>OZ250169.1:2205000-8134597 GCA_965237955.1 Candidatus Marinacidobacterales bacterium | reverse complement strand
GTTGAACGAGAGCGGAAAGTCGTTCTTGGGCTTGCTTGAGGCTCGTCCCGGCAAGCATGAGCGCAAACTCCTCCCCGCCATAGCGAGCGACGAAATCCTCCTCACGAATTCCCTCGGCGAGGGCGGCTGCGGCGCATTTGAGCACGCGATCTCCCACGACATGGCCATGTTCATCGTTGATGTGCTTGAAGTCGTCGAGGTCGACCATACACAAGATAAAACTGCGCTTCGAGGCCTCGTGCGAACGGATCCATTCCCGGAGCGTGTCGTCGAAAGAGCCGCGATTCGGCCTCGGTCAGGGCGTCGAGCGCGGCCTGATTCTTGGTCTGCTCGAGTGTCGATTGAAGTGCGCCCACACGCTCGGTGAGCTCGCTGAGATGCGCCTGCTCTTCCCGTTGCTTCTGCTCCACGCTACGCTTGAGGGCGTCTACCTCGTCGGTGAGCCGCGATTTCAGCGCGCGGATATCGTCGAGCTCCAACAAGCGATTCAGACGAGCGCTGGTCTCGATCAGCTGGCCGTGAAAAGCCTGGCTATCTCCGGCGAGTGAGAGCAGTGCGTCTCGCAACATCTGGATCAGCTCGCGAAACTCCTGTTCCCGATCGGCGAGATAAGTCTGGGAGCGTTGAAAAAACTCCTCACACAGCCGAACTGCCGCACTAAGAAGATTCTCAACGTGACGGTAGTTAGTTCCTGTCCAGAAACACCATAACTTGTGGTGTGCGACAGGCCTACCGAAGATGTGGGTATTATACGGTTTCGGTAGGGAACTTCGTAGGGTTGAGAGCGAATGAAAATCTTGGACGAAACGAGAGGCGAATCGTCAGGAATCCAAGGCTATGGGAGCGGAAGAGTAATAGTTATTATCTTAATAGATGTCTCGCCATCACCAGTAGATTGCAGGTGATGATGGAACCCCATACGTACGATTTAAAAGAAGGCAATGAGCGCCATGTGCATCGGTCGAGAC
Source organism: Candidatus Marinacidobacterales bacterium (assembly GCA_965237955.1). GTDB lineage: Bacteria > Acidobacteriota > Vicinamibacteria > Marinacidobacterales > SMYC01. The sequence goes on along the minus strand of OZ250169.1, from coordinate 8,133,629 downwards.
CAAAGACTCGTTTCAAGAACGAAATGACGCCTTCGATCCCGCAGCGAAATCGCCGCAGGCGTTGATAGACCCAGGAACTCTTGACCATATCGGTCACGGCGAAACCTTGAGCCTTGGTAAAGGCAACATCTTCAACTCCCTTGCCTTTGATGGCTTCCAAGTTTGCCTTTGAAGAAAACGCGCCATCGTAGGCGACCTGGCGCGGGGCCCGCTCGTAGAGTTCGACTAGACGGTCGATCATGGTTTCCGCGAGAGTTGAATCGGCCGGATTCCCATCCAAGATCACGCAATCCAAAATCATCGAGGACGAACCACCAGTCAGACACACCTTGTGACCGTAGAGGGTCTCGCGCCGGTCTTTGCGAATAATGTCGGTGTGTTCTTCGAAGACAGAAACGACCTTTTCCTCTGCAGGCACACGCTCTTCGTCGATCACTCGGCGTTGGGTTTGGTTGATGACTTTCTTGGTGAGGACGAGAAAGTGCTCAAAATCCGCGGCGATCCTCTCCGTACTCGCTCGCTTCACAGGCTCGGTCAAGCCCGACTCTTCCAACTGTTCTGCAACGCGTTGAGCGGAGCGATAGGTTTCTTCCGTCACCTTCAGTAGATCTCGATAGACGCGACGCCTTTGTTGCTTATCCTTCGCGTTCAGAACTCCCAGTCGACGTCTCTTCGCTCGACGCGTTCGATTGCCGAAGACCACTACTGTACCCAGCAGTTCGCGAGCTCCGCACATCAGGCGAGTGAGAACCCGAACACAGTCATAAAGAAGCTCGGAGTCTGTAGGCGGATGAATGTTTGATTCCACTACCGTGCAGTCCACTCGTACTTTTCTTCCCTTTTCGATCCCAGCATCCTCGGCAACGCTCACCAGCTCTCGGTTGATCTGCTCCAGCGTTTCGAACTTCACGGCTTTGATGTTTGCTGCTAGGGTCGACTTCGACGGGGTCGGCTCTATGATGCCGAGCTGGCAAAACGTCCGATAGCTTCGAGAGTCTGCCAAGTGAAACGCCAGCTCTCGATAGCTGAACTGATTCAGCTGCTTGACCAACAACGCCCGGAGAACCTGCTCCGCGCTCATTCCCCCACGACCAACATCGCTCCCTGCCGATGGGGTGACCGACTTCAGGTCTTGCAGTACCAGCTCATTGAGCTTAGGATGGGCATCGAGCAGCGACGAGATCGTTTCGAGTTCGCGTGCGTGCTCCAGCTCCAGCCAGGGCTCACGTAGATTTGGCTGTGGGTTGATCGTTTTTCGCATTTAGGGCTGGTCTCCTTTGGAGTTAAGTCATTTAGAATCGGATGTTTTCAACGACACGGTCCTAATCGACACCCCCTCAGAAGACTAGCCCTAAATTTGCGATTTCTCCTTTTTTCTCAATCCCTTACAGGCTTCAGGACGGGTACTAGTTAGCGGCTTGGGAAAGCTGAGTGCGGTAGAGCTCGAGCTGGGCACGAAACTCTTCCGTGCCCAGGCTTCGGCTATCGGGGGCGATGTCCGAGGCAAGGACCAGCAAGTGGCCGAGGAGATCGATGACACGTCGCTCGCACGTACCCGCTTCGCTTGCGGTACTGACGGACGCGTCCAGTACAGAATCGGACATCGAATCGAAGACCTCTAGTTGCTTACCCCTCACCCAGTCCCTCTCCCGGGAGAGGGCTAGCTTGTGCGAGGAGAGCAAGCTCTCCTCGTTCTTTGTTAATCGGGCGGCTCGCTTCTTACTTTAGATTTTTTGGCTTTCGATCGGGCTCTAGTTTGTCTAGTTCCTGGGCGCTCGGCCCGCTTCAAATAGACTCGAGTCTCTTGGCGGCGGTCTCGATGATGTCGAGGGCTCGCTGAATCGTTTCTAGGTGGGTACGGAACGCGGACACCGCCATCCTTAGAGTGAACTGGCCGTTTACCATGGTGGAAGAGAGAAAGACCGTGCCGTCTTGGTGGATGGCATGGACCAGCTTCCGGTTGAACTCGTTGGGGTCACCGTGTTGCGGCACGTAGCGGAATATGACGACGGAGAGGTCCGGATAAGGGCCGACCTCGAAGCCGGGTTTGGCCCGGAGCTGTTCGTGGAAATAGCGCGCGAGCAGACGCTTTTCTTCGAGCGCGGCCCGAAATGGCGCGACACCGTGGAGCAATAGCGGCATCCAGAGTCTCAGACCGCGAAAGTGTTTGCTGAGCTCGGGTGACACGTCCGCGGGCGAAAGCTCGTCCTGGGCACGCCTCGTGTCTTGCAAGTAATTGGGTAGGTAGTGATGACTCTTGAGCAACGACAACCGATCGCGCACGAGGACGGCTCCTGATCCGTATGGAATGAAGAGTGTCTTGTGGGGATCCATTATGAGCGAGTGAGAGCGATCGAGGCCTCGAAGAATCTTTTTGCCTTCGTCGCACAGAAGAAAAAACCCGCCGTACGCTGCGTCCACATGAAACCAGAGCTCCTCGCGCTCGCAGACGTCCGCGAGCCTTTCGATTGGGTCGACCACGCCGGTATCGGTGGTCCCCGCAGAGGCGATGATGAGGAACGGGAGGCGTCCGGTAGCGCGATCCTCACGAATCATTTTAGCGAGGGATTCCGGTTGCATTCGGTGGCGCTCGTCGAGGGGGACGAATCGCTCGATGCATTCGCCAAGACCCGCGATGCGCAGGGCCTTGCCTAACGAATGGTGGGCTTGCTCGCTCAGGTAAACGACGCTGCGTTCGAAATCGCGCCCCTTCAGGCCGAAAGCGTCTCGGGCCGCGACGATGCCCATGAGGTTTGCGATGCTCCCGCCCGATGTCAGGTTCCCGGCTGTCGACCCTTTGGGATAGCCGACGAGCTCGCGCATCCACTCGAGCAACATGTTCTCCATCCGCACTGCGCCCGGCCCGGGAAAAAAGACGCCCGCGAAGCGGTTGGTCACCGCCGCGAGGTAATCGCCGAGCGCGGATGCGTAAATGCCACCCCCGGGGATGTATCCGAGGTGGCGGCCCGAGGCGGTGTTCAAGCCTGGGCGGTCGACGTCGTGCTTCAAGTGCTCGAGCAGTTTCGGCATCGGACGTGGCTCGTCCTGAATCGGGGAGTCGTAGAGCCCGACTCCTTTGTCGTCGGTATCGACGAACGCAGGGAGCTCGTCGATCGCCTGAAGGAACTCCTCGGCATAGGCGGCGACATCTTCGAACAGGCGCTGCCTCTCGGCGGCGTCGGGCTCGAGCGCACGGGCCTTTTGTTCGAGTCGTCGAATCGCCCTGATGTTTATCGTTTCATTCATCGCTTCGGGGAAAGCTTGGTCATGGAGTCGACTCTAGCAAAGGCATTCCTCGGAGGCAACGCGATCGCTTGCTATAATCCCGGCCGATGCGCATCGTCACCTGGAACGTCAACTCCATCCGCACTCGACTTCCGCGCCTTCTCGGTGTGCTGAAACGACACCAGCCGGACGTCATCTGCTTGCAGGAGCTCAAGGTCGTGGACGAAGGCTTCCCGGTGCTCGATGTGAAGCAAGCGGGGTACCACTCGACCATCGTTGGACAGAAGACGTACAACGGCGTCGCTATCCTGAGTAAGGAGAAAGCCGACAACGTCGCGACTTCGATGGCAGATGGCACTGATCATGACGACCCGCAGGCACGACTCGTTGCCGCCGACGTCGGTGGAGTCCGCGTTATCTCGGTGTACGTTCCTAACGGTGGCACGGTCGGCTCGGACAAATGGGACTACAAGCTCGAGTGGCTGTCTCGGCTGAGGAGCTACCTCGACGCCCAAGGCGACCCGGCGAAGTCCATGGCGGTCTGCGGAGATTTCAACATCGCGCCCGACGATCACGACGTGAACAACCCGGAGAGGTGGAAGGACTCGGTGCTGTGCCATCCCGACGGGCGCGCCGCGTTCCGGGAGCTCATCGAGTGGGGGCTCGTGGACGCGTTTCGCGCCCACCATCCGGATGGCGGTATCTTTTCGTGGTGGGACTACCGCATGCTCGGCTTTCCCAAAAACGACGGCCTGCGCATCGACGGCATACTGGTGACAAAGCACCTCGCCGAGCGCATACGCGATGCCTTCGTCGATCGCAACGAACGCAAGGGCAAACAGCCGTCGGACCACGCCCCAGTCGTCGTCGATTTCACCGTCTAAGGACTCACCGCAGAGACGCAGAGTTCGCAGAGATCGAGCGCACAAAAACAACGCAAAGACGCAAAGTCGCCAAGGCGCAAAGTGAAGCGCCTTCGGCGCTGACTTTCTCTTTGCGTCTTTGCGTCTTAGCGCCTTTGCGTTGATCTTTTCTCTGCGTCCTCGGCGTCTCTGCGGTGAGTTTCTTGACGGCCTTGCGCAGGTGGAAGCGGGCGGAGCACAATGCACGCGATGAGTCGCCGCGCGTTCTCCAAAATCATGGCCGCGAACCGTGGCGAGATTGCCATCCGCGTCTTTCGCGCTTGTACCGAGCTGGGAATCCGTACGCTGGCCATTTACGCGCACGCGGATCAACTCTCGATCCATCGCTACAAAGCGGATGAAGCGTTTGCCGTTGGCTCAACCGACGAGTCAATAGGCCCCTATCTGGACCAGGAAGCCATTCTCGCGGTCGCCCTGAAACACGAGGTTGATGCGATTCATCCCGGATACGGTTTCCTCTCGGAGAACGTCGAGTTCGCCCGGCGTTGCGAGGCAGCGGGCGTCGCCTTCATCGGTCCAGCCCCGGGCGCGCTCGAGACCTTCGGTGACAAGACCGCGTCACGGAATCTGGCTATCGAGGCCGGCGTACCTGTTGTCCCCGGGACGGATGGCCCGGTCGTGTCGACCAAAGACGTCAAGAGCTTTGCCGATGAGAACGGCTTGCCTATCATCCTCAAAGCCTCTTTCGGCGGTGGCGGTCGTGGGATGCGCATCGTTCGCACCGAGGACGAGATCGAGGAAGCGTTCGCGAGAGCTCGGAGCGAAGCCGAAGCCGCGTTCGGGCGAGGCGATCTCTACTGCGAAAAGCTCGTCGAGCGGGCGAAGCACATCGAAGTTCAGATTTTGGCCGACGGCTACGGGAGCTCGGTCCATCTTTTCGAACGTGATTGTTCCGTGCAGCGTCGTCATCAAAAAGTCGTCGAGGTCGCACCCTCCGTTTCCATCGGAGATGCGCTTCGTCAAGAGCTCTATCAAGCAGCACTCCGGATCGCGACGAAGGCGAGCTATGAGAACGCGGGAACGGTTGAATTTCTCGTCAACGACGAAGGCTTCTACTTCATCGAGGTCAACCCGCGCATTCAGGTCGAGCACACGGTGACGGAGTGCATCACCGGCCGCGACCTGGTGCAGGCACAGATACGCGTCGCCGAAGGGTATCGCTTGAGCGATCCCGAGATCGGCATCACCTCTCAGGCCGCGATTACGCGAAGCGGCTACGCGATCCAGTGTCGGATCACGACCGAAGACCCGCAGAACCAATTCGCTCCCGATACCGGAAAGATCCGGGCGTATCGCGGAGCGGCAGGCTTCGGTATTCGACTCGATTCCGGAACCGGCGGCGCGGGAACGGTCATCTCCAGCCACTACGACAGTCTCATCGTGAAGCTTACCGCCTTCGCCCCCGACTTCCGCGCGACGACCGCGAAGCTTCTGCGCTCGCTCCGGGAGTTCCGCATCCGCGGCGTGAAAACCAACATGCGTTTTCTCGAGAATGTTGTCGCTCACCCGCGTTTCCTACAAGGAAACGTCGACACGCGCTTCATCGATGACACTCCCGAACTGTTCACGTTCCCGCCCGGTCGCGATCGCGGAACGAAACTTCTCCGCGCTCTCGCCGACGCCGTCGTCAACGGCCCTCCAGGTCATGATGGACCGGTCGAGCGGCCTGACCCAATGTTCGAACCGCTGTTCGTTCCCGTACCGTCGGATCCCGCCGCGCTCGCCGAAGCCCGTCCCGAAGACGGTGACGCCATGGCCGTCTTCAAGGCCAAAGGAGCGGAAGGGTTATCGAAGTGGCTTCGCGACGAGCCGCGGCTTCTCATCACTGACACGACGTTTCGCGACGCGCACCAATCGCTACTCGCCACCCGAGTGCGCACCGCCGACATGGAGGCCATCGCTCCCGCAACCGCTCGCCTTGCGCGCGGGCTCTTCAGCATCGAGATGTGGGGAGGCGCGACCTTCGATGTGGCCTATCGGTTTCTCAAAGAAGACCCGTGGGAGCGGCTTGCCCGCCTGCGCGCATCCATGCCGAACATCCTTCTCCAGATGCTGTTCCGGGGCGCCAATGCCGTTGGCTACACCAATTACGCGGACAACGTCGTCCGTCGCTTCATTCAGCGCTCCGCCGATGCCGGCATCGATGTGTTCCGGATCTTCGACGCCCTCAACTGGGTTCCGAACATGACCATCGCCATCGAAGAAGTCGTGCGCGCGGGGAAGATCGCGGAAGCCTCTCTTTGTTACACCGGCGACATTTCGGACCCCGAACGCACCAAATACGATCTCGACTATTACTTGAAGCTCGGCAAAGACCTGGCTGAGTGTGGGGCTCATATCCTTGCCATCAAAGACATGGCTGGGTTGTTGAAACCTTTTGCCGCTCGGCAATTGGTGAGCGCGCTTCGAGACGAGACCGGGTTGCCGGTGCACTTGCACACTCACGACACGAGCGGTAACGGAGTGGCGACTTATCTCATCGCATGTGATGCCGGGGTCGATGTGGTCGATTGCGCTTTGTCGAGTATGTCGGGTCTGACGAGCCAGCCATCGTTGAACGCGCTCGCCGCTGCTCTGGAAGGAAACCCTCGCTCGCCCGAGCTCGACCTCGAAGCGATGAACTCGCTCGGCAACTACTGGGAGAGCGTGCGCGATCTCTACTACGTCTTCGAGTCTGGATTGAAGGCGAGCACAGCGGAGGTGTACGAGCACGAGATTCCCGGTGGGCAGTACTCGAATCTTCGTCCGCGTGCCATCCAGCTCGGGCTCGGGGATCGCTGGCAGGAAATCAAACGCAAATACCGTGAGGTGAACGACGCTCTCGGCGACGTCATCAAAGTGACGCCAACGTCGAAAATGGTGGCGGATTTCGCCATGTTCCTCGTTCAGAACGATCTCTCCGTGGAGGAAGCAATCATGCAGGCGGACCAGCTCGACTTTCCACAATCGATCGTCGATTTCATGGCGGGAAAGCTCGGTCAGCCTTACGGTGGGTTTCCGGCGCGTCTTCAAAAGGCGATCCTCAAGGGGCGTCCAGCTCACACCTCTCGGGGCGGCGAGCACATCGAGCCTCACGACTTCGAGGCATCGGCGAGGCGCCTCTCCGAGCGACTCGGTCGGGCCGCCTCGGAATCGGAGCTTCTGAGCGATGCGCTCTACCCCGATGTGTTCGATGACTACGTTCGCCACGAAGAGACTTTCGGCGACGTATCGATCCTGCCCACGCCCGCTTTCCTGTACGGGCTTCGCGTCGGAGAGGAAATCAGCGTCGACATCGAAGTGGGTAAGACGATCATCGTGAAGCTGGTTGCGATCGGGGGCCTTACCTCGGAAGGCCAGCGTATGGTGTACTTCGAGATGAACGGTCAACCGCGAGAGGTCGCCGTCGACGATCGGAGTGCGGCCGACAAGGCGGAACAACGTCTCATGGCTGACCCCAATGACCCGCTCGATGTCGGGGCCAGTATGCCCGGCAAGGTGTTATCGATCCTTCGTCAGGTGGGTGACCGCGTCGAGGCGGGTGGTGCCGTGCTCGTGCTCGAGGCGATGAAGATGGAGACCGCGGTGACAGCCTCGACGGGCGGCGTGATCGAAAAACTCACCGTCTCCGTCGGTGACGACGCCAAAGCAGGGGAGCTACTCGTCAGACTCCGAGCCTCCGATTAGTTACTATACCACCTAAGTAACGGACGGTACGGGACCACAGGAAAACAACGCAAAGACGCCAAGACGCAGGGACGCAAAGAAAAGCGATTTCGGGAGGAAGGCAGGAACGGAAGCAACACCGGAGTGGAACGTGGTAGGTAGGGTCCTGCAATTTCCTGAATTCCTGCCTTCCTGAATTCCTGAGCTTTGGGGACGTTGCGGTTCAGCTCCGCCGCGGCTTCCAGAGACGATCCAGAAACCAAAACGAGCATCAGCGCCGAAGGCGCGCACTTTGCGCCCTTGCGCCTTGGCGCCTTTGCGTTGAGATTTTCCCGCGGGTGAATCTTTGGCGCGCGCGCATTTCTCGGTTGCATCGGGAGCTTCGGTGCAGTATCTACGCACGTCATGTTCAGCTCCCGGTTCTGGCAGCGTTACCTGCTGCCTGGTTTCGCGTTCCAATCGATGATCATTGCCGGTGGCTACGGTACCGGTCGCGAGCTCGTCGAGTTCTTCTTGAACTTCGGGCCTACCGGCGGCCTCCTGGGCATGTGGCTCGTGTCGACGGTGGTGTGGAGCCTCGTGTGTGCGGTGACGTTCGAGCTCGCACGCATGACGAAGACCTACGAGTATCGGAGCTTCACCCGCGTTCTGCTCGGTCCCGCGTGGTGGCTCTACGAGGTTTGTTACTTGGTCATCATGATCATCGTGCTGTCCGTCATTGCCGCGGCAGCCGGCAGCATCACCGAGGAGCTCTTTTCGGTTCCGTATCTGGTGGGCGTCTTCCTGATGATGGTCTCCGTGGGGTTTCTCGTATTGAAAGGCACCGCCCTCGTCGAGAAGTTTCTCTCGTTCTGGTCGCTCGTGCTCTATGCCGTCTACATCACATTCCTCGTGGCCTGCCTCTACAAGTTCGGTGGGGACATCCAGTCGGGCCTCGCCCTCGGCGAAGTGAAGCGTGGCTGGTTCCAGGGCGGTATCGAGTACGCCGCATACAACGTGGGCACTCTCCCCGCCATTTTGTTCACGATCCGTCACCTCGAACGGCGCAAGGAGGCGCTGACGGCCGGACTGCTCGCGGGCCCAATCGCCATCCTTCCCGGCTTTTTCTTTTATCTCTCCATGATGGGTTTCTATCCGGCGATCGTTTCCGAGACGGTGCCGTCGATCGTCCTCCTCGACGCTCTCGGCTCCCGAGCGTTTCTACTGGCGTTCCAGATCATGCTCCTTGGGACGCTCGTCGAAACGGGAACGACACTCATCCACGCATTCAACGAGCGCCTCGCGTCGTCCTTTGAAGACAGGCAGAGGACGTTTCCCGAAGGGATACGCCCGGTGGTGGCAGTCGTCCTTCTGGCGCTCGCGGCGGTTCTTGCTCAGGTGGGGCTCGAGGAGCTGATCTCGAAGGGCTACGGCACAGTGACGTACGGGTTTTGGCTGGTCTATCTCGTGCCGATTTTGACCTGGGGCCTTGTTCGAGTGGTGCGCTCGGGCCGCTAATTTCGCTTCGGGTCTGGCCGGAGAAAGTGATCTACTGTCAACGCAATTCCGGCGTAGTAGAGGATCATGGCGCCCACGGAAGATTGACGGGCTCGGGAAGAATGACTCGAGAAATATTCTAGCAGGTGAAACGCGGATCCGAGAAACTGCTACTAGAAACTAGAGCGGTCGCGGAGCCCCCCGCCCCTGCCCGTTCCCTCTCGGGCGCACGACATCGGTATTGGTCGGGCACGGCGCAAGGGCAAGGGCAAGGGCGCTCTACACGATCGCGCCCGCTAGTAGGAACATCACGGTGGCGGCGGCGCCGGTGGCTAGTGCGTAGGGGAGCTGGGTGTTGACATGGTCGATGTGATCCGAGCTCGCGGCCATCGACGAGATGATCGTCGTATCCGAGATCGGGGAGCAGTGATCGCCGAAGATGCCTCCAGCGAGCACGGCGCCGATGGTCACATGCAGATCCGCCCCAATCGTTTCGGCCATGGGAATCCCGATGGGAAGCATGATCGCGAATGTTCCCCATGACGTCCCGGTGGAAAAGGCGATGAAACCTGTCATGACGAAGAGGATGGCGGGAACTAGCGACGGACTCAAGACTCCCTCGGTGAGAGCCGCGAGGTATTCTCCAGTGCGGAGCTCGGTCGAGGCGGCTCCGATCGCGAACGCCATCATCATCAGGAGGGCGACCGGCATGAGCCCACTGATGCCGGAGAGAACGAGCTCCATGAACTCGGCCAGGCTGAAGATACGTCGAGACGCGTACATGACGAATGCCACCGTCACCGCCGCCAGCACCGCCCACAGCACCGACGTCGAACCGCTTCCCGCGAGGATGTCACCGTCGCCGGTGATGTAGAGTCCGAGGGGCATTGCCACGAGCATGACGACGAGAGGGACGACCATGTTGGACGCGCGAGGCTCGACACCGTCTTTGGCCGGAAGTGCGAGCACTTCCGAGGAGACGAGAGGCGCGGCGCCGTCCCGCAGGACCTTACCGGTCTCAACGGCTCGCTTTTCCGCTCTAGCCATCGGGCCCCAGTCTTTGCCGGTGACGACGACATAGAAGACGAGCGCCACCGCGAAGAATGCGTAGAAGTTGAAGAGGTTTGCAATTAGCAGCGCCTTCAGCGGCCTGTCGATCCCTTGGGCGACAAAGATCGCAAGGATGAAGGCACCCCAGCCATTCATCGGTATCAAAATGCACACCGGTGCCGACGTGGAGTCACAGATATAGGCCAGCTTCTCCCGCGATACTTTGAATTTGTCGCACAGCGGTCTCGAGATCGCGCCGGACACGAGGCAAGTGATGTTCGACTCGAGAAAGATCCCGAGCCCGAGAAAATACGCGAGAAGCTGGGCTCCGCGCCGGCTGGTGACCAAGCCGGCCTCGGTAACCCACTTGATGAAACCCAATACACCGCCCGAGCGCTGGGTGAGCGCAATGAGCGAGCCCATGAGCGCGCTGAACATGATCGTGCGGGTGTTTCCGTCTGACTTGAAGACGTCGACGAGGGCCTGGATCGCGTCGCCGAGACCGAGAACGATGTTGCCGCCGCCCATGATGATCCAGGAGAGCCAGATTCCGGCGAACAGGGAGAGGAATACCTGTTTGGTGACGAGTGCGGTAACAATCGCGATCAGAGGCGGCAACACACTGAGCCATGTGGGAGAGTCCAACGTTCGCTCCTTTGTCTGGCGCGCGATTTCGTAGCGCGGGCCAGTTCTATCACAACCAAGGCATGATACACTCGCGACCCGGACGCGCCCGGCCATCGCAACTTCACGAAAGCAACACAGGCAAGTAAGTATTCGTGCTCAAAAGACCGGGTGAAGCGACGCTAGGGGGAATCGTCGTCCTGCTTGCGGCGAGCGTTTTGTCCGGGGCCCAAACGACGCCCGGCCGGATAGCGGGAACTGTCGTTGGCCCCGGGGGAGACCCGCTACCCGGCGTCCTGGTAATGCTCAGTACAGAAGACGGAGCTTCGTTCGTGGAAGTGTCGGGCACGCTCGGCGAGTTCTCGTTCACAAGCGTCCCGCCGGGCCCCAACCATCTCGTTGCTACGTTCCCCGGGTACGAGGATTGGACCGAGAATCTCGATGTGGCGTCGGGCCGAGAGCTACGCTTCGAGATTGCGCTTCAGATCACGCGTGTTTCGGAAAGCGTCGTGGTTCGTGAAGAGGTCACCCGCAAAGAAGCCACCAACCATACCGAGACCGCTCAGTTCGACCCGGCTCAGCTCGACGCGCTACCGCTTCCGACGGACCGGTTTCAGGAAGCGTTACCGCTCGTTCCCGGTGTCGTCCGCGATCCCGAAGGCAAGCTCAGCTTCAACGGTGCCCGTCCGAGTCAATCGATGCTTCTCGTCAACGGTGCCAACGTCACCGACCCCGTCACCGGCGAGTTCGCGGTAGAGCTGCCCCTCAAAGCGATCGACGAAGTCGAGGTCAATAGCCTCCCTTACTCCGCTGAGTACGGGAGGGTCACGGGAGCGGTCGCGAGGGTCAAAACGCGGGGCGGCACTGACGAATTCGATGTCGATGTCGGTGATTTCTGGCCGAGGCCGAACTTCCGCGACGGGACCATCAAAGGCTTCAAGTCCTGGGTGCCGCAAATCCAGGTAAGTGGTCCGATCAAAAAAGGAAAGGCGTGGTTTTCGCAAGGTATCGCCTATCGTTTCGTCCGCTCCCGCGTTCATGACGTGCAGGAAGGGGATGACGAGCGGATTCTCGAGAGCTTCGATACGTTCACTCAGCTCGATTTTCGACTCGCACAGAAGCATCATCTCACCACGACGTTCTCGTTTTTTCCCGTGGAGGTGGAAAACCTCGGACTGAGCGCGCTCGTGACCTCGGACGCGTCGCCGGACTTCGAAAGCGGCGGTTGGAACGCGGCGTTCTCCGGACGGTCGTTTTTCTCGCGCACTCTCGTCGAGACGATAGTGGCGGTCAAGCGCTACAACGTAAGGATCGAGCCGAAGGGTGAGGGCCCGTCCCGTCTCATTCCCGAGGGCCTCAGGGACAACTACTTCAACTCGATCGATCGGGAAAGCTTGAGGTTTGAAGTCGGCTCGGCGTGTACCCACGCCCCGTCGGATTTCTTCGGCCAACACATCATCAAGTTTGGCGGCAACGTTTCGTATACGAGTTTCACCGGCGTGGACGAGGGGCTACCGATCGACATCTTCGCGGAGAACGGACGGAGACTGCAGCACGTCGACTACGTCGGAGACCCCGCGATCGAAGGCAGAGATCTTCAAGTTTCTACCTTCGTTCAGGATCAATGGCGACCGAGCGACCGCGTTGGAATCGATATCGGGTTGCGCTACGACTACGATCGTCTCGTGGACGAGCACCAGCTCGCCCCTCGAATCTCGACCGCGCTCGCCATCGACGAGCGCGGACGCACCGTGGTCAAGGCCGGGTTCGGTATCTTCTACGATGACGTGTTCCTTCACGCGGATGGCTACGAGAACTACCAGAGCCGGGTAGAGACGAACTTTGGACCGGACGGCCAACCCATCGGGCGGCCCCGCCGTGTTCGAGCCCCGGGTCTCGGACGTGGACCTGGAGACGCCGAGAAGCACCACCTGGAACGTCGAGTTGAGTCAGCTTCTCGGCGATAATCTGCAGGTGCGTGTGAACTACCGCGAGCGACGTGGATCCAAAGAGTTCATCGTAGACCGCGTCGAGCCAGGCGATGACGGTACTCCGGGCGCCATGTTGCTCTCGTCTCGGGGCTCGTCGTTCACCCGGGAGATGGACGTGACCGTGCGAGTCCAGCGCAATGACAACGAGCTCTATGGCTCGTACGTGCGAGCTCGGACGACGGGCGATCTCGGACGACGGGCGATCTCGGACGACGGGCGATCTCAACGACTTCAACACGCTCTATCAGAACTTCCGCTCGCCGCTGTTTTTGACCAACGAGAGATCGCTCTTCAGGCTCGATGTGCCGAATCGTATTCTCTTCTGGGGAATCTGGAAGCTTCCGAACGATATCGTCGTCTCGCCCGGACTCGAGTGGCGTTTCGGGTTTCCCTACACGGTTTTTGCCGAGGACTACACACCGGTGGGCGAGCGCAATCGGGGCGGGCGGTTCCCCAATTTTCTAGCGGTGGATGTTCGTGTGACCAAGGGCATCACCGTGATCGGTCGTAAGATTCGGGTTGGGTTTCAAATCTTCAACCTTGGAAGTCACTTCAACCCCCGCGACGTGATATCGAATCAAGGCAGTCTCCGCTTCGGCGAGTTTCTCAACAGTGTCGACATGGGGATCTCGCTACGGCTGTCACTCGGGATATGATTCGGTACACTTTATCGTTGCCAACGCGCTTATGAAGCCCACAATCGTCGAGACCACCAAGGAGCTCGAGCAACTCTGTGAGAAGCTCGGTGCCGCGGGCTCGTTCGCGCTCGATACGGAATTCGTTCGCGAACGGACGTTCTACATCCAGCTCGGCATCGTACAAGTCGCAGCCCAGGGGCTCGAGGCTGTCATCGACCCGCACGCTGTCGAATCGCTCGAGCCTCTCTATGCGCTTGTGACCGATGCCTCCGTGGAGAAAGTAGTGCACGCGGGCGAACAGGATTTTGCCGCGCTCTACGAGAAAGGCGAAATCGTGCCCCAAAACGTCTTCGATTCTCAGATCGCCGCGGCGCTCGTCGGGTACGGCGACCAGATCTCGTATGCGAAGCTGGTCGCGAAAGTGACCGGTGTGCAGCTCAAAAAGCTCGAAACGCTCACGGATTGGACCGCACGGCCATTGACGAAGGCGCAGATCGACTACTCGCTCGAAGACGTGCGCTACTTGGCGGAAATCCGAAAACATCTTGGTGAACGTCTCGAGGCTCTCGGCCGCTCCGGGTGGGAGCTCGAGGAGTGCGCGCGCTTGGAATCGGCGGAAACATTCCGGACGCCGGCGCCACTCGAGTACTACAAGAGACTGAAAACCGGGGGGCTCAACGGCGGCAACCTGGGTGTGCTGCGCGAAGTCGCTGCGTGGCGGGAAGAGATGGCTCGCTCGCGCAACATTCCCCGAGGTTGGGTCATCCGCGACCAAAGCGTTCTCGAGATTGCCCGCCGCAAACCGTCGACCATCAAGAGTCTCAAGCAGATCCGATCGCTCAAGCCGCATCAAATCGGAAAGGATGGCGAGAGCATCATCGAGTCGGTGAGGCGGGGCGAGCAGAATCCGGTTGACGAGCCGACCCCGGACAAGATGAGATCCAAGGTCCCGCCCCAGATCGACTCCATCGCGCGGCTTCTCGAAGCTTGGCTGTACGCGCGCGCCACCGAGGCCGAGATCGCCCCTTCGATGCTCGCGACCCGCGGTGATCTGAAGAGCCTTGCCGCCGGGCACTTCCGCGCAGAGATCCCGGAGCTTCCGGTGCTCGAGGGGTGGAGGCGCGAGCTCGTGGGACAGGACCTCCTCGACATCCTCGACGGGAAACAAAGTCTTCGCATCGAAGACGGAAAGAAAGTCACGGCCTCAGAGAAGGAGCCCTCCGGCAACGGCGACGCTTGACAAATTTACCGGCCAAGCTAAACGGAGAATTAGGTTTCCGTCTTTCAATCGAATAACACCTTACCGTCCTCACACGCCTAGTTGTGGGGCATTTGCGATATGAAGATCGACTTCTTGCCGACCCTTGCGGGGTGGAGCCTCGTTCTCGTGCTCTCCATGCCGGCGATCGTTTCGAGTCAAGCCCAGGAGGTTTAAAGGCTCGTTGGCAGGTGTAACGCCGGCCCAGCCGGCGGCACAGCGCGCAGCGACTGGATGCTGGATGCTGAATGCTGATATCATTTGCAGCTCATGCCTTGGTACCGCAAGCTTCATTGGCAAATCATCGCCGGGCTCATCTTGGGGGTCATCTACGGTGTCGTCGCCGCCGCGAACGGTTGGGGCCAGTTCACTTCGGATTGGATAGCACCGTTCGGCACCGTCTTCATCAGCGGCTTGCAGCTTATCGCCGTGCCGCTCGTCCTCGGTTCTCTGATCACGGGCGTCGCGTCTCTCAGCGATATCCGCAAGCTATCCCGGATTGGTGGCAAGACGATCTTCATCTACGTGGCCACCACCGCCGTCGCTGTCACTATCGGCCTTCTCATCGTGAACATCGCCCGTCCAGGCGATCAACTGCCCGAGGATGCCCGCCTAAAGCTTCAAGAACAGTTCGCGGATCGAGCGAGCGAGGAAGAAGAGCAAGCCGAAGCCGTCGAGGAGCGCGGACCGCTCCAGTTGCTCGAGGACATCGTCCCCTCGAATTTCTTTGCGTCGGCGTCGAGCAACCGCAACATGCTCCAGGTGGTGTTCGTCTCGATCATGTTCGGTGTCGGGCTGATTCAGGTTCCCAAGGAGAAGCGTAAGCCTCTGCTCGACGTCTTCGACGCTTTGACTGCGGTCGTGATCCGCCTCGTCGACCTCATCATGATCATGGCGCCTCTTGGCGTCTTCGCGCTCATCGCCCGCACCATTACCGAATTGGTGGAGGGCAACGATTTCGGGCAGGTGCTTGGGCTCTTGGGGGCGCTCGGGTTCTACAGTCTGGCAGTGGTCGCTGGCTTGCTCGTGCACATAAACTTGACGTATGTAACTATGCTCAAGCTGTTCACGCCGCTGAAGCTGAAGACGTTCTTTGCCGGCATGGCTCCAGTGCAGCTCGTTGCGTTTTCGACGAGCTCGAGCGGAGCGACACTGCCGTTGACGATGGAGCGGTGTGAGGAAAAGCTGGGCGTGTCCGAAGAGGTGTCGTCGTTCGTGCTGCCCCTAGGCGCGACCGTGAACATGGACGGAACCGCGCTCTATCAAGCGGTCGCGGCCGTTTTTATCGCGCAGGCCCTCGGGATGGATATCGGAATCGGGGGACAGATCACCATCGTGTTGACGGCGGTCCTCGCGTCGATTGGAACCGCTGCGGTCCCGGGAGCAGGCATCATCATGCTCGTGATCATTCTGCAGGCGATCAACGTGCCGAGCGCGGGTATCGCCCTCATCTTCGGCGTCGACCGTATTCTCGATATGTTGCGAACGGCGACGAATGTGACCGGAGACGCGACCGTGGCAGTAGTCATCGCCGCTTCCGAAGGACAACTCCACCCGCCAAATTTGAGTGAGGAAGACGACCGCATCAAGATGCGGGCTTAATAAACTCCGCCGTAGCCTCGTGCGGAGGCGGGCGGGCGAGGGTTAACCTCCGTTCAGCCGACCCAGCAAGATCTTCAGCGCGTCGATTTCGGTGAAGATGCCGACGAGCTCGGTACCGTCGACGACGGGGAGACTTCCGAACTTCTTCTCGACGAGGACCGACACCGCGTCGACGAGCGATGTACTTTCGGTAACGGTGAACGGCTCCCGGGTCATGATGCGGCCGACGAGTGTATCCTTCCAGCACCTGCTCGTAGTCGTTCTTACCGATACCGGACAGGAGCGACGGAGCTGCTTTACGGATGTCACGGTCCGATACCAGCCCGACGAGAACTTTTCCGTCGGCCACGGGTAGATGACGGATGTGATGGGTACGAAGGAGCAGCATGGCTTCCTTCATGCTCGTGTCCTCCGACACGGTGATAGGATCACGAGTCATGTACTCTCCGACGTGCATCGGTGGGCCTTTCTTGAATTTTCAGGACTTGGTTCTAGTATACGGGTAGGTGAGCTCGAGGCCAAACGACGGGGGCGCCCCGCGCTGGAGTTGGATTCACGATGGCAAGACGAACAAGGATTGATTTGCGGGTTCTTCTTGCCGGTCTTAAGATCAGATCAACTTCATCCCCAAGACAGATATGAGTAGCGAATCGAGCGGATCCTCTCTCGGCCGCGGGTTTCTCAGTGGGGGCTACGTCTTGCTCGGCGTTTCCAGCGGCGTCGCGCTCGGGTACTGGGCCTCCGACTGGGGGACGCGCTTTTTTCCCACCGTGGTTGGCGGCATCCTGTTTCTGTGGATGTGCGGGTTCGCGTTGTTTGCCACCGGCGCTCACATCGAGCGGACCGTAACCGATGTCCCGGGGCGGCGGTGGGGCCGGCGTGCGGCCATGTTCGCGATGCTCGCGGCAGCGACGTTCGTGAGCCTTGTTGCGGTCTTGGTCATGGGACGCCCGACGCCGCTGACGGCGATGACCGAGAGCGAATTCCGCCGCACCCACGAGTTCGACGCACGTTACTTTCGCGATCTCGACCGCAGTCTCCGCGGGCTCGTCGCCCGGTTGGAATCCCGGGGTGACTTGTTCGACGGCGAGAACGCGCGCGCCCTCACCGCGGAGGACGAAGCGCTGGTGCTCGATGCCTGGGCGAGCTATCTGGATACTGCCATCGCGCTCGATCGAATTCGCCGGTTTCACGAAGATTTCTATCGTTTCGATCTTTCGCGCATGGAACGGCTTCGCCACGTGCGCAGCTTTCTTTTGAGCTTCGCCGCCGAGCTATCGCTCTACGAGAACACGACGAGGATTATCGAGTTGCTCGACGGCAACGAGAACGTCGTGCGCTTCTTGAACCTCGATCGACCCGAGCGCGGCATTACCATCGACAGCGTGGCGCAAATGCGCGAAGAGCTGTCGGGGCTCACCGACCTTTCTCGCGTCTCGGCGGGGAGTCGCTACCTCGTCTACCTCGAACGCGTCCACCACGCACGCGCGGACGCCCTCGCCGAAAATTTTGATTGGCTGTGGAGCGAAGTCTGAGCGATACCTGTCCGCGGCCGAGCTTCGCAAACGGCACGAAGTAGTGACGCTCGCGGCCGCAAGCGACTTCGCACCCGTGCTCCGGAGCGTCAAGCATTTGACGTTTCCAATTCAAAAAGAAGTAGCCCAGTGGATGGGCAATGTCCGGTTTGGGCGCCCGGGCGAGTATCTCATCACCCGGGGGCAGGCTCGCGATATGGAGGGCCGGCTCTTGCCTGGCGACATTCTGCTCGGACGTAAAAACTGGCCTGTCGAATATCGGGCTACCGGGTTTTTGGCCGCACGCGATGCTGTACATCGGTGATGGTGAAGCCATCGCCGTGACCTTCGACAAGGATCCCGAGGTGCTCGAGTGGGTCGAGCGTGCTGCCGGCCGCGACATGTCGTTGTCGCAATATCTACAGGCAACCTATCCGCTGGCGTGGCGCCGGCGCGAGATGTCGAACATGAGCGACGACGCGCTCACCGTAATCGAGGCGGTGAGTGAAGGCGTAATTCAAAACTCCGTCTACGGCTCGTCAGGGGACTACATGGCCGCGATCCGGCCGCGACTCGCGAATGTTTTCAAAGCCAGGGCCATCGTACGCGCATTCTCGTACCTCGGCCGCCCCTATGACTTCGACTTCGACTTTGCGACCGACCAGAGCCTGGTTTGCACCGAAGTCGTTTGGCGCGCCTATCGCTCGTCCCCGGATACCCCCGGTCTGCGCCTCGAACCGATCACGGTGGCTGGCCGTCTCACGTTGCCTCCGAACGAGATCGTACGCGATTTTGCCGCGGAGTACGGTGACGAGCAAGCTCGCTTCAACTTCGTACACTATCTCGAAGGCCGCGCCAGCGAAGGCCGCGCCGTCCCCGCCGGCGTCGAAGCTTTTTTAGCCACGCCGGAGAAGTCGAAGTGGACCAACTAATAAAGACCGACGAGCGAAGCTCGTCGCACTACTTAGCGATGTCCTCGCCTTGCTCGGAGACGCCAATGTCCTAACCGTTGGTGAGACGAAGGGATTCGCAGAACGGGGCGGGATGATCGAGCTCAGGACCCAGAAGAACAAAATCCGCTTCATCATCAACGCTCAGGCCGCCAAGCGCGCTGGGATTCAGATAAGCTCTCGCCTGCTGGACCTGGCCGAGCACGTTTACTAGGTCGTCGAGCGAAAGGTCCAGCCGCAAGTCACTCCGACGACTGTGTGATCGTGCACTATGTATGCGGACGGGATTCGCATCACCGACTCGCGGTGATCCAGACGCCCGTCTTCCTGGCGTTCCAGCTTTCGTGCCGAGAAAACCCCCCAGTGTCTGCTGCAGGGGATTCCCTACGGAGTTGGCCGATACGTTTCAAAAAGAACTGGTGTCCTCACTGGGTTCACCAGTGAATCTCCTTGCTACGAAACGGGTTACTAGCTCGAGCCCCTTCCCGGTGGTGGCTCGTCTTTTGCATAAACGACACACCAAGCCATTTCTGACAATGTATTGCTGTGCACTACGCCCACCGGCTAAGGGCCGGTTGGAGGAAGATCCATGACCGCTTGGTTTGCGAATCTGTCGATTCGAAATCGGTTCGTCTTGCCGATTGCAGCGATGATGTTGGTCTTCGCGGCTTTCATCATGTTCTTCTTCCCTTCCCGCCAGCGCGCGGCGAGCGAGGAAGCGCTCAAGAACAAAGCGCGGAGCATCACCCAGATGGTTGCCTACAGCGTCGCGACCGGTCTGGAGTTCGAAGATCAGGAGTCGGTGCTCCAGGTCTTCAATTGGGCCCAGGCGGACGAAGACCTCGTCTACATCGTCGTCCGCGACGCCGAAGGGAGAGAGTTCGCGAGCTACCCCGCCGACGGTGAGTTCTCGAGCGAAGATCCCGGGATACCGCGCGATTTCGAGTCGACGAAGACGGAGAAGACGCTCGAGATCGTAGGTCCGGTGAGGCGCGACGGGAAAGTCACCGGCTCGATCCAGCTCGGACTGTCGACCGAACGCATCAGCGCCCAGCATCGCTCGAGCTTGCGGACGGCGCTTCTGTTCAGCCTCGCGGTCGGCATTTTCGCTTTCGCAACGACAGTCGTCGTCGGCCGTCAAGTTACGGCACCGATTCTCGATCTGACCAAGACCGCCGAGGAGATCGCGAGCCACGACATGAAACAGCTTGCCGAGGAGACCAGGGTCATGGCGAGCGTGGATCTGACTGGTGAAATCGTCGTGAATCCCCGCAGATCCAAATCGAGACCGGCGGCGAGATTGGACGGATGGCGAAGGCGTTCAACCTCATGGTCGACCAGCTCGCGGAGATCTCGAAAGCGTTCAACCTCGTCTCTGCCGGGCTTCGAGACATCGTCGTTCACGTGCAAGCGTCGGCGGACGAGGTCGCCACCGGAAGTGATTCGGTTGCGCGCGCCACTGGCAAAGCGGCCCGAGGTAACGAGTCGACCGCCGCGGCGGTGGAAAGTATTACGTCGACGCTTCACGAAATGAACGCGAACATTCAGAACGTCGCCCGCAATACGCAGTCACAGTCCGCGTCGACGACCGAGACCTTGGCCTCGATCGAGAACATGTTGCGCTCGGTGCAGACAGTGGCGGGTACCGCCGAACGTCTGGTGACGATCGCGAGCCGGGCGAGCAACGCCGTCACCGAGGGGGGGTCGGCGATGGAAGCTGCGAGCCAAGGCATGGGTGAGATTCGTGAAGTGATCCGGTCTTCCGCGGGATTCGTTCAGGATCTCGGCGGCATGGCCGAAGACATCGGAACGATCGTCGGGGTCATCGACGAGATCGCCGAGCAATCGAACCTCCTCGCTCTCAACGCCGCGATCGAGGCGGCGCGAGCGGGAGAGCACGGCCTCGGGTTTGCCGTCGTCGCCGAAGAGGTTCGCAAGCTCGCCGAGCGGAGCGCGAAGTCGACCGGCGAGATTTCCGATCTGGTGCAGCGAATCCAATCGCAAGTCGGGAAGGTCGTCGAGAACATGGAGAAGTCGACGACGATCGTCGCGCGTGGGATCGAGCGCACCGAGCAACTTCGATCGAATCTCGACAACATCGGAAGCTCGGTGTCGGAAGTGTCTCGGTGCTCTGAGGAAATTGGCAAAGCGACAGCCGAACAGTCGGCCGGCACGCAAGAGATCGAGCAAGCCACGTCGCGACTCGAGGAGCTCACCCACGAGATCAGCGCGGCGACCGAGCAGCAGTCGAGTGGTACCGAGCAGGTCGTGGATTCCATCGAGCAGATTCGAGTGATGGTGCAACAAAACGCCGAAAGCTCGTCCGAGCTTGCGGCGTCTTCGGAGGAGCTCTCGCGGCAAGCAGGGCTCATGCGTGAGGTCACATCTCGCTTCCAAGTCGACCAGAGCGGTAACGGAGGACGGCCAGCTCGCGCGAACGGCGAGTCTACCAAGCCTAGCGAGGACGAGCTCTCGACGGCGTTGGATTCGGTGGAGACGTTGACCGGCGCGTAAAGATAAAGACCATGGCGGGTACGGCACACCTCGTTTGCTTTCGCATCGGCAAGGAGACGTTTGGAGTCGATATCTTCGCCGTAAGAGAGATCGTGAAGGCGCAGGAGATCACGACCGTGCCGGGCACGACCGACTACGTGCTCGGGATCATCAACCTTCGCGGCAAGATCATCTCGGTGATGGATCTCGCCGGACGTCTCGGTCTCGGCAGGTTGAGCGTCGATCGGGCCAGCCGCATCCTCGTTGTCGACCTGGACGGGTTCACCGTCGGGTTTCTCGTCGACGCGGCGACTGAGGTCCTGAAGCTGCCGGATGAGTCGATCGATCCCGCGCCCGAGGAGCTCAAGAACACCATTCACGACGACTACCTCGAGGGTGTCGGCAAGCTCGACGACCGCCTCGTCATCATCCTCAACTTGCACCACCTCCTTACCGACGGGGACGCTGAAGCTCTGGAAACGGCTCTCGGCGTCGGTCCGAGCGAGGGCCAATGATCGCGCCCGCGCAGATCAGCGACGACGAGTTCCGCCTCTTTCGCGATTTCATTCATGAAGAGTGCGGCCTCTTTTTCGCCGACAACAAGATAGCGTTTCTGTCGTCGCGTATCGGCAAACGCCTGGCGGCGAAGAGCATCGGGAGCTTCTACCGCTACTATCGGTGCTTGAAGCAGGGTGGCACTGAGCAAGAAGAGGAGCTTCTACAGCTCCTCGACGTCCTCACCATCAACGAGACGTCCTTCTTTCGCAATCGTCCCCAGTTCGAAGTGTTGGAACACCTCGTTCTTCCCGAGTTGATCGAGCGAAAGACCGCGGCCGTCGAGCACGGCTTTAGAATCTGGAGCGCGGGGTGTTCGACCGGAGAGGAGCCGTACTCGATTGCAATATCGGTGCTCGAGCAGCTCCCGACGCGACAACCGTGGGACGTCAAAATCTACGCGTCCGACCTGTCACTATCGGCGCTAGAGAGGGCGGCGAGCGGAACCTACCCCGCATCCAAGCTGCAGGACGTGGACCGCGCGCGTCACCGTCGGTTCTTCGAACCGTGCCCGGACGGCTTCCGTGTTCGTAACGAAGCTCGGCGCCTCGTCATCTACGACTTTCACAATCTCAAGCACGAGAACGGTCTCGGCGACCTCGACATCATTTTTTGCCGCAATGTCCTGATCTATTTCGACCCCGACGAGCAGCAGAAAGTCGTGAACAAGCTCATCCGGGCGCTCCGTCCCGGTGGTTACCTTTTTCTCGGCCATTCGGAATCGGTGCAGGGCATGAGCTCCGAGCTTCAGTTCGTCCATCACCGCCGCGGCACGGCGTACAAGAAAGTGGGACTCTCATGAGCGACGAGAGTTACTTGACGCCGGAAGAGCAAGCCCAGCTCAAAGAGACGTTCTACGCCCAGACGAAGGAAATGCTAGAGGAATACGGTGCGAAGGTGCTCGAACTCGAAAGCTCCGCCGAACGCTCCGAGGTGTTGCGCGCGCTGGAGCGGACCGTGCACACCATCAAAGGCGACTCGATGGCGCTCGCGTTTGGAGCGCTCTCGAAACTGTCCCACCGGATGGAGGACTACCTCGGAGGGCTCTCAGGCGAATGGACCACCTGCGCCGCAGGGATATCGACCTATTGCTTGCGTGTGGTGACCTTCTGGGCGAGCTTCTCGAGCACTATTGTAACGACTCGGGCACACCGCTCCCGGATATTGCCACCCTGTGTGAGCGCCTCGTGCCTCCCAGCGGCGATCCGGCGACCCACGAGATTTCACTCGCAGGCTCTTTGTTTCGCATCACCGTCTCGTTCGCGCGTGATTGCCAGATGCACTCTGCGGGCGCGTTCTTGATCCGGCAACGGCTCGAGAAACTGGGTCGGATTGTGAGCGTCGAACCGGATCCGGGGTCCCCGGTGATCGAGGAGTCGTCGCGCTGGGTTCTCGTGGTGAGCTCGATTGCGAAACCGAAAGATCTTCGACGAGCGGCGAAAGTACCGGGAGTGACGTCTCGGGTCGTGCTCAAACAGCAAGACGCAGCTTTGCCGCCACACGGGGAGCCGGAGGCGCTCAACCCGGGCGATGGCGGCTCGGGTGCAGAACCGATGACCGCGCACGCTCAAAGTGGTGGAGGCCCGGCGTCGTCTGAGCTCCTTCGGGTCGAGGTTTCGAAGATCGACCGCATCATGAACCTGGTTGGGGAGCTCGTGATCGGTCGATCGATGGTGGCGCAGGTATTGGCTGAGCTATCCGAGGGCGCTGTCGGAGGGAGCCCACTCGATCGCTTGAGCGACGCCAACGGTTTTCTCGAGCATACATTGAGCGAGCTTCAGGCGGCGGTTCTGAAAATCAGGATGGTTCCTGTCGAGCACGTCTTCCGGCGCTTTCCGCGGCTCGTTCGCGATCTGGCGCATGCGCGCGAGAAGAGCGTCGAGCTCGAGATTCAGGGAGGCTTGACTGAGCTCGACAAGAGCATCGTCGACGCTCTCGGTGAGCCGCTTCTGCACCTCGTGCGCAACGCTATCGATCACGGCCTCGAGGCTCCCGACGAGCGGGTCCGGGCCGGGAAACCGCGTAGCGGACGACTGCTTCTCTCGGCGTTCTACGAAGGCAACCACGTACACGTCGTCGTCGAGGATGACGGGCGTGGCATCGACGTCGCCCAGGTGGCCCGCCAAGCGGTCACTCAGGGGCTCATCGAATCGTCTCAACTCGATCAAATGGCGCCTGCCGAGATTCTCAACACGATCTATCAACCTGGGTTCAGCACGAATGACGAGGTGTCCGACATCTCAGGTCGAGGCATCGGAATGGATGTCGTGCGCGAATCCATCGAGAATTTGAAGGGTGTCATCGAGCTGCAGACTGCACCCGGTCGCGGTACACGTTTTCTGATTCGCTTGCCGCTCACCCTCGCGATTCTCAGAGCCGTGCTCGTGGAGGTGGCGGACAAGGCGTTCGCCGTCCCGCTCACAAGTGTTTTGGAAATCGTACGCCTTCGCTCGGATCAGGCGCGGAGCGTATTGGGACGCGGGGTTTTGCAGTGGCGCGACCGAGTCGTGCCGCTGGTGTCGTTGAGCCGGGCGTTGGGACTCCCGCCGTCGGCTTCGGAAGATTCCGGCCGAGCTTTCGTGCTCGTTGTCGGAGAGGCCGAGCGGCGCATTGGCCTCGTCGCGGAACGCCTTCTCGGAGAGCAGGAGCTCGTGGTGAAGCCGATCGATGACACGCTTACCCGAAGTCCTGGCATCGCCGGAGCATCGATTCTCGGAAACGGACGAGTCGTGCTCATCCTTCATACTCGGGGCTTGTTGGACAAGACGGTGAGCCTTGCGCGTAGGGTCGAGGTGCTCCAGTGATCCGCGTCCTCATCGTCGACGATTCGGCCTTCATGAGGCGGTTGCTTACGAAGGTTCTCGAACCGTACGAGGACATCGAGGTCGTCGCCACCGCAATGGACGGAGTGTTTGCCCTCGACAAGATCGAGCAGCTCGAACAACGTCCCGATGTGATCACGTTGGATCTCGAAATGCCCCGCCTCGACGGAATGAGCACGCTCAAGCGAATAATAGACAAGCACCAGCTGCCGGTCGTGCTCGTGTCCGCACACACTTCGAAGGGTGCGAAAGCGACATTCGACGCGCTCGCCGCAGGCGCGGTTGATTTCATCACCAAGCCGGATCGCATTTTCTCGTCTCCAGTAGCGTCCTGGGGTAAAGATCTCGTGGCCAAGATCAGGGTGGCGGCTCGGGTCAAAATCCGACGTCCGGTGACTAGAGCGACGACACCGTCGCCGAGACCACGCGTTTTGGATGCGCAGGCGGTTCCGGCTCGTGACGTTGTCGGGATTGCGGTCTCGACCGGCGGCCCGAACGCGTTGTCCACGTTGCTCGCGGAGATACAGAGCGGGTTTCAACCCGCGCTCCTCATCGTGCAGCACATGCCCGAAGGATTCACGGCGCAATTCGCCGAGCGTCTCGCCAGACTCGCTCGCATCGAAGTTCGCGAGGCGGCCGATGGTGACACCGTGAGCGCGGGATGCGCGCTCGTGGCCCCCGGAGGCCGCCACATGGTGGTGGAGCGCGAGAAGGCAAGGGTCACCGTGCGCTTGACCCGCTCGGATCCCGTACGTGGCCACAGGCCTTCGGCGGACGTGCTCTTTCGCTCCATGGCTGAAGTCGTCGGCGCGAAGTCAATAGGAATGATTCTCACCGGTATGGGAGAGGACGGCGCGGAAGGCATCTCTGCGATCCAAAAGGCCGGCGGGCATACGTTGGCGCAGGACGAGTCGAGCTCCATCGTCTACGGGATGCCCAAAGCGGCCATCGAGCGCGGTGTTGTCGACCGAGTTCTGCCGCTGTCGGAGATGGCGGGTTATCTGAACTCGCTGTCGTCGGAGCAACCGCGGCAGCAAAGGGGATCGTCATGGATAGCTTAAACAACTCGAAGTCGAGCTTTCGATTTCTCGTCGTGGACGATTCGGAGTTTGCACGGCGGAACATGAAAAAGATCCTGACGTCGGTGGGCGGCGAGTCTGCCGGATTCGCCGCGAACGGTAAAGAAGCGATCGAGCAGTACCTGAAGCTCAAGCCCGACCTCGTGTTCATGGACATCACCATGCCGGAGATGGAAGGGGTCGAGGCAGTGCAAGGGATCCTCGACCGCGACGCGTCGGCGAAGATCGTCATGGTCAGCTCGAACGGCTACCAGGACATCATCAAGGAGGCGCTCGACTCTGGAGCAAAACATTTCCTGACGAAGCCCGTCGAACCGAAACAAGTTGCGAGCGTGGTGGATTTCGTCTTGGGAGAGGGCTAGTGCCTACGACTACGTTCAGCCGTTCGTGATCTCGGCTCAGGAAATCCGGGAGCAAGTGCTGTCGGGGCAGATTGCCGCCGGAAAGGTGCAGCTGTCGCCGGCGCCCAAGGCCGGAAACGGCGTGACCGCCATCGTCGGAGTCACGGGAGAGGGCGAAGGGCGTGTTCTCTTCGAAATGTCCCGGCAGACGGCGCTCGCGATCGCTGCGGAGATGAACGACGAGCCCCAGACCGAGCTTTCAAGCCTCGCGAAAGAGACATTGTCGGAGCTCGCGAGCATGATGACCGGCAGAGCGATCTCGCTTCTCAACGACAAAGGCTACAAGCTCCGCGTGTCTCCGCCGACGCTCATTGCCGGGGACAACGTCACCATCTCGACTGCGGAGCTCGAGACACTGATCGTTCCCTTGGAGACTTCACATGGTGAGGTCATCGTGAACGTAGCCATGGCGACCTTGTGACCGGAGACGAAGCTATGTCTCGAGACAATCAAGCGAAAACAACATCGAACGATGCTGATTTTCTCCGCGACCGGGTGACGGAGCTCGAGCGTCAAGTCGTTGACCTCCAGACCGGCTTCGAGATGCAAGCAAGCGGCGGAGAGCAAGCGCTCCTCGAAGCTTTGCAGGAAGCGCGCGCGCACCTGGAGCAAGTCGAAAAGGAAAATCAAGAGTTCGCGAACATGTACGTCGAGATTCAGGAGCAGAACGAGGCGCTCACGAACCTCTATGTCGCTAGCCAACAGCTCCATGCGACCTTCGACCTCGAAGAAGTGAAGCAGATCATCACCGAGATCCTAGTCGAGATGGTCGGAGCGGAGGAGTTCGGGCTTCTGCTACTGGACAAGAGCAAAAGAAAGCTCCGGGTGCTCACCGGGGAAGGCATTCGTGAGCGCCTGCCCAAAGATTCTCTACCCATGGGTGAGGGCATCATCGGCGACGTCGCTGCCACGGGGGAGTCGTTCTACTTCGAGCCCAAGAGCGAGACCGAAGTGGAGGCCCACCTGCCGCTGGCGACGCTGCCGATGCAGCTCAACGGCACCACGGTGGGAGTCGTCGTCATCTACAAGCTACTCAGTCACAAGAAGGTATTCTTGCCTATCGATCATCAAATTCTGGAGCTCGTTGCCGCCGATGCGGCGAGCGCGCTCGTATCGGCAAGGCTGCACAGCACCATGGACCGCAAGCTAAAGACCATCGAAGGTTTCATGAAACTCATGAAGTCGGGGTAACGGAACCGAAGGAGAAACAATGTCCAGCAAAAATCTCTTGGTCGTCGACGATTCCGCTACGACGCGCATGCTGATCTCGCTCACTCTCAAGAAAGAGGGAACGTACAACATCACCGAGGTTACCAACGGAAAAGAAGCCGTGGACAAGCTCGGTGAGGGGTCCGTGGACTGCGTCCTCACGGACATCAACATGCCGCAGATGAACGGACTCGATCTGATCGCATACATCCGAGCGAAGCATAGCGAGCCCACAGTGCCCATCATCGTGATCACGACGCGGGGTGAAGAAGAGTCGCGCGACGAGGGCTTGGCTAAGGGCCGGCGACAAAATAAGTTCCCGTTTTCAAGACGGTCCCTACCATCGAGCTGCAGGACGCGCTGTCGGGGGTGCAAGCCGTCGGTGTGATCGATCGCGACTACAGTTTCGGCTCCAGCTTCTTCAGCGGCGTGCTCGCCAACGAGCTGCGCTCCGCCCTCTACCCGATGGCGAACCGGCCCGGGATTATTTCATTCATCGCCGGTCTGGGCGGACGTGAGGTAACCACCGACAACGTCATCGATATAACCAGCCAGGTGTTCGACGCCGCCAGCGGCGGCGACATTGATGATCAAGACACTCACTGGATCGGAGTGAGGGAGTAACCATCATGCCAGAAAATATTGTAGCTTTCGACGAGTTCGTTTCAACACAGGTCCTCGAACCTTGGAAGGGCATCAAGAAAGTCGCCCGTGAGGAGTTTTTCACCTCGGGTCACCGCACTTGTCAGGGGTGCGAGTCAGCGCTACTCATGAAGCTCATGGCCAAGGCGGCCGGCCCGCGCTCGATCATCCTCGGCGCCACCGGCTGCATGTACGTGGCCAACACCACGTATTACTCCACCCCGTGGATGGTGCCCTGGATGCACACGCAGCTCGGATCCGCGGGCTCCGCTGCCACCGGGACGGTCGCCGGTTTGAGGGCCATGATGCGCAAGGGTAAGATGGAGCAGGAGCCGATCAACGTCATCTCCTTTTGCGGCGATGGCGGTGGCGCCGACATGGGGCTCTCGGCCATTTCGGCCGCACTCCAGCACACCCATTACAACTTGCTGATCTTGATGTACGACAACGAGTCGTACGCCAACACCGACATCCAGGTGTCGGGGTCCTCTCCGTATGGTGTGAACTCCACTTTCAGCCCGCCGGGCAAGCTGCATCGCATCATGCACCGGCGCTGGAAAAAGAACACGGCGGCGATGTTGGCGGCGGGTCATCCCGACTGTAAGTATGTCGCGACCGTTGGCGCCGGCAATGCGGTTGAGACGATGAACATGGTGCGCAAGGCGTTGGCCATCGGCGGGCCGACCTTCATCCACTCGCCCGATCCTTGCCCCAAAGGCTGGGACTACGATCCGATGTACTCCCATGAGCTCGGTGAGCTTGCGGTGGAGACCGGCATCTGGCCGCTCTATGAGGTCGAAGAGCATGTGCTCAAGATGTACGGCAAGTCCAAACATATCGCGAGGGGAACGGTCAAGCGCAAGCCGGTTCGCGAGTACCTGATGAGGCAGGGTCGCTTCGCCCACTTCGTTGACGAAGATATCGAGTACTTCCAGGCGAAGATTGATGAGATGTGGGAGAAGTGGCTCCTCCCGGGGGTCATTCCGTTCACCCAGGCGTAGCCATTTCCGCTGGCCGAGTTGTCGCGCCAAGAGACGACAGGGACAGCCGCAGCGGCGTCAGCTACCGGGCCCACGCATAGGCCTCTACTCGAGGATCCGCTCCGGCGCTCAACACGCCTGTATCGGGATCGACGATAATCCCGGCATTGGCGCCCTTCGACCAGGGGTCCGAAACGGTCAACTTGTGACCTTTTGCGATCAGGGCTTCTTGCACGGCTTCGGAGATCCTGGGCTCGACGGACATCTCGCCCGGGCGCATCGTTTGAGGGAAAGTGGAGGCCGGGAAGCTCCGGGTGGCCCAGCGAGGTGCTTCGATCGCCTGTTGGATGTTCATGCCGAACTCGACGACGTTCAAGAACGTCTGCATGGTTCGCATGATTTGGTCGTCGCCGCCTGGACTGCCGGTTACCATGAACGGCTTGCCATCCTTCATTACCAACGTGCTCTGTAGAGTGCTGCGAGGCCGCTTACCCGGCTTGAGCGAATTGGCCAAGCCCGGCTCGAGCGAGAAGTAGTCGCCGCGGCAGTTGAAGCTGAACCCCAGATCGGCCATGACCACTCCGGTGCCAAAGCCGCTATGCAGGCTCGGCGTGAAGGTCACCATGTTGCGGTCTTTGTCGACGACGGCGATATAGCTTGTATCGCCTTCGTGGTCCGCCTCTCCCAAGTAATTGATGCTGAGCGGGCGACTCAGAGAAACGATACCCATGAACTTCTCGGGATTTCCGGGACGCAGCTCGTGCGATGCCCTGTTCGGGTCGATGAGCTTGCGGCGCTCTTGCGCATACTCCTCGGAGAGCAAGCCCCGGTATGGAATGGTGATGAAGTCTGTGTCACCGAGATACTTTTCACGGTCGGCGAAGCCGAGCTTGAGCGCCTCGACACTCGTGTGAATGTACTCGGTACTGTTGTGGCCTAGCGACTTGAGGTCATAGCCCTCGAGTATTCTCAGCACGAATAGCTCGGCGGGTCCCTGGTTAGACGAGGGGTTCTTGTAGACCGAATAGCCCCCGTAGTCGATCGACACGGGTGTCTCGACTTTGACCGTGTAATTTGCGAAGTCTTCGTACCGGAACAGGCCGCCATTCTCTTCCGAGAAGCGCGCCATGGTGTGCGCGATATCCCCCTTGTAGAAACGATCACGCGCGGCACGAAGAGCCTCATGCCGGCCCTTGTGAGAATTCTCTTTCTCCGCCTCCACCAGTTTCTTCAGGGTCTGCGCTACGTCCGTGTTGCGAAAAATCTCCCCGGGCTCCGGGACCCTGCCGTCGGGTAGATAGATCCGCACGCTCGTCGGGTACTTTTGGATTTTCTGCGATCCGGAGATGGCGCGAGAGAGCTTCTCGCTGATGGGGAAACCTTGTTCGGCGTTCTCGATCGCGGGCTGCAGAACTTCGGCGAAACTCATCGTCCCCCACCGATCGAGCAGCGTGTACCAGGCGTCCACGACTCCCGGCACCGTGCCGGAGAGAAGCCCGTCGCTGCGCGGCAGCTCGCCGTTGAAGTTCTCGTTGTACCAATCGATTGTGGCTAGAGCCGGCGCTGTCCCCTCCGCGTTGATGGAGATCACTTTCTTCGACCTCGAGTCGTAGATCATGATCACGGCGTCGGCGCCGACGCCGTTGGAGGCGGCGTCCACAATGGCGAGTACGGCCTGGCCTGCAACCACGGCGTCGAACGCATTGCCGCCTGCCTGCAAGATCCTATCGGCCGCGCGGGTTGCTTCCATTTTCATAGAAGAGACCGCGTGATTGACGCCTCGGATCACCGGTCGCATCGTCTTCATGTCCTGCTGCTGGGCCCCGGCATCCAGCACCAAGGCCAAACCCAAGAGCACCAGCAAGCAGGTTGTCTTTTGTGATCTAAACATCGTGACCTCCTCCGCGAAAAAGGCAAGGAATCAAACCCTGGATCTTGCACCCACCAAAGCAATAAGAGCTGTGAAGACGCTACTCAGGACGGCGATGAACGTAGCACAAAGGAGTCTTGGTAGCAAAACGGTAGGACGAGGAGCTCTTCGAGCACGGCACAGGGCGGGAGTGCTCGTCGTGGGTCTCTTCTTTGTCCGCGGCGTCATCGGGCTCGAGAGTACCCCCCCATCGGATCTCTTTGGCCTGTCGAGCGGCACCGGTCTTCTGAGCGCCTTCTTCCAGTGGCCGATCTTTCGGCGCGGTGAGATTCGGGCGCCGATCGAAGCCACCGATGCCCGATCCGACGCGGTGCTCGTGGCGGTCGAAGACGTCGAAGGGGCGCTCGTGGGCTACGTCGAGGAGAAGAACGTGCTCGACCGGCTCATGGAGGCGCGCCTGGACGCCGATCGTGCCGCGGAACTCGCGCGCTCACTCTATCGTCTGGGCCTCGCGGCGAGATAGACGATCAGGTGGCGGTCAGTGAGACCGAGGTCCGCACCCGACTCATCCGGCTGTACAAATCTCTCGGCGGCGGCTGGGAGGCTCTCGAGACCTGACGCACCGGGTCGTGGAGCATGGGTCAATCGGAATGATTGAGACGACCCGTTTGCTCTCTTTGACCCGAATCTGAGACTATTCCCGCGTCGTGTTCCTTACGATTACGGTCTTTAGGTGGAGGGAGTTATGTCCGACAGCGTTTACAAAGTCGTCGAATTGGTGGGCTCGAGCGATCGTTCCTGGGAGGAAGCCGCTAAGAACGCCGTGGAGACCGCCGGCAAGAGTCTGAAAAACCTGAGAATTGCTGAAATCAACAAGCTGGACGTGGTCATCGAGAATGGGAAAGTCGCCTCCTACCGCGCCAGGGTGAGTCTGTCTTTTAAGTACGAAACCGGCGCTCAGTGATCTGGTACGTACGCCTATTTCGGCGGGCGCATCACGATTGCTGGGGCTCGTCGGGATCCGTAGGGGCAGCCGGTCTAGGGGCAGACGAAATGGAGTTCTCCGACTCACCGAGACAGCGCTCCAGGATTCTGCGCTCGAGCTGATCGAGCCTTGCCGAGTCTTCGGCTTCCGGTCCCCAAGACCTCCGAGCTCCGGCGGCAAGGGTGCGGATTTGTGTTGCGTAGCGGCGGCAGTGCCGGCACATTAGCAGGTGAAGCCATCCTCCCATCCTCACCGGCCACCTGGCCTCGGGTAGCTCGTCGCTGGCAATCATGCGCGTGAGCTCCCGGTATTTCAGCATCATTATTGATGCTCTCTCACACCCTTTGCCTCCAGGCATTCCCGAAGGTGGTTGCGAACACGATATAACAGCACTCCTAGGTTAGTGCGCGTCACTTCCAGAATCTTACAAATTTCTTCTGTTGCGAGGTCTTCGACTTCGCGAAGCACAAAGGCCATTCTCTTCTGAGTGGAATCCGGCATTGTTCTCACGGCTCGCCCCGCGACTCCCGCCTGTAAGAAATCCCCGCCTTCCCACACTCACTATCGAGGCTGGGATGCTCGGGCCGATCGCAAAGTGACGCTCGCATTTGTAGCCGATGCGGCGCCTCGCAACTGGAGATGATCCGTTGCGGGCTCGCGTTCGGTCTCACCATCCTCGATTCGAACGTCACAATTATCTGGAGGCAGAGATGAACGTGAGAAATATTAAACTGGGAATCTACGGCGGACTCGCCGGAGGCGTAGTCTTCGGTGCCATGATGGGCATGATGGGCATGCTCCCGATGATAGGGAAGATGGCGGGCCATCCCTCGGCCGTTTTCGGCTTCTTCGTCCACATGGTCAACAGTGCCATCATCGGTGCTGGTTTCGGTGTTCTCTTCGGTCGAGGCATCCGACGCCTCGTTGATGGCCTGACCCGCGGTCTCGCGTACGGGGGGATCTGGTGGCTGTTGGGGCCGTTGACCTTGATGCCACTTTTCATGGGTATGGGGCTCGGCGTGAATTGGAATCTCGTTGCGGCCGGCAACATGCTTCCCAGCCTGGTTGGCCATCTCGTCTATGGCGCCATCCTCGGGACGAGCTACGCTTTTCTGAAGCATCGCGCGTTCGACTCGACGGAGGCTTTGGCGGGAGGGTCCTGAGCCACACACGGAGCGGCACGACCATCGGGGAGCTCCACGGAGCTCCCCTCAGCTCTTTGGAACCTGCGTCCGCCTCGAGGTCCTCTCCGGCGGGCTCTTGCACGCGAAACAGGACGTAGTCCGCACCTATTCCCAAGGCGTCCGCGAGTCGGCGTAAGACTCCGCATTCGGGAACCGGTGACCTGGCTGGAAGTGACTCACACTCACGGTGGCACGTTGATCATGCTGTGAAGCCGCACGTTTCCTTCGTCGGTGTGGGGCCTTGACGCGCCTTGACGCACCGACGACCGAAGGATAGTTTAGTCAGCCAACAAACAGGAGGAATGCGATGCCACGAGCGTTCGAGCCCCAGTTCATGAAGATCGGGGTCCTGACGGCCGCGCTGCAGGAGTTGACCCCGCGCAAGGTGCGCGACGCCGACCCCGACCGCGCCATCGAGGAATGGATCGCGTTCGCACGGGAGATGGGTGCCGACAACATTCAGCTCTCGGCCGCGCTCCACCCCAGCGAGTCTGATGTGCCTCCGGATGCCATGCTCGACCCGGTGGCGAACACGCTCGATCTGCGCGAGCCATTCGACGCGAAGCGCGCCGAGCGGGCCATGGCGGCGCAGAAGGAGCACCGGATCGGTCTTTCGGACGTTGCCTACTTCGACAACATGCTCCACCATGACCCGGAGGTCCGCGCGAACAAGCACGACTTCATGCACCGGGTGTACGACGCCGCCGTGCTGCTTGGAACCGATGCGGTGTGCGGCTTCGTCGGACGCAATGCCGAGCGCAGCATGGACGAGAACCTCGAGGACTTCGAAGAGAGCTTCATCCCGCTACTGAAGGCAGCGAAGGAGCGTGGCTTGACCTATCGCGTCGAGCAGTGCCCGATGCCAGGCTGGACGACGGGCGACAGCTTCCACAACAACATCGCCTATGCGCCCGCACCGTGGATCGTGTTGCACCGCATCTGCGAGAAGCACGGTGTGGGTGATCAATTTCGTATTCATTACGACCCCTCACATTCTATCCTGATGGGGCAGGATACGCGCTCGATGTTCCAATACCTGAAGGACGAGGGGTACGGCTTCCTGATCGGCGGCTTCCACGTGAAGGGTCAGGTCATCGACTCGCGAGGCGTCTCCGCCTGGGGCTACGGCGGACAGACTCTGGAGCGCGGCGACTGGAAGGACGGCAAACCTTCCGACGTGCCGGCCGACCAGCTCAATGCCTGGAAGAAGCAGACCGTGCTCTGTACCCACGAGCTGCCAGGCACGGCGCGCCACGATCCGCTCGCCTACCTGCAAAACCGCAGCGTCGACTGGCTCGACCATCAGCTCGCGGCTCGCGAGCTGCTCGACCTGGACGTGGCGAACACACACCTCGTGGTCGAGCACGAGTACCCGCCAGCGCGAATCCAGAACAAAGCGAAGCTCGAGCCGATCCTGGAGGGGTCGATCGCGTTCACGCGCAAGATCGACGAAGCCGCGGCCTGCATGTTCGCGCTGCAGGAGGAGGTGCTCTCCGATCAAGGGATTCCGGTCCAGGGAACGGGCCGCGAGTCATACCGGTCCTGAGGGGGCCCGAAGCTCGGTTTCGAGCTCGGAAGTCTTGCGCCTAGAATCGATGCAGAGTGCAAGATGTGGAAGTAGGAAGCAGCCCAAACGATCCGAGGCGAAAGTACTATCTCAGCGCCGTGCTTAACGGAGCGTGAGTGCGGGGTCGCCGAAGAGGTGGTAGATGGCGAGAAGCTCGGGGAAGGCGCCGGTCTCGGCGTATCTCTTCTGGGCTTCGAGGACGGCGTCTCCGAGCCGCGCGTGTCCTCCGTGGAAAAGCTCGTCGACGAGCGCTTCCTGATAGCGCTTTGCGGGCGCGTTCAAGCTGAGACCGCTCGGGGAGAAGGCTGCGATCACTCCCTTGTCCTCAGCTTTCAATAACGCCTCGGCTAGCGAATCGAAGTAAGGGAAGTGGAAGTAGCCGTTCAAGCAGTTCATCGTCAGGAGGAGCGGCTGTTGGGTTTGGTGAGAGAGCGAAGCGACATCGTGGCTGTTGAAGAGGTTCTCGTCGGCCCAGAGATGGATGGCGCCGTGGCCGAGATAGCTCACGAGGGAGGCTCCGTGGTCGAAGGCCTGGATGACGTCTTGTCGTGTGGCGTCCGGCAAGTAGAGCTTCGTCGTCGTCTTGTCACTCAGTAGTCCCGTGGCGAGAGCTTCCGCATCGGCGATGCCTTGGTGCACAACTCCGATAGAGGCCGAGAGCTCGCTTGGCCCCGACTCCCATCATCCGATCATCTCGCTATCAGGCATCCCGAGCGCCGTCATCGTGTTGAGAATCTTGCACCCGATCCTTGCCTCGACTCTCTGTGCCGCCAACCCTCTCGCTCGCATCGCTGAGCCCACGATAGCCTTGTAGCGATGGAACGTTGTCTCGACTTTGCTCCGTTTGCTGTAGCCCGATTCTGTGTGCCACTTTCGTTTGCCGAGCCGAGCTTGTGCTGCAATGTTGCGATTGCGCTGTCGGCTGCTCGCAGGCCCCGATGCGAGCTGGGCGCCCTTGCGCGGCGGTATCAGCACCCTCGGCGAGCGATGAGCGCTGTGATTCTCGATCGCCTCATAGACGCCGCCGGCGTCGTATGCGGTGTCAGCTCTGGCCGATGAGATGGGACTGTCGATCTGTCCGACAAGCGATGCAACCCGCGATGAATCGCGGGCTCTTTTGCTCGTCAGCTCGCCGGCGACGACTTCGCCACTCTGCTCGTCGACACACAGATGGAGCTTGCGATAGTCCCTGCTCTTTGGTGCTCTGCGCAGCTGGCCGGCGTGGACAGCGAGACCGCTGCTGTCGATCAAGATGTGCAACGGCGTCTTCTGCTTGTCTTGGTAGAAGGGGACCTTACCCAGCTTCGCCTTGCGCCTCGAGATCTTGGTGTGATCGGGCACATCATTGTCTAGCTTCATCAGAGCGAACAACGATCGCATCAATCCCTCGCTCTGCCTAGATGACAGATGAAACACCATGCCCAGGGTGACAGCCGTCTCGATGGCGTGGTTCGAGTACTTGCGTTGACGGCCCGGTTTCCTCCTCCTCGGCCGGGGCGCGTCCCAGTTCACAAGCTTGCCGGCGGTGAGCGAGATCCAGACGGTCAGGCTCCCACGGTTGCGTAGACCCGCCTCATATTCACGCCAATTCCTCACGCGATAGGCCTTCTTCACATACTTCCGCTGAGTGCGTTTGAAAATGCTCATGGGGAACCTCGAATCCGTGAGTAAAGGACAATTGTGGACCGAGATCGCGAGTTGTGCACCAAGGCAGGATTCGCCGACAATTCTGCCACGCTGCGCCCGAGTTGGCGGTTCTTCGGTCCTCTGAGCTGCGGCTCCAGTCGCTCTAGTAGGCTGGCGTCCCGCTCCGCCAACATCTGGAAGATGTGAACGAAAGCCTGAACGGCGTTGTTCGCTGAGTACTCCCTACCAAGCAAGTGGTAACGCATCCGTCTCGGCACCGACGGGGGTGGCTCCACGGGCTCAACACTCTCCTGTAGCGGCTTGACCGGTGCTTGGTTGCCACCTCGCGCGTCGTCTGAGGGAGACAGCAGGCGATGAAGAAAGTCAGCGACATCTTCCTTTGTCGGTGCGTAATCGGACAGGCGTGACGTTTCCTCGACCAGCAGATCCACCAGCCGTTCGTCTTCGACAAGGCGGTGCCATGCAGCAGGGATCTTCTTCCTAGCCAAGTTTCGGTTGACGTTCTTCTCCAAGTCCGCGCGTGCGTAGTCGGCGGCCTTACCCGATTCCGTGTGGTCGTAGGAGAGGTATCGGTGGAGGGCGGCAACGATGTCGTCCGGCGATTGTTTGGTGAAATCGAGCGTCCGAACAAGTCGCTCCTCATAGGATCCAGGCCGGTAGGTTACGTAGAAACGCCAGTGCTCGCCATTGCTGAGCAGCGCCAGTGGCGCGCCAGCGAGATAGGCGTACTGGAAGAGTTGTTCGTCACCCTGCGACTGTCCCACGGCCTTCAGTTCGACGATGCAGTGTAGACCACGGCCCGGGACAAAGAGGCCCAGGTCGACGACCCGCCGCGTGCCGTCGCTGACCTTCAGTGGATACTCGTGATTCACGGTGGCAGTGTCGTAAATGTTCCATCCCAGCCGTTCAAGAATCGGCAGCACGATCTGCGATCGCACGGCCGCTTCGTTCCGGAACGCCTGTCGGGTAAGCCTATCCTGCACCTGACACACGAAGGCGCGCAACGCATCCATCCTGCGCCGTAAAATATCATATCGGGCAAATACCCGGGGCAAACGTGTCCCTCGAAAATCGAAATTCGAGACGAAAACCGGTGCTTGCGCTGTTTGCTGTTGGTGATGTGTACGTATCCCTTTGCAAAAAAAAGCGCTTACGCTCCATTTAGCGCGCGGCGAAGGTCACGAGCCCTATTTTGGCTGTAATTATCACAGGTAAACCCCCGGCTCTGCCGGGGTGGGGGATGTCCCGCCGGATGTTGAATTTGGGGTAGCGGCGGCTCCTTGGCCGGCCTAAGAATAGGTCTGCCAATAAACCGTCTCCAGAGGGGGACAAGGAGCCACCAATGCCTAGGAAATCAAAGAAGCCAGTAAGAAAGCAAACGCACTCGCCTACGGGCAAGGTAGTTGGCCAAGTCGGTCAGATACTGCTACCGATGATAGCTGGGATCGCGGCCACGAAGGCGGATCTGACGGAATGGGTGTA
The DNA here is from genome assembly GCA_965237955.1 of Candidatus Marinacidobacterales bacterium. Classification (GTDB taxonomy): domain Bacteria; phylum Acidobacteriota; class Vicinamibacteria; order Marinacidobacterales; family SMYC01. The sequence goes on along the minus strand of OZ250169.1, from coordinate 8,095,817 downwards.
CGAGCAAGGACTGACAGCTCTGCACCTACTGCTCAGAGAGGACGCCGAGGAGATCGCGGGGCTCAAGGGCAAGCACGAGAAGGAGCGAACTCATAACCACTGGGGGAGCACGAACGGAGAGCTGAGCTTCGGTGGTCGTCGCATCCAAGTGTCGCGACCTCGAGTTCGCTCGAAGTCGGGCGAGGAGGCGTCGCTTCCACACTTCGAAGCCTTCCGCGAAGAAGACCCGCTTCCAGAGCGAGTGTTGAATCAGATCTTGGTGGGGGTATCGACCCGAAATTACGAATCGAGTCTGGACAAACCCGTGGCCAAGTTGAAGTCTCGTGGCACGAGTAAGAGTGCCGCCAGCCGTCACCTCGTGAGCCAGACTGCGTATTCCAGCCATCGTGAACGCCGAATCCAGAGCAAGCTGAACAGCGAATCCGGTGAAGCCGAACGCTCATCGAAACGATGAAGTGTTGGGTGACCTCCTTCCCACTGATTGAAAACGTGAACCTATCTTACCTGCGTGTTGTGTAGCAAGGGGCGGCAGGTCGGTGCCGGAGGGAGCGGGCGTAAGGAAAGACGCGAAGCGACCTTCCCGCTCCCGTAGGCAGCGACCTGCCGCGGCCGAACCCCGGGCGATGTGGGGCTGGTTTCGGGGGGTTGCTGGGGTATGGCCTGGCTCGAGAAGACGCTTCCTGAGGCATTCTCGCGCGTCGTTTTGGCGCCGCATCGTCTGGTACCCCGTCCTGTGCCAAAATTCGGCTGTGCCTTCTATTTATTCATCCGCGCGCCCCGAACTTGATTGGTCTTCGGTCTACCGGCACCATACCTACATGATTTCGTCGTTTGTTCTTGCTCTCATCTCTGCCTTCAAGGCTCGTCGCGAGCTGGTGCCCGCGGATGAATAAAATAGAAGGCACAGGTCGGAAGACAGCCCTGCGGCGCGAGATACCCTCGCTTCTGCGCGGATTCCAAGGGCGTCTAAGCTGCTGATTTGTGGTCTATTTCAAAAGGGCCGAGTTTTGGCACAGGACGAGGTCGAAGGTGCGCGACATTGCGAAGTCGAGCCCTTCTGGGCCGTCTGCCGTGAGGGTCGCGACATGGCCTTCCTTCTCGAGGCCTCGCTTCAGGAGGGACGCCATGCGCTCGTCGTCCTCCACGATCAGGATTTCCACCCGCTCAGTTTAGGCGAGAACTCTGAAGGAATGCTGAAACCTCGCACTCAGCGTCCCGCGACGTCCAGCCAATGGGTACGTCGCTTCACGCACCGCAACGCCACATAGGTGAGGCCGCAGATGGTCACCAACGTCGTCCAGCCCGCGCCGAGCCCGAGGCGACCATGAGCACTCGAATTCGCCATCGTCTCGAGCAACGCAAACGACGCGATGACCCCGAACCAGCTCGAGCACTCCCTTCGAAGAACGGTCCGAAGCGAGAATGGCAACGAGGGTCGACGGAAGAGCCGAGGGTTGGGCAGGAACGCGGGTGTGGTTCGTGCCCAGAAGAGGTAACGCTCGCCGAACTTGTTCCGAAGAAACTCCTCCTCCGCATACATGATCCGCTCGTAGTAGATCCAGAACGCGGCCGTAACCAGAAGCAATAGCCACGCGCTTCGCGGTACGAGCGCTACACCCAGCCAGATGAAGAAATTGCCGAGGTACAGTGGGTGACGGACCATCGAATAGGCGCCATCCGTGTTGAGCCCTTCGCAGATTTGAGATCGAGTGTTGCGTCCCGACGTGCCCTGTGGCACATGGCCGGCGACGTAGGCCCTCACACCGAGACCGGCGAGAGCGACCACGAGACACAATGCTCCCCAGGGAAGGCTGTCGGGATACCGCGCGCCACCGTGCGCGACGTGACGCATCTGGGACACTACGAGGACCAGGGCACCTAGCGGAAAATAACTGCGCCAGCGGAACAAGAACGCCCCCGCCACCGTCAGCTCCTCTCGCAGCGCCATGGCAGGCGATACTAGCACACCGGCAAAAATTATTTCCCATTCTTGGATGGACGCAATGTGTAGTTCCATTTCGGCAGCGAAGTGGGTCGTTTGAAGTTTAGTACTGTCATCGCTGGGTCTGAGATTTTGATGCCCTTGGCATACTGCTTCTTGACGAGACGGGCGTTTACCTTGAGCCCGGTCTTGGTCTTGGTGGTCCGTATGAAGTTCAGGACGGTTTCGTAGCTGTCGAGCGGCCGGCATCCAGATCCTGGTCAAGGAGGTTCAGCTTTTCTCGCCGGGAGTTTGAAGAGAAGGTTGATGCGCTCAAGACCGACGAGGCGAAGGCGAGCGAGATGGAGCACGCCATCCGTCACGAGATTAATGTCCGCGTGGAAGAGAACCCCGTCCTGTGCCAAAACTCGGCCCTTTTGAAATAGGCCATAAATCAGCAGCTTAGTGTCTGTGTTTGCGACCGGGCCAAGGGCCGTAGGCTTTACAATCGTCTGTCCCGAGGGTCTTAATCCGCTACTAAATCCGCCGCCTCTGGCGGCGTGACCCGAAGAGCTTCGAGCGATCCGACGTGTACTAGGTTCCCCCTCCGGGAAGACCCTGTGGGGCCTCCGAAAGGAGAACCTGCATGCACGAATGGAAAAGCCTGTCGCATGTGCGATGGGAATGCAAATACCACGTAAAGTACAGCGTATCTCACACGATCGGCTCCAGGAATCGTTGCGTGTTGTACCAATGCACCCACTCGAGGGTGGCGAACTCGATGTCCTCGAGACCACGCCAGGGCCCGCGTCGATGGGTCATCTCGGTTTTGTAGAGGCCGATGATGGATCCTTAAGATTGTTCTATCGTGATTTCTGGAATTCTCTTGGCTTAGATGTGGGTGCCGAGGAGAGTACGTTCTCGATACAAAATTGGTCCGATTAGGAGTTGGGAGGTTCGGTTATGGAAAATCCCAGAAAAGAATCGGGAAGACAGGGCTCATAGCATGCCCGGTCCCCGGCGCTCCGGTATTTTCGAGCTGCGTCACCATATCTTCGAGAACCTGGTGCAGCAGGTGACCTCGACGTTCCGGAGCTATGGGCTGTGCTCCGCGAAAAGTCGAGCCAGCGTTGATTGCGCGGTTTAGACCTGCCACGATCAGCTGCTTCGCGCCGATTCGACCCGACGGGGATGGCACAGAAGTTGCTAATTTATGGTCTATTTCAAAAGGGCCGAGTTTTGGCACAGGACGGGGTGCTTGCCGGCCACGGGGATCGTATTCGACTGTCGCACGACCGCACGCGCGAGAGCTTGCTGGCGCTGACCCGTCAGTACTCTCGCGTGTGAATCATCGCCCGCTCGCCGCACTCGCTACCGAGCATGAATCTGTTCGTGCACGCAACGTAGCAACCCGCCAAGCCGTTCACGGGAGCGCACCATAGACACTAAGCTTCTGATTTATGGTCTATTTCAAAAGGGCCGAGTTTTGGCGCAGGACGGGTTCGCAGCGGCGTAGAATACCTCGTGTTGTCTAGTTCGTGTGCCTCGCAGTGCGGCTACAATGTCTCGACTGCGCCGGACTAACCGGGACTGCCGCTACAGAAAGGAGAATCGAGCATGTCTAACCGCTCCAGATACGGTCAGACAGTCTACCTTCCAAAACTTAAGGGAAGCCGCGCGGTTCCGTTGCACCGGCGTCGACTGGAGATCGGGTCCGGCGGTAACGGGTATGACGAGGATTGGCTTCAACGGCTTCTGTTCGAGACGCCTGAAATCCTCCCAATCGGAGAAATCGATCCTGCGTTCGCTCCTGCCACACCGCTTTGTCGCGAGTTGCCAACCGCGGCCGGGCCGATCGACCTCGCCTACATGAGCGAGGAGGGTCGATTGTCCATCGTTGAGTGCAAGCTGTGGCGTAACCCCGAGGCACGGCGCGGTGCTGTCTCCCAGATCCTCGACTACGCGAAGGAGATCAGTCGCTGGTCGTACGATGAGCTGAACGATGCCGTTTGCCGGGCTGCAAGACGTTCCGGAAACACCAACGCGTTGTTCGATATCGTGCGGGCGCAGCACGATACGCTTGACGAAGCGACCTTCGTGGACGACGTCGCGCGTAGCCTTACCAGCGGCCGCTTTCTCCTGATCGTGGTGGGCGACGGCATACGCGAAGGGGTTGAACGCATCGCGGATTATCTCAACCAGTCCGCCGGCATTCGAATCACGTTCGGGCTCGTGGAGTTGGCCATCTTCGACATGCCGGAGGGCTCGGCGGGCGGGGTTATCGTAGAGCCGAGGGTACTCGCCAAGACGATCGAAATCGAACGTGCTGTCGTGCGACGGGCCGACGCGGAGGTCGTGGTGGAAGACCCGCCACCAGCGTCAGGTGGTGTAAGAGTCAGGACGCAGATCACGGAGAAGGAGTTCTACGAACAGATCGAACAGGTCGATCCGGCACTACCGTTGCGCGTGCGGGCATTCTTCCAGAGCTACGAGGCCCAGGGCGACGATTTCGAAGTCACCTTGTCACGCGCCTCGTACATCTTGAACTGGCATCGGAGCGATGGAAGCAAGGTTAACTTCGGCACGTTGTTTCCGAATGGAGATCTCGACACGAACTACGTGGTCTATTACGCGGAGCAATGCGGCGATCCGCAAGTAGGGGTGGATTACCTTGAGGCCGTGGCCCGGCTCCTTCCCGGAGCAACCGTGAAAAAGGACGGCAACTATTGGTCATGGCGCGTAGTCGTCGACGGGAGAAAGCCGAAGGTCGGCGATCTACTCGAACACTCCAATGAATGGCTGACCGCGATAGGCCAGGCGGTAATAGCCTTCAATCGGCTCGACGAGGACTAAACATCTCGTTCGGCGTGTTCTGTGGACAGATTACGCGGCGGCCTGAATTGTGAACCGTACCGGGTTTGCGAGATGGGCGTCACTTCTGACCGTTTCAACATAGTCGACCGTGTTGAAGCCGCTTCGCAGGCGGAGCACGACGCAGCGGGACGCTGTTTTGCGCGCGCTTGAGTTTCAATCTGCTCCCCAGACGGCAACCTCAATTGATCTGCCCCCACCAACGAGACCATCTACTAAGAGCGGCCTGACGAACGTCTAGTGGCTGGTGTGGCGGAGAAAGAACCGATGCGGGTCGTGAGCTGGAACGTAAATGGGATTCGCGCTTGCGTGCGGCGCGGGTTCGTGGACTTTTTGGACCGGTCTGGAGCCGACATCCTCGGCGTCCAAGAGGTCCGCGCGCTGCCCGAGGAGATCCCTCTCGCCGCACGGAGGCCGACCGACTGGCACGCCGTGTTCGCGGTAGCCGAGCGCCGGGGATACAGTGGTGTCGGAATCTACTCGAAGTTCCAGCCCGTTCTAGTGGAGACCTCCCTCGGAGAGCCTCGGTTCGATATTGAGGGCCGGTTCATCGCTGCTCACTTCCGGACCGATCGCGGGCGGTTCGCGGTTGTAAACGGCTATTTTCCCAAGGGAAGCGGGAAGGACCGGGACAACAGCCGGGTCGGCTACAAACTCGACTTCTATCGGGCTGTGTTCGACCGGGCGCAGCAACTGCGGCGCCGATGTCCAGTGCTCGTGATCGGGGATTTCAATACCGCGCACCGCGAGATCGACCTCGCTCGCCCGAAATCCAATGTCAAGAACAGCGGGTTCCTCCCCGAGGAGCGGGTCGAGCTCGACCGCTGGCTCGAAGCGGGCTGGGTGGACACCTTTCGCGCCCTGCATCCCGACCAGCCGGACCATTACACTTGGTGGCGGCAGTGGGGCGGCGCGCGCGAGCGGAACGTCGGGTGGCGCATCGACTACGTCCTCGCGTCGCCGAGCGCGATGGAACGATTGAAGGACGCCTTCATCTGGCCCAACGAGCGGGGCTCCGACCACTGCCCGGTAGGTGTCGACATCGACCTCTAGGAAGGCAGTACGGAGAAGCGCGGTAGAGTCGAGAGCTGGCGCGGTGCTCTGTAGGCGCGGCCTATCTCGTTGTGTCCAAAAACACAAACGAACTCAAGATCGGCGCGCCGGGGCCGTTTCGATCGCGTCCTGTGCCAAAACTCGGCCCTTTTGAAATAGGCCATAAATCAGCAGCTTAGTGTCTGTGTTTGCGCCGGGGCCAAGGGCCGTAGGCTTTACAATCGTCTGGCCCGAGGGTGTTATCTTCAGATCCATGATGACGTACCACGTGCAATTCCTACTGCTCGTTCTAGCTGGCTGGGTCAACCGCCAGCAGCAGGATGTGATCGACTACCTGCAAGAGGAGAACCGTGTGCTCCGAGCCGGGCTTCGGGGCAAGCGTCTCAGGCTCTCGGACGACGAGCGGCGCAGGCTCGCCGTCAAGGCCCAGGCTTTGGGCCGCGAGGCGCTGGCCAGATTGCGTCCGTTGCCACACCCGCTGGAGATGCCCCTGAGATAGTTGAAGGTTAGGAGTGGCGGCTCCTAAGGCCGGGTTCGATAGAATCCGGCTGTGAAGGAAAAAGAAAGGAGCCACCACGATGTCAAATTACCAAATCATCGATGCGAAGAACAGGAAGAAGCTTCGAGAGATACTGAGCTCGAAGGGGCAAGCTCTGTTGCCGTTCTTGGATGCGATTGAGCGAACCGAGATAGCGATCGACGAAGTGATCGACGTTGCTGGCCGAGCGACGATCGAAGCGGTCTTGGATCTGTCAGCCCAAAGTGTGGCTGGGGAGAAACACCCGGGGAAGAAGGGTAGCGATGTTCGCTGGCACGGCCGGCAGGGTGGCGTAGTAAGCCTTGCGGAGCGGAAGTTGAGAGTGAGCCGGCCACGTCTGCGGCGTAAGGGAAAGGCAGAGGGAGGGGAGGTTGCGATTCCTGCCTACGAAGCGGTGAACAACTCGTCTCGGCTGAGCCAACGCATCTGGGAAATCCTGATGCTGGGTGTGTCGACGCGCAAGTACGCGTCGGTTCTTCCCGAGATGGCGGAGACGGTAGGGGTTAGCAAGAGCGAGGTGAGCCGTGAGTTCGTGGAAGCAAGCGCGGAGCAGTTGCAGGGGCTGATGGAGCGTCCGCTGGACGAGCTGGAGATCGCGGTCGTGTACCTGGACGGGATTCGCTTCGGCGAGCACCACGCGCTGGCGGCAATCGGCGTAGATACAGAGGGATACAAGTGTATTGGTTCAGCGTGAAGATGACAGCGAGGTTGGACGTTAACGCAACGCCCGGCGGCAGGATGTCCCCTATCGCCCCAGGGATCGTACCAGAGTGCTCGGGGGCGTCAAGGGTAAAGCGCGCTGCGCGCGCCGGCTTCGCCGCCCTTGACGCCCCCTGCGCTCTCTGGTACTCAATGCTTGTGGGCGAGAGGGAACGGAGTGGGGCTCCTGGGATCAGAGTGTTCATGCGGGCACCTTGTTCGCACGGCGCTCACGCCGCAGCTTCCGAGCCTGCTCGAGTTTGCGGTCTCGCTCCGACCAGATCTGGGTGGCCTTGCCATCCATGAAGTCCAGCGGCGCAATGTAGCCGATCGCGCTGTGCAGGCGAACCCCGTTGTAATATTCGACGAATCGTTCCATCAAGCGGCGAGCCTCTTCGAGGCTCGTGGGGCTGGCAGGACGCAGGGCGTCCGATTTTATCGTCTTGTGCCAACGCTCGATCTTCCCGTTCGATTGCGGGTAGTACGGCGCGGTCCTCACGTGCGTCATCCCTGAGATGCGGATGAATGCCTTGAAGTCCTTCGCGATGTACTGCGGACCGTTGTCCGAGATGATTCGAGGCCGCGCATCGGGGTACCGCTCCTTTGCTCGCTCCAAGATGCACTCCACATCCGCTTCCGTCATCGACTCACGAATCTCCCAGTGAACCACCGCGCGGCTCGCACCATCCAGAAACGAGCAGAGGTAGTAGAACGTCCCACCCAGGTTCAAGTACGAGATATCCGTGTGCCAGTGCTGGTGCGCTCGCAGCGGCTGAACGAAGCCCGTTCCCTTCTTCGACGGCTTCGGGTTCCAACGGTCCAGACGACCCGCCTTCGACAACACCCGGTACGTCGTCGAGGGGCTAACTGCCACCACGTCTTCGTCCAGCATCATGAACGTGAGTCGGCGATACCCGTCCAGTGGGTGGCAGTCGAAGTAGTCGATCACGGACTGGCGCTCCCATTCTTCGATCCAGTGATCCCGCGGCACCAGGCCGTTGTGCTCATTCACCTTCCCGTACCGCTTGCGCCAGTCGTAGAACTTGCCCCGAGCGATCCCGCACCACTGAACGATCTGCTGGACCGGAAGCTGGGTCTTGGTGGCGATTGTGTTCACGAAGTCGACAACCTCGTCACGACGGTCATGGGGAATCCAGGCACCACTCAGGCTTCCCCAAGTTTTTTTTGAGTGTCACGTACTCTTCGGTCACCTCAGCGATGATCTGATCCTTACGGGCCACCTTCGCCTCGAGACGGGAGAGCTTCTCCTCTAGCTCCTTCTCACGGCTCGGCGCACGACGGAACGAAAACACCGTATGGGCTCCAGCCAATAGCTCCCTTTGCCATGTGTAGAACAGGCTCGGCTGGATTTCTGCCTCGTTGCATACCTCCGAGACCGGCTTTTTCTCGGCAACGTGCTGGCGCAACAGCTCTGCCTTTTGCTCCGCAGTGTGACGACGACGACCTTTGCTCATGACAGCTCCTTTTTCCATGTGCGTATTTTAACTTCAGGACTGTCATGTTCCAGCTGAACCGAAACACAAGCATGTTCTGGGGCTTCGGGATGGAGCATCGGAGAACCAGATAGTGTGCAAGGCGCTGCTGGAGGACCTGGTCGAACGAGGCCTGAGCCCAGAGCGGTGTCGGCTGTTCGTGATCGATGGCTCCAAGGCGCTACGGGTCGCCGTCGACGCTGTGTTCGGTACCCACAACAAGGTCCAGCGTTGCAGGAAGCACAAGGAGCGCAATGTGCTCGGTTATCTGCCGCAGGAGCTGAAGCCGCAAGTGCAAGCGAGCCTGCGTTCGGCCTGGCAGCTCCCAGCAAAGAAGGGCAAAGCGCGGTTGGAGCAACAGGCGAAGTGGCTCGAGGACGACTACCCCTCGGCGGCGGAGAGCATCCGGGAGGGGCTCGACGAGATGTTCACCATCAACGAGCTCGACCTCCCCGCATCTCTGAAACGCTGCCTTGGATCGACGAACATCATCGAGTCGTGCTTCAGCGGTGCGCGAGGTCGTACCCGTCGCGTCACCCGCTGGCGCAATGGCAAGATGGTTCTGAGATGGGCCGCTTCGGCTCTGCTCGCCACGGAGAAAAATTTCCGTCGTATCATTGGATACCAATCGCTACCGATCCTCGAAGCGAAGTTAGCGGAGGTCACTGAGAATCAAGCGCTCGACAAGCACGCCAAAGTCGGGTAAACCATGTGTCAGGAGCCGCCACCACCTCGAACCTTCAACTATGGTGGGGGCACCTCCCACCCGCTACGCTTCTGCGTTGGTACCGCTGCCTCATCGCAGCCAAGTACGATGGCAGCAAGAACCGGAGCCCAGGCCGACCTCCGACGGCGAAGGACATCCGTGAGCTCATTGTGCGCGTGGCGCGGGAGAACCCGACGTGGGGATATACGCGCCTGCGAGGCGCACTCAAGAACCTAGGACATGAACTCGGACGCAACACTATCAAGAGGATCCTCGCCGAGCACGGTATCGCTCCTGCGCCGGAGCGGGGCAGGAGCATGTCGTGGAGCACCTTCATCAAGGCTCATTGGGGCGCCATCGCTGCGACAGACCTGTTCACCGTCGAGGTTGTGAACCCGTTCGGGCTCGTCCGCTACCATGTCCTGTTTGTCATCGATATCGCCACTCGCTGCGTGTGCATCGGTGGGATAACGTCGGACCCCAACGGGGAGTGGATGAAGCAGGTGGCAAGAAACCTCACTGACATGTGGGATGGTTTCCTCCTTGGCAAGCGATACCTCATCCACGACCGGGACCCACTATTCACCGAGGCGGTACGTGGGCTCTTGAGAGATTCAGGCGTGAAGCCCCTGCGCCTTCCCGCCAATAGTCCGAATCTGAACGCATACGCGGAAAGATTCATTCTCTCCATACGTCGAGAGTGTCTCAACCGTTTCGTACCTCTCAGTGAGGGACACCTGCGGACAGCGGTAACCGAATATGTCGTGCACTATCACACCGAACGGAACCACCAAGGCATCGGCAACGAGCTCATCACACCTCTGCCTGCAAGCGTGAAGGACGCTGGCCCCATCGTGTCGCGAGAGCGACTTGGGGGCATTCTCAACTACTACTGCCGTGCCGCGTAGATGGTCGCCGGCGACGGTAGCCCCTCGGCGGGCTCGACCGGCGTAGCGTGGAAACAGCTTCAGGAACATGCTTCGATATTCGCTCTCGACTAGGTGGTCATCTGCATGGTGACGACCCGCCCGCCCAAGACGATTGTAAAGCCCACGGCCCTTGGCCCGGTCGCAAACACAGACACTAAAGTGCTGATTTATGGCCTATTTCAAAAGGGCCGAGTTTTGGCACAGGACGGGGAATTTGGGCCAGTTTGAGTCTGATTGGTGGAGGCCAGTGTCGGAGAGCAGCTTGCTGCTAACCGAGCCCATTCACGAAGTGGGCGCTGGCAGGCTCACAGCGTTTTGACGAGCACTCGCTGTTTCTCCCAATCGTCGGGAAGCGGATGATGCAAGAGGTAGCTCGAGGTCAGCCCAACGGGCTGGCGGCCTTCGACAATGGCGCGGACGATGTCGGGAGCCAGGAAGGCATAACGGATTGCCTTGCGCACGCGGTCCGTTGGGATGGCGTTTTCGGTGGCAATCTCCTCATAGGTTTTGCCTGCTTTGATTCGGTCGAGCCAGGAGAGGGCGTTTCTGATATTGCGCAGGAGTGTGCGGTCGACGGATTTCGTGGGGTTGCCCAGAACGAGCTTGGTCTCGACGCCGCGTCGGCGCAAGCGGAACGGTGCGAGGATGCGGAGTGCATCCTCGCGAATGCGGTCAGGTCCCATAGACAGGCAATCAGCGAACGCATTGCGGTCGAGCAGGATGGACACAGAGCCGGGGCTGATATCGACCTGCCGGATAAGACGGAGCAGGGGGGCTGCCGAGGCACTATCATCATTAGTATCGGAACACAGCCCGTCTAAAAAGCGACGCACCGAGGCGAGCTCTTGCATCGTCGGAGTGTGGATCAACGAGGCCGAGAAGGTCGTGGCATCCACATGCTGTCGGATGAGATGCAAGACGGTCTGTTCCAGCATCGGGGCGGGCAGTCGCCAGCCGGAGAGGTCCTTTTGGCCACTGTGCTGGATGAGGCGCCGGGAGACGTAGTAGCGGAGCCGTTGCCCGTTTTTCTTTTTGGTGTGGCTCGGCGTCAGCCGGTCCCCGGTCTCGTCGAAGAGCTTGCCTGCCAGTGGGGAGGGGGCTGCACGGCCCTTCGTCGTGCGTCTCCTTGGTTTGGCAGCCCCTGCCTGCAGCTGCGTTTGGACCGCGTCCCAGAGCTCCGGAGCAATGATCGATGGATGCTGGCCCTCGTAGACACACCTCTGGTGCCGGATGCGGCCGGCGTAGAGAGGATTGGTCAGCAGGCAGTGGAGGTGTCCGCGACGGAACGGCAGCCCGCCCGTTCGGGTTCCATCCGCGGTGAAGCGTTGCTTGGTACGCAGTCTCAGACGGTCCGCCTCGGCCTTCACCTGCCGGAGCGTTTCGTGCTTCCGGTACAGCGCATAGAGCGTCCGGACCGTTTCGGCCTCAGCCTCGTTGATGCGCAGCGTGCGCCCGTCCTTCTCATAGCCTAGCGGTACGCGGCCGCCCATCCATAGTCCCTTGCGCTTGGAGGCAGCGACCTTATCGCGGATCCGCTCGGCCGTGACCTCGCGTTCGAATTGTGCGAAGGACAGCAGCATATGCAGCGTCAGTCGTCCCATGCTGGTCGCGGTGTTGAAGGACTGAGTTACCGAGACGAAAACCGCGCCGGCTGCCTCGAGCCGCTCGACGAGCTTTGCAAAGTCGGAGAGGGAACGGGTCAGCCGGTCGACCTTGTAGACCACGATCTGCTCGACGAGACCGGCATCGATGTCGGCGAGCAAGCGCTGTAGGCCCGGGCGCTCCAGGGTTCCTCCCGAGAGCCCCGCGTCCTCGTAGACAGTTGGCAGCAGCACCCAGCCCTCCGCTTTCTGGCTCGCGACATACGCGGCGCAGGCTTCTCGCTGCGCATCGAGGGAGTTGAACTCCTGTTCGAGACCCTCTTCCGCACTCTTTCGCGTATAGATGGCACAGCGGATCTTCTTCATGTTAGGCCTTGCGCTTGGGCGTGAGACCGAAAAAGCGTGGTCCAGACCAGTGGGTGCCGGTGATTCGCTTTGCGATGGTAGTGAGGGACGGATAGGTTTTGCCATCGAACCGATAGCCGTTGTCGAGTACCTCGACCTGGTAGGTCCGGCCATTCCACTCGCGGACGAGATGGGTGCCGGCAGAAACGGACCCTGCGGGAGCGCCGGGGCTTGGTGTCTCGTTCGCCATGGCAGCCAGAGCGCGCCGGGTTGCGGCCGAAAGCCCGCCATGGGTCCGGCACTGGCGTTCGTGCAAGAGAACGCGGCGCAGGAAAACACGCGAGAGCGAGCTTGGAGGAGCAGCCCCAAAGGTCTGCTCCCAGACCCGCCGTAAGCTGGCGAAGTCCAAACCGTCCAAAACGACGTTCCGGCCAACCCCTGTATCCTGCGGCATCACCGAACGTTCGCTCTTGTGCTCGATAAAGTCCAGTCTAATGAGGGACTTCCGGGTTCGAAGTTCACTGCCCGTAGCTCGCCCCGCAGCCGATTTGAGCCAGCCGTGCGCACCCCCGGTGGGCCTGTCGCTCGCCACCCGCAGCTCTGGGGTCGGAAGCCAGCCCTGCGGCGCGAAATACCCTCGATTCTGCGCGGATTCCAAGGGCGTCTAAGCTGCTGATTTGTGGTCTATTTCAAGAGGGCCGAGTTTTGGCACAGGACGGGATCGCCCTGTATGAAATCCTCGAAGCCCGTGGCTTCCAGGTCCTCTTGGTCAACGCGCGCCACGTCAAAAACGTCCCGGGGCGCAAGAGCGATGTCAGCGATTGCGAATGGCTCCGGGAGTTGCACAGCGTGGGGTTGCTCCGCGGAAGCTTTCGACCCGAAGCAGCCATCACCGCCCTGCGTGGCTACCTCCGCCACCGAGAGACTCTCGTTCAGAGTGCGGTAACCCATATCCAGCGCATGCAGAAGGCTCTCGTGCAAATGAATCTTCAACTCCACCTTGTGGTCACTGATATCACGGGTGTCACTGGCATGCGGATTCTACGAGACATCGTTGCCGGACAAACCGACCCCCATCGGCTCGCTAAGCACCGTGACCACCGTTGTCAGTCCTCCGAGGCCGAGATCGCCGCTGCACTCACCGGCAACTATCGCCCCGAGCACCTCTTCGCTCTCAAGCAGAACCTCGAACTCTTTGATGCTTTTCAGCTCCAGATCCAAACCTGTGACGTGGCCATCGAATCGCACCTGCAGCTTCTAGCTCAACGCTCAACCCCGAACACCTCCTTGCCACCGCCTCGAAAATCGCGCAAGCCCCGAGTGAACGAACCTCGGTTCGAGCTCCGGCCTCTCCTCCACCAGATCGCCGGGGTCGACCTCTCCCAGATCGACGCCATCGGACCCTATTCCGCGCTTCGCTTGCTCGCCGAGATCGGTACCGATATGAACCGATGGCCTACTGAAAAGCACTTCACTTCCTGGCTTACCCTCGCGCCCAATAACAAAATCTCCGGCGGGCGACTCCTCAGCTCGAAAACACAACCCTCTGCAAACCGCGCCGCTGGCATTCTCCGCATGGCCGCACTCAGCCTCGGGCGTACACAGACCGCTCTCGGCGCCTACTATCGACGTCTCGCCTATCGCGTCGGTAAATCCAAAGCCATCACCGCCACCGCTCGAAAGCTCGCCATTCTCGTCTACCGCACTCTCAAGGATGGGCTCGTCTATCAAGACCCCGGGGCCGCCGCCTACAACGCTCAAGATCGCTCCCGTGCCGTGCGCCGCCTGACCCAACGCGCCGCTGACCTCGGTTTCGCTCTCATCGACACTCAAACGGGCGACGTCGTTCAGGCGGTAGTTTCTTAGGAGAATGGGCTTGACTCCTGCGCTGGTACCTGTGCCTTCTATTTATTCATCCGCGCGCACCGAACTTGATTAGTCTCCGGTCTGGCGTTCTCGACCCGGCGTCCGAACTCTTCGGGAAACCGTCTCTCCAGACTCGAATGGACACCCACAAACACGAGCTCCGGAGCTGCGACCGAATAGATCCTGCGCCAAAAGCGCCAAAACCCGTCTGGTCAAAATACGCGAAGGCCCAGCGGGTCAGCAGTTTGCACCTACGACCTGCCCAGCATCCTTTGACTACGCCATAAATTCTGCTAAAGTACTCTACTTGTACTGACTTAGTTGACCGGCAAGCCATCGTCAGGTGTCAGGGGGACCGCCTGCCCGACTGGCTGAGCTGAATGCCCAAAAAGCTTTGACCTGGACTGAAAAGGAGCGCAAGAGCATGAAGAAGATTATCTCTACAGTGTTTGTATTATTGACATCCATGAGTATGGCAAACGCCGACCAGTATTTGCAGGCATCCTCAACGATTACCCAGTGCCCCGGCAATGCACCCGTGGTCGTTAAAATGGATGTCACGGATGCAGCCAATGGCCTTGCCCTAAAAGACAACAAAATCACTGTAAGTGAAGCCGGACCCTATCTGATAGTCGCTGCACCCCAAGTGGGACGCGAAGGTGGAGGACCCTATGGTTGCTTCGATTTATGGCTACGTGTTAATGGAGATGATGTAGCGAACTCCAACGTACAGCTGTGTCAGGATGCCGACAGCAGGGCGAAAGACGTCATCATATCGCAGGGAATCGTCCCACTGAAGGCGGGTGATGTTGTAGAAGTCATGATGTCAGCTAATAATTCAGAGGCGAACCTATGCATTGAAGCTATCCAGCCGGCCGGTGAACCATTGGTGCCTTCGATCATTTTCTCGATGATCAAGTAGTAAGATTTGTGTAGAAGTTGAGAAATTCTCCGACGAAGGTGCCGCTGGGTGTACCAGCGCCAAGCCTCGGGCATCAAGGCCCTCCTCTTGGTCTGATTGGCAATCTGAACCGCCCCGGGAATCCCGGAGACTGTTTCAGTTGAGTCTCGCCACCTCGAGCGAGCCTTGTTGCGA
Organism: Candidatus Marinacidobacterales bacterium; assembly: GCA_965237955.1. Taxonomy (GTDB): domain Bacteria; phylum Acidobacteriota; class Vicinamibacteria; order Marinacidobacterales; family SMYC01. Next base: position 8,080,699 of record OZ250169.1, on the reverse strand, counting down.
GCGATAGTAGTTCAGTTCGTGCTCGACCGGTGGGATGTTTCCGATCGGTTCCAAGAGTCGTTGCGTGTTGTGCCAGTGCACCCACTCGAGGGTGGCGAACTCGACGTCCTCGAGACCGCGCCACGGTCCGCGCCGACGAATCACCTCGGTTTTGTAGAGACCGATGATGGACTCGGCTAGAGCGTTGTCGTAGGAATCACCGCGGCTGCCGACGGACGGTTCGATGCCGACCTCGGAGAGCCGCTCGGTGTAGCGGATCGAGACGTACTGCACTCCGCGATCGCTGTGATGAACCAACGGGTCCTCGGGGTCGAGTCGACGCTCGTGCAGCGCCTGCTCCAATGCATCGAGAGCGATGTCGGCGGTCAACGATGTCGTCGCTCTCCAACCGACGATGAGTCGGGCGAACACGTCGATGACGAAAGCGACGTAGACGAAGCCGCGCCACCTCGCGACGTAGGTCAGGTCCGACACCCAGAGCTCGTTCGGACGGGTCGCGTTGAAGTCGCGCTCGACGAGGTCTGTCGGACGGGACCCGTTCGGGTCGGGCTTCGTCGTCTTGAATCGACGTCCACGGACCGCTCCCTGGATGCCCATTTCGCGCATCAGACGGGCCACGGTGCACCGAGCCACGTCGCTGCCTTCGCGACGCAGCTGGCGCCATACCTTACGCACTCCGTACACGTCGAAGTTCTCTTTCCGCACACGCCGAATCTCTTCTCGGAGTTCTCGGTCCCGCTTGGCCCGGGCCGGGAGGCGACTCGGGTCCTTTTCTCGGGCTTTGTGCTCGTAGTAGAGCGAAGTGGCGATCGGCAGCATCCGGCAGACCGGCTCGACCCCGTCCTGTGCCAAAACTCGGTCCCTTTGAAATAGGCCATAAATCAGCAACTTAGTGTCTCTGTGTTTGCGACCGGGCCAAGGGCCGTGGGCTTTACAATCGTCTTGGGCGGGCGGGTCGTCACCATGCAGATGACCACCTAGTCGAGAGACTACCTCCGACCGATGGAAAGCCATAAATCCTTCAGAATAAGACCCTTCCACGCCCGTCGTGTCCGAAAATGCGAACGGAGCCGAAAGCTCGAATCCTGGAGGCGTTCTCGAGATTCGCGGAGACCAGCCGACGCGACACGGGCTCTGCGATAGGCGCTCCCGAGCAGACCTCTTCTCCAGACCATCCGTTTCGTCCAGCTGGCGCGCCCGAACTCCTATGCGGCGGCGCGGTGGTAATAACTGAGCAAACCGCCCAATCGCTTACGACATCGCACCTTCCCGTGAGGACTGCCGACGCATTCTTCCGCTTCGAGCAACGAGTTCCCAAGCCCTTGATGGTTGCGCTCTCCGTGATAATGATGGATGAACTCAGTGATGGCACGACGCAGCGATGGCTCACTGAAGAAGATCATCCGCTCCAAGCACTCGCTCTTGATCGACAAAACAAACCTTTCGACATAAGCGTTCAGATTCGGCGAACAGTGCGGCAGCCGAATGACGTCAGTTCCGGCGTGCTCGAGCAAATCGCGAAACTCCGTAGTGAACTTCCTGTCGCGGTCCAGGATGAGGAATCGCTTGCCGCGCAGAAAGCCGTCGAATGGGTCGGTGAGATTCCGACCCCCGGAGTGATTCCGGCAATGTGTACTTTTCGCGAAGACAGCTCGATGACGACGAGCACATAGTAGGTCACGAGCCTACGAACTGTGGCGACCTCGACGGTGAAGAAGTCGGTCGCCGCAACGGTTTCCCAATGGGCGGCGAGAAACGTACGCCATGGCGTTCGCTCACTTCGCTCCGGCGCAGGCTCGATGCCATGTTCTCGCAGAATATTGGCAATGGTGCTCCTGGCTACCGTATGGCCGAGATTCAACAGGGCGCCGCGAATGCGTGTATACCCCCACTTCGGATTCGACTTCGCCATCCCGTCGTGTCCAAAAACACAAACGGACTCAAGACCGTCGCGCCGGGACGTTTCGCATCGGTCAGGCGCAAGCGACCCTGGATCTGATTTCGAAGAACTCGATTCTCGGCCACAAGATACCCGTTGCGCAGGAGCAATTTCTCATCCACGGATCCTGAGACGTAGCCCAGCATGGTCTTCCAGTCCATCGCGACTCCTTCCGCTGAACTGGAATACGTATCCGACCGCGATGGCGGATTCAAGCAGCCTTTGGAAAGGTGCAAACTGCTGACCCGCTGGGCGTTCGAGTATATTGACCAGACGCGACGTCGAGCTCGACGTACTATTTGCACCATACGGGGTTGCTCCGTTTCTACCATCGGGAAGCCGCATGAGTATTTTGATCTAACGACCACGTGCAATTCCTACCGCTCGTTCTGGCTGGCTGGGTCAACCGCCAGCAACAGGATGTGATTGACTAGCTGCGAGAGGAGAACCGTGTGCTCCGAGCCGGGCTTCGGGGCAAACGTCTCTGGCTTTTTCGCTTGCATCGTTCTCACATTTTGTATATATGGCATTGTTGGGTTCTATTAGGGGGGAGCGATGAAGAGAATCTTTGGTTTCGCTGCGATCGCAACTCTTATGTTGATAGTGGGTTTCACCCACGCCATCGCCGCGCAGGAATCGGAGGCCGTGCAGGAATCGGAAGCGGTAACCGACGCCGCTGGGGAAGCCGCTGAGGCTGCTGGCGAGATGGCGGATTCGCCGGTCGAGGCAGCAGGGGAGATGGCGGACTCGGCTGCCGAATCGGTAGAAGAAATGGCAGAGTCCACCGCTGAAACGGATGAGGCGGCGGCAGCGGAGACCGGGATGAGCCCCGGGCTCATGTTCGGTCTTTTGATCCTGGCGCTGGTTCTGGTGGTGCTTGCGGTGAAGCGGCTGCGCAAAGCTTGAGGTAATCCAACCTTCGCAATCAAGATGGCGCACGGCGACGGGGACAACTAGGCCCACGCCCTCGCCAGACCTGTGCTTCTATTTATTCATCCGGGCGCCCCGAACTTGATTAGTCTCCGGTCTGCCGGCACCATACCTGCTTGATTTCGTCGTTTGTTCGCGCTCTCATCTCCGCCTTCAAGGCTCGTCGCGAACTGGCTCTTGACAATGTCGCTCTTCGGCAGCAGCTCGCCGTCCTCTGCCGTACGGTGAAACGGCGCGGCTCTCGAAGGTCGACTGCGGGTGGGGTAACTGTAAAGCCTAGGGGCCCTTGGCCCAGTCGCTAAGCTGCTGATTTATGGTCTATTTCGAAAGGGCCGAGTTTTGGCACAGGACGGGGTATCGCGCCGTCGTCTGATAAATCTCGGGGACGTCCCCCTCGATCGTCAGAAGGGGGTAGCTCACCGACAGGACGTTTTCTTCGAAGTCGAGCTGCGTTTCGAGGTCCTCTGTGGAGAGGCCGAAGACCATGAATCCCTGTTTCTTGCGTTCCTGATAGAGCTTGTCGAGACCCGGCATTTCCTTGCGGCACGGCGGACACCAGGTGCGTATTCCGGGGCATCGTGAACGCAGATTCCAGCCGAAGGTGAACATCCATTCCAAAGCATCGTGAACACGGATTCCGGGGATCGTGAACATCGATTCCGGGGAAGGTGAACACGGATTCCAGGCAACGTGAACGCCGGTTCCGGCATCGCGAACGCTCATCGATAGCACGTTTCAAGGCAACTCTAGGTCGTACCCGGAAGGAGGACGATCTAGGAAATGGCAGCTAAGAGGTTATCGATGAGAAAAATACGAGAGGTTCTAAGGTTAAAGTACGAGCTGGGTTTTACTCACCGCATGATCGCAAAGGCACTTCGCGTGGCGGTTGGAACGGTGAGTGAGTACCTGGCCAAGGCGAAGAAGGGTGGTCTGAGCTGGCCGCTCCCGGAGGAGCTGAGCGACGGGGAGCTGGAGGCAGGGCTGTTTCCGCCGCCGGGCTCGTCTGGCGCACGGCCGGGTCTGGACTATGCCCACATCCACGAGGAGCTGAGGCGTCACCGAGAGCTGACGTTGCTGCAGCTGTGGGTGGAGTACGCGGAGAATAAGCCGGGAGCGTACGGCTACAGCCGTTATTGCGAGCTGTACGGTCAGTGGAAGAAGAAGCTGAACCCGACGATGCGTCAACGGCATCGAGCAGGCGAGAAGACATTCGTCGATTTTTCGGGGAAGAAGCCTCACATCGTCGATCCGAAAACGGGAGAGCTCGTCGAAATGGAGCTGTTCGTCGGGACGTTGGGCGCGAGCAGTTACACCTACGTCGAAGCGACACTGAACCAGTCGCTGGAATCGTGGGCGAAGGCCCATAAGGGGATGTCGGATTACTTCGGTGGCAGTACGGAGATCTGGGTTCCGGACAACTTGAAGAGCGGCGTGGATTTGGTGGACCGTTACGAGCCAGGGATCAACCGGACGTACGAAGAGCTGGCGACGCATTACGGTGCGGTTGTGGTCCCGGCTCGGGTGTTCAAGCCGAAAGACAAAGCGAAGGTGGAGTCGGCAGTGCAGGTGGCGCAGCGCTGGATCCTGGCGGTGCTTCGTCATCGCACGTTCTTCAGCCTGGCGGAACTGAACGAAGCCATCTGGGAGAAGTTAGAGGTCCTGAATGCGCGTCCGATGCAGAAGCTCGGTGTGAGTCGGCGGGAGTTGTACGAAAGGCTAGACCGGCCCGTACTGAAACCGCTACCGCAGGAGAGCTACGAGTTATCGACGTGGAAGCGGTGCAGAGTGAACATCGACTACCACGTGGAGGTGGAGAACAACTTGTACAGCGTTCCCTATCAGCTCATTCACGAGAAAGTCGAGGCACGGGTGACGGCCTCGGTGGTGGAGGTCCTGTTCAAGGGAAAGCGCGTCGCGTCGCATCCCCGCAAGAAAGGAAAGGGGCACTACTCCACGAACCCGGAGCATATGCCACGTTCGCATCGGGAGCACCTGGAGTGGACGCCGTCGCGGCTGCTCCACTGGGCGGAGCAGTCAGGTCGCGCCACGGGAAGGCTGGTTGCGGGGATTCTAGAGAGTCGGCCTCACCCGGAGCAGGGATTTCGCTCTTGCCTGGGAGTCATGCGACTAGGCAGCCGCTGGGGCAGTGAGCGTCTCGAGGCCGCTTGCGCACGAGCGGAAGCTTTGAGCTCTTACAGCTATCGCACGGTGAAAAACATTCTCTCGGCTGGTCTGGATCGTGTGGTGCTCGAATCGGACGCCGAAGCGAAACCGCGAGAGGAGCACGAGAACATCCGAGGCGCGGATCACTACGAAGGAGGAGAGTCCCGATGCTGACACCCGAAACGATAGAAAAGATGAACGCCATGAAGTTGTTCGGCTTGGTGTCCGCGTTCGAAACCCAGTTGAGCTCGAGCGAATACAAGGAGCTGAGCTTCGAGGAACGTGTGGGACTCCTGGTCGATGCCGAGTGGACCGCCCGCGAACAGCGTAAGCTTTCTCGACGACTGCGAGCGGCAAAGCTCCGCTATCCGGCATGTTTGGAGAACGTGAACTTCCAAGCGCCTCGAGGCTTAAACCGCGAACAGATCTTGAGCCTGGGCAACTGCCGCTTTGTCGGTGAGCGCCATAACCTGCTCATCACCGGCCCGACGGGGATTGGCAAATCGTTCTTGGCTTGCGCCTTCGTGGAGCGGGCCTGTCGTCGCGGCTTCACCGGATGCTACGTGCGAGCACCGCGCTTGCTCCACGAGCTCGCGGTCGCTCGTGGTGATGGTTCCTACGCCCGGCTTTTGACGAAACTCGCCAAGCTGGACTTACTGGCTATCGATGATTGGCTGCTTCACCCACTGAAAGAATCGGAGAGACGGGATCTAATGGAGGTCATCGAAGACCGCGCCGAGCGTGGCTCCACACTCATCGCGACCCAGATTCCGCTCAAGCAGTGGCACGAAGCGATTGGCGACCCAAACCAGGCAGACGCTATCTGCGATCGCATTCTCCACAGCGCGCACCGCATCACTCTCAAAGGAGCTTCTCTGAGAAAGACCAAGGCTGCGCCAAAGGCATTTGACAACGCCGATGCATGAGCGAGCGAGGGACCACAGCGTCGATGCGATAAAAACGGGTGAAACCGCCAAACCCGGGGTACCAGACGATGCGGCGCCAAAACGACGCGCGAGAATGCCTCAGGAAACGTCTTCTCGAGCCAGGCCATACCCCAGCAACCCCCCGAAACCAGCCCCACATCGCCCGGGGTTCGGCCGCGGCAGGTCGCTGCCTACGGGAGCGGGAAGGTCGCTTCGCGTCTTTCCTTACGCCCGCTCCCGTAGGCAGCGACCTGCCGCCCCTTGCTACACAACACGCAGGTAAGATAGGTTCACGTTTTCAATCAGTGGAAAGGAGGTCACCCAACACTTCATCGCTTCGATGAGCGTTCGGCTTCACCGGATTCGCTGTTCAGCTTGCTCTGGATTCGGCGTTCACGATGGCTGGAATACGCACACCAGGTCGCCCAAACGTTTACGAGCACGACCTTTCCTCCATGCTCGTCGAGACGATGAGTGTTGCCGTGGATGTCCGCCGTCGAGAAAAGCGGCGCCTCGACGTCACTGAGCGCCAGATTCCGCGCCTGCGTAGCGCGCTCGACGACGCCTCGAATCGGAAGGAACACGAGACCGAGCGACAAAATGCCGAGCATCAGGCCCACCTTGCTCACGGTTGAGAAGGCTCCTTTGCGGTGGTCGGCGAGCGCGAGGACGAGAGTGATGATGCCCGGCAAGGCCATCGCGATCGCGACTATGGAGAGACGGAAGACGAAGTCGGCGTCCCTGTCGGCGCTCGCGCGCGTCAGGCTCCGATAGACGAACAGGCCAAGACCCGCTGCCGCAAAGGGCGACGCGACGCCGGCCCATAGAGTCCGAAAGTACAGCTTCGACATAACGAAGCCATTCTAGCGTGAGACGGTTCGGTAGCGTGCTAGGGTATTGTCAGGTGCTATCAAGTTGAGACGGCGACTGACACAATGAGCCGATGAACAGCCAGCCATCCCGCTACCACATTAATAAGGGGCAATGCCGTTCGCCGAATGATGGAGGCCAAAAGCGAGCGTGGCAGTAGCCGCGGGTTGGCTTTACAGGCGTGGCCTACCTTAAAGCGTTGCGACGAGGGCGCGTTGCTAGCCGGTCTTGAGTTCGTTTGTATTTTTGGACACGACGACGTCAAAGTTCTCTTGCCGTACACGACGAATCTCGCCGCAGAGTTGGACGTCGCGCTTCGCTCTCGCTGGCTGGCGGCTTGGGTCCTTCTCTCTCGCTTTCTGCTCGTAATAGGTCGACGGGGCGATCGGAAGCATCCGGCAGATCGGCGCGTCCCCGTAATTTTCACGGTTCGCGTCCACGAACAACACATTCACCTCGGTCGGCGGTCGAGCTCCGCCTGGGCGAAAAACGCCGACGCCTTGCGAAGGATCTCGTTCGCCCGCTTTAGCTCACGGTTCTCTCGCTCAAGCTCCTTCAGCCGCTGACGCTCGTCCGTCGTCAGTCCCGCTCGTTTCCCAGCATCACGCTCTGCTCGCCGCACCCACGTGCGTAGCGTTTCCCGCGTACAGTCAATCTTCGACGCAATCGATGAGATCGCTGACCACTGAGATTCGTGCTGAGTCTGCTGGTCGAAAACCATCCGCACTGCGCGCTCTTTCATCTCCGGTGAATACCTGCTTCGTCTTGTCATGACTCCATCCTCTCAAGAGTTGGAGTCTCCGGGAAACCCGGGGCGGTTCACTTCGTGGCTTGATTTTGTTTTGTCCAACGCCATCAAACCACGGAGTTTGGAGCCGTTTCAATTCCCAACTAAGATTGGCGCACTTTCCGAGGGAGTGTAAGATGCGCTGTGCATAGGAGGCTTTTCGACAATGAAGAAACTACTTTTATTCTTTGGATTAACATTATTAATTTCTTGTGTAGGTGCCAACGTTCAAAATCAGAATCCTCTTTCAGAAGAAAGCGCGGCGAATGAAGATACGGTAGCAGACACTTGGGGGCAAATTATCGAGGCTCCACCAGAGACATTCTTTGCAGCAGACTTGTCTGACGATGTGCGTAACGGTTTGACCAATACATTGCTTGTAGCAACTGCCGAATGGGGAAACTACGGACCGCTGGAGTATTGGGTGTTAGGAACGGATCTAGAGGCTGCCAAGCACCTTACTGAACTATTCTGTGAACGTCGCTCGCAGCGTGGGAATTTTGAAAAGTCTCAATGCCTAAGTGAGAACCTGGACCCTAACGAAAAACATCGCTTTGAGTACTATCGGAAGGTAGGCGCTGATGCCATTGCCAATAAGAAGCCGAGTACGTCCATGGGACGTAATGGCATGCGTGAATGGGGCATTCATCTGTTTGTTTCTTCGTATCCTCTCGGCTTTGCGAAACTTCTGGATCGAACTCCAGGAGGGGAGCAAAAAACCGTATTTCATGAGTACTTTCACGCCGTACAGCATGCTCACCTTCAATCAAACGATCCGGACGAAAGGCGTGCACTCCTGGGACCTGTCTGGTCTAGTGAGGGTGGAGCTGAGTACATGGCGCAAACTACTGTAAGAAAGTTGTGGGCCTCAGGGAAGTTGACCACGATCGACAATAGTGGTTTAAGCTCCTTCGAACAGAGTTTTGAAAACAAAATGAAAAGCGGCAAGAATACGATCGAAGAACACTGCCCTGGGACTAAGCTACATGAACTTACTTACGACAATGATTGTTCGGGTGCGGCCTATGATTTGGGTGCCTGGGCATATGCTTATCTGCTAAACAAGGTAGGCCAGGAAGCGCTACTAGACACCTTCTATCCCAGTCTCAACGAACTTGGGTGGGAAGGAGCGTTCCAAAAAACCTTCGGGATGTCATCGGAGGATTTCTCCGCTGAATTTGACCTCTTCTTGGAAAAACCTCTTGCCGAACAATTAGCCATACTTCCCAAATATGATTAGACGTACGCATGGTCGAAGGGCTGTCCGCGAGTCAAGCCCATTCTCCTAAGAAACTACCGCCTGAACGACGTCGCCCGTTTGAGTGTCGATGAGAGCGAAACCGAGGTCAGCGGCGCGTTGGGTCAGGCGGCGCACGGCACGGGAGCGATCTTGAGCGTTGTAGGCGGCGGCCCCGGGGTCTTGATAGACGAGCCCATCCTTGAGAGTGCGGTAGACGAGAATGGCGAGCTTTCGAGCGGTGGCGGTGATGGCTTTGGGATTTACCGACGCGATAGGCGAGACGTCGATAGTAGGCGCCGAGAGCGGTCTGTGTACGCCCGAGGCTGAGTGCGGCCATGCGGAGAATGCCAGCGGCGCGGTTTGCAGAGGGTTGTGTTTTCGAGCTGAGGAGTCGCCCGCCGGAGATTTTGTTATTGGGCGCGAGGGTAAGCCAGGAAGTGAAGTGCTTTTCTGCCTTGGTGCACAACTCCGATAGAGGCCGATAGCTCGCTTGGCCCCGACTCCCATCATCCGATCATCTCGCTATCAGGCATCCCGAGCGCCGTCATGGTGTTGAGAATCTTGCACCCGATCCTTGCCTCGACTCTCTGTGCCGCCAACCCTCTCGCTCGCATCGCTGAGCCCACGATAGCCTTGTAGCGATGGAACGTTGTCTCGACTTTGCTCCGTTTGCTGTAGCCCGATTCTGTGTGCCACTTTCGTTTGCCGAGCCGAGCTTGTGCTGCAATGTTGCGATTGCGCTGTCGGCTGCTCGCCGGCCCCGATGCGAGCTGGGCGCCCTTGCGCGGCGGTATTAGCACCCTCGGCGAGCGATGAGCGCTGTGATTCTCGATCGCCTCATAGACGCCGCTGGCGTCGTATGCGGTGTCAGCTCTGGCAGATGAGATGGGACTGTCGATCTGTCCGACAAGCGATGCAACCCGCGATGAATCGCGGGCTCTTTTGCTCGTCAGCTCGCCGGCGACGACTTCGCCACTCTGCTCGTCGACACACAGATGGAGCTTGCGATAGTCCCTGCTCTTTGGTGCTCTGCGCAGCTGGCCGGCGTGGACAGCGAGACCGCTGCTGTCGATCAAGATGTGCAACGGCGTCTTCTGCTTGTCTTGGTAGAAGGGGACCTTACCCAGCTTCGCCTTGCGCCTCGAAATCGTGGTGTGATCGGGCACATCATTGTCTAGCTTCATCAGAGCGAACAACGATCGCAGCAATCCCTCGCTCTGCCTAGATGACAGATGAAACACCATGCCCAGGGTGACAGCCGTCTCGATGGCGTGGTTCGAGTACTTGCGTTGACGGCCCGGTTTCCTCCTCCTCGGCCGGGGCGCGTCCCAGTTCACAAGCTTGCCGGCGGTGAGCGAGATCCAGACGGTCAGGCTCCCACGGTTGCGTAGACCCGCCTCATATTCACGCCAATTCCTCACGCGATAGGCCTTCTTCACATACTTCCGCTGAGTGCGTTTGAAAATGCTCATGGGGAACCTCGAATCCGTGAGTAAAGGACAATTGTGGACCGAGATCGCGAGTTGTGCACCAAGGCACCCTTAGCGTGCAATTTTGTGCGATTTTAGGGCTTATGGTGTCGTTTTTTGCACTTAATCGCGCAGACAATGAGAAGACGCTCAATGCTTAGATCGCGCCTGAGGAGAGGGCGAATAGCGGAATTCGAATTGGCCAAACCTCGAATTCATCCAGCGGAGTTTTACGGAGGAAACGAAGATGACTCCGCAGACGGTCCAGTACAAGGAGCTATCCGAGTCTGGAAACCATGACAGGGAATTTGGGCCAGTTTGAGGCTGATTGGTGGAGGCCAGTGTCGGAGAGCAGCTTGCTGCTAACCGAGCCCATTCACGAAGTGGGCGCTGGCAGGCTCACAGCGTTTTGACGAGCACTCGCTGTTTCTCCCAATCGTCGGGAAGTGGATGATGCAAGAGGTAGCTCGAGGTCAGCCCAACGGGCTGGCGGCCTTCGACAATGGCGCGGACGATGTCGGGAGCCAGGAAGGCATAACGGATTGCCTTGCGCACGCGGTCCGTTGGGATGGCGTTTTCGGTGGCAATCTGCTCATAGGTTTTGCCTGCTTTGATTCGGTCGAGCCAGGAGCGGGCGTTTCTGATATTGCGCAGGAGTGTGCGGTCGACGGATTTCGTGGGGTTGCCCAGAACGAGCTTGGTCTCGACGCTGCGTCGACGCAAGCGGAACGGTGCGAGGATGCGGAGTGCATCCTCGCGAATGCGTTCGGGTCCCATAGAGAGGCAAGCAGCGAACGCATTGCGGTCGAGCAGGATGGACACAGAGCCGGGGCTGATGTCGACCCGCCGGATAAGACGGAGCAGGGGGGCTGCCGAGGCACTATCATCATTACTACCGGAACACAGCCCGTCTAAAAAGCGACGCACCGAGGCGAGCTCTTGCATCGTCGGAGTGTGGATCAACGAGGCCGAGAAGGTCGTGGCATCCACATGCTGTCGGATGAGATGCACGGCGGTCTGTTCCAGCATCGGGGCGGGCAGTCGCCAGCCGGAGAGGTCCTTTTGGCCACTGTGCTGGATGAGGCGCCGGGAGACGTAGTAGCGGAGCCGTTGCCCGTTTTTCTTTTTGGTGTGGCTCGGCGTCAGCCGGTCCCCGGTCTCGTCGAAGAGCTTGCCTGCCAGTGGGGAACGGGCGGCACGGCCCTTCGTCGTGCGTCTCCTTGGTTTGGCAGCCCCTGCCTGCAGCTGCGTTTGGACCGCGTCCCAGAGCTCCGGAGCAATGATCGATGGATGCTGGCCCTCGTAGACACGCCTCTGGTGCCGGATGCGGCCGGCGTAGAGAGGATTGGTCAGCAGGCAGTGGAGGTGTCCGCGACGGAACGGCAGCCCGCCCGTTCGGGTTCCATCCGCGGTGAAGCGTTGCTTGGTACGCAGTCTCAGACGGTCCGCCTCGGCCTTCACCTGCCGGAGCGTTTCGTGCTTTCGGTACAGCGCATAGAGCGTCCGGACCGTTTCGGCCTCAGCCTCGTTGATGCGCAGCGTGCGCCCGTCCTTCTCATAGCCGAGCGGTACGCGGCCGCCCATCCATAGTCCCTTGCGCTTGGAGGCAGCGACCTTATCGCGGATCCGCTCGGCCGTGACCTCGCGTTCGAATTGTGCGAAGGACAGCAGCATATGCAGCGTCAGTCGTCCCATGCTGGTCGCGGTGTTGAAGGACTGAGTCACCGAGACGAAAACCGCGCCGGCCGCCTCGAGCCGCTCGACGAGCTTTGCAAAGTCGGAGAGGGAACGGGTCAGCCGGTCGACCTTGTAGACCACAATCTGGTCGACGAGACCTGCGTCGATGTCGGCGAGCAAGCGCTGGAGGCCCGGGCGCTCCAGGGTTCCTCCCGAGATCCCCGCGTCCTCGTAGACGGTTGGCAGCAGCACCCAGCCCTCCGCTTTCTGGCTCGCGACATACGCGGCGCAGGCTTCTCGCTGCGCATCGAGGGAGTTGAACTCCTGTTCGAGACCCTCTTCCGCACTCTTTCGCGTATAGATGGCACAGCGGATCTTCTTCATGTTAGGCCTTGCGCTTGGGCGTGAGACCGAAAAAGCGTGGTCCAGACCAGTGGGTGCCGGTGATTCGCTTTGCGATGGTAGTGAGGGACGGATAGGTTTTGCCATCGAACCGATAGCCGTTGTCGATTACCTCGACCTGGTAGGTCCGGCCATTCCACTCGCGGACGATATGGGTGCCGGCAGAAACGGACCCTGCGGGAGCGGCGTTGCCTGGTGTCTCGTTCGCCATAGCGGCCAGAGCGCGCCGGGTTGCGGCCGAAAGCCCGCCATGGGTCCGGCACTGGCGTTCGTGCAAGAGAACGCGGCGCATGAAGATACGCGAGAGCGAGCTTGGCGGAGCTGCCCCAAAGGTCTGCTCCCAGACCCGCCGCAAGCTGGCGAAGTCCAAACCGTCCAGAACGACGTTCCGGCCAACCCCTGTATCCTGCGGCATCACCGAACGTTCGCTCTTGTGCTCGGTAAAGTCCAGTCTAATCAGAGACTTCCGGGTGCGCAGTTCACTGCCCGTAGCTCGCCCCGCAGCCGATTTGAGCCAGCCGTGCGCACCCCCGGTGGCCTGTCGCTCGCCACCCGCAGCCCAGGGGTCGGAAGCCAGCTCTGCGGCGCGAAATACCCTCGATTCTGCGCGGATTCCAAGGGCGTCTAAGCTGCTGATTTGTGGTCTATTTCAAAAGGGCTGAGTTTTGGCACAGGACGGGGTGGCCGTCAGGCCGTGGAAAACTTGACAGCAATGGCACCGCCCGCGTGGGCGGAGGTCATCGGGGAGTGACCGAAATCGTTCGTTCACTCGAAAGTACCAAATAACTACTATCTCGTACGATTAGCGCTCGGGTGTGTAGAGTGCTAATATGTCGAGGTTGATGAATTACACATGCCACTCGCCCATTGGGACCCCGTGCGTGAGCTTCTTGCTCTCCAAGAACGGATGAACCGGCTAATCGATCAGACGCTGTCGCGCACGCGCTCCGAGGGGGAGTTCTCGACCACAGGGGCATGGTCCCCCGCCGTGGGTCTCTACGAAGCCGAAAAGAGCCTCGTTCTCAAGGCCGAGCTCGCCGAAGTAGATCAAGACGACATCGAGCTTCACATCGACGACGGTCGAGTGACGCTGTAAGGCAAGCGCCCGGTCAACGAAGCCATCAACGAGAAACGGCTCGTACGATGGAACGTTCCTACGGCCCGTTCCATCGTACGTTCGAGCTCCCGACGAGCATCGAAACGGACAGAGTAAAGGCCGATTTCAAGAAGGGCATTCTGACGGTGACCATGCCGAAGAAGGCGAGCGAGAAAAGCTGTCAGATTCCCATCAGTAGTTGACCGCCATCGGGAGCTCGACCCCGACGGCCGGTCCTAGATAACAAGGAGGAGCAATCGAGAAATGAAGATCACACCGATAAAGGACAACATTGTCGTAAAGCGGATCGAGGAGAGGGACGAGAAGAACGTCGGGTCTATCATCATCCCCGACACCGCGAAGGAAAAGCCGATGACGGCCGAAGTCATAGCTATCGGATCGGGCCGGACCTTGAAGGACGGAGAGAAGGTTGCGCTTGAGGTGAAGGTGGGCGACAGAGTGCTCATCGGCAAGTACTCGGGCTCGGAAGTGAAACTGGACGGAACTGAGTACCTCATCCTTAAAGAGGACGACGTACTCGGCATCGTGGAATAGCTTGGAGGTATTTTAAGAAATGGCAAAGCAGATTGTTTATCATGAGGAAGCACGGCAGGGGATTCTCCGTGGTGTCAACCAGCTCGCGACCGCCGTGCGGGTGACCCTCGGCCCCAAGGGCCGCAACGTCGTTCTCGAGAAGAAGTTCGGCTCGCCTGTCGTCACCAAGGACGGCGTCACCGTTGCCAAGGAGATCGAGCTCGAGGACGCCATCGAGAACCTGGGCGCCAAGATGGTGCGCGAGGTCGCATCCAAGACCTCCGACGTGGCCGGTGACGGCACCACCACGGCGACCGTCTTGGCACAGTCCATTTACCGCGAGGGGCTCAGGAATCTTGCCGCCGGCAGCAATCCCATGGAGCTCAAGCGGGGCATCGACACCGCCGTCGAGGCGATCGTCGGCGAGATCCAGAAGAACTCGAAGCCGGTCCGGGGCAAGATGATCGGGCAGGTCGGGACCATCTCCGCCAACGGTGACGACACCATCGGCAGCATCATCGCGGAGGCGATGGAGAAGGTCGGCAAGGACGGCGTCATCCAAGTGGAAGAGGCGCGCACGCTCGAGACGACCCTCGACATCGTCGAGGGTATGCAGTTCGACCGCGGCTACCTCTCCCCCTACTTCGTAACCGACCCCGAGCGGATGGAGTGTGTGCTCGAAGACTGTCTCATCCTCGTTCACGAGAAGAAGATTTCCAACATGAAGGATCTCCTGCCCGTGCTCGAGAAGGTGGCCCAGTCCGGCAAGCCGCTGGTCATCGTGGCCGAGGACATCGAGGGCGAGGCTCTCGCCACGCTCGTCGTCAACAAGCTCCGTGGCACACTGAAGGTCGTCGCCATCAAGGCTCCTGGCTTCGGTGACCGCCGCAAGGCCATGATGGAGGACATCGCGATCCTCACCGGTGGCAAAGCGATCTTCGAGGACCTAGGCATCAAGCTCGAGAACCTGCAGATGCAGGAACTCGGCAAAGCCAAGAAGATCATCATCACCAAGGAGAACACCACCATCGTCGAAGGCTCAGGGAAGAAGTCCGACATCGGAGGCCGCATCAAGCAGATCCGGACTCAGGTCGAAGAGACGACGTCCGACTACGATCGCGAGAAGCTCCAGGAGCGTCTCGCGAAGCTCGTCGGCGGCGTGGCTCTGATCAAGGTCGGCGCTGCCACCGAGACCGAGATGAAGGAGAAGAAGGCCCGTGTCGAGGACGCGATGCACGCCACCAAGGCAGCCGCCGAGGAAGGCATCGTTCCCGGAGGCGGGGTCGCTCTCCTTCGCGCCAGCAAGGTTCTCAAGAGGCTCCAGAAGGACGAGCGCCTCGGCGATGACGTCCGCATCGGTGTGGGTATCGTCGGGCGCGCGGTCGAAGAGCCCATGCGCTGGATCGCCCAGAACGCCGGGCAAGAAGGCTCCATCATCGTCAACAAGGTGAAGGAGCTCGAGGGCGAGCAGGGCTACAACGCGGCGAAGGACAAGTACGAGAACCTGGTGAAAGCCGGGGTCATCGATCCCACCAAGGTCGTTCGCTATGCGCTCCAGAACGCGGCCTCCATCGCGGGGCTCATGCTCACGACCGAAGCTCTGGTCGCGGAGCTGCCCGAGAAGGAAGACAAGAAGGCCGTTGGCGGCGCGCCCGGTGGCATGCCGGGTATGGAAGGCATGGGCGGCTACTAGGCTACATACTTCCCGAGAGCCCGGGTCGCTCACGCGGCCCGGACTTTTTTTCGTTCCCGGTAGGGTCGAGGGCTGGCGCGGTGCTCCGTAGGCGCGGCCTATCTGTTTCTCCCCGTTTCCTGTGGGAGTTGTGCTCCGCAAAAAGTCGATCCAGCATCGATTGCGCGGTTTAGATCTGCCATGAGAGGGGAATACGGTGGCGGCGAAGACCGGACACATACCGGCGCGGGGCCGAGCTGGAGCGGGACAACCGGAAGATCGATATCAACGTCGCGGTTAGCTATGCGCTCGACGAGCGGCTGGGGGTGTGGGTCCCCCGTCGAGATGAGAGAGGCCTACGGCGACGGGCGACGACCGCTTGATGCACGGCCACCTATCACAACTACCGGCGTTTCGGTGTCGACGCCCGCGTGCTGACGCCGTCGTGTCCAAAAACACAAACGATAGCGGCCTGTTGGTCACGCTGGAGCCAGCCAGCGATGGCGACGACCAACAAGGTTCAGGGCTGGCTCTGCCTCCTCATGACCGAGGATTCTAGCTTCCATTGGCCAACCAAGCCTCAGACGTCTCTGATCCGAAACGTCCCGGCGCGCCAGTCTTGAGTTCGTTTGTGTTTTTGGACAGAAGGCGCATGAGTATTTTGATCTCACGAGGACTGCGGCCCTTCAGACAAAGTAGTCCCTCAAGAGCGGAGGCGACCCATGTACGGAAGGGAGAAACGAGTGTTGCTGCGAGAGCATTTGCAGGAGGGATTGACGAAGGCAGCCCTGGCAGACAAGCTGAGAATAAGCCGCTTGCATACCCGGTCTTCGAGGCAATCGACGTCAGCGACGCCCATTGCGATTCGTACTCGTCCCGATGCTCCAACACCATCCCGACGGCACGCTCACGAACTTCTGAAGAATATCGCGTTGATCTTCCCATAATGACTCCCATCCTCTCAAGAAATAGAGCCTCCGGAAAACCCGGAGCGGATCACCGGGCGCGGTACAATGTACGCATGAGTATTTCGACAAAAGTGAGAGGGACTTCATGAACAAGTTTTTCCAGTCCGTAATTTTGATAGTTATCTTCATTACATTCTGGATAGGCACCCCGGCGCACGCCCAATCGGGGTTCTATTTCGGCAGCGAGTGGGGAGCGAATTTCGGCTCGTCGTTGGATATGGTCGGATTCAGCAACGACCGGGCGAGTGTGTGTGACGAATACATCAACCCTGCGTTCGATACAGTCATGGGCACTCTGGGGTACGAGAACTACAACTGCACCGGCGCAAATCGCGGTCAGGGTGACGATTGGCAAAACGCATTCGATTCCGCCAAGGGCCCTCTGTTCGGTATGGCGCTCGGCTATCGCTTCGCGGATAACTCCTTCCGTTTTGAACTGGAATACTTCTACCGTGACACCGGCCATGACCAAACTTCCGATATTCCCGGGGCCACTGGAGCCTCCGGTGACAAGCTCGCCCAGGAACTCCAGGTAGCCACAGACCGCATCGGCAGCCTTACCTCGCACAACTTGTTTGCCAACCTGTATTTCGATTTTAAGAACGCTAGCCGGCTTACGCCGTATGTCGGGGTTGGTGTGGGCACCGGGTTTACCAATATGGATTATGGTTCCCTGTGGCAGAGGAACCTTGATGCGAATGCGATCACGACCGGGGAGGGGCTAGACAATGTGGAGCAGATCCGTCAGACCCTTGCCGGATCGACTAGCAGCGCACAGACCGTGCTCAGCGATACGCTGTTCGGCTACCAGGTATTATTTGGTGTGGACTACGCGCTCACGGAGGCATTACTGCTCGGGGTTAAGGGACGCTGGGTTAACTTTCATTCTTTTCGAAACGACGACAGTATTGTCTGGGATCCACTGCGCAGCCACCCGCCCAATCTTCGCAGGGATGGCAGCGAGCCTGTGTCGGGCGGCCTTGAGGTCGGCGACATCCAAATGTTCGGCGTCGGCCTGAACTTAAAGTACCTTTTCTAGAGGGTCTGATTGAGATTAAGATTGAGCGGAAAACTACTGGTCGGCGTCCCGTTCGTGTCCGTGTAATCCGCCTGTGATCCGAAAAAAAAGATCGCGTATCGACGGGCAGACAGCCATGAGAGCGCCGCCCTGCGAACTCGTCTTCGACGCCGTCCTGTGCGGTGCTTGCGCCATTTACTGTTGGTGATGTGTGCGCATCCCTTTGCAAAAGAGGCGCTTACACTCCGTTTAGCGCGCAGCGAAGGCGTCGTGTCCAAAAATACAAACGAACTCAAGACGAGCTCGCCGGGACGTTTGGTAATAAACGTGTCTAGTCCCCTGTATCAGAACAAACTAGATAAAGCAGAGCTTGCCGAAACCATTCTAAGTGCATGAATCTTATGAATCTTATGGGCTGGCGAAAAGCCTAACTTTGTATAGTAATCAAAGATCCAGGGGACTAGGCTTGGTTGGCCAATGGGAGCTAGAATCCTCAGTCATGAGCACGCCGGTCCAGCCCTTGACCTTGTTGGTCGTCGCCGTCGCTGGTTGGCTCCAGCGTGACCAACAGGCCGCTATTTTCTACTTGCTCGAGGAGAACAAAGTCCTCAAAGCTCGGCTTTGCGGGAGGAAGCTTCGTCTCACAGACGACGAGCGACGTCGGCTCGCGGTAAAGGGTAAGGCGCTTGGTCGGAAACTCTTGGCAGAAGTCGCCGGTATCGTCACACCGGAAACCCTGCTGGCTTGGCACCGAAGGCTGATTGCGGGGAAGTGGGACTACAGCGAGCGGCGGAAACAGCCTGGACGGCCCCGGGTCATGGCCGAGATTAGCAAGCTTGTCGTAGGGATGGCGAAGTCGAATCCGAGGTGGGGGTATACACGCATTCGCGGCGCCCTCTCGAATCTCGGCCATACGGTAGCCAGGAGCACCATCGCCAATATTCTGCGAGAACATGGCATCGAGCCCGCGCCGGAGCGAAGTGAGCGAACGCCATGGCGCACGTTTCTCGCCGCCCATTGGGAAACCGTTGCTGCGACCGACTTCTTCACCGTCGAGGTCGCCACAGTTTGCAGGCTCGTGACCTACTATGTGCTCGTCGTCATCGAGCTGTCTTCGCGAAAAGTACACATCGCCGGAATCACTCCGGGGCCGGTTGGCCCGTTCATGATGCAGGTCGGTCGGAATCTCACCGACCCATTCGACGGCTTTCTGCGCGGCAAGCGATTCCTCATCTTGGACCGCGACAAGAAGTTCACCACGGAGTTTCGCGATTTGCTCGAGCACGCCGGAACGGACGTCATGCGGCTGCCGCACCGTTCGCCGAATCTGAACGCTTACGTCGAAAGGTTTGTTTTGTCGATCAAGAGCGAGTGCTTGGAGCGGATGATCTTCTTCAGTGAGCAATCGCTGCGCCGTGCCGTCGCTGAGTTCATCCATCATTATCACGGAGAGCGCAACCATCAAGGGCTCGGGAACGCGTTGCTCGAAGCGGAAGAATGCGTCGGCAGTCCTCACGGGAAGGTGCGATGTCGTAAGCGATTGGGCGGCTTGCTCAGCTATTACCACCGCGACGCCGCATAGGAGTTCGGGCGCGCCAGTTGGACGGAACGGATGGTCTGCAGGAGAGGTCTGCTCGGGGTCGCCTATCGCAGAGCCAGTACCGCGTCGGCTGGTCTCCGCGAGTTTTGAGAACGCCTCTAGGATTCGACCTTGCCGCTCCGTTCGCGTTTTCGGACAGGACGGGATCGCCGCGTCTGATCTGCCGGTTTCGCCGGGGCATCCTTTCTACACGCGCTTGAACGCCTTGCTCGATGCCGATGGCTTTGACGCGTTCGTGGCAAACGCCTGTCGATCCTTTTACGCGCCGGATCTAGAGGAGACGGACCCCGTCCTGTGCCAAAACTCGGCCCTTTTGAAATAGGCCATAAATCAGCAACTTAGTGTCTGTGTTTGCGACCGGGTCAAGGGCCGTGGGCTTTACAATCGTCTTGGGCGGGCGGGTCGTCACCATGCAGATGACCACCTAGTCGAGAGCGAATATCGAAGCGTGTTCCTGAAGCTGTTTCCACGCTACGCCGGTCGATCCCGCCGAGGGGCTACCGTCGCCGGCGACCATCTACGCGGCACGGCAGTAGTAGTTGAGAATGCCCCCAAGTCGCTCTCGCGACACGATGGGGCCAGCGTCATTCGCGCTTGCCGGCAGAGGTGTGAGGAGCTCGTTGCCGAGACCTTGGTGGTTCCGTTCTGTGTGATAGTGCACTACGTATTCGGTTACCGCTGTGCGCAGGTGTCGCTCACTGAGAGGTACGAAGCGGTCGAGACACTCTCGACGTATGGAGAGAACGAATCTTTCCGCGTATGCGTTCAGATTTGGACTATTGGCTGGAAGGCGCAGGGGCTTCACGCCTGAATCTCTCAACAGCCCACGTACCGCCTCGGTGAATAGCGGGTCCCGGTCGTGGATGAGGTATCGCTTGCCAAGGAGGAAACCATCCCACATGTCAGTGAGGTTTCTTGCCACCTGCTTCATCCACTCCCCGTTGGGGTCCGACGTTATCCCACCGATGCACACGCAGCGAGTGGCGATATCGATGACAAACAGGACATGGTAGCGGACGAGCCCGAACGGGTTCACAACCTCGACGGCGAACAGGTCTGTCGCAGCGATGGCGCCCCAATGAGCCTTGATGAAGGTGCTCCACGACATGCTCCTGCCCCGCTCCGGCGCAGGCGCGATACCGTGCTCGGCGAGGATCCTCTTGATAGTGTTGCGTCCGAGTTCATGTCCTAGGTTCTTGAGTGCGCCTCGCAGGCGCGTATATCCCCACGTCGGGTTCTCCCGCGCCACGCGCACAATGAGCTCACGGATGTCCTTCGCCGTCGGAGGTCGGCCTGGACTCCGGTTCTTGCTGCCATCGTACTTGGCTGCAATGAGGTGGCGGTACCAGCGCAGAAGCGTAGCGGGTGTGGCAACGGACGCAATCTGGGCCAGCGCCTCGCGGCCCAAAGCCTGGGCCTTGACCGCGAGCCTGCGCCGGTCGTCGTCCGAGAGACTGAGACGCTTGCCCCGAAGCCCGGCTCGGAGCACACGGTTCTCCTCTTGCAGGTAGTCGATCACATCCTGCTGCTGGCGGTTGACCCAGCCAGCTAGAACGAGCAGTAGGAATTGCACGTGGTACGTCATCATGGATCTGAAGATAACACCCTCGGGCCAGACGATTGTAAAGCCTACGGCCCTTGGCCCCGGCGCAAACACAGACACTAAGCTGCTGATTTATGGCCTATTTCAAAAGGGCCGAGTTTTGGCACAGGACGGGGTCGCGATGAGTGTGGAGCCACGCTCGGCGCGGTCTTCGATGACCTCCATTAGATCCCGTCTCTCCGATTCTTTCAGCGGGTGAAGCAGCCAATCATCGATAGCCAGTAAGTCCAGCTTGGCGAGTTTCGTCAAAAGCCGGGCGTAGGAACCATCACCACGAGCGACCGCGAGCTCGTGGAGCAAGCGCGGTGCTCGCACGTAGCATCCGGTGAAGCCGCGACGACAGGCCCGCTCCACGAAGGCGCAAGCCAAGAACGATTTGCCAATCCCCGTCGGGCCGGTGATGAGCAGGTTATGGCGCTCACCGACAAAGCGGCAGTTGCCCAGGCTCAAGATCTGTTCGCGGTTTAAGCCTCGAGGCGCTTGGAAGTTCACGTTCTCCAAACATGCCGGATAGCGGAGCTTTGCCGCTCGCAGTCGTCGAGAAAGCTTACGCTGTTCGCGGGCGGTCCACTCGGCATCGACCAGGAGTCCCACACGTTCCTCGAAGCTCAGCTCCTTGTATTCGCTCGAGCTCAACTGGGTTTCGAACGCGGACACCAAGCCGAACAACTTCATGGCGTTCATCTTTTCTATCGTTTCGGGTGTCAGCATCGGGACTCTCCTCCTTCGTAGTGATCCGCGCCTCGGATGTTCTCGTGCTCCTCTCGCGGTTTCGCTTCGGCGTCCGATTCGAGCACCACACGATCCAGACCAGCCGAGAGAATGTTTTTCACCGTGCGATAGCTGTAAGAGCTCAAAGCTTCCGCTCGTGCGCAAGCGGCCTCGAGACGCTCACTGCCCCAGCGGCTGCCTAGTCGCATGACTCCCAGGCAAGAGCGAAATCCCTGCTCCGGGTGAGGCCGACTCTCTAGAATCCCCGCAACCAGCCTTCCCGTGGCGCGACCTGACTGCTCCGCCCAGTGGAGCAGCCGCGACGGCGTCCACTCCAGGTGCTCCCGATGCGAACGTGGCATATGCTCCGGGTTCGTGGAGTAGTGCCCCTTTCCTTTCTTGCGGGGATGCGACGCGACGCGCTTTCCCTTGAACAGGACCTCCACCACCGAGGCCGTCACCCGTGCCTCGACTTTCTCGTGAATGAGCTGATAGGGAACGCTGTACAAGTTGTTCTCCACCTCCACGTGGTAGTCGATGTTCACTCTGCACCGCTTCCACGTCGATAACTCGTAGCTCTCCTGCGGTAGCGGTTTCAGTACGGGCCGGTCTAGCCTTTCGTACAACTCCCGCCGACTCACACCGAGCTTCTGCATCGGACGCGCATTCAGGACCTCTAACTTCTCCCAGATGGCTTCGTTCAGTTCCGCCAGGCTGAAGAACGTGCGATGACGAAGCACCGCCAGGATCCAGCGCTGCGCCACCTGCACTGCCGACTCCACCTTCGCTTTGTCTTTCGGCTTGAACACCCGAGCCGGGACCACAACCGCACCGTAATGCGTCGCCAGCTCTTCGTACGTCCGGTTGATCCCTGGCTCGTAACGGTCCACCAAATCCACGCCGCTCTTCAAGTTGTCCGGAACCCAGATCTCCGTACTGCCACCGAAGTAATCCGACATCCCCTTATGGGCCTTCGCCCACGATTCCAGCGACTGGTTCAGTGTCGCTTCGACGTAGGTGTAACTGCTCGCGCCCAACGTCCCGACGAACAGCTCCATTTCGACGAGCTCTCCCGTTTTCGGATCGACGATGTGAGGCTTCTTCCCCGAAAAATCGACGAATGTCTTCTCGCCTGCTCGATGCCGTTGACGCATCGTCGGGTTCAGCTTCTTCTTCCACTGACCGTACAGCTCGCAATAACGGCTGTAGCCGTACGCTCCCGGCTTATTCTCCGCGTACTCCACCCACAGCTGCAGCAACGTCAGCTCTCGGTGACGCCTCAGCTCCTCGTGGATGTGGGCATAGTCCAGACCCGGCCGTGCGCCAGACGAGCCCGGCGGCGGAAACAGCCCTGCCTCCAGCTCCCCGTCGCTCAGCTCCTCCGGGAGCGGCCAGCTCAGACCACCCTTCTTCGCCTTGGCCAGGTACTCACTCACCGTTCCAACCGCCACGCGAAGTGCCTTTGCGATCATGCGGTGAGTAAAACCCAGCTCGTACTTTAACCTTAGAACCTCTCGTATTTTTCTCATCGATACCCTCTTAGCTGCCATTTCCTAGATCGTCCTCCTTCCGGGTACGACCTAGAGTTGCCTTGAAACGTGCTATCGATGAGCGTTCGCGATGCCGGAACCGGCGTTCACGTTGCCTGGAATCCGTGTTCACGATGCTTTGGAATGG
Organism: Candidatus Marinacidobacterales bacterium; assembly: GCA_965237955.1. Lineage (GTDB taxonomy): Bacteria > Acidobacteriota > Vicinamibacteria > Marinacidobacterales > SMYC01. Next base: position 8,057,417 of record OZ250169.1, on the reverse strand, counting down.
ATGTTCACCTTCGGCTGGAATCTGCGTTCACGATGCCCCGGAATACGCAATAGCTCCCCAATGGGCTTTCAGAAAGGTGCTCCAGGGAGTGCGTTTGTCCCTCACGGGTGCGGGCTCGATACCGTGTTCCGCGAGGATACGTTTCACGGTGTTTCTGCCGACCTCATGGCCCATGTTGGCGAGAGCCCCACAAATTCTCGTATATCCCCAGCTTGAGTTTTCCTTCGCCATCGTGAGCACGAGCTCACGTATCGTTTCCATCACGCGAGGTCGCCCTGGACCGCGGCGCTGGCTCCCATCGTACTTTGTTGCAATGAGCTCTCTGTACCAGCGCAACAATGTGTCAGGTGTCACGAGGTCCGCGATTTCCTTCAGGTTGTCCCGGCACATGGCCTTCGCCTTCGCTGCCAGGCGCCGACGCTGATCATCCGTGAAACGTATGCGACGAGCACCGAGCTGCTCCCGGAGCACTCGATTCTCTTCCTTCAGGTATTCGATTACATCCTGCTGGGACCGGTTGACTCACCCTGCGAAGGTCAACGCGAGGAGCTGCCATAGGTGGGACTGCATAGACCGCATTCTAGCCGCGCGGAGCACTGGCACTACTCTTGCTCTTAGAAAACGTCACCCAACGCCACTCTGCTTCGCGCCGGTTGAGTTTTGGCACACTACGGGCTTCAAAGATCCCTACGACCTGATATCCTCAGCGAGCTTCAATAGACTCGCTGAGCCGCATGCAAGCCGAGGAAATTGGAGGAACACGCTTCTCAATGGGCCATGAAATTTCCTATCCTTAACATTGTTAAAAGCATGAAATAAGTTTAATTCAATCCATTGATACCTTAATCTGAAACAAATAGGAGGAAGAAATGTTAAGAAAGTCGATTGTATCGGCAGCGGTATTGGCTGTAGTGATAATGGCGACAGGTTTGTTATTGGCCGAGGAAACCTATGAACCTACCTGGAGATCTCTAAAACGCTATCCAGTCCCGCAGTGGGTAAAAGATGGCAAGTTTGGAATTTATACACATTGGGGAGTTTATTCGGTACCAGCCATGGGGGGTCCCGATGGTACATCGTATCCCGGTGAAATGTATCGTGAAGATTCCAAACAGCATAAACACCATGTAGAAACATATGGTTCTCTCTCGGAATTCGGATACAAGGAATTTATACCTATGTTTAAGGCAGAGAAGTTCGATGCTGACGAATGGGCAGAGCTTTTCGAAAAGGCTGGCGCAAAATTCGCCGGTCCAGTCGCAGAGCATCAAGATGGCTTCGCAATGTGGGATACCGAGTACTCAGAATGGAATGCTGCGAAGATGGGACCGAAAAGAGATGTCGTCGGGGAGTTAGAAAAAGCCATAAAAAAACGCAACATGAAATTCGTAACGACATTCCACCATTCCTCGAAATGGTACAAGTTTCCGGTATGGGACGAGAGATTCGACTGTTCCGATCCGAAGTATTCGGGATTATACGGCCAGATACACGAGAGGGGAGAAGAGCCCAACGAGGAGTACTTAGATGAATGGTACGGGAAAATAATAGAAGTTGTAGATAAATATGATCCCGACTTTATATGGTTTGACTCTCCTCTGGATGGAGTAAGGAAAGATGTTTATCAAAAGAACTTTCTGGCCTATTACTACAACAAATCCGTTGAACGCGGCAAGGAAGTTTTACTGTCATACAAAGTTCATGATTTTCCGCCCGGCGTTGGTATCGAGAACTCAGGGGGAAAAACCCAGGTGACATATCACATGTGGATGTCGGATCCCTCTGTAGATGACCAGGGCGCATGGTCTTGGGTTGAGGACTCAAACTTCAAACCGGTAAATAGGCTGGTGGATCTTCTGGTGGATAGAGTCAGCAAGAATGGGTTTGTTTTACTCAATGTTGGTCCCAAACCTGATGGAACGATCCCTGAAGAGGCCAAGAAAAGTCTGCTGGGGTTGGGCGAATGGCTGAAGGTAAACGGCGAAGCGATTTATGGTACCACGGCTTGGATAAGACATGGAGAAGGTCCTACAAAGGTAAGTGATTCTGGTCTCGGGGAGGGGAAGAAACCCCTATATACAGCTCAGGATATCAGGTTTACGGTCAAGGATAACGTCATCTATGCGATTAGTCTCGATTGGCCAGGAGATGAGGTTACCATTAAATTCCTGGCTGGCGTTGGATTACCTCCTGGCGCAGAATTTAGATTATATGAATCGGAGATCGAATCCATAAAGATGCTTGGTGTTGATGAAGAACTGGAATGGACGATGACTGAAGACGGCCTTACAATCAAAACCCCGGACAAAAAGCCTTGCGAGCATGCTTTCACCTTCAAGATTGAACGCAAGCCAGCGTTGTAGACTACTTTACATTGATGGGTAAACCAGTCGTTCCTCGAACTGCTTGAGCAATCGCTGACTCGGTAGTACTTTCCCCATGATGTATGGTTCTCCGTTTCTGTCCCCATTCCGGGGAGGGTTGTGAGACCTGGGAACCATACATCGTTTTTCTTTGACAAGAATCTTAGGACATTACCAGTGCTCGCTCTTGCAACCGTTTCCGAATCTCTGGCCTATTGTTCTGAACGCCAGGGCTGACCCCTAGGCGGTTGTGGAAATCCTCGCCTATTCGAACGAGGTGACACCAATGCCCTAGAAGGGTGACATTGCGGCAAGCAATTCGGGTTCCCCCGTACTGGGAAACAACGTCCAGAAACGGGATGCCATGCTCCCGGGCGAAGACCCTGGATCCGGGCCTGGGACAAGATGGAAATCCAGTAGGCCAGGGCCGCACCTGGACCAGAACGTGCTAGGCGAGCTACGCTGCGGTATCCCCGGCTTCGATTCTGGGCTTCTCGGGTGGCCTCTTTTCCGCCGCCGCACGGCCCGGTCAGCGCCCGTTCTCCCCTTTAGCGCAAACGTGGCACTCGAAAATCGAGATTAGAGACCAATACCGAAAATGAGGCCTGTTCAGCCCTTATAGCGCGTCTCTGGTGCCACCTACCTCTGCAAAACCCCGCCAACCGCGCGGGAAATCCCACCCGTCTCTGCGGGGCCGCAATTGGCCAGACTGGGTGGCGGATGGTGCAGTTTGGAGCTATCCGGTCTCGGCAAAAGGCGGTCCAGCTTTTGGCGGAAATCCTCAAAGAGAAAAATAAGTGGAGATTTAGGAGGTTTCGAGTTTCGCGCATTTCTTGACTTTCTTGACGCGTACACAGGTTTTGGGAGAAGGCTGTTTTACGCCCTCTCGGGTTTCAACCATGCTGCCCATTTCGTTCCATCCTCTTCCCCTACAGTGATTTAACGGCCTCCGTCACGTGCTGGTCCCCGCACGCATTATCGACGGGTGGTCGTTCGAGCCGGGATTTTAATTGGCTTTAGTAAGATTTTCTATACGGCAATTTCAATCTCCCGGACGCCTGAAAGAAGGTCGTGTCGTGAACCCTCCGGCGCCACCGCCGGCCGTTACTCATTGTTATAAAAAGCTTTACGTCTCATCAGCGAATATTCGTCGACGGGAACATCTTTCCGGCTATCGCAGTCGGGAGGCTTGAGTGGAGCTTCCGATTCTTGGCTGGAAACGATCAGAAACAGAGCACAACAGGCCATTAACGTGCAGTTTGGGGCGATTTTGGGGCTTATCGGGACGTTTTTGCGCTTAATCGCGCAGACAATGAGAAGACGCTTAACGCCTAGATCGCGCCTGAGGAGAAGGCGAATAGCGGAATTCGAATTGGCCAAACCTCGAATTCATCCAGCGGAGTTTTACGGAGGAAACGAAGATGACTCCGCAGACGGTCCAGTACAAGGAGCTATCCGAGTCTGGAAACCATGACAGGGAATTGGGGCCAGTTTGAGGCTGATTGGTGGAGGCCAGTGTCGGAGAGCAGCTTGCTGCTAACCGAGCCCATTCACGGAGTGGGCGCTGGCAGGCTCACAGCGTTTTGACGAGCACTCGCTGTTTCTCCCAATCGTCGGGAAGCGGATGATGCAAGAGGTAGCTCGAGGTCAGCCCAACGGGCTGGCGGCCTTCGACAATGGCGCGGACGATGTCGGGAGCCAGGAAGGCATAACGGATTGCCTTGCGCACGCGGTCCGTTGGGATGGCGTGTTCGGTGGCAATCTGCTCATAGGTTTTGCCTGCTTTGATTCGGTCGAGCCAGGAGAGGGCGTTTCTGATATTGCGCAGGAGTGTGCGGTCGACGGATTTCGTGGGGTTGCCCAGAACGAGCTTGGTCTCGACGCCGCGTCGACGCAAGCGGAACGGTGCGAGGATGCGGAGTGCATCGTCGCGAATGCGTTCGGGTCCCATAGAGAGGCAAGCAGCGAACGCATCGCGGTCGAGCAGGATGGACACAGAGCCGGGGCTGATGTCGACCCGCCGGATAAGACGGAGCAGGGGGGCTGCCGAGGCACTATCATTGTTACTACCGGAACACAGCCCGTCTAAAAAGCGACGCACCGAGGCGAGCTCTTGCATCGTCGGAGTGTGGATCAACGAGGCCGAGAAGGTCGTGGCATCCACATGCTGTCGGATGAGATGCACGACGGTCTGTTCCAGCATCGGGGCGGGCAGTCGCCAGCCGGAGAGGTCCTTTTGGCCACTGTGCTGGATGAGGCGCCGGGAGACGTAGTAGCGGAGCCGTTGCCCGTTTTTCTTTTTGGTGTGGCTCGGCGTCAGCCGGTCCCCGGTCTCGTCGAAGAGCTTGCCTGCCAGTGGGGAACGGGCGGCACGGCCCTTCGTCGTGCGTCTCCTTGGTTTGGCAGCCCCTGCCTGCAGCTGCGTTTGGACCGCGTCCCAGAGCTCCGGAGCAATGATCGATGGATGCTGGCCCTCGTAGACACGCCTCTGGTGCCGGATGCGGCCGGCGTAGAGAGGATTGGTCAGCAGGCAGTGGAGGTGTCCGCGACGGAACGGCAGCCCGCCCGTTCGGGTTCCATCCGCGGTGAAGCGTTGCTTGGTACGCAGTCTCAGACGGTCCGCCTCGGCCTTCACCTGCCGGAGCGTTTCGTGCTTTCGGTACAGCGCATAGAGCGTCCGGACCGTTTCGGCCTCAGCCTCGTTGATGCGCAGCGTGCGCCCGTCCTTCTCATAGCCGAGCGGTACGCGGCCGCCCATCCATAGTCCCTTGCGCTTGGAGGCAGCGACCTTATCGCGGATCCGCTCGGCCGTGACCTCGCGTTCGAATTGTGCGAAGGACAGCAGCATATGCAGCGTCAGTCGTCCCATGCTGGTCGCGGTGTTGAAGGACTGAGTCACCGAGACGAAAACCGCGCCGGCCGCCTCGAGCCGCTCGACGAGCTTTGCAAAGTCGGAGAGGGAACGGGTCAGCCGGTCGACCTTGTAGACCACAATCTGGTCGACGAGACCTGCGTCGATGTCGGCGAGCAAGCGCTGCAGGCCCGGGCGCTCCAGGGTTCCTCCCGAGAGCCCCGCGTCCTCGTAGACAGTTGGCAGCAGCACCCAGCCCTCCGCTTTCTGGCTCGCGACATACGCGGCGCAGGCTTCTCGCTGCGCATCGAGGGAGTTGAACTCCTGTTCGAGACCCTCTTCCGCACTCTTTCGCGTATAGATGGCACAGCGGATCTTCTTCATGTTAGGCCTTGCGCTTGGGCGTGAGACCGAAAAAGCGTGGTCCTGACCAGTGGGTGCCGGTGATTCGCTTTGTGATGGCGGTGAGGGACGGATAGGTTTTGCCATCGAACCGATAGCCGTTGTCGACTACCTCGACCTGGTAGGTCCGGCCATTCCACTCGCGGACGATATGGGTGCCGGCAGAAACGGACCCTGCGGGAGCGGCGTTGCCTGGTGTCTCGTTCGCCATAGCGGCCAGAGCGCGCCGGGTTGCGGCCGAAAGCCCGCCATGGGTCCGGCACTGGCGTTCGTGCAAGAGAACGCGGCGCATGAAGATACGCGAGAGCGAGCTTGGCGGAGCTGCCCCAAAGGTCTGCTCCCAGACCCGCCGCAAGCTGGCGAAGTCCAAACCGTCCAGAACGACGTTCCGCCCAACCCCTGTATCCTGCGGCATCACCGAACGTTCGCTCTTCTGCCCGGTAAAGTCCAGTCTAATCAGAGACTTCCGGGTGCGCAGTTCACTGCCCGTAGCTCGCCCCGCAGCCGATTTGAGCCAGCCCTGCGGCGCGAAATACCCTCGATTCTGCGCGGATTCCAAGAGCGTCTAAGCTGCTGATTTGTGGTCTATTTCAAATGGGCCGAGTTTTGGCACAGGACGGGGTGACGTTGCCACCAGCCCCGCCTACATCGTGACCGAGCCTCGGGTGTCGGCTACCGCATGGCCAAAGCCGTGTCCAGTGAACCGAGGGGCTGCTGAAGGAGAAAACCCGGGCGTTGGCGTTGCAGGCGCCGACCGCCGAATCGGTGTTGCAGATGATCCGGTCGGCCTGGGCCAAGAAGGAAGATGCCCCGGTCCCGACCTTGTGGGCCTACCCGCGTTTGGATGTGTCCCGAGGTTCGTGGAAAAAGAACGGCGCCCTCCACTCCGCCATCAGGGTATCAGATCAGGCGGCAACCTCCGCGTGTTCGAGAACCTCGCTCAGACCTTGGTAGCCGTCGACGCGCCGTAGTTGAATCTGGCCAGAGGCGATAAGCCCAAACAGCAAAGCGACCGCGGACTCCTCGCTGGAGAACGACGCTTGGGTTTTCGTCCGGCGTCGAAACTCGCGGTTGAGATTCTCCAGAGCATTGGTCGTTCGAATCGATTTCCACATGGCACGAGGGAATTCGTAGAAGGTCAGCAGCTAATTACCGGCCTCCTCTAGGCTTCGGACGACGGCCGGCGGTTGGTAACTCAACGAGCTGTAGGGTCTGAAGCAATTGAACTCTTGCCGCCACCTTTCAATCACGACCTTGGCCTTGTGCTCCGCAAAAAGTCTATCCAGTGTTGATTGCGCGTTTTAGACCCGCCATGGTCGGCTGCTTCTGGCCGGTTTTCTTTTTTGCGGATCACAGCTGTGCTTCGTACTGTCTGTGAGGAGGCCCAGGCGCATCTGGGCCAGAACGTGCAAGCCTGCTTACGTTTCGCGGCACCCCGGCCTTGATTCGAGAGCGCCGTCCGATCGGAACGCACGACGTACCGCCTGACCGGGCCGCTGATCTTGATAGAATTCTGAAACTCGATAGCTATCGGAGGAAACGATGAAGTTCCTAGCAACAAGCGTAGCCATTGCGACTCTCGTGACACTGTCGGTGGAATCGCGAGCCGACGACAAGCTCGAGTCGGCGGTCAAGGCGGACTACGATGCTCACCTCGACGCGCTCTTCAAGCACTTTCACGCGAACCCCGAGCTGTCGTTCGTCGAGGTCAAGACCGCGGCGCGACTCGCCAAGGAGTTCCGCGACGCGGGTTTCGAGGTTACGGAGGGTGTCGGAAGAACGGGCGTGGTGGCCATCATGGAGAATGGCGACGGACCCCTCGTCATGATGCGTGCCGACATGGACGGACTTCCCGTGAAGGAGCTCGCCGATCTTCCATACGCCTCGACCGTCACGCAGGTCAATGACGACGGACAGGAATTTCCCGTGATGCATGCTTGCGGGCACGACGTGCACATTACCTCTCTCGTGGGGACGGCGCGACGGATGGCCGCCGAGCTCGATTCCTGGTCCGGTACGCTGATGCTCATCGGCCAGCCTGCGGAAGAGTGGAAGATCTCGGGCGCTCAGGCGATGCACCAGGATCGGCTGTGGGAGCGCTTTGGCCAGCCGGACTACGCCCTCGCCTTTCATGTGGCTGCCGACATCGAAGCTGGAAAGCTCCACGTCGCCGAGAGTGCGGCGTACTCGGGTGTCGACAGCGTGGACATCATCGTGTCCGGCATCGGCGCCCATGGCGCGAGTCCCCACCGCGGAAAAGACCCCGTGCTCATTGGAGCGCAGATCGTCGTCGCACTCCAGCAACTGGTTTCGAGAGAGCTGAGCCCGCGAGAGCCCGGCGTCGTAACTGTCGGTGTATTCCGAGCCGGCAATAAGCGTAACGTGATCGGCGAGGAAGCCGTGCTCGAGCTCACGGTGCGCTCCGACACCCAGGAAACCCGCCAGAAACTCTTGGAGGGTATCGAACGGATCGCAGTGAACATCGGCCGGGCCGCGGGACTTCCGGACGAGCGGCTTCCCCGCGTCGAGATGAAGGGAGGTGTGCCCGTCACCGTGAACGACACCACTCTGGTCAAGAGATTGGAGGCTCGTTGGCGCTCGGAGCTCGGCGATGACGCTTTCGCCGACTATCAGCGAGAAGGGATGGGCGGTGAGGACTTTCCGTTCTTGACGATGGAGCCTTACGTCCCCAGCGCCTACTTCGGGATTGGCGGCACCCCCAAAGAGAGTTTCGAAAGAGAAGCCGCAGGCGGGCCTCCGGTGCCGTCACACCATTCGCCACTCTTCGAGATCGCGCCCGAGCCTGCGGTCCGAAGCGGCGTCATCGCTACCGTCATCGCGCTCAGAGAGCTGATGCCCGCGAAGAAGTAGCGGCAGCAGACAGGCGAGTTTGACGGCCGTCGTGTCCAAAAACACAAACGAACTCAAGACCGGCGCGCCGGGCCGTATCGGATGAGAGGTGTCTAGGCTTGGTTTGCCAATGGAAGCTAGAATCCTCGGTCATGAGCACGCCGATGCAGCCCTTGACATGGTTGGTGGTCGGCATCACTGGTTGGGTCCAGCGTGACCAACAGGCGGCTATCGTCTACTTGCTCGAGGAGAACAGAGTCCTCAAAGCTCGGCTTCGCGGGAGGAAGCTTCGCCTCACGGACGACGAGCGACATCGGCTCGCGGTAAAGGGTAAGGCGCTTGGCCGGAAACTCTTGGCAGAAGTCGTCGGTATCGTCACACCGGAAACCAACAGGCTCCACTTCGCAGCTGCCGCCTTGCCACGCGCTGACCACGGCTTCACCCGCTGCCGCTCGTTCTTCCAGACCACGTCATTCAGTGCCATCGTCCCGATTCTCAAGAGCCTCGCGAATTTGCTGCACTGTTGCGTCGATAATCTCGAACCATTCCGGGCCGCGGGTGACCAACGGGTCAAGCCGTTCGCCCTTCTTCATGCCCTTGCCGACCCCGTCCTGTGCCAAAACTCGGCCCTCTTGAAATAGCCTATAAATCAGCAGCTTAGCGTCTGTGTTTTGCGATGGTGCCAAGGGCCGTGGGCTTTACAATCGTCTGGCCCGAGGGTGTTATCTTCGGATCCATCATGACGTACCATGTGCAATTCCTACTGTTGGTCAGGCAGCCGTTGTTCGATCGGGCAGCCCTGCCGCTCACACAGACCTCATGGGTGCTTCCGCCATTAAGTGTTGGTAAAATGACACTAAGACTTTACGGTGCATTAAATTACAGACATGGTTTTTCAAAAGGGCCGAGTTTTGGCACAGGACGGGGTCGCCTATCGCAGAGCCAGTGCCGCGTCGGCTGGTCTCCGCGAGTTTTGAGAACGCCTCTAGGATTCGACATAGATGGCGAGACTCAACTAAAACAGTCTCCTGGAAAACCCGGGGCGGTTCACGCCATGGGAATCACTGTAACGCGAGTTACCTGCCTACCTCTTTCTGGTTCCCCGTGCGCCAGATACAATACTTAGGCGGTAGAACGTTAGAACGACCCGAAGTCTCAGCAAATCATGAACCGACAGAAGATCGAATACGGCCAACCCATTGAAGTCGCCATTACACCACGGCAAAGGAGTCTCATACTGGAGCATGCGATGGGTGGGCCCGAGGTCACTGGCCCTCTACGGATGGCGGTGGTCAAAGGTAAGAAACTCATCGTTAAGCTGACTCTGGATGATCTGGATGAGATAATTGGCTACATCGCGGCGGAAGCAAATCACACGGATGACAAGAAGCTCCAAAAGGAACTCGACCATCTCTATGAGCGGCTAAAAACCACGATGGAGTCATATGACGACGGCATGTGGCAGGGGGCATTCTAACGCGCCATTGAAGCTGACGGCCGGGCGCACTGCATTAGCTGTAGTCTGTCTCTTTTGCCCGGCCCCCGGCCGCAACTCCCCGGTTCGTTATTTGGATGCTGTTCATGCCAGTCGGAGCGCAAGAGGACGAATGAGGGGTCCAAGTCGGGAGCTCCGAGCGGCGACTGCGCGGTACATGGAATGAGATGGATTAAGAAAGGTTTGAGATTCGAGTGCCAACCAGACTGCGGTCACTGCTGCTCACAGTCAATGTTCGGCAAGGGTGACGTCGAGGGCGTCTTTTTGAGCAAGCGCGATGTGGGTCGGTTGCAGACGGCTGGGGTTGCGTGGGCGATTGAGGAACGTGGCGACCATCGCGTTCTATCGGAGGCTTCGGGCACCTGCGTATTCCTGGATCCGAGAACGAAGGGCTGTGGGATCTACGACGTGCGGCCGACGCAGTGCCGGAACTTCCCCTTCACGCCGGGCAAAGACTCGCCAATCGCTACTCGTTCACAGTGGAACACGGCGCGAGAGCACTGTCCTGGTATCGGTATCGGACGATACTACGACAAGCGACACATTCGAAAGTTAGTTCGGGGTCGCGCCCAGCATGGTAGCTTCCAAGTCTGAGGACCGCGGTAGGGCGTCGTGTCCAGAAACACAAACGAACTCAAGACCGGCCCGCCGGGACGTTTCGGAATAGACGTATCTACGTTTGATTGGCCAATGGGAGCTAGAATCCTCGGTCATGAGCACGCCGGTCCAGCCCTTGACCTTGTTGGTCGTCGCCATCGCTGGTTGGCTCCAGCGTGACCATCAGGCCGCTATCGTCTACTTGCTCGAGGAGAACAAAATCCTCAAAGCTCGGCTCTGCGGGAGGAAGCTTCGTCTCACAGACGACGAGCGACGTCGGCTCGCGGTAAAGGGTAAGGCGCTTGGCCGGAAACTCTTGGCAGAAGTCGCCGGTATCGTCACACCGGAAACCCTTCTGGCTTGGCACCGAAGGCTCATCGCCGTCGTGTCCAAAAATACAAACGAACTCAAGACCGGCTAGCAACGCGCCCTCGTCGCAACGCTTTAAGGTAGGCCACGCCTGTAAAGCCAACCCGCGGCTACTGCCACGCTCGCTTTTGGCCTCCATCATTCGGCGAACGGCATTGCCCCTTATTAATGTGGTAGCGGGATGGCTGGCTGTTCATCGGCTCATTGTGTCAGTCGCCGTCTCAACTTGATAGCACCTGACAATACCCTAGCACGCTACCGAACCGTCTCACGCTAGAATGGCTTCGTTATGTCGAAGCTGTACTTTCGGACTCTATGGGCCGGCGTCGCGTCGCCCTTTGCGGCAGCGGGTCTTGGCCTGTTCGTCTATCGGAGCCTGACGCGCGCGAGCGCCGACAGGGACGCCGACTTCGTCTTCCGTCTCTCCATAGTCGCGATCGCGATGGCCTTGCCGGGCATCATCACTCTCGTCCTCGCGCTCGCCGACCACCGCAAAGGAGCCTTCTCAACCGTGAGCAAGGTGGGCCTGATGCTCGGCATTTTGTCGCTCGGTCTCGTGTTCCTTCCGATTCGAGGCGTCGTCGAGCGCGCTACGCAGGCGCGGAATCTGGCGCTCAGTGACGTCGAGGCGCCGCCTTTCTCGACGGCGGACATCCACGGCAACACTCATCGTCTCGACGAGCATGGAGGAAAGGTCGTGCTCGTAAACGTTTGGGCGACCTGGTGTCCGCCGTGCCGCAAGGAAATGCCGGGTCTCGACAAGCTCTATCAGGAACGCAAGAAACAGGGATTCATGGTCTTCGGCCTCTCCACAGAGGACCTCGAAACGCAGCTCAACTTCGAAGAAAACGTCCTGTCGGTGAGCTACCCCCTTCTGACGATCGAGGGGGACGTCCCCGAGATTTATCAGACGACGGCGCGATACCCCGCCAACTACCTAATCGATCGCGAAGGACGGCTGCAACCCGCGCCGAGTACGGAGCAGCCTTTCGAGAATCTCGTCGTCGCCGTCGACGCGCTCCTGAAGCAGCAGATCATTCGTCGGTAGCGACGGCCACCCTAGGTGGGCGGCGCGGGCCCGAGCTCTCGCGCAAGCCTTTCCTTCTCAGCTTCGAAGTCGGCCCGGAATGCGTCCGCAACGGGCGGACCTGGCGGGTAGGTCTGCGCGTCGTGTCCAAGAATACAAACGCACTCTAAGACCCGCGCGACGGGCCATCGTCGAGTTCATCTATATTATGTAGAGCGCCACCATCATCCAAGGGCGTCTAAGCTGCTGATTTGTGGTCTATTTCAAAAGGGCCGAGTTTTGGCACAGGACGGGGTCCATGGACTGAACCGGGTCGTCGATGACGAGGAATCGGAACGGGCTCGCCTCAAGGGTCGCTCTGGGGAGAAACAAAGCGAGCGCGAGCGAATGAAGCTCGCCCTGGCTCATGACGCCGAGGGCGGCACCTTCGGTGCCGTCGACGGTCACGTCGAGGCTCACTTTGCGGGACGTCGCCTTGCCTTCGAAGGTAACGTCTTCGAGCTCGACGCTGCTGCGGGTTCTCAAAAGCTCCCAAATACCTTTGACCTTCTCTTTGATGGGCTGGAAGCGTGCGTATTCCGGGGCATCGTGAACGCAGATTCCAGCCGAAGGTGAACATCCATTCCAAAGCATCGTGAACACGGATTCCGGGGATCGTGAACATCGATTCCGGGGAAGGTGAACACGGATTCCAGGCAACGTGAACGCCGGTTCCGGCATCGCGAACGCTCATCGATAGCACGTTTCAAGGCAACTCTAGGTCGTACCCGGAAGGAGGACGATCTAGGAAATGGCAGCTAAGAGGTTATCGATGAGAAAAACACGAGAGGTTCTAAGGTTAAAGTACGAGCTGGGTTTTACTCACCGCATGATCGCAAAGGCACTTCGCGTGGCGGTTGGAACGGTGAGTGAGTACCTGGCCAAGGCGAAGAAGGGTGGTCTGAGCTGGCCGCTCCCGGAGGAGCTGAGCGACGGGGAGCTGGAGGCAGGGCTGTTTCCGCCGCCGGGCTCGTCTGGCGCACGGCCGGGTCTGGACTATGCCCACATCCACGAGGAGCTGAGGCGTCACCGAGAGCTGACGTTGCTGCAGCTGTGGGTGGAGTACGCGGAGAATAAGCCGGGAGCGTACGGCTACAGCCGTTATTGCGAGCTGTACGGTCAGTGGAAGAAGAAGCTGAACCCGACGATGCGTCAACGGCATCGAGCAGGCGAGAAGACATTCGTCGATTTTTCGGGGAAGAAGCCTCACATCGTCGATCCGAAAACGGGAGAGCTCGTCGAAATGGAGCTGTTCGTCGGGACGTTGGGCGCGAGCAGTTACACCTACGTCGAAGCGACACTGAACCAGTCGCTGGAATCGTGGGCGAAGGCCCATAAGGGGATGTCGGATTACTTCGGTGGCAGTACGGAGATCTGGGTTCCGGACAACTTGAAGAGCGGCGTGGATTTGGTGGACCGTTACGAGCCAGGGATCAACCGGACGTACGAAGAGCTGGCGACGCATTACGGTGCGGTTGTGGTCCCGGCTCGGGTGTTCAAGCCGAAAGACAAAGCGAAGGTGGAGTCGGCAGTGCAGGTGGCGCAGCGCTGGATCCTGGCGGTGCTTCGTCATCGCACGTTCTTCAGCCTGGCGGAACTGAACGAAGCCATCTGGGAGAAGTTAGAGGTCCTGAATGCGCGTCCGATGCAGAAGCTCGGTGTGAGTCGGCGGGAGTTGTACGAAAGGCTAGACCGGCCCGTACTGAAACCGCTACCGCAGGAGAGCTACGAGTTATCGACGTGGAAGCGGTGCAGAGTGAACATCGACTACCACGTGGAGGTGGAGAACAACTTGTACAGCGTTCCCTATCAGCTCATTCACGAGAAAGTCGAGGCACGGGTGACGGCCTCGGTGGTGGAGGTCCTGTTCAAGGGAAAGCGCGTCGCGTCGCATCCCCGCAAGAAAGGAAAGGGGCACTACTCCACGAACCCGGAGCATATGCCACGTTCGCATCGGGAGCACCTGGAGTGGACGCCGTCGCGGCTGCTCCACTGGGCGGAGCAGTCAGGTCGCGCCACGGGAAGGCTGGTTGCGGGGATTCTAGAGAGTCGGCCTCACCCGGAGCAGGGATTTCGCTCTTGCCTGGGAGTCATGCGACTAGGCAGCCGCTGGGGCAGTGAGCGTCTCGAGGCCGCTTGCGCACGAGCGGAAGCTTTGAGCTCTTACAGCTATCGCACGGTGAAAAACATTCTCTCGGCTGGTCTAGATCGTGTGGTGCTCGAATCGGACGCCGAAGCGAAACCGCGAGAGGAGCACGAGAACATCCGAGGCGCGGATCACTACGAAGGAGGAGAGTCCCGATGCTGACACCCGAAACGATAGAAAAGATGAACGCCATGAAGTTGTTCGGCTTGGTGTCCGCGTTCGAAACCCAGTTGAGCTCGAGCGAATACAAGGAGCTGAGCTTCGAGGAACGTGTGGGACTCCTGGTCGATGCCGAGTGGACCGCCCGCGAACAGCGTAAGCTTTCTCGACGACTGCGAGCGGCAAAGCTCCGCTATCCGGCATGTTTGGAGAACGTGAACTTCCAAGCGCCTCGAGGCTTAAACCGCGAACAGATCTTGAGCCTGGGCAACTGCCGCTTTGTCGGTGAGCGCCATAACCTGCTCATCACCGGCCCGACGGGGATTGGCAAATCGTTCTTGGCTTGCGCCTTCGTGGAGCGGGCCTGTCGTCGCGGCTTCACCGGATGCTACGTGCGAGCACCGCGCTTGCTCCACGAGCTCGCGGTCGCTCGTGGTGATGGTTCCTACGCCCGGCTTTTGACGAAACTCGCCAAGCTGGACTTACTGGCTATCGATGATTGGCTGCTTCACCCGCTGAAAGAATCGGAGAGACGGGATCTAATGGAGGTCATCGAAGACCGCGCCGAGCGTGGCTCCACACTCATCGCGACCCAGATTCCGCTCAAGCAGTGGCACGAAGCGATTGGCGACCCAAACCAGGCAGACGCTATCTGCGATCGCATTCTCCACAGCGCGCACCGCATCACTCTCAAAGGAGCTTCTCTGAGAAAGACCAAGGCTGCGCCAAAGGCATTTGACAACGCCGATGCATGAGCGAGCGAGGGACCACAGCGTCGATGCGATAAAAACGGGTGAAACCGCCAAACCCGGGGTACCAGACGATGCGGTGCCAAAACGACGCGCGAGAATGCCTCAGGAAGCGTCTTCTCGAGCCAGGCCATACCCCAGCAACCCCCCGAAACCAGCCCCACATCGCCCGGGGTTCGGCCGCGGCAGGTCGCTGCCTACGGGAGCGGGAAGGTCGCTTCGCGTCTTTCCTTACGCCCGCTCCCTCCGGCACCGACCTGCCGCCCCTTGCTACACAACACGCAGGTAAGATAGGTTCACGTTTTCAATCAGTGGGAAGGAGGTCACCCAACACTTCATCGCTTCGATGAGCGTTCGGCTTCACCGGATTCGCTGTTCAGCTTGCTCTGGATTCGGCGTTCACGATGGCTGGAATACGCAGCCTGCCCGCCCAGTTCTTGCTGATCTCGCTGAACAGACGGTGCTCCACTGGATTCCACTTGGATGTACCGGACGGATAGTGGGCTATGGTGATAGCGATGTCGTGGCGATTGCAAATCCGCGTTTGAAGCCCGTGCTTCCAACCCCGACACCGATAGCCATTGCTGCCCCCGGCGTCTGCCAATATCGCGAGGTCACGGGCTGCAGGATAGCGTCGCCGTCCTTCCGTTCGCCACCACTTCTCGATGGCATTCACGGCGAAGTCCGGGGTGTTGTACGAGGTACCAATGAACACTGTCCCGCGGTTCGCGAGCAGATCGTAGACGCCGTAGGGGATTGCGATGCCGTTCGATTCGGAACGGAAGTCATGGTCTTTGACGAGAGTCGGCTCGCGGTTCCAGGCCTGCCCGCCGTTTTTGAATAATCCCACCAGCTCCCGTTTCTTCGTGTCTACGCTGATGATGGGATGACCAGCTGCGGCAAAACGCTCGCGCAGTTCGGCGATACACGCGAATTGGGTATCGCGATCTTCGGACGTGGCACCGCACAGCTTCTTGTGGTTCACCCGCAACGAGAAGCCGAGCTGTTTGAGCAGTCGACCGACGGTTTTGCTGCTGACGTTCACACCGAGGCTTCTTAGCTCGCAAGCAATCTTGTCGGTGGTCCGCCGCGTCCATTTCACTCCCGTCATCGGATCGCCCGCGGTGTCGTGCTTCATGAGTTCTTCGATCTTGGCGATGACTTCTGGCGTTTTTTTTGCACGGCGCGCCGTCCGCCACCCTTTCGCCGAACTCCGTCGAGCTCAACATCTCTCATTAGCAATTCCCTACGACCTCTGGCTACCGTGCTCGGATCCATCCCGAGCAGTTCGGCAATCTGTTGGTCGCCACCGTGACCGAGCTTCATGGCCTCGACTCCCGCGTAGAGACGGCGCTGCTTTTCATCGAGCAGGCTGTAGAAAAGAACGATCGCAGCCTTCAACTCCACGGGGAGCACGCGGACTCCCCCGACCCAGCCCAACGTGGAAGGTGACGCCTCATGTACCTGGCGGGCCGAGAGCTGTTGCTTGCGCGTGCTCACATCGGTGGCCAGATACAGATATCGGCCGAACACCTGCTCGCGCGCCAATCTTTTCTCTCGGACCAGTTTCAACAGAGGAGCCTTGACGTCAACCTGCACCACGTCCTCGAGCTCGTCGACGTAGTAGCCTGCCTCACAGGCCGCGACCAACGCTTTTACCGTCGCAAGCAACGTCCCGTACTTCGAGAACCACACTGAGCGCAACGACCAAAGACCTTTTCGATCGAACTGGGCGATCTCGTCCAACGTGTAGTAGCTACCACGGTGGGAGTAGCTTGTCCGATACGCCAACTCATTGAGCTTTCGGAAGACGGTCGAGTCCACATCGGTACCCAACACTGCCTTCAAATCATCGAGGGTAGCTATTTTGTGCTTCCTCAACAGGCGGTCGAGATCTTCAGACTGATAGCTCGTAGGTCTCATAATAGGAGAAGTGCTCCTTGATAGGCGTAATCCTCCCTAAAATGAGGACCGTTTGTCAAACACGCGCTGGTTGCTGAAGATCTACAAATGTTCCGTTTCTAGGGAGCTTGCCAGGCTCTCGTGATGCCAGACGACATCGCGATCACGACCTGAAACAGGAAGAGTGTGCTCAAAACAAGACAGTTATTTTGTCGGCGGCCCTAAGAATAGGTCTGCCAATAAACCGTCTCCAGAGGGGGACAAGGAGCCACCAATGCCTAGTCCCCTGTATCAGAACAAACTAGATAAAACAGAGCTTGCCGAAACCCTTCTAAGTGCATGAATCTTATGAATCTTATGGGCTGGCGAAAAGCCTAACTTTGTATAGTAATCAAAGATCCAGGGGACTAGGAAATCAAAGAAGCCAGTAAGAAAGCAAACGCACTCGCCTACGGGCAAGGTAGTTGGCCAAGTCGGTCAGATACTGCTACCGATGATAGCTGGGATCGCGGCCACGAAGGCGGATCTGACGGAATGGGTGTACGAGCAAGGACTGACAGCTCTGCACCTACTGCTCAGAGAGGACGCCGAGGAGATCGCGGGGCTCAAGGGCAAGCACGAGAAGGAGCGAACTCATAACCACTGGGGGAGCACGAACGGAGAGCTGAGCTTCGGTGGTCGTCGCATCCAAGTGTCGCGACCTCGAGTTCGCTCGAAGTCGGGCGAGGAGGCGTCGCTTCCACACTTCGAAGCCTTCCGCGAAGAAGACCCGCTTCCAGAGCGAGTGTTGAATCAGATCTTGATGGGGGTATCGACCCGAAATTACGAATCGAGTCTGGACAAACCCGCGGCCAAGTTGAAGTCTCGTGGCACGAGTAAGAGTGCCGCCAGCCGTCACCTCGTGAGCCAGACGACTAAGAAGCTCGAGGAATACCTGTCTCGGCGGCTAGAGGAGTTCGAGCTTGCGGCACTGATGCTGGATGGCCTTGAGGTGGCCGGACAGACCGTCGTCGTAACTCTCGGTATCACAATAGATGGAACGAAGGTGCCCCTGGGTATATGGCTGGGCTCGACGGAGAACTCTCGGGTGTGCACCGCGATGTTGCAGGACCTTCTCGAGCGAGGCTTGCGCGTCGATGCGTCGATTCTCTGCGTAGTGGACGGAGGCAAAGGCATCCGCAAGGCACTCGTCGACGTTTTTGGGGACCTCGCGGTCATCCAAAGGTGCCAGATCCATAAACTCCGAAATCTTCGCTCGTACCTTCCCAGAGTCTCGTCACGCCTACGTGCTCCAGACGATGAAGGAAGCCTACAAGTGCAAGAGTGCCGACAAGGCGCGCAAGCGACTTCAGGTATTGGTGTCGTGGCTCGAGCGAAACGGCTACGACGAAGCTGCCGGAAGCCTTCGTGAAGGGATGGAAGAGACACTCACGGTCGTGAAGCTCGCGCTGCCCGCCTTACTTCGCCAGTCTCTTGCCACGACGAACGCCA
This sequence comes from Candidatus Marinacidobacterales bacterium, assembly GCA_965237955.1. Classification (GTDB taxonomy): domain Bacteria; phylum Acidobacteriota; class Vicinamibacteria; order Marinacidobacterales; family SMYC01. Next base: position 8,038,977 of record OZ250169.1, on the reverse strand, counting down.
TTGAGAATCTCAACGGAACCATTCGCAGAGTATCGAGAAACGTCAAGCGTTGGAAGAGTCCTTCCATGGTTCGCCGATGGACCGCTCTTGGCGTCGTCACCGCGCAGAAAGAGTTCCGGCGTATCAAAGGCTATCGCCATATGGGCGCTCTCGTTCACGCGCTTAGAAGCAAACAGAAATCTCTTGACAGCGATGAGTTTGCTGCCTAAGAGTATTCACAGGTGCCGCCGCTACCCGACCAGCGGCCGGGACATCCCCCAAGGGCGAGCTGACGTTGTCAATCATCGAAAAATGTCCAATTAGTAAACACCGCGAATCATCCGGATAGTCTTCCAATTTTTACACCGCTCGAGCACCTCCGTCAGAATGTCGTTTTCTCGGAAACCCTCTTCTACCATGTGACGGACCGCGTGAAGACGAACACGGTATTTCTTGGCTTCAAGAAGCGAACAGCGCAAGCACCGGGGATACTGCTACGCGGGCGACAGTAGTTCAGCGGGCGCCGCCTGGTCTGACACGCGGGACAGCACGACAGCAGCCGAGCTGATCAGTGCGAGCACTGCAAGGAAGTACCAGGGGCCCGTGGGGTCGAGCCAACCAAGCCAAAGGAGTACTGCCGACAGGACGAGGCCCGCCTTCTCGACATATCCGGCGCATGCAGCTACGCTGTATGCTGCGGCTGGAAGCAGTGAGGTGAGATGGTGCACTTCAGACATCGGGCTGAGCAGCGGAACTGCCGCTATGTAGACCCAAGCCGCAGGCGAGTCGTTTAGGATCGCTTGCCTCCTCGTGAGCATCCGGCGGTGCCAGACTGCCAGGGCTACCGCCGTGCCTAGGGCCGTGCTGAGAATGAGCAGCGGGTCCGCGGGATGCGTTCCTGTCAGCCATGACCAGAAACCGTAGATCGTGAAGAAGAGTCCCGGGCCTTGGCCTTGCGGCACCGACAATCGCGCGAGTGCGAAGTCGCTGAGATAGCCCGCATAGAGAAGCCACAAGGCATTCTGCACTAGGAGATGCCCCTGAGATAGTTGAAGGTTAGGAGTGGCGGCTCCTAAGGCCGGGTTCGATAGAATCCGGCTGTGAAGGAAAAAGAAAGGAGCCACCACGATGTCAAATCACCAAATCATCGATGCGAAGAACAGGAAGAAGCTTCGAGAGATACTGAGCTCGAAGGGGCAAGCTCTGTTGCCGTTCTTGGATGCGATTGAGCGAACCGAGATAGCGATCGACGAAGTGATCGACGTTGCTGGCCGAGCGACGATCGAAGCGGTCTTGGATCTGTCAGCCCAAAGTGTGGCTGGGGAGAAACACCCGGGGAAGAAGGGTAGCGATGTTCGCTGGCACGGCCGGCAGGGTGGCGTAGTAAGCCTTGCGGAGCGGAAGTTGAGAGTGAGCCGGCCACGTCTGCGGCGTAAGGGAAAGGCAGAGGGAGGGGAGGTTGCGATTCCTGCCTACGAAGCGGTGAACAACTCGTCTCGGCTGAGCCAACGCATCTGGGAAATCCTGATGCTGGGTGTGTCGACGCGCAAGTACGCGTCGGTTCTTCCCGAGATGGCGGAGACGGTAGGGGTTAGCAAGAGCGAGGTGAGCCGTGAGTTCGTGGAAGCAAGCGCGGAGCAGTTGCAGGGGCTGATGGAGCATCCGCTGGACGAGCTGGAGATCGCGGTCGTGTACCTGGACGGGATTCGCTTCGGCGAGCACCACGCGCTGGCGGCAATCGGCGTAGATACAGAGGGATACAAGCATGTTCTGGGGCTTCGGGATGGAGCATCGGAGAACCAGATAGTGTGCAAGGCGCTGCTGGAGGACCTGGTCGAACGAGGCCTGAGCCCAGAGCGGTGTCGGCTGTTCGTGATCGATGGCTCCAAGGCGCTACGGGTCGCCGTCGACGCTGTGTTCGGTACCCACAACAAGGTCCAGCGTTGCAGGAAGCACAAGGAGCGCAATGTGCTCGGTTATCTGCCGCAGGAGCTGAAGCCGCAAGTGCAAGCGAGCCTGCGTTCGGCCTGGCAGCTCCCAGCAAAGAAGGGCAAAGCGCGGTTGGAGCAACAGGCGAAGTGGCTCGAGGACGACTACCCCTCGGCGGCGGAGAGCATCCGGGAGGGGCTCGACGAGATGTTCACCATCAACGAGCTCGACCTCCCCGCATCTCTGAAACGCTGCCTTGGATCGACGAACATCATCGAGTCGTGCTTCAGCGGTGCGCGAGGTCGTACCCGTCGCGTCACCCGCTGGCGCAATGGCAAGATGGTTCTGAGATGGGCCGCTTCGGCTCTGCTCGCCACGGAGAAAAATTTCCGTCGTATCATTGGATACCAATCGCTACCTATCCTCGAAGCGAAGTTAGCGGAGGTCACTGAGAATCAAGCGCTCGACAAGCACGCCAAAGTCGGGTAAACCATGTGTCAGGAGCCGCCACCACCTCGAACCTCCAACTATGGTGGGGGCACCTCCCTGCACTACGAGCCAGGGCGCAAGCATAAAGACTGCCGCCCAGAGCACAACCTGGACGGCATACTGGAAGCGGCCCTTGACGCACCAGTAGATGAGCAGCAGCGCAGGCGTGAGTTTGAGCGCGATCGCAGCACCAAGCAGAGCGGGCGCTGCATGTGGTCTGTTCGCCAATCGCACTGAGGCCACGACCAGCGCCAGCACCAGCAGGTTCACCTGCCCGTTCAGCAACTCGTTCTGTGGATTACGTCACCGAAAACCGCAACGACGCCAGCGAGGGCGAGAACGCCAAAAGTGCGCGCCCGCCCCGGACAACGGGCAGCGGCATTCACGACGTACAGCAGGCACGCCGACGAAAGCATGAACCACAGGACCGCTACGGTGCGGGGGGGGAGCTCGGCCAACGGCCTGATGAGCGTGGCCAGCAACAACGGGTAGATGTAGGGAAACTGGCTACCAGTGTTATACGGGTCCGAGCCGGAGTACAGCGCTGTGGACGACGCAAGGTAGCTTACCAGGTCGTCTCCACTCGGCCGCTCTGCCTTGCGAATTGCCTGGGCGCACCAGACGACACCTCCAACCAGCAGGAGAACCACGGCAGCTGCGGACGCGCGGCGCCGGGTGAACGCAGTCATGGGTTCGTCACTCCGCACCTACCCATGCTGAGATCCGTAGTAAGTGAACAGGTCAGAGTATAGGGTATTGGATAAGAGGCCGCTCGGTACTGAGTAGCGGTGCTCGGAATACGCACTCGAGCGTACCTTCGGAGAGCATAAGCGTCGGACGAAGGTCATTCCTCACTTCTTCACCGAGGACGCCGCTGTGAAAATCAGCTACGCCGTCCTCCTGGCCGTTACGAACAAATGGCGAGGCGTGAGGATGGACGTGTTCCCTCGGTCAACGGAGTTCTGAGCTAGCGGTTCTTCTCGAGATGCGACCTAACCAGTTTTAGGTTTTTTTGTGCTTTGACATGGCCGGGTTGGATCTGCAGCACCCGTTCATAGTGGGCCGCGGCCTCGACCAAAATCCCTTGTCGGGCGAGAGCGTTGCCGAGGCTCAAGTGCGCCAGAACCGAGTCGGGCTTGATTGACACGGCCTGACGATAGTGACCGATCGCTTCTTCGCCGCTACCCTGGAGCAACAGGGCCTTGCCCAAGTTGTGGTGCACATCAGCGAAGTCGGGCCAGGCCCGCAGGGCACTACGAAAATGCCGGATCGCTTCCTCGCTATCCCCCTGCATCAACAGTGCGACACCGAGATTGTTGTGTGCTAGAGCCAGGTCCGGATCGACTCGCAAAGCGTAACGAAAGAGCTTCATCGCCTCGTCCGTCTTGCGCTGCGCCAGCAGCACGTGGCCCAGGTTGTTGTGCGCTAGGGCAAAGTCTGGTTTGATCTCGACGGCGCGACGATAATGTCGAATCGCTTCCTCTCGCTTACCTCGAGCCGATAGCATGATGCCCAGGTCATAGTGTGGTTGGGCATCTCCGGGAGTGGTGCGAATTCGATGTTTGTAGCCGTCGAGGCGCGCCCGGTGATCCTTTATCGCGAAATCGCGTTTCAGAATCGCCAGCTCGGCGCTATCGGTAGGCACCAGCTGAAACCACAAGTCCCCCATCTCATCCGATGAGTGCGGACCGAATACCACACGCCGGGGAGGATGGTGCGGGTTGAACACATTGTCGGAGGAGTTGTCGTAGGTGTATTCCATTTCGAGCTTGGTACCCCGGGGTAAGAACACCGGCTCGGCGAATCGATACTCGTCCTGCCAGTTGAAATCCCATTCCTTGATACGGATGAGCCACCTCGTCGTGCCATCGGCAAGCGTGGCATAGCCTTTCATGTCCCGTGCCAGGTAATGGGCATGCGGGTACACGCCGAGCACCTCCACGTCGACTGGCAACTCGAAGGAGTCTTTGATCGTATAGTCTTTCTTTCCGGCAGGAATGTCGATGGTATGGGAGCCAAGCCTGAGTCCGAGAGGAATGCGCGTGGGTGCCTTCTCGGTAAAGTAGAATCCTACCGCGCAGCGAACCACCTCTGGCTTGCCGCTGGGCAGAAGGTGCACCTTGAGGAGAAGGTCGCTGCCTTTCTCCAGGCGCCAGGCCATACCCTCGGGGGCGGCCATCGGGACCTTGCCCGGTGTCCAGCCCAAGAATTGGCCGTCGGGGCTACTGGCGTCTCCAGGATACATGCCCTCATAGCCCGGCTCGGGATCTTGTTCATCGAGATATCGGGTCGAACGCGTTTTATCAATTTGCATTACGGTGTGATGGACGATTCGCGGATTCCCTCCTCGAAATTCGACGGCTCTCACGTATTTCCTGGTCGGTAACGGTATCGGGATCACGAAGCTGCGAAACACATCTCGATCCCCGGCCGGCAGAGTGTAAGGCTCAGCCATTTCGATCACCAGATCCGGTTCGCCGAGTTGCCAGCCCTCGGTAAACTGCGGCAGTGGGGGCAAATCATCCGGGTCTCCCTCCAGGGCGCCGTCCTCGACCCACTTGCGGAAGGTGGCGATTTGGTCGGACGTGAGGCGGCGCTGGCCCAGGAATTCGCCGTATCCTTCTTCGGGCAGCCAAGGTGGCATGAACCGACTTCCGGTGACGACCGCAATCTGTCTGGCCCGTTTGCGCACATCTTGGTAGCTCAACAAGCTGAAGGGTGCCGGCTCACCGGGGCGATGACACGCTGCACAGTTTTCAAACACAATCGGCGCAATATCCTTGTTGAACGTCAACCTGCTTGAAGAGCCTAGAAGGCTCGCGTTCTGAGATCGCACTCCTTTCGTAGCGCCGAATACAACGACGCCTGGGAAGATGAGTATTGCGAGGGCTAAGTGGGCCGAGCGGGTCATTGCAAATCCGGGATAAAGCAGCCGACGGCAGGGGTCATGGCGCGTTCCACCGGCCTCCCCTCGAGGATCGCCTGTAGGGCTTGCTCGAGATCGTGTTGGGTCGGTTTCGCCCGTGCCTTGCCAAAATCGACGTAGCGGTCATCAATACGGCCGCGATACACCATCCGCCCACTCACGAAGACGGCAGCCTCCGGTGTCACCCTCACCTGGGTTTTCCTGACCAGCCCGTGTTGCAGATCGCGCAGAACACCCCAGGAGTAACCGTATTCCTTCACATGCTCACGAATGGCTTTCACCGATTCGTCCGGATCGGAATACACGAGCCAGAACCGGACGTTGTCCGACGGAACTTCGCTTGCAGTCGTTGGAGCTCCGGTGTGTAACGGTTCGAGATCGGACAATCGGTACGGGTGAAGAGAAAGACGGTCGCTTTGGCATCCGTCTGCTTTAGGGGGTCGACCTGTCGACCCTCCAAATCGAGCAATGACCACTGCGTCGATAACCCCGCCTCTCCAAAGCGTAGCAGTGCCACCGCCACGGCCAAAAAGACCGTTACCATCCGCCGAGTCGTCCGTCCGCTCGGTAACACGCTGCGACTCCTAATCCTTTACAGGTGGGGGGTTACGGGAACACCCTGCCCATCATTCATAACGGCCCGTAGACTCGCCCCATTATACTCACCCCCCCGAGTACCCAGCGACAGCCACCGGGGTCAAAAACGAGCAAAAAAAAACGGGGCGCCAACTGGCGCCCCGTTTCGAGTCGGTGCTTCGAGACTAGAGCTTACGTCTTTTCAAACTTCTAACCCTGGTCAAAAATTGAAGCGCACTCCCAATCTTAAAATACGGGGTGCTTCGAACGACGCTGGAATCAGGAAATTGGAGTTATCTATTTGCAGTGACTTATAGGATTGAATCCGGCTGACGTTGCCTAGATTGAAGACATCCAAGATGAGCCCCAGTTTCATTCGGTCCCCGAACGGAAACTGCTTTTCCAATCGGACGTCGATCTTGTGTCTGAAGTCGTGGCGTATGCCACCGGCTTGCAGTGCAGCCGAATCGATGTTGCCCTCCACCACGATTCCGGGAATACCCAGCGGAGGCTGCTGGCAACCGCCACCACCGCCGCCGTCTCCTTTCGCTCCGCCGCCAGCACTACCGGAGGGGCAGAGCGGGTAGAAGCGCTGCTTGTGGGATCCCTGAATGGATTGGTCACTTTCGATTAACTTGATGGGAAAACCGGTCTGGGCCTGGTAGAAGCCGCTCAGGAGAACATCGTAGGGCAAGGTATAGGTCCCCTGGAGCTTGAACTGGTGGGGAGCGTCCAGGGCGAGAGGGCCAATAGCTCTGATGAACTCATTGGGGCTATTGTATATCCGGTTCCTGGTCGTCGTGCCTTGGAAGTCATTGGCGACGTTGCCCGTGCTTGAGCTAAAGTTGTAGGCGGCCATCAATTGCCAGCCGTCACGAAAGCGCCTTCGTACGGCAAACTCAATTCCGTTGTAGTCTCGGTAAATTTCGTCCGCAAAGCTGGGGTTGGTCATCACCGTTCTACTCGAGTCTCCCCGGAATTCCGGCCGCAGGACAAAGATGGTGTCAGGCTCGCCGGTGCTCTGGTTGGTCACGCCAAGCGTACGGTAATCATTAAACGGGTTTGTTTGGTCTCCTGAGCTCCGAATAACAATCGTCTCGAGGAGGTTACGCTCCCTCTTAATGGTTGCTTGCACCGAGGCCACCATGTTGCTACTCACCTCGTGCTCGACGGTGAAGTGAAACGAATCCACGTAGGAATCTGTCATGTCGGGGTCGGCGAGGTCCGAACGATCTCTAATAACGGGGTTCAAGGTACTCGAGAGAAGGTCCCCCTCCTCACCCGCCTGGAATGTGAGGTCACCATTGAAGTCGTTCCATTCGTAGGTCTCCCTTCCTCCTGAAGAGGGTCCGACGGAACTCATATCCTGGGTGAGGAGGGCCTTGAACTGTCGCCCGTAGTAGGCCTTGATAGAGGTCCTTTTTTGCTCACCCAGCGCGTACACCATGCCAAGGCGCGGCGCCCAGGTGCTAAAGTTGATGACGTCGCGGACCTCCTGGAAGGTGGCCACGGGGAACCAGCGGCCGCCACCCCGACTCTGGGTGGGGAGCCAGCCTTCCGTGGTTACGTGGCGTAGTCCCACGTTCAGGGTGAGCCGATCTCCGATCGTCCATTGGTCCTGCACAAAGAATGAAAAGCGGTCAATGCCCGTGGATTGAGTGTTCGGTAACCACTCCTTGGTTATACGATAGGCCGCTCCGTTCGAAAGCTGTTGTCGGGTGTCGACATTATTGGGGAAAGTAAACGTCCGCTCGGAGTTAGGGAAATCCACGGAGACGCCAACCTTGAACTCGTGTGAGCCACTCGCGTTCTCCATGAAGTGCGAGACATTAGCGCCCGTTCCCCACGTGCACCGGCAAATCATATGGTATAGGTCCCCGGTGAGCCCCCCGAATTCCAATCCGGTCACCCCGTCCGTATAGCCGATGATCGCGTCAGGGTTGTTGGGAATATCGTGAACAAACTCTTTCCACTGCCGGTTGTACCTTGCGTCCACAATGGTATCGGTGCCGATTAGGTGCGTCAGACCGAAACCGAAGAGATACTGGTTCCGCCTTTGGGTCTGCCAGGTCAACGGGTCGTCGGCGTTTCTGAAACTGGTAACGTTGGACGGATACCTATCTTGATTCCGAGTTGTGATTGAGCCGTATAACCGGGTGGCCGAGGCCAGCTGAGCCGTGATCTTGAAGAACGAATGAGTCTGATTGGTCTCGAATGGCTGGGTGGGGATGATGGGTTGTTGCAGCGAGTGGTTCAGCCGACGGAGATTGCCGAAGAACCAGACAGCATCTTTCTTGATCGGTCCCCCGAAAGTTCCGCCTATGTCCTGGTCCTTGATCACACTCGTTCCGACCCCCCCAGCTTGTTCCACTTCCTCAGCCGTGAGGTTGTCCCACTCCAAGCTATCGCCTTTGTAGAACATGTACGCTGAACCGGAGAGGTCGTTTCCTCCTGACTTGGTCACGAAGTTGAAAACCCCGCCATGGGACATGCCAAACTCCGCCGTTTGACCCGTGGTCGTTACCTGGACTTCCTCGATCATGTCGATCGGGATTTCCGTCAAAATGTAGCCTACCGTGGTGTCATTGGCGACCGCTCCATCGATGAGGTACAGGTTGCCCCGGGGGTCGCTCCCGAGAACCGATTGTGCCGGAGCGAATTGATACTCAGTATCGATGATGCCCGCCATCGACGTGAGGAGATCGTCGTAATCGCGTCCCAGGGGGATGTTCTCGAGCCGCTCCCGCTCGAGCGTCCGCATCGCCTGCGAGCTCTTGATGTCGACCAGCGGCGATGTTCCAACGACGGTCACGCTCTCCTCCACCCCGGACGGGGACAGCGTCGCATCGATTGCAATGACCTGCCCTGCCCGCAGGATGATCTCTGTATAGGTAGCGGTTTGGAATCCCGTCAACTCGACCATCACCGTGTAGTTGGACGAGGGCTGTAGCCTCAGAACACGGTAGGTACCCAGTTCCGACGTTGTTCGAACTTCCGCCTTGATGTGATCCGGACTCGTGACCGTCACCGTAGCGCCCGGTACCCCGAGCCCTTGAACATCCGTGACCTTGCCGTAGATTTGTCCGGTGATTTCCTGCGCGAAGGCCGCCCCGCAGGCCAGTAAAAGGGCCAGCGGCACCACCACCAAGGCGCGTCGTGGTCCACCTTGAGCAATTGCCTTAAATAACATTGGGTCTACGCGGAAATCTGTGGGCGAATGCTGACGGAGAAATAGTGTAACTCATTGTGTGGAAAAGGTATTCAGCACTTCATCAGGTGCTGAGAAGTGATCCGTTTTTCGGATAGGCTAACCGAGTGAAAAATCCCCAGTCGATCCGCTCGCTTTTTGCGCTACCAGGTTTCGTGGCTGGCGCCCGATTGAACGGTGTATTCGGTGACCGATACGCCCGCGTCATCCAGCTCAAGAGGCGAAAAAAACAGCCGTGTGCTCGTACTGTGGGCATCGGTGCCGGGGGCGCTATGACAAGCAAGTGTGCCGGGTCCGCGACCTGTCGTTGGCAGGCTGGCGGATCTATCTGGAATACGAGCGTTGGCGCGTCAACTGTCGTGGGTGCGGTGGTGTGCATGTAGAACACTTGGACTGGCTGGCGAACAACCCGCGCTACACCCAGCGCTTTGCGACGCATGTGGGCAAGCTGTGCCGGGATATGCCGAACAAGGCGGTGGCCGAGATGGAACGTCTGCACCACACTACGGTGAAGGACCTGGATAAGCTCTACATGCAAGAGCAAGTCGAGCGGGCGGGGCTGCCGGCGCCTCGGGCCATCGGTATCGATGAGATCTCCATCCGCAAGGGACATAACTATCGTGTCATTGTCAGCGACCTGGAGCGGGCGCGTCCCATCTGGGTGGGCGGTGAGGGTCGCAAAGAAACCGACATCGATTTGTTCTTCAAGGCGCTGGGCGGGAAGAAAAGCGCCCGTATCAAGCTGGCCGCCATGGATATGTGGAAGCCCTTCCGGAACTCGGTGATTAACAACGCACCCAATGCGCGGATCATCTTCGACAAGTTTCATATCATGCGTCACCTGTCAAAGGCTCTCGATGAGGTCCGGCGCCGTGAGTACAAACGCCTCAGCGGCGAGGACCGGTCGTATATCAAGGGGCAGCGTTACACGTTGCTTTCCCGGCGGGAGAACCTGAGCCTGGACGGTCGCCGCGCACTCAAGAAGTTGCTCCAGGCCAACCGGCGCCTGAACACCGCCTATGTTTTGAAGGAGGCCTTCGGGCAACTCTGGGATTACCGCACCGAACGCGGGGCTCGCGCCTTTTTCACACGTTGGAAAGACAGCCTCAAATGGCAGCGCCTGCATCCCTACCAGAAGTTCGCCGGAATGATTGAGTCCCATTGGGATGGTATCGCCTCCTACTGTCATCCTGAGAACAAAGTCAGTCTCGGACTGGTTGAAGGGGTCAACAACAAAATCCGTGTTCTGCAACGACGCGCCTACGGCTATCGTGACGAGGGATATCTCAAGCTGAAGATCGTGGCGGCATTCCTTCCGCCATTACCCAGAAATGCCGTTTTCAACCCACACGAACCCGCGTAGACCCATAACATTTAGTTCTACCTCCTGTGAATGTAAGACTCCTGCGCGAACATATGCAAGTTGTATTCCACTGCCAGCCACCGAAAAATAACACATAAGTCCATAGAAATAAACGTGTTAGATGGCCGTACCCCTGCCCGATACCCTTTCCTGTTCAAAAATTTGGATGTCATCCGACCGACCAGACGGTCAGTCCGGAACCCTCGATCAGATTAATCTTCTATCTGAGAATAGCTTGGAGGGACTAGCGACTGACGAATCCGTCGTTCAGAACGATGGATCGGCGCCTTCGGGAGATTGGATTTTTAACCCAAATAGTCGGAATCATGGTTAACCGGCGATTTTTTTGAACGCCACAAGCAAGGTGATGTGACCCTCGCGGTGATGGTGTAGTATTCCGTGCGGCAACGCCCGGGGGACGCACGAAATTTACCAAAATTCAATACAGGGAGTCAGCCACGATGCACGCGGATCTTTCCCCCCGCCTTTTGGCGATTTTCCTCATGACCATCCTTGCCGCGGCGTCAACGGCGCGGTCCCAGACGGACATCTCCGAGCTTGCCGGTTTGAAAGCTCGGAGCATCGGCCCGATATTGTCAAATTAAGGTGAGGTACCACAATATGGTGTGGTCAGGCTAGTCCCCTGGATCTTTGATTACTATACAAAGTTAGGCTTTTCGCCAGCCCATAAGATTCATAAGATTCATGCACTTAGAAGTGTTTCGGCAAGCTCTGCTTTATCTAGTTTGTTCTGATACAGGGGACTAGGTGTAGCAACGCCCATATCTTGTGGTCCGCGCTCCCAACTTGACAGCAATGGCACCGCCCGAATGGGCGGAGGTCATCGGGGAATGAACGAAATCCGTTCGTTCACCGAAAAGTACCGACGCCTACGCTGGGCTCGAGTAGCTTCTCAGACGGCAGGTCCAAACCGGCAGCAGGACCGCTCCCACGAAGCACGGTCCCACGAGCATCCCAACCCAGAGACCGGACACGCCGTAGCTCTTCTTCGCGACCGAGGGCCAATGGTTGTTCGCATCGGTCGCGTTCATCATCGGGAACATCGGGTTCGCCTCCGGAAACGTCTTCTACGAGTCGCTCCTGCCGCACGTCGCCAAGCCCGACGAGATCGACCGCGTTTCCACCGCCGGCTACGCAATAGGCTACGTCGGGGGCGGACTACTCCTCGCCCTGCATTTTGCGTGGATCAGTTGGCCGGACAAGTTCGGGTTCGCCGACGGAGCCGAGGCATCCCGGTACGCGTTTCTAAGCGTCGCCATCTGGTGGATTCTGTTCACGATACCCATCCTGAGAGGCGTTCCCGAACCGCCACGCAAGCTCCAAGGCGACGAGCACGAACGGATGAACCCTCTCCGCGTCGTCCGAGATGCGAGAAGCCGTACCGGTTCGTCCGGAACTCCTGGAGCACGCCGGCTTGCTGGTGAAGCCAGGTGAGAAGCTCTAGAGGCGTTGGCTTCAGCTTCAGCTCCTCGAGGCGGCGTTTCGCAAGGGAAAGGAACTCCATCTTCGAGAGATCGTCGGTCTTTCCTCGCGTGTGAAGCTTGTAGGCGAGCTGGCGAAGAATGGAGACCGCCGCGTCGACGTCGACCAGGGGTTTTCGCCACTTGCTCAGGAGCACTTCGAGACACTGCCGGTAGAAGTCGGCGCGGCGTTTCGGGATCTCGCCACCCTGGAGCACCACGAGGCACAGAAGTGTCAACAGAAGCGGTGAGCCCGTGAACTAGATCCACCGAGGCTTGGAGCACGATCTCCTTTTCCAGATCTTGAGCCCATCGCAGCCGTCGGGCGAACCAGACGTTCGTCCCTATCAGGGCGACCCACCACGCGAGAAGAGTGGGGAGTGCCGCATAGGGTAGAATCTCCGAAAGGAAGACGGCGATGAAGATGAGGGCGAGGCTCACTGCTACGGCGACCCACCTCATCTGCACGAACCACTGCGCATGGCGGCGCACACGGTCGCCGCGCAAGGGAAGAGAAAGGGCATCCGACGTCCGCGGGAAGGTGGGATCACGACGAGCGCCGTGGTACCAAACGACCAAAATGGCCACGGCGAGCGAGGCCAGAAGGCCCTGCACCAGCTGGGAGAGATGCAAATCGGGCGCGGAATCGAGAAGGGCAGGGTCGAAGAAAAGATAGGAAGCGACACCCAGCAACAACCCCGCCAGCGCGACGGGGAGAGCGGCTTTGAGGTAGCTACGGCGGCCGGAGACGTGGCCCGACCTGTCGGGTTCCCGGCGGTCGAAGTCGTTAACCCGGCGGATTTCGTCTTGCTGCGGTTGCACGCGGGCCACTCGACGAGATGATGACAGGAATCAGCGTAAGAATCTGATATGCAACTCGAAGGTGGACGTCCCATGGGGAAAGAGCACGCCGAGATGGAGAGCTTGTCCCGAGTGGCGCCGACCGTTGAGCTCGCGCGCTTCCACGTCGGATCCACTCTCGTCCTGTTCTTCGCCTCCGGTTTTGCGGGTCTCGTGTACGAAGTCCTCTGGATGAAGGAGCTCGGACTCCTCTTCGGCAACACGTCCCATGCCGCGGCCACCACCTTGGCCGCGTTCTTTCTCGGCCTCGTTGCCGGAGCGCGCTTCTGGGGAAGGCGCGCCGGTGGCCTGAGCAAACCGCTCGCGGCCTACGCGCTTCTGGAAGCCGGGGTGAGCCTGAGCGCGCTTGCGTACTTTCTCTTACTCGATCTGTATCACGCCGTGTATGCGCCGCTGTTTCAGGCCTTGGGGGACCGGCCGGCTCTCTTCTTGGCGGTGAAGTTCTTACTGGCCATGATGGTGCTGTTTCCGCCGTCTTTTTTCATGGGCGGAACGCTGCCCATGATGAGCCAGCACCTCGTCCGGAGTCCGGAAACCCTCGGCCGGATCGCTTCGGTCCTCTATGCCGTCAACACCTTGGGTGCCGCTTTCGGTGCTTTCGCGGCCGGTTTCGTTCTGCCCCGCGAGCTGGGTTTCGCGAGATCCTATTTCGTCGCCATGGCAGTGACGGCCGCCGCCGCCGTTGTCGCTTGGGCTCTGAGCTCGACAACGGCCGCCGCCGAAAGCGCGCTACCGGAGCAAGCGGGGGACGCCGAACAGATCGTCTCGGATTTGTCCCGAGACGGCATTCGTGCGCTGGCGTTCTTTTCCGGGTTTGCCGCCTTGAGCCTCGAAGTGCTCTGGACACGGATGTTCGCCCAGGTGCTCCAGAACTCGGTATACACCTTCTCGACGATCCTGGTGACCTTCCTCCTCGCCCTCGCGATCGGAGCGGCCTTGGCGAGCTGGCTCATTCGAAAAGGTCGCGAGCCGATCTTTCTACTCTTCGCTATCCTGACCGCCTCCGCGCTTCTCGTCGCCACGACGCCCTTCGTTTTCAACTGGATGACGAACGGGCTGGAGTATTTCGGGGGAGGGTTGAGCTTTGGTGGCTACATGATCGGCTCGTTCTGGTGTGCCGCTTCCGTGATGCTGATACCCGGCATTCTTCTCGGAACCCTCTTTCCCTACCTGTTGCACTTGGCCGAGCCCCTCTCGACAGGCGCCGGACGAACGGTGGGCGACCTCACGGCGATCAACACGGTAGGCGCCGTCGTTGGATCGCTCGTGGCCGGCTTCGTCCTCTTGGATCTTTTTGGTCTCTGGGCCAGCATCCGACTCGTGGCGGCTGCTTACTTTTGCGCGGCCCTTCTCGTGGCACACAAGGTGGAGATCAATAAAAAGCTCGTCCGGGCCATTCCTCTCGGTGGTCTCTTGCTTCTCGTGTCCTTTCTCGATCCTTCGCGGCTGCCGATCGTGAAGGTCGATCCGCTCGAGAAGGGAGAGAGCATTCTCGAGGTCTGGGAAGGCAGCTCGGGCATCGTCTCTGTGATCCGGCAGCCCGCATCGCTCACCATCAAGATGGACAACGACTACTCCCTGGGAGGTACGGGTGCTTCGGCATTCGAGGAGGGGCAGACACATCTTCCCTTGCTCCTCCACCCCCAACCCGATTCCATTTTCTTTCTCGGTATGGGGACGGGCATTACTGCAGGGGCCGCCCTCGTACATCCAGTCGAGCGTGTCGTGGTTAGCGAGCTCGGGGCCGACGTCGTCGAGGCGGCGCGCACGTATTTCGAGCCCTATGTGCACGGGCTTTTCGAGGACCCGAGGGCTAGTGTGGTGGCGGAGGACGGCCGCAACTATCTGTTAGGGACATCGGAGCGGTTCGACGTCATCGTGGCCGACCTGTTCATGCCGTGGAAGGCGGGCGTAGGCAGCCTGTACAGCTTGGAGCACTACGAGGTCGCGCGAGACCGGCTGAAGGATGGAGGACTCTATGTGCAGTGGCTTCCACTCTACCAAATCTCCCGGAAGGAGCTCGGCGTGGTCGCCCGCACGATGTGTGAAGTTTTTGCGCTGGTGACCCTTTGGCGCGGAACCATCGCTCCCGGCTGGGAGACGGTCGCGCTCGTAGGCCATCGGAACGCGGCACCGCTCGACCGCGACGCCATCGAGCGCCGATTGGCAGAATCTGGCAACATCGCACTCAGGGAGCAGCGCGTCGACTCCGGAGACGATGCCGACGCGGAGGTCCCTCCCCTTGGATTCCGCGACGTTTTGCTGCAGTACTCGGGAAACCTCATGGCGGCGGAAAGGCTTCTTCGAACCTACCCGGTGAATACGGATGATCGCCCTTTCATCGAGTACAACGCCCCGGTCACGCATCGGCGGGGTCGGGCCAACGAGACTTCGTGGCTCGTTGGGAAGGAGCTCGTCGAGCTTCTCGCCGAGCTTTGGATCGCCGCGCCGCCAGAAAACGACCCGTACCTGCGCGAGCTGTCACCAATGGAGCTCGGCCACGTGCGAGCTGGCCTGAGCCTTCATGTCGCCCGAGTGCTCGATCATGCGGGCGATGGTGGTGGAGCGTTCCGCGCGATGGAAGAGTTCAACCGCCTCTATGCCACTGGAGATGCTACCAGCGGTGCGAGCGAGCTCGAGCAGAACAGAGACGAGCTCCAGGAGCTGATCCAAGGATACGAGGAGAGGGTTCGTGCCTTGCGCGAGCACCTTGATGAGCTCGACGAGGGCACTGCGCGAACCCCCGAGCAAACTCAGCAGGAACATTGAGCCGTCGCCGCACGACGTCCGAGAAATCGCGCTCGAGAGGCGTCAAAGCTGGCCGTGACGACGGAACCAGCGCGCCTCCTGCCGGGACTGTTCTTCCAGAGCCGGCGTTTCGTATTCTCGAGCTCGTCGTTTACTTCCTGCTCGCTCTCATCATTACTTGGCCTCTAGCACGGCACATCGCCAGCGGAATCCCGATGGGCACGGAAACGGTTGCCACCGTTCCCGTGCGGTCAAAATACTCGAACGGCCAGCGGCTCAGCACGTTCGATGAACCCGCAGGTCACTTGAAACCGCCATCGCGGTCGTATAGGTATTCCATTCTTCGGAAGGAGTCGCGATGGACTGGAAGACGATGCTGGCCTACATTTCAGGTTCCGTGGATGAGGACCTGCTACTGCGGAACGAGTATCTCGTGGCCGAGAATTGCCTTGGTGCACAACTCCGATAGAGGCCGAGAGCTCGCTTGGCCCCGACTCCCATCATCCGATCATCTCGCTATCAGGCATCCCGAGCGCCGTCATGGTGTTGAGAATCTTGCACCCGATCCTTGCCTCGACTCTCTGTGCCGCCAACCCTCTCGCTCGCATCGCTGAGCCCACGATAGCCTTGTAGCGATGGAACGTTGTCTCGACTTTGCTCCGTTTGCTGTAGCCCGATTCTGTGTGCCACTTTCGTTTGCCGAGCCGAGCTTGTGCTGCAATGTTGCGATTGCGCTGTCGGCTGCTCGCCGGCCCCGATGCGAGCTGGGCGCCCTTGCGCGGCGGTATCAGCACCCTCGGCGAGCAATGAGCGCTGTGATTCTCGATCGCCTCATAGACGCCGCCGGCGTCGTATGCGGTGTCAGCTCTGGCCGATGAGATGGGACTGTCGATCTGTCCGACAAGCGATGCAACCCGCGATGAATCGCGGGCTCTTTTGCTCGTCAGCTCGCCGGCGACGACTTCGCCACTCTGCTCGTCGACACACAGATGGAGCTTGCGATAGTCCCTGCTCTTTGGTGCTCTGCGCAGCTGGCCGGCGTGGACAGCGAGACCGCTGCTGTCGATCAAGATGTGCAACGGCGTCTTCTGCTTGTCTTGGTAGAAGGGGACCTTACCCAGCTTCGCCTTGCGCCTCGAGATCGTGGTGTGATCGGGCACATCATTGTCTAGCTTCATCAGAGCGAACAACGATCGCAGCAATCCCTCGCTCTGCCTAGATGACAGATGAAACACCATGCCCAGGGTGACAGCCGTCTCGATGGCGTGGTTCGAGTACTTGCGTTGACGGCCCGGTTTCCTCCTCCTCGGCCGGGGCGCGTCCCAGTTCACAAGCTTGCCGGCGGTGAGCGAGATCCAGACGGTCAGGCTCCCACGGTTGCGTAGACCCGCCTCATATTCACGCCAATTCCTCACGCGATAGGCCTTCTTCACATACTTCCGCTGAGTGCGTTTGAAAATGCTCATGGGGAACCTCGAATCCGTGAGTAAAGGACAATTGTGGACCGAGATCGCGAGTTGTGCACCAAGGCAACGAGACGCTCGAGATTGGCTCAGGAGCGACGTTGGAGTCATCGGACGACCTGGAGGTACCCCCGGGTTGCGTCACTTACAGGGATCCTTCCGGACCTGTGCTCCGCAAAAAGTCGATCCGTCGTTGATTCCGCAGTTTAGACCTGCCAGGATTGGCCGTTTCGTGGCGAACGGATGACGTGATCCGACGTCATTGTAACCGTGGAAAGGTGCAGTCTTGCGTCTGCTCTCGAATATTGTGCCCGCTTTCGTCAACGCCCTCGCGTTCGCTCGGAATCTTGTCCGTTCGCAGGGTGCCCTCGCCGCCGAGAATCTCTTTCTCCGTAAGCAGCGCACCTTTTTTGTCGAGCGTGAGCAGACGCCCCACCATACCGACAACGTGACACGGTTCACGATGGCGGCGCTGGCTCGGCTGTTCGACTGGAAGAATGCCCTAGTCGTCGTGAAGCCCGACACGCTCGTCCGCTGGCACCGGAAAGGATTTCGTCTGTTTTGGCGGTGGAAATCTCGGCACAAAGGACGCCCACCCGTGCCAGAAGAGCTCAAGAAGCTGATCGTCGAGATGGCGATCGCGAAAGTCAGCTGGGGCGAAGAGAGAATCGCTCATGAGCTCCTCGTCAAGCTCGGGGTCCGAGTGTCCCCGCGCACGGTGGGAAAGTACATGCCGAGTCGAGATGACAGCGACCGAGACGCAAGCCATTCATCGCAATGCTGGTCCACATTCGTTCGCAATCACGCGAAGGCAATCATCGCCACCGACTTCCTCACGGTCGTCACGGCTCGGTTCCAATTCCTCTACGTCCTCGTCGTGATGGAAGTCGGTACGCGCAAGATGACTCACGTGAACGTGACCACGCATCCGAGCGCGGAGTGGACCTTGCAGCAGTTCCGAGAGGCGATACCGTGTGAGCACGATTATCGCTTCGTGATCGTCTACCGGGATACCAAGTTCTCCGAAGATCTACGGAAGTCCGTGCGAGCGATGGGCGTCAGGGTGTTGAGGACACCTCCATTCGCGCCGCAAGCGAATTGTTATTGCGAGAGATTGATCGGCACCACCCGCCGAGAATGTTTAGACTTCCTTATCCCGCTGTCGGAGAAGCATCTGCGTCGACTGTTGTGTGAATGGCGTGACTACTACAATCGCGCGAGGCCGCATTCGTCTCTCGGACCCAATGTTCCCGAGCCGGCGAGCGCTCTTCATGTCGATCCTGCTCCCTATCGTCACCAGATTCCGAGCGGAAAGCGAATCGTCTCAAGGCCCGTTCTTGGCGGTCTCCATCACGATTACCGGTTGGCCCACGCCGCTTGACTGAAGCATTCTCTGCGCGCAGAGGAGCGCTCGGTTCGCGCTGGACGTTTGTCTTTCTCGTCCTGGGGAGGAAGCCAGTTCAGGATATCAACGACGCCTCGAGACCGATTTCACGAGCATCGCCTTCCCAGTTCTGTCGCAGCGAGTTGCGATCTTCTTTTTTGCGGACGACAAGCCGACCATAACAGGTCTAGAACGCGCAATCAACGCTGGATCGACTTTTTACGGAGCACAGGCGGACAGCAGCAACCTTGGGGTCGCCCTGTACAGTGTCCGTTTTCAGGAAAGACAATGATAAGCTCTGTGGCTGTCGTTGAATCGTCGTGATGGAGGTCATCGTTTGGTAGACAAGCCCGCTGCGGCTCCGCTGGTTGAGCTGGTGATCCCCTGCCTCAACGAGGCGCGAGTGCTGGAGAAGAGCGTGACCACCATCCGCGGCTTTCTCCACCAGAGCTTTCCCTTCCCGGCCCGCATCGTGATTGCCGACAACGGCTCCGAGGACGGCACCAGCGAGATTGCCGAAGAGCTGGCAGGAAAGTTCGACGATGTCTTCTCCTTCTCGCTCAGCGAGCGAGGACGGGGCCGGGCTCTGCGCAAGGTCTGGACCCGGAGCTCTGCTGACATCCTCGCCTACACCGATGTCGACATCTCCACGGAACTGGAAGCGCTGGAAAAGCTGTGTCGCGCCATCTGGGAAGAGGGTTATGACATCGCCATTGGCTCACGGCTCATGAAAGACTCCCGGGTAACGCGGGGCTTGAAGCGGGAGTTCATCTCCCGCGGCTATAACCTGTTTCTAAAATCGGTGCTGTTCACCAGCTTCAGCGACGCTCAGTGCGGCTTCAAGGCGGTGTCGGCCCTAGTGGCGCGCGATCTGGTGCCCCAAGTGAAAGACAGCGCCTGGTTCTTCGACACCGAGCTACTGGTGCTTGCCGAGAAACTGGGCTATCGCATCAAGGACGTGCCGGTCCGGTGGGTGGATGACGACGACAGCCGGGTCCGGATCATCTCCGCTGCCTGGAAGGACGTTCGAGGGGTTTTTTGCATGAGGTGGTGGTTGTGGCGCAGCCGGACGCGCGTCGCCGAAGCCCGCCGGCAACGCGATTACGTGACTGATTTACCGCGGCCGGGCAAGAATGAAATCGAAAGGCTCGGATAGATACTGCCTTTGAAACGAGCCGCTCAACCGCCATACGCCGGTATCGACCACGAAGTGAGACATCACCAGGCCCAGGTAGCAGCCAAAAACGAAACGACCGCCACCACCCCAGATGAGCTCGTCACTCATCAACATCAGCACTCCGCCGCCAATCAACGCCAGAAGCGGAATCGTTTCGTCTGACGGCGAGAAGGTGATCGCATCGCCCCGTCCATCGAAGAGAGGGAGCGCTTCCTCACCGTGAAAGGTGATGCTGTTCAAGGCCACACCCAGGCGCCGAGGATCTCCTCTCCCCGGCGGGTTCAAAACGTCCACGCTGACGGAGACCTTGTAGCGAAAAGCACCTGGAGAGAGGAGACTGGCTGGCAGGCGAACTGTCTCTACTCTCCGCTCTCCATGTCGAACGCGCCGAGCTCCACCGAATCCAGCCACACCCGCACCTGTTGATCGGGATTGTGAACGTGGTTGCGCAGGTCCAACTCGAGGCGGTAGTTGCGGCCGGCTTCCAATCAAACGTAAAGGTGTGCGGCTGGTGCGCTCATCCATCGGTAGGTATTTGTTCCGTCACTCTCGAAAGCAAACCAGCCTTGACCGAAATGTCCTTCCGGCTCTCTGGGGATGAAGTCGATGGTCTCGCCCTCTCCGCGAAACTCGGGTAGTCCCATCAAGGCGTGGGTCTTCGAACCATAAGTCAGAACCAGGATCGTCACCATCGAAGTCAGCGCCACCCAGGGAAGCTTTTGCACCACCACCGTGCCCTCTTCCTGAGGCCGTTCCCACTCGAGGATCGAGATCACGGTCCAGAGGAACAGGGCAGCGACAACGAGCTGGTCGATCGTTTTCGCCCCCTCGTAGCCGAAAATCTTCTTTGAGATCAACAGCAACGAGATCATGAGAATCGGCAGAAACAGATTTCGCGTCTCTTTCGAACGAAAGCACTCAACAAAGGGACGAACATCAACGTCAGCTTGTAGTCGAAGGACAGCGCCGGTATCCAGGTCACCAGGATCGTCAAGAGGGTGACCTCGAGAAGCAAGGGAGGACGCCTTCGGGAAGAGAAACAAAACCACGGCCGCGATCAAGGCAAGGCTGAGGAGCGAGTACCCCAGGCCGCTCTGCTGTTGGTTTCGTCCGTACCAATCCGGCCTCAGGAGCGTGGTGAGAAACTGCTTGTAAGGCACCACCAAGCTCAAGTTCAGGCAGGCATCGGGAGGGTACTTTCGAGTGAACGAACGATTTCGGTCACTCCCCGATGACCTCCGCCCACGCGGGCGGTGCCATTGCTGTCAAGTTGAGGTATTCAGGGCCGATCCGACCCCAAGATGTTGGCAACGCGGTACGCTCAAGCCCCATTATCTAGCGGCCCGCTCCGAGCTTGAGACCTCAACTTGACAATACTTGCTACGAGAGTATTTGCAGGAAAGCAGCGGGGAGCGTCGCTCGGTGGAGGCTCCAATCGGAGCTCAGAGCTCCCGATAGCTCGAAATCATCGGCGCGGAGTAACGTCCCTCGAACCGTCTCGTCGGACGCGACCCCGCTTCGAGCCCGAAGCTCCACGGTCCAGGGCGAGAGGGATCTGTCCCGGGTTCCGTGGAAATAAGAATGGCGCAACCTCCGGTTAACCAAAATCAAAACCGCGCCTGAAAAGGCGAGGAGGAGGATTACGCCATGAAGAAGCCTACCACCATATCCAAGGAGTCTGTAAGCGAGTACCGGGAGTTCGTCCAGCTTCGGTTGCGCAAGCGGGTACTGGAGGCGATCGAGGTTGTGCTCGAGGAGGAAGTGGACCAAGCGCTGGGTTGTGTTAGCTACGAGCGTACGGAAGGACGCTGTGGTTATCGCAACGGCGCCGAGACCCGCCGCGTGACGACATCGGTGGGAACACGCGAGCTGCGAGTGCCACGAGCCCGTGTGCGAGACGAGGAAACGGGAGAGACGACAGAGTTCAAAAGCGAGCTGTTGCCCCGGTACGCGCGCCGCACTCGTGAGGTCGACGAGGCGATCTTGGGGACGTACTTGTCGGGCGCGAACAGCCGTCGGATCCGCAGGGCGCTGAAACCGCTGCTTGGTGAAGAGCACTTATCGAAAAGCGCGGTGTCTCGCGTAGTTAGCCGACTAAAAGAGCGCTTCGAAGAATGGCAGAGCCGTGACCTTAGCGATGAAGTCTACGCGATCGTTTACCTGGACGGCTTCCACCTGAAGGTGCGGATGGCGAAGCGTGTGATCAGCGTGCCTGTGCTGGCAGCGCTCGGGGTCGCGCCAGACGGCCAGAAACGGCTGTTGTCATTGCGTCTGGCAGTGAGCGAATCCTCGACGCATTGGGGCTCCGCGCTGGAAGGACTCCAGGCCCGAGGACTACGGGCTCCCAAGCTGGTGATCAGCGACGGCCACAAGGGGCTGACGAAGGCGCTCGAGAAGTGGCCGGAGTGCCGGTTGCAGCGATGTACCGAGCACAAGCGCGCCAACTTGCTCCAACATTGCCCGGCGCACGCACGCCGCGAGCTCCGGCGTGACTACAACCGGATCGTCTACAGCAAAAACGGTATCGATGCTCGCAAAGCCTATGACAAGCTCGTCGCCAAGTGGACGCCTCTCGCGCCGGCCGTCGTCCGAAGCCTAGAGGAGGCCGGTAATCAGCTGCTGACCTTCTACGAATTCCCTCGTGCCATGTGGAAATCGATTCGCACGACCAATGCTCTGGAGAATCTCAACCGCGAGTTTCGACGCCGGACGAAAACCCAAGCGTCGTTCTCAGCGAGGAGTCCGCGGTCGCTTTGCTGTTTGGGCTTATCGCCTCTGGCCAGATTCAACTACGACGCATCGACGGCTACCAACGTCTGAGCGAGGTTCTCGAACACGCGGAGGTTGCCGCTTGATCTGATACCCTGATGACGGAGTCGAGGTGCGCTGTTCTTTTTCCACCGACCTCGGGACACATCCTCGGGCTGGCGCCAGGATCCAGGAAACGCATGTGACTCGTGCCGCGGGTCCAGCGGTAGCCCTCCTCTGCGTCGTGAAAGTTGTCGGTGAGGAGTGCGCCGACCACTGCGTCGCCCATGTCGACGACCAACGTCGTGGGCAATCGGTAGGCGAGCGTTAAGAGGAGGATCGTCCCGAGCGCACTAGCGCCGGCCGCCTTCCACACGCCGGAACACACGGAAAGGTTGAACACTCTGGCCGACTAATCGCGCGGTGCCGCGCGTTTCGTTTTACCCGAGCTCAGCAGCCGCAGCTTTACCCAGAGCCTCATGAGGGCTAGAAAGGTACGGGGAACGTCGGTCGGGCCGACCGTCGACTTCCCTGCGGTGCGGGGATAGTGGCGAACGCCTTTCTGAATGTAGCGGAATCCAGCCCGGTGAAGCTGGACCACGATTTCGGTATCGATGAAGAAGTAGTCTTCCTCGAGGTGGAGCGAGGTCTTCTTCGCCAAGAACTGGCCGCAGTATGAGTTGGATGGTCTCGTAAATCGCGAAATGAACGAAGGCACAAAAGTGATCCTGCCTCTCTGGCACAAGGTACAATGGCGGATGATGTCGGGCGCCAGGAAGGTATAGCCGATCGCCTTCTGGAGTTGGTGGGCGCGGAATTCGGAAATTCTCTCCGAGGGCAGGTCTTCCAGATTCCACTCGCCGGACTTGGCTGCCAGCACTTCATTCCCGCCCCCTCCTGTGCGGAGGGGCGAAGAGTCCTCGCTCTGGTAGCGGCTTAGGTGTTCGACTTCGAAGCGCAGCTTGCCCCAGTCTTAGCCTGCGCTAAGGCCGCCCGCAAACCCGGTCCCCGGATCGAAGCTGTTGGAGCACATCCTCGGAGTATCGTCGCTACATTCCGCCGCACCGGTCGGAGCCATACTCGGGTCGGAATAGAGCAGCACGTCGCACTTCGTCCGATGACTGACATGGAAGACGGAGGACTCTACAATCGCGGCGGTCGCCAAGCCATACTCGATGCCGACATAGAAGCCCCGTTGGCTCTCGCCGACGCTTATCGCTCCCGACGCGCCTCGGACGGCGACGGTGGAAGAAGGACTCTGGCACCATCGGCAGGTGACGGGCCTGTGGGTTGGGACCCCCGCGGGTAGCTGTCGAACTTGATATCCACGAGCTACGCGAGGCGTATCCCTCGGGCCATCCAGTCCACTGCAGCTTTTTCCTGCATCGTCTTCCAATCGGGAGGAGGTGCCCCCACCATAGTTGAAGGTTCGAGGTGGTGGCGGCTCCTGACACATGGTTTACCCGACTTTGGCGTGCTTGTCGAGCGCTTGATTCTCAGTGACCTCCGCTAACTTCGCTTCGAGGATCGGTAGCGATTGGTATCCAATGATACGACGGAAATTTTTCTCCGTGGCGAGCAGAGCCGAAGCGGCCCATCTCAGAACCATCTTGCCATTGCGCCAGCGGGTGACGCGAACGGGTACGACCTCGCGCACCGCTGAAGCACGACTCGATGATGTTCGTCGATCCAAGGCAGCGTTTCAGAGATGCGGGGAGGTCGAGCTCGTTGATGGTGAACATCTCGTCGAGCCCCTCCCGGATGCTCTCCGCCGCCGAGGGGTAGTCGTCCTCGAGCCACTTCGCCTGTTGCTCCAACCGCGCTTTGCCCTTCTTTGCTGGGAGCTGCCAGGCCGAACGCAGGCTCGCTTGCACTTGCGGCTTCAGCTCCTGCGGCAGATAACCGAGCACATTGCGCTCCTTGTGCTTCCTGCAACGCTGGACCTTGTTGTGGGTACCGAACACAGCGTCGACGGCGACCCGTAGCGCCTTGGAGCCATCGATCACGAACAGCCGACACCGCTCTGGGCTCAGGCCTCGTTCGACCAGGTCCTCCAGCAGCGCCTTGCACACTATCTGGTTCTCCGATGCTCCATCCCGAAGCCCCAGAACATGCTTGTATCCCTCTGTATCTACGCCGATTGCCGCCAGCGCGTGGTGCTCGCCGAAGCGAATCCCGTCCAGGTACACGACCGCGATCTCCAGCTCGTCCAGCGGACGCTCCATCAGCCCCTGCAACTGCTCCGCGCTTGCTTCCACGAACTCACGGCTCACCTCGCTCTTGCTAACCCCTACCGTCTCCGCCATCTCGGGAAGAACCGACGCGTACTTGCGCGTCGACACACCCAGCATCAGGATTTCCCAGATGCGTTGGCTCAGCCGAGACGAGTTGTTCACCGCTTCGTAGGCAGGAATCGCAACCTCCCCTCCCTCTGCCTTTCCCTTACGCCGCAGACGTGGCCGGCTCACTCTCAACTTCCGCTCCGCAAGGCTTACTACGCCACCCTGCCGGCCGTGCCAGCGAACATCGCTACCCTTCTTCCCCGGGTGTTTCTCCCCAGCCACACTTTGGGCTGACAGATCCAAGACCGCTTCGATCGTCGCTCGGCCAGCAACGTCGATCACTTCGTCGATCGCTATCTCGGTTCGCTCAATCGCATCCAAGAACGGCAACAGAGCTTGCCCCTTCGAGCTCAGTATCTCTCGAAGCTTCTTCCTGTTCTTCGCATCGATGATTTGGTAATTTGACATCGTGGTGGCTCCTTTCTTTTTCCTTCACAGCCGGATTCTATCGAACCCGGCCTTAGGAGCCGCCACTCCTAACCTTCAACTATCTCAGGGGCATCTCCAATCGGGAAACCGGGTGACGCTGGCGATGAAGGCATCCCACTCGGCATCTGGGATCGTCGCGAAGTCTTCGGGCGATTCGAAGGTGAAGCCGCTGGCCTCGAACATTGCCTCGAAGGTGCCGAAGTCGGTATGCGCGGCCACGAACGCTGGCCGGCGCTGCGCCGATACTTGGAGAAAAACGCCGTCGCCTCGGCCGTCCACTATCCTCTCCCTCATCATCTCCAGCCTGCTTATGCGGACCTCGGCTTGAAGAAAGGAAGTTTTCCGGAGGCAGAAGCCGCGGCCGAAGAAGTCCTCTCGCTTCCCATTTACCCCGAGCTCGGCGAGGACGACGCCCGCCGCGTCGCCAAGGAAGTTAGAGACTTCTTCGCGACATAAAAGGCTGATGAGAATCGCTCTGTTCTCGCCCTTGCCTCCCTCGCCCACCGGCGTGGCGGATTACAGCCGGCTTCTTCTGCAAGGCTTGTCGGAAGCGTTTCCGGTGGAGGCTTATACCGGCGAGCCGATCGACCCACCCCTCGACGTGTCCTGCTATTCGTGGCAGGAGTTCGAGAAGAGACAGTCCGTCGAACCGAAGGCACTGCCTCTCTATCAGATGGGGAACAGCCTGCACCACGACTTTATGTACCCGTTGGTCTTTCACCACCCGGGCATGCTGGTGTTGCACGATCTCGTGCTGCACCACTACCGGCTCGCCATGTACACGAATAGCCCCGAAGTCGCCGATTACAAGGCGCACATGGGCGATACCGGGAAGCGAGATCGATTGATCGCCAAACTCTCCGAGTACACCGCGGAGGTCGAAGCTTCGTACCCCAACCGCGGCGGGGAAATCGCCGAGATCGCCATACGGATGGGAGGCGCCCGGCTGCTCTACCAGTACCCGCTTCACGAACTGCTGGTGCGAGCCAGCAAGTGACGCTCGTCCACAGCCGCGCCGCCCTTGACGAGCGGTGTCCGGAAAGCGTGATTCGCGCCGTGCGCATGGGCATCGAGCTGCCCGAAGTTGTTTCACGCGACGAGGCCCGCCTGCAGTTGGGTTTAGGAAAACAGATTGTCACGGCGTCTTTTGGGTTGGTGTCTCCAGAAAAACGCATCTCGATCGCCCTTCGTTGTCTCAAACGGATGCTCGATGAGGACGTCGATGTGCGGTACCTGCTGGTCGGGGGAACCGTAGCGCACTACAACGCGCGCCGGGAGGCCGAGCAATTGGGCGTGGCCGAGCGCATACTTCTCACGGAACGCGTTTCAGAATCCGATTTCCGACTCTATGCCTCGGCCGCGGACATTTGTTTGAATCTCCGCTATCCCTCAGCCGGGGAGACCTCTGCCACATTGCTTCGCTTGCTGGCGGCGGGTAGAGCCGTCATGGTGACCGATCAGATGCGCGAGCTCGACTACCCCGACACCGTCGTCGCCCGAACGAGCCTCGACGGCGACGAGGACGGTCTCTTCTGTGACGTGATGGATCTCCTGCGCGATCCGGAACGCAGGCGAAGGCTCGAAGTCTGCGCGCGCGAATACGTCTAGGTGGAGCACAACCCGAGCGCCATGTTCAACGATTACGCCGGGTGTCTGGCCGAGGCCGAGCGGCTTCCCTCCTCTTCTATCAAGCTCCCCCGCCATCTGGCTTGAGCGAAGCCGCTTCGCTTTCCGGCGGCACGCGGAGAATCCGGATCGCGGGGCCCTGCAGCCTTCCTTCGACCGGCTCGAACTCCGCAACCGGCAGACAAAGCTCGAAGAGTCTCCGATAGGCACGAGTGACCCGGTGCTCCGGTCCCCAGCGGCCATAGATCTGCGACGAAACGACGATATACTCTACGCCCTCGCGGCGATAGTCCGCGACGGACTTGTGAATGGCTCTTGCTTCTTGTGACACGCGGAAACGCTTCCGATCCGGAACCGGCGTGAATCTTTCCGCCACGAAGTGTGTGCCCGGCTCGAACGTTGCGTTGATCCATTCTCGCGCCACGTTTCCCGTATCGGGAAGCGTTGCCTCCGAGTCATGGAGGATCGACATGCGTGTTGGGAACAACATGAGGAGTACGACCAAGGCCGCCAAGACGTATGGCTCCACCCATACGGCGCGGCGCAGCTTGACAACGAACACCGCCACCTCATTGACGGCAAAGGCCGCGAGGATCGCAAGAAACGGGTAAACGGGGATGAACAAACCCGCCCAATGGACGCGCTGGGAGCTCGCGAGTGACGCATAGACGACAGGAAAGCACAATGCGACGGCAAGCAGGGCGTTGAGTCGGTAAAGCGCTAGGGTGAGACCAGCTAGCGCCGCAAGGAACGCCCACCGACCGGTTCCGAAGAGCACCGCGTAACGTGCGTGGTGGTACCAGTTGTCGACACCGGTACCCCCTTCTTTGCCGGCAACGGCGTAGGTGTATAGAGGCTCGGTAATATCGTTCAGGAATCTCGCGAAGTCCGTGATCAGAAAGGGATTGGTAGCAAAAAAAGCCGCGATCGAGCCAGCCACACCCACGTACAAATCGGGGTCGACGAGTAGTCGCCGACCGTGACGCAGCCATACGGCAACCAGAAACGGAAACGCGACCAAAACGCCGTTGTACTTCGTACCCATCGCCAGACCGATGGCGAGCCCGTTTAAGACGGCGAGCTTCGCCCCCCCTTTTTGAAAGTACACGACGCTGGCCAGGACACTTAAGGTAGTCATGAAAGCAAGCATTCCATCGGGCTTATTGATTTGGGACTGCACGACCGCCGACGGGAAGACCGCCAGCAAAGCAGCGGCCATCAAGCCAACTCGGGTCCCGAAGAGTCGCCTTCCCAGTAAGAACGTGAGCAGAACAGCAGCGGTACCAAAGACGACGGCGACGAAACGGCCCCAGTACAACATGTCTTCGACGGTAATCTCGTTCACGCTCTGCCAACGTCCCGAACGCGCTCCCGCCAGGTACACCGCAGTGTAGGTGCCCATGTTTAGATACGTCTTGAGGCTGGGGTAGTACCACCAATAGGGGTTGAGCTCACCCCGTTTTATCATCGTGATGGTCGAGTGGACGTAGTCGTACTCGTCGGCGACGTAGCTCTGAGGAAGACCGGAGCTAATGCCCCAAACGCGAAGCGCGAAACCCCACGCCAGGATCGCGACAAGCAACGCCGGTACAGCGAGGCGTCGGGCTATACCGAAAACGTCCTCTCGGGTGCGGGGAAGTCCGACCCGAGCAACGAAGAAGAAGAGCCCAATGGAACCGAGGAGACAAACGGCGAGAAGTCTCCGGGAGACGACGGGCTCCAGGAATCTCAGGTAGTAAGCGTTGGTGAGGAGAGTGGCGACCGCGGCGACGAGAAGCAACCATCCGACGGGACGCATCCAGGGGCCAGAAGGAAACCACCGATCCCTGTTCGAGCCGCGCTCGACGTCCGTCAAACTAGACGCTCCTCAATGAGAAACATGATAGTGAACAACCACCGCCTATAAGGCGGTGGCTTCAAGGGTTGTCAATTGGAAATTGACTGTCGTCGTGAACGGGCTCACCCTCCTGGGAGTCTATGTACTCCTTTACCATCTCGTCCGTTATGGATCCTGAACTCACCGCCAGATATCCTCGGGCCCAGAAGTGCCGGCCCCAAAACTTCTTCCTCAGGTGAGCAAACTCCTGAAGGAGTATACGGGAGCTGATACCCTTTAGCCACTGCACGATCGTACTGAGGTCCTGGTGCGGACGGTAGGACAGGAAGACGTGGACGTGGTCGCGTGCAACCTTACCCGAGATAATGTGCAGCTCATGTTCCATCGCGATCTGACGAATGAGATCGCGCACACGAACCGCTACCGGACCGATGAGCACCTTTTTACGATATTTCGGTATCCCGTCCTGTGCCAAAACTCAGCTGTCCCTTCCATTTAATTGATCCAAATGAATTTAGAGCCCCGACCGCCATCATCTAAGGGTTCGTCATGGGGTGCCGAGTGTGCAATTTTCGTCCGCCACAAATGTGCAATTTACAGCCGCCGCTAACAATGGTGACGATCGCTACCCGGTTCGCCATCGGATTAACGACTAGCACCCCTCCGAGCCGCTCGAATCTTCGCCGATACCATCGCCACCAAGGCCGATATTGTCGAATCGCCAACACCACGAAGACGGATCCGGCGCGCCTGGAAGCACGGATCTACCTCAAGATGCTTGGCCCAACCGCGCAGATCTGCTCGCAAGATTCTCAAGATCCTTGATTTCTAAGAAGGATACCTTGCGGGCAGCGGAAAAGAGGCCACCCGAGAGACCAGAATCGAGGCTGAGGTTACCGCCGCGTAGCTGGAGCTGGCCTTAGCACGTTCTGGTCCAGGTGCGGCCCGGGCCTCCTTGATGTCCGTCTTTGCCCAGGGCCTGGATCCAAGGGTCTTCGCCCAGGGAGCACGGTATCCCGTTTCTGGATGGTGTTTCTCTGCGCGTACGGGGGAACCCGAAGTGCCGGCCCTACCCCGCTCCCGTCTCGTCCGCTCCGTTCATATGCCAGACCGCTCCCGATCAAGCGGACTCCTGGTTTGCTTCGCGTTCGGGAATCGGTATACGGTCTAGCGGATAAACGCCTCGATGGCCTGTGCTCCGCAAAAAAGAAGATTGGCCAGAAGCAGCCGAACATAGCAGGTCTAGAACGCGCAATCAACGCCGGATCGATTTTTTGCGGAGCACAGCTGCGCGAGCAGCATACGTTTCGAGCGAACGCGACGGCGTCCAGGAGAATAGGCCGGATATCCGAAAACAGTCGCAAGCGCGAGCCTTCTCCACGTCCCTAAAACGCCGGTGGCGTCGTCCGGTCGACCAGCACGAAGCAGCCGAGCATGGCAGCTCTAAACCGCGCAATCAACGCTGGAACGACTTTTTACGGAGCACACCGCCCTGCGCTATGCTTTCCGAGTGTTACCGGACTACCTTTCCCACGGCCTCGATGTCCTGCTGGTCGGGATCAATCCAGGGAAGCGATCCGATGAGCTTGGCCATCACTTTGCCGGCCGTGGAAACAAGTTCTGGAGGTTGCTGCACGAGTCCGGACTGGTCCCGCGGCTCATGACCTACGAGGATGACTTGCGTCTGCCCGAGTTCGGTATCGGTTTGACCAGTATCGTCGCGAGGGCGTCGCGTGGGAGCTCGGAACTCGACCGGGTCGAGTTCGAGAAAGGGCGTAGGCTTCTCGCCGAGAAGGTGATGCGTTACCGTCCGAAGGCCATCGGCTTCCTCGGTGTCACCGTTTTTCGATGGTTCTGGCCTGAGCTCTCCGCCGGTCGCGTACCGAAGACCATCCAATGCGGACCGCGCGGCGAAATTCTGGGAGGCTCACGGTTGTTCGTTCTTCCGAACCCCAGTGGTCGCAATGCGCACTACAGCTACGACGACATTCTTTGCTGCTGGCGAAGTCTCGGGCGTTGGGTGAACGATCATGCCAGAGCTTCCTGATCCAAGCACTCCCGGCGTGTGATGCCGATGAGTCTCTCACAATAGGCATTTGCCTGCGGTGCTCTGCGCGGCGTCCTCAACGGCCGAACACCCATCCCCCGAACGGAGCGGCGGAGGTCTGCTGAGAACTTGTCATCGCGGTCCACGATGACGAATCGATAGTCGTGCTCGCACCCAATCGCCTCCCGGAACTGTTGCAGCGTCCACTCCGCGGTCGGATGCGCCGTCACGTTGAAGTGAAGCATCTTGCGGGTGCCGATTTCCATGATGACGAAGACCTAAAGCACGCGAAAGCTGACGGTGACTACGTTAAAAAAATACGCAGCGACGACCGCTTTTGCGTGATTCCGCACGAATGTCGCCCAGCGATGCGACGCATTGCGCCGGTCCGGGCTGCCATCATCTCGAATGGGTATGTACTTCCGAACGGTGCGCGGCGAGACGCGGACGCCAAGCTTGACGAGCAGCTCCTGGGCGATCCTCTCTTCGCCCCACGTGATGTTCGCGATCGCCATTTCAGCGATTAGTTTTTCAGCTCCTCTGGCAGCGTTGGACGTCCTTTTGGCCGAGACTTCCAACGCCAGAACAGCCGAAACCCTTTCCTGTGCCACAGAACGAGCGTATCGGGCTTGACCACGATAAGGGCTTCCTTCCAGTCGAATAGCCTCGCGAAAGTCGCCATCGTGACCCGTGTGGCTCTGTGTGAGCGGCAGGGCTGCCCGATCGAACAACGGCTGCCTGACCAACAGTAGGAATTGCACATGGTACGTCATGATGGATCCGAAGAGAACACCCTCGGGCCAGACGATTGTAAAGGCCACGGCCCTTGGCACCATCGCAAAACACAGACGCTAAGCTGCTGATTTATCGGCTATTTCAAGAGGGCCGAGTTTTGGCACAGGACGGGGTCGCGGTCATGTAGTAGTCCAAGTGCGCGGTGTAGTTGCTCATTAATACTGCCTCGCGCTCGACGGAGCTCCCGTCGAGTAGCTCGTGGCTGAGGTCGATCCCGTCCTGTGTCAAAACTCGGCCCTTTTGAAATAGACCACAAATCAACAGCTTAGACGCCCTTGGAATCCGCTCAGAATCGAGGGTATTTCGCGCCGCAGGGCTGTCTTCCGACCTGTTGTGATCCGCAAAAAAAGATCGGCTAAAAGCAGCCGACCATAGTAGGCCTAAAACGCGCAATCATCGCCGGATAGACTTTTTGCGGAGCACACCCAGCAGACCGGAGACCAATCAAGTTCGGGGCGCGCGGATGAATAAATAGAAGGCACAGGCGACCGTCGCCGACGACAATCTATGCGGCACGGTAGTAGTAATTGAGAATGCCTCCAAGTCGCTCTCGCGACACGACGGGGCCAGCGTCCTTCACGCTTGCAGGCAGAGGTGTGATGAGCTCGTTGCCGATGCCTTGGTGGTTCCGTTCGGTGTGATAGTGCACGACATATTCGGTTACCGCTGTCCGCAGGTGTCCCTCACTGAGAGGTACGAAACGGTTGAGACACTCTCGACGTATGGAGAGAATGAATCTTTCCGCGTATGCGTTCAGATTCGGACTATTGGCGGGAAGGCGCAGGGGCTTCACGCCTGAATCTCTCAAGAGTCCACGTACCGCCTCGGTGAATAGCGGGTCCCGGTCGTGGATGAGGTATCGCTTGCCAAGGAGAAAACCATCCCACATGTCCGTGAGGTTTCTTGCCACCTGCTTCATCCACTCTCCGTTGGGGTCCGAAGTTATCCCACCGATGCACACGCAGCGAGTGACGATATCGATGACAAACAGGACATGGTAGCGGACGAGCCCGAACGGGTTCACCACCTCGACGGTGAACAGGTCTGTCGCAGCGATAGCGCCCCCATGAGCTTTGATGAAGTTGCTCCACGACATGCTCTTGCCCCGCTCCGGGGCAGGCGCGATACCGTGCTCAGCGAGGACCCTCTTGATGGTGTTGCGTCCGAGTTCATGTCCGAGGTTCTTGAGTGCGCCCTGTAGGCGCGTATAGCCCCACGCCGGGTTCTCCCGCGCCACGCGTATCATGAGCTCACGGATGTCCTTCGCCGTCGGAGGTCGGCCTGGACTCCGGTTCTTGCTGCCATCGTACTTGGCTGCGATGAGGTAGCGGTACCAGCGCAGTAGCGTAGCGGGTGTGGCAACGGAGGCAATCTCGGCCAGCACCTCGCGGCCCAAAGCCTGAGCCTTGACGGCGAGCCTGCGCCGGTCGTCGTCAGAGAGCCTGAGACGCTTGCCCCGAAGCCCGCCCCGGAGCACACGGTTCTCCTCTCGCAGGTAGTCAATCACATCCTGCTGCTGGCGGTTGACCCAGCCAGCCAGAACGAGCAGTAAGAATTGTACGTGGTACGTCATGATGGCTTCGAAGATAACACCCTCGGACCAGACGATTGTGAAGCCCACGGCCCTTGACCCGGTCGCAAAACACAGACTCTAAGCTGTTGATTTATGGGCTATTTCAAAAGGGCCGAGTTTTGGCACAGGACGCGGTCACGGTGGCGACCAACAGATTGCCGAACTGCTCGGGATGGATCCGAGCACGGTAGCCAGAGGTCGTAGGGAATTGCTAATGAGAGATGTTGAGCTCGACGGAGTTCGGCGAAAGGGTGGCGGACGGCGCGCCGTGCAAAAAAAACGCCAGAAGTCATCGCCAAGATCGAAGAACTCATGAAGCACGACACCGCGGGCGATCCGATGACGGGAGTGAAATGGACGCGGCGGACCACCGACAAGATTGCTTGCGAGCTAAGAAGCCTCGGTGTGAACGTCAGCAGCAAAACCGTCGGTCGACTGCTCAAACAGCTCGGCTTCTCGTTGCGGGTGAACCACAAGAAGCTATGCGGTGCCACGTCCGAAGATCGCGATACCCAATTCGCGTGTATCGCCGAACTGCGCGAGCGTTTTGCCGCAGCTGGTCATCCCATCATCAGCGTAGACACGAAGAAACGGGAGCTGGTGGGATTATTCAAAAACGGCGGGCAGGCCTGGAACCGCGAGCCGACTCTCGTCAAAGACCATGACTTCCGTTCCGAATCGAACGGCATCGCAATCCCCTACGGCGTCTACGATCTGCTCGCGAACCGCGGGACAGTGTTCATTGGTACCTCGTACAACACCCCGGACTTCGCCGTGAATGCCATCGAGAAGTGGTGGCGAACGGAAGGACGGCGACGCTATCCTGCAGCCCGTGCCTCGCGATATTGGCAGACGCCGGGGGCAGCAATGGCTATCGGTGTCGGGGTTGGAAGCACGGGCTTCAAACGCGGATTTGCAATCGCCACGACATCGCTATCACCATAGCCCACTATCCGTCCGGTACATCCAAGTGGAATCCAGTGGAGCACCGTCTGTTCAGCGAGATCAGCAAGAACTGGGCGGGCAGGCCTCTCGACAGCTACGAAACCATCCTCAAATACATCCGCACGACCACCACCTCTTCCGGTTTGCGAGTACGCGCACACCTTATCCGGCGTCGTTATCCGAAGGGCGTCAAAATCACTGACGAGCGGATGCAGGCGCTTTCCGTTACAAAGGACCAGACTCTACCCAAATGGAACTACACCATCCGACCGTCTTGAAAACGGGAACTTATTTTGTCGCCGGCCCTTAGTGTCCTTACTTGCCTCGGATTCGGCCTCAATCAGGGTCCGGCAATGCTTGAGAGGGTCCGCGCACCCTCCATCGTCAGCCAGCTCGGGAGCCCGAGCCCCCGCACCTCCTACGCGGCCTTGTAGGTGATCGCGAAGATCGTGTCCGTCAGCCACCGCCGGAACGACTCGTTGTCGCTGAACTGCTTGAACAACTCCGTGTCGTCCTGCAGCAGCGCCGTCATCACCCGCCGGAGCGCCTTGTCGTGCTCGATCCGCGCGTTCTGCTTGTCGGAGTTCTGCTTGGCGTTCTGGTAGGCCCGGTCGGCCGCCACGTGGTTCGGAATTTCCTCCGTAATGAGTCGGTGGATGCGGTCGCCGTCGGTCCAGGGGATGTTACCGAACTGGTCGTTGAAGCTCTTGAGGATGTTCGAGAGCCGGTCGAGTTCGGCTTCCGGTCTGTGGCCGCCGCCGGTAGTCGGAACCGGCTTGATCTCAGCATCCTCGTCCGCCAGTTGGACATGTATCGCCGCCTTCTTCTCGACCCGGTAGCTGTCCATATCGATGGACTCAAGGATGCCTTTGGACAGATCCTCTTCCACAGGCGCGGGAAGCTTCGGCACGAGGAAGTTCAGGAAGATCGAGAGCTTCTCCCACTCGGCGTGCGTGTATGGCAGGATTGAGGCGAGGAAGCCGTACGCGCGCTCGAACGCCTTAGCCTTGCCCTTGAAGTCTACCTGTCCGTCCTCGTCGAGCAATCAACGCCGGATCGACTTTTTTGCGGAGCACAGCCTCTTTTCTGCTGCCGCACGGCCCGCTCCTCTATTTGGCGCGCGTCGGCACCCGAAGGCGATGTCCGATTCGGATTGTGGTCTTACGCCCCATGTTGTTGGAGGCCTGGATCGCTCGGACGCTCGTGCCGTACTTGCTCGCGAGGCCCAGGAGGGTGTCGCCGCGCGACACCTTGTGGGTGGCGTAGGTTGGATTGGGCGGCGATGGTCTCACCTTGAGCACCGTACCGGGCCGAAGCGTCTCGTCCCAGAACAAGTTGTTGTCCCGGATGATCCGCCACGGCTGAGACTTCATCACCTTGGCCACCGACCTCAGGGTGTCACCCGGCTTCGTCTCGTACTCGTTGTACTTTCCCTTCCAGGTCAGCGGAATCTGTAGCACTTGGTCGGCCGGAAGTGTCTGCAGGCGCCAGAGCCCGTTCTGATCGCGCAGCGCGTCTCGGTCCACGTCGAGGACGAACGACAGGAGCAGGTAGTTATCTCCGTGGCGGGTCCGATACTCAAGTCCCTCGCCATTGGACACGAACAGACCCGTGCGCGGCGTCGGCGGGAACGCGACGAGTTGTCCGACTCTCAGCGCGCGGGTTGCCAGAAACGGGTTGTGCATGCGGAGCTGCAACACCGACACATCAAGCCGTTCGGAGATCGTCCACCAGTCGTCGCCCTCACGGACCTCGTCAAGCTGCATTTGGGACGCGTGATGCCGGACCGACGGCTCGTGCAGCTTCAGGACGTTGCGGTACTGGCCTACGAACAGGATGTACTGCAGGGTTTCGAGCAAAGGACGGCCGCGGGCGACCCGCCCCGGCCCACCGTTGTATGCGCCAACCGCGTAGTCCTCACGGTCGAACCGCCGGATCATCTGCGACAAGTACTTGATGCCCGCCTCGATGTTCGTCTTGACCTTCAGCGTCCGGAATGTGGATGGCATGACCTGGAAGTAGCCTTTCGCGCCGGCCCACGAGTTCAGGTTCGCGTTGCCCCCAGATTCTTGGATGCACAGGGCGCGTGCCAACGTCAGGTCAACGTCGTACTTGTCGGCATACTTGGAGATGTCGTCCTCGACCTCCATGACCTTGCGATACATGCCCAGGAATCCAGGCGAAAGGGCCTCGACCGGTAGCAGGCCGTCGGGTGCCTGGGACGTCTCGGCGTGTAGCAGGGCAGGCAGGAGCATCGCGACGACGAGGGCCGCGACAGCGCTCCGGGTGGTGTGGGCTAGCATGTGCAGCATCAGAATCTCCTGTTTGCACTATCGAACGTTCCCACCCTTTACATTAAAGGGTGCTTGCGCTGTTTGCTGTTGGTGATGTGTACGTGTAACTCCTGCTTGAACTCGTCCGCATCAGCACCAATTCGGCAATTCGAGACGTACACCAGGACACGCGCCGTTTCCGGGAACTCCTCGTTTAGACGCTTTACTGTGCGTCGGATCTTCTGCCGCCAGTCCTGCGATATCGAGTATTGAAACACAACGGCATCGCCTTTTGGTGCGAAGAGCGTTCCGTCACGACCAGAGTCTCCCGACGGGGTTGCAAGGGTTCGAAGGCCCGGGAACTCCGACGCAAGATAGATCGAGGCGAGGTGCTCGAACTGGTCCCAATCGGAGGGTTGCAGTTTACTCAGCGCTAAGCGAAAGCGTCCTGTCTTCATAGTTGAGCATTAACCTTGACTTCACCCCGTACATCGCCCCAGACCCGGCGGCTCGGCCAACCCACACCCGCAAGCGGGGGTGGGTGGGCTCATTGTACCGCTGTGATCCGCAAAAAAGAAGATCGCGAATTGACGGGCAGACAGCCATGGGAGTTGAGGTCCTGCGAACTCGTGTTCGCCTCGGTGGAGGTTCTGCACTCTGTCGCTGCCGGGCCACCGACGCAATAACGTGCTCGAGAAAGAACGCGTTGTTCCCCGCGAGAAGCTAGGTCCGCAACTTCCGGGTGCGAAATTCACTGCCCGTAGCTCGCCCCGCAGCTGATTTGAGCCAGCCGTGCGTACCCCCGGTGGGCCTGTCGCTCGGAAGACAGCCCGGCAGCACGAAATACCCTCGATTCTGCGCGGATTCCAAGGGCGTCTAAGCCGCTGATTTGTGGTCTATTTCAAAAGGGCCGAGTTTTGGCACAGGACGTGGTCATCTGCATGGTGACGACCCGCCCCCGCCCAAGATGATTGTAAAGCCCACGGCCCTTGGCCCGGTCGCAAACACAGACACTAAGTTGCTGATTTATGGCCTATTTCAAAAGGGCCGAGTTTTGGCACAGGACGGGGTGGCGGATGGTGCAGTTTGGAGCTAGTCCCCTGTATCAGAACAAACTAGATAAAGCAGAGCTTGCCGAAACCCTTCTAAGTGCATGAATCTTATGAATCTTATGGGCTGGCGAAAAGCCTAACTTTGTATAGTAATCAAAGATCCAGGGGACTAGCCGGTCTCGGCAAAAGGCGGTCCAGCTTTTGGCGGAAATCCTCAAAGAGAAAAATAAGTGGAGATTTAGGAGGTTTCGAGTTTCGCGCATTTCTTGACTTTCTTGACGCGTACACAGGTTTTGGGAGAAGGCTGTTTTACGCCCTCTCGGGTTTCAACCATGCTGCCCATTTCGTTCCATCCTCTTCCCCTACAGTGATTTAACGGCCTCCGTCACGTGCTGGTCCCCGCACGCATTATCGACGGGTGGTCGTTCGAGCCTGGATTTTAATTGGCTTTAGTAAGATTTTCTATACGGCAATTTCAATCTCCCGGACGCCTGAAAGAAGGTCGTGTCGTGAACCCTCCGGCGCCACCGCCGGCCGTTACTCATTGTTATAAAAAGCTTTACGTCTCATCAGCGAATATTCGTCGACGGGAACATCTTTCCGGCTATCGCAGTCGGGAGGCTTGAGTGGAGCTTCCGGTTCTTGGCTGGAAATTATCAGAAAGAGAGCAAAACAGGCCATCAACGGGCAATTTGGTGCTATTTGGGGGCTTATCGGGACGTTTTTGCGCTTAATCGTGCAGACAATGAGAAGACGCTTAACGCCTAGATCGCGCCTGAGGAGAAGGCGAATAGCGGAATTCGAATTGGCCAAACCTCGAATTCATCCAGCGGAGTTTTACGGAGGAAACGAAGATGACTCCGCAGACGGTCCAGTACAAGGAGCTATCCGAGTCTGGAAACCATGACAGGGAATTTGGGCCAGTTTGAGGCTGATTGGTGGAGGCCAGTGTCGGAGAGCAGCTTGCTGCGTATTCCGGGGCATCGTGAACGCAGATTCCAGCCGAAGGTGAACATCCATTCCGAAGGTACTGTCAAGTTGACGTTGCGAGAGCAAGCCGGTGCCGTCGGCATGACGTCTCCGTTCGGGTCATGCCGCTCACGTTACTGCGTCCCAAGCGAGGAACGCGCGACCTCGAAGCTGTCGGTGATGACGCGCTTGCAACAGGTGTCGTCCGACGCGGAAGAGGTTTTGGACAAGTCCATGAACGGACAAGAATCGCTGGGCTTGACCCGGAGATTTGAACCGTCGCATTTGCCGTTCACGTTGCCGCGTCGGCTCGTGCGAGACCTCGGCTCTATTGTTTTGGTACTGGTCGGTGCAGTGGACGACGGATGGCATGACCTCGCGGTGAGCGGCGCTGTAGCTTCTCAGCTTGTCGGTGACGAGCCGCCAGGGTGGCCGGCCCTGCCCCTTCAGCAGCTTACAAAAGAAGCGTTTAGCGGCTCGCCGATCGCGTCGAGGCTGGACGAGGATATCGATGACGTCGCCATCTTGGTCCACCGCACGCCAGAGATACTGCCGTTGACCCTGGATGGTTACAAACACCTCGTCCAGGTGCCACGTATCGCCGAGGCGACCTTGCCGTCGCTTCAGCCCGCGAGCGTATTCTGGACCGAACTTGATGCACCAAAGTCGGATCGCTTCATACGAGACGGTGATCCCGCGCTGGGCAAGGAGGTCCTCTACATCTCGAAAGCTCAAACAAAAGCGATGGTAGAGCCAAACGGCGTGGCTGATGATCTCCGGTGGAAATCGATATCCGCGGTAGCTCGGCGACTTGCTGTTCATTGGCTCATTCTGTCAGTTAGAGGCCCAACTTGACAGTACCTCTCAGAGGTATACGAACGATTGATCGATGCTCGTGGTATGTGGTATTAGGGCGTGACGCGATCCCCTACGATATTCAGCCTGGAGATCGCCGAATAGCCCAGGGGTGTTGCATGGGTAGCGAAAGAGGGCAAACGCTGACAGACAAGACGCTGAAATCGATTCAATAGTAAAAAAAAAGGAGAAAACTCATGAGCTCACTTGACCGCCGCACTTTTTTGAAGACCACCGCAGCTAGCCTCGGAGTCGTGCCTGCGAGCCGGGCGCTGGCAGCGCCCTCCGACGAAGACCCTCTGGGGGTGCGCCGCGACTTCCCAATCACCGACACGCTTACCTACCTCGACACTGCCAACCGCGCACCTTTTCCCATAGCGGTGAGGGAGGCCACCCTCGCTTATGCGGATGTGAAGACCTACAAGGGTTTCGCCTCCCGCAGGGACGAGATTCGAGAGGAGGCGCGCGAGCGGTTTGGCGCGTTATTCGGCGCCAAGCCCGAAGAGATCGCCATTCTCTACTCCACGAGCGATGGTGAGAACATCGTCGCCAGCGCTCTCGACCTCGGACCCGGCGACAACGTCGTGATCGACGAGCTCCATTTCACGACGACCTTCGTCCTGTATCGAGAACTCGAGAAGGCGAAAGGCATCGAGCTCCGTATCGTGCCTCAGCGAGACGGTCGCTCGGACCTGGAGGATTTCGACGCCCGCATCGATGACAAAACGAAGCTCGTGTCGGTGGCGTGGGTCTCGAATCGTAACGGCTTTCGCGAGGACGTACGAGGTCTGGCGGATTTGGCACACCGCAAAGGCGCTTACCTCTACGCCGACGCCGTCCAGGCCATCGGAGCCTTCCGCACCAACCTCACCGAGGAGGGCGTCGACTTCGCCACCACCAACTCGTACAAGTTTCTGTTCGCGAGCTACGGCGCTGCGCCTTTCTTCGTCCGTGAGGAGCTCCTCGATCGGATCCGCCCGGACCGCTACGGCCACCAGTCTCGGGTCTCCATGCGGGGGGGGTCCGAGTTCGTCTACCATGGTGCTGACCTCCCGGCGCCTAACGAGACGCTCGACGACTACCACTACCGACTGCACACGACGGCGAGAAAGTACGAGTACGCGGCCCCCGCCTACAACATCATCTATCAGTTGAACGCGGGCCTCGGGTACTTGAAGGAAGTCGGCCTCCACCGCATCGAAAAGCACACCCTGCCGCTCGCCCACGAGCTAAGAGACGGGCTTGCGAGTCTCGGATTCAACGTCTGGACGCCTCCCAACAACAACTCCCCAATCGTCAGCTTCGCTCACGGACGAGATCCTGACGCATTGCAGAAGCTCTTCGACAAGGAGGGCATCGTCGTCACCTTCCGCGAGAAGGAGAGTTCGGTGATTCGGGTGTCGGTCTCGCTGTTCAACAACCGAGCGGATATTCAGAAGCTGCTGAAGGTGCTGGAGACGGTCGCTTAGTGCCGACAAAAACCCGCGAAGATATCGGTCGCGTGTCTTGCGGCGTCAACTGGTTGGAGTAGCTCGAAGGAGCTCGACCGCCCAAAGGTCGATGAGCTGCTGCGCCGGCTACGCCGCGGTTGCCCTGGCCTTGATTCTGGACCCCTCGTGCGGCCTCTTTTCCGACGCTGCACGGCCCTGTCGGCGACCCGCTCCCCCCCTTTGGCGCAAACGTGGCACTCGAAAATCGGGATTAGAGACGAAAACCGAAAATGAGGCCCGTTCCGCCCTTCTAGCGCGTCTCTAGTGACACCTACCCCTGCAAAACCCCCCCAACCGCGCGGAAAATCTCACGTGTCTCTGCAGTGCCACGATTGACCAGACTGGGTGGCGGATGGTGCAGTTTGGAGCTAGCCGGTCTCAGCTGGCAGCTATTGAATAACAGGGAAAAACAGGGAATTGGGGTCATTTTGAGCCTGATTGGACCGTTTTTTCACGTGGTAACCATCTGAATTTCGAACGGTTAGGTGGCAATTCCCTGTTCCGAAATAACAGGGAATTTAAGATGATCGAACAGGGAATTTGAAATACGCGAACAGAGAAATGGTCGAGAAGAACAGGCAAATGTCACAAGCAGTGAGGGGTTCCATTTGACCACACGAATGGTTTCTGCCCCCAGCGGTCAAAAGAGTTCCATCCCCGACCTGGGGGTAAGAATGTCCGGGTCGTCGTTCCGAACGCTGTTCACCCTGGTACTAACGGCACGCTTCTCGTAAGGGCCGCAATAAGGTTCGCGTACCAAGTCGAGTAGCCTTGGCACCGGCGATGTTGGGTCGAGCCATTCGTCGAACCGGTCGGGACCGATGATGGCGGGCTGTCGATGGTGAATGTCGGCAAGCTCTGGAGAGGCCGTCGTCGTGATGATGGTGAAGGATTCGAGGGAGTTGTTGCCCTTGCCCCAGTGCTCCCACAGAGCGGCAAACGAAAGCGACGACCCGTCCTCAAGCGCCAAAAAGTAGGGCTGCTTGCCGTACCCGGTCCGTTGCCACTCGAACCACCCATCGGCCGGCACCAGGCATCGACGCGAACCGAAGGCGGCGCCGAATGACGGCTTCGTGTGGATGGTCTCCGACCGGGCATTGATGAGGCGGGTGGCTATCCTGACGTCTCGTGTCCAAGACGGCACCAATCCCCAGCGGAGCTGGACCACGGTGCGGTTGCCGTCGTCGTCCAGCCTGCACGCGGCAAATTCTTGCTCCGGCGCCCCATTGTAGCGAGGCTGCAGATTCAGCGGGACCACCGATGCTGTCAGGCTGTAGAGGTCGTGAATCTGACGCCAGGTCAGTTTCTGCGTGAAACGGCCGCACATCGCTAGAATGCTCCCCGTGTTCTCCGGCTCGAGTGAAGGCGACAGCTCGGCAACATCATCATCATTATCAATGTTAATTGATAGAATAGACTCCTACCTGGACCCAACAAGGGGTGACAAAGAGGGATGCTGAAGAAAGTCGACTGGTACTACCACCGCAACGGGTGAACAAGCTGTGGTCGAGCGTCCAAGTTCATGGACGCCAAGAAAATCGAAGCGAAGGAAGTCGTCTCTGCCTCGAAAAAGCTGGGTCGCAAAGACGCTGTGGCGCTCATCAAAGGCGCCAACAAAGTCATCGTTGCCAAGGGCAGGAAAGTCCAAAGCTTTCCCGGCGGGAAGGTGCCTTGGTGCATAAATACAGGTAAGTCATTGATTCCATTGACTCTGCTATTTTTGGCTCAAAAACGTAACCTGCTGATTCCTTTAGAGTTGTCCGGAGTTATGCACCAAGGCAGCTTAGTGTCTATGGTGCGCTCCCGTGAACGGCTTGGCGGGTTGCTACGTTTCTACCATAGGGAAGCCGCATGAGTATTTTGACCTTACGGGCACTCCCACAGGAAACGGGGAGAAACAGATAGGCCGCGCCTACGGAGCACCGTGCCAGCCCTCGACCCTACCGCGATGGAGCCTGACCAGAAGCCTGCTGGGCCGGACAGTTCCCCCGCTGATGCCCAGGGTGCCGACTATAATGGTGATGAAGGAGCTTCATCGGCGGGCCTTTTATTGGCCCGGTCGCAAACACAGACACTAAGCTGCTGATTTATGGTCTATTTCAAAAGGGCCTAGTTT
Organism: Candidatus Marinacidobacterales bacterium; assembly: GCA_965237955.1. Classification (GTDB taxonomy): domain Bacteria; phylum Acidobacteriota; class Vicinamibacteria; order Marinacidobacterales; family SMYC01. Next base: position 7,996,296 of record OZ250169.1, on the reverse strand, counting down.
TGGCACAGGACGGGATCACAACAGGCTGGAGCCACGGGAGATCACTTGTCGATCGAGCCCGTTTGTAGTAACCTCAAGTCAAGGTTAGATGCCTGCTTTGGCTGGCGTCGGTGGAAGCCGATCTTTCTAACCCCACCGCTTAACTGGCGGTTGGATTAACAAATGGCACCTGTACGGTGCCGTGTATCCAGGGCCTGTCGGGTCCAAGGAGTTTACATGTCTATCCCCCGCTCCGCGTCAAAATCTCTCCAGCAAGACGAGCCGCTAGTTGAGCGTATTTCGGCGGTTTTTGAGAAGCTTGTCGTATCCGCTACGGAATTGAACGTCGCTTCCGACGAGCTCGCCAAACCGATCTCAGAAATCGACGCGGCCTTGCAAAAGTTGAATCTAGGTATTTTAACCTGGGTGAAGGTCACTGGACAATATGACCAAGCCTACGAATATTTCCGGGAACGCTCACTTGGGTACGCCAAGGTCTCCGGTAAGTGGGGAATCGCAATCCGCACCCTCGAAGGCCATTTTGAGGATCCCGATGAAGAAGCTTGGCGGTTCAATGACGCCCCGCGTTCATACCGCCTGGAAGCGTTAGAAAAGCTACCGGAGCTTCTTGAGGAACTAGCGAAAACCTGCAGCGAGACCGCCCGGACGCTGAAGAGCAGGATCACCGCAACGAAACAGGTGGCGACGACGATCAGTCAGATGGCGGCGTTGGCCAAGCCTGCACGCAGAAAGTAGGCCGCCATGAAGAAAATGACAGTCTGTGTAATCGTGGCGATGGTCCTTATTTTTGCGATCTATCTCAGGGAGGATGTGAAGTTGAACATCAAGTTTTTGGGAGCGGATATGTCTCTGGAAGTCACCGACCGGTGACAGACGAGGGCAGGTGCTTCCGCCATCAAGTGCTACGCGGCTACGGGCAGTGGTACAGGTGCGGAAGAGACCGGGTTGCGCGCCCCAGTGAGCAGGAAAACCTCGATCCGCAACCACAAAGGAAGCGTCGTCGCCAAGAAGATGTCTCGAAAGGCGAGCCGTCGCGTGGTCAGACCGGCCTAGGCAGGAGGTACTCGCAAATGCACAGCACGGCATTGCGCTCGACAGATGTTCTTGTAGCCGCGGCGGTAGTTCTGGTCGCTCTGGCACCGGCATCTAGCTTCGCGGGCATACGGGCCGGGGAGCTCTCTGGCACGGTCACCGACGTGACCGGTCGCGGGCTTGCCCGCCGTCGCTGTGGAGGCGCGACCCGTGGGGGTTGCGGGGCCAATCCAGACCGCTTCGACCGATAGCACTGGCAGCATGTTCACTCTGAGCGCGTTCGAGCTTGGTGCCTACGACGTGACGTTCTCACGGTCCGGATTCCGGGAAGTCGTATACGCTAAAGTGGAGGTCGGGGCTGGTGCAGCGACCATCCTCAATGTCCAAATGGCGCTCGAGTTCGAGGAGGAGGTCGTGGTTGTCGGGAGTCGCGCTCAGCCACGGTCGGTGACGGAATCGCCGGTCCCGATTGACGCCATCCCGTTCCAAGATGTCGTCAGCCAGGGCTCCACGACGCTCGATTACCAGCTGCGGACCCTGGTCCCTTCGTTCAATGTCGCCACGCACCCGATCAGTGATGCGGCGACGCTGGTGCGACCAGCCAGTCTGCGCAATCTCTCGCACGACCATACGCTGATGCTGGTCAACGGCAAGTGCCGACACCGCTCATCGGTCATTGCCTGGTTCGCCGGTGTGACGGATGGGGCACAGGGGCCTGACCTCTCGAGCATTCCGTCGATCGCGTTTGTATTTTTGGACACGACGGGGTCGAATGGCGGTGCCGGGTTTCTACGAAGACCTCAACAGATCCGCCGACGTCGTCAGAACCCACGAGTCTCTCAAAGCGACGCTCGAATAGCTTTACGAGGAGTGGGAGACTTACGTCTCGACGGCTCAAAGCTCCTGAGGATATCTGGTACGGCTTCGTCGGCTCGAACGCGCACCTTCTCGCCTACTTCGCACTGACCGAGAACTCCCCATGCCGCGTCCCGCGTCGTATCTCCTCCTGGCAGGGATAGTCTGCCTGCTGGCGGCTGGGGCGGCAACGGCTCAGGTTCCCCCCCCGGACGAAGCGTGGCAGACACTTGAGACGGAGCACTTTCGCGTCACCTTCCCTGAGCATCTCGAAGCGCTGGGCAGGAGAGTGGCTGACTTGGCCGAGCGGGCGCACCGCAAGCTCTCCGCGCAGTTCCTCGAAGGTCCGAACGGTCCGATCGATGTCATCCTAACCGACCACATTGATGTGTCGAATGGCTCGGCCCTGTACTGGCCTTCGAACCGGATCACGCTCTACGCGCGGCCTCCGGTCGACCATCTCGCGCTGGCCTACTTCGACGACTGGCTGGAGCAGTTGGTCACGCACGAGCTGGCGCACGTGTTTCACCTCGACCACGCCGGGGCGTTCGGCAAGATCTTCCGTGCCCTGGTTGGACGGGCTCCGGCGGCGGTTATCTTTCCGGCTGTCTTTCCGGCTGGCTTTCCGGTTGGCTTTCCGGGAGCCATGGTTCCCAGTTGGGTCATCGAGGGACTTGCGACCTGGTACGAGTCGGCGCTGACAGACGCTGGCCGCGTGCACGGGACCTTTCATGAGATGGTGCTGCGTACCGCAGCGCTCGAAGGACGCTTCGAGACCATTGGACAGGCGGGCGGTAATTCACCGGAGTGGCCAGGAGTCGGTCGCCGGTACGTGTACGGCTCGCTCTTCTTCGAACATCTGTTGAAGAAGTACGGTCCGGATCGTATGGCCACCCTGGTCGAGGCTCTGGCCGGGCAGTGGGTGCCCTATCGGCTCAACCGCGCGGGAAGGCGTGCGTTCGGAGTCTCGCTATCGAGCGAGTGGGATGCGTGGACTGAAGAGACGCGGGCTTTGGCTGAGGCTCTTGAGAGCGAGCTGGACGAATTCGGTCCAATCACCGAGCCCGAGACGCTGACACGGGACGCGCGCCAAGCTGTCCACCCGAAGGTGTCACCCGACAGCCGTTCTCTGGTCTACGTCCGCGCAGATGGGCGGTCGGATCCAAGGATCGTCTCGATGCGGCCCGACGGCAGCGCATCTTCGACGTTGACGCGGACGAATCATATCACCACGTTCGACTTCCTTCCTTCCGGTCAGATTGTCTTCGCCCAGCGCGACTTCGCCGATCGCTATCGAGTCTTCAGTGACCTCTACATCGTCACGCCTGGCGGTTCGGTGCGGCGCGTGACGGAGGAAGCTAGTCCCCTGGATCTTTGATTACTATACAAAGTTAGGCTTTTCGCCAGCCCATAAGATTCATAAGATTCATGCACTTAGAATGGTTTCGGCAAGCTCTGCTTTATCTAGTTTGTTCTGATACAGGGGACTAGGCTGACGGCACCATCGGTCGGGCCCGACGAAGCATGGGCTGTCGCCGTGGTGGAAGGCGACGGGACGAACGGTCTGGTTCGGGTCGACCTGCGCGGTGGCTCAATTGAGGAACTCGTGCCACCTGAAGCGGACACCCACTGGGCCTACCCGGCCGTCTCGCCCGACGGGCGTTGGATAGCAGCGACGCGGTGGACCGAAGGACTGCACGATGTCGTCATCCTTGATGCCCACGGCCGTCTGGTGCACGAGGTGACGCAAGACCGAGCGCTCGACCTCGCGCCGACTTGGAGCGACAGCGGGCGCCATCTAGTCTGGTCGTCTGATCGCACGGGGATCTTGAACATCCTTGCCAGCGAGGTCGATCAGCAGAACGGCACTACAAGCCCGCCCATTATGCTGACGAACATGCGCACCGGAGCCACGTTTCCGAGCGTCGATCCTGCGGGCGACTGGATCTACTTCTCGGGATACCACGTCGACGGTTGGAAGGTGGAGCGGGTCCCGTTCGAGCCCGGTTCCGCGCCGCTCGCTCCCGATCCGGCTGCCCGCTTCGATACAGTTCCCGCCGTTGACGATATGACGGCTGGCACCGCCGACGCCGCTGCCGAGGCGCTGACAAGTGATCTGAACGGAACGGTACGCGGCTACACACCGCTCCCGACACTTCGCCCGACGTACTGGTTGCCATCGCTGCGCGAGCCGACGGCGACCGGGCCGACGACTGCTGGAGATGTCGAGGTTCCACGCACCGAGTTGCTCGGCTACGCGGTCGGCGGCCGAACGTCGGGGTTCGACCTCGTCGGACGGCACGCCTACGAGGTTGGCTTGCGGATCTTCACATCGGGCGGCAAGGGCGAGGGCGACATGTCGTACGAGTATCGAGGGCTCGGAAACCCGACTGTCGGTCTGACGGCGTCCCAGACGTGGGGCCACGATGGTGTTCGGGTGCGGCGCCCGCCGGCGGGGGAGGAGGGCTCGCCAGAGACCTTCTTTGTTCTCGAGCGGGAACGGCGAGTGGCGGCATCGATGAGCCTGCGTCGTCCCAGAATGCGCACGCCAGTCGCGTTCACCGTCTCCGGAGGCTTGGTGCAGAGCGACCGGGAACTCTTGGACGACATTCTGCAGTCGACCGACCGCTACCAGCTTACGCGTCCGAGCAGCACCTTGAGCGAATTCACCGTCTCGCTGAGCGTCTCCACCGCTAGATCGCACGCGTTCCAGATGGGAAAAGCGCGCGGGGCGTCAATGTTCGTGCGCGCCCGGACGCGCAATGACCTGAACGTTCCAGGGACGCTCGCTGGTCGCTCTGCGATGGATCAGTCTGCCGATGATCTCATTGCCCGATTTAGAGGCTACGTGCCTCTGCCCGGACCAGGCTTCGCGGCGCCGGTTCTGGCGGTGCGTGCCGACATCGGCACCGCAAGAGGTCCAGGGACAAGCACTGGGTACTTCCACGTGGGCGGTGCTTCTGGCTCTCTACCCGTTCGGGGTTACGAGACATCCACACGATCGGGACGCCATGCCTGGTCAGCATCAGTCGAATTCCGTGCGCCGCTCGCGCTCGTCAACCGCGGGCTCGGGGCGTGGCCCTTCCATATAGATCGTCTGTTTGGCTCCGTTTTGATCGACGCCGGGAACGTGTGGGGTTCCAGTACGCCGTTTTCCGATGTGGAGTACCCGAGACCCCTTCCCCTGATATCAGCGGGGTTCGAGCTAAGCACGGACTTGCTTACCTTCTACCAAGTCCCGCACCGGCTGCGCATCGGGGTCGCGTTTCCGCTGGCCGAAGGGGAAGGAGTCCGCTACTACGTCCGCCTCGGAGTCCCGTTCTAACCAGTGAGAGGCGTTGTTGCACCGCTCTGGCTGAGAGCAAAACCCGCCTATGGTGGTGGCCGAGGTATGTTCGACCATGAAGTATCCCAAGCGCAGCCAGTACAAGCACGCGAAGCAGAAGAAGTACCACGTTCGCAACTGGGCGGAATACAACGAAGGGCTGCGCCGCCGAGGCGATTTGACAGTCTGGTTTGACGAGGAGGCAATCGCCAACTGGAAGGCCGACAAGACCGGTAAGCCTGGCGGTCAACGGGTCTATTCAGACATGGCGATTGAAACGGGCCTGGTTGTCCGCATGGTGTACAAGCTCGCCTACCGCCAAACCGAAGGCTTCTTGCACTCGATCGCCTCGCTTCTCGGGCTCGGTATCGAGATCCCGGACTACTCGACGTTGTCTCGGCGCTCGAGGCTGCTCCGCAAGAAGCTGCGGATTCCGAAAGCCGCAAGCAACCAACCCATCCACCTAATGATCGATAGCACGGGCTTGAGGATTCATGTTGGAGCCGTCCGCAAACCGCCAAAGCAGCGCGCATGGCGCAAGTTGCACATCGCCGTTTTGCGCAAGACGGGCACCATTGTTGCCTCCGAACGGCGTTGTTGCACGGCCCGGAGCAAATCGCTGACCTCCCTGTGCCGGTTGCAGAGTCACCCGGCGCAGTACGTATCGGGCATCCCGAGCGCAGCCATCTTGTTGAGTATCTCGCACCCAATTCGGTGTTCAACTCGTTGCCTCGCCAACGTTCGAGCCCGCATCTCCGGCCCGATGATCGCCTTGTAACGATAGACCGCGTTCTCCACCATGCTTCGCTTGGTGTAGCCTGAGAGCTTGTACCATTCACGTCGGCCGTGTCTTTCGATTGCACGAATATGGCGATCGCGCTCCTGCATGGCGGTGTTCGAATTCTGACTGAGCGTCGCGTTTCGTTGCGGCGGAATCACCACGCGCGTCCTTCGTCCAGGACTGTGCGCTTCGATGGCTTCGTAGACCGCTTCCTTGTCGTATGCACTGTCCGCCGCCACCGACACTAGAGGTGCTTGAATCTGTGTTAGCAAAGCGGGGACTCGGGTTGCGTCGCGAGCTCGTGACGCCGTCAGTTCGGACGCAACAATGTTCCCTGTCTCGCGATCAACGGCGATGTGCAACTTGCGCCATGCGCGCTGCTTTGGCGGTTTGCGAGCGTTTCCAACATGAATCCTCAAGACCGTGCTATCGATCATCAGGTGGATGGGTTGAGTGCTCGCGGCTTTCGGAATCCGCAGCTTCTTGCGGAGCAACCTCGAGCGCCGACACAACGTCGAGTAGTCCGGGATCTCGATACCGAGCCCGAGAAGCGAGGCGATCGAGTGCAAGAAGCCTTCGGTTTGTCGGTAGGCGAGCTTGTACACCATCCGGACAACCAGGCCCGTTTCAATCGCCATGTCTGAATAGACCCGTTGACCGCCAGGCTTACCGGTCTTGTCGGCCTTCCAGTTCGCGATTGCCTCCTCGTCAAACCAGACTGTCAAATCGCCCCGGCGGCGCAGCCCTTCGTTGTATTCCGCCCAGTTGCGAACGTGGTACTTCTTCTGCTTCGCGTGCTTGTACTGGCAGCGCTTGGGATACTTCATGCTCGAACATACCTCGGCCACCACCATAGGCGGATTTCGCTCTCAGCCAGAGCGGTGCAACAACGCCTAGCGGAGTGCAGGACGCCGTCGACGCCGAGCGTGTGCGGCTGGGTGTTGAGCGGAGTGGCGAACGTCGAATCAATGAGTGAGACGATGCCTCGTGGTCTCGCTACCGACGTGACGCGCTCGATATCCACGAGCTTCAACGTCGGGTTCGTCGGTGATTCTACGTACACCACTTTGGTGTTGTCTCGAATCGCGCTTTCGAAGCCGGAGACATCGGTGGCCTCGAACCAGCTGACGTCGACGCCGTAGCGCGGAAGGAGCTCGTAGGCAAATCGATGGACTCCGCCGTAAACCTCGCGCTGAAAGACCGCGTGGTCGCCCCGCTGCAAGTGCGCGAGAAGCGTCGTGGTAATGGCGGCCATCCCCGAGCCGAACACCGCGGCCGATTCTGCTCCTTCGAGCTAGTCCCCTGGATCTTTAATTACTGTCCAAATTCGATTTGCCATGTGTATCGAGCGTTCGCTGGGCGAACCGAGCGATGGTTTCGAGGATTTGGTCGGCGGATTTCGTCCACTTGAACGGCTTTGGGTTCTCGTTGTGAGCATCGAGATAGTCTTGTATCGCAACGCGGAGCTGAGGCACGCTCGTGTGCGAGCCTCGTCGCAAGGCGTGTTCGGTGAGCAAGCCAAAGAAGCGCTCAGCGAAGTTGAGCCAAGAGGCGTGTGTCGGTGTGAAGTGAAAGTGGAACCGAGGTCGCTTGGAAAGCCAGCGTTTGATCGCCGGTGTCTTGTGCGTGGCGAGATTGTCGAGCACGACGTGGATGTCCAACTCGCTGGGAACGGCTGCTTCGATCTCAGCGAGGAACTTCTTGAACTCTAGCGCTCGATGTCGCGCGTAGCACTTTCCGAAGACTTCACCTGTTGCGGCGTCGAGTGCGGCAAACAGGTCAGTCGTTCCATGCCGAATGTAGTCGTGGGTTTGTCGCTCGGGCTGGCCCAAGCTCATGGGCAGGACAGGTTGAGCACGCTCGAGCGCTTGAATCTGCGATTTCTCGTCGACGCACAGGACGACCGCGTTATCCGGTGGGTTCATATACAGGCCAACAACGTCGCGTACTTTTTCGACCAGTTGTGGGTCTTGCGAGAGACGAAACGATTCCGAGCGGTGCGGTTGAAGCCCGAACGTTCGCCAAATACGTCCAATCGTCGAATGACTCAGCCCAAGATGCTTGGCCATCGAGCGCGTACTCCAATGGGTTCTCCCCTTTGGAGTCGTCTCCAGCGTCTTGGTCACGACTTCCTCGATCTGGTCATCGCCGATTTTGCGAGCCGCTCCCGGCCGAGGTTCGTCGTACAACCCTTCCATTCGTTGTTCTACAAAGCGTCTTCGCCACTTGCCCACCGTGCTCCTCATGGTGTGCATCTTCCTAGCAACTTCCATATTCGTCAGACCCGCCGCGCAATCCAGCACGATCTTCGCTCGGAAGGCTTGGTGCGGCGAACTACGGCTGCGTCGCGCCAGTCGCGTCAGCGCTTCGCTTTCTTGAGACGACAGCTTCAATTCGGCTTTTCGCCGGCCCTTGTGTTTCATGCATTTAGCAGATCACAGAAGGGCCGGTGTTGTCTAGCTTTTTCTGTTCCAGGGGACTAGGCGACGGTGCGCTCGGCAATCGTGAGGGTAGGATTGCCGTAGCGGGTGTAGAACATATCGGCTTTCGCCTCTTCGATGGCAACTTGCTCGTCGACGTCTTTCGATTCGAACGTCGCGGACAAATGGATGGGCGGGACGACGGGTCGATTCTCGCGCGGTCCACTCGCGCCTGAATGGATGGCTCGTGTCGACAGGCTCAGATCTTCGCGGTTCATGTCATTTCCTCTTGGGTTGGCACTCGGGGCAATAGTAGCTGGATCGCCCCCCTTGGACGAGTTTTGCAATCGACGCACCACATCGCGGGCACGGCTCATCCGCGTGCCCGTACACCCGGAACCGGTTCGCTTCGCCCTGCTGTAGATACCTGAGGTTTTCCGAGCGCGATCGCGCGATCTCAGCCCGGAGCTCGCGGCGGATGTAACGGGCGAGGAGCACGCTTTCTTCTCGTGTCAGTCCGGACGCGCTTCGCTCCGGATGGATACCGGCGAGAAAAAGAGCTTCGGCGGCATGGATGTTTCCAATCCCCGCGATGCGTTTCTGATCCATGAGAAAAATCTTGATCGGACGCGCGGACTTTTGCACGAGCTCGTAAAGGCGAGCGGGTGTGAACTCACGCTCCAGAGGCTCCACTCCGAGCGCGTCGAGGCGCTTTTTTTCCTTTTCCGTAACGAGGCGAAACTCCCCGAGCCGTCGTCGGTCGAGAAAAGCAATGCGCTCGCCGCGAGACAGCTCGAGCGTCGCGCGGGTGAACTTGGGGAGCTCTGCCTTTTTAGTCACGCGCGCGAACGTCCCCGTCATCCCCAAGTGCACGAGCACCGCCGAACGCGCTCGTCCCAGATCAAAAACGAGGAACTTGCCGCGTCTTTCGACCCCGCAGACTCTCGCGCCCTCGAGCGGCGTTGTTGCACCGCTCTGGCTGAGAGCGAAATCCGCCTATGGTGGTGGCCGAGGTATGTTCGAGCATGAAGTATCCCAAGCGCTGCCAGTACAAGCACGCGAAGCAGAAGAAGTACCACGTTCGCAACTGGGCGGAATACAACGAAGGGCTGCGCCGCCGGGGCGATTTGACAGTCTGGTTTGACGAGGAGGCAATCGCGAACTGGAAGGCCGACAAGACCGGTAAGCCTGGCGGTCAACGGGTCTATTCAGACATGGCGATTGAAACGGGCCTGGTTGTCCGGAAGGTGTACAAGCTCGCCTACCGACAAACCGAAGGCTTCTTGCACTCGATCGCCTCGCTTCTCGGGCTCGGTATCGAGATCCAGGACTACTCGACGTTGTGTCGGCGCTCGAGGTTGCTCCGCAAGAAGCTGCGGATTCCGAAAGCCGCGAGCACTCAACCCATCCACCTGATGATCGATAGCACGGGCTTGAGGATTCATGTTGGAAACGCTCGCAAACCGCCAAAGCAGCGCGCATGGCGCAAGTTGCACATCGCCGTTGATCGCGAGACAGGGAACATTGTTGCGTCCGAACTGACGGCGTCACGAGCTCGCGACGCAACCCGAGTCCCCGCTTTGCTAACACAGATTCAAGCACCTCTAGTGTCGGTGGCGGCGGACAGTGCATACGACAAGGAAGCGGTCTACGAAGCCATCGAAGCGCACAGTCCTGGACGAAGGACGCGCGTGGTGATTCCGCCGCAACGAAACGCGACGCTCAGTCAGAATTCGAACACCGCCATGCAGGAGCGCGATCGCCATATTCGTGCAATCGAAAGACACGGCCGACGTGAATGGTACAAGCTCTCAGGCTACACCAAGCGAAGCATGGTGGAGAACGCGGTCTATCGTTACAAGGCGATCATCGGGCCGGAGATGCGGGCTCGAACGTTGGCGAGGCAACGAGTTGAACACCGAATTGGGTGCGAGATACTCAACAAGATGGCTGCGCTCGGGATGCCCGATACGTACTGCGCCGGGTGACTCTGCAACCGGCACAGGGAGGTCAGCGATTTGCTCCGGGCCGTGCAACAACGCCTTCCGTTCATGAGAAGAGGCGAAAGCAGACGAGAAGAGGATCGCGGTGAACGTTGCGATAGCGACGAATGACCTCATGATTTTATCTCCAACTAATAGAGTTCTTGTATCATCTTTCGGTGGGCGGTACGAGCGAGCCGATTGTTCGAGAGTGAGTTTGGTGTATCTTTCAATTGACCTATAATTAGAGCCTGATGGCTGGAACACGGATGCTTCGAGCGACGCTGTTGATGCTGTGTTTTTCCATCGTCGCTCAGGGTCAATGCCTTGCCCAGTGCCTCGCGCTCCCATGCGAGGAGACACATGCCATCCACCAGAGTGCGGAGCACAGCTCTTCCGTGCCTAGGAGCCCGGGGAACTGTCACGACGAAACGCCCGAGCCTTCAGAGAACGAGGGCTGCAGCAACCACGCGAGCTGGAGGATGGTCTCGGCGTCGCGCTTCGAGAAAGTTGCCGCCAAAGCCTCGAAGTTTGCTGCTCCACTCGAACGTCTTCCGATTGAAACGGACATCCCTTCATACGGCGTGCTCCGCGAGGCGTCCGTCAGCCTGACCAATCCTCTCCTTCCCTATGTCCGCAGCACCGTCTTGTTGATTTGAGGCGACAACCTCGCTAGTCGCTCCCGCGAGCGCACAATCCGATCACTTTCCCAGTTCGCGGGAATCCCTTTCGCTTGGCTTACCAGTGTTGAGGTCGAGAAATGACACTCATTAGCAAAATGTTGTCGTCTCGTTATTTACCATCCAGCGCGAGTCTGGTGTGGGTCGCGGCCGTGCTCGCTTCCGGGTGCTCGGTCACGATTTCGCAGCTGTCGCAGCCGGATCCCAGCGATCCCCGTGCGGCGATTGGCGGGGAGTCTCCATATAGCACGGGTCTTTCCGCGGACTCCAACGAGGAGTCAGAGGCTGGATCGGAGAGTCCATCGCCCGCGAGCTCCCATTCGCAGCACCACCACGAGATGGCTGAGATGGTTTACGCCTGTCCGATGCACCCGGACGTTACCGGCGAGGAGGGGAGCAGCTGCCCTCGTTGCGGGATGACGCTCGTGCTGAGAGAGGATCCGGTCCCGTGAGTAACGCTCTTCGTTACATCGCGCGCTTCCTCGGAGGCTCGCTTCTCGGGAGCGTGGCGCTACTCGGGCTGAGCGGATGCGCGAGTACCAATCCTCGACCGGCGTTCGAGGACATGCGACAGAAGGTCGCCTCTCGTTCGGGCCATGCACCTGAATGGCCCCGGAACGCCGAGCAGACGGAAGTGACCCGACAGGTCGTTCACGATCTCCTGGCCGAGTCGATTGACGTCGACACGGCCGTGCGCATCGCCCTTTTGAACAATCGCGCGCTTCTCGCAAGTTTCGAGGAGATTGGCATCTCTCAAGCCGATCTGGCTCAGGCGTCACGTATCAGCAACCAGGCGTTTCACTGGAGCCGTTCCGAGGTGGGTCTTGCTCTCGACTTCCTGGATGTCTTCATCCTGCCACTCAAGAAGGAGCTTGCGAGCGTTGAGCTCGAACGCACGAAGCTGCGCGTCGCCGACGAAGTGATTCGGCTGGCAGCTGATGTGAAAACGGCCTTCTATGAGCTCCTCGCCAGCCAAGAGTTGCTCGAGCGACTCGAGTTGATGGGGGAGATCCGTCTGGCCGCTTCTGAGTTCGCCGCAGTTCAGGAGCAAGCTGGCAACTTGAACGAGCTCGATCTGGAGCAACATCGGGCTGTTTACAATCAGATACGCGTCGATATCGTGAAGGCCGAGCTCGACCTACGTCGACGACGCGAGGCGCTGAACCGTCACATGGGACTATGGGGCGAAGAGGTTCGTTGGCGCGCTGGAAGAGGGCTGCCCTCTCTCCCTCGCACGGATCCGCACCCGGAGTCCTTCGAGGCCGTCGCGCTCGAGCAGAGATTCGATGTGGCCGCCGCGCGGAAGGGGGTCGAGCAGTTGGCACGCGCGCTAGCGCTTACCAAAGGTACTCGATTTTTTCCCGTAGGCATCGAGATCGGTGTCGAATCCGAGAAAGACCCGGATGGCCGGCGTGTGACTGGGCCGTCGCTCGGGATCCAGATCCCCATTTTTGATCAGGGGCAGGCCGCGGTCGCGCGGCTAGAGTCCCAACTTCTTCAGTCGCAACGTCGTTTGGAGAATCTTTCGATTCACGCGCGCTCGGAAGTCCGTCTGGCGCGAGACTTCATGATCGCGTCGCGTGAGTTGACCGAGTATTACCGTGATCGGCTGCTCCCGCAGCGACAACAGATTGTGGAGCTTACGCTCGAGCAATACAACATGATGCTGCAGGGCACCTACGACCTGCTCGCGGCGCGGGAGCGCGAAGTGGAGACCGAGCGCGCTTATATCGAAGCGTGGCGTGACTATTGGATTGCGCGTGTAGAGCTCGAAAGAGCGCTCGGTGGGCGCCTTGGACCGAGTACTCAGAAAACGTCTGAACGGCCCGAGCCGAAGAAGGAGGTCACACCATGAAGTTCACCCGACGTGGTTTTTGGCAGAGTGCAGCAGCCGCAACCGGACTTGCCGGACTAACGCGCGCCGGCTCCAGCAGCGGCACCGCCGCCGACCCATTGGGTTACACCCCGGTCGAAACTCCGGACGGAGCCACGCTCCCTTACGTGATGAAGGACGGCGTCAAGGAGTTTCATCTCATCGCCGAGCCGGTCAAGCGCGAATTTGCCCCTGGCATGATGGTGAACTGTTGGGGCTATAACGGGATGACCCCTGGTCCGACTATTGAGGCCGTCGAGGGCGATCGCGTTCGCCTTCTCGTGACCAATCGTCTTCCCGAGCACACCACGATTCACTGGCACGGGATTATTCTGCCCAACGGCATGGATGGTGTCGGAGGTCTGACGCAACCGCACATCAAGCCAGGGGAAACCTTTGCCTACGAGTTCACCCTGCGACAGCACGGAACCTACATGTATCACCCGCATGCCGATGAAACGGTCCAGATGGCAATGGGGATGATGGGCTTTCTAGTGATTCACCCGAAGCGGCGAGCGCAGCCCATCGATCGCGACTTTGCCGTCTTTCTTGCGGAATGGTACGTGGAGCCGGGCTCGTTCACACCAAACCCGAACATCATTACCGATTTCAACACGTTCACGTTCAATGCAAGAGCCTATCCTGGAACCTCTCCGCTCGTGGTTCGAAAGGACCAGAGGGTGAGGATCCGTTTCGCGAATTTGAGTATGGATTCCCACCCCATCCACATTCATGGACACTCTTTTCGAGTCGTGGAAACCGATGGCGGACAGCTGCCGGACACCGCTTACTGGCCCGAGACCACCATGAACGTGGCTCCCGGAACTTGTCGTGTTGTGGAATTCGTAGCCGACAACCCCGGCGACTGGCCTTTGCACTGTCACAAGAACCATCACGCGATGAATGTCATGGAGCATGACATTCCCAATGTCATCGGGGTAGACCAATCGGATGTGGGTTCAAAGATCTCCAAGTTGGTTCTCGGCTACATGGCCATGGGAGAGACCGGAATGGCCGAGCACGCGAGCCATGCCGCGCATATGAGAGGCGTGCGCAATACGCTTCCGATGATGACGGGCGATGGACCCTTCGGTCCGATCGAAATGGGTGGCATGTTTACCGTGGTCAAGATTCGGGAGGGCATCACGTCTTACGAAGATCCTGGATGGTACGACCACCCGGAAGGCACGGTGGCTTGGAAGCTCTAGGCGCCTTGATCGGCGCTGCTACGGTCGCGGTGGCCGTGCCATTTCGATCTGCAACTCAGCTGGGCGTTGTTGCACCGCTCTGGCTGAGAGCGAAATCCGCCTATGGTGGTGGCCGAGGTATGTTCGAGCATGAAGTATCCCAAGCGCTGCCAGTACAAGCACGCGAAGCAGAAGAAGTACCACGTTCGCAACTGGGCGGAATACAACGAAGGGCTGCGCCGCCGGGGCGATTTGACAGTCTGGTTTGACGAGGAGGCAATCGCGAACTGGAAGGCCGACAAGACCGGTAAGCCTGGCGGTCAACGGGTCTATTCAGACATGGCGATTGAAACGGGCCTGGTTGTCCGGAAGGTGTACAAGCTCGCCTACCGACAAACCGAAGGCTTCTTGCACTCGATCGCCTCGCTTCTCGGACTCGGTATCGAGATCCAGGACTACTCGACGTTGTGTCGGCGCTCGAGGTTGCTCCGCAAGAAGCTGCGGATTCCGAAAGCCGCGAGCACTCAACCCATCCACCTGATGATCGATAGCACGGGCTTGAGGATTCATGTTGGAAACGCTCGCAAACCGCCAAAGCAGCGCGCATGGCGCAAGTTGCACATCGCCGTTGATCGCGAGACAGGGAACATTGTTGCGTCCGAACTGACGGCGTCACGAGCTCGCGACGCAACCCGAGTCCCCGCTTTGCTAACACAGATTCAAGCACCTCTAGTGTCGGTGGCGGCGGACAGTGCATACGACAAGGAAGCGGTCTACGAAGCCATCGAAGCGCACAGTCCTGGACGAAGGACGCGCGTGGTGATTCCGCCGCAACGAAACGCGACGCTCAGTCAGAATTCGAACACCGCCATGCAGGAGCGCGATCGCCATATTCGTGCAATCGGAAGACACGGCCGACGTGAATGGTACAAGCTCTCAGGCTACACCAAGCGAAGCATGGTGGAGAACGCGGTCTATCGTTACAAGGCGATCATCGGGCCGGAGATGCGGGCTCGAACGTTGGCGAGGCAACGAGTTGAACACCGAATTGGGTGCGAGATACTCAACAAGATGGCTGCGCTCGGGATGCCCGATACGTACTGCGCCGGGTGACTCTGCAACCGGCACAGGGAGGTCAGCGATTTGCTCCGGGCCGTGCAACAACGCCGGTTCTACTTCTGAAATCTTGCAGCTCGTTAGAAAACCAACAAATGTTAATCCCCCAACAAGTACCAATGCCAACAAGATCTTATGCTTCTTAAGCATCCTTTCCTCCTTTCGTCGGTTTTCCAGAATACGGCTTTCCAATCATCTTCTTCCTGAGGCTTTCGCAGTCTGAATCCATGGAGACGTTATCGGTACCTTGAACAACCCCAGTTTCCTATGCTGCGCGGGGCTAATCGACATCGTGACCTAAGAGAAGAAACCGTTAAGGCTGCTCGGTCGTCGCCGTCCCCGGTCCCTCGTCGCGGTAGCGCTCGAACCAGGCGATGATGTTCGCTACCTTGGCGATGAGCTGGCTCGGCCGCGCCACGATGTTGTGGGACGCTCCAGGAATGCGCACGACCGCGGTGTCGATCCGCCGCAGCAGCAGCGCATGGAAGAACTGCTCGGACTCCGACAAAGGTGTGCGCAAGTCGGCGTCGCCCGTCAGAAGCAGCGTCGGTGTCTCCACATTCCCCACGAGGGAGATAGGGGAGAACTTCATGTAGGCTTCGGGGTTCTCCCAGGGTGAGCCGGGGTAGCGGTAGTTGTGGTAGACGTAGTAGTTGTCCGCGACCAGAACCTTGCTGTACCAGTTGATGACCGGCTTTGCTGCTACCGCGGCAGTGAAGCGGTTGGTCTTGCCCACGATCCAGGCCGTAAGGATGCCACCCGCGCTCCCACCTGTGACGAACAGGTTACAGTCGTCGACATATCCCTTGGCGATCACCGCGTCGACGCCCGAAATCACGTCGTCGTAATCCTCGCCCGGATAATTGTGGTAAAGAAGATCGCCGAACTCTCCGCCGTAGCTCGTGCTTCCGCGTGGATTCGTATAGAGGACCACGTAGCCCGCGGTGGCGTAAAGCTGTAACTCGGCGGAGAAACGATCGCCGTAGTTCGAGATGGGGCCGCCGTGGATCTCGAGAATCAACGGGTACTTGCGCTGTGGGTCGAAGTCGGGCGGCTTGACAATCCAGCCTTGAATCTTCCGTCCATCGAAGGATGAGTCGAACCAGATTTCTTCGACCGCCCCGACTGTCTTGTGCGCTAGCAGGTCGTCATTGAGCGCGGTGAGATACTTGACGCGCGAACCACTAAGCGTTCCCAGCGCGACGTCGCCCGGGCGCTCCGGCCGCGTGAGCGTGAAAGCAAAGGCACCGCTTTCCGCTACAGAGAACGAGCCGCCGCCATACGGACGACCGTAGGAGGTACCTCCGAGGTCGTGTGCAAGAACGCGCACTTCACCGTCCAGCGTGACGTGGGCGATCTTCGTGTTGCCTTCGCTGTCATACTGGAAGAACAGGCCGCGGCCGTCGCTCGACCAGACCGGATCGGAAGCACTGCGGTCCAGCGATTCGGTGAGACGGCCTTTACCCGTGCCGTCGATGTTCATGATGTGAAGCTCGGTCACCTGATAGGTTCGGATCTTGTCGTCGTAACCCAGGTAGGCGATGCTGTTCCCGTCTGGCGAGACCACGGGGCTCTCGTCAGGGCCGTTCTTGTCCGTCAGCGCCCGGATTTCTCCGTCCTCGAGCGAGACCGAGTAGATCTCCGAGTTTTTGAACTCGTACTCCCAGTTCTCGTTCCGGTTCGCCGAGAAGACGAGCGTCTTGCTGTCCGGAGTCCAGGAGAGCGCGCTGCGATGGTGGAAGTCGCCCGTCGTGACTTGCCTTGCCGTGCCTCCAGAGACGGGAACAACGAAGAGATGATTGAATCCATGCGGAAGATACCCTGTGCCGTCCGCGCGATTGCGGACCCGCTCGATCAGCTTGGGCGGGTCGGCCCACTTGGCTCCTTTCGGTTTTGCCGGAAGCGTGGCCAGCGAAGGCTCCGGCTCGGGCACGAGCATGGAAAAAGCAATGTATTGACCGTC
Source organism: Candidatus Marinacidobacterales bacterium (assembly GCA_965237955.1). Lineage (GTDB taxonomy): Bacteria > Acidobacteriota > Vicinamibacteria > Marinacidobacterales > SMYC01. The sequence goes on along the minus strand of OZ250169.1, from coordinate 7,979,082 downwards.
CGGAGACCAGGCGATTTGTCGCGGCGAGTCGAGCACTTGCGTTAAAACCGCCGATTGGCCCGTGTCCATCCAGCGCAGAAAAATCTGGGTCTTGCCTTCCTCTTTGGACAGGTAGGCGAGCATGGAGCCGTCGGGTGACCAGCGGGGTGAAGACTCGCCAACGGATCTACTCGTTAGCTTGCGGTGGTTGCTGCCGTCGGCGTCTACCGTCCACAGCTCGGTTCTCCGACGGTCTTCCATGATGTCCATCGAGTTGCGCTCATAGACAATGTGCTTTCCGTCAGGCGAGATTTGTGGATCGGAGGCAAACTCGAGCTGAAAGACGTCCATCATCTCGAAATGGTTGGACTGCGCCATGGCGATCGTCGTGTAAGCCACAAACGCAGCCAAAAGAGCAGTCACTGCGAATGTCGATTTCATCGCCAACCCCCATCTTTGCGTAGGGGCGATTGTATACCCAAGCTCAACGACGTGCTGGGAAAGCGTACCGAATTCCGCCGGACGGGACCTATTTTGTGACCAGACGAAGACGTTTTTCAGACAGCCGCTCGTTGACTGCCGCGAGGTCGTTTTCAAGGAGCTGGTCCAACTCGGCCAAGTGCCCATCGAGCTCCGATGAAAGTTGCTCAAAGACCTCGTAGTGAGCCCGGTTCGGAGCACCGTCCGCCTCCTGCACGAGCGCAAACAGCCCGGCAAGCCGGTCGTTGAGCCGGATCGGGAAGGCAATTTTGTCCTTCGGACTCTGATTCTTCACCTGGTAGAGCTCGGCTTCCACGAGGCTCAAGCGGTTCTTCAGCTCGGCGAGCGGCTTCTGGAGCTCCGGCTCACCGGTAATTCGATCGTCATCCATCTGAGTCTTCAACTTCCTAATCAAGATAACGGCCTCGTTAGCGGCGCTGACTCGGTCTCGAACTTTCATTGCCAGGGTGAATTGCTCTTGCAGATCTTGCTGCGTAACCTGACCAAGGCGCGGGTCTTTGAGAACGGTGAGCGGTTGGGTCCAGCTTTGATTGCCCACCGTGAGCTTGACCGCGTACCGTCCCGGCGGGGCCCATGGACCGTTCCTTGGGTTTGAGCTTTCGAGAATCATGCCTTCGAAGACCGTGGCGCCGGGACAACGGAGATCCCAACGTAACCGATTGAGCCCGGCCTTCACTCCCGAGCCTCCGCCACGTTGTCTCCCACTGCCCTGTCCCGCCGAGGGTTGAATTCTGGAGTCGGCTCCTCTGACACGGAGCTCACGCACCAAAGCCCCTTTGCCGTCGAGAACCTCCAGACGAATGGGTTCCGTCACGGATTCCAGATAGAAATCGATGTTAGCGGTATAGGCACGACGGACGGCGTCGGACGGCTTGAAGAGGTGAACGGCAGGAGTGGATTGGCCAGGGGCCATTTGCCTGAGGGGTGAGAGGTCATCCAACACATAAAAAGAACGCCCATGCGTTGCGATGACGAGATCACGGCCTTCCACGACGAGATCCGGTACTTGAACGTCGGGCAAGTTTAGGGAAAGCGACTTCCAGAGATCCCCTTCGTCGAAGGAAACGTACACGCCATGTTCGGTCCCGGCGTAGAGCAGTCCGGCTCGTTGGGGGTCTTCCCGAATGGCGTGAACAAAATCGTCCGCTCGGATTCCATTGACGATCCGCTTCCAGGTCTTCCCGGAGTCGTGCGTCTTCCAGATGTGAGGAGCCCGATCTCCCATCTGGTTGCGCTTAGCCGCGACAAAGGCGGTTGCAGCGTCGTGCGGCGAGGCTTCGATCAGGCTGACTCGCGTGTTGGCAGCCATGTCAGGTGGCGTGACGTTGATCCAATCGGCCCCGCCGTTGCTGACGTGAACGAGACCATCGTCTGAGCCGACCCAGATCGTATCCGCGTCCACCTCCGACGGAGCGACGGCGAAAATGGTCGCGTAGATTTCCGGGCCGTCCTGATCTAGAACAATAGGTCCCCCCGAAGGGCCCATCGTCTCCTGATCGGCGCGCGTCAGATCCGGGCTGATCTTGTCCCAAGTCTTCCCTTCATCGAGCGACCTCCAAAGTTGCTGAGAGGCGGCATAGAGATGCTTGTTGCGTGTCATCATGATTGGGTAGACCCAGTTCCACCGCTCCGGCACCTCGTCGGCGTTGTTGCACGGCCCGGAGCAAATCGCTGACCTCCCTGTGCCGGTCGTAGAGTCACCCGGCGCAGTACGTATCGGGCATCCCGAGCGCGGTCATCTTGTTGAGTATCTCGCACCCAATTCGGTGTTCAACTCGTTGCCTCGCCAACGTTCGTGTCCGCATCTCGGGCCCGATGATCGCTTTGTAACGATAGACCGCGTTCTCCACCATGCTTCGCTTGGTGCAGCCTGAGAGCTTGTACCATTCACGTCGGCCGTGTCTTTCGATGGCACGAATATGGCGGTCGCGCTCCTGCATGGCGGTGTTCGAATTCTGATTGAGCGTCGCGTTTCGTTGCGGCGGAATCACCACGCGCGTCCTTCGTCCAGGGCTGTGCGCTTCGATCGCTTCGTAGACCGCTTCCTTGTCGAATGCACTGTCCGCCGCCACCGACACTAGAGGTGCTTGAATCTGTGTTAGCAAAGCGGGGACTCGGGTTGCGTCGCGAGCTCGTGACGCCGTCAGTTCGGACGCAACAATGTTGCCGGTCTCGCGATCAACGGCGATGTGCAACTTGCGCCATGCGCGCTGCTTTGGCGGTTTGCGGGCGGTTCCAACATGAATCCTCAAGCCCGTGCTATCGATCATCAGGTGGATGGGTTGAGTGCTCGCGGCTTTCGGAATCCGCAGCTTCTTGCGGAGCAACCTCGAGCGCCGACACAACGTCGAGTAGTCCGGGATCTCGATACCGAGCCCGAGCAGCGAGGCGATCGAGTGCAAGAAGCCTTCGGTTTGTCGGTAGGCGAGCTTGTACACCATCCGGACAACTAGGCCCGTTTCAATAGCCATGTCTGAATAGACCCGTTGACCGCCAGGCTTACCGGTCTTGTCGGCCATCCAGTTCGCGATTGCCTCCTCGTCAAACCAGACCGTCAAATCGCCTCGGCGGCGCAGCCCTTCGTTGTATTCCGCTCAGTTGCGAACGTGGTACTTCTTCTGCTTCGCGTGCTTGTACTGGCTGCGCTTGGGATACTTCATGGTCGAACATACCTCGGCCACCACAAGAGGCGCATTTTGCTCTCAGCCAGAGCGGTGCAACAACGCCTCACCGGGACGTGAATGCCCTTGCGGAAAGCCAGTCTCTTAAGTTCGGGCCAAATCTCACCGTGGTCTACGGTGACAACGCCGCCGGCAAGACCGGCTACATCCGCATCCTCAAGAGCGCGTGTCTTTAGGTTTCAGGCAAACCGGTCGAGGGGCTGGCCAACCGTCCCGCGGATGCGTCCCTGAAGTCGTGGAAAAAGAACGTCGCTCCTCCACTTCGCCGAAAGGGTTGTGATCCGCAAAAAAGAAAACAGGCCAGAAGCAGCCGACCATGTCAGGTCTAAAACGCGCAATCAACACTGGATAGACTTTTTGCGGACCACAAGGGTGCACACGGCCGGGGAGGTACCGTTTACAGGACGTCAGGATTCAGATAACATTGTAACGTGTACGAATGGAAGGGCTGGTAAAAATGGACGTGAAGCAAGCCGCGCGGATCGCCAAGGAATATGTTCGCGATCTCTTTGCCGAAGAACCGATCAGTGACGCTATGCTTGAAGAGGTCGAGTTCGATAACAGCTCGGACGTCTGGAAAATAACGATTGGTTTCACTCGGAAATGGTCTGCACCGAATGTACTTCAGTCCATGGCGGCATCCCTTGGCGGGGTTACAGCACGCCGTGTCTACAAGATCGTTAATGTCAATAACAGCGACGGTAGTGTCAAGTCAGTAAAGCATCGCTCACTGGACTGAGCCTATGCGCCAGACTGGATGGGTTATCGACGCGAACCTGCTCGTTCTGCTCGTCGTGGGCATGACAAGTCGACACTTGATTAACAAACACCGCCGGCTGAAGCGCTTCTCCGTGGACGATTACGACCGTCTGGTCGAGGTTGAGATAGGAGACAAATTACTGTTCGTTACGCCGAACACGCTTACCGAAGCGTCCAACCTGCTCGCCTACCACAACGACCCTGAACGTTCCCTGTTCTTCAACGTACTCCGGAGCCTGATTGAGAACAGTCAAGAGATTATCGTCGCTAGCGTGGATGCCTCTCACAACAGTGCGTTCAGCCAACTTGGACTGACCGACGCTGCGATCCTGGAAGTCGTCTCCGCCGAAACGCCTCTGCTCACCGTGGACCTGGAGCTGTACCTCGCTGCCCTGAAGAAGGCACCTGAATCCGCGGTGAACTTCACGTATCGCCAGGCCTTGTGATCAGGGGGTCGTTTCGGGTACGAAGTCATAGATTGCGCAGTGGGTGCTTCCGCCATTAAGTGTTGGCGAGATGAAGCTAAGATCAGAACGTCGAGGCGCGTGGGCGGAGGTCATCGGGGAGTGACCGAAATCGTTCGTTCACTCGAAAGTACCGCGACGCCGGTTCCCGGCCAGCCCATCGTCGTCTTGATACCGTGGGCGGTGGATCGATGCATCACCCTCGGCTCGAGCCGAGGTGACGCGACGCACGTAGATCGTGTAGCGATCACCGATCTGATGGGCTCTTATGACCAAACCGCTTGATTCTAACAGCCTCTCGTCGAGCTCCCAATACACTTCACGAAGCTCCGGATCGAGCACGAGAATATCCGCGCCGAGGGCATCGAGCGCCGAGCGCATTTCGGAAGGCTCGCTCGACAAGAACAACTGGCGTAACCGCCTGCGGTGTTGTCGTGCTTCGTCGCGTCTCAGAACACGCACTCCGGTCACGACCCGTCGGCCGGTGAGCGCGGCGATCCATTCCCCGGTCTCGTCTCCGGTCAGGACGACCGTATCCGGGTCAGACTGTTCGAGCATCCAACGCTCGAGACGCCGCACCGATTCGTCCCATTCGTACGTGCTCGGGTAGTAGAGAGGGTCGAACATGGCGGGCCTCCACACGAACGGCGCGCTCTCGGGGAGAAGCACGACGACGACAACGGCGAACGCGAGAGGACGACTCCCGAGACGCACGGCCCACCGACGAATGCCCTCTTTTTTCGAGGAATCGAGGCCACGTTCCACGAGAGTTCGGCACAGCTCGAAAGAACCGATTCCCGCGACGAATGCTGCGTTGAAGCGAACGAGATGAAAGAGCGCGTCGGTATCGGGGAAAGGGTGAACCCGAAACGCGACTGCGCCCGCGGCCGGCGTTGTTGCACGGCCCGGAGCAAATCGCTGACCTCCCTGTGCCGGTTGCAGAGTCACCCGGCGCAGTACGTATCGGGCATCCCGAGCGCAGCCATCTTGTTGAGTATCTCGCACCCAATTCGGTGTTCAACTCGTTGCCTCTCCAACGTTCGAGCCCGCATCTCCGGCCCGATGATCGCCTTGTAACGATAGACCGCGTTCTCCACCATGCTTCGCTTGGTGTAGCCTGAGAGCTTGTACCATTCACGTCGGCCGTGTCTTTCGATTGCACGAATATGGCGATCGCGCTCCTGCATGGCGGTGTTCGAATTCTGACTGAGCGTCGCGTTTCGTTGCGGCGGAATCACCACGCGCGTCCTTCGTCCAGGACTGTGCGCTTCGATGGCTTCGTAGACCGCTTCCTTGTCGTATGCACTGTCCGCCGCCACCGACACTAGAGGTGCTTGAATCTGTGTTAGCAAAGCGGGGACTCGGGTTGCGTCGCGAGCTCGTGACGCCGTCAGTTCGGACGCAACAATGTTCCCTGTCTCGCGATCAACGGCGATGTGCAACTTGCGCCATGCGCGCTGCTTTGGCGGTTTGCGAGCGTTTCCAACATGAATCCTCAAGCCCGTGCGGCGTTGTTGCACCGCTCTGGCTGAGAGCGAAATCCGCCTATGGTGGTGGCCGAGGTATGTTCGAGCATGAAGTATCCCAAGCGCTGCCAGTACAAGCACGCGAAGCAGAAGAAGTACCACGTTCGCAACTGGGCGGAATACAACGAAGGGCTGCGCCGCCGGGGCGATTTGACAGTCTGGTTTGACGAGGAGGCAATCGCGAACTGGAAGGCCGACAAGACCGGTAAGCCTGGCGGTCAACGGGTCTATTCAGACATGGCGATTGAAACGGGCCTGGTTGTCCGGATGGTGTACAAGCTCGCCTACCGACAAACCGAAGGCTTCTTGCACCCGATCGCCTCGCTTCTCGGACTCGGTATCGAGATCCCGGACTACTCGACGTTGTGTCGGCGCTCGAGGTTGCTCCGCAAGAAGCTGCGGATTCCGAAAGCCGCGAGCACTCAACCCATCCACCTGATGATCGATAGCACGGGCTTGAGGATTCATGTTGGAAACGCTCGCAAACCGCCAAAGCAGCGCGCATGGCGCAAGTTGCACATCGCCGTTGATCGCGAGACAGGGAACATTGTTGCGTCCGAACTGACGGCGTCACGAGCTCGCGACGCAACCCGAGTCCCCGCTTTGCTAACACAGATTCAAGCACCTCTAGTGTCGGTGGCGGCGGACAGTGCATACGACAAGGAAGCGGTCTACGAAGCCATCGAAGCGCACAGTCCTGGACGAAGGACGCGCGTGGTGATTCCGCCGCAACGAAACGCGACGCTCAGTCAGAATTCGAACACCGCCATGCAGGAGCGCGATCGCCATATTCGTGCAATCGAAAGACACGGCCGACGTGAATGGTACAAGCTCTCAGGCTACACCAAGCGAAGCATGGTGGAGAACGCGGTCTATCGTTACAAGGCGATCATCGGGCCGGAGATGCGGGCTCGAACGTTGGCGAGGCAACGAGTTGAACACCGAATTGGGTGCGAGATACTCAACAAGATGGCTGCGCTCGGGATGCCCGATACGTACTGCGCCGGGTGACTCTGCAACCGGCACAGGGAGGTCAGCGATTTGCTCCGGGCCGTGCAACAACGCCCTTCAGCGGTGCGCGAGGTCGTACCCGTCGCGTCACCCGCTGGCGCAATGGCAAGATGGTTCTGAGATGGGCCGCTTCGGCTCTGCTCGCCACGGAGAAAAATTTCCGTCGTATCATTGGATACCAATCGCTACCGATCCTCGAAGCGAAGTTAGCGGAGGTCACTGAGAATCAAGCGCTCGACAAGCACGCCAAAGTCGGGTAAACCATGTGTCAGGAGCCGCCACCACCTCGAACCTTCAACTATGGTGGGGGCACCTCCGAAATGAAGGTTTTCCTGAGGCGCCTCGGAGCGGATTCCGAAACGTGAAAAGGCGAATTGAGCGCCGTGGGTAGTCGTAGAGAGTCCTGCGAGGTAGAACGCTTGGGATTTATTGGATACGCGGCCCGCCGAAACGTAACTCCGGGTCGTGACGTCGTCCGGATCTTCATTAACTGCGAGCGCACAGATGCGCCCACCGTCGGCCAACGACAACGCTTGAACGACCCCGCAAGCCTTTCCCTCCCAGACGATATCCGCTTTCTCCATGCCATCGACGTCCTTTTCGAGGAGCGGCTATGTCGATTCACGGGACTCGACACGCTGTCAGCTGTTCGTAAGTTCCACCGCTTCATGGGTGCTCTCGGGGCGCGGGCACGCGAAATGGGGCAGGGCCACGACTGGCCATTCGAGTCGACAAGGAACTTGTTGGAGACGCTCGCACGCATCAAGAACTCCCGCGACTACAGTTCCATCGCTCAGTCCCCTTCAACTCCATAGATAAACCGATACGAGGCTCTCGAACGGCCAGGCATGACGCAAACGCGCAAGTAACGGTTACCGCGGCTTCTCGAATCCAACGCCGAACCGCACCAGCTCAACGCCCGGCGCGCCAATTCGGCGGACCGAGATCACGGTTCAGTAAGAGGAAGCCAGCTGCCCCCTTCGTCTTCCCACTGTACCAAGGCCGAGCGTAGGTCAGAGGCGTCTTTCGCTTCCTGCTCGCACGCGGGCCCCGCCGTGCTCTCGCGTTCGTGCTTTGGAGGGCGTTTCTGCGCCTGCCCGAAGCTCGGTGTCGTTCGCTCTAGCATAAACTTCCGCCGATCCTACATCAGCGCCTTTCTGAGGGCAGGCTTGCCTGTGGCTCATCATTATTATTAAACGGGACGGACCCGTAGTCACGCTGTGCCTCATCAAAACGCGTCCGCCCACGAAATCAGGGTGCTTCCGCCATGAACTGTTGGCGGCCAGGCGGTAACCCGTTCGCGTGCTAGAGTTTGAGCCTAGATCCGAGAGAACGAGTTCTCTCGTCGACAAGGCCCATGCGAAGTGACGAATTTGAGCTGTCTCAACCCCGAATGTCCGCTGCTGGGAAAAGTGGGTTCTGGAAGCATCATCCGCCACGGTTTCTACACAACGAGGTCCGGGAAACGCCGGCGATACCGGTGCGTCGGGTGCGGAAAGACGTTCTCTTCGAGGCGTTGGTGCACGAATCGCTCTTGACTCCGGTAACCGCTTCGACTCAGCTTCTCGATACATTGAATATCGAGGAGATGAACCCATGGTCGCGCGCAAGTCCAGCCGAGTGAACCGCAAATACAAGACGAATATCGCGTGACCAACTGGCGGGAGTACGAGCGTGGCCTCAGGAGCCGTGGCGACATCACCGTTTGGTTCTCAGACGAGGCTCGGCAGCTCAGCCACGTCGATCCGTCCTCCGGTTGCACGAATACCTCTAGCCGCGTAGCAACGCTTAATGGCGGAAGCACCGACGATGCGGCGGGCGATTCGGCGCGTGCTAGCATGTTGGATGCGCTCCCTTTTGGAATCGACGGCTCTGGACGAGCTCGTTTTCGACAACCGTTTCACCCGGGAGCTCCCGGCCGATCCCGACGAGACGAATCGACCGCGCCAAGTCTTGGGCGCGTGCTTTTCCCGTGTTTGGCCCGCCAAAGTCCGTGCTCCGGAGCTGGTCGCTTTCGCCTCGGAAGTCGCCGAAGAGCTCGGGCTCTCGCCCGAGACGTGCCGTTCAGAGGACTTCATCCATGTTTTTTCGGGGAATCGGGTGTTGGACGGAATGGACCCGCACGCGACCTGCTATGGCGGCCATCAGTTCGGCCATTGGGCGGCGTTGTTGCACCGCTCTGGCTGAGAGCGAAATCCGCCTATGGTGGTGGCCGAGGTATGTTCGAGCATGAAGTATCCCAAGCGCTGCCAGTACAAGCACGCGAAGCAGAAGAAGTACCACGTTCGCAACTGGGCGGAATACAACGAAGGGCTGCGCCGCCGGGGCGATTTGACAGTCTGGTTTGACGAGGAGGCAATCGCGAACTGGAAGGCTGACAAGACCGGTAAGCCTGGCGGTCAACGGGTCTATTCAGACATGGCGATTGAAACGGGCCTGGTTGTCCGGATGGTGTACAAGCTCGCCTACCGACAAACCGAAGGCTTCTTGCACTCGATCGCCTCGCTTCTCGGGCTCGGTATCGAGATCCCGGACTACTCGACGTTGTGTCGGCGCTCGAGGTTGCTCCGCAAGAAGCTGCGGATTCCGAAAGCCGCGAGCACTCAACCCATCCACCTGATGATCGATAGCACGGGCTTGAGGATTCATGTTGGAAACGCTCGCAAACCGCCAAAGCAGCGCGCATGGCGCAAGTTGCACATCGCCGTTGATCGCGAGACAGGGAACATTGTTGCGTCCGAACTGACGGCGTCACGAGCTCGCGACGCAACCCGAGTCCCCGCTTTGCTAACACAGATTCAAGCACCTCTAGTGTCGGTGGCGGCGGACAGTGCATACGACAAGGAAGCGGTCTACGAAGCCATCGAAGCGCACAGTCCTGGACGAAGGACGCGCGTGGTGATTCCGCCGCAACGAAACGCGACGCTCAGTCAGAATTCGAACACCGCCATGCAGGAGCGCGATCGCCATATTCGTGCAATCGAAAGACACGGCCGACGTGAATGGTACAAGCTCTCAGGCTACACCAAGCGAAGCATGGTGGAGAACGCGGTCTATCGTTACAAGGCGATCATCGGGCCGGAGATGCGGGCTCGAACGTTGGCGAGGCAACGAGTTGAACACCGAATTGGGTGCGAGATACTCAACAAGATGGCTGCGCTCGGGATGCCCGATACGTACTGCGCCGGGTGACTCTGCAACCGGCACAGGGAGGTCAGCGATTTGCTCCGGGCCGTGCAACAACGCCAGTTGCGGTGGAAACGCACGCAAAACAGCTCGCACTTGCATATCCGCAGACGAATCAGGGGTGGAGCATTCAAATGCGCCCGTTGTCGGAGGATCGCCTACGGCCAGACGACAGAGCACCGGTGATGTCCTACGGGGCGATCCTTTTCGGAATCGCTCTTCTGGTATCGTTCATCGCGTGCTCAAATGTTGCGACCCTGCAGTCCATTCGAACCCTCCGAAGACAAACGGAGTTAACCGTCCGATACGCCCTAGGGTCCAGCCGGACGAAAATCGTTCGCCTGTTGTTCACGGAGAGCCTGTTTCTCTATGCTCTAGGCTTGCTTATTAGCGTTCCGATTGCTACATGGGTGATGGGCCTCTTGGAGATACTCCCATTGTTTTCTTGGGCGGAACAGCCTTTCGACCTCTCTGGCATGCCAGTGCATTTCGAACTACAGCTCGATCGCCGCGTTATCGGGTTTGCCTCTATGCTGACCTTCGTGACCGCTCTGTTATTTGGGTTAGGCACGGTACTGGTTGGCTCGCAACGCTACCTAACAACGAATCTCCATGGGGACGGCCCTCGCTCCAGTGCTGGCCCCTCCCGTTCGCGGGTCCAGAGTCTTCTGTTGATGTCTCAAGTAGCGCTGTGCGTGGGCTTACTAAGCGGCGCCAGTCTCTTCGGTAGGACGCTAGAAAAGGCGTACGGGGTAGACTACGGATTTCGCACGGCCAAGGTGCTGATTTTGTCTGTAGATTTCAACTTGATGTCGGCACGATACGACAAGATGAGAGCGTTGGTCTTTTATCGCGAGGTCCTCGAGCGTGTGCGCTCACTTCCGAATGTCCTTTCAGCGACATGGGGCGGCGTTGTTCCGCTGTCGGGAAGGAGTCTCGTTTCCCGGTTCGTTCCGGATGACAGAACTAGCGTGGACGATTCGGATTGGATCGTCACAGAGAGTGATATTGTGAGCCCAGCCTACATGCGAACTCTAGGGATAACTATCACAGAGGGACGTGATTTCGTTGATGGTGACGATGAGAACTCACAAGAGGTAGTTATCATTAACGAAACGATGGCTCGTCAATATTGGCCGAATACGAGCCCCGTAGGGCACCGTATGAGAGTGTCTCGGGGTTCCGGGATTACGACGGTTGAGATCGTTGGCGTCGCCCAGAATACGCACCGATCGCCCTGGGCAGAACCACACACGCGAATCTATTACCCTCTATTTCAGCGCTACTTCCCGGAAATGTCCCTATTTGTGCACGTGGCAGGCGACCCTTTTTCTTCTCTGCCTTCTGTTGTCAGTGTGTTCAACAACGTCGACAGTAATCTACCCGTCTTCAATGTAAAGACCCTTAATGCGCAACTGTCGAACGCGCTATCGCAGCAGCGTGTTGGCGCAGCTCTTCTAAGCCTTTTTGGACTCCTGGCCCTTGGGCTGGCTGCAGTTGGAGTTTACATCGTAACCTCCTTTGCCGTGACGCGGCGAACGCACGAGATCGGACTTAGAATGGCACTCGGCGCAGAAAGCCGTACCGTTTTGGGACTCGTCCTGCGTGAGGGATTGAGTCCCGTGGTAATCGGCGCTGCACTTGGCCTTTTGGCCTCACTTGGTGGAGCAAGGTTCATTGAGGCCTATCTTTTCGGCATCACCCCTTGGGATCCTATGGCGTTGATTTCGAGCATCGCCTTGCTGCTGCTGGTGGTGGCGGCGGTGGCGTGCTATGTACCTGCGAGGCGAGCGAGCCACCTCGAGCCTCGCACTGCGCTGGGGTCCGAGTAACGTAGCGGAGAGGTCTCGTCGTTCGTACGGCGTCGTGTCCGGTGCTTTCGCCGTTAAGTGTTGGTGCAATGACGCTAAGACTTTACGATGCATTAAATTACAGCCCAAATAGCGCTCACGACCTTCGCTGCGTGCTAAAGGAGCGTAAAGCGCCTTTTTGCAAAGGGATGCGTACACATTACCAACAGCAAGTAGCGGAAGCACCGGGCGGTGAGAAACGTGCCCGGTAGGGTCGAGGGCTGGCGCGGTACCCCGAAGGCGTGGCCTATCTGTTGCTCCCCGTTTCCTCTGGGAGTGCCTCACTAGCCACACCGTAAGTCCGTTTCCAGCCCCCTGTGATCCGCAAAAAGAAGATCGCGTATTGACGGGCAGACAGCCATGAGAGCGACGTTCTGCGAACTCGTCTTCGACGCGGTGGAAATTCTGCACGCTGTCGCCGCTAGGCCACCGACGCAATAACGTGCTCGAGAAAGAACGCGTTGTTCGCCGCGAGAAGCTAGGTCAGTCAGGCAACGCGTGACAACCGGTAATCGTGATGGAGCCCACCAAGGACCGGCCTCGAGGCGACGGCGCGCTGGTCGGGTAATTGATGTCGGTGCTGGTCCGGTTTCATCGGAAGCTCGACAGAGGGGGTGGGAAGGCCTGGGCCGAGCGATGAATGTGGTCTCGCCCGATTGTAGTAATCACGCCATTCGGTCAAGAGTCGGCGAAGATGTTCCTCCGACAGCGGTATCAGAAAATCCAAGCACTCCCGGCGTGTGGTGCCGATGAGTCTCTCACAGTAGGCATTCGCTTGAGGTGCTCTTCGCGGCGTCCTCAACGGTCGCACACCCATCCCCCGGAGGGAGCGGCGGAGGTCTGCCGAGAACTTGCCATCGCGGTCCACGATGACGAATCGATAGTCGTGCTCGCACACAACCGCCTCCCGGAACTGTTGCAGCGTCCACTCCGCAGTCGGATGCGCCGTCACGTTGAAGTGAAGAATCTTGCGTGTGCCGATTTCCATGACGACGAAAACGTAAAGCACGCGAAAGCTGACGGTGACTACGTTGAAAAAATCCGCAGCGACGACCGCTTTTGCGTGATTCCGCACGAATGTCGCCCAGCGATGCGACGCATTGCGCCGGTCCGGGCCGCCGTCATCTCGAATAGGTATGTACTTCCGAACGGTGCGCGGCGAGACGCGGATGCCAAGCTTGACGAGGAGCTCGTGGGCGATCCTCTCTTCGCCCCACGTGATGTTCGCGACCGCCATTTCGGCGATCAGTTTTTTCGGTATTGTCAAGTTGACGTTGAGCGAGCGAACCTATCGCGTCGAGCTGACTTCCTTTGCTCTCTCGTCATGCGGCACACGTTACCTCGTGCCAGACGATGAAAGCGCGGTCTCGTAGCTCCCGATGATGACGCGCTTGCAACAAATGCCGTCCGCGGAACGTGTCAACAACTTTGAGACACCCGCGGACTGCATTTAGTGAGCCTCAATCAATGCAGTAAGACTCGTGGGCCCGGGGCGGTCACCGTCTGCGTGCGGCGAGATCTGGTCGCGTTGGCCTGAATCCGGGGGCCCCAGGTGTGGACCACCTCGAGAAAGTGGCTCCGGCGGCCTCCTGGCGCGTCGTTTTCTCCGGCGGCGGGTTGATCCAGGCCTGAGGAGGCAAAACGGGGGGCTGTGGCATTCCGCGAACGAAGCGTTCGGGATGAGCCCGATGAGCTTCGAGGAGGATTTGGCGCCGGGCAGTGGTGAGCTGTTCCGCGAGACCATCGTGAACGGCGGCCGGTGTCATGAGGCCGATTCCCGAGTGCCGGCGTTCGTGATTGTAGTAGTCGAGGAAGCCGCCGCAGAACAGCCGGCCGTCTTCGATGGAACCAAAACGGCTCGGAAACTGAGGGCAATACTTCAGAGTCTTGAACTGGGACTCGGAGTAGGGGTTATCGTTCGAGACGTAAGGTCTGGAGTGGGTCTTGGTAACGCCGAGGTCAGCCAGGAGCATAGCTACGGACTTGCTTCGCATCGAGCTGCCACGGTCGGCGTGGATGGTGAGCTGGTCTGGTTCGATGTTCTGTTTGCGGCAGCTCTCGCTGATGAGACGACGAGCGAGCTCAGCGCTTTCTCGTCGAGCCAACATCCACCCGGTCACGTAACGGGAGAAGATGTCCAGAATCACGTAGAGGTAGTAGTAGGTCCACTTGACGGGGCCACGCAGCTTGGTGATATCCCACGACCAAACCTGGTTCGGCGCTTCGGCCAGCAGCTCCGGCTTTTGATAATTCGGATGTCGCAGCTGGTTCCGGCGCTCTCGGACCTCTCCGTTCTCCGCCAGAATCCGATACATCGTGCGGATCGAGCAGTAGTAGATTCCCTCGTCCAGGAGCGTGGCCCACACCTGAGCGGGCGCCTTGTCGACGAACCGCTCGGAGTGCAAGGCACCGAGAACCAGCTCACGTTCGGTCACATCGAGGGCTCGGTGCGACCGAGGGCGGCGTTTCGCATTGGACGTTACCGTCTGGCGCCTGCGATACAACGTGGAGCGAGCTATTCCAAGGGCCTCGCAGGCTTCCGCCGTCTGTCCAATTCGTCCCGCCAGCTCCTCGGCCGCCACCATCAATCGTTCTCGTCGCTGTCTGGTGGATTCAGGGGGATCCCCAGAAGTTCGGAGGTTTTTTTTTGGATCTCTAGCATCGTCTCCACCCGAGCCAGGCGATGCTTCAATCGCGCGTTCTCGCGCTCGAGCTCCTTGACCCGTGGATCCTCTGCCTTCGCCTTCCGTCCTCGCTTCCTCGATGTCAACCCCGCCTTGGCAATCTTGTCACGTTGGCGACGCCAACTCGAAAGATGCGACGAGTACAGTCCCTCTCGACGCAGAAGAGCCGCAACATCCCCGTCACCCTTGCAAGCATCGGCCTCGCGCACTATCCGCAGCTTGTACTCTGCGGTAAAGCGTCGACGCTTCGCTTGCTCACTCACTTCGGGATCCGGGACCCCTGCCGCATCGCGGCCGGCGCGATCTGCAGTCGCCCTACGGGCTCCTTCCGATCCCGCCGGGGTCATTCTCTCAATCAACGTAGTCATTCATGATCCTCCTCCGCCCTCTACACTAATTTCAAGGGGCGAAGTGTCTCAAGGAGGTTGGCACAGAGGGCCGACGCGAAAGAGGTTTTGCACGAGTCCATGCACGGTCAAGAATCGTTGCGCCTGTCCCGGAGTCTTAAACTTCCGCATCTGTCGTTCCCGTTGTCGCGTCGGCTCGTGCGAGACTTCGGCTAGGTTGTTTCTGTACTGGTCAGTGTCGTGGACGACGGACGGCATGACCTCGCGGTGAGCGGCGCTGTAGCCTCTCAGTTTGTCGGTGACCAGCTGCCAGGGCGGACGGCCTTGCCCGTCGTGTCCAAAAACACAAACGAACTCAAGACCCTTGCGCCGCAGGGAGCCAGATCGGGGCCGTCTGATGATCGTCATCACACTGGCTAGTGATTTACAAATTCCTCAGCTTTCTTGGGTCGAACGACTCCAGCCCTACTCCTCGCCCATAACGGGCTGCGGCCGGATCCAGTGATGGAGCGCGGCTATACCCAGCAATAGAACACCAGCAATCGTTGGCGCGCGCCAGTCGCCAGCCCCGGCACGCGCTACGAACATCATGAAACAGGCCACAGCACCAAGCATAGGCACCGCGATGGGAAGTTCGAACGCACCTCGTGGTTCACCGGGCCGCAGCTTCAAAATGACAAGTGCACTGTTTATCACCGAAAACACCAGCAGCAACAACAACACCGTGGCCGAGGCCAGTGCCGAAATGTCGCCCGACAGAATCAAAAGCACGATCAACACGAAGATCAGCCCGATAGCAACATGGGGCGTACGCCGCAACGGATGGATGATCGAGAGCGCGCGCGGAAGGTGCCTGTCGCGCGCCATGCCGTATAGTAGACGCGAGGCGGTGATGTAGTTGATCAGACCGGTATTGGCCACCGCGAATATAGTAATGGCGATGAACACCCAAGCCGGAAACCAGGGTGCGGCGCGCTCCATGACTTCGGCCAGCGGTGCCTTGGCTTCGGCCAATTCCTGCCACGGAACCACCGAGACAGCGGTGACCGCCACGCTCATATAAAGAATGACAGTCAGCACCAATGCCATCAGCAGGCCGAATGGGAGGTCGCGCCGCGGATTCTTCAATTCCTCAGCAATGTTGATCGAGTCCTCGAATCCGAGGAAGGAATAGAAAGTGAGGACGACTCCCTGCACCAGAAATATAAAGGGGAGGCCGGCCTCGGTTTCCGAACCGACTGGGAATTGCATCAAATTTGCTGAACCCCAGAAGCGCAAACCAACTGCGATCACGATCAGCAGGCCCGCCGCTTCCACCAACGTGAAGGCAACGTTGGCCCACATCGACTCTCGGATACCGCGATAGACGAGGGTACCCACGATGACAAGATAGATAAACGCCAGCATGCCTACGGGCACGCCTTCGAGAATAGGCAGGGCTTGCAGATTTTCGCCCACGACGCGTGCACCGGCGGCGATCGATGTGAAGCCCGAGCACGCCACTGTGAGGCCGACAACATGGGTCAGCAGGCTGTGGCGATAGGCGCGCTGGGTGATATAGGCGGCGCCCCCTGCCCGCGGGTAGCGTGAGCCGAGTGAGGCGTACGACAGACCCGTCAGCCCCGCCGCAACCAGCGATAGCGCAAAGGCCAACCAAATCGCGGAACCCATCTCGGCAGCGACCTGTCCGATCAGGCCGTAGATGCCAGCACCCAGCATGCTGCCGGCACCGTAGAGCGTCATCTGCCACAATCCGATGCTGCGCTGGAGCGTCGGTTCGCTGCCAGCTGCTTCGGAAGGCACGCTAGGCGGTTCCATGGGTTTTCTCATCTTCCTTGAGGCACTCCAGACTCTGCTGCCGCGCACACTTTGGCCACGGGGGAAGATTTGCGCCTTTGAGGCCCTTTGACATAGAAGGTGTGCTCCGAACCCAGCGCGGACTTGCCGACGGCTGCTGAGAGCCAGGAGCGCTTGCGCTATTTACTGTTGGTAATGTTGTACGCATCCCTTTACAAAAGAGGCGATTACGCTCCATTTGGTGCCTCCGCCATCAAGTGTTGGTAGCCACCGCGTAACCCGCTCGCGGGCTAGAGTTTGAACCAGAATTCTGAAGACACAGTTCTCTCATCGTCAGGGCCGAGCCGAAGTGAAGAATAGCAGATGTCTCAATCCCGCATGTCCGTCGTATGGAACAGTCGGTTCCAGAAGCATTATTCACAACGGATTCTACAGAACGAGGTCCGGGAAACGCCGTCGATACCGGTGCGGCGAGTGCGGAAAGACGTTCTCTTCGACGAAAGGCACGCCCTACTACCGTCTCCAACATCGAAGAGCTACTTTCGATGTAGTCATCGCTCTCAGAGTCGAGGGTGTCAGCATTTCCTCGATTTCCCGGATCAAAGGGATTGCCTGGAACACCGTCGCCCGCTGGCTCGAGAAGGCAGCCCAAGTGTATCGTCGATTCAATCACAGAAGGATCGCTGGCTTCGCTGCCAAAGAGCTTCAAGCCGACGAGATTCGCACGTTCGTGAGCAACAAGAAGACACCGAGTTGGGTCTTCGTTACAATCGAGGTCTGGTCTCGGCTCTGGCCATCGACGGTGACGGGAAGGCGAAGCTACCGGAACACTCACGCTCTGTTTCGCGACCTTTCGAGGCGGATGAATTTCGAGCGCGTCGTGTCCAAAAACACAAACGAACTCAAGACCCGCCTGGGCTGCAACAAGCAGGTGCAGATGGCTAAACAGCCTGGAGGGCATAAGTGGCCAGCCCGATGGCCACCACATGGTCGTTGCCCCCAACGACCTCGAGCCGGCAGGTGGCGAGCGTGCGTCCCTTGCGGACGACCTCTCCGATGGCGAGCAGGTCTTCCTGGACTCCCGCCAGCAAGCTCATCTTGAACTCCACCGTCTTGACCGTGGAGCCCGGCGAGACCGAACCCACCGCGAAGTTACCCGCCGTGTCCGCCAGCAGACCGATGAGACCCCCGTGGATGACGCCATGCCTTTCTTCGAACTCGGCCCGAAACGGCAAACGCACGCGCGCCACGCCGTTCTCGCAATAGCTGAGTGTCATGCCCAGGTAGCGGCTGATCGGAGCCGCCTCGAAGAGTTGTTTGAGTTTTTCGAGATGCGCGGAATGTTCCGTCGTTTCACCCGCCCGCTGGTGGCGGACATCTTCGGGCAGAGGAACCGGCACCGGCTTGGGTTCATTGCGGGGAGCCGAACGAGGCCGTGCAGCGGCTTTCTTGCTAGTCCCCTGGAACAGAGGTTCGTGGCCTAAAGCTCGACGCCATTTTGTGGGCTGGCGAGGCGTGACGACGAAGTCATATTGGAATATTTCGAGGAGGAACAACGAAGCCAGCGCGCAAAAAGGGCCCGAGATTTAGGCTATGAACCTCTGTTCCAGGGGACTAGCAGGCCTCGAAAGGATGTCTCTCTTCCTTGGTCCTTCTTTCATATCGAGACACGCTCCACGATGTTGCGAGTGACGTGCTGTCTACGCCTGTCATAAATCTGTGTGGCCCGAGGGGTTGGAGTGTCCGGCTAGATACTGCACGTCCTCCAAGGGCACGTTCTGGCTGAGTATATCCGTGATCTCCATCACGCGGATGAATAAATAGAAGGCACAGGGCTCGGGCTCCCGAGCTGGCTGACGATGGAGGGTGCGCGGACCCTCTCAAGCATTGCCGGACCCTGATCCTGAGACGGAATCCGAGGCAAGTAAGGACACCAAGGAGGCCCAGGCCCACCTGGACCAGAACGTGCTAGACGCCCTTGGAATCCGCGCAGAATCGAGGGTATTTCGCGCCGCAGGGCTGACTTACGACCCTTGGCTGAAAATCGGGTGGCGAGCGACAGGCCCACCGGGGGTGCGCACGGCTGGCTCAAATCGACTGCGGGGCGAGCTCCGGGCCGTGCAACAACGCCACCCGAACCCGGAACATCGGTGGATGTCAGTCACCAGCTCACTTTGACAGTACCTTCCGCGATACTGTAGAGATACTGATCTCCGCGCAAGAACAGCTCGTTGCTGGCGATGGCGGCGGAAGCGCTGAAGCGGTCCTCGAGAAGGTTGAGTGCTAACGCCTTGGGATTATCCTCGTGGGTGATGACCAGTGTCGCGCCGTCGAGGTCGGTGATGTAAACGCGTCCCGCGGCGCCCACCGGCGAGGCATAGACGTTGCCGAGGCCGCCGAGCCGCAAGGGCCCTGGGCGCTCTTCGCCGGTCGTTGCGTGCAAGCGTGTCAGGATGCCTTGGTAGTGATAGATGAAATACAACGCGTCTCCGTAGAGCAAGGGTGACGGCACGTAGGGTGTGCCTCGATGTCGGGTCCAGGCGACCCGGTCGGTCCCGGTAATGTCGCCCCTGGCGCCTTCGAGACGGATGGCCAGTAGGTTCCGCGTGTCGTAGCTGCTGCCAGCGTAGACCATACCCTGCGCCGCCACCGGCGAGGCGACGACGTTGGCCGAAAGGCCGCCGCATTCCCAGATGACCCTACCGCTCGCCAGGTCGTAGCCACGCACCCGGTTCGTGCCGCTCACGATGACCTGGTGTTTACCGCGGTGATCCACCACGACGGGGGTGGCCCACGACGTGGGCTCGTCGCGCGCGACCTTCCAGCGCTCCCTGCCGGTTCGCTTGTCGAAGGCGACGAGAAACGACGGGCCTTCGTGATCCCAGTTGACGATCAGAGTATCGCCGTGGAGGGCGGGCGAGCTGCCCTCGCCGTGCCCGTGCTTGGTATGCATGTCGCCCAAATCGGCTTTCCATAACATCTTGCCGTCCAGATCGAGGGCGTAGAGGCCGTACGAGCCGAAGAAGGCAAAGAGATGCTCCCCGTCCACGACGGGAGAGCTCGAAGCATAGCTTCCGGTGTAGTGAATGCCTTCGTTCGGAATGGCTTCTCGCACCGTCTTCTGCCAGAGGATCTTGCCGTCCCGGCGGTCGACGGCGAGCACTACGAAGGATTCGCGACGCACCACCGGCAGATCGCCGTGCGCGCCGGGACGGCGACCGGCGGGGGGTGGCACGGGCTCGCCGGAGGGTACGGCCGCCGTGAGGAAAACCCGATCGCCCCAGACGACTGGCGCCGAATGCCCGCTGCCAGGAAGCGCGATCTTCCAACGGATGTTCTTCTCCTCGCTCCATTCCACTGGAGGATCGGCGTGGGGGGCGACGCCGGTGCCCAAGGGCCCGCGCCATTGCGGCCAGTAGCGATCGGCCTCACTAGCGCCGGAAACGGGGCTGGCCGGGATATTCCTCGATTGCAGACCGCGATCGTCGGTGGAGCGAGTGCTTTGTTGAGGGGCGTCGAGCGGGTTCTCCGGGCGCTCTTTCGAACTGAAGACGCCAGCGAAGCTCACGACGGCCAGCGTCCCCGCCGACGGCCAGGAGACCCCACAAAGTCCGTATTCGGCTCCGATTCAGCTTGGGGTCGACATGACTCACAGCTTACTCGTCGGGCTACAACCCTTCGGGATCGGAAGTGGGGCTGTTAGCAGAATATCTGTTGATATCTATATTATCTGTTCAAATTGACTGGATTATAGCTTCTTGACATATCCTCGACATCAACGTACGGTGAGCTCCACCGGAACTCAAGCCTGTGGAGAGGAACGCTCTGGCTTCGGCGTGAGCCGAAGTGAAACGATCCTCTGTGAAGCAGGAACCTGCGCCTGATCAGATTTGATCAGGTTTTGGAGAGCGGAGCTTGCAGACACGCTTCTCGATACGTAGACCGTCGGCAGGCCTCCGCGGGTGACCTTGCCCTTGAGGAGCGGGACGAGCTTGGACTGAGCCGCGAGGTCCTTATCCTCCACGGCGATGGTCGATACGCGGTTCGGAAGGAACGTGGACCGGAGCTTTTCGTCTCCACGACGGCGGTCCCACACCAACGGATCCACTTTCTTGCGTTCATGATACATGAGCGCGTCGACCCCGCGCTCGAGTTATCTGGGCAGGCGCCTTTACAATCGTCGTGTCGGGGAGGACTTATCGCGATGGGAACCTTTCACAAGGTCGCAGAGATGAAGAACCTTGCCCCCGGGCAGGGTATGGCCATCGAGGTCGCCGGAAACAAGATTGCTCTTTTCAACGTAGATGGGACCTGCTACGCGATCACGGACACCTGCACGCACCGTGGAGGCCCTCTGTCCGAGGGATCACTCGAGGGCAGTACGGTAACCTGTCCGTGGCACGGAGCCAACTTCGATGTCTGCACTGGCAAGAACCTGACGCCACCCGCGCCAGCGGAAGTGACATCCTACAACGTGCGAGTCGGCAGGGGGACGACGTCGAAGTCGAGATATCCTAGGAATTCATGGATACGTTGAATCAGGAAAAGTGCGTCGCCTGCCGACGCGACGCGCCAAGGCTCAACGACTCAGAGATCGCGCAGCTGAAGCCCGAAACCCCGGAGTGGCAGGTCCTGACTGAGGAGGACATCCCGCGCCTCAACCGCGTCTTCAGCTTCAAGAACTTTGCCGAAGCGCTGGCGTTTACGCAGAAGGTCGCCGAGCTGGCTGAAAGCGAGGGCCACCATCCAGCGATCCTCACCGAGTGGGGTCGCGTCACGGTCTCTTGGTGGACCCACAAGATACGAGGCCTACACCGCAACGATTTCATCATGGCCGCCAAGACCGACGCCTTTTACGGCGGGCATGCAGGACTGATGACTGATGACTGATGACTGATGACGTTGTAGCGTACGCGATGACCGGCGTGTCGCGTGCTGTCCTCACCCAAGGGCAATGATCGAGAACTGTAGACGTCGCCTACTTGAGTTGGCCGTGTCCAGGCGAGCGACTACCCTGACACAGGTGGTGGACGACTCGAGACAGCAGATTGACTCTGAGTGAGTGTTTTCCGAGTCCAAGGGAAGGCCATTATTTTCGAAGAAACTCAGGAGCTACAAGAGAGCATCGAGCAGCCGGGGCGATTCCGAGCCCAGTCGGGGCGCTTTTGGGCGTGCTCTTCTTTTCCCGGCTGTTCGTCATAAGGGTGGTGCAGCACATCGAGCAACTCTTCGACGAGCGAGAAGTCTCCCGTCTCGGCTTGGTCGGTGGCGAGCTGGGCCATGTAGTTCCTGAACACATATTTGGGATTCACGGCGTCCATGCGCTCCCGACGAACAGCGCCACAAACGCCGTCCTCGCGTAGCCGGGCGCGATAGGCTCGAAGCCAGCGACCCCAACGACGCCGGTCCTCCACCGTCAGCGCATCGGGCGCGTAGAAGGCATCCATCAAAGGTTCCAGCATGACATCGTCACGCACGTCGTCATCCGGGTCTGATGCGTCCGCCCCGACCAGGACCAAGCGGCGATAGAAGATGGTCATGTCCGTTTCGACGAGACGCAAGAGCGTCTGAAGCTCGGTGAAAAACTCGCTGTCGGACTCCCCTTGGTAGGACTCGAACCCGAGCTTCCTTGCCATCATCTCCGGCCACTCCTTCTCGAACGTCTTCGGATAGACCTCGAGCGCGGCCTGAAGCGCGGGGACATCCTCGACGAGACAATGGATGGCGTTGGCGAGCTGGACGAGGTTCCAGAGGGCGATCTGCGATTGATGGCCGAAACGGTAGCGGCGGCCCGTGGCATCGGTGGTGTTCGGCGTCCAATCGGGATCGAAATTATCGAGCCAACCGTAAGGCCCGTAATCGATCGTAAGGCCGAGGACCGACATGTTGTCGGTATTCATCACGCCGTGGACGAAGCCCACGCGCATCCAATGCACGATGAGCTCTGCCGTCTTTCGGCAAACCTCCTCAAACCACGCCAAATAGCTCTCTTTCGAGGGCCCGCCCAAGTGCGGGAAGTCGTTCCGAATCGTGTAATCGGCAAGCTGAAATCGCTTCAAGCCGGTGTGTAGACGTGCGATCTCCGCCCCGGGAGGCGAAGATCTCGAAGCTCCCGAAACGGGCTGAACGAGGTCGCGCGAGGCCCCGCGCATGCGGAGCTGGAGCGTCCAACGTTTCCCGCCCTGACCGGCGAGCTCTCCAAGGTTGATCGCGCGCCCATCACCGAGCTGCCCCGCCCAATGGCCGAACTGATGGCCGCCATAGCAGGTCGCGTGCGGGTCCATTCCGTCCAACACCCGATTCCCCGAAAAAACCTGGATGAAGTCCTCTGAACGGCACGTCTCGGGCGAGAGCCCGAGCTCTTCGGCGACTTCCGAGGCGAAAGCGACCAGCTCCGGAGCACGGACTTTGGCGGGCCAAACACGGGAAAAGCACGCGCCCAAGACTTGGCGCGGTCGATTCGTCTCGTCGGGATCGGCCGGGAGCTCCCGGGTGAAACGGTTGTCGAAAACGAGCTCGTCCAGAGCCGTCGATTCCAAAAGGGAGCGCATCCAACATGCTAGCACGCGCCGAATCAGCCCGCGGGGCGCACCGCTCGGCTGAGAGCGAAATCCGCCATTATGCGTGGTGGCTACGAGGCTATGTTCGAGCATGAAGTATCCCAAGCAAACTGCCAGTACAAGCAGAGCGAAGCCGAAGAAGTACCACGTTCGCAAGTGGGCGGAATACTTATGAAGGGCTGCGCCGCCGGGGCGATTTGACAGTCTAACTTTGACGAGGAGGCAATCGCGAACTGGATCCAGGCCGACTAGAGGTATTCGTGCAACCGGAGGACGGATCGACGTGGCTGAGCTGCCGAGCCTCGTCTGAGAACCAAACGGTGATGTCGCCACGGCTCCTGAGGCCACGCTCGTACTCCCGCCAGTTGGTCACGCGATATTCGTCTTGTATTTGCGGTTCACTCGGCTGGACTTGCGCGCGACCATGGGTTCATCTCCTCGATATTCAATGTATCGAGAAGCTGAGTCGAAGCGGTTACCGGAGTCAAGAGCGATTCGTGCACCAACGCCTCGAAGAGAACGTCTTTCCGCACCCGACGCACCGGTATCGCCGGCGTTTCCCGGACCTCGTTGTGTAGAAACCGTGGCGGATGATGCTTCCAGAACCCACTTTTCCCAGCAGCGGACATTCGGGGTTGAGACAGCTCAAATTCGTCACTTCGCATGGGCCTTGTCGACGAGAGAACTCGTTCTCTCGGATCTAGGCTCAAACTCTAGCACGCGAACGGGTTACCGCCTGGCCGCCAACAGTTCATGGCGGAAGCACCCTGATTTCGTGGGCGGACGCGTTTTGATGAGGCACAGCGTGACTACGGGTCCGTCCCGTTTAATAATAATGATGAGCCACAGGCAAGCCTGCCCTCAGAAAGGCGCTGATGTAGGATCGGCGGAAGTTTATGCTAGAGCGAACGACACCGAGCTTCGGGCAGGCGCAGAAACGCCCTCCAAAGCACGAACGCGAGAGCACGGCGGGGCCCGCGTGCGAGCAGGAAGCGAAAGACGCCTCTGACCTACGCTCGGCCTTGGTACAGTGGGAAGACGAAGGGGGCAGCTGGCTTCCTCTTACTGAACCGTGATCTCGGTCCGCCGAATTGGCGCGCCGGGCGTTGAGCTGGTGCGGTTCGGCGTTGGATTCGAGAAGCCGCGGTAACCGTTACTTGCGCGTTTGCGTCATGCCTGGCCGTTCGAGAGCCTCGTATCGGTTTATCTATGGAGTTGAAGGGGACTGAGCGATGGAACTGTAGTCGCGGGAGTTCTTGATGCGTGCGAGCGTCTCCAACAAGTTCCTTGTCGACTCGAATGGCCAGTCGTGGCCCTGCCCCATTTCGCGTGCCCGCGCCCCGAGAGCACCCATGAAGCGGTGGAACTTACGAACAGCTGACAGCGTATCGAGTCCCGTGAATCGACATAGCCGCTCCTCGAAAAGGACGTCGATGGCATGGAGAAAGCGGATATCGTCTGGGAGGGAAAGGCTTGCGGGGTCGTTCAAGCGTTGTCGTTGGCCGACGGTGGGCGCATCTGTGCGCTCGCAGTTAATGAAGATCCGGACGACGTCACGACCCGGAGTTACGTTTCGGCGGGCCGCGTATCCAATAAATCCCAAGCGTTCTACCTCGCAGGACTCTCTACGACTACCCACGGCGCTCAATTCGCCTTTTCACGCTTCGGAATCCGCTCCGAGGCGCCTCAGGAAAACCTTCATTTCGGAGGTGCCCCCACCATAGTTGAAGGTTCGAGGTGGTGGCGGCTCCTGACACATGGTTTACCCGACTTTGGCGTGCTTGTCGAGCGCTTGATTCTCAGTGACCTCCGCTAACTTCGCTTCGAGGATCGGTAGCGATTGGTATCCAATGATACGACGGAAATTTTTCTCCGTGGCGAGCAGAGGCGTTGTTGCACGGCCCGGAGCAAATCGCTGACCTCCCTGTGCCGGTTGCAGAGTCACCCGGCGCAGTACGTATCGGGCATCCCGAGCGCAGCCATCTTGTTGAGTATCTCGCACCCAATTCGGTGTTCAACTCGTTGCCTCGCCAACGTTCGAGCCCGCATCTCCGGCCCGATGATCGCCTTGTAACGATAGACCGCGTTCTCCACCATGCTTCGCTTGGTGTAGCCTGAGAGCTTGTACCATTCACGTCGGCCGTGTCTTTCGATTGCACGAATATGGCGATCGCGCTCCTGCATGGCGGTGTTCGAATTCTGACTGAGCGTCGCGTTTCGTTGCGGCGGAATCACCACGCGCGTCCTTCGTCCAGGACTGTGCGCTTCGATGGCTTCGTAGACCGCTTCCTTGTCGTATGCACTGTCCGCCGCCACCGACACTAGAGGTGCTTGAATCTGTGTTAGCAAAGCGGGGACTCGGGTTGCGTCGCGAGCTCGTGACGCCGTCAGTTCGGACGCAACAATGTTGCCGGTCTCGCGATCAACGGCGATGTGCAACTTGCGCCATGCGCGCTGCTTTGGCGGTTTGCGAGCGTTTCCAACATGAATCCTCAAGCCCGTGCTATCGATCATCAGGTGGATGGGTTGAGTGCTCGCGGCTTTCGGAATCCGCAGCTTCTTGCGGAGCAACCTCGAGCGCCGACACAACGTCGAGTAGTCCGGGATCTCGATACCGAGCCCGAGAAGCGAGGCGATCGAGTGCAAGAAGCCTTCGGTTTGTCGGTAGGCGAGCTTGTACACCATCCGGACAACCAGGCCCGTTTCAATCGCCATGTCTGAATAGACCCGTTGACCGCCAGGCTTACCGGTCTTGTCGGCCTTCCAGTTCGCGATTGCCTCCTCGTCAAACCAGACTGTCAAATCGCCCCGGCGGCGCAGCCCTTCGTTGTATTCCGCCCAGTTGCGAACGTGGTACTTCTTCTGCTTCGCGTGCTTGTACTGGCAGCGCTTGGGATACTTCATGCTCGAACATACCTCGGCCACCACCATAGGCGGATTTCGCTCTCAGCCAGAGCGGTGCAACAACGCCGGCAAATGGCGCGAAGGTCCGTCTCCTGGACTCCCTATCGCCCCATGCCGACGGTTGGAAGACGAGTGAACATGAACGGTCGTCAAGGGAAGGGCTCCGAGAAACAAGGAGTGAAATTCGTGCCCGTAAAAGGCAGTGTGATTGGCGGCATATCGCACGCGCTCCAGTCTCGGCTTGACCTAGGAGCGCGCTCGAAGTCACTCCTTTTTCTCTTTCTGCTGCTCCAGATACGGGACGCCCTCGGATATCCACTTCGGGGCCTCTGCCCCTTGCAGATAGTGATCGAACCACTCGAGGACGCGCCGGTGGTAATCGATCTGGTTGGGCTTGCGGCGGTTGTGATGGTTCTCGCCCGGATACACGAGCAGGACGAACTGCTTCCCGGCGCGGCGCGCCGCGTTGTACATCTCGATGCCCTGGTGCCAATCCACCGAGCCGTCCTTGTCGCCGAAGGCCATGAGCAAGGGCGTCTTGAGGTTCTGGATTCCAAAAATGGGGGAGTTACGGATGAAAGCGTCCACATCCTCCCAGAAAGGGACTTCCATTCGCTCCTGGCCCACCTCGAAGTGCTCGGTCTCGGGAACGCCCGTGTTCCAGAAAATGGAGCCGTACATACTGAAGAAGTTGGTGAGAGGCGCGCCGGCAACGGCGGCTGCGAAGAGATCGCTTCGTGTCGATACGAAGCTGGTCTCGTAACCGCCCCAGGAATGTCCGACTAGGCCGAGGCGGCTGGGGTCGATCATTCCGGACTCGAGGACTTTCTTCACCGCAGAGGTGATGCAGTCGAGAGCGGACGCGCCGGGCTCGCGGGCCCGGAAGACGATATCCGGTCGGAGGACGAAGTAGCCACGACCTGTGAAAACAGAGATGTTGTACTCACGACGTTCCGTCGGGACGACGTAGTCGTGCACCTCCTGGGAACGCTTCTCGTAGATGTAAACGAGCATGGGGTACTGTTTTCCGGCTTGATAGCCGGCCGGGTAAAAGAGAGCACCCTGAAGTCGGTCGCCATCGCGGTTTGTGTACTCGATGAGCTCCGATCGGCCCCAGGCGTAGTCCTTTTGAAAGGGGTTGGTCTCGGACACCTGTCGGGGCCGTGCGAGATCGGGGCCGGCGGTGAAATAGTCCGGTGAGTCGGCGAAGTTCTCCGCGATATAGGCGTACACTTCGGCGTCGCTTGCCTTGGCGAGCCGTTGAACCTTGCTATCCGACCAGGCGAGCCGCTCAGGCCCCGAGTTCGCCCCCAGCCGAGCAAAGCCGAACTTCTTGCTCCACTCGCCATAAAGGCTCAGGTAGAGGGGCTTCGCGCGGTCGATGAATTCCTCGTCCGGGTCGAGCTTCACGTAACGATGTTGAATCTGTTGCTGCGAACCATCGGTCAACCGCTTTGCTCCCGAGCCATTCGGTTGGACCTCCCAGAGGTCGTACTTGTCGTGGAGAACTACGGCCTCATCTCCTTCTTGCCAGCCGGCGATGCCGTAAGGCGGTTTTTGCTCCACCGGATGGTCGTCTTCCCGATTGATGAATGAGGTCTCGATGTCTTCGGTTAAGTTCGTGTGTTTGCCGGTCTCGAGATCGTAGGTCCAGTAGTCATCGTCCTTGAGATAGATGACGTATCTTCCGCCCGGACTCGCATTCAGCAAGGGATCGGGGAACTGCGGTCCACCCTGGAGTGCTTCTGTGATCTTCCTTCTCTCGCCACTCGTCACATCGATGACGTAAACATCCCGGCGCCCGCGGCCGGACATGGCGAGGCGTTCGTAGGGGTTGACGTCCAGGCCGATGGCAAAGCGTGAGTGCCTCACCGGCCAGACATCCTCGATCCGCTCGTCACCAAGCCTCACGAAGCGAGCCGAGTCCAGGTGCCAGGCGGCGAGCCAGTTCTTCTCGCGGTATTGCTTCTCACGCAGTTTCTGCTCAGGGATGACGTGGGAATCCTTGACGTGCCAGATCTCGACGTTGGACTCCTCGTCCCCGTCGTCCTCCTCGGGAGATTTGTCCTCGGCGGGCTCCTCGCGCTCCGTTTTCTTCCATTTCTTGATTCCCAGGAACACCGTGGCGCCATCGTCCGCCCACTCGAGAGCCCTGTAGTCCACGATGCGAGTGTCGGTCGGGAACTCGGAGTCCGCCGACGGATCGTAAACGAAACGCTCGGGCGCGCTGGAAAGGTCCTTCCAGGCCAGGACGATATTCGTCTCGCCTTCGTGCTGCTCGTCTTCAAGAGTGCGAAGAACCGCCAAGTCGTCGCTGTCTTTTCTCCAGGCAAGGCGGTGATAGCTCGAGCTAGAAGAATCCAGCACGCGCAGGACACCGCTGGGGGGCTCGAAGAGCTGAATGCCGTTTCCGGTTCCGCTTTCCGTCGCGATGATCGTCGCGAGCAACGTTCCCTTCGGTTGCCAAAGAAACTCGGAGACGTTGCCGAAGCTGGCATTCCTTCGGGTCGAGAGATTCCGAACCATCAAGTCCGCGCCGAGGGTTTCCTCCTCCTCCTCCTCCTCCTCCTTCTCGGGAGGATAGCGGTGAATGGCGAGATAAGGGCCTCCTTCACTGAAAGCGAACGTCTGGACGCCCTCGATGACCTCGGTCGTACCATCGTCCAGGCTGACGAGCCCCATCTTGTCCCGCACCGGCTTGTTTTCTTTCTCGGCCCGGCGCCGCTCGTCCTCGTGGACCCCGATCCGGTACGCCATGAATCGGGAATCGTCCGAGAAGGCCGGTTTGCTGCCGAAATCAACAGTCTTGAAAGGTTCGTTCAGCTTTTCAGCCTGCAGCCTGTGGAGGCGCAGCTCGTCACTGCCGTTGACGCGGCCGATCTCGTAGACGAGCCACCCGCCATCGGGAGAGAGAGAGCCTTCTCTCAAGGTCTCCCAGCGACCATAATCTTCGGACGTGACGGGCTGCTTTTCTTGCGCGCCCGCCGGCGGCGCTGTCAAGAAAAAGAGTAGCAAGCCGGCGGTGGCATGTCTTGGGAAAGGCATCATTCTTCCGGGCTAACTCTACGGAACACTAAAATGCGACCGAGCATGTCTCAAAGTCGTTGACACGTTCCGCTCCTCATGGGCAGTTTGCTGACAGTGGCGATGCTATGTGTCCTGTATCTCACAAGTCAAGCCGTGATAGTTGAACAGAGTACAGCCGCGAGGCCGTCCATCGCGGCGGCGATGACATAACCAGCGAATCGAGTGGACGTGGCCTTTCGCTTCGTGTGACGATGGAGTCGAAATGAACCGCCCCGGGTTTCCCGGAGACTCCAACTCTTGAGAGGATGGAGTCATGGCAAGACGAAGCAGGTATTCACCGGAGGTGAAAGAGCGCGCGGTGCGGATGGTCTTGGACCAGCAGCATCAGCACGAATCTCAGTGGGCGGCGATCGTCTCGGTCGCGTCGAAGATTGGGTGCACGTCGGAGACGCTGCGCAAGTGGGTGCGTCAAGCAGAACGTGACACAGGCAAACGCGTGGGGCTGACGACGGACGAGCGCACGCGACTCAAGGCGCTCGAGCGAACGAGATCCTACGCAAGGCATCGGCGTTTTTCGCCCAGGCGGAGCTCGACCGCCGACGGCGTTGTTGCACGGCCCGGAGCAAATCGCTGACCTCCCTGTGCCGGTTGCAGAGTCACCCGGCGCAGTACGTATCGGGCATCCCGAGCGCAGCCATCTTGTTGAGTATCTCGCACCCAATTCGGTGTTCAACTCGTTGCCTCGCCAACGTTCGAGCCCGCATCTCCGGCCCGATGATCGCCTTGTAACGATAGACCGCGTTCTCCACCATGCTTCGCTTGGTGTAGCCTGAGAGCTTGTACCATTCACGTCGGCCGTGTCTTTCGATTGCACGAATATGGCGATCGCGCTCCTGCATGGCGGTGTTCGAATTCTGACTGAGCGTCGCGTTTCGTTGCGGCGGAATCACCACGCGCGTCCTTCGTCCAGGACTGTGCGCTTCGATGGCTTCGTAGACCGCTTCCTTGTCGTATGCACTGTCCGCCGCCACCGACACTAGAGGTGCTTGAATCTGTGTTAGCAAAGCGGGGACTCGGGTTGCGTCGCGAGCTCGTGACGCCGTCAGTTCGGACGCAACAATGTTCCCTGTCTCGCGATCAACGGCGATGTGCAACTTGCGCCATGCGCGCTGCTTTGGCGGTTTGCGAGCGTTTCCAACATGAATCCTCAAGCCCGTGCTATCGATCATCAGGTGGATGGGTTGAGTGCTCGCGGCTTTCGGAATCCGCAGCTTCTTGCGGAGCAACCTCGAGCGCCGACACAACGTCGAGTAGTCCGGGATCTCGATACCGAGCCCGAGAAGCGAGGCGATCGAGTGCAAGAAGCCTTCGGTTTGTCGGTAGGCGAGCTTGTACACCATCCGGACAACCAGGCCCGTTTCAATCGCCATGTCTGAAATAGACCCGTTGACCGCCAGGCTTACCGGTCTTGTCGGCCTTCCAGTTCGCGATTGCCTCCTCGTCAAACCAGACTGTCAAATCGCCCCGGCGGCGCAGCCCTTCGTTGTATTCCGCCCAGTTGCGAACGTGGTACTTCTTCTGCTTCGCGTGCTTGTACTGGCAGCGCTTGGGATACTTCATGCTCGAACATACCTCGGCCACCACCATAGGCGGATTTCGCTCTCAGCCAGAGCGGTGCAACAACGCCTAGCGGAGTGCAGGACGCCGTCGACGCCAAGCGTGTGCGGCTGGGTGTTGAGCGGAGTGGCGAACGTCGAATCAATGAGTGAGACGATGCCTCGTGGTCTCGCTACCGACGTGACGCGCTCGATATCCACGAGCTTCAACGTCGGGTTCGTCGGTGATTCTACGTACACCAGTTTGGTGTTGTCTCGAATCGCGCTTTCGAAGCCGGAGACGTCGGTGGCCTCGAACCAGCTGACGTCGACACCGTAGCGCGGAAGGAGCTCGTAGGCAAATCGATGGACTCCGCCGTAAACCTCGCGCTGAAAGACCGCGTGGTCGCCCCGCTGCAAGTGCGCGAGAAGCGTCGTGGTAATGGCGGCCATCCCCGAGCCGAACACGGCGGCCGATTCTGCTCCTTCGAGCTCGGCGACGGTGCGCTCGGCAATCGTGAGGGTAGGATTGCCGTAGCGGGTGTAGAACATATCGGCTTTTGCCTCTTCGATGGCAACTTGCTCGTCGACGTCTTTCGATTCGAACGTCGCGGACAAATGGATGGGCGGGACGACGGGTCGATTCTCGCGCGGTCCACTCGCGCCTGAATGGATGGCTCGTGTCGACAGGCTCAGATCTTCGCGGTTCATGTCATTTCCTCTTGGGTTGGCACTCGGGGCAATAGTAGCTGGATCGCCCCCCTTGGACGAGTTTTGCAATCGACGCACCACATCGCGGGCACGGCTCATCCGCGTGCCCGTACACCCGGAACCGGTTCGCTTCGCCCTGCTGTAGATACCTGAGGTTTTCCGAGCGCGATCGCGCGATCTCAGCCCGGAGCTCGCGGCGGATGTAACGGGCGAGGAGCACGCTTTCTTCTCGTGTCAGTCCGGACGCGCTTCGCTCCGGATGGATACCGGCGAGAAAAAGAGCTTCGGCGGCATGGATGTTTCCAATCCCCGCGATGCGTTTCTGATCCAGGCGTTGTTGCACCGCTCTGGCTGAGAGCGAAATCCGCCTATGGTGGTGGCCGAGGTATGTTCGAGCATGAAGTATCCCAAGCGCTGCCAGTACAAGCACGCGAAGCAGAAGAAGTACCACGTTCGCAACTGGGCGGAATACAACGAAGGGCTGCGCCGCCGGGGCGATTTGACAGTCTGGTTTGACGAGGAGGCAATCGCGAACTGGAAGGCCGACAAGACCGGTAAGCCTGGCGGTCAACGGGTCTATTCAGACATGGCGATTGAAACGGGCCTGGTTGTCCGGATGGTGTACAAGCTCGCCTACCGACAAACCGAAGGCTTCTTGCACTCGATCGCCTCGCTTCTCGGGCTCGGTATCGAGATCCCGGACTACTCGACGTTGTGTCGGCGCTCGAGGTTGCTCCGCAAGAAGCTGCGGATTCCGAAAGCCGCGAGCACTCAACCCATCCACCTGATGATCGATAGCACGGGCTTGAGGATTCATGTTGGAAACGCTCGCAAACCGCCAAAGCAGCGCGCATGGCGCAAGTTGCACATCGCCGTTGATCGCGAGACAGGGAACATTGTTGCGTCCGAACTGACGGCGTCACGAGCTCGCGACGCAACCCGAGTCCCCGCTTTGCTAACACAGATTCAAGCACCTCTAGTGTCGGTGGCGGCGGACAGTGCATACGACAAGGAAGCGGTCTACGAAGCCATCGAAGCGCACAGTCCTGGACGAAGGACGCGCGTGGTGATTCCGCCGCAACGAAACGCGACGCTCAGTCAGAATTCGAACACCGCCATGCAGGAGCGCGATCGCCATATTCGTGCAATCGAAAGACACGGCCGACGTGAATGGTACAAGCTCTCAGGCTACACCAAGCGAAGCATGGTGGAGAACGCGGTCTATCGTTACAAGGCGATCATCGGGCCGGAGATGCGGGCTCGAACGTTGGCGAGGCAACGAGTTGAACACCGAATTGGGTGCGAGATACTCAACAAGATGGCTGCGCTCGGGATGCCCGATACGTACTGCGCCGGGTGACTCTGCAACCGGCACAGGGAGGTCAGCGATTTGCTCCGGGCCGTGCAACAACGCCGGTCAAAGGTAAGAAACTCATCGTTAAGCTGACTCTGGATGATCTGGATGAGATAATTGGCTACATCGCGGCGGAAGCAAATCACACGGATGACAAGAAGCTCCAAAAGGAACTCGACCATCTCTATGAGCGGCTAAAAACCACGATGGAGTCATATGACGACGGCATGTGGCAGGGGGCATTCTAACGCGCCATTGAAGCTGACGGCCGGGCGCACTGCATTAGCTGTAGTCTGTCTCTTTTGCCCGGCCCCCGGCCGCAACTCCCCGGTTCGTTATTTGGATGCTGTTCATGCCAGTCGGAGCGCAAGAGGACGAATGAGGGGTCCGAGTCGGGAGCTCCGAGCGGCGACTGCGCGGTACATGGAATGAGATGGATTAAGAAAGGTTTGAGATTCGAGTGCCAACCAGACTGCGGTCACTGCTGCTCACAGTCAATGTTCGGCAAGGGTGACGTCGAGGGCGTCTTTTTGAGCAAGCGCGATGTGGGTCGGTTGCAGACGGCTGGGGTTGCGTGGGCGATTGAGGAACGTGGCGACCATCGCGTTCTATCGGAGGCTTCGGGCACCTGCGTATTCCTGGATCCGAGAACGAAGGGCTGTGGGATCTACGACGTGCGGCCGACGCAGTGCCGGAACTTCCCCTTCACGCCGGGCAAAGACTCGCCAATCGCTACTCGTTCACAGTGGAACACGGCGCGAGAGCACTGTCCTGGTATCGGTATCGGACGATACTACGACAAGCGACACATTCGAAAGTTAGTTCGGGGTCGCGCCCAGCATGGTAGCTTCCAAGTCTGAGGACCGCGGTAGGGCGTCGTGTCCAAAAACACAAACGAACTCAAGACCGGCCCGCCGGGACGTTTCGGAATAGACGTATCTACGTTTGATTGGCCAATGGGAGCTAGAATCCTCGGTCATGAGCACGCCGGTCCCCGTCCTGTGCCAAAACTCGGCCCTTTTGAAATAGACCATAAATCAGCAGCTTAGTGTCTGTGTTTGCGCCGGGGCCAAGGGCCGTAGGCTTTACAATCGTCTGGCCCGAGGGTGTTATCTTCAGATCCATGATGACGTACCACGTGCAATTCCTACTGCTCGTTCTAGCTGGCTGGGTCAACCGCCAGCAGCAGGATGTGATCGACTACCTGCGAGAGGAGAACCGTGTGCTCCGAGCCGGGCTTCGGGGCAAGTGTCTCAGGCTCTCTGACGACGACCGGCGCAGGCTCGCCGTCAAGGCCCAGGCTTTGGGCCGCGAGGCGCTGGCCCAGATTGCGTCCGTTGCCACACCCGCTACGCTTCTGCGCTGGTACCGCTACGTCATCGCAGCCAAGTACGATGGCAGCAAGAACCGGAGCCCAGGCCGGCCTCCGACGGCGAAGGACATCCGTGAGCTCATTGTACGCGTGGCGCGAGAGAACCCGACGTGGGGATATACGCGCCTGCGGGGCGCACTCAAGAACCTCAAACACAGACACTAAGCTGCTGATTTATGGGGCTATTTCAAAAGGGCCGAGTTTTGGCACAGGACGGCGTCACGAGCTCGCGACACAACCCGAGTCCCCGCTTTGCTAACACAGATTCAAGCACCTCTAGTGTCGGTGGCGGCGGACAGTGCATACGACAAGGAAGCGGTCTACGAAGCCATCGAAGCGCACAGTCCTGGACGAAGGACGCGCGTGGTGATTCCGCCGCAACGAAACGCGACGCTCAGTCAGAATTCGAACACCGCCATGCAGGAGCGCGATCGCCATATTCGTGCAATCGAAAGACACGGCCGACGTGAATGGTACAAGCTCTCAGGCTACACCAAGCGAAGCATGGTGGAGAACGCGGTCTATCGTTACAAGGCGATCATCGGGCCGGAGATGCGGGCTCGAACGTTGGCGAGGCAACGAGTTGAACACCGAATTGGGTGCGAGATACTCAACAAGATGGCTGCGCTCGGGATGCCCGATACGTACTGCGCCGGGTGACTCTGCAACCGGCACAGGGAGGTCAGCGATTTGCTCCGGGCCGTGCAACAACGCCCTCGCGACATACGCGGCGCAGGCTTCTCGCTGCGCATCGAGGGAGTTGAACTCCTGTTCGAGACCCTCTTCCGCACTCTTTCGCGTATAGATGGCACAGCGGATCTTCTTCATGTTAGGCCTTGCGCTTGGGCGTGAGACCGAAAAAGCGTGGTCCTGACCAGTGGGTTCCGGTGATTCGCTTGGCGATGGTAGTGAGGGACGGATAGGTTTTGCCATCGAACCGATAGCCGTTGTCGATTACCTCGACCTGGTAGGTCCGGCCATTCCACTCGCGGACGAGATGGGTGCCGGCAGAAACGGACCCTGCGGGAGCGCCGGAGCTTGGTGTCTCGTTCGCCATGGCAGCCAGAGCGCGCCGGGTTGCGGCCGAAAGCCCGCCATGGGTCCGGCACTGGCGTTCGTGCAAGAGAACGCGGCGCAGGAAAACACGCGAGAGCGAGCTTGGAGGAGCAGCCCCAAAGGTCTGCTCCCAGACCCGCCGTAAGCTGGCGAAGTCCAAACCGTCCAAAACGACGTTCCGGCCAACCCCTGTATCCTGCGGCATCACCGAACGTTCGCTCTTGTGCTCGATAAAGTCCAGTCTAATGAGGGACTTCCGGGTGCGAAGTTCACTGCCCGTAGCTCGCCCCGCAGCCGATTTGAGCCAGCCGTGCGCACCCCCGGTGGGCCTGTCGCTCGCCACCCGCAGCTCTGGGGTCGGAAGCCAGCCCTGCGGCGCGAAATACACTCGATTCTGCGCGGATTCCAAGGGCGTCTAAGCTGCTGATTTGTGGTCTATTTCAAAAGGGCCGAGTTTTGGCACAGGACGGGATCGTCAGGAAACGCCGTCGATGCATTTGTCACCGCGGTCCTTCTTCAAACGTCGTCGGCTACCACCAGGTAACCCTGCCCGGTGCGATGGGAGGCCTGTACTACGAGACCGCTACCGGAATGTACTACGTCTTCGAGTCCTCCTAAGAAACTACCGCCTGAACGACGTCGCCCGTTTGAGTGTCGATGAGAGCGAAACCGAGGTCAGCGGCGCGTTGGGTCAGGCGGCGCACGGCACGGGAGCGATCTTGAGCGTTGTAGGCGGCGGCCCCGGGGTCTTGATAGACGAGCCCATCCTTGAGAGTGCGGTAGACGAGAATGGCGAGCTTTCGAGCGGTGGCGGTGATGGCTTTGGATTTACCGACGCGATAGGCGAGACGTCGATAGTAGGCGCCGAGAGCGGTCTGTGTACGCCCGAGGCTGAGTGCGGCCATGCGGAGAATGCCAGCGGCCCGGTTTGCAGAGGGTTGTGTTTTCGAGCTGAGGAGTCGCCCGCCGGAGATTTTGTTATTGGGCGCGAGGGTAAGCCAGGAAGTGAAGTGCTTTTCAGTAGGCCATCGGTTCATAT
This sequence comes from Candidatus Marinacidobacterales bacterium, assembly GCA_965237955.1. Classification (GTDB taxonomy): domain Bacteria; phylum Acidobacteriota; class Vicinamibacteria; order Marinacidobacterales; family SMYC01. The sequence continues at coordinate 7,942,679 of OZ250169.1, read as the reverse complement.
CGGTACCGATCTCGGCGAGCAAGCGAAGCGCGGAATAGGGTCCGATGGCGTCGATCTGGGAGAGGTCGACCCCGGCGATCTGGTGGAGGAGAGGCCGGAGCTCGAACCGAGGTTCGTTCACTCGGGGCTTGCGCGATTTTCGAGGCGGTGGCAAGGAGGTGTTCGGGGTTGAGCGTTGAGCTAGAAGCTGCAGGTGCGATTCGATGGCCACGTCACAGGTTTGGATCTGGAGCTGAAAAGCATCAAAGAGTTCGAGGTTCTGCTTGAGAGCGAAGAGGTGCTCGGGGCGATAGTTGCCGGTGAGTGCAGCGGCGATCTCGGCCTCGGAGGACTGACAACGGTGGTCACGGTGCTTAGCGAGCCGATGGGGGTCGGTTTGTCCGGCAACGATGTCTCGTAGAATCCGCATGCCAGTGACACCCGTGATATCAGTGACCACAAGGTGGAGTTGAAGATTCATTTGCACGAGAGCCTTCTGCATGCGCTGGATATGGGTTACCGCACTCTGAACGAGAGTCTCTCGGTGGCGGAGGTAGCCACGAAGGGCGGTGATGGCTGCTTCGGGTCGAAAGCTTCCGCGGAGCAACCCCACGCTGTGCAACTCCCGGAGCCATTCGCAATCGCTGACATCGCTCTTGCGCCCCGGGACGTTTTTGACGTGGCGCGCGTTGACCAAGAGGACCTGGAAGCCACGGGCTTCGAGGATTTCATACAGTGCGATCCAGTAGACGCCGGTCGACTCCATCGCGATGCTCGTCACGCCGCAAGTCGCGAGCCAGTCGGCGAGCCGATGAAGATCGGCCGTGAAACTCCTGAAGGAACGGATCGGTTTAGGATCGCGCTCCGGTGGAACTGCGACGAAATGCTCGGCCGAGCCGCAATCGATCCCAGCGACATTCACGTTGATTTGCTTCAGCAGGGATGGAGAAGTCCGCTTCTTGGGTTGACGACGATTGTGCTTCATCAGATGCTCCTTCATACTTCGTGAAGCATCCGGGAACAGGGATGGGCATTCGTTACATTCTCCTAAACGGGATCACGCTCACGCGTGTCACCACTGACAGTGCCGAAACATCCCCGGGCCATGCTTAGTTACGGGCTGGATCGCACCAGTGTTGAGTCGGCCTCGGTTCCCGGATGCTCCCGCTATTGTATGAAACGGACGCTCCATGCAGCACTGGAGTTTCTACCCAGATAGATCGCGAGCCCTGCGCGTACGATGCTTAGTTGGAGACCTCGAAAAAGCTCATCATGCCGGCGGCGGAGTGCTCCAGGATGTGGCAGTGGATGAGCCAGCCGCCGGAGCGCTGGGCCGTGGGCGCTTTGCCCGCCGCCGCCACCTGACCCGGGCGGCCGCGGTCGACGAAGGTGACGGCGAAGCGCGAGATGGTCCAGCTCCGGCCAATGACGCTGCCTACGCGCCCTGGCAGGAGCTGGGTGTCCTTGTTCTCCAGGACGGTGGCCGGCACCACGAAGTTTTTCAAGGGGTTCCCGGGATCGTCCATATCCACCCACTCGGTCTCGATCTTCTGGAAGCTCCAGCCGTGGAGGTGGAAGTTGTGGAGTCCGTCGGTGAGGTTCCTGACCTCCCACACGTAGGTGCCACCGGCACTCACTTTGTGGGCGTCCTCGGGCGTCACGAGGGGGAAGGGTTTGCCGAGACCCTGGATGAAGGCGGCCAACGTGCCGGAGGTGAAGTTGGGAAAGGTGTGACCCAGGGTCAGCGGCAGCGCCGTCGCGCCGGTCGTGTCGATGCGCTGGATGGTTCGGAGTTCCGCTGGCGGGGTATAGGTGGTAGCGTTCGCGCCGAAGAGGTCGATCTGGGCGTAGACGAGCCAGGGCAGGGTGCCGTCGGGCGTGTTGTGGGCCAGGGACACGCCCTGTCGGCAAAGGCGTTCCTCGGGAGGGCAGGTGGCGTCGGGGTGGAACTCGACGCTGTGGCGGCCGCGCCGGGTGTCGTGCCACAGGAACGCGAGGGAGCCCGAGCCGGAGAACGAAAGGACCACGTCGGCCCGCTCGCCCGGGGTGATGAAGAGGCCCGTGCTGGGGTTGGGGTCGGAGAATCCGGGCTCGCTCGACGGCGCACTCGTTCGGGTGTCGGAGAGCGGTGGCTGGATCTCGATCGGTCGCTCGAGCAGGCCCTGGTCGCCGCCGATGCGCCACATCACGTGGTCGACGAAGCCCATGCGCATGATGCGCGAGTTGGCGGCGTTGAGGATGCGGATGCGGTGGGGCACTCCACTCTCCATGGAGAGGCGCGGCCTGGAAACCCCGTTCAACAGGGGGATGCTACCCTCCCGGCCGTTGAGAATCTCGAGGGCCACCGTCTCCCTGTCGCCGCCGCTGGTGCGGGGCGGGACCACCTGGCCGGAGGCGTCGAGCAACGTGTCGTCGAGCACGAAGAGGTGCTCTCTCGTCGGCAGCCCGAGCGCCGTGTCCTCGACCGGATCGCGGACGATCAGAAGGGCGTGGAGCCCGCGCTCGACCTGGCTGTCGGTTCGGATGTGCGGGTGGTACCAGAAGGTCCCCGCTACCAGCAGCGGAAGCTCGTAGCGGAAGGTGCCGCCGGGGGGCACGCTGAGCTGGGAGATGTTGGAGGGTATTGTCAAATTGAGCTGGTGACTGACAGAATGGTCCAATGAAGACCGATGCGCCAAGCTACCACGGCTATCGATTTCCACCGGAAATCATCAGCCACGCCGTCTGGCTCTACCACCGATTCTGCGTGAGCTTTCGAAACGTCGAAGAGTTGCTCGCTCAGCGAGGCATCACGGTTTCTTACGAAGCGGTCCGACTGTGGTGCATTAAGTTCGGGCCGGAATACGCTCGGCGACTGAAGCGTCGGCAGGGTCGTCTCGGTGACACATGGCACCTGGACGAGGTCTTCATAAAGATACAAGGTGAACGCCAATACCTCTGGCGCGCGGTAGACCAAGATGGTGATGTAATCGATATCCTCGTCCAGCCTCGCCGTGATCAGAAAGCCGCCAAACGATTCTTCCGCAAGCTGTTGAAGGGGCAAGGCCGTCCGCCCTGGCAGCTGGTCACCGACAAACTGAGAAGCTACAGCGCCGCTCACCGCGAGGTCATGCCGTCCGTCGTCCACGACACTGACCAGTACAGAAACAACCTAGCCGAAGTCTCGCACGAACCGACGCGACAACGGGAACGACAGATGCGGAAGTTTAAAGCTCCTGGGCAGGCGCAACGATTCTTGACCGTGCATGGACTCGTGCAAAATCTCTTTCGCGTCGGACGGCATTTGTTGCAAGCGCATCATCATCGGGAGCTACGAGACCGCGCTTTCATCGTCTGGCAGGAGGTAACCTGTGCCGTCCGATGAGAGCAAAGGAAGTCAGCTCGACGCGATAGGTTCGCTCGCTCAACGTCAACTTGACAATACCCATACGATCGTTCAGCTCGCGAGCGACGAGATCATGCGGTATCCAATCCTCTATTTCAGCGAGCCCGGCGACTGGGCCATCACTCCCGAAGAAGCCGAGAATTTTCGCGACTATCTCGGTCGCGGAGGCTTCGCGATTTTCGACGACTTCGACGGACCGTGGGATTGGGAGAACTTCGAATCCTGCATGACGCTCGTGCTACCAGGACGACACCTCGAGCTCCTCGAGCTCGAGGATCCCGTCTTCCAGAGTTTTTTCCACATCAAATCCTTGGCAATGACCAACCCCACCGGAAGGTGGGCGCCCTCGTTCTGGGGTGTCCGCGACGACGCCGGCCGCGTCCAAGTGATCGCCAACTTCAACAACGATATCGGCGAGTACTGGGAGTGGTCCGAACACGGGTACTACCCCATCGAGCTCTCCAACGAAGGCTACAAACTCGGCGTCAACTACATTATTTATGCGTTGACCCACTAGACGGCGTGTTCCAGCGCGACTACATCCTCCGGCTCGTCGAGCAGCTCGCCAAGACCCTGGGCGCGGTCCTCACGTTCAAGAAAGCCAAACGGTACGACGAAGCCGAGCTCGCCATCGCCGAGGCGGCCAAAAACCTCGTAGGCCTCGACGTCGAAACGTTGCTTGCCATTCCTGTCGATCAGATCCTCACCCTCTTCAGCCCCGGCGGCAGCCTCGATGCCGGCAAATGTATCGTCGTCGCGGAGCTTCTCTACGAGCACGGTGAGATAAAAAGTCTCCAAGGCCAGGAAGAAACCGCGTACCACGCACGGATACGCGCCTTCTCGTTGCTGCTCGAGGTTTCGGGTCGGGAGAGCCTCGATCGCATTCCTGACGCCGGCCGTTACTTGCGCCGGATCGAAGCTCTCACCGAGGCTCTGTCCGCTTATCCCCCCGTACCCGCCGTTCAAAAGAAACTGGTCTTCCACTACGAGCGACAAGGTGATTTCGCGGACGCGGAGGACGTTCTCTTCGAGCTCGTCGACGCGGGACACGAAGACGTCATCGTCCCCGGCATCGAGCTCTACCAGCGCCTGCTCGCGAAAAGCGATGACGAGCTCGCTAAGGGCAAGCTACCGCGCGAGGAAGTCGAGGACGGGCTCGCACAGTTACGATCCCGCCGCCGAAGCACTTGAGCCTCGACGGCGGGGTTTCGCTGTTACTCCTCCGCCAGCGCGAGCGCGACCAACGAGCCTGGATGGGTGTTGCTCGCAATCGCCACGACGATGTATTGCTTGCCGTCGTGCACGTAGCTCATCGGCGCCTGGTTGGTCGGGGCCGGGATATCCACGACACCGATGTGCTCACTGGTCTTCTTGTTCACCGCGTGGAACCGCGGCTCGCCGTTTCTTCCCTCGCCGTACATGAGGAGTGTTTTGGTGACGAGCGCGGTGGCGTGGGCGCGTTGGCCGGTGTTTCCGATATCGACTCCCTGGAGCGCTTTGTGGTTCTTCACGAAATCCGGGGTATCACCGTTCGGAATCCACCACAGGTGCTCCCCCGTGTTCAGATCGATCGCCGTGATCTTGCCGTAGGGTGGTTTGAGAATCGATAATCCTTGAACGCTCATCCGGCCAAAGGCCCGAGGCCCGCTGACCCATCGCATGACGGTCTTCCTGTCTTGAACTCCTTGTCGGGATCGTCCATTTCTTCACCGGGAATGAGATTTGGCGAGGAACAGCCCGCGACGGACGCGACGTAGAGGATCGCCGTCTCCGGGTCCACAGCAGCTCCGCCCATGATGTTGGTGGCGCCACCCGGGCAATGGAGCGAACCGACATAGCCGTCGCTGTTATCGCGGTGCAAGGGCGGATTGAAAGGCGGACCGGTCTTGAACTTCTTGATGACCTCGACTGCCTCCGCGCGAAGCTCGGGAGTAAAGTCGATCAAGTCGTCTTCGGTGAGGCCCTGCTTGTCGTACGCTGCAGGTTTCGTCGGAAACGGCTGCGTCGGTGACGTCTTCTCGCCCGGAACCGTCGTTTGCGGCACCGGCCGCTCCTCGATAGGCCAGATGGGCTCACCGGTCTTACGGTTCAACACGTACGCGAACGCCTGTTTCGTCGTCTGCACCAGCACCGGAATCTTCTCTCCGTTCTGAGTGATGTCGACGAGCGTGGGTGCGGTCGGATTGTCGTAGTTCCAGATGTCGTGATGGACGGTTTGGAAGTGCCACGCGCGCTTGCCAGTCTTCACGTCGACCGCCATGATGGTCGTCGAGAACAAGTTGGCTCCGGGATGAAAGCCCCCGTAGAAATCGTTCGTCGGCGGATCGGTCGCGAAGTAGACGAGCCCGAGCTCGGGGTCTGCCGACAACGGCGCCCACGTCGATACGTTCCCGGTGTAAGACCACGCGTCGTTCTCCCACGTGTCGTGCCCGAACTCGCCCGGCTGCAGGATGATGTTGAACTTCCACAAGAACTCACCCGTCTTGGCGTCGTACGCCATGATGTGCCCCGGGACGTTCTCCCGACGCGTCTGGTAATAGCCCTGCTGATGCGTGTTCCCGATGACGATGACGCCGTTCACGACAATCGCCGGCGATGAGCTCGTGACGTAGCCGGTCTCGAGCGGGATACCCAGGTTCGGATCATGTGGGTACCCGAAGTCGTCGAGGATGTCCACCATGCCTTCGTTACCGAACTGCTCGACGGGACGACCGTTGTTGGCGTGAAGCGCGTGGAGGTTGAACGCCGGGCTCACGAGGTAAATCCGGCCCTGGCCGTCGACTTCGGAAAACGTGACGCCTTTGCCATAGTTCTTCTGCCTTGGTGCACAACTCGCGATCTCGGTCCACAATTGTCCTGTACTCACGGATTCGAGGTTCCCCATGAGCATTTTCAAACGCACTCAGCGGAAGTATGTGAAGAAGGCCTATCGCGTGAGGAATTGGCGTGAATATGAGGCGGGTCTACGCAACCGTGGGAGCCTGACCGTCTGGATCTCGCTCACCGCCGGCAAGCTTGTGAACTGGGACGCGCCCCGGCCGAGGAGGAGGAAACCGGGCCGTCAACGCAAGTACTCGAACCACGCCATCGAGACGGCTGTCACCCTGGGCATGGTGTTTCATCTGTCATCTAGGCAGAGCGAGGGATTGCTGCGATCGTTGTTCGCTCTGATGAAGCTAGACAATGATGTGCCCGATCACACCACGATTTCGAGGCGCAAGGCGAAGCTGGGTAAGGTCCCCTTCTACCAAGACAAGCAGAAGACGCCGTTGCACATCTTGATCGACAGTAGCGGTCTCGCTGTCCACGCCGGCCAGCTGCGCAGAGCACCAAATAGCAGGGACTATCGCAAGCTCCATCTGTGTGTCGACGAGCAGACTGGCGAAGTCGTCGCCGGCGAGCTGACGAGCAAAAGAGCCCGCGATTCATCGCGGGTTGCATCGCTTGTCGGACAGATCGACAGTCCCATCTCATCGGCCAGAGCTGACACCGCATACGACGCCAGCGGCGTCTATGAGGCGATCGAGAATCACAGCGCTCATCGCTCGCCGAGGGTGCTGATACCGCCGCGCAAGGGCGCCCAGCTCGCATCGGGGCCGGCGAGCAGCCGACAGCGCAATCGCAACATTGCAGCACAAGCTCGGCTCGGCAAACGAAAGTGGCACACAGAATCGGGCTACAGCAAACGGAGCAAAGTCGAGACAACGTTCCATCGCTACAAGGCTATCGTGGGCTCAGCGATGCGAGCGAGAGGGTTGGCGGCACAGAGAGTCGAGGCAAGGATCGGGTGCAAGATTCTCAACACCATGACGGCGCTCGGGATGCCTGATAGCGAGATGATCGGATGATGGGAGTCGGGGCCAAGCGAGCTCTCGGCCTCTATCGGAGTTGTGCACCAAGGCATCGGAGAGCAGCTTGCTGCTAACCGAGCCCATTCACGGAGTGGGCGCTGGCAGGCTCACAGCGTTTTGACGAGCACTCGCTGTTTCTCCCAATCGTCGGGAAGCGGATGATGCAAGAGGTAGCTCGAGGTCAGCCCAACGGGCTGGCGGCCTTCGACAATGGCGCGGACGATGTCGGGGGCCAGGAAGGCATAGCGGATTGCCTTGCGCACGCGGTCCGTTGGGATGGCGTTTTCGGTGGCAATCTGCTCATAGGTTTTGCCTGCTTTGATTCGGTCGAGCCAGGAGAGGGCGTTGGCGATATTGCGCAGGAGTGTGCGGTCGACGGATTTCGTGGGGTTGCCCAGAACGAGCTTGGTCTCGACGCCGCGTCGACGCAAGCGGAACGGTGCGAGGATGCGGAGTGTATCCTCGCGAATGCGCTCGGGTCCCATAGAGAGGCAAGCAGCGAACGCATTGCGGTCGAGCAGGATGGACACAGAGCCGGGGCTGATATCGACCCGCCGGATGAGACGGAGCAGGGGGGCTACCGCGGCACTATCATTATTACTACCGGAACACAGCCCGTCTAAAAAGCGACGCACCGAGGCGAGCTCTTGCATCGTCGGAGTGTGGATCAACGAGGCCGAGAAGGTCGTGGTATCCACATGCTGTCGGATGAGATGCACGGCGGTCTGTTCCAGCATCGGGGCGGGCAGTCGCCAGCCGGAGAGGTCCTTTTGGCCACTGTGCTGGATGAGGCGCCGGGAGACGTAGTAGCGGAGCCGTTGCCCGTTTTTCTTTTTGGTGTGGCTTGGCGTCAGCCGGTCCCCGGTCTCGTCGAAGAGCTTGCCTGCCAGTGGGGAACGGGCTGCACGACCCTTCGTCGTGCGTTTCCTCGGTTTGGCAGCCCCTGCCTGCAGCTGCGTTTGGACCGCGTCCCAGAGCTCCGGAGCAATGATCGATGGATGCTGGCCCTCGTAGACACGCCTCTGGTGCCGGATGCGGCCGGCGTAGAGAGGATTGGTCAGCAGGCAGTGGAGGTGTCCGCGACGGAACGGCAACCCGCCTGTCCGGGTTCCATCCGCGGCGAAGCGTCGCTTGGTGCGCAGCCTCAGACGGTCCGCCTCGGCCTTCACCTGCCGGAGCGTTCCGTGCTTCCGGTACAGCGCATAGAGCGTCCGGACCGTTTCGGCCTCAGCCTCGTTGATGCGCAGCGTGCGCTCGTCCTTCTCATAGCCGAGCGGTACGCGGCCGCCCATCCATAGTCCCTTGCGCTTGGAGGCAGCGACCTTATCGCGGATCCGCTCGGCCGTGACCTCGCGTTCGAATTGTGCGAAGGACAGCAGCATATGCAGCGTCAGTCGTCCCATGCTGGTCGCGGTGTTGAAGGACTGAGTCACCGAGACGAAAACCGCGCCGGCCGCCTCGAGCCGTTCGACGAGCTTTGCAAAGTCGGAGAGGGAACGGGTCAGCCGGTCGACCTTGTAGACCACGATCTGCTCGACGAGACCGGCGTCGATGTCGGCGAGCAAGCGCTGCAGGCCCGGGCGCTCCAGGGTTCCTCCCGAGAGCCCCGCGTCCTCGTAGACGGTTGGCAGCAGCACCCAGCCCTCCGCCTTGTGGCTCGCGACATACGCGGCGCAGGCTTCTCGCTGCGCATCGAGGGAGTTGAACTCCTGTTCGAGACCTTCTTCCGCGCTCTTTCGCGTATAGATGGCACAGCGGATTTTCTTCATGTTAGGCCTTGCGCTTGGGCGTGAGACCGAAAAAGCGTGGTCCTGACCAGTGGGTGCCGGTGATTCGCTTTGCGATGGTAGTGAGGGACGGATAGGTTTTGCCATCGAACCGATAGCCGTTGTCGATTACCTCGACCTGGTAGGTCCGGCCATTCCACTCGCGGACGAGATGGGTGCCGGCAGAAACGGACCCTGCGGGAGCGGCGGCGCCGTTGCCTGGCGTCCCGTTCGCCATGGCAGCCAGAGCCGCGCCGGGTTGTGGCCGAATGCCCGCCATGGGTCCGGCACTGGCGTTCGTGCAAGAGAACGCGGCGCATGAAGATACGCGAGAGCGAGCTTGGCGGAGCAGCCCCAAAGGTATTGTCAAGTTGACGTTGAGCGAGCGAACCTATCGCGTCGAGCTGCCTTCCTTTGCTCTCATCGGACGGCACAGGTTACCTCCTGCCAGATGATGAAAGCGCGGTCTCGTAGCTCCCGATGGTGATGCGCTTGCAACAAATGCCGTCCGACGCGAAAGAGATTTTGCGCGAGTCCATGCACGGTCAAGAATCGTTGCGCCTGCCCAGGAGCTTTAAACTTCCGCATCTGTCGTTCCCGTTGTCGCGTCGGTTCGTGCGAGACTTCGGCTAGGTTGTTTCTGTACTGGTCAGTGTCGTGGACGACGGACGGCATGACCTCGCGGTGAGCGGCGATGTAGCTTCTCAGTTTGTCGGTGACCAGCTGCCAGGGCGGACGGCCTTGCCCCTTCAACAGCTTGCGGAAGAATCGTTTGGCGGCTTTCTGATCACGGCGAGGCTGGACGAGGATATCGATTACATCACCATCTTGGTCTACTGCGCGCCAGAGGTATTGGCGTTCACCTTGTATCTTTATGAAGACCTCGTCCAGGTGCCATGTGTCACCGAGACGACCCTGCCGACGCTTCAGTCGTCGAGCGTATTCCGGCCCGAACTTAATGCACCACAGTCGGACCGCTTCGTAAGAAACCGTGATGCCTCGCTGAGCGAGCAACTCTTCGACGTTTCGAAAGCTCACGCAGAATCGGTGGTAGAGCCAGACGGCGTGGCTGATGATTTCCGGTGGAAATCGATAGCCGTGGTAGCTCGGCGCATCGGTCTTCATTGGACCATTCTGTCAGTCACCAGCTCAATTTGACAATACCCTGTGGAAAGATGGCCATAAAGGAGGCCCGGGCCGCAACTGGACCAGAACTTGCTAGGCCAGCTACGCCACGGTCGCCCCGGCTTCGATTCCGGGCCTCTCGGGTGGCCTCTTTTGGGCGGCCGCACGGCCCGGTCAGCGTCCGTCTCCTATTTGGGCGCAAACGTGGCACTCGAAAATCGGGATTAGAGACGAATACCGAAAATGAGGCCCGTTCCGCCCTTCTAGCGCGTCTCTGGTGCCACCTACCCTTGCAAAACCCCGCCAACCGCGCGGAAAACCTCATCCGTCTCTGCAGTGCCACAATTTACCGGACTGGGTGGCGGATGGTGCAGTCTCGAGCCATCCGGTCTCGGCAAAAGGTATTTTGGCAATTTCGGGAGTCAGGATCGAACTTTTGTCCGTGCGCGTGGTTGGGGCAATGTAGCGAAAACTCAGAGAAGCCCTGACGCCCATAGCGTTCTATCCTGTTTTTTTACAGTGACTTAACGGAAGCCACCACGTGCTGGTCCCCGCACATCTCATCGACGGGTGCTCGTTCCGAGCCGGAATCGAATTTGCTTCAATCAAATTTTTTGTACGGCAATCTCAACCTCCTGGACGCTTGAAAGAGGGCCGTGTCGTAAACCCTCCGGAGGCGGCTCCAACCGTTACTCCTTGTCGCAAAAGGCTTTACGTCTCATCAGCGAATGTTCGTCGACGGGAACATCTTTCCGGCTATCGCAGTCGGGAGGCTCGAGTGGAGCTTCCGATTCTTGGCTGGAAACGATCAGAAACAGAGCTAAACAGGCCCTTAGCGTGCAATTTGGGGCGATTTTGGGGCTTATCGGGACGTTTTTGCGCTTAATCGTGCAGACAATGAGAAGACGCTTAACGCCTAGATCGCGCCTGAGGAGAAGGCGAATAGCGGAATTCGAATTAGCCAAACCTCGAATTCATCCAGCGGAGCTTTACGGAGGAAACGAAGATGACTCCGCAGACGGTCCAGTACAAGGAGCTATCCGAGTCTGGAAACCATGACAGGGAATTTAGGCCAAGTTGAGGCTGATTGGTGGAGGCCAGTGTCGGAGAGCAGCTTGCTGCTAACCGAGCCGATTCACGGAGTGGGCGCTGGCAGGCTCACAGCGTTTTGACGAGCACTCGCTGTTTCTCCCAATCGTCGGGAAGCGGATGATGCAAGAGGTAGCTCGAGGTCAGCCCAACGGGCTGGCGGCCTTCGACAATGGCGCGGACGATGTCGGGAGCCAGGAAGGCATAACGGATTGCCTTGCGCACGCGGTCCGTTGGGATGGCGTTTTCGGTTGCAATCTGCTCATAGGTTTTGCCTGCTTTGATTCGGTTGAGCCAGGAGAGGGCGTTGGCGATATTGCGCAGGAGTGTGCGGTCGACGGATTTCGTGGGGTTGCCCAGAACGAGCTTGGTCTCGACGCCGCGTCGACGCAAGCGGAACGGTGCGAGGATGCGGAGTGCATCCTCGCGAATGCGCTCGGGCCCCATAGAGAGGCAAGCAGCGAACGTATTGCGGTCGAGCAGGATGGACACAGAGCCGGGGCTGATATCGACCCGCCGGATGAGACGGAGCAGGGGGGCTGCCGAGGCACTATCATCATTAGTACCGGAACACAGCCCGTCTAAAAAGCGACGCACCGAGGCGAGCTCTTGCATCGTCGGAGGGCGTTGTTGCACGGCCCGGAGCAAATCGCTGACCTCCCTGTGCCGGTTGCAGAGTCACCCGGCGCAGTACGTATCGGGCATCCCGAGCGCAGCCATCTTGTTGAGTATCTCGCACCCAATTCGGTGTTCAACTCGTTGCCTCGCCAACGTTCGAGCCCGCATCTCCGGCCCGATGATCGCCTTGTAACGATAGACCGCGTTCTCCACCATGCTTCGCTTGGTGTAGCCTGAGAGCTTGTACCATTCACGTCGGCCGTGTCTTTCGATTGCACGAATATGGCGATCGCGCTCCTGCATGGCGGTGTTCGAATTCTGACTGAGCGTCGCGTTTCGTTGCGGCGGAATCACCACGCGCGTCCTTCGTCCAGGACTGTGCGCTTCGATGGCTTCGTAGACCGCTTCCTTGTCGTATGCACTGTCCGCCGCCACCGACACTAGAGGTGCTTGAATCTGTGTTAGCAAAGCGGGGACTCGGGTTGCGTCGCGAGCTCGTGACGCCGTCAGTTCGGACGCAACAATGTTCCCTGTCTCGCGATCAACGGCGATGTGCAACTTGCGCCATGCGCGCTGCTTTGGCGGTTTGCGAGCGTTTCCAACATGAATCCTCAAGCCGTGCTATCGATCATCAGGTGGATGGGTTGAGTGCTCGCGGCTTTCGGAATCCGCAGCTTCTTGCGGAGCAACCTCGAGCGCCGACACAACGTCGAGTAGTCCTGGATCTCGATACCGAGCCCGAGAAGCGAGGCGATCGAGTGCAAGAAGCCTTCGGTTTGTCGGTAGGCGAGCTTGTACACCATCCGGACAACCAGGCCCGTTTCAATCGCCATGTCTGAATAGACCCGTTGACCGCCAGGCTTACCGGTCTTGTCGGCCTTCCAGTTCGCGATTGCCTCCTCGTCAAACCAGACTGTCAAATCGCCCCGGCGGCGCAGCCCTTCGTTGTATTCCGCCCAGTTGCGAACGTGGTACTTCTTCTGCTTCGCGTGCTTGTACTGGCAGCGCTTGGGATACTTCATGCTCGAACATACCTCGGCCACCACCATAGGCGGATTTCGCTCTCAGCCAGAGCGGTGCAACAACGCCCGTCCGACCCGAAGTCCCAAAGACTTCATCCCGCGGATCAAGAGGTAGCTCGCGTGCGGGTCGAGGATGCCGCCGAGCACCCGCATGAACGATTTCACGCCAATCGACGAGCTCGCGCGATCCGGTGACGACGCCCCCGAGCAAATCTGAATGGCCGCCCAAGTACTTCGTAGCGGAGTGCAGGACGCCGTCGACGCCGAGCGTGTGCGGCTGGGTGTTGAGCGGAGTGGCGAACGTCGAATCAATGAGTGAGACGATGCCTCGTGGTCTCGCTACCGACGTGACGCGCTCGATATCCACGAGCTTCAACGTCGGGTTCGTCGGTGATTCTACGTACACCACTTTGGTGTTGTCTCGAATCGCGCTTTCGAAGCCGGAGACATCGGTGGCCTCGAACCAGCTGACGTCGACGCCGTAGCGCGGAAGGAGCTCGTAGGCAAATCGATGGACTCCGCCGTAAACCTCGCGCTGAAAGACCGCGTGGTCGCCCCGCTGCAAGTGCGCGAGAAGCGTCGTGGTAATGGCGGCCATCCCCGAGCCGAACACCGCGGCCGATTCTGCTCCTTCGAGCTAGGCGACGGTGCGCTCGGCAATCGTGAGGGTAGGATTGCCGTAGCGGGTGTAGAACATATCGGCTTTCGCCTCTTCGATGGCAACTTGCTCGTCGACGTCTTTCGATTCGAACGTCGCGGACAAATGGATGGGCGGGACGACGGGTCGATTCTCGCGCGGTCCACTCGCGCCTGAATGGATGGCTCGTGTCGACAGGCTCAGATCTTCGCGGTTCATGTCATTTCCTCTTGGGTTGGCACTCGGGGCAATAGTAGCTGGATCGCCCCCCTTGGACGAGTTTTGCAATCGACGCACCACATCGCGGGCACGGCTCATCCGCGTGCCCGTACACCCGGAACCGGTTCGCTTCGCCCTGCTGTAGATACCTGAGGTTTTCCGAGCGCGATCGCGCGATCTCAGCCCGGAGCTCGCGGCGGATGTAACGGGCGAGGAGCACGCTTTCTTCTCGTGTCAGTCCGGACGCGCTTCGCTCCGGATGGATACCGGCGAGAAAAAGAGCTTCGGCGGCATGGATGTTTCCAATCCCCGCGATGCGTTTCTGATCCATGAGAAAAATCTTGATCGGACGCGCGGACTTTTGCACGAGCTCGTAAAGGCGAGCGGGTGTGAACTCACGCTCCAGAGGCTCCACTCCGAGCGCGTCGAGGCGCTTTTTTTCCTTGTCCGTAACGAGGCGAAACTCCCCGAGCCGTCGTCGGTCGAGAAAAGCAATGCGCTCGCCGCGAGACAGCTCGAGCGTCGCGCGGGTGAACTTGGGGAGCTCTGCCTTTTTAGTCACGCGCGCGAACGTCCCCGTCATCCCCAAGTGCACGAGCACCGCCGAACGCGCTCGTCCCAGATCAAAAACGAGGAACTTGCCGCGTCTTTCGACCCCGCAGACTCTCGCGCCCTCGAGCCCGGCTTCCACCTTGCGGCGAGATTGCCTGCCACGTAGCAGCGCGTCGGGAACGCTGGCGCGTTGTATGCGACGTCCTTTCAACCAGCGTTCGAGGTTTTCTCGCCAGATTTCTACTTCCGGTAATTCTGGCATTTCGGTAGCCTCCCAACCCTTACAATGGCATCAAGCTCCTCCACCGCGTAGCCAGCCTCGGAGGCGTCCACCAGCCTGTGCCTTCTATTTATTCATCCGCCAGCCCATGGGTCGGAAGTCAGCCCTGCGGTGCGAAATACCCTGGATTCTGCGCGGATTCCAAGGGCGTCTAAGCTGCTGATTTGTGGTCTATTTCTAAAGGGCCGAGTTTTGGCACAGGACGCGGTCCGGCCATTCCACTCACGGACGAGATGGGTGCCGGCAGAAACGGACCCTGCGGGAGCGGCGGCGCCGTTGCCTGGCGTCCCGTTCGCCATGGCAGCCAGAGCGCGCCGGGTTGTGGCCGAATGCCAGCCAAGGGTCCGGCACTGGCGTTCGTACGCAAGAACGCGGTGCATGAAAACGCGAGAGAGCGAGCGTGGGGGAGCAGCCCCGAAGGCCTGCTCCCAGACCCGCCGTAAGCTGGCGAAGTCCAAACCGTCCAAAACGACGATCCGGCCAACCCCTGTATCCTGCGGCATCACCGAACGTTCGCTCTTCTGCTCGATAAAGTCCAGTCTAATGAGGGACTTCCGGGTGCGAAGTTCGCTGCCCGTAGCTCGCCACGCAGCCCAAGGGTCGGCGGATTCCAAGGGCGTCTAAGCTGCTGATTTGTGGTCTATTTCAAGAGGGCCGAGTTTTGGCACAGGACGGGAGTGAGGGCCATTCCAAAGGTCGGTGGTCTCCATCATTATTACTCTCGACGCGCTGCTTGAGCCGATCCGCTCGGAACGGCTGCCGGACTTCGCACCAGCTTACACCTCTACCCCTGAGTAGAGCCGACACCGGCTCTTAAAACATCCTACATGAAGACGACCAAAGCATCCTGGTTGTAGGCAGTTCGCCAATCTCATACAGCTCGAGTTTATGGAAGGGACAAGTGGAAGGGACAAGTCAAATTCGGTGCGCGCGGATGGATAAATAGAAGGCACAGGATGTACGCCGAACTCGCCCTCGAGAACGCCGCAATCAAGGATGTTCTAAGCCGAAAACGGTAACGCCGGCCGCACGTCGTCAGGCCATTGACGTCCTGACGACAGAGCATCGGCTCTCGGGGTTGAGGTATTCCTGTTCACGGAGGCGCGCAACCCGCTCTCTCCCGACATCGTGCCTCTGCCCGCAGTCGCTAGCACTTGATGGCGAAAGAACCCGTCAACCACCAATCCCGTCGGCGGTGATGTAGGCTTCGAGTGACCCCACCTCGTCTGAGAGCTTCTCGATAGTCTGTTTCATCAGAGGCTTCGTTGTGGCGAGGCCCACAACCTTCGATTCGGAGTCGACGACCGGGATGTGGTTGAAGGGCCTTGCCACCATCATCTTCAGGGCGTCGCCCAGCTCGCCGAGAGACAGCTTCTCGAGCACCACGCGCTCGATGGCATCTCGGCGCGTGAACATGCCAGCGGCCTCCTCGTTCTCAAGCACCACGACCGCGCCGACTTTCTCTTTCGTCATCAATTCAAGCGCTTCTTTGACCGAAGCGAGGGCTGGGACGGTGACGGCGGGTTTCCGACAGAGGCGATAAATCTTCATCGCGAATCCCCAGGGAAAGGATGCGCTATTGTTGCGAATCCGGGGTAGTGCCGCAGTTTGATACTGCGGCACTACCGAATCCGGAAACTACTGTCAAGTTGAGGCATTCAGGGCCGACCGCGTCCTGTGCCAAAACTCGGCCCTTTTGAAATAGGCCATAAATCAGCAGCTTAGTGTCTGTGTTTGCGCCGGGGCCAAGGGCCGTAGGCTTTACAATCGTCTGGCCCGAGGGTGTTATCTTCAGCTCCATGATGACGTACCACGCGCAATTCCTACTGCTCGTTGTGGCTGGCTGGGTCAACCGCCAGCAGCAGGATGTGATCGACTACCTGCAAGAGGAGAACCGTGTGCTCCGAGCCGGGCTTCGGGGCAAGCGTCTCAGGCTCTCGGACGACGACCGGCGCAGGCTCGCCGTCAAGGCCCAGGCTTTGGGCCGCGAGGCGCTGGCCCATATTGCGTCCGTTGCCACACCCGCTACGCTTCTGCGCTGGTACCGCCACCTCATCGCAGCCAAGTACGATGGCAGCAAGAACCGGAGTCCAGGCCGACCTCCGACGGCGAAGGACATCCGTGAGCTCATTGTGCGCGTGGCGCGGGAGAACCCGACGTGGGGATATACGCGCCTGCGAGGCGCACTCAAGAACCTCGGACATGAACTCGGACGCAACACTATCAAGAGGATCCTCGCCGAGCACGGTATCGCTCCTGCGCCGGAGCGGGGCAGGAGCATGTCGTGGAGCACCTTCATCAAGGCTCATTGGGGCGCCATCGCTGCGACAGACCTGTTCACCGTCGAGGTGGTGAACCCGTCCTGTGCCAAAACTCAGCCTTTTTGAAATAGCCGATGGAGCGGACGCCGACCCTAAAGACGTCCTACATGAAGACGACCAAAGCATCCTGGTTACAGGCAGTTTGGTGCTTCCGCAATTAAGTGTTGGCGGCCAACCCCTAACCGGTCTGCGTGCTAGAGTTTGAACCAGAATTCTGAAGACACAGTTCTCTCATCGTCAGGCGTCGTGTCCAAAAACACAAACGAATAGCGGCCTGTTGGTCACGCTGGATCCAACCAGGGATGGCGACGACCAACTATGTCCAGGGCTGGCTCTGCCTCCTCATGACCTAGGATTCTAGCTTTCCATTGGCCAACCAAGCCTCAGACGTCTCTGATCCGAAACGTCCCGGCGCGCCAGTCTTGAGTTCGTTTGTGTTTTTGGACAGGACGCGCGGATCTGTCCCGATTCCCGTGGAAATAAGAATGGCGTAACCTCCGGTTAAGAAAAACCAAACCACGCCTGTAAAGGCGAGGAGGAGGATTACGCCATGAAGAAGCCTACCACCATATCGAAGGAGTCTGTAAGCGAGTACCGGGAGTTCGTCCAACTTCGGCTGCGTAAGCGGGTACTGGAGGCGATCGAGGTCGTGCTCGAGGAAGAAGTCAACCAAGCGCTGGGGTGTGGTAGCTACGAGCGTGCGGAAGACCGCCGTGGATATCGCAACGGAGCCGAAACCCGTCGCGTGACGACGTCGGTGGGAACTCGCGAGCTCCGGGTGCCACGAGCCCGCGTGCGAGACGAGGAAACGGGAGAAACGACAGAGTTCAGGAGCGAGCTGTTGCCCCGGTATGCACGCCGGACTCGTGAGGTCGACGAGGCGATCTTGGGGACCTACTTGTCGGGCACAAATAGCCGCCGGATCCGCAAAGCGCTGAAACCACTGCTCGGTGAGGAGCACCTATCGAAGAGCGCGGTGTCTCGCGTGGTTAGTCGTCTGAAGGAGTGCTTCGAAGAATGGCAGAACCGTGATCTCAGCGAGGAGGTCTATGCGATCGTTTACCTGGACGGCTTCCACCTGAAAGTGCGGATGGCGAAGCGTGTGATCAGCGTACCCGTACTGGCCGCGCTCGGGGTCACGCCAGACGGGCAGAAACGTCTGTAGTCATTGCGTCTGGCGGTGAGCGAAGCCTCGACGCATTGGGGCTCCATGCTGGAGGGACTCCAGGCGCAAGGACTCCGGGCTCCCAAGCTAGTGATTAGCGATGGCCACAAGGGGCTGACGAAAGCGCTCGAGAAGTGGCCGGGGTGCCGGGTGCAGCGATGTACCGAGCACAAGCGCGCCAACTTGCTCGAACATTGCCCGGCGCACGCACGCCGTGAGCTCCGGCGTGACTACAACCGGATCGTCTACGCCAAGAACGGCATCGATGCTCGCAAAGCCTATGACGAACTCGTCGCCAAGTGGACGCCTCTCACACCGGCCGTCGTCCGAAGCCTAGAGCAGGCCGGTAATCAGCTGCTGACCTTCTACGAATTCCCTCGTGTCATGTGGAAATCGATTCGCACGACCAATGCTCTGGAGAATCTCAACCGCGAGCCGCGAGACTAGCGAGTTCCAAGGACTCGCGCAGTCAGACTTGTCTCATCTCATCGCCGCCGCGTCTTATTGCTTCGCTGTCTTCTTCGCCTTCTCTGCCGCTTTGGCTTCTCGCACCTTTGCCTTCTCCGCCGCTTTGGCCTTGGCTTCCCGCACCTTTAGCCAAGCCCGGACCTCCCGCAGACGGAATTGAGACGCCACGCCGCGCCCTCTAGTGTGGACCGGCATCCCAGACCGCTCCCATTTTGTTACCATCTGTTTATCGACGCCCAAATGCTCGGCTAGTTCCGACCTCGTCAACACTCGCGCTTTGGCCATAGTCCTCCTCCAAATGGCACTGCCCCCTTCTGCATTGAAAGACGCTCTTAGGGTACTACGGTTTCCCCTTGAACGAAGGATTCCAATTCCTTTACTTCATTTCCACTCCTTTTGAGGGTAGCTCGTGTCCGTCAATTCATGACACTGATGGTCTATTTCAAAAGGGCCGAGTTTTGGCACAGGACGGGGTTTCGAACGCGGACACCAAGCCGAACAACTTCATGGCGTTCATCTTTTCTATCGTTTCGGGTGTCAGCATCGGGACTCTCCTCCTTCGTAGTGATCCGCGCCTCGGATGTTCTCGTGCTCCTCTCGCGGTTTCGCTTCGGCG
The DNA here is from genome assembly GCA_965237955.1 of Candidatus Marinacidobacterales bacterium. Taxonomy (GTDB): domain Bacteria; phylum Acidobacteriota; class Vicinamibacteria; order Marinacidobacterales; family SMYC01. Next base: position 7,923,586 of record OZ250169.1, on the reverse strand, counting down.
TCCGATTCGAGCACCACACGATCCAGACCAGCCGAGAGAATGTTTTTCACCGTGCGATAGCTGTAAGAGCTCAAAGCTTCCGCTCGTGCGCAAGCGGCCTCGAGACGCTCACTGCCCCAGCGGCTGCCTAGTCGCATGACTCCCAGGCAAGAGCGAAATCCCTGCTCCGGGTGAGGCCGACTCTCTAGAATCCCCGCAACCAGCCTTCCCGTGGCGCGACCTGACTGCTCCGCCCAGTGGAGCAGCCGCGACGGCGTCCACTCCAGGTGCTCCCGATGCGAACGTGGCATATGCTCCGGGTTCGTGGAGTAGTGCCCCTTTCCTTTCTTGCGGGGATGCGACGCGACGCGCTTTCCCTTGAACAGGACCTCCACCACCGAGGCCGTCACCCGTGCCTCGACTTTCTCGTGAATGAGCTGATAGGGAACGCTGTACAAGTTGTTCTCCACCTCCACGTGGTAGTCGATGTTCACTCTGCACCGCTTCCACGTCGATAACTCGTAGCTCTCCTGCGGTAGCGGTTTCAGTACGGGCCGGTCTAGCCTTTCGTACAACTCCCGCCGACTCACACCGAGCTTCTGCATCGGACGCGCATTCAGGACCTCTAACTTCTCCCAGATGGCTTCGTTCAGTTCCGCCAGGCTGAAGAACGTGCGATGACGAAGCACCGCCAGGATCCAGCGCTGCGCCACCTGCACTGCCGACTCCACCTTCGCTTTGTCTTTCGGCTTGAACACCCGAGCCGGGACCACAACCGCACCGTAATGCGTCGCCAGCTCTTCGTACGTCCGGTTGATCCCTGGCTCGTAACGGTCCACCAAATCCACGCCGCTCTTCAAGTTGTCCGGAACCCAGATCTCCGTACTGCCACCGAAGTAATCCGACATCCCCTTATGGGCCTTCGCCCACGATTCCAGCGACTGGTTCAGTGTCGCTTCGACGTAGGTGTAACTGCTCGCGCCCAACGTCCCGACGAACAGCTCCATTTCGACGAGCTCTCCCGTTTTCGGATCGACGATGTGAGGCTTCTTCCCCGAAAAATCGACGAATGTCTTCTCGCCTGCTCGATGCCGTTGACGCATCGTCGGGTTCAGCTTCTTCTTCCACTGACCGTACAGCTCGCAATAACGGCTGTAGCCGTACGCTCCCGGCTTATTCTCCGCGTACTCCACCCACAGCTGCAGCAACGTCAGCTCTCGGTGACGCCTCAGCTCCTCGTGGATGTGGGCATAGTCCAGACCCGGCCGTGCGCCAGACGAGCCCGGCGGCGGAAACAGCCCTGCCTCCAGCTCCCCGTCGCTCAGCTCCTCCGGGAGCGGCCAGCTCAGACCACCCTTCTTCGCCTTGGCCAGGTACTCACTCACCGTTCCAACCGCCACGCGAAGTGCCTTTGCGATCATGCGGTGAGTAAAACCCAGCTCGTACTTTAACCTTAGAACCTCTCGTATTTTTCTCATCGATAACCTCTTAGCTGCCATTTCCTAGATCGTCCTCCTTCCGGGTACGACCTAGAGTTGCCTTGAAACGTGCTATCGATGAGCGTTCGCGATGCCGGAACCGGCGTTCACGTTGCCTGGAATCCGTGTTCACCTTCCCCGGAATCGATGTTCACGATCCCCGGAATCCGTGTTCACGATGCTTTGGAATGGATGTTCACCTTCGGCTGGAATCTGCGTTCACGATGCCCCGGAATACGCACAAGGCGATCATGGGGCCCGAGATGCGGGCTCGAACGTTGGCGAGGCAACGAGTTGAACACCGAATTGGGTGTGAGATACTCAACAAGATGACCGCGCTCGGCATGCCCGATACTTACTGCGCCGGGTGACTCTCCGACCGGCACAGGGAGGTCAGCGATTTGCGCCGGGCCGTGCAACAACGCCTCACGCGGACGCACAGAAGGGAGATTTCTAGGTGCCCCGGCTCGAGAAACTCCTTGCTCCCGTGAGGTCAAAATACTCATGCGGCTTCCCGATGGTAGAAACGTAGCAACCCGCCAAGCCGTTCACGGGAGCGCACCATAGACACTAAGCTGCTGATTTATGGTCTATTTCAAAAGGGCCGAGTTTTGGCACAGGACGAGGTTACTCGTGGCGAACAACGCGTTCTTTCTCCAGAACGTTATTGCGTCGATGAACCGACGGCGAAAGCGTGCAGAAGTTCCACCGAGGCGAAGACGAATTCGCAGGATCTCGCTCTCATGGTTGTCTGGCCGTCGATACGCGATCTTCTTTTTTACGGATCACGGCTGTCTCGAGATCGTCGGCGCTCTCTGCTAAGCGCGCGCAATTGGGGTTGACAATACTAAGAGCGCTCGCCTAGACTCGAAAAAGTACTAACAATTGGTGCTCGCGGCTGGGCGGCGCCCACGATGTAGTGGGAATCAACAATAATCCGGGAGAACTCTATGGCGAAGAAGACCGGGAAGAAAGCGGCGCAAAAGAAGCAGGCAAAGCGCAAATCCGACGAGGTGAAGATTCTGGAGAACCTCCTCATTACCATACTCGGCATCGAGAAGGTGCCGACCCGCAAAATACGGGAGATCGTCGGCGGCGACATGAATCGAGTCAGCAAGATTATACAACAACTTAACGCCGCGAAGAAGACCGGGAAGAAGTAGTAGTTTAGTGGTTTTCCTCCATGCCGACCAAGGTTGCGGACGTCCGAGCAAACTCGAACGAGAACATTGTTCACGCGGTGAACACTATCGGACGCTCAAGGCATCGACGTCAGGTCTTCGAAGCGATCTACCGCGGCAAGAAAAAGGCGAAGACCATCATGGAGATTATGGCGGCGACGGGGCTTTCCATAGTGCGCACAAACCAGGAAGCGCAAAAACTTTACGCCGATCAAATCGTGGGAAGAAAGAAGCTAGATGGCACGAATACCTACGCCTACCTGAAAGACGAGTTCTACTCACGCCACAGGGACAAGATCCTTAGACTCGTCGACGATCCATCCAAGGTAAAGAAGTTCCCGACCAAGCAGGCTCCCAAGGGCGCAGCGGCGTCGACGACCTACAACATCGTCGTACCCGGCAAGCGACCCAAAGCTAAGCCGATCACGATCGACGACGTCGACTCTTTTTGCAAAGTTCGTTCCGTCAATACCATCGACAAGTCTCTGCGCCTCGGCGCTTGGGCGGAAAGTCGCATCAAGAAGAGAATCCAAAAGATCATTGGCGAAGGCTACGAGTTCAAAGATTGGGGCGGGGAGAAGAACGACCTATTCACCAAGAAGCTGAAACTGGACGGAAAGCGAAAAGCGGCGGCGTTCGCGTTCAAGGGAAAAGGGACCAAGGGCACTCTAACTCCGAAAATGATGGGCAAGAACGGAGATCAGATCGCGCGCTTGATCGGCAGCGCCGCAGAGGTTTTTTTCGTTGTGTACCACGGCAAGATAGACGAGAGCATTACCGAGCAACTCCAAGCGTTCAGCGTCGCGAAGTCGATGAGCGGAACGCCAGCCTACTACGGGACGATTGATGGCAACGACCTGAATCGTCTCGTCCAGGCCTATCCAGATGACCTCTGAGAAAAAGGCTACCCCGTCCTGTGCCAAAACTCGGCCCTTTTGAAAGACCATGGCTGTAATTTAATGCACCGTAAAGTCTTAGCGTCATTTTACCAACACTTAATGGCGGAAGCACCCATGAGGTCTGTGTGAGCAGCAGGGCTGCCCGATCGAACAACGGCTGCCTGACCAACAGTAGGATTTGCACATGGTACGTCATGATGGATCCGAAGATAACACCCTCGGGCCAGACGATTGTAAAGCCCACAGCCCTTGGCACCGTCGCAAAACACAGACGCTAAGCTGCTGATTTATCGGCTATTTCAAGAGGGCCGAGTTTTGGCACAGGACGGGGTACCAGCGGGCGATCCTCGATGTCTTCCACGAGCCGGAGAGCCGGGGTCGCCACAATTACTAAGCGGCCTGAAAAGCCCCGGGCCACCCGTCGTGTTTCTCGATGACGTCGTCGATCTCCTTGATCAGTCGGAGCGTTTCGGCGAGGGCGACGACGATCTTGTTGTAGTGGGCGATGTCCTCATCTGCGAGCGTGCGACCCCTCCGGTCGTTCAGCCACTTGTGGCAGACCTGGTAGCCGCCGATGTGAAAGCTCCAGACCTCCTCGGGCATGCCCTTGAAGCCAAAAGTCCCGGGCTTGGTGGCGTAATGGCCTTCGCGGGCGTTGGTCTTGCCGGCGTTGACCCACGCGGTGCCGTTCGACCAACCGACGCGGCCGACATCGGGATTCGGGGGTCCGGTGTAGGTGGTGATGAACTCGTTGAGCTTCGTTGACTCGAGGAGGTGAAGGGCGAGCACGTCATGGCCGGCCTTCACCAGTTTCCGGAAGAGGTCGGCACCCCCAGGCAGCGGCACGCGGGGGAAGTCGAGCTTGAGCTGTGCGTCGTAGCGCTCTCGATATCCGGTGCTGTGGAACACCGCGTAGATGTAGGCGAGGACATTTTCTGGACCGAAAGACCGACGGAGGTCACCGCGGCCGTCGCTAACGAAGTGCAGGTCCACGGCAGTCACCAACCGATCGATGAAGTCTGAGTCCAAGTTCGGCGTGCGACCACCTTCCCCCTTGGGCCAGCGGCTGAACAGCGACGCGTCGACCTTTCCGACGCTGGGGTAGAGATAGATTGGAAAGACGAACCCGTTGTTCGAAGTCTTAGGTGACATACAGATGACTTCAGCGATGTTCCGAGTCACCTGAGCGTGCTTAAAGACCTCACCTTTCGTCATGCGGGAAGTAATCAGCGCGAGATTCTCCCCTGCCAGCATATGTCGCATGACTTTCGTCCGGGGCCAATCCACCATCCAGGGGACGTAGTACATCTCACGTATGTCGAACGGGCGATAAAGCACCGGGACATACCGTCGGTCCCACTGATGGTCTTCGCGGATCTTCCGCCGAGCCTCGGGTAGTTTCCAACCCCTGGAATCCCCTGGCGGATACTTCTTGGAGCCCTTTCCAGTGAAGTATTTCTTCCGGATCGCGTCGTCGGACAGGGATTTGGAACGGAGGTCCACGATACGACTTCGAAGAGATTCCCGGTCCAAGTCTATAACAAAGTCGTCCCGCGCAGTGACGATGCCCGTCACGTTCACGGGCATGACTTCGTTGATTGCCTGCCAATCGTAGTAACTGTCAACGCCCGTGTCGTCGAACGGCTTAAAGAGGTAGAAGGACGCGCCGGGGGTGAACTCGGTCCATTCGGTATCGCCGGAGTCATGATCCAGAAGCCAGCCGTACTTATCTTCCCGCTCGCCCCAGAGATCGGAGTGGCTGACGCGTGCGGCCGCCGAGCCAAGCTTCGTGAACAGCCCGATCGCCACGCCTTGCTGGATGTCGAACACGTTGACGTCCCGCCCCCCTCCCGGCGCAATCTCTCTTTTCTTAAGGTTCCCGTGGAGGTCGAGCACACGAACCCGGTTGAAAGAGCGCATCAGAGACCAGCGCATGCCGCGGAACGTGGGGTTGTCGATGTACCCGTGGTTACTGATGTAGCCGTGAATCCCGACGCTCGTACGGTCCAGAAGCCACTGGGAGATCCGAACGAACTTCACGTAGTCGTCTTGCAGCCACACCTTCCGTTCGCCCAGCGGCTCCCCATTGACATGGTAGTAGCTCTCGGTCCGGGTTCCATCGGGTAGCCGACCCTTCAGGAGGCCGTCTACCCAGGGCCCCATGTTCGAGGAGAGCCCTGAGTACGGCGGATTCCCAATCACGACCGTGAACCGATGCTTTCGCTTGACTTCACTGACCGCCTTGGCCTCGTGCGCCAGCGCGGGCAGGAAGTCGAGCATGAGCTGCTCGTCCCCCGCTGGCTCCAACGCATTCGTCAGGTACACCCGCGCCCGCTCGTCGCTTGCGAAGCGGTAGCCGGCCTCGGAGAGCTTGAGGCCGATCTTGAGATGGGCGATGGCGTACGGGGCCATCAGCAGCTCGTAGCCGTGCAGGCGCGGCAAGAGGTGCCTCGGGACGTACTCGTTCCAGAGCGCCTGGATCTTCTTCTCGCCGTGACCCTGGGCCTTCCACTTCTCGACCATCGTGTCGTGGATGAGGTCGATGACCTCGACGAGGAAAGTGCCGGTTCCGGTGGCCGGGTCGAGGATCTGGACAAAGGCCTGATCGGGCGAGGTGCCTTCCGGGATTTCCAGATCTTCGTGGCGCCTCGCCATCTCGCTCCAGGTCGTGGTGTCGGCGAGGCCATCCTCTAGCCCAAACTCTGTGCGCAGCAGCTCGTCCACCGAGCGCACGATGTAGGAGACCACGGGGCGCGGGGTGTAGAAGACGCCGCGGCTCACCTTCTGCTTCTTGTCGTAGGCGGCGAGGAAGTGCTCGTAGAAGTGAATGACCGGGTCTTCCTGGGGGTTGCGGTCGCCGAAGTCGCGGACCACCTCCTCCATGTTGGCCCGGTCGAGGAGCTCCACCACCTCGGAGACGCCCAGCTCGTCGAAGTCGATGCCTGACCCGCCGGCTTTGCCGCGGCGTCCGCCCACGCGCAGGAAGGTTTCCATCATCTCCCGGAGGAACGGGTTCGTCCGCATGTGGGCGGCGAAGTCGTCGGCGGTACGCCGCGCGGGGTCGGTGATACGGGCCGAGAGCAGGCCGTAGGCGATCGTCTGGGCGTACATGTCGGAGAAGCCGGCCTTGTCCAGGGCGTGGACGAGTGCGGTCTGGAACGCCTTCATGAGCTTCGTGAGCGGACCAGTCTCGGTCTCGATGGCGAGCGCCGTCCGGATGCGGTCGCGGATCGCGCGGGCTAGCTCGGCCAAGCGCTCGGAGAGCTCCTTCGAGGTGGTGATGACCTCGCGGTGGCGCAGCTTAAAGGCGTCGCGCCAGCGCTCGCGCCAGGCGTCGGTGTCTTCCTCGTCATCGGGCCAAGCGAGGTGGTCGCTCAGCTCGCGGGCGACGGCGTCGAGGTGGAGCGGCGTGTCTAGGTTGTCCCATCCGAGCACCTTGAGGGTCGGCAAGTCGTGGCCGTCCTGGGGCTTCGAGAAGTGGGCGAAGGCGATGCGGCGCTCCTCGCCCTCGCCGTAGTTGGACACGAAGAGCAGGTCGTCGGCGGCCCAGGCTTGGCGCTCGGACTTGTTGGCCGAGGCGCGCTTTTTGAGCGCCACCTGGCCGAGGATGCGGCGCAGCGCCACCACGGGCAGGCGCTTCGGCTCGAACTTGATGAAGAAGATGCCCCAGGGCTGGCCCGGCACGAGCGGGCGCAGGCGCTTGATCTCCTGGATCTTGGCCGCGTTCTTCGCGTCGATCCCGAGCTCCTCCGGGGTGTACTCGAAGGTCAGCTCCTCGAAGTCGTCCGAATCGATCGGCCAGCCGAGCTCGTCGCGCAGGTAGGCGATGAGCTGGTCGAAGCGGCGGATGCGTGCGAGGCGTTCGCGGTGGTCGGTCGGCATCGGTTCAGCCCTCGTTCAGTTCCATCCAGCAGCGAAGCTGCGGCTTGACGCCGACGGGGGCGTCCACGCGCTTCAGGTAGCTGTTTTTGATGTGCCTCTCGATCTGCTTGCGGATGTGGAGGAGCGTCTTCTCCTCCGTGGTGCAGCGCCGGGACGTCTCGGGCTTCGAGCGGATGCTCGCGACGATCTCGCCCGGCTCTTCGAGAATGGCTTTGCGTTCGAGGTCGTAGAGGTACCAGCGGGTCGTGCCCGCCGCCTCGGTGAACTCGCCCGCCTCCTTGTCGAGGGCGGGAAGCGTGTAGCAGAAGAACACGCCGCGCGCCCCTTGGGCCACGCGCTTACGGCCGCTGAAGGTGGCGCCGGGCAGGCGCTTGAGGCGCACCTCCAGCTCGGGGTCGGCCTGAAGCAGCGCCTGGTACTTGAGGTGCATGTCTTCGACCGCGGTCTTGGTGCCCTCGTAGGCGTGATTGAACTCTTTGAGCGCGGCGAAGTTGTCCTTGGGGGTCAGGAGCTTCTTGCCCTCGATCCCGAGCGTCTTCGAGATCAGCAGCGTCTTCTGCGTGACCTTGGTGTAGAGCGTGAGGATCTCGTTCAGCTCGTCAGGCGGCAGGAAGTTCCAGAAGCTCACCTTCCCACGGGAGCCAGCGACCTCCGGGTGGTCGGCGACCAGTCGTTTCTCGATTTCCGGATTCATGCGCCGATCCACGCGGCCGATGCGCTGCATCAGACGAACCGGGTTCCAGTGGATGTCGTAGTTGATCATTCGCGACGCGTCCTGGAGGTTCAGGCCCTCGGACAGGACGTCCGTGGAAATGAGGACGCGGATCTCCGTGCGGCCCTTCTCAGCGAGCTCTGCCGAGGAGAGGCCGTTGTAGTAGGGCGAGAAGCGCTGGATGACGTCGGCGCGGTTGCCTTTGGAGGCGCTGTCGACCTGGGCGACGCCGTCAATGCCGGCTTGACCGAGTTGGCGCCTCAGGTAGCGGGCAGTGTCGGCGAACTCGGTGAAGATGAGGACCTTCTGGTCGGCAAGTTCTTTCGCCTTGAGCAGCCGACTGAGCTTCTGGAGCTTATCGTCGTGCTTGGGCTCGAACTTCCGGGCCTCGGCAGTGAAGTGCGCAAGCTGGTCAAGATCACGAAAAGTTTCCGTGATCATGGCTGGTACATCAAACTGCTTTCTGTCCAGCCTCTTAACAGCGTTTAGCATCTCCGGGGGAACGATGTCTTCGTCCTCCGACTCGTCTCCGTCCTGACCCCAAAACTCGAGTTGCCGACTACGTGCGTAGCCAAGGATCTCAGCGTTGTCGGATTTCCAGTGCTCAAGCTTCTTCTTCTCCGCAGCGGTCTCGCTGTGAACCTTGAGGAAGGCCAGAAGCTTCCGGAGCAGCCGGTCGCAGGAGAGTTCGAACGCGACAACGGAGCTTTCGAAGCGCTTGAGGAAGTTCGTACGGATCAGGCCAACGACTTGCTTCTGCCGGTTCTGTTCGAACGGATCGATGCTTGTGTCCGGTCCCTTGTACCAGGCGAGTGGGTAGTACATCGGGAGCGCGAACAGCGGGTTCAGCCGCGTGAACGCGTTCTCGAACATGTCGAGCAGCCGCCCGTAGGTCTTACGAATGGAGTACGCGGCTACCTGCGGCGGCTTGCGCTCGGGGAAGGCGACCGTCTTCCCCGTCTCGCGGATCTGGCTTTCGCGCGCGTAGGCGCGGCTGCGCTGCACGACGAGGTGGCGGAAGATCTGGTCGGAGAAGAGGATCTCATGCGTCTCGGTCAACTGTTCGGAGACATCGGTCAGGTCGTGTCCGACTCGATTGCGCAGGGCCTTCTCCATCTGGTTGAAGTGCGCGCGCAGGTTGTTGACGCCCAACGTGCGGGCGAAGTACGTCTCGTCTCGGCGCGTGAACAGCTCGGCCATGTGCCGAAAGTCGCTCAGCCGGTTGTTGATCGGCGTGGCGGTGAGCATGAAAAGGGTTTTGGGCCGCTCCGCGTTGTCGAGCAGGTCGTAGAGGCGATAGTAGCGCGACGGTTCCGCGTCCTCATCATCGTCGCCCCGTGTCCCTGGGTTGCGGAAGTGGTGCGCTTCGTCGATCACCACGATGTCTGCAAGCTCGGCGATGCGTCGGAACCTCTCCGGGAAGTCACCCTTGCGTCCGAGGTCCGTGTGGCTGAAGACCGCGAGGTTGCTGAAGTCCGCGTTCCCACCGACGCCGCCGATGTGCGGCAACCACTCGCGCAGGTGCGGTTCCCAGACGCCCTCCTTCGTCGCCTTGGGAGCGAAGAGCACCACGCGCTTCCCTTCGTGCAGCACCAACCGCTCGATCAGCATCAGGCCGACGAAGGTCTTGCCGAGGCCGACGCCGTCGCACAGGAACGCGCCGCCATGCTGGCGGGCAATCTTCATGAGCACCCGGTAGGCCTCTTGCTGATAGCGGTCGATCCTGGAAAACATCTTCGAGCGAGTTTCATCCCACTCGGTCGCAGTCAGCTCGTGGCCGCGGAAGTATTCCTGCAGCGCCTTGGCGTAGACATCGAACGGCGTGTAGCGGTCAGTGTGGCGCGAGATGATCTCGACGATCGCGTCAGTGACCTCGACCGCCTCGTTCCAGTGCGCCTCGAACCACTCCTGAAGTTGGGCAACCTCGCGTGCGCTCTGGACCTGAATGTTGAGCTCGATGTTCTTCGTAAGACCAGGTGCTGTGAAGTTGCTCGACCCGACCAGCGCCTGCGAGCCGACCACCTCAAGCTTCGCGTGCGTGATGTACGCCTTGGCGTGGAACTTGTTCTTGTCGTAGACACGGCACTCGATCTGACCGGAGCGCAGCGCGTCGAGAATCGCCGGGACGCCGTGCAAGAACGGGTTGGTATCCTTGTTCGCCTCAAGGCTCCCGTCGAGGATCTGAACCGCGTGCGCCCGCACAGCGTCGAGCAGCGCTGTGCGCGTGCGATACGTCGTCTCGGCGCCCATCAGAATCCGGATGTTGTCAAGTGACTGCCACTGGCCATCGAGGGCGAGCAAGGCGCCGATCTCGAAGTACCCCGTCGCAATATCGAACGCCTTGGCGATGCCGGACCACTCTTCGAGATAGCGGAGCCCCGTCCAGCCGGAAACGCTGTTGTCGACGATGAAGAGGCCTCGACCTTTGGGGTCGGCGGTCATCGAGATCCGTTACCTCTCAGAACGTCCGGCGCGCTGACGGATCGGGGCGTGGTCGTTGTCACTCGACCAGATCGGCCGCCGGCATCGACGCGCGACTGACCGCTTCCTGCCACGCCCGGCCTACGCTGCCGGGTACACCAGGGCTTCACGCATGCGGCGATTCGGTGGCCCACGGCGATCTTCGCGCGGCGCATCTCATGAGTCTTTTGCAGGTTCAGCCAGACCTGCGGCGTCGTCCCGAAATAGCGCGCCAGCCGGACCGCCGTGTTGGCAGCCACGCCTCGTTGCCCGTGCAGGGTCGCCGTGATCCGATTCACCGGTGCATCCAGCGCCTTGGACAACGCATTGGCCGACAGCCAGAGCGCCTGGAGTTCGTCACGCAAGATCTCTCCTGGATGCACCAGCCGCATACCGTTGTTCGCGGTCATCGGTTTGACCTCCTAGTGATAGTCCACGATCTCCACCTCGCCTGGCCCGTCATCTTACCACCGGAAATAAATCCGCCCGTGCGCGTTGATCCGGATGCTGTACTGCCTGGCCCGATCGCGGATGCTCAGCGCGCGCGTCGCGACGCTGTGCGCGAGCTAGCTGCGTCTGCCAACGCCCGCCCCTCTCATCAGCGCAAACGCTAGGTTTGGAGTTCGTAGGCCGCCAGCAGCTCGCCACCGAAGCGCAAGCCGATCCGGGTGAGCACGTCGCCGATGTACCCGTCGCGGGTACGCTCATAGAGAGAGACGTAGCACAGCATCACAGCTTCGAATCTCTCGCGATTCTCAGCCGTGCCGTGCGGGACTACCGCCCGAATCACTTCTCGCCCGCTACACCACGGTACCCCGTCCTGTGCCAAAACTCGGCCCTTTTGAAATGACCACCAATCAGCAGTTTAGTGTCTGTGTTTGCGACCGGGCCATGGCAGTATATTTTAACAGGCCGCCGAACAGGGAGCCTGGAGTCCGAGGCGCACCTGGACCAGAACGTGCTAGCCGGCTACGCCACGGTAGCCCTGGCCTCGATTCTGGATCCCTCGGGCGGCCTCTTTTCCGACGCTGCACGGCCCTGTCAGCGACCCGCTCCCCCATCCTGTCCAAAAACACAAACGAACTCAAGACTGGCGCGCCGGGCCGTTTCGATCGTCATCACCCCGTGGCGAGCCCCAGATCAGGGGCGTGTCGGAGGCGATGTCGGCGATTCGGGTTCTCCGCACGCGCAGGGAAAACACCGTCCAGCAACGGGATGCTACGCTCCCTGGGCGAAGACCTGGATCCAGGTCCTGGGCAAAGATGGACATTAAAGGAGGCCAGGGCCACACCTGGACCAGAACGTGCTAGGCCAGCTACGCGGCAGTAGCCCCGGCCTCGATTCTGAGCCTCTCGGGCGGCCTCTTTTCCCGCCACCCGCTGGCCCGGTCAGCGCCCTCTCCCCAATTTGGCGCAAACGTGGCACTCGAAAATCGAGATTAGAGACCAAAACCGAAAATGAGGCCAGTTCCGCCCTTCTAGCGCATCTCTGGTGCCACCTACCCTTGCAAAACCCCGCCAACCGCGCGGAAAATCTCATCCGTCTCTGCAGTGCCACAGTTTGCAAGACTGGGTGGTGGATGGTGCAGTCTCGAGCCATCCGGTCTCGGCAAAAGGTATTTTGGCAATTTTGGGAGTCAGGATCGAACTTTTGGCCGTGCGCGTGGTTGGGGCAATGTAGCGAAAACTCAGAGAAGCCCTGATGCCCACAGCGTTCTATCCTGTTTTTTTACAGTGACTTAACGGAAGCCACCACGTGCTGGTCCCCGCACATCTCATCGGCGGGTGCTCGTTCCGAGCCGGAATCGAATTTGCTTCAATCAAATTTCTTATACGGCAATCTCAACCTCCTGGACGCTTGAAAGAGGGCCGTGTCGTAAGCCCTCCGGAGGCGGCTCCGACCATTACTCATTGTCGCAAAAGGCTTTACGTCTCATCAGCGAATGTTCGTCGACGGGAACATCTTTCCGGCTATCGCAGTCGGGAGGCTCGAGTGGAGCTTCCGGTTCTTGGCTGGAAACGATCAGAAACAGAGCTAAACAAGCCATTAACGTGCAATTTGGGGCGATTTTGGGGCTTATCGGGACGTTTTTCCACTTAATCGCGCAGACAATGAGAAGACGCTTAACGCCTAGATCGCGCCTGAGGAGAAGGCGAATAGCGGAATTCGAATTGGCCAAACCTCGAATTCATCCAGCGGAGTTTTACGGAGGAAACGAAGATGACTCCGCAGACGGTCCAGTACAAGGAGCTATCCGAGTCTGGAAACCATGACAGGGAATTTGGGCCAGTTTGAGGCTGATTGGTGGAGGCCAGTGTCGGAGAGCAGCTTGCTGCTAACCGAGCCCATTCACGAAGTGGGCGCTGGCAGGCTCACAGCGTTTTGACGAGCACTCGCTGTTTCTCCCAATCGTCGGGAAGCGGATGATGCAAGAGGTAGCTCGAGGTCAGCCCAACGGGCTGGCGGCCTTCGACAATGGCGCGGACGATGTCGGGAGCCAGGAAGGCATAACGGATTGCCTTGCGCACGCGGTCCGTTTGGATGGCGTTTTCGGTGGCAATCTGCTCATAGGTTTTGCCTGCTTTGATTCGGTCGAGCCAGGAGAGGGCGTTTCTGATATTGCGCAGGAGTGTGCGGTCGACGGATTTCGTGGGGTTGCCCAGAACGAGCTTGGTCTCGACGCCGCGTCGACGCAAGCGGAACGGTGCGAGGATGCGGAGTGCATCCTCGCGAATGCGCTCGGGCCCCATAGAGAGGCAAGCAGCGAACGCATTGCGGTCGAGCAGGATGGACACAGAGCCGGGGCTGATGTCGACCCGCCGGATAAGACGGAGCAGGGGGGCTGCCGAGGCACTATCATTTATTACTACCGGAACACAGCCCGTCTAAAAAGCGACGCACCGAGGCGAGCTCTTGCATCGTCGGAGTGTGGATCAACGAGGCCGAGAAGGTCGTAGCATCCACATGCTGTCGGATGAGATGCACGACGGTCTGTTCCAGCATCGGGGCGGGCAGGCGCCAGCCGGAGAGGTCCTTTTGGCCACTGTGCTGGATGAGGCGCCGGGAGACGTAGTAGCGGAGCCGTTGCCCGTTTTTCTTTTTGGTGTGGCTCGGCGTCAGCCGGTCCCCGGTCTCGTCGAAGAGCTTGCCTGCCAGTGGGGAACGGGCTGCACGGCCCTTCGTCGTGCGTCTCCTTGGTTTGGCAGCCCCTGCCTGCAGCTGCGTTTGGACCGCGTCCCAGAGCTCCGGAGCAATGATCGATGGATGCTGGCCCTCGTAGACACGCCTCTGGTGCCGGATGCGGCCGGCGTAGAGAGGATTGGTCAGCAGGCAGTGTAGGTGTCCGCGACGGAACGGCAGCCCGCCCGTTCGGGTTCCATCCGCGGTGAAGCGTTGCTTGGTACGCAGTCTCAGACGGTCCGCCTCGGCCTTCACCTGCCGGAGCGTTTCGTGCTTTCGGTACAGCGCATAGAGCGTCCGGACCGTTTCGGCCTCAGCCTCGTTGATGCGCAGCGTGCGCCCGTCCTTCTCATAGCCTAGCGGTACGCGGCCGCCCATCCATAGTCCCTTGCGCTTGGAGGCAGCGACCTTATCGCGGATCCGCTCGGCCGTGACCTCGCGTTCGAATTGTGCGAAGGACAGCAGCATATGCAGCGTCAGTCGTCCCATGCTGGTCGCGGTGTTGAAGGACTGAGTCACCGAGACGAAAACTGCGCCGGCCGCCTCGAGCCGCTCGACGAGCTTTGCAAAGTCGGAGAGGGAACGGGTCAGCCGGTCGACCTTGTAGACCACAATCTGGTCGACGAGACCTGCGTCGATGTCGGCGAGCAAGCGCTGCAGGCCCGGGCGCTCCAGGGTTCCTCCCGAGAGCCCCGCGTCCTCGTAGACGGTTGGCAGCAGCACCCAGCCCTCCGCTTTCTGGCTCGCGACATACGCGGCGCAGGCTTCTCGCTGCGCATCGAGGGAGTTGAACTCCTGCTCGAGACCTTCTTCCGCGCTCTTTCGCGTATAGATGGCACAGCGGATTTTCTTCATGTTAGGCCTTGCGCTTGGGCGTCAGACCGAAAAAGCGTGGTCCAGACCAGTGGGTGCCGGTGATTTGCTTTGTGATGGCCGTGAGGGACGGATAGGTTTTGCCATCGAACCGATAGCCGTTGTCGATTACCTCGACCTGGTAGGTCCGGCCATTCCACTCGCGGACGATATGGGTGCCGGCAGAAACGGACCCTGCGGGAGCGGCGTTGCCTGGTGTCTCGTTCGCCATAGCGGCCAGAGCGCGCCGGGTTGCGGCCGAAAGCCCGCCATGGGTCCGGCACTGGCGTTCGTGCAAGAGAACGCGGCGCATGAAGATACGCGAGAGCGAGCTTGGCGGAGCTGCCCCAAAGGTCTGCTCCCAGACCCGCCGCAAGCTGGCGAAGTCCAAACCGTCCAGAACGACGTTCCGGCCAACCCCTGTATCCTGCGGCATCACCGAACGTTCGCTCTTGTGCTCGATAAAGTCCAGTCTAATGAGGGACTTCCGGGTGCGAAGTCCGCTGCCCGCAGCTCGCCACGCAGCCCAAGGGTCGGCGGATTCCAAGGGCGTCTAAGCTGCTGATTTGTGGTCTATTTCAAGAGGGGCGAGTTTTGGCACAGGACGGGGAAGAATTATCGAGCCACGATGCGAACCGAGCGACGCAACCTTGTTAATGCCATCAAAATCGCCACTTATAATGCCGAGCGCCTACTGGCCCGCCGCTTCTTCAAGCACTACAAAGATCCCAGGGATTGGTTAACTTTTTTCCGTTCGATTCTCCAACTCCAACTCCCAGGCACAATAGCAAACAGATCGACCGACGAGATTGTCGTTGAGCTCAGGCCGCCGGACGAGCCAAAAGTCCGTCACGCCCTTGCGCTGACGCTCGCCGAGCCCAATGCTCTCGGAGGACGCACCTTTGGAGACGGCCAAAGGCTCACATTTGCGTTGAAGAGTTAAACTCTGGCGCTTGATTTTTCTTGCCGTTTTAAAGGAGTTCTGAGTCTAATGGGGTGTCGGCATCGGGGGCGTTTTCTTCTGCCCGCCGATACGCGTTCTTCCTTTTTTGCGGATCACAATCTTCTCCAACCATTCAAAAGGGCCGAGTTTCGGCACAGGACGCCATTCCAAAGGTTGGTGGTCTCCATCATTATTACACTCGACGCGCTGCTTGAGTCCGATCTGCTCGGGACGGCTGCAGAACTTCGCACCAGCTTACACCTCTACCCCTGAGTAGAGCCGACGCCGGCTCTCAAAACGTCCTACATGAAGATGACCAGAGCGTCCTGGTTGCAGGCAGTTTGACAATCTCATGCAGCTCAAGTTTATGGAAGGGACAGCGGTCCGGGCCCTAGAGTCCAGTCCCGGACTCATAATGATGATGGACAACCCACCCTGGCCTCGAATCAGGCCGCCGTCTCGGGGTCGGGCGCGCTCGCATCGACGAGCGCCCAGCTAATGCAACGTTCCGCGTCATCAAGACAACTAGCCGCGCCGGAATCCTTAAGGAATGCTACTCCAGGCTTGACCAGACAGCAGGGAAACTCTAGAGCCAGATCCGCCGGTAGTGTCGCCGCCAACCAGGCCAAGCCCTTCGTCACGCCCCCGCCCGTCCAGGCGGTCACGCAACGAACCAGGACGCGCCGCTCGGCTCCCTCGAGAAGCCAGCCCACCGCGCCGGTCCAGGTGTTCCTGATGCTGAGCGCGTAATAGGGGAATCCTGGCAATGGCACCGCCTTGCCACCGATGGCTACCTCGACGGTAGAACGCAATGCGGCCAGCATCTCGGGTCGTACATCCGAGCGTGGCGTCTTCTCTGTGTGGCAGGTTGATAGGGTGTAGTGGAACATCACCTCACCGCCGCTCATTCTGGGCCATCCTGGCCGGAGATCTGCTGCCTTGGTGCACAACTCCGATAGAGGCCGAGAACTCGCTTGGCCCCGACTCCCATCATCCGATCATCTCGCTATCAGGCATCCCGAGCGCCGTCATCGTGTTGAGAATCTTGCACCCGATCCTTGCCTCGACTCTCTGTGCCGCCAGCCCTCTCGCTCGCATTGCTGAGCCCACGATAGCCTTGTAAGCGATGGAACGTTGTCTCGACTTTGCTCCGTTTGCTGTAGCCCGATTCTGTGTGCCACTTTCGTTTGCCGAGCCGAGCTTCCCCGCTCTGGCCGAGGGTTTCGACTTAATCATCGGTAGAAGAAGGGTTCTATCCCCGCAGCGTTCGGGGGAAGAATCATATCCCCTGCCTCAGTTCTATGCCCTCCATTACTTTGCGCGGTCTTCCGGGGATTGCGAATCGCCATCGTCGACCTCTGGCTCAGCAGCCTCTGGCTCGGCAGCCTCTGGCTCGGCAGCCTCTGGCTCAGCAACCTCTGGCTCGGCAGCCTCTGGCTCGGCAGCGTCCGGCTCGGCAGCGTCCGGCTCGGCAGCGTCTGGCTTAGCAGCGTCCGGCTCGGCAACCTCCAGCTCGGCAGCCTCTGGCTCGGCAGCGTCCGGCTCGGCAGCGTCCGGCTCAGCAGCGTCCGGCTCGGCAGCCTCTGGCTCGGCAGCGTCCGGCTCAGCAGCGTCCGGCTCAGCAAGAACAGCGGTGATTCGTGGAACTAGCTTATGCAGCAGCTTCTCCACCTGTGCCACCAACTCCGATGTCAGCTCGGCAATCGTTTTATTGTCTTTCATTGAAACCTCTCAAATTCCTGGCATTTCTCAAGCCCGTGGACACGTTGCATCGGTTTCCGGACCCAAGAATCTATCACACGACAGCTTGATTTCGGTGCTTCTGCCATCAAGTGTTGCTTCAGTTGGCCTGCCTGTGCCGGCGAACGCGTCGTGTCCAAAAATACAAACGAACTCAAGATCGGCACGCCGGGACGTTTCGGAATAGATTGATGACAGCTAGTGGCCCCACTGGTAGTTGATGCGGGCGTAGTAGTACCCGCCACTTAAACCCCACGGCGTGAACTGGCTGTAGGGGAGGCCGAACTCGGCAGCGAAAAGGTCCATCCTGTCCGAGAAAACGTCAAATATGTTTTGGCCACCGACCGCCAGCGTCACCTCGTTGGCGAGTGGGATGCTGGCCTCAAGGTCGACGATGTTGCACGGCCCGGAGCAAATCGCTGACCTCCCTGTGCCGGTTGCAGAGTCACCCGGCGCAGTACGTATCGGGCATCCCGAGCGCAGCCATCTTGTTGAGTATCTCGCACCCAATTCGGTGTTCAACTCGTTGCCTCGCCAACGTTCGAGCCCGCATCTCCGGCCCGATGATCGCCTTGTAACGATAGACCGCGTTCTCCACCATGCTTCGCTTGGTGTAGCCTGAGAGCTTGTACCATTCACGTCGGCCGTGTCTTTCGATTGCACGAATATGGCGATCGCGCTCCTGCAATGGCGGTGTTCGAATTCTGACTGAGCGTCGCGTTTCGTTGCGGCGGAATCACCACGCGCGTCCTTCGTCCAGGACTGTGCGCTTCGATGGCTTCGTAGACCGCTTCCTTGTCGTATGCACTGTCCGCCGCCACCGACACTAGAGGTGCTTGAATCTGTGTTAGCAAAGCGGGGACTCGGGTTGCGTCGCGAGCTCGTGACGCCGTCAGTTCGGACGCAACAATGTTCCCTGTCTCGCGATCAACGGCGATGTGCAACTTGCGCCATGCGCGCTGCTTTGGCGGTTTGCGAGCGTTTCCAACATGAATCCTCAAGCCCGTGCTATCGATCATCAGGTGGATGGGTTGAGTGCTCGCGGCTTTCGGAATCCGCAGCTTCTTGCGGAGCAACCTCGAGCGCCGACACAACGTCGAGTAGTCCGGGATCTCGATACCGAGCCCGAGAAGCGAGGCGATCGAGTGCAAGAAGCCTTCGGTTTGTCGGTAGGCGAGCTTGTACACCATCCGGACAACCAGGCCCGTTTCAATCGCCATGTCTGAATAGACCCGTTGACCGCCAAGCTTACCGGTCTTGTCGGCCTTCCAGTTCGCGATTGCCTCCTCGTCAAACCAGACTGTCAAATCGCCCCGGCGGCGCAGCCCTTCGTTGTATTCCGCCCAGTTGCGAACGTGGTACTTCTTCTGCTTCGCGTGCTTGTACTGGCAGCGCTTGGGATACTTCATGCTCGAACATACCTCGGCCACCACCATAGGCGGATTTCGCTCTCAGCCAGAGCGGTGCAACAACGCCGATGAAAGTCGTCGAGCATCGAACACTGCACCCGTATCCCGAACAGCGACTGCGCGTCATGACCTGAGGTAGGAGCCCAGTGCGTTAGCAGCGCTCGCTGGGATCTGTGCGGGGGGCCGCCCGTAAGGGCGGTCCCTACCGCGAAGATTGAGGGTGCACTGCATGCAGGCTTCTGATCAGGCTCCATCGTTGTCCTCTTGGTCGTGACTCGGCCAATGGCGCTCCGCGATAGGCGGAGCAGGGCATGCCACCACAACAGCCCGAGCGACTGGCTGTCGCGCGAGGTGTGTCCCTTCAGAAAATGAGACAGACCCTCTCCGCAAACGCGACCAGAGTCTTCGCATTCGATGGCATCGATGCGGCCTTCGAGATCAAACCGTCGTGACCTTCGGCGAGCCTGCGGCAGAGGAGTCGCCGTCGCCTACATGCAGCTTCTGCCATGGTCGCCGCGGTTATTGTCAAGTTAAGCAGAATCGGCTGACCGACAATTTCGTTCGCCAACATACGCAGGCCAACTGACACTAGTCCCCTGTAGCAGAAACAACTAGACAAAGCAGAGCTTGCCGAAACCATTCTAAGTGCATGACTCTTATGAATCTTATGGGCTGGCTAAAAGTCTAACTTTGTATAGTAATCAAAGACCCAGGGGACTAGCATTCAAATGCCTCTAGCGGTGTAACACTACTTGATGGCAGAAGCACCTTCTCGGAGGGTATACTTCGCCTCAAGAATGTTCTACCGATCTCCGGATGCATATCGGCGATTTGCCCGGGAAGCTATACGTAAAAAGCGAGCAAAGGATCGGGCAAAGG
The DNA here is from genome assembly GCA_965237955.1 of Candidatus Marinacidobacterales bacterium. GTDB lineage: Bacteria > Acidobacteriota > Vicinamibacteria > Marinacidobacterales > SMYC01. Next base: position 7,903,992 of record OZ250169.1, on the reverse strand, counting down.
CGAGCACTGGGAAGCCGACGAAAACCAAAGCATTGCAGGTTGCGGAGCCCCCACCAATCCGACCGGAGGTGCTAACGGGCGAGGGAGATGTTGGCGAACGGGTTGCTACCCTTGGGCGTTGTTTCGCCGACGGGGTGATGCACCACTACCACCTATCGACGGGCCACATGGCCCAGATGCCACGCTCGGATGTTCGCCCTGAGACGCTGGCCGCGTTGCGGCCCATTATCAAGGTGGCCACCAGCGGCCATGTGGTGCCGTTGCCCGGATTCACCGAATACTTTCTAAGCATCAGGAACACCTGGATCGGCGCGGTGGGCTGGCTCATTGAGGGAACCGAGCGCCGAGTCATGGTTCGTTGCGTGACGGCCTGGACGGTCGGGGGCGCAGCGAAGGGCGTGCGCTGGTTGGCGGCGGAGCTACCGGCGGAGCTGGACTTGCCCTGTTGTCTGGTCAGGCTTGGAGTACCACTGCTTGAGGACCCCGTAGCGGCAAGTTTGCTTGATGATGCTGAGCGGTGCATTGGCTGGGCGTTGCTACCCACCGCGCCCTAGCCTTTTTACCGGCATCGTCAAGTTGAGGCTGACGGCCGTTTCTGATGCGCAGCATGGTGGGTTCACCACGGGCTTGAGCCTAGTATCTTGGGGGTCGGTCTTTCGCGGTAGGGACCGCCCTTACGGGCGGCCCCCCGCACAGATCCCAGCGAGCGCTGCTAACGCACTGGGCTCCTACCTCAGGTCATGACGCGCAGTCGCTGTTCGGGATACGGGTGCAGTGTTCGATGCTCGACGACTTTCATCGGCGTTGTTGCACCGCTCTGGCTGAGAGCGAAATCCGCCTATGGTGGTGGCCGAGGTATGTTCGAGCATGAAGTATCCCAAGCGCTGCCAGTACAAGCACGCGAAGCAGAAGAAGTACCACGTTCACAACTGGGCGGAATACAACGAAGGGCTGCGCCGCCGGGGCGATTTGACAGTCTGGTTTGACGAGGAGGCAATCGCGAACTGGAAGGCCGACAAGACCGGTAAGCCTGGCGGTCAACGGGTCTATTCAGACATGGCGATTGAAACGGGCCTGGTTGTCCGGATGGTGTACAAGCTCGCCTACCGACAAACCGAAGGCTTCTTGCACTCGATCGCCTCGCTTCTCGGGCTCGGTATCGAGATCCCGGACTACTCGACGTTGTGTCGGCGCTCGAGGTTGCTCCGCAAGAAGCTGCGGATTCCGAAAGCCGCGAGCACTCAACCCATCCACCTGATGATCGATAGCACGGGCTTGAGGATTCATGTTGGAAACGCCCGCAAACCGCCAAAGCAGCGCGCATGGCGCAAGTTGCACATCGCCGTTGATCGCGAGACAGGGAACATTGTTGCGTCCGAACTGACGGCGTCACGCGCTCGCGACGCAACCCGAGTCCCCGCTTTGCTAACACAGATTCAAGCACCTCTAGTGTCGGTGGCGGCGGACAGTGCATACGACAAGGAAGCGGTCTACGAAGCCATCGAAGCGCACAGTCCTGGACGAAGGACGCGCGTGGTGATTCCGCCGCAACGAAACGCGACGCTCAGTCAGAATTCGAACACCGCCATGCAGGAGCGCGATCGCCATATTCGTGCAATCGAAAGACACGGCCGACGTGAATGGTACAAGCTCTCAGGCTACACCAAGCGAAGCATGGCGGAGAACGCGGTCTATCGTTACAAGGCGATCATCGGGCCGGAGATGCGGGCTCGAACGTTGGCGAGGCAACGAGTTGAACACCGAATTGGGTGCGAGATACTCAACAAGATGGCTGCGCTCGGGATGCCCGATACGTACTGCGCCGGGTGACTCTGCAACCGGCACAGGGAGGTCAGCGATTTGCTCCGGGCCGTGCAACAACGCCAGGCGGAGATGAGAGCGCGAACAAACGACGAAATCAAGCAGGCATGGTGCCGGCAGACCGGAGACTAATCAAGTTTGGGGCGCCCGGATGAATAAATAGAAGGCACAGCCGGCCTACGGCCCTTTGGGATGTCGCAAACACAGACACTAAGTTGCTGATTTGTAGCCTATTTCAAAAGAGCCGAGTTTTGGCACAGGACGGGGTCGGTGCGACAGATCGCAGGACGAAAATTTCGTTCCCTTCAGATCAAGATGAGGAGCTCGTGCTGCGCTATCGGGTTATTAGATCTGCTAGGGAAAACGATATCCGGATCTTCGAATTGGGCCTTGTCTACGGGAAGCGCGAGCGTGATGAGGCAGTTGAGTTTTTCCAGACGCTCGTGCTCCGCCCGTTTGCAGAAGTTCTGTCCCAGCGACTTGGCGACGCCGCCGATTTGGCGACGCCGGAGGCGCGCGCTGTGCAGGCCGTTCCCCTCAGTCGTATTCCGCGCCCTCGCCAAGTTCGAATTTTTCTAAGCCACAAGTCCATCGACAAGCCACTCGTCTACCGCTACTACCACGCTCTGAAAACCCTCGGCTTCAATCCTTGGCTTGATGAGCCGGAAATGTCCGCTGGTGCGAACTTAGAGCGGGAGCTTTTGCAAGGATTCGAAGAGTCTTGCGCCGCGATATTTTTCATCACCGAACGTTTCACCGACGAAAAATACTTGGCTACAGAGGTTGACTATGCGGTCCTTCAGAAGCGCAAGAAGGGCAAGAAGTTCGCGATTATCACTCTCCGCTACGCCGACGTGGCACCAGTGCCTGGGCTTTTGACTCCCTACGTTCACAAAAAGGTGACCAATGACCTTGATGGGCTTAACGATCTGATCAAGGCGTTGCCAATCGAACTGGGCTCGGTTCGTTGGAAAGCTGAGGCAGTGTAATCATGAACTTTGGGGCTAAGACGAGGCTACGCCCCAAGACGATTGTAAAGCCCACGGCCCTTGGCACGGTCGCAAACACAGACACTAAGTTGCTGATTTATGGCCTATTTCAAAAGGGCCGAGTTTTGGCACAGGACGCCATCGAAGCCTCCGTCCGGGACGTTTTCAACCTTTTTCCGACGAGGAAGACGCCCAATGAAAGCCAGACCGAAGAGGATCTGATCTGAACTCGAGCCCAGCGTCGCCAACGTAGATGGTGCTGTCGACGTGAGCGCCGGTGATGTCGAGCATGCGCTCCGCGCGGTACACGTCGGCCATGCGCACGAGGATGGACATCGCCATCTTCGCAGCACGACCGAGTTCGCCCGCGAGGAGTGCTTTGTCCTTCTCCGCGAGCTCCAAGCTCACGATCCGCTACTCTTTTTCAGGCGGTGGACCCAGTAGGTGTTGGTGATGACAACCACGACGACGAGCACCGAAATTTGGATGACGGCGGTCCCAACGCTCGATTCACTCCGGAGCTTCCACCAGCCATCGGGATCGAATTGCGTCGCCGATTGGTAGAACCACCATGCCAGCATGGCAAGAAACTCGAGCGGCACGACGATCGAGATGGCCCACACGAACCAGCTACCGATCGGATGCTTCTCATCTTCGGTGTTGATGAGCTCCTCCCGGAATTTCGCCGCTCCATACTTGATGACGGTCACCGCGATGAAGAAACCGGAGAACATGAGGCCGATGCCCCAGACCCAATCCTGATTCTTGAAAAAGCCCATGAAAAACGCCGAGGGAAGGCCGAGCACGAACGACACCACGCCGACCGTGGGCACGGCGCGGGCGCGCGAAAAACCCAGGTCCATCATCATGCGGGACGCCATTTCGAGCATGGCGATGAGCGAAGAAATCGCCGCGAAGCTCAGCGCGAGGAAGAAAATGGGGAGAAAGATTCGCCCTCCGGGCATCGACGAGAAAAGCTGCGGCATCCAGATGAACGTCAGGCCTTCGTTGCCGGCAGCGAGAGCGGCCGAGGCCTGGTCTTCGGGAAGAAGGGCGAAGACGGTACACATCACCGCGATGCCGGCGAGAAGCGAAGCCGAACTGTTGCCGAACGCGGTCGTGAGCGTCGTCAGCGTGAACGTGTCTTTCTTGCGGAAGTACACGCCATAGGTCGTCACCAGGCCCCAGCCCGCCCCGGTGCTCCACGCGGATTGGGTTAGCGCTGCCAGCCAGACTTGGTAGTTTCCGAGGTCTTCCCAGTTCGGCGTGAACAGATAGGCCAGGCCTTTCACGGCCCCGGGAAGAGTGACCGCACGGATGGCCGCGATGATGAGGAGCACGAAAAGCGCCGGGATGAGGATGCGGTTGGTCCGCTCGATACCACGGACGACGCCTCTATAAATGATGGAGCATCCTATAGCGAGTGCTATGGCGTGGAAGATGACCGGTTGGATGGGATCACTAGTGAATCGCGTCCAGTAACTCTCGGCATTGTCGGCGGAGAACACCGTGCCCAAGGAAACGGTAAAGTACTTCAGACACCACCCGGTGACGACGGAGTAATAGAACATGATGAAGCACGTCACCAGTCCCACGAAAACGCCCAACCAGTTGTAGCGTTCTCCTATCAACGTTCCAACGGCGCCCGCCGGGCCGCGGCGGGTGGTCTTGCCGAGAGCGAACTCGACGAGAAGCAGCGGGATCGCCCACGCGAACAGGAAGATCACCCAGGGGATGAGAAACGATCCTCCTCCATTCGCGGCGGCAACTCGTGGAAAACGCCAGATGTTCCCGGTGCCGACCGCCATGCCGATCGAGGTCAGCAGGATCCCCCATCGAGACGTGAACTCTTCTTTGGATGTGCTCATGCCACTAGTCCCCTGGATCTTTAATTATCACAGGTAAACCCCCGGCTCTGCCGGGGTGACTCGCAGAGGTTTGACCGCGTCCTGTGCCAAAACTCGGCCCTTTTGCAATAGGCCATAAATCAGCAGCTTAGTGTCTGTGTTTGCGCCGGGGCCAAGGGCCGTAGGCTTTACAATCGTCTGGCCCGAGGGTGTTATCTTCAGATCCATGATGACGTACCACGTGCAATTCCTATTGCTCGTTCTAGCTGGCTGGGTCAACCGCCAGCAGCAGGATGTGATCGACTACCTGCAAGAGGAGAACCGTGTGCTCCGAGCCGGGCTTCGGGGCAAGCGTCTCAGGCTCTCGGACGACGACCGGCGCAGGCTCGCGGTCAAGGCCCAGGCTTTGGGCCGCGAGGCGCTGGCCCAGATTGCGTCCGTTGCCACACCCGCTACGCTTCTGCGTTGGTACTGAACCGCCCCGGGTTTTCCGGAGACTCCAACTCTTGAGAGGATGGAGTCATGGCAAGACGAAGCAGGTATTCACCGGAGTTGAAAGAGCGAGCAGTGCGGATGGTTTTCGACCAGCAGGCTCAGCACGAATCTCAGTGGTCAGCGATCTCATCGATCGCGTCGAAGATTGACTGCACGCGGGAAACGCTACGCACGTGGGTGCGGCAAGCAGAGCGTGATGCTGGGAAGCGCGCGGGGCTGACGACGGACGAGCGTCAGCGGCTGAAGGAGCTCGAACGAGAGAACCGTGAGCTAAAGCGGGCGAACGAGATCCTTCGCAAGGCGTCGGCGTTTTTCGCCCAGGCGGAGCTCGACCGCCGACCGAGGTGATGTCGTTCGTCGACGAGAACCGTGAGAGTTACGGGGTCGAGCCGATCTGCCGGACGCTCCCGATCGCCCCGTCGACCTATTACGAGCAGAAAGCGCGAGAGAAGGACCCAAGCCGCCTGCCAGCGAGAGCGAAGCGCGACGTTCAGCTCCGCGGCGAGATTCGTCGCGTACGGCAGGAGAACTTTGACGTGTATGGCGTGCGCAAGGTCTGGCGTCGGCTTTGCCGTGAGGGCCGCGACGTGGCTCGATGCACCGTGGCCCGTCTGATGCGTGAAATGGGGCTTCAGGGCGCGGTCCGTGGACGTCGATTCAAGACGACGAAGCCGGATTCGAGCGGCACTCGCCCGATGGACCTCGTGGAGCGCGACTTCAACGCCACACGCCCGAACGAGCTCTGGGTCTCGGACCTGACCTACATCGCTACGTGGCGCGGCTTCGTGTATGTCGCCTTCGTCATCGACGTCTTCGCTCGACTCATCGTCGGTTGGCGAGCGACGACATCGTTGACTGCCGACATCGCTCTCGATGCGTTGGAGCAGGCGCTACACGAGCGCCGACTAGACCCAGAAGATCCATTGGTGCATCACAGCGATCGCGGCGTGCAGTACGTCTCGATCCGTTACACCGAGCGGCTCGCCGAGGCGGGCATTGAGCCGTCCGTCGGCAGCCGAGGCGACTCCTACGATAACGCTTTGGCTGAATCCATCATCGGCCTCTACAAGACCGAGGTGATCCGTCGACGCGGGCTCTGGCGTGGTCTCGAGGACGTCGAGTTCGCCACCCTCGAGTGGGTGCATTGGTACAACACGCAACGACTCTTGGAGCCGATCGGAAATGTCCCCCCGGTCGAGTACGAGATGAACTACTATCGGTCGCAGGAAGGCTCGCTAGAGATGGCGAGACTCAACTAAAACAGTCTCCGGAAAACCCGGGGCGGTTCAGTCTGTTCCAGCATGGGTGCGGGCAGTCGCCAGCCGGAGAGGTCCTTTTGGCCACTGTGCTGGATGAGGCGCCGGGAGACGTAGTAGCGGAGCCGTTGCCCGTTTTTCTTTTTGGTGTGGCTCGGCGTCAGCCGGTCCGCGGTCTCGTCGAAGAGCTTGCCTGCCAGTGGGGAACGGGCTGCACGGCCCTTCGTCGTGCGTCTCCTTGGTTTGGCAGCCCCTGCCTGCAGCTGCGTTTGGACCGCGTCCCAGAGCTCCGGAGCAATGATCGATGGATGCTGGCCCTCGTAGACACGCCTCTGGTGCCGGATGCGGCCGGCGTAGAGAGGATTGGTCAGCAGGCAGTGGAGGTGTCCGCGACGGAACGGCAGCCCGCCCGTTCGGGTTCCATCAGCGGTGAAGCGTTGCTTGGTGCGCAGTCTCAGACGGTCCGCCTCGGCCTTCACCTGCCGGAGCGTTTCGTGCTTTCGGTACAGCGCATAGAGCGTCCGGACCGTTTCGGCCTCAGCCTCGTTGATGCGCAGCGTGCGCTCGTCCTTCTCATAGCCGAGCGGTACGCGGCCGCCCATCCATAGTCCCTTGCGCTTGGAGGCAGCGACCTTATCGCGGATCCGCTCGGCCGTGACCTCGCGTTCGAATTGTGCGAAGGACAGCAGCATATGCAGCGTCAGTCGTCCCATGCTGGTCGCGGTGTTGAAGGACTGAGTCACCGAGACGAAAACCGCGCCGGCCGCCTCGAGCCGCTCGACGAGCTTTGCAAAGTCGGAGAGGGAACGGGTCAGCCGGTCGACCTTGTAGACCACGATCTGCTCGACGAGACCTGCGTCGATGTCGGCGAGCAAGCGCTGGAGGCCCGGGCGCTCCAGGGTTCCTCCCGAGAGCCCCGCGTCCTCGTAGACAGTCGGCAGCAGCACCCAGCCCTCCGCCTTGTGGCTCGCGACATACGCGGCGCAGGCTTCTCGCTGCGCATCGAGGGAGTTGAACTCCTGTTCGAGACCCTCTTCCGCACTCTTTCGCGTATAGATGGCACAGCGGATCTTCTTCATGTTAGGCCTTGCGCTTGGGCGTCAGACCGAAAAAGCGTGGTCCAGACCAGTGGGTGCCGGTGATTCGCTTTGCGATGGTAGTGAGGGACGGATAGGTTTTGCCATCGAACCGATAGCCGTTGTCGATTACCTCGACCTGGTAGGTCCGGCCATTCCACTCGCGGACGAGATGGGTGCCGGGAGAAACGGACCCTGCGAGAGCGCCGGAGCTTGGTGTCTCGTTCGCCATGGCAGCCAGAGCGCGCCGGGTTGTAGCCGAAAGCCCGCCATGGGTCCGGCACTGGCGTTCGTACGCAAGAACGCGGCGCAGGAAAACACGCGAGAGCGAGCGTGGGGGAGCAGCCCCAAAGGTTTGCTCCCAGACCCGCCGCAAGCTGGCGAAGTCCAAACCGTCCAAAACGACGTTCCGGCCAACCCCTGTATCCTGCGGCATCCCCGAACGTTCGCTCTTGTGCTCGATAAAGTCCAGTCTAATGAGGGACTTCCGGGTGCGCAGTCCGCTGCCCGTAGCTCGCCCGGCAGCCGATTTGAGCCAGCCGTGCGCACCCCCGGTGGGCCTGTCGCTCGCCACCCGCAGCCCAGGGGTCGTAAGTCAGCCCTGCGGCGCGAAATGCCCTCGATTCTGCGCGGATTCCAAGGGCGTCTAAGCTGCTGATTTGTGGTCTATTTCAAAAGGGCCGAGTTTTGGCACAGGACGGGAAGGGACACGTGGTTCTCGCCGATCAAGCTTATGTAAAGGCGCAACATTATTAATGAAAGTCCCGGCTTCGCATCCGTTTGGGCGCGACCGGCAGCTCGGGCTTCCACAGCTTCTCGACGACGACGTGAACGACCGTTTTTTCTGATTGGACTTTGCCGGTTGCGCCCAGAAAAGGCACCGTCTTGGCGAGGATGGCGAACTCTTGAAACTTCTTAGGCCAGATGACGAGATTGACGAATCCGGTCTCGTCCTCGAGGGTCATGAACGTCACGCCCGACGCGGTGCCGGGACGCTGGCGACAGATGACAAGCCCCGCGTAGCGCACCCACTGACCGTTTCTCATCCCCGCCACGGTACGCGCGTCGGGGAGCTTCAGGGCCTTCAACGTTTCTCTGCGTGGCGCCAACGGGTGCCCATGGGTGCTGTGTGACGAGGCGTCGTAGTCCCAGGTGATGGTTTCAAAGACGTCGAGCGTGTCGAACGAGACGGAAGCTTCGGGTGCCGAAACGAACGTGTCGAGATCTTGTCGCCGGAGCCCGCGCGCTTTCCACAAGGCAGAGCGGCGCGTTGCCTCGAAACCTTGGAACGCTCCTGCTTCCGCAAGTCGGGCAAGCACCTTTTCGTCGAGCCCGGTGCGCCGGGCGAAGTCTTTCATCGACAAGAAAGGTTGCTGACTCCGTGCCCCCTCGATCTTCTCCCAATCGCCTTCACCCAAGCCCTTGACGTAGCGGAGTCCCATGCGCACCGCACCTCCGACGATCGAACAGTCCCAGTCGCTCGTGCGCACATCGACCGGAAAATAGGTAACGCCCCGGCGCTTGCCGTCGTCGATGATCGTAGCGGGCGCATAGAATCCCATGGGCTGCGCGTTCAGAAGCGCGCAAATGAACTCGGCGGTGTAGTGACAAAGTAGGTAAGCGGCCGCGTAGCTGATGAGCGCGAAGCTGGCGGCGTGGCTCTCGGGGAAACCGTACTCGCCGAATCCGGTAATTTGCTGAAACACTCGCTCGGCAAACTCAATCGTGATTCCCTTGGCCTGCATGCGGGTGACAAGCCGTTCGCGATGGCGCTCGATCCGGCCGGTGCGCCGCCACGCCGCCATGTCGCGGCGAAGCTGGTCGGCTTCACCCGGCGTGTAGTCGGCGGCGACGATGGCGAGGCGCATCACTTGTTCCTGGAATAAAGGCACGCCCAGCGTCTTCTCGAGAACGGGCTCCAGGAGTTCGTGCGGGTAGACGACGGGCTCTTCGCCGTTACGGCGGCGCAAATACGAATGCACCATGCCTCCGGTAATCGGCCCGGGCCGCACGATACTGACTTCGACGACGAGGTCGTGGTAATCCCGCGGCTTCAACCGGGGCAGCATCGCCATCTGGGCCCGGCTCTCGATCTGGAAGACGCCGACGGTCTCGGCGCGGCAGATCATGTCGAACGTGGCTTCGTCGTCCGCCGGGATCGTGGCCATCGAGAGCTTGACGCCCCGGTGCTCTTCGAGCAGACGAAAGCAGAGGTCGAGCTGGGTCAGAGCACCCAGACCGAGGAGATCGACTTTGAACAGCCCGAGCGCTTTGATGTCGTCTTTGTCCCATTGGATGACGGTCCGGTCTTCCATCGTCGCGTTCTCGATAGGAACGAGATGGTGGACGGGCTCGTGGCCCAATAAAAAGCCTCCGGGATGGATCGACAGATGACGTGGAAAATCGAGAATCGTGTTGGTGAGACGCAGCAAATGCTGATGGTCTGGGGTGGCCGGATCGAAGCCGGCGCTCGAAAGGACCTCCGCCGTCGGCCCGTCGTAATGTGACAGGAGCTTGGCGAGGCGATCGAGGCTCGTCTCGGAGAGCCCCAACGCCTTGCCGACATCGCGCACGGCGGAGCGGGCGCGATAACGGACGACGTTGGCCACCATGGCGGCGCGATCGCGGCCGTATTTTTGGTAGACGAACTGGATGACTTGCTCGCGACGTTGATGGGCGATGTCGAGATCGATGTCGGGAGGCTCGGCGCGGTCTTTGGAGAGAAAGCGCTCGAACAGCAAGCCCATGCGGACCGGATCGATGGCGGTGATGCCCAGGCAATAGCACACCGCCGAGTTCGCGGCGGAGCCTCGACCTTGGCAAAGGATGTCGTTGCGGCGGCAGTACTTGATGATCTCGTACATCGTCAAGAAGTAGCCGCCGTAGTCGAGCTCGGCGATGAGAGCCAGCTCTTTTTCGAGCTGCAGTCTCATGTCTTCGGGAATGTCTCCCCGGTAGCGCCACCGGGCACCTCCGAACGTCAAGTGGGCGAGGTGCTCCGACGATGTCGTTCTCTGAGGAAGACGCTCGGCCGGGTAGCGATAGCGGATTTCGTTCAGCGAGAAGTTGCATCGCTCGGCCAAGGACAGCGTGCGGTCGACCGCGAGAGGGTCGTCCGCATAGAGATCGCGAAAGGCGATCGAAGTGCGAAGGCCGTATTCGGCATTGGGCTTGAGAAGCCGGCCCGCGGTACGCACCGAGACCCCTTCGCGGATGGCGGTGAGCACGTCTTGGAGATCGCGCCGCTCCTGATGGTGGTAGAGCGCTTCCATGCCCGCGACGATGGGAAAGCCGTAACGAGCGGCTTGCTCGCGGAGTGCCTGCTCGTGGGTGACGTCGACGTCGCAACGATGGCGTACCGCGAGACCGTAGAGCCGGTCTCCGAACGCGCCACGCAAGAGATCGAGTGGTGCTTCCGGTGCTTGTGCATGCCCCCATAGCGCCAAGAGCCCTTCTTGGTGCTCGCCTACCTCGTTCCAGGACACCCTGCTTTCGCCTTTCTTGGAGCGAAGCCGGCCCCCGGTGATGAGATGGCAAAGATTGCGGTAGCCCTGGTGATTCGCGACGAGAAGCACGATCGAAGAGCCATCGTCGATCGTGACCTGTGAGCCTACGATGAGTTGGAGCCCGAGCTCGAGCGCCCTCAAATGAGCGCGCACGATGCTGTAGACGCCGTCTCGATCGGTCAGCGCCAGAGCAGGGAGCCCGAGTTGATAGGCTTCGTCGACGAGCTCTTCAGGATGGCTGGCCCCTTCGAGAAACGAGCCGTTCGATTTACACCATAGAGGAACGTACATGAGAGAGAGGATCGTGCCAGGCGGCTTATTCCACGTGTCCTTCCAGAAACCACCAGCGGCGGAACCGATCGTAGAAAACCCAATAGATGTCGCCTTGCTGCATGGTCACGAAGTAGTACTCGCGCTGAACGGTACGCTTCCACCAGCCTCCTGAAAGAATGTAGGGGCCCAGAAAATCGCGGACCGGACCGAACTCGAGCCCGCGCAGCATCCAGCCGTCCGGCTCGTGACGGGAACGCGGAGGAAGCGCCGTGGGAGCGTCGTAGATGCGCCGAATCAGCGTTCGACGACTCTTGGTCGCTGGAACTTCCGCGGTGACCGCGCTCGTAAGAGGCGTCCATTGAAACCGAGCCCGGGGAAGGTGCCCATCGGTGAGCTGGGCGCAGACGACCGCGTGGTCTCCGAGCTCGGCGCGCAGTCGCGCTAAGGCCAACCCCCTTTTCTCAGGATCGCGTTTCGGGTTATCGGTGACTAAGGACAGTTGTTCGTTCTTCTTGCGGGATGCTTTGGCACCGATGGCGAGCTCGACCGCTCCAGCAGGAAGCTGCACGCTCTCGAGCCGCAGCCGGATGAGTCCCAAGAGTTTGGGGCCATCGAGCGTGGGCGTGTCGGGGCGAAGCTCTTCTTGACAAGTGCTTCGATCGTCGAGCACGAGCTTCAGGGTGAGCCTGGTCAACGCGAGGCTCTTGGCGTCGAGTTTTTCGAGCAAGGCATCGACGAGCCGCTTGATGAAGAACAACAGGCGCTCGCTGTCGATCTCCGGCCCCGGAAGCTCCATCCGCTCTTCGAGAGGCTCGATCGGAGGCTTGGGTGCGAGCGGACCAAAAAGATCTCCGCGCGCGAGACGATGCAGGTCATGGACTTCGGGACCGAATCGTTTCGAAAGCCCTTTGGCGGGCAAGTGGAGCAGATCGGCGACGGTGCGCACCCCGAGCTTGAGAAAGGATTCCTGGGCGTCCGGTGGAATGTCGAGACGTGAGAGCGGCACGCGGCGTGCCGCGCTTTCTTCTTCGTCGCGGCTTTTGAGGACTGTGAGGCCTCGATGAGCACGAGCCACGGCATAGCTGCCGAAGCGGGTATAGCCCACGCTTACCGAAGAAAAAAACTCCATGGCGTCGAGCGCGGCACGGATGTTGCGCCCCCACGTGGAAAGCGAGGAGAACAGCCGCTCGAGACCCGAAGCGTTCAGCCAGAAAAGGCCGGGAGAGTGCCACTTTTCGTCTGCGGGCTCGACTTCGGGCGTGAATTGGCGAAGTCTTTCCGTGAGCGCTGCAACTTCTCTTCGAACAAACTCGTCGCCGATGGCCCCTGCGCGCAGCTCTCGTGAAAGTGCGAGCCCGGAGGCGTAACGATGGCCCGGACGGATCCCGAAATGTCTCGCTTTCTCGTTGACCCAAAGGATGAAGGCTTGAGGCTTTTCTTCGGCGACGACGGCGGCGGGAAATTCGCGCCAATCGGGATGCTCCTTGAACAGGAGCTGTAACGGGAAAGCCGGGATATCAACGCAGGCCATCCGGTGCATGGCATACCTCGTGATGACGTCGTCCTGGCCCACGCCTTTTGTCTTTCAACAAGTGAATCTCCAGTCGACAAGGCTCGTCCTTGTCGCGTTTGGTTTCGGCGCGCAGCGAAATGAGCGAACTCAATGAGCTCGCCCGCTCGTTTTTCTCCGTCAGAACGACGACGGCGGTTCGATGTTTTCGAGCTAAACCGGCGAGCTTAGTGAGAAGCGGAGTCGAGAATCGCTCGCGATACTGCTTCTTTTTTGAAAGCCGAGAAAAGCTTCTGCCCACGAGGAGCGCTTCGGGACCCCGGTCGAGCACGACGAGGTCGAAGCCGCCCGAGCGCGTCAGCTCGACGACGGCTCGAGTGGCGTCACGAAGCGTCTCCACGCGGACGGTGACCAAATGCCTCAATGAAACGCCGCAGGCGGCCACATCGGGCGGAAAAAACGTACTGTGCCGTAATGTCACCCAGGACGCATGCTCACCACGTTGTTGGGCTTCGAGCACGAGACCTATCGCGACCGTCAAATTCGCCGACGCACGCTCTCCGGAAATCTCAACGAGGCGGCCCGCCATCTGCGCGAGCCCCCAATCTTGCTTGACGCTCTCGGCGAGAGAGGGAGACGAGGAGAGAAGTCCCTTGGCGAAAGCGCGCGAGATGAACATGAAGGTAATACTTCAATCGCGAATGGGTGACGAGGCTTTGTCCAAAAACCTGCGAATCTCGATGACCCGGCCCAGAATCGAGCTTTGAAAGCGGGTCGGGACGATGATGTCGAAATCTGGATTCTCCGGATGGAGCTCGATGTGGCCGTTTCGGATCCGGAGGCGCTTGATCGTGGCCTCGTCCTCGACGAGTGCAACGATGATTTCTCCAGAGTGCGCCGTGGCTTGCCTTTTTACGATGACGAGATCGTTCGGGTAGATGCCCGCCCCAGTCATACTCTCGCCCTGGACCCGAAGAGCGAAGAGCTCTTGCGAGGAGCCGGTGGCTTCGACCGGAACGTAGCCTTCGAGATCTTCGACCGCGGTGCTGAGAGCGCCCGCTTGGACGTGCCCCAGAATAGGAACGAGCCTCGGCAAATGGTTGCTCTCGAGCTCGGGGAGGGCATACCCGCGTGCCTCTCCGTTTCGTTTCACCAGGAGACCTTGTTGGACGAGGGCTTCGAGGTGAGCCCGTGCCGTTTCGACGGCGCGGAAGTGAAAGGCGTGTTGCACTTCCCGGATCGTCGGCGGTCGGCCGCTCCACAGGCGCTCCCGGACGAACTCGTAGACCCGTTCGCGTGTCTCACCTGGAGGTGTCTTGGGCACGTTTAACCGTACCAGACAAATGTCTAGCATGTCAAGGCGTGAGGTCAAAATACTCATGCGCGTCGTGTCCAAAAACACAAACGAACTCAAGACCAGCTCGCCGGGAGCGGAGCCAGTTTCAACTAAATCATTTCCGGCGCCCTTCGTCGTGGGAGGCCGAATCTCTATAACTATCTCCGAATAAATAACTTTTCGGTCAGAACTTTGCCGCCCTTGTACTTGTACTTGACCGTGTCCTGTGCCGAAACTCGGCTCTTTTGAAATAGACGGTGCTTCCGCCATTAAGTGTTGGTGAAATAAAACCGAATACGTAGTGCACTATCACACAGAACGGAACCACCAAGGTCTCGGCAACGAGCTCCTCACACCTCTGCCGGCAAGCGCGAATGACGCTGGCCCCATCGTGTCGCGAGAGCGACTTGGGGGCATTCTCAACTACTACTGCCGTGCCGCGTAGATGGTCGCCGGCGACGGTAGCCCCTCGGCGGGATCGACCGGCGTAGCGTGGAAACAGCTTCAGGAACACGCTTCGATATTCGCTCTCGACTAGGAGGTCATCTGCATGGTGACGACCCGCCCGCCCAAGACGATTGTAAAGCCCACGTCCCTTGGCCCGGTCGCAAACACAGACACTAAGTTGCTGATTTATGGCCTATTTCAAAAGGGCCGAGTTTTGGCACAGGACGGGGTCCCAGTAAAGCGACCCGATAATCAGCACACCTAGCGAGAGTCCTTTTCGCATTCCATCTTGTGATTCACTCATTCGCTATCCTCGGATGTACGGCGATCCAACCCTCGCGTTCAGCAGCTGCGGGATCGTCAACGACTGCGAGGCCATCAGCCGCGGCCTTCGCCGAAAACAGGCAGAGCACCGCGTCAAGTGCATCAGCGCTGTCTTGGCAGAGCGTCCGCAAGTAGCCGGGAATCTGGATACGTGGCGAGAGCGCATCGAGAATAGTCGTTCGTGCGCTCTTACCGTCCGGTCCGTCATACCCCTCGTGCGGTAGGTTCCAGTGATGTAGCTGGCCCGCTGGGAAGGACTCAACGAGAAGACCCGGAACGGCACGGGACCAAGGCCAAACTGATCGTCTTACCTGGGCGAGGAGTGTAAGGTTGGCTACCGTGAAGGGTGCCCCGCCGCGAGGACCGTTCCACAAGGTCGACCGGACATTGACGCCTCTTTTTCTCCAGAAGTGCTCCGTCTTACGCATTGGCTTTCGCTCTTCAAGAGAGGCGTTCGCTTCCCCGTAGGCGACCAGCTCCTTCCCTTTGGCGAACGGGCGATTCCCCGTCGGGAACTGTGCGACATCCTGCAGCAGCATCGGAAACCCGCCCGCTGGCATGTGACGGGCCGGAAGAGCGAAGGGTGCGTCAATCCCTGCTGCGCGGTATTCGTCTCTAACGAGCAATGTCACTAGCCGCTGGAATGGGTGTGACCCGCCTGGTAGATTCTGGACCGGCCGTAGCTCCATGATCTCCATGAGCTGCTCGTGTACCTGCGCCGTTGAGACCCAGACGTTTGAGCCCCGAACGCCTGGCCTCCACATCCGTACGTCTCCGGAAAAATCGATGCCGTGTATGAGAGCCACATTCCCCCCGGTGCCGATTCTACACTGCCGGTCGGTGACCGGAGGGTATTGTCAAGTTGAGGTCTCAAGCTCGAAGCGGGCCGCTAGATGATGGGGCTTGAGCGCACAGCGTTGCCAACATCTTGGGGTCGGATCGGCCCTGAATGCCTCAACTTGACAGTACCCACCAACACTTAATGGCGGAAGCACCCCTAGAGTGTGGAGTACGACTAGGTCTAGTGCAGGTTCAGCATCAAACGCAGTCAGAACGAGGGCTAGTGCCACGAATAGGTATCGAAATGAGCTACGAAGGATGCATACCCGGAGTAGAGGTGCGGAGAGCAATCGTGGACGCAATAGAGAAGAAGACGCCAAAGGCCATCGAATGGAAAGAGACACATCCGGATTGCAAATGTTGGCTAGCACTGGTGAGCCGCATCCCAGACATGTACTTTAAAGAGAGCTTTCAAGAAGAAGTAAAGGACTGGCAAAACAGTATAACGGTGCCCAAAGTATGGCAACGAGTACTATTGTGGCCATTCGCTAACACCGAGGAACCCAAAGGAGAAATCACAAACGAAAAGGGTGAACCCCTCAGATTTTCCGGAGAGTGTTTTAGTTGAGTCCGGCCTCAGCGAGCCCGGACCTTCGCAGGCGACACTCACGGTCGTGAAGCTCACGCTGCCCGCCTTACTTCGCCAGTCTCTTGCCACGACGAACGCCATTGAGAATCTCAACGGAACCATTCGCAGAGTATCGAGAAACGTCAAGCGTTGGAAGAGTCCTTCGATGGTTCGCCGATGGACCGCTCTCGGCGTCGTCACGGCGGAGAAAGAGTTCCGGCGTATCAAAGGCTATCGCCATATGGGCGCTCTCGTTCACGCGCTTAGAAGCAAACAGAAATCTCTTGACAGCGATGAGTTTGCTGCCTAAGAGTATTCACAGGTGCCGCCGCTACCCGACCAAATTCAACAGCGGCCGGGACATCCCCGCAAGCACCCCCGCAACAGTCAATGACGCAAGCACTGAACGATGAGGAACATGCAGTATCAAGTGGCGTTATCCTTTGCCGGTGAACAACGGAGCTACGTTGAAGAGGTAGCGCGGTGTCTTCACGAGCGATCTATCGCGGTGTTCTACGACGGCTTCGAGAAGGTGTCGTTATGGGGCCAGAACGGCGCGGAGGCCTTTCATCAAGCATTCGAGCAACAGGCCGCCTATGTCGTGATGTTCATTTCCCAAGCATATGTCGACAAGGCTTGGACGCGTCATGAGAGACGGTCCGCCATGAGCCGCGCGCTCGGAGCACAGAGAGAATATGTTCTTCCGGTGCGCTTCGATGACACTTCGGTCCCTGGATTGCAGGAAGACGTTATCTTCTTACGCGCCGAAGAACACACGCCTTCACAACTTGCGGCGACGATAGCGGAAAAGCTCGGAATCGAGCGTTTCAATGGTAAGGCTTCCGAAATGCCTCCCCCGAGAATGACTTCCCCGGCCGGCGAGGTTGTGTTTGACTACAGTAGCCATAACGGTCGCTATGTCATCGGTTCTGAAGTGCTGAAATTCGAAACGGAATGGACCAAAGCGAGCGACACGAGCATCCATGTGTACAACGATCCTCAGTCAATCAACGGTATTGCACTGGCCCGAGGGTGCACGTCCATCGCACAAGTAGTAAATGCTGGGTCGCTGGACTACACATCTCGCGTTCGGACGCCTTGTCTCGGACAGATCGTTGTGTGGCGCAACGTGAAAGGCTTCTACGCCGCCGTTCACTTGCTTCCCTCTGTGCCAACCTCCTTGAGACACTTCGCCCCTTGAAATTAGTGTAGAGGGCGGAGGAGGATCATGAATGACTACGTTGATTGAGAGAATGACCCCGGCGGGATCGGAAGGAGCCCGTAGGGCGACTGCAGATCGCGCCGGCCGCGATGCGGCAGGGGTCCCGGATCCCGAAGTGAGTGAGCAAGCGAAGCGTCGACGCTTTACCGCAGAGTACAAGCTGCGGATAGTGCGCGAGGCCGATGCTTGCAAGGGTGACGGGGATGTTGCGGCTCTTCTGCGTCGAGAGGGACTGTACTCGTCGCATCTTTCGAGTTGGCGTCGCCAACGTGACAAGATTGCCAAGGCGGGGTTGACATCGAGGAAGCGAGGACGGAAGGCGAAGGCAGAGGATCCACGGGTCAAGGAGCTCGAGCGCGAGAACGCGCGATTGAAGCATCGCCTGGCTCGGGTGGAGACGATGCTAGAGATCCAAAAAAAAACCTCCGAACTTCTGGGGGTCCCCCTGAATCCACCAGACAGCGACGAGAACGATTGATGGTGGCGGCCGAGGAGCTGGCGGGACGAATTGGACAGACGGCGGAAGCCTGCGAGGCCCTTGGAATAGCTCGCTCCACGTTGTATCGCAGGCGCCAGACGGTGACGTCCAATGCGAAACGCCGGTCGCACCGAGCCCTCGATGTGACCGAACGTGAGCTGGTTCTCGGTGCCTTGCACTCCGAGCGGTTCGTCGACAAGGCGCCCGCTCAGGTGTGGGCCACGCTCCTGGACGAGGGAATCTACTACTGCTCGATCCGCACGATGTATCGGATTCTGGCGGAGAACGGAGAGGTCCGAGAGCGCCGGAACCAGCTGCGACATCCGAATTATCAAAAGCCGGAGCTGCTGGCCGAAGCGCCGAACCAGGTTTGGTCGTGGGATATCACCAAGCTGCGTGGCCCCGTCAAGTGGACCTACTACTACCTCTACGTGATTCTGGACATCTTCTCCCGTTACGTGACCGGGTGGATGTTGGCTCGACGAGAAAGCGCTGAGCTCGCTCGTCGTCTCATCAGCGAGAGCTGCCGCAAACAGAACATCGAACCAGACCAGCTCACCATCCACGCCGACCGTGGCAGCTCGATGCGAAGCAAGTCCGTAGCTATGCTCCTGGCTGACCTCGGCGTTACCAAGACCCACTCCAGACCTTACGTCTCGAACGATAACCCCTACTCCGAGTCCCAGTTCAAGACTCTGAAGTATTGCCCTCAGTTTCCGAGCCGTTTTGGTTCCATCGAAGACGGCCGGCTGTTCTGCGGCGGCTTCCTCGACTACTACAATCACGAACGCCGGCACTCGGGAATCGGCCTCATGACACCGGCCGCCGTTCACGATGGTCTCGCGGAACAGCTCACCACTGCCCGGCGCCAAATCCTCCTCGAAGCTCATCGGGCTCATCCCGAACGCTTCGTTCGCGGAATGCCACAGCCCCCCGTTTTGCCTCCTCAGGCCTGGATCAACCCGCCGCCGGAGAAAACGACGCGCCAGGAGGCCGCCGGAGCCACTTTCTCGAGGTGGTCCACACCTGGGGTACCCCCGGATTCAGGCCAACGCGACCAGATCTCGCCGCACGCAGACGGTGACCGCCCCGGGCCCACGAGTCTTACTGCATTGATTGAGGCTCACTAAATGCAGTCCGCGGGTGTCTCAAAGTTGTTGACACGTTCCGCTTGAGATCAAGGACGATAGCTGTGGTGACGACAAAGACGAACTCCGTTTCCGATACGCCATTCAGTCCGATGGTTCGGACAGTTTCGCCGAGTTCTTGGATATATAGTTAGGGAGATGAACTAGTTCCGATTCGGACTTCGTCCTGTGCGGTGCTTCCGCCATCAAGTGAACTATGCTGCTGGTTTATGGTCTATTTCAAAAGGGCTGAGTTTTGGCACAGGACGGGATTCAGCATCGGAGCACGTTTCACCGCCGCCCCAGCTTCCAATTTGTTGTGAAGTCGAACTCGCGGACGAACTCAAAGGTGTTGCAACAGCGAACACCCAGACCACTGCAAACATCTGGGACATGTCGGTTCGCGCGGCGTCGAGACGGTCTGGAAGTCTCCGTAGTAACAATACAGCGCTCGTTTTCGTTACCGAGGCCGTACGCAACTAGGAATGGGTCACGACCAATCTTTTCTATC
Source organism: Candidatus Marinacidobacterales bacterium (assembly GCA_965237955.1). Lineage (GTDB taxonomy): Bacteria > Acidobacteriota > Vicinamibacteria > Marinacidobacterales > SMYC01. The sequence continues at coordinate 7,884,366 of OZ250169.1, read as the reverse complement.
TCGTCGTCGGTAAGATCAGGTGCATAGCCTTCGTTGGTGACCAGAGAAACCAACGCAACATCAGCCTCCTCGTGAAGCAGAAGTGCACCTTTGATTTCGTCTTGCCGAATCCATTCTCCCAAATCATCGTCGCCGTCTTTGATCTCCTCAAACATCTCCAGTGGTATCTTGACAAGTTCCCTCGCGCCGAGATCGACGAGCCAATTCCAGAACTCTGGTACCCGAGAGATAGAATAATAGTCGCGGTTCGCGTCGATGAGAACGTTAGAGTCAAGCAAGTGCACTTGTGGTCTCTACGCCAGCGACCGCTTACCGCCCTGCTCGCCCGTGTCGAGCAGGACCTGGACCTGCTTGGGCTTGACTCCGAGAACCTTAGCTGCTTTAGTGGACGTGAGCGCTCCTGCCGTAACCATCTGGCCGACCAGATCAGTCAACGCGCGACCGAGACGATGTCGTCGTACAACGTAATAGTTCGGCCCGCCTTCTTCATCGCGCGCGCGGTCTCGCTGGGATGTCCGTTCTCGTGACCAAAAAGTGCGAAATGCCGCGCTGAGTCGCTTCCAGACTTCTTGCTCAATCATCCGCTTCCGATACAGGCTGTAGGCAACCATCGATCCACTCACGTTCCTTCCCGCAGCGAATTCACCAATCCGCTCCTGGAGTGTTGCTTCATCGGGTCTATCGTCAAGCTGCAGTTGCTGCAGCTCATCCGCTGGGAGAAGGAATTCGCCTGCGACATCGTTGCAGAACCGTTCGACTGCGAGCTCTGCAAAATAGCCGCTGACCCCGGTTTGTCCGAGCCACAAATGCGTCAGTTCGTGCACGAGGGTGAATGACCACGCGGCCCTTGAATCCTGATCGTTGATGACGACGAACGGGGCAACGTCGTCCGCCAGTGCGAACCCTCGGAACGTCTCAAGATCTATGGCTGTGTGGTAAGTACCAACGTTGCCCATCAAGAGCACGAAAACGCCAACGCTCTCAGCTTGGCGACGTAGTAGACCGAAGGCCTTCTGTGGAGACGGCTGAGAATGGAAATCTTCTACGCTAACCTGAAGTGTTGAACGAATCGACTTCACGAAAATTGACGGCGAGTCGGAAAGCTTCAAGGATGAGATGAAGGGAAGCAGTTCAGCCTCCTCTTCATCTTCCATTAGCGCCCGAACCATGCTCTGACGGGCCCGGACATCGCGAATCAGAACATCGAGCAGTGCGTCGTCAGCACCTGAGTGGCTTTCCGGAAGTGTTCGGAAATCCTGGCCGCGGTCACCGCGCCGAGGCGGAGCGGACAAGTAGAAAGCAAGGAGCGGGCGTCGATAGTGCCTCGCCATCCTTACGAGCATGGTCCGAGACGGCTTATAGTCACCAGCCTCCAGCGCCGCTAACCGCTCAAGAGCGGATTGGCCGCGTGCTGCTCGGAGCTGCAGCTTCTCCACCGCTTCCTCCGACTCAAGTCCCGCAGTCTCGCGGGCCCAACGCAAAATCTCTGGATTGACATCTGGCATGACAGCTTAGTTCAGCCTGCTCTTACAACAACGTCGCGCGGGAAACAAATGCGAGCCCATCGTAGCATGGCTGTGCCTTCTATTTATTCATCCGCGCGCACCGAACTTGATTAGTCTCCGGCGTCCTGTCCAAAAACACAAACGAACTCAAGACTGGCGCGCCGGGCCGTTTCGATCGTCATCGACTTGTGGCGAGCCCCAGTTCTGGGGCGTGTCGGAGGCGATGTCGGCGATTCGGGGTCCCCGTCCTGTGCCAAAACTCGACCCTTTCGAAATAGACCATAAATCACCGGCTTAGTGTCTGTGTTTGCGACCGGGCCAATAAAAGGCCCACCGATGAGGCTCCCTCACTATTATAGTCGGCACCCTGGGCATCAGCGGGGGAACTGTCCGGCCCAGCAGGCTTCTGGTCAGGCTCCATCGCGGTAGGGTCGAGGGCTGGCACGGTGCTCCGTAGGCGCGCCCTATCTGTTTCTCCCCGTTTCCTGTGGGAGTGCCCGTAAGGTCAAAATACTCATGCGGCTTCCCTATGGTAGAAACGTAGCAACCCGCCAAGCCGTTCACGGGAGCGCACCATAGACACTAAGCTGCTGATTTATGGTCTATTTCAAAAGGGCCGAGTTTTGGCACAGGACGGGGTCGTCCGGTCCGATCTTCAAACCGGCGAGCGCAAATCCATCGTGCCGGCCCATCCCGAGGCGACCAAGCTCCGGTTCAACTGGAACCCAGGGATGGCGATCGACCCGCACGACGGGGCGCTCTATTTCGGGAGCCAGTTCGTCCATCGCAGCACGGACATGGGAACGACCTGGACCCTGATCAGTCCAGACCTCACCACCAACGACCTGCCTTGGTGCATAGCTCTGGACAACTCTAAAGGAATCAGCAGGTTACGTTTTTGGTGCAAAAATAGCAGAGTCAATGGAATCAATGACTTACCTGTATTTATGCACCAAGGCAGTGTCTGTGTGCACGCCGACATCCTTATTAATGGCGATGGCGTTCGCCGACACACCTGGGCCAACTGACACTAGCATTCAAATACCTCTACCGCGACGACCAAGAACGTCCCAGGGTTGGATCGGCGTGCTCATGACCGAGCATTCCAGCTTCCCTTGGCGAAGCAAGCGTAGACGCGTCTATCCGAAACGCTCCGGCTGATGCAGGTCTTGAGTTCGTTCGTGTTTTTGGACACGACGGGGATTGAGACATCTGCTATTCTTCACTTCGGCTCGGCCCTGACGATGAGAGAACTGTGTCTTCAGAATTCTGGTTCAAACTCTAGCACGCAGACCGGTTACGGTCTGGCCGCCAACACTTAATTGCGGAAGCACCTACCGTCGCGAAACGGGAGTCGATTCCTGAGATGAGCAAACACCACTCGAAATGCACGACGTGCCGACGCCCTTGTGCCACCGACGAGGACGCCCGGTTCGAAATCAGCGAAGATTTCCGCCGCTTCAATCAAAGAGAGGACATCTTCAGCCGTTCCTTCTGGGATTCCACCATTCGGTCGAAAGACACCGATAAGTTCTATCAATCCTATCGTCTCCCCTTGGAGGAATGGCGTCACGTCGATGGCTATCACCAAAAGGACTTCGCCCTCCGTAACGCAGGTTGGCACGTCGCAGACTTTTTCGCCGAGAGGCTTCTTCACGAAGATCGACGCGAGGGTTTTCTCGACTATCTGACCGCACACCGTGAGGGCGCGAGCGAGCAGCGCGAGATCCGCGACCCGGAGGAGATGAGTCGGGAGATCAAGAAGGTCGCCAAGCTAATGGGGGCCGATCTGACAGGTATCACCTATTACGACGAACGATGGGTCTATAGCCACAAATATAACCGGGCCACCGAGGGCGAGGCGCCCATGGATCTCCCGGAGGGGATGACCTCGGTCATCGTGGTGGTGCATGAGATGGATCATGACCTCCTCAAGACCGTCCCCTCGGCTCTCAGCGGGACCGCGACCGGGGTCGGCTATTCTAAAGACGCAGTGACTTTGCTGGCACTCGCGCAATACATCCGCAACCTGGGGTATCGGGCCTACGCCAGTATGAACGACACTGCGGCTAGCATTCCTTACGCGATCAAGGCGGGACTCGGCGAATACGGCCGCCACGGTCTGCTCATCACCGAAGAGCTGGGACCGCGCTTACGAATCGGAAAGGTGTTTACCGATCTGCCGCTCGGTCACGACCGGCCGAAGAGGTTCGGTGTAAAAGAGTTCTGCAACACATGCCGACGCTGCAGCGCGGAGTGTCCCCCTCAGGCGATTACCTGGGACGACCCATCGAAGCGGATATACAACCGATCCAACATCCGCGGCGTCAAGAAGTGGACCACCGACGCCGAAAAATGCTTCAGCTTTTGGGTGAAGCAAGTCACCGATTGTTCCATTTGCTTGAGAGTCTGTCCTTACAACCGGGGCTACCCGCGTTGGGTGAACAAGATCCGCTTCCGACTCATGGGGTCGTTTCTGAGACGACCCATGCTCTTGCTGGATACGCTCTTGGCCGGCGGCGCGCGGCGTGCGCCGAGATGGTGGTGGAGCAAGCCCGCCTAGTCGAGCGCGTCGTGTCCAAAAATACAAACGAACTCTAAGACCTGCGCGCGGGGCCGTCGCCGAGTTCATCTATCATTATCATGGAGAGCGCCACCATCAAGGGCTTGGCAACGCGTTTGTGTTTTTTGAACACGACGCGGACCTCGTCCTGTGCCAAAACTCGGCCCTTTTGAAATAGGCCATAAATCAGCAGCTTAGTGTCTGTGTTTGCGCCGGGGCCAAGGGCCGTAGGCTTTACAATCGTCTGGCCCGAGGGTGTTATCTTCAGCTCCATGATGACGTACCACGTGCAATTCCTACTGCTCGTTCTAGCTGGCTGGGTCAACCGCCAGCAGCAGGATGTGATCGACTACCTGCAAGAGGAGAACCGTGTGCTCCGAGCCGGGCTTCGGGGCAAGCGTCTCAGGCTCTCGGACGACGAGCGGCGCAGGCTCGCGGTCAAGGCCCAGGCTTTGGGCCGCGAGGCGCTGGCCCAGATTGCGTCCGTTGCCACACCCGCTACGCTTCTGCGCTGGTACCGCCACCTCAGTGAGAGACGATCCCGCCGATGCTCGCCTTGTCGATGAGCGACCGGAGCTCGCGGCCCTCTGGAGTCTCGACCGTCGTCTCGACTACATCCTCACCTGCGGCCGCGATGCTCGCCCTGAGCTCGGGTTCGAGCGATTGCACCGAATCCGTCAGGGTTTCAAGCTCGGTGTTCTGTTCTTCTGAGCGCTCTTCGATGGCTAGTAATTCGTTCAACTTCTGCCGAGCGGAGCTCAGCTTGATGGTCGATTTTTGGCTTGCGGTCATGAAAAGACGATAGCACAAAAAATGTGCACATGCACAAAAAATGTGCAACCTCAACACGCACGAAGCCACCGCCTCCACTCTGCTTTCCCTTTGGGTTCGGAACGATGGCCGTCGATATGGCAGCTTCTACACAAAACAGTGAGGTTCGAGAGCTCGTCCCCCCCGCCATCCTTCACCGGCCGCAAGTGGTGAACTTCCAATCTTCCGCCGACGCTTCCGCCTACGCGACCGCACCGCTGGCAGCGCCAATCGTCTCTATCCTTCGCCTTGCGCCTTGTCCGCTGCCAGCCCGCTTGCCAGCGCCTATCACGGGAACGCCTCAACCCGTCCGCCTCACGATATGAAGGACCGGAGGAGCGGACTTCCGAAACCTCGACAACGCGCCCGCCGCTAGAACAAAAGCATGTGCTGGATCATCTCGCTCGGTTTGGTTTGTACCAGCCTTGATAAGTCTGCAATTCCCGGATGTGTCGCTCTGCACCGTCGCGGCCGCCAGCGCAACGCGCATCAACGCCCGAGACGAAGGCTCAACACTGAGCTCGCCATCCAAGGCAAGCGCACGTACAGCGCGTATATCGGCGGAGCTTTCCGACCATCGAGTTACCCTTGGGAAAATGCGAACCTTGCCGGCGAAGGCGTCCAGGAGCTCGGGGAGTCTAAACCTATCGCACACCAAGAACGCGAGCCCCGGCCATCGCCTAAGAACTTCATCGGCCAGAACGGAAACCCGTGGAATATTCCTGCCACGGTCTACCAACAACGAGCCCTCATCAACAAGCCGTTGATAGGCTCCTCTCACCGCAACGTCTCTTTTTTCCTGTGCTGCGATATCGGGAAGCCCGCTTGTGATCGCGACCGCTTCAACACGCCCACCAGGAAAAACGGCGGTGGCTGCACTCCACGACCTACCCGAGCCCAAATCGACGCCGACCACTGGCGCACCGCAGTCCGGCCCGAGCTCGCGGCCCTCGCACTTTCGCCACTCGGGAACGGTAAGCAGCATTGTGGATTCGTCGGTGCTTTCCAGGTTCAACCGAAAACTCAAAAATCTGGCTTTCAACCTCTCGTCTTTTCTTGCTGCGTCTCTCTCTTGCAACAGCTTCTTGCGAAACTCCGACGAGATTTCAGTGAGCGGATTGCACCGTCTAATCTCTGCCCATGAATCCCAGCGATCGAGACGGCCGCGGAGCTCTTGAACGTACACGCTCCCGCCCGAGCCCTTGTCGATAAGCGCAAGCCACCATGAGCCCGGCCGCGAAGGCGCACGAGTGCCAACGGCCAGAACACGGAGTTTGCTCGACGGCTTCCCTTGCGCCGTGAGAATCGCGTCCCACATATCGGAGCCCGCTTGGTTTTCCCAACTTGAAGGTTCGTCGCAGAAAACCATAGACACACCGACAAGCCCGTGAGCCGTTCGCGGATTGCTCGACATCACCCGGAGCTCGACGCCGTTCTTAGTGTCCCGAGCGCCCATCGAAGTTAGAGACGAGCTCCAACGGTACAGGCCCAGTTCTTCAAGCTCCCGTTTCACAAACTTGTGAGCGAACCTGCTTTGAGCCGTGCTACCGCTAATCAACACGACCTCGTTGTTGGGCTTGTAGAGACTGGAGCCAGGTGTCATCGCCAGCGCAACAACGTGGGCTGCTAACGCCGTTTTTCCGTTTCCACGCGGAATACTCAGGACTCCCAAGTCAATACCAGGAGCCAGAGAACGTCGAATCCACGTCCGTTGAAACGACCTCAACTGGCTGTCCAGCACCCCTCAGATACCCCCGTTTATGGAATCAAGCCCCAAAGCGTTGTAGGGAACCTCTATATGCACGAACAGGGTCCCCCCCTCATGCTCTGGCTTAGATGAGAATCCTATTGAACTCATCATCGTTTACGTGTTCGTGTTTGCCATGATGAGACAGCCAAGCATGAGCCTTGCTCTTGCTAATCTGCACCCACACGTTGCCGTCGGCCGGGCGCACATAATTGTGAAACTCGGTTTCCCAAAGGGACTCGCCCGGAGTGTGATCGAACCCTGTCCCCGGTTCGACCTTGTGTTCTATTGCTCGAGACTTGTCGAACACAGCCGATTCCACACCGTCACCTACAAGGACTTGCTGTAGATCGCGTTCCTCACGTTTCATCATTCGACTCTCCTTTCAAGAGGGGGTAGGAGCGCAGCGCCTAAGGAGAAACAGGGAGACGCCGCGCCCCTTGATAGCGTCGCGGGTATGACGAAGACCCAACGACGCCCTTGTGAGGGAAGGCGGGTGAAAATGCCGTACACCCAGCCTCCCACATGCGAACGTGCAACACAGGGTTTTATTTGCACGTTCGCAGCTTCTTGTCATCGACATCATCCGCGATAGGCCGGAAGCCCAACAGGTGCAACTCAAGCAACCCCTGCGGTCTGACTCCCCGGACATCAATGCCGTCCTCGACCACGGCGGCACCGTGCAGCCCGCGTGCCCCATCCGGCTATTGGCCGACAGGGCTCATGAAGCCGCCGCTCACGGCGATCAGCACGAGCATGACACCCCACCCGGCCACGCACACCACCACCGCGCGCCATGTCGTCGTGAAATCAAGCGCCTGCCGCACCGCCACCACCATCGCGACGAGCATCCAGATCGCTACCACCAGAAGAAGCAGGTCGCCGAGCAGCCCTGGCACGATGCCAAGCACGCGCACCACGCCTGGGGCCGCCGCGAAGCCGGTGGTCCGGAGCAACTCCCCCACATCGGAGCGCGTCTGGGGCTGCGCGAAGACCTTGGTGCCGAGGACGTAGATCAGGACAGCCCAGATGAGCCAGCCGAGCAGCGCCCCCAGGGTGCCGACGATGAAGTCCGCGCCCTGGCCCCCCGCCAGGCCGATACCGCCGGCCACGCTCGAGAGGACAACCACACCCATCGCCTGCGCGGTGGCTCTCGGATCCGCCTCGACCTCCTCGTAGATGTTTGGTTTCAGACGGGCAGCGCCAACGACGCGTTCAGCAAAGGTATGCATACGCTTACAGAGTATGCCATGCCTCGTTGTGATCCGCATAAAAGAAGATCGCCTATCGATGGGCCCTTGGTCCGGTCGCAAACACAGGTACTGAGCTGCTGATTTATGGTCTATTTCAAAAGCGCCGAGTTTTGGCACAGGACGGGATATCCATAAGGCCAGGGCCGCACCTGGACCAGAACGGGCTAGGCCAGCTACGCCGCGGTAGCCCCGAGCTCGATTCTTGGGCCTCCCGGATGGCTTCTTTTCCGACGCTGCACGGCCTTGTCAGCGGCCCGCTCCCCGTCCTGTGCCAAAACTCGGCCCTTTTGAAATAGACCATAAATCAGCAGCTTAGTGTCTGTGTTTGCGCCGGGGCCAAGGGCCGTAGGCTTTACAATCGTCTGGCCCGAGGGTGTTATCTTCAGATCCATGATGACGTACCACGTGCAATTCCTACTGCTCGTTCTAGCTGGCTGGGTCAACCGCCAGCAGCAGGATGTGATCGACTACCTGCAAGAGGAGAACCGTGTGCTCCGAGCCGGGCTTCGGGGCAAGCGTCTCAGGCTCTCGGACGACGAGCGGCGCAGGCTCGCCGTCAAGGCCCAGGCTTTGGGCCGCGAGGCGCTGGCCCAGATTGCGTCCGTTGCCACACCCGCTACGCTTCTGCGTTGGTACCGCTGCCTCATCGCAGCCAAGTACGATGGCAGCAAGAACCGGAGCCCAGGCCGGCCTCCGACGGCGAAGGACATCCGTGAGCTCATTGTGCGCGTGGCGCAGGAGAACCCGACGTGGGGATATACGCGCCTGCGAGGCGCACTCAAGAACCTAGGACATGAACTCGGACGCAACACTATCAAGAGGATCCTCGCCGAGCACGGTATCGCGCCTGCGCCGGAGCGGGGCAAGAGCATGTCGTGGAGCACCTTCATCAAGGCTCATTGGGGCGCCATCGCTGCGACAGACCTGTTCACCGTCGAGGTTGTGAACCCGTTCGGGCTCGTCCGCTACCATGTCCTGTTTGTCATCGATATCGCCACTCGCTGCGTGTGCATCGGTGGGATAACGTCGGACCCCAACGGGGAGTGGATGAAGCAGGTGGCAAGAAACCTCACTGACATGTGGGATGGTTTCCTCCTTGGCAAGCGATACCTCATCCACGACCGGGACCCGCTATTCACCGAGGCGGTACGTGGGCTGTTGAGAGATTCAGGCGTGAAGCCCCTGCGCCTTCCCGCCAATAGTCCGAATCTGAACGCATATGCGGAAAGATTCGTTCTCTCCATACGTCGAGAGTGTCTCGACCGCTTCGTACCTCTCAGTGAGCGACACCTGCGCACAGCGGTAACCGAATACGTAGTGCACTATCACACAGAACGGAACCACCAAGGTCTCGGCAACGAGCTCCTCACACCTCTGCCGGCAAGCGCGAATGACGCTGGCCCCATCGTGTCGCGAGAGCGACTTGGGGGCATTCTCAACTACTACTGCCGTGCCGCGTAGATTGTCGCCGGCGACGGTAGCCCCTCGGCGGGCTCGACCGGCGTAGCGTGGAAACAGCTTCAGGAACACGCTTCGATATTCGCTCTCGACTAGGTGGTCATCTGCATGGTGACGACCCGCCCGCCCAAGACGATTGTAAAGCCCACGGCCCTTGGCCCGGTCACAAACACAGACACTAAGTTGCTGATTTATGGCCTATTTTAAAAGGGCCGAGTTTTGGCACAGGACGGGAGCAGAATTCGAGCGTCGTGCCGACCGCGTCGCCCACCGCCAGACCGAGGAAGGCCCCGAGCGCCCGGTCGTGGATGTCGTCCGCGGTCCGGGATGGAACCGATGGTGCTTGTGCCGAACACTGCCTCACGTGAGCCAGCTGGGAGCCGTTCTCGATGGTCCATTCGCGGGCGTCGCGCACGCGGCGGATCGCATCGTCCGGTTGCACGCCCAACTCCACCAGCAGGCGGGCTGTGATGGTCCCGGCGCGTCCCAGACCACCCCGGCAGTGGAGCAGCACGTCGAAGCCGAGCCGCAGCCGGTTCCTGATGGACTCGCCGGTGGCCTTCCAGGCGTGCTCGAAGTCCTGTTCCGGTGCCTCTCCGTCGGGAATCGGGGCATGCCACCACTCCATGTGCCGGTCTCGAACCGCCCTCGGGAGATCGTGCACCTTCAGATCGGGGATCTCTTCGTGGGTGATCAGGCTGACCACCGCAGTCGCTCCCCAGCGCTGAATCGCGTCGAGGTCGGTGTCGAGATCCCGCTTCCAGGGCCCGGATATTGCGTAGTGATCGATCCTACCGGGGCACTGCGAGAAGCCGATCCGGCCACGGCCGTCGCCCAGGGTCATAGCCGTGATGCGCAGTGGGTGGCTCTCGCTGGTTCTTGCCGTCGGCATGGACTCTATTCGGTGCTTCCGCCATCAAGTGCTTCCGCCATCAAGTGATGGAATGGACTCCTCCGCTGACATAGACGGCATCGATGTGCCAAAGTCAGTCGAATACGCATCGAAAAGGAGGAGTCCGAATGAAAGATACGACGATCGCTGTGGATCTTGCAAAGAACGTCTTCGAGATTGCCATCTCGGGAGAAGCGGGGAAGGTGTCCAAGCAACTCCGTGTGAGTCGACCCAAGTTGGTGTCGTTTTTTGCCAAACAGAGCGCTGCCACCGTGCTTCTCGAAGCCTGCGGCTCTGCTCACTTCTGGGCAAGGACGTTCCGAAGGTTGGGACACGACGTCGTCCTGCTCCCACCTCACCTCGTGAGGCCCTATCGACGCGGGAGCAAGAACGACCGCGCCGACGCCAAAGCGTTGCTCGAGGCCTACAGGAACGAGGAGATTCTTCCCGTGCCCATTAAGTCCGTGCACCAGCACAGCCTCGCCGCGCTCCATCGCCTGCGCTCAGGATGGCTCTCCACACGGACCGCACGCATCAATGCCGTACGCGGGATCCTGCGCGAACTCGGATTCATCATCCCAAAGGGCGCTCACTTCGTCGTGCCCGCCCTCTTCGAACTCGTCGAAGACGCTGATTCTGATTTGCCCGACGTGCTCCGTTCGCATCTCCGTGATGCCTGCTCCGAGATTCGAGAACTCAAGGACAAGTGCGCTGGCATCGAGCACGAGCTCAAGGCGCTCACCAAGCAGCTTCCTGAAGTCCAACGACTTCTCGCCATTCCCGGCATCGGACTTCTGACCGCGACCGCCATCGTGGGCTTCGTCGGCGATCTTCGCCGCTTCCCATCGGGGCGCCGCTTCTCGAGCTACCTCGGCCTAGTTCCCAAGGAAAACTCCAGTGGCGACATTCGCCGCCTCGGACGCATCACCAAGCGTGGCGACTCCTACCTCCGTATGCTCCTCACCCAGGGCGGGCGCGCCGTGCTCCGCGCGGCGAACGTCAGTAAGAGCCCGCCCGACAAGCTCCGCGCCTGGGCTCGGAAGGTCCACCGCTCGCGGGGACACAACAAGGCCGTGATTGCTGTCGCCAACAAACTCGCCCGGATCGTCTGGGCCGTCTCCACCCGCGAGAGTGAATTCCAGTCGCCGATGGCCGCTTAGACTTAGAGGCTCCACTTTCGTGTTTTCCTTTTTCCCTTCCAAAAGAGGCTGCGACGATACCCATCCAACTGATGGCGTACCGGTCGGACCGGCGCGGGGTCAAGCCGATAGCAACACTGGCCCTAAGAGGTCGTTCAAAGTGATTGGCTCCTCGCGCGCGGATTTTCCATCATGGCCCGGAGCACCCAAGACGCTCCTCACTGAGGCCGAAGATACGTTTGCAGTCTGACCCACTCGTCACGACGCGATGGATGCGCAGCTTCGATGGAAGATTTATTAAGAAAGGGGCTTGACTAGAGGAGTCCAGATATGTTGCTACGCCGTGTTTGAATGCTAGTGTCAGCTGGTCTGCCTGTGTCGGCGAACGCCATTAATGAGGATGTCGGCGTGCACACGAAGGTGTCTCTGAACGTCAGGCACCGTGTGGTCAGCCCAGCCCGCATCGCCGAAAGAACTGCGTCTCTCGAAATCAGGCTCAAACTCTAGCACACGAGCGGGTTACGCGGCACCAAAACCAGCGGCCGTTTCACGGAATGGTGGAGGACGGCGAGCTGCTCCCGAAGAGTGACATTCTCGAGAGCTAGCTCGCGACGAACCTTGAAGGCAGAGATGAGAGCGGGAACCAACGACGAAATCATGCCGGCATGGTGCTGGTAGACCGAAGATCAATCAAGTTCGGGACGCGCGGATGAATAAATAGAAGGCACAACAGACACTAAGCTGCTGATTAATGGTCTATTTCAAAAGGGCCGAGTTTTGGCACAGGACGGGGTGCCCGGTGATCATCAATACAAGCTTCAACGTGAGGGGAGAGCCGATCGTGTGTACGCCGGAGGACGCCTATCGTTGCTTCATGGCCACCAACATGGATGCGCTCGTCATCGGGAACGTCCTCCTTGAGAAGGACGACCAGCCGCAAGCCACCCGGCACGAAATCGACATGTATCTGGCACGGTTCCAGCTGGACTAGATCATGATCGTCCAGCTAACTCTCGACCCATCGAGCCGGCAACTACGGCAGTTCGGGTTCATCGCTCTGGGAGCTTTTGCGCTCCTCGGTGGCCTGATCCTCTGGAAGGGAAGTATCTTCGGCGTGGCGCTTGGCTCTGCGGCGCGGCCGACGGCGTACGTTTTGTGGGGGCTCGGATTGCTTTCGGGTGCGTTCTCCCTGCTGAAGCCCGCCGCCAACCGACCGCTGTTCGTCCTTCTCGGGGTCGTGACCTTTCCCATCGGATGGGTCCTCTCGCACGTTGTGCTCGCGGTTCTTTTCTACGGGCTACTGACGCCCATCGCACTGTTCTTTCGGCTGATCGGTCGCGATCCCCTCACGCGCCGGTGGGAACCCGAACAGAAAAGCTACTGGGTCGATCTGCCGGAGGCTTTTGACAAAAAGGACTATTTCCGTCAGTTTTAGCGGACGGGAGGACACGTTGGTGCCAAAAGACGACGATCTGGCTCAGCTCGCTCAGGAAGACCGCCAGAGTCTCGCCTCCGAGTTTCGGGACTTCCTGAAATACAACAAGAAGTGGTGGCTGCTGCCCATCCTCGTCGTCATCCTCGGACTCGGCTTTCTCGTCTTTCTCAGCGGAAGCGGAGCTGCGCCCTTCATCTATACGCTCTTCTGATATAGGCTCTCCCTTCACTCTCTGGGTTTCCCGAGTTCCGGGTTTCCTGCTGTACCGGGTTTCCTGTGGCGTCCGTTGTGGACTTCCTGGATTCGTTGTCGCGGATTCGCTCATCTCTTGGAGCGCGGTGTTGCCCGTCGTGTCCAAAAACACAAACGAACTCACGACCCTTGCGCCGCCTTGGCCCGGTCGCAAACACAGACACTAAACTGCTGATTTATGGTCTATTTCAAAAGGGCCGAGTTTTGGCACAGGACGAGGTACCGAGGCGCCGTGTCCCATGGAAAAGCATTGACCATTTGCTGCGCCGTCCACTCAGCAGAAGGATGTTCGGTGACATTGAAATGAACGATACGGCGACGGTCGTGGCGAAGGACGATGAAGACGAACAGAACTCTGAAGGTTGCGGTCGGCAAAGTGAAAAAGTCGAGCGACACCAAGTCGTTTGCATGATTATCAAGAAAGCTCCGCCAAGTAGGGGACGGTGGCGTGCGATGGCGAACCATATACTTGGAGACGGCGGCCTGGGAAATGGAGATGCCCAGCTTTGCCAGCTCGCCATACACGCGGGGAGCTCCCCAGAGAGGGTTGGCCCTGCTCATGTTCCGTATCAGCTCACGTATTTCGGGAGCGACGCCTGGTCGTCCGGGCCTACGCCGTCGACTCTTCCACACCCAATATCGTCTGAACCCACAACGGTGCCAGCGGACGACCGTCTCAGGTTTCACGATGACGAGGACGCTCTCCCAGTCAGTCCAGATTCTACGCAACAGCACCCAAAACCCGCGGTCGACATTCGAGAGCCGCGTCCGTTTCACCGAACGACGGAGAACGGCGAGCTGCTGCCGAAGAGCGACATTCTCAAGAGCTAGCTTGCGACGAGCCTTGAAGGCAGAGATGAGAGCGCGAACAAACGACGAAATCATGCCGGCATGGTGCTGGCAGACCGGAGACTAATCAAGTTCGGGGCGCGCGGATGAATAAATAGAAGGCACATCTCGGCAACGAGCTCCTCACACCTCTGCCGGCAAGCGCGAATGACACTGGCCCCATCGTGTCGCGAGAGCGACCTGGGGGCATTCTCAACTACTACTGCCGTGCCGCGTAGATTGTCGCCTGCGACGGTAGCCCCTCGGCGGGCTCGACCGGCGTAGCGTGGAAACAGCTTCAGGAACATGCTTCGATATTCGCTCTCGACTAGGTGGTCATCTGCATGGTGACGACCCGCCCGCCCAAGACGATTGTCAAGCCCACGGCCCTTGGCCCGGTCGCAAACACAGACACTAAGTTGCTGATTTATGGCCTATTTCAAAAGGGCCGAGTTTTGGCACAGGACGCCCTCCGCCTTCCCGCCAATAGTCCGAATCTGAACGCATACGCGGAAAGATTCGTTCTCTCCATACGTCGAGAGTGTTTCGACCGCTTCGTACCTCTCAATGAGCGACACTTGCGGACAGCGATAACCGAATACGTAGTGCACTATCACACAGAACGGAACCACCAAGGTCTCGGCAACGAGCTCATTACACCTCTGCCGGCAAGCGCGACTTGAGGGCATTCTCAACTACTACTGCCGTGCCGCGTAGATGGTCGCCGGCGACGGTAGCCCCTTGGTGGGCCCGCTCGGCGTAGCGTGAAAACAGCTTCAGGCACACGCTTCGATATTCGCTCTCGACTAGGTGGTCATCTGCATGGTGACGACCCGCCCGCCCAAGACGATTGTAAAGCCCACGGCCCTTGGCCCGGTCGCAAACACAGACACTAAGTTTCTGATTTATGGCCTATTTCAAAAAGGCCGAGTTTTGGCACAGGACGCCATCGCCAATATTCAGCGAGAACATGGCATCGAGCCTGCGCCGGAGCGAAGTGAGCGAACGCCATGGCGCACGTTTCTCGCCGCCCATTGGGAAACCGTTGCTGCGACCGACTTCTTCACCGTCGAGGTCGCCACAGTTCGCAGGCTCGTGACCTACTATGTGCTCGTCGTCATCGAGCTGTCTTCGCGAAAAGCGCACATTGCCGGAATCACTCCGGGGCCGGATGGCCCGTTCATGATGCAGGTCGGTCGGAATCTCACCGACCCATTCGACGGCTTTCTGCGCGGCAAGCGATTCCTCATCCTGGACCGCGACAAGAAGTTCACCACGGAGTTTCGCGATTTACTCGAGCACGCCGGAACGGACGTCATTCGGCTGCCGCACCGTTCGCCGAATCTGAACGCTTACGTCGAAAGGTTTGTTTTGTCGATCAAGAGCGAGTGCTTGGAGCGGATGATCTTCTTCAGTGAGCAATCGCTGCGCCGTGCCGTCGCTGAGTTCATCCATCATTATCACGGAGAGCGCAACCATCAAGGGCTCGGGAACGCGTTGCTAGAAGCGGAAGAATGCGTCGGCAGTCCTCACGGGAAGGTGCGATGTCGTAAGCGATTGGGCGGCTTGCTCAGCTATTACCACCGCGACGCCGCATAGGAGTTCGGGCGCGCCAGCTGGACGAAACGGATGGTCTGCAGGAGAGGTCTGCTCGAGGTCGCCTATCGCAGAGCCAGTACCGCGTCGGCTGGTCTCCGCGAATCTCGAGAACGCCTCCAGGATTCGAGCTTTCGGCTCCGTTCGCATTTTCGGACACGACGAGATACTCGACAATTGGGCCGGGCCAGCCACTCGCGAGGCGCGAGACATAAATCGGCGTCAATCTGGCCTCCTTGGATCGGGGTCAGGCTGCCCAGACCGTGGGCTGATGCTTCGGTGAATTCGTAGTCGGCGCTGTTACGACTCCACGCTCACCCCACCGGTTCCAGGTTTCGGACACGCCGGCGTCGATGAAGACTTCGCTGGTATTATCAAGTCGAGTAGAGCCGGGCTGACCGACCCCTCCAACATGCCAGGTTCACTTCAAGGAGCAGGCAGTAGCTCGATCTCTGGAAGAATCCACGGGTGCATAACGTGGTGGTGCAGTGGTCGCGAACCGTCCACGCCCGGACCTATCCTGGCGAGCAACACAGTGACCTCGACCGGCTCGAAGCTGTAGTCCATCGAGGCACGCTCGGGCGATTCGAGCAGGTCACCGAGATACTCTACGCTGTCGAGATCCTTCCAGTCGGCGAGTAGTCGCAGCGTGCCTTTGGTCTCCGCGAACAACTCGAGTCGGCGGGGATACTCGTGAGAATAACTCCCCATGACGATCGAGACGCCTCTCAGGCGCACGGGCCGGGGAAGTCGCAGCCGGACGAAATCGCCACTCGTCTGCGCGACCTTGGTGGTGAAGTAGGTGTCGAGCCGCCCGTCGAATGCCGCTTCGCAGCCGCTGTGGCGGCTCAGCGTCTCGCATCGCCACCTGTTCAGTTCCAGTCGAGGCCAATCGTCTGTCTCGACCTTGACTGAGGGAGGCTCCTGGGGCGAAATGCGGTAGATGCGTTCGCCACCCAAAGCGCCGAGGTCAGAGTCGAACACACCCCGGTCGCCGAACTCCTTGACCAGCTCGAGATTTTCACTGTAGGCAGCCAGCCTGCGCTCGAAGCGTCTCGCTGCATGCCTTACCTCCGGGTAGCGTCCGTAGTCGGGGTGAAAGACCACGTAGCGTACTCCCAGAGCCCGGAGAAGCCGCAACGAGTCGATGTTGGGGAACATCGTGACGAGCTGATCCAGAATGAAGTAGTGAGCCAATGGGTAGTTGGTGCTATAACCGTTGACTATAGGTAGCCCGTCCTGTGCCAAAACTCGGCCCTTTTGAAATAGACCATAAATCAGCAGCTTAGTGTCTATGGTGCGCTCCCGTGAACGGCTTGGCGGGTTGCTACGTTTCTACCATAGGGAAGCCGCATGAGTATTTTGACCTTACGGACACTCCCACAGGAAACGGGGAGAAACAGATAGGCCGCGCCTACGGAGCACCGTGCCAGCCCTCGACCCTACCGCGATGGAGCCTGACCAGAAGCCTGCTGGGCCGGACAGTTCCCCCGCTGATGCCCAGGGTGCCGACTATAATAGTGATGAAGGAGCCCGTCTAGTCCAAATACTCGAACGCCCAACGGGTCAGCAGTTTGCACCTTTCCAAAGGCCCGAGGTGGTGAGTTCGTTCGTATTTGCGGACACGACGGGGGCTTCCGGGTGCGCAGTCCGCTGCCCGCAGCTCGCCCCGCAGCCCAAGGGTCGGCGGATTCCAAGGGCGTCTAAGTTGCTGATTTGTGGTCTATTTCAAGAGGGCCGAGTTTTGGCACAGGACGGGATGCGTACATATTACCAACAGTAAACAGCGCAAGCACCATGCTGCGCGCGCCGAGTCTTAGCTCAGCCGCTCGGCGCGGCTCGCAGGAAGCTGCGCATTCCCGTCATCAATACGGCCACCGAAATGGCCCCGCAAACGAAGCCCCAGAACCAATAGGGGAGCCAGAGCGCCTCTGCCATCTGGGCGACGTCTGACGGGCCGACCCCGGTCGATTGCGTGAAGAGATAGTCGCCGCGCGAGAAGACACTGAGGCTCAGCTGTACGGCCATGAACGCGAGGACGACTTGCGCCGCATGAGGGCTCGACTTCACCGCCAAGACGACCGAGCCGGCGCCGAGCGCGCCGACGAGAAACCATCCGACAGGGTTTCGTACGACGAGCACGAGCGCCACGAGACTCGCGACCCCAAAGATCATGAGGCCGGCATGGGCGGTTTTAGGTCGCTTGGCGAGCCAGAAAAACACCGCCGCGAGAAGAGCAGGTCCCACCAATCCACCCGCGGACGTGGCCGCGCGGGCGAGCCGGCTATCCGGGATGCCCAAATAAGCGACGCCCGAGCCGTCTGCGAATATGACGAGCGACTCGAATGTGCCCCCCACCAGGAGGGCGGTCAGCCCATGGCCCATTTCGTGGGCGTAGGTCGAGAGCAGCAAAAGTGGATAGGCAACGTAGCGCCCATAGGGCGCCACGTAGAGAGCTAACGTACCGACGATGGCGCCCGCAAGAATCCAGGGCGCCTTGTTCTTTTTCGACACACGCGGTGGGCGCGTCGATCAGGAAATCATGATCGTGCGCGGATGCTGGGAGTTGTCTTCCAAGAAAGTCTTCTTGTTCGCGAGGTCTTCGCGAACCGGCTGGACCCGACCTTCTGTATCCGTTGCCCTCGAGACCAACGTATGCTCTCCAGGGCTTGCGCCCGTCCAAATATACGTGAAGAGCTTCCACGCATATTTGCCTGCCGAGGGCTCCATCGACGCTTTTTGCCACGGGCCGTCATCGACGCGCACCTCGACGGATTCGAGCGGCGTCCCGTCGTTCAAGACGAAACCGAGCGCTTTGTACGTGTCGCCCTCGCGGCTCACGCGGGCGATGACCGACTTCACTCGCATGTGGGTGCTTCCGCCATGAAGTGTTGGTGGCTGCCGCGTAACCCGTTCGCGTGCTAGAGTTTGAACCAGAATTCTGAAGACACAGTTCTCTCATCGTCAGGGCCGAGCCGAAGTGAAGAATAGCAGATGTCTCAATCCCGCATGTCCGTTGCGGGGCAAAGTCAGTTCCGGAAACATCGTTCGCCACGGATTCTACCGAACCAGGTCCGGGAAACGCCGTCGATACCGGTGCGGCGAGTGCGGAAAGACGTTCTCCTCGACGAAAGGCACGCCCTACTACCGTCTCCAACATCGAAGAGCTACTTTCGATGTGGTCATCGCTCTCAGAGTCGAGGGTATCAGCATTTCCGCGATTTCCCGGATCGAAGGGATTGCCTGGAACACCGTCGCCCGCTGGCTCGAGAAGGCAGCCCAAGTGTGTCGTCAATTCAACCACACAAGGATCGCCGGCTTCGCTGCCGAAGAGCTTCAAGCCGACGAGATTCGCACGTTCGCGGGCGACAAGAAGACGCCGAGTTGGGTCTTCGTTACGATCGAGGTCTGGTCTCGGCTCTGGCCATCGACGGTGACGGGAAGGCGAAGCTACCGGAACACTCACGCTCTGTTTCACGACCTTTCGAGGCGGATGAATTTCGAGCATCTTCCCTTGATCGTTACGGATGGATTCGAATTCTACCAGAAGGTCATCCGTCGCTTCTTCGGGCCAGCGTGTCTCTACGGCCAAGTCCTCAAAACTCGCAGGAACGATCGTATCATCAAGGTCGAACGGAGAGCGCTGCACGGAGCCGCGTGGCGATTCGAAGACGCGCTCAATAACTCCGAGGACTCTTCGACATTGAACACGTCGTTCATCGAGCGGTTGAATCTGACCATCCGGCAAAGCTCGGCATACCTTTCGAGACGAACGCTTTCCCACGCTCGCTCGACGGAGAGGCTCGATGAGCACCTGGAGTTGCTCCGTTGCTATTACAACTTCGTCCGACCGCACGGAGCTCTGAAGTTCGGACGTGAGATCCGAACTCCGGCTATGCAGGCTGGTCTGACGACGCGACGGCTCACCTTTCGAGACATCTTCTTGGCGACGACGATTCCTTTGTGGTTGCGGATCGAGGTTTTCCTGCTCACTAGGGCGCGCAACCCGGTCTCTTCCGCACCTGTACCACTGCCCGCAGCCGCGTAGCAACATATCTGGACTCCTCTAGTCAAGCCCCTTTCTTAATAAATCTTCCATCGAAGCTGCGCATCCATCGCGTCGTGACGAGTGGGTCAGACTGCAAACGTATCTTCGGCCTCAGTGAGGAGCGTCTTGGGTGCTCCGGGCCATGATGGAAAATCCGCGCGCGAGGAGCCAATCACTTTGAACGACCTCTTAGGGCCAGTGTTGCTATCGGCTTGACCCCGCGCCGGTCCGACCGGTACGCCATCAGTTGGATGGGTATCGTCGCAGCCTCTTTTGGAAGGGAAAAAGGAAAACACGAAAGTGGAGCCTCTAAGTCTAAGCGGCCATCGGCGACTGGAATTCATATCTGGACTCCTCTAGTCAAGCCCCTTTCTTAATAAATCTTCCATCGAAGCTGCGCATCCATCGCGTCGTGACGAGTGGGTCAGACTGCAAACGTATCTTCGGCCTCAGTGAGGAGCGTCTTGGGTGCTCCGGGCCATGATGGAAAATCCGCGCGCGAGGAGCCAATCACTTTGAACGACCTCTTAGGGCCAGTGTTGCTATCGGCTTGACCCCGCGCCGGTCCGACCGGTACGCCATCAGTTGGATGGGTATCGTCGCAGCCTCTTTTGGAAGGGAAAAAGGAAAACACGAAAGTGGAGCCTCTAAGTCTAAGCGGCCATCGGCGACTGGAATTCACTCTCGCGGGTGGAGACGGCCCAGACGATCCGGGCGAGTTTGTTGGCGACAGCAATCACGGCCTTGTTGTGTCCCCGCGAGCGGTGGACCTTCCGAGCCCAGGCGCGGAGCTTGTCGGGCGGGCTCTTACTGACGTTCGCCGCGCGGAGCACGGCGCGCCCGCCCTGGGTGAGGAGCATACGGAGGTAGGAGTCGCCACGCTTGGTGATGCGTCCGAGGCGGCGAATGTCGCCACTGGAGTTTTCCTTGGGAACTAGGCCGAGGTAGCTCGAGAAGCGGCGCCCCGATGGGAAGCGGCGAAGATCGCCGACGAAGCCCACGATGGCGGTCGCGGTCAGAAGTCCGATGCCGGGAATGGCGAGAAGTCGTTGGACTTCAGGAAGCTGCTTGGTGAGCGCCTTGAGCTCGTGCTCGATGCCAGCGCACTTGTCCTTGAGTTCTCGAATCTCGGAGCAGGCATCACGGAGATGCGAACGGAGCACGTCGGGCAAATCAGAATCAGCGTCTTCGACGAGTTCGAAGAGGGCGGGCACGACGAAGTGAGCGCCCTTTGGGATGATGAATCCGAGTTCGCGCAGGATCCCGCGTACGGCATTGATGCGTGCGGTCCGTGTGGAGAGCCATCCTGAGCGCAGGCGATGGAGCGCGGCGAGGCTGTGCTGGTGCACGGACTTAATGGGCACGGGAAGAATCTCCTCGTTCCTGTAGGCCTCGAGCAACGCTTTGGCGTCGGCGCGGTCGTTCTTGCTCCCGCGTCGATAGGGCCTCACGAGGTGAGGTGGGAGCAGGACGACGTCGTGTCCCAACCTTCGGAACGTCCTTGCCCAGAAGTGAGCAGAGCCGCAGGCTTCGAGAAGCACGGTGGCAGCGCTCTGTTTGGCAAAAAACGACACCAACTTGGGTCGACTCACACGGAGTTGCTTGGACACCTTCCCCGCTTCTCCCGAGATGGCAATCTCGAAGACGTTCTTTGCAAGATCCACAGCGATCGTCGTATCTTTCATTCGGACTCCTCCTTTTCGATGCGTATTCGACTGACTTTGGCACATCGATGCCGTCTATGTCAGCGGAGGAGTCCATTCCATCACTTGATGGCGGAAGCACCCACAGGAATCCCAATGATTGTCAGGCTTTGAGCTTCCATTGCCAACCAAGCCTAGACACCTCTTGATGGCGGAAGCACCCACAGGAATCCCAATGATTGTCAGGCTTTGAGCTTCCATTGCCAACCAAGCCTAGACACCTCTAACATTACCCAGAAATGCCGTCTTCAGCCCACACGAATCCGCGTAGACCCTTAAATAAGGGTCGCCCAGTGGGTAGAGCACGGGGCAGGTGCATCCTCGGGCGATGTACTCCTGAACCCGCTTGTGCTCTTCCGCAGGGTTCCCGTCGCGGTGATCCCGAGGACGAGCTCGTCGGGCTCTCCGCCTGCCAGACGGCTTCGAATCCGTTTTCTTCCGCATATTTCGCATAGCGGATGCAGTCGGAAAGCTGGTGTTTGTCCTGAAGGTACAGGGCGAATCTTTGCATGGTGCTAGGATTGTAGCCTCATGCCGAACGAGCTCGAAGCCCACCTATGGACGGGCGACCGAGGGCTCCCTACGCTCTACCTCGACGACGTTTCCGCGATCCCCTTTCTCGTCAATATCGCTGGCGTCGAGGCCTATCAGCACCGCGCGCGAACCCGCGCCGGAGACGGCGATCTCTTTGCGACGGTGACTCCACCGACGGAAGATTACGAGGAGTACTGCCGGAAGATCCTGGGTCTCGGACGCCCGGGGCTCGTGCTCGCCGATCCGGTGGGCGAGCCGATCGAGGTAGCTCGAGCCTGCTCCAGCGGCAGCGCGTACGAAAGGATCGCGGCCTGGGCGAGGGACGCGGGCGAGGTGCTTCTACATCCCTACATGAGTATCGATCCCGTCTGGGAGCTTGCCGCTCGTCTGGCGCGAGACGCCCAGGCATCGGTGCGCGTCATCGGACCCCCGCCGCCCGTGACCTGGATCGCGAACGACAAGAAGCGCTTCACAGAGCTCGTAGCGAGTGTCCTCGGTCGAGAGTGGATCGGACCGACGTTGTTTGCGGGCTCAGCCGAGGCCATTGCCCGCAACCTCTCGCGGCTCGCCTCCGACCACCAAAGGGTTGGTCTCAAGCGTAGCTGTTGTGCCTCGGGAATGGGCAACCAGGTCTTCGACGCCCGTCAGTTGCGCGGTCGGGACGAAGAGGAGGTCGTTCATATCGTCCGAGAGTTTCTCGAGCGCACCGAGTGGGACGGAAAGGAGGAGGTGCTCGCCGTTGCCTGGGAAGATACGGAGCGGTCGCCGTCGACGCAAACCTGGATTCCGCCGCGAGGCAAGGGCGCGCCCCTCGTCGAGGGCATCTACGAGCAGATCCTGGAAGGTGAGGAGAAGGTTTTCGTGGGAAGCCGTCCGTCGGGCCTTGGCCCGTCCATCGACGCGCGGCTTTCGAAGGCGAGTCTCGCCGTAGCCGGCGCACTTCAGGAGATCGGCTACGTGGGGCGTTGCTCGTTCGATTTCCTCGTTCTCGACGAGGACGTCATCCGATTTACCGAGTGCAACGGGCGTTGGGGTGGAACGAGCATACCCATGGCTCTCGTCGACAGGCTCACGTCCCGGCATCGTCCTCCCTATCGCGCGCAGGATTTCGTGCACGAGAAGCTCGTGGGAGCGAGATTCGCCGAGATTCTGCAATTGGCGGGGGACGAGCTCTACGATCCCGCGGAGCGCAGGGGTCGGTTCATCTTCTACAACGTCGGGCCGCTCGAGCGTTCCGGCAAGCTCGACGTGGTTGCACTCGCGCCGCGCCAAGAGGAGGCGGAGCGCGCCGTCACGGAGAATTTGCCGAAGCTCTTGGGCTTTGCCGGCTAACGCAGCGAGAGGATTCCTTCGTCGAGCTCTTTGACTCTCGCCTGGTGCGCAAGCCACCACTCCGGATTGCGCTGGGCATCGAGCTCCTCGACACTCTTTCCCTGCTGCTCGACCCAGGTGTAGTACTTGAGGTTGTGCCACCGGTTCCGGTTGTGCACCGTCCCTTCCTGAATCCAGTCGAGGCTCGCGCCGTGGAAGATACCCGTCTAGTCAAAATACTCGAACACCCAGCGGGTCAGCAGTTTGCACCTTTTCAAGGGCCGCTTGAATCCGTCATGCACTTAGGGAGTACGTTGTCTACCATCACCACGAGAGGAATCATCAAGGCAAGGAGGATCTGCTGCTGTTCCCAGACAGCGACCAGTTACCTCAGTCCGAGCGCAAGGTCCGCTCCCTTGAACGGCTTGGCGGGTTGCTACGTTTCTATCATCGGAAAGCCGCATGAGTATTCCGACCTCACAACCTCTCATCCGAAAAATCCCGGCGCGCCGGTCTTGAGTTCGTTTGTATTTTTGGACACGACGGAATGCCGGGCAGGTCGCAGCGGAGGACAACGATGGAGCCTGACCAGAAGCCCGCTGCGCCGGACGGTTCCCCCGCTGATGCCCAGGGTGCCGACTATAATGATGATGAAGGACACGCAACCGACCTCGCATCGCCCGACAGGGACCGCAACCCGCTGACCCTGGTCTCGTGCTGGGCGCGCCGGCCGAGGTCGCGGCGCCCGTGTGCAGAAGCGCCTGCTTACAAGTATTTGGAATCGCGGGTCTTGAGTTCGTTTGTGTTTTTGGACACGACGGGGTACCTGCGTTCGTATTCTGCTCTGTTATTGATAGATTTCCACCGTGTGATGTCTGGGTATAGATTATGGTCTATTTCAAACGAGCCGAGTTTTGGCACAGGACGGGAAGCGAGATGATTCGGTGGGTTACGGCCCGAACTCGGCTTGGGCTTGTCGTTGCTGCAATGGCGGGGGCTGTTCCGATGGTTTCGTTGGCACAAACAACCGAATCCACCATTGAAAGCGTTCCTGTAGAGTCCGAGGGAGCGGAAGTCAACGCCAGGTCAACGGACGACGAGAACAGCACGGATGACGACGCGTCTGGGCAACCCGGTTCGCCCGCCGGACCGACGATGTCTCCCGCAATCGAAGTCGAAATCCAGCGCTACATCAACGAACTCCGAAGTGAACTTCTAGATGATCGGGCGGGCACCGTCGACTGGTGGCTGGCTGCCCTGACCGTGGTCCTTGGATTCTTTGCCATCGTCGTTGTCCTGGGCGGTTATATAGGTTTCAGTCGATTCCGAGAAATCGAAAGTGAGGCGAAAAATAGTGTCAAGACCGCCGCCGAGCATACCGTAGCCGCTGAGCGCTACGTAAGAGAAATTGAGGGGAACCGCTATAAATCCAACGAGATCATCCGGCGCATGAATGCCGAGACTGCTGCGGATAACCCTGAAGAAGCGAATCAGGCCGTTGAAAGTGTCCGTGAAAATCCTGAAGCATCACTGATAGATAAGGCAATTGCTCACGCTATTTCTCTCCAGCAGGAAGGCAACCGAGACGATGCCATTGAGAAATGGCGTGCCATCGTCCACATCGCAGAAGAAGGAGATCACGCTCTCGCCGCCAGAGCTTGGTTTTCAATCGGTTATCTGCTTCAGGACAAAGACCCGAAAGGCAGTGTATCGGCCTATGACCAAGCGCTCCGCCTGGAACCGGCCTATGACACCTACAACAACCGGGGTGCTGGAAAAGCAGCACTGAACCAGCATGAAGACGCCATCGCCGATTTTGACCAAGCGCTCCAGCTGAAACCGGACGATGCCGTAGTCTACAACAACCGAGGCATTGAAAAGGCTGCACTAAACCAGCATGAAGACGCCATCGCCGATTTTGACCAAGCGCTCCAGCTGAAACCGGACGATGCCGTAGTCTACAACAACCGAGGCATTGAAAAGGCTGCACTAAACCGGCATGAAGACGCCATCGCCGATTACAACGAAGCGATCCGCCTGAATCCGGACTATGCCGAAGCCTACCTCAATCGGGGTACTGGAAAGGCAGCACTGAACCAGCATGAAGACGCCATCGCCGATTACGACCAAGCGATTCGCCTAAATCCGAAAGATGCCAGAGCCTACAACAACCGGGGCAACACGAAGAGAGCACTGAACCAGCATGAGGGCGCTTTCACCGATTACGACCAAGCGATCCAGCTGAAACCAGACTATCCTTTAGCCTACATCAGCCGGGGTAATGGAAAGGCAGAACTGAACCGGCATGAAGATGCCCTCACCGATTACGACCAAGCGATCCGCCTAGATCCAGACTATGCCGAAGCCTACCACGCCCGGGGCTTCGTAAAAGCAGCAGTGAACCGGCACGAACATGCCATCGCCGATTACAACGAAGCGATCCGCCTGGATCTGAACGATGCCGAAGCCTACCTCAACCGGGGCAATACGAAGGCAGCACTGAACCAGCATGAAGACGCCATCGCCGATTACAACGAAGCGATCCGTCTGAATCCGGACTATGCCATAGCTTACAACAACCGGGGCGGTGTAAAAGCAGTACTGAACCGGCACGAACATGCCATCGCCGATTACAACGAAGCGATCCGCCTGAATCCGAACTATGCCGGAGCCTACCTCAACCGGGGCAATACGAAGGCAGCACTATACCAGCATGAAGACGCCATCGCCGATTACAACGAAGCGATCCGCCTGAATCCGAACTATGCCGGAGCCTACCTCAACCGGGGCAATACGAAGGCAGCACTATACCAGCATGAAGACGCCATCGCCGATTACAACGAAGCGGTCCGCCTGAATCCGGAACTGCCTGAAGTCTGGTTTCTCCGGGGCTTCCTAAAGGCAACACTGGAACAGAATGAGGACGCCATCACCGACTATGACGGGGCGGTCCGCCTGAATCCGGACTACGCCGAAGCCTATTGCAAACGGGGCACCGCGAAGGCTGCATTGGGTCTCAACGACGAGGCGCGGGAGGACTTCGAGATCGCGCGCGAACTGGCAAGGAAAGGTGGCAATGCAAAGATAGTGGCCCAAGCGGAACAATCCCTTCGCGATTTCGACGCCCGCAGGGACTCATGAGCCCTTCCCGATTCACCGAATCTGATGTCGAAGAGGCGTTGTTGCACGGCCCGGAGCAAATCGCTGACCTCCCTGTGCCGGTTGCAGAGTCACCCGGCGCAGTACGTATCGGGCATCCCGAGCGCAGCCATCTTGTTGAGTATCTCGCACCCAATTCGGTGTTCAACTCGTTGCCTCGCCAACGTTCGAGCCCGCATCTCCGGCCCGATGATCGCCTTGTAACGATAGACCGCGTTCTCCACCATGCTTCGCTTGGTGTAGCCTGAGAGCTTGTACCATTCACGTCGGCCGTGTCTTTCGATTGCACGAATATGGCGATCGCGCTCCTGCATGGCGGTGTTCGAATTCTGACTGAGCGTCGCGTTTCGTTGCGGCGGAATCACCACGCGCGTCCTTCGTCCAGGACTGTGCGCTTCGATGGCTTCGTAGGCCGCTTCCTTGTCGTATGCACTGTCCGCCGCCACCGACACTAGAGGTGCTTGAATCTGTGTTAGCAAAGCGGGGACTCGGGTTGCGTCGCGAGCTCGTGACGCCGTCAGTTCGGACGCAACAATGTTCCCTGTCTCGCGATCAACGGCGATGTGCAACTTGCGCCATGCGCGCTGCTTTGGCGGTTTGCGAGCGTTTCCAACATGAATCCTCAAGCCCGTGTTATCGATCATCAGGTGGATGGGTTGAGTGCTCGCGGCTTTCGGAATCCGCAGCTTCTTGCGGAGCAACCTCGAGCGCCGACACAACGTCGAGTAGTCCGGGATCTCGATACCGAGCCCGAGAAGCGAGGCGATCGAGTGCAAGAAGCCTTCGGTTTGTCGGTAGGCGAGCTTGTACACCATCCGGACAACCAGGCCCGTTTCAATCGCCATGTCTGAATAGACCCGTTGACCGCCAGGCTTACCGGTCTTGTCGGCCTTCCAGTTCGCGATTGCCTCCTCGTCAAACCAGACTGTCAAATCGCCCCGGCGGCGCAGCCCTTCGTTGTATTCCGCCCAGTTGCGAACGTGGTACTTCTTCTGCTTCGCGTGCTTGTACTGGCAGCGCTTGGGATACTTCATGCTCGAACATACCTCGGCCACCACCATAGGCGGATTTCGCTCTCAGCCAGAGCGGTGCAACAACGCCTACTTTTGTCGAAATACTCATGCGTACATTGTACCGCGCCCGGTGATCCGCTCCGGGTTTTCCGGAGGCTCTATTTCTTGAGAGGATGGGAGTCATTATGGGAAGATCAACGTGATATTCTTCAGAAGTTCGTGAGCGTGCCGTCGGGATGGTGTTGGAGCATCGGGACGAGTACGAATCGCAATGGGCGTCGCTGACGTCGATTGCCTCGAAGACCGGGTATGCAAGCGGCTTATTCTCAGCTTGTCTGCCAGGGCTGCCTTCGTCAATCCCTCCTGCAAATGCTCTCGCAGCAACACTCGTTTCTCCCTCCCGTACATGGGTCGCCTCCGCTCTTGAGGGACTACTTTGTCTGAAGGGCCGCGGTCCTCGTGAGATCAAAATACTCATGCGCCTTCTGTCCAAAAACACAAACGAACTCAAGACTGGCGCGCCGGGACGTTTCGGATCAGAGACGTCTGAGGCTTGGTTGGCCAATGGAAGCTAGAATCCTCGGTCATGAGGAGGCAGAGCCAGCCCTGAACCTTGTTGGTCGTCGCCATCGCTGGCTGGCTCCAGCGTGACCAACAGGCCGCTATCGTTTGTGTTTTTGGACACGACGCGATCCACGGCTGGGGCTGCAACAAACGGGTGCAGATAGCTAACCGGCCTGGAGGGCGTAAGTGGCAAGCCCGATCGCCACCACACGGTCGCTGCCCTCGACGACCTCGAGCCGGCAGGCGTCCAGCGTACGTCCCTTACGTACGAGTTCTCCAATGGCGAGCAAGTCTCCCTGGACTCCCGCCAGCAAGCTCATCTTGAACTCCACTGAACCGCCCCGGGTTTTCCGGAGACTCCAACTCTTGAGAGGATGGAGTCATGGCAAGACGAAGCAGGTATTCACCGGAGTTGAAAGAGCGAGCAGTGCGGATGGTTTTCGACCAGCAGGCTCAGCACGAATCTCAGTGGTCAGCGATCTCATCGATCGCGTCGAAGATTGACTGCACGCGGGAAACGCTACGCACGTGGGTGCGGCAAGCAGAGCGTGATGCTGGGAAGCGCGCGGGGCTGACGACGGACGAGCGTCAGCGGCTGAAGGAGCTCGAACGAGAGAACCGTGAGCTAAAGCGGGCGAACGAGATCCTTCGCAAGGCGTCGGCGTTTTTCGCCCAGGCGGAGCTCGACCGCCGACCGAGGTGATGTCGTTCGTCGACGAGAACCGTGAGAGTTACGGGGTCGAGCCGATCTGCCGGATGCTACCGATCGCCCCGTCGACCTATTACGAGCAGAAAGCGCGAGAGAAGGACCCAAGCCGCCTGCCAGCGAGAGCGAAGCGCGACGTTCAGCTCCGCGGCGAGATTCGTCGCGTACGGCAGGAGAACTTTGACGTGTATGGCGTGCGCAAGGTCTGGCGTCGGCTTTGCCGTGAGGGCCGCGACGTGGCTCGATGCACGGTGGCCCGTCTGATGCGTGAAATGGGTCTTCAGGGCGCGGTCCGTGGACGTCGATTCAAGACGACGAAGCCGGATTCGAGCGGCACTCGCCCGATGGACCTCGTGGAGCGCGACTTCAACGCCACACGCCCGAACGAGCTCTGGGTCTCGGACCTGACCTACATCGCTACGTGGCGCGGCTTCGTGTATGTCGCCTTCGTCATCGACGTCTTCGCTCGACTCATCGTCGGTTGGCGAGCGACGACATCGTTGACTGCCGACATCGCTCTCGATGCGTTGGAGCAGGCGCTACACGAGCGCCGACTAGACCCAGAAGATCCATTGGTGCATCACAGCGATCGCGGCGTGCAGTACGTCTCGATCCGTTACACCGAGCGGCTCGCCGAGGCGGGCATTGAGCCGTCCGTAGGCAGCCGAGGCGACTCCTACGATAACGCTTTGGCTGAATCCATCATCGGCCTCTACAAAACCGAGGTGATCCGTCGACGCGGGCCCTGGCGTGGTCTCGAGGACGTCGAGTT
Source organism: Candidatus Marinacidobacterales bacterium (assembly GCA_965237955.1). GTDB lineage: Bacteria > Acidobacteriota > Vicinamibacteria > Marinacidobacterales > SMYC01. The sequence goes on along the minus strand of OZ250169.1, from coordinate 7,855,078 downwards.
CGCCACCCTCGAGTGGGTGCATTGGTACAACACGCAACGACTCTTGGAGCCGATCGGAAATGTCCCCCCGGTCGAGTACGAGATGAACTATTATCGGTCGCAGGAAGGCTCGCTAGAGATGGCGAGACTCAACTAAAACAGTCTCCGGAAAACCCGGGGCGGTTCACATCACACCTCTGCCGGCAAGCGCGAATAACGCTGGCCCCATCGTGTCGCGAGAGCGACTTGGGGGCATTCTCAACTACTACTGCCGTGCCGCGTAGATGGTCGCCGGCGACGGTAGCCCCTCGGCGGGCTCGACCGGCGTAGCGTGGAAACCGCTTCAGGAACACGCTTCGATATTCGCTCTCGACTAGGTGGTCATCTGCATGGTGACGACCCGCCCGCCCAAGACGATTGTAAAGCCCACGGCCCTTGGCCCGGTCGCAAACACAGACACTAAGTTGCTGATTTATGGCCTATTTCAAAAGGGCCGAGTTTTGGCACAGGACGGGGTCAAGAGCCGTGCTTCGGCTACCCCGTCCTGTGCCAAAACTCGGCCCTTTTGAAATAGAGCATAAATCAGTAGCTTAGTGTCTGTGTTTGCGGCCGTGCCAAGGGCCGAGCGCGAACAAACGACGAAATCATGTAGGCATCGTCCCGGCAGACCGGAGACCGATCAAGGTCGGGGCGCGCGGATGAATAAATAGAAGGCACAGCCGAGTTTTGGCACAGGACGGGGTGCCGGTGATTCGCTTTGCGATGGTAGTGAGGGACGGATAGGTTTTGCCATCGAACCGATAGCCGTTGTCGACTACCTCGACCTGGTAGGTCCGGCCATTCCACTCGCGGACGAGATGGGTGCCGGCAGAAACGGACCCTGCGGGAGCGCCGGAGCTTGGTGTCTCGTTCGCCATGGCAGCCAGAGCGCGCCGGGTTGCGGCCGAAAGCCCGCCATGGGTCCGGCACTGGCGTTCGTGCAAGAGAACGCGGCGCAGGAAAACACGCGAGAGCGAGCTTGGAGGAGCAGCCCCAAAGGTCTGCTCCCAGACCCGCCGTAAGCTGGCGAAGTCCAAACCGTCCAAAACGACGTTCCGGCCAACCCCTGTATCCTGGCGGCATCCCCGAACGTTCGCTCTTGTGCTCGATAAAGTCCAGTCTAATAAAGGACTTCCGGGTGCGAAGTTCACTGGCCGTAGCTCGCCACGCAGCCCAAGGGTCGGCGGATTCCAAGGGCGTCTAAGTTGCTGATTTGTGGTCTATTTCAAAAGGGCCGAGTTTTGGCACAGGACGGGGTGGATAGCGCGTCTGCGGGCAGAGGGCCTGCTGGCACTCAACGACACTCGAGCATTGGAAACATAAATCCTCAGCCAGTCGCGCGTAGCGCAGCTGGCCGTCCGTCAGAACGACCAACCCTGCTGCTCCATGAATCCTTCGGCGTCAGTACACTCGATTCCGAAATGGGCACAAACATTTGGGATCTTCGCCGCGTTCTTCTTCATTGCTTCCTCTGTCACTGCCACACCGTTTCTGACCTTGGCTGCAGCGATGACAAATGGATCCGCTACCGGCCTACCGCGCAACGTCTGCTCTTTCTTGACGAGATATTGGAAGTGAGGGACTGCGAATATATCCTTGACGAAATCCGTTTCCGCGCCGTTGGGTGTGTGGAAAATCGACTTGTTTGCCTTGATCCAATCTTTCACATGCTGGCTCACGACCTGTCGATCCAGTTCCCTTCTTACTTCGCGAACCGAGACAATTGTTCCCCCGGACGTCGCCTCGTCGAACTTTGTCCAAAACGTGGGGAACCTCTCTGGAAAGTAGTGGTTTAGCACCCGAAAACTGCTACTATCGAATATGTAGACGGTTACTTGGTCGCCTTGCCGAGCATGAAATGCTCTAGGCCACTCACGCTCGGCACCTTAACGTTCAAGTAGTCGGCGAGTTGGTCTCGATTAAACCGGCCTTGGTGGTACTTGCGAAACACGAGATTCAAGTATCGGTCACCAAGGTAGGTTGCCTGAGTCGCGTAGTAGTTCCCGCTGCCCTTTCTTTGTGCCTTACGTGCCTTCTTCTGGGCTCTGTACTCCTCGTTCCACTCGTCCGCTTTCTGGCGATAAAAATCAGCTGATACGAGGCCTCTGTCAAGAAATTTGCGGAGTACGACCTCCCGACTTACCCAATAGCGATCGGCAAGCGACGCAATGTCCTCATCGTCTACGCGTTCCGGCCGAAGCCATTGCTGGAGGCCTTGTGACGGAACCAAGAACTCGCTAGCGAATTGATTGCAGAACACTTCCACACGGCGCGGTAGGCCCCTAAGAATTTCTATGTACCGATCGTCCATTCTCGTGACCCCGCTAAATTGGAGAAGAACATGTCCCAGTTCATGAAACAGCGTGAAGATCTGGCGCCGCGTTGACGAACCGTTGTTAAGATAGATAAGCGGGAACTCGTCGTGCATGAGCGAGAAGCCAGAGATGTCGTCGGTCGTGAAGGAACGTTTGAACACGAAAACCCCGTGTTCCTGGACGAGCGAGCGCCACTCCTTTAAGGCGTCCTCGTCAGATTTCCAATTCGTTTGGTCGGAAATCTCAACTCCCAGGTATGCGCGAATGGCGTTAGCCGTAGGGCGCGCTGCCGTAGCATGCGCCTTTACGTCTGCGAAAATCTTCTCCTCAGCTGGATTTATCCCTTCGTTCAGTTCGATGAGCGACAGCTGCATCGCGGCTGCTTCGCGAAGCGCATAGAAGACGTCGGGCTCCAATTCCTCGATCTCGGATTCCGGTAGCGTACGAAATTCGGAGGTCAGGTCGGGTTCGCTTGGTGGCTGGGGGAAAAAAAAGACGGCGAGCGGCCGTTTGTAGAGTTGGTAGGCTAACTTTTCCAGTTGAGCATACGTGGGCGCACCGTCACCGGCTTCCCAAGCCACCACAATACCGGAGTCGTAGCCGAATCTGGCGGCGATCTCTTGGATCGTGTATCCCGCACGTTCTCTCGCCCATTTCAGGACGGCGGGATTTATCCCCGTAACTGGTTTCCCCACGTGTGGCGTCTCCGACTAGTCGCTCAGCGGCGCGATCGTGCCGTACATGAGCCCACCGCACTCGCCGTGCTGCCAGCTGCCAGCGTACCGTTCCGCGTAAAACATGACCCGCGCCGTGAAGGTACCGTCGAGCCCTGGGATGACCATGTCCGTAATGGTGACTATGGGGGTATCACCCGCCCACCGGATGGGCACGACGACCGGCAGCGTCATGTCGACACTCCCGTAGGTCATGTGAACGTCGAACCGCCACCGGTGCTCGCCGACCTTTGCCACTCTGGTGATCTCGTAGCGTTCCGGCTTGTCGTCGCGACGCTCACGGCCTTTGAGCGTGTAGTGGCCGGTAAGCACCACGTTCTGCATCCGCTCGGCGAACCCCCGCTCGAGTTCCGAGAGTGACTCCAGGGGGATGGCTTGACCGGTGCCGGTGATCGCGACGAGCCACCCGGCCCCGAACGCCACGACTAGTGCGGCAATGCCAAGGGCAATCTTCAGCAATGAGCGCATGGCCGGATTATAGGCGATCCGCGCCGGGCTGGCCGAAGGTGGAGATCAGACCGGCTGTCGTCCGCAATAAAGAAGATCGCAACTCGCTGCCCAGTCGGAAACACAGACACTAAGCTACTGATTTATGGTCTATTTCAAATGGGCCGAGTTTTGGCACAGGACGCGGTCCGTTGGGATGGCGTCTTCGTTGGCAATCTGCTCATAGGTTTTGCCTGCTTTGATTCGGTCGAGCCAGGAGAGGGCGTTTCTGATATTGCGCAGGAGTGTGCGGTCGACGGATTTCGTGGGGTTGCCCAGAACGAGCTTGGTCTCGACGCCGCGTCGACGCAAGCGGAACGGTGCGAGGATGCGGAGTGCATCCTCGCGAATGTCCTTCTCATAGCCGAGCGGTACGCGGCCGCCCATCCATAGTCCCTTGCGCTTGGAGGCAGCGACCTTATCGCGGATCCGCTCGGCCGTGACCTCGCGTTCGAATTGTGCGAAGGACAGCAGCATATGCAGCGTCAGTCGTCCCATGCTGGTCGCGGTGTTGAAGGACTGAGTCACCGAGACGAAAACCGCGCCGGCCGCCTCGAGCCGCTCGACGAGCTTTGCAAAGTCGGAGAGGGAACGGGTCAGCCGGTCGACCTTGTAGACCACAATCTGGTCGACGAGACCGGCATCGATGTCGTCGAGCAAGCGCTGTAGGCCCGGGCGCTCCAGGGTTCCTCCCGAGAGCCCCGCGTCCTCGTAGACGGTTGGCAGCAGCACCCAGCCCTCCGCTTTCTGGCTCGCGACATACGCGGCGCAGGCTTCTCGCTGCGCATCGAGGGAGTTGAACTCCTGTTCGAGACCCTCTTCCGCACTCTTTCGCGTATAGATGGCGCAACGGATTTTCTTCATGTTAGGCCTTGCGCTTGGGCGTCAGACCGAAAAAGCGTGGTCCTGACCAGTGGGTTCCGGTGATTCGCTTTGCGATGGTAGTGAGGGACGGATAGGTTTTGCCATCGAACCGATAGCCGCTGTCGAGTACCTCGACCTGGTAGGTCCGGCCATTCCACTCGCGGACGAGATGGGTGCCGGCAGAAACGGACCCTGCGGGAGCGCCGGCGCCGTTGCCTGGCGTCCCGTTCGCCATGGCAGCCAGAGCGCGCCGGGTTGCGGCCGAATGCCCGCCATGGGTCCGGCACTGGCGTTCGTACGCAAGAACGCGGCACATGAAAACGCGAGAGAGCGAGCGTGGGGGAGCAGCCCCGAAGGCCTGCTCCCAGACCCGCCGCAAGCTGGCGAAGTCCAAACCGTCCAAAACGACGTTCCGGCCAACCCCTGTATCCTGCGGCATCACCGAACGTTCGCTCTTGTGCTCGATAAAGTCCAGTCCAATAAAGGACTTCCGGGTGCGAAGTTCACTGCCTGTAGCTCGCCACGCAGCCCAAGGGTCGGCGGATTCCAAGGGCGTCTAAGCTGCTGATTTGTGGTCTATTTCAAGAGGGCCTAGTTTTGGCACAGGACGAGGTCGTCAAAGACCAACCACGCACGAATAAGCCAGTTGACTTTCTAGAGCCGGCCTAAGACAATCCTCCCGCAAACGTTTTCTGTGTAGCCCCGCATCGAGTCGGGTTGCTCACTGAATATAACAGCCTTGCATCAGGCCTCGGGTAGCTCCCGAAGCCCAGGCGAATAGGTGAGAGCTTCCTCTACACAGAGAATGTTTGCATGGCCCGGCTCCATTTCCGGTTCCGGGTAAAACGGGAGATTAGAAACATGCTTAGGCGTTCGTTCGTCATTACCATTCTGCTTTCGGCTTTTGCCGCCAGTGCGCAGGAAGTTTCCAAGATCACCTTCAACGAGGTTCACAACAAATTCAGCGTCGAAAGTTCTCTTACGGACCTACAGAAAGATGAACTCTGGAAAGAGTACAAAGGGAAATGCGTGCAATGGAACGGGCGACTGGAGCATCTGGATCAAGGATTCTTCGGCGGAATCAGTGTCGGATTCAAGCACCGTAATGAGACGTTCACCTACGATGTTCTGGTTTCCGCTCCAAAATCAGAGAAGGAAAATCTAATGAAGTGGAAGCAGGGAAGCAGATACACCTATAGGGCGACGCTCCAAAGTTATCCTGGCGCGATCATGCCGATCACCGCCGACTGGGGATGCGAGGACTGAAATGGATGACTTGCTTTTGATGAAAGGACTGACGCAGGAGGAGCAATTGATGATGATGAACTAAATGAGTCGGCGTCAAAAGAAATCGACGGCGGCGGTTCTATTCTGTTGAGTTTTGGCACAGGACGGGGCTCGCGTGCGCGGCGCGCATCGCCGCGCTGGGTGGAAACATGCCCGACGCCGAATTCTTCTCTACATCGGCTCATCCATCCGGCCCAGCATCCATTGTACCGGTCTGAGCGTGTTCGAACCGCATTGAAAGGGGCGTCGTATGAGGAAGCTCAAGAACACGGTAAGTCCGCTGAAGATCAAGGACGCGACATCGTCGGTGTGGGAGTCCATTCAGGCCGCCCTGAAGAGAACCTCGGAAGCGGCCCATGCGGTTTTGGGCGGGGTAACGGCCGGATCCAGCAAGGCTCGGGATTCGGCAATCTCCCTCGCCGACGGGTTGCTGACGACATCGCAGGCGCTGTTGGCCAGTGCTCTCTCCAGCGACCTGAATGGGCTGTTGCAAGACATGGTAAGTGGATCGGCGACCATCTACGACAAGGCGATGGATGCCGTGTACAGCGCGACCCACATTGGCCGCGGCAACCACAGATTATTCGACGAAGGACACACCATTGCGGGGGCTATCAAAGCGGTTCGGGATGCATCGCCCGAGGACACCATCCTTGAGGAGGCGATGGGATTCCTCCAGGGAATCTTCCGGGACATGACGACCGTCAAGGGTTTGCCGCTGGCGAACTGGGACAAAGCAACATATGACCAAGTCGCCGGATTTCTGGAAGCGCAATTCCGCATCCCGAGAGACTGGTTCTACGATCTCAACAGCTACGATGCCTCCGAGTTGCTCGGCGGAGTCATTGGTGTTGTCGCTACGGCACTGCGTTGGAATCGCGCCGACACCGAGAGCTTCTCCAAGCTCGTCGGCGGGATGGGCGTGTCCGCGGTCATGAGCGCGAATCCATTACTGCTGATCGTCACGGTCGTCGCTCTGGCCAAAGCGTTTCACAAGGCACATCAGACGGGTGACTATACCGACTTCGTTGACGGTAGTCTCAAAGGTGGCATCGGCGCGGGTGGCACGCTCGTGGCGGTCTCGCAGGTCGGGGTTGTCGGTGGCCCGGCGGGCGTGGCTTTGTTGGTTGGACTATCCGCGGGTATTCTCATCAACAAGGCGACGGAGAACGTGAGTGTAGTTCAGATTGGCCAATTCATGGCTGAGCGCGCGGCCGTCGCTGCTACAGAGATACGCCGGGCCGCCCAGCCCAAGCTGAAGGATATCGGCTGAACCTTGGTTGACCGTCCCACGCGCAGGCTGCGGGTATGGACCAGTTGCCTGCTACAGGTTACAAGGGGAGACGGCGATTCTCCGCGCTTGCGGGGTTTCAAACATGGAAAAGGATCGAGGACTTTGCGACCGCCACCCCCAAACGGTCGTAGCGGAAGGTCTTCGGCCCAAATTAAGAAGCGCTATTCCAAGCTTTGCTTCTGCGTGGGGAGATCTCTAGATACAGGCCGCGGCTGTAGCCATGACTGATACCGCTATCGAATGGCGAGCGACCAATCTCGTCGCTCTCGGCGAAGAGCTCCGAGACAAGATCGCCCGCGTGACCCGCCAGTTCGAGCAGCGTGCTTCCACTGCGCGTGGCCAAGACGAGATGGGCCGTTTGAGAGCCCGTCTGAGCCAGATCGTCGAATCGATTCAGACGAGCTATCGAACGCATCTCGAGCGCATGTCGGAGGACGAGCAGACTCGCGACGAGACGCTCTACGACCAGACGCTTGCCGGTATCGACATGCATCGGCTCGTTTTCCGCGGCGACCGACGCGCGCTCGCCGAGCTTCTTGCAGATGCGGAGTTTTCCTCGACGGTCAATTGTCTATTGGCCGAGCTGAAACCTCACAACGCGCGCAAAGAGCTTCTCACCAAGGCGCTCAAGATTTCTCGCGGCATGATGCCAACGGTCTATCAAGTGGTCGATCACTGCGCCCGTACGCTTGAGCTGACCTCCGATATCGAGGTCTACGTCAATCAGGACAGCCACTTCAATGCGGCCTGCTACCCGCCTACCAAGGATAAGGTGCTTCTGATGCTGACGAGCTCGCTTCTCGAGAAGTTCTCGGGAGAGGAGCTGACTTTCGTCATAGGGCACGAGCTCGGCCACTATCTTTTTGAGCACACTCGTTTCCCCGTCGACTACATTCTTAAGAACAACGGCGGCCGGTTGGCCCCTCTCCATGCGATGAAATTGTACGCGTGGATGCGGAACTCGGAAATTACCGCAGATCGAGTAGGCATGGTTTGCTGCCGCAGCTTCGACGTCGCGGCCAATACGTTCTTCAAGCTGTCTTCGGGCATCACGTCGTCCGTTTTCCAGTTCAGCGTGAAGGAGTACCTGGCGCAGCTCGATGATCTTCGAAGCGAGGTAGCCTCGCAGGAGTCCGATCCACAGGACTGGTTCAGCCCGCATCCCTTCAATCCCATGCGGCTGAAAGCGCTTGAAGTCTTCACCAAGGGCCAGCCCTACCGCGAGCTGATCGGCTCCAACGGAGGAACCCTCACCGCCGACGAAGTCGCCGATCAGGTAACCGAGCTCATGAGCATCATGGAGCCGACATACCTGACCGACACCGGCGACGTCGGCGACAAGGGGCGCTCGTATCTGCTGAAGGCAAAGTTTCTCGTGGCGGCCGCCAACGGAGTCTTCGAGCGTTCCGAGGTCGAGGCACTCGAGAGTTTGGTGGGGCTTGCCGTCTCACTGGACGAGATTCGTGAAGTCTTCAACCAGCCCGTCGATGTGGTTCGCGAACAGGTAGTTGAGCTTTCCAAGGACATTGCCTACATGATGACCGGTCTCCAGAGGCTTCAGCTGATTCGGGACATTGTTGTGATTTCCTATGCGGACGGCTCGATCGACCAGCAGGAAATGGATTGCCTCGTTTGGCTCTGCGAGAATGTCGGAGTCAACCCGCGGTTCATCCAGCAGATCCTCACTATCGCGGCCCGCGGAGTGGATTAGAGTTCTTCGACTTGGATCTTCAGGGCGGCGAGCGTTGTGGCCGATCCGTCGAGCCCTTGTGATGATGCTAGGGTCATCCTGTTATGCGCAGTACGCTGGTAGACGCGGCTGCGTGGAAAGCCATCAGCGCTGCACCTTCTGTTTATTTATCCGCGCGCCCCGAACTTGATTAGTCTCCGGTCTGCCAGCACTATGCCTGGGCGTTGTTGCACGGCCCGGAGCAAATCGCTGACCTCCCTGTGCCGGCTGCAGAGTCACCCGGCGCAGTACGTATCGGGCATCCCGAGCGCAGCCATCTTGTTGAGTATCTCGCACCCAATTCGGTGTTCAACTCGTTGCCTCGCCAACGTTCGAGCCCGCATCTCCGGCCCGATGATCGCCTTGTAACGATAGACCGCGTTCTCCGCCATGCTTCGCTTGGTGTAGCCTGAGAGCTTGTACCATTCACGTCGGCCGTGTCTTTCGATTGCACGAATATGGCGATCGCGCTCCTGCATGGCGGTGTTCGAATTCTGACTGAGCGTCGCGTTTCGTTGCGGCGGAATCACCACGCGCGTCCTTCGTCCAGGACTGTGCGCTTCGATGGCTTCGTAGACCGCTTCCTTGTCGTATGCACTGTCCGCCGCCACCGACACTAGAGGTGCTTGAATCTGTGTTAGCAAAGCGGGGACTCGGGTTGCGTCGCGAGCGCGTGACGCCGTCAGTTCGGACGCAACAATGTTCCCTGTCTCGCGATCAACGGCGATGTGCAACTTGCGCCATGCACGCAGCTTTGGCGGTTTGCGGGCGGTTCCAACATGAATCCTCAAGCCCGTGCTATCGATCATCAGGTGGATGGGTTGAGTGCTCGCGGCTTTCGGAATCCGCAGCTTCTTGCGGAGCAACCTCGAGCGCCGACACAACGTCGAGTAGTCCGGGATCTCGATACCGAGCCCGAGCAGCGAGGCGATCGAGTGCAAGAAGCCTTCGGTTTGTCGGTAGGCGAGCTTGTACACCATCCGGACAACCAGGCCCGTTTCAATCGCCATGTCTGAATAGACCCGTTGACCGCCAGGCTTACCGGTCTTGTCGGCCTTCCAGTTCGCGATTGCCTCCTCGTCAAACCAGACCGTCAAATCGCCCCGGCGGCGCAGCCCTTCGTTGTATTCCGGCCAGTTGCGAACGTGGTACTTCTTCTGCTTCGCGTGCTTGTACTGGCAGCCCTTGGGATACTTCATGCTCGAACATACCTCGGCCACCACCATAGGCGGATTTCGCTCTCAGCCAGAGCGGTGCAACAACGCCTCCTTGAGGCGCAACTCTCCGACGCCTATTCGGATCCCAAGACGGGTGAAGACGTAGAGCGGCATCGCCTGACCCTCCAATACGAGGACAGCGATGGCATCCTGGAGAAGCTCGTGAAGGCCGCTCGAAGGTGCTTCCGCAGTCAAGTGTTGGTAGCCGCCGCGTAACCTGTTCGTGTGCTAGAGTTTCGCCTGATTTTGAGAGGCGCAGTTCTTTCGTCGATACCGGCTGGGCCGAGCTTTGGCACAGGACGCGGTGGCCGTCAGGCCGTGGAAAACTTGACAGCAATGGCACCGCCCGCGTGGGCGGAGGTCATCGGGGAGTGACCGAAATCGTTCGTTCACTCGAAAGTACCAAATAACTACTATCTCGTACGATTAGCGCTCGGGTGTGTAGAGTGCTAATATGTCGAGGTTGATGAATTACACATGCCACTCGCCCATTGGGACCCCGTGCGTGAGCTTCTTGCTCTCCAAGAACGGATGAACCGGCTAATCGATCAGACGCTGTCGCGCACGCGCTCCGAGGGGGGGTTCTCGACCACAGGGGCATGGTCCCCCGCCGTGGATCTCTACGAAGCCGAAAAGAGCCTCGTTCTCAAGGCCGAGCTCGCCGAAGTAGATCAAGACGACATCGAGCTTCACATCGACGACGGTCGAGTGACGCTGTAAGGCAAGCGCCCGGTCAACGAAGCCATCAACGAGAAACGGTTCGTACGATGGAACGTTCCTACGGCCCGTTCCATCGTACGTTCGAGCTCCCGACGAGCATCGAAACGGACAGAGTAAAGGCCGATTTTAAGAAGGGCATTCTGCTGACGGTGACCATACCGAAGAAGGCGAGCGAGAAAAGCCGTCAGATTCCCATCAGTAGTTGACCGCCGTCGGGAGCTCGACCCCGCCGACAGGTCCTGAAAAACAAGGAGGAGTAATCGAGAGATGAAGATCAAACCGATAAAGGACAACATTGTCGTAAAGCGGATCGAGGAGAGGGACGAGAAGAACGTCGGGTCCATCATCATCCCCGACACCGCGAAGGAAAAGCCGATGACGGCCGAAGTCATAGCTATCGGATCGGGTCGGACCTTGAAGGACGGAAAGAAGGTTGCGCTCGAGGTGAAGGTGGACGACAGAGTGCTCATCGGCAAGTACTCGGGCTCGGAAGTGAAACTGGACGGAACTGAGTACCTCATCCTTAAAGAGGACGACGTACTCGGCATCGTGGAATAGCTTGGAGGTATTTTAAGAAATGGCAAAGCAGATTGTTTATCATGAGGAAGCACGGCAGGGGATTCTCCGCGGTGTCAACCGGCTCGCGACCGCTGTGCGCGTAACCCTCGGCCCCAAGGGCCGTAACGTCGTTCTCGAGAAGAAGTTCGGCTCGCCTGTCGTCACCAAGGACGGCGTCACCGTTGCCAAGGAGATCGAGCTCGAGGACGCCATCGAGAACCTGGGCGCCAAGATGGTGCGCGAGGTCGCATCCAAGACCTCCGACGTGGCCGGTGACGGCACCACCACGGCGACCGTCTTGGCACAGTCTATTTTCCGCGAGGGGCTCAGGAATCTTGCCGCCGGCAGCAATCCCATGGAGCTCAAGCGGGGCATCGACACCGCCGTCGAGTCGATAGTTGGCGAGATCCAGAAGATCTCGAAGCCGGTCCGGGGCAAGATGATCGGGCAGGTCGGGACCATTTCCGCCAACGGTGACGACACCATCGGCAGCATCATCGCGGAGGCGATGGAGAAGGTCGGCAAGGACGGCGTCATCCAAGTGGAAGAGGCGCGCACGCTCGAGACGACCCTCGACATCGTCGAGGGTATGCAGTTCGACCGCGGCTACCTCTCCCCCTACTTCGTAACCGACCCCGAGCGGATGGAGTGTGTGCTCGAAGACTGTCTCATCCTCGTTCACGAGAAGAAGATCTCGAACATGAAGGATCTCCTGCCCGTGCTCGAGAAGGTGGCCCAGTCCGGCAAGCCGCTGGTCATCGTGGCCGAGGACATCGAGGGCGAGGCCCTCGCCACGCTCGTCGTCAACAAGCTCCGTGGCACACTGAAGGTCGTCGCCATCAAGGCTCCTGGCTTCGGTGACCGCCGCAAGGCAATGATGGAGGACATCGCGATCCTCACCGGTGGCAAAGCGATCTTCGAGGATCTCGGCAGCAAGCTTGAGAACCTGCAGATGCAGGACCTCGGCAAAGCCAAGAAGATCATCATCACCAAGGAGAACACCACCATCGTCGAAGGCTCAGGGAAGAAGTCCGACATCGGAGGCCGCATCAAGCAGATCCGGACTCAGGTCGAAGAGACGACGTCCGACTACGATCGCGAGAAGCTCCAGGAGCGTCTCGCGAAGCTCGTCGGCGGCGTGGCTCTGATCAAGGTCGGCGCTGCCACCGAGACCGAGATGAAGGAGAAGAAGGCCCGTGTCGAGGACGCGATGCACGCCACCAAGGCAGCCGCCGAGGAAGGCATCGTTCCCGGAGGCGGGGTCGCTCTCCTTCGCGCCAGCAAGGTTCTCAAGAGGCTCCAGAAGGACGAGCGCCTCGGCGATGACGTCCGCATCGGTGTGGGTATCGTCGGGCGCGCGGTCGAAGAGCCCATGCGCTGGATCGCCCAGAACGCCGGGCAAGAAGGCTCCATCATCGTCAACAAGGTGAAGGAGCTCGAGGGCGAGCAGGGCTACAACGCGGCGAAGGACAAGTACGAGAACCTAGTGAACGCCGGGGTCATCGATCCCACCAAGGTCGTTCGCTATGCGCTCCAGAACGCTAGTTCCATCGCGGGGCTCATGCTCACGACCGAAGCTCTGGTCGCGGAGCTGCCCGAGAAGGAAGACAAGAAGGCCGTTGGCGGCGCGCCCCCCGGTGGCATGCCGGGTATGGAAGGCATGGGCGACTACTAGGCTACATACTTTCCGAGAGCCCGGGTCGCTCAGGCGGCCCGGGCTTTTTTCGTTCCCGGTAGGGTCGAGGGCTGGCGCGGTGCTCCGTAGGCGCGGCCTATCTGTTTCTCCCCGTTTCCTGTGGGAGTTGTGCTCCGCAAAAAGTCGATCCAGCATCGATTGCGCGGTTTAGATCTCGTCTGGTCAAAATACTCGAACGCCCAGCGGGTCAGCAGTTTGCACCTTTCCAAGGGCTGCTTGAATCCGGCATCGCGGTCGGATACGTATTCCTTCCGGGTGCGTAGTTCGTTGCCTGCAAGCTCGCCCCGCAGCCGATTTGAGCCGGCCGTGCGCACCCCCGGTGGGCCTGTCGCCCGCCACCCGCAGCCCAGGGGTCGGAAGCCAGCCCTGCGGCGCGAAATACCTGCCTTGGTGCATAAATACAGGTAAGTCATTGATTCCATTGACTCTGCTATTTTTGGCTCAAAAACGTAACCTGCTGATTCCTTTAGAGTTGTCCGGAGTTATGCACCAAGGCAAGGCATCGACACGGAGGCGGTCGAGGATGTCGTGAGTTCCTACCGACGTCGGTTCGGTCGGTCATTGCCGCATCCCAAGCTGGACGCCACGGCCGACGCCTTCGCATCAGCATTCGAAAGCGGCGAGAAGACCCTGGTCTTCGTACGGCGTATCCGGACCGTGGATGAGCTAGCGTCCAAGTTGGATGGTCACTTCGATCGGTGGATCCGCCAGCGTCTCGTTGGGGGGCTTCCTTCCCAGCTTCATCCACAGCTCAACGAGCTGTTCGATCAGTATGAGCGTGAACGCGCCCTTCGTCCTGAAGAGCGCCTCCATCGATCTCCGGTCGACGAGAAGGAGCCTGAGCTGGAGGACCTGCAAGATGCTCGGTCGGGGGAGGAGGATGGCGATGCCGGAGGCTCGGAGACCTTCTTCGCGTGGTTTTTCCGTGGCGATGGTCCAGGTGGCGTGCTCTCAGGCGCTGCGTTTCAGAAGAATCGACTATCCGGTCAGGCGTCGGTGTTCTCCACACTTTTTGAGGACGACTACGTCGGATGGCTGCTTAATCGACCTGATGACGTCCTGCGCGCCTTGGGCTCGCACCTCGCGCTGAATCAGCCTGCGCTCGAGCGGGGACTCCGCCACAGAGCCTTCGCTATCTTCAGGCAACTTACCAGCCGAGAAGCCGGATATCCGAGGATTCTCGTCTTTCAGGCGTATCAGGCCGCCGCCTTGGAACGCATGCAAGAGGCCAGTGGCGAGATCGGCGAACAGGCACGAGTGATTCTGGATGAGCGCTTTCCCCCACTGGAACCCGGTGACGATTCGGCCCCGCCAGGATTTCCTGATCCTGACCAGGCCATCGGGCTCACCACGTTCTTCACCGAGCTGGTCAAGCGTGGCGGGCTACGGCGTCGAATCTGGCCGACCCAAGAGAACACGGACTTCACGCAGCGGTTCCGCCACCGCGAACAGCGCCGCGAATTGATCAGCGCTCTTGCACGACTGGGTCTGTCCTACATCGACCTCTACGTGCTGGCCATAGCGAGACTCGGTTCCTTCGACTTGCGTCAGGAGAGCTCGTCTGACACCGCGGGTGCCGACTTGGCAACAAGCTATGTCGATCTCTTGGAAGGGCAGATGCACGCGCCCGGCTTCCACGCCTTCTACGAATTGTCGCAGGCCTCCGAGACCTTCGACCTGTTGCTCGCGGTGAACTTTCCGGACATCCCGAGTGGCTCCTTGCAGGCGCTCGCCAAGAGGTATGGAGCAACACTGCAGCGTCAGGTTCCGGTTGGGCGCATGTCGGGTGGTGTGAACAGGCGTCTCGTTCGGCAGTTTCGGATGCCCGCGTTCCCGCTCGTACTCGTCACGACCGATGTGCTGCAGGAAGGGGAGGACTTACATACGTTCTGCCGCCGTGTCGTGCACTACGGCATCACGTGGACGCCATCCGCCATGGAGCAGCGTACGGGTAGGGTCGACCGCATCGGGGGACTGATTCAGAGAAACCTGGACGGCCGCGAGACGACGCCCCTCCCCTCGGAATGGCTGCAGGTGTACTACCCACACTTGCAGGACACCGTCGAGGTGCTTCAGGTGCGTCGCGTGTTGCGGCGATTGAATCGGTTCTTGGAGCTGATTCACGACAGAAAGGGCGATGCTATCCCGAGTGAGAGTCGAGTCGACATGGCTCGCGAGATGCTTGAAGAGCTTGACGCCATCAAACCACCGGCCGGACGCTTGGAATCGGCGTTTCCGGTGAGAGAGGGCTGGATGGATGGTGCGCTCACGTCCGCGGCAGTCGAGAAGCCCGACATCGCGAGTCAGATACGGCATTTCGATGTCCTCTGGTCAGCGTTGGTGGCGCACTATGTGGTTCGACCGCTTCGTACGACCAGTGAACGTACGAAGCGAGGGTTCGCCATGCTCGCGAATGGCCGCCTGATGCCACAGGCATCGGATAGTCCTGGGAGCGGAGAGAAGAGGTTCCTGCTCGAGCTCAGATCCCAGACGTCCGGTGACTCGACGTTGCTCCGTTGCACCAGCGAGGTCGGCAGGCTCGACCTTCGGAACGATACAGCTGTGTTAGATGAGCTGTACGAGCTGCAGCGAAGACTTGGGCACGCGAAAGTGTGTGTGCACCGGGATGACAGTCGTCTCGACCGGGTGACGGTGGAGGGCGACCTGCCGTTCAGTCCTGCACTCACCCAATGGGAGGAGTTGGAGCTGCTGGTGGCACGGACTGTCCATGCGGCGGCTGCGATCAGACGAACGCTCGTCGAGAACACTGAAGGCGGGGCGCCATGGAACGACTGATCCCCGAATCGACGAGCTCATTAAGTCTGCGTTGGTTTCGTGGCGCCGGGAGGGGCACAACATTCAAGTTCAGTTGACGAAACGTTCCCGGACGCAAGTCGTGCGATGTGCGCGGACGCAAGACCGGTACGTGTTTCGATCATCAGTGCTTCCACCGAAGCTAGTCACGACATCCGATAGGGCTTGGCGGGACCTCGCGTACCGCGCGTGGCGGCGGAACGCGGCCAAAGAGCTGGTCACGTTCTCCTTCGATGAGCAGGACGCACTCATTGGCGTAATCGAAGTTCCCGCCGCGACGCTGGATCGCGAAGAGCTGCAGTTGTATGTCGAGACGTTGGCGAAAGAGTGCGACCGGTTCGAGTACGCCCTGACGGGTGAGGACGTTGAGTGAGGAGTGTTCCAAAGATGCCGACGACTTCGTTACGAATGGCCTGTGCTCCGCAAAAACTCGATCCGTCGTTGATTCCGCAGTTTAGAGCTGCCAGGATTAGCGGCTTCGCGGCGAACGGATGAGGTGATCCGACGTCATTGTAAACGTCGAAAGGTTCGCTCTTGCGGTCTATTTCAAAAGGGCCGAGTTTTGGCACAGGACGGGGTCATCGCTCTCAGAGTCGAGGGCGTCCTGTGCCAAAACTCGGCCCTTTTGAAATAGGCCATAAATCAGCAGCTTAGTGTCTGTGTTTGCGCCGGGGCCAAGGGCCGTAGGCTTTACAATCGTCTGGCCCGAGGGTGTTATCTTCAGCTCCATGATGACGTACCACGTGCAATTCCTACTGCTCGTTCTAGCTGGCTGGGTCAACCGCCAGCAGCAGGATGTGATCGACTACCTGCAAGAGGAGAACCGTGTGCTCCGAGCCGGGCTTCGGGGCAAGCGTCTCAGTCTCTCGGACGACGACCGGCGCAGGCTCGCGGTCAAGGCCCAGGCTTTGGGCCGCGAGGCGCTGGCCCAGATTGCGTCCGTTGCCACACCCGCTACGCTTCTGCGCTGGTACCGCCACCTCATCGCAGCCAAGTACGATGGCAGCAAGAACCGGAGTCCAGGCCGACCTCCGACGGCGAAGGACATCCGTGAGCTCATTGTGCGCGTGGCGCGGGAGAACCCGACGTGGGGATATACGCGCCTGCGAGGCGCACTCAAGAACCTAGGACATGAACTCGGACGCAACACTATCAAGAGGATCCTCGCCGAGCACGGTATCGCGCCTGCGCCGGAGCGGGGCAAGAGCATGTCGTGGAGCACCTTCATCAAGGCTCATTGGGGCGCATCGCTGCGACAGACCTGTTCACCGTCGAGGTGGTGAACCCGTTCGGGCTCGTCCGCTACCATGTCCTGTTTGTCATCGATATCGCCACTCGCTGCGTGTGCATCGGTGGGATAACGTCGGACCCCAACGGGGAGTGGATGAAGCAGGTGGCAAGAAACCTCACTGACATGTGGGATGGTTTCCTCCTTGGCAAGCGATACCTCATCCACGACCGGGACCCGCTATTCACCGAGGCGGTACGTGGGCTGTTGAGAGATTCAGGCGTGAAGCCCCTGCGCCTTCCCGCCAATAGTCCGAATCTGAACGCATACGCGGAAAGATTCGTTCTCTCCATACGTCGAGAGTGTCTCGACCGCTTCGTACCTCTCAGCGAGCGACACCTGCGCACAGCGGTAACCGAATACGTAGTGCACTATCACACAGAACGGAACCACCAAGGTCTCGGCAACGAGCTCCTCACACCTCTGCCGGCAAGCGCGAATGACACTGGCCCCATCGTGTCGCGAGAGCGACTTGGGGGCATTCTCAACTACTACTGCCGTGCCGCGTAAATGGTCGCCGGCGACGGTAGCCCCTCGGCGGGCTCGACCGGCGTAGCGTGGAAACAGCTTCAGGAACATGCTTCGATATTCGCTCTCGACTAGTCCCCTGTATCAGAACAAACTAGATAAAGCAGAGCTTGCCGAAACCATTCTAAGTGCATGAATCTTATGAATCTTATGGGCTGGCGAAAAGCCTAACTTTGTATAGTAATCAAAGATCCAGGGGACTAGGTGGTCATCTGCATGGTGACGACCCGCCCGTCCAAGACGATTGTAAAGCCCACGGCCCTTGGCCCGGTCGCAAACACAGACACTAAGTTGCTGATTTATGGCCTATTTCAAAAGGGCCGAGTTTTGGCACAGGACGGGGTCGGCAGAAACTTCTATCATCACCTGAGCCTTGGGCTCTGCAAGCTCAGGCGCTCCCAGCGTGATTTTAGCGCCATATGTGAAGAACAGGAACGGGCAGACCAAAAAAACCAGCGGCATTTTTTTTCTCATAGCATCGTCTCCTTAATTTGAAAAGTTTTTTGAATCCCTTGCCATGGAGCGAAGTGGGGTATTATTGCAAACAGTAGCAGTGTTCCTCCGGTATTCCGAAAAACGCCCCCTCAGGGAAAAAATCTTTAAGGCCTACATCAACCGCTGTAATAATAATGATGAGCTAATCCAAAAGGAAGTTACCAAATGAGAAAAATGAGCTTAAAAGCCTTTTTCATTCTGTTTCCCTCCATGGGTCTTATTTCCATATTCTTAACAGCGAGCGCATGCGCGCCGCGAGATCACCGGGACAAGAACCCAAGACAGAAACTTCTCATGGACGAAGGCTGGCGTTTCTACCGGGGAAGGATAGAGGGATTCACTCCCTTGCCTCGGGGAAAGACCATAGAGAAGTGGCGCTGGAAGATGAGCAAGGAGAAAGAGATGGCGGCGCCCGGGCTCGATATCCCCGGTTGGGAGGAGACGGAGGAGGGCAGCGGCGCGTTCTTCTTCAGCGGGAGGATCGGTGAGGCGGAAAAGATGGCGGCGCCCGGGCTCGATATCTCCGCTTGGGAGGAGACGGAGCCGGGTAGCGATGTGTTTGAGGGCAGGGAGGGTCTTGCCTGGTTTCGCGCGGAGCTCGGAGCATCGCCGACCGGATGGTCTCGGCTTTATTTTCAATCCGTGGGCGACAACGCGACCATTTACGTCAACGGGAAGAGGCTCCTCTACCACGAGGGAGCTGACGATCCGTTCGAGGTCACTCTGGGCTCCGCCTGGAACAGGGGTGGGCCGAACGAGCTGGCGGTGCTGGTGCACAACACCGGGGGCCGCGGCGGCATTGACGGTGCGGTCCTGTATAACAGGCCGGCCCTGTGGGAAGACGACGAGAAGATGCGGTCGGTGAAGACGGCGTCCGTCGACTTCGACGACAGCGGCTGGGAAGAAGTCCGCGTTCCCCACGACTTCGTGGTGGGGGGCGAGTTCGACCCCAAGGGGGCGGACAAGCCCCATGGTAAAAGGCCCGGCGGCTTCCAGCTCTGGTACGACAGGGACCATGGTTACAAGCCCAAGGGCGTCGGCTGGTACCGCCGCCGCTTCGAGCTCCCGGCCGCGGACAAGGGCAAGCGGATTTGGCTTCAGTTCGACGGCGTTTACAGGAACAGCGACGTCTGGGTAAACGGTCACTGGCTCGGTCACCACTGGAGTGGCTACACGGGCTTTTATTACGACATCACCGACGCGGCGAACTTCGGCGGGAAGAATGTGGTGACGGTGCGTGCCGACGCGGACTGGGATGAGGGCTGGTGGTACGAGGGCGGAGGCATCTACCGCCACGTCTGGCTGACGAAGCTCGACCCCCTGCACGTCGGTCACTGGGGGACCTTCGTCACCACGCCGGAGGTCACGAACGAGCTGGCTGAGGTCAACATCAAGACGACGGTGGTCAACGACGGCGCGGAGTCGATGGAGTGCACGCTCACGAGCACGATTACCGACATAGAAGGCAACTCGGTAGTGACGTCCGAGGCGGAGCAGAATATCCCAGCGGGTCAGGAGTACGAATTCAGCCAGGACGTGACGATACAAGGCCCGACGCTGTGGTCGCTGGAGAATCCATACTTATATGCGGTAAAGACTACGGTTAAGAGCGGCGGGCGCGTCACCGACCGGTACGAGACGCCGCTGGGGGTCCGGTATTTCCGCTTCGACGGGAACGGGTTCTTCCTCAACGGTAAACACGTGAAGATCAACGGAGTCAACCTCCACGATGACTTCGCAGGAGTGGGCGTCGCCCTGCCGGACAGGATCAACGTTTACAAGATAGAAAAGCTCAAGGAGATGGGTGCCAACGCCTACCGCGCTGCGCACAACCCGCCGACCGTGGAGGTACTGGAAGCGTGCGACCGCTTGGGGATGCTGGTGATGAATGAGAACCGCCACCTGGGTGATTCGGAGGAGGTGCTGGCCACCGTGGAAAGCTTGGTGCGGCGCGACAGGAACCACCCCAGCATCGTCCTCTGGAGCATGTACAACGGGGGGTTGGGGCGGCGCGTCGAGGAGGCACGCAAACGGGTGCAGGCGGTGTATGACGTAATCAAGCGGCTGGACCCCTACCGACCCACCACCGGGCCCGTGGGACCACTCGGAGGCGCGCGCTCGCCTGATGAGATTGATTTATTAGAAGGTCTCTTAACCTTGATGGACGTCATCGATGTCAGGGGTTTCAACCCGGATACTTACGGCGAATACCATGCTGAGAATCCGGAGCGCCCGATGGTCGCCCTCGAGACCGCCTATGCTAAGACGACGCGCGGGGTCTATGACGAGGACGCAAAGAAAGGCCATCGCAGCTGCTACAACCCCAGGGCCGAGCGGACCTGGCGCATGGTGGCCGAGTCTGATTACGTGGCGGGCGGATTCGTCTGGAATGGCATGGACTATCGCGGCGAGCCGTATCCCCATGACTGGCCAGCGATCAACGCACAATACGGCTTCATGGACACCTGCGCTTTTCCCAAGGACGACTATTACTACTACAAGTCGAGCTGGAGCGGCGAGACCGTCCTTCACCTATTCCCTCACTGGAACTGGGCCGACAGAGAGGAGAGCGATAGGATAATCGACGTCCGGTCCTACACCAACTGCGAGAGCGTCGAGCTGTTTCTCAACGGCGAGAGCAGGGGACGGCAGGACAGGCAGCCGTACTCGAGCCTGTCGTGGAAGGTCGAGTGGGAGCCGGGAGTGCTTAAGGCGAAGTGCTTCCAGGACGGAGAGGTCGTCGCCGAGACCAGGCGCGAGACGACGGGGGAGCCGGCCGGCATCACGCTCGAGCCCGATCGCTCGAGCATTAACGCGGACGGAGAAGATGTTTCCCTCGTAAGGGTCTCGATCCTCGACGCGCAGGGTCGGCTGGTACCGACCGCCGGGAACGAGGTGCAATTCACGGTGGAGGGCCCCGGGGAGATCATCGGCGTGGGCAACGGCAACCCGTCGAGCCACGAGCCGGACAAGGCGGACAAGCGAAGCGCGTTCAACGGCCTGGCCATGGTCATCATCCAGGCGGCGAAGAAGCCGGGCGTGATCAAGCTGACCGCGGAGTCTCCGCGCCTGGAGAAGGCCGTCGTTGAGATAACGGTGGTAAGGGCCGCGATGCGACCGAGAGTACAGTGAATAAAGGAACCGGGGCGCCACTAGTGGCGCCCCGGTTTGTGTCGTCCTTCGAGACCTAGAGGTTTACGTCTTCTTTACCTCCCAACCCTTGTTAAAACTGGAAGCGCAGTCCGATTCTCAGGATACGGGGTGTTTCGATCGACGAGACCTGCAGGAATTGCGGTACGTCGAATTTCAGTGACCTAAAGGACGTAACTCGGTTAGTGTTGGTTACATTAAACACGTCGAGGATGAGCCCGATCTTCATTCCGTCCCCGAACGGAAACTGCTTTTCCACTCGGAGGTCGAGGTTGTGTCTGAAGTCGAACCGGCGTAAACCCCTTGGCTCCCCAGCCACATCGATGTTGGTCTCCACCACGATATTGGGGTTACCAAGCGGAGCCGGCCTACAACCGCCGCCGCCGCCGCTATGGCCTTTGGTTGCGACGCGGGGGCGGCAGAGTGGGAAATGGCGCACCGTGTAGGCTCCCGGAGACAGGTCGGCCTGCAAAGGTTGGAAGATGTGGATGGGAATACCGGTCGAGCCCTGGTAAGCCGCTCACGAGAATATCGTAGGGCAACGTGTAGTGAACCGCCCCGGGTTTTCCGGAGACTCCAACTCGTGAGAGGATGGAGTCATGGCAAGACGAAGCAGGTATTCACCGGAGTTGAAAGAGCGAGCAGTGCGGATGGTTTTCGACCAGCAGGCTCAGCACGAATCTCAGTAGTCAGCGATCTCATCGATCGCGTCGAAGATTGACTGCACGCGGGAAACGCTACGCACGTGGGTGCGGCAAGCAGAGCGTGATGCTGGGAAGCGCGCGGGGCTGACGACGGACGAGCGTCAGCGGCTGAAGGAGCTCGAACGAGAGAACCGTGAGCTAAAGCGGGCGAACGAGATCCTTCGCAAGGCGTCGGCGTTTTTCGCCCAGGCGGAGCTCGACCGCCGACCGAGGTGATGTCGTTCGTCGACGAGAACCGTGAGAGTTACGGGGTCGAGCCGATCTGCCGGACGCTCCCGATCGCCCCGTCGACCTATTACGAGCAGAAAGCGCGAGAGAAGGACCCAAGCCGCCTGCCAGCGAGAGCGAAGCGCGACGTTCAGCTCCGCGGCGAGATTCGTCGTGTACGGCAGGAGAACTTTGACGTGTATGGCGTGCGCAAGGTCTGGCGTCGGCTTTGCCGTGAGGGCCGCGACGTGGCTCGATGCACGGTGGCCCGTCTGATGTGTGAAATGGGTCTCCAGGGCGCGGTCCGTGGACGTCGATTCAAGACGACGAAGCCGGATTCGAGCGGCACTCGCCCGATGGACCTCGTGGAGCGCGACTTCAACGCCACACGCCCGAACGAGCTCTGGGTCTCGGACCTGACCTACATCGCTACGTGGCGCGGCTTCGTGTATGTCGCCTTCGTCATCGACGTCTTCGCTCGACTCATCGTCGGTTGGCGAGCGACGACATCGTTGACTGCCGACATCGCTCTCGATGCGTTGGAGCAGGCGCTACACGAGCGCCGACTATACCCAGAAGATCCATTGGTGCATCACAGCGATCGCGGCGTGCAGTACGTCTCGATCCGTTACACCGAGCGGCTCGCCGAGGCGGGCATTGAGCCGTCCGTCGGCAGCCGAGGCGACTCCTACGATAACGCTTTGGCTGAATCCATCATCGGCCTCTACAAGACCGAGGTGATCCGTCGACGCGGGCCCTGGCGTGGTCTCGAGGACGTCGAGTTCGCCGTGGCTCCTCGCAATTCCGCGACAGCGTCTCGCTCGCCCAGCGGGCGATTAGGCGTCTCTTTGACATTGAGAGTGGCCGCAAACCGGAGAGCTTCGGTACTCAGGCCCTGACTTAGCCCGATGACGCTGTAGATATCCCGCCAGACGGTGTGCAGGTCCTTGACCAGACCCTCCAGATTGGCGTTCTTCAGCTCGAACGCCGTCCCCATCAGGATGCTCTTGAGACGGTCCAGCCACGACACGTCCAACCCGCGGCTATTCAAGACCTCGAAGACCGTGTAGACCGTCTGTTCGTCCTCGATCTCGTGCAGGAGGAAGAACAGGCGATTCTTGAGCAGCGCCGCCAGAGAGGACAGCGATTCGCCGCCATCCGTCCACTTTGCGGTGAACGCCTGGCAATCCTCGATCGCCCGAAGAATCTCGCGGTCGGCTAGCGTCGTGGCCGTTGCCGATGCTGGAGACGTGCCTTTCCGAAGAAAGGTCGCGAAGTAGTGGCTGCTGTCATGATTGGTCTGGAGCAGGAGCAACTCGTCGCCCTCGACCTTGACGAGCAGCTCAGATAGTTCACGCGCTAGCTTCGCCTCGGCCTTGTCTTTGCGATTCAGTGCCAGTTTGATCGCGTTCAACAGGATGATGAGCGTCGTGAGACGCTGCTGTCCGTCTACGACTTCGAGGACGTGGAACTCGTCGGTCCCGAGAGTCTGTTTCTCCCGCCGTAGGCAGACCACTGCGGCCATGAAGTGGCCCGCATCCTGCCCTTTGGTACGGACCTTCTCGATGTCTCCAAAGAGATCCTGTCTCTCACTCGATGTCCAACTGTAGGAGCGCTGGTATTCCGGAATGCGGAACAGACGGCCGTCGAGCAGCTTCGACAGGGTGAGGTATTGCGGATGAATCGTAATCATCTGTTGACCCGGAACACCTTCATGACCTCATCGCCGAGGTGATTGAACACCTTCACGGCGATGCGCCCATTGCTCGGCTTCTCACCGGGATTTCCGTTTTGCCTGCCCCGGATGGACCCGTTATACACCCGAAACCCGAGGCCTGCACCGTCGTGATGGCTGCCGGCACGTCGCGAGAGGGCTGTTGCACGAGGTGCGGTGGGAGGCCGAGCACTGGCCCAAGGCGGTCGCACGGGTTGTCGGCCAGGAACTCCATCGCGATGGACGGCACGCACTGGCCGATCTGCGTATTCGCGTTGCCATCCGCGACGAGCGCCACGCGGGCCTGACCTGACCCCACGGCTAGTACCACGTTGTATCTCAGTTATTCGGTGCTGACAAGAGCTGGTTGAAGCCGGCGTAGCGGAGCCGGTTTCAACCAAATCGTTTCCGGCGCCGGCGGTCGGTAACCCAACGAGCTGTGGGGTCTGCCTTCTATTTATTCATCCGCCAGCCCATGGGTCGGAAGTCAGCCCTGCGGCGCGAAATACCCTGGATTCTGCGCGGATTCCAAGGGCGTCTAAGCTGCTGATTTGTGGTCTATTTCTAAAGGGCCGAGTTTTGGCACAGGACGGGATCACGACCATGGACGCGTCGGGACACCTGCAGGATTTCGTCACTGCCGGCGTGAGTCCCGAGGAATACCAGCGGTTCCTGCACCTGCCCCACGGGCCGCGCCTGTGGGCGTCCTGTGCCAAAACTCGGCCCTTTTGAAAGACCATGGCTGTAATTTAATGCACCGTAAAGTCTTAGCGTCATTTTACCAACACTTAATGGCGGAAGCACCCATGAGGTCTGTGTGAGCAGCAAGGGCTGCCCGATCGAACAACGGCTGCCTGACCAACAGTAGGATTTGCACATGGTACGTCATGATGGATCCGAAGATAACACCCGCGAGCCAGACGATTGCAAAGCCCACAGCCCTTGGCACCGTCGCAAAACACAGACGCTAAGCTGCTGATTTATCGGCTATTTCAAGAGGGCCGAGTTTTGGCACAGGACGGGGTGGCGGATGGTGCAGGTTGGAGCTATCCGGTCTCGGCAAAAGGTGGTCCAGCTTTTGGCGGAAATCCTCAAAAAGAAAAGTAAGTGGAGATTCAGGAGGTTTCGAGCTTCGCGCATTTCTTGAGTTTCTTGTCGCGTACACAGGTTTTGTGAGAAGGCTGTTTTACGCCCTCTCGGGTTTCAACCTTGGTGCCAATTTCGTTCTATCCTATTTTGTTACAGTGAGTTAACGGCCTCCGTCACGTGCTGGTCCCCGCACGCATCATCGACGGGTAGTCGTTTGAGCCGGAATCGAATTTGCTTCAATCAAATTTTCTATACGGCAATCTCAACCTCCTGGACGCTTGAAAGAGGGCCGTGTCGTAAACCCTCCGGAGGCGGCTCCGACCGTTACTCATTGTCGCAAAAGGCTTTACGTCTCATCAGCGAATGTTCGTCGACGGGAACATCTTTCCGGCTATCGCAGTCGGGAGGCTCGAGTGGAGCTTCCGATTCTTGGCTGGAAACGATCAGAAACAGAGCAAAACAGGTCCTTAGCGTGCAATTTGGGGCGATTTTGGGGCTTATCGTGTCGTTTTTCCACTTAATCGCGCAGACAATGAGAAGACGCTCTACGCCTAGATCGCGCCTGAGGAGAAGGCGAATAGCGGAATTCGAATTGGCCAAACCTCGAATTCATCCAGCGGAGTTTTACGGAGGAAACGAAGATGACTCCGCAGACGGTCCAGTACAAGGAGCTATCCGAGTCTGGAAACCATGACAGGGAATTTGGGCCAGTTTGAGTCTGATTGGTGGAGGCCAGTGTCGGAGAGCAGCTTGCTGCTAACCGAGCCCATTCACGGAGTGGGCGCTGGCAGGCTCACAGCGTTTTGACGAGCACTCGCTGTTTCTCCCAATCGTCGGGAAGCGGATGATGCAAGAGGTAGCTCGAGGTCAGCCCAACGGGCTGGCGGCCTTCGACAATGGCGCGGACGATGTCGGGAGCCAGGAAGGCATAACGGATTGCCTTGCGCACGCGGTCCGTTTGGATGGCGTTTTCGGTGGCAATCTGCTCATAGGTTTTGCCTGCTTTGATTCGGTCGAGCCAGGAGAGGGCGTTTCTGATATTGCGCAGGAGTGTGCGGTCGACGGATTTCGTGGGGTTGCCCAGAACGAGCTTGGTCTCGACGCCGCGTCGACGCAAGCGGAACGGCGCGTGGATGCGGAGCGTATCCTCGCGAATGCGGTCGGGCTCCATAGACAGGCAAGCAGCGAACGCATTGCGGTCGAGGAGGATAGACACAGAGCCTGGGCTGATGTCGACCCGCCGGATAAGACGGAGCAGGGGGGCTGCCGAGGCACTATCATTATTACTGCCGGAACACAGCCCGTCTAAAAAGCGACGCACCGAGGCGAGCTCTTGCATCGTCGGAGTGTGGATCAACGAGGCCGAGAAGGTCGTGACATCCACATGCTGTCGGATGAGATGCACGACGGTCTGTTCCAGCATCGGGGCGGGCAGTCGCCAGCCGGAGAGGTCCTTTTGGCCACTGTGCTGGATGAGGCGCCGGGAGACGTAGTAGCGGAGCCGTTGCCCGTTTTTCTTTTTGGTGTGGCTCGGCGTCAGCCGGTCCCCGGTCTCGTCGAAGAGCTTGCCGGCCAGTGGGGAAGGGGCTGCACGGCCCTTCGTCGTGCGTCTCCTTGGTTTGGCAGCCCCTGCCTGCAGCTGCGTTTGGACCGCGTCCCAGAGCTCCGGAGCAATGATCGATGGATGCTGGCCCTCGTAGACACACCTCTGGTGCCGGATGCGGCCGGCGTAGAGAGGATTGGTCAGCAGGCAGTGGAGGTGTCCGCGACGGAACGGCAGCCCGCCCGTTCGGGTTCCATCCGCGGTGAAGCGTTGCTTGGTACGCAGTCTCAGACGGTCCGCCTCGGCCTTCACCTGCCGGAGCGTTCCGTGCTTTCGGTACAGCGCATAGAGCGTCCGGACCGTTTCGGCCTCAGCCTCGTTGATGCGCAGCGTGCGCCCGTCCTTCTCATAGCCTAGCGGTACGCGGCCGCCCATCCATAGTCCCTTGCGCTTGGAGGCAGCGACCTTATCGCGGATCCGCTCGGCCGTGACCTCGCGTTCGAATTGTGCGAAGGACAGCAGCATATGCAGCGTCAGTCGTCCCATGCTGGTCGCGGTGTTGAAGGACTGAGTCACCGAGACGAAAACCGCGCCGGCCGCCTCGAGCCGCTCGACGAGCTTTGCAAAGTCGGAGAGGGAACGGGTCAGCCGGTCGACCTTGTAGACCACAATCTGGTCGACGAGACCTGCGTCGATGTCGGCGAGCAAGCGCTGCAGGCCCGGGCGCTCCAGGGTTCCTCCCGAGAGCCCCGCGTCCTCGTAGACAGTTGGCAGCAGCACCCAGCCCTCCGCTTTCTGGCTCGCGACATACGCGGCGCAGGCTTCTCGCTGCGCATCGAGGGAGTTGAACTCCTGTTCGAGACCCTCTTCCGCACTCTTTCGCGTATAGATGGCACAGCGGATCTTCTTCATGTTAGGCCTTGCGCTTGGGCGTCAGACCGAAAAAGCGTGGTCCTGACCAGTGGGTGCCGGTGATTCGCTTTGCGATGGTAGTGAGGGACGGATAGGTTTTGCCATCGAACCGATAGCCGTTGTCGATTACCTCGACCTGGTAGGTCCGGCCATTCCACTCGCGGACGAGATGGGTGCCGGCAGAAACGGACCCTGCGGGAGCGCCGGAGCTTGGTGTCTCGTTCGCCATGGCAGCCAGAGCGCGCCGGGTTGCGGCCGAAAGCCCGCCATGGGTCCGGCACTGGCGTTCGTGCAAGAGAACGCGGCGCAGGAAAACACGCGAGAGCGAGCTTGGAGGAGCAGCCCCAAAGGTCTGCTCCCAGACCCGCCGTAAGCTGGCGAAGTCCAAACCGTCCAAAACGACGTTCCGGCCAACCCCTGTATCCTGCGGCATCACCGAACGTTCGCTCTTGTGCTCGATAAAGTCCAGTCTAATGAGGGACTTCCGGGTGCGAAGTTCACTGGCCGTAGCTCGCCCCGCAGCCGATTTGAGCCAGCCGTGCGCACCCCCGGTGGGCCTGTCGCTCGCCACCCGCAGCTCTGGGGTCGGAAGCCAGCCCTGCGGCGCGAAATACCCTCGATTTTGCGCGGATTCCAAGGGCGTCTAAGCTGCTGATTTGTGGTCTATTTCAAAAGAGCCGAGTTTTGGCACAGGACGCGGAAGCACCCGCAGCGGTGGCGGCAATCGACGGGCTGATCGAACATGCCTCGTGACATAAACGTGTCTTCCGGTACATTTCCATGCCATCTGACACCGGGGTGCAGAGCGCTGTGGAGGGCGCAAAGATTGGTTTGAACGAAACGAGTGGAGGCTCTCGCCGGTCTTACTTGCTCAAGGCCGGCACTCCGAGCCTCTTCAATCGCGCCGCGACATCCGCTCCCGCGCTGTGCGTGTTGACGCTTCTGTCGATGTAGAGGATCTTGCCTTCGGCGTCGACATAGTAAGTCCAGCGGTGCGGCAATTCACGCTTCGCCGTTACGACCCCATAGGACTTCGCGACGCCTTTGTCGGGATCGCTCAGGATCGGATAGTCGAGCGAGAGAGATTCGGCGAATTCCTTGTTAGTCTTGACCGTGTCACAGCTCGCGGCGAAGTAGTTGACCGCAAAAGCACGGATTTCGTCGCCGCTCTCACGGAGCGACTTGCATTCGGCCGTTCAACCACCGGTAAACGCTTTCGGAAACCACGCAAGGACCACAGCCTTGCCCCTTAGCTCGGAGAGCCGGTAGGACTTTCCGTCGGTGCCTTGGAGCTCGAAGTCGGGTGCCTCGTCGCCAACCTGTAGTTCGGCAGCACCCAGGGAGCCTCCGATAAACATCACACCAAGAGCCCAGCCAGCGATTCGCTTCATTGACAACACTCCCACTCCAATATAAGCACCTATAACTCGTAGCACCAATTGGAACTTAGCAATTCGCTTCAATGACAACACTCCCATTCCAATCGTCACAACCCAAAGCGGAAGTCTAGACCCGGCCAGCGGGCATGGCAACCGACGGCGGAGTTCCTGTTGGTTCAGTAGCTCAGGCATTGTGGACGTCGAAGCTCCCGCCTTCGAACGGCGTTGTTGCACGGCCCGGAGCAAATCGCTGACCTCCCTGTGCCGGTTGCAGAGTCACCCGGCGCAGTACGTATCGGGCATCCCGAGCGCAGCCATCTTGTTGAGTATCTCGCACCCAATTCGGTGTTCAACTCGTTGCCTCGCCAACGTTCGAGCCCGCATCTCCGGCCCGATGATCGCCTTGTAACGATAGACCGCGTTCTCCACCATGCTTCGCTTGGTGTAGCCTGAGAGCTTGTACCATTCACGTCGGCCGTGTCTTTCGATTGCACGAATATGGCGATCGCGCTCCTGCATGGCGGTGTTCGAATTCTGACTGAGCGTCGCGTTTCGTTGCGGCGGAATCACCACGCGCGTCCTTCGTCCAGGACTGTGCGCTTCGATGGCTTCGTAGACCGCTTCCTTGTCGTATGCACTGTCCGCCGCCACCGACACTAGAGGTGCTTGAATCTGTGTTAGCAAAGCGGGGACTCGGGTTGCGTCGCGAGCTCGTGACGCCGTCAGTTCGGACGCAACAATGTTCCCTGTCTCGCGATCAACGGCGATGTGCAACTTGCGCCATGCGCGCTGCTTTGGCGGTTTGCGAGCGTTTCCAACATGAATCCTCAAGCCCGTGCTATCGATCATCAGGTGGATGGGTTGAGTGCTCGCGGCTTTCGGAATCCGCAGCTTCTTGCGGAGCAACCTCGAGCGCCGACACAACGTCGAGTAGTCCGGGATCTCGATACCGAGCCCGAGCAGCGAGGCGATCGAGTGCAAGAAGCCTTCGGTTTGTCGGTAGGCGAGCTTGTACACCATCCGGACAACCAGGCCCGTTTCAATCGCCATGTCTGAATAGACCCGTTGACCGCCAGGCTTACCGGTCTTGTCGGCCTTCCAGTTCGCGATTGCCTCCTCGTCAAACCAGACTGTCAAATCGCCCCGGCGGCGCAGCCCTTCGTTGTATTCCGGCCAGTTGCGAACGTGGTACTTCTTCTGCTTCGCGTGCTTGTACTGGCAGCGCTTGGGATACTTCATGCTCGAACATACCTCGGCCACCACCATAGGCGGATTTCGCTCTCAGCCAGAGCGGTGCAACAACGCCGTCAGGCGGCGCGAAGCCGGATCGTCACCAGCGCGCACGGGATCAACCGGGGTTCCATTCCCAATCTTTCGAAGCCCGAGGGCGACAGCGACTTCTACTTCGTGCAGGCGGACAATCCGGAAACCGCGGTGCCGATGATCATCGAATTGGTGAAGACGCGCATCCCGAAGCGCTTCGGGCTCGATCCGGTCCGCGACATCCAGGTGCTGTGCCCGATGAACCGCGGCGGCGTCGGCGCCCGCTCGCTCAACATCGATCTGCAGACTGCCCTCAATCCAGCCGGAGAGCGCAAGGTCGAGCGCTTCGGCTGGACCTTCGCGCCCGGCGACAAGGTGATGCAGATCGAAAACGATTATGACAAGGAGGTTTATAACGGCGATATCGGCTATATCGATGATGTCGATCCCGATGACGGCGAGCTGACCGCGCATTTCGACGGGCGCGCCGTCGCCTATGGCTTCGGCGAGCTTGACACGCTGGTTCCGGCATACGCCGCAACCATTCACAAGAGCCAGGGTTCGGAGTATCCTGCCGTCGTCATCCCCGTTCTGACCCAGCACTACGTTATGTTGCAGCGGAATCTGCTCTACACCGGCGTGACACGCGGCAAACGGCTGGTTGTGCTGGTCGGCCAGAAGAAGGCTGTGGCCATCGCCGTGCGCAATGTCTCGGGACGGCGGCGGTGGTCGAAACTGGATGAATGGCTCGGCGATGCGGGAAACCGGCTTGCTCTCTCTTCCGGCAGCTGATCCAGGAAGTGCGATGGCTAGCGGCGTGCGCCGGTGGCTCTGCTGGTGGTCAATGGATGGTACTGGATCTGAAGATAGCACCCTCGGGCCAGACGATTGTAAAGCCCACGGCCCTTGGCCCGGTCGCAAACACAGACACTAAGCTGCTGATTTATGGCCTATTTCAAAAGGGCCGAGTTTTGGCACAGGACGTGGTCGTCGTTGCAGCAGACCATACGCGTTCGAGGTCGTCGCCAAGCGTAGCCATGGTCTCGCGCTGCTTAAGGGTCAACGTGCGAGGACGTTGCTGCTCACGCCGGGCAAGCTCGGCTTCGGCGTTGGCGAGATCCCGGAGCCGCTTCTCCCACTCGGTCTCGAGACCGCGAGCTACGAGACGGTTCTCGGGCTCGACCGCTTTGAACTGTCTCTCGGCACGTTCAGCTTCATAGCGCGCGCTCAACCTGTACTCGCCACTGCTTCAGGGCAGCGTCGTGGTCGGCTTCGAGGTTCGCCTCTGGCAAAAGGGCAGCCTCGATACCCGCGGGAGCGATGGCATGAGGAAAATCTTGGCCACTGCATCATCGATCCGTCGGCCACCTACACGCATGACGTTGTATCTCAGTCATTCGGTCCTGACAAGGACCGGTTGAAGCCGGCGGTCGGTAAACCAACGAGCTATGGGGTCTAAGACGATTGAACTCTTGCGTACTGAAGCGGCATCACAATGTGGCACGCCAGCATCTAATGATGCGCAGAAATTTCCCTACATTGTAGCCAATATAAACCAGAGTCTCGTGGATGCCTCGTGAATCGTCTTGTCCAACATCCCCGTCACCTCGCAGGTTTCTGTTGGCAATCTCCAGCATTCGTTTCAACGATTTCCTCTTGGACAAGGAACTATGGCTCACTTCATTATTGCGAAGGACATCCAACAGTGTACCGAGGGTGTAGTCGTCCCCATATACTTCAAAGATTTTGAAGTCCAACCAGTCGCCCCTAGCTAGTGAACGGCGACCGTAGTTGAGGGGATTGTAGTCGTCCAAATGATTGTATCCGCCGTGCCATTTGCCGAGTCGGTATTCGGAGTCCGCTCGCTGAGAGGACATGAACATACCTTGCTCGAACGAGTTCAGAACGCGAGCGTTCTGTCCGACATATAGGTCAAATAGAGAGCAGTTGTTTTCGATAGGCTTCTGGCGAATGATTTGTTTGTGCTGTCGAGTGAGGTGCTCCATCGCAGTTTTCGAGTCGAGCATCATTTTGTGTAGAATGCTCACGACAGTCTGAAACGTGAAATACGAAGCATTAAAAGAGCGTGCCCTGATTAGGTTTGTCTCAAATCCCTTCACTAGTTCGCACACGGCGCCAACGCTCCTTGATGCGGCCTTGAGAAAAGCATCTTGTGTCTCGCTCAAAATAAAGGCTAGCTGAGGAGGAGGCCACTTCAGGGCTTCCTGAAGCCCGGTCTCAGTAAAATCAACATATGCTCCATGATCGCCCTTGGGACAGATCTCCAGCAAGCCATCAGATACAGCTATAAGAAGAATGTTCTCATCCTCTTTTGACAAGATGTAATAGCGCCCCGTGAATCCTTTGGCAGAGTTGCTATAAAGAGTGAGATCCTTCTTGCATATGGGGCCGTAGTTACCTTCAACAGATAGATCCATTAAGATAAGACAAAGACCTTTTGTTGTTAGGACACCGTTAGGTGATAGGGCGTCCTTTGGTGAACGATCTGTGAAGTACAGTTTCGTCCAGCCGGAATGTGGTTTCATTGGTAACTGCCTGTGCTCCGCAAAAAAGAAGATCGACCAGAAGCAGCCTACCATAGCAGGTCGGTATTAGACCTGCTATGCGGGGGGAAACTCACGTTCTGCCTGTCGCAACCCTGTGCCTTCTATTTATTCATCCGGGCGCCCGAACTTGATTAGTCTCCGGTCTGTCGGCACCATACCTGCTTGATTTCGCCGTTTGTTCGCGCTCTCATCTCCGCCTTCAAGGCTCGTCGCGAACTGGCTCTTGACAATGTCGCTCTTCGGCAGCAGCTCGCCGTCCTCTGCCGTACGGTGAAACGGCGCGGCTCTCGAAGGTCGACCGCGGGTGGGGTAACTGTAAAGCCAAGGGGCCCTTGGCCCAGTCGCTAAGCTGCTGATTTATGGTCTATTTCGAAAGGGCCGAGTTTTGGCACAGGACGGGGAAGAGTCTTGACCTGGGTCACGAGCGCTCGAAACTTCCGCCAGTCCAGAAACTGTCTGAACCGCTCCCGGACTCGATAAGTGCCGCTGCCGAGATCTTCGATGAAGCCCCGAAACTGCTTTGACCAATAAGTATTGAGCGCGCTAACCGACCAACCGGGCGCGTTGAGCAAGTCCTCCTTTGTGAACGGCTCCAGCGTGTGCACTCGCTCCGCGAAGAATTTATGCGCAGCGCGTTGTGTCGTGTCATCTGCCATCAGAGCGTCCCCTGATTTGCTCTTGCGATGAACGACTCGAGGGTTCTTCCACGTTCTCCGAGTTTCTCAAATATTGCTGGCGTTGTTGCACCGCTCTGGCTGAGAGCGAAATCCGCCTATGGTGGTGGCCGAGGTATGTTCGAGCATGAAGTATCCCAAGCGCTGCCAGTACAAGCACGCGAAGCAGAAGAAGTACCACGTTCGCAACTGGGCGGAATACAACGAAGGGCTGCGCCGCCGGGGCGATTTGACAATCTGGTTTGACGAGGAGGCAATCGCGAACTGGAAGGCCGACAAGACCGGTAAGCCTGGCGGTCAACGGGTCTATTCAGACATGGCGATTGAAACGGGCCTGGTTGTCCGGATGGTGTACAAGCTCGCCTACCGACAAACCGAAGGCTTCTTGCACTCGATCGCCTCGCTTCTCGGGCTCGGTATCGAGATCCCGGACTACTCGACGTTGTGTCGGCGCTCGAGGTTGCTCCGCAAGAAGCTGCGGATTCCGAAAGCCGCGAGCACTCAACCCATCCACCTGATGATCGATAGCACGGGCTGGCGTTGTTGCACCGCTCTGGCTGAGAGCGAAATCCGCCTATGGTGGTGGCCGAGGTATGTTCGAGCATGAAGTATCCCAAGGGTACTGTCAAGTTGACGTTGCGAGAGCAAGCCGGTGCCGTCGGCATGACGTCTCCGTTCGGGTCATGCCGCCCACGTTACTGCGTCCCAAGCGAGGAACGCGCGACCTCGAAGCTGTCGGTGATGACGCGCTTGCAACAGGTGTCGTCCGACGCGGAAGAGGTTTTGGACAAGTCCATGAACGGACAAGAATCGCTGGGCTTGACCCGGAGATTTGAACCGTCGCATTTGCCGTTCACGTTGCCGCGTCGGCTCGTGCGAGACCTCGGCTCTATTGTTTTGGTACTGGTCGGTGCAGTGGACGACGGATGGCATGACCTCGCGGTGAGCGGCGCTGTAGCTTCTCAGCTTGTCGGTGACGAGCCGCCAGGGTGGCCGGCCCTGCCCCTTCAGCAGCTTACAAAAGAAGCGTTTAGCGGCTCGCCGATCGCGTCGAGGCTGGACGAGGATATCGATGACGTCGCCATCTTGGTCCACCGCACGCCAGAGATACTGCCGTTGACCCTGGATGGTTACAAACACCTCGTCCAGGTGCCACGTATCGCCGAGGCGACCTTGCCGTCGCTTCAGCCCGCGAGCGTATTCTGGACCGAACTTGATGCACCAAAGTCGGATCGCTTCATACGAGACGGTGATCCCGCGCTGGGCAAGGAGGTCCTCTACATCTCGAAAGCTCAAACAAAAGCGATGGTAGAGCCAAACGGCGTGGCTGATGATCTCCGGTGGAAATCGATATCCGCGGTAGCTCGGCGACTTGCTGTTCATTGGCTCATTCTGTCAGTTAGAGGCCCAACTTGACAGTACCATGCCGACACCTCATCATCGACGCGATGAAGCACTTAGCCGCGGGCTACAAGGCGAGACAGGCGTGAAGGAACTCCCAGTGGCGCCGGATCCGCGCCGCGTAGGGGGAGTGGCGGGTGGACCGGGACCACCCCGAATCCCGAAAGGGCCGGCGCAAAAGCTCCCCGCTCTTCTTCACCGAAGAAGTCGAGGGGGAGTTCATACTTCTTTTCGCTCACGCTGTCACCCGCTCTCGCCGGCGGCGGTCGAGGCGTGGCGCTGGTTCGTGTCCGGGGGCCAGTGGCCGGGGGTAACGAAGTGTATGAGCTCGCCGTCGGCCGCGTAAGGTCACCCCCGAATACGGCGCGCGCGATTGGACGCCTATCGCGGCGCGGATGCGCGACAGGATCTTCGCGGCGGTGGCCACTACGCCGCTCCGCACGGCGGCCGACCTTCGCAACTTCGGGGGCCTGGCCGTGCAGATTGAGCGCCTTATCGAGGACGCCAAGAAGCCGACGTCCGATGCGGCATGGAGGGAGTGGGCTGAGGTACTGGCATCGCGAGTCTGGAGAGGATCAATCTTGTTGAAAGAGCGGGCAAGCCTTGACGAACCGATAGCGAAGGCTTGGTGCGCCTACGACAACGCGGCGGAGTTGTCGGTGCGCGTTAAGCCCGCCGCGCCGATTCTGTTCTTTGGTGACCTCGGTGCGTACAGGGTATCCACACTGCGTGTACTGACTGTGGGGTTGAATCCCTCGCTACAGGAATTCCCGGCGGATAGGCCGTTCTCACGCTTTCCGTTAGACGAGGGTACCGCGGGCCGTGGCCGCGATCACTACCTTTATGCCCTATCGTCCTACTTCCGCACCGACCCTTATCGCGCCTGGTTCAGAGCATTCGAGCCCTTACTTAACGGCGCTGGAGCCAGCTACTACGAAGGCTTCACCTCGACAGCGCTCCATACCGACATCTGCTCACCCGTCGCCACCGATCCGACTTGGAGCAAACTCGGCGACGTCGACCGGTCCACACTTGAAGCCGATGGCGGTCCGCTTTGGCACATGCTGCTGAAGATACTGGAGCCCCAGATCGTGGTCCTGTCCGTCGCAAAGCGCCACCTTGAGCGCATAGCGTTTGAGCCGCAAGACAACGAGTGGACTGCCATCCACACTTTCGATCGGACTGGGAGCGGCGCACCTCGCTCGCGGCCGTACGAAGTCATGGCACGCTGGTACGATGTCGACGGCAAGCCGTCGCTGTTCATCTTCGGTCCCGCCGCTCAGAGGCGTTGTTGCACGGCCCGGAGCAAATCGCTGACCTCCCTGTGCCGGTTGCAGAGTCACCCGGCGCAGTACGTATCGGGCATCCCGAGCGCAGCCATCTTGTTGAGTATCTCGCACCCAATTCGGTGTTCAACTCGTTGCCTCGCCAACGTTCGAGCCCGCATCTCCGGCCCGATGATCGCCTTGTAACGATAGACCGCGTTCTCCACCATGCTTCGCTTGGTGTAGCCTGAGAGCTTGTACCATTCACGTCGGCCGTGTCTTTCGATTGCACGAATATGGCGATCGCGCTCCTGCATGGCGGTGTTCGAATTCTGACTGAGCGTCGCGTTTCGTTGCGGCGGAATCACCACGCGCGTCCTTCGTCCAGGACTGTGCGCTTCGATGGCTTCGTAGACCGCTTCCTTGTCGTATGCACTGTCCGCCGCCACCGACACTAGAGGTGCTTGAATCTGTGTTAGCAAAGCGGGGACTCGGGTTGCGTCGCGAGCTCGTGACGCCGTCAGTTCGGACGCAACAATGTTCCCTGTCTCGCGATCAACGGCGATGTGCAACTTGCGCCATGCGCGCTGCTTTGGCGGTTTGCGAGCGTTTCCAACATGAATCCTCAAGCCCGTGCGGCGTTGTTGCACCGCTCTGGCTGAGAGCGAAATCCGCCTATGGTGGTGGCCGAGGTATGTTCGAGCATGAAGTATCCCAAGCGCTGCCAGTACAAGCACGCGAAGCAGAAGAAGTACCACGTTCGCAACTGGGCGGAATACAACGAAGGGCTGCGCCGCCGGGGCGATTTGACAGTCTGGTTTGACGAGGAGGCAATCGCGAACTGGAAGGCCGACAAGACCGGTAAGCCTGGCGGTCAACGGGTCTATTCAGACATGGCTATTGAAACGGGCCTGGTTGTCCGGATGGTGTACAAGCTCGCCTACCGACAAACCGAAGGCTTCATGCACTCGATCGCCTCGCTTCTCGGGCTCGGTATCGAGATCCCGGACTACTCGACGTTGTGTCGGCGCTCGAGGTTGCTCCGCAAGAAGCTGCGGATTCCGAAAGCCGCGAGCACTCAACCCATCCACCTGATGATCGATAGCACGGGCTTGAGGATTCATGTTGGAAACGCTCGCAAACCGCCAAAGCAGCGCGCATGGCGCAAGTTGCACATCGCCGTTGATCGCGAGACAGGGAACATTGTTGCGTCCGAACTGACGGCGTCACGAGCTCGCGACGCAACCCGAGTCCTCGCTTTGCTAACACAGATTCAAGCACCTCTAGTGTCGGTGGCGGCGGACAGTGCATACGACAAGGAAGCGGTCTACGAAGCCATCGAAGCGCACAGTCCTGGACGAAGGACGCGCGTGGTGATTCCGCCGCAACGAAACGCGACGCTCAGTCAGAATTCGAACACCGCCATGCAGGAGCGCGATCGCCATATTCGTGCAATCGAAAGACACGGCCGACGTGAATGGTACAAGCTCTCAGGCTACACCAAGCGAAGCATGGTGGAGAACGCGGTCTATCGTTACAAGGCGATCATCGGGCCGGAGATGCGGGCTCGAACGTTGGCGAGGCAACGAATTGAACACCGAATTGGGTGCGAGATACTCAACAAGATGGCTGCGCTCGGGATGCCCGATACGTACTGCGCCGGGTGACTCTGCAACCGGCACAGGGAGGTCAGCGATTTGCTCCGGGCCGTGCAACAACGCCGCTATACGTCGCAGCTATCGAACGCGCGCACGAGGCTGAGATTCCGTTCACCGTGATCGCTACCTCACAAATTCGATTGCAAACACAACGACCTTCGAGCGGATACAGGGGACGCTCACACAGTCTCTGGTATTGTGACGCCCGAGAGAAAGACGCATTCCGTTGGTACGAAACTGCCTTCATGCGCAGTCCTTTAGTCGGACGCAGGTCGTCCGTTAATCCATTCGCGTTAGCCCCGAACGAAAATGGTGCTCAGGTGTCGTTGTCTCCAGCAATAGGCACGGTCCAACTCGCATGGCCATTTACTCCGGCCGACCAAGACAGCCCGGGAAGAGTTCATAGAGCAATGGATAGGTTGGTTCGCAGATGCGGCCGAGGGTAACCTCAGATCCCCTAGCTTAATGCCGGAGAAGAATCCTGACGGTTCATGGCGTCGTTAAGACGTTTGTTGCAGGTTCCCCGTCCTGTGCCAAAACTCAGCCCTTTTGAAATAGACCATAAATCAGCAGCTTAGCGACTGGGCCAAGGGCCCTTAGGCTCTACAGTTACCCAAAACCCGCGGTCGACGTTCGAGAGCCGCGGCCGTTTCACCGAACGGCGGAGGACGGCGAGCTGCTGCCGAAGAGCGACATTGTCGAGAGCCAGCACGCGACGAGCCTTGAAGGCGGAGATGAGAGCGCGAACAAACGACGAAATCAAGCAGGCATGGTGCCGGCAGACCGGAGACTAATCAAGTTTGGGGCGCCCGGAGCGCTCTTCGCGCCCTGTGCGTCCTGACCGCCGCGGGTGCGAGCGCTTACCTCCGCCGCCGAAAGAGCTAGTACGGTCAGTCTCGATGTCGGACCACGCTGGCCGTCGTAGGTGCTGCGTGTGCGCCGGGCGTTGCAGCATCCACGATGAATTCCTTCACGTCTTCGGTGAATCTCGTCAACTCGAACTGAGGTGTATAGACCATGTGGCCGGCTTGGTAGTAGCGACGACTGATGTTTCGTTGCAACTCAGGGGTAAGGAGCAGTTGATCGAGCGCATAGTCGATGGTCGCGAAGGGACAGGCATGGTCGTAGTATCCCGCAGCGACGAAGACCTTCATATTCCTGTTGTTCTTCATTGCTTCACTCAGGTTGGGCACGACCGAGAACGGAGAAGGTTTTCCGCCCCATGCCCATGGTTGAACATTACCGCTGACGAGGTACGGTTTGATCGTGTCGTACCCGAGGACGGCCCTGACGTAGTGGTTCAACACTGGCGATAGAGTCCTCGCCAAATCATAGGCTCCGAGTTCGAATCGAGCATCCGTCCGGTGCAGACTCATGCCTTTGTCGCGCAGAAGTTCTTCTCTGAATTCCGGGGAAGTGATTCGAAGGTTCTTCTGCAGAATGTAATCTTCGGACAGTCCCGTGTAGCGGGCCATCTGGCCGGCGATCTCTTTCTTCTTGGACTCCTCGAGCTTGTCGCCTTTGACAAGCGCCACCAGATAATTTTCGCTGGCCCATGTCGTCACTTCCTTGACCAGTTGGTCGAAATCCGCCTGCAAGTCGTCGTCCAGCTTCTTGTGGTACCAGGCGGTCGTCGCGTACGTCGAAACATACTGTGAGAGGTACATGGGATTGTGCCTGCTCGTTCCCAGACTCTGAAAATCGTAAGCGGGCGCGATAAAGATGAGACCGTTGACATTCAATTTGATGCGACGACTGTTCTGTAACTCTTCCGCAAGCAGGACCCCGCGAATGCCACCATAACTCTCACCGGCCACGAAAATCGGCGACAGCCAGCGAGCGTTCTCGGTGATGTACATGCGAATGAAATCGCCAACGGACTCGGCATCCGCTGCAGTACCGAAGAATTGCTTGGTGTCCGCTCCCGGATGGGGAAAACTGAACCCTGTGCCTATGGGATCGATGAACACCAGATCGGTGAAGCCAAGCCATGTATCCACATTGTCCACCAGACGGGGTGGCGGTGCCGCAGTATTGCCGTCTTCCAGAAGCACGGCCTTTTGGGGCCCGATGGTCAGCATGTGGAGGTAGATCGAAGAGGTTCCCGGTCCGCCGTTGAAGCAGAAAGTCAACGGACGAGAAACGGAATCTTCACCTTGCTTGGTGTATGCAGTGTAAAAAAAGTAACCAATGGGCTTGCCATCTGCATCCGTTTGAATCATGTAGCCTACGGTGGCCGTGTAGTTTATGGATTTCCCATCCACTGTAATGGTCTGCTCGGTCACCGATGGCGCTCTCAATTCAACGGGCTTATCAGAGGTCTCTTCCTCCACCTTCTGCTGAGCGAAAAGATAGCTGTTCTGCCAGCAAATCAGGCAAGTCAGGATGCCTGTTAGCAAAGCAACGTTTCCGATACGATTTCGTTTCGTTTTGATCATTGCAGGTCCTCTCATCTTACTGTTGAGACTCTAACTCCTCTTCCACCTTCTTGCTACTCCGCATTTCGCACCTACCGCCGCCCGCCTGTCAAATGGCATCACGGGTGCTTGCCACCAAGTTGTGCAGATCCTGAGCTCGACGGGTCCACTGAAATAGCAGGAGAGGCCAATATTTTATCCTAAAGTTTGAACATCGCTGATATGTGAGTACACCCTCCATCGACCGCATGGCCGAGGATGGGATGAAACTGACAGTTTCTAATGTGGCGGCGCCCGTCCTGTGCCAAAACTCGGACAGCCACGACATCCCGTCTGGTCAAAATACTCGAACGCCCTGTGCCTTCTATTTATTCATCCGCGCGCACCGAACTTGCTAAGCTGCTGATTTATGGTCTATTTCGAAAGATCCGAGTTTTGGCACAGGACGGGTTCGCGGGCCAAGCTCCAATCGCGTTGGTACGCAGATTCGACGACCCAGTGACCAGGTTGGCGCAGATGGCCTACCTAACGGGCCGATGCAACCGATGGCCGAGCGGGAGAAATCTCCCAAGTCCTTTGAAAATGAAACGACCTAACAGGATGGAACCGCCGGAAAGGTTCACAGGGTGGGCTAGCTCGTGCTGGGTTTCACGAATGCGGCCGTGCGCTTAACCAAAGGGAGGAAAGCGATGACCGAAGAGAAGCAGCGCGGGTCCAGGATCGAACACGGTACTGATACAGGAGCGCGACCGAGGAGACGAGGATCGTTCGCCAAACCATCAGATACAAGGGCGGGCAAGTGGTGAATGGGAAGCTGGGGAATGGAAAATTCACGTCCGCAAGGATAGCAACAGAGACTCGCCCGCCTTCGACAAAGAGTGCTATGTGGCTGCTTGAGCGACGGTTCCCGCAGAGGCGGGGGCGACAAGCGGGAGGGGAAGCTCCTGAGAAACGCTTCGCTACTATTATATTCACACCGCCCGACAATGGGCGTATGGACCAAACGGGGCAGGGCACGACTGCTCAGACTGCCAGAGGAAAGCGAAATAGCCAAAACACGGTTCGAGAAGATGAATGAATGAGCCAACCGACCAGTTTCAAACTGGCCAACTTCACCTGGTGCGGATGACCCGTCTCAGCCAGCGAGAAGAACCCTGAAGTCTGTGAGCTTCCCGCTTTCAAGGACGGGGACCATACGACTTCCTGTTGGAAACTGACATGGTAAGAGGGAGAGGCTCACTCTTGCCGATCGTTCTCGAATATCCGCGTGAGGTCAAAATACTCATGCGGCTTCCCAATGGTAGAAACGTAGCAACCCGCCAAGCCGTTTACGGAAGCGCACCTTGCGCTCGGACTGAGGTTGTGCTCCGCAAAAAGTCGACCCAGCGGTACGCGATCTTCCTTTTTGCGGATCACAGGCCGACCGGAGCGGGCGGGTCTTGGCGGCGTTGTTGCACGGCCCGGAGCAAATCGCTGACCTCCCTGTGGTTGCAGAGTCACCCGGCGCAGTACGTATCGGGCATCCCGAGCGCAGCCATCTTGTTGAGTATCTCGCACCCAATTCGGTGTTCAACTCGTTGCCTCTCCAACGTTCGAGCCCGCATCTCCGGCCCGATGATCGCCTTGTAACGATAGACCGCGTTCTCCACCATGCTTCGCTTGGTGTAGCCTGAGAGCTTGTACCATTCACGTCGGCCGTGTCTTTCGATTGCACGAATATGGCGATCGCGCTCCTGCATGGCGGTGTTCGAATTCTGACTGAGCGTCGCGTTTCGTTGCGGCGGAATCACCACGCGCGTCCTTCGTCCAGGACTGTGCGCTTCGATGGCTTCGTAGACCGCTTCCTTGTCGTATGCACTGTCCGCCGCCACCGACACTAGAGGTGCTTGAATCTGTGTTAGCAAAGCGGGGACTCGGGTTGCGTCGCGAGCTCGTGACGCCGTCAGTTCGGACGCAACAATGTTGCCGGTCTCGCGATCAACGGCGATGTGCAACTTGCGCCATGCGCGCTGCTTTGGCGGTTTGCGAGCGTTTCCAACATGAATCCTCAAGCCCGTGCTATCGATCATCAGGTGGATGGGTTGAGTGCTCGCGGCTTTCGGAATCCGCAGCTTCTTGCGGAGCAACCTCGAGCGCCGACACAACGTCGAGTAGTCCGGGATCTCGATACCGAGCCCGAGAAGCGAGGCGATCGAGTGCAAGAAGCCTTCGGTTTGTCGGTAGGCGAGCTTGTACACCATCCGGACAACCAGGCCCGTTTCAATCGCCATGTCTGAATAGACCCGTTGACCGCCAGGCTTACCGGTCTTGTCGGCCTTCCAGTTCGCGATTGCCTCCTCGTCAAACCAGACTGTCAAATCGCCCCGGCGGCGCAGCCCTTCGTTGTATTCCGCCCAGTTGCGAACGTGGTACTTCTTCTGCTTCGCGTGCTTGTACTGGCAGCGCTTGGGATACTTCATGCTCGAACATACCTCGGCCACCACCATAGGCGGATTTCGCTCTCAGCCAGAGCGGTGCAACAACGCCGGTCGCTCCCGTAGGCAGCGACCTGCCGCGGCCGAACCCCGGGCGATGTGGGGCTGGTTTCGGGGGGTTGCTGGGGTATGGCCTGGCGCGAGAAGACGCTTCCTGAGGCATTCTCGCGCGTCGTTTTGGCGCCGCATCGTCTGGTACCCCGGGTTTGGCGGTTTCACCCGTTTTTATCGCATCGACGCTGTGGTCCCTCGCTCGCTCATGCATCGGCGTTGTCAAATGCCTTTGGCGCAGCCTTGGTCTTTCTCAGAGAAGCTCCTTTGAGAGTGATGCGGTGCGCGCTGTGGAGAATGCGATCGCAGATAGCGTCTGCCTGGTTTGGGTCGCCAATCGCTTCGTGCCACTGCTTGAGCGGAATCTGGGTCGCGATGAGTGTGGAGCCACGCTCGGC
This sequence comes from Candidatus Marinacidobacterales bacterium, assembly GCA_965237955.1. GTDB lineage: Bacteria > Acidobacteriota > Vicinamibacteria > Marinacidobacterales > SMYC01. The sequence continues at coordinate 7,812,169 of OZ250169.1, read as the reverse complement.
GCGGTCTTCGATGACCTCCATTAGATCCCGTCCTGTGCCAAAACTCGTCCCTTTTGAAATAGACCACAAATCAGCAGCTTAGACGCCGTCGTGTCCAAAAATACAAACGAACTCTAAGACCCACGCGCCGGGCCGTCGCCGAGTTCATCTACCATTATCAGGGAGAGCTCAACCATCAAGGGCGTGGTAACGCGTTTGTGTTTTTGGACACGCCGCGATGCAACCACAGAGCGCTGGGCGCGGCGCTGGTTGCAGCGAATGCCGCGTTCTTTGGGTGGCTGGCCGTCACGATATTCGGCTGAGTCCGGTCCGCAGACGCGGCCTGTCCAAAAATACAACCGAACTCAAGATCAGACCCAAAATGACCCCGAATTGCCTGGTTTTCCCTATTTCCCATTGGTTTCCAGCCAAGACCGGCGTTGTTGCACGGCCCGGAGCAAATCGCTGACCTCCCTGTGCCGGTTGCAGAGTCACCCGGCGCAGTACGTATCGGGCATCCCGAGCGCAGCCATCTTGTTGAGTATCTCGCACCCAATTCGGTGTTCAACTCGTTGCCTCGCCAACGTTCGAGCCCGCATCTCCGGCCCGATGATCGCCTTGTAACGATAGACCGCGTTCTCCACCATGCTTCGTTTGGTGTAGCCTGAGAGCTTGTACCATTCACGTCGGCCGTGTCTTTCGATTGCACGAATATGGCGATCGCGCTCCTGCATGGCGGTGTTCGAATTCTGACTGAGCGTCGCGTTTCGTTGCGGCGGAATCACCACGCGCGTCCTTCGTCCAGGACTGTGCGCTTCGATGGCTTCGTAGACCGCTTCCTTGTCGTATGCACTGTCCGCCGCCACCGACACTAGAGGTGCTTGAATCTGTGTTAGCAAAGCGGGGACTCGGGTTGCGTCGCGAGCTCGTGACGCCGTCAGTTCGGACGCAACAATGTTCCCTGCCTCGCGATCAACGGCGATGTGCAACTTGCGCCATGCGCGCTGCTTTGGCGGTTTGCGAGCGTTTCCAACATGAATCCTCAAGCCCGTGCTATCGATCATCAGGTGGATGGGTTGAGTGCTCGCGGCTTTCGGAATCCGCAGCTTCTTGCGGAGCAACCTCGAGCGCCGACACAACGTCGAGTAGTCCGGGATCTCGATACCGAGCCCGAGAAGCGAGGCGATCGAGTGCAAGAAGCCTTCGGTTTGTCGGTAGGCGAGCTTGTACACTATCCGGACAACCAGGCCCGTTTCAATCGCCATGTCTGAATAGACCCGTTGACCGCCAGGCTTACCGGTCTTGTCGGCCTTCCAGTTCGCGATTGCCTCCTCGTCAAACCAGACTGTCAAATCGCCCCGGCGGCGCAGCCCTTCGTTGTATTCCGCCCAGTTGCGAACGTGGTACTTCTTCTGCTTCGCGTGCTTGTACTGGCAGCGCTTGGGATACTTCATGCTCGAACATACCTCGGCCACCACCATAGGCGGATTTCGCTCTCAGCCAGAGCGGTGCAACAACGCCACGTAGCCCTCTTGCTGCATCCGGTCGATGATCTGATCGATGAGCTTTTTGAGCTCCGAGTCTTCGAAGCTCTCGGCATCACCCATGAGATTCTCGATGTCCTCTTCGGTGAGCTTTCCCTGTTCGAGCAATGCGCGCAGGACCGCCTCGCGGAGCCGTTGCATCATGTCGTCCGAGAGCTCGTGGAAGCCGTACATGATCCCGGAACCCACTGTCGAGGAAGAAATCGGACAGCTCGCCGAGCAGGTCGGAGATATCGAAATCGTCAAAGAGATCCGGCCGATACTTGCTGTACTTCGTGGTCGACATGAGGTTCAGTTCAAGTGGGTCTTAGTGGTATCGATCGGCTCTTCGTAACCGATCTCGGGCCGGCGTTCTTCGCTGCGGTAGAAGCCTCGCTCTTCGCTGCGCGAGATCTTCTTGACTCCGGCGAGACCTTCGAGGAGAAACTCGGCGGCGGCGACGCGCTCGGCGGGTGTCGCTTTGCCGTCAACGTTGATGATCGACGTGTGCTCGAGAAGGCCCGGGATCTCGGACAAGGTTCGAAGCGCTTCGTCGGAGGACGAGGCGTCAGGGAGCCGGAAATACCCACCGCCGTCGAACCACTCGATAACGCCGGTGAAGTCTGCGCCCGATGAGTACTTTTGAAACGTCTCGCCGACCGCACGGCGGATGAGCTCCCGGGCGACGGTGTCGGCGCCTTTGAGCTCGCCTTCGTACTCGAGCTCGAGCTTTCCGGTGATCGCGGGGAGCGAGGCATACACATCGGAAACCCGAGGCGCCGCGCTCGCCTCGCCGTCCGCGAGAGCGCGCCGCTCAGCGTTCGAGAGAACGTTTTCGAGGACGGTGATCGGAAGGCGTTGGCTGACACCGGAGCGTTTGTCCACGCGGCGGTCTTGCCGCGCCTGGATGGCGATTTCTTCGACGACTTCACGCAAGTAGTAGGGCACGTCGTCGACGACGGCGCTGTCGCGCTCGGTCCACGCTTCGTCCCGCGTGATCGACACACCCTGCTCGAGGTGTTCGGGATAGTGCGTGCGGATCTCGGAGCCGATGCGATCTTTGAGCGGCGTAATGATGCGGCCGCGCGCGGTATAGTCTTCGGGGTTCGCGGTGAACACCATCAAGATATCGAGCGGAAGGCGAATCGGGTATCCCTTGATCTGAACGTCGCCCTCCTGAAGGATGTTGAAAAGACCCACTTGGATCTTGCCGGCGAGATCGGGAAGCTCGTTGATGGCGAAGATACCGCGGTGCGCTCGCGGCACGAGACCATAGTGGATCGTCAGCTCGTCGGCGAGATCGAGTCCGCTGCGCGCGGCCCGGATGGGGTCGAGGTCGCCGATCATGTCGGCGATGGTCACGTCCGGCGTCGCGAGCTTCTCGACGTAGCGCTCGACCCGGGAGAGCCATCGGACAGGCGTGTCGTCGCCCTTCTCGGCAACGAGTCGGCGGCACGCGCTGCAGATCGGGTTCGACGGGTCGTCGTGGATCTCACATCCGTCGATGACCGGGATCGCGTCATCGAGAAAACGGGTCAGGCCGCGGAGGATCCGGGTCTTGGCCTGCCCACGTAGTCCAAGGAGAATGAAGTGGTGTCGCGACAAAAGAGCATTGACGAGCTGCGGTAGCACGGTCTCGTCGTAGCCGACGATGCCCGGAAAGAGTTCCTCACCCGCGCGCATCACGGCAATCACGTTGGTGCGGATCTCGTCGCGCACGCTCCGGGGGCGCGATTCGGACAGATCGCCTAGGGTCTTGGGTTTGGTCATTGTTGAATTATAGCTTGGTGCTTGCCATCAGCCATCAGCCTTTTATCCTTGCCTTCGTTCAGGTTATGCTTTGCCTGAGATGTTTCGGTTTCTGTTCAGGCTCGTTTTTCGGGTGGTCTCGCTCGTCCTTCTCCTCGGCATCGCTTTTGTTGTCTATCATCTTTATAGGTCCGGGCAGCTTCCCTATATCCAGAGGGCGGTCGAGGACACAGCGGTCACAGGCTCCGTGAAGGCGACGTTCGCCGTCCATCGGGATTTGGCGAACCGCCCCATCGACATCGCCACGGATGGCAGCGTCGTGACCCTGTCGGGAGAGGTCGCGTCGAAAGAGGAGCGGGAGAGCGCCGAGGAGCTCGCCGAGAACGTGGAAGGGGTCGAAAGCGTCGAGAATCGACTGGAGGTCGACGCCGACCTGGGCGAAGTCGAGGCCGACCCGTCTCGGAAGAGCCTGGGGCAACGGCTCGACGACGCGGCTCTGTTGACGAAAATCCGAACCGCCCTCCATCTAGACCGGGAGGCGCGGAAGATCGACGTCGATATTCAAGTGTCCGCGGGGCGCGTCGTGCTGCGGGGAGAGGTCCCCTCGGAAGAGCTCGCGGAGCGGATCCGGACCCGGGTCGGTAGCGTTGGTGGCGTCGAATCGCTCGACGACGAGCTAGAGCTCGAAGTCGAAGGTCAACCCTAAAGCCCCTAGTCTTCTTCCAGCGCGGCCACGAGCTCGTCGGGGTCGAACGGCTTTTCCAGATATCCAAGGAGCGACAGCTCGCCCGCTTGCTTGCGGATCGCGCTGCAGCTGTAGCCGGTCATGAGGACGGAGCGCATTTGTGGGCGCAACTTGTTCGCAGTGAGAACGAGATCCAGCCCGGTTCCGCCCGGAAGGTCGAGGTCCGTCACCAGGGTGTCGAAGAGCTCGTCTTCGATGAGCTTGAGCGCTCGCTGGAATTCAGCGACCGCTACAACGTCGAAGCCTGCGCGCTCGAGAAAGGTGGTCAGCGTGCGCAACATCGACAGATTGTCCTCGACGACGAGGACACGTTTGGAGCCGGTCATGGACCTCTTAACAAGCAAGAGGCGTACCAAAAACAGGACGTCTTGTAAGCCTTCTTACATCAAGTGTTTCGCCGAAACGGGCATTCAGGAGGGCGTCAATCATGTAACGGAAGCACTACACCCCGAGGCCACTTTTTGTAATAAGCCCTAATAAGCTCTTCTTCCTTATACCCCTCTCCCGCCTCCGGGAGAGGGTGGCCGAGCGCAGCGAGGTCGGGTGAGGATGCCATCGCATAACTCGTGTTCTCTCGAAGGTTCGATTATTCCAAGTTCCCTTCCAATGGTGGCACCCTTCGGGTCGCGGCGAGCTATTTGGTGGCACCCTCACCCCCCTCGTATCGCCAGAGCTCGGGACCCTCTCCCGCACGCGGGAGAGGGCCATTAGGAGCACCAACTTCGTTGGTGCGACTATTTTAGGGTCTACTCGTCCGCTCCACGTCCTCCGCGAGGATGAGACCTTTGTCGATCAGGACCAGGGCCCGTCGCTCATCCCCTTCGTCGAGAGCCCGCTGTGCGTGGGCTACGAACCCTCGCGCAGCAGCAACCTGCTCGCCCTGCCCCTGAGAAAGCTCGCGCCCTCCGACCGAGCTCAGGAGCGACCCAGCCTGCTCCAGCTTCGATTGCACCTCGGGGTCGACCGCCCCGTCCACGGCACTCGCGAGCTGAGTCGAGGGCGGCTCGAGGGGCGTCTCTTCGACCGGCTCGGCCGCCACCGGGGGTGGGGACGGTTTGGGCGGCTCCGGCTCTGGCTCGTCGATTTCGGGCTCGGGCTCCGGCTCTGGCTCGCTATCGACGACGAGCTCCAGCGGCAGCTCCGGCGCCGGCTCGGATTGCTCCGAAGGCGGAATCGCGGCGGTCGCGGGCGGGCGCGGGAACTCCGCCTTGACCTCTTTCCAACAGCCGCTGGCGGAAAGAAGCCCGAACAGGAGCCCTGCGCACGAAAGACAAAAACCCCTCATTCGTTTCGGCACGCAGTTCACATGAGAGGGATGGAGCATCACGCCGGCACATCCGGCAGCAGGATGGTAAAGCGCGCTCCTTCCCCCTTCTCCGATTCTACCGTGATTTCGCCACCGTGGAGTTGCACGATCCGGTACACCATCGACAGACCAATGCCGCTCCCCTTGCTCTTCGTGGTTACATACAGATCGAAGATCTTGTCGAGGAGCTCCGGCTCGATCCCGACGCCTGAATCCTCGATCACGATCTCGAGGCCCTCATCCACGCGCGCGGCAGCGAGCGCGACGCGACCACCTCGGGGCATCGCCTCTTCGGCGTTTCGCACCAGATTCAAAAAGACCTGTTGCAACAACTCACGGTCTCCGTAGACGGGCGGAAGATCCTCGGCCACTTCGGTCGCGATCTCGATCCCGCTCGCTTTCGCTTCAGCGGAGACAAGCCTCTCGACTTGGTCGAACAGCTCTCTCAGCGGAATGGACGTCAGCTGAAGATCCTCGGGTCGTGTGAACCGCAAAAACCCTTGAATGACTTGATCGAGTCTCCGAATTTCTCGCTCCAGCGTATCGAGTGACGCTTGCGTCTCCGGTGATGCACGCGCGAGACGCTCGCGAAGAAGCGCGACGTGGATCACCATCGCATTGAGCGTGTTTTTGATCTCGTGAGCCACGCCGGACGTGAACTTTCCGAGCGCCGCGAGCTTTTGCGCGTACGACAGGTGCGAGCCGAGTCGCGCGAGAGCTGCTCCATGTCGCGTGCGCTCACCATGACGCCGGAGACGCCGCTCTCGTCGCGCAATACTTGCGCGGTGAGCGCATAGACGACCGGGCTTCCACCGTGCGCGATTTTCGCATCGCGTGGGCCGATGGCCTCGCCGTTCGCGAGTGCCTGCGACACGATATCCGCGATGGGGTGGTCCCCCGCAAGTAACTCCGAAAGCCGCCGTCCCTGGAGATCTTCGCGGCGTCGCTCGAGAAGCTCTTCGGCCGGTTCGTTCAATGAGAGCACACGCCCTTCACCGCTCACGACGAGGACAGCGTCGGAAAGTCCGCCGAGCATAGTGGATAGCCAACTCGATTCGTCGTCGCGCGCACCGCGCTCGACATCGATCTTTTGGCTCATCGACGCGAAGAACTCGGCGACGCGGCTCACGTCCGCTTCGTTTCTCAAGTCGAGCGGTGGCTCCCCATGCCCGGGACGGATGCGACCGAACTCGCGGCGGAGCATTTCGATAGGTGCGAGCAGCCAGTTGGCGAAAAACAGTGACGCAAGGAACGCGGCGAGCACCGCCCCGGTCGCGAGTAGAACGTTCTGGGTCACCGCGCCCCAGATCTCTTCCTTCAGAAACAGGGTCGAGATAGCGACACGCACATCACCGAAAGGCTCGCCATCGACTTCGAACGGCATGGCCACTTCGAGCACGCTGTGGCCTCGCCTCAACGACCACAGTTGGGCGAGCGGGTTCTGTTCGACGAAGCTCTCGAGTGAGGGCGCTCGCGTGAGCTTGTCCCCGAGCTCGAGTGGGTTGCTGTGAACGAGTGCGAACCCGTCCCGGTCGGTGACCGCGACGTACATCGTCGTCGCGGAGTAGCCGACCACGCCCTCTGCGTAGTTCCGGAGCGCATCGTCAGAAGCGAGCGCCCCGCGAATTGCTTCCCGCGGGTTCTGGCGGATGACGAGCGCGGCCTGGTGATACATCGTCTCGGCGAGGAGCGTGGCGCGCGATTGGGTCTCGGCCACGGTCAGGCGCGCGAGTGAAGTCAGGTTCACGAGGCTCGTCGTGAGCGCCACGGTAGCGGCGACGAGTGTCAAGCTCGCGATTTGTTTCCCCCGGAAGCCCACGGGTTTTTCCTAAGCGCTCAAGACGACTCGCGGTACTTCTTGAGCTTGTTGTGGAGCGTCTTGAGACTGATCCCTAGTATGTCAGCGGCGCGCGTCTTATTTTGTCCCGTCGCGTCCAGCGTCTTCAAGATCAGGTTCTTCTCGGCTTGCTCTACCGTGGTGCCGACGGGAAGCTCCACTCCATCGGCGGCGCCCGGCATACGCTTCGGCTCGGTGACCGAAGGAGGTAGATCTTGCCGCGTCACCATATCCCCTCGCGCGACGATCACGGCTCGTTCGACGACGTTCCGGAGCTCGCGCACGTTCCCGGGCCAGCGGTAGGACTTGAGCGCCACCAGAGCGTCTTCATCGATACCGCGGAGTGATTTCCCATCACGCTCGTTGAAGTCTTGGATGAAGGATTCGACGACGAGGCGCACATCGTCGAGGCGCTCGCGCAGTGGAGGGAGCTCGATCGTGAAGACGTTGAGGCGGTAGTAGAGGTCTTCCCGCAAATGGCCTTCATCGAGCGCTTCTTTGGGATCGCGATTGGTCGCCGCGAGAACTCGCACGTCGACACGAATCTCTTCGGTGCCGCCGAGCCGGCGGAAACTCCGCTCTTCGAGAACGCGAAGGAGCTTCACCTGCGTTGCCGGCGCCATCTCCGCTACTTCGTCGAGAAAGAGCGAACCGCCGTCGGCGAGCTCGAAAAGTCCTCGACGTCTACTTTCGGCGCCGGTGAACGAACCTCGCTCGTGACCGAAGATCTCGCTTTCGAGCAGCGTCTCCGGAATCGCGGCGCAGTTCACCGCGACGAACTCGCCGTCTTTGTGAGGGGACAAATCATGGAGCGTGCGCGCTACCATCTCTTTACCCGTCCCCGACTCGCCGACCACGAGCACCGACGCCCGAGAAGGTGCGACTTGGCTCATCAGCTCGTAGAGCTTTTTCATCGACGCGCTCATCCCCACGATGCCCCCGAAGCGTCCGTTTTCGGCGAGTCGTCTCTGGTAGCGCGCGACCTCTTCATAAGCTGCCGTGCGCTCGAGCGCGCGCTCGAGCACTTGGCGGAGCTGTCCGGTGTCGACGGGCTTGGTCAGGTAGTCGAACGCGCCCTTTTTCATCGCCTCCACGGCGGTCGCGATGCTCCCTTTGGCAGTCAACATGACGACCGCGAGGCGATCGAGCTCGGGCGCGAGGCCGGTGAGCAAGCCGAGCCCGTCCATGCGGGGCATGACGAGATCCGCGATCACCACCTGGGGGCGAAACGTGTCGGTTTTCTCCAGACCTTCAACGCCATCGGCTGCGGTGTCGGTCTGGTAACCCCAGCTGCACACGAGCTCGGACAGCCCCTGCCGAGACCCGGCTTCATCGTCGACGATCAGGACGCGCGTCATTTCAGCATTGTTCGCGCTTCGCGCTCACATCTCATTCCCTCGAAGGAGCCCGAATGCGGACGATTCAGCATCCTGCATTCGGCATTCGGTTGCAACCAGCTGAACACCGGACGGCACCGGTTGACTGGAGCCCTCTTGTCGAGTGAGCGTGAGCGCGCAGCGTGAACACCGCGACTAGATGCTGGATGCTGATTACTTCTTCTTGAACGTGATCTTCAGGAGAAGCTCGATCTCCTGTTCGGTGCCGTCGATTTGGATCGTGACCGGCACTTCGACGCGCTTCGGGCCCGACGACTTGGCGGACTCTGGTGGGGTGGTCGTGACTTTGTCGGTGGGGATCGACACCCTGGTTTTGATGAGCTCGCTCAGTTGTGATCCATCTGCGACGGGCTCGAGATCGTCTCCCATGAGCTCGGCTTCGATGTCGCGAATCGGGTCGGAAGCGTCGAGACTTCCACCCACAGGCGGCTCCGTGGACGGACCCTGGGACGGCGTCTCGTCCACGCCGAAGGCACTATCGAGGATGGAGTCCGTTTTCTGGGCGCCGAGCGCTTCCTCGAGAAGTCCGGAGAACATCGAGTCCGTGTCCACCGCCGCGCTCGGAGTCGGCGCTTTCGGCGGCGGGCTGTCCGGCACATCCAATTTCAAGGCATCGTCGAGTATGCCTTCAATGTTCAAGTCCTCGAAAGACTCGACGGGCTTTTCATCGTCAGAAGCCACGTTATCTTCCTCCGAAACCGGCCAGTTGCTGGCCGTCTGGGCGTGAATGCCTTTGGTGCGCGTTCGGCCGCGGCCGCGGCCGCTTCCGCCGAGTTGACCGACCTGAGCCTCCTTCGCGCCACCTCGCGCTGCGGTAGCAGACACGAGGGCCTCGGGATCGGTTTGCGATGGATCGTTCGCCTTCCCCAACCTGCCGCCCATCGGGCTCATGCCGCGATCACCACCATAGCGATCGATCACCGACTTGAGCACGAGGCCGCTGATCGCTTGGAGCGTCTCTTCGACGCCGATGCCGTCTTTGGCCACCGCTTCATAGAAAGGCACGTTCATGGTGTTGATCTCGTCGTTCATCGCTTCGATCGTGCCGATATCCTCCAGGTCACGCTTGTTGAACTGCATGACCATCGGCATGTCTTCGAGCTTGAGATCGTGGGCCATCAGGTTCTCGCGAAGGTTCTCGAGGCTCTCCAAGTTCGCCTCCATCATGCTCTGTTGCGAATCGGCGACGAGGACCACGCCGTCCGCGCCTTTGAGCACCATCCTCCGCGTTGCGTTGTAGAAGACTTGCCCCGGGACCGTGTAGAGCTGCACGCTGGTTTTGATCCCGCGCACGATGCCGGCATCCACCGGCAGAAAGTCGAAGTAGAGCGTCCGATCCGTCTCGGTGGCCAAGGTGAGCATGCGTCCCTTGTTCTTGATGGGGAGCTCTTCGTGGATGTACTGCAAGTTGGTCGTCTTGCCGGAAAGACCGGGACCGTAATACACGATCTTGGCGGTCAGCTCCTTGAGCGCGTAATTGAAAAGGACCAACGAGGTTTACCTTTCGGCCGAGATTTGGACTGAATCTATTAGTCTAACTTTGATTCGCCACAAGTTCAACAGGATGTGTATCATACCAGCATCCAGCATCCAGTCGCTGAGCGCCGTGCCACGAACCGACGCTCGAGCTCGCGCACGACGCCGGGCTCGATAGCAGCACTGCTTGAATTGAACTGATTGCTGAATGCTGAATGCTGGATGCTGGATGCTGCATTGATATACACTCCCCCAACACGATGACGCAGATCTTGGCGCCGGCGGACCGGGGGAGCGCTCTTCAGAAAGTCATTGACGAACTGAAGGGCGATTCGGGGCGCCTGCCGACGGTCACCGCGCTGCGGCATTTTCCTCCGCGTCCCGCTCATTTTGCAGACTTTCCCGACGATTTGCGTCCGGAGCTCGTCGACGCGCTCAGGCGCCGCGGCATCGACCGCCTCTACGCCCACCAGCGCGAGGCGTTCGAGAAAGTCTCGGAGGGCGACAACGTCGTCGTGGTCACGCCCACGGCCTCGGGGAAGACACTTTGCTACAACCTGCCGATTCTGAACCGCGTCCTCGAAGAACCGGAAACGCGCGCCTTGTATCTCTTCCCCACGAAGGCGTTGTCACAGGACCAGCTCTCGGAGCTCCACGGGCTCATCCAAGACCTAGGGGACATCGGTTGTGACATCCGAACGTTCACCTACGACGGGGACACACCCCAGGACGCGCGCAAGGCCATCCGCGCCCGCGGACACCTCGTCGTCACCAACCCCGACATGCTGCACAGCGGCATCCTGCCGCACCACCCGAAATGGGTGAAGCTCTTCGAGAACCTTCGCTACATCGTGATCGACGAGGTGCACGCGTACCGCGGCGTCTTCGGCTCGCATCTCGCGAACATCTTGCGACGACTCCGTCGCGTCTGTCACTTCTATGGCGCCAACCCGCAGTTCATCTGCTCGTCGGCCACGATCGCGAACCCCAAGGAGCTGACCGAAGAGCTCATCGCGAGCCCGGCCCATCTCATCGACAGGAGCGGTGCGCCTCGCGGCGAGAAGTACTTCGTTTTCTACAACCCGCCGGTGGTGAACCCCGAGCTCGGCATCCGCCGCTCCTACATCAACGAGACACGCCGCATCGCCGGATCGTTTCTGAAACGCGGGCTCCAGACGATCGTGTTCACGACGAGCCGCTTGAACACGGAAGTCCTCGTCACCTATCTAAAGAACGAGATCGAGCAAAACGTCCAGAGCCGCGACATTATCAGAGGTTACCGGGGCGGGTACCTCCCCAAGAAACGGCGCGAAATCGAAGCCGGTCTGCGAGCGGGCACCGTACTCGGCGTGGTCTCGACGAACGCGCTCGAGCTCGGGATCGACATCGGCGCACTCGACGTGGCCGTCATCTCCGGCTATCCGGGAACTATCGCATCGACGTGGCAACAGGCGGGGCGTGCGGGAAGGAGAACCGGCGTTTCCGTCGCCGTCTTCATCGCAAACTCCAACCCACTCAACCAGTTCATCGTCAATCATCCGGAGTATTTTTTCTCCGGCTCGCCCGAGCACGGCCTCATCAACCCGGACAACCTGTCGATCCTCGTCGACCACGTGAAATGCGCCGCGTTCGAGCTCCCGTTTCAGAAGGGCGAGAGCTTCGGCGCAGAAAACCTCGCGGAGATCCTTTCGTTTCTCGAAGAGCACGAGGTCATCCACCAATCGAACGACCGCTGGCACTGGACGAGCGATTCCTATCCAGCCGACAGCGTGAGCCTGCGCTCGGTGAGCTCAGACAACTTCGTCGTTTACGACGAAACGCGGGAGCCCAAAGTCATCGCCGAAGTCGATTTCGTCAGCGCCCATTCGACGCTGCACCCGAAGGCCATCTATATCCTCGAGGGGCAACAGTACTTCGTCGAGTCATTCGACTACGACGAGCGGCGCGCCAGCGTGCGACAGTGGGAGAGCGATTATTTCACCGACGCGATCACCTACACGAAAGTCAACATCCTCGATCGGTTTGGCTCGTCGAAAGTTCTCGAGGGCGAGCGCTCCCACGGCGAAGTGCACGTCGTCTCTCAGGTCGTGGGGTTCAAGAAGGTCAAGTTCTACACGCTCGAGAACGTCGGCTCGGGCGAGCTCGACATGCCCGAGCTCGAGATGCACACCACGTCGTACTGGCTCACCGTACCCCGCGAGGTCATGGCGTCGCTCCCCGCCAGCTCCCCCACCTCTGAAGACAAACGCGACGGGGTCATCGGCCTCGCGAACACGTTGAAGACGATCGCAATGCTCTTCCTCATGTGCGATCGCTCCGACATCGGCGTCGCGCTCGGCGACAACTCACAAGGGACCGCATCGGTGGAGCGGGGCTTCAAGCGGTCGGGACCGGGCGGACAGGCGCCTTCCGAGCCGATAGGCCCATCCTATGAGCCCAACATCTTTCTCTACGACAACTACCCGGGAGGTATTGGCTTTTCCGAGCCGCTTTACAATCTTCATCCGCGCCTCGTCGCCGACGCCAAGACGCTCATCGAAAGCTGCCCCTGCCACGAAGGCTGCCCGGCATGCGTCGGTCCGGTAGGCGAAGTCGGCATCCGCGGCAAGGAAATGGCGCTCGCCATCCTCGAGCGGCTAGCCGCTTCATGAGCGAAAACTCCACGCGCGCGAAGCTCGAGCGACTCTTCCCACCGCCATCTCCGTCCCGCACTTCTGCTCCGACGGTTTCGTCAAAAGACTCCCTCCACCGGCTCGAGCAGGAAGTTCTCGGAGACGACGCACCCGCGGATGGCGACCTTTCCGTCAAAGAGCGCCTCGAGCGACTCGTGGCGAGAACGAAAGCGCGCCCCCAGAAAACACCGCAACGCGAAACCGGACCCAAGCTCGCGCTGAGCGAGGCCGTCGCAGGCGAGGAAGTCGAGAACGATTTCGGGAGCTTCTACCGCGTCGACCACGTGTTCCCGCTCAGCCACTGCCAGGGGCGGATGCCGCTCGAGCGGTTGAGAAACGTTCCCCGTGAAGCGTTCTCGTTGCTATCGGGAGGTGACGATAGTTTCGAAATCGATCTCGAACGCGCTCTTTTTATCGACACCGAGACTACCGGGCTCGCGGGCGGATCGGGAACGTGTGCATTTCTCGTCGGGCTCGGCTTCGTCGAAGACGACAGCTTCGTCGTGCGGCAACTCTTCATGCGGGATTACGGCGACGAGGCGGCGATGCTGCACGAGCTCCGGGAGCTTCTGTCACGCTACGACGTCCTCGTGAGCTATAACGGCAAGACGTTCGATATTCCCTTGCTCGAGTCGCGCTTCGTCCTCGCGCGACAGCGGTTGTCGTTCGAACGCATGCTCCATTTCGATCTCCTGCATCCGGCGCGGAGCTTGTGGAAAGCTCGTATCGAGAGCTGCCGGCTCATGGAGCTCGAGTACCGCTTGCTCGGACTCGAGCGCGAAGACGACGTTCCCGGTCATTTGATCCCGGATCTGTATTTTCGTTTCGTGCGAACGGGCGATGCCTCCCGGATCAACAACGTCTTCCATCACAACCGCCACGACATTCTCTCCCTGGCCGCGCTGACGATATGCGCATCGGATCTGCTCGACGAAGACCACGTCCCTGACGATCCCCTCGACGACGTCAGCCTCGGTCGTTTGTTCGAGCGCTCAGATCAGCCGGAGCGCTCCATGCTCCACTACAGGCGCGCCGTGGAAGCCGGCGTCACCGGCGCCGCGCGGCGACGCGCACTCAAAGCACTTGCCGACCAACACAAACGCCGCGGTGATCTCGACGATGCTCGAGCGATCTGGCACGAGCTCATAGACGAGAACACGTTCGAGTCCGTTTACGCATTGCACGAGCTCGCGATGGTGGCGGAGCACCGTGACGGTGATTTCGCCGACGGCGTGGAGCTCTGCGATCGAGCACTCGCGAGACTCGAAGAAAACTACGATTTAACCCTCGCATTTCGAATCAAATGGCGCGAAGCGTTCGCACATCGTCGGCAACGTCTCGAACGCCGTATGCGCACGCCTGAGCGGCTAGGGCCATCGCCCTAACCGCCCGCATGTCCCTCTCGTGGGGCCACATTACTCCGTCTACATTCATCGGGACCGAGCAACGCCACGTCAACCGAGAATAAGCTTCGCTCTCGACATTCGCCTCGCCCACTCGACCCAGGCGTCGGGCAACTTGGGCACCGCCAGAAGCCGCGTCGCCTCATGCTGGTCGCGGGTGTAGATGCGAACAACGTCTCCGATAGAAACGCCGCGCTCTGGCCGAGCGACGACTCGAATCTCGTCTCCCGTGCCGATGTCACCTTCTTCGATGATACGGAGGTAGGTGCCCGGCCTGCCTGCCTCCGCGAAGCGCTTGGGAAAGCGCGGATCTCCCATACGCGCCCCGAGCTTCCAGCATGGAACCCGCGGCTCCGATACTTCGAAAAGGCAGCTTCCGATCCGCCACCGCTCGCCGACAAGAGCGCCGGTGACATCGATCCCGCGCGTGGTCAGGTTCTCCCCGACCTCACCGTATTGCAAAGCGTGGTCGATTTCGCCTTGCCACCACCTCTGATCCTCGACGGCGTAGACATAAACGGCTTTGTCCGGACCACCGTGCACGCCGCGATCGGCTTGATCGTCTCCGTCGAGATTCACACCTCTGACCATGACGCGCCTCGACACCGGGAATTTCCAGATCCCGCTTTTCACGATCCGCCCGTTGTATTCGAACTCGCGCACTGCACCCACGTTTACCGAGAGGATTTCTCCGTCAGCTTCGTTTCTCGTTACCATCACCCTTCTCCAGAAAAATGTCGCGGCGGCCCGTTACGGGAGCACGCCGCGCACATTGAGATCGTCTTTACGATTCGAGTGTCAACTTCCAGTCCCTAGATTCCTCTCGAGGAAATCCCGTATCAGCTGAGCGATAACGGCCCCGTCTTCTTCGAGCGCAAAGTGGCCGGTATCCAGGAGGTGAAACTCCAGGTTCTTCAAATCTCGCTTGTAGGGATGCGCGCCTTCCGCTGGAAAGATCGGATCGTTTTTGCCCCAGACCACCAACGTCGGCGGCTGGTGCTCGCGAAAGTAGGCTTGCCATTCAGGATAGAGCGGTGGATTGCTACCGTAGTCGTAGAACATCGCCAATTGAATCTCCTGGTTTCCCGGGCGATCCAACAAGCTTTGGTCCATGTTCCAATTGTCCGGACTAATGACCTCCTGGTTGCGTATTCCGTGGGTGTACTGCCATTTGGTGGCATCGAGCGTGAGGAGCCCCCTCAGCTGATCCGCGTTCTCCGGCGTTTTGTTCTTCCAATAAGCTTTGATTGGATCCCAGAACTCACGGAGCCCCTCGTCGTAAGCGTTGCCGTTTTGGACGATGAGGGTATCGACGCGCTCGGGATATTTCGCGGCAAGCCGATACCCGATAGGTGCGCCGTAGTCCATCAGGTAAATGCTGTAGGAGTCGAGCTCGAGCTCGACCGTCAACGCTTCGATGATCTCCGCCATCCGGTCGAACGTGTAGTCGAACGCGTCGAGCGCGGGCATCGAGCTGTTGCCATAACCGGGGTAATCAGGCGCGACGACGTGATAGCGGTCGGATAGCGCCGGAATCAGGTTACGGAACATGTGCGAGGAAGTGGGGAAACCGTGTAGCAGCAACACGGTTGGTGCACCCTTCGGTCCTGCTTCGCGGTAGAAGATATCCAGGCCGTCGATGGTGACGTTCTTGTGCCTTGGTGCACAACTCGCGATCTCGGTCCACAATTGTCCTTTACTCACGGATTCGAGGTTCCCCATGAGCATTTTCAAACGCACTCAGCGGAAGTATGTGAAGAAGGCCTATCGCGTGAGGAATTGGCGTGAATATGAGGCGGGTCTACGCAACCGTGGGAGCCTGACCGTCTGGATCTCGCTCACCGCCGGCAAGCTTGTGAACTGGGACGCGCCCCGGCCGAGGAGGAGGAAACCGGGCCGTCAACGCAAGTACTCGAACCACGCCATCGAGACGGCTGTCACCCTGGGCATGGTGTTTCATCTGTCATCTAGGCAGAGCGAGGGATTGCTGCGATCGTTGTTCGCTCTGATGAAGCTAGACAATGATGTGCCCGATCACACCACGATCTCGAGGCGCAAGGCGAAGCTGGGTAAGGTCCCCTTCTACCAAGACAAGCAGAAGACGCCGTTGCACATCTTGATCGACAGCAGCGGTCTCGCTGTCCACGCCGGCCAGCTGCGCAGAGCACCAAAGAGCAGGGACTATCGCAAGCTCCATCTGTGTGTCGACGAGCAGAGTGGCGAAGTCGTCGCCGGCGAGCTGACGAGCAAAAGAGCCCGCGATTCATCGCGGGTTGCATCGCTTGTCGGACAGATCGACAGTCCCATCTCATCTGCCAGAGCTGACACCGCATACGACGCCGGCGGCGTCTATGAGGCAATCGAGAATCACAGCGCTCATTGCTCGCCGAGGGTGCTGATACCGCCGCGCAAGGGCGCCCAGCTCGCATCGGGGCCGGCGAGCAGCCGACAGCGCAATCGCAACATTGCAGCACAAGCTCGGCTCGGCAAACGAAAGTGGCACACAGAATCGGGCTACAGCAAACGGAGCAAAGTCGAGACAACGTTCCATCGCTACAAGGCTATCGTGGGCTCAGCGATGCGAGCGAGAGGGTTGGCGGCACAGAGAGTCGAGGCAAGGATCGGGTGCAAGATTCTCAACACCATGACGGCGCTCGGGATGCCTGATAGCGAGATGATCGGATGATGGGAGTCGGGGCCAAGCGAGCTCTCGGCCTCTATCGGAGTTGTGCACCAAGGCACCCCTTTATCAGACATTACCCCCTTTTCCGCCAACGAGCGCCGCGCCCTGTTCCGCGAGTATCGACCTTGCCTTCTTTCTTCAGTTTGCGGAGCACTCGACGCACGAGGTCGCGACTTCGACGGTATTGCTTTCGTTGGCGCAGCATAGAATTACGATGGGAAATCGAGGTCGATGACGCCCAAAATTCCTGGTCTTTCCGAGCGTGCGACGCGGAAGCGCCTCATCGACCCGGAGCTCAAGGCTGCCGGGTGGGAAGTATTTCCGTTTGATCCTGACCGAGCGCTCAGCACGTGCGACCGCATCGCCGTTGAGGAATACCCGACTGATGCTGGACCCGCCGATTATGCCCTTTGTGTGGGTGGGCAAATCCTCGGTGTCGTCGAAGCCAAGAAACTCACTCTCGGACCACAGAATGCGCTGACGCAAGCGGAACGCTCCGAACGGCGAGGTCATCTGGCATCACGACCTCGACCTCACCCAAACGACGCGACTTCTTGCGTTTCTTGAACGAACGTAGCAGACTTCCCATCTCGGCTCCTTTCTTTGCGGCTTGATGTCGTTTTTGCCAACGTAATCAAACCACGGGGTTTGGAGCCGTTTCAATTTCCAACTAAGATTGGCACACTCTCAGATCTCACGTTTACCTTAGGAACGAGGAAATACAATGATAAGAAAAGGTCTCTATGTTCTCTTGGTAGTCTTTCTAATCTTTGAGCTTCCCAATTTATCCGCTCAAGAATCTTCCAAAAAGAAGCCAATCCTAAAAGTTCCAGAGCCATCTCTCTCTGTTACAAGTCACACCATCCAGCTAAATGGAAAACCACTGAAATACACAGCGACCGCAGGTTACATGCTTCTTAGAGATGAATCAGGGAGGCCAAGAGCAAGAGTATTTCTCACGACTTACACCAAGGACGGTGTAAAAGATAAAAGTCGCCGCCCCATCACCTTTGCTTACAATGGAGGGCCTGGTTCTTCTTCTATGATGCTTCATATTGGAGCTCTCGGTCCAAGAGTGGTCTTGCTGGACGATGAAGGAGTTCCCCCTCCTGGACCTTACCGCCTTGTAGATAATGAATACTCCATCCTGGATGTGTCGGATGTGGTTATGGTCGACCCTGTTTCCACAGGATACAGCCGGGCTGTTGAGGGTGTAAATCCAAGGGAATTTCATGGCTATAAAGAAGATATTGAATATCTCGGAGAAATTATCCAGTTGTATATAGCCCGTAATGAACTCTGGGCCTCGCCCAAGTTTGTTATAGGAGAGAGCTACGGCGTCCCCCGGGCTGTAGGGCTGGCTGAATATCTCCAGAGAGACACTCAATCAATGTATCTTAAAGGATTAATCCTGGTTTCCATCACCACTTCTGGTTTAAACCCGTACACCCGTAGTTTTCAGACCGGGAATGACCTGGCTTTCATCCTGGCTCTGCCTACGTACACGGCAATAGCATGGTTTCATAAAAAGCTCCCATCTGACCTTCAGGGGAGAAATCTGCGTGATGTCCTGGATGAGGCCGAACAATTTGCTTTAGAGGACTACAACTTGGCGCTGATGAAAGGAAACAAGCTCCCTGCAGATAAAAAGAGCGAAATTATCAATCAACTAGCCCGCTACACCGGACTCTCTCCCAAATATATCGAACAAACCAATATGCGTATCCATAACGGCCGTTTTGAAAAAGAACTTCTTCGCGATGAACACCAAATAGTAGGTTCCATTGACGCCCGGTTTAAGGGAAAGGATTCGGATTCAGCGGGTGAACGCTTCGAATCTGACCCAGCTCACTCAGCGATTTCTGGAGCATTTGCTGCAATGATCAATCACTACTTCAGAACAGAGCTCAAGTACGAAAATGATATGAACTATGAATTACGAGGAAAGGTCAGGCCCTGGGATAGACCTCGCTACTTAAATAGTGCAGAGATCCTTCGCAAGGTGATGAGAAAGAACCAATCTCTTAAGGTTCATATTGCTAACGGTTATTACGATATTAGGAGCTATTTTGCTGACGAATATGCTGTCTCACATCTGGATTTGAATTCCGATTTCACGGGACGAATAGAGATTAGCTATTATGAATCGGGGCACATGATGTATATCCACAAACCATCCCACGCCAAGTTTAAAGCGGAGATCGCAGAATTTATCGAGTCAGCGATACAAAATTGATTGACTTTTTTATTAGGGATTTGAGGTCATGAGCACCCCGATCCAGCCCTGGACATTGTTGGTCGTCGCCATCGCTGGTTGGATCCAGCGCGACCAACAGGCCGCTATCGTCTACTTGCTCGAGGAGAACAGAGTCCTCAAAGCTCGGCTCCGCGGGAAGAGACTCCGTTTCACCGACGACGAACGACGGCGGCTCGCGGCAAAGGGCAAGGCCCTCGGCCGCAAACTCTTGGCAGAAGTGGCTGGTATCGTCACGCCCGACACCCTCCTGGCGTGGCACCGAAAGCTCATGGCGCGGAAGTGGGACTACAGCGCCGCGTTGGTGCGGCCCGCTGGCGCTCGCTTCGCTCACCCCCGCCCGTTAGAATTCACCTCGAACTTGTGTGAATAGGGGCGTCACAAATCCACGACCCAGGAGACGGCTGTGAGCGACATGACACCGGAGCAAATGAAGGAAGAACTTGAGCGCTTGCGCACTGAGAATGAAGCGCTCAAGAAGCGTAGCGAGAAGGGGCTCTCCCTCAAAGTCAGTCAGAAGGGCGGCGTCTCAGTCTACGGATTGGGCCGCTTCCCGGTGACTTTGTACAAGGAGCAGTGGGAGAAACTGCTCGACATGTCAGACGACATCCGCGCCTTCATACAAGAGAACGAACCCCAGCTCAAGACAAAGGGGTCGTGATCACGGAGGTCCTCTTCTCGGGAGGGCTTCGCGTGCGAAGAATTTGCTTCAATCTAGCCGTTCCACGGACTGCTCCTCGGGATAGAAATGCCTATCTGTCCACGATATAGTCACGTCCTCATGACCCCGCTCTTCAAATCGCTGTTGCTGGCGGCGCCTGCCGCCCTCCTGGTCGCCTGCGGCCACCCGCCCGAATCGGCCACCAAGGTGCATTCCGCAATGGGTGTCCTGGTGGGAGAGGTCACTGTCGACAAGGCGCTGGTTCAGGTCCGCCTGACTGAGACAGAGCAGCTGGTTGACCAGGATGTACCCGGGGCGCCTGGCGTCGTGGAGTTCACCCTTGCGAAAGCCGAGGCTGATTCCACTGAGACGCCGGCGACTCAAAGGGCAGAGGCCAGCCCGGAGCACGACTTCATCGCGCGAACGGCTTTCACCGGCCTGGCGCCGGGAACGGCATACATCTGCACGACGCGCATTGGTCCCACGACAGATCGGCTTCGGGACGGACCGACCGCACGTTTCAAGACTCTGCCGGGAGCAGACTCGGCAGAGCCCATTCGTTTCGTGGTCGTGACGGGAATGAACTACGCCAAGTTTCACGGCAGTTACGACATCGACCGAGCTGAGCATCCGCTCCAGAACAACACCAGTCGGCCCGACCCCTACTCCGGACCGGACAAGCATCTGGGCTACCCCGCACTCGCGTCGATCCTGAAGCTGAAGCCGGACTTCCTGGTCGGCACGGGCGACAACGTTTACTACGACACTCCCAGCGACCCCCGAGCGGAGACGATCTCGGAGCTCCGCCAGAAATGGCACGAACAGTTCGTGCAGCCGCGCTATGGAGCTTTGTTCGCCGAAACGCCGACGTACTGGATGATTGACGACCACGATTACCGTATCGACGACTGCGACAACTCCGGCGACTATGAGCCCTCTCCCGAGCTCGGGCAACGCATCATGCTCGAGCAGCTGCCGTACTCCGAGATGGGCGACCCCAACCCCCTCACCTACCGCACACATCGGATATCCCGGGACCTGCAGATATGGTTGCCCGAGGGCAGGATCTACCGCAGCCCGAACGCGACGCCGGACGGGCCCGAAAAGACGATCTGGGGCAGGGAGCAGAAGGCCTGGCTGAAGAGAACCCTCAGTGAAAGCGACGCCACATACAAGCTGCTCATCTCCCCCACCCCGATGATCGGTCCGGACGATCTACGCAAGAAGGACAACCACACCAACATCGGCGGTTTCCGAGCGGAGCGGGACGAGTTTTTTGCCTGGCTCGAGGAGACCGGCATCGCCGAGAAGGGGTTCTACATCATCTGCGGGGACCGGCATTGGCAGTATCACTCCATCGATCCCAGCGGCATCGAGGAGTTCTCCACCGGCGCACTCATCGACGTCAATTCTCGGCTGGGCCGCAAGCCGGGAGATCCCAAATCGACAGATCCAGAGGGACTGATCCAACAGCCCTACTACCAGGATCCGCGCTCTGGAGGCTTTCTCGAGGTCGAGGTGTCACCGGGAACCGGCGGCGACCGCGCTCAGCTCGAACTCATCTGGCGGGATGAGCACGGCGAAGTGCTGTACAGCGCCAGAAGATAGCCCGCCTCTTCCAACGCCCGCTGAAGCGGGCTCCTACTTGCTGTTCATTGGCCCATTCTGTCAGTCACCAGCTCCATTTGACAGTACCACCCGCGGTCATCAATCCTATCCGTCAGCAGAATCTGCCCCGCGTCGTGGCTGGGCGGGAGTGATGGTTCGTCGAACTGGAGGCGTTACCATGCGTAAACTGAGTGCCCTCACAACGCTTTCGATTCTCCTTGCCCTCGCCGGGGCGAGTCTCGCACAGGAGATCTCGACGGAGCATTACAAGAAGCTCCGTTACCGGCACATCGGCCCGGTCGGCAACCGGGTCATCGCGGTGGTCGGTGTGCCCGGTGATCCGAGGATCTACTATGCGGGAGCGGCATCGGGTGGCATCTGGAAGACCGAGGACCGCGGGCTCAACTGGGAGCCGATCTTCGACGATCAGCCGGTCCATTCCATCGGTTCGCTCGCGGTGGCCCCGTCCGATTCGAACATCGTCTGGGCCGGCACCGGGGAGACGTTCATCCGCGCGAACGTCTCCATCGGAAATGGCATTTGGAAGTCCACAGATGGCGGTACGAGCTGGGAGCACATGGGACTCGAGGGCACCGGCCGCATCGGACGCGTCATCATCCATCCGAAGAATCCAGACATCGTTTACTCGGCGGCACTGGGCCACGGCTACGGCCCCCAGGAAGAGCGCGGCATCTACCGCACTACCGACGGCGGCGACACGTGGGAGCACGTTCTGTTCGTGGACGAGAACACCGGAGCCTCCGACCTGGTCATGGATCCCAACAACCCGCGGATCCTCTTCGCCGGTATGTGGCAGATCGAGATCAAGACTTGGAAGCGGCGGAGCGGCGGTCCTGGAAGCGGTCTCTTCGTGTCACGAGACGGCGGTGACACGTGGACCCGTTTGGAAGGCAACGGCTTGCCAAAGGGACCGGTGGGAAAGGTCGCGGGGTGCATGACGCCATCGAGCTCTGACCGGATCTATGCCCTCATCGAGACGAGCGACGGGGTACCTTGGGAAGGAGAGGGAACCGAAAAGGGCGAGCTCTGGCGCTCGGACGATGGCGGCAGAAAATGGGAGCTCGTGTCCTACGACCGCAACCTGGCTGGCCGCAGCGCCTACTACTCACGCTGCACGGTCTCGCCCGATGACGCGGATGAGGCCTACTTTCTCGCTGCGCCTTTCAGCCGCACTGTCGACGGTGGGAAAACGACCGAGGTGGCGAGCTCTTCCGGCTCGGGTCCGCTCCGAGCTCCGGGCGGGGATCATCACGACATGTGGATCGATCCGACGAACGCCGAGCGAATGATCGTCAGCCACGACGGCGGTATCTCGATCTCGGAAAATCGTGGGAAGTCCTGGTTCCGCGTCCAACTGCCGTTGGGTCAGATGTACCACGTCACCGTGGACAACCAGATCCCCTACTACGTCTACGGTAACCGCCAGGACGGGCCGTCGACGAGAGGCCCGAGCAACAGCCGGACGAGCGGTGGCTCCGGTGGCGGAAGTATCCCGCGCGGGATGTGGCACTCCGTGGGGGGCGGTGAGAGTGGCTTCGCCACGCCGGATCCGGTGGACCCGGACGTCATCTGGTCGAGCGCCTCCGGCGTCGGCGCTGTCGGCGGTATCGTGGTTCGCTACGAGGAGAGCGCCCGACAGTATCGTCAGGTGGAAGTCTGGCCTGAAAGCACAGTGGGATGGCACGCCGCCGAGGTCAGGTACCGATTCCAATGGACGTTCCCGATCCTCGTCTCCCCGCACGATCACAACACGGTCTTCGTGACCAGCCAGGTCGTCCATCGCACCTCCAATGGCGGACAGAGCTGGGACGTCATCAGCCCCGACCTCACCAGCAACGATCCGGAGAAGCAGGGCATCTCTGGCGGTATCACGCCCGAGAATGTTGGCGTCGAATACTGTTGCGTCATCTACGCCTTCGACGAGTCGCCTGTCGAGCAGGGTGTGTTCTGGGCCGGCTCGAGCGACGGCCTCGTACACGTGAGCCGCGACGGCGGCGAGACTTGGACGAACGTCAGTAAGAACATCCCCGACCTTCCGCCTCTCGGCACCGTGCGCAATATCGACGCCTCCAGGTGGGACGCAGGCAAAGCCTACATCACCGTCGACTTCCACGAGGTGGGCCGGTTCGAGCCTTACGTTTACAAGACAGAGGACTTCGGGGAGAGCTGGACGAAGATCACGAGCGGGATCACCGACTCCGTCCTGAGCTACGCGAGGAACATTCGCCAAGATCCGTCGCGGCCGGGACTTTTGTACCTCGGCACCGAGAACGCCCTTTATGTTTCCTTCAACGACGGCGCCAGCTGGCAATCGTTTCAGAACAACCTGCCTTCGACACCGATGTACTGGCTCGTGGTACAGGAGCACTTCAACGATCTCGTCGTCGGCACCTACGGCCGCGGTTTCTGGATCCTCGACGACATCACGCCGCTCCAGCAGCTCACGACAGAGGTCGCGGCTTCGGAGGCGCACCTCTTCGAGCCCCGGCAAGCGTACCGATTCCGACCGATTACCGCGCCGATGACCATGTTCAACGACCCGTCGGCCGGCGAGAACCTGCCCTACGGAGCTTCGATCAACTATTGGCTAAAAGACACGCAGGAAGGAGACGTCAAGATCATCGTCAAGACCGCGGATGGCGAGACGGTGCGCACGCTCGATGGCACTAAGGACGCTGGAATCAACCGCATCTGGTGGGACCTCAAGGGTGAGCGCTCGACCGAGATCAAACTACGAACCAAGCCGCTTTATGCTGACTGGGTCGAGCTCTCCGACGAGCGCACGCGCTCCCATCCCGTAAGGCGCGTCTCCGTGCTGATGCCTCCGGGCACCTACAACCTCACGCTTCAAATGGGTGACAAAGAGTACACCCAGGAGCTCCAGGTTCTCAAGGACCCGCACTCCAAGGGCACCGAGGAAGATATCCGGCTTCAAACCGAGATGATGCTCGAGCTCCACAAGGACATGAGCGCCCTGGCCGATTCGATCAACCGTATCGAATGGATCCGCCGCCAGCTCCGGGACCTGCAGGCCGTGGCGAAGGAGCTAGCAGTTGACCCCGAGGCGATGGTCTCGAACGCCGACGAGCTTGCGGGTACGTTCGTCACTCTGGAAGGAAACATGCTCCAACTGCGGGCTACCGGCACCGGTCAGGACTTTGCCCGCTGGCCGGCGATGCTGGCGGGCAAGATCGCCTACCTGGCCGGAGCGGTCGCGGTTGCCGACTTCCGGCCGATCGACCAACATCACGAGGTGCACCAGCTTCTCAAGGGGATGCTCCAGCAATACCATCGGGAGCTAGATGAGCTGCTCGAGAACGAGCTACCCGCATTCAACCAAACACTCGAGGAGAACAACCTGCCACGGATCGTGGCGGGACGGGAGTCCCCTTCGCAATAGCGAAAAAAGGATAGGAAAATTCATAGGTGTCCATCGCCGACCCGCTCGAATTTTTCCCGCGAGGATAGGGCTGTGCAGTCCGATTTGAGTCCCGGTGAGGGTAGCAGAACTCGAGCAAACAGGGGAAGGCGGGTTGAGGAGTGTCTCCCGCCGGGCGGATTGTTTCGGAGGAGGAGGGGGGGCAGCCCTGTCGTCTCGATGGAGAACGCACCATCAGTGGTATGCCACTCTTCCGAGAGCGCAGGACTGTCATCAAAGCTCGTGAAGAATTGCGTCACAGGCTACCCCATTAGTTCGGGAGCGAGCATGTCGGGCACGCCCACTGGTTGCGGTACTCCGCTCGCTCGCTGGTATCGCCTATCGTCGGCATGGCTTGCGCGATGTACTGCGGCAGGCTGCCCGCCGCACAGACCTCCAAGCCGGCCGAGGTGATCGTCCCCGTCGGCGTAGCGCAGAACCAGCCGCGTGGGTCGTCCATGTTGCGATTCAGATAGGGCTGCCCGGATACCGTTACGACCGTCGAGCCAGCGGCTATCCAGCGTAGCGTCACGTTCCGGTCCAGTCCGTAGTCACCCGTGGTCTGCCACGTCTGCGGATCGGTCGATTCCCCAACGCTGTAGTAGGTGGTCGGATCGTAGACATCGACAATGATGACCGGCTCCCAGCCGCCATCCGTCGCCAATTGCGAGTACCAGAACTCACGCCCCGAATAGCTCGGCTCGTAGAACGGATTACTGGCCGGGTCGAAGCCGACCATGTGGTTGGCGGGGTCGTACCGCGGGATGATAAGCCAGAGGTGGTCGTCGGCAAAGGAGTCCCGCGCATCCGGCGACGGCCCGAAGTCGAGCCAGCCCTGCCAGAAGCCGACGACATCCCCGTTGATGCCTGCGTACAGTTCGTAGCTGTGGTACCGCGCCGCCCGTCCCAGCGGGTTGGTCTGCATGTGCAACCGCAAGTAGAGATCAACCGGCACGCCGTTGTCCGCCATCGCCGTCCAGCCATAGCCCTTGAACGCTATGTGCTTGTACAGATTCTCGTCCGGCGTCTGCTCGTCACGGCCGTAGATGACGTGATGCCCGAACTGCGCGCAACTCCAGTCGTCGGCCCATTGCGGCGGCGCGTCACCATGCTCGTGGTCGGTCGGCGCGTGCCAGACATCCGCACCGTCCGGGACCGTGCAGCCCTGCGGCTCGTTTGTTGCAGCCGGTTCTACCGTGTTCGTCGCAGTTGCGGTGGGTGGTACGCCAGTTGCCGTAGACGACTCCTCAGCAGTCGGAGTTGAACGATCAATGCCATGCAGTGCCTCCAGCGTAGAAACTCTGTTCTCTAGCGTAAGTGGCTCATCTGCCATAACGAGCGCAGAAAACATCCAGACTGCAATAAAGAGAACAGCAATCACGGCTGCGACACGCACAAGACACTCCTAGTCTTCTGTAATCGTGAGGTCTCCAGGGCCGAATTGTACCGTGTCTCCGCTGCTCGCCGCATCCCAGATGCCGAAGTGCGTCGCCGTCCCCGAATCAATAGGAAAAATCAAGGTCCGTTGGCGTGCCGGGGAGGGGAGAACATCACCCCTGAGGGAATGCCTGAATGGGGAACGGCAAACGTGATCGAGCCTTCTGCCCACGATCCAGGCCGGGCTTTTGTAGTGGTGCACAAGTACCGCGAAGACGATTTTACGCCTTACATTTTCAGAACCAATGATTCCGGCAAGAACTGGTGTCTAATAACGGTTAACAACGGCATTCCCTCCAACCACTTTGTCAGGGTTGTTCGCGAGGATCCTGACCGTAAAGGGCTCCTTTATGCCGGCACTGAGTTTGGCATGTATATTTCCTTCGATGATGGAAACAGTTGGCAGTCTTTTCAATTGAATCTGCCTGTTGTGAACCGCCCCGGGTTTTCCGGAGACTGTTTTAGTTGAGTCTCGCCATCTCTAGCGAGCCTTCCTGCGACCGATAGTAGTTCATCTCGTACTCGACGGGGGAGACATTTCCGATCGGCTCCAAGAGTCGTTGCGTGTTGTACCAATGGACCCACTCGAGGGTGGCGAACTCAACGTCTTCGAGACCACGCCAGGGCCCACGTCGACGGATCACCTCGGTCTTGTAGAGGCCGATGATGGATTCAGCCAAAGCGTTACCGTAAGAGTCGCCTCGGCTGCCGACGGACGGCTCAATACCCGCCTCGGCGAGCCGCTCGGTGTAACGGATCGAGACGTACTGCACGCCGCGGTCGCTGTGATGCACCAATGTATCTTCTGGGTTTAGTCGGCGCTCGTGCAGCGCCTGCTCCAACGCATCGAGAGCGATGCCGGCAGTCAACGATGTCGTCGCTCGCCAACCGACGCTGAGTCGAGCGAAGACGTCGATGACGAAGGCGACATACACGAAGCCGCGCCACGTGGCAACGTAGGTCAGGTCCGAGACCCAGAGCTCGTTCGGGCGTGTGGCGTTGAAGTCGCGCTCCACGAGGTCCATCGGGCGAGCGCCGCTCGAATCCGGCTTCGTCGTCTTGAATCGACGTCCACGGACCGCGCCCTGAAGACCCATTTCACGCATTAGACGGGCCACCGTGCATCGAGCCACGTCGCGGCCCTCACGGCGAAGCTGACGCCAGACCTTGCGCACGCCATACACGTCAAAGTTCTCTTGCCGTACACGACGAATCTCGCCGCGGAGTTGGACGTCGCGCTTCGCTCTCGCTGGCAGGCGGCTTGGGTCCTTCTCTCGCGCTTTCTGCTCGTAATAGGTCGACGGGGCGATCGGGAGCGTCCGGCAGATCGGCTCGACCCCGTAACTCTCACGGTTCTCGTCGACGAACGACATCACCTCGGTCGGCGGTCGAGCTCCGCCTGGGCGAAAAACGCCGACGCCTTGCGAAGGATCTCGTTCGCCCGCTTTAGCTCACGGTTCTCTCGTTCGAGCTCCTTCAGCCGCTGACGCTCGTCCGTCGTCAGTCCCGCTCGTTTCCCAGTATCACGCTCTGCTCGCCGCACCCACGTGCGTAGCGTTTCCCGCGTACAGTTAATCTTCGACGCAATCGATGAGATCGCTGACCACTGAGATTCGTGCTGAGCCTGCTGGTCGAAAACCATCCGCACTGCGCGCTCTTTCACCTCCGGTGAATACCTGCTTCGTCTTGTCATGACTCCATCCTCTCAAGAGTTGGAGTCTCCGGGAAACCCGGGGCGGTTCAGTTGTTCAGATTGCCGATGAGCTGAGCGAGAAACTCACGTCGGTCGAACAACAGCTGATACAAACAGAATACGAGAAGGGTGCCGATATGATGATCAATTTCCCGCCCCAGTTGGATACTCGCTTCTTTTATGTCTTAGGAGTTGTCCTCGGTGCAGAGGCTCGGCCAACGGACGGTTCCTACGAGAGTTTTGAGGAGCTTGAACCAAACTCGCGATACACCTTGACAAACTCCAGGAGATTCTTGATGAAGACGTAGTCGCCTTCAATGAGATCATCCAGGAGGAGAATATTCCACCAATAATTATGCCGACAAAGAACTAGCCTGAACGATCGGTCGCCGCGCCTACTGCACCTCGAACTTCTGGAGGCGCCGCTGCATGTGCACTTCGCCGGTGTAGATGTTGCCTTTGGAGTCCACAACGAATTTGTGCAGCCAGTGGAATTCACCCGCGCCGCGTCCGCGGCGGCCGAAGAAATCGAGAATCTCCATGTCGTTTCGTCGCAGGATCCAGACCCGCTGATTGTTGCTATCGGCGACATAGAGAAAGGTCTGCTCCTCATCTGGTGATAACTCAATATCCGAGACCGTTCCGCTCGCGGGCCCGCGCCGGGTCTCTGGCATGATGAAATGCTCTTCCACGTAGGTGCCATCCTTCTGGAAGATCTGAATACGGCTGTTACCGCGATCCGCTACATACACGAGTCCGTCCTTGGAGATTCGAATCCCGTGCACAGAATCGCCGAAGTGCTCTGAGATGGGAGCGTCCGGATCGAACCGGACCATCGGGGCTTCGTCCGGCACTTTGCCGTAGGCGCCCCAGTGCCGCTTGTACTCCCCCGTCTCCGCATCGAACACGATCACGCGCTTGTTCAAGTAGCCGTCGGCCACGAACACCTCGTTCGTCTCGGGATCGACTTCGATGTCTGCCGGGTGTCCCAGGAACTCCGTGCTGTTGTTGCCGCCGGTCCTGCCCGCCTTGCCGATCTGCATGAGGAACTTGCCGTCATTCGTGAATTTCAGCACGAAGTGATCGCGGCACCGCGGGCTGTCCTCCCCGTGTACGCTGTGGTCCAACAGGGTGTCTGGGTCGCCGATGCCTTCGCCGCCGACCCAGACGTTGTCGTTGTGGTCGACGAATATGCCGTGCTCGGTGCCGGGCCAATCGTAGCCCTCCCCCGGACCACCCCAAGAGTCGAGAAGGTTGCCCTCCGCATCGAATACCAGGACCGGAGGAGCTTGCCTGCAGCACAGCGACATGGGCGGATCTTGCATCAAGCCGAGCTCGCTCCGAGTCAGGCTCCCGGGCCGCTGAAGGGCAAAGATTCGGTCCTGCGAGTCGACCGCCATCCCGGCTATTCGCCCTATGAGCCACTCGTCCGGCAGCGTCTTCGGCCAGAAAGGATCGACTTGGAACTGCGGGGTGCCCGTTCCATCGTTACTGGCAGTTGTTGCTTCCTCGGTCACCGATTTCGCCGGCTGGTTGCATCCGATTGCCGCCACGTATACGAGTACTGCTGCGGCTCGGTAAAACAATTGCGTGAGGTTCATACAATAGGCTCCTAATTTGCGATCGACCTAGCGAACGCGGAGGGCATTTTATCCAGGTGCGAGGTGCGGCACAAGCGGGAAAAGAGTGAGCTCGAAGCAGCCAAGAGCTCACAGCATCAAGACTTCCGTAGTCTAAGACCTACCCCTCGGGCCCGATCTCTCCGAAGCTCGGGACATCGAGGATAGACATCATCAGGCCTCTTCTCCTGCCAGGAAGCCTTGCTATAAGCGTGGCGTCAAATCAGCTTCGCCCGGAATTGTCGACGGCTACGCATCCCATATAGAGACGAAATTGGGGGCGGGGGACCTCCTTCTAGGGCCGTCAACTGTCGGAATAACTGACGCCGGGGTCTGATTTGACCTAAGACGTGTTCGGTCTGCTAGTTACCTAGCAACTTCCCGTAGAGTCTGTCGGTATTCCTTACAAGTCGCTTTTTTGCGCAACGATCTAAGTTGCATCACAGCAACGGCTTAGGCCGTGGCAGGTATCTTGCTTTCAAGTGGCAGGCAAGGGCCGATCGCTCTGTGGGGAGGGAGCCGCCCGGCCCTCGCAAGGCTGAACCATGGAGAAGGGATTCGACGTCCAGCGAACGATTCGACGGATGGCACCCACACACGTCGCGCCCGCGGCGGTGTTCAGGAATGCCCAGCAGATCGCCTTCGGTGAGCTGACCAACCTCTCGGTGACCGGTGCCTGCATCGTGATCGACAGCCGGCTGGATCCCGGGAGCGACGTCGACGTCAAGCTCTCCTTCTACCGGCAGCCCTGCCTGTACGAGATCGCGGCTAGCGTCGTTTGGAACCGACGCGGCGGGGCAGGTGAGAAGGGCTTCGAGGGCCTGCAATTACACGGCATGCAGTTCATGCTTTCGAGCGCACTCCAGAAATCGCGCCTCCACGCGCTTCTCGCCGGCGAGAATTTCGTCGACGTCTTTCGCCCCTCCGCGACCGAGTTCGACTTTCTTCTGAACGCGCTTGCCGATGAGCTCGAGGAGCTCGGCAGCAAGATGCACAAGATCACGGGCGAGAAAGTGTAACTAGACCACTACCCGAATCCGATTGAGGCCCGCGCTATGGACGACGCGGTGCCGCGGTGCGCGCGCCATCGTGCCCGAGTCGCGACCCGATCGAGGGGGAGAAATTGTCTCTCACAAGCGAGCTCGAACAAGTGCAAAGGGAGAACCGTGACTTTGCCACGATGTGCGTCGAGGCGCAGGAGCAGAACATCGCCGCCACCAATCTCTACGTGGTGCTTCCGCCATCAACTGTTACTCAGGCCGCCAGAAGCTCGTCCACGATCGGGGCGGTCGGCAGCCGGCTCGGCACGGCGCACGTGATCGCGCGGATGCTTACTAATAAGGCCTCTCCTGCCATTTCAGTGGATCCTCTCGAGGGTGAGACCGCCACAGTTTAGGTAGACGAGACTGATGAGAGCTTCGGCAGAGTGGAGTCCAAAGCTGCGGTGGCTCAGCAGCCGGATTTTGTTGTTCATTCCTTCGAGTCGGCCGTTGCTGAGTCTCCACGTGACCCACGCGATGACGCCATCGAAGTGGCTGCGGATCATCTTCGCCGCGCGTTTGACGGGCTCTATCCTCGAGCTCATAGCGCGCCGCAGCCATCCTCGGAGAAACTTCTTGGCCCATGTCTCGGTTTTGTAGGTGTAGAGGTCCATGAAGTTGTCGCGCAGAAGCATGGCGCGGTAGAGGCGACGATTAGCTCGCACCTGCTCGCGGAGCACCCGTTTGTCTTTCGCGCTGCGGTTGTGTTTGGCCTTGAGAAGGGGAAACTTGGTGTTCTTGAGGTTGCGCCGGGCAGTCCCTTTGAGCTCGCGCACCAGCTCGCGCCGGGTCTTATCCACGGCCTCGTTCAGATGCTTGACGATGTGGAAGCGGTCAAAGATCACCCGTGCCTGAGGAGCCTTTTTGCCGACGACAGTTCTGTACGGCTCCCACATGTCCATGCTGACCGCTTCGAGCTCCGCGGCTCTTTGTGGTCCGAGCTTGCGGAAAAACCGCAGCAGCGTCTTGGCCTTGCGCTCCTTTCCCGCCCAGACGACCCGGCCGCTGAGATGGTCTATTACCACTGTTAAGTACTTGTGGCGTTTGCGGTAGCTGATCTCGTCCATCCCAATCACCCGCAATCCATCGAGCTCGCGCCGCTCATCCCGCTGCTCGGCAACCACTCGCTGGATGATCCGTCGCACCGAACGCCACGTCACTCGGAAATAGTTCGCTACGGCGCTGACGTCCGTCCTCTGTGCCAGCCACGCTACCTCTTGTTCGAAGCTTTTGGTAAAGCGGCTTCCCTTGTCTGCCCAAGGCACCTTTTCTCTGACCACTCCACACCGCCGACATACCACTCGTCGGATCGAGTAGCGAAGATAGGTCCGGACTCCGAACAGGTCCAAGTGCCGCCAGTAGCGATTGTAGCGATCTTTGTTCTTGCGGACCTTTCGTCCGCAAATCCCGCACAGAGGCTTCCTCCTCCGTGGTACTACATCCACCACCACTCTGGCTTTGTCCGCCTGGAAGTGGAAACCTCGGACCCACAGGCCTTGCAATCCGATGAGCTTGTTGACTAACGTAGTAACGCGCATCGCGGGAACGCTCTTTTCTCTTTCGGAAAAAAAGATTCTAGCGTTCTCGCCGATGCGCATCTACACATGGCTTACCCTCTCAACCCACGGGCCTCACCAAATGCCACTGCCCCTCAGCGGGAGACAAGGCTGTGGGAAACGCCCCCACGGTTCTGGTCGTTCAGACCTTGCTCACGACTGAGTTCTCTTCGAAGCCTGGAAGGGCGTTTTCCATAGCCTCCACTAATCGAGCCCCCCCTTCCTTATTCCATATGAATTAATCTTTCTTGTATATATATCAGGAGGGGCCTGTGGGCGCTCGTGGGAAACGCGAAGCGTTTTCCAAGCGATTGTGGAAAACGCCGCTCCACGTTTGTACGTGCTCACAACCTTTCCCTAAACGCCTCTCTCGCCCGGAGTTTCCGGCGTTTTCCACAATCGCGGCAGCGTCCATAGGCCATGCCCTCCAACACAAATCAGATCCCCCGAAACGACAGGAGAACCCTAATAAGGATGACGGCAGACACACGAATACCTCGCGGAAAGTGAGTCGCCGGGTGGCGAGTCCGGCCTGCATCGCCGGAGTCCGGGTCTCACGCCCGAACTTCAGAGCGCCGTGCGGGCTCCTCCAACCAGTTGACGCGGCAAGACACGCGAGACCGATATCTTCGCGGGTTTTTGTTGGCACTAAGCGACCGTCTCCAGCACCTTCAGCAGCTTGTGAATATCCGCTCGGTTGTTGAACAGCGAGACCGACACCCGAATCACCGAACCCTCCTTCTCGCGGAAGGTGACGACGATGCCCTCCTTGTCGAAGCGCTTCTGCATTTCGTCAGTGTCTCGTCCGTGAGCAAAGCTGACGATAGGGGAGTTGTTCTTAGGAGGCGTCCAGGGGTCGAATCCGAGACTCGCAAGCCCGTCTCTTAGCTCGTGGGCGAGCGCCACGGTGTGCTTTTCGATGCGGTGGAGGCCGACTTCTTTCAAGTACCCGAGGCCCGCGTTCAACTGATAGACGATGTTGTACGCGGGGGCCGCGTACTCGTACTTTCTCGCCGTCGTTCGCAGTCGGTAGTGGTAGTTGTCGAGCGTCTCCTCGGTCTGCTGGTGGCCGTAGCGGTCCGGGCGGATCCGATCGAGGAGCTCCTCACGGACGAAGAAAGGCGCGGCGCCGTAGCTCGCGAACAGCCACTTGTACGAGTTGGTGGTGACGAAGTCGACGCCCTCCTCGGTGAGGCTGGTGGGGAAGTGTCCGATGGCCTGGACGCCGTCGGCGTAGAGGAAAGCGCCCTTGCGGTGCGCCAACTCCGCCAAGCCTCGCACGTCCTCGCGAAAGCCGTTACGATTCGAGACCCACGCCACCGACACGAGCTTCGTTTTGCCATCGATGCGGGCGTCGAAATCCTCCATGTCCGAGCGACCGTCTCGCTGAGGCACGATACGGAGCTCGATGCCTTTCTCTTTCTCGAGTTCTCGGTACAGGACGAAGCTCGTCACGAAGTGGAGCTCGTCGATGACGACGTTGTCGCCAGCTCCGAGGTCGAGAGCGCTGGCGACGATGTTCTCACCGTCGCTCGTGGAGTAGAGAATGGCGATCTCTTCGGGCTTGGCGCCGAATAGCGCGGCAAACCGCTCGCGCGCCTCCTCTCGAATCTGGTCCCTGCGGGCGGCGAAACCCATGTGCATCTTCACGTCCGCATAAGCGACGGTGGCATCCCTCACCGCTATCGGAAAAGGTGCGCGGTTGGCAGTGTCGAGGTAGGTAAGCGTGTCGGTGATTGGGAAGTCGCGGCGCACACCCAGAGGGTCCTCGTCGGAGGGCGCTGCCAGCGCCCGGCTCGCAGGCACAACCGCGAGACTAGCCGCGGTGGTTTTCAAGAAAGTGCGGCGGTCGAGTGAGCTCATGAATTTTCTCCTTTTTGCGCTATCGAATCGATTTCGGCGCCTTGCGATCGGCGGGTAGCAACGTGATGACAGTCAATTTCCAATTGACAACCCTTGAAGCCACCGTCTTATAGCAGGTGGTTGATCACTATAACATTGAACGTCGGGTGCGGAAAGACGTTCTCTTCGACGAAAGGCACTTCGCTGCAGAGCTGATCGAGATCGATTAACTTTTCACTGCCGAGAGCATGCTCAAGACGTCGGTTTTTTCGGTGTCGGTGGTCGGATGCGCGGGATCCGATTCTCCTCGATGGCGCGGTTGAGCTCGGCGATCTCGCCACTGACGACGGCCTTCAGCCCATCGAGCCGCTCGTTCAGCTCTCTCGACATCGACGCGATCTGCGCCTGCCGTTGGGAGCTCGGCGCTTCCGTGTAAGTGTCGAGGATGCCATAGAGACGCATCAGTCGTTGGTATAAAGGTCCGGTTGCGCCACCAAAGGTGAGCGTCCGTCCCTCGTCGCGCGAGAGCAAGCGCTCGAGCTCCGACACGCTCGTTTTCGCCGCCGCGAACGCGGTCGCGACCGTCTCGGGCGCGTCGTCGAGTGTCGCTTCGAGCCCATTGAGCTGTTCGGTCAAGGCAGCGGCTTGCTCGTGCGCTTCGTGCATATCCGAAATGAGCCGGCGAAGCTCGAGAAGAGCATCGAGATGCGCTCGGCGATCGGCGTCGCTCGCGCGTACGTTTGGATCGTCGGTCACGATGACCGTGCGCTCGGCCGACTCGGAGCCGGCCTCGACCCGCACCGCATAGGTACCGGGAAGGACTCTCGGTCTGAGAAGATTGATCGCCTCGAGGTTTCCATTCTGCCTACCCTCTTCGAGACCAGGAGGTGGGTTGGAGCCCTCCGTGGGCTCGGTCGGGATCGCTTCGTCATATCTCAGATCCCAGTTGGTGCGGTTGAGCCCTACGTGGTTCGAGCCTTCGATTGTACGGACGACCTGGCCCGTGGCGTCGGTCACGGTGACTTTCACCGCCTCTGGTTCGCTCAAATAGTAGTGGATGAGCGCCTGCGGCGGGTTCTTGGCGAGAAACACCTTGTGGCCCGGGTGGCCTTTGTAGTGGAAGAGGCGGTAGTTGATCGCGTCCCGAATGGGAAAGACATGAAGCTTCGCCGCAAGCACCGCGTCGCTCAGATTCTCGAGCGGCTTCATGTCGTCGAGGACCCAGATGCTGCGGCCGTATGTTCCTAGAATGAGGTCGTTGTCGCGCGGATGGATCGCGATGTCGTCGACCGGCACCCGGGGAAAGCTACCGCGCATCTCGTGCCATACCTCGCCGCCGTCGAAAGAAACGTAGACCCCCCGCTTGCCACCGGCAAACAAAAGCGCGCCGTTGTCCGGGTGCTCGCGGATGACGTTCAGCGTGTGGCCGTCGGGGATACCTGTGGTGATGCGTCGCCACGTTTCACCGTAGTCGTCGCTCGCGAACGCGTAAGTGGCGAAATCGCCGTTGCGGTGGCCATCGAGGGTAGCATAGACGCGCCCTTCCGCATGGTGGGATGAAACGACCCGGGTGACGTGCGTTTCTTCGTGTATGCCGTCGTGGTGGATGCCAGGGGGGACGCCGGGCAAGTTGGCCGCGACGTTGTTCCAGCTTTCGCCACCGTCTCGTGAGACTTGAATGTTGCCATCATCTGTTCCCACGTAGAGCAGGCCTTGAACGAGAGGAGACTCACTGATGGTTGTGATTGTCGAGACGCCGTTGTTCCGCGACAGGGTGTCGTCGTTCAGCGTTTCGCCCAGGTTCTTGGTCAAGTCGGCGGTACGAGTCCATTCGTCGCCGCGATTCGTCGACTTGAACAGCCGGTTGCCACCGTAATAGATCGTCTTCGAATCGTGGGGCGAAATAACAATGGGACTGTTCCAGTTGAAACGGTAGCGGGCCTCACCTTCATCGGGCTCGGGCCGGATCGTCTTGATCTCGAGCCGGCTCAGATCGAGGCGGCGCAAGACTCCGTTCTGCGACTCGAAGTAGATCGTCGTCGCGTCGTTGGGATCGACTTGGGTGTAGAAGCCGTCGTCGCCGCCGACGTGCCACCAATCTTCGTTGGAGATGCCTTGCTGGTGGCGGGTTCTAACCGGTCCTCCCCAGTTCGCGTTGTCCTGAAGACCGCCGTAGATATTGTAGGGGGTCTCCATGTCGTAACCGATCTCGTAGAACTGTCCTATCGCGAGGGTGTTCACGAAATCCCAGGTGAGACCGCGATCGTAGGAGTAGTGGATGCCCCCGTCCGAGCCCAAGAGCAAGTGGTTCGAATCGCGCGGATTGATCCAAAGAGCATGGTGGTCACCGTGGATGCGGGTGACGTGATCGGTGACGAAGGTTCTTCCGCCATCGTCAGAGTTGTACATGCTGGCACCGAACACCCAGATGCGCTGATCGTTGAGGGGATCGATGCGAATCTCGCTGTAATTCGCCGGGCCCGGGTTGGTATCGCTCATCTTCTTCCACGTTTCGCCCTTGTCTTCCGAACGAAAGATGCCGCCCTCGGCGTTCTCGATAATCGCGTAGACGATGCGGGGGTCTTTGCGATAGATATCGATGCCGATCCGGCCGGTGTCGCCTTCAGGGAGGCCGCCCGTGAGCTTCGTCCACGTCACCCCGCCATCGGTCGTCTTGTACAGGCCGCTTTCGGGACCACCGCCGTCGAAGCCGAACGCGCGTCGGCGCCTCTGGTAGGCCGCGGCGTAGAGCGTGTCCGGACTTTCGAGATCCATCGCGAGGTCGACGAAGCCGGTGTTCTCGCTGAGGAACTTGGTATTCTTCCAAGTCTTGCCGCCGTCGGTCGTCTTGAAGACGCCCCGTTGCTCGTTCGACCCCCGGGAACGCCCGACCGCTGCAACGTAGACGATGTCGGGATTCGTAGGGTGGATGTGCACCCGTCCGATATGGTGGGTGTCCTCGAGTCCCATGTTCGTCCACGTTGCGCCACCGTCCATCGACTTGTAGACGCCGTCGCCCCATGAGGAGCGGTTTCCGGTGCCGGCCCATACGATCGAAGGGTCGGACGGCGCGACCGCGATATCGCCGACGCCCGACACCGGTTGGTCGTCGAAAAGCGGCTCCCAAGTGATACCGTTATTTGTCGTCTTCCAGATCCCGGCGGTCTCCGGCGCCACGAACGCGACGTTCGGGTTCGACTCGACGACCGCGAAATCGACGATGCGGCCGCCGAAAATCGCCGGGCCGATACTGCGCCATTCGAGGTTGTCGAGCACGGAATCAACGGCGTCGTCCCCGAATGCGCTTGACGCGCCCACGGGGAGGGCTAGGAAAGCAAGGAGAAAAAAGCGTCTCATCCTGTAAACCTCCCAGTTTGCGGCATCCTACTCGACGTGATATGAGAATGTCCACCGTCCGAAGCGGAGTGCCTCGAATACATTGTTGTTCACGAACTGGTTCACTTGCTTGGGAATGGACCCTGCCGAGACATGGCCAAGTATGGAATCGTCCCCGATCAATTCCACGAGGCCTCCAGGTCACAGCAGCCGCGCCAGATCCTGCGGAAGAGGTGATTCAAATCTTAGAAGTTCTCCAGACAACGGGTGCTTGAATTCAAGGTGACTAGCGTGCAATCCCAGTCGCAGGGTGGGATTCGTGCGGGCCTCATATTTGTGATCGCCGATGATCGGACATCCCGCATCGGCCAGGTGCACCCGGATCTGATTGCGCCGACCCGTCTCTGGCGTCAGTTCGATCAACGCGCGGGTCGCGATTCGCTTCATCACCCGGTAATGGGTCACCGCATGGCGTGTCCGCTCGCTCGGACGGGCGCTTCTGACCTTGAAGGGGCCGCTCTCATCCAGGTGTGACCTCAGCACGCCGTGGTCCGCCGGTGGATTTCCTTCCACCACCGCCAGGTAGCGTTTCTCGGCCTTCGACCAATGTGCTTGCAGCGCGCGCTTCACCGCCTCCGTCTTCGCAAAAACCATTAGCCCGGACGACTCGCGGTCCAACCGGTGGACGATCCACACCCGCTCCCGGCTCTGAGGATTGCCGCGGCGCACGTAGTCAGTCAGAAAGGCATAGGCTGTCTCGTCGCGTTCCGTCGCGCTGGCCATACTCAGCAGATGCTCGGGCTTCTCGATGACAATGAGCGACGCGTCCTCAAACAATACCGTCATTCCCGGTGGCAACAGACCTTCTGCGCGCACATCGCCCTTGGCGCGAATCGAAACCAGATCCCCGGTCTGCAGAGGGTGGTTGGAGCGTGTGATCGACCGTCCGTTGACTTGAACCGACCCGTACTTGAGCCACTGCCGCACCGTTGTCCTCTTCACCTCAGGCCGACAGGCAAAAAGAAAGGCCAGAAGTTCCGCAGGATGTTCGACAGTGTGAGATGCGGGCATGACGCTTGGATGTAGTGAAAGAGGCTCCCGAAGCTTAGCGGGCAATCCGAGAACGCGACGCAGACGAAAGGCGGACCAGACTCTTGACTTCGCTCACACCAACAGTTTAGCCGGCGGAGCGTCGCTCATGGAGGACGTTCCGAACGCGGAGGAGGCCGTCATTCTTTATCCTCTGACGACGCAAGCCATCGACATAAGACGGTCATGCTCCATTTTGGCTTCGACGTAAGGTTCGGTCCGCGCCAGTATCGATTAGCAATTCGACGGCGCCGGTCTAACTTGGTGTCCGCGGCCAGATAGACTTCTCTCATTCCTCCGGAGCCGATCTTCTCCAGGATCTTGTAGTGGTAACGTAGTGCACTACATAACCACTAGTATGTGAAGCGATTGAATATGTTGAGAGCGCGCGCCCGACCATGGGATGGGCTCCTGAGCCTCCAGGGAAGACCCGAGGATTCTACGCCGTGGTATCGAATAGTTCAACCGATGGCGAGATAGTCGACACGCGCCAGAGCGCAGCAACTGTCCCTCGCTTCAAACGGGGATGCACGTCGACTGTATACAATCTTGGGCGAGATTGTGGTAACGTCGCTCGACGTGAAAGGCATGAAAGTACACGCTCGCTCGAGCTCGACACGCATCCGGAACACTCGCGAGATCCGCCCTTCCGAGAGCAAGGAGCGCTGGGTCCCTCGCCTGTGCACGCTTGAGGGCTTTGGCGAAGACATCCACGACCGTTCTGGGGTAGACGTGAGGGGGCTTTTGCCGCTCACCAGGCTGAGGGTGCGTACTCTTAACTCGCTCTACCAATTGACTGTGCTCAGTCCCGGGGAGTCGACAGTGCTCATTCAGGGCGGACGGTTTTTCACCGAGCCTGTTCAAGCCAGCCTCGGTGGATCCAGCTACGGCGGCTGTATGCTCAAGACGCGCTGGATCGGGCTTGGGATGCGGATGGAGATCTATGGCGAAAACGGTCACATCGTGACCTCTCCGGTTCGCTCCGTCCAGGCCGAAGACGACTCCAGCCTTCCCGGGCCTTTCTAAACGGGCGTCGAGGGGCTTACCTTCCGCCTGTTCGGGCGACATGTAGGCAAACGTCCCCAGGATGCGGCCTTCCTGCGTCCTTTGTGCGGTTGGAAGATCACTGTCCCTTGCACTCGAGCCCATCGCCGCATGGGGTTTGGCCAGCCCGAAGTCGAGGACCTTTATTCGCCGTCGTCGCTCACCATCACGTTGTCGGGCTTGAGATCCCGGTGGGTGATGCCCTTCCTGGTGGGCCGCCGCAACCGCATCCGCCAGCGGAATCGCAATATCGAAGAAGCGGCTGACGAGGAATCCATTCTTTGGGAGGAGCTCCGAAAGCGTTTTTCCGCGGACCAGCTCCATCGTGATGAAGTGAAGGCCGTCGGCCTCCTCGACGGAGTAGGCGTGGACGATGTTCGGGTGGTTCAGCGCCGCGATGGCTTTTGCCTCTCGTGTGAACCGGGCCCGGCGCTCCTCGCTCTCGGCTAGCTCCGGCGGGAGAACCTTCAGGGCGACTTTCCGGTCGAGCTTGGTGTCCTCGGCAGATAAACCTCACTTCGAACGAAAGTCGCGCGCCATCAGCCAGTGAAGATTTTGGCTTGATCGGATTCAACCGCTCAACTGCTCGGCCCGGCGGTTGTCATTTCCCTCGTCACCATCACGTGTGGACTCGATGAGCGGACGTCAGTCTGATTCGTAAAGTCGTCACGATTCTCGCGCGCGGCGGCGCGCTCTCTCCGGATTTCTCGAAGTCTCCTATAGGAGACGAGCTTTCTTCGCTGCTCGTCCCAGAGGCGAAGCCTCAGAGACTTCAAGCTCGATCGCAGCGTCAGCGGCTTCACCTCCTGGAACATCGGGTGCTCCCGGTGGCATTTCTCGAGGTTGTAATTGGGAATGGCCGGGCTCAAGTGATGAACGTGATGGAATCCGATGCTTCCGGTGAACCACTGCAAGAACCCGGGAAGCTGGTAGAACGAGCTCCCGTTCAGGGCGGTAGCCACGAAGTCCCAATCCTTTCCCCTCTCCCAATAAGCATCTTCGAATTGATGCTGCACGTAGAACAACCAAACCCCCACCGTCGCGGCGACCATCAGCACCGGCACTTGAATGAGCAGATAGGTTTTGAGGCCGACAGCGAGACTCGCGGCGGAAGCGACCCCAAGGAGTGCGGCGTTCGTCCAGTACACGCTCGCCCGCTCGCGCTTCCCGCCGCCGGTTCTGGGGAACCTATGGTCGATGAGGAACAGGCAGAGCGGTGCCAGGAAGAAGAGAACGACGGGATTGCGCGCGAGACGATAGCCGAGGCGTTTCCAGCCGGACGCCTCGAGGTACTCCTGCACGGTGAGCGTCCAGACGTCTCCTTTGCCGCGCCGATCCAGATCGCCCGAGCTCGCGTGATGGAGTGCGTGCTCGTGGCGCCAGTCTCGATATGGAGTAAACACCAGTACTCCCATGAGAACGCCCCAGACTTCGTTCGCTCGAGACGATCGGAAAAAGGAGCCGTGCGCGCAGTCGTGAAAGAGGATGAAGATGCGTGCCAAAAAGCCCCCTGCGGGAACGGCGAGAGCCAGAGTGATCCAGTAGGAACGCGGTGCCGTCCAGGCCATCAGACTCATGAGCGCCGCGTATGGGAGGAGTGTGTTCACGAGTTGCCAGCTGCTGCGTCGGAGCCGCGGCACCTGGTGCTTGGCAATCGCTTCGTTCCAAATTGGCATTTCAGACTTTCAGATGCGGAGATCCTCGGAAGCTCGTCGGAATGGTCAGTCTCTCGCCTGATGGACGGTGATCTCCTTTCCTTCGAATTGGACACCGTCGAGCATCGATATGGCTTTTTCGGCATTCGAGCCGTCCGGCATATGAACAAACCCGTAGCCGTGGGGAGAACCCACGCGAGTGTTGCCGATCCAGACGTCCTGCACCTGTCCATGGCGCGAGAAGAGCTTGCGGAGGGATTCCTCGGAGGCGTTGTAAGGAAGGTTGCCCACGTAGAGTTTCATTGACCTGCTTTCAAAGGCACGCTCACGGAAGAATCGTGGGCGTGCGTGGGCTTTGCCCGGTTACGAGAGTCTCTAGTATAGTCGAACGCGGCGGATTTTGTGCCTCCGGATATGAACGAGCTCTCGCCGTTGACGGTGCTTCGTACGCGATCTCGAAAAGACGCGGCTAGCGCACGCCTTCCAGAAGCTCCGCCGCGTGGTTATGGATCTCGACATGGTCACCCTTGCGCCGTAGAAGAACGAGGTTCGCATCGCGGGGAACCGCTTGCGCCACCGTTCGGTTGTGGGCCGAACAGATGAACTGCGTTTTCGGAAACACCTCGGAGAGGAAGTTCATGAGATTGCGCTGCCACCGTTGGTGCAGATGCAGGTCGATCTCGTCGATGCAGACCACCGCCGGCCCCGCCAGCGGGTTGGCGCTACGCGGGTTCTGGACGTAGAGGCGGCGGGAGAAGTCGACGACCCAGGCGATCAGCGTGCGATAGCCCATGCTGAGGTCTTTCAGCGGGACCCATCCATAGTGGGTCCGGAACTCGACCCCCGCACGCCCTTGACGCGTCGCGATCCGTATATCCGACACATCGAGCAAGATCGATTTGAGAAGATCCCGCACCTTCTTCGCCGC
Organism: Candidatus Marinacidobacterales bacterium; assembly: GCA_965237955.1. Classification (GTDB taxonomy): domain Bacteria; phylum Acidobacteriota; class Vicinamibacteria; order Marinacidobacterales; family SMYC01. The sequence continues at coordinate 7,770,198 of OZ250169.1, read as the reverse complement.
GCGGGCTTCCCTTAGCTGGCGGCGCGCGGGGCCGAAGTGGCTCATTTGCACGAACCACTCCTCGGCGTTGAGAAGCTCGGCCTCATCCACGAAGAGGCTCTCGTCCCCCGAGGATTCCAGCGGCTTGCGTCCCGAATCCGCCGTGTTTCCGTAGCGGCGGGACGCTCCGTAGCCGAAGTAGTTCAGCGTTCCGTCGCGGTTGAAATCCCAGCGCGGCGGAGGACTCTGACGGCGACGCTCCGGAGCGTAACGCACCGAGAACTCGGCCACCTCACGCGGCCGTAGCAACACGTTCGCGCTGACGAGAGTGGCCTTCGACGGCCGGCGTTGGGGCCACCAGTTGTAGCGAATGAACGATGGCACTTCCTTGCGGTCCTGCAAGGTAGAGGCAACGCCGCACACGGCCTGCAACAGTGTCGTTTTTCCGGACCCGTTGTCGCCGAAAATCACCGTCCATGGAATCGGCTGCCCGCGCTCGGTCGAAAGCTGCAAGGTTTGCGACGGCCCGAAGCAGCGCACGTTCTCGAGCTCCACCGACAGAAGATACAGCGGGACACCGCTCGACGCATTCGCCCTAGGCGCCTTACCTCCTCGCTTCTTGCGCCGGGCGTCCTTTTTCACCGCTACGCGGCGCTTGGCGGACTTTTTTGCCGGCCTCTTGCGCGCCGGAGCACTCCGCTTGGCGCGGACAGCCCCCCTCTTCTTGCCCTCTTTTTTGGCTTTTTTGGCCTTTACGGGGGCTTTTTTGCGAGTGGCCTTGCGTTTGGTTGCGGCAGTCTTCCGTCCCGAGGCGGCCTTACGGCCGCGAGATTTTCTTTTCGGCATGGGATGTTTTATCACGGACGAACCGCTGAGACCATCCTCACGCCATGCTTTTTTGCCCCTGCCTTATGTCGTTCTCAGCAAGCCCTTGATCAAAGATTGGATTCAGGGTTTGTAGGCGCTTGGAGCGATTCGGTTCGACTTCCACGGGCTCGTCACGAGCACACGTGTTCGGCGCCAACCATACTTGATGTTGCGCGCGCATCGCCCCGCACCCCTCGCCCAGTGCTTTGAACCAGGCGTAGCGCAGCTGGCCCGGTAGTGGTATTGTCGCGAACGGGGCAACGCGTCTAGCACTGTAAGCTTTTCCTGTGTAACTCGTAACCATTCGAACTGACAACGAAGCGCGTGCGCAACCCGACAATCCCGATCATCGTCCTCTCGCTTTCAGCTTTTGTCCTAAAAGCTCAGGATCCCCCAGCGACCGCCGACCGAACCCGGGTACCAGTGGGAACGGCGGCGCTGGTAGCAGAACCCCCGGTCATCGACGGACGTCTCGACGACATCGCCTGGAACGACGCCGAGATCCTTAGCGACTTCGTGCAGCTCGAGCCAGTCGAGGGAGAGCCGGTCTCGGAGCGAACCGAGATCCGTCTCGTCTATGACGAGTCGGCGTTATACGTTGGCGCGTGGATGTTCGTCGACGACCCCTCCACAATCGTCGTCGGAGAGAGCCGTCGCGATGCGTCGCTTCAAAACACCGACGCCTTTGTGATGGTGATCGATACCTACCTGGACCGGCAGAACGGGTTCGTCTTCGGGACGACGCCCGCGGGCATCGAGTTCGACGGTCAGGTCACCCGCGACGGTCAGGGTGGCAGAGGAGGAGGAGGAGGGGGAGGCCGCGGACCACGACGTCAGCGGGCCGGCTCCGGCGGTGGCTTCAACGTCAATTGGGACGGCGCCTGGGAAGTCGCAACCTCTACCGACGAGAGCGGCTGGTTCGCAGAGCTTCGCATCCCTTTCGACACGCTGCGCTATCAACACGGTGGTGGACAGACGTGGGGCGTGAACTTCGCCCGCAACATCCGCATTCGCAACGAACGGTCAGTGTGGTCACCGATCCCGCGTCAATTCACATTGTTCCGCGTATCGCTTGCGGGAACACTCACCGAGTTCGAGGCGCCCAACCGAAAGATCTTCACGGTAACACCTTATGCTCTCGGCGATGTTTCTCGCGACTACACGCGCGAGTCGGCGGCCTCGGGCGACGGCACGATCGGCGGAGAGGCCAAGATCGGGCTGACGCAGAGCCTGACGTTGGACCTGACGGTCAACACCGACTTCGCGCAGGTCGAGGTCGATGATCTGCAGGTGAACCTCACCCGATTCCCCTTGTTCTTTCCCGAGAAGCGGCCGTTTTTTCTCGAGAACGCGGGGTCGTTTTCAGTGGGTTCGCCGCGTTCCGCCGAGCTGTTCTTCAGTAGACGCATTGGCCTCTTCGGAGGCGAATCCGTCCCGATCCAGGGCGGCGCCCGGTTGACCGGCAAGATGGCCGGCATGCAAGTCGGGTTCCTAGTCCCCTGGAACAGAGGTTCGTAGCCTAAATCTCGGGCCCTTTTTGCGCGCTGGCTTCGTTGTTCCTCCTCGAAATATTCCAATATGACTTCGTCGTCACGCCTCGCCAGCCCACAAAATGGCGTCGAGCTTTAGGCTACGAACCTCTGTTCCAGGGGACTAGCGATCCAAGCCAACCACCTCGATGTCTTCGACGACGACATCGGTGAGGACGTTCGCGTCGAGCCGCCCAACAACTTCGGTGTGGTGCGGCTGTTCCAGGAGTTCGAAAACCGCACCCGTGTCGGGGGAATCTTCGTGTCGCGAGTGAACACCGACAATTCGAGCGACTACAACCTCACCTACGCGGTCGATGGTACCTACGGGATCGGCGAGGCCATCAATCTCACCGGCTGGGCGGCGGGGACGACCACACCTGGGGTGGACAACGGGCAATACGGATTCAACTTCAGAAGTTCGTACAATACCCGCGAATGGCGTTTGTCCGCGACTTATCGGGAGATCGGAGCGGAGTTCAACCCCGAGGTCGGGTTCCTGCCTCGGCGAGACTACCGCCACATCACTACCCTTATCCTACGCGCATTCCGTTTTCCGAACGTCGAATGGTTCAGGGAGCTGAGGCCGCATATTTTGTGGCGACAGTTCTGGGACCTGGAGGGCTTCACCGAATCCTACTCCGTCCATATCGACAACCACTTCGAGTTTTCGAACGGCGCGTTCTTCCAATTACCGGCGGTGAACTTCACCGGCGAAGGCCTCAAGGAGCCGTTCGAGATCAGTGAAGGCGTCGTCATCCCGCCCGGAACCTACGAAAACTTCGATTGGGGGTTTAGGGCCAACACGAACCTCAGCGCTCCGTTCTCGGTGCAGGGCACGATCGACGCGGGTGGTTTCTACTCTGGCCGCAGGGTCGGAACCACGACCACGGTGAACTACCGCTACCAGGACAAGTTCATCACGTCGCTACGCGTGGCCTACTTCAACGTGAACCTTAACGAGGGCGACTTCATTACGTCGGTCGTGGCGCTCAAGGGATCGTATTCGTTCACGCCACGGATTTTTCTCCAGGCCACGGTCCAGTACAACAACGAGACCGAAGACGTCAGCAGCAACATCCGCTTCGGCTGGCTGAACACCGCCGGCACCGCCTCTACGTCGTGTACAACGACATCCAGCACTTCGGCGCTTTCGATCGCACCGGATTCGAGAGAGGCCCGAAAGGCCGGCAGCTCATCGTCAAGTACACGAAGCAGTTCGACATCGGCCGGTAATCGTCAGTTCCTCGGGAGCCACATCGTATTGATCACGAGCGGCAAGTCGATCGGATCGTAGCCCCACTTCGGTTCGCCTTCCCAACCTTCGAGCTCGATGTCGGTAAGCGGTTTGTCGGGTAGTTTCGCAGGTGGAGGAACTTCCGGTATCACCCATCCCCTGGAATGGGTAACACGAAACTTGCCGTCGGCGAGCATCTCGACACGATAATCGCCATCGTGAACCAAATGATGATGGTAACTGCAGAGGTTGCAAAGATTTCGGAGCTTGGTCCCACCTCCCTCCGCCCAGAACTCGAGGTGATGGCCCTGCACGAACTTGCTGTGACAGCCCGGCCACACGCATGTGGGGTCGCGAGCGTCGAGAGCGCGCCGAATCGCGGGTGGGATCTTCCTGGTTTTGCGCCCGACGTCTAGCACGTTGCCTTTCTCGTCGTGTTTCATCTCGATGATCGACGCGTCGCACGCGATGCGCCGAGACGTTTCCGCGGAAACGCCGATCCCGCCTTCCAAAGCGGATTGACCCGGCTGTTCTGGGTCCTCGAGTACCTGCTGGTCGATATGGACGACGACCTGATATCGGTCCGCGCTGTTGCCGGGGTCTAGCTCCGCCTTCAAGGCGGCTTCCGCGATGAGCTTCAACGCTTCGACCCGCCGATGCTCTAGTGACCGTCTCCTGTCATCCTTATAGAGAACGTCCGATGCCGCTTCGAGCGCTTTGACGACGACCGCACCAACCTCCGCCGGTAATCTGCCCTTGATCACGACCATCCCGTCGTCGTCTACGTAGGTCGTGAGGCTCGCGTGGTCTTGCTGGTAGTTGGCGTGGTCTTTTTCCGCCTGGAGGTCGACTTTGCGCCAGGCGCGGACAATGCGCTCGACCTGACACGCCGTTCCGCCGAGCGCGATGGTGAGCAATGGCTCCTCGTTGTTCGGCGTCGCCACGCGCGTCACCGCGCGCACTTTCGAGTAGGAGATCTCACCCTTGCGCATGGACTCGCTGATGAGGGGCAGGTTCGCCAAGGCGCGGGCCACCCGGATTTTCTCGCGAGCCGCGCCGGCATTGAGGCCGACGCGCCACGACAACCAGTGAGCGCATGTCTTGCAGCCCTGCTGCGCCCAGCCACCTTTCTCATCGAACTCGCGAAGCAGCACCAACAGCCGGTAATCGGCTGACTGGAGCTGGGCGGAAAGTGCGGCAATCTCCTCGGCGAGCTCGTCGTTGCGTAGGTCTTCCTCGCTGCGGATGGGTTGTCTTATAGGTTCCAAGCTGACCGGAAACTGCCTCGTTGGCGGGTAGATTTCTATGTCTTCCGTGAGGTGTATCTTAAGTGAAACAATGACGTAAAGTCAAATCAGGCAGCTAGTTAACTTCCTACTTGCTTGCACTTGCGGGAGATTTTTTGTTTCTTTTTTACCCACTTCAGGACTTTGCCGACAAGATCAGCGGGTTCAGAGCAGTAGAATTTGGCTGGGTCGGAACGAGGCGCTCGAGCTCCTGGTGCCAATTCGTGATGAGGTTGATTTGTGTCGGGATGGAACCCTGCTCGCTCGGATCATCAGAAACTAACTTGCCGTCCAGTACAATGGACGCGCTTTGACCAGACAGGAAGAGCACCGGCCGGGTCTATTGCGGATCCTCGGGGTCGGATTCGGGATTGCCGTGACCGTGGGCGGCACGGTCGGCGTCGGTATCCTCCGGACGCCGGGGCTCGTGGCGGAGCAGATACCGAGTGTCTGGGCCATCGTCACTATCTGGATAATAGGTGGTGTCTACGCTCTTTTCGGCACGATCTCCGTGGTCGAGCTCGGGACGATGCTTCCGAGCGCGGGTGGCTGGTACGTTTATGCCCGCCGTGCTTTCGGAAACTACGGCGGCTTTACGGTCGGCTGGATTGACTGGATCGCCCAGAGCGCGGCGCTCGCCTTTTTGTCGACGGCGATAGGGGAGTTTTCCGTGGCGCTTTTTCCCGCGATCCCCGGAGGGGTCCGCTCCGTCGCCATCGGGACGCTCGTCTTCTTCGCCGTTCTGCACTGGCTCGGGCTGCGGTCGAGTAGCTGGACGCAGGATCTGACGAGCGTGCTCAAGGGCGTGGCGCTGATCGGGTTCGTCGTCGTGTGCTTCCTCTATGGTCGCTCGGAGGAGGAGGCCGTGCCGTCACTCGCGACGGCAGCACCCCGGATTCCAGGAGGCCTCACCGCCGCCGTCGTCGCGATCGTGGTGGCTCTTCAGTCGGTGATCGTGACGTACGACGGTTGGTACAGCGCCATCTACTTCACCGAAGAAGACAAGGACCCGGCAAGAAACCTACCCACGTCGGCGATTGGCGGTGTTCTGTGCATCATCGGGATCTACGTGCTGGTGAACCTCGCGCTTGTCTACACTCTGCCGCTTTCGGAGCTCGCGGGCTCGACCCTGCCGGCCGCCGATGCGGCCCAGAGAATTTTCGGAGGCGACGGTGGCCGTATCATCATCGCGCTCTCCCTCTTGTCGCTCCTGAGCGTCATCAACGCCGTGCTGCTTCTAGCGACCCGCATTCTGTTCGCGATGAGCCGTGACGGCTTGTTCTTCTCCAAAGCGTCCGAGGTGAATCCGCGAGGTACGCCGCTGACAGCCATGGTGCTGACGACGGGCTCCGCGATTGCCCTCGTCGCCAGCGGCACATTCGAGACACTGATCGCGATCGCTTCTTTCTTTTACGTCACCGTCTACATCTCCGGGTTCCTTGCGCTTTTCATTCTCCGAAAGCGGGAGCCGGAGCAGCCGAGACCTTTTCGCGTGTGGGGCTACCCTTGGCCGCCTCTCATCGCTCTCGTCGGCTCGCTGGCGTTTCTGGTGGGAAGCGTCTTCGGCGATCCGAGGCATAGTGCGTATGCGCTTGTTCTCATCGCGGCGAGCTACCCCATCTATCTCACCGTCACACGTTACGACCCTTCACAACCGAGCGCATAGGCGATAGCGTCGCATACAAGATTCATCTTTTCTTCGCTGAGCTTAGTCAGTCGTCCTCCTATGCCCGCTTTCGCGACAGTAACAACATTGTGAAGATTGACGACGCACGGTGCTTTCATCCCGTCATCTACGTCAAGCGCTACCTCGGAGGCAACACCGCGAATCGTCGAAGTGACCGGCGCGACCGTGACCTTCGAAAGATACTTCACGGACTCCCCGCGCGTGAGCACCAAGACCGGCCGCGACTTGTCCGGCGCCGCGAACTGGTAGAAGCGGATTTCACCGCGCTCTAGTCGGGCGGCCAATCGGCAACCCTTTCCCAGCGCGCGACCTCGTCGAGGTCGTCGGGTTGTCGCTCGTAGGCGTCACGTTCCTGCCTCTCCAGCTCCTGGTAGCGAAGCTTCTTCAGATGGGCTCGCAGAGCTTCACGAATGAGCGCCGAGCGATTGACCCGTTGCTGCTTGGCGAATCTGTCCGCAATCTGCAGCAGCGCGTCGTCCAGCACCACTTGAATCGTAGCCATTCTGTTGTTGATTATACTCCACAGTAGATCACACAGTCAAATCGACACCACGAACTCTACTCCATCCACCGCAGTCGTTACGCCGCCGGTACGGTCCATCCAAACTTAAGTAGAGACCCCCCCTCACCCGAGGGGGACGTCTTCATGTGTGCAGATACGGCTTCAACGGCTCCATGTTGTAGTCGATCTCGGCGACGGCGTTGGCATCGAACTCGAAATCGCCACGGCGGGTGACGTGAGTTTTGAACACGCCGCGCTGCTTCATGAGGTAAGGGCGTAATCCGGGAACGTAGTTCTCGAGGTTCGTGATCAACATGAGCTTGCTGTAGAGATCGCGTACAGCGTCGGATCGATTCTCGTTATGGAGGTCCCAAATGCGTGCATAGACCTCGGCATACTGTGGTCGGCCAGTCATCATCCCGTCCATGCCGAGACGCATTTCATACGTCCACGCGCGTGCTCGACTTCCGCCGAAGATGCGCTTCACAGCGCCGGGACGATGCCGGGTCAGGGCTTGCATCCGCACAAGCGTGTCTCCGTACTCCTCTTTGACGTAGCCGAAGTTCGGAAACTTTTCGCCGAGCTCGACGATGAGTTCGATGGTGGGCTCGATGTCGGGAGCGCCCGCCGACGTTTGGATGAAGACCGGCCGCAACGTCAGTTTGCAGAGCTCGGTGTAGTACTCACGATACTCGTCGAGTGACTTCGCGTCTTTGGGGGGCATGGCGATCATCGCGTCGGCGCCCAACTGTTCGGCATGACGAGCGAACGCAAGCATCGACTCAGTGTTCCGGCCTTGAACTCCCAGTACGAGCGTTGGGCTCGTGCCCTTCGCCGCTTTGGCGATGACGGTCATGCCTTCCAAAATCTCGTCCCGGGTGAGCCAAGGCAGGTCGCTCGAGTTCTGAGGCCATACGAGGCCCTGCGTTCCGCAACGAGCGAGAAACTCGACTTCGGCGGCGAGGTCTTCGTAGTCAACCGACTTGTCTTCTTTGTAAGGCGTCGCCAGGATCTCGAACACCCCGCCAAACGTTTTCTCGTCCTCGGACACGGCTCGCGATGAAAGCGCCGCGGCACCCACCGTTCCCAGCCACTCCCTGCGGGTAAAGCTCATCGTCCGTGCCATCGGTCACCTCCTCACAGTCGCCGAAGGGTATCAGTCTTCGAGCAGAGCTTCAGCATCCACGGTGATGAAAACGTCGTTCCCGACGACGACACCGCCCTTCTCCAATTCCCCCTGCCAGCTAATGTCGAAATCCTGGCGATTGATCCTCGTCGTGCCAGTGAAGCCGGCTCGGGTTTTGGGTCCCTTGTCTTCGTTGCCAACCCAAAACGGTGTCGCCCAGTGACCAAGGTAGTCCACGTCCATGACGACTGGACGTGTGATTCCGCGGATCGTCAGATCACCCGCAACGGTGTAGTTGGTCTCACCAATTTGCTCTGTGAATCGGCCCTTGAAGTAAATCTTCGGATGATTCTCGACGTCGAGGAAGTCGGCGTTTTTCAGATGACCATCTCGATCATCGTCTCCGGTCCATAGCTTCTGTGCATCCATCGTGACCTCGATAACGCCGCCGACGGGATTGTCCCAATCGAGGTCGAGCGTCCCTTCGACTCCAGGAATAATGCCGCGCACCCACGTGACCATCATGTGCCGCACCCGAAATGCTGCGGCAGAATGCCCAGGTTCAAAAACCCACTTCGCCATCTCTGCACTCCTTTGTTCTGGCGTTTCGCGAACGTCGACCCGCACGTTTTTCGACTGCGGTCAGCGTCGAACCCTTACTTCTTGTCGAACCGGCTACGGAGCCCAATTCTGGCCGCTACCCGCTCGATCCCACCATCGTGCTCGTCCTGAGTGCGTCTTCCGGAAGCCCATAAGTCCGACGTCAAGAACCGAGCCCCCGCTTCCCGGACTGCCATCCAACCCCTATCATTATTACTAGGGGTATTATGACAGAGCCGTCTATGAAGTCCTTCATCCAAGGCCTTCCCAAAGCGGAGCTCCACATTCATATCGAGGGCTCGCTCCAGCCCGAGCTGATGTTCGAGCTTGCCGCGTGCAGCGGGGTCAAACTTCCGTTCGCATCTGTTGCGGAGGTGCGTCGAGCGTACGCGTTCACGGACCTTCAGTCGTTCCTCGACGTGTACTACGAAGGTGCGCGGGTCCTCGTGAAGGAGCAGGACTTTTACCAGCTAGCTCACGCCTACCTGCAAACCGTGGCAGCCCAAAACGTGCGGCACGTGGAGATCTTTTTCGATCCCCAGACCCATACCGATCGCGGCGTGCCGTTCGAGACCGTCATCACCGGACTGCGGCGGGCGCTCGACGACGCCCAGAGCGAGTGGAATCTTTCGTCCAAGCTCATCCTCTGTTTCCTCCGGCATTTGAGCGCGGACGCCGCGATGGAGACCCTCGAACGCGCGGTTGCCTTCCGAGACTGGATTACCGCCGTGGGTCTCGACTCTTCCGAGCTCGGGCACCCTCCGTTGAAGTTCGAGCGCGTTTTCGATAAGGCGTTGGCGCTCGGCCTGAAGACGGTCGCGCACGCCGGAGAAGAGGGACCGCCGGACTACATTTGGCAAGCATTGGATCTACTCGACGTCTCCCGTATCGACCACGGGGTGCGCTGCCTCGAAGACCCGAAGCTCGTCGAGTTGCTGCGGAAGAGGCAGACGCCGTTGACGGTTTGTCCTCTGTCGAATGTCAAGCTGGGCGTGTTCAAGAAACTGGAAGACCACAATCTCAAAGATCTACTCGAGGCGGGCCTTTGCGCCACCGTCAACTCAGATGATCCGGCGTATTTCGGTGGTTACATCGAGGAGAACTACGTCGCCGTCCAAGAGGCATTGGGCCTCACGCGAGACCACCTCTATCAGCTGACGCGAAACGCCTTCGAAGCGAGCTTTCTCGCATCGGAAGAAAAGAGCCGGCTCGTCGAGGAGCTAGATGATTACCTCGAGCCGATCGACCGTTAGCCGCTCGACTCCTGTGCTTGTACGTCTGCGGGAGCAGTGGTAACGTGACTACACACTACACCTTATTTACACCTGTCGCTATTTAGGGTATGCTCCTGCCTCCCATGCCCCGTCCAGCTTGCGAGCGATGTGTTTTTTTCGTCCGCTCGTCGGTTGCCCGCGGCAAGTGCCGCCGGTTTCCTCCCCTGGTGTACTTCGACACGCACTCGAAGCAGCCGTCCGAGCTCTGGCCGAGCGTGAACGAAAACTGGTGGTGCGGAGAGTTCCGGACGAAGGCCCAGACGGACAAACGGTAAGGCACTAGGAATTCCTCGCAACATCGGGGACGGCTTGATACGCTTTCGTCGTTGAGCGGACTGACTCTGACTCCCGAGCTCTCGATGGTCGTGACCTGCGCCATCAACACCTTGATTGGTGGCGTTCTCGCGATCTATATCCGGGAGCTTTACAAGCGTTGCAGCTCGACGATATCGAACCGCGACACGTTCTCGAGCGTTTTTCCGATGTTGACGATGGTGACCGTCGTCATCATCTTCGTCGTGAAATCGTCGCTCGCGCGCGCTCTCGGGCTCGTCGGCGCGCTTTCGATCGTTCGTTTCCGCGCTGCGATCAAAACGGCGGAAGAGCTCGTGTACCTGTTCTTCTGTATCGCGGTGGGCCTCGCGCTCGGGGCGGAGCATCGGTTGCTGACGTTCGTTTCCGTCGCCATCGTCTCGGCTTTCATCGTCGGGCGACGGTTTCTCAGTCGGCGACCGCGTCAACACAATCTCCTGTTGACGTTGACGGGTGATGCGGACGGCTTCTTCGACGAAAAAGACGGCGCGTTCGTCGAGACGCTCAAGAGTCTCACCCACGGATTGACCATCCAGAGATTCGATCTCGAGGACGGTCAAGTTCAATTCCGGGCGAACGTTGCGCTTTCGACGCCAGAGGAGACGACCGAGCTCATGTCGAACCTTCGCGAGAAATTTCCGCAGTATCAGCTCTCGTACGTCAACCTCGATACGCTACTGTGAGCTCGGATCGAACGAGTGGAGCGCGCTCCACTCCCGTTCGGTTCGGACCCGCGCTTTGACAACCTCCCCGCCAGCCAGCGTGAGCGCCGCGTCGCTCGCCCATTCGAGTGCCGCGTCGGAGACCGCGCCTCCTCGAGCTCGGGGATCGGATCCGTCGATGGTGTAGTAGACGACGCCCGAGCCGTTTGGGTTCACGAGGTTCGACCCGGCGATCTCGGGCGGATCGATCGACGGATAGTAGCCTTCGTCCCTCAGGACTTTGATGAAGTGGGCGACGTTGCCCGTCATGATGCCGACCACGCGTTCCACTTCCGGCAGGAACGTGTCGTCTCTCGTCCGTGTCGGCTCGCCGAAGACTTTGCGCGCATCACCCCATCGTGCCGACTCGGCGATCAACGCGTCGGAGACGAGCTCGTTCAGGTGACGCCAACGTGCGATGGCGTTTTCCTCGGTCAGCGCACCGTCGTGGAAGCAATGCTCGTAGACGCGATCGGCGAACAGCGTCATGAAATCCGGACTGCGCGCGAGTGCATGCCACAAACCGACCATGTCCCAGGAGTCGGTGAACGCGTCGGCGCGGTAGAGCTCGTGGATCCAAGCCATCGGCTCGGAGCCGGCGAACAAACTGTACTCCGCATCCCACATGAAGAAGTGGAGCGGTCCGGGAGGACGGCTACGGTTGCCGGCGTACCAGTTACGGTTCGGTCCCCAGTCATCGAGCCTCACGTACCAACCCAAGATCATATAGTCGGCGAACTCAGCGACATCGAGATACTCTTCGAGCTCTCGATAGTTCTTCGACTCGCTCAAGTCCTTGTCTTTGAGTCTTCCCCGCAAGTAGAGCCACCGCTCTCCATCGCCGTGCAACTCTCTGTTGTGGTTGACCGCAAACCAGTCTTGTTGCGCCCCGCCTCGGTAGGCGGATGTGAACCATGCGTCGGGACGCTCGACCGCGTTGTAGACCCCCAAATACAACCCGTTGAGATACAAATGGACGAACGCCCCGTGCGATCCGATACCGCTCATCGCGATTTGCGTGTCTCGCACCCATTGGTCGCGGGTGTAACAGGTCTCGTCCGGGTTTTCACCGGCCCACGAACGACTGTGCCCGGCGCGCAACACGATGCGATCGAACTTCGTGGTCGCGCTGTCGCCATTCAGCGGCGCGTTTTGGAGAAACGAAGAGCGAAGCTTTCCCGAACCGAACTCTTTCTGGAACTTGAGCTTGAGCGAGCGTTTGAGGCCGCGTATCCCGTGCGACTCGATCCCGCAATCGATTTGGAACCCCGCGGCGGGACGCTCCGGATAGATGAGCTCGACGGACGCACGCGCCTCGCTCCGGGCGCCAAGATGGCCGAAATAGATGCCGCTGATGCGGGGGTCTAGCCGCTCGCCGTCAGAAGAGAACCTTTGCCCGAAGAGGTCGGCGGGATCCAACACGATGGATAGCGTCGGTATGGACTTCAACGACGAGACGAGCTCATCGCGATAGGCGGGGTGGTTCACGATCTCGGGATCCATCTCGTAGTCGAGCTCTACCAGATATCCCATGCCCTCTTGCGTCAACGACGTGGGATAGCCTTCCACGTGTCGCGGCTGCTTCAACACGTCCGTGGGGAAGATGTACGTGTGGGTATCGATGTTGGTCGGCTGCATCCCATCTTTGTACGCCATGACGCGTAGCGTCGTCGTCGACTCGACACGGACGGCTACGGGATTGCTGCCTCCCACGCCGTGAGTCGCGCTGGGCTCGCTTCCGTCGGTCGTGTAGCGGATCTTCGCACCCGGAGTCTCCGATCGAATGACCTGCAGAAACGGCGCCGAGTAGAAACCTCGTCGATACTTGAAACGCGTGTCGGCGACCGTGTCGGCAGAGACTCCTCGCGTCAGCAAAGCGTGGATCACGACCAGGAGAAACAATCTCACTAGATCGGCCCAAAATGGCTGCCGGGAAGGAGCCCAAGAGACTGGCAGCCCATGACGTACTTCGACGATCGTGTTACCCACGGCTCGAGCGGGAACAGCAGCTCGCGAAGGCGGTGCTCGCTTCCGACCGGCGCCTTGCCTTCCAGGATCACGAGCTCGGGGACGCGCGCCGGGAACCGCCGGCGAGGTGGACCGCCATTCGTTTGCGGATAAAAAACGAGATTGGTATCGACGGTCACCCGGAGCGGCTCTCCGAGCGCTTCGAAATAGTGCCGTTCATATTCGGTAATGAGGACCGGCTCGTCGCGCGCGCGGAGAAGCTCAGCCTGGGGCGCCGGGAGCGCCCTAGATAGCGCCGCAACGATTTCACGAATCTAGAGCGAGGCGACAGCCACCGCGGAGCGAAGCGGAAACCGCTCCTTCGCCAGCACGTCATCCGTGCGCCTTTTGACTCCGAAAAAGAATTTGGTTTCAGGCAACGGCGTGTCGTACCACCGCAGACGGAGCTTGCTCCGTCGCGGCGTACCGTCCAGATTATCGTGGCACGAGCTCAGCAGGACATCGTCGAAGTAGAGGCTCACGACCCGCGACGTCGGCTGCTCGTAACTCACGCGGCGGCAGTTGACTTCCAAGATCGAGCGGAACTTGCCGAAATCGACATGAGGCAGCGCAAACTTGATCTCACGCCGGAACGTCGTGACTCCGTCAGATCGCGACTCCGGCACCTCGAGCTCGAATGTAGCCAGTTGGGCTTCAGAGGATGTCATCGGCGTCGACAAAAGAAAAACGAAGCCCAGGTAGATTCTCTCGGAGACGCGCGATGAGCGCCGCCCCTCCGTCGTTGTCGACGGTTACGATCGCTCGAAGCTCGACGTTCGTGCCATCGTGGTCGATCCGTTGCAGTCGGAGCCTTCGCGTAACTTCTCGAACTCGGTTGAAAACCGACGCATCGCCGTCGTAAAAACGCGTCGCGTCTCCGGACACGGTGAGCAGTAGATTTCTGTCAGCGGGTCGCCGCCCTAGATAGCGCGCGATGACGACGGCGCACACCAGCGCGACCGATGTCACCGCGAGCAATCTTTGATCGGCCCCGAGCGAGACCCCGACGGAGGCGCAAAACAAGAGATAGACCAACTCTTCGGGCGACTTGATGGCCGAGCGAAAGCGCACGATGGACAAGGCTCCAATGAGGCCGAGCGAAAGCGCGAGCGAAGAGCGAACCACGGCGATGACGACGATGGTTACGATCGTGAACAGCGGGAACAGGTTACTGAACGCGTGCCGGCCCGACGACGTCGATCCGAAACGTCGGAAGACCTCGCCGATCACGATGGACAGCAACCCACCGATGACGACGTTGACAGCGAATCGCCACAGGCTACCGGCATCTTCTCGACTGAGCCCGGCGGCCTCCGACTGACTCGCCAGCACGTCCGTGGTCGCCACCACGAGCTCATTGGTCGCGGCCGCGAATCGCTTGCCCGGGCTCGCTCCAACCACGGGCTCGCCCCAAACCGCTTGCACGCGATCGGCCCACAACATATCGGTACGCCCTTCGAGCTCACGCGTCGTGAGCTCGAGCGTGACGCTCTGTCCTGCCCAGCGCGTCAAGTCGACTTCTCGTGGGTGCCATTGGTTCGTCTCGGTGTGACGCAAAAGCTCGGAGAGAACGGTGGTGCGTTCGCCATCCGGAGTCTCGACCACGACGACGAACTCCACTCGCGCGCGTCCGACGCGTTGGCGGGTGATGAGCGCCGGCGCGAGCGTCAAGAAAGCTGCTTCCGGTAGCGTGACGTCGAAGCGCAGGCTCGCCGGAAACGGCGGCGTGAGGGCCGGGCGCGTGTCGCCCGCGAGCTCGACCAGGCCCTGATCGCCGGCGTCGTCGATGAAACCAGGATAGCGCCCGTCCTGAAACCGTTTCTCGCTATCGGCAACGTTTTCGACGAGTGAGTAGCGGCTTTCGTCACAACCGGTGGGCAAACAGCAGGACCGCAAGCAAGGAAACGATACCTCTCATGGGTCTCTTCACCGCGTTCGTGTCGATATCTTGCCTTGTCAGCTTGTTTGGCACTCTCTGTAGCAAGCGCGGGGAACAGTCTACCACTCGCCCACCGCGACTTGACGGGTGGCGTTGGGGAGAAGGGCTACGCGTTGCGCTCCTTTTGAACCATTTCCACGAGAACCATCCGCGTCTCGTCTCCGTTCCGCACTTCACGCGTGAACGGGATACGGACGCCACGCATCCCTTCGGCTGTGGTCAAACGAACGTGAAAACCGAGGCGGTCGACGGCAGTCATTTTCGCGTCTTCGGCTTCGCCGCCGGCAATGCCCCGGGCGAGAAGCAGCATCGCTTCGACGTGGTCGTCGTTCATATGATCGAGGATGCCGGTGGCAGCATCGGCCAAAGGATCGGGCTCGGCGTCGATATAGTCGCCGGCGCTCACCCAACCCATGACGCCGAAACCACCGACGAAGTACACTTCGAGCACGTCCATTTGAAAGAACGCAAAATCTTTGAAGTCGACCCAGTACGACGCGTTCTCGTAGCGAGCCAAGTATTGTTCGCGAACGTAGTCGAGCGCGGACTCGGGAGTCTTGGCGACGTGGCCTACTAACGTGACCCGTCCCGCGCCGAGAGGATCCTCCGCGGCACCAGCTTCGGTGACGAGAAGACTCCCGCGGTCGTTCGCCAGAATGTTCTGGGTGTGCATCGCCATGGTGCTGATGAGAAACGTCGGGGAGCCGCGCTCGTCGAGCCCGTAAGGTGCGACCGAACCGAAAGGAAAATCGGCCACCTTCTGCGACACCGTCGAAAGTGTTCCCACTCGAGCGACATGTACCAGGGTTCTCGCTCTCTCTGCATAGGTGGGCTCGGGGACGGCCGGCTCGGTCGCGGCGGTCGGACGTGCGTGCTCGGGTGCTTTGTCTGTCACAAACTCTCTCCTTTCGGAGAGGATTGTAACACTACCGGCGGCCGCGTAGTCGACCGAGTGCGGTGTTGGCTTAGCACCCGGATGGACCCTCTTCAACGTGTTAGGATTTGCCCCTCATGGGCTCGATACTTGTACTGCTGTTGGCGACCACGGCCCAAGACCCCGAAGAGCTCCTTTTCCTCAGCGCCGCGAGCGCAGGAGATATCAGCGAAGTTCGTGCTCTCCTGAAGGCGGGGGCCGACGTCAACGACACCGACCCCGACGGGCGTACCGCGTTGATGGTGGCCGCCGGCCGCAACGACCAAGAGCTCGTCGAGTTATTGCTCGAAGCGGGGGCCGACGCTGGGCAGCGCGACATCGAAGGCGTCAGCGCCTTGACCATCGCCAAGGCCGATGGCTTTCCCGACATCGTCGCTCTCTTGCGGGATGCGGGTGCACGTGAGAGCCAAGAAGAGCTCTTGGACGAGGCGGTGCGCGCCGGCGATCTCGACGCGGTGGCGCGACTTCTCGATGAAGGGGTCGATGTGAACGCTCTCGATACCGACGCATACCAGACGCCGCTGATGACGACACTCGAGCTGCGCGAGCTCGAGATATTCCTTCGTCTCATTCAAGCAGGCGCTGATCCCACCCGCGAAGGCACTGGCATCGCAACGAGCGGCGAAAATGCCATCAGCGTAGCCGCAAGGCAAGGCAGTCCGTGGGCGTTGCGCGTGCTCCTCGAAGCGCGCGCGCGGCAGGAGGATTTGAATCGCGCTATCATGCTCGGGTGCGCGAACGCGGCCGTCGTCCGCGTTGCGCTCGAAGCCGGTGCCAACGTGAACGCGAAAGGCCGCAGAAACGAAACGCCGCTCATCTGTGCCGCGTCCGCGGGAGCCGCGGAGGCGGTCTCGGCTCTCCTCGAGGCGGGCGCCGACGTCGACCGAACGTCCGAACATGGCCGCACTGCGCGCGAGGTGGCGAAGCTCAAAGGCTTCGACGAGATCGTTGCCCTCCTGGCTCGCTAGCGGGTCTATTTGAGTACGGCGGTGGCATCACCCACGTAGGCTGTCTGGCCACCCTTGCGTTCTCCTTGGCAAGTCGCTCTCTGTCGCCAGGTCGGTGCTTGCTGGTTGTCGATCAATCCGTGGTGACTCAACCAACTTCTTGCGTCGGCGGCGTCTTGGTCAAACCAGCGCTTGGTCGAGCCCAGTCGGAAGCTGTAGCCCCACGCATCCATATCGCGGAACAAACGTGCCCGGGAAATGCACGAAAGCTGGGCCGACAAGAGTACCTGTAGGTAGCAGACCGCGTTTCCCTCGGCGTCGTCGCCGCCGGCGTCTCGGAAAAGTCGCTTGCGTCGCTCGGGAGTCATGCAGACGAAGTGTGCGGTTTCGTGCAGGACGGAGTGCAGAGGGGTATCGCGGCGCGCGTATAAATCGCCAGCGATGAGCCCAGCCTCGGAGTCGCCCCAGTAGCTTCCGGGAATCGCTGCGCTCGCAGGAACACGTTTCAACCCGAGCTTGAAGCGCGCCAGCAGAGCCTGGACCTCATCGACGTCGCTCAGTCGTAAGACATCCATGTCGGTGATTGTAGGATAATTGTCGCATGCCTTCGAATGCAGACGACAAGCTCGACGCCGTCGTCTCGCTCCTCGGCGATGCGCAGAACATTCTGTGCGTCACCGGCGCGGGAATCTCCGCGGAGTCTGGAATTCCCACGTACCGCGGGATCGGAGGGCTCTACAACGACGTCGATACTCCGGAGGGCATCCCCATCGAGGAAGCGCTTTCCGGTGAGACGATGCGCCGCGAGCCTTCGGTCACCTGGAAGTACATTCATCAGATCGAGGCCGCGAGCCGGGGCGCGAGCTTCAACCGGGCGCACGAGGTGTTGAGCGCGTTCGAGGAGCGATTCGAGCGCGTATGGATCCTCACCCAAAACGTCGACGGGTTTCATCGCAAGGCGGGCTCGACGAACGTAATCGACATCCACGGCGACATCCATCGCATCGTGTGCACGAGCTGTGACTATCGGATGACGGTCGACGACTACACCGGGCTCTCGCCACTACCCGTCTGCCCGGAGTGCGACGAGCCCCTCCGACCCGATGTCGTACTCTTCGGAGAGCTGCTTCCGTTCGAGAAAGTCGAGATCATGCAACGCGAGCTCGATCGCGGGTTCGACGTCGTGTTCTCGATCGGGACGACGAGCGTGTTCCCCTACATCACGCGGCCGGTGTTGGAGGCGAAGCTGCAAGGTAAAGCCACGATCGAGATCAATCCGGGCACGACGATGCTTTCGGGCGAAGTCGACGTCCAGCTGCCGCTTGGCGCGGTCGAAGCGCTAGATGCACTGTGGGACCGGCTCGGGGGCGTCTAGGCTTCAGGCCTACCGAGTAACGCACGCGCGTCTGAGAAAACCTTCCCGGTTGTGATGCCTTCCATGCAAATGTTCTGCTGGCAGGTTTTCATCAGCGGAGTGCCGTAGCAAGGAGCACATGGAACCGCGTGTCTTACAACCGTCACCGGTGACGTCGACGACATCGGGCGCACTTGCTCAAGAATGGCCGGCCCCCACAAAACCACGAGCGGCGTCCCCACGGCCGCCGCCATGTGGGCGGGGCCGGAATCTACCGACACGAACAGATCCAGTTTTCGGATGACCGCGGCGAGCTCTCTAACCGACGTCCGGCCGGCGATGTCGCGTGCCGGCACCCGGGCCGAAAGTTTGTCGACATCCGGCCGGTCTTCCGCCGAGCCCGTGAGGACAAGGTTGGCGCCGTCTTCGACGAGCTTCTCTCCGAGCTCGATGAAGTTCTCGAGCGCCCACCCCTTGAGCCGCGTGCTCTGATCGCGCTTCTTGCCGCGGGGGCCATAACCAACGTGCAGTCCCACGAGGGGACGGCCGAGCCCGTCTAGAAATTCATGGGCTTTGCGCTCGTCGTTCTTGGAAACGGCGAGCTCCATATCCGTCGACCCGTGGACGCCGGCGGCGCGCAAGTTGTTCTCGATGGCGTGCGCTTTCGGGTCGAAGGGCGATTCAAGAAAACTCCGGATCTCGCGGATGTCGGCCTTGTCGAGGAGCTCCCGGTATCGCGGGGCTCGCTCGAGCAACACCGCGAGGTCGTAGTGACGGGCGCGAAGCTGTTTCTCGAGCCGGCGCTTTTCCGGAGAGATCGCGTACGGCAGGTTGCGCCACTTCAACGAAAACAGGCGGTCCACTCGCGGGTGAAGCTCGAGGAGTGCTACCGCCGCGTCCGAGCAGAGTACGTCGATGGAGGCATCGGGGTAGCGCTCTCCCAGAGCTCTCACAACAGGGGTCGCCATCAACGTGTCCCCGAGAGCCCCGGCTCGAACGACCAGAATGTTCACGTCCGTCTCTTTTACTGAAGCAACCGCGCTCATTGTAGCCTCTGGAGCCGACTCCGGCTATAACCCGCGCCGTGCGCCCTACTACCGCTACAACGAGCTTTACGCGATCCGCAAAGGCTGGTTCAAGGCCCACTTCATCACCCAAGACGAGTACGGTCCGGACGTGCTCCAAGACCTGATTGACGAAGCCAATCGCTACCGCGAGAGTGTCGACGTGAAACCATCTTTGTTGCGACGCCCGTCCCCCCGCAGAATAACCCCCGTCTGTAAAACCCCACGTTTTCACTGCGCCTCCGGCGTAACGTGCGGGCTTACCTATGCTTCGGTCACCTGATTCGAGGCGAACCCCACGGGCTCTCGCCCCGCGGCCGACATCACATCTCGAAGACGAAAAAGATGATAACTTTGGTTCCGGCGTACGGTTCACGGAGGTGTGGCGTGAGATTGGGCTTCCGAACTCTCTTTTCCCTTGTCTGTCTACTCGCAGGGTCGCCGGCATTCGCCGATGACCCGGTGCTCGCGGTGGACGTCTCGCATTGGTCGGGAAACATCACCCCGGACGACGTTGCCTGCTGGCGAGCGAACGGCGTCGAGCACGTCATTCCCGGCACCCAGGTCGAGAGAGCATTACCCGGCAGCAGTTGCAGACCGCCGTCGACGGCGGCCTCTCGGTCGACGCGTATGTCGTGCTCTACTGGGATGGCGACATCGAAAGCCAGGTGCGAGCAGCGTTATCCACCGTGAGCGGCCTCCCTATCGGCCGGCTCTGGCTCGACGTCGAAGTCTATCCGGCCGGGCGAAGCGTCGCCCAGCTCGAGAACTTGATTCAGGAAGCACTCGATGCTTGCGGCGAGATGTCTTGCGGCATTTACACCGCCAAGTGGTGGTGGGACGCTTACATGCCGGGCTCGACGCGGTTCTCGCCCGTGCCCTTGTGGTACGCGTGGTACGACAGCGTCGCGAGTCTTAGCACGTGGTCCTATCAGGCGTTCGGGGGCTGGTTCGAGCCCACGGGCAAGCAGTACACGACCGGTTATCTGTGCGGTGTGAACATCGATTACAACGTCATCCTCGTCGATGTCGCTCCGGGAGGCGAGCCCCCGGCAACACCCACTGGGCTCGCGCCTGCATCGGGCGCAGTCATCTCCTCCGGCTCGGTCACGCTCTCGGTTCAATCTCCGACGAACGCCGACTCGTACGAGTTCCACATCCAGTACTGGGACGGTGGTTCATGGCAGGAGTACTACACGTATCAGCCCGGTACAAGCTCGCAAACCTTCTGGCCCGCGTTCATCGATACGAGGTACCGATTCCAAGTGCGGGCGAGAAACTCCTTCGGCTGGAGCGAGTGGTCGAGCTGGTCGAGCTTCGACTTCGGACGAGTCGGAACCGTCCCCGAGGCTCCGACGCCTTTGACCCCGGCGGACGGCGCCGTGATCACCACGAGCTCGGTCACGTTGAGCGTCGAGGCGATCGACGGCGCGAGCACCTACGAGCTCGAGATCTGGTATTGGGGCGGCACCGAGTGGCAGTACTACTACACCTACCGTCCCGCGGAGAGCCAGCAGACGTTCTGGCCGGCTTTCGATAACACCGCCTATCAATGGCGGGCCCGTGCGGAGAACGCATACGGTTTCGGAGAGTGGTCTGTCTGGTTCGGATTCGATTTCGCAACGTGCCGCGTTTGCCCCCCGCGCCGACGCCATCGAGCCCCCAGGACGGCGCCGTGTTCGCGGCAGGCTCATCAAGCGTGACGTTGGTCGTCGAAGCCGTAGCGGGCGCGACGCAGTACCAATTCGAGATCGGATATTGGGATGGTCTTTCGTGGCAGTACTACTACACGTACTCGCCGTCGACGCCGAGCCAGACGTTCTGGCCAGCCTATGCCGACATCGCGTATCGCTGGCGTGCGCGCGCGGAGAACAGCTTCGGTACCGGTGAGTGGTCGGTGTGGTCGCACTTCGACTACGGCAACATCCCGCGGGTGCCACCGGCGCCCACGGGGCTGAGCCCGGATGGCGGCGCGGCCGTCTCCGGAAGCTCGGTGACGATGCGCGTCGATGCGATCACCGGCGCAACGCGCTACGCGTTCGACATCCACTATTGGGACGGCGCCGAGTGGCGCTACTACTACACGTACCAACCGACGACGAACGCTCAGACGTTTTGGCCGGTCTACGCCGATACGTTGTATTCGTGGCGCGCACGCGCCGAGAACTCACTCGGGTGGGGCGAGTGGTCCCACGACGCGACGTTCGCTTTCGGCGACGTCGATCTGCCTCCCACCGGGAGCTCATGGGCGTTCCCCGTAGGATCCGCCGACAACGCATCCGGATGGTTCGTGAGCCTCGGCCTCGGCGAGAGCTGGTACAGCAGCTCCCTCGGCCGCTGGTTTCGAGGACATCTCGGCGAAGACTGGTTCCGCTCGTCGGGCATGACGTTGGGCGAGCCCGTCTACGCAGCAGCGGCAGGCGACGTCGTCACCGTTCTCCAGAACTGCGGCAACTACGTCGACGTCGTGATCCTCAAGCATGACGTCGACGGGGTCGACGAGCCGGTCTACAGTCTCTACGGGCACATCGAATCCGACGGCTACGTGAGCGTGGGCGATCGCGTCACCCAGCGGCAACAGATCGGCGTCATCGGCGATCCCGTCGACTTCAACCCGCACCTGCACTTCGAAGTCAAGAACGAGACCGCACTGGTGAACGCTCCGTTCTCGGGCTGCTCGGATGTGGCCAACGGCGTTTATATCAGCGCCGGCTACTCCGGCCTAATCGATGACTACGACGGCGGCCCGTTCTACGACCCGACCGACAGCGTCGTCGGCAACCGCTACTACCACCCAACCGGCTTCGTCGGCGAAAGGAATTAGGGTTCTCCTGTCGTTTCGGGGGATCTGATTTGTGTTGGAGGGCATGGCCTATGGACGCTGCCGCGATTGTGGAAAACGCCGGAAACTCCGGGCGAGAGAGGCGTTTAGGGAAAGGTTGTGAGCACGTACAAACGTGGAGCGGCGTTTTCCACAATCGCTTGGAAAACGCTTCGCGTTTCCCACGAGCGCCCACAGGCCCCTCCTGATATATATACAAGAAAGATTAATTCATATGGAATAAGGAAGGGGGGGCTCGATTAGTGGAGGCTATGGAAAACGCCCTTCCAGGCTTCGAAGAGAACTCAGTCGTGAGCAAGGCCTGAACGACCAGAACCGTGGGGGCGTTTCCCACAGCCTTGTCTCCCGCTGAGGGGCAGTGGCATTTGGTGAGGCCCGTGGGTTGAGAGGGTAAGCCATGTGTAGATGCGCATCGGCGAGAACGCTAGAATCTTTTTTTCCGAAAGAGAAAAGAGCGTTCCCGCGATGCGCGTTACTACGTTAGTCAACAAGCTCATCGGATTGCAAGGCCTGTGGGTCCGAGGTTTCCACTTCCAGGCGGACAAAGCCAGAGTGGTGGTGGATGTAGTACCACGGAGGAGGAAGCCTCTGTGCGGGATTTGCGGACGAAAGGTCCGCAAGAACAAAGATCGCTACAATCGCTACTGGTGGCACTTGGACCTGTTCGGAGTCCGGACCTATCTTCGCTACTCGATCCGACGAGTGGTATGTCGGCGGTGTGGAGTGGTCAGAGAAAAGGTGCCTTGGGCAGACAAGGGAAGCCGCTTTACCAAAAGCTTCGAACAAGAGGTAGCGTGGCTGGCACAGAGGACGGACGTCAGCGCCGTAGCGAACTATTTCCGAGTGACGTGGCGTTCGGTGCGACGGATCATCCAGCGAGTGGTTGCCGAGCAGCGGGATGAGCGGCGCGAGCTCGATGGATTGCGGGTGATTGGGATGGACGAGATCAGCTACCGCAAACGCCACAAGTACTTAACAGTGGTAATAGACCATCTCAGCGGCCGGGTCGTCTGGGCGGGAAAGGAGCGCAAGGCCAAGACGCTGCTGCGGTTTTTCCGCAAGCTCGGACCACAAAGAGCCGCGGAGCTCGAAGCGGTCAGCATGGACATGTGGGAGCCGTACATAACTGTCGTCGGCAAAAAGGCTCCTCAGGCACGGGTGATCTTTGACCGCTTCCACATCGTCAAGCATCTGAACGAGGCCGTGGATAAGACCCGGCGCGAGCTGGTGCGCGAGCTCAAAGGGACTGCCCGGCGCAACCTCAAGAACACCAAGTTTCCCCTTCTCAAGGCCAAACACAACCGCAGCGCGAAAGACAAACGGGTGCTCCGCGAGCAGGTGCGAGCTAATCGTCGCCTCTACCGCGCCATGCTTCTGCGCGACGACTTCATGGACCTCTACACCTACAAAACCGAGACATGGGCCAAGAAGTTTCTCCGAGGATGGCTGCGGCGCGCTATGAGCTCGAGGATAGAGCCCGTCAAACGCGCGGCGAAGATGATCCGCAGCCACTTCGATGGCGTCATCGCGTGGGTCACGTGGAGACTCAGCAACGGCCGACTCGAAGGAATGAACAACAAAATCAGGCTGCTGAGCCACCGCAGCTTTGGACTCCACTCTGCCGAAGCTCTCATCAGTCTCGTCTACCTAAACTGTGGCGGTCTCACCCTCGAGAGGATCCACTGAAATGGCAGGAGAGGCGGAATTAGTTCTATTCGGTCCTGAGGGCGTGGACGGGATCGATGCGACTCGCTCGTCTCGCGGGCACGAACGCCGCGAGGCAGGCGACGACCGCCAGCAAAAAAGGCATGGCGGTGAAGGCGACGATGTCTGTCGCTTCGACGCCGAAGAGGACGCCACTCAACTACTCGCGAGCGCGAGAGCGACTGCAGCAAACGCGGAGAACAACACCGCCCACAGGCGGGCAGGCAAGAGCACGATGCCTAGATGGCGGTTCATCGTTTTCGCCTCCCAGACCATGAGCTCGGGGTCGAGCTCTCTCGCTTCCGACATCAAATCCAACGCGGTCTGCTGAGGATCCAATCTGGTCTTCGCAACCACGGTCCGACGGCTGATGGCCGGATCCCGCGGCACATCGAAGCGGCATTGCCGCGTTAACTAATGATTTCGCTGAAGTCGATAATCTTCTTCCTCAGCCCGAAGAGCACGGTATCTAGGGCGCTTTCGCTGGAGTAGCCGAAGCGGCGGGCCATGTTTTGGAGAATCTCCTCGGCGAAGCCGCGCACGCGGTCGTCGTAGGAGTCGTATTTCTCGGGTTTGATGCGCTTTTGGAACAGCGCATCGCGCAGCTCCTCGGGGTTGATGTCGCCAATCGTGCGCCGGTGAGACAGGAGCTTCTCGTACTCCTGGCCGAAGCAGGTGAGGAAATTGTCGCTCCGCGAGCTCACGACACTCTTGCCTTCCTCGAGCGATAACTCATCGCTGTCGTTCATGCCGAGAAACCTTTCGGCCATATCGCGACGATAGACCTCGGGTAGAATGCCCGGCGCGACGATCCGCTCAATGGAGGTCATGTACCCGGTGTCGGCGTGATCGATCTTCTCGCCCGTCACTGGATCGAAATACGTGAAGCGCTTGATCATGATGTGCGAGAAGGCGCGGTTTTCCTGGGCTCGTTGCAGCAGCACATGCTGGATGTACTTCCTGAGATCGAGAGCGATTTCCTGGGGATCGCGGTTCACCGTGGCGACCGTGATCTCGCGCCGGACGATGTCGTTGTAGATGGCTTGGGCCACTTTCATGAGGCCCTGAAAGTCGCCGTAATCCCCTTCACCATCTTCGAACAGGGTGTCGCCAACAGCCCGCTTCATCCCTGGCTTTCGGTCTTTCTTGTACTTCTCTTCCATCGGGAGCCAGCGATGGAGTGCCGGTCCCTCGGCCAACGCTTTTCGCAGCCGGCTGAAAAACGTTCCCACGTGTACCCGAAATCCGTTCGAGTTCGAAATCGTGTCGCGCATCAAATTCTGCAGCTGACGCACCGAGGTGCCGTTCTTGCCCTCGTAGGGGTAGTGCTCGCTCCAAAGCGCCCGCATGAACTCGTCGTCGATGAGCTTGAGCTCGTCGCCAGAGAAAACTCCGGACTGCTCCAAGGTGATCCGATCGGGCTGGCGCGCGATCAGCGACTCGTGGCGGTCGAGGTGGTTGATGTCCACGTCGAGACGGATGAGCTCGCTCCGGAACGGATGCCATTCGGGGAGCTTTTGGATCGTCGCCATCGGATCCCCGGGCTGCGCCGTGTAGATGAAGAGCTTCTGCTCGGGCGTGATGGAGTAGTAGAGGCTCTTTTTCTGCTCGCTCCAGCTCGCGAGAGGAGGCACTTTCCTCGGAGGCAACAGCCTCGTCAACACCGAAAAATAGGTCGCGATCCGCAACAGGTTGGGGTCGACAGCGTACTTCTCGCGGATATTGGACATGTCCCGTTTGAGGATATCCATTTCCGAGTACGCGTCGAGGAGGTAGTTCACTGGAATCTCCTCGATACGGTCGAGAAGCTTCGACGACGTGAGCTGATGCTCGAGGCGAGTCATCTCCTCGAGGTTCGTCGTCGCCACCACCGTCGTGTCGATCGGCGTCTGGGTCGATTCGATCGACGCTTTGCCGCTCCCGAGCAACATTAATAAAGGCTTATATGCCTCCTCACTCGGCCCCCGGTCGTCCTCGCCTCCGAAAGCATCATGGATGTGAAGGAGACCGCGATTCGCCGCCACCATGGCGCCTTCGTACTGGTAGAGATAGGCGCCGGGAAGATGCTCGTTCACGACCGCGTGATGGTCCTCGCCCAGACTCACCGGGTCGACGCCCACGCGAAGTTGGCGCATATCGTCGATGTTCGCGACGCCTTTCGCCTGGGCATTCGAAAAATCGATCTCTTCGACGCGGACGTACTCCTCGAGCACGTCGAAGAGCGTCTTCCCCGCGTTTCTCGGGTTGTGCATCACCTTTTCGATGATGTCGAGCGTCCTCTTGTCTACGGTCGCGTTCTGATAGAACGTCGGGAACACGACACGATCGTTGGCGGGCCGGTCCCGATTGACGTGCTCGAAAAACTCCTGGCGGGGGTGCGTCGTCTTGCCATCGTGTTGCGAGCTCGTCGGGAACAGGAGAATCGGGTTGTGGCGAAACCTGGGGCGGAACTCGACGACGCGACCGTTGTTCTCGAAGCGGAAGTAGAACGAATAGAGCTTCACCTTTTCGTACTTCGAGTACTCCTCGAGGGCGAGGCTCATCAGGTCGACGATGTTGGTTTTGCCGGATGCCGGAGGTCCAACGAGCACGATGCCGCGCTGCGGGCTAGATTCCTTCCCCACCGACTCGATCACGTCGACGATCTGCTTGATGCAGTACTCCTGGCCGAACACGGCGTTCGTGCCGGCGGAGAACGGGTCTTTGAAAACGTTATAGCTCACGGCGGGCTCGCCGCTACGGACGACGATCTCGAAACCGAAATGCTGGATGGCTTCGGAGATCAGCGTCGAACTGGTTCTGAGGCACCCCAGGGGGTCTTCGGTAAAGGCATCGACGAACTCGGTAAACCGGAGACTCCGCGGCTTGCTACCACCCAAGAAGCTTCGCAGATCCATAGCCGTACCCTCTTCTCAAGTTGGACGGAAGGCTCGTTCCCCTTTCCGCATGCGCTCGACGACTTGTTCGAACACAACGGGTTTCACTTCCTCGCTCTTGTACTGGTTGCCGGTGACCGCAAACAGCTGGTCCTTCGTCAGAAGCGCCACCGGAGCTTTCCAAATCAAGTTCAAGTTGCGCAGCGTCGGTCGAATCCAGTCTTTTCTGAGAGAGCGTCCGTCGTCCCGGTGGTACAAGAGCAGTCCGCCGTCCTCATAGTCGGCATCGATGATGTAGATGCGGGGCCGGTAAAAGTGCGTGTAAAAACAGAGCATCTCGTCCTTGATTGGCTCTGGGTCGACCCAGACCCAGAACTCGTCGCGGTCGACGACGACGCCATCTTTGATGCCGAGCCGCTCGGCGGTGTCTCGGTCGACGCGGTTGAGATGCAGATCGTGGATGAGCTGGGTTGTGAGAAAGCGTCTCAAGAACTCGTAGTCGGTGATCGTGTCGACGAGGTGCCCCATAGCTTCGATGGGGTCGATATCGCTGTCCTGTTGCCATTTGTTCTTTTTGTCGCGGTCGGTCTCTTCACGGTAGTCGAGGCTCACCTTGCCGTCTCGATACAGCTGCTCGATGTGGCACCACAGGTTGTAGCCGAGGTGATACGGATTCCTCTGGAAGTACGGCCGCGGGCGGCACACGTTCGCGAAAACACGGGCGTGGTCGATGACGCCGTTGACCGCACGCTCTTCGAAAAGAGCGTGCATGATCCTCTTCTCCCAGTACATCGCCCAGCCCTCGTTCATAATCTGGGTGCGCATCACGAAGTCCTGAGGCGCCTTGGTCACGTACTTGTAGTCGAGAATCGCATGCTCCGCTCGACTCATCGGAGCATAGTTGCGCAAGAAATCGAGGATATCCTGACATGGCGCTTTGAGGATGTAGCCCTTCCGGCTCATGGTCTCGTCGCGCCGCTTTTTCTTGAGCTCGGTCTCGAACGTACTATCGTTGCCTGTTCCCGCCAGAAGTGTCGTGAGCGTGTCGAACACGGGAACGACTTCTTTCGGCTCGAGTTTGTCGATCTCATCGGTACGGAGCTGCTCACCGCGGAAGGATCTCTCGGTCTCCGTCGATCGCGCCAAGTTGAACCGGGAGTTGGGTGCGATAAGCGTCGTCGCCGACTCCGCCGCATTCCAGTACTCCAGGTAGTCTTTCTCACCCATTTGCCGGCGAGCGCGATCGACTTTCTTGACGAGATACATTACATACTCGGTACGATTCTGGTTGGAATCGCGCAGCACGTTCCGCTCGGAGAACTCGCAGTGTCCGACGACGTGAGCCATGACCGAGGCCTGCGTGACCGCGTTGTTGGAGTCGTTCAGGTACGCGTAGGAAGGATTCCCCGTCTGTACGACTTCGTAGAACAAAGACGACTCGAGCCCGGTCTCGATGGCGTGCTTTTTGTGCACCATCCGCTTGCCTTCCCAGATGTTGATCGGGCTCGTGGGATAGACATCCTTCTCCAGAAGTGACGCGAACTCGAGCCGCTCGAGGATGAAAAAGCGAATCTCCGGAAGCTGGCGGCCGAAATTGCCGGCATGGTGCAGAACTCGCGCTTCGAGCTCGCTCAGGACCGTGTCGGTGTGGACGCTACGCACGGCGCACTCCAAAAAGACTCTTGATCACTTCCACGGTCTCGGTGCGCTGTCGCAGCGTCCCCATACGGACGACGTCGTCTTTTTCGAACTCCCGTTTGATCTCGCGGTTCAAGTAGCTGAACTGGCTCGGCTTCACCTCGACGATTCCGACTCTGTTGAAGTTCGCCTTCATCCCGGTTTGGAGGACCTCGACGATTTTCTTCGCATCGTCTTCGAACACTTCGCCGTCACCAAAATAGAAGCCGTAGAAGTTGGTGGACGTCGTTTCGTACTCGTTGAACGCAATCTGCGAGACGAGGTCGAACACAATCGACGCGCGCGTCCCACCGGCGTTACTCACTTTGTAGAAGTCCGTGGGCGAGACTTCGTGCGCCTCGACGTCGTGGACGAAGAAACGGTGTTCGACGTTTCCGGCGCCGTAGTTGAAGTCGAGCCATTGATGGATGAAGTTCACCAATCGCTTTTCCATCTCGAGGCGCTCACCATACGTCGAGTACGAGATATCGCCCATATAGAAGCAGACGGCGCGGTAGCGAGGTTTTTCTTCGCGCTGGGGCACTTTGAAGCGCCGGTGGCGACGTCGGATTTCAACGTCGAAGAGCCCCTTTGCCGGATCGTAGACGCCGAGACCGATGCTCGAGCGAAGCGCCCGCTTGAACGTGCGGCGCTTGTCGAGGATGACACCGACTTGGCCGAAGGTCTTGAACGTGTAGGAGAACTCCTTGATGCGCCCGTCGCCTTCTTTGATCAGGTTCGGGAGCTTGAGCTTTTGCCCGAGAAGCTCCATGAAAGCCTGGAACGGTATGCGGAACCGGAGCTTGCCCTTCTCGCCACCCGGGCCCTGCCCCCCGCCGCCCCCGCCGCTCGCCTCGTCCCCGTAGATGAACTCCGGTGGCACGATGTCGTCCATCTCGATGATGATGTCGCTGCCTCTGTCGTCGAAGCGGTCGAGATCCCCCTTGTTAATAATGTCGTCGAGGACGTCTTCGAGCTGGTCCTGGATGAACTCGTTGAAGACGCCTTCGGACTCATCGGAGGAGATTTTGACATCTGACATGGGTTTCAGCTTCCAGCTGCCAGCCGCTCAGTCCAAAATGCTGGTCGAGCTTGCGGTGATCGTGAGTGCTTGGAACGCACATTTTCCGCAATAGCCCAGGTTCTCCATCAGATATTTCACGGTCTCGTTGAGCTGCTCCTGTTCCTTCGAGTGAACGCCGGCGGCGCTCGAGCCACTCTTGATCCAGCCCAAAAGCTTGATGTTCTCGCTCGACTTGAACTCGTTCTCGAACACGTAGCGGCGAATGGCGCTCTGGTACGACGGCTCGTCCGCGAGGAGGACGGAGTGGCTCACGCTCGCGATGGCGTCCGAAAGTTCCTTGCGGAACACGTCCTTTTCGGCAATCCCTAGATACTGCTCGATCGCCTGCATGAACTTCTCGTCGGGCTGGACATCCGCGTGGGTCACTTCGTGCTTGACCTTGGTGTTG
This sequence comes from Candidatus Marinacidobacterales bacterium, assembly GCA_965237955.1. Taxonomy (GTDB): domain Bacteria; phylum Acidobacteriota; class Vicinamibacteria; order Marinacidobacterales; family SMYC01. Next base: position 7,740,282 of record OZ250169.1, on the reverse strand, counting down.
TGGACGTACGCCCTGACGTGGTCGGTGTATTTCTTCCACGTGCTTTCCACCACGGACTCGTCCCGGAGCACGGAGCCGTACACATCGGTGGCGATTTGGCTCAGAATCCAGTGCTTGGCCTGCGGCAAGATTTTCTCCACGAAGTGGCCGAGCTTCGCCTTGTTGTTGGCGAAGGACTCTTTCATGGAGTTCTCGGTCCGCAGGTAGAGATCCATCGGAGCCACGCACGGGTTTTGAAGCGCGATCGAAGTAATCATGGCGGGCTCAGCGTCGTCTTCCTGGAGCCGGCTGATGTTGGCGGCGTACTCGTTTGATCTGGAAGTGCTCGGTGTTCTCGAACACGTTCTGGATGAAACGGGGGTCGAGCCCGAACGTGCCCTCCGAAGGTTTGATGAACTCGAACTCCTCGAGAATCGTGCGCGCCATGTTGTTATCGACACCGCTATCCGCCCGACCGGCGTAGATCAACGCCTTTTGGAGCAACGTCAGGTTCGGGTTCTGCTTGGACTCGTACAGGCGAGTCATCGCTGCAACGAGACTCAGAAACTCGAGACTATGGGGCGCGACGTGCGCCAAGTGCTTTTTGTCCGAAGCCCACTTCCGTTGGTCGTTCGCGTAGGTGAACTCGTAGATCTGCTCCTCGTCCTTGAAATTCACCGACAGCGGCATCTCGATGAACGTGGTCCGCGATCGCAGCGCTTCGAACGTCTCGTTGGCCATGAACATGTTGTACTCGTGGAAGTTCGTATGGCCGATGATGACGCCGTTGAACGGCACCGGTGGTTGCCCTTCGGGCTTGAAGAACCGATCCTGCGTGGCGAACAACAGCTCGTAGAGAAAGCGATCCGAGAGCTTCAGGATTTCGTGGATCTCGACGAAACCGTTCGCGCCGGCGCAGAGCTCTCCTTTGTAGTCGTGCACGAGGGGGTGGGATTCACTACCGAAGCGCGGGAGCAGGCTGTAGTCGATGTTGCCTACGAGCGAGCCGGCTTCCTGGCTCTTCTCGTCGCGCGGGGTGTAGGAGCCGATACCGGTCTTCGTGCGGGCGTCGTAGATCATGCGCTTGACCTTCACGAACGGCAGCATGCCGGCGAAATCGAGACCTTTCGCCTTCATGAACTCGTGAAGCACATGATCCGCGAACGGGGAGATGAGACCGTCGACGGTGATTCGATAGTCACCATCATAATGAGGATGCCGCTCGAAAAACCCCTTCAGCTTGTCCCCTTCGGTGAGCTCGTTGAGCTTGGCCATGAACTGAGGCCTGAGGTTCTGGGGGATGATCTGAAGCGGGCGCTCGAAAATCGGCGCCGGCAAGTAGTAGATGCCGTTCTCTTCGAAGAGCGCTTTTTCTTTCAATCGATCGTCGATCGTGGGCAGGAGCAGCGTGAACGTCTTGCCCTCGTCCGACGCCGAGTACACGTTAAGTGCGGTCTTGATGCCGTCCATCGAGCGCGACTTCGCGGCGCCCGGGGGCCCGAGAAGAATCCACAGACGTTTCGACGCTTCGAGCCCGCGCGAGGCGTTGTCGATCTTCTCGACGAGATTCGCTTTCGCCTTTTGCTGGCCGAAGACGACGTACATCGCGACCAGAGCTTCGTCCTCGAAAAAACCGTAACGGTGCTTGATCGGCTTGCCCGGCACGATGGTGCGCTCTACGCCGCTCGACAACAGCATGTCGTGCAGCAGCTGAAACGTGTTCCGGGTGATCCACGGCTCCTTTTTGACGAGCTCCAAGTACTCGGGAAAAGAGTGGATCTCTTCCTCCGGAGCTGGAGCGCCGGAACCTTCGAGAATATCTTTCAACGCCGTCAGCATCGTTCTCCTCCAGACAGTGGGGGGTGTCGGTGGTCTTGATCCCAGTGTAGACCACTCCTCTGGAAACTCGTGCGTGTGGGCCATCACGGGCGCATACCAAACGGTCGGTAGCGGTAGTCTCCGCCTACACTGGTCCGCGCCAGACATAAGCGATCGCCTCAAAGATATTAGGATGATTAGCGTTACGGTCTCTTCATATTGTAGCGTACGAGGAGTCCATCTAGCGAGCGGGAGGATTCACGCGCATCAGGTACCTGGCCATCGTTGTCTTGGCGTGGAGCGTCGGCTGCTCGACGGTACCACCGCCGCGCACCCCGGGGATGGAGGCCATCGGAGTCGACATCACCACCGCAGAGCTTCGGCAGAAAATCTATCGCTACGAGAGCGTCTTCGCGGCGACCATCCGCCACCTGTTGCTTGGCTCTGCCCGCCACAGTGGCAAGCAAATGTACGACGAGTTGCACGCATACGACGAGGCCAACATGGCTAGCGGTAAAGTCTCCTGCAGAAGCTGCCACCAGCAGCGCACGGCAGTTAGCCAACTTCGTGCGGATTGTGCGGAGAAGAACGAGGCGGAATCAGTTCCGCTCCCAGAGCGTCGGCTCGCGTTCGTGACGTACCGCTCGTTGACCTCATCGTAGATCCGGTTGGTGATCTCCTGGACGTCCGGCCAGACTTGTTCCATGCGCCACTCTCCTGGGTGATCATGATGCTCGTGTCGACCGGTAGCGGGCACTGCAGCGGCGGTGCCCACACGTCTTCGTTGCAGACGACCGTCGGCGCTAGGGCTGAACAGTCTGAATAGGGCCGACTCCTCTTTAAGGGCAAGGATTTCGCCAAGACAGACATCGAGCTCGCATCGTAGCGACACATTTCAGCTCGGATGTTGACAGCCGGAGCCACGATGTTCAGCGGGTAACGACTCGACACCGACGGCGTTACGCGCGGCGAGACGTTGCACTCGCCGTCCCGACCAATGTATCGATCCCGATCTGGAATCGCAACGGGCTTCCGCCGTATCATGTCGTATACCACGCGGCCAGCACGATGAAGGTTCCGGTGATGATCGAGCTCTTCCGCCAGGCGCACGAGGGAGAGCTCGGGCTCGACGATCCGCTCGAGATCACCAACTCGTTCTCGAGCATCATCGACGGGAGTCCGTACGAGCTCAGCGTCACCGACGACTCCGACGCCGGAGTCTACGCTCGTCTCGCTACCGCCGCCGCCCATGCTCATCTCGGGAGCTTCCCCGTGCTGTTCGTCACTGGCCAGAAGCCCATCAGGGAGAACCAGCAGGGCCTATATCAACTGCTCGATGTAACGATCTTGATGGCACCTATAACGAAGTTCGCACGCACTATCGAAAGCGGCCCGCAAATCGCGCATGTCGTACACGACGCGTTTCGTACCATGCGCGACGGACGCCCCCGCCCCGTGCACCTCGAGTTGCCGGAGGACGTCGCAAACGATGCGACCGACGGACGCGTCTCATTCGCCGGACACGGTGCCGCCCCCATTGTGCGACGATGCCTGACGCAATCGCGGTACCCGAAGATGCGCAGGTGGTTGTGCTGACGCTCGAAGCGAGCATCCGGCTGGGAGCCTTCGCCGGAGTGTTCGGCCTGATGGCTCTGTGGGAGCTCGCCGCACCACGGCGCCGGCTTCGCGTCGGGAAGCGACGATGGACCAGCAACCTCGCGCTCACGACCTTCAACACGGTGCTCCTGCGGGTCGCGGTGCCCCTCGGCGCGTACGGCGCGGCCCGGAGTCGCTGCCGAACGGGGCTGGGGGTTATTGAACCTCGTGGACGCTCCGGCGCTGGTCGAGGTCACGGTTGCCGTCCTGCTGCTCGACTTCACCATCTACCTACAGCACCGGGTATTCCACGCCGTCCCCATCCTGTGGCGGTTTCACAAGGTTCATCACGCCGACAACGACTTCGATGTCACAACGGGTCTGCGCTTTCACACGGCCAGCATCGTGCTGTCGATGGGGGTGAAGATGGGAGCCACGATTGCGATGGGCGCCAGCCCCGTTGCGGTGCTGATCGGCGAGACGGCGCTGAACCTCACCGCGATGTTCAACCACGCCAACGTCCGGATGCCGGTGGGTCTGGACCGCATCTTACGGCGGATCGTCGTGACACCCGACATGCACAGGGTCCACCATTCCGTGAGCCGGGACGAGCATAGCTGCAATTTCGGCTTCAACTTTCCGTGGTGGGACCGGCTGCTCGGTACGTACCGGGACCAGCCAGCCTCGGGGCACGAAGCCATGACGATCGGTCTGGACGAGTACCAGGCCCAGCCACGGCAGAGCTTGTCGTGGATGATCGCGCTGCCGTTCCGCAAGGCCGACTCGGGCAACACTACCCCGGCGTGATTGATAGGCATTTGTATCGTCGGCATTGTGGGCCATGGCGGAAATCCGCCGACGAGATGATAAATACCGTTCGTGATTCGACCCAGCGCAAGATAGAATTTACTATCTGTATGCTTGCTGGCGAAACCCCGATGATGGAGGAAACACGCACGGACGGCGCGTCGCAACGAGTGGTCGACAGACAGGCCAGCATCGACTGGTTCCGGGAAACACGCCAGCGGACCGCCGGCATGTTCGACCTGTTGACCGAGGAGGCCTACTACGAGCAGCCGATTCCCCTGCGTCACCCCGTGGTCTTCTACGAGGGGCATATTCCCGCCTTCAGCGTCAACACCCTCATCAAACGCGGTCTGGGTCGCGAGGGGCTGGACGAGGATCTCGAGCGGCTGTTCGCGCGGGGAATCGACCCCGAGGACCAGACCTCGGCCGATGCTACGGCGATACGGTCCTGGCCGACCCGCGAAACCGTCCGTCAGTATGCCGCCGACGCAGACCAGGCGATTCTCGACGCGCTCGACCATGCCGAGATTGAGCGGGACTGTGACCCGGTGCTCCATCGCGGGCAGGCGGTGTTCACGCTGATCGAGCACGAGGAGCTGCACCAAGAGACCCTGGCCTACATGTGGCACCGGCTGCCGATGTCGCGGAAACGGCGGCCCGCCGACGCCACCGTTCTCATCGACGGCACGGTGCCGGATCCCCGGCGGGTGGAGATTCCGGCCGGTCGGGCGACCCTCGGCGCCATGCCGGACGAGATCCGGTTCGGCTGGGACAACGAGTTCCCACGTCTGCGGGTCGAGGTGCCTGCCTTCGCCATCGACGCGCACAACGTGACCAACCAGCAGTATCTCGAGTTCATCGAGGCGGGCGGCTACACCAACCCCGAGTGGTGGTCCGACCCCGACTGGGCCTGGCGGACCGGCGCCGGGGTCGAGCACCCGCCGTTCTGGTTCCCCCACGCGCGCGAGTGGTTCTGGCGCGGGATGTTCGAGTTGATCCCGTTGCCGCCGTCCTGGCCCGTGTATGTGTCGCACGCTGAAGCATCTGCCTACGCCCGGTGGAAGGGGCTGCGGCTGCCGACCGAGGCCGAGTTTCACCGCGCGGCGTTCGGGACACCAGCGGGAGGCGAGCGCGCCCATCCGTGGGGCGAGGCGCCACCGGATGCGACCCGGGGCAACTTCGGCTTCCAGCACTGGGAGCCGGTGCCGGTCGGGTCGTACCCCACGGCGGTGAGCGCGTGGGGGGTGCACGATCTGATGGGGAACGGCTGGGAGTGGACCTCGACGGTGTTCGAGGGGTTTCCGGGGTTCAGGCCGATGGCCTCCTATCCGGAGTACTCCGCCGATTTCTTCGACGGGCAGCACTACGTGATCAAGGGAGCGTCGCCGGTGACTGCCACCGGGCTGGTTCGCCGCAGTCTGCGCAACTGGTTCCGGCCCCACTATCCGTATGTCTATGCCGGGTTCCGCTGTGTGGAGGACTTAGTGTCCCGAGTCAGAAATTCGTCACCTAGCAGTCCGTGGTGAAGGCCCCGCGTCGCACCGGCTGACAAGGCGCGACGAGGGAAAATCCCTGTCCCTCATCAAAATGGGTAGACTTCATCATCGTTACGAGTGGCGGGAAGCGGCCTAGCACAACTCTGGGCGCTCGCGGTTGCTCCGTCCGGGTACTGACGAGTTCGTTCTCGTCTTCCTTCCTCGCAACGACCAAGCGTCCGAAGCCTTGGCCCGCCGACGGGCATTGGCCCGCGAACCCGTTCGGACTAATAATGATGAGCGACAGCTGGGTAGAGTCATGCTGAAACCGCACCGCCACTCACATTCAAATACAACGGGACACGCTCGACTGAGTCCCGAAAGGAATCAATAATGACGCTCCAAACCTGTTTCAAAGTTTCGACCGCTGTTTCCGTTGCCCTATGGCTCTCGGCCGCAGAAGCCCAGGTGACCGTCATCAAGGCGGGTGAGCTCGTCGATCCCGAGACGGGTATAACACGGACGGGGCAGACCCTCGTCATCCAGGACGGGAACATTCTCGCCGTGGGTGAAAACCCGAGGATCCCCGAGGGCGCGGTAGAGCTAGACCTGTCTACTCTGACAGTGCTTCCCGGCCTCATCGACGCCCACACTCATATGGCGACCTCGTATAAGTTCCCTACCTCGAATCTCAAACAGTACAACGTCGACGTCCCCACTGCGGAGCGTGCCATCCAGGGCTTGCTCAATGCGCAATCGATGCTGGAAACGGGGTTCACGACCATACGGGATCTCGGAAACGCTGGAAATTTTGCCGACGCAGCGCTCTTGCGCTTCTTGAGCGTTCCTCCGATTGCCAACATGGGTCAAGTTGCGGAGTTCGCCATCGCACGTCCCGGGCAAATCGGGAAGGTCCTCGGTCCGACGACTTTCATCTCCGGCAAGATCATCTCTGTTTATGGCGGGCAGTTCCGCCTCAACCCCGAGCATACCGACGTGGGGCTTACGGACTACTTCTACGCCGACACCCACGATGAGTTGAAAAAAGCGATCCGCGAGAACATTCACCACGGAGCGTCGTGGATCAAAATCGTCATGGATGACTTCCGATACATCTACTCCGTGGAGGACGTTCAGTTCATCGTGGAAGAAGCGCGAAGAGCGGGGCTCAAGGTGGCCGCGCACGCCGTGACGCGGACCGGAGCGATTCACGCAATCGAGGGGGGTGTTGCCTCGATCGAGCACGGGTACGAGATGGACGACGAGACGCTGGAGCTCGCCAAGGAAAGAGGAGTCGTTCTCGTGGGCTGCGAGCTCGCCGACACCACGGCTCAAGCGTTTCGAGGCGGGATCTACGAGGTCGCGCTCGATCGTTTGAAACGAGCTCACCGCATCGGAGTCGAAATGGCGTACGGCTCCGATATCCTCATGGAGCGCCCCGGAGTGACGCGCGGCGAGCTCTCCATTGCGTCTCTCGACACGTGGGCCAAGTCAGGGATGCCGGCCGAGGACATCTTACGGGCCATGACCGTAAACGGCGCAAAACTGCTCGGCATCGCGGACCAAAGGGGCGGCATCCGACCCGGCATGGCGGCAGACCTCATCGGCACGCCGGAGAACCCCCTCGAAGACATCCTGACTTTGAAACGCGTCTCGTTCGTCATGAAGGACGGCGTCGTCGTGCGGCGCGATTAAACAGCATTCGCCGGGGACCTTATGGTTACGTACCATCGGCGCGCGGTGGCCTCGAGCGATCGCCAGGAGGTAGTCATGTCACTCGTACCAGCTTCTTATCGAACCACGTCTTGCCTTCGATCCCCGGAACGCGTCGAAGCTCACGGTGCGCGTCAGGTGCAGCCTCGACGAGGACAAGCTCACCGCCCTCGGTGACAACGCAAAGTAGATCCACACAATTAAAGGACGAGTTTTGAGGGGACGAACCTCCCCGGCGAGGCCATTTTTTTCGTCATGGGCGCCGAGAAGACGGACTCGATGTCCGCCGCGTTGGCTTCCATGACCGACAAGTAGTCGCCGGACTCGGGGCGGTTTGCGCAAGGATTGAACACCACGCTTTCGAGATCCATCTCGCGGAGCCTGTCCGCCGTTTGGGCGATGGGCTCTCCCTCCCACAGCATCCACGTCGCGGCATGGTCTTCGAGCAGATGCTCGAGGTCCTGCCACCCGTCAGCCTCGGGATAGGTGTCAGGCTCGAAATGCATGCTAGGGATCGCCAATCCATAGCGACGCGCTAGATATTGATAGACAGGATGAGAGCCGACGACGAGCACGTCCGCCCCGCCGGTCACCGCGGTCTCGATCCGCTCGTCGAGGGCGGCGAGATCCTGTTCGAGCGACGCGAACCCTTCATGAAAAGCAGATTCGTGCTCGGGGCGTGCGGCGACGAGGGCGTCACGAATGGCCGCTGCGTGCTCAATGGCGAGATTCGGGTCGAGCCAGGTGGTGAACGCGGTCTCGCCGTGGCTGTGCTCTCCCTCCGGCCCATGACTGTGGACGACGGCGCCTTCTATAATAATGTAGCGTTCCCGAAATCCCTCGGACGTATCCACTAGCTTGGATGTCGGGAGCGTCACGGTTGCCACCCACTTTGCGTAGCTCGCCCCGTTCAACAGAATCACATCGGCTTGCTGGTAGGCGGCGACCGCGTCCGGGTCGGGATTCCAATACGCTGGGTCACCGTCGGGCGCCGGGAAGCTGGCGTCCACATGCTCGCCACCAATCCGCTCGGCGAAGTACTGGAGCGGGTAGTTCACGGTATAGACACTCAGGACGCTCGGTGAGCTGTCCGGAGCGACATCCGGCTCGGAGCTTCCACACGCGACGCTCAAAGCAGCGACTAGAGATATCCAACGCATCGAGAACCTCATATTCGAATGAGTGCACGCACGAGCGCAGCCCCGAACTGGCTCGTGAGAATCGTCAGCCCCGCGGCGAAGACGATGCCGGCTACCAAAACGACCACCATCTCCGAGGCCATGAGCGCGCCCACGCTGACACGGGAGCCTCCGATCTTGAAGAGCGTTTCCATCTCGCGCCGCCGTAGCCGAAGCGACAACATGAACACCAGCGAAGCCGACGCCAGGGTCGCGAGACCGACGATGACCGCGCCCGCAACGATGAAGCTTTCGACGGTCAAGATCGTATCCAAGAGCTCGCCCATCACCTCGGACGGTCTCGCGATTTGAGTGCGTTCTTCGGCAGATTGATACCGTCCTTGCAGGAGCGCCGACGATTTCTGATCGGGCGGTAACGCGATGACGCCGGTAACCGGGTAGTCCGCGATGTCGCCGTGAAAGTGGAACTCGTTGACGTTGTCCGGAGTGATCTTGTTGTAATGGACGATCGAAGCGTTCGCCACGATGCGGTTCTCCTCTCGCGACAACACCGCGCTCGCCGCGTCCCGATCATCCAAATCCTGGTGACCGTGCCCGAGACCCTCGACCACCCACGTCGTTTTGACATCGACGAAGATCGCGTCGTCGTCGGGGCTGTCCGAGTGCGCCAGGATGCCGACGATTCCCATATTGAGCGGGTACTCGCCCGCGAGATCGAAGAGGTTCTCGGGTGACGAGGTGATTGAATCCCCCACTTTCGCGGCGAGAAGCTCGGCGACGCGAGAGCCGAGCACGCACTCACCGAGCAGCGTGAAAAGGCGGCCCGATTGAAGCGCGAGCCCTCGGTAGCTGAAGTACTCGAAGCTCGTCCCGACGATGGGATACCCCTGCGCTTGGTAGCGGATGTACATCGGCACCGTGAGAGCGAGTCCAGAATCCTGTACTTTTTGCGCTTCCACGTAGCGCATCGGCTCGGGAGAATCGGAACGAAAGTACAGCGTATTGAGAACGAGCTCGAGAGGGCTTCCCTTCGAGCCGACGACGAGTGGCGTCGCCTCCGCGCGCCGGGTGAGCTGCTCCGAGCTTTGATTCACCAGCACCCGAAGCCCTACCGGCAGGTACAGGATCAACGTGATCGACGTGAGCAGGATGAACGTCTTGAGGCGATGAAACGCCAGATACCGCCACGCGAGATAAAGCGTCTGCTTCACGATAGAAGATCTTTGAAGTCCACGACGCGCTCGAAGCGCCCGAGTAAGTCGTGGTCGTGGGTGACGGTCAAAAGCGTCGTGCCGCTCGCCTCGGCATAGTCGAAAAGGATATCGAGGACGCGTCCCTTGTTGAGCGGGTCGAGGTTGCCGGTCGGCTCGTCCGCCATGAGGACCGCGGGCTCGGTCAGTACCGCGCGACAGACGGCAACGCGTTGGCGCTCACCCTGAGACAGCTGCCTCGGATAGCGAGCAAGCTTGTCCCCGATGCCCACTTGGTCGGCAACCGTCTGGGCCCGCTCGCGCACTTCCGGCGTGAGCTCCAGAGCAGGGTTGATGCGATACGGAAGCAGCACGTTATCGAGGACGCTCAAGTACTCGAGGAGCTCGAACTCCTGAAACACGAGCCCGACGTTCTTGATGCGGAACTCACGGCGTGCGCTCTCAGAAAGATTGGTGACGTCCACACCGTTGGTCTCGATCCTCCCCGCCTGCGGGAGCGCAATGCCCGCGATGAGATGGAGCAGCGTCGTCTTTCCCGAGCCGTTCGGCCCAATGAACGCCGCCGACGATGCGCGGGCAACTTCGAGCTCGGGAATCTGAAGATGAAAGTCGCCTTCACCGTAGCGAAAGGATAGATCGTGAACTCGGACAACGGGGGCAGACATCAATTCAACCGGGGAGGCGTTCTTCTGGGAGGAGCTCGAGCTCGGTGATCTTCCACAGACCATCGACGGACTTGACGACGAAGCGAGCCTGGTACTGGTTTTCGCACGTGTGCACATGGCCCCAGTGCCCTACCGAGCCTGATACGTTCCAGGTGCACGTCGACACGAACCCGATCTCGCCGCCGAGCGGTTCGTGCTCCGAGTCGACGATGGTGACGTCCTGTACTTTGGCGCGCGCGCCGCCCTGGTTCTCGAGCTCGAGACTCCGTCGCGTTTCGAGGTAGATCTCGGCAATCGTGGCGGCCTTCATCGCCTGGGTAATGACGAGCGCGTCCGGGCAGAGGGGCGGCGTCACCAGCAAGAGCGTCGCGATCGCGGCTGACAGTCTCTTCATCAACAACCTGCAGCCCGTGATTATAAAAGACGTTATGATGCCGCGCCATGAAGTCGGTGTTCGTAGGATTCTTGTTGATGGCGACGTCTTTCGCCTATTCGAGCGATCGGCCCAGGGTCGGGCTCGCCCTCGGCGGCGGCAGCGCTCGCGGCATCGCGCACGTGGGTGTGCTCGAGTGGCTCGAAGAGAACCAGATCCCGGTCGATTTCATAGCCGGCACGAGCATGGACGGGCTCATCGGCGGAACGTTCGCGACAGGGATGTCCGGCGCCGACGATGGCAACTTCAAATTCAATTGTTCGCTCTGCCGTTTTTTCGAACGCGGCCCATGAGCGCAATATCACAGAACGTCGAACCGCCGATGTGCTAGGCTAGTGCCTTGCGATGATAGTGTGGAGATTGCCTGGGTTGAGTTCCGCCCTGAAAACGGTCTTCATCGGGGGTTTGCTCTTTCTGACGCTTGCCGCGCCCTCGCTCGGCCAAACCCTCAGGGATGCCGAGTACAAGGCGGCCAGCACACCCGGAATGACGCACCTCTACCGCCTCGAGCACGATCAGGCCGTCGAGTTTTTCTATGAGCTCCAGGAAGAATACCCGAATCACCCGGGCCCGCCTTTGGCCCGCGCCGTCGCGATCTGGCTCCGGGAGCTCGTCGAACGCGAAGACTTAGACCTCGATCGATTCATCTCGCCCGGATACTTCACGCGACGCTCGCAAGAGGAGATGCCCGAAGAAGATGTCGAAGCATTCTACGAGGGCATCGCAAAAAGCCGGGAGAACGCCGAAAAGTACCTGGAGGCGCACCCGGGCGACCAGGAGGCACGCTACTACCTCGGTTCTTGCCACGGTGCACTCGGTGTTTTCGCGTTCACGATCGAGAGAGGCTATCGAAAGGCTCTCAAGCACGGGAGAGAGACCTACCGCATCCAACGCTCCATCGTGGACGAAGATCCCGATTTCATCGATGCATACATGACCCTCGGGAGTTACGAGTACGTCGTCGGAAACTTGCCGTGGTACATCAAGTGGTTCGCAGCCCTGGCCGGATACCGGGGGACCGAGGCGCGTGGTTTCGACTACCTCTCGCGTGCCGCGCGAGAAGGTTATTTCGTGAAAGACGACGCCAGGTTGTTGTTGATGGTGATGTACGTCCGCGAGGACGAGAACGAATACGCACTCGAGGTCGCGCAGCAGCTTCACCGCCGCTATCCCGAGAACTATCTGCTACACCTGAACCAGGCGCAAATCCTCGAGCGCATGGATGAGCCCGTTCGAGCGGCCGCGATGTATGCCGCGGTGGCGGAGCGTGCCGAGAAGAAGGTTCCCAACTACCAGAAACTACCGCTCGAGAAGATCCGCTACCCTCTGGGCAACCGGCTTCTCGCGCTCGGAAGCGAGGACCGCGCGCTCGATCAGTTCAAAGTCGCCGCCGACGATCCGGACACGCCCGAGCGCGAGCGAGCGCTCTCGAATCTCCGTGCCGGCGAGATCCTGGACACCATGGGACGCCGCGGCGAAGCGGTCAGCTACTACCGTCGCGTTCAGCAGCTCCAAGAATTCGACGGCTCTCACGAAACCGCCGAACAGTACCTGCAGTCCCCTTACCAACCTGAATAACGAAGGCCCAAGGCGCCTTTCGTTGTGGTCTTCGCGCGTAACGTTCGTGTTTCCCCTCGCGTCGTTAGACACGCATCTTTTGGCTGAACTCAGTATTCTAGGCCGAACGACTAAGTTTGCAAAAAAAGAAAACAGCGGCGGGGCAGATGACGGGGGCGAACGGTCCGGAGCACCGCCCAACCGGCACAAATTTAGTAGTAAGTGTAGGCAAGATGACATTTGCACAACTTCGACGTCTCGGCGTGGTGTGGCTAGTGGCTTTGGTTGCCGCGTGCGCCAACGACGACCCGCACACGATTCGAGTGGACTTTAGACAAAGCCCGCAGGACTGGATGGCCGGATTCGCGGACTACCCCGTCGGTCAGGACGACTTCTATGAGCTCGTCTCCGACTACCGGACTCTGGAGGCTCCGCTCAGCACAGACGAAAACGCGCTGTACATCTCCGGCAACAATCACAGCGACGACTTGTGGATGTACTACAAAGGCCGGGTCGCAGGGCTCGATGCGAATCGCCGCTACTCGGTGCGGTTCGAGGTGGAGATCGCGACGAGGGTACCGAACGGTTGTTTCGGTGTGGGTGGCGCGCCGGGTGAAGGGGTTACCGTGAAAGCGGGGGCCTCCGATGTCGAGCCGGAATCCGTCGTCGAAGGTTCTGACTGGCGCATGAACGTCGACAAGGGAAACCAAACCAACGGCGGCGAGAACGCCCTCGCGATCGGTGACGTGGCCAACTCGATCCCGTGCGGCGAGACACCCCAGTGGGAGCTCAAGCAGCTATCGAGCGAGATGGAATCGATCAGCGTACCACGGACGGAAGCGGCAACGTGTGGCTGTTCGTGGGAACCGACTCCGGCTTCGAGGCCACGACGAGCGTTTACCACACGTGGATCATCGCCACGTTCGAGCCCTAGCGACTCCGCTCGGCGTTGGAAGCGTCGTTTTTTCTCTGCTCTTTTAACTCTGCGTCGCTGCGGGACGTCGAGACTTCCAAAGACTAGTTACGGCCTTTGTTAGCAAGTCCCTCTCCCCCCGCGTCTGCGCACATCGCCCGCAGGAGCCCGTCGGGCTCCCGGAGGGCCAGGGCGACGATCTCTTCCACTCGCGCCTCGGTGTTCGCCACTGCATAGATTCGCAGCTGGGGCGCGTTCCCCGAAGGCCGGATGTGCGCGATGTCCCCGTTGGCAAAAAAAATCCGCAGACCGTCGATGGTGTTGATGTCGGTGATAGCGTCGAACCCGAGCTCAGGCGTGAAAACCTTCGAAAGCTCCGCTGCGATTGAAACAGAGTCTCCTGGTGTGAACCGGCGAATGATCTCGAGGCTCGTCTCGCGCGGGAAGTCATCGATGAGTCCGGCCTTGCTGAATCGCGGCGGAAGCTCGGAGAAAAGCTCGGTCAGCGTGCATTCTTTCTCTACCGAGGCATAGAGCACACAAAGAATCGGAAGGACGGCGTCCCGTGTCGGAAGCGGCCCGAGGGTACGGCCGTCTTTCTCGATGACGGAGCCCGTCAGAAAACCGCCGTTCGCTTCCCATCCCACGACGTTGTCGCCCTCGGCTTCTTGCATCGCCTTGACGACATAGGGCGAGCCGATCTTTGTCTTGGTGACGTTATCGAGCTCGAGGTCCACGGCGTCGTTGGCGCTTACCGGGATCGCGACCGCGTCGGCGCCGAGATACTTGGCCACGATGATGCCGAGGAGGTCTCCCCCGAAAAAGTGCACGCGGCCACTGTCATCGACATCGGCCACGAGCGGCCGGTCGCTGTCGCCGTCGGTCGAGACAATGGCGTCAGGGGCATCAGCTCCATCGGCTTCGTCGTCCGCCATCGCCTGCAGATCGGCGAGTCTCTCAGCGGTGATGTCCTCGGTATCGATCGAGATGAACGCTTCACTTCTCCGCGTCGGAACCACCGAAGCGCCGAGCCGAGTCAGAATCTCGACAAGGAGGTCGCGGCCCACCGCCGAATGCTGGAACACGATGATGCGTTTTCCGAGCAGGCCGCTCGCGGGGAAGAAATCGAGATAGCGTCGGATATACAGCTCGGAGCCGTCGTTGTTGACCGGCGGGAGAGGGCTGGTGTCGTGCAGCATCCCATCGTCGCTGAACGACGACTCCTTGCGGCTTCGGCGATATTCGGCCTCTCTAACTTCGGCTACCGCTTCGAGAATCCCCGCCTCGTCCTCTTTGAGCACCTCACCGTCGGGCTTGTTGAACTTGATGCCGTTACGATCGAAAGTAATGTGGCTCCCTGTCACCATCACGCTCGGCTGGCGCCGCTCGAGCGCGTGATACGTCAGTGCCGGCGTCGGGATCTTCCCGAGAAAGTCCACGCTGCAACCAGCATCTTCGATCGCGCACGCCACCGCTACCAGGATTCTATCGGTGCTCGGCCGCAGGTCGCCGGCGAGCGCTACCGCACCTTCGTGCGCTCCGACGTAGTTCAGAAACCCTCGGGTATTAATGTAGGCCTCGAGGTCGGTGATGTCGGTGACGAGCCCTCGAAGCCCGCTCGTCCCGAACGCGAGCGCCGTGGGATTCTTGCCGCGGAACGCGGTCATCGAGGCACCGTCGCTTTGTAGATCGTCGCGGACCCATCGACCGCGTACGCCTCGCCACCAGAGATGCACACCGCCTCACCGCGTCGGATGTGATATGGACCGATAATGGCCTTGCCGTCGACGACGAGGAGGATCTCCGGGCCGTGGTCGGCGTCGTTTTGGTGCGGAGCTTCGATGCGGCGAAGCTCGAACTCGTGAGCGGGCGTCTCGTACTTCCATTCGGAGTCGCTCGTCGGCACCGGGTGTAGGACACCGGGCTCCTCGCCTTCGAATACGACCGTCTTCAGGAGCTCGGCAATATCGATGTGCTTTTTCGTCAGCCCGCCGCGCAGCACGTTGTTCGAGTTGGCCATGATCTCGACACCCGAGCCCTCGAGATACGCGTGGAGCGTACCCGCGCCCAAGTAAATGGCGTCACCCGGTCTCAAACGGATCAAGTTCAACAGGTAGACGGAGAACAGTCCCCGATCGTAGTGTCCTTCGTCCGAGAATTCTTCGTGGCAACGTAGCACCCAATACTCGCGATCCTCTTTCCCGTATTTGCCACCTTTGAGCTCTTCGATTTTCGGGGCGAGCATGGCATCCACCTCGTCCTGAGGCAGGGTCATCAATCTTTCGTACAGCTCTTTCAGGGACGCCCCTTCGAACGGCGGCGGATCGGGACGAAAGCCTCTGAGCGCGTAGAAGTCGGTGAGCGCACACAAAAGCTCCGGCTTGTGGTGCTCGTCTTTGTAGTTGCGATGGGGTGCGTCCATGGGCACCTCTTCGGCGTTCTCGCGGGCAAAGCCCTCGCGCGCTTGCTGCTCGGTGGGATGCGCCTGGATCGACAACGGCTCCTTGGCCGAGAGGATTTTGAAGAGATACGGCAGCTCGTCATCCAACACTTCGCTCAGTAGCCACCGCTCGCCCTCGACTTCGACGTGGGACGGAAGGTCTTGGTGCATGCCCAACCAAAGCTCCGCGTAGGGCTTGCCCTCCACGTTCTCGATACCGAGGAGCTCGGGAATAAAATGGATATCGCCCCAGGCGTAGTGCTGGACTCCGGGCTCGAGACGGTAAATGGTCATTCGAGAACCGTGGCGACGAGGTCTTGGGCCTCGCGTTGAATGCGCCTCAAGTGATCGTCGTCGCGAAAGCTCTCAGCGTAGAGCTTGTAGACGTCTTCCGTGCCCGACGGCCTGGCGGCGAACCAACCGTGCTCGGTCGCGACTTTGAGCCCACCGATGGAGGCGCCGTTACCGGGAGCGGTGGTGAGCATCTCGGTGATCGGATCGCCAGCGAGCTCTCGAGCGGTTACTTGCTCGGGCGAGAGCCCTTTCAGCCGCGCTTTCTGCTCCGGACTCGCGGGCGCATCGATGCGCTCATAGACAGGCTCGCCCAGCTCAGCAACGAGCTCGGCATACAACTCGCCCGGATCCTTGCCGGTGACCGCCATCATCTCTGCCGCCAACAGCCCCATGATGATACCGTCTTTGTCCGTCGTCCACACCTCGCCGTTTCGACACAGAAACGAGGCCCCGGCACTCTCCTCGCCACCGAAACCAAGCGAGCCATCGGCAAGGCCGGGAACGAACCACTTGAACCCGACCGGCACTTCCACGAGCTTACGGCTGAGGCGCTCGGCAACGCGATCGATGAGCGCACTCGATACCAGGGTTTTCCCGACCGCCGGGCGCTCCGACCAGTCGCGATGGCGGAACAGATAGTCTATGCTCACCGCCAGGTAGTGGTTTGGATTCAAGAGCCCGACGCTCGGCGCCACGACTCCGTGACGATCGTTGTCGGTGTCGTTGGCGAATGCGACGTCGAACTTCTCGCGCAAATCGATGAGCTTCGCGATCGCGTACGGCGACGAGCAATCCATACGAATCGTGCCGTCCCGGTCGAGCGTCACGAAGCGAAACGTCGGATCGACCGTATCGTTGACGACGTCGATGTCGAGACCGTACCGCTCCGCGATCGGTTCCCAGTAGGCGACACCGGCGCCCCCCAATGGATCGACGCCGATCCGGATTCCCCCACTCTTGATCGCGTCCATATCCACGACCGTGCCGAGCTCTTCGATGTAAGTCGCAATGTAGTCATGGGGGGTCGCCGAAGCGGGTTTGCGCTCGATGGAATCCTCGAGAAGCTCGTTGGCGCGGTTTTCGATCCAGCTCGTGACATAAGTGTCCGCCGGTCCACCGTGAGGTGGGTTGTACTTGAACCCACCGTCCTCGGGCGGGTTGTGCGACGGCGTGATCACGATGCCATCGGCGTCGCGCTCGTGGAGAATCGCCTGCGAGATCACGGGCGTCGGCGTATAGCCGCCGTCACGATCGACGCGTACATCGACACGGTTCGCGGCCAGCACTTCGAGCGCGGTCGCGCGGGCGGGCTCTGAAAGCGCATGGGTGTCGACGCCGAGAAACAGCGGACCGTCAATGCGTTGTTCCTTTCGATACTCGCAGATCGCCTGGGTGGTCGCGGCGATGTGGGCCTCGTTGAAGCTCCCCGTGAACGACGAGCCACGGTGGCCCGATGTTCCGAACGCGACGGGCGCGCTCGCGGGTTCCGAGAAATACGCCTCGACGAGCTTGGCGACGTCCACGAGCACCGCGGTCGGTGCTGGCTTCCCGGCGCCAGGATGAACGCTCACGGGCCTACCACGCGCCGGCACCGATCTCGAAAATGAGACGGATATCGTCGAGCCCTCCGAACCCGAGCGCCTGAACACCGACTCGGCCGCCGCCGAACTGATAGCCGAGAACAGCCCACCGCGCTTTGGACGGAATGCGGGCGCGTCAGAAGCAGAGGCTCATCGCGCGTGAACCAGAGCCCGGGCGCGGCGAGCTCGGCGATCTGCGGGAGCACGAGCGGGGCGCATCCAGTCCACAGCACTCCTGGCGCATCGTCCCAGCTCGCGCACTCACACGGCTGCGCTCGGGCGATGCCGGCAACGGCGACCACGAGGACGAAGAGCAGCGCGATGCGCATGCGAGGATTCTACAGCAGGGGGCGGCTCATAGCTTTTCGAAGCGCGACAGGGAGAAGGTTGCGTCCTTCTTTCTCTCGCCGAGTACGGTGTCGGCCACGCGCTCACCGAATGCAGGACCGTGCTTGAAGCCGTGGCCCGATCCGCCGCCCACGATCCAGACATTTGCCGCCTTCGGATGCTGGTCGACGATGAAATCCCCGTCGGGCGTGCTTCATACTGGCAGATTTTGGATTCGACCACAGGCGCATCCTTCATCGCGGGAAAGCGGAAGCTCATATAAGAAACAGCGTCTCGTGACCATCTCGTCCTCCCCAGGCTACGTACGCTATGATGCCTGTCATGCGATTTGCAACCAAACAGATTCATGCCGGGGTCGAGCCCGACCCTACGACCGGCGCGATCCTGACGCCGATTTACCAGTCCACGACGTTCGTGCAAGAGTCGGTGGACGCCTATCTTTCCAAAGGCTACTCGTACTCCCGCTCGGGGAATCCGACGGTTCAGGCGCTCGAGAACAAGCTCGCCGATCTCGAGGGCGGTGCGGGCGCCGCAACGTTCTCTACCGGAATGGCCGCGATCCAGGCGGTGCTTCTCGCATTCTTGAACGCGGGAGATCACGCCGTCGTCTCGGACGTCACGTACGGTGGAACGTACCGGCTGTGCACGAAAATCTTCAGCCGGTTCGGTGTCGAGTTCACGTTCGCCGACACTTCGAACGCCGACGACGTCAAGAAGAGCGTGCGCGAGAACACCCGCCTGATCTTCACCGAAACACCGGCGAACCCGACGCTCAAGCTGACCGACGTCGCTGCCGTGTCGGACATCGCCAAAGAGCACGGCATTCCCCACGCCATCGACAACACGTTCTTGACACCCTACTACCAAAGACCGTTCGAGCTCGGCGCCGATCTCGTGATCCACAGCACCACGAAATATTTGGACGGACACAATGCCACAATAGGCGGCGCGGTCGTCTCGCGCACGGCCGATCTCGATGAGAAAGTCAGTTTCGTGCAGAACGCAGCCGGCACCATCATGTCGCCACAAGTCGCCTGGCTCACGCTCCAAGGCTGCAAGACGTTGACGGTGCGGATGGACGCGCAGTGCGCGAACGCGATGGCCATCGCCAAATTTCTCGAATCGCATCCGAAAGTCGACAAGGTGTGCTACCCCGGCCTTCCGTCACACCCGCAACACGACCTCGCGACCCGTCAGGCCACCGGCTACGGCGCGATGGTGTGGTTCGAAGTCGAAGGCGGTGTCGCCGCCGGCAAGAAGATCATGGACTCGTTGAAACTCTGGACCCTCGCCGAAAACCTCGGCGCGGTGGAGTCGCTCGTCACCCATCCGGTCACGATGACCCACGCCGACATCGAGGAAGCGGAGCGCAAGCGCGTCGGGATCACCGACGGCCTGGTGCGCCTGTCGGTCGGCTTGGAAGATGTGGAGGATTTGATCGACGACCTGAAACAAGCGCTGGACAACGCCTGAGCACCACCTCCCCCTCCGTGCCCGTAGGCTTTTTTCTGACCTTCCCATTTCGAGCGCCTTCAAGATCGGATAGGTCGTCCCGCTGGCGAGGCCGGTGAAGTCCATGATCTCGAACCCGTAGCGATAGCCCTTCGCGAGAGCCTGGAGGACGAGAGCGGCGAACGCGCGAGGACATTGGGGTTGAGAGCAAGGAAATTTTACGTCGTGCCCTCGCGCGTTCCGCACATGTCTATAGCAGGCGTCATGCCAAACTCTCCTATACCGTCAAGACCTTTGTTTGTAGCATTTAGACTGGATACCCGCCGGTACACGACGGAGCCCGAGTTCAATTTCTGACGTTCCTGTACAATCTGTGAACATGGCGAGCGGAACTTTCATGACCGCCGAGCAACGGCGCCTGCTCACGAGCCTGTCCGAGCTCGCGCGGTGCAACCCGTTTCTGCCCGAGCGCATCGAACTCGAACGCCAAGCGCTCGGCGACGCGTTCGAGGAAGTGAGCTTGGTCTGGAGCAAGAGGCTCGACCGGGAAAACCCGAACGTCGTCAAGATCGCGGAGCGAGCGGAGTCGTTGGCGATGACGTTGCGAGCGCGTCTTGCCGAGGGACAAAAGCCATCCGTCGACGACGCCCAGCTCTACCTCGAGCTCGTGTTCTATCTTCTCTACGATCGTTTCGAGGCCCGGCTCGAGCGCGCGATGACCGCCCCAGAGGTCGAATTCTACGACGACTTCCTGGAGCAAGCCCGCTTTTACGTATCGCTCCTGCCACAGCGGATCGCGGACGATGTCGACGCCGAGCTTCCGCACTGGTTCGCGTTCCTGTTCCAGGTTCGCCGCGCGTCCCACCACATCTTCGATTTCATCGTCGGGAGCTCGCTACCTGCGGCGCGCCTCCGAGGCGCTGCATGGCAATCGATCTTCACGCACGACTTGAGGCGTTACCGGCGATTGCTGTTTGGGAAAATGAGCGACATCGCGACGCTCGTCACCGGAGAGTCCGGGACCGGGAAGGAGCTCGTTGCGCAGGCCATCGCACTCTCCGGCTACATTCCGTTCCAGCAGAAGCGAAAACAATTCGAGATCGATCTCGGGCAAGCGTTTTTCCCTCTCAATCTTTCCGCGCTCGCACCGACGCTGGTCGAGTCCGAGCTCTTCGGTCATCGCCGCGGCGCCTTTACCGGCGCGCTCTCCGACCGCAAGGGCTTTTTGGCGGTGTGCCCCGCTCTCGGGACGGTGTTTCTCGACGAGATCGGCGATCTCGATCCGGCGATCCAGGTGAAGCTCTTGCGCGTGCTACAAACGAGGACGTTCCAGCCGCTCGGCGAGACCAAAAGCCAGTCGTTCGAGGGCAAAATCGTGGCGGCAACGAACCGCGACCTCGCTACCGAGATGCGATCGGGACGCTTCCGTGAAGACCTGTACTACCGCCTGTGCTCGGACCTGATCACGACACCTTCGCTGAAGGAGCAGCTCCGAGATGCGCCCGATGACTTGCACGATCTGGTGCTCTTCATCGCGCGGCGCGTCATCGGAAAAGGGGGGAGAGAGGAAGCGGAAACGGTCACCGAGGAAGTCATCGCTTGGATCACGAACCACCTCGGCCTCGACTACGACTGGCCGGGGAACGTGCGCGAGCTCGAGCAATGCGTGCGGAATATCGTCATCCGAAAAGAGTACCGACCCACGCTCGTCGGGACGGACGCCTCGTCGTCCGTCGTCGATCTCGAATCCGCCACCCTCACCGCGGAAGAGCTACTCGAGAAATACTGCGCCGCCGTGTACGAGCGCACCGGGAACTACCTCGAGACCGCCCGCCGCCTGGGTCTCGACCGGCGCACCGTAAAAAGCAAGGTGGAAGCGTTTAGCCGTAAACGGGTGTAGCATCCAGCATTCAGTTTTTAGAGTTTCTCTTTGGCTTCCTTTTCGAGCTCCTTTTCGAGGTCTTGCAATCGGCGCTCGACCTCCTGCATCCGCTCTTGGATCGCGGTGAAGTCCAGCTCCTCGACGCGCTCCAACTTCTCTTGCCACTCCACGCTGTCGAAGTGGTCCTCGAGTCCTCGCATGGCTTGCTCGAACGCTTCCATAGATTCTTCATCGAGATGAAATCCAGGGCCTGCAATCACCACGTCGTGGTCCGGAAAGTCGTCCATAACCGGCATATCCGTCATGAAACGAAAACCCCCCGCGAGATCGATCACCGGCCGCTCGCGCTCGCCGACGGTGACGGGATAGCTCTCGAGGCTCCCATCGCGGTAGAGCTCGAGCGTGACAACATCCCCTTCTTCTTTCTTGCGCACGGCGCGTGACAACTGGCGCCCGCTGTCGATGCGCTCACCGTCGATCGCGGAAAGAATGTCCCCGACAAGAATGCCGGCTGCTTCCGCGGGGCCACTTTCTTCGACGCGCGCCACCATGACGCCGGTATCTTCGGGAACGCCAAAGTGAACCCGAAGCTCGGGCGTCAACGGCGTCAGTTGGACGCCGAGGAAACCGCGTCCGAGACTCCGTACTTTGAGCACCCGCGTGCTGTAATTGCGCCCCGCGTGCTCCTGTGCGATCGTCGACGCTGAGAATCCGAGAGCGAGAAGCCATAGAAGTTTGGTTGTTCGTTTCATGGTGAACCTCCTTGTGTCATCGCGGAGAGTGCGACGTTGGCTGAGCCCGCGCCTTCCCACGCTCTTCCGCAAGCCGTCTCAAATCGAAAACAAAATCCACTTGTTCCGTCCCGCCAAGGTCGAGCACCGGCTGAGCCTCGGACGCGAGGGAGCGAAGCTCTTCGAGCACGACCTCGAGAGCCCGATATTCGTCGCGCATCATCTCGAGACGCTCGGCCGTTTCCCGGCGCTCGTTGCGCTCCTCGAGCACGACCGCACCAAGCCACACTGCGAGGAGCAGCGCGCACGCTCCGGCAAACACCCTCCCTCGCCGCACGAGTGCAGGTTCGTCGAGTCGCTCCATCACGCGCTCGGTGAACTCCGGCGAAACCTCGTGCCGCGGAAGCTTCTTCAGCAGGTTGCCCACGTCGCCATCGTTCATTGCGGTCATTCGAGACCCCCATTCCAATACGGCGCCAGAACCCGGCGGAGCTGCTCGCGTCCCCGGTGGACACGGGATTTCACGGTCCCCTCACGACACTTCAGCGCGGCCGCGATATCGCGGTAGGACCAACCTTCGATCTCCCGCAACAGAAGGGGCGAGCGGTACCGGAGCGGAAGCGCCTCGATGGCCTCGCCGACGCGGGTGCCCAGCTCGTTCCTCAGGAGCTCCGTCTGCGGGCTCGGGACGAGCTCGCGGTGGCCGTTCCCGTTGGTTGCGAACGTTTTGAGGAGAAACTCGCGGCGGCGCCTTTTCGGCTCCTCGGAGCGCGCCAAGTTGGTTGCGATCCGGTAGAGATACGGCAGAAACTGCCCGCGTTCCTGGTACCGGCCGCGGTGTTGGTAGAGCTTGAGAAACACGTCTTGCGCCAGCTCCTCGGAGCGGTCACGATCTCGCACCAGTCCAATCAACTACCACCCGCATAGCGGGTGGTTTGATGAAGGCCCCTTGAAGGGGCCCCCACCGTGCGGAAGGGGGCTAAAGCCCCCTGAGGTTCAGCTGTTCTTGACGCTTTTCTTCTTCCTCCTGATTTCGGATGTACTCCCGAATGACCGCCTCGTCTAGACCCACCGTGCTGACACAGTAACCGCGTGCCCAGAAATGGAACCCCGTGAAGTTTCTCCGTTTCCCAAAGTATTCACGATGGATTCGTATCGCAGACTTGCCCTTCAGAAACCCTACCGTGTTTGCCACGCTGTACTTCGGTGGAATACTCAAACACAAGTGCACATGGTCCGACATCGCGTGTCCCTCCACCAATTCGACTCCCGCCTGCTTGCAGAGTTCCCGGAGGATTCTCCCAACCCCCTTCCTCAAACTTCCGAACATCGCCTTCTTTCGGTATTTCGGGCTGAACACAATGTGATATTTGCAGTACCATTTCACGTGCGATTGGTTCTTCCACTCTCGCATGTCGATCTCCTTTCTTTTGAACTTCCCGGTTCATTGAAAGGAGATCGTCTACCACACGCTGGAACGGCAGAGCCTTTTCGAGTCGCACCGCCATAGGCGGTGGCTTACCTATTGGAGTTAAATAATTGACCAGCCTATGTTTATGTCGATCTACCAGCGTCGCAAACGCCGCACGGTCGCCTCTCTGCATCCGAGCCACGAGCTCGGAATCGCCGACCGATGTCATCTCAATAGGATAAACGCCCGACGCCCGCGAAAGTTCCCGTTTAAGGGTTTCGCAGCGCAGCTCTTTTAGGGTACAATTTTCTCCCCCGGATTTCATAAAATAACCGGTTCTCCTGTCGTTTCGGGGGATCTGATTTGTGTTGGAGGGCATGGCCTATGGACGCTGCCGCGATTGTGGAAAACGCCGGAAACTCCGGGCGAGAGAGGCGTTTAGGGAAAGGTTGTGAGCACGTACAAACGTGGAGCGGCGTTTTCCACAATCGCTTGGAAAACGCTTCGCGTTTCCCACGAGCGCCCACAGGCCCCTCCTGATATATATACAAGAAAGATTAATTCATATGGAATAAGGAAGGGGGGGCTCGATTAGTGGAGGCTATGGAAAACGCCCTTCCAGGCTTCGAAGAGAACTCAGTCGTGAGCAAGGTCTGAACGACCAGAACCGTGGGGGCGTTTCCCACAGCCTCGTCTCCCGCTGAGGGGCAGTGGCATTTGGTGAGGCCCGTGGGTTGAGAGGGTAAGCCATGTGTAGATGCGCATCGGCGAGAACGCTAGAATCTTTTTTTCCGAAAGAGAAAAGAGCGTTCCCGCGATGCGCGTTACTACGTTAGTCAACAAGCTCATCGGATTGCAAGGCCTGTGGGTCCGAGGTTTCCACTTCCAGGCGGACAAAGCCAGAGTGGTGGTGGATGTAGTACCACGGAGGAGGAAGCCTCTGTGCGGGATTTGCGGACGAAAGGTCCGCAAGAACAAAGATCGCTACAATCGCTACTGGCGGCACTTGGACCTGTTCGGAGTCCGGACCTATCTTCGCTACTCGATCCGACGAGTGGTATGTCGGCGGTGTGGAGTGGTCAGAGAAAAGGTGCCTTGGGCCGACAAGGGAAGCCGCTTTACCAAAAGCTTCGAACAAGAGGTAGCGTGGCTGGCACAGAGGACGGACGTCAGCGCCGTAGCGAACTATTTCCGAGTGACGTGGCGTTCGGTGCGACGGATCATCCAGCGAGTGGTTGCCGAGCAGCGGGATGAGCGGCGCGAGCTCGATGGATTGCGGGTGATTGGGATGGACGAGATCAGCTACCGCAAACGCCACAAGTACTTAACAGTGGTAATAGACCATCTCAGCGGCCGGGTCGTCTGGGCGGGAAAGGAGCGCAAGGCCAAGACGCTGCTGCGGTTTTTCCGCAAGCTCGGACCACAAAGAGCCGCGGAGCTCGAAGCGGTCAGCATGGACATGTGGGAGCCGTACATAACTGTCGTCGGCAAAAAGGCTCCTCAGGCACGGGTGATCTTTGACCGCTTCCACATCGTCAAGCATCTGAACGAGGCCGTGGATAAGACCCGGCGCGAGCTGGTGCGCGAGCTCAAAGGGACTGCCCGGCGCAACCTCAAGAACACCAAGTTTCCCCTTCTCAAGGCCAAACACAACCGCAGCGCGAAAGACAAACGGGTGCTCCGCGAGCAGGTGCGAGCTAATCGTCGCCTCTACCGCGCCATGCTTCTGCGCGACAACTTCATGGACCTCTACACCTACAAAACCGAGACATGGGCCAAGAAGTTTCTCCGAGGATGGCTGCGGCGCGCTATGAGCTCGAGGATAGAGCCCGTCAAACGCGCGGCGAAGATGAGCAGCCACTTCGATGGCGTCATCGCGTGGGTCACGTGGAGACTCAGCAACGGCCGACTCGAAGGAATGAACAACAAAATCCGGCTGCTGAGCCACCGCAGCTTTGGACTCCACTCTGCCGAAGCTCTCATCAGTCTCGTCTACCTAAACTGTGGCGGTCTCACCCTCGAGAGGATCCACTGAAATGGCAGGAGAGGCAAATAA
Source organism: Candidatus Marinacidobacterales bacterium (assembly GCA_965237955.1). Classification (GTDB taxonomy): domain Bacteria; phylum Acidobacteriota; class Vicinamibacteria; order Marinacidobacterales; family SMYC01. The sequence continues at coordinate 7,714,782 of OZ250169.1, read as the reverse complement.
CCTTCATCTCTCTTAATAAGGGTCTACGCGGGTTCGTGTGGGTTGAAAACGGCATTTCTGGGTAATGGCGGAAGGAATGCCGCCACGATCTTCAGCTTGAGATATCCCTCGTCACGATAGCCGTAGGCGCGTCGTTGCAGAACACGGATTTTGTTGTTGACCCCTTCAACCAGTCCGAGACTGACTTTGTTCTCAGGATGACAGTAGGAGGCGATACCATCCCAATGGGACTCAATCATTCCGGCGAACTTCTGGTAGGGATGCAGGCGCTGCCATTTGAGGCTGTCTTTCCAACGTGTGAAAAAGGCGCGAGCCCCGCGTTCGGTGCGGTAATCCCAGAGTTGCCCGAAGGCCTCCTTCAAAACATAGGCGGTGTTCAGGCGCCGGTTGGCCTGGAGCAACTTCTTGAGTGCGCGGCGACCGTCCAGGCTCAGGTTCTCCCGCCGGGAAAGCAACGTGTAACGCTGCCCCTTGATATACGACCGGTCCTCGCCGCTGAGGCGTTTGTACTCACGGCGCCGGACCTCATCGAGAGCCTTTGACAGGTGACGCATGATATGAAACTTGTCGAAGATGATCCGCGCATTGGGTGCGTTGTTAATCACCGAGTTCCGGAAGGGCTTCCACATATCCATGGCGGCCAGCTTGATACGGGCGCTTTTCTTCCCGCCCAGCGCCTTGAAGAACAAATCGATGTCGGTTTCTTTGCGACCCTCACCGCCCACCCAGATGGGACGCGCCCGCTCCAGGTCGCTGACAATGACACGATAGTTATGTCCCTTGCGGATGGAGATCTCATCGATACCGATGGCCCGAGGCGCCGGCAGCCCCGCCCGCTCGACTTGCTCTTGCATGTAGAGCTTATCCAGGTCCTTCACCGTAGTGTGGTGCAGACGTTCCATCTCGGCCACCGCCTTGTTCGGCATATCCCGGCACAGCTTGCCCACATGCGTCGCAAAGCGCTGGGTGTAGCGCGGGTTGTTCGCCAGCCAGTCCAAGTGTTCTACATGCACACCACCGCACCCACGACAGTTGACGCGCCAACGCTCGTATTCCAGATAGATCCGCCAGCCTGCCAACGACAGGTCGCGGACCCGGCACACTTGCTTGTCATAGCGCCCCCGGCACCGATGCCCACAGTACGAGCACACGGCTGTTTTTTTCGCCTCTTGAGCTGGATGACGCGGGCGTATCGGTCACCGAATACACCGTTCAATCGGGCGCCAGCCACGAAACCTGGTAGCGCAAAAAGCGAGCGGATCGACTGGGGATTTTTCACTCGGTTAGCCTATCCGAAAAACGGATCACTTCTCAGCACCTGATGAAGTGCTGAATACCTTTTCCACACAATGAGTTACACTATTTCTCCGTCAGCATTCGCCCACAGATTTCCGCGTAGACCCCTTAATAAAAGGCGCACATTATGTATCGCCAGCACTACGGATTTCGGGACAAGCCCTTCAAGCTGACGCACGACCCCGCCTACTATTACGGAGAAGCCCACCAAGTACCGCTGAACGAGCTTTGCTACTCCATATCGAGGAGCGGCACGGCCTGGCCATCCTCCTCGGGGAGGCGGGTACGGGCAAAACGACTCTGATGCTCCGGTTGCTCCGGAGCTTCGCGAACCATCTGAGTGGGGTGTTCCTCTCGGACATCGCGGTCGGGGAAGCCTCGCTGATCCGGCAAGTTGCTCGCGCGCTTCTGATTCCGTTCAAGCCCCAAGATTCGACCGATACCGTCTCGCAGTACTTGGATATTTTCCTTCGAGGCCAGGTCACCGCCGGCAAGACGGTCGTGGTGTTGGTTGACGAGGCCCAGGGTCTCACGGACGGGCAGTTCGAGGAGCTTCGCTACCTGACCAACTTGGAGCACAAGGGCCGGAAGCTCGTCGAAATAGTGCTCGCGGGCTTGCCGTCGCTCGAGCGGAAGTTTCAGACGCCGGATCTCGAGTCGTTGAGCCAGCGGGCGGTGGTGCGCTGTTGGGTCGAGCCTCTGGACCTCGAAAACACCGAGGCCTACATCCGCTACCGTCTGGACGTCGTGGGCGCGCCGAACCCGTAGATGTTCTCGGGTGAGGCGATCGAGCGGGTGCACCACGCGTCGCGCGGCATTCCGCGCCTCATCAATATTGTCTGCGAACGAACGCTCTTGATCGGCTACGTGGAAGAAGAACAGGTACTCAAAGCGCCGCACGTGGACCAGGCCGTCGCGGACTTGAACCTCAAGCCGATTGGCGACGGTATGGAGCAGCACACGGGGGCGCTCGGTATCGAAAGCACCTTGCTTCTCAGAATGGCAGGCCAGTTAGACGCGATCATGAAGAAGCTGGCAGAGCTGGAGGCGGCGCAGGCGGCGAGCCACGCCCTGAGACCTGGATCGGGAGACGCGCCCAAGATCCGGCAGTGGCTGAAATCGCTACGGCAAAATCCTCTGAAAGCGCCACGACCGGGCGCGCGGCCGAATGATGTGCCCGATGGCGAGCCGTTCGACGAGCTCGTGGACACTGCGGTCGCGGCTCGGTCGTCGATCAAAACCGCCAAAACCGAGACAAACCATTAAGCGGCTTCATCCAGAGCCGCATTGTCGTACCGTTGCGACGGCTCCGCAGCCACAGGCTGAACGAGGCGCACCTCGATCCGACCGAGCGACAAAAGCCCTTCCGCGAGCCATTTCATTCCCAGGAAAACGGCTACCAGACTCAACCAGAACACCGGACTCAGCATCGTCTTTGACCACCTCGACTCTCTTATGGTGTAAGTCAAGTATAGTGGAAGTCAAGTCGAGATCAACCGCAAAATGAGGGGTGTTCCGGTGCTTGAACCACGACAGGTGGTATCGGGTAAATAGAGTGTCGAGCTGTTATTAGATGCTGGCTTCCCAGCGGGCGACGGGACAGGGAGGGCTAGGCTGTGAAAACTCGTCTTATTCAGTGAAGGAGGTCGTCAAGATGATGGATTGGAAAGAGACGAGAGAGCGCCCGGGCTCAGCCGAGACGTTAGAGATGCGCGTCGACGCACGCCGCTGGCAAGAAATTCGCGCGATCTGCCGACGCTTAGCAGGACGAGAGGTCAGCGATACGGACTGCCTGATGATGGTCACCGAGCACTACTTGATCAAGCAAGGCCTGCACACGCGATAAGGCCTCTACCCCCAGAGCTTCAAAAAGAAGTACACGGCGACACCGGTGACTGACACGTAGAGCCATATCGGGAACGTGAACCGCGCGAGCTTTTTGTGACGCTGGAACTGCTCCGTGCCGGCGAAGAAGAGCGTCGTCAACACCAGGGGGAGAGCCACCATCGACAGCGCGATGTGGCTTATGAGAACGAAGAAATAGATCGGGCGGATGAGCCCTTCCCCTCCGAAGCGCGTATCGCCGTGAAAGTGATGATAGATGATGTAGCTCACGAGGAACGTGCCGGCGACGAGGACCGCCGCGAACATGAGCTTCTTGTGCCGCTCGCGGTGGCCGTTTTTGATGGCGACGAAGCCGGCGGTTAAGAGGACGGCGCTCGAGAAATTCAAGCACGCGTTGAGCGTCGGAAGCGAGCTCGTCCACGCCGGAGCGCCGGCTGCGGCGGAGCGGAAATAGAGCAGCCAAAACAGAAAGCCGAGGACCCCGGCGCTCACGACGCCGATGGCGGCGAAGGCTCGTTTCTCCTGTGTCAGTTCGAAGCTCCCGCGGCCTCCATGCGCTTCACGTCCGCCTCGGCGGCGATGTAGCCGAAAGCCGACCAGTACTTCCCTGCGAGCACTTTGTCGAGGCTCTCTCTCGCCTCGTCTACTTTGCCGTTCACGAAGTCGTCCTGGTAGCTCCACAGGTAGCGGAGAGACTAACCGCAAACCCGGGTGGCTTCAAGGCACCGCGGTGTAGTGGCCGTGGATGCAGAGCCACTTGCCGTCTTCTCTGACGAAGATCCGCGTGGACTTTCCGCGGCTTGGGAACCGCTCGCCGCCGCTCATCCCGTAGTCGGTCCAGCAGTGTCGTTCTCATGAAACCCTCCATCAGTTAACTCAACCGCAACAAATCGGAACCCGAAAAGATCGGGCCCACGTCGAACCCCATGCGCCGGTAGACCACCTCTGGAACCCCGATGTCGGCGAGATAGAGCGCGCCGGTGAACTCCTCTGCGCCCATGACCGCGAGACCCGCTTTGGGAAGTGCCAGCGTCATCGTCGCCGTCGCTTTGATGGACTGCCCGCGGGTCTCACCGGTGGTGGCGTCGAGACCCGTCGGGAGATCGAGCGCGAGCACCGGGGCCGGGTGAGCGGTCGCCCAACGAATACAATCGGCAACCGTGCCTTTGGGACGACCGCGAAGGCTGTACCCGACCATGCCATCGACGATCACGTCGGTAGCGTCGTCGAGGCTTTCCTGGTCAGCGCGCTTCAGTTTCAGCTTCAGTTTCTGAGCGATGGCGAGTTGATGAGCGGCCGCCCCCATGTAGCCGTCCTCGGGACGCATGAGGGCAATTTCGACGTGGGCACCCCAATCCGATAGCCGGCGCGCGGCGACGAGCGCGCCGCCGCCGTTGCCACCCGTTCCCGCAAGAACCGTGACCGCCTTGTCGCGGGCATCACCGCCGAGGAAGCGATCGCGGGTCAGGTGCGCGAGGTGGCGGCCAGCGTTCTCCATCATTTGAAGAAGCTCGATCCCGAAGTCCTCGATCATCGACCGGTCGACTTCGACCATCTGATCGCGCGTGAGCGTCGGGATCGTCTTCGGCCAGTTGTCAATCACGGGACCCTATTGTACGTCCCACCACGTGCCCTCGAGAAAGACAAACGGAGCGAACCCAATCAGATAGGACGCGTAGCACGGTAGGCCCGCGCCCACTGCGTTCATGAGCTGATAGGTACGAGCGGTATGCCGGATGCGACCGAACCAGTTCAGAAAAAACGCAACCAGCAGCAGGAATACTCCGACGGAGCCGACGACCTCGGGAAACGTTAGGCGCATAGCGAAACGTAAGAGAATCTCGGTTATGATCGCAACCATGCGGTTCGCGAGCACGATTCACGCGGTGGATCTCCACGCCTGCGGCGAGCCGGGTCGAGTCATCACCGGCGGCGTCCTCGACGTTCCTGGAGCGACGATGTTCGACAAGATGACGCATCTGAGAACGAACGCGGACCACCTCAGAAAGCGCATGCTGCGAGAACCGCGCGGCTATCCGGCAGCGAACTGCAACCTCATCCTCCCACCGACTCGTCCCGAGGCGGACGCGGGTTTCGTGATCATGGAGCAAGTGGAATACCCGCCGATGTCAGGAACCAACACGATTTGCGTCACCACCGCGCTGATCGAGACCGGCATGGTGCCTTCGGAGGAGCCCATCACCAAGCTGACCCTCGAGTCCCCCGCCGGGCTCATCGAAGTCACCGCCGAAGTCAGAGACGGGAAGGTCAAAAGCGTCACGTTCGAGAACGTGCCGGCGTTCGCCGTCCATACCGATCGCGAGATCGACGTGCCCGAGCTCGGCAAGGTGCGGGTCGATGTCGCGTACGGCGGGATGTTCTACGTCATCGCCGACGCGGAGCAATTCGGGCTTCGACTCACCGCCGACGAAGGCGGCAAGATCGCCCGCATCGGCGAGATGATCAAAAAAGCCGCACAGGAACAGCTAGAGGCCGTGCATCCCGAGAACCCGGAGATCCAGGGCATCACCATCGGACAACTGTCCGGCCCGCCGCTCGACCCCAAGGCGCACCGCAAGAACGCGGTCATCGTTTCCACGGGAACGCTCGATTGGGATCGGCCCGATACCTGGACGGGGGCACTGGACCGGTCGCCGTGCGGCACCGGCACGTGCGCGAAGATGGCGGTGCTTCACGCGAAGGGCGAGCTCGCGTTGAACGAAGAATTTCGCCATGAAGGTCCTCTCGGTACCATCTTCACCGGCAAATTGGTCCGTGAAACGACCGTCGGTGATTATCCGGCGGTGGTGCCGACGTTGAGCGGCTCCGCATGGATCACCGGCTTCGCGCAGTACGTGGTGGACCCCGACGACCCCTTCCCCGACGGTTTCACTGTTGGAGATATTTGGGGGGCCGTCGCGGACTGAGACTCATCGTTAGTTGAACGTCACCGTGTGCTCGACGTAAATTCTTTACGGCGCGTGCAAACTTGCTTTGGAAGTGTGCCGGCAGTTACTCTTCAGACTGGCTGGGCGGTCAAATGGTCAGGGAGACAGGCATGAGCTCGAAACTCCAAATGCTTAGCTGGCTCCTTCTGGCGCTCGTCGGCGGACTCACGCTGTTCGGCTCGCTCGCGTCGGTGGGCGTCGCTTACTTCGCCGAAGATGAACTCATGGGAAACGTCATGCCGCTGAGCAAGCTCGCGGGCGATCGTGCCGACGTCGCCACGATGCTCCGGGCACGACGGGGCACCGCCGCCGCGTTCGGCGCCGGCTACGGGCTCCTCTTTCTTGTCATCGCGCTCGTTCCTTATCGCCGCGGTGACGTGTGGGCGTGGTGGACCATTCTGGCGGGCACGATCGTCACCTGCGGCATCATCTTGCTGCGCAATCCAGTGTTGGGAACGAATCTCGGCCTCGTAGCCGCGAACATTCCCCTCGCCGTCTGTGTCGTCGCGCTGCTCCTCGACGTGCCCCGGATCAAGAGCTCCTGAGCTCCCTTGATCCGAGGGCGTCTCATTGAGATGCTAAACATGTGAGCAAACTCGACGAACGGTTCATCGGGAAAACCTACAGCGATTTTCTATTCCGGCCACAGCGAGGCGTGGTATCGACGCGCGCCGGAATCTCGCTCGGATGCAAGCTGACGGAGTCACTGGCGCTCGGCCTTCCCGTGGTCTCGTCGAACATGGACAGCGTGACCGAGGCCGAGATGGCCAAAGCGATGGCGCTCGAAGGCGGCATCGGCATCGTCCATCGAGCGGTCCCCATCGACCGTCAGGCGGACATGGTGCGCTTCGTGAAGCGCAGCCATAGCGCGGTGATCGAAAGCCCGAGGCGCGTGCCTCGAGGCACGACGATCGGTGAGGCGAAAGCGATCGCGAGACGCCACCACATCACCGCGCTTCTCGTCGAAGAACAACCGGGGAGTGGTGTCCTCGCCGGTCTCCTCACCAACCGAGACATCCCCCGGCGCGCCGAAGCCGACTCCGAGCCCGTGGACGAGTTCATGACGCCGTTCGACCGTTTGCACGTCAGCCCGCCCGGGATCAGCGAGGAAGACGCCGAGCGGCTGATGTTCGAGCAGCGCATCGAACGACTCCCGCTCGTCGTCGACGAACGACACATTCGGGGCCTGATCACGCTCCGCGATTTGCTCTTGTTCCGCCACCGACCGTTCTCAAGCAAGGACCGCAAAGGACGTCTGCTCGTCGGAGGAACCATCGGCGCCCGCGGTGACTTCCTCGAACGATCCGCCGCTCTCGTGGACGCTCAAGTCGACGTCCTCGTCATCGACATCGCTCACGGACATTCCGATGTCATGCGCGAAGGCATCGAGGGCATCCGCTCCCGGTTTCCGGACACGCCTCTCATCTGCGGGAACATCGCCACGTTCGACGGCGCGCGCTTTCTCACCGAACTCGGCGTGGATGCCATCAAAGTCGGCGTGGGACCGGGCCGCGGTTGTCGCACCCGGATCGAAACCGCTGCCGGCGTGCCCCAGCTCCAAGCTATCCGTGAAGCGTGGTGCGCGGTGGGCGACGATGTGCCCATCATCGCCGACGGTGGTATTGCGGACGACAAAGACATCTTTCTCGCGCTCGTGTGCGGAGCGTCGTCGGTCATGCTCGGCAGTGCGCTTTCGGGCACCGACGAATCGCCTGGACACCTCATCGAGGATCCGGCCACGCACCAGAAGCGCAAAATCTATCGCGGCATGACCTCTCCGCAGGCGGTGTTGCAATCGCGATACGACGGCGAGAGCGGCGCCGATCGCGAGAGCGCGACGAACACCCCCGCCGAAGGCATGCAGATCCAGGTGCCCTATAAGGGAAGCGTCGTCGACGTCCTCCACCGCGTTCGAGGTCACTTGCAATCCGCCGTCAGTTACGCCGGCGAGACGTCCCTCGAAGCGGCACGGAAGAAGATCCTCTCGGATCCAATGAAGTACCTCATCCCCCTGTCGGACGCCTCCCGACGCGAATCGTTCGACCGCTAGCGAGCCTCTGGACTACTAATGTCCAAGTGCTTCTTCGCTGGAAAAGAAAAGCTCATCTCTTTCACACGAGTAGTAGTACGGATAGCCGATCGCGGTTCGACCGGCTAGACTACGGGAAATGGCAAAGCCTTGGTTTCTTCCCGAGCGGCCTTCGGTGGTCATTACCGGTGCATCGAGCGGAATCGGGGTCGAAGTCTCCGTGGTCTGTCCGGGGTTCACGAAGACGGAGTTTTCCGACAACGTGCTGGACTACGGCGTCGAGCGCGGCCGTCCGGGCGCGGGCCCGATGGCGGCGGAAGTCGTCGCCGATGTGATCTTCGAGTGCGCGCGCCGCCCGAAGGCCGAGATTTTCCTGACGGGCAAAGGCAAGACGTTGGCGTGGCTGCAACGGATCTCACCGAAGCTCGCCGACTGGGCCGTCGCCCGCACCATCAACGTGCGCCTGCCTCGAGTAGAGCAGATCTCGTGAAACGCCGTGACGTGTTGCGCTCTTTGTTTGGAGTCGCGAGCGTGGGCGGCGTCGCATCCGCTCAGACACGCGGGACAGGACGGACAGGCGCGCTCTCGCCCGCGGCGGTCGAAGAGCTCATGCGCGCCCACGGTCTCGACCCGCAGCCCGGCGAGCCCGCTCAAGTCCGAGCGCTCCTGTTATCGACATGGCTGCGTTCGATTCCCGACCCGCGCATCGAGCCTGCCATCCGCCTCGATCCCGAGCTCGATTGATGTCGCGCAAGCTCCTACTGTCACCGCTCCACGAGCTCTCGTCTCTTCTCGAGCGACGCGAGATATCCTCGGAAGAGCTCGTCCGCGCCGCGATCGAAAGACCCGAAGCGCTCGAGCCCGAGCTCAACAGCTACATCACGTTTCTTCCGGAGCGCGCGCTCGACCAAGCGCGCCGCCGGGATCGTGAGCGCGCGCAGGGGAAAGCGGACAGCCCGCTCCACGGTATCCCGATCAGTCTCAAGGATGTTTTCGAGACCGCCGATATCCCGACCACCGCGGGGGCACGCTTTCTGAGAAACCACACGCCGTCGGTGGACGCCGAGGTCACGCGACGCCTCGACGAGGCCGGTTGTGTGCTCATGGGCAAGGCCAACTTGAACAAATTCGCCGGAGGCGAGTCGGGAACGAACCCCGACTTCGGGGACATGAACAATCCATGGAACCTCGAATACTCTCCGAGCGGATCGAGCGGCGGCTCCGCGGCCCAAGTCGCTTCCGGGCTCGCGGCGCTTTCCATCGGATCGGACAACGGCGGCTCGGTTAGAAACCCTGCGTCGGTGTGTAACGTCGTGGGTTTGAAGCCGACGCACGGACGTATCAGCACCGAAGGCATGTTCCCGCGCGCGTACACGATCGACCACGCCGGTACGCTGACGCGCACGGTGCAAGACGCCGCCATTGCCCTCACCGTTCTCGCCGGGCATCGCGCCGGCGACACGACGACGGCGCGGCACGACGTGGCCGACTACGTGGCCGAGCTCGACCGGCCGGTTGCCGAGTTGAAGGTCGGCGTCGACCAGACGCTACTTCGAGTCGCGGAGCCCGCGGTGGCGCGCGCGTTCGAGCAGGCGCTCGCGACGCTCACGGAGCTTCAGATTGCGGTCGTCGACGTCAGCTTGCCGAGCCCGGAGGAGATGTCCGAGGTGATGTACCTCATCTTCTTGTGCGAATGGGGCGCCGCTCACGAACCATGGATGCGGGAGAGGCCGGAGGAATATGGCGGAGGCGCGCGCGGTGCGCTTCTGATCCCGGCCGCCGATTATCTGAAAGCACAACGCGCGCGCCGCGTCTTCCAAGTACGCGCCGCCGAAGCGATGAAGACGGTCGATCTTCTCGCCTCGCCCACGTACCCGATCGTGCGCCGCTCGCACCGAGGACTGCCGATGGTTTCCGGAAGGCAACTCGACTCGATGGACGTGCTCCGCTTCACCATGCCGTACGATCTTCTCGGGCTTCCCGCGATCTCGACTCCTGCGGGCTTCGACGGCGAGGACGCACCCATTGGTTTTCAGCTCGCCGGACGTGCCTTCGACGAGGCGCGTTTGTTGAGAACGGCCCACGCATACGAGCAAGCAACCGAATGGCACTCGAGGCATCCCGATATCTAATTCCAGCTGGAGAAACGACGCGATGGCAGATCAAGATCAAACCAAGCAATTCGTCGATGCGTTCTGGGAAGAGAAGATCGTTCCCACAATCACGGACTACATCCGCATCCCCAACGTCTCGTCCATGTTCGATCCGAACTGGCAGGAGAACGGCCACGTCGAGCGAGCGCTCGAGCTCGTCCACAGCTGGCTCGACGACCACAAGTCCGACGGAACCACACTCCACGTCGGACGCCTCAAAAACCGCACGCCGCTTCTGCTCTTGGATGTCCCCGGCAAATCGGACGACACCATTTTGATGTACGGCCACCTCGACAAGCAGCCGGAGATGACAGGCTGGCGCGACGGCCTCGGACCGTGGAAGCCCGTGCGCGACGGCGACAAACTCTACGGACGCGGTGGCGCCGACGATGGTTACGCGGTCTTCGCGTCGATTTGCTCGCTATTGGCTCTGCGGGAGCAAGGCATCGATCACGCGCGCATCGTGATCCTCATCGAGTTCTCCGAAGAAAGCGGCTCGCCGGATCTCCCGGCCTACGTCGAGCACTTCGCAAAAGAAATCGGCACGCCGAGCCTTATCGTCTGTCTCGACTCGGGGGCCGGGAACTACGAACAGCTCTGGTCGACAACCTCTCTGCGCGGTCTAATAGGCGCGACCCTCAGAGTGGACGTTCTCGACGAAGGGGTTCATTCGGGCGACGCCAGCGGGATCGTGGCCTCGTCGTTTCGCATCCTCCGCCAACTCATCTCTCGGCTCGAAGACGAGACGTCGGGGAAGATTCTTCCGGACGCGCTCAGCGTGGACATCCCCGAGCAAAGACGCGCCCAAGCCGGCAAGGTCGCCGAAGTTTTGAGCGACGAGGTCGTCTCGAAGTTTCCGTGGTGCGGCAACATGCGCGCGGTGGGCGATGATTCCACCGAGCTCATTCTCAACCGCACGTGGCGACCGGCTCTCGCGGTGACGGGTCAGGAAGGGATGCCGGCTTTGAAAGACGCCGGCAACGTGTTGCGGCCGTACACGACGTTGAACCTTTCACTTCGCATCCCGCCGACGCTCGATCCAAACCGGGCGAGAAGTGTGCTCGAAGAGCTTCTGACCAAGGATCCGCCCTACGGCGCGAAAGTAACGCTCGATTTCCACGAGCCGGCCCCGGGGTGGAGCGCGCCCGAGCTTGCGCCCTGGCTCGGTAAGGCCCTTGATGAAGCGTCGCACGCGTTCTACGGGAAACCGGCGCTCCACATGGGTGAGGGTGGGTCGATCCCGTTCATGGGAATGCTCGGCGAAAAATTTCCCCAAGCCCAGTTCGTGGTCACCGGCGTCCTCGGTCCGCAAAGCAACGCCCACGGTCCGAACGAGTTTCTTCACATCGACTACGCGAAGAAACTTACCTGTTGCGTCACGCACGTTATCGAGAAGCATTTCGTGCGGTAGCAAACTGCCCCTGTAAACATCTGCGTTTTCAACCATTTGTGCGATCGTGCGTAGGGGTTTTCCCGCACCTCTTGTTGGAATAAACACACTCACCCGGTCACTGAAGTACGGGCGTCGTTAGGCTATCGTCGTGCGCTCACGATGACTGAGACTCAATCCACCCAGCCATGAACCAACGCGCCGTTTGGTTCCTGAGCTACTTGGAGGTTTTCCATGCGTGCGAGATGGATGTTCCTCGTCCTTCTTGCCGTGCCCGGAATGCTAGAAGCAGCCGGACGAACGGCAAGACTAACGAAACCGAAAGGGACCATTGCGGAAACGTCGCCCACGTTCACTTGGCGCGCGGTCGACACCGCCACCCAATACGACCTATGGGTCGTCGGTAGAGGCGGGCCGCAGATCGCCGAGTCGATAGCGCCGGCCGACGGCTGCGTCGACGGCGCGTGCTCGTTTGCCGCGACAGAGCCGCTCGCGCCGGGGCCGTATCTCTGGCTCGTCCTGTCGCGGATTCCCGGAAGCCTCGATCGGTGGTCGAGTCCCCGGCGCTTTACCGTCTCACCCGACGGTTTGAGACCGGGGAGGGTGGAGCTCGTGGCACCATCGGGCGAGCTCGACACGACGACACCAACGCTCACGTGGCAGGCGGCGGGCGACGGTATGGACTACGAGCTGGTGGTTCAGGGCGGTCGTCCCCGGACGTTCTTCCGTCAGGTCTACTCCGGCGCTTCGGTGTGCCAGGAGGGTCTATGCACCGCGCCGCCGGCACTCACGAACTTGAACCTTGCCGACGGGAGATACGCGTGGACGGTGCGCGCTTCGGGAATCGTTGGCCCCGGGCCGCGCTCGCATCGGATGCGCTTCGACGTGCGGACATTGCCGAGGCCTCCCGAACGACCCACACTGGTTTCGCCGAACGGTCGCAACTCCGAAACGTCACCGTTGTTCGTTTGGAATACGACCGCGCGAGCCACCAAGTACTACTTGGAAATCCGACGTCGCGGCGTTGAACTACACGCTCAGTGGTACACCGCGGACGCGACGCTTTGCCCTGACATCACCTGCGCCGTCGCCCCGTCTGGCCTCGTCCTCGAACACGGACGCTACCGCTTCAAGGTCAGCGGTAGAAACGTCGCCGGCCCGGGCCGCCCCAGCCGCTCGATGCGGTTTCTCGTCGGTGACTTCCTCGACAAGCCCGTGGCGATCGCGCCCGAGGGCATGACGGGCACCGCACCAACGTTCCAGTGGTACCCGGTAGCCGATGCAACCCATTACGTGCTCAGGCTGCGACAAGACCGAGTCCGCGTCGCGACGACACGCTTCGAGGCCGCGTCCATCTGCGACCAGGCGATGTGCTCAGCGGAATTGGGAATCAATCTCCCCGAAGGGACGTACAAGTGGAGCGTCCTCGCCCGCAGCAACGTCCGGCGATCGAGCAGCCCCGGCGACTGGATGATCTTCGAAGCGTAAGCCGGCGGCGGTTCTCCGCCACAAACACCTGAGCTCATAGCACCCGACGGCGCCATCGATGCGAAGACGCCCACGTTCCAATGGACGCACGTCTCGGAAGCGACGATGTACAAGCTCACCGTCAAAGATGCCTTCGACCCTGTGCTCTACAGCCACACCTACTCGAGCGATTTCGCGTCTTGCACCCCGACGGACGGTTGCATGGTCACTCCGATGGAGATCCTCGAGAACGGGGACTACTCGTTCTTCGTCGAGGCCATCAACGCCGCCGGCTCCTCACCCCCGAGTGCGGCCAAGAACTTCAAAGTGATGGTCGGTGGCGCAACACCGCCGGGAATGCCCGCGCTCATCGGCCCGACGGGTACGGTCACCACCGCCACGCCCACGTTCGCATGGCGGCCAGTGCCGATGGCGACGTCGTACGTGCTCATGGTCAAAGACGCGTTCGACCCGGTCGTGTACACGTACGAATATGGGAGTGACGTCTGCGCCGCCGAGTGCCGAGCGACGCCGCCCGACGTTCTCGCGGACGGCAACTACACATGCTTCGTGACCGCGAAGAAAGGCGACGTCAGCGGAGAGCCGGGCCGAGGCGAGTTCACCGTCGACACCAGCGCAACACCGCCGGCGACGACGCCGTTGTCTCCCGTGGGCTCGATCACCGAACGCAATCCGGTGTTCTCGTGGACGGTCGTCACCGAAGCCGTCGCCTACACGCTCGTCGTCAACGACGATACCGCCGCCGAGCGCCACAACGTGCGCTACGCGTTAGCCGATCTCACCTGCGACGCCACCGGGTGCATGGTGACGCCTACCCCGAGCCTCGACCTCGAAGATGGACGCTACCACTTTACCGTCACCACTGAGAACGCGGCCGCGATGATGACGACGAGCGACGTGCTCGTTTTCACGGTCGCGGCGACACCCTCAACCCTACGGGTCACGTCTCATACTGACGGCGAAACCCTCGCCGACGGCGGTCAGGTCATCTCCGGTACGGTGGACTCGGCAACGGTGAGTCTCACCGCCGAGCTCGCCATCGACGGCGTCACGCTCATGGCTGCGAGACCTGTCGAAATCTCGCTCAACAACGCGTGGAGCGTGTTCTTGCCACCGGGGCAGCTGTCGCCGGGTACAGCGGTTTTGACGCTCGTGGGGACGGACGGTGTCGGAGCCACGTCGACGCTGGCGTTCAACTTCACCCTCGTCGCGTTCGATCTCAAGGAAGCGATGCTTCTCTCCCGTGCGACGTTCGGCGCGACCCCTGCTCTTCTCGACGAGGTCAAGTCGAGTGGTGTGACCGCGTTTCAAGATCGCTTGCTGGACCCGGTTCCCGATCCCGCGTTCGATGCCTTCGTCGCGTGGCTCCCGACGACGACCGACGATGAAGTGCGCGAGTACGCGTTGATGCATGCGATCTTCAACCCGAACGCGCTCCAGGAAGTGATGACGCAGTTCTGGGACAACCACTTCAGCACCTACATGGGTTCCCACGACGTGCCCGAGTTCGAGCTGAGGGAAAACAACAACTTCCGTGCGAATGCGCTCGGTCGGTTCCGCGATTTGCTCGAGATCAGTGCGAAGAGCCCGGCGATGCTCATCTACCTCGACCTCACCAACAACTCAGTCGTCGAGCCCAATGAAAACTACGCGAGGGAGATTCTCGAGCTCTCCACCATGGGCGTCGACGGAGGCTACACGCAGTTCGAAGTCGAGGAGTTGGCCCGCATTCTGACGGGATGGAAAGAGGTCGGCGGTAACTTCGCGTTCGTCGCGAGCGACCATGACACCGGCGCCAAGACATTCCTCGGTATCACCTTCCCGACGCCTGCTGGATCGGGCCTGGTGGAAGGCGAAGTCGTGCTCGACATGCTCTCGGAGCATCGGTCGACGGCGGAGTTCGTCTGCACAAAGCTGATCAAGCTCTTCATCACCGAGAGTCCGGTTGCTTCCCTCGTCAACGGCTGCGCCGACGTGTTCCAGGCCGAGCACTCGAGCGGCAACCCCAACCAGATACGCGACGTCGTGCAGTTTCTCCTCGATGCTCCCGATTTCGTCGACCCGTTGAACTTCCACGCGAAGGTCAAGACTCCTCTCGAGCTTTTGGCGGGCACCGTACGCCATCTCGATGCGACCGTCGAAGACCGTCACGACCTCGAAAGGGATCTGGACAGCGACCTCGACATGGAGCTCTTCGGCCACCGGGCGCCCGATGGTTTCTCCGAGACCGCGGACGACTGGATCGATACCAGCCTTCTGCTCGCGCGCGTCAACTTCGTGAACGAGGTCGCGCGCGAAGACGGAGCTTCGGACACCTACTTCGACATCCGAGCGTACTTCCAGGACAAAGGCTTCGAGACGGCGGAAGGGATCGCCGGCTACCTTTTCGAGATCGCTCTTCAGAACGAGTTCACGGCGTTCGAGCTCTCGATCGCCTACGACATCTTGAGCGCGAGGGGTACGTCGCAGTTCGACATCAACGGCGCGGACGCGGAAGCGCGTCTCCGCCAACTCGTGGCAACGGTCTTGATTTTTCCTGGTTTTCAACACCAGTAGTTTGGGAGAAAAGACATGAAACGCAGAGAGTTCATGAGAAACCTCATGGCGGCCGGCGCGGGAACGTTTGCCGCCACGTTTTACGGCGACCCTTTCCGTCCGCGCATGCGCTTCGCCCATGCGCAGGCGGGAGTGAACACCCTCGTCATCGTCTTTCAACGCGGTGGGGCGGACGGGCTCAACGAGTGCGTGCCCCACGGGCTCCAGGAGTACTATGACATCCGTCCCAACATCGCGATTCCGAGGCCGGACACGACAGACCCGACGAGCGCCATCGACCTCGATGGCTTCTTCGGGCTGCACCCGGCTCTCGGGCCCATCAAGAGCGTCTACGACGAAGGGAACCTCGCGGTCTTCCCCGCGTGCCACTACCCGAACGCGACACGATCCCACTTCTCGGGACAGCGGAATATCGAGAGCGGCGAGGACTCGGATGACACCGATGGCTGGCTCAACCGATACCTCGACGAGAACCCACGGGCGGCGCAGTTGCGCGCCGCGGGTTTTGGGTCGGGTCTTCCGCACGCGTTGAAGGGCAACGTGGTCGTGTCGTCGTTCAACGACATCGGGAACTTTTCTCTCAACCTCTCTCCCGCGGAAGAGGCGGATCTCCTCGCGGATCTCACGGCGGCCTATGGTCAGGGCGCTGATCCCACCCGCCTCACCCGAGAGCTCGTGATCGAGACCGGCCGGGTCATGGTGAACGATGTGAGCACGTTGTCGCCCATCATCACCGCGCCCTACACCCCGGCCCCCGGAGCCACCTATTCCGGGTCCACATTCGGCCGTCAGATGAGACAAACGGCGCAGCTCATCAAAGCCGACGTGGGCCTGGAGGTGGTCTCCCTCGGAATCGGAGGTTTGGACACTCACTCGGATGAAGGAACAGTGGTGGGTCGTATGGCATCACGCCTGACCGGCTTCGCCGATACGCTCCGGGCGTTCCAAACGGACATCGATGCCATCAGGGATCGTGTCATGGTGCTGACGATGACCGAGTTCGGCAGGACATCCATCGAGAACGGGAGTCGGGGCACCGATCACGCGCACGCGACGACGTGGTTCGCGATGGGCGGGCCGGTCAACGGCGGGCAGATTTACCCGCACATGGGTGGCAACGCCGAAGATTCGTACCCCGGCAAGATCGAGGGGCTCCAGTCCGTGCGCGGTCGTTACTTGAACCACAGTGTGGATTTCCGCGACGTGATGGGCGAGGCGTTGATCGATCACCTGGGCGTTTCGGATCTGTCAACGATCTTGCCGGGCCACAGCGTGTCGCCGGTAGGCTACGTTAGCTAGATCCGCCATCGGCCATCAGCCATCAGCAGCGCGAGCTGCTGGTGGCTTTTCTTTTGTTGGCGACCCGTAGCTGATATATTGCCGGCCATTCGGAGGCGTGCATGGATAAAAAGCCGAACGTTCCCTACGTACCCGTTTCGTCGACTATGCCGGAGCTCACCTTCAAAGCGGTGTTCCTAGGCGTCATCATGGCGGTCGTTCTCGGCGCGGCGAACGCTTATCTCGGAATGAAGGCGGGTCTCACCGTCGCCGCGACGTTCCCCGCCGCCGTCGTCGCGATGGCGGCACTGCGTCCGCTGCGCGGCTCGATTCTGGAAGAAAACATCGCCCGCACCACCGCCTCGGTCGGTGAAGCGCTCGTTGCCGGAGCGATCTTCACCATCCCCGCCTTCGTGATCGCGGGGGCGTGGGAGGAGATCCGGTACTGGGAGAGCACGGCGATCATGCTGATCGGCGGCATCCTCGGCGTTCTCTTCATTATTATTTTGAGGCGAACCCTCGTCGTCGAAGCCGACCTTCCTTTCCCCGAGAGCGTCGCCGCCGCAGAGATCGTCAAAGCGGGCCAGGGCGGACAAACCGGCGCGGCGTTCGTGTTCGGCGCGATGGGGCTCGCCGGTCTTTGGGAGCTCTTCAAGAACTCGAACGGGATCCATTTCATCGCCGATAGCGCGCACCGTTTCTTGGCGTTCGGCCGCTCGACGATCCAGATCGGGCAGGAACAAATCGCATACACCGGCGGGCTACATCTAGCCACACCGGCGGCGTCGCCCGCGCTCATGGGCGTCGGCTTCATCGTCGGCTTCCGCGTCTCGGCAATCCTGTTCGCGGGCGCGCTCATGGGCTGGCTCGTCTTCGTTCCCTTGGCACTGTTTCTCAATCCTGGGTGGGCCGACCAACAAAGCTCGGACTTGGCGACTCAAATATGGTTGCGTCAGATCCGCCCTCTCGCCGTCGGCACCATGATCGTGGCGGCGTTCTACACCCTCTACAACCTGCGCACGTCTCTCATCACCGGCATCAGCAAAGCCGTGAAGAACATTGGCGCCCAAGGTGGCAGGGACGCCGACCGCACCGAAGTGGACATCGACTTCAAGAAAACCGCGCTCGGCGTCGGCGTCGCGGCCATCGGCACGTTTGCTCTTTATTACTACTTCGCCCAGGCCTTCACCGGCGCGCTGCTGCTCACCGCCGTGATGGTAGTCCTTGGCTTTCTGTTCGCGGCCGTGGCCGGGTATCTCGTCGGGCTCATCGGAAGCTCCAACAACCCGATTTCAGGACTGACGCTGAGCGCACTTCTGATCTCCGCGCTGCTCATGGTGGCGGTCGGGCTGACCGACGTCCACGGGGTCGCCGCCGTCCTCGGTGTTGCCGGCGTCGTGTGCTGCGCCGCTGGGATCGCCGGCGACATGATGCAGGATCTCAAAGTCGGCCACCTCCTCGGGGGCACTCCGTGGAAGATGGAAGTCGGCGAGATCATCGGCGTGCTGTTCGCCGCGTTCGTGCTCGCATTTCCCCTGATGGCGCTTCATGAGGTGTACACGATCGGATCGGCCGAGCTTCCCGCGCCCCAGGCGGGCCTGATGGCGCTGATGGCCAACGGCATCGTGGGTGGCGACATGGCGTGGCCTCTGGTGATCGTGGGGATGTTCCTCGCGATCGGTCTGATCCTCATCAAGGCGCCGTCGCCGATGTTGATCGCGGTCGGGATGTATCTCCCGTTCGAATCCACTTCGGCTATCTTCGTAGGCGGCTTGATCAAGGCGCTCTTAGATTGGCTTCTGAACCGGCAAAAGGCCGGCGCCGACGAGCGCGTGCGCGCCGAGAACACGGGAACGTTGATGTCTTCAGGATTCATCGCGGGGGAATCCTTGATGGCGGTAGCGCTCGCGTTTCTCGTCCTGGGCGCCGACCGCTTACCGGCGCTCGCGTGGCTCCAGGAGAGCATGGGGGGGGTGAGCTCGAGCTACTGGCCGGGTCTTCTCATCTATCCGGCCATGCTCTATCTGCTCGTAGCGCTTCCGTTCCAGAAGATGGGTAAAGGTGGACTCCCGAGCACGAAAACGGATTAGTCGATTTCCGGGGGAAGGTGCGTGAACCTTCTCGATCTCACGCCCGTCGCCGTGGCCGAAGCGGAGGAGAAAGACGGCCGCGTCATCGTCATCCGTCCGCGGCCCGTGACCCGGGGTCTGCGCAGGCCCATCGACTGGTTGATCTATCTCCTTGCCGTACGCCGCCTGCGACTCGATGAAGCCGGAAGCTTCTGCTGGCGTCATATGGACGGGCGGCAAACCGCGGGCGACATCGCCGAGGCACTGCGGACAGAGTACGGCGACTCGGTCGAGCCGGCCGAGGAGCGCCTCGGGCAGTTCGTTCGCTTCCTGCAAAGGGAGGAGCTCGTCACTTTCCCGGAGCTCCAATCCAAAGGAGAGAAGCCATGAGACTACGCGCTAGCGCGATTTTTTCTCGTCCTCGTACCGAGCCTCGTCTTTGCGCAGGGGGAGCTTGCCGAGCCTGATGCGAGTGGGGTCATCCCCCAACCTCATCTCGTGCTCATGAACGCCGTCGTCGTCGTCCGCGATGGAAGGAGGTCAACGTCACTAGAGAGTCATTGCTCGAGAGTAGCGACGGCGTTGCGAGTCGGAGGCCGCCGGGCTCGGAGGCGGGGCGTTCAGCGGCGGATGGCCGATGGCCGATGGCGGATCAAAAGAATCATCATATAATCCCGCTCGGAGGTAAATCGATTCATGGCGCGCTTGTTCGCATTCCTTACCGGTCTCGCCCTCGCGGCGCCACTGACGGCTCAAACCGACGTCGAGTGGAAGATTCGACGCGAGGCCAAAGAAAACTCGCAGATTCTGTCCACGCTCCACATGCTTACGGACCGCTACGGTCCTCGGCTCACCGGCTCGCCCAATCTCGAAGCGGCAAGCCACTGGGCGGTCGAGCAAATGACAGAGTGGGGGCTCGAGAATGCGCACCTCGAGCCGTGGGATTTCGGGCATCCCGGTTGGGCCAACGAACGGTTGACTGCCTACATCGTCTCACCGGTGAAAGACGTTCTTACCGCGGAGGTCCTCGCATGGACCCCGGGCACGGACGGCGTCGTCCGCGCCGAAGTCGTTCAAATCGATCGACCGCGGCTTCCGACTCGAGACGAGCTCGATATCTATTTGTCGACCGTTGCCGACAAAGTAAAAGACAAGATCGTTTTCGTCGGCGAGCACGAAACCGTGCCCGTGGCATTCGATCCACCGACGATGCGACGCGACGACGCGCAGGTTCTGTCGCAATACGATCCCGTCGAGCCGATACCGAGCGACCTCTTCCGTCTGCGACTCTTCCGCCGCGGCCGTCGTGGACCTCGCGACGACGGGAAGCTCGATCGCAGAGCGGTCGACAAAGCCGTCGCCCTGTTTCTCGTGGAAAACGGTGCGCTCGTGCAGGTGAACGATGCGGCCAGAGCGCACGGGCAGATCCGCGCGTCCTGGAATCACACCTACGACCCGGAGAAGTCGCCGCCGACTCTAGTCTTGAGAAACGAAGACTACGGTCGCATCTCGCGCCTACTGGCAGACGGCCCCATCGAGCTCGAGCTAGAGATCGTGAACCACTTCTATCCGGAAGGCGAGACCGCATACAACGTGATCGCGGAGATACCGGGCACTGACAAGGCCAAAGCCGACGAAGTCATCATGCTCGGCGGGCACCTGGATTCCTGGCACTCGTGGACGGGCGCGACCGATAACGCCATCGGCTGCTCGGTGATGATGGAGGCAGCGCGCATTCTCGCCGCCATCGGCGTCGAGCCGCGACGCACGATCCGCGTGGCGCTTTGGAGCGGTGAGGAGCAGGGTGTTCTCGGCTCGAAGTCGTACGTCGAAGAGCACTTCGGTACCGCGGAGGATCCGAAGCCGGAGCACGCCAAGTTCGGCGGCTACTTCAACATCGACGCGGGACCCGGCCGCGCTCGCGGCGCGACCGTCTTCGGTCCCTCCGAAGCCGCAGAGGTCATGCGGGTGGCGCTCACACCGTTCGAAGATCTCGGCGTGCTCGGCGCGACAACAACGAAGAGCCGCCGGCGGGGTGGCTCCGATTACTCGTCGTTCAACGAAGCTGGACTACCCGGCATCAGGATGGGACAAGATCCGATCGACTACGGCACACACTCGTGGCACTCGAATCTGGATGCGTACGAGCGCGTGGTGGTGGGCGACGCGATGAAGTCCGCGACCGTCATCGCCTCCGCCGTCTACTACCTCGCGATGCGCGACGAGCTCCTGCCGCGGTTTGCACCCGAAGACATGCCGGAAAAGCCACCGCCGGAAGAGGAGGGCGCGACGACGCCGTAGGCATCGGTGCTAGCGATCGTGCGCGACGCTGGCGCACTCGTGAGAGCAACGGTGAAGTGGAGTTTCTCAACTGGACTGCGTTGCTCGAAGAGAACTGACTTACTTCGCGCAGGTGCGGACGCCTGCCAGCACGTCGGCTCGGTGCGGCAGGAAGAAGTTCCTATAAGTATTGTTGGCGAGACGCGAGCGGGTCGCCCACGCGCCGCCCTTGAGGACCTTCTGGTACCCGAACCACGGTGCTGAGTACTCACGATAGGGATAATCCACGATGTAACCGGGAAACGGATAAAACGCCGAGGCGGTCCACTCCCAAACGTTTCCCAACATCTGGCGGCATCCGAAGGCGCTGTCTCCATCCGGAAACGCCGCAACGTCGACGGAGCCCAGGCGGCGGGAGTCGAGGTTTGCGCGGCCCGGCGTCGGCTCGGCGTCGCCCCACGGGTAACGGCGCTTGTGATCCGAGTCGGGCTCGGCGCTCGCGGCCATCTCCCACTCCGCTTCGGTGGGTAGACGACGACCGGCCCAGTTGCAGTAGGCTTCGGCCTCGTACCAGCTCACGTGGATCACGGGCGCGTGCGGTGCGAGGGGCACGACGCGATCGAAATCACGAACGAGCCACCCGTTTGCGCCGCGCACCCAATATGTCGGATGCTCGCGACCGGAATCCGCGCGCGCGATCCAGCCCTCGTTGCTCCACCACTCGCGACGGCGATACCCACCGTCATCGACGAAGGCGGCGAACGCCTCGTTCGTCACCGCTGCGCGGGCGATGCGAAAGGGTTCGACGTCGACCGCGTGCGCCCACTTCTCGTTGTCGAACACGAACGGAACGTCCTCGCTCGCACCTAGCATGAACCGAGCGCCGGGTATCTCGACGTCGCCGTCGAGCGGGCCGGCATCGAGACGCTCCGTCGATGTTTCCAACCGCGGCGGCGGGTACTCGAGCGTTTGTCTCGTGTAGGTGAACGCTTCGCCGTGCATGTCCTCGTGAAGAGTGCACAGAAGCGCTAGATACGTCTCGCTCGCGCTCGCCTCCCCGTCATCGAGACGCGCCACCACTTCTTCGAGCACGTTTTCCATGTAGGCGAGCGTTCCCTTGCGATCCGGTAGCGGCAACGACCAACGCGTCCCGTGCTCGACATGGAAGGAATCGAACATCTCGTCCGCACGCGGCAGTATGGACCCTTCGCGACCAAGGAGACGGAGAAAGAACACTTCGTAGAAGAACGCCACGTGGCCGAGCTCCCACCGGGGCGGGTTGACCCCGGCCATGGGCGGAACTTCGAGCCGGTCGTCCTCCAAGTCGCTGACGAGCGCCAACGTGCGCTCCCGCGCATCGCTGACGAGCTTTTGAAGCGCCCCACCGGATAGACGAAACCGTTTGTCCTCGAGTGCCATCGTGAGCAATCTATCAACGAAGTCCCGATCGCGCTATCCTTCCGCCATGACATTCGAGGTATATCTTGCTTACGTCCGGTACTGGGAAGATCCCATGCACGAAGTCTACGGGGATCCGCGCTAGCCGGCGAGGTCCATATCGGCGGCGAGCCGTTCGAAGCGTTCGAGGTAAGCGTGAAGCTTTTTCTTGTCCGCCGCCGATGTCCCTTCGAACGCGAGCCCGACGCCGCGTTCACCGTCGGTTGCCTCCGAGCGCAGCCACACCACGCGCTCTTTGGTCGCGATCGCACCGATGCCACCCGGGAGCTCGAAGCTAATCTCCGGTACGGTTTCTTTTTCCGGGAGTGCATCGCCTTGAAAGAACGCGCCACCGGCGCTCATGTTCGTGAGATAGCCGGAGAGTTTCGACGTGCCGAGACGAAGCTCGGCCTCGATGAGCGTCGGCGAATAGCGCAGGTGCGATCTTGCCTGGCTACGCTCCTGCGGCGTCGACACGGGTACGCTGTCTTTCTTGTCCACCGCCGTCGCCAGGACGAGCAGGAGATCGGCGGTGGACATCGTTCCCGATGCGTAGAACGACCTCATATCGACGCCGGCGAGCTCGGCCATGGGCTCGGCGTGTTTTTCGAACCGGAAGACTCCACTCCGGAGCGACATCAGCTCGGTAAGGCAAGCCAGCGCTTGCACCCGCCGGAAAGCTCGGCGGTTTTGCGGATCGACCTCCCGGGCAGCACGTTCAAGGAGAAGCCGCGTCGCCGGGGACTCCCCACATACGATCCCACCTTGGTCGAAAAGGACGGTGCCCGTCGTGTCAACGGATTCGACGAAGAGCGCGCCGCTCTGGCTCGAAAAGGCCAGGACTTGGAGTACGTACAACACAGGGACGTTCTCGAGCTCGCCACTGACGATCATGGGTAACTTCGGTTTTGGAGCGGTGGTGTATCGATCTATTGTGCCACGAACGGGACGAGCTGTCTCTAGCGGTCGTGGTCACTCGCAATGCGTTCGTCGTAGGAGAGGCGGATTTTGGCTTCGACGTGTGGGTGGCGGCTGCAGATCTCGCGGAGGTTCTCACGGCTCAGCTCGAGGACTTCCGTATTCTTGACCGCGGTGACGGTCGCAGTGCGAGGCTCTCCCGAGAGCACCGCCATCTCACCGAAAAAGTCACCATCGCGTAGCGTCGCAACCGGGACTTGACGGCCGTCGCGCTCGACGGTGGCTCGCACCTCTCCCGTACTAATGATGAACAACGAATCGCCCGGATCGCCCTCGCGCACCACTTGCTCGCCCACCTTCAGAACGCGGCGCACCAAAAGGAGCGCCACATCGATGAACTCGGGGGTGGTGAGATCCGAGAATAGAGGGATGTGGGTCGGCGACTCGTCTTCCATGGGCTGCTCGCCCTTGGCAGAGCTTCCAACGTCGTCGATGATCGAATCGATCAAAGAGTCGATGTCTTCGCCGAGAACACCAACGAGTGGGTCGCTTCCCTCGGCTGCCATCTCCGGTTCGCTCTCCACTTCGAGCTCGATGACTTCCATCTCTTCACCGGCCACGACGACTTCCGGCACCACTTCCTCAATAGGCTCAATAGGGACTTCTTCGGACTGGTCGACTTCGAGAACGATCTCTGGCGACGAGGGCGGCTCTTCGATACCATCCAAGGACAGCTCGACGGCCGGCTCTTCCGTGTCCGCGTCGACGGTAACGAGCTCGGGCTCGTCGGGCTCGGATCTCGCGTCGAGCTCGATGGGCTCTTCGGTGAAGCTCGGCTCTTCATCGAGCGGAGCTTCAGGAACGGGGGCAACTTCAGCAGCGGGCGGCTCGGCTTGCTCCGTGAGCTCGAACCCACCCGACGTCGCCGGCTGTTCGGGTTCTAGAGCTTCGGTTGCGTGCGCCGGTAGCTCGCCCGTCTCGCCGAACTCCATGGCCATGCTCTCTTCGAGATCCGGAAGCGTTTGCGGCAGTTCTTCTGCTTTGGGCGGTGGCGCCTCGGGCGGTGAAACCTTGGGCGGTGAAGCTTGTGCGGGTGCGGGCGCCTCTTCACTGGCACGCCGGATCGGCGCACCCGGTTGCGTCAACGCTTCCGCCAAAGAGGGGCCTGATGTCGCCGTCGAGCGCTCCTCTTTCATTTCCGCGAGCTTCTCGTGCACGTCGATTTGCCGCGGATCGATCTGGAGGATCTTCTTGTTGATCGCAATCGCGCGGATCATGAAGCCCTTGTCGGCGAGCTCGTCGGCAACGGTCCGCAACTGTTTCACGGCTTCTTTCTTGCTTCCCGCGAGCACCAGCGTATCCGCGAAGCGGAGCCGAATCTGCGTATTCTTGGGATCTTTCTGCAGCAACGTGTTGAACCAATCCAAAGCGCCTTTGTAGTCGCGCTTTTGGAGGCACGCCTGGATCTCCTTGAACGGATCCTTGCGCTTCTTGCGGAAAACCATCAGGCGTATCTCAACCGATTGCCTAAGATTTTGTTTGGGTTGCTCAACGTTCCGTCACCGGAACCAAGATTCTTTGATCCTATCACGAAACCCTTCGAACCCCTGACGCAAGGTCAGTTGCTGGCTTTCCAACGCCTCTGTTATGCTTTTCACACGGGTTCATTCTGTCCAATCAACTCGAGGTTCCTGCGCGCGAACGACGTGCGACGAAGCACTAGAACTAGAGTCTAATATGCGGTTTCCCGGTAGCAAGCTACTCTCTCAGGACCTGTCCACCGAGACGACGCCGTTCGACAGCATTATCCGTCACTGCGAAGACGTCAACCTCTCGGGCTACATGGAGATTGCGTTCGGCGATGCCGAAGGACTCCTTCTTTTCTACCTGGGAGAGCAGATCAACATTATTTATCGTCAAGGCAACAAGATCTTCCTCGCCGGCGAGGCCACCCTCAAGCTCCGCAACACCGCGCAATTGAAGGAAGGCAAGATCTCGATCTACGAGCTCCCCCTCGACATGGCGCACATGCTAAGAGGGCTTTCGAACCGCAAGGAAATATTCGGACAGATCTTCGCGTCGGATCCGCTCAAAGAGTTGACCGCAAAGCTCAAATCCGAAGGCCACACCGGCTCTCTCGAGGTGCTCACCAGCAAAGGCACCGGGATGATCCTCCAGGTCCGCGGCCGTTTTTCCACCGCTTACTTCGAGACAGAAGCTGGAGTCACGTTCGAGAAGAAAGAGGCTCTCAACAAAATCTACGAGCTCTTGGATCGCGACGAGACCGTCGCCCAGGTCTTTCAATCCGACTTTTCGCCGGACATCTGGAAATCGCGCCAGCAAGGCGGCACCAAGGGTCGCGCCAGCCGTCTCCAGGAGCTTCTCGAATCGAGGCGCCCCGTCGTCGACCCAGGCGACGCAACCGTTCCCGCGGAGGGGCAGCTGCGCGAGCCGGTCTCCGAGATCGTGCCACCGACGGAGCCCGAAAAGACGATGGATCGGACGCCGCTGCAAGAGCAGATCCTGGCGGAGATCCACGACCAAACGCCGTCACTTCTGGCTGCATTCTTCTTCGACTTGCAAACCGAGGAGATCGACGCGGAGCTCGTGACCGCACCCGAAGAGACCGCCGATCGCCTCATCGTCGACAAACTCCCCGCATTCGTGAAATACCTCGAGAACCTCGCGGCCATGCGCAGCGACGACCACATGGAGATCCTCTCCATGAGCACCGAGAACTTCTACCTGATCGTGAAATGCATCCGCGAAACCGAAGAGGGTATCGCGCTCATCACCGACCGAAGCCAGCCGGTCACGTTGGCTAGTTCTCTGCTTCTGAACTCGTCGCACAGATACTTGGCTATGTTGGCGGGGACTGCAGTTTAGAACGCTGCCATCGGCCGTCAGCCATCAGCAGGCCTCAGCTTTGCCAAAGTTGGAAGCTCAAACTCAGCCCCGAGCTGCGTTTAGCTGGTGGCTCAGCACAACTCCGGGCAGCTGATGGCCGACGGCTGATGGCCGACGGCGCACAGCTATGCTATCTTCCGAATGCTTGAGCATTTTTATTACTCTCGAAGGCATCGAAGGGACGGGGAAGTCGACTCAAGCTTCGCGGCTGGCGAAGCGACTTCGTGCACACGGTTACGACTGTGTTCTCACGCGTGAGCCCGGCGCGACCGCGATCGGGCGCCAGATCCGCCAGGTCGTTCTGAGCCCAAAGAACCACCGTTTGTGCGCTGAGAGCGAGCTGGGGCTCTATTTTTCCGATCGGGCTCAGCACCTGCGCGAGGTGGTGTGGCCGGCACTCGAGGCCGGGCGGATCGTCGTGTGCGATCGCTTCACCGACTCGACCCTCGCCTACCAAGGCTACGGCCGAGGCCTCTCCCTTCGGTTAATCCGCTCGCTCGATCGGATCATGACCGGCGGGTTTCGACCTCACGTCACCCTGCTTTTAGACCTTCCCGCCGAAGAGGGACTCCGTCGCGCGCGCCGCCGGAACAAGGAAAGTGTCTCGCACGGCAGAGAAGGCCGCTTCGAAGAGGAAGAGCTCGCGTTCCACAACCGAGTACGCAAGGGATACGCGAAGATGGCCAAGCGCGAACCCGAGCGGTACGTGACGGTAAGCGCCCTGGCAACGACAGCCGAAGTCCACGAGGCATTGTGGATCGCTCTTAAGAAGACTGGGAAACTGTGAGAACGCTGTGGCATCCAGCATCCAGCATTCAGTTCACACCACGCCGTGCCGGGAAAGTTGAGTCGTCGTATCAAGCACGGTCCTGCTGAATTGAGCTAAATTAAAACCCCATGCCCTTTGAATCCTTAGTCGGCAACCGCGCTCTCGTTTCGCGGTTGGCTCGAATGGCGGCCGCGGACACCGTGCCGCCGAGCCTTCTCTTTGCCGGTCCCCCCGGTGTCGGGAAGCTCGAGGCCGCGCTGACGCTCGCCCAGGCTCAGAATTGCCTGACGTTGACCGGAGATGCGTGTGGCGAGTGCTCGGCATGCGTGCGCACCGGGCGGGGCGAGCATCCGGACGTACGCATCGCGCGGCCCGAGGGGGCCGGTCGCCAGCTCAAGGCCGAAAGCGTGCGGCAAGTCGTCAGCGAATCGCCTTTCCGGCCGTTCGAAGGACGCCGGCGCGTTTCCATCTTCGTCGACGCCGAGCGCATGAATCCCACCGCTGCCAATACGCTCCTCAAAACACTCGAAGAGCCCCCGGCGTGGGTCATCCTCATCCTCATTACCTCGAACGCAGCCGCGCTCCTGCCGACGATCCTGTCACGGTGCCAGATCTATCGATTTGCACCTCTCGCGATCGACGATCTCATCGACCAGCTCGTCGCCCAACACGAGATGGATCGCGAACGAGCCACGCTTCTTGCCGCCCTCTCCGGGGGTAGCCTGCTAAAAGCACTCGAGCTGGAAGAAGAATCCCTCGTCGACGTTCGCAACGAGGCGCTTCGGGTCGCGAGCGTCGTCGTCGACGGGGCGCGCGAGCAAGATATGGTGCCCTGGGCGGACCAACTGGCCAAAGACGATCGTCTGCTGCTGCTCCTGCACCTCGTCATCGGCATCGTCCGTGACGTCGTAACGACGCTCGGAGGCGGAGCGATCGTGCATCGAGACCTCGAACCCGAGATCGAAAAGCTGGCCTCTGGCGCACCCCTTCCCGTTTGGCTTCATGCCTACCACCTCGCCGAACAATCCCTCCAGGACTTGCGCGATCGTTATCTAAATAAAAGGATTACGACGTCCTGCCTGCTCGCTTCGCTCGCCGCGATCCGGCCGCCGCCGCCAGTCGCCAGTCCGCCTTCGCGCAGGGCTAGCTACTAGCGAAGGCGGGCTGCTTTCAGCCGATAGCTGTGTTAGACTGAATTCAATATCGCTAGTCCCCTGGATCTTTAATTACTGTCCAAATTCGATTTGTCATGTGTATCGAGCGTTCGCTGGGCGAACCGAGCGATGGTTTCGAGGATTTGGTCGGCGGATTTCGTCCACTTGAACGGCTTTGGGTTCTCGTTGTGAGCATCGAGATAGTCTTGTATCGCAACGCGGAGCTGAGGCACGCTCGTGTGCGAGCCTCGTCGCAAGGCGTGTTCGGTGAGCAAGCCAAAGAAGCGCTCAGCGAAGTTGAGCCAAGAGGCGTGTGTCGGTGTGAAGTGAAAGTGGAACCGAGGTCGCTTGGAAAGCCAGCATTTGATCGCCGGTGTCTTGTGCGTGGCGAGATTGTCGAGCACGACGTGGATGTCCAACTCGCTGGGAACGGCTGCTTCGATCTCAGCGAGGAACTTCTTGAACTCTAGCGCTCGATGTCGCGCGTAGCACTTTCCGAAGACTTCACCTGTTGCGGCGTCGAGTGCGGCAAACAGGTCAGTCGTTCCATGCCGAATGTAGTCGTGGGTTTGTCGCTCGGGCTGGCCCAAGCTCATGGGCAGGACAGGTTGAGCACGCTCGAGCGCTTGAATCTGCGATTTCTCGTCGACGCACAGGACGACCGCGTTATCCGGTGGGTTCATATACAGGCCAACAACGTCGCGTACTTTTTCGACCAGTTGTGGGTCTTGCGAGAGACGAAACGATTCCGAGCGGTGCGGTTGAAGCCCGAACGTTCGCCAAATACGTCCAATCGTCGAATGACTCAGCCCAAGATGCTTGGCCATCGAGCGCGTACTCCAATGGGTTCTCCCCTTTGGAGTCGTCTCCAGCGTCTTGGTCACGACTTCCTCGATCTGGTCATCGCCGATTTTGCGAGCCGCTCCCGGCCGAGGTTCGTCGTACAACCCTTCCATTCGTTGTTCTACAAAGCGTCTTCGCCACTTGCCCACCGTGCTCCTCATGGTGTGCATCTTCCTAGCAACTTCCATATTCGTCAGACCCGCCGCGCAATCCAGCACGATCTTCGCTCGGAAGGCTTGGTGCGGCGAACTACGGCTGCGTCGCGCCAGTCGCGTCAGCGCTTCGCTTTCTTGAGACGACAGCTTCAATTCGGCTTTTCGCCGGCCCTTGTGTTTCATGCATTTAGCAGATCACAGAAGGGCCGGTGTTGTCTAGCTTTTTCTGTTCCATGGGACTAGTTTCTCAGTGCTATATCTCTGAAACGAGCCTACCGAAGGTTTCTCCGGCCGGATTCGAGGCGGGACCGGGCGCGTCGGTGGCCACGCTTCAACGGCTGCTAGAAGTTTCGCCGCCCAGCGGTAGAGGGGTTCTCGTCAGAGCTTTGGGATGGGGAAACCCGAGGTAAATCCGTGAATCGCAAGCTGATTCGGCCGAACCTGGCCGATCTGAAAGATCAGATGGGGCCCAAGGGCGGACCTCGTAGTAGTACGAAACGGGTGCCCCCCGAGCAGACGAACGCGGAGAGTTTCTACTACCTCAAGCAAATGAACAGCAAGACCCCCATGGTGGTGGTCTTGCAAGACGGCGAAGAGATCCGCGGCGTCATCGAATGGTACGACAAGAACTGCCTCAAGCTGAATCGCAACAACCGGCCGAATCTCGTGCTACTGAAACACAACATCAAGTACCTCTATAAAGAATCCGAAGAAACGAATCCTTCCTCGGACCACGATTGACCCTTACCGGTTTCTCTCCTTCAACTCGGCCTGAACGTCTCGTTCGATGTCGCGCTCTTTGGCGGCCGCTCGGCGGTCGTGTAAACGCTTGCCGCGCGCGAGGGCGAGCTCGACCTTCAGTTTCCCTGTTTTGAAGTACATTCGGATGGGCACGACGGTGAACCCGCGCTCGTTGATCTTGCCAATCCATCGCCGGAGCTCGCGCTTCGAAAGTAGGAGCTTTCGCGGCCGCAGCGCTTCGTGATTCTCGTGGGTACCGTGGGAATAGGGGTTGATGTGGGCCTGCATCAGAAAGAGCTCCCCACCCCGCACCGAGGCGTAGCTGTCCTTGAGGTTCACCCCGCCCGCGCGCGCCGACTTCACTTCGGTGCCGACGAGAACGAGCCCGGCCTCGAGCCGCTCGAGGAGCTCGTAGCTGTGGCGCGCCTTCCGGTTCTCGGCGACTACTTTTTCACTCTTGCCACCCTTGTCTGGCTTGTCTGGCCTGTCCGGCCTGGCCGATTTGCCCGGAGCTCGAGACTTGGCGGATTTAGTCCTTTTTTTGCCCAACGGGTCATAACCTTGGAAGAAAATCGGTGTCGAGGGGTATCTTTTGAGAGCGTGATGGAGACCCTTGGCTCCGGGGCCGTATCGCCCTAATATGGTATACTATACTTTAACTTCTGCCCCGTAAACCCACGGTGAATCAGATCTTATGGTCGCGCGTGCCGCGCGCGGGGCGCAGGGAGACTTGCGAGAATGACGCAGTTCCTCGCCAAGGTGGGAACGCTTGCCGGTGACATCGAGGAGCTAGCTCTGACCGCGGACAGCGAAAGCGTCCTGCGCGACGAGCTTCAAGACAAGGGCTTCCACGTCTTTTGGGTCCGGAAGAGCTTCGGGTTCGGCGCCCTCCGAAACCCCTTCAGTGCCCGCGAGCGCATCACCCACACCGAGTTTACCTTGTTCAACCAGGAGCTCGCGGCGCTGCTACGCGCCGGGCTGCCGCTTTTGCAATCGCTCGACATCATGCTCGAGCGCATGAAGAACCCGCTGTTCAATCGGGTGCTCACGGATATCCGGAACAAAGTCAAATCGGGGACCGCTCTCTCCGACGCGTTCCGCTCCCACGGTGACCTGTTCCCGCACATCTACTCCGCCTCGCTCGTTGCCGGCGAGAAAAGCGGCGGCCTCGAGACCGTCATCGCACGCTACGTCCAATACCTCAAGCTCAGCGAGGCCACGCGCAAGAAAGTGGTCGCGGCGCTCGTCTATCCGGCGTTTCTCTTTGGCACGCTCGTGTGCGCCGCGGCGTTTCTCCTGCTCTGGGTCATCCCCCGCTTCGCCGGATTTTTCGAAGGCTTCGATGCCGAGCTCCCGATCCTGACCGTTATTCTGCTCACGGTCGCGCAAACGCTGCGCGACCATATTCTGATCATCCTCATCATCGTCGCCGGCGCGGGCGCGTTCTTCTATGCGTGGTCGAAGCGCCCCGGCTCGAACGCGGTCATCGACCGTTTTTTGTTGAAGCTCCCGTTTCTCGGACACATCCTCCATTTGTTCGCGACATCCCAGCTGACGCGCTCGCTCGCGACGCTTTTGAGCGGCGGCATCCCCCTCGTCCAGGCCATCGACATTTCCGCGGGCTCGATCGGCAATCGCCACATCGGCGGGGCCGTCATCCCCGTGGCCGACCGCGTGCGCGAAGGCAAAGCGTTCTCGTCGAGCCTCGACGAGACGGGCGAGTTCTCGAACTTGACCATCGAGATGGTGAAAGTGGGCGAGAACACCGGAGGGCTCGCGGACATGCTCGAAAACGTCGCCGATTTCGCCGACGAGGAGATCGACAACCGATTGAACCTGATGCTGTCGATGCTGGCGCCGGTAGTACTCATGTTCATGGGCGGCCTCGTCGCTATGATCCTTCTCGCGATCTATTTACCGATGTTCGATCTGATCAACGCGGCCCGCTCGGGAATGTAGACGCGTTATGGCAAGCCACCTCGACGCCGACAACTTCGTCCCCGAGCTCGACCCAAAAGGCGCGTCGCTCACTCCGGAACAAGCCCAGAACAGAGAGCTCGACGACGCCAAACGTCTCGCCGCGCGATGCCGGCTCGAGTTCATCGACCTCACGAGCTTTCAGCCCGACCAGGATCTGTTCCGCAGTGTTCCCGTGGACTTGATGTTCCGCTACAACTTCCTCCCGTACAAAAAAGAAGACGGGAAGCTCGTCGTCGTCACCGCGGATCCGACCAACGTCCCCGTCATGGACGAGCTCGCCGGAATTCTGAAGATGCCGGTGCGGGCGGCCGTGGGAACGGATTCCGCCATCCAGGAGCTCCTGAAGAAAAGCCAGAGCGCACAGCGCGTGCTCGAAGAAGCATCTGAGAGCTTCCACATGGAGATCATCCGGGAGGATGATGACGGCGAAGAGACTCTTTCCATCGACCGGCTCACCGACACGTCGTCTCCCATCATCCGCCTCATCGACTCCGCGGTCTACAACGCCCTCAACCGACGTGCCTCGGATATTCACATCGAGACCCGGGACGAAGAAGTCGTCATCAAGTACCGCATCGACGGTGCCCTGACGCGGGCGATGAAGCCCATCCCCAAGGCGCACCACTCGGAGATCATCAGCCGCATCAAAGTCATGTCGGAGCTCGATATTGCGGAGAAGAGAGTCCCGCAAGACGGTCGCTTTCGTCTCAAGGTCAAGGGCCGCCGCATCGATTTTCGCGTCTCGATCATGCCCAGCATCCACGGCGAAGACGCTGTCATCCGTATCCTCGACAAGGAATCGATCAGCGAGCGTTTCAGCGAGCTCCGGCTCGACATCCTCGGCTTCGCCGACGACGAAGTGAAACGCATCCGCCGGTTCATCCACGAGCCCTACGGGATGTTCCTCGTCACCGGCCCGACCGGAAGCGGCAAGACGACGACGCTCTACGCGGCGCTTTCGGAGATCTACAACGAAGAAGATAAGATCATTACCATCGAAGACCCGGTCGAGTACCAGCTCGTAGGCATCACCCAGATTCCGGTGAACGAGAAAAAAGGCCTCACGTTTTCCCGCGGGCTGCGATCGATCCTGCGCCACGACCCCGACAAAGTCATGGTCGGAGAGATCCGCGATTCCGAGACCGCGCAAATTGCCATCAGCGCCGCGCTCACGGGGCATCTCGTGTTCACCACCGTACACGCCAACAACGTCATCGACGTCATCGGACGTTTTCTGAACATGGGCGTCGAGGCCTACAACTTCGTGTCCTCGCTCAACTGCATCCTCGCGCAGAGACTCGTGCGTACCATCTGCCCGTTCTGCAAGCGGCCGTTCAAAGCCGACATCGCACTGCTCGAAGATTCGGGGCTGAATCTGGAGCGGTACGGAGGACATACGTTTTTCCGCGGCGAAGGCTGCATTCAATGCGCCGGTACCGGCTACAAGGGCCGCCACGCGATCAGCGAGCTCTTGGATTTGAGCGACGAGATCCGCGAGATGCTCATCAACCGGAGTGCCGCGATAGAGATCAAGATCGCGGCCAAGAAGTCGGGCATGGTGTTTCTCCGAGAGTCGGCGCTCGCGCAAGCGCTTTCGGGCGACTCGACCCTCGAGGAGATCAACCGCGTCACCTTCGTGGAGACGAACTGAATCATGTCGAAGCCCATTGCCCGAAGTTCGCTCATGCGCTGGCTGCTCGAGCCCGAGCCTCCGGGCCTCGGCCTCGACTTGCGCGCGACCGAGCTTTCGCTTGCGCGGCTCGCCGCCAAGCGAGGTAAGGCCGAGCTCGACCTGTGCGTGACGTCGCCGCTGCCGCCGGGTTGTTTGCAGTTCAACATGCTCGAGCCCAACATCCGCGACGGCGACACGTTGGCGCAAGTCATCGAGAGCGTGCTTCTTCGCTCCGGAGCCGCGGGCTCGAAGCGGATCGCGTTGACGCTTCCCGACTATCTCGCCCGCGTGTCCGTGGTAGAGCTCGCCGAGGCTCCGCGCTCGAGCGCCGAGACCGTCGACGTCTTGAAATTCCGTCTCAAAAAATCGCTTCCGTTCGACGTCGACCAGGCACGACTCGCCTACGAGCCCCTAGCCGCAGCGACGCCGACCTATCTCACCGGCGTCATGCACGAAGCCGTCGTCAGCCAGTACGAAGATTTTTTTACCGATTTGGGTTTTCACATCGGGCTGGTCGTTCCCGCGAGCGTTAGCCTCCTCCGCATCCTGAGCCCTCTCGCGGAGCAAAATCTCTCCCCCGGCGCCGACTATTTCTTCGTCAACGTCGAGCGCGAGTACTTCACCGTGAGCCTGGTGCGCGAGCGCGGTGTTCCGGTGTTGATCCGGACCCTAGGGCTGCGCGCGTCGGACGGACCGCCGGTCGCCTACAGCGAGGAGGATCTCTTGCAGGACGTCATCCCGACGGCGATTTACTATCGGGAGAAACTCCAAGGCACGTCGCTCGAACGCGTCTACTACCGCTCGCTGCGGCCGGACTTGATCCACCTGCGCGAGATCTTGGAAGAGCAGTTCGAAGCTCCCTCCGAGCCGCTCAACCTCATGAGCGCGGTGGGTATCGCGAGCGACCTCCAAATGGATGCAACTCTCGCCGACTCGGTGGGCGCTGCGGCCGGGGCGGCGTTCGGAAGGGTCGCGTAGCATCTGAAGACACGTCATGGCGAACGATTTCAACTTCTCGCGCGCTCCGTTCGGCAACGATCGGTTGCCGCGGCTCGTGTTCATGCTCGCGGCCGCCCTCGTCCTCGGCGTGACGCTCGTCCACGGTTTTTTCCTCGGCCGCTCTCTCGTGCGCGAGCAGGAGGCTCTCGACATCAAAGTCGGCGAGCTTCGCGACGAGCTCGAAGCCACCGACGCCGCAATCAGTCGCACCGAGGCGAGCCTCGCCCGGCAACAAACCGCGCTCGCCAACGAACGGACGGCGTTTCTCACCAGAATCTACCGGCACAAGGGCTTTTCGTGGACGGGGCTCTTCAACGAGCTCGAAGAAATCACGCCAGCGGCGGTGCGCATTACTTCGATTGCGCCGTCCGAAGATGATGGTGAGATCGCGGTCACGATGACCCTGGTCGGTCGGACGCTCACGAACGTTTTGGAAATGGTGAGCGCGCTCGAAGCGAGCATGTTGTTCGCCACGGTGTTCCCCCTGACCGAAGTCGACCTCGCGGAGATCGGCAACGGAAGGGAGACCGGGATCGCGGCTACGCTGCGACTTCGCTACGTTGCACCGCCCCCGGAGACTGCTGAGCCTGCTGAATCTGCTGAGCCCTCTGAGATAGACACGACCGACGAAGACGAGCTGCTAGACGACGAAGAAGTGTTCGCGGAGCCTTCTCCGCCGGGGCCTCGGCCGAAATCATGAGGGCGTTCCGTGCTTTCATCGAGAACTTGAAGAAACGTCAGAAAGGGTTCGTCCGCTTGGCCATTCTTCTTGTGGTCAACGCCGTCGTGTTCGCAGGGATTACGTTCCGTCTCGCCAACAAACAGGACCGCCTGGCCGCGGATCAGGAACAGCTTTCCGCGGATCTCGCGCACAAGACCGAAGAGCTCGAGCGACTCACGACGGCCGAAGGCCGGGTGGCCGAGAACGCATCCGCGGTGACCGAGTTCTGGACCGACACCGTCAAGACCCGCGTCCCCGGCCTGACAGAAGCGTGGGAGGAGATCGCCCGCCTCGCAAACGAGACCAACGTCGTCAAAGGCAGGACCGGCTACGACCGCGATCTCCTGGACGTCGGGTTGGAGCAGATCAAGGCAACGATGCCGGTCGAAGGCAACTACTTCGACCTCGTCCGTTTCATCAACCGGCTCAAGCGCTCACCGCGGTTTTTTCTCGTGGAGGAGGTGCGGCTGTCGCAACGCGAGAGCGACGACACGACGATCCGCCTCGATTGCAGCATTTCGTTCTATTTGAAGAGCCAATCGCCCGACAAGGAAGACACGGGACCGGAGACGGCGGGGCCATGAGGCAAGAGCGCGGTTTTACCTATCTCGAGCTCATCATCGCCACGATGCTGCTCGCGATCCTCGCTTCCGCCATCATTCCCGTCGCGCAGGTCAGCGCCAAACGGGCCAAGGAAATGGAGCTTCGACGCAACCTGCGCATGATGCGAGCCGGCATCGACGAGTACAAGCGTGCGGTCGACCTGGGTCTCATCGGTGGCGTGGACGTCCAGCTCGGAAGCGAGGGATACCCGAAGGAGCTCGAGGTGCTGGTCGAGGGCGTCGAGCAAGTGGGAACGCCCGGGAAGACGCTGAAGTTTCTCCGGCGGATTCCGGTCGACCCGATGACGAACAGCGACGAGTGGGGCCAGCGTTCTTATCAGGACGAGCATGATTCTCGTTTCTGGGGCGGGCAAAACGTGTACGACGTGTACTCGAAGAGCACCGGCACGGCGCTGGATGGAACCAAATATCGTGATTGGTAAATTTGTGAAGCGCGGCGCCGTCGGCCATCGGCCATCGGCCATCGGTGGGTTCACGTTTATCGAGATGGTGATCGTTATGGTCATGCTTTCGATCCTGTTGACCATCGCGATTCCGATTTATATCGCCCAGGTGCGTGTGACCCGCGAGGGAGTTCTCGAGAATAACCTCGCCATCATGAGAGAGCGGCTCGATCAGTTCAGGGCCGACCGCAACAAGTATCCGAACAGTCTGCAGGAGCTCGTCGACGGCGGTTACCTGAGGGACATTCCGGAGGATCCCATCAGCGGCCTTGCCGAGTGGGAAGAAGTCTATTCCGACTACGACCCCAACGAGCCCGACGCCAAGCCCGGGATCGAGGACGTGCGCAGCCGATCGGCCGACGTCGGCACGGACGGAAGACCCTACAGCGAGTGGTGAGGATGCGTAGGCAAGCGATCGCGATGATATGTCTCGCAATAGGACTCGGGTACTCCTGTGCGCCGGCGGACGCACCAGCGGACGCGCCGGCCGACACGAGCACTCGGCGGCGCGGCGGACCCGCATCCGCTCCCGTGAAAGGCGATCTCGATTTGAGAGCGATGCTGCCGCCGGTCCCGGAATACGAGGGGCAAGGCAGGAACTTGTTCGCCTACGGACCCGTGCGGCGACCCACCCCGACGCGGCCGACGCCCACGACAACGGCGCGAGCCCAGGTCCAGACGACGACGACGATCCCGCGAACGGCACCGACGCGACCCGGCACCCGAGTGAACGTCAAATACGCCGGCTTCGTCGAGAAGACCGAAGCGTCCGGAGACAAATCGAAGTACGCCATTTTTCTCGACGGCAACGAGATTTTCGCAGGCGCCGAAGGAGACACGATCGCGAACCGTTTCACCGTGGTCGAGATCGGCCTGGAATCGGTCACCGTTTCCGCCGAAGGGTCGAGCGCTACCCAGCGCATCCCCCTTCAGGCCAACTGAGGAGTCATGAGAAGACGAACACCCCAACTTGCATTGCTCCTTCTCCTGAGTCTTTTGACCGGCTTGGGCCTTGTGAGCTGCAGTGCCGGATCGAGCGCACACAAGAAGGCACGGACAGCTTCGCGGCAGGGCGAGTGGGACGTCGCGGTCGTGCACTACACCCGCGCCGTCAACGAAGACCCCGAGAACATCGAGTACCGGCTCGGCCTCGAACGCGCCCTCATCGAATCGGCCGCCTATCACGTGCAGCAGGCACAAAAACGTCTTGCCGCCGAGGATCTGGAAGAGGCGATCGCGGAGCTCGAGCTCTCGGTCGATCTCGATCCGACGAACCGCTACGCGCAATCGATCCTCAACGAAACCAGAGAACGACTCAAGGAACGCGAAGCGTTGCGGGATGAGGCAGAGACTTTCGAGAGCCGCCGGCGCCGCGCCCGCGAGCTCTTCGGCCAACGCCCGATCCTCGAGCCGTCGTCGGCAGCTCCGATCCAGCTCCGTTTCGCCGAAGATACGAGCTTGCAAAAGATCTTCGAAGTTCTGTCCAAGCTTTCCGGGATCAACGTCTTGTTCGACGAATCGTTCGGCGACAAGCGGGTCACCATCGATCTCGTCGATGTCTCGTTCGTGGAGGCGCTCGACAAGCTCGTCCTGATCAACCGGCTGTTCTATAAGGTCGTCGATTCGTCCACGATCATCATCGTCCCCGACAACGCGCAAAAGCATCGCAAATACGACGACCTCGTGCTCCGCACCTTCTTCATCATCAACGCGGAAGTCAACACCATCGCCAACATGCTACGCACCATCGCGGGGATCCAGCGCGTTCAACCCAATCCGGAGCTCAAGTCGATTACGGTCCGAGCGACTCCCGACCAGGTCGCTGTCGCCGAGCGCATCGTCGATCTCAACGACAAAACGAAATCGGAGATCATGCTCGACATCGAGATCCTCGAGGTCAACCGCAACAAGATGTTCGAATACGGGCTGCGCGCCGCGGAGTACGAGATCGGGCTCGGGTTCGCACCTGCCGGCGGCGGCGTCTCTGGTGACGGCGAGGCGGGAACCGGGCTCACCGCATTGAGACTCAATCGCCTCGTGTCCGTCGACTCGTCCGATTTCGTGATCAGCTTCCCGACCGGCGCCTCGTTCCGGTTGTTCAAGAGCAAGTCGGAGGCTCGGATCCTGTCCGCGCCCAAGCTCCGCGCGAGCGAAGGACAGCCCGCGGAGCTCCGGCTCGGTTCCGACATTCCCATCCCGGTGACGTCGTTCGTGTCCCAGTTCGGCACCGGCGGCATACCCTCGACACCAGTGACGTCGTTCCAGTATCGGACCATCGGTATCAACGTCACCATCACACCCAAGGTATTCATCGACGGCGAGATCGAGTTGCAGATCTCGCTCGAGACGAGCACGCAACTCGATACGCGCGTCATCGGCGGCATCGAGCTTCCCGTCTTCGGTACCAGGAACGTCAACACCATGGTGCGACTCAGAGATGGAGAGACGAACCTCATCGGAGGGCTCATCCAACAATCGGACATTCGAAGCGTCGCCGGCCTTCCCGGGCTGACCGACATTCCTCTGCTCAGCAAGCTGTTCGCGGACAACGACGCAGAGACTTCCAGCAACGACATCGTTTTCTCGGTGACGCCGCACATCGTGCGCGCGCCGAGGGTTACCGAGATGGATCTCGCACCGCTGCCCATGGGAACCGAGCAGCAAATCAAAGTTCCCGGGGCGCGACCTTTCATCTTCGACGCGGTGCGGGACGCAGCGGTCCTCCCCGAAGAGCGGGTCCCCGATGAAATCCCCGATGAAATCGATGACGACGAAATCGACGAAGTCAGCGACGAGCTCGATGATTTCGAGGACGACCCGGACGAGGTCGTCGTCCCCCCCCTACCTCCACCCGCAATCTCGCCGGAGCCGACGGCCGGGCCGGAGCCCGGGGGCCCGGTCTCGATCCTCTTCAGCCCACCGACCGCCTCCGCCGCAGTAGGAGACCAGGTGGCAGTCGTGCTCCTCGCGGGAGGCGCGCGCGGTCTGTCGGCGGGCGAGATCACGATCTCGTACGACGAGAACGTATTGCGTCTTTTCGACGTTCAGGCGGGGGCGTTTCTGTCGATCGACGGCAAACCGGTCACCTTCATGCCGACCTTCAACCCGGGCTCGGTCACCATCGCGTTCGCTCGCGAGCAAGATACCACCGGGCTCCGCGGTTCCGGACACCTCGTCCGGCTCGGTTTCGAAGTCTTGGCCGAAAGTCCGCCGCGCGTGGTGAGCGCGCGCGGCTCATTGAGAGATCCAACCGGAGCAAGCCTCCCAGCGAGCTTTGCCTCGCTTCGCATCGAGGTGCGTCCATGAACCTGAACCGAACGACTTTCACGGGGTTAGTTCTGTTCGTGAGCGCGTTGGCGCTATCAGCATGCAAGCCCGTGCCGTTGACGGCGCCGAACGAAGCCACGATGACGATCCAAGCCAACCCCCAATCGATCGCTGTAATAGGCGGAGCTTCGACGATTACCGCCACCTTGTTCAAGGCCGCAGGCGACGGTGGTGGCACGGTCGCCGACGGCACCCAGATCTTTTTCACCACCAGCCTCGGAGCCATCGAAGAGCGCGTGGCGACCGAGAACGGCATCGCCCGCGCCACACTTCAGAGTAACGGCCGAGCAGGACAGGCGACGGTGACCGCGAGCTCCGGAAGCCTCTCCGCTCAAACGGTGACGGTAGAGATCGGCGCTGGCGATGCCGGCGAGCTCGTCATCACTGTCGTCGCGAACCCGTCGCTTCTCGGTCCGGCCGACTTCACCTCGGAGATCGTTGCCACGGTCACCGACAACCGCGGCAACTTGCTTCCCGACGTGATCGTGATCTTCAGCACTGATGCCGGAACGATGGCATCGCAAGGCTCCATCCTCCGGACCAACGCCAGCGGGCAAGCGTTCGATCGCTTGACGCTCCTCGACGACGGAACGACGTCGGCAACGGTGACCGTGACCTCCGGCGCGTCGTCAGGAACGGTGATCGTCTCCCGAGCAGTCTTCGACCCACCTCTCATCGACTTCGTCGCGCCGAGCTCCGGCACCAAAGATAGTTCGCTTACCGTGACGATCGGAGGCCAGAAATTCCAACCCGGCGCCACGGTAAGCTTCGGTGTGGGCATCGCGATCGACGTCATCACCTTCGTCAACGCGGAGACGCTTTCGGTCAAGATCACGATCGATCCAACAACCACAAGTGGACCGCGCGACGTCATCGTGACGAACCCCGACAATGGGACCGACACGCTCACCGACGCGTTTAGGGTATTCGATTGAAACTCAAAGTATTACTGACTTGCCTGTTAGTCGCAGCCGCCGTCTCTTCGTGCAACGAGTTCGAAGACCCACCACCGCCGTCGCCGACGGTGCCGGACGTGCCTCCGACGCAGTTCGATATCGCCGGGCGATGGGACGGTTTGACCGATCAAGGACGTACCCTTCGCTACGACGTGCGCGCCAGCGGCAACGTGGTGCGCACAACCCTGACGCTTCACCATGACTGCACCGGCGGCCGGCTCGTGTTGAACCTCAACGGCTACGAGTCCGTGGTCAGCGCCGACTCGTTCTCCGGTACCGTGATCTGGCGCAGGGACGAGGAGGGCGGGAAGTACTATGTCGGCACGTTGACGGTGTCCGGCACGTTCATGGGTGATGAGATCGCGAACGGCGCTTTCATTAACAGCGTCACCGAGAAACAGGCTGACAATCTCGGTGTGTGCGGTCCCTCGAACGGTACGTGGGAGGCTACGAAATCGGAATGAAGCTCGGACTCTTGCTGCTCGTGTCGTGCTCAGTGGTTGCGGTATCGGCGTCGGCCGAGATCGCGGTCATGTCGAGCGGGAAGATTCTATATATCGATCGCTTCGAGAGAGCGGACGAAGAGCTCACGTTGTTTCTCACCGGTGGCGGAGAGGTCACCGTCCCCGCGGACCTCGTCGCGAACATCGTCCCGAACGAGATCGTCGAGAACGAGAGCGCGGATCCGGAGGAAGTGCGCTTGCTTCCGCATCTCGAGTCCGTGATCCAACCGGCGGCGGCGAAATACGACCTCGATCCCAATCTCGTTGCGGCGGTGATTTGGGCCGAGTCGAGCGGCGATCCCAACGCGGTCTCGAAAAAAGGCGCGCGGGGCCTGATGCAGCTCATGCCGGCGACGGCGCGCGAGCTCGGCGTCGGTAACGTCCTCGACCCGGGACAAAACGTCGACGGCGGCTCGCACTACCTCCGGCGCATGCTCGACGAGCACGACGGCGATCTGTCCTTAGCACTCGCAGCGTACAATGCCAGCCCGGACGCCGTGCGTAAATACGGAGGCGTGCCGCCTTATCGAGAAACGCGGGACTACGTCGGGAGAGTACTGCGCGTGTACGAGCGCGCTCGGGAGGCCGACGAATGAGACGCGATCGCGAAGCCGGGTACGTTTTGTTCGGCATTGCCATCGGTCTCGTGATCCTCGGTATCTCGAT
This sequence comes from Candidatus Marinacidobacterales bacterium, assembly GCA_965237955.1. GTDB lineage: Bacteria > Acidobacteriota > Vicinamibacteria > Marinacidobacterales > SMYC01. Next base: position 7,672,636 of record OZ250169.1, on the reverse strand, counting down.
GACGGCCGCCGTGCCGCTGTGGCAGAAGATCGTCCAGCGCGAGCGCGAGAAAGAGCTCATCTTTCGCGGCTATCAGTACATGCAAGCGATCGAGCTCTACCAGCGTAAGTTTCCCGGCGCGTATCCTCCGAACATGGAGATCCTCATCGAGGGGAAGTTCCTGCGGAGGGAGTACAAAGACCCGTTCGCCGAAACCGAAGACGGTTCGTTCCGTTTGATCCGTCAACTGTCTCCGGAGCTCCAACAGGGCGCCCAGCAGCAACAAGAAGCGGCGGCACGCGCCGCCGGCATCACCGACTTGAATCGTTCGCGCGCACGGCTGAGAACACCTGGCCAGCCCACCGGCGGACGTTTCCAATCGACGATGGGGCGCGGAGCGTCCGATCAAAGCATGGGCGGTATCGTCGGTGTCGCGAGCGCGAGCGACGAAGAAACGTTTTACAAAGTGCCGGGCAAGGAGAAGTACAAAGACTGGCTCTTCGTCTATGGCGGGCAGCAACAAGCGGGCCGTCCCGCGCCCTCTGTTCAGCTTGGCGTCCAGCCGGGCGGACAGGCAGGAGCTCAAAGCCCGTTCCCCGGCCTTCCGCCTCCGCCGGGCCTGACCAGTTTTCGTTTCGGATCGGCTCCAACGGGTCCCGGCGGTGTGCAACAAGGCCAACCCGGGCAGATTCTTCCGGGTCAACCGGGCTCGGGTGCGCGTCCCGGTCAACCCAACGTCGGCCAACCGGTGGGTCCCGGTCAACGGCCTGGTTTCAGACAACCGGGCACGGCCGGCCCGCAACAGCGTAATCAACGGCGTCAACCCTAGATTCCCCCCTTAATTTCGGATGCGCATCGGCATCGACGCCCACCACCTGAACGGCAAACCTCAAGGCAGCCGCACCTATCTCCTTCAACTGATCCGCGCTCTCGCGCCCCTCCTCAAGGAGGACGACGAGCTGCGTGTCTTCAGCTTCGAGCCAGACGCCACGCGGCAACTAATAGACGGATCGCATCACCGGGTGTTTCCCCGAACGGCCAAAATCCGGCTCCCGTTCGTCGTTCCCGTGCTCGAGCTCGTGCACGGTCTCGACGTGTTCCACTCTCAGTACATCGCACCACCGCTTTCGTTCGTGCCCGAAGTCGTTACCATCCACGACGTGTTGTTCGAGACCCATCCTGAGCTCTTCGAGGGGGCTTTCTCGAAACGCTCGAGAGGGCTCATCCGTCGCTCCGCGAAGCGAGCGCGCGCCGTGCTCACCGTCTCGGAGTTTTCGCGCCAGGCGATCCTCGAGACGTACGGAATCCCCGACGAGCGCGTGATCGTCACCTACGACGCTGTCGATCATGACCGCTTCCGACCTTTGGACACGCCGCCGGTCGAGCTCTTGAAACGATACGGACTCGACCGACCTTTCGTGTTGTCGGTGGGCCGCCTCGAGCCCCGGAAAAACTTGGAGCGGCTCATCGGTGCCATCGCGCAGCTCGACGGCGACGTCACCCTGGCGCTAGTAGGGGTGTCGGATTTTCGCTTTGAACCCATCCTCGAGAAAGTCGACGCGCTACCCGATGGCACGGTCAAGCTGCTCGGTGCCGTTCCCGACGAAGATCTTCCCGGACTCTACAACCTCGCTGAAGCGCTCGCGTATCCCTCGCTCGCCGAGGGATTCGGGATGCCCGTCCTCGAGTCGATGGCGTGCGGCACGCCCGTCGTCACGACGAGGCGCGGCGCGCTGCCCGAAGTCGGAGGCGACGCCGTCTTGTACGTGGATCCTTTGGACGAAGAGGCCATCGCTGATGGTCTCACGCAAATACTTGCTGATACGGGACTTCGAGCGACGCTTCGAGCGCGTGGCCTCGCTCGTGCGCCGGACTTCGTATGGGAAGCCACCGCTCGGCGGACTCTGAACGCGTATCGACAGGCGCTTTGACAGAGCTGGTCGGACAGTGCTACGTTGGCATAATAAGGAGAAAACCCGGGTAATGGTCAAGAGGTGTCTTCCGCTCCTCGCAACGCTCGTCCTCCTCACGGCACAAGCGTCCGCGCAGTCGGTCTCGGCGAGCTACGAAGGCGGACTGGTGAGCATCAGCTGCAGCAACGCTCCGCTTGCGAGCGTGTTCGAGAAGCTCGAAGAGGTAGCTGGGCTCGAGCTCATTCTCGAAGACGCCGTCAAGAACAAACGCCTCACCGCGAACCTCGAGAATGTTCCTCTCGCGATGGCGATTCAGCGGTTACTCGAAGGCAACGGCGTGAACTATGCCGTGATGATAGATCCTCGCGATTGGGGACGGGTCGACAAGATATTCGTGGGAGCGGGAGGCGGAGGGCCCGCGCGCGCGGCACCACCGCCGCGACGACCGCCGGTGCGCCTGGCGGATCCGGTCGATGACGGGTACGACGACTTCGACGACATGGACGATGACATGATGGATGAGGACGACGACTTCGACGACATGAACGACGATCTCGTCGACGATCCGGACAATGAAAATGGGCCGGCTGACTTCGCACCGCCAGGAAGCTCGCCGGTTCCGAGCTACCTGCCGCCGCCCCCGTCGTACCCGCGCAGCAGATTCACCCCCGGTTTGCCGGGGTCGGTCGCGCCGGGTGCAAACCAGGAGCAACCGAACCAGACCGCGCCGCCGCCGGCCATGATGCCGTTCATGGATGCGTTGGGTCGGCCGATTCCGGTGCCGCCTGACATGAACCAACAAGAGCAGCGGCGCCGGCAGCAGCAACAACAACAGTAGCAATCCGTTAAACTGCCGCGTGGCAAAGCCAGGCGACAAATCCATCAACACCTACCGCGAGAAGCGGGACTTTGCGCGCACACCGGAACCGCCGCCGGAAGACACCAATCGACAACCCACATCGGCCGCGTTCGTGGTCCACCGCCACGAGGCCCGGCGACTCCACTACGACCTGCGCCTGGAGATGGAAGGCGTCCTGAAATCGTGGGCGGTGCCACGAGGTTTTTCCTACGACCCGACGGTGAAAAAGCTCGCGGTGCGGACCGAGGATCACCCCCTCGCGTACACGGAGTTCGACGGCGTGATCCCGAAGGGAGAGTACGGCGGCGGGACGATGACCATCTGGGATCGCGGGCGCTACGAGCTTTTGAAAGCCGACGACGGTCCCCAAGCTGTCGAGGCGGGGAAGCTCGAGATTCGGCTTCGGGGAGCGAAGCTCCGAGGCGAGTGGCATATGGTGAAGACCCGCTCGGAGAAACAAGAGTGGATTCTGTTCAAAGCGCGGGATCGTTACGCGCGTGACGACTCGGAGAAGGCACCGTTTTTCGATCTCGCCGCTGCCAAGCAAACACCCTTGCCGGATGCGTTCGATCTCATGGTGGCGGGCGAGACGGTGGAAGCGTTTTCCGATCCCGACTGGCTGTTCGAAGTTGAGTTCGCCGGTCAAAGGGCGGGGCTGCGCATCGAGGGCGACGACGTGCAACTCGTCGGTGTCGACGGAGACCCATTGCCTGAGATCTTGGAAGACGCCAAGAGCTTGCGTTGCGAGAACGGCTATCTCGACGGTGTTCTCGTCGCGACCGACGAGAACCAGCGGCCTTCGCGCGAAGTCCTCGAGCGCCGGTTGCAAGGCGACACTGATGCTGCCGCCGCCGTGACCGTCGTGTTCTACGCGTTCGACCTTCTCTACTACGAGGAGTGGGACCTCGCACCGTTACCTCTTCTTGATCGCAAACAAATGCTCGCCACGGTGCTCCCGAAGCTCCAGCACGTGCTCTTCGTCGACCACGTGCAATCGAGAGGAGAGGAGTTCTACGGCGTGACCGCGGCAGCCGGCCTACCCGCAGTCCTCGCGAAGCGAAGCTCGAGCATGTACACCGCAGGGCCCTCGAGCGATTGGCGCCTCGTCCCTGTCGCAGGTGCCGAAGCCGTCGCCAAGGAAGACCTCGTCGAGGCGCTCCGCAAACAACCGCGCAAGCGGAAGATCAAGTTCACCAATCTCGACAAAGTGTTCTGGCCCGAGGAGGGATACACCAAAGGCGATCTCATCCGCTACTACGAGCAAGTGGCCGACGCGCTCCTTCCCTATCTCTACGAACGCCCGTGCCACATGCTCCGCTACCCGGACGGCATCCACGGGAAGGCGTTCTACCAAAAAGACGCGCCAAGCCACATCCCCGATTGGGTGGAGACCGAGCCGATTGCCTCCGATAGCAAAGGCGCAACCATCCGCTGCATTGTGTGTAACGACCGCGACACCCTACTGCTCATGGCGAACCTCGCGAGCATCGATATCCATCCGTGGTTCTCCCGTCGAAGCTCGCAAGACACGCCCGATTGGGCCGTCTTCGATCTGGATCCGGACGGCTCGCCGTTTCCCGACGTCGTTAAAATCGCGCGCACCCTCGGAAAAGTTCTTCGCGGCATCGGGCTCCGGCCGTACCTCAAGACGTCAGGCGCGACCGGGCTTCACATTTACGTGCCGGTCAAACCCAACTACACCTACGAGCACACGAAACAGTTTTGTGAAGCGGTCGCGATCCACGTCGCCAAGGAGCATGACGACATTGCAACCGTCGAGCGCGTCGTGAGCCGCCGGCGCGGCAAGGTCTACATCGACTTTCTGCAGAACCGCAAAGGACAAACCATCGTCCCCGCGTACGTCGTACGCCCGCGCCCAAAAGCACCGGTGTCGACCCCGCTCGACTGGGACGAGCTCAACCTCGACCTCGACACGACGGTGTTCAACATCAAAACCATCCTGCCCCGCCTCAACCAGTTGGCCGACCTGTTCCAAGGAACGCTACGCGACCAACAGGAACTATTGCCCGCGATCGAAGCCTTCCAGAAGAACTATTTTAGTTTTCTCTATGTGTATGAAGCAGGAACCTGGGCCTGATCAGATTTGATCAGGTTTTGGAGAGCGGTACAAGGGAGCGAGTCTCTCGTAAATGGCGGCGGTGGCGCGGCAGTCTTCGAGACAGTACTGGACGATGTCGTCCAGTCGTCCTTCGGCGTACGCGTCGTTGACTTTGGCGCCGTCCATTTTCGACTTCGGGGACGGGATGCCGAAGATCGCGGTGAAGAAATCGAGACTGCCGCGGCGGCGGCGCTCGTTGCCTTCGAAAACTTCGCGGACGTCGAAGTGCGGGCGTGTCGTGAGCGGGTCCGCGGGTATGACCTTGCTCGGGTTCAGTCCGTGGATGGCGCTTCGGACGTTCAGAAACGGTATGTCGAAGCGCTTGCCGTTGAACGTCACATAAGGCTCGTGCTCGTTTGCGGCAAGCCAGTCCCAGAACTTCGTCAGGAGCTCCTTTTCGGAGTCGTCAGAGAACGCCGTCTCGGCGCGGGTGTCGACGTCGAGAAGGCCAATGACGATGACGCGTCCGGTCGTCGGATCGAGCCCGAAGCGCGAGATCATGTCGTCGCGGCGTCGTTCCAACTCCTCTTCATCTGGCTGGTCGCGTGCGAGACTCTTGAAGAGATACTCGAGAGCGCGCTCGGGAATCTCCTCCACCGGTTGGCTGACGGTCTCGATATCCAGAACCAGCGCGCTCATATCATATCATATCATATCATATCATGTCATGTCATATCAGGCCCGCAGCCCGAGCGGCGAGTTCCGCTGGGTGCAACGCGTGCCGGCCGGTCGCATCCGCGATTTGATGCCGGCATGAAGTGCCGGGGGCTACGACCACGGTCTCGTCAGCAACATCCCTGACGGCGGGTAACAGGCGGCGCTCCGCCATCTGGAGGGATACGTCGAAGTGCTCTCGCTCGTAGCCGAACGAGCCCGCCATGCCGCAACAGCCCGAATCGACGAAGGTAACGTCGCTCGCCATCTTCTTCAGGAATGCCATCAGAGGCTCCATTCCAACGAGGGCCTTTGAATGGCAATGCCCGTGCACGAGTACGTTCGCATGTGGGTTTCGAAACTCGATCTCCAGACCGTCTAGCTCCTCGAGCAGTACACTCTTCTCCGCTACTACTTTCGCGTCGTCGCCGGGAACGAGGTCGGGGTACTCATCGCGCAGGCTGAGAATGCACGAGGGCTCGAGTCCCACGATGGGAACGCCGTCCCGAGCACGCCCCGTCAACGCTTCGACGTTTTGCCGCGCTAGCGCGCGCGCGCGGTCGAGCATCCCTTTCGAAATCGCCGGACGCCCGCAACAGACTTTCTTCGCGAGCACAACTTCGTAGCCAGACGCTTCCAAGACCGCTACCGCCGCTTTGCCGATGTCGGGCTCGTGGTAGTTCATGAACGTGTCGTGGAACAGCACGACTTTCTTGACTTTCTTGTCGGGGCGCTTGGTGCCACGGCTTTGGAACCAGCTCGCGAACGTTTGGCTCGCAAACGCCGGGAGGCTCCGCCGGCGATCGATTCCAGCGACGTTCTCGAGGAGCGCCCGAAACCACTTCTGCCGGATGATCCAGTTCGCGACGGGCCGCGTCGCGACGCCCCAGCGGCCGGCGACATCGGGCCGCGTGAACAGGCGATCGCGTAGCGAATAGCCGCGCTCGCGGTGGTAGAGAGACAGAAACTCCGACTTCAGACGTGCCATGTCCACATTGGACGGACACTCGGCTTTGCAGCCTTTGCACGAGATACAGAGGTCCATGACGTCGTGGAGCCGATCGCTCGTCATCTCCTCCGGCGGGAGGCGTCCGTCGAGTACGGCGCGGAGCGCGTTCGCCCGCCCCCGCGTCGAGTGCTCTTCGTCATGGGTGACCATGAACGAGGGACACATCGTGCCTTCGAGGCTCTTGCGGCAGACGCCGGCGCCATTACAAAGCTCGATCGCCCGCGCAAAGCCACCTTCGGCCGCGTACGGGAACACCGTCTCCGGTTCGCGGGCGCGATACTCGTCGCCGTAGCGTAAGTTCTTATCCATCGCCGGAGCATCGACGACTTTGCCTGGGTTCATGATGCCTTTCGGATCGAACGCCGCCTTGAGCTCTTTGAAAGCACCGTAAATCTGCTCGCCGAAGAGACGCTCGTTGAAGTGGCTCCGCGCGAGACCGTCGCCGTGCTCACCGCTCATCGAGCCACCGAACTCGATCACGAGGTCGAAAACTTCCTCGGCGATCGTAGTCATCTTGGTAACCTCGGCACCGTGTTTGAGATTCACGAGCGGACGGATATGAAGACAGCCGGCGCCGGCGTGGGCATAAAAAGATCCGATCGTGTTGTGATTGCCCAGAATCTCTTCGAAGCGGCGAATGAACTCCGGGATCCGCTCGGGCGCGACCGCGGTGTCCTCCACGAATGCGATGGGCTTGTGATCGCCGGGGAGCCCCAGAAGCAGGGGCAACGCCGCCTTGCGTACGTTCCACACGTTCGCCTGACCAGCGGCGTCGAGTACGCGCACCATCGGCAACGCCTGTGAGCCGACGCGCGCCTCGAGAGCGTCGAGCTTTGCGAGAACTTCGTTGTCGTTCTCGCCCGAAAACTCCACGATGATAAGGGCCTTCGGCTCGCCTTGAACGAAATGCATGAGGCGTGAGTACTCGAGCGATTTCCGCGCCAAGTCCATGACCATCTCGTCCACGAGCTCGACCGCGGAAGGCTCGAGCTCGAGAATCTCGGTACCGGTCTCGAGCGCGGGAAGGAGGCTATCGAAATGGAGTACCGCGAGACCGACGGCCGGCGGCAGCGGGACGAGCTTCAGCTTGGCTTCGACGACCGTCGCGAGCGTTCCTTCGGATCCGACGACGAGCTTCGCCAGGTTGACTTCATCCGGATCGAGAAGCTCGTCGAGGTTGTAGCCGCTGACCCGCCGCGGAATCTTGGGGTAGCGACGGTCGATCTCGTCACGGTGAGCGTCGGCGAGTGCCAACGCTGTCCGGTAAATCGATGCCTCAAGGCTGTCACCGTTGAGCCTCGACGATAGCTCGCTTCGCTTCACCGGTCCGAACGTGGCCTGGGTTCCGTCCGAGAGCACCGCACGAACTTCGAGGATATTGTCGACGGTCTTGCCGTAGACGAGCGAGCGTGCGCCGGCTGAGTTGTTGCCGATCATGCCGCCGAGGTTTGCACGATTGCTCGTCGCGGTCTCGGGTCCGAAGCGCAAACCGTATGGTTCGAGATGAGCGCCCAACACGTCGTGGACCACGCCCGGCTGCACTCTGGCCCAGCCCTCTTCCGGCGAAACCTCGACGATCTCCCGCATGTACTTGGAGAGATCGAGAATGATCGCTTCGCCGACGGCTTGGCCGGCAAGCGACGTACCACCGCCGCGAGGAAGAACGGGAACCCCTTCGCGAGCCGCAAGCCGCATCGTTTCCTCGACGTCACCAACGTGGCGCGGGATCACGACACCAATCGGCTCTATCTGATAGATGCTCGCGTCGGTCGAGTACAACATCCTGGTGTAGCGATCAAAACGGACTTCACCTTCGATCCGCCCTCGCAACTCCTCCGCAAGCGTCATAGCGGGACATCTTATCAGCCTGGTGTGCCGACCGATGCTGACTGTGCTAAATTCACCCCCGTGAAACGCTGGTGGCTATTGTCGCTGCTCCTGCTATCGCTCTCATGCGGTGGACCCGACCGTGGTACTGACAAAGACAGGCTCGTCATCCGCTTGGGCCATATCGGCTTCCCCGAGTCCCCGTTCGATCGCGGCGCGCGAAAGTTCAAGGAGCTCCTCGAGGCCCGGATGCCGGACCGCGTCGAAGTGCGTATCTTTGGCTCCGGCCAACTCGGCGAAGACAAGGAGATGCTCGAGGGTTTGCGTCTCGGCACCGTCGAGATGCACGTTCCCTCGTCGGTGCTCCATTCGGTCGAGCCCATGGTCGGCGTCTTCGACCTGCCGTTCCTCATCGAAAATCGCGAGCAGATGGCTCGCATCGCCGAAGGACCGATCGGCGAGAAGCTGAAAGAAAAACTTCTCGAGCACGATCTCGTCCTCCTCGCGTTCTGGGAGAACGGCTTCCGGATGATCACCAACAACGTCCGTCCCATCGTGCGACCGGAAGACCTCGAAGGCATCAAGATCCGCACTCCGAAAGACCCGGAGCGGGTGAAACTCTTCAAAGCCTTTGGCGCCAACCCCACATCGATGAGCTACGGCGAAGTCTTCTCAGCTCTCAAGCAAGGCGTTATCGACGGCCAGGAAAATCCGTTCTCGCAGATCGTCCCTGCGCGGTTTCACGAAGTACAGGCATACCTTTCCATCTCGCGCCACGTCTACACGCCGGCCTACCCCCTCATGAGCCGCCGCTACTTCGACTCGCTCGACGCGGACGTCCAACAGGCGATTCTGGAGGTTGCCGAAGAAGTCGGGCGTCTTCACCGAGAGCTCGGAGAGAAAGAAGACGTCCGATACCGGACGATGCTGGAGGATCAGCTCGAGATTACCGAGATCGACCGCGACGCGTTCGCCGCCCGAACAGAGTCGCTCTACGAAGAGTTCAACGACCATTACGGCCCCGAGCTCGTTACGACGATCCGCTCCTATCGAGCTCAAGACTAGCGTGCATCTTTTTTCGGTCGGGCGCATCGAACGCGCGCTGCGCTCGTTCCTCACGATCGCGGTCGCCCTCATCCTCGGTGCGATTGCGTCGATCTGTTTCATCGAGGTCGCTCGCAGGCCGTTCGGTGGAAGCTTCGTTTGGTACGACGAGTTCGTCGGCTACTTGCTGGTGTGGCTGACGTTTTTGGGCGCGGTACTGGCGCGCTCGTACCACCAGCACATCGGGATCGACAACCTTCTCGAGAGTGTCTCCCCTGGTGCGCGCCGCATCCTCGAGCTCACGGCACACGGTCTTATGGTGGCCGTCCACGTCGTTCTCCTCATCTACGGAGCTCAGCTTGTTTTGCGGTTCCTGACGGAACGCGCCATCACCATCGACATTCCCGCGGGTCTCGTTTATCTGGTGATCCCGCTTTCAGCGGTCTTCATGCTGCTGATCGAGGCAATCCAGATCGCGCGGCTTTTCGCCTCACCAGACTCAGACTAGAAGACTAGATGGAATTTCTGCTGCTCCCGCTGCTCCTAGTCCTCATCGCCATCGGAGTCCCCATCGGCTACGCACTGATCGCAGCCGGCATCGTGGTCATCGCGACCACGACGTCGACGCCACTCGTCGTCGTGGTGCAACGCCTCTTCAACGGCACCGACAACTTCCCAATGGTCGCGGTGCCACTCTTCATTCTGGCCGGCGCGCTGATGAACTACGCCGGGATCTCGAAACGTCTCATCGACTTCGCCGCGAGCCTGGTGGGGTTCGTCCGCGGCGGCCTGGCGATGACGACAACGCTTTCGAGCATGTTCTTCTCCGAAGTCTCCGGCTCCGCCGTCGCCGATGCCGCCGCGCTTGGAAGCGTGCTCATTCCCGCGATGAAAGAACGCGGCTATCCTGCCCCTTTCGCCGCCGCGGTGTTGTCGTCGTCCGCCACCATCGCGATCATCATCCCGCCATCGATCCCTATGATCCTATTCGGCGCGATCGCCGGTGAGTCGATCGTGAAGCTCTTCATTGCCGGCGTGATTCCCGGGATCCTCGCCGGCGTCGCGATCATGGCGACGAGCTATTGGCTTGCCGGACGAGGCGGTTTCGCGGAGTCAGAGCCGTTCGCTATCAAGAAGGTCACAACCAGCTTCCGGCGTGCATTCTTTGCCCTGAGCCTACCGATCGTCATTCTCGGCGGCATCTTCGCGGGCATCTTCACCGCGACTGAAGCCGCCGCCGTTGCGGTGTTCCTCGCGCTCGGCCTCGGGCTCTTTCTTTACCGGGGCATGGCGGTGAATGCCCTCGGGAAGATTCTCGTCGAATCCGCCCGGCAAACCGCCGTGGTGATGATCCTCGTGGCTGGTTCCGCTGTGCTGGGATGGTATCTGGCCAACCAACAGGTCCCCGAGCGTCTGGCAACGTTCATCCTCACGAACGTCACCGGCCAGGTGGCGGCGCTACTTCTGATCGACGCCATCCTTCTCGGAGCCGGGATGATCCTTCACAGCGCCGCCGCCATCGTCTTGCTCGTGCCGATCCTACTGCCGCTCACGAACCAACTCGGCATCGACCCAATTCACTTCGGGTTGATGGTGACCGTGAGCCTAGCGATCGGCCAGCAAACGCCGCCAGTGGCGTCGGTGCTCATCACGACCTGCTCGATTGCCGACGTCCCGATGTCCGAGGTGATGCGCGTGAACATCTTCTTCATCCTCGCACTCGCGGTGGTGTTGCTGCTGGTGACGTTTTTCCCGGCGCTGAGCCTCTGGCTCCCGGAGCTCCTGACGAGGCCAGCCTAGTCGCCGCCACCTTCCAAGGCGTCGACATCGGTCAAATCCTGGAGTCGACCGGCAGCCTTCTGGATGAGATCGCGGCGCGACAGTACGTGAACCGGCTGATCCCCGTACTCCGACGACACTCTCTCGGGCCAGGCATCGACGAACTCAACGCCATCAATGGACGTGATGATGTCGACGCGCAGTGGAGGAACTCCAATCTGGAAGATCAGGTCCGAGGAGGCCAGGTCTTTCACCGTCAGATCGTCCAGTGGAGCCCCAAAGACGGCGAGCGCTCGGTATACCCGCTCGGCATTCTCCGGCGACGCCTCTACCCACACACCCAGCTCTTTGGTGGCGCGAACGTGCCCCTGAAGTCGGAGTTCGTTTGCATCCGCACCTGCCCAAGCGAGGCACTCGACCGTAAGCTGCCACACCATTGCCATCCGCTCAGCCGGTGACATCGAGGCATCACGTCGTCTTGACGCGGCTCTGGCGTACCTCGGAGAACACGGGTCGGAGCCGACGTGCGACGTTGGCGGCGCTTTTCCACCTCGGTCATTCGTGAAGTCACAGTATATTTTATCACGCGCCAACAGTCACGGTTTCAGGCTGACGCGCTTCAGCTCTTGCGATCTTGACGAACTCGTCGTGGAAAGCGGTGACATCAAGACCACACCGTCTGAACCAGACCTTGTTCCTGCAGGGAGTCGTCCTTCGTGATGAGTCGAGCCCCGACAGCTCGGGAAGCACTCACAATGAGTCTGTCGAACGGATCCCGAATCGCGCCGAGCGCAGCGAACTCATCCAGCTGACGTAGATCCATAGGAAGGAAGCGCAATCCGGGAGCTTCCTCCATGGCGGTCTTGAGGTGCGAAAGACCGATCTCGATTCGCCCGAGCTCCCTCAACAAAACGACTTCCGCGACGACCGCGGCGGGAATCCACGCCTCACTCCCACCCGCCTCGACCGAGACCAATGCTTTTCTCGCCTTGGGTCCTAGCTTGCGCGGAGCGGCGAGAGAGAACACGCACGCATGCGTGTCCAGAACGTAGCTAGACACGCTCCTCGAGACGGCTCATGCTCCCCCACAGCAGGCTACGAACCTCTTCGATGTCGTCATCTGTCGGTACCGCCGTTCCTTCGTAAAGTCCGAGAAACCGGCCCTCCACACCACTCTGTGTGAGCGAATCGAGCACGCTTTCCAGATCCGCGGCAACCTGGGCCGAGAGCGATCGATGTTGCTCCTCGGCACGCGCCTCGAGCCTCCGTTTCAGAGACGAGGGAATTCGGATCGTCATAGCAGCATCCTTGGTCATGTATTTATTTTGCATCATATTGAGTATATTGTCAATGCGCGCCGCGCTTCAAGATCACCACCGTAGCGCCCCAGCCTCCGCGGTCGTATGTTGCTTCTTCGAAATGCGCTACGAGGTCGTTCTTTTCGAGGACCTGACGCACGCGTTCTTTTTGAACGCCTTTCCCACGACCGTGGATGATGCGGACTTCTTCGAGCCCTTCCTCGTGCGCTGCTTCGAGGTAGGACTCCACGACGTCCGGGATGTCCCGTGGAGCAAACGTGTGGAGATCGATGCTGTCCTCGATGGGAAGCTCGACCGGTCCGTCGTTCTCGCTCATCGCGCGTTGGCGGAAGTGCGTGGGAATCGAACCCACCGTCCCAGGGATTAACCAAGGACCACCGGATTTGAAGTCCGAGGAGGCCACCAGACCCCAGTCACTTCCAGATGAATGAATGCAGGCACTTATGAAGCGTTCTTCGTCTTCGCTTTCTTGAACTGAAGCACTTTGTGACGCTTGTGTGACATGTCGTTGCGCGCAGGCTCCAGTAGTTCGACCGCTTCTTTCGTAGCCACGTCGTGAGCATATCGCATCGTCGTCACGATAGTGGCGTGACCCGCCAGAGTCTGCACCGTTACGAGGTCTGCCCCGCGGAGCTACGAGCCGACTGCAGAATGTGTGACGGCACGTATGGAGCGTGACGCCCTTGAGCCCCGCCCTCTCGGCAGCCTTGGTTGTTGTTTTTGATACCTGCGTGCCGAAATCGAACAACCTCCCTGAGGCTTCCGGCTGCAACTCTTCGACCGCGTCCATCGCGACTGAGTTCAGCGGCACCCGCCGAGACTTCCCGCTTTTGGACCGTTGCACGACAAGGTGGCGATGTTCTCGGTCAACATCGCGCCATTCCAGTCGTAGCAGTTCTCCTCTACGAAGGCCAGTGTTGAGAGCAAGGATAATGAACGCCGCCAACTTCGGCTGACGACTCGTGCGCGCGGCGCCAAGCAACGCCTCTTCCTCCTCCTGCGATAGCACCCGTTCCTTGTTGTTGTTCTCGCGTAGAAGCTTCACGCCTCGAGCTGGATTCTCGTAGGCAAAGCCCCAGTCGATTGCCCTGGAGTAGATACTCTTCAGTAACTGCGTCTCTCGATTGACAGTTGCGGGCGCTGCTTTCTCCATCATTCTATCGGCCTGGTATCTGGCAATATCCTCTCGGTGTATCTCTGCAAGAGGTCTCGTTCCGAATCGCGGACGGAGATGTTTTTGTAGCCGGATGCGGTCCATTCTTCCGCCGTCCTGCTTCTTCGAGGCATGGTCACGAAGGTACTTGTCGGCGAACTCACAGAAGGTCAGGAGCTTCGGGGGTTCGGGGCGCGCCACACCAAGCTTGATATCCTCGACTCGATTGAGAATGCGACGATGTCTTCGTTCAGCCTCTCTCTTGTTGGTCGTCTTGAGCGATTGGCGTTTACGCTTGCCGAATTGGTCGAAGTAATCGGCGTACCATGGTCCGCTAGTTGTCCGACGGTAGAGAGCCATCTGGAGATACTTCCTCCCAAAGTTCTAGCACCTTCGCCGGTTCATAGCGAACATTTCTTCCAAATTTTCGAAACGGGATTCGTTTTTCGCTCGTCCAGGCTCTGACGGTGGAGAGTTTGATGCCTAGCATGCGCGCTAGTTCAGCGGCATCGACAAGAATTGACCGTGACGTAGATGAGGTCGTCGGTCGCTTCGAATCGAATCTACTGGCCGAATCTCGGGCTTGCGCCAGGCCGCCCGCACTCACGACAACCCCAGATGAGAAGCTATGGAGCACTGGAGTCCGAACGCTGGAACCGCTGCCCTCGCAATCGACAACGCCGCAAGGCAGTGGATTTGACCGCCACGCGAAGTGCCTTTGCGATCATGCGGTGAGTAAAACCCAGCTCGTACTTTAACCTTAGAACCTCTCGTATTTTTCTCATCGATAACCTCTTAGCTGCCATTTCCTGGATCGTCCTCCTTCCGGGTACGACCTAGAGTTGCCTTGAAACGTGCTATCGATGAGCGTTCGCGATGCCGGAACCGGCGTTCACGTTGCCTGGAATCCGTGTTCACCTTCCCCGGAATCGATGTTCACGATCCCCGGAATCCGTGTTCACGATGCTTTGGAATGGATGTTCACCTTCGGCTGGAATCTGCGTTCACGATGCCCCGGAATACGCAATCTTCAGGTCCATGATGACGTACCACGTGCAATTCCTACTGCTCGTTCTAGCTGGCTGGGTCAACCGCCAGCAGCAGGATGTGATCGACTACCTGCAAGAGGAGAACCGCGTCCTGTGCCAAAACTCGGCCCTTTTGAAATAGGCCATAAATCAGCAGCTTAGTGTCTGTGTTTGCGCTGGGGCCAAGGGCCGTAGGCTTTACAATCGTCTGGCCCGAGGGTGTTATCTTCAGGTCCATGATGACGTACCACGTGCAATTCCTACTGCTCGTTCTAGCTGGCTGGGTCAACCGCCAGCAGCAGGATGTGATCGACTACCTGCAAGAGGAGAACCGTGTGCTCCGAGCCGGGCTTCGGGGCAAGCGTCTCAGGCTCTCGGACGACGAGCGGCGCAGGCTCGCGGTCAAGGCCCAGTCTTTGGGCCGCGAGGCGCTGGCCCAGATTGCGTCCGTTGCCACACCCGCTACGCTTCTGCACGCAACACTATCAAGAGGATCTTCGCCGACCACGGTATCGCTCCTGCCCCGGAGCGGGGCAAGAGCATGTCGTGGAGCACCTTCATCAAGGCTCATTGGGGCGCCATCGCTGCGACAGACCTGTTCACCGTCGAGGTTGTGAACCCGTTCGGGCTCGTCCGCTACCATGTCCTGTTTGTCATCGATATCGCCACTCGCTGCGCTCGCTGCGTGTGCATCGGTGGGATAACGTCGGACCCCAACGGGGAGTGGATGAAGCAGGTTGCAAGAAACCTCACTGACATGTGGGATGGTTTCCTCCTTGGCAAGCGATACCTCATCCACGACCGGGACCCGCTATTCACCGAGGCAATACGTGGGCTGTTGAGAGATTCAGGCGTGAAGCCCCTTCGCCTTCCCGCCAATAGTCCGAATCTGAACGCATACGCGGAAAGATTCGTTCTCTCCATACGTCGAGAGTGTCTCGACCGCTTCGTACCTCTCAGTGAGCGACACCTGCGCACAGCGGTAACCGAATACGTAGTGCACTATCACACAGAACGGAACCACCAAGGTCTCCGCAACGAGCTCCTCACACCTCTGCCGGCAAGCGCGAATGACGCTGGCCCCATCGTGTCGCGAGAGCGACTGGGGGGCATTCTCAACTACTACTGCCGTGCCGCGTAGATGGTCGCCGGCGACGGTAGCCCCTTGGTGGGCCCGCTCGGCGTAGCGTGAAAACAGCTTCAGGCACACGCTTCGATATTCGCTCTCGACTAGGTGGTCATCTGCATGGTGACGACCCGCCCGCCCAAGACGATTGTAAAGCCCACGGCCCTTGGCCCGGTCGCAAACACAGACACTAAGTTGCTGATTTATGGCCTATTTCAAAAGGGCCGAGTTTTGGCACAGGACGGGGTCTTGGAGTTTTTGAAATGTCAGTGTGGCGGCGAGCTCCGCGTGATCACCTTCATCACCGAACATCTCCGAACTTGAATTGGACAGTCATTTCACTTAAAACTCCAACCATCTGGTTTCCTGAAGAACATATAATCCTCTACCATCAGTTCTGATTTCACGGCAGGCCTAATTTCAGCCGGAATGGTTTCTATCTCAAGAACTCCGGTTTTTAAGCCATCTGAAGTGGCTGTAATAACTATACTTCCGGCTTCTTCGTTTGACTGTACAATGGCTGAGCAGAGCCCGCTAAAAGCCCTGACTTTAGGAAGTTTTGTCGGATTAAGATTAGTGGGACTGCCATTATCAACACCCAGTAAATGACCATTACCTTTGATTGTAATGTTAATAATGTTATCTGCATTCGGACAAACAGTACCGTTCTTATCAAGAATTTCAAATTCTAAGGTAACTGCATCTTCTCCATCAGCTTTTAAGTTGTTTTTATACCCGGACACCCTCACAGAATAAGGTTCTCCTGATGTTACAACCTTATCGGTAAGAACGAGTTTGCCATCTTTGTATCCTTTGGCAATCAGTGTTCCAGGTTTGTACTTTACATCCCAGCTTTGATTTTCGAAAGGCATAACTTTTTGTTTACCAAGACTTTTTCCGTCCTGTAATAATTCAACCTCCTCAAGGTTTGAATATGAAAAAACCTTGATCATTTCTCCTTCCCTGCCTTTCCAATTCCAATGGGGAAAAAGGTGAAGCACCGGTTCATGAGTTTGAACCGCTTTGTAAAAGTAGACCAGATCTTTAGGAAAACCGCATAAGTCAAACAAACCGCATTGACTGCTGACTCCTGGGAAGAATCTATATGGTGTAGGCTCCCCACGATAATCGAAAGCGGTCCACACAAATGCCCCTGAGACCTCGTCAGTCGTCATAAATCGTTTTATCCGTTCGTGGGTTTTCCAGTTCGGAATCGAAGAGACCCACAACTTTTCCTTGTTCGTCTCATAAATTCCTCTTGTAAACCTCCCGGCACCTGTTTCAACCTTAATTATCGGTTTGCCTTCATAAGCATACTTGTCACCACCGTAATAGTTGACAACATCCAGGATTCGACCTGTAGGTCTCAGATATTCTTTACGGCTTACACTCTTTTCACCTTCTTCATGGGGCTTCCTTAAATTAGCATTCATTGTTGCAGCCCTTTTCTGTGGATCTAATCTCGCAATTTCCTGCATTAAGGTTGAGATCGATCCTTCAACGAATGAAAAATCGGTATCGGCAACTGGGGTCACTGTATTCGCAAGATTATAGATAAAGACTGATGGATGATTTCTCGAGCTCTTGATAATTTCGCGCATCTCTTCGAGATACCTGGGGCTGGTCTCAGGTATTCTCTGTTCATTCATAACCAGCATACCTTCTTCATCGCAGATATCTAACAATGCCGGAGCTGCAGCGTTATGTGCACTACGATAACCATTGAATCCAAAGTTCTTCATGGTTTGTATTCTATAGCGTATTATTTCAGCAGGAACCGCAACTCCAACACTTCCATTATCCTGATGTGCGGCTGCTCCCATAACTTTGACGTGTTTGCCATTGAGGAGAAGTCCTTTATCAGCATCAAAAACAATTTGTCTGATACCGAAACGGGTTTTGTTTCTTTCAACCGTTAAACCGGATTCTTTGATCTCAGATTCAACAAAATACAGGTCCCTCTCTTCCAAGGACCAAAGTTTTGGGGAATTTATTTTCAGCGCCATCCGGCGATCTATTTTTCTCCATGGTTCAATGTCAAATATTGCTGAAGAAGAATTAACCTCTTCCCCTTCCTGGTCGATAATTCTTGTTACGAGTGCGAATGTCCTGCTTCTTCTTTCCCTGTTCTGAACTGTATAGTGAACTTCGACATTCGCCGAGGTATAATCTGCTGAAAGAATTGGGTTAACTGCTATACTATCCGGCTCAAAATAAAGAGAGCCTCCTGACTTTTCCATATATACCGGACGATAAATACCGCCTCCTTCATACCACCAACCCTCCCATTGGCGGGAATCGCATACCACAAGCAAAACGTTTTTCTGATGTCCGTAACGTACTACATCACTTATATCTATTCTGAAGGGGGTGTAACCACTTTTGTGTTCCAATAACTTAAATCCATTAAGGAATACCTGGGCATCACGAGTTACTCCTTCAAATCTGATCCAGATGCGTTTTCCTTTATCAGATGCGGAAATATCGAATATCTTCCTGTATATCCCTATGCCTCTTTCAAAGAATCCCCGATTTGCATCAGTCATACCTTTAAGCGGTACACTTTCAATAACAAAATCGTGAGGAACATTGATTGTTCTCCATGTAGAACCATCGTAAGAAAGTTGCATTAGCTCATCCCGGCTCCACCCTATAGGGTTCATCTGAGCATTCTTATAGAAGTACTTGTTGAAGACTGGTTCTATTTCTTTACTATCCGGAGCAATGTATTTAAAGCTCCATCCCTTATTCATTGAAAGTCTCTCCTGTCCATAGAGGCTCAATGAAAAAAGGGTGCAAAAAATAATCGTAACAATTATGGTTTTCATCATGAATCTGTTTTCTTTCACGCTTCTTGCTCCTTCTGTTGATGTTGAAATTAGCTGTGCCTCGTCATTATTAATCCAATCGAGAAAGTAGGCCATGCGAAGCGAGAAGCGAGGACGAAAACGAGGGCGACGCACGCGAAACGGTCCCGGGACTACAGGGCCAGCCGTTCAGGAGCTGGTGAACGCCATTGTCGACGGCTGCGGCCACCAGTCGTTCGTTACAGAAAACTGCGCTACGCGGCGTCGCGCCATTCATAGCGATGGTGCAGTCCACCCACTCTCGACAGCGCCACGACCTTAGCCATAGGTGACGGTCGTGGCGTGACCGGTCTCCTCCGGCGTTGCTTTTTTCGAGTCCCATGTGGCAGCGATCCGGAGAAGCAGCTAGCTACCGCTCGACGAAGTCCTGCATGCTCCTTTGTAGCCCCTGCCGTAAATCACCTTGCCCGGTCGCGCTTCCGTGTGCTCGCCGCCGTCGATGACGAGCACCCCGTTGACCAGCACGTAGGGGATGCCCTCGGGATAGGACTTGGGATTCGCGAAGGAGTTGGTCCCCCGCACTTTTTCCGGATCGAACACCACGACGTCGGCGGCAAAGCCTTCCCGGAGCTGTCCCCGGTCGCGCAATCCTAGAATTTGGGCGGGTAGGGAGCTCATCTTCCTTATCGCGTCTTCGAGCGCTAGCACGTTCTCGTCTCGAACGTAGTGACCGAGCACCCGTGGATTGGTGCTGTAGTTGCGTGGATGGGGAACGCCGGGCGCATCCAGGTTGATCGCCGACCCGTCGCTGGCGATCGCCACCCAGGACTTTCGCATCACCTTTCGAACGTCCTCCTCGGACATGGCATGAAAGATACCCGAGATCCTGTCGCCCTCCTCGGCCATGAGATGGATGTACGTATCGGCCGGGTCGGCATCACCCCGAAGCTCCGCGATCTTGGCGACGCTCATCCCCTCGTACTTCTCGTTCTCGCTCGTGCTGGCCCACACCATCGCGATGCCCTCCCACCAACCGTGCTCCTTGGACCAGGTGATGAATTCCGGATCCCGTTTGGTCTTTTCCCGCAGCGAAAGATCTCGGAGCCGCTCCGCGAATTTCTCCGGGCCCCCTTCTCTCATCCACAACGGGAAGACAGAGCTCCATCGATGAAACAGCGCCGTGTAGGGATACTGGTTCGCCGTGATATCGAGTCCCCGAGCACGGGCCGCCTCGATTTGATCGAGAAACCGGCCTATGGTTCCCCAGTTGTCGCGGCCCCTTACCTTCAAGTGAAAGAGGTGTACGGGAATCCGCGCCTCCTCGGCCACGCGAATCGCGAAGTTGATCTCCTCTTCATGCTCGAAGCCTTGGCCTCCATGGTGCGAGGCGTAATTGCCACTGTACGAAGCGGTCACTCTGGCCATGGCGAGGATCTCATCAGGATGGGCCGGCCCGCCGCTCTCGAAGCGGGTCACGAGCCCCCATGCCCCCTCCTCCATGGAGCGCGCCACGAGGCTGGTCATTCCCTCGAGCTCGACTTCGGTGGCGGGCCGCGTCTCGTCGCCCATTACCACACGCCGAACTTGACCGGCGGAAACGTGGGAGATCACGTTCATGGAGATCCCTCGCCTTTTCAATCTCTGGAAGTAGCCGGTGAAGTCGGTCCAGTCGATCTCGATGCCGCCGCTGATTTCAGCGAAATCGAGGGAGGAAGATAGCGAATATGAGCCTGGAAGAACGAAACGCCGACCCATGCGTTCGCTCAAGCCGTCGCGCGGCGCCACCGTCGTAGATGCTCCCAGCACGTCGAGCGTCACGCCTTCCCGCACCTTGCTCTGTGCCAGCCCGTCGGCCAGCAGGGCGTAGTCGGAGCGTGTGTGCAGGTCGATGAATCCCGGCGCCACCACCAGGCCCTCGGCTTCGATGATGCGGGAGGCCTTTGCATCCACCAATCGTCCGACGCTTTTAATGCGGCCGTCGCGGATTCCCACATCACCGTGAAACCAGGGATTGCCGCTCCCGTCCACGATCTGTCCCCCGCGGATGAGAACATCGTAGGAAGAGTTTTTACCTTCCTGCCCGGCATGAGCGAGTCCGGCGAAGAGAAGGGTCGAAGCCCACACAAACAGTGTTCGTTCCGTTCGCATGCTCATGACTCGTGCTCCTCTTCGGTTCCTTGATGATTCCTCTCGTGGTGATGGTGGGTGACGTACTCCTTCAGCGCCAGGTGAAGCGACCTCTCACCGAATAGCATGAGTTTCCAGAGGCTCTTCGCACTCTAGAACGACCTTCTAGTCCCGGACGCGCATGACGCCTCGCATAGTCAGCCAGTGATTCGGGAAAGTGCAGAGGAAATCGTAGTCGCCCGTCGTCGCCGGCGCCGTGAACTCGATCACCTGGTACTCGCGATAGTTCAGCATTTCCGACGCGGCAATGATCTTGTCGCTGTCCGGAAGGAACTCCAGCGCGAAACCAAGCGGCCCGAGGCCCTTCGCGGCCGCCGCGATCTCCGCGGCAGAGTTCGGCTCGCCAAAGATCAAGTTGTGTGGCGAGTAGTCGGGATTCTCGAACCAGATCTTGACCGGCTGCCCGGCCGTGACCGTGAACGACTCCGTGTCGAACTTCATCTGGTCGACGAGGGTCCGGATGACGATCGCGTCAGGATCGGGCTCCACGCTCTCGGCGGCTGCGGAAGTGAGATTTGCGGTGACATCGAACGGCTCTGACGCGTTGTGGTCCCACAACTGCTGCACTCGTTCCGCGGCGATCCGCGCATGCGGTGACGGAGAGAAGAGCACCAGATTCAGCAACTCGCGGTTGACGACGTTGTGCTGCTGGTGCACCCAGAGGGCCTCGAGGATGTGGTGTGCGTCCCGCTCGGTCGTCGCGTCGAACTGCTGCAGCCACTCCTCGGTGGCGGCGATCACCTCGGCGCTGTCGCGCTCCGACAGCTCGACGCGGGCGCGATGGCGGATGCCGTTGATCGGGCTCTCGAGGGCGGCCAGCAGTGCGGGAATGGGCTGCCCGTCGATCTCCGCGTGATCTTGCAGGGGTCTCCCGGGAACCGTGATCCGGTAGATCCGGCCGTGGGCATGGTCACGGGCAGGATCGCGGACGTTGTGTTGCATGTGACCGATGATCGCGTTGGCCCAATCAGCGACGTACAACCCGCCGTCGTCGCCAATCTCGAAGTCGACAGGCCGGAAGTTCGGGTCGGAGGACACCAGCAGGTCGGCGGTCTCGGTGCCGAACACGTCACCGGTGTCGGTGTCGAAGGTCAGCTGGTACTGTTTGATCCCCAGAAACGCGATGACGTTGAGGATCATGAAATTGCCCTGATTCCTCTGCGGAAAGTGGGCGCTGGACAGGATCCCGCTCGCGGGAACGGGCCGAACCGTGTGCTGAAGCAATCGGCGCATCTCGAAGGCACCGTCACCCGTTGGTTTGACCTGATAGGTCGAGCCACCGGTGCCGTCGGTCGCGTAGTGGTAGCCCCAGTAGTCGAAGCTGATGCCGTGCGGGTTGGGACGTATCGCGGCGTGGAAGCTGAACTCGAATGTGCGCGGGTTGAAGCGGTACATCCCGGAGACATTCGACTCCTGGTTCGCCGCCCAGGGCGACTCTACGTTGGAGACATTGAAGACGCCGCGCTGGTAGTAGATGAAGCCGTCGGGACCGTAGACGAAATTGTTGGCGGAGTGGTGCGTGTCGGCTGATCCAAGCGCGCCCATCATCCGAATCCGCACGTCCGCGACATCGTCACCGTCCGTGTCCTTGAGGAACCAGAGATCGGGCACTGACGCGACGACCACTCCGCCGTTCCAGAATTCGAATCCAGTTGGGTTGTGCACGTAGGCGAACGTGATGGCCCGGTCGGCGACGCCGTCGCGGTCGTCGTCGGGGAAAATGAGCAACCGGTCGTTCATCTCACCCATCGGCTCCCATTTGGGGTAGGTGGCCCACGTCGCGGCCCAGAGCCGGCCTCCGGTGTCGACGCCGAGCTGCACAGGGTTGACGAGCTCCGGAAACCTTTCTTCCGAGGCGAACAGGTTCGCCTCCATCCCTGCCTCGAGCGTCATCTTTTCGATCGCGGCCTCGCCGCTGAGATACTCAAGCGTCCCGGTCTTGCTGACACCATCCTGGAACTGGGGCTTGGCGAGGTTGCTGACAACCTCGATCGGCGCCGGCACGTTGGAATCGTCTGGCTCGATCGACTCGCCACCCGCGGCGGCCCAGATCACACGGTCGCGGTTGGCGGTCATGATGTCGAGCTGGGCGAGCTCGTTTTGGAGCACGACGCGGTTGGTTTGTCCGTCCGTGAACTTGAGCGTCGACCGGGTGCCCCACACATCGTTGCCGTCGGTCGCGCGGAACCGATTGAACCAGTGCCAGTTCTTGTCGAGAACCGCCTGGCGAATCAACTCGAGCGGGTCCTCGTTGATCTCAGGACGGCTCCCGAGCAACGACTCGACGATCACCTCGGCAATCTGACGATTGCCGTCGCTGTTGAGGTGGACGCCGTTGACGGTCAGCGGTGACGCTGCTCCATGGTAGAGCGCTTGCGACGGACCGAACAGGTCGACGTACTGCACATCCCTGTCGTCCGCGACGGACTCCATGGCCTCGGAGTAGGCCGCGAGGCGCGGGTTGTTGTCGCGACCATCCGGCAGATTCGGATTGCTCAGGTTCTCGTGGGCGATCGGCGAAAACAAGACGACGCGCGGTGCCCCCTCGCCGAAGTAGTTCTGCGCGCGCGTGTGGTCGATCCACTCCTCGAGCGCGGCGCCGAACTGCGCCGGGTCGCCATCGAACGACTCGTTGTAGCCGAACATCGCGAGAATTACGTCGGCCTGGGAGGTCGCGAGCAATTCGTCGGCGGTCGGAAACCCTTCGACGCGCGGACGATGGTCGATGCGATCGCCGGAAAAGCCGTGGTTGCGAATGACGAGCTCGAGATCCGGCAGTTCGGACTGTAGATAGGCCTCGAGCCATCCGTCGTGCTGCATCCCGTCGGCCAGACCGCTGCCGACGATGACAACGTGGTCGCCTGGTTCAAAGGTCGTCTGGCTGGATCCGCACGCGGTGGCCCCAATGGCGAATCCAATCGTGGCGATTCGCGCGAACCAGGCCAGCGGTCTCATCGTCGCTGGGGCGTTCTGTGCCGTCATCTCGGTCTACCTCCGCCCGCCCGTTGGCTCCTGGGTCGGCTTGGTCGGGTCCATGATGGGCGTGTCCCATCCGGCCAGGTCGGCGGGTCGCACGCCGCGCCGGTAGCCGTCGAAACCGTATGTGACCGGATGATACGGGCCAACGAGCGACACGTCGAGGCCTGCGGTGATCGCGGCCTCCAGGCCGGCAGCCCAAAGCGCGGCGTTGACCAGCATGCGGCGGAACCCGGCGTTGAGAAAGTCCTCGGACGCACCGTGTGTCGTGGTGAAGACGCGCGCAGCCGCGCCGTCTGCACCGGCATAGCTGCGTGTCCATGCGACGGGAAGCTGCTCCTTGTTGGAATCCGGCGGAGCATCGGCCTCCGTGCCGTTGAGCACCGTTCCGCGGGCGAGCGTCACCGAGCCAGAGATCGGGTCCGCGCGGTAGCCGCCGGATTGGACGTGGACGTCGCGCACGCCGCGCAGAATCGGGTGCCCCACCTGATCGGCGACGGGAACGATCAGCGAACTCTGCTCGTGGTTGGTGCCGTAGTGTCCGACCCATGTCTCGCCGAGCACCTGGCGGCCAAAGCCGCCCGCGTAGTCCTCGTCCTCGTTGTCCCACGTGTATTGCACAAAGGGCCCGTCCTCGATCCGAAACGCGTGCGTCGAGGTCCGGATTCCGATGACCGGGCCGCCACGCTCGACGTAGTCCACGACGTGCCGCATCTCCTCGGCCGGAAAGTCCTGAAAGCGCAGGCCGATGATCAACAGGTCGGCCGTCCGTAGCGCCTCGAGGCCCGCCATCTTCGAACTCCCGGGCTCGATGAACCCATCGTCGTCAAGCGTGAAGAAGACGCTGCTCTTGAACCCGAAGTTCCTTGCGAGGATGCGTCCGAGCGCCGGCAGAATCTCTTCGGACCGATACTCGTGGTCGCCGGCGATCAGGACGACGTGTTTGCCAGCGCCGGGTCCGTCGGTGCCCTCGTAGACCACCCGATGCGGGTTGTCCTGCGGAGCGGAACCTAGACTCGTATCAGCCGTCATGAGAACGGAGAGCAGCCCAACGGCGGCCGCATTCAGGATCGGTGCTCGCGAATCCATAGGTGTCCGACCGTCAGTCCATGAAGCGGTAGCTGCCTACCAGGTTCACCGTCGTCGCCGCGGGTGGGACCTTGCAGCGATCCTCGAGATCTGCTTGGAACTGCTTGAACGCCGGAGTGTCGCCCAGAGGATTACTACCATCCTCCGTCTCAATGGACGCGATGTGGGTAAAGGACACCCCGTCGTCGGCCTGGAAAGTCATGTAACGAAGGCCGCCGGGCGCCGAGGCGGCAAGCGCGGCGAAAACCTTGCGGACGTAGTCCGCGTTCTCCTCTGCTCGATCCGATTTCACCGTGTAGCGGACAATCACTCGTTTCATCAGACGGCTCCTCACTCCTCAGATCGTCAGGGACAGATGTCTTCACGCTGTTCGATGCTGCAGCATATATCGCCAGGAGCCGTCAGGTCGACTCGGGGTGTAGCTCTGCGACAGGCTTAGGTTCGAGTGCCGGAGGGGGGCCCAAATCGGAGATTTGTCACAGCAGCCTTGGATGACACAACAGTTGCGATACTCCCAAACCCAACCGAGCTCGATCCTCGCCTTGAACTCCGGACTGTGTTTCGTTCGTGTCTTCTTCATTTGCTGCTCCTTTGTCATGGAGCAGGCTACGTTTTCCACCTTAACCCCTGGTCTAGAAAACGGGGTCCACTTCACTTGGCCTTGACAAGATCTGGGTCCGCTGTCACAGTGTATTCACGTGGCTTCGGGGTGGTCCCCGGGCCACTGCTAACTCTAAAGCGCCAAGGTCTCCGCAGGCATTCCTCCGCAGGCGGAGATGGTGACTCGGGAGATCGAGGATGAGTCCGCGAACATCTTTATCCCAGCCACCCCCCCGACCCCGGACCGCGGCGGCAGGCTCACGGAGAATCAAATCTCCTGCCCGTCGATCCATGAGAATCGTCATCGCCGGCTTGTTCCTCGTATTCATGGCGTCTATGGGTCAGCACGTCCAGGCCCAGGGCAATCCGGCCCCTCCGTGGTGGAGGCCGGTGTACGAGCCTCCGCAATACCTGTACAACGAAGAGGATGCTTCCGATTTGTTCACTAGTATTCGCGAAGGTATCGACGAGGCGCGACGTTATTTCGGAAACTATGGTCAAGTTTACGTGTACGTTCTGGGGCAACAGGATCCCGAAGTGGACAGCGAAGGATTCCATCAACGGGTCATCGACCAGTACACTCGTCTCCGGAACGGAACGGGAGAGGATCAAGCAGCTGAGTTGATCAAGAAAACGGTGTCCGGCCAGGGTGAACTCTACACGTCGGGGGTCCCGATCGGCGTCGGCGATCCACCGTTCGCCGAGATCATCTACATCAACCCGCGAGGGAAAGGCGTCGGCTTGTCCATGGGGGCACTGCACGAATACACGCACGTCTTCCAGAAGTGTTTTGGGTTCACTCCTACTTGGATGGTGGAGGGTGGTGCTACCTTTTTTGCCAGTTACCTGGGCGAAAAGAGGGGATGGGGCACACTTCGCAGCATGCTGTCCAGTGCGATGGCCGTCGTTCATGAAGTTCCCGATCCGTTCGGTATCGAGCAGATGGAAGATATCGACAAGGCGGATGATGAAGCCAAGAAGTACTATCGCCCCCTCGGCTATCAGGCCGGGGCCTGGGCTGTTGCCTTCATGATCCACGAATCCGAGTCGCAGCGCATCGCGGAGCTACGCACCAAGTACTATCCCGCCGTGTCCAGACTCGGTTGGGAAGCCGCGCTGGCGGAGTACGTCGACATGGAGGACAAACATGAATTCTACCGGGAGTTCGACGCATTCCTCGAACAGCCGCTGGAGGAGCAACTGGCCATACTGGATACGTTGAAAGACTGAGACAGATAGGAGATTCTATCCAGGAACGCGGAGAACAGCGGAGAAAGCTAAGGATAATTCATTGAGGTAAACCCCCGGCTCTGCCGGGGTGACTCCCAGAGGTTTGACCGTGTAAGGAAGTAGGAAAGAAAGTCCTCCTTGGAAAGCGCGAACTTCCAAACAAGGAGGACTACCAAGGTGAAAGAATACAAGAGCCTATCCCACACACGATGGGACTGCAAATATCACGTTGTGTTCATCCCGAAGTACCGAAGGAAGAAGATGTATGGTGCAATCAGAACGCATCTGGGAAAGATTCTCCACGAGCTGGCGAAACAAAAAGAGGCCCGGATTCTGGAGGGCCACTTGATGTCGGACCACGTCCACATGTGCATCAGCATCCCACCGAAGTTTGCGGTGTCGAACGTGGTGGGGTTCATCAAAGGCAAGAGTGCGATCTCGGTGGCACGGAACTTCCGCGGACGCAGACGCAACTTCACCGGCGAAAGCTTCTGGGCACGCGGTTACTTCGTGTCGACCGTAGGCTTGGACGAAGAGATGGTCCGCAAGTACATTCCAAGAGCAGGAGGACCAACGTCTGGACCAGCTGAATATGGACTGGTCGGGCTCGTAGTTGGGGAGCAAGATCGCCCCCTTTAGGGGGCTCATGAACAGCCCCTTCGAGGGGCTCTTATGAATAGGCCCCCGGCTTTGCCGGGGGTCACTTTAACTCCCCGCGGGGACGTGTACAGAGCGACGTTGAGTTTCGGCTAAGGACAACTGGCCACAGACCAATTGATCGAGTCGGAGCGGGGGTGCGGTTTCGCAGATTGGGGGCACACGGGGAGGGCTCATGGCATCCCTTACCCAGACTTCGTGATGAGTCCGTGAGCGGTGCGCGCCGCCTATCATCGACGGGGTCGGCCAGAGCGAACCGGCTCTTGCGCTCCCACGCCGCTCAGCTCATGCCGTCGGGCGACCACGCTAGCCAATGGCATCAGGCGCGTCGCTCTTGTCGTTGATAGCCTCATTCAACGTACGTCGACCAGTCTGTCTCCAATTCGTCTCCAAAACTGGGGAGGATTCCAGAGGACTTGCGAGGACTGGAGAGCACCATTCATATGGTGAAGGACTGGCGCTAAACCACTTAGTGACGAAAGTCGCGCGCCATCAGTTAGTTAAGATTTTGGCCTGATCGGGTTCAAATCCCGCCCCCGCCACCACTTAAGTTACTGCTGGTAGCGGCCTTCCTGTTTCTTCAACCAACTCTCCTTTCTCGTTCTTGGGAACACTTGGGAACAGAATCGATTCAAGGCGATCCACAGCGTTTCTCTGAGACGAGGGGACTGCGTGCGTGTAGACCTGCAACGTGGTAGCCATGTCCGAATGACCTAGCTGCGCCTGCGCGAGCTTCAGCGACTCCGCGCCCGGCTCGGGTCTTACCGGCACGAAGCGCCCTTTTCCAACTAGAGACGAAATCCAGAGCTGACACCTCCCCGAGCGGTTGCTTTTCTGGTAGCAAAAAAGTAAACAATCAAGCGGTTGGAGGATTTCGAAATGACCAGAATGATCGGCGCAGCTGTCGCAATCTGTCTTTTGGTCGCCTGCGGTAATCCTGAAGGACAGGCTGAAGCCACACGAAAGAAGCGTGAAGCCTTGGAAAAGCCTCT
This sequence comes from Candidatus Marinacidobacterales bacterium, assembly GCA_965237955.1. Lineage (GTDB taxonomy): Bacteria > Acidobacteriota > Vicinamibacteria > Marinacidobacterales > SMYC01. Next base: position 7,644,289 of record OZ250169.1, on the reverse strand, counting down.
GGCAGAACGTCAAGCCGAAGCGATAAAACAAAATGCCGTAGAGTCTGAACGATATGCCGCAGAGGCTGCGCAAATCGAGGCCGCGATCGCTGGATGCGAATACATCAAAACGATTCAGAAGTACGGAAGCTCCCGTGTCGCCGTGTATATCAATAGCGATTTTCCGCGCGAACATGCCTATTTTCTGGCCGCTGCCGAGAAGCACTTTCGCGACTCGAATTACGTCTATTTCTTCACAGATCGAGGCAAAGCTAGCGCATGGAACCCCACTGATTTCGGCCCTGGCCCCCAGCATGACAGCGTGGTCGGACGTGCCTACCGCGATGGCGATTACCGAGAGTACACACCGCAGTCGGAATGGATTTCGCTATCCCCGTGAAATGACACGGCTGCGGCAATGTGCGCGCTTAGCGTCGCGTGCGCTGAGCCCCCACAAGACACCTACCCGCTCCGCGATGTCGCGGCACCACCTTACGAGATATCCAAGGACACGATTCGACGATAGCGACGGGATGCGGATCGTGTTTGTTGGTACCGTAGATAATATCGGGATCGGACCTTCTCAACAGCGCGCCATCGTTTCTGAAATCGTTAAAGACGAACCGGGCAAAAACAGATGGGTGCGTGTTTTCATAGAGCACGCCAGCCAGGGTGATAAGGGGAGCACCTGTCTCGAAGTCTTTAACGCTGGCGCTATCCTGGAGTGCGACTTCAGTCGGTGAAGTTGAATGGATGAATTCAATCAAAGCGTTTCTGATCGCGTCTCCTCTTTGGGGTTAAGTCTGCCAATTTACCTTGTGCTGAGACCCCCGCAGCATGAAGCGAGGCGCGCTATCCCACGGAAAGGCGTCGACGATCTGCTGCGCGCTCCACTCAGCCGTGGGATGTTCCGTGACATTGAAATGTAGGATACGGCGCCGACCGTGACGAAGGACGATGAAGACAAACAGAACCCGGAACGTGGCGGTTGGCAACGTGAAGAAGTCAACGGACACCAAGTCCTTGACATGATTGTCGAGAAAGCTCCGCCACGTCTGAGACGGTGGACGGCGATGGCGAATCATGTACTTGGATACGGCGGCCTGGGAAATGGAGATGCCGAACTTCGCGAGCTCGCCGTGCACGCGGGGCGCTCCCCAGAGCGGATTGGCTCGACACATGTCACGGATCAGCTCGCGTACTTCGGGAGCGACGCCGGGTCGACCCGGCCGACGCCTCCGGCTCTTCCATGTCCAGTAGCGTTTGAACCCGGAGCGGTGCCACCGGACAACGGTCTCGGGCTTCACGATGATGAGGACCCTGGCCCAGTCGGTCCAGAATCTTCGCAACAGCACCCAGAAACCACGGTCCACATTCGACAACCGCGGTCGTTTCACCGAACGTTGGAGGACGGCGAGCTGCTGGCGCAGAGCGAGATTTTCAAGAGCCAGTGAGCGGCGCGTTTTGAAAGCCGAGATGAGCGAACAGAGAAGCGACCAAATCATGCCGGGATACTGACGTCGGTGTGCGAGAAAGATCAATAGCGACGCGCGCGGATGAATAAATAGAAGGGACAACAGATTTTATTTACACAATCCTTTTCTAAAGGGATAATTGCCTAATTTTATTATTGGAGGAATAGTCATGAAAGTATCAAAAATTCACAAGAGCGGAGGTTTTATCCTTTTAACTTCTATAGCTTTCTTCCTGTTCGCAGGAGCAGTATTTGCTAAAAGCTTAGAAGAAAACCTCATCAAAGACATGCGGTGGCGCAATATTGGTCCTGCAAATATATCAGGCCGCTTATCTGACATCGAGGCACTGGATAATGATTTCACTACTGTGCTGGTTGCATCAGCTTCCGGAGGCGTCTGGAAATCAACCAATGCAGGTATAACATTTGAGCCTATTTTCGATAAATATGGCTCTGCGTCAATCGGTGATGTTGCGTTCTTCCAGAAAAACCCGAATATCATTTGGATTGGTACAGGAGAAAAGAACTCCCGAAACAGTGTTGCCTGGGGTGACGGCATATATAAGTCAACCGATGGCGGCAAGACCTTCACCAATATGGGCTTAAGGGATACTCATACAATTGGTAAAATTATAACGCATCCAACCGATCCGGACATAGTTTATGTTGCCGCTACCGGACACACCTGGGGTTATAGCGGGGATCGTGGACTATTTAAAACCACTGACGGCGGCAAAACCTGGCAAAAACTGACGAATGGCCTGCCCGATGACGGAAAAACCGGTGCGATCGATATTGTTATGCATCCAGAAAATCGTGATGTTCTCTATGTTAGTTTCTGGCAGAGGCTGCGCCAACCGTACTATTTCGATAGCGGTGGTCCAAACGGTGGTATTTTCAAAACAACAAATGGCGGAAAATCTTGGCAAAAACTTAATAAAGGGCTACCGGAAGGTGATACCGGTAAAATTGGTCTTGCGATTTCAAGAAGCAATCCAAAAGTCCTCATGGCAATAATAGAAGCAAGAGAAAGTAACGACCTGAGCGTTCCGGGTTCTGGTGTTTATCGGTCAGAAGATAATGGGGAAACCTGGAAATATGTGAATACATATAACAATCGTCCTTACTATTATAGCCACATATATATCAATCCTCTGGACGACCAAAGAGTTTATGTTTTGACGGGCCCTTATATGAGATCCGAAGACGGTGGGAAAACCCTCACACAAGCTTTCGGTGATCTCCCTCAGACCATTCATGGAGACCATCATGCCATGTGGTTAGATCCGAATAATAAAGACCGTTACTATATCGGTACTGACGGAGGTTGTTATCTGACACACGACCATGGAAACATCAATATCTACTTTGATAATTTTGTTATTTCCCAGTTTTACGCGATCAGCGTCGACATGCGCGAACCGTACTGGGTGTACGGCGGGCTGCAGGATAGCGAAAGTTGGGGAGGTCCTTCACGTTCCAGAGACATTGGTATTTTAAACGACCACTGGTTCAACATCGGCCCACCTGCTGATGGATTTCATACTCAGTCTGACCCAACCGATTGGCGCACTTTATATTTTGAGAGCCAACGCGGCAATATTATGCGGTATAACGTCGAAACTCGAGAATGGATTAGAATTAGGCCTACTCGGCATAATATAGTTAATTATGATGAATATATTACAGCTGCAATCGAACGACAACAGAAAGAAAAGGGATGGGACACTGCCTTCCGCTTCAATTGGAGCAGCCCGATTGTGATATCGCCGCACAATCCGCGAACCATCTTTTTCGGGGGAAATCATTTGTTTAAGACCTTAGACCGCGGTGATCACTGGCAGATTATTAGTCCTGATCTTTCAAAAAATGATCCAGCAAAAACACAAAGAAAATCTGCCCACACAGAATATCAAGATTACGCCTCAATTATTTCTATTTCAGAGTCTCCAATTAAGGCGGGTCTCATCTGGGTTGGCACTGATGATGGAAATGTACAGTCTACACGTGACGGTGGAGTCACCTGGAGAAATGTCCGGAGCAATATTCCGGGAGTACCTGAAGATCTGTGGGTTAGCCGTGTAGAGGCATCGCATTTTGAAGAAGGTACCGCTTATCTGTCATTCGATGGCCATCGTAGCGACAATTTCCAACCTTGGGTTTTCAAGACTATTGACTACGGTCAAACCTGGACCAATATCTCAAACAATATTCCCGACGGACACAGCGTGTACGTTATTAAAGAAGACCTGAAGAATCCTAATCTTCTTTTCGTCGGAACGGAATTCGCTGTATTTTATTCAATCAATGGCGGCAGGTCATGGATCAAACTCAATAATAACCTGCCGACAGTAGCCATTCACGACCTGGTAATCCATCCCCGGGACGGCGATCTTATTGCAGGTACACACGGCAGAGGCATCTGGATCCTCGATGATATAACTCCCCTGCAGCAGGCTACTGACGAGGTGCTCGCAGCAGAAGCTCGGCTTTTTGAAAGCCGTCATGCGATAAGATGGCTAAGCATCGAACGCGGCAGCGCTCGTTACCGTGGTCATTTCTTTTTCCAGGGTCAGAATCCACCCCATGGTGGAATAATTAGTTATTATTTGAAATCAACTCCTCGGACACAGGTTCAACTTGAAATTTCTGACATATCCGGATATTTGAAAAGAACTGTTATTCTTCCAAGCGAAACCGGAATAAATAGGTATATATGGAATATGCAATTTGATCCCACACCTCTTCAGCAGGGAGTATTTAGCCTCAGAAACAAAATCGCCAAGGTTAGTTCTAACGAAGAGCGGCAGAGAGTAATTTCCAGTGCTCGATCGAGATTGTCTAATCTGGTTGGAACCCAACGTGAACGTGAATTTTTGGAGCAAACACTGCAACAATTTGCTTCTGGCGGTCGGAGATTTCGTCGTGGCACAGGTGGTCAGGCTCAAGGATTTGATGCAGAACCAGGTGAATATATTGTGAAAATAACCGTAAATAGCCAGACATACACGAGCTCAATCACAATCCGCCCAGACCCTATTCTGAAAAAGGGCAAATAATAAATTACATCAGTACAACTTGTCCAGCGTTCGTAACTGGGGTCGAAAGACGAAAGGTATCTCCGCTTTCAGTTATGCGGCTCTGGTGCTCTGTGGCATTGGTCTTCCATCGACCCCCGCCAGTGGTTGACGGTTGACATCAACGCCGAATACGACAGCGTGAGGCTTGCGGCGCTTCAGGTAAGTACGACGATCTTGCCCTGCGCCCGGTTCTCTTCCATGCATCGGTGCGCATCGACAATCTCGTCGAGCTGAAACACCTTACCGATACGAACTGCGGTGCGTCCGTCCTCGATCTCTCTAACGAAGTCCTGGAGCGGCGTTTTCATGAAACCGTGCGCTTCTCCAGCATATGTCGTGAGCTTGACCGATGTCGGAATCGCCTCCATAGGGGCGAACCTCTCGAAGTCCCATTTCCTACCAACCATTCCGGTCATACACACGACGCCATGACGAGCCGCCGCTTTCAGCGAATCGAGCAGAGTCGTGGTTCCGACCAGCTCCAGTACACGATCGACTCCGCCGTCAAATACCCGACGGACGACGTCGGCCAGCTCGCCGTCGTCAACGAATACTCGGTCGGCTCCGTTCTCGCGAAGCATCGCTTCGCGCTCTGGGCGACGGGTTGTTGCCGCGACCGTCGCTCCATCTTTTTTGGCCAGAACCGCGGCGGCGAGCCCAACGGAAGTGGTACCGCCGCGAATCAGGAGCGTATGACCCTTCTCGATCTCGAGGGCGGTATAGAGCGAGCCCCACGCGGTCTGCAGCATCTCCGGGAGCGCGGCTAGCGTACTCCAATCAAGCTTCGTTTCGAGAGCTTGGACCTGGGAGGCGGGCACGCAGGTGTACTCGGCGTAGGAGCCGTCAAACTGACGGCCCATTTCGCCCATCGCCGTGGCCAACCGTCTGGCCCTCGGGGAATTCGCCACCCGGCGCCTCGACAACCTGGCCGACTCCCATCGGGATTGCCCTTGCCGGTGAGGAAGTCTTCGTGAGCGATTCCGGAAACCAACGCATCGAGGTCTTCGACCGTAGTGGCAAGTTCCTGCGTGCGTTCGGTCACGAAGGCGATGGTTCGGGAGAGCTGGACCGGCCGATGCACATACAAGCCCGGGACGGCAAGCTCTACGTGGCGGAGTATCTGAACGACCGGATCCAGGTGTTCTCCCTGGCGGGCGAGCCCCTTTCGGTTCTCGGAGGCCCTGGTTCCGGCCCTGGTGAATTTGATGCGCCGGGTGGACTGGTGGTGGCGCCGAACGGCGATGTCTACGTCGCCGACTTCTACAACCATCGTGTCCAGCGACTGCGAGCCGACGGCAGCTTCGTGGTCATCGTGGGCACCTCGGGACGGGTTTGGAGCGGAGCACTGCACTACCCAACGGATATGGCGATCCTGCCGGACGGCGGGGTGGTGGCTGCCGATGCTTATAACAACCGTATCCATATTTTCGGGCCCGACGGGAGCTTCCGGACGAAGTGGGGCGGACCTCTCGGACTCGGGCTTCCCGGTGGATGGGGCGGGTTCCGCGTCGCCACCGGGGTGGGTGTTGACCCGGAGGGTCGCATCTACACCGCCGACTTTTATAACCACCGGGTCCAGGTCTTCTCGGCGGCGGGCGAGTTTCTCGGAGAGTTCGGCGAGCCGGGTAGCGGGCCAGGCCAACTCCAGCATCCGACGGATGTCGCGATCGCTGCAGACGGCTCCATCTACGTGGTGGACTTCGGAAACGATCGCATACAGGTTTTCCGACAGGAGGGGTGATCCCGCTTTGCTGGCCACGACGTGTGCCGGACCAGGAGGCTGAGATGGCGACGATTCAGACGCTGACGAGAACCCAGAAGTCGAAGCCAGGGTGCTTGGTAGCTTCCCTGTCACGGGGCCATGATGTCGAGAGCGCCATGTCCAAAAACACAAACGCGTTGCCAAGCCCTTGATGGTTGCGCTCTCCACGACAATGATAGATGAACTCGGCGACGGCCCCGCGCGGGTCTTAGAGTTCGTTTGTATTTCTGGACACGACGCCGTTAGAGAATAGAGTCCATGCCGATGGCAAGAACCACCGAGAGCCACCCCGTCCTGTGCCAAAACTCGGCCCTTTTGAAATAGACCACAAATCAGCAGCTTAGACGCCCTTGGAATCCGCGCAGAATCGAAGGTATTTCGCACCGCAGGGCTGCCTTGGTGCACAACTCGCGATCTCGGTCCACAATTGTCCTTTGCTCACGGATTCGAGGTTCCCCATGAGCATTTTCAAACGCACTCAGCGGAAGTATGTGAAGAAGGCCTATCGCGTGAGGAATTGGCGTGAATATGAGGCGGGTCTACGCAACCGTGGGAGCCTGACCGTCTGGATCTCGCTCACCGCCGGCAAGCTTGTGAACTGGGACGCGCCCCGGCCGAGGAGGAGGAAACCGGGCCGTCAACGCAAGTACTCGAACCACGCCATCGAGACGGCTGTCACCCTGGGCATGGTGTTTCATCTGTCATCTAGGCAGAGCGAGGGATTGCTGCGATCGTTGTTCGCTCTGATGAAGCTAGACAATGATGTGCCCGATCACACCACGATCTCGAGGCGCAAGGCGAAGCTGGGTAAGGTCCCCTTCTACCAAGACAAGCAGAAGACGCCGTTGCACATCTTGATCGACAGCAGCGGTCTCGCTGTCCACGCCGGCCAGCTGCGCAGAGCACCAAAGAGCAGGGACTATCGCAAGCTCCATCTGTGTGTCGACGAGCAGAGTGGCGAAGTCGTCGCCGGCGAGCTGACGAGCAAAAGAGCCCGCGATTCATCGCGGGTTGCATCGCTTGTCGGACAGATCGACAGTCCCATCTCATCGGCCAGAGCTGACACCGCATACGACGCCGGCGGCGTCTATGAGGCAATCGAGAATCACAGCGCTCATTGCTCGCCGAGGGTGCTGATACCGCCGCGCAAGGGCGCCCAGCTCGCATCGGGGCCGGCGAGCAGCCGACAGCGCAATCGCAACATTGCAGCACAAGATCGGCTCGGCAAACGAAAGTGGCACACAGAATCGGGCTACAGCAAACGGAGCAAAGTCGAGACAACGTTCCATCGCTACAAGGCTATCGTGGGCTCAGCGATGCGAGCGAGAGGGTTGGCGGCACAGAGAGTCGAGGCAAGGATCGGGTGCAAGATTCTCAACACGATGACGGCGCTCGGGATGCCTGATAGCGAGATGATCGGATGATGGGAGTCGGGGCCAAGCGAGCTCTCGGCCTCTATCGGAGTTGTGCACCAAGGCACCCTGTCGGCCGTTTTGAAAGACGAGCCGCAATCGCTGACGGAGCTCGTGCCGTCGCTGCCGCGCGACATCGCGCGCATCGTTAGACGGTGCCTCGCAAACCAGACTACGATCGATGTTCGCAACGAGCTCGAAGAGCTTGCCCGTGCCCTGGACTCCGGCGAGACGATGGTGGATGCGGCCGTCTCACCTCGTAAGCCTGCCTCACGACGCGCGCCCCCGTGGATAGCGCTCGTGGGAGGCGGACTTCTCGTTGCCCTGTGGATGAGCGACATCGTCCCGACATCGTTCGACAACGCGGGCCCGGTAGTTCCAACCTTCACGAACGCACGCCAGATTACGTCGGCCCTCGGTGTGGAAGATTCTCCGACTTGGTCACCGGATGGACAAACGCTGGCCTACGAATCCAACCAAAGCGGCAATCTGGACATCTGGGTGCAACAGATCGAGGGCGGCGCACCCATCAATCGGACGCCCGATAACGCTTCGAGGGACTCCAATCCCAACTGGTCACCCGACGGGAGGAACATCGCATTCGTATCCGAACGAGAGGGCCACGCCTACTACAACATGTCGGCGCTTGTGGGGGGGAGGCACGAAGAGTATTGAACGCCGATTTTAACGTGAATCTTTTTGGCGCTCCTCAATGGCTGAGCGGCGGCACCGAGTTGGCCGGCCTGTCGGAAGATGGGACCGTCCTCGACATCGTCGAACTGGAGACGAGACAATCGCGCCGGCTCACGCTTCCTGTCCCAGCCCGACAAACGATCGACTGGAGCTGGTCCCCGGACGAGCGGTTTTTGGCCTACGTGGAAGCCGTGAGCCGCGAGGCCCAAATCTCCCGCATATGGGTGATGCGCGTGGGTGATCTCGAATCCTTTCCCGTAACGGAGGATGGGAACAACTGGAGCCCTATGTGGTCCCGCGACGGAGCCTCTCTCTACTTCATCTCCAATCGAGGTGGTGCGATGGACTTGTGGGCTCGGGAGGTCGATGCCGAGCGCGGGCCAATCGGCTCTGCCGTCCCGGTTACCGTGGGTATCGGGATGCGAAGCGCTTCGTTTTCGAAGGACGGATCGAAGCTCGCTTACTCCAAGGGAAGACGTGTATCGAACGTGTGGCGCGTTCCGATCCTGCGCGATCGTCTAGCCACCTGGGCCGATGCCGAACCGATCTCGGCGGAGCAGGCGTATGTCGAAGAGTTGGACGTTTCACCGGACGGTTCGGAGCTCGTATTGAATTCCGATCGCGCCGGGAATTTGGATCTGTGGGTCGTGCCGCTCGACGGCGGTGAGTGGCGAGCGTTGACGACGCACTCGGGCCCTGACTGGGCGCCGCGCTACTCCGCGGATGGAAAGGAGATCGTGTTCCACTCGCACCGAGCCGGAACGCGCGACCTTTTCATCGTGCCGAGCGAAGGAGGTGTCGTCCGGCCGCTGATCCAATCTCCGGAGTTCGAGATCCAGCCGAGTCTTTCGCCCGACGGCCAACGTGTCGCCTATCTTCATTTGCAGTCGACCGATCTCTGGGTCGTTTCGACGAAGGACAGGTCGAGTCGGCCGTTGGTCGAGGGAGCGAGCATGCAGGTGATGCCCGAATGGTCGCCCGATGGGAGCGAAATCCTTTATACGAGCGTCGACTTCATGGGAGGCGACACCGAATTGTGGAAGGCGAACAGCGCGGGGGAGAACGCGGCGCGGCTCGCTGCTTCCGGCGGCTGGACGGCTCGCTGGTCCCCCGATGGAAGCTCCATCTATTTCCTGCGGGATCAGAATATCTGGACGATTTCCGCGGATGGCAAGGACGAGCGGCAACTGACCGATCTGGTGGGCAAACGCACCGATCACTTCGCGGTGGGCCTGGCGACGGACGGTCGGTTTCTGTACTTCTCCTGGGGAGAGGACATCGGCGACATCTGGGTCATGGACGTCGTGACGGACGACGAGCAATGATCGGCCGGACTCTATCCCACGACTCCTAAAACGTGAAGCGGACGGAAAGCTGGAACTGGCGGGGCGGGCTCGCCTGGACGATCTGAAGAAATGCCGGAAGCGGCTGATCTGAGCGAGCCCCGTACGACTGCAGATATTGCTTCGGGTTGAGGCGGTTGGTCAGGTTGAACACGTCGAGCGCGGCTGCGACACGCCGCCCTTCGCCGAATTCCCACTCCTTGGCGATGGAGAGATCGAGCGACGCGACCGAGCCGATACGGAAGCTGTTTCTCTCCAAAATGGCGCCGGGGCTCGACGCGCGCTCGCGTAGCTTGCGGTCCCCGTCCAAATCCGCGTCGACGCGTGGATCGACCGGGCGACCCGAACGCGCTCGGAACAAACCCGTCAACCGCAGACCGAGAGGAGCGTCCCAAACACCATTGATCACGAAAGAGTGCGGGATATCGGTTGTACTTCGACCCCACTCGAGCTCCGGCCGCGCCGGATCCAGAGCAAGTGATTCGCTGACGCGGAAGTTGTCGCCGTCGTTTTCGGTACGCGACCAGTTGTAGACGGCCTGGATCAAGAAGTCGGTCGCGTAGCGCTTGGTCACGTTGACCTTGACGCTCCAGAAACGACTCGAGCCCGCGGACGACAACAGATACAGATCGCGGTACCCACCGAACGGATAGCCGTCGGGAAGCTCGGGCACCATGCCGCGAGCGATGGGCGCGCCGGGCACGCCGAAGGGTCGGGCACGGTCAGCGGCATTTCCGGAACGGATGTCGCCCGTGGTGTAGTCGAAAAATTCAGGTGCGTTGAGGTCGACGGGCAGAATGAGGCTTTTTCCGCGAACGTAGCTCACGTCGACGGCGGCCGTAACCGTCGGTACGAGCTCGCGCTCGATGCCGATGGTGACGTGTTGGGAGGAAGGTGCCTGCCGGGACGCTTGTGCCCATTCGACAGCATCGACATAGAAGTTCGGTGACAACAATGCCGGGTTGAAGAAGGCATCGTCGATGTCGTCGTCGGTGAAGGCAACCACTTGGTGGCCCCCGACACCGTAGAGGCGCTCGAGTGAGTCGACGATCGAAAAGACGAAGCTATAGAAGATTCCGTAGCCGCCACGTACTGATGTGCGGCCATCTTGGGTCGCGTCCCAGTGAAACCCGAGCCGAGGTGCGATGTTTCCGTTGTCGGGAACGGAAGTCTCTTTCTCCCAGCGCAGGCCCAGGTTTACGGTGAAAAACGGCGTGACCTGCCAGTCGTCCTGAAAAAAAACTTGAACGTGACTCTCGCTGCGCTCGAGAATCTCCGCGTCGGCACCGGTGAAGTTTCGCCAAAGAAGCAGTGGGCCGTCGACGCCAGTTGGAGGGAAAAAGAGAACGCCGTCGCTGTAGCGTTCGAGCTCGGTAGTGCTTCCGATGCGAAGGAAGTTGAAACCGATTTTGAGACGATGGTCTCCCGTGGGAAGCGTCAACGTCTCGGAGACTTCGAAGTGGTCCTCGTCTGCCCGTTGAAAACGCATCGGGTTGCCGATGTTGCCGAGCGTCGGATGGATCTCGACGGCGCCGAGCGGCGGCTTTTGACCTCGGGTGCGAAACCGCTCCCTCGCGAATCCGAATCGGAGCTCGCTCGAACCGCTCCCGAGCTCGGAGACGAATGTCGCGTACACCGAGGCATCCTCGTTCAACGTCTCGAGGCGGTTATCGAAGATGTCGTAGCCACCTACACTCTCCAAGCTGTTGCGCTCGGAAAACGCTGCTTTCACGGCGAGCTGATGCCGTGAGTCGAACAGATGGGTCAGCTTCACCAGAAACCGATGACGGCTCGACGGAAGCTCGAAAAGCCCGCCGAAACGCCCGTCGCCGTACGGTGCCGTCACGACCACGTCGTCGTCCTGGTTTTGGTACGAGTAGCTGGTGAAAAACTGGGTGCGATCTTCGCGGATGGGGCCGGAAAAAGTGAAGCCGAGCTCCTGACGATTGAGCGCGGTGTCGGTGCCGGTCAGCGGGTCGCTCGCGTCCCAGCTACCGGGACGCAGGTAGGCAAAAATGCTTCCATGGAAATCATTGGTGCCGGATCGAGTGGTCGCGCTCACGATACCGGTGAGACTTTGTCCGTACTCCGCCGAGAACTGACCGCTGATGACGCGGAACTCCTCGATGGCGCTCAGGTCGACATCGACATGAACGACGCCGTGCTGATCGCGCGTGTTTCCAAAGCCGTCGAGGTGGTACGAGGTGTAGTGCGCGTTCGCGCCGTTCACCGTCGTAAGCCGCGCTCCGTAGACGACAGCACCCGGGACGGATTCGTTGATTTCGTGCACGCCTCCTTCGACGGTTGCGAGCTCCAGGTAGTCGCGGCGCGTCAGCGGTAGCTCGTGAAGCTGACGCTCTTCCACCGAAAGGCCGAGCTGCGACTGGCTTACGTTGATGAGCGGCGCCTCGCCGGTGAACGTCATCGATTCTTGGACCGCGCGAAGATTCAATCTGACGTTGAAGATGGGCTTCGTTTCGGCGAAGTAGCGAAGCCCGGCAAAGCGCGACGTGGCGAATCCGGAAAGTCGCACGACCAGCGAGTACTCGCCGGGCGGCATCGCGGGAAAGGCGTAGCGACCCGAGTCGTTGCTCGTCGTGGTGCGGACGAGCCCCGTGCCCTCGTGGACGAGCGTCAACGTTGCACCCGCAAGCTCGACGCCGGACTCATCGAGTACCGTGCCGGTCAGCTCGAACGTGGACGCGAAGGCTCCCGTCGCGTTCAATACCAGAACTAAAACGCGCGCGAACCGAAGCTCCCGATACTTCATGAGGTGATATATACTCCTTCGCACCGTCTGCACCAAGCAACTCTCAGCAACTCTCACCTGGGATATCGATTGCAGCCGCGCAACTCGGAACCAAGGAGGAAGTCACAATGGGTTCATTAGAAGCAATGTTGCCGCAATTAGCGGAGGTTTTTGGACCGCAAGTGTTGCGTGTCCTCGTCGCTGTTGTCGTCTTGTTCGTAGGTTGGCTCTTCGCGCGGATCGTCGCCTGGGGCGTTCGCAAAGCACTCGAGCGTACGACCATCGACAACCGCATCGCGACGTGGGTGCTCGGCGAAGAGAAGGGGGGCAAATTCGAGGTAGAACGGTGGGTCGCCAAGGGCGTCTACTACATCTTGCTGCTGTTCGTGCTCGTTCTTTTCTTCAACACCCTTCAGCTCACGGTCGTCAGCGAGCCGATTCTGACGCTTTTGAACAAAGTCTTCGACTACGTGCCGCAGCTTCTCGGCGCGGCGATGCTGGTCGCGGTGGCGTGGGTGGTGGCGACCGTTGCTAAGAAGACAGTCTCGGTGGCAGCCGATCGATGGCGCCTCGACGAAAAAGTCGTAGGTGAGGCTGGACTCGAGGCGGGAGCCGAGCCGGCGATCGGGAGAACGCTCGGTGATGGCCTCTATTGGCTCGTCTTCCTTTTGTTCCTGCCCATCGTCCTGGGCACGTTACAGCTCGGCGGGCTCCTCGAGCCCGTTCAAGGGATGATGGATCGGCTGCTCACGTTCCTGCCCAACGTGCTCGCCGCCGGCGTTATTCTCGCCGCCGGCTGGCTCATCGCTCGCATCGTGCAGCGCATCGTCACGAATTTGCTCGCCGCGGTCGGCGTCGACAAGCTCGGCGAGAAAATCGGGTTGGGGACCGCCCTCGGCACGCGGAAGCTGTCGGGTCTCGTGGGTCTCGTCGTCTACGTGTTCATCTTGTTCAACGTGCTCTTGTCGTCTCTGAACGCGCTCGCGCTCGAGGCCATCACCCGACCCGCGAGCAACATGCTCGGACAGGTCCTCGATGCCCTCCCGCGCGTGTTCGCCGCCGGTGTCCTTCTCGCGCTCGCGTTCTACGTCGGCCGCCTGGTGTCGCAGCTTCTCTCCGGTGTTCTCGCGGGTGCGGGGTTCGATTCGGTGCTTCAGAAACTCGGCCTATCGAGAGCTACCGCTGTCGATGACGCCAAGCGGCCGTCGGAGCTCGCCGGGGCTCTGCTCCTCACCGTGATCATGCTGTTCGCTTCCATCGAAGCGGCTGGGCTTCTCGGCTTCGAAAGCCTGGCCGTGCTCTTGGCACGCCTACTCGAGTTCGCCGGGCAGCTCGCCCTCGGAATCATCGTGTTCGGCGTCGGTCTGTTTCTCGCGAACGTGGCGGCGGGCACGATCCGCGCGAGCGGCCATGCCCAAGCAGGGCTTCTCGCCACCGCGGCCCGCATCGGTATCCTCGTGCTCTCGGCCGCGATTGCGCTGCGGCAAATGGGGATCGCCAACGAGATCATCGAGTTGGCCTTCGGGCTCGTGCTCGGCTCGTTCGCGGTCGCGGCCGCGATCGCCTTCGGTCTCGGTGGCCGAGACATCGCCGCGAAGCAAATCGAGGAGTGGCGCAACAGCTTGAAGACGAGCTGATGGCTGATAGCCGACGGCTGATGGCCGACAGCTGAGATAAAATAGCGCGCCCCGTCGAAACCGGCGGGGCGCGCTCACGTTGCGGAAGCATTCACCATCGAACACCGTATCCCATGGTCGGACGTCGACCTCGCGCAGATCGTCTACTTCGCGCGATACTTCAGCTACTTCGAAAGGGTCAGCTTTCATTATTACAACGTGGCGGACGACATCGATGCGCTGCTCTCGGTTCTCGACAAACACGCCGGGTTGATGGCGCGCACGTCCGCGTAACCGGAGGTGGGTTTTGGCGTACACGCTGGGATCGCGAACCTTGAACAAGATCGGTATCGTGGGCTCGGGACAGATCGGACCCGATATCGCTCTCCACATGTCGAAGGTCCTCGAGCCCGAGGGCGTTTCCGTGGTCGTCGTCGACATCGCGCCCGAGCCACTTCGTGCCGGACGTCTCAAGCTCGACAAGAAAGTCGATAAAGGCGTCGCGACCAAGGCGTTCACCCCCGAGCGCGCGCGCGCGATGAAGGACAACGTGACGTTTACTGAGGACTATGAAGCGTTGCGCGGGGCCGATTTCATGATCGAAGCGGCGGCCGAAGACCTCGAGCTCAAGCGCCGCATCTTCGCCCAGCTCGAAGACCTCGTATCGGCGGACGGCATCCTTGCGTCGAACTCCTCCCATCTTGAGCCCGAACGGATTTTCGAGCGGGCGCGAGGCGCGTCTCGATCGCTCGTGATCCATTACTTTTTCCCCGCCGAGAGGAACCCGCTCGTCGAGATCGTTCCCGCGGAGAAAACGGGTGAGGACGTGGCCGCGTGGCTCCTCGCGTTCTACGAAGCTATCGGCAAAGTTCCGATTCGCGTCGGAAGCCGCTACGGCTACGCGATCGATCCCGTTTTCGAAGGGTTGTTCCAGGCAGCGGCGCTCGCGGTCGAGGAAGGCTTAGGCTCGGTGAAAGAAGTCGACTCGGTGGTGAGGAAGGTCCTCGGGCTCGGCGTCGGTCCGTTCACCGCGATGAACCTCACCGGCGGCAACCCGATCACATCACACGGTCTCGACGAAGCGCATCACCGCGTGAACCCGTGGTTCGAGACGCCCGCGATCCTGAAAGACGCGATGGCTTCGGGCGAGGCGTGGGACGTGCCCGCGCGGGGAGAGAACGTCGAGGTCGAGCCCGATCGGGCCAAGGTCATCGAAGAGCGCATGGTAGGCGCCTACTTCGGACTGGTGAACGAGGTGGCTTCGAGTGGCATCGCGACCATCGCCGATCTCGAGCTCGGCGCCGAGATTGGACTCGTCATCCGCCCGCCGTTCGCGTTCATGAACGAGCTCGGGCTGAACGCGGCGCTCGAGAAAGTGCGCGCTTATCGGCGTGTGCACGATAGCTTCCCCGTCGGCGAGAAGCTCGTCGAACAGGCCGCGTCGGGCGAGCCTTGGGACATCCCGTATGTTCTCAGGCGTGACGAGGACGGTATCGCCGTGCTAACGATCCGACGACCGCAGGTCTTGAACGCCCTCAATCAGGATGTGTTCGATCAGATCGAACGCCACTTTGACGCGATCGCTACCGATGAGTCGATGCGTGGCGTGGTGTTGACGGGCTTCGGTCGAAAGGCGTTCGTGTCGGGAGCGGATGTCACCATGCTCGCGCGCATCGACTCCGCGGAACAGGGGGAGCGAACGTCGCTCGGCTCTCATGCCGTGCTCGACAAGATCGAATCGGCTCCGTTGCCCGTCGTGTGCGCCTACAACGGGCTCGCTTTCGGGGGCGGGAACGAGCTCGGGATGGCGTGCCACGCACGCATTGCACGAAAAGGTATTGCGCCGCTCGCTGCGCAACCCGAGCCCAACCTCGGCATTATTCCTGGCGCCGGAGCCACCCAGCGGCTTCCTAGGTGGATTGGGCTTCGGAACGCGTGGCCGTTGTTGCGCACCGGCCGCCCGATCTCGAGCGCGGAAGCGCTGAAGCTCGGCCTGATTCAAGAGGAAGTCGAAGGCGACGTCGTCGCTGCCGCCGTTGCACTCGCCAACGACGCCGCCGATGGGAAGACCACGCTGGCTTCCATTCCCTCGGATCCAATCGAAGTTCCTGACGATCTGCCCGAGGTTGACCTCGGGCACTTGTCACGCGCGGTCGACGCCGTCCTTCAAAAAGCGATCCTGGAAGGCGCGCGCATGTCGCTCGCTGAAGGTTTACGTTTCGAGTGCAAATGCTTCGGAGAGATCTGCGCGCTCGAGGACATGCGCATCGGCGTGGACAACTTCATCAAGAATGGGCCCCGATCAAAGGCTTCGTTTCTTCATCGGTAGCGGTATACGGCATACCGCATACAGTTCAATCCACGCCCTCCCGGTAAACGGCGTCGTCCGATATCGAGCACCGTTCCGCCGGTAAGCGACACGCCTGTTTACAGGCACGACGCGATTTGGACCGTATGCCGTATACCGCCGCAAGCGAATACTTACTTACGGCCCTCCACCAAATGCTTCCACGAATCGTGGACGTCCAGCTGGCGTGCGAGGCCCTCGAGCCCTGATGCTGTTGCGGGGTCGATGGGGATTCCGGTGGCGCGGCGCTCTTGCTCGATGTCGAACTCCGCTTCGCCCGGGTAGTAAACGCGCGGTGCTCCCGTCGCCGGCGAGCCGGTGAGCTGTCGCATCATGTCTTTGATGCGGTTCCGGAACTTGATCCAGGGGCCGAAGGCGCGGAGCCGTACCGCGATGAAAAAATGCCCGATTCCGGCGACGTCTTGATGCGTGCCTTCGGCACCGGCGAGATCCCGTCCGAATTGACCACCGGAAACTACGCCGCAGAGGATGTCGATCGCGAGGGCCAGACCAAAGCCTTTGTGCGAGCCCGTTTCCGGCGCTCCACCGAGCGGCAATAGACGCATGGCTTCGAGCGCGGCCTTCGGGTCCTGGGTCATCGCCCCCGAGGCATCGAGCGCGAGTCCGGCGGGGATCGTCTCGCCACGCCTGAGCGCGTCTTCGAGCTGATGGCGCGACGTTCCGCTGGTGGCGATATCGAGAACGAACGGGGCCGCGTCTTCCGCTGCCGGGATTGCAATGGCGAGCGGGTTCTCACCCAGCATCGGGGTCTTGCCGTAGGTCGGTAACATCGCTGGAGGCGCGTTCGACATGACGATGCCGACCATTTGTTCTTCGAGTGCGAGGCGTGCGTAGTAGCCCGCCATTCCGAAATCGTTGCTGTTCTTCGCGGCCACGGCGGAGACCCCGAACTGCTTCGCGAGCTCGATAGCGAGATCCATCGAGCGCAACGCGACGACATGACCCATTCCGTTGTCGCCATCGAGGGTCGCGGTCGCTTCCTCCTGGTGGGCGACTTGAATGTTCGGGTTGGGATTCGCGAGCCCGGTTCGGATGCGCGCCGCGAAAAACGGAAGCCGGCTCACTCCTTCCCCTTCGAAGCCCGCGAGGTCCGCCGCGATGAGCACGTCGCCGATTTTCGAGGCGTGGGTGGCGGGCACCCGAAGGCGTTTCAGTACTTCTCGGACGAAGTAGTGGAGTCGCCCGTGACGGACATACAGCGTGTCTGCCATGCCGCCTTAGTTTAGCTCTCGTTCGTTTTCAACGGTGAATGGAGGTGGACGTCGTCCCTCTATTGAGATAGGAACGTCGCGCGAATTTCCCGGAAACGGGGCGGCCATGCTAACACGGGATCGCGCATTTTGATGTGGGGATCGGCGGGCCGTTGTAGGGGAATGCCCATAGCGGAGTCAACTGCTCGCGCGCTTGCACCGCTAAACCTATCCAACTAAATCGGTTGGAATGACGTTCGCTACGAGCGCAGATGGCATTGCGATTGCTTAAGTCTAGTCCCCTGTATCAGAACAAACTAGATAAAGCAGAGCTTGCCGGAACCCTTCTAAGTGCATGAATCTTATGAATATTATGGGCTGGCGAAAAGCCTAACTTTGTATAGTAATCAAAGATCCAGGGGACTAGTCCCCTGGATCTTTAATTACTGCCCAAATTCGATTTGCCATGTGTATCGAGCGTTCGCTGGGCGAACCGAGCGATGGTTTCGAGGATTTGGTCGGCGGATTTCGTCCACTTGAACGGCTTTGGGTTCTCGTTGTGAGCATTCGCGCACGGACCTCCGCGTCATGACGCAAGTTCATGCGCTGATCCGGAAGAAGGTCTTCGCCCTGGCCGAAAGCGCCTAGATAGTCTTGTATCGCAACGCGGAGCTGAGGCACGCTCGTGTGCGAGCCTCGTCGCAAGGCGTGTTCGGTGAGCAAGCCAAAGAAGCGCTCAGCGAAGTTGAGCCAAGAGGCGTGTGTCGGTGTGAAGTGAAAGTGGAAGCGAGGTCGCTTGGAAAGCCAGCGTTTGATCGCCGGTGTCTTGTGCGTGGCGAGATTGTCGAGCACGACGTGGATGTCCAACTCGCTGGGAACGGCTGCTTCGATCTCAGCGAGGAACTTCTTGAACTCTAGCGCTCGATGTCGCGCGTAGCACTTTCCGAAGACTTCACCTGTTGCGGCGTCGAGTGCGGCAAACAGGTCAGTCGTTCCATGCCGAATGTAGTCGTGGGTTTGTCGCTCGGGCTGGCCCAAGCTCATGGGCAGGACAGGTTGAGCACGCTCGAGCGCTTGAATCTGCGATTTCTCGTCGACGCACAGGACGACCGCGTTATCCGGTGGGTTCATATACAGGCCAACAACGTCGCGTACTTTTTCGACCAGTTGTGGGTCTTGCGAGAGACGAAACGATTCCGAGCGGTGCGGTTGAAGCCCGAACGTTCGCCAAATACGTCCAATCGTCGAATGACTCAGCCCAAGATGCTTGGCCATCGAGCGCGTACTCCAATGGGTTCTCCCCTTTGGAGTCGTCGCCAGCGTCTTGGTCACGACTTCCTCGATCTGGTCATCGCCGATTTTGCGAGCCGCTCCCGGCCGAGGTTCGTCGTACAACCCTTCCATTCGTTGTTCTACAAAGCGTCTTCGCCACTTGCCCACCGTGCTCCTCATGGTGTGCATCTTCCTAGCAACTTCCATATTCGTCAGACCCGCCGCGCAATCCAGCACGATCTTCGCTCGGAAGGCTTGGTGCGGCGAACTACGGCTGCGTCGCGCCAGTCGCGTCAGCGCTTCGCTTTCTTGAGACGACAGCTTCAATTCGGCTTTTCGCCGGCCCTTGTGTTTCATGCATTTAGCAGATCACAGGAGGGCCGGCGTTGTCTAGCTTTTTCTGTTCCATGGGACTAGGAGGTCTCGACTCAGTTTTGCGCATCGCCATTGCCGTTCCGTGCTTCAATGAAGCGCCGACGGTGGGAAAAGTTTGGGTTCTCCTGTCGTTTCGGGGGATCTGATTTGTGTTGGAGGGCATGGCCTATGGACGCTGCCGCGATTGTGGAAAACGCCGAAAACTCCGGGCGAGAGAGGCGTTTAGGGAAAGGTTGTGAGCACGTACAAACGTGGAGCGGCGTTTTCCACAATCGCTTGGAAAACGCTTCGCGTTTCCCACGAGCGCCCACAGGCCCCTCCTGATATATATACAAGAAAGATTAATTCATATGGAATAAGGAAGGGGGGGCTCGATTAGTGGAGGCTATGGAAAACGCCCTTCCAGGCTTCGAAGAGAACTCAGTCGTGAGCAAGGTCTGAACGACCAGAACCGTGGGGGCGTTTCCCACAGCCTCGTCTCCCGCTGAGGGGCAGTGGCATTTGGTGAGGCCCGTGGGTTGAGAGGGTAAGCCATGTGTAGATGCGCATCGGCGAGAACGCTAGAATCTTTTTTTCCGAAAGAGAAAAGAGCGTTCCCGCGATGCGCGTTACTACGTTAGTCAACAAGCTCATCGGATTGCAAGGCCTGTGGGTCCGAGGTTTCCACTTCCAGGCGGACAAAGCCAGAGTGGTGGTGGATGTAGTACCACGGAGGAGGAAGCCTCTGTGCGGGATTTGCGGACGAAAGGTCCGCAAGAACAAAGATCGCTACAATCGCTACTGGCGGCACTTGGACCTGTTCGGAGTCCGGACCTATCTTCGCTACTCGATCCGACGAGTGGTATGTCGGCGGTGTGGAGTGGTCAGAGAAAAGGTGCCTTGGGCCGACAAGGGAAGCCGCTTTACCAAAAGCTTCGAACAAGAGGTAGCGTGGCTGGCACAGAGGACGGACGTCAGCGCCGTAGCGAACTATTTCCGAGTGACGTGGCGTTCGGTGCGACGGATCATCCAGCGAGTGGTTGCCGAGCAGCGGGATGAGCGGCGCGAGCTCGATGGATTGCGGGTGATTGGGATGGACGAGATCAGCTACCGCAAACGCCACAAGTACTTAACAGTGGTAATAGACCATCTCAGCGGCCGGGTCGTCTGGGCGGGAAAGGAGCGCAAGGCCAAGACGCTGCTGCGGTTTTTCCGCAAGCTCGGACCACAAAGAGCCGCGGAGCTCGAAGCGGTCAGCATGGACATGTGGGAGCCGTACATAACTGTCGTCGGCAAAAAGGCTCCTCAGGCACGGGTGATCTTTGACCGCTTCCACATCGTCAAGCATCTGAACGAGGCCGTGGATAAGACCCGGCGCGAGCTGGTGCGCGAGCTCAAAGGGACTGCCCGGCGCAACCTCAAGAACACCAAGTTTCCCCTTCTCAAGGCCAAACACAACCGCAGCGCGAAAGACAAACGGGTGCTCCGCGAGCAGGTGCGAGCTAATCGTCGCCTCTACCGCGCCATGCTTCTGCGCGACGACTTCATGGACCTCTACACCTACAAAACCGAGACATGGGCCAAGAAGTTTCTCCGAGGATGGCTGCGGCGCGCTATGAGCTCGAGGATAGAGCCCGTCAAACGCGCGGCGAAGATGATCCGCAGCCACTTCGATGGCGTCATCGCGTGGGTCACGTGGAGACTCAGCAACGGCCGACTCGAAGGAATGAACAACAAAATCAGGCTGCTGAGCCACCGCAGCTTTGGACTCCACTCTGCCGAAGCTCTCATCAGTCTCGTCTACCTAAACTGTGGCGGTCTCACCCTCGAGAGGATCCACTGAAATGGCAGGAGAGGCAAAGTTGTTAAGGATTTTCGGCGTGAGCTCCCCGACGCGGAGATCGTCGTTTTCGACAACGCCTCCACCGACGCCACCGGTGACGAGGCGGTCGCGGCGGGCGCTCGCGTCGTCCTCGAAAAGCGACCGGGCAAGGGCTACGTCATGCAATCGATTTTCGAAACGGTCGATGCCGACGTCCTCGTCGTCGTCGATGGCGATGACACCTACTTCGCCGAAGACGTGCACGCTCTGCTGGAGCCGGTGGTGAAGGATCGTGCCGACATGGTGGTCGGTAACCGGTTGAAAGACGCCTCGGGTCGGGCGCTCAATGACCTGAGACGATTCGGCAATCACCTCATCATCGGGATCATGAACTTCGTCTTCCGGACTTCCTTCAAAGATATTCTGTCGGGCTACCGGGTGATGAACCGGAACTTCCTGCGCTCCGTGCCTCTGATCACGGGAGGCTTCGAGACCGAGACCGAGTTGACGTTGCAGGCGCTCGGCAAGGGGATGGTGATCGAGGAAATCCCGATCCGCTATCGTGAGCGACCGTCGGGAGGCTACTCGAAGTTGAGCCCGTTTGGCGACGGTTACCGGATTCTCATTACCATTGCCATGTTGCTCCGCAATCATCGCCCGCTGTACTTTTTCAGCGTGCTCGCGGCGGTTCTCGGGATGATCGCAATAGGTTACGCTGCGGCGTGGGGCTTCGGGTTTCTCGCAAGCGTGCCAAGCTACACCCACGCGGTCGTGGTCGTCGGGCTCCTGTTGCTCGCGTTCGCGCTCGTCATCGTCGGCTTGATGATGAACGCCATCAACACCGGCTTCCGCGAGCTTCAAGTGCTCCGCAGGAGGGTCCGGTGACGGCCACGCCCGCGGCGAGCAAGCCCGAAGCGTCGGCACGCGAAAGCGTCTCGTGCGCGATCTGCGGATCCGACGAGTTCGATGTCGTGATCCCTTCGAAGCGGGATCCGGAAGCTCCCATCGACCTCGATGTCGTTTTTCGCTCCTCCGGTGACGAGCCGCTGAAAGATCAGGCAGTTCGCTGCAAAGACTGCGGTCTCGTCTACGTGCGCCCTCGGCTCCGAGCTGACCTCGTCCTCGACGGCTACCAGGGTGCGGAAGACGCGCAGTTCGTTTCGCAGATCGCGTTTCGCGAGAACACGTTCGCGCGCTGTCTCGCCCGCGTCGAAGCGGCCTGCGAACCGCCGGGAAAGCGCGTTCTCGATGTGGGCACCGCGGGTGGATCGTTTCTCGCCATCGCGCGAGAAGCCGGATACGAGCCCCGCGGCTGTGAGCCGAGCACGTGCAATTTCGCGAAAGAGCACTACGGCCTATCGCTTCACCAAGGAACGCTCTTCGATGCCCCGTTCGAGAAGGGAAGCATCGACCTTCTCACCGCGTGGGACGTTTTGGAGCACACGCCCGATCCGAAAGCGGTGCGCGAGCGTGCTCACGAGCTGTTGTCGGAAAACGGCATCTTGGCGTTGACGTACCCTGACTACGGGAGTGGCGCGGCGCGTCTGCTCGGATCGCGATGGCCGTTTCTCCTCACCGTACATCTTTACTACTTTGTTCCCGACACCATGCGGGAGCTCTTGCGGCGAACCGACTTCGAGCCGCTCGTCTTCCGCAAGCACATCCAGACGCTCGAGCTCGGCTACGTGTCCGAGCGCGCCGCGCCGTATCTCGGGCCGCTCGGAGGGGTCGTCACGAAAACGATGGACACCCTTCGCCTGAGCCGGCTGCCGTTCCACTATTGGGTGGGGCAAACGATGGTCGTCGCCAAAAAGCGAGCTCGAAATGGCTGAGCCCAAGAACGTCGTCATCCTCGGTGGCGGTGTCGCCGGGCTCGCTGCCGCCCACTATCTTGCGCGCGACGGACATCGGGTCACCGTCGTGGAAAAAGCGCCTCACACCGGAGGTCTGTGCGCGAGCTTCCAGAGTCATGGGTTCACCCTCGATCATGGGCCGCACAAGATGTACTCGGTGGTGCCGGGTGTGTTGGACGAGCTGAAATCGATCATGGGCGACGAGCTCATCGAGCATCAGAAGAGGAACCGGATTCGGCTTCTCGGTCGCTACCTCGATTACCCTTTAAGCCTCGGGAACCTGTTGCCGCTTCTCGGCCCGGTGCGCTCCGTGAAAATGGGCCTCGACTATGCGGCGGCGATGGTGTCGGGCGTCATCAACGGAAAGCCGCCGGCTTCCTACGAGGACTACGTCGTCCGTCGCTTTGGCCGTGCGGTCTACGAGCTCGTGTTCGAGCCGCTCGCGTGGAAAGTGTGGGGCGACCCGAAAAAGCTCGCGGCCGAGCTCGC
Organism: Candidatus Marinacidobacterales bacterium; assembly: GCA_965237955.1. Classification (GTDB taxonomy): domain Bacteria; phylum Acidobacteriota; class Vicinamibacteria; order Marinacidobacterales; family SMYC01. The sequence goes on along the minus strand of OZ250169.1, from coordinate 7,620,833 downwards.
CGCGGCGCGCATTCCTTCCGGCGGCGCCACCGAGCTGATCTTGCGACTCCTGAAGCTGAAGGAGAGCACGCCGGACGTGGACGCGCCGTTTTTCTACTATCCACGGAAAGGCTTCGGCGCGTTTCCCGACAAGCTGGCTTCGAACGTGAAGGCGGCCTCCGGCCGCATCTTGACCGGTGCGACCGTCGTCGGCGTTGAGCGTGACGGCGCTCGAGTGACGGAACTCCGTGTCGAACAAGGTTCCGAGCACACGCTCCTCCCCTGCGATCTCCTCGTCTCTTCGATCCCCATCCATGGGTTGTCCGATCTTCTCGGCGTCGGCGGTGGCGACACGGACAGGGCGGATCTCCGTTCGCGTCAACTTCTTCTCGTCTATCTCGTTATCGATGAAGATCGCGTGCTCGAAGACCATTGGATTTTCTTTCCGGAGCGAGAGTTCCCGTTCAGCCGTCTGTTCGAGCAGAAGGCGATGAGCGCCGAGCTCGGACCCGAGGGAAAGACGGTGCTTTGCTGCGATTTGACGTGCGATATGGACGACGAGCTATGGAAGTCTTCCGACGAAGATCTCGCGAAGCGGTGTCTGCGAGCAATCGAATCCGTCGGGGTGACCAGTGAAGACCGTCTGTCGGCGAGCTTCGTCAAACGCTTTCGCGACTTTTATCCGGTCTATTCCATCGATTATCGCGAGCGCCTCGCCGAGCGGTACGCGAGGCTCCGCGTGGTCGACAATTTGATCCCGACGGGCCGGCTCGGAATGTTCAACTACAACAACTCGGATCACTGCCTCGACATGGGGCGCTTCATCGCGGAGGGCGTCGCGAACGGCGACACCGCCGGAGACATCTGGGACGCTCTCGAAAAACGAGTGCGTAGCTACCGCATCGTCGATTAACACGGACTAAGACGGACTGAGAGAGTCGTGCGGCGCCTCGAACGGCTGGCGGGAATTGCTCTTCTTCTGCCGCTCGTCGCGGCGTGGATGGGGAGCTCGGGCCCACGCATTATCGATTTCAACCTCGGGCCGGGCGACACGCCTTATCTCGAGGGATTTCTCCCCGCTTACGAGATCGACGAGAAGCTCGCGACCCATTGGACGACCTATGATGCCACCATAGCGTTGCCGCTTCGTGTCGAAGGCGGTCCCGTCGATGTCGTCTATCGCTATGCGCGCGTCTTCGGTGAGACGGCTGAGATCGAGGTGGACGTCAGCGGAGTTCCCATCGATGGGTTCTCGCGGCGCGGCGGAGCGTTCGAGGAGCGCCACGGATCCCTTGCGGTTCTCGACACTCCTTTGAGCTTCGCTGTGCGTTGTGACTCGCACGAGCGTCAGAACATGGGGATCAAGCTGGATTGGGTGCGCTTCGATCTCGGAGACCAGTCTTCGGTGCGGCTCATCGGTTGGGCGTTCTGGCAACCGATCGTCATCACCCTCATGCTCCTCATGGTGTGGATTGCGTCGGGAGCCGCCGTAGCGCGCGCCGCGACTCTGACCGCGCCGCTCGCGCTCGCGCTCGCCTTCGGGCTTTGGAGCGACCCGTGGCTGACGCACCGGCTCGTTCGAGGGCTTGCGATCGCAGTCCCGCTTTTTGGTCTCGCGGTGCTCGGTATCGGCCGGCTTATCAAGGTCGATAGGGCAACGCTACGACTCGTTTTCGGGTTCATGCTCGTCGCGTTCCTCGTGCGGGCGGCGGCCGTCAACCATCCGGATTTCTACTACCCGGATTTGCGTACCCATGCGCGTCTCGTCGGTTTCGTGCACGAAGCCGGTCTCGATTTTCTCGTGTCGCCCTCTTCGGTGATCACCGAGCACAACGTATGGGTGACCGAAGCGTACGGGCAAACGTACGCGTTTCCGTACACGCCCATGTTTCATCTCCCGTTCGCTTTCTTCGATCTCGGCTACGACGCGCTCGTGCTGACACTGAAGCTCGCCGCTGCCGCGATCTCTACCGTGCCGATCGCACTCGTGTGGGCGTTCTCTCGTAGCTTCGGTTTTGCTTCTCCGGTGCCCGTTGTCGGTGCGATTCTCATGGTCGTCATTCCGACGTACTCGTCGCGTCTGAGCTACGCTTTCTTGCCATCGCTCTTCGGTCACGCTGTAGACATCGCGTTCGTGTATTGGATTTTTCGCAATCTCGCTGGATTGGCCGAGAGGCGTCAATGGCTCGTCGGTGGCGTTCTCGTCGCGTGCTCGCAACTGGCCTACGTTTCCGGGGTTATCAACATCAGCTTGTTCGTGGCCGGCCTTGCTGTGCTGGCGGTTTTCTTCGCGGGCGAGCATCGACGACAGCTTGCGCTTCGGGTGCTCGGCATGGGCGCCGTTGGTGGCCTCATCGCGTTCGCCGTGTTTTACCGTGACTTTCTACCGATGGTCACAGACGTTACCTCGCGCATGGTCGGAGGCGTCGCTGCCGAATCGCGCTACCCCATCACCGGCTTTTTCGAAACGACAGCGAAGCGGAGCTACGAGTTTTTCGGCCTTTTGTACCCGGTTCTGGCGGCGGTCGGTCTCGGGCTCATGTTCGTGCGCAGGGTTCCCCGGCTCGTGTTCTCGGCGTGGATCCTCACGTATTTCTTGTTGCTCCTCGGCCGCGCGAAGATTCCAGATGTTTTCTTGCATGGACACGAAACATTGTTCCTGACACCGTTCGTGTGCATCACGTCGGCGGTCTTGCTCGCGGAGCTTTTGCATCGAGGCGGAGCGCGCCGACTCGTAGGAGCGGGTATCCTACTCGCGCTAACCGTCATCGGCTTCTGGCAACAGTGGGTCTTTTTCGCGGACCAAAGGGCTAATGCGCTCTGAGCCTGCCCGATCCATCGGTCCAGCCTCACTCCTCCGTCAACTGAATCCGAGCGTCCACCGCGACAGCCCCGTCTTCGAGTGAGATTAGGGGATTGATATCCATCTCCGCAATCTCTGGATGTCGCATCACAAGCTGAGACACGCGCAACAACGCATCGGCCAGCGCCTCAATAGACGACGGCCCCACCGTCGATATTGATTGCCTGGCCGTTAATGCCGCGCGCGTCTTCGGAGGCGAGCATGACCGCGACCGCGGCGACTTCCTCGGGCTCGACGAAACGATTCTGCGGCGAAAACTTCTTCAGCCATCGAAGCGCGTCCGCTTCGCTCCCGCCGGTTTTCTGGGCGATGTTTCTGGCCGCCTCGGACGTCATGTCGGTATTGACGAAGCTCGGGGCAGATCGCGTTGACGGTAACGTTTTCCGACGCCATTTCGAGATCGAGCGCGCGCGTCAACCCAATGACACCGTGCTTGCTCGCGCAGTAGGCGGCCGTGTATTGAAAACAGACTTTGCCCGCCGTCGATGCGATATTGATGACACGACCCCAACCTTCCGCGACGAGCCCCGGCAAGAACGCCCGTGTCACGCGGAACGTGCCGGTGAGGTTGATGTCGAGGTGGGACTGCCAGTGCTCGTCGTCCATGTCGAGCACTTTGACGCTTCTCGCAATGCCGGCGTTGTTGACGACGATATAGATATCACCGAGCTTCTCGCCGACCGCCGCTTGTGCGTCGGCGATGGAGCTACCGCTGCCGACGTCGATTTGGATGGGAACGGCCTTCCCGCCGTCCGCTTCAATCTCCGCGGCGAGCTTCTCGAGCGAGTCCATCGAGCGTGCGCCGAGCGCGAGCACCGCGCCCTCTTTGGCGAACGCGAGGGCGATGGCGCGGCCGATGCCGCGGCTCGCGCCGGTGATAAAGGCTTTACGGTCTCGAAGTTTCATGTGCGCGTCTCCAACATCGTGATCACGTCCACAATTGGTTGAGTTGTGGCCACCAGCCGGATACGAGGATAACGACGATCGCTGCCGGGATCACCCACCGAATCCAGAAGATCCAGAACTGGCCGATTTGAATCGAGCTTCCACGGTTGATAGCGCCATCAACGAGCCGAAGCGTGAGCCGAATGTCTCTCGGCCGCTCATGTGTGATCAGGCGTGTGTCGGCGGCGGTGCCATCCCCACGAGCAGCACGACGCGATCGGGGGTCGTGTTCTCCACACCGTGCAGCTCGCCGGCTCGAGCGAGAACCGCTTGGCCGGGGCCGACGTCCTTGGTTTCGTCTGCAATGTGAAAACGCGCATGTCCCTCGAGGACGACGTAGAACTTCGACGAATCTTCGTGGGTGTGCACTTTCTGTTTCTGCCCGGGCTCGAGACAGTAGAGGTCCAAAAACAGCTCTGTCGTCGCGAAGAGGCTGACCTTCTGCATCTTCTCGGGCGAGAAGTGGCAGGCGTCGAAAATAGTGCGTATGTCCATCGGCGGATTGCGGTCAACTCCACGTCGTTTTCAGGTAGTCGCGAGCCTCGAATGCTTGACCGCTTGTCGTTTTCGACTCGTCCGAAGCCAGGAACACGAAGATCTCGGCGATGTCTTCCGGAGTCGGCAGAGTCGTCGGGTCTTCGTCGGGATACGCGCTTGCGCGCATGTCGGTGCGGGTCGCTCCCGGGTTCACGCTGTTCACGCGAACGCCGCGCGGCTCGAGCTCGGCGGCCAGTACCTGGGTGAAGCCTTCGAGACCGAACTTCGACACTGCGTAGGGTCCCCAGTTCGGCTTGCCGTGCCGGCCGACGCTGCTTGAGACATTGATGATGGAACCGTCGCCTCGTTCCACCAAGTGCGGCACCAGCGGCTTGGTGATGTAGAACAAGCTCGACGTGTTCACGCGCAGCACGTCATCCCAGGTGGCGATATCCACGTCCGCGATCGCCTGCCGCTTGCCGAGGATGCTCGCGTTGTTCAAAAGGATCGAGAGATGGGGAAACGTCTCGACCGCACGCAACCCGAGCCGCTCGGCGTCGCCGGGATCGGCGACGTCGGCAGCGAGAAACGAGACCTCACCGCGACTCGAGAGCTCGTCCGCGGTTTTTGCGAGTTGGTGCTCACCGCGCGCACACAAGAAAACGGACGCGCCCTCATCGAGAAAGACCTTGGCGATTCCTTTCCCGATGCCTTTGCTCGCACCGGTGATGAGAGCGGCTTTGCCTTCTAGACGTTTCGACACAGCGCGGACATTCTAACCCCGATCGCAAAAACTTTTGAACGCTAATGTACGGCAGGTCGCGTGAGCACTAATCCAAACCCGCGAGTTTCGTGTGGAGGGCGGCGTATTCGCCGAATTTGGAGATCCCGAAGGCGATAAGGCCGAGGGCAACCGCGATCGCGGCAAAGCGCCCGGTGCGGCCTCGTGTCGCGAGCGCCTCGAGGCTCACGCCCGTCGTGATCGCGATGAACGGGCCGATGAACACGAGCTCCTTGAGATCCTTGAACGCCCCGGAAACGGCACGGAGTGTCAGAAGCGCTAGTCCCCTGTATCAGAACAAACTAGATAAAGCAGAGCTTGCCGAAACCATTCTAAGTGCATGAATCTTATGAATCTTATGGGCTGGCGAAAAGCCTAACTTTGTATAGTAATCAAAGATCCAGGCGACTAGTCCCCTGGATCTTTAATTACTGTCCAAATTCGATTTGTCATGTGTATCGAGCGTTCGCTGGGCGAACCGAGCGATGGTTTCGAGGATTTGGTCGGCGGATTTCGTCCACTTGAACGGCTTTGGGTTCTCGTTGTGAGCATCGAGATAGTCTTGTATCGCAACGCGGAGCTGAGGCACGCTCGTGTGCGAGCCTCGTCGCAAGGCGTGTTCGGTGAGCAAGCCAAAGAAGCGCTCAGCGAAGTTGAGCCAAGAGGCGTGTGTCGGTGTGAAGTGAAAGTGGAAGCGAGGTCGCTTGGAAAGCCAGCGTTTGATCGCCGGTGTCTTGTGCGTGGCGAGATTGTCGAGCACGACGTGGATGTCCAACTCGCTGGGAACGGCTGCTTCGATCTCAGCGAGGAACTTCTTGAACTCTAGCGCTCGATGTCGCGCGTAGCACTTTCCGAAGACTTCACCTGTTGCGGCGTCGAGTGCGGCAAACAGGTCAGTCGTTCCATGCCGAATGTAGTCGTGGGTTTGTCGCTCGGGCTGGCCCAAGCTCATGGGCAGGACAGGTTGAGCACGCTCGAGCGCTTGAATCTGCGATTTCTCGTCGACGCACAGGACGACCGCGTTATCCGGTGGGTTCATATACAGGCCAACAACGTCGCGTACTTTTTCGACCAGTTGTGGGTCTTGCGAGAGACGAAACGATTCCGAGCGGTGCGGTTGAAGCCCGAACGTTCGCCAAATACGTCCAATCGTCGAATGACTCAGCCCAAGATGCTTGGCCATCGAGCGCGTACTCCAATGGGTTCTCCCCTTTGGAGTCGTCTCCAGCGTCTTGGTCACGACTTCCTCGATCTGGTCATCGCCGATTTTGCGAGCCGCTCCCGGCCGAGGTTCGTCGTACAACCCTTCCATTCGTTGTTCTACAAAGCGTCTTCGCCACTTGCCCACCGTGCTCCTCATGGTGTGCATCTTCCTAGCAACTTCCATATTCGTCAGACCCGCCGCGCAATCCAGCACGATCTTCGCTCGGAAGGCTTGGTGCGGCGAACTACGGCTGCGTCGCGCCAGTCGCGTCAGCGCTTCGCTTTCTTGAGACGACAGCTTCAATTCGGCTTTTCGCCGGCCCTTGTGTTTCATGCATTTAGCAGATCACAGAAGGGCCGGTGTTGTCTAGCTTTTTCTGTTCCATGGGACTAGGAACGTGGCACCGTACGCCGCGAGCGTACGGAACGTCGCGGGGTCGCGCCGCGCGAGCACGAAGCCGCCGAGCGCGAACACCGGAAATCCGAAACCGTAGAAGAGATGGATCCGTCCGAGTGCTGCCAAAAAACCGATAGCGTCAGAGCGCGTAGATGGGGCGCCCGCGATCATCGCGGGGACGATCTCGGTCATGAATGCCCGGGCGAACGGCAGATAAAGCAACGAGATCGTCAACAACCCGGCGCTGCCTGCGACGAAAATGAGTGAAAGAGCGCGGCGACGCTCGACGAGAGCGAGACAACCGGTGAAAAGAGTCATGTTGAAGAGGCTCGAGATGTAGCTCAGAAACGAAGCGAGCACGCCGGCGCCGTAGCGAAAAAGCCGCGGCCTCTTGTTCGGGTGCTTCACGAGGCTCGCGGCGAAGCCGATCGACATCACGTCGAGGAGATGGCCCGTGAGCGTCGGCCACTGCGTGTACAGAAGCCGGCTCGTGAGCGGCGGCAGGAACAGCGCAAGGACGCTCGCGATGAGAGCGACACGAGCCCCGAAGAGATAGCTCGCGAGGGCATACACGAGGAGCACTTCGGCGGACGCGAGTAACAGGCCCACGTGCTTCATGCTCGATTCGAGCCCGCGTCGGGTCGCGATCGAGGAACGTGAACGGAACGTAGAAGAGCGGTGAATAGGGCAAAGCGTAGTTTCGTCCAACCAGGCGACGAGGATAGGCGGTGCCGGTGCCCTTTTGCGCTTCGATACCTCGCTCGACGATGCTCCCTTGCGCGGTATCGAGTATCTCGACATAGCGTCGATGGAGACGCACGTCTGGGTACCAGTAACTAGGGTGGAACAGCGCAGCCCCTTTCAGGAAGTAACCCAATAGGAAGAGAAGGGGGAGAACGCGTGCCCGCCGGGTCGTGACCGAAACCAGGGCAACGAGCGCGGCGCTCGAGAGCCCGATGGCAGAGAGTTGCTCGTGCGCATGCACCATTGCAAAAGGGTCGTGGGCAAACCAACCAGCTTGGAGCACGGCTACGATCGCGCCGAGGCCGACGGCTCGAGGCAGTGAAAAGCCGAGCGCGAGCGTGAGCAGGAAGACCCCGATGAGGAGCACCGTCGGACGAAGCGTCGTCGCGGGAACTCGCCATCGCGCGTTCTCGATACGTAGCCAGTCGATGGCGATTCCGAGACGCTCGGCGTCGGGATCCTCGACGAGAAGCGTGATCTTCGGTGGCTCTACGCGAAGCTTCAACGGAAGCTCGAGAGTTCGAAAGCGGCCCGAGCGAGCCGAGAACACACCCTGGGGGTCGCCGTCGACAAACAGACGCACCGTCGCATTGCCGTCGAGAAAGCGAGCGAAGCGGAGTTGCAGAACCGCATTGGGACCCGTTCCCGCAAGCGGTAGCGCGACGCTCGCCCGCTCGCGCGTCCACCGAAACGTCACCGGCACGCGCTCTTCGCTTTCGGTAAACCCTTCGAGGTAGGAGCCGGTGTTTGGGCCGACGTCGAATTCGAGCACGGGATTCGTCAGCGCCGCGACGTGTCGTGCGGTATGGGCCACTACCAGCACGGAGACCAGAGCGAGGACGACTTGGGTTGCGTAACGAACGGAGCGGCTCAACACTTAGTGCTTAGTGCTTACTTTTTCTGCTCGATGAGTTTTTTGAGCGTCGCGATCTCCGCGTCGAGCTTCTTCTGTTTCGCAGAAATTCCCAAGAGGTAGAAGAACAGGAGGATCCAGGTGACTGCGTAGGCAGCGAACAGATAGCTCACGTGAGCTCGAGCTCCTTGTGTAGTTTTTCGACTTGCTGTTCGGTCGCCTCGACGGCGAGTCGTTTCTGCATCAACCACAGGTAGAGGAACGTGAACGCGACGAGGGTGACGAGGAATGCGTCGGTCATGGCCGGCGCGAGCCCGGATTCGTCGCCGCCGCCGATGACGGGCTGCGGGTGCTGGGTGCGGAACAGCCGGATGGTCATGAACACGAACGGCACGTTGACGAACGCCATGATGCCCGCGACCGCGGACAGGTTCGAGCGCTTCGATTCCTCGGGGATGTAGCGTCGCAGCATCAGGATTGCGACGTACATCAACCAACACACGAGAGCCGAGGTGAGCCTCGGGTCCCACGTCCAATAGACTCCCCAAACCGGCTTGGCCCAAATCGGACCGGTGACGATCCCGACGGTCATGAACAAGACGGCGATCTCGGTCGACGCGAGGGCGACGGCATCGAAACGACGCTCGCGTTTCCAAAGGTAAGCCACGCTCGCGACGAACACGACGAAAAGAGCGATGCCGGCGACCCACCAGGCGGAGATGTGGAAGTAGAAAATCCGCTGGACGTTACCCATGGTTCGCTCGGTGGGTGCGTAGATGAAGATGGCGTAGAGCGCCGCCAGCATGGTGACGAGGCAAACGATGGGAAGGAATCGAGAACAAAGATTTTTCATATATCGAGGCCTTGGACGCGCGCGGATTATACTATGCGATCATGAAAGACCGGCGCGCGCGCGACGCTCCGACCCTCCCTCTCCCGCGCGCGGGCCGTTTGAGAAAGCGCCTGGGGTGAGGGTACAGCAAAACGGCGGGAGCCCACCCGCGAAGCTCGAATCGCGCATCGCCGTCGTGTTCTCCTCCCTAGGGCACCTCTACATCCACCTGTGTACAGCGTTCTACTTCGTCATCGTCCTTAGTCTCGAGGAGCAATGGAAGCTCCCGTATCACGAGCTCATCGAGCTCTGGACGCTGGGCTCGTTCCTTGTCGGAGTGGCTGCATTGCCAGCCGGTCTTTTGAGCGATCGCATCGGGGCGAGCATCATGATGATTCTTTTCTTCGTCGGCATGGGGGGGCGTCGATTGCAGCGGGACTGTCATCCTCGCCGCGGTTTTTGATGGCGGGGCTCCCGGGCATCGGATTGTTTGCCGCGATCTATCATCCGGTCGGCATACCGTGGCTCGTCCGGAACACGAACGTCGCGCGGGGCAAGGCGCTCGGGATCAACGGTGTTTTTGGTGCGCTTGGCTCGGCTCTTGCCGGGCTCGTCGCCGGGTCTCTCATCGATGTCGCGAGCTGGCGCGCGGCGTTCATCGTACCCGGGATCGTGTGCGCACTCACCGGCGTGGCACTCTTGTTTTTTCGGATGAACGGTCTCATCGAGGACAGCGCAGTAACCACGGACGGAACCTCGAACACGGAGACCGCAGGCTCGAAGCGCGTTTTTCCCATTCTGCTGGTCACGATGTTCCTCGCCGGCCTCATCTTTCACACCACGCAGGTGTCGCTTCCGAAGTTCTTGGAGCAACGGCAAGACGGTCTCGTTGCCGACGGAGCGTTCGGCGTCGGCGTTCTCGTCGCCATCGTCTATGGCGTCGCGGGCTTGATGCAGGTGCTCGGTGGACACTTGGCCGACCGGTTTTCCCTCAAGTGGGTCTACGTCGGGGCGATCTTCATCCAGGTTCCGACTCTTTGGCTCGTGTCGACGCTGAGCGGTCTGCCGCTCGTGCTCATCGCCACGATGATGGTGATGGCGAACACGAGCGCGCTACCGGCGGAGAGTCTTCTTCTCGCCCACCACACACCCGCGCATCGTCACGGTCTCGCGTTCGGATTGAAATTCGTGCTGAGCTTCGGCGCGGCGCCGCTCGCGGTCGCACTGGTGGCGTTCGTCACCCGCCGCACCGGCGAGATGTCCATCGTCTACGTTCTCCTCGCCGTCATCGCCGTCGCCGCGTTCGTTGCCGCAGTGTTATTGCCCCCCGAACGCATCCCTGCCCGCGCAGCTTAGCTGCAACCGCGAGGCGAAAGCCGATGGCCAATGGCTGATGGCCGATGGCGCCTCAATCAAGGATTGACAGATCTATCTTCGCTTGCGACGATGGAAGTAACGACTTACAACCCATTGGCGTCCATCCAAGTTCAGGACCCTCCCTATTAACCGGGCCCAAAAAGCTCGGCCGGGACCCGTGTACGCTGCGAAGGTGACACGTGAAAGAAAAAGATGTGATTGGTGGCTGCGTGCTGATCCTTGCGGTTGCGACGATCTATCTCCTCATGACCGGAATCGCCATCGCGATGGCCCGTGACGGTCTCGTGCTCTGGCAAGACGCGAGCGATGCAGTGGAGGTGCTTTCGACCTTCGCCACGCTCATGGTCGGAGCCGTAGTCCTCGCCCACGCAACTAGCACCCGCGCCAAAACCTAAAAAAAATGGGTCTACGCGGGTTCGTGTGGGTTGAAAACGGCATTTCTGGGTAATGGCGGAAGGAATGCCGCCACGATCTTCAGCTTGAGATATCCCTCGTCACGATAGCCGTAGGCGCGTCGTTGCAGAACACGGATTTTGTTGTTGACCCCTTCAACCAGTCCGAGACTGACTTTGTTCTCAGGATGACAGTAGGAGGCGATACCATCCCAATGGGACTCAATCATTCCGGCGAACTTCTGGTAGGGATGCAGGCGCTGCCATTTGAGGCTGTCTTTCCAACGTGTGAAAAAGGCGCGAGCCCCGCGTTCGGTGCGGTAATCCCAGAGTTGCCCGAAGGCCTCCTTCAAAACATAGGCGGTGTTCAGGCGCCGGTTGGCCTGGAGCAACTTCTTGAGTGCGCGGCGACCGTCCAGGCTCAGGTTCTCCCGCCGGGAAAGCAACGTGTAACGCTGCCCCTTGATATACGACCGGTCCTCGCCGCTGAGGCGTTTGTACTCACGGCGCCGGACCTCATCGAGAGCCTTTGACAGGTGACGCATGATATGAAACTTGTCGAAGATGATCCGCGCATTGGGTGCGTTGTTAATCACCGAGTTCCGGAAGGGCTTCCACATATCCATGGCGGCCAGCTTGATACGGGCGCTTTTCTTCCCGCCCAGCGCCTTGAAGAACAAATCGATGTCGGTTTCTTTGCGACCCTCACCGCCCACCCAGATGGGACGCGCCCGCTCCAGGTCGCTGACAATGACACGATAGTTATGTCCCTTGCGGATGGAGATCTCATCGATACCGATGGCCCGAGGCGCCGGCAGCCCCGCCCGCTCGACTTGCTCTTGCATGTAGAGCTTATCCAGGTCCTTCACCGTAGTGTGGTGCAGACGTTCCATCTCGGCCACCGCCTTGTTCGGCATATCCCGGCACAGCTTGCCCACATGCGTCGCAAAGCGCTGGGTGTAGCGCGGGTTGTTCGCCAGCCAGTCCAAGTGTTCTACATGCACACCACCGCACCCACGACAGTTGACGCGCCAACGCTCGTATTCCAGATAGATCCGCCAGCCTGCCAACGACAGGTCGCGGACCCGGCACACTTGCTTGTCATAGCGCCCCCGGCACCGATGCCCACAGTACGAGCACACGGCTGTTTTTTTCGCCTCTTGAGCTGGATGACGCGGGCGTATCGGTCACCGAATACACCGTTCAATCGGGCGCCAGCCACGAAACCTGGTAGCGCAAAAAGCGAGCGGATCGACTGGGGATTTTTCACTCGGTTAGCCTATCCGAAAAACGGATCACTTCTCAGCACCTGATGAAGTGCTGAATACCTTTTCCACACAATGAGTTACACTATTTCTCCGTCAGCATTCGCCCACAGATTTCCGCGTAGACCCAAAAAAATAAGAGCTCACCGCAGAGACGCAGCGCAGAGGACTCGCGGAGAAAAACCGCGGTTCGCGTTGGTCCTTATTTTTGCTTTTCTCTGCGATTTACTCTGCGTTCTTTGCGCTCGGGTGGCGCGGCCGCGTTCGCGCGAGCTGAAACGTGGGCGCCTCGAACGTGCGACCATCGTAGGTCCACATCAATCCTTTCGCGACGTCATCTCGAACCCGTGCGCTCACTCCGAAATCAGAGTGCTCCATACCCAGGGGATCGATGACGTTGGCTCGGACGTAGTCCGCGAACGGTGTTGTCTCCATTCGCTCGAGCACGTAGCCGACGATGGCGATGCCGGCGTTCGAGTACTTGACGCGAGCTCCAGGCTCGTAGACGAGCCGCGCTCCATTCAAGCTGTCGATGGTCGCGGCCAAGGTTGGTTCCGAACAGCTCGTCGCGCGACATTTGATTCGCGAGAGCCCGATGTATTTCGTTCAAGAGCGCAAGCCTCTCGACATAGCGCTTGAGGCTGGGCTCGCCCGGCGTCTCTTGAAGGCGTTCCTTCGAGTCCGTTTGCTCGAGAACCGTCGCCGCCGCACGGTAAACCGCGGTGTTGTCATCCGATCGTGGCACCGGTACGAAGGTGACTTCCATGTGGCAATCAGAGAGTCGAATCACGTCGCCTTCGAACACCTGGATCCGTTCGTCCACCGGTTGTCCGTTCAAAAGGGTCGTGTTCCGTGACCCGAGGTCCTCGACGTACCACGCACCGGTGTCCTCGAACACGCGGGCGTGGCGTTTCGACAGGAACCGGTCCCTCGGAATGCACAGGTCCGCGGTTTGTGAGCGTCCGATGACGACATCCGAGCTGCAACGATAGTCGAATGGTTTATCGGCGCCGGATATGACGCGAAGACAGAGATTCATGGCACCCGTGGTTTCCCCCCATCTTATGAAGACGGACAAGGATGCCGAGTTCTCGAGTATAATGACGCGCCTGTTTTCTCAACGGGTCTAAGGAGCGTCTCATGTTCGGTTTACCGGCGAGCACTACTTTTCTGGTCTTTGGATTCCCGGCGCTGTGGATCCTCTATACCGTTTGTTTCCTGTTCCTTTCCCGGAACTGGGAGAACGACGGAGACGAATCGTGAACCAGACGGTCGTTCTCTTTCTCGTGCTCTACTACGTCATCGTTATCGGCATCGGGTTCTGGGCGATGCGGCGGGGCGCGAGCAAGGACCTCGAAGGCTACCTCCTCGGCGGAAGGGACGTGGGTCCTCTCGTTACCGCGCTGACGCTCCAGAGCACCTCGATGAGCGGCTACATGTTTCTGGGCGCGGGCTCGCTTGCCTATACCACCGGCTACTGGTCGCTGTGGTTCGTGGCCGGGGACATCGGTGGCGGCGTGCTGAACCTCTCCGTCATCGGGCGTCGGATGCGAAAGCTCTCGCAAATCACGGGCTCGCTCACCTCTATCGAATACCTCGAGCACCGCTACCCGTCGCCCGCCACGCGCTTCATCGCCGCGAGCTTGTCGGTGTTCTTGCTCGCGTTTTACGTGCTCGCCCAATTCATCGCCGGCGGCAAAGGGATGGCCCTCGTCACCGGGCTCGACTATGAGTGGGCACTCCTGGCCGCGCTCGCGATCATCATTATCTATACGTTTCTGGGCGGCTACCTGGCCGTGGCTTACACTGATTTCTTCCAGAGCCTGGTCATGGTAATAGGAGTCGTTTGGATTCTTGCCGCGGCGCTGGCCCATGTCGGCGGCTTCACTGCCGCCAATCTCGCGCTCCATGATCTCGATCCCACGATCTTGTCGATTTGGGGAAGGGACCTCGGGTTTCAAGGGCAGTGGGGCGTGGTGGCGGGTGCGATCCTCGTGTTCTCCGCGGGCTACATGGGTTGGCCCCACATCGTCACCCGCCACATGGCGATGAAGCGCCCAGAGACGGCCCGCCTCGCGGGAGCGTACACGACTCTGTGGAATTTGCTGTTCGTTCCTGCTCCCTACATCGTCGGCATTCTTGCAATCTTGATCTTGCCCGAGCTAGGTGACCCCGAGCTGGCGATTTTCGAAGTGGCGCATGCGTTACTGCCGGCCGCGGTGACCGGGATCGTCATGGCCGCGATCATGGCCGCGATCATGTCGACCGCGGATTCGCTGCTATTGCAAACAGGCTCGATCGCGTCGCGCGATCTCTATGAGCGCTTCATCAACCCGAAAGCTTCCGAGCGACAAATGATCTGGGTGTCGCGCGGTCTCGTTCTCGCTATTGGCGCCATAGGCTATGTCGTCGCGCTCGCCGAGCCGCCGGCAGTCGTGTTCGTCGTGATCTTCGCGACGTCGGTGTTGGGGAGCGCGTTTGCGCCAGCGTTTTTTTGCGCGGTCTGGTGGCGGAAGGCCAATACGCCGGGTGCCATCGCTTCGATGGTCGTGGGCGCCACGACCGCGGTTTCGTGGGAAGTGCTCTCTCTCGTCGAGCCGACGACCCTGGCGCCGATGTCAGCCGGGATCCTCGCGTCGTCGGTGACCATCGTATTGGTGAGCCTTGCGACACAGAACATCGCTCCGGTCGAGCCGCACATTCTGGCCGCCATGGATGAAACGATGCGAGTGGGGCCTATCCCTGAAAAGATGTTGGCGATTTCGGATTTCGCGCTGAGGCCCGAGGCCGAGCAAATCGGGTCTCTTTTGGAAGAGGAGGCTCGCGAGTGATTCGCGCGATCGCGGGCGACGTGAGCGGCGGGGCAGCGGAGCGTGTCGTTCAATCGAGCTCGCCGGGGTGGACGGCGCGGGCTGAGCGGAGGCTCTACTACCCGTACTTTTGGTTTCATTTCCGCTACACCGCCAGAACGTTTCTTGGGCGGAGCGGCCTTCGGGCGTCGTGTCTCGTCGATGCGCGCACAAGGCTTGGTGCCACTGCGGATGCGTTCGAGCTTCAAACCGTCGAACCCGATGCGCGTGACATTGTCGCAGCGGGCATCGACGAGGCAGAGGCGCGCCGCATCGCCGAGCGGTACACAAGCTACGTCATGCGACGGCGCCGAAGAGCGCTCATTGCTCCCGAGGTCGAAGTGCTCGATAGGGCATTGGTTCACAAACCGTTCTGGGTTGTGCGGTGCACGCGAGACGACGCATCCGCGTTCCGTGTTCTTGTCGACGGGCTGACGGGACGATTTCATGTGCTGCCGTCATCGCCGCCACCGCCATTTGGGAATTCTCAGGCGCGGTTCGGGCCCGTAGGCTTATTGAACGTAGCCGAGCGCGCGTAGCTGCTCGACAATCGCCGGGTCGACTTCCTGTTCGGAGGTCGCTCCTAGCGCGGTCCGTCGCGCCTTGTGTTGCTCGATCCGGGCCAGGAGGATCTTGCGGAGTCGAACGGTCACGTCCGAGTGTTCGGCGCTGACGTCTTCGAGCTCGAAAGGATCTTCGGAGAGCCGGAACAGGAGGTCCTTTCGATCGGGATTGTGGATGAGCTTCCAATCGTTTCCCGTCAGCGCATAGCTGGGCTTGCGCTCGCCCCGCCGTGTTCTCCACGGTGCGCTCGATTCCTGACTGAAGACGAGCGGCCGCTCCGCGTGTTCCGCCAACCGGTCGGTGCCTGATGCCTGGCGTAGGAACACGTCCTCGTTAGGGAGCTCGACGAGACCCATGAGCGTCGGGACGATGTCGGCTATCGATATCAAATCGCCGACCCGCACCGCTTCGACGCCGGGAACCCGGATCATCAACGGGACGTGCAAGTGTTCATCCCAAACCCCGCCGTGCTCCTTCTCCCCGTGCTGACCGAGCCCCTCGCCGTGGTCGCCGAGCACGATGACGATCGTGTGGTTCCAGATCTTGGGTTCGGATCGCAGGGCATCGAGCAGGAGACCGACCTGCTGATCCGCTTGGCGGACCTCGCCGTCGTAGCGACTGTTCACGTGAACCGGTAACATTCCGGCTCGGTAGACCGGTTGAAATCTCTCTCGGTGAGATAACTTCGAAGCTCATCGTCCGGGCGGAATTTCTTGTCGAGGGGTTCAGGCGGCTGGTACGGGCTATGCGGCTCGAAATAGTGCACCCACAAGAAAGAGGGCGCTTCGCCTCTAGCTTCGAGCCACTCGAACACGCGGGCATTCGTCTCTTCCGCGGGGCGCGTCCGGGGTTCTGGCTCATCGAAGACGTCGAAACCCGCGTCGATGCCGCTGAAACTCTTGAGCGGCGCCGCGCTCACGAACGCGGCGGTTTGATAACCGCTCTCGCTCAGCAATTGGGCTAGCGATCGCAGATACGGCGTGGGTACGAAGGGCGCGCCACCGGCACCGGTGTTGGCGACGGCTCCGGTCTCGTGCGGATAAGTGCTCGTCAAAAGGGAAAGATGGGATGGATACGTTGTCGCCATCGGTGCGATACAGCGCTCGAAGACGATGGATTCTTCGGCCAACGCATCGAGGACCGGCGAGGTATCACGAAAATACCGGTACGCGCCCAAGCGATCGGCGCGGAGGGTGTCGATCGTGATGAGAACGATGTTCGGCGAACGTACCGGCGCGTTGTAAACACACCCGCACAACATTGCGAGCGATGACGACGCCAGCAACAACGTTTTCGACTTCGACATGTTCCGACCGCCGGAGGTTAGCACAGCTGTAAGCTCCGGGCTGGTGCGCTCCTCGCACGCTGGTAAGTCGTGTATGATCCGAAAACGGTCCATAGAAACGCAGGCCTACCCATGCCCGAGCATCTTCGTGTGCTCGTCGATGGCATCACCGGTGGTTTCCACCTGCTCTCGTCACTTTCGTCAGGGGACCCCGAAGACGTCTGACGAGCCGAGCGCAGAAATTACTCGTTCCTGTGTCTCACGTCAGGGAATGTAACCGAGTCCGTGCAGTCGCTCTCTTAGATCCTCCGGAATCGGGACCGCTTCCGTTTCGAGCGTGCCCGCGATTTCGATTTCTGCGAGCTGTGATTGAAGCAGCTGACGCAGCGTTCGCGTGATCTCCGGCTCGGTTGCGGCAACGTCGACGCTCTCTTCGGGATCCGCGCGCGTGTCGAAGAGCTGAACTTCGTCGGTCGCCTCGTCCCACATGAGGTGGTAGCGGTCGGTCCGGACCGAGCTCAGCTGCGGGCGGCTGATCGCACCGGTTCCGATCGCCACCGTGCGTGAGTGTCCTCGGGGTGGCTCGCGAAGCCAATCGGAACGATCTGCACCCTGAACCTGTGGGGGGATCGGAAGCGACAGCGAAGCGAGGTGCGTCGGCATCACGTCCGCGAGGGTTGTGACGTGCGAGATGCGGCGGCCGGCGGAGCGGGCGCCGGGCTCGCGGATCCAAAGCGGTACGTGCAGCTGATGATTGCAGAGCGTGTAACCGTGCGCCCAGATGCCGTGCTCGAGAAACTCTTCGCCATGGTCGGAGGTGAACACGAGCCACGCCCGATCGAGCTCGCCCGATTTTCTGAGCTCTGAGAGAAGCCGACCGAGCCGCCGGTCGAGTTGGCGGACGGTCGCAGCGTATTTTGCTTTCCATTCGCGGAGGTGCTCGCTGTCGTCTACGTCCGCCCACGCCGTAGCGTCGAGGTAGCGTGGGCGGGAGGGATCCGTTTTCGTCAGCTCTCGATCCTCACCCAGCGAGGGACTGTCGCGCACAGCGAGGTAGTCTGTCTCGGGCGCGCGGTAGGGACCGTGGACATCGATGAAATGTAAGTACAGGAAGTAGGGAGTTTCCGGATCGCGCTCCGCGAGTAGGGAACGTTTCCAATCGGAGCGAGACGTTCTTTCCTGCCCATGCCGCGAGGTTCACGCGCGCGTCGTGCCATTGGTTGTGATCCTCCACCTTCAGCGTGCGGCGAAAGACGGTCACGGGAATTTCATCGGACACGACGCGGACGCGAAAATCCACGCGCGCGCGGGGGGCTCTCCGGGGCGACGCCAACGCGAACGAGAAACTCAATCTGGGATTTGCGGGGACGGTGAGCTCGAAAGCGAGCTCGCTCGAAAGCGGCGGGACGAGCGCAGGCCTCGAATCGCCGGCAACCTCGACGTCGGCTCGGATGTCGGCGTCGCGCCCCTCGAGCAGCGACAATGGTTCGTCGTCGCTGCATCCCGCTGCGAGCGCCGCGGTCAAAACCGCGGCGAGGCGTGCACTCATCGGCACTCGCAGGCGAGGAAGGCGGTTTACGGTGTGACCCATCGATGCCATTCAACGAGGATTGTAACCACTTCGGGCGCGAGTTGAAATTCCGGGCTGCTCGCTTCGGTTTTCCGCGACGAGCATGAAGCGCGGCCAAGCGAATCGATTTGAGCGGGTTGGACGACCACCGTAGTGGGACAGGTCTCATCAGAGAACATGCGCGATATTGCCACAGCAGACACGCGAACCGCGCCAAGGAAAACGTCGCACTCCAATCATCTCTAGCGCTGTGCGCGTCAAGTTATACTTGCGCGATGACCGACACGCTGGCGTTGGCGCGTTGCGTGGGGCTTTTCGCTCTCGTCGGGGCGATCGCGAGCTGCCGAGGTGCGTCCGCACCCGCATGGCGGTGAGGCGAGTGCGCGGCGGACGGCCCGATTGGATGTCTTCACGTTGAGAAGCGAGACGAGACGCGCCTTGGCGACGCCTCTTCCGTCGGCCGTGTCCTTCGAGCTCCTCGTGCCCCAAGACTCGATGCTGCGCTTTGCGATAGCCGCGTCGCCGATGGGGCAGGCAACGTTGCTCGTCCCGGTGGATTTCACAGTGTTCGTGGATTCCGGCGATGCGCAGGAGCAGATCTTTGCGGGAACGATCCGTCGCTCCGAACCCAATCGATGGTTTCCACATTCCGTTGATCGTCAAGTGGCCGGGCGAAACGACCTGCGTCGAGATCGCTTCCGTCGTGAGCCAGAGGGTTGGTGTACTATGTAGTCAGAACCCAAGCGCGCCGAATACCGACAGCAATGAAGGCATTCGGAGATCGTCTCAGACAAGCGCGCGAGGCGAAAGGCGTGAGCATCCGCGCCGTCGCCGAATCAACGCGCATCAGCGAGCCCTACCTCCACGCGCTCGAACGCAGTGACTTGGAAGCCCTCCCTGGCGGCGTATTCGACAAGGGCTACATCAAATCCTACGCCCAGTTCCTGGACATCGATCCGAAACCGCTTCTGGAGTCGTACGGTATCGAAGAGCTCAAGCGCGGTCGCGGTACACCTGAACACGAGCGGCAGAAGCTCGCGGAGCTCGGGCAGCTCGCGGACGCTCGATCGCGTACACGACGGCGGCGTGCCGCTTGGGACCGATCGCCGTTTCTCGTGCTCATGGGTGTGGCTTTCGTCAGCCTCGTCGGCGCCACGATATGGTTGATCTTCCGAGGCCCAACGCCTGCCGCCGAGCCGAAGACGCTCTCCGAAGAGTCGGCCACGCTGACACGATCGTTGTCGACGGGAGAAAAGACGCCAGCCGCTCCCGCTGAGGAACCTGTGGGGGCCGTGGAGGCTGCGCAGCGGTCACCAGCTACACCGACCGCGCTCACGATCCCGCAGATGGGAGTGGGGACCGGCATTTCCGAGCGAAACCTCGTCGGACGGAGCGACCGCTTTCCCGAGGGCGCGAAAGTGTGGTTCTGGACGCGCATCGTCGGAGGGAAAAGCGGGGATCGTGTTCGTCACGTTTGGATGCACGAGGGGCGCACCCATATGAACGCGGAGCTTCGCGTTGGTGGATCGCACTGGCGCACCTACAGCACTCTCGAGCTACCCGTGGGCGCCGCTGGCGATTGGGTCGTCGAAGTACGAGCTTCCGACGGCACCGTCCTCGCACACGAGAAGTTCCTGTGCATCTCCGTTCACGAAGGCACCTGAGCACAATCGGCGGGAACGCGGGAGACTGTTTTTTAACGCAAAGGCGCAGAGACGCAAAGACACAAAGGGAAAATCAATACGGGATGCACCCACTTTGCGTCTTCACGCCTTTGCGTTGATTCTCTTCGCTCCGAACTCCTGATCGAAACGGCACGGTGTACTGTGTGGCCTGGTGTCCAAACCGACGCCGACCGTTCGTAGCTCAACTAGTCCTCGAGGACGTACTCGAAAACCATCCACGAAACGCTGACGTAGGAGACGGTGCATACCGCGAGGAGCTTGAGCCAGCTCTCGGGTCCGGTAAGCGGGTCCACGTCGAACAACAGGCGAGTCGCCTCCGCGGACGCGACGACGACCGGGACGGAGAAGCTCAGGAGAAGGAGCGGCAGTAAGACGTCCCGCATCGTCGTCGACGAGGCGATCGCCGAGAGGATCGTTCCAAACGCGGTGAAGCCGGTGGTGCCGAGCACGAGAACGAGCGCGAACCAGGCGAGATCGGTACCGGGAAGAATCTCGGAAACGTTCAGGTTGAAGAACACGACGAACACCGGAAGGACGAACGCTTCCATGACGAGCATGAACAGAAGATTGGATCCGAGCTTGCCGAAGTAGATGGCGCTTCTGTCGACCGGGGCCATGATCAGTCCTGAAAGACTCTCGTTCTCGCGCTCGGAGGCGAAGCTTCGATTCAGGCCCAGCGTCGCTGCGAACACGAATGCCGTCCACAGAATGCCGGGCCCGAGCTCGAGCGCGCGCACTTCGTCGAGCGCGAGCGTGAAGTTGAACACGACGACGACGAGAACCGCGAACACGAACATCGACGAGACCGTTTCTTTGGTGCGGAGTTCACGCCGAAGGTCTTTCCGGAGGATCGCGAGCGTGACTCGCACGAACGGGCTCACAGCGTGGGTGCCTCGAGGAGGAGCCGGCGCACCTCATCACCGGTGGCGCCGGTCGCATCGAAGACGATGCGACCCGTCTCCATCAAGAGAATCCGATCGGCGAGCGCGACACCGCGCTCGATATCGTGGGTCGCGAGCGCAATCGTCGTGTCTTTGCCTTTCATGTCGGTGAGAAGCACGTGTAGTTTCTCCGCCGAGAGCGCGTCGAGCCCGGTGAACGGCTCGTCGAGCAGGAGAAGCTTTGGCTCGTGCAAGAGCGCGCGAGCGATCGTGAGCCGCTGTTGCATCCCGCGCGACAGACTCCGGGCGGGGGAGTGTTGGCGGAGCGTCAGGTCCGACCATTCCAAGAGCTCGTCCACGTCGCGAGAGCGCCCGTAGAGTTGGCCGTAGAACTCGAGGTTCTCTCGAACGGTCAGATCTGCGTACACGAAGCTCTGATGGCTCACGAACCCGATGCGATCACGAACGGCACTACCGTGCTCGGAAAGCTCTCGGCCATCGTAGAACAGCTCGCCCGATGTCGGTCTCAAGAGCGTCGCGGCGACTCGAAGGAACGTCGACTTGCCGGCACCGTTTCTGCCGAAGATCACGTGGCAGCGTCCGGGCTCGAGCTCGAGGTCGAGCTCTTTCAAAACCGGGACTCGGCCGAACAGCTTGGTGACGCGCCGGGCCGCGAACACCGTCTAGCCTCGTCTAGCCTTGGGGGGGGAGGACGATCGATAGAGCGTGGCGAGAAGTCCGTAGCCGAGGGCGGCCGCCATCAACACGACGAGGATCCACTTGGAGGCGCGCGTCGTGTCGGGGATACGGGTGATGGTGCCTTGCGATGCCGCGATCGACCCCGCTTCGGAGCTTCCCGAGGAGCCCACGAGTTGGTCCGCCTGCTCGCTTCCCCCGGAAAGCGTGAATCGGATCGGCTCTCCGGCGGAAACGTCCCGCATCCGGATCGAGGAGAAGCGGCCCTCGGGCTCGATGCCGAGATTCTCCCAGCCTTCGGCGGTGACGTCGATATCGGGCGGTGCGACGAACACGAAGAGCTCGGGGAAACGATGGAATGCTTGTTCCACGACTTCGTACTCGCTGTTTGTGTAGCGAACTTCGTAGGACACCGCGATCTGGGTCTCGCCGGGCTTGAACGCCGTCTTGGTAACGTAGCCGCTGCCGTAGGGAAGCGGTGAGGCCTGCTGGGGGACGGGCACGCCCAGGGCACTCGACGCCGACACGGAGTGGAGCTCGAGGAGTTTCTCTCTCGGCAGGTTGAAGCGGAAGGTGCCGTCGGGGTCGTGATAGGTGCGCGGTGGCGACGTCCGGTTCTCGACGACGAAGACCTTGTCGACGACGAGTTTGTCGTTCTCGCGCCGGTACAGAAAACGTGACGTGGTGACCTCGAGCGCGGCGTCGTCCCACGTGTCGAAAGCGTCGTACACGGTGACCTCGGCGTCGGCCTCATACCCGCGAAAAAAATTCACCGGCTGGTTGTAGTTCACGCCCGACGACGTGACTTGGAGGAGCATGGGGCGTTCGCCTTCGACCTCGAAATCGGTGATCTCGAAGCGTCCCGACACGGCGCCCAGCTTCTTTACGGGAGTCATCTCGGCGCCGAGACGGAGGAGGGTGACGCTTTCGGCAGAGCCCGTCCCGCCGGTGGTGCCGTTTTTGAGGCTGACCCGCAAAACACCGCCGCGCGGTTGGGCGTCGGCCCTCGCCGAGATGACCGCCGAGACAACGGTAGCGACGACAAAGAAGACAATTCGTTTCATGATGTCAGGCTGTCAGGCGGTCACTGTCTCGCCGCAGGCGCTACAAAACCGCGCTTTCGCGGGAAGGCTCTCGCCGCACGACGCGCACGTGGCGGCAAATGGTTTTCCGCACTCGAGACAGAAGTTCGAACCCTTTGGATTGCCCTCGCCGCAGCTTTCGCATTCGACTTCGACCTCTAGTTTCTGTTTTTGTTGCGCGGCTTTTTTTGTGGGCTTTGTGCGCTTTTGTTTTTGGGGCGCGAGGACGTCCATTTTTTCCATCACCGCCGAGACTTGAGCCAGATAGTCGTTTCTCGCGGTTTCGTAGTCGGTGTCCGAGACTTTGCCCGCGGCCTTCTCGAAATCGAGGTCTTGTATGGCCTCGTACAGCATCGCTTTTTTGTCGCTGAGGTCGGACAGCGCGAGCTCGGATTCGTCGAGCTTGCTAGGACCGGTAGCGCCGATAACGGGTGGCGCGGTGAACACCGGATAGAGGACGAAGGTGACGACGATCGCTCCCAGAGTGGCGAGCAGCGCGAGTATCAACTCAGGTCCCGAAGCTCTTTTTCGATCCGCGCCCGCGTGGCATCACTGATCGGGGTGACGACCGCGGCTTCAACCGTCTCGGGGTGACGCGTCCACGAGCGCAGCACCTGACGGGTCACGAAAGCTCCGATGACGAGGACGACGAACGGCACGATCCACGCGGTCAAGTGGATACCCGTCGCCGGTGGTGCCGACAAGATGATGAGGCCGTAGCGCTGTTTGAACGTCTCGACGATGCTCGCGACTAATTCGCCGTTTTGCAGGCGATCCCAGATCTCTTCGCGAATCGGCGCGGCGGAGTGGCAGTGTTCCATCGAGCACGTGGAGATCGTGGCGCTGCAGCCGCCGCACTGGCACATCAACGCATCCCCGGCTGCACGATATTCCGGGCCGTGAGCTCGCTCCTGCGACAACGAAAGCGTGGCGACGCTTACGAGGAAGCCGAGGACGAGGCCGGCACTAAGCGACTTCATATTTCTTCTTGCCTTCCGTGGTGATGCGTTTTTCCGCCTCGGCCTTTTGAACGAGCCTCAGCTCGCGGCGATCGGGTACGAGCGTCACGAACGTGCCGAGGAACATCACGATGCCGCCGATCCACACCCAACGCACGAGGGGCTTCACGAATACCTGAATCGTAGCCTTGTTCTCGTCGGTGACGCTCGCGAACACGAGATACACGTCTTCGATCCACGTCGCGTGGCGCCGCACCTCGGACGTCGGCTGCTGGCTCGCTTTGTAAAGGTGTTTCTGCGGCTCGTACACGCCGAGCACCTTGCCGTTTTTGGAGACCTCGAGCTCGGACGAAAGCCATTCGTAGTTGGGAGTCTCGCCACTGTTTATACGGAGAAGCTTGACGTCGTAGCCGCGCACGTGGACGGACTCTCCCGGGCTCACGTCCGCTTTGACATCAGTGTCGAAGGCCGTGCCGGCAATGCCGACGAAGATCAGGACCATCCCGAGGTGGACGATGTAGCCGCCGTAGCGTTGGGTGTTGACGAGGGTCAAATCTATTAGCGCCGCGCCGTAGCTGCCCCCTTTGTGAGCTTTTCGCGTGCTCGCGCCCTTGTGGAACTCCCGGACGATCGTCGCGAGGACGAACGTCGAGAGCGAGAACGTCATGAGCGCGTACAGGTGGCGTATCCCGAAAGCCAACAGCACAGAGGCGGTAGCGACCCCAATGACGAGCGACCAGGTGAAGT
This sequence comes from Candidatus Marinacidobacterales bacterium, assembly GCA_965237955.1. Lineage (GTDB taxonomy): Bacteria > Acidobacteriota > Vicinamibacteria > Marinacidobacterales > SMYC01. The sequence continues at coordinate 7,596,407 of OZ250169.1, read as the reverse complement.
TACGCTTCAGGCTTTCGAACGACGACTTGCGCCACGCCAGAAGCGGCCCGATGCCGGTGAGCGCCAGAAGCCCGAGTGCGAGGGGAATGTTGACCTTGTTGAACCACGCCGGTCCCACCATGGCTTTTTCGCCCTGGAGCGCCTCGGACAACACCGGGTAGAGCGTTCCCCACAAGACCGCGAAGGCCGCGACGAGAAACAGAAGGTTGTTGAAGAGAAAACCCGACTCACGCGAGACCATCGAGTCGAGCTCGTTCTCGGATTTGAGCTGCGGCAATCGATAGAGGATGAGGCCGGTGCAAAGGCCGGCCGCGGCGATGATGAAGAACAGGAAAATCTGGGCGAAGTCGGACTCGGCGAACGCGTGCACCGAGGAGACCACGCCGCTTCGTGTCAGAAACGTTCCGAACACGCACAGCAGGTACGTAGTCACGACGAGAGAGACGTTCCAGATCTTGAGCATCCCCTTGCGCTGCTGGATGATCACGGAGTGCAGGTACGCGGTGCTGGTGAGCCAGGGTAGTAGGGCAGCGTTTTCGACCGGATCCCACGCCCAGTAGCCACCCCACCCGAGCTCCACGTAGGCCCACCGGCCGCCGAGGATGAGGCCGGTTCCGAGGAAGAACCACGCCACGAGCGTCCACCGGCGGGTCGATGCGATCCATTCGGAGCCGAGGCGCCCCGACGCGAGTGCCGCGATACAGAACGCGAACGGGACGACGAAACCGACGTAGCCGATGTAGAGAATCGGCGGGTGAATCGCCATGAGCGGGTGCTGCAGCAGCGGGTTGAGCCCGCGTCCGTCGGCCGGTCCCCACGCCTCTGTGCCTGCGGCGGTGACGACGCCGAGCTGAGAGAACGGGTTGGTCACGAAATAATTCATGTAGGTGAAGAAGAGCGCGACGGCTGCCAGGGTCGCCACCACATAGGGCATGAGCTCGCGGTTCTTGTTCCGGTTCGTGACGACCGCGATGCCGCTGAACAGGAGTATCAGCCAGCTCCAGAACAGGAGCGAGCCGTCGTTGCCCGCCCAGAGCGACGCCAGCTTGTAGAAGAAGGGCAGGTCGCGGTTCGAGTAGCTCGCGACGTACTCGAAGCGGAAATCGCTCTTCATCAACAGCCACACGAGTGAGAAGCACGCGGCGGTCGACAACGCGGTGCACGCCAAAAGCGCGCGCTCGGCACTCGTGGTGAGCTTGACGCTACCGCGTCTCACGCCTAGGAGCGAGGCTGCGATCGCGTACACCGCGAGGACGACGATCGCCATCAGCGAAAAATTACCGAGATGATGCATGGAGCTCCTTTATGGAAGGAGGCTGTTAGTGCAGACGTTTATTCGGTGACGGTCTTGCCTTCTTCGTAGGCCGCCTCGTATTTGGAAGCACACTTCGCCTGGACGAGCGTGGCCTCGAAGGTACCGTCTGGCTCGAGCGTTCCCTCCGCGACCGCCTGGGCTCGGTCCACGAGGGTGTCGGGAAGAGGTCCGCGGCCGACGTAGCGCACGGGCAGAGTCTCGCCCTCGTAGTCGATCACGAACGTGACGACGCCTTCTTCGTGTCTCTCGATGGAGCCGACGACGACGTCACCCGCGACGCGGACGCGGCGTCCTTCGGCTTTGACCCCCATGGCTTTGAGCTCGGGCACGGTCTGATAGTAGGCCTTGCTCTCTTCCATTCCGGTAATCGCAAGGGTGAGGACGGCTCCGAGGATGACAACGGTTCCGATTACGAACTTGAGCTTCTTGGTCTGCATACGCGTTCCCTAACCCCTGGATTATACTTGCGCGCCACCAAGCGCCGCAAGGGCAGGCGATGCCGGGTATCTTCTTCCGTTGGACTATTTACGGCACTAGGCGTTGGCGCCGACCGGCTCGATTTGGGTCAAGGCTTCCCGGTCGGAGTAATCGAGCTCCACCTTGCAGCAGCGCCGGCACACCGGAAAGATCCCGTGCTCGAGAAGTTTCTGGCGAAGCTCGACGTAGCGGGGGCTGTTCCAGATCGCTTCGAGGCTCTGCTCGCGCAAATCGCCCACCTCGACCCGGATGAACGGGCAAAAGTGGACTTTCCCGTCGTAGGTGATGCGGCCACCGAAGAACGGGTAAAAGCATTGACCCTTCAGCGGCCGCTCAGGCGTGTAGTAGTGCTCGAGATCTTCAATCGCTTGGCCGGGGCGCCAGTTGATCGTGATCCCTTTGGCAGCCGCATAGTCGACGGCCTTTTGGAGCACGGGCGGCACCGCTTTCGGATCGACGCCGGGATCTTCGGTGATATGGGTGCTGATGACGTCGGCGTCGGTCTCACCGATGATCGCGAGGGTCTCCTGCACTTCCTTGGGCGTTGCGAACATGAGCTGGTTCAAGCCCACGAGGTCGACGTCGAGCTTCTCTGCCTCGACGACGACGTCTTCGAGCAAATGCAAGTTGCCCGCGGTCAGGGTCGTGTTGATCGACACTGGAGCCGCGATGCCTCGGGTCGCGAACACTCTCCGGAGCAAGCGGATGTTGTCGGCCTATTTTTGGAACGCGCCTTTTTGTCCGCGCACGACGTCGTGGAACTCCGGCGGACCGTCGATGGAAACGCTGATGTGCTTCAAGAACCCGGACTTGGTGAGATCCGCGAGCGCGACCGCGCGGTCTTCCTTGATCACGGTGCCGTTGGTGGTGATGTAGTCACACCGCATGCCCTTGCTCTTGAAGAGGGTGAAGATATCGATGAGGTTCTTCCGGACGAAGGGCTCGCCGCCGGTGATATTGTACGATTTCACCTCACCGGTGGGAAAAATGCGGTCGAGCTCCTCGAGGCTCAGCTCCTTCGAGCGCCAGTCTTCCGGGTTCAAGATGTCGGCGACGTAGCAGAAGTTGCAGTGGAGGTTGCACAGAAGCGTCGGCTCGTAGACCACGAAGTGGGGTAGAGGATCGGCCACGCCGTCGGCGCGCTCTTTGAGCTTTTTCGTCTGCCAGCCGCGCCTCGTCCGGGTGACGCTGTTTTTCAGCTTGCGGACGAAGCTCTGGTGCGGTGCCGCCATTTCTTGATTATACGATTATATGCTACCGAGAGCATCGAGATAGTCCTCGACCATCGCTTCCACGCTGTGCTCTCGTAAAACGAAGGCGCGCGAGCTCTGGGAAAGCTCGCGGCGGCGGTGCGGGGCGCGGATGAGGTCCACCAAATCGCAGTAGAGTCCGTCCTCGTCGCCTTCGAGGCGCGATCTCGCGACGACCGAGTCCGGGAAGTCCGCAACATGGATTTGATCGGTCACCATGACCGGACGCCCGCACGCGAGAAGCCTGAGGAGCGTCGCCGAAGTTTCGCCGGCCGACGGGTAGCGAAGGTTCAGACAAATGTCGGCGGCGAACGCGTAGAGCCAAAACGTCTCTTCCGGAACCCGTCCCACGAACGTCACGGCGTCGTCGATGCCGAGCGCGACCGCTTCGGCGCGGGCATCGTAGTGCTCCACCGTTCCACCGACGAGGACGTATCGAGCGTCGATCCCGCTCGCTCGCACTCGCACGAGCGCTCGTAGCGCCATGCTGATGCGTTTTTCCGGAGTCACGAGCCCGAACGACGCGAGGAGAAGACCATCCGGAAGCCCGAGACGCTCGCGTGCTTTTTCGCGATCGACCACGTCCGGCGGCGAGATACCCATGCGCACGCGCTTGACGTCGCTTTCCGGACACCGCTCGAGGATGTCGTCGCGTGCGGTCGTCCCGTGGACGAGGGTGAGTCGACTCCGCCGCACGAGGTGCTCGTAGAGCGGGTACACATACAGCAAGTTGCCGCCGCCGATTCGAATTGCGATCTCGGCGATGGCCGCGCCGTTTTTGGGATAGGCGTCCGCCACTTCTCGACGGTAGGCGTCGAGTTGCTCGTGCGCGCGCGCGCGCTTGACCGTATCGCCCATGTCCGCGCGGTAGTCGCGAAGCTCCGGGCTCTCCATGAACGCGTTGAGACGCGCGTGGTGCACGACGAGGTCATGGAGCACGAGGACGTCAGGGTGCTCGAACAAATACGGGTACAGAAAGTCGTGATGCTCGCTGTTGCCGACGTGGAACATCGTGCGATCGCGACCTCGAAACGTCTTGGGAAACATCGACGGGTCGCGAACGGGAAACGATTGCGGCGCGCCGGTCGGTGGGCAGAACGCTTCGACGGTGACTCGGTCACTCTGGGCGAGAGAGGTGAGGAGAAGCTCGCTGTAGTCCGCGATACCGGTGGGCATCGGGGGCAAAGGCGTGAACACCGAGAGCTTCACGGGTTTACAGCCCGAGGGCGTTTTCGCGTTCTAAGAACTCTTGCTTCAGTCGATCCCGGTCTCGTCGTGCGCGATAGAGCTCGCCCAACGTCTCCGCGATGTAACGCATCGAGCTCGGGATGTCGACGGAGGAAGATTCTTCGGCGTAGCGCGTCTCGATCGCGACCTCCTTGATACGAAACCCGAGCACGACCGCACGGATGAGCAATTGGGAGTCGAAGACGAACCGATCGGAGAAGTCGTGGTAGCCGATGAGCCCGAGGAATCGCCGCGAGTAAGCCTTCATACCGCTGTGGAGCTCGCTGAACGACGTTCCCAAAGCCAAGTTCTCGATCGACGTGGTGAGCCGATTCCCGATGAACCGATAGAGCGGCATGCCGCCGTCCATCGGCTTGCCTCCGTCGGCGAACCGCGATCCGAACGTGAAATCCGCCCGTCCCCCGATGATGGGCTCGATGAGCGCCGGCACCCGCTGGGGTGCGTATTGGTAGTCCGGATGGAGGAGCACCACGACATCGGCGCCTTCCTCGAGCGCCCAGTTGTAGCACGTCTTCTGGTTCCCGCCGTAGCCCCGGTTGTTCGGGTGGCGACGGGTCTCGAGCCCGAGGCTCTCGGCGACGGCGACGGTGTCATCGGGGCTCGCGTCGTCGACGACGAGCACTTTGTCGTAGCTATCCTCGGGAATCTCACGGTAGGTCTTCTCGATGGTCTGCGCGGCCTTGTAGGCCGGCATCGTAATAATCGTGGTCACGTCGATGAACCCACCTTGATTTGTTGTAGGCGGCGCGTATGTTATTCCAGCACGGAGAGTCTTTCAAACGGATCTCATATACTCTAACCGCGATGGCACCGAAGATTCCGCTCGTTGATCTCGAGGCACAGCTCGCTTCCATTCGCGATGAGCTCCTCGCCGCGCTCACCCGTTGCGTCGACAGCGGGCGCTACCTTCTCGGCCCGGAGGTCGAGCGGCTCGAGAAGGGAATTGCGGAGGTGTGCGGCGTAGCGCACGCCGTCGGCGCTTCCTCCGGAACCGACGCGCTCCTGATGAGCCTTATGGCTCTCGGCGTGGGCCCCGGCGACGAGGTGGTGACGACCGCTTACTCGTTCTTTGCCACCGCGGGCGTGGTCGCCCGCTTGGGCGCGACGCCGGTTTTCGTGGACATCGACGAGCGCACGTTCAATATCGATCCCGCCGACGTCGACAAAGCTGTCACCGACCGCACGAAAGCGATCGTTCCGGTGCACCTCTATGGACAGCTCGCCGAGATGGAGGCGATTGTTGCGATTGCGGATCGACACGGGCTCGTCGTGATCGAGGACGCGGCCCAGGCGCTCGGTGCCGAGGGCGCCGGGCGCTTCGGCGTGATGGCTTGTTTTTCGTTCTACCCGAGCAAGAACCTCGGCGCGATGGGCGAAGCCGGCATGGTGGTGACCGGTGACGACGGGTACGCCCGTGCTCTCCGACGGCTACGGACTCACGGCGCGGAGACCACGTATCTGCACGACGTCGTCGGCGGCAACTTCCGGATGGATGCGATCCAGGCTGCCGTCCTCAACGTGAAGCTCAGATATCTCGAGAAATGGACCGAGCGCCGGCGGGAGAAAGCGCGCCGGTACACGGAGCTCTTTCAGGAAAGCGGGCTGGTTTCGAGCGGGCGGGTCGCGCTTCCTGAGGCGATTCGCGATCACGTCCATCACCAGTACGTGATCCGCACCAACGAGCGCGATGATTGGAAAGAGCGGCTCGCGGACGAGGGAGTCGCGTCGGCGGTCTACTATCCGGTGCCGCTTCCGCTGCAACCGTGCTTTTCCGACCTCGGCCATGGGCCCGGAGACTTTCCCGAGGCCGAGCGCGCGGCGCGGGAAACGCTCGCGCTTCCGATGTTCCCCGAGATGACCGACGACCAGCAGCGCACTATCGTGTCTATACTGGCGAGATGAGCGCCCTCGCGGTCGTGTTCTCTCTCACGCTCGTGGCCGAGGGGCATCCCCTGATCCAACCCGTTCCCGACTCGGTTCTCGTCGTTGCGAGCGACGCGAAAGACGACGACATGATAGTCGTGTATCGGGAGGACAACCGCCGCACGCGCAAGACCGTCTACGGGCGCTACTGGCGTCTCGAATACGACGTGCAGGGTGAGCTGGTCCGCTCCGCTATCATCGACCACTTCGTTGCCGAGAGCGGTCGCCTCCGTGGTGTGATCCATCGCGACGCCGGAAACCGCATGACGTTCACCGTGATGAGGGAAGACGGCGGTGAGACGTGGTGCCAGGTTTGGGCCACCGACGGAAACTACACACTCGAGATCGTGGACGAGCCGCCGCCCGGTCACACGCCGTTCGACGATGCGCGCCGGCCGAGTGCGACGATCGTGTTCTCGCGGGGCGAAGCCGCTCTCGACGACGATGCCGACCGAGTGCTGGATACGATCGCGAATTGGCTCGAAGCGCATCCGGAGGTCCGGGCCGAGGTGCGCGGGCATCGCGGACCGCTCGAAGACCCGGCGCTCGTCGAGCAACGAGCGAAGGCCGTGGCCGACGCCGTCGCTGGCCGTGGCATTGCTGAGGATCGTCTCACGGTGACGGAGGATGCCTCGAACCAGGGCTTTGAAGTGACGGTGGTAGCCGACACCCGGCCTTGAAGACCAGCGACCAGCCTTACGATAGACTCGCTCGCGATGTCCTACCTTCGGTGGTCGGTTTTATTGTTCGCGCTCGCGACGGCGCTGGTACTGTTCACATTCGGCGACTACGGCGTGACGTGGGACGAATCCTTCCACGTCCGCTACGGCGACGGCGTCCTCGAATACATCACCTCGGGTTTACCGATCGCGAGGCGTACCGCTATCTCGACCTCCAGTACTACGGCGCAGCGTTCGATTTGATGTGCGCGGTCGGAACCCGGCTTTCACCGCTCGCGCTGTACGACACCCGTCATTTATTGAACGCGTTCGTGGCGCTTGTCGGTGTGCTCGGGTGTTGGTTTCTCGCACGCGAGCTCGGTGGTGTCCGAACCGCGTTCATCGCGGCGCTCGTTCTGATGTTGACGCCGAGATGGTGGGGGCACGGCTTCAACAACCCGAAAGACATTCCTTTCGCCGTCGGCTACGTCTGGTCGACGTATTGTCTCGTGCGTCTTTTGCCGGTGCTCCCGCGCGTGCCGAATTCGCTCGCGCTCAAGACCGGGCTTGCCATCGGGATGACGCTCGCGATCCGCGTCGGGGGACTGATGCTCTTCGGCTATCTCGGACTCGCGGTGCTGCTCTCATTTCCCAAAACGCTCGCGGACATCAAGGCGCTGTCGCTCGGCGCCGCCAAGATCGTGGCAACCGCTTGGCTCGTGATGCTGGCGTTTTGGCCGTGGGCGCAGACCCGTCCGTTGCGCGCTCCGTTCGAAGCGTTCGAAGTGATGTCCAATTTCACGTGGCGGGGCACCGTTTTGTTTGCGGGAAGCGAGATCCACTCGACGCAAATTCCCGCGAGCTATGTTTCTCGGTGGCTTTTAATCACGCTACCGGAGATTCTCCTGATCGGTCTCGCGCTCGTGTATGCGCTCTGGGAGGGCAGGGCCCACGTACTCGTTCTGTTCACAGCGCTCTTCCCAATCGTCTACATCGCGATCCAAAGGCCCATCATCTACGACGGGATGCGGCACGTGTTGTTCGTCGTGCCGCTATTTTCCTGTCTTGCGGCTCGCGCTCTCGAGCTCACCTACGAGCGCTTGTTAGCGTGGCGCCCGGCGGCGGCCCGATTTAGCCTCGCGCTCGCAGGCGTGTATCTCGTCTATCTCGGCGCCATCATGGTGCGTCTCCACCCGAATGAGTACGTTTACTTCAACGCGTTCGTCGGAGGGCTCTCTGGTGCGCACGGCCGCTACGAGACCGATTACTGGGGCAACAGCAACCGGGAGGCGGTGCGCTTACTCGTCGAGCACATCGAGTCCGAAAGCGAAGCCCCGCCGCCGTATCGAGTCTTCGTCTGCTCGTATCCCCCGAGCGTGACGACTTTCTTTCCGAATTACTTGAGCCGCACCCGCGAGGAAGAGGATGCCGACTTTCTTGTCGGTACGACGCGGTGGGGCTGCCACCGATCGATGGACGGCGAAGAGCTTGCCGTCGTCGAGCGCCTGGGAACACCGCTGCGCTATGTCCTTGACCGCCGTCACTTGGTGAAACCGCGCCGCCGCTTCTGAACAAAGTTAGAAAAACAAACGCCAACGGGCGCAAAGACGCGACGGAAAAGAATCAGCTCTCTCTAGAGTGCCGTGCCGGTGATTCTTGCTTTCTCTGCGAACTCTGTGTCTCTGCGATAATTTTGGTTGTGGTGATCGATGGTTCGGCCTTTGCTGATTCGTAGGCGCCGGTCAGATCGAAGAGGCGGATCCGGAAAAGGTCCTTCAGCATTTGTCCGCTGTGCCAGAGCGCGTGCACCCTGCTCGGCACCGAGTCGAACCATGGAACGGGTAGCTCACCGACGCGATAGCCGAAGCGTCCGGCGAGGAAGAGAATTTCCGCATCGAAGGCGAAACCGTCGATGCGCGATGCACCGAAGAGTCGCTTCGCCGCGGCCGATTCGAAAAGCTTGAAGCCGCATTGCGTGTCCTTGAGCTCGAGCGGCAGGCTGTGCCTCAGGATCCAGTTGAACGTCTTCCCCATGTGCTCGCGGAACCACGGCTGGTGAAGCTCGATGCGCGAGTCCGCCAGTCCGCTGGAGCCGACGACGTCGTCGTATCCCTCCTCGAGCTTGTCATGAATGGGCTTCCACTGGTCGATCGGGGTCGAGAGATCCGCGTCGGTGAAAAGAATCGAACGTCCGCGACTCTCCGCCACTCCGGCGCGAACCGCGGCGCCTTTGCCCCGGTTTTCCGGAAGCTCGACGAGCCGGACCGGATCGCCTGCGGCGCGGGCGATCGACGCGGTATCGTCGGTGGAGCCATCGTCCACGACGACCACTTCGAAGCCGGTCGATAGCGATCGAAAGTATTCGGTAATCCGCTCGAGACTCGCACCCAGACGTGCCGCTTCGTTGTAGGCGGGCACGACCACGGAGACTGCGGGCGTCGTCACCGAGTTACGTATCCCAGCGCTTCCAGACTGCGGCGGACATCTTCGTCGATGGTGATGGTGCTACCCTCGTGCTCGGAGCGGTAGACCTTCGCGATCTCGATGTAGGCGGCCAAGCGCTCCCGGAACGGTTCCAGCTCGTCCGCCGAGTGGAGCGCGTCGAGCAAGTTCTCGCTCTCCGCTGGATCGCGCGCGAGATCGAAGAGCTCCTCGCGCAGGACGTCGTCGAGCGAAAGCTTCTCCACCGGCAACAACGGCAAGTAGGCGATGTACTTCAAATCTCCCTGGCGAACCGCAAGCATCGTTTCGCGGCGAAAGCGGTCCTCCCACGATGCATCCAGAACGAGGCCTCGCGCTGCCGGAGGCCGTCTCAGGCTCTTGCCTTCCATCGGGGGAGGCGTGATACCGGCGGCCTCGAGGACGGTAGGGAACACGTTGACCTGGCTGACGGGTGTGTCTTCACGTCCCTTCGACGCTTCGCCGGGCCATTTCACGATGAGCGGCACGTGGGTGAACTCCCGATACAGCGTCTTGGCGTGTCCGAACGTCTCGTGATCGTAGAACGCTTCGCCGTGGTCGCCGATTAGGAGAATGAAAGCGTCTTCGTAGAGGCCGCGCTCGGCAAGCTCGGTGAACAGACGTCCGAGCTCACGGTCGACGTACGCAAGTGCGGCATCATAAAGCGTGCGCACGTCCTCGGCGTCTTCGGGACGCGCGCCCAGGGCTTTACCATTGTGCCGCGCGATGAGCTCGGAGATGTCTTCCGGTCTTTCCCCGAAACGCGCAATGAATTCTTCCGCGTAACTCCCGAACTCCACCATCGGCAAGTACGGCCAGTGCGGATCGAAAAAGTGGACGAAGAGGAAGAAAGGACGCTTGCCGAAGCGAGCGACGAGATCGAGCGACGAGTCGACGACTTCCTCTGCTTTGGCGGCGTGAACACGATAAACGCGGAATCCGCGGTCGAAGCCGTACCGTGGCGACATGGGCACGCTCGAGACGACGCCTGCGGTTTCGTAGCCGCGGCGGGCCAACAGTTCGGCGAGATAGGGTACCGTCGGTGCCAGCGTCTTCGCCCGCCCCGCCCAGTAGTCGTCCGGCGACTCGCTCACACCGTGCATCAGCGGTGGAAGGCCCGTGAACATGGACATGTGGGCGGGGATGGTCCACGACGACGTGCTCGAAGCCTCCTCGAAGACCACGGCGTCCTCGGCAAACGCGTCGATCGCGGGCGTCGTGGGTTTTTCGTAGCCATAGGCGCCGACGTGATCGGCACGCAGACAATCGATCGAAATCACGATGAGGTTCGGCCCAAACGGCGGGGCGTCTTCAGTCTCGATAACGGGGCTTCCCCAGAGCGCTCTGCCGTCAGTCTCGAAAGTGACGTCGACGCTTTCGCCGGCCCACGGTTCGAGATCGACTCGAGGTTGATCCCACCAATGATCGCCGTCTTCTTTCGCGAGTGTCTTCTCGAACACGGGATTCCCGTCGACCAACGCGCGAAACATGACGGCTTCGTCGGGTTCGGCGGTCGCGATCGCGAACCGCAGTGAGCCGTTTGCCGGCACGTGGACTCGGAACGTCTTCGAAGACGCTGCCGCGACGGCAATCGCGTGTCGGGTCTCGTAGCCGAGACTTATGCTTTCGACGTCAGCGAAGAAGATTGGCTCGGGTGTCTCGGGCGGTGCCTGAGTGCACGCGCACCCGCACACGAGTCCTGCCGCACCGATCCATCGCAAAGCTCGCATGACGTGGCGAAATTATACTCTTCGGCTGCATCGGAGGCTTGAAGCGACTAGAACACGCTGGCGACCGACCACCGGCCGGTATCGGCCGGGTAGCTGTTTGTTTCCGCTTCCACGATCCTCGAAAGCCCCGCGATCGGAACGTCTTCACGACCGCAGCGCGACACGAGCTCTGATAGGTCGTGGTTGCGCTGGTCGAGACTCAAGAACATGGGCTCGATGCTCATCCCCGATCGGAAACGCACCGACATCGTTACCGGGCCGTCCTCCACCGCATCGATGAAGACAACGTAGCCGCCGTACGCCATGCCACCGCGCGCCGGCTCGGCCCGGTGACAGAGACCGTCGATATCGAAATCGTCCATGCTTCCGAGAGGGAACGTTGCGAGACTTTGGCCGGACACGGCAATCTCCGCTTCGCCGCGATTGCCCGAGTACGCGAAAAACGCGAGCGCCCTCGGCCCTCCCGCTGACACCGGTTCGCTCTCCCAGACGAGGCGTCCTTCGTTCGAGCTCAGCGTGATCACGCGCATGCGATGCACGCTCGCGGTGTCGACCTCAGTACGCGCTCTCGCCAGTGGCACGCGCACGGGGAGTCGGTAGTCGCCGTCGTATTCGAGCTTCACTTGTGCCAGGTGAGGCCAGTCGCCGAACGACGGCCCTTCGTAGAACCGGTCCTGATCGCGAAAACGATCTCCGTACAGCACGACGTCTGTGCGTTCGGTTGCGGACACCTCGAGCTCGAGCCGTGCCGGCGCCGATGGCGGTAGTAGATCCGCCCGCAAGGGTACGGCCCACCACTGTCGATACTCTCGTCGGTTTCGGCCGCCGGCCGCCAGCGACTCGCCGAAGCGCGGCATCGTCGGCACCAACTCGGTCGAGACGTCGTGTCCGTTGATGCTCACGGAAACGCCGCTCGGATCGCCGTCGGGTATGTGGAGGTCGAAGACGGCGAAGGCCTCGCTTCCACCGCTGATTTCTCGAAGTGCCTCGTGCGACAAAGCGATCTGTTGGCGGGCTTTTCCGAGACGCACCGATGTCTCGTGCCACGATGGGCTTCGCAAGTCGTGGACCGTCACGAGCAACGCGAGGCTGAGCCAAGCTCCTGCGGCGAGCACGCGAGCGCGCCGGTCGTTCTCACAAAACGCGGCGAAAACGAACGGAATCGCCAAGAAAGCGATGCGCCCGACCGCGAACAAAACGCGCGTTAGCTCCGGAAGCGACGCCCGCGAGAGTGCGCCGAGAGTGAAGAGAAAAGCGCTTGCAACTGCCGCGAGGATGAGCGGTCGCCATCGCCGGGGACGCCGGCACCAGCCCCAGTACGCGGCCGCGCCCGCAACCGCGATGAGAATCGGCATCGCAGGCTGGTTGAAGCGCGGCCACGGATAGCTGAGCCCGTGGAGAAGCGCCAGGCACGCGGGTACGAAGAACACGAAAACGCGGCTCGGGTGACGCGATGTCACGACGACGAAGCCGACCACCGAGAGCACGACGAGTAGTCTCTGGTAGATCACTTGTGTGGAGTAGCTGAACGGGTAGTCCCACTTGTAATCGTTCGCGGGCCGATCATAAAGGCGCAACACGTTGTCGAGGACAACCGCGATCGATTCGGTGGGCCGCGAGACAACGTATCGCGCCGTGAAAGCGAGTTGACGCGGATACGACTCGAGAAGCCCCGGATCGTCTTCTGCCTTCGCCTCCATCGCGCGGTAGTACGGCTCTTGGCGGAGACGGTAGGGGCCCATCCACCCGTCCGAATCGAGAAACTGCCAGAAGCCGTACGGATATTGCTTTTTGAACGTGAAGTTGCCGAACGCTTCGATCTCTTCGACGTCGTCGCCTACCGAGCGGACGATGCCGAGCCAGAGCATCGTGAACGGCAAAGAGCCTATTAGTAGCGCGGCGACGAGCCTCCTCTGATCGCGCCACCACCACAAGGCGGTGGCCGCGACCGTGATCAGCAACAAGACGATGACGTAGTTGAAGAGTTGTGAGCGAATGAAAAGGGCTCCGGTGAGAGCGAGACCAGAGGCGACCATGAAACCGTTGCTGCGATCCTGGATACCTCGCAAGTAGAAGTACGCCGACCATACGAACAGGCATCCGGTGATCGGGTCGGGAAACAGGCATCCCGTTTGAACCGAGAACGGCGGGTATATGGCGGCAAGGACCAGCGCCGTGAGGCCACCCCAGTAAGAGCCCGCCAGGCGTCGCGCCAGGTAGAAACAACCGAGCATCGCGAGCGTGTTGAAGACACTCAGCACGGCCCGGAAGTAGGGAATATTCTGCGGCGACAGTGAGTCGATAATGCCATAGACCGACCCGACTCCGGCGAAATAGAGAACGCCGCGCACGGATTCGTAGACGGTCGCGATGTCGTCGCCCGCTCTCAGACGCTCGACGGCTTGTTGGAGTTTTTGGCCGACGACGTAGTAGGCGCCCGGGTCGCCGAACAGGATCGGCTGCGGGTAAGAGCTCGAGAAATAGATTTGAAGCGCAAACCCCAGCGCAAGAACGGCAACAACGACAAGGACGCGAAGCCTCTTCATGAGCGCGCCTCATTCTACCGCCTTCCGATATGATGGTCGCCGAATGAGCACGAAGAGCTCTTGGTGCGCCGCCGCTTATTTTTTCGCGACTACCCTCTGGCTAACGTGGCCTCTCGCGGCGCGTCTCACGACCGCATTGAGCGCAAGCCCGGACTCGCTCTTGAACTACTGGGCCCTCGGGTGGAACTTTCACATCTTGCCCGAGGCTCCGCTTTCGCTATTCGATGCAAACATCTTCTCACCGCGGCCGGACACGCTCGCTTACTCCGAGCACCTCTTCGGCATCGCGGCCGTCGTTTGGCCGTTCTATGTCGCGACAGAGAATCTCGTTCTCGCCTATAACGTCGCCGTCGTGCTTTCGTTCGCGCTATCCGGCCTCGGCATGTATCTGCTGGTGCGTGAGCTCACCGACAACGGTTGGGCCGCGCTCGCCGCGGGAACCGTGTTTCTTGCTGCGCCGTACCGGTTCTTGCATTTGTTCCACGTTCAGCTCCTCACCTTCCAGTGGTTCCCGTTCGTGTTCTGGTGTCTCGTTCGCTATCTCGAAAACGGCGGGCGCCGCTGGCTCGCCGGCGTGGTTTTGTTCTCTCTGCTTCAGGTTCTTTCGTGTAACTACTATGCGGTGTACCTGACATTCGCGGTCGTCGTTTTCGGTGTTGTTCTTCTTGCTCTTGGACGCTCGCTTCTGAACGGGCGCCGCATCGTCGAGCTCGCATTCGGCGCACTCACCGTCTTCATCGTTGCGCTACCGTTCCTCCTTCCGTACCAGCGCAATCGCGATCGTGGTTTCTACCGGCGTTATGAAGACGTGGTTCAGTTCTCCGCCGCGCCATCGGATTACTTCCGGCCGAGCGCCTACAACAAAGCGCCTCACGTAAGGTTGCTGCCTCCCCAGCTGCGATCGGAGAAGGCGCTCTATCCGGGGTTCATGGCGATGGTTCTCGCCGCGCTCGGTATCTATTGGGGCCGGGGGCGCGAGCCCACGCGTCGTGTTTTCTGGATCTTTTGTACCGTCCTTACCGCTCTAGCCGTTGTGTTGTCGCTCGGGCCGGAGACCGCTTCCGGAGCTCCCATGCCCTACCGGTTCTTCTATCGGCACGTGCCGGGGTTCGCGGGTATGCGGGTGCCGGCGCGCATTTCGGTGCTAGCACTAATAGGCGGCTCGGTTCTCGTGGGCTACGGTGTTTCCGGCGTGTTGTCGCTCGTTCGGCGCCGACGAGCTTGGGTAGGTGCAGGCGTTGTCGCGCTCATGCTCTTCGACTACTCAACCTACTCACTAGCTCGTGCGATGCCGGAAGCGCCAGCCGTTCCAGCGATCTATGAGGAGCTCGGGAAGATCGCATCGGAAGGGGCCATCCTGACGCTTCCCATCCACGAAAGTGAAGAGATCATCGAAGAGTCTCTCTATATGTACTACTCGACGGTCCACTGGAAGCCGCTCGTCAATGGCTTCAGCGGCTGGTGGCCGAACGACTACTGGGAGCTCGTCGGGCGCCTACGTCACTTTCCGACGTCGCGCATCTTGCGCTATCTCCTCGAGCGCGCGCCGGTTCGCTACGTCATCATCCACTACGACCGGATCCCGCAACCGCGACGGCGCCATCTCGAAGCCGAGATGTTCCGCTACCGCGAGAAAATGCCGGTGCGCATTCGTATCGGAAACGACGTCGTGTACGAGATCGTGGACGGCTCATGAGACTCCTGTATCTCGCCGACATTCGCTTTCCGATGGAGCGGGCCAACGGGATCCAGACCATCGAAACCTGCCACGCACTGGCGCGGCGCGGCGTCGAGGTCGAGCTCGCCGTGCGTCGCTCGGACGCGCGCTCCGATGAAGCGTGTCTCGCGTTTTATGGTCTTGCCCCGGTGAAGAATCTCCGCTTGCGGCGCGTTCTTCTACCGGGGCGTCTCGGGTTTCTCGCGTACGCTTTGACGCTTCTTCTCCGCTCGGACCGGAGAGACGTTGTCTACACGCGCGATCTCGTGCTCGCCGATCTCGCGTTGAAGATCGCGGACGCCACCATCGTCTATGAAGCGCACACCGTCGCCGCGGTGTTCGCGGAAGAACGGGCCCAGATGTACGAGGGACGCGACCCGCCGTCGGCGACGAAGCTCCGGAGACTCGATGCGCGCGAACGTCGCGTGTGGCGAAAAGCCTCAGGCACGGTTGCGATTACCGCCGCGCTCTTGGATGCGCTAGAAAAACGACATGGCGAAGGCACGAGCTCTCTCGTCATCGCCGATGGCTGCCGCTCGGTGGACACGATACCTCCCCCCATTACCCCCGTTGACGGTGATACCGGCGCGAAAGTCTTCTACATCGGTCAGCTCTATCCATGGAAAGGCATCGACGTTCTGATCCGAGCGATGGCGGAAATCGATGGCGCCGAGCTCGTCGTCGCTTGACGAGCTCGGCGCGAGGGATCGCGACTGGTTTTTTGATGGTTCGAAGCGACGCTTCCCACCACAGACGCCAGGCTCGGACCAGCTCCCGCCGTAGCGCCGGAGCTGTCGTCACCCACACGCAGAAGAGCCCCCCATAGACGAGAAGGGCTCCTATTACAACGGCGACGAGCTTCAGCCTTTTGAGTGTGAGCGTCCACGCCGTCCATGCCTCGGCCCGCCCGACCACGAATTGAGGCAACGGCAGCAGATTCAGGATGCCGGGGCGTGACCAGGCGAGGCTCAAGTGGGCCGGCCCACCGCTCTGAGCGTAGTCGATTTGTAGCGCGTGCAGTCCGCGCTCGAGCTCGATCGGCGTCGACGCGTTTCTCTCTGTCGCCAGCACTTCCTCTCCGTCGAGCGTGAGCGAGCACCGGTCGTCGCAGGAAAGCGCGAGCTCGTACTCCCCGTTGCTAGGGGCGTAGAGGAAGCCGGTGATGTCGAGCTCGACATTGCGGCGGCGGCCCGCGAGCCGGTTGAGGGCACGCCGATCCTCGAGCCCCAGTGAGCCAAAATCGAGCTCGCGACCATCCAGTCGAGCTCGAAGCGGCGCATGGAGCTTCTGAAAGCCCGAAAAGAGCGGCGGGACAACGAAGACCGCCAGCGCCAGCAGAATGACCAGCGCGGCGAGCTTGCTCATCCGCACCCTTCTGTTGCGTGCAGGAAGGAACAGCGGTAACAAAGCCAGAACCGCGAGAACGACAAACGTCAGCTGCATCCGACCAGCCCGTTCGCAAACGTCTCGATAGCCTCGGCGCGGCGATCCCAGGTGTAGGCCTTCACGTCTTCGAAGGCCCTGGCCGCAAGACGTGCTCCGAGCTCACCATCGGCGAGGAGTCGCTCGATCGCCGCCGCGAGCGCGTGCGAATCTCCAGGAGGCACGAGAAGCGCGTTCTCGTCGTGGGTGAGAACTTCGCGCATCGAAGGCAAATCGGAAGAAACGATGGGCCGACCGGACGCCATGGCCTCGAAGAGCTTGAGAGGCGAAGTAAACAGCCGCGCCGTCGTCGAGTCCACGTTGGGAATGACGAAGATCGAAGCCTTGCGTCGCTCACCGTCGAGCTCGGGGACTGGCACGAAACCTCGAAACGTGACCCGCTCGGCGAGCGATAGCTTCTCGACGAGTTGTTGCGCGCGGTCGAGATCGGGCTCCGGCGGTAGTCCGCCCACGCTTTCCAGCGTGTTTGTTGTAGCGTTTCTCGTCAGGATCGTTCTTCTCGTAGCTCAAGATCTACCGATTCTGTACGGCCACCCTTACAGCTATTACAACAACGCTCTCAGGATCATCGAGCACCCCGAGCCTCTGGCGTTCATTCTCGGCAGTGACGAGTGGCGCTTATGGCAGAGTTGGACGGTCGCGCCTCTTTACTACTTGGTGCTCGCTGCGCTGTTCGAAGTCGTCGGCGCCGACCTGCTGACGTTTCGGATCATTCACGCGGTGCTGGATGCCATCGTCGCAGTCTCGGTCGCGATCCTCGGAAGACGGCTCGCAGGACCCTGGGGTTTTTTGGCGGGCGTCGTCTACATATTTTTCTGGACTTCGATCGAGCTACTCAACTGGACGCTGACGGAGAACTTGCACACCGCGCTGTTCATGGTGGCGAGCGTTCTGCTCCTACGGGAATCGGACGCACCCGGTCGCGGGAGAGCTTTCGGCGCCGGGGTCGTTCTCGGCCTCTCCGCGATGACGCGCGCCGTGTCCTCGGTCTTTTTCGCGATCGTATTCTTGTGGCGGCTCTTTCTGCGTGATGTCTCGCTCGACGAAGCGCGTCGCAACTGGGTGTTCGCCGTCTTCATAGGCCTCGGTGGTTCGGTCGTTATCCTGCCATGGACGGCGCGCAACATTTTCGTGATCGGAGATCCGGTTCTCATCGAGACGGTCTCGTTCTTCAATCTCTACAACGACAACGAGCCGCGGCGGGCGATGAAAGCCGAAGTCCGCAGGCTGGGACCGGGGCCGAACCGACGAGCTCTCGCGGTGGACGTCGCGCTTCGAGGCATTCGAGAGCGTCCCGATCATTTCGCCAGGAAAGTGTCGACGAACTTCTGGCACTTCCTGAGACCCGACGGCCTGCACGGTTGGCTCGGTATCGACTACCCCGAACCGGCATGGCGACATCCAGCGCACGTTTTGTTCGGCGATATTCCGCTGATTGCCGGCGTGGTGTTGTTCTTCCCCTGGCTTTTGTCCGGCCGTCCATCGCCGGCGCGTCGGCTCACGCTTTTGTGGGTTGGCTACTACCTGCTGATGGTCGTGGTGCTCTTCCACAACGAGCTTCGCTATCGGAACGTGTTCTTCCCGTTCTTGTTCGCGGGAGCAGCAGGCGGCGTTCTTGTTCTGTTCGCCGAGGGGCGACGTGTCGCGACTTACGTGGGGCTATCGCTCGGTGTCGTCGTCGCACTCATCACCGTACATCCCTATTGGGCTCCGGCGGCTCGAGGCGCGCGGAGCTCGTGGATGCTACGTTCCGTACCGGAGCTCGTCGAGCAGGGGGCGATCGACGAAGCGCGTCGCGAGGTCCGCCGGGCCGCCGATGTCGCCGGGCGCTCGCCGCGACCGTGGCTCGACTACGGTCACTGGCTCGCGCGGGAGCGGCGGGCCGAGGAGGCGATCGAGGCTTACCAACGAGCGCAGGAAGTCGCTTCTCTGAATTGGACGCCCCGCGTCGTTTTGCCTCAGCTGTTGCGAGAGGCGGGCCGGGACGACGACCTCGACGAGCTCGACGAGCTCACTGACGCGATCCGAAGCGCCGACCGTGCGTCGTGGAACGTCGACCCGCGGCTCATGTTGGAGATCGCTTGGCGCGAGCTTCCACCTCCCCAAACGGACGTGATTCAGCTCGGATGGGGAGACTATGGAGCGGTGCGCGGCTTCATGCATCCGAGAGGCGATGAGCGAGCAAAGCTTCGCGAGTCCCGATCGCCTTTGTTGCAGAAGAGCGAGGCCGGCGTGGCGCCTCCCGGTTTTCACCGCTGGACCCGCGACACGTCCTGGATTCGGCTGGTCCCGACGTACCCGGCGTCCCGTCACCGGCTCGTGATCGAGATGGGATCGCCGTACCCATCGATCCTCCCGAGCCCGAACGTCGAAGTCCGCGTGAACGGGGGCAGGGTACAGCCTTTCGTGCTCGACCGGACGATCCGTGCCTACGAGTTGGATTTCGAAACAGAGCCGGGCGAAGCGATCGTGATTCGTCTCCATGCGCCGGTCTGGTCCCGGGCCGGCGAGCCTGCGTCGCAGGGCGTCCGCGTGGATCGCGTCTCCGTCGGCCCTCGGGAATCTGACGAACCCGGATAGTGGCTCCCATTGGGGTCAGCCTCTGCGCTCAGGAACCTTCGTGGAGTCGTGAGCTCATCCTTCAGGGACGCGACCGAGCCTGCCGTGCGCCGGAACGACCTTAGCCGGCCCATCGGGCTCGACGGCGGCTTTTTCGCGGCTCGGGATGGAGTAACATTCCGCGAAATCATACAGTTGCGCTCGCCGGTCACGCAAGACTCCGGCCATTTCGATCACTGCAGATAACCGAGAGCTCTGAGCCTGTCGCGGATCGATTCGTTCTCGATGATGACTTCGCCCTCTTTCCAGCTACGATAAATCCGTGCCTCGTCGAGGTACGCGCCCAGGTTTCGACGATAGGATTCCAGGTGTTGCGGCGCTTGGAGGATGATGTTGTGCATTTCGTCGGGGTCGCGGACGAGATCGTACAGCTCATCCCGTGCAATCTCTTCGACACTCAGCTCGTCCTCGCCGGTGCGAAACGTCCCGATGTACTTCGTGTCCCGCGTTCGGAGGGAAACGTGTTTCGTGGCACGCTTGCCCGGAGCGGGATTCGAAGTGAACTCGCTGATGGCCACTCTCCGTGCGTCGATGTCTCTCGCTCCGTCCGCATATGGCTCCAGGTCACGGGCACGCGCATGGGGAGGTGCAATGCCGGCTCGCCCGAGGATCGTCGCGAAGAGGTCGACCTGGCTCACCAGAGATTCGACTCGGCCTCGCCTCGAGCTCTCGGGCCATTTGATGATGAGCGGCACGTGCACGATCTCCTCGTACAGGGTCCAGCCGTGTTGCCAGTTGTCGTGCTCGTAAAACGCTTCGCCGTGATCCGCCGTCACGATGATGAACGCGTTCTCATAGAGATCTCTTTTCACGAGCTCATCGAAAAAGCGACCGAGCTCCTGGTCCGCATAGGCGATCTCGGCGTCGTAGAGATCGATCGCTTGCTCGATCTCGACGGGATCCTCCGGCGGTATCTGCTCGAGCACCTTCTTTAGCATAGCGGGAACGTTGGCGCGGATCGGTCCGAAGTGCTCTTCGAACTCCGGGGGAGGCTCGTACGGCCAGTGAGCATCGATCAAGTGCAAGAACAAGAAGTGCGCTTGACCTCGGTCCCGGTCCAAAACGCTCAACGCTGCATCGACGGTTTCAGCTGCCCGCGGACGTCGGAGCGAACGATAGGAGTGGAAGCCTCGCTCGAAGCCGAAGTTTTGGGCGAGGTACGCCCCCGAGACGACGCCGTCCACCTGAAACCCGGCGGAGGCGAGTAGCTCGGGAAGGTAAGGCACCGCGTCGCTCAACATGTGTCGATTGCTCGCCCCGTGCTCCGACGGCGTGAAACCGGTGAACATCGACATGTGAGTCGGTAGAGTCGTCGCCGACGTCGCGATGGCGGTTTCGAAGACGACCCCGTCATCTGCAAACCTGTCGACGTGCGGCGTGGTGGCCCGGTGGTAACCGTAGGCGCCAACGTGATCGGCCCTCAGGCAGTCGATTGAGATCAGGATGAGCTTCGGCAGGCCCGGGTGGTCATCGGAAGTCGTGAGGACCGGGTTTCCCCAGAGAGGGAAGATGTCGGGGTCCTCCGTCGAGGCGACGGTTTCGAACGCAACCTGGACTTTTCGTCCGCCCCAGGCGGCGAGATCGATTTCGCGATCGTGCCAGCGGTTGCGCTCGGAGCGCGCGATGGACTCACGGAAAACGATCTCGTCGCCCTCGTCGCTCTCGAGCCTAACCATGAACGCGATCGGTGTCCGGAATGCAGGCTTCGTCAGCGTCGCAGCAGCGATGGCGAACCTGAGCACGCCGTGCGCGGGAACATCGACGGCGAAGCTCGAGCGGGTCGCTGCCGGCACCGACAAAGACGCTCGCGTCTCGCCGCGGAGCGTCACCCGTCCCATCTGGTAGCTGGCATCACGCAGTGATGGGAGCTCCGCGCGGGTGAAGGTCGAAGGCGAGCCGTTCACGTGGTCGGCGAAGCGAAACGTCGTTTCCAGCTCGGTCGTGTCGGGCGCGCACGCGACGACGAACAGCAGTGGCGCGAGCAGAAAAACGCGTCGTGGTTGAAGGAACACGTTCGAGAATCATATAACAATGGCATGAACCGTCGGCGTTTCGCGAACGTGCTCCTCTTTTTGCTTTGCTTTTCGGCTCTCGACCTTGCCCTCGTCGTGGTGACCGGCGGCGTCTCGCTCTTCGGTCCCGCCTCGAGTTCGGGCTTCGCGGTCAGGCTTGCGATCGCTCTCGTCCTGGTGTTGGCGCTCGCGATCCCGGACGAGGGGCGTCGGCGCTTCTATGGTTATGTCGCGCTTCTGTTGATGTTGTTGCCGCTGCTTCACTTCCGTGGCTACCGGCTCCGTGGTGACGGGCTCTGGTACTACTCGTTCGCGCATTCGGTCGCGGTCGACTTCGATATCGATCTCGGCAACCAGTACCGACGACTCGGTATGGAGGAGCGCCGGGGCTCGCAGCCGGTCCGAGAGACCGGCCTCCCTCGCTACACGTTCCCGGTCGGTGCGCCGCTTGCGTGGGTGCCTTTCATCTGGCTCGGCCACGCGAGCGCGTGGCTCGCCAACGTCCACGGGGTCGAGACGGCGTACGATGGATTCTCCGATCCCTACTTGCATACGGTTGCGCTCGGTAACCTCCTGCTCGGTTGGCTCGGACTTCTCGTGCTCGACCGTTTCTTGCGCCGGTGGTTCGAGCCCGCGATCGCGTTTCTCGCGACCGTGGCCACAGGTCTCGGGAGTTTTCTTGGCTGGTACATGACCTACCACGCCATCTATACCCACGCGTTGACCTTTCTACTGGTAGCTCTGTTCTTGCATCGGTGGGTGGACGGTCCGAAAACCTCACGGGACTACGCTATCTTGGGTCTCGTTCTCGGCGCGGCCGTGTGCGTCCGCTGGCAAAACGCGGTCTTCGGTCTACTGCCGGCGTGGCACCTCGTCGCGCATGCCCGCCGAAAGGAATGGACGCCGATACTGGTGTTCGGCGCCACCGCGTTCGCCGCTGTCCTCCCCCAGCTCGTGAGTTGGAAGATTATCTTCGACCGCTTCTACGTCGGAGTGCCACAGGGGATAGGCTACGTGCGCTGGGGGGATCCTTTCCTCACGGAGACGTTGTTCTCGTCGCGCCACGGTTTGTTCTCATGGAGTCCGATTCTGCTCGTCGCCGTCTGTGGGCTTCCCGGCTTCGTACGACGGAATCCGAGAGTAGGACTCCCGTTCGTGTTGTTGCTCGTGCTGCTGACGTATGTCAATAGCTCGGTGTCGGATTGGTGGGCCGGTGGATCGTTCGGCGCACGGCGCTTCGACTCGGTGTTGCCCATTCTCGCGTTGGGCCTCGCCACGGCCGTCGCGTTCGGTGTCGAGCTCGCCAGGCGTTACCCACGAGCGGTCGTTGGCGCCGTGCTCCTTGGGTTCATCACCGCGAACGGTCTCCTCATGGAGCAGTCGCGCAAGGGACGCATCCCCGTGGACGACACCATCTCGTGGCAGGCGGCCGCAGAGGGCGGGCTCGAGGATGTCTTCGACGGCGTGGGTTACCCGTTCTCGTTCCCGATGAACTGGCTCTTCGCCAGCCGCTACGATCGCCCCAAGACCCAATACGACATCCTCGTGGGCAAGTATCTCTTCCATAGCATGCAGAATCTGGGGGGAGTCATCGATCTCGGGGTGAGAGACGCGGCGTTCATCGGCAATGGGTGGAGCGGTGTCAAGGATTGGGGAGACAGGCGGCGAGCGGTGCGATGGGCGGAAGCCCCGGGCGCAGGAATTTTCGTTCCCACCGACCGCGCTGAGCCAATACGTTTCTATATCGAGTGTGCCGTGCCCGAAGGGGTGCCTCCGGTCCCTATCGAAGTCTGGCTGAACGGCTCCCGTATCGGTGGGTTCTTTCCCGCGGCGGAGATGAAGGAGCATGCCTTCACTGCCCATGCTGGCCGATGGCAACGGATCAATTTGCTCGAACTGGTGCCCGCTGAGGATACGTCCGGTCGCCCGTTCCTGGCCGTCGACCGCCTCCGCTTCGAGCGATTGGAGCCTTGAGTGCATGCAAATGAACGCAATCAAGTGATGGGTAACTTGGCGTCTTGCACGGCCGCGCTTGGGTGAGATAGGATTCGGGCCGATCGGAGGACCGCTTATTGCGCACGTGCATCGTCATGCCTGCCTATAAGGCAGCCAGAACTCTCGAGAAAACCTACCGGGAGATCCCTCCAAGATGCGCGGACGAGGTACTCGTCGTAGACGACGCCAGCCCCGACCGTACCGTTGCCGTGGCAGAGAGTTTGGGCATACCGGTCCAGCGTCATCCTGAGAATCGAGGTTATGGGGGAAACCAGAAGACCTGTTATGACTGGGCGCTAGTCCACTGGAACAGAAAAAGCTAGACACACCGGCACTTCTGTGATCTGCTAAATGCATGAAACACAAGGGCCGGCGAAAAGCCGAATTGAAGCTGTCGTCTCAAGAAAGCGAAGCGCTGACGCGACTGGCGCGACGCAGCCGTAGTTCGCCGCACCAAGCCTTCCGAGCGAAGATCGTGCTGGATTGCGCGGCGGGTCTGACGAATATGGAAGTTGCTAGGAAGATGCACACCATGAGGAGCACGGTGGGCAAGTGGCGAAGACGCTTTGTAGAACAACGAATGGAAGGGTTGTACGACGAACCTCGGCCGGGAGCGGCTCGCAAAATCGGCGATGACCAGATCGAGGAAGTCGTGACCAAGACGCTGGAGACGACTCCAAAGGGGAGAACCCATTGGAGTACGCGCTCGATGGCCAAGCATCTTGGGCTGAGTCATTCGACGATTGGACGTATTTGGCGAACGTTCGGGCTTCAACCGCACCGCTCGGAATCGTTTCGTCTCTCGCAAGACCCACAACTGGTCGAAAAAGTACGCGACGTTGTTGGCCTGTATATGAACCCACCGGATAACGCGGTCGTCCTGTGCGTCGACGAGAAATCGCAGATTCAAGCGCTCGAGCGTGCTCAACCTGTCCTGCCCATGAGCTTGGGCCAGCCCGAGCGACAAAACCACGACTACATTCGGCATGGAACGACTGACCTGTTTGCCGCACTCGACGCCGCAACAGGTGAAGTCTTCGGAAAGTGCTACGCGCGACATCGAGCGCTAGAGTTCAAGAAGTTCCTCGCTGAGATCGAAGCAGCCGTTCCCAGCGAGTTGGACATCCACGTCGTGCTCGACAATCTCGCCACGCACAAGACACCGGCGATCAAACGCTGGCTTTCCAAGCGACCTCGGTTCCACTTTCACTTCACACCGACACACGCCTCTTGGCTCAACTTCGCTGAGCGCTTCTTTGGCTTGCTCACCGAACACGCCTTGCGACGAGGCTCGCACACGAGCGTGCCTCAGCTCCGCGTTGCGATACAAGACTATCTCGATGCTCACAACGAGAACCCAAAGCCGTTCAAGTGGACGAAATCCGCCGACCAAATCCTCGAAACCATCGCTCGGTTCGCCCAGCGAACGCTCGATACACATGGCAAATCGAATTTGGACAGTAATTAAAGATCCAGGGGACTAGAGCGTGGAGCCGACGCGGTCGTGCTCCTTCACCCGGATTACCAGTATGCGCCGCACCGGGTACCCGCACTCCTCGAGCCGATCCGAGCTATCCGGGCCGATTTCGTTTTCGGCTCCCGCTTCAAAGGCGTTGAGGATCCCCGCAACGGAAACATGCCACTCTATCGCTACGTCGGAAACCGTCTCACGACGCGCATCGAGAATCTTTTTCTCGAGACTTCGTTCAGCGAGCTTCATAGCGGAATGAAGGCCTACTCCCGCCGGTTTCTTCAACTCATCGACTATCATGGCTTTTCGGATGCTTTTGTCTTCGACAGCCAAATGGTCATTCAGGCCGTCTTGCTCGGATTCCGTATCGAGGAGGTGGCGATCCCGACGCGTTATGCCGAAGACTCCTCCTCGGTCAGCGTGGTGAGCTCCGTTCGCTACATCATGGAAACCTTCGGGGCGCTCTACGGGGCGCTTCGCAACCGGGAGCGCCTGGTGGTTGGCGACGCGTCTCGAAGCTTATTCCGCCGATCGGGGTTGCGGGTGCTGTTTTCGGCTTGCTGGCGATTCCGTATCTGCGAATGCTCCGTGACTTCGGCTATCAGCGATCGCTCGCTGACGGTTTAGATCTGTTGGACTATTTGAGGCCGCCCGATGGAAGCTTCTTCGCGCGCTTCTTTTCATTCGAGCTTCCGCTCAGTGTGGCGCCCCAATTTCTGGGCTTTCTCGTGATCGGGCTCGCCGTTGTCGGCGTCGTGACCGGCCGTGGCCATGCCGAACGCCCGACCCGGATTCTCTTGTGGCTTTGTTTAGCCACCGCGCTCCTCGGGCTCATCCTGTCTTTGGGCCCCACCGTAAGGGTAGGCGGTGCCGAGTTGGGAACGGGGCCTTACCGCTGGTTCTACGAGCATGTCCCACTCTTCCGCGTGCTTCGCAGTCCGGAACGGATGTGTGTCTTCGTCCACTTCGGCCTCGCCGTTGCCGCCGGGCTCGGCGCGAAAGCGCTCTTTTCGCGCGTGTCGACGCGAGCGCTTCCTTGGGTGCGAGTTTCGCTCCTCGTCCTGCTACCGTACGAGCACTTCACCGGCGGCCAGCCGTTCACGAGCGTACCGACAGGGGCCCAGGCTCCGGAAGTCTACCGCTGGCTCGGCCAAACACTGCCAGCCGACCCCGTCGTCGAGCTTCCGCTCTATCCGCGAAGCCAGCTCCGACGCCACGCCCTCTACTTGTTCTATTCCACGTATCACTGGCGTCCGGTCGTGTTCGGAAGGACTTCGTTCTATCCACCGCTCACGAGCTACCTCGCCTGGGAGCTTCGGAGCTTTCCCGACGCCACCAGCATTCGGCTTCTCGAGCGGCTCGGGGTCGAGCGGATCGTCGTCCATCCGAGAGCGTGGCCGCCCGATGAGCGCGCGAAGAACCTGGCGCTCCTACGACAATACGCCGACCGGCTCATACCCGAAGGCAGGTTCGACCCGCTCCCGGGCCGTACATACGAGTTCTACGGATTCGGAGACGAGCGGGTCTTTCGCCTGCGACACGCCGGCGAATCGGAATCGGGTTCGCTCCTCTGTTCGCCAGCCGATGAGCTCGATCCCGGAGAATGGACGCTTGCAGGAGACGCTGAGACGCCTCACGAATGGGCGGTCGATCGCAACCCCGAGACGACTTGGCACACCGACCGGCAGCTTCCCGGATTGAAGCTCGAGGTCGATCTCGGTCGCGAAGAGACGGTTAGCGCGGTGCGCTTGAGGCTCGCTTATCCTCATGATGAGTTCCCGCGTGATCTGACACTGAAAGCGAGCCGCCCAGGTGAACGCTTCGAGCGCGTTTTTTACCGCGACGACATCGAAACGAAATGGGAGCTTGCGGACGCCCTCGTCAACGATCCCGCTCGAGCTGCGATGACGCTTCGTTTCGCACCGATTCGCGCGCGGCGGCTACGATTTTGGATCCGCGAGGGACAAGAATTCGACTACGCCCTTCCGGACTGGAGCCTGTCGGAGCTCTACATCTACCGTCGGTGCGACGCCCCGAGCCCGTAGTTGTCCCGGAGCGACGTTGGCGAGGGCGCGTTTATTGCGCGCGGGAAAGTAGAACTAACTCGCACTTCTGTGTTACCTCTGTGCCGCGTGTTTCCGTGGTTCAAATCTCGTAGAGGCCCAAAATGACGCCGCTTCGTAGCGCCGCGTGGTTGCTGGCTTACCTCGTTCTCGTTTTCGTGCTCCTCGTTCCTTATTCTCTCCATCTCGATACGCACATGCCCGATGACGGGGACTCGATCCTCGGCATGTGGATACTCTGGTGGGGCGCGAGCCACCTCTCGCTCGGCTACCCCGAGATTCTCGACGCGAACACGTACTATCCGCACCCGGGCGCGCTGATGTACACGGAGCCTCTTTTGGGCCAGGCTGTGCTGTCGTGGCCCTTGTTCCGCTTTCTCGACAATCGGGTGTTGGCGACCAACCTCGCCACGCTGTTGACCCTCGCTCTTGCAGCGTTCGGCGGCCACCTTTTGTTTCGAGAGCTGACAGGAAGCGACGCCGCTGCCGGCGTCGGGGCCGTCTACTACGCTCTGGGCTCGTACAACCTGTCTCAGATACCGCGCTTACAGCTCATCAGCCTGCAGTGGTTGCCACTGGCACTTTTGTGCTTGCACCGTTTTTTCATCCATGACAAGAAACGCTATTTGCCAGGCTTCGTCGTTTTCTCGATTCTGCACGGCCTCTCCTGTTTCTACTACCTCGGTTTCTACGGGATCATTCTGGCAGTCCTCGTGCCCGTGTACTTCTTCACATGGGACACATACAAGAAGAAGAGCTCGACTTTGTCGTTGGCGCTCTCGGGACTATTGATCGGGGTCTTTTTCCTGTTCGTCGCCCGGCCTTTTTTCGAGCTCTATGCGCACTATGAATTTGCGGCGAGCCCCCAAAACTTCGACCTCGCCCGCTACTTCTTTCCGGCTGCCGAGAATCCTCTTTATGCCGCGATTGCCCGCCCATGCCTGGTCGATCATTTCCTCGGCTTCGGCGCGATTCTCGTGGCGTCCTTCGGCTTGTGGCGTTGGGTGCGCTCCCCATCGGATTCCCGGCTCAAGCGGATCGCGTGGGCCTTCCTCGCCATCGGTGTTCTCGGATTCCTGTTTTCTGGCGGCCCCGACCTCGTCGTCAACCGATTCCGGCTGGGCCCGGGTCCCTTCCGGATTCTCGCGCACGTCGGTCCGTTCGAGAATCTGCGTGACCCGAGCCGGATGGCGATTCTCCCGCGGCTGGCGTTGGCTGTGTTCGCGGCTCAAGCCGCGGCCTCGCTCTTTCAAGCGCGACGAAACGTCACGAGAATTCTGGGATGTACGATGCTCGCGGCCTTGCTGCTTCTCGAGCAGTGATCTCCCCGCTACGGCCGCGGCGACCGTATCCCCGTCGACAACATTCCTGACGTGTACACGTGGTTGAGCGCACGCCAACACCGCGGCGCTGTCGCCGAGCTACCGGTTCTTCCTTTTCGTTTCGTCCGGTTCAATACCATGGAGGCTTACTTCTCGACGTTTCACGAGGGATCGATTCTGTTCAACAAACCGAGCTTTTACCCTCCGGCGACGGAATATCTGAGGTGGGAGCTCCGTAATTTTCCGGACGACACCTCTACGACCATCCTCCAAGCGTTGGGTGTGCGCGCCGCAGTCATCCATCCGAAGCGATGGACGAACGCTCGACGTCGAAGACGCCTGATGCGACGTCTGGAGCGCCGCAGCGACGACCTTCCTCTCGTCAAGAAGTTTCCCGACCGCCCCGACGACGCCGATTGGACACGTTACCATCTCGGGGGCGAGCAGCTGCACACGGTCCGACCTTTGGAAGGCGAGGGCGTGCCGAGAGAGTGTCTTTGCGACGAATTGGACCGCGCCGATTACGAGCTTCGCAGTCGTCGGGGGCTCGATCCTAGCCTTGCTAAGGACGGAGATCGTTCGTCCAGGTGGACGACGCGCCGTGGCCAAATGAAGGGAGACTTCCTGGAGATTGTGTTCGATCGACCGCGGCGTCCGGTGCGCATCGAGATAGAGATGTCCTATCCCTACGAAGAGTTCGCGCGGAATCTCGAGTTCATCGGACGCCGTGGTGAGGAGAGGTTCAAGATCTCTCGAGTCGACGACGTTTGGTACAAAGTCGGGCTCATCCGCCAGTTGGTGGAAGACCCCAAAAAGGCAAGGCTCCGATACGATCTGGAGCCGTCGACGGTAGATACCCTACGGCTTTACATCGCTCGGACGGAGGCGGGGTCGCAAGCGTGGAGCGTGCCGGAGATACATATCTACGAGCTCGTCGCCTCCGCCGCCGCAGCCTACTGAATGTAGCCGATAGCGCGGAGCTTCTCCTCCATCTTCTCGTCGACGACGATCGGATCGCCGGCATCTCGAGATCGACGACTTTGTATGACCGCGAGGTAATCCCGGACCTGGCCGCGCAAGACGCCGGCCCGCTCGACACCGTCGGGGAGTAGGTTCGTCTCCTCGCCCGGATCGCGCGTTAGATCGTAGAGCTCCTCGCTAACGAGCCGCGAGACGAACGCGTCCTCGTCGAGCTCGCCCGCAAAGGTCGCTACGTATTTGAGAGAGCCCTCGGTGGCGGCCAGCGTGACGAACGGCCCACGCGTGGCGGTTGCCTCCCAGGTGATCTCGCTCATCGTTCGTTCGGGAAAGGAAGCACGGCGCCCGGCGAGCGCCAGTAGACTCGGGTGTGCGAAAGGCGTTTCATGCCCGACGAGCTCCAGAAACGTGGGGAATATGCCGAGTTGGCTCACCAACTCGGAAATCCGCAACGCGGAAGAGCTCTTCGGCGCCTTGACTATCAACGGCACGCGCGTCACTTCGTTGTAAATGATTTCGCTGTGCTGCCACAGCCCGTGTTCGTAGAAGCCTTCGCCGTGATCGGCGGTCACGACGATGAGAGCGTTGTCGTAGATGCCCCGGCTTTTCAGCTCCTCGAAGAAACGTCCTAGTCCCCTGGATCTTTAATTACTGTCCAAATTCGATTTGCCATGTGTATCGAGCGTTCGCTGGGCGAACCGAGCGATGGTTTCGAGGATTTGGTCGGCGGATTTCGTCCACTTGAACGGCTTTGGGTTCTCGTTGTGAGCATCGAGATAGTCTTGTATCGCAACGCGGAGCTGAGGCACGCTCGTGTGCGAGCCTCGTCGCAAGGCGTGTTCGGTGAGCAAGCCAAAGAAGCGCTCAGCGAAGTTGAGCCAAGAGGCGTGTGTCGGTGTGAAGTGAAAGTGGAACCGAGGTCGCTTGGAAAGCCAGCGTTTGATCGCCGGTGTCTTGTGCGTGGCGAGATTGTCGAGCACGACGTGGATGTCCAACTCGCTGGGAACGGCTGCTTCGATCTCAGCGAGGAACTTCTTGAACTCTAGCGCTCGATGTCGCGCGTAGCACTTTCCGAAGACTTCACCTGTTGCGGCGTCGAGTGCGGCAAACAGGTCAGTCGTTCCATGCCGAATGTAGTCGTGGGTTTGTCGCTCGGGCTGGCCCAAGCTCATGGGCAGGACAGGTTGAGCACGCTCGAGCGCTTGAATCTGCGATTTCTCGTCGACGCACAGGACGACCGCGTTATCCGGTGGGTTCATATACAGGCCAACAACGTCGCGTACTTTTTCGACCAGTTGTGGGTCTTGCGAGAGACGAAACGATTCCGAGCGGTGCGGTTGAAGCCCGAACGTTCGCCAAATACGTCCAATCGTCGAATGACTCAGCCCAAGATGCTTGGCCATCGAGCGCGTACTCCAATGGGTTCTCCCCTTTGGAGTCGTCTCCAGCGTCTTGGTCACGACTTCCTCGATCTGGTCATCGCCGATTTTGCGAGCCGCTCCCGGCCGAGGTTCGTCGTACAACCCTTCCATTCGTTGTTCTACAAAGCGTCTTCGCCACTTGCCCACCGTGCTCCTCATGGTGTGCATCTTCCTAGCAACTTCCATATTCGTCAGACCCGCCGCGCAATCCAGCACGATCTTCGCTCGGAAGGCTTGGTGCGGCGAACTACGGCTGCGTCGCGCCAGTCGCGTCAGCGCTTCGCTTTCTTGAGACGACAGCTTCAATTCGGCTTTTCGCCGGCCCTTGTGTTTCATGCATTTAGCAGATCACAGAAGGGCCGGTGTTGTCTAGCTTTTTATGTTCCAGTGGACTAGTTGGTCGTCGACGTAGGCGACCTCGGCATCGTAGAGCGTTTTCATCTGCGCGATCTCTTCGGGTCCGCTCGGGGGTTTTTCTTGAATGACTTTGTTCAGGAGCTTCGAAATGTCGGGCGGCCTCCCCCCGGCGCGCTCCAGGTATTTCGGAGGTGGAAGGTAGCGCCAATGGGCATCGAAGAAATGCAAGAACAAAAAGCGAGGACGCCGCGGCTCAGCGAAAAAAAGCTCGGCCGCGGCGTCGACGAGCTCTTCCGCAGGCTCGTCGATGAGGGCGCGATACACATCGAAGTCTTGCTCGTAACCGAACGTGGGAGACAGATAGAGCCCCGACACGACGCCGAGAGTTTCGTAGCCTTCCCGCGACAGGATCTCCGGAAGGTACGGTACCGCGGGAGAGCGTTTGTGGGCGCGACTCAAGCCATGCTCTGTCGGCATGAGGCCGGTCAGCATCGACATGTGTGTCGGGAGGGTCCAGGACGAGACGCTGACGGAATTCTCGAACAAGGCACCGTCTTCCGCGAAGGCGTCGAGCGCCGGTGTGATGGGCAGTTCGTATCCGTAGGCACCCACGTGATCCGCTCTGAGGCAATCGATGGAAACGAGAATTAAATCCGGCCGCGTCACGAAGTCGTGACGTCCGCGGAGGACGGGATTTCCCCACGCTGGCAAAACATTGCTTCTAAGCTGGCTCGTCGCGGTGAACGGCGTTTCCTGGAATTGTGTCTCGAACGTGATCGCAACGGCAGTGTCCGACCAGTCACTCAGGTCGAGGTTTCTGCGGTACCACCGGTTTCCGAAGCGGCGTCGGACGGTCTCTTCGAACGCGCGCTCGCCGTCGACGAGAACCGTGAAGACGATCGGTGCGGGGAGTGCCTCCGCTCCGAGGGTGGCCACGCCGATCTCGAAGTCGAGCCGGCCCTCCGGCGGGACGCTCACGTTGTAAGTGAGCGTGGAAGGAATCGGTGGAACGAGAGACAAGCGCGACTCGGTGATCGCACCCGGGTCTCCCAGCGTAACGGTGGATGCGAGGCGGCCGTCTTTTCGAAACGAGCGGAATCGCATCTCGTCGAACTCGGCTGCCGACTCCGAAACGCGGTGAGCGAAGTAATAGGTGCTTGGCGGCGGCGTCTCCGAGCCGCAAGAAGCGACGACGAGCACGGCCGCGAACGCGCATCCGCGGGCGTGAAGGAGCGTCATCAGATGCCACCGCGATGGCGGCCGAGCCCGAGGACGCTGAGAAAAAAGCTCGAGAGCACGATTTGGAACCCGAGCGTCAGCGCTAGCGCCGAGGGGATCACAATCCGGAGGGTGTCTGTCGGCTCGAGCTCTCCGAACGAACGTGCACCCCAATCGGTGAGGGCCCAGGCCGTCCCTCCTAGGCCGACGAAGACGAGCGCGAATCCCACCGCCAATCCGACTTCGAGCGTGACGTAGCGAAAGACGCGCTTCAGACGTGAATCTTCGGGCATCAAGCCTTCTTGAATGGCGAAAATCTTGGTGAAGAACGCAAAGGCAATGGACTGGTAGCCGAGCGACACGGCGGCGGCAGCGTAGACCAGCGTATGGACGTCGAAAGTAACCGTGCCGACCGATCGCGGGCCCAGCAAGACCCACAGTCCAATCAGAAGACCCGCGGCGAGTAGCATAGTGCCGGGGTATAGGAACAGCCATCGTGGGCTGTAGAGGAACAAGAACCGCAAGTGGCGCCAGCCGTCTCTCCACGTGCGGAGGTGAGGTCGCCGGTTTCGGCCGTCTGGAGACAGCGTCGTCGGAACTTCGGTGACGTGCATGCCTAGAAGAGTCGCCTTGACCACCATTTCCGACGCGAACTCCATGCCGGTGGTCTGGAGGTTCATCTGGAGTGCTGCCTTTTTGCGGAAACCCCTGAGGCCGCAGTGGAAATCACCACACGGGTTCGGGAACAAAAGGCGGCCGATGCATGTCAAGACGGGATTGCCGAGGTAGCGATGGAGAAAGGGCATGGCGCCGGGCTGGATGCCGCCCTTGAAACGGTTTCCCATGACGAGGTCGTAGCCGTCGCGGAGCTTCTCGACGAACGGCATCAAAGCGGTGAAGTCGTAGCTGTCGTCGGCGTCTCCCATGATGACGAACTTGCCCGACGCTGCGTGAATTCCGCCCATGAGCGCACTGCCGTAGCCTCTTGTCTCGACGTGGACGAGACGGGCGCCCAGTCGTTCGGCGATCTCGATCGAACCGTCGGTGCTTCCGTTATCGGCGATGATGATCTCGCCGTCGATGCCGTGCCCGTGGAGCGAGCGCTCGGCCTTCAGGATGCACGTCTCGAGCGTCTCGGCTTCGTTGAGACAAGGCATCACGATCGGAGAGCTCGAGCTCTCGAGGGTCTTTATCGGCCACGGTCGGCATATTCTAACGCGGTCGGCCGCTGGCGAAGGCGAGATCGGTGAGATGCCGATGGGCGCGGCGCCGCCGGACGACCTGCTTTATTGGATGTAACCGAGAGTTCGGAGGCTTTCGAGCAGCTCCCGTGTGTCCGCATCATCGAGCCCTTCTCTAGGCCCCGTGACGACGGTTGTCGAGTAGTGTGGGCGCAGGTTGAGGTGTCTTGCCATCTCGATGCGCAACTCTTCGAGACGGGCCGAGCGTTGTTCGTTGAGCCGGCCCTCGAGAAGGTTGTGCTTCTCGAAAGGGTCTTTGTGGAGGTCGTAGAGCTCCTCGATGGGGACATCACCGCAGGCGTTCGGGCAGGTGTCATCATAGAAGCGATCGTTTTGCCGCAGCAGCGCCTGTGTTTCGTCACGGACCGTGTAGATGTATTTGTAGCGTTCGGTGACGAGCGCTCGACGCATGGCGCACCGGCCGTCGGCCTCGGAGAACGAAAAGACGCTGTCGGCGTCCACGTCCCGATCTTCGAGAAGCGACCTGCCCGGTCCGTCATAAGAGTCGGCGGACAGACCGGCCACCTCCAAAATGGTCGGGAACAAGTCCACGTGTCGCGCCACGAAGCTCTCATCGCGTCCCCCGGTCGCGTTGGGAAGCTTCAGCAGAAGAGGTACCTTGAGGTTCTCCTCATAGTGACCGGCTTCGTGCACGCAGCACTTGTCCTCGACCTCGATCATGTTGGACCCGTGGTCGCCCGTCAGGATGATCAGAGAGGAGCCGTACAAGCCCTGCGACTTCAGCTCTACGATGAGCCGCGACAAGTATTGGTCGATGTAGTGGATCGTCTCCCGGTCAGACGGCAATCCAGTGGGCCGCGGACCGTGCAGATCGTAAGTGTGAAAGAAGAGGAAAAACGGCCGATCGCTCCGATTCGCGAGCCAGGCCATGGTTCGGTCGAACACGAAAACCAAGTCGGTCCACTTGCGGTGCGCCTTGCGGTGCTCTTCGAAGATCTCGTATCCCTGGTCGGGGCCGTACACCGCTGAAATGCTGCCCTGGCCAACGAATGCCGCGGTCTCGTACCCCTCGCGCCCGAGACGTCCCGCGAGTGTTTCGAAAGACGGCACCCTGGGGTAGTAGTCGTTCCACTGGATCATCAGACCGTAGGGGACATTCCGACCGTGCTGGGAAGGATAGAGCCCAGTGAGCATGCTCATGTGAGACGGAGTCGTCCACGGAGCGTGGGCATAGGCGCGTGAGAATGCGATGGAGTCGTCTTTGAGAGCACCGAGCCCGCGCGCGTAGCCCTCGGCGAGAGCCGTCTCGAACTGTCGCTGGTTCAGACAGTCAATCGAGATGAAGATGATGTTGGGCTTTGAGACCTCCCGGCAACCGCCGGCGAAGATGCCAGCGGAGAGAAGCCAGGTCGTCAGAAGCAAAACGGTTGTGAACCGCTCCGGGTTTTCCGGAGACTGTTTTAGTTGAGTCTCGCCATCTCTAGCGAGCCTTCCTGCGACCGATAGTAGTTCATCTCGTACTCGACCGGGGGGACATTTCCGATCGGCTCCAAGAGTCGTTGCGTGTTGTACCAATGCACCCACTCAAGGGTGGCGAACTCGACGTCCTCGAGACCACGCCAGGGCCCGCGTCGACGGATCACCTCGGTCTTGTAGAGGCCGATGATGGATTCAGCCAAAGCGTTATCGTAGGAGTCGCCTCGGCTGCCGACGGACGGCTCAATGCCCGCCTCGGCGAGCCGCTCGGTGTAACGGATCGAGATGTACTGCACGCCGCGATCGCTGTGATGCACCAATGGATCTTCTGGGTCTAGTCGGCGCTCGCGCAGCGCCTGCTCCAACGCATCGAGAGCGATGACGAAGGCGACATACACGAAGCCGCGCCACGTGGCAATGTAGGTCAGGTCCGAGACCCAGAGCTCGTTCGGGCGTGTGGCGTTGAAGTCGCGCTCCACGAGGTCCATCGGGCGAGCGCCGCTCGAATCCGGCTTCGTCGTCTTGAATCGACGTCCACGGACCGCGCCCTGGAGGCCCATTTCACGCATCAAACGGGCCACGGTGCACCGGGCCACTTGGCTGCCCTCTTGACACAGCTGTCGCCACACCTTGCGAACTCCGTACACATCGAAGTTCTCTCTCCTCACGCGGCGAATCTCTTCTCGAAGCTCTTGGTCTCTCTTGGCCCTCGTCGGCAAGCGAGCCGGGTCCTTCTGACGAGCCTTCTGCTCGTAGTAGGTCGACGGGGCAATCGGCAACATGCGGCAGAGCGGCTCGACCCCGTACGCCTCGCGGCACTCATCGGCGAACAACACCATCACTTCGGTCGGCGGTCGAGCTCCGCCTGGGCGAAAAACGCCGATGCTTTGCGAAGGATCTCCTTCGCCCGCTTCAGCTCACGATTCTCCCGCTCGAGTTCCTTGAGTCGCGCGCGCTCCTCCGTCGTCAGGCCCGCACGTTGGCCCGTGTCACGCGCTGCCTGTCGCACCCACTGGCGCAGCGTCTCGGACGTACAGCCAATCTTCTGCGCAATCGATGAGAGCGCCGACCACTGCGATTCGTGATGATGCTGTTGGTCAAAAACCATCCGCACCGCGCGTTCCTTCACCTCAGGCGAATACTTGCTTCGTCTTTCCATGACTCCATCCTCTCAAGAGTTGGAGTCTCCGGAAAACCTGGAGCGGTTCAGTATGCGACGTTCCCCATCGACGACGGGAACTTTCATCTGGCAATGCCGGTGAGCGGTGCCGGCCCGGTTCCCACTCCAGGTAACGTCGGCACCGTCGAGAATTTCACCGCGACCGGTCTCCCTGCGGAGACCACGGTCTATTTCGGTATCAAAGTCTTGGACGAAGTCGGCAATGCATCGCCGACGGATATCTCGCCCGCGGAGCCGATGGTCACCACCGGCGATTTCGATTTCCCCGATCCGATCACCGATTTGAGGGAGGCGCCCGCTGGCACGCCAGTTGAGGTGGCTGCGAGCGCGAGTGATGCGTCGGCGGAGGCCACGACCGGCAAGGCCAAGGAAAAAGCGACCGATGATGACCCCGGGACCTATTGGGGCACGCCCGCCGTCGCCCCCCGGGACGAGCACATCACCGTCGACACCGTCGATGTGCACAACATCGTGCAAGTGAAGCTTCTTGCTCGCAGCGGGAACGGGAGCTTCTTCCCCGAGGACGTGGAGATTCAAGTCAGCAACAACCCCACGTCGGATTTCGTCACGGCTGCGACCTTCGTGGGTCTGTCCGATGCCGACGGCGCTTTGCACGAGCTCGATATACCGCCCACCATGGGGCGGTATGTCAAAGTGCTAGTCACGAAGGCGCGGACGAACTCCAACGGAAAAATCAAAGTCCAGATCGCCGAGATCGACGTCTGCGAGTCGCCGATCGTTCTGGGTGAAGTCAATCTCCTTTGGACCGCGCCCGGCGATAACGGGCCGTTTGGCCAGGCCACGAGCTACGACCTCAGGTGGTCGGAGATGCCCATTACCGCCGGCACTTGGGATTCGCCCGACGTATTTCCCTTTGCCCTGCCCGCGCCGCTTGCCGGTGGATCCGACGAGATGGCCACGGTCACCGGGCTTCCCGACGAGATCATGATCTACTTTGCGATGACGACGACCGACGAGGTTCTTAACGAGTCGCTGCTCTCGAACATCGCTGATGCCTTGACGGCCGGGGTTGCTCCCGAGCCGATCGACGACTTCGCGATTACGAGTTTCACGGGAACGACTGCGGACTTCCTCTGGACTGCGCGCGCAGACGTCGGACCTCTTGGCAGGCCGTCGAGTTACGACATGCGCTACTCGACGTCGCCGATCACGCCCGGGAATTTCGACATGGCGTTGCCAGTGTTCCCTGCGCCTCCCACGCCGGCGGATCCAGGCATGCCACAAATGCACATCGTCACTGGGCTCGACGACAGCACGACGTACTACTTCGCGATCAAAGCCGTCGATGCAGCCATGAACGTGTCGCCGATGCACACCAACGGCGACGTGATGATCGTAACCCCCGATGTGACCGCGCCGGGTCAGGTCCTGGACTTGACTGCGACGGCGGGCATGCCGACGCTGAGCCTCGTCCCGGCGCCCGCTATCGACGCGTCAGGAGAGGCGAGCGCCACGAAGAGCAAGGAAATGGCGACGGACGGGATCGAGTCGACTTACTTCGGCACGCCCGCTCGCCCGCCTCAGGACGAGTACATCACCGTCGATACTCTCGCCGTTCGAGCTATCGCCCAACTGCGGTTGCGCTCGCCCGACCAGACCACTTTTTTCCCGGAGGACGTCGAGATCCAAGTCAGCAACAGCGCAATGTCCGGATTCGTCACGGTTGCCACGTTCACGGGCCTACCCGACACCAAGTCGATGTGGCACACGCTCGATATCCCGGACAGCCCCGGTCGCTATGTGAGGGTGTTGGTTACCAAGGCACGCACGAACAATGCCGGGAACATCAAAGTCCATATCTCCGAGATCGAAGTATGGGATACATCCCCGGCCGGCTCGTTGACGTTGAGCTTTACCTCTCCGGGTGATGAGCCCGGCTTCGGCGTGCCTTTGTTCTACGACGTGCGCTACTCGACATCGCCGATCCTGGACGACGGCGATTTTGATGCGGCGACGGAGCTGACGAGTGAAACGACTTCGGCGGACTACCCTTGAACTCCCAGACGATGGAGCCGCTCGACGGATCGACCTCGATGATCCTCGAGTAGCCGCGATGAAACCCGTTGTCGAAAATCAGCAGGTTGCCGCTCTCGAGAAGAGTCGGTTGGTGGGGCCAATCGAGCTCACCCTCTCCCCACGACCAGACGAGCGTCTCACGCTCGAGATCGATCACGCCGATCAGATTGAGGTTGCGGGCGGAAACGAGGACGAAGCCTTCTTGAAACGTGTCGCTGAATGTGCGCGGGATGATGGCGAGCGTGTTCGTGTGGAACAAGTCGACGAACTCCCCCATCAGGCGATAGCGTTCTCCCACCTTCTCACCGGTCGCGACGAACTCCCGGAGAGCGTGGGGATCGAGTTTGTCACGAAGGAGCCGCGAGAAGGGAACACGTCTCTTTACATTTCCATCCGGCCCGAGGATCGCAATCGCGTGATCGCGGATCGGAAGCGGTCCGCCTCCCAGATCAAGTCGTTCATTGCTCGCGGTGAGCACGTAGATGTCGCCGCCCGCGGAGATGTCGAGATCGTGGTGCACCTGCTCGTGGGTCTCCCAGATCAAGGAGGATTCCCAGTTGAGCCGCATGAGCTTTCGCGGATCCTCGTTGAGCACGAGGAGCTCTCGATTGGGCAAGAGCTCGACGTGACCCCACTCTCGTCCGCTGTCGCGCGACCAACGATGAACGACGGTGCCGTTCATATCCATCAAAACGGCGCTCGTTCTCGCGAGAGACACGTAGAGATTCAACCCGGCGCTTGCTCGATTGACATCGTGAACCACCACGCCCGAGGCGCTGCCCTCGGCAACATCCGTCCACGACGCGTAGGGAAGCGCTTCGAGTGCCCGGCGCGCAGACTCGCCTGTGCTTGGAGGAGTCTCGTCCGAGGTGCGACACCCGGAAGAGGTTGCGACGACGAGGAAAGCCAGAAAGACGGGGGTGGTGTCGAGCACACGCGATCGCATCAGAACGGTTTGGAGTTAGTCCTTTATCCGGTCGCTGCCGGCGTACACGTTCAAAGAGTCGTCGCGGAGAAAGCCGACGAGGCCCATGCTGCAGGAATCCGCGAGCTCGACCGCGAGGCTCGAGGCAGCCGAGACGGCAGCGACGAGCGGGATGCGCGCCATGAGAGCCTTCTGCACGATCTCGAAGCTCGTGCGCCCGCTCACCATGAGAACGTGTCCGCGCAAAGGCACGTCGCCGGCGAGAAACGCCGCACCTATTATTTTGTCCACGGCGTTGTGGCGGCCGATGTCCTCTCGGACAAGGAGGAGGTTTCCCTCTCGGTCGAAGAGTCCGGCCGCGTGGATGCCGCCGGTCTTGTCGAAGCCTGTCTGCTCGGCCCGCATCTTGTCGGGTAGCGTGCGCAGGAGCGCGGGCGTCACGCTCAGCTTGTCGTCGCGGACGGACGGGACTTGGAGGCGAACGGACTCGATCGTCAGCTTGCCGCACAAACCGCAGCTCGATGCGGAAAGGAAGTTGCGCTGCCAGCCTCGCTTCTTCAGATCGATGCCTTCGTACGTCACCGCATCGACCACATTCGCGAGATCCTGATTTTTGGGGTCGTGCCGGTGCGTTACCGATTCGAGCTCGTCGGCGCTCTTGATGATCGCTTCCGTGTAGAGGAATCCGGCCGCCAGCTCTTCGTCGTTTCCCGGGCTTCGCATCACGACAGCCACGCTCTTGCCGTCGAGACGGATCTCGAGCGGCTCTTCTACCGCGACCTGGTCGTCCCGGGTTTGTCGTGAACCTGCCTCGATGCGATCGACTTTCGTTGTGACGTTAATGAGAATCTCCTGATCGCGATTATAGCCGACGGGGAAACCGAGTGGTCGGTCGTGCTATTCTCGCGCTGGCTCATGCTTCGCCGAGTCTCCATCTATATTTGGGTCGTCGCGGTCTTCGTCTCGAGTGAGGTCCTCGCGCGCTACCTCGGCGTTCGCTTCGCAGCGGAGACCCTCGGCACACTGTACCAATACCTCGACCCCACGGTGCTGCGGGAAGACCTGGCTCGAGGGCTCTACTATCTCCATGCGCAGCCGCCTCTGTTCAATTTATTTCTCGGTGTCGTGGTGAAGATGTTCCCCGAATCCTACAGCGCTGTGTTCTCGGCGCTCTACGGCGCCATGGCGCTCGGGATGCTCTTGGGGATGGCGTGGCTCATGCGGCGGTTTCAGATTCCGGATGGCGTGAGCGGCGCGGTGTGTTTGCTGTTTGCGCTGTCGCCGGGGTTTCCGGTCTATCGCCACTGGTTGTTCTACACGCTGCCGGTGGCGTTCCTGCTCGTGTCGTCCGCCGTGGCGCTTACCGTGTATTTGGAAAAGAGCTCTCGCGCCGCTCTGGTCACGTTCTCGGGCCTCGTCCTCGCGATCATGATGACGCGCTCCGTGTTCCACCTGCTATGGCTCGTCGTCGCCGCTGCCGCGCTCGCGCCGTTCGTCCATAAGCGGCTCGAGCGCAAGCGATTCCTGATCGCGTGTGCCATACCGCTGTTGATGACGAATCTTCTGTTTCTGAAGAACTACGTCCTCGTCGGTAGCTATTCGGGCAGCACCTGGCTCGGCCTGAGCTTGACCAAAAGGTGGCCGCTCTCGCAACGAGAAGTCGCCGAGCTCAAATCCCAGGGAAAGCTTCCCGAGTTCTGGCAGCGACGCCCGTTTCAAGAGCCGGATTACTATCAGCGGTTCGGCTTTTTCGAGAACGGAACGAGCGAACATCCCACGCTCGACGCCCCGTACAAGTCGAACGGAGAGCCGAACTTCAACCATCGTGACTACGTCGCGATCTCGGATGCGCTCCTCGAGGCGGACACCGGCCTGATCATGAGCTATCCCGGGCGATACGCGCGCCGCGTGGTCACGTCGATCATGCTGTTTCTCCAGCCGGGGCCGAACTCGGTGCACGTTCTCGTCGACTACGACTTCGAAAGAGTGCATGGCTACCGCGACGCGTGGACGCAGTACGTGTTTCTCGGCGGCAACGTCGAGCGACCCATCCGGATGCTGGCGCCGCCCCCGAACCTCTGGCTCGTGCTGTTTCCGGTACTGCTCGTCGTCGGAGCTCGAGGTCGGCCGCGAGGTCCGTTTGTCTTCATGCTCGTTTGCATCGTTTGGGTCAGCGCGGTGACCAATCTCATCGAGATCGGCGAGAACGATCGCATGCGGTGGGAGCTCGAGCCGTTCCTCGCGATCTTGTTCGCGTTTGCGGTGAGCCGGGTTCTACTTTTTTTGCGGCGGCTGAAACGGGCGTAGCTCGACCCTGCTCGCAAGCGCCCGATGGTCCTGTGCGAGAATTCCCATGACCACCTCGGCGACGTCTTCCGAGCTGAGGCGCCAGTCGTCGCCGTCGCCCGAGCCTCGGCCGGCGAACTCGGTAGCGACGCTTCCCGGCATGACGTAGGCGACTTTGATGTTCTGGTAACGCAAGTCGAGCATCATCGCCTCGCTCAGCCCCTCGAGCCCGAATTTGGAAGCGTTGTAGGCCGCGCCGCCTTTGAACGCGTTCTTGCCCGCGAGGCTGCTGATATTGATGATCGCCCCGCCGCCCCGCTTTTTGAGATAGGGCAGAGCGGCGTGCGAGCAGTAGAAGACTCCGGTGAGGTTCGTCCCGATGACTTGATCCCAG
Organism: Candidatus Marinacidobacterales bacterium; assembly: GCA_965237955.1. Taxonomy (GTDB): domain Bacteria; phylum Acidobacteriota; class Vicinamibacteria; order Marinacidobacterales; family SMYC01. The sequence continues at coordinate 7,554,683 of OZ250169.1, read as the reverse complement.
CTTTCCGGCGAAAGCTCGGCGATGGAACCGAAAATCCCGACGCCGGCGTTGTTGACGAGAATGTCGAGCCCCGAAGCTTCATCGGCAACATAGGCCATGAGAGCAGTGACTTCGTCGTAGCGTCTGACGTCGCACGCGGAGCCGAGAACGTCCCAGCCGTTTTGTGTCATCGCCGCCACGGTCTCGGAAACGTCTTTTTCCCGACGCGCCGAGACGGCGACGGTGGCGCCGGCAGCAGCGAGGGATTCCGCGATCGCGCACCCGATGCCTCGAGTCGAGCCGGTCACCAGAGCCACTTTGCCTGCAAGTTCGGAGTGCGTCATGTTAGCCTTACTATATTCTAACGGTTAGGGAGATTTAGATAGAGTGGCAGAGAATACAGAGACTTCGGAGACGGAGACGGCGAAATCGTATGTTTCGGATCAGCTCGCGGTGAAGACGTGGTCCGTCATCGCACGCGACTTGCACGAGGGCGCGAGCCTCATCGTCCTTCACAAAGCGTGGGATTCGAACCACAAAGAATTCATCATTTTCCCGTCCTATTCCGGACAAGACCCCGAAGCCATCCGACCGGACGTATGGATGAGCTGGCGGCACGAGCTCAAACCGCCGATGGCCGGCCATACCAGGATTCGGGACTTCGCCGAAGTGGTGGCCGCCATTCCCCTGCAGTCCGCTTCAGTCTTCGGCCGCATCGAGCACGAGCAGGCACTCACGCGCGTCGAGGCGGTGCGCCGCTACGAAAGCGGCGATCCTGGCCTCGTCGCCCTCGTGCTGCGCGTCTACCACTTGCGGCGGACCTACAAATTCAACGATGTCGCGGACGTCACGGATAGGGAAGGCGGTGGTCAGTTCGTGCCGCTGCCCTGGGATGTCGAGCTCACCGAGCTGACGCCGGCGGTGGACGACGACGACTTCGAGCGGCGTCTTCAGGCGATCAAGTCCGCGCTCGGGACCGTGCTCGAGGGTTGACGCGCTCGAGATAGTCCTCATGGTCCGCGACCGAGAGCACGTAGCGGTCGAGCCACTCTAGAAACCCTTCGCGCGCGATCGGGTCGCGTCGTGGTACTCCCGGGAGAACGCGTGATCCTTAGCTGTTATTACCATCGCGGGCTCGAGAAAAGGTAGAATATTAAGTTCGGCTTCGTCCGCGCTCGACACAGGAGGAAAGAGCTTTATGGGCCGCGATTCGCTCAACATTACCGACAATCGTACGGGCAAGACCTACGAAATTCCCGTCGAAGATGGCGCTATCCGTGCGGCGGATCTGCGCCAGATCCGCGTCGACGACGACGACGACGGGCTCAAGAGCTACGACCCTGCATTCAAGAACACCGCGTCCTGCAAGAGCAGGATCACTTACATCGACGGTGAGAAGGGAATCCTGAGGTACCGTGGCTATCCGATCGAACAGCTTGCCGAACAGTCGAACTACCTCGAGGTCGCTTACTTGCTTCTCAACGGCGAGCTTCCCACGAAGAGTCAGTACGACGCGTTCGAGCACGACATTACCAACCACACCATCATCCACGAGTACATCAAGAGGGTTGTCGAGGGCTTTCGCTACGACGCGCATCCGATGGGGATGTTCGTGAGCATGGTCGCGGCGCTATCCACGTTCTATCCGGACGCGAAGAACATTCGTGACGCCGATTCGAGGGCGCTTCAAACCCATCGTCTCATTGCCAAAGTGCCGACCCTCGCCGCGTTCGCCTACCGACACACGATCGGCATGCGCTTCACCTACCCCGACAACGATCTGTCCTATACCGGGAACTTCCTGAAGATGATGTTCTGCATGACGAACAACTTCACACCGGACCCGGTTCTGGAGAAGGCGCTCGAGGTGCTGTTCATCCTTCATGCCGATCACGAGCAAAACTGCTCGGCAAACGCGATGAGGAGCGTGGGAAGCTCCGAAGCGGACCCCTATTCAGCGACGGCGGCCGCAGCGTCTGCGCTCTACGGCCCACTTCACGGAGGTGCGAACGAGGCCGTACTGCGCATGCTTGCCGAGATCGGCTCGAAGGACAAAGTTGGTAATTTCATCAAGCGCGTACAAAACGGCGAGGTCCGCCTCATGGGTTTCGGTCACCGCGTCTACAAGAGTTACGACCCGCGCGCGAAGATCGTCAAGACGACGGCGCACGAGGTCTTCGAGGTGACGGGCAAAAACCCTCTCATCGACATCGCCGTCGAGCTCGAGCGCATCGCGCTACAAGAAGACTACTTCGTCAAGCGTCGGCTGTACCCCAACGTCGATTTCTACTCCGGAATCATCTACGAGGCGATGGGCTTTCCGGTGAGCGTATTCCCGGTGCTCTTCGCCATCCCCCGCACGTCCGGCTGGATCGCGCAGTGGGAGGAGATGCTGAGCGACCCCGAGCAGAAGATCGCCCGTCCGCAGCAGTTGTATATAGGTGAAGACGAGCGTGATTTTGTACCAATGCGTGAACGTACATGAGCTGTTGCCGTCGGCCATCGGCCGTCAGCAGGCCTCAGCTCGGCTAGTTGCTTCGAGCTCCGACTCAAGCTCTGAGTTGCTTTCAACTGCTAGGTATCAGCACAACTCCGCCCTGCTGATGGCCGATGGCTGATGGCCGCACCCGTGGAGCAGTTTCTTAAATGCCTTCGAGGAGCTCTGAACACCGCTCGAGTCCCTTCTCGAGCTCCTCTTTGTCATAGCCGAAACCGATGCGCAGGTAGCGGTCCATGTGGAAATGATCGCCGGGCACGACGAAAACACCCTTCTCGTCACGGAGCTTCTCCATGAGCTCGGTTGAGTTGATGTCCCACGCGTAGCGGACGTACGCGATCGCGCCGGCTTTCGGCGGAACCCAGGAGATGCGATTGCCATGGCGCTCCACGAAGGATGCGACGAGCGGCAACTGGTCGTTCAGGATCTTCCGCGTGCGCGCGAGTATTTTGGTGCGACGCGCCGGCTCGAGGGCCACTCGCGCAAGGCGGTCCGATAGCGCGCCGACAGCGATGCTGGTATAGTCCTTGCGAGACCAGAGTTTCTCGATGGTCTCGGGGTCTGAGACGACCCAACCGACGCGGAGCCCGGGGAGCGCGTACGCTTTGGAGAGCCCCGCGGTGACCAGCAAGCGATCGTACCAGCCCCAGTAAGTCGAAGAGGTGTCCCCTTGGAGCTCGGCGCCGAGATAGACTTCGTCCGCGAGAATCCATGCGCCCACGCTGCCGGCGATTTTAGCGACTTCCCTTATCGTGTCGTCGCTCATCACCGCTCCCGTCGGGTTGTTCGGGTTGCACAAGGCGATGAGCTTCGTTTTGTCGGTGACGAGTTTTTTGAGCTCGTCCGGATCGATCGCCCAGCCCTGCTCTTCATGAAGGGGGAGCGAGGTCACGGTCGCACCGAGATTCCTTGCGAGACCCCAAACCTGCATGTAGTTCGGAAGCATGACGATGGCTTCTTCGCCCGGCTCGAGGGTGGTGAGAACGGAAATGTAGTTGGCTTCCGCGGTGCCATTGGTGACGACGAAGTTGTCGGCATCGGTGCCGGGGTAGAGGTCGCTTATGGCGTCGCGCAGCTCCTCGGTGCCGTTGGTTTGTGGATAGCCGAGGCGGGTATCGTTCACCGATCCGCCGTCGAGCAGCTCCCCGAGCACAAGCGGCTCGACCCCGCTCTCGGCGAGATTGATCTCGACTTGATTCTCCCAGATAGACTGGGTGCGCTCCATAACGAAAGTTTCGAACTTCATGTAATAGAGTTGCTCCGACGCCCGGCTTGGCCGACGACAGTGGTCCTAGGGAGCGGTGAGGGACTCGATGGCTCGATCAAGCTTTTCCTGAGTGTCTTCATCCAAGTGGCGAAACACAAGACCATAGTGGTCGGTCTCGTCCTTGGGGGGACACGGCGTGCCAGCGGATGGCGGCGTCGAGGGTCAAAGGCTCACTGAGAGTATCGAGCTCCAAAACGAGCTTGATACGGCTGATTCCGAAATCGCTCTTGGCCTCGAGGAGCGCTCCCCGCGGAGAAATGTTGTGGATCTTGCCTTCCTCCCGGCCCTTTTCCCATTCCACCGTGCACTGGATGGCGCCATCCGGGCTCAGGCGAGATTCAGAACGTTTCTCCATGGAACCTCCGCTAACAGCTCATGCTATGCCGATTGCAGGTCGCTAGTAAAGCCGGAAATTGGCGGGAAAACGGGGGTTGCTCTGGCTTCCGCTTGGATCCCGACACTACAATGGGGGCGATGACCGTAGAGAGGAACCCGACGCGGAGCGTCGCCATCGGTGGCGTGACAATCGGAAAAGGCCACCCCGTCGTGGTGCAAAGCATGTGCGCGACGAAGACCGAGGACGTCGACGCGACCGTAGCGCAGGCGGAGCAGCTCCGCCGGGCCGGCGCCGGTATCGTGCGCATTGCCGTCGACAGTCAAAAAGACGCCGATGCCGTCGAGGCCATCCGGGAGCGAACCGAGGCGAACCTTTCAATAGATTTGCAGGAGAGCTATCGACTCGCGGAGAGGGTGGCGCCCCATGTGGACAAGATCCGTTACAACCCCGGCCATCTCTACCACCACGAGCGCGACAAGCCCGCGCGCGAGAAGGTTGCCTGTCTCGTGAACGTCGCGGGCGAGAACGACTGCGCTATGCGCATCGGTGTCAACTGTGGCTCGCTCGACCCCGCCCGGGCGGACGAGTTTCGCGAAGACTCCGTCGGCGCGATGGTAGCGTCGGCGCTCGAGCACGCGGCGTGGCTCGACGAGCTGGGGTTTACTCGGTTCTGCGTTTCGTTGAAGGATTCCGATCCCGCGAACGTGATCGAGGGGAACCGCCGGTTCGCCGCCGAGCGACCCGACGTTCCCATCCATCTCGGCGTGACCGAGGCCGGGCTGCCACCCGACGGCGTCATCAAGACCCGTATCGCGTTCGAACAGCTACTCACTCGAGGGATCGGAGACACGATTCGGGTGTCGCTCACACTCCCGAACCCCCGCAAGCACGAGGAGGTCGAGGTCGGTCACCAGATCCTCGAAGACATCGCCACGGGCCGGTTCCGCTCTGTCCCCAAGGTACTGTCGAACGAGCTCAACATCATCTCGTGCCCATCCTGTTCTCGCGTCGAGAACGAGCAGTTCGTGGAGCTCGCCGAGCAAGTCCAGGAAATGACGCGCTATGCGAAAGACCATGCCATCACCATCGCGGTGATGGGCTGCCGCGTCAACGGCCCGGGCGAGACCGACGATGCAGATCTCGGCCTGTGGTGTGCCCCGCAGTTCGTGAACTTGAAGAAGGGCAAGGAGCAAGTGGGAGCATTTTCGTACGGCGAAATTTTGCCGAGATTGAAAGACGAGCTCGATCGGCTCATTGAAGAGAAAACGACCGTCTAGCCCGCCGAAGGCGGGCCGAACTAACTTCTCCTCGCTGCCTTTTTCTTCTGCTTTGTCTTCGGCTTTGGGCGTGTTTTTCCGTTGGTGCCTTGGAAGATTTTCCCGCGTTTGGTTCTGCGATCCCCTTTACCCATGAGGCGGATATTGTAGCGCTTTCCGAGAGCAAAAGCGAAGCGATAGAATGCGGCAGTGCGCATTGACTTGAACTGCGATATGGGGGAGAGCTTCGGCATCTACCGTATCGGTCGAGACGACGACGCCATGCTCGAGCTGGTGACGTCCGCCAACGTGGCCTGTGGATTCCACGCGGGCGACCCGCAGACGATTGACCGCACGGTCGCGCTCGCTGCCAAACACGGCGTGGCGGTCGGAGCCCATCCCGGCCATCACGATCTCCGCGGCTTTGGGCGGCGCGTGATCGCGGCCAGCGCCGACGAAGTCGAGGCGGACGTGATTTATCAGGTCGGAGCGGTCGCTGCGTTTGCTACCGCGCACGACGTAGCGTTGGTCCACGTGAAGCCGCACGGCGCGCTCTACAACCAGGCGGTGAACGATGGGAAGTTGTCGCGGGCGTTAGCGGCCGGCGTCGCTCGCGTGAGCCGGGATTTGATCTTCGTCGGCTTGGCGAGCTCGAAAGCGATGCGTGAGGCGGCCGAGGCCTGTAAGCTACGCTACGCGGGCGAAGCCTTTGCCGATCGTGTGTATAACCCCGATGGGACGTTGCAGTCGCGCACGATCGAAGGCTCGGTCATCACCGACCCCGAGCGCGCGGCCGCGCAAGCGATTTCGATCGCCCTCGAGAGACGAGTGATCGCGCACGACGGGACGTCCGTTTCCATCGACGCCGAGACGCTCTGTCTGCACGGCGACAATCCCGCCGCTTTGGACAACGCTCGGGCCGTGCGCGCGGCTCTCGAGAAGAACGGAGTCGAGGTTCTATCGCTCGCGACGTGAAACCGAGATTCTTGCCTGCCGGCGAGCGCGGTCTCGTCGTCGAGCTCGGCGACACCATCGATCCGGAGTTGAACGCGCGGGTCCGTGCTCTCGACGAAGCGCTACGCGCATCTCCGTTCCCGGGCTATCAGGAAGCGATTCCAAGCTATCGCTCGCTCCTCGTGTTCTACGAGCCAAGGTCGATTAACTTCGACGATGCTCGCAAACACGTGCACGAGCTCCTGACGGCTCTGGATCCGTCGAAACTTCCGGAAGCACCTCTCAAGGAAGTTCCGACCGTGTACGACGGCGACGACCTCGACGACGTGTCTCGGCAAACGGGCATGTCGCGCGAGGACGTCATCCGTCTCCATAGCGAGACCGAGTACCGTGTTTACATGCTTGGGTCCACACCGGGATTCGCGTATATGGGGTTGACCGATCCGAAGCTCGAGCTGAGGCGAAGGGCCACGCCGCGCACCCGGGTGCCTGCCGGCTCGGTCGCGATCGCCATGCGTCAGACCGGGATTTACCCTTCAGGGGCGCCGGGAGGCTGGCATTTGCTCGGTAGGACCGAGCATCGAACGCTCTTCGACCCGAAGGCGACGCCTCCGAGCTTTTTTGTCCCCGGCGATCGAGTGAAGTTCGTCCCGGTAGAGGCGCTTTTTGAGCTCGAGAGCAAAAACGAGCCGCAGGCACTGCCATCGTCCGCGCCGGCGATCGAAGTCGAAGACGGCGGACTGCTCACGACGGTGCAGGATCGCGGTCGTCCCGGCTTTCAACGCTACGGTGTGCCCGTTGCAGGTGCGATGGATTCCGGGGCACTCGATGAAGCCAACCGACTCCTCGGCAACGATCCCGGAGCGGCTGCACTCGAGTGCACCGTCCAAGGCCCGAGACTCCGCTGTCTCCAGGCGACGGTGGCTTCCGTCGGCGGCGCCGATCTCGGCGCCGTTGTCGAGCGTCACGATCTCGGTCGCTGGCAACCCGCGCCGGGGAGCTCGTTTCGGCTTCGGCCGGGGAACGTGCTCGCCTTCGAAGGAGCCCGCTCGGGTGCGCGCGCCTACATTGGTTTCGCGGGAGGCATCGACGTGCCTCTCGTGCTCGGCTCTCGCTCCACGTATCTAACCGCGGGGTTCGGTGGGTACCGCGGACGTGCGCTTCAGAAAGGGGACCGCTTGGCACTCTTGCCCGGTTCTGCGCCCGTTGGAAAACGGATTCCCCGTGAGCCCGACCAGGACGAAGGCGTCGTGCGAGTGATTTGGGGACCGCAAGACGACTACTTCACCGACAAGGCACGTGCAACCCTGGAGTCGTGCACGTACACGGTCGGCGCGTCTTCGGACCGCATGGGCTACCGGCTCGAAGGGGAGACGCTCGAGCACCGCGGCGCCCAACAGATCGTCTCCGACGGGAACGCACTGGGAAGTATCCAAGTCCCGCCGGACGGCCTGCCGATCGTGATGCTCGCGGATCGCGCGACCACAGGCGGCTATCCGAAGATCGCGACCGTGGTCAGCACTGACATTCCGCGGCTCGCGCAGCTATTGCCGGGGGACCCGGTGCGATTTCATGCGGTGCCACTCGGGCAAACCTACACGTAGCCCTCGAAGTACGCCGCGAGCTTGTCGCGAATTTGATCTCGCACGTTGCGAAACGACTCCAGAATTTCCTCTTTCGATCCGATGGTCGCTGCGGGGTCCGGATGGGGCCAGTGGAGCTTCTCTACCGCTCCGGGGAACACCGGACAAACTTCCTCGGCGCACAGTGTAATGACGGTGGCCACTTGCTCTTTCGGGATCTCGTCGACGGATTTCGAGCGGTGCGATGACAAGTCGATGCCGATCTCCTGCATCACCTCCATCGCATAGGGGCTGACGCGTGCGGGCATCGATCCCGCGCTGAGGACCCGCGTTCCTTCAGGAGCCATCGATCGCGCCAGACCTTCGGCCATCTGACTTCTCGCGGAGTTCGCCACGCACAAAAAGAGAATCGCTTTTACTTCGAGCACTGGCGTTTGGTCAGCTCGTGATAGCGTTCCATCGCGGCTTCTTCTGCAGCGTCGTTGCCGAGGGCCGCGTACGCGGAAGCGAGGTTGAGGTGCACGGCCGCATTGGACGGTTCGAGCGCGGCGGCCTTCAGATAGCACTCGAGAGCCTCTTCGGCGTGACCGGAATCGAGGAGAAGCGATCCGAGCATCGACCACGCGTCCGGGAACGCGGGGTCGAGCTCGAGCGAGCGTTGTACCGAAACGGCAGCTTCGTCAGGGGCGCCGGCTCGAAGCGAGAACACGGCTTCGGGAAGCTCCGCGGCCTTCTCCAGCACTGGCTTCGCGTCATCGTAGCGTCCCGCGTGGTAGAGAAGCTCCCCGTAGGTGTACGTGTAGGATGCATCGTCGGGCGCGAGCTCGGCGGCTTTCCCCAGGTGGCGCAGCGCCTCAGGAGTTCTCCCTGCCGACGCGTAGAGCGTACCAATGGCGTGATGGATGCCCGCATTCTCCGGCTGTTCGCGCGCGGCCTCCAGCAGTTGGAGCGCTTCGAGGCTCTTGCCCTCCTCGACGAGCGAGCGCGCGTCGCGCACGGGGTCCTCTTGGAAGAGCAGAGTTGCAAGCAGTAAAACATACGTCATGGCGTCTTGCCGAGTGCACGCAGGTTGTCGCGCGCGGCATCCAGGCTCGGGTCGATCTCGAAGCCCCTTCGAAAGGCGGCTTCGGCTTCGTCGTTCCGACCCTGGCGCCCGAGCGCGAGGAGATGCCCCTGAGATAGTTGAAGGTTAGGAGTGGCGGCTCCTAAGGCCGGGTTCGATAGAATCCGGCTGTGAAGGAAAAAGAAAGGAGCCACCACGATGTCAAATTACCAAATCATCGATGCGAAGAACAGGAAGAAGCTTCGAGAGATACTGAGCTCGAAGGGGCAAGCTCTGTTGCCGTTCTTGGATGCGATTGAGCGAACCGAGATAGCGATCGACGTTGCTGGCCGAGCGACGATCGAAGCGGTCTTGGATCTGTCAGCCCAAAGTGTGGCTGGGGAGAAACACCCGGGGAAGAAGGGTAGCGATGTTCGCTGGCACGGCCGGCAGGGTGGCGTAGTAAGCCTTGCGGAGCGGAAGTTGAGAGTGAGCCGGCCACGTCTGCGGCGTAAGGGAAAGGCAGAGGGAGGGGAGGTTGCGATTCCTGCCTACGAAGCGGTGAACAACTCGTCTCGGCTGAGCCAACGCATCTGGGAAATCCTGATGCTGGGTGTGTCGACGCGCAAGTACGCGTCGGTTCTTCCCGAGATGGCGGAGACGGTAGGGGTTAGCAAGAGCGAGGTGAGCCGTGAGTTCGTGGAAGCAAGCGCGGAGCAGTTGCAGGGGCTGATGGAGCGTCCGCTGGACGAGCTGGAGATCGCGGTCGTGTACCTGGACGGGATTCGCTTCGGCGAGCACCACGCGCTGGCGGCAATCGGCGTAGATACAGAGGGATACAAGCATGTTCTGGGGCTTCGGGATGGAGCATCGGAGAACCAGATAGTGTGCAAGGCGCTGCTGGAGGACCTGGTCGAACGAGGCCTGAGCCCAGAGCGGTGTCGGCTGTTCGTGATCGATGGCTCCAAGGCGCTACGGGTCGCCGTCGACGCTGTGTTCGGTACCCACAACAAGGTCCAGCGTTGCAGGAAGCACAAGGAGCGCAATGTGCTCGGTTATCTGCCGCAGGAGCTGAAGCCGCAAGTGCAAGCGAGCCTGCGTTCGGCCTGGCAGCTCCCAGCAAAGAAGGGCAAAGCGCGGTTGGAGCAACAGGCGAAGTGGCTCGAGGACGACTACCCCTCGGCGGCGGAGAGCATCCGGGAGGGGCTCGACGAGATGTTCACCATCAACGAGCTCGACCTCCCCGCATCTCTGAAACGCTGCCTTGGATCGACGAACATCATCGAGTCGTGCTTCAGCGGTGCGCGAGGTCGTACCCGTCGCGTCACCCGCTGGCGCAATGGCAAGATGGTTCTGAGATGGGCCGCTTCGGCTCTGCTCGCCACGGAGAAAAATTTCCGTCGTATCATTGGATACCAATCGCTACCGATCCTCGAAGCGAAGTTAGCGGAGGTCACTGAGAATCAAGCGCTCGACAAGCACGCCAAAGTCGGATAAACCATGTGTCAGGAGCCGCCACCACCTCGAACCTTCAACTATGGTGGGGGCACCTCCGAGCGCGATGCCCAGGCCATTGTAGGCCTCGTAGGAGTCGGGCGCGAGAGTGACGGCGCGGCGGAAGAGCTCCTCCGCACCTCTCAGCTCACCGGTATTCATGCGAACGCTCGCGAGGTTCAGGACCGCGGGTCCACCTCGACGGGGACGTCCTGATTCCACTGCCCTTCCCATCGCAGGCCCAGGTTGAGGGTGAGCCCGGGCTTGGGCCTCCATGTGTCCTGAACGTAGACGGCAAGCTCTTGTTGGTCCATCGAGATAGTGTCAGAATCTCTCGTCGTGAAGCCGTTGAGGCCGGTGCGCTGCCGGAACTCGCTGGGATTTCCGGCGATGTAATCTTCGAGCGTCGTGAACGTGTACCGGCCATCGCCCCAGCCGAAAAAGTTCCTGGCTCGTGTTGTTGAGGTTCATATCCACGCCCATCTTCATGTCGTGGTCGCCGAAGAGATACGTGAAATTGTTGGTGAGCTGGATCCTCTTGTGATCCGACGTGATGGGCAGGAACCCGCGCCGTCCGAAAGTACCTGTATCATCAATTACAACTGCGCCGGTACGAGACGCTCGGAGTGAAACTTCACACCCATGCCCCCGGCGGCAGACAAGTGGACGGGGGAGATCGACAAAGGCGTCGTCGATTACTGGAAGGAGAACTACGATCTCCGCCACATTCTGCAGCGTGATTGGGAGCCCACCGGCTCGAAGCTCGAGGGGAAGATCCACATCTACAGGGGCGACATCGATACATATTTCGTCGAGGAGTCGAACCTCTTGCTCGAGGAGTTTCTCGAAAGCACGTCCCTAGCCCCACTACGCCGGCTGGTTCAACTGGGGCCGCCGTGAGCCGCATTGTTATACCGGCACGTCGGAATATCCCGGCCAGACGGCCTACGAAAGAGTGCTACCGCTCATAATGGAGCGCATCGTTTCCACCGCTCCGCCCGGCGCGAACATGACGACCTGGCGCTATTGAGTTGGTGAAGGGGGCTTCAGTAGACGCGATCTCATAGGGCGGAGCTACGCGCTCGCGGTCAATGGCACTGAGCTCGTCGAGCGCCGCCCGTTTTACATTGAAGTTGATAGGTCCTTGTCATCGTGACGATGCGGCAAGTACAATCTCGGCAGCGATACTCTTCAATCAAGGCGATACTCTTCAACTAAGGCGATACTCTTCAATTAAGGGGGGCCGTGATGTTCCAACGAAACGTTCTGTTGACAGCGATCTGCGTTCTCACCGGTATGGGTGTCTGGGCCCAGACGCAGATCACGACCGGTGTGATCCGAGGCCGCGTTTTCGATCAGACAGACGCCGTGTTGCCAGGAGTTACGGTCGAGGTCACAAACCCGGACACCAATCTGACGCGAACGATTGCTACGGACACAGAGGGGCGCTTCGCGGCGCTGGCACTGCCACCGGGCCCCTACGTCGTCACTTTCAGCTTACAGGGCTTCGCCACTTTCATTCAGGACGGCGTGACCCTGACCGTGGGCCAAGCGATCGACCTCTCCATCGCTATGCAGCTCGCCGCGGCCCAGGAGACGATCACCGTCACCGGCACGACGCTCGTGGACGTGTCCCGAACGGAAGCGAGCAGTACGCTGAACCTGACGACGGTGGAGACGACACCGGTGCTGGGTCGGAAGTTCGAGGACCTGCTCACGCTCACGCCCGGTGTGAGCATCGTGCAGGGACCCGATGGCGACATGATCAACTTCGTCGGTCAACGCGGGATCTACAACAATATCAGCCTCGACGGAGGCGACTACAACAACGGTTTTTTTGGTGAGCAAGTCGGCGGGCAGCGGGCCAACGTTGACATCACGCTCGACGCTATCCAGGAGTTCCAGGTGGTGGCCACGGGAGCGAACGCCGAGTTCGGCCGTACCGCCGGGGGCGTCGTCAACGTCGTCACCAAGTCGGGCACCAACAAGGTGGGCGGGAGCGTCTTCCACTTCCAGCGTCTGGAAGCGTTGGCGTCCGAGGCCTCGGACGGCACGAAGCTCAAAGACTTTCACCGCGAGCAAACGGGCGGCACCGTCGGCGGGCCTCTGGTCCGGGACCGGGTCTTCTTCTTCCTGGCCGCCGAGAACATCGGTGGTAACTTCGAACGACCCAATCTGAGCCGGCCCATCGGAGAGCCCTGCCCCATTCCGAATCCCAACATCATGACGGACGAGGCGCTCATCGACTCCAGCGGGGATTGCCAGCGCGTGGCGCTCCTCAACTTGTTTCAGGAGCGCCTGGGGATGGACGAGGGGCGTCCGGTGAGCCATCCCATAAGCACGACGTCGGTTTTCTCCAAGTTCAACTTTCGCCTCACGGATGGAAACGATCTCTCCGTTTCCTACAATTTTCTGGACTCCTCGAACGAGAATCAGACCTTCGACGTCGACACTTATGGCAACTCGGCGAACGGGATCGAGGGCGACCCGGCGCGCATCCATGTCCTGAACTTGAATCTGGTCAGCACGCTCTCGACGACCCTGCTCAACGAGTTCCATTTCACCTATTCGCGTGAGGATCGCCCGCGCACGGCGGCGCGCTCGAACTTGGCCGCGGACACCGGGATGGGATTCGACCCCTCCTTTCGCTTCGGCAATCCCTTCTTTCTCCAGCCCGGCATTGACGAGTTGTTCTGGCGCACGCAGATCAAGAACAACCTCTCCATCGTTGCCGGCAACCACACCGTCAAAGTGGGAGGCGAGTGGATCCACTCGGTGAACGATCAAGTTTTTCGCGGTTTCTTCAGCGGACGCTATATCTTCGGAAGCACGACGGGCTTCCTGCGCTACTCCTCCCCCGCCGCGCCGGGGGGATACGGCCCCAATACCGTGACCTGCGGCGACGGCAGCTACGTCACCTACCCGGAACCCTGTCCGGGCGGCGGTGATTTCACCGGTGGGCCGTTGCTTTTATATCTCCAGGAGGCCGGGAGTGGCTTCCCGGGGGTTCCACCACCGGGTGCCTCGAACATCTCGAACGAGGAGATCGGTCTGTTCTTCCAGGATTCCTGGAGGATCGGACGCCGGCTCACGCTCAAATACGGGCTGCGTTGGGACATGCAGTTCATGCCAGACACGGTCGACGCCTCACAGACGGCCTACGCCCAGTTCATCGGTGACGCCAACTTCCCCTCCGATGGGACGATCCCGGATCAGACCGACATGATCCAGCCGCGCTTGGGGTTTTCCTGGGACGTCACGGGGGACGCCAAGTCGGTCCTGCGTGCCAACTTCGGAGTCTACAATCCCAGGCAGAACATGTTGACCCAGGTGGGGTCGGTTACCGCGAACGGTCTACAGCAGCAGACGATCTTCCGCGACTTCAGCTTCGTGACGTTTGCCGAGATGCCGGTGTGGCCCAACGTCATCGAGACCCAGTCTTTGCCCGAGGGAGAATTTCCTCTGTTTACCGGGGTGCGGGCCTTCGACAAGGACTACAAGAACCCCAGGATCACGAGCTTCAACGTCGCCTTCGAACAGGAAATCTCCCTCGGCTGGTCCGTCTACGGCGACTTTACTTACGCGGAGGGGGACAACCTCACGCGCTTTTTCCAGGTCAATCGCACCGAAGGCCCCTGCTGCGATATCGCCCCCGGTACCGGGAACACGGTCGCTTACGGTCCCGGCCCGTTCGGCCTGGCGCTCGGTGACGTCTTCATCACCAACAGTTCCGGCAGGTCGGAGTACCGCGGTGCTACCTTCGGCTTTCGCAAACGCTACGCGGACGGGTTTCAGGTCGAGGCGAACTACGTTCTCTCGAAGGACGAGGACGACGACTCGAACGAGCGCGACCCCTTCACCGATCGCAGCTTCAACATCTTCGATACGGCGAAGGACTTCGCGCTCGCCGACCGCGACATCCGCCACAAGTTCAACTTCTACGCTTTTACCGAGCTCGGCCCGATCCAGCTCAATGTCCGGGTCCAGGCGCGCTCGGCCCAGCCGATCACCGAGACCCCGCGCGTGCTCGAGGGCGTCGATCGAGGGCGCAACGGCCTGCGGAAGGACAACGAGTTCTTCTCGCTCGATTGGCGCCTGCAATGGCCGATCCGGCTCGGAAGCGAGGGGCAGTTCGAGCTGGTGCCCATCATCGAGATGTTCAACACCACCAACAGCAAGAACCTGGTGAACCCCCTCACGACAGCGGCGCTGTTCAACTTCGATGGCTTCCTGCGCAAGGGTGTGGGTGACCCGCGGCAGATCCAGATCGCGGTCAAGTTCATCTTCTAGATTTGGCCCCCTGCGGTTGACGGTCAAGCCTGAAGATGTCAAGGCCGTTTGGGAGGAGCGATTCGAAAAAAAATACGGCTTCTGGCGCGGCTTCGTCGATGCCGGGGTGGCCCGGCACCGGGAAAAGCAGCTCGAGCCTGAGCTCTGCGGCCGTGAGCTCGCCGAGCGTGTTTTCCAAGAGCACGGCGCACGATTGAGAAAGTCGTGAAGAATCTCAACCGCCCTCGACGTAAAAAAAACGCTCCGCCTCTGCCTGAGCACCGACCTTCGAGCGAGACGAGTTTCTTGGAATCGGGCGGTGCCGTGCAGCTCGTCTGCGAAACGCTTCGTGCCGAAGCCGTGGGCGACATCGCAGGACAAACCATCAGGCCTTCATGGTGGCATCAATGGGAGAGTTTCGGTCTGCTGGGTTTGTTCAAAGACCAGGAGCTTCACACTCGGATTCACGAGCCCATTCGTGGAGCTCACCTCCAGGAGCTACTGAAAGCGCGGTGGGCTGGCGTAAAACCCTGGACGTTTATCGAAGCGTAATCGACAAAAGTCTGGACGACATCTTCTCAAGGGAGGGCAAGCGATGAGCTCACTGCCTCGCCGTGCGGCGATCTACGCGAGAGTTTCTTCACCACGACAACAGAAACAGTCGACGATCCAAAACCAGGTTACACAGTTGCGTTGTCGGTGGGACGAGCGAGCAACCGAGACGCCGCCGGTGCCCGCGTGCGGCTCAGCAGCGGAGGGCGCACCCAGGTGAAGGAAGGAAGTCCACGCGTCCGGAAGCATTTTTTCGTCCAGCGATCCGCGAGTCCACTTCGGCCTGGGAACCGCAAGCACTGTCGACGAGGTACGAATCCGCTGGCCAAGTGGCAACGAAACGACACTAACAGACGTCGCCGCCGATCACTACCTGGTGGTTGTCGAGACAACCGCCCCGCCCTAGCCGATGGCTGACGGCCGATGGCCGATGGCGCCGCTACGTAAGACTGGCGGGAATCTCCACGTCCCCAAAACCGATAGCGTCCGACGGCCCGCTTTCGACTTGCTGGCCTCGCAAGTGTTCGCAAATGCGAACAATGGCCTCGGGTCGGTTCAGCGTGTAGAAGTGGATGCCGGGCGCGCCGTTTCTGAGAAGCTCTTCCGACTGGGTGACCGCGACTTCCACGGCGAACTCGAACTGCGATTTGGGGTCGTCTTGGTAGCCTTCCATTCGCTTGCGAATCCATAGCGGCACGTCGGCGCCACACTTTTCCGAGAAGCGAGCGACCTGCTGGTACGGCCACACCGGCATCAGCCCGACGACGATGGGGGTGTCGAGCCCGCGGCGACGCACCTCGTTGACGAAGTGAAAGTAGCCGGCGTTGTTGAAGAAGTATTGCGTCACCGCGGCGTCGGCGCCGGCTTCGATTTTGCGGATGAAGTTGTCGATGTCCGTTTGCAGGCTGGTTGCTTCGGGATGGCCTTCCGGGTAACAACCAACCAGGATGTGGAAGTGTCCGCGTCTCTTGATGAACTCTACCAACTCGCTCGCGTAGCGGAAGCCGTCTGGGGGAAACGCGGGCTCCGTGCTCGGAGCGTCGATGGGGACGTCGCCCCTGAGCGCCAGAATCCGAGTAAGGCCGGCGTTTTTGTACTCCTCGAGGTGCGCTTCGATCATGTCTCGAGTCTGGCCGATACATGAAAGATGGGGAACGACGTCCGCGTCCATGACGCTCCGAACCGCGAGACACGCTTCCAAAGTGCGCACGTTTCCGCTTCCACCCGCCCCGAACGTCACCGACGTGAAATCGGGCTCGAACTCGGCGAGATGCGCGGCCGTCTCTTTAAGCTTGTCCCAGCCGTTGGGCGTTTTCGGAGGGAAGAACTCGAACGACACGTGCGGCGGTTGACGAGAGACGAACGAGCGCTTGGACGACGCCAATCCCGAGATACTTCCCCTGTTACTTCTGTTTCCCACGCTGCTCTTATCCTATGCAGCTCGAGCGGGTTCCGCAAACCGCTTTGATTACCGGGCACGGCGGAATCCCTTGACCCACCGCCAACATGAGCGATGGGCTCGACGAGACCTGCCCGAGCTGATAGCGCCCCGAGGCGACGATGCCGACGCCGTCGATGTGAGGCCCTCCTGGATGGATCTCGAGGTGGAGACCTTCCTCTTCGAGGTATCCGAGACGCTTGGCGACGACTTCACCGAGCTGGTTACCCCCGGCGAGCCATCCGAGCTGCATGTCGAGGACGGTGAGTCCGTCGACGGTCGACCGAGTGGAGAAACAAGCTCCGAGCGTGCCGAGTGAGGCGAGCGAGCCGAGCGAAAATGCACCGGCAGCGAGAAAACTACGGCGATCGAGGGTTGGATTCGAGGAGCTCAAGGGAGGCGAGCGTATCGCTTCCCCGAAGTGTAGGCAAGCTCAGACTATGATTTTCCGCCCTTGCCGCGAGCGGCGCCGCCGCTCTTGGGACCTGCCGGCCGGCCACGCGAGCCGCCGCTGGATGTCCCGGTAGCGCCACTGCCGCCGCCACCACGGGGGCGTCCTGTGCCGGCGCTGACACCGCCACCACCGCCGCCACGGCTACGACCACCGCCGACCCGGCCCGGTGTCGGGCAATATCCACCACCGCCACTGCCGCCACCCATCCCGTGGCCGCCGCCGCCCATGTCGGACGGTCCGCCACCGCGACGCGAGCCACGTCGACGTGCCGAATTGCTTCCGCCACCGAGCCACGCGCCGCCCGCGAGCGACAACCCGTTGAGACTATCGGGGACGCCCAGCATCGGAGCCGAGATGGGAATTGCGACGAGCCCGCTCAGCGAAACGCTGTTCGTTCGCAGGCTCGCGAGCTTGGCCCCTTCGGACATCAGAGAATCGATCCCCTCGGCAGTGGGTGTCGGCTGCGGAGGATCGTTGCGGTTTTCGCGCTCGGGAACGCGAGGAACGGGAAGCATCTCGCGCTTCAAATCTCTGGGAAGCTCCGTCAGTGACGTCAACGCCCCGGGAATGTTAGCTGCGTTACCCCCGGCGCCGGTTGCCTCTGGGGAAGTCGCGGATCCCGGCCCCATGAAAAACGCGGCCACGAATAGGGCCAAAGCTTGGAGTGCTACGCCGAACGGTATAGCGTTCGTGTTTTTGAGACGTCCCATATCTCTCCTCGTGGCGGCAAGGATAACCTTATACTACCGCGTTTGCTGCGGCGGAAGCAAATCGGTCGGGGCGATGAAGAGCTCGTTGTTCACCACGGACAACTCGCAGATCGTGCCGCGGACCGTTTCCGTAAAATAGGCGCGCCGTTCACCGGAAACCGCGCCGAAGCGGACCTGGTAGGGCCGTCCAGCTCCGAGAAAGTTTCCGTCCACGACCCAGCTGTCGAACAGCAAGTCGGTCGCCGTCCACACGAGCGCGTTCTCCGTGGTGTCGAAGCGTACGACCTCGTTGTCGGCGTCACGCACATCCGTCGTTTGAAAATCGCTATTGGGGTCCATGAAGACCGCGAACGTGTCCCCGGCCCCGGGCGGCGGCGGCGGTGGAGTCGAGTTGGTCGTGAGGCCACTGTCTCCGCAGCCCACGAAGGCGATGAGGAATATCCAGGCGGTGCCACGTCTCATGCCTGCAGGTTAGCACGGAAAATTTTGTTGCGGTCGCTATCCGCTATCATTCTGGATCGCGAATCGGAATCCCGGATAGGAAGTCTCGCAGATCTCAAGTGAAAGATGCTCTCAAGAGCAGATAAAGCGCTCTAACATGCTGTTAAGGGCACAAATGCCCCTCCCAAGTGAGGGGGAAGTGAATAGGCCACCGGCCATCCGCCCCAAGAGCGCGGATGATAAGCTCACGTCATGTTCGGCTATGAAATCGGGGCTCCTCCGGAGAAGCTCGATGGCACCGGCGTTCTCGCGCGCATCGTGGATGGGTTGGCGTTTCGATACTATTGGGCTACGGATGGGCTCAGGCCCGAGGATTTCGAGTTTCGACCGGGGCCCGACAGCATGAGCACGCTCGAGCTGCAAAAGCACATCCTCCACCTCGTGTTCATGATCAAGCAGACGGTGTTCAACGCGGACGAGCGGGAGCAGTTCGGAAGCGACGATCCCGCGGCGTTGAGGGAGCAGGCTCTCGAGAACCTCCGTATCGTGCGCGAGCATCTCGAAGGTCTCACGGACGAAACGATTGCCGGCCACCAGGTGCTCAAGCGCGACCGGTCGCACTTTCCCGTATGGAACATCATGAACGGCCCATTGGCCGACGCGCTCACCCACGTCGGGCAAATCAACGCGTGGCGGCGTTTGAACGGCAATCCCACGCCGCCGGCGAACGTCTTCGCCGGCGTACCGCCGGAATAGCGATATGGATCGACGCGACTTCCTGCGAACGAGAACTGATCCTTTCGGGCGTACGTACAAATTAGACGGTGCCGACCAGGCCGGCGCCGCTCGAAGCCAAGTTCTGACTCTGAAGCCGAAGAAGGCGATCTCCCCACCACGCACACCCCTCTCTGAGTGAGGAGCCTTCAGATCGTACTCGTCAAAAACAGGCTCTCGTCGTGGATCGTCTTGGCGAGATCGCGGTAGGCGTGCTTGTGAGCGCGTTCGGACGTCATGATCTTGCGCAAGCCTCTCGCGACGGTATGGCCGTTCGTCGACTCGAAGCGAAACCGCGACAGCCGGGTGAAGTATTGCGTCAACGCGGCGGGATCGAAGAAGACGTCGCCGCAAAGCATCACGCTGTCCGCAAAGAGATCGCTCGCGATCTCGCCGCGCCCTTCGCTTTTGAGCTTGGCGAAACTTCCAAAGACGACTTTTTCGAGATTGAACAATAGTGTTTTGAGCTGCAGATCGATCGCGCGGCTTACGGTCTCGTCTTCGACGACGTACTCGATGAGCCCTCGTTCGCTGAAGCTTCTGAGATTCGCCGGCGGGGCGATCTCTCCGGGTGCGTTCGGATCGAGCTCGGCGAGCTGCGAAGGCGGGCCGGTGACGGCAGGCGTGTCATTCGCACCATGGACGGTGCTGGCTTGCGACGCTTTGCGCTCGAAGAAACTGCGCGAGAGACACCGGACGACTTTGAAGAACGTGTTGTAGCCCAGCGTGGTGCCCAAGCGGAACTGAAGCGTTTCCTGCACTTCGCGAGCGAGAAGATCCCAGCTTCCCTCTTTGACGACGAGACCGGTGAGACCGCCGTCGACGAAGACACCAGCCGACATGCGGCTCGCGCCGAGATGGACCACCATCTTCGCTTTGTGCGAATCGTCTTCCGAGCGTAGAACGGAAAAGCCACACCCGACCGCTGCGGCCAGGAGCTCGGGCACGAGCACGGTTTCTTTCGGTCCCAGGCTTCCTTCGAAGCAATGCCGCAAGTCGTAGAGCGATTGGAAGCCCGTGCCAGTAGGAACGCTCGCCCACAATCTCCTCCGCTCGAGCTTCGAGCGGCGAGGGAATACCCGTGGCAGATAGTCGCCGAGGATCATCGGGTCTTCGACCCGGCCGGGGAACACGGTGATGACGTCCCGGGACTTTCCCACGAGACGGTGTGCCCGTTGCCCGATGGCGCGGATCTCCGCGCCTCGAACCTGGGCGAGAGCCGGGTAGCGAAGCTCTTCGAGCTCGCCGCGGCGGCGTTTGGTTAGAATCACGCACTCTCTGGAGTCGAGAGCGAGACCGACTTCCTTCAGACGGAACATGAACAATCGTCCTGGGCGCGCGGAGATGGATAGGTTGTTGGTTTAGAGAACGCGGTAGTATACCAGCCAGCGGCCACCCGCGGCCAGCACTAGGGCGCTAATTCGCGAGGGCTTTGACGACGGCGATCACGAGTTGGCGCAATCGTAACCGAGCTTCATGCGCACAACGAACTTGTTGATCTCCTCTCGGAGATTCGTCGTCGTGGGCTGATGGCCGATGGCGTAACGCGCCGCTGCCGTGGAGCCTCAGCTAGATCCGACCGAGAGTTCCAACCCCTTACCACCACGTTGCGAATACTCGACGTGGCCGAGCACGCGGCTCATCGGCACGCTCACCAGCTCGTCCGCGTCGCCGCTCGCCTCGGCGAACAGGTGGATCGTAGCTTTCTCGGCGGTGTTTTCGAGTTTCTGCTTTTCCTCCGCGGTGAGAAAACCGAGCAGCACCACGCTTCCGTCGGTGAGCTTGTGGCCTTCATAGCAGCGCAGATCGCGAGCTTTGAACAGCGGGAAGTTGTCGAGCGCCGGTGAGTACGTGAAGCCGTAGACTCCTTTGGGGAGATTGTCGACGCCGTCGCCACTCTCGGCTTCGGTGAGCGGCCTGAGCTGGTGCGCGGAGCGGATTTCGTCGACCGCGCGCTGTACGTCCTGAGCTCGGGATTCGGAATTTTGGAGTTCTGCCATGGTTGTGCCCTTTTCTGAGCGGGCGACGCGGATTCTAGCCATAACGAGACGGCTTATCAAATGACGGCGACGCCCTGACAATTCCGCTGGCGCCGGGCCGAGTGGACGGTTAGTCTAGTTAACATGAGATGGTCGGCCGTCATCGTGGCCTTTGTGGCGATGATGGCGATGATGCTCACGGCATGCGGGAACGAGCCCGTCCCCGACGTCCGCGACGACTTGCGGGACGGGGGGCCGCAAGCTACGAGCCGAGAGGCCCCCGACCGGCCTGACAGGCCTGACAGGAGTGCTCAGCAAAAAATCATCGCTTTCGGCGATAGCCTTACCGCCGGATTCGGTATCCCTCAGGACGAGGCCTACCCGGCGGCGCTCCAAGCGATCCTCGACGCGGAAGGCTATCCGTACGAGGTGATCAACGCCGGCGTTTCGGGAGAAACGTCCGCGGGGGGCGTTCGAAGGCTCGATTGGGTCTTGGAAGAGCGTGACGTCGCCGTGTTCATTCTCGAACTGGGGGCGAACGACGGGCTCCGCGGGCTCCGGCCGAGCGAGATGAAAAAAAATTTGAACACCATCATTGATGCCGCCGAATCCCGGAGGATTCCGGTGCTCCTCGCCGGGCTCGGCCTGGGAGACGAGCACGCCAACCGGTATGTGCGTGACTTCGTCGAGGCCTTCGAAGACGTTGCGGCGGAGCGCGACGTCACATTCATGCCGCATTTTCTCGACAACGTGGCTGGCGTTGCCGAGCTCAACCAGGCGGATGGTAAACACCCGAACGTCGCCGGGGCGCGCATCGTTGCCGAAAACGTCTGGGAGTACCTGAAGTCCATGTTGACGCCCGCTAGTGCTAGTTCATGATCCGTCTCGAAAACGTCAGCAAAGTCGTCCGAAGCGGCTCCGAGGATCTCACCATCGTCCATCCCTTGGATCTCGAAGTGCCTGGCGGGCAGTTCGTGTCGATCGTCGGACCTTCAGGTAGCGGCAAGTCCACGCTCTTGGGTCTCATCGCCGGACTCGACGCCCCCACC
Source organism: Candidatus Marinacidobacterales bacterium (assembly GCA_965237955.1). Taxonomy (GTDB): domain Bacteria; phylum Acidobacteriota; class Vicinamibacteria; order Marinacidobacterales; family SMYC01. Next base: position 7,532,608 of record OZ250169.1, on the reverse strand, counting down.
GAAGGCCGCATCCTCATCGACGGCGCTGACTTGACGTCCCTCGGAGAAGATGAGCTCGCACGCCTGAGAGGCGAGCGTATCGGTTTCGTCTTTCAGTTTTTCCACCTGCTCCCATCGCTTACCGCGTTCGAGAACGTGCTCGTCCCCATGGAGATCTTCAGCGTCGACAACGCTCGGAAGAAATCGCGTGATCTCCTCGTCGAAGTCGGCCTTGCGGAAAGAACGCACCACTACCCGTCGCAACTTTCGGGCGGTGAGCAACAACGGGTCGCGATCGCGCGCGCCTTGGCGAACGACCCGCCGATTCTCCTCGCCGACGAGCCTACGGGAAACCTCGATGCGGGCAACGGACAACACATCGTCGAGTTGATCCTGGACATCCACGAGCGGCGCGGCACCACGATCGTGCTCGCGACGCACGACGTCGAGCTTGCCAACCAGGCCGACCGCATCCTCTTCCTCAAGGGCGGGCGCATCGATCGTATCGACGAGCGCAGCGTGCCTGACATGAAAGACATCCGCAGCGCGGCGTCGAGCTAGTGTCATGAAGTTCGTGTTGAAGATGGCGGGGCGCGAAATGCGCGCCTCGTGCTCGAGACTCCTGTTCTTCTTTTTGTGTATCGCCGTCGGCGTTGCCTCGATGGTCGCTCTTCGCTCGGTGATCCAAAGCGTCCGGGCCGCGCTCGTGAAAGAGTCGAAGACGCTGACGGCGGCCGACGTCCTTATTTACAGCAACCGTCCCTATACCGACAACGCGCGCTACATCATCGACGAGAAGCTCGAAAGCCACGGTGTGCTCGAGACGACCCGCTCGATCGAGTCCACCACGATGGCGCGGCGGGACAACGAGAAGCTTAGCGAAATCGCGACGATGGTCGAGCTCAGAGCCATCAAGGAAGGCTTTCCGTATTATGGCACCATCGAGCTCGTCGGGGCGACCTATGATCACGATCTCCTGAAAGACGGTGGAGCCTTAGTACGCCCCGAGCTTCTCACCAGGCTCGATCTCGAAGTCGGGGATCGTGTCCTGATCGGAGACAAGAGCTTCGAAATCCGCGGGATCGTCATCCGCGAAGCGGGCCGTAGCCTCCGGATGTTCACGTTGGGGCCACGCGTGTTCATCGACTACGCCGATGTCCAGGGAACGAGCGTTTTGGAGCTCGGGGGCCGAGTGTGGCGCCAAGTGCTGGTGCGCATGGAGGAGGAAGGCATCCAGGAGCTCGTGTGGGATCTCGAGGGAGCTCTCGCGAACGAGTTCGTTCGCGTACGCTCGTACCGGGAAGCGGGGGACCGCCTCGCCCGCCGCCTCAAACGCGGCGAGAGCTATCTGAGCCTCGCGGGCTTCGTGATCTTGATTCTCGGTGGCGTCGGGGTTTGGAGCGTCGTGCGCGTCTTCATCGCCCAGAAGCTCAAGAGCATTGCGGTTTTGAAGTGTCTCGGCGCGAGCACCCGGCAGGTGCTCGCGATCTATTTCTTTCAGGTGATCGCGTTGAGCATTGTCGGAAGCGTCCTCGGAGTGAGCCTCGCGGCCGTGGCGGTGCGCTTCATCCCACCGGGGCTCGGCGTGGATTTGCAGGGGGTCGAGTTCGGCCTCAGTGCCTCCGCGATCGTGCAGGGTGTTGGCATCGGGCTTTTGGTGTCGACTCTGTTCTCGCTCATCCCACTCCTGCATGTGCGTTTGGTACGACCGCTATGGCTCCTTCGTCCCGAAAGTCAGCTCGATCCGAGCAGTACCCGCCGCAAGCTCTCCGATCGGATCAAGAGCGTCGACAGGCTTCAGCTCGGCGCTGGTGCGGTGCTTCTTGCGGCGCTCATCGGACTCGCCGGCTGGCAGGCGGACTCGCTCCTCGTGGGCCTTTATGTTTGTCTCGCGTTTGCCGGGGTCAGCTTGACGCTCCACTTCGCGGGTCTCGGCCTCATCAAAGCGGTCGCTCCTTTGGGAACAAAAGCGTACTTTCCATTGCGCCACGCGGTCCTGAACGTGAGCCGCCCAGGCAACCAAACGCGCGTCATTCTTCTCGCGGTGGGTGTCGGGTGTTGTTTCGTCCTTACGGTGCGGAGCATCCAGGCGAATCTTCTCGAGCAGTTCGCGCTCGAGCTACGGGACGACGCTCCCGATATGTTCTTCATCGATATCCAGCCCGACCAGATGGAAACGCTCGAACAACGCGCGTGGGCGTCGGGGGCGAGCCATGTCAATCTCGTCCCCGTGCTCCGGGCCCGTGTCGTCAAAGTCGACGGCGCTAACGTGCAACTCGACTCCTACCAGCAGGTTCGCGAGCGTGGGGGACTGGGCCGCGAGTACACGATCACGTACCGAAACCACATCGACGAGAACGAGCGCGTGATCGCAGGAGAGTTCTGGGACGATAGCTATTCGCCCGAGCTCGAAGTCTCGATCGAGTCGAGTTTGAACGAGCGCTACGACATGGGCGTCGGCGACACCATGACGTTCGACATCATGGGGCGCCAGCTCGAAGCGAGAATCTCGAGCATCCGCGACGTCGAGTGGAGCGATGCGCGCAACGGCGGCTTCATGTTCGTGTTCCGTCCGGGCGGGCTCGAAGGCGTCCCCAATACCTACGCGGGATTCATCAAAGGACCGAACGACGCGATGGCACGTGCCGGTTTCCAGCGAGACGTGCTCTCGGGATTTCACAATATTTCCGTCGTCGATTTGCGCGACGTGTTGGATGCGCTCGCACAGGTGGTCGAGAAGATCTCGCTTGCGATCACCGTCGTGGGAAGCGTGGCACTTCTGAGCGGTGGTTTGATCCTTCTCGGCTCGGTCGCGATGACGAAGTATCAACGCCGCTACGAGACGGCGATCTTCCGCACGTTGGGCGCTAGCCGACGCTGGGTGGCGACGATGATGCTGTTCGAGTACGGAACTCTCGGTGCACTCGCCGGGCTCATCGGCGCTCTCGGCGCGCAAGCGTTGACGTTTCTCTTGAGCCGGCAGGTCCTGGAGATTCCGTTCCGCGTGGCCCTCGCGACGAACGCGGCCGCCGTCGTGCTCACGGCGGTATCGGTGACCGTCGTCGGCGTCGCCGTCACCCTCGACGTCTTGCGCCACAAACCGCTCTCGATACTCCGGGTTGGCTAGAACGTACCCGACCGCAACCTCGGATTCAACCAGCCCCCGACCGTCGAGGCAAAACCGCCGAAGCTTGTGGGCGGCAGTGGGTTCGAGTATTTTGCCACACGGGTTCAGAACCCGTTGACGCCCATACGGCAAGGAAGGGCGCTCCCAAAATGGAACTACACCATCACGCCAAGAAGAATGTCGAATTAATTCTTGGGCGACTCCTAAGGGCCCGCGCAAAAATCTATCGATTCTTGGGCGGACCCTAAGAGCCAACTCAAGAATTGGAAGAGCCGGTAACCCCAATGGGCAGTCGGCTCTTTTGTTTTCCTGAGACCTGCGGACGCGAGACGCGCCGCTACAAGATCTCAGCATTCACGAAGATCGTGTTTACAAACGACCCGCCGCGGGGAACGTAGCCCTGGGTCTCCATAAAAGCTGGAATTTCGGGAATCGTGTCGTTGGCGCCGGAGACCAGGGTCTCCACACAGATGACTTTGGGGCGGAAACGACGATAGTCGATCGCCTTCAGGATCGCGGTATGCAGCCCCTCGGCATCGATGGATACGAACGTTGGCGCCCCGTCGAAATGCTCTTCCATGACCGCGTTGACATCGAGTAGCGGTAAACGACGCACTTCCTGGATGGTTATCTCACCGTTGGTGATTCGCTCCTGGTGTTCGGCCTCCTCCTTCGAGAAGGTACTCCAAGAGGGTTCGCTCATCACGTAGTAATCGGCCTCGCTCACCGCCGTCGCACCAATGCCGGCGACGAGAGTCGTGTCCTCAGGCCGAACCGCCATCAGTTTTTCGCAGATCGTCACATTCGGCTCAACGAGCACGCCGCGATGGCCTTGACGATAAAAATAATAGGTATTGTTGATCAGGATCGGGTCATAGGCACCGATATCGAGGTAGCTAATGTCTTTCACCTTCAGATAATTCAGGGTAAAACCGGCGATGATGTCCTCCCCGCTTTGGGAAAACGACACGAGCCCTGGCTCGTCAATAGTAGACGGGGTAGCCGGCGGAGCCATGCCCCTCGCCTCGTTCGACCCTGGAGCCTGCGTCACATCCAACTTCCGCTGGACAAGCGCGCCCAGGGGCACACCGGCTGCGACGCTGGCGGCGCCTAGTAAGAGATCTCTTCGCCCAAAACTCATGCTCGCCTCCTTCTACGGCGCAGTGTTTCGGAGTTCGTCCCTCAACGCCAGCGGGATTGTAACACCGGCGCGTCCTTGGTTGGATTGCGGCGCGGAAGCGACGCACTCCTCTTGCGGAAGCCCGAGGCGTACCCTCGAGCTTCCGGGTTTGGATATCGGAAGAGCCTATACCACCAGGGGGAGGCAGCGCGGTGTTTGATCGAGTCCCGACGGCGACTGTATTATTTTGAGACATGCCAGACGTCCCGGTCCCCGAAGACGGCGGAAGCGACCACGACGGTGACGCCTCGTCCTTCGGGTCATTGCGACCCACCGAGCGCACGCGGCGGCTCATCGGGTTCGTTCTTCTTCTCCTTTCCACCGCGACCCTCCTGACGAACGGGTACTACCTCCATGTCGCCGAGCCGTCGGTCTCGCGGAAGACACTCGCAGCTCTCGTCATCGGTATGACCGTCGCCTGGTTCCTCGTGAGCTATCTCGGCCTTCCTCGGAATCGGGACGAGCTCGTCGCGCTTCTCCGCCGCGGCAAGACACCCATCTTGGTCACTGCGATTCTTGTCGTCGCCTTCTCCGTGCGCTACGACGGCATCACCATCGGGCTTCCTCAAAGCTACATTCCGGACGAGTACGAATACGTTCACTCGTACCTCCAAATGATCAAGCGCGGCGATATGAACCCGCGGTGGTGGCACCATCCGAGCGTTCAGCCGTACGTGAACGTCGCGACGTATCTGGCCGTGTTCTATCTCGAAGCGCCCACCGGCCGTTGGAAGAGCGTTCACCAGATGCAAGTCGAAGACATGTTGTTCTGGGGACGCTTCGGCGCCGGCGTCGTGCCGGGAACGCTCGCGGTACTCGTCGTGTTCCTTCTGGGCCAATGGGTCTTCGGGACGCGCATCGGATTGGTGGCATCAGCGCTGTTTGCGGTGATGCCGGGCGTCGTCGAAGTTTCCCAATACAACAAACCCGACTCCTTGTTGGTGTTGTTCTCCACGACGAGCGTTCTTGTGACGCTCGTCTATCTCGATCGCGGCGGCCGCGGGCTCGCTCTGGCCGCGGGCGCGGTCGTCGGATTCACGGTCGCGGTGAAATACAACGCGGCACTCCTCCTGATTCCGTTTTTCCTGGCGGTTACGTTCCGTCGCGGCATCGGCATCGTTTCGACGTCCGATCTCTACCTCGGCGTTGTCGGCTCGATCCAGGGTTTCACCGTCGGCTGCCCGTACTTCTACGCGGATCTCGCTCGCTTCCTCGATCACGTGGGCGCTGGTCTGTTCAACTACGGTTTCCAGGGGCTCGCGGGCGCCTCCGGTGTAGACAGAGGCGGGCGTTCAATATCTCATCGTGACCTCGACGAGCTATCGGCGTTTCGGCCCTGAGCACCGCCAAACGCGAAACTATGAACGTCTGTTCGGTCGATGCCCACTGGTGAAACAGTTCGAGCCCGAGGCGGGTCGATTGTTCGGTCCTACCATTCGCATCCTCGAAGTCCCCGCCGCCGAGAGCGGCTAGCCCGTTGAGACGCCGACGTCGAGTCTTTGTTGCAGCGCTCGCTCTAGGGATCGGACTTGGTGCGTGCCACTCCGAAGAACGCATAAGCCACGACCTCGTCGCTCTTTTCCCCGAAGCGCAGGTGGTTCCCGAGACCGCTATTGTCGACTTCGGCGGGGAAGATGCGCGCGAGCTTTTCGTCTCCGGCTTCTCCGGCAACGAGACGACGGGGGACAGTGTCAGTTTCGTGTGGTCCGACGGCGGGGAGTCCGAGCTTCGCCTTTCGCTCAGCGAGCCGCGCGCGCTTTCGCTGACGTTTCGGTATTGGCCGTTCGGCTTTGACGGTGCTCCGGGGCAAACGCTGACGCTCGTGCTCAACGATCACGAGCTCACCAAGCTAGAGCTCGCCTCTGAGCCGGGCGAGTACCACGTCAGCCTGCCTGTGGAGTATCAGGTTGGCGGAGACAACAAGCTTCGGTTTCTCTACGGCTACCACCGGGCACCGAGCGAAGTCATTTCCGGAGTCAGTGACGACAGGCGTCTCGGCGTCGGCTGGGACTGGCTGAGAGTCGATGGTGCGTTCGAGGCGGAGGATCCTCTTGTCGGCGGTGCCGATGCGACCGCCGCCATGAATCTTCCCGCCGGCGTTCGCATCGACTACTTCGTGAGGCCGTCCCCGGATAGCCGTTTCGTCGTCGACGCGGTGCGTCCAGAAAAAGAGGGTGCTTTGACGGTGTCCGCCGACACGCTTTCGACCCACGTCGAGCGCCGGTTCGACGCCCCGTCGCGGCGCGCTGAGCTCGAGCTTCCTTCTTCGGGTGAGATCACGCGGATCTCACTGCAGGCTTTTTCGGAGGATGTCGTGTTGCAGAGACCGGTGATCGTGACGTCGACGGCCCAAACCGACACGATCGTGGCCTCGGTGGAGCGCCGACCCAACATCATCGTCTATCTCATCGACACCCTGCGTGCCGATCACTTGAGCTGCTACGGATACTCGAAGTCGACGCCCCGCATCGACGCGCTCGCCGTCGACGGCACTTTGTTCGAACGGGCGCTAGCCCAGTCGTCGTGGACCAAACCGGCGACCGCGTCTATCCTCACCGGGCTTCATCCGCGCGCGCACACCGCGAACCAGAGGGAAGACGGGCTCCCCGCCGCCGTGCGGACACTGCCCGAGGATCTTCAAGAGCTCGGCTACGAGACCGCGGCGCTCGTCGTCAACACGAACGTGTCCGCGATCTTCGGGTTCGACCGTGGGTTCGACACGTTCGAGCTCTTGTTGCACGACGACGGCATTCTCGGCGCGCGTGGCGATCAGCTGATCGATCGCGCCGTCGATTGGGTCGAGACCCGGCCTAAGGACGCCGAGCCGTTTTTTCTCTACTTGCACACGGCGGATCCGCATGATCCTTACGCGACCGCCTATTTCGACAGCGACGCATTCGGCAGCGTCTCGTTCATGGAATCGCTCGAGGATGGCCGCGTGACGCTATCGCCTGACGAGCTCACGCGTCTCGTCGAGCTCTACGACGAAGACGTTGCCTTTGCGGACTCCCAGTTCGGACGGTTCATCGACGCGCTGAAAGCCGAGGGGTTGTACGAGGATGCCCTCATCATCCTCGTGTCCGACCACGGCGAGGAGTTCGACGATCACGGTCGTTGGCGTCACGGTAAAACCCTGTACGGTGAGCAGCTCCACGTCCCACTCATCATCAAGTGGTCTCAGGGCAAAGGCGCCGGGAGGCGGATTCACAACCTGGCGCAGCACATCGATCTCGTTCCCACGGTGCTCGACTATGTGGGTGGCCCGCGAAGATCTGGACTCCTCGGCCGGAGTCTATGGCGCCTCGTCGACGCCGGTCCCTACGGGCGCGAGCCCGCCGTTCTCAGCTATCTGCTTCTCGATGGGCGAGAAGTGGAAAGCGTCGTCGTCGGAAACGACAAGCTGATCCGCTACCTGGACTACGATCGCCCGATCGCGCCGTATCAGCTGTTCGACGTGGAAATGGATCGGCGGGAGGCGACGACTCTCGCTCGCGATCGAAGCCGCCGCGCTGATTTTCTCGAGGGCTACCTACGGCACGCCGCGCCCACGCCCGAGGTCGCGCCCGCACCGGTGGTCATCGATGAAGACACTGAGCGTCAGCTACGAGCGCTCGGCTACATCCGCTAGAAAAAACGCAAAGGCGCAAAGGCGCAAAGACGCGAAGGCGCCAAGAGATCGATCGCGGACCCGGATCCCGACGTGGATTGTTTCTTTTGCGTCTTTGCGCCCTTGCGTCTTTGCGTTGAAAAAAATGCTGAGGACTAGCGGACTTCGATCGAGTCGACGCGGACGCCGAGCTCGCGCACGTCGGTCGCGTCAGTTATCCAGTTCGACGGGCGCCAAATTTCCGTGCTCAGCGTCAGAACCGCGTAGGTTGACTCGGCTCGCTGTCGAAGCTCGGGCGGCATCTCGAGCTCGTAACTCTCGAATTCGCGGCTCAGGGTGATCGTTCCCAGAGAGTGTCCGTCGATCGTGAGCTCGACCGGGTGGAGAGGAGCTTCTTCTTCCTTCGGCCCAGCGAAACGCACGTGGAGCGTCCTCGTCCCGTTCCCGACAGCGGGTAGAAAGACGGAAGACGTCCGCTGGCTCCACCGGTAGCTCGTACTCTCTTCGTCGAGCTCTTTTTCGTGAAACCACGCGACCTGAAGGTCATCGCTTCCCCCGACGTCGAGGCCGGGCAGCTTGGGTACGCGCTCGGCCAAATCATCGAGGTCGACGGCCTTCGAGAGCGTGAACCGCAAATGAAACGGCTCGGCCGCGTTGGGAGGTCGCGTGTACGCGTATTCGTACTTCTCGGTCGCGAACCAGAAATCCTTCACGTGCCGGGTGAAGAGTCCCGACAGCGAGATTTTGTAGTTGGTTACGAAGTACACATCGCGATACTCGTCACGCCATTGAACGAGCAGATCTTCGAGACGATCACGGGGAGGTTTGAGCGAGTAGAACTCGAGCACGTTCTTACCTTCGAGCTCGGCAAGAGGGAGCTCGAGCATGTGCAACCCTTCCCGGCGAGGGAAGATGACGAGGTCGTCGTCGCCGATGTGACGCGCGAGCTCCTCGACGAAATCGAGGCTTCCGGGAAATTCTTCGTGCCCTCGAAACGCCCATAGCGCGCGCCCATCGGCGAGGTAGATCACGAGAAGCGTTGTCGCGATGACGCGGGCACCCCATGTGGTGAGGCGCCGGGCATCCCAACGGAGGCTCGCCAGAAAGACCGATATGCAAACGACGAGGCTCGGAAGGATCACGGGAATGAAACGCCGCATCGCGAAGTAGTGATCGTGCCAGACCCGCACTTTGTAAAAAAAGAACAGCGAGAACGTGAGGCCGGTGATGAGAAAGAAGACCTGAGTCTTCTTGGCCCGCACCAGAAGCACCATCGCTCCCGAGACCGCAAGCGCGACGCCCAGTGGATAGAGGTACCAGCTCATCCTCAACAATGCCTCGGCATCGTGCGGTGCGGTGCGCGGTCCGTGCCAGAACGGTCGCACGAAATACGTGAATGACGCGAGCGCGGCGAACGCCAGCGCGGCGCCTATCCTGAACCGGTTGGATTGAACGAACGTGTACGTCCGGCTCGGCAGACGGCGCGCCAAGCGGTCGACGACGACGAATCCGATGACGCCGAGAGCGGCGACGGCCCAGAGGTTGTCTCCGAGAATGCGCCAGTAGTGGCGCCCGAGAATGCTCGATACGTACGGCCAGCTCACGAACCGATCGTGAACCGCGGCGTGGAGAGCGAGGATGGAGAACCCGCCGAGGAACGCGAGCTCGGGAGCGCTGAGCTCACGTCGCAAGCGTTTCCATCCCATCACCAGCGCAATCGGGACCAAAAAAAGGACGTTCTCCACGCGAGCGAGGAGGGTCGAGCCGAGAGCAACGCCCGCCGCCGCGCCCGCGATCGTCGAGCGGTTTTCTTCCATGAAGAAAAAGAACAGGAGCGCGGTCGCGTACAGAAACTGCACCACGACTTCCGAGTTCGGAAACCGCGCGAACCAGATTTGTATCTGGAACACGGTCAGGAACGCCGACGCCCACGCTGCGATCTCGAAACCGAAGATACGGCGGAGCGCAAAGAACAACCCGAGAGCTCCCAACATCGCGAAAAACGGAGTGGCGTAAAGCCCGGCTTTCATTTCGTACAACGCTGCCGCGGTAGCGATCCACGTCGGGTAGAGGTGAAGGCCGTGGGGCGCGACCCGCGCTGAGCTCGGGTTCTCGAGCCGGTAGCCTTGAAAGCGTAGATGGTTCCAGTCGGGTAGCTCCTTGTCCACGCGGAAAAAAAGTGCCCAGTCCTCTTCGGGGATGCTCGCGATGACAGGATCGGTGAACGTGAGATTCCCCTCGCGCGCGAGGTGGAAGCCGGTGTTCACGTAGATTCCGGGATCGCGACCGCCGAGGATGTACTCGTAAGGTGGGTAGTAGGCCACGAGCGTGAACGCGAGGAGCGCGGTCGCGACGCCGAGCTCCCGCCAGTCTCTCGAGCCCGGGTTGAACGAAAGGTGTTTTCGCGACGCGAGCGCGGCCACGGCGACGAGAATCGCGACGACGGCAGCGACATTCGCCGGCGAGAACCGGCCGATCTCGGCGAGGGTGAGCCCAACCCAACCGGACAGCAGAAGACTGCTCGCGACCGTCAGGTAGAGCTGCTCACCCAGGCTCAGCGCGATCTTGTCTCGACCCGCGAGAGCGGAGACGAGTAGCACTCCGGGAGCAAAGAAGATGGCGATGGTGGCCAGCGTGGCCGCGAGGGGACTCACAGAGTCAGATGATAACTCACTCCACGACGATTGACCGCGTAAGGCCCTGCGAGGCCGTGTGAGGCCGTGTGAGGGTAGAAGCATTCCGCGCTTCGGGGTAGCATGCTCTATCGTGGTCGGCTTGGTAGGCTTGGTAGGCTGATGAGGCTCCGTCCCGTAGCGCTCCCGGTTCTTGCTGCGCTTTTCTTTACCACCGCCTACCTCGTCCGCATTCGCGCCGACATGGTGGACTTCGCGGTCAACTACCGCGCCGCCGAGAGAATCGTTGCCGGGGAAACGCTTTATCAAACCGGAGACGGTCACTTCATGTTCAAGTATTTCCCGTTCTCGGCGGTGCTGTACGTGCCGCTCACCGCGCTCCCCGTCGAAGCAGCGAAAGCGGTTTGGTATGCGCTGAGCGTCGTCGGCGCGATCGCGCTTTTCTTCGTGGCGAAGCGCATCGTGTCCGCCGACACCAAGAGGCCGTGGTGGGTCATCGCGATCCCTCCGGTCGTGCTCGCGAAGTTTTGCTTCCGCGAGCTGAAGCTCGGGCAGATCAACATCCTCATCACCTTGGTGCTCTTGTTCATGGTGGTGAGTCTGCTCGAATCACGTAGAGTACGCGCGGGCACGCTTTTGGGATTCGCGACCGCGCTCAAGCCCTACGGGTTCATTTTCTTTCCGTATCTCGTCGTGACCGGGAACTGGCGGGCGCTCGCGAGCGGGCTCGGGGTGTTGGCGGCGGCGTTCGTGCTCCCGTCGATCTTCTATGGGTTCGAAGGGAACGTCGACGTGCACCGTGAGTGGTACGTCACCCTCTCGGAATCGACGCCGGCCCAGCTCGGTGCCGCCGACAACGTTTCCGCCGTCGGTGCCCTTACCAAGTGGACCGGAGACGCCGCGCTCTCGGGAAAACTCGCCTTCGCGGTCGTTTTGCTGCTGGCCGCGGTCGTTTTGACGATCATCGTGCGCGGTCGTGGTATGCCACGGGCCGCAGTTCTCGAGTGCGCTCTATTGTTGACGTTGATCCCGATCGTTTCCCCGCTGGGATGGGACTATCAGTTTCTTACCGCGGCGTTGGCGGTGACGCTGCTCGCCGATCATTTTGTGGAGCTTCCGTTCCGATGGTTCCTCGCAATCAATTTTGTCGTGATTGGATTCTCGATTTACGATCTAATCGGACGCACCGCGTACCAGGCGTTCATGAACGCATCGGTCCTGACGGTGTGCTTTGGGATCGTCATCGCCTATCTCGCATACATGCGGGCGGCGAAACTGTGTTGAGCTATTTTTCGACGCTGGCCCCTGTTCCTGAGGCGACGTTGCGCACGGCCATCTCGCCGCCGTACTGTGCTCCGGCAACGAGCGCTCCGGTGCTCAGCTCGGCGATGCGGCGACCATCCTCGCTCTCCCAGAACGCGGTGTAGGTTTCCATCTCTTCGTCGCTCGCCGTGCGATAGCTAAAGAGCAGGCTATCAACGGTGGCTTTGTAGACGCTCGGCCACAGCTTCTTTCGAATTTTCTCGAGATCTTGCTCCGGCGGTGGATTCGGGACGACGAGACGCGTGCTGTCTTGCAGAGAATCGGACAGAGCCACGACGATCTCGAGCCCGGTTTCTGATGCGCGCAGCGCTTTATCCAACCGGCTGACCAACGCTCGGCGATTATTGTTGTCCGGGTTCGCGTAAAGCTCAGCGAGATAGCGCGACTTGTCGATTGCGTCGTCGTCACGCGTTTCAGCGTTCTCCATCGCCATGATGCGCTCTGTTTCCGGCAGGCTCATCCAACGGGACCACCGGTCCAGGAGCGCGTCATCGGCGTTCCGAGCGAAATCGGCGACGACCACGTCGAAAATGTGCTCGCCGTCGTACGCTGCCCGATACGATCCGCGGACGACGTCGTAAGTCGGCCGGCTGACGATCGCTTGTATCGAGCGAAGCTCAACTTCGAGCTGCTCGAAAAAACACGAGACGCCCTCACGCACTCCGTAGGCGTCGAGGAGCATCCGCGCCTTTTGGAGTCGCTCCGGTGGGATTCCCTCTGCCGGATCGTATTGATGGCTGACGCTCTTCGTCGCTTCGAGGTCGACCCAAGCAAGCGGAAACGACTGGACTTTACCGTCCCACGTCGTTACCACGACGACTTGAGTCTGAATCTCGTAACTCTTGACGTCCATACGGTTGCCGTTAATGAGGACGACAATCTCGGTAGCGAGCGCCAGTTGGCAAAAGCCGACGAATGCGGCGACGGCGAGGGCGAGCCCGCGGGTAGTCATAGTGTCTCCTCCCGAGTCAGAGCGACTCATTGATGAGTGATGAGTGATGAGTGACGAGTGACGAGTGACGAGTTTGGGTGATGGGTTCTGGTGATTGCTGGTTGTAAGGGAGCCAGTTTTCAGTATACGCCCTGGACCCGTCTTTTGACAACGCCTCCGATCCGGCCCTAGGATCCGATCGGTGTCGAGACCTCTGCTGTCTGTGTTTTGCGTCGTCGCAGTGGTGGCGCCTGCTACGGCGCAGATCGAGCTGCCCACGCCCCTGTCGCACTACCAGGACTACGACGCGGAACAGGAGGAACAGGCGGGGCAAAAGCTCCTCCTCCAGCTCGCCGTGAAAATCCCGGCGGAGAGCAGCGAGCGGGCACTCGAGCTTTTCCAGCGGGCCAAGGCCGGCGGCGCCGTCGATCTCAGCGCCGAGGAAGCACTCGCGCTTTTGGAGTCAGCTGGTTGGGACGAGTGGCGCCCCGAGCTTCTCCGGCTGTTGCTCCATCGCTCGCGGGTCCTCGACATCGCGCCCGAGGCCGCGCGTCAATTCGTGCCACTCATTCACGACTCGTTGCTGTTTCTTATCGATCGAATGAGCGAGCAAAGACTCGTCGAGCGCATCGTCGCGCAAGCCAACCTCACCATGGACGCAGAGCGCGGTGAGCGGGTGCTCGCTTTCATCACCAACACCCCAAGCCTGCAAAAACTCGCGCAGATCCTTGCGAGAAATCAGCAGATCGATCCCGATCTTCGGGTCGCGCTTCAGACGGTAGAGAACGGTTTGAAAACGGCACAGTACGAGGAGATCCGAGAGCGGCTCGAAGTCGAAATGAGCGGTGCGCTCCAAAGCGAGTACCAACTCGAGTTTGCAGACCATCTCTTGGCCGAGGCAAGCGTGGGCGCCGTCCTCGAAGTGTCGTTTACTCGTCCTGGTGCCACCGAACGGGAAGACGCTGCGTGCAAAGTGTTGAAGCCCTACGCGGTGGCGGCGATGAAAGAGGACCTTGAGATCATCGACGCGCTCCTCGCGTACCTCGAGGAGGAGTCCGATTTCTACGATCTCGGCGCGACACCCCTCGTCGATATCTTCCGAGAGATTCGTCAGGCGCTCGCGCGTGAAGTTCGCGTCGAGGACGAACGGGACAATTTACGGCGCGCGCGCGAGTACTACCTGCACGAGCCGAAAGTGCTGGTGCCCGAGCTCTATCCGTTCTCGACCGAAAACATCACCTGTATGGAGCTCGTGCACGGCGTCAAGATCACCGATGCGTTTGTCGGACGCCCCGAGGATCGCGCGCAGACTGAGTGACGTCATGACGTACGACGTGTTGTTCTCGCGCGAAGAGACCGCACTCTTCCACGGCGATCCGCATGCCGGGAACGTCTTCCGCGTCGAGGACGACTTGGATGATCCTTATCGCATTGCGCTTCTCGACTGGGGCCTCGCCTCGGAGTTCAGCCGGCGTGAGCGTGAGAAGATGGTTCAGCTGATGCTCGGATTGACTCTGAAGCACGCCAAGCGACTAGCCAACAACGTCGACATGCTCGTGCATTGGGAGCCGGAGACTTCGGAGGAGCGAGAGGCGATGCGTCGCCGTATCGAAGAGCTGTTGGCGGAACAAGACGTGCAGGGCATGTTCAAGCTTCTCGACGAGCTCATCGCGGCTCTTGCCCGGGAAGGCTACTCGGTGCGATTCAACACCACGATGTTCATCAAATCCCAGCTGACCGTCGCCGGCATCCTCGCCGAGCTCGATCCCGAATTTGAGCAAGACGAGTACGTGATGAGTCGCCTCAACGGTCAGGTAACGCGTGAGCTCCACACGCGGCTTCTCCGCACCTTGTATTTTCCCGCGTGGAACTCGCACAGCTATACGAGCATGATGTCCAACGAAGACGTGAAGGACATTCAGTTTCAAAAAATCTGGCGCGGTTTCAAGAAAGTAGGCAGGGGCATCTGGAAGGGAATCACGTTTCAGTGGTTGTAGAACGGTATATGTCGGCGTCTGGATGATGGAGCCGGGAGATCAGCAGATGATAGATTCGGCCATCGGCCATCAGCCATCAGCCGTCCGCCGATGCGCGCCGTACCTCGAACCAGGTGCCCGTCGTTCGGGACGCGCGTTTTTTGGCGCGACCGGTCCGTTTCGCTCCGCCCTGCTGATGGCCGACGGCTGATGGCGGGTCCGCGTGTAGCGTTGACAACCGCTCCCGCAGTGTCCTATCGTCGTTTATCCCATGACCGAGCGATCCGACGAGCGAGCCTGGCTCAGCACGGTATCTTTATTAGTACTCGCGGGCGTGGCACTTGCGGTAGCGCTGATTTACACGCGCGCGGTGATGGTGCCCTTCGTGCTCGCGCTGTTGTTCTCCTATCTCGTCTCCCCGATCGTCGACACCATGCAGACGCGGCTACGCATGCCGCGAGGGGTCTCGATCCTGGTTGCGCTCCTGATCGTGGTCGGCATCATGACCTTGCTGGTGATGCTGATTTCGGTGTCGGCCCGCGGGCTCGCGGACAGCGCGCCCATCTACCGCGAGCGATTGGCACGCATGGCGCAAAGCGTTTTCTCGGTGCTGGACCGTTTCAACGTCGATCTCGGACAGGATGCGATCCTCGACGGCCTGGGACAGCTCCCCGTGTTCAGCGTGGTGCGCAGCACCGCCGGCGGTGTCCTCGGCTTCTTGACGAGCGGGTTCCTCGTTCTCGTGTTTACCATCTTCTTGCTGGCGGGCCGGACTCCGAACGCGAAGCGTGTCGGGATCTATCGTGAGATCGACACCAAGATCCGGCGCTACATCGTCACCAAGGTGACGACGTCCGCGATCACGGGGATCCTCGTCGGGTCGCTTCTCGGAATCCTCGGGCTCGATTTGGCCTTCGTCTTCGGCGTCCTCGCCTTCTTCTTGAACTTCATCCCCAACGTCGGCTCGATCATCGCGGTGCTTCTCCCCTTGCCACTCGCCATCGTCCAGTTCGACAGCTGGGTTCACATTGGTCTCATCGCGGCGCTTCCCGGATCGGTGCAGCTCATTGTCGGCAACGTCGTTGAGCCCAAGCTCATGGGTGAAGGTCTCGCGCTCCATCCCGTATCCATCCTCCTCGCGCTGGTTTTCTGGGGGTTGATCTGGGGCCCGGTCGGGATGCTGCTCGCAGCGCCGATCACGGCGGTCATGGCCATCGTATTGGGGCGTTTCGAGACGACGCGACCCATCTCGAACTTGATGGCCGGCCGCCTTCCCGGCGCCGAGGTGCCCGCCTAGAGCGAAGTTGTTGTTGCTGTGAAACAGTGCTATAGCACAACCATAGGATCGGGGGCGGCACCATGAGCGACGGATCCGAGAGAGACCGCCGTGACATCGAGCAGCTTCTGCGCGGGCTCCGCCAGGACGTGGTGCAGGGGCGCGTCACACTCTACCGGGAGCACCTCGCCGAGGACGCCACCGTGCTCGGGCTCGACAACCCGCAGCTTTTCCGCGGAAAAGACCAGTGCATCGAGTACATCCGTAGTCTAGGACAGGTTGCACAGATTCAATCTCTCGACGCCGACATCGAAGACTTCAAGTTGTTGAGGGACGTCGCCGTCGTGATCGAGCGGCACACGGCGAAGTACGAACTCAGAGGCCAGACTTATCGCGATTCTGGGCGCACGACGTGGGTGCTACATCGGGATTCCGGTCGTTGGCTGGTGACGCACAGTCACTGGGAGTCTCTCGCGCCTAATCGGATTGTCGACCGAGATCCCT
Organism: Candidatus Marinacidobacterales bacterium; assembly: GCA_965237955.1. Classification (GTDB taxonomy): domain Bacteria; phylum Acidobacteriota; class Vicinamibacteria; order Marinacidobacterales; family SMYC01. The sequence continues at coordinate 7,516,072 of OZ250169.1, read as the reverse complement.
GACCGCGGCCTCGACGCGCATCGCCGCGTTCTCGAAGCTCTCGCTCTCGTCGAAGTGAATCGGTTTGCCGATGCGCACCCGCACCGGCCCGGTCTTGGGCCACCGATCACGATAGGAAAGTATGGCGAAGAGCCCGTCCAGATGGATCGGGACCACCGGGAGCTCGAGTCGCCTTGCCAAGAGACCCACTCCAGGCTTGAACGGTTCCATGGCTCCATCGCGCGTGAGCCGGCCTTCGGGAAAAATGAGAATCGAATAGCCTCGATCGGCAAGCGAGCCCGCGAAACGCATCGGTGCTCTGGTCCCCGTTCCCGATCGCGGAAGAGGGAAAGCGTTGACGAGCACGAGCGCGAGCCAGTACTGCAGTGCCGCGGAGATTCTTTCGCGAAGATTTCCGTTTCTCTCGAGGTAGGCGTCGAAGTACTCCTGGTGGACAACGGGCGCTATCGCGCGCCGCCATGCGTACGGCAGCGCGGTGAGCACGGCGAGGGTGTCGAGATTGCTTTGGTGATTGGCGGCGAAGATGACCGGCCCTCGAACGCCTTCCAAGTTGCCCTCGACGGTCAACGGCAGATAGTAGTGGAACAGCGGGCGGATGACGCCTTCCGTGAACATCGTGCGCACGAACCGGACGGGAGCTATCCGCGCATAGCGCGGAAGCCCGTCGAGCGGCGAGCGCTCAGTGGACGGCGTTGACGATGCGCTCGCGGCCCACGCCTCCAGCTCCCCCACGGTTTCGACGGCCGCCATATCGGATTCCGAGAGCTCGCGCCCGAGCTCCCTCTCCAGATGGGTGAGAAGCTCCACACGGTCGAGAGACGTCAACCCGAGCTCTTCGGAAAGGCTCTGGGAGTCGGCGAGCTCGTTTTCGTCTCGACCGAGCTTTTTCGCGAGGATGGCGCGCGTTCCGCTTCCGCTCTTCGGTTCGGCCGGTCCGGCCAGTCCGGCTAGATGGGCGAGAATCTGGTGACGTCGGATCTTGAACGTGGATTCCGTACGCGGGAAGTCGTCGTTAAGCCACACGGACCATTCCTGTACTCGTTGATGGGCCTCGAGCTCGGTGTTTGCGTTCTTAACGGCGCTCTCGGCATCGCCCGTTGTCGTCGATCTCATCAGTCTCATCAATAGCACCGCATGGACGACGTCGCCGCGTTCGCTTGCTCGCCCGACGACGACCGCTTCTTTCACTTCGGGCTGGTGGTTGAGTGCCGCTTCGACGTCGGCGGGGTGGACGTTGAGACCATCCGCGAGGACGATGACATCTTTCTTGCGGCCTTTGTAGTAGAGGACACCATCGTCGCGGATCTCGCCGATGTCGCCGGTGTGGAGCCACGTGTCGCGAGCGGCCGGTGTCTGCCCGAAATACTCGAGCGAGACGTTGTCGCCACGTACGAGGATTTCGCCGTCGTCGCCGAGCTTGATCTGCTGGTTTCCGACCGCCTTCCCGAGCGAGCCTTTCTTCGGGTGGAACGGGTGGTTCGTCGTGACCAGCGAGCTCGTCTCGGTCATGCCGTAGCCTTGAATGACGACAAAACCGAGCCGAAGCCAGAAGTCTTCGTCTTGGACCGGAAGACGCGCGCCTCCCGACAAGATGGCCCAGAACTTCCAACCAAACTCCGAGTGAATCGCGCGGTGACGCCACCAACGGTGAAGCCCGCCCATGACGCCGCCTCCGCTTGACGGCAGGGTCTCATCGAGGTCGAAGCGCCGCTCGAGCTCGGCGCGGAGGCTCGTGAGAAATCGGGGAACGGTGGACAGGATCGAGATCCGCTCCCGGCGCACGGTGTCGATGATGGTCGAAGGGTGCACTTCATCCATGAACGCGACCGCGCCACCAATCACGACAGGAACGAAAAGGCCCGTGAATTGGCCGAACACGTGGCTCGACGGTAGAAGATCGAGGATACGAATGGGTTGAAACGGGCGCATGTAGAGCGCGAATTTCTGAGCCTCGTTTCGAATCGGCGCGAGGTTGGCGACGAGGTTCCGGTGCCGGTGGACGACGCCTTTGGGCTCTCCCGTGGTACCCGACGTGTAGATGATCTGGACGATATTGGATGGCTCGACGTGGGTTGCCGCGAGCGTTTCGTTCGACACGAGGCCGGTGACCTTTTCGAGAGCAAGCCGCGGTAGGGTGAGACGCTTCGACGCGTCCACCGTCGACCCGTGGATGAGAAGTTTCGCATCGACTTCGTTTTGTACCCGCGACACCAGCGTTGCCGAGGATCGGAAGTCCATGGGAACGACGGTGACACCGCGGGCGACGGCAGCCCAAAAAGTTGCAAGCCATTCGGGTCGGTTCTCGCCCCACAGAAGAATCCGATCCCCGGGCTCGAGCCCTCGCTCGTCGAAATGCGCCATCATTCCTTGGACGTGCTCGAAGAGGTCGCGGTACGTCCACCGCGTCGTCCGGAAGGCACTGGCGTGAACGATGGCTTCGCGCTCACCGAGCCGCTCGATCTCCGGAAGGAGATCCTGAAGTGTTCTCATGTCATCGTGCTGAGAAGACACCAGACGAAAAACGGCAAGCTATTGTAGCCAGGGAGCGAGTTGGTCGGTCAGCGCCTCCGGGGCAAGCCAGCCGTTGGTGATGGTTTGTGTCGACCCGTTGGCGCGGACGAGAAGTGTGGGGAAGCCGTGAACGCCCAACGACCGCGCTTTGTCGAAATCTTCTCGCGTTTCGCGGTGGATCTCCTCGGTGTGGAAGGCTGTTTCGAACGCCTCTTCCGGTAGTCCTTGCTCGCGGGCAATGGTGAGAAACGTCTCGAGCTTTGTCGGGTCGAGACTCCGGTGGTAGAACGCGTCTTGAAGCGCTTCGTTGTACTCGAACACAAGATCGGGCGCCAACTGGCGCACCGCCACCACGGCCCGGCAAGCAGGCTCGGTGTCGTAAACGAAATCGGCAGTCTCGAGGAATTCGTGATTGAACGGCTGTCCCGATCGCCGCTCGACTTCCTTCCACGCGACGGAGAGGTAGGAGCGAACCTGTTCATCGACTTGCAACGCCGAAGAGCCGGTACGTAAGCCACCTAGCAAGATGCGGTAACGGAAGCGATCCGGATGTCTCAGGCGCAGTGTCCGAAGTGAGGGAGCAAATCCCCAACACCACGAGCACAGCGGATCGCCTACGTAGATGAGCTCCGGGCGGCCGATGACGTCCGTCATCGGGCGGCGGCCAGAAAGAGCAGGATCCAGCCGGCGAGAAAGGCCGCGCCGCCAAGGGGGGTGACCGCTCCGAGCCACCGAACGCCAGTGATGCTCAAGACGTAGAGGCTACCGGAAAAAACGACGATGCCCACCGTGAACGCCCAGCCGGCTGCATTCGCCCAACTTGCCGGGTTCTTGTCGGCGACCCACGCGACCGCGAACAGCCCAAGCGCGTGGTAGACGTGATAGCGCACACCGGTCTCAAAAATCGCGAGCATCTCCGGCGAGAGGCGCTGCCGCAAAGCATGAGCACCGAAGGCACCCAGGCCAACGGCGACAAACATGAGGATGGCCCCAACGCGAACCCACAACATGAGCGGATTCTATCTCTAACGCAGGCTAGGAAAAAACAACGCAAAGTCGCAGTTGTGCTAGGGCTGGGAGATCGGCTTCGTGAGCTTCAGAGTCGTATGCGTCTTCGGACACGACCCTCACCCGGCCGCCTTCCCACCCGGGTCTTCGCCGCAATGTCGGTCGGTGCCGCCGCCGACCACGATCTCGTTTTGCCCACTCGCGAGGGGAGCGATAATGGCGAGAGCGAGTGCCGCCGCCCATGTTGTCCTTCGTTCATATCCGCCTCCTGAGAGGCGGACATTAGCCTGAGTCAAGGGGTCAACATAAATCAGGCTGCTAGTTCAGCCAGCGCCTCTGGATCCTGAATGATCACGCGGCCTTCGGCGACGGCGATCACGCCGCGACGTTTCAGCCCGGAGAAGGTGTGGTTGACGATCTCTCGGCTCACCCCGAGAAGGTTTCCGAGCGCCGATTGGCTCAACTTGATGCGTAAGAGAATTCCACGGCTGTCCCGAACGCCGTAGCTCTGGCTCAGCTCTAGCAACAAATCTGCGAGCCGCTGCGGAGCGTTCTTGTAGACGACGTCCATCAGGCGTTTTTCGAGTTGCTGCTGACGTCGACCCATCGATTGCGTGAGTTTCATCAGGAGCGCAGGGTTGCGCGTGAGGGTTGCACGGAACGCTTTGGCAGGCACGGCGAAGATCGTGGAAGGCTCTAGAACCTCGGCGACGGTTTCGCGCGTTTTGTCGTCGAGAACCCCGGTCTCGCCAAACCAAGCCCCGGGCTCGACGATTTCGAGGATGAACTCCTTGCCGTGATCGGAAAGCCGCGAGATTTTGACGCGGCCCGATGCCAGGAAGAAAACGGCTTCGGAGTCGTCGCCGGGCAAGTACAACAAACGCCCTTTCGGCGCGAAACGGGTTGGGATGGTGTCGAGATCAGAAAGCTCTTGCGGCTCGAGATCCTCGAAGAGCGTGAACTCACCTAAGCTCTTGGTACGTTGTAACTTCATCATCGTCCTCTCCATCCCTCCGACGAACGCGGCACCGTGTTCACTAAGCTCTTTTGCCGGGAGGGGAGGTTTCGTTACAACATTTGACTTTTTTTATCTAGCTTTTTGGCCGGGTTTCAGCGCTTTTTGCAGCGTCCGGGGCTCGTCCGGGTACAGATCGGAAACGTAGCTCCCATAGCCGTTGTAGAGCGGCGTCGGGAACGGCTCGCGGTCGTCGAGCCAATGGGACACCGCCTGGCTCCAACGGGGGTGCGGGATGAACGGGTTCACGTTCGAGATGAAACCGTACTCGTGGGGCTGGATCTGCCAGAAGGTCTTGGGTTGTTTCGACGTGAGCTCGATTTTGACAATCGCCTTGGGGTTCTTGTAGCCGTATTTCCACGGAACGGTGATGCGCACCGGTACTCCGTGTTGTTTCAAGAGAGGCTTGCCGTACACTCCGGTGACGACGAGCGCGAGCTCGTTCATCGCTTCGTCCATGCGGAGTGCTTCTTGGTAAGGCCACGGATACCAGTCGGCTGAGACGACGCCGGGCATTTGATTTTTCTTGACGGCGCTTACGAAGCGAACGTATTTCGCCGAGGCCTTCGGCTCGACGCGTGCGAGGAGCTTCTTGAGCGGAAAACCGGTCCAAGGAACGTTCATCGCCCACCGCTCGACGCAGCGGAAGTGATAGATGCGTTCTTCGTGATCGAAGTCGAGGAGATCGTCGAGATCGAACGTGCCCGGCTTGTCGCACTCGCCACGGACTTCGACTTTCCACGGCTCGACCTTGTAATCCCCGGTGTACTCCCACACGGGCCCGCCGCGACCGGGAAGAAATTCATAGAAGTTGTTGTGAGACGCCGCGATTTCCCGTGGCGTCAAGTCTTTGCGCTCGATCGCGTCGGGGACCGCGAAGCCATCGTTGCGGGTTGCAGGGAAGACGTCGTCGTTCTCGTAGGGAAGGCCCAGAAGCTCGGGCTCTTTGGGCGGCGCTGCCAAAAGGGACGGGCCGGCAGCAATGGAAATGCCCGAAAGGCCGAGCGCGGTGAGAAAGCGCCTCCGGTCGAAGAACACCGACTCGGGTGTGACGTCACGAGAGAGTACGTTCGATTCGAAGGCTCGGCTCATGGCAACCCCTCCCACGAGAAGGATTCTAGCACTCTGCCGACTTTAGCTCTGCTCTTGCCAGCTTTGAAGCTGACGGCGCTCCCACCACATGCCGGCGATAAGGCCAAGAAGGCCCATGACGAGGATCGCACCGGTGTGCCAGGGCACGATGTGCGTTGGGTGCGACATCCCGCAATGGAGACGGTAAACACCTTCCGACAAGAGTCCGCCTCCGATACCGGCGAGAAGACCGGCGACCTTGGGCCGAAGCGGCAAGCCGCGCGACAGAAGCCACAAGACCAGGAGCACCGACGGCACCCCGAGAGCCGAGATGCGCCAAAAACACATAGCCTCGGTCTGCCAGCTCACGGCCACAGGCGGCCCGCTATAGGCAAGGGTCCAGTACGCGCCGCCTAGCTGAATAGCGATCGCCAACAGCGGGAGCGCGATCCACCACACCGCTCTCACCGTCGATTCGGGCGCCCGCTGAACGAGTGCGAGCACGAGGACTGCATAGGCCGCCGCCACCATCAAGCTCGCCGGTCCCCACAGCGCCCAGGCTCCGATCGAGGCGGCATCACTCCTCAGCCCGTAGACCACGAGCACGAGGCTCAGCAAGAACAGGGCGACGGGGATCGCGACGAGAGCGCTCATCCACGCCGGCCGGAGTGCCGTCACCGGCTCGAGGTTCTTGGACACTTCGTCCCGGACGCGCTCGAAGGAGCTATCGTGAATCATGAGTGCCTCCTTCGCTCGCGGTCTCTCTCGAGAGCATCTCCCGCAACGTGTTGATGGCGCGATACGCCCTCAGCTTCGCGGTCCCTTCGCGGATGCCGAGCATGGCGCCGATTTCCCCGAAGCTGAAGCCCCAAACGTGATGGAGCAGCACTGCCTCGCGCCGATCGTCCGCGAGACATCCCAATGCCTTCCGCACGTCGGCGCGAGTCCCTAGCTGCTCGATGGAAGTGGGCACCGGAATCTCCGGGAGCTCGTCGAGCTGTCCGCTCTCGAACTTCGACCGGCGTGCCGTTGCTCTCCGGTCCATCAGAAACACATGACGCGCGATAGCGAAGGCCCAGGGTTGCACCGGTCGTAAAGGCATGTAGGTGCGCCGTGAGCGGTGGATCTGGAGAAACGTTTCTTGCAGAAGGTCTTCGGCCAGCGACGGGTTCCAGGTGAGTGAGGACAGGTAGCCGCGCAGCTTGGGTGCGAGCAGAGCATAAAGCTCGTCGAATGCGGCGAGCTCGCCCGCCTGGTAGGCGACCATAAGCACGCGCAGATCCGGGTCGCGTACTGTGGCCTCGCTCACGATCGGCTCCATTATGACGCAAGCCCGTTATCTTCATAATCTCGATAATCAGGCAAGCGACGACGGGCGTCTATGGCGCCGTTCACAAGTAGTCGGTATACCTGTTCACTCGATCCGCATAAACAAGTTATTGAGCGACTCCGAAAACGTAGGATGGGCAAACACGCCGTCTCGGATCGCGGTATAAGGAAGACCACCCGCCATCGCGACTTGAAGGACGGACATGATCTCACCGCCGGCGACGCCCAGTATCGCGCACCCGAGTATCTTGCCGGAGTCGGGGGCGACGAGCGCCTTCATGAAACCCCGGGTCTCGTCGGTTTCGAGCGCTCGCGCGACGTGGGTCATAGGAAGCGTTGCAACCACATGCTCGATCCCTTGCTCCTTGGCTTCGCGCTCGGTGAGACCCACCCGACCGAGCTCCGGATCCATGAACACCGTATAGGGGATGAGGCGTCCTGCCGTCGTTCGGCTCTCACCTCGAAGGACGTTCGCTTCGACGATGCGGTAGTCATCGTACGAAATGTGGGTGAACGCGGGACCACCGGTAACGTCGCCGAGTGCCCAGATGCCATCCACGTTGGTCTCGAGCCGCTCGTTCACGGGAATGAAACCGCGATCATCGACATCGACGCCGGCAGCCGACAGGTTCAAGCGGTCCGCGTTGGGCGTGCGACCGGCGGCGATGAGAAGCTCGGAGACTTCTATCTCTTGTTCGCCCGCGGGGCTCGTAATCGTAGCCGAGGTGGCGCCTTCACCGTCTCGGGCAACGCGCTTCAGCGTCGACGATAACATCACTTCGACGCCGTCCTCGCGCAGGATCTCGAGGATCGCGTCGCACACGTCGAAATCCTCGCGGGGAAGGAGTCGCTCGGCACGCTGGATGATGGTGACGCGGGCTCCGAATCGCCGAAACATCTGGCTGAACTCGACGCCGATGTAGCCGCCACCGAGAATGAGGAGATGCTCGGGCACATCGGCGAGCTCCATGAGCGAGCCCGAGGTCAAAAACAGAATGTCGGACAGACCTTGTACCGGGGGAATGGCAGGGCGCGTGCCGGTGTTGAGGAAGATCTTGCTCGCTTCCAACTCGAGGTCGTCCCCGACGCGCATCGTGTGCGGCCCTACGAAGCTGGCTTCCCCGAAAATCAAATCGACGTTCTCTTGGCGCTCGAGTCCCTTCCTGCTGCCGCCGCTGAACAGATCCACGATCGCGCGCTTGCGCTCGCGCACCTTGGCGAGATTGACGGAGACGGCTCCGGTGCGAACGCCGTAATCGCCCGCCCGGTTGACGAGATGTGCGACACGCGCGCTCGCGACCATCGTTTTTGTCGGGGTGCATCCGTACACGATGCAGCTCCCACCGACCTGGTCGTCACGCTCGACGATCGCGGTGCGCATGCCGGACTTGCCGAGGCTCTTCGCGAGCGGCTTAGCGGCCTGACCCGTCCCGACCACGATCGCGTCGTAGGACCGCTGCTCAGCTTGTTCAGCCATGATAGTGAAGTACTGTACCACTCCGGCGCAAGGCACCGTGTAAGATGGGCCGTTACGGAGGCATTGATGGGAGTGGCGAGCGAAGGCCCATGGCGCCGATTCGTGGGAGCCGTTCAGCGGGGGGAACGACCTTCTTTCTCGGAACATTGGGAATCCTTTCAAGACGCCTACCGACATCGCGCTCCTGACGACGGTCCACCGATCGCGTGGGAGCCCGACGACCAGGTGCGAGCCCAATCGAACCTGTTCGAGCTCCAAACCGCGTTGGGTCTCCAAAGCTACGAAGCTCTCCATCGATTCAGCGTGGACGAGCCGGAAGCGTTTTGGTCGCGGGTCCTCGTGCGGCTCGAGATCGTCTTCGAAAAAGAGCCGCAGCGGATCCTCGATCTCGACAACGGCGTGAAGCATCCGCGCTGGCTTCCGGGAGCGGAGCTCGATATCACGCGAAGCTGCTTCACCGCGCCTCGCGAAAAGACGGCAATCGTTTTCGGTCGTGATGACAACTCACTCGAGAGTCTCAGCTACGAACAGCTCGAAAGGGAAGTCGATCGCTTTGCAGAAGGTCTCCGTGCCCGCGGCTTCCGATCCAGCGACGGCGTTGCTCTCTACATGCCGATGACGCCCGAGTGTGTCATCGCGTATTTGGGAACGGTCCGAGCGGGCTGTCGAGTCGTGTCGGTCGCCGATAGTTTCTCGTCCGAGGAGCTTCACGGCCGTATCGACATCGTCGGCGCCCGGGCAATCGTCACCGTGTCGACCTACCGCCGCGGCGAGCGCGTTATCGAGCTCTACCGGAAAGTACGTGACGCGGTAGCGATGTTCGACGATCCACCGTTCGTCGTTGTTGTCGACCCACGCGAGCTCGAGAATCAGGATGTCGCCTGGGACCATTTTCTGAAAGACGACGGGAGCGGCCCGAGCTTCGTCGCCAATCCGTATCGCGTGACCAACGTTCTGTTTTCCTCGGGCACGACGGGAACGCCGAAGGCGATCCCGTGGACCCAGCTCACACCGATCAAGGCCGCGATGGATGCGCACTTCCATCAGGATGTTCATCCGACCGATGTCGTGTGCTGGCCGACGAACATCGGATGGATGATGGGGCCGTGGCTGGTCTACGCGTCGTTCGTGAACGGTGCGACGATGGCTCTTTACGAAGGCGTTCCCACCGGCGCGGGGTTCACCGGCTTCGTGCGCGGCTCGGCGGTGTCGGTATTGGGCGTGGTTCCGTCGATCGTGCGTGCCTGGCGAGCGGCGGAATCGATCGACGCTGGTGCGTGGTCCAATGTGCGTGTCTTCACCTCGACGGGCGAAGCATCGAGCGCGGAAGACTATCTCTGGCTCATGAGTCGCGCCGACTACCGCGCGCCGGTGATCGAATATCTGGGCGGTACAGAGATCGGCGGAGGCCATTTGACGGGGACGGTGTTGCAGCCCGCTTCGCCAGCGGCGTTCACCACGCCGGCCCTCGGTATCGATGTCGTAATCCTCGACGAACAGGGGAGGAGCGTTCCCGAAGGCGCGATGGGCGAGATGTTTCTCGTGCCGCCTGCGCTCGGTTCGTCGCAAGAGCTCCTGAACCGCGACCACGACACCGTTTACTACGACGACTGCCCGCCCGGACCGAAGGGCGAGGTGCTACGACGCCATGGCGATCAAATAGCACGGCTCGGAAAAGGCTACTTCAAAGCTCGAGGCCGTGCCGACGACACCATGAATCTAGGCGGTATCAAAGTGAGCTCGATCGAGCTCGAGCGCGTGGTGAACGAGCACCCCTCGGTCAGAGAAAGCGCGGCGGTCTCGGTGCAGGCCGCGGGCGGGGGCGCTGACCGGCTCGTCGTCTACGTCGTTGTCGTGCTTAATGATGTCTCCGACGAAAATCTGAAGAAGGCGCTAGGTAAGAGGATCGCCAAGCAGTTGAATCCACTCTTCAAGATTCACGACGTCGTCACCGTGGAGTTCCTTCCGCGCACGGCATCCAACAAGATCATGCGGCGACGTCTCCGAGCAGACTACGCCGATGGGAGCTAGTGTGTGATTACCGAAGCCCATCTGGACGGTGTCGAGATACCAGCCAACCTGCGTATCAACGATCAGATAAAGCGCTATCGAGAAGATTGTCGGAGCATGGGTTGTGATCGACCCTACCATCACTTTGCGTTCGGACAGTCGCCCTTCGCCCCGCCACCGAGTGTTGTCGAAGCGCTCAAAGCGCACGCCCACGAGCACTCGTATCTGCCCACCGCCGGACTTCCGGCGCTCCGTGAAACGGTAGCTCGATACTACCGGCACCACTTCCGGCTCGACACGTCGCCCGAGCGCATCGTCGTCAGTCCGGGCAGTAAGGAGATGATCTCGATTCTCTTGTCGGCGCTCGAAGGCACGGTTCTCGTACCGGTCCCGTCGTGGGTGAGCTACATGCCGCAGGCGCGGATTCTCAAGAAAGACGTCGTGCCTCTTCGGCTCCGAGCCGATACCGGCTTCAAACTGACGCCCGAACTGCTGCGCGACGGCACTGCCCGCGCGAACGTCGAACAATCCATCTTGATTCTGAATCATCCGCACAATCCCACCGGTGCCGTCTACGAGCGAGCCGAGCTCGAAGCGCTGGCCGAGACTTGCCGTGAGCACGGGATTATCGTCATCGCGGACGAGATCTACGCGCTGACTGCGTTCGACCAGACACGCTTCACCAGCATGGGCGCCGTCTATCCTGAAGGCACGGTCGTCACCGGAGGGCTTTCGAAGGATCGATCCGCGGGCGGATATCGAGTCGGCGTCGGCGTGTTCCCGGCCGGGGAGGACGGCCTTCTCGCGAGCGTTCTGAAAATCGCGGGGTCGACGTACTCTTGTGTCGCCGCGCCGCTCCAACATGCGGCGGTGAAGGCCTACTCGCTGGAAGAGGGCGTCGAGACCCACGTTCGAGACTGCGCCGCGGTCAACGCGCTCGTCGGGAAGGAAGTGTCAACGCTTTTTTGTGCCGGCGGTTCTGACACACGGGCACCGGAGGGCGCGTTCTACCTTTTCGTCGACTGGAGCCGTGAGCAGGAGAGCTTCAGAAGCATCGGGTTGAGCTCGAGTCCCGAAGTTGCCGAGCATGTCCTCCACGTCGAGCATGCCGCGATGCTTCCCGGAAACGCGCTGCTCTTGGACGATGCCGAGATCGCGTTTCGCTGCAGCTACGTCGACTACGACGGGACGAAAGCGCTCGCGGATTGGCGGCGCCGGCGTCCGTCGACGCCGAGCGAGCGGGAAGATTTCGTGCGCCGGATTTCGTGCGCCGGAATTGTCCGTTGCTGACGGATGGGGTGTCTTACTTGAGCCGTTACCTGGAGCAGGTGCGCGCCGGCAAGAAACCCCAGCACGTGTGACGGACCCAGAAAGGGAGGCAACATGAACCGGGTTGCGGTCGTGGCGGGCATGAGGACTCCGTTCGTCAAGTCGGGAAAAGCGTTCAAGGATCTCGGTCCGCTGCGTCTCGCGCGGGAATCGGTCCGTGGTCTTCTAGAAACTCACGAGATCGCGCCGGAGTCGATCGACTCTCTCGTGTACGGCGTCGTCGTCGCCGAGCCGGGCAAGCCAAACCTCGCGCGCGAGCTCGTGTTCGAAGAGCAACTTCCGAGCGAGATCGAAGCGCACACGATTTCCTCCTACTGTATTACCGGCTTGCGCACGATCGCGAGCGTCGTCGACGCCATCCAAGCCGGACGTATCGAGTGCGGCATCGCCGGAGGCGTCGACTCGCTGTCTCACTCCGACCCCAACACCTTCAATGAGCCGTCGACCGGTCTCAGCATGGGTCAGCATACCGAGCTCACGAGAAAAGAATGGAACATCTCGAGAGCGAGGCAAGACGAGATTGCGCTCGCGAGCCACGAGAACGCAGTGGCTGCACGCGACAAGCTGTCCAAGGAGATTTGTCCCGTTCTCGGCGTCGAGCACGACTCGGGTCCTCGCGCGGAGACGTCTCTCGAAGCTCTGTCCGCATTGAAACCGGTTTTCGATCCCGAAGGAACGTTGACCGCCGGTAACTCCTCGCCGGTAACGGATGGCGCTTCGGCGGTGCTCCTCATGAGTGAAGACCGCGCGAAGCGCGAAGGGCGTGACCCGCTCGCGTTCATCCGCACGATGACCTTTGCCGCGCACGACCCATCGGAGGGCCTGTTGATGGCTCCAGCGATTGCGGTTCCCCAGGCGCTTTCACGAAGCGGGCTCGAGCTTTCGGACATGAACCTCATCGAGATCCACGAAGCTTTCGGCGCGCAGGTTCTCGCGAACGCGGCCGCTTGGGAGCAGGGGTGGAAAGGAAAGGCGACGAGCGCCATCGACTGGGACAAGGTCAACGTCAACGGAAGCTCGATCGCGATCGGCCACCCGTGGGCTGCGACCGGAGGACGCATCGTGACCACGCTCGCGAACGAGCTCTCGAGCCGCGACCAAAAACTCGGGCTTGTGAGCATCTGCGCCGCCGGCGCCATGGCGGGAGCGTTTATTCTCGAACGGTCGTAGTCGCTTTCCTCGACGTTGGCGATCTGCAAATCAAAGGCACGAGATTACGGTGTCGGTCGCCTCTGCGGTGGTCAGCGCGCCGTTTAGATCGGGTGTGACCTGTTGGTTTTGCACAGCGCGGTCGACCGCATCGTCGATTCGGGTCGCTTCTATCTCACATTGTAGATACCGCAACATCAGCGCGGCGGAGCGGATGGTTGCGAACGGATTAGCTCTACCCGTTCCCACGATGTCGGGCGCTGAGCCGTGCACTGGCTCGAAGATCGCCGTTGCTTCGCCGATGTTCGCTGAAGCGGCCATCCCCAGACCACCGGCGCAAACGCACGCAACGTCGCTGAGAATGTCACCGAACAGATTGGTGGTGACCAACACTTGGAACTGCGAGGGGTCGACGACGAGTTGCATCGCGCAGCTGTCGACGAGCATCTCCTTCAACTCGATGTCGACATACTCCGTCGCCACAGACTGGGCTACACTGCAGAACAACCCGTCGCTATGACGCAACACGTTTGCTTTGTGCACGACGGTGACCTCGCCGTATCCTTTTGCTCGTGCATACTCGAACGCGTATCGGATGATGCGATCGGACGCCCGCCGAGAGACAACCCGCTCTGCGATCACTCGGTCACCTCCGTCTTCGATGCGCTCGACGCCCGAATAGAGCCCTTCTGTATTCTCGCGCACGATGGCGAGGTCGACGCCGTCGCAGCGGGAAGGCCGCAGATTGGCGAAGAGATCAAATTGCTTGCGCAACTGCAGGATCGGCGACGTGTAGTTGGGGATGCCCGGTGGGGTGGTGACCGCTCCGAACAGAGTGGCGTCCGCCGCATCCACTTTGGCGAGCGTCTGGTCAGGTAAGGGAGTGCCGTGCTTCTGGTACGCAGCGAAGCCGATATCGCCGTAGGTGAATTCCCATGAGAGACCGGTTGCCTCCAGTACTTTGACGGCCTGGCCGATCACCTCGGGGCCGATGCCGTCGCCCGGAAGCACGCAGATGTTCACGATATCTTTGCCGCTCGGGCTTGATGGCGTATGTAGTTAATCAGACCATCGTGCCGGATCAACTCCATTATTTCGTCCGGATACCGGGCGATGCTAAACGAATCGCGGTCGGTGACGATGCGTCCGGCGCTCAAGTCGATCTCGACCTTGTCGCCAGTATGTAGCGCTGCGAATGCAGCCGCTGATTCGGTGACCGGTAGCCCTAGGTTGACCGAGTTGCGATAGAAGATACGCGCGAACGATTTCGCGATGATGGCTTTGATGCCGGCGTGTTTCAAGCACTCGCACGCCTGCTCGCGTGAAGAGCCGCAGCCGAAGTTGCGGCCCACGACGAGTATCTGGAATTGTTTTACTTTGGTCCTGAAGGCCGGATCGAAAGTTTCCATCGCGTGCTCGATCATCCGCTCCGGTGACATCTGCACGTAGGTGTACTTGCCAGGCCAAATGACGTCGGTGCTGATATCGTCCTCTTCGTACTTCAGCGTTCTGCCGCGAATAATCATTGGGCGTACCTTCGTGGATCTGCGATGCTGCCCTGAATGCACGAGGCCGCGACCACGGCCGGACTGGCCAGATAGATAGCCGCTTCTCTGGAGCCCATGCGACCTCTGAAATTACGGTTCGAGCTGGAAATGCAGACTCCGCCGTCCTCCAGCACCGCCCCGACCGCCCCGAAACACGGCCCGCACGAAGCCGTCCTGATCGCCGCGCCCGCGTTCTCTAGTGTCTCGAGAATGCCCAGTCTGAGCGCCTCCTCCATCACTGCGACTGACGCGGGATATACCGAGAGTCGCACGCCCGGGGCGACGCGGCGCCCGCGCAGAATATCGGCTGCAACTTGCAGATCCTCCAGCCGGCCGTTCGTGCAACTGCCCAGATAGGCTTCGTTTACGGCGATTCCCTCGACATCGGAGATTGGTTTGACGTTATCGACCGTGTGTGGGCATGCAACTTGCGGTTCCAGCGATGCCGCATCAATGCGCCGCCGCGCGTTGTACGTCGCGTCCTCGTCTGCAAACACTTGCGCGTAAGACCGGGTAGCTCGAGTGAGCAAGTACTTCTCTGTTTTCTCGTCGAACGGCATGATGCCCGCTTTGGCCCCGAGCTCGACCGCCATGTTCGTCAGCGTCATCCGCGACGCCATGCTCAGGTTGGCGAGCGCGCTACCGGTGAACTCGATGCACTTGTAGACCGCGCCATCCGCCCGCAGCTCGGCGAGGATTCTGAGGATGATGTCTTTTGCATACACGCCGGGCTGCAACTCTCCGACGAGCTCAATCTCGATGGTCTCCGGCACCTTGAGCCAGATCCTGCCGGTCGCCCAGATGCCTGCCATTTCGGTTCGATTGATCGGCGCGCCTAGCGCGTTGAGCGCTCCGTAGATCGTCGAGTGCGAATCCGCACCGAGCACCAGCTGCCCTGGCAGGACCAGTCCTTGCTCGATCATTACCTGGTGCGAGACGCCCGCATCGGCGCCGAAGAAATGCGGAAGGCTGTGCTCCAGTGCAAACGCTGTCGCCTCGCGGTGGTTTTGCTCGTGTGCCGGGGATTCCGCGGGGACGCAGTGGTCGAAGATGATCGCGATCTTCTCCCGGTCCCACACTTCCGAGTAACCGGTTTGCATGAATTTCTTGATGATGAACGCGGTGTTATCGTGAGACATCACGCGGTCCGGCTCGACGGTCACGATTTCGCCGGGGCGCAGATCGGTCGCACCGGACTTCTCCATCAGGATTTTTTCTACGATTGTGTGCGGCATGGTTGTTCGCCGTCCTTCCGTTTAGCGGACGCACACCAGTCGACGATATAGCGCAGCTCCTGCAAGTCGACGGTTGTGCCGCGCTGGCCCGCTTGCTTCACCTGGTCCAACACGTCCGCGATCATGGCGTCCTCCCCGTCCTCGACGCCGATTTGTGCGAGCGCGTACTTCACTGAAGCAATCCCAGACATGTGATCCAGCGAGACTTCCATGCGTCGGCCGACCAACTCCGGATCTAGACTCTGGTAATGCACAGCGCTCAAGGACGCAGCGTGGGTGTGCACGCCGGCGCAGTGCTTGAAGGCGTTTTCACCCATCACCGGGAAGTTAACCGGAATCGGTACGCCGGCGTAGCGGCTCACGACACGGTAGAGATTCGAGAGCTCTTCTAGCTGCCAGGCGTTGGTTGCATGGAAGTCGGCGGTCAGTACCACGAGCAGAGTCGCCAGGTCGACCAGCCCAGCGCGCTCGCCGAGTTTGATCACGGTGGCATCGATGATGTCGGCGCCGGCACGGTAGGCGTCGAGCGCGTTTGCCAGCGCCAGCCCGCGGTCATCGTGACAGTGCACCGCCAGCATCGGGTTCACGCCCCGGTCATTGAGCTTTTCTCTGAACCGGGAGACATAGTCGTACATGCTGCGCTCCGTGCCAGGGATCATGTGACCGGTCGTGTCGGCGATGCTGATAATGTCAGCGCCAGCGTTGCAGGCCTCTACCGATGCTGCGATGGCGTGCTCGAGCTGGGAACGCACCGTGTCTTCTGGCGTATAGCGGATCGTGAGCGCTGGATTGCTCTCCTTCGCGTAGCGGATCACTTCGGCGATTTGATCAATAGCGCTAGACAGTTTCGTCTTGAATACGCTCTCCAAACGGTCTGCAGAAACGCAGTAGAACACACCAATGAAATCCACACCGCAATCGATCGCGAGATCGACGTCGCGCTTTATCGAACGCGCATGCGCTCCCACCGTGGCGCGCAGACCTCTGCCGGCGATTTTTTTCACCGATGCTTCGATGTCGCGGCTCACGATCGGGTGACCTGCTTCGACGATATCGACGCCGATGCGATCGAGGCAATCTACAATCTCCAGTTTCGCATGCGGCGGAAAGTAGACGCCAGGCGTCTGCTCGCCTTCCCGTAGTGTCGTTTCGAGTATCTGAACCATGTCGATAGCTTACAACGGTTTCTTCGGGGCGAATAACGGCTCCCCGAAGGTGCTGTTCAGTTGCCTCGCTGGAGCCTCCTGTCCGCGGCGGCATCGTGAGGCTCCCGCCCGCGGGTCACGCGGACATTGCTCGCTTGACGCCCCAGATACTGAAGGTTAGTTACAATTAGCGGCAGTGACATGTCCACGTCCACGCCTGCAATTGTGAGCTACTGGATCCGTCGAATCGCCCACGCGCTTTCCGCGCTCGTCGCGGTGTCGGTTCTCGCGTTCCTGTTTCTCGAGCTCGCTCCCGGCGACTACCTGGATCGCATGCGTCTCAATCCGCAGATCTCGACAGAGACGCTCGAGGCGATGAGAACGCAATACGGGCTCGACCGCCCGTTTGTCGAACGGTACTGGAGTTGGCTTCTAGCGGTCTTGCAGGGAACGTGGGGATTTTCGTTTGCCTACGGCTCCGCAGTAGCGCCGCTCATTTGGTCTCGTGCGCTCAACACACTACTTCTGTCGGTGTGCGCGACCGCGCTCGCGTGGACACTCGCGGTTCCTGCGGGAGTGTTCTGGGCAACGCGCAAAAACTCGGTGGGCCCCGTCGAAACGTTGATGGGCGCGGTGACGTCGGTCATCGTCGGACTACCGGAGCTGGTCCTCGCCGTCCTTGCTCTCATCATCGCGGCGCGTTCCCGGGCGTTTCCCGTCGGTGGAATGTGGTCGATCGGGGCGAGCGAGTTGACGTTCGTCGGGCGCGTCGGCGACTTGGCGTGGCATCTGATCTTGCCGGTCACGGTGCTGGCGCTTCCCGCGTTCGCTCTTTTGGCGAGACACGTGCGCACCGCCGTCGAAGATGTGATGGACGAGCCTTTCGTCACCAAGGCACGCGCGCTCGGTATCAGCGGGCGTCGTCTCGTCCTCCACCACATGCTGCGACCCGCTGCGAGCCCGTTGATCTCGATCGCCGGTCTGTCGATCGCCTCACTTCTCAGCGCGTCGTTCATCGTCGAAGTGGTCATGGGTTGGCCCGGTCTCGGGCCGTTTCTCCTCGACGCCATCCTGGCACGCGACGTTCACGTCGTGATCGGAGGGGTCATGTGCTCGGCGCTCTTCGTCGTCGCTTCAGGTCTGCTCGCCGACATCGCGCTGTATCTCAACGATCCGAGAATCGAACCGAACTGACGTGAGGAACAAAAGACTGTCGGTCATCGTGGGAGCTCTGCTATTCGTGCATTTGGTCGCGGTGCTCGCAGGCTTCTTCGCGCCTTACTCCTATCGCGAACAGAACCGCGCGACACCCCGCGCGGCGCCAACGAACATCCGTTTCATCGACGACGAGGGGCGCTGGCACGCGAGGCCTTTCATCTATGCTGCTGGCGGTGGCGACGTTGTGCCGCTCTCGTTTTTTGTTCGCGGGAGCTCCTACGAGCTTTTTGGGTTCATTCGCTCCGATCTGCATTTGTTCGGGGTCGACGAGCCGCACCGTGTTTTTGTTCTCGGAACGGACGCGCTCGGACGCGACTATTTCTCGAGGCTTCTTTACGGCGGCCAACTGTCGCTCACCGCGGGTCTGCTGGCGGCCGTGCTCGCGCTCGCCACCGCCCTCGTTCTCGGCGCGGCCGCAGGATACGGCGGGCGAGCTCTCGATGGCGTCATCATGTGGACCGGCGACGTCTTCTTGAGTCTGCCGTGGATCTACATGCTGCTAGCTGCGAGAGCGTTTCTCCCGCTCGATATGGAACCGGGAGACACGTTCCTCGCGATTGTCATGCTGCTCGGCGTTCTCGGCTGGGCCGCCCCGATGCGCATCGTGCGCGGTGTCGTGTTGAGCGCGAAAGAGCGCGAGTTCGTCGACGCGGCGCGAAGCGCGGGCGCCGGCCACGTTCACATCCTCACCCGGCACGTGCTTCCTCAGACCTATTCGGTGCTCGCGACTCAGGCCGCGCTCCTCATCCCCGCCTACATGCTCGCGGAGGTCACGTTGTCGTTCGTTGGCCTCGGTGTGGGTGAGCCCCGTCCCAGCTGGGGCAACATGCTCGCCGAGCTTCCGAGAACGAGCGTGCTGTCACAAGAGCCGTGGACGTTCGCGCCCGCCATTTTGCTGGTGACTGTGACATGGCTCTACCATTCCGTGTTATCGTCGCGTCAAAGATAGAGACCTTGGTGCCGCGGACTCTGGGAACTGAGTTGAGGTCTGCACAGCCGGAGCCGCACCGACCACGACTCTCACGACCTGATAATCCACCGCGTTCGGAGAAACGGCGGTCGCCACCGAAATGCGCTGCACACCGCTGATGCCGTTTCTCGGAGAGACCGTCAAGAGTCCCGTGTCGAAATCCACGGTGTACTGCATGCTCAATGGCGCTGACACGGGGATGGGTAGACCGTTCGCCGACATCGACTCTTGATCGAGATAAAACGCCTGGTCGCCCTCCGTATCGATCGCTACGAGCTGGTACGTCACGTCGGTATCAATCGGCGTCGTGATCTCGGGGATGTCTGCCAAAAAAGGCGGGCTGTTGATCGTGTCGGGGGTGACGTTCACGCGAAAAGTCTGGCTCGTCGACGTTCCCGAGCTGTTTTGCACGGTGACGGTGACGTCGACCGCGCCGGTCGCACCTTCGGGTGCTTTGAGCATGAGTACCGCGTTCTGCGTGTCGACGAACGTTGAGACCGATTCCATGACGACGTCCGCGACGGGACGATCGTTTCCGCTCGGATCCACCGCGACGTTGCTGATTTGCTGCCGCACCGATTCGCCTTCGATGAGTAGACCGAAAATCGAGTGAATGAAATCGAGATGCCGCTGAGCCCCCTCGGTGATGAAGAACTGCGAGTCGTTGGTGTCGTCGGCTGCCTTCGCCATCGATAGCAGCCCGGTGCGATTGTGCTGCAGATCGACGTGAAACTTGTCGTCGAAGTTCCCGAGCGGTGAACCGCCGGCGCCGGTTCCGGTCGGATCTCCGCCCTGAACGATGAAGTCATTGATGATGCGATGGAATATCACACCGTTGTAAAAGCCACTGTCCGCTAGCGTGGCGATGCGGTTGGTCGCCCGCCTGACGCGGCCATCGAACAACTGGAACACCATGGTGCCGTAGGTCGCGACTTGAATTCTGAGGCTCCGGTTGCCCGAAACCACGGTCGCGGTGACGAGAGGGTCGCTCACGACCGCCGTGTAGGTCAGAGCCTGACCACTGGGGTCGATCCCGTCCAAAGGAACGTGAAGCGGTGAGCCTGCCAGGAGCGTACTTTCCGGAATCGGTGTGAACCGCGGCTGGGGGAAACTAGTGGCCGCGATGGCGATGGCCCCGACAGCGATGACAGCGACCAAACGGTGATGTTTCATCAGTTGGCCTCTCGGCGGCATCGAAAGATTAGCACGAAGACTAGCACAGAGCGCGGGTCCTTCGGCTCAGACCCCGCGGTGCCGGCAAAGGGCGTCGTCGCATAGCAAGCAGCGTTCTGCCGGTAAGCCAGACGCGGGTTACAAGCACGGCGCGAATTGAACCGAATGCTAGATACCAAAAGCCTTTGTAGTAAATCGAGTAAACTGACCCGCCATGAGCGCGCAAGGGCTGAATCCGCAAGTTTTGAAATTGGGAGACCTTCAGTCCGCCGTCGACGCATGCCTCGGCGATTGGAAGCAAGGGAACAAGGTCAACCGCCTGTGGAATCGAGATGCGGGCCTGTGGACGGGAGACGACGAGGCCCTTTGGCTCGGATGGCTCGACATTGCCTCACGTCAACTCGCGGATCTCGAGTCTGTGAACGCGCTGCAACGAGACGTCACGCGCGGCGGATTCGACGACGTCGTCGTGCTCGGGATGGGAGGCTCGAGCCTCGCTCCCGACGTCTTGAGCCGCACGTTCGGGCGGCGTCCGGATTTTCCGGAGCTTCAGATTCTGGACTCGACCGTACCCGATCAGATCGCGACGCTCGAGTCGCACTTGGATTTGTCGAAGACTCTTTTCGTGGTGGCATCCAAGTCGGGAACCACGGCCGAGCCCATCGCGTTCGAGAGCTACTTTTTCGACAAGGTCGGAAACGGGTCGCAGTTCATCGCCGTCACCGATCCGGGAACCGCGCTCGAGGAGATGGCCCGAAGGAAGGGCTATCGGAATGTTTACCCGGGCGAGCCCACCATCGGGGGGCGGTTCTCTGCGCTTTCGAACTTCGGGATAGTGCCGGCGGCCGCCATGGGGCTCGACGTCCGGCGTTTCCTCGAGCGCGCGCACGAGATGGCGGATGCATGCGCTGCCGACGTCCCTCCCGAGGACAATCCCGGCGTCGTGCTCGGCGTCGCGCTCGCCACCCTGGCGCGGGCGGGTCGGGACAAGCTCACCCTCGTGGCGTCTCCCGAGCTATCGTCTCTTGGTGCCTGGATCGAGCAGCTCGTCGCGGAGTCGACCGGCAAGGGGGAGCAGGGTATTGTTCCGGTTGACGGCGAGCCGGCCGGAGCTCCAGACGTCTACGGCGACGACCGTGTGTTCGTACAGCTGGATCGCGATGACTCCGACCCGCCTGCCTTGACCGAAGGCCATCCTCTCATCCGTATTCTCGTCGCGACGCCCGAAAACCTCGCGCAGGAGTTTTTCCGATGGGAGATGGCGACCGCGGTGGCCGGTGCCGTGCTCGGGCTCAATCCGTTCGACCAACCCGATGTGGAAGCGAGCAAGGTCAAGACGCGCGCCCTCGCGACGCGCTACGAGGAGACCGGTGAGCTCCCCGACGAGGACGACACGTTTCCACCGGATGAGGCCATCCGCACCCATCTCGACCTGCTGGAGCCGGGCGACTACTTCGCGATCCACGCCTACCTCGAAATGAGCCCGGAGAACCACCGGCTGCTACAGACGCTCCGCGAGCGGGTGCGCGATCGGAAGCGGGTTGCGACCACGCTCGGCTACGGGCCTCGGTTTCTGCACTCCACCGGACAGCTCCACAAAGGAGGTCCCAACCGAGGGGTGTTTTTGCAGCTCACTGCGGACAGCCCCACCGACCTCCACATACCGGGACAGCGCCTGAGCTTCGGTCAGCTGAACCGTTTCCAGGCCAGTGGCGATTTCGAGGTCCTGGCCGAGCACGGCCGGCGTGCCCTGAGAGTCCATCTGGGACGGGACGTGGACGTCGACGTGATTAGTGGCCTCGAGCGGTTGCGCACTTTGGCTTGACGCCACCCCCAGCCCGCGACTACTATATATAGGACTGAAGGGGTCCTATATTGTATGTGCCTAATTCAGCGGTATTTACTCGTTGACACCGCTCTGCTGACGTATTACTATATATCCGACCAAATTGGTCGTAGTTAGAGCGACCCCGAGAAACTCGAAATTCCTTCAATGCTGAAGCTATCCAAGAAAGTGGACTACGCCCTCATGGCGCTGATGCACCTGGCGGGCCACGACGGTTCGTGCTCCACGCGAGAGATGGCCGCAGTCTACGGTATGCCCCAGGACCTCCTCGCCAAGGTCCTCCAAAAACTCGCCCGCGAGGGGCTGGTCATCTCCCATCAAGGGACCAAAGGCGGCTACCAGCTTCGACGGGCGGCCGACGCGATCACCGTCGTCCACGTCATCGAGATCGTGGAAGAAGGGCCCCTGTCGCTGACGCAGTGCCTGACCGACCTCGGCGCTTGCGACCAGTTCGATACGTGCAATATCAAAAGCCCGCTCCAACGGCTGAACGATCACGTTCTCCTCACGCTGTCGCGCGTGACCATTGCCTCCATGTGCGATGAAGATTTCCAATTCTTGACAGGGGTGGACCCTGCGGACACTGATCCTGACACGAACCAGGACGTCCACCTCCCGGTGATACAGAGCTAGCAAGGAATCACAATGAGTACCTCGACTGACAAAATCCACGAGCTCGTCGACAAAGAGTATGAGTACGGGTTCGTCACCGACATCGAGACCGACACGATTCCGAAAGGGCTCGATGAGACGGTCGTCCGCATCATCTCGGAGAAAAAGGACGAGCCCGAATGGCTTCTCGCGTGGCGGCTGAAAGCCTATCGGCACTGGCTCACCATGACCGAGCCGACCTGGGCGAACGTCCACTACCCGAAGATCGACTATCAGGACATCCGCTACTACTCGGCGCCCAAGCAGTTTGACGACAAGGACAAGCCGAAAAGTCTCGACGAAGTCGACCCCGAGCTCCTGAAGACGTACGAAAAGCTCGGTATCTCGCTCGAAGAGCAAGGGCGGCTCGCGGGCGTCGCGGTTGATGCCGTCTTCGACAGCGTTTCCGTGGCGACGACGTTCAAGGACAAGCTGTCCGATCTCGGTATCATCTTTAGTAGCTTCTCCGAGGCGGTGCAAGAGCACCCCGATCTCGTCAAGAAGTACCTGGGCACCGTGGTGCCGTACACCGACAACTTCTTCGCGACGCTGAACGCGGCCGTTTTCAGCGACGGCTCGTTCGTTTACGTTCCCAAAGGCGTGCGCTGCCCGATGGAGCTCTCGACGTACTTCCGCATCAACGCGTCGGAAACAGGCCAGTTCGAGCGGACGCTCATCGTTGCCGAAGAAGGAAGCTACGTCAGCTATCTCGAGGGCTGTACCGCGCCGATGCGCGACGAGAACCAGCTCCATGCCGCGGTGGTCGAGCTGGTGACACTCGACAACGCCCAGATCAAGTACGCCACCGTGCAGAACTGGTATCCCGGCGACAAGGAAGGCAAGGGCGGTATCTTCAACTTCGTGACCAAGCGCGGGAAGTGCGCCGGCGTCAACTCCAAGATCTCGTGGACGCAGGTCGAGACCGGCTCGGCGATCACGTGGAAATACCCGAGTTGTGTGCTTCTCGGAGACAACTCCATCGGCGAGTTCTACTCGGTAGCGCTCACGAACAACTACCAGCAGGCCGACACCGGCACCAAGATGATCCACATCGGCAAGAACACCAGGAGCACGATCATCTCGAAAGGGATTTCCGCCGGCCACGGACAGAACACGTATCGCGGTCAAGTGAAGATCCAAAAAAGCGCCGAGGGTGCTCGGAACTACTCGCAGTGCGACTCCCTCCTCATCGGCAACGAGTGCGGCGCACATACCTTTCCGTATATCGAAGTCAAAAACCCGACGGCGCAAATGGAGCACGAGGCGACGACGTCGAAGATCGGGGAGGACCAGCTCTTTTACTGTAACCAGCGCGGTATCGGCACCGAGGACGCCGTGTCCTTGATCGTGAACGGGTTCGCGAAGGAAGTACTGCGCGAGCTGCCGATGGAGTTCGCCGTGGAAGCGCAAAAGCTTCTCGGTATCAGTCTCGAAGGCAGCGTAGGATAAGAAATGACAGCGTTGATCGAAATCAAAAACCTTCATGCGCGAGCGGAAGGGAAAACAATTCTTCACGGCATCGACTTGACGATCCAGCCCGGTGAGGTACACGCCATGATGGGGCCGAACGGCTCGGGCAAGAGCACGTTGGCCCAGGTGCTCGCGGGTCGCGACAGTTTCGAAGTGAGCGAGGGCGAAGTCCTCTACAAAGGAAAAGACCTTCTGGCGATGTCACCCGAGGAGCGCGCGTGCGAAGGTGTGTTTCTCGCGTTCCAGTATCCCGTTGAGATTCCGGGTGTCAACAATACATATTTCTTGAAGGCCGCTCTCAACGCCATCCGCAAGGCGCGCGGAGAAGACGACCTCGACGCGATGGATTTCTTGAAGCTCGTCCGCGACAAAGTGAAGCTCGTCGAGCTCGACGAAGAGCTCATCAACCGACCCGTCAACGAAGGATTCTCGGGCGGCGAGAAGAAGCGCAACGAGATCTTTCAGATGGCCGTCCTCGAGCCGACGTTCGCGATCCTGGATGAAACCGATTCCGGTCTCGATATCGATGCGCTCAAGGTCGTGGCCGACGGGGTCAACGCGCTCCGGAACAAGGAGCGCTCGATGCTCGTGATCACGCACTACCAGCGGCTCTTGAACTACGTCGTTCCCGACCACGTCCACGTTCTCTTCGACGGCAAGATCGTCCGCTCCGGCGGGAAGGATTTGGCGCTGAAGCTGGAAGAGAAGGGTTACGGCTGGCTCGAGACGAAAGCGATCTGACGTCGTGCCTGATTCCATCAACGACTCGATCGACCCGTTGAGTCGGTTCCGCACGCAGTTTCTCGAGCACAAAACAGCGCAGGCACACGACGAGCCCGGTTGGCTCGCGCTCGTCCGGAAGAATGCTCTCGAGCGTTTTCTCGACAAGGGATTTCCGACGACGCGCGACGAAGAGTGGCGGTTCACGAATGTGGCCCCGCTGGCTTCGGCGCCTTTCACCCTGTCCGTATTGCCGCGCGCGGACGCCGAGGATGATGCCAAGGCGTTGAAGAAGCGCTTCGGTCTCGGCAAGCTCGAGAGTCACGAGCTGGTGTTCGTCAACGGACGTGTTTCGAAGGCACTGTCGTCGCCGGGCGAGCTTCCCGACGGCGTCGTGGTGACGAGCCTGGCGGAGGTGTTGGCATCGGCATCATCAGTGCACGCCGACGCACTGCAACGGACCCTGACTCAAGGCGGTGAGGACCACACGCCGTTCTTCGATTTGAACGAGGCGTTTCTGTCCGACGGGGCATTCGTCTACGTACCCGAAGGCGTCGCGCTCGAGCGGCCGATCCACCTCGTGTTCCTGACGAGCTCCAGCGAGGTCGTGGTGACGCACCCACGGAACGTGATTGTCGCCGAAGCGGGAAGCCAGCTCCGAATCCTCGAGAGCTATGGCGGTCCAGACGACGCGGTCTACTGGACGAACGCGGTGACCCAGGTTCTCGCTCACGAGGGCGCCGTCATCGACCATTACAAGCTACAGCGCGAGAGCGCTTCTGCGTTCCACATGGCGAGCCTCGGTTACGTGCAAGGACGAAGCGCCACTGTGTCCAATCATTCGTTGTCGCTCGGCGCTCGGCTTGCACGCCACGACATCCGTTGTGAGCTCGACGGGGAAGGCGCCGACGTCACCCTGAACGGGTTGTATGTAGTCAAAGGCAGCCAGCACGTCGACCACCATACGGTCATCGACCACCGTGTCCCGCATTGCACGAGCCGCGAGCTCTACAAGGGTGTTCTCGACGACGCGTCGAGCGGCGTCTTCAACGGCCGCATCATCGTGCGCGCGGACGCGCAGAAGACGGACTCGCAGCAATCGAACAAGAACTTGCTGCTCTCGGACGATGCGCTCGTCAACACGAATCCGCAGCTCGAGATCAACGCCGACGACGTGAAGTGCGCTCACGGCGCGACCATCGGGCAGCTCGACCCCGAAGCAGTGTTCTACCTTCGATCGCGGGGGATCGCACATAAGGACGCCCGAAGAATTCTCACCGAGGGGTTCATGGCCGACGTCAGCGATCGCATTCGCCTCGCCGCCGTCCGCGACACTCTGCGGGGACTCCTGTTCAGTGAAGCGGCGTAGCTTGAAGAGGTGCAAGGCATGACTGCTCCCAGCAATACCGAGCTCCCCACTCGAAGCGCGTCGAATCGAGCGTTCGACGTGGATCGGATTCGAAGCGAGTTTCCCGGTCTCCATCAGATGATCAAGGGGAAGCCGCTCGTCTATCTCGACAATGCGGCCAGCGCTCAGAAGCCGCAGCAAGTCATCGATGCGATTTCTGGTTTCTACGCCCATGATTACGCCAACATTCATCGTGGCGTCCACGAGCTCTCGGAGCGCGCGACCAAAGCGTATGAAAGCGCCCGGCTGAAGGTGCAAGCGTTCATGGGCGCGGCGTCGGAGCGCGAGATCATCTTCGTGCGCGGCACGACCGAAGGCATCAACCTCGTGGCGGAATCCTACGGGCGTGCCAACGTCGGTGAGGGTGACGAAGTGCTCATCACCACGATGGAGCACCACTCGAACATCGTCCCGTGGCAAATGCTGTGTGAGCGGACAGGGGCGAATCTCAAAGTCGTTCCCATCAGCGATCGCGGTGAGCTCGAGATGGAAGAGCTCGAGAAACTCCTCGGCTCCAAAACCAAGATCGTCGCTGTGGGACACGTGTCGAACGCGCTCGGCACTATCAACCCCGTCCGCACCATCATCGAGCTTGCGCACGAGCAGGGCGTTCCCGTTCTCATCGATGGAGCGCAAGCCGCCCCGCACGTAGCGATCGACGTGAGAGAGCTCGATTGCGATTTCTACACCATCTCCGCGCACAAGATGTTCGGACCTTCAGGCATCGGCGTGCTCTATGCGAAGGAGTCGCTTCTCGAGAAAATGCAGCCGTATCAGGGTGGCGGGGACATGATCAGCACCGTCAGCTTCGAGAAGACCACTTACAACCGGCTGCCGTTCCGCTTCGAGGCCGGCACTCCCAACATCGCCGGCGCCGTGGGTCTCGGTGCAACGGTCGACTATTTGAACGGCATCGGCATGGACGGGATCGCCGCCTACGAAGAAGAGCTCCTCGACTATGGCACCAACGCCTTGAGGGAGATTCCCGGCCTTCGCATCGTGGGTGAAGCGAACCACAAGGCGAGCGTTCTCTCGTTCGTGCTCGATGGCATTCACCCGCACGACGTCGGAACCATCCTCGACCAAGAGGGCATCGCCGTTCGCACCGGCCACCACTGCGCCCAGCCGGTGATGGATCGTTTCGGGGTGGCGGCAACCGCGCGTGCATCGCTCGCCCTCTACAACACCCGTGAGGACATCGATCGGCTGGTGCAAGGGCTTGCTACCGTGCGCGAGGTTTTTGGCTGATGCTGACGGACGCGCTGCGGGAGCTGTATCAAGAGGTCATCCTCGATCACACCAAGAACCCGCGGAATTTTCGTGAGATCGAGAACGCGTCGCACGACGCCAAGGGTCACAACCCTTTGTGCGGAGACCGACTCTCGCTCTATATCCTCGTCGAGGATGGTGTCATCCGAGACGTGAGCTTCAAGGGCGCCGGCTGCGCCATCTCGACCGCGTCCGCGTCTATGATGACTGAGGCGTTGAAGGGAAAGACCGAGGTGGAAGCCGAAGCGCTATTCGGTGCGTTCCACGACGTTGTTACCGGCAAAAAAGGCGCTGAGGAAGAGGCTCTGGGTAAGCTCGCCGTCTTCGCTGGCGTGCGCGATTATCCGGTACGCGTCAAATGCGCGACCCTCGCGTGGCACACGCTGAAGGCGGCGCTCGTTGACAAGGAAGAAGCCGTCTCGACGGAGTAAATCTGATGGACGAAGAAACAAAGGCACCGGTACCGGAACAGGAACAGGAACAGGAACAGGAACAAGCAGAGCCAACCCTCGAGGAAAAAATCGTCGAGGTGATCAAAACCTGTTACGACCCGGAGATTCCGGTCGATATCTACGCGCTCGGCCTGATCTATGACATCAACGTCGCCGACGACGGCGCGGTCGACATCAAAATGACGTTGACGTCCCCGGCGTGCCCCGCCGCGGGCTCGCTCCCGCCCGAAGTCGAAACGAAAGTCGGGAGCATCGAAGGCGTGAGCTCCGCCAAAGTCGAAGTTGTCTGGGAGCCCACATGGACCCCCGAAAAGATGACGGAGGCCGCGAGACTCCAGCTGGGAATGTTCTAACCGCAGGTCGAGTCAAGCATTCTCTATCCTCTCCCCCTCTTGGGAGAGGGCGGCTCGCTCGGGCACTTCGAGCCGGGTGAGGGGGCGCCCCCCGAAGCCAAACTCGACTCCGGAGCTGCCAACGGCGACCTCCCCGTACAGCACCAAACCTCCACGTCACTCCTTTGGGACGGCACCATCATTCATTCCGCATCGCAACAAGCCGTGAGACCCGAACTTTCGGCATGCGGTGGAACAAGTTGCAAACCTACCCGAGGACCTCGATCTCGGCGCGGATCCCCGGTGCTTTCGCCAGGTGGTGGTCACCCGTCACCAGGATCGCTCCAAGTGCTTCGGCAAGGGCGGCGTAGGCGGCGTCATAGGCGGTAACGTTTTCCTTCAGCGCCCAGATCCTCGGCAGGAAATCCGAATGCGCATACCGGTTCAAATCGAGAACGGCGAGATGCTGCAGAGCGATCTGCGCGCGCTCCTCTTCAATGTCGCCTTGTCGCACGTATCGTCGGAGGGTTTGCGCGATCTTGAGATCAATGAGGTGCGGAGCGTGCAACGTCACCCTGGAGGAACGGACGCGTCGAGCGAGCCTTCCACCCGGCTCGGTGTTGAGAAGGAGATCGACGAGTGCGGAGGCGCCGAGAACGATCAACGACGATCTCGTTCCTCTCGTAAGATTTCCGCTGGCGTTTTCGAAAGTTTCACGCCGGGAAGTTTCGCTATGCGATCCAGCAACTCTTCACGCGTTGGTCTCTCGAGGTCTTTCTTTAGCTCTCGCAGGATGTATTCGGACAGCGTCATCCCCGCGAGTGCTGCCATCGCTTTGAGCCGGCCGTGCATTTTCTCGGGAACGTTGCGGATCTGGATCATCGTTGACATGTGAACAGCTTACTTTCATCAAAATCACATGTCAACGGCGTTTCCATGGTGAAACGGAGCCTGTCCCTTCCATTTAATTCATCCGTAGGTCTCACGCTTGATCTTCGTCCTCACCCGGCGTCACCATCCCTCTTGGGCCCCCGAGAAGTTGACCGAGGCCGCCAAACTCCATTGGGAGATTTCGCTCATGAGTCCTTCGCGGCGAGCGCTCGTTTCCCACAACGCGTAGAGCTCGTGGGGATCCATCAAAGCGCAGGCTGCAGCACGAACTCGTCGGTAACGCGAAACAGTGTGGTGTTGGCGCCCATGGCTAGCGCCAGGGGAAATGTTGCCGCGATCGCGAATCCTGGGCGCCGCCAAAAGCCACGGACGATGAGACGAAAGTCGAAAAAAGAGACGACATGGGACGGCTCCAGTGAAATCACTGTATCGAACCCCGCGTTGAACCGTTTCTCGTTGACTGATACCGTGTCGCGCGGAGGTTCCATGCGTCGTGTCTTGTTCGCTGCTCTAATCATTGTCCCGGTCGCTCTTGCCGAGGCGCAGTCTGGCAAGCAGCTCAGCATCGAAGCTATTTTTGGGGGCGAGCTTTCGACGCCCTCGCCATCTCAGATTCGATGGATGCCGGACGGCAATCTCAGCTACTTTCTTTCCGATGACGGTGGTCGGAATCTGTGGCTTTTCGACACCACGTCGTTGGAGCGGCGGATTGTGGTCACTGCCGACGAGCTCAGCGAGCTAGCGCCATCACCATCTCAAGCGACACAAGAGGAGCGGGAGCGCACTCGGCGAACACGCTTCGGTGTCCCTGGATATCTCTGGGCGCCGGACGGGCAGTCGATCCTGTTCACGAGCTCGGGCGGACTTCTGGTCTACGATCTGGACACGAAGGAAGTGGAACACCTCGCGCCTTCGAAGAACAACGTCCTCGACCCCAAGTTTTCTCCGGACGGGCGTTCGATTGCGTTCGTGTACGAGCACGATATTTGGATCGTGCCCACGGCCGGACCCGCGAACGGAGATGCCGCGCGGCAGCTCACGTTCGGAGGAACGGATCTTATCCTGCATGGCGATCTCGACTGGGTTTACCCGGAAGAGCTTGGAGTCCGCACCGGCTACCATTGGTCGCCCGACAGCCGGCACATCGCCTATCTTGAGCTCGACGAGACCCTCGTCCCAACGTACCCGATTACCGATCTCGTCACTCGTCAGGCCACCGTCGATCTGCAGCGCTACCCGAAACCCGGCGATCCGAACCCGCGAGTCCGCGCGGGCGTCGTCGACGTCGAAACGGCGAGAACCGCGTGGATCGATCGGGCCGCCGAGTACATTCCCCGCATCAACTGGAAAGACGGCGACACGGTCGCCATTCAGCTTCTGAACCGCGGACAAGACACGCTCGAGCTCATTTACGTCGATCCGAAGAGCGGGCGGTCGCAATCGATCCGCACCGAGAACGATCCGCACTGGATCAACGTTCCGCGGGCACTGCGTTTCCTCGACGATGGGCGGTTTCTGTGGACATCGGAGAGAACAGGTTTTCGGCACGTCTATCTTCACGACAAGGATGGCCGTATCATCCGGGCGCTGACCGAGGGCGATTGGCAAGTCGTCGGTATCGCCGGTTTCGATGCGGAGCGAGGAGTCGTCTACTTCACCGCGAACCGCGACAACCCCATCGGGCGCGATCTCTATCGTGTGCAATTGGATGGAACCGGTGTGGAACGCTTGACCGATGGTAAGGGCACGCACCAGATCACGATGAGCCCGAAGGCGGCCGCGTATCTGGATCGCTACGCTTCGATGACCGAACCGGGCGGCACGACGTTTCACGATGTGGCTTCCGGCCGCACGGCAGCGTTTTACGAGCAGGCGTCTGTCGACGACTACGATCTCGTGACCCCGGAGTGGACGCTCCTCGATACTCCCGACGGGGCCAAAGTCGGACTGTTGCTCATGAAGCCGAAGAAACTCGAGCCCGGGAAAAAATATCCACTCATCGCCTACGTCTATGGCATGCCCGGGTTCGGGACGATCCGCGATTCATGGGGCGGCAGCCGGTTCTTGTTCCACCAGTTTCTAGTGCAGCAAGGCTACATCGTCGCCCAAATCGACGATCGGACCGCTGCGGTGTGGGGCCACAAGTACGCGACGCTCGGAGATCACAACATCGGCCCGCTCGCGGTCGAGGATCACGCGGTCGCCGTCGAGTACCTGATCGGACTTCACTATATCGACAGCGAGAACACCGGTGTCTGGGGATGGAGCGGCGGTGGTTTCACGACGACGTTCCACATGACGCACACCGACCTGTTCAAGATCGGCATCGCCGGCGCCCCGGTGACGGATTGGCATCTGTACGATTCGATCTACACCGAGCGCTATATGGGTGTTCCCGAAGAAGATCCTGAAGCGTACGAGCGGACGTCGTCCGTCGTCGACACCGAGAACTACCGCGGCCGGATGCTCATCATCCACGGATCCCACGACGACAACGTGCATCCCCAGAACACGTTCGCGCTCATCGACGGGTTGATCAAAAACCGCAAGCAGTTCGACTTGATGTTCTATCCCAACAAGACCCACGGGATACGGGGTACAGACGCGGTCATCCATCTATGGACGATGGTCTTCGACTACATGGAGCGCCACCTCAAGCCGTAGCGATGTCTGGACTGATGGCAATCTTGCTAGCGTCGCTAAGCGCGACCCAGACGATCGAGCTCTACCGCGCCCGCTATCGCCCAGCCGCCGAGCTCGTCCCGATCGCGAGGAACGCTCTCGGTAGTGAGGGACAGGTGACCCTCGACGCCCGGACGGCGACGCTCGTTTTGAACGGGTCGCATCGAGCAATCCAGCGCGCGCTCGCGCTACTCGAGCAAGTGGATCGTCCGTTGCGCCAGGTCGTCATCGAAAGTGTCGTACGAGAGGTCGAGGACCTCGACTCGCTCAGCGTCCGCGTCGCGTGGAAGACGTCTTTGGGTCCGTTGAGTATCGGAACGCTCCCGCCGCTCGCGGCGAACGGCCTCATAGTCGGTGTCGATGCCACGCGCGCGCACGAGACCACCCGCGCGAGCTCCCGCTTGCGACTCTTGGAAGGCGGCACCGGAATCGTGCGCACCGGCAAAGCGCTCCCCGTACTCTTTGAACCGTATTGGGGTTCCACGACCTTCGTGCCCGTCGACACCGGTTTCGAGGCTAAAGCTCGAGTGCTCGAAGGCGATCAAGCACACCTCGAGCTCAGACCGTTCGCCGGCCGCGCAGGAGACAACGGAGAGTTGACCTATATCGCCGTGGCGACTTCGGTAACGGTATCGCCAGGCGAAACCGTCGTCCTCGCCGAAACGATGCAAGCCGCCCAATCCTCGACGACGGATCTGAGCGGTGCACAGAAAGACCAACTTCGTCGTCAACAGATCGTTCTCATCACCGTGGAGCTAGAACGCTAGGTTGTTCTGGATACGAACCCTAAGAAACAAACGCAAAGACGCGGAGGCGCAAAGACGCAAAGTCGTGAGCGCTCTTCTTCGCGTCTTTGCGCCCTCGCGTTGATTTTCTGAAATGAGTCACGGCCAGATTGAACCGGATGCTGAATGCTGAATGCTGAATGCCGAATCGAGTCGCACGCTATTTGACAGCGTCGACGTACAGGGAGTACGGCGCGTGCTCGTCGCGGTCGACCGCTAGCTCGTCGTCGAGCGAGCGCTGGTACTCCATGCGCTCGACGTTCGAGAATCCGGCTTGTTTCAGTCGGTGCGCGAGGGTTTCGAAGTCGTAGCCCCACCGATGCTCGTGCCACTGGTGGAACGTGTGGTTCACGATATCCATGCGCGTCGGCAAGTCTTCGGGAAACGGTGACGGTACGCCGAGCGCGTCGAACGCATCAAGTCCGTCACTGCAATAGGCTCGCACGAATCGCTCGGCATCGGGCACGACGATGCGGACAACGCCCCCGGTCCCGAGCACGCGATGACAGTCAGCGAGGAAAGCCGGGAGCTCCTGGCGCGGTTCGAGGTGCTCGAGGAAGTGCTCTACGCGAATCCCGGTCACGGTAGCGTCGGTGAACGGAAGCGACCAGCGACAGTCGTACTCGATAACGTCTGGATGACTCGATAGCAAATCCAGGTTCACGAACCCGGGAAGAACGAAGGGGCCGCTAGCGACGTTGACGCGTGCTCCCTTTAGCTTTCGAAGCCTACGAAGTCGGCGCCGGCGCCTGGGGAGAACCGTGTTCTTGAACGCGACGACAGTTGCGTTGATCTCGGTGCGCACCAGTTCGACGAAGAATCGTGTGACACGGAACCGTGCGTAGACCCACTCGCCGAGCCGGTGTTTCCAGGTCAAAGTCCTATTCTTCGGTGAGCGTCACAGCCACGTGCTCGGCCGGCATTGCCCTCACCCGCGACCGAGAGCACGATGTACTGCCTGCCATTGTGCATGTACGTCATTGGCGCCGTGTTCGTCGGCGCTGGAATTTCCACCCGGGTGGTTTTTGATGTTGTCGGGCGTGTCCCCGTTGGGAATACGCCACGCGTGCTCGCCGGTGTTCATGTCGATGGCGACGATGCTTCCGTAGGGCGGCTTGAGAAGGGGAAGCCCTTGTACGCTCGTGCGCACCCCAGCCTTGGATACGTACCCAGCGTTCGAGCCTTGCGCTGATCCGGGCTCGATCCCGTAGATGCTATAGCCTCGCACCGTGGCGACGTACATGATCCCGGTTTCTGGATCGCCCGGGATGCCGCCTGGAATGTTGGCGCCGCCGAAGCCACCCGGTACCGAGAATGTCCCTCCGGTGCCGTCCGAGGCGTCGACGGGCGACGGCGGCGTGAACAGACCGCCCATCCCGAACGGCTTCACCGCTGAGATCGCTTCGGCTCTGAGCTCCGGGGTGAAGTCGATGAGGTCGTCCTCCTGGATGCCCTGGTGCTCGAAAGGCGCCGGCTTGGTCACGAACGGCTGCGTCGGCGACGTGACTTCGGTAGGGAGGTCAGTTTTCGGAACGGGTCGCTCCTCGATGGGCCAAATCGGTTCACCCGGATTGCGGTTGAACGTGTACGTTCGGCGCTGATTTGATCGAGCGGGGAATAACGACTGCTACGTTCGTCACCGCCCCAGTACCGCCATTCTCCATTGGCAGTGCCTGAGACGTGATCGTCTTTGGCCACGAGCAGCACGACGAGCCCTACAGTGAGAATCGATCCTAGTGCGAGTACGAGAATTCGGCGAGCTTCCACAGTTGACGCCTCCCTTCCGGCGGGATCATATGCAGCGAGCACCATGAAGTCGAGCTACTCGTTGCCGACCGCCGCGAAGTCGGGGGCGCGCTATCGACCTTCCAATGTGCCACTGGCGTAGGACGCTTCGGGGGAGAGGACAGCGGAAGAAATCCGGACTCGCGACGCGCGACGCTACCTGCGGCGTCATCTCGCCTTCCTCTATAGGGATGTTCTCGATGCGCAAGTTCGTCGTCGTGGGCGCTTGGCCCGAGAGAGATTGGGGTCTCGAAGTTGGCCTCCGAAGATCGAACTTGGTTACATGATCCACGTGTATTATGTAATAGAGAATGATTCAGTCGTTCGCCGATGAAACGACGGCCGATTTGTTCCGGGAGCGCTCCACGAAAGAGGCTCGGCGCATTCCGAAAGACCTTTGGCCGGTCGTCCGCCGGAAGCTGAAAATGTTGGACGTCGCGCAGCGGCTCTCGGCTCTCGGCAGTCCGCCAGGCAACCGCTCAGAGGCTCTCAAGGGAAATCAGCGCGGTCGTCATAGCATCCGGGTGAACGAGCAGTACCGGGTGACGTTCCGGTGGGAGGGAAATCATGCCTACGAAGTCTGCTGCGAAGCCTATCATTCGTGATCCCGCGTGGCTCGGGCCTGCGGTACACCCGGGTGAGATGCTGCGGGAGGAGTTTCTCGTGCCTCTCGGTCTCACTCAGGTGGAGGCCGCACGGCAGCTCGGAATGTCCGTGAATCGTCTGAACGAGCTCGTCCTCGGAAAGCGGGGAGTCACCGCGGACACGGCACTTCGCCTCGCGCGCCGGTTCAAGATGACGCCGCAGTTCTGGATGCATCTGCAGGCCGACTGGGATTTGCACCAGGCGATGAAAAAGACATCGGCGGCGTAAAACGCGCGGACCGGCATCGACGCTCGCTTCTCTTTGGAACCGTGCGAGCCGCTCTCGTTCTGAGCGAACACATCGGGAGGAGGTCGACGCCTCCTCGCCGGAGCATTCGTGCACTCGAGCCCGTAGGAATGAAACGGCGATCTTTCTCTCGCTCGACAAGGTCGTGGACGACGTTGAGGAGCTTGGGAACGCGCTGCACCTCGTCGAGGACGACGATTTCGCCCGGCGCTCCTTACGCGATTTCCGCGCGGCGCGCGGGCCGGGCGATGAGCGTTCGATGGACATCCGGCTTGAGCAAATCGATGAAAAGCGCTTTGGGAAAATTCTCCCGCAACCAGGTCGTTTTCCCCGTTCCGCGTGGGCCGAACAGGAAGAAGCTCCCCTCAGGGGGGCGGATAAGTCGACCCGGAGTTTCTATTTTGAGTCTCAAAACGGCGACATTAACTCCAAAATGGCAGATATTCCGTCATGAGACAAATCGTTCCTAGATGGCTCCGTCGAGCCTTCTAACCACGGGATGGGCGCCAGGAACGCCTAGTCCAAACCCTCGATCCCAGCCTTCTCGAGCCCGTCGATGAGCTCGTCGATGAGCTCCTCCGAGAAATTCCAGACGGCGTACATCGAACGGGCCTTCTCGCCGATGTCCGGAAAAACTTCGAGGAGCTCGCCGGCCGCGACCTTGGCCTCTTGGCTCAGGCCCAATTGCCCAGCAGCAGCGGCGACGGCGGCATGGAAGAGGGCGTGGCCGGGCATGTTTATCTTTTGCGCGCTCACCAGAGCCGGTTCGAACTCTTGCTTTCGATAGTGGTCGTAGAACTCGCTGAAGTAAAACCATCCGGGATGATGAGGGTTGAGCTTCATCGCCTTCCGCGTGATCCGAAGCCCACCGTCCCAATCGCCAGTGTAAGAGATGAGGATACCCAGCTGACCAATCGCGCCGGCGTCTCTCGGGTTGAGTGCGATCGCGCGCTCGGCGGCGGAATGGAAAACTCCGAAGTCGCGGCGGAAGAAACTCGCCAATGCAAGCACGAGGTGCGCCACGGAATTCGTGGGGTCGAGCTCGACTGCTTTGCGAGCAGCACGGAGTGCGCGCCCGAGCGGGTCTTCCATTTGCTCGAAAAAACGAAAGTCGTCCACATAGACGGCGGCGAGGCATGCCCACGCGCTGGAGTAACGAGGTTCTTTCTCGACGGCACGCTCGAGCGCGGTCCGTGCCTTGACGTACTCGTTCAAAGTCGCGCCTTCGAGGAAGGCGAAGTACTGCAGGATGGATTCGTACGCACTCAATTGCTCCGCCGGTTTCGATCGCACCAGCGCGCCCATCGAACGAGCGATCACCCCGTGCGTATCGGCTATGGTCGCCACGATGCGATCGGTAAGCTCGTCCTGCAAAGCGAAAACATCTTGTGAGCTCGAGTCTCGATCGAAAGTCTCTGCCCACAGGCCGGTTCCCGTGACCGCGTCCGATAGTTGCGCGTTGACCCGGATGCTTTGGTTGGCTGTCCTCACGCTTCCTTCGAGAACGTAGCGTGCGCCGAGCTCCCGAGCGACAGCGCGGACGTCTTGCTCGCTCCCTTTGAACCAGAACGTCGAGCTAGCGGCGACGATGAAATAGTATGGAAAGCGCGAAAGCCCAGTGATGATGTCTTCGGCGAGGACGTCGCCGAAACTTTCGAGTTCGGGGTCAGAGCTTCGATTACGGAACGGAAGAACGGCGATCCATGGAATCTCTTTCTCGGAGCTCGCGATCGCCTCGCGAGTTCCTTGCTTGAGCTGGGCGAGCGTGGCGTGTACCTCACGGGCGCTCTCGAACCGGTCGGAGGGATCCTTCTCCAGGCATCGCTCGATGATGCGGGCCACGGCCTCGGGCACGTGGTCGATGGGCTCGGGCGCATCCTTCAAGATCGCCGAGAACAACCTCATGGCGCTGTCACCTTGAAACGGCCGGTCACCGCTTGCCATCTCATAGAGAATGATGCCCAACGAGAAAACATCGCTGCGAACGTCGACATCTTTGCCCTCGACCTGCTCGGGTGACATGTACGGAGCGGTCCCCAGGATCGTTCCCTTACGCGTCTGGGGCGTCGTCTCGAGCTCCGATGAAACCGACGGCGCGGCTCGGAGATGCTTGGCGAGACCGAAATCGAGAATCTTGACCCGGCCGTCGTCGCCGGCCATGACGTTGCCCGGCTTCAGGTCACGATGGGCGATGCCTTTGTCGTGAGCGGCGCCGAGCCCTTCCGCCAGCGGAACGGCGACCTCGAGGAAATCGTAGAGCTCCATGCCGCCGTCGGGAATCCGTGCATCGAGCGTTTTCCCTTCCACCAGCTCCATCGTCAGGAAATGTACATCGTCCGCCTGTTCGACCGAGTGGATAGTGACGATGTTGGGGTGGTTCAGTGCGGCCACGGCTTTCGCTTCACGCTGGAAGCGCGACAGCCGCTCCGGGTCGGTCGCCATCTCCGCCGGGAGCACTTTGAGCGCCACCTTGCGATCGAGCTTCGTGTCGTTCGCGAGATAGACCTCGCCCATACCTCCTTTGCCCAATGTGCCGAGCACTTCGTAGTGGGCAAGACGCTTACCGGGTGCGAGCATGGAGCGTCAATTCCTATCCAAAGGCGGAAGCTCGAAAGGTCATTGCGCGCGCGGTTCGGTTCGCGAGGCCTGTTTTTCGAGCATGTTGTGGACGTGATCTTTTACGGTTCCGAGTGCGATGTGGAGACGTGCGGCGATTTCTTTGTTGGTCAGCCCCTTGGCGACCAGGGCGGCAACTTCGCGCTCTCGAGTGCTCAAAGACTCCAGGGCGGAGGCAAGCGCCTCGCTGGGGCGCAGCACGACCAACGGATGTCCCAGCTCTTCCGCTGCTTCGAAATCGATGGTGACGCCTGTTTCTTCCGGCAGGTCCGCCATGAGCGCGAGCTCTTCGAGCGGCACTGATCCATTCGCGTTCGCCTTACGGTTCAAGAGCTTGCGCAAGCGGATTAGATCGTCACGCTGCAGAGAGGCTTTTTTCTCCACCATCACGAGCGAGATTAACAGAATTCGAGCGAGGTAGAAACGATGCCAGTGGACGCAGTGGAACAGCAAGTTGTCGATAACCTTTTCAAGGCGATGCAAATGGGCCCCGGCGCGAGGAGCTCATGATGTCGCTGTTCGCGGACGACGCGGTTTTCATCGAGCCCTTCAGCGGTGAACCGAAAACGCATGAAGGCTTCGAAGCTATTCGGGAGGCCTTCCGCGACTCGTGGAAGGAGGATCCTCCGCCCGACATGAAGCTCGTCCTCGACCGCGCCGATCGGGACGGCGACCGCGTGCGTATTGGACGTGCACGTCACCGGTGTTCCCGGCACCGATGAAAGGCTACGATCTTTTCACGATCCGAGGCGGGAAGATTGCCCGCCTCGAGATCGTGATGGTCCATGACGGTTGACCTCGACCGAATGTGGTTTATTCCCAAGCGGCCACGCGTTCGAGCTGTCCAACCTTGATCCAATCGGGATTCGCTTTCGGAACCAATACGACGTGAAGTTTCCCGTCGGATGATGTCGCCTTTGCCGTCGTGCCCAAGTCGGCATTCACGCTGCTCGGTTCGAACTTGTACATCCCGCCCGAGATAGCGTCCACGGCGATACCGATGACCACACCCGGTCCGAACAGAATGTTGCCGAACACCCATCCGCTCGTCTGTCGGGTGAGGACGGTTTCGTAGGGCTCATAGCCATCGAGGCGGATCACGACGGTATGGTTTTCCTTGCGCCGGAGCTTGGCCGAAACCGGCGTGATTCCCTTCGACTCGTTGTCGACGAGGACCTCCGCCCCCGACGGCCGGCTCGTGATGCTCATGCCTTGACCGGTGCCCTTCAGTATCGTCGCGCAGCCTGTCCACACCGAAACCAGTCCCAAAATCAGTGCGATTCCCATCGTTTCAGCTTTCCGTCTCATTTCCCGACTCCTTTGTTTTCCCCGCTTCACCTACTCGACGGACCTCGAGTGCACGAGGCGTGCCAGCCCACGGCCACGCTGATGCCACGCTATGAATGCCAAGATGCTGGAGTTCGTCGATCGACTTGAGAGCGTCGTGGCTGTCCCCTGTGGAGTGCACTCTGTCCGTCGCCGCGAGCGCGCGGCGACTCGTGTTCAGCCGACCAAGTAGGTGCCTGTCCCGGTGGCGATGTGGGCCCTTTCCTCGTTGTGGAGGTCCATTCGAGAAACGGCGACCTTGTTGCCTGCCCGCAGGATCGATTCGGTCGCGATGAAGTGCTTGCCGAGGCCCGGCCTCAAGTAGTCGATCCTCAGGTCGATCGGTCCGACGTTCGCGAGTCGCTCCCTCTTCTCTTGGGACGTTCTGCCTTCCATCGTTCAAAACGCTCAAATACGCGACTAGCCCACCAGTGAGGTCGAGCGTTGCCGAAACGACGACGACGTGGAGACTTTTATGTACGAAGTTGCCGATGAGCTCGGCTCGGCTGACGAAGCGGATCGTCGCGCTTTCGAACGACATCGATTCGATTTCAACCCCGAGAACTTTGTTGAACGCGACTTTGTCAGTGAAGATCTCGCGCCTACGTCGAACGTCTTCTGCTCGTCACTCGTGGACGGGATTATATCGGGAACCTCCGGCGCGGCTCGGTGTCCAATACACCGAGGAGGCCACCATGCAAAGGATGCACCGTGATATCAACGTGACGCCCATCATCGATGTCATGCTCGTGATGCTCATCCTGTTCATGATCGCCACGCCTCTGTCCCAGATGGGTCTGGACGTCGTCCTCCCCGAAACGGACACGGCACCGCCTGATGCACCCACCGAGGCTCTGGTGTTGGATATCGATCGCGACGGAAACGTCACCATCAACCGGCAAGCGATTGCCCGGGACGAGCTTCCGATGCGCATCCGTGACATCCTTGAAACCCGCACCGACAAGAGCTTGTTCTTGAGAGCGCACGAACGGCTGCGCTACGCGGAAGTGATCGCCGTTCTCGACATTGCGCGCGGTAACGGCGTCGAACGTGTAGGGATCGTGAGCCGGTAGCGTTGCCAATCGCCCGCCTGCTCTGTAGGCTGAGCGCTACTCGGCAGGAGGGAGACTTCGATGAAGAAATGGATTGGAGTTGGTGCGGTAGCGCTCATCGTCCTCGCGCTCGGAGGCTGGGGCTACTTCGAGGCCACGAAACGCGCGTGGATCCGAATCAACGAGTACGACATCCGTACCGAGGGCTCGCTTCGGGTAGGCGACCTCGCGCCCGACGTCGAGCTCTTGACGATGGACGGTGGCGGGACGCGACGCATCTCAGAGCTCTACGCGGAAAAACCGCTCGTTCTTACTTTTGGTAGCTACACGTGACCGCCGTTTCGCGCCAGGTTGGCGCGCATCGAAGAGCTTTCGGTGAAGTACAAGGAAGTCGCCCATTTCGTCATCGTGTACGTCAAGGAGGCGCATCCCGAGGACGAATGGCAAATGGCGGATAACGAAGACACGGGCGTCGTTTATACGCAGCCGACGACCATCGACGAGCGCCGGGAGCTTGCACGAGCGTTCGTCGATCAGATGGACGTCGAAACCGAGACACTTCTAGACGACATCGAGAACACCGCCATGGCGTGTTACGCCGCGTGGCCGGAGCGGTTCTACGTCATCGACACCAGCGGACGTATCGTATACAAAGGCGGCATCGGACCCTTCTACTTCGACCCCGACGAAGTCGACGAGGTTCTGCGTGAGCAGTTCGCGACGGGTCCTACTTAGAGATTCGGTACAAGTAGCGATAGCCCCGGAGGTACATCTCGTCGCCGGAGAACGCTGGTGATGCGTCGAAGCCGTCGTCTAATGAGTTCTCGGCCAGGACCTTGAGCTTGGGCCCGTTCTCGAGAACGAGAGCATTGCCGTCTCGCCCGAGAATGATGACGTTGCCGGCGACGCCCACCGGCGAAGCGTAAATCTCGAAGATACCGTCGAGTCGAACCGGACCGTAGTGCGCTTGTCCTGTGGCCGGGTCGACGGCCGTGAGAATCGCGTTGTTGCTCTTCACGAGATAGAGGATGTCCTCGTACAAAAGCGGCGACGGCACGTACGGTGTGTTGCGGTCGAGCTGCCACAAAATTGCCGAGGTGCCGGTGATGTCTCCTTTGGCATCAGCCAGGCGAACGGCGAGCGCTCGGTTGCCGCGGAAACCGCTGGTCGCGTAGACGATACCGTCGCGCTCGACGGAAGAGGGGATAGCATTCGACGTGAGCCCCGGGCCATACCACACGACGTCGCCCGTCTCGAGATCGTAGCTAGTCACGTTCTTCGTGCCCGTGGCAATCACCTGAAACCGGCCGTCGTGCTCGACGACGAGCGGAGTTCCCCACGACGAGACTTCATCGCGATCGGTTCGCCATCGCTCTTCGCCGGTGTTCTTGTCGAACGCGGCGATGAACGACTGCCGTTCGTCGTCCCATTGAACGACGATGGTGTCACCGTGAAGCGCCGGGGTTGCGCCTTCGCCGAAACCGCGGCGCGTGTACATGTCGCCGAGGTCCTTGCTCCACTCGAGATTGCCCTCCATGTTGTAGCAGTACAGCCCCCAGGATCCGAAATAGGCGATGATGACCTCGCCGTCGGTTGATGCCGACGACGACGCGTAACTATTGTTCCGTTGCTTGCCTTCGTGCGGGACCGCTTTCGTCGCGGTGCGTTCCCAGACGACGCTTCCATCCGAGCGCTTCATGGCGAGAAGCTTGAACTCCTGCTCGACATCAGCCGGCGCAGCCGGGCCCGCCCCGCGCCCGCGACGGCGGCCTCGACCTTGCGTGGCATCAGGATTCCTGTGCGGTGGGGGAGGCGGCGTCGATCCGTCGGTCGGTATCGCGGTCAGCACGTAGAGCAGATCGCCCCAGATAATCGGCGTCGAGGATCCGTGTCCGGGAACGGCGACTTTCCATTTGACGTTGTTCGTCTCGCTCCATTCGATCGGGGGATTGCTGTCGTGGGCGATCCCGTCCATCCGCGGTCCGCGCCAGCGTGTCCAGTTGTCCTCGGACGATGCCCACGTCGCGACCAGGCACAAAAAGATAGCGACCACGACTCTACGCATCGATGCCAACCTCCAGTATCGATTCTAGCTTGATGAGGCTTTGGTGCAACCGGCAAGACTCTCCGATCCGACGTTTCACAGCCGATGGGGCCTACGATACTCGGTCGGTGTACGAGCTGCTCGGTGAGGTCGGCACCGCGGACGAGGGGCGGTGCCTTTGGACGGCGCCGAGGGCACGTGGGCGCAGCGGAACGCGACCCTCGAGACGATTCGCAAAGTCGGGCGCCAAGGCTTCGAGCGGGAGTCACGGTATCGTCGACAGGGCGGACAGGGCGGACAGGGCGCCGTCGAGAATCTTTTCTTCAGGTACAAGCGCATGCTCGGAAACAGCCTTCGTGCGCGCGGCTACGAATCGCAAAAGCAGGGGGCAAGGATCGGTGCAATGTATTGAACCGGATGGCTGAGCTGGGCAAGCCTGAATCACAAGCGATCGTCGGGGAGTAAATTGGGCCGCCAATAGAATCCGTGCGTGTCCCGAACTGATTCATGCACCAACGCCCCTCTACGGTATAATACGTGCGCCGCTTGGATCGGGCCCCGACCGAGACGGTAGGACAATTTGAAGATTGCGGCTGTCCCGCCCCAGGCCCGGGCGGTTTTTTATTTCTGTTGAGCGTCTCACTCGAAGGAGGAGATAGCCATGTCAACCGCAGCACCCCCCAGGGAACGCAAGAAAATCACTACGAACACATTCCGCCTAAAGGCGGCGCGTGGTGAGATCCTCACCATGCTAACAGCCTATGACTATGCCGTTGCATCGGCTGTGGATCGCGCCGGGATCGATTCCATCCTGGTCGGGGATTCGCTCGGCATGGTTGTGCTCGGGTATGACAATACGTTGCCGGTGACCATGGAGGACATGCTA
The DNA here is from genome assembly GCA_965237955.1 of Candidatus Marinacidobacterales bacterium. Lineage (GTDB taxonomy): Bacteria > Acidobacteriota > Vicinamibacteria > Marinacidobacterales > SMYC01. The sequence goes on along the minus strand of OZ250169.1, from coordinate 7,472,779 downwards.
CATCACTGTAAGCCGGTGGCGCGCGGGGCCAAATATGCGCTGCTTATCGGCGACATGCCGTTCATGTCCTATCAGGCCTCGGTGGAAGAAGCGGTGCGCAACGCCGGGCGCTTCTTGAAGGAAGGCGGCATGGATGCGGTCAAGTTGGAGGGCGGTCGGGAACGCGCCGACGCGATTCGAGCCACCGTGGGTTCCGGGATCCCCGTGCAGGGTCACCTTGGCCTAACTCCCCAATCGGTACACCAATTGGGAGGATTCGGCCCTCAGGCGAAGACTTCCGATTCCGCAATTCATCTGCTGGAAGACGCGCAGATCCTCGAAGAGGCCGGATGCTTTTCGATCGTGCTGGAAAACATACCCGCGCGGCTTGGAGAGTTAGTGTCGGAGCGGTTGGAGATCCCGACCATCGGGATTGGCGCAGGGGCGGGTTGTGATGGGCAGGTGCTGGTTACCTACGACATTCTGGGTCTGTTCGATCAATACACACCTCGCTTCGTGAAAAAATATGCCGACTTCCACGGCAAGATGGGGCGGGCGATCTCGGCCTACAAGGACGATGTCGAATCCGGGCAGTTCCCAGCTCAAGAGCATACGGTCGAAATGCCGGACGAGGACTGGGTACGCTTAGAGGAGTGGCTGAATGGAAGAGGGCATTAGCGACCAACAACCGCATTGAGCAATAAGCCGTCGATCCTTATCGTAGGAACGGGAGCCATGGCCGGCCTCTTTGGAGGCCGGCTAGCTTCGCACGCAGAAGTGACGCTCCTCGGTGGGTGGGCGGAGGGACTTGAAGCGCTACGAGTTCATGGAATTCGACTTCAAGAGAACGGCGAGACCCTAACCGTCAGCGTGAAGGTAACGGATGATCCGTCGGAATGCAAAGGGGCGCAGAGCGCCCTAGTGCTGGTCAAGTCCTGGCAAACTGAAGCCGCGGGAAACATGCTTGCCAAATGCCTGGCACCCGAGGGAGTGGCACTTACTCTGCAGAATGGGCTGGGCAATATCGAGGTTTTGGGGGCTGCCATTGGCGCCGAGCGCGCCGCGCTAGGAGTTACCACGTCCGGCGCTTCGCTGCTGGGTCCAGGCAAGTTCCGGGCGGGCGGAGCAGGACCAACCTACGTGGCGCCGCACCCACGCTTGGAACCGCTGGTGGATTTGTTAGAGACTGCTAGATTCGAAATCCACGCCGCGCCCAACCTAGTAAGTCTGGTGTGGGGCAAGCTGGCCGTGAATGCCGGAATCAATGCGCTTACGGCGCTCTTGGACGTTCGGAACGGTGAGCTGCTGGAGCGTCCCCATGCGCGGCGACTCATGAACGAGGCCGCTATTGAAACGGCCCGAGTGGCGGAGGCGCAAGGGATTCAGCTCCCGTACGGCGATCCGTCCCATGAAGTGGAGGGAGTCGCCACGCGAACCGCCGAGAACGAATCTTCCATGCTCCAAGATATTCTGAGGGGTGCTCCAACTGAAGTAGACGCCATCAATGGAGCCGTCGTGCGAGAAGGAGAGCGCTGCGGCGTACTGACCCCGGTCAATTGGTCGCTATGGAATCTGGTGCGCGCAAAGGTTGAGGGGTCCACGGGTGAGCAAAGATGAAAGTGGTGGAGAGTTTGGCTGAGCTGCGTGCGACAAGGAAATCCCTGGCCAACCATGTGGGTCTGGTACCCACCATGGGATTCCTCCACGAGGGACATCTCTCACTGGTACGACGAGCTAAGCAAGAGTGTGCAAGCGTTGGAGTGAGCATTTTTGTCAACCCCGCCCAGTTCGGGCCGACGGAGGATCTGGACACCTACCCAGTGGATCTAGAACAAGACCTGGATCTACTTAGCGCGGAAAAGGTCGATTTGGTGTGGACGCCGACAAAGGCTGAGATGTACGGCCCTGGGTATCAGACCTGGGTGGAGGTGGAAGAGCTGTCTCGTTATCTGGAGGGAGAGATCCGGGAGGGGCATTTTCGAGGCGTGGCAACCGTGGTGACTAAGCTATTTAATAGTTTCCAGCCCGATCGAGCGTATTTTGGTCAGAAGGATGCCCAGCAAGCGATCGTGATTCGTCGCTTGGTACGGGATCTCAATTTTCCAATCGAGGTGATCGTGTGCCCCACGCTTCGTGAAGCGGACGATTTGGCGATGTCGAGCCGAAATTCCTACCTTAATCCGGAGGAGCGGCAGGCAGCGACGGTGCTCTACCGTGCACTATCCGCTGCAGACGAATTGTTCAACACCGGGGAGCGAGAAGCGGACAGACTGAGGACGGAGATGGAGACCCTCTTGGCGACCGAACCGCTCGCCCGGGCGGAATACGCCTCGGTGGCAGACCCCGAAACGCTCGAAGAGCTGCATGGGCCGAGCGAGCGAGCTTTGCTTTCCATGGCCGTGTTCATAGGAAAGACCCGTCTCATCGACACCATGACGGTGGGAGAAGAGTGAGGTCCTTATGCTGTTGATGATTGACATCGGAAATACGAATATCACACTGGGTCTTTACGATGGGGACGAGCGCGTGAACGCCTGGCGACTTGCCACCGTTCATGACCGTATGCCCGATGAATACGGACTCCAAATACTGGGGCTGCTGGAGCACGCCGGTTGTTCCGCAGAGCAAATCAAGGGCTGTGCGCTGGCCTCCGCCGTACCACCACTGACGGGAACCTTCGTTCAGGCTGCGGCGGGCTACCTGGGCACCGAGCCGCTCGTGATCGATGCCGGCGTGAAAACCGGACTCAGCATCCGCTACGAGGATCCGAAGAACGCCCTCGGCGCGGACCGAGTGGCAGATGCGGTTGCCGTGCGGCACTTCTACGGAACGCCGGCCTGTGTGGTCGACTTCGGCACGGCCACCACCTTCGACGCGATATCTGCAGAAGGAGAGTACCTGGGTGGAGCGATCGCGCCCGGCATCGACCTGGCAGCCGAAGCGCTTTTTGCCCGAGCGGCTAAGCTGCCGCGCGTGGAACTCGCGCCGCCGGAAGCCGCCATCGGCCGGAATACTGTTGCCGCCATCCAATCGGGCCTTGTATACGGCTACGTGGGACTGGTGGAAGGTATGGTGGCTCGCTTTAAGGCGGAACTGGGAGCGGAGACCAAGATCATCGGAACCGGGGGCTTGGAGGATCTCATCGCGGCCGAAACGGATGTCATCGAATTCCGCGCTCCCTGGCTGACGTTGGACGGCCTCAAGCTGATCTGGGACATGAATACCGGCCAGGACTCCTAGATTTTGCGCAATCAAACAAATTGGATTTCACATATTCAGCTCAAGAGAGTCTCAAGTTATGGAACTGAGCGCAAACAAGATCATGGCTCCCATTCACAAGGTGTATTTGATCTGCGATGCGCCATAGCGGCTTTTCCGTCGACGCATCGGTCACCGTTTGGCCTCAGGACACCGAAGGACTAACGGCTTTGCAGGTATCGACCCGCATGCTGGTGGTGCTAACCGAGACCGCAAGAGCACCCTCGGGCCGGGCCGACGGGCGCCGGTATGATCCCACCACGACGACTCCTTACCTCTTCGGTAACCGCCTTACGGAAAGTGTGCCAATCCTAGTTGGAAATTGAAACGGCTCCAAACCCCGTGGTTTGACGACGTTGTGCAACGCTGTCCATGGCACAAACGTGAAAACGTGGTGAGCTACCTGTCCAAGGCGAGCAGGCGTCGTGGCGCAAGCGCGTCGTGTCCAAAAATACAAACGAACTCTAAGACCCACGCGCCGGGCCGTCGCCGAGTTCATCTATCATTATTGTGAAGAGCTCAACCATCAAGGGCTTGGCGACGCGTTTCTGTTTTTGGACACAACGCGGTAGGGTCGAGAGCTGGCGTGGTGCTCCGTAGGCACGGCCTATCTGTTTCTCCCCGTTTCCTGTGGGAGTTGTGACCCGCAAAAAAGAAAACCGGCCAGAAACAGCCGACTATGGTAGGTGTCCCTTCCATAAACTCGAGCTGCGTGAGATTAGCGAGCTGCCTGCAACCAGGATGCTTGGGTCGTCTTCATGTAGGACGTTTCGAGGATCGGCGTCGGCTCTACTCAGGGGTATAGGTGTAAGCTGGCGCGAAGTCCCGTAGCCGTCCCGAGCGGATCGGCTCAAGCAGCGGCGTGTCGAGTGTAATAATGATGGAGACCACCGACCTTTGGAATGGCTCTCACTTTGCCCATCGCCGGTGACTCTACCCGGCGAGGCTCAGGCGCGTCCTTCTCAAGCGACAAATGAGTCCGGCACGAATGATAGTAGTCGACGTATTTGCGTAGGATTCGCCCCAGGTGCCGCTCATCAAGGACGATCACGTGGTCGAGACACTCACGTCGAATGGAGCCGATCATCCTTTCGACGAATGGATTCTGCCACGGGGAGCGCGGTGCGGTAAGGACCTGCTCTATCCCAAGACCGTCGACGCGACTATCGAAGTACGCTCCGTAGGTCTGGTCTCGGTCCCGTACCAGGTACCGAGGCGCGGTGTCCCATGGAAAAGCATCGACCATTTGCTGCGCCGTCCACTCGGCGGAAGGATGCTCGGTGACATTGAAATGAACGATACGGCGACGGTCGTGGCGAAGGACGATGAAGACGAACAGAACTCTGAAGGTTGCGGTCGGCAAAGTGAAAAAGTCGAGCGACACCAAGTCGTTTGCATGATTATCGAGAAAGCTCCGCCAAGTATGGGACGGTGGGGTGCGATGACGAACCATATACTTGGAGACGGCTGCCTGGGAAATGGAGATGCCTAGCTTCGCCAGCTCGCCATGCACGCGGGGAGCTCCCCAGAGAGGGTTGGCCCTGCTCATGTTCCGAATCAGCTCACGTATTTCGGGAGCGACGCTTGGTCGTCCGGGCCTACGCCGTCGGCTCTTCCAAGTCCAATATCGTCCGAACCCACAACGGTGCCAGCGGATGACCGTCTCAGGTTTCACGATGACGAGGACGCTCTCCCAGTCAGTCCAGATTCTGCGCAATAGCACCCAAAACCAGCGCTCGACCTTCGAGAGCCGCGGCCGTTTCACGGAACGGCGGAGGACGGCGAGCTGCTGCCGAAGAGCGACATTCTCGAGAGCCAGCTCGCGACGAGCCTTGAAGGCAGAGATGAGAGCGGGAACCAACGACGAAATCATGCCGGCATGGTGCCTTGGTGCACAACTCCGATAGAGGCCGAGAGCTCGCTTGGCCCCGACTCCCATCATCCGATCATCTCGCTATCAGGCATCCCGAGCGCCGTCATCGTGTTGAGAATCTTGCACCCGATCCTTGCCTCGACTCTCTGTGCCGCCAACCCTCTCGCTCGCATCGCTGAGCCCACGATAGCCTTGTAGCGATGGAACGTTGTCTCGACTTTGCTCCGTTTGCTGTAGCCCGATTCTGTGTGCCACTTTCGTTTGCCGAGCCGAGCTTGTGCTGCAATGTTGCGATTGCGCTGTCGGCTGCTCGCCGGCCCCGATGCGAGCTGGGCGCCCTTGCGCGGCGGTATCAGCACCCTCGGCGAGCAATGAGCGCTGTGATTCTCGATTGCCTCATAGACGCCGCCGGCGTCGTATGCGGTGTCAGCTCTGGCCGATGAGATGGGACTGTCGATCTGTCCGACAAGCGATGCAACCCGCGATGAATCGCGGGCTCTTTTGCTCGTCAGCTCGCCGGCGACGACTTCGCCACTCTGCTCGTCGACACACAGATGGAGCTTGCGATAGTCCCTGCTCTTTGGTGCTCTGCGCAGCTGGCCGGCGTGGACAGCGAGACCGCTGCTGTCGATCAAGATGTGCAACGGCGTCTTCTGCTTGTCTTGGTAGAAGGGGACCTTACCCAGCTTCGCCTTGCGCCTCGAGATCGTGGTGTGATCGGGCACATCATTGTCTAGCTTCATCAGAGCGAACAACGATCGCAGCAATCCCTCGCTCTGCCTAGATGACAGATGAAACACCATGCCCAGGGTGACAGCCGTCTCGATGGCGTGGTTCGAGTACTTGCGTTGACGGCCCGGGTTCCTCCTCCTCGGCCGGGGCGCGTCCCAGTTCACAAGCTTGCCGGCGGTGAGCGAGATCCAGACGGTCAGGCTCCCACGGTTGCGTAGACCCGCCTCATATTCACGCCAATTCCTCACGCGATAGGCCTTCTTCACATACTTCCGCTGAGTGCGTTTGAAAATGCTCATGGGGAACCTCGAATCCGTGAGTAAAGGACAATTGTGGACCGAGATCGCGAGTTGTGCACCAAGGCAGCACTCGGGAGTCAAACGAGCTCGGTGAGCTCTTCTCCCTCTGTTTTCAGCGAACCTTGACCACGCACGCTAGTTTAGACTTTTGTCATCAATCAAAGATCCAGGGGACTAGGACGAGAAGCTCGAAGAGTTGATTATCCGCTTCGCGAGTGAGAACCGATCGTAGGGCTACGAGCGCATTGCCCAAGGGATGGCGAAGCTCGGGTATCGAGTGAGCGACCAAACCGTCGGCAACATTCTGAAGCTCCTCCGACACTACTATCGGGAAGCCGCATGAGTTTCTTGACCCTACGAGTCCTCGTCAGCCCCCCGTCTCCGCTTGCGTGGCGGACGGGCGGACGGTAGATTACAGTCCTATTTTTTATGAAGCACTCGATGGTCTGGACTGGTGCGACGCTCGCGTTTCTTGCGCTGACCTCCATCGCTGTCGTCGGAGCCCAATCGGGGTCCCGCCCGGCGGGTGCGCCGAGCGCCGAGCAGATCGAGTTCTTTGAGACCAAGATCCGTCCGCTGCTCGCCGACAACTGCTTCGAGTGTCACAGCGCCCAGGTCGAGACGCCGTTCGGAGGTCTGCGTCTCGACAGCCGAGAGGCGCTACGGGCCGGCGGCGATTCCGGGCCGGTCATCGTCCCGGGCGATCCGCTCAGCAGTCCACTCGTGCAGCGCGTGCAGGGACGACCCGTGCTGATGCCACCGACCGGGGCGCTCGAAGCGACGGCGATCGCGAGCCTGATCGAGTGGGTCGAGATGGGGGCCCCGTGGCCGGAGGGCTCGGTGGCAGCGACCGACCCGCCCGATCCATCCGAGCCGTTCGATCTCGCAAAGCGTCGGCGCACGCACTGGGCGTGGCAGCCGGTCCGGCAGGTCGATCCACCGGCGGTGCGCGACGACGCCTGGCCTCGGGACGCGGTCGATCGGTTCATCCTCGCCTCGCTCGAAGCGGCCGGGCTCGAGCCAGCGTACCCCGCCGATCGGCACACGCTCATCCGTCGGCTGTCGTTCGACCTGCGTGGGTTGCCGCCGACCCTCGCCGAGATTGCGCGGTTCGTCTCCGCCACGTCGCCGACCGCCTACACCGACCTGGTGGACCGGTATCTCGACTCGCCGCACTTCGGCGAGCGCTGGGCGCGTCACTGGATGGACCTGTTCCGTTACAGCGAGTCACACGGCAGCGAGGGAGACCCGTCCATCCCGCTGGCCTGGCGGTATCGCGACTACCTGATTCGCGCGTTCAACGGCGACGTGCCTTACGACCAGCTGATTCGCGAGCACCTGGCCGGTGACCTGCTGCCGACACCACGTCTCGACACTGAGAATCAGCTCAACGAGTCGATCATCGGAACCGCCCACTTTCGGCTCGTCGAACATGGCTATCAGCCGGTCGACCCGTGGGAAGACCGGGTCAAGTGGACGGACAACCAGGTCGACGTCGTGTCGAAGGCTTTTCTCGGGCTCAGCGTTTCGTGCGCGCGGTGCCACGACCACAAGTTCGACGCGATCAGCCAGAAGGACTACTACTCGTTGTTCGGGACGCTCTACGGGGCGAGACCGACGCAGCGGGCCATCGACGATCCGACCCTGCTCGACACCAACAAAGATGCCTTGGCCGCGCTCAAGGTCGACATTCGAGACCGGCTGGCCGAGGCCTGGCTCGAGGCGGCCAACACGGTTCCGACGCGGCTACTCGAGGATCTCGAGCCGGCGGACGCGGCTGCCGGTGAGGCTGAGTCGGCGTCCGTCGTCAACGTGCCGTTCGTGTTCATGACACGCGGGGCGACTCCTGAGCCGCGCGATGGCAGCGCGCTGGGCGCCTGGCGCGAGCTCGCCGAAGTCGAGGACGCTGCCCTGGCGCGCGCGTGGCGCGAGCTCGGCGACAGGTGGGAGTCGGAGATCGACGCCCGCGAGCGATTCAATCGCGAGCACTTCGAGACGGCGTGGGACCTCAGCGGGGCCGATTATGCCGCAACCGTCGGTCATGGCACGGGCCGGCCGGATGCCCCCTCGCCCCCGGGAGAGTTTGCCATTGGGATCCCGTGCGTGAACTCCGCGCGCGTGAGGTGCCGGGTGCTGAACGGGATCTATCCGGGGGGGGCCTATACCCACCTTCTGTCTTCGAAACATGCCGGGGTCATCCAGACGCCACGCTTCCCTATCGAGAACGACTTCATCAGCCTGCGGGTGCTCGGTGGGAATACGGGACTTTCGCTCGGTGGTTCGTGGCTCAGCTTCGCCACGCTCATCATCGAGAACCACGCCGTGCCGCGCGGCAGCATCTATCACCTGAGCTACAGCCCGAAGCGGGACGAGATGGTCTGGGCGCAGTGGGACACCAGCTTCTGGAAGGGGTTCACGGCCTACATCGAGTTCGCGACACAGAACGACGTCACGCACTTCACCTTCGATCCCGAAGACAGCCTAGCCACGAACCGGCCTACGCGTCGCGGCGATGGGCGCTCGTCGATCGGGGTCAGCCAGGTTCTGTTCCACGACGTCGAGGAGACCCCTCGCGACACCGTCGTGCCGGTTCTCCACTTGCTGGAGGCGAGCGACGGCGAGGCCCCATCCTCGCGCCAGGCGCTAGCGTCGCTTGTCGGCCGGCGGCTGCGCAACGCAGTGTCGGCGTGGCGTGACGGTCGGCTGACCGAGCGGGAGGCCGTGTTTCTCGACGAGTTCGTCCGGGCAGACCTGCTGCCCCGCTCACTCGATCATCTCGTCGCGTTGCGGGCACTGGTCGCCCGATATCGGTTGCTCGAGCGGGATGTCCCGGTGGCACGTCGGGCGCCGGGTGTCGTCGAAGAGGCGGCGCCCGACCAGCCGCTCTTGATCCGCGGCAACCACCAGACCCGCGGAGAGGTGGTCGCTCGGGGCTTTCTGACCGCGCTCGACGACCAACCGTATCCTCCCGAACCGGGCCTGGTGCGGTTGCATCTGGCTGATGCGATCACCGCTCCCGACAACCCGCTCACTGGGCGAGTGGCGGTCAATCGGCTCTGGCGCTACCTGTTCGGCTATGGCCTGGTCGGTACCGTCGACAATTTCGGTCGGCTTGGCGATGCGCCATCCCATGCCGCGCTGCTCGACTATCTCGCCGGCGCCTTCGTCGACGATGGGTATTCGGTGAAGCAACTGGTCCGCCGACTGGTGCTGACCCGAACCTATCAGATGAGTAGCCAGGCGTCGCCGGCGGCTCTCGAGACCGACCCGTCCAATCGGTTGCTGCAGCATGCCAACCTCAGGCGGCTCGACGCCGAGGCGATCCGCGACTCGATGCTGTCGGTGTCAGGTCGGTTCGACCCGACGATGTATGGCCCGTCGGTGCCGGTCCTCCTAAGAAACAGGGACAACGGCCCGGTCGACGGCGAGGGGCGACGTAGCATCTACCAGGAGATCCGTCGAAACGTCCACAACCCGTTCCTGGAGGTGTTCAACCTGCCGAAGCCGGTGACGACCCGTGGCCAGCGCGATGCGACCAACGTCCCGGCGCAGTCACTCACGCTGCTGAACAGCCCGTTCGTCATCGGCCAGGCGGCCGAATGGGGTCGCCGTCTCGCCGAGAACGAGGCGGGCACGGTCGGCGGACGTCTCGACCACATGTTTCTCAAGGCGCTGGCTCGGCAACCGACCGCCGCGGAGCGAGCTCGGATGACGGACTATCTGACCGCCGTGGCGTCGCAGCGCGGCACCTCCGAGGACCTCCTGCTCTACGACTCCGAGGTGTGGCAGGACGTCGCCCACAGTATGTTCAATCTGATGGAGTACGTCTTCATCCGGTAGAAGATCGAGGCCTCCGATGTGTTACGACCCACGTCATCATCCTGCACCGCGCCCCTTCCTGACCCGCCGCGAGATGTTGCGGCAGACCTCGACCGGGTTCGGCATGCTCGCCCTGTCGGCGCTCATGGCCGACTCGTCCTACGCCGGACTGGGCCAGGCGGTCACCGACGGGCCGCTGGCGGCGAAGACGCCGCCCTTCGCGCCCAGGGTGAAGAACGTCATCTTTTGTTACATGGCGGGGGCGCTCTCGCAAGTCGACTCCTTCGATCCCAAACCGCGGCTCGCGGCTGAGGCCGGGGAGCCGATGCCGTTCCAGACCGAACGGACGATGTTCAACAACGACGGCAACATCATGCCGAGTCCCTGGGAGTTCACCCGTTACGGGCAGAGCGGCATCCCGGTGAGCGCGTTGTTCCCGCACATCGGGAGCGTCGCCGACGAGTTAACCGTCATCCGCTCGATGACCTCCCCGTTCACGGAGCACTCCCAGGCGAATTTCTACTTCCATTGCGGCATGCCGTTTACCGGGTTCCCCAGCATGGGCTCCTGGATCACCTACGGGCTCGGCACCGAGAACCAGAATCTCCCGGGATTCGTGGTGCTGGCCAGCGGCCGTATCCCGGTCGGCGGGGTCAACATGTTCGGCAACGGGTTCCTCCCGGTGATTCATCAAGGTTCGATCATCTACCCGGAGAGAGCCGAGCCGCTCAACAACGTCCGACCAAGCGAGACAGACCGGAAGCAGCGCGACCGGCTACGTGTTATCGGCGATCTAAACACCGGGTTTCTCGAGCGGATCGGTGGGGATCGGCAGGTCGAGGCGGCGATCGACAACTATGAGATCGCCTACCGCATGCAGACGGCGGTGCCCGAGCTGGTCGATCTGGCCGGCGAGACCGAGGCGACCAAGAAGCTCTATGGGCTCGATTCGCCGAACAACTCCACGGCCGTCTATGGGCGCCAGTGTCTGTTGGCGCGGCGGCTCGTCGAGCGGGGGGTCCGGTTCGTTGAGCTGACGATGGTCGGCACCTGGGACCACCACAGCAGGATCGAGGAGGGGCACTCCGCGAAAGCGATGACCGTCGACCAGCCGTTGGCCGGGTTGGTCAAGGATCTCAAGTCGCGCGGGTTGCTCGACGAGACGCTCGTTATCTTCTCGAGCGAGTTCGGCCGGACTCCGTTTGCGCAGGTCCCCAACGACGGGCGCGATCACAACCCCCATGGCTTTAGCCTCTGGTTAGCCGGCGGTGGACTCAAGAAAGGGTTCATCTACGGCCAGACCGACGAGTATGGCTACCGGGCCGTCGAGAACGCCCACACCGTGCGGGACCTGCATGCCACCGTGCTCACCTTGCTTGGCCTCGACTATCGAGGCTTGACCTACCGGTTCGGCGGGCGCGACTTCCGCCTGGCTGACGTCGACGGGCACCCGATCCGCGGCATCCTCGCGTAGGAGGCTCCTCGAGAACACCAACCTGCTAGTCCCATGGAACAGAAAAAGCTAGACAACACCGGCCCTTCTGTGATCTGCTAAATGCATGAAACACAAGGGCCGGCGAAAAGCCGAATTGAAGCTGTCGTCTCAAGAAAGCGAAGCGCTGACGCGACTGGCGCGACGCAGCCGTAGTTCGCCGCACCAAGCCTTCCGAGCGAAGATCGTGCTGGATTGCGCGGCGGGTCTGACGAATATGGAAGTTGCTAGGAAGATGCACACCATGAGGAGCACGGTGGGCAAGTGGCGAAGACGCTTTGTAGAACAACGAATGGAAGGGTTGTACGACGAACCTCGGCCGGGAGCGGCTCGCAAAATCGGCGATGACCAGATCGAGGAAGTCGTGACCAAGACGCTGGAGACGACTCCAAAGGGGAGAACCCATTGGAGTACGCGCTCGATGGCCAAGCATCTTGGGCTGAGTCATTCGACGATTGGACGTATTTGGCGAACGTTCGGGCTTCAACCGCACCGCTCGGAATCGTTTCGTCTCTCGCAAGACCCACAACTGGTCGAAAAAGTACGCGACGTTGTTGGCCTGTATATGAACCCACCGGATAACGCGGTCGTCCTGTGCGTCGACGAGAAATCGCAGATTCAAGCGCTCGAGCGTGCTCAACCTGTCCTGCCCATGAGCTTGGGCCAGCCCGAGCGACAAACCCACGACTACATTCGGCATGGAACGACTGACCTGTTTGCCGCACTCGACGCCGCAACAGGTGAAGTCTTCGGAAAGTGCTACGCGCGACATCGAGCGCTAGAGTTCAAGAAGTTCCTCGCTGAGATCGAAGCAGCCGTTCCCAGCGAGTTGGACATCCACGTCGTGCTCGACAATCTCGCCACGCACAAGACACCGGCGATCAAACGCTGGCTTTCCAAGCGACCTCGGTTCCACTTTCACTTCACACCGACACACGCCTCTTGGCTCAACTTCGCTGAGCGCTTCTTTGGCTTGCTCACCGAACACGCCTTGCGACGAGGCTCGCACACGAGCGTGCCTCAGCTCCGCGTTGCGATACAAGACTATCTCGATGCTCACAACGAGAACCCAAAGCCGTTCAAGTGGACGAAATCCGCCGACCAAATCCTCGAAACCATCGCTCGGTTCGCCCAGCGAACGCTCGATACACATGGCAAATCGAATTTGGACAGTAATTAAAGATCCGGGGGACTAGCAGTCTTCGCTCCGTCTGAGTGGCTTCACGGAATCTCACCTCGGAGAATCGTTGCCAGCTTCTCCGAGTCGATGTTTCCTCCTGAGACAACGCACACGAGCTTTCCCCTTCCGGCTTTGCCCGAAAGAGCCGCCGCCACCGGCGCCGCGCCGGCTCCTTCGGCGACGACGCGATTGCGCTCCACCAGGAGGCGGATGGCGTCCGCCGTTTCCCGCAGGCTCACGACGAGGGCGCCATCGAGTAGGCTCCTTACCAGAGGCCACATCTCGGGCAGAATGGTTTTTGCACCGAGCCCGTCTGCGAAGCTCGGCGTGTAGCGAACCTCCTGAATCGAGCCCGCCGCAAGCGACGGAGCCACTGGGGCAGCGGTCTCCACTTCGCAGGCGAGAATCTTCGTGGCGGGTTTGAGGGCTCGGATGGCACATCCGATCCCCGAGCTCAGTCCTCCACTTCCGTAGGGGATGAGGATGGCGTCCACGTCCGGCAAGTCCTCCAGGATCTCGAGGCCGATGGTCCCGTTGCCCGCCATGACCGCGGGGCTGCTCGAAGGGTGGATGAAGAGCCGGTCGGCGAGTGGGGCGTAATGGTGCGTGGACATCACCTGCCACCACTCCTCGTAGGGAACCTTGATGTAGTCGGCGCCTAGTCGCTCGATAGCGGCGAGCTTGGATTCCGGTGCGTGCTCGGGAACGACGATGGTCGCGGGAATGCCCAATCGGCGCGCGTTCCATGCGACCCCCTGGGCCATGTTCCCCGCGCTCGAGGTGTAAACGCCGTTCGCGAGCTTTGCCTTTTCGGTGAGGGCCATGGCGTTACTGGCGCCGCGAATCTTGAAAGCCGATATGGGCTGAAGATTCTCGAGCTTGAGATAAACGTAGCCCGGCGCATCAGCATTAAGGCGGACGAGCGGGGTCCGAATGGCGAATCCCCGGATGCGCTCGCGCGCCTCCTCGATATCCTTCAGCGGGATCGGTTCATGAGGTTCGTGCATCATGCCCTCTGGCGATCATGATGATAGCCTGTCGCGGCCGCCCACGCTCCAGTTCGAAAATGATAAGCTGGCCTATGAACGTCGAAAGCTCTCTCTCTCTCTCTCTCTCGTCACTTCGTTCGAAGAACTCAAGCTTCTTAGCCCACCGACAGCTAGTCAGCAAGGAATGTTCGAAGAGCACATGAGCATGCAGCTCCGTTCCCCGGCCGGGCGTCGGCCTGCGTAGACAGTCCTCGTCAGCCTCCGTCTCCACTTGCGTCGCGGACGGGCGGACGATAGATTACAGTCCTATTTCTTATGAAGCACTCGATGGTCTGGACTGGTGCGACGCTCACGTTTCTTGCTCTGACCTCCATCGCTGTCGTCGGAGCCCAATCGGGGTCCCGCCCGGCGGGTGCGCCGAGCGCCGAGCAGATCGAGTTCTTTGAGACCAAGATCCGTCCGCTGCTCGCCGACAACTGCTTCGAGTGTCACAGCGCCCAGGTCGAGACGCCGTTCGGAGGTCTGCGTCTCGACAGCCGAGAGGCGCTACGGGCCGGCGGCGATTCCGGGCCGGTCATCGTCCCGGGCGATCCGCTCAGCAGTCCACTCGTGCAGCGCGTGCAGGGACGACCCGTGCTGATGCCACCGACCGGGGCGCTCGAAGCGACGGCGATCGCGAGCCTGATCGAGTGGGTCGAGATGGGGGCCCCGTGGCCGGAGGGCTCGGTGGCGGCGGCGACCGACCCGCCCGATCCGTCCGAGCCGTTCGATCTCGCAAAGCGTCGGCGCACGCACTGGGCGTGGCAGCCGGTCCGGCAGGTCGATCCACCGGCGGTGCGCGACGACACCTGGCCTCGGGACGCGGTCGATCGGTTCATCCTCGCCTCGCTCGAAGCGGCCGGGCTCGAGCCAGCGTACCCCGCCGATCGGCACACGCTCATCCGTCGGCTGTCGTTCGACCTGCGTGGGTTGCCGCCGACCCCCGCCGAGATTGCGCGGTTCGCCTCCGCCACGTCGCCGACCGCCTACACCGACTTGGTGGACCGGTATCTCGACTCGTCGCACTTCGGCGAGCGCTGGGCACGTTACTGGATGGACCTGTTCCGTTACAGCGAGTCACACGGCAGCGAGGGAGACCCGGACATCCCGCTGGCCTGGCGGTATCGCGACTACCTGATTCGCGCGTTCAACGGCGACGTGCCTTACGACCAGCTGATTCGCGAGCACCTGGCCGGTGACCTGCTGCCGACGCCACGTCTCGACCCCGAGAATCAGCTCAACGAGTCGATCATCGCAACGGCCCACTTCCGGCTCATCGAACATGGATATCAGCCGGTCGACCCGTGGGAAGACCGGGTCAAGTGGGCGGACAACCAGGTCGACGTGGTGTCGAAGGCTTTTCTCGGGCTCAGCGTTTCGTGTGCGCGGTGCCACGACCATAAGTTCGACGCGATCAGCCAGAAGGACTACTACTCGTTGTTCGGGACGCTCTACGGGGCGAGACCGACGCAGCGGGCCATCGACGATGAGACCCTGCTCGACACCAACAAAGATGCCTTGGCCGCGCTCAAGGTCGACATTCGAGACGGGCTGGCCGAAGCCTGGCTCGAGGCGGCCGACACGGTTCCGACGCGGCTACTCGAGCAGCTCGAGTCGGCGGACGCGGCTGCCGGTGAGGCCGAGTCGGCGTCCGCACGCGAGGCGACTCCTGAGCCGCGCGATGGCAGCGCGCTGGGCGCCTGGCGCGAGCTCGCCGAAGTCGAGGACGGTGCCCTGGCGCGCGCGTGGCGCGAGCTCGGCGACAGGTGGGAGTCGGAGATCGACGTCCGCGAGCGATTCAATCGCGAGCACTTCGAGACAGCGTGGGACTTCAGCGGGGCCGATTATGCCTCTACCGTCGGTCATGGTACGGGCCGGCCGGACGCCCCCTCGCCCCCGGGAGAGTTTGCCATCGAGCGGCGCGGCGGTCGGCTGCTGAACGGGATCTATCCGGGGGGGGCCTATACCCACCTTCTGTCTTCGAAACATGCCGGGGTCATCCAGACGCCACGCTTCACCGTCGAGAACGACTTCATCAGCCTCCGGGTGCTTGGTGGGGATCTCAGCTTCGCCTTGCTCGTCATCGAGAACTACGCCGTGCCGCGCGGCGGCATCTATAACCTTCGCTACAGCCCCAAGCGGGACGAGATGGTCTGGGTGCAGTGGGACACCAGCTTCTGGAAGGGGTTCACGGCCTACATCGAGTTCGCGACTCAGGACGACGTCACACGGTTTGGCTTCGACCGCGAAGACTTCCGGGCCAAGAACCGGCCTACGCGTCGTGGCGATGGGCGCTCGTCGATTGGAGTCAGCCAGGTTCTGTTCCACGACGTCAAGGAGACGCCTCGTGACACCGTCGTGCCGGTTCTCCACTTGCTTCAGGGAACCGACGGCGAGGCCCCATCCTCGCGCCAGGCGCTAGCGTCGCTTGTCGGCCGGCGGCTGCGCGAGGCGGTGTCGGCGTGGCGTGACGGCCGGCTGACCGAGCTTCAGGCCGTGTTTCTCGACGAGTTCGTCCGGGCAGACCTGCTGCCCCGCTCACTCGAACATCTCGTCGCGTTGCGGGCACTGGTCGCCCGATATCGGTCGCTCGAGCGAGATGTCCCGGTGGCACGTCGGGCGCCGGGTGTCGTCGAAGAGGCGGCGCCCGACCAGCCGCTCTTGATCCGCGGCAACCACCAGACCCGCGGGGAGGTGGTCGCTCGGAGCTTTCTGACCGCGCTCGACGACCAACCGTATCCTCCGGAACCCGGCCTGGTGCGGTTGCGTCTGGCTGATGCGATCACCGCTCCGGACAACCCGCTCACCGGGCGGGTGGCGGTCAATCGGCTCTGGCGCTACCTGTTCGGCTATGGACTGGTCGGTACCGTCGACAATTTCGGTCGGCTTGGCGATGCGCCATCCCATGCGGCGCTGCTCGACTATCTCGCCGGCGCCTTCGTCGACGATGGGTATTCGGTGAAGCAACTGGTCCGCCGACTAGTGCTGACCCGAACCTATCAGATGAGTAGCCAGGCGTCGCCGGCGGCTCTCGAGACCGACCCATCCAATCGGTTGCTGCAGCATGCCAACCTCAGGCGTCTCGACGCCGAGGCGATCCGCGACTCGATGCTGTCGGTGTCAGGTCGTCTCGACCCGACGATGTATGGCCCGTCGGTGCCGGTCCTAAGAAACAGGGACAACGGCCCGGTCGACGGCGAGGGGCGACGTAGCATCTACCAGGAGATCCGTCGAAACGTCCACAACCCGTTCCTGGAGGCGTTCAACCTGCCGAAGCCGGCAACGACCCGTGGCCAGCGCGATGCGACCAACGTCCCGGCGCAGTCACTCACCCTGCTGAACAGCCCGTTCGTTATCGGCCAGGCGGCCGAATGGGGTCGCCGTCTCGCCGAGGGCGAGGCGGGCACGGTCGGCGGACGTCTCGACCACATGTTTCTCAAGGCGCTGGCTCGGCAACCGACCGCCGCGGAGCGAGATCGGATGACGGACTATCTCACCGCCGTGGCGTCGCAGCGCGGCACCACCGAGGACCTCCTGCTCTACGACTCCGACGTGTGGCAGGACGTCGCCCACAGTATGTTCAATTTGAAGGAGTACGTCTTCATCCAGTAGAAGGCCGAGGCTTCCGATGTGCTACGACCCACGTCATCATCCTGCACCGCGCCCCTTCCTGACCCGCCGCGAGATGTTGCGGCAGACCTCGACCGGGTTCGGCATGCTCGCCCTGTCGGCGCTCATGGCCGACTCGTCCTACGCCGGACTTGGCCAGGCGGTCACCGACGGGCCGCTGGCGGCGAAGACGCCGCCCTTAGCGCCCAGGGTGAAGAACGTCATCTTCTGTTACATGTCGGGGGCGTTCTCGCACGTCGACTCCTTCGATCCCAAACCGCGGCTCGCGGCTGAGGCCGGGGAGCCGATGCCGTTCCAGACCGAACGGACGATGTTCAACGACGACGGCAACATCATGCCGAGTCCCTGGGAGTTCACCCGTTACGGGCAGAGCGGCATCCCGGTGAGCGCGTTGTTCCCGCACACCGGGAGCGTCGCCGACGAGTTGACCGTCATCCGCTCGATGACCGCCCCGTTCATGGAGCACGCCCAGGCGAATTTCTACTTCCATTGCGGCATGCCGTTCATCGGGTTCCCCAGCATGGGCTCCTGGATCACCTACGGGCTCGGCACCGAGAACCAGAATCTCCCGGGATTCGTGGTGCTGGGCAGCGGCGGTGTCCCAATCGGTGGGGTCAACTTGTTCGGCAACGGGTTCCTCCCGGCCATTCATCAAGGTTCGATGATCTACCCGGAGAGAGCCGAGCCGCTCAACAACGTCCGACCAAGCGAGACAGACCGGCAGCAGCGCGACCGGCTGCGTGTCATCGGCGATCTAGACAGCGGGTTTCTCGAGCGGATCGGCGGGGACCGGCATGTCGAGGCGGCGATCGACAACTATGAGATCGCCTACCGCATGCAGACGGCGGTGCCCGAGCTGGTCGATCTGGCCGGCGAGACCGAGGCGACCAAGAAGCTCTATGGGCTCGATTCGCCGAACGCCTCCACGGCCGTCTATGGGCGCCAGTGTCTGTTGGCGCGGCGGCTCGTCGAGCGGGGGGTCCGGTTCGTCGAGATGACCATGGTCGGCATCGAAGGCGAGGGCCAGAGCGGCAACCCTTGGGACCAGCACAGCAAGCTCGAGGAGGGGCACACCGCGAACGCGATGGCCGTCGACCAGCCGGTGGCCGGGTTGGTCAAGGATCTCAAGTCGCGCGGGTTGCTCGACGAGACCCTCGTCATCTTCTCGGGCGAGTTCGGACGGACTCCGTTCGTGCAGGGCACCAACGGGCGCGATCACAACCCGTATGGCTTCAGCCTCTGGCTGGCCGGCGGTGGCCTCAAGAAAGGGTTTATCTACGGCCAGACCGACGAGTATGGCTACCGGGCCGTCGAGAACGCCCACACCGTGCGGGACCTGCACGCCACCGTGCTCACCCTGCTTGGCCTCGACTATCGAGGCTTGACCTACCGGTTCGGCGGGCGCGACTTCCGCCTGGCTGACGTCGACGGGCACCCGATCCGCGGCATCCTCGCGTAGCAGGCTGCTCGAGAACACCAGCCTGCTACCAACGCGAGCTTCTGGGGGATCCGCTCGCCTCGCTCATGACACCCTAGTCCCCTGGAACAGAGGTTCGTAGCCTAAATCTCGGGCCCTTTTTGCGCGCTGGCTTCGTTGTTCCTCCTCGAAATATTCCAATATGACTTCGTCGTCACGCCTCGCCAGCCCACAAAATGGCGTCGAGCTTTAGGCTACGAACCTCTGTTCCAGGGGACTAGGAGCGGATGAGCGAAGCCGGCGGCGACGACAAAGCCCGTCCTGGTGTCGTCGCCGTTGTCGCTTATCATTCATTAGTACTAATGGCTTTGGGGTACTTTCGAGTTGAGGCATTCGGGGCCGATCCGACCCCAAGATGTTGGCAACACGGTGCGCTCGAGCCCCATTATCTAGCGGCCCGATCCGAGCTCGAGACCTCAACTTTGACAGTACCCTTCGCTCTGCTACCATTCAAGGTATGAAGCAAGAAGAACACTTGTTTACGGCACTCTTCGAGCCGGCCGAGGAAGGCGGCTACGTGGTCACGTTCCCGGCCATCCCGGACTTGGCTACCCAGGGAGAGACGCTCGAAGAAGCACGAGAGATGGCGCAAGATGCGCTCCGGTGCTACCTCGAGGCGCTCCAGAAGGACGGAGAAGCCATACCAACCGACAAACCACTCACGCTCGAGCCGGTCAAGGAACAAATACGGGTTGCGCTCCAACCCACATGACCCGCCTGCCTGTTCTCAAGCCGAAAGAAATACTCAAGGCGCTCCAGAGAGCAGGCTTTTTAATTCACCACACTACGGGAAGCCACTACGCCCTCCGGCATCCCGACAATCCGGAGTTCAAGGTTACGCTTCCCTATCACACCGGCGACCTCAAACGAAGCGTACTCAAATCAGCGTAAGGATCGGGTGCAATGTATTGAACCGGATGGCTGAGCTGGGCAAGCCTAAATCCCAAGCGATCGTCGGGGAGTAAGTTGGGCCGCCAAAAGGTCCCGTGCGTGTCCCGAACTGATTCATGCACCAACGCCGAGCAAGACAATCAACAAGGACAGCAAACCGTGGCTGTCGCTGGGTACTCGGGGGGTGAGTATAATGGGAGCGAGTATACGGATCGTTATGAACGAGCGGCAGGGGTGTTCCCGTAACCCCCGACCCGTAAAGGATTAGGAGTCGCAGCGTGCTACCGAGCGGACGGACGACTCGGCGGATGGTAACGGTCTTGTGGGCCGTGGCGGTGGCACTCCTACGCTATGGAGAGGCAGGGTTATCGACGCAGTTGCGATTGCTCGATTTGGAGGGTCGCGAGGTCGACCCCTTCCAGCAGACGGATGCCAGGGCGACTGTTTTTCTCTTCACCCGTACCGATTGTCCGATCTCGAATCGTTACGCACCGGAGATCCTACGGCTGCAAGCGAAGTTCAAGTCTGACAACGTCCGGTTCTGGCTCGTGTATCCCGATCCGGACGAATCGGTGAAAGCCATCCGTGAACATGTGAAGGAATACGGTTATCCCTTGGGTGTTCTGCGCGATCCGCAACACAGGCTGGTCACGAAGACTCAGGTGAAGGTGACACCGGAGGTCGCCGTCTTCGTGCCCGGTAGGCGGATGGTGTATCGCGGCCGTATTGATGACCGCTACGTCGATTTTGGCAAGGCACGGGCGAAACCGACCCAACACGATCTCGAGGAAGCCCTACAGGCGATCCTCGAGGGGAGGCCGGTGGACCGCGCCATAACCCGTGCCGTGGGCTGCTTTATCCCGGATTTGCAATGACCCGCTCGGCCCACTTAGCCCTCGTAATACTCATCTTCCCAAGCGTCGTTGTATTCGGCGCGACGACAGGAGTGCGATCTCAGGACGCGAGCCTTCTAGGCTCTTCAAACAGGTTGACGTTCAACCAGGATATTGCGCCGATTGTGTTTGAAAACTGTGCGGCTTGTCATCGCCCCGGGGAGTCGGCGCCGTTCAGCTTGTTGAGCTACCAAGATGTACGGAAACGGGCTCAACAGATTGCGGTCGTCACCGGAAGTCGGTTCATGCCACCTTGGCTGCCTGAAGAAGGATACGGCGAATTCCAGGGCCAGCGCCGCCTCACGTCCGACCAAATCGCCACCCTCCGCAAGTGGGTCGAGGACGGCGCCCTGGAGGGAGACCCGGATGATTTGCCCCCACTGCCGCAGTTTACCGAGGGCTGGCAACTCGGCGAACCGGATCTGGTGATCGAAATGGCTGAGCCTTACACCCTGCCGGCCGGGGGTCGAGATGTGTTTCGCAGCTTCGTGATCCCGATACCGTTACCGACCAGGAGATACGTGAGAGCCCTCGAATTTCGAGGAGGTAATCCGCAAATCGTCCATCACACCGTAATGCAAATTGATGAAAGGCGCTCGACCCGATATCTCGATGACCAAGATCCCGAGCCGGGCTATGACGGCATGTATGCCGGAGAGGCCAGGAGCCCCGACGGCCAATTCTTGGCCTGGACACCGGGCAAGGTCCCGATAGCTTCCCCCGAGGGCATGGCCTGGCTCTTGGAGAAAGGCAGCGATCTCGTCCTCAAGGTGCACTTTCTGCCGAGCGGCAAGTCAGAGGTGGTTCGCTGTGCGGTAGGATTCTACTTTACCGAGAAGGCACCAACGCGCGTTCCTCTCGCACTCAGGCTTGGCTCGAACACCATCGACATTCCTGCCGGAAAGAAAGACTATGTGATCAAAGACACCTACGAGTTGCCGGTCGACGTGGAAGTGCTCGGCGTGTACCCGCATGCCCATTACCTGGCACGGGACATGAAAGGCTATGCCACGCTTCCGGATGGCACGACGAGGTGGCTCATCCGTATCAAGGAATGGGATTTCAACTGGCAGGACGAGTATCGATTCGCCAAGCCGGTCTTCTTACCCCGGGGTACCAGGCTCGAAATGGAATACACCTACGACAACTCCTCCGACAATGTGTTCAACCCGTACCATCCTCCCCGGCGTGTGGTATACGGTATGCGATCATCGGATGACATGGGGGACTTGTGGCTTCAGGTGGTGCCTACCGATAGCGCCGACCTGGCGATTCTGAAACGCGATTTTGCGATAAAGGATCATCAGGCGCGCCTCGACGGCTACAAACATCGAATTCGCACCACTCCCGGAGATGCCCAACCACACTATGACCTGGGCAACATGCTATCGGCTCGAGGTAAGCGAGAGGAAGCGATTCGACATTATCGTCGCGCCGTCGAGATCAAACCAGACTTTGCCCTAGCGCACAACAACCTGGGCTCCGTGCTGCTAGTGCAGGGTAAGACGGACGACGCGATGAGGCTCTTTCGTCAGGCTTTGCGAGTCGATCCGGACCTGGCTTTAGCGCACAACAATCTCGGTGCCGCACTGTTGATGCAGGGGGACAGCGAGGAAGCGATCCGGCATTTTCGTAGTGCACTGCGGGCCTGGCCCGACTTCGCTGATGTGCACTACAACTTGGGCAAGGCCCTGTTGGTCCAAGGTAGCAGCGAAGAAGCGATCCGTCACTATCGTCAGGCCGTGTCAATCAAGCCCGACTCAGTTCTGGCGCACTTGAGCCTCGGCAACGCTCTCGCCCGACAAGGGATTTTGGTCGAGGCTGCGGCCCACTATGAACGGGTGCTGCAGATCCAACCCGGCCATGTCGAAGCACAAAAACACCTAAAACTGGTTAGGTCGCATCTCGAGAAGAACCGCGAGTAACCGAGCTGGCGAGAGTAGCTGTATTGGTTCAGCCAAAATGAGACTTTTGGGGGTCGTAGTAAGTGACGGTTTTCGCCTCTGTCTTATACTCAACGAAGGGAGAAGGCAGAGATGGACGGCAGGAAACGTTGGTCAGCGAAGGAGAAGCTGCAGATACTCAAGGAGTGCCAGGAGAGTGGTGCGACGGTGTCCGAGGTGTGTCGGCGCCACGCATTGAATACAGGGCAGTACTATCAGTGGCTGAAACAATCGGAGGAGGCGACACTGGAATCATTTCAGAATGGCAAGAAGGAGAAGGCGTCTCGCCGCGAGGAGAAGCTGCGTCAAGAGCTTGAGAGGATGAAATCGGTGGTGGTAGAGATCACCATGGAGAATCTGGACCTAAAAAAAACGCTTGGAAGCTAGTCGACCGGTGTCGTTTCGAGCCGCACGAGAAGTTGAGGATTTTGGATTGTATCGAGCAGACGATGGAGAGAAGCCGGGTGAAGCTGGAATGGGTTGTCTCGAAGCTCGGGCTCTCTCGCTCGCTGTACTACCGCTGGCAAAAGAGGCGCAAGGAGGGAGCGCTGGAGGACATCAAGCCCAAGGCACCAGACTTGGACCAGGTGCTTGCCGAAGAGGAGGAGGCGGTGACGGTCTATGCTTTAGCACACCCACGGGACGGCTACCGGCGGCTGTGCTGGATGATGGTGGACGAGGATGTCGTTTGCCTGAGCCCGAGCAGCGTGTACCGCATTCTGGACCGGAACGATTTGCTCGCAAGGTGGAATGCCACACCGTCCGTAGGCCGCAAGCCCGAACTTCCGAAACGCCCCCACGAACGCTGGCATACGGACTTGATGTACCTGTGGATCGCGGGACGGTGGTATTTCTTCATCGGAGTGCTGGACGGCTTCTCGCGCTACATCGTGTACTGGGAACTGCTGTCGCGCATGACCGCCGCCGAAGTGACGGATGTGGTCCATGCAGCACTGGAGCGCTACCCTGGAGAACGGCCCCAGATTGTCAACGACAACGGCAGCCAATTTACCAGCAAGGACTTCCGCAAACTCATCAAGCACTTCTCATTGAAGCAGATTCGTATTCGCATTCATCATCCGCAGTCCAACGGTGCAATCGAGCGATTTCATCGCACGTTGCGCGAGGAGGGCCTCTCCGACAAGGAGCTTCGCAATCAGCTTCACGCGAAAGACATCATCGGAGAATGGATAGAGATTTACAACGCAAAGAGGCTCCACGCAGGAATCGAATACCTCACGCCCGAAGACCGGTTTCTCCTCCGTCACGAAGAGCGCAAGCAGGTACGTCTCGACAAACTCGAGAACGCACGCAAGCATCGCCGCGAAGAAAACCTCAAACGGCTCGGAGAATCCAGTTGTCACATAGCGAACGGGGGCTCTGCCCCCGAACCCCCGGGATTTTCCGCTTTGAGCGGATCCGGTTTGGCTCATACCGGAGCCCGGGAGCATGAACACAGTGCGTAATAATGCCAACCGTATTCCGGCCACCGGGCGCTCGGGTTGCTTCCCAGCAGTGCCCTATCCTCCCGGTGGCGATACCATGGCAGTTCACCCAGGCAGGGGAGAGAACCCGTCACTTGCAGAAAGTCTCATTTCCGCTGAAGCGGAACACTAGCCATCTAGGATGCCAAGCTCAACGGCGTTCCTTTGCCAAAAAGGGCTGTCCTTGCTGATATAACCGCAAGCGCTCCCGTATCTCCTCTACCGCCACCTCCTCCGCACCTGCGGCTTCGGCGAGCGCCACGGCCTTTTCGGCAGCCTTAACGGCGGTCTCGAAATCTCCCGAGGCCGCGTAGGCGGCCGCCAGGGTGTCCAGGATAGTCGGGTCCTGGTAGCCGGTCTGCGCCGCGGCGCGCTCGGCGAGGCGAACCGCTTCTTCCGGGTCGCGTACGCCGGAGTCGGGATAGGTGGCTAAAACCCGGGCCGCGCCCGTAAGCGCTGGAAGCGAGTCGGGGGAAAGACGCAGCGCTTCCCGGTAATGCTCGAGAGCCTCGTGCGGCCGGGCACTCCATCTCCAGGCTTCCGCCAATAGGTAGTGCGCTTCGGCATCGCTCGGATGGATCACGAGGGCCTTCTGTAGATGTTCCCTGGCCTCATCGAGCTCTCCCTTAGAGGTGAGCCCTGCCCCCAATCGCACGTGCGCGAACGCCAGCTCCGGTTGGACCTCGACTGCCTTTCGGTATCGGCTGACGGCCTCGTCCAGGCGCCCCTGCGACTCGTGCAACTGTCCCAGCTGGACATGGGTTGGGGCAAAAAAGGGAAAGTCGATGGTGATGCGCTCCAGCACCTGGATGGCCTCGTCCACTTTCCCCGATTGCCGGAACATCTCGGCGGCCTTGGCTTGCGGGCGAAGAATCAGCGGTAACGGGACAGGCGACGTGACACGCGGGCTGAAGGCGAGGCCCCGGCGCAGCCAGGAGAAGGCTTCCTCGTAGTCTTCGAGACGGTACAGCACCTCCCCGAAAGAGATGAGGAGAGCCGCCTGCTCTTGCGGCTCTCGGGGCTCGTCCTCGGCCACCGCAACCCGGTAGCTCCGCTCGAGGTAGCGTAAGTAGTCGTCCTCCTCCTGGGGCTCGAGGGGTGCCCGCTTGCTGGGGATGCGGATCCAGTGGTCGGTGTAGCTTACGCCCTGAAAACCCTGCTGCTCGGTCCGCATGTGGCAAGGAATGCAATTCGAAGCGGAGGTGACGTTCTCGTATCGATGCGCCTCCGCGGGCGAATCGTGGCAGCGCAGGCAGGTCTTCTGGTAGGGATCGACTTCGGGGTCCACGTTGCGGTGAGGGTCGTGGCACTGGATGCAGGAGATGGTGCTCTCGGGAGGCGACTGCCAGAAGCATTTGCTCAGCATCAAGCTGGCGCCAGCGTGGCGCGCGAGACGTGAGTCGCGGGTGAGGACTTGCTCCGGATCCACATCGATACCGACAGGATCTCGGTGACACTGGCTACAAAAGATCACTTGCTCCCGGGCCGGCAGCAAACCGGGATTCCGAATCTTTGGGTCGCTTTCGGAGTCGAGAACCGCTTGGAGGTGGGCGCTTCCAGGACCGTGGCAGCGCTCGCAATGAACTCCAAGGACCGATGCCTCCGCGTCCAGCCGCTCCTCTTTCCAGTCAAGAAGCGTGGCGTGGCAGAAGAAACATCGGTGGGTGTCCGCGGTTGATTTGGGAGCGCCAAGGGGGTCGGCTTCGTATTCTGCGCCCGGCGCGAGAATCCAACTATCGTAGGCGGACGTATAAGCCAATCGCAGCTCTCGCATCGACTTTCCCTTCTCGACGCTAATCGGGCTCGTCCTCCTGGCCCCCGAGCCGAATACGACCGCCACCTCTACCTGGTCGAGGATGTTCCGGAAATCTCGGTCCGCTGCCGCTTCGAGCACCACCCCCTCCGCGGTACGGCGATACCGTAACTTGCCGGCCTCACCCTCCTCGTCTACGGTTGGTTTTTCGAGGCGAGCGGGAGAGAACCACGTCTCGCGAGTCTCCAAATTGACGCTCCGGCCAGTCAGGGCCATGTTGTGGGTTCTCTGCCATTGAAGGTGCAAGGTGTGGCATGCGCCGCACTTCTCGGAGCCCACGAACTCCGCCTCATAAGGCAGCGGGAAGCGTTCCAGGAGCTCTCGAGCCTGCCCCTCGGCCCCAGCAGCTCCGGAGATCGCGAGAACGAACGAAAGGCCGGTGAGGATCCGTTTGCAGTTGGCCGCTGGGTTCACTCTGAATATCTTTGATGGAGAACAACGTTACCGGCGCACTCAGACGCCGGACTTCAAGGTGTCCCGGTGAACCCGAGGCGCACTTCCTTGCCCGGGCATCCGCGGGATCCGCTAGCCAGGATGCTGAGGCCGAAAAGCATAGTTTCGAGACCCGATATCTCGCCGAGGGGTCCTTGGACCGTGCCCTCAATCGTGCTTAGGAGGTTGTGTCGACGCGCACCGTCTCGCGTTAGTGAAAGTGGATTGGTCACAAATTCAAACTCCTCACTGCCCCCAAAACGCCCCTCGGCGTCGATGCTCCCGCCGTAAGTCCGGGGCGTGAGCCACGAACTGCGTTTGATGACGGCAACGGGCGCGGAATCCATCGGCGCTTCGGCGTCGCCCAACCGTCGAGGTTTATATCCGCTGAATTGGTCTACCTCCATCGTCACGTTCGACCCGTCGGGATCGCCGGACAGCGTGATAGTGCCTGCTCGGCGAACGCGATGTCGCAGCCAGTATCGAGGACCTTTTCGAAAATCGCGTTGTAGGTTCCATAGAAGCGCGAGACGCCCGGGATGGTCGTCGTTGGGGGCGCGCTCGAGGTGGTCGAGGAACCGCTCGGGCTTCCCCCGCACCCGGCGAGCGAGGCGGCCATCGCGAGCACCAAGACCAGGCCAAGCAATCACATCATAGGCTCGTGTGAGCAAGACTAAGCATGGTAGGGTAGGCTCAGCGGTGCAATCATATCGGCACGTCGCGGGGTTGTCAAAGCTACGCTGTCCGTTGATGTCGGCGCGCGCACATCGGCGCGATTTTTTCCTGATCTGATTCTTTTACTTGCTCGACTTGCTTGACGCCCGATCTGACTGAGTTCAAGCGCCTCCGGATTCCTGCCAATACGGGGCGGATTGAGAATCGTATAGTGGCTCAGCAGCCGTTGCGATGATCGCTCCCGACCGAGGCCGAACTTTCCGCACGCCGAGAGATTAACCAATGCGACATCCAAAAGCCTTTGTATGGCTCGCTATATTTGTAGGCCCTTTAGCGCAGTCCGCCCTCGCCCAAACTCTCCGTGCGCCTCAACCCGTCTCCGCTGCCCAATCGGACCATCTAGAGCGTGCCAACCTGGAAGTGGAGGACATGCTCCGAGGAGGGGAGCTCTTCGCGGTCAGGAGCCAGCTCGATTCGCAGATCGCGGGGCGGGTGCACGAGCGATTGAACCAATACTATCGGGGGCTGCGGGTCTTTGGCGGTCAAGTGGTGCGGTAGAAAGAGTCGCGACGGGTGATCACGGTGGTAGGAGCCCTCCACACCGATATCGACCTCGATATCTTTCCTTCCCTCTCGGGGACCGAAGCGGTCGGCCAAGCTCGTCGGTCGCAAGGAGAGCGACTGGTTGGACCCGTGGAGTTCCTGATCTTGCCCCTTGACGAGCGCTACGCTCTCGCATACTACTTTCACCTTCGGAGCCCGGACGCCCTCGATGCCGTGTTCGTCGACGCCGTAACCGGAAAGACCCTTTTGCGTTACAACGATCTAAGAACCGATGCCCTCGTAGGGCGCGCCACCTGTAGCTGGTCGGACGCCAAGAAGATGAGCGTCGATCGAAGCCAGAACACGCACCGTGCCTCCGATCTTCTCAGGCCGGCCGGCATCAAGACCGTCGACGTGGCGTTCGACTTCGATGCCTGGTTTCGCTACGACATCGGTGAGTCAAAAATCGCAACCGATCCCGACAACGACTGGAACGATGGCGCTGTAGTAGACGCTCACACGTACTCGGGATACACCTATGACTACTATTTCAAGCGCCATGGACGCCGCGGGCTGGACGACCGCGACCTGGTGGCTATGAGCTTCGTTCACATCCAGCCCCAAACCGCGAGTTTCAACAACGCTTTCTTCGATCCCGTGGACAACAGCTTGAACTACGGCGACGGCGATGGTATCCGCTTCAACTTCTTTTCATCGGCCCTCGATGTGGTGGCGCACGAGTTCACTCATGGCGTTACGCAGTTCAGTTCCGATCTCATTTTCCTGAACGAGTCGGGGGCGTTGAACGAGGCTTTCTCGGACATCATGAGCGCGGCAGTGGAGTTTTTTATTCAACCGGTCGGCAACGAGCGGCTGGAAGCAGATTGGGTGCTCGGCGAGGATCTTTTCTTTTCTTTCGGCTCCGTCGTCCGCGACATGGCAAACCCCGGCGCGTCCGGCCTTCCCGATCACTACAGCAAGCGCTGTTTGCCCCCCATCTGTGCGCCTGAATTCGGCAATGGGGGGGTACACATCAATTCCAGTATCGGCAACCACGCTTTTTACCTGCTGGTGGAAGGGGGTACCAACCGCACTTCCAACATTACCGTGAACGGGTTGGGTAGGGCGCAAGCCGATCGCGCCGAGGCTATCTTTTACCGTGCCTTCGTCTTCTTGATGACACCGAGCGGGGGAACTTCAGTGCCGCCCGGGCCACCACCCTTCAGGCGGCGCGTGAGCTCTACGGGGAGGGAAGCCGCGAGGAGCGAGAAGTGGCTAGGGCTTGGACGGCGGTGGGGGTCCATTGAAGGGTTGAATCAGTGGCCCACTATGAACGTGTGCTGCAGATCCAACCCGGCCATGCATCAACAGCTCTAATGCCTTATTGGGGCTTGTTTCTATTTGGTGAAATTAGGTTATTCTCAAGGACTTAATACGGCAGCCGCAATAGTTTACACGTCTCCCCAGGCAAAAGGCAGTGGGATTTGCGTCTTGGAGTGGTTCTCTTCCGTTGTGTTTCTGGCTCTAGCCCCATTGGTCTGCCAGCTCGGTTGGCGTTAACTACCTCAGGCTCGAGGCCTCGGTGGCTTGCTTTTGGAGGCGGAGCGTGTCGCCTTTCGCGTCTCGGGGGCCAGTCAAGGCAACCGGACGTCGACGGCGACACTTTTGACTTCGTCCTGCACGACGGTACATACTAGCTCACTTGCTGGTTTCCCGACCCGCCCAGAGTTTGCAGCTTGTCGGAAGGAGCACACAATGAACTTTGAAAGTCTATGTCACATCTGCCCAGCAATACTCATCTTCTCGGGCCGAACCGGACGTGCTCTGTGCGTCTGGATACTCGTTTTGACAATGGGGCTGATTGCCCTGCCGGTCCAGGGGCAAGACGAGGACGAATTCGTGCTGGGCGGAATCGTGGAAATTGGAGGACTCATTTATTTCGCTGCCCAAACCGTGAGCACCGGGCGTGAGCTGTGGGCTACGGACGGTACTGCCGGTGGAACTGTTCTGGTAGCGGACATCGCTCCCGGTGGCGAAGCGTCGGGGAGCCCTAACAACCTGACCAAGCTCCCTAGCGAGCTGGCGGCGGAGAACGAGGTGTTGTTCTTCAGCGCCAACGCCAACGACGGCACGGGGCGCGAGCTTTTTATGCACGATCCCGCAACAGGCGTGACCGCGCGGGTTGCTGACATCTGGCCTGGCGAATTCGGGGGGGGTCCCATCACGCTGACGACGGTGAACGGTGCCTTGTTCTTCGCCGCCAACGACGGCGGCATTGGGGTTGAGCTTTGGAAGCACGATCCCGCCACCGGCACGACGACGGGGATCGACGTCTGCCCCGGTGCCTTCTCGTCGACACCTCAAGACCTGATTGCGCTGAACGGCGCTTTGTTCTTCACCGCCGACGACTGCAGCACGGGGCGGGAGCTTTGGAAGCACGATCTTGCCGCCGGTGTGACCTCGCGAGTTGCCGACATCTACCCCGGTGAACCCGGGGCGGTTCCTGACGAGCTGACGGAGGTGAACGGCGCCTTGTTCTTCACCGCCAACGACGGCAACACGGGGAGTGAAGTTTGGAAGCACGATCCCGCCACTGGTGTGACCTCGCGAGTTGTCGACGTCTCCCCCGGTGCCAGCTCGTCGTCTCCTGTCGATCTGACTGAGGTAAACGACGCCTTGTTCTTCGTCGCCGACGATGGCGCTGCGGGGGCCGAGCTTTGGAAGCATGATCCAGGCACCGGCGTGAGCGCGCTGGTTGCCGACATCATCCCCGGTCCCGGGGGGTCGTTTCCTACCGCTTTGTCGGAATTGAACGACGCCGTGTTCTTCAACGTCGACGAAGGCGTCATGGGGCGGGAGCTTTGGAAGCACGATTCCGCCACCGGTGTGACCGCGCTAGTTGCCGACATCAACCCCGGTGCCGCCGCGTCGTTTCCTCAGCTGATGACGGAGGTGAACGGCATCTTGTTCTTCGTCGCCGACGACGGCGCCACGGGGCGGGAGCTTTGGAACCACGATCCCGCCACCGGGATGACTGCGCTGGTTTCCGACATTCTCCCCGGTCCCACGACGCAGGTGGGCATAGGCGTAACTAGCGGTCCTACAGAGCTGTCGGACGTGAACGACGTGTTGTACTTCAACGCCGACGACGGCGCCACCACGGGGCGGGAGCTTTGGAAGTACGATCCTGCCACCGGGATCCTCGAGCAGGTTGTCGACCTCTCCCCCGGTCCTACTTCCTCGAATCCTGGGAGCTGACGGAGCTGAACGGCGTTTTGTTCTTCGACGCCGACGACAGCATCACGGGGCGGGAGCTTTGGAAGGTTCTTTCGAATCGCCTTCGGCGACTCGCGCCAACTGGGGGCAGTTTCGGGGTTCTCTTGGATCTAGGAGACCTCTGCTCCTGAGCGACGATTTGGGGGGGCATCTTCGGTTTGGCGAGGGGCCGGGTAGGCTCTGGCCTTGGTTTGGCCGCGCGAGGACCCTGAAGGGTCGCGTGGAGGTGACCGGTGGCGGAGGTGCTCGTGTTGGAACCGGGCGACGATGAGAGGTCTGCTCCCACTCGACGCACGCGGTTATTCCCGTGATTGAGAGGGCCTTCGTGGCATTCTCGGCCGGTCGGACCGTGACCTATCCCGCCTGACGCGGCCCAGCCAGCACCTGGATGAACCGCCGCGGCGCACGCAACCGCCAGAGCAAGCTCCCGTAGAGCTCGGGTCGCCGTCACGCGTCAGCTGCACGTTGCCGTCGTCCGTGCCGACCCAGAGCACCCCGCGCTCGACCGGCGACGGCGCGATAGTGAGGATGGTGGTGTGATTCTACGCTTCGGTGACGTCGAGCGTAAGCCCGCCGGATTGCGCGCCATCTGCTTCTGAGGGGTCGTTGGTGGTGAGGTCTGGGCTGATGAGGGTCCACGTCCTTCCCATGTCCGTGCTGCGAATGACCTTGGCCTTTGCCGAGGATCAGCGGGTTCGAGCACTGAGGCCTCTCTCTTCGAATACTTCAAAGGCATGGGCATCAAGAACCTCGGTCCATATGTAGCTGTAATATTCCGAGGAGTGTCCGTGGTTGAAGATATGTTCGAAATAGGTACTTCTGTGTCTGACTCCAATCTCCGGAATAAGACCGATCTTGTTGCGCGATTCGGTTTCAAACTTCTCTAAATCCAGTTCTTGGGGTTCCGTGAGTGTGTGCAAGTCCAGGTCCAGGAACGCAGCCGACAGGTATCCAACTGTCGCAGCCCTGCGTGATGACGCGTGCCAAGAACTCGAGCGCGTCGATGTTCTCGAGACGCGGGAAAGCTCCCTCGGGTCGTCATGAGAGGTTTTGGGAGCCTAGCGCACGTGGGGAGGCCCCGGGCTCCATTGCATTCTGGATAGGCTCAAGACGTAAGATCCGCATTCTCTACGAGCAGCTCCTCGGCTGGACGGGCAGCCCGACGGACGACCAAAAGGCTCAGATCCCGTTCTTCGACAACGGGATACAGCAGCTCGGACCGCGCGTTGCGGGATGACGCGACGGGATGCGCTATTTCTGAGTCAAACGTCTAGCTCGGTGTCGAGCAGCGCAAAAAACCGGTTATGGGGCCGTTTATCGCAACGTCGCATCGATCCGCGCTAGATCTGGATGGGCCCAACTCGACTCCCCGAGGTCGAGACGCGCGTTTCAGCCCGCCTCGGACGTTTTTTGTGTTATTTAGACTACAAAAACGTCAAATTCCATAGAATTTAACACCATTTGTTAAAGTAGTACTTGAACTATGGACGTTTATCTGCTAGCGTCTAGGGAAAATCTCAACTTGTCGAGACTTCGATTGGGATGATGCCGCGATGCGCTACACACACTTGATTCCGGGCCTGCTGGTCTTCATTCTCTCCGGGTGCGGGAACGAAACCCCGACGACACCGGAGACCGGGACGCCGCCGCCGATCGAGCCAGCCCTGCTGGTACCGACGATCGTGAGCCCGGCTCAGGGCGACGAAGTGGGTCGCCGGCCAAGACTCGTGGCTTCGGCGGCCTCCATGGTAGATGGAACGGTCTGTTCGTTCCAAGTGTCTCGCAGCGCCGATTTCGACGGGCTCGTGACCGCCTCCGGCCTCATCACCCCAGACGCCGACGGCCGTGCCTCTTGGAAGGTCGTGATTGCGCTCGACGTTGGAGAGCATTTCTGGCGCGCCCAGGCCCATCTGAACTCCGAAAGCAGTCCCTTTTCGAGCACGGCGATGATGAAGGTGAACCCGAACATCACGCCGACCCCGCCGACCCCGCCACCCACGCCGACACCCCCAACTGTGGAACTCTTCGACCCGCTGACGAACGGAACGTCCATCGGACAGGTGGGAGGTGGCCAGTTCACCTCCGACGGTTGGAGGGTCAAAAGGAAAGAGGACTTCCTCCGCTACGAGATCGGCTCCATCCCCAACGGCTTCGTCGAGTGGGAAAACGTAGGGCTGGCAGCTCAGAACAAGGCGGGTGACCAGTTCATGTTGCTCGGTATGTGGGACCCCACCAAAGGTCGCTATCGCACCAACCCCTTCCGCGTTCACGTGCAAAAGCTGGATACGAATCACAATCCGCCCTTCGTGCGCTTGCGCTGGATTGCGAACGGTGACGAGCACGACGCCGGCTTCAACTTTCTCAACTGGAACCCCGACAGAGTCTACCAGTGGCGTCTCGAGTGGGGTCCCGAAGGCGAAGTCCACGTCGTCCGCCTCTTCTTGAACGGACAATCGATCATCCGATTGGATTACGAGCGCGCCTACGATCCGAGCACTCTCTACGTCGAGCTCGGTATCGAAGAGCGACAAGAGTCGGTCGTGGGCGCCGTTTATCGCAACGTCCGCATCGGTCCGCGCTAGAGAACTGCTCGTCGATCGCAAAAGACGACATCGCGGTGTCTCTTCAGCAAGCGGAGCACGCGACGACGGAAGAGCTTTTCCGCCATCCGATGGTCGAGGTATGGCACGGGCACCCAGTGGTCGGAGGCGTTCCACCCGCCACTGGAACAAAGGGCATGGACATGAGGATGAAATCGAGCGGCTTCGCTGTCTGTACGACTATTTCGTCGACGGAAAATCAATAGGGAAAATCAAGGTCCGTTGGCGTGCCGGGGCGAACAGATAGACATTTCTATCCCGAGGAACAATCAGCGGGAGGCTAGATTGAAGCACATTGCTCGCACGCGGGGCGTTTTGAATTAAATCAAACGCGTTACGAGAGAAAAAGGCATCGCGGCCGGGACGGCATCGTGGCGTGGAGGGGTCGTTTCGGCGGGTTCAAGACACATACGCCGCGATACCTTCTGTTCCCTCGCAACGCGTTTGATTTAATTCAAAACGCCCCGCGTGCAGGGAGTTTGCTTCAATCTGTTCCCTCCCACGGATTGTTCCTCGGGATAGAAATGCCTATCTGTAAAGCTCATCGCCTTCATCCGGAACCCCTCGTCAGTATCGCATGGGCCCTGCCGAGGCTCTGAACCCCCGGTTTGCCAAGCCCTCAAGAAAGGCGCTATCCTCGCGCGATCGTGGGAATGGTAACCCGATCTCGGGTAGAAAGGAAGACCTCGATGTTTGAGAAAGTATTGCGGTCCGTCGCCCTCGTCGGAGCCGTGCTGATCGCTGCCTCCGTCTTCGCGCAGGACAAGCTCAGCGGTCGCGACCAGAAGTGGATGGAAAAGGAAGTCGGTCCGCTGATCACGGAGCAGGAAAAGGCGATGTTCCAGCAGATCGATAAGGACGACCGCAACCTCTTCAAGGAGCTCTTCTGGTTGCGCCGCGACCACGACCCGACGACGCCCGAGAACGAGTTTCGGGAGGCGTACGAGAAGGGCGTCGAGTACGCGGACGGGCGCTTCGGCTCGGATCGAAGCAAGGGGTCAGAATCCGAGTACGGCGAGGTCTTTCTCCTCCTGGGGACCCCGGACTACGAGCAGCGATCTGGGGGTGGCAATCTCACGAGGCTCGACTGGCGTTACGAGCCCAATGCTGCGCTCGGCATCCCCGACGGGCTGACGGTTCGGTTCCGCCCGGCAGGGCAGATCGGTCATAGGATCGACGACGAAGAGAGCGTTCGCGAAGCTCTCGAGAGAGTCAAGGAAAGCCACATTGCGAACCGAGCCGTCGACTACGCGCGGGACGACAACGGCCGTCTCAGAAAACCCGATCCTGGCCGTCCTGGTGGCACGCCGGAGCAGCTCTTGAAGGTCCTCGTCGACACGGGAGCGACGAGCGACGCGATCCCCTTCGAGGTCAACACCGCCTTTTTCCAGGCCTCGGAGGGCGAGGTCTACGTACCAATGGATATCGTCTTCGGAGAAGGCTTCTCCGGTGGCCAGACGACGATTTTTTACGAGCTACACGACGCCGGCGGGATTTCCCTCAGCCGATTCGAACAGGCGGTCGATCCCACGGAAGGCGCGAGGGGCCACCTCGGCGTCGAGCTACCGATTATGAAACAAGTCGCGCCGGGAGCCTACAAACTGTACATCGGAGTGCTCGACGACTCTCAGACCCTTGGGTCGAAGATCGTCGACATCGAGGCCCCCAACTTCGCAGACGGAGAGTTCAAGCTATCCTCGATCGTCATGTTCTCGAAGGCCGAGAAGACCGGCGAAGTCAAAGGCGCGCTCGGCGAAGCTTTCATGTTCGGGGGCTATCACTTCTATCCCAAGCGGGAGCTGGTCTATACACACGAGAATCGACTTGCCGGCGTGTTCAACGCGTACAACTACGGTCTCGATAACGGGCAACCGAACCTAACGTTCCAGGCCTCCTTCTTTCGTGAAGGCAAAGCGCTGGGCATGACGGCGGAGAAGCCCTTCTCGGCGCAGTCACCTACGGTTGCGCTCACGATTGTCGATTTGCCGCTGAATATCGCGCACGTCAAGGAGCCCGGCAACTACACGCTGAAGATCAAGGTCACGGACCACACGAACCAGAAAGTGCTGACGGAGGAAGTGGATTTCGTGATTGAGTAGGCTTGGATCGGGCGAGGGCAGCAACCTATCTCAAAAGGAGAATAGACCATGGTTAGAGGACGCCCTCGCAGAGCAAGTGACAACAGACGCCGGTCATCGTCTGCGCGGTCAGTCGAGACGGAGCCAGGAACAGGCGGCGGAAAATGGCTGCACATCGCGATCTCTATGAAGCCGTACGTCGTTGTTTTTACAGCTAGTGCCTGTGTATTGATCATAGAGATCGTGGCCGCGAGGATCCTCGCCCCGACAATCGGCGTATCGCTCTACACCTGGACCGGCATCATTGGGGTGGTTCTGGCCGGAATTAGCGCCGGCAACTATTTGGGAGGTCGAGTGGCGGACCGATTTCCTTCAGGAATAACCCTAGGCATCATTCTGCTCGCCGGCGGTGCATCCAGCATGAGCGTGCTCGCTTTGGTAAATGTCGTTTCGGATGCATTTGATGCGCTGTCGGCCATACCACGGATCATTTTTGTAACAACCACCCTGTTTTTTTTGCCCAGCTTGATCTTGGGGATGGTGACTCCGGTGGTAATCAAGCTCAGACTTCAGGACTTGGCCAACACCGGCAGCGTGGTGGGGAAGATCTATGCAGTGTCCACTACTGGCAGTATCTTTGGGACTTTCATCACTGGCTTCGTGTTGATTCAGTGGATTGGGACAAGAGCGATCCTCTTCCTGGTCGCGCTCGTTTTGATCCTCGCGGCTCTGGCATTCGGTGACCTGTGGAGAGCCAAGGTGCCTAGCTTTTTTTTGATCGCCCTTTTTGTTACACTAGGGAGCCTTTGGGTCGCAAACGGAACCCTCGATTCCGGCTGTGTGCGCGAGAGCAATTACTATTGCATAGGGGTGAGCGACGACATAGCCGAAGGAGGCCTGCGAGTGAAAGTGCTCCAACTTGATAAGCTGAGGCACAGTTCCGTCTCTCTGGAAGACCCCACGTTTCTAGAAGGCGGCTACCAGAAAGTTCTAGAGGAGATCGAGGGGTTTATAGCTCAACACAATCCCAGCCTTCGGGTTCTGTTCATAGGAGGTGGCGGTTACACGATGCCACGATATATTGAGGCGGTTTATCCTCAAAGTACCGTAGAGGTCATTGAAATCGACCCGGAGGTTACCCGCGTGGCGTTCGACTACCTTGGGCTTCGGCCAGACACCCACATCGAGACCTACAATCAGGATGCGCGTATGGTGGTACCAAAACTCGCGCCTGCGAAATACGACTTGGTTGTCGGCGACGCCTTCCACGATATCTCAATTCCATACCATCTCACCACTAGAGAGTTTAACGAGCAGGTCAGGACGCTGCTAAAAGAAAATGGCATCTATGCTGTTAACGTGATAGACAAACTCCACACAGGAAGGTTCCTCAGGACATACGTTCATACCCTCCAGCAGACGTTCCCATTTGTGTATTTGGCTCGCGACGATGCAGGGGTATGGGAAGACGATAGTCGAGCCACCTTTGTGGTAGTGGGATCCATCCAGGCGCTGTCTCCAACAGACATTGAGGCCGCGACTGTCAGGCGGAATAGGAGCCAACCGGTCAGCCAGTTTATGTCGGAATCTACCTTTAAATCCTGGCTCAACTTGCAGAATTTCGTCCTGCTTACGGACGATTACGCTCCCGTGGATAATCTGACCGCTCCTGTTTACTTGGCTAGGAGCAGCTCGAGCACGGCGGACAAGCGTTTCAGCGCCGGATTGGCGCTTCAAAATCAACGGAGGTATACGGAAGCCATTGCTGAGTATGACGCAGCAATTCGTCTAAATCCTCAATATGCACCAGCCTACAACAACCGTGGCATCGTCTACGACGATCTGGGTGAGTTCGAGCGAGCCATCGTCGACTATGACGAATCCATTCGCTTGGCCCCCAAACGCGCCTTGGTCTACAACAATCGGGGCGGTGTCTACTTCAAGCTGGGGCAGTACCAACGTGCCATTCAGGACTATGATGACGCAATCAGGCTCGATCCCCAATTAGTCCAGGTTTACATGAACCGGGCGTTGGCCTACACGCATCTGGGCGACGACACAGCAGCTGAAAAAGACGTTGACCGGGCAGTCAAAAATGGGGCCAACCGCGCAAGCCTGGAAAGAGCCATTGAGAATCTCAAGGATAGGCGCTGAATCATCTGCTATTATTCGCCCAGAAGACGGCGGTGGACCCGCCCGAAATTCCGTACCATCCTCAGTATTTCGAGGGCTCTCTCGCGAGGGTCCATTGGAGGGTTCTCGTGAGGACGAAAACATCGCAGTCGAGCCATCACGCGTGCAGGAACAAGGAGTGAGAGTAAGATGAGTAAGAGAAACCTCGTATCGGGAGCGCTGATCGCTGCGCTCTTTACCGTGCTTGTCGGCACGGACGCCTGGGCTATTCCAGCCTTCGCACGGAAGTACCAGACGAGCTGTCAGACGTGTCACATCGCCTATCCGAAGTTGAATCCCTTCGGCAATGCGTTCCGTCTCCGGGGCTACCGTATGCCGGGAGAAACGGAAGACTTGGTCAAAGAAGTGCCGGTCCCGCTCGGTGAGGATGCCTATAAGCGCGTCTGGCCCGACGCCGTTTGGCCTTCGGACATTCCCGGCACCCTACCGCTCTCCGTCGACTTTCGGCTCACCGGCGTCACTCTCCACGATGCGGACGCCGTAGTCGAACCATTCGAGGGAGATTTCGTGTTCGAAGGCGAAGCGGACGAGACGACCGGGCATGACTTTCGCTTCCCTGAGAGGGTCACGCTTCTCGGTGCGGGAACCTTTGGGGAGACCATGTCGTTTCTCACCGCCCTGGGCTTCGACGTCGAGACCGAGGATGGCCAGACCGAGGTCAGTGTCGGAATCGAGCATGCCGAGCTGCGCTTCAACGGCCCCTTCGGATCCGGAACCGCGTTCAACGCGAAGTTCGGCCGGTTCACGCCCGAGATGACTCAGCAGTTCAGTCACGGCTATCTTCTTACCGAGAGCACTCCCGTTTCCATGTTGGGGTTCAACCCCATCGGTTTTCACGGGAGCGATGAGGTGGCCGGTTTCGGGCACGGTGGAGGCCATGGGGGTGGCCATGGGGGTGGCGGCAGCATTTCGGTAGACGATGGAGTCTCTTCCTTGCCGGCGGGAGTAGACGGCATCGAAGTCTATGGGATCGTCAAGAGCCGGTTCGATTACTCGGGAGGCATCTCGAACGGCATCGGACCCGGCGTAACGACGGCGGACGCGAACCGCTCCAAGGATTTCTTCGGGCGTGTGGGGTACAAGTTCGGAGGGCTTTCACTCGACGGCGAGGACTACGTCGAGTCCTCGAAGAACTGGCGCGAGACATCTTTGCGGCTCGGCGCGTTCGGTTATCGCGGCGACGGAGAAGGCATCCTGTTCCGCGGCACCGGTCAGGACAGTGGTCTCTTCGTCGAGAACAAGGCCTTTACCCGTGCCGGCTTCGACGTCAACATCTACTGGAGAGACTTGAATCTGATCGCTGGGTTCGTCCGCGGCCGAGATACACTCGCCGTTTACGAAACAATTTCTGTAAGTCGGCCAAACGAGCTCCAGTTCGAAGAGGACTTCATCTTCAAAGGATGGTTTACCGAGCTCGACTACGTCTTCTACCCGTGGTTGCACGGAGCTTTCCGTTACGAGAGGCTGGACCCATCGGAGCACGACAGCGAGAGCTTCAAGCGCATCACCGTAAACGGAACGGCTCTCGTCGCAGCGAATGTGAAGGCTTTGATCGAGTACCAGCGGAACATCGGGGGTCACGAAGTCGACGACTACCGGCTCCTATGGCGGCTGAGATTTGCCTTCTAGACGCCGGCGGCTCATCGATAAGACCCAGCCCCGGCGAAAGTAATCGAGTCCTTATGGGGCGAAAGCAAATTCTCAAACTGGCGGTGACGGCTCTGTCAATCGGCGTCGCTTCGACGGTGATGGCGGGCTCGATCAGCGGAAAGGTGACGCTGAAGGGCCTGAGAAGCAACGCCGACGCGGTCGTCTACATCGAGAAGATAGAAGGCAAGACCTTCCCGCCGCCGAAGGAGCCGGTGGTAATGGTCCAAAGAGGAATGGTCTTCCTTCCGAAGATCCTCCCGGTGGTGGTGGGCACCACCGTGGAATTTCTCAACAGTGATGCGGTCGCTCACAACGTATTCACACCAGACGAGTGCGCGGACAAGTTCGACCTCGGGTTCTGGCCGACCGCCGAGTCGCGGCCGTATACGTTCAGCGAACCGTGTGCCGCGGTCATGCTCTGCAAACCTCATCCCGGAATGATTGCCTACGTGGTCGCGGTGGAGACTCCCTACTTCGCCGTTAGCGACGGTGAAGGGAACTTCACCATCGAAGACGTTCCCGATGGTACCTACAAGCTGACGGCCTGGCAGGAGCGCCTGAAGAAACAGACCCAGGACGTCGTGGTCAAGGGCGCGACCACCGCCGATTTCACTTTGACGCGCTGAGACTCCCCTATGAACCTCACAAACGCAACGGCAGGGACGCGAGGCCATATCGTCTACGGGCCCCTGGTCTTTTGCTTGGCGATGGCTGCAACGGGAACCCTCGGCTTCGTGGTCGCCCCGGGCGTGTCGAAGCCGCAGGAGCGAGAGTTCACCGTGGTAACCACCAAATACGCGTACGAGCCGGCCGTGATCCGCGTGAACAAGGGTGACACCGTGCGGTTGCGCTTCGCCTCGCCCGACGTCGTCCACGGCTTCTACCTGGAGGGCCATGGCATCGACGTCAAGATCTACCCGATGCGAGCCAACTTTCCGACCGACGGCCTCATCGTCGAAGGCCGCACCAAGGTCAACGAGGCCATGGTGACGGGTGAGAGCAAGCCCGTCGAGAAGGGCGAGCCCGTTCCCGCCAGCCGAGAGAAGAGCTTCACCCGAGCCGGAATCGAGGTGTTTCACGGCCGCGCGCATTTCGGTCGGCTCAGCACCATGGAGGTGAACGGCGAGACACTGGACGCGTGCCACGTGCATATCGGAGTCGGCGCCAAACCATGGAGCTCGGGATCCCGGGAAGCGAGCACCTGACGACGAGCACCGCATTTCTCGAGCTTGAGGAGCTTCCGCGCCGCCTGCTGTTCGTTGGCGGGGGCTACATCTCCTTCGAGTTCGCACATCTCGCAGCGAGAGCCGGCTCGAACGTCACCCCTCGTGCACCATTCCCGGCCCTCAAAGGCTTCGACGCCGATCCCGTGGATCGGCTCGTCGAGCGCACGCGTCAGCTCGGCGTCGAAGTCCATCTCGAGACCGAGGTCCTCGGCATCGAGAAGGGCTCCGCAGGCCGTATGTGGAGGCGACGCGCCCCCTCGGCTCTCGCGCTCCTCCTAAGGGCCGCCGACAAAATAACTGTCTAGTTTTGAGCACACTCTTCCTGTTTCAGGTCGTGATCGCGATGTCGTCTGGCATCACGAGAGCCTGGCAAGCTCCCTAGAAACGGAACATTTGTAGATCTTCAGCAACCAGCGCGTGTTTGACAAACGGTCCTCATTTCAGGGAGGATTACGCCTATCAAGGAGCACTTCTCCTATTATGAGACCTACGAGCTATCAGTCTGAAGATCTCGACCGCCTGTTGAGGAAGCACAAAATAGCTACCCTCGATGATTTGAAGGCAGTGTTGGGTACCGATGTGGACTCGACCGTCTTCCGAAAGCTCAATGAGTTGGCGTATCGGACAAGCTACTCCCACCGTGGTAGCTACTACACGTTGGACGAGATCGCCCAGTTCGATCGAAAAGGTCTTTGGTCGTTGCGCTCAGTGTGGTTCTCGAAGTACGGGACGTTGCTTGCGACGGTAAAAGCGTTGGTCGCGGCCTGTGAGGCAGGCTACTACGTCGACGAGCTCGAGGACGTGGTGCAGGTTGACGTCAAGGCTCCTCTGTTGAAACTGGTCCGAGAGAAAAGATTGGCGCGCGAGCAGGTGTTCGGCCGATATCTGTATCTGGCCACCGATGTGAGCACGCGCAAGCAACAGCTCTCGGCCCGCCAGGTACATGAGGCGTCACCTTCCACGTTGGGCTGGGTCGGGGGAGTCCGCGTGCTCCCCGTGGAGTTGAAGGCTGCGATCGTTCTTTTCTACAGCCTGCTCGATGAAAAGCAGCGCCGTCTCTACGCGGGAGTCGAGGCCATGAAGCTCGGTCACGGTGGCGACCAACAGATTGCCGAACTGCTCGGGATGGATCCGAGCACGGTAGCCAGAGGTCGTAGGGAATTGCTAATGAGAGATGTTGAGCTCGACGGAGTTCGGCGAAAGGGTGGCGGACGGCGCGCCGTGCAAAAAAAACGCCAGAAGTCATCGCCAAGATCGAAGAACTCATGAAGCACGACACCGCGGGCGATCCGATGACGGGAGTGAAATGGACGCGGCGGACCACCGACAAGATTGCTTGCGAGCTAAGAAGCCTCGGTGTGAACGTCAGCAGCAAAACCGTCGGTCGACTGCTCAAACAGCTCGGCTTCTCGTTGCGGGTGAACCACAAGAAGCTGTGCGGTGCCACGTCCGAAGATCGCGATACCCAATTCGCGTGTATCGCCGAACTGCGCGAGCGTTTTGCCGCAGCTGGTCATCCCATCATCAGCGTAGACACGAAGAAACGGGAGCTGGTGGGATTATTCAAAAACGGCGGGCAGGCCTGGAACCGTGAGCCGACTCTCGTCAAAGACCATGACTTCCGTTCCGAATCGAACGGCATCGCAATCCCCTACGGCGTCTACGATCTGCTCGCGAACCGCGGGACAGTGTTCATTGGTACCTCGTACAACACCCCGGACTTCGCCGTGAATGCCATCGAGAAGTGGTGGCGAACGGAAGGACGGCGACGCTATCCTGCAGCCCGTGACCTCGCGATATTGGCAGACGCCGGGGGCAGCAATGGCTATCGGTGTCGGGGTTGGAAGCACGGGCTTCAAACGC
This sequence comes from Candidatus Marinacidobacterales bacterium, assembly GCA_965237955.1. Classification (GTDB taxonomy): domain Bacteria; phylum Acidobacteriota; class Vicinamibacteria; order Marinacidobacterales; family SMYC01. The sequence continues at coordinate 7,430,452 of OZ250169.1, read as the reverse complement.
GGATTTGCAATCGCCACGACATCGCTATCACCATAGCCCACTATCCGTCCGGTACATCCAAGTGGAATCCAGTGGAGCACCGTCTGTTCAGCGAGATCAGCAAGAACTGGGCGGGCAGGCCTCTCGACAGCTACGAAACCATCCTCAAATACATCCGCACGACCACCACCTCTTCCGGTTTGCGAGTACGCGCACACCTTATCCGGCGTCGTTATCCGAAGGGCGTCAAAATCACTGACGAGCGGATGCAGGCGCTTTCCGTTACAAAGGACCAGACTCTACCCAAATGGAACTACACCATCCGACCGTCTTGAAAACGGGAACTTATTTTGTCGCCGGCCCTAAGTGGCTGATTTATGGTCTATTTCAAAAGGGCCGAGTTTTGGCACAGGACGGGATTGCGATGCCGTTCGATTCGGAACGGAAGTCATGGTCTTTGACGAGAGTCGGCTCGCGGTTCCAGGCCTGCCCGCCGTTTTTGAATAATCCCACCAGCTCCCGTTTCTTCGTGTCTACGCTGATGATGGGATGACCAGCTGCGGCAAAACGCTCGCGCAGTTCGGCGATACACGCGAATTGGGTATCGCGATCTTCGGACGTGGCACCGCACAGCTTCTTGTGGTTCACCCGCAACGAGAAGCCGAGCTGTTTGAGCAGTCGACCGACGGTTTTGCTGCTGACGTTCACACCGAGGCTTCTTAGGGCCGCCGACAAAATAACTGTCTAGTTTTGAGCAATTGGGGGAGCTTTTTGGTTTGCGCCCGGCCCGAGGCGGCAGAGTCGTGTTGTGTTTCTGAGTTCCGGACGCAAGAATCGAGGATGTCATCTTAGATGACGATATCGCTTTCCGAGTTGGCGTGGCGCTGCGCTGCGCGTGCGTGTACATAATGCACTCACGGCGGCGACAGCCCGAGGTGTTGGCACGCCAGGACGTATTTCGACGAACGAGTTACCCAGGGTTCGAGGGGGTGGAGGATCTCCCGGATGCGTTCTTGGTGACCAAACGGGGCTTTCCCTTCGAGGATCGTCAAGCCGGGGACACGCGCTGGAAAGCCGCGGTTCGGATACAGCCCGCCCTGTCCCCAGAAGGTGAGGCCACGATCAAGCGTGATGCGGATAGGGCCATTCAAAGCTTCGTAGTAAGTGCGCTCGTACTCGATCAGGAGCTTGGGCTCCGAGCGGGCCATCAGGTGCTCCCGTAGGCGCGCCGGAAGAACGCGCGCGAGTCCCACGACGATCTCGTGAAAGGACATCGAAGCGAGCGAGGCGCTAGCCACTATCGGTGCTCTCTCTTTGAAGATCGCGTGATCCTCGCGACGTTTGACTTCGAAAAATAACCTCTTTTCCGGAAACGGGGTGTCGTACCAACGGATGCGGGTCTTCGTGCGCCGCGACGTGCCGTCGAGGTTGGCTCGGAAAGCGCTCAAGGCCGCGTCGTCGAAATAGATGCTGCACACACGCGACGTCGCGCCCGCATAGCTCACGCGGCGGCAATTGACGTCCAGTATGGAGCTAAATTTCCCGGCGTCCACATTTGGAAGTGAGAACTTGACCTCGCGGCGCCCAGGTGCGGCGACGCTCGCGGACTCTAGAGCAAACGACGGCGCTTCAGGGGATCTCATCGGCCTCGACAAACGAGAACTGGAACGCGGGAAGCTTTTTCCGAATGTCGGCCACGAGTTGGGCCACGCCCCGCGGACCCGTGACCGTGACCACGGCCGAAAGCTCTATGCGGAGGCCTTCCTGCTCGAGTCTTCGCACCCGGAACTCTTGGACGACGTGCCGTAGCTGCTCTAGAGCATGCTCCTCAAAGAAACGGTCGGCGTCGCCGGAAACGATGAGAAGGAGCGTCCTGTCTGGCATCTGCGGCCACAACCGTTGGCGCACAACCACGAAGAGGGAGACGAGCACGACGACCGCGACGGCCAGAGGGCCTTGGCGCGCCCCGAGGGCGACACCCACGGCGATGCAAAACAGCAGATAGGCGATCTCGTCCGGCGTTTTGACGGCGGTGCGAAAGCGAATGATCGAAAGTGCACCGATGAGCCCGAGCGACAGAGCGAGTGACGACTCTACGACGACGATGACAAGAACGGTCGTGAGGGTAAACACGGGAAACAGGTTAGCGAAGGCGTGGCGATTCGATGGGACGGAGGCGAAGCGGATATAGAGCCCGCGAATGACGAGCGCAAACAGGCCAGCCAGGATAAGATTCGTGGCGAGACTCACTCCTTGGTTGTAGTCGACGGGCGTGACTCCACCTTGTTCCAGAAGCCAGGATTCCGCATCGCGTGTGAGGTCGTCCGCCGCTTTCGCGAGCATACGTTCCGGGTTCGAGACAAGCGCGAGTTCGCCCCAGACCGCCCGGATCCGGTCGGCCCACAGAATATCGGCACTACGATCCTCGGGTGTACGCGTGACGAGCACGAGCGTGACGCGCTCTTCCGACCACGCGCTCAAGTCCACAACGCGCGAGTGCCAGCGGTTGGCGTCGCCGAATCGAAAGATCTCGTCGAAGACCTCGACCGAGTCGTCTTCCGTTTCGACGATGACCCGAAAGGAAACGCGAGCGCGGCGGACGTTCTGCTCGGTGACGAGCGCCGGTGAAACACGGAGAAAAGCCGCACTTGGGAGATCCATCTCGAAACGGCGCTCGGCGGGAAAAGGAAAGACCAAGGCATCACGTGCAGCACCCGAGAGCTTGAGCTGCACGCGTTCCGCCGGAACGCCGCGCTCGACGAGCGATGTCCGAGGTCGGTCACATCCGGAAAGCGCCAGGACGATGAGGATGAATGCCCGGTTCACGAGGTCTCCGAAACAATGCGCAATGCGCTCCATTCTATTCCGTCCCGGGCGCGCGCCTTGAGCTTCCTCCCGCCTTCGAGCGCGATGCTGTCACCGCTTCGCACGTGTTCTGCCCGCTTCGAGACAACCCCGCCGACCGCGCGAGGATCGCTACCATCACGAGTCACATAAATCTCGGCGCCTTGGGTTTGGAGCAGCGTGACCGAGGATGCGGAAATCCTCGTGGGCTCGGGCGGGTCGATCCGAGGATAATAGTCCTCTTGTCTCAAGACTTCGATGAAGTGCGAGACGTTTCCCGTCATCACTTCTTCGACTCTTCTTACCTGTGGCAAGAAAGTGTCGTTCCGCGTCCTTGTCGGCTCGCCGAGCGCTTTGCGTGCATCACCCCAGCGGGCGGACTCCGCGACCACCGCCGACTCGATGAAAGCCACCAGTCGCCTCCAACGGGCAATCGAGCGCTCTTCGGTGAGCGCGCCCCGGAAACAGTGTTGATAGACTTGATCGGCGAACAGCATCATGAACTCGGGACTCTGTACGAGCGCGTTCCAGAGCCCGACCATATCCCCCGATCGCGTCGCCGCTGACCGAGTGAAGAGTTCGTGCACCCATGCCATAGGCGTGGCCCCCGAGAACAACGTGTATTCCGCATCCCACATGAAGAAGCGGAAAGGGCCCGGCGGGTTGTTTCTATTACCCCCATACCAGTTTCGATCGGGTCCCCAGTCGTAGAGTCTCGAGTACCACGCGAGAATGATGTAGTCGGCGAAATGCTCGACGTCCAGATATTGCTGAAGCTCTCGATAATTCTGGAGGACCTGCATATCTTTGTCTTTCAACGGCCCGCGAAGGTACTGCCATCGCCTATCGTCACCGTGCAGCACGCCGTTGTGATTCACAGCCATCCAGTCTGACTTTTCACCGCCCAAATGCGCCGAGGTGAACCATCCGTCCGGACGCTCGGCCGCGTTGTAGAGACCCCAGTAGAAGCCATTCAGATACAGGTGGACGAAGGATCCGTGCGCGCCGAGCCCGGTCATCGCGATCTCTGTATCGCGTAACCACTGATCCCTCGCGTAGGTCGTCTTACCGGCGTCGTAGCCCGCGAAGGAGCGCGTGTGGCCCGAACGCAATACGAGCCGGTCGAACTTGGTCTTGGCCGATTCTCCGTTGAGAGGAGCGTCCTGCATGAGCTTCGTGCGGAGCTTGCCGACCCCATACTCGTTCTTGAAAACCAGTTTGAGCGCTCGTTTGACGCCGTAGCCTGCATGCGATTCGATGGCGCAATCCACCTGGAATCCACGATCGGGTGCGTGTGGATAGATGAGCTCTACCGATGCGGGGCCTCTACCGGGCTTCTCCTGGCTCCGGAAATAGACGCCGCTTTCCGAGCGCTTCAGCTCACCGTCATCGGCAAACACTTGGCCGAATAGATCTTGCTTGTCCATCACGATGGAAAGCGACGGAATCGCCTTCATAGCGGAGAGGATCTCGCGACGATAATCTGCATGATCCACGATTGCGGGGTCCATCTCGTAGTCAAATTCAGTCAAATCGCCCATGCCGGTCCCACCTATCGAGGTCGGAAATCCGCTCGGGTAGCGGGGCTGTCTGACGACGTGCTTCGGAAAAATGTAGGTGTGGGTGTCGACATTACTCGGCGTGAGCCCTGCCTTGTACGCCATCGCGCGCAGCGTCGTCGTGCTCTCGATCCTCACGACCACGGGGTTCTCGTCGCCGAGACCATGCGTCGGGCTCGGTGAGCTTCCATCGGTGGTGTATCGAATATGTGCGCCAGCGGTGCGGGACTGGATGACGACGGCAAAACCCGAGTCATAGAAACCGCGCTCGCGATTGAAGCGCGTATCGGCCACGACGCCCTGCGTGGTGGCGCCAACAAGTGACGACAGGACGACGAGAACGAAGGCCATCGTGGCGGGAAGCATCTTTTGCATATCGATCAACCTCGGGAGTTTCGCAGGTTATGTGGCTTCGGTCCAGCACGACTTCCTTGGGGAAGCCAAGGTGAGATAGAATCGCCGGGCAATGTGGCCACAGAATCTAGGACCCGAGTCTACCTTGGTGCTCAACTGCGCCGCAAATATGCTCATCGGCGGAGTTCTCGCGCTCTACATCCGAGAGCTCTATAAGCGCTTCGGCACCTCCATCTCCAACCGTGACAATTTCTCCGGTGTGTTCCCGATGCTCACCATGGTGACGGTCGTCATCATCTTCGTCGTGAAGGCCTCGCTGGCACTTTCCCTGGGATTGGTCGGGGCGCTCTCGATCGTCCGCTTCCGCGCGGCGATCAAGACATCGGAGGAGCTGGTTTATCTCTTTTTGTGCATCGGGGTCGGGCTCGCGCTCGGCGCCGAGCACCGATTGCTCGCCGTGGTCGCCGTGGTCATCGTCACGATCTTCATCGTCGGCCGGAGCGTTCTCGGTTGGGGCGCGTCGCGGCAGAACCTTCTCTTGACCGTCATCGGCGATGCCCAGCTCTTTCTCGAAACCGCCGACGAGGCTAGTGTCGTCGAAGCTCTCGAGCGATTAACGGGAGGGATGACGATTCAGAGATTTGATATCGAGGATGACCAAGTGCAGATTCGAGCCAGGATCGTCCCGGGCAGCTCCAAAGAAACGACCCAGCTGATAACTGAGATCAAGAAGGAGTTCCCCCACCTCCAGGTTTCCTACGTGAACTTGGACTCGCTCGTGTAGGAAGCGGGTGCCACAATTCTAGCGATTCGTTTCGGCCGAGGAAGCGGCTACGGATTCCCGGTAGCGAACAATCCTGTGCTCCGCAAAAACTCGGTCCGTCGTTGATTCTGCAGTTTAGACCTGCCAGGATTGGCCGTTTCGCGGCGAACGGATGAGGTGATCTGACGTCATTGTAAACGTGGAAAGGTTCGCTCTTGCGTCTGCTCTCGAATATTGTGCCCGCTTTCGTCAACGCCGTCCTGTGTCAAAACTCGGCCTTTTTGAAATAGACCATAAATCAGCAGCTTAGTGTCTGTGTTTGCGACCGGGCCAAGGGGGGATGTCCCGGCCGCTGTTGAATTTGGTCGGGTAGCGGCGGCACCTGTGAATACTCTTAGGCAGCAAACTCATCGCTGGCAAGAGATTTCTGTTTGCTTCTAAGCGCGTGAACGAGAGCGCCCATATGGCGATAGCCTTTGATACGCCGGAACTCTTTCTGCGCGGTGACGACGCCAAGAGCGGTCCATCGGCGAACCATGGAAGGACTCTTCCTGCGTATTCCGGGGCATCGTGAACGCAGATTCCAGCCGAAGGTGAACATCCATTCCAAAGCATCGTGAACACGGATTCCGGGGATCGTGAACATCGATTCCGGGGAAGGTGAACACGGATTCCAGGCAACGTGAACGCCGGTTCCGGCATCGCGAACGCTCATCGATAGCACGTTTCAAGGCAACTCTAGGTCGTACCCGGAAGGAGGACGATCTAGGAAATGGCAGCTAAGAGGTTATCGATGAGAAAAATACGAGAGGTTCTAAGGTTAAAGTACGAGCTGGGTTTTACTCACCGCATGATCGCAAAGGCACTTCGCGTGGCGGTTGGAACGGTGAGTGAGTACCTGGCCAAGGCGAAGAAGGGTGGTCTGAGCTGGCCGCTCCCGGAGGAGCTGAGCGACGGGGAGCTGGAGGCAGGGCTGTTTCCGCCGCCGGGCTCGTCTGGCGCACGGCCGGGTCTGGACTATGCCCACATCCACGAGGAGCTGAGGCGTCACCGAGAGCTGACGTTGCTGCAGCTGTGGGTGGAGTACGCGGAGAATAAGCCGGGAGCGTACGGCTACAGCCGTTATTGCGAGCTGTACGGTCAGTGGAAGAAGAAGCTGAACCCGACGATGCGTCAACGGCATCGAGCAGGCGAGAAGACATTCGTCTATTTTTCGGGGAAGAAGCCTCACATCGTCGATCCGAAAACGGGAGAGCTCGTCGAAATGGAGCTGTTCGTCGGGACGTTGGGCGCGAGCAGTTACACCTACGTCGAAGCGATACTGAACCAGTCGCTGGAATCGTGGGCTGAAGGCCCATAAGGGGATGTCGGATTACTTCGGTGGCAGTACGGAGATCTGGGTTCCGGACAACTTGAAGAGCGGCGTGGATTTGGTGGACCGTTACGAGCCAGGGATCAACCGGACGTACGAAGAGCTGGCGACGCATTACGGTGCGGTTGTGGTCCCGGCTCGGGTGTTCAAGCCGAAAGACAAAGCGAAGGTGGAGTCGGCAGTGCAGGTGGCGCAGCGCTGGATCCTGGCGGTGCTTCGTCATCGCACGTTCTTCAGCCTGGCGGAACTGAACGAAGCCATCTGGGAGAAGTTAGAGGTCCTGAATGCGCGTCCGATGCAGAAGCTCGGTGTGAGTCGGCGGGAGTTGTACGAAAGGCTAGACCGGCCCGTACTGAAACCGCTACCGCAGGAGAGCTACGAGTTATCGACGTGGAAGCGGTGCAGAGTGAACATCGACTACCACGTGGAGGTGGAGAACAACTTGTACAGCGTTCCCTATCAGCTCATTCACGAGAAAGTCGAGGCACGGGTGACGGCCTCGGTGGTGGAGGTCCTGTTCAAGGGAAAGCGCGTCGCGTCGCATCCCCGCAAGAAAGGAAAGGGGCACTACTCCACGAACCCGGAGCATATGCCACGTTCGCATCGGGAGCACCTGGAGTGGACGCCGTCGCGGCTGCTCCACTGGGCGGAGCAGTCAGGTCGCGCCACGGGAAGGCTGGTTGCGGGGATTCTAGAGAGTCGGCCTCACCCGGAGCAGGGATTTCGCTCTTGCCTGGGAGTCATGCGACTAGGCAGCCGCTGGGGCAGTGAGCGTCTCGAGGCCGCTTGCGCACGAGCGGAAGCTTTGAGCTCTTACAGCTATCGCACGGTGAAAAACATTCTCTCGGCTGGTCTGGATCGTGTGGTGCTCGAATCGGACGCCGAAGCGAAACCGCGAGAGGAGCACGAGAACATCCGAGGCGCGGATCACTACGAAGGAGGAGAGTCCCGATGCTGACACCCGAAACGATAGAAAAGATGAACGCCATGAAGTTGTTCGGCTTGGTGTCCGCGTTCGAAACCCAGTTGAGCTCGAGCGAATACAAGGAGCTGAGCTTCGAGGAACGTGTGGGACTCCTGGTCGATGCCGAGTGGACCGCCCGCGAACAGCGTAAGCTTTCTCGACGACTGCGAGCGGCAAAGCTCTGCCTTGGTGCACAACTCCGATAGAGGCCGAGAGCTCGCTTGGCCCCGACTCCCATCATCCGATCATCTCGCTATCAGGCATCCCGAGCGCCGTCATGGTGTTGGGAATCTTGCACCCGATCCTTGCCTCGACTCTCTGTGCCGCCAACCCTCTCGCTCGCATCGCTGAGCCCACGATAGCCTTGTAGCGATGGAACGTTGTCTCGACTTTGCTCCGTTTGCTGTAGCCCGATTCTGTGTGCCACTTTCGTTTGCCGAGCCGATCTTGTGCTGCAATGTTGCGATTGCGCTGTCGGCTGCTCGCCGGCCCCGATGCGAGCTGGGCGCCCTTGCGCGGCGGTATCAGCACCCTCGGCGAGCGATGAGCGCTGTGATTCTCGATCGCCTCATAGACGCCGCCGGCGTCGTATGCGGTGTCAGCTCTGGCCGATGAGATGGGACTGTCGATCTGTCCGACAAGCGATGCAACCCGCGATGAATCGCGGGCTCTTTTGCTCGTCAGCTCGCCGGCGACGACTTCGCCACTCTGCTCGTCGACACACAGATGGAGCTTGCGATAGTCCCTGCTCTTTGGTGCTCTGCGCAGCTGGCCGGCGTGGACAGCGAGACCGCTGCTGTCGATCAAGATGTGCAACGGCGTCTTCTGCTTGTCTTGGTAAGAAGGGGACCTTACCCAGCTTCGCCTTGCGCCTCGAGATCGTGGTGTGATCGGGCACATCATTAGTCTAGCTTCATCAGAGCGAACAACGATCGCAGCAATCCCTCGCTCTGCCTAGATGACAGATGAAACACCATGCCCAGGGTGACAGCCGTCTCGATGGCGTGGTTCGAGTACTTGCGTTGACGGCCCGGTTTCCTCCTCCTCGGCCGGGGCGCGTCCCAGTTCACAAGCTTGCCGGCGGTGAGCGAGATCCAGACGGTCAGGCTCCCACGGTTGCGTAGACCCGCCTCATATTCACGCCAATTCCTCACGCGATAGGCCTTCTTCACATACTTCCGCTGAGTGCGTTTGAAAATGCTCATGGGGAACCTCGAATCCGTGAGTAAAGGACAATTGTGGACCGAGATCGCGAGTTGTGCACCAAGGCAGCATCACGCCGCATCCGAACGAACCGTGGATGATTAAAGTGGCCCGCAACGTGACCATGGCCGATGTCGGCTTTCTGTCCTCAAGCCGATACCTCATTCACGACCGGGACTCCAAGTACTGCGAGTCTTTCCGGCTCACCATTGAGGCGGTCGGCGTCACGCCTGTCAAGCTGCCCGCACGGAGTCGGGATTTGAACTCGTTCGCGGAGCGTTGGGTGAAGTCAGTCAAAGAGGAATGTCTCTCGAAGCTCATCCTGTTGGGCGAGAAGTCGCTTCGTCATGCGCTTAGGGAGTACGTCGTCCACCATCACCACGAGAGGAATCATCAAGGCAAAGAGAATCTGCTGCTGTTCCCAGCCAGCGAGCAGTTATATCAGTCCGAGGGCAAGGTGTGCTCCCGTGAACGGCTTGGCGGGTTGCTCCGTTTCTACCACCGGGAATCCGCATGAGTATTTTGACCTCACGAGCTTGAGCGCGAGCGTACGATCCTCCGTCCGGTCTTGCACCCGGTAGACCGCGCCCATGCCGCCATGACCGACGAGCTGCAACAGCTCATAGCGGTTTTCTAGAACCGTACCGACGGCGGGGACACTCGGGTTTTCAACGCCGGCAGGCTTTGCCGACTGTTCAGGCGAGGACACAGGAATCGACCTTTCTTACTGAGAGGTATCCGGTCTTACTGAGAGGTATCGGCTTGAAAGGGTCGGCGCTTGATGAGGTGTGCAAAGCGCAGGCAGTTCGCGTTTCAGCCTGCTACGGAAGGGCTTTGCCGCGGTATGAGGAGCGCTTCGGGAGCAGGTCGTCGATCGGAGCGAGAAGGGCGCCGTCGGTATGCTCGCCCAAGTAGCGGGCAAGCGGCTGCAGCCTGTCCGCCGCCGCAACCAGAGTCTCCCCCTGACCGAGCTCGATGGTCAGGCCGTCGACCAGTCGCAGCATCTTTTCGAGCTCTTTCAGTGGGGCTCGCTTGTGCACCAAGCGCAGCGCTTCGATCGCTTTTTTGGCGCGCTCGTGCATGGCCCGGCCGTATTCGCCGTCGTGCGACGCCTTGGCCAATGCCCGCAAAGCGTGCTCGAGCTCGAGCGCGCGACCGAGCACGTAGAGCACCCGCTTGCGCTCCGCTGACGCTTCGCGATTCTTCTTGTCTTTCGAGTAGAAGTAGTTGTGACGGATCTCGCCTTGGCTCCAAGCCACCAACTCGAAGGCGCTTCCAGACGGGTGTCCACCGATGTTCACCAGCCGCTCGTCGGCGACGGTGTGGCAGCCGTAGCACTTGCTGACCAGGCCGTAGACGCAAAACGGCGCGGTCATCCCTGCCTCGGCGCTGTTGTCGCGGCGCTGTTTTTGATGTGCTTCCGACTCGGTCTCGGCCTCGCCGGAGTCGCTGTGGACTTCGAGCCAGTCGCGAGCCGCGCCGTGACAGGACTCACAACTCACGCCCGAGATCGGTTTGACCTTGCCGTCGACCTCTTTCGCGGTGTAGTGACAGCTCTGACAGAGCGGGTCACGCTTGACCCGGCGGATGCCGAGGCGCTTGCCGATCTCCTTGGCTTCGAGCTGGCGGTGCATGGTGAAGAAGCCACGGTAGTGATGGCTCCGCTCGAGCACCGGGAGCTCCAACATGTGGCACTCGACACACTGCTCCGGGCCAACGACCTTCTTCGGATCGTTGGCGGCGAAGGATGTACCCATCATGACGAGGATGAGGGGAGCGGCGACAAGCCTAGCCACGTTTGGAATCCGCCTGCGGCGCGGGCCGCAGTCTTGGTGGGGCACGGAATCGAGAATCATACACGAAGCGCATTTAAAACTTGACCAGGAGCTCCAGGCGGCCGCCGAAGTGGAACTTGCGGATCGTGAATCCCTCACTCAGCGTATATCCGCCGAAGCGCTCCTCCCGAGTGGTGAAACCGTCCACGCGGACGATGAACCGGCGGCCGAGGGCCTGTTGATAGCGAGCCCCTAAAGCAGCGGCCGTCGTTCCGCGATCGCGTCTATCCCGGTTATCGGACGTTTCGGAGCGCAGGCCGAGCTCTCCCACCAGTTGCCGGCGGCCGCCATGAAACAGCTTCTGGTAGCCGATGGCGCCGCCGAAGCTAGCATGCGGCCGGGCGTCGAGGGCGGCACCAATGTCACCAACGCCGGCGGAGGCGAAGAGAATCCCGGTCCGGGCGAGACCACCCCCATTCAGCGGGTCGCGGGCGATGGCTGAGTAGTTGCCAAAGGCTCCGAAGCCGTTCAGGTAGAGAAGATCATGCGTCGCAGTCGGCGTCCAGGAAAGTTCGGCAAACAGGAGCGTGCCGCGACCGACGGTTACCCCCGGGTCGTCGAGGAAGGAACGCGCTACCTCCTTATCGAACGGGAACGAGAAAAGGGCGCGCAGGGCCGTATTGATCTGAGCGATGCGTTGCACCGCGCTGAAGCCGCCGTGGAGGCTCGAGTCGCGGCCATGAACGTAGGCCAGGTCGAAGTTGAGGGTGCTCGTCGGCATGTCGACTTCAGTGAATACACCGTAGAGCGACGCTTTCCGATCCTCTAGGCCGTTGTCCCGGTGAAGGTTGCCCCAGCCGAACAGGCCGGTCAGGCGAACGTTGGAGGTGCCCGACGGGCGCAGGGTGTTGCGGGTGATGCCAAACGCGTCGACCGAATCGTCGATTAAAAGGCCCTCTTGAAAGAACAAGGGCTGGCGTCCGACCGAGAAGCCAATGTCGAGCGGGCGGTTGTCGGCGCGATCGAGGCCCGGGAAGATCTCGCCGAAGTCGCCTTCGAAGAACAGGGTTTGTACTCGCAGGTTCCAGTTCTCGCGCCAGCCATCGGCTTCGGATTCACCGAACTGATAGCCGGTGAAAAGGCCGTCTTCGCCGTCGATGAGTGCTTCTTCAAGAGAGGTTCGATCCAGCGGCCGAAGTCCGAGGAGCACCCGCTCGGTTCCAGTGAGGGTGAGATTGGCGAACAGATCGAGGCGATTCGACCACTCGGAGACGTTACCGCCCTCGGTGTCGAACGTTTGCATCGCCGAGCGATAGGAGCCGAAGACGAGGAGCGCCGGTTGCCAGGTGGCGCCGGTCGGGAGCGTGAAGCCCGGCCCGATGAGGCCTTGCGCGAGAAACGGATTGCCGAGCTCCACAATCGGCTTCGGCCGGTTCGGGCTTTGTTCGGTCTGAAGTGGAATCGGCTGTGACGAGACATCGGCCGTCTCGCCGGCGAAGGCAGAGGAAAGAGAAAGGCCGGCGGTGACGACGGTGGCTAGGAGGGCGCGCACTTCTCTACCCTTCCTCTCCTCACCACGTGCCCCGGAGTCGGTGGTCAGGTCGCGCTCCCAGAGAACGATGTGCCCTTTGAGAATCCGGTCGGCGATGGTCTTGGCGCTTAGGCCGTAATCGAAGCCGACGTCTTGAATCTCATGAATGAGGTTGATCGGTACCATGCCGGCGATGAGCTTGACGTTGATCCGATACGGTCCGTCGCCAGTGAGCGCTTTGTGCTTGACCTCGTATTGGGCCCAGCGATCGCCCAAGGGCTCGATCCCCTTCTTATGGATACGGGCTTCGAGCGGGCGGCCGAGAAGAATGGTCGAGCGCACCTCGGGTCGAATGAAGGGGAGCGGATCGAGCGATTGGTTGATAGGCAGGACCTGCTCGCGCTCGCCGCCGCGTATGTTGCGGGTCAAGAAGCGCGACTGCAGGCTGAACAGCTGCTTGTCCAACGGCAGCCGGCCCTTATGGACGTAGGTCGAGTGCGAGTCACGGACGTCACCATTGGGATCGAGATCGCCCGACTGGAAAACGACTTCGCCTGCGGCATCGGTAACGCGCACCTGGAGAAAGACGAGGCGCTCGGCGCTGAAGCCGGTCGGGACGTTATGGCCGTCGGTGCCGTTCTTGACCTGGACCCGAAAGCGCAGGCCCTTGTTGTCGACCGGCTCGACGACGACTTTGCCGAGGAGATAGCCGACGCGCAAAAGCTTAGCTCGCTCAAGGCCGATCTCGGCCAACCGTCGATGTTGTTGGTCGAGCAATTCGCGGGCTTCGTAGCGGTCTTCGGCATCGGACCAGCGCTCGGGAAACGTCTGACCACTAGCGACGTTGTCTTCGAACGCGTCTGTTCCCCAGCCGGCGTCGTCGTCGAACAGGAGCCACTCTCTTAGGGTGGCCAACTTCTGCGTCTCGGGGTTGTGCGGGAAAAGCGCCGGGTGGATCACCGAGTGGTCCGGGCCGACCCAGGAGTGGTTGGTGCGTTTGCGCACTCGGGTGGGGACACCACCGATGACCGCCGCCGGCGCTTGCCGGTAGCCCGACGGCAAGCCCGGCGCTTTGCCCATGTGGCAGTCTTGGCAAGTGTCGCCGCGTTTCGCCGCCGGGGAGATTTTGTATTCACTGAACGCTTCCTCGAGGCGAAAGCCGTTGACCAGGTTGACGTCATGGCAGCCGCCGCAGAAGCCGGGACTGGTCAGCTCGAAGAATGGGACGACGACGGCATGAATCCGCCGGCCCTGCTCCTCGCGACGCGTCACGACTTTGTAGCGATCGGGGTTTTCGAGCACCCGCTTGAGCTCTTCGTTGCCGGTCGGGCCGCGCACCGGCGTATGGATATCGCCTTCGATCAGAGCCAGCCGTCCGCTGACTTTACCGTAGGCTCGATCCATCCGATGGCAAACGACGCAAGTAACCCCCTCGCGCGAGACCGGGTTTCGATCCAGGTTGCTCATGAACACCGGCTCGCCGATGTTCATTCCGACTTGCGTATGGCAGCGGATGCAGAAGTCACCGTTGGTGCCGTTGGTGAGTTGAAAGATCTTGGCCTGCATGGCGTTGAACACCGGGCTCAACTGGGCGTAGGCATGCTGCGAGATCGACCACTCCTGGTAGTGCTCGGTGTGGCAGGTGCGGCATTGCTGGGCCGACGGGTAGCGGTCTTCGATGAACAGGTTGCGGTGGGCCTGATCGGCGGCGACCGTTATCACGTCGTCGGTCGAAGCGGTCGCGGTGGCCGGAGCCGGCACCGTTTCGCCACCGGCGCCTACTGCCGTGCAGGTCACCACGAGCAGTGCGAAAGCGGACAGCTTGGCCGTGATCATTGTCGGAGACTAGCTTGATCCGCTAGCGGGCGCCACTCCCGCCGGCAGGCCATACCGTTGCCCACCCCCCCCGGGGGGTTCAGACCAGAAAGGGGGTCCCACCCCCTCATCCGCGTCGATTTTTCAGGATCCGAGACAAGCGCGCGAGTGGGTGGCAAAACCGACCGGGCCGTTTCAACCTTCGTATGACGCGGGCGCCGATCCTTACACCTGCCAGGCCGGGAATATGAAGTCGTCTACGTGAAGCTTTCCTGAATCACCTCGGTTCGGGAGCTCCAAAGATGAATCCTGTTGCCGATCCGTACAGCAAGAAACCTCAGGATGAACCGCCTCCTTCACCGCAAAAGCGCGCCGCCCTGAGGAGAAGCTGGGTGCGCCTCATTCGACGGGTCTACGAGGTCGACCCTTTGACCTGTACCCGGTGTGGCGCTCCGATGAAGATCCTCGCCTTCATCACTGAGGCCTCCGTCATCAAGAGAGTCTTGGGCCATCTCGACCGAAAGACTTCGCGTCCACGAGCTCCCCCGACTCCCGAGGAGACCTTCGTTCACTGAGCATCACCCCAGGGCACGCCACCCGTGTGCCTCCAGCCTCGAGAAAACACGGATTCCTCTTCCCCTCGACCCGCGTTCGCACGATTTCAGCTTCACCGGGCTCATCACCCGCGGAAGTTCGACTCCTCGAGGTGTTTTCCGGCTCGTGCTTCCCGGGGCCCAGGGTTACAAGCTCCTATCTGTCCGACTACAGCTACGCGATGAAGCAGTTCGTCGGCAATGGCTTCATGCTGATCGGCGACGCCGCTCGCTTCGTGGATCCGATCTTCTCCTCCGGCGTGAGCGTCGCGCTGTCTTCGGCCCAGTTCGCATCCGAGCAACTGATCGGATGCCTGGAGTCCGGTGACCTCAGCGCCGAAGCCCTACGGCCCTACGAGGAGAAGTTGCGTCGCGGGACCTCCATCTGGTACGAGTTCATCTGCCTCTACTACAAGCTCCTGCCGCTGTTCACGCGCTTCATCCAGTCGAAGAAGCACCGGCATCAGGTCCTGCAGCTGCTTCAGGGCGAGGTGTACGATCGGCAGGAGGTGCCGGTCCTGGTCGCGATGCGATACTACATTCAGGCCGTCGAGGAGAACGAGTCGCACCTCCTGCGGCCGGCTCTCGACACGAACATCGTAGAGCCCTAGTCCCATGGATCTTTGATTACTATACAAAGTTAGGCTTTTCGCCAGCCCATAAGATTCATAAGATTCATGCACTTAGAAGTGTTTCGGCAAGCTCTGCTTTATCTAGTTTGTTCTGATACAGGGGACTAGCGGCTCGAAAGCGTCCGGGTCTTTCGGCCCCACGCGAGCCGTCCACTTCGTCGAACTTGCGTGTTTTTTTCGCCTCCAAAGCTGGCTGAGGGTTTTTTGCGTCGCTTGTGCAGAGATTTTTTTTTGACACGGAGGGGGTCCCCCACGTATAGTCGAGTGTCCGTAACAGGCTGGATTTCAGCCGGAATATCTAGCCCCGGCGGAACCCAACGTGTGTGCCAACTGATTGTTGAGAGGAAGCAGAAGTAAAAGCAGAAGTAAAATGTGTAACCCGATCCATCGTTCTGTTCGTAGTGCTTCTGTTCTCTGCGCCTTCGGCCTGATGGCCGCTCTCGGTGTGTCCACCGAGGCAGCAGCGCAGATTGCTTTCTCCGACGTGAGCGCCGCCAAGGGGATCAAAGGAGATACCTACCGCGCCGGCTCGGACCACGGGCTCGGCCCGAGCTGGATCGACTACAACGATGACGGCCTCCCCGACCTGTTCCTGACGAACGGCATCGGCCTCACCGCGCACCTGTTCCGCAACGACGGCGGCGGGAACTTCACGCGCGTCGACGACCTGCTTCCGGCCCTCCCGAACGTCGACCTGATGGAATCCACGTTCGGCGACTACGACGACGACGGTGACCCCGACATCTACATCTCCACCGACAACGGCATTACCGGAGTCGGGAACACCGGCCCTCCGAACATCCTGCTGCGGAACCTGTGGGTGGAGAATGGGGGCGCCGAGAGCACGCCGCTCTTCGAGGACGTGGCGGCCGCAGCCGGCGTGGACGACCTCTCTAACCCGCTGGCCAGTCCCCCGGCCTACCGATCGACCGGCGCCTCCTTCCTCGACTACGACCGCGACGGGTTCCTCGACCTCTACGTCTGCCACTGGCCGCGAGGCGGGGGCGGAGACCCGGCCATCCGCGACCGCCTCTACCACAACAATGGCGATGGCACCTTCGAAGACGTGACCGCGTCCGGTGGTGTGGACAGCGGCACTGACCGCGACGCCTTCCGTCCCTGCCTCGCGACCGTCGGTGCGCACCTCGACCAGGACCTCTGGCCGGACCTGTGGGTCGGCAACACCACTGATCGCGGGTACGCCGAAGACAAGATCTTCCAGAACCGGGGCGACGGCACCTTCGTCGATCGCACGGCGGACTCGGTGGGCGTCGGGGACGACTCGGGCGGCGCGATGGGCATCGCCGTGGGCGACATCGACTTGGACGGCGACTGGGACGTCTACATCACGGACATCGGGGGCCAGGCACACGACACGGGAGCCACCCCCTTCGGCAATCCGCTCCACCTCGGCACCGGCAATGGCATCGTCTTCCAGGACGACACCGCCCAGCCGGCGGGCATCGTGGCCGATAGCTCCTGGGGTGTGAACTTCCTCGACGTCGACAACGACGGCTACGAGGATCTCTATGTCGGCATAATGGGTGCACCGGACCTCTTCTTCCGCAACGACCAGGACGGGACCTTCACGGACATCTCCGTCGCCGCCGGGTTCACGCTGAACGAGATCGCCCGCGGCAGCGCGCTCGCGGACTTCGACATGGACGGCGACCTCGACATCGCGATGGTCCCGCAAGACGGAGAGCTCGTCCTCTACGAGAACCAGACCACCGGCGCGGGCAACTGGCTGCAGCTGAAGCTGCGGGGCGCCGGTCCGACCGCGAACGGCAGCAACCGGGATGCGATCGGCGCCCTCGTGGTCGTGGAGGCGCGCGGTCTCACGATGATGCGCCAGGTGACCAGCGGCACCGGCCACGGGCAGGACTCCGGCGTGTTGCACTTCGGCCTCGACGCGGCGGCGACCGCGGACGTGGTCACCGTCTATTGGCCCAGCGGCCGCATCGACGAGTGGACCGGCCAGGCCGCGAACGTGCGGCTGACGGTCCACGAGGACACCTCTGGACCGCGGATCACCGGGCCCCTCGCCGGGCGGGCTGCTGTGGCGGGAGCGAGCACCACCTTCGGCTGGGTCGCCGGCGGAAGCGGAGCGACGGATATTGTCAAATTAAGGTGAGGTACCACAATATGGTGTGGTCAGGTTAGGTGTAGCAACGCCCATATCTTGTGGTCCGCGCTCCCAACTTGACAGCAATGGCACCGCCCGTGTGGGCGGAGGTCATCGGGGAATGAACGAAATCCGTTCGTTCACTCGAAAGTACCCCCCCTTGCCCTCTACGCCAACACCCATGTAGACGAAATTCGGGCGGGAAGCCTCCCTTGGAGCTATCGTCGCTCTTAAGGTAAAAGATTGGCAATTCGCCAGTGGCACGTGGTCAGGATGCTATGGCGCTTCACCGCTAGTCCCATGGAACAGAAAAAGCTAGACAACACCGGCCCTTCTGTGATCTGCTAAATGCATGAAACACAAGGGCCGGCGAAAAGCCGAATTGAAGCTGTCGTCTCAAGAAAGCGAAGCGCTGACGCGACTGGCGCGACGCAGCCGTAGTTCGCCGCACCAAGCCTTCCGAGCGAAGATCGTGCTGGATTGCGCGGCGGGTCTGACGAATATGGAAGTTGCTAGGAAGATGCACACCATGAGGAGCACGGTGGGCAAGTGGCGAAGACGCTTTGTAGAACAACGAATGGAAGGGTTGTACGACGAACCTCGGCCGGGAGCGGCTCGCAAAATCGGCGATGACCAGATCGAGGAAGTCGTGACCAAGACGCTGGAGACGACTCCAAAGGGGAGAACCCATTGGAGTACGCGCTCGATGGCCAAGCATCTTGGGCTGAGTCATTCGACGATTGGACGTATTTGGCGAACGTTCGGGCTTCAACCGCACCGCTCGGAATCGTTTCGTCTCTCGCAAGACCCACAACTGGTCGAAAAAGTACGCGACGTTGTTGGCCTGTATATGAACCCACCGGATAACGCGGTCGTCCTGTGCGTCGACGAGAAATCGCAGATTCAAGCGCTCGAGCGTGCTCAACCTGTCCTGCCCATGAGCTTGGGCCAGCCCGAGCGACAAACCCACGACTACATTCGGCATGGAACGACTGACCTGTTTGCCGCACTCGACGCCGCAACAGGTGAAGTCTTCGGAAAGTGCTACGCGCGACATCGAGCGCTAGAGTTCAAGAAGTTCCTCGCTGAGATCGAAGCAGCCGTTCCCAGCGAGTTGGACATCCACGTCGTGCTCGACAATCTCGCCACGCACAAGACACCGGCGATCAAACGCTGGCTTTCCAAGCGACCTCGGTTCCACTTTCACTTCACACCGACACACGCCTCTTGGCTCAACTTCGCTGAGCGCTTCTTTGGCTTGCTCACCGAACACGCCTTGCGACGAGGCTCGCACACGAGCGTGCCTCAGCTCCGCGTTGCGATACAAGACTATCTCGATGCTCACAACGAGAACCCAAAGCCGTTCAAGTGGACGAAATCCGCCGACCAAATCCTCGAAACCATCGCTCGGTTCGCCCAGCGAACGCTCGATACACATGACAAATCGAATTTGGACAGTAATTAAAGATCCGGGGGACTAGTCCCCCGGAACAGAGGTTCGTAGCCTAAATCTCGGGCCCTTTTTGCGCGCTGGCTTCGTTGTTCCTCCTCGAAAATATTCCAATATGACTTCGTCGTCACGCCTCGCCAGCCCACAAAATGGCGTCGAGCTTTAGGCCACGAACCTCTGTTCCAGGGGACTAGCCGTAGATGGCGAAACCGAAGTCTAGCCGCCGCACTCGGGCAACCACTCTGCGACGCTGAGACGGATCACTCCGGGAACGCGAACGATTAGGCATTGTATCGGCCCCGCGACTCCTTCTGGAACGGCGTTAATAGTCCAGCTTCCGGGTTGGAGTCCTGACTTGGTGAAAGATACTAAGCCAAGAGCACCGGGCTGCACCAAGTTCATTGTCGATATGGAGAATTGGGAATCCCCGGTGTTCCCCGATGAGGAGACCAGATTGCCAGTGAACCTGACTGTCTGAACGTAAGGCTCCTCTCCGAAGTTGTCAAAACTGAACGAACCGACCAACGTGGTAGTTCCTGGTGTGGTCGGGGAATTAGTGACTGTCACAGTCACACTGTCGGTAGATTCTGCCCCTGCGTTCCATGCTGTCGCGACATAGGTAACCGTTTCAACGGGTTGTAGTTGAACGCTACCACTCCTTGAGCCGATTGTAGGAGTACCTGTCAACGCCGGCCGAAAACTGCGCATTCATGGCGGATGAAAATTGCACACCCGAGCCATGGGTGGCGAACCCTATGACGCCGTCGCCTCCGTGTATTTCCTATGAGATTTAGCCGGCGGGTGAGGTTCGTCCGAACCCGCCGGATGGAGCGCTCGCCACAGTTCGGAGTGCTCTCTCATGCGGTAACTGTTTCCTCGGATGTTGACGAGGTGGCAGTGGTGCAGAATGCGGTCGATGAGAGCGGCGGCCATGACTTCGTCGCCAAGGATCTCGCCCCATTCCTCGAAACTTTTGTTAGAGGTGAGCACGGTCGAAGCGCGCTCGTATCGCCTACTTATGAGCTGGAAAAAAAGCACCGCGCCGGTCTGGGTGACGGGTAGGTATCCGATTTCATCGACAACAAGCAGTGACGGATAACTGAGAACCGCGAGTCGACGAGTGAGGCGGCCCGCGTCACGAGCCTCTTCGAGGGAGGTGATGAGCTCAGCCAGGGTGCCGTAATAGACGCGCCGTCCATTCTGGGTAGCGGCGATGGCAAGATGAGTTTTGCCCACACCAGGAGGTCCCAATAAGACGACGTTCTCCTTACGTTCAACGAACCCGAGCTCGTGAAGGTTCTCAATCTGCTCGCGTTTGATCGATGGCTGGAACGAAAAATCGAACTCATCGATTGTTTTGACCGCGGGGAGTCGTGAGGAGCGCATCGCCGCTTGGAGACGACGGTTGTTTCTCAACGTGATCTGCGCTCCAAGAAGGTTCTCGATGGCCTCCGCCGTTGTGACCGCACCGCCATCGGCATCAGATAGTACGCGGTCGACAGCTTCGAGCGCGCCAGGTATCTTTAGGTCGGCCAGCATCGTACGGATCTGCTCACGTCGCGATATTGTGCTCGCCTTCATTGTCCACCTCCAACGAGCCGCGTGTAGACTTCGAGGGGACGATGCTCGACATCCATCGAAGGCAGTGTGGTTAAGTAGGCTTTTGGAGTTCTTCTCGCGGGTTGGTTTGGCAGTACAAGAGAGCGATATGGCCGCTCAACGAGCGGTCTCAGAGTGGCCCTTTCATCGCGCGCGAATCGTTCTATCGGTCGTTCGTTGGTTGTGCGATGGAGTCGGACGTTGGCGACGTCACTCAGCCAACGCTCGAGCTGAGCATCGAGGTCGTCATCGTTGATAAAGTGGCGACCGTAGAAGAAGCTTCCTCTCACATAGCGGATTGGCCTTTCCACTTTGCCCTTGGTCTTCGCCCGATACGGGCGACACGCTCTTGTTCGAAACTCCCAGTGGTGGGCGAAGCGGACGAACTCTGGGTTCTCAACGAGAGGGCCACCTTCCCGGCGGTGATCCTCGACGATGACCGAACGCATCTGGTCAAAAAGGAGCTCTTTGGGAACTCCTCCAAAAAATAGGAAGGCCTGCTCAAGCCCCGCGAACAACGTCCGCATGTCCTGTCGCTTGAAAAACCGAAGCCATAGCAGCCTCGAGTATCCGAGCACCACGAGAAGTGCCCACCGACGACCCCATGGCAAACGAAAGTGTGCAAAATCGACCTGAGCTTGGTGGCCTGGTGGGGTCTCGAAACGCACCAGCGGCTCCGCCGGTGGCTGTGGGCGAATCTGCCGCACGTACTCCTTGACCTGCGTGTAGCCGCCTTCATAGCCCGCGGCACGGATCTCATCATGCAGGCGTACTGAACTCAGCTCCGGGAACTCGTGCAGGCGCGAATGAAGGATCTCCCGGTACGGGTCGATCCTGCGCTCGATCCGCGGACGCTTCTTGTAGCGCACCGTTTCCTCGTCCAACTCTCGGTCCAGTTGACCCGTCTTTATCCAGTGGTGGACCGTTCGGCGGCTGATTCCTAGCTTGTCTGCTAGCGCCGACCTTCTTGATTCCCTGCTCCAAATACTCTCGTAGTAACACTCGTTTCTCCCTTCCGTACATCGGCGCCTCCACTCCGGAAACGCCATTCTGATTGAAGGCGCGCCGTCATGTCTGGCACTCCAGACACACGACAACGGCCTCCTTTTACGGATGGCCGAGTGTGCAATTTTCGTCCGCCATAAGTGTGCAATTTACGCCCGCCGCTAACAGTACCGACCATTTCTCGGAATACCACGCCAACGTCCGGCGAAATAGAGATATGTGAACTCACGTCAGAATTCCAAGATAACGTCGTAGACTGACCTGTCTCAATAGAGACGGGCGCGGCAGTTAGTTGCACATCAGGTTCCGTGGGTTTGATGTCGGTAAGCTCGCACTGACTCGCAGAGAGCAAAGGTGTAACTAGGGCAAGAATGACAGGTATTACTTTTCTCTGGATTCCCATTTTCGGCTTCCCCAATCTCGAAACCTATACTCTAAACATGCTCCCGGCGCAAGGACCCGAAGGGCCCTCCCTGGTTTCGACAGGAATTTTGTCGAGATTCCGCTAAGCCAACCCGGGGCTGAGACGCGCGAGCGTGTCACTAATTACAGAGCCTCTGTAGCGACATGACACCCCCGTTCGGAAATCGCGAGGGAATCGCGCTAACAGACGAGAGCTCGCCACGCGACCAGGACGATCTCGTTGGCGAAAAGCGCAGAAATGAGGGGCCGATTCCGAGCGACATTTTGACCTGCAATTTCGGCAGGTTTCCGGTCGACGTTCGCCCTCTCTGACGACCTTACGTTCCTTCGATTCGGGCCGAAAACTCCCCGGCGTATTTCAATCCGACTGGCCGTATGTTATTGAATGATAATTGTTTGCAAGCCGGCCAGAAGCAGGATTTCGGCGAACCTGGCCGAAACCCCACCCAAACCAGCTGCCGTTTTTCGACCTTGGTTTCTGCTCGCTCTTGAGCGGGTTCCGGCAGCTTCGATTGCGCTATTCATTCGGAAACACGAGCACTTTTCGCTCTTCCTTCCAGGATGAAGATAAGGTCCGCTCTACTAACTTGTCTGATTTCCAACTAAGCTACAGAACCCAATTGACCTGTTTCGAGCGAAAGTGTGTCCGTATCGTGTTGCAGTAAAAGACTGTAGCCGAGCCCAAACTCGTCCCCGAGTCTGCAACTCTTGTCGTCCGGGACAGCAGTCAAAGTGCGAGTCTCAAGGACGTTAGACCGGCAGAAACTAATCGCCTGAAATGACGGGTGAACCCAGTGATGTTTCGGTACTGTTAAGGGCCCGCGTTTTTCCGTTAGCGGACCAGGACCGGCTGGACTTCATCGATTCGGGTGAAAGCCTGTTAGCAATTGGTTTGCAGCCGGTTGTATCTCTTTGCAGCGCAACGCCGTTTAGAGCGCTGCCGAATCAGTGCTTCGGCACCCTAACTTGTACCAAGCCGATTCGGATGATGTACGGTGGCGACAACGGAGTGTAGGGCAGCGACACTCGAGGAGCAGGACTAATAGGCATTTTGTATCTCGTCGGGTTGCGAGCTGGGCGGGAGTTTCTCCTACGATATGGATATTAGACCCTTCGGTGAGCATCTCCACGGGAAATCACGCTCCGCCGCCGGCGGTGCGAAGTTGGTCAAGTGTGTTTCGTGGGTTCGAGACACACGAGGAGTGTCCATTCGAGTAGGGCGATTAGTGGTGGCGTGGTGACCCTCGGCGGCGGCTTGCTGGACTGACGCCCGTTTTTCCTGTTCGACATGGATAGTTTTCGACGGGAATCTCGCCCGGGCAAGGTGTTCGCTTTTTGTTCTTTTTCACCTGAGCCCGTGGGCGCGCTCGATATGTCAGAACCCTGGCGCCCAAATCGCGTTCAGTCTTCGTCGTCCAGTTCGGCTGCGGTCGCGAGGTACTCGGTGAGTCGAGCACGTCCCGCTTCGAGTCGCTCGAGACGACG
Organism: Candidatus Marinacidobacterales bacterium; assembly: GCA_965237955.1. GTDB lineage: Bacteria > Acidobacteriota > Vicinamibacteria > Marinacidobacterales > SMYC01. Next base: position 7,406,981 of record OZ250169.1, on the reverse strand, counting down.
CTCGAGTTTGGCCTTGGTCGGCTCCTGCGCGGTCTTGAGCTCGACCTTCAGCGTCTCGATCGCTTTCCCCATCTCTGCGAATTGCTTTCGGATCGCCTCGAACGCCGCGGCCTGAGCCGCTTTGTCGAAGACAATAGCCTCGGGTCCATCGCCTTCGCTCTCGCGCGCTCGTGACCGTGCGGCCGCCTCGGGAATGATGGCCCGGTCTGACTCGAGGTTGCGCAGGTTCCTGAACTCCGGCGAAACGATCTCGACGTCGCCTTCATGAAGCACGTCCATGACGCTCGCCCGGAGTCGGGAACGCGTGGAGAGCATCTGGTCGACTTCGGTACACAGGCCGGCGATCCGGTAGGTCACTGAAAAATCGCCGAGCTCCACGATCTGCACGAAGGGCTTGTCGAGGCCCGCACGGCTCGCCGCCTCGAGAAGAAGATCTTCGACGCGGGTCCGGGGAACGTCGTAGCCGAGTGAAAGCCTCGTCGAGACGATGGTGCCCGACTTGCGCACGACGGTGAAGGGGTTGGTCACGACGTAGAGATTGGGGAGCGTCGTCAGATCCCGGTCGGCCGTCTGGATCTCGATATGAAACAGCTCTCTCTCCGACACCCGGCCGAAGTGCTCGCCGATCCGTATGAAGTCGCCGCCCTTGAATGGACGTACGGCACGCAACATCATGCCCGCCATGATGTTCCCGAGGAACGTGGTCGACGACAGAGCGATCGCTGCCGAGAGAAGGATCCCGAGCAAGCTGAGAAGCTGTGCGCGAGTCGTGTCCGAGATCGGAAGCGCAAGAATCCCGCCGACGACGGCTGCCACGGTAAGCGCCAGCATGATGATTTGAATGCGAAAGGCGCCCTCGGTCTGCCGCGAGACGCGCTTTTCCAGGAGCCAGCGAGCCGCTGCGAGCATCACAATGGCGACCACCGCGACAACGACCGTCTGCAGCAGCGGACCGAGATTCGATGTAGAATCCGTATACCAAGAAATGTGGGGTTCAGAAAGATCAAGCAGCTCGGGAGAATATGAAATGGCGAAATGGACAAGAGCGACCGCGTTCGCGGTGGCGCTGATCGAAATCCTGGCCCTTGCGGCCTGCATCGACACGAAACTCGGGCGACGACAAGCTAGCGATTTCCCCCGCTTACCATTTGCGCCAGCATCTCCCTCGGCTCCGGCTCCGGCTCCGGGCCCGAGCCTGGCGATGCCTACCGCGTCGGGAGCGACGGTATCGCTCGATGGCGTCTGGATCTCTGGATGCAACTTAGGGACGCCAGCCGCACCCAACGGCTCGCTCCGGCAGGCTTTTACAATCTTAGGGTCGGAGATCAGCGTGTACCAGGAGACCTATGACAATTTCACGTGCTCGGGGGTGTTTAGGGTTCGGGAGTTAACCCGCGACGCCCGTCTCGGCGAAGAAAGCGTCGCGAAGCTCGCAGGTGAGGACGTCAGGGTCACTCGCGTCGAGGGAACGTACCTCACACTAATCTGCCAACGCTGCCCGTCTTTTCCAACCACGAGCCAACCTTTCAAGCAAATCTTCTACGTCGATGACACGCTTGGTGCGGACCGTCTGCATCAGGGCGTCCTCGCGATAGATGGGGGGACACTCGACGCCGAAGGCTACCCGAGCAGGCTCTACGACGGCTTTGTCGAGCGCCAGCCAGTGAGCTGACCCGAACGGCCATCGCTCCGGGATCAGCTCGTCGAGCGCGCTCCCCCTTAGGGCCGCCGACAAAATAACTGTCTAGTTTTGAGCACACTCTTCCTGTTTCAGGTCGTGATCGCGATGTCGTCTGGCATCACGAGAGCCTGGCAAGCTCCCTAGAAACGGAACATTTGTAGATCTTCAGCAACCAGCGCGTGTTTGACAAACGGTCCTCATTTTAGGGAGGATTACGCCTATCAAGGAGCACTTCTCCTATTATGAGACCTACGAGCTATCAGTCTGAAGATCTCGACCGCCTGTTGAGGAAGCACAAAATAGCTACCCTCGATGATTTGAAGGCAGTGTTGGGTACCGATGTGGACTCGACCGTCTTCCGAAAGCTCAATGAGTTGGCGTATCGGACAAGCTACTCCCACCGTGGTAGCTACTACACGTTGGACGAGATCGCCCAGTTCGATCGAAAAGGTCTTTGGTCGTTGCGCTCAGTGTGGTTCTCGAAGTACGGGTTGCTTCCACGTTGCTTGCGACGGTAAAAGCGTTGGTCGCGGCCTGTGAGGCAGGCTACTACGTCGACGAGCTCGAGGACGAGGTGCAGGTTGACGTCAAGGCTCCTCTGTTGAAACTGGTCCGAGAGAAAAGATTGGCGCGCGAGCAGGTGTTCGGCCGATATCTGTATCTGGCCACCGATGTGAGCACGCGCAAGCAACAGCTCTCGGCCCGCCAGGTACATGAGGCGTCACCTTCCACGTTGGGCTGGGTCGGGGGAGTCCGCGTGCTCCCCGTGGAGTTGAAGGCTGCGATCGTTCTTTTCTACAGCCTGCTCGATGAAAAGCAGCGCCGTCTCTACGCGGGGGTCGAGGCCATGAAGCTCGGTCACGGTGGCGACCAACAGATTGCCGAACTGCTCGGGATGGATCCGAGCACGGTAGCCAGAGGTCGTAGGGAATTACTAATGAGAGATGTTGAGCTCGACGGAGTTCGGCGAAAGGGTGGCGGACGGCGCGCCGTGCAAAAAAAACGCCAGAAGTCATCGCCAAGATCGAAGAACTCATGAAGCACGACACCGCGGGCGATCCGATGACGGGAGTGAAATGGACGCGGCGGACCACCGACAAGATTGCTTGCGAGCTAAGAAGCCTTGGTGTGAACGTCAGCAGCAAAACCGTCGGTCGACTGCTCAAACAGCTCGGCTTCTCGTTGCGGGTGAACCACAAGAAGCTGTGCGGTGCCACGTCCGAAGATCGCGATACCCAATTCGCGTGTATCGCCGAACTGCGCGAGCGTTTTGCCGCAGCTGGTCATCCCATCATCAGCGTAGACACGAAGAAACGGGAGCTGGTGGGATTATTCAAAAACGGCGGGCAGGCCTGGAACCGCGAGCCGACTCTCGTCAAAGACCATGACTTCCGTTCCGAATCGAACGGCATCGCAATCCCCTACGGCGTCTACGATCTGCTCGCGAACCGCGGGACAGTGTTCATTGGTACCTCGTACAACACCCCGGACTTCGCCGTGAATGCCATCGAGAAGTGGTGGCGAACGGAAGGACGGCGACGCTATCCTGCAGCCCGTGACCTCGCGATATTGGCAGACGCCGGGGGCAGCAATGGCTATCGGTGTCGGGGTTGGAAGCACGGGCTTCAAACGCGGATTTGCAATCGCCACGACATCGCTATCACCATAGCCCACTATCCGTCCGGTACATCCAAGTGGAATCCAGTGGAGCACCGTCTGTTCAGCGAGATCAGCAAGAACTGGGCGGGCAGGCCTCTCGACAGCTACGAAACCATCCTCAAATACATCCGCACGACCACCACCTCTTCCGGTTTGCGAGTACGCGCACACCTTATCCGGCGTCGTTATCCGAAGGGCGTCAAAATCACTGACGAGCGGATGCAGGCGCTTTCCGTTACAAAGGACCAGACTCTACCCAAATGGAACTACACCATCCGACCGTCTTGAAAACGGGAACTTATTTTGTCGCCGGCCCTTAGTCCAATCACCAGGCAGAACGGATTGGATTACATCCGCCAAAAGTAGGACGCTTTGAAGAAAAGCCCCCGACGGGCTGAAATCGGGGTTCACCGTACCGTCCAAGATCAAATCCGAAGTTATACCGTACTTGACCGTCAAGCTGACGTCGGTTCGGTTCTCGGCATCGACCAGATCTTCCTCTTTCAGCATTGTCTCTCTGGCTATGAGTGACTGCCGGCAGCAGCTCGAAGAGCGTGTAATGTTCAACCTCTTCGAAGATGATGGGATGCATTTGAGTTTGAAAGGCATCGGGTTGCGGACCTCTGGCTGGATTCAAGTGCCGGATAGGTCCCCTTTGCCGAGTAGCGGGTTATGTGGCGCTGGAAGACGATCCCCATCTCTACTCGATCGGTGCTGGCATACCGAATGCTCTTGAAAGGGATCCTGACCTCGACCTTGAACCCTTCCTCATCCAGTGTCCCGGCGCTGTACCACACGGCATCGAAACCGGTGTCCTCGAATCCGGCGGCGAAACGGGAGTCCTCCTGAATGCCCATGGGATTGATATAAAACGCATAAGGCCGATTGCTGATCGTTGAACGAGTCCAAGTTGATGCCGATCCAATCATCAGAACGGATACTGTCCCGGCTGGAAATCGAGGTTTTTATCTTGCCCGGCTCACGATCGAAGCAGCGGAAGGCGAAGTAGAGGTTTTCCCGGTCATAGGCATAATAGGCTTCGGTCCTCTCGGTCATATCCTTGCCGAAGTCGGGTAGCCAGGTCTTGAATCCGGTGACGAATGGTGCTTCGGTCCAGGCTTCGTCGTTCAGAACTCCGTCGATGACCTGGGGGCGTATCGACCCGCACCGGAAGGAGTGGTTCGGGCGCGCCGGCGGAAAGGGCGACAACCGAAAATGACCATGCCAATAAGGCCGGGCCCACACTTCTCATCTTCATTTCAAGATATGTTGGCTGACCTTTTTTGACATTGCCATCCTAGCGAAAAAGCGGTCTATCTTAAACGACAACCATGGTGAGAGGCTAAATCATCAGCTCAACTTGAAGCCAATTCGCACCGTCATCACTATCGGAACGGCCTGCCCGTTGAGTAGCGTCGGCTCGTACTTCCACTGGCTGACGGCGTTCATCGCGGCCTCGTCGAGAAGAGCCACCGACTTCACGACTGAGAGGTTCACGACATTGCCTTGGGCGTCGATGATCGCGCGTAGCGTGACGATGCCTTCCTTGCTGCGTATTCCAGCCATCGTGAACGCCGAATCCAGAGCAAGCTGAACAGCGAATCCGGTGAAGCCGAACGCTCATCGAAGCGATGAAGTGTTGGGTGACCTCCTTCCCACTGATTGAAAACGTGAACCTATCTTACCTGCGTGTTGTGTAGCAAGGGGCGGCAGGTCGGTGCCGGAGGGAGCGGGCGTAAGGAAAGATGCGAAGCGACCTTCCCGCTCCCGTAGGCAGCGACCTGCCGCGGCCGAACCCCGGGCGATGTGGGGCTGGTTTCGGGGGGTTGCTGGGGTATGGCCTGGCTCGAGAAGACGCTTCCTGAGGCATTCTCGCGCGTCGTTTTGGCGCCGCATCGTCTGGTACCCCGGGTTTGGCGGTTTCACCCGTTTTTATCGCATCGACGCTGTGGTCCCTCGCTCGCTCATGCATCGGCGTTGTCAAATGCCTTTGGCGCAGCCTTGGTCTTTCTCAGAGAAGCTCCTTTGAGAGTGATGCGGTGCGCGCTGTGGAGAATGCGATCGCAGATAGCGTCTGCCTGGTTTGGGTCGCCAATCGCTTCGTGCCACTGCTTGAGCGGAATCTGGGTCGCGATGAGTGTGGAGCCACGCTCGGCGCGGTCTTCGATGACCTCCATTAGATCCCGTCTCTCCGATTCTTTCAGCGGGTGAAGCAGCCAATCATCGATAGCCAGTAAGTCCAGCTTGGCGAGTTTCGTCAAAAGCCGGGCGTAGGAACCATCACCACGAGCGACCGCGAGCTCGTGGAGCAAGCGCGGTGCTCGCACGTAGCATCCGGTGAAGCCGCGACGACAGGCCCGCTCCACGAAGGCGCAAGCCAAGAACGATTTGCCAATCCCCGTCGGGCTGGTGATGAGCAGGTTATGGCGCTCACCGACAAAGCGGCAGTTGCCCAGGCTCAAGATCTGTTCGCGGTTTAAGCCTCGAGGCGCTTGGAAGTTCACGTTCTCCAAACATGCCGGATAGCGGAGCTTTGCCGCTCGCAGTCGTCGAGAAAGCTTACGCTGTTCGCGGGCGGTCCACTCGGCATCGACCAGGAGTCCCACACGTTCCTCGAAGCTCAGCTCCTTGTATTCGCTCGAGCTCAACTGGGTTTCGAACGCGGACACCAAGCCGAACAACTTCATGGCGTTCATCTTTTCTATCGTTTCGGGTGTCAGCATCGGGACTCTCCTCCTTCGTAGTGATCCGCGCCTCGGATGTTCTCGTGCTCCTCTCGCGGTTTCGCTTCGGCGTCCGATTCGAGCACCACACGATCCAGACCAGCCGAGAGAATGTTTTTCACCGTGCGATAGCTGTAAGAGCTCAAAGCTTCCGCTCGTGCGCAAGCGGCCTCGAGACGCTCACTGCCCCAGCGGCTGCCTAGTCGCATGACTCCCAGGCAAGAGCGAAATCCCTGCTCCGGGTGAGGCCGACTCTCTAGAATCCCCGCAACCAGCCTTCCCGTGGCGCGACCTGACTGCTCCGCCCAGTGGAGCAGCCGCGACGGCGTCCACTCCAGGTGCTCCCGATGCGAACGTGGCATATGCTCCGGGTTCGTGGAGTAGTGCCCCTTTCCTTTCTTGCGGGGATGCGACGCGACGCGCTTTCCCTTGAACAGGACCTCCACCACCGAGGCCGTCACCCGTGCCTCGACTTTCTCGTGAATGAGCTGATAGGGAACGCTGTACAAGTTGTTCTCCACCTCCACGTGGTAGTCGATGTTCACTCTGCACCGCTTCCACGTCGATAACTCGTAGCTCTCCTGCGGTAGCGGTTTCAGTACGGGCCGGTCTAGCCTTTCGTACAACTCCCGCCGACTCACACCGAGCTTCTGCATCGGACGCGCATTCAGGACCTCTAACTTCTCCCAGATGGCTTCGTTCAGTTCCGCCAGGCTGAAGAACGTGCGATGACGAAGCACCGCCAGGATCCAGCGCTGCGCCACCTGCACTGCCGACTCCACCTTCGCTTTGTCTTTCGGCTTGAACACCCGAGCCGGGACCACAACCGCACCGTAATGCGTCGCCAGCTCTTCGTACGTCCGGTTGATCCCTGGCTCGTAACGGTCCACCAAATCCACGCCGCTCTTCAAGTTGTCCGGAACCCAGATCTCCGTACTGCCACCGAAGTAATCCGACATCCCCTTATGGGCCTTCAGCCCACGATTCCAGCGACTGGTTCAGTGTCGCTTCGACGTAGGTGTAACTGCTCGCGCCCAACGTCCCGACGAACAGCTCCATTTCGACGAGCTCTCCCGTTTTCGGATCGACGATGTGAGGCTTCTTCCCCGAAAAATCGACGAATGTCTTCTCGCCTGCTCGATGCCGTTGACGCATCGTCGGGTTCAGCTTCTTCTTCCACTGACCGTACAGCTCGCAATAACGGCTGTAGCCGTACGCTCCCGGCTTATTCTCCGCGTACTCCACCCACAGCTGCAGCAACGTCAGCTCTCGGTGACGCCTCAGCTCCTCGTGGATGTGGGCATAGTCCAGACCCGGCCGTGCGCCAGACGAGCCCGGCGGCGGAAACAGCCCTGCCTCCAGCTCCCCTTCGCTCAGCTCCTCCGGGAGCGGCCAGCTCAGACCACCCTTCTTCGCCTTGGCCAGGTACTCACTCACCGTTCCAACCGCCACGCGAAGTGCCTTTGCGATCATGCGGTGAGTAAAACCCAGCTCGTACTTTAACCTTAGAACCTCTCGTATTTTTCTCATCGATAACCTCTTAGCTGCCATTTCCTAGATCGTCCTCCTTCCGGGTACGACCTAGAGTTGCCTTGAAACGTGCTATCGATGAGCGTTCGCGATGCCGGAACCGGCGTTCACGTTGCCTGGAATCCGTGTTCACCTTCCCCGGAATCGATGTTCACGATCCCCGGAATCCGTGTTCACGATGCTTTGGAATGGATGTTCACCTTCGGCTGGAATCTGCGTTCACGATGCCCCGGAATACGCACCTTGCGGGCCTGCCTGGCGATGGCGGGGTAGATCGGGGTCACGCCGTGGATCTTTCGCGGCGGCTTCAGCTCACCGCCGATGACGACGGGTGCCGATGATTCAACCGGCGGTAGCCTTGGCTGAAGCGTGTCGAGCGACATGATGTCGGAGAACGGTATCCCGCCGTCGACGCCGAGACCGCCACCATGGAACTCCGGCGGCTCGGTAATCGTATTAGCGACCTCCGCCGGCGCGAAGAGCTCGGTGCTTATACTCGGCGGTGTCGGTGATTCGGGCGCGCTCGTGGATGGCGGCTTTGGTCCCTCAGGCGCCTCATAGGGCGGCGTGACCTTCACGGCTATGTACTCCGGAAGACCGATCAACATTCGATCTTCTACTACGGCCACTACGCGCGACGACGAAGAAAACATGCCCGAAACAATCGCCCCGCAGCCGTCAACGACGAGCTCAGCGCCAAGTGCTAGGTCTCCGGATTGGCAAGCATGCGGCCAAGAGAACAGAGCCGATACGCGTGGCGTCCCAGACGGATAGCCTGGTTCGTTGCGTGGTAACATTTCTCATGGCTCAGAGCACCGAAACACCGTGAATACCCACAAGATCGTGATCGTTGTGAGCGCGGCTGTGGCCATTTTGATCGCCCTAGGCGCCCAAGCCGGCGACGATCCGGCCAAGCCGAACGTCGTCATCCTGGCAACCGGTGGCACCATCGCGGGGTCCGCTGAAACCCAGACCCAGGCCGGATATTCGTCAGGGCAGGTCGGTGTCGACGTCCTGCTCGAGGCGGTGCCACAGATCAGGGAACTGGCAGACGTCAGCGGAGAGCAGGTCGCAAACGTGGGCAGCCAGGACATGTCCGACGCAATCTGGCTCGAGCTCGCGACGAGGGTCAGCGAGCTCGTGGCGTCCCCCGGGGTCGATGGCGTCGTAATCACACATGGCACCGACACCATCGAAGAGACCGGCTACTTTCTGAATCTGGTGGTGAGGAGTGACAAGCCGGTAGTCTTGACCGCGTCGATGCGACCGTCCACCGCGCTGTCAGCGGACGGCCCTCTGAACATCTTCAACGCGGTTGCCGTAGCGGCCGACCCGGAGGCGAAGGGCCGCGGTGTGCTGATCGTGGCCAATGACGACATCCACGGTGCGCGGGGTATCACAAAGACAAGCACGACCGACGTGCAGACGTTCCAGTCACCGGAGCGCGGCCAAATCGGCGTATCGCTCTACGGCGTCAGTCGGTACTTCCGCAAGCCGTATCGAACCCATACGGCGAAGAGTGAGTTCTCGATTCAAGGAGTGAGGTCTCTTCCCAGGGTCGACATCATCTACATCAATGCCGACGTGTCGCCGGATCTCATCGACAGCGCGGTAGCCAATGGCGCGAATGGCCTGGTCATGGCCGGCGTGGGCAACGGCAATATGACTGGCCCGGCGCTCGAGGCCGTCAAGCGAGCGATCGAGAAGGGCGTGGTCGTGGTTCGCTCCACCAGGGTGCCGAGCGGGATGGTGGGACGCAACGGAGAGGTCAATGACGACGAGGTCGGGACCGTAGCCTCCGGCGATCTCAACGCTCCCAAGGCACGTGTACTTCTCAAGCTTGCGCTGCTGAAGACACAGGATCCGGTCGCGATCCAGAGCTACTTCGATCGCTACTAAGGATGGGATCGTCAGGAAACGCCGTCGATGCTTTTGTCACCGCAGTCCTTCTTCAAACGTCGTCGACTACCACCAGGTAACCCTGCCCGGTGCGATGGGAGGCCTGTACTACGAGGCCGCTACCGGAATGTACTACGTCTTCGAGTCCTTAGTTGGAGACCTCGAAAAAGCTCATCATGCCGGCGGCGGAGTGCTCCAGGATGTGGCAGTGGATGAGCCAGCCGCCGGAGCGCTGGGCCGTGGGCGCTTTGCCCGCCGCCTCCACCTGACCCGGGCGGCCGGTGTCGACGAAGGTGACGGCGAAGCGCGAGGTAGTCCAGCTCCGGCCAATGACGGTGCCTAAGCGCCCTGGCAGGAGCTGGGTGTCCTTGTTCTCCAGGAAGCGGGCCGGCACCACGAAGTTTTTCACGGGGTTCCCGGGATCGTCCAAATCCACCCACTCGGTCTCGATCTTCTGGAAGCTCCAGCCGTGGAGGTGGAAGTTGTGGAGTCCGTCGGTGAGGTTCCTGACCTCCCACACGTAGGTGCCACCGGCCCTTACTTTGTGGGCGTCCTCGGGCGTCACGAGTGCGAAGGGTTTGCCGGGACCCTGGATGAAGGCGGCCAGCTCGCCGCTGTTGAAGTTGGGAAAGGTGTGACCCAGGATCAGCGGCAGCGCCGTCGCGCCGGTCGTGTCGATGCGCTGGATGGTTCGGAGTTCCGCTGGCGGGGTATAGGTGGTAGCGTTCGCGCCGAAGAGGTCGATCTGGGCGTAGACGAGCCAGGGCAGGGTGCCGTCGGGCAGGTTGTGGGCCAGGGACACGCCCTCACGGCAAAGTCTGCCTCCCTCGGGGCAGACGCCGTCGGAGGCGAACGAGACGGAGTGGCGGCCGCGCCGGGTGTCGTGCCACAGGAACGAGATGGAGCCCGAGCCGGTGGGCACGAAGACCACGTCGGCCCGCTCGCCCGGGGTGATGAAGAGGCCCGTGCTGGGGTTGGGGTCGGAGAATCCGGGCTCGCCCGACGGCGCACCCGTTGGGCTGTCGGAGAGCGGTGGCTGGATCTCGATCGGTCGCTCGAGCAGGCCCTGGTCGCCGCCGATGCGCCACATCATGTGGTCGACGAAGCCCATGCGCATGATGCGCGAGTTGGCGGCGTTGAGGATGCGGATGCGGTGGGGCACTCCACTCTCCATGGTGAGGAGCGGCCTGGAAACCCCGTTCAACAGGGGGATGCTACCCTCCCGGCCGTTGAGAATCTCGAGGGCCACCGTCGCCCTGTCGCCGCCGCTGGTGCGGGGCGGGACCACCTGGCCGGAGGCGTCGAGCAACGTGTCGTCGAGCACGAAGAGGTGCTCTCTCGTCGGCAGCCCGAGCGCCGTGTCCTCGACCGGATCGCGGACGATCAGAAGGGCGTGGAGCCCGCGCTCGACCTGGCTGTCGGTTCGGATGTGCGGGTGGTACCAGAAGGTCCCCGCTACCAGCAGCGGAAGCTCGTAGCGGAAGGTGCCGCCGGGGGGCACGCTGAGCTGGGAGATGTTGGAGCCATCCATGTTCGCCGGGGTCTCGATGCCATGCCAGTGGATGGTCGTCTCGTCCGGCAGGTTGTTGCAGAAGTTCACGATCAGGGTGTTGCCCACCTCGGCCTCGATCGTTGGCCCCGGCACGACGCCGTTGTAGGTCCACACCAGGGTCTGGTTGCCGGTGCCGTAGTCCACCATGGCTTCGCGAGCGGTGAGGAAGACTTCCACCACGTCCGCCGACGGATTGGTGTCTACGGCCAGGGCGGGCTGGATGATGGTTTCGAAGCTCGCCGGCGCGGCCACCGTGCCGGGGGGGCACTGGGCATGGACGGGCAGGGGGACAACGAGAGCGAGCAGGACGAGGAGCAGAAGGGCGGCGAGCTGGGTCATGGTCGGAGTCCTCCCATCTTGAGGGTGGGGGTGATCTTCGTGGGGTACTGCACTCCGGCTGCAAGCCGTACCATGGTTTCGAGGGACGATGCCAACGGCCTGATTCCCAGGCTCGCCAGCTGTTGACCACAAACGACGGCGCTGGTACATCGACATCTCTGGTCTCCTTGTCACCTGTCTCTTATCGGCCTTACCTGCCAGCGCGAGATTGCGTCCACCGGTACCACAGGCATGATAGCACAAGGAGATGGGCACTCACAACGACAGACCTTGCTGGTGGCGATTTCAGATCGTCAAACCACTAGTCCCCTGTATCAGAACAAACTAGATAAAGCAGAGCTTGCCGAAACCCTTCTAAGTGCATGAATCTTATGAATCTTATGGGCTGGCGAAAAGCCTAACTTTGTATAGTAATCAAAGATCCAGGGGACTAGTCGGTCGCCGCTTTGTTCTGTAAAACGAACTTCTGGAGGCGCCGTCCCTGGTTCACCTCGCCGGTGTAGATGTTGCCTTGTGAGTCCACTGCTAACTTGTGCACCCAATGGAATTGACCGGCGTTCCGGCCGGTGCGGCCGAAGGACCCGAGAATCTCCAGGTCTTCTCGTCGCAGGATCCAGACTCGCTGGTTGACTCCATCGGCGTTATAGAGAAACGTCTGCTTGTCATCCGGTGAAAAATCCACATCCCACACCGATCCGCGTCCGTACAAGGTGTCCTTGGCGATAATAACCTCTTTCACGAAGGTGCCGTCTTTTTGAAAAATCTGAATACGGTTGTTGACGCGATCCGCGATATATACGAGCCCGTCGTTTGAGATCCGAACGTCGTGCACGACGGGACGGAACTGCTGTGAGGGGGGAGCGCTCGGATCGTAGGCGCCGAGATCGGTATCGTCCGGCACGTTTCCGTAGGCTCCCCAGTGCCGCTTGTACTCCCCCGTATCCGCGTCGAAAACGATCACGCGCCTGTTCAGATAGCCGTCGGTCACGTAGACTTCGTTCGTCTCGGGATCGACTTCCATGTCCGCGGGGTGTCCCAGAAACTCCGTATTGTTGCTGCCGCCGGTCCTTCCAGACGTTCCGATCTGGAGAAGGAATTTGCCATCACGGCTGAACTTCAGCACCTGGTGGTCTTTGCACATCGGCTCGTCGTCCCCGTGCAGGCTGTGGCCTGTGCCGGTCTCCGGGTCGCGTGAGCCTTCCCCGCCGACCCATACGTTGCCCTTGTAGTCGATCGCGAGTCCGTGCTCGATACCGGGCCAGTCGTAGCCCTCCCCAGGACCACCCCAAGAGTCGAGAAGATTGCCCTCGGCATCGAACTCCAGAACCGGGGGAGCCGGCATACAACAAACCGAGATGGGCGGAGACTGCGCCGCGCCCAGCTCGCCCTCATCCAGGGTCCCCGGACGCTGAAGGACCAAGATGTGATCGTCCGAGTCGACGGCTATTCCGGCAATCTCTCCCGCAAGCCAGTTGTTGGGCAACGGCTTCGGCCAGAAGGGGTCGACTTTGAACTGCGGTATGCTCGTCACCTCATCCCCGGCAGTCGCCGTCTCCTGAATCGCCGCCTGTGCGCATCCCATGGCCACTACGCATAGGAGAGTTGCTGCCGTTAGATAAAGAGCTTGCTCGAATTTCATGATTTTACTCCTGATAACCGTTCGATTCGGGCCAGTCGTCCCCGGCTCGACCCCATTGCCGGCCGATAGTATGTGAGAAGAAGGCTCCAGGCAAGTGCCGGCCGCGCCGACCCAATTCCGACGAAGCCGGAGCCGTCGACATTCCGGTGGTAATCTCAAACAATTCGGGGTATACCGGAAATCCCATGTCCCCCCAACTAGTGGCGGACATCATACAGCAGCCGAACCTTGTTGGGGAAGGTCAGACACTCGACGCTTATCCCTGATTCCTTGTGGCCCTTTAGGAGGTGGACATGGCACCGGAAGACGTGGCTTTTTTGAGTGTGACCGAGCTGTCACGCCAGGTCCGATCCGGAAAAGTGTCGCCGGTGGAGCTAACTCAGCTCTACCTCAACCGGATCAAGAGGTTGGATCCTCATCTGCTGGCGGTCATCACCGTGACCGAAGAGCTCGCCCTCCGTGAGGCGCGGCAAGCAGAACAGGAGATCGCTAGCGGTCACTACCGAGGACCACTCCATGGCATTCCGTACGGATTGAAGGATTTGCTGGACACCAAGGGTATCCGGACCACCTGGGGGATCAAACACCACGAAAACCGCGTGCCTGACGAAAAAAACGCGCCATCACCCTTCACTCCCTCGGTGACAACGACCATTCAAAATCCAAGGCCGAACCCGAGCTCTCACCAAAAAAACGGGCCGCTCTCAGAAAAAGTTGGGCGCAGCTCATCAAACGCGTCTATCAAGTTGACCCTTTGAAATGTCAGTGCGGAGGGACCCTACGCGTCATCGGCTTTATCACCGAGCACAAAATCATTAGAAAAATTCTCGACCACTTGGACAAGCGAAACGGCAACTCCCGCGCTCCTCCAAAACACTGACCGCCGATTCCGCCACTCCCGTCCTGTGCCAAAACTCGGCCCTTTTGAAATAGACCATAAATCAGCAGCTTAGTGTCTGTGTTTGCGACCGGGCCAAGGGCCGTAGGCTTTACAATCGTCTGGCCCGAGGGAGCCTCTCCACGTTCATAAGACGCAGGTGGCCTTGTCGGGTTGATCGGCGCGAAGCAGCTGATCATGGCAGGTCTAAACCGCGCAATCAACGCTGGATCGACTTTTTGCGGAGCACAATCGACGAAAGAACTGCGCCTCTCGAAATCAGGCTGAAACTCTAGCATGCGAACGGGTTACGCGGCGGCCGCCAATATTTGACCGCGGAAGCACCCATCGGTGCCGTCGTCGGGTCAACCGGCGCGAAGCAGCCACCGATCATGGCAAGTCTATACCGCGCAATCAACACTGGATCGACTTTTTGCGGAGCACAGCCGTGCGGCAGCGGAAAAGAAGCCACCCGAGAGGCCAGAATCGAGGCCGGAGTGACCACGAAATATAGCAGGCTAACACGTTCTGGTCTAGGTGTACCTGGACACCCTTGATGTCCTTACTTTTCTCGGATTGGGCCTCAACCTGGGTCCCGACCTCCTGCGGCTCTTCCCCGGCACACAGCACACGCTGAATCTGAGTCTTCAACCAACGGTCACGATGCTCCCGCGCTGGCCGCCGCGTGGGGTCACTCTGGCGTGCCTTTTGCCCGCCCAGTGCGGTCACCATGATCCCATGTCCCCAACTTCAAAGTGCTACAATTCTTGTCGGCAGGTCAATCGTGCCGACGGCACCAGCTGGCCCTCGCAACGTAATGATGGAGAGACGAATCGGCACGCTTGTCCTGATGCTGCTAGCATTTGGCGCAGCTTGCAGCGACTCATCGAGAGAGCGCGCTGTTTCCCTTCTCGCTCCTTCTCAGCCTTCCATGGAAGTGGAGTTGGAAGGAAAGTCCCGAACAGCGTTTGACGGATCGAGGTGTGTGTCCCCGCTGAAGGTACCACAGAACGCCGTTCTCCAGTTCTCGATGGCTGTATTGGGCACACCCAGTGCAGGCCTGCCTGCGACAGAGTTCCTGATCGAGATCGAAGCCGATAGCAAGCGGAGCCGCGTGTTCCGCGAGACCCTTGCTGCACAGGAGGGGAATCGTTGGAACGACCGCATGGTTGATCTCACTCCGTGGGAGGGGAGAGCGGTCTCGCTGGTATTCACGGCGCGGCCTGTGCTGGACGCCTCGGGCGCGGTGCATCGGCAGTCACTGGTTCCGGTTTGGGGCGATCCGGTTCTTGCGAGCGCGCCTGCGAACGCCCGGTTGGGGCAATCGGTCGAGCTCTTCAATGATTGGCATCGCCGACCCGGCCGGATGGACTCAGTAGGCGATACGAAGTTCAGCCACGACCGCGGCTTCTATGAGACCCCTTTCGAAGTGATCCTCACCACCGCCACTCCCGGCGCAACGATCGTCTATACCACCGACGGCAGTAAGCCGAGCGTAAGTCATGGAATCGTCGGCAACAAGGTTCTTGTGGATAAAACGACTGTGCTTCGGGCCATGGCGTACAAACCTGGTGCGAGGAGCACGAACGTTGACACCCATACCTATATCTTTCCGACCACGGTGAAGGACCAGGCGACCTTGCCATTCGATTATCCGGCTTCGTTTCGCTCCTTCAATATGGCTCCGTACGCAGATCTCGACATCGGGATCGATCCCGATGTCGTGAATACGAGCAACCAGCGGGAGTTCGTGGAAGGACTGACGTCGATTCCCACCCTCTCCATTGTCATGGACATGGACCATCTCTTTAATGAGAGCCAAGGGCTCTACTTTGGAAAGGGTCCACTGACCCGTCCCGCCTCGGTTGAGCTCCTCTATCCCAGTAAGTTTTCCCACTTCGAGGGCTTTCAGGTCGATTGCGGAGTTAGAAGGCATAGTTGGTCGCATCCCAAGGAAAAGAACTCGTTCCGCCTGGTCTTCAGCAAAGATTTCGGTCCAGGAATGTTGAGATACCCTTTTTTCGAGAGCGCCGTGCATCATGCCGAATCTGCAGTGAAAGAGTTCAATACCATCGTTCTTCGGGCAGGGGGGGAAGAAAACTGGTCGAGAGGCAGGATCCTCGTCTGGCCGGGAGTGAGCGAATTGGCGGTCTATGTCCGCGACCAACACGCTCGAGACTCGCAGCTTTCTTTGAGCGGTACGGCTGCGCACGGCATTTTCGTGCATCTCTATCTGAACGGGATTTACTGGGGCGTATATAACGCGGTGGAGCGTCCAGAGCGGCGTTTTCTCGCTTCGTACTATGGCGGCGATCCGGCTGACTGGTTTGCTATCAACCATTCGGGCGTAGTCGGCAAGCCGAACCACCCGCGCTGGTATATCACCATGTACCGTTATGCGCGTGAGCATGACCTCTCGGAGCCCGCAAAATACCGGGAGATGAAAACCCTATTGAATACGGCCCAGTTTAGCGACTACATCCTGCTGAATTGGTTTTCCGGTACGGGAGATTGGGGAAAACGAAATTGGTATGGAGGGATTCGGATTCACCCTCCCGGTGCCGGATTGTATTTCTGCTGGGATTCGGAGAATACCTACGGGCTTGCTGACAAAGTTGGGCATGCGGGGGCTTGGGTTCCACCCAAGTTCGTATCGGGCGGAACGTCCGTGCTACACCAACTATGGATGGCTTTGGCGGACAGCCCAGAGTTCCGGCTGGAGTTCGCGGATCGCGTCTATCGTGCCTGCTACAATGGCGGTCCCCTCGCGGACCATATAAACCAAACCAATTTTCGAAAGCTAGCGGACTACGTGGAAGCGGCGATGTTTTGTGAGTCGGCCCGCTGGGGCGATGCGGGCCCCGGAAGGGAGAATCGTCCCCGCACGCGGGATGTGCATTGGAAGCGGGCGCGGGACTATGTTCTAGACTTGATGGACGGAAACGTGGAAAGGTTCATTCGAGCGCTTCGGGACCATGATTACTATCCCACCCTCGACCCGCCGGTGTTCGAACGAGCTTCTGACAGCGTCACTATCCGACGCCCGGCGGGAGCGGAAAGGGTCTACTACACCCTTGATGGAAGCGACCCACGAAACCCCACAGCACACAGTTTCAGCGAAGCCATTTCGACAATTCCTTTCTCTCCCAATCTCAAGGGACGTTCACGGCGGGGCGACGAGTGGAGTGCTCTGAACGAATACAGGACTTGGGAACGAGATTAACCGTACAGCGATTCGATATCGGCGAAGGTCGGCTTTAGTTGTGGCGGGGGCTGGAAACGGACTTACGGTGCGGCTAGTGAGGCACTCCCACAGGAAACGGGGAGAAACAGATAGGCCGCGCCTACGGAGCACCGCGCCAGCCCTCAACCCTACCGCGTTCGAATATTTTGACCAGACGGGTAGTTTGGCGCGGCTCTGACCATGGGTATAGACTGCCAGCGATCGGCTCAAGTGGGCAAGTCCATGGTGATGTTTCTCGCGGGAGTGGCGGCAGGTGTTGTACTCGGCGCAGCGCTGGGGTGGCGCGGACTGGCTGTGCTGGCAGCGGTCGGAATCGCTCTCCTTCTGGCGACCACGTCTGGGATCGACCTGGCTGCGCTGTGGGCCCAACTCGGCGAGTATGGAGCCACACTCACGGACTCTTTGACGCCGTAGGCGAACGACCCCGTCCTGTGCCAAAACTCGGCCCTTTTGAAATAGGCCACAAATCAGCAGTTTAGACGCCCTTGGAATCCGCGCAGAATCGAGGGTATTTCGCGCCGCAGGGCTGGCTTCCGACCCCTGGGCTGCGGGTGGCGAGCGACAGGCCCACCGGGCGTGCGTACGGCTGGCTCAAATCGGCTGCGGGGCGAGCTACGGGCAGTGAACTTCGAACCCGGAAGTCCCTCATTAGACTGGACTTTATCGAGCACAAGAGCGAACGTTCGGTGATGCCGCAGGATACAGGGGTTGGCCGGAACGTCGTTTTGGACGGTTTGGACTTCGCCAGCTTACGGCGGGTCTGGGAGCAGACCTTTGGGGCTGCTCCTCCAAGCTCGCTCTCTCGTGTTTTCCTGCGCCGCGTTCTCTTGCACGAACGCCAGTGCCGGACCCATGGCGGGCTTTCGGCCGCAACCCGGCGCGCTCTGGCTGCCATGGCGAACGAGACACCAAGCTCCGGCGCTCCCGCAGGGTCCGTTTCTGCCGGCACCCATCTCGTCCGCGAGTGGAATGGCCGGACCTACCAGGTCGAGGTAGTCGACAACGGCTATCGGTTCGATGGCAAAACCTATCCGTCCCTCACTACCATCGCAAAGCGAATCACCGGCACCCACTGGTCAGGACCACGCTTTTTCGGTCTCACGCCCAAGCGCAAGGCCTAACATGAAGAAGATCCGCTGTGCCATCTATACGCGAAAGAGTGCGGAAGAGGGTCTCGAACAGGAGTTCAACTCCCTCGATGCGCAGCGAGAAGCCTGCGCCGCGTCGCGAGCCAGAAAGCGGAGGGCTGGGTGCTGCTGCCAACCGTCTACGAGGACGCGGGGATCTCGGGAGGAACCCTGGAGCGCCCGGGCCTGCAGCGCTTGCTCGCCGACATCGACGCAGGTCTCGTCGACCAGATTGTGGTCTACAAGGTCGACCGGCTGACCCGTTCCCTCTCCGACTTTGCAAAGCTCGTCGAGCGGCTCGAGGCGGCCGGCGCGGTTTTCGTCTCGGTGACTCAGTCCTTCAACACCGCGACCAGCATGGGACGACTGACGCTGCATATGCTGCTGTCCTTCGCACAATTCGAACGCGAGGTCACGGCCGAGCGGATCCGCGATAAGGTCGCTGCCTCCAAGCGCAAGGGACTATGGATGGGCGGTCGCGTACCGCTAGGCTATGAGAAGGACGAACGTACGCTGCGCATCAACGAGGCTGAGGCCGAAACGGTCCGGACGCTCTATGCGCTGTACCGGAAGCACGGAACGCTCCGGCAGGTGAAGGCCGAGGCGGACCGTCTGAGACTGCGCACCAAGCAACGCTTCGCTGCCTTGGTGCACAACTCCGATAGAGGCCGATAGCTCGCTTGGCCCCGACTCCCATCATCCGATCATCTCGCTATCAGGCATCCCGAGCGCCGTCATGGTGTTGGGAATCTTGCACCCGATCCTTGCCTCGACTCTCTGTGCCGCCAACCCTCTCGCTCGCATCGCTGAGCCCACGATAGCCTTGTAGCGATGGAACGTTGTCTCGACTTTGCTCCGTTTGCTGTAGCCCGATTCTGTGTGCCACTTTCGTTTGCCGAGCCGATCTTGTGCTGCAATGTTGCGATTGCGCTGTCGGCTGCTCGCCGGCCCCGATGCGAGCTGGGCGCCCTTGCGCGGCGGTATCAGCACCCTCGGCGAGCGATGAGCGCTGTGATTCTCGATCGCCTCATAGACGCCGCCGGCGTCGTATGCGGTGTCAGCTCTGGCCGATGAGATGGGACTGTCGATCTGTCCGACAAGCGATGCAACCCGCGATGAATCGCGGGCTCTTTTGCTCGTCAGCTCGCCGGCGACGACTTCGCCACTCTGCTCGTCGACACACAGATGGAGCTTGCGATAGTCCCTGCTCTTTGGTGCTCTGCGCAGCTGGCCGGCGTGGACAGCGAGACCGCTGCTGTCGATCAAGATGTGCAACGGCGTCTTCTGCTTGTCTTGGTAGAAGGGGACCTTACCCAGCTTCGCCTTGCGCCTCGAGATCGTGGTGTGATCGGGCACATCATTGTCTAGCTTCATCAGAGCGAACAACGATCGCAGCAATCCCTCGCTCTGCCTAGATGACAGATGAAACACCATGCCCAGGGTGACAGCCGTCTCGATGGCGTGGTTCGAGTACTTGCGTTGACGGCCCGGTTTCCTCCTCCTCGGCCGGGGCGCGTCCCAGTTCACAAGCTTGCCGGCGGTGAGCGAGATCCAGACGGTCAGGCTCCCACGGTTGCGTAGACCCGCCTCATATTCACGCCAATTCCTCACGCGATAGGCCTTCTTCACATACTTCCGCTGAGTGCGTTTGAAAATGCTCATGGGGAACCTCGAATCCGTGAGTAAAGGACAATTGTGGACCGAGATCGCGAGTTGTGCACCAAGGCAGAGAGGTGATGAAGGCGATCACGCGGAGTTCGCCGCCGCACTCACACTTCAAGGGGTCGGTAAGATAGACTCGTCGAATGAGGCGCGCCCAGCTTCGTCTCAGAGTGGCGCGCTTTTGCGGTGAGAGTGGAGGGTCATCCTGAGCGGCCTGGGTATCCTTCAGAGCGAATGATTGCAGCGTGAGTTTTCGCTTTGCGCGGTAAGCCCGTGCCTTCGAGGAATAGGCGCCGAAGTAGTGAATGCCGTGTTTGCGAGGCTGTAGAATCGTCCGCATCGGGCTCCTTCGAGGTTGTTCTCTCGGCAAAATCTGCGTCAGCACGCGGGCGATAAACTTGAAGATGTCGAGTGTCTCTCCTTGCGGATGAGAATAGAGGGGGTCGTCGTGGGAGGCCTTCGCTTCGTAGAACAGTGTCTTGGCTCCCGGGGTCCAGTGAATCCGCGAAAGGCTCACCGGACAGCGAAGCAGATAACGGCAAAGCCTTTCGAGCCCTTGCGTGTCTTCGAGCCATACCGCGGGAGACATGTCGACGGAGAATCCGCTATGGCGAAAGGACGTGAGAAGCTCGATACGTTCGTCGCTCAACAGCCCCTCGCTTTCGAGGAAGCGAAGAATTTTGGCGCAACCTCTCGAGGATGGACTGAGTGCCGTAGCTCGCGGCGTTTCCCAAGGCCTGGATGCAGGGGCTCTGCGCCGACGGCTCGCTGTCCCTCGAGGGCTGGATCGAGATGATGGGGCAGATGAAACGCAGCGCCGACTTCCTGCGGACGAAGATGCAGCAGTTCTGGCCGGAACAATGAGGGGGCACCGATGACCGAGCAGATTCCTGGACGGCGGATCTTCCTGGCGAGCTTCATGACGCTCATTGCGGCCGGCGTGGGGTTTGCCGTCCGCGGGGGCATCCTCAGGGAATGGGGCAACCAGTTCGGGTTCACCCAGCTCGAGCTCGGCACGATCACCGGAGGCGGGTTCGTCGGCTTTGGCCTGGTGATCCTCGCCGCGAGCTTGATCACCGACCGTGTGGGCTACAAGGCCCTCTTGATACTGGCGTTCGTGCTGCACCTGCTCTCGGCGGTCGTCACACTTGCGGCGACACCGACCTTCAATGCCCTCGGACAGGAGGCCACGTACTGGTGCCTCTACGTGGGGATGTTCATGTTTGCGGCGGCGAACGGGCTGTGCGAGGCGGTCATCAACCCCTTGGCCGCGACGCTTTATCCCAAGCAGAAGACCCACTATCTCAACATCCTCCACGCGGGGTGGCCCGGGGGTCTCATCCTGGGAGGCCTCCTTGGGGCGCTCATCGTCGGAAGGGTTCGGTGGGAGGTGCCGATGGCGCTCTTCCTCGTTCCGGTCGTCATCTACGGAGTGATGATCCTGGGCGTGCGGTTCCCGATCTCCGAGGCCCGGGCCGCCGGGGTGGCCTACGGCCAGATGCTCCGGGAGCTCGCCTCGCCGATCCTCTTGTTCCTGCTGCTCCTCCACGCCGGAATTGGCTACGTCGAGCTCGGGACCGACAGCTGGATCACGAACATCACGAACTCGATCCTGACCGGACAGGGGTTCCTCCTCTTCGTCTACGCCTCGAGCATCATGTTCGTTCTCCGCTTCTTCGCCGGGCCCATCGTCGAGCGGATCAATCCCCTGGGGCTTCTCTTCTGTAGCGCCGTCGTCGCCTGCATCGGTCTCCTGATGCTCGGCTCTCTGGAGTCGGCCCTCCTCGTCTGGGCCGCGGTCACGGTGTACGGGATCGGCAAGACGTTCTTCTGGCCCACCATGCTCGGAGTCGTGGGCGAGCGGTTCCCCCGCGGGGGCGCCGTCACGATGGGCGCCGTCGGCGGCATCGGCATGCTGAGCGCGGGGCTTCTCGGCGGACCCGGGATCGGCTACAAGCAGGATCTCTACGCCTCCCGGTCCCTGCAGGAGGCGTCGATGCCCACTTACGAGCGCTATGCGGCGCAGAAGGAGAGCCGATTCGGTCCCTTCCCGAAGATCAGGGGCCTGGACGGCGCGAAGGTGGGCGTCCTCCTGGAGCCCGACGGTGCCGCCGAGCTCGAGCGCTCGGTGCGTCTGCTCGCGGAGCAGGGTCGCTCGGTGCCGGCCATCACGAGTCTCGACGAGTGGTGGCGGTCGACGGGCCAACCCAACGCCAGCGTCGACGAAGGCCCCGTCTCCGAAGCGCGAATCTTCGGTGGCCGGATGGCGCTCAAGTGGACGGCCGTGGTGCCTGCGTTCCTCGCCGTGGGCTATCTGATCCTCCTGCTCTACTTCCGGAGCACGGGCGGCTACCGACAGGTCGAGCTGAGCCAGGGTGGAGATTCTTCGCCATGACGCCGCGACACGGTGGGAAGAAGAGGCGAGGGATCGAACGAGGGCGGGTTGCCGATCGCCGGGTGGCGCATCCTTCGTGACGGTCCGACTGGCCGTCCTTCTCCTGCCCGTGGTGGCCGCAGCGGCGACCGCGACCGCGCAGGAGCTCACACCGCGGTTCTACGCCCCGGCTCCCACGGGCGACAACATCATGGTGCTCAGCTATGGCCGCTCGACGGGCGAGCTGCTCTTCGATCCCGCGCTGCCCTTCGACGACGTCAACGCCGCCATCAACAACAGCACGCTTCTGTACGGCCGGACCTTCGGGCTCCTTGGACGTTCGGCAAACGTCGCGGTCGCGGCGTGCCCTATGTCACGGAGGCAAGGCCAAGAACGACCGCATCGATGCTCTCAAGATCGCAAATCTGCTTCGGGGAGGCATGTTTCCTCAGGCATACGTCTACCCACCCGAGATCTTCTTCGTCGACGACTCAAGTTGACACCGGGCTCGAGCCTTTGTGGCGCAAAGCTCGGCAAGTCGTAAGACGTCGAGTCGTTTGCCCTTGTCGCGCTTGGTGTCAACCAGGGTTGATGCCTGGGTGTCCGTCCGGACAACCTCTGGAATCAGAAGTGAAGGCAATGCTTGCGTGGCGAATCGTGATGGAGCCATCGTATCCCACGAGCGAGTATGCCAGCGCCTTCTTCCGAGCTCGAGGTCACGAAGTGAGCTTCGCGAAACCGAACCAGGTGAAGGAATTTCGGAAATGCCTTTCACCGAAGGTCAAGACGGACGACGTCGATGCCTACGTCATCTTTGGGCCTCCATCAGCTTTTGCCTGCTGAGCAAATCGACTCCAACCGGGCTCACACCATCGAGTTGATCGAAATGGTCGAGCAAGTCGAGCTCCGACTTCGCGACAAAGAGAAGCGACTCGACAACGCCTATCTGCGTTGCGATCCCGAGCGATTGCTCATGAGTATTCCGGGCATCGCCGAGATGACCGCTCCTACCATCTTCAGCTACTTCGGTGAGCCCGAGCGCTTCGCGACAACCCGCAAAGCCCAGGGCTTCGTGGGACTGTTTCCGGAAACCGAGGCCACTGGTCTTTCCGATCGCAAAGCAACTCATATCACCAAACAAGGACCTGCTCTTATACGGCGTGACCTCTACCTCGTTGCCGATCACTTTCGTCGGCTCGACCCTCACGGCGCCCGCCTGTACCACGATCTGATGGTTCACCGCGGCAAGCACCACAACTCTGCCCTATGCACCATCGCCAACCGCATGCTGATCCCACGCATCCTCGCCGTGCTCCGAGAGCAGCATCCCTATGAGGTCCGCGACCTCGATGACCATCCGATTACCAAGATCGAGGCCCGCGAGCTAGCGGCGCAGTGGAAGGTGACTCAGGAAGTGCGAAAGCGCCTGCGCAACAAAAAGACGCTAACGCAAGAGCGCCGGGAAGTATCGCCATATATCACGAGCGAACCAAAGGCTCCTCGAAATGGTCGACCCTCCCGGCCAGCCGATCCTAACTCCCCGACCGTGTCTGTGACAAAGGACCAGCTCGCGACGCTCGTGCCTTTGCGGATCGCACGAGCGAGACGAGGAAGATGAGAACACGGAGCATAGTGGCGGAGTTTCGCCCTTCGGCCCGGAACTCAAGCGGAGAGCAAGTCCTTGATTTCATGGGCGGTGCCGTTTTGACGATGCACCACTCGCCCTTTGACTTTTCGGCCTGTGCGGAGCTATCTTTGCACCAATTGGGCCAGCCCAAACCAGTCGGAGGCTCCTCCAATGGGTGCCGAACGTCGCGAGCAGGTGGAAAGGCTGGCCAGGGCTGCGCTCGAGCATCCTCCCTCTGAGAGAAGCGTCGCTTCTCGCGAACGTGATTTTCGATGAGCCCATCCGCGCCCGCATTCCGCCTGATGGGAAGGGAGTATTAGAGGGGGTAGCTAAAATGTCATCTAAGGGCCGCCGACAAAATAACTGTCTAGTTTTGAGCACACTCTTCCTGTTTCAGGTCGTGATCGCGATGTCGTCTGGCATCACGAGAGCCTGGCAAGCTCCCTAGAAACGGAACATTTGTAGATCTTCAGCAACCAGCGCGTGTTTGACAAACGGTCCTCATTTTAGGGAGGATTACGCCTATCAAGGAGCACTTCTCCTATTATGAGACCTACGAGCTATCAGTCTGAAGATCTCGACCGCCTGTTGAGGAAGCACAAAATAGCTACCCTCGATGATTTGAAGGCAGTGTTGGGTACCGATGTGGACTCGACCGTCTTCCGAAAGCTCAATGAGTTGGCGTATCGGACAAGCTACTCCCACCGTGGTAGCTACTACACGTTGGACGAGATCGCCCAGTTCGATCGAAAAGGTCTTTGGTCGTTGCGCTCAGTGTGGTTCTCGAAGTACGGGACGTTGCTTGCGACGGTAAAAGCGTTGGTCGCGGCCTGTGAGGCAGGCTACTACGTCGACGAGCTCGAGGACGAGGTGCAGGTTGACGTCAAGGCTCCTCTGTTGAAACTGGTCCGAGAGAAAAGATTGGCGCGCGAGCAGGTGTTCGGCCGATATCTGTATCTGGCCACCGATGTGAGCACGCGCAAGCAACAGCTCTCGGCCCGCCAGGTACATGAGGCGTCACCTTCCACGTTGGGCTGGGTCGGGGGAGTCCGCGTGCTCCCCGTGGAGTTGAAGGCTGCGATCGTTCTTTTCTACAGCCTGCTCGATGAAAAGCAGCGCCGTCTCTACGCGGGGGTCGAGGCCATGAAGCTCGGTCACGGTGGCGACCAACAGATTGCCGAACTGCTCGGGATGGATCCGAGCACGGTAGCCAGAGGTCGTAGGGAATTGCTAATGAGAGATGTTGAGCTCGACGGAGTTCGGCGAAAGGGTGGCGGACGGCGCGCCGTGCAAAAAAAACGCCAGAAGTCATCGCCAAGATCGAAGAACTCATGAAGCACGACACCGCGGGCGATCCGATGACGGGAGTGAAATGGACGCGGCGGACCACCGACAAGATTGCTTGCGAGCTAAGAAGCCTCGGTGTGAACGTCAGCAGCAAAACCGTCGGTCGACTGCTCAAACAGCTCGGCTTCTCGTTGCGGGTGAACCACAAGAAGCTGTGCGGTGCCACGTCCGAAGATCGCGATACCCAATTCGCGTGTATCGCCGAACTGCGCGAGCGTTTTGCCGCAGCTGGTCATCCCATCATCAGCGTAGACACGAAGAAACGGGAGCTGGTGGGATTATTCAAAAACGGCGGGCAGGCCTGGAACCGTGAGCCGACTCTCGTCAAAGACCATGACTTCCGTTCCGAATCGAACGGCATCGCAATCCCCTACGGCGTCTACGATCTGCTCGCGAACCGCGGGACAGTGTTCATTGGTACCTCGTACAACACCCCGGACTTCGCCGTGAATGCCATCGAGAAGTGGTGGCGAACGGAAGGACGGCGACGCTATCCTGCAGCCCGTGACCTCGCGATATTGGCAGACGCCGGGGGCAGCAATGGCTATCGGTGTCGGGGTTGGAAGCACGGGCTTCAAACGCGGATTTGCAATCGCCACGACATCGCTATCACCATAGCCCACTATCCGTCCGGTACATCCAAGTGGAATCCAGTGGAGCACCGTCTGTTCAGCGAGATCAGCAAGAACTGGGCGGGCAGGCCTCTCGACAGCTACGAAACCATCCTCAAATACATCCGCACGACCACCACCTCTTCCGGTTTGCGAGTACGCGCACACCTTATCCGGCGTCGTTATCCGAAGGGCGTCAAAATCACTGACGAGCGGATGCAGGCGCTTTCCGTTACAAAGGACCAGACTCTACCCAAATGGAACTACACCATCCGACCGTCTTGAAAACGGGAACTTATTTTGTCGCCGGCCCTTAGATCCCAAAAAAATCAACGCAAAGGCGCAAAGACGCAAAGTCTAGGGTAGTTCCTCGGGCAAGGGTTCTCCTTGCGGACGGGATCTCCATGCACGGGAATGCGCGCCGAAGGCGCTCACTTTGCGCCTTTGCGACTTTGCGTTGAAAAAAGGTCTACGAGGCTGCTTGGCGGAGCTCGTCGGCTTTGTCGGTTTTTTCCCAGGTGAAGTCGGGCTCGCTTCGGCCGAAGTGCCCATACGCCGCGGTCTTTTTGAAGATCGGCCGCCGCAAGTCGAGGTGAGCGATGATCTCGTTCGGAGTCAGCGGAAAATGCTGGCGGATCAGCGACGCGATTTTGCTCTCTTCGAGCTCTCCCGAACCGAACGTATCGACCATGATGGAAACGGGCTCTGCCACGCCGATCGCGTAGGCGAGCTGCACTTCTACTCGTTTGGCAAGCCCTGCCGCGACGACGTTCTTGGCGATGTAGCGCGCCATGTACGACGCTGAGCGGTCCACTTTTGTGGGGTCTTTGCCGGAAAAAGCACCGCCGCCATGGCTGCCCACACCGCCGTAAGTGTCGACGATGATCTTACGGCCGGTGACCCCGCAATCACCTTGGGGTCCACCGACGACGAACCTCCCGGTCGGGTTGATGTAGTACTTCGTCCGATCGTCCAGTAGATCACCGGGGATGACGTGCTCGATGACCTGCTCCTTGACCTCTTCGCGGAGCGTTTCCATCTTGACGAGGTTTGAGTGCTGAGACGAGATCACGACCGCTTCGACGCGGGCCGGACGGGTACCGTCGTACTCGATCGTCACCTGGCTCTTGCCGTCGGGTCTCAAGTAGTCGAGGATCTCGCTCTTGCGCACCTCGGCGAGCCGCCGCACCAGTCCGTGCGCGAGTGTAATCGGCATGGGCATGAGCTCTTCGGTCTCATCGCACGCGTAGCCGAACATGAACCCCTGGTCACCGGCACCGCCGGGATCGACGCCCATGGCGATATCGGGCGACTGCTCGTTGATGGTGGAAAGGACGGCGCAGGTCTCGAAGTCGAACCCGAACTTCGCGCGGGTGTAACCCACGTCGCGGATGGTGTCGCGGACGATTTGAGGCAGATCGGCGTAGGACTTGCTCGTGATCTCACCAGCGATGATGGCGATGCCGGTGGTCACCATCGTCTCGCACGCGACCCGAGACATGGGGTCTTCGCCGATAAGGGCGTCCAAAATAGAATCGGAAATCTGATCGGCAATCTTGTCCGGATGTCCCTCCGTCACCGACTCTGATGTAAAAAGATGCTGACCGTCCCGGCTCATCCAAATATCCTCCTGTCGAGATGGAAATCCTGTGCGACAAATCGGGTATTTTAGACCTGGCACGGTCTCCGCCGCAACTCGAATCAGCATCCAGCATTCAGCATCCAGCATCCAGTTCACTTCGCAGACCTTGCCCCCAAATTAACGTCGCCGGAACATGGCACATCTCGCCGTCGGGGAGATCAACTTTGCCGAAGGCAGAGTCGAGCTCCAACTGGATGCTGGATGCTGAATGCTGGATGCTGAACACTTGATCCACCCCCGCGGATGCGATTCAATCCGTAGGTGCCCCGGAAAAAAGCGGCGGTGCCACGCCCCGCCCCGCGGTCCTCGCGCGGGATGGGGGCCCGCCTGCGTTCGTGCCGTCCTCCCGCTCGACGAGACGAAAACGCCTCCCTTACCTCATCGGAGCTCGCCGCCGCGGTTTTGATTTTCGCCCTGGCGACGGTCGTACTCAGCTACCCCCTCGCGTTCAGCCCGGCGTCTCTCTCGCGTCTCGACAACGGCGACGCGCGGTTGAATGCGTGGGCCATGTCGTGGGTTGCGCATCAGCTGGTGCACGAGCCGCTCGAGCTCTTCGATGCGAATACGTTCTACCCGCTGCCGCTATCACTCGCCTATTCCGAGCACCTCACCGTGCAGGGCATCATGGCTCTACCCTTGCTCGCGGTGACGAACGATCTCGTGCTGACGAACAACCTCATTCTCCTTTTTGCGATGTTCGCGTCCGCGCTCGGCATGTATTTGCTCGCGTTTTCTCTCACCCGAAGCCACCTGGCGGCTATTCTCGCCGGTCTGTTTTTTTCGTTCGCGCCGTTTCGCTTCAACCGCCTGCCGCACATCCAGATGCAACTCTATGCGTTCATCCCGTTGTTTCTCGCGGGATTGCATCGCTACATCGCCACCCGCCGGGCGCGCTGGTTGGTCGTGGCGACCGCCGCGTTCGTGCTCCAAGCTCTCTCGGGAACGTACTTGGGCGCGATGGCATCGGTGGCGCTCGGCATTGTCCTCGTCTCACTGCTCCCCTACGCCGGGTTCTCGTGGCGCGAGCTCTCTCACGTCGCGATAGCCTTGGTTGCGATGGCGCTGGTTCTCGTGCCGTTCGCCCTACCATATATGTGGGTTCATCATGAGCTCGGTGTCGAGTGGGATTTGAGCGGACTCGGTGGTTTGTCAGCAACTCCCAAAGCGTATCTGGCCTCTTCGAGCCACCTCTACCGGACGTTGAGCGAAGCGGTGACGACCGAAGCCGAACGCACCGATTACTTGTTCCCCGGGCTCACGCTTCTGGTGCTCGGCGTCGCCGGCCTGGTAATGCTTTTGAAGGACCCCGCTCGGCGCCGCATCGGCATCTGCTACGCGGGCATCCTCGTCGCCGGGATCGTCTTGTCGTTCGGCCCGTCCACGCCCGTGTATCCGTTCTTGTACGAGCATGTGGTGTTCTTCCGCGGTTTGAGGGCGTTGACGCGATTCGGACTCTTGCCACTCCTGAGTTTGTCGGTCTTCTCCGCGTTCGCCCTCGCGCGGCTCTTCGAAGGCAGCGGACGCCTTCACCGGCGCAAAGCGGCATGCGCCGCGATCGGGCTCTTCTTCGCTTTCGAGTCGAACGCACTTCCTTACCGCCTCGCGCCTCACCGCGACGAGCCGCCCGAAGTCTATGCGTGGCTGCGCGATCACGCGAAGCCGGGCCCGATCGTGGAGTTGCCGTTCAAGGTCGTCGACACGCGCTACATGTTCTGGGCACGCCACCACGACTTTCGACCCACGCTGAACGGAGACAGCGGCTTCATTCCGATGTCCCATCAATGGATGAAAATCGCTCTGGCGCGTTTTCCCTCGCCCGACGCGATCGCGCTCGTGCGGCGATTGTCGGTGCGCTATGTCGTGCTGCACTTGGGTGCGTTTCGCGCGCGCGCCCTGCCGCGTCTGCTCTCCGGGCTCGAGGAGCATCGGGCGGCGCTCCTTCCTATCAGGGATTTCGGAAGCCAGACGGTGTACGAGGTCGTGCCGGCTCCCGGCGAAACGAGCTCGCACTGGGAGACGCTAACACGACTCCCGAGCTCGGGGAGCGAGGCACTCTTGTTCGACGGCAATGTCGACGAGCGTCCCTCCGGGACGTCACCCGAGCTCGAGATCGATGTGGAGCTCGCGGCCTTTGCACGTGTCGAAGGCTTCCGCTTCCACTACGGACCGGTTCCGCGGGCGCCGGTGGCGAGTGTCGAGGTCCTGAT
This sequence comes from Candidatus Marinacidobacterales bacterium, assembly GCA_965237955.1. Lineage (GTDB taxonomy): Bacteria > Acidobacteriota > Vicinamibacteria > Marinacidobacterales > SMYC01. The sequence continues at coordinate 7,377,241 of OZ250169.1, read as the reverse complement.
CGAAGACGCGAGCGATCACTTCTCGATGCACACCAAGACTCCAGCCGACTGGCCCGCTGTGACCGAGCTTGTTTCCGGCCTTCTGGAAACGCCTTTGGACGGCACTCAGGTCGCCAAGGTGGATCCGGTCGACACTCGACGGCTCCGTCTGAGGCTCCGCGGCATCGATGGGGCGCGTCCCGATCTTACCGAGATCGAAGTGCTCGGCTCCGTCCTCGAGCCCGCTCAGAGCTCGCGAGAGAACACCGGGAACTGATAGGTCGACTCGAATCCCATCGAGCGGTACAAGCTGACCGCCCGCTCGTTTCCCCGGCTCACCATGAGCGACAAGGTGTCGAGCCCGAGCTCACCGAGACGCGAGAACGTATGACCCACCAAGCGATGCCCCACGCCTTGCCCTTGAAACGTCGGCGCCACGGCAACCTGGGCAAGGTGCCCGTGCCGGTGTCCGATCTCGGTGACGATGGCGAAGCCGGCAGGGAGGTCGGTGGACCGCTCGCGAGCAACGGAAGAGGCTTCGGTGAGCGATCGGCCGCAGCCTCGCTGACGGATGATGTTGTTCAACAGCATGCGACAACCGTCGCTCGTTCGGTAGAGCTCGTTCATCACCGAATCGACGCCGCCGCGGTGCGCCTGTTCCATGAGCGCGGCCATTCCCGAAAGATTCCACGCGGTCCACGGAAGAATCATGACTTGATTCGAAGACGCGTGTTGCGGCCTTGGACGCGAGATCGACACCCGCAGGAACTCGCGCCAGTGGGTCGAAAAACCCTGCTCCTCAAAGCACGACATAAGCCACGGGGCATCGAAGCAGATGAACTGCGTCTCGATCCGTCGCACGTTGCGGTGGTCGATCTCGTCGACGATGGCGTCCACGATCGCGGTCCCGATGTGACGACCACGGAACGACGGCGAAACGACCAGCCCCAAGATCACACCGCGCTCGCCTTCGACGACGTAGTAAGCGTAAGCGGCAACCGCCCCGCCACACCGGATCGCCTTACCGGTTAGCCCCCCCCGATCGACGGCGCGCTCCAGTGCGGTCATCGCTCCGGAGACATCCCAGTCGAGCTTGTCGCGCCACAAGCGAACCTCACGCTCCCAAAGGTTCTTGAGCTCCTGGGGCCGCACTCGAGACAAGTCGACCACCTGGAGGTGCGGCAGAGCGCGCTCTGCGACAAAACTGGCCATAGTGAGCTCTCTAAATTGTCGGTTAGTTTACCCCGATCGCGCGTTGTCCGCGACCTCGTGGTACGCTCTCGCGAGCGCATGCAAGCTGTGATCCTCGCCGCGGGGCGCTCCACCCGCACCTATCCCCTCACGAGCACGCGACCGAAACCGCTGGTTCCGATTTGGGATAGGCCACTCCTCGAGCATCAACTCGCGCAGCTCTCGGGAATCGTCGACGAAGCGCTCCTCGTCGTTGGCTACCGCAAGGAGCAAATCGAAGCTCACTTCGGAGACGAGCACACAGGGATTCGGCTCCGGTACGTAGAGCAAAAAAAACAGCGCGGAACCGCGGACGCGGTGGCGGCGGCGCGGCCCCTCGTCGACGAGCGGGTCCTCATCTTGAACGGGGATGATTTCTACCATCACGACGATCTGAAAAATCTCGCCGACGGTGGACGCGGTCTTCTCGTCACCCAAGCAACCGACCCACAGAATCGCGCCGTGGTCCGTATCGAAAACGACATCATCACGGATATTGTCGAGAAACCGGCGGATGCGCCTCGGGGCTCTTGGTGCAGCGTCGGAGGCTACTCGGTTGAAGCGAGTGACCTCGAACTGCTCGAGGATCTTCCGCTGAGCCCACGCGGGGAGCTCGAGCTTCCCGATTTCATCTTGCGTCTCGTCAACGCCTCCTCGATCCGCCCACAACGGATAGGCCAATGGTGGTTACCGCTGACCTACGCGTGGGACGTGCTCACGGCGATCCATCACATTTGGTCCGCACCTGGCCGTGCGCGGGATCTCGGTGTCTTCGAGCAAGTCGGGGAACGTGTCGAAGGCTCGCTTGGGAACGTCGACACCGAAGGACCGATCTGGATCGGTGACGACGTACGCATCGGCGACGGGGTCCGCCTTCTTGGGCCCACGACGATCGGGGCCGGAACCACGATCGAGAATGACGCGGTTCTCGAGGGCGTTTCGGTTTTCGAAGGCGCACACATCGGCAAGGGGGCGAGAGTTCTGGATTCCGTCCTCGGCCGAGGTGTGCACATCGGCGAGGGTGCGACCCTCGAAAGCCGCAGTGGCAGCGAGCTTTCGATCGACGTCAAAGGCAAGACAGTCGTGCCCGAGCTCGCGCGCCTGGGGTCGGTGCTCGGTGACGGCGCGGCTGTTGCGGCTTTCGTCAGCGTCGCAGCGGGAACGCTCGTCCCTGCCGCTGGCGGCTCAGCGTAGCCAGCCGGGCGGCACGCCGGCGCGGCGGGCTTCTTCCCCGAGGTTTCTCAACGCGCGCTCGGCGTCGGTGAGCTCTTGGCTCGCTTCCGCCACGAAACGGCGAAGGTCGTCGAGCGATTCAACGACGACGTTCCCGTTCTCGTCGACGAGCTTGATTCCTTCGACGTAGTGGACTCCGTCCCAAACCGCCTTTTGCTCCCGCGCGAGGCCAACGCGCTCCCGCGCCTCGTGGAATCGGTTGCGCCACTCGGCTTCCTGCAGCTTCCGATCGCGGCTTTCCTCCTCGATCCTCTCGGAGTCGTCGGCGGGCTCGACGGCGACGTCGATGCGGTTAGGAAGAGGTGAAGTGGATGCTGCGTCACCCGGTACATCGCTTTTGCTTTCGCCCTCGACGCCCGCATCGTCGACGTCTGCTTCTTCTTCGTCATCATCTTCGAAGATCTCAGTTTCCGAGAACTCGCGCGCGGTGACGCCGTTGTCTTTGTTTTTCTCGCGCCGCTCCCGCTCTTTCTTGGCAAGCTCGCCCAACGACTGAGAATGCGACGCCGCACAAACCGACACGAGAAGGCCGAGCGCCAAAAGATAAGCGATCTTGGACGTCATGGATTAGGACCCCCCCAGAACTGCAGTTTTCTTGGTTACGACCAGCGTAACACCCGAATCCGGGGTTGAAAAGCGGCCACCACGAGAAAAAAACGGTTCTCCTGTCGTTTCGGGGGATCTGATTTGTGTTGGAGGGCATGGCCTATGGACGCTGCCGCGATTGTGGAAAACGCCGGAAACTCCGGGCGAGAGAGGCGTTTAGGGAAAGGTTGTGAGCACGTACAAACGTGGAGCGGCGTTTTCCACAATCGCTTGGAAAACGCTTCGCGTTTCCCACGAGCGCCCACAGGCCCCTCCTGATATATATACAAGAAAGATTAATTCATATGGAATAAGGAAGGGGGGGCTCGATTAGTGGAGGCTATGGAAAACGCCCTTCCAGGCTTCGAAGAGAACTCAGTCGTGAGCAAGGTCTGAACGACCAGAACCGTGGGGGCGTTTCCCACAGCCTCGTCTCCCGCTGAGGGGCAGTGGCATTTGGTGAGGCCCGTGGGTTGAGAGGGTAAGCCATGTGTAGATGCGCATCGGCGAGAACGCTAGAATCTTTTTTTCCGAAAGAGAAAAGAGCGTTCCCGCGATGCGCGTTACTACGTTAGTCAACAAGCTCATCGGATTGCAAGGCCTGTGGGTCCGAGGTTTCCACTTCCAGGCGGACAAAGCCAGAGTGGTGGTGGATGTAGTACCACGGAGGAGGAAGCCTCTGTGCGGGATTTGCGGACGAAAGGTCCGCAAGAACAAAGATCGCTACAATCGCTACTGGCGGCACTTGGACCTGTTCGGAGTCCGGACCTATCTTCGCTACTCGATCCGACGAGTGGTATGTCGGCGGTGTGGAGTGGTCAGAGAAAAGGTGCCTTGGGCAGACAAGGGAAGCCGCTTTACCAAAAGCTTCGAACAAGAGGTAGCGTGGCTGGCACAGAGGACGGACGTCAGCGCCGTAGCGAACTATTTCCGAGTGACGTGGCGTTCGGTGCGACGGATCATCCAGCGAGTGGTTGCCGAGCAGCGGGATGAGCGGCGCGAGCTCGATGGATTGCGGGTGATTGGGATGGACGAGATCAGCTACCGCAAACGCCACAAGTACTTAACAGTGGTAATAGACCATCTCAGCGGCCGGGTCGTCTGGGCGGGAAAGGAGCGCAAGGCCAAGACGCTGCTGCGGTTTTTCCGCAAGCTCGGACCACAAAGAGCCGCGGAGCTCGAAGCGGTCAGCATGGACATGTGGGAGCCGTACATAACTGTCGTCGGCAAAAAGGCTCCTCAGGCACGGGTGATCTTTGACCGCTTCCACATCGTCAAGCATCTGAACGAGGCCGTGGATAAGACCCGGCGCGAGCTGGTGCGCGAGCTCAAAGGGACTGCCCGGCGCAACCTCAAGAACACCAAGTTTCCCCTTCTCAAGGCCAAACACAACCGCAGCGCGAAAGACAAACGGGTGCTCCGCGAGCAGGTGCGAGCTAATCGTCGCCTCTACCGCGCCATGCTTCTGCGCGACGACTTCATGGACCTCTACACCTACAAAACCGAGACATGGGCCAAGAAGTTTCTCCGAGGATGGCTGCGGCGCGCTATGAGCTCGAGGATAGAGCCCGTCAAACGCGCGGCGAAGATGATCCGCAGCCACTTCGATGGCGTCATCGCGTGGGTCACGTGGAGACTCAGCAACGGCCGACTCGAAGGAATGAACAACAAAATCCGGCTGCTGAGCCACCGCAGCTTTGGACTCCACTCTGCCGAAGCTCTCATCAGTCTCGTCTACCTAAACTGTGGCGGTCTCACCCTCGAGAGGATCCACTGAAATGGCAGGAGAGGCAAAAAAACTATGGGTTGCGGCTCAGGGAGCGGAAGTATTCCTCGACGAGCGTATGGTACTCGGACGGGACCTGATCCGAGCCGGCCAGGTAGAGCTCGCCCTCTCCGAGACCTTCGAGCTCACGCCTGAGCCAGTACTCGAACTGTTTGAGCTCGGTGAGGACATCTTCCTCGAGCTGCTCGAGACCGAGTGGGTTCAGGTAGATCTGCTTTCTCTCGAACTCTTCCATACGCTGGATGATCTCACTGAGGTTGGGCACGTCCAAGTTCTGACGCGCGAGCTCCTGGCGGAGCCCCTCGGCGTCCGAAACGCGCTCGCGAAACTCGCGGCGCATCTGCCGAAGCTCTTCGGTCGAGAACGTGCCAGGCTGATAGGCCCCGGGACTACCGTCACCTCCAGCACCGATGGACGTCTGCCCCCCAAGGCGACGTTGTTGACCACCCTGTCCTTGTCCCTGCTGCCCCTGCTGACCTTGCTGTCCCTGCTGTCCCTGTTGACCTTGCTGGCCCTGCTGCCCTTCCTGCCCTTCCTGCCCTTCCTGCCCTTCCTGCCCTTCCTGCCTTTCTTGCGCACCAGGACGTAAGCCGCGGGTCGCAGCTTCTCTTCGCTCGCGGATGCGCTCCGAAAGCGACTCGAGGTTTCTCACGAGGTCACGAGTCTGCTCGATCGCCTCCGCGACCTGATCTTCTTCGGACTCGCCGATCGCCCCGGAGGCCTCGCCGAGGCGTTCGCGCAGAGATTCGATATCGTCGCTGATAACGTTCTCAAAATTATCGGCGTACTCGCCCGAGCGGCTCTGGACCACGCCCTTGCTGTACCGGATTTTTTCTTTGAGCTTGGTGTCGCGAATGGAATTGGCGGCGTCTTGAATCTTGCGCGACGCGTCTTTTTGCTCGCGCCGGGAATCGCGCGCCATGCGATCGAGTTGCGACTCGAGGCTCGCGACCTGGTCGGCGAGCTCGTCCTTGCGCTCGAAGATGCGCTGCAAGCGCTCGCCCCCTCCCGCACCTTGGCTTTCCGCGGCCAGTTTTTCGACTTCGGACTGGACCCGTTCCTGTTGAGAGGCGATGCGGTCTACTTGTTGCATCGCGTCCTCGAGGTCGCGCTCGAGCCGCACCGAGCGGTTCTTGTCGAGCAGCCGCCGCGCGTCTTTCAACTTGTCGAGCGCCGACAACCCTTCGGCGAGCGCGCCGTCATCACCGCGCGGGCCCGAGCGCCGCATCGAGTTCGCAGCTTGCTCGATCCGTCGGGCGGTATCCTTCAGGTCGGGCAACGAGTGCTCACGGGCGAGACGCTCGAGCTTACGGGCGAGCTCTTCGGTCTCCTCGGCGAGCTCGCGCTGATTGGCTCCGGAACCGCCGCCGCCTTGGTTCCGCAAACGGTTGGCCTGGCGTCTCAGCCGCTCGTTCTCCTGCTGCTGGCGTCTCGCAAGCTCTTGCAAACGCTGAAGCGCTTCGTCGACTTCGTTGTCAACGCTCTGCTGCTGCCCGCGCTGAACGGTCTCGTACTGGTTTCTGAGCTTGTCGAGCTCGAGCTCGAACAAATCGGCGAGGTCTTCGGCGCTCGCCGCTTGCCCGCCGCCGCCACCACCGCCGCCTTGAAACGACACCTGCACTTCGCGAAACACCGCGTCGGCTCGCTGGAGGTGCCTGAGGGCGCGCTGCTCGTACGGCATCGCCTGGTCGGGGTCCTTTGCGGTCAGCTTCTCTTCCGCAGGCCCCATCTCGTCGATGGCCTTTTTGAGCGACTCGCTGATGGTCGCGAACTCGCCCTCAATGCCAGAGATGCCGCGATTGACCATACGCCGCAGCAAGTTCTGCACTTGCTCGCGCAGCCGGCCCTGCATCAGCGCGATGGTGGTGAGGTTTTCTTCCCAATCCCGTTTCGCGTAGTCCAACTTGTCTCGAATGAGCTTGAACGTCGCGGCGACGATTTCGCGCTGCCGGACGGACAGCGTGCCTTCCATCCCGCCGCCACCACCGCCGCCACCCGGCATGCCGCCTTGCGCTTGCGAGTAGCGGCGATCGAACGGACGGGCTTCGATGAAGTAGATATCGGTCGTCGCCGTTTGCCTGCTACCAGCATCTTTCGCGCGGGCGTAATAGGAGATGAAGTCGCCGGGCTCGAGCTCGTAGTCCTCGAGGAAGAACGTGTGCCCGGCCACCATTTCCTTCTTGCTGCCGCCTTTGTATAGCGAAACGATTTGCTCTTCACCACCGTTCACGGAGTAGACGATCTCGAGAACGCTGAGGCCGTAGTCGTCCTCGCCCTTGATTTCGGTGAACACTTCCTCGATTGGGTTGACTTTCGAGTCGCGGCCTGGCTTGACGATCGTCACCGACGGCGGTTGATCCGACAAAACCTCGATCACGTAGTCGGGCGATGCGGGTTGCAACGTGTTGTCGAATGCTTCGAGGTCGATTCGATAGAACCCGTCTTCTTTGACCGTGAGGGTCACCGACAAATTCTGGACCAAGTTCTGAACGGGTCCGAGCTCGAGCGGAACGGGGTCTTTGTCTTCGATCTGGAGGACGCCGCCGGCCACTTTGACCGTGGGGATGATGGTGAGATGCACTTCGGTGCCTCGAAGCGCAGCGATGTCACCGCCGTCTTCGACCCGCTGCGGCGACAACCTGGTATAAGCCGGGAAGTGATACTCGAGATCGATCTGACGAACGTAGGGAAGATCGGAAACGTCGACGCGAAACCGCTCCGAGCTCACTCCGTTGGCCTCGACGTAGTACTCGGTCGCATCCTCGAGATCGAACAGCATGAACGTATATCGGCCCGTCTCGTCATCGAAGCTCATCGGCAAACGCTGCCAACTCGTGTCGCTTTCGCTCTTGACCGCGATGTCGGTCGCTTCGGCGTCGAAGCCGCGAAGCTCGGCCGTCACCAGCTGGTCGGCGCCGCGGGCGACCCCGATATCTCCCGGCTCGACGACAATGAGGTACGGGCTCGCTGCCTGGGCGCTCCGCATCGGGTTCAACAGCAATCCAGCTCCATAGCGCAGGAAGCCCGGACTGAGCAAAACGGCAAGCATGCCAAAGACGGCGACACCTAGAAAAATGGCTGAGCTCCTCTTGAGTGCGTCCTGCTCGATCGTATGGCCGTAGTTGATGTTCTCGCACCGCTCGACGGTCTGCTCGACGAGCTTTTCGATGAGCGCGGTTGAGAGTGCTAGCTTCGAAGAAGCACTGGCTTCGTCGGAAGGAGCTCCCAACTCGATCGCGCTGGATATCGCCTCTTTCAACGACGGGTCGTGCTCTTCCATGTAAAGGGCGACCTGCTCATTGGTCACTCGCTTCGCCAGGGGCCTCACCAGGAAGCGGAGTGCCAGCGCCAAAAGAGCGAAGTAAGTAAAGATGCGGAACAACCGCACCGACCACGGGGTGTAGCGAAAGTACTCCATCCCCCAGGCTGAGATGGCGAAGGCGGAAAGCCCGAAGAGCACGAGGAAGGCGACGCCTTTGAGGGTGTTTCGTGTCCGCCACCGGCTGCGGACGTAGCGAATGACACGGAGCAGTTGCGGGTAACCTGATGTTTCGAGCATTTCCATGACCGTTGACTCCGCTAAGATTGCTCCCCCTAACCAGTATAGTGGGTTTTTTTCGCCCTTTCCTAAGCAGCTCCAACGGCTCCCGGAATTACCGTCCGCGCACGGGATAGTCGGTTCGACAAGATGGTCTCCGCGACGAGCAAAAGGAAGGCGCCGATGAGCAGATACCACCAGAACCCCTGCCGAGCCTCTTGTTCGGCCGGGGTTTGGCCAGAGTCGCTTGACTCACCCGATGCCATCTCGCGAAGTGCCACCGCCGCCACGAGCTCCTCCGGATCTAATGATGATAAGTCCGACTCCGCCGAGTCCACGTTCGCGGCGAGGCTCATCACGGACAACGCGCCCGAGCCGCGACCCGCCCGCCGAAGCTCGTAGAAACCCTGCTCCGCCAGCGGTAGCAGCGCTCGCTCTTCGAATATGGGCACGATCGTCCGCTCTCCAGAAGGTGCCGATACGACCAGATCATAGTCGCGCTCGCCCGCGCGCTCTCTCTCGTCACTCATCATCTCGATATAAGCGTCGAGGTCAGCCACATCGCCCACGGTATGCCACGCCGCGGCCTCGGTGTATCCCGCGGCGTACTTCATCATCTGGTGCATGAACGGCAAAAAAACGGGTTGACGGGCGAGGTCGTTCCAAAACGTGTCGAGCGTCGACGTCAGAACGAGCACGCGACCCTCGCCGATGTGCTTTTCAGCAAGTGCTACCGCCCCGTCGTCGAAACGGGCCAAGACACCACTCGTCACTGGGCTTTCGAACAACCGATACCGGAAGAACTTGGCAGCGGTGAAGTCACCGCTATGGGGCGCGCTGAAAATCTCGAATACGGGGCTTCCATAGTCGAGGTACGACAACGTGCCACCAAAGTCGCGGGAACGATCCCGGCTGGCTCCGGGAGGCGAAGGAAGAAGCCGCGCCGCGGCGCCGGTGAAACTGTTGCGACCGCTCGCCTCGCCGAGAACGACGACGAGCCCACCACCGCGCGACACGAACTCTTCGAGAAGGCGCGCCGCCTTCGGACTGACCGCGGGGACGTCGTTCAAGATCACCACCTGACGTCCGTTGAGGTCGGCCGCGCCGAATTGGTTGCTGCGCTTGGCGTCCATGCGGAACGACGGTCGATCGCCGATAGCGAGCGCGCGCGACACGTACAAGCTGCGCCGGCTACGTCCCTGAAGCGACAGCACCGACAGAGATTGCCCGGGCCACAGCACGAAATGGTATGCGTTGTCTTTGTTCAGCTTGTCGTCTTCGAGGCGAACCGTACCCCGTGCGATCCCGGCCGGAAGGGTGAACGGGGCGAAGCTCACCGTCGTCGAGCTGTTCGGCTCGAGCTCGAGTGGCTCCGTCTGGAGCCTGCGGGAGTTGAGCTCGATGCTGATACTCGTCTCGAGCGGCGGGCTCTTTTGGGGTGCTTTGTAGGTGACCCGCGCCGACGCCGTGAGTCGCTCGCGACCGGATGTGGGCTCACGTTCCAGGATCACGCCCGTTACCGCAGCGTTGTCGGTCGCGTCCGAGCCGACGTTCTCGTAGTGGAAGTCCGTCCCCGCGGGGAGCCACACGTCTTCGTCACCCTCCCAGCCGAGCCGCTGAAAATCGGACAGGAGAACGACCTCCTTCCGCGGGAGATTCGACTCGTCGACAATCCTCTTTGCGAGCTTCAGCGCGGGCCCGTAGCGTGTAGTGGAAGCCGAGAGCTCGATACCATCGAGTATGGCTTTGAGCTCGTCACCATCCGAGCTCGGCTGGTTGAGGATCTCGGCGCGGTTCGAGAACAGCACGAGCGAGCCACGGTCGTCGGGACCGAGCGCGTCGATGTGGGAGCGCGCAACCTGTTTCGCCGCCTCGAGACGGTTCTCGTACCCCATGCTGTAAGAGTGATCGATGACGAGAACGACCTCGCGCGGGCCGAGAGTCGCCGCGGTGGCGCTCGACGGAGATTCGAAAAACGGCCGTGCGAAAGCAATCGTAAGCAGCAGTAGAGCAAGGCACCTCAGAGCAAACAGAAAAAGATGCCGCAGCTTCTGCCGGCGCACCGATCGAAAGGGAATCCGCCGAAGAAACATGAGTGAGGGGAACTCCACCACCTCTTTCTTCTCCCGGTTCGTCAGGTGAATGATGACCGGCACCGCGAGGGCGAGAGCCCCGAGGAAAAAAGCTGGAGTCAGAAACGTCACCGCGTCCTCGTCATGCGCTCGCGCCGTGACAGGTAGTGGAAAAGCGCGTAGTCGAGCGGCGTGGACGTATCGAGGAGCGCATAGTCGATACGGTTGTCGCCGAGAGACTTGGACAAGGCGCTCACGTGCGCCTTGACGAGTTTCCGATATTCTTCCCGCAGATACTCGGGAATGATGGGCACCGCCTCGCCCGTTTCCAGATCCCGGTAGCTCGCCGCCTCATCGTAAGGAAAGCTCAGCTCGGCCGGATCGAGAACATGAAAGACGATGAGATCGTTACCCTTGTAGCGAAGTCCTTTGACAGCGTCGAGGATCGCGGACGGTTCGTCGTAGAGATCGGAGATCAAAACGACAATCCCGCGCCGGTGAACTGCCTGGGTGACTTTCGCAAGCGGGACGCGATACTCGCTCGGTCGTGTCGACTCGATACGATCGATCCGGTGGAGCACGATCTCCAGATGCTTGGCCGACGGCGGCACGAAGTCGACGATGTCGTTGTCGAAGGTGATGAGCCCGATACGGTCGCGCTGCTTCTGCGAGAAGACGGCGAGAGACGCCGCAAGGTAGCGAGCGTAATCGAGCTTGGTGATCCCAACGCTTCCGAAGTTCATCGAGCGCGAGATGTCGAGAACGACGGTGAAGTTCGTGTTGGTGTCCGCCTCGAACTGCTTGACGTAGAAGCGGTCCGTACGCGCAAACAGGCGCCAATCGATCTGGCGAATGTCGTCCCCAGGCATGTACGCACGATGCTCGGCGAAATCCACCGAGCGTCCCAGATAGGTCGATCGATGAAGCCCGCTGATGAAGCCCTGAACCACCGAACGCGCCAGCAGCTTGAGGTTGGCAATCCGCCCCAGCAGGTGCGGATCGACAAACTGCCCCACCCGCTCGCGCCGTGCGGTCTCAGCCATGCTGTTTCTCGATCCCGATCGCGGAGTGAATGCTGGATGCTGAATGCTGAATGCTTGCCATCTACATGCGCGATTTCGGCGCGTCGACGGTTTCTAGCAACTGGTCGATGAGCGTTTCGGACGAGATCTTCTCGCTCTGCGCGTGGAAGTTGGTCAGGATGCGGTGGCGGAATACCGGCTTCGCCAGAGCGCGGATGTCTTCGTAGCTCACGTGGTAGCGGCCCTGCATGAGAGCGCGCGCCTTGGACCCGAGGATGATGTACTGAGCGGCACGCACGCTGGCGCCGTACTCGACCCATTTCTCGACGAATTCGGGAGCACCCTCTTCGCCAGGACGCGTCGTGCGTGAGAGTCTGACCGCGTAGCGCATGATCGCATCGGACACCGGCACTTTCCGGACGAGATTCTGGAACGCGAGGATGTCCTCCCCGGTCACAACGTGTTCGAACTCGTACTCCTGCACCGCGGTTGTCCTGCGAACAACGTCGATCTCGTCGTCCTCGGGCATGTAGTCGATGATGATATTGAACATGAAGCGGTCGAGCTGGGCCTCCGGGAGCGGATAGGTTCCCTCGAGCTCGATCGGGTTCTGGGTCGCGAACACGAAAAACGGCTCGTCGAGCGTGTAGGTTCGTCCTTGAATGGTGACCTGGTGCTCCTGCATTGCCTCGAGGAGCGCCGATTGCGTCTTGGGCGGCGTACGGTTGATCTCGTCGGCGAGCACGATGTTGTTGAAGATCGGGCCCGGCATGAACACGAGCTCGCGCTTTCCCGTTTGCGGATCTTCTTGCACGAGGTCGGTGCCGGTGATGTCCGACGGCATGAGGTCCGGCGTAAACTGGATGCGCGCGAACTTGAGATCCAACACCTGCGCCACCGTGTGTATGATCATCGTTTTCGCGAGACCGGGCACACCGGTGATGATGCTGTTGCCCCCGACGAACAGAGACAACAGCACCTGTTCGATGGCATCCTCTTGGCCTATTATCAGCTTGCGCATTTCCTGGGTGATGTTCGCTTGCGCCGCCCGCAATCGATCGGCGAGGGCAATATCGTCCTGAGATTCGAGTGCTACTGTTTCTTCTTCAGCCAAAGCAGGTCCTTTCTCGAGGAAATGGACAAAATTCAGTGCGTCATCCCGTAGATCACGTAGTTGACGCCAAGCTTGAAAGCCTCGTTGGAGATATCGATGGGCACCCAGCCGGTTCCCGACCACTCCCAGTAGTCCCCGATATCGTGGTTGTAGTTGGCGATGAGCATGAGCCGCTTTTGGGGGTCGTTGTCCTCGAAGATGCCGTAGTAAACCGGCTTCAAGCCTGGAAATGTCGGGTGCTCGAAGTCGAGCGTCTCGATATAGAAGAAGGTGTCGAAGATCGGATGGGTCACGTCGAGCTGGATGAGCTGATGCTCTGGAAACACTTTCCGCATCTGCGTTTCGAAGTTGTACCACTGCCGCTCCATGATGAAGTCGTCGACGACGAGAAAGCCACCCTTTTGAAGGTATGTTCTCAGGCTCTCGGCCTCGGACTCCGTCGGGTTCCAAAACCCCACTTCGCAAAGGTACGCCCAGGGGTAGTTGAAGAGCTCCGGATCATCGAGCGCGTAGATGTTGCCCTTTTCCATGTTGGGCTCGATCAAAGTGTGGTGTTTCAAGATCGTCATCAAGTTGCGCTCGCCCAGCGGGTAGTCGTGATTCCACTTGAGATCCAGACCCCATTCGTACCGTCCTCGTCCCCACCGCGTCGGCTCGAACTTCACGCGCACGAACGTGAACCGACCGTTGTAGGGGTGGTTGTCGTACGGCAGATCCAAACCGAAGCCTTGCATCCGGTTCCACACGATCGGTAGCTCCATCGCCGCTCGCGTCGCTATCGCGGCTATCGACAAGACGAGCGCGACGACAACGGTACCTACAAGAATCCGCCCCGTGCGCGTCACGCGTCGCCCTCGGCCGCCTTCAATTTGAGAAGCAGGAACAGACCGTCCTTGAACGCCGGAGCGAGCTCGAGCGCTCGCAGCAGCTCCCGGCGGGCGCTCACATTGTCCCCGGCCTCGTGGTAAGCGAGAGCGAGGTCATATAACGCCTGGGCTCGATCGGTGGTGAGAGCGACGAGCGCCCGCCGCTCGGAGACGACATCGTGGTAGCGCTCGCTCTCGCGAAAGAGCCGAGCGAGATCCTGGTGTACGGTGAGCTCGAACGGGTAGATGTAGAGCGCCCTCTCCAGTATCTCCGCCGCTTGCTCGGTTTCACCCAGCTCCTGGTAGAGCTGGGAAAGCTTCACGTGGGCATCGTAGTGGTTCTCGTTGATGTCGACGAAGGTCTGGAGCTCCGACGCGGCACGCGCGGTGCGCCCAGCGTCCTCGTGCATCTCGGCGAGCACGATGTACGGGCTCCCCTCCTCGGCGTATTCCGGAAACAACTTTTTCGCACGCTCGAGGTACGTCTCGGCTTTCTCGGTATCTCCGTCGGCGAGCGCTCTTTTACCCATCTCGAGGTGCGCGATGAAGTCGAACTCGTCCTGCTCTGCGCGAGACGATAAATCCTCGACGACGACCGGAGGGGCCTCGCCTTCGGGCGGAAGGCGAAGGGTCGCCGCAACCGCATCGAACCGCTCGGCAAGATAGATCTCGAATCGCTCGTCGAACTCGTCGAGCTCGAGCTCCAAGACTTGTTTGAAGACTTCCGGCGTCGAAAGCCCATTGCGGTAGCCTGCGAGCATGTCGCGAATCGCCTGGAAGCCGTTATCCCGCTCGATAAGCTCGGAGACGAGCGACGCTTGGTAGTAGGAGATCCCGATCTGCTGCGGGTAGGTCGGTCTCATGAAGCCGTTGTTGAGCTCGGCGATCGGCAGAAGCTTGTCGCGCTGGTAGGCGGCGAGAAAACCCAGATTGACGTCGTCGCCCCACCCGGGTCGTGCGCGGCGTTCTTCGAGCACCGACAGGCCTTCGGAGAACCACCGTGGTACCTGGTGGTCGGTCACGCCAAGCGTGAACGTGTGCGCGAGCTCGTGCCAGAGCGTCGACGCCCAGTTGAACTGGCCTTTCGGACGCGCCGATGGCGAGTCCACCGCAATCACGGGACCGAAACAGACGCCGAGCGCACCGAGGCCGGGAAGCCCGAGGGTTCTGACCGAAAAATCCCCGTGCGACGGGAAGACTTCGATGCGGATGGGCGTTTCCGGCCGGTAGTCGTAGCGCGCGGCGAGGGCGTCGTACGCTTGCTCGGCGATCTTCGCGAAATAGACCGCGAGAAGCTCCGATTCCGACCCCTCGATGAAGAGCTCGAATCGCTCGGTTTCGGTGGTGACGTAGTCGGGAAACGTATCGAGCAGATCGAGCGTGTTCTTGTTCCAGACGTTGTACGGATCGCCTTCGAACGAGCGCTCGAGACTGGCACGTCCCTCTTCGATGTCGCCGAGTCGCAGTTGATTGACACCGAGAAGACCGTAGCCCGCCCACGAGCGGTCGTCGAGCTCCACCGCTTTCGAGGCGAACTCGACCGCGCGGTGGTAGAGACGGTTTTGCACCGCGATGTCGGCGAGCTTGTTGTAGAAATCGGCATCCCGCGGGTTTCGTGCGAGCGCGCGGAGCTCGATTTCCTCGAACGCCGTTTCGTTACCCATGAGAAGCTCGGACGCCGCGAGGATAGGAAGCGCTTGCCGAGAGACGGGGTTGACGTCGAGCGCTTTTTTCGCCTCGACCCGGGCCTCGTCGTACTCTTCGAGACCCAGATGCTGCTCGGCGAGAAAAGCTCGGGCCGCAACGTAGCTCGGGTTGACCTCGAGCGCTTTCTCGGTCAGCGTAAGCGCTTCCGGGGAGCCGTCGAATGCTTTGACTTTCGCGAGCCCAAGGAGAGCTTCGGGATGGTTCGGGTTCACCGCAAGAGCCTCGCCGAAACTCTTGCTCGCGTCGGGACTGTTGTACTTCTCGAGGAAGAGAGCGCCGGCGAGGATCGTAGGCCCGAGCGAGCTTGGATCTTTCGCTTTTGCCTCGTCGAGCGCCTTCAACGCGTCCCGGTACAGCTCAGGGTTCGTCGCACCGAGATACCGACACGCGACACCCACGGCCGTCAGCTCTTCCGCCCCGAGCTTCAAGCTCTGGTTGTAGACGTCGATGAAACGATCGAAGCGACGGAGCGCGTCGGCAACGTCGCCTTCGTCGTAGAGCAGAATCGCCAGGTTCAGCTCCGCGTCCAGAGAGTCGCGCCCCCTGCCGGCGATGGCTTTTTCGAACGCCGCACGAGCTTCGTCGACGCGGCCGCGCTCGTAGAGAAGCTCCCCTCGGGTGTTCTCGAGCTCGACCGAAGCCGGTTCTTTCTGAAGGAAAGCGTCGACGCGCGCGAGCCCGTCGTCATATTGCCCCGTCAGACGAAGAGCCTCGATCCAACCTTTATATAGACGCGGCGTAGGCGTGGCCACCGAAGCGTCCTCGAAAGCCGAGAGAGCATCCTCGTACCGCCCCCTCCGAAGCGCCGCTTCCGCCTCCTCGAGACTAGCAACCGAACTCGCAACACCGACCCCCAATAGCAGCACAACACCCAGCAAGACGCTGACCCGCTGACGGCTGACGGCTGATGGCTGATGGCGCACGAGCTACTGTCTCCGCTCTTCAATGCCCAAAGTCACCTGAGCAAGCTCAATCAAGAGACTCTCCAACTCAGTCATGTATAAATTCTCGGGCATCGAATCCTTCTGGAGCCGCAACGCCTCCACCCTTCCTTCGAGCTCGAGCTTCTTTTCGAGGAGGCGCGCGAGCTCGGGATCGCCGGCGACATCCGCTTCGCTGAAGCCCTCGGCCAAGGCGGCATCGCCGAGGAGGTACACCGTGCTCGCGACGTCCCCCTCGTTCTCGCCCGCGCCTTCACCGTCGCCGTTATCGTCTAAAACCGCGTGCTCGGTCTGGAGGATGTTCTCTTCGTTGTAGTAGCCGTCCACGCGAACCCGTGCGTGCGTGAACGCTTCCAAGACCGAGATGCGCCCGTTCTTGTCCGTGTCGGCTACATCCCGGCCATCGGCCCCAGCATAGGCCTCTACAAAGTACTTGCCAAACTGAGATTCATTCCGCTCGTACCCGGATTTGGTCGCGGTGACGACGATTCGATTGGCAGCCGACAGCACCGGAAGAAAGTTGCCGCTCGCGCTCGACGCGTTCACGAAGACGATCTGCTGCTCGGAGAACGGCTGGAGCAGTAAATCGAAATCCGCGGCGGTCAAGTCGGGCCCAGGGAGATTGAAACGGGATTGCTCGGAGCGAAAGCTGCCGTGACCAATCAGAAGAACAAAGAGCTGATCGCCCGGAGAGACTTTGGTCTCGAGCTCTCCGAAAAGAGCCATCACGTTCTCCTTCGTCGATTTCGCGTGCACCTGGTCGGGGTAGAGCTCAGGCTTTTCGGCAAGGTAGTAGACCTTGTCCTCGGAGACACCGTGACGGTTCACCGCGCCATCGCGCATATCGCTCGACCACTGGTGGAACTTCTCGCGATAGCTGTCCTCGCCGCCGAGTCCGGCGATGATGACGAGATAGGTTTCTTTCGCAGACGCAGTCGACGCGAACACGAGCGCAACTAGCAGAGAAGCGGTTCTCACGATCACGCCAAACCTCTGATCTTACGATAGCCCCACTCCGAAACGACGATCCCGACGAGCAACACGAACACGATCGGCATATCCCACAAATCCCGCCGCTCGCGGATGGTGGTACCACCTTCGATGTAGGACATGTCCTCGGGAAGCCGCTCGACCGTCTCCGGAGTATAGAAGCCCCCCCCGGTTTCCCTGGCGATACGCTCCATCAACGGAGCACGCATCTCGGCTTGAAAGTACTCGTCGTCCAGCTCCTGCGACTGGGTGAATCCGGTCGCGTTGCCGAGCTCGACGCCGTCGCGCGTCGCCGAAACACCAATCTCGTAGATGCCTTTTTCCGACGGCAAGAAGCTACCTTGATACTCGCCGTCTTTGTCGACCGTCCACTCCATCGGTATATCGAACCGCTCCCCGGAAGGAGTGCGCACCGTCGCGGACACTCGAGCGTTGTTCACTTTCAAGAAACGATCGTCGTCGACTTCGGCGATAACCGACACGCTCTCACCGGGCGCGTAGCGTTGTTTTTCCGTGGTCACCGTGACTTGGTCGGGCACGTAGCTCACGAGCCAGCGTAAGAGCTTGCGCCAGAAAAGCTCGTGGGTCATGTCTTCGAGCGGAATCTCGTGGTGCATCTGCCACTGCCAGGAATCGTTGACGGTGAGCGCAGCCGACCGGCCGCGACCGTAGCGCTGGAACACCAGCACGGGTTGGGTGTCCACTTCCGGGCCCGTGCCGGTGAGAAGTGTCGTTGCACCCGGCTTGACCCGCTCGACGACGTTCAAGGTCGATAGCGACGGCATCGTCTCCCATCGTTCCGAGCTCGCCTGTAGATCCGGTCCGAACTGCGTGACCGGATGGCTCGCGCCGAACGGCGTCGGTTTGATCGTGAGCGCGCTGAAAAAAGTGGGACCAGCTTGCTCTCCGGCTTCCGAGCGTTTCTCCATGGCCTCCATCGGCGTCAGAACCACCGGCAACACTTCGGCCACGGGCGTGCCCGCGTATCCGCCTTCGGAGAACGACAACCGTCCACCGAGGGTGAGCAAGCCGCCGCCCCGCTGACTCACGAAATCCGCAATCATCCGGAGCTGGTCGTGGGTGAAATAGCTCGCTTCAACGCTTCCCAAGATGATGCCGCGGTAGCGGAAGAGCTCCTCGCGGGTCTTGGGAAACCCGCTCGAAAGCTCGTCCGGATCGTCGATATCCAACCTGTAAAACTTGTTCTCCGCGGTGCGCTGCAAGCACACGACTTGAAGGTTCTCGTCATCGGCGACCGCGCGACGGACGAACTTGAGCTCGAACCGCGGCTCGCCTTCGAAGTACAAGATCTTCGGCCGCTCGTCCTCCACGTGGATCAGCTGGTCGCGCCCGTTGTTCTGGGTCACCATCTCGCCTTGCTCGGGGGTGACCTTGAACCGAAACACCCGCGCGCCGGCATCGGCCGCGGTGAAGTGAATCCGAACCGTCGTGGCCTCGGCCTCGCCCGAAAGCATGACCTCGCGCGATCTGACGATCCGGCCGTCGTCCTCGACGTCGAGCCTCACGGTCTCGCCGTCGAAGCCGCGCTGCGAGATGGTGACGTCCACCACCAGGGACGAGCCTTCCAACACGGTCCGTGGTGCTTCCACTCGGGTCACTTCGATATCCCGAGTGAATCGTTCGCGTCCGAGCCCGACGGTGTAAACCGGCACTTTCCGCGCTTGGAGATCGAGCAGCGTGTCGCTCACGGCCGCGTTCGAGTTGTCCGCGCCGTCGCTGATGACGATGAGACCGGCCAGGGGGACGTTCGACAGCTCGTCGGTGGCACGCTCGAGGGCTCTCGCGAGGTGCGTGCGTGGACCCGCGAACGTCAACGCCGCAGGATCGTTCAACCGCTCCGCGGAGTCGGAGAAACGGAAAAACCGCAACATGAACTTGTCGGCGAGTGCTTTTGCGAGCGCGCTCCCTTCGGGGCCGAACGTCTCTTGAATGAATACGCCGCGTGGCTCGTCGTCGACGTCGCTAATCTGCATGCTGCTCGAATCGTCGAGCAGTATGCCGACGAAGCTCCGCTGCGGCACCACCGTCGACAAGACCAAAGAAGGCCGGAACAGACAGAAAAGTACGAGAAGGAGGGCCGCGGTACGGAGCACCGTCAGGATGGTGCGGTCCCGGGCGGAGCTTTTTCCTCGAACGCCTCGATAGCGGAGCGCGGTCGGCACCGCGATCACCACGGCGGCGATACCGAAAACGATCACCGGCCAGGAAACACCCAAGCTCAACTCGCCTCGTTCGAACAGCAGCGGGCGATACTTGAAAAGAAACTCGAAGAGGTTTTCGAACCAAGATGCCATCAATGACTCATTGCGTAGATAATGAAATTCACTCCCATTTGGTAGGCGTACGTGGAGAACTTTAGGGGGTAGTAAGGGTTCTCGGCCCACTCCCAGGCATCTCCCAGATCCGTATTCCAGTTGATGACGACCATCAGCCGGCCCTGCTCATCGAAGACTCCCTTCACCGCTGGATAGTAGCCATCCGATTCCCACGTCGGGCCGCCTTGCATCCCTTGCCCCACGTTCGGCACTTGGACGATTTCCTGAACGTTATAGAAGCAGTTGAAGATCGGGTGATCGAGCGGGAGATCGACGATCGCGTAGCCGGGGAGAATACGCTGCAACTGGTTTTGGAAATTGTCCCACTCGAACGAGCCCCAGAAGTCGTCGACGACGAGAAACCCGCCCGCATGAAGGTAGCGCCTCAGCCCTTCGACTTCCGGCTCGGTGAGCGCCATGTAGCCGACTTCGACGGTATAGAGGAAAGGGTATTTGCTTAGCTCCGGATCCGTCAGACGAACCGGGTTCTCCGCTTCGTAGGCGTCGAGGTTCGTGAGGCGCGTCAGGCCGATCAGGAATTGGCGGTCCGCCTTGGGGAAATCGACTTGCCAGCTGCGAAAGTTGCGGAACCGGTAATAGCCGGTGTACGCGGCCCGGGTGAAGTAGAACTCGCGAGGTACGCCAGGCGCACCGAGTGAAGGGAGGCGCGAGTGGTCATTCAGGTATTCGGGCAGCGTGAAAATACTTTGCTGAGAGCCGGCACCGAGAGGGACCGCGCTCGAGGAAAGCATCGGTGGGACAAAATGGACCGCGGCCGCGGCGAAACAGGCGAGCCCGAGCGCGAAGGCAAGCGCAAGAGCGCCCGCGGGGCTCTGCTTCCATAGCTTGTGAAGCGCCAAGGCTTTCCTCGATCCTCGCCGCAGGGCTCGCCCCAGAAACGGCGCATGCAAGAGCGCCGTCCGAGGTCGTAGCTTCCTGAGCTTTCGTAATTTACCTACATTTTATTATACGCCAGCGAACGCCGAAGCATGAACATTTGGGAGGATCCGGCGATCGGCCATCAGCCATCAGCCATCAGCCATCAGCAGGCTTGCGCTGAGTTCACCTTCGGGCTGAGCGGCGGAGTTGATAGCTCGTTGTTCGGTCCCGAGCACGAGCAACGCGACTCTGCTGATGGCCGATGGCCGAGAGCTGGGCTAAAGCCAGCGATAATCCACGACGAAGGAGAAGTCGGGCTTCAGCTTGCGGATAACGAGCTCCGACGCGATCGACTTTCCGCAGGCCTCGGCGAGGAGATCCCCGGCGGTCGCGCCGCCGGACACCGCGTTCTTGTCAGCCGTTTCGAGCGCCGCGTCGGTAATCTGACAGGTACCTTGGACGGGGCCGTCCGACTGACCCGATACTGTAGCGCGGTAGGGATTGAACTTGTCGTCTTCGCCGCGCTCACTTTTTTCGAGCGCGACTTCGTACTCGTGGTTCTTGACGGTGAACTTCGATTTCATGGCGCGTATGGTAGCAAACTAATGGTTGGTAGCGGGAGGCTTGGGACCGTAGTAACCGCGCCGGTGGCGCACTTTGACGTCGTCGACGGAGACTTCGACTTTGATCTTGCGGTATTTGCCGTCGCGCTTCGGGTTCGACGATACGTAGCCCAGGCTGTACTGGCTGAAGAGCTCTTCGAGAATCTTGTCGTAGAACTCATCGATCTGCTCGAGCGATCTACCGACCGCGTACGAGCCGCCGGTCTCTTTAGCGAGTCTGCGCAGGAACCGTCCTTGCTCGAACAATCGGTTGGCGTTGCGGCTCCCAGCGGTGAAATGAATCGAGTGCACCGTGACGTTCGAGAGCTTGACCATCTCGAACACTTCTCTGATGCCCAACGTGCTCCTTGTATCGACGCCGTCGCTGAACATGACGAGTGTTTTCCGCCCGTCGAGGTCGTACACGCGCTCGAGAAACGTCGCCACCGCGTCGTAAAGCGCCGTCCACCCCTCGGACTCCATGTCGTAGATGCGATCGGCTATCACCCGCTGGTCGTCCGACGAGTAGTGCGAAAGACGGATGTTCTCATCGAAGTCCATGATGAAGAGCTCTTCCGTCTTCGGGATGTTGGTGAGGAACTTGATCGCAGCCTCGCGCACGAGCGGCATATCGTCTTCCATGCTCCCGCTCGTGTCCATAATGAGCCCTATCACCTGTCGACCCGAGAGGTCGTCTTTGACATCCGGTGGAAGCCCCACCCAGGATTCCTTCAACCCGGCAGCAAAGAGATGGATTTCCTGATTCTTTCCATCCTCGTAGAGCGTGAATTGGTCGGCGGTCAAGTCGGTGACGAAGTTCCCATCGTCGTCGATAACTGCGACCGCGACGGAGACCATATCGACCTCGGCGGTGAACGTAGGGATCTTGGGCTCTTGCGCGTGCGCAAGCAGAGGGGTCGACGCAAGCCAAACAGCGAGAGCGAAGTGTTGCATCCGCATTGAAGTCCGCTTGAGGCTAGCACATTTCGGTATCCCGTATGCCGGACCGACCGCACCGCTCACACAATCCCGCGAATAACCCGCACCGCCAATTCGAAGCGATTGAACGGCGGCATCACGTATGCGCCGTCTACTAGATCCCGCGCGGCGCGCAACGCGTCTCGGGCGATGTCGACCCCGACTTGCTGCGCTTTGTCTTTGGTCGAAGCTTTCGCGAGCCGGTCGCGAACATCCTGGGGCACGGCCATGCCCGGGACTTCGTTGTGCAGAAATTCGGCGTTGCGTGAGCTCACCAAAGGAAGGATTCCGACCAACACCGGAATCTTGTGGCCTTTCGCGGCGTCGAGAAAGCGCTCGAGATAGCGGGGCTCATAAACGGGCTGCGTCAGGCAGTACTCCGCACCGGCCTCGACCTTGCGCTCGAACTTGCGAAGCTCTTCTTCGAAGTCGGTGGCGCCCGGATTCACTCCGACTCCAATATGGAACGGCAGCGCGGGTCCGAGCGAGTTCGCGGCGAGATCCAGTCCTCGGTTCAGACGCGAAAGGACCTTCACCAGACCAACGGAGTCCACGTCGAACACGGCGGTCGCGTAAGGATAATCGCCGAGCTTGGGCGGATCACCGGTCACGGCGAGCACATTCCTCAACCCGAGCGCTTGCGCACCCAGCAAATCCGACTGGATCCCGATTAGGTTCCGGTCGCGACACTGATAGTGCAAGATCGTTTCGATGTCCACGTTCTGTTCGAGCAACACCGCAAAGCTGAGCGCGCTCATGCGAGCGCTCGCCCGCGGACCGTCGCCGATGTTCAGGAAGTCGACCTCGTTCTCTTTGAGCCATTGGGCCTTCTCCAGAAAGAGTCCAGGGTCGGCGCCTTTGGGAGGATCCATCTCCACCGACACCACGAACTTTCTGCCGAGGCTCTTCGCGAGACGTGACTTGCTCTCGCGCGGAACAGGTTCTTGGCGCGGGCGTTCTTCTTCGCGGACAGCCACCTCGACGCGGGCGCGCGGGGGCCCGAGGGCGCGCACGACGCCGACCATCGCGCCGATGTGTACGGGCGTCGTTCCGCAGCACCCTCCGATGATGGCGCCCCCGGCTCTGAGAAACCGCTTGGCGTAGTGCGCCATGTATTCCGGAGAGCTGAGATAGATCACCCGCCCCTCGACGACCTCGGGAAGCCCGGCGTTGGGCTGCACCGAAAGCGGCAGGGTCGTCGCGGTTCGAAGCCGTTCGATGACTCGCAACATGAGCTCCGGGCCGACACTACAGTTGGCTCCGATGCCATCTACATCGAGCTCGGTGAGCTTCCGGGCTACGTGCTCGGGCTTCGCGCCGAGCGGCGTCGCGCCATCGTCTCCGAACGTCATCTGCGCGACGATGGGCGTTGTCGCCGACAACGATCGCGCGGCACGCACCGCAATGGAAAGCTCTCTCAGATCCGAAAACGTCTCGAGCAGAAACAAGTCACAGCCGCCGGCAGCAAGACCCTCCGCTTGCTCACGGAATGCCTCGTAGGCCTCGTCTTCCGAAATCGTGCCGATGGGCGCGATGGGTTTTCCCAGAGGTCCGATAGCACCAGCGACGAGGACGGAGCCACCGGCATCGGAGAGTGCGTCGCGCGCGATGGCGGCGCCCTGAAGGTTCAAGTTGTGAACGCGGTCGGCGAAGCCATGGGGTTTCAGCTTGAACCGGTTCGCCCCGTATGTATTCGTCTCGAGGATGTCCACGCCAACAGCAAGGTAGTCGCTGTGGACGGACCGCACGAGCTCCGGATTCGAGAGGTTCAGCTCGTCGAAGCAACGATTGACCATGACCCCTTTGGCGTAGAGGGTCGTTCCCATGGCGCCGTCGCACACGAGGGGTGCTTGTTGTAGACGGGCACGGAATGCGTCACGCTGCATGGTTCGCCATGACTCGCCCCATTACTGTTAGATAAGCAGTGGAGTCGCTACACCTGCTCTTGTGCGGGTGTATCGGCATCGGAGAGGCCGAGAATGCTCTTTTCGACGGTCAGAGTTCGATCCTCGATGTGGCTCGCCAGGATTCGCCGCGCTTCGCCGTAGCGATCGCCCGGCACTTTGAGCCGCGCATAGCTCTGGCCGGTGAGGTCGTTCTCCTTCATCACCACCAGCACGATGTCGGGCTTCTCGCGCCAGCTGAGACGGCGCCCGTTCTCGTACGGGACGAAGGCGCGTTCTAACCAAATACCCTTTTTGTAGAACCCTCTTTGGATTCGAAACGACAAAGGAAAAACCACGGTGTAATAGAACGCCATCAGCGCCTGCGCGAGTGTCGCCAGAACCGGCCGGTGGAGCACGAACAGGCTCAACGCGGTCAGGCTCACCATGAAGAAGCCGATACCGAGGCAGGTGTTGTAGAACCACGGTCGCGCTGGACGCCACGTGAGCTCGGCGGTCGAGGCCAAACGCCGATAAGACGCGTAGTGGATGAGAGTCACGGTATTCCAAATGCTGAAGAGAATCGCGAGACCGACGAATGCCACATCCAGTATGTTGAACATAGTGCGTATCTATTGTAGCGCCTCCTCGTAACCGCCGTCTCCGTAAGCCAGAACTCGTGCCCGTGCCCGGACCGCCGTGCGCCCGCTACAACTCGTGCGGACCGCTGGCCTCTTTGATCGGGATCGTCGCCTCGCCCCCGCCTGGGTGAGCGTCCCCGAGAACCGGTTCGATGAACAGACGCTCGGCATCGCGCTCACCGTGGGCCATGAGCGCGGCAAGATCGAGGCGCTCGTTCCCGAACTGAGCCCGCCCGGTAATCTCGTATGGACTCAATCGCTGCTTGTCGGGGCGAATCAGAAAAACGGGTAAGTCGGTGACGTTGGCCGCTTCGGCCAGGTCAACGGCGAGAGCGTTTCGGGTCGCGGCCTCGGTAACCCTCTCGAGCGGATTCCCCGAGGGTCGCTCGCCCGGCGTGCAACCTGCGACGAAGAGGAGCTGCTCGGCCCCCGCGGAGACCGCATCGGCGACAGCGCCTCCGCTCGCGAGCAAGCTGCTCGAAAACCGATGGACCTCACCACCGTTTCGCGTGCCGAGAGGCAACTTAATGGGAACGCTCGGTACCAGCCCGGGCGGGCTCAACGCCGCCATCAACGCGTCGAAGAACAGCGCGTCGCCGTCTTTGCCGAGATCGATCGGCTCGGCACGCGCCCACTCGCGGCCTCCGGCACGGCTGGCCTTGAGCTTCTTGAAGAACCGCTCCTTCAACATCGCGAACGGAACTTCCTGACCGCTGTCGGTGTCGAGCGCGTAGAACACGAGCTCTCGAAAACCTCGCTGTCCCCAACTACCGGACAAAAGCTTCCGATAGGCTTCGCCGAGCTCTTTCCGGTCGTGAGGCCGGCTGTCGCTCGAAGCGCCTCGCACCGCCCGCCACAAGCTCGATTCGAGCAATGCACTCAAGGAACCGAGCTTATAGAGCTCGGGGAGCGACGGTACACGACGCTCGCGCACAAAGGCGTAAGCCCACCATACGAGCCAGAAAGCGCACAAAACGATGAGCGGCACCACCATGGCTCGGAGGTAGAACGGCTCGCCCGCTTCGAGCAAGTACCCGAACCACGTAGGCGCCGGCTCCGCGGCGCTCGATTCGGTCACGAGACGCCCGAGCGCCGCGAACGGCAGCATCGCGAGCGCGATGAGTCCAACGAGAACCGGTGATAGGAACGCGGCGAACGAAAGCGCGAGGCACGCGAGCGTCACCTTATAAAGAGGTTGCAACCGCCACACTCGGCGCTTCCCCACCTGCGCGAGGAGCCCGTCATCGCCACCGAGCCGGCTGTCCGCGTCGATCGCAAAGAGCGCGGCCACGAGCGCGCCCGCACCTTTTCCGAGAACGACGTCGACACGAACGCCGGCGTCGTGAAGCGCCTTCATGACACCCGCGAGGTACGCCGAGCCGGTTCCTTCCCCGATGAGAATGGCTGCGGTCCTCCGGCGAGGACTGAAGACCGCGCCGGTCGCGGGACCATTGGAACTCATTTAGCTGTTCATCATACTCCAGCATTCAGCATTTGCTGAATGCTGAATGCTGAATGCTGAAATTGATCGCATGCCGCTATAATCCCGTTCATGCAAGAAGGAGGACTTCACCGCCGATTGGAGGAAGCGCTCACCGACGCGGTTCGAGATCAATACGATGTCGAGCTCGACGTCATCGTGCATAAGCGTCCCCCCAAACGGAGCCTCGGAGACGCCGCGTTCCCGGTCGCGTTCGATCTCGCTCGCAAGGCAAAGATAGCGCCTCGGAAGATCGCCGAAGCCCTGACGCCCGCGCTATCCGCCGTCGACGGAGTCGATCACGTCGAAGTCGCCGGTGCGGGCTACCTCAACGTCTTTTTCGATCGCCAAAGCTTTCTCGAAAGCTTTCTCGCGGGGGTTGAGACTGAAAGCGCGTCCGGCGGCAAAGTGGTCGTCGAGCACACCAACATCAATCCCAACAAGGCGGCCCATATCGGCCACTTGAGAAACGCCGCGCTCGGCGACACGTTCGTGCGCGCGCTCCGTTATCGAGGAGAGCTCGTCGAGGTCCAGAACTATATCGACGACACCGGAGTCCAGGTGGCGGATGTCGTCGTCGGTTTTCTGCACCTCGAGAACAAGTCGCTCGAGGACGTGAAGGCCATCGCCAACGCCGAGCGGTTCGACTACGTATGCTGGGATCTCTACGCACGCATGTCCGACTTCTACGCGGAAGATCGTGACCGCGTCCGCCTGCGCGAGGATACATTGAAAGCCATCGAGGAGAACACTGCGCCGGAAGGTCCCCTCGGTGCTTTCATCGCGGAGACGATCGTCCGCTGCCACCTCGCGACCATGGAGCGCATCGACGTCCGCTACGACCTCTTGCCATGGGAGAGCGACATTCTTCGATTGCATTTTTGGGAGCGCGCGTTCGAGCTATTGAAAGAAAAACAGGCGATTCGGCTCGCCTCGAAAGGAAAAAACGCAGGCTGTTGGGTCATGGACGTGACCGATAGTGAGGACCCACCGACGGAAGAAGACGAAAAAGTCATCGTGCGTTCGAACGGCACAGTGACGTACGTCGGCAAGGACATTGCTTATCAAATGTGGAAGCTCGGCCTCCTCGATCGCCAGTTCGGTTTCAAACGTTTTCACACCTACCCCGACGACCAAGCGGTTTGGTCGACGACGTCGGAAACAACCGAAGGAACACCGTCGTTCGGCGACGGTGAGCGCGTATACAACGTCATCGACGTTCGGCAGGCGTACTTGCAGGATATCGTGCAGCGCGGTGTCGCGCTTCTCGCATCCGAGGAAGCACGTGATCGCTCGCACCACTTTTCGTATGAAATGGTGGCACTCACACCCGCGACGTGCCACGAGCTGGGCTTTCCCGTGAGCCCCGAAGAAGAGCACAAACCGTATCTAGAAGTGTCGGGACGAAAGGGGCTCGGTGTGAAAGCAGACGACCTGCTGGAAGCACTCACTGACAAAGCGCACACGGAGGTCGTGAAAAGACATCCCGAGCTGACCGAAAGCGAGAGGCGCGCCATCGCGACGACGATTGCGCGCGGCGCAATCCGTTACTTCATGATCAAGTTCACCAAGAACAAGGTCATCGCGTTCGACTTCGACGAAGCGCTTGCGTTCGACGGTGACAGCGGTCCGTACTTGCAGTACTCCGCCGTGCGAGCCGCCAAGATTTTGCAGAAAGTCGGTGCCTCACCTAACGAAGTGACCATTCCTAACTCTCTCGGTGATGGCTTCGAGAAGATCGGCCCCGAAGAATCCGAAGATGTGTGGGCGCTCATCTTTGCGGCGACCGAGCTCGCGTCGATAATAGACACGGTGGTGCGTACCGAAGAGCCCGCCCACATCGCCCGTTTCGCGCTCGTCCTCGCGCAACGTTTCAATAACTTCTACCATCGCTACCACATCGCCTCGGAAACCGACGAGACGAAACGCGCGCTGCGACTTCTGGCCGTTCAAATGTTCTACCGCGAGCACACAAGCGCACTAGAGCTCATGGGGATTCCCATTCCAGAAAGAATGTGATCAGCTTCAGTCGATGTCAACCAATCCCATGCTCTTGCAGCCACGCTCGGACACGTGAGGCGACGCGGTCCGAACGGAAGTGCTCCCACTGTTTGTTGCGGGTCGGATAGTGCTTCAACGCTTCGTCGAACTTGATGAAGGCGCCTTTCTCGGTCAGGACCTGGTTGAGCTCATCCTCGAGAGCGTCGTTGTGAAGCGTTTCGACGAAGTCTTCCATGATTTGAAAGCGCTCGCTCACCGAGAGCGGCGTTATGAGCTCGTAGCGCTCCACCGGCCCTTCGAGCTGCCCGGTACCGAACTCATCGGAGAGCGTCACCACCTCGCCGGTGTCGCGATCGTAGTAGTGACGGATCGAATCGAGAGAAGACGTCATGGCCCCTATCAGGCCATCCATATCCGGTGTGCTCATTGGAATAGCATCATGGGGCGGAGGGAAAATCAGCCCCCTCACGCGCGTATTATAGCCGAAGGCTTAATGAGTGCAGCGGAAGCGGTAAAACAGTTTTGCTGGGAGATTAGTCCACGGCGCCTACGTCCTTGAGCGGCCATATTCGCACAAAGGCTTTTCCGTAGATGTAGCGTTCCGGCACCAGGCCCCAGCTGCGGCTGTCGTTGCTTCCGCGACGATTGTCCCCGAGTACGAAATAGTGACCGGGGCGGATCTCCTGCGACGCGAAGCTGCGGCGGTCGGCGTTGTCGACATTAACGTACGGTTCGTCGATCAGAATGCCGTCGACGTAGACCTTGCCGTTTCGGACTTCGACGGTCTCGCCCGGAAGCCCTACGACGCGCTTGATGAACGACAGCTCCGGATCTTCGGGATACCAGAACACGACGACGTCACCCCGCTCGATATCTCCGAAACGATAGAGGAACTTGTTCACGAGGATTCGCTCGCCGTCGAGAAGCTCCGGTGACATGCTCGTACCCTGCACCTTGAACGCCTGGACGACATAGGTGATCAAGAGCACGCATACGACGACGGCGATCGCCAAGTCGTGAAGGAGGTCGATGAGAGACTGAAACGGGTGCGCTTTGTCCCCCTGTTCCTTACCTGGCTTAACTGGCTTACCTGGCGACGAGTCATCTGGAGCCTCGCCGGGAGGAGCTGGCCGAGCCGCGTCCTCGCTCGTAGGGCTTTCCGCAACAACCGAACCGGAATGCTCAGAAACCCGGACATCCTCGCGAGGCTCACTCGAACGCTCGAGCACGTCATCGCCGTTCGGGCCGTTCGGGCCGCTCGCTTGGGCTTCGATTTCGATGTCGGACGGGTCGGGCTCAGTGTGCGTGCGTGAAGGTGCCGTCAAAGGTTCCTCATGACGCGGGTGCCCGCGATGCGATCGTGGAGTGCGCGTTTGTCGTCGGAAAAAGCTATCATGACGAACCCTAACCCGAGTATCAAAGTGCTCACCAAGTAGCCTACCACCCTGAGAACGGCACGCTGAAAGCCAATGGGAGTCTCGCCTTCGTCCGTTTGGACCGACAGACCCAACAGACTCTTACCGGGCGTCGCCCCCCGCGCGCCCCAAAAGAAAACGTA
Source organism: Candidatus Marinacidobacterales bacterium (assembly GCA_965237955.1). Taxonomy (GTDB): domain Bacteria; phylum Acidobacteriota; class Vicinamibacteria; order Marinacidobacterales; family SMYC01. Next base: position 7,347,820 of record OZ250169.1, on the reverse strand, counting down.
GTACACAAGGCAGAGTAGCGGAAAACCAATCGATACCGCCGCCAGGCTTCCTTCGGGAACGGACCGTGGCCCGCCGTCGCCGCCGTCGAGCGCGAACGTTCCCCACAACAGGGTGGCCACAAGAAGCGGAATGCCGAGAATCATGCTGTCCACGAGTGCGGCGACGAGACGGACACCGAACCCGGCGGCTTCCTCTTCTTTGCGAGCGGCGGTCGCGGGCTTTCCCGGTCGCGGTCGACGAGGAGCCACCGGTGACTCTTCGGCTCTGGCGTCACCGTCCGACTTCTCGCCGAGAAGCTCGGAGCGCTTTTGAGGCTTCGTCGCAAACGCGGCGCCACGGTACTTCGTCGGCAACTCGTAACCGCAGTGACCACAGAACTCGGCGGGCAACGGTACCGTCTTGCCACACGCGGTGCACGAGACGCTCGTCTTCTTTTCGAGCTCGTTTCCACACGCGCGGCAGAAGCGATCGGTGGTCAGGGCTTTCTTGCCGCACGACGAACAGTTGATGCTAGAGCCCGCCCCAGGTTTTGCATGGGCCGAAGCCGAAGCGCCCGCATCTTTCAGCTCGACACGGCCGTCGAGGGCGGGTTCGGCCGCACCCGGCGCGGAGTCGGGCACGGACGCCGCCGCGCCATCGTCGAGCTGAAAAAGAAGGCGCGACGATCCAATGGCGACCAGATCGCCATCGCGCAGCGTTTTCTCCGCGTCAACTCTATCTCCATTGACCAGGGTCCCGTTCGCGCTGTTGTTGTCGCGGAGCACGAAGATATCGTCCCGTTGTTCGAGGATCGCGTGGCGGCGCGACACCATCGAGTCCGAGAGCACTAGATCGTTCGACGGGTCCCGACCGATTGAAATAACCCGCGAGGCAATCGGGATCTCCTTCTTGGAGGCCGATGTCGGGTTGATGACGAGTTTCGCCAAAACGATCACCTGCCCTGTCGGAACCGGAATCGTTGCACCCATCGGATCTTGACGGGAACGTCGTACTTGGTGGCCGGTGCCCAACGCCACGCACTGACGGTAGCGGTCACCGCCTCGTCGAAGACTTCGCCGCCAGACGCTCGAACCTGGATATCGGAGACGGCTCCGTTCTCATCGATGATGAAGCTCAACTCGACGACGCCCTCGAGACGTGCACGGCGCGCCGATTCGGGGTATCGGACCGTGGGGCATTCGAGGCATTCAGGGTTCTCGACGCCGGGCTCACCTCGCCGGACGAGCGTGCCGATTTCGACCTGGGGAACGGTTGGCACGGGACGAGTCTCATCGGGTGACGCCGACGACGCATGCCTCTCGGTCAGCACGGCGTCTACATCCACGGTTCGGCCCGATCGGGCGCGGATGGTGTCTTCCCACGGAAGAAAACCATCGTGGACGATCCGTACCGTGCGGTTGCCGGCACTCACACGGAGTGGATCGGTCGGCGTCGCTCCGAAAACGTTGCCATCGATCTCGACTTGCGCTCCTGGCGGTTCACTACGAATCCGCACGAACGCGGGCTTGGGAGGCTCTGGGCGTAGAGCCAACGAAAGCGTTTGGTTCGGTGCGCCGGCGGTCAACGAGGCGGTGGCCTCTTCCGGGTAAAAGCCCTCGCGCTCGATGACAAGCTCATGGACCGAAAGCGGCAGCTGCAGCTCGATCGGAGTCGCCCCGGCTTTTTGCCCGTCCACAATCACGGTCGCACCTTCGGGCTCGCTGGTAACGATCAAACTCCCCGAATCGACGACCAACCGCGGCGGCGGCTCCGGTGTGGCAACAAGAACGGGGGGAGGGGGCTCGCGGTCTTCGCCGCCCCCCCGCCGTCAAAGATAAACAACGCCATAACCGCGACAAGGACGGCGAAGGCGCCGCCTCCGAGGAGCAGTTTTTCCTTTTGACCGACGCGTGGTCGGCGAGCGGTGGCGACGGCAGCGGCTTTTTTGTCGAGTAACGTCTCGTCGACGGCATCGAGCGAGCTTACGGTTTCGTCCTCTCCCGCGTACAGAGTCTCCTCGGCTTCGCTCCCCGGGGGCGAAACGTAAACCGTCTCTTCTCCCGCGGCGAGTGGGGGGTTCTCTACCGCAATGTCGTCGAGCACCGCGTCTCTCTCAAGTGTCGTCGTCGCTCCTTTGCATCGGATCGTCACGACCCGCATCAACGCTCGCAGCCGGAGGTGGACCACCACCGTCTCATCGCTCTCGCCACTCTCAACAGGGCTGAGTTTGTCGCCAGGTGGTGCGAGCACGGTTTTGTCGGAGGCCACGGTTTCGTTGCCGATGAGCGCGGCGGGATCTTTGATGATGACGGTCTCCCCCTCAAGCGCCCCGAACCAAGATCCAAGGCAGTGCTCGAGCTGTTCGACGAACTCCGCTGCGGTAGCAAACCTCTCCATCGGATCTTTGGCGAGAACTCTCGAAAAGACCTGGTGCCATTTGTCCGGGAGAAGACCGAGGACCTCGAGATCGTCCGGATGCGCCGGATCGGAGTGCACCAGTTTGTAGAGAATCGAGGTGACGTTGTTTCCCGGAAAAGGTTGTTGGCCGCTGAGCATCTCGAAGGCCACGACCCCGAGCGAAAAGATGTCGGTTCGTCCGTCTAGCTCCTCACCCATGGCTTGCTCGGGCGACATGTAGCTCGGTGTTCCCATCATGAGTCCGGAATGGGTGGCGTCCGCACCCATGAGCTTGGCGATGCCGAAATCCGTGACTTTGACTTTCTCGCCGCCGAAGACGATCACGTTCGACGGCTTGATGTCGCGATGAATGACACCCTCGGTGTGCGCGTAGTCGATCGCGGCTGCGATCTGCGACACCAGACTAACGACGACCTCGGAACGGAGTCGTTCGCCTTCGAGTAGCTCCGCGACCGTCTGCCCTTCGACGAACTCCATCGCAAGCCATGGGACTTGATCTTCGGTGTGCCCGACGTCGTACAGTGTGATGATGTTCGGATGCGAGAGCCGACCCGCGGTGCGTGCTTCGGTTGCGAATCTGTCGAGAAACGCCTTGTAGTCAGGGCTTTGAGGCGGCACATCGAGCCGCAACGTTTTTACCGCGACCGGCCGTTTGATGAGCGGATCGAAGGCCCTGTACACGGCGCCCATCGCGCCGTAGCCCACGGCCTCAATGATCTCGTAGCGATCGATCTTCTTCGGGATCTCGCCTCTCGATTCGCTCAACGGGGTTCTCCGACCATCCTGACTACTTACTATCGCCCGGGGCCGACGGTCAATCTGGCTATCTGGCTATCTGGCTATCCATCAATGTTGCGAGGTAGACTTCTCGTTGCGATTCAGGGCCTATCTCCCCACAATGCAGTTAAGTCACTTTAACACAACCCTTTAAGGGGTGTCAACGCGACCGCTGCTGGCCCGGCGGCAACCGGAACGCTATGATAGGCGAGTTCGAGTACCGTCCGGAGTCCGAGTCTCCCATGTCACGAGCTGAATCACTGGATTACCGCAAGCTTCCTTCCTACAAGCCCCTGTTCCTGGACTATCTCCATCGGTTCGGCGCCTTGTCACCTTTCTTCACCGGGGATCCTTTCGATCCGGCGGCGTGGAGGAAGATGGCGACCGCGCTCGCGGGTCGAGTGCCGTCGACGAGCGCTGCGACGCCGTTGCGTGCACTCAACACCGCGCTCGGCGCCGACGAGCTCGCGCTTCTCTCCATCGACGTCTTGGGCGATGGCGCGCTCGCGGTCATCACCGGCCAGCAGGTGGGACTCTTCGGCGGTCCGCTCTACACGCTTTACAAGGCGCTGACAGCGGTGCGGCTCGCACGCGCGGCTGAGGCCGAGCTCCAAACGAAAGTCGTTCCCCTTTTCTGGATGGACACCGACGATCACGATTTTGCCGAGGTTCAGAGCACGTGGATTCTGGATGCGGCGAACGAGCTCGTCGAGCTACGCTACGACACGGAAGATGCGAGTGAGAAGCTCCCCGTCGGGGGACGCAAGCTAACGCCCGCGATCGGAACGGTTTTGGACGAGGCGGCTCGGTCGCTCCCCGACACTGAGTTCAAAGAGGACATGCTGTCGACTCTCGGAGAGAGCTACGCGGCGGGACGCACGATGGCGGAAGCGTTCGGGGCCTGGCTTTTGCGAATGACCCGAGGGAGCGGTCTCGTCATCGTCGATCCTTCGCTTCCCGAGCTCAAAGCTCTCGGTGTGGACGTCTTCGCACGCGAGCTCGAAGAAGGCTCCGTTAGCCGCAAGCTGGTGCAACAGACCACGGCCGAGCTCGTCGAGCGCGGCTACCACGCCCAGGCGACACCTTCGGAGTCCCACTTGAACTTGTTTCATGCCGATCCCCTGCGGAGCCCCGTTACCATTTCCGAAAACGAAAACGGCAACAAGGATGAGCTAGCGCGTAGGCTTCGCGACGAGCCGTCGCATTTCAGCCCCAATGTGTTGCTTCGTCCCATTTACCAGGACACGTTGTTCCCGACTCTCGCTTACGTCGCCGGACCCAACGAGCTTGCGTATTTCGCTCAGCTCAAAGGCGTGTACGAGCACTTCGATTTGACGATGCCTCTCATCGCATCGCGCGCGAGCTTCACCGTGATCGAGCGACCGCAAGCGCGTTTTCTCGATCGCTACGACGTCCCGCTCGCGAAGCTGAGCTCCGACGATGAATCCTTGCTCAACGACATCGTGCGCGGGCAGACACCGCCACAACTTGACGAAGACTTGAAGCGAGCCCGCAATTGCATTCAGGACATCACCAAGGCCCTCGAGCGCGACTTGAGCGCTGTCGACGCATCGCTGGTTCCCACCATCAAGTCGACGCGCGGGAAGCTCCTGCACCACCTCAAAGAGCTAGAAACGAAGGCGTTCCGTGCGGTGAAACGAAAAAACGACACCGTCCGCCAACAGTTCCTCGCCACGCGCACCGCGCTATTCCCCGGTTTCGATATGCAGGAGCGGAAGCTGTCGCCGCTCGGCTATCTCAACAAATACGGTTGGCACTTCACCACCATGGTGGAAGAGGGTGCTGACCCGGCCCTCAAAGCGCATCTCCTGCTGTACCCGTAACGCCCCGCTCCCGTGCCCGAGACGCGCCTATTAATGTCGCCCGCGATCCTGCCGATAGAACGGCGAGCCTCACATGAGACGACCCTACGAGATCCCGACCCTCGAAGATCCGTCGCGTGAGCGACGGATGAGATTGGGCCAACTCAGGGAAGCGGTCCGCGCGGGTCTTTACTGGGTGCCGGCCGAGACCGTCGCCAAGAGCATTCTGCGACGCTTCGGTTTCGAGGAGTGCCGCGAGCTATCGCATCAAAAGCGATAGTCGTACACACGTTTGTCGTCGTGAATCGGCCCGACGACCTCGTTCACGAAACGCTGGTGCTCGGAGTGAACCTGGTACGCTTCCAGAGCAGCGTCGTCGTCGAACTCCATCACCATCGCGATGGGGTATGACACTTCGGCTTTGACGCCGAGGCCTTTCCCGACTTTGAAGTTCCGCACCCCGGGTATCGGAGCGAGAATATTGCTTGCTTCGGCCATGAATGCCTCGGTATCCGCGGGCGAAACCTCGACCTTGAGGCGAATGAGAACGACGTGACAAATCATGCCTTAGAGAATACATCATCGCAACACGGCGCGGCGACGCAAAAAGACTAACGCAAAGGCGCTAAGTCGCAAAGACGGGTCACTAGGGAAAGAGGTGCCAAGGATGACGCTGCATAGAAAGACGCGAGTCAGCGCCGACGCCCACTTTGCGTCTTGGCGACTCTGCGCCTTTGCGTTGAGATTCTATCCTCGACGGAGAACGAGTTTGTGCGCACCTAGGCGGTGCGGGCGAGGGTGGGGGTGAGCCGCGGGCGCAGGTGTCGGGCGAGTCGTGTTCGGAGCGTCTGGACTGCTTTGCTGTGAATCTGAGACACGCGTGACTCGTTCACGCCGAGAACGTGACCCACTTCTTTCATGGTGAGCTCTTCGTGGTAATAAAGAGCAATCACGAGGCGTTCTCGCTCCGAAAGACCTTCGATACCCCGCGCGAGGAGCGTGACGAGCTCTCGTCGCTCGAGAAGATCGTGCGGGTCCTTTGCCTTCGGATCGCGCACGAATACGTCGATGCCGTCGAGCCCTTCGACCAACTCCGCACTCGCTTCCGCACCGCGGACTTCGTCGACCACCTTTCGAAACCGGTCCGTCGTCAGCGCGAGCTCTGTCGCCAGCTCGTCTTCGCTCGGCGTGCGGCCGAGACACGATTCGAGCCGCGCGGATGCCGCGTCGAGCTCGCGGCGGCGACGACGCACGGAACGTGGCAGCCAGTCGAGAGCGCGGAGACTATCGAGGATCGAGCCTTTGATGCGAAGCTCCGCATAAGTCCAAAAACGAACACCCTTGTCGGCGTCGAATTTTTGAGCCGCATCGAGAAGGCCGAGGAAACCCGCCTGGATCAAATCGGACAGCTCTACCTGGGAAGGCAGTCGGCTCGCGACGTGGAGCGCTACCCGGCGTACGAGCGGCAGGCAATCCCTGACCAGAGCTTCCTCTTGCGAGTTCATTCCGTTTTCCGAAAAGATGGTTGCTCTCGCAAATGCAAGAAAACTGCCAGGAAAAAAGTCGTATGGAATGAACGACTTGAATTGCCGGATGGGGGCCGAATGGGGGAAAGCCCCCCTAGGCGGGGTTTAAAAGATTGGTTCTCCTGTCGTTTCGGGGGATCTGATTTGTGTTGGAGGGCATGGCCTATGGACGCTGCCGCGATTGTGGAAAACGCCGGAAACTCCGGGCGAGAGAGGCGTTTAGGGAAAGGTTGTGAGCACGTACAAACGTGGAGCGGCGTTTTCCACAATCGCTTGGAAAACGCTTCGCGTTTCCCACGAGCGCCCACAGGCCCCTCCTGATATATATACAAGAAAGATTAATTCATATGGAATAAGGAAGGGGGGGCTCGATTAGTGGAGGCTATGGAAAACGCCCTTCCAGGCTTCGAAGAGAACTCAGTCGTGAGCAAGGTCTGAACGACCAGAACCGTGGGGGCGTTTCCCACAGCCTCGTCTCCCGCTGAGGGGCAGTGGCATTTGGTGAGGCCCGTGGGTTGAGAGGGTAAGCCATGTGTAGATGCGCATCGGCGAGAACGCTAGAATCTTTTTTTCCGAAAGAGAAAAGAGCGTTCCCGCGATGCGCGTTACTACGTTAGTCAACAAGCTCATCGGATTGCAAGGCCTGTGGGTCCGAGGTTTCCACTTCCAGGCGGACAAAGCCAGAGTGGTGGTGGATGTAGTACCACGGAGGAGGAAGCCTCTGTGCGGGATTTGCGGACGAAAGGTCCGCAAGAACAAAGATCGCTACAATCGCTACTGGCGGCACTTGGACCTGTTCGGAGTCCGGACCTATCTTCGCTACTCGATCCGACGAGTGGTATGTCGGCGGTGTGGAGTGGTCAGAGAAAAGGTGCCTTGGGCCGACAAGGGAAGCCGCTTTACCAAAAGCTTCGAACAAGAGGTAGCGTGGCTGGCACAGAGGACGGACGTCAGCGCCGTAGCGAACTATTTCCGAGTGACGTGGCGTTCGGTGCGACGGATCATCCAGCGAGTGGTTGCCGAGCAGCGGGATGAGCGGCGCGAGCTCGATGGATTGCGGGTGATTGGGATGGACGAGATCAGCTACCGCAAACGCCACAAGTACTTAACAGTGGTAATAGACCATCTCAGCGGCCGGGTCGTCTGGGCGGGAAAGGAGCGCAAGGCCAAGACGCTGCTGCGGTTTTTCCGCAAGCTCGGACCACAAAGAGCCGCGGAGCTCGAAGCGGTCAGCATGGACATGTGGGAGCCGTACATAACTGTCGTCGGCAAAAAGGCTCCTCAGGCACGGGTGATCTTTGACCGCTTCCACATCGTCAAGCATCTGAACGAGGCCGTGGATAAGACCCGGCGCGAGCTGGTGCGCGAGCTCAAAGGGACTGCCCGGCGCAACCTCAAGAACACCAAGTTTCCCCTTCTCAAGGCCAAACACAACCGCAGCGCGAAAGACAAACGGGTGCTCCGCGAGCAGGTGCGAGCTAATCGTCGCCTCTACCGCGCCATGCTTCTGCGCGACGACTTCATGGACCTCTACACCTACAAAACCGAGACATGGGCCAAGAAGTTTCTCCGAGGATGGCTGCGGCGCGCTATGAGCTCGAGGATAGAGCCCGTCAAACGCGCGGCGAAGATGATCCGCAGCCACTTCGATGGCGTCATCGCGTGGGTCACGTGGAGACTCAGCAACGGCCGACTCGAAGGAATGAACAACAAAATCCGGCTGCTGAGCCACCGCAGCTTTGGACTCCACTCTGCCGAAGCTCTCATCAGTCTCGTCTACCTAAACTGTGGCGGTCTCACCCTCGAGAGGATCCACTGAAATGGCAGGAGAGGCAAAAGTTTAAGCCTCTAGAGTAGGTGCTATTTCGTCTTCCGCGGCGCCGACCCAGCTCGCGTTGACGAGGTGTCCGATGAGGTTGGTCGACGTGCGCGCCATATCGAGCGGTCTTTCGACGCCGAGCACGAGGGCGGCACCTTCGAGCGGAAGTCCGAGCGCTGCAAGAATGATCGTCAAGTTGACGAAGCTTGCCGCCGGCACCGATGCGACTGCGAGGGCCGACAGCATCGCAGTCATGATGAGCGTGACGTAATCCTGACCGCCCAACGTCACACCGTAGACCTGGGCGATGAACAGTACCGAGATCGCTTGATAGATCGCACTACCATCGCGGCCAATCGCCGCACCCAAAGGAAGAACGAAGCTCGCCACGCGGGACGAAAGACCCATGTCCTTTTGCATCGTCGACATCGACACCGGAAGAGCGGCCGCGGTCGAGCACGTCGCGAACGCGATGAGAAGCGGCGGCTTCGCCGCTTCGCTGAACCGTTTCAAACTTTGTCGGGCAGCGACCTTGAGCATCACCCCGTAGACGAGAACGACGTGAATCACGAGCGCGAGAACGACGACGCCGACGTAGGCCGCAAGGCTCCACAGAACGGAAAACCCAGCGCGGCCTATTACCGCTGCCATCAAGCCGAAGATGCCGAACGGCGCGAGCTCGAGGATCCAGCTGGTTAGCTTGAAGAGCGTCTCGGCCACGCTGCGAGCGAGATCGACCAGCGGCTTGCGGCGCTTTTCCGGCAGGGCGCTTGCGGCAAGTCCGAGGAGGATCGAAACCAGCAGCACCTGCAAGACATTGCCTTCGACCGCAGCGCGCATGGGATTGTCGGGAACGATGTCCAGAAGGGTTTCCACGATGGACGGTCGCGGCGCACTCGGATCCACCTCCGGAATCTCCCCACCATCGAGGAGGCTAGCCCTCGCGACCGCAGAGAGCACCGCACCCGGGCGCGAGACAGCGCCGATGGCGATACCGATCAAGAGCGCGACGAAGAGGCTCACAACGATGAACCCGAACGCACGAAGCCCCATCCGCCCGAGCGCCGCACGTCCGGGAAGACCAGCGATCGCCATGATGAGCGACGACGCGATCAGCGGGACGATGACCATGCGGATGAGCTTGATGAAGAGCGTCCCCAAAGGCTCGAGAACCGAAGCGTCTTCGCCGAAGTAAGCCCCGACGGCGACACCGGCAAGCAGGCCGATCGCAACGCGGTTATGAATCTTCACAGCGGTCGAGACATTAGCCTAGCGCGCCCAGCGGCCGCAACTAAGAATGTTGCGGCTTCGCTGCGCTCCTGTCTCTGTGGTGAAAAAACGTGTGCCCGTTCGCACGCAGATGCGCGCCGCCGGGCCTCTCTACGAAACCGTTGCGTGTATAGAGCTTGCGCGAGTATGGGGAAGTTGCTATCACGATAGCTATGAAAGACTCGCCACTCATCGAACGCCTGCGCGGACTCGCGTCTGAGCGCATCCTCGTCATCGACGGGGCGATGGGCACGATGATCCAAAGCTACGGCTTGGACGAAGACGGCTTTCGCGGCGACGGCGAGGTGTTCCGCGATCACTCGATGCCGCTCAAAGGGGCGAACGATCTTCTTTCGCTCACTCGGCCTGACATCATCGAAGAGATCCACCGTCACTATCTCGAAGCCGGCGCCGACATCATCGAGACCAACACGTTCAACGGCACGTCGATCGCGATGGCCGACTACGGACTAGAGCCGCACGTCTACGAGATCAACCGCCAGGCAGCCGTGATCGCGAGGCGCGCTGCCGACGCGTTCACCGCGAAAACCTCCGAGCGGCCCCGCTTCGTTGCCGGCTCCATGGGACCGACCAACAAGACCGGCTCGATCTCACCCGATGTGACCAACCCGGCGTTCCGCGGCGTCAGCTTCGACGAGCTCCGTGACGCGTACTACCAGCAAGCGCGTGGTCTAATAGACGGCGGCGTAGATCTGTTGTTACCTGAAACCGCTTTCGACACCCTCAACATGAAGGCGGCGCTGTTCGCCATTCAAGTTCTCTTCGAAGAACGCGGCATCATTCTGCCGGTCATATCCTCGGTCACCATCGTGGACGAGAGCGGCCGCAATCTCTCCGGACAAACCCCCGAAGCATATTGGATCTCGGTGTCGCAGGCTCCGCTTCTCGCGGTCGGGATCAACTGTGCGCTCGGTCCGTCGATGATGCGCCCCTATGTCGAAGAGCTCGCGTCCGTTTCCGACGTGCTCGTGAGCTGCGTGCCGAACGCAGGACTGCCGAACGCCTTCGGGGGCTACGATGAAACGCCGGAGCAAATGGCCGAGACCCTCACTGATTTCGCCGGCGAGGGCTGGCTGAACTTCGCCGGTGGCTGCTGCGGCACGACGCCCGATCACATCCGCGCCATTGCCGAAAGTGTCGCCCGATACGCTCCGCACGTTCCATCGCCGACGTCGACGTTCACGCAGCTTTCCGGGCTCGAGGCGTTGACGATTCGACCTGAGTCGAACTTCATCGTCATCGGTGAGCGGACCAACGTCACCGGCTCCCGCAAGTTCGCGCGCCTGGTAAAGACGGGCGCTCTCGAAGAAGCACTCGACGTCGCCCGGCATCAAGTGGATGGGGGCGCCAACATTCTCGACGTGAACATGGATGAAGGTCTTCTCGATTCCGCGAAAGAGATGACGACTTTTCTCCACCTCATCACCGCGGAGCCCGACATCGCGCGGCTTCCGATCATGGTGGACAGCTCCAAGTTCTCCGTCATCGAGGCGGGCTTGAAGTGCCTTCAGGGAAAGAGCATCGTGAACTCCATCAGCCTCAAGGAAGGTGAGGAGGTGTTCAAGAGCCAGGCCCGTCTCATCCTGCGCTACGGCGCCGCCGTCATCGCCATGGCGTTCGATGAGAAAGGCCAGGCAACGTCAACCGATCGTAAGGTCGCGATTTGCGGGCGCGCGTATCGGATTCTGACGGAAGAAATCGGCTTCGCGCCACAGGACATCGTCTTCGACCCGAACGTTCTCACCGTTGCAACTGGGATGGACGAGCACAACGATTACGCGCTTTCGTTCCTCGAAGCGACACGTCGCATCAAGGAAGCGTTCCCCGGCGCCAAAGTCTCCGGCGGTATCAGCAACCTGTCGTTCTCGTTCCGGGGAAACGACTTTGTCCGCGAAGCGATGAACTCTTCGTTTCTCTACCACGCCATCCACGCGGGTCTCGACATGGGGATCATCAATGCCGGGCAGCTCGCGGTCTACGACGACATCGAGCGGACTCTCCGCGAGCGGATCGAAGACGTTTTGTTCAACAAAAACGCACAAGCGACCGAAGCCCTCATCGCGTTGGCCGAAGATCAAAAAGGTCCCGGGAAAAAGCGCGAGAAAGACGAGTCGTGGCGCGAGGGCTCGGTCGAAGAGCGCTTGTCCCATGCGCTCGTCCGCGGCATCGTCGACTATATCGTGGACGACGCCGAGGAAGCCCGACAGAACTACGGCCGGTCCCTTGCCGTCATCGAAGGCCCGTTGATGGACGGTATGAACGTGGTGGGCGATCTGTTCGGTGCGGGCAAGATGTTTCTTCCACAAGTGGTGAAGAGCGCTCGGGTGATGAAAAAAGCAGTCGCCTACCTCGAGCCGTTCATGGAAGAGGAGAAGAAAGCGTCGGGGGACGTCAAAGCGAAGGCGAAGCTCGTCCTGGCGACGGTCAAAGGAGACGTCCACGACATAGGTAAGAACATCGTCGGTGTCGTCCTCGCGTGCAACGGATACGAGATTCACGATCTGGGCGTCATGGTTCCGGCGGACAAGATCCTGGACGCTGCCAAGAACGAGAACGCGGACTTCATCGGGCTATCCGGCCTCATCACGCCGTCGCTCGACGAAATGGTGCATGTCGCCTCCGAGATGGAGCGTCAGGAAATGAACGTGCCGCTGCTCATCGGTGGAGCGACGACGTCGCGCAAGCACACGGCGGTGAAGATCGCTCCCTGCTACGGACACGACACCGTTCATGTGCTCGACGCCTCGCGCGCGGTCACCACTGTCAGCAACCTCTTGAACGTGGACGCTCGAGTCGATTTCGTCGCCGAGAACCGTGACGAGCAGGAAGCTCTTCGACGAGACTTCGAACAGGGGGGGAAAAAGCTCACCCCCTACGATGCTGCCAAGGAGAAGGCGCTTTCGATCGAATGGAGCTCGGACGATATCGCGAAGCCGGAATTCAGCGGAGTCCGCGTGCTCGATCCGGTACCGCTCGCCGACATCGCCGACTACATCGACTGGACCCCGTTTTTTCACGTGTGGGAGTTTCGGGGCCTCTATCCCGACTTGCTCGATAAACCCGACGTCGGTCCCGCGGCCCGTGAGCTGTTCGACAATGCCCAGTGCCTCCTGCTTGAGCTCGTGGACGGCAAGAAGCTCACCGCCCGCGCCGTCTACGGCTTCTTCCCCGCGAACCGTGACGGGGACGACATCATTATTTATAGAGACGAGAGTCGCGCCGCCGTAAAAGCCCGTCTCCACACGCTGCGCCAACAGCAAGAAAAACGGGTTGGGCACTCTTACCTCGCTCTGGCCGACTTTCTCGCGCCCGCAGGAAACGCCGACTACATCGGAGCGTTCGTCGTCACCGCAGGGCTTGGCGCCGACGAGCTCGCGAAGCAATACGAGAACGACCACGACGACTACAACGCGATCATGGTCAAAGCGCTGGCCGACCGGCTCGCCGAAGCACTCGCGGAAAAAATCCACGAGCAGGCGCGCCGAGACGCAGGCTTCGGCAACCAGGAACAGCTCACCAAACAGGATTTGATCCGCGAGCGCTACCGAGGCATTCGACCGGCACCGGGCTACCCGGCGTCACCCGATCACAGCGAGAAGGAAACCCTTTTCGCGCTACTCGACGCCGAGAAGCGCATCGGTGTGAGCTTGACCGAAAACTTCGCGATGCTCCCTGCCGCCTCGGTGAGCGGGCTGTATTTCAATCATCCCGAGGCGAAGTACTTCAGCGTCGGCAAAATCGGCCGCGACCAGGTTGAAGACTACGCCGCCCGTAAGGGAGCTCCCGTTGCTGAAATCGAACGCTGGCTGCGACCGTACCTGGGCTACTAGCTCCCGAAAAACAAACGCAAAGACGAGAAGGGCGCAGAGACGCGAATGGTTCGGGTTCACTTCACTCGACTCGAGTTCTTTGCGTCTTCACGTCTTTGCTTTTTTTGCTTCCATGGCTCCATTTACGGAATCTCGTGCTAGCTAGAACCGGTAGCCTAGGCCGAACATGAGACCGACTCGTCCTTCCAAGTTCACGTCACCATAACCAACGCCGTACGTCAGGTTGAAACCACTGGGCTTGCCGACGTCGTGGTCGACGCCAACGTAGACGCCGTTGCCTTCCGTCCATCGGAGCATACTTACGTGGGGCCTAAATCTTCGGGCTCGCTCTTGGAAGTACACGCGAATGCCGTAAGACCAGGTCATCTCAGCGGTGAGCACGCCCGCTCCACCCATCACCGACACGTGCTCGCCGAGCTCGAGCTCCACGCCCACGCCTGGAAACGGCGATCCGTACGCCAGTCCCGTTCCTGCACCCGCCTTCCCTCGAACTTCCGCAGCACTTCCCCACCGCGCACACAGCACGAGCCCGGCGCAGACCAAGAGGACGTTTGCTTTTCTTGCTTTTCGTGTCAGCACTGCGAGCCTCCTTCTGTCGAGTTGTCTCTAGCGGCGTTCACGGGAGTGAGAGCTAGTAGCGGAAAGGCGAGTCGTGCCTTGTGCCTTGATCATCGCGACTCCTCCAGGCCGTTCGGGGTTGCCTTCGAACCTGCAAGAACCATGCCCGTGCAAACGAGGACCGGCGGTCGCTCACGACGACGCCCCTCTCACTGAACGGATTAGGTCGAGGAACGACGCTTTGCAAGAAGCGGTCCATCCGCCGTCCCACCGCTTTAGTCGTACAGAAAAGCGAACGCTAGCGTCGGGCGCAACGCTCTTTCATCACTTGCAACCAGCGGGATAGCGAGATTCTCCGGTGGCTCGTTGCGAGCGCGGATCGCACTTTCGCCTCATCGGTCCATTCCGAGTGCGGAGGATCGAGAGCAACAGCAGGAACGTCTCTCCCTTCGAGGTAGTGCGTTACCGAACGGTTCGCGGCGAAGTAGCCGTGGTTCTCGAGCACCTTTTGTTCTGCTTCGGTGAACGCGTCGAGATCGGTTCGGATCTCGGCGATGCACTCGCGGACGAGCTCCGGGGAATAGCCTGCGGCTCCGCCGTCCGTGTCATCCGTATCGGGGGCGGCGCTCGCGAGGCTCCAATACGTCCCCGTGTAGTCCCCGCTACGACGTCTCTCGAAGAACATGCGCTTGCGCAACGACGCCGCTTGATTCATGACGACGGACGTGTAGCGTAAGAGAATTCTCAGCGGCATCTTCCGGGCCGAAAACTCGAACGGTGCGCCGCAGTCGGAAACGAGCACCGAGGAATAGTCCTTCCACGCCGGCTCGAGCCCGAGGTTGTCATAGACGCCACCATCGGTGAGCAGGATCTTCTTTTTCAGCCTTTCGCGGTCGGCCCCGCGATAGTTACCCTTCTTGTAGCCGGAGACGGTGCCGACGGACACGGGACCGAAGATCGGCGGAAAGCATGACGACGCCGCCATCGCGCGCGCAAGAGGCCACTCGCGAGCTTCGTCGAGATAACCGGCCTGATAGTCACCCGCACGGTCGCGGTCGAACTCCCAGTTCACACCGAAGGTGAGGTCAGTCGCGCAGAACACGAACCGAGGATGTTCGGGGAGCGCACCGAGCTTCTGGTCCGAAATCCGCCGCCGGTATCGACGTTCCAAATCCGCTACGCGCGGCCCCGGAACCAGCCAGTTCCAGAGCGCGTGCTTGAGAACCGGCAGCGTCCTGAAATCGCGCGCCGTGATCGCGCGAAAAGGGGCTGCAACGGTTGCCTCCCAATCGACATCGTCGAGCCACTGGTTAAACGCCTCGCGCGAATCCGGCGCGCCCGAGCGCACGAGAACGTCGGCGAAGAAACCGGACAAGATACTTCCGCCCGACACGCTACTGACGAGGGACACCTCGTGGAGCAAACGTAACTCGTGGAGTCGGCGCAGCGCGCCAAGGTGAAAAAGCGCCGAGCGGAAACCGCCGCCGGACAGACAAAGAGCGATCTCGCCGGGCATCACTCAGGTGGCTCAGAGAACGATACAGCGGCCGAGCATCACGTCGCTCACGTTCTTCCCTTCGACTTCGGCAAGGAAGTGGATCGGTTGCCAATCGCGCAGCAATTGAAACCTCGGCTGCGCTAGGCGACACTCGACGAACGACAGCTCGTAGTCCGTCGCGAGCAACAGCGGATCATGCACGTAGGGGTTTTGTTCGATCAGCTTGAACCCATCGGCGAAGTCCTTCATGTTCGAAGGCGCAATCCTACCCGTGAACACGACGAGCTTGCCTTTGTACTTCGCATCTGCGTCGGCCTCGGGGTTCGGAAACAGGTAGTCGGCATAGAGGGTGTCGGTACCCACGTGCAAGATGCGACCGCGCTTGGCTAGCCCGAGCGCAGTTTCGCGGAGTTGGTAGACGAGCTCGGAGCTCGTTGCCCGCTCGAACGCTTCGACGAGTGCTTTGAGCTCGCGCTGTGCCTCGCTGGCATCGGCTTCGCTGAGCGCAACAGCCATCGTGAGCGCCGCCTCGCGTTCCGCATCGCTCAGAAACGGCGGGATGGGCGGTGGAAGCCCCGGGGTGTCGGGGTCGGGATTCTGCGTGAACCCTTGACGAAGCGGGTTGCTCTCGGCGGGTTTGCCCACGCCAAGCTCGGGCGGCAATTCCTGCGTGTCCTCCGGCCGGTTGCACCCAACCACGCTCAGGGCACCGCACAGCAACAGAGTCACGCGTGTCATGACGAAGTGTCGAGCCTAGCACACACAGCGGCTTTTCGAAGTATAACCCTTACCGTACAATGGGTTCGGGGACTTCTGTTGAAGAAGCTGTTGCTGTTTCTCGCGTTCGTTGTCGTCGTGACCGCGCTCCGCGACGTCGTCGGCTACTTCGGGCCCATGGCCGAGGCCTACCGGAGCTATCGGGACGAAGCCACAGCCCTCGCGCTCGATCGAGGCAAGACGCGGTCCTTTCGCGATATCGAGGGACACATCGTCGACGTGAGCTACCATCTCGAGACAGCCGAGCCAATAGGCGATGACGAGGTGCGCCTCACCGTGCGCGAGGCGATTCAATTTCAAAAAGTGAGCGAGATGAAACCTTTTGGTAACCGGCGCGTGGCGGTCACACGCCAATACGTCTTGATGAGGCGGGTGGATAGGCGCTGGGTGGTGTCCCACATCGAGGAAGATGCGACCGAAATCACCGAGCTCACCGAGCTCGACCTCGGCGACGAGTGACGACCCGCGTCCTTGTGGTATCCTTCCCGGCGGAGCGGAGTACAGAAATGCAAAAAGCGATGATTTGCATGTTTCTGAGCGGATTTCTCGCCATCGCATGGTCCCTGTCGGCCCAAGACGGGGCGACGTCGGTGCAGTCCGGCGTCTACTCCCAGGTGCAAGCAGAGCGCGGCCAACAACTCTTTAGCGAAGCGTGCATGGTGTGCCACCAGCCCGAGGAGTTCGCCGACGGCGGGTATATGGACGGCTGGAGCGGAATGAGTGTGAATGATTTGGTCGAGTTCATCCGCTCGACGATGCCGGAGGACAACCCCGGGCGTCTCAAGCGAAAAGAGTACATCGATATCGTGGCGTTCCTGTTCCAGCAGAACGGGCTTCCAGCGGGCGAGACCGAAATGGTTCGCAAGGGACTCAAGAAGATCCACATCGAGGGGCCCTACGGCGAGCCGAGCGAGCTGTAGGCCCATCACCGACATCGCCATCCAGTCTCCGGGTGCGTCGCCTTTGCGATGCACCCTTTTTCGTTAGTTACAATTGACGAGATGATCAAAAAAGGCATCATCCTTGCGGGAGGTGAAGGCACTCGTCTGTATCCAATAACGACAGCCGTAAGCAAGCAGCTCCTTCCCGTGTACGACAAGCCGATGGTGTATTTCCCGTTGAGCACGTTGATGCTCGCGGGAATCCAGGACGTGCTCGTCATCACCACACCTCAAGACCGTCCGCTCTTCGAAAATCTGCTCGCGGATGGAAGCCAATTCGGCATCCGCATTCGCTACGCCGTCCAGCCGCGTCCCGAAGGCCTGGCGCAGGCATTCTTGATCGGTGAGGAGTTCATCGACGGTGACGGGTGCGCTCTCGTTCTCGGCGACAATCTGTTCTACGGGCACGAGCTCACGCGGCACTTGAGCACCGCCGTCGGGCGCGATTCCGGCGCAACGATCTTCGCGTACCGGGTGCGCGATCCGGAACGCTACGGCGTGGTCACCTTCGATGACGACGGTCGAGCGGTTGCGCTCGAGGAGAAGCCACGAAAACCTGCATCCAACTACGCCGTCACCGGGCTCTACTTCTACGACGGTCGTGTCGTCGAGCTCACACGCGGCTTGAGGCCGTCCGCGCGAGGAGAGCTCGAGATCACGGACTTGAATCGGCGCTACCTCGAGCTCGGTGCGCTCTACGTGGAAACGCTCGGACGCGGCTACGCCTGGCTCGACACCGGCACCAAAGAGTCGATGTTGCAGGCAGCGACGTTTATCGAAGCCGTCGAACAGCGGCAGGGGCTCAAGATTTGTTGTCCGGAAGAGGTTGCGTTCCGCATGGGCTTCATCGACAAAGCGGATCTCCGCAAGCTCGGACAAACGCATGCCGCGAGCGAGTACGGACGCTACCTCCTGTCGATTCTCGAGCAGGACGGGTCGTAGTGAAAGTGCTCGAGACGCCAATCAAAGACGTCATCCTTCTCGAGCCGAGACGCCACGAAGACGCGCGCGGATTTTTCATGGAAACCTTTCGCGACGACGCGTACCGCGAAGCCGGCGTGAGCGGGCCGTTCGTGCAGGACAACCTTTCACATTCGCAAAAACACGTTCTGCGCGGGCTTCACTACCAGCGTCGCCAGGGAAAGCTCGTGACCGTCGTCCGCGGCGAAATCTTCGACGTCGCCGTTGACATTCGTCCCGATTCCGACGACTTCGGTCGATGGTTGGGGACCACGCTCAGCGCTCACAACCGGCGCCAAGTGTATCTTCCACCTGGCTTTGCGCACGGGTTTTGCGTGCTGTCGGACGAAGCCGACGTTTGGTACAAGACCACCGACATTTACCGACCTGAGGAAGAAGGTGGTCTTCTCTGGAACGACCCCGCGATCGGGATCGAATGGCCTGCGGAGGTCAAAAACCCCATCCTGTCAACCCGCGACCAAGCGCACCCGACACTGAATCAGCTGGATCGCGCGAGCCTTCCCTCCCGGAACCCTTGACAACTCCGCTGCCGACGACCCTCCTAGTTATCCTGGCGTGCGCGAAGTGTGCGCATATTCGAGAAGGAGGCAAGAAAATGGGTTTCTTAGACTTCGTTTCCAGTGTGGGTGAAAATTTGTTCGGGGGTGCGGTCGAATCCGTCCAAGAGCGCTCTGCCAAGCTCCAGAACCACGTACGCAAGCTCGGTCTCGAAGTGGCCGTATTTTGCTTAGCTCACCGCACTCCTGAATCCCTGCATCAGCCGCTTCATGATACCCAGTTCAGCGTGCGCTCCACTGCCTTCTTCCAGCCGGCATAGAGTCGCGCGCGCTCATCGGGTTCCATCCGAGGAGTCCAGTCCTTGTCGGCTGTCCAGTTCTTGCGCAGCTCGTCCTCGCTCGACCAAAAACCCACGGCAAGTCCTGCCGCATAGGCCGCCCCGAGCGAGGTCGTCTCGTTGACGCGCGGGCGGACGACGGGCACTCCGAGCATATCGGATTGGAATTGCATGAGGAGCTCGTTGAGCACCATGCCGCCGTCGACTTTGAGCGAGGTGAGCCCGACACCGGAGTCTTGGTGCATCGCGTCCAACACTTCCTTCGTTTGGTAGGCGGTCGCTTCGAGGCTCGCTCGAGCGATGTGCTCCTTGCGGATGAACCGCGTCAACCCGACCATGACCCCGCGAGCGTCGCTGCGCCAATGCGGTGCGAACAGCCCGGAAAACGCGGGAACGAGATACATGCCGCCGTTGTCGTCCGCCGCTTCGGCAAGGGACTCCACTTCGGAAGCGTTCGCGATCAGACCCAAGTTGTCGCGCAGCCACTGTACGAGCGCTCCGGCGATGGCTACCGAGCCTTCGAGCGCGTAGACGGCGGGCGCCGCGCCGATCCGATACCCGAGTGTGGTGAGAAGACCGGAGCGGGAGGGAACGATGTCGGTGCCGGTGTTGAGCAGCAGGAAGCACCCGGTGCCGTATGTGTTCTTCGCGTCACCCGGGTCGAAGCACGTCTGGCCATAGAGCGCAGCCTGCTGGTCGCCTAGATCACCGCACACCGGTACGGCAGCGCCGAACGGGCCGTCGTTCGTCGTCGTTCCGTAGGTTTCGGGATCCGACGATGGTCGGATGTTCGGCAGCATGGCTCGCGGGATATCCATCGCGTCGAGGATGTCCTGGTCCCAATCCAGGTCGCGCAAGCTCATGAGCTGGGTACGGCTCGCGTTGGTGACGTCGGTGACATGCGAGCCTCCCGATGCTCCGCCGGTGAGGTTCCAGATCAGCCAGGTGTCCATGTTGCCAAAAAGCACATCTCCCCGCTCGGCCGCCTGGCGCAGCCCGCCAACTTCGTCGAGGAGCCAGCGGATCTTGGGCCCGGAGAAATAAGTCGCGAGCGGCAGACCCGTTTTGTCCCGGAAGCGGTCCTGGCCGGAATCGCGCCCGAGCTCCGCGCAAATCGTGTCCGTGCGCGTGTCCTGCCACACGATGGCGGGATGGAGCGGTTTTCCCGTCTTCTTGTCCCAGACGACGGTCGTCTCTCGCTGGTTGGTGATGCCGAGGGCGGCAATGCCACCGCCCGCGATCCCAGCCTTTTGGAGAGCGCCCCCGATGACCTCCTCCGTTCTCTGCCACACTTCTTCGGGATCGTGCTCCACCCAACCGGGCTTCGGGTAGATCTGCTCGTGCTCGAGCTGGTGCGAGGCCACGACCTCCCCGCCGTAATCGATCAAGAGACACCTCGTGCTCGTCGTCCCCTGATCGAGAGCCGCTACGACGTCCGCCACATCGACCTCCACAAGTGTTTATTTAACAATTATTTACGTAGATCTCTTGTTCATAGCTGCATACGGAACATAAGTTAAAGTAAAATCTCATGAAATGCTATTAAACCTATTGCAAAATAGAGATCTTCGTTGTACAGTTCTTGCACGGATGGGGGGCCGCACCTCTTGAGCGAGCGACTTCATGCGCGGTCCTCCTTTCCGGTAAGTCTTAATGCACACACCCAAGGACGGGGTTCATTCGATGGGCCAGGAACGACAGCCGAGCTTCCTCATGATCGCGCTCCTGGCCCTCCTTTTTTTCCTCGGCGGGTGCAAGCTGGAGGAAACACTGCTCCCGACCGACGCGACCGGAAACGACGCGATCTCGGGCGACGGCAGCGTCGTCGCCACTGGATCCGGATCCGGCATCACCGCGCCCATTATCTCGGATCCACTCTCCGGGAGCACGATTTCCGACCGACAGCCGACCTTGACGGTTCTGAACTCGGCGCAACGCGAGAGTGGAAGCCGCACTTATCTCTTTCAGGTATCCGCGGACACGGCCTTTGCCGCCCTGGAAGCGCAGTCGACACAAGTTCCCGAAGGTCCAAACGGGAGCACGTCGTGGGCGCTCGACCGCACGCTCTCCCAAGGGCGACATTTCTGGCGAGTGCGAAGCCGCTCGGGCACGAACGACAGCCAATTCTCGGCGACGGCAGAGTTCAGCATCGCGACGGGCGGGGGTTCAGGCCCTCCCCCGAACAACCCTCCGCCCGGGCCCAATCCGCCACCCCCGCCTGCCGCTGGAACCATCGTCTCCGATCCTCTCATGGGCGGAAGCATCGGCGAGGTCGCCGGCGGGCGGTTCACCTCCGGTGGATGGCAGGTGACGGCGCCCGGTAACTTCATTCGCTACGAAGTCCCGCCGATGGTAAGTGGCTGGGTAGAGTTCGACATCAGCGGTCTGCGCGAGATCAATGCATCTCCGAATCAGTTCATGCTCTTCGGGATGTGGGACCCCTCCGCAGGCTCCTACCGCGCCAACCCGTTTCGGGTGCACCTCCAAAAACTGCACCCCAATCCCCATAACCCCCCGTATTTGAGACTGCGTTGGATTGCTAACGGTGAACAGCACGACGAAGGCAACAACTTCTTAGACTGGAATCCGAGCCGCACCTACCAGTGGCGTATCGAGTGGGGTCCGTCGGGAGGCGGGCACACCGCGCGAGTCTTTCTCGACGGGCAGCTCATGATCACCGTGAACTACAACCGCGCGTACCGCCCGAACATGCTGTTCATCGAGCTCGGCGTCGGCGAGCGCGGCGAATCGGTCGTGGGAGCGAAGTATTCGAATCTACAGATTGGTAACTAGAGTCATGAAGAGCCTCGGGTCCGAGACGACCCCCTCGGCCCGACTAGCCTCCCCTGAAGTCTTGTCCTTCTCACCGAGACTGCAGGGGAGGCCCCTCCTGAAGCCCACGCTTCGCGCGGGACGGATGTGGCTACCCGCTATCCGCTTCCCGCTCTCCGTTGTTCTCAGATCCATGCAAAACCGGACAGCGGAAAGCGGGTAGCCCACCCTCTGAAACTCCGTTCAGCGTCCCGGCGAAGGCTGGCTGGAAGCTGAAATGAGACTCTCGTATACTGAGTCATTAGTAAGCGACATGAGTAGCACGAGCCTCGTAAGCGACCAGAAGCAGACTCACGACGAGCGGAAACGCCTCGTCGTGCTCGTCGACGACGATCGCAACTTGTGCGATCTTGTCGAGCGGTTCCTTGAGAGAGCGGGTCATCGTGTCGTGGTGTTCCACGACGGCGAGAGCTTCCTGGCTGCTCTCGGTGCGATGATGCCGGACGCGATTTGCTTGGATCTCAGCATGCCCGGCATCGGCGGCTTCGAGACGCTCGAGCTCATCAAAGAGAGGCAAAGCCAGCTTCCGGTCATCATCCTGACCGCCGATCACGCCGTCGATAGCGTCGTCGGCGCGATGCAACGCGGCGCCTACGACTACATCGTCAAGCCCATCGATCGTACCAAGCTCATCACCACCGTCGGCAATGCAGTCGAGCACTACCGCATGTCGATGCGCTTGCGCCAGCTCGAGCGCGAAGTCGAAGGCGAAGGTTACCAGAACATCGTCGGCGATTCGCCGCAGATGAAAGAGCTGTACCGTCAGATGGACCGTGTCGCGGCGAGCGACATCACCATCCTCGTCCACGGTGAAAGCGGAAGCGGCAAAGAGCTCGTTGCCCAGGCGATCTACGAGTCGAGTGGCCGCAGCTCCGGCCCGTTCGTTGCGTTGAACTGCGCCGCCATCCCCGAGACTCTTCAAGAATCGGAAATCTTCGGACACGAGAAGGGCGCGTTTACCGGTGCCGTCAGCCGTCACATCGGAAAGTTCGAGCAATCCGACGGCGGATGCCTGTTCATGGACGAGGTCGCGGAGCTCAGCTTGACGCTTCAAGCCAAGCTGCTGCGCGCGATTCAAGAAAAGCGTTTCCATCGCGTTGGCGGCTCGACGCAAGTGCGCTCCGATTTTCGTCTCATCGCCGCGACCCATCGCGATCTTCTCCAAGAGGTCAAGAAAGGCCGCTTCCGCGAAGACCTCTACTTTCGCATCGCTGTCTTCGAGCTCGAAGTCCCGCCGCTGCGCGCACGCGATGACGATGTGATCATACTTGCCGAGCGATTCCTCGACCGCTACAAAACCCAAAGGCCAGCCGCGACCGCTACTGTCGCGCGAGGTTGTCGATCTTCTCAAAGCTTACAACTGGCCCGGCAACGTGCGTGAGCTCGAGAACATCGTGCAGCGTTGTCTGCTGATCGCCAAAGGCAACACCATCGAGCCCGACGACCTTCCGCCGCGGCTTTCTGCCAGCGAGCCGGACGAGGGGAGCGCTCCGTCCGTCGCCGAGCCGGTACCGCCCGTCCCAGCGGCGGCGGCGGCAGCGGCGACGTCGACCGCCACCGCAGGTGGTTCCGCGTCACCTCTCGATACGCTCGATCTCAAGGAGCTCGAGCGCCGTGCCATCAAACAGGCGCTGGTCGAGGCCAACGGCAATCTCTCCCAGGTCGTGCGCATCCTCGGTATCGGTCGAACGACGCTCTATCGCAAACTCAAGGCCCACAAGCTCCGAGACTAGCCCCGAGGACGGGGTAGGACACCGTGAGCAAGACACCTTCTCTCCCGCGTGAGCGCGAGGTCGAGGCGCGCATTCGCGAGCTCCAACGCGTCTTCGCCAACCCTAGCTCCACACTCCGAGAGCACGAGCTTCGACCTGAAGTTCTTCTGGCGCTTCTCGACAGCGAGCGTCGCTATCGCCAGCTCATGGAGTCGAGCGGCGCGTTCATCTGCAGTCACGACCTCAACGGAGTGCTCCTCTCGGTAAATCAATCGGCTGCGAAAAACCTCGGCTACCGCCAGGAAGAAATGGTTGGAAGGAACCTCAGCGAGTTCCTCGAGCCTCGCCAGCGCACGCGGTTCGAAGACTACCTCGAAAAGGTTGCGAACGAGCCTACGGTGAGTGGTGTCATCACCGTCCGCCGGCGCGACGGCGAGGCTCGCACCTGGGCGTTTCACAACTCACGGCTGAAGGAGCCAGGGCAGGAACCATGCGTAGTCGGTCACGCGCAGGACATCACCGAGATGAAGCGTCTCGAAGAGACGCTGAAGCTGACACAGTTCTCGGTCGACAAGGCGGCGGACTCGGTGTTCTGGATCGCTTCCGACGGGCGACTTCGCTACGTGAACGACGCAGCGTGCGACGATCTCGGCTATACCCGAGACGAGCTCCTATCAATCTCGATCTACGACGTCGACATCACGCTCGACCGCAGCGAATGGCCCGCGCACTGGGAGCAGGTCAAAGCGCTCGAGCGATTCACGACGGAAACGATCTATCGCACGAAAGACGGTCGCAGCTTCCCCGTGGAAGTGACCATCAGTTTCCTGAGCTTCCGCGGCCAGGAGTACCACTGTGTTTTTGCACGCGAAATCTCGGAGAGGAAACAAGCGGAAGATGCCATCATCGCGACGACGGCACGGCTCGAAGGTCTGCTCCAAAACCTGCAAGTCGGCATCCTGTTCGAAGATGACGATCGCCGCGTCGTACTCGCGAACCAGACGCTCTGTCAGATGCTCGACATTCCCGTCCCTCCGTCAGCGCTCGCCGGTGCCGACTCACGGACGTTGCTCGACCAGTGCAAGGACATGTTCCCCGCGCCCGACGACTTCCTGAGGCGCGTCGAGAACATTCTCTCGTCGCACACATTGGTTCGCAATGAAGAGCTGACTCTCGCCGATGGTCGCGTCTTCGCCCGCGACTTCGTTCCCATCGTGAACCAAAACTACCGGGCCCACCTGTGGCAGTACCGAGACGTCACCGAACGCAAGCGCGCCGAATCCGAGATCCTCAACGCCAAATTCGAAGCCGAAAAAGCGAACGCCGCCAAGAGCAGCTTTCTCGCGATGATGAGCCACGAGCTGAGAACGCCGCTCAATGCGATTCTCGGTATGACCGAGCTGTCGCTCGATACGAAACTGAGCGCCGAGCAACACGAGTTCCTCAGAACTATCCAGTCGAACTCCGAAAACCTCCTGAGGCTCATCGACGACGTTCTCGATTTATCCAAGATCGAAGCCAACCGAATGGATCTCGAACAGATCCCGTTCGATCCGCGTGAGCTCGCCGACGAAGTCGCCGAATCCTTGAACGTTCGCGCCGCCTCCAAGGACGTCGAGCTAGTCCTCGACGTCGACCCACACTTGCCGATGGAGATCGTCGGTGACCCGAAGCGGGTGAGACAAGTCCTCCTCAACCTCGTGGGCAACGCCGTCAAGTTCACCGAACAGGGCTCGGTGCAGTTTTCCGTCGAAGTCGAAGACTGGAAGCCCGGGGATCGCGTCGACCTCGTCTTCGTCGTGACCGACACCGGCGTCGGCATTCCCAAAGACAAACAGGAAAAGCTGTTCTCGAAGTTCTACCAGGCGGAGAGCTCGACGACGCGCAAGTTCGGCGGCACCGGGCTCGGGCTCAACATCTCGCGATCGCTCGTCGATCTCATGGGCGGCCGCATCGATTTCACCAGCGACGAGGGCAAAGGCAGCACGTTCCGGGTGAGCATCTCGACCGAATCGCCCTCGGACACGGAGCCCAACTCGGCGCGCCATCGCGCCCAGTTGGCCGATGCCAAGGCGAAGATTCTCCTCTGGGTCGAACAGGAAAAGCGCCGGCGCACGCTCGCGCGTCTCTTCATCGCCTGGGGGCTCGAGGTCGAGCTCGTCAGCTCGCTCGACGAGCTCCATGCGAAGCTCGCGGCGGCGGGCGCTCGACAAACGCTGACGGTTCTCGAGCACCGCCCGCAACAAATCGACTTGGACACACTCAAAAAGCTCCGCCAACCACCTCTTCGTGAGCTGTTGCTCCTGGCTTCGATCGGTGCGAGCTCATCGACCGTTCTCACCGAGACATGCCCACACCTCGTGGTGAAGCCGATTCGCCAGCGGCGGCTCGCCGAAACCGTGGTTCGTGCTCTCGGGTTACGCGCCCAGAGTCTCGATACCGCCGTGAGCGAGCCGGCTCCGAGCGCGCAAGATGTAGAGGACACGGCGCCGTTTCGCATCCTGCTCGTGGAGGACAACCGCGACAACCAGAAGCTCGCTGAGCGGGTGCTCGAAAACTCGGGGGCGCGTGTCGACACTGCCGAAAACGGGCGCGAGGCGGTGACGATGGCCGGACAAACACTGTACGACCTCATCATCATGGACCTGATGGATGCCGGTGATGGACGGGTTTCAGGCGACCGAGGAAATCCGAGCTCGTGAAGTGGCGCCCAATCGGGTCCCGATCGTCGCGCTGACCGCGCACGCGACCGAAGGTTTCCGCGACCGGTGCCTCGACGCCGGTATGGACGACTACGTCTCGAAGCCGTTCAAGAAGGATCGCTTCCTCGCCGTCGTAGACCAATGGGTCGATCGCCGTCCACTGGTCCTCGTCGCCGACGACGCCCCCGAGAATCGGCTCATCGTGAAACGCTTCTTGATGCTCGGGGGCGACTATCGACTCATGTTCGCGAACAACGGCCGTGAAGCCCTCGACACCTTCGAACGGCAGGACGTTTCGCTCGTGCTTCTGGACATGGAGATGCCCGTACTGAACGGTTTCGAGACCGCGCGGACGATTCGCTCGCTTCCCGACGGTGACGCGGTTCCGATCATCGCAATGACGGCCCACAGCGACACTCGGGAGCTCGCACGTTGTACCGAGGCGGGGTGTACGACCGTGATCCAGAAACCACTCGTGCGCAAGACCCTGAACGCTATCGTCGCAAAGCACGTGAAGCTCCGGGTCGATGAAGACGTCGAAGACGTCGCCGAGCCTGAGGCCACCGACGCGCCGGCCGGGGTCGTGATCGTGGATCCCGACATCCAGGATCTGGTGGCGCGTTTTCTGGAGAACCAGCAAAAAAACGCCACGCTCGTGCTGGAGCTCGTCAACCAGCGCGATATCGAGTCGGTCCGCCGTATCGGACACAACATGAAAGGGACCGGCAAAGGTTACGGGTTCGAGATCATCAGCTCTCATGGAGCGTCTCTCTAACATGCAGCGTCACGATCGCAAGCGGATGACGTCAAGCGCGTCGCGAACGAGCTCGCTGACTACCTTGCGGAAGTTCGGTGGCAACCCCGAGGCTCGTAAGCCCCCCTGCCCGTCCCCGTTTCACAAGGCCCCGAACAACTGCGCACTTTGCCGAAGGCTTATAGTTGCGCGGTATCATTGCATCGAAATGGAGGCGATTTGAACGAAACGGTGAGCCGGGTCCCGACCGAGATCCTGGGAAACGTCTTCGGGTATCGGAGCTTCCGGGGCCAGCAAGAACGCATCATCACCCGTGTCGTCGGCGGCGGCGACGCCCTCGTATTGATGCCGACCGGCGGAGGCAAGAGTCTGTGCTATCAGATCCCGGCCATCGCGCGCGAGGGCGTGGGCGTCGTCATTTCGCCGCTCATCGCGCTGATGCAGGATCAGGTCGCTGCTCTCACCGAGGCCGGCGTTCGGGCGGCGTTCGTCAACTCGACCCTCGAACCGCACCTGGCCCGGCGAGTCGAAGACGGCATGGTCCAAGGGCGATACGATCTCATCTACGTCGCTCCCGAGCGATTGGCGAGAAATGCGTTTCTGGAACGCTTGGATGATTGCCGATTAGCGCTTTTCGCTATCGACGAGGCGCACTGTGTCAGCCAGTGGGGGCACGATTTCCGGCCGGAGTATCGAAAGCTCGACGTCTTGCACCAGCGCTATCCCGACGTACCGCGGATCGCACTGACCGCGACCGCCGATGCTCCCACGAGGAGCGAGATTTTGACGCATCTCGACCTTTCCGAGGAAGACGTGTTCATCTCCGGCTTCGACCGGCCCAACCTCCGCTACGAGGTCGTACCCAAGGCGAGCGCACGGCAGCAACTACTGAGATTCATTCGCTCCCGGCACAGTGGTGAGAGCGGCATCGTCTATTGCATGAGCCGCAAAAAAGTCGAGCAAACGGCCGAATGGCTCGTCCGTGAGGGGGTATCGGCGCTCCCGTACCACGCGGGTCTGGACAAAGCCGTGCGCCAAGCGTACCAAAAGCGGTTCTCGAACGAAGCCGGAGTCGTGGTCGTGGCAACCATCGCGTTCGGGATGGGTATCGACAAGCCCGACGTGCGCTTCGTCGCGCACCTCGATGTACCCAAGAGCCTCGAAGCCTACTACCAGGAGACCGGGCGCGCGGGTCGCGACGGCCTTCCATCCGATGCGTGGATGACGTACGGCTACGGCGACGCGGTTTTGATCCGGCAATTGGTCGAGCGATCCGACGCGCCCGCCGAGCGCAAGCGCATCGAGCATCTCAAGCTGAACGCTCTTCTTGGCTATTGCGAGAGTGCCGAGTGCCGCCGCGCGGTGGTCTTGCGCTACTTCGGCGAAGACCACCCCGGAGCGTGCGGGAATTGCGACACGTGCACCAACCCGGTCGAATCGTTCGATGGTACGACCGAAGCGCAAAAAGCGCTGTCGAACGTCTACCGCACCGGCCAACGATTCGGCGCGGCGTATCTCGCAGACGTCCTCGTCGGCGCGTCCGACGCGCGCGTCGCGAGAAACGGACACACTCGTATCTCCACGTTCGGCATCGGACGCGAGATGAACCGGAACGGATGGATGAGCGTCTACCGCCAGTTGATTGCGGCCGGCATGCTCGATGTCGAGCCAGAGCACGGCGGTCTATGTCTTCCCGAGCGAGCGTGGCCTCTGCTGAAGGGCGACCAGAGCTTCCGTCTTCGCCTGGATCCGACGCCGGTCAAAAGTCAAAGAGGTAAATCGAAATCGAGCACCGGTTCTACCGTCGACATCGTGCTGACATCCGCTCGAGAGCAAGAGCTATTCGAATTGCTGCGGCAAAAACGCCTCGCCCTTGCGCTCGCGCAAAGCGTACCCCCTTACGTGATTTTCCACGATCGAACTCTCGTCGAGATGGCTCGCGAGCGACCGCAGACTCTCGCCGCGCTTGCCGAAGTCGGCGGCGTCGGCGCCGCCAAGCTCGAGAAGTACGGGGTTACGTTCCTCGAGCTCCTCCGCGGCTCGAGCTGATCGGTTTCGTGCTATAGATCCGCACCATGGCCGAGTACAACTACAAGCATTTTCCTCTCGACGGCGATATGCAGGACTTCGTCAGTTTTCCCGACGCGGCGCGCGTAGGAACGAAAGCGCCTGACGGCGTGCTCATCGACGCCAGGGACGAAAGCGACGTAGCGCTCGGGCGAAGTGCGCTCGAGCAGATCGTATTCGAGCGGGGCTAGTTTTTGTCGTCGGTGAAACCCTGCCAATGCGTCCCGTCGCAAAAGGGTTTGTTCTTCGAGCCGCCACAGCGGCAGAGCGTGTAGTGGTCTCTCGACTTCGGTACCTGTCCCGTCACCGAGTCCTCGAGCTCCACACCGCCCTTCACCGCGTACGGGCCGTTTTTCGCAACGTAGATGAGGGGGTCGTTTCCGAAATCGCCGTGCTCGGTACCGCCGGCGGTATACTTCAGCGCGCCTGACGGGCAGGCCGCGACTTGTTTTTCGATCGCCGCGACGTCCGCACCGTCCGCATCGATCCACGGCTCTTCACCGTACTTGAACACGGAGCTCAGTCCTCCTGTGCATATCGCTGAATGCGCGCAGACACCCCGGTTGTCATGGAGGGTGATCGCCTTTCCGGCGTACACGTCCCACGTGTCGTTCGATCCATCTGCTTCGCGTTCCGAAGAAAACCCGACTTTCGCATGCGCGCCGTCGCAATACGGTTTATTGTCGGACTTTCCGCAGCGGCAGAGCGCGGTGACCTCTCGGGTCGCGAGATCGCCGCCTTTGGAATTCTTCAATGGCGGCGAGTTATGTACGAGGTAAGGTCCATTCGGTGCTGCTTGAATCTTTGATCCGTTCAACCTGTGGTCCTCCGGCAGCATTCTACGGGTTTTCTTCGTCCTTGGCAGACTAACGGACGATGCGCTCATGACTCCGCCGTAGGCGGAGCGCTCGCTGAATCTTTCCTGGGATGAAGCGTTTGAGAAAAAGCGGCGAGGGGACGTTTTCGTAGGTAAGGCCGAGCTTCACATCCTTGCGGCCGCCCATCCCGAGCTCGTCGACGCGGAACTCGTAGCGGCCGAGCTTGACCTTGCTGCCGTAACGGAGCTCGTACTCCTGGGCGTTCACTCCATAGATCTTGCAGTCGATCGTGGGCCCGGTGAGCTTCTTGTTGAGCTTGTCGTTGTGGAGAAGGTGGACCTTCGCGCGCAGGAAGTCGAGCGCGCCGAACTTCGACCGCTCGGCTGGCGCAGCTGTAATGAGCCGCTCCACCAAAGCCTCTTCCATGTCGCGGGCAACGTATTCGAGGTTGAGGGCGTAGATCTGTTCGTCCTTGCTCCCTTCCTTCGAGAGATACTCGATACCCTCACGAAGATCGTCGAGAGGAAGCTCGATGAGTGAGCGAGCGATTTCATCGGTGCCATCGATATCGAACCCCATCGGCGGGAGCTCGGTCGAGTGCTCCTTCGCCGTCAGCATCGCCGCTGCCTGTTTCGAAGACTCGACGAGCGACAGGCCTTTCCAGCTCCATTTCGGACCATCCGCCACCCGGCGCAGTCGGTCGACGGCAACCTGGAGCGAGTTTCCCGTACTCAGCTCGACGATCTCACGGTCGCCGGAGCCGGGGAACGAACGGACGCCGGCGCCGACCAGAAGGGCGATCACGCCGAACAGTACGCCCGCAATCCCGAACTCCACTCTCGGTGCAGGCGGGGTCGCGATGCGGGTGACGATCGGCTCGATCTCTTCGAGACCTTCTTCCGCTTCGAGGCGAAAGATGAATCGACGCAAGAGAACTCCGTCGTCGTCGAAAAAATCGGCGATGCCTTGAGCGTAATCGCTCGCCGCGATCGAGCCGTTCGCACCGACCACCATTCTCTGGATCAACTCGTAGTCCACTTCCTCGCCAATGAGGATCACGTAGAGAGGGAGTCGTAGATTCTCCAGCAGCCGCACCGTTCGAGAACCCGCTTCCGCCCTCAAGTCCACACCTTTAGGAATCGATTGGTCACGCCATTCTCGAGGCGACGGGTCGATCATCCCGTCGGTGATCAGCACCACTTTGAGGTCGGTATCGTCGGGATACTCCGCGGCGACTTCGCGCACCGCCTGGAATGCAAAGAAGAAGTCGGTCCATTTCCCGGCGTTGCGGTAGTGCTGCGGCGCGTCGACGTAGATCTCGTTGCGGCCGCCGAACAGGATGAGGCGGTAAGGCTGTCCTTTCAAGAACGAATAGATTTTCTCGATAGCGTCGCGACGCTTGGTGTCGGGATCGAGAGGCGGTAGGCTCGCTGAATTGTCGAGCAGGAACAGAATGACGGATTCACCGGCCTGCGGTTGTTGTGGCGAGGTTTTGGTTTCCTCGGCACTCGCGAGCATCGAAGACACGATGGTGGCGCCGAGGAAAAGCGTAGTGACAGATTTCATGGTCGAGTTTTCAGGGTTGCTTCAATTATAGGGGTTGAATCGTCATTCGGCATCGGGCCATCGGTATACGGTTCACCTCAGGCCGTGCCGCCCGCAGGCGACAGCGCCCCATCGCCGCTACGAGCCTTCGAGAGGCAGGGCCTGGTTTGACCCGTATGCCGTATGCCGTATACCGAACTGCAGTCCAGACTAACGCATCACCCAGCGCTCGTGCTCGAGCTCCCACACGTAGTCGTAGCTCCGCTCGAATCGCTCCGTCGCGGTGCCGTCGAGCTCGGGCATCTCGCTCTCGATGACGAACCGAATCGTTCCCGCCCATGGCTCGGCTTCGTTTTCGAGCTGCTCGCGAATGGCGACGGATTGAACCGTCCACGTGATGGTGACGCCGAGCGATGGGTTGACGTCGGACTCGCCTTCACGCTTCATGGTATCCGCCTCCTGTTGCAGAAGGGGCTCCACGTGCTCGCGAGCCGGAGGGTCTTTCTTACTCTCCGAACAGGAGGTCAGGAAAACGAGGCCCAAGGTGAATGTGCACAAAGTCCGGAAAGCCGTTTTGGAACGCATGTGGAAAGGCTAGCAGTGAGCGGGCCAGGAAATCAACTGATGGACTCGGGTTTGACGTGGGCAATCCCGTTAGGCACACTGGATGGGAAGGATCCTGGCCCCTCCCCACATAGGCAACTTTTCCCGTTCGAGCGCGATACCGGCTCGAATCAGGAGATCACGTGCCCACGATTGAAGAAGTCACGGCGAAGGAAGAGCCGACGACAACGCCAGCGCCTCGTTTTCTGCCGCTCGAAACAATACCGGTTCGCCTCGAGGGACCGAGCGTTTCTTCCAAAAGGCCGGTCTTCGGGGTTATTTCCAATATGTCCGAGTCGGGGGCGTGCGTCATCACCAACCTGGGCCTGCCGAAAGACACCGATGTGCGCCTCACGATCGCAGGCGGTCGGGCGGAGCACATGAACGTGGCGGCCCGCGTCATCTGGTGTGCAGCGCGATTGGAGCCGGTCAAGGAGATCGTCGGTTATCTCACTGGACTGACCTTCGCAATCGACTCCGAAGAGACCGTTCGCGATCTGTTGTCGAGCGGTATTTTTCAGCTTGTTCCCTAATGCCCCGGGTCGTACCGGTGAAGCCCGCCGGTCACGACCGTAAATGGATCGTGGCTCGACTTGGTCGCGGTTCGACCCGCGCACAGGCCGAGAAGCACCCGCGCACCGTGGTGCCGCAGCCTCGCCGCACACGCTCGCAGCGTTGCGCTGCTGGTGAACAGGTAGTCCACTAGAATGACCGGACTTCCCTCCGGCAACGGCTGGAGGATCGCTAGGTTCTCGTAGAGCTCCGAGACGGTCTGGTCACGCTGACTCGGTGGCTCGAGGGGCTGATTCCATCGCAACACGTCCAGAATCGACACGTCGTCGAGCCCGTTCGAGGCGATCGAGATCGCGAGGAGCGACGTCCATGGGCCAGCGCTCAAGTCGAGCGTCGTCTTCGACGTCGGTACCGGCACCAGGCTGAACGGCGGCTGGATATGACACGTCTCCAGGTACGCGGTCACCATTTCACCGAACCAGTCGATGGAATCGTTCGCGTTGTGGCTCGTGAGCGTACGCTCTTCCGCACGCACGGGAATCTTCGATTCCCCTTCGACCTCCTCGCCTCGCAGTGCGAGCAGGAAATTTCGCACGTCATGATGGCGGTTCGTCTGCTGAGTACGTTCGGAAACATAAGTAGAAAAACAGACGACATGAAGAAGATCAGGGCCTGGTCTACTTGCCTCGGCACCTTTGGCGGCTTGCGGGGACTCGAATACGTGCATCTCGTTCCTCCGAAACAGGAGACTTTGGGGGAAGTCTGTGTTCAACGATCTCGATTCTGTGATCTTGATCGTAGGGAGGTTGGGTACCGTTAACGTACGATTTTTTCCCATATCTGTCAAGAGGGAATTTCAGGATCTTGTTCGGAGTTAACGAGTTACGGTATCTACCAGATCCCGAATCGTAGGATATTACCCACATACTTTCGCTAAATATTCGTAGGTCTTATTCCACTTTACCAAAATGGAGCAGTTCGGAGCCGGCATTTTTCCCCTTCAGGTGCGCGCGACGGTCATTGGGACGGCTGTTTCATAACGGTGTACCGCATCTTCATGAAATCGTTGGCGCAATCCCCCACGTAAACCGCATTCGGCAAACAGAAATGCCCCGCAGCCTCTTTTTTCATTCCTCCTCTTCGAATCAAGAAGATTTTTCCGTCGTGCGTGAGACAAACGAATGAGTTTGTGCATCCGGCGACGATTCACACCAAGATCGGAATGGCCGACGCGCGACGCCGCGCGGAAGTCGATCCCCTCTTCGACAGCATCAACCACCCACTCCACGTCGTCACGAAACCAATCAGTAGCTGAGCACGCGCGTCTTCGTTTAGAATGCGGGCATCGTGGCCCGCCGAGACTACCCTCGCTTCGCGTCGCACTTCGTTCCCAGAACCACCGCGGGGCGACGCGGGCTCTTGCTCTTCGTGATTCTTTTCGCGCTCGCAGAGCCGCCCATTCTGCTTCTCGTTAACCGCATCGAGCCCTTCGTGCTCGGGATGCCTTTTCTCTACACGTACCTCCTCGCCGTCTACACCGCGCTCATCGCGGTGCTTCTCTGGATGCATCGCCGGGACGTCTAGGTGGAGCCGTGGGTCATCGCGACTGGGCTCATCTTTCTCTACGTCCTCGTCACCCTCGTGCTCGGCTTCGTCGCCAACCGCCGTCTAACGATCGATCTCGAAGATTTCTTTCTCTATGGCCGCAAAGCTGGTTTCGGCGTTCTCTATCTGACGGTCGTGGCGACCTATCACTCCGCGTTCGCCTTTCTGGGCTCGAGCGGCTTCTTCTATACACACGGGATCGGTTTTTGGGACGCGGGGACGTGGACGATCCTCGTCGGCGCCTTCAGCTACGTGCTCGGCACCCGGATCTGGGCGCTCGGCAAGAGATTCGGCTACGTGACGCCGGCCGACTTGCTCGCGGACTTCTACGAGAGCGAGGCCGTCAGGATCGTGGTGGCGCTCGTCTCGGTGCTCTTCACTATCCTTTATATACAGGTCCAGGCTCAAGGGCTCGGCTATATCATCTCGGTCGCCTCGGGCGAACGCATTCCTTACGAAGCCGGGACGCTCATCCTTCTCGTCGTGGCGGCGATCTATCTCGCGGCCGGAGGCTTGCGCGCGGTCTATTGGACCGATGTCGTTCAAGGAGTATGGATGTACGTGGCCATTTGGGTCGGCGCGCTCGTGCTCGCCTTCGAGCTTTTTGGTGGACCATTCGAGCTCTGGCGCCGCATCGCCATCGAGCGGCCCGATCTACTGACGCTGCCGGGACCAAAAGGCTTCTTCACGCCCGGCATGTGGTTCGGCATGATGATCTCGCTCTGCGGCGTTCTCTTCATGCCGCAGATGATGCTCCGCTATTACACGGCGGCTTCCGATCGCACGATCCGCTTGCTCGGCGCGACGACGCCGATTTACTTGATGACGCTCTATATCCCGACGGCCCTCATTGGTCTCGGGGGCGCGCTCGTGCTACCCGATCTCGCCATTCCCGACCAGATATTCCCGGAGCTCTTGTTTCGCTACGCGCCGCCGTGGCTCACGGGAGTCATCCTCGCAGGCGCGGTCGCCGCCGCCATGTCCACGCTCGATTCGATCTTGCACGCGAACATGACCGTGCTGACGCGCGACATCTATCAGCGCTACGTGCGCCCCGAAGCGAGCCCCGCGCACTACGTGCGCGTCGGTCGTCTCGTAGTCCTGGCGCTTCTCGTCATCGGTTACGTGCTCGCGATCAATACGTTCGAGGCTCTCGTCGTGCTCGTCTCGCTTTCGGGCTCGGGCACACTGCAACTCGCCCCTAGTGTGGTAAACGTCTGCTTTCCCTCGAAGCACCTCTTGACCCGAGTCGGCGTCTTGGCCGGGCTCGGGGCTGGACTCGCCTGCCTATTCTGGACGCTCGTCATCCAACCGCAACCCTTCGGCGTCCACGGTGCCGTCTGGTCTCTTGCGCTCAACTGGATGGTTGCCACCGCGGTGTCGCGTTTCACGAAACCGCCCTCCGCGGAGACGGTGTGGCGTATCCACTGCGCGATGGAGCGATTCGTCTATGGCACGCGGAGATCGCGAAGCGATACGTTGTGAGGGAGCGTGTCCTATCTCTCCGTACGCGGCGATGTTCCAAGCACGTCGCCCGTCGTCGTCACACCGAGACCATTGAGAGCACGGTTCGCGTAGTTGAAATAGGCGATGATCTGGTTTGCCTCGAAGATCTCGCCGTCCGTCGCTCCAGGGGCACGATCTCGAGATTCGGGACTATCGCGGAGTGGGCTTGGTGAAGGCCGTTCTCATCGACGCCGTCTCGGGAGCCCTGATGGGAGGCGTGAGCCCGACCGGTGACAGCTACGTGATCGGATGGTGAACGAGCTCCTCGAAGCCCGCGCGGCCTCGGGCTTGATCTCGCCTCAGGGCTTGGAGCTCCGGGAAGCCTACCAAGTGGGTGCGCAATTGCGCCGATCTCTGATCGAGCAAGGCCATCGCATGGTCGGAAGAAAGCTCGGCTTCACGAACGAGACGATCTGGGCCGAGCTGGGACTGACGGAGCCCATCTGGGCACCGATTTACGACACCACGGTCTCGTTTCAGAACGAGCGGCATTCTCTCGATGGCGCGGTGGGACCACGAATCGAGCTCGAGGTCGTGCTGAAGCTCTCTTCGTTGACACCTCTGGAAATCGAGTGGGCCGCGCTCGGCTACGAGATCGTTCAATGCCACTATCCTGATTGGAAATTCAGTTGCGCCGACGCGGTCGCCGATTTTGGTCTGCATCGAACGTTACACGTCGGAGAGCCACGAACGGATTCGACCCAGCTGGAGGGGCTGCAGGTCTCGCTTTCACGAAACGGGGAGGTTGTGGCGCGCGGGGAAGGGAAGAGCGTTCTGGGAGGGCCGCTTCGCGCCATCGAACGGCTCGTCGAGATTCTCGAGAGGCAGCCTGACGAGCCATTCCTCGAGGCCGGTGAGATCGTGACCACGGGTACGATGACGGGGGCGCTTCCCGTCCTGGCCGGTGAGGTCTGGACGTCCAAGGTCACGGGCGGGCCCGCGTTGCGTGGACTGTCTCTCGCGTTTTCGGACTGATGCGACGGCTCACTGCCTTGGTGCACAACTCGCGATCTCGGTCCACAATTGTCCTTTACTCACGGATTCGAGGTTCCCCATGAGCATTTTCAAACGCACTCAGCGGAAGTATGTGAAGAAGGCCTATCGCGTGAGGAATTGGCGTGAATATGAGGCGGGTCTACGCAACCGTGGGAGCCTGACCGTCTGGATCTCGCTCACCGCCGGCAAGCTTGTGAACTGGGACGCGCCCCGGCCGAGGAGGAGGAAACCGGGCCGTCAACGCAAGTACTCGAACCACGCCATCGAGACGGCTGTCACCCTGGGCATGGTGTTTCATCTGTCATCTAGGCAGAGCGAGGGATTGCTGCGATCGTTGTTCGCTCTGATGAAGCTAGACAATGATGTGCCCGATCACACCACGATCTCGAGGCGCAAGGCGAAGCTGGGTAAGGTCCCCTTCTACCAAGACAAGCAGAAGACGCCGTTGCACATCTTGATCGACAGCAGCGGTCTCGCTGTCCACGCCGGCCAGCTGCGCAGAGCACCAAAGAGCAGGGACTATCGCAAGCTCCATCTGTGTGTCGACGAGCAGAGTGGCGAAGTCGTCGCCGGCGAGCTGACGAGCAAAAGAGCCCGCGATTCATCGCGGGTTGCATCGCTTGTCGGACAGATCGACAGTCCCATCTCATCGGCCAGAGCTGACACCGCATACGACGCCGGCGGCGTCTATGAGGCAATCGAGAATCACAGCGCTCATTGCTCGCCGAGGGTGCTGATACCGCCGCGCAAGGGCGCCCAGCTCGCATCGGGGCCGGCGAGCAGCCGACAGCGCAATCGCAACATTGCAGCACAAGCTCGGCTCGGCAAACGAAAGTGGCACACAGAATCGGGCTACAGCAAACGGAGCAAAGTCGAGACAACGTTCCATCGCTACAAGGCTATCGTGGGCTCAGCGATGCGAGCGAGAGGGTTAGCGGCACAGAGAGTCGAGGCAAGGATCGGGTGCAAGATTCTCAACACGATGACGGCGCTCGGGATGCCTGATAGCGAGATGATCGGATGATGGGAGTCGGGGCCAAGCGAGCTCTCGGCCTCTATCGGAGTTGTGCACCAAGGCATCGCGGAGCTGCCTCTCTCTATCCTCGAGCGTGCTCCCAGGAGGGGAGACTCTTAGTCAATTACGAGGATTCTCCAACCGGGCTCCTCGTGCCCTGGCCACATCGGTGCGATGCCTCCAGCGGTATAGTGTGTTGTGGTGACTCACCTCCTGATTCCAAAAGCCCCTGTCGGGGGCTTCCTGATTCCATCATCGTCTCTCGGTCCCTAGGTCGATCGCACAGCCGCTTCTGCGCTTTCCATGCGATCGCCTGCGCCTGTTTCGTTGCCTTCTCCGCTTTCTTCTGCAGGTGATAGTTGTGCGAACATTGATGTGGAACCCAAATAGTTATTTCATCTTTCAGATAAAGATCTCACGTTTACCTTAGGTATCTATCGAACCATCTGACTATATGCTGGAGTCGCTCTACCCTGTTCTTTGGCCCCCCATCCCTAGAAAGTTGATGGTTCTCCCCGGGGAACCTGACGAACTCGACGACCCTTTTCAGCTCCTTCAACGCTACGAAAAGCCGTTCAGCCTGATGAATCGGGGCAATAAAATCCAGCTCTGAGTGGATGATCAAGAGCGGCGTCTTCATGTTCTTTACATAGGCCATGGGCGCGCGCGAGCCGCTCCTCTGCGAGACAGCTGCCTTGAACCGGTCAGTATGCCCTATGATCCAGTTCGTCATGAAGCCGCCAAAGGAACCTCCAGTGACGCCCAGCCTCTCTGGGTCGACGAAGGGGTAGGTCTCGGTGACGTAGTCTACGGCCTCCATGAGGTCCTGATAATCTCGTTCACCACGGCGACCAGCGGTATCCTTGAAGGCCGCACCGTACCCAGTGCTCCCACGGGGATTCGTGTAGAACACCGCAAAACCATGGTCGGCGAGCACTTGGAACTCGTGCTCAGATGCCGCGAACACAAAGCCATAGTCGCCATAACCTGGCCCCCCGTGAACTTGGAGAACCGTCGGGTACTTTTCGCCCTCCTTGAAACCCTGAGGCTTGACGATCCATCCTTGGACCTGGACGCCGTCACTGGCAGTGAACCAGAACTCCTCCGGCTCACTCAACCTCAGCTTCCTCAGCAGATTCCTGTTCATATCCGTGAGGCGCCTCATGCCCTTCTCATCCTTTATCCAGAGTTCATATGGCGTCATGATATCCGACGCGGTGAAGGCGAGGATGGAGCCAGTCCTGTCAAAGCTGAAGCCGAAGAGACCAACGTTTATCTTTCCCTCGGTCATATACTCCACTTCTCCCTCCAAGCTGACCCTCAAGAGATGAATGCAGCCATGGTTGTGAATCTTGAAGTAGACATACTTGGAGTCAGGAGACCATTTTCGCGGAACCGGCGTGAGCGCCCAGTCCGCCGCCCTATCAAATTCGGCTGTAAGGTTCCTGGGCTCCCCACCTCCAACAGGAAGGATCCAGATGCCCCTATTGATTTGTGAGACTAGTTTAGGCTCTGCCCCTGCAGGGCCACGGAGTCCTGTTAGGGGTGACATGTGAGTGGCACTGGGCACGAGTCCATTGAACGCGAGATATTTACCATCTGGAGACCAACCCAAGGAGTAAAGCCTACTCACTTTTTCATTCTCCCATAGGAACTCCGGATCTCCTCCTTTCGAGGGAATGGTGTAGAGGTGCTTAAATTCGGAGAGGTCCGCATACTCCTCTAGATTGGAGATGAAGGCCACGCGACTACCGTCGGGGGAAAAGACGGCTGATTCCACATCGAACTCTCCGTCCGTCAGCTGCCTTATCTTCCCTCCCCTTGAGGGGACGGAGAAGAGGTGCGTCCTCCTTCCCCGTATGAAGCTGCCACTATGAACCTTGTATGTGATACGTCGGACGATATTTACATCGCTACCGTCTGCATTCTCGCCCATGGCTACCTGGGAGGAGAAGAGGATGGTCTTTCCATCAGGGGACCAGGATGGCCACTGGGCGCCTTCCTCTATAGCGGTGAGACTCCTTGCTTCGCCCCCGTCGGCTGGCATCACGAAGATCTGATTCTTCTGCCCGTTCAACCGGTTGGAGAGGAACAGGATGGTCTTCCCATCAGGAGACCACCGAGGATGGCTATCGTTGCCTTTGCCATAGGTAAACTGCTTCGGCAATTTCTCATCCAGAGATAATGACCAGATGTGAGTGTCGTACCTGTCTTTCGTCATATTTGTAGTCGTGTAGGTGAAGAGCACCTGAGTTCCGTCGGGGGATATCTGCGGGTCCGACACGGGATATCGATGAAAGATAGGCATGATCTTGTAATCTTCTAGTGCTGGGCGGTCTTGGGTTTTATGGCCTCCTTTGTTAGGGTTATCAGGATTGCCAGGTTGGTTTTCAGGCTTGCCTCTTGTTGTTCTTACTTGGCCTTCAATAAAGTCAATACCAATAAAAACCAAAGCAAAAGCCAGGAAGGCCACCAATCCAAAAAGTTTCAAATTATGGATTTTTTTCATCATGTCCTCCTTTTTAATTCTTCCTTCTTTTTGTATTCTCCAATATTCCCCATATCAAAGGATAGACATAATGTATTGAACCTGCCCTGACCTTGAGGGCGTGGGCTAAGCTTTCGAGGATTTAGCACGAAGGCCCAGAGCCATAATCAAGGAGGACAGGTCGTGGAAGAGTATAGCGGATACGTGGGACTGGACGTACACAAGGACACGATCGCGGTAGCGGTGGCGTACCCGGGTCGGTCTAAGCCTGAATCGCCGGGCGTGATCGCCAACACGAAAAAATCAATTATGAATGTAATTCATCGCCTCTCGCCTGAGGGCGAGGTGGTTGGATTTTGTTACGAGGCGGAACCGTTGCTCAAGATCGGAGATCATATCCTCGACACCTTGGACGTATTCGAGTGCCTTGACATCGAACAGACCCAACCCGAGTGTCCCATCGGGGGCACTCGGCCGGCGCCGCCAAGCAAGAGCTCGACGCAGGCGGCGATCGACTCATACGTGGTGGGGTGATTGACCGTTCCCGGATCTCAGCGGACGTGCAGGAAGATCGGGTTGGAGTAGAACCAAAGGTCGGACCAGGGGTCCTCGCCCCAGGGGTCGGGCTCGGGCTCAAGCTCGGAGCCGTCGGTCCCCCGCACGCGCAGGTAGCTGTCGGCCGACACGTCCTCCAGGCGAAAGGTGAGCCCACGATAAGGTCCGTCGCTCGTCCAGTCGTTCTCCCCGAAGCGCGCCACGACGCGGGTCGTGAGGTTGGTGTCGGTGGACCGGTCGGTCACGGGACCGGTCACATCACCGGCGATGAGATCGACACGGGAGACGCTCGGCTCGTCTCCGTGAGAGTTCGGTGTGGCGGGATCTAGGAAGCGCACCGTCACGTCGACTGCTCCCCCGGCGGGGACGTCGAGCTGCCCTCCGATCTGCACATCGACGCCCCCACCCTTCACTCGAGCCGTGACGGAGAGCTCAGAGATGAGGTCTCCCGTCGTCACGAAGATCCGACCGCCTCGGATGCCTTCGAGGATCGCGTCGTGGTTCCGCTCGGCCCAGACGTAGGTCTTGGAGTACTCCCCGGGCCAGAAGTCGGAGCCGCCTTCGCGCCAGTTCACGTGGGAGTCGGAGTTGGCGGTGATCCACCACCGCCGTCCCTCGCCGAGCATGGAGTCCCAGAAGCCGCCCAGGCGAGCCGTCACCTGATCGAAGCCACCGAGAGTGGGATAGCGACCGTAGCCGCCCCGGGAACGCCCCGGATCAAGGGTCCCGTCGGGGTTCAGCGTGGACGCCTGATGCCCCGGGGCCCCGGCCATTCCCACCGCGACCTCCGGCGCCGTGTCGTTCCAGTCTCGAAGCACCGACGGCGAGTTGCAACCGTAGACCCCCAGATCCGTGGACGAGCGCGAGGGGTGATTCGCGATCACGACGGGTGGCGCCGGAAAGTCCCGGATGGTCGCGAGCGCCTCCAACATCCGCGGAGGGGTGTCCCAGGCCGGATCCGGCGGCCAGGGCTCGCGTGTGGCGTAGCTGGACTCGATCTGATGGAGGCGGTCAGCCTCGTCGTGGGTGTGGGGGATGATGAGGCTCGAGTGCTCCGCACCCGGGGTGTCGAACTCCATGCCGAAGAACTGGATGATTTCGGGCACCACCTCACGCGACTGCACTAGCTCCGGGTAGGCCCGCTCCAGGTTCACCTTGCCGTGGTTCGGCCCGCCGTGGTCGGTCGCCACCATCCAGCCGAGCCCGTAGTGACGCGCCATCAGAGCGTTCAGGGGGATGGGATAGATGGCGTCGCCCGCGACGATGGGCGCAGGCGGATCCGTCGCCCGGTTCCACCCGACGCTGTAGCGGCTGTGTATGTGGTGGTCGCCGGCGAGCCACCGCGGGCCGCTGCGCTCGGCTGCGTCGGGTGGCGGCGCGCAGGCCGAGATCGAGAGGAGAGCCGCCACGGCCGCGTGAGCAGCGCCAATTCGCACTATTCCTGCCACTCCTGGCTTGAGCCCGCCTGCTTTCGTGACTGGCGCCATCGCATTCATCGCGACGAGGGGGTCGGCGATGTACTGAAGTGCCTGGTGACTTAGAACGACGTCGAAAGTGGCGTCGTCATACTCCAGCGTCTCGACGCCGCCCAATACCCACTCGACGGGGTGCGCTGTCGTCTTTTCCTTTCCTTTATTCAAGAGGAAGTCCATTGGGTCGAGGCCGACGACTCGACCGGTTGATCCGGCCGCCTCTGACGGCGTGGACCGTGACAGCTCCAATGCCACAGCCAACGTCGAGCACGCTGGCACCTTCGGAAACGTATTTGGCTAGGTCTTTCGCGAATGGGTCGCGGACGGTCACCCATCACTGTACTCTCGGTCGTATCGGCGCCTTTAGCGCCGTTATCTCAACGACGGTCTTCTCCAGGCCTTCAGACTCCGCCGTAAGCTTGATTGCACCCGGCTTCTTCGCCCCCTGGATGATGACCAGGCACAGGCCGTTGAAGGCGCTGCGACTCTCCGCTTTGTCTGGCTCGTGGCTCGAGGGGTCGCCGTTCCCGACTCCGATGATCTCCCCCGGGCCCTCCACCGTGAATTTTACCTCGTTCCCGGCCGTCGGCACCAGTCGACCCTGCGCGTCGAGGATTCTGACCTTCACGAGGGAAACGTCTTCCCCGTCCGCGTTAATGCTCGAGCGATCGGGCTCGAGCGCGATGCCGGCCGGCTCCCCCGCCGTCTCTCTCCTCGTCTCGGCGACGAGCTTTCCGTCCCGGTAGCCCTTCGCCTCCAGAACTCCAGGCTCCCACTCGACCTGCCACGACAGGCTCGAGTTCGGCTGCCTGTCCTTGCGTCCCTTGCTCTTGCCGTTGAGAAACAGCTCGACGCTCTCGCAGTTGGTGTAGGACCGGACGTCGATTGTCCTATCCTTCCCCTTCTTGTGGGCCCAGTACCAGGCGAGTAGTAATGCTCCAACTTGACCACGTTCTTCATCGAGCGATGCCAGCGCTCGATCTTGCCTTGAGTCATCGGGTGATAGGGCGCGACTCGCGTATGCGTCATGCCGACAGAGCTGAGATAGCGCTCCAGCTCCTCGAGACATATGCGGGCCCATTGTCGCTGAGTAGGCGCGGCCGATGACGTACTTGGATCTGGGTGAGCCCCGTCCGCTCCAACGCTAAATCGAGCGTGTTCTCGACGTCGGACGTAACCATCGTGGGTGAGAGTATCCACGCGATGATGTAACGTGAAAAGTCGTCCAGCACCGTCGACAAGTAGTACCAACCCCAGCCCACCACACGCAGATGCGTGAAGTTTGTTTGCCAAAGCTCGTTTACGTGTCGGGTCGGTTGCGTGAAGCTGTCCGACGCCCGGAGCAGCACGTACGCCGGACTCGTGATCAAATCGTGCGCTTTCAGAATCCTGCGTTCGGCACCAAGGACACCCACCAAGCTCAGGATGAACCCCCTCCTTCACCGCAAA
This sequence comes from Candidatus Marinacidobacterales bacterium, assembly GCA_965237955.1. Classification (GTDB taxonomy): domain Bacteria; phylum Acidobacteriota; class Vicinamibacteria; order Marinacidobacterales; family SMYC01. The sequence goes on along the minus strand of OZ250169.1, from coordinate 7,304,135 downwards.
AGCGCGCCGCCCTCAGAAGACACTGGGCGCGCCCTTATTCGACGCGTGTATCTCGTCGATCCGTTGCAATGCGATTGCGGCGGCACCTTCCGCGTCATCGCGTTCATTACCGACGACAAGGCCATTCAAAAGATCTTGTCGCATTTGAAGACCCGAACAACGGACTCGCGCGCTCCTCCTTAGCTCGTGCAACCGTTCCCCAAAGCCACTCGTTCTCTCCCCGTCAACCGCGGCCCGATTTCTGCCTGTTCATACACCGACCTCCCCACCAAGAGCCAGTCTGAGCTGGTTTCAAAGATCCCTACGACCTGATACCCTCAGCGAGCTTCAATAAACTCGCTGAGCCGCATGCAAGGCCAGGAAATTGGAGGAACACGCTTCTCGATGGGCCATGAAATTTCCTATCCTTCCGAACGGTTACCCTGACACGGCATGCGCCGACTCGACCGAGCGATCGCGCTGCTGTAGACTCAGTCGGCCGAAAGGAGGTCCGCGTGCTCGATTCGAGAGCTCCCTTGATCATCACCAGTCTGGCGTGGATGTGCGCCGCCAGTTTTGCGCTCCCTCAAGAGGCGAGCGTCAAACCGGGCATCAACGAACGCTATGCCGATCCCGACATGAACCGCATCGAGGCCGTTCTCGAGCGCGAGGACCGTGCCATCTACAAGTATCGGCACGCCATTGTTGCCGCCCTGGCGCTCGAGCCGGGGATGGACGTTGCCGACGTCGGCGCCGGCACGGGATTCATCGCCCGTCTCATGGCGCGGGAGGTAGGGCTGAACGGAAAGGTCTACGCGGTGGAGATCTCGCCTCAGGCCGTCGACTACCTGCGCGACGCGGCGTCGAAGGAAGGGGTCGACAACCTCCTCCCGGTGCTGGGAGAATTCCGGAGCACGACGCTCAACACGGGCTCGGTGGACCTGGTGCTTGCCTGCGACGCCTATCATCACTTCGAGTACCCCGAGGACATGCTGGCCTCGATTCGCCAGGCTTTGAGACCCGGCGGCCAGTTGGCGATCATCGAGTTCGAACGGGTCCGCGGTGTCACAGAGGATTTCTACTTCGAGCACGTACGGGCCGGAAAAGGCACCTTCAGCGACGAGATCAAGGACGCCGGCTTCGACCTGGTGAAAGAGATTCCGCTCATGAAGGGTCAGTACTTCCTGGTGTTCAGGAAACGCTGACGCCGTGCGCTGCGCTCTTGCGCTCCTCCTTCTGCTAACGTGCGATGGCGTTTGCGCGCAACAGGAATCGGGCGATCCGAAGCTCACCGAGATCTGGGAGCCGGAGCCTCGCGTCATCGATCCGGACGACCCCGGCCAGCCTCCCTCGGATGCCATCGTTCTCTTTGATGGATCGGACCTGGCGGAGTGGCAACACGAGAACGGCGGCGGACCCAGGTGGGGCGTTGCCGATGGTGCCTTCACCGTGGTAGCGGGCACAGGCAGCCTGGTGACGAAGCGATCGTTCGGCAGCGTTCAGCTCCATATCGAGTGGAGGACGCCTCCCGTTGCCGAGGGCGAGGGACAAGAGCGGGGCAACAGCGGTGTCTTTCTGATGAAGCGGTACGAGGTTCAAGTTCTGGATTCGTTCCAGAACCGGACCTACTCGAACGGACAGGCGGGGAGTGTCTACAAACAGTTCATCCCCGAGGTGAACGCTTCACGCGGTCCGGGGGAATGGCAGTCCTACGATATTGTTTTCGCGGCACCGAGCTTTGCGGCTAACGGTGCGGTCGAGCGACCGGCGACGTTGACCGTGTTCCACAATGGGATCTTGATTCAGAACCACGTGTCGCTCGCCGGGCCGACCGTCTATATCGGCGAGCCCGCCTATGAGGCGCATCCTCCGAAGCAACCTTTGATGCTGCAGGATCACGGAAACCCGGTCAGCTTCCGCAACATCTGGGTCCGCGAGCTCTCGCCTTGAGCCCGACGAAAGACTACGAGGACATCGAGTTCGACTAGTCAGTTCTCCTCACCGAGAGTTAGCTAGTACACCTGGACGATATTGGGATGGTTGAGGGCGGCTACCGCCCTCGCCTCGCGCTCGAACCGCTCCCAGCGCTCGTCGGAGGCCATCTCGCGGGGAAGGATCTTCAGCGCCACCTTGCGGTCGAGCTTCTTGTCGCGGGCAACGTAGACCTCGCCTACGCCTCCACTGCCGAGCTTTTCGAGGATCTCGTAGTGGGCGAGGTGATTCTTCACAGGTTCCCTTTTCTCAGCTCCTCCGTCAGATAGTCGGTGGCTCGCCAGGAAAGCGCGAGGATGGTGAGCGTGGGGTTCTTTTCCGAAGCGCTCGCGAAGGCGGAGCCGTCCACCACGAAGACGTTGTTCACCTCGTGCATCTGGTTGTAAGCGTTCAGCATCGAGCTCTTCGGATCGCCTCCCATCCGGCACGTACCGTGCTCGTGGATGGCCGAGCCGGGTGGGTCGTGCTCGTCGCGCCGGAAAGGCGAGATCTCGGCGCCCGCGGTATGGAGGATCTCCTCGCAGGTTTCGTACATGTGGCGCATCATCTTTTTCTCGTTCTCACCGAAGCCGACGTCGATATTCATCAAAGGAACGCCGTATCGGTCGGTGCGGCTCTCGTCGACGGTGACCCGGTTCTCCGGTCTGGGGAGCACTTCTCCGAACGGATGCAGCGAAACGAACCCGGGGTAGCGTTTCTTGACCTCGGCCTTGAACGACGCGCCGAAGCCGGGCACACGCTCGGCAATGGGGATCGCGGTAGGGGTGCAGCCGCTCGACCAGAACTGCATCCCGAAGCCTCTCAGGTAGTCGTTCTTCGTTCGATGGTTGAACCGCGGAAGGTAGATGTGACCACCGTCGGCGCCGTCATCGTTGCGGTAGCCCAGGTCGAAGAGCTGTGGCAGGAATCCACGGACGTGCACCATGACCTGCTCGCAATAGTGACGCCCCAGGGCGTCGGAGCCGTTGCCCAGACCGTTCGGTGAGCGCTCCGACTTCGAGTTCAGGAGGATCCTCGTCGAATCCATACAGGCGGCGCCCACGATGACCGTCCGGCAGCGCACCCGCTGCTCGCGGCCGGACGCACGCTCGAAGTACTGGACCTCGCTGGCCCGGCCGTTGTCGTCGACGAGGATACGCGAGACGACCGCGTTCGACTGGATCCGCAGGTTGCCTGTTTCCAGTGCGAACGGAAGAAGGTGATCTGCGGAGTTGAAGAAAGACGCGGTATCGCAGCCCGAGCCGCAGTTGCCGCAGTAATGACAGGCGGGGAAGCCGCGATGATTCCGGGTGAGGTTGGCGCGTCGCATGCGCACGACCGGAATCCCGAGGTGGTGGGCCGCTTTCGACAGAATTACCTCGCCGCAGCGAAGAGCTGGGGGCGGCATCAGGTGCTTGCTTCCCGGCAGCACCTCCGAGTCGTCGTCGCCGCCGAAGACCCCGATGAGCTCTTCGACCCGGTCGTAGTACGGAGCGATGTCGCGATAGCGAATCGGCCAGGGGGCTCCCCAGCCATCGCGCTCTGCCGCGGTGAAGTCGAGGTCGGACATGCGGAGGCTAACCCGTCCCCAGACGTTGGTCTTGCCGCCGTGTCCCCAGACGCGCGTCAGCTGGAACGGCTTTCCCTCGGGGGTGAGATAGGGCTGTTCCTCTTTATCGAGGTAGAACTCCGGCCGGCGTCCTCCGTTTCGAAGTCGCTCGTCCGCTTCGAACGGAAGCACGTGCGTCCAGAAGCGGTCCCGGTCGAACTTGCTCCCGGCGTCCAGAAGCAGGACCTTGACCCCTTTTCGGGTCAGGTTCCAGGCGGCCATGCCTCCGGAAGCGCCGCTTCCGATGACGACAACGTCATGAGTCTCTGGCTGGCGCACCACCGCCATCAGTTGTCCTCCGGCGACCAGTCGTGGTGCTCGGGGTGGGTGCAGCCTTCGAACTCCCCTAGAAAACTGTTGCCGTCGTAGTCGAGCTCCTCGATCATTCCCGCCCGCGAGCGGTAGTAGCCTTCGACGGTGAGTTGCTTGATCTGCTCGAATAACGCAACGCCGCGCTCGTCCTCCGAGCTGCCATCTGCGGACAGGGCTTCGAGCAATTCGATCTGTGCCTGCTCATCGAGGGAGACGAAACGGGAGCCACTGCGCTCGTCGAGCCAGGCAAGGCGGCCGCGAAACGAGCCCTGCTGTTCCTCCGTTGCTTCGCTCAGGACGAAATCGATGTACTGGTGGACGTTCGCCGCCTTCGCGCCGGGCGTGTTCGTTTGAGGGATGATGAGCTCGGCGAGCTCCGTTACTGTATCGAGCTCAGCGTCGTCCAGGAATCGGGGCGTCCAGGTCTCTCCCTGCTGCAGCGGAACGGCCGGGTGAGGAAGCGCCAGCAACGAGAGGGAGCCGAGAGCTTTGAGAGCGGTTCGGCGATCCACACTGCGCGACACGACAGGCAAGTATAATCCGGTTCTCCTGTCGTTTCGGGGGATCTGATTTGTGTTGGAGGGCATGGCCTATGGACGCTGCCGCGATTGTGGAAAACGCCGGAAACTCCGGGCGAGAGAGGCGTTTAGGGAAAGGTTGTGAGCACGTACAAACGTGGAGCGGCGTTTTCCACAATCGCTTGGAAAACGCTTCGCGTTTCCCACGAGCGCCCACAGGCCCCTCCTGATATATATACAAGAAAGATTAATTCATATGGAATAAGGAAGGGGGGCTCGATTAGTGGAGGCTATGGAAAACGCCCTTCCAGGCTTCGAAGAGAACTCAGTCGTGAGCAAGGTCTGAACGACCAGAACCGTGGGGGCGTTTCCCACAGCCTCGTCTCCCGCTGAGGGGCAGTGGCATTTGGTGAGGCCCGTGGGTTGAGAGGGTAAGCCATGTGTAGATGCGCATCGGCGAGAACGCTAGAATCTTTTTTTCCGAAAGAGAAAAGAGCGTTCCCGCGATGCGCGTTACTACGTTAGTCAACAAGCTCATCGGATTGCAAGGCCTGTGGGTCCGAGGTTTCCACTTCCAGGCGGACAAAGCCAGAGTGGTGGTGGATGTAGTACCACGGAGGAGGAAGCCTCTGTGCGGGATTTGCGGACGAAAGGTCCGCAAGAACAAAGATCGCTACAATCGCTACTGGCGGCACTTGGACCTGTTCGGAGTCCGGACCTATCTTCGCTACTCGATCCGACGAGTGGTATGTCGGCGGTGTGGAGTGGTCAGAGAAAAGGTGCCTTGGGCAGACAAGGGAAGCCGCTTTACCAAAAGCTTCGAACAAGAGGTAGCGTGGCTGGCACAGAGGACGGACGTCAGCGCCGTAGCGAACTATTTCCGAGTGACGTGGCGTTCGGTGCGACGGATCATCCAGCGAGTGGTTGCCGAGCAGCGGGATGAGCGGCGCGAGCTCGATGGATTGCGGGTGATTGGGATGGACGAGATCAGCTACCGCAAACGCCACAAGTACTTAACAGTGGTAATAGACCATCTCAGCGGCCGGGTCGTCTGGGCGGGAAAGGAGCGCAAGGCCAAGACGCTGCTGCGGTTTTTCCGCAAGCTCGGACCACAAAGAGCCGCGGAGCTCGAAGCGGTCAGCATGGACATGTGGGAGCCGTACATAACTGTCGTCGGCAAAAAGGCTCCTCAGGCACGGGTGATCTTTGACCGCTTCCACATCGTCAAGCATCTGAACGAGGCCGTGGATAAGACCCGGCGCGAGCTGGTGCGCGAGCTCAAAGGGACTGCCCGGCGCAACCTCAAGAACACCAAGTTTCCCCTTCTCAAGGCCAAACACAACCGCAGCGCGAAAGACAAACGGGTGCTCCGCGAGCAGGTGCGAGCTAATCGTCGCCTCTACCGCGCCATGCTTCTGCGCGACGACTTCATGGACCTCTACACCTACAAAACCGAGACATGGGCCAAGAAGTTTCTCCGAGGATGGCTGCGGCGCGCTATGAGCTCGAGGATAGAGCCCGTCAAACGCGCGGCGAAGATGATCCGCAGCCACTTCGATGGCGTCATCGCGTGGGTCACGTGGAGACTCAGCAACGGCCGACTCGAAGGAATGAACAACAAAATCCGGCTGCTGAGCCACCGCAGCTTTGGACTCCACTCTGCCGAAGCTCTCATCAGTCTCGTCTACCTAAACTGTGGCGGTCTCACCCTCGAGAGGATCCACTGAAATGGCAGGAGAGGCTATAATCCTTCCCGTACGCGCGGTGCCAAGCAGCAGCCGTGCTGCTCACACAGACATCATGCAGATTTCCGAGCAGGTTTTCGACGAGCCCCTGGCCTGGCGACACTCCGGACAGCAGGGCCAGCGCGTGAGGATTCGCAGCGATGGCAGTTCGCTGCTCGATTTGCCGCGCTCCTGACCCGCTGCGCTGTCTTGCGTTGCTCGGAGAGCCGCTCCGGCACATTCTCCTCTCGGCTGAAATACACCTCGTCCGGCGTGCGAGCTCCGAGAACGACGCGCGGGATCTTCTCGTTGTGCTCACGGACGTAGAACGCGACGAGACGCCGCACCGCCGCCGCACTGTCGAGGGTGTTCAGGAAGAGCCGTGCTGTTCGCACGAGCATTGTGGAGCGCGGAGAGCGAACGTTCGACAGGATCGTTCGCAGACTTCTATGAGCGACCGGTTGGCTATGAGAATCGCTTCCTGGTGTCGTGTGGCGACTCGTGGCCTTGCATAGGTGATGATCCGGTGCAGGAGCAGCTGTTGACCATCTTTAACGGGTGGCTGCAACTCCATCGCCAACCTTACAGGGTTCACTTCCCGGCATCATCATTATTAGTAGACTAGATCCTGTCGTCCCAGTCGGAGGCTGCGGCAACGACTTAACCCGCTCTGACCAACCACCACGATTGGGAGGCACACTGCTCGAATTGCGTCACGCTTAGATGACAATGTGAACGGGGAGCTGTATAACTTCGGCTGGAGCAGACGGCCGGCAGTACGATTCGGCCAACGAATCAGATCGACGCCATCTTCTATGACGCCGGCCGCAGCTCAGCCTTACGTTATACCAGGCGAGGTGACAGAGACGTTCGTCGCTTTCCATCCACTAAGGGCCGCCGACAAAATAACTGTCTAGTTTTGAGCACACTCTTCCTGTTTCAGGTCGTGATCGCGATGTCGTCTGGCATCACGAGAGCCTGGCAAGCTCCCTAGAAACGGAACATTTGTAGATCTTCAGCAACCAGCGCGTGTTTGACAAACGGTCCTCATTTTAGGGAGGATTACGCCTATCAAGGAGCACTTCTCCTATTATGAGACCTACGAGCTATCAGTCTGAAGATCTCGACCGCCTGTTGAGGAAGCACAAAATAGCTACCCTCGATGATTTGAAGGCAGTGTTGGGTACCGATGTGGACTCGACCGTCTTCCGAAAGCTCAATGAGTTGGCGTATCGGACAAGCTACTCCCACCGTGGTAGCTACTACACGTTGGACGAGATCGCCCAGTTCGATCGAAAAGGTCTTTGGTCGTTGCGCTCAGTGTGGTTCTCGAAGTACGGGACGTTGCTTGCGACGGTAAAAGCGTTGGTCGCGGCCTGTGAGGCAGGCTACTACGTCGACGAGCTCGAGGACGTGGTGCAGGTTGACGTCAAGGCTCCTCTGTTGAAACTGGTCCGAGAGAAAAGATTGGCGCGCGAGCAGGTGTTCGGCCGATATCTGTATCTGGCCACCGATGTGAGCACGCGCAAGCAACAGCTCTCGGCCCGCCAGGTACATGAGGCGTCACCTTCCACGTTGGGCTGGGTCGGGGGAGTCCGCGTGCTCCCCGTGGAGTTGAAGGCTGCGATCGTTCTTTTCTACAGCCTGCTCGATGAAAAGCAGCGCCGTCTCTACGCGGGAGTCGAGGCCATGAAGCTCGGTCACGGTGGCGACCAACAGATTGCCGAACTGCTCGGGATGGATCCGAGCACGGTAGCCAGAGGTCGTAGGGAATTGCTAATGAGAGATGTTGAGCTCGACGGAGTTCGGCGAAAGGGTGGCGGACGGCGCGCCGTGCAAAAAAAACGCCAGAAGTCATCGCCAAGATCGAAGAACTCATGAAGCACGACACCGCGGGCGATCCGATGACGGGAGTGAAATGGACGCGGCGGACCACCGACAAGATTGCTTGCGAGCTAAGAAGCCTCGGTGTGAACGTCAGCAGCAAAACCGTCGGTCGACTGCTCAAACAGCTCGGCTTCTCGTTGCGGGTGAACCACAAGAAGCTGTGCGGTGCCACGTCCGAAGATCGCGATACCCAATTCGCGTGTATCGCCGAACTGCGCGAGCGTTTTGCCGCAGCTGGTCATCCCATCATCAGCGTAGACACGAAGAAACGGGAGCTGGTGGGATTATTCAAAAACGGCGGGCAGGCCTGGAACCGCGAGCCGACTCTCGTCAAAGACCATGACTTCCGTTCCGAATCGAACGGCATCGCAATCCCCTACGGCGTCTACGATCTGCTCGCGAACCGCGGGACAGTGTTCATTGGTACCTCGTACAACACCCCGGACTTCGCCGTGAATGCCATCGAGAAGTGGTGGCGAACGGAAGGACGGCGACGCTATCCTGCAGCCCGTGACCTCGCGATATTGGCAGACGCCGGGGGCAGCAATGGCTATCGGTGTCGGGGTTGGAAGCACGGGCTTCAAACGCGGATTTGCAATCACCACGACATCGCTATCACCATAGCCCACTATCCGTCCGGTACATCCAAGTGGAATCCAGTGGAGCACCGTCTGTTCAGCGAGATCAGCAAGAACTGGACGGGCAGGCCTCTCGACAGCTACGAAACCATCCTCAAATACATCCGCACGACCACCACCTCTTCCGGTTTGCGAGTACGCGCACACCTTATCCGGCGTCGTTATCCGAAGGGCGTCAAAATCACTGACGAGCGGATGCAGGCGCTTTCCGTTACAAAGGACCAGACTCTACCCAAATGGAACTACACCATCCGACCGTCTTGAAAACGGGAACTTATTTTGTCGCCGGCCCTTAGCGTCGAGCTCACCGACGTCCAGGCGGGCAACCAGGTGGTGTCGCTCAAGACCAAGCCCCTTCAAGTGCAGGGCCAAGCCTCCTCGGGCGGCAAGAAGCTCGCCGGCGGCGCGGCCCTGGGTGCGGCCATCGGCGCCGCCGTCGGCGCGGGTGCGGGAGGTGCCGCGGCAGCCGCAGGGAGCGTCGACGCGGCCGTTATCCCGGCCCAGAAGCTCGAGTCGTTCACCGTAGCCGTGCCGTTCCAGGTTCACGTGATGACGAGTGTGGCGGTGCGATGAGTTTTGCATTCGATAAAGAAAGGAAGAAAACAATGAAACGTATGGGGCTTTTGTGCGCATTCCTGTTTGCGTTCAGCGGCCTTGTGGTCGCGATACAGACGCTGGGCGAGCAGATCCAGCAGAAAGCGGCGGCAGCCAAGGAGGCCGCGGCTCGAAACCAGCAGGCCCTTCGGTCTTATTCATGGATCACGAAGACCGAGCTCAGCGTCAAGGGCGAGGTGAAGAACACCAAGATCGAGTCCTGCAAGTACGGGCCGGACGGCAAAGTGCAGAAGACCCTGCTCACGGATCCGCCGGCGCCGCCAAAGAAGAAACGCGGCCTCAGAGGCAAGATCGTCGCGAAGAAAACCGGCGAGATGAAAGAAGAGCTCCAGAGCGCCGCCGCCCTCGCCCACAGCTACGCGCCCCCGGATCCGCAAAAGCTCCAGGCGGTCATCGCGGCCGGCAAAGTCTCGATCTCCCAGGCCGGACCCGGCGCGGCCGCTCTTCGATTCCCGGACTACCTGAAGAGCGGCGACTCGCTGACGCTTATGTTCGACTCCGAGGTGAAGGCGCTACGTCAGGTAGCCGTCGACACCTGGCTCGACAAACCGGATAACAAAGTGACCCTCGAGGTGAGCTTCCAGTCGATGCCGGACGGTGTCAGCTACGTAGGCGAGACACTTTTGAAGATTCCGGCAAGCAACATCGAGGTCCGGATCGTGAACAGCAACTACCAAAAGGTGGCCCCGTAGGAGGAGTCTCGCGTGAAGAATAGGGGGTATTGTCAAGTTGACGTTGCGCACGCACGCCGGCGCCGCCGGAGTGAACTTGCCCGCTCGGATCACGTCGCGATCGCTACCGCGTCCCACGCGAGGAAGGCGCGGCCTCTGAGCTCTCGATGATTGGGAGCACGCAACAGGTGACGCCCGACGCGGAAGAAATTTTGAACAAGTCCGTGCACGCTCAAGAATCGTTGTGCTTGACCAGGAGATTTGAACCGTCGCATTTGCCGCTCTCGTTGCCGCGTCGACTCATGTGAGACCTCGGCCCGGTTGTTTTCGTACTGGTTGGTGCTGTGAATGACGGATGGCATGACCTCGCGGTGAGCAGCGCCGTAGCTTCTCAGCTTGTCCGTCACTAGCCGGCCGGGCACGCGACCTTGCCCCTTCAACAGCTTCCGGAAGAAGCGTTTGGCAGCCCGGCGGTCGCGACGCGACTGCACGAGGATGTCGATGACGTCGCCGTCTTGGTCGACGGCACGCCAAAGATATTGGCGCTGTCCCTGGATGGTGACGAAGACCTCGTCCAAGTGCCACGTGTCTCCCAGGCGACCCTGGCGGCGCTTCAGTCCACGAGCGTATTCCGGCCCGAACTTGATGCACCAAAGTCGGATGGCTTCATAAAGAAACCGTGATGCCGCGTTGCGCCAGCAGATCCTCGACATCTCGAAAGCTGACGCAGAATCGATGGTAGAGCCAGACAGCGTGGCTGATGATTTCCGCAGGAAATCGATATCCCCGGTAGCTCGGCGTGTCGTTTGTCATCGGGCAAGTCTGCCATTCACCGGCTGAACTTGACAGCAATGGCACCGCCCGTGTGGGCGGAGGTCATCGGGGAGTGAACGAACTCCGTTCGTTCACTCGAAAGTACCTCCCGAGGAGACGTGACCTTCTTCGTCCGGCAAAACCCCGTCCGTCGTGCACGACCGCAATGTGCAAAAATAGAGGATGAGAGCCTTTCAACAAAGAGTTGCTGGCTCGGTCTATCGCGTGACCGGCGCCCGACACTGACCGCGCTGTTGAACGGGTCGAGGGATTGAAGTGTGGCGAGTCGTAACCTGGTGCTTCTGTTCTGTAGCAGCGCCCGCTATTGCTTTCGCTTTTTGTGACGACAGAGCGAAGGCGTTCGTGGAGCGCGAAGCGTGCTTGGGAATGCAGCTCGACGTACTATGACGAGCTTCCACAACTCACACACGGCATGTGCGACCGATGTGAGGCTGCCGTGATGGCGGAGCTGCGGAACGACGAAGTCGTCTGAGAATTGACCGCCGCGAGCGCGCGCTGCGAGGTGCAAGGGCCGCGACGCCGGGAAAGAACGATCAGGTCAATGGTCTTCATTCTAACGGCAGATACATTCAGGGAGGTATTTTTATGAGAAGACCGCTGCCAATATTTATAGTTTTTGGCTTTCTGACTTCCTGCTCCAGTTCAGACCAAGAAACAGCAACCTCGATTGCTCGAGACACTACGTCGACTCGATCCGTGTCTTCTGATACGTGTGATAACTCCGTCTCTTATCCGTTCGCTGTCAAGTATCAAATCGAGGACTTGCAGACCTCGCTGTCATTTTCAGAATCGTTGGATCCCTTCATCCCCGTTACACCTGAATCCTTGAGTATCTCAGAAGCGTCTCTCGCATTTGAGCCATCTGGTGATAGAAACAGAGCATTAGCTGAAACATTCGGGTTCTCTACCCACGAATATCACCGTGAAACGTTGAGTGTGTCTCGGATGGATCAAGTTATTGCCATCCATAATGGAAGATCTCCAGTGCCGGTAAGCCTGGACATTTCTTTGAATATTGAATTCGTATCAGGCCCAAATTGCCTGATTAGGTTAGCCGAAAACTACAATAGACCTCTTGATGCCTATCAGGACCCGACTCTTTTGGTTCCGGATGACCTACAGCCCGATTTCTCGAAATGGTCACGCTTTGCATCAATGGAGCTACCCGAGCCAACTGCTCAGGCGGTCTCCCTAGCGGCTAGCTGGTGGGAAGATTATGACTCAGATGGAAACTATACGCATGGAGACGGTGTCTATGTAGACTTGTACGTACATAAACGAATTGCACCCATCAGAATGGCTTTCTTTGGTGATGTAAGTGAAGAGAATATTCGTGACTATCGTGATGCACTAGAAATTCTAAAAGTTATAGCTCCGTCCCTCGATATTGGCTTTGCAACTTCGATCGATGAAGTCACCTTGCCCATTCATTTTGTTGGCAACTGTTCAGTTGAGGAATTGGGAGAAAGGCTTCATGGCGAAGGCTGTAAATACGTCGGATCTTATTCTTTTCCATACCGACCCGATGATTTACCTGAAGCGTATGAAACTCATCGTGGCTTCATTTCACATAACAGCTCCTCGGATCGCAAAGCAAGAAGGATGACCAGACGAAATGCAGTCTTCCATGAATTGGGACATGCTCTTGGACTACATCACAACTATTGCGAATATAGTCAAATGCGATCTCCTAATAGCAAGACTACACAACCCACAAACTGGGGAGCGTTAGATCTTATGGCGATAGCAGCCATTAATAATGAAGCAGTAAAACGTGGAGCAAGCTACTCGTCTGATTATGATGAAGGAACAAAATATTCTCATGGTGAGACACTTGATTCCATGCGTGAAGCACTCGGGATTGCTGCTGATGCATCATGGGAAGCGATGAGAACCGCCCGACAGCTTATGTGTCAGAGAGTAGATACAGGCTTTTGGGCCGAATTCGCTGAAGCTACAGAAAAGATGGACATAAATTGATTTCATAGAAGAAATTGTTGTCTCAGCAGGTGGCTCTGCGGAAGTCGGCTCGGTAGATGATTCATTAGAACCAACAACCACAATCGCTCAAAAGGGCCCGGGCGCAAGACCGAGCTGACGAGCGAACGGACGGGCCCAGGTGAGGGGTGGTAGACGACGGGACCATGGCCACATCGGCTCGCCGCTCCTCTCGTAGCAGCAACGCGCCGAGCTGGCAGTGTGATGATCGCAGTGTGATGATCCCATGCGCAGCCGTCCTTACCGGCAGAGTGCGGTTTGACCCAGATGCCGAATGCCGATCTTGATATACTGCAAAACCATGCAATTCGATCTCTTCGACGCGGTTAGCAATACGATCCTCGGCTCGCCGAGCTACGCGGAGTTCAAAGAAAAGCTCCGTGGCAGCGGCTGCGCCAAGTGTGCGTTGCACACGGGGCGCACGAACATCGTGGTCGATCGCGGAAATCCTTCCGCCTACATCATGGTGATCGGTGAGGGTCCGGGTGAGAACGAAGACAAGCAAGGCCTCGCTTTCGTCGGGCGTGCCGGTCAACTCTTCGACAAAATCATGAGCTCCGTCGGTTTCGACACGAATCGCGACATGCTCATCGCCAACGTCGTGAAGTGCCGTCCTCCGGAGAACCGTAACCCTCGCACCGAAGAGGCCGCCGAGTGCATTCCCTTTCTGAAGCGGCAGATCGAGATCGTGAAGCCCAAAGTGATCGTGTTGCTCGGCGCGACCGCTTTGAAGCACATGGACAAGTCGAGAACGACCTTCCAAATGTCCGAAGAAGCAGGAAAGTTTTTCGCGCTGAGCGACTACCCAGGCATCCAGTTCATGGTGTTCTACCACCCCGCTGCTCTACTCTACAACGCGAAACTAAAGCCCGCCATGTGGAACCACGTAAAACACCTGCGGCGCTACCTGGAGCAGAATGGATTGTTTAGGAAGAGCCATGGGCCATCGGCCATCGGCCATCAGCCGCCACCAGCCTAGCGACGGGCGGTGCCGATGGCTGAACCGAGGTGAATTACGGCCAGCGTGACAATTGAATCTTCACTTCGAGGATGCGGTTGTCGCGGCGTACTTTGGCGCTGACGGTCTCACCGGGGCGTCGCTGTTGGATCATCGCTCCCGCACGCTCGCCCGAGAGCACCGCGCGACCGTCTAGCTCGAGCAACACATCGCCCGCTTGCAGTCCCGCTTCGGCCGCGGGTCCACCGTCCGCCACGTAGGAAAAACGCGCGCCCTCGCCTTTGAAGCTATTGTCGACACCAACTCCGAAGTAAGCCCTCTCCGCCGCGCGACGGGATACGAGATCGCGGTCGCCGCTCGCTCTCCTCGGGGTCAACACCGGACGCTTCGACGCACGCAGCAAGTGGTCCGACAAGTTGTAGCCGACTTCAAGCACCTGCTCCATACCTTCGAAGTTGACGAACTGCAGATCATCGGTGGGCTTGTGATAATCACCGTGGAGGCCGGTGAAGAAAAAGAGCGCAGGGACACCAGCGCGGATGAACGACGCGTGATCGCTGGCAGATTCGGCCGAAAACCGCGTCGAATACGTCAGCTCTTCGTCGCCGGTGAGGCGATCGAGGGTCGGTTGTAGACTGGGCACAATCTCGACGCCGCCGATGAAAAGGCGTTTGTGCCGCAATCGACCGATCATATCCAGATTGATCATCGCCACCGCGTCTTCGAGGCGGAACGTCGCGTTATCGGTGTAGTGGTACGAGCCGCGCAAGCCCAACTCTTCTCCCGCGAACGCAGCGAACAAGATCCCTCGCGGCCGGTCTTCGAGCTCACGGAAGACGCGTGCGAGCTCGAGAACGCCGGCAACGCCTGACGCATTGTCATCGGCACCGTTGTGGATCTTACCGTGCGCTTGTCGTTCGCGGCTTCCCGAACCACCGAGTCCTAAGTGATCGTAGTGCGCACCGATGACGATGTGCTCGGGCGAGTCACCCGTCGTCGGAGGCAAGTACGCGAGAACGTTCGAGACTTCGACGATGGTCCGGCGAACGTCGATAGTGATATCGACGGAGACGCCTTCCAACTCGAACGAGCGAGGCACGAGCCTTTCGTCGATGCTCCGCTGGATGTCACCGAGGCTGGCCCCGGCCGCTCGCAGAAGCTGCTCCGCGAACTCACGCCTCAAGTGCATCGCGGGAACGGGCATGCTCTCGGCGCCGACATCGACACCAAAAGGGATGAGCCGGTCTTCGCGATTGTGAAGCGGCCCGTTGACGATGATGACTCCCGCGGCGCCATGGCTTACCGCGTTCTCCGCCTTCCGCACGAACGTCGCGTGCCACCCGTTCTTCTCGAACGGACCTTGCTCGAGTGACTGCCCCGGTACGTAGCGGAGCAACATGACGATCTTCCCTTCGACATCGACGTCGCTGTAGTCGTCGTAGTCGTGCTCGGGCGCCGTCACTCCGTAACCTGCGAAAACCACCGGCGCGGACAGCTCGCCTGCGGAGCTGAACGTCATCGGCTGAAAATCAGAAGCGTATTCGAGGAGCTGCGCGCTTTCGGAGTAGCGCAGGGAGACCTGCGTCCATCGGCCAATCTCTTTGCCGACTATGAGGCGGAACGTCTGGAAGTATGTACCGCTCTCGCCCGCCGGGCTCAGCTCGAGCTTTTCGAACTCGGAAGCAACGTAAAGAGCGGCGAGCCGTAACCCGTCGGTGCCGTTACCGCGGCCTCCGAGCTCTTCGGAAGCTAGATAGTGGATGTGCTCTTCGAGAGCTTTGCGATCGAAGCGGGGCGATTCAGCAGCATGACTCGTTCCGATCAATGTGAGCGCTATTCCGCCCACCAACGTATCGAGGACACGTCGCCTGATTATTGACTGTTTCAAAAGCTAATCTCTGGCCGACAGGTCGCCCGGTAGAACCGAGCATCGACCAAGTCAGTTGAAAAATTTTCCGGCTCCCGACGACCAGTATAGGTCGTGAACCGCGAACGTCCAAACAGTGGACGCGTGAGGATCCGGCTGTCCTCTATCCGGTTTCGGAGTCGTTGAACAGGGGGAGCGGGCGCGGTTCTAGCTCGGCTAGCACTTTCCAGCTCCAGCTTCGCCGGGTCTCGTCCGGTAATCGCTGATAGCGCTCGTGATAACGTCTCAGGAAGTCGGCGGTGGCGGCGTTCACGTAGCCGCCGCCGCGGATCGGGCCGAACTCGGCGTCGTAGCGCGCGGCGATGTCACCGAAGAGCGCGTCGCGCCTAACTTTGGCAACGATCGAGGCCGCGGCGACCGCGACATGATGCTGCTCGCCAAAGTCGAATGCCCTCAGGTGGGCGTAGCGCCGGCGCAATAACCCGAAAACCTTCTCGCCGTCGGCAACGATCCTTTTGACCGGCACGGTACGCTCGATGATGTTCGACGCCGCCTTGCGCTCGAGCTCGTTCAGCAGACCCTGGTCGCAATAACGATCCACTTCCTCGTGGTCGTAGACTTCGACCTGCACATCTTCGGCAAGTCGGAACACGTGCTCCGCGAGCTCAGAGCGCCGCTCGCGGGCTTGTGCTCCGGCCCCGAAATCCTTGGAGTCGGTGACACCGCGCCGGGTGAGCGCCGAAGCCGCTTGAGGTTTGAGCACGACACCGGCGACGACCATGGGACCCAGGACCGGCCCACGACCCGCCTCGTCGATTCCAAGAATCACACCCTATGTTTTCCGATCGGACGTCCTGGTTGCAACAATGAACTCCAACACTGTACAAGTATGAGCCACCTCACAGGTGCGCACCTGTCGATATTGGAGACTCAGGTAGCTCATGAGCGAAGAAGTCAAGGGAAACGGGCGTTACAACGTCGTCGTCATCGGCGCCGGCACCGCGGGCCTGGTCACGTCCGCCGGCACGGTCGGGCTGGGCGGGCGGGCGGCTTTGATCGAAGCCGGAAAAATGGGCGGCGACTGTTTGAACTACGGATGCGTTCCTTCGAAAGCACTCATCTCGTCGGCGAAGCTCATCGAGCGTATCCGCCACGCGAAGAAGATGGGTCTTTCCGACATGGAACCGTCGTTTCGATTTGAAGACGTGTTCGCGCGCATGCGCGAGCGGCGGGCCAAGATCGAGCCCAACGACTCCGTCGAACGCTTCGAAGGCCTCGGCGTCGACGTGTTCCAAGGGCGCGCGAAGTTCGTCTCCCCGCACGAAGTCGAAATCGATGACGGTACCCGGCTGAAAGCCCGGAATTTCGTGATCGCGACCGGGACGAAAGCACTCGTTCTGCCCATCCCCTGTCTCGACAAGGTTCCTTACTTCACGAACGAGACCATCTTCGACGACATGCCGAAGGCGCCGAAGTCGATCATCATCCTCGGGGGCGGGCCCATCGGCTGCGAGTTCGCTCAAGTTATGAGGCGGCTCGGCGTTCAGGTGAAGCTCGTCGAGCTTCTGCCGAGGCTTTTACCGCGCGACGACGCCGACGCGAGCGCGCTCATCACCAAGCGCTTCGCGGAAGAAGGCATCGAGGTCTTCACCGGCACAAAAGCGACGAGCTTCGAACAGAAGGACGAGCTCGTTGTCGCGACCGTCGAGAATGAAGACGGAGAGCAGAGGAAGCTGGAATCGGAGGCGCTGTTGGTCGCAACTGGCCGCAAAGCGAACGTCGACAACCTCGGTCTCGAGGAAGCCGGCGTCGAGTTCGACCGCGGGGGCGTCAAAGTCGATGAGACCTTGACGACGTCGCAGCCACACATTTTCGCCTGCGGCGATGTCGCCGGCCCGTATCAGTTCACGCACTCCGCCGACTACCAGGCACGGATCGTCGTTCGGAACATTCTCATTCCGTGGTTCAAGACCAAGGCGGACTATACTTGGATGCCCTGGGTCACCTACACCGATCCGGAAGTCGCCCACTGCGGTCTGACCGAGGACGAGGCCAAGAAGCAAAACGTCGCCTACGACGTCTTCCGCTTCGACTGGAACGATCTCGATCGCGCGATCACCGACAGCGAGACTACAGGCTTCATCAAAGTTCTCACCGAGGCCGGCAAAGACAAGATTCTCGGTGCGACGGTGACCGGCGTCCACGCCGGCGAAGTCATCCACGAAGTGCTCGTCGCCGCCAAACACGGCATTGGTCTCTCCAAACTCTCCGGAACCATCCACGCGTATCCGAATCTGTCGTCTTCGGTGCAGCGCGTCGCCGACTCGTTCCAGAAAACGAAGCTGACGGCGACGGTCGCTAACATCTTCAAATGGCTCTACAAACGGGGGCGTTCCTGATGGCGGCCAAGAACTACGTCAAATACGGTCTGATCGCGGTGGTTCTTGTCGGCTTCATCGTCGCCGCGCGCATGCTACCCGTCGCCGATTGGCTCAAGGTCTTCAGTGCCTGGGTCAGCGAGCTCGGCGTCTTGGGGATGGTGCTGTTCGCGCTCGTCTACGCTGTCGCCACGGTTCTGATGATTCCGGGCTCGCTCCTGACGCTCGCGGGCGGAGCCGTGTTCGGGTTGCTTCCTGGATTCGTCACCGTCTTGCATGGCGCCACGCTCGGGGCCGCGCTCGGATTCCTCGTGTCGCGGTTCGTAGCACGAAAGCGCGTCGAAGGCTGGATTCAGGAAAAGCCGTCGTTCAACGTGATCGACAAGGCCGTCGCGAAACAGGGCTGGAAGATCGTTTTCCTCACCCGGCTATCGCCGATCTTTCCGTTCAATTTCCAGAACTACGCGTACGGGCTGACCAGCGTCACCTTCTGGCACTACACGCTGGCGACGTGGATCGGCATGATCCCGGGAACGTTCCTCTACGTGTATTTCGGAACCTTGGGACGAAGCGGCCTCGAAGCCGCCTCGGGCGCCGAGAGCGCGGAGACCCTGAAGATCGTGCTCCAGGTCGTAGGCCTTCTCGCCACGCTCGCGGTGACCATCCTGATCACCCGCACTGCAAAGAAAGCGTTACGCGAAGCCGGCGTCTAGCAAGAGAGCCGCACACCGGATCGCTCTCACAGCGAACGCAGCTTTAGCGGCGACACTTCAGCCAGAGTGGTGAAGTCTCGGTCACGGTGCAACACTTCTAAGTCGTTTCGGATCGCGCACGTCGCGATCAGGCAATCGACGCTCGAGCGCACAGTAAATCCGCGGCGCCGGGCGCTCCGATAGAGCGAGGCGCCTTCCATGAAAACCGACTCTTCAAGAGGGGACTCCACTACCGGAAAGGAGAGCATGGCTTCCCGCGCAACGTCGAACGCGCGCTCATCGCGGAAACCCTGAACGACCTCCTGAATCACGGGTAGACAGACTGCCACCTCGTCGATGTCCACCAATGCCGTCAAATCGAGCCCGGGCGGCTTCTTGAAGATCTCAATCCAGACAGAGGTGTCAACGAGTACCACGACCGGCCTTGTGTTTGTTCGAGCGAGCGCTGCGATCGCCCCTCATTTCCGAGAGGTTTCCCTCCCACAGTCCTCTTCCAGCCAACTCCAGAATTCGGCCAGCTTTTGCCCGCCGAACGTAGTGGTCGAGGGCCCGGTTCACGGCAGCGGAAAAGGTTCTCTCACCACTCAAGCGCGTAGCTTCCTCCAACAAATACTCTCTGCGAATCTCTGCGTCCTCTGCGCCTCTGCGGCGAGTTTTTTTCCAGGAAAACATGGGTGTTAGTAATACGGAGACCCAACGAAGTTGCTTTCACGGCTCCCTTGGTGTACTTAAGCGAGAGCAGGAGGGGCAAATGACCGACACGAACGGAATCGATATCAAGAAACTCATCACCGTCCCGGCGATCATCACCGCCGTGGTCACCATCGTCAGACTATTGGCGGAATTCGGCAACCTGCCAGCGTGGCTCGCTAGTCCCCTGGATCTTTAATTACTGTCCAAATTCGATTTGCCATGTGTATCGAGCGTTCGCTGGGCGAACCGAGCGATGGTTTCGAGGATTTGGTCGGCGGATTTCGTCCACTTGAACGGCTTTGGGTTCTCGTTGTGAGCATCGAGATAGTCTTGTATCGCAACGCGGAGCTGAGGCACGCTCGTGTGCGAGCCTCGTCGCAAGGCGTGTTCGGTGAGCAAGCCAAAGAAGCGCTCAGCGAAGTTGAGCCAAGAGGCGTGTGTCGGTGTGAAGTGAAAGTGGAACCGAGGTCGCTTGGAAAGCCAGCGTTTGATCGCCGGTGTCTTGTGCGTGGCGAGATTGTCGAGCACGACGTGGATGTCCAACTCGCTGGGAACGGCTGCTTCGATCTCAGCGAGGAACTTCTTGAACTCTAGCGCTCGATGTCGCGCGTAGCACTTTCCGAAGACTTCACCTGTTGCGGCGTCGAGTGCGGCAAACAGGTCAGTCGTTCCATGCCGAATGTAGTCGTGGGTTTGTCGCTCGGGCTGGCCCAAGCTCATGGGCAGGACAGGTTGAGCACGCTCGAGCGCTTGAATCTGCGATTTCTCGTCGACGCACAGGACGACCGCGTTATCCGGTGGGTTCATATACAGGCCAACAACGTCGCGTACTTTTTCGACCAGTTGTGGGTCTTGCGAGAGACGAAACGATTCCGAGCGGTGCGGTTGAAGCCCGAACGTTCGCCAAATACGTCCAATCGTCGAATGACTCAGCCCAAGATGCTTGGCCATCGAGCGCGTACTCCAATGGGTTCTCCCCTTTGGAGTCGTCGCCAGCGTCTTGGTCACGACTTCCTCGATCTGGTCATCGCCGATTTTGCGAGCCGCTCCCGGCCGAGGTTCGTCGTACAACCCTTCCATTCGTTGTTCTACAAAGCGTCTTCGCCACTTGCCCACCGTGCTCCTCATGGTGTGCATCTTCCTAGCAACTTCCATATTCGTCAGACCCGCCGCGCAATCCAGCACGATCTTCGCTCGGAAGGCTTGGTGCGGCGAACTACGGCTGCGTCGCGCCAGTCGCGTCAGCGCTTCGCTTTCTTGAGACGACAGCTTCAATTCGGCTTTTCGCCGGCCCTTGTGTTTCATGCATTTAGCAGATCACAGAAGTGCCAGTGTTGTCTAGCTTTTTCTGTTCCATGGGACTAGCAAGGAGTCGGGCGGAGGTGGCGCCGTCATCGGCATTGTGTGGTTGGTTCCGATCTTCGCGGTGTATTTCGCGACCAAGCTCATCGGTGCCTCCGGAACTTTCTGGAAGAATTTGGCGAAGACGCTCTTCTACTACGGACTGGCAGCGCGCATTCCCGTCATCATTATTATGGGTCTCGCCATCTTCGGGGAGTGGGGCACGCATTACGACGCGTTTCCACCGGACTTCCCCGCAACGTCTGCGGCGGGAAAGTTCCTGCTCGGCGGGGTCGTCGCCCAACTCGTCGTCTGGATCGGCATCTGGACCGTCGGCGTCGGCACGCTCGTAGGTGTGATCGCCTCGAAGATCTTGGGGTCCAAGACCGAAACAGCACAAGCTTGAGGCACACGCGCGCCGCGCTGCTCGTCCTTCTAGGCACGATGTGCGGCTCTGTTCTTCAACGAGGAGATGACGCGCAAGGTCAAGCGCTTTCGACCCGGCAAAGGGGTCGAAGAGATCACCCAAACCGTTTGACGCTAGCGCTAGTGCTCGGGTGGCCTCGGTCTCGGTGATGACACCGGCGTGAGCCAGCGGTTGCCGCTTCTCTTGGAACTGGGCCGCTCCCCAACTGGACTTGCCGCCACGAATCACGCGCAGGCGCGGGGCCACTTCCCTACTAGGCCGCTCCGGAATCTCCCGCGTCGCGCACTCGTTGCAGAAGTCCTGCCATTTATCTGCCTTGGTGCACAACTCCGATAGAGGCCGAGAGCTCGCTTGGCCCCGACTCCCATCATCCGATCATCTCGCTATCAGGCATCCCGAGCGCCGTCATGGTGTTCAGAATCTTGCACCCGATCCTTGCCTCGACTCTCTGTGCCGCCAACCCTCTCGCTCGCATCGCTGAGCCCACGATAGCCTTGTAGCGATGGAACGTTGTCTCGACTTTGCTCCGTTTGCTGTAGCCCGATTCTGTGTGCCACTTTCGTTTGCCGAGCCGAGCTTGTGCTGCAATGTTGCGATTGCGCTGTCGGCTGCTCGCCGGCCCCGATGCGAGCTGGGCGCCCTTGCGCGGCGGTATCAGCACCCTCGGCGAGCAATGAGCGCTGTGATTCTCGATTGCCTCATAGACGCCGCCGGCGTCGTATGCGGTGTCAGCTCTGGCCGATGAGATGGGACTGTCGATCTGTCCGACAAGCGATGCAACCCGCGATGAATCGCGGGCTCTTTTGCTCGTCAGCTCGCCGGCGACGACTTCGCCACTCTGCTCGTCGACACACAGATGGAGCTTGCGATAGTCCCTGCTCTTTGGTGCTCTGCGCAGCTGGCCGGCGTGGACAGCGAGACCGCTGCTGTCGATCAAGATGTGCAACGGCGTCTTCTGCTTGTCTTGGTAGAAGGGGACCTTACCCAGCTTCGCCTTGCGCCTCGAGATCGTGGTGTGATCGGGCACATCATTGTCTAGCTTCATCAGAGCGAACAACGATCGCAGCAATCCCTCGCTCTGCCTAGATGACAGATGAAACACCATGCCCAGGGTGACAGCCGTCTCGATGGCGTGGTTCGAGTACTTGCGTTGACGGCCCGGTTTCCTCCTCCTCGGCCGGGGCGCGTCCCAGTTCACAAGCTTGCCGGCGGTGAGCGAGATCCAGACGGTCAGGCTCCCACGGTTGCGTAGACCCGCCTCATATTCACGCCAATTCCTCACGCGATAGGCCTTCTTCACATACTTCCGCTGAGTGCGTTTGAAAATGCTCATGGGGAACCTCGAATCCGTGAGTAAAGGACAATTGTGGACCGAGATCGCGAGTTGTGCACCAAGGCAGCGAGGAGGTGGGAAACGCCGTCACGACGCTCGATGCGCACGAAGGAGAAGTTGAAGAGCTCGCCTTCGGCATAGAGGATGCGTGGCTGGAAAGTAGGGTCGGGACCCCGCGGCGCGGACTTGAACGCGCTCAGCGGGCCGCTTATGAGCTCGTGGAACAACAGCCGATCGCCGTCGCCATCGACATCGGTCTTCCCACTGGGAGTACATCGACGCTTTCGATAGGAGACTCTGGAAGTGGGGGTCGGCGCGGTTGTACCGCCAATGCGCGAGGTAAATCTCTCTCACGGCTGACGCGTTGGTCCAGTCGACGCTCGGATCGTCGATCTTGGGGAAATCGCCGGGGATGTTCCGGCCACCTTCGGCGCGCTCCGCGGCGCACTCGCTGTCCGCGTAGATCATGTCGCCGTTCGCGACGAGAAAATCAGGCTCGAGCTCTTCCATCGCTGAGAAGACGGCGTAGCCTGATAGATGTGCCGTCAGACGTATAGGTGCATGACGAGGAGGTGCGAGCAGATCCTGTGAAAGGATTCATAGGCCCCGGCCGTGTGGTCTGGTAGAGTAGCGTCATGCGGCGCTCGAGCTCGGCGGTCGTCCTCTTCACGCTGACGCCGGAGGCGGAAGCGGTTAGAAAACCCCTCGGGCTCCACGGGTCGCAGCGTGCCACGGCTCTTTTTGCCACCCTGATCGAGCACGTTCAGACGGTGTGCACGGGTCTGAGCGGCGCCGATCTACTCGTCGCCAGCGAGGCACCGGTCGATCTCCCGCCGGGAGCTCAGTGGCTCCGTCAACGAGGGAGAGACTTCGGAGAATCGCTCAGGCTTGCGGTCGAGGAGGCGTTCGCGCGCGGCTACCGGCGGGTCGTCGTCATCGGGAACGATGCGCCGGAGATCTCTCAGGATTACGTGAAAACCGCTCTCGACGAGCTCTCACGAGGAGAACGGAAGGCCGTCGTCGGTCCGGCGACCGACGGAGGCTACAACCTTATCGGCCTGACGGAGCCGTGCATCGCGGCCTTCGAAGCGATGCCCTGGGGCTCGGCCGAGGTTGCGCAACGGACCGTGGAGCGGCTTCAGGAAAGCGGCTTCGGGGTGGCGCAACTTCGGAAGCTCGAAGACATCGATAGCGCTCAGGAGCTCGTGCGCTTTTTGAACCGCATCTCGAGCCATGGACCGCGGGCCCGAGTAGCTCTGAAGAGGCTCGTCTCTCGGATTCGACGACTTTCCGTACCGGAACTTTGGACCATCGAAGAGGCTCATCACTCTCTCAAGCGCCTCTCACCCGCCGCCGCCCACCGGTTGCGCGCTCCGCCGCTGCCTTCCTGCACGACGCTCTAATCCTTCTGTTCGAGATCCGCGAAAGGCGGACCGGGAGTGTATCCGTGGAAAGGCCCATAGACTTGCACAGACTAGCCATCATCGGCGCTGGCCCGATCGGAATCGAGGCCGCGCTCGCCGGGCGCGAGCTCGGATACGACGTTCGCGTCTATGAGCGTGGAGCCGTCGGCGGGAACCTGCGGCGCTGGGGACACGTGCGGCTCTTCTCTTCCTTCGAGCTCGATCACTCGGGGCGGGGTGCGCGCCTTCTCCAAGCCGAAGGTTTCAAGCTTCCCGAGGCCGGGGAGTATCTCACCGGGGAGGAGCACCTCGAGCGCTATCTCGAGCCTCTGTCGCGCACAGCCCCTCTGTCGGGATGCATCCACCAGAACACGCGCGTGGTCTCGGTCGGCCGCGACGGCATCGGGAAGGGCGACCTCATCGGCGGTCCGCGGGAGCGGTATCCGTTCCGGCTTCTCGTCGAAAGCGAGGCCGGCGACGAAGAGCTCGTGGAGGCAGACGTCCTTTTCGACTGTTCGGGGACGTATGGAAACCACAATTGGATGGGAAACGGGAACGTACCGGCTCTCGGAGAGCGCGCGCTCGAGGAGCACATTGCCTACGAGCTCGAAGACGTCCCCGGGACGGATCGCGCGAGATACGAGGCAAAGCGTGTTCTCCTCGTCGGCGACGGTCACTCGGCGAGCACGGCGCTCGACGGTTTGAGGGCCCTTCCCGAAACGACGGTCCACTGGGTCGCGCGAAGACAGAAGCCGCCCGCCGTCATCGCCGACGATCCGCTTCCCGAGCGCAAGAGGCTCTCCGAGCTCGCAGGTGAGCTCGCGGCGGGAGGCGACGCCCGGGTCCACTTCTATCCAGAGCACACCGTCGAGTCGGTACGGCGTGAGAGCTCCGCGTTCGAAGTCGAGCTTCGCTCGTCGCGGGTAACCAAGCTCGTGACCGTGGACCGGATCCTTGCCCACGTCGGGTACCATCCGGACCGAAGCCTCTATCGAGAGCTCCAAGTCCACGAGTGCTACGCCTCGCTGGCTCCGATGAAACTTGCCGCAGCTCTTCTCGGCGAAAGCCCGGTCGACTGCCTGGCGCAGACGTCCAAAGGTGCCGAGGTTCTCAGAAATCCGGAACCGAATTTCTTCATTCTCGGGGCCAAGAGCTACGGCAAAGGCTCGAACTTCCTGATCCGCATCGGGCTCCAGCAGATCGAAGAAGTGTTCGGACTGCTGGCCGCCGAGGGGCGGAAGGAGCGAGCCTCGTGAGCGCGAGTGCCCAGGTCGAGCTTCGCGCCCTCGACGATCTCTGGTTCCAGATCTCGGGAACGCTGTGCAATCTGACGTGCCACCACTGCTTCATCTCGTGTGGTCCGACGAACCACACGTTCGAGCTCCTCTCCCGTGAGGCCGTGCTCCTCGCACTCGAAGAGTCTCGGGAGCTCGGCGTCAAGGAGTACTACTACACGGGGGGAGAGCCCTTCATACACCCGGACATGGTCGAGATTCTCGAGCGCACCCTGGAGCTCGGTCCGGCGACCGTGCTCACGAACGGGACGTTGTTGAAACCGGAGGCCGCCGCCCGGCTGGAGCGGGCCGAGGTGCTTTCGCCCTACAGCCTGGAGTTTCGGGTGAGTATCGACGGCTACTCGAGCGAGACGAACGATCCCATTCGCGGGGACGGGACGTTCGTGCGCGCGATGGCCGGTGTGCGGCTTCTTCTGCAGCACGGCTTCCTCCCGATCATCACCGTGGCGCAAACCTGGGACGACGATCGCAACGACGACGTCTTCGCGCGTTTCGTGAGCGTGCTGCGAGATGCAGGATACGAGCGCCCCCGAGTGAAGATCATTCCGACCTTGCGGATCGGCGCGGAAGTCGAACGCAATCGCGGCTATCACCCGTCGGAGAAGGTGACCGTGGAGATGCTCGAGGACTTCGACGTCTCTCAGCTCATCTGCACCCACTCGCGGATCGTGACCGACAAGGGCGTCTACGTCTGCCCCATCCTCATCGACTCGCCGGAAGCCCGCATGGGAAAGACCCTGTCCGAGTCGCTCGGCTCCTATCCGCTCGCGCATGGAGCCTGCTACACCTGCTATGTAGGCGGCGCCATTTGCAGCAATGTGAGCGCGGGAGGCGGCGATGCGGCCTGAGCGCTTCGAGAGAATCGCCGCTCTCGGCGGCGTCTACAGCAACCATATCGCCCTCGAGGCCGCCATTGCCGACGCCCGCCGGCGCGACGTCGACGCCATATTCTGTCTCGGGGATCTCGGCGCCTTCGGGCCGCACCCCGACAAGACGTTTCCTTTGTTGCTCGAAGCGGGCGTACGGGTGATGCAGGGGAACTACGACAACTCCATCGGGCGCGGACTCAACGACTGCCAGTGCGGGTACACCGACCCCCGCGACAACTTCTTCGCGAAGATCTCCTACGACTACACCTTCGACCGAACCTCGGACCGATGGAAGTCGTGGATGCGATCGCTCCCGGAGTCGATCCGCATCGAGCTCGGCGGCTACCGGGTGCTCATGAGCCACGGTTCGCCTCGAAAGATGAACGAGTTCCTCTGGGAGTCTACGACCCCGACGCATTTTCTCGAGAAGATGGTGGACTCGCATCACGCCGACGTGGTGCTAGCCACGCATACCGGTCTTCATTGGAAGCGCGAGCTTACCGGCGACCGGCACTTCGTCAACGTCGGTGTCGTGGGGCGGCCCGCCAACGATGGACGGACCAACGTCTGGTACACGATTCTCGACGCCCGCAACGGCTTCGACGCCGAGTTCGTCCCCGTGGACTACGACCACGAGAGCCTGGCGCTCGAGATGAAGCAGGAGGGTCTCCCGGTGGAGTTCATGGACACGATCCGGCACGGATGGTGGACCACCTGCCTCGAGATTCTCCCGGCGAAAGAGCGAAAGAAAGGAAGCTTCTGATGGCGACAACCGAGATAAACCCCGAACGAGCCGTGAAGTCGCGCTACTCGCAGGCGGCAACGGCGCGAGAGCGAGAGCTCTGCTGTCCCGTGGACTACGACCCGCGATACCTGTCGGTGATTCCCGAAGAGATCCTCGAGCGGGACTACGGCTGCGGGGACCCTTCGAAGCACCTGCATCCGGGAGAAACGGTTCTGGACCTCGGAAGCGGTGGCGGCAAGATTTGTTATATCGCGTCTCAGGTGGTGGGGCCGGAAGGCCGCGTCATCGGCGTCGAAATAAACGATGACATGCTCGCGCTGGCGCGCAACTACCGGCAGAGCATCGGGGACGCGCTCGGCTATCACAACGTCGAGCTCCGCAAAGGCAAGATTCAAGACCTCGCTCTCGATCAAGAACGGCTCGAGGCCCATCTCGAGTCTCATCCTGTACGCACCGTCGAGGAGCTCGAGGCCGTGGGCCACTGGAAAGAGAAGGAGCGGAGGGAGAACCCGATGATCCCGTCGGCCTCGATCGCCGTCGTGGTGAGTAACTGCGTGCTCAACCTCGTCGACCCGCAGTCGAAATCCGGGCTCTTCCGCGAGATGCATCGTGTCCTGAAGAGGGGTGGACGCGTCGTCATCTCGGACATCGTTAGCGACGAAGACGTGCCCGAGCACTTGCAAGCCGATCCCGATCTCTGGAGCGGCTGCATTTCCGGTGCGTTTCGTGAAGACCTGTTCTTGAAGGCATTCGAGGAAGCCGGGTTCTACGGCGTCGAGATCCTCGCGCGGGACGAAAGACCCTGGCAGAGCGTCGAGGGCATCGAGTTCCGCGCGCTCACGGTCCGAGCCTTCAAGGGGAAGGAAGGCCCGTGCCTCGAGCGCCATCAAGCCGTGATCTACAAAGGGCCATGGCGGAGCGTCACCGACGATGACGGGCACGCGCTTTTTCGAGGCCAACGCATGGCGGTCTGCGACAAGACTTTCAACATTTACAAATCCGAGCCCTACGCAGCGGACATCGAAGCCGTAGAGCCTTACGAGGAGATTCCTCTTTCAGAAGCGGTACCGTTCGATTGCCGGAAGGACGCGGTGCGCCATGCGCGCGAGACCAAGGGGCTCGACTACGACGCCACCGAGACAACCGACGCGCCGTACTGCGGACCCGACGGTAACTGCTGCTGACGGCTGGAAAAGCCATGGTGATTGTCGCCGGTCTCTTGCTCGGTGCGCTGTTCGTGGCCTACGCCAACGGAGCCAACGACAACTTCAAAGGCGTTGCGACCCTCTATGGCAACCACATGATTGCTGCGATCGCGACGCGATCCTCTTTTTCTAGTTCCAGCGGCTTCCGCATCCGGGGATTATGGAACACCGGTCACGGATACTGAGATCAGAGGAGCTCGACGGCCTCGTCGAAGTGGACGGCTTTCGAGAAAAGAAAGCCTTGACCGAGCGCGCAACCCATTTGCGCGAGTTCGTCGCGCTGTTCCGGCTCTTCGATCCCCTCGGCAACGACGTCGAGGCCGATGCCGTGGGCGAGTTGATTGATCGCGCGCACGATCTTGAGACTGCGCGGATCCTTATGCATCGCGGCGACGAACGATCGATCGATCTTCAGGGTATCGATGGGAAAGCTCGCGAGATAGCTGAGACTCGAGAACCCGGTTCCGAAGTCGTCGAGCGCGATTTGAGCACCCAGGCGTTTACATTGCTCGATCCAGCGTAGCGGCGCCGACTGATAGTCCATGAGGACCGATTCGGTAATCTCGAGCTTGAGCGTTTCCGGGTCGATGCTCGTTTCCGCCATCACGTTCGCGAGCTCACCGATGAACGCCGGCTCGGAGAATTGGCGTCCGGAGACGTTCACGCTCATGGTGACGTCGTCGCGCGCGTGCGCTTGGAAACGCACGAGGTCCCGGCACGCTTGCTCCAGCACCCAACGTCCGATGGGAACAATCAGCGCGGTCTCCTCGGCGAGGCCGATGAAACTCTGCGGTGGGATCATTCCGAGCTCTCGGTGCCGCCAGCGGAGAAGCGCTTCGAAACCCGCGACGTCACCGGAAGCGAGGCTCACGATCGGCTGATAGTGAAGAGCGAGCTCACGTCTATCGAGTGCGCCGCGCAGATCGCTTTCGAGCTTGATCTTGTCGATAGCCCCCTTCGATACATCGTATTCGGCGTCGAGGGTTATGGCTTCGAACGTTCCGTTTCCCGGATGCCGAAAGAGTCTCTGCTCGTGCCGAAATCTATTGAGGATGACCCGGAGCAGAAGTTTCAGGATCGGCTCGGCCGATTCCACGCGTGAGCGTAGCTGGTCGCTGACGATGAGAGTGAGCTCGGTATCTTCGATGGCCGTCGCTGTGGCCGAGCGCTCGGTACCGTCGAGCGCCGCCATCTCACCGAACATCTCACCGGGACCCATCGTGGCCAGCACCCGCCTCTCGTCGTCGACGTCGGTCGAGATTTCGACGAGGCCGGTCTCGATCACGTACGCGTAGCTCGCGGGCTCGCGTTCTTCGAAGATGACCGTCCCCCGGCCGAATTGCCGGCGCACGGAGTCGAGTTCGATGGTGCCCTTCAATGGCACGGGTTTCAGTCGCAAGTTCCGTGCCGATCCACCCTTAGGGCCGCCGACAAAATAACTGTCTAGTTTTGAGCACACTCTTCCTGTTTCAGGTCGTGATCGCGATGTCGTCTGGCATCACGAGAGCCTGGCAAGCTCCCTAGAAACGGAACATTTGTAGATCTTCAGCAACCAGCGCGTGTTTGACAAACGGTCCTCATTTTAGGGAGGATTACGCCTATCAAGGAGCACTTCTCCTATTATGAGACCTACGAGCTATCAGTCTGAAGATCTCGACCGCCTGTTGAGGAAGCACAAAATAGCTACCCTCGATGATTTGAAGGCAGTGTTGGGTACCGATGTGGACTCGACCGTCTTCCGAAAGCTCAATGAGTTGGCGTATCGGACAAGCTACTCCCACCGTGGTAGCTACTACACGTTGGACGAGATCGCCCAGTTCGATCGAAAAGGTCTTTGGTCGTTGCGCTCAGTGTGGTTCTCGAAGTACGGGACGTTGCTTGCGACGGTAAAAGCGTTGGTCGCGGCCTGTGAGGCAGGCTACTACGTCGACGAGCTCGAGGACGAGGTGCAGGTTGACGTCAAGGCTCCTCTGTTGAAACTGGTCCGAGAGAAAAGATTGGCGCGCGAGCAGGTGTTCGGCCGATATCTGTATCTGGCCACCGATGTGAGCACGCGCAAGCAACAGCTCTCGGCCCGCCAGGTACATGAGGCGTCACCTTCCACGTTGGGCTGGGTCGGGGGAGTCCGCGTGCTCCCCGTGGAGTTGAAGGCTGCGATCGTTCTTTTCTACAGCCTGCTCGATGAAAAGCAGCGCCGTCTCTACGCGGGGGTCGAGGCCATGAAGCTCGGTCACGGTGGCGACCAACAGATTGCCGAACTGCTCGGGATGGATCCGAGCACGGTAGCCAGAGGTCGTAGGGAATTACTAATGAGAGATGTTGAGCTCGACGGAGTTCGGCGAAAGGGTGGCGGACGGCGCGCCGTGCAAAAAAAACGCCAGAAGTCATCGCCAAGATCGAAGAACTCATGAAGCACGACACCGCGGGCGATCCGATGACGGGAGTGAAATGGACGCGGCGGACCACCGACAAGATTGCTTGCGAGCTAAGAAGCCTCAGTGTGAACGTCAGCAGCAAAACCGTCGGTCGACTGCTCAAACAGCTCGGCTTCTCGTTGCGGGTGAACCACAAGAAGCTGTGCGGTGCCACGTCCGAAGATCGCGATACCCAATTCGCGTGTATCGCCGAACTGCGCGAGCGTTTTGCCGCAGCTGGTCATCCCATCATCAGCGTAGACACGAAGAAACGGGAGCTGGTGGGATTATTCAAAAACGGCGGGCAGGCCTGGAACCGCGAGCCGACTCTCGTCAAAGACCATGACTTCCGTTCCGAATCGAACGGCATCGCAATCCCCTACGGCGTCTACGATCTGCTCGCGAACCGCGGGACAGTGTTCATTGGTACCTCGTACAACACCCCGGACTTCGCCGTGAATGCCATCGAGAAGTGGTGGCGAACGGAAGGACGGCGACGCTATCCTGCAGCCCGTGACCTCGCGATATTGGCAGACGCCGGGGGCAGCAATGGCTATCGGTGTCGGGGTTGGAAGCACGGGCTTCAAACGCGGATTTGCAATCGCCACGACATCGCTATCACCATAGCCCACTATCCGTCCGGTTCATCCAAGTGGAATCCAGTGGAGCACCGTCTGTTCAGCGAGATCAGCAAGAACTGGGCGGGCAGGCCTCTCGACAGCTACGAAACCATCCTCAAATACATCCGCACGACCACCACCTCTTCCGGTTTGCGAGTACGCGCACACCTTATCCGGCGTCGTTATCCGAAGGGCGTCAAAATCACTGACGAGCGGATGCAGGCGCTTTCCGTTACAAAGGACCAGACTCTACCCAAATGGAACTACACCATCCGACCGTCTTGAAAACGGGAACTTATTTTGTCGCCGGCCCTTAGGGGGGCGAGCCCCGCATCCCTATGAAAGCCAAGTAGTTTTCTTCTCGAGTGTGTCTACCCAGGCGCGCGGCAGTAGGAGAATCCCCACAACTTGGAATGTATAAAAAGGTGGTTCTCCTGTCGTTTCGGGGGATCTGATTTGTGTTGGAGGGCATGGCCTATGGACGCTGCCGCGATTGTGGAAAACGCCGGAAACTCCGGGCGAGAGAGGCGTTTAGGGAAAGGTTGTGAGCACGTACAAACGTGGAGCGGCGTTTTCCACAATCGCTTGGAAAACGCTTCGCGTTTCCCACGAGCGCCCACAGGCCCCTCCTGATATATATACAAGAAAGATTAATTCATATGGAATAAGGAAGGGGGGGCTCGATTAGTGGAGGCTATGGAAAACGCCCTTCCAGGCTTCGAAGAGAACTCAGTCGTGAGCAAGGTCTGAACGACCAGAACCGTGGGGGCGTTTCCCACAGCCTCGTCTCCCGCTGAGGGGCAGTGGCATTTGGTGAGGCCCGTGGGTTGAGAGGGTAAGCCATGTGTAGATGCGCATCGGCGAGAACGCTAGAATCTTTTTTCCCGAAAGAGAAAAGAGCGTTCCCGCGATGCGCGTTACTACGTTAGTCAACAAGCTCATCGGATTGCAAGGCCTGTGGGTCCGAGGTTTCCACTTCCAGGCGGACAAAGACAGAGTGGTGGTGGATGTAGTACCACGGAGGAGGAAGCCTCTGTGCGGGATTTGCGGACGAAAGGTCCGCAAGAACAAAGATCGCTACAATCGCTACTGGCGGCACTTGGACCTGTTCGGAGTCCGGACCTATCTTCGCTACTCGATCCGACGAGTGGTATGTCGGCGGTGTGGAGTGGTCAGAGAAAAGGTGCCTTGGGCAGACAAGGGAAGCCGCTTTACCAAAAGCTTCGAACAAGAGGTAGCGTGGCTGGCACAGAGGACGGACGTCAGCGCCGTAGCGAACTATTTCCGAGTGACGTGGCGTTCGGTGCGACGGATCATCCAGCGAGTGGTTGCCGAGCAGCGGGATGAGCGGCGCGAGCTCGATGGATTGCGGGTGATTGGGATGGACGAGATCAGCTACCGCAAACGCCACAAGTACTTAACAGTGGTAATAGACCATCTCAGCGGCCGGGTCGTCTGGGCGGGAAAGGAGCGCAAGGCCAAGACGCTGCTGCGGTTTTTCCGCAAGCTCGGACCACAAAGAGCCGCGGAGCTCGAAGCGGTCAGCATGGACATGTGGGAGCCGTACATAACTGTCGTCGGCAAAAAGGCTCCTCAGGCACGGGTGATCTTTGACCGCTTCCACATCGTCAAGCATCTGAACGAGGCCGTGGATAAGACCCGGCGCGAGCTGGTGCGCGAGCTCAAAGGGACTGCCCGGCGCAACCTCAAGAACACCAAGTTTCCCCTTCTCAAGGCCAAACACAACCGCAGCGCGAAAGACAAACGGGTGCTCCGCGAGCAGGTGCGAGCTAATCGTCGCCTCTACCGCGCCATGCTTCTGCGCGACGACTTCATGGACCTCTACACCTACAAAACCGAGACATGGGCCAAGAAGTTTCTCCGAGGATGGCTGCGGCGCGCTATGAGCTCGAGGATAGAGCCCGTCAAACGCGCGGCGAAGATGATCCGCAGCCACTTCGATGGCGTCATCGCGTGGGTCACGTGGAGACTCAGCAACGGCCGACTCGAAGGAATGAACAACAAAATCCGGCTGCTGAGCCACCGCAGCTTTGGACTCCACTCTGCCGAAGCTCTCATCAGTCTCGTCTACCTAAACTGTGGCGGTCTCACCCTCGAGAGGATCCACTGAAATGGCAGGAGAGGCAAAAAGGTAAGAGTCAGCGAGCTGATGGCTGATGGCTGACGGCCGACGGCGCACCGGCCGAAAAAAAGGAGGGTCCCTTGGACCCTCCCTTTCTGTTGCCGCCTCCAGAATCAGTTCTTGAGGAAGTAGCGTATCCCGCCCATGTACACGTAGTTGTTGTCGATCATGCTGAGCATGTCCATGAACAGGCGGCCTTCGAGATAGAACTGCATCTTCTCGTTGAGGTTCCAGCCGCCGTGCACAAAAATCGTGCCGTCGCGCGTATCGCTGTGGTTGAGATCCCAGATGCCGATACCGCCACCGAAAAAGCCGCTTTCGAACATCTTGTCGATACCCACATCGGCGAAGATCGAGCTGTTGTCGCTATCCCGAGAGTTGATCGCGCCACCACCCTGAGCGAAGACGCCGGCCCCTCCGTTCGCGATGGGCCACATGTAACCGAACGTGCCACCAAACAGTGGCGCCGAGCGATCGAACTGGAAGCTATCCTCCCCTCGGGCAAGATCGCCCTTAGTGAATGCGGTCGCGGCAGTCGGGGCGGCTTCGATACCCGGGCGCCAACGCCGCTCGTTGCCACCGAAAATCGTGAAGTACGGCCCGTACAGACCCTCCGGCTTCAGCAACGTGTAGCTCTCTTGACACGGCGATTGCATGCTGCGGTCGTCGACGACCGTACCTTCGAGGCGATAGCCGCCGTACTCGGGCATCACGTAGTTGGCGCTGCACTCCGCGTCCAGCGATAGGGTCTCGAGCAGCAGCTCCGCGCCATCGATGGGCGTGTGGTAGATGCTGACCTTCTTACTCGTCAGGCTCCCCGCGCGTGCAGCGCTCGAGCACATGTCGATGCCGAGCGTCGCCCGTCCGGCCCTCGGGGCCGGGTCGACCGGCGGGCGCGTGAGCTGGAGGTTGCACGTCGGCTCGCACGGCTGCAGGTTGAGCCGCTCGGTGACCGTTTGCGTTCGCTCCGAACCGCGGGTCACGGTTGCGCTGAACGTGTAGGCTCCCGCGTCGTCGAGCTGGCCTTCCCAGCGATACCCGCCGCCGGCGCGAGACGGGGTGATGGTCTCGCGCTGGCCGCTCGGCCGCGTGAGCGTGAGCTCGAGGCTCGCCCCATCGGGCATACCCGGTATGGTGACGTCCACGGTGACATTGGTGCCCGTGCACTGGTTGGGGCTTTGCACGTTCACTCGAGGTACCGCGGTCAACGGCGGCGGGCCGGCGTCACGCATCTGAATGAGCGACAAGTTGCCGCACGCTTTGGGAACGAGAAATCGGTGCTCCCGACCATTCGACTCGAAGCGAATCTCGAACGCCTCGAACGGGTCACGTCCCGCCCATCGGATGCGTCCTGTCGCCTGGACGACACCGCGCTTGCGTACTGCCATCCACTCGAACGTGTGGCCTACGGGGTACTGCGCTTCACTAAAATCTCCGTTTTCCACTGCGCTGAACAGATCATCGGGATCGCCGGGCCAATTGGTGTCGCGCAAGACTTTCTCGTAGTCGGCCCGATGGTCGCGGAATACGCGCTGAAGGTCTGCTCGGGTCTGCGGTCCCGGCTTGAAGACCGCATTGCTCGTGCCGAGCCTGCGGATGTCGGTGTACTCTTGCCCGAACGCCGTCGAGCCGAGCGCCGCTGTCATGAGTACGACGAAGACCAGGGCTAACCCCAATATCTTCCGTGGTTTCAGGGACCGGAAGAGCAGAGAACGCTGCCACAGTGACATAGTCAACTCCTATTTTGTCGTGATGGCGGGCGGGTTGACGTCGAATCTGTCGATGCACTGGCGCGGCAGGAGCGCATCGAGTGCCGCTGGATCTGTGTCTACACCCACACGAAAAATTTGTCCTAGTCCACTGGATCTTTGATTACTATACAAAGTTAGGCTTTTCGCCAGCCCATAAGATTCATAAGATTCATGCACTTAGAAGGGTTTCGGCAAGCTCTGCTTTATCTAGTTTGTTCTGATACAGGGGACTAGAGCCTACAACTCCCTTTTTAATAGCTCGGTGCGGGCCAACGGGCTGCAACCGGGCCGCAAGTGTACCCACAAACCCGCACCTTGTAAACCCTCAAGGGGAGCATTGTTCTAATATGAGGACGTTTCCGGGAGATCTCAGCATGACCGAGCAAGACATTGACCGAAGGGCATTTATGGGCCGCAGACTGGCAGCGGGGGCGGCGTTCGCGGGCGCATCCACATGTGGCGACGACAAGACGGGGAGGTCGACCCGCGCCCCGCACGGCGGATCGGGTTTCGATTCGGACTTCGAGTTTGGACGAAAAGACGATGGGGGAGCTTCAGGAGGGGATGGAAGCGGGTCGTTACACGGCACGCTCCATCGTCGAGCTGGACCTCGATCGTATCGATGCGCTCGACCGTAGCGGTCCCGAGCTGCGTTCGATACTCGAAACGAACGAGCACGCCCTCACGCTGGCCGACGAGCTCGATCGCGAACGGCGGGAGACTTCGAGCCCGCCACGGTGGCCGGCTATCCCAACGTGACCGTTCCGGCCGGGTGGGTGCACGGGCTCCCGATAAGCGATCCAGGCGCGGGCGAAGCCGGGGTTCGCCGAGACGCTAGCAGGGCTGAAAAACACATCTGCAGCCCTCGCGGCCGCCTCCTGCAGGGAGCCTGTGAGCCTGATGCAAGCCCAGGCTTGCGCGGAGATGATAGGGTAGTCGCGATTCTAACCGTGGACTCTCTCAAAGAATATCTTCTCGCCTTCGGTCTGCCGGGGCTTTTCGCGATTGCCTTTCTCGATTCGGCAGGCGTACCACTTCCGGGCGGAGTCGACCTCGTCGTCATGCTGTTGTCGTGGCAGCGGCCGTCGCTCCCCATCCTCGTCGCGCTCGTCGCCGCCGTCGGTTCGACCGCTGGCTGCTGGGTGTTGTACCGCATCGCCCGGGTCGGGGGCGACACGATGCTCGCGCGCTTTCCGAAGGAAAAACAACAGTGGGTGACGGAGAAAGTCCGCCGCAACGATATCCTCGCCGTGACCGTGGCCATGCTCGGTCCACCACCGTTTCCGACGAAGCTTTTCATCCTCGTGGCGGGCGTGGTGCGGATGGACTGGCGACGTTTCGTCGCCGCGGTGTTTTTCGGGCGGGTCGTTCGCTATCTCGGGGAGGCCTACCTTGCGGTTCGTCTGGGCGACCGCGCCATGGCCGCGCTTCAAGAGAACTATCTGACAATCGGGATCGCTCTCTCAGCGACGGTGGTGGTGTTCCTCGTCGGTCGGCGTCTCGCGAGCGGTAGCGCGCCGGCGCAATCATGATCTGGGTAATTGTCGCCGCGCTCGCACTGGGGGGCGCAGGCTGGCTTGCGCGAAGTCGTCGCCGCGCGGTGCGGCTCGGGCGAGCGCGCGACGTCGCCAGAAAGCTCCTTCCAGAGATTCGAGCTCTGATGGATTCGGCGGACCCGAAGAGTCCGTCCGATGGTGAGCCGAATCGCGCACGCCACTACGAAGCGCACCACCAACGGCTGCCCCAAGTTCTGTCCAGCGAGCACTACTTCGCCGTGGAAACGTTCTATCAGTGCGTGGAGTCCTACCGCGAGGCCCGCACAATGATGATCGAGGCGTTCGCCGAGGACGACGAGCGCAGTCTCGGGGATCGAATCCGCGCGAAAGATCGCCGCGATCGGTGCCTGAAGGACGTGTACTACACCGGCCACGGGGCCGCGCAAAAGTTGGAAGAGATTCTTGCGTAAGAGTCCCGAAACGGGGTTGGTACCGACGCGGGGAGATCGGCTTCGAAGGCTCAGAGTCGTGTTTGGCTTCGGCGGCGCCTCCCCCATTCGGGGGAGCGGTTATAAGACGCTGTGGCGGTCTAGGCCTCTTGTTTGAACGACCCTCGTCGAGATTTCTTCGACCGACGTGTTCGTCGAGTTGATGAACGGGATCTGGAAGGTCTTGAAGAGAGATTCTACTTTGCGCACCTCGGCGCGGCACTGCTCGATTGAGGCGTAACGACTTGCGGGGCGCCGTTCCTCGCGGATGCTCGCTAGCCGCTTGGCGTCGATCGTCAAGCCGTGCACGTGGTCGCGATAGGGTGCGATCGGATCGGGCAGTTGGGACGTATGCAGGTCTTCCTCGGTGATGGGGTAGTTGGCAGCACGGATCCCGAACTGCATCGCGAGGTACAGGCACGTCGGGGTTTTCCCGGAGCGGGAGACGCCCACCATAATAATGTCAGCTTTGTCGTAGTCCTTCGTCCGCGCGCCGTCGTCGTGCTGTAGGCTGTAGTCGATGGCGCCGATGCGCGATTCATACGACGACAAGTTGCTGATACGGTGCGAGCGCGTCCGCTTGATGACCGGCTCGGCCGAGAGCGCGTCCGCGAGCCGCTCGATGAAGACGTGGAACAGGTCGAGCACGAGGCCTCGGGACGCGATGACGCGAGCGCGGGTTTGGGGGTCGGCGAGAGTGCTGAAGACGAGTGGCATTTCTCCGTCGGCCGCGGCCGCGGCGTCGATGTGCGCGACGACGTCGGCCACCTTTTCCGGAGTGTCGATATACGGTATGGTAACTTCCTTGTAATCGGGGCTGCCCTCGAACTGCGCCAGAAGGCTATGGCCGATGGTCTCGGCGGTAATCGCGGTGCGATCGGAAACGTAAAACATCGTCCTCATGTCAACGTCATCTTACGTCAAGTCACTGCGTGAAACGGGGATGGGCGACGTCGCGTCCGTCGGTGGCAAGAACGCCTCCCTCGGTGAGATGCTCCACCACCTTACCGAGCTCGGAGTTCGTGTGCCCGGCGGCTTCGCCACCACCACCGAGGCCTACCATCTGT
Source organism: Candidatus Marinacidobacterales bacterium (assembly GCA_965237955.1). Classification (GTDB taxonomy): domain Bacteria; phylum Acidobacteriota; class Vicinamibacteria; order Marinacidobacterales; family SMYC01. The sequence continues at coordinate 7,266,173 of OZ250169.1, read as the reverse complement.
TCATGAAGGAAGCCGGGCTCGAAGAGCGCGTTCATGATGCGCTCGCGAAACTCGACGTCCGCGACGTCCACGCGCTCACCCGGGTCGGTCGCGAGATTCGTGCCGCTGTCGAGACCGCCGAGCTGCCCAACGCGGTGCGAGACGCCATCGCTGACGCGTTCGGAGAGCTCGACGCCGAGCTTTCCTTTGCGGTCCGCTCTTCGGCGACGGCCGAAGACACGGCGGATGCATCGTTCGCGTGCCTTGGTGCACAACTCGCGATCTCGGTCCACAATTGTCCTTTACTCACGGATTCGAGGTTCCCCATGAGCATTTTCAAACGCACTCAGCGGAAGTATGTGAAGAAGGCCTATCGCGTGAGGAATTGGCGTGAATATGAGGCGGGTCTACGCAACCGTGGGAGCCTGACCGTCTGGATCTCGCTCACCGCCGGCAAGCTTGTGAACTGGGACGCGCCCCGGCCGAGGAGGAGGAAACCGGGCCGTCAACGCAAGTACTCGAACCACGCCATCGAGACGGCTGTCACCCTGGGCATGGTGTTTCATCTGTCATCTAGGCAGAGCGAGGGATTGCTGCGATCGTTGTTCGCTCTGATGAAGCTAGACAATGATGTGCCCGATCACACCACGATCTCGAGGCGCAAGGCGAAGCTGGGTAAGGTCCCCTTCTACCAAGACAAGCAGAAGACGCCGTTGCACATCTTGATCGACAGCAGCGGTCTCGCTGTCCACGCCGGCCAGCTGCGCAGAGCACCAAAGAGCAGGGACTATCGCAAGCTCCATCTGTGTGTCGACGAGCAGAGTGGCGAAGTCGTCGCCGGCGAGCTGACGAGCAAAAGAGCCCGCGATTCATCGCGGGTTGCATCGCTTGTCGGACAGATCGACAGTCCCATCTCATCGGCCAGAGCTGACACCGCATACGACGCCGGCGGCGTCTATGAGGCAATCGAGAATCACAGCGCTCATTGCTCGCCGAGGGTGCTGATACCGCCGCGCAAGGGCGCCCAGCTCGCATCGGGGCCGGCGAGCAGCCGACAGCGCAATCGCAACATTGCAGCACAAGCTCGGCTCGGCAAACGAAAGTGGCACACAGAATCGGGCTACAGCAAACGGAGCAAAGTCGAGACAACGTTCCATCGCTACAAGGCTATCGTGGGCTCAGCGATGCGAGCGAGAGGGTTGGCGGCACAGAGAGTCGAGGCAAGGATCGGGTGCAAGATTCTCAACACGATGACGGCGCTCGGGATGCCTGATAGCGAGATGATCGGATGATGGGAGTTGGGGCCAAGCGAGCTCTCGGCCTCTATCGGAGTTGTGCACCAAGGCATCGATTCTCAAGCTACGCCGGGTAATTTCCGGGTCCACAAAGTGCAGCCCCACCCCCTGCGGAGCCTTTTTAAAACGGCGATTTCTGTGGACGGCTAGTGGCAATCTCTTAAAGCATCGTGATTGCGGGAGGTCTTGACGAGCCGGACCGCCGCCGATTGACGCTCGTTCCGTTTATCGAAATGGAGGCGAGCTGGATCCTAGAGAGCGAGCTTCGTCAAAACGGATCCGCAGATTTCTGCTTGAAGGCTCTCGTAGCGGTTGCGAAACTCACTCCACTCCTTTGTTGTGTGGAAATGCAACTCCGCCCATGCCAAGCATACGTTCTTGGTGATGTGAATTGTGAGTGCCGGTACGAAGACGTCATCTCCAATTTCGTATTTCTTTCCGCTCACTTGATCAAGGTATTCTGCTAAACGATACGCACGGTGGTTACCATTTATGACAATCTCTCTTTCGTCAACGCTAAACTCATCATCATCCTCGCCCATCTCGTAGTCTACCTTCACCTTGATCTGCTTGCCGCTAATCGTTGCGTACTTCCCGGGAACGATAGCCCCGAACTCTGCACCGCCGGTCCGCGATTCGTGCTTTGATCTGTGAATGTTCGCACTGCCGCAGCCTTCAGACTTTTGCGGCTGCCCCTTGCGATTGACGGCTACGTCCATACAAACCTTCGGCGTCTGACCGCTCGGTACTCTCCATCTAGCATCGCAGCTAGCGCAATACCATTCTTCTTTTGTCGCTGGCTTGACGTCAATGACGCGTGTCTCCTTCCGCGTGACAGTCTGTCCACTTTCACCGCGCTTCCTCCGATCGAGCGCGGACACATAGCCCTTATATACTTCGCTGTCTTGGCGTTGGAGGCAGTCGATTACGGTGTTGAGGATCTTCTTCACCGTATGTCGTTTCTGTTTGATCGATTCGGAACGTGTCTCCTGCTCAAGAAGTTTGTTCAGCAGTTCTACGTGTTCTAAAACGAACCTTTGCAACGCTCCAAACTCTTCGTTCTCGATCATTCCTGCCTCCCGGTTGGTCGCATCCGTTAGGTTATTATTTCCAGTTGCGGAAATATGGACCGACCCGGCAACGGCAAGAGGCTGAACATAATACTTACCGCCTGCCCTGGCCCGTTTAGAGGAGATCGAAAGCCAATCGTCCGACGTTTCACCATAAGGCCGCACGCGACAGCCGTCCCGGTAGACTTTTACCCCCATGTGGGATTCCTCAGCGCCTTCCGAAAGCTTTCTGTCTTGCTGCTTCACTCCGTGCTTGTAATAGCGAATAACGCCCTTCACTGGCCCGCAAGGCAACGGAGTTCGTAATTCCTTTTCGTTCTTTGGAAGTCCATTAATTTCAACAGTCCTTTCGTAGCGACCGTCCGGTTCTATCGAGAATCCGACGCGATGCGTCTCTTTACCAGCGATTGGATTATCGAGAGGGCCGTCAAATTCAAGAAATTCCCGACATTTGAAGATGATACGAAAATTCTGGTCTTCTACATCAGGATCGATGAGATGGGAGAGCTGGTGTCGGATCTTGCGGATTTCCCGCTTCCCCCAGCGATCACGTAGTGCCGAAAGTTCAAGAATCGTACCGCGCTGGAACCCGCGACGCGGCGCGCCTTCTGTATACTGAAAATCCATATCTTCAAAATCTTTGTCATCTGTAAATGCTGCGAAGTTAATCGTGAATTGGATCTGTAACCGATCTCGCTCCGTCTTCGTGATGACTTTGACATTGTCACCGAGCTTTGCCAAGGAGAAACGACCTATTCCTTTGGCTCCGAGTCGACGCCTTGAGAAGCAGGGTGTGTACGGCTCCTGCACTTTGTTTTCTCCAGCTGCTCGAGCCCACTTCGTTTGTAGGTCGCCGATCGTCATACCTGTTCCATTGTCTCGGATCACGATCTTCGCAGCGTCAGATAAAGGCCGGTGGAAATTTACTTCCACCTTAGTCGCATCAGCGTCGTAGCTGTTTTTGATTAATTCAAAAAAGGCAGTATGTGGGTCTTTGATGAGCTGATCGCCCAGACGTCGGGCTATAGCGGCAGATGTACTCCATTTAATTTCCCCAGTCACTGTAACCTCCCCAACGATCTCCTCGGTAGTCTACCCCGGAATGTTTCATCGCCGGATCCTGCCCGAGGTTATGGGTTACGATTCAAGCACTATTTCGAACCAGAGAATGGCGGCTTCACCCTCTTTGCGGGTCACCTCGTCAACCCTTCGTGCGTGCCGGATACCATTGCGAAGCTCCGCCAGTTGCCCGAACTTTCCGACCAGCGTCTCCTTATTGGAGAAGCGTTCAGAGAACTGCGGCCAAAGTGATCTGCTGGTAATGGTGTCCTGGAGTTCTCGCAGGTCGCAGAATTCGAGCTTGCCAGGGAGCGCGGCATAGTCGTCGCTGTCTCGGGCAGCACTCTTCTCCAGTGCCCGCTGTATCCTCTCGTCTACTTTCTCTACGACGTGGGGTGGCAGGCCGTCGAACTCACCGACTAGCACGTCGTCGATGCCTTGGTGCACAACTCGCGATCTCGGTCCACAATTGTCCTTTACTCACGGATTCGAGGTTCCCCATGAGCATTTTCAAACGCACTCAGCGGAAGTATGTGAAGAAGGCCTATCGCGTGAGGAATTGGCGTGAATATGAGGCGGGTCTACGCAACCGTGGGAGCCTGACCGTCTGGATCTCGCTCACCGCCGGCAAGCTTGTGAACTGGGACGCGCCCCGGCCGAGGAGGAGGAAACCGGGCCGTCAACGCAAGTACTCGAACCACGCCATCGAGACGGCTGTCACCCTGGGCATGGTGTTTCATCTGTCATCTAGGCAGAGCGAGGGATTGCTGCGATCGTTGTTCGCTCTGATGAAGCTAGACAATGATGTGCCCGATCACACCACGATCTCGAGGCGCAAGGCGAAGCTGGGTAAGGTCCCCTTCTACCAAGACAAGCAGAAGACGCCGTTGCACATCTTGATCGACAGCAGCGGTCTCGCTGTCCACGCCGGCCAGCTGCGCAGAGCACCAAAGAGCAGGGACTATCGCAAGCTCCATCTGTGTGTCGACGAGCAGAGTGGCGAAGTCGTCGCCGGCGAGCTGACGAGCAAAAGAGCCCGCGATTCATCGCGGGTTGCATCGCTTGTCGGACAGATCGACAGTCCCATCTCATCTGCCAGAGCTGACACCGCATACGACGCCGGCGGCGTCTATGAGGCAATCGAGAATCACAGCGCTCATTGCTCGCCGAGGGTGCTGATACCGCCGCGCAAGGGCGCCCAGCTCGCATCGGGGCCGGCGAGCAGCCGACAGCGCAATCGCAACATTGCAGCACAAGCTCGGCTCGGCAAACGAAAGTGGCACACAGAATCGGGCTACAGCAAACGGATCAAAGTCGAGACAACGTTCCATCGCTACAAGGCTATCGTGGGCTCAGCGATGCGAGCGAGAGGGTTGGCGGCACAGAGAGTCGAGGCAAGGATCGGGTGCAAGATTCTCAACACGATGACGGCGCTCGGGATGCCTGATAGCGAGATGATCGGATGATGGGAGTCGGGGCCAAGCGAGCTCTCGGCCTCTATCGGAGTTGTGCACCAAGGCAGCTTTTGGGGAGGGCGTGCTGTATGCCGCCCGGCTCTGGACAGCGATCCTGAGGGGGGATTACCGAGCCGTCGGGACAGAACCAACGGACGGCTTGATAGGGACCGCGGGGGTCGCTTTTGAAGGCCTGGATGTCCTTCCGGAGCGCAGATAGGTCTTCCGCCGGCGACAGGCCCGCAAAGGTGAGCAAGAAACTCAGAAAAACGATCTCGGCTTTGTGCATGAGATTCAATCCACTACGCCTTGTCGCCTCGTTTCAATACGCCCATCATAGCCTTGGCAATCACCCTGTGCACTCGTGAAGCACGTTGACTTCGTGGAATACAAGTTGTGCAGCTCGTCGAGGATCGCCTCGTCGTGAGGAGTAAGGTCGTCGTCTTCTTGAGCGGTCACAGCCTCCAGCCGCGGGGCTGCCGAGACGGCGATCGCCGGTGGGATCGTCGTGGCGTGGAACTGCTGTTTCTCGCGTCCCCGATAGGCGCCGCCAATGCTTCATCGCGTCCGCTCCCTGGGCTTGACGTCAGCCTTCCTGTTAGACGTCAGCCTCCCTCGATCAGCTTCACGAGGGCAAAAAGGCCTGCGCCAGCGGTGCTTCCGTCAAGAAACGTTGGTGCAATGCAGGGCGTTATCGTGCAATGGCTTACAGTCAAATTAGGCCCCGTCGACTTCGGTTCGCGTTAAACTGGGCGTAAGCGCCTTCTTTGCAAGAGAATGCGTACACATCAGCAACAGTACACGGCGGAAGCACCGTGGTTTCTACAGACCTAGAACACTTCCGGCACGAACGTTTGGTCCGAAATCGGGGGCCGTAGGTACCCGACGTTCTTTTGCCTCCGGGGCAGTTTAACCTCCGGGTCCTTGAGCTCGTTGTACGGGATCTGACTCAGCAGATGTGCGATGACGTTGAGTCGAGCCCGCTTCTTGTCATCCGCTCGGACCACGAACCAAGGGGCCTGCTTGATATCGGCGTGGTTGAACATTTCGTCTTTGGCCATGGAATACTCGACCCACTTTGCCCGCGACTTGAGATCCATCTCGCTGATCTTCCAGCGGCGGATTGGATCGTTGATGCGCTGTTTAAAGCGACACTCTTGCTCTTCATCGCTCACTGAGAACCAATACTTGATCAACTTGATCCCGGAGCGAAGCAGCATGCGCTCGAACTCCGGACACGAGCGCAAGAACTCCTGGTACTCCTCCTCGGTACAGAATCCCATCACGCGCTCCACGCCGGCGCGGTTGTACCAGCTCCGATCGAAGAGCACCATCTCGCCAGCGGCGGGGAGATGAGCAACGTAGCGCTGGAAGTACCACTGGGTCTTCTCCCGCTCGGTGGGCGTAGCGAGGGCTACCACGCGACAGATACGTGGATTGAGGCTCTGGGTGATGCGCTTGATGGCACCGCCCTTGCCGGCGGCGTCGCGTCCCTCGAAAATAACGACGACCCTGAGCCCCTTGTCTTGGATCCACTTCTGGAGCTTGACCAGCTCGACCTGAAAATCTGCCAGGGCCTTGGTATAGGTCTTTCTCTTGAGCTTCTCGCGCTTGGAGCCCGAGAGGTTCGCGTCCAAGTTCTTGGGCAGTTTCTTTCTCCCTGCCCGCTTATTTGCCATCGTCATCCTCTCAAGGCAAGCCGACGACGTATTATGTCACATGGCGCCAAAGTCGAGCGCGCTCGCGACCGAGGTTGCCGATCGGGGATTCTTGTCGGGCGTGGTGGAAAGGCAGTCAATAGACCCGAAAGCGACTCGATCGCGGATTACAGTCGACCGCCGACAAAGAATCCGCGAATCGTGGTAAGGGGCGCGCGCCAGAAGGTGACCAATGAAAGAGAGAGGATGTCAAGGAATTAGTTGAAACCATCATAAGCGACTCGTGGTCATTTCCAGCTCTACGCCCCTGACCTTACGCGGCCTCAGGCATCTCGTCCTCTCGTTGGATCGCATCGATGGCCGCAACCACTACGTCGATGGATGCGTGCCCCTTGACTCGTCTGAACTGTTGTTCGCAGTGCAGCAGCACAGCGGCGAGCCGTCGCTGGCGCATTTTGCTGTTACGGTAGCGTTTGATGTTGCGCTCGCAACTACGAACCATGGAGAACATACTCTCTATAGGATTCGTCGAGTGCAGGCTCTGGCGCAGTAGAGCGGGGACCTTCAACTTGTGGAGCATCAGCACCTCCTCGAGTGCCTCGAGGAGTGAGTCTGCCGCCGACTCGTTGATGTCGCGAAGCCAGCGCTCGAACTCCTGCAACATCTTCTTCGCGTCCTTGTAGCTGTTCTGCTCCAAGGCAGTCGCGAAGAGGTGGTGTGCCTGCTTGCGGTAGCGTTTGGGCAGGTGGCGCTGGATGTTGCGGTCTTTGTGCAAAGTACACCGCTGGTGGATGAGCTTCTTGCCGTATCGGTCTTTGAGCGCCTTGATGATCCCCCCGCCACCATCGGTTACCCAGAGGATCCGTTTGGAGAGCTTTAACCCCCGTCGCTCCAACTCTTCCAGCAATTCCTCGCAGATCTCGTGGTTCTCCGTCGCCCCTTCCCAGAAGCCCAGGGGGAGCTTTTTCCCTTCACGGTCCACGCCGAGCGCGACCACGAACGCCTGACCGCCGCGGTGGACCGTGTCTAGGTACATCGCGAAGAGCGGAAACTCTTCGAGACTGCGCTCCTGGAACTGCTTCAGCTGCTTCGCCGTCGCCTCGACCAGATGGCGGGACACCGAGCTCGGCGTCACACCGAAAGCCTTGCCTGCCGCCGTCACCGTCTCTTCGTACTTGCGAGCAGACATTCCCCGAAGCACCTCCGACAGGAGTTCCTCCGAAAAGCCCCCGCGATTCTTGAGCTGCTCGTAGGTTCTCAGCCCGACCTCACCCTCCGGGCCCCGCAATCGAGGGTGCTCGACAGGGAGCTTCTGGTCACCGACATAGATCGACCCACGTTGACTCGCCCATTTGCGAAGCCCGGACGACGTAGGATGGTAGTCTGGCCCAGATCTCTCTTCGCGCTCCATGTACATGAGCGTCTCAGCTACCAGGCGTCCGACATCGAGCATCGCGGCGTCCAGCGCTCGCTTGCCCTCCAGCATCACATGCACAACTTGATCCGCCCACCACTCTTGCTCCTGCGTCGCCCTCAGCATCTGTGTTGCATTCTTTCTCTTCTTCGTATCTGCTCTCACCGGGTGGCTCCTTTCTTTTTGATCGCCAGCTTTGACACCGACGATCTTGAAGGGAGTCACTCACCGATTTCAACTAGATTCAGGATATCCTCGAAAGAGAGAGCTGCATAAGCAGTTACTGCAACGGGCGATCGGTGATAAGCGTTTCGGGCATTACAACGTGAAAGTTTTGCCTTACGTCGGTGACTTCATTGGCTCAGTCCATCGCGACCTGTCGCCCGGAGTTCCCGACGACTCTACCGGGCTTTGGTTCTCGCGGGCAGACGAGGGATCGTGGCTTCTGTCGGTACCTGAGGCCAAGGGATACACACATATAGTGTCGCGTTTATTCGACCAATTTGTTAAGCGAGAAGACATGTCGCGGGGGTCGGTCGGACGTGGCCCTTCCCTTCCACGCCGGCAGTATCATTATTAGTATGGGTTTGGTCAACGGCTTGCCGGCCACCAGGGGTGGCCGCGCCGCTGACCCTCGCGCTAGACCGACGGACAGGAAGGTGGGCAAGGGTTCTAGTCATGAGTAGTCGTAGTTATAAGGCCTCTCCTGCCATTTCAGTGGATCCTCTCGAGGGTGAGACCGCCACAGTTTAGGTAGACGAGACTGATGAGAGCTTCGGCAGAGTGGAGTCCAAAGCTGCGGTGGCTCAGCAGCCGGATTTTGTTGTTCATTCCTTCGAGTCGGCCGTTGCTGAGTCTCCACGTGACCCACGCGATGACGCCATCGAAGTGGCTGCGGATCATCTTCGCCGCGCGTTTGACGGGCTCTATCCTCGAGCTCATAGCGCGCCGCAGCCATCCTCGGAGAAACTTCTTGGCCCATGTCTCGGTTTTGTAGGTGTAGAGGTCCATGAAGTTGTCGCGCAGAAGCATGGCGCGGTAGAGGCGACGATTAGCTCGCACCTGCTCGCGGAGCACCCGTTTGTCTTTCGCGCTGCGGTTGTGTTTGGCCTTGAGAAGGGGAAACTTGGTGTTCTTGAGGTTGCGCCGGGCAGTCCCTTTGAGCTCGCGCACCAGCTCGCGCCGGGTCTTATCCACGGCCTCGTTCAGATGCTTGACGATGTGGAAGCGGTCAAAGATCACCCGTGCCTGAGGAGCCTTTTTGCCGACGACAGTTCTGTACGGCTCCCACATGTCCATGCTGACCGCTTCGAGCTCCGCGGCTCTTTGTGGTCCGAGCTTGCGGAAAAACCGCAGCAGCGTCTTGGCCTTGCGCTCCTTTCCCGCCCAGACGACCCGGCCGCTGAGATGGTCTATTACCACTGTTAAGTACTTGTGGCGTTTGCGGTAGCTGATCTCGTCCATCCCAATCACCCGCAATCCATCGAGCTCGCGCCCGTCCTGTCCGAAAACGCGAACGGAGCGGCAAGGTCGAATCCTAGAGGCGTTCTCAAAACTCGCGGAGACCAGCCGACGCGGTACTGGCTCTGCGATAGGCGACCCCGAGCAGACCTCTCCTGCAGACCATCCGTTCCGTCCAACTGGCGCGCCCGAACTCCTATGCGGCGTCGCGGTGGTAGTAGCTGAGCAAGCCGCCCAATCGCTTACGACATCGCACCTTCCCGTGAGGACTGCCGACGCATTCTTCCGCTTCGAGCAACGCGTTCCCGAGCCCTTGATGGTTGCGCTCTCCGTGATAATGATGGATGAACTCAGCGACGGCACGGCGCAGCGATTGCTCACTGAAGAAGATCATCCGCTCCAAGCACTCGCTCTTGATCGACAAAACAAACCTTTCGACATAAGCGTTCAGGTTCGGCGAACGGTGCGGCAGCCGAATGACGTCCGTTCCGGCGTGCTCGAGCAAATCGCGAAACTCCGTGGTGAACTTCTTGTCGCGGTCCAGGATGAGGAATCGCTTGCCGCGCAGAAAGCCGTCGAATGGGTCGGTGAGATTCCGACCGACCTGCATCATGAACGGGCCATCCGGCCCCGGAGTGATTCCGGCAATGTGCACTTTTCGCGAAGACAGCTCGATGACGACGAGCACATAGTAGGTCACGAGCCTGCGAACTGTGGCGACCTCGACGGTGAAGAAGTCGGTCGCCGCAACGGTTTCCCAATGGGCGGCGAGAAACGTGCGCCACGGCGTCCGCTCACTTCGCTCCGGCGCGGGCTCGATGCCATGTTCTCGCAGAATATTGGCGATGGTGCTCCTGGCTACCGTATGGCCGAGATTCGAGAGGGCGCCGCGAATGCGTGTATACCCCCACCTCGGATTTGACTTCGCCATCCCCACCACGAGCTCGCTAATCTCGGCCATGACCCGGGGCCGTCCGGGCTGTTTCCGCCGCTCGCTCGCTGTAGTACCACTTCCGCGCAATCAGCCTTCGGTGCCAAGCCAGAAGGGTTTCCGGTGTGACGATACCGGCGACTTCTGCCAAGAGTTTCCGGCCAAGCGCCTTACCCTTTACCGCGAGCCGACGTCGCTCGTCGTCTGTGAGACGAAGCTTCCTCCCGCAAAGCCGATCTTTGAGGACTTTGTTCTCCTCGAGCAAGTAGACCATAGCGGCCTGTTGGTCACGCTGGATCCAACCAGCGATGGTGATGACCAACAATGTCAAGGGCTGGATCGGCGTGCTCATGACCGAGGATTCTAGCTCCCATTGGCCAATCAAGCGTAGATACGTCTATTCCGAAACGTCCCGTCGAGCCGGTCTTGAGTTCGTTTGTATTTTTGGACACGACGGCATGGGCAGGATCAAGGAGTAATTTTTTCCTTTACATCGACAATAGTTGTATATACAATATAATCTATGGTCGAGAACACAGAAAGTCGGGCTGGGCGCGAGATCGGGCGAAACTGCCTCGCCGTGCGGATCAGGATGCTAAACCGCATCATCACAAGCATTTATGACGATGCCCTCAGGCCCCTCGGCATCACCACCAGCCAGGCCAACATGCTGACGGCGATTCACCAGGTGGGGCCTGTCAAACAGGCACAGCTCGCGGAATATCTCCATATCGAGAAATCGACGCTTAGCCGCAACCTCTCACTCATGAAAAAGCGCGGCTGGGTGCGCACGCTTCCCGGGGAGGACGAAAGGAGCCACACCGTCGCCATCACCGCCAAAGGGAGGAAGCTTCTGGAGGAGGCCCTGCCGTCATGGCGCAAAGCACAGCAAGCGGCGGTCGGGGTTCTCGGTGACGAGGGTGCGGCCACGCTGAAGGCGGTGGCTAACCGCTATCTGCCGACACAGTAATTTTTTTGACGTTTTGGTTGTATATACATTGAATGGAGGCCAACCGATGAAAACCAAAGGCAGGAAAGGGAAGCTTGGCGTGAGCGGGCTTTTCGCGGTCGCCGTGGGGAGCGTCCTGGTGGCGCTTGCCAAAGGTGACACCGTTCGCACGGATGTGGCTGATATTGACCCGGTGCCAGCGCGAGTGCTCGTCGTCGCGACGCAGGCGGTCCAGGAGCAGGCGAGCTACGTGGTGCGCCGATCCTTCGTGGGCCGCATCGAAGCGCGCCGCAGCACCGACATGGGATTCGAGCTCGGTGGCGCTGTGCTCAGCATCCTCGTCGACGAAGGTGACCGCGTAGCGAAAGGGCAGATCCTGGCGCGGGTCGACACGCTACGCCTCGGAGCGAAACGGGCGGAGCTCTAGGCGCGCCTTCGCGAAGCGGAGGCACGGCTCTCCTTGATGGCGAGCACACGCGAGCGCACGCTCGAAGCTCTCGAGTTGAACGCCGTCTCCACCCAGCAGTGGGACGAGGCCGATCGTGGTTACGCGGCCGAGGAGGCCGTGGTGCGCAGGGTGGCAGCGCAAATCGCGAGCGTCGATGTCGATATCGCGAAGTCGCGCCTGCGCGCGCCTTTCTCGGGCGTCGTCGCCAGGCGCTTCGTCGACGAGGGCGCCGTGGTCTCGGCAGGCGAGCCGTTGTTTCGGATTCTCGAGATGGGACGTCCCGAGGTCCGGGTCGGCATCAGTTCTGAGCTCGCGAAATCGTTGAAGATCGGTGACGAGCGCGTCGTGCGCGCGGATGGTCGCGAGCTTTCCGCAACGGTCAGAGCCCTCCTCCCGGCACGCAATCGCGAGACGCGCACGGTCGACGTCGTCCTGACACTTTCGACGAAGGAGAACGCTCTCCGGCACGGCGACCTCGTCGAACTGGAGCTCTCCCAGGCGATCGAAAAGAGCGGCTTCTGGCTGCCTCGTAGCGCTCTGACCGAAAGCTCCCGTGGTCTCTGGGCGACTTACGTTGCCGCACACCTCGAATCCAGCGGGCCCTCCACGCACATCCTGAAACGCCGTGAGCTCGAGCTGCTGCACGTTGACGGAGACAGCGTCTTCGTCCGCGGAACTCTGACCAGCGGCGAGCTCGTCGTCACCGAGGGTCTTCAACGCCTGGTCCCGAACCAGCGCGTGGCGCTCGGCGGGGAGTCGGACCGATGACCTCAGCCACCCTCTTCTTGAAAAACAAATACCTGCTCGTCCTCTCGGTGCTCGTGATTTTCGTCGCTGGCCTCTCCGCGCTCGTCTCCATGCCCCGGCTCGAGGATCCGCGCATCGTGAACCGCAACCCGTTGATCGTAACCCTTGTCCCCGGCGCCTCCGCCGAGCGAGTCGAAGCCCTCGTCACCGAGAAGCTCGAGGAGCGACTTCAAGAGGTGCCGGAGATACAGGAGATGCGATCGACATCCCGTGCCGGCGTCTCGATCATCGCCGTCGAGCTCGCCGACCGGGTTTACGAGAGCCAGAAGGTCTTCTCCCTCATTCGCGACAAGCTTGCCGAAGCCGAGCCCGAATTACCTGACGAAGCCGCCACTCCGTTTCTCGACGACCAGAGAGGGCCGGTGGCCTACTCGCTGATCGTAGGCGTCATCTGGGAGCACACCGCAGAGCCCAAGCTCGGGATCCTGAACCGTCTCGCCGAAGAGCTCGCCGATCAGCTTCGCACGACCCCCGGCACTCAGGTCGTCCGTCTCTTCGGCGCTCCCCGCGAGGAGATAACCGTCACCGTCGACCCCAAGGAGCTCGCCGCTCTCGGGATGACGCCTTCGGATCTCGCGGCGAGCATCCGCGCGGCGGACTCCAAGGTCCCCGCGGGCATGCTACGAAGCGGTCGCGACGACTTGATTCTCGAAGTCGCCGGAGAGCTCGACTCCTTTCCCGGATCGGGAGCATCCCCTTGCGCCAAGGGACCGACGGGACCCTGCTGCGACTGAGCGACATCGCTCGTGCCGAGCGCGACTGGCAGTCTCCGCCCCGAGAGATCGGGCTCGCGGACGGACGCCGCGCGGTGTACGTGGGAGCGAAAGTCCAGGCGCACCGGCGCGTCGACGAATGGGCCGAGGAGTCTCTCGAAATCGTGGACTCATTCGCCGCCGGAGTGGGCGACGGAGTGGCGATCGAGGTCGTATTCGATCAGACACGCTACACCAACGAGCGTCTCCGAGAGCTGGCTATGAATCTTCTCGCAGGAGCGCTGGTGGTAGTCGTCGTCATCTTCTTCGTTATGGGATGGCGCTCCTCCGTCGTCGTCGCTTCCGCGCTTCCCCTGACCGCGGCGATCGTGCTGTTCGGCACTGCCTTCAGCGGCGGGGCGCTCCATCAGATCTCGATCTTCGGAATGGTCGTGGCGCTCGGCCTTCTCATCGATAACGCCATCGTCGTCGTCGATGAGGTGAGAAAGCACCTCGAACGAGGAGACACTCCGGCGGAGGCGGTCTCCGCGTCAGTGCATCATCTCTTCGTCCCGCTCGCGGCTTCCACGGTCACCACGGTGCTCGCTTTCGCGCCCATCGTGCTCATGCCGGGGAGTGTCGGGGACTTCGTGGGCTCCATCGGAGGAAGCGTCATCCTTGCTCTGATCGCATCTTTCGCGCTCGCGATGACCATCATCCCCGCCCTCGCCGGGTGGCTCGCCGAAGCGCGGCCCGCGGCCAAAAAGCGTGCTTGGTGGAGGAGCGGTGTCAGCAACGAGCGGTTCGCGCGAGTGACCCGGCGCGGACTCGTCCGGGGTTTGCGCGTCCCCATCGTGATGCTTGCCCTCGCCTCCTTGCTGCCCGTAGCCGGCTTTGTCGCGTCACGAAGTCTCGGAAGCCAGTTCTTCCCGCCCGTCGATCGCGACATGTTCGACCTGAAGCTGTGGCTCCCGACGGAAGCTTCCATTGAGCGCACCCGGAGCGAAGTCGAAGCGATCGAAGCCCTGCTACGCGAAGACCCGGCCATCCGTCGTGTGGACTGGCTCATCGGTGGAAGCTTCCCCTCGGTCTACTACAACGCCGTCATGAATCAGGATGACGCGCGCCACCACGCGCAGGCAGTCGTCACCGTCCGCTCGCCCCACTCGAATGACGAAGTGAAACGGCTCATCCCGCAAATCCAGCGGCGCCTCGACGAAGCCTTTCCCGGAGCGCAGATTGTGGTGAGCCAGTTTGCCCAGGGACCACCCGTCGAGGCCGACGTGGAGTTTCGACTCTACGGTCCCAGCATCGAGACCTTGCAAGATCTCGGCGATGAGCTCCGTCTGCGCCTTGCCGAGCATCCGGGCGTGCTGCATACCCAGGCGACGATGGGGCGGGGTGAGCCCAAGCTATGGCTCGACGCGGACGAGGACGAGGCGCGGCTCGCGGGCCTGACCCTCTCGGATATCGCTACCCAGCTTCAAGGAGGCCTCGAAGGTACACTCGGGGGCTCCGTCATCGAGGACTTGGAGGAGCTCGACGTTCGGATCCGCTTCGAGGACGAGCACCGGAGCGACCTCTTCGACATTCGCTCGACGCAGCTGACGGCTGCCTCTCGCCCGGGCTGGACGCCGCTCTCGATTCTCGGCGAGCTCGTGCTTCGTCCGGAGGTATCCGCGATCACTCGCCACGACGGCCTCCGTGCCAACCTGATCTACGGCTATACGCGAAACGATGCCCTGGCCATCGATATGACCGATGACGTGCTTGCTCAGCTCGAAGAAGCGGGGTTTCTACTGCCCTCCGGGTATCGGCTCTCATTCGGCGGCGATGCGGAGGACGAGAACAAAGCCATAGGCAGCCTGATGATCTATCTCCCCGTGCTCCTCATCCTCATGATCGCAACGATCATTCTGACGTTTTCGAGCGTTCGCCTGGCAGGCGTGCTCGGAGTCGTGGCCATCCAGTCCATCGGACTCGCTCTTGTCGCTACCTGGGCCTACGGCTTTCCCGTGAGCTTCACGACGATACTGGGAACGCTCGGGCTCATCGGCGTCGCGCTCAACGACAGCATCGTGGTTCTCGCCGCCATTCGAGCGAACCCCGCCGCCCGCCGGGGCGAGGTGGAGGCGACGGCCGATGAGGTGATGGGAACGCTGCGCCATGTCATCTCGACGACGTTGACGACGGTGGGCGGCTTCCTGCCCCTTCTCATTTTCGTCGGCGGTGACTTCTGGCCGCCGCTCGCGATCGTGCTGGCGGGAGGCGTGTCCGGAGCGACCATCCTCGCGGTGGTCTTCGTGCCCGCCGCTTACCGGCTTACGATGACGCCGAGCTTCAGTTTCCGCTGGCTCACCGAGGCGCGCCGCCTCGGGCCGCTCTTTTCCGCGAAGAGCGTCGAATCATGACAGATAGGAGGAAATCCATGCGTCGTATGTGGATCGCGTTGCTATTAATAATGATAGCGGTGGCAGGCTGCTCCGTGGGTCCCGAGATCGTCACGCCCGACGTTGTGATGGCCTCGAGCTGGATCGAGCCTGTGGCCTCGTCGAGCGGGCCCCCGATTCTCGAGTGGTGGAAAACGCTCGAGGACCCGACCCTCGTGTCGTACGTCGAGCGCGCCGTCAACCAGAACCATGACATCCGTATCGCCGTGGCCCGCGTGCGCGAGGCACGCGCCCTTCGGCGCTCGGCCGCCGGCGGTCACTACCCCGACGTCGAGGCCGGTGGTGGCGCCGCACGTCTTCGCGCCAGCGAGAATGGTTTCGGCCCGGGCCCCGCGCTGGTCCGCGAAGGGTTCGGAAGCCTGGAAGACAATCTCGTCAATCTCAACGTCGACGCCTCCTGGGAGATCGATGTCTTCGGAGCGACGCGAAGCGCCGTGGACGCCGCGAGCGCACGGCTCGGCGCCGCGATCGAGAGCCGCCGCGACGTGCAGCTCTTGGTGGTCTCCGAAGTCGCGCTCAGCTACATCGAGCTTCGAGGAGCGCAACGGCGCCTTGGTGTGGCCGAGGACAACGTTCGTATCCAGTCCGAGACCCTGGAGTTCGTGGAAGACCAGAGAACGACGGGATTCGCCAGCGAGCTCGAAGTCTCCCAGGCCCGCTCGCAGCTGAGGACGACCGAGGCCAGCGTTCCACGCGTGCGTGCCGCTATCCGTCGAAGCGCCTACCGGCTCGCCGTGCTCACCGCTCGTCTGCCCGCCGATGTTCTGGACGAGCTTCTCGTGCCTGCGCCCCTGCCGCCTTTTCCGACAGAGGTTCCGATGGGCCATGCACCCGAGCTTCTGTTGAGGCGCCCCGACCTGAGAAGGGCCGAGCGCGAGTTAGCCGCGGCTAGATTCGATATCGGTGTTGCGACCGCGGAGCTCTATCCACGCTTCTTTGTCCGCGGTGTCATCGGGCTCGAGAGTACCTCCCCATCGGATCTCTTTGGCCTGTCGAGCGGCACCGGGCTTCTGGGCGCCTTCTTCCAGTGGCCGATCTTTCGGCGCGGTGAGATTCGGGCACAGATCGAAGCCACCGATGCCCGATCCGACGCGGCCCTCGCCCGATACGAGCAAGCAGTGCTCGTGGCGGTCGAAGACGTCGAAGGGGCGCTCGTGGGCTACGTCGAGGAGAAGAACGTGCTCGACCGGCTCATGGAGGCACGCGTGGACGCCGAGCGTGCCGCGGGGATCGCGCGCTCACTCTATCGTCTGGGCCTCGCGGACTTCCTCACCGTGCTCGATGCCGAGCGGCGATTGCGCGAGGTAGACGATCAGATGACGCTCAGCGAGACCGAGGTCCGCACCCGTCTCATCCGGCTGTACAAATCTCTCGGCGGCGGCTGGGAGGCTCTCGAGACTTGACGAACCGCGTAATGTGCCGAAACTCGACCGAACGACTTATATAAGCCCTGTCAGGACCTGCAAGCGCGAACACCCCGATCGGGAACTATCGGTTTTCGCCAGCGGCGAGCCATCGGAGCCCAGAGCCGCTGGAGTGGATGCGACTTCCAAGAGACAAGCGAGCCTGCAATGATGTACTGCATTCCGATGGACGCTTGACCGCGCGGCCAGTCGGACTCGAGCGAATCGACGCTGAAGGCAATTGACAGTGGAGTCCGTCTAGGCATAATGGGTCAGCCCCCCAAGGAGGCACCATGCGTCCGTTCCTGGCAACACTCTTCCTCATTTTGGCGCTTGGCGTCACCGCCGAGGCGAAGGACAAATGGTTCGAGGCGATATCCGAGCATTTCACGGTGGTCAGCAACGGTCGAGAAGGGCGCGCCAAAGCGATTCTAGAAGACCTCGAGCAGCTCAGGCGTCTCATCACCGAGATCTTTCCGGCGCAGCGGGTGGCTAGCGCCAAGCCGGCCGTCTTCTACCTCTTCAAGAACGAGAAATCGATGCGTCCGTTTCAGCCGACGGCCGAGGGCGAGCGCGAGGAGTGGGCCGGGATGTACCGCCCGACCCCGCTCCGGGACATCGTGCTTCTGCGGGGCGACGGATCTTCGAAAGCGGCGCGGCAGATGGCGTTCGGCCACTACATGCATCTTCTCGGAAGCTACAACGAGGCGGACTACCCGGTTTGGCTCAGTAACGGCCTCTCGCGTTTCTACGGCAATACGGAAATCACGAACAAGCGGGCGAATATCGGCAAGATGCGCGACGAGTACCGGCGTGTTATGGGCGAGTTCCGCAGGGTGCCAATCCGTGAACTCTTCGCGGTAGACCATTCGTCCGACTACTACCGTGACTTGAGCAAGCGTTCGCTGTTCGATGCGCAGTCCTGGGCGCTCGTGCACTACCTCTTGATCGGACAGCTTCGAGAAAACGGTCCCCAGCGTCTGGGCCAGTACCTGCACATGCTTCGCCAAGGCGGGGAGCCCCTCCTCGCCTTTCAAGAAGCGATGGGCAAGACGCTCGACGAGATCGATAGGGACGTCGCTGTCTACATCAGGAAACGCATCACCCGATACCTCAAACTAGATCTTCCTCCGCTCGAAATGGACAAGGACTTTCGGATCACGAAGCTGGACGACGACGCCGCCGAGGCCCACATGGGACAACTCTTCATGGCGGCGCGTTACTACGACGAGGCTGAAACGAGCCTGGCGAACTCTATTGAAGCGAATCCGGATCAGGTGACCGCCTACAAAGCCATGGCGATTCTCCGCGACCGGCAGGGGAAATCAGCTGAGGCTACGAGCTTCCTCGAGCGGGCCATCCGAAATGGCTCGACCAATCCCCACGTCCATTTGCGGCACGCGCAGCTGTTTGTGAGCTCGCACGGCGGAACCGCGTCAAAGCTGAGGGAAGAGACGACGGTTCCCGTCATGGATTCCTTGCGGCTCGTGATACGCGAAGCCCCGGAGCTTACGGACGCGGCTCGGCTCTTCGGCTTCCTGGCGTTGTTCCACGCCGAGAAGCGCGAAGAGGGGCTCCAGGTCGCCACGGATGCTTTGGAGAGAGATCCGGGCAATCCATCGCTCGTGTTCGTGGTGGGTCAGCTCTACGCCAAAGACGGTAACTACGCCACCGCGCGTGCGATCTATCAGAAGCTTCTCGACCGCGAGCTCGATCCGGGATTCAATGCCTCCGTGCGCCGGCAGTACGACTATGCCGACGCAAAGCTGAAGCTCGAGGCCCAGCAGGCCGCGGCCGCGGCGCGAGCTGCCGAGGGCGAAGCTGTGGCCGGAGTCGACGAGAGCGCGTCTGCCGCAACGGCCGACGAGGTGGCGGATGTCACCCGGACCCCTGTAGGCGATATAGTTCCAAGCACCGAGAACGTCGAAGTTCGCGGCAAGCTGGTTCGGTTCGACTGCACCGAGGGGCACCGCTTCATCGTCGACGCCGGCGATCTCGTATACGCTCTGGACATCGTCGATCTGGCCCGGGTCGAGATACTTGAGAACGGAGAGCGTGTGGGTACGCGGGACTTTTACTGTGGGCCCCTCGATGAGCTCGTGGTGGTTCGCTATATTCCCGCGCCCGTGCAGGACGGGGCCGCCGAGCGATATGGGCGGCTCGTCGCCGTCGACTTCATCGGGTCGTAGCCGAACCCGGAGTGGTGCCGTAGCGCCGTCACCCGGACAGCTTAACGTGAGCGCCCACTCAAAGGTTGCCATGGTCACCGGTGCAGGGACCGGCACCGGCCGGGCCGCGTCCATGGCATTCTCGAGATCGGATGCGAGAGCAGCGGACCTCGCGTCAGTGTTCGTGATGAAGAGCCGATCGCGTGTTTTTTTGGACGTAGCCAGCGGCACGCAGGTCTCGCTACTTGACCCGCAATTTCGCGCTCCGGCAGACGCGTCATCCGACCGGCTTGGACGAGCCTCGCCCGCCGCTCAGAACCCGCAGAAAATTCACGGAGGTGCCTTTCTCTTCTGCTTTCCCAACTTCAAAGAATAGTAACTACCAGATATTCCCTTCCCCAGGCGTGTAGCGGGCACTGACCACACTATTGGAGATGACCGTTTCGCATTGAACCACTCTACGTCCCGGTGCGGCGGGCGACACGGATCCATCCGTTGGATGCCCTTCGGGGCAAATCTCGCTGATTCTAGTCGACACCAGGATTCGACGGCCCTCGGTCCGCGTCGTATCATCGTTAGAGATGAAATTCCGCGGGCTTCTGCTACTTCTTTTCCTGCTCTCCGGCGCCACGGCTCTCGTGTACCAGGTCCTGTGGCTGTGGCTTTTGACGCTTTCGTTCGGCGCGACGACGTCGGCAGTGGGAACCGTGCTCGCGTGCTTCATGCTCGGCCTGGCGTTCGGGGCGTGGCTGTTCGGCCGCATCGCCGACCGCGTCCGCCGTCCCTTGCTCCTCTATGCCGCGATCGAGCTCGGGATTGCCGTTTCGGCGCTCCTGTTGCCGGTCGCGCTTCGTTCCTTGAACGCCGTCTACCCGCATGTCTACGCGTCCGAGGAGCTGCGGTGGCTGCTGCCCGTCGTGCGACTCGCCTTCACGTCGATGATTCTCCTCGTTCCTTGCACGCTCATCGGAGGGACGCTGCCGGTTTTGGTGCGCTTCGCCGCGCGCGTGCCCGACAGGTTCGGGCAGCACTTCGGATGGCTCTATGGCATGAACACCCTGGGCGCCATGATCGGGAGCGTTGCGGGCGGCATCTACTTGTTGGGGCAGTTCGGGATCTCTTTCACGAACAGCTTGGTCGCCGGTGCGAACATGCTCCTCGCGGTGGCGTTTTTCACCATCGACCGCTTCTTGGTTCGCGAGCCTTTGACGCCGGCCGCTGAGGCCGAGAAGGCGTCGTTGCCATCCTTCAGCGTCTCGGAGAAGCTCGTGGTGTCGATCGCAGCGCTGTCCGGATTTACGGTGCTCGGACTCGAAGTATTGTGGACCCGTGCTCTCGTACACGCGCTTTGGAGCACGAGCCAGACGTTCGCGATCATTCTGGCCACGGTGCTGCTGGCGCTCGCGCTCGGAAGCTTTCTGGCCGCCCACTGGGCTGTCCCGCTCGATACCGACATGGGCCACGCCTTGTTGAAGCGACTCGCGGTCGTAGAGCTCGCCTTTTCGGGTGCTCTGTTATTGACGATGCCGCTCCTCGGGCAGTTGGTCGACTTCCACCATGTGTATCGCGCGCACCTGGGCCCGTCCGGCCTACTGGTAGCCAAGTTCCTGACGGCCGCCGTGCTCTTGCTCGTGCCAGCCACGATCGCTGGCATGTTGTTTCCGTTGTCGATCCAAGTCTTGAGCCTTCGCATGGCGCGGATGGGAGCCTCGCTCGGTTCGCTGTACATGATCAATGCGTTGGCCTCCGCCGTGGGCGCGTTGGTGTTCAGCTTCGCGCTGATACCGACGGTCGGAGTCGCTCGAACGTATTTGACGGTGATCGTCGTGCATGTCGCGGTGGCCGCCCTTTTCGGATATTACGTTTCGCGAAAAGCAGCCTGGTTCGCAGCGCCCGCTGTGATTGTGCTCGCTTCGGTGATGACGCTAAGAGCCATCGACCGCCCCGACCTTCTTAACGACCGGCTCTTTGCGAATCCCGACCTGGGAATGGAGTTGCTCGATCATCGCGAGACCGCGGACGCGACGTTTGCCGTCTACGAGCACATAGACTCCGGAGTTCGGCAGCTCTATATCAACGGCTTCATGGCGACGGAGAACTCGGGCCTCGCGCACTACATGCCGATGATGGCGCATCTTCCAATGCTGTTACACGATGATCCGACGCGCGTTCTGGTCATAGCTTTCGGGACCGGTAGTACGGCTGGGGACGCGACGCTCCACCCCATCGAGCAGCTCGACATCGTGGACATCAGCGGTGAGGTCTATGGGCTCGCGCCTCACTTCTCTACATCCAACCACGACGTGCTCTTAGATCCACGCACCCGAGCAATCGTCGAAGACGGGCGCAATCACGTTCAAGCGACGGCCGAGACCTACGACGTGATCACGAGCGAGCCCATGCCGCCCAAGTTCTCGGGCATGATCAATTTCTACACACGCGAATACTACGAAGCCGCTCGCACGAGGCTCACGGAACAAGGTGTCATCTGTCAGTGGCTGCCGTTTCACTTGATGTCTCTGGAAGACGTTCGGATGATCAGCCAGACTTTCATCGAAGTGTTTCCGCACGCATCGCTTTGGGAGATTCACGGCGCCGGCCTTCTCGTGGGCAGCAAAGGCCCTCACGGATTGAACGCCGAAACGTTGGCGCGAGCGTTCGAGATTCCGGAGGTCCGGAAGGATTTGGAGCGACTCGAGTTCCCAACACCCGAACACGTTCTCAAAACCTTGATCCTCGACGCGGGAAGGACTGCGCATTCTGGCCGCGAACGCCCCCGCGCTGACAGACGACAAGCCGTACATGGAGTTCTCGGGCGAGGAGCACATCTACATGGACCACCTCGTTCCCATGTTCGAAGCCATCGAAGAGGCGCAGAAGAAACGGCGATCAACGACCGGACAAAGATGACCTCTAGCGGTACATGTTTGAGCCTCCCGAGCATCCGGCCATCGCGGTTGAACCCGATGCTTACGGCGGGGTGTCGTACACGAGGCGCAGAAGCAGATTCGACCTCGTTCACAAGAAGCGCATGACGCCGTGCGAGCTGTGCCCTTATTTTCGGCGAGAGCATCACGATCGCTGGGGCTCGTCCGGATCCGTAGGCGTACCCGGTCCACGGGCAGACGAAATGGAGTTCTCCGACTCACCGAGACAGCGCTCCAGGATTCTGCGCTCGAGCTGATCGAGCCTTGCTGAGTCTTCGGCTTCCGGTCCCCAAGACCTCCGAGCTCCGGCGGCAAGGGTGCGGATTTGTGCTGCGTAGCGGCGGCAGTGCCGGCACATTAGCAGGTGAAGCCATC
This sequence comes from Candidatus Marinacidobacterales bacterium, assembly GCA_965237955.1. Lineage (GTDB taxonomy): Bacteria > Acidobacteriota > Vicinamibacteria > Marinacidobacterales > SMYC01. The sequence goes on along the minus strand of OZ250169.1, from coordinate 7,243,633 downwards.
CTCCCATCCTCACCGGCCACCTGGCCTCGGGTAGCTCGTCGCTGGCAATCATGCGCGTGAGCTCCCGGCATTTCAGCATCATTATTAACGCTCTCTCACACCCTTTGCCTCCAGGCATTCCCGAAGGTGGTCGCGAACACGATATAGCAGCACTCCTAGGTTAGTGCGCGTCACTTCCAGAATCTTACAAATTTCTTCTGTCGCGAGGCCTTCGACTTCGCGAAGCACAAAGGCCATTCTCTTCTGAGTGGATACGTGCTCAAGACAGCCGTCGATCGCGTCTCGAATTTCTGCATCGTGGAGCTGGAGGTCGATCGGTCTCGGTGGGCGCTGCCAGCTCCCGTCGGTCTTGAACCGTTGTTCCACGACATCATCGATAGCGTCAAATTGTTGATTCCGTTGGAGTTCGCGGCGGGCCTCGGCAATCTTCTTGTACAGGATGCCGAACAAGAAAGTGCGCACATGGGACCTTCCCTCGAAGCGGGGGGCGATCTCGATGAAAGTCACAAACGTGGCCTGGGTCACGTCCTCGGCGCGATGGGGGCTCAAGCCCGCGCCCCGCGCGGCGCGCAGGAGCTGACTCATGTAGGCATGCACTACGGCTTGGAGGGCTTCACGCTCGCCCGCCCGAATTCGCGCGGCGAACTTGGCATCCTCCATCTGCACCGTAATGCTGTCGGAACCCTCCGCCGTTGCCATGGCTCGTCTCCTCGCCAACCCGGAGTGTAAGAAATCCTCGCCTTCTTACACTGACGATCGGGAGAAGGGAAGAGTAATGGCAAGGCACGAACTTAACAAACCCGAAGTTGCGGTGGTGACCGGAACGATTGGACGAAAGATGACAAGCCAGGGGACTCTTGTGGCTGGGGTTGCACGCGAGATCAACAGTCCGGTTGGCGTGATCGACTCGAACGGCCAGCTGATGGTCCAAGCCATGGACAAGCTTCTAGAGCTGTTGAAGGCAGCTCCCGCCGAGTTCCGGGAGAACGATGAACTGCGCCGAACGCTCCAAGTGCTCGAAGGAATTAGCAAGCTCAACCAGATTGCCTCTAATCGCATCGTCGACGTATTCAGGAGCCTACGTAACTTCGCCCGTCTGGATAGCACTGCCCCGAAAGCCTCTTCCGCTTCGCCGTCCCCGATGCGGACGCCGAGTTGAGCATTATCCTCGAGCACCGCTCCTGAGGAATCCGGCATCGTTCTCACCGCTCGCCCCGCGACTCCCGCCTGTAAGAAATCCCCGCCTTCCCACACTCACTATCGAGGCTGGGATGCTCGGGCCGATCGCAAAGTGACGCTCGAGCGAGTAGCCGATGAAGCGGCTCGCAATGGAGATGATCGGTTGCGGGCCCGCGTTCGGTCTCACCATCCTCGATTCGACCCTAACAATTACCTGGAGGAAGAGATGAACGTGAGGAATATTAGACTGGGAATCTACGGCGGACTCGCCGGAGGCGCCGTCTTTGGTGCCATGATGGGCATGATGGGAATGCTCCCGATGATAGGGAAGATGGCGGGCCATCCCTCGGCCGTTTTCGGCTTCTTCATCCACATGGTCAACAGTGCCATCATCGGTGCTGGTTTCGGTGTGCTCCTCGGGCGAGGCATCCGACGCCTCGTTGATGGCCTGGCCCGCGGTCTCGCGTACGGTGGGATCTGGTGGCTGTTGGGGCCGTTGACCTTGATGCCACTTTCCATGGGTATGGGGCTCGGCGTGAATTGGAATCTTGTTGCGGCCGGCAACATGCTTCCTAGCCTGGTTGGCCATCTCGTCTATGGCGCCATCCTCGGGACGAGCTACGCTTTTCTGAGGCATCGCGCTTTCGACTCGACGGAGGCTTTGGCGGGAGCGTCCTGAGCCACACACGGAGCGGCACGACCATGGGGGGAGCTCCACGGAGCTCCCCTCAGCTCTCTGGAACCGGCGTCCAGCATCCCGCAGCGATCGACCGAGGCCCCGATGAGTGCATTGACTCACTATCGAGAGAGTGGAAGGAGGAATCTGACATGGCAGGAATAAAGCTTCACAAACCCATCGTAATCGTCGTGCTTGCAGCCATCACCCCCCTTCTTTTGATCACCTTGCTTCATCTCGATGATCTGGTAAGTAGAGACTTGTCGTGGAACATGGGTCTTTTGTTCTTGGTGGGAATTGTTTACACGCATTTCTTCGAATATGGCACCACAGAGTCGTTATGCATGGCGGTATTGAACATTTTGCATTTATCAGGAAGAAGCATCTGGAACACCACACGATTTTCAATGGCGATAATTTCACCACACAAAAAGAGAGTGACCTGAAGCATATAGCAGCGAATTGGTATTTGGGAGATGCCCCTGAGATAGTTGAAGGTTAGGAGTGGCGGCTCCTAAGGCCGGGTTCGATAGAATCCGGCTGTGAAGGAAAAAGAAAGGAGCCACCACGATGTCAAATTACCAAATCATCGATGCGAAGAACAGGAAGAAGCTTCGAGAGATACTGAGCTCGAAGGGGCAAGCTCTGTTGCCGTTCTTGGATGCGATTGAGCGAACCGAGATAGCGATCGACGAAGTGATCGACGTTGCTGGCCGAGCGACGATCGAAGCGGTCTTGGATCTGTCAGCCCAAAGTGTGGCTGGGGAGAAACACCCGGGGAAGAAGGGTAGCGATGTTCGCTGGCACGGCCGGCAGGGTGGCGTAGTAAGCCTTGCGGAGCGGAAGTTGAGAGTGAGCCGGCCACGTCTGCGGCGTAAGGGAAAGGCAGAGGGAGGGGAGGTTGCGATTCCTGCCTACGAAGCGGTGAACAACTCGTCTCGGCTGAGCCAACGCATCTGGGAAATCCTGATGCTGGGTGTGTCGACGCGCAAGTACGCGTCGGTTCTTCCCGAGATGGCGGAGACGGTAGGGGTTAGCAAGAGCGAGGTGAGCCGTGAGTTCGTGGAAGCAAGCGCGGAGCAGTTGCAGGGGCTGATGGAGCGTCCGCTGGACGAGCTGGAGATCGCGGTCGTGTACCTGGACGGGATTCGCTTCGGCGAGCACCACGCGCTGGCGGCAATCGGCGTAGATACAGAGGGATACAAGCATGTTCTGGGGCTTCGGGATGGAGCATCGGAGAACCAGATAGTGTGCAAGGCGCTGCTGGAGGACCTGGTCGAACGAGGCCTGAGCCCAGAGCGGTGTCGGCTGTTCGTGATCGATGGCTCCAAGGCGCTACGGGTCGCCGTCGACGCTGTGTTCGGTACCCACAACAAGGTCCAGCGTTGCAGGAAGCACAAGGAGCGCAATGTGCTCGGTTATCTGCCGCAGGAGCTGAAGCCGCAAGTGCAAGCGAGCCTGCGTTCGGCCTGGCAGCTCCCAGCAAAGAAGGACAAAGCGCGGTTGGAGCAACAGGCGAAGTGGCTCGAGGACGACTACCCCTCGGCGGCGGAGAGCATCCGGGAGGGGCTCGACGAGATGTTCACCATCAACGAGCTCGACCTCCCCGCATCTCTGAAACGCTGCCTTGGATCGACGAACATCATCGAGTCGTGCTTCAGCGGTGCGCGAGGTCGTACCCGTCGCGTCACCCGCTGGCGCAATGGCAAGATGGTTCTGAGATGGGCCGCTTCGGCTCTGCTCGCCACGGAGAAAAATTTCCGTCGTATCATTGGATACCAATCGCTACCGATCCTCGAAGCGAAGTTAGCGGAGGTCACTGAGAATCAAGCGCTCGACAAGCACGCCAAAGTCGGGTAAACCATGTGTCAGGAGCCGCCACCACCTCGAACCTTCAACTATGGTGGGGGCACCTCCGGTATTTGTTTCCCGCTGCTTTTCTAGTTCACTACGTTGTCGTTCAGGCTCTCCTACCGAGTCAATTGCTTCTGGCGTTTTTCGGAGGTGTCGTTTTGCATTACGTTGTCTTCGAGGTAAGCCACTGGTTTGGACATGTCGAAGACAATTTCGTCGATAGGATAATTAGCTATATTCCCCTATTGAACTGGATAAGAGATTATCAGAACCGGCATCATAGGCTGCATCATGAATGTCCCGACGCAGACTTTAATTTCAATCCGCCGTTTCTGGGAGACGTTTTGTACGGAACGTTTGCCGTGCCTCCAAAGAGCCATGACCCTTTCGCTTGCCGAGAAGCAGGTGGTCACCTCGCGTTGTATCCAACCCGATGATTCGCTCCACTTGACCGGTGTCGAATCTGAGTGAGGCTCATGACTTACGCTGCGATCGCCTCTGGAATTTTGTGAGAAATTCGCGCACGTACTCCGAGTCGACCTCCAGCCGGCGTCGCAGCAGTCGCCCTCGGACCGTATGTCGGAACATTAGCCCGTCTTCCGCCTTCCAGAATGCTAGGACGCCGAACGTCGCAAAAATATCGACGACGGTGGATTGGATCGGCTTCGTCATGACACTGCAGATGTGAAAACCGTCGTACCACCCGAGTGCGAGCCGCAGCGGGTCGGCCGCGCCCGCTGCGCCATGCATGGACAGAAGGAGCAGTAGAGTGAGCAGGGCGACTGAGTTTTTTCGAGCAGTCGTGTCTCTCATGATTCCACGTTGCTACAAAGTTACAGACTGAGGTATGGAACTTTTTGAAATACGACTTGTACCAGATCGCCAGGATGGGTGAGAGATGAAGCGTGGCCGTTGATTCGTCAAATAGTTGCGGCTTCGATCTCTGAGGAAAGTCTTGGCGGCAAGCCGTGGCTGTCGATCTAGCTTGGATGCCACATAAAGTCGGTTCATGAGGGCGGGGCAGCCTTTTGAGGCGCAGTTCAAAGCAAAATGGATCCGAGGCTCCCGGAAGGTGGTCAGATTGCCCTTCTCGCGGATGAGGTCATGCTCGACGTTGTCGAGACTCAACTTCTCGCCGAGGAGGGTGAAGAAAGGCCTCTTCCACTCGTTTCCGATCCATATATCCCTATCGACCTCCATCTTCTACTGTAAGTTGAATCCAACAAAGCCGTGATAGGCGGAGAGAACGGGACGCAAGTACTGTTTTGATGGGTACCATGCGTCCCGGATCTCCTTAAGCTCATGCGGCGAGAGGCTTCATCTCGCCACGAATGTGGTAGGTGTTACCGGGGCTGACTAAAATGGCCAGCCGAAGGGTCTCATATCCATCAAGCCTAATCTCGATTTCGTGTTTTCCCGGAGAAAGATAAAGCCTCTGAGAGAAACCGTCGAAGTTGTCGACGACGCCAGCGTGCGCCTCGTCCACGTAAACTTGAATGTCCTCACGGGATGGCTTCGGGTTGACTTCGATCCGAACGGCTCCGCTATCGGAGTATCGGCTCGCCCCATAACCATACGGGCCGTAACTCCCATAGCCGTGCCCGTAGCCATGGCCGTAGTAACCATGGCCATAGCCATGGTGCTGCGCATCGGCCTCGGCCGGAAACGATATGAATGCCGCGGCAGCTATTGCTGCCACGAACGCCAAACTCTTTATTGCGTTTCGCATCAGAATTCCTCCTCATAATGAGCGCGCCTCAGTGCGCCCTCGTGATAGTGAGTGCGACCAAGGCGGGAATCATTACATTCGAGCGGCCGGCCAAGGACGGACTCAAGCCCGCGCTCTTCAGAAACCCCTTGCGAGACCACGGCTCAGCTCTTCGTCAATTCAACGCGTAAGAAATCATGCCCTTCGTGCACTCACTATCGAGAAGCGAGGGCTTAGCAAGGGCAAGCCACGAAATTGAATATTTTGCTTTGCGTGGCTCGTCCCCAAGTCCCGATGCGTAGCCGATTTCGCGGCCGCGTGGGAGGGATGGCCACCGCACTCGATTCCGATTTCTAAGGAGGCTTTGAGATGATGGCGAGAGATATTCATGACAGGAATAAGCGTGAGGGTTGGGTCGAGCGGAGGCGCAGATTCCAGAAAATGTTTGGCAAAGAAGTGCGAGAGGGTACAGAAAAGAGGGCCGAAGCCACAGAAGTGCAGCCCGTCGAGGAGCGGTAAGGCCATACGCAACACCATCGCCAACTCGAACGGCTTCAGAGTCAGGTGGATCCTTTTTCAGCCGCCTCCGGAAGACCATAGCGGAAGGACCAGGACTCCATCGCTGGCTCGGGATGGACGAAAAGTTCAAAAAAAGACGGCAAACGCAGCCCCAGGCGCTTTCTCGGCGAGACGAGCTTCGAGGAAGGAGAAGGCGATTACGGCGATCTCCAGGGTTTGGCGAAGCTCGCCCAAGCGATCTACACGAACCTCATTCGCCGCGAGATCACGGTGACCACTGAGAGAATTGTGGCGCCGGAGTCCCCTGGAAGTGACCGTTGAGAAAGGGAAAGTTTCCGCTTACCGTGCGAGAGTAACTCTGTCCTTCAAGTATGAATCTAGCGGTTGATGAGGTGATACAGGCACTGGCTTTGTGGTGTTAACCCGTTCCACGATCACTGAAACGGTAATGGTGCGGGGTGCCAGGGGAGGCTACGCTCTTGCGCCAAAACCCGGGACGGTTGGGTCGAGAGGAAGCGCGGAATTCCGGCAAAGGATCACATACAAAGGCCAGGCCAAAAACGGCCTAAGGAGGTAAACCATGTGGATCGCAGGCATCGCGGCTGTCGCCATCGTCACGCTCTCCCTGCTCTATGCCGGCCGAGGATACTGGGCGTGGGTATTCGTAGGTGCGGCTATTCTCTTCGCTTCAGCCGGTCGTACACCCGGCAATTCCCGTCGCCTGGCTCATATCCGCCGGACTCTTCGCGGCCGTGGCCATCGTGTTTGGAGTTCCTCTTCTGCGACGAGCCGTCGTGTCGGCAGCACTACTACCTCTCGCCGCTCGCATGTTCCCGCGTTTGGGTGACACGGAGCGGATCGCCCTCGAAGCGGGAACGGTCTGGTGGGATGGAGAGCTATTCTCCGGCAATCCCAACTGGCAAAAACTTCTCGACTTCCAGATCCAGCGCCTCTCCGACGAGGAGCGGCAGTTCCTTGACGGTCCTGTCGAAGAGCTCTGCGAGAAGGTGGACGACTGGCAGGTTTCTCGGGACGGGGATCTTTCCCCCGAGGTCTGGGAATTCATCGGGCGCCAGAGATTCTTCGGGATGATCATCCCGAAGGAGTACGGCGGTCTGGGCTTCTCGGCGCTTGCGCACTCTGCCGTGGTCACGAAGCTCGCCAGCCGGAGCTCAGCCGCCACGGTGACGGTGATGGTCCCCAACTCGCTCGGACCCGCGGAGCTGCTACTGCACTATGGTACCGAGGAGCAGAGGAAACACTACCTGCCGCGGCTTGCCCGCGGAGAGGAAATCCCATGCTTCGCTCTCACCGGGCCCGAGGCTGGCAGTGACGCGGCGGCCATGCAGAGCGAGGGAATCGTGTGCCGCGGAATCTTCGAGGGCAAGGACGTCCTCGGTATGCGGCTCAACTGGAAGAAGCGCTATATCACCCTCGGCCCCGTCTCCACCGTGGTCGGTCTCGCGTTCCGTCTGCGCGACCCGGACCACCTCCTGGGAGACCGTGAGGATATCGGCATCACCTGCGCGCTCATTCCCTCAAACTTGCCCGGAATCGAGATCGGGAAGCGCCATGATCCAATGGGGGTGCCTTTTCATAACGGACCGAACTCGGGACGCGACGTCTTCGTGCCGCTCAGCTTCATCATTGGTGGGACGGCAATGGCGGGGCAGGGGTGGCGCATGCTTATGGAGAGCCTCGCTGCCGGCCGTGCGATTTCCCTTCCCTCCCTCTCGGTGGGAGGGGCACAGCTGGCGACGCGCGTGGTGGGCGCCTACGCGACGGTACGAGAGCAGTTCGACACGCCCATCGGTCGCTTCGAGGGTATCGAGGAGCCGCTGGCGCGTATCGGCGGGCTCACGTATTTGATGAATGGCGCTCGCGTCCTGACCGCGAGCGCTGTGGACGCGGGAGAGCAGCCGGCGGTCGTCTCGGCGATCGTCAAGGCCTATCTCACCGAAGGCGTGCGGACGGTCGTGAACGACGCCATGGACATCCGTGCGGGTGCCGCCATCATGCGCGGGCCTCGCAACATCCTCGCGCGTATCTACAGCTCGGTCCCCATCGGGATCACGGTGGAGGGAGCCAACATCCTGACACGGTCGATGATCATCTACGGCCAGGGTGCCATCCGCTGCCACCCGTACGTGCAGGAGGAGATCACCTCGGTTGCCGCGGGCAACGTGGCACGCTTCGACCGCGCCTTCTTCGGACACGTCGGTTTCACGTTCCAGAGCGCCGTCAGGGCGTTCGCGCTTGGGCTCACGAACGGGCACCTGGCTCGGGTTCCCGGGCGGGGACCGGTGCGGACCTACTTGCAGCGACTGACGCGGTTCAGCGCCGCTTTTGCACTGATCTCTGACGCGGCCATGGGCACGTTGGGAGCCCAGCTCAAGCGCCGGGAAAAAATCACCGGGCGGCTCGCCGATGCGCTGGCATGGCTCTATTTAGGGTCCGCCGCAGTGAAACGGTTCTCAGATGACGGCAAGCTCGATCGCGACGTGCCGTTCGTCCAGTGGTCCGCTGAGCACGCGCTACACAACATCCAGACCGCCCTCGCCGGAGTGCTGGATAACCTGCCCAACCGGCCCGTGGCATGGCTCCTACGCCCGCTGATCTTTCCTCTCGGCAAGCGCGAGAAGACTCCGAGCGATCGCCTTGGGGCTTCCGTGGCGCGGAGCCTGCTCGAGGATAATGAGGTGCGCCGCCGCCTCACTGCGGACATTTACATCCCGGGTCCCGAGGAGCCCGGTCTGGGGCGGCTGGAGGCGGCGCTCAGCAAGGCCGTCGATGCCCTCGCGGTCGAGACCAAGATCCGCGACGCGGTGCGGGCGGGGTTGCTCGATTGCGTACCCGGTGACCTGCAGGTCGAGTGTGCGCTCGCGGCAGGTGTTATCACCGAGGCCGAGCGCGAAAAGTTGAAGGATGCGGACGAGGCGCGCGACGAGGCGATCCAGGTCGACGCCTTCGATCCGGCCGAGCTCCATTCCTCCGCTGAGCTGAGCTCCGGTGCCGAGCGTCTTACAAAGAGGATTAGCTAAATGGCAAGGCGCGAGCGGTGCTTGCTCCATCTACTGTTGCTAATCCGCCCCTATCTCCTTGGGAACTTGTTGCTTATGACCTTTTTTCCGTGAGCTAGAGTCAACGGTGCCAAAATCGGCCGTAATCAATAGCGCTATTGAGACTTAACTGAGTTTTAACAACACTTAATGACGGCAGCACCAGAATCGCGTTCAGCGTAACATCGGCCTTGCCAGACCACTAGAGCGGGCTACCCGGCCGATCCGCTGATGACCTCGAGAGGAGCACCGTCCTGGCCAATTTGGTCCAGGGTCAAGGGCTTGCGATACATGTAGCCTTGGGCCAATTGGAAACCTAGCGAGCAACACACTTCGGCTTCCATCTGTGTCTCGACGCCCTCGGCAATGGAGAGGCTCCCCATCTCTCGGGTGGCATCCACTAGCGTCGACAACAGGCGTCTCTCGGCAGGCGCAGCCGCGACGATCTTTTTCACGATGCGAATGTCGAACTTGAGGTAGTCGGGCGCCACGTCTGCGAGCTGGAGGAAGCGCTCTCCCAATCCGAAGTCGTCGTAAGCAAGCGCGATGCGTAGTTCCTCGAGGGTTGTCTTGAGCTCAGCTATGATCTTGGTTTCCGCGACGCTGCCCTCGTGGATCTCCAGCGCGAAATCGAGATCGGGCGCTGTCTGCCTGAGTTGCTCCAACGATTCAACCAGCTCGGGTTTGCCAATCTCCGTGGGATGAGTGTTGAGAAACAGCAGAGGAGGTTTCTTGTCCGCTTGTTTCACGAGCTCGACGGCCGTGCGCCGAAAAACGCGACTGAGTTCGGCCGCGAGTCCCACGCTCTCCGCTATGCGAAGAAGCTCCCGTGGGCCCCCTTGGCAGCGACGGATGCAGTCCGCGTCCGATGACTTCGTAGGCCACGACACGGGCTTCTGGAAGCGTGACGATGGGCTGAAACACGGGAAACGTGAGGGACTTCTCCAAGAGCTCAGACAACTCCCGGGTGCCCCCGGGGAAGTTCTCAGACAGATCGATGGGGTCTAGTCCCCTGGATCTTTGATTACTATACAAAGTTAGGCTTTTCGCCAGCCCATAAGATTCATAAGATTCATGCACTTAGAATGGTTTCGGCAAGCTCTGCTTTATCTAGTTTGTTCTGATACAGGGGACTAGCGAGACCGTTGCGATTGCTGGGGCCGTGCCGACGCTGGTTTGCTGGTCAACGGGATCACGTCCCAGCCGGAACTCGAATTCGGCGATGTGGAGGACGTCCCCTGCCTGCAGCTCCGCCACCGTGACGCGCTCCCGGTTGACGAAGGTACCATTCGTGCTGTTCATGTCCCGAATCGTCACCACGTCGCGTTCGAGAAATAGCTCGGCATGAAGATAGGAAACAGACGGTGCGGGGAGGTGGAGGTCTAACTCATCGGAGCGACCGATTTGCAAAGGAAGGTTCTGAATGACGACCCGCTGGATGGTCTTGCCGTAGTCGACGGACCTCTCCAAGTACCAGCGCGCGCGTTTGTCTCTCGAGCTTGTTTCAGCCATGGCGCACGACGAGCTCCGACATCCAAGGAAGTGCCATCGACAGCACAGAGGCCCTCGACTCACTCCTAACGGTGTTGGACATATACAGATATTGTGAAGCCTTCGGCGCGGGAGATCCACTCGTGTCCGGTTTCTTCAGCTTGACGCCGACCTTCCTGGACACCGCCGGAATCACGTGTCCTACCGTCCTATTAACGCGAGATCGCCGATGCGCAGCCCGAATGTCAAGGATAGGCTGGATCTGATCCGGTTTCGTGTTGGATGGTGAGCTGCTCTGGGTTTCAGTCCACCCCGCTTACAACTCCGGAATCGCGGCCCAGCGCCCCGCGACCATGAGGGCTCGACGTCGCGCGCGCGATAGACCTTTGTCATGCTGCCAAGCGCCGAGCAGCGACACCATTTCGTAAGGACCTAGGGCGTGTTCCGGAGGTGAGGGCCATTGGGGGAAATCTAGCGGCTTGAGAGAGACGAATCAACCGAGAGGCAGGTTTCCAGGGCCGAAATTCGTCTCATCTCCAGGATGTGAAAGTTGCCCCAAGCCTGTGGTGTTTTCAACCCACCGGCGTGGGTTTTCTCAGACCGTAACCCGTTGAGCTCGCGTTCAAGCCTCCCGACCGTTTCCCGACGACTCGTTGGTGTGTCGCCACGCTTTCTCCTGTAAATGGTTCTGCCGTTTCGACATACATCGCGACGGCCCGACGGCTAGACCCCCCGTCGAGGCCGAACTTTCCGGCACGGTTCTTGCTCCTCCTTCCTAACATGCGGGACAAGACTGCCGTCATGCGCTCCCCACCCAACAAGCTGGGCAAGTTCGAGATTCGCAAGTTGCTCGGCAAAGGGAATATGGGGATGGTCTTCCTCGCGCACGATCCCGTTCTCGAGCGCGACGTCGCCATCAAGGTCATGGCGGGCTCTTCGATCAACGATGCGGAGATGAGGGATCGTTTCGAGCGCGAGGCGAAGGCGGTTGCTCGTCTCCACCATCCCAACATCGTCACCATTCACGACCTTGGTTACGATCAGCAGGGTTCACCCTTCATCGCGATGGAGCTCCTCGAGGGAACCGACCTTGAGCATCTCGTCAAGATAAACCCTCCCTCCGTCATTCGAAGGCTCGAGATCGTCGCCCAGGTATGTCGAGGACTGCATCACGTCCACGGCGCCGGGGTCGTCCATCGTGACGTCAAGCCGGCCAATATTTTCGTCACCAAAGACGGTGCAAAGATCATGGACTTTGGCGTCGCCCGCTGGATGAAGTCTTCTCAAACCCAGAGCGGGATGGTCCTCGGGACCGCCAGCTATATGTCTCCCGAGCAGATTCGTGGCGAGAGGGTTGATGGCCGTTCGGACATTTTCAGCGTTGGCATCGTCCTCTACCAGCTTTTGACCGACAAAATGCTCTTTTCCGGAGAGAGCATCGAGACGGTCTTTTTCAAGACTCTCACGGAAGACCCGCCCGAGCTGGTCATGCCCGATGGACGGGAACTCCCGGAGCTCCAGGAGATTGTAAGCTCGGCCCTCGCCAAGGATGCCGAGGATCGCTACTCGAGCGCCGAGAAGATGGCGAAGGCCATCGAGAACTTCTTGCGTGATCATTCAGCGGGGTTGCCCGAAAAACCCATCTTTCGCGCTCTTGACCCGGGATCCCTTCGACAGACAAGCCATGGAGCCAAGCGGCCCGGTGGCACCGACGCGGCCGCAGTTCCCGTACAACAGACCGGAACGTCCACCCAGATCGGTGTGGCTCAACCGGCACCCAGCGAGGGGATGCCTGCCACCGAGGTGAGGCCGGCTCCCGTTAGACCATCGACACCCTCGAAGAGTCGCATCCGGCCCACGAGGGTTGCCCGCCCGCCCGCCCCCAGCCGGCTGCCACAGGTGGCGGCTGCGGTTGTCCTTCTTGGCGCGGCAGTAGGGGCGTATCTTCTCGTGTTCCATCAACCCGAGAGCTCTCCACCCCCCGCGTCGGCATTGGGGTCCTCCCCCGCCCCCGTCGATCTGGAAAAGCGTTTCCAGTTTGCCGAGGGGCTTCTCGAGAACGGACAAATCGCCCAGGCCTTCGAAGCGGTGCAAAACATCTTGACGATTGAGCCGGGAAACCCGAGAGCTCTCGAGCTTCAGGAAGCCGTCAGGAAAGCGGCAGAAGACCAAGCGAAATCCAAGCCGGCTCAACCGTCCCCGCCAGTTGAAAAGCTCAGGCCCGTTCCTTCATCCAAGCCGACTCCTCGTGAGCAGGCCGCAACCTTTGCCACCGACGCCGCATTGGCGCTCAGTAACGGCCAGCTCGAAGAGGCCCAGTCGCTCATTGCCCGTGGGCAGCGTCTGGACCCTAAAAGCCCGCGCTGGAGCGAGCTGAGCGACAAGCTCCGAGCCAAGCAAGCCGAGGCAGAGCTGAAATCCTTCGCTGCGCAATATGTCCAACAGGGAAGGCTCTCTCTCGAGGGAGGTAACTATCAAGGAGCCATTGACGCCTACAAAAAGGCCATGGAGTACGAGCCGGAAAGCCGCGAAGCCCAGAACGGGCTCGATCGAGCCATAAGTCTCAAACACCAGGCGGAGGCCAAGCGGCAGGCCGCGGCGCCGGCACGACGCTTCGTCGAGAGTAAGACCGAATTTACTCCGAGCCAATCCGACACGGAAGAAGTTGTGGGATTCGAGATGGAAGACCGGTTCAAGGTCAATGAAACGGCCGATCCCTTTTTCCCAGCTCAGATCATCATCGAGCTCAACCCAACCGACGCCAAGCCGGGCGAGCCCTATGTGCTCCGGGTGAGAGTCTTTAACGAGGGATATCGACCCATCGAGGTCCGAAGCCTGGAGCTGGTGAGCCGATTCGGGGGCAAGACCACCGGCAAGGGGGCCCAGATTCCCACTCGCATCCAGCGAATCGACCCGCAAGCCACCGCACTTGTTTACGAGATCGCGGGTACCTGGAAGGAGTCGCAGCACCAGGGGGAGATCGCAGCCACGGTCACGCTTGCGGACGGCGGCAAGTTCTCGAAGAGCATCAGCTGGTGAGGAAGATCTCCGCGAGCACCGGAAATCCGAGCTCGACGACCGACACTGGTTCGAGGACCTAGTTGGATAATTCATTGAGGTAAACCCCCGGCTCTGCCGGGGTGACTCCCAGAGGTTTGACCGTGTAAGGAAGTAGGAAAGAAAGTCCTCCTTGGAAAGCGCGAACTTCCAAACAAGGAGGACTACCAAGGTGAAAGAATACAAGAGCCTATCCCACACACGATGGGACTGCAAATATCACGTTGTGTTCATCCCGAAGTACCGAAGGAAGAAGATGTATGGTGCAATCAGAACGCATCTGGGAAAGATTCTCCACGAGCTGGCGAAACAAAAAGAGGCCTGGATTCTGGAGGGCCACTTGATGTCGGACCACGTCCACATGTGCATCAGCATCCCACCGAAGTTTGCGGTGTCGAACGTGGTGGGGTTCATCAAAGGCAAGAGTGCGATCTCGGTGGCACGGAACTTCCGCGGACGCAGACGCAACTTCACCGGCGAAAGCTTCTGGGCACGCGGTTACTTCGTGTCGACCGTAGGCTTGGACGAAGAGATGGTCCGCAAGTACATTCCAAGAGCAGGAGGACCAACGTCTGGACCAGCTGAATATGGATTGGTCGGGCTCGTAGTTGGGGAGCAAGATCGCCCCCTTTAGGGGGCTCATGAACAGCCCCTTCGAGGGGCTCTTATGAATAGGCCCCCGGCTTTGCCGGGGGTCACTTTAACTCTTGTCTCAGTGTGGGGAAACGGCCACGCCAGCTATGCCTTTTCTTCGCGAGAATCGCACGTATCCCCTTTTCGATCAATGGGATACGGGTCGGAAAACGTCTGCTCCCCTTGGCATAGGGTTTGCGTACTTACTGCGGGACCAGTTTATCGATCGAGATCCCCTCGTCCGAAAGCCGAGCTAAGACGGAGTCAAGAGCCCATGGGTCAGAACTGCACGCGTTCGTCGTCGCCCTCCAGACGCGCGCGTACCGTGACGAAGATGGGTCTGAAAAGTCTCCCGCTCCTCGTCGTTCTCGGATTCGCAGCACCGGCTCGAACTCAAACAACTCCCGACATCTCCCACGACCCGCTCGATTGTACCGGCGTGGGCAAATACCCGGTGGTCGATGCAGCCATCCAGCCCGGAAAGGACGTTCGGACCGCCAAGGTCTATTTCCGCGCCGACCACTATCCGAAATTTTACTGGGTGGAGATGGTCATCCATGAAGACAACTTTGTCAGCATCCTGCCCAAGCCCAGCCCGGGAACGGCACGGATCATTTATGCCTCTCCTGCCATTTCAGTGGATCCTCTCGAGGGTGAGACCGCCACAGTTTAGGTAGACGAGACTGATGAGAGCTTCGGCAGAGTGGAGTCCAAAGCTGCGGTGGCTCAGCAGCCGGATTTTGTTGTTCATTCCTTCGAGTCGGCCGTTGCTGAGTCTCCACGTGACCCACGCGATGACGCCATCGAAGTGGCTGCGGATCATCTTCGCCGCGCGTTTGACGGGCTCTATCCTCGAGCTCATAGCGCGCCGCAGCCATCCTCGGAGAAACTTCTTGGCCCATGTCTCGGTTTTGTAGGTGTAGAGGTCCATGAAGTCGTCGCGCAGAAGCATGGCGCGGTAGAGGCGACGATTAGCTCGCACCTGCTCGCGGAGCACCCGTTTGTCTTTCGCGCTGCGGTTGTGTTTGGCCTTGAGAAGGGGAAACTTGGTGTTCTTGAGGTTGCGCCGGGCAGTCCCTTTGAGCTCGCGCACCAGCTCGCGCCGGGTCTTATCCACGGCCTCGTTCAGATGCTTGACGATGTGGAAGCGGTCAAAGATCACCCGTGCCTGAGGAGCCTTTTTGCCGACGACAGTTATGTACGGCTCCCACATGTCCATGCTGACCGCTTCGAGCTCCGCGGCTCTTTGTGGTCCGAGCTTGCGGAAAAACCGCAGCAGCGTCTTGGCCTTGCGCTCCTTTCCCGCCCAGACGACCCGGCCGCTGAGATGGTCTATTACCACTGTTAAGTACTTGTGGCGTTTGCGGTAGCTGATCTCGTCCATCCCAATCACCCGCAATCCATCGAGCTCGCGCCGCTCATCCCGCTGCTCGGCAACCACTCGCTGGATGATCCGTCGCACCGAACGCCACGTCACTCGGAAATAGTTCGCTACGGCGCTGACGTCCGTCCTCTGTGCCAGCCACGCTACCTCTTGTTCGAAGCTTTTGGTAAAGCGGCTTCCCTTGTCGGCCCAAGGCACCTTTTCTCTGACCACTCCACACCGCCGACATACCACTCGTCGGATCGAGTAGCGAAGATAGGTCCGGACTCCGAACAGGTCCAAGTGCCGCCAGTAGCGATTGTAGCGATCTTTGTTCTTGCGGACCTTTCGTCCGCAAATCCCGCACAGAGGCTTCCTCCTCCGTGGTACTACATCCACCACCACTCTGGCTTTGTCCGCCTGGAAGTGGAAACCTCGGACCCACAGGCCTTGCAATCCGATGAGCTTGTTGACTAACGTAGTAACGCGCATCGCGGGAACGCTCTTTTCTCTTTCGGAAAAAAAGATTCTAGCGTTCTCGCCGATGCGCATCTACACATGGCTTACCCTCTCAACCCACGGGCCTCACCAAATGCCACTGCCCCTCAGCGGGAGACGAGGCTGTGGGAAACGCCCCCACGGTTCTGGTCGTTCAGACCTTGCTCACGACTGAGTTCTCTTCGAAGCCTGGAAGGGCGTTTTCCATAGCCTCCACTAATCGAGCCCCCCCTTCCTTATCCCATATGAATTAATCTTTCTTGTATATATATCAGGAGGGGCCTGTGGGCGCTCGTGGGAAACGCGAAGCGTTTTCCAAGCGATTGTGGAAAACGCCGCTCCACGTTTGTACGTGCTCACAACCTTTCCCTAAACGCCTCTCTCGCCCGGAGTTTCCGGCGTTTTCCACAATCGCGGCAGCGTCCATAGGCCATGCCCTCCAACACAAATCAGATCCCCCGAAACGACAGGAGAACCTCATTTATTACATCGAGGCGGTGGACGTCGCCTTTAACAATGCCGTGGATGTCGAGCACGACCCCGAGGTTCGAGAGAAATGCAAGGACCGCCCAGGCGCCTATTTGCCCGGCGAAGAACCGGGCATCATCGTAGGGGCCACGGAAGCTGGAGCATCAGCACTTCCTCCCGGCTTCGAGACCGTGGAAATCATAGGGACTATTGCCACGACGGGTGTTGTGACCTCCGGAATCGCTGGTGGAGCAGGCAGCGGGACGGCCGTTGCCATCGGTGCGGGCGCTGCCGGCGTCGGAGGGGTTGTCGTCGTCGCGACGGGACCCTCGGACCCGAAAACCCCAGAAGATCCCGTCGCGACGCCAGGTGCGCCACCGCCTCCAGCACCACCAGGTGCGCCACCGCCACCACCACCACCACCGCCACCGGCAGTGACAGCCTGCTTCACATTCAACTTCCCCGGTGGATCCTGCAATTTGAAACTCGATGGCGGATGCTCGACCGGGCCCGTCACCACTTACGCCTGGGTCATCGACGGAGGCGCCGCCGGTGGAGGTGTCACCAACCACTCGGAGCAAAAACCCACCCGGAACTGGCCGTCATGCAACAACGAGGTGGTCACCATCACCTTGACTGTGACGGATGGAGCAAGCGCCAGCGACGTAACCGTGCAGGGCATCACGCTCCCCCTGAAACTCCGGCAAGCTCTCCGAAGCTCGTTCACGAGCTTTCTGGGAATGAGCCCTTCCGACGGAACATCTCGCGGAAGCGTCGTGTTGAATGGCGCCCGGCTCGACAACACCAACAGTGCGGGCCCTTTCAGACACGATTTCGAGGGACGCCGCGGTGAAAACACTATCGAAGCCTTCTTGTCCCCCGAAGCCAGCGGTGAGGGCCTCTGGAGGTTCGATTTTTCAAGATCCGAGCATTTCGTTCCGGGGAGCATCAAAGCGGCGCAAGGTCACGTGCTTTCAATCGACGCCCGCCGCATCGTGTTCCGCTTGAGCGGAGTGGCCGATGAGCGCATAAAGTTTACCTATCGGCTCTCGAACTGACCCCGTCTGCGGAGGGCACAGCAAGACTCTCGGCGCGGTCTTCGATGACCTCCCTGAGATCCCGTCGCTCCGAGTCCTTTAACGGGTGCGCGTTCGAGCACTAGGCGCTGCCATCGCCGACTTCCTGCGGTGGAGCACTTGCCTCCTCAGTCCGCTCGAGGGCTTGCGTCAGAACCTTTCGCGTTTCGTCATCCACATCCACGAAGCGGATGCCCATCCCTCGCGACGTTTGCCCAGATTCAGTAAGTACACCCTGGCTCACCCAGGCCACGATTCCTTCCAGCATCAACTCCTGAGCGGGATCTTCCAGCTTCAGGAGCAGCGCGAGTTTGGTACCCGCGTCCGGCGGTCGACGGCGGGTTCGAACAAACACACCGTCCGCGCTGATGTCGTCGGTCTCCGCCTCGATGGCAACGCCGGTTCCCGCGCGGGTAAACAAGATGCGTATTCGCGCGTTGATGCGCTTCGAACCGCGCCGGTTCCGCGGGTCTGCGTGGTCCGTCGTCATGGTCTCCGCCTAGAGGGCAAACATCATGGATTGTTCTTGTAACTCCCAAGTATAGCTGATACCGACTCAATGGGTATTTCCGCAACCAAGTGTTGATGGCCAGCCCCTAACCCCGGTCGCACGGAAGTGCCGAAGACGCTCGTTTACGCCAAGGACGACAGCCACGCTGAGGACATCGTCAAGATCATGCGAGAGGAGTTCGGCGCGGAAACGAACCGCGCCTAGCCCTGCGGGACAATTTCCCGTACTGAGGCAAGCGAGTGCGGATGGAATGGTAAACGCCCTCCTGCGCTGATAGCATCGCCGCATGATATCGAACCGCGGCGAAACGCTCTTGTTCCTCGCGGCCCTGGTGGTCGTGCTCGGTGAGGTCTTCGCGCTCGGCTCCCAAACGCCCCCGTCCTTCGACGTCACCGTCGAGGGAGGGCGGATTGTCGATGGGACGGGTGCGCCCTGGTTCATCGGTGACGTCGGGATCACGGACGGCCGTATCACAGCCCTGGGACAACTTGACGGCGCGCACGCCGGGCAACGTATCGACGCTCTCGGTCTCGTCGTTGCCCCCGGGTTCATCGACATGCTGGGCCAGTCGGAGTTCAGCATCCTGGTCGACGGCCGGGCGGCGAGCAAGATCATGCAGGGCATCACGACCGAGGTCACCGGGGAGGGAGCCTCCATCGCGCCGGTCAACGATCGCATGATGAAAGCGGCGTCCGCGAGCTACCGCCGATTCGGTATCGAGCAGGACTTTCACACCCTGGCGGAGTACTTCCACCGCGTCGAGACCCGCTCTCGCCCCGCCATCAATATCGCTACCTTCGTCGGCTCGGGCGGCGTGCGCGACTATGTGATCGGACGCGAGGATCGCCCGGCGACCCCAGATGAGCTCGAAGCGATGAAGAAGCTCGTCGCCGAGGCGATGGAGGACGGAGCGCTCGGGCTCAGCAGCTCGCTTCAATACGTTCCAGACCGCTTCGCCTCGACGGAGGAATTGATCGAGCTGGCCAAGGTCGCCGCCGAACACGGTGGCATCTACATCACCCACCAGCGCTCGGAGAGCAACCTCATCTTCGAGTCTCTCGACGAAGTCTTCACGATCGCCGAGCGCGCCGGGATCCCGGCCGAGGTCTGGCACTTGAAGACGGCTTACAAGGTCAACTGGGGGAAGATGCCAGAAGTTCTCGCTCGATTCGAGGAGGCGCGGGCACGCGGCCTCGACGTGAGCGCCAATCAGTATCCGTACGATCGAGCCTCGAATGGCCTCGATGCCTGCCTTCCCGTCTGGGTTCGAGAAGGTGGCGCCGACGAGATGATCGCGCGATTGCGAGACCCCGCGCTACGGGAGCGGATCAAGACCGAGATGGCCGACGCCTCCATTACCGAGTGGGAGAACCAGTGGTACGGCTCGGGGGGTGCCGAGGGCGTGATGCTCAGCTCGGTGCTCGACCCCGCCCTGCGGAAGTGGGAGGGAATGACCCTCGCGGAGATCGGGCGTGAAATGGGCAAGGATCCGCGCGATGCGCTCATGGACCTCGTCATCGCCGACCACGCCGAGTCGTCGTGCATCATCTCTATCATGACCGAGGACGATGTGCGGGCCGCGCTGCGTCACCCTCTGGTCTCGATCGATACCGACTCTTCCGCGCGTGCGGAGGACGGGTCTCTTTCGACGAGCAAATCGCACCCTCGCGCCTGGGGGACGTTTGCGCGCATCCTCGGAAAATACGTGCGTGATGAAAAGCTCCTCACCCTCGAGGAAGCCGTCCGCAAAATGACGTCTCGAGCCGCGACGCGCGTGGGACTCCAGGACCGAGGCATTCTCCGGCCCGGGATGGCGGCGGACATCACCGTGTTCGATCCGAACACCATCCGCGATGTCGCGACGTTCGAAGATCCCAACCATTACTCGGTGGGGGTGCGCTACGTCCTCGTCAATGGCCGCGCAGTCGTCGACGACGGCAAGATCACGGACGAGCGTCCAGGGCAGGTCCTCAGAGGGCCCGGTTATCGAGGGCAATAGCGGAAGTTCCAACGATGCAGGTTGAGAGCGCGATGGTATCTCCGGCTTCCGGCGTTAGCTTTTTGGATCCGGCATAGAGGACAATGCGACGGTGTTACGCGGATGGGCTCGACGCGCGCGTCGTCTCGTGATCGCGCTCTGCGTTATCGGCTTTCCTGGCGTCACGGCCGCTCAGGACGAACCCCTGGCAGCCGATCACTACGTGCCCTCGCGACCGGAGAATCTCAGTTGGGGTTGGTATCCGATCGACAAAGAGCCCGTTCTAACCGTTCGTTCCGGGCAGACGGTGCGCATCGACACCCTGACCCACGCAGGCGCGACCCAGAATGAGAATCCCGAAACCTATCTAACCGGGCTGGGAGTACCCCGGGAAGAGATTCTCGAGGACGTTGTGGACTTTTGGGCTTCGCGCGACGAGCGTCCGAGAGAAGGTCGCAGCGGCCACGTGATTACCGGCCCCATCTATGTCGAGGGTGCGGAGCCCGGTGACATGCTCGAGGTGCAGATTCTCGATATAGAGACGCGTGTACCCTGGGGAATCAACAACACGAGCGCCACAGGAGGCGTGTTCTCGTCGAGCTATCCAGGTGTCCGTGCCGACGACCCCCTGCTGGACATCCCACAGAGGACGCGGCACGTGATTCGTACCGGCGAGGTCGACGGACGTGAAGTTGCTTTCATCGCTGAGAACATCCGGGTACCGCTCGCGCCCTTCATGGGTATCCTTGCGGTGGCCCCCGACCCCGTGGTCGGCGAACCCGGAGTAACGCTTCCCGGCGTGCAGGGCTCTCGACCTCCGGGCGCCTTCGGTGGGAACCTGGACGTCAAGGATCTCAAGGCTGGAACGACCGTCTACCTTCCGGTCTTCCACCCCGGTGCGCTCTTCTACACCGGAGATCCGCACGGGGCACAAGGCGACGGCGAGGTGAGCGGCACCGCGATCGAGCAGTCGCTCAGCGGCGTCTTTCGGTTCATTGTCCACAAAGGTGTAAGCCTGGCGGGCCCGCGCGCGGAAACGGATACCCACTACCTCCTGATGGGGATCGACCTCGATCTCGACCGAGCGACCCGACACGCGACATGGGAGGTCGTGGACTTTCTCGTGAAAGAAAAGGGGCTCACGCCGGACAAGGCACTCTCGCTCGCCAGCATCGCCGTTGATTTCCGCGTCAGCGAGGTCGTCGACCTCACTCAGGTCGTCACCGGGTACATCCCCAAGAGCATCTTCCTAAAGTAGCACCCGTGCCGTATTTGGAGTTTCTGCGCGACGCGTCCGAGAAGACTCTCGTGATTCAGGGAACGTATCACCCGATCCTGGTGGGGCTCTCCGTTGTGGTCGCCGTCGTCGCCGCCTACGCCTCACTCGGGTTTGCGGGCTCGCTGCGGACCGTCGAAGAGCGGCGTAGACGCTTCGGTTTGCTTGCGGCCGGAACCGACTTTTCCATGCAGCGGACACTCGGGGTTGAGACAGCTCAGATTCTTCACTTCGCGTCGGCCCTATGGACGAAAGAAGTGCGTCTCTCGAATTCAGGCTCAAGCACGCAAGCGGGTTAGGACTTGGCCACCAACAGTTCGTGGCGGAAGCACCCAACGAGTCGGACATCTGGCTCATCTCTTTCGACGAGACACCGGAGACTCCCTGACGGGGCTGTCGCCGCACAAACCATCGTCCCACATTGCCTCGCGGACGGCGCTCGTGCTAGTTTCCGGGCTTCGTGAGAAGACATTCCACGCTCCGCGTGGGGCTCAACGCCGCGATTCTCGCCGTGACCGGGGACAGCCCGCGGGTGCTCACCGTGACGCAGGAGCCGAGCGGGATTTCCGCCCTTCCCTTCGGACCTCTCGATCCCATCGAGGACCGGACGCTCGAGCTCGGTCTTCGAGGCTGGGTCCGCGAACAGACGGGCCTCGAG
This sequence comes from Candidatus Marinacidobacterales bacterium, assembly GCA_965237955.1. Lineage (GTDB taxonomy): Bacteria > Acidobacteriota > Vicinamibacteria > Marinacidobacterales > SMYC01. Next base: position 7,221,629 of record OZ250169.1, on the reverse strand, counting down.
CTCGGCTACGTCGAGCAGCTCTACACGTTCGGCGATCTCGACCGCGATCCGTTCGCCAGCGCAGAGATGCGCGTGATCTCCGTCGCGTATCTCGCCCTCGTCCGCGAGGAGGCGCTCGTGAAGGGCACGGCCGGGTGGCTCGACGTCTACTCGTTCTTCCCGTGGGAAGATCGTCGGGAGGGACCGACTTCCCAATTCCAGAAGGAGCTTCTGCCCAGGCTCAGGCGCTGGGTCGACAAAGCCCCGAAACAACGGAAAGAGCGAGTCCAGATCGCTTTCGGTCAAGGAAAAGCACCGTGGGATCCCGAGCGCGTGCTGGAACGTTACGAGATTCTCTGGGAGGCGCGCCTGGCAACGCACTCCGGCCGCGAAATGGCCCTTGACCATCGGCGCATCCTCGCCACCGCGCTCGGCCGCCTGCGGAGCAAGATCCGCTACCGGCCCATCGTCTTCGAGCTCATGCCGGAGACGTTCACGCTGCTCCAGCTTCAGAAGGTGGTCGAGGCTCTCGCCGGGGTGCGCCTGCACAAGCAGAACTTCCGGCGACTTCTCGAGACGGGCCGGCTCGTAGAAGGCACCGGCGCCAGCTTTGCCGAAACGGGCGGACGTCCGGCGGAGATCTTTCGGTTTCGACGCGATGTCGTACGCGAGCGGCCGAGTGCCGGAGTGCGATTTCCCCGGCGCGGTTGACAACTTCTCCAGGCTACTTTATACTCTTCCAGAGCATAATCAGGCGCGTTGGCGCGCTTTTTATTTGGCGAGCATAATGAAGGGACGAGAACCATGACACACGGCCATACCGAGTCCGCGGTCGCCCTGGGGCCGCCCCCGTGGACGCCCGAGATTGCGAGAGAGACCGAGCCGCTCTACGAGAGACTGCGAGCCGTCGTGCCGGCGCTCGAGTGGCGCGTGCACGCCCCCTACATCCACGCTATCGAGCAGTGGAAGCGCAGGCGAAACGCCATCGTGCTCGCCCACAACTACCAGACGCCGGAGATCTTTCACGGCGTGGCCGATCGCTCGGGGGACTCGCTTGCTCTCGCCCGACTCGCGGGGGAGACGGACGCCGAGGTCATCGTCGTCGCCGGCGTGCACTTCATGGCGGAAACTGCCAGCCTCTTGAACCCGGAAAAAACGGTTCTCATTCCCGACACGGAAGCCGGTTGCTCTCTTGCCGCCTCCATCACGGGTGCGGACGTGCGTCTTCTCAGGGAGCGCTACCCCGGCGTTCCGGTCGTGACGTACGTCAACACTTCGGCCGAAGTGAAGGCGGAAAGTGACGTTTGCTGCACCTCGTCGAACGCCGTTGAGATCGTCGAGTCGCTCGGCGCCGAAAGGGTCATTTTCCTCCCCGACGAGTACCTTGGGCGCTGGGTGAGCCAGCAGACGAAGGTCGACGTCATCCTCTGGAAAGGCCGCTGCGAGGTGCACGAGCGTTTCACGGCAGAGGATCTCTTGAGCGCGCGCGAGCAGTACGGCGACATCACGATTCTGGCGCACCCGGAATGCCCACCCGGTGTGCTCGCGGAAGCGGACTTCGTCGGCTCCACTTCCGCGATGAGCGGCTTCGTCTCGGACCACAAACCCGGCCGGGTTCTCATGGTGACGGAGTGCTCGATGAGCGACAACGTCCAGATCGACAACCCGGATACCGAGTTCATCCGTCCCTGCAATCTCTGCCCCCATATGAAGCGCATCACGCTCGCCAACATTCTCCACGCGCTCCAGACGATGACGCATCGGGTCCAGATCGCCCCGGAGATCGCGGCGCGGGCGCGACGAGCCGTGGAGCGGATGCTCGAGCTGTGAGACGTGGCCGATGAACAGGCCGAACGAGCTGCACCCGCAGCCGCCTCACGCGACCGTCACCGACACTCTCGTCGAGGACGCCTTGAGAGAGGATTTGGCGGCCGCAGGTGACATCACCACGAACGCGATCGTGCCGCCGGAAAGGCAGGCGATCGCGCACCTCGTTGCGAGACAGCCCGGGCGCCTCGCCGGCCTGTTCATGGCGGAGCGGGTCTTTGCCCGGCTCGATCCCGATCTCGTCTTTGAATCGCTCGCCGCCGACGGCAGCGACGTGCAGTACGGCGAGCCTCTCGCTCGTCTCTCCGGAGACGCCCGCTCGATCCTCACCGGTGAGCGCACCGCGCTCAATTTCGTCGGGCGGCTTTCCGGCATTGCCACCTCTACACGCACGTTTCAGGAGGCCATCGGCCGCAATCCCCCCGACCTCGTGAGCACGCGAAAAACGGCGCCGGGGCTCCGCGTTCTGGAGAAATACGCCGTCATCGCGGGGGGAGGAGGAACACACCGCTACGGGCTTTACGACGCCGTGCTCGTCAAGGACAATCACGTCGCGCTCGCCGGCGGCATCCGCCAGGCGGTCGAGCGGGCTCGCGAGAGCCTTGGCGCTCTGACGACGATCCAGGTCGAAGTCGACAGCCTCGATCAGCTCGAAGAGCTTCTCCTCCTCGGAGTCGATGCCGTTCTGCTCGACAACATGGACCCCGACACCCTGCGGCGCGCTGTCGAAATGTGTGCCGGGAAGATCCTCACCGAGGCCTCCGGAGGGATCACCCTCGAGAACATTCGGGCCGTGGCCGATTCGGGCGTCGATCGGATCTCGGTGGGCGCCTTGACCCACAGCGCTCGCGCTCTCGACGTTGCCCTGGACGTCGAGCCCTGAGGTTGGACAGCCAGGAGGTGAAGACGAAGCTCGCCATTCCACGCTTTCACTCGCCGGCCTTTTCCTCGTACAATCTGGTTCTTAGGAGGTTTCCTATGGCCAAGATTCTCATTACCTCAACCCACGGCTCGGAAGATCCCACTCGGGCCGGACTTCCGTTTGTGGTTGCGAAGGGTGCCGTAGAGGGAGGCCACCAGGTGAGTGTGGCCGTCGTCGGAGATGGCACCCTGCTGATGAAGCAGGCGATTCGCGAGAGCATCTTTCCGGTGAGTTTGCCGCCGCTCAAGGAGCTTTTTCAGTTCGCGGTGGAGCACAACATCCCTGTTTACGTCTGAGGACTCTGCGGGAAGGCCCGGGGGGTCTCCGAGGACGACTTGAACGCTGTCAACGCGAGCTGGATGGATCCAAAGCGATACGCGGACCTGGCGGTGGAGCACGACCGCAACCTGAGCTACTAGGCGGCACAGAGGCGGGGACGCGCGATGCCTACGCTTGCGTCAAGACCGGGCGAAGGAGCGTAAAACATCCACGCCACGCTTGGACGCAGGTCGTGCGACACCTGCGCCGCGACGCTACTCCACCGTCTGAAGCCGGATCGTCTTGATGAGAACGGTCTCCGTCGGGACGTCTTTTTCTGTCTTGACGTCTTTGATCTTGTCAACGACATCCATGCCATCGGTGACTTTCCCGAAGACGGCGTATCCATAATCGCGCGAGCTGTTCCCTTTGTGATCCAAGAAAGAGTTGTCCTTGACGTTGATGAAGAACTGGGCGGTTGCACTGTGAATCTCTGCGGTGCGGGCCATCGCCAGCGTGCCGCGCCGGTTCTTCAGCCCGTTGTCCGCTTCGTTCTGAATGGGATCCCGAGTGGGCTTCCGCTCCATGTCGGGTGTGAAACCTCCTCCCTGGATCATGAAGTTGGAGATAACGCGATGAAAGATCGTGCCATCGTAAAAACCGCCGTTGACATAGGAAAGGATGTTTTCCACGGACTTTGGAGCTCTCGCCCGATTGAGCTCGACCGTGATGTCACCCATGCTCGTCTCGATGACCACGACCGGCTTATCCTGCGCGGCCAGATTGGCAGGCGCAAGAAGTGCGAGAGCTAGGCATAGAGCACCGAACAATCTAACGAGGCTAACGAGGCTAACGAGAGCCATTCAACCACCTCCTTGCAGTCGAGGAAGAGTCTTCGTTCGGTCCCGAGTATGCCCGATTCCTCGAACGCTTGTCCAGAGAGAAGCGCTCAAGAAAATCGGCGGGGAGAGTCTAACCTTCTCAGGGCGCTGGTGCCGGCGGGAGACACTCTCAGCCGCCTTGCCCTGTTTGCTCGAGTTCTGCTACCCTCACCAGGACTCAATCGGACTGCACAGTCCCATCCCCGTGGGGAAATTTCGTGCGGACCGGGGCCAGACACGTGTGAATTTTCCTATCCTTAGACGTCGATGATTGTCATGAAGTTTGGCGGCACGTCTGTGCAAGACGCGCCGGCCGTATGCCGAGCCGTCGAGATCGTGGCCGGCGAGCGGGAGCGCGGTCCTTTGGTCGTGCTGTCCGCGGTCGCCGGCGCAACGAATACCCTCCTCAGCGTCGGGCGAACGGCGCTCTCCGGTGATGTCGCCGCGGCCCGCCAGATCCTGTCCGACCTCGTCAGCCAGCACTGTGCGATAGCGCTGGACCTGGAGCTCGGACAACGCGCCCAGGGCGAAGTCATGGAGCAGGCCGCGCATTGCGAAGAAGAGCTCACGGATTTCGTGCGCGGCGTCGCTCTGCTGCGAGAGCTCACCCCGCGCATCCAAGACGCGATGGTGAGCTACGGAGAGCGGCTGTCGGTACTCTTGTTCACGGCGAAAGCGCGCGCCGGGGGACTCGACGTCGTGCCGGTGGAGGCGAAGAACGTCATGCTGACGGACGCGCGTTTTGGCAAGGCACGTCCCATGCTCACGGGAGTCGCCGAGCGCTGCCAGGAGACCATCGCTCCCGAGCTTGCGGCCGGTAAGATCCCCGTCGTGCAAGGTTTCGTCGGAGCGACACCGGACGGCGAGACAACGACCTTGGGCAGGGGCGGCTCGGACTACACGGCCGCGCTTTTCGGAGCGGCACTCGATGCCGACGAAATCCAGATCTGGACCGACGTGGACGGGATGCTCACCGCGGATCATCGGATCGTGCCCGAGAGCCGGAAAATTCGGGAGCTGTCTTTCGACGAGGCCGCCGAGCTCGCGTACTTCGGTGCCCGGGTGCTGCACCCGGCCACGATCGAGCCCGCCGTCGCCCGGAACATCCCGGTGCGGATCCTGAACTCACGCCGGCCCGACGCGAGTGGCACGACCATCACCGCCCGGTTGCGTCGGGCGGGCGTACCGGTAAAGTCCATTGCGGTGAAGAAGGGCATCACCGTGATCGACGTGAAGTCACACCGCATGCTGATGGCTCACGGTTTCTTGAAGTCGATGTTCGAGGTGTTCGATCGTCACGAGGTCTCGGTGGACCTCGTTTCGACTTCCGAGGTCAGTGTCTCCTTGACCGTCGACTCTATCGAGAAATTGTCCGACGCCGTCGAGGAGCTATCGGTGTTTGCCGAAGTGACCGTGGAGCACGGCTGCGCCATCGTGTGTGTCGTCGGGGAGGAGCTTTGCTCGACTCCCGGCATCGCCGCGCGCGCGTTCGGCGCCCTCGACTGGGTCAATGTGCGGACGATCTCTCATGGGGCGTCGGAGATGAACCTCTCCTTCGTGGTGCGCGAGCGCGATGCCGATGTAGTCGTTCGGCGGCTTCATCGAGAGTTCTTCGCGGGCGTGGACCAACCCGAGCTCTTCGAGCCGGTGGAGGCAGAGCCGGCAGACACGGCGCGAGTGGACACGGAGTCGACAACTTGAAATTGGTCCTCGTGGGAAAGGGTCGGATGGGCTCAGAGGTGTCGAGGCTCGCGTCCGACGCCGGGCACGAGATCGTGCTGGTTTTGGACAGCGGCTCGAATCGAGACGGGGTCGGCCTCGACGCGGGCGCTCTCTCCGCCGCCGACGCGGTCGTCGACTTCAGCCGCGGCGACGCCGCTTTGACCCACATCCGTCGCTCTGCCGAGTCGGGAGTGCCAATCGTCGTCGGGACAACGGGGTGGTACGATGAACTCGACGATGCGCGGAAGTCGGTAGAGCGGCACGGTACCGCTCTCGTCTACGGGGCGAATTTCTCGATTGGGGCGAACCTTTTCTTGAAGCTCGCCGAGAACGGCGCGCGCCTCTTCGGCCGCTTTCCCGACTACGACGCCTACATTCTCGAGCACCATCACCGCGACAAGGTCGATGCTCCCAGTGGAACGGCGCACCGACTAGCGCAGATCGTGCTCGCGGAGACGCCGACGAAAACCCACGTGCAACCGGGAAATCCAACGGGAAAGATCGCTCCCGACGCCCTCCACGTGTCATCGCTGAGGGCGGGGGCCGCCTTCGGTCGGCATGTCGTGGGCTTCGACAGCGTCGCCGACAGCGTGGAGATTGCTCACACCGCGAGAAGCCGGGAGGGCTTCGCTCGAGGAGCGCTCTTTGCCGCGGAATGGATTCGTGGCAAACGAGGAGTCTTCGAGTTTTCTGCTCTGATGGAGCTGGAGTAAGTCATGGCTGAGCAATGGCAAGGAACGTTTACCGCTCTGGTGACGCCGTTTACCGGAAATGGATCCATCGACGAGAAAGCACTCGAGAAGCTCGTGGGGTTGCAGTTGGAGGGAGGCGTCGAAGGAATCGTTCCCTGCGGGACCACCGGGGAGAGCGCGACTCTCAGCAACGCCGAGCAGCTGCGCGTCATCGAGATCGTGCGCCAACGGACCGACACGAGCACGATGGTGATCGCCGGCGCGGGCGGAAACAGCACCGAACGCGTCGTCGCTCAAGCACGAGCCGCGGCATCGCTCGGGATCGACGGCATTCTTTCGGTGGTACCGTACTACAACAAGCCCACGCAGGAAGGGATGTACCGCCACTTCTCGGAGCTAGCCGACGCAGTTTCAGTACCCGTCATCCTCTACAACGTGCCGGGTCGAACCAGCTCGAACCTGCTGCCCGGGACGGTAAAACGCCTGGCCGCGCACGGCAACATCCGCGGGATCAAGGAGGCCTCGGGCAGCGTGTCACAAGCCATGGAAATCTTGTCGGAGAGATCTCCGGGTTTCAGCGTCCTCTCCGGCGAAGACGACTTGACCTTTTCCATCATTGCGCTCGGCGGTGACGGTGCGGTCTCGGTGGTCAGCAACGAGGCACCGAAGTTGATGAGCAGCATGGTCCGCCACGCGCTCGCGGGTCGGCTTCCCGATGCGCGCGATATGCACTTCCGACTACTGGGGTTGATGAAAGCGAACTTCATCGAGACCAACCCCATTCCGGTGAAGGCGGCGCTTTCGATGATGGGCCTCATCGAGGAGAACTACCGGCTTCCCCTGGTCCCGATGGAGCTCGAAAACCGCGACGAGCTTCGAGGGCACCTGGCGCGTCTCGACCTGGTCGAAGCGTCTCGGGGCGCCGAGACATCTCGATGAGCACGACCGCGCTGCAAAACGCGATCGAAGAGCTTTACGAGAGTTCCCGGCTTCCACCGAACGCGGAGAGCAGTTTCGTGGAGCTTCGCGCGAAGCTGTCGCGGGGTGAGGTTCGGGCGGCGGAGCCCGGGCGCGACGGTTGGGTGGTGAACACCTGGGTCAAGAAAGGCATCCTCCTCGGTTTCCGCATCGGGCAGGTCACGGACTTCTCCATGGACCAGCCGCGGATGCGTTTTTTCGACAAGCACACGTTGCCCCTTCGAGGGTTGGAGCTCGAGGAGCAAGTGCGCGTCGTGCCCGGCGGCTCCTCGATCCGCGATGGCGCTTTTGTCGGGTCGGGCGTGGTGTGCATGCCGCCCATGTTCATCAACGTCGGCGCGTACGTGGATGAAGGCACGATGATCGACTCACATGCTCTCGTCGGCTCGTGCGCACAAGTCGGTAAGCGGGTTCATCTTTCGGCCGCCGCTCAAATCGGCGGGGTGCTGGAGCCGATCGGCGCACGGCCCGTCATCATCGAAGACAACGTTCTCGTGGGAGGCAACTGCGGCATCTATGAGGGAACGCTCGTCCGCGACGAAGCGGTGCTCGCGCCGGGCACCGTCCTGACTCGCTCGACACCGGTCTACGATCTGGTCAAGGAAGACGTGCTCCGGGCGAGCGCCGACTCGCCGCTGACCATACCGCCGCGAGCGGTCGTGGTTCCCGGAAGCCGGCCCGCCGGCGGAAGCTTCGCCGCCTCGAAAGGTGTGCATCTCTACGCACCCGTGATCGTCAAATATCGCGACCCGGGAACCGACGCCGCGGTCGCGCTCGAGGACGCTTTGCGTCCCTGAACCCGTTGCCAAAGCCCGCTTCTCGTCTCGAAGGCCTCGGCATCTCTCTCATCCGTCGCGTGGTGGAGGCGGCGCCGCCGGATGCAATCAACCTCGGGTTCGGAGAGCCGACGTTCGAAACGCCGGAGTGCGGGTGCTTCCGCAACCAAGTGTTGGCGGCCAGTCCCTAACCCGTCTGCGTGCTAGAGGTGGACAATTTGCAGGTTCTCTAGGCGGGCCCGAAAACATCTACCCAATCCCGGAAAGGCGGCATTCAATATTCGCAAAATGTCGCGCTGGTCGGATGATGGCCGCACTTTGTCTGGCATCTCGTCAATCCACTTGGTGGCAAAATAGAGGGCTTCGGCAACGATGTAACCATCACGGCCGGTGATTCCCTTGGTTTCGAAGTTGATAGGGTACGGAATTACGTCACTCATGGTTTTCTCCTAGTCTATCCCCGCGCCGGAGCCGCGGCTCCGACCTAGGTCTATGAGGGCTTGCCCCTTACTCGTTAACTACTCCCGGAGAATGGCAACGTCTGCACCCCGCGCGAACCCGTTGGCCTTCCTCTGATAACACCGAAACTCACCTGCAAGGTGCGCGTATTCGCCCAGGGTGATCTCCAGGTGATGCGTATCCCGGTAATGAAGACGGGAGTTTACTCTCACAAGCGCCATCTGAAGAGACTTTGTTGCGGCGCACAGTAGGGCGATGAATTTCGTGCCGAGTTCTGGCCGTTTACACCGCGCTCGGCCGGCAAGAGCTGTCGGGCATCCCCACCGGAGACGGAGTCATTTAATCCTTATTTCGGCAAACGATTCTCACCGTGGTTGCTGACTCGTGTCAGTTGGCGGCTTGGTCGAAAACCGCGTATCCTTAAGTTGGAGTACGGGTACTTCACCTGCCGCCATGGCCGCTCCCAGAGCCCGAGCGTGTAAGCCGTCTTCCACGCCGCGGACAGGTCGATCACGTACTCGTTGCCAGCTCTAGGGTCCTGCGGTGCGATGTTGCTGAACACGTCCGAGCCGCTTCCTAGTGTCGAACCGAAATCGATCAGATAGTGGCGTACGTATTGGTCCGAGAACGTGTCGAGCGTGTTGATGCTGCGAGAGTCGTCGTGGTTGAGCCATGCGCAAAAAATGCGGTAGCCGCGGAGCTCACGCCGATGCTGGTGAGGAAAGATATCGTTGGGGTCGTCGGGCCGGGCGCCGTGGAACCTGAACGGGCCGAGGAGCTCCCCTTCAACCATGAGACTCGCTACCGCCCGGATGTTGCCGTCGGGGACACGGGCGGCGTTATCGAGCATGAACTCCAGGTACTCGCGATCCATAGGTACTTCCTTGCCGCCGGGCAAATTGATCACCGCGCTGGCGTGGAGAATGAAGTTATCCGCTCGAACGTAAACGATGTAGGCTTCGGGAACGTTGTAGCCGATCGCGTGGAAAAAGTTCTTGGAAACTGTATCTGCTCCGGTCGACAGACTCGGATGCGCTTTTGGGTCGAACTTCATGAAGTACACGTTGCCTCGGGAGTCGCGGATGGTGAAGCCGGGGGTGATACCACCTTGCTTCGCGCTGACGATGGTGAGTGGTCGGCTGACATCGGCCCCCCCCCGCTTCCGGGACCTTGGGCGAGCTCCTCGAGGCTCATGTTCCTCACGCCGATGCGGTTCGTGAACCAGCTCGAGTTCGGCACTTCGCCGAGGGTGTTGGTGTTCATCGCGCGTGGAATCGGCTGTTCGAGCTCCGGCGCAGCAAAGGTGTTCGACAACAAGTCGTACGTCGCGCTCAGCTCGATCATCGCGGGCGGATCGATCGGCAGATTGTCGTGGTCGTCCTTGATGGGATCGTCTGAGTAGAACTTCTGTCCCAGCAGCAGCAACAATAGAACGGCTTTCATCGAAAACTCCTAGAACGATGTCGACCCGCGAAGGTAGTAACGAGTCGTTTCGTTGCTGAACGCAATCTCGAACCGCACGACGATGTCGCGGTACGTTTTGAAGCGGCTGCCGAACCCCCAGTCCACTTCGAGGTTGTCGAAGCTCAAGCTCTCGACCGGCCCGCCCACTGCGCCGGCATCTACGAAGATGTTGAGGTCCCAAAACGAAAGCGGCTCCCAGCGGTACTCGGCTTGGTACAGCATGACCCTGGCGCCGCGCCATCGGAAGCTGTCGAATCCGCGAAGCGTATGGCTTCCACCGAGCGAGCGTTGCATGAAAAACGGCACCACGTTTCCGCTGTCAGCCTCGTCGATGAGGAACGCGCTTCGAAGGGCGAGGACGCGCTGGGGTGAGCCCAGCGGGACGAACGCGCGCGCGTCGAGACCATAGCGGTCGAAGCTGAAACTGTCCTCGGTTCGGTCATCGAACCGCGCGTACGCGAGCGCGACCATGAATCCCCTGTGAGGGTTTCCGGGTTCGTCCCGGTAGTCGACGAAGAACTGGGTGCCCCAACGAACGTAGTTCGGAGGACTCGCCAAGCCCGGCGCTGTCATATCGTCGAAGACTTCCTCGGTGCTCGGGAAAGTGCTCGACTTGCCCGCTCTGATCTCGTTCCGTTGGTAACCGCCGTTGAGAAGCCAAACGAAGTGACTGGTGAACTGATATCCGGTCGTGAAATAAAGACGGCCCTCCTCCTGGAGATAGGCCGTCCGATTCTCGAGCTCTGAGTCCGGTCCGAGCCCGTAGAAGTCCTCCTGTGGAAGGTAGCGATAGCGGAGCGTCATGTAGAACGGAATGCGCGCAAAGCCCGGCTGCGTGCTCGCGAGCTCGTAGACATCGTCCCCCCTCCAAGACTTCTGCGGAATGCGCCGTCCCACGTGAGGGATGAGCCCGAGCTGAACGTCATAATGTTGATAGCTTTTCAGCGAATAGAATGCTGCACCTGCCGCGTCGATGCGCCCCCAAAAATCACGCTGCCAGTACCGGAACCCGAGCGCCGCGCCCGAGCCCCGAGCCGGCCAAGCAATGCGGGGATAGAAGCCCTTCCAATTCCGATCGGCGATCGTCGGCGACTCTGCCTTGTCGAATCGAACCATCTGTTCTTCGACGCGGTTGAGTTTGTAGGGTTCGACGTGCGCTCGCTTTTCTTCGCGCTGTTCCCGCAGGAGCTCCTGCCGCGTCTCCTGAGCGAACGACGGAAGTGCGATCGACAGAGTCGCGACCAAAACGAAAAAACGATACATGAAGATGCCAAGTTAGTTTACTGCGTCCTTCGGTCAGATAGGACTGCAACTAGAAAGGACATAATCCTTTCATGGACGAATGGCATCTGCGCGTGAGGAGGAGAATCTTGCTGGCTTGGATCTAGAAGTACAGTACGGGCGCTAGCGGGTCTCTATGACGAGAGCCGGATCGCCGAGTAAATGATAAATGCTCAGAAGCTCGGGGAGCTCGCCACTTTTCGCATACACGCTCTGCGCAGCGAGGATGGCATCTCCGAGTCTCTCGTGCTGGCCGCTCATGAGCTCCTCGAGAAGTGCGCGATGATACACGTGCGCCGGGTCTTCGAGGCTCAGGCCCGTGGGGGAGAAAGCGGCCACGACTCCACGGCCATCGGCCTTTAGAAGCGACTCGCTCAGGGAATCGAAGTACGGGAAGTGAAAGTATCCGTTCAGGCAGTTCATCGTCAGCAGAAGCGGAAGGCGGTCGCGCTCGCCGAGCGTCGCGACGTCGCCGCTATTGAAGATGTTCTCGTCAGCCCAGAAGTGGATCGCGCCATGACCGATGTAGCTCACGAGCGACGCCTCGGCACCGAACGCATCGACGATGGCCGCGCGGGCTTCCGCTGGTGACTGCTCGGTGAGATAGATTTTCTGGGTCTACGCGGAAATCTGTGGGCGAATGCTGACGGAGAAATAGTGTAACTCATTGTGTGGAAAAGGTATTCAGCACTTCATCAGGTGCTGAGAAGTGATCCGTTTTTAGGATAGGCTAACCGAGTGAAAAATCCCCAGTCGATCCGCTCGCTTTTTGCGCTACCAGGTTTCGTGGCTGGCGCCCGATTGAACGGTGTATTCGGTGACCGATACGCCCGCGTCATCCAGCTCAAGAGGCGAAAAAAACAGCCGTGTGCTCGTACTGTGGGCATCGGTGCCGGGGGCGCTATGACAAGCAAGTGTGCCGGGTCCGCGACCTGTCGTTGGCAGGCTGGCGGATCTATCTGGAATACGAGCGTTGGCGCGTCAACTGTCGTGGGTGCGGTGGTGTGCATGTAGAACACTTGGACTGGCTGGCGAACAACCCGCGCTACACCCAGCGCTTTGCGACGCATGTGGGCAAGCTGTGCCGGGATATGCCGAACAAGGCGGTGGCCGAGATGGAACGTCTGCACCACACTACGGTGAAGGACCTGGATAAGCTCTACATGCAAGAGCAAGTCGAGCGGGCGGGGCTGCCGGCGCCTCGGGCCATCGGTATCGATGAGATCTCCATCCGCAAGGGACATAACTATCGTGTCATTGTCAGCGACCTGGAGCGGGCGCGTCCCATCTGGGTGGGCGGTGAGGGTCGCAAAGAAACCGACATCGATTTGTTCTTCAAGGCGCTGGGCGGGAAGAAAAGCGCCCGTATCAAGCTGGCCGCCATGGATATGTGGAAGCCCTTCCGGAACTCGGTGATTAACAACGCACCCAATGCGCGGATCATCTTCGACAAGTTTCATATCATGCGTCACCTGTCAAAGGCTCTCGATGAGGTCCGGCGCCGTGAGTACAAACGCCTCAGCGGCGAGGACCGGTCGTATATCAAGGGGCAGCGTTACACGTTGCTTTCCCGGCGGGAGAACCTGAGCCTGGACGGTCGCCGCGCACTCAAGAAGTTGCTCCAGGCCAACCGGCGCCTGAACACCGCCTATGTTTTGAAGGAGGCCTTCGGGCAACTCTGGGATTACCGCACCGAACGCGGGGCTCGCGCCTTTTTCACACGTTGGAAAGACAGCCTCAAATGGCAGCGCCTGCATCCCTACCAGAAGTTCGCCGGAATGATTGAGTCCCATTGGGATGGTATCGCCTCCTACTGTCATCCTGAGAACAAAGTCAGTCTCGGACTGGTTGAAGGGGTCAACAACAAAATCCGTGTTCTGCAACGACGCGCCTACGGCTATCGTGACGAGGGATATCTCAAGCTGAAGATCGTGGCGGCATTCCTTCCGCCATTACCCAGAAATGCCGTTTTCAACCCACACGAACCCGCGTAGACCCGATTTTCTTTTGTTCCCAGCCATAGAGCACGCTCGCCGAGAGCTCCTCCGCGTGCGCGACGAAGTCGCCGGCGCGATCGGGGTTGTCGGCGACGAGCACGACCGGCCCCGGGTGTGATGCGACGCGTTCATGCGCCAGAATCTTTTCGACGATCGTCAGGACTTCTTTCTGGTGATGCCGCCGGCAGTCGACCGACGGCAATATCGGGAAGCAGATCCTCTCCGTTGACGGCGCCATACGCAGGGTCGGATGCGGTCCACAGATAGCTCGTACGCACCATGAGAGGTGGTACCTGGTTTTGGACGCCGGTGCCGAGGTGGTCCTTGAAATCGAAGGTTGCGTCGCCGAGGAGCACGACGTACCGGAGACCGCGCCACTCATGGTATGCATGACGTAAGAACTCGCGGATCGCTCCTGGCGGTGTTTCGCCGTGTCCGAACGCTTCGTAGACGTCCTCGAGCGCAACGCTCCTCGTGCGGAGACCTTGGCGCCGCCGGTGCGCGACGAGTGGCTTCGCCGCGTCGAGAAGCGTCCGTGGTCCCAACAGGATCCATTCGGCGCGGCGACGCTTGAGAAAACGTTTCATGTCCCGCGCCCGTCGCACCTCTGCCGAGAGCGGTTCTGTCGCCATTCGTAGCGCCGCCCATCCTCGATGCGGAAGGGAGGCTCGAGCCAGCGCGGAGCGTGGTCGGTGACATCGAGGACCACGACCGGCGCCGCGTTTCGACGCCTTACAGGATAGTCCACCTCGAAGCGATCCAGCATGACCATCGAGAAGCTCGCATCGTTTTGGAGCTCGAGCTGGTTGGCGTGTTCGTCGAGAGCTCCAGACGGGATGTCCGCATCGATCCGGTGGGCCGTCTTTCCGTTCCAACGTGCCTCGGCTAGAGCGACACCGTTCACGCTCAAGCGGACGGAGTGAGATGAATGAGTGGCTCCTTGAAGCCACACACGCACGCGGCTCGGCTCGTTCCCCGGCGCGAGTCCGGACGCCGAGAACTCGTACGACTTCGTCGCCGGGGCCAAGAGCAGATCCCACAGCCATCGGTCCTCCGCGTCGACGAGCGCGGCCTGGTAGTAGCGATTCTCTTCGCGTCGCTCCGTTGTCCAATAGTGGCGTGCGGTCGAACCGGGAGCGCTATCGGTCATCGGCATCCGTTCACCCGACTTACTGACCTCGAGCTCGTACACCGCCTCGTGGCCGTAGGGGTTGGCGTTCGCCCCATCGCTCAGGAAGTAGAGGACAGAGCCTGGACGGAACGGACCCGGGGGCTCGATGTGGAACGGAACGGTTGCACCTTGGCGGCTCAAACGCAGATCGGTTCGGGGACGCCGCCGCGCAAAGACGTCCTCGAAGCGTACGGCGTAGATCCCGCGTTCCCTGGTAGCGAGCCGCGCCACGACGGCACCACGACGGGCGGTGCGCCGGCGCGTCTCGTCCCGTCCGCGGAAGCTGACGCGAACCCTGAGTCGCTTCGCGACAAGAAGCTCGCCGTTCGGTCCATCCCACCTCACAGGTGCGAGCTCGATGAGCGCCTTTTTGGCCTCGCCTTGATAGGCGACGTCGACGAGGCGCGCCCACTCGCCGGGAACGAGCTCGCGCGACGCGAGCGCTCGCCGTGCGCGGCGCTTGCGGGCGCGCACGGTGCCGTCCCGCGATGCAACGACGTCAGGCACGGACGCCCCCGCGGGCCTCAATCCCGAGAACGTCGCGATACCGGATGCTCTTGCCTTGCCGATCGTGACCCGTCGGCCCGCGACAGCGTCGAGCAAGATACGCTCGACAGGGAGCGCCGCGGCTTCTGCCTCTTCGAATCCCGGGACGATGATGCGCACCGAGCCGTCTTCGACGGGCTCGGCGTAGAAACCTTCGGTCACGAGCTCGACGATCACGTAGCCACGGGTTCGGCGGATGACCTCGATGGAGTTGTTCTCGGGCGTGCCGTAGGTGATGCGGGTCGTGTCGTCTGGGGGTTCGGGGGCGGATTCCGGCGTGTCCACTTTCGTTGGGACCGCGTGCACCGGACCGTGCCGCTCGGTGCGCGCGGAGTCGATGTCCTCGAGCTCGTAATAGTAGGTGATGTCGTTGACGACGTCGCGATCGACGTATCGATACGACGCACCCACCGGCGAGCTTCCGAGGCCGGGGATCGGTTGGCCGGTAATGCGCACGTAGGGCCCGGACGGCGATGTGGCGCGGAAGAGGTGGAAGCCCACGTTGTCGAGCTCGGTCGCGGTCTCCCAGGAAACCTCGACGGCGCTATCCAATCCGACCGCGCGGAACTCTGCGAGCTCCACCGCCAGAGCGGCTCAAGGCGCGCGGACTCACCACCAACGACGTAGTAACCGCCATTCGAGAGCAGAACGTGCAAGTGGCCGCGGGACAGATAGGAGCGCCCCCGGCTCCGATGGGACTCGACTTCCAGTACACCGTCAACACGCTCGGGCGCCTGTCCACCGTCGAGGAGTTCGAGAGCATGATCCTCAAAGTCGACGGGAGCCGCATCGTGCGGGTGCGCGACGTGGCTCGGGTCGAGCTCGGAGCTCAGGCGTACAACTGGTTCGTCCAGCTCAACGGCAAGCCGTCAATCGGGCTCGCGGTCTATCAGCTTCCGGGCGCGAACGCGCTCGAGATTGCTGCGGGCATCCGAGAAGCGATGGACGAGATGGCGACGCGGTTTCCCGACGGGCTCGAGTACACGATCGCCTTCGACTCGACGCGTTCGATCGAAGCTTCCATCGCGGAAGTCGTGGAGACGCTGTTCATCGCCGTTCTTCTCGTCGTGTTCACGGTTTATGTCTTTTTGCAGGATTTTAGGACGACGCTCATCCCGTCGATCACGATCCCGGTCTCGCTTCTCGGTACCCTCGGCGTGATGCTGGCGATGGGGCTATCGATCAACACGCTGTCTCTGTTCGGGCTGGTGCTCGCCATAGGTATTGTCGTGGACGACGCGATCGTCGTCGTCGAGAACACGATGCGCCTCATCAATGACGAAGGGCTTTCCGCGAAGGAGGCCGCCGCGAAGGCGATGGATGAAGTGTCCGGTCCCGTCATCGCGACGACGCTAGTGCTACTTGCGGTGTTCGTACCCACGGCGATGATGGGCGGTATCACCGGGCGCCTCTACACACAGTTCGCCATCACCATCTCGGTGGCTACGGTGTTCTCGTCGATCAACGCGTTGACGCTGAGTCCGGCTCTTTGCGGGATGCTGCTTCGTCCGTCGTCGACGGCGAAACGTGGTTGGTTTTTCACCAAGTTCAACGACATCTTCGATCGCACGACCAGGTCCTACATGAGCTACGTCCAGCTATTCGTGCGTCGGGTCGCCGTCATGATGGTCCTGTTCGTCGCGGTCGTCGTCATGACCGGATTCGGTTTCATGGTCGTTCCCGGGGGGTTCATCCCCGACGAAGACCAGGGATACTTCTACGCTAACGTGAAGCTGCCCGATAGTGCGTCGCTCGAGCGCACCGCGGAGGTGCTCGAGGGAATAACCCAGACGCTGATGGAGACGCCCGGCGTCGCCGACGTCATCACCATTGGCGGCTACTCGTTCCTCGACGGGATCCAGAGCAGCAACGGCGGCGCCGCCATCGCGGTGCTCGAGAACTGGAGCGATCGACCGAGCGCCGAGCTGCATGCCACCGCCATCGCGAACGCGGTGACGCAGAAGCTCCTTCAGATTCAGGAGGGCACGTCGTTTGCGTTCATCCCTCCACCCATCCAGGGCCTCGGGAGCGCGGGCGGCTTCGAGTACATGCTCCAAGATCGCGGGGCGGCCGGGGTGCAGCAGCTCCAAACCATCGCCGATGACCTCGCCTTCGAGGGGAACCAGCAGCCGAACCTTGCCCGCGTGAACAACAGCTTCGGCGCGAACGTGCCCCAGCTCTACCTGGAGCTCGACCGCACCAAGGCAAAAACACTCGGAATCCCGCTCTCGGATATCTTCGCCACGCTGCAAGCGTATCTCGGCTCGGCGTACGTGAACGATTTCAATCTCTTCGGACGCACGTATCGCGTCATGATCCAAGCGGATGCCGAGTTCCGCTCACGCGTCGAAGACATCAATCAGCTCGAAGTGAGAGACGCCCAGGGCAACATGATCCCGCTCGGGACGCTTTTGAGTATTCAAAACACTGTCGGGGCCCAAGCGATTACCCGCTACAACCTCTACCCAGCCGCAAGCATCACCGGCGCTCCCCGGCCCGGGTTCAGCTCGGGCGAGGCCGTTCGAACCATGGAGGAGCTTTCCGAGCGGCTCCTCCCCCCGTCCATGGGGTACGAGTGGACGGGGGTTACGTACCAGCAGTTGGCCGCGGGCAATCAAGGCCCCGATGATTTTCGGCCTAGCGTTCGTCTTCGTGTTTCTCTTCCTGGCCGCGCAGTACGAGAGCTGGCTCATTCCGTTCGCTGTACTGCTCTCGATTCCGTTCGCGCTCCTCGGTGCGATTCTCGCGACTTGGCTGAGAGCGCTCGACAACAACGTCTACACACAGATCGGTCTGGTGCTACTCATCGGTCTCTCGGCGAAAACTGCGATCCTCATCGTGGAGTTCGCCAAGCAGCTCCGTGATGAAGGCAAGCCGACGCTCGAGGCCGCGGTGGAAGCGGCTCGTCTCCGATTCCGGCCGCTTCTCATGACAGCGTTCTCGTTCATTTTCGGCGTCCTGCCTCTTCTGGTAGCCTCGGGCGCCGGCTCCGCGAGCCGGCGAGCGCTCGGGACAGCGGTGTTCGGCGGTATGATCGTGTCGACGATTGTCGGCGTCTTCCTCATACCCGTGTTCTTCGTGCTCGTACAAAAGCTGCGCGACCGGAGCGGTAAGGAGCCTATTCCGACGGCGACGAGCGCAACGGAGTCGCCATGAAGACTCTCAAGGTTCTCTTCGTCGCGGCCGCTTTCGCGTCCGCGTGCAAAGTGGGGCCGGACTACGAGCAGCCGGCGCCACTTCCGAACGAGCAGCCGCTCCCGGACCAGTGGCGTACGGCAGCCGTTAACGGCCTCGACGCGGGCGAGTCGGACCTCCAGACGTGGTGGACCGTGTTCAACGATCGCAAGCTCGAGGAGCTCCTCCAGCGTGCCCAGCTGGAGAACTTTGAATCTGCGACAGGCGGTCGCACGCATTAGCGAAGCGCGCGGGTTCGTCGGCGTCGCACGCGGGGAACGTATGCCGGTCGTGAACGCCGTCGGTGATGTCAACCTCGGTCAACAGAGCAAAGCGGCGCTCCCGATTGCGCTTCCTGGAGCCACCGATACCAACGCTCTTTTGTCCATCGGCGTCGATGCGGCGTGGGAGATGGATATTTTCGGCAAGTTCGCTCGCAACATCGAATCCGCTGAAGCCGGCTACGAGGCGACCATCGAAGACTATCGAGACGTGCTCGTGTCGCTTCTCGCCGAAGTCGCACTCGCGTACGTGGATGTCCGGGCGTTTCAGAAGCGTATCGAGTTTGCACGCGCAAACGTCGAATCGCAGCGAGAAAGTCTGCAGCTCACGCGCGATCGCTTCGATGCCGGACTCACCTCGGCGCTCGACGTGGCCCAAGCAGAGTCGAATCTCGGCGATACCGAATCGACGATCCCGCGACTCGAACAAAATCTGAACTTTGCCCTCAACCGGCTGGCTGTGCTTCTCGCGGTGACGCCGGGCGCGCTCCACGAAGAGCTTTCACTAGAAAGCGAGGTCCCAACGCCACCAGCCTCCATAGCCGTTGGTATCCCGGCGAACGTGATGCGGCAG
This sequence comes from Candidatus Marinacidobacterales bacterium, assembly GCA_965237955.1. Taxonomy (GTDB): domain Bacteria; phylum Acidobacteriota; class Vicinamibacteria; order Marinacidobacterales; family SMYC01. The sequence continues at coordinate 7,202,647 of OZ250169.1, read as the reverse complement.
CGCCCCGACATTCGCGCCGCCGAGCGCTCCCTTGCGTCTCAGACGGCTCTTATCGGAGTAGCGACGGCCGATCTCTACCCGAGCTTCTCCCTGCGTGGTTTTTTTACGTTCAATTGGGGAAATATCGGAAACGAAAGCACAGGCACCGCATGGAGCATCATCCCCGGCTTCAATTGGAACCTGTTCGACCGCGGACGGATTCATAGCCGCGTCCGTGTCGAGGAGGCCCGCACTCAGCAGGCGTTTCTCGCTTACGAGCAAACGGTGCTCATCGCGATCGAAGACGTCGAAAATTCGATGATTGCCTACGTCAAGGAGCAGGAGCGCCGCGAGCGTCTGAGAGAAGCCGCCGACGCCGCTCAGCGTTCGGTCGACCTGGTGCGCACCCAATACCTCGCCGGTCTGACCAACTTCCAGAACGTGCTCGACAGCCAGCGTTCTCTATTTCGGTTCCAGGACCAGCTTGCGGAAAGCGAAGGCTTGGCGGTGCAGAACTTGGTCGTGCTGTACCGCTCCCTCGGTGGCGGATGGGATGTGGACGCCGCCCGTATCCCTGCGGCGTCCGACAACCCCTAGAGAGAATCTTACTCGGGCTTCAGCGAAAGAACGTACTCGCCCGCGACGTTCTGGACGTCGTCGATGCTCGCGAACAGCTTGTCGGCCTCTGCGTTGAGTTTTTTCGCGTCCTCCGAGAGGCTCGCGACCGCGCTCGCGTTCAAGTCGTAGCCGAGGTAAACCACCTGGTCCTTGAGCGCGCCCATGAACGGATTGAACACCGCACCCGCGCGGCGGCCGGCCGCAAGAATCTCGCTGAAGTGGACGCGTGTCTTGTTGAGCCGGTCCTGGCTGCGCTTCTTCAAATCCTCGCTCGTGATTCCCTGCAAGCTCTGGGTCCACTCGCCGAAGAACGAGTGGGCTTCGGCTTCCATTTCCTCGACGCGCTTCGTCACGTTTGCGGCTCGCTTCTCGGTGTTCTCGATGGCTTTCGTGAGGTCTTTGTACAGCTTGCGCGTGTCGCCGGAGCCACCTTTCATAATGGTGTTGTAGTAGTCCAGCGTTTTGTGAACCTGGGCCGTAGCGGTTTCGAGGTCCTTTTTCATGTTTTCCGCTCTCTTGATGAGGCGGTCTGTCTCTTTGTGCCCCTGTTGGGCGTAGGTGCCTGCGGCGAACGCAAGCGCGAGTGCACTAATGGCGATGGTCTTCTTCATCCCGCTCCTACTGATTTATGGTCTCGGCGCGGCGCGGATCATCTCCAATCGAAGCGGCGCGGTCAACCCAAAGGGTCGGAGGGCGTAGCCACGTCGTTGACTGTTTTCCCGCGAATTTCTCAAGCGCGTGTCGCTTGGATGCACCGGCGACGAGCATGTGAATTTCTCGAGAAAGATTGATGAGAGGCGGTGTCACGGTGAGGCGGACCGGTGGTGGTTTTGGGCTATCGCGTACGGCGACGACGAGGCGATCACGTTCCTCGACCGCTCCCCCGCCCGGGAACAACGACGCGACGTGGCCGTCTTCGCCGAGGCCGAGGAGCATCCAATCGAAACGAGGTTCGTGCCCGAGGAGACTGCGGAGGTCTTCCTCGTAGAGCCGCGCCGCGTCGTCGGGATCCGCCAGATCCGTTCTCGGGGCATGCACATTCTCTTTGGGAATCGGCACGGCGTCGATGAACGTTTTCCGCGCCATCCCGACGTTGCTGTCCGGATGGTCAGGCGCCACGTAGCGTTCGTCCGACCAAAAAATGTGAACACGCGTCCACGGAACCTGGTCGGCGAAGTTGGTGGCCAGGTGTCGATAGAAAGACACTGGGGTGCTACCGCCCATCAACGCGACCGCGAAGCGCTCCGAGGCTTTCGCCGTGTCGACGAAGGCTCGGGCCACGGCGAAGCTCATCGCGTCTCGATCGGAGAAGACGTTCAATGGATTCCGCAGCCGCGTTGCCACTCACGACCGTCTGCCGCCAGCAGCTTTCCCGATGCGCCCGGGCCCCAGCTGCCGCGTTCGTAGATCTCGAGTGGGAGAGCGTCGTCGCTGTCCCAGCCTCGAATGATCGGGTCCATGATCTCCCAGGAGCGCTCGATGCCATCGCGTCTCAAAAACAAGGACGCGTCTCCCTGGAGCGCGTCGAGCAGTAATCGCTCGTAGGCGTCCGGGATCGCGATGCTGTCGAAGTCGTCGGCGTAGTGAAACTCCATGTCGACGGATCGAAGCTCCGACAGCGTATCCGGCACTTTTGTTTCGAAGCGAAGATGCATGCCTTCATCCGGTTGCACGCAGATGGCGAGGTAGTTGTTGGCAAGCCGTGCGCCCGGTGCGAGAGGGAACATGATGTACGGGGGACGTCGAAACTGGATCAGAATCTCGGAGACTTTCTCGCTCATCGCCTTACCGGAGCGCAAGTAGAACGGGACGCCCTGCCAGCGCCAGTTGTCGATGAAGAGCTTGACCGCACCGAAGGTGGCCGTTTGCGATGCATCGTCGACGCCCTCCGCTTCGGTGTAACCGCGGTATTGACCGCGGACCGTATCCACTGCGACGCGCTCCGACGTCACGGCTCGTACCGCGGAGAGCAGTTTCACTTTCTCGTTGCGCACTTCGTCGGCGTCGAACGACGCGGGTGGCTCCATCGCGATGAGAGTCAGAAGCTGCAGCAGGTGGTTCTGGAACATGTCGCGAAGCACACCGGTCGTGTCGTAGAACCCGGCTCGATGACCGACGTCGACAGACTCGGCGACGGTGATCTGAACGTGGTCGATGAAGTTTCGATTCCACAGAGGCTCGAATACCGTATTCCCGAAACGGAAGAACAAGATGTTCTGGGAGGTTTCCTTCCCTAGATAGTGATCGATGCGATACACCTGGCTTTCATCGAACACGGCTTGAACCGCGTTGTTGAGCGATCTTGCGGATTCGAGATCACGCCCGAAGGGCTTTTCGATGACAGCGCGGCGATAGCCTCCGGTCTCGGCCACCATGCCGGCGGCACCGAGGTGCGCGACCATCGGTTCGTTGAACCGCGGGGCGACGGAGAAGTAGTAGAGGCGGTCCGCGGCTCCGTTCTCGAGCTCGGAAAGACGGGCGTCCAGAGTCGCGTAGTCTTCGGCGTCTCCCAGATCGCCGCGAACGTAGAAGAGACGGCGGGCGAGCTCGTCGTCGATGCTGTCTGCGAAGAGCGCCCGGAAAGCGTCGTCGGTGTAGGAGCGGCGCGCGAACCCGACAATACGAACATCTCCATCGAGGCGTCCTTTTTGATGTAAGCGCGAGAGCGCGGGGATGAGCTTGCGCTTGGTGAGATCTCCGGACGCGCCGAAGATGACAATGCAAGTGCTAGTCATGCTTTTGGATCGCGTGGCCGCCGAACTGGTTGCGCATCGCTGCCAAAAGCTTCGCGGCGTAGCTGTCGTCCTGACGGCTGACGAAGCGCATGAGGAGCGACATCGTGATCACCGGAGCAGGCACGTCGAGGTCGATCGCCTCCGCGACCGTCCACCGGCCCTCGCCACTGTCGGCGACCCACCCTTTGATATCGGTCAGGTCCTGATCCTCTTCGAGGGCGCGCGCGGTCAAGTCGAGCAGCCACGAGCGCACCACGCTCCCGTGGCGCCAAATCTCGGCGATTTGATGAACATCTAGCTCGAGCTCTTCCTTTTGCTTCATCACTTCGAACCCTTCGGCATAGGCCTGCATCATGCCGTACTCGATGCCGTTATGGATCATCTTCACGAAGTGGCCGGCGCCGCTCGGGCCGACGTGGCCCCATCCACGGTCCGGCGCGGGCGCGAGGGTTTCGAGCACGGGTCGTAGTCTTTCGACCGCACGCTCGTCGCCACCCACCATCATGGCGTAGCCCTCGGTGAGGCCCCAGACTCCGCCGCTCGTACCGACGTCGACGAAGTTGATTCCTTTCTCTTTCAAGAGCTCGCCGCGTCGCAAGGTCTCCTTGTAGTTGCTGTTGCCACCGTCGACGACGAGATCGTCGTCATCCAGGCGTTGGGAGAGCGCGTCAAGGACGCTCTCGGTCGGAGCGCCCGAAGGCACCATGACCCAGATCACCCGCGGTGCGTCGAGACTCTCGGCGAGATCGTCCAGGGATTTCGCCGGGACGGCGCCGCCAGCCGCAGCAGCTTCGACTGCTTCGGGTTTCCGGTCGGTGACGACGATATGATGCCCGCCGTTCACGAGACGCGTCGTCATGTTGGCGCCCATCTTGCCGAGACCGATCATCCCGATCTGCATCACTTCGTCTCCTTTCCCACCATCTTCTCGGGACGAACCCATTCGTCGAATTGCTTGCCGGTGACGAGCTCGAGAGCGATCGCAGCCTCGCGCAGCGTCGTGTTCTCTGCATGCGCTTTCTTCGCGATCTTCGCCGCGTTGTCGTAGCCGATATGAGGGTTCAGAGCGGTGACCAGCATCAGCGATCGTTCCACGTTTTCTAGGATGCGGTCGGCGTTTGGCTCGATACCGACGACGAGTTTTTCGCGAAAGCTGTCGCAGCCGTCGGCGAGAAGGCGAGCGCTTTGGAGGAAATTGTAAATCATCACAGGCTTGAACACGTTGAGCTCGAAGTTGCCGGACGCACCGCTGATATTAATGGTGACATCGTTTCCGAAGACTTGAGCGCACAGCATCGTCATCGCCTCCGACTGTGTCGGGTTGACTTTCCCGGGCATGATCGAGCTTCCCGGCTCGTTCGCCGGGATCGTGATCTCCCCGATACCGCTTCGCGGACCCGACGCGAGCCAGCGGATGTCGTTTGCAATCTTTGTGAGCGATGCGGCAAGCGTCTTGAGCGCCCCGTGCGCGTGCACGAGGCCGTCCTTTCCGGCGAGCGCTTCGAACTTGTTCGGTGCGGTCACGAAGGGAAAGCCCGTGAGCTCGGCGATCCTCTTTGCCGCTTTCTCGGCGAACTTCGGGGGCGCGTTTAGTCCTGTTCCCACGGCGGTCCCGCCGAGCGCGAGCTCTTCGAGATGCGGTAGGGCCGCTTCCAGGTGCGCCACGCCATGCTCGAGTTGGGAGGCGTAGCCCGAAAGCTCCTGGCCGAGCGTCACCGGCGTCGCGTCCTGCAGATGCGTTCTGCCGATCTTGACGACGTCATTGAGCTCACGCGCCTTTGCCGCGAACCGAGCGGCGAGCTCGGTGACGGCGGGGATGAGCCTCGTACGCAATGCCGCGACCGCGGCGACGTGCATCGCGGTCGGGATGACGTCGTTCGAGGACTGGCTCTTGTTGACGTCGTCGTTGGGATGCACGAGGCGCTTTTCACCGCGCTCGCCGCCCAGGATCTCGCTCGCCCGGTTCGCGAGCACTTCGTTCATGTTCATGTTGGTCTGGGTGCCGCTTCCCGTCTGCCACACCACCAGGGGAAACTCCTCGGGGTGCTTGCCTTCGAGGACTTCGTCCGCTGCCGAGACGATAGCGTCCGCGGTTTTGGCGTCGAGAAGCCCCAGCTGGCGGTTGACCTCACAAGCGGCCTTTTTGACGAGGGCCAGCGTTCTGATCAACTCGTCCGGCATCCGCTCGCCGGAGATCCTGAAATTTTGACGCGAGCGCTCCGTTTGCGCGCCCCAGAGGCGGTTTGCCGGTACTTCGACGGGTCCGAGAGAATCGGACTCGATCCGCGTCGTATCTTTGGTCATGGTGATTCTCCTCGCATCTAATATCGACAAGGGTTGCATTAAGGGAGCGAAAGCGCAAGAATTCGCGGTTCGGATCTACAAAAGGAGGACCTTACATGACAGAGTCGACGAACGGGAGCGGGCTTCAGCTTGGCCAGAGCGTTCCCAATTTCGAGCTCGCGACCTACGACCCGGTCAAAAACGATTTCGGGACGGTGAGCCTGGATCAAATCAAGTCTGATGGGAAGTGGACGATCTTGTTCTTCTACCCGGCGGACTTCACCTTCGTCTGAGCGACCGAATTCGCTGCTCTGGCAGAGCAGCAAGATCGCTTCAAGAAGTTGGGTGCCGAGCTCATCACCGTGAGCGCGGATACACAGTTTGTCCACCTCGCGTGGAAGCGACACGAAAAGAGTCTCGAGAACGTGCAATACCAGATGGGTGCCGACCCGAACGGCGCCGTCTCGCGTCTTTTCGGCGTGTACGTCGAGGGCGCGGGTTTGGCGCTTCGGGGGACGTTCATCATCAACCCGGAAGGCACGCTCTTGAGCTCCGAGGTCAGTTTCTTCAACGTGGGCCGTAACATCGACGAGCTCATGCGGAAGTTCAAAGCGAACCTCTATGTCGCCCGCAAGCAAGCCGAGGTTTGCCCTGCCCAGTGGAAAGACGATGGCGACAAAACCCTCACGCCGGGCCCAGAGCTCGTCGGGAACGTTCACGAAGCTCTTACCAAGTAGCTCCGTGTAATAGGGCTGCTCTTCGGAGCAGCCCCACGGCGATGCTCCTAACTGGTTAGCACTTGCAGGTCGAGCTTGCCGTCCGCAACCGGTGGGCACCAGTAATATCCGCCCGACACCGGCCGTGAGAACTGAAAGAGACCGTCCACGATCCCGTCATCGAGACCGACCATTCTTCTGAGCTGCGCTTCGTACGCATCGAGCGTGTGGCCGAAGGCCACGAACACGAGGCCTTCGCCGTCGGGGTCGGACCAAGGCATCGACTGCCGGACGACGAACGCCTCCGGCTCGAAGCTCTCTTGAGCGGTCCTCTTGACGTGAGCGGACTCGGGGGCGTCTTCGAGCTCCTCGTTGTCGCTTTGTCGCCGACCGATGATGTTGTCGCGCTCGTCCTCGGTCATGGCTTCGAGCCCGACGAGATCGTGCTGCCATTTCTGAACGGCGACGAAGCTCGACCCGTCGAGACCGGCACCTCGTCCCGACACGATCGCGGCGGCGCTCCTTTCGTCTCCCGCCGGATTTTCGGTGCCGTCTTCGTATCCGGAAAGATCTCTGCCCAGTCCCGAAGGCGTGGGATCGTGCTTGAAGCTGTCGATGACGTGGGACAGCTCGAGAGGCTCGAGCATCTGCTCGAGCTCGAGCGAGCCGTGGATGAGCTCACCGCGGTCGCTCTCGCTCCGGAGCCAACAAAATGCGGCGGTCTGGGTCGAGGGGATCTCGATACCGGGACCGGTCAGGCTCGGAAAAACTCGGAGTCCCTCGACGTTGCCACCGGCCGCGAGGACGATAGAGCTGCCGAGCCCAACGACGAGGTCCTCGTCGTCATCGAGCTCTGAAAGTGCGCTCACCGCCGTGTCGGGATCGTCGCCGGCGAGGAGCTGGAAGAAGAGAAACCGGCCGAGGCTCGGGCCCGGCGCCAGGATACCGGCTTGATGTGAGGCCATCGTTACTCTCCGTAATAGCGATTCGCCGCCTGAGCCAGGTCGAAATCGAAACGCGAAATCCCATCGACGTCATGCGTCGTGAGCCACACGCTCACTTTGTTGTAGACGTTCGTCCACTCCGGATGATGGTTGAGCCGCTCGGCGACCATAGCGAGTTTTGTCATGAATGCGAACGCTTCGATGAAATTTTCGAATTTGAACTCGCGATGTAACTTTCCTTCGACAATCTCCCAATTGGCAAGAGCTTTGAGCTCTTCCTGGACTTCGTCGTCCGACAGCTTCGTTCGATCTTGGTGCACGATCCCTCCGATTGAAACACCGTCAACAGTGCTAGAATGGGCTTCGTTTTCAACAGTTCACGTCTCCCCCGTCGAGGCGGCGTAAGGATATCACCTTGGGCGGATTCACACGGCGCACCGATATCGTCATTCTTGCCTACCTTGTCGTGGTGGGCGCCCTCATTGTTGTCTTTCGCGAATCGCTCCCGAGCTGCCCGAACTGGAAGAGCCTGGCACTCGTGCATCTTGCAGCCGCGGGCGCGGTCTATGCTCTCGCCTTCCTGCCGGCGACGTTGCCGAGTATCGCGCGATTCTTCCGCGACTGGTACCCGGCGATGGCGTTTCCGATTTTCTACAAAGAAGTCGAGCTTCTCGCGAACGCCTTCGGGAACTGGGGGCTGACCACTTCGCTCCAGCGGTTGGAGGTGGGCTTGTTCCAGGGTCACCCGAGCCACTATCTGAGCGAGCATCTGGATTCGGTGGTGTTCTCCGAGTACCTTCACTTCTGTTACTTCTCGCACCTTTGTCTGTTCCCCGTCGTCGGTGGCATCTGGTACTTCACTGGAAAGCGGCGTGCCTTCCAAGAGCTCCTCTTTCTGGTCTCGGTGACGTTCGCGACGAGCTACGTGTTCTACATCTTGTTTCCCGTGGACAGTCCTTTCTATCTGTCCGAGTCGCTACCAGAGCCTCTCTCTGGGAACTTCTTCTATGAGCTGGTCCACTTCTTAGCGGCGCGCGGGGGTGCACGGGGCGGTGCGTTTCCGAGCTCCCATGTCTCGGTCTCGACGGTGATTGTCCTGGTGACGATGAAGTACCAACCCCGGTGGCTCTACTGGCTCCTTCCGATTTACACCGGCCTCGTTTTTGCGGCCGTCTACGGACGCTTCCACTACGCCCTGGACGTATTCGCCGGTTGGGCTCTGGCGTTCGCGGTGGTAGGTATGTACCGTATGGGATCCTTCACCACGGAGCCACGGAGGGTGACGCGGAGCCTAGCCTAACTCCTCGCAACAGGAAGACAACCATGTGTAGGAATATCAAGACGCTTTTCAATTTCGAGCCACCTGCCACGGAAGAGGAGATCCGCGCTGCGTCGGCCCAGTTCGTGCGCAAACTCTCGGGCTTCAACAAGCCGTCGCAGGTGAACCAGGAGGCGTTCGAGCGCGCGGTCGAGGACGTGGCCCGAGTCGCAACGTCGCTCATCGACTCGCTCGTCACGAACGCGCCGGCGCGCGATCGCGAAATAGAAGCCGCCAGGGCCCGTGCGCGCGCGGCGAAGCGATTCGGCCAGTTGGGCCAGTTGAGTTTAGACGCGCTCGATAATCGTCGCAATCCCCATACCGCCGCCGATACAAAGCGTGATTAGCGCGGTGGTGAGATCGCGGCGCTCGAGCTCGTCGAGGGCCGTCCCTAGGAGCATGGCCCCGGTCGCACCGAGCGGATGTCCGAGTGCGATCGCCCCGCCGTTGACATTCACTTTCTCGTCGTTGATGCCGAGCTTTTTCATCGTTTGCAGTGGTATCGCGGCGAACGCTTCGTTGATCTCCCAGAGGTCGATGTCCGATGCGCTCATGCCTGCTTTCGCGAGAGCGCGCTCCGACGTCGGCGCCGGTGCGGTCAACATGATGACGGGCTCCGAGCCGTAGGTTGCGGTCGCGCGGATGCGCGCACGGGGCTTCAGGCCGTGAGCTTTGACGTAGTCGTCCGAGGCGACGAGCACAGCGGCCGCCCCGTCTACGATCCCGCTCGCGTTTCCCGCGGTATGCACGTGGATGATCGAGGCGACGTCGGGATAACGGCGGAGCGCGACTTGATCCCACGTCTCGCCGCCCTCGGTGGCGGCGGAGCCTCCGAACTTGGTGAACACCGCGTCGAGCTCGCCCAGGCCTTCGAGCGTCGTACCCGCGCGCGGGTGTTCGTCTTTTTCGAGCACGACGTCGCCGGTCTTCGGGTCTTTCACCGGCACGAGGCTCTTCGAGAAATAGCCGGATTCCTGAGCCGCCTGCGCTCGCAGCTGTGACTGCAGCGCGAAACGGTCCACGTCTTCGCGGGAGAAGCGCTCGATGGTCGCGATCAGATCGGCGCTGATGCCTTGCGGCACTTGGAAGACTTTCTCACGGAGAATCTCGTTGTTGCCGTCTGCGCCCGCGCCGTCCGAGCCCATGGGCGCGCGCGACATGCTTTCGGCACCGCCGCCAATCGCGAGGTCCTGTTGGCCCGAGCCGACACCCATTGCGGCGAAGTTCACGGCTTGAAGCCCGGAGCCGCAGAAACGGTTCAGAGTGACGCCGGTGACCTCGTCCGGCCACTCCGCGAGGAGGAGCGCATTGCGCGCGATGTTGGCGCCTTGCTCACCCGCCTGGCTGACGCAGCCCATGACGACGTCTTCGACGTCTTTCTTGTCGATGTCGGTGCGCTCGGCGAGCGCGTTCAATGTCTGAGAGATGAGCTCTTGGGAGTGAATGCCGCTCAGAGCTCCCTTGTCCTTCTTGCCGCGGCCGCGGGGTGTGCGCGCCGCGTCCAGAATCCATGCCGTGGTCATTAAATCCTCCCAAATCGTCAGCCCGCAGTTTAGCAACTAACGGAGGGAAACGGCGATGGGGAGAGTTTGAGCCGGGACGGGCAGGGGCAGGGGCAGGGCATCGGCAGGGGTTAGAATTCGAGGCGGGTGCCGACGTCTTTTTCTAGCGCGCGCTTGTAGAGGAACTGCGCGGCGGCGAGGTCTTCGACGGCGATGCCGAGGGAGTTGAAGAGCGTGATCTCCTCGGGCGAACGGCGGCCGACCTGCTCGCCGATGAGAATCTCGCCGAGCTCGGCACGGATGTGATCCGGGCCGATGGCACCTTCCTTCGCGGCGAAGAGGTAGTCACCTGATTCGTTGAGCGTCGCTTCGCGACGGTCGACGAAGAGCGTCGACGCCGTCATCGTGGCGGTGTCGATCTCTCGAGTCGTGGGGATGGCCGAGCCCACTGCGTTGATGTGAGTTCCGGGCTTCACCCAATCCCGGTGAAGCACCGGCTCACGGGCATTGGTGGTGGTGTTGATGACGTCGGCAGACTCCACCGCGCTCTTCACGTCGTCGACGGGCTTGATCGTGAACGGCATCTTCGGGCCGAGCTCCTTCGCGAACGCTTCCGCATTCTCTCGACGCCGGCTACACACCCGCACGCGCTCGAAGCCGCCTATTGCGGCCATCGCTTGCAGATGCATTCGTCCCTGAACGCCGGTTCCGATGATCGCGACCTCTTTGGCGTCGTCGCGCGCGAGCAGTTTCGCCGCGAGGCCCGAGACCGCCGCGGTGCGGATCGCGGTGATGGCGGAGCCGTTCATGACCGCCATGAGCTCGCCGGTCTCGGCGCTATGGAGCAGCACCGATCCCTGGTGCCGATCGAGCCCGCGCGTCGGGTTATCGGGAAAGATACAAAATTCCTTCAGGGCGTAGGCGGGGTTCGCACCTCCGCGGTAGGCAGGCATGAGCCCGAGGAAGTGGCCGGTGTCGGGAGGACGAACGACCGAGCGGAGCGGACTGTGCGCTTCGCCCCGCGCGAGCGCCGAGAGCACTTCGGACATCACGTCGATGCACTCGTCCATGGGAAGCAGCCCTTCGATCTCTTTGTGGTTTAGAACGACGATTTCCATGACGCTAGTTCGCGGACGCGAGAGCGCGATCCTTCCTGAGCACGTCCTCGATCCGAAGGCCTTGGCGGCGCAACATGGCCTTGCGAACGCCGTAGTAGGCGGCGCCGAGGAGCATGAGGACGACGAAAATGTTTGCGGCGGAACGATCCTGGGCAACGCCGCCTCCGATGAACAAGAGCGAAACCAAGATTAGCCCTACGCTGCATACGACACGCCAGAGTGGCGACAAGCGGAACGCGGCGTTTGCGAAATGCTCGGGGCTCCGCTTGGGAAGGGCAAACACCGCAGCCGCTGACAGTGTCTGGAGAACCATGATCGCCATGACCGCGGCCACCGCGTAACGCGTGATCGTCGACCCTACGGCGGTTCCGATGAGGCCGATGCTGCGCTCCAGCTTTTTCGATTCCAACGTGGCTCTCTGAGCGGCGGAGAATAACATACTCCGCGGTATGATGGTCTCCTGTGTATGCTCGGCGCGATTTCAGCCTGTTTGTGTTCGTGCTGCTGCTGGCGGCAGTAACGCCAGCGGATGCCAAGCCTCGCGTCGAGCTCTACACCATGGGGCCGGGGGACGCCCTGTTCTCGAAATTCGGACACGCTGCGCTCTGCGTCGTCGACCAAGATCTTCCCGGCGGTGGCCTTTGCTACAACTACGGCACGGCAGATTTCTCGCGCCCGCTCGGGCTCGGATGGGACGTCGTCCGCGGCCGCGCGAAGTTCTGGGTCTCGGTATCGGATTGGGTCAGCCTCGTGATCGCGTTCCAGAGCCAGGACCGGAGTATTTACAGGCAAGTGCTACCGCTCTCGGACGAGCAAATCGATAGCCTCGTCGAAGCACTCGAGAACGACGCTCTCCCCGAGAATCGCGAATACATTTACAGCCACTTTCTCGATAATTGCTCCACGCGCCCGCGCGACCTCATCGACACAGCAGCCAATGGGGCACTCCGGCGCTCGACGATCCCGAGCCAGCGGACGTATCGCGACCACGCGCGCGCGGGGTTCGCCGCTTTCCACTGGGCGCTCGTGCCGGCGGGCGATTTGATCCTCGGACGGTGGGTCGACCAAGATATCGACGCTCACGCGGCGATGTTCATACCCGAAGTTCTCGCCGAAGCCGTAACTGACGAGTTCGGGGTTGCACCGGAGGGCGTCTACGAGCGTCAGGGGCCGACCGTGTCCGCTGACGTCGGCGCAGCGCTCGTTCGCTTCTGGGTTCTTGTGCTCGTGATCGCGGCACTCGCGTGGATTTCACGCTGGGGAGCCGCCTTCGCGATTGGTGTCGTCGCCCTCATGGGAGCTCTGGTGTGTGGGGGGGCGATCTTGTCGCCGTGGCCCGAGCTACGCGTCAACGAGCTCATGTTGGTTTTCGTGCCTTTCGATGTCGTGCTGTGGTGGTCGCCACGCGCGCGGTACGTCCTCGTGAGGCTTGCCATGCTCGTCATCGTGGCGTTTCTCGCCCTCATCGGCGGTTTCGTCCAGCCCCTGTGGCCGTATTGGGCACTCGCGATCACGACCATCGCGTCAATTTGGTGGCGTGGACGAAAGGATATACTCCCGACATGAGCATGGAACGCATTGGTCCCATTAATCGAAGATAAGCACTCAAACGCGTCGACGGCTCCGCCTCTACCAATGCTTCCGAGACGAACCCGACGCTTTCTATCTTGGCGCTCTCGTGGCGCTCGACCGACTATCTGGCCGAAGAAATGCGCCGGGGGAATTTGTGAGAGAAAAGACTCCTACGTAGCCAAAGCCCCACACACCGTAGCGCAAACACCCCAACTGTTATCGGGTACAACGAGTTAAAACCCCCATTTTTAAACGCCTCTGCGTGTAATGCCCTAGGCATGCGGTTTGCAATATCTACACGGATACCATGGGCTCCTTATATCTGCCATATCTGCGTCTTGCCATCATCACGGCCTCGTTCGTATTGGGAGCGGTGCGTCTCGACGCCGCGATGGCGTTCCGCAAGCAACTTACGATCGACAACACCCGCGTCAGCGGCGCCTCCGATCATTTTGGACTTCCCGTTCTCGTTAGCTTGCAAAGTGATCCGGATCTGCAGGCGAACGTCTCGAGCGCGAGCGGTTTCGACATCCAATTTCGAGCGGCAGACGGCATTCAAATCCTGAGCCACGAGATCGAAAGCTACGACGCGGTGACGGGGACGCTGGTCGCTTGGGTTCGTATTCCGAGACTGCGATTCGACGCCGATACCGTTTTCTACATTTATTATGGCGACTCCGGGGTCACCTGCTCACTGGAGAGTCCGGAAAGCCTATGGGATCGCAACTACTCGGGCGTGTGGCATCTCGCCGAGGACCCGTCGACCGCCGCACCGCAGATCACCGACAGCTCGTTCTTTGGAAATCACGGGACTTCCGGCGGTGGGATGACGACCGGCGACCAGGTCGCTGGGAAGATCAGCGGCTCGCTCGACTTCGATGGCATCGACGATCTCGTGGATGCTGGATCCGCCGCGATCTTGGACGACCTCGGTCCGTTGACGATGTCGGCTTGGATCCAGCCCCGGACGGCTGGCGGCAACAGCGCCGCGAATATCGTCTCGAAGTATGGAGCATCTTCCGTGGGACGGTGGTTTCTCGAGATCGACAACACCGCGCCCGAGGTCAACGCGTTCGAGTTCAACAAGAATTACTCTTCGGCGTCGGTCAGACGCGTGAGCAACAACAATGTCGTTTCTTACGGCGCGTGGCAGTACGTGACGGTGACCTGGGGCGGCTCCGAGATCGGCACGAACATCCGCATCTTCAAAAACGGGGCGGAACTTGCCTATCAAGCCAGCGGGAACGGAACGCTTCCCGCCGATTCCGACGCGGCCTACTCGTTCTATTTAGGCAACCGTCTCGCGGCCGACTTCGGATTCGACGGTTTGCTCGACGAGATTCGATTATCGCGAGTCATCCGGAGCGACGGCTGGATCCAGACATCGTTCAACAACCAGAACATCCCTACAAAGGACGCCGCTTGCACCAACACTAGCTTCATCTGCGTGGGGGCGCAGGGCGCTCTACCCGCGCCGTTCACGAACGTCAGCGCCCCTTCGGGATTGAACACCGCCGGAGCGAAGGACGGTGGACTGGCGTGGGGCGATTTCAAGAACGACGGTTGCTTGGATGTTCTCGTCAATACTGACGACGCGACGCTCGGGACGCGTCTCTACATGCAGGACAACAGCGGAAGCTGCGACGGAACGTTTACCGATGTGAGCGCGTGCCTTGCTCCCGGGCTCGTCAATGTGAGAGAGCGGAGCGTCATTTGGGGCGACGTCAACAACGACGGGTTTTTGGACTTTGCCCGCAACACGAGCTCGCCGGACATCGAGATTTACCTGAACAACGGCGCGGGCGTGTCCGGATGCGGTGCCGCCTGGACGATTTTCGGCGCCGGCGGCACCCCGAGCCAGATCCTCGATGCCAGCTCACAACCGTTCCAGTTCAACTCGGAAGGACTCGGGTTCATCGACTACGATGCGGACGGTGACCTGGATCTGATGGCGGATCAAGACGGAGGCATCTCGATCTTCGAGAACGTGGCGGGAGCGTTCAGCTACGTCGCCACCCCCGCGCTTCCCGCGACGCAAGCCGGAAAGAGCGACTACACCGCGGTGGCCGATATCGACGTCGACGGGGACGTCGACATCCTCAACCGTCGCGGGAGCTCCCCAGACCTCTATCTGAACGACGCGAACGCCGGCACCTTTACCGCCGGGACTTTCGACGAAGCGGCTACGAACGGCAACAAGGGCGGTATCGCGACCTGCGATCTCGACGACGACGGTGATTTCGATCTCTTCTGGACAGACGCAGGTGTCAGCCAGATCTGGGAACAGACGGGTGTCGGTTCGGCGTCGTTCACCGCTCGCGGTGTTCCGGCCGGTATTCTCGGCAACATCGACGGCGTCGCGTGTGGTGACGTCGATAACGACGGCGATCTCGATTTGATGCTCACGAGCGACGGGAACGACCAGCTTTTCCGGAACGACGGCGCCTTCACGTTCACCGACATCTCGCCGGCAGGTTTCGGTGTCGACAATGGCGAAGCGACGGCGTTCGGCGACTACGATCGCGACGGGGATGTCGACATCCTGATCAACCAGAATACGGCTAACGAGCTGTGGCGTAACGAGACAAATAACAACGGCTATCTCGTCATCCGGGCGCTGCACGATGCGGGAGGGGCCGACCGTGATGCCATCGGCGCGACGATCCGTTTGCTCGACTGCGGGCTGAGCCCCGTTTCGGGGGTCCGCGAAGTCAACGGTGGCCGAGGCCATGGATCGCAAGACCCCGCGTATGTTCACATGGGACTGCTCACGTGCGGCTCGTCGAGGGGCCCGAACAGTACCTACGTCGTCGAAGTACGGTTTCTCGACGGCGCCGTCGTTCGCAGGGCCGTCACCCCGGCTGCCATCTCCGGTTATCAACTCCTCGTCGTACGGAATACCGATAGCGACAATATCGTCGCGTGTACAACCGCGGTCGAGCTCGTATCGTTCGACGCCCATGGCGGTGACAGCTCCGTGGTGCTCGAGTGGGAGACGGGCGCCGAAGTCGACAACCTCGGCTTTCACGTGTACCGCAGTGCGAGCGAGGCGGGACCGTTCGAGCGCATCAACACTTCGCTGATCCCGGGCTTGGGCTCCTCTCCGTCGGGGGCGCGCTACCGCTTCGTCGATCGCGACGTAACGAACGGCACGTCCTATTTCTACGAGTTGGAAGATATCGAGACAACGGGAAGCCTCGAACGCCACGGTCCGGTCGTGGCAACACCTCAAAGTGGCCTCGCGCGGCCGCCGGAATCCTTTGTGCCGGGGACGGATGGCGAGGCGCTCCCCCCGCGCGTCGTTTATGGAGATCCGAATGCCACGTCTTTGACAGTGCGTCAGCGGGGCCGGCGGCAACTCGAGCTCGAGCTCAGAGTTTCAGGTTTTAACGCGACGCCCCTCGAGGACGGCTCGGTGCGCGTCGAGATTCCCGGTTTTGCAATGGACGACGAGATCTCGCTCCCGGTGAGAAGAGCTTGGGTTGACGCACTCGCATCGAACGACGTCGAGATCGTTTCCATTCGGGCGAACCAGGTGGAGAGTTTTTCGTTGCGCCCAGCGGAGGCCGAGGTGCCCGAGGTCGTCGCGGCTTCCTCCGGGACGGTGCGGCTAGAGCAGGGAAGGCGGCTCGCTCGGACCTTTGCGGGCGATGGACTATCGCCCTCTCACGCGTCCCGCATCCTCGACATCGCTATACTGTGAACCGCCCCGGGAATCCCGGAGACTGTTTCAGTTGAGTCTCGCCACCTCGAGCGAGCCTTGTTGCGAGCGATAGTAGTTCAGTTCGTGCTCGACCGGTGGGATGTTTCCGATCGGTTCCAAGAGTCGTTGCGTGTTGTACCAGTGCACCCACTCGAGGGTGGCGAACTCGACGTCCTCGAGACCGCGCCAGGGTCCGCGCCGACGAATCACCTCGGTTTTGTAGAGACCGATGATGGACTCGGCTAGAGCGTTGTCGTAGGAATCACCGCGGCTGCCGACGGACGGTTCGATGCCGACCTCGGAGAGCCGCTCGGTGTAGCGGATCGAGACGTACTGCACTCCGCGATCGCTGTGATGAACCAACGGGTCCTCGGGGTCGAGTCGACGCTCGTGCAGCGCCTGCTCCAATGCATCGAGAGCGATGTCGGCGGTCAACGATGTCGTCGCTCTCCAACCGACGATGAGTCGGGCGAACACGTCGATGACGAAAGCGACGTAGACGAAGCCGCGCCACGTCGCGACGTAGGTCAGGTCCGACACCCAGAGCTCGTTCGGACGGGTCGCGTTGAAGTCGCGCTCGACGAGGTCTGTCGGACGGGACCCGTTCGGGTCGGGCTTCGTCGTCTTGAATCGACGTCCACGGACCGCTCCCTGGAGGCCCATTTCGCGCATCAGACGGGCCACGGTGCACCGAGCCACGTCGCTGCCTTCGCGACGCAGCTGGCGCCATACCTTACGCACTCCGTACACGTCGAAGTTCTCTTTCCGCACACGCCGAATCTCTTCTCGGAGTTCTCGGTCCCGCTTGGCCCGGGTCGGGAGGCGACTCGGGTCCTTTTCTCGGGCTTTGTGCTCGTAGTAGAGCGAAGTGGCGATCGGCAGCATCCGGCAGACCGGCTCGACCCCGTAGCTCTCGCGGTTCTTATCGACGAACGACACCATCACCTCGGTCGGCGGTCGAGCTCCGCCTGGGCGAAAAACGCCGATGCCTTGCGTAGGATCTCGTTCGCTCGCTTAAGCTCGCGAACTTCCCGCTCGAGCGCCTTGAGTCGCGTGCGCTCGTCCGTCGTCAGCCCCACGCGTTTGCCTGTGTCACGTTCTGCTTGACGCACCCACTTGCGCAGCGTCTCCGACGTGCACCCAATCTTCGACGCGACCGAGACGATCGCCGCCCACTGAGATTCGTGCTGATGCTGCTGGTCCAAGACCATCCGCACCGCGCGCTCTTTCACCTCCGGTGAATACCTGCTTCGTCTTGCCATGACTCCATCCTCTCAAGAGTTGGAGTCTCCGGAAAAGCCGGGGCGGTTCAACTGAGGGACACGCGAAGAGCGCTTGTCGAGCTCGCGCCACTGCGATGGGAGCCGCAGACGGAGCGCTTGCTGATGGTCCGGACCCTTCGCGTTCGATTGCGATTTCGCGGGGGCCTTCTCGAGACGACACGTCGTGGGGGTGCTCGACAGCACGCGCACGACGCGAGTCACGAGCGCAAGAGGGTGATAGCGCACCTGTCCACGCGCGAGCGAGGGCTCCACGCGGTGGATTTCGAAGGCATCTCTGGAATCCGACGACGCGGCATCTCGACGGCCAACCTCCGGTTGAGCCATCAAGGTGAGAGCGTGGCGTTCCACGTCGAGCCCAAACGCCGGCGTTTCGGGCCCGGTTCGACTCTATTCTTTCTTGGGGACGGTGAGGCGGCCAATCCGTACGGGAACGAGATCGTCTACGAGCTAGAGATCGGCGTACGGGGCCAACGGATGCCGGTCGAGTTGATGGGGGTTGGTGAAGGTCCCGTCTCCGTGTACCGACACCGAATCGATCGACAGGAGAATCGTCTGTACCAGGCGACTCTTGTCGACGCCGTTGACCCGTGGCTCTGGGACACGGTGTTCGGAGGCGCCAGCAAGCGTTTCCCGTTCGCGATCTCGGGGCTCGCGGCACGCGCGGAAGCGGCGCATTTGAGCTTGTGGCTTCAAGGAGGTAGCGACTTTCCCGCGTCCCCGGATCACCACGTCCGTGTCTGGGTGAATGGGTCGCTCGTAGGTGAAGACAGCTGGAATGCGAAGCGTCCCCGTAAACTGGAAGCCGAGGTTCCGCCCGGCGTGTTGCGTGATGGCGAGAACGTCCTCGAAATCGAGAACGTCGGTGACACGGAAGCGGCGTACTCCATGGTGTTCGTCGACCGATGGGCGCTCGAGTACTCGCGACAGTTGGAAGCGGTTGCGGGCCGGTTCGAGGGACGCTTCGACGGGAGCGGTCGAGCAACCCTGTCGAATCTCGGAACGGGAAGCTACGTGGTGGACGCGACGGACGCCGCACCGCGATGGTTGAAGATAGATAGCGCTGACGGCGCGGCGTTTCGAGCTCGGGCGGGACATCGCTACGTGGCGTCGAGCCCAGAGGCGGTGGCCAGGCCGGCGGTCAGCGAACCGGTGGTGAGCCGGTTGAAGAACAGCCTCAACTATGCGGACTACCTCGTCATCGGTCCAAGCGAGCTCGTCGTTGCCGCTAGGCCTCTTCTGACGCATCGACAGAATCAAGGTTTGGATGTCCGGGGGGTCTCGCTCGAGGAGATTTACTCCGAGTTCGGCTTCGGTGAAGCCCGGCCGAGCGCGATCCAATCGTTCCTGAGCTACGCCTACCATCACTGGCGGGCGCCGTCCCCTCGGTACGTGCTGCTGCTCGGCGACGGAACCTACGATTTCAAAGACTATCTGCGTCTAGGTGGAAAACGTCTTCAGCTGCCACCGTTTATGGTCAAAACGGAATTTCTTTGGACCGCGTCGGATCCTGCTTACGCTGCGATAAACGGTGACGATCTGCTTCCTGATTTGGCAATCGGGCGCCTACCGGCCGCTTCGGTATCCGAGCTCGCCACGATGGTGACGAAAATCCTTACCTTCGAGGCCGGCGTCGACGACTCCGAGGGCCCGATCGTTCTCGTCGCGGACGATTCTGATCGCGCGGGTGAGTTCGAGCGTGATGCCGACACGCTTGCGGCAACGATCTCTGGCGGTCGGTCGGTCGAGAAGATCTATCTGAGCCAGCTTGGTGTATCGGAAACGCGATCGCGCGTTTTGGACGCCTTCGACTCGGGCGCCTCACTGGTCAGCTACTTGGGGCACGGTGGGATCAATCTATGGGCTGACGAGAACCTGCTGCGCTCTCGTGACGTGAGCTTGCTTTCCACACAACCCCGACAACCGATCGTGCTCACGATGAACTGTCTCAACGGCTACTTTCACTTTCCCTTTTTCGATTCGCTGAGTGAAGCCTTGCTCAAAGCTGAGGCGAAGGGTGCGATCGCCACGTTTTCACCGAGTGGACTCAGCTTGCATGAGCCCGCGAGTCGTTTTCATTCGACCATCGTCCATGAGCTCGTGCGCGGAAATCACGTGCGTCTCGGAGACGCCTTGCTCGAAGCTCAGATCCAATTCGCGGAGACAGGAGCTCGCAACGAGCTCCTGAGCATCTACCACCTGATGGGAGACCCAGCGCTGGTCTTGTCAGACCGACCTTAAGCTGGATGAAGTCGAGCACTTGGCGCGAGCTCAACCCTCCGGGGACGGCGTGGGAGACCCCGGGGTCGAATCCATCCATGTCGATGGTGATGTAGACCAAGGCGTCTTCGGGAATGTGGGTGAGCTCCGGAAGCTCCGCGGGGAGCTCACGTGCCTCGTGGATGATGAGGCGATCGGAGTAGCGGTCGAGAAAAGGACTCTGCGTATTCATCGTCCGGATGCCGAGCTGGGTGAGACTGGCGATGTGATCCATCTCCAGGATGCGAGCGCCGGTACACGCGTGCGAAAACCGATTCCCTTCGAATTCGGGTTAGAGGTCGGGATGCGCGTCGATCTGAATGACGTGGACCGGTTGTTCTAGCACCTCTAGTCCCCTGGATCTTTGATTACTATACAAAGTTAGGCTTTTCGCCAGCCCATAAGATTCATAAGATTCATGCACTTAGAAGGGTTTCGGCAAGCTCTGTTTTATCTAGTTTGTTCTGATACAGGGGACTAGCGCTTCGACGACGGGGATGGTGACGGCGTGGTCGCCGCCAGCGATGAACGGGACTCTAGAAGCCTCGAAGAGCGCTTCCGCCTGCGCCTTGTAATCGCGAGCGCTTGCCTCCCAACTGTCGCCGGGATAGCGGTCTCCGAGATCGCTCACCGCGTGCTCGAGATCGACGCCGGATTCGGTGGTGGCATTGAAACATTTGCCGTCGTCGGCGTTGCGGATCGCAGCCGGCCCGCCGGCGCAGCCGCCGAGGTACCTCGACTGTGTGTCGTCGGCGAGGCCGAGAAAGACCAACTCAGACTCGTCGTCGTCCGCGAAACAACCGGCAAAAGGGGTTGTCTTCGTCATGAGCGAGTTTCGCATGGTATACTAAAAGCCTTCCGAAACAACTAAAACAACAGAATTTTGCTTTTTCCCGTGGAGGCCTTTCGCCCATGGCGTATTTCGACATGAACCCGCTCCTCGCGAAGATGCTGGACTCTGCTGAGGGCGTTTCCGACTTGAATCTGTCTGTAGGGAAACCGCCCCAGGTGGAAATCGAAGGCAAGCTCCAAGCCGTACCCTATGCCGGAGTCGAGAAGCTTTCCCCGTACCAGACCGAGCTCATCGCGATGCGGCTTCTGAGGGGCAAACGGGACCTGATCGAAAAGCTCCTGCGCACCGGATCGGTGGATCTCTCGTATTCGCTCGCGCACAAGACCCGCTTCCGGGTGAATATTTTTTCCCAGCGGGGGTCGTTACTCGGTCGTGTTCCGGGTCATCCCCAACAAGATTCCCACGGTGGAGGAGCTCGGCATCCCAACCCAGCTCAATGAGATCACAGAGGAACGCAACGGCATCGTCCTGGTCACGGGTCCCACGGGGTCGGGAAAGTCGACGACGCTCGCCGCGCTCCTCAATAAGATGAACTACGAGAAAGCGATCCACATTATTACGATCGAAGATCCGGTAGTGTCTCAGTTTGAAAAATTCAAACTGAGACACTACCGAAGATCCCATCGAGTATCTCTACCCGGCGATGAACGCCACTATCAACCAGCGCGAAGTCGGCGCCGACACCGAGACGTTTTCACTCGCTCTCCGCGCCGCCCTTCGGCAAGCGCCCAAGGTGATTCTCGTGGGTGAGATGCGGGATACCGAGACGATCAACACTGCGCTCGAAGCGTCCGAGACCGGCCATCTCGTGCTGTCGACGCTACACACCATCGACGCGTCGAAGACGATCGATCGTATCGTCGGTGTGTTTCCCAAAAACGAAGAGCGCCATATTCGCACGCGGTTCGCGCAGTCGTTCAAATGGATCGTGAGCCAACGCCTCATTCCCAAGCGGAGTGGGGGGCGCATGGCGGTGTGCGAGATCTTGCGAGGCACGTCCCGAACTCGCGACTATATCCGTGAGGGTGAGAAAGAAGGGAAGAGCCTTCTGGACGCCATGGAAGACGGGGCTCTCGAAGGCATGCAGACGTTCGATTCGGAGCTGCAGCGGCTCATCGAGTCGGGCGTGCTCGATGCGGAGACTGGACTCTCCTACGCCTCGAACGCGGCCAACCTCAAGTTGAGGTTGTCGATGGAAGGCGCGCGGCCCGGCAACGGCGGCCCGCCCGCTACCGAAGAAGCGCCCGCGCCCGCGACCGAGATGGACAACCTGATCGAGAGGTAGTGACGTGCAAATAAACTGTCCCAAGTGCTCCAATCGACTCGTCCTCGACGACGCAAAGATTCCGGATACGCCGTTCATGCTCAAGTGCCCGAAGTGTCAGGCCACGGTCAAGCTTCCTGGAAAGAACGGAAATGGCGAAGCGCCGCAGCCCCGCCGCCGCACCAGCCCCGGAACCTAAGCAGGCTCGACAGGAACAGCAGGCTCAACCGTCTGCATCGCAATCGCAGGCCAAGCCTCCGAGTAGCTCGGTGATTGCGCCGCCTGCGCCGGTCCGACCACCGTCGGCGCCGCCCATTGGAACCGCACTCATTTCCGTCCCGAACAGCGAGCAGGCGGAGAGCCTGGAAACGATGCTCGCAAAGCTGGGCTTCGCCTCAGAGGGACTCGACCCTCAGCTCGAAGAGAAAGTCCTGAGGCTTCAGCAGGGCGAGTATCCCGTTGTCGCGACGACCCGGAACGGAGTCCCCGAGGAGAGAAACCTCTATCGCATCGTGTGCACTCTGTCTCCGGAGATCCGGCGCCGGGTGTTTCTCGTCCTCGTCGGTGACGAGTTCAAGACCGGCGAAGGCACGCAGGCGTTCGCCGTGCTCGCCGACCTCGTCATCCACTCGAACGACGCCGCGACGGGCGAGCGTATCGTCGCGCGGACGATGATCGAAAGACGTCGTGTGTACCAGACGTTCTGGGATGCCGAGGACCGCAAAGCCGAAGGCAAGTTGTAGAGGCAGGCTGAGCGGCTGATTCCAAAAAAACCAACGCAAAGGTGCCAAGACGCGAAGGCGCAAAGTATCCGAGTCGCTTGAAGCATTAACGCGAACCTTTGCGTCTTTGCGCCCCTGCGACTTTGCGTTGTTTTTTTCTGCCTGATCGGCATCGAGCGCGAGTTAGAATGCCGCTTCGTGAAAGTCCACCTCATCGACGGCACCTACGAGCTGTTCCGCGCCTACTACGGTGCACCGAAGCGAACCAATGCCTCGGGGCGCGAAGTCGGAGCTTGTATCGTGCTTCTCCGTAGTTTCCTCCTGCTGTTGCGAGGGGATGACGTCACTCACGTCGCGTGCGCGTTCGACCACGTCATCGAATCCTTTCGGAACGATCTCTTCGAAGGCTACAAGACCGGTGAAGGCATCGAGGCCGAGCTTTGGGAGCAGTTCGAGCTTGCCGAAGACGTGACCCGCGCCCTCGGGATCGTCACCTGGCCTATGGTGGAGTTCGAGGCGGACGATGCCATGGGGACGGCTGCCGCACGATTCGCCCGAGAGGATGCGGTGCAACAGGTCGTGATCGCGTCGCCCGACAAAGACCTCACGCAGTGTGTCGAGGGCGAGCGCGTCGTGTGCTGGGATCGCAGGCGGCAGATCGTTCTCGATGAGAGCGGTGTGAAGGAGAAATTCGGTGTGCTCCCCGAATCGATCCCGGACTACCTCGCTCTCGTCGGTGATGCGGCAGACGGCATTCCGGGAATCTTCGGTTGGGGCAAGAAATCCGCAGCCGCGCTCCTCGATCGCTACCGCCACATCGAGTCCATTCCCGACAATGCCGCGGATTGGGAGGTGAAGTCCCGACGGGCCTATGATCTCGCGGCCAACCTGCGGCACGAACGTGACGAGGCACTCTTGTATCGCAAGCTCGCAACACTCCGCGTCGATGTTCCGCTCGAGGAAGATATAGCCGCGCTCGAGTGGCGGGGCGCTGACCGGGAACGGATCGAGGCTCTAGCCGCTGTGCTCGACGACGAGGATCTGATCGAACGCGCGCCGCGATTTCACGACTAAGGGTCTAACGCAATGCGGGCGCCAGCATCTTTTCGAGCCGCTCGGGATCGCCCTGGAGCGCGATTCGCTGCATGTAGTGGTAGAGGCTCCGCACGCCGCCGAGCTCTTCGCCGCCACCGGCGCGTCCGGGACCACCGTGTACGAGGTGCGGCATCACCACGCCGTGCCCCGTCGACTCGGGCGCGGACTTCGCGTTCATGACCATGAGCCGCCCGTGATACGGCGCGAGCTCGAACGTCGTCTTGGCGGCGAAGTCTTCATCTTCGGTGAAGATCGAACCGACGAGGCTGCCACCGCCTTTGCGTGCGATGTCTATTGCTTCGTCGACGCCTTCGTAGCCGACGACGGTGGCCGCCGGTCCGAAGACTTCGACTTCATGGATCGCTTTCGCATGCGCGCCCTCGCGGCACAGAAGCAGCACGGGCTCCATGAAAGCTCCACCCTTCGGCTCGAAATCACTGCGGCTCGGATCGCCGTAAACGATCTCGGCTTCGCCTGAAAGGGTCGCGATGCCCTCGCGCGCAGCGCGCACCGCGTCTTCATCGACGAGTGGGCCCATGCGAACGCCTTCCGCCGAGGGGTCGCCTATCTGGATCTTGGCGAGGCCTTCCTTCAGAGCATCGACCACGGCGTCCGCGCGTTTTGCTGGTACGAGAACGCGACGGATCGCGGTACATTTTTGCCCGGCTTTCACCGTCATTTCGCGCAGCACTTCTTTTCTGAAGAACTCGAAAGTGTCCGAGCCGGGCTCGACGTCGGGTCCGAGAACGATGCAGTTGAGCGAGTCGGCCTCGATGTTGACGCGAATCGCACTCGCGACGATGTTTGTGTGCGAGCGAATTTTCTTACCAATAGACGCCGAGCCGGTGAACGACACCAGGTCCTGGCACGTCATGTGGTCGAACAAATCACCGACCGACCCGCAGATGAGTTGGAGAGTGCCCTCGGGAGCGACTTTGGATTCGATGAGAAGCTCGACGATACGGAACGCGAGCCACGCCGAAGGACTTGCAGGCTTGACGATGCTCGGCATCCCGGCGAGAACCGCCGGCGCGAGTTTTTCGAGCATGCCCCAGGACGGAAAGTTGTAGGCGTTGATCTGCACGGCGACGCCCTCGAGAGGAACGTAGATGTGGCGGCCCACGAAGTTGCCGTCTTTCGACAGACGTGCGGCATCGCCATCCACGAGAAACGTCGAGTCGGGAAGTTTCTTCGCGCCCAGGCTCGCGTAGAACGCGAGGGTCCCGATACCACCGTCCACGTCGAGAGCCGCGTCTTTGGCGGTGGCGCCGTAGCTGGCGGCGATCTGGTTGAGCTCGTCACGGTGCTCGTTGAGCACCCCTGACATCTTCTTGAGAATGGACGCGCGCTCTGGGAACGTCATCTGCCGGAGCGCCGGGCCGCCCTTGTCGCGACCGTACGCGAGCATAGCGACAAAGTCCACGCCTTCGCTCCCGAGCTGGGCGATCTCCTCCGCGGTGACGGCGTGCCGGAGAACCCGCGGCCTCCCGGTGCCATCTTTCCACTCCCCCGCAGCATAGCTCTTCAACGTGATCATCCATGAATCCTTTCTGAAGTCGGTGCATTATAGCGCCGCTTTTAAAACCCGGCAGACGGCTATAATCGCGTCATGAAGCGACTTGCCGTTAGCCTCGCGCTTTCGCGCCGTAGCCGTCCCGAGGAGCTTCTTCTCGTCGAGCGCAGCAAGAAGCTGCGCTCCTTCGGGGGCTTTCTCGCGTTTCCCGGCGGGACGCTCGACGCGGACGACGAGTCGATCGCGGTTCGTGGGCTCACTGATAAAGCCAAAACCGAAGCCATGAGCCGTTTCGTGGTGGCGGGCGCACGGGAGCTTTTCGAGGAAACGGGCATTTGGCTCGGCAAGGGAGGGGACACTCCGGAAACCTCCAAGCTTCGTGAGGATCGCCGACGGCTTCTCGCGGAAGACGTTGCTTTCAGCGCGCTCCTCGAGAGAAACGGACAGCATCTCGACAGCTGCGATCTCGCCCCCCTTTGCCGCATCACCACGCCGCCGTTCGCCCCCGTCCGCTTTGACACGTGGTTTCTTCGCGGACTCGTGCCTGACGACACCGAAGTCGAGATCTGGGACGGCGAGCTCGTGGACGGCGACTTCGTCGAGCCGGAGAAGACCCTCGCGCGTTGGAAAAACGGCAAGCTCCTGATCGCACCGCCGATGGTAGTACTTCTCGAAGAGTGGGCGAAGGGGCAGGACGCGCTCGGTGAGCGCATCCGCGCGATGACCGAATCCTACGAAGCGGGCAAACTTCACCGTATCTACTTCTCGCCCGGGATCCTTCTGGTACCGCTCCAAACGCCGACGCTGCCGCCAGCAACGCATACGAACACGTGTATCGTCGGAGAGGAGAGGTTGTATCTGGTCGATCCGTCTCCCGTCGATGAACGAGAGCAGGCGCGCTTGTGGGACCTGCTCGATGACTTGCGAGCCGAGGGGCGGACACTCGAGGGCATTTTGCTGACGCACTACCACCCCGACCACGTCGGCGCGCTCGCTGAAATGCAGCGACGCTACGACGTCCCCGCGTACGCGCACGCGGACTGCATCACCGAGCTTCCCGGTGGGCGGTTCGGGAGGGCGCTCGAGCACGGGGATACGATCGAGCTCGGTCGTGCTCCGGATACCAGCGCTGGTTGGAAGCTCGAGGCGTACCGCGTGCCCGGACACGCCCGCGGGCATTTGGCATTTCAAGACTCCCGCTACGGTGCCATCATCGTCGGCGATCTCGTATCGACGATTTCGTCCATTCTCATCGATCCGAGAGATGGGCATCTCGCGACTTACTTAGAGTCGCTCGAGCTCCTGGAATCGGTCACCGAGGGCACGCTCTACCCGGGCCACGGGCCACCGGTGCCGGACGGCAAGAAGGTGATCCGGAAGACCCTCGAGCATCGAGCGGAGCGTGAACGCCAGCTCGTCGCCGCCTTGTCGAAGGAGCCACAGAGCGCAGGCGCCCTCGTGGAGGCGATCTATAACGACGTTCCATCCCAGATGCACGCGCTCGCGGAACGCTCGCTCCTCTCCGGGCTGATCAAGCTCGAAGAAGAGGGTCGCATCCACCGTACCGAGGCAGGCTACTCGCTCGTTTGACTCCCACCCTTCGTCTCCGCTCGGGCCCGCGGGCGGACGGCCAGCCCAACCACGAGTGCGGTGCTACAATGACCGTGTCCTTTGGTGGTGAAGTGAGTAAGAATCGAAAACTCCACTAGCTCTCGGTAGCCGTCTTCGTGCTCACGCCGTGCGCGGGGACCGCGCAAAACGGCTACAGTTTTCTGGATGCCGACGAGTCCGGCGTTCACTACACGCGTACCGACGTCGTCGCCCGGCGCACGTGCGAGTCCCTCCGATCACGCACCCAGTGGAAATACACCATCGTCACGGCCGAGATTGTCGCCGCTGCCGTCGGCGTCCCCGAGCATTGTCGGGTTTCCGGTCTCATCCCACCGGCGATTCGGTTTCAGGTGAATCTACCTGGTCGCTGGAACGTCGCCCGACCCCCCTCGGGTATTGACCGACCGGGGCACGAAATTCTGCTCTCTGCATCCAGGAGGCGTCTCGGCGGAGCCTCCCTACCGTTGGACCCCCTCCTCCCAGGCCGCTAGATTCCTCATTAATAAGGTTACGAATAGCCCTCTGAAACATGCGACTAGACAACGTTGGCCGGGTCGAATGACCCTTGAAGTTCTGGGCCGCTTCGCCGGGCGGGGCGGTAAGCGGCAGTGATCGGCCGAGCACTGGGTCAGCGGGGTTTCACACCAACCTGCTGAGCGCTTCCTGGCAAGGAGCGCAGCCAGGTGGGCCTTCGGGGCACTAGGCCGGCGTCTCGTTGCCAGGTGACGATCTCCTCGACCGCCCACGTCCCGGCCTCGCTCGTGGCAGCGAAGTACAGATCGAGGAGGGCACCGATTTGCCCGGCCCTCTGCGGGGAACTAGGTCGGATCATTTCTTGAACCACGAAAACCCCGCCGGGACGGAGAGCTCGAGCGACGCGGTGCGCCAGATCGCGGTTCGTCGGTTCATCGAAGTGATGCAACAGTTGGGCGACAAAGACCACGTCCCAGGCTTCGCTGCCGAGGTCTTCCGTCACCGCGTTGCCGGCGCGATGAATCACCCGGTCACCCATTCCTTCTCTATCCAGGATTCTTTCAGCATGCGTCACAGCCTCGGGAAGATCGAGAATGACCGCACGAAGAGCCGCGTGGCGGCGACAGAGTGCCACCGAGTAGTAGCCGTGTGAGCCTCCGATGTCGAGCATGTCCCGCGCGCCATGGGGCACGGGGGTCCGCCGTGCAACTTCGGGAGCCGAGACTCCCGCCAGAGACCGCATACCACGCTGGTAAACCTCCCAATCCTTCTCCGAAAGTGACTGATGGATATTGAGCGGCTTTCCCGTCCTTAGGAATTCCTCATAGTATGCGACGAAGTCCCATTCCCGGAACTGCATGAGTAGCTTGTCACGGAGCGACTGCGGGCTCGACCGAACGAGCCATTTCCGAGCAACCGTCGTCAAAGTGTACGTTTCGCCGTTGCTCCGAAGGTACCTCGCGCCCACGAGAGCATTCAATAGTTTCTTCGTCGCGGCGGGATGCGTCTCGCACCGCTTCGAGACTTCCTCTGCGGTGAGAGCCTCCAAGGCGAGCGCTTCGAAGACGTCCGCATGGACGCCCAACATGATGGTGCGCGCCAATGTGTACGCCACTTGCGTGTCCAGAAGGGGAGCCGGCAGCAGACCGAGCTGCATCAGGATCCTCTCGAGGATGTTCTCAGGAATAGCACCCAGCCTCATGAGGCTGACTCCCTTGGAGAGATCCTCATGATACACGGAAGAGATAGCACGTGACGCGTAGGGCGATGCTATCCGCCCCCGAATTCTGGCGCAAACGCCTCGTTGGCGCTCTGAGGAGGCGCAAATGAGTCGCCGTCTCTGCGGGAAGGGACGTGGGGCCCTTAGGTGAACTAGTTCCGAGTTCCCTTGACAGTTCCGTTCTCTACGCGAGCTCGAGAACATCATCGAGCGCTCCGTGGTCTTGTCGAGATCGACGGTCATCGACAAGAGCGAGATATTTCAGCCCTCGCGGGTGCCGGCGACACCGAGTGGTCTGCCCTCGAGAAGACTACACGACAAACCTCGGCGGCAACTCCAAGCTCGGACGCTACGGGAACGGTCGGCTCAAAACATGGTCACACCGCTGCTTGCTGTGACCGCGATGGCGAAAGGGCAACCGAAGTTGTTTGTCGGTACCTGAAGCCCCCGTCCCTTCGCTTCGAACCGCGAGGTTTGTTTCTGGAGCGACGCGCGAAAATGAGCTCGCGATCGAACGGGCAATTTGTCGGGGATAGAACGTTCATCTACCATAGACGCCGCCGGCTTCGACCAGACGGAGAAGGGAGGTGCGTGGTGATTTGGTTACTGGGTTTGGTCATGCTTCTCGCCTGCGGGCAGACTCTGGACGCCCAACCTTCCGAGGAGATTGCTCTCGGAGACAAAGCGTATGCTCGCTCCGATAACGAGGAGGCGTTAATGCACTACCTCAAGGCGCTCGAAGGAGACTCGAGCAGCTACGAGGCGCTGTGGAAGGGAGCGCGCGCGTACGCAGATGTTGGCAAGAGCTTGGAGAAAGTTGACAGGAGGAAAGCGAAAGAGCTGTACGTGCAGGGTGACGGTCTCGCCCGCAAGGTGGTCGAGCTGTATCCAGACGCAGCAGAAGCGCATTTCGTCCTCGCCCGGTGCCTAGGCCAGCTCGCACTGTTCGAGGGAGGGAAGACGCAAATTCGACTTTCCAAAGAGGTCAGAAAGGAGGCCGAACGCGCGATCGAGATCGATCCCAACGACGACAACGCCTATCATATTCTCGGTCGCTGGCATTACAGCATTGCGACACTCAGCTGGGTGCTCAAGGCGTTTGCCAAACTAATCTATGGCGGAGTGCCGCCGGGTGCGTCGGTGGAGGAGTCGGCGGAGATGTTTGCGAAGGCTATAGAAATCGATGGAACCAAGCCGGGTCATCATCTGGAATATGCTCGAACGCTGAAGGAACTGGGGCGATACTCAGAGGCTAGGGAACAGCTCATAACGTGCATCGAATTACCGCAAGTGTGGTGGGAAGATCCAGCCCACAAAGCGGAAGCCTCGAAAATGCTCGAGGAAATCAAAGACAAGAAGGACAAGACGTAAGACCTCGGGACGGACAAGACGTTGGGCTCCAATGTGAATAAGAGACTATCGAAAAACATCCGTTGTCATACCTCCGAACGCAGGGGGTCGGCACCTAGTTGAACAAGGAACCCACCCACACGTGGATCATGAGTGTCGGCTTCGCCGGCGACGTCGAACAGGGGCTGAGCGCCTTGAGAGACATCCTTCCAGCCGGGTCGTGATCGCGGCATCCTCGCCGGCCCTGCTTCACCCGTCGGTGACGATCAGTAAGGCGAGAGCTACCGCCGACGCCAGCACTGCAAGGCCGCTCTCAGACGCCCGCGCACCGGCGACAGAGAAGACGATCCCGAGGACGGGCTCCGAAACCGCGGGTAAGTCCTAACCGTGGCTTCCATCCCAAGACGAAACCGGTTTCACACCCCGGGAACAGGCTGTTGCCTCCCGTGACTAACCAACCGACCAGCCGGCGGCCGTTCCCCGACAGCCAGTGTCACCGGTGCGTTCACCTTCGCATCATCGGGAGCACACGGGGCACGCAGTTTCTGAAGTGTGAGGAGCCCACGCGACCAAAATATCCTACTCAGCCGGTCGCAGACTGCCCTGTCTTCGCCAACAGGCAAGGAGCGCACTGATGCTGCCCGAGCTCGCCCACGCCTCCTCTTTACGTCCCGTTTCGACATGGGCATCCGCTCGACGTCCCTGGTAAGGCCAAGCGATAGCACGCCGTGCTCGAAGCCGCGCTCCGCCTCCTCGAGCACGACAACGGGACCGAGCCCCTGCTCGCGGACTATCAGTCCGCATAGACCTCCATCCTCGTCCCCGACCGTTTCACCGGCTGTTAGAATAGGGAGCCTGAGAGGAGCTACCGCGATGCGCTTGTTGTTGACGCCTTTGTTCGCGCTCGTGGCGCCGGCGATCCAAGCCGCCGACTACGACATCCTGTTTGTGAACGCTCGCGTCGTCGACGGCACCGGCAATCCGTGGTTTCGCGCTGATGTCGGCATCCGAGACGGCACAATCGTGCTCGTCGGCGCGGGCGAGGAAGCAACCGCCGAGCGCATCATCGATGTTCAAGACCGCATCGTCGCCCCTGGCTTCATCGACGTGCACACCCATGTCGAGCCCCGTAGCGGGCGTGGGGGGCTCGAGGCGACGCCGCGGGGAGACAATTTCCTCCTCGACGGGGTTACGACCATCATTACCGGCAACTGCGGAAGCTCCGAGATCCAGGTGGGCGCGTGGTTCCAGAAGCTCGACGAGCTCGGCCTCGGGCTGAACGTGGCCACCTTTATTGGACACAACTCGATACGCCGCGAGGTCATGGGCACGGCGAATCGCCAGGCGCGGGCCGAAGAGCTCGAGCACATGCAGTCCCTCGTCGACGTCGCCATGAAGGAAGGCGCCATCGGTTTGTCCACAGGACTTCTCTACATCCCTGGTACTTATGCCAACACCGAGGAAGTGATCGAGCTCGCGCGCGCAGCCGCCCGCCACGGCGGCGTCTATGCGAGCCACATCCGCGAGCAGGCTGACGATCTGCACGCGTCGATCGAAGAGGCGGCTACCATCGGGCGCGAAGCGGGCATGCCGGTTCAAATCTCGCACTTCAAGATCAAAGGCAAGCAGCGCTGGGGCACCATCGGCCGTGCGCTCGAGCTCGTCGAACAGTACCGGCGAGAGGGCGTCGACGTCGTCATTGACGCTTACCCCTATGAGCGCGCGAGCACGGGACTCTCCGTGAACCTTCCCAGCTGGGCGCTCGCCGATGGTGACGAGGCGATTCGTGAGCGACTACGCGACCCGGAGACACGTGCGCGCATCCTCGACGAGATGCGCGACAAGCTCGACTATTTGGGTTTCGAGGATTTTTCTTTCGCCACGATTGCGCGATTCACACCCGATCCATCGCTCGAAGGCAAGACCCTGAGCGAGGTCAATCTCGAGCGAGGACGCGAGCCCACGGTCGAGGCGGAGATGGAAACGATCCTCGAGCTCATGGCCGACGGCGGCGCGTCTCTCGTATACCACTACATGAGCGTCGATGACGTCGAGACGATCTATCGCTACCCCAACACCGCCGTGGCCAGCGACGGCGGCGTGCAGCAGCAAGGTGTCGGCAGACCGCACCCGCGCTCCTACGGAACGAACGCGCGCGTCCTCGCCGAGTTCGTGCGCGAGCGGAAAACCCTGAGTCTCGAAGACGCGGTGCGGCGCATGACATCGCTTCCCGCGCGCACATTTCGCTTGAGCTACCGAGGCCTCGTCCAGGAGGGATTCGTCGCCGACCTCGTCGTCTTCGATCCGGCACGGGTTCAGGACCGTGCCACGTTCGAAGACCCGCACGAGTTCAGCGAGGGGTTCGATTTCGTGCTCGTGAACGGAGAGCTCATGGTCGACGACGGGAAGCTCACCGATAGACGCGCGGGGCGTGTCGTACGCGGAGCCGCTTTCGCGCGCCAACCCGCTGAGTCGAATTGAGATGCACGATGAATCGTTGGACGAGACGAGAGCGACTCGCGGCAGCCGGTGCCTTCGCGTTGGGGTCAGCTCTCTTGGCGAGTTTGGCGGCCCTAACGAGAGGGTGGATCTAGACGTTCTCGTACGCCTAGTCGCCCTCACGATACTGACTATTTGAAAGCTGGTCCTGAGGCGTCTGATCGGTCCGTCTGCGGCGGAGAGCGGGGTCTCCCAGATAAAGAAGAACCCGATCAGCCCTTCGCACCCAATATCAATATCCCTCGGAGATCCCACTTCATATCGGCCGTCCGCGTGATCCATCCCTCCCAACACCATCGTATCCGGCAGTGCCGGTCTCGCCTGGGATCTCGATACTCAATATCGAGCGACTCGAACCCGAATAACCTATACTTTTGCTGCTCACTTACTAGTTATATCGACGATTCGTATCAACTCTCCGAGCGCAATCGCCGGTCCTCTGGAGAGTCTCCGGCGTTCATGTCTCAGGATGCAACTCGTGGGCTAAAGATCGCTTTGATTGCGAGGGTGTGAGCCGCTTTCATTTCAGCGCGATCGCGTTCGACTGTTCGGGGCCGCACTTCTCCGGAATCGAGCCGCTTTTATTCTTGGTCAACCTAGTTACTTGGAGCTTGAGCCGGCGGTACCCGCCGAGGTTTCTTCCTCCGAAACCTGCTGAGTGTCGACTATTACCCGGATCGGTACACTTCCTACGGATTCCCATTCGTCGTCATCCGGGCGCTGCCGCTCCACAACGAATCGATATAGTCCGCACCACGAACGGTTATTCCGGGCAACTCAAGTATCGAGCGATTACGTTCTTTCTCCGTAACGTCAACTACGAACCTGCGGACCGAATCACCTCTGATCCAGAGGGAGACGAAATGAAGCGGCAGCGTAACGACAACAGTCGATGGCAGGCACCACGATTCCTAGTCTAGTGAGGCAGAGAATATCGGTTGACGCTGGACAATGGTTTCGCGACCCTTTTTCGCGGTGGTCCCGGAAGGTGTATCCTACGCTCATTCGGGCCGATACACGATGTGATGCGAAGAGAGAGAGAGAGAGAAGAATGCCGAAAACGGCTAATCGAAACGAACGCCGAAGACGAATCGGGCGTCGCCGAGTGGTGGCGGTGTTTTGCACACTACTGGCGGCAAGCGTAGGCTGTTCCAAAACGAGCAAGCAGGAGCTTGATTGGGGGACCGCTAGTGAGAGTGAGAAGAACGCAATTGCTAGCCTGGCGAGTAACGTAGCGGTTGCGGCATTTCGTAGTGAAGGCGTTAGCTTCATAAACTCGCCATCGACGATTACGATAATCATGCCGTTCCCAACAGAGAAACAAAAAGCGGTTCTCCTGTCGTTTCGGGGGATCTGATTTGTGTTGGAGGGCATGGCCTATGGACGCTGCCGCGATTGTGGAAAACGCCGGAAACTCCGGGCGAGAGAGGCGTTTAGGGAAAGGTTGTGAGCACGTACAAACGCGGAGCGGCGTTTTCCACAATCGCTTGGAAAACGCTTCGCGTTTCCCACGAGCGCCCACAGGCCCCTCCTGATATATATACAAGAAAGATTAATTCATATGGAATAAGGAAGGGGGGGCTCGATTAGTGGAGGCTATGGAAAACGCCCTTCCAGGCTTCGAAGAGAACTCAGTCGTGAGCAAGGTCTGAACGACCAGAACCGTGGGGGCGTTTCCCACAGCCTCGTCTCCCGCTGAGGGGCAGTGGCATTTGGTGAGGCCCGTGGGTTGAGAGGGTAAGCCATGTGTAGATGCGCATCGGCGAGAACGCTAGAATCTTTTTTTCCGAAAGAGAAAAGAGCGTTCCCGCGATGCGCGTTACTACGTTAGTCAACAAGCTCATCGGATTGCAAGGCCTGTGGGTCCGAGGTTTCCACTTCCAGGCGGACAAAGCCAGAGTGGTGGTGGATGTAGTACCACGGAGGAGGAAGCCTCTGTGCGGGATTTGCGGACGAAAGGTCCGCAAGAACAAAGATCGCTACAATCGCTACTGGCGGCACTTGGACCTGTTCGGAGTCCGGACCTATCTTCGCTACTCGATCCGACGAGTGGTATGTCGGCGGTGTGGAGTGGTCAGAGAAAAGGTGCCTTGGGCAGACAAGGGAAGCCGCTTTACCAAAAGCTTCGAACAAGAGGTAGCGTGGCTGGCACAGAGGACGGACGTCAGCGCCGTAGCGAACTATTTCCGAGTGACGTGGCGTTCGGTGCGACGGATCATCCAGCGAGTGGTTGCCGAGCAGCGGGATGAGCGGCGCGAGCTCGATGGATTGCGGGTGATTGGGATGGACGAGATCAGCTACCGCAAACGCCACAAGTACTTAACAGTGGTAATAGACCATCTCAGCGGCCGGGTCGTCTGGGCGGGAAAGGAGCGCAAGGCCAAGACGCTGCTGCGGTTTTTCCGCAAGCTCGGACCACAAAGAGCCGCGGAGCTCGAAGCGGTCAGCATGGACATGTGGGAGCCGTACATAACTGTCGTCGGCAAAAAGGCTCCTCAGGCACGGGTGATCTTTGACCGCTTCCACATCGTCAAGCATCTGAACGAGGCCGTGGATAAGACCCGGCGCGAGCTGGTGCGCGAGCTCAAAGGGACTGCCCGGCGCAACCTCAAGAACACCAAGTTTCCCCTTCTCAAGGCCAAACACAACCGCAGCGCGAAAGACAAACGGGTGCTCCGCGAGCAGGTGCGAGCTAATCGTCGCCTCTACCGCGCCATGCTTCTGCGCGACGACTTCATGGACCTCTACACCTACAAAACCGAGACATGGGCCAAGAAGTTTCTCCGAGGATGGCTGCGGCGCGCTATGAGCTCGAGGATAGAGCCCGTCAAACGCGCGGCGAAGATGATCCGCAGCCACTTCGATGGCGTCATCGCGTGGGTCACGTGGAGACTCAGCAACGGCCGACTCGAAGGAATGAACAACAAAATCCGGCTGCTGAGCCACCGCAGCTTTGGACTCCACTCTGCCGAAGCTCTCATCAGTCTCGTCTACCTAAACTGTGGCGGTCTCACCCTCGAGAGGATCCACTGAAATGGCAGGAGAGGCCAAAAAGCAAGCGACGATTTCGAGGTTGACCGCACGCAAATTGGCGTGGCATTCATGTCTTGGCCTGTTGAAAGCGCAGAAGAGCGCGAACGCCTCAGCCAACGTATGGACGCCTTGTTTAGTAACGTGGGATCCATTGAAAGCGTGAACGGATCGCACCGAGTCATATTCTTGGAAGAGTATGAGCTTGACTGGGTAGAGGAGGTGTATTGGTTCAGCGTGAAGATGACAGCGAGGTTGGACGTTAACGCAACGCCCGGCGGCAGGATGTCCCCTATCGCCCCAGGGATCGTACCAGAGTGCTCGGGGGCGTCAAGGGTAAAGCGCGCTGCGCGCGCCGGCTTCGCCGCCCTTGACGCCCCCTGCGCTCTCTGGTACTCAATGCTTGTGGGCGAGAGGGAACGGAGTGGGGCTCCTGGGATCAGAGTGTTCATGCGGGCACCTTGTTCGCACGGCGCTCACGCCGCAGCTTCCGAGCCTGCTCGAGTTTGCGGTCTCGCTCCGACCAGATCTGGGTGGCCTTGCCATCCATGAAGTCCAGCGGCGCAATGTAGCCGATCGCGCTGTGCAGGCGAACCCCGTTGTAATATTCGACGAATCGTTCCATCAAGCGGCGAGCCTCTTCGAGGCTCGTGGGGCTGGCAGGACGCAGGGCGTCCGATTTTATCGTCTTGTGCCAACGCTCGATCTTCCCGTTCGATTGCGGGTAGTACGGCGCGGTCCTCACGTGCGTCATCCCTGAGATGCGGATGAATGCCTTGAAGTCCTTCGCGATGTACTGCGGACCGTTGTCCGAGATGATTCGAGGCCGCGCATCGGGGTACCGCTCCTTTGCTCGCTCCAAGATGCACTCCACATCCGCTTCCGTCATCGACTCACGAATCTCCCAGTGAACCACCGCGCGGCTCGCACCATCCAGAAACGAGCAGAGGTAGTAGAACGTCCCACCCAGGTTCAAGTACGAGATATCCGTGTGCCAGTGCTGGTGCGCTCGCAGCGGCTGAACGAAGCCCGTTCCCTTCTTCGACGGCTTCGGGTTCCAACGGTCCAGACGACCCGCCTTCGACAACACCCGGTACGTCGTCGAGGGGCTAACTGCCACCACGTCTTCGTCCAGCATCATGAACGTGAGTCGGCGATACCCGTCCAGTGGGTGGCAGTCGAAGTAGTCGATCACGGACTGGCGCTCCCATTCTTCGATCCAGTGATCCCGCGGCACCAGGCCGTTGTGCTCATTCACCTTCCCGTACCGCTTGCGCCAGTCGTAGAACTTGCCCCGAGCGATCCCGCACCACTGAACGATCTGCTGGACCGGAAGCTGGGTCTTGGTGGCGATTGTGTTCACGAAGTCGACAACCTCGTCACGACGGTCATGGGGAATCCAGGCACCACTCAGGCTTCCCCAAGTTTTTTTTGAGTGTCACGTACTCTTCGGTCACCTCAGCGATGATCTGATCCTTACGGGCCACCTTCGCCTCGAGACGGGAGAGCTTCTCCTTTAGCTCCTTCTCACGGCTCGGCGCACGACGGAACGAAAACACCGTATGGGCTCCAGCCAATAGCTCCCTTTGCCATGTGTAGAACAGGCTCGGCTGGATTTCTGCCTCGTTGCATACCTCCGAGACCGGCTTTTTCTCGGCAACGTGCTGGCGCAACAGCTCTGCCTTTTGCTCCGCAGTGTGACGACGACGACCTTTGCTCATGACAGCTCCTTTTTCCATGTGCGTATTTTAACTTCAGGACTGTCATGTTCCAGCTGAACCGAAACAGAGGACGCAAGCGACGAGGTGAAAATGATGCTCGTAGTCGTGGTTAAGAGGATTCGTTCGGAGCCATGGAGTCCCTCAGAACCGGCATTGGGCCTTCCGCCGCATCAGGAGCTGCTCGAATTGGCTGAGGGTAATGACCCAGACGCATGGTTTCGCTTGGGGCTGTCGTTTCTGTCCGATCGGCCCGACTCGCCGACTGATTTCGTCAAAGCTTACTACTGGGTGAGCCGCGCAGCTTCGACCGAATCCGGCAAAGATATATACACGGAAACAAGTATTCACCTGGACGGGTTTCTCACGAGGGAGCAACGGACTCTCGCGGAGGAAATGTCGCACTGATTCTTGTTTGGGTACTGGTTCACAGGCCCCTCTCGTGCGAAAAACCTAGTCGATGCGGCTTCCGGCCATCGGATCGCCGAAGTCATAAGTTCCATTAGGGGATGATGTGTTTGGAGGCGAGAGCGGCGATAACCGCCCCAGATCGTATCAGGTGACAACCGTGTATGCTCGACGTTGCCAAAGGCAACTGTGTAGACGATCGGGTTCCCTTGATTCGGATCGGCTCCGGAAGCGGATTCGACCTCGGGGGTCGTTCGCCTCCTCCTCGAAGCCCGTCAGTGAGAATACCTCGAAACACGATCGTCGTTGCAGATCCTCGTTTACAGATGTTATCGCGGCCGTTGGCCCGAACCCCACAGATTCCAAGTTTGTCGTCCTCCTTTCCCGCAAGCAGAAACGTACCCTTTTGGTGCCTCAATTCAGACCGCAAGACAAGCCGCTCCGCCGCATCGCTTTAGCTTGTCAACGCCGGCTGAAAACTGCGCATTCATGGCGGATGAAAATTGCACACCCGAGCCATGGGTGGCGAACCCTATGACGCTGTCGCCTCCGTGTATTTCCTATGAGATTTAGCCGGCGGGTGAGGTTCGTCCGAACCCGCCGGATGGAGCGCTCGCCACAGTTCGGAGTGCTCTCTCATGCGGTAACTGTTTCCTCGGATGTTGACGAGGTGGCAGTGGTGCAGAATGCGGTCGATGAGAGCGGCGGCCATGACTTCGTCGCCAAGGATCTCGCCCCATTCCTCGAAACTTTTGTTAGAGGTGAGCACGGTCGAAGCGCGCTCGTATCGCCTACTTATGAGCTGGAAAAAAAGCACCGCGCCGGTCTGGGTGACGGGTAGGTATCCGATTTCATCGACAACAAGCAGTGACGGATAACTGAGAACCGCGAGTCGACGAGTGAGGCGGCCCGCGTCACGAGCCTCTTCGAGGGAGGTGATGAGCTCAGCCAGGGTGCCGTAATAGACGCGCCGTCCATTCTGGGCAGCGGCGATGGCAAGATGAGTTTTGCCCACACCAGTAGGTCCCAATAAGACGACGTTCTCCTTACGTTCAACGAACCCGAGCTCGTGAAGGTTCTCAATCTGCTCGCGTTTGATCGATGGCTGGAACGAAAAATCGAACTCATCGATTGTTTTGACCGCGGGGAGTCGTGAGGAGCGCATCGCCGCTTGGAGACGACGGTTGTTTCTCAACGTGATCTGCGCTCCAAGAAGGTTCTCGATGGCCTCCGCCGTTGTGACCGCACCGCCATCGGCATCAGATAGTACGCGGTCGACAGCTTCGAGCGCGCCAGGCATCTTTAGGTCGGCCAGCATCGTACGGATCTGCTCACGTCGCGATATTGTGCTCGCCTTCATTGTCCACCTCCAACGAGCCGCGTGTAGACTTCGAGGGGACGATGCTCGACATCCATCGAAGGCAGTGTGGTTAAGCAGGCTTTTGGAGTTCTTCTCGCGGGTTGGTTTGGCAGTACAAGAGAGCGATATGGCCGCTCAACGAGCGGTCTCAGAGTGGCCCTTTCATCGCGCGCGAATCGTTCTATCGGTCGTTCGTTGGTTGTGCGATGGAGTCGGACGTTGGCGACGTCACTCAGCCAACGCTCGAGCTGAGCATCGAGGTCGTCATCGTTGATAAAGTGGCGACCGTAGAAGAAGCTTCCTCTCACATAGCGGATTGGCCTTTCCACTTTGCCCTTGGTCTTCGCCCGATACGGGCGACACGCTCTTGTTCGAAACTCCCAGTGGTGGGCGAAGCGGACGAACTCTGGGTTCTCAACGAGAGGGCCACCTTCCCGGCGGTGATCCTCGACGATGACCGAACGCATCTGGTCAAAAAGGAGCTCTTTGGGAACTCCTCCAAAAAATAGGAAGGCCTGCTCAAGCCCCGCGAACAACGTCCGCATGTCCTGTCGCTTGAAAAACCGAAGCCATAGCAGCCTCGAGTATCCGAGCACCACGAGAAGTGCCCACCGACGACCCCATGGCAAACGAAAGTGTGCAAAATCGACCTGAGCTTGGTGGCCTGGTGAGGTCTCGAAACGCACCAGCGGCTCCGCCGGTGGCTGTGGGCGAATCTGCCGCACGTACTCCTTGACCTGCGTGTAGCCGCCTTCATAGCCCGCGGCACGGATCTCATCATGCAGGCGTACTGAACTCAGCTCCGGGAACTCGTGCAGGCGCGAATGAAGGATCTCCCGGTACGGGTCGATCCTGCGCTCGATCCGCGGACGCTTCTTGTAGCGCACCGTTTCCTCGTCCAACTCTCGGTCCAGTTGACCCGTCTTTATCCAGTGGTGGACCGTTCGGCGGCTGATTCCTAGCTTGTCTGCTAGCGCCGCCTTCTTGATTCCCTGCTCCAAATACTCTCGTAGTAACACTCGTTTCTCCCTTCCGTACATCGGCGCCTCCACTCCGGAAACGCCATTCTGATTGAAGGCGCGCCGTCATGTCTGGCACTCCAGACACACGACAACGGCCTCCTTTTACGGATGGCCGAGTGTGCAATTTTCGTCCGCCATAAGTGTGCAATTTACGCCCGCCGCTAACATAGCTTGTTTTCTCTCGCAATGGAGCTGATCCGGCATTTGCTAGCTCGGCTTTGTTCGCTTCACACAGTAAGTCGTAATCACCCGGGGACGCACGTTCGAGGCACCGACGTGAAATGACCGCGCACGGCGATATAACATCAGGTGCAGCTGACGATCGGCGTCCTCATACTTGACGAACCAAAGTTGACGCCGCTCGCAGCTGACCTGGGTCGTTATATCAGGCGATTTCAGAGGGGTGTTGGGGCAACGACCTAACGCTGGAGCGTTTAGTTGTCCCTCGGAACGAGCCGCTTCAGCTCTCGAACCAGTTCTGAACGAGGCGGACGGGGGTCAAGCGTCAGGTTCCCTTTGAGACAGGCCAACCGTCCACTCCGGTGCCGATACGCTTCCTCCAGCCACTCGAAGGCGTGGTCGCTTTTGCGGTAACCTCTGTAAAGAACTGCTACCGAGAATGGCTGAACAGAGCTTTTCTTCGATAGTTCTTCTAGCCCTTCCAGCATGCGCCGTTTGTTGTCGTCTTACCCGCCAACGCATAG
Source organism: Candidatus Marinacidobacterales bacterium (assembly GCA_965237955.1). GTDB lineage: Bacteria > Acidobacteriota > Vicinamibacteria > Marinacidobacterales > SMYC01. Next base: position 7,161,778 of record OZ250169.1, on the reverse strand, counting down.
GCCCGGGCGAGGTCGCCTCACGTACGAGGGGACGGTCCGAGAGTCATCGCGGAAAGCCCGCGGTCTCCATTCCGCTGCTCATCGCCCTTTCTCGAGGATCGCGGGCCAGTTTTGGATGGCGGTAATGGCGGGCTCACCTTCGAAGACGGTCTTCACGATCACGAACCGCTCCCCGTCGGGCGCGACGTCATAGCGGGCGTCGCCGAAGGCGGCGAGCTCCGCCTGCAGCCCCTCGCCCGAGAAGAGCTTCTGCGGAATACCGACGGAGAAGTCGGGCTCGGTCCGCACCGAGGTGACCATCAGGGTGTTCTCCTCCAAATAGAAGATCTCGTCGCCTCGACCACTCCATTGGGGGTGGGCACCTCCATGGACGGAAACTTGCCAGCGATCGTCGCCTTCCGGGAAGGGCTTGACGTAGACCTCGGGCCGTCCCGACTCCTCCGATGCGTAGGCCAGATACCGTCCGTCGGGAGAGAATCGGGCTGCTCCTTCTCTGATGCCGGCAGTTGTCAAGAAAGCGACCGGCTCGCGCGTATTTTCCGCGGCGTCGAGCGGAAGATACCACACATCCCGGTTGGTGGTATAGGCCAAATACTTCCCATCTCTCGACCAGCTCGGCTCCATCACCCGTCGCGGCCCCTCTTCGGTGACCAGAGGTTCGGCCTCACCGCTACCGTCCGCTGCCTTCACGAAGATGCCCCCTTCCGCGACAAACGCAATCCGATCTCCCGAGGGCGACCAGACCGGGTCGTACTCTCCGGCCGGGGCGAGGGTCAGCCGGGTGCGGGTGTCTCGCGTCGCATCATGCACCCAGATGTCGCGGTTGCCTTTCTCTTGTCCCATCACCGCGACCTTGCGGCCATCGGGGGAAATGGCCGGAGCCCGCATCTGATCATGAGGTTGGCCGAAGGTCTCGAGGAGGTTCCCCTGGCGGTCGACCCAGGCGAGCCGGTCTCCGACGGACCGGGTTCCGGAAACATAGACGAGCGTGCCGTCCGCCGAAACACTCGGGTAGATCCCATCCGGAACGACCAGAAAAGGATCGCCGGTCAGCGACAGGCTCGAAAGAGAGAACGGAGCCGCCCAGATGCCGCGGTTGGGGAAATCTTGCTGGAAGACGATGTGGCCCGAGGGGGAAAAGACCGGCGACTGAACCGCTCCATCGACCTGAAGGAGGACCTTTCGCGTTCCTCCGGTCTGCAGCCCGAGAGTGTACAATTCCCGATCGCGCGTCCGCACCCTGAAGATGAGGGTCTCGCCATCGGGGAGAAATTGCGGCGAATGAAAACCGGCTTCGCCGCGGGCTCGATCGGGCACGGCGAGTGAGCGGGGCTCACCGCTCGTTGCCGGGACCTGGAATAGGCCGCGGACGGGGGTCGACAAGACGATCCTCCCGCCGGCCCCCCAGCTCCCGCCCATGAAGGGTCCGGGCAGCTCGCAAATGAGCGTGCTCGTGCCTGCCTGCGCGGGGATCTTGCGAAGCTCCCTCCCCACCGCGTAGCCGACGGTCTCGCCGTCGGGCGACCAGAACGGCCGGCGCGCCCCTTCGGTCCCCGGGAGCTCGCGTGGCTCGAGCTGGTCCAGGTCTCGGATCCACAATCGGCCGCCGCTGGCAAACGCGACTCTCCTCCCGTCCGCGGAGATCGCGGGCAGAGAATAACGAGCCGACACGTCCAGCACATCCTCCGAAACGAGCTGGAAGGTCCGCACGGGCATGTCGACGGAGCCCGTCGAAACGCCCCACCACGCGACAACGGCCCCAAGCGCAAGCCCAGCCAGAGTGGAGATTGCCGCAACGATCAGCGCCGGTTGGCGGCTCGATACGGCCGCCTCCGGCGCAAGCTCCTCCGGCTCGGAGAGGGCGTCATCGATCTCGATGCGCGCATCGCCGATGTCCTGGAGGCGCTCTTTCGCGCTTCTCCTCAAGCAGCGGTGCAGCAACTTCCGAAGGCCGCGAGGGGTGTCTTTCGGAAGGGCGTTCCAACCGGGATCGGTTTTCAGAGCCGCAGCGAGGGTGTCCGAGACCGTATCTTCTTCGAAGACCCGCCTGCCGGTGAGCATCTCGTAGAGCACGCAGCCGAAGGCCCAGATGTCGGCGCGCTTATCGACCGGCTCGCCGCGAGCCTGCTCCGGGCTCATATAGGCAGCCGTTCCGAGAAGGACGCCCGCCTGGGTAGCAGCCCGCGTCAGCGTGGGGGAGTTGGAATCGTCCAGATTCGGCGTAGCGCCTTCCAGCGCCTTTGCCAGACCGAAATCGAGAACCTTGACCGACCGTCGCTCTTGATCTTCATGTTCGCCGGTTTCAAATCCCGATGAATGATTCCTTTCGCATGGGCCGCTTCGAGCGCTTGTGCGATTTGCTTCGCGATGGCGAGAGATTCCTCCAGAGGCAAAGGGCCGCTTCCGATTCGCTCCGCGATGGTCTCTCCCTCCACCAGCTCCATCACCAGGAAGCACACACCATCCGACTCCTCGAGACCGTGAATGGTGGCGATGTTGGGATGGTTCAGCGAAGCGAGCAACCGGGCTTCTCGCTCGAAGCGGGCCAGGCGCTCCTTGTCCCGGGAGAAGGCTTCGGGGAGGGTTTTGATGGCGACCTCGCGGCCGAGCTTGGTGTCGCGCGCGCGGTAGACCTCTCCCATTCCGCCCTTACCGATGGGCTCCACAACCTCGTAGTGGGCGAGCTTCTGACCAGGTTCGAGGGACACAGCGTGGCGATCTTAGAACGACGGTCGATCGGGAAGCAACCAGATGGTCGTCGCGAGTAAGTGGCTCTACGCCGGCGACTGGTGCCCAGGAAAACGGTACTCCCGATCAATCGGGGTCTCCTGTACTACGTATATTGGCAACGCTCGGGCTCCGGCGCTTCCCCGATCAACTTGCAGAACGTGACCTCGCGGGGACCGAGCTGTATAACTTTAGCTGGAGCAGACGGCCGGCACGCACGATTCGATTACCGAATCAGGTCACAACCGGTGACAGTGAAGGCATGGCATCGCTGTATCGAGTTCTATTCTGTGTCTAGGCATTTGCGAGCACCGAGTAGCCGCGGCCTTCGAGCAAGCGCTCATCGCTGGTGAGAAGGGTGAGATTGTATACGGCCGCAGTGGCGGCGAGGAAGCGATCTGCGGGGTCTTCGTGCTCCATGCTGATCCCACGGGTACAAAGCGCGACTTCGTGATTGAGCGGAGCTTCGTGGAACGGAAAGGCCGCCAGGGTATCGCGCGCCCAGCGAAGCGGATTTGGCTCGAGCCGAAGCTTGCCGTCGCGGTCGAGCAGCATCGACTCCCAAAGTGAGATCGGGGATAACCAGAGCTCGGTGCTCGACGCTTCCAATAGCTGTTTCGTTTTTCGGCCGAGTTTGGGCTCGTCGAACACCATCCACAAGAACACACTGGTGTCGAGAAGAAGCTTCACTTCTTGAGACCCTCCCACTCTTCGGCCGGCACGGCGGGCGAGACGATATCTCCCAAGATCTCTCCGCGGCCCTTCATGATGCCAATCGGGCTACGGGCGCGTTTCGGTCGAGGCGGATGGACTTCGGCGACGGGGTTGCCGTGCTTCGTGATGAGAATCGACTGCCCAGTCTCCTGGACTTCGCGCAAAAGCTCGAGGCAGGTCGCCTTGAACTTGGAGACGCTGACCTCTTTCACCGCTAAAAATGTACCATGGTCATCCACTATAGTCAATTTCGTCCTCTCAAGTTGTGTGGCTGCATGTAAAGGAGAGACGAGATTTCTCGAAGTGTCCCTCCCCCGTTTCGCCGGACTTGCGACGTCCCGTCCGGCCCCCCGAAACTCGCGCGAGGTTGAGTTTGCTCCGGCCCGTGCTGGTCCGCTTCTGGATCGGGCTCCTGCGACCAGCCAGGCTGCACCGTGACGGCGAGCGCGGCAGCACACGCGATGGTGTTGGGGGCGCGACGAGCCACTAAAGCTCGTTCTTCCAGATCTTCCCGTCCTTGATGATGACCTTGAAGTTGTTCTCGTAGTCGCGGATCACCTTCAGGTCCTCCAGAGGATTACCATCGACGAGAAGCATGTCCGCGTAGGCTCCTTCCTCGATCACACCCAGCGAGCCCTCCTTGTAGGGATTCATTCCGCCAGACCACCCAAGCACGATCGCGGCGTTGGACGTCGCTTGCTTGAGCGCCTCGAGCGGGGTGAAGCCAACCTCACCCACCATGATGATGTTGTCGGCCTGGCGGTTGGCGTAGGCTGCTCCGAACATGTCGCCGCCGGAGACGATGAGCAGGTCATGTTTTCTTGCCCACTCCATCATTTGGCGGGCGCCTTTGTTGACCTGAATCGCCTTACGTTTTTGGTCGGCGGTGAAGAAAGTAATCTCTCGTTGGTGTCCGCATGATTAGTTCCTTTGCCGTCAAGTTTCGTCCGGGACTCGATTGCCCGAGATATACACAGCGTCGATGCTTCGCATGTTGCGGATGTCCTTCAGAGGATTGTCGCTCACGACGATGAAATCGGCCCATTTTCCAGATTCGAGTGTTCCTATTTCCGTGAACCCCAGGCACATCGCAGCATCACCCGTCGCCGACATCAGGATCTGCTTTGGCGACAGACCCGCGTCGGCCATCATCTCGAGCTCCATGTGCTCGAAGTAGCCTTGGAACCGCCCGGCAGGTCCGGTGTCGGTACCGAAGGCGATCGTTGCGCCGCCGTCGGCAACTTTCTTCAGGTTCGGCATGGCGATTGCGAGGGCTTTCTTGTAACTCTTCGCCGCCGAACTGTCTTGGACACCCTGCATGCGCTCGGGGTCTTTGAGCTGATCGAGCACGGAGGGGTCCGCTTCTTTGAGAAAGAACGCGTCTTCGAACCACTCCGGAACCGACTCATACACGAAGGTCGACACCTCGCGCGTCAGCGTAGGGCAGTAGCAGACGTTTTTCTCTTTCATGAGGGCGATGACCTCGTCGTCGACTTCCTGATCCCGCACGCTGTGGGCGACGAAATCGGTACCCGCTTCCAGGAGACCCTTGGCGTCTTCGAGGTAGAACAAATGCGAGGCGAGCTTCATGCCATTGTCGTGCGCGCGGTCGATCGCTGCTCGATAGAGCTCGGACGTCATCTTGGTTCCGGTGCCGAGGTTGTCGTCGACCCGGATCTTGATGAAGTCCACGCCGAGAGCGATGTTCGCGTCGACGGCCGCTTGGATCTCTTCGACGGTCTCACCGGTGACGACGTCGCCGGCGACGGTAATCCGCGCTCGATCGAGGCTGGCGTCCTCGGCGTCGCGAAGTGCGACGGCTTCGGCTCCGTCACCGCCGAGAGAGTTCACCGCGGTGACGCCGTAGCGCGCGTAGAGTCCGAGCTGTCGGAGTAGGTTGTCCTCGTTGTAGTGGCCGCCTTCGAGCCCGCGCACCGCGCTCACGTGGCCATGGGTGTTGATCAGGCCGGGGACGATTGTTTTTCCGGAAACGTCGATGCGCTCGGCACCCGCTGGGATTTCGACTGCATCGGCGGAGCCGACGGCCTCGATCCGGCCATCCCGCACGACGATGACGGCGTTTCCGATCGTGTCCGCGCCGGTACCGTCGAACAGGGTGGCGCCAACGAAGGCCTGGCTCCCGTCAGGCGTGGCAGCCTGGTCATCCTGTTCAGCCTGTTCCGTGGCGCAGCCGAGGCCAATAAATCCGCCGAAAACGACGGCCCATAAAGCGTTTCTCATGACGACCCTCCTGAGGCGGGCACTCTAACCCAACAAGCGCGTGGCGGCCAGTGAACAATTGGAAGCATTTTGATATCCTATTTGCAAACCATAAGACTGTTCGAATCACCAACTGGGGTCTGGAATCTCATGCCCGAGCTGACGACCAAGAGCTCCGATCTGTCTAAGAAGATCATCTCTTCGCTCGAGCGCCTCCAGGGCCGCGGCGCGTGGAAACGCCGCCTGCTGCAGCTCAAGGAGAAATACGGGGCGGACGCGTACCGGAGTGTCTTCTACATCCTCGCCCATCTGGATTTCGCCCCCCGCCGCGCGAAAAATCACTGGCAGAAGGTCCTCGACGTTTGGGAGGAGCTCGATCGCAGGACGGGCTCGCGGCTCGACCTCCGTGTCGTCGTCGTGCACTACTTTCTGAAGGTCCAAAAGAAGCTGCGCAACCCGGCGATCGTCGAGATCAAGTTCCTTCAGCAGGCGGAGGATTCCGTGATTGTGGACGAGCTCACTCGGAGCTACAACTTCCGCTACTTCAAGCACCGGATCGAACAGGAGATCAAGCGGGTGCGTCGCTACGACCGCGGCATGTCGCTCCTGATGATCGACGTCGATGATTTCAAGTGGTTCAACGATCAGAACGGGCATCTCGCCGGAAACGCCGCGTTGAAGAAGCTCGCCGGCGTGCTCAACAAATGCGTTCGCGAGGTCGATGTCGTGTGCCGCTACGGCGGGGAAGAGTTCACGGTTATCCTTCCGACGACGCTCAAAAACGGCGCTCTCACCGCTGCGGAGAACATGCGGCTCAGGATCGAGCGTGCTCGGTTTACCGGTGGGGACACCCAGCCGCTCGGAAGAGTCACCGTGAGCATCGGTGTGGCGACGGTACCGACCGACGCCTCCAACACCGACGACCTCATCGCACGAGCCGATGCCGCCCTCTATCGAGCCAAGGCGTTCGGCAAGAATCGGGTGGAAGCGTTCTCGGACGAGCGGCGTGAGTTCGTCCGCTTCGACGTCGCGGTGGATGGAAAGCTTCAGGTTCTGGAGAAGACGCCGCTCACGTTTACGACCTCGAATGTCAGCCAAGGTGGTCTACTGTTTCGCTCGCGGCGGCGACTCGTCGTGGGCGGCATCGTGCAGCTCGAGCTGCGGCTACCTCGTGAGTCGAAGACGTGGAACTGCGCCGCGCGCGTCGTTCGGGTCGAAGAGGAGAACGATGCCTACGAGATCGGCGTGAAGATCATTCACGTCGAGGGCGCCGATCTCTTCAAGTTCCAGAGGTTTCTCGCCGAGCTCCAGAAGAAGGGCCGCGTTCTCGGCAAGCAGCGCGCCGGCTAGCGCTCTACCCAATCACGTCCGCGTACAGCCGGTAGAGATTCTTTCCCGCGATCTTTTCGAGCGCGTCGCCTTTGTAACCGCGTTTCGATAACCCGTCGAGGACGACTTCCATGCGCTGAGGACCGTTCAGCTCGTTGATGTAGAGCGGCCACTGGTCGGGCTGGAACTGCGCTCCCTCTTCCTCCTGGAGGATACGGATCTCTTCCGGGTCGTCTTCGATGACATGGGTTGTTTCGATAAGTTGATGGCATCGGCCATGGTGGCCATCGATGCGTGCGAGGTGTCGATGAGCATCCCGACCGCATTCATCCGTTCGATGAGCTCGGCGCCGAAGGTCGACGCGATCCAGATCTCGTTGTAGCGGCGTCGCGTTCTGGAACCGGTAGTAGATGCCAAGCCGACCTTCTTTGGCGGCACGTTCCGCGTCGGCGATCGTCGTCGCCTTCATCAAGCGTTCGGGATGGGCTTCGATGTGCCGGTCGTAGGCCAGAACCGCTCGAAGCGCCTCGTCGAACGCGGTCTCTCCGTAGGTTTTGGGGTCGCACAGCGTGACCCCAATCGCGTTTGTTCCGCTGTCGAGAATCTCGCCGATCAGATCCATCGGGTGGGTGAGTCGTATCTCTCCGAGTGCATCGAGTACCAACATGGTCGGCATTCTGACACACGGTCGCGTTATAGTCGTGCCGGGAGGAAAGGATGCGTTTTGTGAAGCTCTCATTCTTGGTCGTGGCCGCGTGTTTGGTGGTTGGCTGCGGCGGTGGCAGCGAAGACGGTGCGGGGCCGATCGGGCCTGGCCCGATACCATCGATTCTAGCTGACGTCGGTCAGGAGCAGGGGACAACTGTCGGCGAGATTCTCACGAACCCCGCCCAGTTCGTAGGACAGCAGGTACAGCTCTCCGGCGCGGCGACCGCCGAGATCGGACCGCGGGCGTTTCTGTTCACCGACAACACAGGGGAAATCCCGCTCGATTTTCCATCCACCAGCCCGCTACCTCCTCTGAACCTCGTCATCGGTGTGGGCGGTATCGTGACCGTAGGTCCCCGCGTCGGCGTGATCTCTTGGGAACAGGCCCCTTCGTTCAGCTGCGACGAGATTATCGAAGTGCGAGCCCGATTCAGCGATCTCGGCTATGTCGCGGGGAACGTCGTAGGCCTTTTTCTCAGCTACCGCGGAACACCGGCGGGGGAGAAGACGCTCGAGATCACCTGGGATGAAAACAACCCCTCCGGCGTTGTCGACTCGTTCGACGTCGGCATGGGAGACCCGCGAAGCGACGGCCTGTTCGACCTCGAAGGCGTCGTGAGCCACGAATACGGGGGCGTCACCGGACCTACGACCAAGTCGGTGCGCGCCGTGCTCAGGATCAACGGCAGGGAAGGCGGATGCACCCGCGTTCGGGATGTGACGGTCGACAAGGGTTCGGGCCCGGGCTTCGCGGCCGGCGGGGCGCTGCGGGTAACGCTCAACGATCCGGTGCCCTCTGGCGGGTTCTTCTCCGTATCGGCGTTCGTCAAGAACCCGACGAGCAAAACTGGCGACGCGACGCTGGTATTCTCGACTCCGGATGGCTAGTCGATCCGAACCATGGGTAGCGGCTGCACGAAGAAGAGCGCCGAGCTCGTCCAGTGCACGATCCGGGATATCGGTGGCGGTGAGGAAAAGGCCGAGTTCGTACAGTACGACGCGCCCAAGGTGTCGAAGCCGAAAGAGATCCGAGGCTCAGTCACGCTCGTGGGACGAGACGTATCCCCGGTAGCCCAATACGCAACCACCATCGAACCATGAACGTGCGAGTGAAATGATCTACCTGCATGTGACATTCCATCTCGAAGCTCAAGACGTGGGGCGCTTCGAAACGTTCTATGCCAAGGAGTTCTTGCCGGTTATTCTCGAGCATGGCTTTCAGGCGGTCGGTATCTTCAAAACCCTCGTCGGACCGGCGGGGGAAGTGACCGAGATCTGGAAGTTCGACGACCTGTCCGACTACGAGCGTAAATGGAAAGCGTTGATGGACGATCACCGTGTACAGAAGATTTTCGAGACGACGGGCCCGATGGTGAAAGGTGAGAGCTTCAAACTGATGGAGAGCGTTTCTTTCCTGGAGGCGCCCTGACCATGAAGTCTTTCGGCGGCCAAACGATGGCGGGCACGCTGCGACGCGTGCTCGTTTGCAACCCCCAAACGGCGCGTTGGGATAACGGGCCGTCGTGGCGGGAGCTCGGCTACTTGCGCGAGCCCGCAATCGACAAAGCATCGGAAGGCCACACCCGCCTCGTGCGAGCACTCGAACAAGCCGGTGCGGAAGTTCTGGAGCTACCGGTCGACGACGCGTTGTCGCTCGACGCTGTCTACGTTCACGATGCGTCGTTTCCCACCGACCACGGCATGATCCTGATGCACATGGGCAAGCCCACGCGACGCGGTGAGCCCGAAGTCCAAGGACGTTGGTTCGAAGCCCTTGACATTCCCGTACTCGGACGTATCGGGCCGCCGGGATTGACCGAGGCGGGCGACATGCTCTGGCTCGATACCGAAACCGTTCTCATCGGCGAGGGCTATCGCACCAACGCCGATGGGATCGAGCAGGTCCGTCAGCTGCTCGCCCCGTTCGACGTTCGCGTTCTCACCTCGCCGCTCCCATACGGTCCCGGCCCGGAGGCGTGTCTCCATTTGATGTCGCTCATCAGCGTCTTGGACGAACGCGCCGCTCTCGTCGATTTGCCGTGGCTTGCGGTGTCGACGGTGGGCGAGCTCGAGCGCCGCGGGTTCCACCTCATTCCCATCGAAGCGGACGAGCGAGATGCGCTCTGCTGCAACGTTCTCGCTCTCGGCGAAAAGAAGCTGCTCGCGATTGCCGAGAACGAGAAAACGAATGCACGACTCGAGAACGAAGGTTTCGAAGTCTCGACCTATCCCGGGTCCGAGATTAGCTTGAACGGATCAGGTGGTCCCACGTGTCTGACGAGACCCCTATTGCGAGGTTGACGTTATGTCGAAAAAGGTGAGACTGGTCATCGTCGTTTTCGTCGTCGCGGTCGTCGTCTACATCGTGACATCGTCCATGGGGACTGCGAAAGTGAGCTGCGAAGTCTGCATAGATTTCAAAGGCCGGCAAGCCTGCCGCACCGCGCGCGGCCCCACGCGTGACGACGCGATCGTGACCGCGCGCGACAACGCGTGCGCTCAGATTGTCAGCGGGCGGACCGAGAACATTCTGTGCGGTGGGAGTCAGCCGACGAGCGTCGTCTGCGCGGACTAGATCGTTCGTCGCTAGGTAATTGGCGGCGACGAGGCCGTTGATTCCTGCACCGATGATCGCGATGCGTTCACGTTCCAAGCGTGTCCCCCTCACCCGGCTCGTGAGGCGAGCCTCCGTGAAACTCTCTCCCCGTCCGCCTCCGCAAAAGGCTACTGCGGACCCGCCGAAGCTACTAGCGAAGGCGGGTTGGGGGAGAGGTTCTTTTGCCTCATGCTATTATCACGCGCCTGTGCGAATCCTGAAGTTCTTATTGCTTGCGGTACTTTGTTCGCCTTCGGTTTCGGCTTGGGATCGGGTGGGGCATTTGGTGGTGGATGCCATCGCTTGGGAGCACATGAGCGAGGGGGCGCGGGCGCGTGCTGTCGAGCTTCTGCGGACGGCGCCGGCGGATGCGGACCTCGCACTTCCGGGGCTCACCTCACAGGAACTCTTCTTCCGGACCGGATATTGGCCGGATGTCGTTAGGGACGAGGCGTGGCCGGCGCGCCAAGAGAAGTACGACCGGCCCACGTGGCATTACGTTAATCACTTTTGGCGTGATGATGGAACGCCGCTGCCCGAGATGGGGACGAACGGTGAGCTTATCGAGCGGCTGAGCTCGTTCGACAAGGTTGACTCCGACCCTATCGAGCTCGCGTGGATGCTTCACCTCGTGGGCGATATTCATCAGCCACTCCACTCCAGCGCTCGCGTCACCGCGCGTGAGCCGGAAGGGGATCGCGGCGGGAACGACTTCGCGCTGGATGATACGGAATCGTGGGGGAATCTACACGCGTTCTGGGACTCCATCCAGATGCGTGCCCGCGGGAAACGCCACAGCGAAAGCTATTCGGGCTGGGTCGACCGTATAGCGCTCGAGATCATGACGCTGCATCCGCCGGAATCACTCGCGAGCGATCTTGGTGTCGAAGGATTCGAGAACTGGTCCAAAGCGGGCGCCGAGCTGGCGATGACGTGCGCGTATCCACCGTACCTGGTTCGTGACGCACAACCGCCGCGGCGGTATCAAGACGAAGTTCAAGAGGTCTCCGACCGGCAGCTCGCGCTCGCGGGCTATCGGCTCGCCGCACTAATGAATGCCGAATGAACTCTTCCAATAAGCTCGCCCACCTCGCGGCGCGTATGGACGCGCTCTACGAGTTCGATCGAGAGCCCGTCGCCGCAAGCGACCTGAAGCCGGGACGCTACTTCGCGGGTATGTTCTGACGACATTTTTCTCCTGTTTCCCCGCTGTTTTTCTCAAGTTGTTGGATTACGTTGCGATCTACGGCCTCATCCTCATGCCAGTCGGCGCCGTCGTATTCGCGGAGCACTGGCTCGTACCGCGTCTCGGCGGCGAGCGCTACGAGGCCGAGCGAACCGGCACCATGATTGCTTGGCCGCGTATCTCGTTTTGCGCCGAACCTGATTTATAGAGATACTATGCTCTTTGTGCCTCCGGAAGGCCTAGGCGATCCGAAAGAAAATACTGTAAATGAACATGTTGAGACGTTCCATCATTCTAACCCTGTTGGTCGTTGTCGCGTTCGGCGCGACCGCGCAGGCGCAAGTACTCGAACGCGTTCTCGCGAACGGTGAGCTTCGCGTCGGCGTATCTGGGAACCAACCGCCCTTCAACGTGAGAAACCGCTCAGGCGAGCTCATGGGTATCGAAATCGATCTCGCCAAGATGCTCGCGGGTGCTTTCGATGTAGAAGTGAAGTTCGTCACCAAGCCGTTCGGAGACCTCCTGGCGGCCATGGATGCTTCCGAGGTCGATATCGTGATGTCCGGTATGGCCATCACTGCCGAGCGGAGCTTGAAGCACGAGTTCGTCGGTCCTTACATGCTGTCAGGCAAGTCGATCCTCACCAACGAGAGGGCGCTCATCGCGGCCACCCAGGCCGATTTCAACCGCGCGAATCTCAAGATCGCCGCGCTCGAGAACTCGACGAGCCAGAGGTTCGTCGAGAGGAATCTGCCCGAGGCACAGCTCGTGAAGGTCAAAGACTACGATTCCGGTGTCAAGATGGTGATCTCCGACGAGGTCGACGCTCTCGTTGCGGACATGCCGATTTGCATCCTGTCGGTGATGCGCTACCCGAACGATGGTCTCGCGACGCTCGATCAGCCGATGACGGTCGAGCCCATCGGTATCGCGATGCCAACGAGCGATGCTCGCCTGAAGAGCTTGATCGAGAGCTACATCAGCGCGTTCGAAGGGACGGGCCTGATGGATCAGCTCCGAAAAAAGTGGCTTGAGGACGGCAGCTGGGTTGTCGCTCTGCCTTAAAGAAGCTCTTCTTCCTTACCCGTGGTGACGTTCCAATCGAGACGCTCGTAGCAGGGCGTTCGAAAAAACGCAATCCCGGGGTTCGCGAAGATGGGCACGCAGAAGCCGAATTGGATGTTGGTCGTCATCTCGCGGTGTAACCTCCATCGACCATGAGCGGCGTCGCGGTAATGAAAGACGCCTCGTCGGAAGCGAGAAAGAGGATCGCGTACGCGACCTCGCGCGGAGTACCGACCCGATTCAGAAGATGCATGGGCGCGTTCTCGGCGAGAAACTCCTCCTCGGTCTCACCCGTCTGCTCTATGTGGCGATCGGTTGCGGAGGTGCGGATGGTGCCCGGACAGACGCAGTTCACACGGATGTTGTGCGGGGCGAGGTCGAGCGCCATGCAGCGAGTCATGTTGACGAGCGCTGCCTTGGTCGCACTGTAGGTTAGAAACTCGGGCTGGGCGATGAAGCCGGAGATCGAGCTCAAGTTGACGATCGCGCCTCCGCTACGCTTTTTCATCGATTCGGCGGCGTAGCGCGTGCAAAGCGACGTCCCGATGATGTTGACGTCGAGCGACTGACGCCACTCTTCGGGGGTGGCATCGAGTCCCTTGAGAACGAACACGGCGGCGTTGTTGACGAGAATGTCGATACCCCCGAGATCGGTCTCGGCGCGCGCCATCGCGTCTCGGACGTCGTTTTCGCTCGAGATGTCGGCGCGGTAGAAGCGCGCGCCGTCGATGCGGTTCGCGACCGTCTCGCCCGCCGCGTCTCGATCCACGATGGCAACGCGCGCCCCTTCCTGTGCAAGAAACTCGGCGGTGGCTTCGCCGATGCCGGTGGCGCCGCCGGTGACGACGGCGACCTTGTCGCGCACGCGCCCGGTCATTCGACTCCCGATCGTTTCATCGCCTCGAGGGCCAGCTTCTCCGCGTCGTTGAGCGCGTGCGCGCCTGCCCGTTTGCGCAGCTCCTCGAATCGCGGGTAGCCGTTCTCCTGCTCGGAGCTCCACTCTTTGGTGAATCGACCCGAACGGATCTCCTCGAGCGCGTCGGTGAAGCGCGCGCGGTCGGTGTCGGGAAGCATCTTCTCACCGCGAGACAGCGTGCCGTATTGGCTCGTTTGGGAGTGAAGCCGCATCTGGGTGAAAGCATTTTCATAGTCGTAGGCGCGGATTCTACGTGCGCCGTCCTCGAGTCGCAAGGTCGGCGCCCCCTCACCCGACGGCGCTTACGCGCCGTCTCCGTGAAACTCTCTCCCCCCGTTGGGGGAGAGGTACATTGCGCCCCTGCCTCGAGGTCCTATTAGTCGGTGTTTTCGATGGAGACGGCTTCGATCTCGAGTTGGATGCGAACGTCTTCGCCGCCGACGAAACCGCCGGTATCGAGCGTCTTGTTCCGGCTCACGCCGAAATCCTTCCGGTTGAAGTTTTGGTGGGTAGTTTCATATCTAGGTATCCTCCTTTGACCCTTCCATGGTTGGCACGGCGTGGTGCGATTGCGTATGAACTGCTCCACGAGGATTGGTGTATCCTCCTCGACATGAAAAAAGCTCTCGTCGGAATGCTGCATTTACCAGCACTTCCCGGATCGCCACGTGGTGACCGATCCCTCGGCGACATCGAGACACGCCTTGTCGCGGAAGCGCGTTTGCTGCACGAGGTCGGCTTCCACGCGGCAATCATCGAGAATTTCGGTGACGTGCCTTTTTTCAAGGACACAGTCGACGTCAGCACCATCGCTGCGATGACGCGGCTCGCGTGCGCGGTGCGCGCTGCGGCTCCCGAGCTTCCGCTCGGTATCAACGTCTTGCGTAACGACGCACGCGCGGCGCTCGCGGTTGCGGCCGCCGCGGGCGCGAAGTTCATACGGGTCAACGTGCACGTGGGTGCCACTGCGACCGATCAGGGTGTTATCGAAGGACGAGCCGCCGAGACGCTACGAGCACGGGCCGCACTCGGCACCGACGTGGCGATCTGGGCGGACGTGCACGTCAAACACGGGCGTAGCCTTGCTCACGACTCCATCGCCGACGAAGCGGAAGACGCCGTACGTCGCGGCCTTGCCGATGCGCTCGTGGTGTCAGGCCGGGGAACGGGCGAAGCGACGTCGCTCGACGATTTACGAGCCGTCGCCGAGCTCGAGCTCGGCGTCCCGATCTACGTCGGAAGCGGCGTCACCGTCGAGACCGTCGAGTCACTCCTCGACGTCGCCGACGGCGTCATCGTCGGAACGGGGATCAAATCCGACAACAAGGCGACCAACCCGATCGACAGAAGGCGGGCTGAGCGGCTGGTCGAGAAGGCTCGGCTGAGGCTTCTCTAGACCCGCGGCCGACGAAGCCGCGCGATCCAGCCGAGCGCAGCCAGCCCGAGCCCGATCAGCGACATCGAGCCGGGCTCGGGTACCCGAGCAAACGCGATGGCGTCGAGGCCGAGACCGTCTCCTCCAGTCGGTCCCACGACACTCACCAGACCGGTGTCTAGATTCACGGTTGCGAGAAAGCTCGCGCGAGAGGACCCGAAGCCGACGTTCACCGACCCGTAGAGGACGCCGGTGAGCGGGTCGAAGTCCAGCGCGTTGAGGCGGCTGATGCCAGTCGCGGCTGGATACGAGAGCGAGAGAGTCGTGAGTACGCCGCCGGTGGCCGGATCGAGCGTGTACAGGGCGATGTCGTCTGCCATGTAGAGCGTGTCCGTTGCCGAGAACGCAAGCCCGTACCCCCGTATCCCCAGGGTTGACAACGACGTGTCGCTATTTTCCTCGGTCATCGCGCCGGTGGTGAGGTCGACGGTCGACAGTCCATCGTTGTCGAACGTGTACGAGAAGAGCGTGTTGTCGGAGTTCCGAAAGCTGAGGTCCGTCGAGGAGTCGAAGCCGTCACCGAAGCGGAGCCCATCGGTAAAGGATTCGAGCCCGGTGGGCCCGATTTCCGTTCCCGCGCCCGTGGTGGTGTCGATGCTGAGAAGCACAGAAATATCACTGCCGTCGGTACGCTCGCCGGTACCGTACAAAACGCCCGTCGTGGGATCGAAAGCCAGCGCGCTGACGCGCTCGAAGCCAATCAACCCGATGGCGGTGGCCGCGCCCGTGGACGGATCGAGGGACACGAGTGTGCTCGCGCCGTCTCGGCCGAAAAACGCTGAGCCGAAGAGCGAAGGCGTCGCGCCTGCGCTCGTCACGAGGACGAGACTTGCTACCAGGACGAAGAGAAGCGGAATGGACCGAACGAATGCCGAGTTTCGCGTGGGGTGCAACAACATGGTTCGTCTCCTTTGACGAGCTCGATGACTCCAGGACGGGAAGCCAAGTCGCTGGGGTGTTGCATTTTTTCATGCAAAACAAAGACCAGAAACGCCAAAGTCTTCTGATAGTGCAGCTTGAGAAAAAGGGGTGCGTCTCGATGACGGACGAATCGTAACGAAATCCGACATTCGTGAACCGCTGTTCTCACGTCGGGTGCCACGCCGACAACGCTTTACGGCGATCTCGGTGCGTGTAAGCTACGGCGACACCGATGTCAGACCAGGCCCGCCGCCTGGGCGTAGGACAGCAGCTCGCCTGCGGACTGGAAACGTTTCGCGGGATCTTTTTCCAGACAGTGCATCACCAGCTCGTCGAGCTCGTCGGGAACGTCGGGCGCGATGGACTTCAATCGTGGTGCCGCGGTGTGAATATGGTGCTGTAAGAGGTTGCCTTCGATGAAGGGTGCTCGTCCCGCGGCCAGCTCGAAGAGGGTCGCCCCGAACGAGTAGAGATCGGTGCGGGCATCGGTGGCCTCGCCGCGTGCTTGCTCCGGAGCGATGTATCTTTGGGTGCCGCCGGAGGAGCCGCTCGAATCGCCATCGTCGGGTTGGATCGGCTGGGCGAGTCCGAAATCCAGAATCTTCACGCGATGTTCTTTGGTGAGAAGGATGTTCGACGGCTTGAGGTCACGGTGAACGATCCCCCGATGGTGCGCGTGGTCGAGTCCTTGGCACGCCGACACGACGAGGTGCATGATCTCCGCTAGCGAGAGGCGCTTGTCGCGCTTGAGGATCTTCGCGTAGCTCTCACCTTCGACGAGCTCCATACAGATGAACGCACGCCCGTTCTCGATGCCGAGATCGTAGACGGTAATAATGTTGGGATGGTTCAAGCCGGCGGCTGAACGCGCTTCCTGAAGGAGTAAGTCCCGCGCCACCGGGTCTTCCGCGAGGCGATTCGAGAGTACCTTGTAGGCGAGCGAGCGGCTCAACAATCGATCGAACGCCCGGTAAACCTCGCCCATACCGCCCCGACCGAGGAGCTCGTCGAGTTTGTAGCGGTTTCCGTCGAACGTGGTCGCGTCGCCGTCCCTATTGTCGACGAGGGTGGGGTCAAACGAGCTCTCTCGCTTCTTCTCCTCTTCGATCTTCTCGACGAGCTTCGCGTGGCGTTTGTCGATGTCTCTGTAGTTGTACGACACCGATATCATGTTGCGAAGAAGCTCCTCGGCGCGCTCGAGCTCGCCGATCTCCTCGAGCGCGGTCGCGAACGGGTCCCAGAGCTCGAGGTTGTCGGCGGTCACGACCTGACCGGTAAGAACCGACTCGAGTCTGTCGACGGCGATCGAGCTCCACCCGCGGCGAATGAATGCGTGGGCGAGAGTGACGACCGACTCGATGTGATTCGCGTCGTCCTTGGGAACCTGTTGTAGGTAGTTGAGCATCTCGCGCTCGGCGTTCGCTTCGGCGGCGGCTTGGGCGGCTTCGAAGAAGCGTTCGACTTTGGCGAAGTTCGCGGCCGCGTTCTCGAAGGCGCCGAGCTTCATTTGTAGCTCGGCGGCTCGTCCGGGATCGCCCGCTCGCTCGAAAAAAACCGCCGCTTGGTCGTCGAGACCTGCACGCGCCGCGCTATCGGCCGCTCGCGGCCACGCCTCGAGCGCTTGGTAACACTCGGCGGCCCGATCGAATCGACCGAGCTGCTCGAAGAGCTCCGCAGCGGGGAGGACATCGCCGGCACGGTGGAGCGCGTCCGCTGCCGCTTCGTCGTTTCCGTGGTCGAGCTGGTACTCGGCCTCGAGCTTGGCGGCGCGCACGTCGTCGCCGGCGAGCGCGTACATCTCCGAAGCCCTCTTGTCGTTTCTAGCTTCGTGGTAGAGCTCGCCCGCACGCGCGTACTCCTCGATCTTCTCGGCGAGCTCGGCCGCCGATTCGTAGTGCTCCGCGAGCACGAGGATTTCGAGGGCTTTGTCGGGCGCGCCCGCGGTCTCGTAGAAATGGGCGGCTCCGCGCGCCGCGACGTCCAGCTCTTGCTGCTGACCCGGAGGCACGTAAGTGCCGCTTCTCTTGATCTCCTTGACGCGCTCGTCGAACAGACGCGCGGCCGCGAGCAGGTCTCCGGCTTTGCCGAAGGCCAAAGCGGCCTCTTTGACCCGACCGCTCGTTTGGTAGATCTCGGCAGCGCGCTTGTGGTTACCCTGGTTCTCGAAGCACTGTGCCGCCTTCAGGAACAAACCGACTTTGGCATAGAGCTCGCCGGCGCGCGCCCACTCTTTGAGGTCTGCACACAGCTCCGCGGCCTGCTGCGTCTTGCCTTCTTGCACGTAGAGATCGACGGCGCGTCCCAGCTCACCGGCATCGGCGAAGCAAGCTGCCGCATCGAGGTTATACCCCGCTTGGAGAAACGCTTCAGCGGCTTGCCGGTCTCTGCCGAGCTGGCGCAGGATCGCGGCGGCGCGCTCGGGCTCCCCGCCTCGCAGGAAAAAGCCCACCGCCATCTCTTCTCGATCCGGCCGATCCAGCTGGAGAGTGAGCTGGGCACAGACGATGAGCCGGCCCGCCTTCTCGTAGCAGTCGATGGCGAGGTCGAGCTGGCCTATCTCTTCGTACAATTGGGCAGCGGTAATCCAGTCGCCGGCCTTGCGGGCACGATCGGCAGCCCGAGGGTTCTTTCGGAGCAGAGCCATAATTGGAGTTTGGATGGGTTGGTTGGAACTCTATTAATAATGGTATCAGAACAGCGGTAGTTGCTCCTGGGTCTCGTCGCCGAGGCGCACCGTCCGGGACTCTCCGTTTTCGCTCCGCACCCGTCCCTCAACGGCTCTTGTCGGGAACGCCGCAGCGGCGGCACGTAGCCAGAGCTCCATGACCGCGTCCGAGCTTTGGGTGTCATCGATCACAGTCACGAGGCTGGGGGTCACGACCAGGCAGCCGATGACCCCACGACGGACGCGTTGGCCTTCCGCCATCGAAAAGGGGATGTTGTAGACGGCGACGCCGCTCACGTCTGGCACGATGCGGTGGCGCGTGGTCCGTTCTGTGAGCGCGGAGACGACGCGCGTGCTTTCGCGTGGCTCGAGGTGAAGGCGCCTTTCGCGCGCGCGCGGCTCCTCGCGGTAGGTGCGTCCCTCGACGGGGCTGGTGGGCTTGACCACCCGAATTGCGTGGCCGTTCCACACGAGCTCGCGCTCGCCCGCGTCAACATCACCGGCGGCTGCGAACGTCGCACACAGGCTTTCCGGGAGTAGGCGGAAGAAACTTTGCTCGGTTGGATCGTCATCGCTCAGAACCGTGGACAGGACGAGGTTTCGTCGTGCGCGGGTGAGCGCGACGTATAGCAGACGCTTTTCCTCTTCCTCGACGCGACTGGGAAGATGTCGAAGATGGTTGTCGGTCTCCACTGCGGCGATCGCTCTCACTTCGACGCGGCCGTCGGGGAGCTCCTGGATTCTCGGAAGCGACGTATCTTGCCGCGTGCGCTGGTGCATGTTGACCAGGAACACGGTGTCGAACTCGAGGCCTTTGGCGGCGTGGACCGTCATCAGGTTGACGGCGTCGACCGCTTCGAGCACTGCCGGTGATTCCTCATCGGTTCTAGCGCTCGCGAGGTAATCGGCGAGGCGCGAGAGGGTGAGGTATCCGCGGTTTTGCGCGCGCCGTACGATCTCGAGAACCTTCTTCAGATTCTCCCAGCTTTGCTCGTCGTCGATGAATGACGCCGCGTAGTCGGTGTCGTTCAGGATGCGCTCGAGCAGATCGGCTGGCGGGATTCTGTCGACCCATTCGAACCACTCGGGAACGCGCTCGTGCGCTCGATGGACCGCGTCGGCGTCACCCGGCTCGAGCGGGAGACCGGCGCGAGCGTCTCGACCGGAGAGCCACTGCGCGATGAAACGCTTGCGGCCCGTTGCCATGCGAACGAGCCCCGCATCCGAAATTCCGACGAACCGCGAGCGCGCGAGCTCTGCTGCACGAAGCTCGGAAGCAGGCTCGGCCAAGTAGCGCACGAGAGCTTCGATGTCCCGCATCTCGGCGGAGTCGAAAAAACCGAGTCCGCGGTACACGTATGCCGGCACGCCTCGCTCGACGAGTGCTTGCTCATAGATTCGGTAAGACGATCGGCTTCGGAACAGGATCGCGATGTCCTTCGGCCGGCGACCTTCTTCCGTCAGCACGCGAACGACTTCGTCGGCGACGGCGGCGCCGACCTCGGAGAGGTCACTCCCGACGGCGACGCCTATTGGTCGAAGCGCATCATCTTTATCGGCGATGGGGAAGTGGTCACCTTCGCGATATTGAAACGACCAGTCCAAATCACTCCTGACCTTGGGAAGCTCGTCGAACACGTCGTTCAAAAAGGACAACAGAGGGCCGCTCGCGCGAAAGCTCGTCCGCAGCGTGAGCCGCTGGCCGCCACCGCCACGGATTTTGAGCAGACGACGCGCGGCTTTTTCCATGACCTCGACGCGCGCGTCGCGCCATCCGTAGATCGATTGCTTGCGATCGCCGACGATGAACAAGCTCGGCTCACGTAAGCGGCCGCTGCCGCCACCCTCCGCTTGCTCCGCGAGGATCACCTCTTGGACGAGACCCTGCCCCTCGCCCCATGACTCGATCAGTGCCTGCACGAGCCGCCACTGCACTTCGTTCGTATCTTGAAATTCGTCGATGAGGAGGTGGTGGTAGCGGGACTCGAGACGAAAACGGCTTTGGGCGAACTCGCCGCGGTTTTCGAGAAGATCGACGGTGCGGATCAGAACGTCGCTGAAGTCGAGGCCGGCCCGCGCACGCTTGAGCCTGGCAAATCGCTCCGCGGCTTTCTCGTACAGCCGGAAGAGCTCGCGGATCGCGTAGAAGTCTTTCTCGCGCAGCCATTGCTTGTACGCGCGGGCCACGAGTGGCGCTAGGCCGAGAACGCGGTCGCGATGCTTCTCGTAGGCGTCGACGGTGTCGAAGCTTTCTTTGCGCCACCGAGCGGGCAGCCGGCGACGAGGCTCTTTCGATTGCGTCAGGAAGTAGCCCGCAATCTCTTCGACGTCCGCGGGCGCGATCGTTTCCGGATCGATCGCGCGCCGGAGGGCGAACGCCAAACCGCGAGCGACGTCGGGAGGGCCGGTCGCGAGGAACTGCTCGACACCCTCGGGGCCACGAAACGCAGCCGCGAGCGTCTCGGAGAGACGCCGCAGACTGCGAGCGAGATTGATGCCACCGCCACCGCCGCCGCCAGGCACGACGCGCTTGACGTAGCGCTCCAAAAGCTCGGCTTTGAGCAAACGGCTCGTGAGAAAGTCTCGCATCCCCCGTCGGAGGGGGCCTTCACTGAACCGTGCGATCAAAAACCGCACATCGACGTCGGATCCTCGCCGCGCTTCGCCGAGCACTTCTTCGATGGACTCGGAAAGCAGGCGGTCGCTGTCCACCTCGTCGATGAGTGCGACGTCCGGGTCGAGCCCGGCCTCGAGAGGAAACTCTCGGAGGAGGCCGAGGCAGAACGCATCGATGGTGGTGATGTGGATCTCGAACAGGCGCGAGCGCACGTTCTCCCACAGCTCGGGCCTGGCTCGGAGCTCGTCGATGACGCGGCTTCGCATCTCACCCGCGGCCTTGCGTGTAAACGTGATTGCGAGGATATGGCGCGGGCTCGCACCTTCTTCGACGAGATGTACGTAGCGTTCCACGAGAACGCGCGTTTTGCCGGTGCCCGCGGACGCCTCGAGCGCGATGTTGAGCGTCGGGTCCGACGCGAGCTCGCGCGCGCGACGGTCGACGAAGGTGACGTCGTCGCTCACGCGTCCTCCTGGATCTCTTTGCGGCACACTCCGACGAAGCCGCAGCTGTAGCAGAGGAGGTCCTTGTGCGGTTTCGGCGGAAACTCGCCTCTTTGGATGGCTCCGTAAGTATCGACCAGGAGGGCGCTCGCTTTCTGAAAGTCAGCACGCGGAATCGGACGTCGATCGCGAAAGCTCAAGTACGCGGCCTCTTGGACGGGAGCGCCGAGCTCTTGTGAAAGACACATGGCGTAGAGAGGCACCTGGAGCGTGACCGCTGCATCTGGGGCGCGCCCGCTCTTGTAGTCGAAGACGTGCAGCCCGCCGCCGGTGTCGATGTCGGCACGATCGACGCGCCCTTTGATCTGAACGAACCAAGGTTTCTCGCCACGTGGACCGGTCTCGAGCCGGAGAGGGCTCTGGAACGCGTACTCGACGAGGCGGCGTTCGAGGGGACCGCGGTCGAGCTCCCATCGCAAGAGCCACTCGATCGCCCCTGCCTCGCCTGCTCCTCCAAAGAGGCGGTTTAACTCGACGCGGCGATGCTCGGGAGGAATTTTTTTCACGGCGATGTCACGAAACGTCGCGAGCGCCTCTTCGTAGGTTTCTGGAGTGATCGGACGCGGGGTATCGCTTCCCGCATCCCACGCTTCGAAGCCTTCCTGGAGAAGATCGTGCAGAATGCGCCCGCGTTCGAGTGGGGTGAGCATCTCGTCGACGTCCTCTTCTTCCTCGAGCCCGAGCAGGTACCGGGAAAAATATTTGAACGGACAGCGAAGGTAGAGCTCGAGAGACGTCGGCGAGACCGGGTCGGGAACGGCGAACGCCCCGATGAGGCCGGGTCGCCGATCGCGCGGTGGCGGTGGCGGTATCAAGGCGGGCTCAAGCAGGCCACGACGGAGCGCTTCGCTTCGAGTCACGACGAGCGCACGCAGCGCATCCGCCTCGAGTGCGTCCGTTTCTGTTCTCTCCGGCCTCTCCATTTCGTCCCCGAGCCAGCTCTCGACCTCTTCGAGAAGCGGCGATGCTACCGTCGGGATCTCGTCCTCGAGTTGGTGACGCAGCAAGACGACGTGCTCGGCGGCGAGGTCGAGCAGGCTCGAGAAGCGGCTCCGCTCGAGCGCGAGAAGCTCTCGATCGGAGGGCCAGCCGAACTCACGCAGGAGCCACTGCGGATAGAAAATGTTGCGTTCTCCCCGTGATGGCCATTCACCATCGTTGATGCCGAGCAGGATGACGAGATCGAACGAGCCGAAGCCAGCGGAGCGGGCGTCGACGACGGTGACACCACCGGTGCCCGAGCGCGTATCGAACGTATGCGCTTCGATCGCGCGTCGAAGCTGCTCGCGGAACGTTTGGAAGTCTATGTCCTGGTTCCCGCCTTTTCCGATGTATGGTGCCGAAGCTTCGAGTCGCCCGAGGATCGACGCGATGGCGGCACGCGCACGGTTGTGACGCGCGCCGGGAACGTCGTGCGCGTACTTGTCCACGAACGCACGCAGGCACGCGATCTTGTCGGTGATGGGGCTTTCGGTGTCGAGGGGAGCGAGCGCCTCGCTTGCTTTGACGAGCGCGGCGAGGGGCGGCAAGACGCGGGTGGACTCCTCCCGCGACTCCATTCCGGGAAGCGCTGCCTGCGCCGGCGGCCGGCGCTTGCGCTCGTAGAGTGATGCCCACCGGCGCACACTTCCGGGCTCGCGATAGCGGAGCGTGAGCTCGTCGAAAGCCGCGACTTCCGCGGGACCGACACCGTCGAACTCGAAGAACGGACTTCGCAAAAGTGCCAGCGCCGAGCTTCGATGCGCGTCGGTTGCGACGAGCTCGAGCGCGAGATCGACGGACGCCACGTACGGCTCTGTCGCTAAAGGAAAGCTGTCCTGGAGCTCGTAAGCGACGCTCGCGTCATCGAGAACTTTCTTTGCGAGATACAGATACGGCAATGGCGCGGGCACGACGATCGCAACGCGGTGGGGAGGGACGTCGAGTTGTTTGAGAATGCGCACGGCATCGACGAGCGATTCTTCTCGATCGCGTGCGACGAGAGGCTCACGGAGGAGGAGCTCCGGCGGAGCGGGCTCGGGCGAGTCGTCTACATGAACGTTCGGCACCGCGCGCGCCAGTTTCGAGGGCAAGTCGGCGCTTTTCTCGGCGACCGCGATCGTTATTGATCGAAGGTCTGCGGCACCCGACAAAAAGTCGAGATCGAGAGGTGTGAGCGTCTCACTCCCCAAAACCAAAGCGTGCTCGAAAGGGAACGCGTGGTTGCGAAGCACGTGTCGTGCCGAAGGCGGATCGACCAGGTTCAGCTCGTCGAGCGAGCTCCGATAGCTTTCGAGCGAGGCGTGCAGAAACCGGGTTTGGCGCGCTAGTTTTTCTGCGCCTTCGTCGTCGGGCGCATCGAGCTCTTCGAGTGCGCGAGCGATGAACGTGTCGAGATCGGAGCGGTTCATCAAGAGCGTGTCGTAGAGCTGGAGCACGCGGCGGGCGAGGCCCCCGCGCAGCTCGAAGGGCGGTTTCGTGTCGGCTTCGGCGGCGCGCTCGAACGCATGCTGGAGGAGTGCCTCTCGCAGCAGGGGATCGACAAGGCGGACCTTGCCCTCGGTCTGTTCCGCGAGATCGTCGACAAGGGTCGACGGCGTCGCGATGACGGGCAGGAACGCGACGTCCTTGCGCGCCAGCAGGTTCTGCTCGAGCTGGGCTCGGAGGAGATGACCGGCGGCCGCGGTGGGGACCAGCATCACGGCGCGGCTCGCGCCGAGCGCGTCGCGCGCGGTCCATTTCCCGAGGGTTTTTGTGGCGTATGCGCCCACGCCACGCCAGCCATGGCAGAGCACGAGATCCGGTTTGGGCATCGTCGGGAGCATTTTACCCACTCGCCTTCGCGAGTGGCGGGCTATCCACTCACTTTCGCTTCTATCCGAATGGTTAGCCGCGTGAAGTGCCTCCTCTACTCTAAGTGCTTGATTGTGAACAGTTTAGTGAGTGAATTCGAATGGAACATCGTTTGCAAACGTTGTCGGCAAGAAACGAAAAAGGAGGCTCACATGGCCACGACTACGACGACTTTCGTCCAAACCCCGGACAGCCCGGACAGTATGTCTCGGGACCTCGGGAGCATTCTCTCCGGGCTCGAAAAATGCTGTCTCGTTTGGATGGCGCAGCGGATGCCGAAGTGGGTCAACTCCGACCACCTCACCGCGCTCGGTCTTCTCGGAATGCTGGGCGCAGGCGCCTCGTTTTGGGCGGCCGGCGACCAACCCCGCGCGCTGTTCGGCGTCGTGATTTTTCTGTTCCTCAATTGGTTCGGTGACAGCCTCGATGGAACGCTTGCCCGCGTCCGGAATGCGCAACGGCCCAAGTACGGGTACTACGTCGACCACATCGCCGATGTGTTTGGCGCGTTCTTTCTCATCGGGGGACTCGGCCTCTCCAGCTTCATGGGCCTTCCGATTGCGGCCGCGCTCATGGTCGTCTACCTCATGGTCGCCTCCGAGATCTACCTCGCGGCCTATGCCGTGGGGACGTTTCGCATCCATTTCATGAAGCTCGGCCCCACGGAGCTCCGCATACTCTTCGCGATGGGTACCCTCTACCTTCTGCACAATCCCTATGTGACTGTCATGGGGACGCAATATCTGTTGTTCGACTTCGGCGGCGTTTGCGCCATCGTCGGACTACTGGTAGCCCTCCTCGTCACCGTAGCCCGCAATACCCACACTCTCTATCTCCGTGAGCCGCTTCGATGAAAGAAAGCCGATGGCGCCCCCTTTTCTATCGCTGGCTCAAGTTCAGTGCCGTCGGCTGGCTCGGGGTGGGCGTGCAGCTTTGCATGCTCACCCTGCTCGCCGGTCGCCTCGAGATGCACTACCTCGTGGCGACCGCGCTCGCCGTAGAGTCGGCCATCATCCACAACTTTTTGTGGCACGAGCGGTGGACGTGGGGTGATAGGGGACTGCTCGGAACCCCGGGACGGTTTCAAAGACTTCTGCGGTTCAACCTCACGTCAGGCTCGGTTTCGATCCTCGGCAATGTCGTGTTCATGAGCGTTTTCGTTGGACATTTCGGACTGCACTATCTCGTTGGTAATCTCGCTTCGATCGCGTCGTGCGCGATCTTGAACTTCGTGATTAGCGATCGCGTCGTGTTCCTGGCGATAGGGGAGAGCGCGCTGGCCTCGTGTGAGTAGCTACTCGGACACACGTATTTCTCCTGACGGGAGCCGAGTGGCCCTCGATGTTCGTGATCAAGAAGACGACATCTGGATCTGGGACTTCGCTCGTGAGACGCTCACTCGAACCTGGAGCTCGACCAACAGCTCGAGACAGCCGCTGTCGAGAGCGAGAAGGCCGAGACGCTCGTGTGCTGCTATCTGTCCGCGGTGGGCAAGAGGCGGGCCTACCGAGACTTTGGCTACACGAGCATCACCGACTACGCGCAGGCACGCTTCGGATTCGGGGCGCGTAAGACCGGCTATCTGGTCTCACTCGGGCGCAAGATCGAACATCTTCCGAAAATCCGAGCCGCGCTGGCGAGCGGGAAGCTCGGCTGGTGTAAGGCGAGTCGACTGGCCTCCGTCGCCGCTCCTGAGAACGAGGTGATGTGGCTCGAATCCGCGTTGTCCCTGACGGTGCGGCAACTCGAGCACCGCGTCAACATCAAGGGACGGCACCGACACGCTCGCGTCGGTGCTTCACCTCCCGTTGACCGAGGACAGGCGTCGCGGAGGTTATTGCGGAATGGGGCCATGTTCCTACCGACACAGAAACCTCCGAGGAGCCCGACGAGCCTGAGAGCGAAGCCGCGATGCCTGCCGACGAAGCCGACGCGCCCGCAACCAACTCGCCGCGCGACAACGAAACCGAAGCGGGTCCCGTTTTCCCTGGGTCGAAGCAATCGATACTGGCCCAATTGGCCAAATCGTGCAACCGAGCCTGTTCGAAAGCGAGCGTGCAGCCGAGGCGGAGCTCGCGAAAAACCCAGACTACAAACAAATGCGCCAGCTCGTCCTGGAAAGGGATGGGTGGAAATGTACCTATCCCTTTTGTGGCGCCCGTGCGCAATTACACGTTCATCACGTTCAGTACCGTAGCCATGGCGTCTGCGCCTTGGAACCTCACCGTCGTCTGCAATTTTCACCATGATCTGATCCACAAGAAACACATCGGCGTGAAGGGACGCGCACCGCATGCGCTCGAGTGGACTCCACCGAAATTAATGCGGGCCGTTTTGGACCGCCGTCGCAAAGGTCCGAGCATTTGGCTCGGTGAGCTGGACGTACGGGAGTGGTCGCTCGAAAGCCGCGCGGCCCCAACGCCGGCCGCTACCTAGATTCCCGCCGGCGACGCAAGACTCGATGGGCTCGCTCGACGATACCGGTCTGCCTCTCGGAGCGTTTTCCGCGTTCCCCACGTGGATCTGGCGCCAAATCCGTTTCTTGACAGCTCCATCCCTCTCCGACGCCATCGAGACCGCCCCGCCGTCAAACCGGCACACATGTGCCACCCTGCCACGCTGCGTACCCTGGACGGGTCGGATTTTTTTTCACTAACAACCGAGGAGCTTCATCGCGAGCGCGAATGGCGCTCGAAGCTTTGCTGGTTCGTCCCCGAAAGGAGGACGTGACTCGGTAGGCGCCGTCCGAGAAAGTCTTCCATGATGTGTGAGGCCTCCATCACTCGGTCGATGTCGATCCCGGTCTCGAGGTTCATCTCCTCGCACATGTTGACGAGGTCTTCGGTCGGGATGTTGCCGGTCGCGGCGGGAGTCACCGGACATCCGCCCAAGCCGCCGATCGAGGCGTCGTAGGTATCGATCCCCACTTGAAGTCCAGCGAGGACGTTGGCGAATCCAAGCCCACGCGTGTTGTGAATGTGGAGCGAAAGCTCGACGTCGCCTCCGAGCTCTTCTTGCAACCGTGTCATGAGCCGGGTTATCTGTTTCGGGTTCGCCATCCCCACGGTGTCGGCGATCGAGAGCTCCCGAATTCCCATACGCGCGAACGTCCGCGCGAGGTCCAAGACGCGATCTTCGGGAGTGGGGCCCTCAAAAGGGCAGGCAAACGCGACGCCGATGGCAACTTCTGCCGGAACGTTTCGTCTCGACGCGATCTCGACGATCGCTTCGCACTCTCGTACCGAATCGTCGACGGACATGCGCACGTTTCTCTGGTTGAAGGTCTCGCTGGCGCAGACGACGAGCCGGATCCCGTCGATGTCTTCTTCGCCGGCGAGCTCCGCGCCCCGGGTGTTGGGAACGAGGACCGTGTAGCGTACACCTTTCGCTCGTTGAATCTGGTGCAATACTTCGCGCGCGTCGGCCATCTGGGGGACGGCTTTGGGACTGACGAACGAGGTCGTCTCGATTTTGCGGACTCCCGACCGGGAGATCGCATCGATGACGCGGATCTTCAAATCCGTCGGGATGAACGCCTGCTCCGTTTGAAAACCGTCGCGAGGTCCGACGTCCACGATGTTGACTTTCTTCGGCAGCTTCATCGGCGGTCACTATAATACCCTCGGACGACATGCCGAAGGAGTCGATGCCCATGACGGAAGCGAAGTCTCACCCGTCCCCGTTGTCAGGACTCAAGATTCTCGAGATGGGGCAGCTTCTCGCCGGCCCGTTCGCGGCGACTCTCCTGGCGTGGTTCGGAGCCGAAGTCATCAAAATCGAACCCCCCGGTAAAGGCGATGCGCTCCGAGCGTGGCGCGGCATGCACGGCGGTACGTCCCTGTGGTGGGCGATCATGGGGCGCAACAAAATGAGCATTACCCTCAACCTCCGCGATCCACGAGGGCAGGAGATCGCGAGATCGCTTGCCACCAAAGTGGATGGGCTATTGGAGAACTTCAAGCCCGGGACGCTCGAGAAATGGGGGCTCGGCCACGATGAGCTGAAGGCTGAGAATCCGGGTCTCATCATGGTGCGGGTGTCGGGGTGGGGGCAGACGGGACCGCGGAGTGCCGAGCCTGGCTACGCGTCCGTCGCCGAGGGCGTTGGCGGTCTGAGGTATGTCACCGGCTATCCCGATAGACCGCCGGTGCGCTCCAACTTGAGCCTTGGTGACACCATCGCCGGGCTGCACGCTGCCCTCGGCCTACTCACCGCGCTTTATCATCGGGAGCATGGTGGCGACGGCAAAGGTCAAGTCGTCGACGTCGCCATCTACGAAGCAGTGTTCAACATGATGGAGAGCGCGCTCCCGGAGTTCGACCTCCTCGGGGAGGTGCGCGAGCGACAGGGCTCTAAGCTCTCCGGCATCGTTCCGTCGAACACTTACGAGTGTCGCGACGGCAAGTACATCATTATCGGTGGCAATGGAGACAGCATCTTCAAACGCCTCATGCGGGCGGCCGGACGCGAAGACCTAGCTTCCGATCCGCGGCTGGAGCAAAACGACGGCCGCGTCCAGCACGAAAAGGAGATCGACCGCGCCATCGCCGCATGGGCGTCACGGCACACGTTTTCGGAGGCGCTCGCATCGCTCGAAAAGGCTCGAGTGCCCGCCGGCCCCATCTACAGCATGGAAGACATCGTCGAGGACGAACACTTCAAGGCGAGAGAGATGTTCGAAACAGCGAGTCTGGCGGACGGCACCGAGGTCAAGCTTCCCAATATGGTCCCGAAGCTCACCGAGTCCCCGGGCGGAACGAGCTGGGTAGGCCCAGAGCTCGGAGCCCACAATGAAGAGGTTTACCAAGGGATGTTGGGCATGAGCTCCGAGGAGCTCGACGAGTTACGGCGGGACGGCGTCGTTTGAGCTTAACTTTTTGAAGCGGAGAGCTTGATCCCTGCACTCCCATGTCTATAAGGTGAGGGTTAGCGGGGGATATGACCGAAAAGACCAGCCTTGACGGCCTGAAGATCGATCGCAGTGGCGTAGACGACTCGCGCTCCCGTTCGTGGATGTGGATCCTTCTCTTCATCCTCATTCCTGTTGCCGCGATCGGCGGTTTGGCGTGGTGGTTGATGAAACCGCCCGGCAAAGTCGTCGTGGTGAGCGTCGCTCGCGAAACGTCGCTCGACGGGGCACAAACTGTGTTGAACGCGTCGGGGTATGTCACGGCGCGCACCAAGGCCACCGTGTCGTCCAAAGTGACGGCGAGGGTGCTCGAAGTCCTCATCGAGGAGGGCATGCGCGTGGAGAAGGGTCAGGTCGTCGCGCGACTCGATGCTTCGAATGTCCAGACGGGCTTGCATCTCGCCGAGGCGGAGTTACGGGCCGCGAAAACGGCGCGTAACGAAACCCAGGCCCTACTGGTCGAAGTGAAGTTGCGGCTCGACCGGACGACGGCTCTGGTCGACGATGAAGTCTTGAGCCAGGCGGCGCTCGACGCCGTCCAGGCCGAGGCCGATTCGCTCGAAGCGCGTCTCGGCCGCCAACGCGAAGAGGAATCCGTCGCCGAGAGCCGGGTCGCGGTGTGGAAACAGCAGCTCGAAGACACCATCATCCGTGCCCCGTTTTCCGGCGTCGTCACGACGAAAGACGCCCAGCCGGGCGAGATGATCTCACCCGTGAGCGCCGGGGGCGGGTTCACGCGCACCGGAATTGGTACCGTCGTCGATATGGAATCGCTCGAAATCGAAGTCGACGTCAACGAGAGCTACATTAATAGAGTTCGCGCGGGACAAGAAGTCGAGGCGGCTCTGGACGCGTACCCGGATTGGAAAATCCCGTGTCACGTCATCGCCATCGTCCCCACGGCGGATCGGGATCGGGCCACGGTGCGTGTTCGCATCGGCTTCGAGGAGCTCGATCCCCGCGTTCTTCCCGATATGGGCGTCAAAGTCGCGTTTCGGGAAGATCAAACGGAACAGGTTGGCCAGCGAGCCGTAGCTATACCAAGAGAGGCAGTGCGTCGCGATGACGGCACCGATGTGGTGTTCGTGGTCAACCGCGATCGCGTCGAGCGGCGTGCCGTGCGGCTGAACCCGGGCGAGGGCGAAGAAGCTTTGGTGATGGCGGGAATCGAAGGCGGCGAGCGTGTCGTCGTGCAGGGACCGTCGGATCTCGCCGACGGGGACGAAGTGGAGGTAACGAGTCCATGAGCAGTGACAGCGCACTCGCGCAGAGCGAAGAGACAGCCCCCGAGGTTTTCGAGACCCTGGTACGGGTCGAGGGTGCGACCAAGTACTTTCGGCGTGGCTCGGAAGAGATCCACGTGCTCGAGAAGCTCGATCTCGAAGTACCCCAAGGTGAGTTTCTCGCGCTGATGGGTCCATCCGGCTCGGGAAAAAGCACCCTTCTCAACTTGATCGGGGGCATCGACCGCCCCTCCGCGGGATCGGTCACGGTGGCCGGAGACCGCATCGATCAGCTGTCGCGGTCGAAACTCGCGGCGTGGCGCGCACGACACATCGGGTTCGTGTTCCAGTTTTACAACTTGCTCCCGGTGCTGACCACCGAGCGAAACGTGGAGCTTCCGCTGTTGCTCACGCATCTTATTCGCGCCGAGCGTAAGAAGCACGTGGATACCGTGCTCGATATCGTCGGACTCTCTCATCGGAAAAAACACCTCCCTCGGGCGCTCTCGGGTGGTGAGCAGCAGAGAGTCGGCATCGCGAGAGGGATCGTCTCCGATCCGACGCTGCTTCTGGCTGATGAGCCCACGGGCGATCTGGATCGAAAAAACGGCGACGAGATCCTCGATCTGTTGCAGGCTCTCAACAAGGACCACGGGAAGACCATCATCTTGGTCACGCACGATCCCCACGCTGCCGTTCGTGCGACGCGTACGCTCTATCTGAACGAAGGCAGGCTCAGCGAGGAGGCGGTTGCATGAAGTTTCTGAGTCTGGTGTGGAGTAGTTTCAAGAGGAAGAAGGTCCGCACGATCCTGACCCTGGCGTCGATCGTCGTCGCCTTTACTTTGTTCGGGTACTTGGCCGCGATCAAGCAGGCGTTCAGCCAGGGCGTCGACGTCGCCGGCGCGGATCGACTCGTGGTGCGCCACAAGGTCTCGATCATCCAGTTTCTTCCCGTGAGCTACGAGGCGGACATGGAGCAGATCGAGGGTGTGGCCGACGCGACCCACGCGACGTGGTTCGGCGGCATCTACCAAGAACCGAGAAACTTCTTTGCGCAGCTTCCCGTCAAACCCGAGGAGTACCTCGCGATGTATCCCGAGTTTCTCCTCCCGGAGGAGCAGAAGGAGGCGTGGTTCCGGACTCGCACCGGCGCGATAATAGGCCGCACCACTGCGGAGCGCTTCGGCTTCGAGATCGGAGACAAGATTCCAATCCAGGCGACGATCTGGCCCAAGAGCGGCAACGAATTGACGTGGGAGTTCGATATCGTCGGCATCTACGACGGCGCCGAACAGGGGACCGACACCGCTCAGCTGTTCTTCCACTACGACTACTTCGATGAAGCGCGTCAATTCCTCCGTGGCCAAGTGAGCTGGTACGTCGTGCGGGTCGAGGATCCCGACGACTCCGCTCGCGTTGCGCGCGAGATCGACGATATGTTTGCGAACTCGCCCGCCGAGACGAAAGCGGAGACCGAGGGTGCTTTTCTCACCGGTTTCGCGGAGCAGATCGGGAACATCGGCGCGATGATCACGGCGATCATCAGCGCCGTGTTCTTCACGATTCTGCTGGTAGCGGGGAACACGATGGCGCAGTCGGTACGAGAGCGCACCGGCGAGCTCGCCGTCCTCAAGGCGGTGGGATTCACCGACACTCAGGTTTTGGGCTTGGTCCTCGGGGAGTCGGTGACGATCGCGGTGCTCGGCGGACTCACCGGGCTAGGTATCGCGGGCCTTCTCGTTTCCGCCGGCGATCCGACCGGCGGCTGGCTCCCGCTCTTTTATTTCCCCCGTCGAGACGTTGTCCTCGGCGTGGGACTCGTCTTGGCACTCGGGCTCGTCACGGGATTGCTTCCCGCGCTCCAGGCCCGTCGGCTACGCATCGCGGATGCGCTCAGGCGGCTTTGAGGCTCTCGTCATGATCAGTTGGTTCGCACAGCTCTTCGCCCTGATTCAGTTCAACGCTCAATCGATCGGAGAGCGCAAGGGCTCCTCGGCGTCCGCCATTTTCGGGATTGCCGGCGTCGTTGCGGTCCTCGTCGGCGTGCTCTCGATCGGCCAGGGATATCGTCAGGTGATGGAGGCGTCAGGAAGTGCGGATACCGCGCTGGTTCTGCGGAGTGGCGCGGACTCGGAAATGATGAGTGGTCTTTCTCGCGATCAAACTCGAATCATCGCCGACACCGAAGGCATCGCGCGCAGCAGCGACGGAGCGGTGGCATCGGCGGAGCTGTTCGTGATCATCAACGTTCCCAAGCGCTCCACTGGCACGGACGCTAACGTGCCGCTCAGAGGCGTCGAGCCCATGGCGTTCGGTGTGCGCACTGACGTCGAGATCATCGATGGCCGCGCTTTCGAGTGGGGGAAGAACGAAGTCATCGTCGGCGTGGGTGCCGTCAGAGAGTTCGCTGGGCTCGATCTGGGCGGTACGATACCGGTTGGGCGGGAGAACTGGGAGATCGTCGGTGTCTTTGCGGCGAACGGTAGCATTTCCGAATCGGAGATCTGGACGGATGCGGGTGTCCTACAGCCTGCGTATCGTCGCGGCAGCTCGTTTCAGGCGGTCTATGCCAAGCTCGAGAGTCCAGACGCATTTCAAGGGTTCAAGGACCGTCTCACCGCGGACCCCCGGCTGAACGTGAAAGTCGTACGCCAGGATGAATATTATGAAGCGCAGTCCGAAGCCATCACGACGCTCGTCTCGGTGCTGGGTGCGATCATTGCGGGCATGATGGGCCTCGGCGCTGTTCTCGGGGCGATCAACACGATGTACAGCGCGGTCTCGGCACGCACGCGGGAGATCGCGACACTGCGCGCCCTGGGTTTCGCAAATGGTCCCGTGGTGATCTCGGTGCTGGTCGAAGCGCTCGTTCTCGCACTAATAGGTGGCGTCTTCGGGGCGGCGGTGGCGTATTTCGCCTTCGACGGCTTCCGCACCGCGACGATGAACTTTCAGAGTTTCTCGCAGGTGGCCTTCGCGTTCGACGTGACGCCTGCGCTTCTGGTGATGGCGATCACCTACGCCGCTCTCATCGGCCTCGTCGGTGGGCTCTTCCCGGCCATCCGTGCGGCGCGTTTGCCGATCGCGTCCGCACTTCGCGAAAGCTGAAGTCTCCGAAGTGTCCCATGCCCCAAGAACGACCCACCGTATCGCGCCTGCTAACTTGCGCGAACGGCTCGCTCCTTGCTTCGAGCCTCTCGGACTCAGCTCGAGCCCGAAAGGGTTTGCTCACGCCAGATTTCCTGGCGCACCAGATCACGCAGGCCGGGCCCGGGCGCCATGAGCTCACGTCGCTCGGCCTCGCCGGGTAAACACGTTTCGTGGCGGCATCGAGGCCGGCGGAAAAAGCATCCCAGCTCGCGAAGCTCTCGAGCCGGAAAATACGCATATGCGTCCAGTCTGATCCGGGCGCTCCCGTTCGGATGGCCTGGGTATATCGCGAAACTCACAAACAGAAATGCGAACATCTTCATTGTGAACACCTCCTGCGGTTGAGTGGCGGAATCCTATCAAACTGGCGTATGAGGGTGAGGTCGAGGCACGAGCATTGCACCGGTTCCAAACTTCGATTTGACAATGGGGCGCCAAAACGAGTAGGTTGCATCTCCCCAGCACTGCGTTTCTGTTATTGGCGCACGAGGCGGCGGCTCGTCCAGAGCGGCTGTGGCCCTCGTTCTGGCTATTCAAAACCTGGAAACTGTTATGGCCCATGGGGATTCCTTTCGAGACGAGTCGAGAACCTCACCGCGCTTCGTCCCCAAAAACCACCTGTCGATGTTTCTCGCCGGCAGGGCCGCTCCTTTGGTCCATGGAGACATCAAAGACCTCTCGGAGCTGGGCGCGTGCGTCCGCACCGACACTGCGCTCGATAGTGGCGGAGTCGTGACCATCAACGTTCGCAACGGGTATTCCTTTCTGTTCCGGGCCGAAGCGCGCATCGTCTGGCGCGAGAACACCCGACGCCCGCGCGAGTCCTTCGATTGCACCCACGGCATCCTTTTCACCCAGCTATCACCGTTCACTAGGAAGTTGATTCGTCGTCTCGGCGGCACCGAGGGCCGCGCGGTCATTCCTCCCGCAGGCGCTCCTATCGAAGGACTAATCTGGGACTCCGACTCCGATCCGGACTTACAGATCATGTTCCGCGCCGAACGCTCGCCCGCGGAAGTCGATGATGATCGTGTGGATTTGCTTACGGATCCTGTGCTCGAAGCGCCTTTGCTCGCGGAGCCAATCGAGTCTGCCAGAGTCCCGGAGCTAGCCCGGGAATCGGTGCCGCTTCGACAAGCCCATGAGCTCGATGTACCGGGCCACGATTTCGACGCATGGCTCGACATTCCGAGTTTGGATCGCGTCGAGCCGATCGAATGGAGCGATGCGTCCGAGACGGCTCTCGCTCCGAAGCTCGCTGCTATCGATTCCGAGCGTTATCTGAGCGGGAATGTCGAGCTATCGGGAAACCTCGGGTACTTCGACAACGCCGACGTGCTGCAGATACTGGAAGCCGCGCGAGCCACCGGCGTTCTCTATGTCAAAGGACCGTACACCGGGGAGATTCAACTGCTGGAGGGGCGGATTTGCCGGTGCTTTTCAGAAGGCCTCACCGAGGAGGAGGCGGCGTTCCGCCTCGTCGTCGCTCGTCGCGGTCGGTTCCACTTCATTCCCTGCAGAATTCCCGCGAGCGCTCGGAGAGTCCGAACGACCACGCAGCTCGTGTTGGAGGCCCAGCTTCGGCGCGACCAGAAAAAGTGATCACGCGATTTCGCGACCTCGATAAACTTAGACAAGACGCCGGCTCCTCGTTAGCCTTTACGGAGTCGCGATCCTCGGCGCCGCTTTGCGGCAAATAAAGGATGAGACTTTGATACGGTCAGAACCGTTTCCGCGGTGACGACGATGTCAGGAACGGTATCCGTATAGTCGAGAAGGCCCGGGCGTTCCTGGAACCGAGCGCGAAGGTATGGACGTGACCCTGGTCGTTTCGTTTCCCGGCACCGAGCAGACGACCGTCGCGGAGGTCGGCGGCAAGGCTTATTCGCTGATCCGGATGCTCGAGGCGGGCTTGCCCGTTCCGCCCGGCGCCGTACTCACCACGGAGTTCTTCGCGCCCTGGTTCGACGAGATTCGGGCGTCCTCGACGTGGACGGCGCTGTCGGAGGCGACGCCCGACAAGTGGGCGATCCTCTGCAACGAGCTGAAGGGGCTCTGCCCGACCCTCCCGCTGACGGCGACTCAGCGGCAAGCTCTGGCGGACCTGCGCAAGAACCTCCGTGCGCTGGGCGACGACGCGCTGTTCGCGGTGCGCTCGTCCTCGCCCGAGGAAGACCTGGCGTCGGCGTCGTTTGCGGGCGGCTACGAGACCCGCCTGGGGGTGCACCTTAAGAGTCTGGAGGACGCCGTCCGACTCTGCTTTGCCTCTAGCCTCGATGAGCGCGTACTCGTGTACAAGGCTGAGCAGGACTTCGACGTGCTCTCTCCGCATATCGCCGTGGTCGTGCAGCAGCAAATCGACAGCGAGGTGTCCGGCGTGGGCTTCTCGCTCAACCCGCTCACGAACGACTACGACGAGGCCGTCATCGACGCGAACTGGGGGCTCGGCGAGTCGGTCGTCGCAGGGCTTGCGTCGCCCGACCACTTCGTCGTGGACAAGGTGAGTGCCAAACTCGTCGAGAAGAAGCTCGGCGCCAAGCAAGTCTCGATCTGGCTCGGTCGCGACGGGGGCACGGTGGAACGCGAAGGATACCGCGGGGCGGACCTGACCTTGAGTGAGGCCCAGCTCGGCGAGCTCCTCGACGTGCTGTGTCGCATCGAGGAGCTCTACGGGCACCCGACGGACATCGAGTGGGCCTACGCCGATGGTCACCTCCACGTCCTGCAGGCGTGCCCCATCACCACCTACGTGCCGCTCCCGCCCGAGATGGTGACGAACCCAGGCGAACGCAGGCGGCTGTACGCGGACGCCGCGCTCTCGAAGGGCCTGACCACCAACGAGCCGATCTCGGCGCTCGGCCTCGCCTGGATAGAAGACATGTTGTACTCGAGAGTGATGAAGAGACTCCTCGGAGTCGAGGACTTCACGCCCGCAGGGGGTCTGGTGTTCACGGCGGGCTGCCGATTCTACATGAACCTCTCCAATTTCATGTGGCTAGGGATGAGTCCCAGGGCGATGGCGAAGAACACCGCCCTCACCGACGCGCTGCTGGCAGAGATCCTGGCCAACATCGATCCGAAGCAGCACCGCGCGGCGGCGCGGCCTCCGTGGTTGCGACTCCGACTCTTGCTGCTCATTCCCGAACTCCTCTGGTTGCTGCGCGGGTTCTTCTGGAGCGCGCTCGGAGCCTTCCTCACGCCGGCGCGCGCGCGGCGCGCGTACCAGCGGGAGGTCGACGCCTTTGAGGCGGAGTTCACCGGGAACCTCGACTACGACCTGCCACTCGACGAGTTCGCACGGACGTACACGCAAAGCATATGGCGGGAGATGTTCAACGTGACGATGCCGGCGCTAGTCGCCGGGCTGGTCTCGCCCGACTTCTTGATCCCGAGAAAGTCGGAGGAGGCGAGGGCCCTGGCCGAGAAGCTAAGGCGGGGTTTCACCGGCAACCTCGTCGTCGAGCAGGGGATCGCGCTGTTCCGACTGGCCAAGCTGTTGGACCGCCCCGACTTCGATGACATCACCGGGCTGGCCGAGCGGATCGAGAAGCGCGAGATGCCGGCTGAGTTCTCGAGCGAGTGGGACGCCTTCCTGCGGCGGTTCGGCTGTCGCGGCCCGCACGAGATGGACGTGGCGAGCCCGCGCTACGCCGACGACCCCACCCTCGCGCTGCAGCAGATGTCCTTCATGGCCGTCGACGAGGCGGGCTTCGACCCGGAGGTCGCGCACCAGCGCAACGTCGAGGAGCGGCGGCGCGCCTACGAAGAGCTGCTGCGCCGCTCGGGTTGGCTGCGGCGAGCGTTGCTGCGACGCGTCCACCGACTCATCGAGCTGTTCGGCGGAACCCGCGACACGCCCAAGTACCACGCGGTCTTGCTCACCTACGCGATTCGCAAGCGCGCCCTGATCGAGGGGAAGCGCCTGGTGAACGAGGGGCGTCTCGACGCGGCCGAGGACGTCTTCGACCTGACGTTTCGCGACCTCGAGGCGGCCGCCCGCGATCCCGCGTTGGACCTCGGCGGGCTCCGCGCGGAGCGGACGCGCTTCGCGAAGCAGCTCGCCGCCCACGTGACGGAGTTCCCGCAAGTGATCGACTCGCGCGGCCGAATCCTTCGCCCGCCTCCGCGCGAGGGGAAGCCCGGCGAGCTCGTGGGCATGGCCGTGTCACCCGGGTCGGTGACGGGGCCGGTGAAGGTGCTCCGCAACCCGCGCGACAAGCCGGTCGAGAAGGGGGACGTGCTGGTCGCCTACACGACGGACCCCGGCTGGACGCCGCTTTTCGTGAACGCTGCAGCGGTCGTGCTCGAAGTCGGTGGGGTTCTCCAGCACGGCGCGGTGATCGCGCGCGAGTACGGAAAGCCGTGCGTCGTAGGGGTTGACAGGGTCGTATCGAAGCTACGCGACGGCCAGACGGTCGAGGTAGACGGGACGGAGGGCGTGATCCGCCTTCGGTCGTAGCCAGGGAGGAAGGGGGCTGGAGTTCATGACATTCGAAACGCCCTTTTGAAAGGCGAGCCTTCCCGTCATCATCTCGTAGAGGATCGACGCGAACGAGAACTGGTCCGAACGATAATCGACGCGACGGCCGGAGGCCTGCTCGGCGACATGTACTGCACCGTGCCCAGAAGAGTGCCCGCCCGCGTCGCTTTCGTCATCGTCGCCATCTCGGGATCGACGCCGGAGCTCTGCGGCATCAACTTGGCGAGACCAAAGTCTAGGATCTTGATATACCTCGTCGTCACTAATAATGGTGTTCGCGGGCTTCAAGTCACGGTGAACTATCCCCGCCTGATGCGCTTTCGCAAGACCCTCGGCCATCTGAGCCGCGTAGCGGATGAGCTTGTCGTTAGGAAGCGGACCACCCGCGAGCACCTCCCTCAACGTCTTGCCGTCCACGTACTCCACCGCGATGTACGGCATGCCGTCGTGCTCGCCGATCTCGTAGATCGTGACGATGTTGGGATGATTCAAGGCTGACGCGGCGCGGGCTTCCTGGCGTCCCAGCTTGAGATCGCGGGCCTTGTAGACCTCGCCCTGTACGCTTGCCAATCGGCGACAGGATTTCATACGGGCCGAGGCGGGTTCCGGAGTTGAGGGTCATTCGCAACCTTATTAACAAGGAATCCAGTCCCCTGGATCCTTGATTACTGACGAAAGTCTAAACGAGCGTGCGCGGTCAAGGTTCGCTGAAAACAGAGGGAGAAGAGCTCACCGAGCTCGTTTGACTCCCGAGTGCCGCAGTGAAGCAGTGAAGCATGCGATGCTCGCCCGGCGCTCTCGTTTTTCCTCCGTGTGCAACACAGCTAGCAGCAACCAAGTCGTAAACTCCACGCCGTGGCGATCCCTGTGGTCGGGGCTCTGGGGTTGGAGACCGCGCGGTGCCTGGGTGGCGGTGGAGTTTACGCAACTCTGCCCGGGCAGAGTTCGAGTGTGGGTTGAGGTTCCGAGACGCGGTCGGCGGAGCGCCGGTACTGGTCCATCTTTTCTTTGCCGTAGTCGAGCTCAGCCATATAGGCGTTGTGTAATTTACAGAGGAGCCGGACGTTCTTCGCGCTTCGGTCTCCGCCTAGTCCGCAGGGTTCGTCGTGATGGAACTCCAGCCTGTCACGCTCGGGGCATCGTTTGCCGTCAGGGCTTTCGAACGTGCATTGGTCCCCGTCACGTTCGCAGACGAAACGCCGGACTGGGGCCGAGATGCCGCGCACACCCGACGAGGTATCAGCTGCTTCAAGGCTTTTTCTCGGCTTGTTGGTCTTACCGAAGCGTTTGGCCTCGACGCGCTCGAGTTTTTCGGACACGGCCGCGTCTATGATGGACGCGAGGTCGCTTCCCGGCATGAGCGCCTCGAGCCGTTTGAGCTTGTCGCGGAGCTCCTCGCTCGCCGTGAACTCGACTTTGTAGCGCGCTTTCGCCAGAGGCTCGACCGTTGCCGGTTTTTCAGGGGCTTGTGGAGGGGCGGGCTCGACTGGGGGAGCATTTTGCTCACCTCTGTCCGGGCAGAGCTCGTTCGACGATTCGGGAGGCGCCGCCTTCGCTTTGCGTTGCGGCCGCTTACGAATCGTCGGCGCAACATCCGGTTTCGGAGCCAACTCGGCCACGAGCTTTTCGAGCTCACGTTTGCTCTTGTGCGTGGCTTTGGCCAAGACGTCTTCGTAGTTGGCGTCACTCAGGTGCTTGGACAGCACTCCGATACCGCACAAGTGAAGGCGTCCGTCCTTGAGCATCGTAAGGATCACCGGATACTTGCGTGACAGCCGAGCTGCGGCGATGCGCCGATAAGCTTCCCCTTCCGACAAATGCAACACATCCATGCAGTGGTGAATCATCGACGGCGAAGCTTCGCGAGCATAGAGTCGACGTGCATCGACTTCCGCGATGTGTGCGACAAGAACCCACTCGACACGTCGCGACTGCGCTAACAAATCCGACACACGATGAAGCAACTCGTCGTCGGAAAGCGATCTCAATTCGTCTATGTTGTTCATGTGTTTCTTATAGCATGGAGTTTTTCGTCACACTCAGTTCGCGCCTGTCAAACGCAAAGACGTCAACGGTCTTGCGAAGTCTCGACAGCGAAAACAAGGCGACTATCGTTGCTTTACGCCGCGCACAGACGCACTAGAGATCGCGCGCACACTTTTTTCCAACACGCCTTCAAAAAGCTGTCAAGCACAAAGTGATCTTTTTCTTCGCGAGCTCACGCTCAACTCTGCCCGGGCAGAGGACGTGATAAAAAATTAAGCTTAACTAGCTGTACAGCTATGTTATAGAGTGACCAGCATGGGATACGTGACAAAGCTGCAGGTGATCAAGCGAGCCAACTGTATTGGTTCAGCCAAAATGAGACTTTTGGGGGTCGTAGTAAGTGACGGTTT
This sequence comes from Candidatus Marinacidobacterales bacterium, assembly GCA_965237955.1. Lineage (GTDB taxonomy): Bacteria > Acidobacteriota > Vicinamibacteria > Marinacidobacterales > SMYC01. Next base: position 7,121,184 of record OZ250169.1, on the reverse strand, counting down.
TCGCCTCTGTCTTATACTCAACGAAGGGAGAAGGCAGAGATGGACGGCAGGAAACGTTGGTCAGCGAAGGAGAAGCTGCAGATACTCAAGGAGTGCCAGGAGAGTGGTGCGACGGTGTCCGAGGTGTGTCGGCGCCACGCATTGAATACAGGGCAGTACTATCAGTGGCTGAAACAATCGGAGGAGGCGACACTGGAATCATTTCAGAATGGCAAGAAGGAGAAGGCGTCTCGCCGCGAGGAGAAGCTGCGTCAAGAGCTTGAGAGGATGAAATCGGTGGTGGTAGAGATCACCATGGAGAATCTGGACCTAAAAAAAACGCTTGGAAGCTAGTCGACCGGTGTCGTTTCGAGCCGCACGAGAAGTTGAGGATTTTGGATTGTATCGAGCAGACGATGGAGAGAAGCCGGGTGAAGCTGGAATGGGTTGTCTCGAAGCTCGGGCTCTCTCGCTCGCTGTACTACCGCTGGCAAAAGAGGCGCAAGGAGGGAGCGCTGGAGGACATCAAGCCCAAGGCACCAGACTTGGACCAGGTGCTTGCCGAAGAGGAGGAGGCGGTGACGGTCTATGCTTTAGCACACCCACGGGACGGCTACCGGCGGCTGTGCTGGATGATGGTGGACGAGGATGTCGTTTGCCTGAGCCCGAGCAGCGTGTACCGCATTCTGGACCGGAACGATTTGCTCGCAAGGTGGAATGCCACACCGTCCGTAGGCCGCAAGCCCGAACTTCCGAAACGCCCCCACGAACGCTGGCATACGGACTTGATGTACCTGTGGATCGCGGGACGGTGGTATTTCTTCATCGGAGTGCTGGACGGCTTCTCGCGCTACATCGTGTACTGGGAACTGCTGTCGCGCATGACCGCCGCCGAAGTGACGGATGTGGTCCATGCAGCACTGGAGCGCTACCCTGGAGAACGGCCCCAGATTGTCAACGACAACGGCAGCCAATTTACCAGCAAGGACTTCCGCAAACTCATCAAGCACTTCTCATTGAAGCAGATTCGTATTCGCATTCATCATCCGCAGTCCAACGGTGCAATCGAGCGATTTCATCGCACGTTGCGCGAGGAGGGCCTCTCCGACAAGGAGCTTCGCAATCAGCTTCACGCGAAAGACATCATCGGAGAATGGATAGAGATTTACAACGCAAAGAGGCTCCACGCAGGAATCGAATACCTCACGCCCGAAGACCGGTTTCTCCTCCGTCACGAAGAGCGCAAGCAGGTACGTCTCGACAAACTCGAGAACGCACGCAAGCATCGCCGCGAAGAAAACCTCAAACGGCTCGGAGAATCCAGTTGTCACATAGCGAACGGGGGCTCTGCCCCCGAACCCCCGGGATTTTCCGCTTTGAGCGGATCCGGTTTGGCTCATACCGGAGCCCGGGAGCATGAACACAGTGCGTAATAATGCCAACCGTATTCCGGCCACCGGGCGCTCGGGTTGCTTCCCAGCAGTGCCCTATCCTCCCGGTGGCGATACCATGGCAGTTCACCCAGGCAGGGGAGAGAACCCGTCACTTGCAGAAAGTCTCATTTCCGCTGAAGCGGAACACCAACGACACCCGTCAGTTCTATGTGATTTGCCCGTCACCTTTAGCCCAGGCGCTAGAGATGGAGCCGGGCGAGGAGCTGGAGTGGGTGGTGGAGGATCGAAACACACTGATTGTGCGTCGGACGCCTAAGGCAAAGCGTGGGAGGAAGCGGGGTAAACGTGGGTGATAAGCAAACGTCACTTCCAGGCTTTCCGAGTCCGCGAAAACGCAGCGATGGTGATGACGGCGATGAGGGAGCGCGCGTGACACAAGCTCGGTTGAAGGTGGTCGATAGGGCGCAGCTGCTGCTGCGGACGGTCGACGTGGAGCGTTTGATCCCAGAGGATCACCCAGCGCGTGCGATCTGGGAGTTCGTGGGTCGGCTGGATCTCAGCGGGTACACGGATCAAGTCCGCTCGGTCGCGGGTGGCGCAGGCCGGCCTGCGTTTGATCCTCAGCTACTGGTGAGCCTGTGGGTCTACAGCTACAGCCAAGCCGTGAGTTCGGCCCGCGCGGTTGAGCGGCTGTGCGAACATCATCCGGCGTATCAATGGCTCAGCGGAATGCAGAGCATCAGTGCGCACACGCTGTCGGACTTTCGGATGATTCATAGGGAGATCCTGGACGAGTTGTTTGTGCAAGCTCTGGGAGTTCTGAGTTCGGACGGATTGATCACGCTCGAGCGAGTCATGCTGGATGGGACGAAGGTGCGCGCGAACGCTTCGTCGAGTGGATTTCGCCGCAAGCCGACGGTCGAAGAGTGCCTGGAGCAGGCGCGTGAGGCGGTAGAGACTCTCAACGCCCAGACGGAGGAGGAATCGAGCCGGCAGATGCAGGCAGCGCAGCAACGCGCCAGGCGAGAGAGACAGGATCGTCTAGAATCAGCGTTGAAGGAGTATGACAAGCTGAAAGCCGCGAAAAGCCGCATAGACTGCGTGAGCACGACCGATCCCGACGCGCGGGTGATGAAGCAAGCCGAGGGCGGCTCCGCACCTAACTACAACGTCCAAGTCTCAACGGATGCCGCACACGGCCTGATTGTCGACATCGATGCCACGCAGGCCGGTAGCGATTATCAGCAGCTGACGCCGGCCATAGAACGGATTGAGCAGAGCATGCAGCGTGCGCCCGAGCAGATGGTCGTAGATGGAGGCTACATTAAGTAGCAACAACATCGCGGAGATGGCGAAGCGCGGCATCGATCTCGTCGGCCCCGACCACGAGAACAAGGCAGCAGAGGCCAATCGGCGCAAGTCGTATAAGCACCACGGCGTGAAAGCGGAATACGAGGCGTCGAAGTTTGTCTTCGATACGCAGACCAACACGTATGTGTGCCCGCAGGGCAAGCACTTACGCTACGACGCCAAGCAGGAAAGCCATGGCACGATGCGCTATCGATATAAGGCGTCTAAGCAAGACTGCCAGACGTGTCCGGCCAAAGAGCAGTGTTGTCCTCGTACGCAGCACGGCCGCTCGATCGAGCGGCGCGAACTCTTGCCCGACATAGCCGCGTTCCGGAAGAAGATGCAGACCGACGAAGCCAAGGCCATCTATAAGACACGCTCGCAGGTGGCCGAGTTTCCGAATCTCTGGATCAAAACCAAGTTCGGCCTGCGGCAGTTTAGCGTGCGCGGAGTCGCCAAAGTGCGCACTGAATCTCTGTGGGTCGCCCTCACCTACGATATCTTGCAGTGGATTCGCCTCCGCTGGAGGCCGAAGATGGTATCGACACTCGTGCCGACGTGAGCGCGTTGAGCACACGCAGCCCGACTTGTTAAAGCGCTAGTCATAGAGCACCAACGAAACGCCGATACGATATCGGGTGAATCCGTACCGCGCGGACCCGACCCCCTAGTTGACAGAAGTGTGGACCAACCATCCCCATCTCCCTTGGGAAACGCGATTTTTTCTCACGTCCGGAGTTGAGTGAGACAGAACCGCTACCCGTTGCGCAGGTCGAGTCAATATGTCGAGGGTCGGCGAAGCCGCCGAGCGAAACGAGGCTAACCTTGACTCGGCCGAGCTTCCTGGTTCACTGACCGGGCGATGGCCAGACGGACTGCTCCCACTCCAAAGTCATGAGTTTCGTTGCGGCTCCGCCGCGCTGTGCTCGACCATGTGGCGATGCGTATTGCAAAACAATTTCTGATACATGGACTAGAATGTCCTGGCCGTGGGGTCAACTCCCGGGGAGGCATACGATGGGTATCCGGTGGAGCGATTGGAAACGATATCTGCTGCCTGAAGAAGAGCAGCGGGATCCCGCCTTGCGCGAAGAGTTGACGAGGGTCGCCGTCGTCGGCCTGAGAGCAATCGTCTTCATCACCGTGGTAGGGGTTGGGTTCATGCTGACGGTCACTACGATATTGAGCAAGCTGGGATATTTGTCTCACATCTGGGTTTGGCCCGATCTCGCTCTGATGGGGACGGGCCTGGTGGGGGTCCCGTTCTGGGTCCTGCCCAGGCTACGTAAACACGCGCGGCTAGCCGGATGTGTCATCGGCTATGGCGTGGCGTTGATCTTCATCGTAACGGCGGTGACAGCCTCTTATCCTGGAGTCGAGCACGCCGTTCCGCCGAACATCAATCTGGTGATGCTGGTGAGTATCGGCGCGATGCCTTTACGGCCGCTTCACACTCTAGCTCTCGGGTCATCGATGTTCGTAACCTACGTTGGCGCGATGGCGATTTATCCAGAGAAGTTATTCGTTCCGGACGTTTCGCCGTTGAATTTGGCCTCCCTCGTTGTGGTGACGCTCATCTTTGTGGGATTGACGGCTGTGGTCTACCACCAGCGAGCCTCCGCCTTTCAGGCCCGCCAGCAAGTGCTACGAGCTCAGGCGCAGGTGACTCTCGCCAAGAGTGCGGCGGCGCAAGGACGGCTCGCGGCAGCTTTGAGTCACGAGCTCAATTCGCCCATCGGGGTTATCAAAAGTAACTTGAGCACCCTGGCTGTCGCCCTCGAGAAGTCGCAAGCTGGAGAGCAACCCTCAGACCGGCTGATGAAAGTGCTGGGCGACATCGAGACGACGGCCAGACGCTCCTGCGAACGCCTGAGCGAGGTTGTCGGACGGATGCAGCGGTTCACTCATCTTGATCGGGCGGAGGAAGCGGCGGTCGACGTGCGTGTTCTACTCGAGGATACCGTTGAGACTCTAAGAGCCGAGCTCGAGAAGACCGCGGACATCACCCTGGAGCTCGAGCCGCTTCCAACTTTCCGGTGCCGTCCACAACAGTTGAGTGCCGTGTTCACGAATCTTCTGCTGAACGCGAGGCACGCGATCGGCGACAACGGCACGATTCACGTTCGCTCCTGCGCCAACAAAAACGGTGTCGTCGTCGAGGTCGAGGACGACGGACACGGGATTCCGGCGGAGCGACTGGACCAGATATTCGAGCCTTCGTTTACGGTGGCTGAGGGCAGGGTCTCTACAGGCAACTGGGGGCTGTTCAACTGCCGGAGCATCATCCACAGCTTGGGAGGCGAGATTCAGCTCGAAAGCGTGGAGGGAGCGGGTACGACAGTAAAGATCATTCTGCCACGACGTCCATGACCCAGATGTCGCCGAGGTCTTCTCCCCAGGTAAAGTACAGGTAGTCTCCGTCCGTGGCGAGGGGGAACTCGTAGAGGCTCCCGTGCCGTCCCGAGAAATCGGTCACCGGGTACTCGCGCCCATCCTCTAACGACACCGCCCAGATGTTGGTGCTGATGTCGGTCGGTCGCACGAAGTAGATCTCCTTGCCGTCGGGCGACCAGCTAGGTCGGTATGCCCTGCCCTCGGCGACAGGCTCGGCTTCCCCTCCACTAGCGGGAATGCGCCAGAGACCGGCCCCGCGACCGAGGGACTGGAACACCAACCACTTGCCGTCGGGCGACCAGGCGGGGCTTTGATCGCTTCCGGGATGATCCGTCACCTGGCGCGGTTCACCCCCATCCGCCGAGACCACCCAAATGTCGGAGTTGCCGCTCCGGAGCGAGCGAAAGGCGATCTCCGTTCCGTCAGGAGACCACGTCGGATCGTGATCCCCTTCTGGGTCTGAAGTAAGCTGCCGGGCAGGACCCCCCTCCGCGGGCATCACCCAGAGATCCGGGTTTCCCCCGCGGCGTGACCCGAACACAATCTCCCGTCCGTCCGGCGACCATCTTCCCTCCCGGGCATCCGTCGTTAATAGGGCCATCTCGCCCCCCCTCGGCGGGGAGCACCCAGATACCCCTATTCCGGCCCACCAGGAGTCTCCGGCCATCAGGAGAGATGTCGCCGAGGCCGGTGTATGCCTGGCCTATGGTGATCTGCTCGGCATCGGCCCGGGTCGCTGGACGTTCGCGGAGAATGGGCGCGCGCCACACGTTCGACACCATCCGGCCCCTGGAGTAAGCGAGCTTCGTCCCGTCGGGAGAAAAGGCCGCCCTTCGCATGCCGACACCAACCGTCAAGGGCTCCGGAGCACCCACCGGCCCTTCCTCCCCGATGCGTTGCTGCCAGAGATCCATACTCCCGCCGCGGTTCGAGACGAAAAAGAGCCGGCGTCCATCCGAGGACCAGCTCGGGCTCCACTCGCCCGAGCTCCTGTCGGTGACGGCGATGGGCTCACCTCCGGTGGAAGGCAAAAGGTAGAGGCTTGTCCTTTGCGCACGATCATTCCCCGCGGCGACGCAAGCGAAGTAGCGCCCATCAGGAGACCAGCTCTGGTCCCAGCATCTTCTCGGAGAGGCTATTCGCCGCGTCTCCTGGGACGGGAGGGAGAAGATGTCGATGAAGTGCCCTTCCGGTGCACTGAAAGCGACCGCGAGCTCGGCGCCGTCCGCCGACCAGTCAATTGAACCTATGAAACGCGCACTTTCCGGAGCGTACACCTTGCGAGGCCGGCCACCCACCGCTGGCATGACGAAGACGTCCGTCCCCGAGAGGAACGCAATCTGGCTCCCGTCGGGAGACCACCTCGGACTTTGGTCTTCCTCGACGCGAGCCACCGTTCGGTTCACCGCTCCCCCGCCTCCGAGCTGGGTCACCCAGATGTCAGGATTGCCGCTCTCCTCCGACTGAAATGCCAGGCGCTCGCCATCGGGAGACCACGTGGGAAAGTCTTCCACGCCCGCTGCCGAGGTGATCTGAATCGGGTTGGTGAAGCGAAGACGGTCGCTCGGTAGCTCTCGAAGGAAGTAGGTCATTTCACGACCGGAGAGCGCTTCGTAACGACCGCTCCCTCCACGAGCTCTCCCGAGGCCAGCTCCCCCTTCAATTCCTCCAGTTCATTTCGGATCTCTTTGGCAGACTGATACCGACGTTCCGTATCTTTGGCCAAACACCGTCTGGTGATTCTCCACAGGGACTTTGGTAGAGCGGGATTGACTTCGGTGACCGAAAGAGGCGTCTCTTTGATGATGGACGAAAGAACCGAAGCGGTCGTTTCTCCTGTGAAAGGGCGTTGTCCCGTCGCCATCTCATAAAGGATGATTCCAATCGAGAAGATATCGGAGCGATGATCAACCGTCTTGCCTTCCGCCTGCTCGGGAGATATGTAGGCCACCGTCCCCACAATGCGTCCTTCTCCGGTAGCCGCCTGCGTGGGTAGCTCGCTCAGACCTGCCTCCCGGATCTCTTGCCTCCATTTCGCGAGGCCGAAATCGAGAATCTTGAGCCGCCGCTCCTCGTCCTGCATCAAGTTGTCGGGTTTCAGATCCAGGTGGATGATGCCCTTCTGGTGGGCAACACTCACCGCATCGGCCAGGGGAATCGCTAATTCGAAGTACTGGTTCAGCGGCAGGCCCTTCTTCGGGATCAGCTCCGTAAGCGTCTTCCCCTGGACCAGCTCCATCGTGATGAAGTGGACACCGTCAGCTTCTTCGACCGAGTGGACGGTGACGATGTTGGGATGATTGAGTGCAGCGATGGCTTTGGCTTCACGCTTGAACCGGGCCCGGCGCTCTTCGCTCTCGGCCATCTCGGGCGGAAGAACTTTCAGTGCGACCTTCCGGTCGAGCTTGGTGTCCTCGGCCAGATAGACCTCGCCCATGCCTCCTGAGCCAATCTTCTCCAGGATCTTGTAGTGGGCGAGGGTTTGGCCGATCACTTTTGTGACTCGTCGGTCTTCTGGATGGCAATTCTAGCTGGGACCAGGGTGAGCTTCAATCAGCGGATGGCGGGACTTGTCCCCCGTCTCCAAACGTCCAAAAACAGGCGAATGAAGAGACGAGTTTTCCTCGTTCAGTCGCCCGCGCGGTTTTTCTCTAGACGTTCGTCCACGAGTGTAACGATCTCGTCCACCGTCTCCGACTGCAGGCCCTGTTGTTTTGCGATCTGCCGCACCAGGCAGTCGACGCGCTCGATGTCCTTGGCGCCGCCGAAAAGAGCACGCGCCGCGGACGACGGTTTCGCTAGCCCTTCTGCCGCTTTCGCGTATTTCTCGAAGGGAACCAGGTCGGCATCAGCGGCTCCGAGCTTCGTACACAGTTTCGCGGCCCACGCGTAGATGTCCCGAGACATCTCGATATCGGCGTGTACGGCGTCCTTGATCGGGATCATGTCGTCACGCCGGATGCAGCGGTAGTTGCCGGTGATGAGCATCGGCCACTTGGCGAGCGGCACGAAGACGGAATCGTGCACCTTGAGCTTGACCGGGATCTCGAGGGCGCCGTCGCCGGGATCGAACCGGATGGCGTCGATGTCGGACTCCAGCTCGCGAAGCATGTTCGTGTGCTGTTCGGATTCGAAGCGCGCCGCTTTGAAGTTCGTCGGCAAACCGACTTGGAGAACGTTCTTCGGCTCGTCGGGCGGGCGAAATGCTTGGGGGTCGGGGCTCGCGAGCGTGACGAGCCCGGGATCGAAGCCTTCCCAAACACCGGGGTCGGCAAAACACTGCTTCAACGGCTCCGTCGAAAGTCCGGGAATGCGCTCGAGGTAGGGAAGCGGCGGCATGTTCATGATCGCGAGACACGGCACGCGTGCCGTCGCGATGCGTCCCATCAGCTCGCGTACGCCGTCGGAGCCGTACTGAGCTTCCTGCATGCCGAGCACGACCAAGTCGAAATCACCGGGCTCGACATCGTCTGGTGTGCTTGCGGAAAGATGACCGTCGAGCGCCTTCGATGAGATCTCGACCGGCGTCTCTCGGCCGCGGATCGGGAAGCGCACCACGGTTCCGTCGCGGTTGATGAGCTCGGCGGTGGGCTTCGTACAGATCAACGTTGCCGAGTGCCCGGCGAGCAACAACTTCGTGCCGAACAACGAACCGTACGAGGCACCGAGAATCAGTACGTTGTATTTCACCGTGTCAGATCGCTCCGTGCTCGCGTGCTGCCTCGATTTCTTTGTTATCGAGACCGACGACGGTCTTGAGGATCTCTTCGGTATGCTCGCCGAGAAGCGGCGCGCGCTGGACGTCGGCGGGCGAGTCGGAGAGCTTGATCGGGTTCCCGACCGTCAGATACTTGCCGCGTTCAGGGTGATCGACCTCGACCACGGTACCGGTCTTCCGAAGAGATTCTTGTTCGGCGATCTCTTTCATGGACAGAATTGGACCGCACGGAACGTTCAACGGGTTGAGGATGTCCATGACCTCCATCTTGTCTTTGGTCATGGTCCACTTCTCGATCTCATTAAACATCTTGTCCAGCTTGGGAAGGCGTGCCCTGGGCGTGTTCCATTCCGGATCCTCGAGCCAATCTTCATGACCGATGGCCGTGGCCAGTGCGGCGAACGCGGCCACCTGGGTGATGATGTAAATATAGGCGTCCGGATCGGTCTCCCATCCTTTGCATTTGACGATCCAGCCCGGCTGGCCGCCGCCGGAGGCGTTACCGGCGCGCGGCACCGCATCGCCGAACTCGCCGTTGGGATACTGCGGATACTCTGTGAGTGGGCCGTGGGCGAGGCGTTGCTGGTCGCGGAGTTTCACCCGGCAAAGATTGAGCACGGCATCTTGCATGGCACATTCCACGCGCTGACCCTTGCCGCTTTTCTCACGGTGCAATAGTGCGGCGAGGATGCCCGCCACGAGGTGGATGCCGGTGCCGGAATCGCCAATCTGGGCGCCGGTCACCATGGGAACACGATCGATCTCGCCCGTGGTCGACGCTGCTCCGCCGGTGCATTGGGCGACGTTCTCGTAAACCTTGCAATCCTGGAGCGGACCTGGGCCGAACCCCTTTATCGAGGCGTAGATCATGCGTGGGTTCAGCTCCTGAATTTTCTCCCATGGAAATCCCATACGATCGATCGCGCCGGGAGCGAAGTTCTCGACCATCACGTCACACTCTTCGATCAATTTGGCGAAGATTTTGTTGCCCGCTTCGGTCTTGGGATTCAAGGTGATGCTGCGCTTGTTGGCGTTCAGCATCGTGAAATACAGGCTGTCCACGTCCGGTATGTCGCGCAGCTGGCCGCGCGTGGCGTCACCGGATCCGGGGCGCTCGACCTTGATGACGTCAGCGCCGAACCACGCCAGGATCTGGGTGCACGTTGGTCCTGACTGAACGTGGGTCATATCCAGGATGCGAGTACCTTCGAGAGCTTTTCCCATAGTTCTCCTCTTCTTCGACATTATCAAGCGTGCCGTCTGGGCACTAGGACACGGGGCTCGGTACGAGCTCGACGTCGCACTCGATCAATGCCTGCTGGGCATCGTCCGATGTGAGCGTCCGACACTCGAGGTATCGCGCGTCGGTGTAGCTGCTGAGTGTGGGAAGGAGAGTATCTTCGTGGGCCGGATGGCAGATGAGCTCGGTGGTACCCTCGGGAAGCTCGTTGATAATCGCGACGAGCTCGTCTTCGTCGACGTTGTCCTCGCCGTAGAAAGTGTCGACGAACGTATCTGATGTCGGAACTCCAATGGCTCGCAAGCGAGCGTGCGTGCGGTCGTCCGGCGAGCGCACCGGGATCTGATAGCGGCGTGCCGCTTCGAGAACCGCGCTCAGGATACCCGGAACCGCATGCACGTGATGGTGGCCATCGATGTGCGTGGGCGGACGGCCGACATTGGCTTTGAAGCGCTCGAGCTGCGCCCTGAGCTCAGCGCCGACCTGTCCCGGGGTGGCCTCGTCATGGACGCCCGCATCGAGCTTCCGGAACGAGCCGTCGCCATCGAGGAGATCGCCGAGCGGCCACGCGGGGCCGACCGGCCGGCCGAAGGTGAGAACGAAGTGGAGCCCGACGGCGAGAGAATCATGCTCGCGCGCCCACTTGAACGCCGCGTCCGCCGCCGGCGCGTTGACCATGAGCGATGTTGCGGTGACGATCCCCCGCTCGTGCGCCTCGACGATGCCAGTGACGACACCGGGAGTGAGGCCGAAGTCGTCGGCGGTCACGATGAGCTGTTTCATATGCGTCTCTATTGTAAGTAGGATTGGCCGTATATGAAACGAATTGCTCTGACGATCCTCCTCGCGTTTGGCGTCGGCTGCGCGGGCTCGAGGCGTGGCGAAGCACCCGATGCCAGAAACGCGTTGTGGGTCGAGGAAACGCTCGCCACGCTCACCCTCGAACAAAAAGTGGGCCAGATGATCTATCCGCGAAGCAATAGCCTTTTTGCGAATGAATCGGATGCGGAAGTTCAGGAGCTTCTTGCGGCAGCCCGCGCGGGTCGGATCGGCGGTTTCGTATTCTTCAAAGGAGAACCCTTAGGAGACGGCGGCGCTTGCCAACCGGCTTCAAGAGGCGGCGAGGCTCCCTCTCCTCATGGCGTCCGACTACGAGTGGGGCCCGGCCATGCGGGTCGAGGGCGCGAGCCGTTTTCCCGTGGCGATGGCCATGGGCGCCGGCGCGTCGGAGGACGACATCGAGTTTCAAGCCGAGGTCACCGCCCGTGAGGCGCGTGCGCTCGGAATCCATTTGCTGTTGAACCCGGTCTTGGATCTGAACACGAACCCGGCGAACACGGTGATCAACACGCGCTCGTTCGGGGAAGATCCCGAACAAGCGGCACGCCTGGGCGCCGCGTACATCCAACGGGCGCAAGAGCTCGGTGTTCTCACGACCGCAAAGCACTTCCCCGGGCATGGAGCTACCGCTGTCGATTCGCATCTGAGCATGCCGGTGGTGCGGTCCGATCGCGAACGACTGCGAAACGTCGAGCTCGTTCCGTTCGCGGCAGCCGTGGATGCCGGTGTCGCCGCAGTCATGACGGCGCACATTGCGGTACCGGCGTTGGGTGGGCCCGCCGACAAACCGGTAACGATCTCGAAAGAAGTCCTCCAGGGAGCTCTCCGCGGGGAGCTCGGTTTCAAAGGCCTCATCGTGAGCGACGCGCTCGACATGGGCGGCGCGCGTGCCGGCGCATGGGACGGAGAAGTGGCGGTGGCCGCGGTCGAGGCCGGTGTCGACATGCTGCTCGTGCCCCCCGATCCACTCGTGACGTATGAGTCTGTTTTGCGAGGCGTTCGACGCGGCGAACTCTCCGAGGCTCGCATCGGTGATGCGGTGCGGCGTATTTTGCAAGCCAAGGCTCGGCTCGACTTGCATCGCAAGCGCACTGTCGACCTCATGGCCGTGCAACGCACGGTGAACCCACCGAGCGCTCGCGAACGTATCGACGCCATTGCTTCCAAGACGCTCACCCTGGTGCGCAACGACAACGAGATCGTTCCGTTGAGTAGTGCGGAGCCACCTGACGTGCTTCTCGTCGACTACCTGTTCGCCCGCGATCGCGCGTCGGATCCGGACGTCCTTGCTGAGGAGCTCCAAAAGCGAGCTCGCCGGGTGCGCCGTGTTCGTCTCACGCCGCGTACCGTCGACACCATGGCAGAGCGGATCGTCCCGGAACAAGGTGAAGTCGTCGTCGTCGCCAGCTATGCACAGAAACGATCGCTGCTCGGGCCCGGCGAGCGAGCCGGGGCCCTGACCGAGGCTCTCGCCGAGCTCGCGCGTCGCGGGACGCGGGTGATTTTCGTGAGCCTTGGAACACCGTATGCGTTGAGCGAGCTTTCGGGGGCAGCCGCGCTCATCGCGACCTATGATTTTGCGCCGGCGTCGCAGCGCGCACTCGCGCGGGCGCTCTTCGGGGAAGTCCCAATCAACGGTAGGCTTCCGGTTCGTCTGTCCGAGGGGTATCCTCAAGGGCACGGCCTTCGCGCCGATGCGCACGCTATGAAACTCGAGCAACAGGAAAACCCCGAGGAAGTGGGGATGTCGAAGCGCGGTCTGAACGATGCGGTCGATCGGGTGCGCAAAGCGATCGAGGACGGGGCAACACCGGGTGCCGTCGTGCTCGTGGCGAGACGAGGTGAAATCGTGGTCGAGGAGGCGCTCGGCCGTTTGAGCTACGACGAAGACGCCGAGCGCGTCCGCCGCGACACGATGTACGACCTGGCGTCGCTCACGAAGGTGATCGTCACCACCACGCTTTCGATGATCCTCTACGAGCGGGAGCAGTTGGATCTCGAAAGCCCTGTGACCGCGTATATACCGGAGTTCACCGGCGGCGAGAAAGACACCGTTCTCGTCAAGGATCTGCTCGCTCATTCCGGCGGGCTCTTGTGGTGGACCGAGCTCTACAAGAAGTTCGAGGGAAAGACGCCGGAAGAATCCCGGGCCGGGTACATCGAAACGATCTGCGAGATGCCGCTCGACTACACGCCAAGGTCCAAGACTTCCTATTCCGATCTCGGGGTTCTCCTTCTTGGGGAGATCCTCGAGCGCATCACCGGGAAACCTCTCGACGTTCTTGCGCAAGAAGAGCTCTTCGAGCCACTCGGTATGGACGAGACTCTCTTCCAGCCGCCCGCGTCGCTCAGTTCACGGATCGCGCCGACCGAACGAGACGAGTGGCGCGGCCGGGTCGTTCACGGGGAAGTGCACGACGAGAACGCATACGGTCTCGGAGGGCTTGCGCCGCACGCCGGGCTTTTTTCCACGGCACGCAGCCTCGCGCCGTTCGTACAGATGATTCTCAATGGCGGGGCGTACAACGGGCACCGGCTTGTGAACGGCGCTACGATCGAGCTCTTCACCACCCGCGCCGAGCTCGTCCCCGACTCCAGCCGGGCGCTCGGCTGGGATACCCCGTCGGGGCGGAGCTCGTCGGGGAAGTATTTCTCGGGTGAGTCCTTCGGGCACACGGGGTTCACCGGGACTTCGATCTGGATCGACCCGAAGCGGGAGCTTTTCGCCATCCTCCTCACCAACCGGGTGCACCCCACCCGTGAGAACCGAAAACTCTACGAAGTGCGTCCGCTGTTCCACGACGCGGTGATGCAAGCGATCACCGACGTGGAGATAGGCCCCCGCACCGAGGAATGAGGGCAGCCAGCCTCCAGCCAGTCTTCGCGCAAGGCTACGGCTGGCCCGCCGAAGCCAACGGCGAAGGCGGGTCACCAGTCTCCAGGGGAGTCCCCAGTAACTCGACCGCGCTCTCGCGCGGCGATATGAGGCACTGACAGGTCGTTAGGGTGAGGGAGTAAGCTCCGTTCAGCGCACCATGGAGCTAAGGCCGTCCAGCTGCAGTCGCCTGGAACTGGTGCGGCAGAGTCTCGGGTAGTTTTTCTCACCGCAGAGCACGCAGAGAAACGCAGCGCAGCGAAGCCGCAACCAAGAAATGACACCGCGGTGGCCCGCGCGGAAACGCTAGGAGAGACAGAAGCCTATCTACGGATCGCCGCTGCACGTGCGTCACGCCGACATCCCGAGCTGTTGACGATGCTCGAGGATGGACGGTTTCACTTGAGCGGCATTGCCGTGCTGGCACCTCATCTGACGGACGCCAACTGCGACGAGCTCTTGGCTCGAGCAACTCACAAGACCAAAGAAGCGCTTAGCCAACTGGTGGCCGAGATTGCGCCGAAGCCGGATGTTCCCGGCGTCGTCCGCAAGCTCCCCAAGCGGCGAGCCAACCGAGCGCAGCAACCGAAAAACGAGCTCCGTCCAGACGGAGGACGTGAGAAAAAATTAAGCTTGACTAGCGGTGCAGCTATGTTATAGAGTGACCAGCATGGGATACGTGACAAAGCTGCAGGTGATCAAGCGAGCCAACGACACCCGTCAGTTCTATGTGATTTGCCCGTCACCTTTAGCCCAGGCGCTAGAGATGGAGCCGGGCGAGGAGCTGGAGTGGGTGGTGGAGGATCGAAACACACTGATTGTGCGTCGGACGCCTAAGGCAAAGCGTGGGAGGAAGCGGGGTAAACGTGGGTGATAAGCAAACGTCACTTCCAGGCTTTCCGAGTCCGCGAAAACGCAGCGATGGTGATGACGGCGATGAGGGAGCGCGCGTGACACAAGCTCGGTTGAAGGTGGTCGATAGGGCGCAGCTGCTGCTGCGGACGGTCGACGTGGAGCGTTTGATCCCAGAGGATCACCCAGCGCGTGCGATCTGGGAGTTCGTGGGTCGGCTGGATCTCAGCGGGTACACGGATCAAGTCCGCTCGGTCGCGGGTGGCGCAGGCCGGCCTGCGTTTGATCCTCAGCTACTGGTGAGCCTGTGGGTCTACAGCTACAGCCAAGCCGTGAGTTCGGCCCGCGCGGTTGAGCGGCTGTGCGAACATCATCCGGCGTATCAATGGCTCAGCGGAATGCAGAGCATCAGTGCGCACACGCTGTCGGACTTTCGGATGATTCATAGGGAGATCCTGGACGAGTTGTTTGTGCAAGCTCTGGGAGTTCTGAGTTCGGACGGATTGATCACGCTCGAGCGAGTCATGCTGGATGGGACGAAGGTGCGCGCGAACGCTTCGTCGAGTGGATTTCGCCGCAAGCCGACGGTCGAAGAGTGCCTGGAGCAGGCGCGTGAGGCGGTAGAGACTCTCAACGCCCAGACGGAGGAGGAATCGAGCCTGCAGATGCAGGCAGCGCAGCAACGCGCCAGGCGAGAGAGACAGGATCGTCTAGAATCAGCGTTGAAGGAGTATGACAAGCTGAAAGCCGCGAAAAGCCGCATAACCCCCTAGTTGACAGAAGTGTGGACCAACCATCCCCATCTCCCTTGGGAAACGCGATTTTTTCTCACGTCCGGAGCGGCTCAGAGCTCTCCGCCCACTGCCGATCCCACCCCACCTGAAAAGCCGGCGGTGGTCGAGGCGTTGGCGCCGGAACGCTACAAAGTGCAGTTCACCGCGAGCGCCGAGCTCCGCGACAAGCTCAAACGACTCGCGGCGCTCATGCCCGGCAACGACCTCGCATCGATTGTCGAAGCAGCGGTGAGCGAGAAACTGGAACGGGTCGAAGCGAAACGCTTCGGCAAGACGAAAAAGCCGAGAAAAAGCCTCGAACAAGCCGACACGTCGCCGGGCGTGCGTGGTATCTCCGCACCGGTCAAGCGCTTCGTGTGCGAGCGCGACTGTGACCAATGCACGTTTGTCAGCGCGGACGGCAGACGTTGTCCGGAGCGCGAGGGACTGCAGTTCCATCACGACGAAGCCTATGGCCTCGGCGGCGGCCGCGACGCCAAAAATATACGACTCTTATGTCCTGCACACAACGCCTACATGGCGGAGCTGGACTACGGCCAAGAGAAGATGGACCAGTACCGGCGTTCAGCGGACCGTGTGCGTGAGCCGTCACCCACGCTTCAACTGCGTCCGGACAGAGTCGCTCCGCAACGGCACATCGTTGGCATACTTCCGACAGGAATCTGTCAGGAGATTACTTCGACGTTCCGATAACGACGCGTCCCCCTCAATTTGTGGGTCGGTGCGGTTGTTTTCGTTGCGAGTGCGCCGTGCCGTTTTCTCTGCGAGTCTCGGCGTGCCCCGCGTGCTCTGCGGTGAGTTCTTGCCTTTCCAGTGACGTGCGGTGGCGGATGGCACAACGCGGCGGCACAATCTCAACCGACGCGCACGAAAGAGGGGTTTCATCCCTGTTCCATTCCCCGGTTAAGCTGTCAGTCAGGAGCTGCTTTCAGCTGACAGCAGCTGGAGACTGGGGACTGGCGACTGAACTGTGGCAGCACCCACAGTGTTTCGGTACACTTCAAATAGCTAAACTTCGTCGACAATCGTATTCCCGCTCGCTTTGGAGGCCTCTTGACGCTCGCTCTGTGCGTGATCTTTTTTCTTTCGGGTGCCTCGGCTCTTTTGTTCGAAACGTTGTGGTTCCGCCTCGCCGGTTTCACCTTTGGCAATAGCCTCTGGGCTTCGAGTGTCGTCCTCGCGGCGTTCATGGGAGGACTCGGTCTGGGCAATTTGCTCGCGGCGCGCTATGGGCCCAAGCTGAAACGACCGCTCATGGTCTACGCGGCCGTCGAAGTCGTGATCGGCGTCGTGGGGTTCCTGCTCGTGCTCGTTTTTCCTTTGCTCACACCGGTGCTCGCGCCGATCTTCCGGCCTTTTCTGGACGTACCGTGGGTGCTTCAGCCGCTACGTTTGCTCTTCGCCTTTGCTCTTCTACTGGTTCCCGCGACGGCCATGGGTGCGACGTTGCCGCTCCTCGTCAAGACGCTCTCGGGGTCGGACTCGAACTTTGGTCGCGTGCTCGGACGCCTGTACGGCTTCAACACGCTCGGCGCCGTCGTCGGCGCGCTCGCGGGCGAGCTCTACGTCATCGGACTCTTGGGCCTGCGCGGCACGGGTCTCGTCGCCGCGTCGTTGAACTTCGTGGCTGCGATTGCGAGCGTTCTCGTCGCAAAGGAGCTCGCGCAAGGTGAGGTGACGACTGAAACCGGAACGAGCGTCCCTCTGACGTCCGGTGCGTTTCGACTCCTTGCCGCCGCGTTTGTCTCCGGCGCGCTCCTTCTCGGCCTCGAAGTCGTGTGGTTCCGATTCCTCCAGCTGTTCGTCCTCGGGAGCAGCCTCATTTTTGCCGTGATGCTCTCGGTGGTTCTGCTCGGGATTGCCGCGGGCGGGATCGTGGCGTCTCTCTGGCTCGGGACGCGCCCCGGCGACTACCGACATGCCCCAATCGTCGCGCTGGGTTCGGCGATCTACACCGCGTTCACCTACATCCTCTTCGATGATGGTTTCGGTCTGTACGGGCCGTTTCCGATCAAGCCCGTGCCCGACCCGCGCACGGCATTTTTCATCACCCTCGGCCTCTGCGGTCCCGTGAGCTTTCTCTCGGGAATCCTGTTCACGTTCTTCGGTCGCGCTCTCGGAGACGAGCTCGGTGATGCGACGAAGGCGACCGCCGAGATCACGTTCGCCAACACGATGGGAGCGATGCTCGGGTCACTCCTCGCCGGCTTCTTGCTCATACCTATTGTGGGCGTCGAGTGGACGATTTTTCTACTGGGCTTCGCCTATTGTGGCGTGGCGGTCGCGAGCTTCGGGGCTGGAACATCTGTGACATCCGTAAGCGGGGCGAAAGCGCGCTCCCGCGAAGAGACGATTGTCTCGAGGCTCGTCGGGGTGGGCACGTTCATCCTCTTCCTCTTATTCCCGTTCGGCTTGATGCAGAACCACTACATCCCCATGAGCACGAGACTTCACATGATGGATGGCTCCCATCGCGTGGCTATGCGCGAAGGCCGCACCGAGACAGCGATCTATTTGAGGAGCGATCTGTGGGACGTGCCGCGCCATTTCAGGTTGATCACGAACGGCTTTGCGATGTCGGCCAGCATCCTGCGCTCCGAGCGCTACATGAGTCTGTTCGCGTACTGGCCCGCCGCGATGCATCCGGAGCCGAAAAAAGCGCTCCTCATCAGCTACGGTGTCGGCATCACCGCGAAAGCGCTTACTCACATCGATGCCCTCGAGACCATCGACGTCGTTGACATATCGGAGAGCGTTCTCGAGCTGAACAAAGAAGTCGGAATGTTTCCTGAAGCGCACCCGCTCGATAATCCGCGCGTCAAGGTGCATATCGAAGACGGTCGCTTCTTCCTGCAGACGAGCGGGACCCGCTACGACATTATTACTGCGGAGCCGCCTCCGCCAAAAAACGCCGGTATCGTCAATCTCTACACGAGGGAATACTTTCAGCTGCTCCATGACCGTTTGGCACCCGGCGGGCTCGCGACCTACTGGTTTCCCGTCTATCAATTGGGACTGGACGAGGCGAAGGCGATCAGCAAAGCTTTTTGCGCTGCCTTTGCCGACTGCTCGCTGTGGAGCGGGGCAGGGACCGAATGGATGCTCGTCGGAAGCCGCGACGAGCCCAAGCCGGTGAGCGATGGTCAGTTCGACAGTATCTGGTCTCGTCCCGGAATCAGCGGGGGACTCGCGGTCATCGGTGTCGAGCATCCCGGGCAGCTCGGCACGCTCTTTCTAGGCGACGCCGCGTTTCTCGAGGATTGGATCGGCGACGTCGCGGTTCTGGAAGACAACTACCCGCACCGCATCTCGTCGCGCATCCAATATCACGGCACCGATTTCTACCCCGCGATGGAGGAGTACCAGCGGGTGATGGCGATCGACGGTGCCGAGACGCGCTTTTACGAAAGCGAATGGATCGAGCGCTACTGGCCGGAAGGCGCTCGCGCCGCGCGCCGCGAGTACTTCCGCTTTCAGGGTGTACTCAACCGGCACTTCGAAGGCGAGGCGACGACACTTGCCGAGCTCGACGACGCGCTCACGACTTCCAGGCTTCGCGCGCTACCGCTGATATTGCTCAACCTGAACGACCATGACCTCGCGATTGCGGAACGGGCCGCGGCGGCGGGCGTGCAAGACCCGGGCATCCACTACTTCCGAGCGGCGCGCGGTTTTTCGCACCGCCGATACCGAGAAGCCGTAGTCGATCTCGAGCGAGCGCTCAGCCTCGATCCCGGCGCGATCGAGCTCGCGCAGTACCGCATTCTTGCTTTGATGATGGATCGCGACGAGGAGCGTGCAGCGGAAGGCGCCGACGCACTCCGCATTCGAGCACCGGCAGGGAGCGGGCTTCCCGGTTTCTGGGAGTGGTATTCCGCCGCACAAAGACAGGATTGACGCCGGCTGATGGCCGATGGCCGATGGCAGCTACCGCGGTCTCGAAAGACGCCACCGCGTTAGCTGGTCACCACTTGCCGAAGGAGCGGCTTCTCCATTAGGGTGCAGCCGCAAACGAGTTTCCCTTCATATAGGAGCCCGCCATGAACTTCGTGAAAGGCCTCTATTCCGTTGCAGTTTTCGTCGGACTCGCGGTTGCGTTCGCTTACGCCAACTCGCCCTCGGAGTCGCTCACCCCGGCGGTGGCGGTCGACGCCCCCCAGTTCAAAGTCGATCCGTTTTGGCCGAAGCCCCTCCCGAATGATTGGCTAATGGGGGAGGTCTCGGGTATCGCCGTCGACTCTCACGATGCGATCTGGATCATCAACCGGCCGCGCTCGTTGAACGAAGACGAGACCGGTCTCATACAAAATCCGCCGATCTCGGAGTGTTGTCGCCCTGCGCCACCGGTGATCGCGTTCGACACCGAGGGGAATATCGTCAAGCACTGGGGCGGGGGGAGTCCCGACTGCGACTGGCCCCAGAACGAGCACGGCATCTTCGTAGACTACAAAGACAACGTGTGGATCGCTGGTAACGGTCCAGACGATCATCAAGTGCTGAAGTTCACCCGCGATGGTAAATTACTCTTGCAAATCGGGGAAGCAGGCAAGACCAGCGGCAGCAATCACACCTCTCACCTCGGCCGTCCCGCCGACATGGAAGTGGACCCCGAGACCGACGAAGTTTATATCGCGGACGGGTATCGCAACAAGCGCGTGATCGTGTTCGACGCCGACTCGGGAGAGTACAAGCGTCATTGGGGTGCGTACGGGGAGAAGCCGTCGGACGAAGACCTCGGTGCGTACGATCCTAAAGCACCGGTGGCGAGGCAGTTTCGTAACCCGGTTCACGCGGTGCGCATCGCGAACGACGACAACGTCTACGTCGCCGACCGCTTGAACAATCGGATCCAGGTTTTCCTGAAGAGCGGAAAGTTCGTCAGGGAAGTGTTCATCGCGAAGAATACGCTCGGGGCCGGTTCGGTCTGGGACGTCGAGCTTTCTCGGGACCGCGCGCAATCGATTCTCTATTCGCCGGATGGCGTCAACCAGAAGATTTGGTTCCTGTCGCGCAACCAGCTATCGATTCTGGGCTCCGTCGGTCGCCGCGGACGCTACGCCAGACAGTTCCACTGGGTGCACAACGTCGCTGCCGATTGGAACGGCAATCTCTACACCGCGGAAGTGAATCAGGGACGCAGGACCCAGAAGTTCGTCCTTCAGTAGGGCGGTGTGAGCACGTCGAGGCGTTCTCGGATCGTATCAGGAGCAGGTGTCGTCCTGGCGGTCGCGCTCTGCGCGTTCGGCCACGATATCCCCGAATCGATACCGGTTCAGATGTACGTCAAGCCGTCGGGTGAACGGCTTCACGTGCTCACCCGCGTGCCCCTCACCCTGTTGCTCAATCTCGATCTCCCGAAACGGGGCCCGGGTTATCTTGATCTCGATGCCCTTGGGGGTGAAGCGCGGCTGAGAGACGCGATCGAAGCGATCACCGAGGAGCTTTTCTTCTATGAAGAGGACGAGCGCCTTCGACTGGTCGCTGGCGCCGCTCGCATCTCGTTGCCATCCGATCGATCGTTCGCCAGTTTCGAAGAGGCGGCCGCGCACATTCGGGTTGAACCACTCGACACGTCGACAGATCTTTTCTGGAATCAGGGTTTCTTCGACGCCCATCTCGAATACGCCATCCGATCGGAGCAGTCGGGCTTCTCGATGGAGAGCTTCATCGGTGCGGGCCTCGCCGATCGATTGACGGTCACGACCAGCTTCGAGATTCCAGGCGGTGGCGCTCGGACGTTCGTTTTGGGAGACCGCTGTGGTCGGGTGTGGTTCGATCCGCGGTGGTATCGAGCCGGGCTCGTTTTTTTGGAATCCGGGTTCTTTCACATCCTCGGTGGACTGGATCACTTGCTGTTTCTGATGTGTTTGATGATTCCAGCTCGGCGTCTACGCCACCTCGTTCTCGTGATCACCGCGTTTACCCTCGCGCACTCGGTAACGCTTGCGGCGGCGGCGTTGGGGATGTCTCCGAGTGCAACCTGGTTTCCCCCTCTCGTCGAAACGCTGATTGCGCTCTCGATTCTCGTCATGGCGATCGAGAATGCCGTCAACGTGAGTCCGAAGCGCCGGGCAGCGTTGACCTTCGGCTTCGGGCTCATTCACGGGTTCGGGTTTTCGTTCGCGCTCTCCGAGTTGCTGCCGTTCGCGGGCGCGCACGTGCCGCTCGCGCTCGCGTCGTTCAACGTCGGGGTCGAGCTCGGCCAGCTTCTCGTCCTCGCTCTCGCACTTCCCGCGATCGCCTGGCTGTTGGAAGGCGTGCGCGAACGTCCCGGGCGCATCATCTTATCGATGTTGATCGGTCACACCGCATGGCATTGGCTGGTCGGGCGCGGGAGCGTTCTCGTGCAGACGGGTTTTCCCGAAGCGGCCCTCGTTGGAGCCCGGGCGCTTCTGCCGTGGCTGGTGTTGGCCACGGTTGTCAGCGCGATCGTGTGGCGTTGGTGGGTGAACCACGTGCGAGCTGTGAACCCCTAGTAGGAGTTCTTGACGCCGAAGGCTCCTGTGTCGAGGATGTGCCTGAGGTTGGTGAGATGCGTCTCGCCCATTTCGGTGAACTCGAGGCCGTGCGGGATCTCCGTCTCGGGAGCGGCGCCGGGTCGGGGAGTCTCGCTCCAGACGATACGCGCCGTGGCTTCGAGAACTTCGCCGCCGAAGAAACTCATACGAAACTGAAAGCTCGTGCCCGGTTTGAGCACGGCGTCGGTCATGATGCACGCGCCAATTTCGGAAAGGTCGCGCACGACTCCGTAGGCAACGGGAACGTTGTCTTAGAGAAGGGCTATGGTGACTGATGTGCTGGGAACAGCGCGTCCGATGCGCCTGGGCGCGTAATCGCGGTCCACGTTGCAATGCCTCTAGTCCCCTGGATCTTTGATTACTATACAAAGTTGGGCTTTTCGCCAGCCCATAAGATTCATAAGATTCATGCACTTAGAAGGGTTTCGGCAAGCTCTGCTTTATCTAGTTTGTTCTGATACAGGGGACTAGCGGGGACCCTCGCCCCGGCACCGGACGAACGACGAACCGCTTGGTTACGTCTATCGAAAATATTAAGTTTTAGTGTGAGACGGAACGGCAACCGTGTTAGGCATGTGTAATTTAGTGTAAAGTCTGTTCAAATGCAAGCGCTGTGAAGATAAGGCGCGCGGACGGAGCACATTCGATGACAGCGAAACGGCCCGAGGCTCCCATGAGAACGCTGATGGGACCAGGCCCTTTCGACATTCACCCGCAAGTCTATCGCGCTCTTGCCTCGCCGGTTATCGGACACCTCGACCCCGCATACGTCGAAGTCCTCGATCAAATTCACGAGCGTCTCCAGATGGTCTTCCAGGCCGAGAACGCACTGACGCAAGTAACTCCAGGCACGGGCACGTCCGGCATGGAGTGCTCGGTGGCGAATCTGACTGAGCCGGGCGACAAGGTGCTGTGCTGCGTGCACGGCTACTTCGGTGACCGCATTCGACAAATGGCGGAGCGGCAGGGTGCCGAAGTCACGGTGATCGAAGGCGCGTGGGGACAACCCGACGATCCAGAACGGATCGAGGCCGAGCTCGAGAGCGGTGATTACAAAGTACTGACCCTCGTTCATGCCGAAACGTCGACGGGCGTGCTTCAGCCGATGGACGACGTGGTTCGCCTGGCCAAATCGCACGGAGTCATGCTTCTTCTCGACACCGTCACCTCGTTGGGTGGCGTGGACGTCAGGATCGACGAGTGGGGAGTCGACGCCGCGTACAGTTGCTCGCAGAAATGCATCGGATCACCACCAGGACTGGCGCCGGTGACCTTCAGCCCACGCGCGGTCGAGGCGATGAAGCAACGCACGCATCCGGTTCGCAGTTGGTATCTCGACGCGCAGCTTCTCGACGGCTATTGGACTGGGCGGAAATACCACCATACGAGCTCGAGTCCGCTGAACTACGGGATTCTCGAGGCGTTGATGCTGATCGAAGAAGAGGGCCTTGGCAATCGTCTCGCGCGTCACTTGCGAAACCACAAAGCGCTCGTGGCCGGCGTCGAAGCGATGGGGCTCGAGATGTTCGTCGCGCCCGAGTACCGTCTGCCGTCGCTCAACACGGTGCGCATTCCCGACGGCATCGACGACGCCAAAGTGCGCGGCTACCTTCTCGAGACGTTCAATCTCGAGATCGGCGGCGGGCTCGGCGCCATCGCGGGCAAGGTGTGGCGCGTCGGGCTGATGGGCTACTCGTCGTCACCGGAGAAAATTCTGTTCTTCATGTCGTGTCTGAGCGACGCCCTCGCGACCGAGGGTCACTCCACTGACTTGAAAGCAGGCCTCGCCGCGGCAATGGGGAGCCTGGAAAAAGAGCCTCTCGGCGTTGGATAGTTTTTTCACCGCAGAGGCGCAAAGGACGCAGAGGTTTCGCGGAGAAAAACAACGCTAGGGGCCAATCTCGAAGAAACTCTACCGGTGATTCTTGGTTACGGCTTTGCTGCGCTGTGCCTCGGTGGCGGAAAAGATCAGCCGCCGAAGAGTTGGATTCCAAACACCCTCGCCGCGATCAGGATCGCCGTCAGGCCCGTGAAGACCACGAGGCTTGCCCACCCGAACCAGGCGTCGAACGGCTTCGGGTAGAAATGGGTGTCTTCTTTTGGGATCACGGTGAAGCAGTAATAGAGATTGAGCGCGTAAATCACGGGCGCCACGAAAAAGGCGAGCGCCGATGCGACCAGCACGAGCCATACCGGGCGCGGGACGCCCGCGATGATCGCGACCGAAGCGATCAGCGAATAGAACATCGTGATGCGGTAGATGTTGTACTCGGAGAACCATGTCTTGCGATGCTCATCGGTGAGGTCTTCGCGCGCCGTACCGCTCAATTTCGCCGTGCCGTGGAACAGGTTCCGGCAGCACGCGGCGACGACTCGCGGCCAGCCGTCGAAGTAGTTGAACGCCGTCGAGAACGTTGCGGCGAGGGCACCCAGGAGAAAAACACTCATCATCCCCGGTCCGACGCTCCCGGTAAAGATCTCGGCGATCTGGCCGATGACGGCTCGTCCCTCGACTTCGCTCGGATAGATCCATACGGCCGCGAGCAGCAGAAAGATGACGGCGATGACGAACGAGATGACGTGGCCGAAGCGAAAATCCCAGAGTCCGATGCGAAACCAACGGCGGCAGTACTCGAGCGCGTGCGGGGAAAGCTTCGACGTGTCCACCGAGAGGTCTTCCTTGGTGGAGCCCCATGCGCTGAACTTCGGTGCCAGCCCAACCGATTCGAGGTGGTCGCGGATTCTTCCCATCCCCGCCTTCTTCGCTTTGCCCCACTCAGAGGCTTGAAGCGAAACGTCGATCCCGGTCGGCAGAAGTCCAAGGAAGGCGGCGAGGATGAGCCACGAGCCCTGAGGAACCTCGAATATGAAAAAGTGCGCCATGCCGGACAGCGGTGCGGGCTCGCGCAAGTACACGCCGACGGTGGAAACGAGAAGAATCCCGGCGCAGATCTTCGTGACGAGCTCCACCATGTGGTATCGGCCGCTAAGGATGATGACGACGGAGAAAACGCCTATGAACATCGCGAACCAGTAGGCGGGGACGTCGACGCCAAAGTAGTGCAGAGCGAAGTAGTAAAGGACGGCGGCAGCCGCGGTGAGCCGTCCAGCCTGCCCGATCGCGGCTTGCAAGATGGTCGTTACCAGCACGTACCAGAGTGGCCACTTCCACGCCGCGGTGGAGTAGGCGTCGAGCATGCTGCGGCCGGTCGCGTTCGTGAATCGGAACGCCATCTCGAAACCGTAGTACTTGAAGATGTAAGCGACGGGGATCGCCCACAAGAGCGCGAACTCGAAGCGTCCGCCCGCGACCGGCGCCGTGACCAGGTGGCTCGTGCCGATGCCGGTCATCATCAGGATGAGACCAGGGCCGAACTGCCGTGCGAGACCGAGTGGGCTCATCTCCGGGAGCCGCAGTGTCTCTAGAACGTCGTCTTTGTCTGCCATCGGGTCCTCATTGGGTAAGTTCAGGTAAAGCTCGAAAAATCGCACATTTATATACGGAATCGTGAGGTGATTCAACGCGAGACTTACCGAACGCTCCGCAAATCATCGAGCGATGCCCGATGCCCGATGCCATGGGAGCGGAATCGGAGTACAATAACTCGAGGTGTGACAACGGACCGAAGACATTGTAAGCAAAAAATTTAGACCAAACTAGGAAAAGACGAGGGATCATGACCACGGTTGGCGACATCAAAGTGACTCGGGCGGCGGCATCTCGCCTGTCCGAGGTGGACTTCGACAACATCGCGTTCGGTAAAGTGTTCAGCGACCACATGCTCGTCGCGGACTACCGGGACGGCGAATGGCAATCGCCCGAGATCGTGCCGTACGGAACGTTCCGTCTCGCGCCGGCGACGACCGCGCTGCACTATGGTCAGTCCATTTTCGAAGGCATGAAAGCGTATCGAAACGCGGAGGGTAAGCCCGTTTTGTTCCGCCCACGCGCCAACTTCGAGCGCATGAACCGTTCGGCCGCGCGCATGGTCATGCCGCCGATTCCCGAGGCACTGTTCCTCGACGGCCTGAAAGAGCTGGTAAAGGTCGACAGTGACTGGATTCCGACCCAAGACGACAGCTCCCTGTACATTCGGCCGTTGATGTTCGCGAACGACGACTTCATCGGTGTGAAACCGTCCGATGCGTACAAGTTCGTCATCTTCACGTGCCCGGTTGGAAAGTACTACTCGGAGCCGGTCAAGCTCTGGGTGACACGCGAGTTCATTCGCGCCGCACCCGGTGGCACCGGAGAAGCGAAGACGGCCGGCAACTACGCTGCGAGCTACTACGCCGCGAAACAGGCGCAGGACAACGGCTACCACAACGTCCTTTGGCTCGACGGCAAAGAACATCGCTACATCGAAGAATGCGGCACCATGAATATTTTCTTCGTCATCGATGGTGTGGCGGTGACGCCTGAGCTCTCGGGCACGATTCTTCGCGGTGTGACGCGCGACAGTGTGATCACGTTGCTCGGCGACATGAACGTCGAAGTTCAGGAGCGTCGGGTGTCGATCGAGGAGATCCACGAGGCGCACGACGCCGGGAAGTTGGACGAGGCGTTAGGAGCGGGAACAGCCGCCACCGTCTCACCGGTGATCGAGATCGGCGGCCAAGAGAGCGTCATGCACCTCCCACCCGATGATCAGAGGAAGGTCGGACCTCAGCTGTTGAAGAAGCTCACCGACATTCGGCGGGGGCTTGCGGAAGATACGCACGGTTGGGTCGAGGCTGTGTAGGGTTGTCGGTATACGGCATACGGCATACGGTTCACCTTGGCGGTGAAGCTTCTTAGCGTCGTCTTTGCTAGCGCTTTACACCTTTCTCTTCTCCAGACGTCGGCAACGGTCGTTAGGCCTGGTGTTGATGTTGTTCGCCTCGAGGGCGAGCGACTTTCGCATCTTCGGGGGAAGCGTCTTGGGCTCATTACCAATCACACGGGGCGGGCGATCGATGGGACGCCGACGCTCCAGGTGTTTCGGGGGGAGTTGGGGCTCGATGTCGTAGCGCTTTTTTCGCCGGAGCATGGGTTTGCCGGTGATGCGGTGGCGGGGGATGAGGTGTCGTCGGACGAGTCGGGTGTGATTCCTGTCTTCAGTCTCTACGGAGACATTCGTGCTCCGACTCGTGAGATGCTCGCACGCATCGACGCTCTCGTGTTCGACATTCAAGACATCGGGGTCCGCTTTTACACTTACATCAGCACGATGAAGCTTGCGATGGACGCGGCGGCCGAAGCCGGTGTCGCGTTCGTCGTGCTCGACCGGCCCAATCCGAACGGCGGTACCCGCGTCGAAGGTCCCGTGCTCGACTCGGAGTTCACCTCGTTCGTTGGTGTTGCGCCCATCCCGCTCGTGCACGGTATGACGGTTGGGGAGTTCGCGCAGTTGTTCAAAGACGACGATCTCGAGCTCGACGTTGTGCTCGCTCGCGGGTGGACACGCGATCTGATCTGGGAAGAGACCGGACTCCCGTGGATCGCGCCCTCGCCGAATATTCGTTCGCCGCGTGCGGCGCTCGCTTATCCGGCCCTCGGGTTACTCGAGGGAATCAACGTGTCCGAAGGGCGAGGTATCGACGAGACGTTCGAGAGGATCGGCGCGCCGTGGATCGACGGCGGGCGGTTGAGCTCGGTCCTCAACAGGCTCGATCTAGCGGGCGCGTCGTTTCGTCCGACCAGCTTCGTCCCCCGAAAGACCGACGCTGCGCCGCGGCCCAAGTACGAGAACGAGCGTTGTTCAGGCGTCGAGCTGACGATGACCTCGCCTCACGAGCTCGACGCCGTGCGAACCGGGCTCGAAGTGATCGTTGCGATCCGGACACTTCATCCGGACGATTTTGAATGGATCCACAATGACGGGCGCTACTGGATCGATCGCTTGCTCGGTACAGACCGTCCTCGCCGCGCGATCGAGGAAGGCATGTCGGTCGAGGACATCCTCGAGAGTGAGCGGCCGGCGCTCGAGCGGTTCTTGAGGGTTCGCGCCGAGCATCTTCTCTACTAACACTGTTGGTATAATCCCTCGCCATGGCCCACCGCAGTTGGCTGGCATCGCCCGAGCCTCGAGACGACGACCAGTCGTCCGATTCCTCTGAACACTCCGATTCCACCGAAGACATTGAAGAAGATGCCGACGACGAAGACGAGAACGAGTTCGACGAGGATCGCACCATCGGCGAAGAGTTCCTCGAAGACGAGGGCGACGATGACGACGACGACGACGACGACGAATCGACCGCCACCGAGGACGATTTGGAAAGCGATCCGAGCTGACCGGCGGCCAACGTTCTCTCGTTTTGGAAGGCGGGGGTATGCGCGGCGTTTATCGCTGAACCAGACAGTAAGCCGCCTCTCTGCTCCAAGCCGTGACCCGGCGTCTGTTGAGCGCGGGGTGCCTCGTCGCACATAATAGGCGCCGGGGTCCCTGTGAGCGACGAGTCACGCATTTTTTGGGTCAACAACGACTCTGACCCCGGCCCTGCGTCTAAAGACGAAAAAACCATCCTTGGGCTGTCCGTCGACGACTTGCCGTCGACGACTCGCATGCCGCTCGAGGAGCAGTTCACCAAGCACTACCCGCAGATCCGCGAGTGGCTGATGGCCCACGCGGATCGCGCTGGTGTTACCCTGCTCGCGATGAGCCCGGACGCCGTGCATGGAGCGGCGTTTCTAGCAGCGAAGCCGGATCTGGTGAGCACCGCCATCATCGGTCGACATTCCAAGGCGGACCTCCGCCTCAAAGACGACCGAAGCCTGTCGCTGCGCCACGTGGCGGTGCTTTTGTATCCGAGCCAGGCGGCAGGCCGCGCGTGCCGCTATCGGCTGCTGGACTTGCGCTCCGCGAGCGCGTTTCTCGACGAGCGAAGAAAGAGGCTCCGAGCCCTCGAAGCGGACGGACCTGCGTTTATTCGCGTGGGCCACTATGACCTGCTGGTCTTCTCCATGGGGGCCACGGGCGGCGCGGACGAGCCGTGGCCGGAAGATCCCGAAGCGGGCTGGGCTCGGATTCCGGCCCGCCTCTACCTCGACGAGGTCGAGACGGAAGAGAAATCGCGGGAGTGGGAAGCCAACAGCGACAAAGCATGGGAGGTCGATGATCTGCCCGACCTCTCCTCGTCTCCAACCCTCGTTCACAATATCGCCGGTCCCGAGATGGCGGTCCACGAGCTCGTCGACGAGAACGAGACGCCGTTTGGAGAGTTGCTCATCACTTCATCGCGTGGTTCATCGACGGTCATCCTGGGTCGGCGCGCCGTACAAGCGGGAATTCTACTCGGCCGCTCTCGCCGCTGCGATGTCGGAAAAGTTCTCTCCGACCGGGCGGTGTCGCGCGTGCACCTCCTCATCATCGAGATCGCGGGCGTCCTGTACGCCATCGACACCGCGAGCTCGAACGGCGTCTTCGACGACGAGGCCGGCGAACGGGTGACCCGCCTCGAGCCCGGCGGCTCGCTTTCTCTGAGCGACGTCGCCATCGTGGAGTGGCGCGTCCACTAAGGGCCGGCGACAAAATAAGTTCCCGTTTTCAAGACGGTCGGATGGTGTAGTTCCATTTGGGTAGAGTCTGGTCCTTTGTAACGGAAAGCGCCTGCATCCGCTCGTCAGTGATTTTGACGCCCTTCGGATAACGACGCCGGATAAGGTGTGCGCGTACTCGCAAACCGGAAGAGGTGGTGGTCGTGCGGATGTATTTGAGGATGGTTTCGTAGCTGTCGAGAGGCCTGCCCGCCCAGTTCTTGCTGATCTCGCTGAACAGACGGTGCTCCACTGGATTCCACTTGGATGTACCGGACGGATAGTGGGCTATGGTGATAGCGATGTCGTGGCGATTGCAAATCCGCGTTTGAAGCCCGTGCTTCCAACCCCGACACCGATAGCCATTGCTGCCCCCGGCGTCTGCCAATATCGCGAGGTCACGGGCTGCAGGATAGCGTCGCCGTCCTTCCGTTCGCCACCACTTCTCGATGGCATTCACGGCGAAGTCCGGGGTGTTGTACGAGGTACCAATGAACACTGTCCCGCGGTTCGCGAGCAGATCGTAGACGCCGTAGGGGATTGCGATGCCGTTCGATTCGGAACGGAAGTCATGGTCTTTGACGAGAGTCGGCTCGCGGTTCCAGGCCTACCCGCCGTTTTTGAATAATCCCACCAGCTCCCGTTTCTTCGTGTCTACGCTGATGATGGGATGACCAGCTGCGGCAAAACGCTCGCGCAGTTCGGCAATACACGCGAATTGGGTATCGCGATCTTCGGACGTGGCACCGCACAGCTTCTTGTGGTTCACCCGCAACGAGAAGCCGAGCTGTTTGAGCAGTCGACCGACGGTTTTGCTGCTGACGTTCACACCGAGGCTTCTTAGCTCGCAAGCAATCTTGTCGGTGGTCCGCCGCGTCCATTTCACTCCCGTCATCGGATCGCCCGCGGTGTCGTGCTTCATGAGTTCTTCGATCTTGGCGATGACTTCTGGCGTTTTTTTTGCACGGCGCGCCGTCCGCCACCCTTTCGCCGAACTCCGTCGAGCGCAACATCTCTCATTAGTAATTCCCTACGACCTCTGGCTACCGTGCTCGGATCCATCCCGAGCAGTTCGGCAATCTGTTGGTCGCCACCGTGACCGAGCTTCATGGCCTCGACTCCCGCGTAGAGACGGCGCTGCTTTTCATCGAGCAGGCTGTAGAAAAGAACGATCGCAGCCTTCAACTCCACGGGGAGCACGCGGACTCCCCCGACCCAGCCCAACGTGGAAGGTGACGCCTCATGTACCTGGCGGGCCGAGAGCTGTTGCTTGCGCGTGCTCACATCGGTGGCCAGATACAGATATCGGCCGAACACCTGCTCGCGCGCCAATCTTTTCTCTCGGACCAGTTTCAACAGAGGAGCCTTGACGTCAACCTGCACCTCGTCCTCGAGCTCGTCGACGTAGTAGCCTGCCTCACAGGCCGCGACCAACGCTTTTACCGTCGCAAGCAACGTCCCGTACTTCGAGAACCACACTGAGCGCAACGACCAAAGACCTTTTCGATCGAACTGGGCGATCTCGTCCAACGTGTAGTAGCTACCACGGTGGGAGTAGCTTGTCCGATACGCCAACTCATTGAGCTTTCGGAAGACGGTCGAGTCCACATCGGTACCCAACACTGCCTTCAAATCATCGAGGGTAGCTATTTTGTGCTTCCTCAACAGGCGGTCGAGATCTTCAGACTGATAGCTCGTAGGTCTTATAATAGGAGAAGTGCTCCTTGATAGGTGTAATCCTACCTAAAATGAGGACCGTTTGTCAAACACGCGCTGGTTGCTGAAGATCTACAAATGTTCCGTTTCTAGGGAGCTTGCCAGGCTCTCGTGATGCCAGGCGACATCGCGATCACGACCTGAAACAGGAAGAGTGTGCTCAAAACTAGACAGTTATTTTGTCGGCGGCCCTAAGTGATGGCACGCTTGGTTCGGTGGGGTCTAGCATCGTCGCTCTTGCTTGCCTCGCGCGGACACGTGTGCGCCGATTATGTTAAATACGTGGGGCCGTCGACGTGTTGACTCACGTGGTCCAAGATTTCCACAGGACACTGTTACGGACGGTAACGCGTTACGCGTTCGTCGTCACGGGGGGGCCGGGAGATCCCCCTCACCTGTCCTCTCCCCCTCCGCCTCCGCCAAAGGCTACGGCGGACCCGCCGAAGCAGATAGAGAGGGACTTGCTAAGAAAGGCTCGAGCCTGCAACGCCCTTCTAAGGCGGCGGGTTCGAGCACTACTCGAGGCGGAAGCGGAAGCGAACGAACGGGCCCGGTTTTCCCGTCAGGCGGAACACGACGCTGTGACTGTCCACCGCGAGTGCCTGGCCGGAGTCGACGCGGAGGCTTCCGGCTACGAAGTTCGCGGCACCGCTGAAATCGAATCGCCATCGGCCGGGACCGCTCGCCTCTGTTAAAAGCCGGGCTTCGATCACGTTTTCGCCCGGTCGACCTCGCAGTCGATGTTGCTGGCGGGAGGGGGCCGTCGTGGTGACGAGACCCGTGTTGTTGATGGAGACTCGAGCGCGCACGCCTTCGTCTCCTTCAGGGAGCTCGAGCTCGCTGGTGAAGGTGACGTCCGTCGCTCGAAGCGTGGGCTCACGACTCGCTGTCGCTTCGCTCTCGACAACGACGAATTGCGTGTTCGTGTCCTGAATTTCGTCCCCGTTCGTGACCGTCAGTCGAACACCGAACACGTCCGGATTCGGGAACCGGCGCGACACGAAGACACCTTCCGCTCCAGGGCGGCCATCGCCGAAGTCCCACTCGTATCTCGTAATCTCGGCGGCACCACCATCGCGGTCGCCGACCGAGCATTCGGCATTGAAATTGGCCGTATCGTTGGCGGCGATGCGGGGAGGGTCGGGGTTGGTGATGAAGCACGCACTGGGTGTGGCGATCACGCGGACGAGCCGGGACGTGCTGTCGGAGCGCGGCCCGTCGGTAGCGGTGAGAGTCACCGAGTAGATGGCTCCCGGCGTGAACAAATGCTCTACGCTCGAGCCCTGCGCGGTCATCCCGTCACCGAAGTCCCATTGATACGTCGTCACCGTCGCCGGAGTGGTGCACGACGCGTCGAACAGGATCGTTTCTCCCGAATTGATGTTCGGGATCGGATCCGGGGTGAAACAGGCACGGACCGCTTCCGGGTTGGGGGGACCGCCGCCTCCGTTTTCGGGGGGAGTCTCGTCGCCGGAGATCACCAGAGCCGCGACACCGGCTCCGCCGGCTGCGGCGGCCACGATCCCGAGGGTCATTCCAGATATCGAACCACCGGTACGGATTCCATCGGCGCTGAACCCCGTCGGGATTGGGCTTTGATCGTCCGACGTCCGGCGCACGCGAATGTTATCGGCGAGGTCGGATGATGCGGTGCGTGCTCCCGGGCAACCGCCCATCAAAACCGGCACCAGGTAGTCGGGGGTCCGGCGCCCGGCGGACGTGAAGTAATACGTAACCCGGCCGGCATCGGGAAGCGGTTTGGGAAGTGCTCCCTGAAACGTGGTGCCTGCCGTCGAGCGAAACGACGTCTCGTACCAACCGGCGGCGTCATCTTCGGCTTTGAAGCGAATGGTCAGCCTCGTCAAACGTCGTGCGACCGCCGTGCTCGAAGCGTGAGCTTCGATCAGCGGGAACGCTTCGGTGTCCATACACGGTGCGGGCGTATGCTCGATCTCGCCGAGCTCCCGTGCCGTCGACGTCGTCTCTTGCGAGAGACCGATTGAGCCAGAACCTAGACAAGTACCAACAAATGTGAAGGCAAAGCCGAGCGCCACGCCGCGGATCATGTTTGCTCCCGAGGTGTATGCGGATATGCACTCACGGCGTCGGACGCGATGCCGGCCACGCCACGCGAAAACCCACGACGCTTTCGCTCGCGTCCGGATGAAGGACATTGCGCTGTGCGGCGACGAGAAACCGTTCGTCGTTGAAATAAGAACCGCCCTTCAACACTCGAGTGTTGGTCCTCTGCGAGCCAACAGGATCGACGAGGATCACGTTCGGCTGGAGTGCTCGTGCTGTTGATGGCGACGAGCCGTCGCGACACCACTCCCAAACGTTCCCCGCCAGATCGTGCACGCCCTCGGGCGTTGCTCCATCGGGAAACTCTCCTGTCGGCGTCGTGCCGACTCGATTGTAGTTTGCGTGAGTCGGCGTAGGTGCTTCATCCCCCCAGGGGTAGGATCGTCCCGCCTGACCACGTGCCGCAAGCTCCCATTGTGCCTCTGTGGGAAGGCTTCCACCGAGCCACGCGGCGTAGGCCATCGCGTCGTACCAGCTGACGTTCGTCACCGGATGGCCGTCCGGCGCGCCGGGGTTGTGGTTTAGATCGAACCGGCGGTACTCAGCGCTGGTCACTTCGTGCTGCTGAATATAAAACGGTGAGACGCGCACCCGGTGCCCACCGTGGTCGTCGCCATTGTCGCGATTGCCCGATGGCTCAGCGGTTCCCATTTGGAACTCCCCGCCGGCGAGCTTGATGCGCTGCACTCCGTACAGCGTCGGTGGCGGCGGATTGTAGCCTGGTTGTTGACTGAAACGGGTCACGAGCATGGCCCGGAGCGCGCTCGACCTCTCGCTCGGCCGGTTGGGTGCCAGCGCGTCCAAGGCCACGAGGAGAGGGACGAACTCACGAGTGGATGCGAACCACTCGTCGTCCACTCGGGCGAGGATGACTTCCGTGTCTTGACTACCGCGAACGAGCATATCGAGCGCGCCGACGACCTCACCAGGGTCCGGACTGGAAAGTCGTTCCCTGAGCGCTTCGACCAAGGCGTCGTTCGTCTCCTGAGCCTGTTTCTGACTGTCTTCGATCTCTTGTTGTCGCTGTTCCGCTATGCTTCGCTGTCGGTCCGCCAAGTTTTTTTGGAGCAACGCGTCGTCGGCGGCCATCTCCGCCTCCGCGCGCGCGTTCGAAGCCTCTTGTTCTTGTCGCACTGCCTCTTCGCGCTGTGTGTCCGCGATCGAATGCTGGAGCGATGCTTCAGCCGCGGCCGACTCGGCGAGCTCACGCGCTCTTTCGGCGTCGCGCTGCAGTCGTTCCGCTTGTTGTCGTTGCGATTCGGCGATCGCTCGCTGTTGGGACGCTTCGTCCGCGGCCATCTCCGCTGCTTCTTTCGCCTGTGCCAGCTCCGTCGCTTGGCGTTGCGCGAAGTAAGCCCACGCCAAACCTCCGAGCGCGCCTACGGCGAGCAGGAATCCGGCGAGCAAGATGGCTGCCCTTTTCAGGCTCTTCCGGTGCTGTTCCTCCACTTTACGCACCGCTTCCGCTTCGCGGATGCGCCGGCGCCGCTCGTCACGACTTGCGGTCACCACTCCGGTGAGGAGATCGTGGGTCAGCTCGAGAAGACGCAGGTGACCGCGCTCCTCGATCCGTACCAAGCGGCGTTTGACGAGCTCTTCGATGTCGTCCTCGGTCACGCCGGGCGCGCTGATGGCTTCCTCGTAGACGACGAGATTGCGGAAACCACTGCGCGTCAAGAGCTTCTCTTCTACGAAGGTACACACCGGTTCGCTGAGATCGGCAATGCTGCGTTCGTAGAAGTCGGCGAGAACTTGTTTCTGAGATCCCTCGAGAGTCTGTTCGGTGATGCGTGCCTCGCGGCGCTCCTGGCGTTGGCTGTTGAGCTCCTGGCATACGACGCTGAGAAGGGCCGGTTCTACTTCCAGATCGACGAGCGATTCATCTTTCTCCGAGGCAGCGACGAAGCGCACCACTTTTTCGGCCACGTCGGGGGCGATGATGTGAGGCGCCTGGGTGACCACTTGAAGCGCGGCGACGCCGTTCATGCGTCCGAGGCGGAAGCGGTTGTGCGCGACCGAGCCCATACGCTCTCCAAGCCCTTCGAGGTCGGGAAGGAAATCTTCCCTGAGGCTCATGAGAATCTTGTAACGGTGACGATCGAAGGCGAAACGTTCGGCTTCACTTTCCTTTTTGTTGGGCGGCTCCATTTCCAGTCTGGACTTCAGCTGGACTGGCGGTCGCGCTTCGACGAGATCGGAAAGCTCGGTGAGGAACAGGTTGGTCGCGTGCGCGCGCGATCGGTCGCGCTGTCCCAAGGTGAACACTTCCTCGAACTGATCGAAGATCAGAAGCGGTTTCAAAACTTGATGGCGGACGCTCCAGAATCCGGCATCTTTGCGATGCAGGAACTCCCACAATGTTTCCTTGGGCTCGGGCTTGGGAGCTTCGACGTTAGCGCGCTCTGCCTCGCGGACGATCGCAGTCTTCACTTGGCCGCACAGCTCGGGCTTGTCTTGCGAGAAGTCGAGGCGGATGTAGACGGGTAAGACGTTCTCCCGACGCGAGAGCGGGAACAGACCCGCTTGCAAGATCGAAGATTTTCCCAGGCCGGAAGGCGCGAACAGGATGGTCAGCCGCTCGCGCTCGACACGGCGGTACAACATTTCCGACTCGAATTCCCGCCCGTGGAAGTACTTCCAATCCGCTTCTTCGAAGGGCAGGAGCCCAGGCCACGGATTATCGTCAT
This sequence comes from Candidatus Marinacidobacterales bacterium, assembly GCA_965237955.1. Classification (GTDB taxonomy): domain Bacteria; phylum Acidobacteriota; class Vicinamibacteria; order Marinacidobacterales; family SMYC01. The sequence continues at coordinate 7,085,226 of OZ250169.1, read as the reverse complement.
TGAGTCCGACACCGACACCGACACTGGACGGGAACGAGGAGACCTCGGTGTTCATGCGAAACTCGCGCTCCGGTAGCTTCGCTGAAGCTGCACGACTGTCTCCACGAACTTGGAGTTGGGTTTGCCGCTCGTCCATCTCTTCCAATCTAGCTTACCGAATTCCTCCGGAATTGCGGACTCCGCCGGTGACGTATCGTCGACGACCACCGGGAGGACAAACCGCCCCGATGGAATGGCTTTTCTCGCCTCTAATATAGCCTCTACCCACTCGGCGCGAAAAAAGCGCCTTTCGGCAGTCATCGAACGTTTCGAGACCACGGGCATGAACAGCGAACACTCGCCGAGGAAGCTTCTCAGCTTCTTCTCCCGCTTGTCCCCGACAGCTGAATCATCGCTCGCGAAGACGACATCGACGCCGCCGCGATCGAGAGCGTCCCGAATCGACTCGGCCACGCTCAGGTCCCCGCGCGCGTAGCTCAAAAACACCGCGCCGGACTGCAATTCGCCTATCGACGGCGGGGACTCCGGCTCGTCCTCCGGCTGCAACTCGGTCCACCGGCGGGATAGCTCGTCCACGAACCCGGTCGCGCCTTCGCCGCGGAAGACTCGGGTGCCTCCGCTGAAACGCTGAAGGAAGAGCACTCGACCGCGAGCATCGCTTTCGACGGCGAAGTCGATCGGGATCTCGATCTGCCGGCCTCCGCTCGCGCCACGAATGAAGAAGCTCGCGATCCAGTCAGCGAAGTGGCTACCGAGGATGAGAAGGTTTCCGCTCTTGAGCTTGTCGAACAATATATTCGGCGAGTCTTCCGTCTTTGCCTGCAGGGATTGAACGAACCGGAGCGTGTCCTCGTGGGTGACGGCGTAGCTATGCGGCGTGCCCGAAAAGCGCCCCATGAGCTGGTACACCGTCGGCCGATTCAGCCGGTCGAACTCTCGGGGAAGATCCTGTTTGTCATTGGGAGCATAGGAGAACGCGAGCGTCTGTCGCTGCCCCTCGAACCGTGCGGCGTTGATCGCGCGCTCCATCATGAAGTCGAACGTGGTTGTGACGTAGAGCTTGAGCTTCGGAATGTTGGCCAGTTGAGCCAGTGGCTTCGGAATGGCGATCGGCTCGAGCTCCCGCAAGATGACCCTGAGCTCGCGATAGATATCTTGGACGTCGTGCGACGTCGCCAGGTACCGCCGCGCGACTTCCTGAAGCTCGTCGCCACGCGGTAAATCGGAGTACGAGATCGCAAAGCGTTGCGCGAACTCGGCCGCGAGCAACGGGTAGAGGAGCGTTTGCTGGCCGTCATGGTCCACCTCGAGAAGGTCTTGTCCCACAATGGGAATGACGGTCTCGTCTTCGATGAGTTGAAGGACCTGTTCCCAGAAACGCTCGGGCTCAGGGATAGCGCACCTCCTGTTGAAGTTAAGTCACTCAAACAGCTGGAGATACCAGATATCTCCGCTATCGGTGGTCCGGCGCTCTAGACTTTGGAGCCGTACTCTAATGGACTATACCAGCCGCCGCAACTTGGGTGCAGCCGATCAAATGACCCCTGCCCCTGCCCCTGTCCGGCCCCGTGCAACGTTTTCATGTCATACCTCTCGTGGGAGTGCCTACTCTAACGTCGTCGAGAAGCGTGGTCGAAGGTCGTTGCAACGTAGGTGACGTTGCCACCAACCACGGACATCTCCACTTTGGCCTCTGCAATGCGCTCGGGGGCGATTTTCAGAATGTTCTCCTGGAGGACGGTGAGATCGGCGGGCGATCCCACGACGAGCGGGCTCGAAGTGTGTTCGACGATGGCGTCTTCGATGCGCTCGAGCTTCCTTGCGATCGTGGTCCCCCGAAGCGTTCGACCGGTCACGGCCTTGTGGATCGCGACGAGTGCATCGTCTTCGAGCCTCGGAATAAGGAGCCGGCCGTCGAGATCGATGACCTGGGTGGACTCACCGATAAACACCTCGACGTCGACGCGGGCTCCCACCGAGACGATGGTCTCCCCTCGAACCGCTAGAGCCTCGGCCCAGGGTAACGATTCGTCCTGGGTGTAGACGGGGCCGCCGACGAAGACGAGATCGGCTGGCGGCGGTCCTGGTGAGCAGCCGTGCACAAGCGCGAGGCTGAGCACGACCGCCCGCATGCGTTGCTAGTTCTCCTCCGCCGCGTTGAGCTGGATCATCGCGAAGGCCGCACCCTGGGGATCCGTGAGCACCGTGAACCGTCCCACGTCAGGGATGTCGGAAGGCGGCACGACGACGTTGGCTCCGGCTCGTTGGGCTTTTTCGACGGCGCCGTCGCAATCATCGACGGCGAAGTAAACCATCCAGTTCGGGGGCACGTCACCCATCTGTTCGGAGATCTTGAACATTCCGGCCGCAAGACGAGCGCCGTTTTTGTACCTCGTATAGGTCCCCATGTGGCCTATGTCGGACTCCTCGCTCGTCCATCCAAAAAGTCCGCTCGGATCTCGGCGAGTAGCGTGACACCGTTCGTTCGCGGTGCGCTCACGGTGGCGCGCGAGCACCGCGCGGCGACGGTCCTCATCACCTGCGGTCCGCGTGTGCGCGGCGTCGCTGACGTCGTCATCGCGCCGGAAGTCGGACCCGAAGTGCTCGCGGGATCCACGCGCATGAAGGCGGGAACGGCAACCAAGCTCGTTCTCAACCAGATGACGCTTCTCGCGATGATCCGTCTCAAGAAAGTGTTCGGGCCCTACATGGTGGACTTGAAGGCGACGTCCGCGAAGCTTCGGGATCGCGGCGTGCGTATGGTCCAATCGCTTGCGCACGTCGATCGTAACGCCGCCGAGAAACTGCTCTCGATTGCAAGGGACGACGTGAAGACTGCCGTGGTCATGGGCCGTCTCGATGTTTCGCTAGCCGAGGCGAAGCGTCGCCTCGACACCGCCGATAGAGATCTCCGGCGGGTTCTGGAAGACGGCCACTAGAAGTTGTTGCGCTGAGGCATCCCCCGTGGGGGGCGTCAGGCCCGCCCGTGCTCGAGCGCGAGTTGGACGGCGCCCCTGGCGGGCTCGACGTCGAGCAGATGCACCGTGACCCAGGGAGCGATTTTTTCGCGACTCGCTCGAAATCCTGGCGCAGCACCGGTACTCCTTTCCAAAGGCCTCCGGAGAGAACGAGGCGGAAGTTCTCGCCCGCGATCTCGAGCTGTCCGATGACCGACTCGACCGAGCGCATGAACTCCCGGATGGCATCATCGACGATGGCTTGCGCTGCTTCGTCACCAACGTCAGCCGCCTGCTGGACGAGGGGCGCGAGCGCGGCGATTTCTCCGCGGGCAAACTCGCGATAGATGCGGTGGACGAGCGACTCGGTGTCGTCGATGCCGAGGCGACCGAGGACGGACTCTTTCAGTAGCGTCGGCTTGGCTCGGCCATCATGCGCCCGCACGATGGCGCGAAGCGCACGGAGCCCCATCCAGTAGCCGCTGCCTTCGTCCCCGAGAAGCGGGCCCCAGCCTCCCGCGCGCGCGGTGACGCCCTTGCGATTGACACCGTACGCAGTTGCACCGGTGCCGACGATGAGCACGACGCCGTATTGCTCGCCGGCGCCCGCCACGAGAGCGATGAGAGCGTCATGGGTGACGAGGTTTTCGCGCGCACGCCCGATCCGGCGAAGAATGCGTTGCATCGCGCGGAAGTCGCGTTCTCGCCCCGCGCCTGCCATCCCGACACAAAGCGTGTCCACGGGACCGCGATAGCCGGCAAGAACTTGGGTGGTGAGGTCCTCGAGCACGAACTCCACCTCGTCTTCGTCATACAGCTGGAAGTTCCCGCCCGGGCCGCGGGCCTTCCCGAGAACGACTCCCTTGCCGTCCGCGAGGAGGCATTCCGTCTTCGTCGCTCCCGCATCGATACCCAACACCCGCATCTGATAAAGCTATCGAGGGTGGCAATTGTTGTCAAATCAGTGGAAAAGAAAAGATCATCGCAGAGGCGCAGAGGACGCAAAGGCACGCAGAGGGAAAAAAAGGTAAACGTGGAGAGCCGCGTCGCGGAAGAGCACTTCGTACCGATTTTTTTGAGCTTGGCCCTAGCGTTGTTTTTCTCTGCGAAACTCTGCGTCCTTTGCGCTTCTGCGGTGAGTTTTTCTTTTCCAAAAAAGAAGCTTTTTCGGGGGTGCGTCTTCCGCTCTTGACAATGCCCGGTGGTTGGGTTAATTTACTTATCGGTCGGTAAGTTCGACTAAGGGGCTGATTCTGAATCAGTTATCCTCCCGGCCCAACCCCGGCCTCATTGCAGAGGAGAGCAAGCGATGACACAACCGCAACGAGTCTTCATATTCGATACCACGCTGCGCGACGGCGAACAATCTCCCGGCGCGAGTATGGATTTGGAGGGCAAGCTCAAGATGGCGCGGGCGCTTGCCGAGCTCGGTGTGGATATTCTCGAGGCTGGGTTCCCGATCGCCTCCAACGGAGACTTCGAAGCCGTTCAGGAAGTCGGCCGACAAATCGAAGGTCCCGTCATCGCAGGGCTCGCGCGCTGCCACGAGCTCGACATCAACCGCGCCTGGGATGCGTTGAAGGATGCGCCCAAGGCGAGGCTTCATGTGTTCCTGGCGACGAGCGCGATCCACCGTGAGTTCAAGCTCGCGATGGCGAAAGAGGAGATCGTGCGGCGCGCGGTCGAGAGCGTATCGATGGCGCGGGAGCTTTGTGACGACGTCGAGTTCTCGCCCGAGGATGCTGCGCGCACCGAGCCCGACTTTCTCGCCGAGGTCGTCGAGAAAGCGATCGAAGCCGGTGCGGGAACGGTCAATATTCCGGACACCGTGGGCTACGCGATGCCCACCGAGTTCGCCGAGCTCATCGCCTACCTCAAAAAGCACGTGAGCAATATCGACGACTCGGTGATCAGCGTGCACTGCCACAACGATCTCGGTCTCGCGGTCGCGAACTCTCTCGCCGCGGTCGGCGCCGGGGCGCGACAGATCGAATGCACCATCAACGGCATCGGCGAGCGCGCGGGCAATGCCTCGCTCGAGGAAGTAGTGATGTCGATGAAGACGCGCGCCGACTTCCACTGTGTTTCGACCGGAATCGACACCACGCGGATCTATCCGACGAGTCAGCTCTTGTGCCAGGTGAGCGGGCTCGCCGTGCAGCGCAACAAAGCCATCGTCGGTAAGAACGCTTTCGCTCACGAAGCCGGCATCCACCAACACGGTGTCATCCAACACCGGGCGACGTACGAGATCATGAAGCCCGAAGACATCGGTCTCGGTTCCAACGCGCTCGTTCTCGGAAAGCACAGCGGCCGGCACGCGCTGAGAAAACGTCTCGAAGAGCTCGGCTATGATCTCAGTGATGACCAGCTCCGCGAGATGTTCGTCGAGTTCAAAGCCCTCGCTGATACCAAGAAAGAAGTTCTCGATGACGACCTCCACGCTCTCATGAGCGGCGCGCAGGCGAAAGTCGCTGAGATTGACATCTGGGAGCTCGTCGATCTGCACCTAAGCTCGGGATCGGAGTCCGGTTCGACGGCGACCGTGTGCTTGCGCGATCGCGCGCGCCGCACCGTCAAAGAAGCGGCGTGCGGCGACGGTCCGGTGGAAGCGATTTTCCGCGCCATGGGTCGGGCGAGCGGCACCGAGCTTTCGCTCACCGACTACCAGGTCCGCGGGCTCAGTGGTGGGCTCGACGGCCGAGGCGAAGTCAGCGTTGAGATCGAAGAGTTGGGAAATCGCCACCGTGGGCGAGCCGTGGGCGGCGACATTATGCGGGCGAGCGCCGAAGCGTTCTTGCGCGTGATCAACCGCGTGGTCGCCGAGCGCGAGGGGCAGAAAGAGCTCGTCGACGTCTACGGTCAATGAGCGAGCAGAAACCTCGCACGCTCTTCGAAAAACTCTGGCAGCGACATCTCGTTCAGCCGGCGACCGAGGAACATCCCGCGGTCGTCTACATCGATCTTCATTTGATCCACGAGGTCACCTCGCCCCAGGCTTTCGACGAGCTGAGGCGCCGTAAGATCCCGCTTCGACGGCCCGATCGCACCATCGCAACGATGGACCATTCGATACCCACGTTGTTCGACGGTAACGTACCGCTCTACTCCGACGACAAAACACGTACGCAAGTGGATACGCTTCGGAAGAACTGCGACGAGTACGGTGTTCGTCTCTACGCCATGGGCGAAAAGGGGCAGGGCATCGTTCATGTGATCGGGCCCGAGCTCGGCCTGACGCAGCCCGGCCGCACTATCGTGTGCGGGGACAGTCATACGAGTACCCATGGCGCTTTTGGCGCGTGGGCGTTCGGGATCGGGACCACGGAAGTCGGGCATGTCATGGCGACGCAGAGTTTGTTGCAGCGGCAGCCGAAGACATTCGAAGTACGGCTCGACGGCAAGCTCGCTCCCGGGGTGACCGCGAAGGATGTGATTCTCGCCGTCATTCGCGAGATCGGTGTCGGTGGTGGGATCGGTCACGTGATCGAATACACCGGCTCGTGCATTCGGTCGCTGTCGATGGACGAGCGGATGACCATCTGCAACATGTCCATCGAAGCGGGAGCGCGCGCGGGACTGATTGCGCCCGACGACACGACCCTCGACTACGTCGAGGGACGTGAGTACGCACCGAAAGACGAAGCGTGGGACCGGGCGCTTGCCGATTGGCGGACGCTCCCGACGGACGCGGGCGCGGTGTACGACAAGAGCGTCAGCATCGATGCTTCTATTATCAAGCCCATGGTGACCTACGGGACGAACCCGGGGATGTCCGTCTCGATCGATGAAGCGATTCCGGATGCGGCGACCGACCACGCGCTCGGCTACATGAAGATGGAACGTGGCGAGAGCCTAATAGGCAAGTCCATCGATGTCGTGTTCATCGGAAGCTGCACGAACGCGCGCCTCGACGACCTTCGGCTCGCCGCCTCGGTCATGAAAGGGCGTAAAGTAGCTCCTGGCGTCCGCGTGCTCGTCGTACCCGGCTCCGAAGAGGTGAAACAACTGGCGATCGACGAGGGGCTCGATCGCGTCTTCAAAGACGCCGGAGCCGAATGGCGCGAGCCGGGCTGTTCGATGTGCATCGCGATGAACGGCGACTTGGTCGCCCCCGGCGAGCTCGCCGTCAGCACCAGCAATCGAAATTTCGAAGGACGGCAGGGGAAAGGCGCGCGCACCATTCTCGCTAGTCCTTTGACGGCGGCAGCGGCGGCCATCTGTGGAACGATCGCCGACGTGCGAGAGCTTTTGGGCTAACGCCATGAAACCTATTCGCCAGCTCACGTCGAAGACCGTCGTCCTTCCCGTCGACAACGTCGACACCGATCAGATCATCCCCGCCCGTTTCTTGACGATCACGACCAAGGAAGGGCTGGGTGAGAACCTGTTCGCCGATTGGCGCAACGATCCGAATTTCGTGCTCAACCAGCCCGAAGCCGAAGGTGCGCGGATCCTCGTCGCCGGAGAAAATTTCGGCTCCGGATCGTCGCGCGAGCACGCACCATGGGCGCTGACGGATTACGGATTCCGCGCCGTCGTCAGCACCTCGATTGCTGACATCTTCAAGGGAAACGCCGTCAAGAACGGACTCGTGCCGGTCGAGATCGACGAAGCATCTCATCGTGTGCTTCTCGACAATCCGGGCGCTTCCGTGACCGTCGATCTCGAAGCGCTCGCGATTACGTTGCCGGATGGGTCGAGCGCGGGCTTTCCCATGGATGGTTTCGCGAGGCACTGTCTTTTGAACGGAATCGATCAGATCGACTTCCTGTTGCAGCAACAAGACGCCATCGCGCGCTTCGAATCTGCGTCGACTTGACACCTCGCCGCAAACCCCGTTATCGTCTGCGCCCTTAGGCGGAAATTAAATAAAAGTCGGGGGAGGCTTCTATTGTCCGAGCAATCGGTTGCAGCGCCGCTGCGGGGATCTCTACTTCAGTACAACGGGAAGTTCATGTGCAACCAGATGGTGCTGCGTGGTGGCTCGTTCGTGACGCCGCGTGATCACATCCGCGCGAGCTACCGGAACTTCTACTACCCGGATGCGCGCTGGCAGTTCATGGGGATTCGCGTCGCCCGGGACGTGAGCTGATGCCTGCGCGCAAACGCTGCGCGTGGTCGGAGAAGGGTAGCTCCGAGCTCTACATCGACTACCACGACAAAGAGTGGGGCGTTCCCGTTCACGACGACCGCACTCACTTCGAGTTCCTGATTCTCGAGGGCGCTCAGGCAGGGCTATCGTGGTCGACGATCCTCAACAAACGCGAGGCGTACCGGAAGGCGTTCGCCGGCTTCGACCCCAAGAAGGTGGCTCGCTTCACCGACAAGAAGATCACCAAGCTTCTGGAGAACCCCGGCATTGTTCGCAACCGGCTCAAAGTCCAAAGCGCGGTGAGAAACGCGCGCGCGTTCCTCGAAGTCCAAAAAGAGTTCGGAAGCTTCGACGCCTACGTGTGGCCGTTCGTCGGCGGGAAGCCCAAAGTGAACCGCCGCCGGGGAATGTCAGATATTCCAGCGAAGACCCAACACTCCGACGCTCTCAGCAAAGATCTCAAACAGCGCGGGTTCAATTTCGTCGGCAGCACCATCATCTACGCCCACATGCAGGCAATAGGCATGGTGAACGACCACGTGGTGAGCTGTTTCCGCTATAAAACATGCGCGCGCGCCGCTAACGTCAATCAGTAATCGAATGTTTCTCCCGGCAATGGAGGAGTGTATACCGGGATACGGCGCGCTTTCGTCGCTTGCTCAAACGCGTATCCGAGCGCGAGCAGGTGTGGCTCGGAAAACGCTGGTCCCAGAAACGACAGGCACACGGGAAGACCCGTACCGGTGAACCCGGCGGGTACGATGAGATCGGGATATCCGGTCATGTTGGCGATCCGTACGGCGGACGCTCCGCGCGTCGTCGTTCCTGGATCAGCGTCCCGGCGGCTCGGGCGGCGGGTCGCGGTTGGGTACACGATCGCATCGAGCTTCTCGGCGTTCATAATGCCGTCGACGATCGCGCGGACGAGCGCCAGGCCGTGCTCGCGTATCGCGAGGTATTCATAGTCTTCGAGCGAGCCGCTCTCCTCTTCGCGCTTCATCAAGCTCCATCGCGAAGGGTTAGGGACGAACCCCTGCTCGCTTGGAGAGGTCAAGGTGTTCGAGCGCTCGACGAGCTCGGCGAGCGTTTTCGGGTAACCCTCGTCGAGGGTCGCCAGGTATTCTTCGATCTGGGCGCGGAACTCGCGATGGCGGATGGCGGTGTAGAACTTTCTTTCGGACTCGAGGAGCCATTCGGGAAAGCTCACGTCGACAATGGTCGCGCCCGCGGCGCGCATCGCCTCGAGGGACGCTTCCACGACCCAGTCGACGTCGGGATCGTGTTCGAGGAAGTCGCGGGCGATGCCGATGCGTGCGCCCCGGAGCGCGTTCTTATCGAGAAACTGGGTGTAATCGGTATCGAACTTGCCGGCGCTCTTGAATGTCGATGCATCGGCTGGATCGATGCCGGTCATGACGCCGAGTGCTGTGGCGACGTCGGAAACGTTCCGTGCCATCGGACCGGCGGTGTCGAACGACAGACCGAGCGGTACGATGCCATTCCGGCTGAGAAGGCCGTGCGTCGTCTTGAGTCCGACGATCCCGTTCGCGGCGGAGGGGCCGCGCACCGATCCGCCGGTGTCGGTTCCCAACCCGAGAGGGGCGTACGCGGCGGCGACGGCCACGCCGGTTCCGCCGGAAGAGCCGGAAGGCGATCGCGCCGGGTTATGGGGGTTACGGGTGGGCCCACCGATAGAGCTTAGCGGGCCACCCGATGCGAACTCGCTCATGTTGAGCTTCGCGAGAATGATGGCGCCGGCCTGACGGAGTTTGTTCACCACGAACGCGTCATCGGGTGGGAGCGAGCCTTGGAGCATGAACGAGCCGGCGGTCGTGGGGAGCTCGGCGGTGTCGTAGTTGTCCTTCACCACGACAGGGATGCCGTGCATGGCGGATCGCGGGCCTTGGCGTTTGCGCTCGGCGTCGAGCTCACGGGCGCGCTCGAGCGCGTTCGGATTGACGGTAATGACGGCGTTGAGCTTGGGACCGGACTTGTCGTAGGTCTTGATGCGAGCGAGGCAGAGCTCGACGAGCCGCTCCGATGTCAGAGCACCGGCGTCGAAGGCAGCGTTGATTTCAGCGATGGTAGCCGTCGTCAGCTCGAACGTTTCGGCTCGGGCGAGGGTGGTGATCGTGAAAACCGTGGCGAGAGTGTGAACCACAAAACGGGGTCGTATCATCGTGAAGGCATCCTTTGGCACGGAAGTTTAAGCGTACCGGAGTACGAGTACCAGCTTTACTTCGCGTCGTGTCGGGCGCCGAATGTGTGTCAGAACCCCCAACTCTCACTGGGTGAAATAACGTACTCCGCCGCGCGACGGTCGAGGTTCGTCCGTACAAACACGTGATAATAAAGAGTTATGTGGATTTGTCGGATCCGGAACGCGTGTTGCACTGACGTGTCATTCGAAAGAAATGGAGGGTAAGTCATGAACTGCCAGAACCGCACCCCCTCTCGAGGTGCGCGGACAAGATTAGACGGGCGATGGCTCAGACGGTCGCCCGTCTGATCTTGTGCTTGAGGCGTTTGATGTTGAGGCGTGTCCACTTGAGCTGTTTCGCGTCGTGTGCTTCGATCGCGGCTGCCCGTTTTTGCTTGAGAACGTGGATCTGCGCCTTGATCTTGGCCTTGTCGATGCCGACCACCGCGTGGTGCTCTTGAGCCTCGATCCCCAAAGCCCCGCACAGGAGCTTGACGAGATCCTCTTTGTGGAGCGACTTGTAACCGTGGACTTTCTCGTGGTCCATGGCGTCCGCGATTTCCCGGAGCTCCGCGACGGTCTTCTGTTTCAGTGAGTCATACGTATGTTCCATCGGGTCTTTTCTCCTTGGCTCCTTGGCTGCACCTAATGTATCCGATCGGCGGCCTGACTGTCAGCGGTGGGCGTCTCAGCATAAACCATCGAAGTGACGTCCGGGAAGAAACCGAGCTCGCTCAGAAGCGTCTCGTGGGGGCTCTTCGTCGGCACATCGTTGTCGATCGCCTCGATGCGGAGTCGGTTCGGCCGGCGTCTAGGGAGTGTCGTGAGCTTTCGGAACGCTGCCCTCGCCACGCCCGGCTCGGTGAGCTCGCCGAACGTCAGCAGAGTCCGGCCGCCTTTTTCCATGTAGAGCACGAGCCTACCTTTATATAGGGAATTATATACAATAGTCACGGAGCGGTCGTGACTATTGTATATAATCCCCTTTATATAGGACCACCCATGCGCCTGGAACGCGGCGCGGGCGTGCCCGCCGCTCGGTCGCGGGCTGAGGCCAGGGAAGAATCGAGCCGTACGGGTTCGCCGGATCCACGGCGAGATAAGCCTCTACTTCCTCGTCTGGACTCTTTGCGTTGGTAAGCTGGTCTCGAACCGCACGGAGCCGCTCGATCGCCGCCGGGAGGGCGAACTGCGAGCCGGACAGTCCTTCGACGAAGTGGCCGCGACGTAGACGCCCGCGCTCTTCCATTTCGCGTAACAACGGATAGAGCACCTTGTAGCCGCCGGGCAAATCTTCGAACAGCGCGACGGTTCGACTGACGAGCCCGTAGCGCTCGAGAAGCATGGTGACCCGCGCGTGAGCGCGTTCGGTGTCGATCACGCCCTCGTCGATGAGCCCGGCCACGAGAGACCACCGACCGTCCGCGTACGACCCGTGCTCACCCCGGCGCGTGCGCTTTTTTAGACCGCGGAGCGGGGAGAAGGTGTCGTTGGTGATCTGTCCCGCCCACACTAAGTTCAACAACGATCCTTCCAGCTCGGAGACGGAAAACTCTTCCGTCTTGCGCGCGAACTCGAGCGTGAAAGAGGCGCCTCGCTCGGCGAGGTGGGTGAGGATCTTCGCCTCGAGTTCGGACTGCGGCTCGTAGGCGTGCCGGGGTGGCAACAATATCGGAGCTCGATCGCGGCGATAGAGAGCCACGCGGCCGTCGCGATTACCGAGAGTACCGAGGGCTCCGACGCCGACCCAAACGATCGTCCCCGAGGCGGAGAGCATGTCCAGCATCTCGGGTCGAAAGTCTTTGACGCGCTGAGGCAGGATCACATCGAGCAGAGACGACCACGGCAGAGGAAGTCCTTCGAGCTGCGAGAGCGTCTCTTCGAGCCGCAACCTGCCGCTCATTTGTTTTCGCACACCGTGCCACTCGGGCAGAAAACGACCGAGAACACTCGCTTCGACAGGAGCAACTTCTTTTCGCAACTTCGCGAGCGTCCGGCGTTTCAAACGGCGAAGCACTTCGGGGTCGCACCACTCCGGACGGACTCCGAGAGGCCGAATCTCTCCGCGCACGAGATGGCCTTCGCCCTCGAGAAGCTCCAGTACCGCCTCGAGTTGAGACGGAAGCAGAGCCCAGCGCTCGGCGAGCGCCTCCGTCAAAAACGGTCCGTGAGTACGCGCGAACCGGCGCACGATGCCCTCTAGCGATGACTCCGTCGGCTCGAGCAGGTTTGAAGGAAGACCCGCCGGCGGCACGACGCCGAGAGCGTCACGATAGCGGGCGGCATCGGTCACCGCCATGTAGCGGTTCTCGTGGGCGACGCGCACGCGCACACAACGGCGCTCGTTCTCTAGCTTGTCTATCCAAGCTCTCGGATCCTCGGTGGTGCGCGCGTCTATTTCCGCTCGGCTCAGCTCACCTATTCGCCGCAACAGATCCTCGAGCTCGTCGGCGCTTCGTGCTTTCCAGCCGTCGGCGAGTCCCGCGAGCTCCGCTTCGACGTCGTCGAGCACTTCGGCGTCGATGAGCTCGCGGAGCTCGGCTTGGCCGAGAAGCTCCCGCAGGAGATTTCGATCGAGCGTGAGCGCTTGTGCTTTGCGCTCGGCGAGTGGTGCGTCCTGCTCGTAGAGGTAGTTCGCGACGTACGCGAACGTCAGCGAGCGAGCGAACGGAGAGGCCGTCGCGGTCTCGACGTCACTGACTCGAACTGCGCGGCTCGCTACCGACCGCAACACATCTTTTAGCGCGGGAACGTCGAACACGTCCTTCAGACACTGCCGATAGGTCTCGAGCACGATGGGGAACGATGGGTACTTGGTGACGTTCGCGAGGAGATTCTTTGCGCGCAGGCGTTGCTGCCACAGCGGCGTGCGCCGGTCGGGACTACGCCTCGGAAGCAACAGGGCCCGGGCGGCGTTCTCGCGGAAGTTGCTCGCGAACAGGGCCGAGTTAGCGAGCTCTTCGACGACGCGATCTTCGACTTCTTCCGGATCGGGAAAAAGCCACTCGAGATCGGGAAGCTCCTCGACGTCCGCGAATCGCAGTACGATCCCGTCATCGGTGTACATGGTTTCGACTTCGTAGCCCGTCCGGGTGCTGAGAAGGTTTTGGATCGCGAGCGCCCACGGTGCGTGGACCCGTGATCCGAACGGCGTGAGGATACAAACCCGCCAGTCGCCGAGCTCGTCGCGGAAGCGCTCGACGGCGATGTGGCGGTCGGTCGGGAGCGCGCCGGTGTGCTCTTTCTGCTCTTCGATGTAGGTGACGAGATTCGTGGCCGAATGTGTGTCGAGCGGCGTGTGCTCTTCGAGCCACTGCCGTGCGGCGTCTGTGCTCATGCCGTCGATTTTCCGGAGAAAGGCACCGATGGCGCGTCCGAGCTCGATCGGCCGGCCCGGGCCGTCGCCTCGCCAAAAAGGCATCTTCCCCGGCTCACCGGGGGCCGGAGAGACGATCACGCGATCGCGGGTAATGGCCTCGACTCTCCACGACGACGCGCCGAGATAGAAGACCTCACCTTTCCGAGACTCGTAGACCATTTCTTCGTCGAGCTCGCCGACGCGCGGGCCTCCTTCTCCGATGTGGACGCTGTAGAGCCCGCGGTCCGGGATGGTGCCGGCGTTCAGAAGCGAGATCATCTTGGCGCCTTTGCGCGGCGTAAGGATGTCTTGGGCGCGATCCCATGCGAGCCGTGGCCTGAGGTCGGCGAAATCCTGCGACGGGTATTGACCCGAGAGCATCTCGATGACGGCGAGCAGCGCGTCGCGCGAAAGATTCCGATAAGGGGCGGCGCGACGAACGAGCGCCTGTAGCTCGTCGACGTGGCGCGGTTTGTCAGCGCAAAGTGCCACCACTTGTTGCGCGAGAACGTCGAGGGGGTTTTCCGGCACCTTGAGAGATTCGATTTCACCGGCGAGCATGCGTTGGGCGACGACCGTCGACTCCAGCAAGTCGCCGCGAAACTTCGGGAAGATCATTCCCAAGCTCGTTTCGCCGACGCCGTGCCCGGCGCGCCCCACGCGCTGGAGCCCGCGCGCGACCGAGCCCGGAGATTCCACGAGCACGACGAGATCGACCGCGCCCATATCGATCCCGAGCTCGAGCGAGCTCGTCGCCACTAGCCCTTTGAGGGCGCCGCTCTTCAGCGCCTCTTCGATCTCGTTGCGCTTCGCGTGGGACACGCTCCCGTGGTGCGCGCGCACGAGCGGCGTGTCGGCGAGCTCGTTCAGTCGTTGCGCGAGTCGCTCGGCGAGCGCTCGGCTGTTCACGAACACGATGGTCGAGCGGTGTTTTTGGACGAGCTCGAGTAGCTTCGGATAGATCTCGGACCAGAGCGAGCCCGGTTCGCGTGCCGGAGGCATTTCTGTGCGTGCGAGCTTCCCGGCAACGGCGCCGCCGTCGTCGGTGGCAGGAACCGGTTTGGGTGGCGGAACTTGTTCCATGTTCGGAATCGGAACGCAGATCGAGAGCTCGATGTGTGCCGGCTCGCTCGCGTCGACGATGTGAACATCGCGGTCGCCGCCAAGAAAGCGCGCCACGTCGCGCGGGGGTCGCACTGTCGCCGAGAGCCCGATCCGCTGCGGTTCGCTCGGTGTCAGCTCGTCGAGGCGCTCGAGCGACAATGCCAAGTGAACCCCGCGTTTCGTCGGCGCGAGCGAGTGGATCTCATCGACGATAACGGTATGTACCTGGGTTAGGTTCGCGGCAGCTTGTGAGCCGAGAATCAGGAACAGCGATTCCGGCGTCGTCACCAAGATGTCGGCGGGATCGCGAAGCTGTTGTCGACGCTCTTTAGGGGACGTGTCACCGGTGCGAACGTCGACGCGGACGCTGCGAAGCTCTTGGTCCTCGCGCTCGGACCGGCGTCGGATTCCCGCAAGAGGTGCTCGCAGGTTCCGCTCGATGTCATATACGAGCGCTTTGAGCGGCGACACGTAGAGAATGCGGATGCCCGGCGTGGCGTCGGGCTCGAGGCGCGTGACTTGGTCGATAGCCCACAGAAACGCCGCCAGCGTCTTGCCGCTCCCGGTGGGAGCAAGCAACAGAGCGTGCTCCCCGCGCGCGAGCACCGGCCAGCCTTCCCGCTGCACACGGGTCGGGGCTTCGAAGCTCGCGTCGAACCACTCCCGCACCGACGAGCGAAAGAAATCCATGGGGCATAGTCTAACAATTCGTCTCCCGGTGTGACGGTGGTCACTGTGGGTGAGTGAAGAGCATCACGAAAAAAGCGTGTGCCGGATCATCGCGTCGCCAACCTCGTCGGAAGACAATGCCTCTACCGTACAGGAAGGTTTTTCGTAATGCGCGTCGCCGGTGGATGTGGCTCGGGTTCGCACGACCACCGGATTTCGCAGTTGCACTGAACCCTGGAGTTGAGAATGAATCAAGAGATGAAATGGATTGCCATGTTGGTTTTTGCGCTGATGGTTGCCGGCTTATTCGTGGCTTGCGGCGACGATGCGACCAGCACGACGGCACCATCGGTTGCAAGCGGGGACGCGCAGGTCACCGGGCTCGCGAGCGCTCGGTCGCAAGGTGACGGGGATGACGATAGTGATGATCCCAGCGACGACGACAGCAGCAGTGATGACGACAGCAGTGACGATGACAACAGCGACGACGACAGCAGCGGAGCCTCCGGTGATGACGGCGACGGCGATCGTGTTCGGGGACTCTTCTTCGGCATCGAAATCTGCTCAGACGGCTCCGGCTGCGTGGTGGAGGTATTAATCAAAGATACCGTGGTGATCGTCGCCGACGAGACGCGGGTCGACAACGAGCCGGCGCTCATGGAACGCTTGCCGCCGGCGGAGCTCGCTGAGCTCCTCGCGGACCGTTTCGGCCTCCCGCTTCGCGCTCGCGGTGTGAGGAGTGGCGATCGTCTCGTCGCCTTGAGGTTTCGTATCGACGACGAGATTCGGGCCACGGGAGAGGTCGTCGCGCCGGCCATGGGTTGCCTCGGCGATATGGGCCTGCTCGTTTCGCCCGACGTTCCCCCCGCTGTGCTTCGACCTGTCGGGACTGAGTGCACCGGCGATGGGGAGGACGGTCCGGGTCGAAGGCATAGTCCCTGCCGACCTCGTGTCACCATACCTAGCGGTCGAAATTGAAGTCATCGATTGAGATTGGGATTGAAAAATGACACGCGGGGCGGGGGGGAGACGGCTCCCTCCCGCCCCGACTCTCATTCGGCAGGCGTCCGGATCGATTTCCGTCGGGGGGCGCGGCGGGTGATGCTTGCCGGTGTCGCCTTTGAGTGGTGCCTGTTCGTCAGACACCTCGCCATCGTCCCCGCCTACCTCCACATCCGCTCTACCCATCATTATTAGCAGCCCTCCCACAAGCTGACGGCCGATGGCCACATGGCGGCGTCCGCCAAGTACAGTTGCCGCGCATCTAAATGGCATCATGCGCAAGTCCGGATTACACTAATAGATTGCATTCCGCCGTGGTCGGGGAGACTTCAAAACGACATGTTGAGCGTCAGCGCAGAAGAAAAAGCCCGCAGGCTGGACGAGATCCTGGAGCATCTCGAGAAGACGAGGCCCGACGAGAACTGGGAGCTTCTCGAGTCGTTCGCTAGAGTCGTCTACAGCGGGCTTCCCGAGTGGATGGGCAAGGGTATCAGCGCCGCGGATCTGGCCGAGCGGCTCTGGGACAATTTCAGATTCTTCGTCAAGGAGCTTCCCCCGCCGACCCAGCTCTATCGCGGCCTGCCCGGCTTGCACGTCGTGGCGCGCCACTCCCGTGACGAGGAATCGCTCCACCCCGTCGGCGGGAAGGCGATGCCGATTGCGACGACCATCGTCGAGACGCATACGCCAGACGCCCCGTTCATCTTCGACAGCCTGATGAACTACTTCCGCAAGGCAGGCTTGCGCGTGTTCTCGGCGATCCACCCGATTCTCACGGTGCGTCGTCAATGGGAGCGAGTCGAGTGGATCGGCGACGCGTACGCCGAAGGGGACAAGGAGCTCTTGTGCCGGTTCCGTATCGAGCACATCGAGTCGAAGGAGCACTTGCGGCGCGTGCAGCACGAGATTTTCTCGGTGTTGAAGTGTCTGTTCCTCGCTCTCGAAGACTTCGAGGAGATGACGAGTACGGTCGTGGGCGTGACCGCCGAGCTCCGATCCCGACTCGACGAAGCCGAAGACCTCGAACCTGCGCGCGCGTTCTTGAAGTGGCTTGCCGACGAGAACTTCATCCTCATGGGCATCATGAGCTACCGCATGGGCGCCGACGGCTCGGCGGATCGTATCCCCGAGAGCGCCCTGGGTGCGTTTCGGGATCCGGCGTTGCTGCCGATCGTCTTTCCCGGGCTCGTCGACAAGGTCGAGAGCCAGTTGGCGCCGGCGTCGGAAGACAAGCGGATCGTAGAGATCGACTACTGCAGCGACGCGTTCGCGATCTACCATCTGGAGCCGATCGACGACATCGTGATCCGACACTGGGGAGAAGATGGCAAGCTCGAGCGGGCGACGTTTCTGCTCGGTCGCTTCTCTCAGGGGGCCTTCGCTCAACGGGCCGCCGACGTGCCATTGCTACGTGAGAAGCGTCAGTGGCTCATCGACCGGAGCGGCGCGGCATCGATGTCCCATGCCTTCCGCCAAGTCCGCGCCCTGTTCAACCGCTTCCCGCGAAGAGAGCTGTTCTACGCTCCGGCAGAAGAGCTGAAGCCGTTTTTCGATCGCATCGTTCACATCACTGGAGACGATGAGATCGCGGTGCACCATCGTATCGGCCCGGGCTACGCTGCTTTGTATCTCGCGTTTTCGAAGCTTCGCTACTCGTACGAAGCCGAGACCGCGTTGCGTCGAGCCTTTTCGGAGCGATTCGGCCCGATCGGTTTCACCGCTTCTGAAGATGCGGGGCCGGCGCAAGTTCTCATTTTCTATTTTGATCTCGATCGATTGGAACATCCCATCGACGAGGACCTGGCACTCCGGGTAACGGAAGACATCATCACCACGTGGATGGATACCGTCTCACGTGCGCTGACGGAAGCCTTCGGGGAGCGAGAGGGTCGACGGCTGTTCGCGCGCTGGATTACTCACGACACCCGCAGTGGAATCTATCGCGAGGCGACACCTCCCGAGGAGGTGCCTTTTGACGTCGAGCGGCTGGAGCTTCTCGATGCCCGGCTTCAAGTGGCCGTGGTGCCGCGCTCGCCCGAGCACGCGACGCTCAAGATATACGCGACACGTCCGTTGAGCTTCATCGAGACGCTGACAACGCTCCGCAATCTCGGTCTCGGAGTCACCGGGGAACTGCACATCGAGATCCGACTGCCGTCGCGCCGGACGGCGCATATGCACCGCTACGAGATCGAAGACACCGCGGAGCGTATCGCCGCTGTCGTCGATGGCGCCGATCGGCTCGCAGAAGCTCTTCGAGCACTCGACGAGGAGCGCGCCACGGATGGGTCTCTCAATTCTCTGATATTGACAGCCGGTCTCGACTGGCGTCACGTCGAGGTGTTACGGACGTTTCGCGCGCACCTCCAGCAGATTCGCCCGCACTACAATCTCGAGACGGTCGACGGCGTTTTGCTTTCGAACTCGGATGCGGCGAGGGCGCTCTATCGAGCGTTCGAGGCGCGCTTCGATCCAGCTCTCGACAAAGAGCGGCCCGAAGTCGAGCGTCAGGTCGAGGCCGATTTGCAGGGTGCTCTCGACGATGTCGGAAACCTCGTCGATGACGAAGTATTGCGGGCGTTCTCGAACCTCATCGCGTCGACGGTGCGCACGAATTTCTACCAGCGGCCGGAGCGGCCGGTGTTCTCGATGAAAGTCGAGAGCAACCAGGTCGAAGGCATGCCCTCGCCGAACCCGATGTTCGAGATCTACGTCCACTCCCGCCGCCTGGAAGGTATCCACGTGCGCGGCGGACGCGTGGCCCGAGGCGGTATCCGGTGGAGCGACCGGCACGACGACTTCCGAACCGAGATCCTCGACCTGCAGAAAACGCAGATGGTCAAAAACTCTATCATCGTCCCAGTGGGCTCGAAAGGCGGCTTCGTCTTGAAAGGCGAGCTTCCCCCGCGGCCGGCGCTCGATGGATACCTCATCGACCGCTACCGGGAGTTCATCTCAGGCCTTCTCGATGTCACCGACAACATGGTCAACGGAGATGTCGTCCATCCGCCCGAGGTCGTTCGCCATGACGACGACGATCCGTACCTCGTGGTGGCTGCCGACAAGGGGACGGCACACCTGTCCGATACCGCCAACTCGGTAGCCAAGCACTACGGCTTTTGGCTTGGTGATGCATTCGCTTCCGGAGGCAGCGTCGGCTACGACCACAAGAAAGTCGGGATCACCGCCCGGGGGGCGTGGGAGTGCATCAAACATCACTTTCACAACCTCGGCATCGACGTCAACCAGGACCACTTCACCATTGTTGGTATCGGTGATATGGGCGGGGACGTTTTCGGCAACGGGATGCTCCGATCGCGCACCATCAAGCTCGTGGCGGCATTCAACCACGTGCACATCTTCGTCGATCCGAATCCCGACCCGGAAAAGAGCTTCGAAGAACGAGAGCGACTGTTCCGGCTACCACGATCGAGCTGGCGCGACTACGACGCGTCGGCCATCAGCGACGGCGGTGGAGTCTTCGACCGGTCTGCAAAAAAAAATTCGGTGACGCCAGAGATGAAGGAGATTTTGCGGATCGACAAGGATCGCGACAATCTCAGTGTCAGTGGCGAGGAGATGATCCGGTGCATTCTCAAAGCGCCCGTGGACTTGCTCTACAACGGCGGCATCGGGACATACGTCAAGGCGACGAGCGAGGAGCATCTCGATGCCGGGGACCGGGCGAACGACCGCGTGCGCGTCGACGCTATCGATGTGCGGGCGCGCGTCGTCGGTGAAGGGGGTAACCTTGGCTTCACGCAGAAGGCACGTCTCGAGTATTGGGCCAACGGAGGCATCATCAACACCGATGCCGTGGACAACTCGGGTGGCGTCGACATGTCCGACCACGAGGTCAACATCAAGATCCTCATGGACATGCTGGTGAAGCGAGGCGCGCTTCCGAGCCGCGACGAGCGCAACCGCATCTTCAGGGACATGACCGAAGACGTGGCCACCCTCGCGCTGGCGGACAACGCCGCTCAAGCTCTCGCCCTCACGTTGGATGGGAAACGGAGCGCTGAGCGCCGCGAGGACTTCCTGGAGTTACTCAGAGAGCTCATGCGCGAAGGCATCATGAACCGCGAGGACGATGCCGTCCCGCCGTGGAGCGAGCTACGAGAGCCAGCCGCGCTGCAACCCGGGGATGGGGATGGGGTCGGAGAAGGCGTGACCGGTCAAGAGCGGGGGCTGATGCGACCGCTCTTAGCACTCCTTCTCGGCCACGTCAAAATCTGGGCTTTGTCCCAGGTTCTCGAGACCGACGTTCCCGATAGCGAGGAGGGGGCGCCCTTCCTCGACGGTTACTTCCCGGATCGGCTGCGCGAGTCGTTTGCGGAGTTCTTTGTCGAGCATCCGCTGAGACGCGAGATCATCGCCACGGCTGCGGTGAATCACGTCGTGAATCACGCCGGCGTCGACTTTTTCGCAAGAATGATGAAGTCGAACTCGAAGCCGAAGTCAACCGGCGTCGGAATCGGCGACGTTCTGAAGACGTATCTCACATGCTCGCAAAAGGCTGGCGCGGCGTCACTCCGACGAGACATCCACGCCCGGGGACGAGCGGCGGACGAAACCCAACAGGCCCTCCTCGAGCTCGAACGCGTGCTCGAGTCCGCGACTCACGACGCTCTCAACGGGGGAGGGGACGACCCCGCCGTCGCCGTCGCCGACTTGAGAAAAAGCATCGGCCTCTAACGCCTCCACAGTGAAGCGTTTGCAGCCGGAACGCTCCCGGTAGTATTTTGTCGCTCCGAAACTACTTTTGTCTCCTCTCACAAGGTGAGGCCTAGCTCCCATCGCTTTGGTCGTCGTCATGAGGAAAGAACACATTTGAGATAGCGACTGCGTACCCGTTCCGCGTGAACTTCTCCGCGCGTATGACGCGCCGGGTTTTGTCGTAGGGCGTCCGGCTGAGAAGGACCGGAAACGGGCCAGGCCCGTCGGGCAAATAAATGTCGGCGGTGAGTTTCACGCCGTCGCGCATCGGTATCGGAACGTTCTTCCGAACCTCGCTCGCAGCCAGGGCTGCGTGGAGGACGAAGATCGCCGTGAGCCGTTGCCTTGGTGCACAACTCCGATAGAGGCCGAGAGCTCGCTTGGCCCCGACTCCCATCATCCGATCATCTCGCTATCAGGCATCCCGAGCGCCGTCATGGTGTTCAGAATCTTGCACCCGATCCTTGCCTCGACTCTCTGTGCCGCCAACCCTCTCGCTCGCATCGCTGAGCCCACGATAGCCTTGTAGCGATGGAACGTTGTCTCGACTTTGCTCCGTTTGCTGTAGCCCGATTCTGTGTGCCACTTTCGTTTGCCGAGCCGAGCTTGTGCTGCAATGTTGCGATTGCGCTGTCGGCTGCTCGCCGGCCCCGATGCGAGCTGGGCGCCCTTGCGCGGCGGTATCAGCACCCTCGGCGAGCAATGAGCGCTGTGATTCTCGATTGCCTCATAGACGCCGCCGGCGTCGTATGCGGTGTCAGCTCTGGCCGATGAGATGGGACTGTCGATCTGTCCGACAAGCGATGCAACCCGCGATGAATCGCGGGCTCTTTTGCTCGTCAGCTCGCCGGCGACGACTTCGCCACTCTGCTCGTCGACACACAGATGGAGCTTGCGATAGTCCCTGCTCTTTGGTGCTCTGCGCAGCTGGCCGGCGTGGACAGCGAGACCGCTGCTGTCGATCAAGATGTGCAACGGCGTCTTCTGCTTGTCTTGGTAGAAGGGGACCTTACCCAGCTTCGCCTTGCGCCTCGAGATCGTGGTGTGATCGGGCACATCATTGTCTAGCTTCATCAGAGCGAACAACGATCGCAGCAATCCCTCGCTCTGCCTAGATGACAGATGAAACACCATGCCCAGGGTGACAGCCGTCTCGATGGCGTGGTTCGAGTACTTGCGTTGACGGCCCGGTTTCCTCCTCCTCGGCCGGGGCGCGTCCCAGTTCACAAGCTTGCCGGCGGTGAGCGAGATCCAGACGGTCAGGCTCCCACGGTTGCGTAGACCCGCCTCATATTCACGCCAATTCCTCACGCGATAGGCCTTCTTCACATACTTCCGCTGAGTGCGTTTGAAAATGCTCATGGGGAACCTCGAATCCGTGAGTAAAGGACAATTGTGGACCGAGATCGCGAGTTGTGCACCAAGGCAACCAAAAATCGCCTCTGAAGGCCCTTTTTCGTCACAAGCTTCGTGGCCTATTCCGGGGGTCTCTGGAGGCCGTGTCTTTATTGACGCGGGGTTAGGCGCCCAAGTGGTGTTCGGTGCGAATCTTCGGGAATCTGGGGGCAGACTCCGTGTTATTTCGTGACACGACGCGGACGTTAGAGGGAGGAAGGCCAGGCGAGGAGCAGCGTAATGGTCAGCTTCACCGTTTAATCGTGCTCAGGCGCAGCTCGCCGATTCGTTCGCTGAGCTCCACGAGCTGTCGGCTTAGGCGTCGAAAACGTCGATACTCGGCTACCTGTGCCTTCGTGCGTTCGAGCGGCGGGCCAGACGGGATAATCTTCGTTACCGTCTTACCCTTGACCTCGCGTGTGAGCGACCAACTCGGGCCGTGGCCTAGGGCCCCAGGTTCGGCGCAGTGGCAATTGGGCTTGCCGCATTTGCGGAATCGCTCGACGAGAGACCCGGGCCGCATTTCCCCGATTTGAGCCAGTTCCGCTATGAGTTTCTCACGACGCGTCTCGAGGTGGCGGAGGGTCACGCGGGGCATGATTGTCTGACAGCGGTACAGCTTCCAGTCTAACAAAAAGCTGTGTGCTCATCCAGTCACGCTGGAGGGGCCTACGGCATCGAGGCGGGCAACTCAGCAGCGCCGGTTGCTCCTCCGGCGACCCCGTCTTGCCGAAGCCCTTCAGGCCCACCGGCATCTCAAGGGAGAACGCGTCGTGTGCGAATTGGACGGCAAGCCCCTCACTCAGAAGCGCGTTCAGGGCTTTGTGTCACGGGCCGCGCGACGGGCGAATCTTGCGAACGGCGGAGTTCACATCTTGCGGCACACCTTTTGTAGTCATTTGGCGATGAAAGGAGTGCCTGCAAGATCGATCCAGGAACTCGCTGGACACAAGGACCTGACGACCACCCAGCGGTACATGCACCTGAGTCCGGCAGCGGTTGAAGAAGCGATCAGAATCTTGGAGCAACCAAAAACCGTCTCTCGTTTTGGAGACATTGTGGAGACGGGCTTGGTAGGAAAAGGGAACTCGATGGAGTGAAAGGACTTAGATGGTGGCGGGGGCGGGATTTGAACCCGCGGCCTTTGGGTTATGAGCCCAACGAGCTACCGGACTGCTCCACCCCGCGTCAACGTAGGGGCAAGTATTATCCGCACTCCCAATGTGAATGTCAAGTTAACGTGATTCTAGGCTTTGCTCGAGGAAATCGGCGATGCCGCCGGCGATCTCGGGCTTGTCGGTGAACCGCGCGGGCTCAGCGCCGGCGGTGACGATGTAGGCGATTTGCTCACCGTTTTCGCCTGTTTCTTCGCCTCGGTTGGCGACGACGGCCAGGTGGCCTTTGTCGACGCGGCTTTGGGCGATCTGCATGAGCTCTTCGTGGTCGATGTTCTCCTGGTACTTGAACGACACCATGGGGACATCGGGGAAGCGCTCGCGCACGAGGTTGATCACGTTCTCGGTCGGCACGAGCTCGAGGCTTTCGAGTGCCCCGCCGGAAGGGATTTTGCCCTCGGCAACTTCGCGGGGCTTGTAGTCGGCGACGGCGGCCGAGAAGATGCCACAGGCGTAGTCGCCTTCACCCAGGGCTTCGAGGACCGCGTCGCGATACTCGTCGTAGTCTCGGGCGTGGGTGCACTCGATATAGGACGGCGGGACGAGGCCCGTCTTTCCGAGGACGAATTGGACTTTGGCGCCTCGGAGGGTGAGTTCGTCCGCGATGGCGGTGCCGAGTTTGCCGGTGAAGCGATTGGTGATGAGACGGACGCTATCGATCGGGACCGGCGTGGATCCGCCGGTGACGAGGATGCGGCGTCCCTTCAAGGGCGATGTGGCGAGCTCGGCGCAGACTTCGGCCACGAGCGTTTCGGTGTCGGGAATGTTGTGCTTCCCGTAGTCCTCTCGCGGCGGGATGATGCGGACGCCCATGTCGCTGAGCTTTTTCATCGAGTCGATGAGGATGGGCGAGTGCATATCGCCGTGCATGGTCGGGGCGATGAGCACTTTCGTGTCGCCTCGCACCATGCGGCCGAGGGCCGCCGCTAGCGTCGCGGTCAGGACGCCATCGGCGATACCGAGTGCAACCTTATTAATAGTGTTGTAGGTGGCTGGTGCAACGAGATAGCCGTCGAACCGCTCGGCGTCGTGGAGGTGTTCCGCCGAGGGGCTCAGCCGGGTGATGACCGGATTCGTCGTCGACCACTCGAGAGAATCTTCCGTGGTGTAGCGGAGCCCTTCTTTGGAGGCATACGCGACGACGGTTGCGCCTTGTTTTCTCAGAGCCCGTGCGATGAAGGGTGCTGTGATCGCGGCAATCCCGCCGGAGACCATGAGGGCGACGCGCTTGCCCTCGAGGTGTTTGCCGAACGAGCGCACGTCGTGGTCACCCAGCTCGGAGCGGGGCGGCGGCGAGAAATCCCAGTCTTTCATCCTCGCCTCAAAGTGTACGGTTTTTAGCCGAGGTTATCCACGCCGCCAGGTGTGTCGTCGTGGTGCTCGGGCCGGTAGATTTCCGAGGCGAGCCCTTCTAGCGTCCGGGCGTCTTCGTCGGTGTCCGCGAGGAAGGCCACGCCCACGTGGTACCGCGCATGATCTCCGGTTTCTTCCGAGGTCTCTTCGAGCCGCACGACGCGGCCCTTCAGAAGCAAGCTGGAATTGTTTTGCGGCAGATGGATATCGATCTCGAGCTCGGTTCCGATCTCGAACGGGATACGGCTCTCGAGAAGCGCACCGTTTCGCGACAGGTTGCGGGTTTCGCTTCTGAGCTCTTGTCGGCCATTTTCCTCACGCTCGCGGAAGACGAGGAGCGTTCGCGCCTAGAGCCTAGGGGAGCGTCGCTTCTCGTCGGCGTGGAGCGTGATCTGGTCCTTGCCGTCGTGCTTCGAGCGGTAGAGCGCCTTGTCGGCCATCCGCAAAAGTCCCTCGGCCGAATTGGAATCCGTGGGGTAGATGGCGATGCCGCCGCTCACCGAGAGATCGATGTGCGACGTGGCGACGAGCTGGTGGCTGAACATCTCTTTCACATCCAATCGGATCCGCTCGGACACGATGTATGCGCCGGTGCGGCTCGTCTCGGGCAGGATGAGCGCGAACTCTTCGCCGCCGTAGCGGCACGCGACGTCGATCTCGCGAACGCTCGCGCGGATGACGTTACTGGTGAGGTTCAGCGCCTCGTCGCCGGCGACGTGCCCATGGATATCGTTAACGGACTTGAAGTCGTCGACGTCGAGCATGACCAACGAGAACGAAAGCCCGTAGCGACGGGCGCGCTTGAGCTCGCGTCGCAGACTGGCGTCGAAGAATTGACGGTTGTAGAGACCGGTCAGGCCATCGGTGATGGCGCTCCGCTCCGTCGCGAGAAAAGTCGACATCTCGAGGATCTTGGGAATTCGGATCGCGCCCTTCAAGTTCTGAAAGTAGTCGAGCGCGGCGACCTGGAGCGAGCTTGTGCGTCCGAGCTTTTTGGAAAGCTCGTCGCGGTGACTCAGGATCGCGTCCCAGTGCTCGTGCGCTTCGGTTTCGGTGTAGTCGAGCTGGGTCAACAGGCGGAGCAGCGGAGCGTAGGCGTCGGG
The DNA here is from genome assembly GCA_965237955.1 of Candidatus Marinacidobacterales bacterium. Taxonomy (GTDB): domain Bacteria; phylum Acidobacteriota; class Vicinamibacteria; order Marinacidobacterales; family SMYC01. The sequence continues at coordinate 7,059,096 of OZ250169.1, read as the reverse complement.
GGCGTTTTTCAGAAGCTTCTGAAGGGCATCGGTCTTGCCTGCGGTGGCTTCTTTCAAAAGCCGGATTAACTGCTGCCGGGACTCCCCCCGTGTCGGCAGCGATGACATAGGCGCCTCCAAACCAAGCGTAGTAAATTATAAGATCTATAGATTCAATAGGTTGGGGGGTCAGACCAATCGACCGAACCAAGGTCGATGCCAGACCCATGGATCGTAGCAAAGCGCGGTCCCGGCAGCAAACGCTAGTCGCTCGAGAGGAGCATATCGAGCAGGCTGACGTTGAAGAGCTTTTTCTGTCGTTTCGGCTGTAGGTAGGCGACGACGGGGATGAGGGCGGTAACGTGATAAATCGCGATGCTCAAGAAGAGCGGCGTGATCGTGAGCGACGTCTCGCCCTCATACAACACGTAAATGACCACGTACATCCCCAAGTGCGCGTAGCCGAACACCAGAGCACCGATACGGCCGAGCGAGGCGAAGTTCCACACGAGTAGGGCAAGCGCGAGGTATATCAGGGTGTGGGCGGCGAGCTCCCAGACAGAATGTTCGGCCCAGGGTTTGAACGACAGGGGAGTGTTCCATTCGTGGTATTTCTGGATCGATTCGAGGAAACCCGCGAGAACGAAATAAAGAGCAACCAGGTAGACACCCATCGGTCGTTCGGAGCTCGGCTGGTTGGACATCGGCGCTTTCTAACATTATAAAGCACGCGGGCTGGGTGTATAATTGGTGCGCTTTCAAACTCTGCCGTTCGAGAACGTCGGCACCGATCCCGCCCAGGATTGGAAGGGAAGTGCGTTCGAAGAAGCCATCAGTACCCACTTCCAGTCGGCGGGGCACGAGGTCGTGGATCTTCGAACACGCAATCGCACGCTGATCGAGCTCGGCTTCGTGCCCGGAGAGCCGGTCAGCCGTGCGACCGCAATCATTCTCGGGAAGGAACTGGACGCTCAGCGCCTCGTCGTTGGGGCTTTTCGCACGACGGAGGAGAGCGGCTCGACGTCGAAGCCCGCGTCGTCGACCTCGTAAGGGGTGCGACCGTGGGGATTGTCGAGGATTACGCTCCGAGCGATGAGCTCGCCCCACTTTCGAACCAAGTAGCCAAGAACCTGTTCCGGCTCGAGGCACATTCGGCACCGTCGGGTTTCGAGGATCGCGCCAAACGGCGGGCGAAGCTATCGCTTGCTGCCCTCGAGGAAAGTGCGCTGGCGCGGGTGAGCGCCGACCCCGAGGAGCAGCGCCGCCGCCTCGAGAAAGCGCTCGAGCACGAGCCGGAGTATCTCGAAGCGCGTCTGATGCTGGGTCGTCTACTGCTGGACGCGGGTGAGCCTAGACGAGCCATCGATGTCCTCGTTGCCGCTGGCGATGAAGGCGCCCGCGACCGCAAAGCTTATTTCGATTTGGGCATGGCCTACCTCGGCGTCGAATCGTGGGAGTCGGCGCTTCAAGTGTTCGCGAGCCTGTCGTCGGTGGATGGCTTAGAGAGTGCGAGCTACAACAATCAGGGCGTGGCTCTCATGCGACTCGAACGGTTCTTGCCCGCGACCGAAGCGTTCCAGCTTGCGGTCAAAAACGCGGACGAGTCGAACGCGACGTACCATTTCAACCTTGGATGGAGCCTGTGGCGCTCAGGGAAGGGTGCGCTCGCTCTCGAGCAGTTCGAAGAAGCGAGCGCGCTCATGCCGTGGGACGGCGAAGTTCATCTCCTGCTCTTTGCGGCGGCGTCGTCGCAGGCCGAGACCCATGAGGCCGAGGTTGCCCGCGCTACCGCGCTCACCCTCGCGCCGGATCTTGCGGACGTCGACCCGGCGGTGGTCACCGGTTGGGCTCGCCCCGCGGAGGCTCTCACGCCGCGCGAAGTCGACATCGCGGAAGGTGAGGATGTCGTTGCCCTCGTCGAGCTTCTCGACGCCCGCGCGCTGCGTGAACGGGGGCGTGTCGATGACGCGATCCAGTTGTTACAGAAAAGCCTGTACCGCGAGCCCGGTGCGATGGAGGTTCGCCGTGAGCTCGTGGACCTCCTCCGCGAGTCCGGTGAGCTCGATCAGGCCGTTCGGGAGCTCTCGATGCTGCTATGGACCGAGGCCTCGGTTGAGACCCACATGGAGCTCGCCCGGGTGTACATGGAGCTCGAAGATCCGGTGAAAGCTTTTGACGAGGTCGAGAAAGCGCTCTCCTTGGAACCGAATCACCATGAGGCTCGACGGCTGCGCGCGGAGCTCACACCGCCAGTGATATAGGTTTGCGACACTTTGCGGTTGCAGTAGGATGGGGTGTGATGAGGTACCTGACCACCCTGGGTATCACCCTCGCAATGTCGCTTGCGTCCGCCTACGCTGGCGATGGCCTCGAAGCCAAGCTCGACGAGCTGGTTACGCGCCACCAAGAGGGCGCCGACGCACCCAAAGAGTTCGACATCCCGGAAGAAGAAGCCAACGCGTACATCCGCGAGCGGACCGTGAAAGAGCTTCCCGAGGGAATCGAGAGCCCGTGGGTGAAGTTCGAACAAAGCCTTGCCATCGTCGGTGCCACGCTCGATCTCGATAAACTCCAAGGGCAGCTTCCCGACTCCATGTTTTTTCAGCTTTTGTCCGGTCGCGTTCCCGTCGAGGTCACGGCCCGTATCAATGCAGCGGCGGGCGTCGGGAAGCTCGTGCTCGAGCGGGTCAGGCTCGCCGGTGTCGAGCTTCCTCCGGACCTGGTGGCGGCGTTCATCAGCAACGAGGACGCGAGCGAGTTCCTTCCTCCCGGTTTCCGCCTCGGCGAAGCGTTCATCCTGCCGTTCGATTTGGAGAGCATCCAGTGCCAACCGGGAACGGTCAAGGTAGTGCAGCGCGCCACGGCTCCTCTCAAGTAGCATTACCGCGGTAGTCCGCGGCTATGCTGAACATCGACACACCGATCCAATTCGTCAAGGGCGTAGGTCCCAAAAAGGCCGAAGCTCTCGCCAAGGTCGGGATCCACACCGTCTACGACCTCCTCCTGTATCTGCCGTTCCGCTATGAAGATCGAAGCCGACGCCTGCGCATCGCCGATATCGAGCCCGGGCAAAGCGGCACGGTCGAAGTCGAAGTCGTGTCGGTGAACGTTCGCACGACCCGGCGGAAGAACTTCGAGATCGTCGAGCTCGTCGCGAAGGACGAGACTGGAAAGCTGAAGGCGGTGTGGTTCAACCAGGAGTATCTCAAAGACACGTTGACGCCCGGACGCCGGGTTCTCATCTACGGAACGTTCGAGCAAACCGACTTCAGTCTGTTCCCCGAGGTGAAGAACGCCCAATACGAGCTCGTCGAAGAAGGTCAAGACGAGACCACCCACGCCGGCCGTATCGTGCCTGTCTACGAGCGCATCGGTGCGATGAGCCCGAAAGTTCTTCGTCGGGTGGTGCATTTTCTGGTGATGGGGATGCCGCATGGGGTTCCGGAGCTGCTACCGGAAGAGCTATGCCGCCAATACGAGCTTCCGACGCGCGAGGACGCGATCGCGCGGGTCCACTTTCCCGAGGAGAATGCCCCGATCGATCTCTACAACGCGTTTCGCTCCGATGCGCAAAAGCGTCTCATCTTCGAAGAGTTCTTCTTGTTCTTCCTCGCGCTCGCGCTCCTCAGGGCGGCGGACAAAAGAATAAAGAAGGCGCGCGTTTTTCCGGTCGATGATGCCATCCGGGAGATCGTGCGCAAGATGCTGCCGTTCCGGTTGACCTCGGCTCAACGCGACGTGGCCAAGACCATTGCCGGCGAGCTCGCGAGCGAGGTTCCGATGAGACGTCTCTTGCAGGGCGACGTCGGCTCGGGCAAGACTATCGTCGGTGTGCTCGCGTCCGTGATCGTCATGGAATCTGGTGCGCAAGTCGCGTTCATGGTGCCGACCGAGCTCTTGGCCGAGCAGCATTTCGCCAGCATCAGAAAGCTCCTCGAGCCGGCCGGCTACCGAGTAGCTCTGTTGAGCGCTCGGTTGAAGAAGTCTGAACGCGACAAACTTCTCGAGGAGATTGCGAGCGGTGACGTCGACCTCGTCGTCGGCACTCATGCGCTGATCCAGGAAGGGGTAGCGTTCAGCGAGCTGGGCCTTGCGATCATCGACGAACAGCACCGCTTCGGCGTGCTCCAACGGGCGGAGCTGCGAAACAAAGGTCTCGGGTGTGATCTTCTCGTCATGACCGCGACGCCGATTCCGCGAAGTCTCGCGATGGTGGTCTACGGTGATCTCGACGTTGCGCTCTTGAAGGAGCTCCCCCCGGGGCGAAAGCCGATTACCACGCTGAGGCGGGAAGCGACCCAACTGAAGGACGTATTCCGCCTCATGGAAGCTGAGATCGCCAAAGGTCATCAAGTCTACTTCGTCTGCCCGCTCGTGGAAGAGTCCGAGAAGATGGACTTGAAAGCGGCGGTCGCACGGTACGAGTCGTTGTCTCAGCGCGAATTTTCCGAACGCCGCGTCGCGCTCGTGCACGGGCGCATGAGCGCTGACGAAAGAGAAAAGACGATGGAGGCGTTCGGTCGAGGCGACGTCGACATCCTGGTCGCGACGACGGTGATCGAAGTCGGACTCGACGTGCCCAACGCGACCCTCATGGTCATCGAGCACGCCGAGCGGTTCGGTCTCTCGCAACTACACCAGTTGAGAGGACGCGTCGGCCGAGGGGAAGCGCCGTCGACCGCGGTCTTGCTGACGTACCCTTCGCCTACGCCCGAGGCTGAAAAACGTCTCGACGCGATGGCCGAAACGAGCAATGGGTTCGTCATCGCCGAGCGCGACCTCGAGATCCGTGGGGCCGGCGATTACTTCGGCACACGGCAATCGGGCGTACCGCTTTTCCGCATTGCCGACATGGTGCGTGATGAAGCGTTGCGCGAAAAAGCCAAAAAGGACGCGTACCGCTTCTTCGCCTCCAGGCAAGCGACGGGTGATCTCCGCGAGCGTCTGCTCGGTCACGTCGTTGAGCTCTGGGGCGAGCGGTTCGGCCTCGCGGCGGCCGGATGATGATGCGTATCGGAAGCGGTGAGTTCTCGGGCCGGAAGCTCCACGCGCCCAAAGGCGCAAAGACGCGGCCGACGGGTGCTCGACTCAAAAAGAGTCTGTTCGACGTGCTCGCATCGTTATCAGCAGGGCTCGCGGGCGCCCGCGTGCTCGACCTTTTCGCGGGCGCGGGAGCTCTGGGGCTCGAGTCGTTGTCGCGCGGTGCGGCGCGGGCGGTCTTCGTCGAGCGGGGCCGAAAAGCCGCCGATGTCATCCGGCGGAACATCGAAGAGCTCGGCGTGGCCGGCCGCGGCGAGCTTTTGGCGCTGGACGTCCGGGCCGCGCTAGCGAAGCTCGAACACGATGGGGAGACGTTCGATTTGGTGTTTGCCGATCCGCCGTACGAGACTGACGAGCTCGAGGACGAGCTCAGTCGTCTGCTGTCGGCCCTTGGGACGGGGGAGTTGGTTGTTTCCGACGGTCTGGTCGTCGTCGAGCACCACCACAAGCGAGAGCTTCTCGAAAGCTACGGCGAGTTAACGCGTTTTCGGCGACTCAAGTCCGGCGAGAGCTGCTTCACGCTCTACCAGAGGGTGTGCTAGGCTGCGCTCATGGCGGGCCTACGCGTTGCCTTGTACCCCGGGTCGTTCGACCCGCTGACGTTGGGTCACGTCGACATCATCGAGCGTGGGAGCTCGTTGTTCGACATCATCATCGTCGCAGTGCTCGAGAACATCGAGAAAACGCCGATGTTCACCGTGGAAGAACGTCTCGAGATGATCGGAGAGACGTTCGCAAAGCTCGACAACGTGGAAGCGGACTCCTTTAGTGGTCTGTTGGTGGACTATGCGGCCAAACGCAACGCGACGACCATCGTCAGGGGCATCCGCGCGATCTCGGACTTCGAGTACGAGTTTCAAATGGCCTTGATGAATCGGCGCCTCGCACCTTCGATCGAGACCGTGTTCATGATGCCCGCCGAAGAGTACTCCTACGTGAGCTCGCGCCTCGTCAAAGAAGTCGCGACTCTCGGAGGCAATATTACCGGGCTCGTCCCGAAAGGTGTCGAAAAGCGTCTTTACGAGAGAGCTCGCAAGAAATGACGTGAAATCGTTACGCCTCGCCCAGCGGATAAGCCAAATCCAACCGTCACCCACGATGGCGGTGATGGCGGAAGCCATGCGCCTGAAGGCCAAGGGTGTGGACCTCGTCGACTTCTCCGCCGGCCAGCCGGATTTTCCGACCCCGGAGCACATCAAGCTCTCCGGAGAAAAGGCCATCGCCGACAACTTCACGCGCTACACGCCGAATCCGGGAACACCGGAGCTGCGCCAAGCGGTGGCGGATCGCTATCGCGAGGACTACGGACTCGAATTCGATAGCTCGGGCGTCATTATTACTAGCGGTGGCAAGCACGCGCTCTTGAATCTCATGCTCTCCCTCGTCGATGCGGGCGATGAAGTCGTCATCCCGACGCCGTATTGGGGGACGTTTTCGGAGCAAGTGCGTCTTGCCGGCGGTGAGCCGGTGTTCGCCGCGACATCCGAGGATGACGGGTTTCGCATGACCGCCGATGTCATCGCGCCCGCCATCACCGATCGGACGCGGATGTTGCTTCTCAACTTTCCCGCCAATCCTACCGGCGCCGTGATCGGCGAGGGAGAGATCCGGGCTTTGGGAAATCTGACCGAAGATCGCGACACGTTCTTACTGTGGGACGACACCTACGCGCGCTTGATGTTCGAGCCGGCGCCCGCGGCCGCGCTCCGGCACGTTCAACAGTTGTTGGGTGATCGGTTCTTGATCGCTGGTACCGCTTCGAAGGCGTACGCCATGACGGGATGGCGCATCGGTTGGGCGATGGGACCCGAAGCGATCATCGAGGCGTGCGGCTCGCTCCAGAGTCAGATGACGTCGAACGCGAGCTCGATCTCGCAAAAGGCGGCGCTGACCGCGCTCAGCTCGGATCAGAGCGTGCTCGCGGATATGATCGCGGAGTACAAGTGGCGTGCGCATCGACTGCGCGAGGGGTTGCTCGAAATTCCCAACGTTCGTTGCGGGATTCCGGGTGGCGGGTTTTATCTGTTTCCCAACGTGTCGCACTACCTGCGCCCAGGTGAGAACACGACCGAGCTCGCCACCGAGCTCTTATCCGAAGTGCGGGTCGCGGTCGTGCCGGGACTCGCTTTTGGGTGCGACGGCCATCTGCGCGTGAGTTTCGCGTGCTCGCGCGAGGTCATCGAGGAAGGCATTCGCCGCGTGCAGCAATTCTTCGCGGCCCGTACAGATTGTACCGATTCGTGAAGAAGTTTTCCGCCGTTCTCGTCAACCTCCAGAATCCTCGTGAGAAGGTGTGGGGGATTCTGCTTTCGATCCAGGAGAGCGGGATCAACGTCCGGGGCATCGACTTGAACTCCTTCGACGATTGGAGCCGCTCGGTCGGCCGCGGCGATAGCGAGATGGGACTGTCGACGATGTTCCTGCCGATCCATCGCGTTGAGCGCGTCAACCAGGACGAGTCGGTAGGGAGCGTTCGCTCGCTCGCGGATTTGTTCAAAGAGCGTGTGGGAAAAGATGTTTGGACCTACCTTGGCCTCGAGCCGGGACTGCCGGCAGGGGGTGCTGTCCAGGGCGATTGGATGAGTCTCGAAGACGCCGAGGCGGACTACATCGAGCGAGTTCTCGAGGATTGTGGCGGTGATCGGGCGGCCGCGGCCGAGATCTTGGGCCTTACAGACGAGGGTTTGAACGAGAAGCTGAGCTAACGAACACCCCAATATCTTGGTGAAGCGTCAGCTCGAATGGTAAACTAGACCGTTTTGTAGGCGCCTCGCCCACGAACACACATCCCACCGCGCCGGCGCTTGGATCCGTCCCGCTTCCCGTGGAAATAAGAATGGCGTAACCTCCGGTTAAACAAAACGAAACCGCGCCTGGAAAGGCGAGGAGGAGGATTACGCCATGAAGAAGCCTACCACCATATCGAAGGAGTCTGTAAGCGAGTACCGGGAGTTCGTCCAACTTCGGCTGCGTAAGCGGGTACTGGAGGCAATCGAGGTCGTGCTCGAGGAAGAAGTCAACCAAGCGCTGGGGTGTGGTAGCTACGAGCGTGCGGAAGACCGCCGTGGATATCGCAACGGAGCCGAAACCCGTCGCGTGACGACGTCGGTGGGAACTCGCGAGCTCCGGGTGCCACGAGCCCGCGTGCGAGACGAGGAAACGGGAGAAACGACAGAGTTCAGGAGCGAGCTGTTGCCCCGGTATGCGCGCCGGACTCGTGAGGTCGACGAGGCGATCTTGGGGACGTACTTCTCGGGCGCGAATAGCCGCCGGATCCGCAAAGCGCTGAAACCACTGCTCGGTGAGGAGCACCTATCGAAGAGCGCGGTGTCTCGCGTGGTTAGCCGGCTGAAGGAGCGCTTCGAGGAATGGCAGAACCGTGCTCTCAGCGAGGAGGTCTACGCGATCGTTTACCTGGACGGCTTCCACCTGAAAGTGCGGATGGCGAAACGTGTGATCAGCGTACCCGTACTGGTCGCGCTCGGGGTCGCGCCAGACGGGCAGAAACGTCTGTTGTCATTGCGTCTGGCGGTGAGCGAAGCCTCGACGCATTGGGGCTCCGTGCTGGAGGGACTCCAGGCTCGAGGACTCCGGGCTCCCAAGCTAGTGATCAGCGACGGCCACAAGGGGCTGACGAAGGCGCTCGAGAAGTGGCCGGGGTGCCGGTTGCAGCGATGTACCGAGCACAAGCGCGCCAACTTGCTCGAACATTGCCCGGCGCACGCACGCCGTGAGCTCCGGCGTGACTACAACCGGATCGTCTACGCCAAGAACGGGATCGATGCTCGCAAAGCCTATGACGAGCTCGTCGCCAAGTGGACGCCTCTCGCACCAGCCGTCGTCCGAAGCCTAGAGGAGGCCGGTAATCAGCTGCTGACCTTCTACGAATTCCCTCGTGCCATGTGGAAATCGATTCGAACGACCAATGCTCTGGAGAATCTCAACCGCGAGTTTCGACGCCGGACGAAAACCCAAGCGTCGTTCTCCAGCGAGGAGTCCGCGGTCGCTTTGCTGTTTGGGCTTATCGCCTCTGGCCAGATTCAACTACGACGCATCGACGGCTACCAACGTCTGAGCGAGGTTCTCGAACACACGGAGGTTGCCGCCTGATATGATACTCTGATGACGGAGTGGAGGGCGCCGTTCTTTTTCCACGGACCTCGGGACACATCCCGGCGCTTCGTCCGAACGCGGATTAAAACAGGAGATCCATGAGTACGAGCCCTACCACGCCGCCGGAAGGCGGTCGCATCACGATCCAAGCCGGTCATTTGAACGTTCCCGACAACCCCGTCATCCCCTTCATCGAAGGCGACGGCACCGGCCGCGACATCTGGCCCGCGAGCCAGCGTGTGTTCGACGCGGCGGTCGAGAAAGCCCACGGCGGCAAGCGGAAAATCTCGTGGTTCGAGGTGCTTGCCGGCGAAAAAGCGTTCAACGCAACGAATAGCTGGCTCCCCGAAGAAACCCTGGCCGCGTTTCGTGACTATCTCGTGGGCATCAAAGGCCCGCTCACGACTCCAATAGGCGGCGGCATCCGCTCTTTGAACGTGGCGCTTCGTCAGAAGCTCGACCTTTATGTGTGCCTTCGCCCGGTCAAGTGGTACGAGGGAGTCCCGTCTCCGGTGAAAAAGCCGGGCGATGTGAATATGGTCATCTTCCGCGAGAACACGGAAGACATCTACGCCGGCATCGAGTACCTCGCCGAGTCCGACGACGCGAAGAAACTGATCGCGTTTCTCCAGAACGAGATGAACGTCAAAAACATTCGGTTTCCCGACACGAGCGGCATCGGCATCAAGCCTGTCAGCCGCGAAGGGACCGAGCGGCTCGTGCGCGCCGCCATCAACTACGCGCTCGAGAACAAGCGCAAGAGCCTCGCCCTGGTGCACAAAGGCAACATCATGAAGTTCACCGAGGGAGCCTTCCGGGACTGGGGCTATGCGCTCGCCGCCCGCGAGTTTAGGGGCGAGACCATCAGCGAGCGCGAGAGCTGGATTCTCGGAAACCGCGAGGCGAATCCCGATATCTCTATCGTCGACAATGCCCGCGAAGTCGAGCCTGGTTTCGATCTGATGACCGAAGATCGTCAGAAGGAAGTGACCGACGAGGTCGAGCAGACGATAAAGGCGCTCTGGGGCAGCCACGGTGACGGCAAGTGGAAAGAGAAGCTTCTCATCAAGGATGCGATCGCCGACATCACCCTCCAACAGATGCTCACCCGTGCCAAATCCTTCGACGTGATTGCCACGATGAACTTGAACGGCGACTACCTCTCCGACGCGCTCGCCGCTCAGATCGGCGGCATCGGCATTGCGCCCGGCGGCAACATTAATTATGTCACCGGGCACGCGATCTTCGAGGCGACGCACGGAACCGCGCCCAAGTATGCCGATCAGGACAAAGTGAATCCGGGCTCGGTGATCCTTTCCGGCGTCCTCATGTTCCAGTACATGAAGTGGAACGAGGTTGCCGATCTCATCGAATCGAGCTTGGAGAAGACGATCTCGCAAAAACGCGTCACCTATGACTTCGAACGGCTGATGGAGGGCGCCACCAAGCTCAAGACGTCGGAGTTCGCGTCGGCGATGATCGAGAACATGTAGGAGAAAGAAAACCAATGGGTATTGGACGAAACAAAGTTACCGTCGTCGGCGCCGGCAACGTGGGCGCCACCACCGCCCAGCGCCTCGCCGATGCGGAGATCGCCGACGTCGTGATGATCGACATCCTCGAGGGCATCCCGCAGGGCAAGGGCCTCGACATGATGGAAGCGTGCCCGGTGAGCGGCTCCGACGTGAACGTCATCGGGACGAACGACTACAAAGACACCGCGGGCTCCGACATCGTCGTGATCACCGCAGGGCTTCCCCGGAAGGCCGGGATGAGCCGTGACGAGCTCCTGAAGAAGAACTACGAGATCGTGAAGGCCGTGACCGAGCAGGCGGTCAAGAACTCACCCGATTCGATCCTGATCGTGGTCTCGAATCCTCTCGATGCGATGGTGCAGACGGCCTACAAAGTGAGCGGCTTTCCGAAAGAGCGGGTCATGGGCATGGCGGGCGTTTTGGATTCGTCGCGGATGCGCACGTTCATCGCCATGGAGCTCAACGTCTCCGTCGATAACATCCACGCGTTCGTCCTCGGCGGCCACGGTGACGACATGGTGCCGCTCCCGCGCTACTCCACCGTTGCGGGCATCCCGCTCCCGGATCTTCTTTCGGAGGAGAGGATCGAAACCATCGTCGACAGAACCCGCAAAGGCGGCGGCGAGATCGTCAGCTACTTGAAGACGGGCTCGGCGTACTACGCGCCTTCGGCCTCCATCTTGGAGATGGTCGATGCGATTTTGAAGGACAAGAAGAAGATCCTGCCGACGGCTGCGTATCTGGAAAATGAGTACGGCATCAACGGCCTCTACATGGGCGTTCCCTGTAAGCTCGGCTCGAAGGGCGTCGAGGAGATCATCGAGATTCATTTGACGAGCGACGAGCGCGCGGCGCTTCAGAAGTCGGCGGCCTCGGTCCAGGAGCTGGTCGACGTCATTGGTGTGGGATAACACGGTATGAACCTACACGAATACCAATCGAAAGCGCTCCTTTCGCAATGCGGCGTCAAAGTGCCACGGGGCGAGATGGTCGAATCGGTGGCCGACGCCGTCAACGCGGCCGAAGGGCTCGGTTATCCTGTTGTCGTCAAGGCTCAGATCCACGCCGGCGGGCGCGGGAAAGCGGGAGGCGTCAAGCTCGTGCACTCCCAAGGAGAGGTGGAAACGTTTGCCGGCGAGATTCTTGGAAGAACGCTGGTGACCGCTCAGACCGGTCCGGAAGGTAAAGAAGTACGAAAGCTCCTCATCGAAGAAGGCCTGAACATCGATCGCGAGCTCTACGTCAGCTTCCTCATCGACCGCGTCATCGGGTGGCCGATCGCCATCGCGAGCGCGTCGGGCGGCGTCGAGATCGAAAAGGTCGCTGCGGAGACTCCGGAGAAGATCTTCCGCGCCGAGATCGATCCTGCGGTCGGGATGATGGGCTACCAGGCTCGCGACCTCGCGTTCGATCTCGGCCTGTCGGGAGACGTCCACAAAAAAGAGGTGCGCTTTTTGATGAGCCTCTACGACGCGTTCAAAAAACTTGACGCCTCCATGCTCGAGATCAATCCCTGCCTCATCACCAAGGAAGGCGAAGTCCTCGCCCTCGACGCCAAGCTCACCGTGGACGACAGCGCTCTGTTCCGGCATCCCGATATCTCTGAGCTTCGTGACATCCACGAAGAATTGCCGCTCGAGGTCGAAGCTTCGGAGCATTCTCTCAACTACATCAAGCTCGACGGAAGCGTCGGCTGCATGGTCAACGGCGCGGGTCTGGCGATGGCGACCATGGACATCATCAAGCATTCCGGCGGCGCCGCCGCGAATTTCCTCGACGTGGGTGGCGGCGCGAGTCCGGAGCAAATCAAAGCCGGGTTCCGCATCCTCATGGCCGACGAGCAAGTCAAAGCCGTTTTGATCAATATCTTCGGGGGGATTCTTCGTGTCGATCGACTGGCCGAGGGTTTGATTGCCGCGGTGAAAGAGCTCGACGTCGATGTTCCCATCGTGATCCGCGCGGAGGGGACGAACGTCGAGATCGGCAAGAAGATGCTCGCCGAATCGGGGCTGAACTTCATCACCGCCGATAGCATGAAGGAGGCCGCGGAGAAAGTCGTCGCCGCGGTGGCTGGAGGCGCCACATGAGTGTTCTCATCGACAAGGACACGCGCCTCCTCGTTCAAGGCATTACCGGCCGGGAAGGTCAGTTCCACACCAAAGGCGCTATCGACTATGGCACGAACGTCGTCGCCGGCGTCACCCCGGGCAAGGCGGGGCAGACGGTGGAAGGGGTGCCGGTCTTCAATACCGTCGCCGACGCGGTGCAAGAGACGGGGGCGAACGCGACCGTCATCTTCGTTCCACCGTCGTTCGCCGCCGACGCCATTCTCGAGGCGGTCGCTTCGGAGATTCCCCTCGTGGTGTGCATTACCGAAGGTATTCCCGCGTTCGATATGGTCGAGGTCATGCGCGTTGCGCCCGACGGCAAGAGCCGTATCCTCGGTCCAAATTGCCCTGGCCTCATCTCGCCCGGGAAGGCGAAAATCGGCATCATGCCCGGTCACATCCACAAGGAAGGTCGGGTCGGCGTCGTGTCGAGAAGCGGCACACTGACGTACGAAGCCGTCTATCAGCTTTCGACGCGCGGCATCGGGCAGTCGACTTGTATCGGTATCGGCGGCGATCCCGTCATCGGTACGACGTTCGTCGATGCGCTCGAGCTCTTCCAAGAAGACGACGACACCGATGCCATCATCATGATCGGTGAGATTGGCGGAAGTGCCGAGGAGGCTGCCGCCGACTACATCAAGAGAAAAGTGACCAAACCCGTCGTCTCGTTCATCGCCGGCCAGACCGCGCCTCCGGGCCGTCGCATGGGCCATGCCGGAGCCATCGTCATGGGCGGCAAGGGCACCGCCGCCGACAAGATGGCCACGCTCCAGAGCGTTGGCGTTACCGTTGTCGAAAGTCCCGCCGAAATGGGCGAGACAATGGCGGGAATTATCAGCTAAAGAGGTTGACGTGAGTCAAAAAACACTTTCCATCATCAAGCCGGATGGCGTTCGCCAAGGGAATGCGGGGAACATCCTCGCCATGATCGAGGAAGCCGGGTTCAGGATTCTTGGGCTACGCATGATCCAGATGACGAAGCGCCACGCGGAAGGCTTTTACGCTGTGCACAAAAAGATCCATTTTTTCGGGAGCTTGACTCAGTTTATGTCCTCCGGGCCGTGCATCGTGTTGGTGCTGGAGAAAGACAACGCCATCGACGATCTGCGCACGCTCATGGGTGCCACTGATCCTGAAGATGCCGACGAGGGAACGATTCGGAAGTTGTTTGGGACCTCGGTAGAGGCCAACGTGATCCATGGCTCGGACTCGCCCGAGTCAGCGGCTACCGAGATTCCGTACTTCTTTACCTCGCTCCAGATTCAAGGCTAGAGGCGGGTCCATGCCATCCATCAAATCCGACAAGTGGATCCGACGGATGGCGCACGAGCACAGGATGATCGACCCGTTCGTGGAAAATCAAGTTCGCGACAACGTCATCTCCTATGGCTTGTCCTCGTACGGCTATGACATCCGGGTCTCGGACGAGTTCAAGATCTTCACGAACGTGAACACGGCCGTCGTCGACCCCAAGAACTTCGACCCGAAAAGCTTCGTCGATTACAAAGGCGAGGTGTGCACCATCCCGCCGAACTCGTTCGCGCTCTCGAATACTGTCGAGAACTTCCGCATTCCGAGAAATGTTTATGCGGTGTGTATCGGCAAGTCGACGTATGCGCGGTGCGGCATCATCATCAACGTCACTGGTTTCGACGCGGAGTGGGAGGGGAACGCGACCCTCGAGATTTCGAACACGACGCCGCTTCCATGCCGCATCTACGCGAACGAGGGAATCGCGCAAGTTCTGTTTTTCGAGAGTGACGAAGAGTGCGAACTTTCCTATAAAGACAAGAAGGGCAAGTACCAGGGGCAACAGCACATCACATTGCCGAAACTCGAAGGGGAAGACGCATGAAACTCGTCGAAGGCGAATCGCTTCGAACACGACTCGCCGCGGATCCGCCGCTCGTAGAAGACCTGGTCGATACGGAAACGCAGATTCAAATGAACGGTGTGGACTTCACGTTGCGTGAGGTCGCGCGCTTCGGAGACGAGCCCGGTACCATCGACTTCGACAACTCTGAGCGGAAGACACCGGAGACGATTCCGATCGAGCCGGACGGCGAGGGCTGGTGGACGCTGGCTCCGGGCCCGTATTGGATCGTGTACAACGAAGTGGTGAACATCCCGCCCGACATGTTCGGAATGGCTCGCACGCGCTCGAGCTTGCTCAGAAGCGGCGCCCACATCGGTACGGCTTTGTGGGATTCCGGATACTCGGGTCGGAGCGGCTCGGTTCTTGTGGTGCACAACCCAGCTGGGTTACGTCTGAAGCGTGATGCGCGCGTTCTGCAGCTCGTTTTCTATGGGCTCGATGCGCCGGCGGCGAAGACGTATGCGGGTCAGTATCAGAATGAGAACAAGTAGGTCAGCTTCCAGTCGCCAGTCACCAGCTGCCAGGAAGCATGAGTAGCCCCCTCACCCGCTCACGGGGGAGAGGTTAGTGCTACACTCTCGCGGGGTGTGGAGTGTCCCTCGAGGCAGGTACTCGTCTAGGTTCTTACGAGATTGTAGGGCCTATTGGTGCGGGCGCGATGGGGGAAGTTTATCGCGCCAAGGATCTGAAGCTTGGGCGTCAGGTAGCGCTCAAGGTTCTGCTCAAAGAGTTTGCTTCGGACCCGGACAGGCTTCGCCGCTTCGAGCAGGAAGCGCGGGCGGCGTCGGCGCTCAACCATCCGAACATCGTCCACATTTACGACATCGGTCAGGAAGACGACACCCACTACATTGTGATGGAGCTCATCGAGGGGTCGAACCTGCGGCAGCTTCTCGTTGATGCGCCGTTCGACAACGAGCGACTCTTGGATTTGAGTCGTCAAATCGCAGCGGGACCCGCCAATGCTCACGAAGCCGGCATCGTGCACCGCGACATCAAGCCCGAGAACATCATGGTGACCACGGACGGCTTCGTGAAGATTCTCGACTTCGGCCTCGCGAAGCTTCTGGAAATTCCCTTCGAGACCCACTCGGAGATGGCGACGATGGCTCGACTCGGCACTCGGCATGGAATGCTGATTGGAACCGTGGAGTACATGTCGCCCGAGCAAGCCTCGGGAAAGGCCGTTGACCACCGCTCCGATCAATTCTCGCTCGGGTTGATCCTCTACGAGATGGCGACGGGCTCGATGGCGTTTTCCCGGGAGACCGCGGCGCAGACCCTGGCGTCGATCATCGAGAACGAGCCTCGCGCCATTTTTGAGCTCAACTCCAAATGCCCCGAAGTTTTGACTCGGGTGGTGCGCCGCTGTCTCGAGAAAAGACCGGGTGAGCGCTACCAAGACACGAGCGAGCTTCTGCGCGAGCTCAAATCCGTCTCGCCTGTCCCGGCGATCCCTCCTGTCCCGCAGAGTCCCGAGCCCGATGTGCCGTCCCTTGGCAGAGGCATCGCCGCTCTCGTGGGGAACGAGTTAAACGACGCTCTGGGAGGAGTTCGTCGAGAGATCGCTAGCGCCCTCAACGAAGTGACGTTTCAGATCCAAACGAGTGACGGGAAAACCAAGTCGGTCACCGAGGAGCGTCTTCGCAGAAAGCTGCGCAGAAACCGTTACTCCGGGACGGAGCTCATCCGGCAAAACGGTGAAGCGGAGTGGATTCCGCTCTACGAGAGCGCCGTCTTCCGTCAGGAAGTTCCGTACCGCGGAGATCCGGTCGATTGGGCGCGAAAACGGAAGCTCCAGGACTTCTTTTGCCACGCGGCGAGCTTCGTCGGAATGGGCATCGTTTGGTTCGTATGGCGAGGGGAGGTTCCGTTCTGGATGGGTTTCTGGGGTATCGGACTCGCGGTGCACGCGATCAATACCGTCCCCGCCGCGCTCCCGCTGTGGCGCCGCAATCGAGAGCTCGCCGCCAAGGAAGCGAAAGTGATGCCCGAGGTCCAAAACGCACTGCCCGAGGGGTTGCTCTCACAATCGTTTCGCGAGGAAGTTGATCGCGTCAAAGCGCTGTTGAAAAAGCGCGGCGGCGACGACGCGGATTCTCTCATCGAGGAAATCGACGGTATCGTCGATCGTATAACCACACTCGCGACGAAGCACCGCGATCTCACCGAGCAGACGTTGACGGAAGAGCGTGCGCGGCTCGCGAAGACGTTGGAGGAGGCCGAGCGCAAGCTCGTCGAAGCCACCACCACCGAGGATCGCAGGCTCTTTCAGCGACAGTTCGATGTGCTGCGCCAGCGCGGCCAAGCGATCGGCAAAGCGCTCGTCGTCATCGAACGTCTCGCCGTGCGCCAGGACGTCGCCAAGCATCAGATCAAGCAACTGCGCCTGGATTTATCCCGCGCCGACGCTTCGAGCGCGAGTGTCCCCGAGTTGACGTCGAGGCTTCAGGACATCCGACACGAAGTCGATGCGACGGAGAAAGTGGACGAAGCGATTGCTGAAGAACTGTTGAGTTAAGCCTTACAGTATAGAGAACTCGACGACGATTTCGGCGATCACGTCGACGGGCTGATCCTTGAACTTCCCGGGCACGAATCGCCACTGGCGGACGCATTCGATGGCTTTCTGGTTCAGACCCGCGCTGAGACCCCGCAGAATGTGAACCCGTCCGATCTTGCCTTCCGCCAAAATGATCACTTCGAGGATGACCTCGCCTTCGACCTTCTTCGCGAGCGCATCCTTGGTGTACGTCGGTCGCACCGTTTTTACCGGCTGAGGCGGGCTAATTCCGGAGCCCAAGCGGTAGGCGCCGCCGCCGAAGCCGCCACCCCTACCATGACCTAGGCCGGAGCCGTCGCCTTCGCCGATGCCGCCACCCGTGCCGGGGCCGGCATTGGCGGCAACGTTGTCGAGACCTTCCAAGGCACCGAGCGCGTCCGCCGCATCCGGCGCCTGCGCGACGACGGGAGCTTTGATCTCGGGTGCTTCTTCTTCCTCTTCCAGCTCCTCCTCTTCCTCCTCGGGCTCGTCCGGCTTGTCAGGGTCGTCGAAGACGAGTTTTTCCTCAGGGACCTCGACGTTGACGGCGACTGTCGCTACGTCTTCACCCGCGATTTCCTGCTCCGAGAGGGGGTCGTCCGAGCCGTCACCGCCGCCACCCCCCCCCCCAGGACCTGCCTCGATGAAAAAAATGAGCCCAGGAGGGTTCCAGCTTTCCTCTGGAGGCGGCGTACCAACGAGCGTGGAGAGAACGAGAAAGCCTATTGCGAACGCAAAATAGCCGACGACCGTCCAAATCTGCGTTCGGCGCTTGCGTTCCCTGTCGAGAAACGGAGGCTCGACTTCGGTGCCGGTCAGCGCGCTGACGATGTCGTCGTTCCGCAGGACATCCTTCAGCCAGGCGAAGAAACTCATCGATCCCAATTGTCCTCTGTCGGCGACGGGGATGCAAGAGAGCTTGTTCACACTCTGTTTGATAGACTCCGCTTCCGACTATGAGCGGGCCCGATTCGACGCCGATCCGACTGGAGTTCGACGACGACATCGCCTGGATCACCTTTGATTCACCGGGCGAAAAGGTGAACAAGCTGTCGCGGGCGGTGATGGAGCGCTTGCAGACGATTCTTTCGGAGCTCGAGGCGCTCCCGGGGGTGCGCGGGGCCATCATCACGTCCAACCAGGACGGGATGTTCCTCGCCGGCGCTGATGTGGCCGAGTTTCAAACCATCACCGATGGTGAGATCGCTGCCGAGGCTGTTCGCGCGGGGCAGGCGATCATGGACCGTGTCGAAGCCCTGCCGTTTCCAGTGGTTGCAGCAATCGGCGGCGTTTGTCTCGGGGGTGGAACCGAGATAGCGCTCGCGTGCGACGCGCGCGTGGGCTCGGACCATCCGCGTTTTCAGATTGGCCTCCCCGAGGTCAACCTCGGGATCCTCCCCGCGTGGGGAGGTACCACGCAGCTGCCGCGGCTCATCGGGCTAAAAAAGGCGCTCGATTTCATCCTGCGCGGCCGAGGGATCGACGCCGAGCGTGCCGAGCGTCTCGGGATCATCGATCGCGCCGTGGCCCACGCTGAGCTTGGGCGGCGCGCACTCGAGCTCCTTCGAGATCTCCAAAACGGCAAGAAACCAAAACGGCGCAAAGCATCTATCTCGGAGTGGCTGCTTACCGCGAACCCCATCGGCAGAGCTATCCTGTTCTCCCAAGCGAAAAAGTGGGTTCTGGCTCAAACAAAAGGACACTATCCGGCGCCGCTCGCGATCATCGACGTGTTGCGCGAAGGCCGGCGATCGCGCAAGCGCTCGCTCGAGCTCGAAGCCGAGCGCGCGAAGGAGCTTCTTCCCGGGGACGTCTCCAAAAGCCTCGTTCACCTCTTCTTCTTGAACGAGGCGGCCAAGAAAGATCCCGGCACCGATGCGACTCCGCGTCCCGTTGAAGCCGCTGCGCTCCTCGGCGCCGGCACGATGGGGGGTGGGATTGCGCGTATCCTGGCGTCCGTGGACATCCCGGTCCGCCTCAAGGACATAAGCCCCGATGCGCTCGGCCAAGGACTACGTGCGGCGCGCGATATTTTCGAAAAGCGCCGGAAACGCCGGCGCCCGCTGGGGATGACACGATGGGAGCTCGATCGGAAGATGGCGCTCATCACCACCACGCTCGATTTCACTGGCTTTCGGCGCGCGGACGTCGTGATCGAAGCGATCGTCGAGGACCTCGCCATCAAAAAGAGCGTCTTGCGCGAGCTGGAGCCACACGTTTCGGCGGATTGCATCATCGCCACCAATACCTCGACGCTATCGGTGTCCGACATGCAAAGCGTCCTCGACGATCCGGCGCGCATGGCGGGCTTCCACTTTTTCAACCCCGTCGACCGCATGCCGCTCATCGAAGTGATCCGCGGCAAAGAGACGGATGATACAACCGTTCGGTCTCTCGTTGCGCTCGCGAAGCGATTTGGGAAGACTCCGGTGCTCGTCAACGATGGGCCGGGGTTTTTGGTGAATCGTATCCTGGGGCCGTACCTCAACGAGGCGGGACACTTTCTCGCCGAGTACGGAAACGTCGAGGCCATCGACCGCGCGTTCGTCGACTTCGGGATGCCGATGGGGCCGTTGAGACTTCTCGATGAAGTGGGGCTCGACGTGGCGCAGAAAGCGGGAAAGGTTCTGAAGGCGGCGTTTGGCGAGCGCACACAACCGTCAGCTCTCGTCGACAAGCTCGTTACCGAGGGACGTTTGGGGAAGAAGGCAGGACGCGGTTTCTATCGCTATGACGGCAAGCCCGGCAAGAAAGAGACCCCCGACGCCACCGTGCTCGCGATTGCGCGAGTTGATCCCCTCCGCAATGAAAGCCGGGTGCCCGCGGACGAGCTCATCGAGCGCGCCCTCGGTCTCATGGTTGCAGAAGCGGCGCGGTGTCTCGACGACGAGATCGTGGCGAGCGCCGGCGAGCTCGACCTCGCGATGGTGATGGGCACCGGGTTCCCCCCATTCCGCGGAGGCTTGTTGCGATACGCCGACGGCTACGGTCTGAATCGCATCGTCGACAACCTGAAAAAGTGGCAGGACAAGCTAGGACGCCGCTTCGAACCCCCGAAGTTCCTGTCCAACCGCAAGTCTTTTTACTGATAGTCCGAACACACCCCTTAATGAATGTAGCGGGGTGCACTACAAAATTTCCGGTTTTGTAGCCAACCGTAGTCACCTTCGTAGGTTAATTACCACGCCGAGGCGAGGGAGTTTTTCCACAGGACTTCTAAGTCTATGAAAACAAGCAAGAAATACCGACGCATGTGCCCGTCTGGTTGTGGCATGTGGGTTGCATGCTCCCAAGGTAGCGAGTCCTGGAGGTTACCGTGGCAGAAGCAATCCCCAGAGCAGAGTGGTCCGAAGCGGAAGAGTACGGGCAACGGTTGGCCTATTGGGAATACCTGGTGAACAGCTGGCTCGTTCCCGGTCCCGCAATCCTCAAAGAGCACAGCGACGAGCCACCGCTCGGCGAGCCCCGCACCCAGCGCCTGCACGACTATGGCTGGCTCCTCGAGCCCGACTCTCTGCTCGAGCAGTAGCCGTTATCGCAAAGCCGCGATAGCGTAGAGACGATCCGGCGCGCTCTCCGACACCATCACCAGAGCTCCGGAATCCCGCGCTTGTTGGATCTGTCGGAGCATGCGCGGTCCGAGTCTGCCTTCGTGAACGAGGACGAACCGCACCCCGTCTTGCCACATCGATTCTAGACCCCGCGTGAAATTGCGTCGCATGAGCAGGCGATGCGCGCGCCGGTAGCTCCGGGGTACGAAGCCACTGTAGCCGTTTACGAGCTCCCGGCGGTGGTAGATCGATCGATAGACGAAAAGCGCGTTGTCCTGGAATCGCTCGGGCGGTGGGAGCGGAAGCTCGACGAGAGCACCGGGCCCGGCCAGAGCTTCGACATCCATATAGATCGGCGGATAGGTCGGGACATCGAGCCGAAGCGGGAGTGGCGCGGCCATACACTCGACGGCCGCGATCGCGACGAGCGCCCATCGAAAAGCTTTCTTGCGAACGAGCGTCAGCCCGAGAGCGGCGAGCACCGCAACCGCGAGCAACAGGAGGACTCCCGCCCGCGAGGGCACGCGGAGAGCACGGTACGGCCCCGCGATGTGATACAGAAACGAGAACAGGCCAAGCGCCGGTCCTGCCGAGAGCACAACGCCGATGATGCCTATTAGAGCCCAACACCGCTTCCTCGTCCCCTCACGGGAGACGCCGATGAGCGCCGCTGCCGCAAGCCCCAGAGCAACGAACCCGGGAAACAGAGGCTCGGCCGCCTTGGGTAGAAAGGCGTGGACTCGGGAGAAGCTCGAGACATATTCGGTAACGCCGGCGGAAAAACTCGAAGCGGCTTCCAGGGAGCGCACCGTGCCGCCTTGGAGCTTGTCGAGATAGGGAAGTGCGAGCGGCAACGTCAGGACGATAGCGCCGATGCCGGCGAGGAAAAGCCGCCCGATCGCAGCCAGACGCCGGCGCCGAGGGAGCCAATAGATCTCGGTGAGCGCGACGAGCGGCGCGACGCTCGCGACGAAAACCGCGTAGTACACGCTCGAGCCAAACGTCAGCGCTGCAGAGAGCGCGAAGCCGACCGCTGCGTATCCCGCCGACGTTCCCGACGTAGTCAACGTACTCGCCGTATTCATGACGAGCCGGCGAATAAAGAGCAGACTCAACGGAATGCCAAACGCGAGCTGAAGTTGCAGATGGGGAATGTGTGCGAACCGGTAGGGTGCGAAAGCAAACAGAACGCCGGCGAGTATCGAGGCCAGACGGTCGCCGGTGAGGTCGTAGGCGAGGACGAAGGTTGCGACGCCGGTGAGCACGAACGCGAACAACAGCACGGTGTTGAAGGCCACGATGGGGTTGTCGCTGAACGCGGCCACCGGCGCGGCGATGAGCGCGCCCGTCACCAAGTTCTCGGAATACGCGAGTGTGCCTTTTTCAGGAAAGAAGATGTTGGCGTCGAAGAGGTGAAGCGGGTCGGCTCGTAACTGATGGACGTCCCACGAGATGATCCAGGCGTTGAGGAGTGCATCGGGGCTGTCGAGTCGATTCGCGTGAGCTGGAGCGGTGATGAGGGGGAACGTGTACACCAGGCTCGCGAGCGAGAATACCGCGGTAGCGAGGAGGACGTCCTTCCACCGGACAGCGTGAGCCACGCGCCATTATTCTCCGAAACGGCGAGCAAACGCTCATCAAATCTGCTATCGTCTCGTGACGCAAGACGAAATGAAGCGAAATCTCGTGAAGCTGCCGAAAGTGGTGGTCCTTCTTGGGGCGATGCTCGTGTCCGGTGCGGAGCTTCCCGCGCAAGAATGGGTCAAGTTCGAGCTCATCGAATCGTCGGCACTCCCGATCGTGCGCGGCAAAGTCAACGGCATGGGCGGGCATCGGCTCGTGGTCGACGTCGGGTTCCAGGACTTGCTCCTCGATTCAATGCTCGTGGACGGGGCGGGGATGAAGCTCGTCAGCCGCGGCGAAGTGCAAGAGATCGACTTCTACGGCAAGGAAGAATTGGTCCCCGTCTCGTACGTGCAGACGCTCGAGATCGGCAAAGCGAAGTTCGAGCTCGTGAGAACGCTTCTCATCGACGGCGAAGACGGCACCGGCTCGGGCGGGCTGCGCAGCTACGGCCGCATCGGCCGCGACATTCTCGAGCCGCTGAGACTTACGATCCACTACCCGCGCCAGCTGCTGTTGATCGAGCCGTCGCCCGAGAACGACGTGCCCGAAGGCGGCGTGACCTACACGACTGAAGGGCGGTTCATCTACGTCCCGGTACGGCTCGAAAAAGAAGGTGGGTACGAGGACGCGACTTTCGTGCTCGATCCGGGCACGTCGGGTTCGGTCCTGGATCGCAAGTGGGCAGTCGACACCAAGTTGGCGAACAAGAAAGACCCGCAGACCGATATCGCCGTCGTCGAGATTGGTGGATTTCGACGTGAGCAGATGCCGATGTTGCTTGCCAACATGCACGCGCTACCCTACGACGGCAATCCCGCGGGGGTCATCGGCTCCGACGTGCTGCGCACCATTTCCATGACTTACGATTTCGCCCGCGATCTCGTGTGGTTGACGGAGCTTGGGGACGACCCGTCTTGATCCGGAGCTACCTCGACAAAACTCCGAAAATCCACGAAACCGCATACATCGCCGAAGGGGTGCACGTCCTCGGCGACGTCGTCATCGGCGCCCACTCGAGCATCTGGTTTGGCTCGGTGATCCGTGGCGATGTCCACCACATCAGAATCGGCGAGCGCACCAACGTTCAGGATCTGACGGTCATCCACGTCAACCACGGCGGCGGCCCCACCGTGCTCGACGACGGCGTCACCATAGGCCATCGCGCTATTCTGCACGGGTGTCACGTGAAGTCGGGCTCTCTCATCGGGATGGGTGCTATCGTCCTCGACGACGTCTTGGTGGAAGAACAGGCGTTCGTCGCCGCGGGCTCTCTCGTGAGCCCCGGCACCGTCGTGCCGTCGCGCAAGCTGGCCCGTGGGGTCCCGGCGCGCGTGGTCCGCGATTTGACCGGCGAAGAGCTCGCACATCTGGCCTTTTCGGCAGAGACGTATTGCGCACTGAAGGATGACTATTTGAATCATGATTTCTTATTTCCAAGTAATCACAGGAGGCCAACGTGACCTCTTGGCGACGAACCCATACTTGCGGTGAGCTCGGCCCGGACGCCGTCGGGAGCACGGTCACGCTCATGGGCTGGGTCGACGTCGTCCGCGATCTCGGCGGCATCACGTTCATCGAGCTTCGCGACCGCGAGGGAGTGACGCAACTACTCATCGGAGTCCAGGCGAGCACCGAGGTGATCGAGCTCGCCAAGCGAGTGAGCTCAGAGTGGGTCGTCGCCGTACGAGGCGAAGTACTCCGTCGCTCCGATGACACCGTCAACCCCAAGATCGCCACCGGCGCGATTGAAGTTCGGGCGGACGCGTTCGAAGTGTTGTCGGAAGCGAAGACGCCGCCGTTTGCCATCGACGACGATCTCAAGACCAGTGAAGACTTGCGGCTTCGTTACCGCTATCTCGACTTGAGACGTGGCGTGATGCGGCGCAATCTCGAGCGCCGCAGCAAGCTCGCGGCCGCGGGAAGAAACTATCTCGCCGAGCAGGGTTTTTACGAGATCGAGACACCCTACTTGACGAAGTCGACGCCGGAAGGCGCACGTGACTATCTGGTGCCGAGCCGCGTGCACAAAGGCGCTTTCTACGCGTTGCCGCAATCGCCCCAAATCTTCAAACAGCTTTTGATGATCGCCGGAATGGAGCGGTATTTCCAAATCGTCCGGTGCTTCCGCGACGAAGACATCCGTGCCGACCGTCAGCCCGAGTTCACCCAGATCGATATCGAGATGTCATTCGTCGAGCCCGACGATGTGTACGGACTCGTCGAAGGCCTATTCGCCGCGATGTTGAAAACGATCGGCGACGAGCTCGAAACGCCCTTTCCCCGACTCAGCTACCGCGAGGCGATCGATCGCTACGGTTCGGACAAACCCGATCTGCGGTTTGGCTGCGAGATTGCCGACGTTTCCGACGTGATGCAAGGCTCGGGATACGGGATTTTCGAGTCCGTTCTCGAAGCAGGTGGGGTGGTGCGTGCCGTGGCCGCCGAAGGCTGTGCCAAGTATTCGCGCAAAGACCTCGATAATCTCGAGGCGGCGGCGAAGGAGCTCGGGGCCAAAGGACTCGGTTGGGCGCGCTGGACGGACGCCGAGCTCAAATCACCGCTCGCGCGTCACGTCGGCGAAGACAGGCTGAGCAAGGCGTTCGAAGCGACCGGCGGCGGTTTGGGTGATCTCTTGCTCGTCGTCGCCGGCGAGCGCCGGCTCGTCGCCGCAGTTCTCGGCGGTCTTCGCGTGCAGCTCGCGAAGCGAGAAGGGTGGATCCAGCAAGGCGACTGGAAGTTCGTCTGGGTGACCGAATTCCCCCTGTTGAAGTACCACGAAGGGGACGGGCGCTGGTATTCCATGCACCACCCGTTTACGTCGCCCCATCCCGACGATATCGACGTTTTGGAGTCCCACCCGGGCAAGGTACGCGCTCTCGCCTACGACTGCGTTGCCAACGGGCACGAGCTGGGTGGTGGAAGCATCCGGATCCACAACTCCAAAACTCAGGAGCGGGTGTTTCGCGCCTTGAGCCTGAGCGACGAGGAAGCCCAGGAGAAATTCGGCTTCTTCCTCGAGGCGCTCCAATACGGCACCCCACCCCACGGCGGGATCGCGCTCGGATTCGACCGCATCGCCATGCTGGCCGCCGGCGGCACGAGCTTGAGGGACGTGATCGCGTTCCCCAAGACGACCTCTGCCTTCGATATGATGACCGGCTCCCCCTCCAAAGTCGCCCAAGAGCAGCTAGACGAGCTGGGCATCAATATTAAGAAGACCTAGGCAGCCGGTTTGACGGCATGTAAGTGCTGTGCTACTTTCGACTCGAGTATGCAGCTTCTTCGGCAACCGACTTCGCGGTGCCGTCCCATGCCAACCGTCATCATCCCCACTCGATAATTGAACAAGAAACCTGACGCTTTTGCGTTGTCGCATTCCCTCATGATCAGAATTGTGGAGGCAGGTACTTCCGTTACATGAAGAAGATTTCGGTTCCGGAACAAGGCGCTCTCGCTCTATTCGGTGTCCATGACGAGAACCTGAAATCCCTCGAGAAGACTCTCGGTGTCCAGATCGTAAGCCGCGGGGAAGAGCTCCTCGTCGAGGGAGCCGCGGAGCAAGTCGAAAAACTCGAGAACATCTTCCAGCAACTCTCGGGGCTTGCAGCGGACGGTCATCGCCTTACCGCGGGCGATCTGCGCATCGCGCTTCGGCTGATCCGGCAAGATCCGAACGTGTCCTTGAAGGACTACTTCGTGCACGCGGTCCTGTATCCCTCCAAGAACAAAAAGGTCATGCCGCGGAGCTTGCACCAGCGCGCGTACCTGAAAGCGATGGACGAGAACGACATCGTGCTCGGGATCGGTCCGGCGGGTACGGGCAAGACCTATCTCGCTGTGGCGATGGCCGTTGCCGCGTTCAACCAGAAGGACGTCAATCGCATCATCTTGGCGCGGCCCGCGGTCGAAGCGGGCGAAAAGCTCGGTTTTCTACCCGGAGACCTTCAGGAAAAAATCAACCCCTATCTGCGGCCACTCTACGACGCGCTCTACGACGTCATGGATGCCGCGAAAGTGGCGCGTTTGATCGAGCGCGGCGCCATCGAGATCGCACCCATCGGCTTCATGCGTGGGCGCACGTTGAACGGGAGCTTTATCATCCTCGACGAGGCTCAGAACACGACGTCCGAGCAAATGAAGATGTTCCTGACCCGCATCGGGTTCGGCTCCAAGGCGGTCGTGACCGGCGACGTGACCCAAATCGACCTGCCGTCCGGCAAGACCAGTGGCCTCGTCGAATCCACGGAAATCCTCCAGGGCATCAGCGGCATCGGCTTCGTTCACTTCGACGCACAGGATGTGGTCCGGCATCCGCTCGTACAATCCATCATCCGGGCGTATGATCGAGGCAAGCGGAAGACTCGTCCTGTCGCAGTCGCGGACGAGTCTTAGATGACTTTAATGCCCTTAACGGACGACGAAAGCTCTCCTAAACCGAAAAAGGAGAAGTCCCGCCGCGGCCTCCGCAGGTTCCGCATGCGGGACCTGTTCGACTTGGCGTACTCCTCGGTTTGGCCCTGGGTCATTCTGTTCCTCGTATGCCTGACGGCGCTCCTGACACCCGGTCTCAGCATTCGTGTCCAGGAGTTCGAGCTCGGGGACATCTCCCCGGTCACCGTGCGGGCACCCTTCGACTTCAGCTACGAGGATGAAGTTACGACCGAGGCTCGCCGCGAAGAGGCCGCGGATGCGGTGCCCGAGATTTTCGTGTTCAACGATGCGGCGATGGCCGACGCGCGCAA
This sequence comes from Candidatus Marinacidobacterales bacterium, assembly GCA_965237955.1. GTDB lineage: Bacteria > Acidobacteriota > Vicinamibacteria > Marinacidobacterales > SMYC01. The sequence continues at coordinate 7,031,981 of OZ250169.1, read as the reverse complement.
CCGCGTTGCGTCTGCGTTCGAGCTCGGCCGCGAGGCGCTGGGTATCACTGATGTTACCGGAGCCGAAGCCGCCGAAGCAGGCGAGGACACTCCGCCGGAGCTCGTGCTTCCACGCGAAGAGCTTCTCTCCGATCTCCAGGACCGTCTCGAGGTAACGCTCCGCGACGAAGAGCTCGACCTGTTGCTCGAGCAGGAATTCTCGACGGACGTGGAGCAAGTGTTGACCCGCGCGGTCACGAGTGTCTTGTCCCGCGACATCGTTACCAGCAAAGAAAGGCTCCTCGCGTCGGGGCGCGCCATCAGTCGGCGTGAAGCGATCAGCAAGTCGACCCAACTACGGCGTGATTACTCGAACATTCTCACGACGGGCGAGGCACAAGAGCTCCTCGTCGTGCACATGGCGAGCCTCTCGGACTTGAGGCAGGCCGAGCGCCGCAAGCTCGCGAGTATCGGGGCGCGGTTCGTCGAGCCGACGCTCACCTTCGATTTCGCCGGGACCAAACGGGAGCGAGCCGAAGCGCGACGTAGCGTCGATGCTGTGTACTATCAAGTCCAGCGCGGCAAGACCATCGTTCGCGCCGGCGACGAGATCGATGAGAACGGATTGCGCCAGCTGCAAATCCTCGCATCGGAGCAAGATCAACGCTGGGGTTTGGCCGGTGCAATAGGAGCGTTGTTGCTCGCCGGCGTCTTGTTGTTGATTCAGTGGTATCTGTTGAGGCCATCGCGCACGAGTGAAGCGTGGCGGCGTCAATCGTTCGCGATGGTTGGCATCGTCATCGTTGGTCACCTCGCGTTGGCCCGCGTGGCGTTTTTCGTGGCGCGCGTGTTCTCCGAGCAACTCGTCGCCGCCCCGTTCAGCAACACGACCTCCTATTTCTATGCCGTCCCGTTCGCCGGTGTGGCGGTGCTGATCCTGCTGCTCGAGCACACGCCGACAGCGCTCCTGGCATCGGCGCTCTTTGCCATCGCGCTCGGCGTGATGACCGGCAACCTGCAGCTCGCGGTGTTCTGTTTGCTTTCGTGCCTGGCGGCAATTTTGGGCTTGTTTCAGTACAAACGGCGTACTGCGCTTTTCGCACTCGGGCTTCTCGTCGGGAGCGTGAATTTCGTGACCGTCCTCGCGATCGATCTTCTCGCCGGGCGTTACTTTCCGCCGAGCACGTTCTCGTTCGATTTGTTGTGCGCATTTCTCGGCGGTGCAAGCGTTTCGATCGTCGTTTCGTTTCTGCTCCCTGCGTTGGAGGCTCTTTTTCACCGCACCACCGATATCCGCTTGCTCGAGCTCGTGAACAACAATGTTCCCGTTTTGAGACAGCTCGCACTCGAGGCTCCGGGCACCTATCACCACAGCGTGGTCGTCGGCTCGCTTTCCGAGGCCGCTGCCGAAGCCATCGGCGCGAACGCGGTCTTTTGCCGCACCGCCGCGATGTACCACGACATCGGGAAGCTCACCAAAGTGAACTACTTCGTGGAAAACCAGATCGGTGGCAACAAACACGACAATCTGTCGCCGCGGATGAGTGCTCTCATCATCGCGAGCCACGTGAAAGAGGGCATCGAGATGGGGAAAGAAATCGACCTTCCCCAAGAGATCGTCGACGTCATTCCGCAGCATCACGGAACGAAGCTCATCACCTACTTCTACCAGAAGGCAAAAGAGCATCAAGATCTGGCTTTGGGAGAAGTCACCGAGGAAGAGTTTCGTTATCCCGGCCCGAAGCCCCAGACCAAAGAAGCCGGTATCATCATGATTGCCGATGCGGTCGAGGCAGCGTCGCGGACGCTCGACGAGCCGAGCCCCGCGCGACTCAAGGGGATGATCCGTCAGATCATCGACTACATCTTCCTGGATGGTCAGCTCAACGAATGCGATCTCACCCTTCGAGACCTAGAGAAGATTGCCCAAAGCTTTCTGAGAGCTCTCATGGGTATTCACCATCAACGAGTGAGCTATCCCGGCTTCGATTTCGAGAAGCAGATCGAGCCGGTGGTGGTTCAGGACAGTCGATGAACGAGGACCCTGACCAAAGTCTCATCGTCCTAAATCTACAGCGGCGACACAAAGTCGACAGCCGTGTGCTCGAGCGGTTCCTGAGAGAAGTGGCGGTGACGCTCCGCGCCCCCGAAGCGTCGGCGACGCTCGCACTCGTCGGCGATGCTCGCATCCAGAAGCTCAATCGCGATTTTCGTGGCTACGACAAACCCACCGATGTCTTGTCGTTTGCGGCCGCCCGATACGAGGATGACCCCGACTATCTCGGGGACATCGTCGTATCGGTGGACACTGCCAACCGGCAGGCAAGAAGACGCGGCAGTAATCTGAAGCGCGAGCTCAAGCTGCTCAGCCTCCATGGGTTCTTGCACTTGCTGGGCTACTGCCATGAGACGGACGAAGGCGAGATGCGGCGCATCGAGTATCGATTGCGACGACGCTTCGCCATCACGACTCCGCGGGCGGTGACGGCGTGATACCAACGTGGCTGGCTTTCGTCGGCATCGCCGTGTTGTTGATGGTCGCGTTCGTGCTCGCGCTCATCGACGTCGCGTTCGACTACTTCTCCAAGATTTCGATCCGGACTTACCGGGAGGAAAGCTGGAAGACCGAGTACCTGACGACCTCGCTCGAAGACCCGATGAGTTTTCTCCTGCCGCTTCGTATCGGACTGCAGGGTGCTTTCACCGCGACCACGGTGCTGGTCACGATGCTGTTCATCACCTCGGGAATGCCCCAGCCGCTGGCGCTGCTGATGGCGTTCGCGTTCTTCACGATGCTCGGCGCGTTTCTGGTGTTCCGGGAAGCCGCCCCCAACATCATCGCGCGCAATAATCCGGAACGAGTGCTGTTGACGCTCCTCCCCGCGTACCGCGTCTACGCGAAGCTCGTCACACCGATCAGCCGTCCGCTCGCGTGGTTCGTCGGCGTCTTCGTGGAGGAGACCGAGGACGAAGAGGACGTGACCGAGCAGGACGTGCAGGCGTTCATCGAAGCGGGTGAGGAAGAGGGCATTCTCGAAGGCGACGAGGGGCGTATGGTGCAATCCATCGTCGACCTCGGCGACACGGTCGTACGAGAGGTGATGACCCCGCGGCCCGAGATGGTGGCGATTCGGCACGACGCGACGTTCGCCGAGGTGCGCGAGCTCTTCATCCAGGAGAAACACGGCCGGGTTCCCGCCTATCGCGGCGATTTGGATCATATCGAAGGCCTCGTGTACGCGATCGATCTCATCGCTTTCACCGAAGCGAATCCCGACTTCGCGATCAAGCCGCTGATCCGCGAAGTTCGCTTCGTCCCGGAGACCAAGAAGGTCGCTGAGCTGTTGCGGGAGTTCCAGAAGAGCAACCAGACGTTCGCGATGGTCGTCGACGAGTACGGCGGGATCTCGGGGCTCGTCACCGTCGAAGATATTCTCGAGGAGATCGTTGGAGAGATTCATGACGAGTTCGACATCGTCGACGAGGAGATCATCAAGGAAAGGGACGACGTCTTCCTCGTGAGCGGGCGCGCCGACATCGATAACGTTCGAGACCAGCTGCACCTCGAAGTCAACGGCTCGGGATTCGAAACCGTCTCCGGTTACATCCTCGACGCCATCGGCCGCATCCCGCGGACCGGCGAAGTCATCGAGCACGCCGGCATTCGCATCGAGGTCGTCGACGCCGACGGCCAAAGGATCAACAAAGTCCGCTTCCGCCTCCACGCCACCGAAGGAACGAGTTGATTCTTTTCCAACGCAAAGACGCAAAGGCGCCAAGTCCAATTCACTTTGCGCCCTTGCGCCCTTGCGCCTTTGCGTTAAAAAGAAGATCGTGCGCGCTGGGTTCATCACCATAATAGGGCGGCCCAATGTCGGGAAGTCTACGCTCGTCAACCGCCTCGTCGGGCGGAAGGTCGCGATCGTAACCCCCAAGCCGCAGACGACACGGAATCGCATCCTCGCCATCAGAAACAAACCCGACGCCCAGCTGGTGTTCTTCGATACTCCTGGTATCCACAAACCGCACTACGAGATGGACCGTGTCATGCTGGAGACTGCGGTTCAGAGCTTGAAGCGCGTGGACCTCGTCCTGCTCGTGCTCGATATCGAGCAGCCGTTTGGCCGCGGAGACGAGCACGTCCTTGGGCTTATCAAGAAAGTCGAGGTGCCGGTCGTACTCGGCATCAACAAGATCGATGCGAAGAAAAAGCAAGAGATTCTCCCGGTCATCGAGCGCTACCGTCACCTGCACGACTTCGTCGACATCGTCCCGTTCTCCGCCCTCACCGGCGACAACGTGGACCGTCTCGAGAAGGTTCTCGTCGAGCATCTCCCCGAAGGCGAAGCGCTCTATCCGGAGGAAACTCTGACCGATCTACCGGAGCGGTTCTTCGTCGCCGAGATGGTGCGGGAAAAGATTTTGCGCCTGACCCGGCAGGAGGTGCCGCATTCGACCGCGGTCGTTGTCGAAGCGTGGGAAGAGGGCTCCGCGCTCACCCGCATCGAAGCGTCCATTTTCGTCGAGCGAGAATCGCAGAAGGCGATTCTCGTAGGCAAGGGCGGCGGTATGATGAAAAAGATCGGAACCGCCGCCCGGGAAGACGCCGAAAAGTTCCTCGGCACAAAAGTCTACCTAGGCATACACGTAAAAGTCCGAGGCGACTGGCGCGACAACAAGAGAACGCTAACCGACCTAGGCATCAACAGCTAACCCCAACGCCCAACGAAGCCGATCTCCCCGCCCCGCACAAACCTCTCCGAAGGCGGCCGGGTGCGGGCAGGGCCCTAAATCGAAGAAAATACACCAGTTTTGGCTGAAAAGGGGTTGGCCCTCGAAAGCACTTGTGCTAGTCTACAAGCTACCGATGGCCGAATTGATTCCGATAGGTTTTCACGATGCCGTTGACCCGGACACCTCTACTCGCCGAGACCGTGCGGAAGCTCGTCGCGAGGGGTGCGTACGTCAACGCATACAAGATCCTCAATCGTCTCCATCCCTCTGACATCGCCGCCATCCTCGGCGATCTCTCCGAGCACCTTCGTCGCGACACCTTCAAAACGCTCTACCGGCGTGACTTGACGCTCGCGAGCGAGGCGCTTTCCGAGCTCGGGCCCGAGCGCGGCGCCGTGATCTTGTCGGATATGTCGTCTCAGGAGATCTCTTTGATCCTCCAAGAGCTCGATCCCGACGACGCCGCGGATTTCGTCGCCGATCTGCCCGACGAGCTCCAGGAAGAGATTCTCGGCGCGATGCGCGAAAAGGAGGCCTCGGAGGTCGAGGATCTCCTGCAATACCCGGAGCAGACCGCGGGCCGCATCATGAGCCCGAAGGTGTTCTCTCTCGAGGAAGAGAGCACGGTGGAGGAGGCGATCCGCGAGCTTCAGGACGCCGGCGACCTGGAAATGGTCTTCTACATCTATGTCGTCGACGAACACGGGAACCTTGTCGGCGTGTTGTCGTTGCGACAGCTTCTTCTGAAACGCCCCGAGATCCCGCTCAAGGACATCATGGAGACCGACGTCATCCGGGTGACGACGGACACCGATCAGGAGGAGGTCTCCCAGCTCGTCGCCTCGTACAACATCCTCGCCATTCCCGTCGTCGACACACAGAACAAGCTCGTCGGCGTCATCACCGTCGACGATGTTATCGACGTGATCAAAGAAGAGGCCACCGAGGACATGTACCGCCTCGCCGGTCTCGACGTCGAAGAGCGCGTCTTCACGCCGCCACGGACGTCGATTCGCAAACGCATTCCCTGGCTCGTCGTGAACCTTGCCACCGCGTTTCTCGCCGCGCTCGTCGTCGCGCAGTTCGAGGGAACGATCGCGCAGTTCGCGACCCTCGCGGTGTTCATGCCCGTCGTGCCGCTTCTCGCTGGAAATGCTGGAAACCAAACCCTGACCGTCATGGTGCGTGGCATCGCCCTCGGTGAGCTCTCATGGGCGAACAGCCGCAAGGCGCTCGTCAAAGAGTTCGTGGTCGGCGTTGCCAATGGGATCGTCCTCGGAGCTCTCGTCGGCGTCGTCGCGTTTCTATGGAAGGGCGACCCCATCATCGGCGCAGTGCTGTCGCTCGCGATGCTCGGAACGCTCCTCGTGGCCGCGGTGACCGGGACGCTCGTCCCGCTGTTCCTGCGGTGGCTCAAGATCGACCCAGCGCTCGCGTCCTCGGTATTCGTGACCACGGCCACCGACGTCACCGGGTTCTTGCTGTTTCTCGGATTGGGTGCGCTGGCCCTGGCTCGGTTCTAAGATCGCTTCATGCCTCTGCGGCGGGCGTTGGCCATCGTCTTGCGAAGCTACAAGGTGGGCGAGTCTGACAAGATCGTCGTCTTTTTCACCCAAGAGTACGGAAAGCTCCGCGGGATGGCGCGGGCGGCGCGTCGACCGCGCTCCCGCTTCGGCGCGAGCCTCGAAATGGGGACGGAAGTGGAGCTCACCTTCTTCGAGAAGGAGAGCCGCGAGCTCGTGAGCGTCGATCGCTGTGATATAGTCCGTTCCAGGTTTTCGAAGCTGGGAGAACCCATTCTTGCGTCGACTCTCGGTTACGTGACCGAACTAATAGATAGTTTCGCGCCCGAGCGCGAGCCCAACGAACGCCTTTATCGGTTGCTCCGCGCGACAATAGGTGCTCTCGCCGAGCGCCCGAGTCCGGAGACGCGCGCCCGGTACTTCGAAGCGTGGCTTCTGCGACTCGTAGGATGGTATCCCAGGAGAACGAGCTGTCCGTCCTGCGGCCGCGCGCTCGCCGACGAGGGCGCGCGCTATCTCGCGTCCGAGCAGCGTATCGAATGCGGGCGTTGCCTCAGCACCGGGGTATTCTTGTCCCCGCAGTCGGTCCGCTACGTTGATGCCATTTGGAGCCAGCCGCCCGACGAGCTGGCGCCACCGGAGGCACCGAACGTGCTCCGGGAGCTCGGCGTGTTCCACTACCGCCTCATCCAGGAGCAATTGGAAAAGGATTTGAAATCACATCGGGTATTCGAGGACTTGCTGCGCGAGAGCCAAGGTCGATGACTCTCCAAGAGCTGATCTTTACTCTCACGAAATTCTGGTCGGACCGCGGCGTCCTGGTCCAACAGCCTTACGACACCGAGATGGGCGCTGGCACGATGCACCCGGAGACGTTCCTGCGGGTCCTGGGCCCCGACCCTTGGAACGTCGTGTACGTCCAGCCGTCCCGGCGACCGGCGGATGGGCGCTACGGGGACAATCCGAACCGCCTCTACAAGCACCACCAGTTGCAGCTCATCTTGAAGCCGCCGCCGCACGATATCCAGGACCTGTATCTGGAGAGTCTCGTCGCGTGCGGGATCGATCCGCGCGAGCACGACATCCGGTTCGAGGAAGACAACTGGGAGTCTCCCACGCTCGGTGCCTGGGGCATCGGCTGGCAAGTGCTCCTGGATGGGCTCGAGATCAGCCAGTTTACATACTTCCAGCAGGCGGGTGGCATCGAGCTCGCTCCAATTTCGGGTGAGATCACCTACGGGCTCGAGCGTTTGGACATGTACCTCCAGAACGTGGACGACGTCTACGATCTCGAGTGGGCTCCTGGTGTTCCGTATCGCGACGTGCGTCATCGCGACGAAGTCGAAGGCTCACGATTCAGCTTCGACGCCGCGAACGTCGAGCTCACCCGGCGCCACTTCGAAGAGATTCGGAGCGATGCCGAGAGACTCTTGAGCGATGGTCTCGTGCTGCCCGCGTACGAGCACACGCTGAAGTGCTCGCATCTGTTCAACACGCTCGACGCTCGCGGCGCGATCTCCGTGAACGAGCGCATGGCGATGATTTTGAAAGTGCGCGAGCTCGCGTGCGCGGTGGCCAAAGCCTATGTGGGCCCAAAAGAGGAAGCTGAGGAAGCTCCATGAAAAAGATTCCGTTCCTCTGGGAGATCGGATGCGAGGAGATTCCTGCGTCGTGGCTCCCGCCGCTCATCGAAGAGCTCGGCAAGCTCTTAGAGAAGGAGTTGTCCGAGGCCGGCCTCGTGCCCGAGGGTGTCACCGCGTGTGGAACGTTGCGGCGGCTCGTCGTCCATGTGCCCAAGCTCGTCGAGACCCAAGCCGACCGCACCGAGCAGGTCACCGGGCCTCCCGTCAAGATCGCTCGCGACGATCGAGGCGAGTGGACCAAAGCCGCGCTCGGCTTCGCGAAGAAGAGCTCGGTCTCACCGAACGAGCTCGCGGTCGTGTCGACGCCGAAGGGCGATTACATCGGGTTCGAGAAGACGACGCCAGGTCGGAAAACGGTCGAGCTTTTGCCCGAGGTGATGACGAACGTTCTGCGCGGCCTTTCTTTTCCCAAGTTCATGCGCTGGGACGCGACTTTGAAAGACGGCACAACCCTGCCGTTCGGGCGACCTATCCGCTGGATGGTGGCCCTTTTCGGGACGCGGATCGTGCCCTTCGAGATACGGGTAACAGGCTCGCCGGCGGTTGTGAGCGGACGGAAATCTCGAGGCCACCGCTTTCTCGCGCCCAAAGGCAAACGTGCCGGGCAGCCGTTCACGGTCGCGAGCTTCAAAGAGCTGAAGGCGAAGCTCAAGCAGCACTATGTCGTTCTCGACCCCGCGGAGCGTCGCGAGCGGCTCTTGAAAGCCCTCGAGAAGCTCGAAGCCAAGGCGCGTGCCGAGCGGGCTCCGGGTCTCGACCCGGCGCTCGTTGCCGAGCTCGTCGAATGGCCGGGCGCGGTGATGGGATCCTACCCTGAGGCGTTTCTGAGTCTCCCCGAAGAAGTTCGGCATACGGTGTTGATCCACCATCAACATTACTTCCCGCTCGCGAACACCGCGGCGTTCATCGCGCCGACCAACATGGGGTCGGATCCCAAGGGCAACATGAAACGGGGTGCGGAGCGTGTCGTGGTCGCGCGGTTGCAGGATGCCAAGTTTTTCTGGGACGACGATCTGAGAAAGCCGCTCGCGGATCGGGAACAAGAGCTCGACGGCGTCTTGTTCCACGCGAAGCTCGGAAGCTACCGCGCCAAGAAAGATCGCATGGTGCCGCTCGCGGTCGCGATCGCCGCCCAATCGGGCGCCCGTGAAACGCCGGTACGCCGTGCCGCGGCGCTCGCCAAGTGCGACCTCGTCACCGGGATGGTCGGAGAGTTCCCCGAGCTCCAAGGCGTCATGGGAGGTCTCTACGCGAAGGAGCAAGGTGAGCCGGAGCCGGTGTGGAAAGCGGTGTACGGCCACTACGAGCCCACGGGTCTCGGAGACGACGACGGTTTCCCGTTGAATCGTGAAGGGGCAGTGATCTCCCTTGCGGACAAGCTCGATACGCTCGCGTCCATGTTCTCCGTCGGCATCGTGCCCACGGGTTCGCGCGATCCCTTCGGGTTACGCCGGGCCGCGCTCGGTATCATCCGCGTTCTTCTCGAGAGCGGTGAACGGCTCTCGTTCCCGATCGACGTCGCACCCAAGACACTGCTGGCGGAAGCCGTCGACGACAAAGACGCACTGGAGAAGCTATCCGAGTTTTTCATCGAACGTCTGCGATTCGTCTTTTCTCGCACGTTTCGCTACGACGAGATCAACGCAGTGTTCGCGCTGGGCGCGCTCGAGAGACCTGTCACCGACCTCGAACGGAGACTCGCCGCGGTTGCGGCTCTGAGAGACTCGGAAGACTTCGAAGCGCTGTCCGTGGCGTTCAAGCGCGTCGCCAACATTTTGTCCGGGCAGACAACCGGCGCCGTCGACCCGGCGGTGTTTTTCGAGAAAGAAGAAAAGGACCTGTTCGCGGCGCTGGTCGCGATCGAGCCGGACGCGAACAAGCAAATCGAAGCCGGCCGGTACGAGGACGCGCTCCGCACACTGTCGACCCTCAGGCCTCACGTCGATCGTTTCTTCGACGAGGTTCTGGTGATGACGGAAGACGACAAACTTCGCGAGAATCGCCTGGCGCTTCTCCACCGCTTGCGAACGCTCTTCTCCGAGGTGGCCGAGCTCTCCGAAATCGTTCCTGAGAACCGATGACCAAAATCCGCTTGATGCCCGATGCTCTGGCGAATCAAATTGCCGCGGGCGAAGTGGTCGAGCGGCCGGCGTCGGTCGTCAAAGAGTTGGTCGAGAACTCTCTCGATGCCGGAGCGCAGTCGGTCTTCGTGCTCATCGAGAAAAGCGGCAAAGATCGGATTCGTGTCGTCGACGACGGCATCGGCATGTCTCCCGAGGACGCGCGACTCGCGCTCGAACGCCACGCCACGAGCAAGCTGTTCTCGACGGAAGATCTCGTAAACATCTCGACGTTGGGGTTTCGAGGAGAAGCGCTCCCGTCGATCGCATCGGTGTCCCACTTCACACTACAAACGCGCGAGGCATCTTCGAACGCCGGCTACGAGCTTTCGATCGAGGGAGGAAAGCTCGTTCGTGAGGGTGAGCTCGGGCTGCCGCCTGGTACCATCGTCGATGTCCGGCGTTTGTTCGAGAACGTTCCCGCGCGACGAAAGTTTCTGCGTGCCGACGTCACCGAGTCGACCCACATCGCTCAACGGATGTCGAATCTCGCCGTGTGCTATCCCGACGTTCACTTTCGCCTCGAGCACGCAAAGCGCACGCTCCTCGATGTGCCCTCGGTCTCATCGAAGCGGGAGCGCCTCTACCAGGTCGAAAAGAGCTGGATCGAGAGCGCGGTCACGCTCGATGATCACGTGGGAAGCCTGGCCCTCCAAGCATGGTTGTCACCTCCGGCTGAGTCCCGAGGAGCGTCGTCGCGTCTTCATGTTTATGTCAACGGGAGGCCGGTCAAAGATCGAATTCTTACGCACGCGGTGGTGGATGCCTATCGCCAAGTCTCGTCGAAATCGGGGACGCCGCTCGTGTACCTGTTCCTCGAGCTGCCACCGGACAAGCTCGACGTCAACGTCCATCCGTCGAAATCTGAAGTGCGCTTCGTCGACCAGCAGCTCGTGCATCAAGCGGTGTTCTCCTCCGTGCGGAACGCTCTCTCCGCCGATGGCCGCGCGCCAGAGGTCTTCGTTTCGAGCTCGACGTCGACGTCCACAGTGTCTTCTGCCGTGAGAGAACCATTGCCGGCGATGTCGGGGACAGCGATGGCGGAAGCACTGTTCGCCGAGCGCGCGCCGGAAACGACGCCGACGTTCAGCGAGTTTGCCGACACGCCGCCGACGCCCATCGGCCAGTTCCGCGAGAGTTACATTCTTGCGGCTGACGACGAGGACGTCTGGCTCGTCGACCAACACGCCGCGCACGAGCGCATTCTTTACGAAGAGCTCGTAGGTAGGAGCGAAGGTGGAGAACAGCAGCTTTTGTTGACGCCGCTCCCACTGGAGCTCACGCCGTCCGAGCGTGTCACGATGGAAGAAGAGCTCGACCAATTGCTTGCCTTCGGTTACGACATCGAGCCCTTCGGCGGCGATAGCTTCGTCGTCCGGGGTGTGCCCGCGTCGCTTGCGGGTCTCGACACCTTGCGACTCGTCCGCGCCGCCCTCGGGGAAGCAGAGCGTGATTGTAGGAGCTCGTCCGTGATCGAAGCGCAGAGCCGTATCGGCGCGCGTCTCGCGTGCCACGCTGCGATCAAGGTGAACTTTCCGCTCGCGATGGAGAAGATGCAGTATCTCGTGCGCGAGCTGTGGCGCGCGAGCCAGCCCACCGTGTGCCCGCATGGACGCCCCACGACGCTCCGCATCGGCCTCGAGCAGATCGAGCGTAACTTCGGCCGAATCTGAGCCATCTGAGAAAGACCTGACAAGCGTGGCCAAGAAGAAAAAGGTCAACTGGAGCGCGTGGATTCGCTACTACATCGGGCGCGCGCTTCAGATTTTCGGCATGTTGCTCGTGACCTGGGCGATGTTCATGTTCTTCGGCAGCAGCCAGATGCGATCGATGCTCGCGGTGACCGGGGCGGGTGCGGTGTTTTTCGTCGTCGGCTGGCTGCTTGCCAAAGACGATCCGTACAGGAAGCGATGAGAGTCGGCGTTTGGGTTCTGAGTGTCGTGATGACGGCATCCGTGCATGCGCAATCGGTGCCACCTCGGTTCGAGCTCGACTACGAAGCGATGGCGAAGAAGATCATTGAGCGCCTCGACATGAAACAAGGCGAGACCTTTCTCGCGGTCGCACATCCTGGAAATTTCGATGAGCTCATCCCTTATCTGCGTTACCAGGCGATGCGAATAGGCGCCGTGGACCTCGGCGTCCTCGACGTGCTCGAACAGCCCGTGCCCGAGGGGTGGAGCGATGCGGTATTGCTCGACGGCGGAAAGGCCGCTCGTGCCCCGACAGTGTGCCAGCGGCTCGGTGGAAGTCAATTCGCGAAATGCGATTGAGGTCGCTATCCGCTTCCCGCCGTCCGCCGTCCGGTTTGCAGACCGGGTAGCGGGCGGCGAAACTTAGCGCCTAATCCCCAATAATCTTCACCAAAACTCGCTTCGCCCTTCGGCCGTCGAACTCGCCGTAGAAGATTTGCTCCCACGGGCCGAAGTCGAGCTTGCCTTCGGTGATGGCGACGACGATTTCGCGGCCCATCACCTGGCGTTTGTGGTGCGCATCGCCGTTGTCTTCGCCGGTGCGGTTGTGGTGATAGCGCTCGGGGCTGGCATCGAACGGTGCGAGCCACTTCTTGTAGTCTTCATGAAGGCCGGGCTCGTCATCGTTGATGAACACCGACGCGGTAATGTGCATCGCGTTCACGAGGCAAAGGCCCTCCGCGACACCGCTCTCACGTACGGCATCTTCAATGTCTGACGTGATATTCACGAAGTCCATGCGCGCGGGAACTTCGAAGGTTAGGGTTTTTCGGAGGTGTTTCATTGGGCATTCTATGGTGGCAGCTTTCCGCAATCCGCTACCCGGTCTGCTCAACCACGGATAGCGGACGGCGGGAAGCGGATAGCGACCGCCGACTCAACCACCAATGCCGTCGGCGGTAAAGAAAGCTACGACGGAATCCAACTCCTGACTGAGCTTGTCCACTCGCTGGTGTAGCAAGTTCCGTATCGACAACAACCCCAATACCTGATTGTCGTCGTCGACGACTGGGAGGTGACGGAAATGCTTCTCGGTCATGATCTGGAGCGCTTCGCCCATCGACATGTCTTTTTGGGCCGAGGTGCAGTTCGCCGTCATGACGTCGCCAACTGGAGTCGTTTTCGGATCCTTGCCTTCCAACACGACTCGGATCATCAAGTCGCGCTCCGTGAAAATGCCTGCCAACGTGTTGTCGTTCGTGACCGCGACGGCTCCGACGCGCTGGTCGTTCATGAGATGCACCGCGTCGACGACCGTGGAGGTCGGTGAAACCGTGGCGGCCGGTACGCTCGCAATCTTCAGTAAATCCACAGCCCCTCCATTTCTCGAGGATACGTTATTTCAGCCTGCCGTTACGTCAGGACGCCGCCTGCACGGAAGCGGGGTTCGCCGGCGCCCCTCCGGATTCGTGTGAGTGATTGTTAACCAAGAGACCCTTGTTTGGCAAACGCATCTCGACAAATCTGCAACTTGTTGATATCGTTTGGATAACGATTTCATCTCCCCATGCTCAAATGCCCGTTCCGTTTTCTTCTTCTGTTCTGGACCGTCTCGGTCATCGTGCCCGAGGCCGCGGATGCGATTCCTGCCTTCGCCCGGCGCTACCAGCTCCCGTGTCATTTCTGCCACGACGGTTATCCCCAGCTCAGCGTTTTGGGCGAACAGTTCAAAGAGAGGGGTTATCGTCTCGACGACGACGTGACCGAAGTCTCGGACTGGCTGAGATCGGTTCCGGTGAGCTTGCGCGCCACGCTGCGTCAGACGTTCGAAGAGAAAGGCGACGCTCAGACGCGCGGGCTGTTCCGACTCGTGAGCGCCGGCAATCTTGGAAGCCGCGTGTCCTATTGGATCGACGACAACTACGTCATCGAAAGTGAGGACTCGACACGGGTCGGGTTGGACAACGCCTTCCTGCGAGTCGAGCTGGCTCCCGACGAGATCTACGTCCGAGGCGGGCGTATCGAGCTCGACCTTCCGTTCACGCAAACGAGGACACCGCAGCTCTTCCGCTACGAAATCTATTTTGCGAATACCGGATTCGAGACGGACAACATCGGGGTTCATCATGACGGCCTCGAGCTCGGCGGCTTCATCGATGACGCGACCCGCTGGTCGATCTCGGTCGTGGATGCGAACGAAAGCGAGGAGCAAACCGAGCTTCTAGGAAGCGCGGGCAGTTCGACGCGAATGTTTTCGGCCGCTTGATGCGCCGCTTCGGCGAAGGCCGGGCGGGGATGTACGTGTACTGGGGCCGCAACAGGCTCGCAAGAATGATCGAGCAGGAGATTCTGAATTGGGATGATGACCTCTTGCGCTTCGGTGGTGATGTATCGGTGTACCTCGGGCAAGCCCACGTCTATGGCACGTTTCTCTACGGCCGGAACGCGAACTCGTTCGCAAATCCGGCGAACCCCGGCGGGACGAACGAAGCGCTGAGCTTCTCTGGCGGTTTCGCCCAACTCGACTTCGCCATCCGCGACGAGCTCGTGGTGACAGCTCGCGCGGAGCTCGTTCGCGGCCCTCCTCCCGGCACGGCCGATCCCGCCAAATCTTTCTTCGAGTTCTTCCCCGGACTGAAGATCTGGCTCCATCCCCGCGTGCGCCTGGCCTTCGAGCTCGGTTTTGGAAATCAGGATCGACCTACGAGAGGCGCTATATACCTGGAATTAGTTATCTGAGGCGGCATCCGGCATTCGGTCCAATTCACGTTGTGCCGGTTAGGCACCCTGGTGCCAATCTTTTGAGGTCTCGCCTGTAACGAGTCTGGCCTGTTTACCGGCAGGCTCGTTGTCCTGCACAATGTCGATGACCGGCCGGGCTTGATTTGGACCGAATGCCGAATACCAACAATGCTGTAGAATCCAACCAATGCATGTCGACGTGCTTGCTTTTGGTCCGCACCCGGACGATGTCGAGCTCACCATGGGGGGCACGCTTCTCAAGCTGCACTCGCTCGGGTATCGCACCGGTATCGTCGATCTCACCGCGGGGGAAATGGGGACGCGGGGAACGCGTGAAGATCGGTCGCGTGAGGCGGCCGAGGCGGCGGAGCTTCTGCACGCGTCCGTCCGCAAGACGCTGGATCTGGGCGACGGCGGTCTCGTCGTGAGCGCAGCAACGAAACGAGCCGTCGTCGAATCCATTCGCGAGCACAAACCCAAGCTCGTGTTCACGAACTATCCGGAGAACAACCATCCGGACCACACCGCGTCGGGCACCTTGGTCGCAGAAGCGGCTTATCTCGCCGGTCTCAGCAAATACCAAGCCGGCGGAGCGCCACACCGGCCGAACTGCGTGCTCTACTATCTCGTGCCGCACAAGATAGCGCCCTCGTTCGTCATCGATATCACGCCGTTCTACGAAGTCAAGATGCGCGCGGTGCGTGCGTATGCGTCCCAACTTCATAGCGAAGACAAAGCGGGTCCCGAGACCTACATCAGCCAGCCCTGTTTTCTGAATCGCGTGGAAGCCATCGATCGCTATCACGGAGCGTTGATCGACACCGATTTCGGCGAGGCATTCTACTTACGCGAGGCCATGAAAGTGGACGACCCGATTCAGTTCTTCGATCGCTTGTTCACGAGGATTACCTGATGCACATCGCCATCGTGTGCTACCCCTCACATGGCGGCAGCGGGGTCATCGCGTCCGAGCTCGCGCTCGGCCTCGCGGAGCGCGGGCATATCGCTCATATCGTGAGCTACTCGGTGCCGTTTCGGCTCCGAGAGTTCAATCCGCGGGTACGCGTCCACGAGGTCGAAGTCGCCACGTACCCTTTGTTCAAGTACCCGCCGTATACGCTCGGCCTGGCGACGAAGCTCGCCGAAGTGGCCGCGGAGCAGAGCCTCGACGTGATCCATGCGCACTACGCGGTGCCGCATGCCGTCAGCGCGTTCCTCGCCAAAGAAATCATTGGCGAAGGCGCCCCGAAGATCGTGACGACCTTGCACGGCACCGACATTACCCTCGTCGGCGCCGACGAATCGTTCCACCGCGTCACCAAATTCGCGATCGAAGTTTCCGACGCAGTGACGGCGGTGTCTCAGTTTCTGCGACAACGCACGATCGATGAGTTCTCGCTCGAGCGCGAAGTGGACGTCATCTACAACTTCATCGATACGTCGCGAGGACGAACAACCTCGGACTACGGCGCCGAGCACTGGGCGCCCGCGGGCGAGAAAATCCTCATCCACGCGTCCAACTTCCGTCCGGTGAAACGCGTGACCGACGTCGTTCGCGTGTTCGATCTCGTTCGACGCGAGATCCCGGCGAAGTTGCTGCTCGTCGGCGAGGGGCCTGAAAGACTCTTCGTGCGGCAGCTCGCCAAAGAGCTCGGTCTGGCCGAGCACGTACATTTCCTCGGCGAGCAGGACTACCTCGAGGACCTATTGAGCTGCGCCGATCTGCTGCTTCTTCCTAGTGAGCAGGAGAGCTTCGGTCTCGTTGCGCTCGAGGCGATGAGCTGCCGCGTCCCTGTAATAGGAACGCGGGTGGGCGGGCTTCCCGAAGTCGTGACCGATGGTGAGTCCGGCTATTTGGTCCCGGTGGGTGAGGTCCGGGCCATGGCTGACGCCGCCATCGGACTCCTCTCGGACGCCGAGAAACACGGCCGCTTCGCCGATGCCGGCCGCGCGCGCGCTCAATCCGAGTTCGACAGCCACAAGATCATTCCCCAATACGAAGCTCTCTACGAACGATTGCTCTAGCCGGCTTCAAAAGAAAGAAATCACCGCAGAGGCGCAGAGGACGCAGAGGTTTCGCAGAGATACCGGTGAGTTTTCTTTTCCAGAAAAGAAGCTTTCGAGAGTTATTAGTACAGGAAACCGCGACGAACTCCTGCCTTCCTGCCGAAAAAAATCCCAAAAAAAACCTGTTCGGGTTTTCGATCCTCGACGTTGACTCCAATAGAAGCGCTCGAATCTTTCTTGTGAGAGTCGAGTGGGAGGAACGATATGTCGAACAGCACGAAAGCCCAAGGCCGCAAGCTCTTCGAGGCCCATTATTCGCTGGTCGAGGAGCTCATTCGCTTTTTATCCCGTCGCAATCGCCTGGAGACGGACGAACGCGAGGACTTTACGTCGTACGCCATGCTGAAACTCGTCGAGAACGACTACGCCCGGCTTCGGAAATACCGTGGCGACAGTAGCTTCCGGACGTACCTCACCGTCGTCATGCAGCGACTTTTCCTCGACTACCGTACCCAGAAGTGGGGTAAATGGCGTCCGTCCACGACCGCCACGAGGCTCGGGGCGACTGCGGTCGAGCTGGAAACGCTCCTCTACCGCGATGGTATCGACTTCCACGAGGCCCGAGAAATGCTTCTCACCCGGACAGATACAGCTCTCAGCGGGGAGGCTCTCTGGGATCTCGCGATCCAACTCCCACGCCGCCAACGTGCCAAGCGCGTCGAGGAGGATGCTCTCGAAAACGTCGGCGTCCCCGGGCGTGAAGACTACGTCGCTAGCCGTCTAACCCGGGCAGGGCAGGCAGGGCAGAAGTTGCCCAGAATTGCCTGCTATAAACGGCCTGGATAAAACGGGAGGATGAGCCATGATGATCCAACGGCGGTTGGCGCGCGGGGTTTGCCCGGACGCCGAGGCGCTCGCTCAGCTCATCGATGGGCTTTGTGACGGCGGCACCCGTTCGAAGATCCTGAGTCATCTCGACCGATGCCCGCTATGTTTGAATGTGTTTGTAGAAAGCCAGCGATTCGTCCTACGAAACATCCTCCACCCCGCCCCAAAGAGCCATAGGAACGGGGAGGTGGCTTCTTCTTCCCCCCCGGCGTCGTCTTGAGTTAGAGTAAAGGCTGCGGGCTGCGGGCTCCCCCGCAGATTCTCGCAACCGGGGTGCCTGTTTATGGAGCCGACGTGTCGCGACGTAAAGATCCTATTTCCGAAGAAGGCGCTTCGTATCAGAAAGTCCTGACCGGACTGAAGGGGCTGCACCAGCGCGTTCACGATCTGTCGGCCGCTCACCAACCACGACCGTCGGTCGCCCCCGAAATTCTCCAGTCGTTGGACGCCGCCATCACCGAGCTCGAGAACGAGCTCTACACGAAGGGCACCGGGGTGTTGCACTCGCCCTTCGTCGATCTCGCGACTCGGACCGCCATGCATTTTTTCGAGGAGCGCTCCGCACACCGTTTCTTCGGAACGAGTGCTCGACGACCTGCTTGCCGAAGTCGGAGCCGGCTCGGGCGCGGTTTTGCTTTTTCGCAGCGCCGAGTCCGAGGCAGAGGTCATGGCCGCGCGCAACGACCGGCACCAAAGCATTGACCACGACCCCCGGGTGAGCCGCACCATCATCCGAGAGATCGCTGCCGGAAACGACTCCGTGCTCGTCGACGACGCTCAAGTCGACGAGCTCCTCGCGAACGAGGAGAGCGCTCAACAGCTCAAGCTCCGCTCCGTTCTCGCCATCCCGTTGCGCTTCAAAGACTATCTGGCGGGCTGCATCTATTTCGAGAACCAGCGGGCCAGCGGCGCGTTCGGTGAGAAAGATCTCGAGCTACTGCGAGCTCTCGGACGACTTACCGCGGTCTTTTTGAACGCGACCCTCCGCCTCGACGAGGAGGTGGAAGCCCGCAAGCGTCTGTACCGCGAGATGAAGGGGAAAACGTATTTCGACGGGCTCGTCGGCTCGTCACCGCGGATGCTCGAGATCATCGAGCGCATCGAGCAGGTAGGGCCCACACAAGCGACCGTGCTCATCGACGGCGAGAGCGGCACCGGTAAAGAGCTCGTCGCGCGCGCGATTCACAAAGCGAGCGATCGCGCGAACAAACCTCTCGTCGTGGTGAACTGCGACGCCCTCCCCGAGGATTTGCTGGAGGCGGAGCTCTTCGGTACCGAGCCGGGCGCGTTCACCGGAGCGGTCAACCGCATGGGCCGTTGTGAAATGGCCGATTCGGGGACGCTCTTTCTCGACGAGATCGGCGAGCTATCGAAAAAGCTGCAGGCGAAGTTTCTCAGGTTCCTGCAAGAGCGCACGTTCGAGCGCCTCGGTGGCAGGCGCACGATCAGCGTGGACACGCGCGTGGTGGCGGCGACGAATCGAGACCTTCGCGAGCTGGTGCAACAAGGGGAATTTCGCGAGGATTTGTACTATCGCCTGTGGGTGTACCCGATCGAGCTCCCGGCGTTGCGCGAGCGGAAGGAAGACATTCCGTTGCTCGTCGACCATTTTGTGAACGTTTTCACGATCGAGATTGGCCTCAAGGAACGACCTCAGATCGAGCCTGAGGTTTATGACTGTCTACGAAATCACGAGTGGCGCGGCAACATCCGCCAGCTCGAGAACGTGGTGCAACGGCTCGTCGTCGAGAATCGCGGCCGATCGATCACCCTCGACGATCTGCCCCAAGAGGTTTCGGGCACGCGGAAGAATATTTTGAAGATTGCCAAAGACCCCTTCAAGCGGCTCATGGCCGACCTCCCGCGGGACTACGCCCAGCTGAAACGCCGCCGCAACGAGCTTCAGGAGCTCTCTGGGATCTATGCCCAGGAGCTCGAGGACCGCTTCGTGGACTACGTGCTGTCGCAAACGGACGGTAACATCAGCCACGCCGCGAAAGAGTCCGGGATGCATCGCACCTTGATTCACAAGAACCTGCGCTCGCGGAAGGGGCGCGATCCGGGCGAAAGCGACGTGTAGCGACCCTCGCTGAGCAAGATTAAGTGTAGCGACCGGCGCTACACCGGGGCGGCGTAAACGATCGAGTGTTCCCACCGCCGCTACACTCCCGCTGATCACGCCAAAAGCGTAACCCGTTATGCCGTAGTGGTTAGCGCGATCGGCTCGCGAGCGTGCTCCTGGCATTCGCCTTGCAATACCTGAGGGGCATTGTGGGGCTACTTTGGTTGGAGCGACGCGAAGCCGGCTGGGAATGGACACGTAACGCTCGTGTGGGGGGTGAGTGTTCGGACCAGGCCGGCATCCGGGGACCGGAGGGAGAACGTCGAGCCGCAGAATTCCCGTCCTGTGGCAGGCGTTCTTCCTCCGGTAGCGTTCTCGAGAAAAGTGGGCACGGTTAAGGGCGTGGGGGCAAAGAGCCGTGCCCGCTTTAACTTTAACTTTATGGCTCGCTGACGTGGATCGTGTCGAGCTCGAGCCAGCCTCGAACCGTAAGCGGCTCGCCGCGAACGATGGTCACGTTCTCGAATCCATCGATGCGATAGAGCTTGCCGCGCGAGTACAGCATCGGCTGCTGTCCCGATCGGATACAACGTTCGGCGCACCGTAGGTGAAGGGCGCCTTGCTTGCCCCCCGTCGCTCCGCAATCCGCATCCGTCAGCCAGCCTGTCCACTCGCGAATGCGCGGCGGTCGGTCGAATCTTCGTGACGTCGTGCTCGTAGCGCTCGACACGATGCTTTCGCTTTGATGCGGTCGGGCCATCGCACCGGTGACGTCCACCGGCGTCGTCTCGAAATCGAAACGAAGGTGGTGCGTGGAGCCGGCGGTGACAACCACGGTTTGCTCGTGGACGCGGCCTTGGCCGGCGTCGAGGATAACGCTTCGCTCACCGGGCTCGACCGATTGGAAGACGCCGGGCGCCGCTCCGATCGGGTGTCCATCCAACAGCACGCTCGCCGGCGCATTCGACTCGATATGGAGGCTGCCGAGCGATATCGATGGGTTCGTATCGATATGTCCCGGGCGGCGAACCGGCGCCGAAGGGGGAAGCGGTAGCGGAGCGGGCTGAGACTCGGGAGCGTCGGCGTTGGCATCGGTCGTTGCTCCCTCCGCCCCCTCCGTAACGAGCGGCGGTGCCGGCGGCCCGGCGATCGCGGTCCCTTGTTGTGGTGTTGACGAGCTCGGCCAAAGTGCATAGATCGCTCCCGCCATTGTCAGTAGCACCGCGCCGGCGAGACCGAGGCGGATCTCCTGGCGCTTCCACTTGCGCACCCACTGAGGGAGTTTCAACGTCGGCGTTGCCGCCCGTCGGATCTCTCCAGCGTGCAGCGTGACCGTCGCGCGCTGATCAGCCGATTGATGAAACGCGACCCCAAACTCGCCTGCGGCATCGAAGCGGTCCCTTGCGTCACGCGCCATCGACTTCCGCAACACACCGTTGACCGCCGGCGGGAGCGCGACCCCTTTCGGTGGGATCGGAAGCGGCTCGGTCAGATGCTTCATGAGAATGCCGACCGCTGTCTCCGCGGAGAACGGTACGTGGCCGGTGAGCATCTGGTATGTCATGACGCCGAGGGAGTAGATGTCGGAGCGGTGGTCGATCTTGTCGCCCTTGCACTGTTCGGGCGACATGAACTCGGGTGTTCCGACGATGAGGCCGGAGCCGGTGGTGTTCTCGTCCCGTCGGAACGGCTTGGCGATACCGAAGTCGAACACCAGACATCTGAGGTCTGGCGTGACCAGAATGTTCGAGGGTTTGATGTCGCGGTGGACGACGCCCGCTTGGTGCGCTGCGTCGAGAGCCTCGGCGACTTGACCGACGACTTTGACCGCTCGGTTCAGCGGCCACGGTTGCCCCGAAAGCTGCGTGCGGAGCGTTCGGCCGTCGGCCATGTACTTCATCACGAGGTAAGGTCTTCCCTCGTGCTCGCCCGCGTCGTAGACCGGGAGAATATGCGGGTGGTCGAGCCGACCGAGAAGCTCAGCCTCTTGGCGGAAGCGCCGCACCCAGTCGTGGTCGTGGCTCACTTCCTGGAGGATCACCTTGACGGCGACCTCACGTTTCAACGCGGGGTGAAACGCTTTATAGACCTCGGCCGTACCACCACGACCGAGGAGAGACAAGATTCTGTATGCGCCTACTTGGTGTCCAACGAGCTCCATCCAGCCTCCTCACGATCGCGACCATGCACACGTCGAGGGTGAGTACATTTCGATCGTGACGGGAGATACCTTCAGGCTAATTTGTCCGTTCGCAAAACGCAAGTGTTCGCGGGTCGATTCAATGGCGTAGGAATTTCCCCACGCTTTGTTGTGGGGAAAACCACACACCCTCAGAGAGCGGCAGCCCCGTTGGAAATCGGGCTCCAGGTGCTAACATGACTGAAGAACACAAATTCGACACGTCGAACCCCCCAGCGTTTTCAGGTGTCCACAACCAGGACGCCGTGCCGAGCCACGCACATTGCCCGAAAATTACCTTTCCCGCTACGAGCTGCTCGAAGAGATCGGGCGAGGCAATATGGGTGTCGTTTACAAGGCGCGCGATCCCGAGCTCGATCGGATATTAGCTATCAAGGTCGTGCGACTCGGCTTCTCTCTCGACGACGCCCAACGGCAAACGTTTCTCGAGCGTTTCCGCCGCGAGGCGAAAATTGCCGGCAATCTGCTACACCCGCACATCGTCAGCGTCTATGACACCGACTTCACGGGTGATGAGCCGTTCATCGCCATGGAGTACTTTCCCGGGATTGGACTATCGCAGCTAATCGAACGCGGTCTTCCCGAAGAGAACGAAGTGCGGCTCATCATTCGCCAGCTCGCGAGCGCTCTGGACTACGCTCACGGTGAAGGCATCGTACACCGCGACATCAAACCCGCGAACGTTCTCTACCAGCCCGGTCCCATGATCAAGCTCGTCGACTTCGGCATCGCCAAGGTCGAAGCTCTCGACCTGACCGCAACGGGAGAGTTCATCGGAACACCGAGCTACATGTCGCCGGAGATCTTCTCGGGCGAACGCGTCGACGGACGGAGTGACTTGTTCTCGCTCGGCGTGATTCTTTATCAGCTACTGACTGGAGAGCGCCCGTTCGATGCGGCGACGGTGAGCCGGACGATCTATCGCGTACTGCACGATGAGCCGATACCGCCGTCGGTCGCGCGTCCCGGTGTTTCGCCCCTCTGGGACGTCGTGTGCGCTCGACTGCTCGAGAAAAAGCCGGAAGATCGGTATCGCTCGGCGCATTCTTTGATCGACCACCTCGACGCTCTCGAGCGAGGAACGCTCGTCGATCTGGAACCCACGCAGCCGATTCCGTCAACCCGCCCGAGCCGGCTTCGTCGATGGATGGCCGCGGCGCTCATGACTGGCGTCGCACTGGCCGCTTGGTTTTGGCCGCAACCGGCGCCGGAACAGAGCGCAACCCAACCAGCACAATCCATGAGCGCACTGTTTGCCGACGCCGAGCGTGCGCGCGAAGAAGGCAGGGTCGACGACGGCGAAGCGTTGTTGAACGCTATCACCGCACACCATCCCGATTACCCGGGCTCGGCGGAGTTGTCCGAGGGGCTCGAGCGCGCTCGGTTTCAAGAGTCCCTTCCCATGCGCTTCGTCGCGCGTCAC
Source organism: Candidatus Marinacidobacterales bacterium (assembly GCA_965237955.1). GTDB lineage: Bacteria > Acidobacteriota > Vicinamibacteria > Marinacidobacterales > SMYC01. The sequence goes on along the minus strand of OZ250169.1, from coordinate 7,008,747 downwards.
GAGCATCTCGTCGGCCACTGCACCGGAGACTTGTTACTGCGGGCGGACGGGATCGCTTTCGAGACGTCGCGACACGGCACGTGGCACTGGCACGTCGCTGAAATCGAGCGATTGACCCGCGTCAGCGCCAGCGCGTTGACGGTGCGTGTCGCGTCCCAAAACTTTGACATTACTTTTCTGAGGCCCCACATCGCACGCGGCGACTTCGAGCGTTATAGAGCGGTTCTGGACGCCGCGGGGGGGGGAGTAGTCGGAGATCAGCATCCAGCATTCAGCATCCAGTCCAATTCGCGTTGTGCCGTTCGCCAAAGTGGTGCCGAGCCTATAAGGTATCGCCGGTAACGAGGCTAGCCTCTTTACCAGCACGTTGGAGTTGATTTGTACGACGTCGATGCCGGCAAGGCGCTAAGTGAACTGAATGCTGAATGCTGAAAACCGAATACCGCTAATCTCGAACGAAGTCACTCAGTGCCGCATCTGCCCTCGCTTGGTTGCGCATCGCGAGCGCATCGCGGTGACGAAAACAAAACGCTTCGCTGACGAGGATTACTGGGCGAAAGCGGTTCCGTCCTTCGGCGATCCACGGGCGCGCCTGCTCATCGTCGGCCTTGCTCCCGCCGCTCATGGGGCCAATCGAACGGGTCGCATGTTCACCGGTGACAGAAGCGGCGATTGGTTGTACCGGGCGATGCACGAGCACGGGTTTGCGAGCCAGCCCGACGCCACCGCGATCGGTGACGGCTTGAAGCTCGAAGACGCCTACATCACGGCAACGGCGCACTGCGCCCCACCCGACAACAAGCCGACGCGCCAGGAGATCGAAGCTTGTCGCGGTTATCTCGTGCGCGAGCTCGAGGCGCTCGCCGATGTGAAGGTCGTCCTTGTCCTCGGCCGTATCGCGTTCGACGGTTTTCTCGCCGCGTGGCGCGAGTCGGGTCGGGTCGTTCCTAAGCCGAAGCCCAAGTTCGCTCACGGTTCAGACGCCGAGCTCCCCGGCGGCGTGCGGCTTCTCGGCAGCTACCACCCGAGCCAACAGAACACGTTTACCGGAAGGCTCACTCGGTCGATGTTCCACCGGGTGTTCAAGAAAGCGCGCGATCTCGTCGACTCGTGACCCATTGCGTGCGCTAGAGCGCGGAAGCTACACTTACCGCTGACATGAGCGAAAGCCCTCCCCAGTGGGTCGAACCCAAAGACGCCGGCGAGGCGCGGCTCGCGTTGGATTTCATCCCCCCCGCCACCAAGAGCTCACGGTTGTGGTTTTTTCTTCACGGGTTGAGCTCCAACCGTCGAGGCGAAAAAGCACTCTACTTCGCGCGACAGATTGCGCGTCGCGGGGAAGCGTTTGCGAGCCTCGACCTGACCGGGCACGGTGACTCGGAAGGCGACCTCGTCGATCTGTCGGGCACGCGGAACATCAACGATCTCGAACGGGGCCTGAGCTTCATCGAGTCGCGGGACGGTCCGTTCGCCGCCGTCCACTTGATTGGCTCATCGATGGGTGGGTTGACCGCGCTTTGGTTCGCAGCCCAGAAACCCGGCATCGTCACCCGCGTTATGGTCATCGCACCGGCGTTCGAGATGGCCGCTCGGCTTCTTCTGTCGCTCGGGCCGGACAAGGCGAAGCAGTGGCGTCGCGACGGCGTGCTGCATCTCGATACCGGCTACGCCGATTTCGATCTCGGATATGGGTTTGTGGAGGACGAGACGCGCTACCCCACGGAAAGCCTCCGGCGCCGACTCAAGACCCCCAGTCTGATTTTGCATGGATCGGACGACGAAGTGGTGCCGTGCCAACTCTCGCGCCGCTTTGCCGAGCGCCTCGAGCATGTCGAGCTCGTCGAGATCGCGGGTGGTGATCATCGATTGACGGCGAACAAAGAAAAGCTCTTCGAGGAAATGTGGCGTTTCGTAGGGTCGGGGCCAGCGACCTGACGTGTTGATATGGCGTTGGGATCGAAGAAGGTCATCTATGCGGCGCTCATCGGCAATTTTCTGATCGCGATCACGAAATTCACCGCCGCGGCGGTGACGAGTAGCTCGGCGATGATGTCCGAGGGAATCCACTCGCTGGTGGATACTGGCAATCAGATGTTGCTCTTGTACGGGCTCAAGCGATCCCAGCGGCCTCCCGACAAGGACTTTCCTTTCGGCCACGGGAAAGAGCTTTACTTTTGGAGTTTCATCGTTGCGATTCTGATTTTCTCGGTGGGTGCCGGTGTTTCGATCTATGAAGGCACCCGGCACGTGTTGCATCCCACGCTCATTGAAAGCCCGCACGTCAACTATATCGTGCTCGGTCTCGCCATGCTGTTCGAAGGAGGAGCCTGGGGCTTCGCATTAAAGGAGTTCTCGGAGCACAAGGGTCGCAAGGGTTACATCCGCGCCGTACAAGAGGGGAAAGATCCGACGTTGTTCGTCGTGCTGTTCGAGGACTCCGCGGCCATGGCGGGGCTAATCGTCGCCTTCGTCGGCCTGTTGTTGACGCAAATGACCGGCATTGTGTACTTCGATGGTGCCGCGTCCATCGTCATCGGGCTGATTCTCGGGGCCACCGCGATTTGGCTCGCTTACGAGACCAAAAGCTTGCTCATCGGTGAGAGCGCCAACCCCGAAGTGGTGAACCGTATTCGAGAGCTCGCGGAAAGCGCGCCCGAGATCCAACACGTGAACGAAGTCCTGACGATGCACATGGGACCGCAGTTCATCCTGGTGAACTTGAGCGTCGAGTTCGTCGACTCGGCCACCGCCGATCAGATCGAGGCCGTCATCGCCAAGCTGGATCGAGGACTGAAGGAGTCGTTGCCTCGGGTGAAGCGCGTTTTCGTGGAGGCCGAGGCTAGATCGCCGGCGAAGCCGGCTTAGCTTCCCCTGCCCCTGTCCCGCCCCGCCCCGCCCCACACGGGCAGGGGCAAGGGCAAGGGCAGGGGATGCTCGGGAGACGGGAGTGCTCGAATACCTAGTCCCCTGGATCTTTGATTACTATACAAAGTTAGGCTTTTCGCCAGCCCATAAGATTCATAAGATTCATGCACTTAGAAGGGTTTCGGCAAGCTCTGCTTTATCTAGTTTGTTCTGATACAGGGGACCAGGGCTTTGCCGATGGGAACGGAGAGTTGCCTGGGCTACACCGCTTGGAGCGCGTAGGTTGCGAGGCCGATGGCGACGACGCGGTCGTTGCCTTCGACGACCTCGAGCCGGCACGTCGCCAGGGTTCGGCCCTTGCGAACCACCTCGCCGATGGCGAGAAGGTCACCCTGAACGCTGGTGAGCAGGCTGAGCTTGAACTCGACGGTTTTCACGGTCGAGCCGGGAGACACCGAGCCGACGGAGAAGTTCCCAGCGGTATCGGCCAAAAGGCCGATGAGTCCTCCATGGATGACACCGTGGCCCTCTTCGAACTCCTTGCGGAACGGAAGGCGCACGCGAGCGACACCGTTCTCGCAGTATCCGAGGGCCATACCCAGGTGGTGGCTGATCGGGGCTGCATCGAACATCTGCTTGAGCTTGTCGAGATGGGCGGAGCGCTCGTTGGACTCGCCGCTCCGCTGCGGGCGAACCCCTTCGGGCAAGGGAACTGGTACGAGAGCGGGCGTCTGTTCGACCGGGGCTGGCTTCGCGACCCTTCTGGCGCGAATCGGCACCGGCCGTCGTCCTGTCTTGGCCTTGGCTGTCTTGGCTGTCTTGGCTGCCTTGACCTGTTTTTTCTTCGAGGTTCTGGGCTTCGGCCTCGAGGCACTCCTCCGCGCTGCGGACTTCTTCTTCCCTGCCTTGGAAGAACGCTTCTTGACCGCTCTCTTGACCGCCATTGCCTTCTTCTTCTTCTTCGCTTTAGCGCGGCTTCGTGCCGAAACCTTCTTTTTGGCTTTTTTTGCCATCCGAGCTCAACACCGCTTTATGGAGGTCCAAGTAAGGATTGCGGTTCGCGGCAACACTGTGAGGACATCTGTGTCGGGGATGGTTTGACGAGCGATCCGTATAAGCCTAATAAAACTCAATAGATGCCACTGGGCGAGCCTTACTCGGTTAGTTTATCACGCAGGGCTCCCCGAGCCTCAAAATAACGGGCCTACTTCTCAACGATTTATTTGCCTCGTCGCCCCAGGCGCGATACACTTTGGCGCTCGCGCGAGCTGATTAGGTTGGTGTAAATGATTGACTCGCAGTTAGTTGCGAGGTTGCACCCGTGCTGGAGCGTGCTCGGCGTGCGAACAAAATAAGAAAGCTCCGTAGTAGGGCCAAAAGGCCAGAAGAGGAACGATGGCGAACGAGACAGGCTACGACGTTGCGATTCTCGGAAGCGGCCCCGGTGGCTACGTCGCCGCGATCCGCGCCGGGCAACTGGGCCTGAAGACCCTCGTGGTCGAGAAAGACCCGTATTTCGGCGGCACATGCCTTCACGTCGGGTGCATTCCGAGCAAAGTCTTCCTCTACACGGCGGAGCTCCTGGATCGGTTACGGCGGGCGGGCGACCAGGGTGTCATCGTGGAGGGACTTCGGCTCGACTGGCCCGCGTTGATGAAGCGGAAGAACCGGATCATCAAGAAAAACGCCGGCGGCGTGGCGTACCTCTTCCGAAAGAACAACGTCGAGACGCTCACAGGCTTCGGACGGATCGCGGGAGCGGGGAAACTGGAAGTCCAGACGGAAGAGGGTGTGAAGACCGTCGCCGCCACGAACATTATCGTGGCGACCGGCTCCGAGCCGAGGTCCATACCAAACGTTCCTATGGACGGTCAGACGGTCGTGTCCAACACCGAGATGCTCGCGCTGCCAGCGCAGCCGGAGAGCATCGGCGTCATCGGCGCTGGCGCCGTCGGCGTCGAGTTCGCCTCCATGTTCCATAGCTTCGGCACGAAAGTCGTCGTCATCGAGGTCTTGCCGAGAGTCGTGCCCGTCGAAGACGAGGAAATCTCCGATGAGCTCTACAAATCGTTCACGAAGCGCGGCATCGAGACGTTGACGGAAACGAGAGTCGATGGCGTAAATGTGGCGAGCGACGGCTCGGGTGTCGACGTCCAGTTCACACGCCCCGATGGCACGAAGGACACACGCAACGTGACCAAGCTCCTCGTCGCTGTCGGGAGGAAGGCACGCACCGAGAACATCGGTCTCGAACAAGTCGGGGCCAAGCTCGAGCGAGGCAACGTCGTCGTCGACGAGTTCATGGAGACGACGGCGAAAGGAATCTATGCCATCGGCGACATCGTCGCGACGCAACAGCTCGCTCATGTGGCATCGGCCGAAGGTATCCTCGCCGTCGAGCGTATTGCGGGTCGTTCGGTTGAGCCTTTGAACTACCTGCACATGCCGGGCGCCACGTATTGCACGCCCGAAGTCGCGAGCGTCGGTCTAACCGAAGCCGCCGCCATTGAGAGCGCCAACGACAAAGGCTACGAGGTCAAGGTCGGCAAGTTCCCCTTCGCGGCGAGCCCGAAAGCCACCATCCTCGGCGACAACGAGGGCTTCGTGAAAGTCGTGAGCGAATCGAAATACGGAGAGCTTCTCGGCGTCCACATCATCGGACCTCACGCCACCGATCTCATCGCCGAAGCGGTCGTGGCGCTCGAGCACGAGGCCACCGCCGAATCTCTGATGCATGCGGTGCACGCGCACCCCACTCTTTCCGAAGCCGTTGCCGAAGCGGCGCACGGGGCATACGAGCTGCCGCTCCATGTCTGAGCCCTGCTGGCAAGTCGATCTCGGCCGCCGCGGCTACGAGGAAGCGCTCGCGCTCCAAAGACGTCTCGTCGCCGCCCGGCAGGAGGGGCGCGTACCCGACGTCCTCGTTTTCGTCGAGCACCCTCCGACGTACACGTTGGGTCGGAGCGCGCGGCGGGAACATCTCCTCGTCGACGCGGCAACCCTGGACAAACTCGAGGCTTCGGTGATCGAAACCGACCGCGGTGGTGACGTCACGTTCCACGGCCCCGGCCAGCTCGTCGGATATCCCATCGTCGACCTGAAGTCGTGGAAGACGGATGTCCACGAATATCTTCGAGCGCTCGAAGCGCTTCTCATCGACGCCGTCCGCGAGTTCGATATCCAAGCGACGCGCGAGGAGGGACTGACAGGTGTTTGGCACCCACGTGGCAAACTCGCCGCCATTGGCGTTCGCGTCTCGCGCTGGGTCACGTCCCACGGCTTTGCGCTCAACGTCGCTACCGATCTCGAATATTTCAAACACATCGTTCCCTGTGGTATCTTCGGGCGCACAGTAAGTTCCATGGAAAATCTTCTAGAAGAACCGGTTGCGCGTGGTCCGGTCAGAGACGCCGCCTCAAGCGCCTTTGCGCGTATCTTCGACCGAGACGTCAGAGAGGCCCACGAAGCCGATCTCGAGGTGTTCGCGCGCTAATGCGTTTGGGTAAACGCCAGCTTCAAGAGCTCCTGTACTACATGGTGCTCACCCGGCGGCTCGAAGAAGCTCTCGTTCGGCTCCATCGCGAAAACGAGCTCACGACGCCGCTCGGGCTTCGCACCGGCCTCGAGGCCATCAGTGTGGGCGCATCGTTCGTGCCGACTCCCAAAGACGCGCTCGCATCGTCGCTTCCGACCGTCGGGGCGTTGTTGCTCAGAGGCGTCAAGCCGGAAGAGATCGTGCTGCAGTTTCTCGGCAAGGAGGCAGGACCGAGCAGGGGCCGCGAAGGGCTTCGCTACTTTGGCGATCTGTCCCGCGGTCTCGTGGCGACCACCGGCCACACGGCGACGCACGTGAGCGTCATGGCGGGTATGGCCTTCGCTTACCGCGTGCAGAACCAAGAGCGCGTCGCGCTCGCGCTCGTGCCCGAAGAGGCGGTCGCGACCGGAGACTTCCACGAAGGCGTCAACTTCGCGGCTGTTTCGAAGTGCCCGCTCATCATCATCGTCGTCCGCTACCCCGCGTCGGGCGAAGGCTCCGAAGTCGCGCAGCTCTACGAACGCGCCAAAGGCTACGGGCTCGCTTCGCTTCCCGTGGACGGAAGCGATTTGCTGCAAGTGGTCCAAGTCGTGGAGACCGCGATGGCTCGTGCCCAGGCTGGCGATGGTCCGACGTTGATCGAAGCGGTGTTACGAAGCTCGCGGCGCTATTTCGGAAACGAGAGCGCGGTGCCCGCGCCGTTCGGGGATGTGGGACGGCTCGACTCCGACGGTGGCGAAGAAGCGAAGGACGTCGACAACGATCCCGCGTGGCGGTTCGAGAAGTTTCTACTCCAGCAAGACTGGCTTTCGGAGGCCGACCGCTCGACACTCGTCGCGCGCGCCGAAGAATCCGTATCCGATGCGTTGCGTGCTGCCGACGGTGCGGCGCCCGCAGACGTCGAACGACTCGAGGAAGGTCTCTACGCACCGCTCTAACCAGCTAATACTAGAGCCCGAGCACGATATGTCCGAAATCACCTACCTCGAAGCCATACGCCAAGCGATGTGGGACGAGATGGAGCGTGACAAGAACATCGTGCTCCTCGGCGAAGACATCGGCCTCTACGGCGGCGCGTTCAAAGTCACCGCGGGGTTTCTCGAACAGTTCGGTCCCGAGCGCGTCATCGATACCCCCATCAGCGAGGAGGGGTACACCGGCGTCGCCATCGGCGCCGCTTTCAACGGGCTCCGCCCGATCGTCGAGTTCCAGTTCATCGATTTCATCGCGAACGCGTTCAACATGATCACGAACTTCGCCGCGAAGAGCCGCTACCGCTGGGGCGCCGGCGTTCCCATCGTTCTGCGAGGGCCGTCGGGAGGCGGGGTTCGAGCGGGCCCGTTCCATTCGCAGAATCCCGAAATGCACTTCGTCCACACGCCAGGCATCAAAGTGGTGACCCCGGCGACGGTTGCCGACGCGCGCGGTCTCATGAAAGCCGCGATCCGCGACGAAGACCCGGTGCTCTATCTCGAGCACAAGAAGCTCTATCGGCATATCAAAGTGCCCGAGTCCGAGCTCGCCGCCGCAGACGACATCGTGCCCATCGGGAAGGCCGCGGTGAAACGGCGCGGGAAGCACATCGTGCTCATCACCTATGGCGCGATGTTGTACACGGCGCTCGAGGCCGCGGAGACGTTGGCGGGCGAAGGTATCGAGCTCGAGGTCATCGATCTGCGAAGTCTCGTACCGCTCGATCAAGAGTGTATTCTCGACGCCGTGCGCCGAGTGAACAAAGTGATGCTCCTCCACGAAGACACGCGTACCGGCGGTATGGCGGGCGAGGTCGCGGCAATCATCGCCGAAGAAGCTTTCGACGATTTGGACGGGCCCATCGTGCGCGTGACCGCGCCCGACACTCCGGTCCCTTATGCTGCATCACTGGAAGATGCGTTCATCCCCCAACCCGAGGACGTGGTGCGAGCAGCGCGGACGCTCCACGCGTATTGAATGGGGATCTAGAAGAAGGAAGACGGTTTCATGACTGACGTGATCATGCCGCAAATGGGTGAGAGCATCGCCGAGGGAACGGTCACCAAATGGTTCAAGAAAGTAGGCGATACCGTCGAGCGTGACGAGCCGCTCCTCGAGATTTCCACCGACAAAGTGGACACGGAGATCCCCGCGCCGACGTCCGGGGTGTTGTCCGAGATCAAAGTGCAGGAAGGCGAGACCGTTCCCATTAATACCGTCATCGGAGTCATCGGTGGGGAAGTCAAAGAGGCGACCACTCCTTCTCCTCCGTCGCCGCCAACCCCTGCTCGGTCGTCGTCGCCACCGGGTGCTGCCCCGGAGCCTCGGACTGATACTTCGCCCCCGGAACATCCCGAACGTCCTCAACCGGCCCAACATCCCCAACCGGGCCTCCGCAGCTCGCCGCTAGTGCGCAAGATGGCGCGCGAGCACGGCATCGACCTCTCTCGTCTGACGGGCACCGGACGCGGTGGGCGCGTCACCAAGCAAGACGTTTTGAAGTTTGTCGAGGCTCCACCCGCCCCGCCAGCGGCGCCTATGGGGGTTGTCCCGACACCGGCACCTCCCGCGCCGCCCGCCGCTCCTCAATCTGGGCCGCCGGCAGCATCGCCTCCGCCTGCCGCGCCGGCGTCCGCGCACGAATCACGTGTCCACGTCGAGCCCATGAGCAAGATGCGGAAGTCCATCGCGGAGCACATGGTGGTGTCGCAGCAGACCTCGGCGCATGTCACCACCGTGTTCGAAGCCGACGTGAGCCGCATCGTCGCCCAGCGAGCCGAGTACAAGGCCGCTTTTCAACGGGACGGCGTCAAGCTCACCTATACACCTTTCTTCGTGCACGCGGTTTTGTCGTCGCTGAAAGCGTTTCCGATTTTCAATGCATCGATCGACGGCGACTCCATCGTCTACCACAAGGACAAAAACCTCGGCATCGCGGTCGCGCTCGACGGCGGGCTCATCGTTCCCGTCATCCACCATGCGGACGAGAAAAGCTTTCTCGGCCTCGCTCGTGCCGTCAACGACATCGGCGAGCGTGCGCGCACGAAGAAGTTGATGCCCGCCGACGTTCAAGGCGGAACGTTCACGATCACGAACCCCGGTGTGTTCGGCGGACTCTTCGGAACGCCCATCATCAACCAACCGCAAGTTGCGATCCTCGCTCTCGGCGGGATTCACAAGCGGCCGGTCGTCGTCAACGACGGCATCGGGGTGCGCTCCATGGTGTACCTCGCGCTGTCGTTCGATCACCGGCTCATCGACGGTGCACTCGCCGATCAGTTCATGGCCGATTTGAAGCAGCGGCTCGAGGACTGGGACGAGAAGATCTTGTAGTAGGCTACATCCATGGCGACGATGACGCGCTCCCCGCGACCCGATTGGCTGAAAGTACGCCTTCCCACCGGCGACGACTACTTTCGCCTGAAGGGCATCATGCGGGACAAGGGCCTGCACACCGTGTGTGAAGAGGCGCGATGCCCGAACGTCGCCGAGTGTTGGGGACAGGGGACGGCGACGTTCATGATCCTGGGCGACGTGTGCACGCGATCGTGCGGGTTCTGCGCCGTCAAGACCGGGCTTCCACAGGTTCTCGATCAGGACGAGCCGCGGCGTGTCGCCGATGCGGTCGAGGCCATGGGTTTGACCCACGCCGTCATCACATCGGTGAATCGGGACGAGCTTCCCGACGGCGGAGCGGTGATGTTCGCGAGAACGATCGAAGCCGTACGAGAGCGCATGCCGGATACGAGGATCGAAGTGTTGATTCCCGACTTCAAGGGCTCACGCGCCTCACTCCAGACCGTCTTGGGCGCGCGGCCCGAAATTTTGAACCACAACATCGAGACCGTGCCCAGGCTCTACCGGCACGTCCGCCCGGGAGCGAGTTTTGCGCAATCGGTCGAGCTCTTGAGGCGGGTGAAGGAAATCAGAAACGACATCGTCAGCAAGACGGGCATCATGCTTGGGCTCGGCGAAAGCCTCGACGAAGTTGAAGCGGTCATGCGCGAGCTCGTCGACGACGCCGGTGTCGACGTGTTCACCATCGGCCAGTACCTGCAGCCGACGAAAGAGCACCTGCGGGTAGAGCGTTTCGTTCATCCCGACGAGTTCCGTGAGCTGGCAGATAGAGGCCGTGCGATCGGCTTCCGCCACGTGGAGGCGGGTCCACTAGTGCGAAGCTCCTACCACGCCGCAAACCAGATTTCTTGAGATAGTGCGCAGGAAGCGCGTTAAAATCCGTCATGCGCCGGGCTTCCTTGCGACCGCAACGAGCGAAAGCCCAAACGGGAGCGCTGTCCGTCGCAGTAACCATGCTTCGATTCGAAGCGGTAACAAGAGCGTCTTATTGAGGATGGGACCTATTGCCTCCACCTCAGAGCCTTCTCGCCCGGAGCCGAACACTCGCTCTGCTCCGCGCCGTAAAACGGCCACGGGGAACAACAAACAGTTGGCAAACGAAACGAACACCGGCTCGAGCCTAGCGCTCCGAAGCTTTTCGGTGAGCTCTTGTTTCCCGTAACGTTGTCGCGTGTGGACCGCCTCGTCGTGCTGGCTTCGGAGCGACTCGAACGCCGGGACGCGAACGAGAAGCGTCCCACCGGGACGGATGACGCGCGCAATCTCTCGGAGCGCTTCGACGTCGTCGCTGACGCCGACGTGATAGAGAACATCGAACGACGTCACCAGATCGAAGCTATCGTTCGCGAACGGTAGCCGCGCGACGCTTCCTCGAGTCAGAGAACCGTCGTTGCGCTCGCGCGCAAATCGAAGCGCGTCCTGTGAACGGTCGAGCCCGGTCGCGGTCCCGTAGCGCGCGAGAGCGGACAGCATGCCCCCGGTGCCGCACCCGGCATCGAGGAGATCGAGCTCTCTCTCCGAGTCCACGAACCGATCGAGCAAGGCCATGGAGATCCGCTCCATCCCACGGAACCACCAAAGGTTCTCTTCGAGCTCGTAGAGCCGTCGGTACTCGCCCTGCTCCATTCGCGGCAGTCTATCACTGACTCGATACCCCAATTCGCTCCAGAAACTGTCGGGCCATCGGTGTTCGGAATCTGCACTCGATCATACCGGACCAATCTTCGTGAAAATCTGACGAATCGAAGGCGACGCGAAGAACTGCGTGCTCCTTCTCCAATGAGCAGTCGAGTTTGTCCAGGTACGGGCCTTCGAGCGGGACGTTGATGACGGGTCTTCTGAAGGCGAACCCGGCGAAGCGCAGCTCGGTCACGATAAGCGAGCCGGTAAACCAGTTCTTGCGGTAGCTGTAGCGTTTTCCGGGTGCGCGAAAGTTCCGGAACGTGATCGACCGTCCGATACCTTCTTCCAACAACGCAATGCCCTTCTGCTCGAGGATCGGCATCATCGGTTTCGGCAACCGGCCGAATCCGAACCAGCGGTACAGCAGTGTCTTGCTCATCGCTTTTCACTTAGTATCAGGGGTAAGTTTGGCGATGTCGAACGCGCGGCTAACGGGGGAGTCTATGGCAAGTCATTTCGAGAACGATGTGATCACGAAATGGTTGACGGGCTCTGACGAAGACCGCGACATGGAGCTGACCGCCGACTTCGCCTTCGTCGAACCAACCGTTCGCTGGGAGGCGCCCGCGGGAAGTGTCGTGAACGACTCGGCTCCCTTACCGAAGCGTCAGAGCAGGATCTCCGAGCAGGTGATAAATGCTCAGAAGCTCCACGAAGGCGCCGCGGTCCGCATAGGTCGTCTGAGCTGCCAGCACCGCGTCGCCGAGACGCTCGTGCCTGTCGCTGGACAGCTCGCTGAGCAGTGCCTTGTGGAAGAGATGCGCCGGCCCGTTCACGCTGAGGCCGCTTGGAGAAAAGGCCGCGATGGCACCTTTGCCCTCCGCCTTCAGGAGCTCTTCCGACAGCGAGTTGAAGTAGGGGAAGATGAAGTAGCCGTTCAGGCAGTTCATGGTCAGCACGATCGGCTGCTGTGACTGCGGAGCCAGGGAGCTGACATTGAAGATATTGAAGAGATTCTCCGACGCCCATATGGCAATACCTCCGTGGCCCACATAGCTCACCAAGGAGGCTCCTTCGTCGAAGGCCTCGAAGATGGCGCTCGTCGTCGCCGCCGCGCCCAGCTCGCTCAGGTAAATCTTCTTCACCGGACGAGAGGCGAGGAGGCTCGAGGCAATCTCATCCGCGTCGGCCTGGAAGTTTCCCGCGATGTCGGGGTTGTCGGCCACCAAGACGGCCGTGCCCGCGAGCGTTACCTCCCCCGTCTCGTAGGCCAGGATCTTCGCCACCAATCGCTCCACCTCTTCCACATTGGCCGCCGGCAGACGACCGATGGCCAGGTCGGGAAGAATATCGTCCCCATTCACCGCGGCGTACGCCGGGTCGGAGGCGGTCCACATGTACGTGGTCTTCATCATGAGCGGCGGCACTTGGTTCGCGACTCCGGTGCCCAGGTAGTCTTTGTAGTCGTACGTCGCATCGCCCAGCAAGAGCACGTAGAGAACCGAGGGCGAGCGCCAGTGGTGGTAGGCGTAGGACAGGAACTCCTTCACCGCTTCCGGACGCGTCTCCCCGAAGCCAAACTCCGAGTAGATCTCTTCCATGGAGACTGCCTTCGTCCGTAGTCCCTGGCTGCGCCGGAGCTCGAGCAAAGGTTTGGCTGCTGCGAGCAGCGCCTGCGGCCTGATGACCAGGTAGTCCGCCCGGTTCCGCTTGCTCTTCAAGCGACTGCGAAGAGGTTTGAGCACTTGCGGAGACAAAGCCGCCTCCGCGCTCACCACCCGGTAGCTCCGATCGGCTCGGACCCCGAAGCGAGCCCGCTCTGCGTCCAGGAGCTCGACCCCCGTCAACCAGCGCGGCGGCTCTTCCGTCACGTCCACCACGTACGCTTTGCCACTAAGAGCGGAGACCTCCGCCACTCCCGACGTGCTCCAGCTCCCCTCCAAATAGCCTTGTTCCGCCACCGCCATCCGTGGATAGCTCACCGCATAGCGGTCGAGAAGCACGAACGAGTAAGCAGCCTCGGTCTCCCCCACGTTCTCAATCGAAAGCTCATTGGCTCCCTCGACCAAAAGCCCCGGTGCGAGCTCGGCGGCCACCTTCAAAGGCTTGCCGCCGTCCCACCACTCCTCGGCCACCTGGCTTCCATTGAGGTACACCCGCACATGGTGGTCCGGCGAGGCGTCGAAGTCGCTCACCCCTTGCAGCCACAGCGTAAGAAGCGCCGCTTCGGTGGTGGGGGCGAGCTGGTCCACGTCCACCGGATAGCTCTTCAGCACCGGAGCGAGAAGCGCGTCCCACGTCCATAGGTCGGGCGCATCCAAGATCGCGGCCTGGTAAATACGATTCTCCTCCCACTCCGCTCGATGCCAGTAAAACTCCGTCGCCGTCCCCGATGCCGATGCCTCCTCGAGCGGCATCAACACCCCGCCGCGCGCGCGCTCCAGCTCGTACACCGCCGCGTCCCCGTAAGGATTCAAGGATGCGCCGTCGCTCGCGAAGTACAGCGTCGAGCCGGGGCCGAACGGGCCCTTGTCGGGCTCCACGTGGAAGCCCACCGGCTCTCCGAGACGGCTCAATCGCAGCGAGGACACCCGCACCCCACGCCGGCGCGAGCCGAACACGTCCTCAAACCTCACCCCGTACACTCCCTTCTCCCGCGCCAGAAACCGCACTACTACCACATTGGCTCGAGTTCGATGGCTGGCCGCGCTCCCTGTGGTGGTGGCCCCGCGAGCCGCCCTGCCCGAGCTCATCCGGCACGCGGCCGGCAAACGTAAGCCGCACCACCAGACGCCGCGCTAGAAGAAGCTGTCCCGAGCCAGGGTCCCAGCGCAGGGGCGCCAGCTCCATCAGAGCCTTTTTCACCTCGCCCTGAAAGGCCACACTCACCACATGCGCCGTCTCCTCGGGGTACAAGCCATCCCCACGGAAGAGTGTCCTCAACCATCTCTGCCGCCGTCGGCCCGCCTGAACCACTCCCGACTGGTCTGCAATCACCTCCGGAGCCTCCGCAGCGGAAGGTCTCAACGAGGAAAACGCCACCACGTCGCTCGGACGCACCGAAGCGATGCGGACGTCTCGCCCCGCCACCGCCTTCACCCAGGCTCGCTTGACAGGAACCGAAGGCAGGCCCGCTTCGGCCGCCTCCACAAAGCCCGGAATCTCGAGCCGCACCGTACCGTCTTCTTGCGGTATCGCGTAGAAGCCCTTGGTCTTGACTCCAAAGTTAAAGTGACCCCCGGCAAAGCCGGGGGCCTATTCATAAGAGCCCCTCGAAGGGGCTGTCCATGAGCCCCCTAAAGGGGGCGATCTTGCTCCCCAACTACGAGCCCGACCAGTCCATATTCAGCTGGTCCAGACGTTGGTCCTCCTGATCTTGGAATGTACTTGCGGACCATCTCTTCGTCCAAGCCTACGGTCGACACGAAGTAACCGCGTGCCCAGAAGCTTTCGCCGGTGAAGTTGCGTCTGCGTCCGCGGAAGTTCCGTGCCACCGAGATCGCACTCTTGCCTTTGATGAACCCCACCACGTTCGACACCCGCAAACTTCGGTGGGATGCTGATGCACATGTGGACGTGGTCCGACATCAAGTGGCCCTCCAGAATCCAGGCCTCTTTTTGTTTCGCCAGCTCGTGGAGAATCTTTCCCAGATGCGTTCTGATTGCACCATACATCTTCTTCCTTCGGTACTTCGGGATGAACACAACGTGATATTTGCAGTCCCATCGTGTGTGGGATAGGCTCTTGTATTCTTTCACCTTGGTAGTCCTCCTTGTTTGGAAGTTCGCGCTTTCCAAGGAGGACTTTCTTTCCTACTTCCTTACACGGTCAAACCTCTGGGAGTCACCCCGGCAGAGCCGGGGGTTTACCTCAATGAATTACCTGCCGGCGGCCTTGCTTCAACACACGCCAGCCATTGGCGGAAGGATCGCCATACTCGATCCGGGCGGTCTCCTCTGGAAGCTCCTCCGCTTCACCTTCCGCCCCGCTCTCTTCTCCCTCTGGCGCTCCTGCCCCCGGCGTCGCCGAGACCGGCCCGTGAAGCTCGGTCTTCCCCGTCGTCTCGATGTCTTCGAGCTCGTAGAAGTACGTCACACCGTTGACGACGTTCGTGTCACGGTAGCTATAGCGCGCTCCGACCGGGGAGCTGCCCAGTCCAGGAATCGCGTTCGCCGTGATGCGCTCGAACGGGCCATCTTCGGAGCTCGCCCGGTAGAGATGAAAACCCAAATTGTTCAGCTCGGAGGCCGTCTCCCACCGAAGCTCTACCGCACCATCGAGCCCGAGGCCTTCGAAAGCTACCAGCTCCACCGCGGTGGTGGCAGCGAGGTCATCGGCACCGATGTCCCAGAGGGATTGCTGTCCTCCTCCGTCGATGTCGTACTTGAATACCGTACTCAGGTTGGTGGCTTTGTCCTTCGCCACGCTGGTGCTCTTAATGTGAAGGTCGAGGACCGGTAGGGCGTCGTCCACGAAGTTCATCCCACCGGCGCCCGAAAGCGGCACGCTGTTCATGCCAAAACCGGCCGGGCTGTGCGTGGTTCCAGTGCCGTCGCTAGTGAAGTTGTGGCTGCTCGCGGAGCTCAAGCCGGACACGTCGATATCGGCGTTGTTGTTCGAGTGGACGATGTTGTTGCGAAGGATCACGTTGGGAAACGGTGCACTTACCGGGTCACCGTTGATGCCGCTCGGTTCCGTCGTATGGCTGTTGTCGTATAACGTGTTATTGAAGATCTGCCCGTTGATGGGATCACTGATGCGAATGCCTCTGCGAGTCCTGTAGATGATGTTGTTGTAGACGTCAACATTTAGGTTGGGATCGAGAAGCTGAAAACCGTCTCCCGGTGTATCGTGAATGAGGTTGTTTCGGAGGATCACCTTATTTGTGGCATTAAGCGGGTCGACTTCGATGCCGCTCGCCGAGGCTCCGCCGCCCGTCAGCTCGATCCACTCGATGGTGATGTAATTGTCCAAGGCACGAATCGCATCTGCGGTGTCGGTGTTGTTGATCACCACTCCATCCCCCGCGATTCCGTAGTGGCGGTTTCCGTCGTCGTCGGTCAAGGTGATCGTATGCTGTGCGTCGGTGATGGAGCCTTGAATCAGCAAGTTATTGGTGAGAGTAAACGTCGAATCGTCGTAGAGGATTCCGAATTCCGAGCGATTGTCGGCAATGAGGCTGTTGCTAGACACGTCGTGACACTGGGGAAGGACAACGACCGAGCCGTCGACGCACTTCTCCCAATCTCGGACAGGGTCCGCACCCTTGAACTTCCGAGCAATGGTGTAGGCGGGATAGTTGGCAGAGGGATCGGTCACCGGAGCGGTGAGTGTGAGCTGTGTCTCCGAGTCCACGGAAAGGATGGTGTAGTTCGTCCCGTTGACCGTGAACAGGTCGCCCCGCCCCCGATTATTGGTCTTCCAGAGCGTGCCGTTGCCGATGACGTTGGGAGAGCCGTTGACAACGTCGACGTCTCCATCCGAGTAATCGGTGGCGGTACCTATCGAACGGTAGAAAACGGATGACGAGTACTCATCGGCCCCGATGTCCCAAGTTAGTCCGAACCGCGACTCAAGGTCTATGTCGTGCGAGTAGTGCCGGCAGTAATCCGCTCCGGCGTCCACGGCATCGGCGGCGCTGTCTTTCAAGTGCAGATCCTCGAGGGGTCCTGCCGTGGAGACGAACTGGTTGGCAGGAATCATGCCCGTCAAGGAGCCGGTGCCCGCGGCGGTGAGGTCCTCGGACATGTTGTACTCTTGTTTCAGAGTGCCACCAAAATCGTCGTTGACGGTGGTACCCATGGCGATGGTGTTCCGCACCGCCAAGCTCCCGGAAGCACCGTTCACACCGAAGAAGTCCATTCCATAGATCGTGCAGTTGTCGACAATCATCGAGGAATCGGGGTCGTTTAGTTGGATCCCGGCCTGGTCACCGCTATGGATGATGGTGTTGCGGATCTCCGATGTGGATGAGCCTGTTGTCGAGGCGCGGATGCCGTAAGCGCTTTGGGCGGGCTCGAAGAAATTGTGAATCAGCAGACGCTCGATGAGGACATTGTCCGCGTTCTGCATGAGGACAGCGCTTGCGCCTCCAGAGGTGGGATCGTGGAAGCGTCGTAACTCCAGCCCATCGACGCGGGTGTAGTCGTCCTGGATGCGAATGCCGAACTTGGTGTTACCGCCGCCGTCCAGATAAACGCCGGTTCCTTCGATGCCGTAATGCCCGTGTCCCTGGGCCACGGTGAGGTGCATGTAGCGCGTGCAGTCGGTGGTGGAGTCTTCGATCTGGAGCATAGGCGACGCGGCGGCAAGGAGAGGTCCGTCGTCGTAGACGGATGCCCACCTCGCGACGGTTCTGCCCCACCAGGTCGCCATCGCTGTTGTCTTCCCAAGTTTGGAGCACGTTGTGGGCGCGCCGGATCTCGTAGGGGACCGGTGGGACGTGGTTTATCGTCGCGGCCGTCTGAACCCTCACCTGGGTAGCGGTGTCGCGGGATAGGATGTAGAGCGTCTCTTCGAGCGGGCCGGCGCCCGGGTTCAGAATGAGCTCATCGCCCCTCCCGATAGTGGTGGGCAAGTCAGCAACTCCTCCGAAGGCCACCACCGTTGTTCCGATGGGGAGCTGAGCGTCGCCACTGTTATAGAGGATGCCGGAGTTCGCACCGATAGAGCGGTAATTGATGGTGAGCGTGCCGACGGCGAACGGCCCGGGTGTTTCGCCGCCAACCGTGTAAAAAGTAGAAGGGGTTTCTTGGTTGTTGTATTCGGTGGCGATCCAGCCGGCGTCGCGCGCAATGTTGGAGATGCGAACCTCGTCGATCTGACCCTCCCACTCGTAGCTCCACGGGACGTCTTTGGGTTGGTCCCCATGGCCGATCCAGGTGGCATTATCAAATTCGGTAGGAATGTTGCCTGTGGTCGCCAGCTCGGTCGGATCCTTGACGCCATCGATATAGATTTTCATCGTCGCGCCGTCGTAAGTCGCGACAACGTGGGTCCAGTTATTTGTGGGGGTAACGGTGCTGCCGACTAGGCTTTTGCCGGTTCCAAGTTGAAACTGGATCGCGTTCACATTTTGTGGAATCACAATACGATAGCCTTGGTTGAAGCCTTTATGATTCAGAATCCCGTAGAACACGGAAGGTGCCGGTACGATGTTGTGCTTGATCCAGGCTTGGAGGGTGATTTGATCACCGGTGATGTCGAGGCGGGGGCAGGTTCCGACGTCAATTAAATCGTACTTCCCGTCGAGGTTATTGAAATCCTGAGCGAAGCCGATCTTTCCACCGACACGAGTCGGGACGAAAAGAGGATCGCCCTCACCACCCTGGCCGTGGTCCTGGTAGTTCGAGCTGCCTTTGAATTCGTTCGCTACCCCGCTACCGCTTTCTTCGAGGTGCCAGGCACCGACGTAGTTCTTGTCGAAGACGCCGCAGGGGGACTCCTGCGAGGTGGTGATGCTGGCGTCGCCGTAGTTCACATGGAGGATCGTGTTGGCGCTGACGGATAGAGTCGGGACGCGTACCCAGGCACGAAGGTCTCCGTTCGACCCGTCGTAGCGTTCGATCTCGAAATCCAGCTCGGTGCCACTGGAGTCGGTAAAGACGATGTCGTATCCGTTGGCGTTCTGGACGTTCCCTCCGTTTGCCACGGTGCGGAGCTGCAAGTCACCGGTGATGTCGATCAGGACCGGAAAGTCGGTATGGTTGGTCGGCCCCGAAACTTGATTGAAGTCGACGGTGATCTGCTTGCGGAAGCTGAAGGTCTGGGCTTCGGCCGAGGAGACAAAGGTCACAGCGAGCGCCGCGACGGCGAATGCCATGGAGGCCAGCCCATGCCCATGGGCGCACGGTCTGGCGTTGGAGTTCCCCGATCGCTGCATCTCTATCAATGTCGAATCTCTCCCATTGGTCGGGGGACGGCACACGCAGGTCAGTACGTTGCAATTGCGATGCCAGACAGCACAGAGGGAGCTCCGGCAAGTCATTGCAGGAAAGGCAATTACGGTGCTTTACACGAACCGACACACCGCCACCGGGGGGCGAATACCCCAACCTGGGAATTTCCTCCCACAGGGAAGAGGGCCACAGTTGGTATTGGCGGCCGCAACGCTTTTGGGAGGCTCCTTCGTCGAAGGCCTCGAAGATGGCGCTCGTCGTCGCCGCCGCGCCCAGCTCGCTCAGGTAAATCTTCTTCACCGGACGAGAGGCGAGGAGGCTCGAGGCAATCTCATCCGCGTCGGCCTGGAAGTTTCCCGCGATGTCGGGGTTGTCGGCCACCAAGACGGCCGTGCCCGCGAGCGTTACCTCGTAGGGTCAATAAACTCGAACGCGCTCCCGCACAGCGGTTTCGGCGGGCGAGTTCGTGGTGGTCGGGTCGCTTGAATCAAAGGTCGCTGTCCAAAGTAAGCGGTTTCTGATCAAAACCGTTGTCTCTAGCGCGGGCGCTCCGATCACACTAGTAGTGAACTGGCAGCCGCCTAGTACAACACCCTGAAGTTGATCGTGCGGGGCACTGCCTTGAGCTCTTCGATCACGCGCGACTGGTACTTCTTGCTTACGTCAGTGATCACGTAGCCGATGCGCTCGTTGGTCTTCAGGTACTGGCCGAGGATATTGATTTTGTGCTCGGCCATGACGTGGTTGATCGCGGCGAGCACACCGGGCTCGTTCTTGTGGATGTGGATGAAGCGGTGCGCGCGTCTGAGATCCGGTAGCTGCACGCCGGGAAAGTTCACGCTCCCGAACGAGTTTCCGGAATTAACGAAGGAGATCAACGCCCCCGCGACGAACTCGGCGATGTTCTCCTGAGCTTCCTTGGTGCTGCCGCCGATGTGCGGTGTCAGGATGACGTTGTCCAGACCCTGGAGCGGTGACACGAAGGGTTCGTCATTAGAAGCCGGCTCGACCGGGAAGACATCGAGAGCGGCGCCGCCGACGCGCCCGCTTTCGAGAGCCTTGGCGAGCGCGTTTTGTTCGACGACGAAACCGCGCGATAGATTCAAGAACAGGGCACCTTTTTTCATCGAGCGGAACTCGCGCTCGCCGAAAAGAATAGCGTTGTGAGCGCGGCCGTCCACGTGGACACTGACGATGTCGGCCCGCTTCAAAAGGTCCTTCAACGACGGGCACTTCGTGGCATTTCCAAGCGGAAGCTTTTCGACGATATCGTAGTAGTAGACGTCGAGACCGAGCGCCTCGGCGACGACGGACAACTGCGAGCCGATGTTCCCGTAGCCGACGATGCCGAGCTTCTTGCCCCGGACTTCGAACGAGCCTTCGGCGGACTTATCCCAAACCCCTCGGTGGAGATTCGACGACTTCGCGAACACGCGCCGCGCGAGCATGACGATCTCTCCGATGGCGAGCTCGACGACGCTCCGGGTGTTTGCATACGGGGCATTGAAGACGATGACCCCGTGATCGGAACAGGCTTCGAGGTCGATCTGATTGACGCCGATGCAAAACGCGCCGATGCCTTTCAGCTTGTCCGCGGCCTCGAGAACGCGCCGGGTGATTCTCGTTCCTGATCGAATGCCCAACAGCGTGACGCCGTCGAGCTCTTTAATGAGCTCGTCCTCGCTCGAGCTCTCGGGAACCGAACGGACCGAATACCCTTCTTTGTCGAAATGCTCCTCGGCGGCGGCGTGGATGCGTTCCAGGAGCAGCGTACGGATACGCGTTTTAGGGTAGGAAATCGACATCGGGAACTGGTGCAGGTATAGAAACTCATCGAGGCTCGGAAGAACCTGGTCGGCGACTTCTACGACCGGCTCGCGCCGTGCGTTCTCGGTGAACGCGTAAAAGCGCGTGGCGAGACCGGCTTCGCGCGTCTTCATGTCGCTGAACCCGTCACCGATGACGTAGATCTCGCCCTCGAGTCCGAGCTCGCGTAGGACGCGTGCTTTCCCATCCTGATGGATCAGCGGGCTGCGCGAGTCGAAGCCTATTATGTAGCCGTCGGCGTCGAGCAAGAACCCGTTCGCAAAGACGTGATCTTTCGAAAGACCCAGACCTTCCGCGATGGGGACGATGAACTCGCGAAACCCGTTCGAGAGCACGTAGATGTGATCGCGATACTTCTTGAAGAAAGCTTTGTTCCGTTTGACCGACGGCGAGATCGAGCGCTTCAGGACCCGCGCGAGACTCTTGAGGTGTTTTTGGTGTCCGTTCAGAAGCTCGATGCGAAGCGCAAGCCCTTCGGCCATCGACATCTTGCCGGTCGCGGTGAGCTCGGTGATGCGCTCGACTTCTCGGAGCCGCTCGGCGCGTTCCGGGTGATTTTTCAGCGAGACCCGCGCGAGCTCGGGAAGCGATTCTGAACGAGCGTACTATCGAAATCGAAGATGTAGTACCGCGTGTCGGGCGTCACAGGTAGATTTCCAGAAACTCCAGAATCTTTTCGACGTAAGCCCAGGCAGCTTCCGGGTGAAGTTCGTGGCGGTAGGTCCCTCGCACTTCCGCATCCTTGAAGAAGAGCTCGATGAGCGGGTAGTCCGGACGTTTTCGAATGGCGTCGAAAAAAGGCTTTTTGGTTTCGTACGGAACGAGCGGGTAGATCTGGCCATGAAACGAGAGGAGCGGCACTTCGATGTTCGCGACGTCGCGCACCGGCGACAAGCTTCGATAGAGCTCGAGATTTCCTCGCAGCGGGCCGATCTCCCGGTCCAAGTAGCTCGTGCCTTCGATGGTGGTCTCGCGGTAGAGCTTTTCGAGATCGGGCATGCCGACGGCCTCGATCGCACACGCGAAGAGCTCGGGATAGCGAGTCACGGCCGCGAGCGTCAGAAACCCGCCGTAGCTCACCCCCCAGATGCCGATGCGGTCGTCCCGGATCTCCGGACGCTCCGAGAGAGAGCGCGTGCCCGCGATCAAGTCTTCGAGATCCCCTTGCCCCCAGGCGCGGTCGTTGAGGTTTTCGAAATCGAGACCGTAGCCGGTGCTACCACGAACGTTCGGCGCGAAAACGGCGTAGCCTTGCTGCGCGAGAAGCTGCGCGAACGGGTGCCAGCCGTTTTTCCATTGGGACGTGGGACCACCGTGGGGCCGCACGAGAAGGGAAGCCGGATTCTCGGGGCTTGCATCTTCGGGAGCGTACAAAAACCCCGTGATCTCCCGCTCGTCGAAGCTTTCGAAGCGAACCAGCTCCGGGCGCACCATGCGCCGCACGTCGAGCTCGGGTGGTAGCGTGTCGCTCAACCGTTCGCGTCCGCCTTCCACCGGATACGCCCAAACGTCCCGCGGGTAGTTCCACGCTTCGAACATGGCGAGGACAGCGGTCCCGTCGCTTCGCCATTCAGGCTGTGAGTGCACGCCGGCTCGAAGCGTCAACGTCCTGTCTTTCCCGCTATCGAGATCGTAGAGCTTCAGCCGTAGATTGCCGTCGCGGTTTTCGAGATACGCGATCCGCTGGCCGTCCGGACTCCACGCGGGCTCGGTCAGCTCGAAGTCCGAATCGACCACGAGCGCCGGTTGGCTGCGCGCAACCGCCACGGTGTAGACGGCTTTGCGACCGCTCTCGTCGGAGACGAACACGAGCTTGGTTCCGTCGGGCGACCACCGGGCGCCAAAGCTATCTCCCTCCCACGCGGTCGGCAGGAGGTCGATGAGGTCGCCGCCCGCCGACGAGACGATCGCGATGCGACGGTTGACGTGTCGTCCGGCGCGGAACGTGATTGCGATCTGCGTCCCATCGGGCGAGAAGCGCGGGTCGGCCTCATCGAACGGATGGCTCGTCAGTTGTCGCGGACGTCCTTCCGCAAGCGACATCACCCACAGGTCCCATCCGGTGTCGGTCGCGATGCGCTCGGACAAATAAGCAATGTGCGTCCCATCGGGCGAGAAGCGCGGCCGGCGATCTCGACCTCGATGACGAGTGAGCTGGCGCGCGTTCTCACCTTTCGGATCCGACACGAAGATGTGCCACTGTCTCCCCCGGCTTCCGACAAAAGCGATGCGCTCGCCATCGGGGGACCACTCGACGTCTCGCTCGTTCGAGCCTCGAGTGGTTGCGATCGGAGAGCCGGCGGCGTCGTCGGGCGGGATCATCCACACGGTCTGCTTTCCGAGCGCCGACAGGCTGAGGGCAAGGAGGTTGCCGTCGGGCGCGAGAGCAAAATCGGCAATGACCGGGGTCTTCAGGATGTGCGGGATCGTGAGAAGCTCGATAGGCTCGATCATTTCCTGAGCGAGCGCGGGGAAGCTGAGAAGACACGCGAGCGCAGTGAACCGCTGCAGGCCCAGCATGTTCATGATGAACAGATTGTACTCTATGCGATCTTCCGAAGAATCTCGTCGGCTACTTGTTGCGAGGTGAGCGCGCTGGTGTCGACGACGATCTCCGCTTCGCGGTAGAGTGGCTCGCGCTCTTTGAGGAGCGTGCGCAGCTCGGCGAGCGGATCGGCGCGTCCCGCCATGGGACGGCGATCGCCCTGTGCTGCGACGCGTTCGAGGTGTTGCTCGGGTTTGGCTTTGAGCCAAATCGTCACGGTGCTCCCCTTCAAGAGCTCGAACGTCGGGCGCTCGGTCGCGAGGCTTCCGCCGGTCGCGAGAACCGCGTCGCACTCGGCGGAGACGAGCTGCGAGAGGACGTCATGCTCGAGGCGGCGGTAATAGCTTTCACCATGCAGGGCGAAAATCTCGGCGAGCCCGAGCCCGGCCTCTTCTTCGATGAGTGCGTCGAGCTCGACGAAGGGACGCCCGAGCATCTCCGCCACGTTCTTGCCCACCGTGCTCTTTCCCGCCCCGCGTAGTCCAATGAGCGCTATGATGCGACGCCGACCCTCGAGCCGTACCACCCGTACCATATCGTGGAGCGCGACACCGAGCGCCTGGGTCAACTCGTAAAGCCGCACAATGGAGATGTTGCCGTGACCCGATTCGAGCTGCGAGACGTAGCGGGGGGACAGTCCGGCGAGCTCCGCGAGGCGCCGCTGGCTCAACCCGTTGAGAAGGCGCCCCGCTCGGACGCGCTTTCCCAGCTCTTTGAGAAACACCTCGGGCCGCATACGTGTATTATATTGCATGGTTAGATCGTATAACAAGTAGTATAATGCATGTTACGGACACGGAGGTATTTTGATGGAACCCATTTATTTCGAGACGGATCCGAGCCGCTACAAGCACTTCAAGCTCGCAGTCGACGGGCAGGTGGCGACGCTCACGCTCGATGTTCAAGAGGACGCGGGGCTGCGGCCGGATTACCAGCTCAAACTCAACAGCTACGACTTGAGCGTCGATATCGAGCTCGCCGATGCCGTCGAGCGACTGCGTTTCGAGCATCCGGAAGTGAAAGCCGTCGTCATTGCCAGTGGCAAGGATCGGATCTTCTCGGCGGGCGCCAACATCTATATGCTCGCGAGCTCGACCCACAACTTCAAAGTCAATTTCTGTAAGTACACGAACGAGACCCGGCTCGGCATGGAAGAGGCGAGCAAGGAGAGCGGTCAGAAATATCTCGCCGCGTTGAATGGCATCACGTCGGGCGGAGGCTACGAGTTGGCACTCGCCGCCGATGAAATCCTGCTGGTGGACGATGGCAACGCCGCAGTGGCGCTTCCCGAGGCGCCTCTTCTGGCGGTGCTTCCGGGAACGGGGGGGCTCACGCGTCTCGTCGACAAAAGGATGGTGCGCCGCGATCGCGCGGACGTGTTCTCGACGCTCGTCGAAGGCATCAAGGGACAGCGCGCCATCGAGTGGAAGCTCGTCGACGCCTTGGCCGCGCGCAGCCGTTTCGACGAGGCCGTAAAGGAGCGAGCGGAAGCCTTGGCGAAAACGTCGACGCGGAATGCAAAGGGTCCCGGCATCGAGCTGAAGCCGCTCGACGCGAAGCGAACCGATAAGTCTCTCGAGTATAAACATGTCACCGTCACCATCGACGAAGACAGCCGTCGCGCCGAGATCGTGGTGCGAGGACCCGAAGGCGAGCAGCCGCAAACGCCCGAGGCGATCCGTGACGCGGGTTCTGACTACTGGCCGCTCGCGGTCGCACGCGAGCTCGACGACGCACTCTGCCATCTTCGATTCAACGAGGCGACGTGCGGGCTTCTGCTTATCAAGACCCAAGGGAGCTGCGACACTGTGCTCGCCGTCGACGAGACGTTGAGCAAGCACGCCGATCATTGGCTGGTCAACGAGATCCTCTTGAAGATGCGCCGCGTGTTCAAGCGGATCGATCAGACGGCGCGGAGCATTTTCGCGCTCATCGAGCCCGGCTCGTGTTTCGCGGGAAGCCTCCTCGAGCTGGCGCTCGCCGCGGACCGCAGCTACATGCTCGACGATCCCGACCGCCCGGTGCACATCGCGGTCGGCCCGCTCAACAAAGTTCGCTTTCCCAAAGCCAACGGGCTCTCGCGGCTCGCGACGCGCTTTCTTGGTGACGCCGAAGCGCTGGTTAAAGCGCTCGAGAGCGACGGCCTCGGCAGACTCATTTGGGCCAGTGCTGCGCTCGAGCTCGGCCTGGTCACCTTCGCTCCCGATGATCTCGATTGGGACGACGAAGTGCGTATCGCGATCGAAGAGCGCTGCGGTTTCTCGCCGGATGCCATGACCGGTATGGAAGCGTCGCTTCGGTTCGCGGGGCCGGAAACGCTCGAGAGCAAGATTTTCGGACGCCTCACCGCGTGGCAGAACTGGATTTTTCAGCGCCCCAACGCGGTTGGTGAGAAGGGCGCGCTCACGCTCTACGGCAAGCAAAGCATGCCCGAGTTCGACTGGAGGAGGACCTGAGACCATGGAGCTTCACGAGAAGATTCCGAACAACGTGAACTTGTCTGCCGATCCGAAGCTCAAACGCGCTTTGGAGAAATGGCAGCCCAACTACGTCGACTGGTGGATGGAGATGGGGCCCGACGGATTCCAGAACGACGACATCTACCTTCGCGCTGCCATCTCGGTGGAGCCCGGCGGCTGGGCGCACTACGACTACGTGAAAATGCCCGAGTACCGGTGGGGAATCTTCCTGGCACCCGCCGAAGAGGATCCCAAGATCGGCTTCGGAGACAACGAGGGAAAACCGGTGTGGCAGGACGTGCCGGGCGAGATGCGCACCCAGCTCCGGAGGCTCATCGTCACCCAGGGTGATACCGAGCCGGCCAGTGTCGAGCAACAACGCCAGCTCGGCAAAACCGCGCCGAGCAACTACGATCTGCGGAATCTCTTTCAAGTGAATGTCGAAGAGGGCCGCCATCTCTGGGCGATGGTCTATCTGCTGCATTCGTATTTCGGTCGCGATGGTCGCGAAGAAGCGGAAGGCCTCCTTCAGCGCCGGAGCGGCGACCAGGACAAGCCCCGCATTCTCGGCGCGTTCAATCAGCCGTGCGACGACTGGCTGAATTTCTACATGTTCACGATGTTTACCGATCGCGACGGCAAATATCAGCTCCTCGCGCTGGCGGAGAGCGGGTTCGACCCTCTGGCGCGGACGACGAAGTTCATGCTCACCGAAGAGGCGTTCCACATGTCCGTCGGCGAAACGGGTGTCGGGCGGATCGTCGAGCGCGCCGCCCAGCTCATGAGGGAGCACGGCGACAACGTACGAGAGCACGGCGGCATCGATCTTCTCACGATCCAGAAGTATTTGAACTTCTGGGTGAGCGCATCAACGGATCTCTTCGGCGGCGAGGTCTCGACGAACGCAGCGCAGTACTTCGCAACCGGTGTGAAGGGCCGCAATCGCGAAGACAGCTACGATGAACACAAGTGTCTCGACAGCTACTACACGATGGAGCTCGTCAAGGACACCAAGATCGTGAAGGAAGAGATCCCGATGCGTAACGCGATGAACGAGATCTTGCGGGATGACTACCTCCAAGACTGCCAACGGGGCGTGACGCGTTGGAACAAGATTCTCGAAGAGGCCGGCATTTCCGATTGTCTGACGATGCCCCATCGACGCTTCCATCGCCAGTTTGGCGCGTATGGCGATTATCACTTCAATCCCGAAGGGGAGCTCATCTCGGAGGACGAGTGGAACCAAAAGCGAGGCGAGTGGCTTCCTTCGGAAGAAGATCACGCCTTCATCAAGAGCCTGATGCACCCCGTCGTCGAGCCCGGCAAGATCGCCAGTTGGATCGCCCCGCCGAAATCGGGAGTCAAAGGCAAGCCGTTCGAGTTCGAATACGTGAGGAAAGATAGAACACGCAATGACTAAATCCATCGTAATAGCAGGCGCAGCACGAACTCCCATTGGCAAGTTCGGTGGCGCCCTCAAATCCTTACAAGCCGGTGACCTCGGTGTCGCCGCGGCCAAAGGTGCTCTGAAAAAAAGCGGTGTCCCTGCCGAAGCGGTCGACGAAGTCATTTTCGGAAACGGCCGCCAAGCCGGCGTTCGCCCGAACGTCGCGAGACAGGTCGCGTACCACGCTGGGCCCGGAGATGCCGTGCCCGCCCACACTATTAATAAGGCGTGCGGATCGAGCCTCAAGGCCATCATGAACGCCTACGGCGCGATTGCGCTCGGCGACGCGGACGTCGTGCTTGCCGGTGGCACCGAGAGCATGAGCAACACCCCCTACATGCTGCTCGATGCACGCTGGGGACACCGCCTCGGCAACACCGAAGTCGTCGACGGGATGTACCGCGACGGCTTCTTGTGCCCGCTGTGCGAGCAGCTCATGGGCGACACCGCGGAGAATCTAGTCGACAAGTACGGTATCACCCGCGAGGAGTCGGATCGCTACGCGGTGGAGACACAGCATCGCTGCGAGAGAGCTCGCCGAGAGGGACGGTTCCGAGACGAGATCGTTCCCGTCGAAGTTCCAGCTCGCAAAGGCACCGTCGAAGTCATCGACACCGATGCGCACCCGCGAGATGGCGTGACGCTAGAGAGCCTCTCCAAGCTCGCTCCGGTTTTTCGAAAAGACGGTACCGTGCATGCCGGAAACGCCTCTGGTATCACGGATGGTGCGGCCGCTCTTGTCGTGCTGAGCGAAGACAAGGCCTCGGCTCTCGGCGTGGAGCCGATGGCGCGCATCGTCGGCTACGCCTCCGCTGGAGTCGATCCGGCCATCATGGGCATCGGACCCGTCCCGGCTATTCGAAAGCTCTTGGATAGGACCGGTCTCAGACTGGACGACATCGATCTGATCGAGCTCAACGAAGCGTTCGCGGCCCAAGTCCTTGCGTGTCACCGTGAGCTCGAGCTCGATCTCGATCGGCTCAACGTTAACGGCGGTGCGATCGCGCTCGGTCATCCCATCGGCGCCACCGGTGCGCGTATCGTCGTCACCCTCGCCCATGAGATGGCCAAGCGCAAAGCGAAGCGCGGCATCGCGACCCTGTGCATCAGCGGTGGGATGGGCCTCGCGTTGCTGATCGAAGCGTTGTAGGCTCCGCGGAGATGGCGTGGGAGCATATCGAGTTCGGATTCGACGACTCTATTGCGACGATTACGCTGAATCGTCCCGACGCCCTGAACGCGTTCGTCGGCTCGATGCGCGCGGATCTCCTGGCCGCGATCGACGAAGCCGCCCAAAGTGCACGCGTGCTCGTTCTAACCGGTGCGGGCAAAGCGTTTTGCAGCGGAGGCGACGTCCGCGCCCTGGCGTCGATGCGCGTCGAGGGGAGTGCGGACGAGCTGAAGCCTTTCATCGAGCAGGGTAAGAACGTCGTGAAGCGGCTCTCCTCGCTCCCGATCCCGACGCTCGCATCCGTCAACGGCGTTGCCGCCGGTGCGGGCTTCAGCTTGGCGCTTGCGTGCGATCTCCGTGTCGCCTCGAACAAGGCGCGTTTCGGCGCGAGCTTCGCGCGCATCGGTTTGCACCCGGACTGGGGCGGCACCTATTTTCTGACGCGACTGGGCAGCGCTGCCGTCGCCCGCGACCTCATCTTCTCCGGCCGTCTCATCGACGCCGAGGAAGCACTGAAGCTTGGTCTCGTAAACGTTGTCGTGGATCACGAATCGCTCGTCGAGAGGACGCTTGAGACGGCACTCGAGCTCGCGCGCGCGGCGCCGACCTCGATTCGTTACGCCAAAGAGGGTATCGCGCGCGCGGAGCATGCCTCGCTCGATGAGATTCTCGATTACGAGGAAGAGGCACAACTCGCGTGCTTTCGCTCCGAGGATGCGCTCGAAGGGCTTCGCGCTTTCGGTGAAAAACGACCTCCTGATTTCAAGGGGAAATAAGCATGATCGATTTTGGCTTGAGTGAAGAGCAGAAACAGTTCCGTGATCTCGCCCGCGAGTTTGCCGAAAAAGAGATCGTTCCCAAGGCGGCGTACCACGACGACACCGGGGAGTACCCGATGGAGATCTGTCGCCAGGCGTGGGAGCTCGGTCTGATGAACACGCACATCCCCGAGGAGTACGGCGGACTCGGCCTCGGCGTCCTCGAAGGCTGTGTCATCGCCGAGCAAGTTTCTTGGGGTTGCACCGGCATCGGCACCGCGATGGAAGCGAACGCGCTCGCCGAGGGCCCGGTGATCGTCGCCGGAAGCGACGAGCAGAAGAAGAAATGGCTCACGCCGTTTGCCGATGAGTTCCTGCTCACCGCTTACTGTGTCACCGAGTCCGGTGCCGGAAGCGACGTCCAGGGAATCCAATCGATGGCCAAGCGCCAAGGCGATGCGTACGTTCTCAACGGAAGCAAGATTTGGATCACGAACGGCGGCGTTGCGGATTGGTACTTCGTGGTCGCCTATACCGAGCCAGAGCAACGCTACCGAGGCATGTCGGCATTTATCGTCCCGCGCGATTCCGACGGCGTTTCCGTCGGCAAGAAAGAGAACAACATGGGCCAGCGAGCTTCCGACACGCGTGCGGTCACGTTTCAGGACGTGAAGGTTCCCATCGAGAACCGGATCGGAGAAGAGGGTGACGGGTGGCGCGTGGCGATGTCCGCATTCGACCACTCCCGCCCGGTGGTGTCGTCCGCCGCCGTGGGGCTAGCGCAATCGGCGTACGATCACGCCGTCGCGTACGCGAAGGAACGGAAGACCTTCGGAGTACCTATTTACAAGCACCAATCGATCGGTTTCATGATCGCCGACATGGCAGTGGCGATCCAGGCGGCACGGCTCCTCGTGTGGGAGTCGGCGTGGGCCATCGATCAGGGCAAGCGCAACACCAAGCAAGCCGCGTTCGCGAAGCTGTTCGCCGCAGACACGGCCGTGAAGGTCGCCACCGACGCTGTCCAAGTCTTCGGCGGCAACGGCTTCAACAAGGAATACCCAGTAGAAAAACTCTACCGCGACGCCAAGATCTACCAAATCTATGAAGGCACCAGCCAAATCCAAAGGCTGATCGTCCAAAAAGAAATCTTCGACAGGTAAGCTGATGGCCGATTTCACCGAATGAGCTTCGATCGATCGACGCCGTCGAGGGCCTCCGGCGTCGTTACGCCGAGCAGGGACGCTAGCGTCACCGGTAGATCCACGGTATGAATGCGCTCGGACACCGACGACGGTTTCGCGCCGGGCCATCTTATGAGAGCGAGCACGTGCGTGTCGTAATGGTAGGGTGAGCCGTGAGTGGTGCCGGTGAGGTTGCCAACGAGGAACTCTTTCTCCACGACGTAGAGGTCGGGGCTGCGTTCCGGATGGAACGAGTGGACAAAGAGCTCTAGAGTCGGGTCGATCGAGACGCTCGTGCCGGCTGCCTCGATCTCGGTTCGCGTCCACACCTGGGCGATGTTGGGACACTGGACGAGCTCCGCTTTCAGCGCAGACTCGAGTGTCGCCCGTGACACGTTGCGCCGCGCGAGCGTTTCATAGTCGAAGTGATACGGTCGGACGAACCAGTCGTCGTCGCCGAACTTCTTCTCGAACGCCTGCCCCGCCCTCTGAACGCAAACGTAGTCCTCGGTAGACCGGCGCGCACCCGAAAGGCCTTTCGACGCCCGGTACTCGGGAACCGGCGCGACGCCATGGTCGGCCGAAAGAGATACGGCGACGCGGTCGAGGCCGATGGTCTCGTCGAGAAACCGAAAGAACTCGCCGAGCTCGCGATCGAGCCTCAGGAGGGTGTCGAGGAGCTCGCGGCTGTTCGGACCGTAACCGTGACCGACGGTGTCGACGCTCGCGAAGCTCAACGCGAGCACGTCGATGGCGTCGTCGGCGCCGAGCGCTTCCTCGGCGACCATCCGCTCGGCGAAGTCGAACAGAAAGGATTCGAGAAACGGCGAGTCGAACACCGCGTTGTAATACCCCGGGTTCGGGTACAGGCTCGCGCGTCCGAACACGCGTGAGAACGACCCGCTCGCGAGGTCGATCTCCATCCGCGAAAGGAGCGCTTCCAATACCGGGAGGGGCGACCACGTGGTGCCGAAGTACGAGTCCACGCGCCGTTCTCGCTGAAAGGTTGAAACCCAAGCTGGATACGCGCTCGTGTAATAGTCGCTCGTCACCCAGTGACCGGTTCTGAGATCGTACCAGTACGCGGTGTCCGCGTTCTTCCCGCCCATGAGGATGGAGGCGCGATCCTTTCCTCCCACGGAATAAACCTTGGACTCGGGGCTGGCCGATTGGATCCAGTCGGCGAGACCCGTTCCCAAAAGGCGCGCCGGCGAACGTCCCGGCGAGCTCCCGTCGGCTCCTTCGGGTATGAGCACGGCGGAGGTGCGGTCCTCGACGCAGTAAACCCATCTGCCCTCCGATCGATCGTAAAAGTTGTTGCCGACCATCCCCGAGCTCCCTGGATGGCGTCTGGTCGACAGCGCGGCATGCCCTGCCGCGGTCACCGTATGGGCGTGGGCGTGGTGGGCATCGGTGAACACGACGCCCTCGTCCACAAGCCGCGCGAGCCCGCCACTGAGGGCGGGTCGGAACCGCTCCAGGTAGTCGCCGCGCCCCTGGTCGATCGTCAGAAGCAGCAGAAGTCGTGGAGACGACTCGTCGGCGCTCGCCAGCGAAGGCGCCGACAGCGCCAACAACAGGAAGAAGCAAAACCGGCGTAGGTTCATGATTCTTAGGAGCTTATCCTTTTTCTAGAATTTCGACTTCTTTTCTGAGGGTCAAAGCGCGCAGGTTGCGCGCTACGACTCTATCCGATAACCTGTTAGTACACGTTCAAAATCCCGAAGACTTTTCGTCTTGCCGCGCGTGCGCGGCCGGCCGATTTTTCAGCGGGGAGATACGCTTCTCGATGCAGTACGGCGAGCTCATCGATTTCCTACAAAATGTAGGAAAGGATCCCTCGCGTCTTATATTCGAAGACGAGTTGACCGGTTATCCACAACCGGCGCTTTCTCCACAGCTACATCGAGCACAAAGTCCATTGGGACAGCGAGGACAGCTTCCCGTTGTCCTTGATCGTCGTGGACGTCGATCTGTTCAAGGACATCAACGATACCTACGGTCATGACGGCGGCGACGAAGCGCTCGTGTTCGTCGCCGGGCTCTTGAAGGAAGTGGCCGGAGATAGCGGCTACCCGATCCGCTTTGGCGGCGACGAGTTCATGGTGCTTCTACCACAGACCGAGCTCGGCAATGCCGTCCAACACGCGCACCGACTGAGCCAGCTCACCAAAGAGCGGACGCTTCGTCTCGCGACCGGCAAAGGTGAGCTCACCATCTCCCTCAGCATCGGTGTGGCCGCGGCGCGCTCCGATGCCACCAGCGGAAACGAGCTGATCCGGATCGCGGATACCGCACTGTATACTTCGAAACAGTTGGGCCGGAACCGTGTGTCGGTGGCTTCCGACATCGATGCCGAGAAGACGTACCGGAAAACTGCGCTCCACCGTTTGAACGATGCCGAGATCGCCGGACGAAGCCGCGAGCTGTCCGCGGTCTCGGAGGCCCTCGGCTCGTTGAGTCTCGGGAAATCCAAGTTCGTCGTGATCGAAGGCGAACCTGGTATGGGGAAGTCCACTGTCATCGAGACCATACGGGGGAGCCTCGCGTCGAACGATGCCCTCCACGTCGTGAGGGTCGCGGGTCAACGCCAGGAGGGGTATCGCCCGTACTACGTCTTGGGACACGCGCTCGTCGGGCTCTTGAACCGGCGCGCCGACAAAGGGGTTTCCGTTCTCGATACGCTCGATGACAACGAGCTTCACTATCTCGGATACGTGCTGCCGCATCTGGACAATCTGAGCGGGTTAAACGGGTTGAGCGGGCGCGGAGCGAACGCGGACGAAGACCAAGTCCGTCGGCGCGAGGGGATCTTCGTCACGCTGATTCAACTCATCGGGAAACTCCTGGACCGGCAGCCCCCTGGTGCTTCTCATCGACGACGTCCATTTCGCCGACGAAGCAAGCCTGGTGATGCTGCGCACGCTGTTCATGCGAAAAGAGCTCAGCCTCCTCGTGTGTGGGACCGCGACCGGCACGGTGGCGATGAGTCAGGATGAAGAGCCGCCACCCTGGGTTCGGTTCGTCGAAAGTCACGGCGACGAGATTGGCATCAATATCCTTCAGCTCGAGCCGCTGCGAGAGGACGATATCGCCCAACATCTTGCCGGCGTTTTCCCCGGAATCGATTTGCCGGACGGCTTCGAAAAAGACCTCGCTGAAATCACCCAAGGCAACCCGCTTTTCCTTGCCGAGATCATCAGAAAGCTCGTCCTCGATCAGAAGCTCCATCTCGTCGGTCAGCGGTGGACCATCGATCCCCCCGAAAAGGGATACCTTCCGCGCTCGCTCGACGAGATCGTTTCCGAAAAGATCGCTGCCCTGGACGAACAGGGGCGGAGCTTGCTGGAAGAGGTGTCCACGCTCGGAGAAGACGTGCCTCTCAGCATGGTCACGGGCGCATCCGACATCTCTGAAAGCAAGGTCCTCGAGTTTCTCGACCGCGCCGAGGACCTGGGACTCCTCCGCGCCGATTTCCATATTAATGACGAGACGATGCGCTTCTTGTCGAAGCGCGTTCTCGAGATCGTCTACGGCCAAATCGACCAGACGCGTCGCCAAGAGCTTCATCAACGTGTCGGAACCTATCAAGAAGGTCTCTATGACCACGACCTCGGACCGTCGGCGTCGATCCTCGCGTACCATTTCAAGCTTTCGGCCGACCGGGAGAAGGCGAGACGCTACGATCAGATTCGCATCGACCTCAGCCAAAAGACGTTCAGTCGGGACGAAGCCGAGAGCTACACCGGCGAGCCGCTCGTCGAAGACGACGAAGGACCGCAGCAGGAGAAACTCCCCGCCGAATCCCTCGAGCGTTTGCCGAACCTTTTCCGAACGCTTCTCACGACGGTGCGGAGCACCCAGCTCTATCCGCCCGAGAGTAAGCTGATTGTCAAGGCTCACGAGAGCTCACTCCGCTCTGTAGAAGCGGTGTTGGAGTTTTCCGATTGCGTGAACCTCTCTCGCGCGCAAGGTGTTCTCCTTGCCAACGGCCACAAGGTCGATAGTGCCGAGTTCCGACTTCTGGCGACGTCGTATCTCGAGCTTCTCGATCGAACCGAGCTCGAAGGCATCGAGTTCCGTCGCGGTCTTACCGCGGAGGAGCTTCAGGCGCTGTTGACGCATCTAGGACAGCTCAAGCCCGACGTCATCGACAGCGGTTATTGGAAGCAATTCGCGGCGGAGGAGAGGCTCGAGCACATCCGCCTCCAACAGATGCGCTACTCCGCGGTCCAGAAGAAGAGCACCCGTAGAGCAGCCTCGCCCGTCGAGACCGACCTCGAGGCAGAGGACCTGGCTGAGCTACCGAAACTTCTCAGGGCGCTCTTGGGTGCGGCAAAGAACATCAAGCTCTATCCACTCGGGAGCAAGCCCGTGTCGAGCTCGATCGAGCAGCTCCACGAGGGGCTCGCGGATCTCCTCTCGCGCCAGCCGGCGGTGACTTTTGCGGCGGCTAGTGACGCGCTCCTCGTCAACGGGAGTCGGGTCACGACGGCGGGCTACGACGCCCTCGCCTAAAATTCATATCGTTTCTGGCAGCGTCCGAGCTGACGAGCCTGACGTTTCTCGAAAAAGTCACGCGGGAGGATCTCGACGCGTTCATCGGTGCGCTCAAAGATTTGCCCTCCGACCTGGAGCCGGCCTTCTGGCAAACGCTTGCCAAAGAGCAACAGATCGACGGCATCGCGTTCAACGACCGCCGTTACGCGGTGTCGGTGCGTAGCGTCCTCGAGTCCGTGCGAATGGATCCAGAGCTCGACGAAGAGCCGGTCGGCTTGGATACCGCCGACTTGACGGATGAATCCACGGAAGCCCTCATCGACGCGCTACCGACGGTTGTCAAGGACCTCCTCGTCAAGGGTCAGCTCGACCTCGCGCGCAGAATCCTGAGAAAACTCTTTAGTGACTATTCTAAGCAGGAAGTGCCGGTGCGCGAGAAGATCGTGCGCAGTTGCCGCGAGTTGATGGAAACTCTCATTCAAGCGCTGCAGCATCAGTTCGCCGGGCTCTCGGCCGATTTCCTGCTCCTCGCCTTGAAAGAGGAAGACGACGACCAGGTGTTGGCCGATATCGCCAACTTGCTGCACCAGATGTCGAACCGCGTATTGCAATTCGCCGACTATACGCTCGCGAGCCGTATCTTTTCCGAGCTCCGAGATCGCCAGCGCGCGCTGTTGCATGCCCCGACGTTGACCGGTCGCGGATTCGCGGTTTTGCACCGCAAAATGGCTGCGGCGACCCAATCGCTCCTCATGGAAGAGCTCCAGTCGAAAGAACCGGCGCGGCAGCAGAAAGTCGCGCAAGTGCTTGAGAGCATGGGTAAGCCTGCGATTCCCTTGCTCATCGAAGTCATCAAACAGGAGAAGGATTTCCGCACCCGCCAGCTCGCTGCTAGCCTCTTGGCGCCGCTGGGGCCCGAAGCTTGTGATCGCCTCAAGAAAGAAGTGGTCCTCGAGGTCACTTCTGAGCAACGCTTTCGCATTCTCGAAGTGATCGACGTGGTCACGCGCGATCTCAAGACCGAGCTTGCGTTCTGCTTGTCGGACGTCAACCCGAAAGTTCGGCGTGCAGCGTTCCGACTCACCGAGCGACTCAACGACAAGCAAGTTCTCGAGCTCCTCGTCGATTTCGCGCGGCACGAAGACATCGGTGTCGCCAAAGGCTCGATCCGGAGCCTCGCGAACCTCCATTCGCCGCACGCCGTCGGCGCGCTCATCTCGACGCTCGATGTAACCGACGAGCCCGAGCGCGCTATCGCGTGCTCACAGGCGCTCGCTCAGCTCGGCGACCCCGTGGCCGTGCCTGCGCTCGAAGCGGTGCTGACCGCGCGCAAGTTCCCCATCCTCGGCGGCAAACGCTGGGATGATCAGGTGCGCGCCACCGCCGCGTTTGCGCTGGCACAGATTGGTGGCGAGCGCGCGAAGCGGGTGCTCAAAAAAGTGGCCGACGATCCGGATCCTCGAATCCGCCAGATCGCGACCGCGGGTCCGCGCGCCAGCACGAGCCACATAATCGAGGAGTCTGACGCGCGGAGCGATTTCAATGGGTCCAATGAGGATGACGAGGGCGAAGGCGTCGCCTGAATAAACCTGCCACTTCGATGTTTCAGTCCTGCATCGATGTGTTGCACTTGTCGAAGGCCGAGGCCTATCTGCGGATAGGCGTAGCCCGTGCGTCGCGGAGACATCCGATGCTGCTAACGATGCTCGAGGATGGACGTCTGCACCTGAGCGGCATCGTCGAGCTGGCACCGCATCTGACGGACGAGAATTGTGATGAGCTCTTAGCTCGAGCGACCCACAAGACCAAACGCGAGATCCTCGAGCTGGTGGCCGAGATTGCACCGAAGCCGGATGTTCCGCCGGTGATGCGCAAGCTTCTTGAACTCCGTCCAGACGGATGCAAAG
This sequence comes from Candidatus Marinacidobacterales bacterium, assembly GCA_965237955.1. GTDB lineage: Bacteria > Acidobacteriota > Vicinamibacteria > Marinacidobacterales > SMYC01. The sequence goes on along the minus strand of OZ250169.1, from coordinate 6,971,697 downwards.
AAAAAAGATCACGACTTGCTTGACAGCTTTTTCGAAGCCACCCGATAAGAATCGCAGACACGATCTGTAATACGTCTGTGCACGCGCTAGAGAAGCGACAAGCGCATCGTTTTGCTCGAGATGACTTCGAAAGTCTCTCGACGTGTTTACACCCGACACGCGGCAACTCCGAGCGTCGAAAAAGTCCATGCTATAAGAAACGCATGATGAACAAAGAAGAATTGAAATCGCTTGCGCGCTTTTCCGATGATGAGCTACTCCGTCGACTGTCGGATGTGTTGGCGCAGTCGCGACGCGTGGAGTCCGTGCTTGTCGCGCACATCGCCGAAGTCGACGCGCGCAGACTGTATGCGCGAGAAGCGTCGCCTTCGATGTTCCAATATTGCGTCGATGTGTTGCACCTGTCGAAGGCAGAGGCGTATCTGCGGATCGCGGCGGCACGAGCATTGAACGGAGCGCGAATATCCCGTGCTCCTGACGATGCTCGAGGATGGACGTCTCCACTTGAGTGGCATCTCCGTGCTGGCACCGCATCTAACGAATGCCAATTGCGATGAGCTTTTGACTCGGGCCATTCACAAGACCAAGGACGCGATCAAAGAACTGGTGGCCGAGATCGCGCCGAAGCCGGATGTCCCGTCGGTGGTTCGCAAGCTGCCGGCACGGCAAGTGAAGCCCGCGCCACAAACGCTGAACGAGCCCGGTCCAGACCGAGTCGGACAGAATTGTCAGGCCCCTCCGCCAGCTCCTGCTCCGGTAGTACCTGCGAAGCCGGCGGTCGTCGAGCCGCTGGCCCCCGCGCGTTACAAAGTCCAGTTCACGGCGAGCGCCGAGTTCCGTGACAAAATCGATCGGCTCTCCGCGCTCATGCCTGGCGCAGACCTCGCTTCGATCATGGAAGCGGCCGTGACAGAGAAACTCGAACGGCTCGAAGCCAAGCGCTTCGGCAAGACGAAAAAGCCGAGAAAGAGCCTCGAAGAAGCCGACACGTCGCCCGGTGTGCGCGGTCTCTCCGCCCCGGTGAGGCGCTTCGTATGGGAGCGCGACAAGGGGCAATGCACGTATGAGACCCACGACGGCAGGCGCTGCCCGGCGCGTGAGGGACTGGAGTTCCACCACGACGAGCCCTATGGCGTCGGCGGCGATCGAAGCGCTGAAAATATTCGGCTCGCTTGCAAAACGCATAACGGTTACATGGCTGAGCTGGACTTCGGCAAAGACAAGATGGACCGCTACCGTCGCTCAGCGGACCGCGTGCGTGAACCGCAATCGACACTTCAACTCCGTCTAGACGGAGGACGTGAGAAAAAATTAAGCTTGACTAGCGGTGCAGCTATGTTATAGAGTGACCAGCATGGGATACGTGACAAAGCTGCAGGTGATCAAGCGAGCCAACGACACCCGTCAGTTCTATGTGATTTACCCGTCACCTTTAGCCCAGGCGCTAGAGATGGAGCCGGGCGAGGAGCTGGAGTGGGTGGTGGAGGATCGAAACACACTGATTGTGCGTCGGACGCCTAAGGCAAAGCGTGGGAGGAAGCGGGGTAAACGTGGGTGATAAGCAAACGTCACTTCCAGGCTTTCCGAGTCCGCGAAAACGCAGCGATGGTGATGACGGCGATGAGGGAGCGCGCGTGACACAAGCTCGGTTGAAGGTGGTCGATAGGGCGCAGCTGCTGCTGCGGACGGTCGACGTGGAGCGTTTGATCCCAGAGGATCACCCAGCGCGTGCGATCTGGGAGTTCGTGGGTCGGCTGGATCTCAGCGGGTACACGGATCAAGTCCGCTCGGTCGCGGGTGGCGCAGGCCGGCCTGCGTTTGATCCTCAGCTACTGGTGAGCCTGTGGGTCTACAGCTACAGCCAAGCCGTGAGTTCGGCCCGCGCGGTTGAGCGGCTGTGCGAACATCATCCGGCGTATCAATGGCTCAGCGGAATGCAGAGCATCAGTGCGCACACGCTGTCGGACTTTCGGATGATTCATAGGGAGATCCTGGACGAGTTGTTTGTGCAAGCTCTGGGAGTTCTGAGTTCGGACGGATTGATCACGCTCGAGCGAGTCATGCTGGATGGGACGAAGGTGCGCGCGAACGCTTCGTCGAGTGGATTTCGCCGCAAGCCGACGGTCGAAGAGTGTCTGGAGCAGGCGCGTGAGGCGGTAGAGACTCTCAACGCCCAGACGGAGGAGGAATCGAGCCGGCAGATGCAGGCAGCGCAGCAACGCGCCAGGCGAGAGAGACAGGATCGTCTAGAATCAGCGTTGAAGGAGTATGACAAGCTGAAAGCCGCGAAAAGCCGCATAGACCGCGTGAGCACGACCGATCCCGACGCGCGGGTGATGAAGCAAGCCGAGGGCGGCTCCGCACCTAACTACAACGTCCAAGTCTCAACGGATGCCGCACACGGCCTGATTGTCGACATCGATGCCACGCAGGCCGGTAGCGATTATCAGCAGCTGACGCCGGCCATAGAACGGATTGAGCAGAGCATGCAGCGTGCGGCCCGAGCAGATGGTCGTAGATGGAGGCTACATTAGTAGCAACAACATCGCGGAGATGGCGAAGCGCGGCATCGATCTCGTCGGCCCCGACCACGAGAACAAGGCAGCAGAGGCCAATCGGCGCAAGTCGTATAAGCACCACGGCGTGAAAGCGGAATACGAGGCGTCGAAGTTTGTCTTCGATACGCAGACCAACACGTATGTGTGCCCGCAGGGCAAGCACTTACGCTACGACGCCAAGCAGGAAAGCCATGGCACGATGCGCTATCGATATAAGGCGTCTAAGCAAGACTGCCAGACGTGTCCGGCCAAAGAGCAGTGTTGTCCTCGTACGCAGCACGGCCGCTCGATCGAGCGGCGCGAACTCTTGCCCGACATAGCCGCGTTCCGGAAGAAGATGCAGACCGACGAAGCCAAGGCCATCTATAAGACACGCTCGCAGGTGGCCGAGTTTCCGAATCTCTGGATCAAAACCAAGTTCGGCCTGCGGCAGTTTAGCGTGCGCGGAGTCGCCAAAGTGCGCACTGAATCTCTGTGGGTCGCCCTCACCTACGATATCTTGCAGTGGATTCGCCTCCGCTGGAGGCCGAAGATGGTATCGACACTCGTGCCGACGTGAGCGCGTTGAGCACACGCAGCCCGACTTGTTAAAGCGCTAGCAATACGCACCAACGAAACGCCGATACGATATCGGGTGAATCCGTACCGCGCGGACCCGACCCCCTAGTTGACAGAAGTGTGGACCAACCAACCCCATCTCCCTTGGGAAACGCGATTTTTTCTCACGTCCGGAGTCACGCCGCCGCCGCCACCACAGTCTTCGTTTGACGTGGACGCAGCTTGCGCACCACGTTAGCATCTGCGCTGCCGGAAGAACCTGGTGCCCAGAGCACCCGCCAGCCTTTGCATCAAGCACCGTCGTTCGCCTGACGAGGCGATGGCCAGACCGTATCTACCCGTCGAAAAGGTCATAGCGCCCGCACGCAGAGCCGAAAGGAAGGCGTCGCCTGAAGACTAGTGCGCGAGGGCAGCGAGCTGCTCTCGATGGTGCGCGTAGTCGGCGATGAGGTCGTCGACGGTACTGCGGACGGGAATGGGCGCGCCTTCGTTCCGCACGCCGAAATCACGGTCCCAGGCGCTTTCGTCGACCGAGCGCAGAAACGCGGTGAGCTCCCGCTCCGAGCCGCGGAGCTCTTCGAGAAGGTCGTGCGAAGTCTTCTCCCGGATCGACGTCGTAAAACGGCAGCGCGACGATGTCGCGTGGTGTCCAGCGGCGAAGAGGTTTCAGGAACGCGCCTTCGTCGAGCGACGCGACGCATCGGGCGAATGCGTCGACGCTTCGGGTCAACTCGGCGATTTGGTCGGCGATCATGCGATCCCGAGCACGGTGTAGCCGACGGCCGCGAGCCAAACCGCGTTGAGGTGGAAGATGATCTTGTAGAGGTCGAGGCTGTCGGGGAGGCCCATGGTCAGCGCCATCGCGGCAACGCCCAGGATCGCGGCGGTGATGCCGAGCCACGAAGGCAAGAGGCTACCGTAGAGAAGACCCGCGGCGAGCACGGCCTGGCCGAGGCCGAAGAACACCCGGCCGAAACGCACGAGGCAAGTGATGTACTCGGTCGAGACCGCGAGCTTGGCCACGAACTCCTTACGCTCATCTTCCGTTTTGCCGTCCATGTCGATCGCACCCCAGGCGCCGAAGTGGTAGTAGAACGCTTGCCCGAGCGCCGCGACGAAAAGGCCACCGATACAGACCACGACGCCGGGCCACAGCACGATGGGCATCGGTGACTCCGACAACAGGGTTGCAAGTGCGACCAGCCCCATCACCGCCATGACGTGTCCGAAAAGATGAATCCGAAAGAGCCAAATCCACAGGTGTAAGCGCTGACGAACGCGGGGAAAGTCGTCCCAGTGGAAAAACGCTCCGATGCGGACGGGCAAGAGCGTCCACCCGACCCAAAGCATCGCCGCAGCGGCGATCAACAGCCAGCCAGTGACGTCGGTAGCGAAGCTCGTCATATCAGCGGGCGCAATAAGCGAATAGACCCAAGATCACGATCAACGCGACGGGCGGGATCCAAAGATAAGGGATCCATTTTCCAAGGGGCGCCTGCTTTTCGGGATTCTCGAGTGGTTCCACCGCGGCTATCGTAACCCAAATAGAGCTCAGTATCCCTCGGTAAGCTCGGTAAGCTCATAGATCAGTTTTCCGAAACGCTCCTTGAGCTTTTGGGCTTCGTCGGAGCGTCCCATCTCTTCGAGCTTTTTCACGAGCTTATCAAGTCTTGCCCTAAAGGCGTCCAGCTCCTCTTGGCCTTGACGGCTTCGTCCATTTGCTCGACGGTCTCCTCCCACTGCTCGCGGAGCTCCTTCTCTTCTTCGCTCCAGTCGATCTCGTCGAGCTCCTGTTTCATATCGTCGACGAGCTCGGAGGCCTTGCCCCACCACTCCGACGATCGAGCGTCGTCGGCGAGATTGCCTGCCGCCGCGCTCGCGCGCATGGCCATGAGCTCGAGGCTCCCGTCGGCGCCGTCCACGCTCGCCCCGTCGACGAGGGTCTCGGCGTCTTTGTCTAGGATGTAGGTCTCGAGGTAGCGCGCTCTGTCCTCCTCCTCCTTGACGATGAATGTCGTCGCGGTCGTCAGATTGGCCAGGGCTTCGGGCGATAGGCTCACGGTGGCGCGCACGCGCGAGCGCGAGAGATCGACCGCCTCCACGACACCGATATCGAACTCGTGCAAGCGGACGAGCTCGCCACCTTCGAGACCGTGCCGCTCGTCGAACAGCACGTGGATCGACGCGCCGTCTTCGGGGACGCCTCGTTCCGGCTCACCACACGCGGCGATCGCGGCGACGAGAACCAACCCTGCCAGTTTGGCGTGCATGGACGAAAGTATAGGCGATTGTCCGCTTTGACAGCCACCCATGACGCGTGGTACCAAGTCTGATACCGGAGGGGCGTAGTGGATCTTTCGCGGCGACAGTTCTTTCAGGCTAGTGCGACCGCCCTCGCGACCACCGCCTTCGGTTTCGATCTCAGCCGTGCCCAAGCGCGCGCGAAAGAGCTCAAGATCGCCCGCACGACGCAGACCACGAGCGTGTGCCCGTATTGTGCGGTGGGCTGTAGCGTCGTGATCCACACGCTCGGCGATCGCGCCAAAAACGTCGAGCCGACCGTCATCCACATAGAAGGTGATACCGAAAGCCCGATCAACCGGGGAACCCTGTGCTCGAAGGGCATCTCGCTCAAGCAGTACGTCGTCAACGATCGGCGCCTGACCAAACCGCTCTACCGCGCTCCCGGTGCGAGCGAGTGGGAAACGATTTCCTGGGATGACGCCATCGAGCGGATGGCGCGTCGCATCAAAGACTCGCGCGACACTGGTTTCGTCGAGCGAGACGACCACGGGCGCACCGTCAACCGGCTCGACAACGTTGCTCTCATCGGCGGCTGCACCGACACCAACGAGGTCAACTATCTGCTCGGCAAGTTCCGCTTCGGTCTCGGTCTCGTCACCTACGAGAATCAGGCTCGGCTCTGACACGGCCCCACGGTGGCCAGTTTGGCCGCCACCTTCGGGCGGGGGGCGATGACCAACGGTTGGACCGACGTCGCCAACGCGGACGTCATCCTGGTCATGGGGGGAAACCCGGCGGAGAACCATCCGGTCGGGTTTCGTTTCGCGATGGAAGCGAAACGAAACCGTAAGGCCAAGATCGTTTGTATCGACCCTCGTTTCAACCGGACGGCGGCGGTCGCGGACGCGTATGTGCCCATCCGTTCCGGAACCGACATCGCTTTTCTCGGTGGGCTGATCCACTACGCGCTGGAGAACGGGCTTCACCACGCCGACTACGTCAAGCAACACACGAACGCATCGTTCATCATCAAGGATGGGTTCGGTTTCGAGGAGGGGTACTTCACCGGGTGGGATCCTGAATCGAAGTCCTACGACAAAGCGAGCTGGCAGTACGAGCTCGAAGGCGATGGGCGCGGCTTCGCCCGTGTCGACGAGACCCTCGAGCACCCGCGCAGCGTGTTCCAACTTCTGAAAAGGCATTACGCGCGCTACACCGCGGCGAAAGTGGCGGAGATCTGTGGCTGTTCCGTGGAGGAGTTCGAAAGTTCGGCCGAAGTCATTTGCTCGACGGGTCGCGCGGGTCGTGCGGGAACGATTCTCTACGCGCTCGGTTGGACCCAGCACAGCCACTCGGTGCAGCTCATCCATGCCGCGGCCATGCTTCAACTTCTGCTCGGCAACATCGGTATGCCGGGCGGGGGCGTCAACGCCCAGCGCGGCCACTCGAACATCCAGGGCGCGACCGACATGGGCGCTTGGAACATGCTCCCGGGCTACCTGAAAGTGCCGCGCGCGAACTGGCGCACTCTCGCAGAGTACGTGGGCGCGAACTCACCCGCGCCGCTCAGACCCAACTCGATGAACTACTGGGCCAACACCTCGAAGTTTCTGGTGAGCCTGTTGAAAGCGTACTACGGTGAAAACGCCACCCGCGAGAACGATTACGGCTACGACTTTCTTCCGAAGATCGGCGAAAACGATAATTACGGGTGGGGATTTTTCTTCGACCGCATGGATAAAGGTGAGCTCGAAGGTCTGATCACGTTCGGGATGAACCCGGTGGCGAACGGTCCCAACACGAAAAAAATGCTCTCGGCGCTGGGGAAGTTGAAGTGGATGATCGTCGTCGAGAACTTCGAGACCGAGACCGCTGCGTTTTGGAAAGCGAACGAGCTCGCGGGCGAGTACTACCCCGACTCGCCTTCCGCCGCCGCCGTTGATACCGAAGTCTTCATGCTGCCTGCGGCATGTTTCGCCGAAAAAGACGGAACCTTCGTCAACTCGTCTCGCTGGCTGCAGTGGAAAAACAAAGCACTTCCACCTCCCGGCGATGCGAAGCCCGATCAAGAAATCATTGCCCGGCTGTTCTTGAAGCTCAGAGAGCTCTACCAGGACGAGGGGGGGACGTCACCGGAGCCCCTCATGAACATCGCCTGGGACTACGGAAACGCGGTCGCACCTGATCTCACCGAAGTCGCGCGCGAGGTCAACGGGCAAGAGGTGAAAAGCGGCCGTCAGCTGCCGGGCTTCGGGGCTTTGAAAGACGATGGGTCGACGCGGTGCGGCAACTGGTTGTACGCGGGCTCGTATACGGAAGCGGGGAACCAAATGGCGCGGCGGGGCCAAGAAGATCCGACCGGCCTCGGCCTCTACGCGAACTGGAGCTGGAGTTGGCCCGCGAATCGGCGAGTTCTCTACAACCGTGCCTCCGCCGATGCGAACGGAAAGCCTTGGGATGAAACCCGCGCTCCCATTCGGTGGCGGGGTGGCCGCTACACCGGTGACGTTGCCGACTACAAAGCCGACGCCGCACCCGATGAACTCGGCTCGTTCATCATGCTGCCCGAAGGCGTCGCCAAGCTGTTCGCGCTCGATTTCGTCGAAGGACCGTTCCCCGAGCACTACGAGCCTGCGGAGTCGCCGGTCAGAAACGCGATGCACCCTACGGTCGGTACAAACCCCATGGCGACGATCTTCACCGGTGAGCACGATGCGCTCGGAAGCTCCGAAGATTATCCCTACGTCGCGCTCACCTACCGTCTGACCGAGCACTTCCACTTCTGGACCAAACACATCAAGACCAATTCGATGTTGCAGTCGAGTTTTTTCGTCGAACTGCCGGAGGCTCTCGCTGCCGAGAAAGGGATCAAAAACGGTGACCTGGTGCGGGTGAGCTCGGCGCGAGGCATGGCGGAAGGCCCGGCGATGGTCACCAAGCGCATCCGTCCGCTTCAGGTCGCCGGAGCCACGATCTATCAGGTCGGGCTTCCGATCCACTGGGGTTTTCTCGGCCGCACCAAGGGGCCGCTGGTCAACAACCTGACGCCGTCGGTGTTGGACCCGAACTCGGGAACACCGGAGTACAAGGGTTTCCTGGTGAACATGGAGAAGATCTAGTGGTTACCGTCGCCAAGTTGATCGACACCACGACCTGCATCGGCTGTAAGGCATGCGAAGCCGCCTGCCAGGAGTGGCAAGACCAACCCTTTCCCGTCGCGACCTATGACGGCACCTACCAGACGTTTCCCGATCTCCGACATGATTTCTGGAACGTGATCAAGTTCAACGAGATCGAGCAGGCCGACGGCGGGCTGTCGTGGCACATGGCGAAGTTCCAGTGCATGCACTGCGTCGACGCGGGGTGCATTACCGCTTGTCCCGCTCCGGGCGCCATCTTCCGTCACGAGAACGGTACGGTCGACTTCGACCACGACAAGTGCATTGGGTGTGGTTATTGCATCACCGGCTGTCCTTTTGACGTGCCCCGCCTGAGTCCGATTACCGAGAAAGTCTACAAGTGCAACCTCTGCTCGGACCGCACGGCCGTCGGTCTCGAGCCGGCATGCATCAAAGCGTGTCCCACCAACTGCCTCACTTTCGGGGCGCGCGACGATCTCGTCCAAATCGCGAACGAACGCGCGGAAACGTTGAGAGAAGACGGCAAAGCCGCTGCAGGCGTCTACAACCCGGCCGGTGTGGGCGGGACGAACGTGATCTACGTTCTCGAAGACGCCGCCCACCCGGAAGACTACGGCCTTCCGAAAGATCCCACCGTCCCCTGGACGGTTCGCCTCTGGCAAGGTCCGCTCAAGTGGCTCGGTAACGCTGTCTTCGTCGGCGGTATCCTAGGGGTGTTTTTGCACTATGTCCGCTTCGGCCCACGGCGTTCGCCGTCTGACGAAGCCGAGGCCGGGGAAACGTCGTGACCGAGCGCCTCGAACGCTTTTCGTTTCCCGAGAGAGCGACGCACTGGATGGCGGCGCTGAGCTTTCTCTACGCGACACTCACCGGACTCGCTTTATGGACCCCACATCTTTATTGGTTGTCCAGTGTCTTCGGTGGCGGTGAGACCATCCGACGCTGGCATCCGTGGGGCGGCGTCTTTTTCGCCGTCGTGCTCGGCTTCATGTTCCGCAACTGGGCGCGCGACATGAAGCTCGACGCGGACGACAAGACCTGGCTCAAAAACGCACACAAGTACGCCGTGCACGATGAAGAGGGTCTCCCCGAGGCCGGGCGATTCAACGCCGGCCAGAAAATGTTGTTCTGGGTCCAATCGACGGCGACGGTCTTTCTGTTTGCGAGCGGCGCCGTGTTGTGGTTTCCCGAGCTCATGCCCCGCACTCTCCGCCTCGCGGCCATCCTCGTTCATCCTGCCGTCGCCACCCTCTCGATAGTATCCATCATCGTCCACATCTATATGGGTACCGCCGCGGTGCCGGGTGCCTTCCGCGGCATGATCCAGGGCTGGGTCCCACCCGGCTGGGCTCGCTCCCACCATCCGAAGTGGTATCGCGACGTCACCAAGAGCTGATCTGATGGCCGATGGCCAATTGGACCAATGGGCCGGTCTGTGGCATCATACGGCCCGCTTTGAACGACCCTGACGATTTTTGCGCAAAGGGAGGTAAATAGCTTTGCGAAGCCCAAAGATTCTATTGTTAGCAGCATGTCTCATGATCGTGATCCCGTTCTCCGCACTGGTGCAGGAGGAAGCCGCTGAGCCGGAAGAAACCGCCGAGCAGGAAGACACGCGGTCCCCACTTCTCATCGCAATCCAGGACGGCAAGACGCGTGAAGTCCGTAGCCTTTTGGGCGACGGCGCCGACGCGAACGAAACGACCAAGAAGGGCACGCCGGTCCTGATCTATGCCTCGATTCATGGTTTGGAAAACATCGTCGCCGCCCTCATCGGAGCCGGAGCTGACGTGGAAGCCACGGACAGACCAAGTGCAACGGCGCTCATGTACGCCGCCCAGTTCGACCACGACGATATCGTCACCGCCTTGATCGAGGCGGGGGCCGACGTCAACGCCGCCGACAGCTTGGGCTGGACGCCCCTCATTCGTGCTGTCATTGGCGGCAACATCGAAGCAGTGACCGCTCTCATGGCTGCAGGCGCCGACGTCAACGCCACGGATTTCTTCGGGCACGATGCTACGGGCATCGCCCAGGGCCGAGACCGCGAGGACATCGTCGCCATCTTGAACGGTACCACACCCGAGGCGGGCTCCTGAAGACTGATTCCGTCGGGCCGCGACATATGGCGGCCCGGGGCGGCCCCGTTTCCCGACCGGCGCTTCTCACAGTGGCTAGCAACGTCTTCTAGATTAAGAGCCTTCGAGGCTCTTTGCGATCGGCGGGCGGAGCGCGCTCGCGTGCTCGCGGATCGCTTTCCCGAATCCGCTGAAGCTCTCACCTTCTATGGGGCGGTTGCGTTTTTTCAAAGGGACGCAACTTCCAAGAAGCTCCTCGATCTAGTCATCGCGCGCGGACCCGGCCTTCTGCGAGAGCTCGCCCGTGACCTCGACGAGGACGCGTGTCGCGAAGCCGTCGACGCCTACCGGTCCGGCCAAGACCGGTCCTCACCCAAGAGCTTTTTCGGGCGAGTGCTGTTGCAGGCAGAAACAGCACTCGTAAACGATTCTCTCGAGGATAACGCCGGGCACTGCCCCCGCTGCTCTCACGCACCTCAAGTCGGTTGTCTCGTTCCCGAAGGCGATGGCACAGCGTTCACGCTTTCGTGCTCTCTTTGTTTCGGTGAGTGGCGCTACCCGAGAGCGCGCTGTCCGTCCTGTCACGAGACCGGCGATGCCAAGCTCGTCCACTATCACGCTCCCGAGCTCGAGCACCTGGAAGTGCGCGCATGCGACGGATGTCACGTATATCTCAACGTGATCCGGATGGCGAAAGCTCCCGACGCGGTACTCGACGTCGACGAAATCGCAGCGCTTCCGCTGGATGTGTGGGCAAAGGAAAAGGGCTATCGGAAGTTGGTGAGAAATCTGATTGGGGTTTGATCAGCCGAAAACTAGATCTTCTCAATCTGGAAGTCCACTTCGATGTCGGCGAGAACGTTGATGGGATCGCCGTCGATGGTGGCGGGCTCGAACTTCCAGATTTGCACCGCGGCGATCGCGGCGCGATCGAGGTCTCCGTCTAGGCTCTGGTGGATCCGGATCGCGCCGACGGAGCCGTCCTTGCGGATGATGACCCGCAAGATCACGCGTCCTTCGATACCGCGATCGAACGCGCCTTTCGTATAGAGTGGAGGCGTGTCTTCGACGACTCGCGGCGGCTCGAGATGCTCCGTGGCCATCGTCACCGGTTTCTCGGAGAGGATGACGTTGGCGACGCTAGGACGACTGGCGATCCCGATGATCAGTACCAAGTAGGTTCGACCGCGCTTGCGCGCCCAATCGAGTGCGGCGAAGCCTTCTGTATCTCGAATCGATACGTCGGCCCCCGCCATCAACAGCAATCGTGCCCCTGCCACGCGTCCCCGTCTGACCGCGACGATCAGTGCCGTCTCGCCGTCGTTGTTCTGCAGATTTAGATCCACTTCCGCTTTGATCAGAAGCGTCACGATCTCGGGAACGTCGCCTTCGGCTGCGAACATCAGCGCGGTGAATCCGCGCCCATCCTGAGCGTTGGGGTCGACGTCCTGGTTCGCGAGAAGCGTCTCGGCGTCCTGGAAGGCACCGCGCCGAACCTGGCGACGGAGCTCGGCGCTCGGGTCTTGCGCGCTCACGGGAGCCCCGACCAGCAAGACCAGCAAGCTCAGTAGCGCGAGCAGAATCTTGGCCGACATCACCTCGATGTTAGCGCTCGACGATTCCCCGTTCAACATGTTCAACAAACCGCACATGCCGGATTCGGGCGGCGAGCCGTCTGGGGTCACGCTCTGACGCCCGGCCCAACCCGGACCAATGTAGCGTCAATCGTTCGACGCTTCCTGCTCCGGGGGGGCCGGGTGGGCCAGGTGGTAAAGCCCAGCGAATCTCCTGCCAGCCCGACGCCAGCTCGATCGTCCCGAGAGGTCGACCATCGAGCGCTCCCGAGACGCTCCGAGCGCCGCCCTCGAGCGGCGCGACGCTCAGCTCGATGGCCTCCATCGACTCAGGACGCCGGAACAGGATCGTCGAGCGCTCGCGGTGCGCCCAGCGAAAACCAGTTTCGTCTTCGAGCTCGGGGCGCAACCACCCGCTCTCGAAGTATTGCCGCGACGCCGGGCCACGGGCGTCGATCCGCACCGGATCTCGCGGAAGCTCCTCCTGGCGAGCGCGCAACAAGATCACGTCCTCATCCTCGAAGGCGGTATCGACGGGCAGAACGTCTCGAACGAAGCGAACTACACCGCGTTTCGCGTATGCCTTGTCGATGACGAAGTAGCCGATACCAAGAAAGCGGGCCACTTCGGGCGCGGTGGCTCGCTCGCGCTCGACGAGCTCGGGCGTAAGCTCGATCCGGCCTTTCCGCAGATCGATCAAAGGACGCACGAACGGTAGCCCGAGCCAGTACTCGCTCTTCTCGACGGGCACGCGTGCCGCCGTCCCCACGAAGATCGGCTTTTCGTGAACGCGCTGGTGGTCCATGATCTCGGGCGGAGATTGCTCGATCCCCGGTATCTCGACGACCGCCCCGGCAGGTAGAAGTTGCGATCGGTCAGAAGCGATCCGAGCGTAAACGTCGTGGACTTCGTTTTGGAAGAGCGGTATCGGTGTGGCGAGGTACTCGGCAATGATGACCAAGGCAACGACCGCCGTCATGAAACGGCGTCGCGGCTTCCACGAAAGCGCCATCATCATCGCGAGCGCGAGCATCATGACGATGGTGAAACGAGACGGCGCGCGCAAGTTGTCGAACAGAGGCGTCTGACTGATGAGCCAGAAAGGAAGCGGGACACCGGTATCCGTGCCTCCTATATGAAGCGAGCTGCCGAGGCTGAGCACGAAAAAGACGCAAGCCGTCACTGCCCACAAGCGTTGGCGCCACCCGAGCGCCGCGAGGACGAGCAGTACGTAGCCGGGAAACACCGTTGCCTCGGTGAGGTTGTCACCGAAGGCGTGTCCGGGAACGAGCGAGCTCTGAGGAGGCGGCACGACGAACGCGGCGACGTCAGCGCCGTAGCGGTCCGCCCCCGGGTAAGGCGGATAGCTCCACTCGGAAAGATCGAGACGCATTTGAAGCAGCAGGGGCGCCATCAAAACGACGACGACACCGGCGACCACCAAAAAACGTGGGGCTAGCTCTTTGAACCGCGACCCGTGGAACACGAGCACAACGAGCGTGAACAGCGCCAGGAAGGCGAGATACGACAAAGCGGTATAGCCGCACGCCGCGAGAACGACGCCCGCGAGCACTGAGAGCCCTGCGCTCGAGCGCGAGCGCTCTACGAGACTTACCAGCAACAAAACGTACAGTGGGTTCCACTCCGTCCCGAGGAGGTCGTAGTGGCCCGATAAGCGTGCCAATCGGTACGGACAAAACGCGTACACGAGTCCTGCGAGGAAAGCACCGCCAACGCTCGCGCCGATCTTGCGGGCGAGCGCGTAGGTGGCGAGCGCGGATGCGAGAAACGTCCACACCAGGATCAAGTTCGCGGCGGCCGTCGTGCCGGCCACCTCGCTGAGCGGTGCGAACACGACCCCTTGTGCGGCGGAAAGAGTATGGAGCGACAACCCGATGCCGATCGGGTGGAAGATGAGATTGGTCTCGAACGGGCTCGTGCCGAGCTCGAAGAGCGCCTTTTTTACCCACCAGTAGTTCCACAGATATACCTTCGCATCACCGCCGGCTTCGCCGACGTGGTGCGTCCCGAAATGCCATGCGAGCGGATAGGTGAACAGGACCGTGAGCGCGAGGTAGACGAGAATCAGGAGACAAGCCGACCAGGCTCGTCTCGGTATCACGAACCGGCGCCGTTTCGGCGGCGGCGCCGCTTCCGAAAGTACTCGACTTGGTACTTGCGAACCGCGTTTACGTGCTCGCGATACGTCGCCGAAAAATGATGCGAGCCGTCGTTTTTCGAAACGAAGTAGAGATAGCGCGTGTCAGCCGGCTCGAGCACGGCATCGATCGATGCCTCGCCCGGTGACGCGATGGGACCGGGCGGAGGGCCGGCGACGCGATACGTGTTGTAAGGGTCGTCCATCTCGAGATCGACACGACGTAAATTCCCGTCATAGCGCCCCTCCCGTTTCAACGCGTAGATGACCGTGGAATCCATCGCGAGCGGCATGCCGCGCTCGAGCCGATTCCAGACGACGGAGCCGATGAGTGGCCGCTCTTCGGCGGCGCCGGTCTCTTTCTCGATGACCGAAGCGAGCGTGACCACTTCCCGCGGCGTCAACCCCAACTCCTCGCTCTTCGAGCGCTTGTCGTCGTCGAAGATCTCTTCGAACTGAGCGATCATCGTCCGGGCGACCTCACGCGGTGACGGGTTCCGCGTGAATTGATACGTCGTAGGGAAGAGGTACCCCTCGAGGTCCGTCGCATCGCGATCGATATCGGCGATGAGCGTCACGTCCTGAAAGACTTCTTCGAGTGCCACCGCCTCGCCGAGCCCCTTGGCCGCGAGGTGTTCCGCCGTCTCGCTGAGCGTCAAACCCTCCGGCACGGTGACGGCAAACGTATAGATGTTGCCTTCGACAAGGCGCTCCACCACGTCGAGGGTCGATAGCGGCTCGGCGAACCGATACTCACCCGCCTGAAGGCTTCCGGTCTCGCCGCGCAAGCGGAGCGAGGCGACGAACATACGCTCGTCTTCGACGATGCCCTCGTCTTCGAGGGCTCGACCGATGCGGCTACCGGTGGCGCCGCGATCGACGGTGAAAAAGACCTCCTCTTCGGCGTAGCCTTTGTAAGGGGTGCGCGCCATCTCGTAAGCGCGGTAAGCGCCGAAGCCCGCAAGTGCTGCTGCTACCGTGAGCAGCACGAAGATAGCCTTGACGACACGCATGAAGGCTAGCTTTCCCGTTTCGAATCCAGATAGCCCTGCAGGATGAGAGCGGCCGCGACCCGATCGATCGTTTTTTTGCGCTTCGCGCGGGAGACGTCGCCCTCGAGGAGCGCTCGCTCCGCGCTGACCGTCGTCAGGCGCTCGTCCCATGTGGTGACGGGGATATCGGTCTCTGCCCTCAGCGCTTCGATGAACCGGCCGACTTTTTGTGCCTGGGGTCCCTCGGAGCCGTTCAACGACAACGGCATGCCGACGAGGATCTCGGAGACATCCTCGCGTTGGGCGAGATCGAGCAGGTGCGCGATGTCTTTGCGGTTGCCGTGGCGCTCGAGCGTCTCCTTGGGGGAAGCGATCACGAAACCTTCGTCAGACAGGGCGATACCAATCCGCTTGTCACCGACGTCGAGTCCCATCAAACGCATAGTTATATTAGAGTTAGTGTGAGTATAGACTTCACTCGGAAAAACGGTCAAACCGCATGATTGTTATCGGCGCGGGAGATCTCGCGATCGAGAGTGTCGAGAGTCACGGTGCCGCGCTCCGCTCCGCGCTTGCACTTTCGTGCGCAACCGGGCTGGCGTTTCGATGGGAAGGATTCTGCCGCACGGGCTCAACCTCGCCAGGATTGCTTCGTTTTGACGCCGAGAGCGTCCGCCTTTTTGCCCAAATCAGTGGGGCGCGCGTCGAGGGGGGAGACGTCGGCGAAGACACGGTCGAGCTCGAACCGGGGCCGATGCGTTCCGGGGAGCATCGGTTCGAAGTGCCTGCCGATGGGCCCATGCTGCCGCTCGTGCGCGCGGCGCTCATGCCGCTTGCGCACGCGGGGGGAGAGTCCGCCCTGCTTCTTGCCGGCAGTACCCATGCGCCCGGGGGCGAGACGTTCGAAGTCGTAGGCTCGACGTTTCGCTATTTTCTTGGGAAGCTCGGCATCGAGGTGAGCTTCGCTCTCGAGTGCGCGGGATTCGCTCCCCGCGGCGGCGGTGAGGTTTCGGCTCGGCTCGCGTCCAAGGACGACGTGGCGTGGGGGCCGCTCGCTCTCGTCGACAGGGAAGAGCTCGAGAGCATCCAAATCGTTTCCGCGGGTGCATCTGTGCCCGCGCACGTCCGCGAGCGTCAGGCGGCACGCGCACGCTCCGGCGTCCATATTTCCGGGCTCGAGCCGATTGTTCAGCTCCTGAAGCTTCGCGCTCGAGGCGCGGGAAGCGTCGTCGCCATTACTGGACTCTTCGGCGAGGTCCCGATAACGTTTGCGTCCGTGAGTGAGCGAGGCAAATCGGCCGAGTCGGTCGGCGAGCAGGCCGCTTGGGCGTTCCGGCGCTTCGCGAACCAGCCCGCCGCCGTCCCCGAGATTCTCGTCGACTCGTTGCTCCTGTTTCTCGCGTTCGCACAAGGGGAGTCCCGGATCACGACCCCGCGACTTCCGGCGGCCGCTCCCGGCCAAGCGGCCCTGATCCGAGCGTTCACCGGCCGCGAAGTCGAAATCGAGGGAAAAGTTGGACAGCAGGCTCGCATTCGAGTCGCGGGACAGAATTTGCAAACGTAACCGGACAGCCCCATACTGCCTATACTGCCTATACTGAAAGACACTTAGACTCGACAAGCTGAGGAATACCTTGAGACTGAAGATCAAAAACCTCGCCGTGGTCGTCATGTCCGCCTTACTCGCGGGCGCGGTTATCGCGTCCGCCGAGGCGCCCGACGTCGAGCTGCGACTAGCCGACGAAGAGGCGAAGCTCGAGCTCTTGAACGAAAAGCTCGCGGCACTCGACGACGAGCTAGCGAAGCTCGACACGAAACAAACGACGCTTCTCGGTGAGCTCCATCGTCTCGACATTCAAATTCGGGTCTCCGGCGACGAGCTCGAGCTCCTCGGACTCCAATTGAAGCGCGGCTATCGGGAGATCGACGAGAACTTGAAACGGATCCAAGCGCTCGAAGCCTCCATCGCTGAGCTCAGGCCGTATCTCGAAGGCCGATCGGTAAGCCTCTACAAGCTCGGGCGTGTCGGCTACCTGCGGATGTTGCTGTCGGTCGAACAGCCAAGCGAGCTGACCCGCGCCTACCGATACATCTCGCGCCTCGCGCGTGAAGACGCGAAGAAGATGACGCGCTTTCTCGAAGATCAAACCGCCCTCCAAGAAACGAAAGCGGCGTTGCTCCAGCAAACCGAGCGCACGCTCGCCACGCGTCAAAAGCTCGAGGCGACGACGCGCACGCTCGCGAGCCGACGCGCGAGCCGCCGAACGCTGCTCGAGGAAGTAAGCAATCGTCGGGAGATGGCGGGCACGCTCGTTTACGAGCTCGAGGAAGCGCGCGAGAAGCTCGGGGTGCTCGTGGATACGCTCGTCGCAGGTGAGACGACTGAGCTCGACACGATTCACCTTCCCATGCGCGTTTTCGAAGGAGAGATCGGCTGGCCCGTTGCCGGTGAGCTCGAAGGCCGCTTCGGGACCCAGCTCCATCCCCGTTTCAAGACCGTCACCGTGCGTAACGGTATCGAGATCGAAGCGTCGGAGGGCACGATCATCAACGCCATTTACGACGGCGAGGTTGCCTACGCGTCGTGGTTCCAGGGCTACGGGAAGCTCCTTATCCTGCGCCACCCGGGGAACGTCCACAGCCTCTACGGCTACCTCTCGGACTACACCGTGAAGCCCGGCGAGTGGGTGCGTGGGGGCGATCCGGTCGCCTTCGTCGGTGACACGGGCTCTCTCTCTGGCCCGCGTCTTTATTTCGAGATTCGCGTCGAAGGAACCCCAGTCAACCCGGAGATTTGGCTCGACCCGTCCAGAAAACTCGCCCGATCGACGGCAGCGACAGAGAATTGACCGCGGCCGTCCAGCACGGCAAAATAAGATCTAGCGGGAGGATCGGTTTCGCCCATGAAGAACTTACGCGCCAAGCACCTCATCCTAGGCTTCTCTATCCCCTTTGTTCTCTATGCGATCCTTGGAGGGTTCCTCGGCCGCGCCCTGGCACGGGATAGCGCCTACCGCTACCTCTCCGTGTTCCAAGACGTGGTGACCCATGTGATGAACTTCTACGTCGAGCAGCCGGAGATGGATGAAGTCATAGACGGCGCGATCCGCGGCATGATGGAAGCGCTCGATCCCGATAGCTGTTACCTCACCCCCGAAGAGTACGAGGCGTTCACGACGCCCGAAGCGCAGGCGAAGGCGGATATCGGTGTCGAGGTGACGAAGCGTTACTACATTCAAGTGGTTGCGGTGTTGGCGGGCTCGCCTGCCGAAGCCGCGGGACTCCAGCCCGGAGATCTGCTCAAGTCCATCGACGGCAAGAACACGCGCGAGGTCAACGTGATCGTGGGCGAAGCGATGCTCCGAGGGCCCGCGGGCTCGAAGCTCGAGCTCGAGGTCATCCGCGGACGCCAGCCGGAGCCGTTCGATATCAGCGTGAATCGCCGTGACGTCGTCTCGTCGCCGGTGGAGTTCGAGCTTCTGAAGGACGGGACCGGCTACATCCACATCACGTCGTTCCGTGCAGGCACCGCGACCGACCTGAAACGCAGCATCGAAATGCTCAAGGGCCAGGGAGCCGAGCGCATCGTGTTAGACGTTCGCAACAGCTTTGGCCGGATCGCGGCTGATGGTGCCCGTATCGCCGAGCTCTTCGTCGCGGGTGGCGTGGCGGCACGTCTTCAAACCCGTGACGGGGAGACGACGGACGTCACCCTCGCGAGCGATCAGGTCGCGTTCGATGGCCCAATCGCCGTGCTCATCAACCGCGGAAGCTCCGGGGCAGCGGAGATCGTCGCCAGCGCCATCCGGTCGGCTAACCGGGGCGAGCTCGTCGGCGTTTCGACCTCGGGCCGTAGCGCTGTGCAGAAAACCATCGCGCTCCGCGACGGCGCGGCGCTCGTTCTCTCCGTGGGGCAGTACTGGACGCCGGACGGGAAGGCGATGCTCGGCGAAGGCCTCGAGCCGACCGTCGAGGTCCCCCGCCCCGCCGACACCCCCGAGGATGAAGACCCCGTCCTCGACAAAGCCCTCGAGATACTGGAAGAGGGCGGCTTGAAAAAAGCCGCGTAGCTCCGGGAAAAAGATCAACGCACAGACGCGAAGGCGCAAAGACGCCAAGTCCAAACCGATCCTTGTTGCCCGACTCCGAGCTCTTGGCGCCTTCGCGTCTTAGCGCCTTTGCGTTGTTTTTCTCGAGGATGAGCGTGCGAGGCCTTACTTGCCTTCGTCGGTAACCCCCGGGATTTCCTTTCTCCACTACGGATTCCGGCACGATCCACTCGAACTTCCACTTGCCGGTGAAATACGTCTCGTAGTCAAAAAGCGGAAGCGCATCGTCCTTGTCGTCGGCCGCCCGAGGTCGGGCATTTGCCCTTTGGGAAGGTCCGCTTTGGGTTGTTGCGCGTCTTGTTGCGCCTCTGGGCCGTTTCCTGGAAGCGCAACGAAAACGAGCGCGAAGAACAATTGCTTCATGCGACGTTGAGCCTACGGGTGATCGGGCACGGTCAGGATGGTCTGGTTGGTTCCGTCGGGATAGGTGATGACGTAAACCATGTTCTTGCCGCGTAGATGCATGTGCGGGGACATGCCGAAGAGCGTGATGTCTTCCGGAATCGGCTGGACTTGGATGTTCTCCCAGTTCGCCGCGTACGCCGGAATATTGGGAATGAGCCCGCGCTTCCACTTGCCGTCTTTGAATCGAGGCGGAATCTCGACACCTTCGACGATGTAAGTCTCGAGTCCGCTGCTGCTGCGGTTCAGGATCTCGTGCGTCACCGGCTTGGTGTTGAACCACACGCCGAGCTCGGTGCGGTCGGTCATGGGGCGACCGTTCGCCTGATAGTGCATGTTCCACCGGAGGCAGCTACCTGCCGGCATGCGTTTGGCCGTGCCCGGTTTGTGGCGTTCCATCCCTCGGCCCGGAACGTAGGAGATCAGCTTCGACGTGCCCGCGAGGGAGAAGACGCTCTGCTCGTCATCGGGCGCAGTGCGGGCCGTCGCTTCCAAAGCGCCGTCCGGCATCACCAGAAGCCCATCGACGATCTCGGCACCCTCGGGAATGTCGACGATATAGGCGCCGGCATGGTGGAGAATGCCGTGAGCGCTCGGCTTGAGCTCGAGCTTCTCGATGAACCTGTCTTCCTCGAACGGGATCTTCGAATAGAAGTTGACGACGTCGAGCTCGCCCTCTGCCGGAATCTGGAACTCAATGGGAAGCGTGAAAACGTAGTCAGGCTCGCCGTAGGTCCAGCGAGGGTCCGAGGCGAACTCGGGTAGCTCCGGGATGTCCTCGTCGTTGCCTTTCGGCGACCCGGCTCCCACCCAGGCGACGATGGAGTAAGGCCGCGATCAGGAGCGCGGCCAACGTGAAGGAAAGGAGCCGTATCGTCATCTGGCTTCTCCTTGGCTGGATTTCAGTATGGGAGGGTCCACTCACCCCAATACCTCTGCCGGGCACCGTCAACCCTTACGGGGCGGGGCACTCGGCGTCCATGTGGCGGATCGAGGTGATGTTGATGCGGCTCGCCGGAGTCGCCTCGATGAGGAGACCCTTGACCTGGACTTTGTGGTCTTTGTGATCGGGAAGGTGGAACGCCTCGACACCGATGAGGTAGTAGCGCTTGTCCCCAGGGGTTTCGAGCGCATCCGAGGCTTCTTCTTCATCCGGAGTGAGCGGCGAGATTTCGGTGACGACCGCTTCCGTCGCGCGGATGAGCATCCATTCCTCATCCTCTTCGCTGAGGCAGCCGACGGCATAGACGGCGTTGACGGATTTCTTGCTCTTCGCCTGAGACTCGGCCGCGGTAGACGCCGTCGCGATCGCACCGGCGAGCACGAGCGCGGCCAGGAGTGTCCGCTTCATGAGTCAACTCCCTCGGGTTACTCTTTGATGACGAACGTGATCTCCTCCGTGAGTTTTTCGTTCTTGATGTGATCGGTCACCGTGACCTTCATCGTGTAGTCTCCTGGCTCTTTGAAGGTCGGGATATTCAGCGGGATGTCGAAGGTGGTAAACGCCATCTTGGGTACCTGCGCCGCGAACGGCCCGTCTTCGGTTTGCCCTCGCTTCTCCCCGTCTTTGAAGAACACGAGCTGAAACGTCAAATTGGGTTGCTCACCGGCGAGACCATAGTTGTAAGCGTTGAGCACGCCCGCGAGCTGCTCCGAGTGGTTGTAGAGCCTTTCGCCCTTGGGCTTGAAATGATAACCGGCGAGAAGAAAAGCCTTCCCGGGAACACCGTGGGTCTCGCCCGTCCTGTCCGAGGTCGAGAACATGACCACCGAGGACAGCGTGAGCGCGTCGCCCTCGAAGCTGGGAACCTCCAGGTCGATGATTTGGGTTCCGTGCACTTTGGCCGCGCTGTCGAGAAAACCGACGTACAAGGTGTAGAGACCCGCCGGCAGCTGGATGGGATACTCGTAGCGCCATCGACCGGCTGCGTCCTTCGTGAGCTGCACCGGTTCTTCGGCTTGGTTTCTCTCGAACCCATCGGCATCCTCCACTGAATAGAAGAACGTGAGGTTGTCCGATGTCGGTCCTTCCGAGATCGCGAAATCGATGGGGACGTAGATTTCCCCGCCGGACGCCTGGAAGAAGCTTGGAGTGGTCGTGAACGCGATTGCAGAGCTCGTCTCACCGGTGTTACGAAGCGCGGAGAGGACCGTCTTCGCCGGGCTGTTTGGATCGAACTTGTCATCCGGTTTCCGGAGCCGCCCGTTTTCGTCGAGCGAGTAACCGATCGCTCGGTTCGCAACCATCTGCTCCTTCGCGCCCTCGAGATGCTCCTCGATGTCGTCCAGGTTTCCAATGCGATAACCGAACTGCTCTCGCCGCCAGAACTCGACCGCGAGGCCGTCCGGTATGCCGAGCGAAGGGTTGGGATTATAGACCCACACCATGATGTCACGGGAGCCAATATCGCGCGCGCCCGCCGAAATATCATCCTCGAAGCCTGCAAACGGATTGACAGCATCGTTCTCTCTCGCACTGGGATTGCGCGGCAAACCACCCTCTTCGGCGGAGCCGCCTCGCTGCCGCTCGTCGGGCGCGCCCATCAGCAGAAAGATCTTCCCCATGTCGGATTCCGAGCCCTTCTGGCGTCGAGACTTGAAATTGTCGTTCGCCGCTTTGATGCGCTGTTCGTAATCTTTGCGGTACTCGTTGTCCCGCGTGCGGGGGTCGTAGTCGCGTCGCATCCAGAAGAGCTCTTTGAAGAGCTTGCGGTCGTCCTTGTCGATCTGCTGGAACATCGCTATTTCTTGCTTGGTGATGATGGGGCCGACTTCCTCCTCCATCCATTTTTTGTCGCCTTTGCTGAGCTTGTCCTGGGCCACGACCGTAGCGGCGATCGCAATGACGCCGACGGTGGCGAAAGCTCGCAACAGCTTGTTCAACATCGAGTTCCTCCTCGGTTCACCGGTTGCCGTGCAGAATACGCCGCGATGTAGGGAAGTGCAAACGGCGGCCGTCTCTGACGGCCCGCTGAGCACGTGCTATACTGCTCGACAGGCGACCGTCATGAAACTATCGGGCTTGTCTCATGGGTCCAAGTGGCTCCGATCGTTAGGGGTTATCGCCGCGCTCGCCACCCTGTCCGCCTGCGCGACGACTTCTCGGAAACAATACACTCCCGCCGAGGTGAGAGAGGATCTCCGCACCCGCGTTCCTGAAGACGTGGTGCAAAAGATCGTCGTCCCCTACGACATCAACGACGAAATCCGCGTGCTCGCCATCAAGTCGGTCGAGAATTTGCTCACCGACAGCAACAAGGCGCGTGCGATCGTCCATGCGATCATCGATCACACCGGCATGTCGATCTCCTACGACTGGCTGTCGAACAAAACCGCGCAGCAAGTGTTCTACGAGGGCAAAGGTAGCTGTCTCGCCTACACCAACCTCTTCATAGGTATGGCGCGCGAGGTCGGCCTCGACGCCGTCTACGTGGACGTCAAAACCATCGAGCGCGTCTCGAAAGAGGCCGACGTGATCGTCAACAACGGCCACATCACCGCCGGCGTTCGCCACGGTCCCGACCTCAAAATGATCGATTTCACACGAACTCCGGAGCGCGAGTATTTTGGCGCGAAAGAGATCGACGACTTCGAAGCGATTGCGAACTACTACAACAATCAAGGCTTCCTGTACGGCTACTTCGCGGAAACGGCGGGCGATCTCGGCGACAATTTCGATCCGGAAGCCGCCGAGCTCAAAATGTACAAGATGGCTCTCGACATCTACCCGAACTTCCTTCGCGCGCGCAACAATCTCGGCGTTGCCCTGAGGCGGCGCGGCCGGGTAGACGAAGCCATTGAGCAGTACAAGCTCGCGCTTCAATCCGATCCAAAGTTCGCGGATGCCCGCTCGAACCTGGGTGCCGCGTACTATTCGATGGGGCTCGTAGACGACGCCATCGCGGAGTTCGAGTTGGCGACCAAAGCCGGTGGCTCGAACGCCTCGAACGCTTACTATTACCATCACCTGGGTATCATCGAATTCCACCAGAAGAACTACCGCGAGGCGCTCAAGCACTTCAAAAAAGCCGTGTCTCGCGACGGATCGCTCGCCGATGCGCGTTACTACATCGGCGAGGTCTACATGAAGCTCGGCAATCGCAAAAAAGCGATCGACGCCTACGAGAAGACGCTCGAGGTCGATCCGAACTATCTGTCCGCGCGCGCGAAGCTCGATCTCCTCGTCTCCGAAACCGGCAACCAGAGCCCCTAAGCCAGAAACCACAAGGCCCGCCACATTCGCAAGCTAGAAGGCAACATCACGGGTCTGAAGGCCGGCCAGCGTAAGCGGCTCGAAAAACTCTACCAGCGGCGGCTACCTCCTCGTGAGCTCGTGACTCACGATTTCGCGCGCCAACTCACCGAGATCTCCCGCGAGCTCCACCGGCAAGTCGGCGTCCTCGTCAATCGGAAAGGTGAAGTGGAGTGGGTCATCGTCGGCAATGCACGCCAGATCGTGCTGCCGGACTTGAAGCGGCTGCGTGTCGCCGAGCGACGGTTTCGCGGTTTGCGGTGTCTCCACACGCACTTGGCTTCCGAGCCGTTGACGCGTGATGACTTGACCGATTTGGCGCTTCTACGTCTCGATGCGATGTCCGCGATCGAGGCGCGCGAAGATGGGCTCCCCGGTGTCGTGCGCACCGCGCACCTCACGCCTGCGACCGCCGGCAATGGAAACAGTAATAACGCCGAACCGTGGGAGCTCTTGCCCCCGGTGCTTCCGAGCCAAATCGACCTCGACTTCGTGGCGTTCATCACCCATCTCGAGGATGAGTTCGCGGAAAAACGCGGCGAGCATCATCGCTTCGACCGACGCGAGCGCGCCATCTTGGTGGGCGTCACCACGAAAAGTGTGGAGGAGGCGCGCGAGCGGCTAGCCGAGCTCGCCGAGCTCGCGAGGTTTTCCGAGGTCGTCGTCCTCGACACCGTCGTGCAAAAACGCACGAGGCTCGATCCCCGCTATCTCATCGGCAAAGGCAAGATCGAAGAGCTCGTCATCCACACCCTACAAGAAGGCGCCGATCTGATCATCTTCGATCGGAACCTGACACCGGCGCAGGTTCGCTCGATTAGCGCGGCCACCGACCTGAAGATCCTGGATCGCACGCAGCTTATTCTCGATATCTTCGCGCGGCGCGCCCAAAGCCGCGAAGGTAAGCTTCAAGTCGAGCTCGCCCAGCTACGGTATATGCTGCCGCGGCTCACCGAGATGGACACCGCGCTTTCCCGGCTCACCGGCGGCATCGGCGGCCGCGGCCCTGGTGAGACCAAGCTCGAAATCGACCGCCGCCGGGCGCGCGAGAGGATCACGCGCCTCCAAAAAGAGGTCAAGAACATCCGGCGTAAGAGAGGTGAGCGTCGCAAGCGACGCGTGAGCCGCGGGCTTCCGATCGTTACCCTCGTCGGCTACACCAGCGCAGGGAAGTCGAGCTTGTTGAACCGCCTCACCAAAAGCACCGTCGCGGCCGGAAGCCGCATGTTCGAAACGCTGGATCCTACGAGCCGGCGGCTGCGCGTGCCGGTCGAGCGCGAAGTCCTGCTGGCGGACACCGTCGGGTTCATCCGGGATCTTCCGCCGGAGCTGATCGAAGCGTTTCGCGCAACGCTCGAGGAGATCGAAACGTCGACGCTGATCCTCCACATCGTCGATGCCTCGCACGCCGCGTCTCGCGATCGGATGGACTCCGTGGCGCGCATCCTAACGGAGCTCGAGCTCGATGATATCCACCAGATCACGGTGTTCAACAAGAGCGATCTGCTGCCGGAGCGTCAACGGGTCGAGCTCGCCCAACGTCCCACTAGCCTCGTCGTCTCTGCCCTGACCGGCGCCGGCACCGAAGCCTTGGTAAACCACATAGGTCGGTTGTTGAAAAAAAGTCGCACCCGTCTCGGTCCGGGCAGTACGGACAGGCAATTCTTTGCTGAGGATTTTGAAGAGCGAGCGGCCGTGCTATATTCAGCCGCGAACCGCTGTCAACGAAGGTCTGACCCGTACACGTGAAGCCGCTCCGCCTCCTCATCAGCTGCGGTGAGGCTTCCGGTGACCTGTATGCCGCCGAGCTCCTGAAAGAGCTCATCAAGAAACGCCCGTCGCTGTCCGCGTTCGGCCTCGGTGGTGCCCGCTCCGAAGCCGCAGGTATGGAGCGGATCGTTCGCCTCGAAGAGGTCTCGGTGATTGGGCTCGTCGAGGTCGTCCGAAAACTGCCGGCGCTTGCGGACGCGATGCGGCGGTTGTGCGCCGCGGCCGAATCGAGACGACCGGATCTCGCGGTGCTCATCGATTTTTCCGGCTTCAACCTCCGGCTCGCGCGCCGGCTCAAGTCGCTCGGCGTTCCCGTGGTCTATTACGTCAGCCCACAAGTTTGGGCGTGGCGCCGCGGGAGAATCCGCACCATCCGGGAGACCGTCGAAGAAATGCTCGTTATTCTGCCTTTCGAGAAAGAGCTCTACGAGCGCGAAGGCGTGAAAGTTCGCTACGTCGGCCACCCGCTCGTCGATCTTGCTCGAGCCTCCGAGGATCGCGAAGCGTTTTTCAGCCGGGCAGGACTCGACCCGGGGCGGCCGCTGTTAACAGTGTTACCCGGCAGCCGCCGCCGCGAGATCGAGCTACATGTTCCCATCCTGTGCCGCGCGCTCGAAGAGCTGTCTCGTACCTACGCGGATCTCCAGTTCGTCGTTAGCCGCGCGCCGACCATCCCCCCGGGATTCCTCAGCGATCGGCTCGACGTGACGAGCGTCGATCGCGTGCGCATCCTCGAAGGACCTATCTACAATGGCCTCGTCCATGCGGCCGCTGCCATCGTCGCTTCCGGCACCGCCACGATGGAGGCGGCGCTCTCGGGAACCCCCATGGTCGTCGTGTACCGCGTGGGACGCGCGAGCTATTTTCTCGGCAAGCCGTTCGTGAACGTGGCCTTCTACTCCATGGTGAATCTCATCGCGGAGCGAGAGCTCGTGCCGGAGCTGATTCAGGGCGCGATGACGCCGGCGAACATCGTCGAGCAGGTGATGCGGCTTCTCGACGAGGACAACGCGGAGGCCATGCGCCGCGGTCTGGCCGACGTCAAGCAGAAGCTCGGTGGTGGAGGCGCTTCGGCGCGCGCGGCCGAGGCCGTGCTCTCTCACTTCGAGCTATCATAGACACTCGTCGAAAAAAGGAGGCAACCCTCATGCGATCCATCCCGATCCCGCTGGTGTTCACCCTGTTGACGCTGGGCGCACTAACGCTGAACCTGGGCACGAGCGAGGCAGGCACGGTGCGCGCCATGAACCTCGAGCAGATGACCGATCGCGCCGACATGATTTTCACCGGCCGTGTAGTAGGAAAGCGGGCCGAATGGAACGCGGAACGCACGCGCATCTACACTTACGTCACGTTCGAAGTCGAGACGTACCTCAAAGGAGGTAACGACGCGCGCGTCGCGACGGTGCGTTTGCTCGGAGGGCAAGTCGGACGCTACCTAGCGCATCTCCCCGGAACACCGCAGTTCGGCATTGGCGAGGAGGTGCTCTTGTTCTGCGCGGGACAACAGGCCCGCATTCCGAGCGTGCTCGGGCTTTCGCTGGGTAAGTTCACGATCGCGAGGAACGCGGTTGGCGAGCGAATCCTGAAACGCGACATTTCGACACTGATGCTGGCGAACTACAGCACGAAATCGCGAAAGCCCGGCGACCCCGTTCGAAGATACCGGCTTTCCGACGTCGCGGCACGCATCGCGGAGTACCAGCGATGAAGCTCCGTCGACCCGCGCTGATAGCTCTTTGTCTCCTGGTATTCGTGCCCGGCTCCGGGGCCTATCACCTGTTGCAACATAGGACACCTAGCGGCGATCTCGTCGAGCTTTCGTGGTCGTCCGCGGCGTTTCCTGTCGGCTACTACGTCAACGATCGGCAGCCGCTCGACTTCTCTCTGCCCGAAGCGGTCGAGGCGGTCAACCGGTCTTTCCGGACCTGGGGGGAGGTGGAAACGGCGACGATCACGTTCGAGCTCGCGGGTCTCACCGACGCCGAGCCGTTCGAGTTCTTCGACGACAAGAGCACGCTCGGTTTCACTTCCGACCCCGACCTCGCAGAGCCGGGTGTGTTGGCAGCAACGCTTCAGGTGATCGATATCTTCACCGGCGAGATTCTCGAAGCCGACATTTTCTTCAGTAACCTCTTCGTGTGGTCGGTCGACCCCAACGGGGAACCGAACACGTTCGATTTTGTCTCGGTCGCGGTGCACGAGGTCGGACATTTTCTCGGCCAGGATCATTCCGACATTGGCTTCATGGAGTCCATGGGTTTCGAGCGCCGGCTCGTCTCCGGCGCCGCCATCATGTTCCCGCTTTCTTTCGGGCCCGGGAGCGTCGAGGGGCGCACGCTCACCGTCGACGATGAGACCGGTGTTTCTCTCCTCTACGCCGCCGGGGGCTTCCTTCAATTGACCGGCTCTCTCGCGGGACGGGTGACGAAAGGAGGACAGGGCGTGGCCTTCGCCCATATTGTCGCGTTCAACCCGTTCACGGGCGAGACCATCGCAGCGTTCGCGGACGACAACGGCGACTACGAGATCGAAGGGCTGTCGGCCGGCCCCCACACGGTGCGTGTGAACCCGATCAGCGATCCCGCGTCTCCGCCGGATTTCGGCTTTCCCGAGTTCGGAACCGATCTCGACTATAGCGATACGATCTACCAGATGGGGACCGTCGAGGTGACACCCTCCACGGTGACACGCGGCATCGACGTGGAGGTGGAACGGTGAGGGGTGCGGTGTTCTTGTTTGTGACCGCGCTCGCGACAATCGCGACAGGCGCTCACGCCCAATTCGAAGTCAACCCGAGCGCTCCTGGACAGCGGGGCATGCCGGGGCGGCTCCAGGTGTCGGGCTTCGTCGGCGGCATGACCGTGGACCAGTCGCTCGGAACCGCGACCAATCTCTATCAGAGCGTCACCGGCGCGGCCACGGACGTCAGTTTCGGCAAGCTCTACGGTTTTCGCGCGAGCTGGGGATTCACGCCGAACCTCGCCGCCGAGTTCAACCTGTCGGGCTCGAGCAATGCGTACACGTTAGACATCGACGACCTCGAGGTCGGCAATGTGGCTCTCGGCGAGCAGTTTCGCTCCGATCAGCTCTACTTCGGCGGGAACGTGGTGTACCAATTCCCCATCGGAGACTTCGCGCCCTATGTCACCGGGGGTGTGTGGCTCGCGCGAACGACGCCGGTGGCGGCGATCGCGGGGATCGATCGCGTGTCGGCTCTCGATTTCAACGTGGGTGGCGGCTTGAAGTATTGGTTCTCGTCGCCGCAATGGATCGGTCTGCGTGCCGACGTCCGCTATCATACGGCGAACGAAGGCCTGACGTTTCCAGGGGGCACGTCGTCGCCGAAAGCTTTCGAGTTCTCCGTCGGTGCGTCGTTCAGATGGTTCTAGGAGTTTGGCCGTTCACCTCCGCCGGCATCAAGTACTCAGACGTTTCGGAGATTACGGCGGCGGCGGAGTGGGTCGCGAGCTGAGGTCGCTCCCCGCCTCGCGAACCCATCGCACCGCTTTGCCGATCGCGTCCGACGCGTTGAAGATGGGGCGGATCCTCATGCCGAGTGGTAGCTGGTGTTCTGCGACCGCGTGGAGTCCCATCGACCCGAGACACCCGCACTGCGAGCACTCCGGGTTGCCGCCGAGCTGACAAGGCTCGACAATGGTTTTTAGATCCGCCGAGACCGTTTTCGTGACCCGGGCGAACACGCACTCCAGGGGCTTGTATGACGTGTTCGGAACCGACGCATCGTAGCGCAAGAACACCGGCGAATGTTGTTGAATCAGTTGGGCGCTATTTCATGGCGCGACGAGGCTGAGCTCACACTCGATGTGCGAGCAAAAAAAAAGGGAGTGAGGAATGCCTCACCCCCTCTTGTTACCCTTGAGGAAGTCCTACTTCTTCCGCCGTGATGCTTTCTTTCTGGATGCTTTCTTCTTTCTCTTGGCCAGATCCGCCACGATTTTCTTCTTGGCTGCCCGTAGACCCTTGTTGATCTTCTGGATCTCCTTCTCCGCCTTTTTCATGGCGCCCTGAGCATCTTTCCTGGCCTTGCGTTCTAGACGCGTGATGCGCTTTTTGACCGCACGAAGTTGTTTCGCGGCCGCGCTGCCAGCAGATGATTTTCTACGTCTCCTTTTTGCCATGCTACTCACCTCCCTTCATGTTGGTTGGTAATCAGAAGGGAACCGTCGAAGCGGCTCACTTCCACAAAATATGGCGCACGTTTTTAGTTGTCATACAGGATGTAGGCCCAAGGTAAACCGTAGAAAAGCACTTGTCAAGGGCTTCAAGGTGTTTTGCGGGTTCCGCGAGACTCGTAACTAAAGGCAGGTTGACACTTACGAAACGCTAGTCTAAGCTTGAAAACCTCGCATCGCAAAGAGCCCCACCTCGTTCGAAGCCGACGTAGCTCAGTGGTAGAGCAGCTGATTCGTAATCAGCAGGTCGGCGGTTCAAATCCGCCCGTCGGCTCCATATGAATCGATACGTTACGTGGATTGGGTGGCGGTGCTGGGGGGCAACTGGGTGGCGTTCTCGGAAGTTCGTTTTCATGAAGACTTGGTTGGCTTTCGTATGTTGCGGAGTTGCCACCAGGAGGCGTTGTAAAATCGGTCAGTGGCGTCCCGCACCCACACGCTCTGAATATCCTTCGGAAGACTCCAGCCCTGCTCTTCTGCGTGTTTTTGGATTAGGTCAACTGGAAAGAGGTAGACTTTGCGGTCTTTTTCTTCGAGCCGCACTGCTTTCTGGTCTGCATCGATTGCGAAAGTCTGCCCATCGTTAAATGTCATGCCCACGCCTACAAGCGTGACGGGTCTCCTGCCCATGTTGATTGCAGTGGCGCTCACGTGAAGCTTGAAATCGTCCACATCGTAACCTCATACGCTCAATACGCTTTTTTCGGAGTCGGGGCCGGGCTCGAGGCAGGTCGGGCGTACACCGCACGAACTTTCACTTTGATGGCGCTCCGGTCTCGATACGCGAGGTAAATGTTCCAAAAGAGAGACACAGTGGCGATGACGCTCGCATAAAGAGCGAGGGAGTCGGTGAGGTCCCAAAAACTTTTCAAATCCATAGTCTAGAATAGACCACGCCTCGGGAACTCGTGCATGTGGGTCACCACGGGCGCATACCAAGCGGTTGGTAGCGGATGCGGTCGCCAGCGGTAGAGCTGAGAGGAAACCTAGGGAATCCCGTCATGAATGAAACAGGTAATGAAGTCGCGTGGGCGGACCGCATAGTGCTGGGAATGACGGCGCTCTTCTGTCTTTGGGCAGTCTTATTTCTGATTTGGCTATTGCGGTGGTACGTACCCGCGCAAGCCGCACTATTGGCAGGACTCGGCGTGCAGCTCCCATTGCCGACGAGGGTCGCGATCGCAGCGTCGAATTGGTTTGTCCGCCTCTTTCCGCTACTGATCTTAGTGTGGTCAGTGGGAGGAGGCTTCGCGGCGTTTGTCACGTGGAGGTGGGTTCGGACGGAGCGGGTGCGCACGGAGACACTAGGCTCGGCGATGTTTCTTGGCATTGGGTTAGCAGTAGCGTTTGCTTCGATCGTCATCCTTGTGTTGACGCACATGCCCGTTAGCCTACTTCTTGATTCACTTGACGGTAGTTAGCCCGTGATGTCAGGGCTGGCGAACTGAATTCGAGCCGACGGCACTTATCCTCCGTGAAAGAATGAGCCAATCGTTTCAGAAGTTACTAGATTTCTTAGCGCTCTTGAAAAACGACGCACGAGGATGCCCAAGAAGGGCACTCCGACGGCGACTGAGGGGTTACCCACCACCGCAGACGCGTCACTTACAGCGATTCGGCTAGCCCGTCATGTACTCAAGCTCGGACGGCTTCGTCGCCTCAGTACCGCCCTCGATAGTCGTCCCAGCTCGTTCGCGGCAACGGTCGCAAAACAAAAAATGCCGAATGTGCGCACCAGCTCGTAGGACACGCACGAACGGACGACTACATAGCCGGCAGTGGGCGCGGTGGTAGGTACCGCCTTCGTCGGGCTCTAGGGTGTGGACGCTACGCTTCATACCCGCGTCCCTATATCGGTCACGCGTGACCGTTTTGCCGCCCTCGCCGTACTGTCACGCGCGTACGCTTTCTTGTGCTTCTCGATGAGCCCCATTATCCGCTCAGTCGCACCCGCGATTTTCTGGTCCCACATGTTGCGCTCGATGTCCGAAAACTTCTCAAGCCAAACCCCAGCCAGACTTTTTATAGCGTTGGACCCGCCTTTGCTCGCGGACTTCAGCAGCCAGCGTTGAAGCCGTATCCGAAACTCGGCGTGACCGCTCGCAACCAGGACGTCGAACTGCGCGCGCTTCTCGGGACTAGCCTGCAACACAGGACCTATCTCGAGTGTCGTGATGATGTCGGCGGCTTCGATACCGTCACGCGCTAGGCGGGAGACGTTGCGGGTGTTCCATCCTGGCTTGGGCTTCTTGAAGTCGCGCGGACGACCAC
Source organism: Candidatus Marinacidobacterales bacterium (assembly GCA_965237955.1). GTDB lineage: Bacteria > Acidobacteriota > Vicinamibacteria > Marinacidobacterales > SMYC01. The sequence goes on along the minus strand of OZ250169.1, from coordinate 6,939,395 downwards.
CGAGACTTGTACGCGCGGCTCGGACTACAGCCATGCGTTCGGCAGACGCCCCGTTATTAGCTTTGGCGGTTCCGCCACTGCTTATACCCTTCGCGTTACTAGCTTTGGCGGTACCGCCATTGCTTACCTTACGAGCCGTGGCACTACTGCGGCGCGTCGCGGCACTAGCCTTGCGTTTCGTGTCAGAGGTGGACTCGTCCGGAAGGGGGGTAGGGGGGGTTGACGAATCGAGACCCGGCTATAGGGTCTCGCACTCCGTCACCACTCATCATCAATGCAACACCGCGTCCGGAGCCGATCTTCGAAGCGGATTTCGAGGAATGTCTTACGGATTCCGTCCTGGAAGAAACGCTCACCAGGCACTCGACGCCTTAGCGTCCGCCGCACGAAGTAGGAGGGAGTGCAGGGAGTCCTTCGCACTTGTCGACGGTACGGTGCATACGGTTAGCCTGGAAAAAGGCGGGGCCATTACGTCAATTGGTCTTGGTCACCCGGGTGAGATGCACGCGGTCGGGCGAGTAGTTCTCCACAAGAAGCTTGGCGTTCTCCTTGTCGTACTTCACCTGGACGGCCAAGCACAACGTGCCGTCCCCTTCGTTGTTTTCGTCTAGGCGGAGCTGGATCAGGCTGAACAGGAAGCTCACCGCAAAATCACCGGCAATATCAGGGTCCGGAAGGTCCGAAGTAAATGGCGTATAAGCAGTGATGGGCTCACCGGTGGCCAGTCGGATGATGCGTTTGCCCTCCACTCGGATCTCGCGGGCATAGCGCAAGCGGATGGCTGGCGGATGGCTGGGCGTAGCGAATACGACGAAGCCCGCGACTTCCTGTTTCTGAAGCGCCTTGAGAAGATCCTCAGACCCCTTCTCCACGAGCGTTGTGATGAGCTGGTTGTGCTCCTCGTCGGTCGTCCAGCGGTCGATGCTGATCGTCAACCGCTTTCTGGTGCCGAACCCGGTCGAATACGTGGCGCGCGCCCGGTAGGTTTCCCGGATCTTCTCTTCCTGCTCTTCCTGCGCCCTGGCCAGGCCGGTTTGCACCACTAGCGCCGCAGCAAGGACGAGGCCCAAACCGACCCTGAACACAGCCGGACTAGATTGCATCGTTTCGATACTCCGTCTTTGCTCTCATCGTTCTCCTCCTTTTACTATCTTACATCTACTACTCCCGGAGAAACCGGTGCGGCCACTTGGTTGCGGCTTTGCTACGCTCCGTGTCTCCGTAGTGATAGGCGCGCCGCCTTCGCGCGAATAGTATCGTTGATCTGCGCCGCCAGCTCGTCCGCTTTCTCCCGATGAACGGCCATGATGTTGGTGACGATTGCACCGAACACCAGCGGGTCGCGACGTATGTTTGCCTTAATACCGTCGCGATCCAAAGCACCGCTCTCGTTGATAATTGATTCGATGGCGGCGGACTCGAACCCATCGTGAAACTGTTTTCGATCATGGCGGTCACTTCGGGCACGGACACGAGCTTAGGCTTCGATGCGCGCATGCCGTCGCGGACAGCACTGCTCACGAGCACCTGTAGCTCGGTCTTCGACTTCGCGGTCATGACGCTAGCCACACGTAGAGCAGAGCTATTGCACGGGACCGCGACGAGACTCAGCTCAAACAGCTCTGCTTTGGTGACGTTGCGTCCACCGTCGGCGCGGTCCGTCCACTCGATGAACCCGATTTCAAAGTCATCTCGACTTCTCGACGTTGTGCGGCCTTTTTCTTCCGTCCGGCGATCGCTTCAACAGGCGGCGGGCACGGTTCGACAGGACGGCTCGCAAGCCACTCGTTCACTTCACTCTCGATCCAACCCGTAATCCGGGGGCCGAGCTTGCGGCGGCGGGGGAAGTCCCCATTCGACTCCAACCGTCTCAAGGTCGATCGGTGCACCCCTACGCGAGGTAGAACGTCTTTCTCGCGCAGATAGCGCACGGGTATAGATTCCCGGGTCATGGTGTAAGACTCCGAACCGGGAAACTAAGTACGCGCTGTCGCTCGATCTACGTGCTGTCGGAGGACGAACCTCGCGTAGCTCGAGAGAGTGTGGCCGTGGGATTCTGCTACCTTACGGAGGCGTTCCCGATCACGGACGGATATTCGAATACCGACGACGGGACGATCGGGTTTCTGCCGAGACGCTTTGGTTCTTGACATGTTCTATCAGCCCTTCTGTGGACGAGCTGTTCTCCGTCATGAACCTAAAGTTACACGCCTCTTCGGCTAGCCAGACCACGCGGTCGAGTTGGGTGATGGAATTCGATGGGCCGAAGCACAAACGGAGCCGCCACTACTTCGACATGCTCTCGTTCATGAAGCAGCTCGGCGTGATCGAGTAACACGTTCCGGGTTCGAATCGGCCCGACTAGATTCGCCGACACGCTAGCGTTCTACCCATCGACATCGCAGTTTTCATACCGATGGAGGAGTGGGGGAGGTCTATCCGCGCTCGCGGGCGGAGCTTGCCGAAGGCAAGAGAGGCGCTATTTCTGCGTCGCCATTGCGAGAAGGTGGAGCTTGGCGAGACAAGCCGTCAGCATGAGCCCCATACCACCGGTAAACAACGTCATGAGCTCGAAGCCCATCAAATAGGAGGCGCCGGCAATCCGCGCGCCACCTGCCACGAGGCAGAGCAGCACTCCGAGCAACGCGGCGGCATTTCCTCCGCTTTCCAGTAGATGTTTCACGGTGACCTCCTAGCCGGGAACGAAGGGGAGGCCTATTATACCGGATGCCGTTTCACTTGCGAACGATGCTGCTGCTGTAGCCGAAAGGCACGTCGAAATCGCTGACGAAGTGATTCTTGTTCCCTTTCAAAGGCTCGGTGTCGCGGCGGAGGGAGCTACGGACCCAGAGAGGAGAGAAGAAGAGACATCCCTGGGCGCCGTACTCGAGCGCAGCACACTTGGGGCCCGGTTGACCGACTGTTCCCAGTTGTTGGCCTTCGCGATCGAACCAGACGAGCTGGCCCATGGGAGTACCTCCAAGGCCACCGGTCCGAAAAGCCAAAACGCCCGTCTCGGATACGGAGAAGCTCGTCCGGTTCGTTTGTGGATTGTGGGTGACATCTTCGGCGATGCGGGACGGCTCACCAGCGAGCTTCATGCTGTCCGCATCAAACGGTTGGGCCATAAGGGTCGCTCCGCGCAGGAAGAGGAGATAACCCGGTTTCGCGTAGGTGGCCTGTACCTCGGTGTTGAGGATGAGTCTCGGCTCGTCGGAATCGAGGGAGGCGACGTAAATACCGCGATGCTCGGCATCGAGGCTGTCGGCAAAATAGAGAAAGTGCCGGCCGTCCGGTAGAAACTGCGGCCACTCGTGCGCCGTCTCCTTTCGCGAAGGTTCGAGCGCGCGGTTCAGGTGGGATTCAGAAGCCGCACGGCAATCCCATCCCAGCTGAACCTTTCGACGGCGATCTTGCGCAGCGTCTTGGCGACATTGCGGCGATGCTCGTGCTCCGCGAAGCTCTTTGGGTACAGGAACTCGAGCGCGCCGCAGATTCGGTCCGGAAGCTCGTGTACGAAACGGGAACGGTCGAGCTTCATCAATTCGGCGAGCTCCGGCGCGACGGTGGCGACCTCGTCCACGACGTCTTTGAGCCCCGCGTGGTAGTTGCAAAGCGGCAGAACTCCGGCGGCCATCGCCTCCACGGCCACCATGCCGAAGGCCTCCGGCCACTTGCTCGGTACGATCAGCAGGCTACATAGCGGCAGCGTGTCCCGCAGGCAGTCATGGTCGAGCATACCCGTGAGCGTGATCCGGTCCCGCCCTCGTTTGCCGAGCGGACGGAACCAGGGCCGGAAGTCCAGCTCTTCTACAAACCCGCCCGCGCGGGCGTAACGTGTGAAAGCGTCCAGGTCCCCGTGCTGAAGCGACTGCGCCATCCCTTCGAGATGCTCGCGATAAGCGCCGAATCCTATGATCAGCAGACGGCTCTCTCGGATCCGCTCGAAAACCTTGGGGAAGGTGACGAGCAGCTCCCCGACGCCCTTGGTGTCGAGCAGCTTTCCGAGGTAGCCGATCACGGGCTCGTCGAGCCGGAGCCCGGGCCAGCGCTCGAGCAAGTCGGCGTCCGGCGTGCGCTGGTCGTAGGTCTCCCCGGCCGAGACCAGAAGCTCGTGCAGCTCCCTGTCTGTGTGTTTGCCCGGCGGAACGGAAGCGCCCGCCCGCCGGCCGCCGCCATTCTCGCGGATTTTGGTCGCGATGGTCTCGAGCGCGCGACGCTCGCTGGCGGCAGGATCCTCGCTGAGCGTGAAGACGGTCGGGTCCATTCCCGGCGAGACGACGTGGACCTTTTCGTCAAGGCCTAGATCCACGCGCTCGGCGTCGAAGACCTCGAGCACCCGGTCGCGGACATAGCGCGTCCCGGCGTAGATCCGCTCAGCGCTTCCCAGGCCCTCGAGCGCATACGGCATTAGCCGCGGAGTCGGGACGAGCGTGTATTCGATTGCGCTGCCGTGGAGCTTCACGTCGTAGGGCACGCCGATCCCCGTAAGCGCGCGCCGCGCGATGACGGGACCCAGGAGCACGTGATTGGCTAGCACCCGATGCGCCTTCCGTGCGGCCTGCCGGAGCACCCTGGCGGTCAGCGCGATATGCCGCTCGAGCTCCTCGGGCGTCATGTCCGGGATGCACTTGACCTCATAGCCCTCATAGCGATCGAGCACGTAGACCGGAAGCAGGCCACCGATGTCCGGCACGACCACGCGCAGCCTCCCGTCTGCAGGCGGCTCGTTCGGCAGATCGTCGCCAGGGAAGAAGGCCTCATTGACGAAGGAGAGGGAGGAGGCCTCGGGCTCCTGGCAGACGACGGTCACCGCGTGGCCCTGGGTTGCCCACGCGCGCGCAACGTTCGCGACGTAGATATTTGAGCCCGTGCCCGTGAGCAGGTAGCCGTGTAGGAAGACGAGGTGCATGGTGTCTATGCGCGCGCGGCGTTGCCCGGGTCCGCCACCCCGTCAACGCCCTGTCTATTCGTAATCAGCAGATCGGGACCCGTCGGCTCCATTTAACTTTGTCCAGCACGGACGAGATAGGACGCGAGGTGGGCGCTCAGGTCGCGAGCATCGTCGCCGGCGCCGTCGATGAGACTCGACTTGCGGCGCCGGAGGAACGGTATGCCCATCAAGTACATCCCGGGGGACTCGACGACGCCTCCGTCGTGGCGGATACGGCCCTTGCGGTCGAGCACTGGCACGTCGAGCCACGAGTAGTCGGGACGGAATCCGGTCGCCCAGACGATGGTTCGGATCTCACCGTTTTTGAGGTCGATGCCGAGTGGCGGTGATGCTTCGACCTCGGTGGGCTCGAAGCGGTGCGGTGGATCAACTTGGTCGTCGAGTCCGTTGTCCGCCGCCCACTCGTCGATCCTGTCGAGGATCCTCGTCATCTTGAGGTCGGCGAGCGCGCATTGGTTTCGCAGCGATCCCGAGAATTGCGCTTTGCCGTCACTGATACTGACACTGACAAGACGCCCGATGAGCTTCACGCCGATGCGGGTGAGCGAGTTGAGATCGACCGTCCGACGCTCGGGCGAGCCCGCGAGTTGCAGCGATGGAACGTTCCGAGCACGGACGATGTCGTCGATCTCGTCGTAGCGATCGTTCAGCACCCCGGCGGCGTCCATCCACCACTCGATATCCCGACCCCGATAGACACGGGGCGCCCGGACGTGCTCGCCCACCGCAAGGGTTGTCGGCCGGCCCGAGCGGTGAATCTCGTCGGCGATCTGTGTGCCGGTAGCCGAGGCGCCGACGACGAGCACACCACCCTTCTCGATCTGGTCGGGGTTACGGTACTGCATGGCGGTGAGCGTGGTGATCGCCGACGGCACTGCCTGGGCGAGAGCTGGGACCTGCGCGATGTTGCACGCTCCGGTCGCGAGCACGACGGCCTGGCATTGCCAGTCGCCCTGGTTGGTCGCGACCTCGTAGCCATCGCCGCTCGGGCGCACTGACGTCACCCTGGTGTTGGTCTGGACAGGGGCCGAAATCACTTCGGCATAGCGCTCGATGAAGGCGATGGTCTCGGGCATCGTGCGGTAGCCGTCGGGATCGTTACCCTCGTAACCGTAGCCGGGCAACCGGCTCTGCCAGTTGGGGCGTGAGCAGACGCAGCGAGTCCCATCGCTCGGTCTTCCACGAGTTGGCCACCACCCCCCGCTCGAGGACTACGTGATCGATCGAGCGGTCGGTGAGGCACCGGCTCATCGCTAACCCGGCGTGGCCGGCTCCTATAACGAGAGTCGTGGTGCGCACGGGACCCAGTTTTTCGAATCCCGATGCGGTGGGTCAGCTGACGTCGACCGTGATGTTCGTCGGGTTCGCGATGATGTCATAGACGGCTGAGCGCTTTTGTGACTGGGCCACGATGGCCTTGATCTCGTCGGGTGTCGCGTCGGCATCTATCGTGTAGGTCACCTTGATGCCGTCGAAGCCGTTGCGCACGTCGCTGTCGATGCCGAGGATGCCTGGATGTCCATCCCCGCTTCGATCGTCGCTGAAACCGACCGCAACTGGATCTCACGACGCTGGGCGACGGCTGCGACGCCAGCGGTCAGGCAGCTGGCCAGGCCGGCCAGCACCATCTCGACCGGCGCGGCGCCCTTGTCTTCGGATGCGAAGACCTCGGGATGGTCGGCGTCGAAGTTGAACTCGGTCTTGTGCTGATGCTCCTCGCCGAGCCCGAAGTATCCTTTGATGGTGGACCGGCTTTGGGTGCCGTACACCCACTTGCACGTCGCTCGCCATTGGAACTTGGCGCCCCCCGGCTCTTTCGTCAGCGCTTCGCGTGCGCCGAGCAGCGCTTCGACGTTCACGCCGTTGTCGACTGGGCTTTTTGCGGTGGCCATGGCTTGCTCCTTTAGTTGTTGAAGACGGAAAAAAATTGACCCTTTCTGGGAAGAGGCAGTATACCTGTTTTCGTCAGGCGCGCAACGGGCATGTCGGGGGGGATAGTCGACATTTCCACCAAGTAAAAGTACGTGATCGGAAAATCCGGAAAACGTTCGAGTGCCTCGAGACATTGATCGATTGCTGCGGCGTACTTTCTTGCGACGAGAAGAACCGCGGCTTCTACATTTTGGTGATGATCATCTTGATCGAAGCCGTATGGTGGGTGCATTTCCGGGTGAGTCTGACGTCGGGCGCGTTGTGGGCTCTCAGCGTTTGGGGTTTGGCCCATATGATGGGAGGCCTTTTGCCACTTCCCGACGGATGGCCCTACGACGGGGAGCACCAGGTGTTCTACAGCCTTTGGCTGATTCCCGACAAGTTGAAATACGACCAGATCGTCCACGCTTACAAGCACTCGAGGCCATGCTGATGTCGGCCAGCGCGAAGAACGTGCGCCCGACCTTCGGCATGCTTGTGTTGGCGGTCGCTGGTGGGATGGGCTTTGGCGCCCTGAACGAGGTCATCGAATTCATCGCGACGCTGATGTATCTGGGTGCGTCACGACGAAGCGTTGAGGATCGCGATTCACTCGAGAGCGAATAGCGTCAGCGTCGAAACGTCTTTCACGAAGATGCGGTTACCGGAGACGGTCGGCAGCGTCCACGTCGGGCTGTTCGCGACTTCGTAGCGCTCGAGCACATCGAATCCGGTGCGGCTGTGACGGACCACGACAAGCTCTCCGTCATCCTGGAGAGAAAAGATCGTATTGCCCGCACGAACGATCCCGGCGTTTTCTGCTTGGCGTGGCCCGCTCTTCCACAGGACCTCACCGCTTTCGAGGTCGAGGGCGAAGTATTGGCCACTGTTCAAGTGCGATAGCCCGAACAGCACGCCGTCGATGGCAACGCCGTTGGTCATGTTCAACGAGACTTCATCGGTGTACCAAACGTTTTCGGTCGTCCACGCGTCGCCCTGGCGAGCGACACGAATCGCCGTGATGCCGTTGCCGCGCCCGGCTTCGATCACGGTCTCCTTGTAAAGGATGGGCGTTTGCGACGTCGTCGTGCTCGGCGTCGTATAGGGGCGACGCCACAAGAGCTCACCCGTTGCGAGCGAGACCCCGACGAAATTCTCTTGTGTGAACGTCACGACCTGCCGCGTTCCCGAAAGCTCGAATATCATCGGTGACCCGTAGGCTGGACCGTCGCCGCCCCAGCTCCATCGGACATCGCCGGTGGTGACGTCGAAAGCGGTGAGTGCTCCATCGTTGTGCCCGCCGACGTGAAGGATCACGAGATCGTCGTCGACGATGGGGGAAGTTGCCGTGTGGTAGAGCGGCTCCACCGGCTGGCCAGACTTCTGCCAGAGCTGTCGCCCGGTCTCGGCATCGAACGCGGTCACGGTGCCAGTCATCCCCAGCGTGAACAACCGGCCGTCGGCAAACGCGGGTGTCGACTTCGGGCCGGGGCCGTGGCGCTGCGTCGCCGGGTTCATATCGAACGGGGCCGGGTAGCTCGTGCGCCAGATTCCGTCGCCGGATGCGGCGTCGAGCGCCGACATCACCTCGTCTTCGCCCTGGCGGGTGAACATATAGATCCGGTCACCGATGAGAATCGGCGTCGCATAGCCGTAGCCGATATCGACCTTCCACCGCTCCGTCAGCTGATTTGGCCACGACGCTGGCGCGTTGAAAGTCGTCACCGCCCCGTCGCGGTTCGGTCCGCGCCACTGCGGCCAATCCTGCGCGAAAACACCGTGAGCGAGAGTGAAAAAACAAGCAGAGACGGCGATCCGCGTTATCGTTCTAGGGCTCGTCATTATTAATGTGGGTCTACGCGGAAATCTGTGGGCGAATGCTGACGGAGAAATAGTGTAACTCATTGTGTGGAAAAGGTATTCAGCACTTCATCAGGTGCTGAGAAGTGATCCGTTTTTCGGATAGGCTAACCGAGTGAAAAATCCCCAGTCGATCCGCTCGCTTTTTGCGCTACCAGGTTTCGTGGCTGGCGCCCGATTGAACGGTGTATTCGGTGACCGATACGCCCGCGTCATCCAGCTCAAGAGGCGAAAAAAACAGCCGTGTGCTCGTACTGTGGGCATCGGTGCCGGGGGCGCTATGACAAGCAAGTGTGCCGGGTCCGCGACCTGTCGTTGGCAGGCTGGCGGATCTATCTGGAATACGAGCGTTGGCGCGTCAACTGTCGTGGGTGCGGTGGTGTGCATGTAGAACACTTGGACTGGCTGGCGAACAACCCGCGCTACACCCAGCGCTTTGCGACGCATGTGGGCAAGCTGTGCCGGGATATGCCGAACAAGGCGGTGGCCGAGATGGAACGTCTGCACCACACTACGGTGAAGGACCTGGATAAGCTCTACATGCAAGAGCAAGTCGAGCGGGCGGGGCTGCCGGCGCCTCGGGCCATCGGTATCGATGAGATCTCCATCCGCAAGGGACATAACTATCGTGTCATTGTCAGCGACCTGGAGCGGGCGCGTCCCATCTGGGTGGGCGGTGAGGGTCGCAAAGAAACCGACATCGATTTGTTCTTCAAGGCGCTGGGCGGGAAGAAAAGCGCCCGTATCAAGCTGGCCGCCATGGATATGTGGAAGCCCTTCCGGAACTCGGTGATTAACAACGCACCCAATGCGCGGATCATCTTCGACAAGTTTCATATCATGCGTCACCTGTCAAAGGCTCTCGATGAGGTCCGGCGCCGTGAGTACAAACGCCTCAGCGGCGAGGACCGGTCGTATATCAAGGGGCAGCGTTACACGTTGCTTTCCCGGCGGGAGAACCTGAGCCTGGACGGTCGCCGCGCACTCAAGAAGTTGCTCCAGGCCAACCGGCGCCTGAACACCGCCTATGTTTTGAAGGAGGCCTTCGGGCAACTCTGGGATTACCGCACCGAACGCGGGGCTCGCGCCTTTTTCACACGTTGGAAAGACAGCCTCAAATGGCAGCGCCTGCATCCCTACCAGAAGTTCGCCGGAATGATTGAGTCCCATTGGGATGGTATCGCCTCCTACTGTCATCCTGAGAACAAAGTCAGTCTCGGACTGGTTGAAGGGGTCAACAACAAAATCCGTGTTCTGCAACGACGCGCCTACGGCTATCGTGACGAGGGATATCTCAAGCTGAAGATCGTGGCGGCATTCCTTCCGCCATTACCCAGAAATGCCGTTTTCAACCCACACGAACCCGCGTAGACCCATTAATGTATACCCCAGTCAACCTGTCATCACCACAGCGCTCATTCCGTCTGGTGCAAACCGACCAGAGCCAGCGCCCCGATGCCAATCAGGATCATCCCCAACTTGGGCCCCCACGCTTCGGCGAACGTCTGCTTCAAGTAGCTTGCGTGTCCAGAGGACGCATACGTCTCCATCGCCGTTGGATCCAAGATGGCCCAGATCCCCCTGCACTCGACGGATGGACTGCTCGAGCACGGCGACGGTGACATCAGCTTTGTCCCCGCTTGTCTCGAGCAGGTCGTGCGGGACACCAAGTGCGAGAGCGCGAGCGATATCGTTCAGGCGATCACGAGAGACATGCGGACGTTCGCCACACCAACGGACGATATCAGCGTCGTCGTCATCAAGCGGCGGTAACGGGCGGGTGGCCCCTTCCTCGAGGGGCCACCCGAACTGGCTAGTTCGACGGAGGTGCCATCTTCTGCAGCACCTGGTCGATGGTGAAGCTCGCCGGCGTCTGGCGCGGCGGGAACTTCTGAAACGTTTGCAGGAACTGCGCAACGTACGTCTGAGCGGGAACCATCACGAACATGTGGTCGATGAAGAACTGCGTGTAGAAGTCAGATTCGTAATCGGCTCTCTCGAACGGGTCGCGGCGCAGGTTGAAAAGCCGCGGCACACCAAACCGGATTGCTGGGATAGACGTTCACAAGAAGATGCTGGCGGTGGTGGTCGCCGACATCGCAGTAGAGGGCGAGTATAAGTTTTCGCGCCGGCGTGTGGGCACGAGACCGAGTGAGCTTCGGGCTCTGGCGGAGTGGCTGGTGGCCGAGGGGGTCGATGAAGTAGTGATGGAATCGACCGCGCAATATTGGCGCCCGGTGTGGGAGGCGTTGGAGCGGTCCTGGGCTCCGCAGTGCCGAGCTCGGCCGGGCGCGGGTGCGCAGTCGGGCAACTTGCATCTGGCGCAAGCAAAGTCGAATCGCGGCGCGCGGGGTCGGAAGCGGGATTTTCCGGATGCCGAACGATTGGTGAAGCGTTTGGTGGCGCAGGAGCTGACTCTAAGCTTCGTTCCCGAGCCGGAGCAGCGCCTGTGGCGAACGGTGATGCGCCGCAAGTACCAGTTCACGCGTAACCGGGTTCAGCTCCAAAACCGCCTAGAGTCGTTGCTGGAGGAAGCGCATCTGAAGTTGTCGAGCCTGGTGTCGGATCTTCTGGGGCTGAGTGCGCGGCGGATGTTGCAAGCCTTGGCGGACGGGGAAACGGAGCCGGCCCGCTTGGCGGAGTTGGCCGACCGTCGATTGCGTGCCACGCCCGAGCAGTTGTGCGATGCGCTCGGCGCGTGTGCCGATCTCAACCCCGCCTATCGGAAGCTCGTGCAAATGACGCTCGAGGAATTACGATTGCTCGAAGAGCAGAGCGCGCAACTCGATGAAGAGATGGCGCATCTGCTCGGCGAGCATCAAGCAGCTGTGCAACGACTCGCTGAAGTGCCTGGGCTCGGCGTGGATTCGGCGCAGCAGATCATCGCGGAAGTCGGGGCGAGCGCCGAGACGTTTCCGTCGGCCAAGCACCTCGCGTCCTGGGTGGGCGTGTGCCCCGGAGAGCACGAAAGCGCCGGCAAAAGCTACAGCCATCGCTCGCCCAAAGGCAGTCGGCCGATGCGCCGCCTCCTCAATCAAGCCGCCAACGCGGCCGTCAAGACCAAAGGGAGTTTCTTCCAGCTCGTGTACCGGCGCTTGGTTCCACGCCTGGGGCACGCGCAAGCCATCTGGGCCGTTGCCCATCGGTTGTGTCGTTTAATCTGGAAGATTCTCCACCAGGGCGTTGACTATGAGGAACGTGGCCCCAACGTTAGCCGCGCGCGCTCCAAACGACGCATTGCCAAATATGATCCGCGACCTGCGCAAACTCGGATATCACATCGAGCCTTCTCTACGGGGAGATCCAGCATGACGATAGATGTTTTTCGATCCTGGTTCGAAGAGTTGAAGCGCCTCGTACCCGCGCCTTAATCATGAAGAGAACTCTTGCCGTCCTTCTCGCCCTTGCGACACCCACCGCCGCGCAGGAGCTGCGGCAACAGATCGAGACCTACGTGGACGAGCACGAAAAGCCGATCCTCACCGAGCTGTGGCAGGCGCTTTCCATTCCGGCAGTGGCCGCCCACAGGGAAAACGCGCGCAGGAAGGCGAGCTTTCTACTCGAGCGGTTTCGAGAGCGAGGGTTCGATGCCGAGCTCCTGGAAACGGAGGGCAATCCGCTCGTCTGGGCCGAAAGAAAAACGCCGGGTGCGGAACGAACCCTCCTTCTTTACGCTCACTACGACGGGCAGCCGGTCGACCCCTCGCGCTGGGAACAAGACGATCCGTTTCGACCGGTGCTGAGAGATGCAAAGCTCGGCGACAACGATCGTGTTCTCGATTTCGACGCTCAATCCCGCTTCGACGACGACTGGAGAATCTACGCACGCTCGGCGTCCGACGACACGGCGCCGATCATCGCCATCCTCGCGGCGACCGATGCTCTCGCTGCCGCCGGCGTCGAGCCGAGCTCGAACATCCGAGTGATCCTCGATGGTGAGGAAGAGGCGGGCTCACCGAGTCTCGTCCCTGCCATCGAACGCTACCGTGACCAGCTCGGGGCTGACCTGATGCTCATTCTCGACGGTCCGCTTCATCCCAGCGGCAAGCCCACGGTGAAATACGGCGCACGAGGCAATCTGACGATGGAGCTCACGGTCTACGGCCCGAAGTTCCCTCTGCATAGCGGCCACTATGGTAACTGGGCTCCCAATCCCGCGATGCGATTGGCCCAGCTCCTCGCGTCGATGAAAGACAACGATGGCCGCGTCGTCATCGAAGGGTTCTACGACGGCATCGAGCTCGACGTTGCGACCAAGGAAGTGCTCGACTCGGTGCCCGACGATCTCGACGCGTTGAAGCGCCTCTTTGGTTTTTCCGAGACGGACCAGGTTGGGAGCACGCTGCAGGAAGCCATTCAGTACCCTTCGCTGAACGTAAAAGGGCTTTCGAGCGCATGGGTGGGCGCGGAAGCTCGGACGATCGTGCCCGATACCGCCATCGCCGCGATCGACGTACGACTGGTGAAAGAAACGCCGGCGGACGTGATGTACGAGAAAGTGCTCCGGCACATTCGCAATCAGGGATATCACATCGTCACTGAAGATGACGGGCCGGATGATGCGACCCGAGCGGCGTACGGGCGGCTAATTCGGATCGACCGCCGTGGTGCGGGAACGAATGCCTTCCGCACCGACCTCGACGACCCTCAGGCCCGCCGCGTCGTGGACGCTCTTACCGAGATGTGGAACGCCACGCCACTCCGCATTCGCACCACGGGCGGCACGGTGCCGATCTCGCCGTTCATCGCCGCCCTCGGCTTCCCCGCCGTCGCAGTGCCCACGGTCAACTTCGACAACAATCAGCACAGTCCCAACGAGAACGTGCGACTAGGGCACTTCTTCGACAGCATCGTCACGATGGCAGCCATCATCACCGTCCGCTAGCCCTGTCCGGCCAAAGACGAGAAGTTAAATGAGCTACTCTTACTTAACGTAAGGCAATGACATGAGGCAAGGAATGTCGACGGCGACGAGTCGGAGTTCATCATCGAAGACGACGGCACGGTCCGAGTGCGAACCATCAAAGGCTCGGTGCGTGATTTGTTTGGGTTCCTGAAGCGACGCGATCAGCGGCCTGTCACGGTCGAGGAGATGAACGATTCGATCGAGGACTACCGCGGAAGCGAAATGGAGCGGATTCGCAAGGGCACATCGTGAGGGGCGTCGACGCGGACGCCTCGATCGGCCTCTCGAACGACCGTGCTGGCTGTGGTGATTATATAAGACGAAATCCGCGGCAGAAACCTCCCGGTTGTCTTGAATTTGTTTCGATGCGTCAAGGCCGTCGTTCGATGACCTCGCAAGAACGGTTGATGATAGATTCCATTTTTTGGAGAAGGAGCACAGATGAATCCTGCCGGGCGCAGAAGTTTTATGAAAGTGATGACCGCGACGCCGTTTCTGGGCGCTACGTTTTCGAGCGCAGCGGTAGCCGAAGACCGCGTCAAGCTCTTTGGTTCTGGTCTCTCGCTTACTCCCGCGGAATATGTCGACCTGCTCCAGAAGATCATCGACGACAAGGGCATCGAAGCGGACTCTTATTCACGAGGAGGCGTCGTCGAGGAGCTGGAGACCAAGATGGCCGAGGCCCTGGGAAAAGAGCGGGCGATTTATTTTCCCACCGGCACGCTCGCCAATCACATTGCCGTAAGGGAACTGGCAGGGGAGAGAACTCGAGTCATCGTTCCCCATGACAGCCATCTCTATAACGATTCCGGCGACTGCGCGCAGCAGTTGAGCCGGCTCAACCTCGTGCCCTTGGTTTCCGATACGGCGACGTTCACGCTCGAGCAAGTCAGGCAAGTCGTCGACCGTACGAGCTCCGGTAGGGTGACGACCGGCGTCGGCGCCATCATGATCGAGTCGCCTGTTCGGCGGAAGCTCGGCGAGATGTTCGACTACGGGGAAATGAAAAAGGTCTGTGCTTTCGCCAGAGACAACGGCATCAAAACCCACCTGGATGGCGCCCGGCTCTATATGGCATCGGGATACACGGGAATTGCACCGAGGGAGTATGCATCCCATTTCGATACGGTCTACGTATCGACTTTCAAGTACTTCAACGGGGTGTCGGGCGCGATCCTGGCCGGGTCGAACGAAGTGATCGACGGGATGTATCACACCCGGCGGATGTTCGGTGGTGGACTTCCCGGCGCGTGGCCATTCGCCGCCGTGGCTCTACACTATTTCGAGCGTTTCGAGGCGGATTACGCCAGAGCGATCCAAACCGCGACCGAGTTTTTCTCGTTACTGAAGCAAGAGAGCTCCTTCGATATCGAGAAGATTCCCAACGGCAGTAACATCTTCAAATTGATCGTCCGGGGAACAGACTTGGAAACGTTACGCGACAATCTGAGGACGAAAGGCGTTCTGTTGTCGAGGCCCAGACCCGAGCTCGGCGGTTTCCTCGTTGCCGTCAACGCCACTTTGAATCGTACGGACGCTGGGACACTGGTCGAGATCTTCAAAGAGTCCGTCTGAGGAACGTCTAACGCTTCGGCGCCAGCCGCTCGACGACTTCGAACCAGTTCAGCACCACCACCAGCTTCGGACGGTCCGAGCTGTTCCGCCCGCCGATCAGGATGTTCGACACGACGAGCCGGCCGTCGCGGGCGCTGTCGAAGGGCGTGCCCCGGCGTGAGCTCCTGAGCGGGGCTACTTGCGGTCGGGCTGTCGCAGTGGCATCGAGGGCAAGGAAGCGCTCGTCGTTGATTCAGGCGGCGAGCGCCTCGCCGAGCCGTCGCAGCAACCTCGCGCCGTCTCCCCGGTAAGAGGACCCGTGCATGCAGGCGAGTAGCTCGGGCTCGTTCGCGGCGAGCTTCTCGGTGAGGGCCTTGGGGTCGCGAAGGCTCGCGTAGTAGGAAAACGATCCGCGAAACGCCTCGCTCGGCTCCCAGATGGCAGCCTCGGAGGTGCTGACCGCGGGGACCTCGTGCCCCGGCTGACTGAACAGGTCGCCGCACAGGAGCGTTCGGGAGCGCTCGTCGTAGAAATAGCCGCATTCCCATCCGTGGGGGAGGTGGGGTGTGGCCATCCAGGTGAGCCGGTGCCGGCCGAGTGACACTTGCTCGCCGTCCGCGAGACTGCGGGGCGGCCGGTCGGCGAGGTCGGTGATGGACACCATGGCGGCAATGCCGCTACAGAGCGGCTGGGAGCTCGGTGCCGCTCGCAGCCAATCGTTCAGAGAACCGCACTCGTCGGCTTCCACGTGAGAAAAAGCGATGAAACGGAGGCGCTCGAGCGGAAGAACGTGCTGGACGGCGTCCCGAGTGACGGGGAAAAGACGGCGGGGCCCAGTGTGAAAGAGAAGGGGCTCGTCGTCGACAATCAGAAACTGGTTGAAGGTGAAGCCACCCGGCATGACCTCGGGATCAATCGGAGTGCTGATGCGAAACAGGTCCTCGGCGATCTCTTCGATGCTCGTGCCGGATTCGGTGTTGGTAACCGTCTTGGGAAGTGTCATGGTTCTCGTCTCCTTCACCCACACGTGTCAGAACCGTCGGTAGCGTTACGCATCGAATGTTGATTTCCTTGATAACATCTCCCTCGTGGGATCCCCGACCGACGCCGACGTCGCCCGGACCGTCGCCGCCGGAGGCGACGACGCCGCGGCGAGTGAGACCGAGCTCTGCCGGCGCTTTCTGAACCGAGCCAGGCTATACGGGCTAAAACATTTACGATTCGATGTAACGGCGGCCGAAGATCTGGCACAACAAGTCATGGTGATTGTGCTTGAGGCCCTTCGCGCCGGTCGGGTGGAGGATCTGGAGAGGATCGACCGGTTCATGCTCGGCACCTGCCGAAACGTGGCCCACTCCGTGCGCCGCCGCGAAAAACGGGTCGCGGAGACCGAAAGGCGGTTGTCAGCGGAGTCCGCTCAAGCCGTCACCCCTCCTTGGGAGCTGGTGGTGACGCGCCGGGTGGAAGAGTGTCTCGCCGAGCTACCGCCTCGAGAGTCGCGTCTACTCTTTCTCCTCTATCAAGAGGATGCCACGGCGGCCGAGGCGGCGGAAGCTCTGGGAACGACACCGGGGAACGTGCGGGTGATCCGTCACCGGGCCATCGCGCGCCTGAGAGAATGCGTCGAACGACCGTCGGAGAGGGCGGAAGCGTGAAACAAGCTTGCGGAAAGCCCATTCCACTCGGTGGGCTTCTCGACTATCTGAAAGGGGAGCTACCCGAATCCGATGACCAGGAGCTCGAGTCGCATCTGTTTCGTTGCGCGATCTGCTCCTCGGAAGCCGAACGGCTCGCCGGCCTGTTGACGTCGATCGCCGACGCCGCGCCAACCATCCTTTCTCCTTCCCGATTCGCCAGCCTCGAACGAGAGGGACGAATCGAACGAATCAACGAGATGACTCCAGGACAGACGGCCGAGGTTCTCTTTCCTGAATCCGGCCGACTACTCGTACACCGCCTCGGTGGGATCGACCTCTCCCGCGCACGCCGCATCGATCTCGAGGTGTCCGCTGAGGGCGGAGAAGCGGTATGGCACCTCGAAGACGTTCCTTTCGATGCCGACCGGGGAGAAATTCTTGTCGCCTGTCAGAGCCACTTCGCCGAACTGTTCCCTCCTGACATCGTGTTTTCGGTCGAGGTCGCGTCAGCGGATCAACAGGAAGAGATCGCGCGCTACACCGTCCACCATCGACTCGCCTGAGCCGCTGTCCGCAGTGGTAGGATGCGCGTCTGAACACTTTAGAACGGAGGCGGTCATGAGGGCGTTCGCGGCGGGGCTGGTACTTGTTCTCCTGAGCGGGGAAACGGCGACAGCTGGCAAGCTCGACGTAGCCTATGCGTCGATGGAACGAATAATCGTCACTACATTTCTCACCGAAGGCGGGCGCCGCTACCTCCAGGGTGGCCCGGAAGAGACCTGTGCTTACGCGTTCATTCAAGATCACCGCGTGAGCGCGATCGGCGCGCGCTTGCAACTGCGGTTTCTTTTCGCGGGGCGCGCCGGGAAGCAGGTGGCGGGCAGGTGCGTCGGTGCGGGAGATAACTTCGACATTATCGTGAGCGGCGTGCCTCGATACGCCGATGGCGACATCTTCCTGGACGAGGCGCGGTTCGAAGCCGATCACAAACTGTTCGCAGTGTTCTCGACGCTCATCGAAAGGCAGCTCGCTCCGCTCTTGCGAATTCGAGCCAGCCCGCCCGTCGAAAGCTACGTTGCTCAGCTCACCTCACGCGGCGCCGGCACCGTGCGTCTCGAGTCGATGGATATCCAGTCGATTGAGCTCGGTGCTAGCTCGGTCGTGATCGAGGCCGACTTTTTCGTCACCGTGAAGCCTTGAAAGGAATCGAAATGTCTCAACGATGGAGACTAGCTGTCGGGATCGCGACCGTCGTCGCGTCCGTTTCGTGCGCGCCGGCGACGCAGGAGGCGGCCCCTCCTTCCCGTCGATGTCGGGGCGCTGCAGATGAGTCTCGAGAGTCTCGTCGAAGACCAGATGGTCGATCACGCACTCAGCGCGAGACGGGATACCGGAAGGTGTCGTCGGGTGGGGCGGCTTCTACGGGAGCGAGTTCTGGATCGACACGGAGAACGAGATCGTCGCCGTCTTTATGTCGCAGGTCTACGATCTTCCGCGCCGCAACGAGATCGTCCGCCGCTTCGGAAGCGAAGTGTTCCGCGCTCTCGTAACGCCGACTTCGTCGGACTAGCGACGGCGTCCAGGCGGGACGCGCTGCGCCAACGCGCTCGAGCCGAGCGCGAGAATCGCTACCGTCAGAAACAACGCTTGCCTCGCATCACGTATAGACGATCTCCTCGCTGGATGGATATCACCGCGCCATCAACCACGGGCGATCGGGAGCAACTCGGCCTTTCAAATTGCCTTGGGGGAGAGGCTCGCGTAAGCGAGCCGGGTGAGGGGGCTTACTGCTGCCGTGGTAAGTTGACGGGATGAGCTCGAAGTCCGTGACATGCTCCAAGTGCGGGGCCGAAACTATCGGAAAATTCTGCGGTCAGTGCGGTGAAAAGATTCGACTGACCTGCCCGTCGTGCGGGACGGAGGCCTCACCTGGGGCTCGGTTCTGCCAGCAGTGTGGCGCGTCGCTTACGGGTGCGGCGCGCGCGAAGGACACCGTGCCGTGGATTGCGGTCGGTGCCGTCGGTGTGGTCCTTGCCGTTGTCGGCGCGTTCATGATCCTCGATAGTCAGGACAGCGCGGCCCCGTCCACGACGCCGGCAACGTCGACGGCGAATGCGACCACGGTTGGCAACATCACTCCGGTGCAGGCGGCCGAACAGCTGTTCAATCACGTCATGGCCGCGAGCGAGCGGGGCGATACCGCGGAAGCCCGACGGTTTGCTCCGATGGTGCTCGAGGCATACGGGCAGTTGGGGACACTCGACAACGACGCGCACTATCACGTCGGGCTGATTCATGTCACTGTCGTCGACACCGAGAGCGCGCAGGCTGAGCTCGACGCGATCCGCCGGTCGGTGCCGGACCATCTCCTCGGGATCATGTTGGAGCATGCTATCGCCGAGGCGAAGTTCGATGACGCTGGTGCGGCGGAGGCCAAACTACAGTTTCTTTCCGCCTACGATACCGAGATACTCACCGATCGAGACGAGTACCAGGGCCATCGAACGGGCATCGATGGGTTTCGGGCTCGAGCGAGCGCGGCAGCAGCTATTCGCTGATCATGACGGTTCGCGGATGCTGCGAGTTGTTGCCTTGGTGCACAACTCCGATAGAGGCCGAGAGCTCGCTTGGCCCCGACTCCCATCATCCGATCATCTCGCTATCAGGCATCCCGAGCGCCGTCATGGTGTTGAGAATCTTGCACCCGATCCTTGCCTCGACTCTCTGTGCCGCCAACCCTCTCGCTCGCATCGCTGAGCCCACGATAGCCTTGTAGCGATGGAACGTTGTCTCGACTTTGCTCCGTTTGCTGTAGCCCGATTCTGTGTGCCACTTTCGTTTGCCGAGCCGAGCTTGTGCTGCAATGTTGCGATTGCGCTGTCGGCTGCTCGCCGGCCCCGATGCGAGCTGGGCGCCCTTGCGCGGCGGTATCAGCACCCTCGGCGAGCAATGAGCGCTGTGATTCTCGATCGCCTCATAGACGCCGCCGGCGTCGTATGCGGTGTCAGCTCTGGCCGATGAGATGGGACTGTCGATCTGTCCGACAAGCGATGCAACCCGCGATGAATCGCGGGCTCTTTTGCTCGTCAAGCTCGCCGGCGACGACTTCGCCACTCTGCTCGTCGACACACAGATGGAGCTTGCGATAGTCCCTGCTCTTTGGTGCTCTGCGCAGCTGGCCGGCGTGGGCAGCGAGACCGCTGCTGTCGATCAAGATGTGCAACGGCGTCTTCTGCTTGCCTTGGTAGAAGGGGACCTTACCCAGCTTCGCCTTGCGCCTCGAATTGTGGTGTGATCGGGCACATCATTGTCTAGCTTCATCAGAGCGAACAACGATCGCAGCAATCCCTCGCTCTGCCTAGATGACAGATGAAACACCATGCCCAGGGTGACAGCCGTCTCGATGGCGTGGTTCGAGTACTTGCGTTGACGGCCCGGTTTCCTCCTCCTCGGCCGGGGCGCGTCCCAGTTCACAAGCTTGCCGGCGGTGAGCGAGATCCAGACGGTCAGGCTCCCACGGTTGCGTAGACCCGCCTCATATTCACGCCAATTCCTCACGCGATAGGCCTTCTTCACATACTTCCGCTGAGTGCGTTTGAAAATGCTCATGGGGAACCTCGAATCCGTGAGTAAAGGACAATTGTGGACCGAGATCGCGAGTTGTGCACCAAGGCAACGACTCGCCGCTGCTGCCTCTCAATCCCCCGTATCGGCTATCGCTCCACACCAGCCATCGGGAGAGCGAGGGCATGGTTCCGGGAATATCGTTTGCCGCGGACATCATCGTTTTCAGTGGGCAGCATGGCGCGCCCACGATCGACGCGCTCGGTCATATATCGACCGGCGGCAAACTCTACGGTGGTATCGATGCCGCCGCGAGCGAGGGGACGGCGGGGCTAACCGCTCTTGGGATCGAGACTTATCCGAAAGAGAAATTCGTCAACTGCGGTGTTCTCCTGGATGTCGCGCGCTACCGAGGCGTCGACGTCCTCGAGCCGGGCGTGATTGCGGCGGCGGATCTCGAGGAAACGGCCGAAGCACAAGGCGTCGAGGTCCGCGCGGGGGACTCCGTCCTCATCCACACCGGCCAAGGGAAGTACTTCGAGGCCGATCGGGAGAAGTACATGCGGCCGTTGGCGGGCATCGGTGAGGAGTCCGCGCACTGGCTCGCGGAGAAGAACGTCTTTCTCGCAGGTGCGGACCAGCTCACGTTCGATGCGGGTTTTCCGTTTCCCGGACACCGGATTCTCCTCGCGGAGAACGGCATCCACATCGTCGAGAACATGAACTTGACGGAGCTCGCGGCGGCCCTCGCGGAACGCGGAACGTACGAGTTCGTTCTGGTGTTGAATCCGCTCAGGCTGAAAGGCGCGACCGCGTCACCGCTGAACGCTTTCGCCATATTGCCCTAGCTCTGGAAAAGAAAGACTCACCGCAGAGGCGCAGAGCTCGCTGAGCTTCGAGCAGATCGATAGCTCTTCGAGAGACGCGAGGATCGCGTCGTACAGCGCCGTCATGCCGCTCGCGCGCATCACCCGGATCTCGCGGGCGAGGATCACCGGATCGTTAGTGAAGTCTTTCGTGAACCACAGGTCGTGGTTGAAGAATCCAATCAGCACGGTGTCGCCTTCGCGTAGGCCGCCGAGAAAGCGGTAGGCACCGGCCTTGATACCGTCGAGGCTCGGCCGAATGCTGGAGGAGACATCGAGCAGCAAACGATGCTCACCAGTGTGACGTGGGACGTGAAGTTGGTGACGGTCTGCGGCACCTACTCCTTCGACGGGTACTGCTTGAACATGTCCTCTACCGCTCTGTTGATCAAGAGCTCAGCCCGGTCGGGCGTCCCCGCGGGATAGATTCCTTGTGCTTCCCACAGGAAGAAATTGTATTCGGCCTCTACGAACTGAACGCTGAAGTGCGCCTCTTTCACACGGTTGAAGTCGATTTTCACTGTGGAGCTCGCGTCGTCCCACACCGAGCGCTGTTGGGTCGAAGTTCCTTGAACGCGCTCACGCACCTCGAGCCGGTACTGTATCCGGACTTCCGGGTGCACCGTGTCGATGCGGTAGCCGTGGCGCTTCATTTGCTTCTGGATCGCGTTGATGATCCGCACATGGTTGGCCATATTCTTGGTGGGCACGGCCTGGCTTTTGTTCCACGTGTACGTCCGGTAGTTGGAGAGGTCTCGTTCGGGCCGGACGTCACTGACATCAGGTAGCTTCGTCAGTTGGGTCTCGGCGGTCGCTGCGAGCGCAAGAAACGCTAGCGTGATGGTGAGAGCTCGATCGATGGCCACGGCTGCCTCCTCGCGACAGTCTCCCTATTAGCGGGAGGCTTTGTCAACCGTTGCTGCGCACCGGGACGATTGTTTCTGCTGAGCACGATTGCATGCATCTAAATTCAATAGTTCACTCCACGCCCTGCCGGTAACTGGCGTCGTCGCATATCGAGCGCCGTGCTGCCGTTGAGCTAAGCTAAACAACATCGCTGACCGGCGAGGTGGTAGATAACTGGATGCTGAATGCTGGACCGCAAGCGCTACTCCTCTCCGTTGATTTGGGAGAGGAGCCAGGGGATCAACTCGTCCTCGGCGTATGCGCGATCCCAAGAGTTGTGAGGGACGCCGGGATACTCCGTGTAGCGCACGTTGCCTCCCGCCCGTTCGAGGGCTTCGGTCAATTTGCGCGACTCTTCGACCGGCACACTCCGGTCCTGGTCGCCGTGAAACGCCCACACGGGAACGTTTCCGATGCCACGGGCCGTTTCCGCGTACGGATCGGCTGGCGCGCGCTCGGCCGGGTGCCAGTCCGGCACGGGGAAGCGACGTGAGGTCACGCCGCCGCTCACAGGAACGAGAGCCGCGAACTTCTTCGGATACTTGTAGCCGAACGCCCAAGTGCCGTATCCGCCCAAGGAAAGCCCGGTGAGGTAGAGCCGCGACCGGTCGCCCCTGAACTCCTCGATCGTAGCTTCGAGCGTGGCGAACGCTTGTGCCTCCATGGCGGGATCGCCCCACCAGGTTCGTCGCCGGCATTGCGGCATGACGACGACCGCGGGAAAGTCTGGTTTCTCGCGCAGAATCTCGGGAAGCCCTTCGTCCATTTGCCGCACCCCATCGTCGCCTCGCTCGCCCGCGCCGTGTAGGAAAAAGATCACGGGCCACTCCTCGTCCGGAGTCCACTGGGCGGGAATGAAAACCTGGTAGCGGTACGAGTTGCCGTTCACGTCGACGGTGCGCGCGAGAAAGCCGGTCTCCGCCGCAGCTGGAGTGACGTGCGCGAGCACGAGGAACAGAGTGATGTGTTTGAGCATGCTTTTTTGGAACCTCGTCGCTTCGTTCGAAAAAGAAGCAGCCCTATTCTACAATTACGACCATGGATACCGAACTGGAACGTCTGCGCGCGCAGCTCGCGGACGTCGATGGAAAGCTTCTCGAGCTCGTGGCCGAACGAGGGCGACTCGCGTCGGCTATCGGCAAGACCAAGCGGGACCAAGGACGCGCTACTCGGGACTTCCGGCAGGAGCGCAACGTCATTGAAAGAGCCCGCGCGACCGCCGAGAAACTCGACCTTTCAACCCGTCTCGCGGAAGAGCTGATGTTGCTCCTGATCCGCTCGGCGCTGGCGGTGCAGGAGCAACAAAGTCTGGTCACCGCTTCGAGCGGGTCGGGGAAGCGGGCGCTGGTGATCGGTGGCGCCGGCAAGATGGGACGGTGGTTCGTACGCTTCTTGAGCTCACAAGGCTTCGAAGTCGAGATAGCCGACCCCGAGCCTTTCGGCGGCGCGATCACTCAGTACCACTCGTGGACCGAGCGCGATCTCGACCACGATGTCATCGTCGCCGCCGCACCTCTGGTGGTGACCAACGCCATTTTCATCGAGATGGCGCGAAATCCTCCCAAGGGACTCCTGTTCGACATCGGCTCGCTCAAGAGCCCACTCCGGAGCGGCCTCGGCGCGCTCGCGGGTGCTGGCGCCCGGGTGACTTCCATCCATCCCATGTTCGGACCCGACACCGAGCTTCTTTCGGGACGCCACGTCATCTTCGTGGACGTCGGCCATGCCGATGCCACGCGAGACGCTCGAGAGCTGTTTGCGTCGACGATGGCGGTTCACGTCGAGATGGATCTCGAAAGCCACGACCGGATCATCGCGTACGTGCTCGGGTTGTCGCACGCGCTTAACATCGCGTTTTTCACGGCGCTCGCGGAAAGCGGTGAAGCGGCGCCGGCGTTGGCGAAGCTCTCGAGTACGACGTTCGACGAGCAACTTGCGGTTGCCCGCAAAGTCTCCGACGACAACCCGAGGCTCTATTTCGAGATCCAATCGTTGAACGACTACGGCACCGAGTCGCTGTCGGCGCTTCTCTATGCAGTCGAGCGTCTGCGCTCGGTCGTCCGCGCCGGGGACGAACAGGGCTTTGCGGCTCTGATGGAGCGGGGAAGGGAGTATCTCGGTTCTCGAACGCGCTAGGACGCGGGCGCTTCCCCTTCCGCTTCCGCTTCGAGCTCGACTTCGAGCTCCTCTGGGTCGTCTTCAGCTTTCGTCTCGGGTCGGCTTTCGGGCTCTGCTTCGGGCTCGACTTCCTCGACAGGTTCAGCTTCGGGCTCTGGCGCCGGCGCCGGCGGTACGAGGGCGGCCGCTTTTTCATTCATCGCCGCCGCGCGTTCCTCCATCCCTTGCCGAAGATAGGAGGACGCGAGCTCTACGAAGTATTCGGCTTGAGTGTCGTCGAGCTCCGTCGCTTTGCGCAAGCTTTCTTCGGCCTCTTTCATCCAGTTCTGGTTTCTCATCAGGCCGAGTCCGAGGAGATGGTGGTAAGCGGCGTTGGTAGCGTCGAGCTCGATCGACTGCCGTGACAACTGGATCGCTTCCCAGAAGTCGGTGATCTCGTACGCCTCGCGTGCGCGCTCGAAAAGTTCTGCCGCGTACTCCTTCTGGCGCAGCTTCGCGGTCGCACTCGCGGCTTCCGGCTCTTCTTGAGGCAGCGGCGGGGCGGAGACTTTCTTGGGAGAAACTGCCGCAAGAGCTTCCGTCGCCGCCGCACACACCCTGGTCAGCTTTTGTCGATCGGCGGGTGTGATGTCGCCGGACTGCGCATCCGGATGAAAACGCTGGATGAGCTCGAGGTAAGAGTTCTTGACGTCCGCCGTTGGCGTGCTGATATCGATGCCGAGAAGATCGGAGTAGCGGCGTTCGCGTGCGAGCCGTAGGATGCGATCGATTGCGGTCAGGAGCGCAGACTCGAGTGCGCTTTCACCGTCATCCTCGCAAGCCGACAGAATCTTCTTGTCGGGTGCCGCCTTGCCGGACTCGTTGTCCCATGTCACCAGGCCCTTGGAGATCAAGTCGAGGAGAGTCTCGGCGGCCTCGGCTTCGGGTACGGGGCTCAGTGAAACGATGTCGCGGGCGCACGACGATCCGTCGATGCGCGACAGGATGTAGCCCTGAGCGGGCGTGAGATTGATGTTCTGGAGCTCGTCCGAAAGCTTGGAGGAAAAACGAAGCGGACGCTCTTCTTCCATGAGCGCCTCGATCGCGACTCGATCGATGTCGGGGGCCGGAGGCGGGATTTCCTCGCCGGGGCGCATCTCGACGGTGGTGGCATCGACGGAGTTCTTTTTGGCTTCGACTGGGGTGGGTGCGTCGGCGATCGCACCTTCCGTGGGAACGGTCGCGAGTGCGGAGACGAACTCGGTCGCGGTCGCAAACCGTCCCTCCGGAGTTTTCGCGAGCGCCTTCTGAAAGACAGCCGGTACCTCGGGAGGAACGTCGATTTTCCTCCACGCCTGTGACTCGAGCGGGTCGGTGTTGACGATGCTGAGAAGGACAGCGGTGAGGCTCCCGCCTTTGAACGGCTTCTCACCGGCGAGGCACTCATAGAAAACGCAGCCGAGCGAGAACAGGTCGGAGCGGAAATCGACTTCTTCGCCTTTGGCCTGCTCGGGTGACATGTAGTCGGGGGTACCGACGAGGCTTCCGGACATCGTCAGGTGGGTGGCGCCGTCCGATTTCGCGATACCGAAGTCGGTGATCCTCGCTTCGAACGACGGCGTGATCATGATGTTCGCCGGCTTGATGTCGCGATGGATGACTTTGTGCGCGTGCGCGTACTCGAGCGCGCGTGCGATCTGGGTGGTGATGTCGACGGCGCGGGCGAGCGGTAGCTGGTTCTTCTCCATGAGCGACTGCAAGGTGGAGCCCTCGATGAACTCCATCACGATGAAGCCGGTGTCGGGCGTGAACATAATGTCGTGGATGGTGACGATGTTCGTGTGTTGGAGCTGCGCCGCCACCTGGGCTTCGCGGATAAAGCGTTTGTTCAGTGCTTTACGTTGCTCGGGATCCAGTGATGTGTCGAGCCGAATACTCTTGACCGCGACCGCGCGGTTGAGAAATGTATCCTGCGCTTTGTAGACAGAGCCGAAGGCGCCGGTTCCGAGTTGAGAGACAACCTCGTACCGTTCGCCCGGGATGTCTTCGAATCCCTGCGCGGCCACGGCCTCGGTCTTTTTCTCGCTTTTCGTTGTCGAACTCACTGTCCGGTCCTCAGTAAGTGAAGATAGGAGAGGGCACTCCAGGGGAAAATTTAGGCAAGATGCGTGCCGGAGTCCCCGCCTCGAGAAACCTCAGTATTGACGGGGCCTTCGAGCTCTCACCTAGGGAGGAATCTCGCCGGAGTGCGGGGATAAGCCCTCACTGGCTGCCGTCCGCTGTCAGTGGGATACTGGAGGCACACGACAAATCTAGAGGTGCGACATGATCGTACGGAACTACGTCGACGGGGCGTTTTGTGCCTCCTCCTCGAACGAGAGTGACGAGAGTATCGAGGTTACCAATCCGGCCACAGCAGAGGGCCTCGCGATCGTACCTGTTGGGAATGCGAACGACTGCGTCGCGCGCGGCTCCGTCCTTTGCTATGCTATTTCCACTAGTCCCAAACAATCGAAAATCGTTCCCGTCGAAAGGCACCCATGGACTCACCGTCTCTCGACCAGCTCCGGCTTCTGTACATCGTCAACCGCTTCACCCACGCGAACGGTGCCAACGGAAAATGCCGCTGGATGAAGGATTTGCCGCTGTCGATTGTCGTTTACCACGGGATCCACACCGGGATCTTCAGCGACTACGACTGGGCGCCGAGCCTCGTCGAGTTTCACGGTGTGAAGATGTACGGGAAGGTGAGCCAAGAAGCGCACGCTGATCTGAAGAAGCTTCAGGCGGACCGCTTCGTCGAGAAATTGCACCTGTCGACGTGCCTCTACGACTCGATCCGGGCCTACCGCGCGACGCCGAAAGCCGACGGGGCTCTCGAGTCTCTGCCGGTCGAGTGCCTGGTTGCGTTGAACGCCCTCTTGGAGTGCTCGCGCTGCGACTCGCTCCAGGAAATTCTCGCTTATGTCGAGCGCGCTAGCGGCCACTGGGGCCAAGTGCGGAACTCCGCCGTCAGCTACTGCCCCGAGTGCTGTAGCGTGGAGCGCGGCGCCGACGGACGCGTCATTGCCGCGACCAAGGGGACGGCGCGCGTCAATATCGCTTTCTTCGACATCGCCGAGATCGTTTATCGCACGAGGCCAACGTCACCGGGAGGAGTTGGGTGAGCCACGAGCACAAAAATCTCTTGTTCCTCGGATCGAACCCGAAGGTCACGCTCGCCGAGTGGATCCCGTTCGGCACCAACAATCTCATTCTCCTCGAAGAGAAGCTAGAGGCCCACGACAAGTGGGGCGAGTGCTTGCTCACCGCGTTCATCGACGACGATCCGGAAACGGCGACCGTCGAGTTCGACGAGCCCGAGACGAAAGTCACGCCGGTCGATGGGAAAGACGGTGAATGGGTCGCGTTCCAAGCCGAAGTGCATTACAAGGCGACGGGCGGAAATCACCAAGTCGAACGGTTCACGACGCGAGTGGGCGAAGGTGGCGTGGTGACGTGCGATCTGGAGCTTCTCGAAACCAACGGAAACACCGAGCGGCACAGCCTGGACGATCTCGCCTTGGTTCTTGCGGACCTGGTCGAGGATACGTCTTCGCTGATGAACACGCTCTTGAACAACTTCCAGCGGCGGCTTTTGGATCTCGTTTACTGCGACCAAGCGAGTCAGCGGGACAAATACGTCCTGATTCTGGCAGATGAGCTCATCCCCGAGCACGACGTCGAGGTCTATCTCGACGATCCGGCGTATCGCGCCGAGCTCAGCCAGATTGTAGGGAGGCCGTTCGGAAACGATGCACTCACGTTGAAAGACGGCAGCAAGCTCATCGCCGGTACCAACGGAGCGGTGTTCATCTCGAAAGACGCCGAGCGGTACCGGCGCGTTCTCGAGCTCTACTGTTTCGCCGAGGGCATCCAGTCGTTTCTCACGAATACTTTCTCCCGAATGTGGATGACGTGGGATCGGTTGTCGAAGGTGAAGGAGGTGATCCGGTCCGAGGGCATCGGGAGCATCATGGAGATTCAAGACACCATCAGCGAGCTCTCCGGTGATATCTCGATGTTCGACACCATCCTTGCGTACGTCAAAAGAGCCGCGGCTAAAGGCGACGAGATCCTCCCGGCGATGCGCAACGAGAGCTTGCCCGAAGAAGAGGACCTGATGAACGCTCTGAGGCTCGGGGACGAAGTCGCGAAGATCCGCAATCGAGTCAACGATGCGAACCTCATCGTCGACGGGCTGGAAAAAGAGATTCAGTCGGTGAAGGAGCTGGCGCAGACGCTGGGCGAGAAGGAAACCTATCGCATCAGCCAGTTCATGAACGTACTCACTATCGTCTCTGTCATCGTACTGCCGCTCGCGCTCATCACCGGCTTCTACGGAATGAACTTCCAGGCGTATGCGCCTGCAGGAGAGATGGTGCACCCCTACAACATGCCCGAGCTCTACACGCCGCTCGGCTATGCCGGGGTCATCGGCGTGATGGCGCTCATCGTGTTGATCCAGGTGCTCTATTTTAGGCGCAAAGGGCTGCTGGGCCGGAACGATCGCTAGCGCTCTAGCGCGTTCCATGCGAGCTCGGCAATAGCGGCGTCCTGCACACCGACACCGGTGAGATCGCAGACGATGAGCTCGTCGCCTTCTCGACCCGGCTTCTTTCCGGTAAGGACGTCGCCGAGTTCGGCGTAGACGTCCTCTTCGCCCATCAGTCCCGCCTCGATCGCGTGGTGCACTTCGCCGAGCCGCACGCATTGCGACAAGCGGTCGACGACGACTTTGCCGGCCTGGTTGAGAATCTTCGCATCGAGCTCCTGCTTGTCGGGTCCGTCGGAGCCGACTGCGATGATGGTGGAGCTTTTCGAGACCGCATCCGCATGGACGATCGGAGAGCGCGCCGTTGTTACCGACAGCACGAGGCCGGCATCGTCGACGGCGTCCCGAGCGGTGTCCGCGGGCGTGCACCGGAGGCCGAGCTCGCTTTCCATCTCGCGGCAATAGAGCTCTCTGCGTGCGGGCGTCGGGCTCCAGGCGACGACGTTTTCGACGTCACGGACGCGCCGGATCGCGCGTAGTTGATAACGTGCCTGCGCGCCAGCTCCGAGGACCGCCATCTTTTCGATGGTCTCGTGCGCCAATAACCGCGCGGCGAGTGCCCCCGCTGCCGCGGTACGCATCTCGGTGAGGTACGCGTTGTCTTGAAGAAGCGCGAGAGGGAAGCCGGTCGTCTGGTCGAGCACGAGGACGAGCCCCGAGCTCGCCGGCAGGTTTTGCTCGGGGTTACGATAGAAGCCCGACGCAATCTTCACGGCGAAGATCGGCGAGCCTCGAATCGCGGCGCCTTTCACATGCACCTCGCCCGACGCTTCCGGGAAGTCGAACGCCATCGGAGGTGGCTGTTCCACCCGGTCTTCGGCGAGGGCTCGGAACGCGTCCTCCACGGCCCGGAGCGACTCGTCTTCATGAACAAGCTCGCGGAGCTTCTGCTCGGTGACGAGACGCACGGTTACGTACTCCGCTCCACCCGCAATGTCGTGACGCCCGAGCGGCGAATCTCGTCACATGCACGCGTGAACCCTTCCAGGTTTTCGATGACGCGAGCGAAGAGATTGACGGCGACCGGTCCCGTCGGCATTCGGGGGCGGGCGCCGCGGCCGTAGAAAAAAGCGAGCTCCGACATGTCGTCGGGCCAATCCACGATCCGGCCGCCTTCGACGGTGTAGTAACCGATCTCGCCCGCTTGCGTCTGCACGGTCTGGTTCTCGGGCGCGATACGAATCGAGGGGTCGATCATCAAGTACGTTTCCGGGCCTGACCAAATGCCGTGGTTTAGCACACCCTCGAACGGCAGAGCCTCCCAGATGCTCTGGCACGTCTTCGGGGCGTCCGATTCGAGGAGCACGGCAATGGCCGTGACGTCGGCGTCGGGTAGAACGAGGCTCAACCGTTTCGGCATAGGCGTAGACAAAATAACACGATCTAGAGCAAAGATCAGCAAGGGGAGTCGGGCACGGGGCTGGTCGGCAGACGGATCTGAGCGACAGGATCAGCGGGTCCGCTCACTAGCGACGGATATCGAAGCTATACAGAGTGTCTTGATCGCGAAGGTAGAGTTTGCCGTCCGCGATGACGGGGTGCGACCAGCTGTGCTCGTCCGAGTGCGGCAATTCGAACCTTCCTTTCTCGCGATAGCCGGCGCGGGTGGCTTCGACGAGGCCGACAACACTGTTCTCACTGAACACGTAGAGGTGGGTATCCGCGTAGATGAGCGATCCTTTACCCACGCTTCGGTCTTTCCACAGCACCTCACCGGAGCGGAAGTCGAGCGCGGTCAGAATGCTGCCGCTGAACCCGTACAGCGTATCGCCGACGAGCACGGAGCTCGCGTGATGGTTCTTCATGTCGCGGTTGAAGTAGATCTCCCGGGCGGACATTCCGGAGCGACCACCCTGAATCTCGAGAAGCGCGCAGCCCGCGCCATAGTCCGACGACAGAAACACGTAGTTGCCCCGAACGATAGGCGTCGCCACGTTGGCGGTTCGATTCGACACCCGGCGGTAGTGCCACAGCAGGGAGCCGTCGTCGACGCTTATGCCGAGCGCCCGCTCACCAGTGAAGTAAACGGCTTGCCGAACGCCGCGCATCGTCGCCACGACGGCGGAGGAGTAAGAAGCTTCGTCCCCTTCGCTTTTCCACAGAGCCGAGCCGTCGTTCTTGTCGAGCGCGACAATGGAAGCGCGCCGACCACCGGCGTTGACGATCACGCGATCTTTCAACACCAGAGGTGACTCGCTGATGCCCCAGCTAGTATTGCGGCCGTCGAACGCTTCGAGCACGTTGATCGACCAAACATGCTTGCCGCTAACGACGTCGAGCACGGTGAGATCGCCATTGCCGCCGAGGGCGTAGACCCGATTTCCGTCAACGGTCGGAGCACCTCGCGGGCCGTCGCCCCGACCGTTGCGATAGCGACGGCCGCTCCGTGCCCGCCACAGCTCTTTTCCTGATGCGACGTCGCGAGCGATGACGTATTCCGCGTCCCGCTCCGCACCGAGAGTGAAGATGCGACCGTCGGCAATCGTGACCGTCGAGTAGCCCGAGCCGAGCCCGGTCGCCTTCCACACGGCGCGAGGTCCGCCGGGGGGCCACTGCTGCAGAAGACCGGTCTCGCGCGAGATACCGTCTCGATTCGAGCCGCGCCACTGCGGCCAATCCTCGGCAGCGAGCGACGTCGACACGGATGCCGCGGTGATGACAACAAATGCGGTCAGGGTGCGCATGCGCTCATTGTAGCGCTAGTGCCCCGCAGTGCTGAGGTTTTTCATCTCGATGATGCCGGCATGCTCGAGGCCGAGCAGGATCCGCGCCGTGTCTTCTTCGGACAGCGGGCTTTGGGCGAAGATCCCTCGGACGTCGCTCTGCCCGTCGCAACGCGACAGCACGAACGCCTCTTGGGACTGGAGGCTCAACGATTCGAGCACCGCGTACGCCTCCGGCGTGAGCACCGGCACCATGGTCTGGTCGAGAAGCCGTTTCACGTCGTCGCCGCTCGACGATGGTGTGCGAGCGGCTTCGATGATCGCATCCGTGATCGGAACGGGAGTATTGGTTAACTTGCCCGGTGCGGCCTCGTCCCGAAACTCGAGCTTTCTCGGTGGTTCGTTCAGGATCTTGCTGGTGATCTCGGTTAGCTGGGCACGGAAGAACAATTCGACTTCCTCGCGGGCGACGATCTCGAGCTCGACGAGGGCATCGCCCAGACGGCGGCCCGAGCGCACGAGCTTGGACGCGTCGTCGAGTTGTTGTTGGGTGATACGGCCACGCCGTACCATGACTTCGCCGAGTCGGTCATCGAGAGACGACGATTGCGCGCCGACGATGGCGCCGGCCTCGAGGCGCACTTCACGGCGTACCTGTGCAGCCGTCGTTCTGAACACTCCGGTGCGGCGCTCTTTTTGCAAGCGGCGCAGAGCGGCAACGATTTGTGGATTCATCGTTTCGTCTTTCTAGCGGGCTTCATTTTCGTCCTCGAGCCAGAAGAAGCCCGCGAAAGCTTCGTCACAAACGCCCACAGTTGGCACCACTCGGTTGGGGAGAAGGCGCCTGGTCCAACCAGACGCTGGCGCGAGGATTCAATTGTCGTGGAACACCCGGAGTCTGCCACGAAACCAAGCGTCAGAATGTGATCTAGAACGTGGTGCGATTCCTACACGAGCAGCGGTATGATGCGCGAACCAACGAGGATTGAAAGCGTTAGGGTGGGGTAGTGGAAAAAACACAAGCGAATTTTCAGACGCTGACGCCGATCCACTTTTTGGAACGCGCTGCTACGGTCTATCCCGATCACCTCGCCGTCGTCCATGGCGACGTGCGCTACGACTACGCTGAGCTCTACCGGCGGTGCCGCCGTCTTGCGCGCGCCCTTCGCGGACGGGGCATCGGGCGAGGCGATACCGTGAGCATCCTCGCCCCCAACATTCCAGCGATTCTCGAGTCGCACTACGGCGTGCCGATGGCGGGCGCGGTCCTGAACACACTCAACACGCGCCTCGACGCGGACACGGTCGCGTTCATCCTCGAGCACGCCTAGACCAAAGTCCTGATCACCGATCGTGAGTTCAGCCCGCTGGTGGGAAAGGCGCTAAGAGCGAGACCATGGGTGAAGTAATGTTCCGCGGGAACGTCGTGATGAAAGGGTATCTGAAAAACCGGAAAGCGACGGAAGAAGCGTTCGCGGGTGGGTGGTTCCACTCGGGGGATCTAGGCGTCGTGCACCCAGACGGCTACATCGAGCTCCGTGACCGCTCGAAAGACATCATCATCTCCGGTGGAGAGAATATCTCTTCCATCGAAGTCGAAGGCGTTCTCTACAAACACCCATCGGTGCAAGACGCCGCCGTCGTCGCGCGGCCGGACGAAAAGTGGGGCGAAACGCCGTGCGCGTTCGTCGCGTTGAAGCCCGGCGCGGGCGACGTTCAACCTGACGAGATCATCGAGTTCTGCCGCGACCGGCTCACCCACTTCAAAGCGCCGAAGACGGTCGTCTTCTGCGAGCTTCCCAAAACGTCCACGGGCAAAGTGCAGAATTACGTGCTGAGAGACCGCGCCCGCGAGCTCTAGTCAGGGGACTTTTTCGTGGACGCAGACGGGGCAGTCGAGCTCGGTGCCCGGAGTGGCGGGATGATCGGTGTTGTCGAGCTGGCCGCGGTCGCCGCCGAGCCGGTGGAACAGCTCGCATTCGCGCGCGTAGCGCTCCTCGAGGTTCTCGATCGCCTCGCAGTAGAAATACGCGTACTCACCTTCGAACCCGGCTATGGCCGACCGCAGATCGGTGTCGGCTCGTCCGACGCGTGCTTCCTGCGTGCGATCGTACGAAAGCACGAAGATGCCCGCCCGCGCTTCCGGATTGTGTCTTTCGACGTGCTCTCCCCGAAGACGATACGGAGGCCCCTCCGGCTCCGCGTCGAAGCTCGCCGCTAGCGGCGGCGGCACCGATGTTTTTGGTGCGAGAGTGTCGCCGGAAGAAGGTTCTCCATGCGGCTCGTGTACCGGCGCGGGCTCCGGCGACGCGAGGTGACCATCTCCCGAGAGAAGCTCTTCGAGAACCGCCTCGGTATCTTTCGGCAACACGACGAAACGTAGCCCGTAGCCCGGCGGCAAGTTGTCCCGGCGCCCGACGGTGCCGCGATTCTCCCACACCACAACGGCCTCGGCCTCCACCCAACGTCTTTCTTTGCGGAGCACGATCTGAAGCTTTACCCTGGCCTGCGGGAGGAGGTACATCGGCGTCGCAACGTAGGCCCCTGCGGACGACACGTTCAAGAGCGCGCCCTTACCCGCGTTGAAGATGGAGCGTATCCGGACGGGAACCTTCTGGGTGAGGTCGACACGTCTCGGAGTAGAATTTGCCATGCGCTGCCGTGACCCCCGATGCCATTGTGCCAGAAAGGAACTCTGCCGACAATCCGGCCATCAGCCATAGACCTGGGTTCAATCCGCCGTCAGCCACCGGCCATCAGCCATCAGCTAACGCTGCCTGAGGCGATGACCCGGTGGTTCACGAATTGTGCCACTCGAAGGCAACGCCTCTTTCCGGCCGACGGCCGATGGCTGATGGCTGACGGCGGATTGAGCTAAGGGAACGCTTTCTCAACAACTGCCGCTCCCACCGAGTCGCCGAACGTATTCACGGCGGTGCGGAAGCGGTCGAGGAGCCAGTCGACCGATAAGATGAGCCCGATGTACTCTGCCGGGAGCCCGACCGCGTTCAGCACAATGACCATCGTCACCAGGCCGGCTTCGGGGATCCCGGCGGCGCCGATGGCAGCGAGGGTCGCGGTCACCGCGATCACGCCTTGTTGCGCGAGGCTGAGCTCGAGCCCGACTGCCTGCGCGATGAAGATGGCGGCGACCGCTTCGTAGAGCGCGGTACCGTCCATGTTGATGGTCGCGCCGACCGGGAGGACGAGCTCGACGGACTTCTTCGATACGCCCGCGGTGCGGACGGCAGAATCCATCGTGATCGGAAGCGTCGCCGACGAGCTCGCGGTCGAGAACGCCGTCAAGATCGCCTGGGACATATGGGCCATGAACTGAAACGGGTTCTTGCGCGTGAACAGCCAGTAGATCAAGCAAAGCGTCACGTTCGCGTGGAATGCGAGGCCGAGGATGACCGTGAGGAAGTACCAACCCGTTTGTCCGAGCGTCTCGAGAAACTGTCCTTCGGCACGTGCCGCACCGAAACGTGCGGTGACGAGACAAAAAATGCCGATCGGCGCGAGCTTCATGAGCAACAGGATGAAGTTCAAAAGCGCGTCATTCACTTGAACGATCATCTCGGTGATGGCTTTCACGCGAGTGCCCATCGTCGTCAACATGCCGGCGAAGACGATGGAAAAAAAGATGAGCGGTAGCAGGTTTGTCTCTGCCGCGGACAGGATGAGGTTCCGGGTGAAGAGCATCAGAACGAGATTCTCGAAGATTTCGCCTATCGAGTCGGGGCCCGCCTCTTCGAGCTGCTGTACCTCCTCCCCGGAGAGCGTCTCGATTTGTTCGACGTTCACGATGCCAACGCCAGGCTCGATCAAGTTCACGACGACGATGCCGACCAAGACCGCAAACATGGTCGTGGTCGCGTAGTACGTCACCGCAGCGAGTCCGGGGCGACCGAGCTTGCGCACGTCGCCAAGGCCGATGATGCCGCTCATGACGCTCGCCATGACGAGCGGCACCACCATCATCATCAGAAGGCGCAGGAAGATCTCGCCGCCGACTTCGAACTGCGTGGCAGCGTGCGGCGCGACGAGCGCGAGAGCGATCGCGAGGGCGATCGCGACAAGAATGTAGATTGTGAGGTGGCTGCCCGGCCCGCTGAGTTTAGAGGCGCCGGTTCCGCTTTCGCTCACCGCGTAAGCGTATCAAATCACGCCCCCGTTTGGAGAGAGACACTGTCCGGTAATGTAGGATGCGTCATCCGAAGCGAGGAACAGAGCCGCCGCCGCAATATCGGAAGGCTTGCCCCATCGCGCCATCGGGATAGTGGCGAGCGATGCAGCGCGCACTTTGTCAGAGATGAGCTTCGTCATCGGCGTCTCGGTGAAGCCGGGTGCGATCGCGTTCACGCGGATGCCACGCGAGGCGACTTCCTTGGCGAGGGATTTGGTGTAGCCGAGAATGCCGGCCTTCGCGGCAGCGTAGTGTGGCGCGTCCGCGAGCCCACCAAGCGCGGCGGTGCTGGAGACATTGATGATGACCCCGGCGCCTTGCCGATTCATGAGCTTTAGTGCTTCGCGCGTGCAGAAAAACGTGCCATCCAAATGCACTGCCATCATCCGCCGCCATGTGGAGTCGTCCATCGAAACGGTAACGTCCCAATGCGTGGTGATAGGAACTTCTCCGAGCCGAGCCTCTGCGATCCGATTGATCTCCCCCCACCGCTCCCGAGACTCCGCAATCCCCGCGTTATTAACGAGAATGTCCAGACGGTCAAGCGAAGCAAACATCTCAGCGACTTGGCCACTATCCGACACATCGGCCAAGAGCACCCGTTCCTCACCGAGTGTCTCCCGAGCTGACGAAGCCTCGATATCATTAACGTAAACAAAGGCACCGGCATCATGAAACCGACGCGCAATAGCACGACCGATCCCGGAGCCCGCTCCGGTAACGAGGGCAACTCTGTCTCTTAACTGCACGCTGATGGCCGACGGCTGATGGCTGATGGCGCCGCAACGCTGCTCAAACAAAAAAGGCCCGGACCGAAAGGTCCGGGCCTTGTTGTTTGAGCGGCTTAAAAATCGCCCATATCTCCCATTCCCGGAGGCATGCCACCGGGAGCTCCGCCACCCTTCTTGTCTTCTTTCTCGGGTAGCTCGGCCACGAGTGCTTCCGTGGTGAGCATGAGCCCGGCGATCGAGGCCGCGTTCTGGAGCGCGTAGCGAACGACCTTGGTCGGATCGATCACGCCCGAGTTCACCAGGTTCTCGTACTTGCCTTTGGCCGCGTTGTAGCCCTGATCGCCTTCGAGCTCTTTGACCTTGTTGACGACGATGGAGCCTTCCTCCCCGGCATTTTGGGCAATCCAACGCATCGGCTCTTCGATGGCGCGGTTCACGATGCCAACGCCCACACGCTCGTCTTCGGTGAGGTCGTCGCTCTTCATGAGCCTCTTGAGAGGGCGGCTTCCGCGAAGCAGGGCCACGCCGCCACCAGCCAAGATACCCTCTTCGGCAGCGGCCTTGGTCGCGTGCATGGCGTCTTCGACGCGAGCCTTCTTTTCCTTCATCTCGGTCTCAGTGGCAGCTCCGACCTGGATCAGAGCGACGCCGCCCACGAGCTTCGCGAGCCGCTCCTGGAGCTTCTCACGGTCGTAGTCGGAAGTCGTCTCTTCGATCTGGTTACGGATCTGCTTGATGCGACCTTCGATGTCGGCTTTTTTGCCCGCGCCCTCGACGATGGTGGTGTCGTCCTTGGTGATGATGATTTTCTTGGCGTTTCCGAGATCCTGCATCTGCAGGTTCTCGAGCTTGATGCCGAGGTCTTCGAAGATCGCCTTGCCACCGGTGAGGATCGCGATGTCTTCCATCATCGCTTTGCGACGGTCACCGAAG
Organism: Candidatus Marinacidobacterales bacterium; assembly: GCA_965237955.1. Taxonomy (GTDB): domain Bacteria; phylum Acidobacteriota; class Vicinamibacteria; order Marinacidobacterales; family SMYC01. The sequence goes on along the minus strand of OZ250169.1, from coordinate 6,902,033 downwards.
CCCGGCGCCTTGACGGCCGCGGCCTTCAGAGTGCCACGGAGCTTGTTCACCACGAGCGTCGCGAGCGCTTCGCCTTCGATGTCCTCGCCGACGATGAGAAGGGGCTTCCCGGACTGCGCGACTTTCTCGAGCACGGGGAGAAGGTCTTTCATATTCGAGATCTTCTTCTCGTGAATGAGGACGAGGCAGTCTTCGAGAACCGTTTCCATGCGCTCCGGATCGGTGACGAAGTAAGGGGAGAGGTAGCCACGGTCGAACTGCATCCCCTCGACGATCTCGAGGCTCGTCTCGAGCGTCCGCGCTTCCTCGACCTGAATAACGCCGTCCTTGCCGACTTTCTCCATAGCCTCGGCAATGATCTGGCCGATGGTGTGGTCGCCATTTGCGGAGATGGTGCCGATCTGGGCGATCATCTTGCCCCTGACCGGCTTCGAGTTCTTCTGGATCTCTTCGACGATGGCCTCCACCGCGATTTCGATGCCGCGCTTGAGCTCCATCGGGTTGTAGCCAGCGGCGAGGTTCTTCAGTCCTTCACGGTAAATGGACTGCGCGAGAACCGTGGCCGTGGTGGTGCCGTCACCGGCAACGTCCGAAGTCTTGGACGCGACCTCGCGCACCATCTTGGCGCCGAGGTTCTCGATCGGATCCTCGAGTTCGATCTCCTTCGCCACGGTGACGCCATCTTTGGTCATGACGGGAGAGCCGAACTTTTTCTCGAGAACCACGTTGCGGCCCTTGGGCCCGAGCGTCACGCGTACGGCGGTGGTGAGTTGGTTCACGCCCTTGAGAATGCCTTGCCGTGCCTCATCATGATAGATAATCTGCTTTGCCATCTTTCTAACTTACCTCCGTTGAATCGATGAAATCGATTCCAAAAAGTTAATTCCCAAAAAGTTAATTCCCAAAAATTATTCGACGATGCCGAGAACTTCGTCCTCTTTGAGGATGAGGTACTCGTTGCCATCGAGCTTGACTTCCGAGCCCGAGTACTTGCCGACGAGCACTTTGTCGCCGACTTTGACCTCGAGCGGAACTTTTTTCCCGTCCTTCAAGGTTCGACCGGAGCCAACGGCGATGACTTCAGCCGTCATAGGTTTTTCCTTGGCAGCGTCTGGGATGATGATGGAGCCGACTTTCTTTTCCTCGGTTTCGTCGAGTCGTTTGACGACGATGTTGTCCTTGATCGGTTTGATCTTCATCTTCTCTACATTCCTCCTTAGTGTCAGTAACCAATAAAGCCGGCTCGAATAGGTGACGCGCGGTCCGGCTACCCGCTGATTGGGATCTGACGGCTCTTTTCGCTCATGCGCTTCGGCATGACGACCGTCAGAATGCCTTTCTTGAACTCGGCCTCGATTGCGTCCTCATCGACCGTGGTGGGGAGGTCGAGCGTACGATGGAACGGGCCGTAAGAGCGCTCCATGCGCAGGAATTGCTTTTCGTCGACCGCCTCCCTGAGGTGACGTTCACCGCGGAGGGTGACACGGTCGTCATCGATGCGAAGCTCAATGTCGTCATGTTCGACCTCGGGAAGCTCGGCTTTGAGGATGAAATGCTGATCCGATTCGAAGAGGTCGACGGCCGGAGACCAAGCTCCCGACGAGGAGAGCTCTGTGTCCGATCGCGTTCGCGACAACGTCGAATCGATGAGCCGGTTCATACGCTCTTGTAGCGCGAGGAGCTCACGCACGGGATCCCAATGAGCAAACGGCATCGTGGATTTTACGGCAATTTCCTAGAGTTAGCACTCGGACCGTTCGACTGCTAACAAGCCGGGATAATACCGCAAATTGTTAGTTTTTGTCAAGCAGGTTAATTTGAGCTGTTAGATATAAGATTTTGAGGAGCCGGATACCAATTTTATTGAGGTTCTATGCTGGTGATTCCCTTGTTTTCGTTGGTGAGGACGTCTCTCAGCACAGAAAGTGCGGTTTCGGTGGACTCGTCGTCGACGTCGCGGTGTATGACGGCCCGCATCGCCTGCTTTCCCACGGGTAACATGTGAAGCCCCCTCGCGTGGCATTGCTCGGCGAGCTCGAAAGACGACATCAGCTCGCAGGCGTCGAGCTCGATACGACGCTCGTCCGGACGAACATCATCCGTTTTCGGCTCACGGGCACGATAACCCCGCGGCGAGCGTCGCCGCCCGCTTGTGGTCGTCCGGGAGATCCGCTCGGTGGTGCTCGAGCGCGTAGAGCGCTCCCGCGGCAATAACCCCGGCTTGCCGGAACCCGCCTCCGTACATTTGCTTGAAGCGCCTAGCTCGCTCGATGAAAGCGGACCGTCCAGCAAGAGCCGAGCCGACCGGAGCCCCGAGTCCCTTGGAGAAGCACGCGTTCACCGTGTCGCACACCCGCGCATAATCGGCCTTCTCGTATGCCGGTCGCAACGGATGCGTGCCACAGGCGCGCGCCGTCGAGGTGAAGGGGGATACCGTGACGATGGGCGACGCCGGCAACATTCTTGGTTGCGGCTCTGCCACGCTACGCCAACGGATCGTCCTTCAAGACCATCCCGAGGCCTTCGAGGTCCTCTTCCTCGTCGTCCTCGGCCGCTTCTTCGTCTTGACTTTTGACCTCGGTGGCCGCTTCGATGACGGGCATCGGCTCCGGCGCGGGAGTGGCGTCGACGACGGGAATCGGCTCCGCGGGCGCGGCAGGGGCTTCCTCGGCGACGATCTCCGGCTCGGACGTCGCTTTCGAAGCGATCTCGGTGACGGGACCGACCCAACCAAGCGCGCAGTACCCCCAAAGCAGCTGGCACACCTCGAAGTCGCTGATCTCGGTCGCGGCACATGCTTCGGCGATCGTTTTCGGTCCTCGCATATCGGCGACGAGATCGAGCTGCTCGGGTGTTAGCTTCGCGGCACGCACGGTATCTTCGACGCCGGCGATCGTCTGGTATACGGCATCGAGGGAGCCTATCCCGCCCATCACCCGGCGCCAGCTCGTCACTTGCCGCACGCCGTCGACGATGAGCTTGGTGAGAGGGATCCGGAGCGTGATGTCCTCTTTGTCGGGCTCCCGCTGCTCGAAAATGTACGCGGCTTCCGTCCATTGAAATAGGCTCAAGACGATCGAGCGCACTTGACCGACGACGCCCTGCACGAGCTCGTGCGGATCGAGGACGCCGTTTTCGACGAGAACGGTGCCGAATCGCTTCTCTGGTGATACGAACCGGCTGAGCTCGGTCACGTGCTCGAACCGAATCAAATTCTCGCGCAGCAAGTAGGGGCCGAGACGGTCGTCGGTCGACGATGACTTCGCGAAAACGATCTCCCCATCGTGAACAAGGATGGTCTTCTCTGCCTCTGAGCTCATGAACTTGAGCTCACCGCTTTGCTCGCGTTTGCAGATCGCCAGAAGCAAGTCGGGAAACTCGAATCCTTGAGACCACGCGTTGAAGCTTCCCGACGGGGGGATGTCTAGTAGTGGCGGCATGGCGCCCCAGCACCTCCAGAAGAAAACTGAAATTGTCTGATTAGTAAGATTCTAAGCCATGTGAGGCGAGGCGACAATCGGGCGGGCGAGCAAGGCGAGTGGCGGAGAGGTTGTTCGGCTAGCTGACCACGTGGGCGCGGTAGTCGCCGGTGGCGCCGGCTGCCTCCGCGATCGGCACTTTGTTGACGTGCCAGCACGCGGGACACGCTACCGGGCAGAGCTCCTCGGGCTCACCCGCTCGCTGGTCGAAGATGACTTCGAACGCGGCGGCGCACTCCTCACACTCGTGACGGTCTTTGCGGGCCCCCGCGGGCGCCGACGGAGCTCCTCCGTTTCCACTTTGCGGCGCTGGTGTCCCCGTTTCCGATGCCGCGCCGTTTCCAGACGGAGCGGCGCCTGTTAGCGCCTGCTGGAGGCTCGCCGTCAGATCGCTAGTGGGTGCAACCAGGCTCATACCTTTGAACTGCGGCTCGGGTCCGTCGATGTCGATCGACCACTGGTTGGCCACGTTCACCAAAGACACGTTCCAAGGCTCCTCGTCGGGGCGGCCGGTGAAAGCAGCGCGCACCGCCGCGTCGATGCGCTCCCGTTCATCCTTGCGGCAACCCGCGATCATGACGTTCAAGCTCATTGTGACTCTCTACCTCGTCCCGCCCCGGCGGCCCGGGACGGACGTCGACGTATTTGGTTTTCTGGGAAAGACTCTTCATTCTACCAAATGAGACCCGAGCTCGTCTCGGTAGAAATGTCATATTGTCTCGGCGTCCCAGTTGGGAAGGTGTAAAAACGCAATCGATTGCCGCCGGGAGGACTCACAGGTCACACGGTGCACCGTCGACACCCAGCGGTCGATGAGTGTCTCGGGAAACTCGTGCCCGAAGATCGCGAGAAATCCGGTGCCACGGCACACGCGATCCACCTCGGCCGGATCGGAGCGCGACTAGTCGACGGTAGGAAACCCCGTCACAGCTTCATCTCGGCTTCATCTCGTCCGGCCACATGCGGATCGGGTTTCGCAGTGTCCCGATGCCTTCGACGGAGCACTCCGCGATATCGCCGGGCTTCATATACACCGGCGGCTGTGTTGCATGAGCTCGGTGTTGGCGTCCTGCATAAGTTTGCCCGAGAGCTCGAACTGGATGTCGAGCTTGTAATGAACGCATGCCAGAACCTACGCCGAAGGCGTCGCGTGCGTCAACTCGCGATTGACGAGCTACAACACCGCGCGGGAGAAATTCCCGAACGTTATGATTGCGACGCCCGATGGGCTTTCAAGCAGCGGAGCTGTTCGAGATCGAAGTCGCCACGGAACGGGAAGCGCCCAAAGTCAAGTTCTAACCGCGAACGATGGACTTCTTTCAGCACCAGGACGAGGCTCGCAAGAGCAGCAACCGCCTCGTCGTGCTTTTCGCGCTCGCGGTCCTCGGGATCGTGCTCAGCGTCTACTTCTCGATCAGCGCGCTGTTCTACTGGGGTCAAGCAAGCGCGCGGCCGCGTGGATTGCGTCTGAATTTTCCGAGCGTTGCAGGAAACAACGTTCCTGAGATTCCTGTATTCCTGCTTTCTCTCGAGCCCTGGCGAGACTAAGGCGTCCACTTCATGCCCAGGTTTTCCATCACGAACGCCCAGCGGTCGGCTTGTTCTCGGATCACCATGCTCGTAGGTTTGCCGGCGCCGTGGCCGGCGTCGGTCTGGATGCGGATCAGCATCGGCCGCGGCTCGTCGCCGTGGATCTCTTGTAGACGAGCAGCGTATTTGAAGGAATGTCCGGGAACGACGCGGTCGTCGTGATCGGCCGTGGTCACCAGCGTTGCGGGAAAGTACGCCGCTGGCCTCAAGTTGTGGTACGGCGAGTAGGCGTGGAGCGCTTCGAACTCGTCGGCGTTTTCCGCGGAGCCATAGTCCGACACCCACGCCCAGCCGATGGTGAACTTGTGGAAGCGCAGCATGTCCATGACGCCGACCGCGGGCAGAGCGACCGCGAAGAGCGCGGGCCTCTGGTTCGCGACTGCGCCCACTAGAAGTCCTCCGTTCGATCCGCCGCCGATGGCGAGCTTCTCGGGCCGGGTGTAGCCCTCATCGACGAGAAACTCGGCGGCGGCAATGAAGTCGTCGAAGACGTTTTGCTTGTTCGCGAACGTCCCGCCGTGGTGCCATTCCTCCCCATACTCTCCGCCGCCGCGGAGATTCGCTTGCGCGTACACACCTCCGAGCTCGAGCCAAACGAGATTGCTCACCGAGAATCGTGGTCTCAGGCTGATGTTGAATCCGCCGTAGCCGTATAAGTAAGTCGGGTTGTTGCCGTCGAGCTCGAGCCCGCGTTCGTGAGTCACGAACATCGGCACCCGAGTGCCGTCTTTCGAGTGATAGAACACTTGCTTGGTCACGAACGCGCCGCCGTCGAATTCGATCTCGGGTGAGCGGAACACCGTCGTCGTGCCCGTCTCGAAATCGTAGCGGTAGATTGTCGTCGGATAGACGAACGACGCGAACGCGTAGAACATCTCGCGGTCGTTGCGCTCGCCGTTGATGGAGCTCACCGAACCGAGCGTCGGAAGCTCGACGTTCTTCTCGAAGTTCCCATCCTTCGCATAGACGGCAATCCGGCTGTGCGCGTCGTGCAAGTAGGACGCGACGAGCCGCTCGTTGATGATGCGCACGTTCTCGAGCACGTCCTCGGACTCGGCAATAATCTCTTTCCACTGACTCCTACCAGGATTGTCGGTGTCGATGGCGATGACGCGATAGCGGGGCGCATCGAGGTTCGTCAGAAAATAGAGCGTCGTCCCGTCGTTACCGATGAAGTCGTAGCTGGCATCGAAATCGTCCAAGAGCTTCACCACGTCGCCGTCGAGGGTGGGCTTCGTCGCGTCACCGAGAGCGAGGTAGTAGACGCGGTTCCGCTCGTCGGTTCCGTGGCTGACGTCGAAGATGACGTAGTTCCCGGCGTCGGAGACGGTCGCGTTGAAACCCCACTCGGGCTCGTCCGGACGCTCGTAGATGAGCTTGTCCTCCGATTGCGACGTGCCGAGCTTGTGGTGGTAGACCTTTTGATTGCGGTTGACCCCGCCTTGAGCTTCGTCTTATTTCGGCTCGGGGTAGCGGCTGTAGAAAAAGCCGGCGCTATCGTGAGTCCACGAAGCCCCGGAGAACTTCACCCATTGGATATGGTCGTCTAGATCTCGAGCGGTATCGACGTCGCGCACGCGGAATTCCTGCCAGTCGGAGCCGCTCGTCGCCACCCCGTACACGAGACGCTTTCCGTCTTCGCTCAGCTCGAGCGTCGACAGCGCCGCCGTGCCTGTCTCGGACAGTGTGTTCGGGTCGAGCAGCACTGCAGGCTCGGCCGCAAGCGTTGCTTGTTCGTAGAGAACCGACTGGTTCTGGAGACCGTCGTTCTTGAAAAAGAAGTAGCGACCGCCTTTCTTGAACGGCGCCCCGTAGCGTTCGTAGTTCCAAAGCTCGGTCAGCCGGCTCTTCAAGCGGTCCCTTTGGGGAAGCCCTTCCAGATAGCTGAACGTCACCGCGTTTTGCGCCTTCACCCATGCCAAGGTGTCCGCGGCGTGATCGTCCTCGAGCCACCGGTACGGATCCTCGATCCGGGTTCCGTGGAGATCGTCGACTTGATTCACTTTCTTCGTTTCGGGATAGTCTATCGTCTCCATCGCAGCGACCGCGGCTAGGGTGATCGCCAGCGCTCTTAGCATCCCGGTCATTGCATCAACCACTTCATGGGAACGCCTCCTCGGTGGGATAATAAACGATATGGTGGTGACCGGGCTCGAGAAGCTTCTGGGAAGCGCCATCGACCTTGTCGCCGGCAAGACCATCGGCCTCATCGCGAACCCGACGACGGTCGATCGTGAGCTCCGTCATGGGATCGACCTCCTCAATCTCAATGCGCGGAAGGAAGTCGAGCTCGCGGTTCTCTTCGGCCCCGAGCACGGGTTGCGCGCGAGCGCACAGGATTTGATTGAAGTCGGTGACGGGGCCGATCCGATCACCGGGCTTCCGGTACGGAGCCTCTACGGACCGACGCGCGTGCCGACGGAGGAGATGCTCGACGGGTTGGACGCGGTCGTGTTCGACATTCAAGACATCGGCTCGCGCTACTACACCTACATCTGGACGATGACCCACGCCATGGAGGCGTGTGCCCGTGACGATATCGAGCTCATCGTTCTCGATCGCCCGAACCCGATCAACGGCGTCCATGTCGAAGGAAACCTCATCGAAGGAAGCCATCTCTCGTTCGTCGGCCTCTACCCCATCCCGAACCGTCATGGGATGACATCCGGTGAGATCGCGCGCCTCGTGAACGACGAGTTTGGCGTGGGCTGCCGGCTGAGCGTGGTCGAGATGGACGGGTGGAAGCGCTCGCAATGGTTCGACGACACCGGTCTTCCCTGGGTTTTGCCATCGCCCAACCTGCCCACCCTCGATACCGCGACGGTCTATCCCGGTGCGTGTCTCATCGAGGGCACGAACCTCTCGGAAGGGCGAGGCACGACCCGCCCGTTCGAGATCATGGGCGCCCCGTGGATCGACGGTGCCAAGCTCGCGCGAGCGCTCGTCGAAGAGGATCTGCCCGGCGTGGTCTTTCGGCCGCTTTGCTTCGAGCCCACGTTTCAGAAATTTGGAGGGCAGCTCTGCGGCGGCGTACAGCAGCACGTGATCGACCGTGAAACCTATCGACCCCTCCGGACCGGCTATGCGTTGATCCGCGCCGCGCGACGGTTATGGCCCGACGAGTTTGATTGGCGCCCTCCGCCGTACGAGTACGAGCTCGAACGGCCTGCCATCGACATCCTCGCCGGTAACGGATCGATCCGCGCTCAACTCGAGGCCGATGCAACCCTCGGCGAGATCGAAGCCGCGTGGCAAGTCGACCTCGCGCGGTTCAAGAAGATCCGCGAGCGCTATCTCATCTATGAAGGCTGAACGACGAGACAGGACGTGCTGAAAACACGGTCGCCCCACCGTTTCTTGTACGGCACTTCGGTTCCGAGATCGTAGATCTCGACTCCATCATCGCTGAGCCGCCGAATTTCCTCGAGCTGGCACAAATTCCCGAGCGAATGCTCCGCGTAGGTGTCGTCGAAGCTGAACTGAAGACCGCGGTAGGTTTTTCCGAGAACGCCTCCAAAGATGTACGCGGCGTCGTTGCCATCGAGCGTGGCGAACACCAGACGCCTCGCGCCTCGCTCCACCAACCGCCGGTTCATGTCACGGTAGAACGCGCACATCGGATCGGTATCGATCCCGACGCCTCGGCGGCCCTTCCAGCTACGGCGTTCGATCGCGAGGAGTCGATCGAAGGATGCGTCAGCGTCTTCAGGAGCGCACTCGTCAGCGATCTCGAATCGGAGCTCGACCTGGCGGGCGCGCCGCTCCGCCTTGCGGAGATTTTTGCGGAAGCCGGACGAGCGATTGCGTAGAAACCCGTCGACACCATCCGTGAGGTCGACCGCGTAACGGCGCGTAACCGGGCCGCGCGAGAGCTCGTACCGACAGCTGAGCGAGGGCACGAGTTTCTTCCAAAGCGCGGATCGTTCATGGAGCCCGGTCAGGAAGGCGGCGCCCCAGCCGGGATCGCTCCCGAGCGCCTCGAGCAAGAATTGGGACAGCGCTTCGGGCTCGGCCCCGACGAGCGGCGAGGGAAGGGCCCACATCGCTTCGAGCGGATGCAGCACTGAGGATGAGGATGCCGAGCTCGGCCCGTGGTCGCTGCGCGCGAGGGCGACATAGGCGCCGTCGGAGCGTCGCACCCACGGACCACCCGGCGTCATGAGATGTTCGGCCGCGGGGAGGATCCAAAACGAGCTCGAGCAGAAGTGATCGATGGCGGGCGTGCGGAGAACAGCCTCGTCATAGCGGGCCGCTTCCGACGAGAGCTGTTCGAACGTGAGGTGGTCCATCGTAATACGCGCTGCATGATACGACAGTCGGTTGGAATACCGTGCCGTTGGGGGCATCATTGATCGAGGGCCGTGATGGAGTTCGATACCGACAAAGAGGAACGAGAAGGTGCATGGGTCGTCCTCGCGATGTTCGCGGTAGCGGCCGCGGTGCCGCCCGGCGCCTGTCTTTGGATACTGCGCAAGCTCGAGTCTACGGATCCGACGAGCCTCATTGGGGTTGGCCCATTTCTAGGAGGCCTCACGATTGCCGGGCTCGCCGCCATCGCTCTCGGGTTCATCGGCGCCGTCCTCGTCGTCTACGGACTCGTTCGCGTCAATTTGCATGGACCGTTCTACGTGCTCGGTGGTCTCCTCACGACGACGATGGCGCTCTCGCCGATTCTGATGGGGTGGAACACGATCGACGAGATTCCTTCCGTCGAGGATTTCGATCCTGGAGATTGCTCGAGTTGTGGCGATGACGGCGCCTGCGTTCAACCCTGGCCAGCCCTTGGCTCGAGAATTCCCGCGCTTGGCGAGTGTCGCGGCGGGCGCCGAGAAGGCGAGTGGGTTTTTGGCAGGCCCAACGAACGGCGACTGGCGTCGTTTACTTTCGAAGCCGGACTCCGTCACGGTCCGTTCGAGACGGATGCGGTTCGGGGAAGCTTCCGTGATGACCTGCGTGACGGCGAGTGGGCTTGGTTCCGTTCCGGCCAGATCGTTGCACGAGGCCAATACGTTGGCGGACAGGCGGACGGACGCTGGGCATGCCTCGACCAGGAGAGCGCTCACGAGCTCGAGCTCACTTGGGTGATCTTCGATCGCGGACGCGTCGTGGAAGGAACCGCGGACGTACACGCGGGGGGGTCGGTCGTGGCATCGAGCGACGCCGGAGGCGAGCTCGCATCCGAAGGGATCTTCTGCGAGCCTCCCGGCGGCCCAGCCCCGATTGACCACTTCGAGCGTATGGTGTTGGCGGAGCCTCAAACGAGGCCCGAGAATCAGGACTAATTCTGCCCGCCCTGGAACACGAGGTCCGTGCTCGTGTAGCTCGTTCCGTAGTTCTCGGCGAGGGTCACGACCTGCCGCACTCCATCGACGAACTCCTCCTCGCTCAACGCGCTCAAAGGATGGATGAACGCGGACCACACGTATCCGCGCGATACCGCGTAGCGTGCGTCGAGTGCGCGATCGAAATTCGCCGCGAGTAGCGTTCGCGCCTGCTCGGCCGGGAGCTGGCTATCCTCGACGACGGGCGTCATGATCCGCATCCGATCCGCCGCCTCGTCGGTGATGACCACGACTTGGCGGGAGGCGAGTGTGAACGACCAGTAGCCCGGTTCGCCTTCGATGTCTTGGGAAAGACTTTCGATCAGGGTCTGGAGTTTTGCGTTATCCATCGCTCCCTCCTGAGGCACGTTGCACGCGGTGCTCGCCACCGAGACGACGGCCACCACTAGCGTCGTCGACACTGAACCCCATATCAATCCTCGCATCGGCCTGCTCCTTTCGCGTCTATCCTATGTTCGGTTCGGTGGTGGATGCGGTGGCGGCAATGACACTCGAGAACCCCGCCGCCTTGCCAATAGCGTTACAATCTCCAAATGATCCGAAAACAAGACGCACTCGACTACCACTCCGGCGGCCGTCCGGGGAAAATCGAAATCCGAGCGACGAAACCCACGCGTACCCAGCGCGATCTGGGGTTGGCGTACAGCCCCGGCGTCGCCGAGCCCTGCCTTGAGATCAAGTCGAACCCGGAAGACGTGTTTACGTACACGACCAAAAGCAATCTTGTGGCAGTCGTGACCAACGGGACCGCCGTGCTCGGACTCGGCAACATCGGCCCTATGGCGGCGAAACCCGTCATGGAAGGCAAGGGTGTTCTCTTCAAGACGTTCGCCGATATCGACGTGTTCGACATCGAGCTCGACGCGCGCGATCCCGACGATCTCATTCGCGTCGTCAAAGCACTCGAGCCGACGTTCGGTGGCATCAACCTCGAAGACATCAAAGCGCCGGACTGCTTCTATATCGAAGAGACCCTCAAGAAAGAGATGGACATCCCGGTGTTCCACGACGACCAGCACGGAACCTCTATCATCTGCGGGGCGGCGCTTCTGAATTGGTTCGAGATCGCGGGGAAGGATCCTGCGAAAGTGAAGCTCGTCATCAACGGCGCCGGGGCGGGCGGCGTGGCCTCGGCAGAGCTCGCCGAGAATCTCGGAATCCAGCACGACAACATTATTATGTGCGACTCCAAGGGCGTCATTTACAAAGGGCGTATGGAGGGTATGAATCCGTACAAGGAGCGTTATGCAGTGAACACGAAGTTCCGATCGCTCGGTGAAGCGCTCGAAAACGCTGACGCGTTCATGGGGCTATCGGTGAAAGACGCCGTCAGCAAGGACATGGTGGCCTCGATGGCGGAAAAGCCGTTGGTGATGGCGCTCGCCAATCCCGATCCAGAGATCAGCTGGGAAGACGCCATGTCGGTACGGGACGACGTGATCATGGCGACCGGCCGTTCGGATTTCCCTAACCAGGTCAACAACGTGCTCGGCTTTCCGTTCATCTTCCGGGGCGCGCTCGATGTCCGTGCCCGGGCGATCAACATGGAAATGAAACTCGCCGCCACCCACGCGCTCGCCGATCTGGCGAAGGAGGACGTTCCCGAGGTCGTCATCAAGGCCTACGGCGCTGAGAATGCCGCGATGCAGTTCGGGCCGAGCTACATCATCCCCACGCCGTTCGATCCGCGGGTTCTGACGTGGGAGGCTCCGGCGGTAGCGAAAGCGGCCATGGAGACGGGCGTGGCTCGCACCGAGATCGATATCGACGCGTACCCGGAAAAACTCGAATCACGCCTCGGTCGAGACCGGGCGGTCATGCGCGCCGTCATCGGTCGTGCGAAGCAGGAAACCAAGCGCATCGTCTTTCCCGAAGGCGAGGAGGTCAAGATCCTGCGTGCGGCGCAACATCTCGTGGACGAAGGCATCGCCTCGCCGATTCTGCTCGGCAGGCGCGATGTCATCGAGAAAAAAATCGACGAGCTCGCGATCGATCCCGCCGGCATGGAGTTCATCAATCCCACCGACTCCGACAAGCTCGATGACTACGCCGAGGAGCTCTACGAGGTTCGCAACCGTCGTGGTGTGACCCGAAGTGAAACCCCGGCGCTTCTTCACAACCCGAACATGTTCGGCTCGATGATGGTGCACCGCGGTGACGCGGATGCGATGGTCGCGGGGCTGACCCAACACTACCCGGACACGATCCGGCCGGCGCTGCAAGTCATTCGAGTCAAGACGGGAGCCCGGGTCGCGGGTGTCTACATGATGGTGTTCAAGAACGACGTCAAGTTCTTCGCGGATACGACCGTCATCATCGAACCTACCGCCGAAGAGCTCGCGGATATCGCAATCCAGACGGCCGAGGTGGCGAAGCGATTCAACGTCGAACCGCGCATCGCGATGCTGTCGTTCTCGAATTTCGGGAGCACCAAGCACCCGCTGTCGGAGAGAGTGCGCCGTGCGACCGAGATGGTCCGCGAGCGAGCGCCCGAGCTCGAAGTGGACGGCGAAATGCAAGCGGATACGGCGGTGGTCGACGAGATCCTCGCTGAAACGTACCCTTTCAGCCGTTTGCAGCGAGCCGCAAACGTTCTCGTGTTTCCTTGCCTCGAAGCGGGCAACATCGCCTACAAGCTCATCCAGCGGCTAGCCGACGCCGAGGCCGTGGGCCCGATCCTCGTCGGGCTGAACAAGCCCGTCCACGTGCTACAACGAGGCGCCGAAGTCGACGAGATCATCGACATGGCCGCGATCGCAGCAGTGGATGCTCAGAATTCTGAATGAGGCAGCTTCCAGCTGGTGACTGGAAGCTGGAAGCTAGATCACGAGGACGACAACACCTTTTCAGGTTTCGCGGCCGAGGCGGTCGTACGCAATCGGCGATAGTACGGTTCCAATCTTTGTGCGGGGACCCCTAGCAGGTAGAGCGTTACCATCGACCAATTCAATAATGTTGTGCGCATAGGGCCCAGTTGTTTCCAGTGGCGCGCGCCGGTGGTGACGGTTTCGTCCACACAGACGAGCTTCCCGAGACGCTTGAGCTTTCGCACGAGAGCGACATCTTCCATGAAAGGAATGTCGGGAAAGCCTCCGAGCTTCTCGAACGCGCTTCGTCGGACGAAGAGCGCCTGATCGCCGTAGGGCGTCTGTAGGTAACGCGCCCGGGCGTTCGAGGTTGCCGCGATCCATTTGAGGCCCCAGCTCGCGTCGCGGATGGACATACGGAACGAGCCTCCTACCACGTCGTCGTTGTCGAGCTCAGTTTGGATTTGGTCGTAAGCGTCCGGGCCCAGCGTGCAGTCCGCGTGCAGAAAGAGTAGCGTGTCGCCGCGCGCGGCGTCGGCGCCCCGGTTCATCTGTAAAGCGCGACCCCTGCTGCCAGTGACGACGCGGGTACCGGAGCGCGTCGCCATCGAGATCGTTTCGTCGACACTACCGCCGTCGGCAACGACGACTTCCGCCTCTCGCGGAAGCGAAGAAAGCGACGCCGCGAGATGCGCCGCTTCGTTCAACGTGGGCACGATGACGGTGAGCTTCATCCGGTTAGCATTTTACAACGTGTTAGACTTTTACGGCGATGACGTACAAGATCACGTTGATCCCTGGCGATGGGATCGGTCCCGAGATCTCGAAAGCGGCAACGCGCATCATCGATGCGAGCGGCGTAGACTGCGAATGGATCGAGCACGAGGCGGGAATTCGCACCTACGAGAAGACCGGCAACCCGTTGCCGCCGTCGCTTCTCGATTCTATTCGAGAGAACAAAGTCGCGTTCAAAGGCCCGCTCACCACACTCGTCGGCGAAGGTTTCCCGAGTGCCAACGTGGCACTCCGAAAAGAGCTCGACCTCTACTCGAACTTGAGGCCGGTGAAGACCGTTTCTGGTGTCGAGTCCCGCTTCGAGGGAATCAACCTCGTCATCGTCCGCGAGAACACCGAGGACCTGTACTCGGGCATCGAGCACATGATCATGCCCGGCGTCAGTCAGGGCTTGAAAGTCATCACCGCGCACGCGTCGAATCGCATCGCGCGCTTCGCCTTCGACTACGCGAAAAAGCGCGGGCGCAAGAAAGTCACCGCCGTTCACAAAGCCAACATCATGAAGATCACCGACGGGCTCTTTCTCGAGAGAGCGCGCCAAGTTTCCGAAGACTACCCCGGTATCGAGTTCGACGACAAGATCGTCGACAACCTCGCGATGCAGCTCGTGTTGAACCCGAACCAGTTCGACGTGTTGCTGTTGTCGAATCTCTACGGTGACATCGTCTCCGACCTGTGCGCAGGCCTGGTCGGCGGCCTCGGCATGGTGCCCGCGGCGAACATCGGAGAAGACTACGCGGTGTTCGAGGCGGTCTATGGCTCCGCACCCGATATCGCCGGAAAGGGAATCGCGAATCCCACCGCGCTCACGTTCTCGGGTGTTCTCATGTTGCGGCACCTGGGTGAAGACGAAGCGGCGGACCGTATCCTCCAAGCGACGTTCCGCGTCCTCGAGGCGGGAAAGGTGCGCACGCCGGACCTCGGCGGTCAAGCATCGACGCAAGAGTACGCCGACGCAGTCATTGCGGAACTGAGCTAGCCGGGAAGGTAAGTCTACTCACACTTTCCCCCTCAACTGTCCTCTCCCTCCGCATTCTCTACCGGTGAGCTTTTCTTTCCAATTCAGCACCGGGAAAGGAGGCGGTGGACTCCCCGTCTGGACCGAGTCAATTCAAGTAACACTTTAAGTCCGCGCACACGGGTGCGCCTACAGGTGGGCGATGACGGGCCGGGCGGCCGCGCACGCCGTGAAAAGAGGTGCGCCTAGCTTTGTACGAAAGGCTCCAAACGGTCGAGCTCACCCGCGAGAAGAAGTTTCGAGCCAAGACCATCGCGCCAAACGACTGATTTTTTTGGCTTGCCGCCTCTCGGGCCCATCGCTATAATACCCGACTTGTATGGCCACAAAAGCGCATTGGCGCTTTGAATTCGTTGTAATCAAAAGACTTTTTCGTTTCAGCCGCTGCCTGTTGCAGCCTACCCGGCCCACTGAAATAATGGTTGTTTGGATTCGTTCGGTGAGGGTCTAAAGAGATGATCGAATACATTGGGATCTTGATGTTCCTCGCGGTGGGCGCGCTGGTCGTGGGAGGCGCCGTGATCGGGTCCAGCCTCGTGCGACCGCACAATCCGACCCGCGAGAAAGTCCTTCCCTATGAGTGCGGCGAGAACCCTGTCGGTACACCCTGGGGGGTTCAGTTCAACATTCGCTTTTACGTTTTCGCGCTCGTGTTTCTCATCTTCGATGTAGAAGCGGTCATGCTCATACCGTGGGCGGTCGTAGTCAAGGAGCTCGGCATGCCCGCGCTCATCGCCGGGTTCATCTTTATTGGCATGCTCATGCTCGGACTCGCCGACGTGTGGCGCAAAGGCGATCTCGAGTGGGTGCGCGAAGAAGAGCGCACCGCCCTCAAAGCAACCTCCGGAAACGTGAAAGCCGCCTAGAAAGCGCGAAGGAGCGACATGGATCTCATCAAATCCCTCGACAACCAACAGTTCGTTCTCACCCGGGTGGACAGCGTCGTGAACTGGGCGCGCCAATCGGCCATTTGGCCGATGGTGTTCGGCTTGGCCTGTTGCGCCATCGAGATGATGGCGGCGGGTGCGAGCCGCTTCGACTGGGATCGATTCGGTCTCATCCCCCGCGCCACCCCGCGCCAGTCCGACTTGATGATCGTAGCGGGCACGGTGACTCACAAGATGGCGATCCGTATCAAGCGCCTCTACGAGCAGATGGCCGAACCCAAGTACGTCATTTCTATGGGGAGCTGCGCCAATAACGGTGGTCCTTACTGGCAGTACGGCTACCACGTCGTCAAGGGCGTGGATCTGATCATTCCCGTCGACGTCTACGTTCCCGGTTGCCCGCCTCGGCCCGAAGCCCTTCTCTACGGCGTGATGGCGCTCCAGGACGTCATCCGTGAACGCTCACTCATGGACGATCCTCGTGAAGGCCGGAAGAAGCCGGTAACGGAGGAGGTGCCTGTTTGAGCCTCGACGCTGCCGCCGTTCAGAAAAAAATCGAGCAAAAGTTTCCCGCGAAAATCACCAGGGCCGAGCTCGAGGTTCCGGATCCGTTCCTCGTCATCGATGCCGGCGCCATCGTCGACGTCGCGACCTATCTTCGCGACGAGCCCGAGCTCGCGTTCGACATGTTGCACTGCCACGCCGCAGTGGACTACCTCAGCGAGAAGGAGCCGGAGAGCTCGCGGATCGAGGTCGTCCTTCACCTGACGTCGCTCAAGCACCGTCACTGGATCGTGTTGAAAGTCATCTTGCCGCGCGACAAACCGAAGATGCCGACGCTCGAAGGCGTGTGGCCGACCGCGAACTGGCACGAACGCGAGGCGTACGACCTGTTCGGCATCGAGTTCGTCGGCCACAGCGATTTGCGTCGCATCTTCCTTCCGGAAGACTGGGCCGGACATCCTCTTCGCAAAGATTGGGAGTGGCCCGACGAGTGGCACGGCATCCCAGTCAAGCCCGACGAGAAGTTTTCGGAACGCGCGCAGCAGGGCGAGAACATCGGTGTAGGACCGTTCGACTGAGAGCTGAGGCCGGACAATGAGCACCCAAACCCAATACAAGGACTTGGAGCCGGACGAGGCGTACTTTTTCAAGCCCGAGGATCTCGAAGAAGGCGAGATGATCCTCAACATGGGGCCGCAGCATCCGTCGACCCACGGCGTGCTGCGCATCGAGCTCAAGACCGACGGAGAGATCGTCAAAGACGCTCGACCGCACATCGGCTACCTGCATCGGAACTTCGAAAAGCACGCGGAGAACATCGACTACCAGGGCGTCATCCCGTTCGCCGACCGCATGGATTACGTGGGCTCGATGAACAACAGCCTCACCTACGCCGTGGCCGTCGAAAAGCTCATGGGCATCGAGCTTAACGAGCGCGTCCAGGCGATCCGCGTCATCACAGCCGAGCTTCAGAGGATCGCATCGCACCTACTCGCCATCGGCACCTACGGCTTGGACATCGGTGCGTTCACGCCGTTTCTCCATTGCTTTCGCGAGCGGGAGAAAGTTCTCGATCTGTTCGAGTGGCTCTGCGGCGCCAGGCTTCTCTACAACTACAACTGGATCGGTGGGCTGTCGCACGATCTTCCCGACACTTGGACCGACCGGGCGCTGGTGTTCCTCGATCAGTTCGAGCCCGTCATCGACGAGCTCGACGAGCTTCTGAGCTACAACAAAATCTTCACCAAACGCACCGCGGACGTCGGGATCATCCCACCCGAGCTTGCAGTCAGTTACGCGCTCACCGGACCGAACCTCAGAGGCTCGGGCATCAAGTGGGACGTTCGCAAGGAAGAACCCTACTGCGGGTACGAGAAGTACGAGTTCGATACTCCAATAGGTCAGGGTCGTTATGGACCCATCGGCTCGTGTTGGGACCGGTACTACGTCCGGGTGGAAGAGATGCGCCAGTCGGTCCGCATCACCCGCCAGGCGATCGAGAAAATGCCCGCCGAAGACGATGTGCGCGAAGCCGTTCCCAAGCGCGTGAAGCCGAAGCCGGGCGAGGCGTACGGGCGCACGGAAGCGCCTCGCGGGGAGCTCGGTTTCTACGTCGTGAGCGACGGAAGCCTCATACCGTATCGAGTCAAAGGACGCTCGCCGTGCTTCGTTGCGATGAGTCTTTTCCACGAGCTCGCGAAGGGAGAGATGATCGCGGACATGGTTGCCATCATCGGGAGCCTCGACATCGTTCTCGGGGAGATTGATCGCTGATGGGTTTGCAACGACCGGCACTCGAAGCAACCATCTCCAACTTCCTGTCGGCGATCGTCATCGCCGGCGCGCTCGTCGCGCTCGTCGTCATCTTCTTCGTCCCGCAGATCGCGGCGTTCATCAACGAACAGCTCCAAGCGAACCTGTCGGCCACGATGGCGGCCGTCGTCGCTGCCGCCCTCGGCGTGGGGGCGATCGTTTTTCTCATCACCCAGCTTCCAATCTTCTTGATCTGGTTCGAGCGCAAGGTGGCGGCGCACATCCAGGACCGTCTCGGTCCCATGCGGGTGGGCTGGCACGGCGTACTCCAGAGCTTCGCCGATGGCCTCAAGCTGGTCTTCAAAGAAGACATCATCGTCACCGGCGCCGATCGCTTCCTGTTCAAGCTCGCGCCGTTCATCGTGGTGATGGGGGCGTTCGCGGGCTTCGCCGTTTTACCCTGGGGCGACGGTCTCGTGGTCTCGGATCTCAACATCGGGCTTCTCTATATCATTGCGATCACGTCGTTCGGGGCGATCGGCATCCTCATGGCGGGTTGGGCGTCTAACAACAAGTACGCGCTCTTCGGCGGGATGCGCTCGGCCGCCCAGATGGTCAGCTACGAAATCCCGACCGCGATCATCATCCTCGCGGTCGTTACCCAGGTTGGAAGCTTGGACTTGCAGGAGGTCATCACAGAACAGAGGGACGGTGTCTGGGGCGAGCACCGCTGGTTTCTGACGCGGATGTTCCCGCTGAACCTGATCGCGTTCGTGATGTTCTTTATCTGTGGTCTGGCGGAGACGAACCGCAACCCCTTCGACATCCCCGAGGCGGAATCCGAGCTCGTCGCCGGCTTCCACACCGAGTACAGCGGGATACGCTTCGCGATGTTCTTCCTCGCGGAGTACGCGGCGATGTTCCTCGTTGCCGGTCTCGCCGTCGTGCTCTTCCTCGGTGGCTGGGTCGGTCCGTTTTTCGATGGGCCGCTTACGTTCTTCATCAAGACGTTGATTTTGGTGTTCGTGCAAATGTGGCTTCGGTGGACACTTCCCAGGCTTCGGGTCGATCAGATGATGGCGGTTTGCTGGAAGTACCTGATCCCGATCGCGTTCGTCGTCCTGGTCGCGGTCGCGTTCATTGGTGTTGCTCGGAGCTGAAAGGCTAGCTGATGAAAGAGTATTTCGGAGATCTCTGGGCAGCCATCGAGACGATCACCAAGGGGATGTGGGTCACGTTCGCGCACCTGTTTATGCCTAACATCACCCAGCAATATACGTCCGATGAGCTCCCCGAAGAGCGCTGGGAATCCGCCGGCGATATCGTGCCCAAAGGTCTTTTGAGCGATCGTTCGCGGATGCGGCTGCACGTGAAGATCGAGGACTGCATCGGCTGCAAGCAGTGCGAGAAAGTTTGCCCGGTGGATTGCATCGACATCACGAACGAGAAACGGGTGAAGACCGAGGCGCCGATCTTCGCTGCCGACGGAACTGCCATCAAACTGAAGGTGGTGCAGTTCGACATCGACATGTCGCTTTGCTGCTATTGCAATCTTTGCGTCTACCCGTGCCCCACCGACTGCATCGTGATGACGCCGGAGTACGAGTTCGCCGAGACCGTCAAGAGCGATTTCCTCTACCGCTTCGCCAAGGAGAAACCATCGCCGCCTGAGCCGCCGCAAGAGGAAAAGGCCGAACCCGTTGCGGTGGGAGGAAGCTAGAACCGATGGAAACCCTCGCCCCCCAAATCATCTTCTGGGTCTTCGCGGTGCTGATGCTCGGTTCCGCCGTCTTCGTGGTTCACGGCAAGAACCTGGTGCGCTCGGCGTTCGCGCTTCTGGCGACGTTTTTCAGCGTCGCGGTTTTCTACGCCATGCTCGGCGCCGATTTTCTCGCGGGTGCGCAAGTTCTCATCTACGTCGGCGGGATCTTGACGCTGATTCTGTTCGGCGTGATGCTGACGAACCGCATCTACAATCTGAATTTGAGCACGTCGACGTTTCAGGTCGTCCCTGGCGCGTTGGTCTCGCTCACGGTGTTCGTGTTGTTGACCACCGTCATTACGCGCACACCGTGGAGTCAGACGGCGATCCCCCGCGGGGACGGGCCGACGACGGCGACGATCGGTCGCTCGCTGATGACGGAGTATGTGCTGCCGTTCGAGGTCGCCTCGGTGCTGCTTTTGGTAGCACTCCTCGGCGCCGCGATGCTCGTGCGACGGAGGACGGACCTGTGATACCCCTCGAGCACTATTTGATCGTGGCTGCGGCTCTATTCTCGCTCGGCCTGTATGGCATGCTCACGAGAAAAAACGCCATCAACGTGTTGATGGCGATCGAGCTCATCTTCAACTCGGCCAACATCAACCTGGTGGCCTTTTCGAGGTTCGTCACCGGAGATACCGAGGGGCAGGTCTTTGCTCTCTTTGTCATCGCGATCGCCGCCTGTGAGGCGGCCGTCGCGCTCGCGATCGTCATGTCCCTCTATCGGATCTTGAAGGACGTGAGTCTCGATGAGGCTACGGCCCTGAAAGGTTGACAGGTTGAAAGGATAAAACGTGGAGAGCCTCGATACCATCTCCAGCTTGCAGTACTTCGTGCCCGAAATCGTGCTCGTGTTCACGCTGATGGCCGTGCTCGTGTTCGATTTGATCTCGAAGAATCGGGCGCCCGGGGAACGTCGCGTCCTCATCGTCTTCCCATCGCTGGTAGGCCTCGTGGCCGCGCTCTTCTGCTCGTTCCAGACGCTGGATGCGCCATCGGCGGGACTGTTCTCCAACATGGTCGCGTTCGATGGGTTCGGGCAGGTATTGCGCGTTCTTTTCATCGTCACCTCGATCTTCATACTGCTGTTCACGCTCCACTCGAACGAGCTCAGGCCGGTCCATCACGGCGAGCTTCTCGTACTCCTGCTCACGGTTACGGTGGCGCTCATTTGGATGGCCAACTCGATCAACTTGTTGATGATCTACCTCGCGCTCGAGACGGTGTCGGTCGCATCCTACGTGATGGTCGGGTATTTGAAGACGGACCGACTCTCGAACGAAGCGTCGCTCAAATACATCTTATTCGGCGCGGTGTCGACGGGAACGATGCTCTTCGGGTTGTCGCTTCTCTACGGGCTGACCGGAAGCCTCGACCTGTACGCCATCCGCACCGCCCTCTCGAGCCAGGAAGTGGTGGCGAGCTCTGGTCCGGCGCTCATGGTCATCATCGTCCTCGTCCTGGCGGGCATCGGTTTCAAGATGGCCACGGTGCCGTTTCACTTCTGGTGTCCCGACGTCTACACCGGCGCGCCCACTCCAGTCACCGCGTTTTTGTCAATAGGCCCGAAGCTCGCGGGCTTCGCCGTGCTGATCCGTTTCTTCTACGGCGGCCTGGCGTCCCCGGACGGGGAAGGGGCCACGTGGGTGATGGTCGGTAGCGTCGATTGGCAGACGATCCTCATGGGCATCTCCGTCATCACCATGACCCTCGGTAACGTCGCGGCACTCCTACAAACGAATCTAAAACGTCTTTTGGCGTATTCGAGTATCGCGCACGCCGGCTACATCATGATGGGTGCCGTGGTGCTCTCGGGCGAAGGCATCCAGGCGATGATCGCCTACATGCTCGTTTATCTGTTCATGAACCTCGGCGCGTTCCTCGTCGTGATCGTCGTGCATAACGACGTCGGCAGCTTCGACATCAAAGACTACGCGGGCATCTGGCGGCGCGCACCGATGTTGACGCTCGTCATGGGTATCTTCTTGTTCTCGCTCATGGGCATCCCGCCGTTCGCGGGCTTTCTCGCCAAGTGGTACATCTTCGCTGCTGTCATCCGCGCTGGTCTCGGTTGGTTCGCTGTTATCGGCGTGGTGAATAGCGCGATCGGGGCGTTCTACTACGTCAAGATTCTGAAAACCATGTTCATGGAGGGCGCGGACACCCCGGAGCCGTCGTCGCCGCTTCGGCTGCAGCCGCTGTACACGGGTTTACTTTTCGTGCTCGTCGTGCCTAATATTATTGGGCTCCTGTTGTGGGGTTATTTGGACCGGGTGACGGAGTTCTCGCAACGGCTGCTCGACGTCATGTAGCCATGTGAGTTTCGAACTGAAGGAGGAAAGCTACAATGTCTTACTATATCGCGGAGCCTTGCATCGGCACTAAGGACACCGCTTGTGTCGAAGTTTGTCCCGTGGATTGCATTCATCCGACCAAGGACGAGGACAATTTCGAAGAGGCCAAGCAGCTCTACATCGATCCCGACGTGTGCATCGATTGTGGCGCTTGCGAGCCCGTGTGCCCGGTGACGGCCATCTTCCCCGAGGAAGAGCTGCCCGACAAGTGGCAGGAGTACGTCGCGATCAACACCGAGTACTTCGCCTAAGTACCGTCCAACCTTTTTCGCTCGAGGCCGGGGTCTCGACGGACCCCAGGCCTGCGCATCTATCTATCCTTCCTTGCTGATGCCTGGCGCGGCCCCGCGCCCGTTGCGGTACAATTTTGGCGGACGCCATATGACATCTTGTATGCGGGATCGGGCACGGGCACGGGCGTTGATCTTTGGCATCGTCGGTCTCGTGGGCGTTTCCGCTTGTGCCAAAGATCCGGTCACCGGGAAACGGCAGTTCGTTCTTATCTCCGAGTCGCAGGAGATCGCCATGGGGGAGCAAGCGTCCCGCGATGTCGAAGTGAGCATGGGCCTCTATGATGACGCCGAGCTCCAGGCGTATGTCGCCGAGCTCGGGCAGCGCGTTGCCGCGGCGTCGGAGCGGCCACAACTGCCGTGGCGGTTCAAAGTGATCGACTCACCCGTCGTGAATGCGTTCGCGCTTCCTGGTGGTTACATCTACGTCACTCGCGGCATCCTCGCGTACGTCGGTAGCGAAGCGGCACTGATGGGTGTCATTGGCCACGAGATCGGACATGTGACCGCTCGTCACCACGTGGAGCAGATGTCGAAGCAGCAGCTCGCTGGGCTCGGGCTCAACGTGGGGACGATCTTCTTTCCCGAAGTGCGTCCCTTTGGCGATGTGCTCGGGGGAGGGCTCGGCATCTTGTTCCTGAAGTTCGGTCGTGACGCCGAGCGGGAATCCGATCGCCTCGGGGTTCGCTACTCCATCGCTCAGGGTTACGACCCCACTGACATGGCGCACTTTTTTTCGGTGCTCGGGAGGTTGTCAGGCTCGGAGCGGAACGTGCCGTCGTGGGCATCGACGCACCCCGACCCTGCCGATCGCGAGGAGACGATCCTTGCACTGGTTAACCAGCAAGCTGGCAGATGCAACGACCTCGAATCGCGCCGGAGCGAGTACCTTCGCATGATCGAAGGGCTCGTCGTTGGAGAGAACCCACGCGAGGGGTTCATGAGAGGTCGTCGGTTCCTCCATCCGGACTTGGAGTTCGAGCTGACCTATCCCGAGGGTTGGAACGTGCAGAACACGAAAACGGTCGTGTACGCGGCACCGCCCGACGGAGGTGCAGCACTTCAGCTGACGGGTACACGCGTTGCCCCGGGCACGACGCCCGCCGCCCACGCGCGAGAGTTTTTTCGGAGAAACAATATCGAGTACGGCACCGGTGAGCGCCTGCGCGCCGGACCGTTCCCCGCTTACCGGGCACCCTTCCGCGCGCTGACCTCAACGAGCGAGCTC
Source organism: Candidatus Marinacidobacterales bacterium (assembly GCA_965237955.1). Taxonomy (GTDB): domain Bacteria; phylum Acidobacteriota; class Vicinamibacteria; order Marinacidobacterales; family SMYC01. The sequence goes on along the minus strand of OZ250169.1, from coordinate 6,878,225 downwards.
TACGGAGTTGCAGGCTTCATCGCGGATGATGATTTCGTGTACGAGATCATCGGACTGACGCGACAAAACGCTATCCGCCGCTACACCCCGGTGTTCCACGAGGTGATCGAAAGCTTCGATCGTCTTCGCGACCGCAGTGCACTCGAGATCGAGCCACGCACGATCCACCTCTACCAGGTTTCGCGAACGATGGCGTTTCGGGACGCGCTCCGCCAAGCCGGGATGGAAGAGGAGCATTTCGACGACTTGTCGCTCGTCAACAACACCACGCTCGACGCGGAGGTTGCGCGCGGCGACACGATCAAAGTCGTGAGACAGGGAGTGCCTTGATCGGTCGAGGCCTGTCGCTCGGTGCCATCTTTGGTATTCCGATTCGCGTCGACTATTCCTGGGCCATTATCGCTTTCTTGATGACGACGAGCTTTGCCGTCGGCTTCGGACAATCGTACCCCTACCTCGGGTTGCCGGTGCGGTTATCCCTGGGGCTGTCGTCGTGCCTGCTCTTGTTCGGATCCGTCCTCGCCCACGAGCTATCGCACGCCGTCATCGCGCTCAGAAACGACGTCGGTATCCGCGGCATCACTTTGTTCATCTTCGGGGGCGCGGCCGAGATGGTGGAAGAGCCCAAAGGCGCAGGAGCGGAATTTCGCATCGCGATCGCGGGGCCCCTGATGAGCCTTGTTCTCGCGGCATGCTTTTTCGCGCTTTACAGCCTCGCTCTCGGTTCACTTCCGCTACCGCTCACTGATGTCATGGAAGTGCTCGCCCAGATGAACTTGCTGCTGGTGGCGTTCAACGTCGTGCCCGGGTTTCCGCTGGACGGAGGGCGCGTGCTCCGCGCCGCCCTGTGGGGAATCTGGGGGAAGTTCTCCGCGGCGACCCGGGTGGCGAGCGCACTGGGGTCGTTCTTCGGCGCTGCGGTCGTTTTGATGGGGTTGACGTCGATTTTCTTTCTGGGCAACCTCGGGGGGCTATGGTTCGTCCTCATCGGATTCTTCTTGCGCCACGCGGCGCGGGGGAGCTACCAGCAACTCGTGATCCGCCACGCGCTCGAAGGAGTGCGCGCCGAGGATTTGATGGTGCGCGATGTCCCGTGCGTTCCTCCGGACATGCGGCTTTCCGCCGTCCTCGATGAGGTGATCATGCCGCACGACGTCACCGACGTGCCTGTCGTCGATCGCGGCCTTCTCATCGGTGTGCTGACGCTCAAGAGCTTCGAGCGGCGGGATCGGGACGAGCTCGAGCGGCTCACGGCGTCCGAGGTCATGACCGAAGACGCTTTGAACGAAACGCTCGCACCCGACACCGAGGCGATCCAAGTCCTGTCGCTTCTGACGAGTAGCGATCGGAGGATTCTGGTCGTCTCCGATGGCGTGCTTCTCGGGGTGTTGAGTAGAGACGAAGTGATGCGGCGTCTGCGGCTTCACCTGGATATGGGGGCGAAGCTGTAGACCCTCGCGTGGCATAATCTCGGCATGCAGCAATGGAGGATTTCAGTCGTCATCCTGGCAGCGCTAATAGGCGGGGCTTTGTCGGGACTTCTCATGTTCGACCATCACGGCGTCGGTGCGGCGGAAACCGCCGTGCAGCAGATTTGCGGACCGGACGACACTAGCGGATGCAACCAAGTGTCGCAAGGCCGCTACTCGACCCTCGGTGGGTTTTCCCTCGGCGGTGTGGGGCTTGTGTACTACAGCTCGCTCGCGTTTCTCGCGGCTCTCGCGTTGGTGGCGAACGAGTCGGTGCGGAGCGCGGCGGCAGCGCTCGCGTTCGGAACCGTCGTGGCCGCGCTCGCCGCCGACCTCGGACTCTTCGGGATCCAAGCCTTTGCTATCGGGGCGTTCTGCTCGCTCTGTCTCGCGACGTACGGCGTCAACATCGTGACGGCGTTTTTTCTGTTCCCGTGGGCGTCGAAGCTCGGTTCGATCAAGACCACACTCCTCGGTGGAGAGGGGAGTCGCGCCTTCGTCGTTTGGGCACTGGGAAGCCTCGTGTTCCTCGTTTCCGTCGTCTCGATCGACCGAGTCTTGGCGTCCGAGGCCGCGAAGCAACCCGACATGGACCTGGACATGCTTAGTGCCACCATTCTTCCGGCGCCTGAGCCAGAACCTGAGCCCGAGCCGGAAGCCGAGACCGAGGCGGTGCCCGAGCCCGCTCCCACGCCCGCTACGAACGATGACGGGGCGGCACTCGCCGCGCTCGAAGCGCGTCTCGACGACGCGCGCGAGAGAATCGCCGAGCTCGAGACTACGCTCGACGATCCACAGACGTATCAGGAATACCAAATGGCGAAAGCGCAAGCCGAGTTCGACCAAGAAACGGTGAACGAGTTGGCTCTCGACGGGATTCCGTTCAAAGGACCCGACGCGGCGGCCGTCCGCGTCGTCGAGTTCTCGGACTTCTTGTGCCCCTACTGTCGCAACCTCGCCGGCGCGTTCGCGAACTACATGCAGCAATCCGGCGGCCGGGTTGGCATTTACTTCAAGAACTACCCCTTGGACAAGGAATGTAACCCCGCGCTATCGCGTACCGTTCACGACGGTGCGTGTCAGCTCGCCCTCGGCGGCGTGTGCGCGCACGAGCAAGGGAAGTTCTGGCCATACCACGACCAAGTCTTTGCCCAGCCGCCGGCTAACGCGACGAACGACGACGTCGTCCGCATCGCCACCGCCGCCGGCCTGAACGGCGATCAAATGAGGACTTGCCTGGGATCGTCGTCAGCGAGTCAGGAGCTGGCAGCACAAATCGAAGAGGCCCAACGTCTCGAGGTGCGATCCACCCCAACCGTCTTCATCAACGGAAAACGTCTGGCGCAGATAGGCGGATTTGTGAACGTAATCGAATCCGAGCTGAAGCGCTAGCGATTGTTTTTAACGCAAAGGCGCAAAGTCGCGAGGGCGCAAAGATATCAGAGTTGGTCGAGACTCTTTGCGTCTCGGCGCCTTGGCGTCTTTGCGTTGATCTTTTCTACGAGACCAACGCGAAGATTCTTACTTGGCCGCCGGAGCCGCCCGCTATTTTGATGGGCGCCACGATCAGGAAGGCTCCCGTGGTGGGGAGGCGGTGGACTTCGGCGACGTTTTCGAGGTGGTACTTGCCGGCGCCGTTCACGATGCCGTGCACGGGGTACGACTTGGCCACCGCCGGATCCACGCTCAGCGTGTCGATACCGATGCCGCGGATCGATCGCTCCTGCACCAAGAAACGGCTCACTTCCTCGGAGAAACCCGGGAAGTGCTTTTCACCTTCGGCGTCTTCGTTGTTGTAGGCGGCAGCGTCATCGTATTTGCGGCTCTCCATCCCGCCGACATGATTACGATGGCGCCTTCCGGCAATGGTCCATGCTCCTGTTCCCACGCTAGAACATCTTCTGTCGTCAGCTCGTAGTCCGCGTTCGCCTCGCATTGCGCGCTCACATCAATGACCGCCGCCGGTCCAAACAGGTCCGCCGCCGTAAGCTCGTCGACCGTCGGCTGATGATCGGCTGAATGTGTCGGCGCGTCGAGGTGGGTGCCGTGGTGCTCGGGAGTGCTGTAGCGAGCCATCCTCGGTCGTCCGCTTTCGTGCGCCGTGAGGATCTCGTGCTCGAACGGATTTCCCGAAGGCCCGAGCCAGGACGTGCTCGAGCTCGAGAGAGCATGGGTGAGGTCGATGATCTCCATGTCGCCCGAGAAAAATTGCTCGAGGCGGTCGGAGCCTTCGCCGGCAGGCTCAGGAGGTGTCGCGCACGCGCACGAGAGCGCGGCGCCCAAGAAAAGGTAGACGTACCTCGCGATCACGCGGCGTGCTCGCGGCTGAAGTATTCCTTGGTGAGCTTCGAGACCACCCCGCCGAGCCCAATCAACCCGATTAAATTTGGAAACGCCATGAACCCGTTCAAGAGCGTCCCGATGGCCCACACGAGCGGCACCGGAACGACAGCGCCGACGAGAATCAGCACGGTGTAGATCGCCCGGTAGGGAACGATCCCTTTGCTGCCGAACAAGTACTCGAAGCACTTCTCGCCGTAGTAGCACCAACCGATGAGCGTCGAGAAGCCGAACAGGAACGAGCACACGGCGACGATCAAGCTCCCGAGCGGAATCTGTGCGTCGAGAGCAGCAGCGGTGAGGTCGCCGCTCGACTGCTGGAACTCCGCGAGCGTCCACATTCCCGACGTCAAGATAATGAAGGCGGTCATGCTGCACACGACGATGGTGTCGACGAAGACTTCGAACACCCCGACGAGACCCTGCTGTACCGGGTGGCTGACTTTCGCGATACCGTGCGCGATCGGTGCACTACCGAGACCCGCCTCGTTGGAGAGCACGCCGCGGCTGATTCCGAAGGCGATGGCTTGTTGCACCCCGACACCGAGGAACCCACCCACCGCGGCCGTCGGTGTAAACGCGTTGCCGATGACGAGGCCGAAGACCCTCGGGATCTCGCTGACGTTCATCACGATGTAAACGGCTCCCAGCACGAGATAGAGCACGATCATGCTCGGCACGAGCTTTTCCGACACCTTGGCGATTCGCTTGATGCCACCGAGGAGGACGAGGCCGACGGCGACGGTGATGAGTAGTCCCGGGATGAGCGGGCTGACATCGGTGTCAAAGTATTGTTTCGCTGCCTGGCGGAACGTCTGCGCAATCGTGTTCGACTGTGCCATGTTGCCGGTGCCGAAAAGAGCGGTCGCCGCACCAAAGACACAGAACATGGTCGCGAGTGGCTTGGCGTAGGGTTTGTCCTTGAGCCCGTTGGTGATGTAGTACATCGGCCCGCTCGCGAGCTCGCCGCGCTCCGTCCTCACCCGGTAGTGAACGCCGAGGACAGCCTCGGAGTACTTCGTCGCCATACCGACGGCTGCCGTGACCCACATCCAAAAAATAGCGCCCGGCCCACCCATGACGATCGCGGTTGCCACCCCGCCGATGTTGCCGTTGCCGACCGTCGATGCGAGCGCGGTCGACAGCGCCTGGAAGGATGTGATCGTGCCCTCGCCCTCGGTTTTGCCCTTGAACTTGCTGCCGAGAACTTGTTTCACCGCGGTTCCGAAATGGCGGATCTGGACGAGACCGGTTTGATAGGTCAAGTAGCCGCCCGCGAAGAAGAGGAGCAGCGGCAGTGCCCACCAAGCCCAGAGCCAGCTCGAGAGTTGTTCGAGGAGAGTAGTGAGTTGATCCATGGTTCGAGTCCCCGTTCAGGTAAGTTCAGCTGAAAAGTTGATGAAGGGCCACAACGAAGATGAGTGCGATGGCGGCCGGTGAGACGTAGCGAATCAAGAATCCCCAGAGTGCGGTGCCGGGAAACCAGGCGTTGTCGGCAGTGAGCTCTTCGACCGCTTTGCCGAGCCCGAATCGGTAGCCGACGAAAATGGAAATAAAGAACCCACCGATCGGAAGCGCGAAGTTGTTCCAAGCGAGAGCCATGAGACCGAGAAAATTTCCGCCGAGTACGGCCGGCAGGTTACTGAGCGAGGCGACCGCGCCATTGCCGAGCGCCGACGGTATCGACAGGACGAACGTTGCCAGCACGAGGACGATAACGGCTTTTTTTCTGGGCCACTGGTACTGGTCGATGCAGTGCGACACCGGGACTTCGAGAAGCGATAGCGTCGACGTCAACGCTGCCATGGCCAGAAGGATGAAAAAGGCGGCGCCGAACAAAGCGCCTCCGGGAAGCGTTGCGAACAGTTGCGGCAACACCTTGAAGATGAGTCCGGGTCCCGAAGTGCTCGGATCGAAGCCGTCGATGGAAAAACCGGTCGGGAAAATAATGAACCCCGCGAGCAATGCGATCGCGGTGTCCAACAGGATGACCCAGAGCGCTGCCACCCCCAAGTTGTCGGTGCGACGAAGGTAGCTTCCGTAAGTGATGAGCGCACCCATCCCGAGGCTCAGTGAGAAAAACGCCTGGCCGAGCGCCGCGGTCCACACGTTGACGTCGAGCGCCCGGCTGAAGTCGGGCTTAAGGTAGTACTCGAGGCCCTTCTCCGCTCCCGGAAGCGTGAGCGCCCGGGCGGCAAGGATGAGCAGTAGTAGGACCAGAAGCGGCATCAATATCTTGGTAACACGCTCGATGCCCGAGCGGACGCCGCCGAGGATGCAGGCAGCGGTGAGGAGGAGAAATCCAAAGGTGAGGGCGACGGTGAGGGTGCCGTTGCCGGTGAAATTACTGAAGAACAGAGCGATCTCCTCGGGGTTGGTTCCGAGGCCACCGACGGCAGTGAAATAGATGTAAGCGACGGTCCAGCCGGCAATCACGGCATAAAACGAAAGGATTCCGACGCCGCACGCGACGCCGAGCGTACCTATTAGCCACCAGCTCGTGTTCGGCGCGAATTTCTTGAACGCGCCCACCGGACCCCTCTGCGAGCCTCGCCCGAGGATGAGCTCGGAGATGAAGATCGGAGCGCACACGAACAGAACGCAGACCAGGTAGACGAGCACGAACACCGCGCCGCCACCTTGACCGACTCGAGTCGGGAAACCCCAGATGTTGCCGAGTCCGACGGCGGAGCCTGCGGCCGCGAGAATGAAACCGAGTCGCGAGCCCCACATACCTCGTTCAGGTGACGCCATGTGCTATTTCCTTTTCTTATGCACTACGTTCACGGGACAAGTTGAGTAATCTCACCCTTGAGAGAAATTCTAAAAATCGCTTTTGCGTGCGGATCCGCAACGAGCAAGTTGCCTTGGCGGTCGATCGCGAGCCCTTGAGGGCTCACCAACGGATCACCTCGAACGAGCGAAGTGACGTTGCCATCGGCGGTGACTTTCCAGATCGCTTTCGCGTAGCCGTCGCTCACGTAGTAATTCCCGTCGGCGTGGAGCACCGCGTCGTGAGGAAACTCGAAAGGCGGCGAAGCGGCGATAGGCGTCGTCGAGCCCTCCGCAACCCGCACGAGGTTCTTGTCGGTAAGGACGACGATCGCGCTGTCTTTACCGAAAAGGACTGCCCGCGGTGCTCGAACGTCCGCGACCTCTTCGACCTCGCCGCTCGATGTCACGCGGCGCAGCCGGTGGGTCACACGGTCGACCGCGAGGATGTCGCCCGAAGCATCGACCGCAATGCCCCACGGCGTCACGAAACCGCCGTCATCCGCGACGGCAACGACGTTTCCACCGGCGTCGATCCGGTACAGCTTCATCGTCGCCGGGTCACTCGCGATGAAGCCTCCGCCGGAAAGTGGCGTGATGTGGCGAATGCCGTAGAGCGGCGTTCGCGGACGGCCTTCGCCCTTGGCGACGACCTCGATCCCTCGGTCGGTCACCTTGAAAAGAGCATGAGCCTCGTGGTCGGCGACGAAGACCACGCCTTTTTCGTCGACGGCGACGTCGACCGGGTAGATGAGCTCGTCCGCGAGACAGACGGCGGGAGCAGCGAAGGCGACACAAAGCGCTAAGCCTAGATATTTCAATATGTTGTCACCGATAGCGGGTTTCTGCAGCTCCTGGTGCCGTCAGACGAACCCGCAGATTCTATGCGTCGACACCTCGTAATTCAACGGGGTAAATAACTTCGGAGCGGCCCGCCGTTTTTGTTAGAATCTCGGCTTTGTGCACCGGGCACTGAGCACTGAGGTTTGTACCCCGGATTGTTGTGTAACAAAATTCCCAAAGGAGGTCGCCCCGTGGAAAGCGTCATCTATTTGACGCCCGCTTTTGCTGTGGCTGCGCTTTTGTTTGCGTGGTACAAGGCCGGCTTCGTCGCCCGGCAGGATGCCGGCACCGATCGGATGAAGGAAATCGAAGGCTTCATCCGCGATGGCGCCATGGCGTTTCTGAAACGCGAGTACTCTGTGCTCGCCGTATTTGCGGGCATCGTCGCCGTCCTGCTCGTCATCGCGAACTACTCATCCGGCACCGGGCTCGTCGGGCTTTCGTTCATCGTCGGTGCCGGAAGCTCGGCCCTCGCAGGTTTTTTCGGCATGCGTGTCGCCACGAGAGCGAATGTGCGGACGACGAACGCCGCGCGCGAGTCGCTTTCGGGTGCACTGGGTATCGCATTCTCGGGTGGCTCGGTGATGGGCATGTCCGTCGTCGGTCTCGCGCTTCTCAGCCTGTCGCTTCTGTGGCTCCTCTACACGAACATGTACGGCACCGAGGCGTCTGTCATTCAGGGCACGGTTCTGCGGATTCTCTCGGGCTTCAGCCTTGGTGCTTCCTCAATCGCACTGTTCGCGCGTGTCGGGGGCGGTATCTATACGAAGTCGGCTGACGTCGGCGCCGATCTCGTCGGCAAAGTCGAAGAAGGAATTCCGGAGGACGATCCGAGAAACCCGGCCGTGATCGCGGACAACGTCGGTGACAACGTGGGCGACGTCGCCGGGATGGGCGCCGACCTCTTCGAGTCCTACGTCGGTGCGATCATCGGCGGTATGGTGCTTGCGCTCGGCTTCGTCGATAATCTCGAGGCTTCCGGCACGAGTGTGGCCACGCCATTGAACTACGTGATTTTGCCGCTCGTCCTCGCCGGGTTCGGGATCGGCGCCTCGATTCTGGGGACGTTCGTAGTGCGCACACCGGAAGGTGGCAATCCGCAGGCCGCGTTGAACATGGGAACGATCGGCGCCGCCATCTTGATGCTCGTCATCGCCTTTCCCGTGATCCGTGCATTGACACCCGAGGTGTGGGTTGGGATCTACGTGTCGATGATCATCGGTCTCGTGGTGGGGACCGCGATTGGCTTCATCACCGAGCACTACACGTCGGAATCGAAAAAACCCGCTCGAGAAGTCGCCGCGGCATCGCAGACGGGAAGCGCTACCAACATTATTGCCGGTTTGGCTCTGGGCATGAAATCGACGGCGTGGCCCCTCGCGCTCATCGCGGGTGCGATCGTGGCGACCCATTCCTTTGCCGGACTCTACGGTATCGCCCTCGCCGGGCTCGGCATGCTCGCAACCGTCGGTATTCAGCTTGCGGTCGACGCTTACGGACCGATTGCCGACAACGCCGGCGGCATCGCCGAAATGGCGAAGCTTCCGGAAGAAGTACGCCAACGAACCGACAAGCTCGATGCCGTAGGGAACACCACCGCTGCCATCGGGAAGGGATTCGCGATTGGCTCGGCCGCCCTCGCAGCGATGGCGTTGATGTCCGCGTTCCAGCAAACGGCGGGGCTCACGGCGGAATCGCTGTCGCTAGCGGAGCCGATTGTGCTCGCCGGGATCCTCATCGGCGCGATGGTGCCGTTTCTGTTCTCCTCGATGGCGATGAAGGCCGTCGGTGAAGCGGCGTTCGCGATGATCGAAGAAGTCCGCCGACAGTTCAGAGAGATTCCCGGCTTGCGCGAAGGCAAAGAAGGCGTCGTGGCCGAATATGCCAAATGCGTCGACATTGCAACCTCAGCGGCGTTGAAACGCATGGTTGTGCCCGGCTTGATGGCCATTCTCATTCCCGTCGTCGCCGGCTTTGCGAACAAGTACTTCCTCGCCGGACTCCTCGTGGGTGCGTTGGCCTCGGGCGTCTTGATGGCGATCTTCATGGCCAACGCCGGCGGTGCCTGGGACAACGCCAAGAAGTACATTGAAGCCGGCAACTACGGTGGCAAAGGAAGCGAGACCCACAAGGCCGCCGTCGTCGGCGACACCGTCGGCGATCCGTTCAAAGACACAGCCGGCCCCGCCCTCAATATCCTCATCAAGTTGATGTCGGTCGTCGCGCTCGTGATTGCCCCCCTGATTGCGTAAAAGAAAACCTCTCCCCCAACCCGCCTTCGCTAGAAGCTTCCGCGGGTCCGCCGTAGCCTCGGCGGAGGCGGAGGGGGGGAGAGGGCGACGCGCGTAGCGCGTCGGGTGAGGGGGGCGGCACCGCTGTTCACCATGGAGGATGCCCTCCCGTCGTGCTACCTTTATTAGTAACGCTTTCATTCCAGCATCCACACACCGTTTTCATTTCTCTTGTTCGAGAAGGGGTCGACGATGTGTGTGCAAAGACTCGTGTGGATGTTGGGGCTCTTCTGTTGGGGCGTTGTAGCCGTGGTCGCTGCGGACGACGGCCATAAACGGACCGACGAGCTCATCGAGCGTATCGATGAGACCGTGAAGGAAATGCGCGAAGGCCGAAAACGCGTGGAGAAGACGCTCGGCGCCTACCACGAGATGTTCTCGCGGGAAGAGAAGCGGCGCCGCTCCGCGTACAAGGATCTTGTCAAGAGCCTGGACAAGCAAGAAGAGCGTTCCAAAAAACTTCGCGAGCGCTTCAAACAGCTCGAGAAAACGGCGGGAAAGTACTTCAAAGAGTGGAACAAGAGCCTGAAGGGCATCAAGAAGGGAGAGCTTCGGGACCGAAGCGCGGCGAGGCTCGACGAAACGAGGAGACGCTACAACGAGCTCATCCGTGCCGGCGAAGAAGCGCAAAACGGCTTCCGCCTGGTCGTGGAGGGTCTAGAGGATCAGGTCGTCTACCTCGGGCACGACTTGAACCAGACGTCCGTCGAAAGCCTGGAGACGGACCGAGCGAAAATCAACGATGAGGCCCGGGGGCTCATGGCGCGGATCGACAGCTTCGCCGCCGCCGCAGATGCCTACGTCGCCTCGCTGAACCCGTAACGATAGTCGCGGATTCGCTGCCGCGCGTCGACGCGTCTGTTAGAATGCCTCGATTCCAAGGGGTAAATGTGTGACCCTCGCGCCCGGAACGAAGCTCGGCAGCTACACGGAGAAGCCTGCGCTCGTCGCTGTCGAGGCTTTGGACCTCGTTCGTCACCAGACCCTGAATAGTTTGCCGAGCTCCATGTCCTCCGCTGGGATGGCGCCGATGGTTTTGTACCGGGTGGTCCGGACGAGAACCGAGAAGCCCCACACCGAGTCTTGGGATTCCCTGGAGGTGGTGGACACGATCGGGCAGTTGAGGTAGTTGACCTTGGTGTTCGCGTCCGGCTCGCTATAGTCATATTCTCCCGTCGGCTCGTATTCGTAGACGGCGCCTTCGAATACCTCATGTCGACGACTCCTTGATGGTGATGTGGTTCCGGTGCGGGAATCTTCAAGCAGAATAGCAAGCCGATCTCGTATGTGGCGACCCACCGGGAGCCTGTAGGCGCCGCGCCCCAACTGACTGGGTGGAAAACGACACGATCAGGATCATGTTGACTCGAGCGGCCTCGTCGGCTACATTGTTCTACCCCCTCGAGTTTCGACGTTCGTAGTCAGGCCGTTCTTAACGGAGGTGAGGCGTGCACCCTGGACCGGCATCGATTGGCGATCCGACCCCGGAATCCGGATCGCAAGCCCCCGCCGCCTCGCATTCACCGCGCGCCCCCTGTAGGAGCAGAACCATGACGACGTGGCTTCGGAAGTGTGTCTCGCTGGCTTTGATGGTCGCCTCCCTGGCCCTTGGAGCCACTTTCTTTGGCCCAGGGACAGCGAAGGGCGCAGAGGGCTGACTACGACCGGCGCGCTTCCATGAATCTGCGCGCGGCCCCGAACCAGGTTCAGATCGAAGCTCTCGCTGCGCTTCGCGAAGACTTGGATGGATCGCTCCTCGAATCCGTCGATTCATCGTCAGGGGTTACCCATAGTTTGTTCAATCCGGTAGGCAAGCTCACCCTTCCGAACGCGGGCGATCCGCTTGATATCGCCGTGAGCTTCATCAACGACAACCTGGCGCTTTTGGGGCTCGAGGAAGGCGACGTCGACGAGATCCGAGTCTGCGACGTCGTGTACTCCGGAGTTTCGGGAGCAACCCACGTTTACCTCTGTCAGCAGCACAAGGGCGTGGAAGTTTTCAACGCCCAGCTTCACGTCAACGTCAGCAGCGATGGCTCCATTCTCAGCGTCAACAACAGCTTTGTGCCCGGGTTGAAGGGGAAGCTGAAAAGCAAAGTGGCCGGCATCCAAGCGGAGGATGCGTGCATGGCCGTCGCGAATCACCTTGGCATACGAGCCCGAAGAGCGTTGCGGCAAGGAGAGCTTCTTCGCGCCGCCGATCTTTCGACGGAGCCGATCGAGCCCGAGCTCGTTTGGGTGCCGGTCGGTCGCGACGTCACGCTGGCTTGGCGATTCCAGCTCCACACGCCGGACGGACAACACGTTTATGACGTGACCGTCGATGCCGAGGAAGGGATCGGCCGGCGCAGCCGGAACCGCGTCATGACTCGCTTCGATCGCGTCTCGCCCGGACTCTACGAAGTTTATCCGGTCCCGGTGGAGAGCCCGAGCCACGCGGCGATACCGGACCCTGACGACGGCAGAAGCGTCGTCGTCAACCCGGACAACGCTACCGCCTCTCCTTTGGGCTGGCACAACGATGGCAGCCAGTCCTATCAGATCATGCGCGGCAACAACGTCCACGCGTACGACGATCTCAACGCGGACGACGCTCCCCCGGCGACCGAGCCCGACTGTGGTCCGGACTTGGAGTGCTCGTTCCCTCTCGACTTGACGACCGATCCGACCAACTACACATCGGCAGCGGTGGCGAACCTCTTTTATTGGACCAATATCGTTCACGACGTTCAGTACCTCTACGGCTTCGACGAAGCCGCCGGCAACTTCCAGTTCGATAACTTTGGACTCGGTGGTCTCGGTGGCGACGGTGTGCGCGCGGAGGCTCAGGACGGAAGCGGTATCGACAACGCGAACTTCACCACCACCCCCGACGGTGCGCCGCCCAAAATCCAGATGTTCCTTTGGGATTTCACGTTCCCGCTCAGAGACGGCGATCTCGATGCCGGGATCGTCGTGCACGAGTACGGGCACGGCATCTCGACGCGACTAATAGGTGGACCGTCGACGGTCGGCTGTCTTTCTAACGCGCAACAACCCGGCGAAGGGCTGAGCGATTGGTGGTCGCTCGTCTACACCGCACGGCCAGGGGACACGGGACCGGACGCGCGCGGAATCGGCACCTACGTTCTCGGCGCGCCTCCTGGACCCTTCGGCATCCGCACCCAGGCATACAGCACCGATCCCGCGGTGAACACGCACACGTACGAGAGCATCGCCGGGATGGCGGTTCCGCACGGCGTCGGAGAAGTCTGGGGTCAAGCCGCGTGGGAAGCGTATTGGATGCTCGTGAGCCTTCATGGATTCGACGCGAACCTCTACGATCCGATGGGCGGCGCCGGCAACCAGCGCATGATGCTCTACGTGAACGAAGGTCTCAAGAACACCGCGTGCTCGCCGACGTTCACCGACGTGCGCGACGGCATCATCCAAGCTGCGATCGATAACTACGGCGGCGAAGACGTATGTTTCCTGTGGGAAGCCTTTGCGAACTTTGGCCTCGGCGAAGACGCCGCAAGCGGCGGCCCGTCGAGCACGTTCCCCGTCAACGGATTCCAGATCCAGGCGTCGTGCCTCGCCGGTCCGCGTATCGAAAGCCCGCCATCGGGGAGTGTTCTGAGCGGAAGCACGGTGACGTTCGACTGGACCGCGGACGGAGAGGCCGTCGATGAATGGGTCCTCGACATCGGCACCAGCCGAGGCGCCGCTGACATCTATACGAGCGACGCGCTGGCAGGCGCCACGCTGATGGATACGGTCACCGTGCTCCCCGTAGACGGAAGCCAGGTGTTCGTGCGGCTCAACTATCTCATCGGCACCGAGTGGGGCTTTCGCGACGCGCTCTATACCGCGGATCTCGCCACGCCCGAGGTCACATCACCGGTGCCGGGCACGACGCTTCCCGGTACGGCGGTGACGTTCTTGTGGGATGCGATGGGCTTGCCCGTCGACAACTGGATTCTGGACATCGGCTCCACGCCCGGAAGCACTAACTACTACTCGAGCGGCACGCTCGCGAGCGATGTCTTGACCGCCGACGCGATCGGAATCCCGACGGACGGACGCGCGATCTACGTGCGCCTTCAATATCTGTTCGACGGCGAGTGGAAGTTCGTGGACTACACCTACACCGCGGTCGACATCGTGCCCGAACTCCTGACGGCGATCCCCGGCGGGACGTTGTCAGGCTCGAACGTCACCTTTACTTGGGACTCGCACGGAGGCCTCATCGACGACTGGACGCTCTACGCCGGCTCGAGCTTTGGTGCGGCCGACCTGTTCAACAGCGGGTCTCTCGGGGAAGGTGCTACCTCGGTGGATGTCAATGGTTTACCGACCGACGGTCGGGGCTTGTACGTGCGCGTGAGATACGCGTTCAACGCCGTGTGGGAATCTATCGACTACGTCTATACCGCGGCCGACCTTGCCCCCGAGCTTTCGACCCCCACCCCGGGCTCAGTGCTACCCGGCTCGTCCGCGACGTTCACGTGGACGTCGAACGGCTCGCCAGTAATAACGTGGATCCTCGAGGTCGGCTCGAGCCCGGGGCTCTCCAACTACTTCTATAGCGGTTCCCTCGCGAGCAGCGTACTCGCGGCGACGGCGACGGGAATCCCGACCGACAGCCGCCCCATCCACGTGCGACTGCGCTACCTCCTCAGTGGTGTGTGGACGTCGTTGTACTACGAGTACACCGCCGCCGATCTAGTGCCCGCGCTCGTGACTCCCGTGCCGGGAAGCGTGCTTCCGAGTGAAGACGTGACGTTCACGTGGACGTCGAACGGCTCGCTGGTTACGAACTGGACGCTCGGGATCGGAACGCAACTCGGCCTCAGCAACCTTTATTACAGCGGGACGCTTGCGTCCGGTGTGAGCTCCGTGTACGTGAGTGGCCTTCCACGCGACAGCTCGACCCTCTACGTCCGCTTGCGTCATTTGTCGAGCGGGGCGTGGTCCACGCTCGACTACGTTTTCACGTCGGTGGCGCCGCCGCCGGTGATGACGTCGCCGACGCCCGGCTCTCAGCTCACGGGGACGACCGAGACCTTCAGCTGGAACGACAACGGCAACGCGGCGACCGCGTGGCGTCTCGAAGTGGGTGCGAGCGTTGGCTCGAGTGATGCCTACGATAGCGGTCCTCTCCCCGCGACCGCACGCTCCCACGAAGTGAGCGGGCTCCCGACGGATGGAAGCCAGCTCTTTGTCCGGTTGTCGTACGAGCTCAGCGGCGTGACGGCTTACGCCGATTTTCTGTACACCGCGGTCCTGCAAGAGCCCGACATGACGAGTCCGGTGCCGGGCTCCGTGTTGTCCGGTCCCGAGACCACGTTCGTGTGGGCATCGAACGGTGCCGCCGTCACCGGATGGAGGCTTCTCGTCGGTAGTACGGTCGGCGCGAGCGACTTCGACGATAGCGGTCCTCTCGCAGCGACGACGCTTTCGCGCACCGTGTCCGGTCTTCCGACGGACGGCGTCGATGTACACGTTCGGCTCGAGTACGTCATCGGCGGCGCATCGGACTTCAAAGACTTCGTCTACGTCTCCGGCATTGGTTTGCCCGAGATTCTGGCTCCAACGCCCGACTCGGTGCTGACGGGTCCGGACGTCACGTTCTCGTGGACGGCCAACGACGCGCCTGTGGTGTGGTGGCTGTTCTATGTCGGGACGAGCCCGGGATCGAGCAACCTGTACTACAGCGGTTACCTTGCGCCGGGTGTGACCTCGGCGAGTGTGACCGGACTTCCCACCGACAGCCGCACCATCCATGTCCGGCTGCGATACCTTCTGGACGGACGGTGGCAGTCGGTCGACTATCAATACACCGCGGCCGATATTACGCCGGAGTTGCTGACTCCCACACCGGGGTCGGTATTCACGGGCTCGGACGTTGATTTTTCGTGGACGTCCAACGGAAGCGCGGTGATGTATTGGATCCTCTACGTCGGGACGTCTCCCGGATCGAGCAACCTCCATTACAGCGGTACGCTCGCGAAAACGGTTACGAGCCGCAGCGTGACCGGGCTGCCGACGGATAGCCGGACGATTCACGTGCGCCTTCGTTACTTGCTCAGCGGTTCGTGGCAGTACACCGACTACCAGTTCACTGCCGCCGATCTCGTGCCAGAGCTCGTCGTACCGACGCCGGGGACGGTTCTGCCGGGCGCCGATGTCACCTTCGAGTGGACGTCGAACGGTGCTCCGGTGACAAGGTGGATTCTCGACGTGGAAACGTCACCGGGGTTGAGTAACCTCTACTACAGCGGGTCGCTTCTGAGCGGCGTGGTGTCGAGGACGGTGACGGGACTTCCGACCGACGGCAGCACGATCTACGTCCGCCTCCGCTACCTGCTGAGCGGTGCCTGGAGGTCGCAGATTTTCGAATACACCGCCGCCACGAGCCCGTAGCTTCTTTGGAGAACTAACCTCTCCCCCCAACGGGGGGAGAGAGTTTCACGGAGATGACGCGCTAGCGCCATCGGGTGAGGGGGGATTCTTGGTTGCGGCTCCGCTGCGCTGTAACTCTGTGGCCAACTTCTCCAGCTAATTCGGCAATATCTTCACCGATCCATTCACAGTTTCAATCTCGAACGAGCCACCACCGTTCCCAAAGCTACCCCGCATGTGCCGGCGGCTGGTGCGCGTTAGATTCGTGGGGAAATGGACTTTGATGCTGCCGTTGACGGTGTTGGCCTCGAAGTCGCCGCCGGCGTCGGAGGGGAGATAAACGCGCACCGAGCCGTTCGTCGTTTTGAACGTGTGGCTACCGTCGGTCGCACGCTCGTATCGCGCGCGGATGCTGCCGTTGGTGGTCCTGGCGTCGATGTCACCGATGATGCCTTCCACTTTGAGGCTTCCGTTCGTCGAGCGCGCGGTGACATGACCGTGGGTGCCTTTGATGGTGACGGATCCGTTCGCGGTGGTGACGCTCACGTCGGCCTCGGCCGGTATCGAAATGACGTAGCTGACCTTCCCGCGGTTGCTGCGCCGGTGGTGCACGGTCTCGACGCTCACCGAGTCGCTCGACCCATCGATGACGATCTCGATATCGTCCAGATGGTCCTGGGACTTGGCTTCTTTTTCCGCCTCGATGCGGACGGTGTCTTCGTCCCACGTCTTGACGTGGATGCTCCCGTTGCTGTTTTGGATCTCGAAGCTGCCGCCCGCGGAAAAAGGGATGACCCGCTCGAAATCCTCGCGGACCTTGGCGGAAGCGTCCGTGGACAGCGTAGTAAAGGCGGCGGCGAGCGCCATGGAAAGCAATGTCGGTAGCTTCATGAAATCCTCCTAGTTCTGACTTCTCAGACGGAAGGTAGGACCCGAAGGTTCAAACGAAGTTTGGCAGCGTTTCGTCGGCCAGAATCGCGGCTAATTTGGCGGCGTCGATGCTGCCCCCAGTGACGATCGCGACGGAGCGGCCCCGCTTAGAGGGGCTTTCCTTGAGCGCGGCCACCGCCGCCAGAGCCCCCGAAGCTTCGGCGACGATTTTCTGGTCCAGCGCGAGCCGGCGAACCATACCCTTCACGTCGGACTCCGAGACGAGGCGGGTCCCGTCGGCGATTTCCTGGAGGAGTGGGAACATCTCCTCGGTCATATAGGGCACCGCGACGCCGTCGCAGATCGTTTCACAGCTCACTTCGACAGGTCGGCCGGCTTTCAGGCTTTCGTGAAAAGCCGGGCATCCTTCGGGCTCGACCGCAACTACCCGCACTTCCGGGCGCACGGCCTTGATGGCACTGCCCACTCCGGCCATGAGACCACCGCCTCCGACGGGGATGTAGACGGAGTCGACGTCTTCCAGGTCTTCGAGAATCTCGAGGCCCAGGCTTCCGTGCCCCGTCATGACGTGTGGGTTCGTCCACGGGTGGATGAATGCGTACGGCTCGCTCTCCCAACCGTTGTCTTTGAGATAGCGGAACACTTCTGCGACCGGCACGAGTACCGGCTCTCCCCCGTAGGCGCGCACCGCATCGACTTTGGCCTGTGGGGCCATCTCCGGCATCAAGCTCCGCGCGGTCACGCCGAAGTGTCGCGCCGACCACGCGAGAGCTTGAGCGGTGTTCCCAGCGCTCACCGTGCTCACGCCTTGAGCCCGCTCGTCATCCGATAACATGGCGACGGCGTTGAAGATGCCGCGTAGCTTGAACGAGCCCACGGGTTGAAGCGTCTCGAGCTTCAAGTGGACGTCAGTGGCACCAAAGCGCTCGTGAAGAGGGACGAGTGGCGTGTGGCGTGCCACGCTCTTGGTGCGCTCGCGCGCTTCGCGGACCGCTTCGAGGGTAGGGACCATAGCGATCGATCTTATATGATACTGCGGTGAACGTCTTTGTCGGGTGCTTCCGTCATTAAGTGTTGCTAGCACGCAGCTAACTCTTTCTGATGTAATTAATTACAGCCGATTTGGAAGCCATCGACAACAGTAGATGGCGGAAGCACCCGTCCCGCGGAAAGTAAAGCAGGCGACTTCTACTTCGCCGAGACCGAGTCGACGAGCGAGCGCAAGCGCGCGAAATGCGCTCCCGGCCAGTAGATCGACCCGCACTGATCGCAGCGGAGGAAGCGGTCGTACGCCAAGCGCGTGTACTTCGGAAGGTGGTGCTCGACGAGCTCGCGCTCGACGCTTCGAACCGGTCCGTTGCACTTGAGGCAGCGCGAGAAGGGAGCGATGCGCGCCCGCAGGTCGAACGCTTCCACGACCTCGAGAAGCTGAACGTCCGCATTCATCGAGCGGACCGCGTGGCCGTGCGTCACCGCGCTCCGCTTGAGAAGCCCTCGATCCCGCGTGAGCACGATCCTTCGCTCGTCGCGGGAGCGTGATGCGATGGCGGCATCGTCCAGCTCGCGCTCGTAGACCGTATCGAATCCGAGAAGCCTCAAATAGCGGGCAAGCTTTCCCAGATGCACGTCGGCGATGAACTTCGGCTCGCGAAGCGGCTCGGGCCGAAGCCGAGTGAGGCTCGACACGTCGAACCTCTCGAACATCGGATAGACGGCGACGCGCTCGCCCCCCGTCAACCGGTGCTCGAATCCCACCGACTCCCCGTCCACGAGGATGACGTCGATCTCGGTATGCGGCACTCCCAGACACTCGACGAGGTCCTTGACGGAGGGAGTTCCGCGAAACCGATGACGGAAGCTCTTCTTTCGCCGCTCGCGAGGCAGGAAATCGTTGAGCTCCTCGTAGAACCGGAGCTCGACTTCTTTGTCTTCCATCGGTTGCCGGTCGGGACCAGTCTATCCGGTTTCTTCTTTCCCAAGAAGCTCGAGATCCAACCCTGGGAACTGCTTGAAAGCAGTGTTGGTCGTCACCATGCGGTATCCCCCTGCGAGCGCGAAGCCGGCTAGGTAGGCGTCCATCCAGATCTTGGGCGAAGCCGTATCTCGCAGGGCGAATTGCTTCCACCGACTCTCGAGTCCAGCCGGTTCTTCCGCCCGCAAAATGATCCGGTCGTCATCCAGAAGGGCTTCGTAGACTTTCCACGCTTGGCGATTTGTCAAGGGCGGGTTCCCATACGGGGCCAGGACGGAGGTATTGGTGAGCAGCCGGAGAAAGGTCCGCTGTGTTGCGCGACAGAAACAGACGGAGACGAGCTTCTCGACGGCTTCCAACCATTCGCGCGCAGCTTTATGGTGGACGTGTTTGGAGAGTGCCAGCGCCAGCCAGACGTTGCTATCGCACAGGACCACGTCCCACCTCGGCCTCCTCCTTGAGTAGGACCTCCGCCACGCGCTCCGGGGTCATCTCCTCACCGGGATGGGCTTCGTGAGCGCACTGGACCAGTGGGAGCCTGACCCGATTGCGCATCGATGTCGGCTCGACGGGCTCCTGGGAGAGCCCGCGCCTAAGCAGATCGGCGATCGTGTCCTTGAGCTTGCGGTTTTCCTCGACAGCGCGGATCTTGATCGTCCGCATCAAGTCATCGGGTAGCTCCAGCGTCGTCTTCATGTAGCTATAATACCAGCAATATGGTTTTATGGCAAAATTAGCTCGCTGGACGGAGCTTCGCGCTCCCGAATCTCCGAGGCGATGTAGCGGAAGTCAGCTTCTTGTTTTCATACAGAAATCTCGTCCAGATGAGATTTTGCCGTGGTGGAACCGGTAGCAACTCGTGATGGTATTCGAGGGTGGCCAGGAATAGTTCATCTGGTGTAAATAGGCCTCTCCTGCCATTTCAGTGGATCCTCTCGAGGGTGAGACCGCCACAGTTTAGGTAGACGAGACTGATGAGAGCTTCGGCAGAGTGGAGTCCAAAGCTGCGGTGGCTCAGCAGCCTGATTTTGTTGTTCATTCCTTCGAGTCGGCCGTTGCTGAGTCTCCACGTGACCCACGCGATGACGCCATCGAAGTGGCTGCGGATCATCTTCGCCGCGCGTTTGACGGGCTCTATCCTCGAGCTCATAGCGCGCCGCAGCCATCCTCGGAGAAACTTCTTGGCCCATGTCTCGGTTTTGTAGGTGTAGAGGTCCATGAAGTCGTCGCGCAGAAGCATGGCGCGGTAGAGGCGACGATTAGCTCGCACCTGCTCGCGGAGCACCCGTTTGTCTTTCGCGCTGCGGTTGTGTTTGGCCTTGAGAAGGGGAAACTTGGTGTTCTTGAGGTTGCGCCGGGCAGTCCCTTTGAGCTCGCGCACCAGCTCGCGCCGGGTCTTATCCACGGCCTCGTTCAGATGCTTGACGATGTGGAAGCGGTCAAAGATCACCCGTGCCTGAGGAGCCTTTTTGCCGACGACAGTTCTGTACGGCTCCCACATGTCCATGCTGACCGCTTCGAGCTCCGCGGCTCTTTGTGGTCCGAGCTTGCGGAAAAACCGCAGCAGCGTCTTGGCCTTGCGCTCCTTTCCCGCTCAGACGACCCGGCCGCTGAGATGGTCTATTACCACTGTTAAGTACTTGTGGCGTTTGCGGTAGCTGATCTCGTCCATCCCAATCACCCGCAATCCATCGAGCTCGCGCCGCTCATCCCGCTGCTCGGCAACCACTCGCTGGATGATCCGTCGCACCGAACGCCACGTCACTCGGAAATAGTTCGCTACGGCGCTGACGTCCGTCCTCTGTGCCAGCCACGCTACCTCTTGTTCGAAGCTTTTGGTAAAGCGGCTTCCCTTGTCGGCCCAAGGCACCTTTTCTCTGACCACTCCACACCGCCGACATACCACTCGTCGGATCGAGTAGCGAAGATAGGTCCGGACTCCGAACAGGTCCAAGTGCCGCCAGTAGCGATTGTAGCGATCTTTGTTCTTGCGGACCTTTCGTCCGCAAATCCCGCACAGAGGCTTCCTCCTCCGTGGTACTACATCCACCACCACTCTGGCTTTGTCCGCCTGGAAGTGGAAACCTCGGACCCACAGGCCTTGCAATCCGATGAGCTTGTTGACTAACGTAGTAACGCGCATCGCGGGAACGCTCTTTTCTCTTTCGGAAAAAAAGATTCTAGCGTTCTCGCCGATGCGCATCTACACATGGCTTACCCTCTCAACCCACGGGCCTCACCAAATGCCACTGCCCCTCAGCGGGAGACGAGGCTGTGGGAAACGCCCCCACGGTTCTGGTCGTTCAGACCTTGCTCACGACTGAGTTCTCTTCGAAGCCTGGAAGGGCGTTTTCCATAGCCTCCACTAATCGAGCCCCCCCTTCCTTATCCCATATGAATTAATTTTTCTTGTATATATATCAGGAGGGGCCTGTGGGCGCTCGTGGGAAACGCGAAGCGTTTTCCAAGCGATTGTGGAAAACGCCGCTCCACGTTTGTACGTGCTCACAACCTTTCCCTAAACGCCTCTCTCGCCCGGAGTTTCCGGCGTTTTCCACAATCGCGGCAGCGTCCATAGGCCATGCCCTCCAACACAAATCAGATCCCCCGAAACGACAGGAGAACCGTAAATAGTTGCCATACTAAACGTGCGGTCCATGGCAACCGTCACGACAACCCTCTCCATCGACAAGTCCCTGTTCGAGCGAGCTGAAGCTCTGGCCGACGAGTTAGATGTCTCGCGGAGCAAAGTTTTTGCGATGGCTCTCGAACAATTTCTCCAGAAGCACGAAGGCAAAAAGCTCTTGGAGCAGCTCAACGGTGTATACGGGGGCACTCGCAGTCAACGAGAAAGAAACGTCCGCGCGACGCGCGCAGCATCGTGGGACCGTCGAGGGAACTTGGTGATCTCTCAGGGAGACGTATTCCGTCTGAGTTAGCGCAGGTCGCGGCCGAAGGGGAGGAGCGCTAGCGGGATGAGCTTCAGATGCTGGAGCGCGAACGGGATGCCGATGATGGTGATAGCGAGGATGAGTGCCGAGCCCGCGTGGGCGATCGCGATCTCCCAGCCGAACAGAAATATCCAAATCACATTGAAGATGATGCGAAGCGGGCTGTTGGTGTCCTCGAGCTCCACGATCTCCTTGCCGAAAGGCATCAGGGTCGCGACGCCGATCTTCATCGTCTGGATGCCGAACGGGATGCCGATGATGGTGATGCAGATCAATAACCCGCCGATAATGTAGCCGAGCCCGGCAATGAGTCCGCCGAAGATCAGCCAAAGAATGTTTCCGACTAGGCTCATTCAGTTCTCCTCATTAAGTAATACTTCCGAGCCTGCCCAGAGGTTCAAAGGATTATTCGACGACGTCCATGACGGTACGCGCCACAAACCGTTCTCCGATTGGAACACTATTGACTCTCCATCATCAACCGGGGGGATCAAGGAAGACGGCAAGATGCGTTACGATATCGGCACAATGTGAACCCAAGGAGAGGCCATCATGTCTTGTAGAGAAACTGCCTCGGCGTTGACCGTGACTGTCCTATTTGTTGTTGCAACCAGTTCGGCTTTTGCTCAGAAGGGCGCTCCACAGCAAGTCCCTCCCTTTGTTCCAGAATTTAGGCTTCAATGCCATCCGACCGATCCCGTTAAGGATGTTCCGCCCGAAGATCCGAGTGCGTCCCCGTTCGGAAGCGGGCCGTGGTACGTGAACGACGACCGCAGCCTTTGGGCAACATGGCAGCCGCTGGTCTCGGGTGAGAAAGGCAATCGGATCATGTGGATCAAACCGCCAGGACTGGAGCTCGAGATCACGGGCCGTCGGCTCGATGGGGACGCACCGCCCTTCAGAGTCGAGCCCAATGCTTCGTATCTCAACAAGGGATTTGAACCGAATCGTTTGTACTTTCCAACGCCGGGTTGCTGGGAGATCACGGCCGTATCCGGCGAAAGAGAGCTCGTTTTTGTGGTCGAGGTCGCTGCCCCCTGAGTGATACCGCGTCACGCGGGTGGGGACGGCGCGAGGGCGAAGAAGCTGGGTAGTGGGGTGCTTGCGCCGGTCGTGCTCGCCTCTGTTACCGTCCACCTCATGGAACCTTGCGTAGCCGAGCTGCGGTCCTCGTGGCCGCCCGATCAAAAAACGGCTGCTTGAGCAACAGCGAACAGCGCAAGCACCGCTCGGGCAACATGTAGTGGACCGTCCCCACGATGCGACCGACTTGAGTCGCGGGTTGGGTGGGGAGCGAGCTCGCGGCCGCGTCCCCAGGCTCGGGTCTGAGCTTGGCCAAACCGAAATCGAGGACTTTGGGCCGGCCCTCGTCGTTCAACATGATGTTGTCGGGTTCGAGATCGCGGTGGGTATGCCGTGCTGATGAGCCGAGGCCATCGCATCCACGAGCGGCATCGCAATCTCGAAAAACTTGTTCAACGGCAAACCGTGTCTCGGTAACAGCTCCGTGACGGTTTTTCCCTGAAGGAGCTCCATCGTGATGAAGTGAACGCCGTCTGCTTCCTGGACGGAGTAGACGGTCACGATGTTGGGATGATTGAGCGCGGCGATTCCTTTGGCTTCCTGTGTGAATCGTCCGCCGCTCCTCGCTTTCCGCTAGATCCGGTGGGAGAACCTTGAGCGCCACCTTGCGGTCGAGCTTGGTGTCCTCGGCGTGGTACCGATCATCTGCGAAATACTATCCGGTCAGCACATTGCGGGCAATTCACCTCTCCCGAGTCACTTTGTCCGTCTCTCTTTTCCGTGCTAGCGTCGCGATGGGATGAAGTTCGCCGAGCTCGTGGAAACGTCGGGGCGCATGGCGGCCACGAGGAGCCGTCTCAACAAAGCGGCGTATCTCGCGACGCTGCTCGGGAAAGCAACCCTGGACGAAGTACCGCTCATCGTGAGCTACTTGTCGGGGACGATTCCGCAAGGTCGGGTCGGTATCGGCTACGCGGCGCTCGAACCGTTGCGAAGCGTCGCCGCCTCCACCGCGCCCGAGCTCGAGCTTGCGGACATGGACAAGGCATTCGGTGAGCTCGAGTCCATCTCGGGAGCTGGCTCGAGTGGGCAACGTACGGAGCTCTTGCGAGAGCTCTACCGCAAAGCGACGGAGGCGGAACAGGACTTCATCGGACGCTTGCTCGTTGGCGAAGTACGCCACGGGTCTCTCGAAGGGATCATGATCGAAGCCGTGGCCAAGGCAACCGAGCTTCCGGCCGCGGACGTACGCCGCGCGCTGATGCTCTCCGCCGACCTCGGTCTCGTTGCGCGGACGTTGATGTCGGACGGTGCGGCGGGGCTCGAGCGCTTCCAAGTCGAAGTTCTGCGGCCGGTGCAGCCGATGCTCGCGCGAACCGCCGATGACGTCGAAGACGCGCTGGCAACGCTTGAGACGGTGGCGCTCGAGGTCAAGCTCGACGGCGCTCGTATCCAAGTCCACAAGTTAGGCGACGACGTGCGTGTTTACACGCGACGGCTCAACGACGTCAGCCACGCCTGCCCGGAAGTCGTGGAATCGATCCGGGCGCTCGATGTCGACAGCATCATCCTTGATGGCGAGGCGATCGCGCTCAAGAAAGACGGACGTCCGTACCCATTCCAGGTCACGATGCGACGCTTCGGGCGGCGTCTCGACGTCGGCGCGATGCGGAAGGCGCTCCCTTTGACGTCGGTTTACTTCGATTGCCTGTATCTCGAGGGCGAGTCGCTCATCGACCGCGGTGCCGAAGAGCGTTTCCAGAAACTGAGCTCGGTGCTTCCCGAGAACCTCGTCATCCAACGGATCGTCACCAAAGACGTGGAAGAGGCAAAGCGTTTCGTCGACGAGGCGCTTGCTGCCGGACATGAAGGCGTCATGGCCAAGGCGCTCGATGCTTGCTACGAAGCAGGCTCTCGCGGCAAAGCGTGGCTGAAAGTGAAGTCGGCACACACACTCGATCTCGTCGTGCTCGCAGCGGAGTGGGGGAGTGGGCGCCGCAAAGGCTGGCTCAGCAACCTCCATTTGGGCGCCCGGGATCCGGACACCGGGAGCTACGTCATGCTTGGGAAAACGTTCAAAGGGATGACCGACGAGATTCTTGCGTGGCAAACGACGAAGCTCCAGGAGATCGAGACGAAGCGCGACCAGTGGACCGTCTACGTACGGCCGGAGCTCGTGGTCGAAATCGCGTTCAACGACCTCCAGAAAAGCCCGCATTATTCCGGCGGCCTCGCGCTCCGGTTTGCCAGGCTCAAGGCTTATCGTGACGACAAACGTGCCGAGGACGCGGATACCATTGCGACCGTACGTGCGTTCTACCAGAAACAGACCGGCGAGCTACCCGATGACGGGGAACGGCAGCTCAGTCTTCTACTCGAATGAGGCGTATGACCGATACACCGCGAGCGATTCTTTTCGACCTTGATGGAGTTTTGATCGACAGCTACCCCGCCTGGTTTCAGCTTTTGAACCATGCCGCGCGCGAGCTCGGCTATCCAGCTATATCGACCGAAGCCTACGAGGCGAGCTGGGGGCAGAGCACGACGGAGGATCGCGATGCGTTTTTTCCGAACCACGAAGTTTCGGAAGTCGAGGCGTTCTACGACGCCCACTACTTCGACCACCTCGATCACCTCGGTGTTCCCGAGGAAGTGCCGGATGTTTTTGCGCGGTTGGCGGAGCGCGAGCTGACGAGCGCGGTGTGCACGAACACGCAGGCATCCATCGCCTCTGAAATCGTGAAGCGCTCCGGTGCGACACCGGATTTCATCGTCGGAGGCAACGACGTGCCGAAAGGAAAGCCAGCGCCGGACATGCTCCTCCGAGCCTGTGAGCTCTTGAGGGTGAGTCCGAGCGAAGCGTGGATGATTGGTGATTCCCGGTACGACCGCGAATCCGCCGCCGCGGCCGAGGTCTACTTCATCGGCGTACGCATCGACGGCGAAAAGCGTCTAAACCGTCTAGTCCCCTGTATCAGAACAAACTAGATAAAGCAGAGCTTGCCGAAACACTTCTAAGTGCATGAATCTTATGGGCTGGCGAAAAGCCTAACTTTGTATAGTAATCAAAGATCCAGGAGACTAGCTGACCTGTTAGAGCTGCTGTAAGAAACGCTTAGCGGATTCCGTCTGCGCGATCCCGTGTGCGTCGGAAAAGGGGACAGGTTCTGGTTGCTTCCGTCCCCGAAAGCCAGCACGGAGCGAGCCACCACCGGCTTGCTCGGGATCGACTCGTAGACCCCCTTTGAGCTGGCGTTGCAGCGCGCGATACTCCTGCGCCCGTCCGGGGCGTACCGTGCGAACGGTGACGTCGTAGAAGTTTGCAGAGCCGCCGGTGGCCGGCAGGTTCGAGGAGCCCTCGGGGATGGCCCGCCAGATCTCCGACTCTCGAGCTGACCGCCATCGACTTTTCGGAGATTCTCGGAATTTAGTTCCGCCGCTGTCGCGACCAATGATCTTCCGGGCTCCCGAGCTGGCTCCCGTCGCCGAACTGCACCGTTTCGAAGATACGTTCCCAAATGGGTACCGCCCACGAGGCGTCGTCGGCCCAGTAATAAAGGGTCATGAGGGTCTGGAACAGGTCGTTTGCGCCGAGAAGCAACCGTCCGTGCGCCACCGCGGCATCGCCGGTCCTCTTGTGGGTGGACGGATATGAGTAGTCGGTCCACGCGAAACGGAGGTTGGACTCGGAGCTCGATTGGATCTCGGTCTCCGATCCCGCCTCGGGAGAGGAGTTGCCGCAAGAGCCGGTCGACGGGGAAGCCAGCCGCTTCGGGAGGTACTTTCGTGTAGGAGACCTTGAGGCGACATGACTCGGTGGGATCGCTCAGCGTGAGGTGGCCGTCTTTGTGCGCGTCGCGCTCCAGTCGTCGGGATAGAGAAACTCCACGTTGCCACGGTCGAGAACGGCAATTTTCTCCCCCATTTTGGTGCTAAGGGCCGCCGACAAAATAACTGTCTAGTTTTGAGCACACTCTTCCTGTTTCAGGTCGTGATCGCGATGTCGTCTGGCATCACGAGAGCCTGGCAAGCTCCCTAGAAACGGAACATTTGTAGATCTTCAGCAACCAGCGCGTGTTTGGCAAACGGTCCTCATTTTAGGTAGGATTACGCCTATCAAGGAGCACTTCTCCTATTATGAGACCTACGAGCTATCAGTCTGAAGATCTCGACCGCCTGTTGAGGAAGCACAAAATAGCTACCCTCGATGATTTGAAGGCAGTGTTGGGTACCGATGTGGACTCGACCGTCTTCCGAAAGCTCAATGAGTTGGCGTATCGGACAAGCTACTCCCACCGTGGTAGCTACTACACGTTGGACGAGATCGCCCAGTTCGATCGAAAAGGTCTTTGGTCGTTGCGCTCAGTGTGGTTCTCGAAGTACGGGACGTTGCTTGCGACGGTAAAAGCGTTGGTCGCGGCCTGTGAGGCAGGCTACTACGTCGACGAGCTCGAGGACGTGGTGCAGGTTGACGTCAAGGCTCCTCTGTTGAAACTGGTCCGAGAGAAAAGATTGGCGCGCGAGCAGGTGTTCGGCCGATATCTGTATCTGGCCACCGATGTGAGCACGCGCAAGCAACAGCTCTCGGCCCGCCAGGTACATGAGGCGTCACCTTCCACGTTGGGCTGGGTCGGGGGAGTCCGCGTGCTCCCCGTGGAGTTGAAGGCTGCGATCGTTCTTTTCTACAGCCTGCTCGATGAAAAGCAGCGCCGTCTCTACGCGGGAGTCGAGGCCATGAAGCTCGGTCACGGTGGCGACCAACAGATTGCCGAACTGCTCGGGATGGATCCGAGCACGGTAGCCAGAGGTCGTAGGGAATTACTAATGAGAGATGTTGAGCTCGACGGAGTTCGGCGAAAGGGTGGCGGACGGCGCGCCGTGCAAAAAAAACGCCAGAAGTCATCGCCAAGATCGAAGAACTCATGAAGCACGACACCGCGGGCGATCCGATGACGGGAGTGAAATGGACGCGGCGGACCACCGACAAGATTGCTTGCGAGCTAAGAAGCCTCGGTGTGAACGTCAGCAGCAAAACCGTCGGTCGACTGCTCAAACAGCTCGGCTTCTCGTTGCGGGTGAACCACAAGAAGCTGTGCGGTGCCACGTCCGAAGATCGCGATACCCAATTCGCGTGTATCGCCGAACTGCGCGAGCGTTTTGCCGCAGCTGGTCATCCCATCATCAGCGTAGACACGAAGAAACGGGAGCTGGTGGGATTATTCAAAAACGGCGGGCAGGCCTGGAACCGCGAGCCGACTCTCGTCAAAGACCATGACTTCCGTTCCGAATCGAACGGCATCGCAATCCCCTACGGCGTCTACGATCTGCTCGCGAACCGCGGGACAGTGTTCATTGGTACCTCGTACAACACCCCGGACTTCGCCGTGAATGCCATCGAGAAGTGGTGGCGAACGGAAGGACGGCGACGCTATCCTGCAGCCCGTGACCTCGCGATATTGGCAGACGCCGGGGGCAGCAATGGCTATCGGTGTCGGGGTTGGAAGCACGGGCTTCAAACGCGGATTTGCAATCGCCACGA
The DNA here is from genome assembly GCA_965237955.1 of Candidatus Marinacidobacterales bacterium. Classification (GTDB taxonomy): domain Bacteria; phylum Acidobacteriota; class Vicinamibacteria; order Marinacidobacterales; family SMYC01. The sequence goes on along the minus strand of OZ250169.1, from coordinate 6,849,750 downwards.
CATCGCTATCACCATAGCCCACTATCCGTCCGGTACATCCAAGTGGAATCCAGTGGAGCACCGTCTGTTCAGCGAGATCAGCAAGAACTGGGCGGGCAGGCTGCGTATTCCAGCCATCGTGAACGCCGAATCCAGAGCAAGCTGAACAGCGAATCCGGTGAAGCCGAACGCTCATCGAAGCGATGAAGTGTTGGGTGACCTCCTTCCCACTGATTGAAAACGTGAACCTATCTTACCTGCGTGTTGTGTAGCAAGGGGCGGCAGGTCGGTGCCGGAGGGAGCGGGCGTAAGGAAAGACGCGAAGCGACCTTCCCGCTCCCGTAGGCAGCGACCTGCCGCGGCCGAACCCCGGGCGATGTGGGGCTGGTTTCGGGGGGTTGCTGGGGTATGGCCTGGCTCGAGAAGACGCTTCCTGAGGCATTCTCGCGCGTCGTTTTGGCGCCGCATCGTCTGGTACCCCGGGTTTGGCGGTTTCACCCGTTTTTATCGCATCGACGCTGTGGTCCCTCGCTCGCTCATGCATCGGCGTTGTCAAATGCCTTTGGCGCAGCCTTGGTCTTTCTCAGAGAAGCTCCTTTGAGAGTGATGCGGTGCGCGCTGTGGAGAATGCGATCGCAGATAGCGTCTGCCTGGTTTGGGTCGCCAATCGCTTCGTGCCACTGCTTGAGCGGAATCTGGGTCGCGATGAGTGTGGAGCCACGCTCGGCGCGGTCTTCGATGACCTCCATTAGATCCCGTCTCTCCGATTCTTTCAGCGGGTGAAGCAGCCAATCATCGATAGCCAGTAAGTCCAGCTTGGCGAGTTTCGTCAAAAGCCGGGCGTAGGAACCATCACCACGAGCGACCGCGAGCTCGTGGAGCAAGCGCGGTGCTCGCACGTAGCATCCGGTGAAGCCGCGACGACAGGCCCGCTCCACGAAGGCGCAAGCCAAGAACGATTTGCCAATCCCCGTCGGGCCGGTGATGAGCAGGTTATGGCGCTCACCGACAAAGCGGCAGTTGCCCAGGCTCAAGATCTGTTCGCGGTTTAAGCCTCGAGGCGCTTGGAAGTTCACGTTCTCCAAACATGCCGGATAGCGGAGCTTTGCCGCTCGCAGTCGTCGAGAAAGCTTACGCTGTTCGCGGGCGGTCCACTCGGCATCGACCAGGAGTCCCACACGTTCCTCGAAGCTCAGCTCCTTGTATTCGCTCGAGCTCAACTGGGTTTCGAACGCGGACACCAAGCCGAACAACTTCATGGCGTTCATCTTTTCTATCGTTTCGGGTGTCAGCATCGGGACTCTCCTCCTTCGTAGTGATCCGCGCCTCGGATGTTCTCGTGCTCCTCTCGCGGTTTCGCTTCGGCGTCCGATTCGAGCACCACACGATCCAGACCAGCCGAGAGAATGTTTTTCACCGTGCGATAGCTGTAAGAGCTCAAAGCTTCCGCTCGTGCGCAAGCGGCCTCGAGACGCTCACTGCCCCAGCGGCTGCCTAGTCGCATGACTCCCAGGCAAGAGCGAAATCCCTGCTCCGGGTGAGGCCGACTCTCTAGAATCCCCGCAACCAGCCTTCCCGTGGCGCGACCTGACTGCTCCGCCCAGTGGAGCAGCCGCGACGGCGTCCACTCCAGGTGCTCCCGATGCGAACGTGGCATATGCTCCGGGTTCGTGGAGTAGTGCCCCTTTCCTTTCTTGCGGGGATGCGACGCGACGCGCTTTCCCTTGAACAGGACCTCCACCACCGAGGCCGTCACCCGTGCCTCGACTTTCTCGTGAATGAGCTGATAGGGAACGCTGTACAAGTTGTTCTCCACCTCCACGTGGTAGTCGATGTTCACTCTGCACCGCTTCCACGTCGATAACTCGTAGCTCTCCTGCGGTAGCGGTTTCAGTACGGGCCGGTCTAGCCTTTCGTACAACTCCCGCCGACTCACACCGAGCTTCTGCATCGGACGCGCATTCAGGACCTCTAACTTCTCCCAGATGGCTTCGTTCAGTTCCGCCAGGCTGAAGAACGTGCGATGACGAAGCACCGCCAGGATCCAGCGCTGCGCCACCTGCACTGCCGACTCCACCTTCGCTTTGTCTTTCGGCTTGAACACCCGAGCCGGGACCACAACCGCACCGTAATGCGTCGCCATCTCTTCGTACGTCCGGTTGATCCCTGGCTCGTAACGGTCCACCAAATCCACGCCGCTCTTCAAGTTGTCCGGAACCCAGATCTCCGTACTGCCACCGAAGTAATCCGACATCCCCTTATGGGCCTTCGCCCACGATTCCAGCGACTGGTTCAGTGTCGCTTCGACGTAGGTGTAACTGCTCGCGCCCAACGTCCCGACGAACAGCTCCATTTCGACGAGCTCTCCCGTTTTCGGATCGACGATGTGAGGCTTCTTCCCCGAAAAATCGACGAATGTCTTCTCGCCTGCTCGATGCCGTTGACGCATCGTCGGGTTCAGCTTCTTCTTCCACTGACCGTACAGCTCGCAATAACGGCTGTAGCCGTACGCTCCCGGCTTATTCTCCGCGTACTCCACCCACAGCTGCAGCAACGTCAGCTCTCGGTGACGCCTCAGCTCCTCGTGGATGTGGGCATAGTCCAGACCCAGCCGTGCGCCAGACGAGCCCGGCGGCGGAAACAGCCCTGCCTCCAGCTCCCCGTCGCTCAGCTCCTCCGGGAGCGGCCAGCTCAGACCACCCTTCTTCGCCTTGGCCAGGTACTCACTCACCGTTCCAACCGCCACGCGAAGTGCCTTTGCGATCATGCGGTGAGTAAAACCCAGCTCGTACTTTAACCTTAGAACCTCTCGTATTTTTCTCATCGATAACCTCTTAGCTGCCATTTCCTAGATCGTCCTCCTTCCGGGTACGACCTAGAGTTGCCTTGAAACGTGCTATCGATGAGCGTTCGCGATGCCGGAACCGGCGTTCACGTTGCCTGGAATCCGTGTTCACCTTCCCCGGAATCGATGTTCACGATCCCCGGAATCCGTGTTCACGATGCTTTGGAATGGATGTTCACCTTCGGCTGGAATCTGCGTTCACGATGCCCCGGAATACGCAGGCAGGCATCTCGACAGCTACGAAACCATCCTCAAATACATCCGCACGACCACCACCTCTTCCGGTTTGCGAGTACGCGCACACCTTATCCGGCGTCGTTATCCGAAGGGCGTCAAAATCACTGACGAGCGGATGCAGGCGCTTTCCGTTACAAAGGACCAGACTCTACCCAAATGGAACTACACCATCCGACCGTCTTGAAAACGGGAACTTATTTTGTCGCCGGCCCTAAGTGTAGCATGCGGTCTTTTTCGTGCTCGCGGTCACAGAAACCGGGAGGCGATTCCGTCCATAACTATAGCGTTCCGTCAATTTAGCAAAGTGGGGGAGAAACGCCCGTGGACGAAGCCTCGCGCGTTTTTTGGTTGAAACGCTCGTTCGACCGCGTGTCGAATGATGACACGCTATGTCTGCCGGCATTCGTACCGCCGCCGCCGCGCCATGCGGCCGGCGAGCTGTTTTTCGAGTACTACGACCCGATCCGAGACTGATTGCACGACCGGAAGCAGCCTGGGCTCGCGGTCGTCGCTCTCGACGAGCACGGCGTCCAGGCCAAGGGCTACCTGCGCGCTCACGAGAATCGAGTCAACACCGCGATCGTGGGGCGGCACGAAAAGGCGGAGATTTTTCTCGGCGATGATCCCTCTTTGTCCCTCCGGCATCTCGCCGTGATCGTGCCGCCGTCGTCCCCCAAGAAGCCGTTCTCGTTTCGCGTCGTCGATTTACGGACGCCGTCCGGTTTCACTGACGAGCGCGGTAGCCAACTGCGCGCGTGCGAAGCCGATGGGCCGTTTTTCATTCGATGCGGCCGGTACTCTCTGTTGTTCGCTCCCGGCTCACGAGGCGATCGCGGCTGGCCTGATGAGCCGGAGGCGATATGGGCATAGCTTAGCCGCCGAGACGCCGGCACGATGGCGCTTCCGCATCCGGCCACGCTCGAAGAGAGTCTCCTATCCGACGATGAGGAACCGCTCGGTGAGCTCGTGATCGCGTCTGAAGAAGGCGTTGGGACGATGCCAGTCGGCAGACGGGCGATGCGCTCCGGAATCCTTCTCGGACGCTCGGACCGATGCGATGGCGATGTCCTGCTTACGAACCCTCACATCTCGAGGGTCCACGTTTTGATCGTCGAGATGGCGGGAAGTCTCTATGCGATCGATACTGCCAGCAAGAACGGTGTGTGGGGTCACTCAGGGGAGGAGCGTGCCCAGCTACTCGAGTCGGGAACCACGTTCACCCTGTGTGGGCTTGCGAGCGTCGAGTGGCGTTTTTTTCATTAGAACGTAATATCGGTTCAAGTCGTCGTCCCCGGAAAAGCTTGCCAACGCCTCGAGCGGTAAGGTGCGCTCGAGGGTCTCGGCCTCTTCATCGGTCATCGCGTGGCAGTACCGGTAAGCCGGTCCGGCATCACCCCACGTCATGATGTGATCCCCGGGCTCGAGCTCGCTCCCTTCCACAGGGAAATCGTCCCACGGCACGAGCTTGCGGGTGAAACGCTCGAAGCGATCGAAGCGCCACACGGTGTAGGCGAACATGCCGCCCGGAGCTAGATGCCGAGCGAGGCGTGTCAGAAGGCGGGCGCGATGTTCCCGTCCCGGAATATGATGGACGACCCCGAACAGCACGATGAGATCGAACTCGTCGGAAGCCAGCGAAGACGGAAGCGGTTCTGGCTCGACGATGAAATCGTGCTCGACCAGATGTACGTTGGGAATGTCGACGAGTCGTTTTTCGGCATGCTCCAGCCCAAGCTTGCTGGCGTCGATGCCGAAGTAGGTGAACGGCTCGGCAAGCCGTTGACGCAAGAACCGTGCGAAGCGGCCGTTGCCGCAGCCGACGTCGAGGACCCTGGGTGAGCGCGGAACCCGGGAGCCGTAGCGGTCGAAGAGATCGTTCCAGCCGCGCCACGCTCGCTCGCGCGTTTGATTGAACTCGTCGGCGCGCTCGTCGTAAAAGCGTCGGTTGATGCCGTTGAGGCTTCGGATCGTGACTTCGTTCAAGGTCGCGTTTACGCTATTCTTCTCACGAACGATGCGCAACTACGAGTTTGCACCCGAGGACCACGAGCGCGACCTGCTCGCCATTCTCGACGAGGTGGAATCCCTTCCTGAAATAAAGGTACGCTCGCTCGACCGCATCCTACGCCGCCATCCCAAAAACGGCTCGTCCATCTTCTCGCGGAGCGAGCTCATCGCGGGCTACCGCTATCTCGCAAAGCTCTACGACTGGCCTTCCGAGCGCGAGGCGATCATCGAAAAGCTCCGCATGAAGCCGGTGCGCTCGCTCAGCGGCGTCACGCCGGTGACCATTCTCACCAAGCCGTTCCCGTGCCCGGGAAAGTGCATCTTCTGCCCGAACGACGTGAAGATGCCGAAGAGCTACTTGTCGCGGGAACCGGGGGCCCAACGCGCCGGTATGCATCAGTTCGATCCGTACGAGCAGACGCTTGCACGGTTGAGCGCGCTCTACCGCATCGGGCATCCCGTGGACAAAATAGAGCTCATTGTTCTCGGAGGCACGTGGTCGTTCTACACCGAGCCGTATCAAATTTGGTTCCTGAAGCGTACGTTCGTTGCGTTGAACGATTTCGGTGCCGGTGTGCGCGATGCGCCTCCCAGCTCGCGTTCGAGTTCATGTTTACGGATCGATTTCGAAGCGATCGGTGAAGAGGTCGACGGTCGTAAGGGTGGCAACCCGTACAACCGCATCGTGTCAGATTTCACCGAGCGAGCCGACGCGTCGGGTGCGGTAGAAGCGGCGGAGTCCGCGACCTGGGACGAGCTCGCCGTGGTACAGCGCGAGAACGAGACCGCGGGAGCGCGGTGCGTGGGGCTCTCGCTAGAGACCCGTCCCGACTACATCACCGAAGAAGAAGTCACACGGCTCCGACGCCTCGGCGCCACCAAGATCCAGATCGGCTACCAAAGTCTTTCCGACGAAGTGCTGGAGCTCAACCAGCGCGGTCACGACGTCGCAGCGTCCCGCCGAGCGACCAAGTTGCTGCGTCAGGCGGGCTTCAAGGTCCAGGCGCATTGGATGGTGAACCTCTACGGCTCGACTCCGGCCGAGGACGTGGTCGACTTTGCGCGCCTGTTCTCGGATCAAGACTTCCGTCCGGACGAGCTCAAGCTGTACCCATGCAGCCTTATCGAGAGCGCCGAGTTGATGACCCATTACGAAGCCGGGCGCTATCGGCCGTACTCCGAAGACGAGCTCTTGAAGATCCTGATCGATTGCATGACCGAAACGCCCGTCTACTGCCGCCTTTCGCGGGTCATTCGCGACATCCCCGGTGATGATATCCTCGCCGGAAGCCGGGTGACGAATTTTCGTGCGATCGCAGAGTCGGAGATGGCGAAGCGTGGCATCGGCTCCCGCGATATTCGCGCCCGCGAAATTCGCGGCGATACCGCTTCGCCCGAGACTCTTCGCCTCGTCGTCGAGCGCTACCGCACTTCGGTCGGTGACGAAGCCTTCTTGCAGTTCGTTACCGACTCAGATCGTCTCGCCGGCTTCCTGCGCCTGTGTCTTCCCGAAGAGCCTGCCTATATCGCCGAGCTCGAAGCCAGCGCGCTGATCCGCGAAGTCCACGTCTACGGTGCGGCTGTGACGATCGGCGAGCGCGACGAGCGGAAAGCTCAACATTCCGGGCTCGGGCGCCGTCTCATCGACCATGCGGCCGAGCTTGCGCGTGAAAAGGGTTTTTCCAAGATGGCGGTAATCTCCTCTGTCGGCACCCGGAACTACTACCGCGGGCAGGGATTTTCCGACGGCGTGCTCTATCAGCATCGTGCGATCCGATAGCGCGTTCTGGCGCGCGGTCGCCGAGACTACCGCTGCTGCGCTCTCCTCTGGATCGCTCCAGCCGATCTCGACGACGAGCCGTGTGATCGAAGACGGCGGCGTCCGCTTTCTCACTCGTGTCGTCGAAAACCTGGAGCGCAAGCGTCTCGACAGCATCCGGAAACCGGACGGATTCGACGCGTTCGCCGAGCCGGAAAAGGACCTCTTCGTCGCCGACGTTTCTGAGACGCACTTTGCGGTCCTGAATAAATTCAGCGTCGTCGATCAGCACGTGCTTCTCGTGACGCGCGCGTTCGAAGAACAGGAGTCGCTTCTCACTCGCGAAGACTTCGATGTCGCGTGGCGCTGTCTCACCGAGGCCGACGCGCTCGTGTTCTATAACGCCGGTCCCAACGCGGGGGCGAGCCAGCGGCACAAACATCTCCAAGTGGTGCCGGTGCCGCTCGGCGACGGTTCGGAGCGAACGCCGATCGAGGCGGTGCTCGATGATGATTCGCGAGGCCTTCCGTTCGCGCACGCGGTTTGTCGTATCGACGACTGCCTCGGCACCGGCGACGCCGCGCCGAAAATTCATGAGAGGTACTCGAGGCTTTTGGCTTCTCTCGGGAATCCGCGTGCGTACAATCTGCTCGCTACCCGCGATTGGATGCTCGTGGTGCCGCGAGCACGCGAGTCGTGGAACTCGATTTCCGTCAACGCACTTGGCTTCGCCGGTGCGCTTCTCGTGCGCTCGGAAGATGAGCTGTCGCAGCTGAAGCGACTCGGCCCGATGCGGCTTCTGCGCGAGGTGACGCTGAATGTATAGAATCGGACGATGACAGATTACCAGGCGCGGTTGGGGACGTGATGGCGCTCCAGAAAGCGCTCGGCGATCGTGCGGTCGCGTGCAACGTTCCGGATGGCTATCTGCGGTTTTCACCGCATTGGCATTGGGGGACGCTTCTCCACGAAGACCTGCGCGCGTACGAGCCAGGAGCCAAGTAGAAGCTGCGTGCTACTATGAGCTCGGGAAGCATGGATAAGGTAGCTCACATCGGTGCTGTCGGGTGTGCCGTCCTGACGTTGGCCGGAGCCGCCGGCGGGCAAACTGAAGAGGCTCGGCAAGCTCAAGAGGCTGGACAGCCTGCGCAGACGCGAGGAGGCCGCGTCCAGTTCGCGGTCCGGGTGGAGTCGGTGACGCTCGACGTCGTCGTCGTCGACAAACGGGGCCGCTTCATTCCCGGGCTCGCCGAGAGCGATTTCGTCATCCTCGATGGTGGCGAGCCCCAGGATATTCAGTTCTTCAACGCGGAGTTCACGCCAGTAACGACGATGCTGCTGCTCGACTCGTCATCGAGCATCCGATCGAACCTGGGTGCGATTCAAACGGCAGGTTACCTGTTCGCGCAAAACCTGAGCGAGGGGGACACCGCACGGATCGGCCTTTTCGGTAACGGAGTGCGCTTCGGGCCGGGCTTTACCTACGACCTCAGCGAGCACTATGCGATCTTGAGCTCCATGCGAGCCGCGGGCAAGACCCCGCTCTACGATGCCATCATCACCGCTCTCGAGGAGGTTGGCGTCGTCGAAGGCCGCAAATCACTTCTGGTTTTTACCGACGGTGACGATTCGGGCCCTGCACAGCAGGGGAGCGAGTCGACGAAGGAGGACGCGGTCGAAGCGGCGAAGCTGAGCGAGGTGACGATCTACGCCGTTGGGTTCACCGGTTGGGGACCCGATGGTACCTACAGCGTGAACCGACCGTTTCTCACCACGCTTGCCGAAGCGACCGGCGGACGCGCCTACTTTCCCGAAGATATCGAAGCGGTGAAGGATGCGTTCGCGGATGTGCAGGAGGACCTTCACCGCCACTACCGCATGGCGTACATCCCCCGGGAGAAACTCGAGCCTGAGTCCGGAGTCGAGACCGACGTCGCCAACTGGCGCCCCCTCGAAGTGCGCGTGAAAAACAGAGACGACCTCATCGTCCGCACCCGCCAAGGCTACTACTCGAGCGGGAACACTAGCCCTTGATGAGCCTGAAGATCCGTCGGGTGGGAAGGCTCAGAAAGTCCTCTCGGCGACTCCATATTCATGTAGTTTAGTCCCGCTGAAGTCTGTTGGTGTAAGCGATCCGCGTTAGCTATTCTTGGCTGTTCCTTGCCCGCCTTTCGAAGCGCTCTCCCGCGCGGTGAGGGGCCGGCCAGGGATCGAGGTTGATGGCTTTGCGATAGGAGCAGATGGCGTCGTCAAGCTCGCCTCGCTCAACGAGGGGGTAAGCGCGGTGTTGGGATTCTCCAGCGTCGCGCTCGGCCGGACTCAGCGCTACGAACCCGTTCTCGCGTGCATCACGATGTCGAATTTGTAGATTCCGTCTGCGCCTTTTCTTCCGACTTGTCGCCGCTGGCTCTCGCGGTCTCCCAGCACCGAGAAGGCGGGATCGCCCTCGAGGTTTGGATCCCCCGGCCTGACGCCGGGGGATTGCCAAAGAAACCGTCAGCGCGCGCTTACGCGTCGCGATTCGGTTGCGGGGTCACGCGCAAGTACGGTTTCACTTCTTTGAAACCCTTTGGAAATTTCTTTTTCGCCTCTTCGTTGCTCACCGCGGGTACGATGATGACGTCATCGCCGTCCTTCCAGTTCACGGGTGTCGCCACCTGATAGTTCGCAGTCAGCTGTAGCGAGTCGATCACGCGCAGGATCTCGTCGAAGTTGCGTCCAGTGCTCGCCGGGTAGGTAATGGTGAGCTTTACTTTCTTGTCCGGACCTACTACGAAAACCGATCGCACCGTCATCGTGTCGTCGGCTTGCGGATGGATCATGTCGTAGAGATCCGACACCTTCCGACTGGCGTCGTCGATGAGGGGGAAGTTGACGGCCACTCCCTGGGTCTCTTTGATGTCTTCGGACCACTTCTTGTGATCGCCGACTTTGTCCACGCTGAGCCCCACGACTTTGACGTGCCTCTTGTCGAACTCGCTCTTGAGCTTCGCTACTTCACCGAGCTCGGTGGTGCAGACGGGCGTGAAGTCCTTGGGGTGCGAGAACAACACGCCCCAACCATCCCCGATCCAGTCGTGAAACTGAATGGGACCCTCTGTCGTATCGGCTTTGAAATCGGGAGCCGTATCTCCCAAACGAATTGCCATGACACCTCTCCTTCGGCCATTGGCCGATTAGTGATTCAGCGCACCCGCCCCCGCGGACGTACCCTTATGAGCCTCAGACTATAGCCAGAATGTGAGTTTCCCAAACTATTTTTGCGAGTAGACCGGTCCCACAGTGTTGGCCCCAATATGTTGTTGGTCGGGCTGTATCAGCCACTAGGGGTGGAATCTGGTGGTTGAGTCTCAGCAATGGCGGTAGTAACCTCGGGACCGCAATTGGCTCGGCTGGGGTTGGGGCACGACCGGGCCTTTTTGGAAAGAAGGAAATCATGAGTCGAGTATTTCTGTCCCTTAGCGTTCTGCTCTTGGCGGCGCTAACCATCAACTGTGGCTCATCATCGCAACTCGAGGGAGTGACCCTTGGCGACATTCAGATCGAAGGTGAGCATGCTGAAGACGTGAAGGCGGATTTGGAAAAAGCGCTTCTATCGGCGGGCGCAACGCTTCACCAAGCTGACCAACCCGACCTCGTGGGCACGCTCACATGGGAGTGGGCCGGTGCCGGTGAGACACCCTACCCGACGCTCGTCAAAATCTTCATGCAATCGGAGCCGGAAGAAAAGAAATTCACGATATCGAGTCAGTATAAAGTGCCCCAAGGGGCCCAGCCGCGGGACGTCGCGCACTACCGCGGACAAATAGTCGAGCGTATCGTGAGTCGAATCGCTGCCCAGAGCCGGAACGCGTCGTAAGGCTTTAGGCTATCGTCCCGAGCACTTTCAGTAGGTGCTGGATATCGCTCCGGTTGTTGAATAGCGAGTGGGATACGCGCACCACCGAGCCGCTCTCTTCGCGGAAGGTGATGACGATGCCTTACTTGTCGTTGAGGAAGCTACGTCGGTCCAGTGAGCTCATGGGGTCACTCCTTTTCAGTGTCGTCCGCGAACCAGACGTTTTTGTCACCACGGTTCTCGACGAGATTGTCCACGTATCGGACCAACGCGTCGCGCCGGATGATGATGGCGTTGACTTGAGGTTTGAGCAGCAGTCGTCCGAACCGGAAGCTCAAGTACTCCACATCCCAATGCTTCATGCTTTCGATTTGCTCTCGATCGAATCGGGGCGGCAGTTTGTCCAGTTGCTCGTCGAGGTAGTGCGAGCTCGAAAAAGCCTGGGAGTGATCGATCAAAAACGACGTTCCACTCGTCGTCGACCATGTAGTTCCGCTGGCCGCGATCCCAGTTGCCGATGACTGTGTCGAAGACACGCATGCGCGAGATCTGTTGCTCCCAGGAGACGGTCTCGTGATCGTCACCTTCGACGTCCTCGTAGAGGCGGCAGCCGTCGACCCAGAGCTGTAGTGATCCTTTTTGCCCGTCGATTTCTTTCACGACTGTCGGCGGCACCATGTCGAGGCCGAGCATGCGATCGATTTTGTAGGCGGCGACTTCGGTTTCGTAGCTCTCCCACGCCCACTCTTTGGGACCGCGTTGTATCGGTTTCCACAAGCCGCGTAGCGTGCGCTCTCCCTGCCGGAGCGTCACTCGCTTCGGGTTGTTGGCGCCGCTTCCGATCTCTTTGATCGAAAGGACTTCGGCGTTCTCGAGGAGCTCCTCGAACTCCTTTGCGTGCCCAGCCCAGATTTTGGCCGAGTCGGCTTCCAAGTGGCTCGCTGTGAGAGTGAGGATGCAGAGCGCGACCACCGGAACTGGCAGCGTGAATCGTCTTCTTCCACCCATTGCCTTTACCCTCCTCTATGCCGACAGGCACCGGGTGTGTGCTCGAGGGGCACGCGAGAGCATGCTCACATCGTGAGATTGATACGTTATGGTGCCTCGAGCGAGCCTATTCTAATCTAGTTGCGACGTCGTTTGCGAATCGAAGAGAGGAGTCTTGCTTATGGCATCCCGGTGGTGACGCGAAACCAGCGCCACTATCGGCGCGTGCCCGGTCTCTCCGTCGCGGAATACGGGCAGTAACCGGAACAGAGTCTGTCGCGGCTCGCTCGGGGTGCGCGTGAGGTCGACGTCGACGGCAAAGAGGGCGAGTTGTCACTTCTTCTCGTGCGTCTGTACCGGAGCCTCGACCCGTTGACCGGGGGCGACGAGGCGAAAAACCGGGAGTGGTTGCACGCCGAGAATCACCATCTCGGCGGCAAGCCGTCGGAGCTCATGCGCTCGATTCAAGGACTGGTGCATGTCGTAGAGTATCTGGACGCGATGCGGGGGCGCCTCTAATCGCAAGCGCCTTGCGGCGCGCGCGTTTCGAGCCGTCGAGGCGCAGCATCGGATCTCCACCCGCAAGCTTACCGATTCCGACGCCGAGCAGGTGCTTCTCGAGGAGCTCCTCGAGGACTCGAAGCCCGCAGTAACGCCCGACCTCGAAGGGCTCGAAGGGCTCCACTACCTCTTGTTCACGCCGTTTCGATATCCCCCGCTCCGCCACGGTTCACGCTTTGGCGTCAAGACCGAGCGCGGCATCTGGTACGGCTCGCAAACACTTCCGACGTGCTTCGCGGAAGTAGCCTACTACCGCCTCCTATTCCTCGAAGGTACCACGGCCGATCTCTCGCCGCTTCTCGTCGAGCTCACTTCGTTTCAGACAGCGATCCGAACGGCGCGGGGCGTGGATCTGATGTCGGAGCCGTTTCGTACGTATCGTTCACGGATTGCCTCACCCAGCCGCTATGAGAGCGCACAAAAACTCGGTCGGGACATGAGAGCCGATGGCGTCGAGGCTGTGCGCTATCCCTCGGCCCGGGATCGAGTTGATGCGATGAACCCACGGCTGTCATTCCACGGCGGTGCCGGCACCGTCACTGGTTCGAGACACCTGGTCGAAACCGGCTCCGCGCGGTTTTTGATCGACGCGGGGCTGTTCCAGGGGCTCAAGAAACTGAGAAATTTGAACTGGAAGAAACCGCGATTCGATCCCGAGCATGTCGATTTCTTGTTCCTGACACATGCGCACATCGACCATGCCGGCTACCTTCCCCGGCTCGTGAAGGATGGCTTTCGCGGCCCGATCTATTGCACGCGCGCAACGTTCGATCTCGCCCAGCTCCTGTTGATGGACTCGGCGAAGATCCAGGAAGAGGATGCCCACTACGCCAACAAGGAAGGATTCAGCAAACACAAACCCGCGCTCCCGCTATACACGTCCGACGACGCCCGAGGCGCTCTCGGCTTCATGGAGCCGGTGGACTACGGCAAGTGGCTCGAGCCAGCACAAGGCGTGCGCGCGCGGTTTCTGAACGTGGGCCACATCCTCGGCGCATCGATGGTCGAGGTTCATCTCGAAACGGGAGAGCGCACCATCCGGCTCGTCTTCAGCGGCGACGTCGGGCGCTACAACATGCCCCTGCACTCAGACCCCGACCCGCTCCCCGATTGTCATTTCTTGATCATGGAATCGACCTATGGCGATCGCGAGCACAAGAGCGGCTCCATCGAAGAGCAGATTGGCGAGGCGCTCATCGATTGCATCGATCGCAAGGGAACGGTGCTCATCCCGTCGTTCGCGGTCGGCCGCTCGCAGCTCGTCACGCTGTGCCTGCGGCAGCTCATCAAAGCCGGGCGTCTTCCCGACGTGCCAATCCACATCGATAGCCCGATGGCGGTGGATGCGACCCGCATCTACTCCCGCCATATCGAGGACTTGAGCCTCGATGATTCCCTGAACGACGACGGCCGAAGCCGCTTGTTCCCAAACAACGTCCAGTTCCACCGCTCCGTCGACGAATCGAAGAAACTCAACAAACTCCCCGGACCCCGGATCATCATCTCCGCAAGCGGCATGCTCACCGCCGGACGGGTGCTCCATCATCTGAAACGCCTTTTACCGCACAAAAGAACCCTCATCATGCTTTCCGGGTATCAAGCTCCCGGAACGCGCGGCCGAGCGATGATGGAGGGAAAACGCACGGTGCGCGTTCACGGGGAGAATGTTCCCATCAAAGCGCAGTTCATTCCCATCAGCGGCCTATCCGCACACGCCGATCGAACCGAACTTCTCAAATGGGTACGCACCGCCGGCGGCAGCAAAGAACAGCCCGACACGGTATTCGTCGTCCACGGCGAGCCCAAGTCCGCAAACGCGTTCGCCGACACACTGACCGAAAAGCTCGGCACCCGAACCTTCCGCCCCGACATGGGCGACGGCTACGATCTGATCGAGCTATTGGACAGCTGAGACCTCCCAGAATGAACCTCTCCCCCGTAGGGGGAGAGGTCGGCGAGCGAAGCTCGCCACCGATGAGGACTGCCGTACGTGGCGATTCATCGGCAAGGGATACGGCATTCACTGGCCGAAGCTCGACGAGGACATATCCGTGCGTGGACTCCTCGGGTTGCCGGACTAACGTCAGAGAGCCGGTTCGACAGTTGCGCCTCACAGATCCAGCGAGAAGTGAATGGCGTCTCGCACCTGTTGCATGCGCCCGTTCGAAAGAGTCGTGATCAACGCGCCGATCTTCCCTCTCGAGACCGTCTGAACGTGATCCAGATTAATTGCGCAGTCGCGATCCATGCCATCCTCCGACAAGAGCACTACCTCGGATGGGATGTCTCGGACCCTCGAGGTGATGGGCGCCACGGTAACCTCCCTTAGAAATTCGAGGGCAGATGAGCGTGTCAGGATGACGACCGGGCGATTTTTGTCTGGTCGCTGGAACTTGTACCAGCGCACCTCGCCGCGTCTCATTCGGGCCATACCTGTTCCGTCTCCCAATCGTCGAACTCGCCTGGACTGACTGGGTGCTGTTCGTAGCCCCGTCGATGCTGCTCCTCCAGTGCTTCTATTCGGATTTCCTCGAGCGCACGCCGCAAAGCTTCCCGGGTAAACGCGGATCGGGTCGTCCCGAGGCGCTCCACGATTTTGTCGACCTGACTGACGAGGTCATCATCGAGGGTCATCTGTACGGTCTTCAAGCATCCGCCTCCACATAAATATAGCTAGTCATATCCTCATTATAGACTGTATTGTGACATACATGCACAACTTCCCGCCCGAACGCTCGAGTCGTTGCGAAACCCGTTGCAACGGCCGTAGAATCCTTCGTGTTTTGGCGTTGAAACAGCCTCGACGAGCACACGCAGGCAAACGCTGCTGTCGCCCACGATAGTCTTTTCATCCGCACCGCGAGCAAGCTGTACCGTATCCAGGAGAAGCATTAACGGCGTCGTGCTTTGCTAGAAATTCAAACCGGCGGTACGGGCAGCCGGCCCTTGACTTCGAACGCGGACCGCTCGAATAGCATCGACTCCCTCTCCCGGAGGTAGTCCTTTCGCGAGAACTCGACCCGCTCTTTCGTGGCTACGCAAAGCCAGGTCTCCAAGTGCTCAGGCTCGCGCCGCGCGAACGCTCGAGGCGAGAAAACCGCAACGTTGACTCCTGATCAACTCTACTTGGCCGACTTGAGAAATGTTTTCAAAGCTTCGTAGTCCGCCGCCATTTCGCTCACGTACTCGGGGCGGGTGGCGCTGTCTCGAATCGTGGGCGGTAGCGGCACCGTATTCTTTATCACCGGCTCGACGGTTTCTCGAAATTTGGCCGGATGCGCGGTGGCGAGAAACACGCGTGTCGCCGCTTTGGACTCCCGTGCACCCATGTAACCAATCGCCGAGTGAGGATCGAGAACATAGCCGAGGCGCGCGTGGACGGATCGGATGGTTTCGCGGGTTTGCTCGTCGGTGTAGGGGCGCCCGACGACATCGCGTCGCATCGCGTCGACGTTGCCGTCATAGAGCCAGAGCATACGCGCGAAGTTGCTCGGGTTGCCGACGTCCATCGCGTTCGAGAGCGTCTCGGTGGACGGCCGGGGCTCGAACGCGCCCGTCTTCAGGTATTCGGGCACGATGTCGTTGACGTTAGTGGCGGCGATGAACTGCGAGATGGGAAGCCCCATCCGTTTCGCCATGAGTCCGGCCGTAAGATTTCCGAAATTTCCGCTCGGCGTGCACACGTCGAGACTCTCGCCCGCTGACGCATCGAGTTGCGCGAACAGGTGGAAATAGTAAAATGTTTGTGGCAGCAGGCGTCCGACGTTGATCGAGTTGGCCGAGACGAGTCGTTGCAAATCACGATCGGCGAATGCCTGCTTCACGAGTCTCTGACAATCATCGAAGGTGCCCTCGATCGAGATCGAGGACACGTTCTCCCCGAGCGTCGAGAACAATCGTTGCTGAAGCGTACTAACCTTGCCGCGCGGAAAGAGCACCACGACGCGGATGCCGTCGAGCCCCA
This sequence comes from Candidatus Marinacidobacterales bacterium, assembly GCA_965237955.1. GTDB lineage: Bacteria > Acidobacteriota > Vicinamibacteria > Marinacidobacterales > SMYC01. Next base: position 6,833,573 of record OZ250169.1, on the reverse strand, counting down.
AAAAAGCATGCGCCACCGCGCTTCCGGTATCGCCGGACGTCGCCACCAGGACCGTGGCCTCTGAGTCGAGAAACTGCAGTATGAGGCGCGCCATGAAACGCGCGCCGACGTCTTTGAACGCGTGCGTGGGTCCGTGGAAGAGCTCGAGGCTATGGATGCCGTCGTCGAGCGCAACGAGAGGAATGTCGAAGTCGAGGCTCTCGCGTACGATGGGCTCGAGCACTTCGTCGGCGATATCGCCTGCGAGCAAGCTTCGGGCGATGGCGAAAGCGGTGTCGCTGAGGCTACCGCCCTCGGGCGGCGTGATCGCGGGAAGCGCTTCGGGAACATAGAGCCCGCCGTCGGGAGCCGGACCGGCAAAAAGGGCTTCTTGGAGCGATGCCGGAGGCGCCTTCCCGGCAGTGCTCACGAAGCGCATCAGATGATGTGGGCTCCTTGCCCACTTACCGGCGACACGTGCTCATCCGCTTCGAGGCTCGCCCGGTCCTGGAACGTCGACCGCATCCGGCGCGCGACCCGATGCGCCGTGTCGAGGTCGCGGCAAAGCGCGAACATGGAAGGCCCCGAACCGGAGAGGCTACATCCAAGAGCTCCTTCGTCGAGAGCGGTGCGCTTGACGTCATCAAACGCGGGGATGTTCTTCGATCGCACCGGCTCGGCCACGTGGTCGACAAGGGCCCGCGCGATGAGCTCCCAATCTTCGGTGTAGAGGCCGGCAACGAGAGCGCCTAGATTTGCCCACTGCGCGACAGCACTCTTCAGCTTTACGACGTCGCCCAAGAGAACACGTGAATCTTTCGTGGAGACTTCGCGGTGCGGCCGCACGACAGCGACCGAAAGACCTTCGGGCACCGGCAACTGAATAACATCCAGTTCGTCCAGTTCGTTGGGCGATCGTACGAGAACGAAGCCTCCGTAGAGACACGCTGCTGCGTTGTCCGCATGACCTGCCCCGGCGGCCACGCGCTCGCCCTCGAGCGCGCTCTCGACAAGCTCGGCGCGGCTCGCTCCGAGCTCCAGCAGATGGTCGACGGCGACGACCGCGGCGACGGCGGAAGCGGCGCTACTCCCCATGCCGCTCGCCAGCGGCAGTCCCTTCGTGAGCGCGATGCGAACGCCGACGGACGGGTCGACGTCCTTCTGGTCGAGAAGATGGCTGGCGGCTACCGTTGCCGTGTTCGTCTCGGGATCGAGAGACAGCCGCCTGTCCTCACCATCAATGGACGTAAGAGAAACTCCGGGCTCGTCGGCGCGCTCGGCGGTGACGGTGTCGCCGGGTTTTTCGAGGGCTAGCCCCAACACGTCGAAGCCGCACGCGACATTGGCCACGGTGGCCGGAGCGAATGCCTTCGCGCTCATGTATGAGCGGTCTCGAGAAGGCCTCGAGCCACGGCGAGCTCGGCGAGAAGAAGCGCACCGCCCGCGGCGCCCCTCAGCGTGTTGTGCGACAACGTGACGAACTTGTAGTCGAACAGCGGGCAAGGTCGCAGTCGTCCGACGCTGGCCGCCATGCCTTTTTCGAGATCACGATGCAAGCGTGGCTGTGGTGCGGCGCTTCCCTCTAAATAATGTATGGGCCGTTTCGGCGCGCTCGGCAATTCCAGTTTCTGCGGCTCGGCTTCGAAGCGCTCCCAAGCGTCCCGAACCGCCGTCTCGTCGGCTTTCCGGTCGAGCTCGACCGAAACACACTGCAAGTGGCCGTCCACTACCGGCACCCGGTTGCATTGAGCACTCAGGATCAAGTCGTCGTCTCCTAGAATTTTTCGCGTCTCGGCCTGCATCTTGTCTTCTTCACCCGGGATGTAGGGCACGACGTTGTCCGCGATCTCGTAGCTGGCGACACCAGGAAGCCCCGCTCCCGAGATGGCTTGCATCGTCACCACCGACACCTTCTTGATACCGAACTGGTCCGCGAGCGGTTTGAGCGCAAGGACGAGGCCGATGGTGGAGCAGTTGGGGTTTACGACGATGGCGCCGGGAGCATGGGGCGAGCTCCGCGCGAGATCGAGGTGTGCGGCGTTGACTTCCGGAATCACGAGTGGGACGTCCGGGTCCAAACGGTGCGATTTCGCGTTCGAGACGACGAGATGTCCGGCTTGGGCGAATGCGGTCTCGGCCTCGCCGGCGACACTCGCGTCGAGAGCGGAGAAAACGAGCGGGCAATCGAGAGGCGGCGCCGTCGGTAGGATCTCCATGGTGGCGAACCGCTCGGGCAGGGGAGTTGCCTGAACCCAGCGCGCCGCGTCTCGGTAGAGCTTTCCTTGTGAGCGTTCGGACGCGGTCAGAGCCGTGAGCTCGAACCACGGGTGGTCTTCGAGAAGCGTCAGAAAACGTTGTCCGACCGTTCCGGTGGCACCGAGGACGGCTACGGGTGTCTTTGTCATCGCGTTTCCACGCATGCTTGCAGTATATCGACAAAAACGCCCGCGGCCGTGACGGCGGGGCCGGCGCCACTGCCGCGCATGATGAGAGGCGAGCTCTGGTACCGCGACGTCGTGATGGCGAAAAGATTGTCGTTGCCCTCGACGGTGGCCGCGGGGTGTCCCGCCGGCACGGCTTCGAGCCCGACCCGGGCGGTCTTGCCGTCGAAGCGAGCAAGGTAGCAGAGCGTCTGGCCGTCGGCACTCGCTTGTTCCTGCCGCTTCTGGATGGTCTCGGTGAGCCCGACCAGAGACTCGACGGCGACGTCGTCGGGCTCGATGGAGTGGCCCGCCGTCCGCGCGAGGATGAGGAGCTTGCGCGCAACGTCAGCGCCGCTCAGATCTTCGCTCGGATCGGGCTCGGTGTAGCCTTTCTCGCGAGCATCCTCGAGAGCGGCTTCGAAGCTCACTCCTTCTCGCAGCTGGTAGAAGAGGTAGCTCAGCGTTCCGGAGAAGACGCCTTCGATGCTCTCGATCGTGTCGCCGGTAGCGACCAGGTTTTTTACCGTGCGCAAGACGGGGAGACCTGCGCCGGCGGTGGTCTCGTAATAGAGCCGTCCGTTTTGCACCAGCTTCTGGAACTCGGCCATCGGTCCCGCCAGAGGAATCTTGTTGGCGGTGACGACGGCGACGTCATGCGCTAGAAGACGCTGGTAGATTTTCGGGACGTTCTCGCTCGCGGTCGCGTCCACGAACACGCGCGGACTCGGTAGTGACTCGATGAACGTTGCCAGCGCGTCGAGGTCGGCCGTCCGTCCGTCGGCGACGAGGTTTCGACCGCGCGTCGGATCGAGGCCCAGCCGGTCGAACTTCATCGCGCGGCTCGTGGCGACGCCAGCGAGACGCAACTCGAGCCCATGCGAAGCCCGGAGCGCGTCCGCCTGGCTCGCGAGTTGCAACAACAGCTCGCTGCCCACACCCCCGAGACCAGCTACGACGACGTGTGCTGAGCGCAACGATTCACCGAGAAGGGCGTTATGGATCGCGTTGAGCGCGGCTTTTTCATCGGCGCGGGCAACGACGAGCGAGATGTTGAGCTCGGAAGAGCCCTGGGCGATCGCACGCACGTTGATCCTGGCCGAGCCGAGAACGCTGAAGAGCCGTCCGGCGATCCCGGGTCGCTCGCACATCTCTTCGCCGACGGCGGCGACGATTGAAAGCTCGCGCTCGACCACGAGCTCGTCGATGAGACCGGCGCTGCGCTCGAGGGTGAACTCTTCCGAGACACGTTGTCGCGCTTCTCCGACGTCTTCGGGCGCGACCGCGAAGCAGATCGAGTGCTCGCTCGAAGCTTGGGTAATAAGGATGATGTTGATCTGTCCGCGCGCGAGCGCTTCGAACAAGCGGCGCGCCGTTCCCGGCACGCCCAACATGCCATCGCCCTCGAGGCGCAATAAGGCGATGTTGTTCATCGAGGAGATGCCGCGCACCGGACGCTCGCTCGGCGCTGCTTCTTCCGCGATGCGGGTGCCAACGAAGCTCGGCTCGAACGTGTTCTTGATGATGATGGGGATTTGGCTGGCGCGCGCCGGATGGATCGTCGGCGGGTAGACGACTTTGGCGCCGAAATGGGAAAGCTCCATGAGCTCTTGGTAGCTCAGCTCGGGGAGCGAAAACGCGGACTTGACGAGCCTCGGATCGGCGCTCATCACTCCGTTGACGTCGGTCCAGATCTCGATGCGCTCGGCCTCGAGTGCGGAGCCAAGAAGCGCCGCCGTGTAGTCGGAGCCTCCGCGCCCCAGCGTGGTCGTCTCGCCGTCCTCGGTCGCGCCGAGAAAGCCAGTAACGACCTGAAGAGATTTGTGTGTTCCGAAGTAGTCCCGGATCTTGGGCTCGGTAGCCTCGGTGTCGACCCGCGCGGAGCCGAAAGTCTTGTCGGTGACGATGAAGTTTCGGGCGTCGGCGTACTCGGTGTCGGTTCCGGCCTTGCGAAGGGCGGCGGCCATCAGGTCAGCGGAAAGCCGCTCGCCGTAGCTCGAGACCTGGTCGAGAATTCGGGGCGAGCACTCGCGAACGAGCGACACACCGTGGAGGAGGTCGGAGAGCTCCTCGAGACGCCGTTCGACCCGCTCTTCCAGGGCGGAGCGCTCGCTCTGTTTGGCGAGCTTCGCGATGGCCTCTCGGTGTCGCTCGGCGAGGCCTTCCATCGTCTCCCGGTAGACGTAGAGTCCGCGGGCCGCGAGCCGACAAGCCTCGCCCAGCGCATCGGTGACGCCCGCCATCGCCGACACCACGACCGCGATTTCGCCGGCTTCGTGCTTGCCGCGAACGATATCGACCACGGTCGCGATCCGCTGCGGGCTTTCGAGCGATGTGCCCCCGAATTTCAGAATAATCATCAACAAACACCCTGTAGGGTCGAAACCCAAAATTCTACTACAACGGTGGGCCGTTTGCTTTTCGTCGAAAACCGCATAAGACTTGCCGCGTTGGTTGGGAATGTCATTTGCGAGCATCCCTAGGCGTCGGCTGTATCCCGTGTTGGGGTTCTTTCTTGCGATAGGTGCGCCTGGCGGGCTCTTGTTGATGCGCTCGCTCGCGCACGCGGAGTTCGGCAATTGGGAGTGGATGGCGAGCGAGCTGTCGGCGCGTGCGTTGACCTATGGCTACATCGCGGCGTCCACGGCGATCGTGTTCATCGGACTCGGCATCATCATCGGCTCCAACGAGGATCTGCTACAGCGGGCGTCGCTGACCGACCCGTTGACGGGCCTCGCGAATCGCCGCCACTTCGATCAGCGGCTCCGAGAAGAGCTCGCGCGCGTCGACCGCTACAATCAGCCACTGGCGTTGATGCTGCTCGACCTCGATGGTCTGAAGCGCGTGAACGACGCCGGTGGGCACGAATCGGGGGACAACGCTCTGCGCGCCGTCGCCCGCACGTTGCGACACACTTGTCGCAGCACCGACCTCGCCGCGCGCATCGGTGGTGACGAGTTCATCGTGCTCGCGCCCAACATCACCGAAAGCGAAGCGCTCACGCTTGCCGAGCGTATTCGCAAGACGTTGATCGTGGAAGCCAGTTGGGTTTCGACCCAGCTACCGCCGCTGACGCTTTCGATTGGCATTGCGGACACGAGGTGCGTCCGGGAGCTACAGCCCGACCGGCTGTACACGGCGGCGGATCAGGCGCTCTATCAGGCAAAGCAGAGCGGGAAGGATCGCGTAGTTTTGGCCGAGGTCGAAACCGATCCGGACGAGTCTGAGAGCGAGGCTGGCGCAACCGCGGCGCGCGAAGCATAACCGTCGCTCCACTCTTCGAGATCGCCGCCAACGAACGACACCGCTCTCCCCGCGACAACGTCGTCTCGTAAAACCATGCCGGGAATCGGGCCGATGGCTGACGGCTGATGGCGGCCGCCGCGGCGGTCATTCGTCCGCATCGCCGCCGCGGTTTTTCCAATATCTAGACTCTTGACAATTTTGAAAATTGTCCGTACGATGATTACACTCACTAAACATCAACACAATTTTAGGGGTTGCGCCAGTTTCCTTTCGTGGTGGCCCTGTTTCTTGCCGGCGCTGTCTCGGATCGGATTCCGGCGTCAAAGTCGCAGCCACTAACTAGTTCCTGTCCAGAAACACCATAACTTGTGGTGTGCGACAGGCCTACCGAAGATGTGGGTATTATACGGTTTCGGTAGGGAACTTCGTAGGGTTGAGAGCGAATGAAAATCTTGGACGAAACGAGAGGCGAATCGTCAGGAATCCAAGGCTATGGGAGCGGAAGAGTAATAGTTATTATCTTAATAGATGTCTCGCCATCACCAGTAGATTGCAGGTGATGATGGAACCCCATACGTACGATTTAAAAGAAGGCAATGAGCGCCATGTGCATCGGTCGAGACCAAAGACTCGTTTCAAGAACGAAATGACGCCTTCGATCCCGCAGCGAAATCGCCGCAGGCGTTGATAGACCCAGGAACTCTTGACCATATCGGTCACGGCGAAACCTTGAGCCTTGGTAAAGGCAACATCTTCAACTCCCTTGCCTTTGATGGCTTCCAAGTTTGCCTTTGAAGAAAACGCGCCATCGTAGGCGACCTGGCGCGGGGCCCGCTCGTAGAGTTCGACTAGACGGTCGATCATGGTTTCCGCGAGAGTTGAATCGGCCGGATTCCCATCCAAGATCACGCAATCCAAAATCATCGAGGACGAACCACCAGTCAGACACACCTTGTGACCGTAGAGGGTCTCGCGCCGGTCTTTGCGAATAATGTCGGTGTGTTCTTCGAAGACAGAAACGACCTTTTCCTCTGCAGGCACACGCTCTTCGTCGATCACTCGGCGTTGGGTTTGGTTGATGACTTTCTTGGTGAGGACGAGAAAGTGCTCAAAATCCGCGGCGATCCTCTCCGTACTCGCTCGCTTCACAGGCTCGGTCAAGCCCGACTCTTCCAACTGTTCTGCAACGCGTTGAGCGGAGCGATAGGTTTCTTCCGTCACCTTCAGTAGATCTCGATAGACGCGACGCCTTTGTTGCTTATCCTTCGCGTTCAGAACTCCCAGTCGACGTCTCTTCGCTCGACGCGTTCGATTGCCGAAGACCACTACTGTACCCAGCAGTTCGCGAGCTCCGCACATCAGGCGAGTGAGAACCCGAACACAGTCATAAAGAAGCTCGGAGTCTGTAGGCGGATGAATGTTTGATTCCACTACCGTGCAGTCCACTCGTACTTTTCTTCCCTTTTCGATCCCAGCATCCTCGGCAACGCTCACCAGCTCTCGGTTGATCTGCTCCAGCGTTTCGAACTTCACGGCTTTGATGTTTGCTGCTAGGGTCGACTTCGACGGGGTCGGCTCTATGATGCCGAGCTGGCAAAACGTCCGATAGCTTCGAGAGTCTGCCAAGTGAAACGCCAGCTCCCGATAGCTGAACTGATTCAGCTGCTTGACCAACAACGCCCGGAGAACCTGCTCCGCGCTCATTCCCCCACGACCAACATCGCTCCCTGCCGATGGGGTGACCGACTTCAGGTCTTGCAGTACCAGCTCATTGAGCTTAGGATGGGCATCGAGCAGCGACGAGATCGTTTCGAGTTCGCGTGCGTGCTCCAGCTCCAGCCAGGGCTCACGTAGATTTGGCTGTGGGTTGATCGTTTTTCGCATTTAGGGCTGGTCTCCTTTGGAGTTAAGTCATTTAGAATCGGATGTTTTCAACGACACGGTCCTAATCGACACCCCCTCAGAAGACTAGCCCTAAATTTGCGATTTCTCCTTTTTTCTCAATCCCTTACAGGCTTCAGGACGGGTACTAACTAGGCCAACCAAGGATGAACTGGACATGCCGAAAGCGGAACAAGTAGCCAAACTTTGGACGCGAGAATCTGTTCTCGACGTAGAGAACAAGATCCTCCAGCAAGTGATGTCGGCCCGGACACCGGAAGGAGCCCAAGCCTCCATCGCCTTCTCCCGATTTCTCAGGATGTCGGGTCTGGACGCGGATAACTATCCGTTGTTCCTGAAAATGCTAGAAATCGAGAACCACTGGGTGCTCGATGCGCTCATCGGTGAGACCGATCCTTTCCTCCTGCTGTCGACGATTCCACCGAACGAGTACTTGAGCTCGAAGTGCTTTCAACTGCTCACGCGTTGGCGCGCCGGTGGTATCTATCCCAAGACGCTCGCCATCGTGCTCGGCGTGCTGCAGAACACCTACAGCTCGCCACGAGACGGCTACAAGATCTATCACTTGAGCGTTGCCGACATCGACAATCTCGGCAAACACCTCGAGAAAGAAAAAGGTCAAAACGACCCGCGGAACCGCTGCATCCTCGACATCCTGGATCGCATCGGTACTCTCGAGGGACTGCGCTGGTACGAGTCCATGGAACAAGTGGCTCGCCAGGCCCTCAAGATCAGAAGCAACTTCTTCGACAACACCAAAGCCCTCGAGGATTGCATCCCGCAGGTGCTCTTGGTTCGCGGCGACTACCGGCAAGAAGAAGTCGCACCGCAGCAGCTGTTCGCAGATTAGAAGAGAGAGGTAGAAAACAATGGCTCAGGTAATGGAAGCAGTAAAAATCCAGGCCGAGATTACAGGCTTGCCCAACGAAGAACGTGTCGGCGAGATCGAGAACCTGCTGCTGCAAGGTGTGTTCGGCTGCCGCACCACCGAAGCTGTCGAAGCTGCGGTAACCTACGCGCAGTTTCTGAGCAGTGTCGGCATCACCCCGGAAAACTATCCAGTGTTTTTGCGGATGCTCGAGATCGAGAACCATTGGGTCATCGACTCGCTCATCGGTGAGCGGGACCCGTTCTTGCTCCTCTCGGGTGTGCAGCCGAACAAGTACATCGTCGGCCGTATCCTCGCGATGATGACGCGCTGGCACAAAGGCGGCATCTACGCGAAGAACCTTTCGGTGATCCTCGGTGTGCTCCAGTCCGTTTACAGCTCGCCTCGTGATGGCTACCGCATCTACCCACTGTCGATTGCGGACTCCAATGCGATTGGCAAGCACTTGGACAAGGAGAAGGGGCAGGACGATCCGCTGAACCGCGCGATTCTCGAGGTGCTCGACAAGATTGCGGCTCTCGAAGACGACGAGAACGCTGAGATGGAAGAAGTCGCGATCCACACGTCCAGCATCCGGAACGCGTTCTTCGATGATCGCAAGCGCATGGAGGACGTGATTCCGCCAGTGCTTCTCGTCACCGTCGAGGACCGCAGAGAGATCTCCCCCCGGCGCAGCTCTCAACTCGCTCAAGATCGCCCGAAGGCGGTTCCGAGCCCGAAAGCCAAGTCAAAGCTCGATGCGCGGCCGGCCGCTCCGGCTCCGAAAACCTCGGACGAGTCGGATTCTGACAAAGACAACTAAGGGTACGGCGCAGCCGATAGGAAATGGATCTACCCGGCAAGACGATGGAGGGGACAATGTTCCCGCCAACGGCTGCCGGGTAGATCTACAGGCGGCGGAAGTCGAGCTCTTATTGAAAGCCTGCCAAAAGTACCGGTCTACTCTGCCCGGTTACCTGCTCTCGGCGCAAGAAGAGATGGAGATCGCCGATGAGATTTTGGAGAAGCTGAGAAAGATTCAGTCGTAGCAGCATCCCAGCATACAGCATTCAGTTCCGCTGGCCTCCGTTGGCGCTGGGCGCTCAAATCTCCGTCGTGCCCTTTAGCAACGTCGCTTCTGTCGTAGATCCTGAATACTGAATGCTGACTGGCTGAATGCTGATCAATTCTGCTCTTCCCCATCAATGCTCCGATACATGTCCGCGATGACTTTCTTGAGCGACGAGATCGTCTGATCCTGATCGTCCCGATCTTGCAGGTAGCCATCGACAGAGCGGGAGAAGTCGTTGATCACGGTTTTCAGTGAGTCGATCGTCTCTTTGTTGTCGGCGACCTTCTTCTTGTGCTTCGCGACGAGCTTGTCGCGCTCGGCGAGCTCCCCGTGAGCGTCAGCCAAGTCCCGAGTCAGTGACTCCAGCTGGCCTTGCACCGTCGTGAGCTCGCGGGCAACTTCCTGATAGGACTCCTCGAACCCGCTGGCACGGTGGACTTGTTGCTTCGAGGTGGCCAGTTCCATCTCGAACTCTTTGCGAAGCGAAGCGTTAGCTTCTTCGTGCTGCAGGAGGACTTTCTCGAGATTGGCCTTCCCGTCGCGCTTCGCCGTCGACGCGGCCTTTTCGCTCCGCCCGTTAATATTCTTGGTTCTCCTGTCGTTTCGGGGGATCTGATTTGTGTTGGAGGGCATGGCCTATGGACGCTGCCGCGATTGTGGAAAACGCCGAAAACTCCGGGCGAGAGAGGCGTTTAGGGAAAGGTTGTGAGCACGTACAAACGTGGAGCGGCGTTTTCCACAATCGCTTGGAAAACGCTTCGCGTTTCCCACGAGCGCCCACAGGCCCCTCCTGATATATATACAAGAAAGATTAATTCATATGGAATAAGGAAGGGGGGGCTCGATTAGTGGAGGCTATGGAAAACGCCCTTCCAGGCTTCGAAGAGAACTCAGTCGTGAGCAAGGTCTGAACGACCAGAACAAACGTGGGGGCGTTTCCCACAGCCTCGTCTCCCGCTGAGGGGCAGTGGCATTTGGTGAGGCCCGTGGGTTGAGAGGGTAAGCCATGTGTAGATGCGCATCGGCGAGAACGCTAGAATCTTTTTTTCCGAAAGAGAAAAGAGCGTTCCCGCGATGCGCGTTACTACGTTAGTCAACAAGCTCATCGGATTGCAAGGCCTGTGGGTCCGAGGTTTCCACTTCCAGGCGGACAAAGCCAGAGTGGTGGTGGATGTAGTACCACGGAGGAGGAAGCCTCTGTGCGGGATTTGCGGACGAAAGGTCCGCAAGAACAAAGATCGCTACAATCGCTACTGGCGGCACTTGGACCTGTTCGGAGTCCGGACCTATCTTCGCTACTCGATCCGACGAGTGCTATGTCGGCGGTGTGGAGTGGTCAGAGAAAAGGTGCCTTGGGCCGACAAGGGAAGCCGCTTTACCAAAAGCTTCGAACAAGAGGTAGCGTGGCTGGCACAGAGGACGGACGTCAGCGCCGTAGCGAACTATTTCCGAGTGACGTGGCGTTCGGTGCGACGGATCATCCAGCGAGTGGTTGCCGAGCAGCGGGATGAGCGGCGCGAGCTCGATGGATTGCGGGTGATTGGGATGGACGAGATCAGCTACCGCAAACGCCACAAGTACTTAACAGTGGTAATAGACCATCTCAGCGGCCGGGTCGTCTGGGCGGGAAAGGAGCGCAAGGCCAAGACGCTGCTGCGGTTTTTCCGCAAGCTCGGACCACAAAGAGCCGCGGAGCTCGAAGCGGTCAGCATGGACATGTGGGAGCCGTACATAACTGTCGTCGGCAAAAAGGCTCCTCAGGCACGGGTGATCTTTGACCGCTTCCACATCGTCAAGCATCTGAACGAGGCCGTGGATAAGACCCGGCGCGAGCTGGTGCGCGAGCTCAAAGGGACTGCCCGGCGCAACCTCAAGAACACCAAGTTTCCCCTTCTCAAGGCCAAACACAACCGCAGCGCGAAAGACAAACGGGTGCTCCGCGAGCAGGTGCGAGCTAATCGTCGCCTCTACCGCGCCATGCTTCTGCGCGACGACTTCATGGACCTCTACACCTACAAAACCGAGACATGGGCCAAGAAGTTTCTCCGAGGATGGCTGCGGCGCGCTATGAGCTCGAGGATAGAGCCCGTCAAACGCGCGGCGAAGATGATCCGCAGCCACTTCGATGGCGTCATCGCGTGGGTCACGTGGAGACTCAGCAACGGCCGACTCGAAGGAATGAACAACAAAATCCGGCTGCTGAGCCACCGCAGCTTTGGACTCCACTCTGCCGAAGCTCTCATCAGTCTCGTCTACCTAAACTGTGGCGGTCTCACCCTCGAGAGGATCCACTGAAATGGCAGGAGAGGCATATTTTTCTCGAGGTGCTCGAGCTTTTGCATCCAGTCGTTCTCGACGCGCTTGAGGCCTTCAGCGTGCCGGCTCTTGAGCTCCGTCACCCGCCGTTCGTAGCGGTTCCGGTTGGCCTGGTGGAGCTGTTTTTCGTGCGCGAGCGCATCGGTGGCTCGCTCGAGCTCTCCGGTTGACTGACGTTTCAGCTTCTCGACGGAGGATGCGAGGAATTGCTTCTCGTCCTCGAGCTGCGAAACCTTGGCTTTTGCCTCGTCCTTGAGATCTTTGAGCTCGGCCTTTTGTTGTTCTTCGAGCACAGACACGGTTGAGCGGTGTTTGGCCGCCATCTCCGCCATCTCGGCGCGGACCCCGTCGAGCACCACCCGCGCCTCGTCCCGTTCGTCCTCGACGCTCCTCAGAGTCGTGCGCGCAGCACTTTCGTGATGGGACACGGCGCTTCGATGCAGCTCTTCCAGGGTCCCGAGCTCCTCCTCGTAGTCCTTGCGGAGGGCCGCAAGCGCTTGGGCATGTTCCTCTTGAAGTTGCTCGATCTGGTCGCCGGTGTCGGCTTTCACCTGCTCGACGCCTTCTCGCAGAGCCTGTTGCGCTTCCTGATCCTTTTTGGCCAGCGCTTCCATGTGGCTCGCCTGGAGTGAACCGATGTCTTGCTCCTTGCTCTGCCTGAGTGAAGCCAGCTGATTCGCGTGGCTCTGCCGGGCTTCCTCGTGTTCCTTCGTGAGCGAGCTCGTGGCGCGCTCGATCGCGTCCGCGATTTTTTGCTCGATTTCCAGGCCCTTCTCGGCGAGCGCACTCTCGTGGGCCGTCCTCAGGCTCTCTGTCTTTTCCTGGTGCAGTTTGTTGCGCGATGCGAGCGCGCCAGCGTGCTCGTGGTTGAGCTCCTCGAGCTTCAACTCTCCTCGGGCGCGCTCGGCCTCGAGCGCCTTGGTCCGTTCGTCGCGGAACTTCCGGGACAGCCCCGCGAGCACCGAGAACTGATCCTGCTCGGTCTGCTCCAAGTGTTTGGTGTGTTCGGCCTGAAGGCCCGCGAGGTCCGTCTCGTAGCGCTCACGGGTCTGGTGGTGGCTTTGGCGCTCCTTCTCCCAGCTCTTGAGGACGTCCTGGACTTTCGCGTTGACCTCGTCCAGCATGCTCTCATTGGCGTTGACTGCGGCGTCCGCTTTCTTCTCGAGCTCTTCGCGCTCGGCGCCGTTTTTTTGGAGTAGCGATTCTAGCTTGGCACGGTGTCGCTTTTCGGCGGCTTCGAGATCCGCAGAACGTTTTTGCTCCGCCTGCGCGAGCTCCGCGACCCGCTGCGCGTTCGACTGCTCGAGGCCTTCGGCACTCTTGGCCGCCGCGTCGCCCGTCGCTTCGGAAGCTTCAGCCGCGGCGCGCTCGAGAGCTGCGATATGCATTTCGTGCAGCGCCGCGATCTCCTTTTCGTGCTCGGCGCGAGCTTCTGTAAGCGTTCGACCGCGACTTTCGTCGACCTCTTTCAGCTTTTCTGTGTATTTCTCCTTGAGGTCGGCGATTGCGGTCGCCCTTTCCTCCCGAAGGATCGTCTCGAGCTCCTTGAGCGCTTTCTGGTGTGACTCCTCGCCTTCCTGAACCAACTTGGTCCGCTCCGCGCGTAGCTCCGTGATCTGGCCTTCGAGCTCGTGACGGGTGACCGTCACGCGGACTTGCTCCTCCGACAGAGCCTCCTTGAGAGCTTCGATTTCGCGCTCGTGGAGCCGCTGTTGCTCCTCGAGCTCGGCGGCAATGTGCTCCAGTTTTTTCTGTGTGCTGTCCAGGCGCTCTTCGAGCTCGGTCGCTTCCTCCGCGCTTTGTTCGTGGTCTTTTTGTGCATCCACGAGCTTTTTGGCGAGCTCGGCGAGCTCGCGCTTGACGACCAACACGTAGCCGTCACGACGGCTGATCGTCTCTTTGAGCGCTACAATTTCTTCCTCTTTGCGGTTCGCTGCTTCGCGCAACGTGACGAACTCGCTCGTGAACGGAGAACTCCGCGCGTCGCTGCGCGCTTGCTCGAGCTCGTCCTCGAGTCGCGCGGCGAGGTCTTCGAGCTCGGCGAGGCGTTCGGGCGACACGTCTCCGGCCTTCGTCTTCGGCACTCGCGTGAACTCGGATGCTTCTTCGTCAATCTCGTCGAAGGTCGCCGCGGTTTCGGGATCGAGAAACTGTGTGAGCCTCGGGTCGATATCCGCCTCACGATGTTCAGGTTTCTCGTCGCTCGGCGCGGTGTCGAGTGGTTCGCCGCGGACGAGCTCAGCGGCCTCGGCTTCAGGCGCAGCCTCTCCCTCTTCGGGTGCGGTGTTCGAGAACCCCCGCGCCTCGAGAATCTCGGCGAGTAGTTCGTCAGTCAGTTCGCGCTTGTCGATGTAAGCCGACGCGTGGATGCGGAGCTTCTCGTGGAGCTTCATGTCGGCTTTCGAGACCGTCGAGGTCGTGAGCACGACCGGCACGTTGCGCTGGGCCTTCTTGACCTTGGTGAACAGCGAGAAGCCTTTTTTGTCCGGTAGCTCCACGGAGATGAAGACGAGCTTCGGTCGATGCCGAGCCAGTAACGAGAGCGTCTCGCTGTCGTTGTCGTTCGCGATCACCATGCGAACTCCATGAGATGGAAGGAGTTGCGAAAGGCGATCGCAGAAGGCGTCGTTTTCATTGACGATCAGAACGTAGCGGTCAGACATGCAGAATCGCTCGGTTCGCGGGCGTCGAGCCCACGCCTGGAACCTCGGTTTGTTTTGTGGATCTACCTTTAGAATAGCAAATGGGAGCTATCATGGTGCTTCCGGGAGGTTTCGTTTCTTGCCGATCTATCTGGACGGCCGGGTCGAGGTCGTGTGCGACGACATCACCAGCCTGGACGTGGACGCCATCGTCAACGCGGCGAACTCGAGCCTTTTGGGCGGTGGCGGCGTCGACGGCGCCATTCATCGGGCCGCTGGACCCGAGCTCTTGGAGGTGTGCCGCGGTCTCGGTGGCGCTCGGACGGGCGAGGCGAAGATGACCGAAGGCTTTCGACTTCCGGCAAGGTACGTGATCCACGCGGTCGGGCCGGTCTGGAGCGGCGGCGGCGAAGGGGAGCCCGAGCTTCTTTCGAGCTGCTACCGGAGCGCGCTCGATCTCGCCTCCAACGCCGAGCTCGGCTCGATCGCGTTCCCGTGCATCTCGACCGGCATTTACGGTTATCCGATCGACAAAGCCGCGGTTGTCGCCCAATCGGCCGTCCGCGCGTGGCTTCGAGCCCATCGAGCCCATCGAGCTAATGTCACGCCCGAGCGCGTGGTGTTCTGCTGCTTCTCGGAATCGGACCGCGAAGTCTACGAGCGCGTCGCGGGCGCCGAGCTCGCCTGATACATGGCGGAGGCTGTCGTTTTGCTACACGGCATGGGCCGCTCGTGGATTTCGATGGCGCTTCTCGCCTTGCGGCTCCGGCGGAGCGGCTACGAGACCCATCTCTTCGGCTACTCTCCGCGGAGAGAATCGCTCGACGAGCTCACCCAACGGCTCAAGGCTCTCATCGACAACGAGGTGAAGGCTCCCGCTTACCACCTCATTGGGCATTCGCTCGGCAACATCATCGTGCGGAACGGTTTTCGTACGGGCTACCGTTCCGGATTGAAGCGGGTGGTCATGCTCTCGCCGCCGAACGGACCCGCTGCGCTCGCGAGCTCGATGCGACACTCGCGCGTGTACAAGTGGATGACCGGTGATAGCGGTCAAAAGCTCGGGGATGGAAGCTTCTATCAGCAGCTTCCCGTCCCCACTGTCGAGTTTGGGGTGGTTGCGGGCGACAGAGGGCACCGCGTCGGCTTCAACGAGCCCAACGACGGCGTCGTGCGCGTCGAGAACACGAAACTCGAAGGAATGCGCGACTGGGTGCTCGTGCATCACACGCACACGTTCATCATGATGGCTTCTGACACGTTCACGCTTTGTGTTGGGTTTTTGAGAACTGGAGCGTTTAGTCGCTCCCACTCACCCGGCTCGCGTGCGCGAGCCGACCTCTCCCTGGAGGCGAAAGCTACTCGCGAAGGCGGGAAGGGGGAGAGGTTGAAGTCCGGGTTCGCGCTGCTCGAGGTGCTTCTTGCTCTCTCTATCACCCTCGTGGTCATGGCACTCGTGGCTCAGACGATGCAGCATGTCCGGCGCGTGTACGAAGCTCAGACCGAGCTTGCGACCACCTCTGCCAGCGCGACGCTCGCGCTCGACGACATCGCGTACGAGCTGTCGTTGGCGGGGCACGGTTTAGGCGTTGGTATTGCGAGCGTTTTGCCGAGAGTCCCAGGCGAGCGCGTGGGGCCGTCGTCGCTCACCGTGCGGTCAAATCCGAACATTACGGCCGGAGTGTTTCTTTCCGAGCTCCAGCAGCCGGGAGAGGACGTCGCCCTCGCCGGCGCCGACTCGTTCGACAAAGGCGATATCGCGCTCTTGACGGATGCGCGTGGGCGGCACGAGGTGGCCGAAGTCGTGCGCGCGTCCGAGACCACGATGGCGCTGCGCTCGCTGGAATCGGCAGATGGATCGTTTCGCTATCGGTTCTCTCGAGACACGGGAGGGAGGGTGTTTGGTCTGCGCGAAGTGCGTTACTTCCTGCGGGAAGCGGAAGGCGACGGTGTGATGGAGCTCGTGAAAGACGTCGTCGGCGTGGGAGCTCGCGTGCTCTCGCGCGACGTCGTCTCGCTCGCATTCGAGTATTTGGACGAGCGTGGAGAACCCATCGCGTCGGGAAAAGTCGAAGACGGCGACGAGCTGAAGACCGTACGCGTTCGCGTGCGGTTTCTCCCGGGAGCAGATGCGCTCGCGCCGCTGTCGTTTGTAACCGCCGTCGCGTTGACGCCGAGTTCCGGCACTGTCGACTTTGAAAGCCGGTACGCGGGCCTGCGACTGTCTCGATATTTTCATCCCATCGACTATCCGGCCGGCGTCGCGTCGCGCGCGGGCGCTGATTGGGGAGTGATCCTCGCGGCCGGCGCGAACCCCCACCGGGATCCCGCGTACGCGTACACCTTCCTGATGGAAAACCGATTCAACGAGGCACGCGTGGACGACATCGCGTTGTTCGAGGACGTGAGGGCGCCGGTGACGTTGACGTTCGGGCCCGAGAGGGGGCCTCTCGCGGGCTCGTTGTTCGTCGCTGCGTGGGGCCTTCGCATCGGCCACCTCTCGCGTGTCGCACCCGACACGGGCGGCGGTATCTCGAAGGACTCGGAAGTCACGGTTTTCGTAGGCACGGAAGCGATTGCGCAGGCGGGTGGCATGGCGTTCGCCGTCGACGACGCTCTCTACGTCACCAGTCGTGAAAAAGGCGCTATCTATCGTTACCAATTCGATCCTCAGGGTCAGCCGGGGCGGCCGGAGCACGTCTTCCGGTTGGCCGGAACGCCCGGCACGATCATCGAAGGCACGGATGGGTATCTCTACTTCTTGTTGGACCGAGCCGGCCGTGGCTCGCTTTGGAAAATGGCGTTCGACGAGACGTTGTCGCCGGTGGAGCCGGAGCTCGTTGGAGCACTGCCCGGGGTGGGGATTTCGTTGACTCGGGATCCGATCGACGGCCATTTGTTCGCGCTCGTTCGTTCGACGATCGGCGACTTCGTGGTGGTCGAGCTCAGCCGTGCCTGGATCGAGACCGCGACGAGCTCGGTTGGAATGCCACCCGAGGAGCCGCGAATGCTTTTCTCGCTCGAAGCCTGGCAGAGGAAGTTGGAGGAAGGCGACGTTGCCACGACGGAGATCCCGTTCCATCCGAGCGAGCTTCCCGTCAGGATGAACGTGCTCAGGACCGACGAGCTCGACTTCGTGGCGTTCGACGCCTTGGGCTCTCTCTACATGGGAGCCAAGGAAGCCAATCTCGTGCTGAAGTTCGATCTCCCGCGTCCGTCCGGGCGCTACGCAGTCGGGCTGGCCGCCGGCGTCGTCGAACGCGGCTCGGGCCTCGCCCCTGAAGTAAGGATGCACGCTTGGAAAAAAGTCGGGTATTGAATTCGCACGGCGCCGCGCTCGTTGTCGTCCTCGTCGCGATCGCGGTTCTCCTTCCGCCGACACTCCTACTGGCAACGCTGGCTCTCAAGTGGCAGCGCCAGTCCTTGGATTACCGCGACACCATCTCGGAAGAGTTCATTGCGCACGCCGGCTTCGAGCAAGCGCGGAACCGCGTCGCCGCGGATGGACTCGGGCTCGCGCCGAACGAAGGTAGCGCGTTCGTCGTAGATCATCTCGGCGATCTCCGAGCAAGCGTCCGGGTGGCGCGCGAAGCCGATATCGTACTGACGCAGAACGGGCGCGTATTGGAAGGTGCTGCGGCCGAGAGAGCCGACTTGGAGCTCACCGGCGTCGACGCCGAAGGGAGGGTCGTGTATAAGTTCAAGAAGCTCGAGATCTACGTCGTTCAAGTCGACGTATCACGCCGCCCCACGCTTCCTGCGGTGAGAGTGTACGGTGTCCTCGCGAAACTGCCGGAGGACAGGATAGAGATACTGGGTACGAGCCTGACCCGAGGCTACTTCGAGCACGAGCGCTGACGAACAGCCCCCCTGCGTCTGCCCGGAGGGGCAAGGGCAGGGGCAGGGGGCAACTTGCTCGTCGGAGCGCGGGCGCTATGGAAACGGCCAGTGCAGCGTCGATAGGAACTCGTTGTGGTCGATTTGTTGCTTGGCGGTGATGTCGTGGAACGCGTATTCCATCGTTAGATCGATGTTCTGCATGATCGCGAGGCGCACTCCCACATCGATCTTCGTCCAGTCCCACGCGACGCTCGGGGCGACGAATCCCGGCGGCGCCCTGAAATCGTTGTCGAGATAGCTGTAGCGGAGCACCGGCTCGATGACCGTGAACAGTGCGCCGGGATCTCCAGGATCGCCGGTGACGATGCTGTAGCCGATTTCCAATTCGAAGCCGGTGCGCGGCAACGAAGCCGATTCCTCGTCGACATATTGAAGAAAAAGGCCGAGGTCGCGCACCGCCAGGTCGACGTTGAATCCCCACTCTCGTCTCTTGTCGCCGTCGAGCTCGAGGCTAACGCCGAAACCGTTGAGGATATCGAGGTCGCCTTCGTAGAAAGTTCCATTGAGTGGTGCCGCTTCCGATAGTGTCGTTTGGTAGTAGAAGCCGAGAATATCGACGCCGGTCTCTTGGTCTTCGGAGAGGAAGCGGATGCCTGCTCCGAAACCGCCCTCCATGTTGCCGTCGAAGGCGACTTCCTCCACCTCGGCATGGTAAAAAATGGGAAAGCCGGAGTTGAATGTGATATCGGGGTTGGGTGGTGGCACGACGCCGTTGTCACCAGCGAGCGCGTTCGGATCGCGCATGAATATTGGGTTGCCGTTGCTGACCTGCGCTCGAAAATAGAAATTGGTGCCGATGCTGCCGCCGAACTGGAGTTGGATATCGTTGAAACGGTTGAACGCCGTCGATACGAGACCGTAGCTCGAAAAGCGCCGGAATAGCTGGCGCTCGAACTTGGGCGCTTTTCCGAACAGCGCGTAGACATGGCTTCCGGCGAAGGCTTCCAGAGATTCGTACTTCATCCCGAAACGGAGATAGGCTTCGTCCACGTCGACGTTCCGATCGCCTGACGTCGGGTTACGGTCATAGAGATCGATGAAGTCGATCTTCACGCGTCCGAAGATGGATCGAGGGAAATCAGCCTCTAAGAAAATCGTGGCCTTACTGACCTCGAGCGAAGATCCCGGCGAAACCGTGCGGAGCTCGACGCTATCCCGTCCCACCGGCGTGAACTCGGGTGGAAAAAAAGTGAGGGGGAAGTCGTCTTCCTGCGACCAGCGGTAGTGCGCCTTGACCTCGCCCGAGATTCGAAACTCGATCTCCTCGGGCTCTTCGAACGGCTCGTCCTGAGCCCGCGCCAGAGTGGATAGAGCTGCAACCCACACGATGACGAAGTAGTGCAAAAGGCGCATGAATTGGTCTCCTTGGGTTGTTCGCGCGGAAAGGAATCGTCTTCATCGTACGGAAGGCGTAAACTGGCGTCAAGCAATATCTGTGCTACTATGCGATTCCTCGCTCGAACGAACGCCATGAGTAGATTTTGTTTCGGTTTCCTCGCTCTGATTTTCCTATCGGTCGATGCGTCTGCCCAGATCTCGGGGCGGGTCGCGGTGCTCGAGAAGCGGGGTGTCGAGCGAAGACTGGTCAAAGACGTGCTCGTTTACGTCGACGGCGTCGAAGAGGCCATTCCCAACGAGCTACTAGAGCGAAACGTTGTCATCACTTCGCAGAACAAGTCATTCACGCCGCACGTCGAGGCTATTCCCGTCGGAAAAAGCGTGACGTTTCCGAACGTGGACAACATCATGCACAACGTGTTCTCGATCTCCAAAGGGAACCGTTTCGACCTCGGTTTGTACAAATCGGGTGCGAAGCAAGATTTCGTGTTCGAGAATCCGGGCCTGGTTCGTATCTACTGCAATATCCACCCGGACATGAGCGCGTTCGTTTTCGTGCAGCCCAACCCTTACTACACTTGGGTCGAGGTCGATGGCAGCTTCACCATCGAGGGCGTGCCACCGGGTAGTTACACCGTCAAAGTGTGGAGCGAGCAAGGCGGAACCGCTCAGCCCGTGGTCGTGACCGAGGCTGGTGCGAGCGGCGTGCGGCTGACGCTCGATGTTTCCAAATTCAAGAAACGCCCCCATCTCAACAAGTTCGGAAAGCCCTACAAGAGGAAGCGTGGCAAGTACTGATTCTTTCTGGTCGCGGCTGAGCCTTGAAGCAAAGATTTTCATTCTCTGCCTCGTTCTCGTCGTCGGTCTGAGCGGAGCACTTCTTGTGTTCTCGGTCCAGCGCGCCAACACGTTGGCGATGGAATCGCTCCAGAGGGCGCTCTCGGGTACTCGAGATCTCTACGAGAACCTCGAGGCCGATCGCGTCGAGAAGCTATCCCTCATCAACTCGGTGATCGTGGACAGTCCTTACTTCAAAGAGGCGGTCGCGGAGTTGGACGAAGCGACAACGCTCGACTCTGCGCGCGACATGGTCGGCCAGGTCGGAAGTGACTTCATGATCATCACCGACTACGGGGGGAGTGTCGTCGCACGAACGGACCTTCCGGCGCTCACCGGTGTGAATCTCTCTCAGGATCCTCTCGTGGCGGATGCACTCGAAGGCTATGAGGTGGGCGGCGTGTGGCGCGAGGCGGATCGACTCTACCATGCGGTTTCGGTACCGCTTCTCGTGGGTCCCGAGCTCATCGGCGCGGTGGTCTCCGGCTACGAGATCGGGAACGACCTGGCGGTAAGTATCAAGAAGTTCGCGAACTGCGAAGTCGTGTTCTTTTCGCGGACGGAAGATGGCTACCGGCAGACTGGCTCTACGCTTGCCGAGAGCACCGAAGCGCTCGCGGCGTGGCTCGAATCGGAGTCCATGCCCGCGGACGCCGAAGATGTGCGCATCGACCTGGCCGGCGAAACCTATCAAGCGGTGTTCGCGCCGCTTTCGACCGTCGACGAGGAGACAATCGGGTTGTTCGCGGCGCTGCGCTCGCGCGATGTCGAGCTTGCACCTTTCCGGGCGTTCCAGCGAAGCGTCCTTCTTGTGGGGCTACTCGGCGTCGCACTCGCCGCCATTGCCAGCCATCTGCTCGCGCGTGGGCTAGCGCGACCCCTCCAGCGTCTCGTGGAAGTGACGAACAAGATCCGTGAAGGGGACTACCAGAGCGAGGTGGAAGTGACCTCTGGCGACGAGATCGGAACACTCGCGAAAGCGTTCCGCGCTCTTCTCGGCGAGCTCCGCGAAAAGCAGGTCATGGAGAAGTTCATCTCGCAATCCGCGGCCGACATGATTCGGAGAACCGACGCCACCGCGAACGTCGGCGGAGAGAAACGTCCAGTCACGGTGCTGTTCTCGGATCTGAAGGCACATGCGATTTTGCGCGGCGAGATGAGTGAACCGTCGAGAGTCCTGAGTCGAGTGAACCAAGCGCTCAGCCGTCAGGCGGATCTCGTCGAGCGCTACGGTGGGCAAGTGGACAAGTTCATCGGTGACCGCATGATGGCGATCTTCATGGGGGACGATCGTGTGTGGCCTGCGATCCGCTGCGCCGTGTCCATCCAACATCTGATGGAGTTGGGGGACGAGACGGACAGGGAGGACGCGTTGGTCCCGAGCATCGGTGTCAGCTCGGGCGAAGCCGTTTTCGGCGCGGTGTCGGTAGCTCCGATCGACTCGACTATACGCTGCTCGGGCCCGTGGTCCACGTCGCGGGCCGCTTGGCGTCGGACGCGCACCCGGGCGAAGTGTTGTTATCGCAAGACGCCTACGAGAGCATCAAGGATCGCACCGCGGCCGAGCCGCACTCGCCCCTCGCACTCCACGGATTCGATGTGCCGGTCCCGGTGTTCAGCTTGTCGACGGGAACAGCGCGCCAAACCCAAATCTCCGAGTCGCGCACGCGAGCGAAGCGGAACATCCCCACCTCTGTCGACGGTGTGGCCGCGCGGAGCGAAGACGAACCCGCTGTAACCTTGTCGTCTCTCGAGCCTGGCTCGAAGCTCGGTACCCGCTACGAAATCCGGCGCGTTCTCGGGAGCGGAGGCATGGGAATGGTCTTCCAAGCCCACGATCGCGATCTCGACGAGCTGGTGGCGCTCAAGGTGTTGCGTCCGGAGATCGCATCGATGGATCCGAGTATCCTCGAGCGGTTCAAGACCGAGATTCGTGTGGCGCGGAGGATCACGCACCGAAACATCGTGCGCACGTTCGACTTCGGGGAAGCGAACGGGATCCGTTTCATCACTATGGAGTTCGTCCAGGGGATGACCCTTAAACAATTGATCCGCAGCCGAGGCGCGCTTCCTATGGGCATCGGGCTCCACATCGCGAAACAGGCTACCGCCGGGCTCGTGGCCGCGCACGGGGCGAACGTCGTCCACCGCGATGTGAAGCCGCAAAACATCATGCTCACGCATCAAAGTGACGTGAAGATCATGGACTTCGGCATCGTCCGTGAACAAGAAAAATCCGGGATGACAGAGACAGGGCTGGTCATAGGAACGCCGGACTACATGTCACCGGAACAGGCGCAGGGCAAAGGCGACCTCGACTACCGGAGCGACCTCTACTCCATGGGCGTCGTTCTCTACGAGATGTTCACCGGCGAGTTGCCGTTCAAAGGGGACTCGCCGTTCAGCATTGCGATGAAGCATGTTCAGGACGATCCCCCGGAGCCGCGCGCCATCCAGCAAGACGTTCCCGAAGACCTCGAAAAGGTCATCTTGCGCTGTCTCCAGAAGAGGCCGGACGACCGCTATCAACAAATGAGCCATCTCCAAGCCGAGCTCTATCGTGTCTCCGCGAGCTCGAAGGCCGTGTAGTTCGCGATTCGGTTGACCTTCTCGCAACTAAGAGCTTCGTCGTAGCGAACGCACCCGAGACGTTCCCGTTGTCGCGATCCACGGACGCCTTGCGAAGAAGGCCCGGCTACATTTGGAAAGCTTGGTAGACCGACGCCTGACCTTCAGTGAGCTCAGCAGGCGCTCGTTGCAAGCGACGCTACGAGAGCTCACCGCGACGCCGAACAGTCCGGGGTCGGCGTCGGCTAACAGGAAACCGCTCGGGGCTTTTTTTCTTAACGCAAAGGCGCAGAGTCGCAAAGGCGCAAAGTGGGCGCGCCTGCGGCTATCGCCTGACGGCGCTCGGATACTTGATGCGGGTGTTCACGATCCCGAGCTCGACGCGCCGGTTCTTCGTCCGGGCTTCATCGGACGTTCCTTGCACGAGGGGCTGTGACTTGCCGAATCCCTCGACGGTGAGAATGCTGTCATCGATCCCGGCTTCAACGAAGTAATTACGTACCGCGATCGCTCTTCGTTCGGAGAGACCGATGTTGTACTCGACGCTCCCGACGTCATCGGTGTGCCCGTTGACGGAGACGGTATAGTCGGACGACGTCATCAGGATGCCGGCGATGCGGCTCAAAAGCTCTTTGTTCCCGGCTCGCAGCTCCGACTTGTCGAAGTCGAACTTGAGCGAGTCCTCTCCCAAGTTCATGACGAGACCGAGCGCGGTGCGACGCGTCTCCGCGATTTGTCCCAACGCGTCTTCGAGACGGTTCATCTCCGCCTCGGCCTCTCTGCGGATGCGCTCCGCCTCGGCGCGCGCAGCTTCGGCATCCGCGCGCGACGTCCGTGCGTCGTCACGCGCGAGCTCCGCGTCTTCCTCTGCCCGCTCCGAGTCTGCTTCCGCGAGCAGGCGCCCTTCGGCGGCAGCTCGGGCCGCCTGTTCTGCTCTCTCGGCTCGTGCCAACGCTCGCTCCGACGCATCGGTCGCTTCGACAGCCTGGGTGCTGAGTGTGGACACTTGGGTCTCGATGGCGTCGAGCCGCTCCAGGACGCGGTATCCGATCAAGCCGAGACCGATCATCGCGAGAAGCACGATGACTCCGAGCAGAAGCAACCATGGTTTCAGATTCGCTTCGGGCGTCGTTTCGGTTTCGTTTTCGATTGTCATAGGGCTGTGTATAGCTTAGCGCAGAGTCGGGAGTTGTGTCGGCGTATCCAGCTACTGCTGCGAGGTTTACGACTGGGCCTGCTCATTGGTCACCAGATTTAGCCCCCATTGGTCACCACCAGGATTTTCGAGCACGTTGACGGCGGCTCCGTCGGCGTTTGGTCCGCCGGGCACCAAGCGCGTGCTCGACGCTGAGCTCGAGCTCATGCTCGATTCGAGTCGGCGTAGTCCTTGAAGCTCTTGCCTTCTTTGGCGAGTTTTTCTAGAAGCGGCGCGGGCTTCACCCACTCACCCTGCTGTTCATAAAGCTTGGCCATGAGCTCGTAGACCGTGTCGACGCCGACGGTATCGGCATAGAACATCGGCCCACCGCGATAGCGCGGAAACCCGAAGCCATAGATCCACACGATATCGATGTCGCTCGGGCGAAGCGCAATGCCTTCTTCGAGAATCTTGGCGCCTTCATTGATCAGCGAATACATGCAGCGCTCGACGATCTCGGCATCGTCGATCGTGCGCCGCTCGAACCCGAGCTCGGTGGACACGTCGATAATGAGCTTCTCGATTTCGGGATCCGGAATCGGGGTACGGCTTCCGGGCTCGTAGCGGTACCAGCCTGCGCCGGTCTTTTGCCCGAAACGATCCATCTCGCAGATGCGATCCGCGATGGGGGAGTAGCGGAGGTCTTTGGGCCTCGTCGCCGCTTGCCGCTTTTGGATCGCCCAGCCGATGTCGAGCCCGGCGAGATCCGCCATTGCGAACGGTCCCATGGGAAGCCCGAACTCGTAGAGCGCGCTATCGACCTGTTGCGGCAGTGCACCTTCCTCGAGGAGAAAATCCGCCTGGCGCCGGTAGGCGTAAAGCATACGGTTGCCGACAAAACCGTCGCACACACCGACGAGCACGCCGACTTTGCCGAGCCGCTTCGATAGCTTCATCACCGTCGCGACGGTTTCCTTCGACGTCTTCTCGCCGCGCACGTTCTCCATGAGCTTCATGATGTGAGCGGGGCTGAAAAAATGCGTGCCTATTACGTTCTCGGGACGCTTGGTCGCGTCCGCGATCTCGTTCACGTCGAGTGTCGACGTATTCGTGGCGAGGATGGCGTCATCTTTACAGATTTCGTCGAGGCGGCGGAATACGTCTTTTTTGACTTCCATCGACTCGAACGCCGCCTCAACGACGATGTCGGCGTCGCTGAGCTCGGATGCTTCGAGCGTTCCTTGAAGGCGAGCAAGACGCGCGTCCCTGTCTTCTTTCGCGAGCCGACCCTTCTTGACGCTCGACTCGTAGAGACTGCGTATCCTTTCGAGTCCACGATCGAGTGCCGTTTCTTCGCTTTCCAACACAATCACGGGGATGCCCGCATCCGCGAAGCTCATCGCGATGCCTCCGCCCATAGTGCCGCATCCCACGATACCGACGCGTTGGATATCCGCCGTTTTGGTGTCCTTGGGAACGTCGGGCACTTTGGCCACTTCGCGCTCCGCGAAAAAAACGTGGCGCTGGGCTCGAGCTTGTTCGGAGTTCAACAGACCGAGGAAGATCTCGCGCTCTTTTTCGAATCCCTCACGCATCGGAAGCTCGGTGGCGGCGCGCACCGCATCGATTGCGGCGTACGGCGCGTCGAAGCCGCGGGCTTTCTTGGCGATGCTTTTCTTCACGGTAGCGAAGACGGCTTCGTCCGCGTCGAGCTCACCTTCGGAGGATCTTCGCAGCGTCGTGATCGTTTTTGCGTGTGCGACGGCGGCGTCGACGACGTCTCCCCTGACATTGATATTGACGAGCTCGTCGATGAAGCCGAGCTTTTTGGCCTTGGCCGCCGGGATCAGCTTGCCGGACACGATGAGATCGAGCGCGGGTTCGACGCCGATGAGGCGGGGAAGTCTCTGAGTACCGCCGGCTCCGGGAATGATGCCGAGCGTGACCTCGGGGAGTCCAACGCGAGCATCCGGGCTGGCAACCCGCGCGTGGCAGCCGAGCGCGAGCTCGAGACCTCCGCCCGCGGCAACGCCGTGAATGGCGGCGACGACGGGTTTGGTGGCGGCTTCGACTGCGTCGATCACGTCGGGGAGTTGTGGCGTGTCGGGCGGTGGCTCTTGCCCGAGCTCCCGGATGTCGGCACCAGCGCAGAACATCTTTCCTTGGCCCGCGATCACGATAGCCTCGACGTCCGCGTCGTCGAGTGCTTTTGCGAGCTCTTCGGTGAGTGCTCGGCGCACGGCGGCGCCGAGCCCGTTGACGGGCGGGTTATCGATCGAAAGAACGCGAACCGGGCCGTTTCGAGTCACTGCCACCGAACCAGTCATCGGACCTCCCAAACGGGTGTGGGGACACGCTCCCTCTGATACTCTGTTAGAAATCGCCTGACGGGAGCCCGTAACTTTAGCAGAGCTCGCCTTCTAACGTTAGGGAAAACCAGTGCAATGAGCGCCCGCGTCCCCTACGACGACTTCGCCGAGATCTACGACGTGTGGTGCGGCAGTGCCCCGATCACCAGGGAGAATCAGGGGTTCTACGTGCGCCAGCTCGTGGCCGCCGATGGCCCCGCGGTCGAGCTCGGAGTCGGTAACGGGCGGATTTGTATCGAAGCGGCGAAGCAAGGCAAAGACGTCATCGGAGTCGACTCCTCCAGCAAGATTCTCGAGCTGTGCGAAACGAGAGCGAAAAAGGCAGGGGTGTCCAACCGCCTGACGCTGGTGCAGGGTGATTTCCGCGACTTCGTCCTCGAAGAGCCAGCGGATCTGATCACGATACCGTTTCACAGTATCGGGCACCTGTTGACGGAAGACGACAAACAGAAAGCGCTCGCGAACATCTACAACCAACTTCGCCGAGGCGGCCGCCTCATCTTCGACCACTTCATCTTCGATCCGAGCTATCCTCCCGGGCCCGGCGTGCCTTACCTGCGTGCGGAGTTTCGCGATCAAGAGACCGGCCGTGACATCTTGCTCTGGGAGGCGACGACGCGCGACTCGGAGCATCAGATGCTACGCATCGTCGTCTGGACCGACGACCTCGACGCGGGCGGTAACGTCGTCCACCGGCGCTACCGTCGCATCAACCTCTCGTGGATGACACCTGAGCAGAGCTTCAATTTGCTCGAAGAGGCGGGATTCGAGATCGACGCCGCGTATGGTGATTTCGACGAGAACCCGATGGATGATAAGTCGACGCATCAAATCTGGGTCGCAATACGGCGTTAGAGACTCCGACGAACGATACAGAGCATGAGAGATCTCGCCGTCGATCTCCGTACGCTGAGGGACCAGGTTGGAAGTGGGCTGCCCTCGTGCTCGTTGCCGTGATGGGATCAGAACTGCGGTTCCCACAATCTCGGCTACGAACGTCGACATAGATATCCTCGGGCTAACTCTTCGAAGGCGCGCACTTCATTCTGTATCCAGTTGTCGTCTCTCGCGAGCTCTTCCGCCATGAGCGCGGCGACGCGCGGAGCCATGGCGATCGCGGTCTCGGCCCCGAGCAGAAGGCTCCGCGTGCGCCGTGAGAGAAAGTCCTCGACCGTGCGCGCCATCTCGTGGCGTGCGGCCCAAATGACCTCGCCGACCTTCACCGTGGAGTCGTCGTGGAGAGGCTCGTCGAACCGTGTGTCGAAGCGCAAGAGATCGCGGACGAGCGGTGCGTCGGCGCCGTAGTGCGCCAACTCGCCGAACTGCGATGCGTTTTGGTGATAGCCGTGCAATCGCAGCGTCTTGGTGATCGAGAGCTTTTCCTCGAGCGCGCCGAGGGTTGCGGCCTGATCGATCGTGTCCTCGGCCATTTTGCGATACGTGGTCCATTTCCCACCGGCGATCGTCAACAGTCCGGATCGCGAAATATGGATCGTGTGGTCTCGCGAGATCGCGGCGGTGTCGTCCTCGGGGCTCATGCTTACGAGCGGTCGGATGCCCGCGAACGCGCTGAGGATGTCGTCTTCGGTCGGGTCTTTGGTGAGGTAGCGTGCCGTGTGCTCGAGGAGAAAATCGATCTCGTCATCGAGAGGGAGCGGCTCGAAAGAGACTTCGTCGATCGGCGTGTCGGTGGTTCCAACGACGACCCGCTCGTGCCAAGGAATGGCGAACAGCACGCGGCCGTCGTCCGTATGCGGCACCATGATCGCACTGTCGCCGGGTAGGAATGCGCGATCTAAAACGAGGTGCACGCCTTGGCTCGGGCGGATCATCGGCTTCGCGCCCTCTTCATCGAGTCGACGCACGGCGTCGGTGAACGGCCCGGTCGCGTTGATGACGACTTTCGCCTTCAGCTCGTGCTCATGACCGGACTCCTCGTCCAGCGCCACGACGCCGTCCACGACGTCGTTCGATTTGGTGAGGGCGGTGACGCGGACGTAGTTGACGACGGTGGCCCCGAGCGCCGCGGCGGTTTGCGCCATATCGATGGCGAGACGGGCGTCGTCGAACTGTCCGTCGTGGTAAATGACGCCGCCTCGAAGTCCCTTGGTCTCGAGCGTTGGCAAGCGCTCGAGCGTTTCATCCACTGTGAGATTCCTCGAAACGCCGAACCCCAGCTTCCCCGCGAGCACGTCGTAGATCCGGAGCCCGGCACCGTAGAAAGGCGCTTCCCACCAGTCGTAGTTCGGGACCACGAACGGAAGATCGTGCACGAGATGTGGGGCGTTGTCGCGCAACAGTCCGCGCTCCTTGAGCGCTTCGAGAACGAGAGAGATGTTCCCTTGCTGGAGGTAGCGCACCCCGCCGTGAACGAGCTTGGTACTGCGGCTCGAGGTGCCGCGGGCGAAGTCGCCCGCTTCGACGAGGAGCGTACGATAGCCGCGGGACGCGGCTTCGATGGCCGAGCCCAGCCCCGTGGCCCCGCCGCCAATAATAATGATGTCCCAACTCTTGGGCGCGGCCCCGAGCCGCTCCACCATGGATTGCCGATTCAAGAATCCTCCGTGACGATTCGCTCGTAAAGACCGGCAAGGGTAACATCACCGGCATGAATTCGTCGCTTGCATTATTGCTTCTGCTGCTCGCGCAAACGCCCGACGTCCCCGATTGGGAAAACCCCGAAGTCTTCGAGCGTCATCGCTAGTCGCCCCACGCAAGCTATATTCCGTACGGCTCCGTGGATGCCGCCCTGGCCGACGACGAGCTTCGCTCGCCCTACTATGTTTCTCTCAACGGAACGTGTCGGTCTTCTCGCGATGGGGATTCCGATGCTCGATGTGAGCGCGTATCCGTTTCTCAACGAAGATTTCGATGCCGGGGACGCGAAACGGCAGCGCCACACCACCGATGTGAAGCGGCGCGAGCTCGTGACGCTCAACCTCGACTACAAGCAGATGGGCGTCGGTGGCGATACGAGCTGGGGTGCGCGTACGCACCCCGAATACACGCTGCCGGCAAAGGAGTATCGCTACCGCTACCGCTTGCGGCCGTTCTCGACGACGGAGCCGGCACCGATGACGTTGAGCAAAGAAAAGATTTCTCCTGTCGTTTCGGGGGATCTGATTTGTGTTGGAGGGCATGGCCTATGGACGCTGCCGCGATTGTGGAAAACGCCGGAAACTCCGGGCGAGAGAGGCGTTTAGGGAAAGGTTGTGAGCACGTACAAACGTGGAGCGGCGTTTTCCACAATCGCTTGGAAAACGCTTCGCGTTTCCCACGAGCGTAATTCATATGGAATAAGGAAGGGGGGGCTCGATTAGTGGAGGCTATGGAAAACGCCCTTCCAGGCTTCGGAGAACTCAGTCGTGAGCAAGGTCTGAACGACCAGAACCGTGGGGGCGTTTCCCACAGCCTCGTCTCCCGCTGAGGGGCAGTGGCATTTGGTGAGGCCCGTGGGTTGAGAGGGTAAGCCATGTGTAGATGCGCATCTAGAATCCCGAAAGAGAAAAGAGCGTTCCCGCGATGCGCGTTACTACGTTAGTCAACAAGCTCATCGGATTGCAAGGCCTGTGGGTCCGAGGTTTCCACTTCCAGGCGGACAAAGCCAGAGTGGTGGTGGAGTAGTACCACGGAGGAGGAAGCCTCTGTGCGGGATTTGCGGACGAAAGGTCCGCAAGAACAAAGATCGCTACAATCGCTACTGGCGGCACGGACCTGTTCGGAGTCCGGACCTATCTTCGCTACTCGATCCGACGAGTTATGTCGGCGGTGTGGAGTGGTCAGAGAAAAGGTGCGGGCTTTACCAAAAGCTTCGAAAAGAGGTAGCGTGGCTTCAGCGCCGTTATCCGAGTGACGTGGCGTTCGGTGCGACGGATCATCCAGCGAGTGGTTGCCGAGCAGCGGGATGAGCGGCGCGAGCTCGATGGATTGCGGGTGATTGGGATGGACGAGATCAGCTACCGCAAGCCACAAGTACTTAATGGTAATAGACCATATGGAAAGGAGCGCAAGGCCAAGACGCTGCTGCGGTTTTTCCGCAAGCTCGAACAAAGAGCCGCGGGCTCGCGGTCGCATTGTGGGAGCCGTACATAACTGGAAAAAGGCTGGCACGGGTGATCTTTGGCTTCCACATCGCCGCATCTGAACGAGATAAGACCCGGCGCGAGCTGGTGCGCGAGCTCAAAGGGACTGCCCGGCGCAACCTCAAGAACACCAAGTTTCCCCTTCTCAAGGCCAAACACAACCGCAGCGCGAAAGACAAACGGGTGCTCGGGCGAGAGGGCGTGGAAAGGGAAAGGCTCCGTCGAAGAGAGCACGTCACAAACGTGGAGCGGCGTTTGAACGACCCACAATCGCTTGGAAAACGCTTCGCGTTTCCCACGAGCGCCCATTGGTTCTCCTGTCGTTTCGGGGGATCTGATTTGTGTTGGAGGGCTGGCCCCTCCTGATATATATACAAGAAAGATTAATTCATATGGAATAAGGAAGGGGGGGCTCGATTAGTGGAGGCTATGGAAAACGCCCTTCCAGGCTTCGAAGAGAACTCAGTCGTGAGCAAGGTCTGAACGACCAGAACCGTGGGGGCGTTTCCCACAGCCTCGTCTCCCGCTGAGGGGCAGTGGCATTTGGTGAGGCCCGTGGGTTGAGAGGGTAAGCCATGTGTAGATGCGCATCGGCGAGAACGCTAGAATCTTTTTTTCCGAAAGAGAAAAGAGCGTTCCCGCGATGCGCGTTAC
This sequence comes from Candidatus Marinacidobacterales bacterium, assembly GCA_965237955.1. Taxonomy (GTDB): domain Bacteria; phylum Acidobacteriota; class Vicinamibacteria; order Marinacidobacterales; family SMYC01. The sequence goes on along the minus strand of OZ250169.1, from coordinate 6,802,242 downwards.
TACGTTAGTCAACAAGCTCATCGGATTGCAAGGCCTGTGGGTCCGAGGTTTCCACTTCCAGGCGGACAAAGCCAGAGTGGTGGTGGATGTAGTACCACGGAGGAGGAAGCCTCTGTGCGGGATTTGCGGACGAAAGGTCCGCAAGAACAAAGATCGCTACAATCGCTACTGGCGGCACTTGGACCTGTTCGGAGTCCGGACCTATCTTCGCTACTCGATCCGACGAGTGGTATGTCGGCGGTGTGGAGTGGTCAGAGAAAAGGTGCCTTGGGCCGACAAGGGAAGCCGCTTTACCAAAAGCTTCGAACAAGAGGTAGCGTGGCTGGCACAGAGGACGGACGTCAGCGCCGTAGCGAACTATTTCCGAGTGACGTGGCGTTCGGTGCGACGGATCATCCAGCGAGTGGTTGCCGAGCAGCGGGATGAGCGGCGCGAGCTCGATGGATTGCGGGTGATTGGGATGGACGAGATCAGCTACCGCAAACGCCACAAGTACTTAACAGTGGTAATAGACCATCTCAGCGGCCGGGTCGTCTGGGCGGGAAAGGAGCGCAAGGCCAAGACGCTGCTGCGGTTTTTCCGCAAGCTCGGACCACAAAGAGCCGCGGAGCTCGAAGCGGTCAGCATGGACATGTGGGAGCCGTACATAACTGTCGTCGGCAAAAAGGCTCCTCAGGCACGGGTGATCTTTGACCGCTTCCACATCGTCAAGCATCTGAACGAGGCCGTGGATAAGACCCGGCGCGAGCTGGTGCGCGAGCTCAAAGGGACTGCCCGGCGCAACCTCAAGAACACCAAGTTTCCCCTTCTCAAGGCCAAACACAACCGCAGCGCGAAAGACAAACGGGTGCTCCGCGAGCAGGTGCGAGCTAATCGTCGCCTCTACCGCGCCATGCTTCTGCGCGACGACTTCATGGACCTCTACACCTACAAAACCGAGACATGGGCCAAGAAGTTTCTCCGAGGATGGCTGCGGCGCGCTATGAGCTCGAGGATAGAGCCCGTCAAACGCGCGGCGAAGATGATCCGCAGCCACTTCGATGGCGTCATCGCGTGGGTCACGTGGAGACTCAGCAACGGCCGACTCGAAGGAATGAACAACAAAATCAGGCTGCTGAGCCACCGCAGCTTTGGACTCCACTCTGCCGAAGCTCTCATCAGTCTCGTCTACCTAAACTGTGGCGGTCTCACCCTCGAGAGGATCCACTGAAATGGCAGGAGAGGCGAAAAGTTTTGAGCCGGTTATATAATGCCGTGGTTTCGATCGCGCGCGAAGGGAGTCGGAATGGGAAAAGGACTGATCGGATGCGGGGCCATCATCGTCCTCGTGGCAGGTCTGGTGATGTGGGGCGTGGGAGTACACAACGAGCTCGTTTCGCTCGACGAGAACGTGAACACGGGCTGGGCTCAGGTCGAAAACGCGTACCAGCGGCGGGCAGACCTCATCCCGAATCTCGTGAAGACGGTGGAAGGGGCCGCGGACTTCGAGCGGGAGACATTGACCGCAGTCATCGAAGCGCGCTCGCGCGCGACCCAGGTGCAGATCACGCCCGACGACTTGAACGACCCGGCGGCGCTCGCCCGGTTTCAGCAAGCGCAAGACGGACTCTCGAGTGCCCTGAGCCGCCTGCTCGTCGTGATCGAGCGCTATCCCGATATCAAGGCGAACCAGAATTTCTTGCAGCTTCAAGACGAGCTCGCGGGCACGGAGAATCGGATCGCCGTTGAGCGCCGCCGTTTCAACGAGGCAGCTCGAGGCTACAACACGACGCGGCGGAAGATACCGAATGTCTACATCGCGAGGCTCGCGGACTTCGGCGAGAAAGCGTACTTCGAAGCTACCGAAGGTGCTGAAGAGGCTCCGCAAGTCGATTTCGATTTCAGGCGTGAAGAACAGTAGTCACGTCGGCCTAGGATGAGAACTGTCGCGCTTGGGCTGGCTCTACTTCTCCAGGAGCCAGCCCTACCCGCGCTGACCGGGAGGGTGGTCGACGCCGGTAACGTGCTGTCGCCCGATGAGGAAAGCCGACTTACCGACCGGCTCGAAACGCTCGAGCGCGAGACGTCGACGCAGATCGTCATCGCCACCATCCCGACGCTTTTGGGCGGGTCCATCGAGGATTACACGTTCCGGCTTGCCGAGTCCTGGCAGATTGGCCAGTCGGAGCTCGACAACGGCGTCGTCATTCTCGTGGCGGTTCAGGATCGGCGGGTGCGCATTGAAGTGGGCTACGGGCTCGAGCCCGTGATCCCCGACGGCCTCGCCGGACGCATCATTCGCGAGCGGATCCACGCCTGCCTTTCGGCGAGGGGACTACTACGGGGGCTTGAATGCCGCAGTGGAGGGCCTCGAATTGGCTGTGCGGAAGGAGTATCCGACGGCGCCACCTCAGGCGCAATCCCGTCGGGCCCGTCCGCAGTCCCGACCGGGTGTCGGCTTTGGCGGTCTGGTCGTCACGTTCTTACTGAGCGGGATTATCGGCAACGCGATGGGAGCGTTTGCCGCCGCGCTGTTGGGAGCGTTCTGCGGCCTGGTATTTACCGGCCTCGCGTGGTGAGGGATTCCGCTCGGAGCCTTGTTGGGGCTTTTTTCGATGGCTTTGTTCCGTGGTGGGCCCGGCAGCAGCGGGGGCGGATGGACCTACCATCCAACGTCCGGTGGGAGCTTTCGTGGTGGGTTCGGCGGGGGCGGCTTCGGTGGTGGTGGGTTCGGCGGAGGCGGTTTCAGCGGCGGCGGTGGCGGCTTTGGCGGCGGCGGCGCAAGTGGGAGCTGGTGACATGCAGGTTCCGCGGAGACTTCGCCGTGACGTGAGCGAGGAGACGCTCAACGCGATCGCGGCGGCGGTCGACGAGGCGGAATCCCGCACGTCGGGCGAAGTACACGTGCACATCGTTCACAATCTGCTACCGCTCGAAAAGCCCCGCGACAGGGCGGTTCGCACTTTCCACCAACTGCGCATCGACCAGACCCGAAACCGCAACGGCGTGCTCGTCTTCGTGGCGATGAAAAAGCGCCACTTCGAGATCGTGGCCGACGAGGGGATCCATCAGAAAGTCAGCGCCGACGTTTGGGACGAGATTGCGGAGGTCATCGCTGAGCGCATCGACCACGACGGCTTTGCCGAGGGGATTTCCGCGGGGATCCATAAAATTGGAGACGTTCTCGCAAAACACTTCCCCCCGAGCGAGGACGACACGAATGAGCTCCCCAACCGGCCATCGTTAGGCTAGCTTTCGCGGAGTTTGTGGCTGTGGCTCGCGTTCAGGTCCAGGTCGTAGACTTTCTTCAAATCCGCGATCGTCTTCAGGCTGTCGCTTTGGAACGCGAATTGGCCATCGAAGGCATGGAGGACGATGCCTTCAAGCAGGTCGCCCAGACTGATGTCGTGGTACTCCGCGAGTCCTTTGAGGACTTTGAGGATGCGTTTTTCGATGCGGACACCCGTTTGGACACGCTCGACGAGCACGTCGGGCTTGGTTCGCTTGGCCATGGGGACACTCCTAGGTACTGTTGTACCAGTGTACCTTATGGAGGGCTCGGAGGCAGACGAAGTCCGTTGGGAGGGCGAACCCGCTAAGTCCTGGGGGGATGGACGTTAGGGCCGGATCTGGCTCAGCTTCTGGGGAAGTCGAGCTTCGGCAGTTCTTTGGTGAAAGGCTCGAGGTCTTCGTCGTACGGAACGCCGTCGGCTTGCGCCTCGTGGTACAGACCTTCGGCGAAATCGGGCGCGTCGTCCTCGATGTCTTTCCTGTCCCCGTTGTCACTCATTGCTTGCTTCCTTGCGCGGCACCTAGAGTAGGAGACACTACTACACTTCGTCTCCTCATGCTACCTCTATGCAAATAGTAGGCCAAGTAACAGAATGCCGCCGACGCGCCGCGAACCGCGCCCAGCGCGGCGATATGGCCCGCGTTACCGCGTGCGAAGGGTTCCGAGCGGGGAAAAAGCTACACTGGTGTGCAAAAATTCTATGCACTTTTTGTCAGTGTGCCGCTAGTTGGATCCAAAAAATCCGTTCACGATCCAAATAGACGAACGATCGAGACGCGAATCTACTTCTCGTTGACCTACGCGAACACTTCGAGCGAGTAGCCTTCCCGATCCTCTAGACGTGCGCGGTGAGCATCTTGAACGCTTGGGGCCGCCCTTCAACCATGTTGAGAAGAACGTCGGTCATGAGCGGGGTGCGCTTGAAGGCTTCCTTCCCCATGGCGTCTTGAACGGCGCACACGATCGCGGCAACGCCGGCGCCGAACGCTGCTTCACCGATGCCCCTCGCGCCGACCGGCGTCGTTGGGTCCGGTAGGTCCACCCAGTCCGCTCTCATATCGAGCGGGATGTCGAGGATGGACGGCGGTTTGGCATTGTAGAGCTTGTCGGCGAGGGCGATACCCCACTTGGGGTCGAATACCCATCTCTGGCTCCGCGCCAGCCCGGCACCCTGGAGACCGCCGCCGTGGAGCTGGGCCGCGAGCCCCCGCGGGTTGATCACGGTCCCGCAGTCGGCGACGGCGTCGTAATTCAGGATGTCTACGTGCGCGGTCTCGGTGTCGAGCTCGACTTTGGCGAAGCCGACCACGTAGGACCATAGATGACCTTCGCCTCCGAAATTGTCCTTGGCGACGCCCATGAGCCCCTGTCCTGCGAGCCCGTTCGCCGCGTTCACCGTCATCTCGTGTAGATCATCGGCGAGCTCGTGACCATCGAACTTGCCACCGAGCTCGATCGCGCGTTCGGCGGCGCGGGCCAGGCTGACTCCGCGGGAGCGATTGCCTTTGCGGTACACCCTCTCGCCAGCGACCTCGTAGTCGTCCGGAGCGCCGCCCAGATCCATGGCCGCGATCTCCTGGATCTTTCGTTTGGCATCCAGCGCTCCCGCGAGATTCGCTCGCGACGCCGTGTGCGTGGTGTTGCTTCCTGCCTGGATCACGGTCCACGGCAAGTGTTTCGATGTGTCGCCCCAGGTCACGACGCATTTGTCCCACGGCACGCCAAGCTCTTCGGCGGCGACGCGGGCGACATCGGCGAACGAGCCCGTTCCGAGGTTTCCGACTCCTGTTTGAATGCGGAGTGTTCCATCGGGCCGGATTACCATGAGCCCGTCATAGCCGCGCGAGCCCGCGTGGTACGTGCTGTAGCCCAGACCTACACCGGTAACGATGGAGCCCCGCCGCTGCCCGCTGAGCCGCGACTTATTGCTCCAGTCGAAGGTTTCCTCGGCCTTGTCGAAGAGTTCTTGCGAGAAGGCGGACGTAAGGTGCTCGCCGTGCTCGCCGTACGTCGTCTCGTGGGTTGGGGCGTTGATACGCCGGATTGCGAGGCGATCGATCCCGAGCTTCTTGGCCGCGTCGTCGATGACGGGCTCGAGTATCGCCGAAAGCTGAACACCTCCAGGTGAGCGCTGCGCGGCACGCGTTGGCGTGTTGGTGAGAACCGACAGCCCCCTGAACCTCATGGCGAGCGGCGTGTAGCAGATGTGCGCCACTGCGGCCGCGTTGCCGATATCGGTGCGCCGTCCGTAGGGGCCAGTGTCCTGGACGATGTAGAGATCCATCGCAGTCATACGACCATCGTTGCGAAACCCCATCTTGACCCGGGCCTGGAAGCCGGGGCGTGCGCGTCCGATCGCCGTTTCCTCTTGTCGGGTGACTCGGTGGAGGACCGGACGTCCACCGGCCTTCTTCGACAGAAGCGCGGTCATCGCCATGTTCACGGAGCCGCGGGCTTTGCTCCCGAAACCTCCGCCCGTGTACGCGTTCACGAGAACGACGTCCGAGAGCGGAAGGTCGAGCTCTCTGGCGAGACCGGCAGCGGTCTGCGCCGTACTCTGCGTCGATGGGAAGATGTGAAGCTTGCCGTTTTGCCAGTACGCCATGCAGCTTCGCGTCTCGAGGGGGTGGTGCGTCTGCGACTGGTGAAAGAGCGTCTCATCGATGATCAAGTCTGCCTCAGCGAAGCCGGCGTCGATGTCGCCGACCACCCATTCTTCTTCGGGCTCTCCGAGCGGTAGCTCGTCGTCTCCTGCGTTGGCGAAGTCCTCCGCCGTCCATTTGAGGGTGTCGAGGGTTTTGCCTTCGCGCATGATGTTGCCGCCGAGGCGCGCGTTCGGACCCCTCGGGCGCAGGCTCTCGAGCGGATCGAGCACGAAGGGGAGCGGCTCGAAGTCGATCCGGATGGCTTCGATGGCGTCAGCCGCGATCGTTTCATCTATTGCCGCCAGAGCGAGAATCGGCTGACCGACGTACATCGGTTCGTTCGTGAGTGCGCTCTCCTGGAGCGGATCTTTTTCGGGCAAGTCGTCGGCCGTCACAACGGCAACGACGCCGCCCATCGCCAAGGCTCGGTCCAAGTCGATATGCCGAACCCTTGCGTGTGGCATCGGGGACGACAGGACCTTCGCGAACAGAAGTCCTTCGGGCCGAAAATCTTCAGCGTACTTGGCTTTCCCGGTGACTTTCGCCACCATATCGGGCAGCGGGTAGGCTTTTCCGGTTAGGTCGCCTCTGGCCATCTCGACACCTCCGCGCGGAATGGAGCCGGCGTTGAGCATAAGAGTTTCGTGCGAGAAAGACAAACCGCCTACAGGAGCTGGTTAAGCGCCTCGAAAAACGCCTGGTTCTCTTCATCGAGCCCGTAGGAGATGCGTAGGTGTTTAGGACGATCCCATTGGGCCCCGTAGCGGTAGATCTAGCATTCGAAGGAGCAGGAAAGCAATGCGCATAACTCACCGATCTCTTGTCATCGTCGTTCCAAAGGAGGCCGTTACCGATGTCGCGCGCGCGAAGGTTGAGCTTCTTGCCAAGGAAGCCGAGGTCCGCCGAAAGATCGAAAGCGGTGAAACGTTGGCAACCGCGTATTCGCTGTAAGACGGCTTTACCGCAAATTCATTGACAAAACACTCAACCTGCGACATCTTTAGGACATGGAATGACTGCGCGCGCAATGCCGGCGCGCGTGGCGGCTCCGAGCCGGGTTGTGGGCGGCCCCGTGAGCCGGACGGGTTTGGGTCCGTCGTTCGTTGGAACGCCCGGAAAGGAGGTGGTCTAGTGAGTAGTTCTACAGTTTCCGCGGAGGTGGCGTCCCCTTAGTTGGGATAGCTCTTCGCGAGGGCGAAGGTGCTTCCCCCAACAATTGTGGGGGACCCAACGCCACCGACGCGAAGCTACCGAGCCCCGGACTCGTGGAAGCGAGCCGGGGCTCTTTGCTTTTGGAGATCTCATGACGTTTCTCGATGGCTTTTCTCAAATTACCGGATCCGACAAGTTCGTAAACTCTGGCGTGGGTCTTTCACGCGAGCTCGATCCGTCCAAGATCGACTTCGATGGCATCGGAGAGGACTTCCAGGATTTCTTCCGCCAGGGTCCTCGCATCGTGCCGACGATGCTCGCCATGCCGTCGAACTGCCTTGAGCAAGGCCCGCACTGTCACCCCGGCGGCGAGTTCAGCTATGTCGTCGAGGGTGAGTACTTCGACGCCGACATGGACGGGGGAGTCATCGAGACTTATCCGGCCGGACGGGTCGTCTTCTATAGCAAAGGGTCGACGCACCGACCCCTCTCGAGCGACGGCGCGAAGATTTTGTACATTCCTTTCGACGGCATCGTCTTCGGCAAAGATCCCGAAGACCTCGCCCGCAAGATGGTCAAAGTCGGAACCGCAGCGGAAGCCGTCGAGTACGCGCTCCAGTGGATGGTGCCCGACCCCGGCAAGCGACGCGAGCTCCAAGACGCGTTGATGAAGCCGTCGAGCTGACATTGAATCGAGGCTCGCGTGGAACCGCATTACTCCTCCCACTCGGCGCCGTAGATCAAGTCAAGGGATGCCTGTTCTTGGTCCGGCGGGAGGGACGTGTCGACTTCTTCGCATCGTGAGCAAGGACGTCCTTGTTCGCGAGTACGATCCAGATGTAAGCCCGAGTTAGCTTCCGATACAGATCAGCTCGTTTTGCGTTCGGAAGTACCAACGACCATCCACGAGCGCGGGTGAGGCGAGGGTTCGCGCGCCCAGTCGATTCACGTGCAGTAGCTCGAACTCGGGTCCCGTTTTCAGGACGAACGTCTCGCCTTCGTCGTTGGTGAAGAACACTTTTCCGTCCACGGTGACGGGTGACGCCGAAAAGCCTTCCCTCGGAGCCCTCCCGAGACGTCCTTGGAATAGAACCTTGCCGGTCGTGGCCTCGAAGCTGGTGACGACGGCCTGCATGTCGTTGATCGTGTAGAGCTGCTCGTCGACGATGATGGCGGAGGGCACGAACGGTGCGCCCTTCGAGCTCCGCCAAACGACGTGACTGTCGGTGACATCGCCACGCCCGCCAGCTCGGATGGCGATCGTTGGGCCCGCGCGGCCCGAGGATGCGAAGACGAGATCCTGCCCGACCACCGGCGTCGGGATGACTTCGCGCTTGTTCCCGGTGACGGACCATAGCTCCGTGCCCGTTGCAGGATCGTACGCCGTGACTTTGTGCTGGCTCGAGACGATGAGCTCGTCGCGGCGACCCGCGCGGATGACGACGGGCGTTCCCCAACCGGTTCGGGCATCGCGTTTGGTTCTCCAGATCATGTTGCCGGTCTGCTTGTGAAACGCGACCACAAACGATTGCCCCTGGTGGTCTTGATACAAGATGACCGTGTTCTGGTAGAGGACTGGGGAGCCCGCGGAGCCGTGGTAGTTGTCGAGCTTCGGTACTTGCGCGTGCCATACGATCTTGCCGTCGAAGTCGAACGCGTAGAGGCCGTGAGTGCCGAACGACGCATAGACGAGCCGGCCGTCGGTGATCGGCGTCGCCGACGCATGACCGTTTTTGTTGTGCCCGCGCTCGACGCCGTCTTGCGGGATCGCCGTTTCCCAGAGCATCTTCCCGTCGGTCCGGCGGAAGCTCAGTAGCGACAGCTTGCGACCGCCGGTGCGCGACGTCGTGAGGAAAATCCGATCGCGCCAAACGATCGGCGACGAGTTGCCTTCGCCCGGAATCGACACGCGCCACAGAACGTTGTCCGTGCTCGACCATGTGTCCGGGTATCCCGAGCCCTTCACATAGCCCTGAGCCGACGGACCGCGCCAGCCCGGCCAATAGTTGGCGCCCTCGCCTTCGACGGTAATCATGCGGACGTTGTCTTCAGCGGAAGTGGTGGCAGCGAATAACCAAAGGACGACGAGCAGGGCTCTTCTTAGCATCAACGAGTCTCCTCTCAAAGGATGTTAGAGCGACGACAGGCACGCTGCAAATACGGCTTTTACGCCCCTTTTACGCTACGTCGGGCAGATCTAGGGCACCATGAATTCATGGAGTTGATGAAGAGAGCGACATGGCTCGTGGTGATTTCCGGCGGTGCGCTTCTTATCGCGAGTAGTCTGCCTTATCTACTTCCGGGGATACGCCATCCGTTCTTGCTCGAGCGCATGCCGTTGAGCCTCGACGCGCTGTGGTTGGTGACCTTGAAAATGCACGTCGCTTGCGGCCTCGTCTGCTTGCCTGCGGGACTCGTTCTCCTGGCGCGGCGCGCTAGGGAGCGCTGGCCGAGACTACACCGAGTCCTCGGCAGAGGCTACGCGTCCATCATTCTCTTCATGATGGTTCCAACCGGCGTTTATCTTGCCCCCTACTCGAAGTACGGCTGGGCGTCGGGGTCGGGCTTTGTTCTGTCCGCCGTGATCTTGGGGATGACGATGGTCGAGGCCATCCGCTCGGCTCGTCGCGGCGATGAGCCGCGTCATCGAGCCGCAGCCGTGCACTCCTACGCCCAAGTTGCGAGCGCGATTTCGTTCCGCGTCTATCACCTCGCATTCCAGCTTCTTGAGTTGCCCTATGAAACCAACTACATCGCGTCCGTCTGGCTCAGCGTTGTCGGCAACGCTGCCCTGGCGGAGCTATGGATTCGCAACACACACGAAAGGAGTCACCATGAAACGCCTAGCCGCAATGAGCGTTCTGTTTTTGGCCTTCTCGCTGAGCGCTAACGTCACGTCCCCGGATATTCGGCCCGACGCCCGAGAGCGCATCGACGAGCTCGTCCTGGAGCCCCTTCAAAAAAGAGGGATTCGGCCTCTGTTCAGTTTCAGTCGAGCCCGCGTTGTCGTCGAGCCGCCGGAGCTGCGGCTTCTGACATGGCAACCCGCTACCGATGCGGACGGTCGATCGTTTGTTCCGTTTCGGGTCCAACAGTTGACGGACGTCAAGCCAACGACGATCGAGGGCTGCTACTATCCTGGTGACGATGTGGCGTACTTGTTCTTAGAGTTCGTCAAGGCGTACGTGCCGGTCGGTCAACATCCAGTGCTGACGATGCAACTGCCGCACAATCCCAAGATCGATGGGACACTGTGCCGACCTACGGACTAGGAACGATCCGACGAAACGACCCAGATATCCGACCCGGTGGAGGGATGGATCTCCACCTACGCTAAATACTCGCCGTCGGGCGACCAGGAACTGAGACCGTACCTCACCGGATCGTTACTTGTCCCGAGCCGCTCGACGTTCCCGCTTCCGTCCACCGCCACCTGGCTCAGCTAGTTGTCGGTGCCCGCGGATGTGCGAAACAAGATTTGCTTGCCGTCCGGATGCCATCCCACGAGCAAGTTGAGCCACTCGAACGTCAAGCGCGTCCTGACGTCCCGTACCGTGTCGTAGATCCAAACGTCGCCTCTCGCCGACTCGACGTCGAGCGCCACCAAGCTCCCGTCGGGTGACAGCTCGGCTCGCATGAAGGGGAGCGCATCCGCAGGTAGCGGCTCGGCGTTGCCGTCGCGATCGACCCAAACGAGTCTCCCAGCCGTGATCCTGGGCGGGAGAGGTTAGCACGATTCCAGCGCACAGGTGTGCGCCAAACTGCGGAAAACTGCCAAAAAAGGCTGTGGAAATCCTGTGGAAAGCGTGACTCACGTGAGTCACGTTGGACCTAGTCCCCCGGATCTTTGATTACTATACAAAGTTAGGCTTTTCGCCAGCCCATAAGATTCATAAGATTCATGCACTTAGAATGGTTTCGGCAAGCTCTGCTTTATCTAGTTTGTTCTGATACAGGGGACTAGCCCACCCGCGCTTCCACGATGCCCTAAGGGGTTGGCGTCTCGTACACGGCGTGCAGGCGCAGGCCGGCCGATTCGAAGAGCTTCTGGTACCCGGCCTCCGTGCGTTCGAGGCCGCCTTCGGTCATGACGAGCATCTCGACATCGACGAGCTTCCCGAGATGGAACTCGTTGCCGGGCGTCAGCACCAACTCGACGAGCAGGACTCTGCCGCCGTCCGGCATGGCTTTACGGCAATTGCTCAAGATGGTGATCTAGCGCTCGTCGTCCCAATCGTGGATGACGTTCCCCAGGATGTAAGCGTCGCTTGCCGGGACGCTCTCGAACATGTCGACCGGAACGCACTCGCAGCGTTCGGTGAGTCCGGCCTCTTCCATCCGTTCCTTGGCGTGATCGACGACTTGGGGGAGCTCCGCAATCGTTCCCTTCAAGTGAGTATTGGCTTTGAGGATCGCCGTCATCATCCCGCCGTTGCCGCCACCAACGTCCACCAGCGTTTCGACGTCGGAGAAGTCGTAAGCCTCGGCCACCGCCTCGAACTTCCCGTGAGAGATCGAGCGCATGGCGTTATCGAACATGCGGGCAACGTCCTGGTTTTCGCCAAGGTAGTCGAAGACCCCTTTCCCGAAGACATGGTCGAACGCGGAACGGCCCGTCTTGACGCTGTGGAGGATCTCGCCCCACGGCCGCCAGAGAAAGGGCTCACCGCGGATGATGGTCCAACCTTTCAAGGAGCCCTCGGTATCGCTCCTCAGGAGGTCACCCATCGGGGTGAGCTCGAAACGACCGTCCTCGCCCTCCGCGAATACGCCCACACCCGCCACACTTCGGAGAACGCGATAGACCGACGGCGGGTGGCAATCCACGGCGGCGGCGATCTCGTCGGAGCTCTTGGGGCCGTCGGCGAGCAAGTCGGCAATGCCGAGCTTGGCGGCGACGTAGAGCGCCTGCGAGATCAAGTACGAGTTCACCATCTGAAGAAGCGCTTCGCGCGGATTCGGTTCGTTCGGTCCGTTTTCACTCATCGTCAGTACTCCGTTGAATACGTGGCGGGGATGCTACCAGAGTGTGCTCCGACTGCACAAACCCCGGGGTCCACGGGCCCACAGGGCCACAAGATTGAAGAACCCGATACACTAACCAGGAGCGAATCCATGGATCTCGTCGTACGTCTAACGAAGCCCGAGGAGCTCAAGGCTCTTCCTATCCTCTTGCGCCATTCACGCGGCACCGTGCTACCGAACAGCACGTACATCATTTCAGGCGGCGCAGCCAAACCACTGCGCGATGCGGGAATTGTGTTTCAAGAGGTGAGTCGCTTGACGGACGTCCCGCCCATAGGGGGATTGTCCGGTGAAAGAATATGAGCTCTACATACGGATCTTCTTCAATGACAGGCGGCCGGTAGAAGCCGAAACGTTGGCTTCCCTCCACGAAATTCTGCTAGCGCGATTCGGTGGTGTCACATAGTTTTCCGTGCCGAATAGCGGCTTATGGAGGATGGCCGAATAGTCTACGGCGACGAAGTCTTGATTTACCGAACGAACCTGGGCCTCTTCTCGATACCGCCGACCGTTTCCTGGCCGAATCTGTGGAAAAACTGCCAAAAAGGCTGTGGAAATCCTGCGGAAAGCGTGACTCACGTGAGTCAGGCACGGCCTAGCCGATCAGCGCTTCCACGATGCTCCCAGGGGCCTACCGCGTCATCTTCTCCCAGCCGATGCGGTGGACGATCTGGTACGTGGCGACCGCGCACCCGACCGCGCCGCTCAACGCGAGTAGACCCCGGCCGTACTGACCGAAGAGCATCATTCCAACCCCCGGGATCGTCAGGTAGACGACCGCCGTGGCGAGGAACGCAGCGATGATCGACCAGACGAGGTGTTGATCAACGTCGACCCCGGGCTTCCTTGCCGCGACGGGTTTCCACCCCGCGCCACCCGGACGAATCTGGTCGTAGAACGTGTCGAGCGTCTCGTCTTTCTCGGGCCGGGTAAGAAACGTCACGAAGAGCCACGTCGGGATCGTCAGCGCGGCGACGATCGCGAGGCGGTGCTCGTTCGCTTCGACGTACTGGCTCACGATGACGAAGTAGATGAGTGACGCGATCATCGCGCTGATCTCGGACCACGCGTTGATGCGCCACCAGAACCACCGGAGCATGAAGACCGCCCCGGTGCCGGCCCCGAGCGCGGCGAGAAACTTCCACGCCTCATCGACGGCGATGCCGCGCATGAGCCAAGCGGCGCCCGCGCACACGACCATCACGAATAACGTCGCAAGCCTCGAAACGCGCGCGAGGTGCCGGTCGTCGGCTTCGGGTTTCAGAAAACGCCGGTAGAAATCGCCGACTAGATACGACGCCGCCCAGTTGATTTGGGTGCTGAGCGTCGACATGAACGCCGCGAAGAAAACGACGAGCATGACCCCACGAAGCCCCGGGGGCGCGATGTCGCGGATGAGCATGGGATAGCCAACGCCGGGGTCGTCGAGCTGGCGCAGGTCGGGATAGACAGCCAGCGCCGTCAACGCGACGAGAAGCCACGGCCACGGGCGCAGGCAGTAGTGCGCGAGCTGGAACCATAACGTCGCCAGAAGCGAGTCGCGCTCGCTTCGGCAAGACGCCATGCGCTGCACGGTGGAGCCGCCGCCACCGGGCTCCGAGCCCGGGTACCACGACGCCCACCACTGAACGAACAACATTATTAGAAAGATGTTCAGGGGCATCCACGGCTCGGCGGCAGTGAAGTCGGGGAGAAACCGCAGAATCTGCTCACCGCCGTCATAGCCCGTGGTCAGGCGCTCGCGCAAGGCGTCCAAGCCGCCCACGTGGCGGACGCAGTACGCCGCGAACACGATCGAGCCCACCATGGCGACGATGAACTGAATGAAGTCGGTGATGACCACACCCCAGAGGCCTGAAAGCGTGCTGTAGACGCCGACGATGGCGAACAAGACGAGGATGATGAACCAGTCGCTCGCACCCGATCCGGCCTCGGTGCCCGAGAACACCGTGAATTTGAGCACGTTGAGCATTGCCGCTGTAACCCAGCCAACGATGATCGAGTTCACCAGAAGCGCGATGTAGATCGATCGAAAGCCGCGAAGAAACGCGGCGGGTTTGCCGCCGTAGCGGAGCTCGACGAGCTCGACGTCGGTCATGACCCCGGCGCGGCGCCACAGGCGAGCGTAGACGAACACGGTCACCATCCCGCCGAGGGCGAACGACCACCAGAACCAGTTGCCGGCGATGCCGTGGCGCGCGATGAGGCCGGTCACCGCGAGCGGTGTGTCGGCGGCGAACGATGTCGCGACCATAGAAGTCCCGGCGATCCACCAGGGAAGCGAGCGCCCGGACAGAAAGAACTCGGAGAGGCTCTCACCCGCGCGCTTGCGGTAGTAGAGGCCGACGGCGAGCGCGATGACGAAGTAGGCGACGATGATGAACCAATCGATGGGCGCTAACGGCATAGGCTCGGCCGGGATGCTACCATACGCCCCCTTATGGACTTCATGGACTTCGATTTAGTGATTCGCGACGGGAACGTCGTCACCGCAACCGAGGAAGTGTTCTGCGATATCGGCGTCGAGCGAGGCACGATCGCAGCGATCGGCAAGAAGCTCGGAAAGGGCAAGCGCGAGATCGACGCGGACGGGAACTATGTTTTTCCCGGCGGGATCGATAGCCACACCCACATCGAGCAACTGTCTTCGTCGGGCATCATGTGCGCCGACGATTTCTACACTGGGACCGTCTCCGCCGCGCACGGCGGCACCACGACCATCCTTTCTTTCGCGGCGCAGCACAAAGGCGACTCGCTGCCGAAAGTCCTGAGCGACTACCACGCGCGGGCGAAGGAAAAGGCTGTCATCGACTACTCCTTTCATCTCATCATCTCGGACCCGACCGAGACGGTGCTGAAAGACGAGCTTCCCGAGCTCATCCGAAACGGCTACACGTCGTTCAAGGTCTATATGACCTACGATGCGCTCCGTCTCGACGACTACCAGATGCTCGACGTCTTCTCCTTGGCGCGGCGCGAAGGCGCGCTCACGATGGTCCACGCGGAGAACCACGATCTCATTCGCTGGCTCACCGAGCGCCTTCTCGACCACGGCGCGGTGGCACCGAAGTTCCATGCGGTCAGCCATCCGCGGATCGCCGAGGGCGAGGCTACGTCCCGGGCGATCTCGCTCGCGGAGTTTCTCGACGCGCCTTGTTTGAACGTCCACGTCTCCGCCGAAGAAGGGATGAGCGCCATCCAGCGTGCGCAACGGGGCGGCCTCAAGGTTTTCGCCGAAACGTGCCCGTAATATTTATTTCTCACCGCAGAAGATCTCGACCAGCCGGACATGGCCGGAGCGATGTGCTGCTGCAGCCCGCCGCCCCGTGACGAAGCGTCGCAAAAAGCGATGTGGCGAGGGCTCGCGGATGGCACGTTCCAAGTGTTCTCGTCGGATCACGCTCCGTATCGATTCGACGAGACCGGAAAGCTCTCGCAAGGTGAAGATGCACCGTTCAACAAAATCGCGAACGGCGTTCCGGGGCTCGAAGTGCGCATGCCGCTACTCTTCTCCGAGGGGGTTTTGAAAAACCGCATCGACCTTCATCGCTTCGTCGAGCTCACATCGACGCGGGCCGCGAAGCTCTACGGAATGTTCCCACGCAAGGGCAGCATTTCCATTGGCGCCGACGCCGATCTCGTGATTTGGGATGCGAACCAAGAGGTCACGATCGCGTGGGAGAACCTCCACGACAACGTGGGCTACACACCGTACGAAGGCAAAAAAGTCCGCGGTTGGCCCGTACAAGTTCTGAGCCGGGGTCGGCTCGTCGTCGACAACGGTGAGCTCCAGGTGGAGAAGGGAAGCGGTGAGTTCATCCCCCGTGAGAAACCATCCTCCGCCGAGCCTCGAGGTCGAACGTCTCCCGAAGCCGAGCTCACCAAGCGCTACGGTTTCGACGGAGTGTGGTGAGCGCGACCAGCGCGCGGTCGATGTCGTCGGTGGTGTCGTAGAGGTGCGCCGAGAAGCTTCGAAAGCGCCGATCTCAGCCGAGCCGGAACGTCAGTGAATCGCTTCGAGGTGAGGTTGTAAGGCGCCTGCTTCCACGCGATGGCTTCCATCGCTGCCTCGGCCGCAACCAGCGGTAGCGCGCCTTGATGAGAACAGTTGAGCCAGGTTTTACTGTGAAAGGGACCGAAATCCTCCGAGCAATTCAAGCGGGGAGGTTACCACGGGCTAGTCCCCCGGATCTTTAATTACTGTCCAAATTCGATTTGCCATGTGTATCGAGCGTTCGCTGGGCGAACCGAGCGATGGTTTCGAGGATTTGGTCGGCGGATTTCGTCCACTTGAACGGCTTTGGGTTCTCGTTGTGAGCATCGAGATAGTCTTGTATCGCAACGGCGGAGCTGAGGCACGCTCGTGTGCGAGCCTCGTCGCAAGGCGTGTTCGGTGAGCAAGCCAAAGAAGCGCTCAGCGAAGTTGAGCCAAGAGGCGTGTGTCGGTGTGAAGTGAAAGTGGAACCGAGGTCGCTTGGAAAGCCAGCGTTTGATCGCCGGTGTCTTGTGCGTGGCGAGATTGTCGAGCACGACGTGGATGTCCAACTCGCTGGGAACGGCTGCTTCGATCTCAGCGAGGAACTTCTTGAACTCTAGCGCTCGATGTCGCGCGTAGCACTTTCCGAAGACTTCACCTGTTGCGGCGTCGAGTGCGGCAAACAGGTCAGTCGTTCCATGCCGAATGTAGTCGTGGGTTTGTCGCTCGGGCTGGCCCAAGCTCATGGGCAGGACAGGTTGAGCACGCTCGAGCGCTTGAATCTGCGATTTCTCGTCGACGCACAGGACGACCGCGTTATCCGGTGGGTTCATATACAGGCCAACAACGTCGCGTACTTTTTCGACCAGTTGTGGGTCTTGCGAGAGACGAAACGATTCCGAGCGGTGCGGTTGAAGCCCGAACGTTCGCCAAATACGTCCAATCGTCGAATGACTCAGCCCAAGATGCTTGGCCATCGAGCGCGTACTCCAATGGGTTCTCCCCTTTGGAGTCGTCTCCAGCGTCTTGGTCACGACTTCCTCGATCTGGTCATCGCCGATTTTGCGAGCCGCTCCCGGCCGAGGTTCGTCGTACAACCCTTCCATTCGTTGTTCTACAAAGCGTCTTCGCCACTTGCCCACCGTGCTCCTCATGGTGTGCATCTTCCTAGCAACTTCCATATCCGTCAGACCCGCCGCGCAATCCAGCACGATCTTCGCTCGGAAGGCTTGGTGCGGCGAACTACGGCTGCGTCGCGCCAGTCGCGTCAGCGCTTCGCTTTCTTGAGACGACAGCTTCAATTCGGCTTTTCGCCGGCCCTTGTGTTTCATGCATTTAGCAGATCACAGAAGTGCCGGTGTTGTCTATCTTTTTATGTTCCATGGGGCTAGGCGGGGGATGGCTCGGGGCCGTCCTGCGTCGCGAACGCTTGCTGTGCGTAGGCGAGCGCCTCGCGCAACGACGGAAAGACCGTGAGCTCTTCATGGACTGCGTCTCCGCGCCACACGAGCTGACGCACGACGGTCTGTGGATCCCATCCGTCCTGGCAGGCTTCGACGAATACACCGCGCTCTAGATCGATTGGAGTGGCTAAAGAGTTGTCTGCGGATTTCATCGAGTCGCCCCGAGAACCCATCCCCTTCCCAGACAAGCACTTATGCAAACTCTGGGCCAACGGAGTGAGTCGGGTGTAGGAGTCGTAAGCGGCTGCGTTTCAACGATTTACCGGCAAACTAGCGTAGACCTGCCGCATCCGACACGTTTACTTTTGAAATGCGGTTGTCCCGCGAAGGTGACTCTTGAGACGCTCGGGATTAGACGGTGGCTATGCCGTCGTCCTCGGTGTCGCAGAGGCTATGCGCGAACTCGAGCGCCTCCGCGAGCGTCGCGAAGCTTTGGCGCTCGACGTGCGAATCGTCCCACATGATCTTGACGATCGCCTGCGGATTGAGGCGACTCTCGCTGGTCTCGACGTACACCGTTGGCGTCATGGGTCCTTGCCTCAACATGATTCACCTCCTGGTGTTCAACCATGATTATTGCAAGTCGCGGGCCAAACGCGGGAATGAGGGTTAAAGCGCACAAACACAGGGGCTTGGCGAGGACATCCGATTCCGGGGTGGTGCTACATTTGGTAACGTTCCGGAGAAGTGCGGCGCCTACGCGTACAGCTGGCCATCCATGACCTGAATGGCGTTTCCACCCACGCGAACCGTGAGATCGCCGTTCGCATCGCGCTCGCATTGGACGAACACTTTCCCGTCGCGCTCCAGCTGTCCGCTATCCGCTCTCCGGTCTGCTTTGCGTCGTGCCTTGTTCGGCTGCGTCGATGTCGGTGTGATGTGAGGCCGGCGGATCGGCGGATGCAGCATCGGTGAGCGGACCGGGAAGCGGATAGCGGGTAGCGGAAGGCGGCCTCGTCTGGCAGCTCGGACGCCGCAATAGCTCGCCGGCGCGCTCGAACGCGCCGCCGTCGACTAAGCATTCCGCGGCACGCTGGATCTCGCCCAGGCTTTGAAACACTTCGGCCGCGCGCTCCGAGTCGCCGGCTCGTCGCAGACACTCGGCGCCGGCCCGGGGGCGTCCCATTTCCAGGTGGTGCTCGGCCTCGACGCGGAGCGCCGCGAGCGGCTCGCCCGCGAGCGTGTACATGGCCGCTGCTTTTTTCCGGTTGCCGCTGTCTTGGTAGAGCCGTGCTGCCTCCCGATAGTCCCCGCGGCGACGTTCGCGGCGAGCTCGTGGTGCTGGCCTTTGGCGAGAACATCGAGTGCTCGCGCGGGTTTACCGGCGCGCTTGTAGCACTCGGCGGCGCGCAAGGAGGCCCGCGCCGCCGATTCGCGCTCTGCGGTCGTTGTCGTCAAAGACTGCAGATCGCCCGCTTCGTGCAAGGTCTTTTCGAAGCACTCGGCCGCTTGCTCGAATTGCTCGGCGTTCTCGAACGCCTCGCCCGCGAGCTCGAATGCGCCGTGCGCGCTATAGAGCTCGGCCGCGCGCGCGTAGGCGCCGCTCCTGACAAAGGCGGACGCCGCGCGCAGATGGGCGCCCGCGTTCAGATACGCGCCCGCCGCCTTGTCGAACAAGAATGCTTCGTCGAACAGATCGCCTGCACGGCGCGGATCGCCCGCGAGCTCGAGCCACTCGGCCGCGTAGTCGTTACGACCTAGCGCGAGGCAGATCTCGGCGCACCGTTCGTAGTCTTCCGCGAGCTCGAAGCACTCGATCGCGCGATGAGGGTTGCAGAGCTCCTCGTGCAGCTGACCCGCGCGCGCCCAGTCGCCGACGACCTCGGCGTATCGTGCGCTCACGAGGGTCAGGCCTTTGCTCAGCCGTCGGCCGAGCACGACGTCCGCCGCGCCAACGATCGCGTGCAGGATACGCGTGCGATAGAGAAGCCAGAAAGCCAAGAGATAGAGCAAGAGATGTAGGCGGGGATGCAAAGACTCGAGAAACGAAATTGCCAACGCCGTGCTGTCCATAATGCAAGAGCTATTACACGAAACGTGCCAGTCGGTTGACTGCGTGGGAATGCCATCAGGAGCGATGACGATTTCTGTCGGTGTGCCGTCCGCCAAGGGCGCGGTATAACGGCGTTCGACAATTTCTGTCAGGGAGACGAGACCACTTCTTGGTAGTGCGGTGACAAATTGTCAGCGTGTCGCGAGACGGCTTTCGAGCATGATGCATGCGTTCGCGAGGTAGTTGAACCCGTGCTCTTGGAGAAAGGCGAGGCTCTCCGGGCTCTCGGCACCTGCTGGCGAGCACGGCATCACGGAAGTCACACCGGAGCTAATCGAGAAGGCTCGCCGGAATATGGAAGACGCCTGAGCGTCGCGGTGCACGCAGCCCCTCCCCCTTCGCCACAGGCTGCGGCGGACCCACCGAAGCTAGTAGCGAAGGCGGGAGGGGTTCACACAGGTCCGGGCAGATGCTAGGTGTGCCGCAGCACACGCTCGAATAGAGCTTGTGTCCTGGGAGCACAGTTGCTATTCTGACTTTGTCGATTCTTACAAAATCAGCTTAGCTGCATCGTATCGGGACCGTAGGTGCCTCTCAACCAGAAACTCCGGGTTTTGGACATCGCCTTCTGGGCGACGTTTGCCAGTGTGACCGTCGCGAGCACGTTTACGCTGTATGGGCGCGACCTGGAGCTCCGAAGCATTCTGACGGTTGCGGCCGTCCTCGGCTCCTTGTTGCTGATTCGGACCGAAGCGCACCGGGGGGCGGTGCGTGCCGCGAGTTGGCTTCTGTGCGTACTGCTTTGGAGTGTCATCACGGTCACGGTGATGGTTCATGGCGGCATCGCGACGCCTGCCGCCTCGGGCTACATCATCGTTGTTCTACTCGCCTCGCTTCTGCTCGGCACGCGCGCCTCGGTGCTGGTTACAGCGGCCAGCGTGTTCGTCGGTCTCGCGGCGACGAGCCTCGAGCTCTCGGGTAACCTTCCCATCGGCGATGATTTGACGACGCCGATTGCCGCGTTCGGGACGCTAGCGGCACTGTTCGCCTGGGCCTCGATGGTGATGCACTTCTATGAGAGAAACATCGAACAGGCACTGACGCTGGCGCGGGAGCGGGAAAAGATCGCTTAAAAAAGAGATCGCACGGGTAGAGAACACGGAGCTGGCTCTCCGCGACTCCGAAGAGCTTCTCCGCTCGGTCACCGATAGCTCTCCCGACTACATCACGCGGCTGGACCGCGACGGTACCATCGTGTTCATCAATCGAACTGTCCCCGACCTGAGCCTCGAGGAAGTCCTAGGAAAAACCGTCTACGATTTCGCTCCTCCCGGTTTCCACGACGAAATCAAAGCATGTTTCCGAGGCGTACTCGAGACGGGCCGTCAGGGACGCTACGATGTCGTGTACAAATCGAAGATCGGCGAAGAGGCGTACTTCGAATCGCGTGTGGGGCCGGTTTACATGAAAGAGGAGATCGTCGGATTCACGGTCAACAGCTCCGATATCACTGCAGAGAGGAGAGCGGACGCGGAGCACGCGAGGCTGGCAGCACTCGTCGGCAACAGCACGGACTTCATCTTGCTTGCGGATTTGGGCGGCAAAGTGGTGTACGTGAACGATTGTGGTCTCGCGATCGTCGGGCTCGATGGACTCGATCACGCTCGGAACACGGTCATCGCGGACTACGTCCTCGAGGCTGATCGCAAAGAGCTCGACCAGCGTATTTTTCACGCGCTGTGGACGGAAGGACACTGGAGCGGGGAGTATCGCTTCCGTCATTTCGGCACCGGCACCACGATTCCGGTGGATATCAATAGCTTCATTGTTCGCCACGATCAAACGGGCGCACCGCTGTCGATTGCCGTCGTAGCCCGAGACATCACCGAACGCCACGCAGCCGAAGAAGCGCTGAGTCGAAGTGAGCTCCAACTACGTCAGGCTCAGAAGATGGAGGCGGTCGGACTTCTGGCCGGGGGAGTGGCACACGATTTCAACAACATGTTGACGATCATCGGCGGCTACACCCAGCTAGTGCTCACCGAAGGTGAGCCGAACGAGGAGGATCGCGAGAAACTCGAAGAGGTCGAATCTGCCTCGAAACGAGCTTCAGCCTTGACGCAGCAGCTTCTGGCGTTCAGTCGGCGCCAAGTCCTTCAGCCAAAGGTTTTGGACGTGAACGCGTTGGTGCACAACATGCACTCGATGCTGTCCCGACTGATTGGAGAAGACATACAGTTCGTGACCCGGCCGCCTGGAGAGCCGGGACACGTGCTTGCAGACCCTGGCCAGATCGAACAGGTGGTGATGAATCTTGTGATCAACGCAAGCGACGCGATGCCGAGGGGCGGCGTGCTCTGTCTCGGGACGGAAACCGTGACCGCGAACGCCGCAGCCAGAGACCATGCGAGTCTACCGGATGGTTCCTACGTTCGCATCGAAGTTGCGGACACCGGTGCGGGAATGGATGAGAACGTCCTTTCTCACATCTTCGACCCTTTTTTCACAACCAAAGAGCTCGGCCAAGGCACTGGGCTGGGTCTGGCGACGGTCTACGGGATCGTCAAACAAAGCGGTGGATACATTCACGTTGCCAGTCACCCCGGCCAGGGTACGACGTTCCGGATGTATTTTCCGATCGTGGATGAGGAACCGACCGAGCTCGAGGACCGGGATACTACCGTCACCAACGGCACTGAGACGGTGCTCGTCGTTGAAGACGACTGCGGCGTACGGAGCTTGTCTAGTGAGGTGTTGTCGGCGCGCGGATACGATGTGATCGTTGCCAAAGACGGTGTCGAAGCGCTCGAGCTCGTCGAGCACAAGAACCTACCGATCGACTTGTTGATGACCGACGTCGTCATGCCCAAGATGAATGGTCAAGAGCTTGCGGGCAAATTAGTCGAGCGCTCTCCCGAGACCAGGATCTTGTTCATGTCGGGCTATAGCGACACGTTGATCTCGAGTCGTGGCGTGCTGCGATCGGATGCCCAGCTGATACGCAAGCCGTTCACCCCACAGTCCCTGGCGACGAAAGTGCGCGAAGTGCTCGATGGCAACCTGGCTGCGGCAGACGATCGTGGGTGCGTGGGTCCCGAACCCATCGAGAGCTAAAGTTTCCCCTCTTTCCGGCCGATGGCTTATCGGAAGGCACTATGTCGTCCGCCGAAGAGGCTACTGCCCTGTCCAACACGCCCGCTGCCGAGGCAAACGCCGAGGCTCGCGCGCGCGACCCAGACCCCGGAGAGCAGATCGCGACGATCCTGGTCGAAGGCGGCGTGCTCACCGAGCAACGGCTCCGACATGCCCGCCGGGTTCGCGAGAAGCTCGTCAGCGAAAAAACGCTCCTGCAAGTGCTGGAAGAGCTCGGCTTTGTCACCAAAGACGACCTCCAGAAGGCGCTACGTGAAAGCTCGAGACCCGTCCGGGTCGGAGCACTCCTGGTCGAGCTGGGCAATCTCCGCCCTTCGGAGCTCGAAGCTGCTCTCGGAATCCAGAGAGAGCGGGGCGATGGGCGCAAGCTGGGCGAAATCCTCATCGACGAGCACTTCGTGGAGGACACCCGTCTCGCGGAGGTGCTTTCCTTTCAGCTGGGTCATCGCCACATCGAGGCGAGCGTCGAGGAGCTAGACCGGAGCCTGGTAAGTGAGGCCTCGGTCAACTTTTACCGGAAGCACCACTTCGTGCCCATCTCGAGAGAGAACGACAAGGTGGTGGTTGCGTTTGCCGATCCCCTGGAGGCTTCCGACCGGGCGGCGGCCCGGAGTCTGTTCGGGGACGATCTGGTTCCCGCGGTCACGACGAAGAGTTCACTCCTCGAGGCGTTGAGTCTCATCGAGGGCGGGGCGCTTCGCGGGGAACGCGCCGGGGTGGACGACGATACCGCCGTCGGCGTCGTCCACGCCATTATCGGCTCTGCCCTCGATGATGGTGTGAGTGACATCCACATCGAGCCGATGAAGGATCGTTTGCGTGTACGGTTTTGCGTGGACGGCGTGCTCATGGTTTACAAGGATTTCTCGAGCAGTCTTGCGCCTTACGTCGCCGCGCGCATCAAGATTCTCTCCGGGGCCGACATCGCGGAAAAGCGCAGGCACCAGGACGGGCGCATCCTTTATGAGAATGTGGGCACCGGGCCTCCCGTCGATCTGCGCGTGTCGATCTACGCCACCGTCTTCGGCGAGAAGATCGTCATTCGGGTCTTGAACAAGCGCGCCGCGCTCGTCGATCTCGGCAACCTCGGGATGGCGCCGAAAATGCTCGAGCGATTCCGGGATGACGCGTTAGATATACCGAGCGGTGTTCTCATCGTCACTGGACCCACGGGCTCGGGAAAAACGACGACGCTTTACAGCGCTGTCAACCACTTGAACGAAATCGACATTAGCATCATCACCGCGGAGGATCCAGTCGAGTATGTGGTCGAGGGGATCTCGCAGTGCTCCATCAACCCGAAGATCAACCTCACGTTCGAGGAAACGCTACGCCACATCGTGCGTCAGGATCCGGACATTATCGTGCTCGGCGAGATACGCGACCGTTTCTCCGCGGACACGGCCATCCAAGCTGCGTTGACCGGCCACAAGGTTTTGACGACCTTCCATACCGAGGACAGCATCGGGGGACTGCTGCGGCTCCTCAATATGAACATCGAGGCTTTCCTCATCTCTTCGACGGTGGTTTGTGTCGTGGCGCAGCGGCTTCTCCGCAAAGTCTGCGAGCACTGTGCAGAACCGTATCAAGTGACTCCACGCGATCTCCACCGAATCGGCTGGAACGTCGACCAGGGAAAAGGGGCCGAGTTCCGCCGCGGCCGCGGCTGTAAGGCTTGTCGTTTTACTGGCTATCGTGGTCGCGCCGGCGTCTTCGAGCTGCTCGTGCTCGAGGAACCGGTCAAGGAGGCAATCCTGGAGCGAAAGACGTCGCACGAGATCCGACGCATCAGCATGGAAACGTCAGGACTGGTAACGCTTCTAGAGGATGGAGCCCTCAAGGCGGCAAAGGGAGTCACTTCGATCCAGGAGGTGCTGCACCGCTTACCGCGGATTCAGAAGGCCAGGCCGCTTCACGAGATACGTCGATTGTTGGGAGATTGATTGTGAAAGACACGGATTCGTTGCTCGAGATCGTCCAGGACAAGTTGAACAAGGGTGACGTCGAACTTCCGGTGCTCAATCCTAAGTGCATGGAGCTCCGAGAGATGCTGGCTAGCGAGAGTTTCGATACGGATGACGTCGCCGCCGTCATTCAGGAAGACCAAGCCCTAACGAGTCAGCTGCTCAGAGTCGCCAACTCCGCGTTCTTCTCGGGCCTCAGAAAAGTCCGGACGGTGAAGGAGGCCATTACGCGCTTGGGGACGAAGAAGGTATCGTTCTTAGTGCTGCTCGTCACTCAAGAGCAAAACTATCATTCCAAGCACCCGGTCGTCGCGGTGCACATGAAAACGCTCTGGAAGCACGCGATTTGTACTGCATCAGCATCGGAGTGGATCGCGCAGAAGGCCGGCTTCGAGGCCCTCGAGTCCGAAGCCTATCTTGCGGGCCTGTTGCACGATATCGGCGAGCTGTTCTTGCTGAAGGTGCTGGAAGAATTGGACGCGTCCGGGCGGGTCCAGCTCGGAGCCTCCGACGCGCTGGTGTTGGAGACCCTCGAGGCGATGCACGCCGAACAGGGGCATCATCTCCTCACCGGGTGGAACCTCCCCGAAACCTACTGTAACGTCGCGCTCGAGCATCACCAGAGGGAGTACGATCCGGGAAAGCACGTGCTCGTCATCGTTCGTCTCGCGGACGCTGCCTGTGACAAGCTCGGCATCAGCATGCACGCCGATCCCACCGTGGTCCTTCCGGCGCTTCCGGAGGCTCAGACGTTAGGGCTCGGCGAGCTTCAGCTAGCCGAGCTCGAGATTGCGATCGAGGATGCGTCGGAGCGCGATGCTCTCGCTGCGGCGTCGTAGGAGCTCTAGGGCCACGCGATCTCGTCTGGCATCACTTCCAACCACGAACGCGCCTGCTGTTAACTCCTCCACATGCGGATTCCGGGGTGAGTCGCGCGCCGAAGCTTGGTTGCAGACGACTACAAAGACCGGTTCGGATTGATCTCGAGCTTCGCGAAGACAAACGCGGCGATGAGGATAAACAAGACAAAAAGAAGATTCACGCCGAAGCCCCGGCCGCGAGCCTCTGCGGTCTTTTTTGCCCTTTGACGACGCACTCGATGATCTCGTCGAGGCATGCGAACAACCGGCTGTTGTCCTGGGGCTCGTAGTCTTCGAGCGCTTCAGCGCACGCATCCGTCTCCTTGATGAAATCGTCGATGGCCCCGGCGGTCAGCTTTCGCGACCAGCGTCCGTAGTTGAGGTGTTGCAGATAACGGGCGTTGAGCTCCTGCTCGTATTGGTGCTCGATGGGGACCGCGAGCATGGGAATGCGCAAACTCACCGCCTCGCTCATGAGCGAGAAACCGCCGCCGGCGACGACGGCCCGGGCGGTGCGAAGGTCTTCGAGAAAACCCGAGCCCGAAAACGCTCGCAAAGTGACGTTGTTTTCCTTGCCGTCCGCGTCGGCGCCGTAGACGCGAAACGGGTAGGGAAGTCTCTTCAGTATCCCGACGAGTACTTTCTGGCTTACGGCCCTCTGATACACGACAACGTGATCCTGCGGCTCCCGCTTTACGGTCAAGACTTCGTCGCGCAGGATGGGGGGTACGAGCGTCGTGAACTTCCGTTGTACGGGCGGGTAGAAGAAACTCGAGATCAGATAGTGGTAAGCGTGCGGGACCTTGGCCTTGACCGCGAGGCGGACGAGTCGGAAATCGAAGCCCTTGCCTTTTTTGACTGCCTTGGGATGCTTGCAGCGATTGATGATCTGCATGTTGTCGATACTGACGACGGGTAAGCCGTGCCGGAGCGCGTACAGCGCCGCCAAGGCTTCGAAGTCGCTCATGACGAGCTCGGGTCGGAATCCATCCTCCGCGACTCTCCGGTAGACCTTGATGTTCTTGCGGACTGATTTGGGAGCGGAGCGAAGGTTCCAGAACAAGCTCCCGGCGCGGTCGAGGCGGTTGCCGAAGTAGCGAAGCGTGAGCCCGTCAATCTCTTCGACGGTGAGCGATTTCTTTTTGCGAAACCCTTCCTCGAGAAAGACGTGCGCTCGACCAGACACGACGACTCGGATCTCGTGCCCGGCCGCAACCAGGTGCGACAGGACGACGGCACTCCGCGTCGCGTGCCCCATCCCTTCGCCGCCGACGCCGTACAGAATTCGCAAAGCTTCCTCCAATTCTTACAAATTGCATGACGTCAATATTACCCTGCCGGTCATTCGGGGTGGATTTTACTTTCGGGTCAGCTACGCCCCCGGCCGGAGGCCGGGCCTATCAAGTAGGAAACTACCAAAGCTGGTAGAAAGGTTGTCGGTGAAGGCTCCGGCAGCGAGCCCCGTACTGTCATTGGTGCATGATGCCCCAGGGTCAGCTTGGGTCCGAGCCGGCTCCCTATCATTGGCGAGGCTTCCACGAAAGCACTCCCCACGGTCAGAATCCATTCGATCGCCATCTCGGGCCGGAGCCTTCGCTCACAAAATACACTTGAGGTGAGCGAATGAACAAACGAAGGAAGAGCAAAGCGGCGAAGCGTCTCTCACGGAATTCCCTGCCGTCGATACGACCGATGGTAGCGGGCATCGATCTCGGGAGTCGAGAGCATTGGGTCTGCGGTCCGCAGCTAGCTGATGGTCGGCCGAACGTGCGGGTGTTTTCCACGACAACGCCGGCGCTGGTTGAGCTTGCGGATTGGCTTATCGAGCAAGGTGTGGAGTCGGTGGCGATGGAAAGCACCCACGTCTATTGGATTCCGGTTTATGAGTTGCTCGAATCCCGTGGTATCGAGGTCGTTCTTGTCAACGCTCGGCAGCTGAAGAACGTTCCGGGTCGCAAAACCGATATGCAAGATTGTCAATGGCTGCAGACGTTACACAGCTGCGGACTTCTGCGTGGCTCGTTTCGCCCGGGGGAGTCGATTTGCCGATTACGCTCGATGCACCGGCAGCGTCAAGAACTAATCGAGCATCGGGGCCAAGCCGTCCAATGGATGCAGAAGGCTCTGGACCAGATGAACGTGCAAGTCCACCGTGCGGTGACCGACATTACCGGTAAGACCGGAATGCTCATCGTTCGTGCCATCGTTTCTGGCGAACGTGACCCGATGAAGCTCGCCGAGTTTCGAGATCATCGATGCAAGAAAAGCGTAGACGAAATCGCAGAGCACCTCACCGGCACTTGGCGTGACGAGCATCTTTTCAATCTCGCATCGGCGCTGCGCCTTTACGATGTGCTACAAGCCGAAATCGAACTCTACGACCAGCGTCTATCCGTGAAGTGGTCATCGAGCTTCAGCCGACCGAGCGCAGACACGACAGTGTGCCCGCTCATCCGAACCCGAACAAGCAAAGCGCCATGCGGCGCCGCGGCGAGCAGGAACAGCGAACCGAACTGTGGCGTTTTGCTGGATGCGATCTCACCCGCATCGACGGCATCAGCCCCGATACCGCCGCGATCCTACTCACCGAGGTCGGGTTCGACCTCTCTGCCTTCCCCAGTGAAAATCACTTTGTCTCGTGGCTCCGTCTTGCGCCGCGCCGCCCCATCTCGGGTGGAAAGCTACTCTACAAACGCCCCAATGGCACCGGCTCCAACCGTATCGCCGGTGCCTTACGCATGGCTGCATTGTCACTCAACCGTTCGAAGACCGCACTTGGTGCTTACTATCGCCGCATCGCCCGACGTAAAGACGCTAAAACCGCGATCTTTGCCACCGCAAGAAAGCTCGCTCAGCTCGTCTTCCGCATGCTCAAATATGGTCACGAATACACAGACATCGGTGCATCTGCCTTCGAGGAGCGCTTTCGCCGAAACCACATCAACGGCTTGCGAAAGGCAGCCGAAAAGCTCGGCTTTACACTCACTCCCGAGGCTGCTGCAAAGTAGTTTCCGGTCAGACTCTTTGTGGTGCGGTAGTATCGCCGCATGCGACGCATCATCTTACACACTGGCAATCACGGATCGGAAGGCTATGCATAATACGAAAACAGCAAGTCGAACAAAAACAACGACGCTACTGGCAGTAGGTAGTTTGCTTCTTGCGGCAACGGCACTTGGGCAAGAATCGGTCGGCGATCTCAAGGTAGATCATTCAATTATTCCGGCCAAGCTCGCGAACACCGCGGTGCTGCTTCGCGAACGCGCGCTTATTGACAATCTTTCCGTCGACATCGTCGAGTCGCTGACCACGGAGGTCGGGCCGCGTCGCATGGGAACAGAGGGAGACCAGCGGGTTATTGCCTGGTCGCAGGCCAAGTTCAGGGAGCTCGGTTTCGACCGGGTCTGGACAGAAGAGGTGGACCTGGACCGTGGCTGGATTTGTTTCGGTTCAGATGGAACATGACAGTCCTGAAGTTAAAATACGCACATGGAAAAAGGAGCTGTCATGAGCAAAGGTCGTCGTCGTCACACTGCGGAGCAAAAGGCAGAGCTGTTGCGCCAGCACGTTGCCGAGAAAAAGCCGGTCTCGGAGGTATGCAACGAGGCAGAAATCCAGCCGAGCCTGTTCTACACATGGCAAAGGAGGTGCCCCCACCATAGTTGAAGGTTCGAGGTGGTGGCGGCTCCTGACACATGGTTTATCCGACTTTGGCGTGCTTGTCGAGCGCTTGATTCTCAGTGACCTCCGCTAACTTCGCTTCGAGGATCGGTAGCGATTGGTATCCAATGATACGACGGAAATTTTTCTCCGTGGCGAGCAGAGCCGAAGCGGCCCATCTCAGAACCATCTTGCCATTGCGCCAGCGGGTGACGCGACGGGTACGACCTCGCGCACCGCTGAAGCACGACTCGATGATGTTCGTCGATCCAAGGCAGCGTTTCAGAGATGCGGGGAGGTCGAGCTCGTTGATGGTGAACATCTCGTCGAGCCCCTCCCGGATGCTCTCCGCCGCCGAGGGGTAGCCGTCCTCGAGCCACTTCGCCTGTTGCTCCAACCGCGCTTTGCCCTTCTTTGCTGGGAGCTGCCAGGCCGAACGCAGGCTCGCTTGCACTTGCGGCTTCAGCTCCTGCGGCAGATAACCGAGCACATTGCGCTCCTTGTGCTTCCTGCAACGCTGGACCTTGTTGTGGGTACCGAACACAGCGTCGACGGCGACCCGTAGCGCCTTGGAGCCATCGATCACGAACAGCCGACACCGCTCTGGGCTCAGGCCTCGTTCGACCAGGTCCTCCAGCAGCGCCTTGCACACTATCTGGTTCTCCGATGCTCCATCCCGAAGCCCCAGAACATGCTTGTATCCCTCTGTATCTACGCCGATTGCCGCCAGCGCGTGGTGCTCGCCGAAGCGAATCCCGTCCAGGTACACGACCGCGATCTCCAGCTCGTCCAGCGGACGCTCCATCAGCCCCTGCAACTGCTCCGCGCTTGCTTCCACGAACTCACGGCTCACCTCGCTCTTGCTAACCCCTACCGTCTCCGCCATCTCGGGAAGAACCGACGCGTACTTGCGCGTCGACACACCCAGCATCAGGATTTCCCAGATGCGTTGGCTCAGCCGAGACGAGTTGTTCACCGCTTCGTAGGCAGGAATCGCAACCTCCCCTCCCTCTGCCTTTCCCTTACGCCGCAGACGTGGCCGGCTCACTCTCAACTTCCGCTCCGCAAGGCTTACTACGCCACCCTGCCGGCCGTGCCAGCGAACATCGCTACCCTTCTTCCCCGGGTGTTTCTCCCCAGCCACACTTTGGGCTGACAGATCCAAGACCGCTTCGATCGTCGCTCGGCCAGCAACGTCGATCACTTCGTCGATCGCTATCTCGGTTCGCTCAATCGCATCCAAGAACGGCAACAGAGCTTGCCCCTTCGAGCTCAGTATCTCTCGAAGCTTCTTCCTGTTCTTCGCATCGATGATTTGGTAATTTGACATCGTGGTGGCTCCTTTCTTTTTCCTTCACAGCCGGATTCTATCGAACCCGGCCTTAGGAGCCGCCACTCCTAACCTTCAACTATCTCAGGGGCATCTCCTAAACGACGTCGACCTCACGGATTGCGCGCAATCGTACTACCACTCGTCCTATACCTATGAGTACAGCCACTATGCGTACCCTGAGGTTGAGTCACTTGTGTGAAGACCTCTTCCGCCGATCAGTGGTGAGCGGGCACCGGCTGCACCGCTTTCGCGTCGCGGTACCAGCCCAGGAACACGGTCCACAAAAGCCACACTTGCGCTCGCAGTCGGTAGGCGGTTCCTGCGTTTCCAACGAACAGACCGTAGAAAACCAGCATGCCGAGCGTGATGGTCAACAACAGCGCGCTTCCCTCGAAGTTGCGGCGCAGGCCCGCCTTCATTCCCACGAAGAAAAGAGGGTATTGAAGCAACCAAAAAATCATCTCGGGGATGACGAGATTCTGTCGCAACGACCCGAGTTGCCATGGCAACGGCACGGTGAGGAAGTAGGCGATACCGAGGGGCAGAAATCGCGCGGCCCGCGCCGGCGTCGAGACGTCCGCGCCCAAAAGATAACCGGAGGACGCACTGGCGAGATCGTCCCGGGAATATTGCAGTTGCGCGAAGGTCTCCCATGTGCCTTGCGGCAACAGCGAGCCGACTCGTCGGTGAAAACCCGTCATCGTCAATATGACGACCACGGCGACCACCGTGGCGCACTGTCGCAAGAGGCGGACGGCGATATCGCTTCGCGGCCGGCCGTCCTCGCGTCGTTTGTTGCCTCCCCAAAGCAGCGCGAGCCCGATCGCAGGGGCGATCAAAACACTCATGTAGAACCTCAGGCCGAGCAACGCGAACAACGACATCACCAATACGACGAGCGAGCGAACCCGAAACGACCTCTGCAAGGTCAGCACGTGAAAGACGACGAGTGCCAAGGCGAGCTGAACCAGACCCTCTTTGTAGAGCGCTCCTCCCCAGAAAGCGAAAACTGGGGAAAATATCACCAGATAAGTGGCCCGTCTTGCCGATTCCCTAGAGATTCCGAGCGCGCGACCGATGCGGTAGGTGATCACCGGCACCCACGCGGTCCCGAGGTTAAACAGCAAAACGAGCAGGGGCAGCGCACGAACTCCTCCCAACAAGTACGAGAGCGCGCCCATGACGAAGAACATGATCCACGCGTTCCGTCCTTCAGCCATAAGAGCCGCCAACGTCTGCGACGTCCCGTGCTCGTACCATTCGGACGAGATTGTCGCTCCGACGCGCTCATAGAGCATCGCGTCATCGATGAGTCCGAGTTCGAAGAACTGGGAGAGCCACCACGCGGCGAGTCCGAGACTACTGCGCACCAGAAAGCTTGCCCAGTAGATGGGCTTTTCGTCGGGTGTGAGATGCACGGTCCGCGGTTCTTGCGCCGAGGCGGTTCGGCGCTTCAGGTAAACGGTGTTGTGTGATGTTCGAAAGTTCGCTGGTCTTGTTTCATTCTGGAAGCGGGTTCGGGTTTTGTCAACGGAGTTCTGCCGCTCCCGCAAGGAGGGCTGTCATGAAGAGATATTTTTCGAACGCTTGGATCGTCTTGTCGATTCTTCCGCTGCTGGCGGGGCGCGCTGGCGCCGAGGGCGGGGCCGTGGACGTCGTGGGGATGCTCGGCGGACGCATCGTGGACCGGTCGTCGCACGCGCCCCTCGGGGAGATGACGGTCGAGGCTCGCTTGCTCACGACGGGCGAGCGTTTCGAGGCTACGACGGATTCGGCCGGAACGTTTTTCGTATCGCGACTCCCGGCTGGCATGTACGCATTTCGCATCTCGGATGACGGCGCCACGTATGACGTCGATGAGGTCTTCGATGTGCGTGTTGGCATGCCGTTCGTTCTCGAGAGCTGTTTCGAGGTCGACGCGGGTGCGAAGCGGGCGTATCGAGCTGAGCGTGACTGTCGGACGCCGTTCGTTCCCGAGGCGCGGGTCGTTACGTTAGGCGCACAACGCTTTCTCGTCCCGGAGCCGTTTTCCTCCGATCGGATCCAGTCGTCTACCGCTCTCCCGACCATCGAACACGAGCCACTCGAATGCATGCCGGGTGACGAGTTTCCGATGTTGAACGCCGAGATCGAGCCGTGGGCCAACGTCCAGCTCGCGCGTTTGTTCTTCCGCGCGGCCCAGCATCCCGATCTCTACTTCGTGGACATGTCCATCTCTCACGAGGATGGCAAATTCTATGGCGTGCTTCCGAAAGCCTCTGCGGATACGACGAGCATCCACTACTACGTCGAAGCCATCGACCGTGCATTCGACTCGGTGCGCACCGAAGAGTTCGTTGCTGTCGTCGAGACCGCCGGCGAGTGCCAACGACGTGCGCCCATCGCATGGTTCACCGGCTCGAATCCAGGAATTGTCGTGAACGCAGTATCGCCAGGCGCCCCCGCGGTCCCGGCGGGTTTTCAGGCAGTCGGCATTAGCGCGTTCGTCAGCTCCGCCGGTATCGTGACGTCGGCGACGGCGGCGGGCGGAGCTGTTGGGGGCGGACTAGCTACGCCGGGAGTCCTCCTCGTGTTGGGTGGCGCCGCGGCCGCTACTCGTGAACTCGTTGTGGCTGCGACCAGCGATGTTGAGGCGAGTCCGCCCGACCAGTAGGCGCGGCGGGGCTTTGGTGCACGAATAGCTCTTGACTCCGGCAACCGCTTCGACTGAGCTTCTCGATACATCGAATATCGAGGAGATGAACCCATGGCTGCGCGCAAGTCCACCAGAGTGAACCGCGAATACAAGACGAAGTATCGCGTGACCAACTGGCGGGAGTACGAGCGTGGCCTCAGGAGCCGTGGCGACATCACCGTTTGGTTCTCAGACGAGGCGCGCGCAGCGTGGACACCACCGAAGAACCGCCGCCGCGGTGGCCAGCCGCGCTACTCGAATCTGGCAATCGTGACGGCGTTGACGTGCCTTCCCCACCAGAGCGCATGATGGCGCGTTCCATCTGATCGTCGACTCGAAAGGACTCAAACTCTCGGGTGCCGGTGAGCGGCACGTCCACAGGCACAAGAGCTCGAAGGCGCGTCGACAATGGCGGAAGCTGCATGTCGGCGTGGATGACGACGGCTTCATCGTGGCGGCGACGCGCACGAAGAGCAGCGAGGACGATCCGTCCACTGTCCCCCTGTCTGCTCGAACAGGTCGACTCTCCGATCCGACGTTTCACAGCCGATGGGGCCTACGATACTCGGTCGGTGTACGAGCTGCTCGGTGGGGTCGGCACCGCGGACATCAAGATCGTGATCCCACCTCGACGAGGGGCGGTGCCTTCGGACGGCGCCGAGGGCACGTGGGCGCAGCGGAACGCGACCCTGGAGACGATTCGCAAAGTCGGGCGCCAAGGCTGGCAGCGGGAGTCAGGGTATCGACGACAGGGCGCCGTCGAGAATCTTTTCTTCAGGTACAAGCGCACGCTCGGAAACAGCCTTCTCGCGCGCGGCCACGAATCGCAGAAGCGGGAGGCAAGGATCGGGTGCAATGTATTGAACCGGATGGCTGAGCTGGGTAAGCCTGAATCCCAAGCGATCGCCGGGGAGAGAGTTGGGCCGCCAAAGGGTTCCGTGCGTGTCCCGAACTGATTCATGCACGCCGTCCGTGTACTCCGTGTGATCCGTGAGTACAACTCCATTTGCCACCCTATAAGAAAGTAGAAAAAAAGAACTGCCGAAAACTAAAGTTCTCAAAGATTAGAGCGATTAATAAGAAGATTAGTAATCAAGGGCACCTTCGGGTTTCTGGCCTTCTCCAAGCTGGAATCATTGACCCGCGTGGGGGAGAGGAACCTGCTCAGCCGCCTCCGTGACTCGAATCCCTGCTGAGGAGCCATGGCCACTTTTCTTAGTTCGGCTTCCGATCGGAGAGAGGATAGATGACCGTTCAATCCGCTCAGCATGCCTCCCGGGAAGAGCTCGCTTGCAACGCCGAGCCCCAAGTCACCATCCACTCCTACTACTACACGGTTCTCAAAAGGCGGTGGATCGTGTTCGCCGTCGCGCTCGCGACTTGGCTCGACGCGGCGATCCTGGCCTTCGTACAAACGCCGCTCTACAAGTCGACTGCGTTGATTCAAGTCGATGGTCCCTCGGGGAGATGACGGTCGAGGCTCGCTCGCTCACGACGGGCGAGCGTTTCGAGGCTACGACGGATTCGGCCGGAACGTTTTTCGTATCGCGACTCCCGGCTGGCATGTACGCGTTTCGCATCTCGGATGACGGCGCCACGTATGACGTCGATGAGGTCTTCGATGTGCGTGTTGGCATGCCGTTCGTTCTCGAGAGCTGTTTCGAGGTCGACGCGGGTGCGAAGCGGGCGTATCGAGCTGAGCGTGACTGTCGGACGCCGTTCGTTCCCGAGGCGCGGGTCGTTACGTTAGGCGCACAACGCTTTCTCGTCCCGGAGCCGTTTTCCTCCGATCGGATCCAGTCGTCTACCGCTCTCCCGACCATCGAACACGAGCCACTCGAATGCATGCCGGGTGACGAGTTTCCGATGTTGAACGCCGAGATCGAGCCGTGGGCCAACGTCCAGCTCGCGCGTTTGTTCTTCCGCGCGGCCCAGCATCCCGATCTCTACTTCGTGGACATGTCCATCTCTCACGAGGATGGCAAATTCTATGGCGTGCTTCCGAAAGCCTCTGCGGATACGACGAGCATCCACTACTACGTCGAAGCCATCGACCGTGCATTCGACTCGGTGCGCACCGAAGAGTTCGTTGCTGTCGTCGAGACCGCCGGCGAGTGCCAACGACGTGCGCCCATCGCATGGTTCACCGGCTCGAATCCAGGAATTGTCGTGAACGCAGTATCGCCAGGCGCCCCCGCGGTCCCGGCGGGTTTTCAGGCAGTCGGCATTAGCGCGTTCGTCAGCTCCGCCGGTATCGTGACGTCGGCGGCGGCGGCGGGCGGAGCTGTTGGGGGCGGACTAGCTACGCCGGGAGTCCTCCTCGTGTTGGGTGGCGCCGCGGCCGCTACTCGTGAACTCGTTGTGGCTGCGACCAGCGATGTTGAGGCGAGTCCGCTCGACCAGTAGGCGCGGCAGGCTCCATCCCTACGACGACGCCCACGACGATCGAAAGCAACATGAAATTGGCGGGGAGGTGCAGGCTGAAATCCGTGAAGCTGTGGAGGGCGATGGCAATCGCCGCGCAGATATAGCCCGCGTGGAGGTGCGCCAGGGCAGAGTGTGACGCGAGCCTTTCGCGGGTGCGCCGCCCGAGCGCCACGATCCGAGCCATCGTCCAGAGCAGGAGAACGAGCCCGAACACGCCGAGCTCCACGAGCAGCTGAAGGTAATCGTTGTGGGCCCACGAGTAGAATATGCGGCCAGGAAAGCTGCGGTACTGCGCGGTAATATAGCGATAGGAGCCCAGACCGGACCCGGTGATCCAGAAATCAACCGCCGCCGGCAAGGTGTCGACGACGACTTGGCGACGGCTCATGTCGATTTCCAGTCTCCCGGATAGTTTTTCAAAACGTTCGAACACCGGACCGATTCCGATCCAGACCGCGAGAGCCAGGGTTGCGAGTAAGACGATTCCGACAACGGCTTTCGCGGGGCTACCGTTGCCACGCCGCGTGAATACAACAAAGAGAGCCGTCGTCAACATAGTGAAAGCGATGGCAGAGCGGGAGAGAGAGAACAAAATGCCGAGGGCGACGAGAACGAGCGCCACGCCGATGATGATCGTCTTCGCTAGATCCTCCTGGTGTCGAATGCGCAGGCTTGAAGAACGAGACCGCGATCTTCCTGGCTCGAAGTCTCGCCGGGAAGCGATGAGAGCTCCGAGCCCACAGAAAAAGATCATACAAAGTAACGCTGCGTAGTGATTCGGATTGCCAAAACCCGCGGCCGCACGGAGCTGTATCTCAGCCGTCGTATCTCCGAGGAGATGACGCCAGCCGACTAGAGACGACACGAGACCCATCGCCGCAAGAAACGCTCCGAACATAATGAGACCGCTCGTGAGCCGGCGGATACCATCCCTGCGCTTCGAAATCGAAAAGCCCGCATAGAAGAACACCAGATATGCCAGCCATAACCAGAGAGCTCGCAGCGTCAGAAACGGAACGAGACTCATTGGCGCCCGCGGAGCTGCGTCGGCGGTGAATGCCTCAACCTCGGAGCGCAGCGCATGGGCTTCGGGTGACAGGACCTCGAGGACACCGCGCTCGAATGGAATGACGGAGAGACCGATCCAAAGCGTCAGCAAGCACAAAGGCGCGCTGAGCCCTGTTCGTCGAAACGGCATCCCGAACAACAGCGTGTGCCTCGTCGGCACTATCGCCACTGGCGTCAGGATTTCGACGTCGCTCCTGCGCGCACGACGCCCGGTGCCGGTGAGACGCGACCAGAAGGGATGCCGAAAGGTCCACGGCAGTTCCTTCCAGGCGAGATGCTGCTCGAGCAGGTTGTTCCGTTCGTTGCCGAGAAAGCTCGACACAAAAACGACCGCAATCGCGCACCCGGCCGCCCCGAGCTCCAGAGCTAACGCGGCCCAAGGCTCGTAGCCTCCCCTGCCCATGACGACGACCACGAGAATGAGAATAACGAGAACGATTGCGATCATCGTGTGTGCTGGAGCTCTTCAAGCTCGCGCCTCGCAGAATCGTTGTCGATGTCGAGTCGAAGCACCTTTTCGTACTGCTCGATCGCGGCCTTCCGATCGTTTTGTCGGCGATAGATTCGTCCCAGCCCGAGTGCAGCGGGAACGAATCCGTCGTGTCGCAAGACGGCCTCTGTGTAGAAGCTCTCAGCGACGAGCAGCTCTCCGCGTCGCAGGTACTGGTCGCCGGCCGCGCACAGGAGTTCGAGCAGTGCGGTGTCTTGGACACCGGCTCGGCTTTCAATCGCCCGGAGCGTGTCCTTGAACGCATCGTAGGCGGCGTCGGGCGCGTCTAGTGCCCAGTGAGCACGTGCGACCAGCAACGTCACCCGCACGAGGGATGCGCTGGTTGCGTCTCTCGAGACGCGACGGCCAGCCTTGAGAGCGAGCCCGGGAGCTTCCCAGTCGAGAGCCCAGCCTGCCGCCGCGATTAGCAGCTCTGCCTGGGTCGTCGATGCGACGAGTGCTCGCAGCGCTTCCAGCGCTTGCTCGCGATGACCGGCTTGTCGGAGCGCGAGAACGAGAGCGCGATCGGCACTCGCGTGCCGAGGCATCACGCTCTTCCAACGCTCCGGCGGTATGCGATGCAAGGAGAGCGCGGCCAGGGCGCGCATTGACAACTCGGGCTCGAGCGCGAGTGCTTTCCGCACGTGCGACTCCGCGAGGGGTAGAGGATCGGTTCCGTCGAAAACGGTGATCGCCGCCAGGTCGCCTCGCGCGTCGAGAAGCCACTCCGCGTAGGCGAGGTGGATCCGTCCGTTCGTTGGGAAGCGACGCACCGCGATCTCGAACAGCGCGCGGACCCGTCGGGGCTCTTCCCGACGTTGCGCGAGGAAGTCGGCGTAAAAGAGCGGGCCTTGATAGAAGGAAGGAGCCGATTCCAAAGCGCGGGCCAAGGCGGGGCGGAGCTCGTTCGGGTAGACGCCGTCGCTGTGCTCGCGAAGGATTCCGAGAACCGCCTCAGGGTGATGTAGCTCGGTGAGCGATCGTGTCTCGGCTCGAGACGGGGAGCGCGCCCATCTCTCCTGCACGAAAAAGTAAACCGCACCGATACCTTAGAGAACGGCGACGACGGCAACGGCGCCGAGGGCAAACCATCCGGAAGCTTCAGGTCGAGGATGCGAGGTAGCCATCCGTTGTCCTCTCCGACACCAACAATGCCGCCGATGGTGATCATGGCCTGCTGGAACGACGTGAGCTCGCGCTTGAGTCCGTCGTCGCTCTTATCGGGTCTGTCTTAGGTACGAAACGTCTCGGCTGAGATTTCGAGCTGGCGCAATTTCTGCTGCAAGTTCTGACGGTGCAGCCCGAGTGCGCGTGCCGCCTTCGAGATGTTACCACCATGCTTTTCGAGAGCGGTGGTGAGGATGTCGCGCTCGAAGCGCTCGACGATTTTCTGCTTCGCCGTTTGGAAGTTGTCGGTGGGATCCCATGTGAGCGCCGATGCTGCCGGTGCCGAGACGCCTCCGACTTCTTGCGGTAGATCTTCCGGACGGACGACATTGTCACGACAAAAGATCGATGCTCGCTCGCTCGCGTTTCGAAGCTCTCTCACGTTTCCCGGCCATCCGTAGGCGGTGAGCAACGCTTCCGCCTCGGGGGAGAGCTCGAGCTTCCCGTTCCCGAAACTCGCGAGGAAATGCCGTGCGAGGATCGCAATGTCGCCGGCACGCTCACGAAGCGGCGGCATCGGCACGTCGACGACCTTCAGTCGGAAGAGCAAGTCTTCGCGGAACGTCCCTTCTTCGACGCGTTGTTTCAGGTCGCGATGGGTTGCCGCGACTACGCGCACGTCCACTCTTACCGTCTTGCCGCCGCCCAAGGGTTCGACTTCACCTTCCTGAAGGACTCGAAGGAGCTTCGCTTGGGCGTCGAGCGCCATGTCGCCGATCTCGTCGAGAAAAAGCGTGCCGCGGTGCGCTTCTTGAAACTTGCCGGCGCGATCTCGGTCCGCTCCCGTGAACGCGCCTTTCTTGTGCCCGAAGAGCTCGCTTTCGACGAGCGTATCCGGGATCGCGGAGCAGTTCACGGTCACGAACGGACCGCCGGCAGCACTCGAGAGTTCGTGGATCCGGCGCGCGACTAGCTCTTTCCCGGTGCCGCTTTCGCCGAGGATGAGCACTGTCGCCGTCGCCGGAGCCACGCGGTCGATCGTGTCGAGGACGCGACGGATCGCGTTCGATGCGCCGATCAACGGGCCCGGTCCCCGAAGGCGTCGAACTTCTTCCTCGAGGTGGCGGTTCTCGCGCTTCAAACGGTTCTGCTCGAGCGTCTTCTGAACGACGTGGCGAAGCGCGTCAATCTCGTACGGCTTGGCGATGAAGTTCTCGGCGCCCGCCTTCACCGCAGCAATCGCGGTCGCGAGGCCAAAATCCGCAGTAATAACGACGACGGGAGGCGGCGAGGGGCGCGACCTGATCTCCTCGAGCGCCGTCTGGCCGTCCATGACCGGCATGCGCATGTCGAGGAGCACGATATCGAACGTCTCGTGGCTCAGCGCATCGAGGCACTCGACGCCGTTCGCGCACTCGACGCAGGCGTAGTCTTTGCCGAGAGCGCGGATCGCACCCCGGCGGGCCGAAGGCTCGTCGTCGCACACGAGGATGTGGGCATTGATTTTGCTCATAGCGTTCGAACCTTGACTCGGAAGACGATGTGGTCGGGCTCGTTGACGAGCTCGATGACACCGCCGATCTCTCGGACGCGTCGGTCGACGAGAGCGAGGCCGAGCCCGGTTCCGCTCGCTCCGGTGACAAAGGGATCGAAGAGCCGCGACGCCACGTCCTCTTCGATGGCAGGGCCTTGGTTCTCACATTCGAACAGGATGTTGTCGCTGTTGCGCGACAGTCGCAAGCGCACCGTCGAGCCGTCCGGCGCGTGGCGGATGGCGTTCAGCATCAAGTTGAACACAACCGTTTGCCACGTGGACGGAGCACCGGGAGCATCGCTTTTGCCGGTAACCGCGTCGAGGTCGATCGTTATGCCACGACGCCGTGCTTCGTGGTCGAGCACATACGCGGCGGACTCGATGATCGACGCGAGCTCGGTCGATTCCGCGCTTGCCCCCGGCTTCGAAAACCCGAGAACTTCACGAGCGATGCTGTTCAACCGGTCGACTTGCTCGACGATGAGCCCGAGATCCTTTGCTTGCTCGCTGTCCGCGTCGTCGCGTGAGAGCTCCTCTTGCACGGTTTGCGCGAGCGCTTTCATTGATGACAAAGGATTCTTCAGCTCGTGCGCGAGAGACGCGGAGACCATTCCGAGCATCGACAACCGTTCCTGCTCGGCTTGGCTTCGCTCCGCGGCGAGTCGTGCTTCGAGGAGGCGCCGGATCTCGATCACGGCGGCGAGCTGGCTCAACACGAGCTGGATGCTCTCCATCTCGCCGTCTTCGTAGCCGCCGCCGACCGCACTCGACGGGATCGTGAACACGGCTTCGAGGTTGCCACCGACACGGATGGGGAAGACCGCGTGTAGCTCGCCGGCTACGAGTGCGTCGGCAACAACGACCGTGGGTGCCCGCAGCCGGTTGAACGCCCGTGTTCCCGCTTCTCCGAAATACGACCACAGGACTATCGCACTCGGTTCGGGTGTGTTCAGGAAACGTGTTGCGGCGCCGACCCAGCGACCGACTTCAGAAGCAACCAGTTGCTTGGCGTCATCCTCGGAGAGGTTCAGGTCCTGCAGTTTTTCGGTGAGCTCAGAGACATCGTCTCGGGAAATGCTGCGGCCGAAAAGACGTGCCATCCGTGGCGATCGTCGAACCGCCCACCGCGTGATCGGACCGAACCCGAGTCCGGCCAAGACCGCGAGCAGCAAACCCCACGCGAGCACGCGGTGAAACACCGGATTGCCGGAAGCACCGAGAGCCGGTCCCGCGAGCAGTATCAAAAAGAGGAGAGCAAGTATGCTCGCGAAGTGACGGAGACTCCGGTTGGACAGTGACAAGCTCAGCAAGTTGTAAGCGCGCACGAAGTATAGAAACGTTACCCCTAGAACGAGGCCCGACGACGAAACGAGAATGCGCCACAACGGCTCCGACCATACGTCGATGACGGTGGCGCCGAGAAGCACGAGCGCTTCCACGACGACGAGCGTCACCAGAAGCCAACGCAAGAAATGCGCCAGGTCGCGACGCATCTGTTTCGATCGCGCCCACAGGATGAGGCACACAGAGATGAGCGTCGTGAGCGTGACGTGTCCAAGGAACACTTGGTAGGTGTCGCGGCTGACGTTCGCCAGGACCATCTGCCGCTCCCGCAAGATGTCGAACGCGGGCGGGAGAAACAGGAACAGGCTCACGTAGCAGATTGAAAGCCAGCGCCAGGTGACCCGTGGATCGACCATGCGCCAGATCGCGTGTGCGAGAAGCGAGAAGCTCGCCAGAAAACCGAACGCGCGCACGACGTCGACCGCGGGACCCACCGCTGACCAGAACGCCGATCCGGGAATCAGGCCCGGCAACAGGATCGCTGCGAGCTCGTCGAGAAGAGAGCCGGCGTACCAGATCGTGAGGCTCAGCGCGAGAACCCGGATGGGGCGGTTGCCCGGAAGAATGGCGCGCTGGCGGAAAAGCTCGCGCGTCAGGAAGCCGTACATGAACGTGCCGACGAGGAAGATCGAAAGCTCCGTGTAGAGGGCCAGATCCTGCAGCATCGGTCTTCGTGCACCACGGGTCCCAAGGTGCAGTTTCCATCATGCACCCTGGACCCCCTTTCTACAAGCGCATTCCCTTAAGTGCTGGACGGCAAAGGCTTATACGTCTACGTCCGATTGGCATCGAGTTTGTAATAGGGGGGATGAGGAGGCAACGATGAAAGCTACACATTCGACGGAGTCCACCGGGCTCGGGTCGCTTCAGGGCATCCGCTGGCTTCTCGCGGTCGGCGCCCTGGTGCTGGCGGTCTCGGTGTATCGCCTCGTGGAATCCCAATGGGCCGGGATGTCCGTGACGGCGCAGTTTCTCACTTTGGTGGCGGGCTCGCTCGGCGTCTTCGGCGCGGGTGAGCTGCTCAAAAACCGCTTGCGTCTGCCAATCGCAGGCTCGGCACTACAACTTTTGTTCTCGGTCCTCGTGCCGGTCCTGTCGTGGGGTGCGGCGTACTTGGATCTGCTGAGCGCTCCTGGAGGCGCGATCGTTTACGGCGTCTCGATCATCGCACTCTTGAGCGCGTTCCGCCGTTGCCTGAAGGAGGCGCTCCGCTACGACGGGGTTCTCTATCCGGTCGCGTTCGCTCTGCTGACGGTGAGCTTGCCGTTGCTCTCGCTGCTAAACGTGACCGGCTGGGGTTACATCGTCGCCGCGATCGGTTTCGGTGGTGTGTTCCACGTCGGCTCGCAACACATCAATCGATTCCTCTTCCATCGCGACCGCCGCGCCGCTAATGGGTGCGTCGATCGCCCGGTCCACGCACTGCCGTTTCTGGCTCTCGCTGTTCTCTACGCGGCGAGCTTGAGCATTTTGAGTCTGCCGACGTCCTACATCGCGCTTCCGATCTTGATTCTGGGCGCCGCGCTCGTCACCACCGGAGAAGAGTACTACTACGCGCTCGTCCGATCGCTTCGTGCGCGTCCGAGTGAGTGGCCGCGTCGCTCGGTGGCGTTTTTGGCAGTGGGATTCGCGCTCATGGTAGTTGCGGGACCGTTTGCGTTTCTTGATGCTTCCGGACGGGTTCCGGCAATCGTCTTTTGTGCGATCGCGACGCTTTTGTTCCGATGGAGCTTCCGCTACGACAACGTACCCGCGCGCGTTTTAGCGATGTGCGCATCAGTTGTGGGCTACGTGTTTCTCCCGAGGTTGATGCCGCACATCGCCGTGGAAACAGTGGTGAGCCTGACGGACATCCTGGGGTTGGTGGCCCCGGCTGCGAAGCTGAGCTTCGGGCAGCTCGGGCTCGCGTTGTTTTTCACCGCACTCGCCCGACGATATCAGCAGGCCGGTCGCGCACACGCGATTTGTGCATCCATCCACTTGATCGCAATCGTCGCGTTGTCCGGCTTCGCCGGCGCCAAGATCGTCGCTCCTCTCGCGCTCGCCCTGGCGTTGCTGTCGGTCTTCATCACCAGAAGACGCGAGTGGCTCGTTGCCGCGCACGCGGCGCTCGGCGCGACGATTCTCGCGTGGGGCGGCGCCTACGGGATGGAGCTCCTCGCGCTCGTGATGATCGGTGTCGTCGCGCTAAGCCGCGGCTCGCGCCACCTCACCTGGCCGGCGTTTTTCTGGGCCGGCGTCATCGGTATTTCTGGTGTCATCAGTTTCACGAGCGGAGGTGCTCTCGAAGTCTTGTTGGCCGGCGTGCTCTTACTCGCGCTCGGCCACCGACTCGAGCTCGCACCGGTCATCCTCGCCGGAATCGGTGCGTTATCTCTCGGCATCCATGGTGAGCTCGCGTTCACGTACGGGGCGTCGATGGTCACGATCGTCGTCGCCACACAGGCGCTGTTCGTAGCCTCGGTCGTGCTGTTGCGATGGGCAAACGCGACAAAAGCGACAAAAGCGACCAAAGCAACGTGGGCGTTCGGCGCACATCTCTCGGTACTCGGCCACGGCGCGCTCGGTGTCCTATGGCTGTGGGTCGCTCTCGGTACGGGTACGAGCTCAGTCGCTGTGACGATCGAACCGGTCATCCTCGCGCTCTTCGGTTGGGCGATTCTGTGGCACGGCCTGAGAGAAAAAGACGAGACCGACTCCGCGGTGGGGCTCGGGT
This sequence comes from Candidatus Marinacidobacterales bacterium, assembly GCA_965237955.1. Classification (GTDB taxonomy): domain Bacteria; phylum Acidobacteriota; class Vicinamibacteria; order Marinacidobacterales; family SMYC01. Next base: position 6,758,387 of record OZ250169.1, on the reverse strand, counting down.
TTCTCGTCACGTATGTGCCGTTCCATCTTGCGGCGCTCGGCCTCGTCGAGTCGGTTCCGGTGTTGCTTCTGGTAGCCCTCGGATGCGTGTTGGTCGCGCGTGCGCTCGCGCCGCGGTTCCTGGTGCCCAGCGTCGAGAGGTTCGTCCGCTTTTGGCGCATGACGGCGGTCGTGGCCGTGCTTGGCTTCGTCGGAACGGAGGCGCTGGCACTCGCGGTCACCGTCGTTCTCATCGGTATGCTCTACCGCAAGACGCCGTATCGAAGCCTACTCCTCGTCCTTGCACATGGCTTGATCTGGTTCGAGAGGGCGGCGGCTCACGAGTTTTTCCCGCTCGCACTCGTCGAGGCGATCGCATCAGGGTTTCCGCTGTTCGCGGCCCTCGTGCTCGGCTGGATTGTCCTGGTCGAGGCCCGCGGGATGAAACCGCTCCAACTGTGGACGACGGCGCTCGAGTGTTTCGTCGTGTCCGGCTACTTCCTGGGTTTTGCGCCCACCGAGATCTTCACGACGTGGGACTACGGATCGATGCTCGCCATCGCCGCCGCGTTTGCCACGCGGCACGCGCTCCGGAGCTTTCACCATGAGAGCGCGGGCCACGCGTGGGTGATGCAAGCGTGGCTGTTGCTCGGCGTTCTCGTCGGCTTCTACGCGGGGTGGGTGAGCTTCGGTAACGGTCGCGCACCGTATGTGTTGCTCGCGACCGGTGTGTTGCAATACGGCCTCGCGGCTTTGTGGAAGCGCACCGAGCGCGGCCAGTCGCTCGCGTCGTCGTCGATCCTCACCGGTCAATCGCTCGCGCTTCTCGGTGGCGCGGTTGCGCTTGTCCGCTTGCAGCCCTGGCCCCTGTTTCTCGCGAGCGTCTTCTACTTGATTCTTGCGTCTCGCGAGGCCAACCGAGTGCTTCCATCGGTGCTGTCCGCGTCGTTTCTCGGCTTTGGCCTCTTCGCCATCGCCTCGGGTCAAGGAGTCGGCCTCGAGTTCTACTCGCTCGCGCCGGGATTCACTTTGGTGGCGCTGGCGCTTCTGTTGTCGGAGGAGATGGGACCGCGGTGGAGTCGGCACATCTTCACCGCGGGGGCTGCGTTCATCTACGCGACCCCGGTCTTAGCACTCTATGACGAGATCACGTGGGCATGGCAGGCAGTGCTGTTGCTGCTCACTGTGGGATTCGGCACGGCCAGTTTCTGGCTCCGAAGCCGTCCGCTTCTCACCGTGTCGACGGCCGCGCTCGTCATCGATCTCGCGTGCTTCGTCATCATGATCCGCGCCACCGAGCCGCTTCTGCTGTGGGTGGGAGGTGTTTTTCTCGGGGTCGCGCTCATGACGGTTGCCGCTTATCTCGAACACCGGCGAGAGGGTTTGGCGCAACAGATTCGTGTCTTTGGCCGCCAGCTCGTCGGTTGGTACTAACCAACTCAACCATATAGGCAGATAGGAGATTGACCATGAACGTTACCCAAAGATTTACCTTGCTCGTAAAGGGCAGCATCGATGCGGTCCTGATCAAGTTCGAGGATCCCGAGCGCTCGCTCAACCAGCTCGTCCTCGATATGGAAGAGGAGCTCGAATCGGCCAAGCGTGCGGTCGCGCGCGCGATGGCGAACGAAGACCGGCTTCGAAGCCGCATCGCGTTCCACGAAAAGGACATGAAACAATGGCAGGAAGCCTCCGAAAGAGCGATGAAAAAAGGCGACGAAGACGGCGCCCGCGACATGGTGCGCCGCCTCGAGCAAGCCGAGCGTCAGCGCGACCGCTTGCGCGACGAGCTTCGAACGCAAAGCGAGGAGACCGAGGAGATCCATGAGGCCATTACCCAGATGCACGACCGCCTCCAGAAGGCGCGCTCGCGGCTGGAGCTCCTGCAGGCGCAGATGCGTCAAGGGGAGGCACGTCGGGCCATTAAAAAGGTGGGTCTACGCGGAAATCTGTGGGCGAATGCTGACGGAGAAATAGTGTAACTCATTGTGTGGAAAAGGTATTCAGCACTTCATCAGGTGCTGAGAAGTGATCCGTTTTTCGGATAGGCTAACCGAGTGAAAAATCCCCAGTCGATCCGCTCGCTTTTTGCGCTACCAGGTTTCGTGGCTGGCGCCCGATTGAACGGTGTATTCGGTGACCGATACGCCCGCGTCATCCAGCTCAAGAGGCGAAAAAAACAGCCGTGTGCTCGTACTGTGGGCATCGGTGCCGGGGGCGCTATGACAAGCAAGTGTGCCGGGTCCGCGACCTGTCGTTGGCAGGCTGGCGGATCTATCTGGAATACGAGCGTTGGCGCGTCAACTGTCGTGGGTGCGGTGGTGTGCATGTAGAACACTTGGACTGGCTGGCGAACAACCCGCGCTACACCCAGCGCTTTGCGACGCATGTGGGCAAGCTGTGCCGGGATATGCCGAACAAGGCGGTGGCCGAGATGGAACGTCTGCACCACACTACGGTGAAGGACCTGGATAAGCTCTACATGCAAGAGCAAGTCGAGCGGGCGGGGCTGCCGGCGCCTCGGGCCATCGGTATCGATGAGATCTCCATCCGCAAGGGACATAACTATCGTGTCATTGTCAGCGACCTGGAGCGGGCGCGTCCCATCTGGGTGGGCGGTGAGGGTCGCAAAGAAACCGACATCGATTTGTTCTTCAAGGCGCTGGGCGGGAAGAAAAGCGCCCGTATCAAGCTGGCCGCCATGGATATGTGGAAGCCCTTCCGGAACTCGGTGATTAACAACGCACCCAATGCGCGGATCATCTTCGACAAGTTTCATATCATGCGTCACCTGTCAAAGGCTCTCGATGAGGTCCGGCGCCGTGAGTACAAACGCCTCAGCGGCGAGGACCGGTCGTATATCAAGGGGCAGCGTTACACGTTGCTTTCCCGGCGGGAGAACCTGAGCCTGGACGGTCGCCGCGCACTCAAGAAGTTGCTCCAGGCCAACCGGCGCCTGAACACCGCCTATGTTTTGAAGGAGGCCTTCGGGCAACTCTGGGATTACCGCACCGAACGCGGGGCTCGCGCCTTTTTCACACGTTGGAAAGACAGCCTCAAATGGCAGCGCCTGCATCCCTACCAGAAGTTCGCCGGAATGATTGAGTCCCATTGGGATGGTATCGCCTCCTACTGTCATCCTGAGAACAAAGTCAGTCTCGGACTGGTTGAAGGGGTCAACAACAAAATCCGTGTTCTGCAACGACGCGCCTACGGCTATCGTGACGAGGGATATCTCAAGCTGAAGATCGTGGCGGCATTCCTTCCGCCATTACCCAGAAATGCCGTTTTCAACCCACACGAACCCGCGTAGACCCAAAAAGGTTATGGTCGGGGTGCAACGTGCGAACCTTCAGAGCGAGTTCGACCGCATCAGCGAGCGGGTCGAGCTTCAGGCCGCGGAGGAGCGATCGTATCTGAAACTCGACGACGAGCTTCGAGGGGACCACTTGAGGCGTCGAGCTGAAGATTCCGCGGTCAACGACGCCGTCGACGATCGCATGCAAAAACTCCGAGACAAGATGAAGAAGAAAAAGGAGGAACAAACGTCATGAGCCTCTGGCATCGGATCGCGCGGCTGATCCAGCAGTCGCGCATCCGATTGCCACGGCAACCGCTTTCCGCAGCCGAGCTTCGGCCCGGCGATTGGGTGCAGCTCGGGTCGGAAACGTGGCGGGTGATGGCCCGGCGGTTCGAAGTGGACCGTGTGGTCTTTCGACTGCGATCTCTCCGTGGGAGCGAGGGCGCCGGCGCCGTGCTCGTGGGACCGCACACGACAGCGGGGAACTGGACGCTGGAACACGGCGGCAGCGCGATCTCGCTTCCGCCCGAGCTTCTCGTCGTCTTCCCCGTGATGCGATCTCTGGATCGAGTGACCCGTCCGCCTGCCTAGTGTTCTACGGGTTGATTCGAAGGCGGTTGTCGACCCCGAGAACACCGAAGGTAGAGCGAGCAATCGACTCCGCTTTCAATTTCTCCATGCGGTTGCGCACGGCGCCGCTCAGAATGAGCTTGCCCCTGTTGACGATGATCCGGATCGGAGGGTGCGCCCGGTTACGGTACTGAGTAAACATGCCGTTGCCGTAGATGTTGTTATAGAGCGATCGTCGTATCCGGTCGTCGCTCCCCCCGGCCGGGAGTACCTCGATGACGTTCTTCAGCTCGCGGACTCCCGTGACCTTGCCGACACGCTCCCCGAGCTCGGTTTTCTTGATTGGCTCGGTGACGTAACCGCTCAAGACGACGATCCCTTCTTCCGCGGTCTGGAATGCGACATCGTCGAAGACGGTGAAGAGAGAATAATTGGCCACTGCGCGCAGGAGCTCCTTCACGAACTTCTCCTGGCTTTCAGCGGTGGCGACGTCGAGCTCGTCTTCCACGCCCGTAACACCTTCGACACTCAGAGCCGCCTCGATCGCCTTCATCTTCATGAACGCGTTACTCGGCTTGCCTCTGAGGATGACGCTTGTGCCGGTCGCGACGACTTCCGCGACCTGTTTGTCGAGCTTTTCGCTCTTGAGCTTCGCCCACACGGCGTCTTCAAGGGCTTGATCGCGGTCCTGGGCCACCGATACACCGAGGAGCGCCAGGGTCAAAATGCTTACGACTAGGGTCTTCATAGTGCACGCATTGTAGCTCAAACTCCGTCCGCGTTTTTGTCCCAGTTGCCTCGCGGAAGATCGGCGCATTAGAGTGGCTACCATGGCACCGAAGAAAAATTACTGGCTCATGAAGAGCGAGCCCGATGTGTACAGCATCGACGACTTGAAGAAAGACAAGACGAGCTACTGGGACGGCGTCCGAAACTTCAAAGCGCGCAACAACATGCGAGAGATGAAGCTCGGGGACGGGGTGTTCTTCTACCATTCGAACGCGGATCCGAAAGCGATCGTCGGCATCGCCCGGGTGTGCAAGGAGGCGTACCCTGATTTCACGCAGTTCGACAAGAAGAACAAGTACTACGACCGGCGAGCGAGCGAGGACAAGCCGTATTGGTTCATGGTCGACATCGAGTTTGTCGACAAGCTCGGCGAACCGTGGTCGCTCGATATGCTGCGGGAAGTGTCCGTACTCGAAGGGATGGCGCTTCTCAGGCGCGGCCAGCGTCTGTCGGTGCAAGAAGTGACGGCCGAGGAGTGGAAGATGATCTGCAAGCTGGCCAAAGTGTCTTCGAAGGTCTAGATCTAGATCCAATCACGGTTTGGGAGGTGCCGTTGACCTGCGTCCCCGCGGCCGCTCGGCCCACCGAAGTTTGTGACGGAGCACCTGGAAGTGGTTCTTGTCGGAAACGCTGACGAGCTTCACTGCGTTGCGGCTTTTTCTCACCCGAACGACGTCGCCGGGTTTCAGCGGCTCGCTGACCTGGCCGTCGAAGGTCGCGTACACCTCACCGGGGTCGCCTCGGAGCGTGAGCGCGATGGTGGCGCGATCGGGAATGACCACGGGACGGTAGGTGAGGGTGTGGGGACAAATCGGCGTGAGGACCATCGCATCGAGCATCGGATGCACGATCGGACCACCGGCGGCGAGCGAATACGCGGTCGAGCCCGTTGGCGTCGAGACAATGAGGCCGTCCGCGCGCACGATCGCGACGAACTGGTCTTCCACGTCCACGCCGAGCTCCATGATGCGGGCGATGGCGCCTTTGGTGATCACCACATCGTTGAGAACGCGCTCGGTAACGATGGTTTCGCCTTTGCGCACGAGCTCGGCGGTGAGGAGCGTTCTCGGAACGATGGTGACATCGCCATCAAAGACACTCTCGAGCGTTTCGTAGAGGTCCTTGAGGGAGACATCGGTGAGAAACCCGAGGCTTCCGAGGTTGACGCCGAGGATGGGAATCTGCCGGGAGCGCATCGCGCGCGCTACCGAGAGCAGGGTTCCATCGCCACCGAGCACGATGAACATGTCGGCGTCTTTCGGCATCTTGTCCAACGAGAAGCTGGCGCCGGTTCCCACTTTTACCACGAGGGAAGATTCCAAGTACGGCTGGACTCCGCGCTCGTCGAGCCATTTGGTTAGATCGCGCACGACGTCGGGGGCCTCTTTGGCGTGAGCCTTGGCCACGATTGCGACTTTCTTCAGCTTCGGCTTTTTAGTTTTCATTGGATTGCACCAGTAGGAAAAACTCCTGGTTACCAGTCGCGCCCTTGATGGGTGATGGAGCGACGGCGAGTACGGACAACTCGAGCTCGGCGGCTTTCGTTTTCACGCTTTCGATCGCTTTGTCGTGTTTCTTTGAATCGCGGACGACACCCCGGTGCTCGATTTCCGGCGGACTCAGCTCGAACTGCGGTTTCACCAACATGAGGATATGACCTCCCGGTCTGAGAATCGACGCGAGCGCCGGAAGGACTTTCGTGAGCGATATGAACGACACGTCGACCACAACGAGCGCGTACGGCTGGTTGAAATCATCGGGCTGGATGTAGCGCGCGTTCACGCCTTCGATGACGTGCACCCGCTCATCCGAGTAGAGCTTCCAATCGAGCTGAGCGCGACCGACGTCGAGCGCCGTCACTTCGGCCGCGCCGCGCTGCAGGAGGCAGTCGGTGAAACCGCCGGTCGATGCGCCGACGTCGAGGACGTGCAACCCCGAGACGTCGAGCTCGAGCACGTCGAGTGCGCCCGCGAGCTTTTCGCCACCGCGACCGACATAGGGCTTGGGAGGATTTCGCAAGCGAAGCTCGGCATCTTCGGGCACGAGCGTGCCGGGCTTGTCGACGGGTGCATCGTCGACGAGCACTTCACCGGCGAGAATGAGCCGCCGCGCTTTCTCGCGAGTGGGCACCATCCCGCGCTCGACGACGAGCTTGTCGACGCGTTGGCGACCCATGATAGCTAAAAACAAAACGCAAAGGCGCAGAGTCGCAAGGACGCAAAGTGTACGGAGCTGCTCGCGACCAAGATTGGAGACGGCGAAATGAGTGAGGTCGCTCTTTGCGCCATGGCGTCTTTGCGCCTTTGCGTTGAAAAGAGAACGCTTGGCATTGGGGAACTCTACGGTTGGCCTCGGTGGATTAGGAATTGCGATCGAGAATCCGTTGCGCCAGTCGGGACAGGGGTTCCGTTCGGTCTCCAAAGGGTGCGAGCTCCTCGAGAGCGCTGGTCACGAGCTTCGATGCGCGCGCGTTGGCGTTTTTGATGCCGTGGACTTGGGGATAGGTTGCTTTACCAGCCGTCTCGTCTTTTCCCGTGGACTTCCCGAGCGTCTCGGGGTTTCCGGTGACGTCGAGAATGTCGTCGATGATTTGAAACGCGAGCCCGATGTTCTCGCCATAGCGCGCGAGGTGAGCCACGTGGTCGTCGCTGCCACCTCCGACGACGGCTCCAACCTCGGACGCCGCATGGATGAGCGCGCCGGTCTTGTGTCGATGGATGAACTCGAGACCGTCGCTCGAGACCGGTTGACCCTCCGCTTCGAGATCCGCGACCTGGCCTCCCACCATGCCTGACGCGCCCGCGGCATCGGCGAGAAGTGCTATGGCGCGAATCCGTCTCTCGGCGGAGACGGGAGACTCGCCTTCGGCGAGGACTCGAAACGCGTGCGTCTGCAACGCGTCACCGGCGAGGATCGCGATCGCGTCCCCGAAGACGACATGGGACGCCGGCTTTCCGCGACGCAGCGAGTCATCGTCCATCGCCGGCAGGTCGTCATGGATCAACGAATACGTATGGATCATCTCGAACGCGGCCGCCGCGGGTAGCGCATCCTCGACCAGACCTCCGACGGCTTCCGCCGATGCGAGAACAAGAATCGGCCGAAGCCGCTTCCCACCCGGAAAGAGGCTATACCGAACCGCCCGCGAAATCGTCACAGGCGGCGTCTCTTCCGAAGGCACACAAGCGTCCAAGAATTCTTCAACAAGCGCGCGCCGCCCGGCAAGGTAAGCATCAAAGTCGGAGCCGATGGCCGACGGCCGATGGCTGAAGGCAGAATTCATTCGTCAAACTCCAACGGAGTCTGCCGAATTGCACCCGACGCGTCCCGTTTGGGATCGCCTTCGTCACTAGTCTGTAACATCGCGACGCGCTTTTCGGCTTCTTCGAGCTTGCTGTTACAGAATCGAGCGAGTCGCACGCCTTGCTCGTAGCGTGCGAGCGATTTCTCGAGGCTGAGCTCGCCGTCTTCGAGCTCTTTCACGATCCCTTCGAGTTTTCCGAGCGCGTCCTCGAAGTCTTTGGGTTTTACGTCATCTTTCATGCTGGCTCGTCATTCATCATTCGTCATTCATCAATCTCAGGCTCAGTGGCCGCTTCGACGCGACAGTCGAGTCGGCCTTGGTTCAGGTCGACGCGCACCGCGTCGCCTATTGATACATCCGTGGAACGGCGCAAAAGTTTACCCTGAGCTGTCCACGTCAAGCTATAGCCACGCCCGAGGACGGCGAGTGGCGAGAGCGCCTCGAGCTTCGCCGCTACCGATGCGAGCGATTGCTGTCCGATCGCGCGTGCCGCGAGCTCACAGGCGTGGAGCCGCCCACGAAGCCCGGCGAGCTTGGCGGCGGCTTTGCCGAGCTTGTGGTCGAGACGCTGGGCATCGAGCCTTCTCGCGGTATCTTGGAGTTGCTTCGAGAGCGCGGCGATGCGCCGGTCCATGGTCGCACGGGTCAAAAAGCTTGCTTCGTCGACCTGTTGCCCGCGCCGCTCGATTCCGTGGCCGACGGCCGCGAACACCTGATGGGTCGCGACCCGCGACCAGCGGTGTCCTAGTTCCTGGAGTCGGAAGCGCACGCCCTTGTCGAGCCGCCCGAACAGCGTGGCGACGTGCTCGCGGAAATCTTCTTTACGCTGGACCACCATCTCGGCTGCCGCCGACGGTGTCGGCGCCCGCACGTCGGCGACGAAGTCCGCGATGGTGAAATCAACTTCGTGGCCTATTGCGCTTACCACCGGGATCGCTGAAGCCGCGATGGCTCGCGCCACCGACTCCTCGTTAAAGGGCCAGAGGTCCTCGATCGAGCCGCCGCCTCTCGCGACGATGATGGCATCGAAACCACCGAGACGGTTCAGCACCTGCACGCCTTTGGCGATCTCCGCCGCCGCGAGGTCTCCTTGCACTTGGGCCGGGTACACCAGCACTTCGAGGTTCGGATAGCGACGGTGGAGCACCCGGCACAGATCCCGAATCGCCGCCCCGGAAGGCGACGTCACGATCCCGAGTCTCTGGGGAAGGAGGGTTAAGGATTTCTTGCGCTCTTGATCGAACAAGCCCTCTTTGGCCAGTTTCTCTTTGAGCTGTTCGAACGCGAGCTGAAGGGCTCCCTTGCCGCGCGGCTCCATCCGCTCGACCATGATCTGGTACGCGCCACGAGGTTCGTAGACGGTGATGTGTCCCCACACGAGAACGGCGGTACCGTCATCGGGCCGAAACCGCAGGTGGCGCGCTTTCCCCCGGAACATGACGGCGGGGAGCTGCGCTTTGTCGTCTTTCAGGGTGAAGTAGAAATGCCCCGAAGATGGACGTTTGACGTTCGAAAGCTCGCCTTGAACCCAGAGGTTATTGAACGTGCGCTCGAGGTCGAGCTTGATGTGGCGGGTGATGTCTGAGACCGAGTGGATCGTTCTCTCGGTATCACGGTTCGCTTGCGAGCGAGACACGATTCTACAAATCTGCTTCGGTGATCTTGAATCGGCGAATGTCGCGGGCGAGCCCGGTGTCTTCGTCGACATCGATGACCACGCCGCACATCCACGGATTGGCCTTGGCCGGCTCGAATTTAGTGGGCATCGCGGTGAGAAACCGGGGAAGAGAAGTCTCGGGCGCCATGCCGATGACAGAATCGTACGGGCCACACATGCCGAGGTCGGTGATGTACGCGGTCCCTTTGGGAAGAATCCGCTCGTCGGCCGTCGGCACGTGCGTGTGCGTTCCCACCACCGCCGAGACCCGGCCGTCGAGATACCACGCCATCGCCATCTTCTCCGAGGTGGTTTCGCCGTGGAGATCGACGAGCACGTGTCTCGTCTTCTTGCTCATCGTCTGATTCAGGGCCTCGAGCTCACGATCGATCGCTTGGAACGGACAATCGATGAGCGGCATGAAGACGCGTCCTTGCAGGTTGATCACCGCGACGTCGATACCGCTCGCGGTCGTGGCCACGAACGACCCGGCGCCGGGGCAGGGATCCGGGTAGTTGATTGGGCGCAAGATGCGGGGCTCGCGCTCGAGGTAGCCGAAGATCTCTCTTTTGTCCCAGACATGGTTTCCGGTGGTGAGCACATCGACGCCCAGGTCGAAGAGTTTGCCCGCGATGTCCGGGGTGACGCCGAAGCCGGCCGCCGCGTTTTCGACGTTCACGACGATGAGGTCGAAATCTTCCTGGGAGCGGAGGTGTAAAAGGCCGGACCTGAGGATGTTCCGGCCGGCTTTCCCTACGATGTCGCCGGCGACGAGAAGCTTCACTGCGTCACTTGAGGGCCGTCCGCGTGCTCCGCGACGAGGAAGACCGGCGCGAAATGCGAGCCGGCGTTGACGGCAAGCGGAAGATCTTGCCGTGATCGATGAGGGCCGCCTTCAAGACTTCCTCGACTTGATCCACGAGTTGGAAGTGGAGGTCACGCTTCACGTACGGGGGAAGCTCGTCCACATCCTTGCCGTTGACTCTGGGCAGTACGACGGTGTCGAGTCCGGCGCGCCGAGCCGCGAGGACTTTCTCTTTGACGCCGCCGACGGGGAGCACGTTGCCGCGTAGGGTGATCTCGCCCGTGAGCGCTACGTTCCTTCTGATGGGAGTATTTGTCAGCACCGAGATCATCGCAAGCGCCATAGTAACACCTGCCGAGGGCCCGTCTTTCGGGATCGCCCCTTCGGGGATGTGGATGTGGATGTCGTGGGTACTGAACACGCTCTCATCGATTTGGAACTGCGCCGCGCGCGAGCGCGCGTAAGAAAGCGCTGCCCGGGCTGACTCGCGCATCACATCGCCGAGCGTGCCCGTCAAGATGAGCTCGCCTTTACCCTTCATGGCGGTCGCTTCGACGAAGAGGATGTCCCCGCCGGTGGGGGTCCACGCGAGCCCAGTCGCGACGCCGACCTGATCTTGCTCCAGATTTTCTTCCGGCGTGTACTTGGCAGGGCCGAGGAAGCTCGAGAGATTCCCTGCCGTGATCCGAGAGAGCTCCTCGCGCCCTTGGGCTACGCGCTTCGCGACCTTGCGGCATACCCGTGACACTTCGCGCTCGAGGTTTCTGAGACCCGCTTCGCGCGTATAGCGCGAGATCATTTGCCGCACCGACTCGTTGCTGAAACCGATGGTTTCGGTGGTGAGCCCGTTCTCCTCGAGCTGTTTGGGTAGGAGGTGCCGGGTCGCGATTTGGAGCTTTTCTTCTTCGGTGTAGCTGGTCAGTTGGATCACTTCCATGCGGTCGAGAAAAGCGGGCTGGATCGGGTCGAGCTGGTTTGCCGTCGCGATGAACATGACGTTCGAGAGATCGAACGAAAGCCCGAGGTAGTTGTCGCGAAAGGTGTTGTTCTGTTCGGGATCGAGGACCTCGAGAAGCGCGGAGCTCGGGTCGCCTCGATAATCTGAGCCGAGCTTGTCGACTTCGTCGAGCATGAAAACCGGATTCGAAGTTCCCGCCTGTTGGATTCCCTGGATGATGCGGCCGGGCATCGAGCCGACGTAGGTGCGCCGGTGACCTCGGATCTCGGCTTCGTCGCGCACGCCACCGAGAGAGATTCGGTGGAACTTACGTCCTACCGCGCGCGCAATCGAGCGTCCCAGTGAAGTCTTACCGACGCCAGGAGGCCCGACGAAACAGAGGATCGGACCTTTCATCTTCTTCTTGAGCTTGCGCACCGCCAGGTATTCGATGATGCGCTCCTTGATGCGCCCGAGCCCGTAGTGGTCCCGGTCGAGAATGGCGAGGGCGGCGACAAGGTCGAGGTTGTCGCGGCTGTGCTTGTTCCACGGCAAGTTCACCATGCACTCGAGGTAATTCCTGAGCGTCGCCGTCTCGGCGGCGTCGGGGTGCATGCGCTCGAGCTTTCCGAGCTGCCGGTTGACCTCTTTATAGACGTCTTTCGGCATCTTCGCCTTGCGGGCCTTGTTCCGGAACTGGCGCACTTCCTCGGCGAGCTCGTTGCCTTCGCCGAGCTCGGACTGAATCGCTTTGAGCTGCTGGCGAAGAAAGAACTCACGCTGCGTTCGATCCATCTCTCCACGTGCCTGCGAGCTGATTTGCTGCTGCATCGTGAGGACTTCGAGCTCTTTGGCGATGAGCTCGTGAACTTTATTCAGACGGTCGATGGGGTCGATGGTCTCGAGGATTTCCTGCGCGGATTCGACTTTGAGATCCAGGTTGGACACGGCGAGGTCGGCGAGCCTTCCTGGATCCTCCAGGTTCGCGGCTATGACCATCACTTCCGGCGAAATGGATTTGCCGAGGTTGACTGATTTTTCGAGAGCTTCTTTGACGTTTCGCATCAGCGCCTGAAGCTCGAGGGAGTCCTGTTCCCAATCCTCTTCATCGACCGACGTCAAGTTCGCGAGAAAATACGGATCGTCCTGACGGAAACCGTTCACTTGGGCTCGGTTCATGCCCTGAACGAGCACCCGGATGCGGCCGTCGGGAAGTTTGAGCATGCGCATGATCACGGCCACGGTGCCCATGCGGTGCAAATCGTCGGTCGCCGGAGTTTCCCGTTCCTGATCTTTTTGCGCGACGAGGCAGATCATCCGGTTGTCGGCGAGAGCGAAGTCGACGGCTTTGACGGATTTGTCGCGGCTTACGTACAGCGGGACGATCATGAACGGGAAGATCACGATGTCCCGCAACGGGAGCACCGGAAGCGATTCCGGCACCAATAGAGGCTCTTCTGCTTCGTTCTGTTCTACATCCATTATTGCTGGGCGGAGCTTTCGGACGCCGGGCCTTCGATCTCGAGACGGAACTCGCTTCCTCGCCGATCTTCGAGCTTCGGAATCAACACGGTGAGAACCCCATCGACGAGTCGAGCGGATGCACGCGTCAAGTCAACGGCTTGATCGATGTAGAGCGAGCGAGAGAACTTGCCGAAGCTTCTCTCCAGGCACAGATAACCGCGCACGGACTCGTCGACCTTCGACTGCTTCTTCTCTCCCGACAAGATCATTTTTGGGCCGCGGAAGACTACTTCGAGGTCGTCTTCTTCGAACCCCGGAGCTTCGACTTTGACGACGACGCTGTTCTTCGTCTCGAGAACGTCTACCCGGGGGAACCACTCGCCGAGACCGATGCCGGCCTCGGTGCTGTCGAGATGAGCCAGTTGTTCGAAGAGCTTGTTGATGTCTTTCTGCAGACTCGTAACATCGGAAAGCGCGCCCCGTTTTTGGACCATTGTGCCTCGTGGAAAGAGATAGAAATCAAGTTAACACAGTATTTTGCACGCGTCAATGGAACTTCATTCGATGCGCCATCGGCCATCGGCCATCAGCCGTCAGCTAGCCGTCGTTTGGCTGTGACGCGGTGTTGGTTGCCGGCAGGAGCGTCACAAAAGCGCCAGCCCTGCTGATGGCTGATGGCCGATGGCGGATGGCGGATCCAACGCGAGTCCATGGCTGACGGATGATGGCGGATCGGATCAAGTTCGCTTAACAACAATAATCGTCTTGTCGTCCGTGGCCGGGGCGCCGTCCGTGAAGGTGTCGACTTCCTTTTGGATGAGCTCTTCGAGCTCGGCCGCCTCGAGGGACGCGTTGTCGCGGACGAGCTCGGCGAGTCGATCCTCACCGAACTCTTCGTCGTTGGCGCCCCACGCTTCGCTGATGCCATCGGTGAAAATAACGAGGACGTCGCCGGGTTGAAGCTCGGATTCGCCTTCGGTGAACTGCGCAATATCGAAAAGACCGAGGACCGTTCCGCCCTCTTCGAGGCGCACGATCGAGTCGGACGACTTCTGGTAGAGGATCGGGGGGATATGCCCAGCGTTGATGTAGCGCATTTTCCCCGTGCTCGTGTTCACGTCGGTGAGAAAGAACGTGGCGTAGAACTGCGGCGGGGAGTTGTCGTAAATGACACCGTTCGCCTGGGTAATGATGTCCGTGACCGTCTTCTCGCGCTGGCTCGCGAAATGTATCGTCGCGCGGAGCACCATCATCATGAGCGCGGCGCCGGCGCCTTTTCCCGAGACGTCGCCGAGCGCGACCGCGAGCCCGCCGGGTCGCTCGATGAAGTCGTAGTAGTCACCACCGATGGTGTAGCACGGGGTGTTCGTCCCTACGAGATCCCATCCCTCCACATCGGGTGCTTCACTCGGCAACCGACCTTGCTGGATGTCGTGCGCGAGCTCGAGCTCGCGCTCCATCCGCTTCTTCTCGATCATTTCCTCGACTAGCCTTGCGTTCTCGAGCTTGACGGCAGCGACGTTGGCGAGCGACGTAAGAAGAGTGAGATCGTCCTCGCTGAACACGTTTTCACGACGGAGGCTGTCGACGTAGAGGAGTCCGGTAACGGCGTTGTCGTGCCAGAGGGGAACACACATCACCGAGCGGATACCCAGCGACACGATCGATTCCTCCTTATCGAAGCGGGGATCGCTGAGCGCGTTGTTGGTGAGAATCGAGACTTTCTCCGCCGTGACCTTGTCGGCGATGGTCCGGCTGAAACTGATCTCCTCGCGGGGATTGTTGCCGCTTGCGGTCCGTACCGCTTTGGGCGTGAGCTCGCCGTTGCTCTTGATCATGAGAACGCCACGCTCGGCCTTGATCACTTTGAACGCGAGCTCGAGGATGAACTCGAGGAGCTCGTTCACCGGCCGGTTGCTGATGAGGGCCATGCTCGCGTCGCTGAGCGTCATCAGCATTTGATTCTGCTTTTTGATGCGAGCGGAATCGTCGCCGGAGACCGGCTTGGCGACGGAAGGGCGCTCGCCGCCCATGTTGTCCCATGTGTCCTCTTGGGCACGCGCCGCCGCGAGGAGCTGAGCGGTTGGAACGACCATGGTACCTTCGAGGTCGAGGCCAGCCGGGGTTTCGGTGAGGATTACGCTTCCGGACGCTTCGTCGAGGAACTTGATCTGCTGGTCTCCTAGGGTGATGACGTCGGTGTTCTTGAGCTGCACCGTGCCATCGATCCGCTGTCCGTTGACGTAGGTGCCGTTTCGGCTCTTGAGGTCCGCGATCGAGAACGAGCCGCTCGCGTTACGGATTTCAGCGTGGTGACGGGAGAGCCACTGGTCCGCCAGGACTAGATCGTTCCGCTTCGAGCGACCAATGCTGATGACGTTTTTGTCGAGCGAGACGTGGAACGGCTCGCCGTGGAGCGGTTTGACGAGAAGCGCTGGATATTGCGACATACCGAAGATTGCACACGCAACGACTTATCGGTTCGAGACGACGTCGAATGCCTTAACCTGGGGGGGCTTTCTTCCTCCGCTCGGCGTGGAGTGGCCTCGTTGTTCTCGGGCGCGACATCGGGCGTGCCAGGGGGCGTCTGTGGCGGGACGACTTCCGTGTGCGCTGCGCTTTCGACCGGTTCCGCGGGTTCAACCGGCTCGACGCCATCACCGGGCTCGGCCTGTTGGACCTGTTCGGCCAGTTTGGTCTGTTCGGCAGTCTCAATTGGCTCAGTCGATTCCGGCTCGTGGGTGTGATCATTGATCGGGCACCGCAGCGGCGGATTCAGCCTGTCCAGCGTGCTTGAGTTCCTCGGTTCCAACAGGAGGCCCGAAGACATCTGCCACGTTCGAAGCGCCGGCCGCGAGGGCCTCCGCTGCGGCCTCCTCAGCTTTCTTCTGCTCTCGGGCCGCCCGGCGTCGCTCCTTGGCTTCTTCTTTTTCTTTCTTCTCGTGCTCGGCCATCGTCTCCTGCAGGATACGCGTCATGAACGCCTGCGCTTCGGCCCGAGTGCAATCTTTGGAGATCGAGACTTCGGCAGCGAGCCAGCTGCGAATCTTCTTGCGCGTCTGCTCTTCTTCGCGGCTGAGCCCCGTGGTCTGTCGCAGCAAGTGGAGTCTTTTGAGGGATTGCGCCAATGCTCGCGGTGAGCCGTCGGTTATCAGAGTCTCGACGAGCTTGTGGAGCTCGTCCTCGTCTTCGAGAGGCTCCTCGAACTCCGCCGCGAGGACCTCTTGGATCTCTTGGAAGGCGGTTCCGGCCGGGCGCAGGTTGAGCTGCGGCACTCTCGGCAGCGGGATGAGGATACGGCTACCCTCCTCGAGATCCTCGAGCTCCAGAAGCTGAGTTCCTGGCGCCACCCGATCTTCCGTGACGCCGCGGTAGATACAATGGCCTACCTTGGGATAGAAGACTGGCTCACCAGGTTCCGGGAGCCCCGCAAGGGCGCGAATTTCCTGGCCCACCGTGCACCTCCTTGTTCGGTCATAACCATATCACGATTTCCGTTGGACCCGGGGCCGCCAACTCCGTCCGTCCGCAGACCGGCGCGAGGGTCACCGGGTAGTTGTGGTGGGCCCGGATGTCAGGGCGAGGGCGGCACCACCCGCTGCCGGATGAGCACCGAGGCGGTTGGGCTAGAACTGCGCTACCTGTGTACTCTATTTCGGCGCCGGAGGCCTGTCAAGACGGCGCCGCGTTGCAGCTGGATCAATTATTCATCCCAATCTTCACTTTTAGCTGCTTCATCAGAGAGTCGACGCCGTCGGCGTCATTGGCGTCTGGCTCCAACTCCCGATACTTGGCCAGCACTGAGAGCGCTTCGAGCGGCCGATCGAGCTGGGCCAGTAGCACGCCCCGGTCCCGGTGCTCTCGGCTGTTTTCAGGCGCCAGAACGAGCATACGCTCGACCGCCGCGAGGGCGCGCTCTGTATCTCGCGCGCGTACGTATATGGATTTCAGGTTCGACAGCATTCGGAACAGAAACTCGCGCGACGTAATCGTTGCGAGGAGCTTGGGCTCATGGCGAATCCTCCCGCCGAAGTTCGTGTCGAGCTGGGACTGCAAGTCCGCGTCCGCCATGATCCGCCCTGTGTGGAACGGGTCGACGACGATTTCCTCGGACGGGGTGCAATGCTTGATGAGAAAGTGACCGGGGAAGCCGATCCCTTGCAAGCAGAACCCGATGCGTCTGCCGACTTCCATGTACACCGTCGATAACGCGATGGGGATCCCCAGCCGGCGATCGAGGACGTCGTTCAAAAAGCTGTTGCGAGGATCGTTGTAATCCTCCGTATTTCCCGAAAAGCCTTCCTCTTCGACAAGGACGGTCCGCATCCGCGTCAGCGTTTCGTGCGGCCCTGCGTCACCATGAAGGCGGGACGCGACGCGCTCGGCCAAGCCGTCCAGTTTCGAGAGATAGCTCTCGATCGATAGCTCTCGATACTCCTCGGCGGCGATGAGTAGTGCGGCCCGGTCGAGCGCAAAGCCGTCGCCGCCTGTTTGGACGAGCTCGGTGAAACTCGCGCGATGGCTGGTGGCGCTCACCTTTGCGTGCCCTCTGCCATAATGGAATCGTGAAGTTTCCTCCTCGGCTAGGAAGAAACGTGCTCACCATCCTAGCATCTCTTGTTTTCCTGGTGGTGATGGCTGTGATATTCGAAGAGCGGCTGATCTACTTTCCATCCGACGATTTCGAGGTGACGCCTCGAGCACTCGGGCTTCGTCACGAAGAGCTCACCCTGGTGACGCCCGACGACCATCGCCTCCACGCGTGGTTTTTGCCTTCCCCAGTTGATCCTGTCGGGCATGTCGAGCCGGCGGCAAAGCGCTACACCGTCCTCGTGTGCCACGGTAACGCTGGTAACATCTCGCACCGCCTCGACCGGGTGCTTTTGATGCACTCGAACCTCGGAACCGACGTCTTGCTGTTCGACTACCGTGGCTTCGGGCAGAGCTCCGGCCGGCCGACCGAGGCGGGCACCTACGACGACGTTCGCACCGCGTACCGTTACCTCGTCGAGGAACGTGGGCTCGCCGAAGATCGCATCGTGCTGTTCGGCGAATCGCTCGGCGCTGCGGTAGCGCTACAGCTCGCGACAGAGGTGGGAGCCGCCGGGCTCGTGTTAGAAGCGCCGTTCACATCGATCCGCGACATGGCGAAAGAGGCCTATCCGTTCATCCCCAACGGCTGGGTGCGGACGCGCTACGAGAACATCGAAAAAATCCCTACGCTCGAAATGCCCTTGCTCGTGGTTCATGGAACCGACGACGAGACGGTTCCGTTCGCTCACGGCAAGAATCTGTTCGAGGCCGCCAACGAACCGAAGCGGTTTCTTCCCATCGACGGCGCGGGCCACTCGGACGCGTTCCTCGTCGGTCGAGATGTGTATTGGCAGGTTTGGAAGGAATTCCTGGCAAGTCTGAGCTGACCCTGTAGAGGGTCACGGTACCATGTTGACGAAAAAAAACTCAACACAAAGGCGCAGAGTCGCGAAGGCGCATCTACCGTTGAGTTTCTTCCACCGTGATGAAGAGCTTCAGACGAACGGTAGAGGGGTGACGACGCCGGTCTTGCCGTCGATGGTGACTTTGGTGTCGGGCTCGAAGAATTCTCTCCGCAAGTAGCCGAGCGCCACGACGACGCCCAACGTCGGTGAATAGGCAGCGCTCGTGAGCGCTCCAGCTTCTTTGTCGCCGGCGGTTACCTTGGACCCCGCGGAAGGGACGTCGGGGCGGCCGTGGGCGTGCTCGAGGGCGATCTTGATGCCGACGAGCTTTCGGTTGAGGTGGCCCCGGTGGGCGAGTCGCACGACATATTCCTGGCCGATATAGCAACCTTTGTCGAAGTTGATGGCTTCGTCGAGACCCGCCTCGAGCGGCATGTGGGATTCATCCATGTCGGTTCCGAACCGCGGCCGGCCGGCCTCGATGCGACGCGTTTCCGCGAGCGCGGAGCTTCCGACCACCGTGCCCAGCTCGCGCGCGTTCTCGAGAAGCTCGAGAGCTTTGATCGCGGGCGCGGCTACGTCGAACCGCGGGCTCGGATCGTGACGTCGTGCCGTGATCCTCACACCATCGGCGCTCACGACGCCGAGATGCGCGAGCCTGTCGAGCCCGTTGAATTTGGACGCGCTACCACCGGTCAGCTTGGCGAGAAGCTCGCTCGCGCCCGGGCCCTCGACCGAAAACGACGCTTCGTCGCCCTGGAGACTTTCGAGAGTGACATCTTCGGAAATGATGTAGCGTGACAGTCCTTCGATGAAAGCGTTCACGCGCCCCGACTCCATCTCTATGAGGAGGCGGTCGTCCTCGTGGAACACGGTGAGATTCGAGACGAGCTTCCCCTTGATCGTGAGAAACGTGCCTTCGGTCCCGGCGCCAAGGGGAAGATTCTTGATATCAGCGCTGAGCATGTTGTGGAGAAAAGTTGTACGGTCAGCGCCTCGAACCGCGACCCGGACGAGGTGCGAGCGGTCGATGACGACCCGAGCGTCCATGGCGGCGTGGTACTGCGTTTCGAAGTCTTCCGAGCGGGAAGAAAAGAAAGACGCGATCTGACTCGCCGGCTCGGTCTTGCCCACGTCATCCGTCATATGAACGTACTATACTAGTCCCCTGTATCAGAACAAACTAGATAAAGCAGAGCTTGCCGAAACCCTTCTAAGTGCATGAATCTTATGAATATTATGGGCTGGCGAAAAGCCTAACTTTGTATAGTAATCAAAGATCCAGGGGACTAGTGTCCCACTGCAAGGAGTACTGCATGGATTTCCCCCTCGACTACGTCCGCGGATGCTTTCCGTCACTCCAAGACTCGGACACTATCTATTTCGACAACAACGAAGCACCACAGTCCTTGGGCGCGGTACGGGAGCTCGAGGACGTCGGGTTCGACGGCGACGCGGACGAGTTGTTGCGAGAGACGCGAGAGAGTCTCGCTTTCTTCCTGAACTCCAACGTCGAGTGGGCCGGCGAAGAGATTCTCATAGCGTCCGATGCAACCGAGCTCGCCGATCGTTTGAGCCGGGCGCTCGCCAAGAGCTATCCACCTAATTCCGAGATCGTGACCACTGAGCTCGGCGACGAAGAAAGTCTCGTGCCGTGGCTCGCGCTCGAGTCGAACGGCATGAAACTGGAGCACTGGCCGATCAAACGTCAACACGCCGGCATCGATACCGACCGCCTCGGCGACATGCTGTCGAAGCGCACCCGGCTCGTGGTGATGTCCAAAGCGTCGAGCGCTGCCGGATCGATTGTGGAGCTTCTGCCGGTGGCGTTGGGAGTGCAGGGCCACGAGAGCTCGTTGCTGGTGAACTGGTCCGCGTTTCTTCCGCACGGCGCCATCGACGTCCGGTTCCTGCGCTCGGATTTTCTCATTGCGTCGACTCGGCTTTTTTTTGGCGCGAACGTCGGCTTCCTATGGGGCAGCCGGGAGCGCATGCGGTCGTTGCGTGCAGACGGTCCCGAGCTTTTCGACGGCGCGAGCGTCGAGCCGAAAACACTCGCCGGCTTTGGCGCGGCGCTCAGCTACATCGAAGAGCTCGGTCTCATCACGGAACAAATGCAGTTACAGCCGTCCGAAGACTATGGCCGGCGGCGGCACATGCGGCGCGGTATGCAGGCGATCCGACATTATGAACGTTCGCTCACGGCCCTCACGCTGCGTCGGCTGCAGGTTGTACCCGGTGCCACAGTGTACGGAATCAGCGATCCCGACGACGCCGCGCACCGCATACCTCATATCCTTTTCCGGCTCGACGGCCTCGAACCAAAGGCCGTCGCTGCCGCTTTGGCGGAAAAAAGCGTTCGCGTGAGCCACGGGAACGCCGGAGCGCCACGGTTGATGAAGGCTCTCGGTCTACCGGTCGACGAGGGCGGTTGCGCGCTGAGCCTTTTGCACTACAACACCGAGAAGGAAATCGAGCGTTTCGCCGACGCGTTGCACGAGATTGCCCCGCACCGGGCGGCCGTTTCGGGATAACGGCATGAAGATTCTTGCCGACCCGTTTTTTCCCGAAGGAGTTGTCCAGGATCTCAACGACGCCGGCTACGACGCCGCGCATGCGGTCGAGATCGGCGCCGCCGATCTCCCCATTCGCGAGTTTCTCCGCCTAGCAGCGTTTGAGGAGCGCATCGTCGTCACCCGCAATCGCAGCCTTGCACGCCTCGTCGAATCCGATTCCGGTGTGTGGCCATCGGTAATCTTTTTCCGCACCGAGGAGATGGAAGACAATCAAATTACGTCGACACTGTTCAACTTGTTGAAGCTCTTCGACGAAGACCTGAGAGACGGTGCCATCGTAGTCGTTCATGAAGGCCATACAGATTTGAGAAAGTTCATTCGCCCATAGGGCGAATGAACTTCGTCGCGCCATCGGCCATCAGCCATCAGCCATCAGCGGCGGGGAGTTATGCTGATGTCCTCAGCTAAACTCAGCTCCGGGTTGAGTTGAGGGGCAATGCTGAGGCCTGCTGATGGCTGATGGCCGATAGCTGATGGCGACCGCGGCGCGCGCGGGATTCCCCCCAACCGCTCCGCGCGCGTATAATCCCCGCCCATGCCTCGCGATGTGTTCCACTACCGGGACGGTCAGCTTGCCGTCGAGAACGTGGTCGTTGCGGAAGTGGCCGATACCGTTCCGACGCCGTTCTATCTTTACGCGGTAGGAACGCTCGTCGAACGCTATCGCGATCTCGAGAGCGCGTTCGCGTCTTCGCGTCACCTGCATTGTGTTGCCATGAAGGCGAACAGTCAGCCGGCGCTGTTGCGACCGCTTGTCGCTGAAGGAGCGGGAGCGGAAGTCGTCTCGGGTGCGGAGTTGGCGCTTGCGCTCGAGCTGGGTTTCCCTCCGTCTCGCATCGTGTTCTCCGGAGTCGGTAAGACGGAACCGGAGCTCGTTTCCGGCGTGCGTGCCGGGATCCGGATGTTTCTCGTGGAGTCGGAGACCGAGCTTCACGTCTTGGATGGCCTGGCCGCTGCCGAGGGCGGGAAAGCTCCGGTCGCGCTGAGGCTGAATCCCGATATCGACCCGGAAACCCATCCCCATATCGCTACCGGCGTGGCGGCCGTCAAGTTCGGCGTGGACCCCGACGAAGCGCGCGAGCTCTACCGACGCCACCGTGATTTCGCCCACCTCGATTTCGTTGGAGTCCACTCTCACATCGGCTCTCAAATCACCTCGATCCGACCGCTTTCCGAGAACGCCGCCATGCTGGGCGCTTGGGTGAAGGAGCTTCGAGACGCCGGGGTTCCGATCGGCTTCGTCGATATCGGAGGCGGGCTCGGGATCCCCTACGAAGGCGACGACACACCCGGGTTCGACCAATACGCCGAAAGCGTTATCCCGCCTCTGAGTGCGCTCGACGTGGAGATCCTGACGGAACCGGGACGCGCACTCCTCGGTCCGATTGGCGCGTTCGTCGTCCGGGTGCTCTATGTGAAGAGCGTTCACGGCCGGCGC
This sequence comes from Candidatus Marinacidobacterales bacterium, assembly GCA_965237955.1. Taxonomy (GTDB): domain Bacteria; phylum Acidobacteriota; class Vicinamibacteria; order Marinacidobacterales; family SMYC01. Next base: position 6,736,130 of record OZ250169.1, on the reverse strand, counting down.
TTCGTCGTCGTCGACGCCGGGATGAACGATTTGATCCGTCCGGCGCTCTACGACGCTTATCACAGCATCGTTCCGTTGGCGGAGGGCGTGGCTTCGACACCGCGGGTCGACATCGTCGGCGCGGTGTGCGAAAGCTCGGACGTGTTCGCTCGCGCTCGCGAGCTTCCCGAGCTCGAGCGAGGCGAGCTTCTTGCGATTCTCGATACCGGCGCATACGGTTTTGCGATGAGCTCGAACTACAATTTGAGGCCTCGTCCTGCGGAGGTTGTCGTGAACGGCGCCGAGCATCGCGTCGTCCGTGAGGCCGAGAGTGAAGCTGAGCTCGTCGCTCGCGAGCTGGGAAGAAGGTAAACGATGGCTTCTTTGCGCCCGGTGCTATTGATGCTCCTTGTCGTGTTCGACGGCGCCGCACTCGTGTTCGCCATGTTGGGCGGATCGTCATGGGAGGATGCCGGGGGGGCGCTGTTTCTCATCGCTTGCTTTACTCCCGTCAAAGGCATCACCTATCGGCGGTTGGGCGGAAGAAACCCCTACGCGACCGCTCTCCTCGCCACGTTCTCTTGGCAAGCGATTGGCCTTCCGATCGATCTCGATTCGTTCTGGACGATTATGGGAGCGAGTTTTCTCGTCTCGCTCGTGGTCGATTTCCTCGCACTTATTGCCATGAACGCGGCCCCGACGGTTACGCGGTGTTTGTTTCTCGGGTTCTACGGAAGCTTGATCGTTCACTTCCTCACGATTGGTTTTTTTACGTTCCAGCGAAATATCGCTCTCGGCCTGGCGCTTCTCGCAATAGGCGTCGGGTCGTTCCTGTTGCCGGCGTTCTACACAGACCTTTTTACCGAGCCGCAGAGAGATTCCTAGCGCGCGGCGCCGTCTCAGAAAGTCCGCAGCCTGGTCCGATCCATGACCATTTCGTGGATTGCTTCCACCAACGTGTCCGCGTCTTGCGCGTCCAGGCCTCCGTCCGCGCTCAGCTCGCGATAGCTCTGCCGGACGGTTGCTAGATCACGTAGCTCTAACTGACCGCTCTCGTTCAACGCTGTCAACGCACGGAAGGCCGACGTGATCCGAGCCGCTTTGTCCGAGGCCCCCGGTTCGAGGGTGGCGGTGATACGACGCTCCAACAGTTCGATGCCGCGCGCGTGCACGCGCTCAGGATGTATGTAGTACACGGACCAACCGAAGAGTCCTATTAGCACGAGGACACCGGCCACTACCGCCGCGGCCACGACGAGCCAGCCGAGCCGGCGCCGGCCTTGCGGAACCGATGCCAGCTCCTTTCCGATCGACGTCGGATCGTGGGGCATGGTTATCCGTTCGCTCGCGGGCTCGCTTGCCGCGTCGGCGGGAGTCTCCGGCTCGGGCTCGAGACGCCGCAGGTAATAGCCCCACGACAACGCGAACATCGCGAGCGCCGGCAACAAGATCGTCGGCGGAATCCAAACCGGATCGCCCAGCGTTTCGAGCCCCGCTAGGTTGAACAGCAACAGCTGGATCACGTTGTTGGTGAAGTGAAAGAACATCGGGATGACGATGCTTTTGGTCGCGAGCGCGACGAAGCCGAGGACGATCCCCGCGGCGAGCACCGGCAGAAATTGGACGTGGAGCAGCATGAAAAGCCCCGCTGTAAGGGTAATCGCAGCGGGTCGCCGCAGGCGCTGCAGGAACGCTGTCTGCATGAACCCGCGGAACATGAGCTCCTCGGACACCGCCGCGCCGAGACCGATGAGAGCAATCTTCTCGACCCAATCCCAGGGACTTTGCACGGTGAGCGTACGTCGAAAGTACTCTAGAGTGGCTTCGGATACGGGGAAGCGTGCATGGGAGAGCCCGGCGATCTGGTCGTCCAGAATGAAAAACGAGATCGCGAGCGGGATCGCCATGAGGAAATCGGTCGCGCTCGGGAGCCTCAGGAGAAGCGTCTCCTTGGGATCGACTTTGAAACCGATGACGGCGAGGATCGTCGCCAACAGTATTGCGACGGGCATGGCGACGAGGGCCGCGCCCTCGGGGAGGGCCCAACCTACGGCCAGGCCGATGCCGACGACGGCCATGAACAGGACCAATGCCCCGGCCGGTTGTGGGTAGCGCGGCGGCTCGGACGAATTCGGCGTCATGACTGCAACTATAGATCAGGAGGCTCGCCAAGGCTCACGAAAGCTGGACGGGCGCATCGGGTTTGGTATAAAATTTTGCGACGTTATCCCGTCCCTAATTGAATCGGAGGAGCGTTCGATGAAAACCCTGGAGCGGATCCGAGTCGCGATCTACGGCCTTGGTCAAATTGGTCTGGAAACTGCAAAAGTCATACTCGGTCGCCGCGATCTTCAGCTGGTGGGGGTCATCGACAGCGATCCTGCGAAACTTCAGAGGGACGTCGCCGACCTTGCCGGGATGACGCGTCCCTCCGGCGTGCGAGTGTCGGATCGCCCCGACGACGTTCTCGGGGTCACACGGCCCAACGTCGTGATCCTGACGACTGGATCGCGTTTCAAAGCAGTCTTGCCGCAGATCAAGGAGTGTGTGAACGCGCGCACGAACGTCATCAGCTCGTGCGAAGAGCTCCTCCTGCCGCATGTGCGCTTCGCCGCGCAGACGCGAGAGCTCGACAAGCTCGCGAAATCACGTGACGTCGCAGTTCTTGGGACCGGCGTGAACCCGGGTTTCGTCATGGATACCATGGTGCTCGCGGCGACCGCGCCGTGCCTGGACTTGAAATCCGTGAAGATCGAGCGCGTCGTCGACGCGACGACGCGACGCGAGAACCTCCAAAAGAAAGTCGGCGCAGGCTTGACCACCGCTCAGTTTCGCAGAGGCGTCAAGAAAGAAGAGCTCGGCCATGTGGGGCTCAGGGAGTCGATGCATCTCGTGGCGGAGGGCCTCGGCTGGTCACTCGACAAGGTCGACGAGAAGATCAGACCGGTGGTAGGGAAAAAGCGAGTGCGCACACCGCACCTGACGGTGCAGGTTGGCCAAGTCGCGGGTATCCATCACGTCGTCAAGGGCTTCAAGAATCGCAAGGAAGTCGTGTCGCTCGACCTGCAAATATATGTAGGTGCGAAGAAACCGAGCGATCGCATCACGATTGAAGGTAACCCGAACGTCAACGTCTTTTTCGAGAACGGTGTTGCTGGCGACGAGGCGACGATCGCTATGCTGGTCGCTACCGTCCCGTCGATATCGAAGCTCGAGCCCGGTGTTCGCTCGATGATCGATGTTCCCGTTCCACACTATCGTAGCGGAGTCTGAGTCGAGGGAGGCCGGGCTCGGACGTCAGCGCGCCAACGGTTTGGCTCGAAACGCGATGAACGTCCACGGGGGGGACGACGGTGAACGGCGCCATCCGGTCTGGCGCACGGTGAGAATCATCGTCGGCGTCGCGCTCATCCCGCTCGGCATCGTCGGTTTGTTCATTCCGGTTCTGCAAGGCGTGCTGTTGCTGCTCGTGGCGTTCACGCTCCTCGCGAGCGACATACCCGTGATTCGCAAATGGCGCGACAAGCTGCGTCGCCGCTACCCGAGGCTCTTCCGTGAGCGCGGCTAAGCGTATCGACAAGCTTCGGGAGCTCATTCGCCGCCACGACTACCTCTACTACGTCAAAGACGAACCCGACATCGCCGACGCGGCTTACGACAAGCTGTTGCGGGAGCTCATGGAGCTCGAACGAGGCCACCCTGAGCTCGCGACGAGCGACTCGCCGACCGAGCGCGTCGGCGGCAAAGTCCAGAGCGTGTTTGGCGAGGTGACGCATCTCGCCCCGATGTTGTCTCTCGAGTCGCTCATGAGCGCCGACGAGGTGTTCGAGTTTGGAAAGCGTGTCGAGAAGGGGGGCGTCACCGACGCGTCGTACATGGCCGAGCCGAAGTTCGACGGCCTGTCGGTGGAGCTCGTCTATACCCGCGGGCGATTCGAGCGCGGCTCCACCCGCGGCGACGGGACCACGGGCGAAAATGTCACCGAGAATCTCAAGACCATTCGCTCGCTGCCACTCAGGCTGTTCACCGAAGTGAGAGACGTGCCGGAAACGTTGGCCGTGCGTGCAGAAGCGATCATGCGCGTCGGGGAGTTCGAGGACTTGAACCGCCGGATGATCGAGCTCGGTAAAGAGCCCTTCGCCAACCCGAGAAACGCCGCGGCAGGATCGTTGCGCCAGCTCGATACCGGCATCACCGCCAGCCGGCCCCTCGACCTCTTCGCCTATGAAGTCATGTACGTCATCCACGGCGGGGGGGCGGCGCTCGGTTCGCAGTCCACGTCGCTCCGCGCCCTGTCCGAGTGGGGTTTGCGCGTCGAGAAGAGCTCCCGGCTTTGCGAGACCCTCGACGAAGTCGTGGCGTATCACGATGAGCTCGAGGCCAAGAGGGACGAGCTCGACTATGAGCTCGACGGTGTCGTCGTCAAAGTCGATCGCCACGATCAACAAGCGGAGCTCGGCGCTCGCTCACGCACGCCTCGGTGGGCGGTCGCGTTCAAGTTCAAACCGCGGCAGGAGTTGACCGACGTAGTGGATATCGCCGTGCAAGTGGGTCGCACCGGCAAGCTGACGCCGGTCGCGCTCCTCCGGCCCGTCGATGTGTCCGGCGTCACCGTGAGCCGCGCGACCCTGCACAATCAGGATGAAGTGCTGCGAAAAGATGTGCGCGTTGGCGACAGGGTAAGAATCCAGCGCGCCGGGGACGTGATTCCCGAGGTCGTCGAAGTCCTGCTGGTCGGTCGCAAGCCGGGGGCCGAACCGTTTCGCATGCCGGAGGTTTGTCCGGTCAGCGGTTCACCCGTCGTCGCCAAAGGCGCCAATCACTATTGCATCGGCGGCTGGGCGTGCCGCGCGCAACAGACGGGCCGCATCCAACATTTTGCGAGTAGAGGCGCGATGGAGATCGAGTTTCTTGGAGAAAAGACCGTCGCCCAGTTCGTCGAGGACGGGCTGGTCCATGATTTGGCAGACCTCTACAAACTGACCCGCGACGACCTCTTGCCCCTCGAAGGCTTCGCCGAGAAGTCGGCCGACAATCTCGTCGCCGCCATCGAAGCGAGCAAGCACGCGAGCCTCGATCGTTTCGTCTACGCGCTCGGTATCCCGAATGTGGGGCAGCATGTCGCGAAAGTCCTTGCCATCCACTTCGGCGCACTCGACGCGCTCATGGTTGCGAGTGAAGAGGAGCTCGTCGCAGTACACGAAGTGGGTGAGGAGGTGGCGCGCAGCGTCGTCGACTACTTCGGTGATGAAGGCAATCGCAATGTCATCGAGAATATGAAAGCGCAAGGACTCGAGCTCGTCTGGGAGGCGAGCGGGGTGGAGCGCACGCTCGAGGGCGCCAAGATCGTCATCACCGGGACGCTCGAAGAGCTCGGACGCGACGAGGCGAAGAAGCTCGTCGAGGAGCGCGGAGGACGGGTGACGTCGTCGGTGAGCAAGAACACGAGCTTCGTCGTCGTCGGGGAGAACCCCGGCTCGAAAGCGGAGAAAGCCAACGAACTCGGGGTCAAACTGTTGCCAGAGAAAGATTTTCTCGCTCTGGTGCGCGAGGCGAAAAACTAACGCAAAGGCGCAGAGTCGCAAAGACGCAAAGGGTTCGGGTTCACTTTGGTTTACTCGACTCGGGTTCTTTGCGCCTTCGCGTCTTGGCGCCCCGAACGCAAAAGATTACTTGGAGTGGAGCCCCATCGCGACGACGCTCCCGGAATGCGGTGGGAGGGACAGGGATAGAGTGTTTGATGTGTATGGCTTCAAGGCTGACCAGCACCTCCTTTACGAGCAGACGAAGAACTCGTTGCCTTTCTCTGATGCTCAGTATGCCAGTCGAAGAGCGTAACCGAGCAAGGAATCCTTGAACGTCTTCAGCAAGCTGGGCGTATAGGAAGAGACGCTGGTGTTCTGGGCGGAGAACTTCGATCTTACTCAGGATTGTAGTTACGAAGGCGAATTTGTGAACTGCACGAACAAGCGCCTTTACTTTACTTGGCTCTTCAATTCGGTCGTCGATAATTCCAGAATAGCGCGACCATATGATCTCAAAGTCGCTAGTCCCCTGTATCAGAACAAACTAGATAAAGCAGAGCTTGCCGAAACCATTCTAAGTGCATGAATCTTATGAATCTTATGGGCTGGCGAAAAGCCTAACTTTGTATAGTAATCAAAGATCCAGGGGACTAGAGGCCCTCGCGCTCAGTTTGTTTCGCGACATCCCGTGTGGGGTTGGAGATCCCGGATCACTTTTGTCCAGCGAGAAACGAAGTCGGAGCCGACGTTCTGTTTCGCAATATGCTGTTCAAGCGCATGGCGGAACGACTCTTGCTGCACAACCGTGCCCTTTTCGATTCCGCGAAGAATCCGTCCAGCGAGACGTTCACGAGACTCCTTCGGCTTCGGGGGTAGGCCAAAATAACGATGCGCGAGCGATAGAAGTTTTGAGTTAGACGGGAATATCTTCCTCGACAAAAGAACTTCGCGTAGGCCGTCGACGCCGGAATCTCCGTGCCGCCTAGAAGGCACTGAAGACACGCGTGCCGGCTTGGTGGGAGTACGGAGGCGCAGCAACGCTGCCGCAATACTGGCAACGATATCGTTGTCCTCTTTGGCGGCAGTCTCTCGAATTCACATCAATTGCCTCTGATCAAAATCGGCAGCGAGCTTGTAAAGCTTTGAGAGGAATTCGAGGTAGTGTGCAGGTCTTGTATCTGGCTTTTTTGTTACTTCTGAATCCGCACAACAAACTCCCGAGCGATTTCTGATAGTGGAATTTGCCCGCGCGCCTTCTCGGCGCCCGTCCATGAGAAACCGACAGGCCATCGCCCGATAAGACGGTGCTCGCGCGTGTCAAGGTTACCTTCGCTTCGCTCGGCGGCTTCGCCGACCTTGACACAGACTGCGCGCCGTGGTGATTCGATGTGTGGGCGATGGGCAGCGGGTGCTCCGGGCAACAGGTTGTAGGGCCGCGGGGCCGCCGCGATGGCATCGGCGGAGTCTCAAGCTTCCAGACACAGTTCGAACGTAGGCTTGGGTTCGCAGGCGCGGAACTGGTCCATCTTGGCTTTGCCGTAGTCCATCTCCGCCATGTAGGCATTATGGGCTCGACAGAGCAGCCGGATGTTGTCTGCGCTTCGATCGCCGCCTAGCGCGTAGGGCTCGTCGTGGTGGAACTCGAGCCTGTAGCGCTCGGGGCAGCGTTTGCCGTTGCCGTTGATAAAAGTGCATTGGCCACGGTCGCGCTCCCACACGGCGCGCTTGACGGGAGCGGCGATGCCGCGCACGCCCGGTGACGTATCGGCGTCTTCGAGGTTCCTTCTCGGCTTATTCGTCTTGCCGTAGCGTTTGGCTTCGAGACGCTCGAGTTTCTCCATCACGGCCGCTTCGACGACTTCGGCTAGGTTGCAGTCGGGCATGAGTGCTTCGAGTCGCCTGAGCTTGTCGCGGAGCTCCTCGCTCGCGGTGAACTCCACTTTGTAGCGAGCTGGTGCCAGTTGCTCGACGGTGGCCGGCTTCTCAAGGGACGCCGGAGGCTCTGGCTTCGTTGCCGGAGCAGTTTGCTCAACTGTGTCCGGAATTAGTTCGGGCACAGACTTCGGCGACTCGGACTTGGCTATGCGTTGCGGTCGCTTGCGAATCTTCGGTGGAACATCCGGCTTTGGAGCCAACTCGGCCACGAGCTCTTCGATCTGACTCTTCGTCTTGTGCGTTGCTCTAGTCAAAACGTCTTCGTAATTCGAATCCGTTAGATGCTTTTTCAGCACCGAGATGCCGGCCAAGTGAAGGCGTCCATCCTCGAGCATCTTCAGGATCACGGGGTAGCTGCGTGAGACACGAGCGGCAGCGATACGTCGATAGGCTTCCGACTCCGACAAATGCAATACGTCTTGGCAGTACTGAAACATGGAAGGCGAGCCCTCGCGCGCATACAGACGACGCGCATCGACTTCAGCGATGTGTGCAACGAGAACCCACTCCACGCGTCGCGACTGCGCCAACACATCCGACAAGCGACGAAGCAACTCGTCGTCGGAAAGCGATTTCAAATCGTCTTTGTTATTCATGAGCCTCTTATAGCATGGACTTTTTTGTCGCCTGTGGTTCGCTCACATCAAGCGCAAAGACATAAAGGGTCTTTCAAAGTCTCGACAGTAAAAACAACGCGTCTATCGTTGCTCTGACGCGCGCACAGACACATCACAGATCGGACCCGCACTTTTTATCAAAGCGCTTCGAAAAAGCTGTCAAGAAAAAAATAGTTTCTCTCTAACTTTTTTTATCGAGCGTTCACGCCTAACTGTGTCCGGACACAGTTGTCCAAAGCACGACGCCACACGGCCACCCGAATCTGGTGCCCGGCGCCCCCACCAGCCTTCATGTGAAGCTTCGGCGAGGGAGAAGGCGGGTTCGGTCTAAGCGAGTTTCAACCGGACTTCGAAGCCGGCGCCGCCGAGCGTCGAGGCCACGGTGCGGATGCTGCCGCCGCGTCGCTCCAAGATCGCCTTCACGATCGCGAGACCGAGGCCGCTGTGCTCGGACGGTGTCCCGTCGGGTCGGAAACTGAAGAAGCGGTCGAACACTTTGTCGCCGTGTTCTTCGGGAATGCCGGGCCCGTTGTCTTCGACCACGGCGAGAGCCTCACGTCCTTCCACTTTCGAGCTCACCCGAACGTGACCGTCCTTCGAGAAACCAACGGCGTTATCGATCAAGTTCTCGAAAACGCGCGCTAGCCGATCGGGACCGGCCGCGACCACGACTTCACCCTCGGCGAGATCCAGCTCGAGCTCGACGGACTCATAGCGTTCTCGTCCCGCCACCCCTCTGAGGACCGCGTTGAGATCGACGGGGCCGGGGAGCCCGTCATCCTCAGCGTCATCCTCAGCTGTCGACCTGTCGAGAAGCGTGATCTCCCGGACTTCGGAAAGAAGTTTCTCGAGCCGCGCGATGTCCACTTCGACGATGCGCGCGAAACGCTCGCGCTCTTTGGGGTCTTCGACCTCGGCAAGCATTTCCGCCGCCGAGCGCATCGAGGCGAGGGGATTCTTGAACTCGTGCGAAACGTCCGCGGCAAAGGACTCGATGAAATGCATTCGCTCTTCGAGGCGGGAGGAAAGCTCCGAGAGCGAGCGGCTGAGATCGCCGATCTCGTCGAGGCGTTCGGAGCCTTTGAAACGGCCGGTGAGACGTCCGCGGCGGTCGAGAATCGCCAGTGCCTGACGACGTAGACGCTTCAGCGGACGCGAAATGGTGGTCGATACCAAAAGGCTCAAGACCGCGGCGACACCGACGGCCACGAGAAGAAAACGGAAGATCTCGAGTCGAACTTCATAGAGGTCTTGGAGAATTTGGAACGTCGACTGAGAGACGAGAACGACGCCTGTGACCGCTCCGTCGTTTTCGACCGGGAGCGCGCTGTAGAGCGTTACCGAACGCTGGCCTCCGGGCGTGATGCGCGTCGCGGCGCCGTATTGTCCGTTGAACGCGAGCTCGATCTCGGCGCCGTCGAAGCGACGCTCCGCCGAGTAGAACTCCTCGCCGATGACGGGTCCGGGTCCGGCGATGATGGTATCGACGAATCGAAATAGCGACGAGCCGAGCCGGTACATCCAGCTCGAGCGCACGCTTTCGTCTTCTCTAGCGTCCCGTCCGGGCTCGCGCTGAGGTCCGAGGAGGCTGGTGTCGGAGACGAGCCGGTGTTCTTGGTTGATGACACGGATACGCGATGTCGTTCGCTGATTGAGACGGACGAGGATAGGCTCGACCAGCGTCTCGGCGATTGCTCCTCGCTCGGAAAGTGCAGCGGCGAGCACGCGCGCTTGCTGGACCATCGATTGCTCTTGCGCTTGCAGGAGTTTTCGTTCGTAGATTTCCAGGTACGAGACGCTAGCGAGCGGGAGGAAAACGAGAAGAACGTTGAACGCGAGCAGTCGGATCGAGATGCGGGAGACGAAGCGCCGGATGCCCAGGAGGGGAGCGCGGTCAGCTTTGGTGCTCACGATAACGGTAGCCCAGTCCGTACACCGTGTCGATCTCGTCGAAGTCGGGATCGATGTGGCCGAATTTCTTGCGGAGCCTCTTGACGTGGCTGTCGATGGTGCGCTCGCTCACGTAGGCGTCGTGCGGATAGCACTCTTCCATGAGCCGCGCCCGCGATTTGACATGGCCGGGACGGCGCGCGAGAGCGTGCAACAACATGAACTCGGTGACGGTGAGTGACAACGGCGTGTCCTTCCACGTCGCTTGATAGCGCCTCATATCGAGGGAGAGGGAGCCGAGGCTCACGACTTCTTCGCCGTCGGTGTCCGCATTGGCGCCGGCGAGAGCGAGGCGGCGGAATAGAACTTTGATCCGCGCGACCAGCTCCCGCATCGCAAAAGGCTTGCACAGGTAATCGTCTGCGCCGAGCTCGAGCCCGAGCACACGATCGAACTCTTCGTCTTTCGAGGTGAGAAAGATGATGGGCAGAAGCTCTGATTGGCCACGGAGCTTGCGGCAGAGCTCGAGACCGTCCATCCGCGGCATCAAGATGTCGAGAACGGCGACATCGGGGAGATCGCCCTCGAGCCTCTCCCATGCGTCCTGGCCGTCGCGGTAGAGATCCACGTGGTAGCCCTCACGCCGGAGCGCGTACGCCACCGTCTCCCGGAGGTTCTCCTCGTCGTCGACGATGGCGACGGAAGCCATGTGCTTTGCCATGTAATTCCAATGTAGCGCATGGTTTCGAGGCCGGCTACCCCTGCCACGGGATTGCCACATTGTTCCATCGATTCGCCACGCGTCTGTCGCTCCCGGAGCGCACCGGCGCCCTTAAATAGGGGTGTAGGGACATCGGAACAATGCGCCACTCGGGAGGATCCAATGAGGAGGACATTCATTTGCAGCGCCATCGGCCGTCGGCCATCGGCCATCGGCCATCGGCCATCGGCCATCAGCCAGCGGATCATCGCCTTTGCGATCGTCACCGCTTTTGCGGCGTCCGGGTGGGCGTCGATGAAGCAGCGGGCGCGGCCTCAGACTGTCACGCCCGCCAACGTTCAGATGGGGAGCTTGTTGCTGCGCACGGACGTGGACCGCGGGTATGTCCCGGCACCCACCGTGGAGACGAAAGTGCGCATCCACGTGACCGGGCTCATCGGTCGGACTCGGGTGGTGCAAACCTTCCGCAATCCCTCGGGTGAGTGGGTCGAAGGCGTTTACGTTTTCCCGCTGCCCGAACGCTCGGCGGTCGACACCCTCCGTATGGTGATTGGCGAGCGGGTGATCGAGGCTCAGATCCAGGAAAAACAGAAGGCGCGCCAAACTTACGAGAAGGCGAAGAAGGCTGGAAAGAAGGCGTCGCTTCTCGAGCAAGAGCGTCCGAACATTTTCACCATGTCGGTGGCGCACATTGGGCCTCACGAAGAGGTGCAAGTGCAGCTCGAATACCAGGAAGACATTCGCTACCAAGCCGGTCGGTTCGATTTGCGCTTCCCGATGGTGGTGGGGCCTCGCTACATTCCCGGCAAGCCCCTCACGGAACAGGTTGCGTTCTCGGGAACAGGTTGGGGGGCGGCGACCGATATAGTTCCTGACGCGGGCAGGGTGACGCCGCCGGTGCTCCACCCGAGTGTGGAACGCGAGAATCTCGTCGATCTCGAGGTCGAGCTTGGACTGGGCATGCCGCTTCCGAGCATCGACAGTTCCTCGCACCGCATCCGGGTGGAGCATCAAGGCGGCTTTCGCTACCGCATCTCGCTTTCGGAGACGCCGACGCCGGCGGACCGTGACTTCACGTTGAGTTGGAAGCCGGAGGTGGGCGACGCGCCCCGCGCGGCTTTGTTTACCGAGAGCGTGGATGGGGACAACTACATAATGTTGATGCTCCTCCCGCCGCAGGTCGAAGGGAAGGGAGCACGGCTGCCGCGCGAGACGATCTTCGTCATCGATACCTCGGGCTCGATGCACGGAACGTCGATCGAGCAAGCGCGTCGGGCACTCCTCATGGCACTCGATCGACTGCAGCCGGAGGATTCCTTCAACGTCATCCAGTTCAATTCGCGGACGTCGAAGCTCTTCGACCAGCCCGTAGCCGCTGGCCGACCGGCGATCGGGAGGGCACGCGCCTACGTCGAGCGTTTGGGCGCGAACGCTGGCACCGAGATGTTGTCCGCGCTGACGGCGGCGTTCTCGCAGAGAGGGGACCTCGAATCGAATCGCGTGCGCCAGGTCATCTTTATTACCGACGGCAGCGTTGGCAACGAAGCGCAACTGTTTGCTTACATTCAAGAAAACTTGGGTGAGCGACGCCTGTTCACCGTCGGCATCGGCTCGGCACCGAACTCGCACTTCATGACGCGCGCGGCGAAGTTCGGTCGTGGGACGTTCACCTACGTCGGGACCGTGGGTGAAGTCTCCGAAAAGATGGGCGAGCTCTTTCGGAAGATCGAAAGCCCGGTGTTGAGCAGAATCGAGCTCGACTTCGAAGACGATCGCGTCGAAGTCTGGCCGAAGCGGATACCCGATCTTTATCAGGGCGAGCCGGTGGTCGTGACCGCACGGCTGCCCGACGTCTCCAGCGGACTGGATGTTAGGGGACAACGAGGTGATCAGCCCTGGGGGATCGGGTTTCAACTTCGAGGCGGTAAGACGCACTCCGGCGTTGCCAAACTGTGGGCACGCAGGAAAATTGCCGCAGGCGTGGATTCGATGGATTCGATGACGGAGGGGGCGGACCGAGACGAGGTTCGGGCGCAGGTGGTCGATGTGGCACTACAACACCACCTGGTGTCGAGGTTCACGAGCCTTGTCGCGGTCGACGTCACTCCGACGGCACCTCACGGTACACCGATGACTAAGGGGATGACGAAGGCGGTGCCCACGCAACTGCCCGCAGGCTGGAGCTACCAGCACACGGTGGGAACGCTGCCCCAAGGAAGTACGCCGGCCCAGTTGCTCGCGCTTCTAGGGTTTCTTCTTCTCATTATCGGTCTGTTGATTCATTGGAGCGGCGACAAATCATGCAAAGACGAGCGTTCGGTTTATTCTTCATCGCCCTAGTCCCCTGGATCTTTGATTACTATACAAAGTTAGGCTTTTCGCCAGCCCATAATATTCATAAGATTCATGCACTTAGAAGGGTTCCGGCAAGCTCTGCTTTATCTAGTTTGTTCTGATACAGGGGACTGCGCTTGCGCTCTTCGGCGAGAGCATTTGGATTCTCGCCAAGGCACAGTTGGCCCAACTCCTCCTGACTCGGGCTTGGGAACAACGGGTCGCCGGGGCGGCCGAGCCCAAGCCCTGGCCCTGGGCCGACACCTGGCCGGTGGCGCTCTTGAGAGCGCCCCGGCTATCTGAAGACTACTTCGTTCTCGCCGGCGCGAGCGGCCGCAACATGGCGTTCGGGCCGACGCACGTAGGGAGCTCGGACGTGTTGGGCGGTGCATCGAACGCGGTCGTGAGCGGTCACCGCGACACCCACTTCGCGTTCCTCGAGCATTTGACGCCGGGTGACGAGCTCGTCATCGACACGCCAGACTCGAAGCGACATCGCTATCGCGTCGAGACCACGCTCGTCGTCGACGAAAACGATCTATGGGTTCTAGAGCCGACGGACGACAAGATGCTGACGCTGGTGACGTGTTTTCCCTTCCATGCGGTCGTTCCCGGCGGGCCCGAACGCTTACGTGGTGCGCGCGATCGCGACAGACGACTAGCGTTCCCTGTAGTAGCGTTCGATGGCGGTCTTGCTCGCGTCGAGATCACCCTGCATGTTCTTCATGACGTCTTTCTGCACGCTCTTTTGGACACGGGTCGAGCTCGCGATTTGCATGGCCAAGTGTGCTGCGTTCGACGGCTCCGAAGCAAACTGGGTCGCTGTGTCTCGGTGGCCATATTTTCGGCGCTTGAGGCCGCCGGTCATCAGCTGCTAAATGCCGTCGACGACGATGAACTGCCCCTTGGCAGCGCCTTCGCGGGCTGCTTTGGCTTCTGCATACTCCGGCGAGTTGTAGAACGTCTTCGCTTGTTCGAGGGTGGGGAACGCGACGATCACTACCCGCCGCGACTCCTCGTCACCTTCCAGGGTTTCCATGTTGCCACCCCGTGCGAGGTAGTGTCCTTCATATTTCGCGATCGCCTCGGCCGCTAGCTTCTTGTAGTTCTGGTAAACGTCCGGGTTCGTGACCTCGACGCGCGCGATTAGATAAGCAGCCATCCGGTTCTACTCCTCGGGAAAGCTCGCGGTGACTTCGATGCTGATCCCGCCGCGCGGAGCGAAGCTTCCACGCACGGTGGCGCGTCTCGGTATACACGCCGCGACAACATCGTTGAGGATGCGATTCACGATCGCTTCGCCGAAACCGCCGTGGTTTCGAAAAGAAAACAAATACATATTCAAATACTTGCTCTCGATGCACCGCTCGCCGGGCACGTAGTCGATGACGATGCGGCCAAAATCCGGCTGCCCCGTCATCGGGCAAAGCGACGTGAACTCGGGGCAATCCAGCAGGATGTTGTAGTTGCGGTCCGGGTAGGCGTTCGCGAACGTCTCGAGGGTCGCTTCGTCTGGGCTCGACGGGAAGGTCGTCTTGCCGCCGCCGAGAATCGTGAGACCGTCGACGTCGGTTGAATCCCCATGCACCATCCACGGAATCCTATCATGTCGCTATTCGTTGACACCGGGTCCGGGCTCCAGTATCCTCGCCTATCTTGCGATCGGGCTATGGTCCCGTTTGGCCGGCAACGCCTTTCACGTGAACGCGACCACTTGCGGAGACTCCTGCATGAACGTCCATCTGATTAACCCTAACGATACGTCCTTCGGGATAGGCATCATCGTGCCTCGCTGGCTCTATGTTCTGGCATCGGCCACACCAGCGCGGTTCGGTACGCCCAATATCGTCGACGAAACTCTCGATGAGATGGATTTCGATACGGTCGAACCCGGAGACGTCGTGGGGATCGGCATCCACACGCTGAACGCATTGCGGGGATACACGCTCGGTCGCAAGGCGCGTGAACGAGGCGCCCACGTCGTTTTCGGCGGCTCCCATCCTACGCTCTATCCGGAAGAAGCGTTCGAGCATGGTGGAGCTACCTCGGTGGTGACCGGCGACGGCGACCACATTTGGAGCCATGTCCTCGAAGACATCAGCGAAGGCAAGCAGCAACGCATCTACGACGGGGGTCGCATCGAAGGCGATCAATTTCTGCCGGCGCGCTGGGATCTCATGCCGACTGACAGCTACATGATCGCGTCCGTTCAGACGGTGCGCGGTTGTCCGAAGCATTGCTCTTTCTGCTCGGTGTGGCGCACCGACGGGCAACGTCCGCGGCAACGCCTGGCCGATGTCGTCGTACAGGAAGTGGTCGAGCTCCGACGGAAGGGGTTTCGCTTCATTCTGCTCGCCGACGACAACTTCTATCCCGTTACCATTCAGGACATCGAGCTCGAGGAGCGTCGGAACGGGCCTCGCCTTCAAGAGCTCAAGGACATTCGCGCGGAGAGATTCGAGCTCATGGATCGCCTCGCCGAGCTCCCGCATGACATGGTGTTTCTTACTCAGATCACCATGGAGGCCGCCGACGATACGGAGTATCTCGAGGCGATGAAGCGGGCGAACGTCAAGGGCGCGCTCGTGGGCGTGGAGTCGGTCACCGAGGAGGGCTTGAAAGCGGTTTTCAAGGACTTCAACGTTGCCGGTGACGACCTGGTTCGCCAGCTACGTAAGTTCGTCGAGCACGATGTTCATATTTTGGGCTCGTTCATCTTTGGATTGTCGACGGACCGAGAGGATACTTTCGACGCAACGGTGGAGCTCGCGGGCAAGGCAGGCCTGGACTTCGCGCAGTTCGTCACGCTCACGCCGTTTCCGGGAACGGTCGATTTTCAGAAGTGGGAGAAGGAGATCGATCAGGCCAAGGAAACCGTCGAGGGAATTCCTCTCAACCGGTTTTGGCTCATCCCGCGTAGCAAACGACCCAAACTCTACCTCCCGCACCCGACGATGACGATGGACGAGATCCGCGTGCGCACGCAGGAAGTCTGGAACAAATTCTACGATCTGTCGGCGGTTTGGAAACGCTCGCGCGTCACCAACAAGCTACGCGACCGGCTCGCCTACGTTCTCATCTCGATGTTGTTTCCGCAGATGTACGCGAACACCGGTCTCGCCACCGACAGCGCGCGGGGAGACCGGGCCCGCCGATGGGCACGATGGCTCGCGAAACCCTGTCGTCGGGTGTTCACCACGCGACCGATGCCGGATCTCCAGGTACCACCGCCGACCAGACCTCAGTACGTTTGATCGGGCGGCTCGCGCGCCCAGTAGGTAGCGAGCGCGGGCCCGGTGAGGTTGTGCCACACGCTGAACAGAGCGCCCGGGATCGCCGCGGCTGGATTGAAGTGTAAGGCGGCTAGCGAAACGGCGAGCCCGGAGTTTTGCATCCCGACTTCGATCGTGACGGCGCGGGTCTTCGACTCCTCCATCCCGAGCGCGCGCGCCAACGCAAAGCCCAACCCGAGTCCGAAGAGGTGGTGGAGTGCGACGGCAACGAAGACCGTCGCGGCGGTGGCAAGGATGCGATCCAAGTTGGCGCTCACGACGAAGGCGACGATGAGTACGATCGCGCTCACCGACACGAGCGGGAGCAGCGGCGTCAGTTGCGCGACGATCTTCGACAAGAAGCGATGAGCGAGAACTCCGGCCGCGACCGGCAGGACCACTATCTTGACGATGGAGAGGAAGAGCGCTCCAGCGGAGACGGGAATCCATTGACCCGCAAGCCCGAGCGTCAGCATCGGTGTCAGCACGGGCGCGAGTAGCGTCGCGATCGACGTCATCGATACCGATAGCGCGACGTCGCCGCGGGCGAGATAGGTCACCACGTTGGATGCAGTCCCGCCAGGACACGCTCCCACCAGGACGACCCCGACGGCGAGGTCGGGTGGAAGCTTCAAACCGAGAGCAAGCCCGTAGGCGACCAGCGGCATGATCGTGAACTGAGCGAGGACACCTGCCGCGACTTCCCGTGGTCGCCGAAGGGCGTTCTTGAAGTCGGACCCCGAGAGCGTCATGCCCATCCCGAACATGATCACGCCGAGGAGGAATGGGATGTGAGGCCCGACCCAAGTGACGAGCTCGGGACGTATCGAACCCAGGATCGTTCCGAGAACGACCCAGAGTGCGAAGTAGCGGCCAGCGGAACGGCTGAGCGCTACCAGTATCCGGGGTAAGGTCGTCCTACCCACACCGGGGGTCCGCCGTAGGGTCCGGGGTAGCCGTACACGGGCCGGGAACGGCAACGCCGACGCCGACGCTGACGTGGCTTCCCGCGCAACCGAAGCTAATGAGCGCGAAAAGCCCAGTGAGTATGACGAGCAAGGCGAATTTCCAGAGATTTGTCATCCGGCGGGTGCCTCACGGACCGGTCGACGCTGGATGGCGAACGCGGCGCCCGAAGGATCGTCGATGAGAACGTAGGGAAGCCAGTTCGGCTCGACACCCGACCAACGGCATGCGTACCATACCGCTCCGGAAGCGGCCGTCACGGCGCATCAACTGGTAGGGCTCACCCTCAACCTCTCCAAACTCCTGACGTTCGTAGCCGACGAGCTTTTCGTAGAACGCGAACGCTTGGTCGGTATCGGTGGTCCAGAGCTCGATCCACGTCCATTGCTTGGGTCCAGGCACCCGATCGGGAGGCGGGTCTCCTTCTTTCGCCGTGAGGAGCGCTAGGACTGCGCCTTGAGGGTCGGCGATGACGGCGAGTCGACCACGGTCGGGAACATTGCGCGGCTCGACGTAGATCTCACCGCCCTGGGCGCGTACGATGGCGACGGCGTCATCCACGTCAGGCACCGAGAGGTAGCTCACCCAACGTTACTCGGAAACGTCGTTCAGTTGATCGTGGAAGACGATGCCGCCCATGGGCTTGTCGTCTTTGAGAATGAGCGTCTAGGTGTCGTCGTCGGTGACGCGCTCGAACGTCCAGCCGAATCGCGCGACTCATTGGCCAATCGCTTTTACGCGGGTTTCGGCAGGTGCGTTTTCTTGATCTCGCGGAGTCCTTCTTCGAAGAAAAACTCCTTCTCGCCGAACGCGGGCTCGAGGTGGTCGAGCCAGCTTGCTTGCGGGTCGTACTTGGCGAAGAACGTCTTGCCCACCCAGGACGGGTCGCGACCCTGGAGGAACTTGAGGATGAAGACTTTCTCACCGTTTACTTCGTTAATGCCGTCGACGAGCACCTTTCCGGGCGTTGCGGACATCGAGGGGCCGCGCACCGTGCGTGCGAGCCCGGAGACCTGACGGTAGGCGTCGTTGAAAATCGTCAGCGCTTTTTCGAGCGGGAGGGCGAAGTAGTGCTTCGCCCCGGTGTCGCGCTCGACGAACATGTAGTAGGGGATCGCGCCGAGCTTGACTTCCTCTTTCCACATCGTCGCCCACGCGTCGGCGTCATCGTTCACGTGCGAGATGATCGGCGACTGGCAGCGCACGACCGCACCGGCGGAACGCATGCGGCGGACCGCTTCTTTGGCGATCGGTGTTTCCAGCTCACGAGGGTGCGTGAAGTGCGCCATGACCGCTAGGTTGCGCCCGGCTTCCGCCACTTGCTCGAACAGTGCCAGCACGTCGTCGGCGTCGTCGTCGGTGACGAACTTGTAGGGCCAGTACGCCGGTGCTTTGGTGCCGATGCGGATGCTATCGAGGTGGTCGAGAGACGGATCGAGCAAGGGCTCGATGTAGCGCCTCAACACTTTGGCCTTCATCACCATCGGGTCGCCGCCGGTAAACAAGATGCTGCGGACTTCGGGATGCTGGCGGACGTAATCGACGAGGGCTTCGGCTTGCCGCGCGGCGAATTTCAGCTCGTCCATACCGACGAACTGCGCCCAGCGGAAGCAATACGTGCAATAGGCGTGACAGGTCTGACCCGCTGCCGGGAAGAACAGGACCGTCTCCCGGTACTTGTGTTGCATACCGGCGAGTGGCTCTTCGCCCAACTTCGGAACATTCAGCTCCATTTGACCGGCCGGATGCGGGTTCAGTTTGTTCTGAATCTCGCGCGCCGCTTTGTGAATATCGTCAGCGGCAGCGTCTTTCTTGACGAGCTCGAGCATGCGCTCGAAGTCCTTCCTCTCCAGCATGCCGGGCTGTGGGAAGGTGAGCTGAAAAATAGGGTCCGCCGGTATATTGTTCCAGTCGATGAGCTCTCCGATGACGTAGTTGTTCACGCGGAACGGCAGGACTGCGGAGACTGCCTTCATACTGAGGCGCTCTTCCTCGGAAAGCGATTGGAGCTCGCGGATGTCGTCGATGTCTTTGCGGGTAAAGACCTTGAACTTGGCGGGCGCGGTCTCGCCATCAGAAACCGCAGAATAGCTCTGAAGTAATGCCACTGACACCTCCTGCTCATGCATAGCGCTCGCACCATGCGTTCTCGTAGCTCGACCCCATGGAACTCCTTCGATCAACGAGCGCGTTTGTCGCTTAGACGGTCGGCAGCCGCGGCACCAGTGTCGCGCGTCCCTTGTGGAGCGCTAGATCGTGCCGGTGGAACACGTGGAACTTGGCACCTCGCTTTGGACTGGGCAGTTGAGCCACGGGTCAACGGGGGCGAGCTGGCGGAGCGAACTTACCTTCCATGATAACTGTACTATATCAGAAATTTAGGGACAATTACCAGCGCGATATGTTGACATAGAGACGGTCAAATAATGCAATATGAATATAATTTCGAGCTCGATCCGGCCGAGCGTGAACGCCTGGACGAACGTCGAGAGAGGCTCCGATCCGTCCTCCCCCGGCTGCGAGAGGCTGCCGAGGGTGAGGAACCTCTATCCAACATCATGGATCTGGAGGAGGAATCTTGAGCGAGACGCTCCGCAGCGTCCGGGATGCTTTAGGGCGGCGGGAAGTGAGCTCCGAGGAGCTCGTACGAGCCGCGCTCGACAAGGCGGAGGCCCTTGCATCGCTGGGCATCTTTATTACCGTCTGTGTCGATAAGGCTCTCGCCGCGGCTCGGCGAGCGGATGAAGCGGCGGCCCGTGGTGATTCTCTGGGCGCGCTTCACGGCATACCGGTAACCGCGAAGGACATCGTCCATTCGGCCGGCGTCCGCACCACTTCGGGCTCAAAAATCTTCGCTGATTTCGTGCCGAAGGAGGACGCGCCGTGTCTCGCCTCCCTGCGCAACGCGGGCGCCGTCCTGCTGGGAAAGACCAATCTCCACGAGTTTGCGTACGGGGTCTCGAACGGCAACCCGCATTACGGTCCCGCAAGGAATCCGTGGGATACCGAGCGGATGACCGGAGGCTCGAGTGGTGGTTCGGCGGCGGCGCTCGCCGCGGGCATCGGGCTCGGCTCGATCGGGACCGACACCGGGGGCTCGATCCGTATCCCGTCGGCGTTATGCGGCACCGTCGGGCTGAAGCCCACCTACCGAAAAGTGAGCCGGCAAGGGGTCACACCCCTGTCGTGGAGTCTCGATCATGTGGGTCCGATGGCACGTACGGTCGAGGACCAAGCAGTGCTATACGACGTCCTTACCGGCGAAGACTCCGCCTCCGGCTTGAACGAGCAGCCCAAGGGTCTCAAGCTCGGTGTGCACGAGAGCTACTTCTTCGACAACATCGATCCCGAAGTAGAAGCTTCGGTGCGCGCCGCGATCGTCGAGCTCGAATCGCTCGGGATGGAGCTGGTACCCATGGATGTTCCCGAGATCGAGCTTCAGGCCGAGTGCAGGAACATCATTACGTTTGCCGAAGCCGCTTCGTTTCACGAGAAGAACATCCGACGTCGACCGGAAGATTATGGGGAGGGTCCGCGGGAGCTTTTGCGCCTCGGGTTGACGATCTCGGCGACCGACTATCTCGCCGCGCTTCGTGCCCGCCGACGGGTCGTGCGCGCGTTCACAAAGGCTTTCCGCGACATCGATGTGCTCGCCGCACCGGCGACGGCGGCAGCGGCGCCCCGTATCGAGGACGAGGTGCTCGACAACGGCGAGGAGCTTCGCACCGGCCTGCTGCGTCTGGCGGGCCCGTTCAATACGACGGGTTTTCCGGCAATGTCTCTTCCGTGCGGCTTCACCGAGGACGGTCGTCCGATCGGACTGCAGCTCGCCGCGGCACCCGGCCACGAGGCCCGCTTGCTGCAGGTCGCATACGCCTACGAACAATCTCAGCCGTGGTGGCAGCGTCGGCCGGTGATATAGTCCGCCGTCGGAGGTTTGGATGCTGTTGGAAGGAAAGCGTGGTCTCATCGTCGGGATCGCCAACAAACGCTCTCTCGCGTGGGGCATTGCCCTCTCGGTTGCCCGCGAAGGCGCTCGTCTCGCGGTGACGTATCAGGGAGAGCGTCTCGAGAGGAACGTCAGAAAGCTGGCCGACGAGCTCGTCGATCCCGTCATCGTCCCCTGCGACGTGACCAGCGACGACGACATGGACGGGGTCGCCGCGGCCGTCAAGGACCAGCTCGGCGGAGTCGACTTCATGGTCCATGCGGTGGCGTTTGCGATGCGAGAAGAGCTCGATGGCGAGTTCGTGAATACGTCACGCGAAGGATATCGCGTCGCGCAGGACATTTCGTCGTACTCGCTGACCGCGCTCAGTCGTCGCGTCGTGCCGCTCATGCCTTCGGCAGAAGACGGCGGCGGGAGTATCGTAACCTTGACGTATCTCGGAGGTGAGCGTGTCGTACCGAACTACAACGTGATGGGTGTGGCCAAGGCGGCACTCGAGATGTCGGTGCGCTATCTCGCGGCCGATTTGGGGCCGAAAGCGATCCGGGTCAATGCAATTTCCGCCGGTCCGATCAAAACCCTCGCGTCGTCGGGTGTTCACGGCATCTCGCGCATGCTCGAGCACCATCGAACCCATGCACCGCTTCGAAGAAACACCGAGAAAGGGGAGGTTGGAGACACGGCGGCATTTCTCGTGTCGCACCTCGCGCGCGGTGTTACCGGGGAAGTGATTTACGTCGACGGCGGCTATCACATTCTCGGAAGCACCCTCGCCGCGCCCTAAAAAAAGCGAAACGCAAAGGCGCGGAGACGCAAAGGCGCAAAGTAAAGTATCCGAGCTCACTCACTTTGCGTCTTGGCGTCCTTGCGCCTTTGCGTTGAAAAAAAATGAAGTTTGTTATCGAACAAGATGTTCTGAACGCATTTCCTGAGGTTCGAATCGGTGTTCTCGCTCTCGAAAACGTCGACAATCGATCCGGAGAGCGCTTCGCGGCTGAGCTTCAGCGCGCTCGAGAACAGGTGCGCTCAACGCTCGATGGTGTGAACGTCACCGAGCATCCTCGCATCCGCTGTTGGCGGGAGGCGTATCGCGCTTTCGGCGCGAAACCGAAGAAGTACCCGTCGTCGATCGAGAACCTCGTCCGCCGGACGCTCAGAGGGGAGTCGCTGCGAGCGATCAATCCGCTCGTCGACCTGGGGAACATCGTCTCGCTGAAACATCTGCTTCCCGTTGGCGGTGAAGACCTCGATCGCGTCGAAGGCGATATTCGACTGACGCGCGCGGGCGAGAACGAGCCTGCGATTCAGCTGTTGCGCGAGAAAGAAGAGCGCGCGCCGAAGGTCGGGGAAGTCATCTACACGGACGCCCGAGGCGCGATTTGCCGCCGATGGAACTGGAAAAGAAGCGGACCGCACCAAGCTCACCGAGGACACCAAACGCGCGGTGCTCGTGCTCGAAGCGCTCCCGCCAGTGACGCGGAGCGAGCTCCAAGAGGCAATGGCGGAGCTTCAGGAGCTGGTGCGCGCTCACACCGGCGCTAGTGCGAGCACGCACGTTCTCGACGAAAACTCACCCGTGCTCGAGCCTTACTGAGAATCGGGGAGTGTCAACGCGATGAGCTCCGCGGCGTGCTCGGTCTTGCCGTCGCCGGCGGCAAACACGATGTACTGCTTAGCGTCGTGCATGTACGTCATCGGTAGACCCGTGGCCTGAGCCGGGATCTCGAGCTCCGCAACAATCTCGCCGGTGCGCTTGTCGTAGGCGCGAAAGTAGGGTTGACCGTACCAGCCTTCGCCGGCAAGGAGCAAGGTCTTGGTGACGAGCAGCACGGCGCGCGCCCGAGAGCCCGTCGGTGCGAGCTCGAAGTCGACGGTCGCGAGCGCGGGGTGGTTGAGAATGGCGGGTGGCGTCCCTCCGTTCGGTTTCATCCACACGTGCTCGCCGGTGTTCATGTCGATGGCGGTGATGCGACCGAACGGTGGCTTGAAAAGCGGCAGGCCTTGAGGTCCGGAGACGCTCAGCCCGGCAGAGACGTAAGCGACGTCCGAATAGTCGGCGTCGTGCGTGAGCGCCAACAAAGTTGCGCCCGTGGTCGTGCCCACATATAGGATCCCGTTCGCGACATCGATCGCGCCGCCTTCCCAAAGTGCGCCACCGCCGGTCCCTGGAACCTGAATCGTGCCCCTGGTGCCATCATCGTCGTCCGCGAGCGACGGCGGGGTGTACAGGGGGCCGAGGCGATACTGGCGAGCGATCTCGAGCGCTTCGGCTCGGATCTCGGGCGTCAAGTCGATGAGATCGTCAACGCCTGCGCCCTGCTGATCGAAGCCGGTCGGTTTGCTCGGAAACGGTTGCGTCGGCGACGCGCGCTCGCCGGGCACGTCCGACCGAGGAACGGGGCGTTCGTGGATGGGCCAAAGCGGCTCTCCGGTGATGCGGTTGAATGCGAATGCGAATGCCTGCTTGGTGAGCTGCACCACCGCTGGGATACGACTTCCATCCACGGTGACATCCATGAGGATCGGCGCCGAGGGGTTGTCGTACTCGTAGATGTCGTGGTGCACGATCTGGTAGTGCCACACCCGTTCGCGCGTTCACGCAGACCAAGGCGGACGAGAACAGGTTGTCGCCGAGCCGATGGCCACCGTAGTAGTCGCTGGTCGCGACTTCGACGGGAAGATACACGTAGCCGAGCTCTTCATCGAGTGCGAGTGGCGCCCACGCCCCGGCGTTGCCGCCAATCTTCGCCGAATCGTTCTCCCAGGTGTCATAGCCGAGCTCGCCGGTCTTGGGAACGGTATGGAAGATCCAACGACGCTCACCGGTCCTCGTATCCCAGGCGGTCACGTGGGCGGGGACGCCAATTTTCGACCTGGGCCTGGCGGAGCCGGCCATGGCTGGGCCGATGATGATCAAATCCTCGAAGGCGAGCTCGACCCGAGGTTCTTAGCATCGAGCTCCACCGTCTGGTCAAAGCCCAGCTTCAAATCTACGACGCCGTCGTTTCCGAAATCGGGAATCGGTCTGCCGGTTTTGGCGTCGAGCGCTACGAGATGAAACCCCAGGGTGATGACGAAGACCCGCTCATCGCGGCGACCGTCCGTCCAGTACGACACGCCGCGACCGGAGTTTTTTCGGGGTGCGGCGACGCCTCGCTCTCCCTCATCGAACCGATACATCCATAGTGTTTGGGCGGTGCCGGCATCGATCGCGACCACGTCCCGCCGAAAGCCGGCAGTGAAATAGAGGACGCCGTCCACCATCAGAGGCGTCGTTTCGTTCTTGAACTCGGGAGTGGGTCCATAGTTCCCGCTGTCCCACCGCCAGGTGATGCGAAGGCTCTCGACGTTGTCCCGGTTGATCTGATCGAGGTCGGAGTATCGCGTGGCTCCGGCGTCGCCGTTCGAATGTCGCCATTGACCATCGAGAACACCCTGTTGGGCGAACCCGTCGGTCGTGCTCGCTAGCAGAATCGCTACTCCTAGCCATCGTCGTGCGGATCGTCGCATATCTCTCCTTCTTGTCATGTGCGCGAGACATCGATCGGGACGAGGTGTGCTCGCGACTCGTGCGCGGCGCGCGCTGCGCGCTGCTGCGGTGGCGCGCCCGGGTTCAGCCCTACGTCGCCGGTTCCATCTCTCCGACGCGGCGGAAGTAGTCCGCAAAAGCAATCATGCCGCCCTCTGCCTGCTGCCAATCATAGTTCTCGTTCGGCGCGTGATAGCCGTGCTCTGGGAGAGAGAGTCCGAGAAAGAAAACCGGTGCCTTGAGCACTTTCTCCATCGACACCACCGCGCCGATGGAGCCGCCTTCGCGGACGAACACCGGATCCTTTCCGAACGCGAATTTCATCGACGCGCGAATGGCATCCGGATGCGGGCCTTCGGTGTGCCCCTGGTAGGCGGGCAGCCCGTGCTCCGCCTCGACTTTGACGTCGGGGTTTTTCTCTTTCACGAACTGCTTCACGATCTTGACGATCTTGCGCCCGTCCATGTCCGGCACCAAGCGGCAGGAAACGATTGCCGTGGCCCGAGGTGGAACGACGGTCTTGACTCCGGGACCTTGGTAGCCTCCGGCGATTCCGTGCACTTCGAACGTCGGCATGCACCAAATCCGTTTCATGACTTCGACCGGATCGGTAACGCGAAGCGACTTGAACTGATGATCCTTCTTGAACGTCTGCGTGCTGAATCCGGATTTCTTCAAGTCGCGGATTTCGGCTTTCGTGGGCTCGACGACGTCGTCGTAGAAGCCTGGGATTTTAACGTCACCAGTCTTCGCGTCGAAGCAATCGGCGATGAGCTGGCAGAGCTCGGCGACCGGATTGCGCGCGGCTCCACCCGATGTGCCCGAATGCTGATCGGTCTCGCCCGTCTCGAGCATGAACCGGAAGCCCTGAAGGCCGCGCAGTCCCGCCGGACACGCGGGACGCGCTCGAGAGACCCAAACCGTGTCGGAGACGACGACGGAATCCGTGTCGAGGCGATCCTTTTCCTTCTTGATGGTGGATTCGAAATTGGGACTCCCGATCTCCTCTTCCGCTTCCCACAAGAAGTGGATGTTGACACGCGCCCCGTGTGCAAGGGCGTACTTCGAGCCCCAAAGAGCTGTGAGCGCCGGGCCTTTGTCGTCGGTCGTACCGCGGCCCCAATAACGATCGTCGGTCGCGATGAAGCGAAACGGTTCGGTGTGCCACCCGTCAGCGATCTCGGCCGGTTGTACGTCGAGGTGGTTATAAACCGTGACCGTTGGATAGTCCGAGCTTTGCTCGAAGCGGCCATGGAGCATCGGATGCCCGCCGGTGTCGAGCACGCGCGCCTCGCCGCCCATGCGTCGCATCAGGTCGGCCGCGCGCGACACGACTTCGGACACGTCGGTTTTATGCTGCGGATCGGCGGACACGCTTGGGATCTCGACGAGCTCCGAGAGCGTCTTCTCGAAGCTCGCGCGTTGCGACTCCGCGTAGTCCAGAAGCGATTTTCTTGCGAAACCAGTCGTGGTCGTGTCCGCCATGATGTCTTCGGCCGACAGCATACCGGCACGATCGGTTGTCGTCAATGATTTGGAGCGCTGACGGAAAACACCCCTAGCGTGTGGGCCTTCCACTACGTCCGCGGGTGGAGAGTATGACTCGCAGACCCAAGGTACGGTGTCTCTGAGCTCTAAGTTCTGTGTTGCGGCGAGTTAGGCGACAAGCTCTCGGTGGAGGCAGCGGAACGAATCTTGCTTCATTATGCCATCGGGTTTTTGTCATGAGTCCGCCGAAAAAGGATCCGCTCGTTGGTAAGCGTTTGCTGCGGGAGTACGTGATCCTCGAGCTCATCGGCAAAGGAGGCATGGCGAAGGTCTACAAGGCTCGCCACTCCCTGCTCGACGAAGTGCGCGCCATCAAGTTTCTGCGGACAGAGCTTCGCGAGCGCCAGGAATGCATCGCGCGGTTCCAACGCGAAGCCCAAATCATGGTTCGTTTGCGCCACAAGCATCTCGTGCTGCTTCACGAGTTCGGCACCGTGGGTAACGAGCTCTTTTTCCTCGTTATGGAGTATCTCGAAGGCGAGAGCTTGCGGCAGCGCTTACGTCGAAACGGTTGGATTCCCACGGCCGAGGCCATCCGTGTCGTTCAGCAGGTCGCACTCGGGCTCGTCGAGGCTCACAAGCTCGGCGTTGTGCATCGTGATATCTCTCCCGACAATATCTTGATGGTGCCGGAAAACGGTCAAGAGATTGTGAAGGTCATCGACTTCGGAATCGCCAAGAGCATGTCGCCCGACGCACGCAAGATTACGCAAACGATGAAGCTCGTCGGCAAAGCCGAGTACGTTGCCCCCGAGCAGATTTGCGCTCCCACGGGTGATGACGACTCCGAGACCCTCGACGGTCGCACCGACATCTACTCGCTCGGGGTGACGTTCTACGAGCTTCTGACGGGAGCAAAACCGTTCGAGGCCAAAACCTCGAAAGCCTATCTCGCCAAACACCTCACCGAAGAGCCGAAGCCTCTAGCGGAGACGAATCCGCTCATCCGTGTCTCGCCGGCCGTCGAGGACCTCGTCCTCCGGATGCTCGCGAAACAGAAGTCGGACCGACCCGCCTCGATGGATGCGCTGTTTGCGGAATTGACGGCGCTTACGCATGAAGCGCCTCAACTGACGCCAGTTTAAGCATCCAGCATTTAGCATTCAGTTCAGTTCGCTCTGTGCTTGTAACGGGTGCGTCGTTTGACGGCAGAACGGTGCTCGATATGCGCCACGCCACTTACGGGCAGGGCGTGATGTGAACTGAATGCTGGATGCTGAATGCTGGATGCTGAACTGCTAACATAGTCCCCACATGCCCACGAGTTTCTCCCGATCTCTTCGCTCGCTCGAAGCCGATCGCTTCCGTTGGAGTCTTGTCGGTATCGTCGTAGGGATTCTTCTGCTCGCGAGTTGGGTCGCGTGGTTCTTTCTCGCTCGCGTGGCGCTCTACGAAGTCTCCGATCAGGCTCGGCTCGAAGTCGGGCGCGAGCCCCATGCGGTGATGAGTCTCGTCTCCGGGCGCGTGTTGCGGAGCGCGATGGATTTGGACAGCGCGGTCGAGGAAGGGGATGTTCTCGTCGAGCTCGACGCCGACGAAGTTCGATTCCAGCTCGAAGAAAAGCGCGCCGAAGCCGCTGGACTCGCGGAGCAGCTCGAACAAGCAAAGCGCGAGATCGTGGCGCAGGATCAAGCTCTCGTCGATGCGCGACATGCTGCCCAGGCGGCTCTGGAGGAGTCCCAGGCGCTCCATCAGGAAGCGCTCGAGTCCGCTCGGTTCGCCGAGCAGGAAGCGGAACGAAAAGAGAATCTCCACCGAGAAGGCTTGGTGTCTCGAGCTGAAGCGGACGCCGCCGAGACCGAGCACCGCCAGAAGCTGAAAGCTGCGGAGGCGCGGGGGCGGTCTCTCGAGCGCATGGAGGGTGACCGCCGTATCGAGATAAGCGAAAAGGAAGCGGAGGTCGTGTCTCTAGAGGGCCGCGCGGCCGAGATGAAGTCCAACATCCGCCGGCTCCACGCCAACATGGATGGTCTCGAGTATGACCTGTCGTTGCATACGGTCCGCGCCCCGGTGTCCGGCCGGATCGGGGACCGGCTGAGCCTTCGTGTCGGGGAGTTCGTGGAAAAAGGCGTCCACCTCGGTACCGTGATCCCGTCGGGCGAGGTTCGGGTGGTCGCGGAGTTCGCCCCCGAACGAGCGCTCGGACGAATCCAGCCGGGCCAACAAGCGAAGCTGCGCCTTTCGGGGTTCTCGTGGGTGCAGTACGGAAGCGTGCCGGCAACGGTGCACCGCGTCGGCAAAGAGCCCCAAAACGGCACCGTCCGGGTGGAGCTCGCCCTCGACGAGCCCGACGCTTTTCCGGTTTCGCTGAGCCACGGTCTTCCGGGAACGCTCGAGGTCGAGGTCGAGCGGATCTCGCCGGCTACGCTCGTTCTTCGCGCTGCCGGCAACGTCGTGTCCGCGCCGGTGCGAACGTCTTCCGAAGCGCGTTAGAATCGTGTAACGTGAGCGCTGTCATGAAAAATACGGGTCTCGTTTCTCTGTTACTTCTCGGGCTCGCGCCGTCACCGATCGCGCGGCTCGACCTCGAGCATCAACCTTTCTTGGACAATTTTCGCGCCGCCGATGGGCGCGTTCGTTTCGTCACCGTGCTCTCGCCCACGTGACACAACTGCCGCTACGGCGCCCGGGTGGTGCAACGTGTTCTCGAAGAGCTCGAAGGCGAACCGATCGACGTCTTCGTCGTATGGATTCCCGCGATTGAGAGCGATCGGTTCGAGGCGACCGAGAACGCGATGATGCTCATCCCCGACGAACGCGCTCGCCACTATTGGGATGGTGCTCAGGCGCTGGGGGAGGCGTTGTCGCCCACGCTAGGCATCCGCGCGAAGATGGCGTGGGACGTGTATGTCGTGTATGACGAAGCGGCCGAGTGGGGGGATGCTCCGCCGAAACCATTGTCTTGGTTACACCAGAAAGCTGGCGAAGATGAAGCGTTGGAGTTGAACGAGGAGAGGCTCGTCGAGCAGATACGCGAAGCCTTGAAATGACTCAAGGAGACACAGGTTGTCGCGCGAAAGCGATCTGATCTACGACTGGAACCTCATCGACGAGGCAGCGAGCGCGAAACCGCCACAGGCGATCGAGCTCGACGACGAAACGCTACGGGACGGGCTCCAGAGCCCGTCGGTTCTTTCGCCCCCGATCGAGAACAAGGTCGAGCTGCTGCACCTGATGGCGGCGCTTTCGATCCACGCGGTCAACATCGGACTTCCCGGGGCGGGCCCCCATGCACAAAAGCATGTGACCCGTCTAGCTCGAGAGATCGTCGATCAAAAACTCGATCTCACTCCGAACTGCGCGGCGCGCACGCTCGAAGCCGATATCGAGCCGATCGTCGCGATATCGCAGAAAGTGGGAATCGCGATTGAAGCGGCCACCTTCATCGGCTCGAGCCCGATCCGCCAATACGCGGAGAACTGGGAGCTCGACCGGCTCGTCAAACACACCGCCGACGCGGTGAGCTACACCGTCGAAAATGGTCTTCCCAACATGTACGTCACCGAGGATACGATCCGGGCGCGGCCGGAAACGATCCGAAAGCTCTACACGACCGCCATCGAGTGCGGTGCTCGTCGCGTCGTCCTTACCGACACCGTTGGCCACGCGACCCCTGCCGGGGTGACAGCGCTCGTGAGCTTCATGAAGGAGGTCGTTGCCGACACCGGCGAGGACGTGAAGATCGATTGGCACGGACACCGCGACCGTGGACTCTCGATACCGAACAGCATCGCGGCCGTACGTTCCGGTGTCGATCGCGTCCATGCGTGCGCGCTCGGCATTGGTGAACGCTGCGGTAACACGCCCATGGATATTCTTCTCGT
Organism: Candidatus Marinacidobacterales bacterium; assembly: GCA_965237955.1. GTDB lineage: Bacteria > Acidobacteriota > Vicinamibacteria > Marinacidobacterales > SMYC01. The sequence goes on along the minus strand of OZ250169.1, from coordinate 6,706,041 downwards.
GAACTTGAAGCTCCTCGGGTGGATCGACAACGACTTGAGCCGCATCGCCGAGTATTGTCACCTCGTCTCCGAGGCGACAGGTGTTCCCATCCCCTCGAACTACCCAGTCGTGGGGGAGGATGCGTTCCGAACGGGGACGGGTGTGCACGCTGCGGCAGTGATCAAAGCATTGAACAAAAACGATAGCTGGCTTGCCGACCGTGTCTACTCCGGAGTACCCGCGGGGGAGTTCGGGCTCGAGCAGACCATCGAAGTCGGCCCGATGAGCGGGTTCTCCAACGTGCAGTATTGGCTCAGCTCACGCGGCTTCCCCGTCGACGATGAACTGGTCCGGACCGTGTTCGAAAAAGCGAAAGCGTCGAATCGTGTGCTCGAAGACGAGGAGATCGAACAGATCGCCCGGGAGTTCACGACCAGTTCATGAATGACCCTCAATGTCGACCCACCGCACCGCCATCGTGAGCCCTGAGGCACGGATCGCCTCCGATGTCGAGATCGGACCCTACGTCATCGTCGAGGACGACGTCGAGGTCGGTGAAGGCACTCGCATCGGCGCGCATGTCGTCTTGAAGTCCGGCCTGCGCCTCGGATCTCGGGTCACGGTTCACGAAGGCGCCGTGCTCGGAGGTCCGCCCCAAGACATGAAGTTCATGAAGTTCAAAAACGTTTCGAGCTTTGCGGTGGTCGAGGACGACAGCGTCATCCGCGAGTTCGCCACCATTCACAGAAGCGTCCACAAAAACGGCACCACGCGAATAGGGCGCGGGTGTTTCGTCATGTGCTATGGCCATGTGGCCCACGATTGTGACATCGGTGAGGGCGCCATTATCGCGAGCTACGCCGCGCTCGCGGGGCATATTCACGTTGGACGGAACGCTTTCATTTCGGGCGGCGTCGCTATCCATCAATTCTCCAAGATCGGCGAGCTCGCTATGGTGGGCGGTGGCTCCAAAGTCAACCTCGACGTGCCGCCGTTCATGACCGTGGACGGGGTGCCCGCGCGGGCGGTGGGGTTGAACTCGGTGGGCCTCCGCTGCGGTGGTGTGTCCGACGAAAATGTTCGCGCGCTGAAGCAAGCATACCGGATGCTCTATCGAGAGAAGCGGTCGCTTGCGGAGGCTCTCGATCTTCTCGAGGGTCTGCAGAACGAGCTAGTCGGAACGCTCGTCGCGTTCATTCGCGGAAGCGAGCGCGGCGCCTGTCGCGCGCGGGCGCGTTAGGCTTAAAGCTACCCTGTTCCGAGGACGAACGTCGTCGACTCCGCGAGCGTCCGGAGCTCGGTCGCGGACGGATCGTTCTCGCGCGTCTCCAGCACTTGTTGGTAGGCGTCTCGGATCGCGCGATTGACATCAAAGCTCTCCGGCAAGGGAATGTACGGCGCCGGGAGCATGACCGGTCCTGCGTCCGGGCCGGGTGGGGTCACGAGCCCGATACCTTGAATGCTTTTCAGAAATTGCTCTGCCGCGCGGTCGGCCTCTTCGAGCTGCGAATAAGCGATCGCGAGCGATAGCGAGATCGCTGGATCTTCAGGAGCCAAACCCGACGCTCGTTGCATTTCTTCTGCGGCGCCCACGAGGTCTTCGCCACGAGCTTTCGATTCCGCCAACGAGAGATGCACCGGAAGCTCCGCTGCTCCATGCTCGAGTGATTGCCGCAAAAGTCGCTCCGCCCCTTCCAAATCGCCTTCGGCGAGAGAAACTTGCCCGAGCGCCAGCAGACGTTGTCCCTCATGCACCCCGGTTGCACTCGTCAGGAGTTGTCGCGCCTTGGCGAGATCCCCCTGATCACCACGAGTTTTCCCAATGGCGAGCCATGTTCGGCCGAGAGCGATTTGTGCCCGGGGCTCGTTGCGGTCCGTCCGCAAAGCCCGGATGAGCTGGGCGCGGGCCTGCTCGTACTGACGCCGGCTCAAATACACCTCACCGAGGAGAGAGTGGGCGCGTGCATCCGATGGATAGTTGCGGAGGAACGTGCGAGCCACTTCCTCGGCTTCGTCGAGCTTTTCCTGGCCGAGAAGTGCGATCGTGAGCTCCGAAAGAAAATCACTGCCGGCTTCGACATGTGGCTCGGCAGCGCGAAGCGCTCCCTCGGCTTCGACAAAACGGGCACGCTCGTTCAGAAGGTCGCCGTAGAGAAACTGGGCTTCGCCGTGCTCCGGGTCGGCCGTGATCGCCGCTCGTAGATGTTCGAGCGCCGCGTCGCCGTTATCGCGTTCGACGAAGCTCGCCGCAAGCCTGTACCTTCCTTCGGCGCTGCCGGAGCCGCTCTCGAAAGCTCTTTGATAGTTCTCGATCGCTTCCCGGTAGTTGCCACTGGAGTAGTACACGGCGCCGATCTCTTCGGCGATGGCGGTCGCGTCGGGCTCTAGGTCGCGCGCGCGCCTCAGGTCGCTGAGGCCGCCGTCGGTGTCACCTGACGCGACTCGTGCGCGGCCTCGTCCCAGATAGGTCTCCGCGTGGTCTCCGAACTCACTGATCAGCCCATCGTACGCGGCGATAGCCTGCGCGTACTCACCGTTGCCAACGAAGTTAGCCTCTTGTTCGAGACGGTCCTGCGGAACCGCGTTTCCTCCGGAGAGGAACCACGCCACCGCGATTCCGATAACGAGCAGTGCGGCAACGCCGCCGCCAATCAGCGGCCATGGTACCGACCGGCTCTTGGCGCGTCCCATCGGACGCCGTGTCGCTGGGCGCGGCGATTCCGGTGGCATCGTCACCGAGGTGTCTTCCGCTGGTGGTGCCTCCACAGCCTGCACAGCGGGCTCGGGGTCTCCGAATATTGGGGGCGGGTTGGGTGCGGCTTTATGCGGGGACTCGGGTGCGTCATCTATGACTGAAATCTCGGGCACGACCGAAATTTCGGGCGGCGATGGGGCGGCCGGTTCCGGTTGAGTTGTTTCCATTACCGCGGGAGCGTCGTCGCTCGAAGGCCTGCCCATTGTCGGGGTGTCGCTCGTCACGACGACGGTCTCCGATACGTCGGGAACGAGCGATTCCAGGTTCGCGGCCACGTCGCCGATCGGTGGCCGAGGAGCGGACGGCGGGGGAGCCGGCGCGGGTGTCATAAGCGTCGGCGGCATCGCCGGAGATTGCTCGCTATCGACGGTTTGCGCGATCAGCAAAAGTGCTTGAGCTTCTTCGGGCCGTCCCGCGCTCAGCGACGTGCTTCCGGCCGCGAGGACTTCGTGGGCGTAGTATTGCCGCCTCTCTTGGGACCATGTCGTCGCGAGCATGACGAGCAGCTGGAGCAATCGATTACCCGGCTCCTTGATGAGACACTGCTTCCAGCTGTCGATCGCATCTCTCTGGCGTCCAGCGGCGAAAGCTTCCGTACCACGTCTCAGCGCTTCGACGAGATCGACCGGAAGACCGGTATCGGACGACGCTTTGTAAGCCACTTCGAGAAGCTCGCGTGCTTCACTGCAATTCGGGTACGTCTCGAGCACCGCTCTGAGGTCGAGGTCGCCTTTTCGAAGTTGCCACCGCCCAGGAGCGACACAGCATGCTCGAGCGCATCGGTTTCGCGATCGCACGCGCTGAGCTCCGCGGCTGGCGGCTCAGCGTTTTGCGAGTCGCCCAGACGGCCTTGCTTCAGCTCTTTGATCACGTTTTGATGCTGCGCTTCCAGACCGCGAACACCTTCTGGCTGTTTTGGAAGATAGGTCTCAGGGCAGAGATATCCTGCGACGTTTCGAATGCAACGGAGCCGTCGGAGCCGAGCACCTGGGTGCGGATGGACTGCGACTCGTCGCCGGCCAGCTCGGTGTTGATCACGTACGAGGCAGAACCTAGCGTCAACTCGCTTTTCTTGCTGAGCTCCATGGCCTAGTGCCTTGATTTTGCAAGATTTAACAGCCAAGTATACCCCAGTTATATCTTCGAAGCACGGCCCTAAGGGCCGCCGACAAAATAACTGTCTAGTTTTGAGCACACTCTTCCTGTTTCAGGTCGTGATCGCGATGTCGTCTGGCATCACGAGAGCCTGGCAAGCTCCCTAGAAACGGAACATTTGTAGATCTTCAGCAACCAGCGCGTGTTTGACAAACGGTCCTCATTTTAGGGAGGATTACGCCTATCAAGGAGCACTTCTCCTATTATGAGACCTACGAGCTATCAGTCTGAAGATCTCGACCGCCTGTTGAGGAAGCACAAAATAGCTACCCTCGATGATTTGAAGGCAGTGTTGGGTACCGATGTGGACTCGACCGTCTTCCGAAAGCTCAATGAGTTGGCGTATCGGACAAGCTACTCCCACCGTGGTAGCTACTACACGTTGGACGAGATCGCCCAGTTCGATCGAAAAGGTCTTTGGTCGTTGCGCTCAGTGTGGTTCTCGAAGTACGGGACGTTGCTTGCGACGGTAAAAGCGTTGGTCGCGGCCTGTGAGGCAGGCTACTACGTCGACGAGCTCGAGGACGTGGTGCAGGTTGACGTCAAGGCTCCTCTGTTGAAACTGGTCCGAGAGAAAAGATTGGCGCGCGAGCAGGTGTTCGGCCGATATCTGTATCTGGCCACCGATGTGAGCACGCGCAAGCAACAGCTCTCGGCCCGCCAGGTACATGAGGCGTCACCTTCCACGTTGGGCTGGGTCGGGGGAGTCCGCGTGCTCCCCGTGGAGTTGAAGGCTGCGATCGTTCTTTTCTACAGCCTGCTCGATGAAAAGCAGCGCCGTCTCTACGCGGGAGTCGAGGCCATGAAGCTCGGTCACGGTGGCGACCAACAGATTGCCGAACTGCTCGGGATGGATCCGAGCACGGTAGCCAGAGGTCGTAGGGAATTGCTAATGAGAGATGTTGAGCTCGACGGAGTTCGGCGAAAGGGTGGCGGACGGCGCGCCGTGCAAAAAAACGCCAGAAGTCATCGCCAAGATCGAAGAACTCATGAAGCACGACACCGCGGGCGATCCGATGACGGGAGTGAAATGGACGCGGCGGACCACCGACAAGATTGCTTGCGAGCTAAGAAGCCTCGGTGTGAACGTCAGCAGCAAAACCGTCGGTCGACTGCTCAAACAGCTCGGCTTCTCGTTGCGGGTGAACCACAAGAAGCTGTCCGGCTCGATGAGGGATTGGGAGGGCTCAGCCCTGGCCTCATGCTTCTCGTCGACGAAGATCGAGAGCGCTTGTTCAACTTCATGAAGCAGATCACCGACCAATTCGCGAGCGGAGGCGAGCTGCGATGCCTCTATATCGCGAGCGAGCTTCCCAAGTCGGCGTTGAGGCTCAGAACGTTGTCGCGGCTTGCCGGTGTTTCCCTGCAGGAGCTCGAAAAGGGAAGAGTCAAGAAAGATTCCTCGGATTGGAAGCGAATCGATGCTGAAGGTCGCAAAGCGTCCTCGTGGCTCAAACGCGTTTTCGTGTTCGAGGTCGAGGATGAGCTCGAGCTCGCCCTGGTACGAGAGCTCGTCAAAAAGCTCCTCGACGCTGACGCCGAGTCTTCGTGCCTCGTCGTCATCGACTTGCTCGAGAAAGTGGCGCGTGACGGTGGCGCCGGGAAGGTCGTCTCGCAACTGAAGAGTCTTGCCGACCAGCTCGACGTGTTGATCCTCGCGGCGGCGACGGACCCGACGCTTCTGGCATCGCGCGATGCCGATCTAGCCGCGGTCTTCCGCGAATCCACCACTGGTGGCGTCGAGCTCGAAGTGTTGCAGGCCGGCAACGAAAGCTCGACGGTCGTGACGTTCAGCTACGAACCGGATTTCTGTAGGTTTGTGGAACAGTAGTGCGGATCTTCTTGCCCGTGACTTTTTCTACGGCGATGAGGATTTTCTCGCGCAGGATCAAACGCGCGCGCCGTTCTTCCGCGGTGATGAAGCTATAGACTTCCTTGGTGATGCGCTGCAAGAAGTCGACTTCGGGGCGCAACAGCACGAGGACGATGAGCCCGCCGCCACCCGCAGTCGGTACACCGAAGTTGATATCGAGCAACTTGTCCCGAAGGGATAGCCGCGCGCGGCGCCCTTTGGGTGATGACGCGTCGACGTCCCTGCCCGTGATCTTCCGCAGAAAATCGATTTCGGCGTAGGAGAAAACGATCTCGGTCGTGTGATCGCGAGGCTTTCTTGCGCCGCGCGCTTTCTTGGCAGCCTTGACGGACTTCTTGGCAGGCGCCTTTTTCCTCTTCGTCGTCTTTTTGGTCTTCTTCTTCGCCACGGGTCGACTATCCTCTGGTAGCGCTTTGAGTGAGCTCAGCGTGGCGCGTTCCGCACCATGCGTTCGGGTGGCCCGTCGCCGATTTCGAACTCGCCATCCAGCTGGCCGCCTTCCTCGACGCTCAGCTTATTGGCGCGAAACGTACCGATGGCGCGAGCTGGTCCCAGAAGCCGGAGCGATTCGGCCTGCACATCACCTTCGAACTTTCCGCCGATCTCGACCGTCGTGGCTTCGACTTTCGCGTTGACGTCCGAGCCTTCGAGAATACGGACGAGCCCGCTCGCTTTGAGATCGCCTCGAAAACGACCTTGGAGAGTGATGTTCGCGCCCTCGAGCTTCCCGTCGAAGCTCGCCTTGGCGGCTAGAACCGTCTCTTGCTCGTTCGCCACGTTGTTCAAGCTCCTCGATCTTGTCTCGCGTGAAACGACCCGCCGGAGATGAAGGGCCTACGATCTTCAGGAATTCAATCGAGCTGAAGAGGCTATCGAGGACGATCGATAGCCTATACAAGAAATATACAATGATGGCGGTCGAGTTGCCAGTAGCTTGTTTTTCACACGGCCGTCGGCCATCAGCGATCAGCCATCAGCGTGCAGACGCTTCCGTGTGGGGCGTCGTTCGGGCGCTATTCGCCGGAGTCTTCCAGCACCCCGGTCTCCATCAACGTCTCCACATCGTCTCGGAGCTCTTCGCCGATAATACCGAAATAGCGTTTCACCACGCGACCGTCACGGTTGATCAAATACTTCATGGGGTAGCCGAGAAACGGCCCGAACGCTTCGCCCGTCTCTTCCTCGCCCATAACCTGGGTGTACGTGATTTCGTTTTCGGCGAGAAACTCGACGACTGCGTCGCGCTCGCCGGATTCGAGCACGATTCCGAGCATCATGAAATCGTCGGGGGCGAGCTCGTCCGACATCGCCTGCAAGTGCGGAAGCTCGGCGATACATGGTGCGCACCACGTCGCCCACAAGTCGACGAGCACGACCTTGCCCTGTTGTTCCGACAGCGATACCGTCCCGCTGCCGTCGACGTTGTCCAAGACGAGCTCGGGCGCGGCGTTTTCAGGCTTACAACCGCTGGCCGCGGCCAGGGCGAGAGCGAGGACCGCCGTTGCTCGCGCTTGCGCTTGCATTGATCGGTGCTCAGTGCCCAGTGCCCGGTTGGCTCAGTTCGCTTGTAGCTTACGGACGAACAGGACGACCTGCCAGCGCTCTTCCTCGCTGAGCTTTCGCTGCATGGCGGGCATCGGCCGCTTTCCCGTCGTGATCTTGTAGAAAATGTCACCGTCGGTGTTGCCGTCCCGGACTTCCGCGGTGGTCATATCGGGAGGCGCGGGCTTGATGAACTGCGTTGCCGCTCCGTCGCCCTTGCCGGCGTCACCGTGGCACATCTTGCAGTGTTTCCCGTAAAGCGCTTCCCCGGCGGCCACTCCTTCGGGGGTGTTCTTGAGCGGGTTTTCCACCGCTGTCGCCTCAGGCGGGACTTCCCAGCTCGAGCCTTCGTCCTGCGCGAGCGCGAGTCCGCCAAAAACCGCGAAAGCAACTGCGACCAGAGCCAAAACCTTATTCATGTCTTCGCGCCTCCCTCGATGTTCACAAAAACGCCCATATATTAGCCCCGATCCGAAATCCCGCCAAATGATTTGCTCGGAAGAGGAGCTTCTTTGACTTCCCAAATCGAGACGAGCGGAAAGAGCTTCGCGAACACGACGTAGAACAGAATGAACGCCGCGAACTCCGACGCCGTTACCGCGATCTCGACGAACGACGGACTGTAGGTGCCCGCGTCCCACATCTGGTGCGAGCGCGGGTGTGAGGCTGAGCTGATGACGATGATGAACCGCTCGAGCCACATGCCGATGAGCACGGAGATCGACGCGATCACCGAGCCGGTGATAGTACGCGTCTTCTTGAACGAGAGGGTCGCCATCGGTATGACGAAGCACGCGATGATCATTGTCCAGAAGTAGGGAGCAAAGGCGCCGCTCAGCCGGCTATCGAGGACCGCCATCTCCGCGTGCTCGTGCCCGTACCAGGCCGTCAAGTGCTCGGCCAACGTGAAGTAAGCCCACAGGCACGACATGGTCACGAGCAACAAGCTCAGGTTGTTGAACTGCAACGGGCCGATATATTCCTCGAGGTGAAAGACTCTTCTCAAGATCGCCATCGCGACCATGAGCGCGGCGATACCGCTGAAGATGGCGCCGACGACGAAATACGGTCCGAAGATGGCCGTATGCCACATCGGGACGAGCATCATCGCGAGCGTCCACGACACAACCGTATGGACGGAAACGGCGACGGGAATGATCGCGACCGCCATGAACGAGATTGCTTTTTCGAGACGAGCGTGTTGTCGCTCCGTTCCGCGCCAGCCGAGGGCGAGTGCGCGGTAGATGCCTTTGAAACGAGTGCTCCGGTCCCGCAGGAGCGCGAGGTCTGGAATCAGCGGCAAGTACAGATAAATGATGCTGCCGGCCATGTACAAGGAGATGGCGCCGACGTCCCAGATCAACGGAGACAGGAACTGCGGCTCGATCAGTGGTAGGTAGATGAGCTCGGGTCGCCCGAGATGCCACAGGATGTTGCTCGAACCCATGAGGAGGGCGACGACGGTGATGACTTCGGCGACGCGGGTGATCGGTCGGCGCCACTCAGCACCGGTGAGTCTCAAGATCGCGGAGATGAGCGTGCCCGCGTGAGAGATACCTATAAAGAAGATGTAGTTTGTGATGTAGAGGCCCCAGTATACCGGTTGGTTCATGCTGGCGACGCCGAGGCCGTGTTCGAGCTGGCGCATCCACGCGAAGCCGCCGACCGCGATGATGGCGAGGAGCGTTACCAGGACGATGTAGAAGCCGGAGCCTGTCTCGACGACGTGTCGAAGCAGCGTGTCCTCAATCTGCTTCTCGCGTCGGGACGCTTCCACGCCACTCTCCTTCCTTCAAGTACGCCACCCGCGGGCCGGTTCCGAGCTCGGCAAGCGGCAGCTCCGCCCTCGGGCTTCGAAAGAGCTGGGCCACGTGCGAGTCGGGATCGTCGAGGTCACCGAACGTGATCGCGCGCGTGGGGCACGACTGCGCGCATGCCGGGTTGACCTCGCCGTCCGCCACCCCGCGCTCTTGTTCCTTCGCCCGGTCTTCGCTACGCCGAATCCGCTGGACGCAGAAGGTGCACTTCTCCATGATTCCTTTCCAGCGAACGGCCACGTCGGGGTTGATGGTCTGCTCGAGCGGAGCTTCCCAGCTCGGCTCCGACCAGTTGAAAAAGCGCACCGTGTACGGGCAGGCGTGGGCGCACGCTCTCGTGCCGATGCAGCGTGGATGGATCTGAGCGTTCAATCCTTGCTCGGACTCGTAGGTCGCCGAGACCGGACATACCTTGACGCATGGTGCGTTATCGCAGTGAACGCAGAGCACGGGCTTGAAGCGCATGCGCACTCGGGGGAACGTGCCTTCGACGAAGCGCTCGATGCGGAGCCACTCCGTCGTTCGCCCTCGTGCGGTTGCATCCGCGCCGTCGACCGCTACGTTGTTCTCGCTCCGGCACGCGACGACGCAGGCTTCACAGCCGGTGCAGCGATCGACGTCGATCGCCATACCCCAGATGGTCACGATGCAACCTTTTTAATGGTCACGCTGGTTCCGGTGAGGATAGCGCCGTCGGCGTCCGGGTTGCGTCCAATCAGCGAATATGCGTTGACACCACGACGGTTGGCGTAACGACCGTTTCCGGTGTGACCTTGTCCCGCGGCGAGGGCAACGACATCGGGGTGGATCCCCGGGGTGACGAACGCGGCCACTTCGACGGTGCCCCACTCCGAGCTCACCTCGACGAGGTCGCCAGTGGTGATGCCGAGGGCGTCGGCGCGCTCGGGCCCGATCTCGACGACGCTTCCCCAGCGGACGCCGGTGATCGGATCCGAAAGCTCTTGCAAATACGGCAAGCGAGCGCTCCGGCCATCGCCGAGCGCCGTCGACGCGTACACGTGGAGCTCGAGATTGGTTTCAGCGCGCTCGGGCCGAAACGCGAGCGCCGTGGTGTCGAATCGATACCGTACCGGATCACGTTCAGGCGTGGTGCTCTCGTCCCACCACCCGCCGCGGGCGAGTGCCTGGCTCCATGACCCGAGGCTCGACCAGGCTGCCCGGAGAGCCGCTTCGTAGGAGCTCCATGGGAAGCTTTCGCCGTGCTCCGCGCGTTTGGCGATGTCGATGAGAGCATCGGGCATGCTGCGCGTGTCGTACAACGGCCGGACGAGGAGCGGCTGTGACAGTGTTGCCATGGGAACGGGCGCGCCCTGCGGGACGGCGTCTTCGAAGCGCTCGAACGACATCGACTCGGGGAGCACGAGGTCACATGCTGCGCTCGTTTCATCCATGATCGATGCGAAGCTCACTTTGAGCTGGATCGATGACAGCCAATCGTCGAGCTCGAACGAGGGCGGGAGGCTGTAGAGTGGATTCGTATCGGCGACGAACAACACAGGGGGTGGTTCGTCGTCGAGCGCACTCGTTAAACTCAGCGACAACGATTCGGGCGCGTCTCCTGGAATCGCCGGCCACGGTTCGAACGGTGGCGCGCTTGCCGATGCGGGTCGCGTTCCGAGGAGTGCGTTCAAGTGCGATACCGCGGCGGCGAGCGCTGCACCTCGACCGGCGATGGCAACGGCCGGTCGGTGCTCGGCCATTTCATGTGCAAGGCGTTCGACCTCGGGGCTCGGCTCGATGGATTCGACGAGGGCGCTGAGCTCGGCAAAGCCATCCGCGTCTTCGCCCCCTTGCAGCTTGTAAAGACCGTCTCGGATCAGGACGTGAGCGATGCCGAGTGCCACCTCGAGCTCTTCGCCGGCACGAGCGGGAATCCACTCGTCCGCGTTCGCCGCGGTCAATGACAGCCGCGGCCCGACCATCACGAACTTGCCGCGTCGTCCCGGGCGAGCTTGACGAAGCGCGGCCAGGCCGCGTCCGAATCTCACCGGCGACACGTGGGATTCCAGAATCTCCGCGCCGAACGAGACGACGTAGCCCGCGTTGTCGATATCGACGTCGCTCACCGGGCGATGGAGCGGGAACGGGTCGTGGACGAGGTGACGGGTCGAGCCGAAGGCTTGCAGAAACCGGTGAACGATCTCCCGCCGGTGCCCGGTCGCGGCCCCGGTCAGAAACGCGATGTCGGTGGACGCGCCGAGTGCGCCGAGTGAGCCAAGTGCGGATGCAACGCGGTCGAGAGCGTCGTCCCAGCTGAGCTCGGTCCAACTCCCGCCGCTTTGTTTTTCGAGAGGAGTTTGGATGCGATCGGGGTGGTACATCGCTTGAGGAATAGCCTGCCCGCGCGCGCACAGCCCGCCTTGGCTCATGGGATGCTCGGGATTGCCCTCGACCTTGACGAGCCGTCCATCGATCTTGCGCACTTCGATGCCGCACGAGGCGGCGCACTCGAAACACGTCGAGCGCATCCAGATCTCTTCGCCGGGAACGAACGGCTCTTCGGGAATGAGGATCGGGATTAGTTGAGACGCTTCGGGCGCGCACGCGTCGAGCGCGAGGCCCGCGGTGGCGGCGAACACGCTTGTCCCGAGAAACTCGCGTCTATTCATGAGAGGTCATGTCAGGTGCTCTACTTATGGCAGGTCACGCAATCGACCGATGCTTGACGGGGTTCATGGCAGTCGAGGCACCATTGCATGTCGAGGACACGGTGGCGCACCGCGGTCATGCTTGCGCCGATGGTACCGTGGCACTCGCCGCACTCGATGCCGGCGCGCACGTGCCACTTGTGCGGGAAATACGTGTATTGCGGCAGCTGATACAACCGCACCCAAGGGATCACTTCTTCGGCGTCGACGTACTCCATCAGCTTTTGGGTCGCCTCGCTCTCCTGCGACATCGCGCTGTGGCACGTCCCGCAAAGCTCCGTCCGGGGTATTCCCGCCGCCGCTTGGCTGTCGAAGAACTCGTGGCAGAACACGCAGTCGATTTGAGCATCGGCGTGCGGCTTGTGAGGAAACGCAATGGGTTGTTCGGGTGAAGCGCCAGCGTTTCCGCACGCCGTGGCGCCAAGCGTGACGAGACCAAGAAGGAGCACGATTCCCAACCGCATGAGTTGCGAGAAATTAGCTTGATCTGGGCTGCGGATCAAGAGGAATTCCGCCATCGGCCGTCTCTCGGGAGCAGACCGAACCTGTTGAACGCTTCACCGCGCGCGCGCCTGGCTTGCAGTAGAATGAACCTGTCATGCGCATGAAATCGTTGCTTGCGATTGCGTTGATCGTGCTGCCTGTCGCCGCCGCGGCTCAGCTGGGGCGCATCCAGGTTGACGTTCGGCCGCTCGTCGAGTCGGACAGGGTGCACGCGGGCACGAGTCCGCGCGCGGTCGTGCAGGTTCGGCTTCAACCGGGCTTTCACGTCAACTCGAACGAGCCGCTCGAGCAGTATCTGATTCCCACGTCGCTCGAGTTCGCGCCGTTACCGGGCGTGAACGTGAACGGGCTCGCGTACCCCGAACCTATTCTTCTGGTCACCGGCGGTTCCGAGACGCCGCTCGCAGTTTTCGAAGAAGAGTTCGCGATCGGTGTCGCGATGGAACTGGATCCGGCCCTCGCGACCGGGGAGCACGTCCTTTTAGGACAACTCAACTACCAGGCATGCGACGACAAAGTTTGCTACCGGCCCGACAAGTTGACGGTTCAAGTGGCGTTCAACGTCGTCGGAGCCGATCAAACGCTGAGCCCGACGAGCGCGGCTGTCTTCGATGCGATCGACTTCACGAAGACGACGCCGGCCGGAGTCCTCGCAAAAGCGCCGGAATTGAATCTCGCGGACGTGGTCTCTGTCGCCAGTGGAGATGTCGGAGATGTGTTGACTGCGCTCAATGATTTCGCCGTCGTCGGAACGACGGGCGGCTTCCTCGGAAGCAAGGCGTTCATCGAGTTCATCGACGACGCCGAAGCGGGGCGCGTCCGGCAAGGCTGGTTCGAGGGCAAGGGTGCCTTCGCCATCGTCGCGATCGTGCTTCTCGGAGGACTCGCGCTCAATTTGACACCGTGCGTTCTCCCGATGACCCCGATCAATCTAGGCATCATCGGCGCGGGCGCGCACGGCGGCTCTCGCGCCCAGGGCTTCATGCTCGGAGGTGCTTACGGTCTGGCGATGGCACTCGTCTATGGTGCGCTCGGGTTGGTCGTGATTCTCACCGCTGGAACGTTCGGCACCATCAATGCGTCCGCTTGGTTCAACCTTGCCATTGCTGTCTTGTTCGTCGTCCTTGCGCTCGCGATGTTCGACATCATCACCATCGATTTCTCGAGTCTGCAATCGAAAGTCTCCTTCTCCGAAAAAGGTGGGAAGTACCTCGTCGCGTTCGGGATGGGAGCGGTCGCGGCGCTTCTTGCCGGTGCCTGTGTCGCGCCCGTCGTCATCCAGGTCGTGGTGTTCTCGAGCGCTCTCTACTCGAAGGGGCAGGTGATGGCGCTCGCGCTTCCATTCCTGCTCGGCGTCGGGATGGCCATCCCGTGGCCTATTGCTGGAGCGGGTATTTCGCTGCTGCCGCGCCCGGGCACGTGGATGGTTCGTGTCAAACAAGCGTTCGGAGTCCTGATCCTCGGGTTCGCTGCCTACTACGGATATCTCGGGTACGAGATCGTGAGCCAGCGCTTCGTCGACGCGACCGAAGTCGCCGCGAGCGTTCAGGAGAAGATCGAAGAAGGCTGGATGCCTTCACTGGACGCCGGGCTCGCGCAGGCGAAGGCCGAGAACAAGATGGTTCTGGTCGACGTGTGGGCCACGTGGTGCAAGAACTGCCTCACCATGGACAAGACGACTTTCAAGGATCCAGAGGTGACGGCACGGCTCGAGGACTACGTGAAGGTCAAGTTCCAAGCGGAGGATCCCGAGGCGTCGCCGGCGCGCGAGGTGATCAAGCGGTTCGAAGGGGTCGGGTTGCCGGTGTATGCGATTTTGAAGCCGCGATAATGCTGCCGTCGGCCATCAGCCATCAGCCATCAGCCGTCCCCGCATGGCAGCTTCCTTGACGGATCGTCGTTCCGCTCGTTAAGATCACAACTGGTCCTATCTGTTTGATTTTCAAAAGAATAAGAGGCGACCGCTGTGGTTTTCTTCAACTACACAACGATGCAGGTGTCGGCCAAGATCGTGTACTACGGTCCCGGCCTCTGCGGGAAAACCACGAATCTGCATCAAATCCACTCGCGCACCGACCCGGGCTCGCGTGGAGAAATGGTGAGCCTCGAGACCGAGGCGGATCGCACGCTGTTCTTCGACCTGTTGCCTCTAGAAGTGGGGACGATTGGTGGGATGCGGGTTCGGCTTCAGCTCTATACCGTTCCCGGCCAGGTCTTCTACAACACGACACGGAAGCTCGTGCTCAAAGGCGTCGACGGCATCGTTTTCGTCGCGGATTCTCAGGAACCGGCGCTCGACGCCAACATCGAAAGCTTTCATAATCTCAAACGGAACTTGGAAGAGTTGAACCAACCTATCGGCAAGATTCCGTTTATCTTCCAATACAACAAGAGAGATTTGCGTAACATCCTCTCCGTGGAAGCGCTCAACAGGCATCTCAACCACGATGGCTTCGACGCGTTCGAAGGCGCGGCGCTCCACGGCGTCGGAGTTTTCGAGACTTTGAAATCGATCTCGAAAAAAACGCTCGCGGCGGTGCACCGAAAGATCTCGGGCGACGGGGAAGCTCCCGTTCTCGTGGGCTCACTAGGAGAAGTTTCCATGGAAGAGGAAACGCCAACGACGGCCGAGCTTTCGGCTCCATCCAGCCCACCGCCGTCAGGGCCGTCAGGGGATGCCGCGCCTCTGCCGGTTGTCGATGCCGCCGAAGCTCCTCAGACGAGCGACGAGCTCTTCGCTGAGCTCGAAGACGACCTCGACCCCGAAGCCGTCGCCATCACCGAAGTGGCCGTCGCCGAGCCCCCACCGGTTGAAAAAGAGCTGGGGCCAGAAGCGTCGACCGCCGAAGTGAAAGTCGAGTTCGCTGCGAACCCCGAAGTCACTCAGGATATCGACGACGCCGCTCGGAAGTCCGCGGCGAATCCCGATAAAGTCGCCACGCAGTCGACGCCCGACATCGAGCGCGAGCTAGGAAAGCTTCGCGAAATGGCGTTTGGTCTGGGGCGGTCCAAGAAGGCCGAGGAGCCGTCGACGACAATCTTTGCGGAGGGGGAAGGGACGGCGGAGGTGCCGAAAGGGGTACTTGGCAAAGCCTCGGGAATTCTGGTGGACTTGAAGCTTGTCGGGGACGGGGCTAATCACTTGATTCCAGGGGCGATTAAGGTGGAGCTTCCAGCTATTGAGCCGGGGGCTCGGGCGAAGGTTAGATTGGAGATCGAGTTAATCGAGGAAGAAGGCGACGGTTAGCGGGCCCTTAGGTTGTCGGGCACCGGATCGGGCACGGGACAGGAACTTAATTCGGCTTTGCCGAATCAGGTTCCTGAGGACGTATCGACGTAAAGGTGGTGGACTCTTAGGCCTAGTTCCCGGGTGTCGTCACCGATGTTCTTTTCGGCCGGCACGAACGACTGGCTGTTTACGAGCCGGAGGTCGACCCAGTCCTCGTCCCCGAGAGCGCCTGCAGGGATCGTGATCTTCTTCAGAAACGGATCGCGCTCTTCCACGGTGAACTTGGCGATCTCGTTCTCGCCAATCATCACCGCGACTTCCAAAGGCTCCTCGAATGCATGGAGGTTCGTATCCGCTTCCAGGAATAGAACGCTTTCCTTCTTGGGGTTGCGGAACGAGCACACGGCCTCTTGCTTCGTCCATTGCCACTCCATCGAGCGGTTGTCCGGATCGTTCTCGAGCTGATGCCAGCCCTCTTTGTACACCAGAAAAATGTTCTCTTTCTGGTCGAGGAGCTCGATCTGTCCGGCTTGAAACGCGAGGTTGCCATCGCCGGTGCCGGTGAGGCCAAGGCGTTCGCCGGTTTCGGGAATGTAGAGGCCCACATTGATCGACGCGGTTCCGAGATACGGGTACAGCGGGATGAACAGCGTGCGCTCGTACTCGAGCGTTGAGCCTGCTTCCCACGAGCTCGTTGGCTCCGGCGGATCGTGGTCGTCGTTGAACAGGAGCGCGTTGTGCGAGTCCAGGAAATGAACGAACACCCGGTAGTCTTTGTCGATGGGCGCAGAGTGGGCGCCGACGTCGAAACGGTACGTGATCTCGATGGGACTACCAATGGGTGCTCTCGGCTTGTTGGTGTCGACGCTAGCGGTGATGGGACGGCTTTCCGAGGTCTTGTCGCTGCCGCAGGCGGTGAGCCCGAATCCCACAGCGAGTCCGAGCAACGCGGTCGTTGCCCATCGGATGGTGTTGATGCTCAAGTTCTGTCGTTGCATGCCCCTCATACTCCTTGTGGCCCTTGGTGGTGCCAGGTTGTTTGTGCGCATTTCCCCCACAAGCAAGTCCGGCAGTATGTCATGCGTCCATTCGCCCGTCAACAAAATGTGAGCTGGCGGCTGCTCGACGTGAATTCTTGACCTGGTTCAAAGGGCTTTGCTATAGTCTTTGCAGATCGGGCAGAGTTAGGACTAGTTCTCAGAACGACTTAGCGAGAGCTCCCCGAGTCCGCCGAAATCTGGATGCTTCCTTAGATTATGTCAGCGAAGGGCGATGCTCTCGGCATGGTGGAGACACGAGGGTTGACGTGCGCGATCGAAGCGTCGGACGCCATGGTGAAAGCAGCAAGAGTCGATCTCATCGGCCTCGAGCGCATCGATGCCGGTTTGGTTACGGTGATGGTGCGCGGAGACGTGGGCGCGGTGACAGCGGCCACGGACGCGGGTGCCGCAGCGGCGCGGCGTGTCGGCGAGCTCGTCGCGGTGCACGTCATTCCCAGGCCGTTCGAGGACATCGAAGCCGTGCTGCCGGGAGACGACTAAGGCGTGGTCCGCGACAACGATCTTCGCTCGGTGCAGCAGGCACGCGACATGGTGCTCGCTTCACACAAAGCGTGGGAGAGCTACGCACACTTCACCCAGGAGCAAGTCGATCGCATCGTCCGAGCGTGCGCGCAGGCGGCGTCGGATGCGGCCTACGAGCTCGCGAAGCTCGCGGTGGATGAGACCGGCTACGGTGTCGTCGAGCACAAGTTCATCAAGAACAAATTTGCCGCCGACGATGTCCACGAGTTCATCCGCGGCATGAAAACGGTCGGCATCATTCGCGAGATTCCGGAGCGAAAGGTCTGTGAGATTGCCGAGCCGCTCGGTGTCGTCGCCGCCGTCGTCCCGTCGACGAACCCGACGTCGACGGCGATCTACAAGATCCTCATCTCGCTCAAGTCGCGAAACGGCATCGTGCTCTCACCGCACCCCTCGGCGAAGGATTGCATCGGCAGGACGACGGAGGTCATGAAAAAGGCGGCCGTGACTGCCGGCGCACCCGAAGGCATCGTGGACTGCATGACCGAGGTATCGCTCGATGGGACTCGGGAGCTGATGAGCCATCGGCTGACGGCGGTCATCCTCGCCACCGGCGGCATGGGGCTCGTGCGCGCCGCTTACAGCTCCGGCAAACCGGCGTTCGGCGTGGGACCAGGAAACGTGCCCGCCTACATCGAGTCTAGCGCCGACGTTCCCAAGGCGGTACGCGACATCATTACCGGAAAGAGTTACGACAACGGAACCCTGTGTTGCTCCGAGCAAGCGTTGATCTGCGACCAGTCGATCGAATCTCAGGTTCGCCAAGAAGTTACCAACCAAGGCGGCGTGTTTCTGACACCGGATCAAGTGGCGACGCTCGCCAAAATCGCGGTGCTGCCATCACGGCTCGCGAACCCGGAAATTGTCGGGAAGAGCGCGCCGTTCATTGCTGACAAAGCCGGGTTCTCGGTGCCGGTCGGCACGCGCGCGCTCGTGGTGGAGCTCGATGGCGTCGGACGCGATTATCCGTTGTCCATCGAGAAGCTCTCACCGATTCTCGCGTTCTATGTCGTTCGCGATTGGAAAGAAGGTTGTGAGCGCGCCAAACAGATTCTGCGCTACGGCGGTATGGGGCACACGCTCTCGATCCATTCGAAAAACGACGACATCATTCGCGAGTTCGCGCTCCAGAAACCGGCGTCGCGCATTGTCGCGAACTCCCCGGCCACCCATGGCGCGGTGGGGTTTTCCACCGGTCTGTTTCCGGCGATGACGCTCGGATGTGGCTCTTACGGGGGCAACATCACTTCGGACAACATCACCCCGCTTCATCTCATCAACGTGAAGCGGCTCGCTTACGAAGTGCGAAGCGTGGATGTTGCGTCCGCGCTCGACGCATATGGTTATACGGGAGAGCGTACCGCTCCCCCGGCTTCGGTCGCGTCAACATCGGTGGTGACGACATCACCGCCGTCGACCGGGACCGGGACTCGCTCAGTGCCATTGGAGCAACGTGTCACACAGTTTCTCGTTCGCCGGGGCTTGGGCTTGTCTTCTTCAGCTTCAGGCTCAGCTTCAGCGCCCGACGCATCGTTCGAGGGCGAGACATCGTCGAGACCGACGGTAGCGTCGGTCTCGTCGGTGTCGGGGCCGTCGGTGAACGCTTTGGAGTTCGTCTCCGAAGACGACGTGCGCTCCGCTCTCAGCGACGGTCGGAAGCTTCCCGTAGGCCCGTCGACGGTCATCACGCCGTCGGCCCGGGAGTTCGGGAACGACAACAATATTTTCGTGCAGGTTTAGAGGAGGTTCGAGCGTGCCGGTGTTTTCCACCCGATTGGGCTGTGTGCTCACCGTTGCCATTGTTGCATCGCTCGCGAGCTGCTCGGGCAAGAACACGGAAACCGAGCCGGTAGCGCCGCCGTTGCCGGAGGTTAGCGAAAGCTCCCAGAAAGAGGTCATTCAATCCGCTCGCGCTGAGCTGGAAAAAGGCGAGGAGCTCGCCCACCAAGGTCAGTGGAGCGAGGCTCGTCTCGCGTTCGATCGGGCGGTGGATCTGCTTCTCGGCTTACCCGGCGGGGTCTCCTCGAGCGCGGAAGGAGACGGCCTCTACAACGACGTGATCGCGACGATCCATGACACCGAGCGCGCGTCTCTCGATGCGCTCGCCGCCGAGCTCGAGCAAGCGGATGTCGCGGCCGTGGACGAGCTCACGAGCGACGCCGGGCTCGAAGAGCTGAGCGATGCTGATCCTGCCGAAGAGCCCGCACCCATTGCGGCGAGCGACCTTCCCTCGGTTACCTACGACATCCCCATCGTGATGAACCAGCGGGTGCGCTCCATCATCGAGATGTTCCAGCTGCGCCGGCACGATTGGTTTCAAGAAGCTCTCGACCGATCCGGCTACTACGCCCCGATGGTCCACGAGGTCTTCGCGGAAGAGGGAGTGCCGCAGGATTTAATGTACCTCGCGATGGTGGAAAGCGCCTTCAAGGGACGCGCCGTCTCGCGCGCGGGCGCTCGCGGTATCTGGCAGTTCATTCGCGGGACCGGCCGACTGTACGGGTTGCGGCAGACTTTTTGGGTCGACGATCGTTTCAATGCTGAGAAGGCGACCCGCGCGGCGGCACGGCACTTGAAAGATCTGTACGCCGATCTCGGTGATTGGTACCTCGTCATGGCGGCGTACAACTCGGGGCAGAGGCGCGTCGAGCGCGCGATCCGCCGCACCGGCAGCCGCGACTTCTGGGTTCATGCGCAAAGGCGCGTCCTGCCGCGAGAGACCCGAAGCTACGTGCCGCTCATCATCGCGGCCACCGTCATTGCGAAAAACCCAGAAGCTTACGGTTTCACATCGTCGTCGAAGACACCGATCGAATACGACGTGGTTCGCCTCGAACACGCGGTCGATCTCTCGACCGCAGCCGACTCCGCCGGCGTGAGCCTGGACGACATGAAGTTCCTGAATCCCGAGCTCCGGCGCTGGGTGACGCCTCTCGACAGCAACACCTATCCGATCAGGATTCCGAAGGGTAACGCGGAAGCGTTCAAGACGGCCCTCGCCGCGATCCCTGAAGACGAGCGCGTTCGCTTCGGGACGCATGTGGTGCGCCGGGGTGACACGCTGTCCGGTATCGCGAATCGCTACGGCACGTCGATCGCCGCTCTCACGGCGGCCAACAACGTTAGTCGCCGCTCGCTCATCCACCCCGGTCAAGTCCTGACGGTACCGGTCCCGCCGGGGAGTGGCGGCCAGAGGATTCGATCGGTCGAACGGCGCGAGGTCATCGCCGAGAATGGGCAGGACGTCTACCTCGTCCAGCGCGGTGACACGTTGGGTGATATCTCGACGTCGTTTTCGATGTCGCTTTCCGAGCTTCGCGCTCTCAACGGGATGGCGTCACGCGCGACGCGCATCTACCCGGGTCAGAAGCTCATCGTGACCGAGCGCGCCGCGGCCACTCTGAGCACGTCGCGGCGGGGCAGTGCGGCTCCGCGTGGTGGAGCGACCTATACCGTTCAACCCGGCGACACAATGGGCCAGATTGCGGACGACCACGGTATCGGCCTATCGACCCTCAGACGGCTGAACGGTTTCTCCGGGCGCCGGAGTCGCATCTATCCGGGACAAGAGCTCTACGTCCGCGAGGCAACCGTCGCCCAAGCGGACGCGGGCCCAATGAGCTACCGCGTCCGCCGCGGCGACACCCTTTCGAAGATCGCCCGCCGCTTCGGCGTCACCGTCGAAGACATCCGCGAGTGGAACGACATCAGCTCGGACCACATTATTGCGGGGGAGAGGATTAGCATTCACGTCGGCGCGGGAACTAATTAGTTCCCGCCGCCGGTGAGGCGCGTTGTTTCCGTCCGAGATCCTGGATGCTGAATGCTGAATGCTGGACACCGTGAGGGAGGCTTTTGCCTCCCGAACTCGTCTATACCCATTAATGCTGGTAAAGACGAACACAGGCACGATTCACGGTGTCGAGGGGCTCGTGATCCACGTCGAGGTGGACATGGCGGGCGGGATCACCAAGGTCCGCATGGTTGGGCTTCCGGATGCCGCGGTGCGCGAGGCTCAGGTGCGGGTTCGATCCGCTCTCATCAACAGTGGGTTCGGCAAGCTCGAGGGGGAGGTGACAGTCAACCTCGCTCCTGCCGACGTCAAGAAGCAAGGCTCCGCCTTCGATCTCGCGGTAGCGCTAGGGCTCGTTGCCGCCAAGCAGCAGGCGCCCGTCGAGCCGCTCGAGAACACGCTCTTTCTCGGGGAGCTTGCGCTCGATGGCAACCTGCGCCCGGTGCGGGGCGTGCTGCCGGCGGTGTTGCAGGCCGCGAAGAGTGGGATCCGCCGCGTCGTCGTGCCGAAAGCCAACGGTGCCGAGGCGGCGCTCGTCAAAGACGTGTCGGTGTACACCGTGGACTCGCTTCGCGAGGCGGTCGATCTGGTCTCATCGGATTGGGTCGCGCCTGAGCCGATCACGCGTCCAAACGGTACCCGCACCGCGGATGGGGCCGACCTGTCCGACGTCAAAGGGCAGCGTTCTGCCAAACGGGCGCTCGAGGTCGCCGCGGCGGGGGCGGGCACAACCTTCTCATGTCGGGGCCACCCGGCGCGGGGAAGAGTCTTCTCGCCATGCGCCTGCCTTCGCTTCTGCCCCCGCTTTGTTTCGAGCACGCGCTCGAGGTCACGAAGATTTACTCGGTTGCGGGGCTCTTGGACGATGGTGCTCTGGTGTCGAACCCACCGTTTCGGGCGCCGCACCATACGGTCTCGACACAAGCGATGGTCGGTGGGGGCGTTGGGCCCCGGCCCGGTGAGGTGAGCCTCGCACACCGGGGCGTGCTGTTTCTCGACGAGCTCGCCGAGTTCATTCGCCCGTCCCTCGAATCGCTCCGCCAACCCCTGGAGGAAGGCAAGGTGCGCATCCGTTGGGTCGATCGCATGGCGACGTTGCCGGCGCGGTTCACTCTCGTTGCGGCGATGAACCCTTGTCCGTGTGGCTATCGTGGCGCGGAAACACGGCCGTGCGATTGCACGCCCGGGATGATCCATCGCTATCAATCGAAGATCTCGGGACCACTGCTCGATCGGATCGACTTGCGTGTCGAGGTCCGCGCGCTTGCGTCCCATGAGATGCTCGACAAGAAACCGGGCGAAAGCTCGGCCGAGGTCAGAGGCCGGGTGGAGCGGGCGCGGCGCGTCCAAGGAGCGCGGTTCCGCCGCGGTGCGACGAAGCTCAACGCGTTCATGACGCCGAAGCAAATCGCGCGATGCTGTGGTCTCGATGACAAAACCGAGGTGATGTTGAAGCGAGCGACGGAACGACTCCACCTTTCCGCGCGCGCATTCCATCGCGTGCTCAAGGTAGCGCGGACCATCGCCGACCTCGCCGGCGCAGGCGAAATCGAAGCGATTCACCTGCAAGAGGCCATCGTCTACCGAGCGAGCAGTGATCGTGACGAGCTCGACCGGTGAGCGAGCGGGAGCTCCTCGCCGAAGCCGCGCGCCTCTTCAACGACAAGCTCTATTTCGAAGCCCACGACTATCTCGAAGACGCTTGGCAAGATGCCCGCGGTGACGAGCGTGCCTTCCTTCAAGCGCTGATCCACGTGTCGGTGGGCATGTACCACGTCGCCGCCGCGAACCATCAGGGCGCCGTCAATCTTCTGTCGCGTGCGCTCCAAGTGCTCGCGCGATTCGCTCCGTCGACGGACGGGCTCGACGTGGCGGCGCTCGCCGACAAGGCGTCGATTTGTCTCGAAAAATCGAACCGGCTTCTCGCCGGCGAATCCGTCGAATGGGCATCCGAAGATGTTCCCCGTATGGAGTTCGTGCCGACGGAGTAAAGTAGACGTCATTAATGATGAAACTCTGGCTTGGCGTCTCCGCCGTCGTCGTCGGAACCATCGGCCTGATGGTTTATCTCGACGCGTCCGCTGAGCGCCCGAGCACCGAGGGGTCCTCCTACCCGGTGATGATCCTCGGCTTCGACGGCATGGATCCGGAGTTTTTGGATTACTTTCTGTCGCAAGGCAAGCTCCCCAATTTCCAGAGGCTCATGGATGAGGGCGCGTACGCGCCGTGCCAGACGTTCAAGCCGACGAAATCCGTCGTGCTGTGGACGTCAGTCACGACGGGAAAGCGTATGGAGAAGCACGGCATCGTCGACTGGCAGCTCTTGTCCGAGGACGGGCAGCGCAAAGTGCTGGCGTCCGGCCACTCTAGGCGCACCGAGGCGCTTTGGAACATCGCGACGAACGGTGGCAAGAGCGTACAAATTCTCAACTGGTGGGCGACGTGGCCCGCGGAGGAGGTCGCCGGCGAGATCGTCTCGAACCACTTTCCGCGCGCGCTCAGAGAAGAGGTCGCTGACGTGACGTTTCCGCCCGAGCTAGCGCGCGAGCTCGACGAGCTCGCATTGCCGGGCCGTGAGGACGCGAACCGAGCGCTCGCCGCCGCCGGCATGCCGGTGTTCTCACGCGAGCGCGCGGACAGTGCCTTCTTGCCGTCGACGAATTTCCGGGCTCGGTTTCAGACTTCCGCCGGTATTTTCAACAACGACATGATCACCGAGCGCAGCCTCGAGCATCTCATCGACAGCCGGGGACAGGCCGATCTGGTGCAAGCTCTCTTCCGTACCGCCGATGTCTACACTCACTTCATGTGGCGCTTCATCGAGCGGCGGGTAGCGCAGCGCGTCTATGACGAGCTTCGCGGCGAGGGGCGTCCCGTGACCGAAGAGATGTCGCGCACGATGGACGAGGCCTACGCGCGGGTGCTCGAACCCGTCTACGTGCACGAAGACCGCCGGCTCGGCCGAATCATGGAGCGAGCTGGGCCGGACACCGTCCTTCTCGTGCTGTCGGATCACGGCTTCCAGTTCCGAAACTACGGCTTCAACCACTACGACGATGGCCGCGGCGGCGTGCGAGCGCCGTCTGGGGTCATGTTTTTGTGGGGTCCGCCGGTGCGAGCGGGCGTCCGTCTCGACGACCCAACGCTTTTCGACGTGGCACCCACCGCGCTCTACCTGATGGGACTCCCAGCGGGGCGCGATATGGACGGACGCGTTCTCACGGAAGCACTCGAGCCGTCGCTGATGGCGGCCCGTCCACCGACCTGGGTGGCGTCGCACGACGACGGGAGCCGCTCGGGCGGTACAGCCGAAAGTCCTCTCGATGAAGAAGTTTTACGCGAGCTTCGGGGCCTCGGCTATATTCGCTGATCTGAGGCAAATGCCTTTCCCATAAGGGTTTACCTTCCCTCCTGCATATGTTATCCTTGACACAATCGTTCGGCCGTAGTAGAACTCGTGCACTTTTTGTAGGCCGGGTGACTCGTCTTCAGTCATCTCTTCCGTAAATCTAAATTCCGGCAGTACTTAACACGAAATTATCTATGGGTCCGAAATGATGAAACGTTCGTATACGTTAATTTTCGTTCCTCACACTGGGGAGCGGCACAAGAAATGGCGTCTGACTGCGGGGGCCCTCAAGACGCTAGCCGTTCTCGCCGGGGCGGCGGTGATCGTAGCCGGAGCACTAACTGCGCACTATTTTATTTTTTATCAGGAACTTACAGAGCTCCGGGAGCTTCGGCTCGGCAACGCGGAATTAAAGCGGCAGAACCTCGACTACGAGGTTTCGGTCGAGCATTTGAACGAGCAGGTCGTGTCTCTCGAAGACTTCGTCATGAAGCTGTCGGTCATGGCGGGGCTCGGCGAGGGAGCGGCGTCAGCCGATGGGGGAGTCGGCGGACCGGCGGACCTGGAGTTCAACCCGCCCACGAGCGCATACGGTCAAGTGAAAGACGAGCTGGAACGCATGCGTGGTGAGCTGACCGACTTGGAAGAGCAAAGCCGCGTGCTCGAGCGCTTCTATGCTCAGAACACGGTGATGCTCGCGTCGACGCCGTCCATCTGGCCGGTACGAGGGTATTTTTCCTCGACCTACGGGTATCGGAAGGACCCCTTCACCGGGGTGCGAGCGATGCACTTCGGCATCGACATCTCTACGCCCGCGGGTCGTCCGATCGTGGCGACCGCCGATGGCATCGTACTTTACGCGGCACGTCGCGGCACCTACGGCAACATCGTCGTTATCGACCACAAGTTCGACATGATGACCCGCTACGCGCACCTCTCGAAGTTCGCTGTCAAGGCAGGAACGCGGGTGAAGCGCGGCGACGTCATCGGCTACGTCGGCAGTACCGGTCGCAGCCGGGCACCGCACCTCCACTACGAGGTGTGGGTGGACGTTCGAACGGCCCATCCGCTCGATTACATCCTCGAGTACTACCGTTCGTTCGACCCGAGAAACCGGCCGCGCGCAACCGCAACGGCGCCCTAAGCTCGTAGCTATACGAGCTGGAGTCAGCCTGGGAGATCCATCTCTCGAGCGAGTGCGCGACGAGCACCTGGTCCAGGAGATCATCTCTTTGAACATCGCATCCGGACTCCGCGAGCACCTCCGCGGTCGGCCTTGTCGTGTTTTCATGGCGGACATGAAGGTCCGCGTCCGAGCGGCCGACGTCTACTACTATCCGGACGTATTCGTCACTTGCGATTCCGATGACCGGGAGTCTTACTTCAAGGAGCGCCCCTGTCTAATTGTCGAGGTTCTTTCCGCGACAACCGATCGCCCCGAGCAACTGTCAATCCGCCGGACTACGACGTGAGCGCGGACGGTCAGCGCTTTCTCATGCTCCGCGTCGAGCGACCGACCGAGCAGATAAACGTCGTGCTCAACTGGCACGAAGAGCTGCTTAGGCTGGTTCCGGTGAATTGAGTGGGGATGTGATGGACGCAGCTCGCGAAAGAACATGAAAAACATTTCCGGTTAAGGCAGACTGGTGCGGTCCGGAGCGGTGAGATCGACGAACCAGTGGGGCCGTTGAGACCGTTCAACTGGCTGATCCGGCGTGTGCGTTGGTAGAGCGAATAAGTAGGCGTCGCCGTGAGCGCTTTGTCCACGGTGCGAGCCTGAGATCCTGATTAATGAAGTTGATTAGCACGCGCTCCGCTGCGGCGATGAGGAGGAGCGATGCCAAACCGGATTGCTGGGATAGACGTTCACAAGAAGATGCTGGCGGTGGTGGTCGCCGACATCGCAGTAGAGGGTGAGTATAAGTTTTCGCGCCGGCGTGTGGGCACGAGACCGAGTGAGCTTCGGGCTCTGGCGGAGTGGCTGGTGGCCGAGGGGGTCGATGAAGTAGTGATGGAATCGACCGCGCAATATTGGCGCCCGGTGTGGGAGGCGTTGGAGCGGTCCTGGGCTCCGCAGTGCCGAGCTCGGCCGGGCGCGGGTGCGCAGTCGGGCAACTTGCATCTGGCGCAAGCAAAGTCGAATCGCGGCGCGCGGGGTCGGAAGCGGGATTTTCCGGATGCCGAACGATTGGTGAAGCGTTTGGTGGCGCAGGAGCTGACTCTAAGCTTCGTTCCCGAGCCGGAGCAGCGCCTGTGGCGAACGGTGATGCGCCGCAAGTACCAGTTCACGCGTAACCGGGTTCAGCTCCAAAACCGCCTAGAGTCGTTGCTGGAGGAAGCGCATCTAAAGTTGTCGAGCCTGGTGTCGGATCTTCTGGGGCTGAGTGCGCGGCGGATGTTGCAAGCCTTGGCGGACGGGGAAACGGAGCCGGCCCGCTTGGCGGAGTTGGCCGACCGTCGATTGCGTGCCACGCCCGAGCAGTTGTGCGATGCGCTCGGCGCGTGTGCCGATCTCAACCCCGTCTATCGGAAGCTCGTGCAAATGACGCTCGAGGAATTACGATTGCTCGAAGAGCAGAGCGCGCAACTCGATGAAGAGATGGCGCATCTGCTCGGCGAGCATCAAGCAGCTGTGCAACGACTCGCTGAAGTGCCTGGGCTCGGCGTGGATTCGGCGCAGCAGATCATCGCGGAAGTCGGGGCGAGCGCCGAGACGTTTCCGTCGGCCAAGCACCTCGCGTCCTGGGTGGGCGTGTGCCCCGGAGAGCACGAAAGCGCCGGCAAAAGCTACAGCCATCGCTCGCCCAAAGGCAGTCGGCCGATGCGCCGCCTCCTCAATCAAGCCGCCAACGCGGCCGTCAAGACCAAAGGGAGTTTCTTCCAGCTCGTGTACCGGCGGTTGGTTCCACGCCTGGGGCACGCGCAAGCCATCTGGGCCGTTGCCCATCGGTTGTGTCGTTTAATCTGGAAGATTCTCCACCAGGGCGTTGACTATGAGGAACGTGGCCCCGACGTTAGCCGCGCGCGCTCCAAACGACGCATTGCCAATATGATCCGCGACCTGCGCAAACTCGGATATCACATCGAGCCTTCTCTACGGGGAGATCCAGCATGACGATAGATGTTTTTCGATCCTGGTTCGACGAGCTCGAGCGGCTGGTTCCCATTCCCTAGTCCCCCGGATCTTTAATTACTGTCCAAATTCGATTTGCCATGTGTATCGAGCGTTCGCTGGGCGAACCGAGCGATGGTTTCGAGGATTTGGTCGGCGGATTTCGTCCACTTGAACGGCTTTGGGTTCTCGTTGTGAGCATCGAGATAGTCTTGTATCGCAACGCGGAGCTGAGGCACGCTCGTGTGCGAGCCTCGTCGCAAGGCGTGTTCGGTGAGCAAGCCAAAGAAGCGCTCAGCGAAGTTGAGCCAAGAGGCGTGTGTCGGTGTGAAGTGAAAGTGGAACCGAGGTCGCTTGGAAAGCCAGCGTTTGATCGCCGGTGTCTTGTGCGTGGCGAGATTGTCGAGCACGACGTGGATGTCCAACTCGCTGGGAACGGCTGCTTCGATCTCAGCGAGGAACTTCTTGAACTCTAGCGCTCGATGTCGCGCGTAGCACTTTCCGAAGACTTCACCTGTTGCGGCGTCGAGTGCGGCAAACAGGTCAGTCGTTCCATGCCGAATGTAGTCGTGGGTTTGTCGCTCGGGCTGGCCCAAGCTCATGGGCAGGACAGGTTGAGCACGCTCGAGCGCTTGAATCTGCGATTTCTCGTCGACGCACAGGACGACCGCGTTATCCGGTGGGTTCATATACAGGCCAACAACGTCGCGTACTTTTTCGACCAGTTGTGGGTCTTGCGAGAGACGAAACGATTCCGAGCGGTGCGGTTGAAGCCCGAACGTTCGCCAAATACGTCCAATCGTCGAATGACTCAGCCCAAGATGCTTGGCCATCGAGCGCGTACTCCAATGGGTTCTCCCCTTTGGAGTCGTCTCCAGCGTCTTGGTCACGACTTCCTCGATCTGGTCATCGCCGATTTTGCGAGCCGCTCCCGGCCGAGGTTCGTCGTACAACCCTTCCATTCGTTGTTCTACAAAGCGTCTTCGCCACTTGCCCACCGTGCTCCTCATGGTGTGCATCTTCCTAGCAACTTCCATATTCGTCAGACCCGCCGCGCAATCCAGCACGATCTTCGCTCGGAAGGCTTGGTGCGGCGAACTACGGCTGCGTCGCGCCAGTCGCGTCAGCGCTTCGCTTTCTTGAGACGACAGCTTCAATTCGGCTTTTCGCCGGCCCTTGTGTTTCATGCATTTAGCAGATCACAGAAGGGCCGGTGTTGTCTAGCTTTTTCTGTTCCAGGGGACTAGGGAATAATCTCCCTCCTCCCGAAGTAGGACCTTTGAGGCGGGGCGTGTGTCTATACTCCAGAGAGCGCCGCCGCCCGGGAGGAAATCATGCACTCTATTTCTGTCCTAGCGGCGTTTCTGATCATGGCGCCCCCGAAAGTCGAAGGACCCTACACTCACGGGAAGCTCGCGGTCTACGTGGTGCACGGTCCGCAGGCTGACACGCGGTCCTACATCACTCTCGACGAAGGTTTGAAGAGCGGGGCCGTCAAAGTCCGCGAGCGCGGGAGCGGCGAGGTCAACACGCTCGAGGTCGAGAACGGCTCCGACGAGTTTCTGTTCCTTCACGTTGGCGACGTCATCCGCGGCGGTAAGCAGGACCGCACCATCGCCACCGATGTCGTTCTTCCGCCGCGGTCGACGCCGGTCACCATCGACGCGTTTTGTGTCGAGCACGGCCGGTGGGCGGCGGACGGCGCCAGTGGCATGGCGTTCTCACTGAGCGACGCCATGGTGAGCGGCGCGGCGCTCAAAAGAACCATCCAGGCCGAGCAAAGCCAGCGGGGCGTCTGGAACGCGGTTGCCGAGACCGAGGCGCAAGTTGCGACCTACGTGGCGGCGCCGTCTCCGAGCTTGTCCGCCTCCGGCACTTATAGCGCGATCGTCGACAACGAGACGCTCAAGGCCAAGCGTGCGGACTACGTCGAGATTCTCTTGCCGCAAGTGGTTGCACACGACGACGCCATCGGTGTCGTGGTTGCCATCGACGGTGAGCTCGTCGGCGCGGACGTCTACGGATCGCACGAGCTGTTCCAAAAACTGGTCCGCAAGGTATTGGACTCGTACGCGCAAGAGTCGATTCTGGCTGGAGAGTCTCCGAGTGGCGAGGCACCGGAGCTCGATGACGTGAAGCGCTTCCTCGCCGAGGGTGACTCCGGACGTGAGAAAAAATCGCGTTTCCCAAGGGAGATGGGGATGGTTGGTCCACACTTCTGTCAACTAGGGGGTCGGGTCCGCGCGGTACGGATTCACCCGATATCGTATCGGCGTTTCGTTGGTGCGTATTGCTAGCGCTTTAACAAGTCGGGCTGCGTGTGCTCAACGCGCTCACGTCGGCACGAGTGTCGATACCATCTTCGGCCTCCAGCGGAGGCGAATCCACTGCAAGATATCGTAGGTGAGGGCGACCCACAGAGATTCAATGCGCACTTTGGCGACTCCGCGCACGCTAAACTGCCGCAGGCCGAACTTGGTTTTGATCCAGAGATTCGGAAACTCGGCCACCTGCGAGCGTGTCTTATAGATGGCCTTGGCTTCGTCGGTCTGCATCTTCTTCCGGAACGCGGCTATGTCGGGCAAGAGTTCGCGCCGCTCGATCGAGCGGCCGTGCTGCGTACGAGGACAACACTGCTCTTTGGCCGGACACGTCTGGCAGTCTTGCTTAGACGCCTTATATCGATAGCGCATCGTGCCATGGCTTTCCTGCTTGGCGTCGTAGCGTAAGTGCTTGCCCTGCGGGCACACATACATGTTGGTCTGCGTATCGAAGACAAACTTCGACGCCTCGTATTCCGCTTTCACGCCGTGGTGCTTATACGACTTGCGCCGATTGGCCTCTGCTGCCTTGTTCTCGTGGTCGGGGCCGACGAGATCGATGCCGCGCTTCGCCATCTCCGCGATGTTGTTGCTACTAATGTAGCCTCCATCTACGACCATCTGCTCGGGCGCACGCTGCATGCTCTGCTCAATCCGTTCTATGGCCGGCGTCAGCTGCTGATAATCGCTACCGGCCTGCGTGGCATCGATGTCGACAATCAGGCCGTGTGCGGCATCCGTTGAGACTTGGACGTTGTAGTTAGGTGCGGAGCCGCCCTCGGCTTGCTTCATCACCCGCGCGTCGGGATCGGTCGTGCTCACGCGGTCTATGCGGCTTTTCGCGGCTTTCAGCTTGTCATACTCCTTCAACGCTGATTCTAGACGATCCTGTCTCTCTCGCCTGGCGCGTTGCTGCGCTGCCTGCATCTGCCGGCTCGATTCCTCCTCCGTCTGGGCGTTGAGAGTCTCTACCGCCTCACGCGCCTGCTCCAGACACTCTTCGACCGTCGGCTTGGGAGGTGCCCCCAGCATAGTTGGAGGTTCGAGGTGGTGGCGGCTCCTGACACATGGTTTACCCGACTTTGGCGTGCTTGTCGAGCGCTTGATTCTCAGTGACCTCCGCTAACTTCGCTTCGAGGATCGGTAGCGATTGGTATCCAATGATACGACGGAAATTTTTCTCCGTGGCGAGCAGAGCCGAAGCGGCCCATCTCAGAACCATCTTGCCATTGCGCCAGCGGGTGACGCGACGGGTACGACCTCGCGCACCGCTGAAGCACGACTCGATGATGTTCGTCGATCCAAGGCAGCGTTTCAGAGATGCGGGGAGGTCGAGCTCGTTGATGGTGAACATCTCGTCGAGCCCCTCCCGGATGCTCTCCGCCGCCGAGGGGTAGTCGTCCTCGAGCCACTTCGCCTGTTGCTCCAACCGCGCTTTGCCCTTCTTTGCTGGGAGCTGCCAGGCCGAACGCAGGCTCGCTTGCACTTGCGGCTTCAGCTCCTGCGGCAGATAACCGAGCACATTGCGCTCCTTGTGCTTCCTGCAACGCTGGACCTTGTTGTGGGTACCGAACACAGCGTCGACGGCGACCCGTAGCGCCTTGGAGCCATCGATCACGAACAGCCGACACCGCTCTGGGCTCAGGCCTCGTTCGACCAGGTCCTCCAGCAGCGCCTTGCACACTATCTGGTTCTCCGATGCTCCATCCCGAAGCCCCAGAACATGCTTGTATCCCTCTGTATCTACGCCGATTGCCGCCAGCGCGTGGTGCTCGCCGAAGCGAATCCCGTCCAGGTACACGACCGCGATCTCCAGCTCGTCCAGCGGACGCTCCATCAGCCCCTGCAACTGCTCCGCGCTTGCTTCCACGAACTCACGGCTCACCTCGCTCTTGCTAACCCCTACCGTCTCCGCCATCTCGGGAAGAACCGACGCGTACTTGCGCGTCGACACACCCAGCATCAGGATTTCCCAGATGCGTTGGCTCAGCCGAGACGAGTTGTTCACCGCTTCGTAGGCAGGAATCGCAACCTCCCCTCCCTCTGCCTTTCCCTTACGCCGCAGACGTGGCCGGCTCACTCTCAACTTCCGCTCCGCAAGGCTTACTACGCCACCCTGCCGGCCGTGCCAGCGAACATCGCTACCCTTCTTCCCCGGGTGTTTCTCCCCAGCCACACTTTGGGCTGACAGATCCAAGACCGCTTCGATCGTCGCTCGGCCAGCAACGTCGATCACTTCGTCGATCGCTATCTCGGTTCGCTCAATCGCATCCAAGAACGGCAACAGAGCTTGCCCCTTCGAGCTCAGTATCTCTCGAAGCTTCTTCCTGTTCTTCGCATCGATGATTTGGTAATTTGACATCGTGGTGGCTCCTTTCTTTTTCCTTCACAGCCGGATTCTATCGAACCCGGCCTTAGGAGCCGCCACTCCTAACCTTCAACTATCTCAGGGGCATCTCCTCGGCTTGCGGCGAAATCCACTCGACGAAGCGTTCGCGCGCACCTTCGTCCCATCCAGCATGACTCGCTCGAGCGTGATCAATCCGTCCGAACTCAGAACTCCCAGAGCTTGCACAAACAACTCGTCCAGGATCTCCCTATGAATCATCCGAATGTCCGACAGCGTGTGCGCACTGATGCTCTGCATTCCGCTGAGCCATTGATACGCCGGATGATGTTCGCACAGCCGCTCAACCGCGCGGGCCGAACTCACGGCTTGGCTGTAGCTGTAGACCCACAGGCTCACCAGTAGCTGAGGATCAAACGCAGGCCGGCCTGCGCCACCCGCGACCGAGCGGACTTGATCCGTGTACCCGCTGAGATCCGGCCGACCCACGAACTCCCAGATCGCACGCGCTGGGTGATCCTCTGGGATCAAACGCTCCACGTCGACCGTCCGCAGCAGCAGCTGCGCCCTATCGACCACCTTCAACCGAGCTTGTGTCACGCGCGCTCCCTCATCGCCGTCATCACCATCGCTGCGTTTTCGCGGACTCGGAAAGCCTGGAAGTGACGTTTGCTTATCACCCACGTTTACCCCGCTTCCTCCCACGCTTTGCCTTAGGCGTCCGACGCACAATCAGTGTGTTTCGATCCTCCACCACCCACTCCAGCTCCTCGCCCGGCTCCATCTCTAGCGCCTGGGCTAAAGGTGACGGGCAAATCACATAGAACTGACGGGTGTCGTTGGCTCGCTTGATCACCTGCAGCTTTGTCACGTATCCCATGCTGGTCACTCTATAACATAGCTGCACCGCTAGTCAAGCTTATTTTTTTCTCACGTCCTCCGTCCGGACGGAGTCGATTTCCAAAACCATGGAGCGGCGCTCGTCGGAAAACGTCGACGCGGCCATCTTCGAGTACCGAGTCCGCGGGGACAACCGGCCGCTCCACTCGAGCTACGTCAAGAAGAAGTAAGTCACGCGAGCGGGATTTCGTTGTCGGGCTTCGAGGCCTGATTTAGGTCGGATAGCTCGCTGTACTCGCGGGTGAGCTCTTCGACGCGCGCCTCGAGTGACTCCTTCTCGAGGCCTGGGAGGGCCGCGACCATGCGTACGATGTCGTGGCTCTCCCAATAGACGTTGTCTGGTGCTTGCGGAAGAGCTTGGCACCGACCGCGTCTTTACCACCGATCGACGAGACTTCTCCGTCTATCGCATCGAAGGGCGCAAGCGTTTTCGTATCGAACCGGTGATGTCCCGTGGGTTTGCCCGGTCCAAACCCCTCTGTTAGACTAAGATATTTTCAACTAGGGCCTATGCGTTCTTATGTCTGTTGTTAACACGATTCTCACCAAAGTCTTCGGGAGCAACTCCGAGCGCGAGCTCAAGAAGATGTGGCCGAGCGTCGAGGTCATCAACGAGCTCGAGCCGTCCATCAAAGCACTGTCCGACGATGAGCTCGCAGCGAAAACGACGGAGTTCAAGGCCCGGCTCGAGAAGGGCGAGACCCTCGACGACCTCCTGCCCGAAGTCTTTGCTGTCGCACGCGAGGCGAGCTGGCGCGTGCTCGAGATGCGCCACTTCGACGTCCAGCTCATCGGCGGCATGGTGCTCCACCAGGGCAAGATCGCCGAGATGAAGACGGGTGAGGGCAAGACCCTCGTGGCGACGCTTCCGATTTATCTGAACGCGCTCACCGGCAAAGGCGCTCACGTTGTCACCGTCAACGATTACCTTGCCCGCCGCGATGCCGAGTGGATGGGGAAGCTCTACAAGTTTCTCGGTCTGAGTGTGGGCATCATCCAGCACGATATGACGGACATCGAGCGGCAAGAGGCCTATCGCTGCGACGTCAGTTACGGAACGAACAACGAGCTCGGCTTCGACTATCTGCGCGACAACATGAAGTTCGACCCGTCGTTGTACGTGCACCAGCTGTTTCCCAAGGTCAGGAAATCCGCTGACGGCAAGGAAGTCGAAAAGCTCTTCCACTTCGCCATCGTGGACGAGGTGGACTCGATCCTCATCGACGAGGCCCGGACTCCCCTCATTATTAGCGGTCCGGCGGAAGAGTCGACGGATCTCTACTACAAAGTGGACCAGATCATCCCCAAACTTCGCCGTGATCTCGACTTCACCGTCGACGAGAAGACCCGCACGGTGACGCTGACCGAAGACGGAGTTCCGAGCGTCGAGAAGCTCCTCGGTGTCGACAACGTCTACGACCCGGAGCAGATGCACATCCTGCACCATGTGTATCAGGCGCTCCGGGCCCACACGCTCTACAAGCGCGATATCGACTACATGATCAAGGACAACCAGGTCGTCATCGTGGACGAGTTCACCGGCCGTCTCATGCCGGGCCGGCGCTGGTCGGACGGTCTTCACCAAGCGGTCGAAGCGAAAGAGCACGTCAAGATCGAGCGGGAGAACCAGACGCTCGCGACGATCACGTTTCAGAACTACTTCCGCATGTACGACAAGCTTGCGGGGATGACGGGTACCGCGGAGACGGAAGCGGCGGAGTTCGAGAAGATCTACGAGCTCGAGGTCATTCCTGTCCCGACGAATCGCACGCTCATCCGACACGAGTACGCCGACCTGGTGTACCGGACGGAGCGGGAGAAGCTGACCGCCATCGCCGAAGAGATTCGTGAGATGGTCGATGCTGGGCGTCCGACTCTCGTCGGTACGACGTCGATCGGCAAGAGTGAGAAGCTCTCCCAGGTGCTCAAGCGAAGCGGTATCAAACACGTCGTCCTCAACGCCAAATACCACCAGATGGAAGCGGAGATCGTCGCGCAGGCGGGTCGTCCGAGTGCGGTGACCATCGCCACCAACATGGCCGGGCGCGGCACCGATATTCTTCTCGGCGGTAACCCCGAGTATGCGGCGCGGGTCGCGCTCAAGAAAAAGAAGCTCGATCCGATGGAAGTCGAGCCGGAGGTGTGGGAGGAAGCCCTCGAGGTTGCAAAAAAAGAGGCCGCAGAGGCGCACGAAGACGTCGTCGAGGCTGAAGGTCTTCACATCCTTGCAACCGAGCGGCACGAATCACGGCGCATCGACAACCAGCTTCGAGGTCGTGCCGGACGCCAGGGCGATCCTGGAAGCTCGCGCTTTTTCCTCTCCCTCGAAGACGATTTGATGCGTATTTTCGGGAGCGATCGCATCAGCGGTCTCATGCAGAAGATGGGCATGGAAGAGGGTGTTCCCATCGAGCACAAAATGGTGACCAACGCCATCGAGCGAGCCCAGAAACAAGTCGAGGGCCAGAACTTCTCCATCCGCAAACATCTGCTCGAATACGACGACGTGATGAACAAGCAGCGCGTCGCCATCTACCGTCTGCGCCGCGACATTCTAGACGGGAAAGAGCAGCGCGAATACATCCTCGAGCTTGCGGATAAGATTCTCGACGACCTCCTCGACCAGCACTTGGCGGCGGACCTCAACGTCGAGGAATGGGATCTCGACGGATTTCGGACGGCGGTCTCCGCTCAATACGGGTTCAACGCCACCACGCTCGCTCAAATCGATTGGGACGGGCTGAACCGGAACGAGATTGAGGAAGAGCTCACCAAGAGGATCCACGAGAAATACGAGAACAAGGAGACGGCGATTGGTCCCGATCTGATGCGCACCCACGAGCGCATCATCATGTTGCAGGTCGTCGATTCGCAGTGGAAAGATCATCTGTATGCTATGGATCACCTCAAAGAGGGGATTGGCCTCAGGGGCTACGGCCAGCGCGATCCGCTCATGGAGTACAAAAAGGAAAGCTTCAGCATGTTCAAGGCGATGTGGTATCGCGTCGAAGACGAGATCGTCCGGATCCTGTTCTTGCTGCAGCCGGTGCGAGAGCCGGCGTTCGCATCGGCTCCACCGATGCGGCCGTCGCGTCTGTCTTTCAATGATCCCGCCGCCACCCTGTCGGCCTTCGACGGGCCAAGCTCGGTCGGTCCGCGACGGGAATCGCAAGGCGGTGTCGATGCGGCCGTCACCACCGTCAAGCGTTCCACGGCCAAGGTCGGCCGGAACGCACCCTGTCCCTGCGGGAGTGG
The DNA here is from genome assembly GCA_965237955.1 of Candidatus Marinacidobacterales bacterium. Classification (GTDB taxonomy): domain Bacteria; phylum Acidobacteriota; class Vicinamibacteria; order Marinacidobacterales; family SMYC01. Next base: position 6,669,857 of record OZ250169.1, on the reverse strand, counting down.
CAAGAAGTACAAGAAGTGCTGTGGTGCGGCCGGCTGAGCGGCACGTTAGCGTGAAAAGGTTTCCGTGAGAGAGAACTTCAAAGAAGCCCTTACATTCGAAGACGTTCTACTCGTCCCCCAAAAATCCGACGTTTTGCCGTCTCAGGTCGACGTCACGACTCGGATCACGCGCAACATTCGCCTCAAGATTCCCATCGTGAGCGCGAGCATGGATACGGTGACGGAGTCGCGACTCGCGATCGCTATTGCGCAGCTCGGCGGGCTCGGCATCGTCCATCGAAACGTTGCGCCCGAGGACCAGGCGGACGAAATCGACAAGGTCAAACGCTCGGAGAGCGGCATGATCGTCGACCCGATCACTATCGGTGCCGATCGGCCGATCTCGGATGCGCTCGCGCTGATGTCGAAATACCGCATTTCCGGCGTACCGATCACGGATGGCGGGCGGCTCCTGGGCATCCTCACCAATCGGGATCTTCGGTTCGAGACGAGACTCGAGCTTCCGATCTCCGATGTCATGACCAAGGAGAACTTGATCACAGTGGCGGTGGGAACGACGCTCGATGAGGCGCGTGCTCTTCTTCACGAACATCGTGTCGAAAAACTTCTCGTTGTCGACGAGGACTACCAGCTGAAGGGGCTCATCACTGTCAAAGACATCCAAAAGGCGATGAAGTACCCCAACTCCGCGAAGGACGATCTCGGCCGTCTCCTCGTAGGCGCCGCGATCGGCGTAGGAGACGAAGCCCTCGAACGGGCCAAGCTTCTCATCGATGCGAAAGCCGACGTCATCGTCGTCGACACGGCTCACGGCCATAGCCGCGGCGTGCTCGAGACCGTCGAGAAGCTTCGCGGTATCGTCTCGGGTGTGGATATCGTTGCCGGCAACGTCGGGACCGGCGCGGCGGCGGCGGATCTCATCAGCGCCGGCGTCGATGCGGTCAAGATAGGCATGGGGCCGGGCTCGATTTGTACGACGCGTATCATCTCTGGCGCGGGCATGCCGCAAATGACGGCGATCCTCGACTGCGCCGAGGTGGCGGCGAAGCACGACGTGCCGCTCATCGCCGACGGCGGGATCAGGTTCAGCGGCGATGTCGTGAAAGCGATTGCCGCAGGTGCGCAGTGCGTGATGATCGGTAGTCTCTTTGCGGGAACCGCGGAAAGTCCGGGAGAACAGATCCTCTATCAAGGCCGCACGTTCAAGACGTATCGGGGCATGGGCTCGTTAGGTGCGATGAGCGATGCGACCAAGGACCGCTACTTCCAGCAGGACGTCGAGACCGAAAAGCTCGTTGCCGAGGGGATCGAAGGCCGTGTTCCCTACAAAGGTGCTCTCCACGGCGTCGTCGATCAGCTCGTCGGCGGGTTGCGCTCCGGCATGGGTTATTGCGGCGCCGATAGCATCCCCGAGCTCCAGAAGAAAGCAAAATTCGTCCGGGTGACCGCCGCGGGACATCGCGAAGGCCACGTTCACGACGTCATCATCACAAAGGAAGCACCGAACTATCAGCTGGACTGATGGATGGACATGCCATGCTTGCACGAGCTCGGGTGGCCTTCGCTCTGCCGCTGATAGCGCTTGCGCTCGTTGGCTGCGAGATCCGCGCCACGCCTGCGCTCATCACCGTCTACAACCCGTCGTTGAAGGTCTCGTTCCCGTTGCCTCAAGGGTGGACCGCGGACGAGGCTACACAGCAAGGCGGCTTCCACATGCAAACGTTCACGGGTCGCTCCGTCGACGTTTCCGAGCGAGCGGGGATACGCGCTCAGGTGTTGGCTGGTCCGATGCCCGACGGTGTGGTCGACGACGTTGCCGAGCGATTCAAAGGTGGACTCAACGTCGAGGTCGAAGAAATGTACGAGCTGGAGGGGCGGGAAGGCAAGTTCTGGAGTTTCCTCTCTGACGACGGCGAAGAGAGCTCGCGCTTGATGCTGACCGACGTCGACGGAACGCTCTACGGCTTGTACGTCCGAGGCGAGGCGAGAACGCTCGAGGCTTACGACGAGGCCATCGTGCGTATGTTCGACGAGTTCTCGCTGGAGCGAGGTGAGTTCTTCGAAGCGTATGTGGCTCCCGGCGGCGACATCGTCATCAAACACCCGCGCAGCTGGGAGCGCACCCATACCGCGGCGGATTCGGGCGAATCGCTGTTCGTCGGTTTTCGAAGCACGCCGCTCGCGGTCGAGAAAGAAGGCGCCACCGTGCACGCGACCCTCGAGGTTACCGTCAACAAGGTGGCGCCAGAAACGACCGTCGAGCTGTTCTATGCCGAGCGGACCGAGCTCCTCGGTGACACTTACCGGCTCGTGCGGCACGAAGTTCTGGAGGACGTGGGGGCCATCTCGACGCTCTACTACGTCGAGACCCAGCTCGCGGACTACCTTGAGCGGACCGTCTATTTCGTCGAGGACGAAAAAAGCTATATCTACAAGTTCAACGCTCGCAATCAGGTGTACTATGCCATTGAGCCATGGATAGACGAGATTGTCGCGAGCTTTTTTGGCCCGCGCGACGACCCGGAGACCGATGATGGCGACTCTGCTTGATCGCGTTCTCGGACGAGGGGCGGCTTCGGTGGGCGCCGAGCTCGTTCTGCCGGACGAGGGGAGCGCGCTCCTTCGTCTCGTGAACGAAGGCGATGGACGCTACGACATCGTCGAAAAGGGAGGGCGCGCCGCGGTCACGCCCGAGGCGTGGTCACAGTACCTCTACTATTGGGTTCACAGCGAGTTGCGCGAGCAGCTCGGCGCACGCACCGTCATCGAAGTCGACTACTACGGAAGGGAGTTCGCGCCGTTTCGTCTCCAATACGTGTCCACCGATCACGACGCTCCCTACGAAGGCCTTTACAAAGAAGCCGAGCAGCGTTGGGACGGCGTCGCGCTCGATGAGCCGGCATGGAAGAAGGCGCTGTTCATCATCGAGGATTTCGATTTCGATCCAAAAAGAGTGCAAAACGTCGATGCGAGCTTCCGAATGGAGATCCGGCAGGACTTTCACGTCGGACGCGTCTCGGTAAGGGCCCCAGACAAAGACGACAAAGAAATGTCCGACGATTTGTCGGCGTTTCCCGAAATCGCGCCGCTTCCTTCTATCCGCAAATCGCCGGAGCGCGTGTACCCGATATGGTGGCTCTTCGTGGAGATCACGAACCTCTGCAATTTCCACTGCACGTTCTGCCCCGACGAGATCATGGAACGCGAGCGCGGCATGATGGACTACGACGACGCGCGCAAGATATTCGACCAAGTCGCTCGTGAAAAACACCGTTTAGGTCCGCTCTACCCGATCAAGCTCCACCAAATGGGAGAGCCTTCGATCCACCCACGCCTCGTCGACATCGTTCGCTATGCCGAGCAGGAGAAGGGGCTTCCCATCGAGCTCAACACGAACTGCAGCCTGCTCACCGAGGAGCTCGTCGACGGCCTCTACGACGCGGGGCTGACCAGTTTCATCCTCAGCTACCAGACGCCCGACGAGGAGTCGTTCGAGACGCGCAAAGCCAAGAACAAGAAGCTGACGTTCGACATCTATCTCGAGAAGGTGCGCATGGCGGTCGAGCGGAAGATCGCCAAAGGTGCTTCCACCAAGCTCGAGATCGACATCATGAACACGCTCGGCTCACCGGAGATCCGAATTGTGGGCTCGAACAGCCAGGCGGACCGGGTCATGCTCGATTGGATCTCGTTTGCACGCTCGATCGAGCGCAAGTTCGGGTTACCGCCGAAGCGGCACGATATCAACTTCGTCGACGGCGGGTTCCGTTTCCTCGAGCACGACGCCGACACCGGCCGCTACGAGATCCTCCCTGGCGTCGACATTCTTTGGAAAGAGCTCCACACCTGGGGCAACATCATCCAGGGTGAAGCCGTGAAGCAGAAAGTCGACGGCTATTGCCCCGCGCCGAACGAACAGTTCGTGATCCTGTGGGACGGCACCGTCACCGTGTGCTGCACGGATTACGAAGGCACGCTGAACATGGGAAACGTTCACGAACAATCCATCGAAGAGATTTGGACGGGCGAGAAATGGCGTCGTCTGCGCACGACGATGTGGGAAGACGTCCTCGAGTCCAAGACCTGCCGCGTCTGTAAAGGTGTGGAAGAGCCTGACCTCGTCCAGATCCAGCTCTAAACGCAAAGAAGAAACGCAAAGTCGCCGAGGCGCACAGCGCCAAGCGCTCCATCGCCGCACTCGAATCGACCTTGAAAGCCTCTAGGGCTGGGACGCCGGGCTCTCGGTTTGGATCACCGTGATCGTGATACTCGACGGGTACTGTTTGGAGTGGTGCACGGCGTTTCTCGCCACCACGGCGCTCCACTCGTCGTAGTTGTTGCCGCCGGTGTTCAGGTTGCGATCGAAGCGCGGGAAGTTGCTGCTCGAAACCTCGATGCGCAGGCGGTGGCCGGGGGCGAAGTAGTTGCTCGTGTTGAGCGGTTGTAGCGTCACCTTGTGGACCTCGCCCTTCTCCATCCACGCGAGCGGTTTGTCGTAGCCGTCGCGGTAGCGCATTCGCTGAATGGTCTCGTCGAGGTTGTAAACGCTTCCGTCCGGATAGACGTCCAGGACCTTCAGGGTGAAATCGGTGTCCTTGGCGTCGGACGATACGTAGAGCGTGGGCGTGATCGAGCCGCTCACTTCGATGCCATCGGGGAACGGCTCAGTGGTATAGACGAGGATGTCCTGCCTCGCCTCCATCTTGCGCTGGTCGAACGAGCCGGCCTGGACGGCGTTGCCAGCGCAACAGACGTTGCCGCCATAGGACGGCACGGCGTTCATGGGGTCGTAGACGAACGAGTCCGGCCGGTCGGCGTCCGGCGGCGCCGCGGCCAGTTCCCCGTCACCATAGAGCGAGTTCGCTTTTCCACCACTCGACAAGTAGAGCGTCAATTCCTCGGCTCCCTCGGGCGGCCACGTGTTGGATGACTGCCACTCGTTCGAGCCCATCGTGAAGTAGGTGACTTTCGGCAGGGTGTCGAGTCGTGTGCTTGCCTCGCCCTTCAAGAAGCGATCGAAGAAGCCGAAGACGATCTCTTCGTAGTCCAGGCGCGCGTCGCCCATGCTGCGCTCGCCCACTACAGTATCCTTGGTAGCGCGTCGGAACGCGCAGTGCGCCACCGGTGCCACGATCGCCCACTGCTGGTCGGCGATCGCGGGAGACGCGTTGTTCCTCACGTGGCTGTACATCGCCAGGTTCGGGCCGATCGACACGTCGTACCAGGACATAAACCACAGGCCGGGCACTTCGAGCTGCATATCATCGTGCCACAGGCCGCCCTTGTACCAGGTCGGGTCGTTCGGTGCGCGTTGAATCAGACGTCCGCCCGTGTCCACCGGCATCGGATCCGCGAAAATCCCCCGCGGGCCCTGGGCGTTTTGAATGATGTCCTGCACCGGAAGATGCGTCAGTGCCTTGCTCCAATCCACCGGGGGCATCTGCGGGGCCAGGTCGAACATCCGTGCGGCGGCGGCGAGGTTCTCTGAGCCCGTGTCCTCCGGGAACATCGGCCGCACCTGATTCTGTTGACCGTACAACCACGCGATGAAGAGCATCTGGATGGCGCCGCCGCGATACCAGTTGCCCTGCTCGTAGTACGGCCCGACGCGACCCACGCCCGCGCCAAAACCCTGCACGTTCATCGCGGCAAAGGCCGGATGACCCATCGACGCGACCGCCATCTGGTACTCCGCCGTTGATGAGCAGCCCGTTGTTCCGACTTTCCCGTTCGACCACGGCTGCTCCTGCATCCACGCGAGCGCATCGTAACCGTCGGTGATGGGAGCGCCGAGGATGTCGTAGTTGCCCTCGGAGAAGAAGTGCCCGCGCTCGTTCTGGACGACATACGCGTAGCCGTGCTTCACGGCGGTGAGTGCGCGCGCCATGTCCGCGGGCACGTGGTTCTTGACGTCCCAGAAGTTGAAGTTGTAAGGAGTACGGGACCAGATGATGGGCACCGTCCCGGTTGCGTTTCTCGGCCGGTAGATGTCGGTCGCGAGGCGGACGCCGTCGCGCATGGGCACCATCACTTTGCGGTCGACGACGGCGATCTCCTGGAGCTCTTCCTCGAGCTCTGCACGTTGTGCTTTCTGCTCCGGCGTCAGCGGTGCGCGCCGTTGTGCGACCAGGAGGCCGGGAGCGCCCACAAGAAGCGTCAGGAGGACGAAAGTGAAACGGGGGATCAGTTTGAGGATGGACATTGCGGACCGCCTTACTTCTGAGATTGGACTTCAGTCTCGCGATATTAGCTCTGGCGCAACTCATCCCGCAATATCCGTCATGCGTCGGCCGCATCCCGGCTCGCCTTTACACGCCCGGCTTGCGCGCGCCGGTCGGTCCGTCTACCATCCGCCGAGTGCCGAGACTCCTCGCCCTAGCTCTGCTGGTGACCGCCGGCTGCAACCCGTTCACGTCCCGCTACAGCGTCCACCAACGTCTCGTGGACATGAGCGAAGTCGACGCATCGGGCATGGGGCGTTTCGATGCCGTCGTCGCTGGCACCCGCACTCCGTCCGAAGTGCGCGACGCCGCCATCCACGGTGACCGCCGGCCGAGCGTGGTTCTCGAGGCGCCGGCGCGCATCGCTTTTCGGAGCGACGGTGTCCGCTCGCCGCGGTTTCGGTTCGGTCTCGCCATACGTCCACCCGAGGCCGCCGTGTCGGTGACGTTGACGGTGAACGGCGAGCTTGCCTACGAAAGAGCTTGGGAAGAGGCTCGCGACTGGGTCGACGAGAACATCGACCTCGAAGCGTTCTCGAACGAGTCGATGGAGCTCGAGCTTGCCTTCGACGGCGAGGGCACGGTGATGCTCGCGCACCCCGAGGTGCTCGGACGGGCCGATGACCCATCGCGGCCGAACGTCATCGTGTACGTCATCGATTGCTTGCGTGCCGATCACGTCGGCGCGTACGGCTATGAGCTGCCGACGACACCCGAGCTCGACGCGCTCGCCACCGATAGTGTCGTTTTCGAGGATCTCGCGTCGTGCGCACCGTGGACGAAGCCGTCGACGGCGTGCCTGTTCACGTCGCTGCTTCCGATCTACCACCAAGCGCGCACCGTCGACGATGCGCTGTCCCAGGAGCGGACGACGTTGGCGGAAGCGTTCCGCGGTGCGGTCTATACCACGGCCGCGTGGGTCGCGAATCCGGTCATCGATCCGCGAGTGTTCTTCTTTAACCAGGGTTTCGATCGCTGGGCGGATCTCAGGAGCTTCGAGGAGCGCACCACGCGAACGCATGCGAACGCGCTCGAGCCCGACGCCGCCGACATCACCGCCGGAGTCCTCCCTGGCTCGAAGAGCACCGCCACGACACGTTCCTTCTCTACCTCCATTCGCTCGACCTGCACTACGAATACCGTGCGCGTCCACCATTCGACGAAGTGTTCGTTTCCGAAGGCAGCACCGGTCTCGAGCGCGACCGTGAGCTCTACGACAACGAGCTCGCTTACAACGATCGGGAGCTCGGGAAGCTGATCGCCCGTTTGAAGGAGCTCGATCTCTACGACAACACCGCCATCTTCGTCACCGCGGATCACGGCGAGGAGTTCGGCGAGCACGGTGCGACTCGCCACGGTACAACGCTGTACCAACAGGCGTTACACATCCCTGGGATCTTGAAGTTTCCCGACTCACGGTTTGCGGGCGAGCGCTCCCCGATGCTGACGAGCAACGTCGATATCGCACCGACACTTCTGCAGCTCGCCGGGATCGAGCCTCCGGAAACGTTCCAGGGTAATCGCGAGATCGTTCCCGCGCTCTCGAGAGCCGCGCACGAGACGAACCGGCCCTCGTTTGCCGAGCTCGTCGCGCCTCAGCACGTGAGCTATTCCGTCCGAAGCGAGCGCTACAAATATGTCCGCAATCTGGCGCCGGAGTTCTCGGAGAGCCTGTTCGATTTGGAAGCCGATGCTGGCGAGCACACTTCCTTGCTCCCAGACGCGCCCGCGGACGCGATGCGTCTTCTCCCTGAAATCGAGCGCTTCGTCCAACTCGGCCAACACGGGCTTCACCTCTCGATTCGAGGCGAGGACCGTGGCGCACGCGTCGTGGTCGAGGCTCGCATCGTGGGCGACGCCGAAATCGTCAACGCATTCCGCTTCGCCATGGCGACGGGCGACGATTTCAGGAGATGCCCCTGAGATAGTTGAAGGTTAGGAGTGGCGGCTCCTAAGGCCGGGTTCGATAGAATCCGGCTGTGAAGGAAAAAGAAAGGAGCCACCACGATGTCAAATCACCAAATCATCGATGCGAAGAACAGGAAGAAGCTTCGAGAGATACTGAGCTCGAAGGGGCAAGCTCTGTTGCCGTTCTTGGATGCGATTGAGCGAACCGAGATAGCGATCGACGAAGTGATCGACGTTGCTGGCCGAGCGACGATCGAAGCGGTCTTGGATCTGTCAGCCCAAAGTGTGGCTGGGGAGAAACACCCGGGGAAGAAGGGTAGCGATGTTCGCTGGCACGGCCGGCAGGGTGGCGTAGTAAGCCTTGCGGAGCGGAAGTTGAGAGTGAGCCGGCCACGTCTGCGGCGTAAGGGAAAGGCAGAGGGAGGGGAGGTTGCGATTCCTGCCTACGAAGCGGTGAACAACTCGTCTCGGCTGAGCCAACGCATCTGGGAAATCCTGATGCTGGGTGTGTCGACGCGCAAGTACGCGTCGGTTCTTCCCGAGATGGCGGAGACGGTAGGGGTTAGCAAGAGCGAGGTGAGCCGTGAGTTCGTGGAAGCAAGCGCGGAGCAGTTGCAGGGGCTGATGGAGCGTCCGCTGGACGAGCTGGAGATCGCGGTCGTGTACCTGGACGGGATTCGCTTCGGCGTGCACCACGCTCTGGCGGCAATCGGCGTAGATACAGAGGGATACAAGCATGTTCTGGGGCTTCGGGATGGAGCATCGGAGAACCAGATAGTGTGCAAGGCGCTGCTGGAGGACCTGGTCGAACGAGGCCTGAGCCCAGAGCGGTGTCGGCTGTTCGTGATCGATGGCTCCAAGGCGCTACGGGTCGCCGTCGACGCTGTGTTCGGTACCCACAACAAGGTCCAGCGTTGCAGGAAGCACAAGGAGCGCAATGTGCTCGGTTATCTGCCGCAGGAGCTGAAGCCGCAAGTGCAAGCGAGCCTGCGTTCGGCCTGGCAGCTCCCAGCAAAGAAGGGCAAAGCGCGGTTGGAGCAACAGGCGAAGTGGCTCGAGGACGACTACCCCTCGGCGGCGGAGAGCATCCGGGAGGGGCTCGACGAGATGTTCACCATCAACGAGCTCGACCTCCCCGCATCTCTGAAACGCTGCCTTGGGTCGACGAACATCATCGAGTCGTGCTTCAGCGGTGCGCGAGGTCGTACCCGTCGCGTCACCCGCTGGCGCAATGGCAAGATGGTTCTGAGATGGGCCGCTTCGGCTCTGCTCGCCACGGAGAAAAATTTCCGTCGTATCATTGGATACCAATCGCTACCGATCCTCGAAGCGAAGTTAGCGGAGGTCACTGAGAATCAAGCGCTCGACAAGCACGCCAAAGTCGGGTAAACCATGTGTCAGGAGCCGCCACCACCTCGAACCTTCAACTATGGTGGGGGCACCTCCCGATTTCACGCTCGCTCCCGGGGGGGGCCTCCTCACGTCCGCCTTCACCGCTGACGACAAGGCGCGTCATCTCGTTGTGCAGACACGGCCTGAGGGCGCGCGCCGGTAACACTCGACGTGCGCGCGGACGATGTTCCCGTGACGAGCCTCGAGCTCGAGCCGAAAGAGTTCGAAGTCTCCATCGCCGAGGCCGATAAGCTCATGAACGCCGACGACGACAGCGCGCTACGAACTTGGTACTTGCCGTTCACCGCGGGACGAAATCGTGTCGATCTGGACGAGGAAACGACACGGAACCTGAAAGCACTGGGTTACATTCAATGAAGCGACTACTCTGTGAAGGTCCGTGAATATCGCGTGAACATCGCCTTCTTCCTCAATCGAGACGTCTATTGCAGCGTCGTCTTGAACCATCTCGTCGCTGGGCTCGCCGAGCATCAAACCTCGGTCTTTTACTCCGACAAAGTCGGGCGCGCGCCGGCGGGCGAAGCCCTCGATGTGCTCCGTCTTATCGAACAAGACATTCCCAACGAGCACGTCTTCCCTTTCATCGGGTCAGAAGGGTCAGGGGGCGAGCTCCTGACACCACAGCTCATCGAGCGGCAGTACCGTATTCCGTGCGAGACGATGAACGCTCCCAACGAGCCGGTCGCTCTCAATCGGGTGCGGGCGCTCGAGCTCGACCTCGTCGTCTCGATCCGCTACGGTCGTATCTTCAAGGCCGATTTTCTGACCGTCCCCAGGTTGGGCGTCTTGAACCTCCACTCGGGAATCCTTCCCGATTACCGCGGTGTCATGGCGAGCTTTCACGCGCTCGCTGCGGGTGCGCGAGAGATTGGATGTACGCTTCACTACATCGACGACCCCACGATCGACACCGGCCCGATCGTTGATGAATGGCGGCGACCGGCCGACCCGGTGCAATCCTACTTCAGCTTTCCCGACGACGAGGACGTCGTGCGGTTCGAACAGAACGGTTACCGGCTATTCCACGCGTCCGAGTACCGCGACCTCCTCCGCCGCTATCACGGCGCTTGAGGCAGCCGAAACGCGACGAGCTCTGCCGGGTGGTCTCGGTTTCCCACCGCGACGACGATGTACTGGAAGCCCTCGTGCATGTAGGTCATGGGCACGCCCGTTTGATGCGCGGGAAGCTCGAGCTCCGAGAAGATTTTTCCGGTGAGCTTGTCGTGAGCGCGCAACATCGGCCCACCGCCACCGAACATTCCAAACAGGCCGGCCCCTTCACCGGCGAAGAAAAGCGTCTTCGTCACCAGCATCCCCACTCGCTCGGGGCGCCCCCACCGCCCGATCTCGACCCCTTCGAGCGCCGGGTGATCGCGAACGTAATCGGGCGCCTCGCCATTCGCCACCATCCACACGTGCTCGCCGGTGTTCAGGTCGATGGCGGTGATGCGTCCCCACGGGGGCTTGATGAGAGGAAGGCCCTGGGGCCCACCACCTTCTGGCAGGAAGAGTCGCCGTTCTCGAATGTAGTCCATGTTCGAGCGCTTCGGTGCATGGACGAGACCGAGCGGTGTCGGGTACGTCGACGACGACACGTAGAGGATGCCGGTTTCCGGATCGAGCGCGGCTCCCTGCCAGTTGGCGCCGCCCTGCGAGCCGGGAAGCGATAGGGTTCCTTTGTGCGTCTCGGTCACGAGGGTCGGGGGAGTGAACAGAGGGCCGAGCGTGTACGAGCTCGCGATCTCGAGCGCTTCGGCTTTGAGCTCGGGCGTGAAGTCGAGAAGATCGTCTTCGGAGACGCCTTGGCGATCGAACGGCGCCGGTTTCGTTGGAAACGGCTGCGTGGGCGCGGTTCTCTCTTCGGGAATGGTCGTCTGGAGAACCGGCCGCTCTTCGATCGGCCAAACCGGCTCGCCCGTCTCGCGGTCGAGGACGAAAGTAAAGCCTTGCTTCGTAACCTGGGCGATGGATTTGATGTCTTTGCCGTCCACGGTGATATCCGCGAGTACCGGGGCGGCCGGAAGATCGTAGTCCCAGATACCGTGGTGCACCGTCTGAAAATGCCACACGCGCTCGCCCGTCTTCGCGTCGAGACACACGATGCTGTTCGAGAACAGGTTGTCGCCGAGGCGATGTCCGCCGTAGTAGTCGCCGGTCGGAAGCTCCGTCGGTAGGTAGACGTAGCCGAGCTCGGGGTCGGCCGACATCGAAGTCCACACGCTGTCGTTACCGGTGAATTTCCACGAGTCGCCTTCCCACGTGTCGTGTCCGAGCTCGCCGGGTTGGGGAATCGTGTGGAAGATCCACTCTCGCTTGCCGGTACGCACGTCGTAGCCGCGAATGTATCCCTTGGGCATCTCCTTGGTCGGCGGGGCGTCGCCTGCCGGGAGCGCCGCCCCTATGACGATGACGTCGCCAATGACGATGCCCGGTGTGCTCGAGCCGATCGCGTCTTTGACGAGATCGATGGGTTGATCGAGATCTTCTTTCAGGTCGACGATACCGTCTCGCCCGAAATCCGGGTAAGGCCGCCCCGTTTTGGCGTTGAGGGCGATCATGAAATACGAGGGCGTGATGAAGAAGATGCGCTCGTCGTCACCGTCGCTCCAGTACGAGACGCCTCGACCGGACGTCTTGCGCGGGGCCGAAGCGCCGCGCTCGCCTTCGTCGAACCGATACCACCACAGCGTTTCTCCCGTCGCTGGATCGATCGCCACCGCCGAGCGTCTCGAGCCCGCGGTCGTGTACAAGACGCCGTTCATCATGATCGGGGTCGCGCGGAAGTTGTAGTCGGGACGGGGGCCGAGGTTCAAGCCCGACCATCGCCACACGATCTCGAGCTCGGAAATGTTGTCCCCGTTGATCTGGTCGAGCGGCGCGTAGCGGGTGCTTCCGAGGTCGCCTCCGTAATACGGCCACTCACCGTTGGCGGCGCCGTGCTGGCCACGCACGTCTGCGGTCACGAGAAAAAGGGCCGCTACGAGTATCGAGTGTCGAACGATCATGATGTGGATTCTAATCGGGCTGGCCAAGGAAATCTGCTGCGTTCTCGAGCCTCGCTGGGAATGCTCGCAGGTGATATCCTCGCCGTCGTGCTAGCTGATTTCAAAATTGCGTTTCGGGCGCTCGTGCGCCAACCGGTGTTGTCGATCGTGGAGTGAGCGCCGCCAGGAGTTGGTGATGAGGCGGTTTCGACAAGAGCGTGAGCGACAGCCGTGAACGTCGACTTCCAACGCAAGCTGGATCGTTTCGTCGGGGCGCCGCTCTGTCGTTTCTTGTCCCTGCTCCCGCGGGCCCGTCGCCGGGCCGCGGACGCTCCGCCGCCGAAAAAGATCCTCGTTATCCTGTTGTCGGAGATGGGAAGCCTCGTGCTTGCGCAACCTATGTTCCGGAGCGTGCGCGCCCGGTATCCGGAGGCGTCTATCTATGCACTCGTGTTCCAGCAAAACAAGGAGGTCCTCGAGGTTCTCGACGAAGTCCCCGAAGGGAATATCCTCACGATTCGTAACTCTTCGTTGAAGACGTTCGTGCAGGACGGCCTGTCCGCGCTGAAGACGCTTCGGTTCATCGGTGTCGATACCGTCATCGATTGCGAGCTTTTCGCGAGAGCGGGTGCGATCTTGTCGTTTCTGAGCGGGGCCGAGGTGCGCGTCGGTTTCGAGCGCCACACCCAAGAGGGTTTGTACCGGGGGAGCTTCATCAACCGGCCGGTGCCCTACAATCCCTACCAGCACATCGCGCAGCAGTTTTTGACGCTTGCAGAGGCGATCGATGGGAAGGGTTCGCCGACGGTGAAGCGGCGTACCTTCGACCGCGAGCTCACGCTGTCCATGGTGTCGGTTCGCGACGGCGAGCTCGGCGCCACCAGGGCTCACCTGGAAATGAGCTTTCCGAGCACGAAAGGAAAATGCCTGGTGCTGGTGCACCCGGGGGGCGGTCTGTTACCGATCCGTGCGTGGCCCCTTGCGTCGTTCAAGACGCTGACTTCACGGCTGATCGGCGAAGGCTTCGTCGTCGGGATCATCGGACTGGCTCAGGACAGGCCGCTCGCGCGCGCGATCCAAGAAGACATTCCCGAAGACGAGCGCGAGAATTGCATCGATCTCACCGGGTTCACCAAAACGGTGCGCGAGCTCATGCTCGTGTTCCATCTTGCGGAGCTTCTGGTGACGAACGACGGTGGCCCCGGCCACTTTGCGTCGATGACGCCGATGCCGAGCATCATCCTGTTCGGGCCCGAAACTCCGGCGCTCTACGGCAGTCTCGATCCCAAAGCCGTTCACTTTTTCCAGGGGCTTTCGTGCTCGCCGTGCCTGACGGCGTACAACCACCGGCTTTCGCCGTGCGACGGCGACAACCAGTGCCTGAAAACGATCGAGCCCGCAGAGGTCTGGGCCGCGGCCCAAAGAATCCTGTCCGCAGCCAAAGGTGGCCGCTAGAGCGGCTTTTGGCGATTTTTTCAGCGCAAAGACGCAAGGGCGCGGAGACGCAAGAGCGCGCATCGGAATCGGGGCGGCCATCGAAACTCTTCGCGTATTCTGATACCGATCTGAATCAGAGTCACCTGCTGATCACGAATGATTGGAAGATATGGATGATCGATTTCTCTCTCGCGTTCCGTCGGTGGAAGAAAATTCGAAGGCCGGAATGGCTCGTGCGCTGCGATCGAAACCTGTTTCGAGCGAGCGATGTCCGAGCTGAGCCGCGTTGAGCTCGAAGCCGAGTTGTCCGATATTCTCGATGACAACGAGCTCGACGGTGTGTGGGCACGCCGCGGTCTCATCGTCGAGCACTTCCGGGCCTGATAGACGAGCGTGGCGAAGACGAAGTGCTCTACTGATTCTCACGCCGGCGGCAATCAAGAACAGTGTTGCCTTCGATGGCGGAGAGATCTAGGATGTCTCCAGCCGAGGTCGCCTCGTCGTTGGTCTCATGATACTCCTCGCTCGTAGCACGTCCTGATTGGCTTCAGCTTCCTTCTGTAAAGGCCCGACGCCCGGCGGCTGGATAGAAGGAGGGAAATGTGCGAAGTCTCAAGCATCTATTCGTCGGAGTTGCGTTCCTGCTCGTTTCAGGCTGCGGCGGGCAGGAAGAGCAAGTGTTAAATGTGTTCTTCACCGCAATTCAGGGTGGGGACGACAACGTCATTCAAAGTGTCTCGCTGGCAAAGTTTCCGGGCGACGTCGAGTCCTGGGAGCTCGTCGAGATCGGAGCGGAATCGCGGGCGCCGTTCACTCTGCCGGAGCTTCACGAAAAGCTCGCGAAGAAGCGGAGCGAGCTCCGTATCGAGACCGAGAAGAACTCGAACTTCGCGGGTGACAACAAGAGCCTTTTTGACGAGTACCAGAAAAGGCACGCGGAGAATCCAGAGCAGACATTCAGCGGCGAGTTGGGTGAGTTTCAGGTGGCGTGGGAAGAGCGCATGCAGCAAATGGGGGTGGTCGAGAAGGAGGTAGAAACGCTCAACGAGGAAGCCAAGGCGCTACGCTCCGCGGCGGGACTTTCGTTGAATACGGCTGTAAACGAGAAATTCGCCGGTGATGTGAAAGGCAAGCTGTTGCAGCTCAAAGTGCACGACGGCTCAGCTGAGAAGAGCTACACGTTCAAGCTCGAACGCTACGAGCTCGTGGACAAAGCGCGCAACATGAGCCCCATCGCGCGCTGGATCATCACCGACATCAAAGAACAGGCGTAGGGCTGAGCGGGCGACTGACTACTTCTCGTCGTCGAGGTAGCCCAGCGCCTCGAGCATTCGCCTGGTCTCCTCGGACAGCTCCGAGTCGTCGACAGCCGCGACGCCTTGTTCTTCGCGGCGCGCGGTGGTGGCTTGTTGCCACGCGACGGTCTGCGTACGGAAGCTCGTAAGCTCGGCCTTGAACGGCGTGATACGGGACTCCGAGCCCGGGTAGCGGTCGTCGTCTTCCGTCGGATCGCGGTACATGTCATAGAGCTCGAAGCGGTCCTCGGGATAATGCACGAGCTTCAGTCGGCCGTTGCTTATGGCCATCTGGTGACGATCGTTTTGGAAGAACATCTGCTCGTGGAGCCGGGTCGTCGTTTCCCGCACGAGCGGCAAGACGGAGTTTCCTTCGAGGCCCGAAGGGTAGGAGACCTGTGCCAAATCAAGGATCGTGGGGAACACGTCCAGGCTCGAGACCGCGCCCGAGACGCGCTCGCCGGCGGGCAGCACTCCCGGGAACGACAGGATCAGCGGGATTCGGAGTGAGGGGTTGAACAGATCGAAACCATGATCGAAGTAGTAATCGTGCTCACCGAGGCTTTCGCCGTGGTCTGAGGTGAACACGACGAGCGTGGTAGCGGCGTGCTCGCTCTCGTCCAGAGCCTTCAAGACCCGGCCCACATGCTCGTCGGAAACGAGGATCTCGGCGTCGTAGCGGTCGACGTAGTCGCCCCAATAGTTCTCGCCGTCTACGGCCACGTGCTTTTTATTGACGCCGCCGTAGTAGCCGGTGACACGCGCGAGCTCGGGTCCACGCGGAATGACCCCATCGTCACGAAAATGGGCCAGTGCTTCGTCCGTTGGCTCGTAGGGAGTGTGCGGGTTGACGTAGTGAAGCCAGAGGAAAAACGGGCGCTCGTCGTCGGAGGAAGCAAGAAAGCTTTCGCCGCAACGTGTAATCGTCTCGGTTCGCGATAGCTCGTCGGAGTCCTTCACGTGCCAGGTCTGTTCGTAGATGTCGAATCCCTGTGCGAAACCGAGAGCCGCGTCGAGATTGCCGTTGTCGAGCGCGGCCGCGGTGCGGTAACCGCTGTCACGAAGTGTCTCCGCGAGCGTCTGGTTGAAGTCGGGTAAATCCCGTTCACGGACGGTCAGACCGTGCTGCGACGCATAGAGTCCGGTGAAGAGCGCGGCAAAGCTCCCGCGTGTCTTGGGCCAGTACGTGAACGCAACGTCGAAGACGACGCCGCGAGTAGCGAGCTCGTCGATGTTCGGGCTCGTTACCCGGGGATAGCCGTACGCGCTCAGATGATCCGCTCGCAGGGTATCGACGGTGACGAGCAAAACGTTGACGCCCGCGTTGCCGGTGTCGATGCGAGCGGACGACGCGTCGTGCGCATCGCCGTTGCATGCGCCCATACAGGCGATGACCGCGACGAGAACGGCCGGTGCGAGGCGTTTCGTCACGAAGGGAGTGTCTCGCTGGTTGCTGCTTCGAACGCAGCGACGAGCTCGGCCACGGCCACGGCTGGAACAGACGTTAGCGGACTGCGGCACGGACCGCCGTAAAAGCCCGTTCTCTCTAAAAGCGCCTTGACCCCCGGGATGCCGTGCTTGCCAATCAAGATGCGATTGAAGCTCGCGAGCCGTTCCTGAAGCGCTCGGCTTCGCTCGATCTCTCCCGCCGCGAACGCGTCCGCGAGGTCCGCGCACAGGTCGTAGGCGGAGCACGCTTCCGCGAGGATCGCGCCATCGGCCCCGACCGTCAACGCAGCGTGCAGGACTTGCGCTGCTCCGGTGAGCACGGAAAACTCCTCCGGGCAGAGGTGACGCATCTGCTGCAGAGCGTAGACGTTTCCCGAGCTGTCTTTGATGCCGGCGATATTGGGATGCTCGGCAATCTCGGCTACGGTTTCCGGCGCGAGATCGATTCCGGTGCACGCGGGAATGTGGTAAATCACGATCGGTATGCCGCTCGCGTCCGCGACACGGTTGAAATGTTGCGGAAGGGAATCGTCCGAAAACGCCATCCGGGTGTAGTGCGGCGTCACCACGATGGCGTAGTCGCATCCGATCTCACCGGCCCATCGTGACAGCTCGGCCGCCTCCCGCGTCGACTCTTCCCCGGTGCCCGCGAGCATCGTCTTGTCCTCGGCGATGGCATTACGAGCGCACTCGATGACGCTCTTTTTCTCGTCGGTGGTGAGCGATACGAACTCGCCGGTCGTTCCCAAAACCGTGTAGCCATCGAGGCGGGTGGCGTTCCATCGACGGATATCGGATGTCAGCGCGTCGAGCGCGAGATCTTCGTTGCCGTCGAACGGAGTGGGTATGGCGGCAATGATGCCGCCGAGCTCACGTTCGGTCATGTCCAGTCATGTTCAATCGGGGTCAATATGGAGTCGCCTTTGCGTCTCGCCGTTAATTTCGAAGCGAACGGTGGTCGCGTCCTCTCTCCGGCGCCGACCCAGCTTCTCCGCCCACTCTACCACTAGCAACGCACCCTCATCCTCCATTTCCTCGATGCCGAGCTCGATGAGCTCACGTTCGTGCTCGATGCGGTACAAGTCGATGTGGTAGACGACGCGAGAGCCGCCGCCGTAGCGGTTCACCAGCGCGAACGTGGGGCTCACGACGAGAGCGGCGTCGATACCGTAGAACGCCGCGAGGCCTTTGGCGAAGAGCGTCTTCCCGGCGCCGAGGTCGCCTTCGAGGTAATACGCGGGACAGTCAGGCTGACTCTTCGCGAGCTTCCGGGCGATGGCGAGCGTTTCCTCCGGGCTTGCACTCTCGCGGGACAATCTCAATCTCAGTCCGCCCCCAGCGAGTGGATGGCCTCGGCGAGCTTTTCGATGACATCGGTTGCGATGAGAGACGTCTCGCCGAGCTCGGCCGCAGCGAGGTCTCCGGCAAGCCCATGCACGTACGCGCCGACGACGAGGGCGTTTTCCACGGACGCGCCCTGAGCGATCAGCCCGCCGACGATGCCGGTGAGCACGTCCCCGGATCCCGCGGTGGCGAGACCGGGATTGCCGGTGAGGTTCACGCTCGTGTGCCCCCCGGGGTCCGAGATGAGCGAGTGATAGCCCTTGAGCAGGACGTGTGCCGTCACGCCGGACGCGAGGCTGCGCACCGCTTGCAGGCGGTCTCGTTGCACCGTGGTAGTGGAGCAGCCCAAAAGGCGCGCGGCTTCGCCGGGATGCGGCGTCAACGCGATGGGCTGCCCGGGCTGGATGACGTCCTTGTGATCTTGGAGCGCGTTGAGCGCATCGGCGTCGACGACCATAGGAACGCGGCACTCGCCGACGAGCTTTTGAACGAGACGCACGGTTTCGTCGTCGAGACCGAGTCCGGGGCCGATGGCCAGTGCCGCCAGTGCCGGTTGTCCGGAGAGAAGCTCGTCCAGGCGATCGGTCGCATCGAATGCGATGGCCCCACTCGCCGTTTCGGGAAGCGGCTCCCACATGGCTTCGGGGAGTCGCGGGGCCATCAGCGGGATCGCGCTGGCCGCCGAAGCCACGGTCACCAGCCCGACTCCCGCCCGAAGTGCCGCCTCTGCCGCCATGACCGCGGCCCCCGTCTTCCCGACCGAACCGGCGACGATCAGCAGATGGCCGAAATTACCCTTGTGAGCTGAGGAGTCCCGCTTGGGCCACGAGCCGACCAGATACTCCGGCTCGATCGTCATGAGCTTGGGATCGTCGCTCTCGAGAAGCTGAGGAGGGATGCCGATCTCGACGACCTCGACCCTTCCGCAACGCTCGCACGCAGGCGGCACGAAGTGGCACACCTTCGGCGCCGCGAGGGCGACAGTGAGGTCGGCGTTCACACTCGCACCGGGAAGAGCTCCGGAGTCGGCCGATAACCCGGACGGCACATCGATGGACACGCGGCTTGCTTCCAACCCGTTGATGTCTTCGATGACCCTGAGAGGGAGGCCGGTCGCGGCGCGTGTCAGACCGGTTCCGAGGATGGCATCCACGATGACGTCGGCGCTGAACATCTCCTCGAGAGCGAGGGTCCACTCGTCGTCGGTGGTGACGGCGTCGACGGGAAGATCGAGCTTCAAGGCCGACTGAAGGTTATCGAGAGCATCTGGCGCGAGATCTTCGAACGGTGCGAGAACGACCGCGCGCGCTTCGTAGTCGAGACCGACCAACGTCCGCAGCAGCACCAGCCCGTCACCGCCGTTGTTGCCCTTGCCACAAACGATGACGATCGATTTCGAGCCGAGATCTTCGATGTGCGCCTCCATGGCGCCGGCAACGCCGCGTCCCGCGCTCTCCATAAGCACCCGTCCGGGGACGCCGACTTCCTGGATCGTGCGCCGATCCGCCTCGCGCATCTCGGCCCCGGTCAGTATGTCCATTGAAAAAGTATAACTGGTGGGAGGACCCTAAGGGAGCGCGTCGCGTCCGAGGGCAACGTCGATGGCACGTTCGGCAGCCACCGCCATCGGGTCGATGAGCGGGATAGCATCGACACCGTCGCGGCCGAGGACGAGCGGTATCTCGGTGCACGCCGTCAACACGACCTCGGCGCCCGCCTCGGCCAATTTGAGGGTGGCCTCCCTCATTGGCTCGGCTAGCTCGTCTCGACGCGCCGGATCTCGAAAAGCGCCGGCTTTGATGCCCCGCGGGCCGTAGATCGGCTCCATGACGAGACGTTCCTGCAGCTCGTCTCCGTTGTCGAGGTCGAGGGGTGAGATCACACGCGCATCGGGCGCGAGCTTGCCGATCCATTTCGAGTACAGGCCGGATTGCAGCGTGCCCGATGCTGCGAGGATACCGATGGTTCCTTGCCGGCCGACGTCGCTTACCGCTTGCTCGGCGGTGACGCGGACCATATCGAGAAACGGGAGAGCGACGCGCTCTCGAACGTCATCCAAAAACGCATGCGCCGTGTTGCACGGGATGACGCCGAAGTCCGCTTCGCTCAAACGCTCCGCACTTCGGACGAGGGCTTCGACCGGAGACTCACTGTTCACGAGCAATGCACCGGTTCGATCGGGTGTCGTCGGTATCGACGACAACACCCATGGCGGGTAGTCCTGGTCGAGAGGCGGGCGTCCGAGCGCTTTCTCGGTCGCAAACAGGAGCAAGACTTCGAACTCGACGTGCGCGTGCGGGCCGAGGCCACCGATGATGCCGATGACGTGTTTCCACTCCGGACGGGTCATCGGTAAGAGAGGTTGGGCTGGCGAACTGCCAGCGTCAAACGGCTCACGTCCCGCCGTGGCCGACGGTAACGTTGTCGCCGTCGACGATGACGGGTACGGCTCTTTCGCCGCCGCTCACCGAGAGCATTTCTTCCATGCGTGCAGGGTCGGCCTTCACATCGAAATACTCGACTTCTTGGTCCGCATAGGCCTCACGGGCCTGGGCGGTGTAGGGTCATCCAGCTTTGCCGTAAATCTTGACCATGGGGGAGATCGTATCAGACGAAGCCGCGTATGTGATCCGCGTACCAGGATGAACGAGCCGTAGAAGAAAACCGGAACTTTGCGCTTCAATTCATCACCTGCCCGCCGCAAATATTGTAAGCCTGGCCGGTGACGGCGGACGCCTCCTCCGAGGTGAGATACAGTGCGAGCTTCGCGATCTCGGGCGGATCGATGAAGCGTTTCAGAGGAACGCCTTCGATCGCCTGCTCGCGAAACGCGACCGCACTCATCCCGAGGACATCTGCGGTTTCCTGGATCCCCTTGTCGGCCATGTCGGTCTGGACCCAGCCGGGGCAAATGGCGTTCACGGTGATGCCGCGGGGCGCGAGCTCGAGCGCGAGCGCGCGGGTGAATCCGATGATGCCGTGTTTCGACGTGCAGTACGCTGTGTAGCCGGGCACGCCGAATCGGCCGAGTACCGACGACATGTTGACGATGCGGCCGTCCCCGGAGCTCATGAGATCGAGCGCGGCCCGGGTCACGTTGTAGCTCCCGGTGAGATTGACGTCGAGGATCCGCTGCCACAGTTCGGCGGAGTCTTCCGTTAACGGGGTTCTGCCGGAGATGCCCGCGTTGTTCACCACGATGTGGAGCTTGCCCCAGCTCGATTCGAGCTCGCCCACCGCACGCGCGACGGATTCTTTCGACGTCACGTCGCATTCGAGTGCGAGCGCGCGCCGCCCTTTCTGGTTCCACGCATCGGCAAGCGATTCGAGTTCAGAAACGGTACGGGCGCAAAGAGCCACCTTGGCGCCCTCTTCGAGATAGGCCTCGGCAATGGCCCGGCCAATGCCACGGCTCGCACCGGTAACGAGTGCGACTTTTTCTGCAAAACGGTTCATAAGAATCTCGAGATGTAAGCTTTTAACGCGTCACGGGTGCTCGGAAACGCGAGCTCGTCCCAGGGGATGTCGGCTTGGTCGAACGTCTTCACTTCGAGAGTCTCGTCGGCTGCTTTCAAGTCACCTCCTAGAATGTCGGCCGCGTAAACGACGACGACGACGGGCGAGCCCGGGTAGGAGTACACGTCAATGAGCTCACGGATGCCGACGTCGACGTTCGCTTCTTCGCGCGTCTCGCGGATGGCCGCGTCCTTGACGGTTTCGCCCCGGTCGACGAACCCGCCCGGGAATACCCACTTGCCGTAGCCGGGCTCGATCGCGCGCCTCAGGAGAACGAACTTCGCGTCCTGCTGAAACAGTGTCCCAGCGGCGAGCTTCGGGTCGTGGAACAGAACGAACTCGCATTTCTTGCACACCATACGCTCGGGCTCGTGATCTTTGAGGCGCTTCGATACGAGTCCCGCGCCGCACTTCGGACAGAAGCGGAACTCCAACGTTTGCTCGAAAGGCGTGCTCATGTGAATAGCTTTGATCTATCATTCAGTCGTGGAGGTGTCAAAGAATCACCATGGTGTGCAGTTCTTTAGCGAAGACGATGTCGGCGAGCTGTTGACGATGAAAGACGCTCTCGCGTGCGTCGACGAAGCCTTCCGCCTCCTCGCGAGTGGCGACGCGATGAACAAACCCCGGCAACGGGTTCGGGCCGACAAGCTCATGCTGCATGTGCTGCCCGCGGGCAGCAGTGCGCTCGGCTATGTCGGGCTCAAGGCCTACACGACGGGCCCGTCGGGAGCGCGGTTTCACTTCCTGATGTTCGATGCCGCGAGCGGTGAGCTGGTCTCGTTGATGGAGGCCGATCGGCTGGGCCAGATCCGGACCGGCGCCGCGAGCGGCGTTGCGACGCGCTACCTGGCCCGCGAGGCGGCATCCCGAGTCGGCATCTACGGCACTGGTTGGCAGGCGCGCTCCCAGCTCGAGGCCATCGTTGTCGTGAGATCGATTGAATCGGTGGTGGCGTACGGGCGCAACCAAGAGCGGCGGGAGAAGTTCTGCGAGGAAATGTCCGAGACGCTCGGGCTTCCGGTGACACCGTGCGACAGCCCCGAAGCGGTCACGGCCGATGTCGATATCATTGTCACCGTCACCAATTCCCGTGAGCCCGTGTTGAGGGGGGAGTGGCTCCGTCCGGGCCAGCACATAAACGCCGCGGGATCGAACAATCTCCGCCGCCTCGAGATCGATGCCGACGCGGTGACGAGCTCGAGCTTCATCGCTACTGACTCTGTCGAGCAAGCGAAGATCGAATGCGGCGATCTCGCCGACGTGGTGGAATCGGGCGGCATCTCGTGGGACGACGTCCACGAGTTCGCCGACGTGGTGGCCGGCAACACGACAGCGCGTCAGAACGACGACGACATTACGCTCTTCGAGTCCCAGGGCCTAGCCATCGAAGACCTCGCCGCCGCCAAGCACGTGTACGAAGCGGGCCGCGAGCAGGGACGAGGTAGGGCGCTGGACATTTAGGAGCTCCGTCCGGGCAGCACGCTACGAAACAAAATAGGCTGGCTCGATACGATCGACGCTTTCGATCGAATCGAAATCTCGATCGGTCGTGAGTATTCGTCGCAATCCATGTGATTCCATCGTCGCTACGTGAACTGCGTCTCGGGGGGAGAGCTGAGGGGATTCGAGAAGTAGCTCGAGGGCTCGATTGGTGTGTTGGATATCAATCGCAAGAATGTCCGCGCACAATGTCGTGGCGGCTCGATAGACGGTACGCGCTGCGTCCGGCCGTCCAATCGAGAAATATCGGTGGAGAATCTCCTGCAGCACTTCGGAGCTGCTTACTAATCGAACACGGCGCGTGACGGCGAGCTCGAGCGTCGTTCGGCACAGCTCTCGTAGCGGATGCGGTCCGCCGGCCGCGTACATGAGTACGCTTGCGTCCAAGAAGTACGCGTCTTTGTCAGTTTTTTTCTTCGCTCTTCGTTTTACGGCCACCGTATTCGCGCTTCCAGTCTTTGTAGTTCTTGGGCCGAGGAGTGGGCTCTAGCGCAAAAAGTTCCTCTAACGCTTCGCGCTTGTTGCGATCCGCCTCGGGGGCGAGAGCGTATTGTTCGATCGATTCCCTTACAATGCTTGCCAGCTTCCTTCCTTCTCTTTGGGCGATGTCGGCGAGCTCTTTGTATCGCGCCTCATCAAGGGTCACCTGCACCTTCTTCGTTTTTTGCCATTGTGTGAAGTATACTCTGTCGAGAATCATGTGTCGATAGATATGTGTCAAACCGTCGCGAGGCTTTCGGGCGTTAAAATCGAGTCTGGCTGGGTGGCGTTCGGCTATTACGGCTGATGGTCTACCCTTCGGGCGTTCGTGCTGAGCCGGGCTCGCGCTTCACGAACGAGCCCTGCTTGATGTTGCCGACGTATTTTTGATCGTCGACGATGATATCGCCTCGGAGCAGCACCTTGTCGGGGATACCGGTGACTTCGCGGCCTTCGTAAGCGCTGTAGTCGACCTTCATACGATGGGTATCGGCGCTGATGGTCCACTTTCGCTTGGGGTCCCAGAGGAGAAGATCGGCGTCGGCTCCGATGGTGATCGATCCTTTGCGCGGATAGAGTCCGAAGATCTTGGCGGGCCGCGTCGAGACGAGCTCGACGAAACGGTTGGGGCTGATGCGGCCGCCGTTCACACCGCCGTCGTAGAGTAGCATCAAGCGGTTCTCGATCCCGGGCGCACCATTCGGGATCTTCGTGAAATCGTTCTTGCCGAGCTCTTTCTGTTCCTTCATACAGAAGCTGCAATGGTCGGTGGACACCGCTTGGAGCGCGTCGGTTTGCAGGCCGTTCCACAGCCGTTCTTCGTTGCCTTTGGGGCGAAGGGGAGGGGACATCACGTATTTCGCGCCCTCGAATCCCGGCTTCTCGTAATCTTCGTAGGAGAGGAACAGGTACTGCGGGCACGTCTCGGCGAACACCGGAAGGCCTCGCTCGCGCGCTCGCCGCACTTCTTCCATCGCGTCTCCTGCCGACAAGTGAACGATGTAGGCGGGCACACCGGCCATCTCGGCGAGAGCGATCGTTCGGTGTGTCGCTTCGGCCTCGGCGCTCATCGGGCGGGTCAGCGCATGCCACTTGGGTTCGGTGTGGCCCTCTTTGAGCGCGCGCTCGACGAGCGCGTCGATGACGCTGCCGTTTTCCGCGTGCATGCAGATGAGCCCGCCGTTGTCTTTGGTGCGCAGCATCGCTTTGAAAATCGTGGCGTCGTCGACCATGAAGACGCCGGGGTAGGCCATGAAGAGCTTGAAGCTGGTGATGCCGTCGTCGACGAGCTCGTCCATTTCCTTCAGGTGCGACTCGCGGAGCTCGCGCACGATAATGTGGAACGCGTAGTCGATCGCGGCACGGTCTTCGGCGCGCTTGTGCCAGGCGTCGACACCGGCGTGGAGCGTGTTTCCGAAATCCTGGATCGCGAAATCGATGAGCGTCGTGGTGCCGCCGCAGGCAGCAGCAATCGTCCCGCTCTCCCAATCGTCGGCCGTGGTCGTGCCTCCAAACGGCATGTCGAGATGCGTATGGACGTCGATCCCGCCGGGCATGACGTACTTGCTCGCGGCGTCGATCGTCTCTGCACCTTCGAGCTCCATGCCAATCGCGACAATGCGTCCGTTCGTAATACCGATGTCCGCCGGATACATGTCGTCGGCGGTGACGATGGTTCCACCTTTGATGACTTTGTCGATCTCCATGAGAGGGAGAATAAAGGCGCTCTCTATGGCAGTGCAACTCAGTTTCGAAAGCTCACCGGTAGAGTCCGAGTTCGCCGCGCTATGTTAACGTATGTTTTTGGAGGTTTGGATGCACACCGGTTCTTATATCGATGGGAAATGGTTTCAGCCGGAATCGGACCGGCTCATCACCAACGTGAACCCGGCGAACACGAACGACGTGATCGCCGAATTTCCAATGGCAACGGCCATCGACGCGGAGCGTGCGATCGAGGCGGCCCGTCAGGCGTTTCCGGCGTGGAAGAAGACGCCTGGACCTAAACGGGGTCGTGTGCTGTGGCGGGCGGCGGAGATCGCGCGCGGACGCGCGGACGAGATCGCGCGGTTGATGACGCGTGAAGAAGGCAAGATCTTCCGTGAAGCTCGCGGCGAGGTCGCGAAGGGCATCTCCCTCATCGAGTACTACGCCGGCGCCGGTTTCCGTATGGGCGGCAAGACGCTCCCCTCGGAGATCCGGGACACCTTCACTTACACCATCCGTCAACCGGTGGGCGTCGTCGGGCTCATCTCGCCGTGGAACTTCCCCTGGGCCATCCCGGTGTGGAAGTCCGCGCCCGCGCTCGTGGCAGGGAACGCGGTCGTGTTCAAACCGGCCGCGTTGACCCCGGCGACCGCCGCCGTTCTCGCGGAGATTTACGAAGAAGCGGGGCTTCCGCCCGGCGTTTTCAATGTCGTGGTCGGACCGGGCTCGACCGTCGGCGAGGCGATCGTGAATTCAACCCATATCCCGATCATTTCCTTTACGGGCTCGAATAGCGTGGGGGGCGACTTGTACGTCAAAGCGGCGTCGCGCGGCGCGAAAGTCACGTGCGAGATGGGTGGAAAAAACGCCGTGGTCGTGATGCCCGATGCGGATCTCGAGAAGGCGGCGGTGGCGATCCGAGATGGCGCGTTCGGCTCGACCGGGCAGCGTTGTACCGCGACGTCGCGTGTCATCGCGCTCGAGTCGACGAAGGAAGAGCTCGTCGAGCGCATTACCGAGCTCACCAAGAAGATGAAAGTCGGCCCCGGTGCCGACGAGAGCGTCGACATTGGGCCCGCCGTGGACGAGAGCCAGTTCAAGACGGATCTCGACTACATCGAGATCGCGAAGAAGGAAGGCGCACGGCTCATCAGCGGAGGCGGTAGGCCGAAGGGACTCGAAAACGGATTTTTCGTCGAGCCGACGATCTTCGACGGCGTGCGTCCGGAGATGCGTATCTTCCGAGAAGAGGTGTTTGGGCCGGTGCTATCGGTGGCGAGCGCAAACGATATCGACGAGGCCTTACGGATGGCGAACTCGGTGGAGTTCGGACTGACGACATCGATTTTCACTCAGGACGTGAACCACGTGATGCGGTTCATCGCTGAAGTGGAAACGGGGATGGTGCACGTCAACGAGCCGACCATTGGCGGCGAAGCGCAGCTTCCGTTCGGCGGGATGAAGTCGACCGGAGTGGGCGAGCGTGAGATGTCGGAAGAGGGTTTGAATTTCTTTACCGAGCTGAAGACGGTGTTCATTAACTACTCTGGGGAGTCCGGTAGGGCGATGATTAGATAGTCGGGGATTCCGCCGTCGGCCATCGGCCGTCAGCCATCGGCTGTGCCTCGGTTGGCGAAGGTGTCGATCATCAGCTTTGCGTCGCCCAACGGGTAAAGCACAGGGCAGGTGCAGCCTCTGGCCTTGTAGTCTTCGACCCGGGCTTTCGCTTCTTCCGGGGTTCCGGTGGCGGTGATGTTCAGGATCAGCTCGTCGGGGACGTATTGCATGGCTTCGTGGATTTGTTCTTTGGTCGTCGACGCCGGACGCTTTGGCGATGTGAGGTTGCTGCGCCAGGTATTGTGTGATCAGCTCCTTGGCGCCTTCGATGGCGCGGGCGCGATCGTGGTCGACGGAACAGACGATGAGCTGCGGGCGGTCGATGTCATCGATGCTGCGGCCCGCTTTCTTGGCGCCCGCCGTCAGGAGCTCCATCGCGCGGTCGTTGTAGGACGGCGGGACGCAGTAGTTCAGTAAGCAGCCATCGGCGATCTCGCCGGTGAGCTCGAGCATCTTGTTTCCGGTTGCACCGATCAACACAGGAACGTTTCTAGGCTCGCGCCGGCCATGGACGACGTCGAGCTCGATGCCGTCCACGTGGTGAAACTCGCCGTGGAACGTCACGTTCTCGAGCCGCAGCAGTTTGCGGAAGACTTCGATGGTCTCCTTCATTGCGAGCAATGGCTTCCGGCGGTCGATGCCGACGTTTTTTGCGAGCGGATCCCACCACGCACCGATGCCGCACAAGATGCGGTCGGGGGCGAGGTCGTCGAGGGTCAAATACGTCGCGGCCAGAAGCCCGATATTGCGCGTCCAGTTATTGATGACACCCGAGCCGATTTTGATACGTGACGTGACAGCCGCGTAGGCGGCCATGGGAACGATAGCGTCCCGGACGAGGCGGCTCTCCGCCTGCCACACGGCTTCGAATCCTTTTTCCTCGGCGTAGCTCGCGAAGCGAATGCAATCCTCGAGAGGATGCGCGTCCTGGAGATAGAGTGCGACACGGCTCATAATCTGGGATTGTAAATCAATGGGATCGAACTACGAAGAGCACCTTTGGAGGGGCGAGAGCGGCTACCCCACGCTCTACCTCGACGACGTCTCTGAAATTCCGTTTCTCGGCAAAATCATCGGGATCGAGGAGTACCAGCACCGCGCACGCGTGCGCGCCGGCGTCGGCGACCTTTATGCCGCGGTAACCCCTCCCGTCGAAGGCTATGAAGAGTATTGTCGCGACGCTTTGCGCATGGGCTCGCCCGAGCCGGTGATTGCGGAGATCGTCACGTCACCTCTCGCGGTCGCGAAGGCTTGCGGCTGCGGCACCGCGCTCGCGCAGATTGTCGAGCGCGCCCGCGCCGCGCGAGGCTTGTTGATCCATCCCTACATGAGCATCGAGCCGGTATGGGAGCTGGCGGCGCGCGTGGAAGCCGATGCGAACGCGCCCGTCAAAGTCATCGGGCCGCCGCCTCCGGTCACGTGGATCGCGAATGATAAAAAATCCTTCAGCGAGCTAGTCGAGCAAACACTTGGGAAGGAGTGGCTCGTCCGTACCGAGATTGCACGTGAGCCTCGCGTGATCGCGCACCATCTTCGCGAGATCGCCAAGACGTGTACCCGCGTCGGTCTCAAGCGAACCCGCTGTGCTTCGGCCATGGGGAATGAAGTTTTCGATTCGGCCGAGCTCCTCGAACAAGACGTCGAAGACGTCGTGTGCGCGTTCCTCGAGCGTACCGAGTGGGACGGCGCGGAAGATGTGCTCGCTGTCGCGTGGGAAGAAACCGATCTTTCTCCGTCCACACAAACGTGGATTCCACCGCGCGGACAGGGGCGGCCGATCGTCGAAGGCGTCTACGAGCAGATCCTGAAAGGACCCGAGAAGATTTTCGTCGGCAGTCGTCCGCTCACGCATCCGATTGCTGTCGAGCTGGCGACGGCGTCAACTCGAGTGGCCACGGCTCTGCAAGAGCTCGGCTACGTCGGAAGATGCTCGTTTGATTTCATCGTGCTCGACGATGAGCGCGCGCGGTTTACCGAGTGCAATGGTCGATGGGGCGGCACGAGCATCCCGATGTCTCTCGTCGACCGTCTTGTCCCGAGTAACCGGCCGCCGTACCGCGCTCAAGACTATGTATCCGAGCATCTCGTTGGCACGTCCTTCGAGGAAGTGCAGAGTCGGCTAAGAAGTGAGCTCTACCATCCCGCGAGTGGCAAAGGACGGTTCATTCTCTACAACGTCGGCCCTTTGCAGGAATCAGGAAAGCTAGACGTGATCGCGATAGGAGAGACTCAACAAGAGGCCGAGGCGGCGCTAGAGGTTGAGCTGGCAGGGCTCTTCAGCTAGGGCGCTAAGGACAATTGCCGGCAATGGTGCCAGCGAATCCGACGGTTTTGCCCGGAATCTCGATCGCGAGGATGCGGGTGAAACACGAAATCCGGCCCGGCGGTGTTTCCGACGATCGCGAACGTCGCGGACGAGCGATGACGCCGGTACTGGCAGCACTCGTTACCGAACGGCTTGACGATGCTCGAGCGGGCCGTGCATTCCCACATCATTACGAGTCACTTCGGCTACCGCGGCAACCTTTTCTATGACCTGGTCAAGACGTCCGTCATACGCATCGCTTTCGGGATGGCGCGTGAGCTGAGAAAAAGTTTGATCTGGAACCGGGACGAAGCGCCGTCAGGGGGCTGAACAGGTTTCATCGACGCTATTGTTCGACTCATCGCTCTCTTCGATGTCGTTGTTCGAATCGACGATCACCTGGAAAAAGCAGCTCGGCGCGAAACACTTCGCTGGGATCGTGAGCGGCGGAAGCGACTCGATACGGCCGCCTTCAATCGCCGGCGTCGGTAACTGCACCGATCCGCCGCCCGCGAACGTTACCGTGGTCGTCGAGGAATCCGCGTCGGAGGGCCCTTGATTGCGTAGCGTCACTGAGACGCTACCGTCGCGGCAAAACCCGGCCACGGGGAGCGGGATCAGATCGGGGTCCCCGTCATTGAAGAGGTTCGAAACACCAGAAACGGCTTGGCAACCAAAGGTCGCGATGCACAGACAGGATGCGAGGAACAAGAGCCGAATTGTTTTCATGAGCGTCCATAGTACCGTAAAAGCGGCTCATTTCAGCGGGAAGCACGAATCTTTTCGTTGACGTCCGGGATGCGGCTCTGGTGTGCTTGCCACCAGCCAGGCTCGCGCTGGGCATCGAGCTCGTCGACGCTCTTTCCTTGCTGTTCGACCCAGGTGTAGTACTTGAGGTTGTGCCACGTATTCCGGTTATGGACCGTTCCTTCTTGTATCCAATCAAGTCCCGCACCGTGGAAGATGCCGGTCATGCGAGCCGTCGCCACGGCTTCGTCCATCGGGCCTTCTTGCTTTGTCAGCCACTCCATGACGCTTCCGTAACGGCCGATATCATCGGTGCAAACCGTCACCACGAGATCGTCCTTGCCGAAGCCGTAGTATTTCGCGGTTTTGATTGCACCGAGCAAATTGCATACACCGCTGATCCCGAAGATCGACGCCAGCATGGCGACGTCGCTCGATGACACCGCGAACCGCTCCTCGAGCACCCGTCGCCCGGTGTCGTCGGTAAAGAGCTGCAGCCCGCGCACCGAGGACAGATCGTCGATGCACATCATCGCATCCATGTTGTTGACGTGATGGATCCAAGTCACATGCTTGTCGCCGATGCCCTGGATCTCGTGAGCGCCGTAGCCGTTGTTGTAGAGCGTAGGACATTGGATAGGCTCGAGCCCCACGATTTTGTGATCGGGCCAAACCTGTTTCAGACGATCGCCGGCCGCGATCGTACCGGCGCTTCCCATCGACGAGACGAACGCGGCCGCCGAGCCGCTCCCGACCCCAATGGCTCCGAGCCGCTGGGCGAGCTCGACCACTGAGTTACCCGTCACCTCGTAGTGAAAGCGGTAGTTCCCCATGACCTCGAATTGATTCAGGATGCGTATCTCGGGGTCCTGTCGAAGCTCCCACGTCTTGTCGTAGATCTCCTTGACGTTCGACTCGCTTCCCGGCGTCTTGATGATTTCGGCGCCGAAGCTCTCGATGAGCTCGAAACGCTCGCGGCTCATGCCTTCCGGAAGCACCACGATGCTCTTGCAGCCAACGCGGCCACCGACCCAGGCGCCCCCAACTCCGTAGTTGCCGGTGCTCGGCCACACGAGACGGTGCTTTTCGGGATCGACTTCACCGGAGACGATGAGCTCCGCGAGAACGGAGTACGCGGCGCCGACTTTGTGGCTTCCCGTCGGAAAATCGCGGCTGTAGATGACGACGATGGGTGCCTCGACGCCGGTCACCGCGGGCGGGATCACGAAGTGCTGGATCTCGTCGTCCGCGTCGTACCAGGTGATGTTGTAGAGGTTGACGGCGTCGAGCGGGTCCGACGCTTTGGCGTCGAGAGCCTGCTTGCGCGTCGAGGGATCGATGGTCCACGGCTCGCGCATTTCCGAGAGAGTGGGTCCTAGCTTCATCGTGAATCGATCTCCGAAACGATCTCGTGCAACGTCCCGTCATGGAACAGCACCGGAAGCTTCAAGTGATTGGCGGTGCGGCGCCTCGCCTCGTCGTTCATGTCGACCATGGCGATCTTCTCGAGCTCGAGCGAGAGATCGCTTTCCGGGCAGTCGGAGCCGAAGAGGATCCGCTCCGCGCCAACTTTCTCGATCGCGTTTTGAATATTCATGATGTCGATGAGCGAGGTCTCGAGATAGATGTTCTCCGATTGCGGCGCGGCCGGGACGGCATCGTACCAGAAGTCGGTGTAGCCCAGCGGATGCCGGCTCCGATGGGACAATGGCTGTCGATGATAGACATTTGTAGCAGGCAGTTAAACGAACCCGGGCGCGAGCGTCAAGAGAAAAGGTAGAGCGTGAACCTTCACACCATCGACTGGGTCATCCTGGCCGCGCTATCTATGTGATGTTCGCTTTAGGTTCCACGTTTCTGGTTTGGATTACGATCGGAGGATTTCGAGATTTGATTCGCCTATTGAGAACGTTGCGGCGTCGCTAGAATCAAGGACTCGCGTCCCACGCCGGTCGCGATAATCCGTTCAGATCCCAAACCACCTCACCGGCGCGCACGGTGAGCTCGCATTCGAGCTTCTGGCTCCCGGCGAGCTTCCCGCCGGCGACGTCGACGAAGCCGAAGTCGCCTTCGCGCAACCGGAGAACCGTGAGGTCTGCTTCGGCGCCTACGCTCAGGTGTCCGATGTCGTCTCTCTTGATGGTTCGAGCGGGACGCCATGTCGACGCCTCGATCACATCGGGAAGCGGCATCTCCAGGTTCAGAAACTTGGACATCACGTTCAGCATGTCCTTCATCCCCGCGTTCATGCTCGCTCGATGCAAGTCGGTGCTGATCGTGTCGGGCGGAAAGCCTTGCTGCATCGCCGGCACCGCTTGATTGAATCGAAAGCTTCCAGCGCCGTGGCCGACATCGAAAACGATCCCGCGCTCCCTCGCCAGCGGCACGAACGGACGAAGCGTGCCGGTGTTGTCGACAATCGCAATGCGGCCGCGGACATTCGCGTACGCGTGCGTCAAGATATCGCCGGGACGTAGATGCGTCATGAACAGCTCTTCGAGGGAAAGGGGCGGCATGTGTCCCCCGAAGTCCACGGCGACCGGGACGCCGGCGATTTTGCCTGCCTCGACAGCCCGATCGACCGGATCCCAGTCCCCGCCCTGGTAGTGCGCGACTTTGATGCCGACGACGACCTCGGGAAACTCCGCGGCACGCATAGCGGTGAGCTTCGGATCCATGTCCACGAGGTTCTGTTCGATGGGACCGCCTTTCATCCCCGAGCCCACGATGTTGAGAAACGCCAGCACGCGCGTTCGAGACCGGTCGATGACCTGCTCTTTGAACTGAACGAAATTCCGCCACCCGGCGTCACCGAGATCGATGACGGTCGTTATCCCGGCGCGGAACGTGAACCCATCCGGAGGCAGCGCGTTGTACCCGTTGCTGTACGCGGCGTTGGGCTCGGTTCCGAAGAACGCATGCGTGTGGAGATCGACGAGGCCCGGAGTCACGTAGAGCCCCGAGGCGTCGATAACGGTTTCACCCCGCGACGCCGCGATTTCGGTCTGGACCGCCGCGATGACGCCGTCGCCAATCGCCACGTCCATCACCGCATCGATACCGTTTCGGGGGTCGATCACGTGCCCGTGCTGTATGACGATGTCGTAGGTCTGCGCGACGGCCACGCTCGCAAACGTGCCGCACGATAGGAGGAATGCAACCGCTCGGGCTGTCGTAGTCATGGGCCGTATTCTACGCCCATATCGCCTAGTTTGCAGCCAGTGTGCCGCGAAAGCAGAAAGTATGGAATTATGAAGCTATGAAGCGCACAACGATTGCGATTGACCTATCAGAGTACGTTGAGTGTAGTAAGTCTGAGTGCAATAGGCACACATTATGATACAATTAGTTTCTAGGTGTACTTCTCTTGGAACCACGAGAAGAACGAGCAGCTCGTACGGGAGCGCGGAATCTCTTTCGAGGAAGTCGTGTTTCACATCGAGCGTGGTGACGTCCTCGATGTGCTGGAACACCCAAACGACGAGCGCTACCCCGAACAGCGCTTGTTCGTCGTCGCCGTGGACGACTACGCCTATCTCGTGCCGTTCGTGGAATCAGAAGAAGAATTGTTTTTGAAGACCATCATCCCGAGTCGCAAGGCGACGAAACGATACCTGGGAGGCCGATGGATGCCCAAGCTCGACAAAGAGGAGAAAGAGCTCGTCGAATCCTTTGATGCCGGCGAGTGGGAGAGCGTCCGCGACAAAGAAGGCGCGCTGAAGCGATATCAAGACTATGCGCGAGCGACGTTCAGGAAAGACCGTCGCGTAAACATCCGGATAACCAGCAAAGATCTCGAAGCCCTGCAAAAACGCGCGTTGACTGAAGGCATCCCGTATCAGACGCTCATCACAAGCATACTTCACAAGTACATCCAGGGTCGCCTGAAAGAGCAAAACCTCTAGCTATCGGCGACCTCCTTCGCCTGGCGTCTGTCGTCCGTGGGAACGAGTCGCTCGAGGTCTTCGAACTCGGACGCGTAGCTTTCGACACGAAAGAGCGCTTCGACGACCTCGCGGTCGCGGTCGCTTCTGAGCTAACCCGCCGAAGCTAGTAGCGAAGGCGGGACGGGCGAGAGGTTGAGCTTCAAGTCGGCTTACGGCCTACGATTCGTTCGTACGCGGCCGGGTCGGTGGCGCCTTCGGTAGAAATCACTAGGACAGTCGATTCTTTGCCCAGCTCTAGCGGGTTCGACGAGGCCCGCGAGCGCGGCCGCGCCGGTTTCGCCCGAGATGATGCCGCACACCGCTAGGGTGCGCATGGCTTGTTCGGCGTAGCTGTCTTCCACGGAGACGCACCAGTCGAGGCCCGCTTTTAGCGTCGGGAACGCGACCGCGGACGGTGTGCCGCAGTTGAGGCCGGCCATCATTGATGGGTGAGGTCCGGGCACGGTCACGAGCTCGCCTTTTTGGATTGATGCGAGGACCGACGCGCACGTCTTGGGCTCGACGCCGACGATGGTCGTATCGTCGGCGCGTTTGTAGAAGTCCGTGGCGGCGGCGCCAAGTGCGCCGACACCGAGAGGAACGAAGACGACGTCGGGGGTTTCGTCGATCTCATAAAAGATGGTCGCGTAGCCTTCGGCGACCCAGCGGGGGATGTCTTCGTAGCCGGGCCACGAGGTGTCGTCGATGACGAGACAGCGATGGCTGGCTTCTTCGGCGGAGCGGGCCACGGTGTCATCATAGTCGCCGTCGACGACGGTGCAACTCGCGCCTTCGCTCTCGATCCTATCGATGCGGGCTTGGGTTGTTCCCGCGGGAACGAAGATCTTCGCCTCGAAGTCTAGAAGCTTCGCCATGCGCGCAACCGCGCGGCCGTGGTTTCCGTCGGTGGCTGCCGCGAGTGCGAACGGCCGCAGTGGCGCGACCTGTTCGCGCAACCCGTCGATATCGACCCAGGGTGCGGGATCGCGTCCGATGTAGTCGACGAGCGCGCGGAACGTCGCCCACGACGCGCCGAGAAGCTTGAACGAGGGCATGCCGAAGCGTTGCGATTCGTCTTTGACGAGTACTCGAGAGAGACTGAGCCTCTCCGCAATCGGCGGTGCATCGATGAGTGGGGTCGGAGCGTAGTGCGGGAGTTTTTCATGGAGCTCGAGGGGCTTCGGCGACGTTTTGAATCCGTCCGGCAGCGCAACCGTCGACTCGTTGCGAATGATTGTCGTCATCAGAGTTTCTCGAACAGGCGCTCGGCTTGCTCCCGCGCTTTGGCTCTAACTTCGATGGGATCGACGCGCGTCGGCTTGCCGTCCGCCACGACCTTCTCTCCGTCGACGACGATTTCGAGTGGCCGGACTCCAGGGGTGAACGCTAGATGCCACGGTTCCATGGGGTCGTACGACCAGGTGACGCGATCGTCTTTGGCCTCGGGAAAGAGCTCCCAGTTGGCTTCGAGCCAGCTCCACGCGGTCTCGGGCGAAAAGGTAACGTCGGTCTCGCGGGCGCGCAGGTACGCCATGCGGAACGCTTCGATCATGTCGCCGCCGATGCCGTCGGTGCCGAGAACGATTGGGTTCGGACGCTTGGCTGGCGCGGCGTAGCCGACGGCGTTGTTCATGTTGGACAGGGGATTGTGTGCGATCGTTCCGGGAAGCTCGCGATCGAGGTGGACGGCATGGACGAGGATCCAGTTGTCGCGCGCACGTTCTTCGAGTCGCTTGCCTGCGTCGATGTCTTCGGGTCCTTCGGCCACGTGGATGTGGACGCCGACGTCGAGCTCCTCCGCGAGCGCACACACGGCGTCGAGTGTTTCGTCCGAGAGCGTGAAGCACGCATGGGCGCCCACATAGCCGCGTCCTCCGGCCTTGAGGTAGCGCTCGTTCTCGGCAAGACCCGCTTTGGCTTCGTCGCGACCGTTTCGGTCAGTGACTTCGTAACAGGTCGAGAGGCGAACGCCGACCTCAGCGCACGCATCTGCAATGACAGACAGGGATCCTTCGATGGCGCTCGGTGACGCGTGGTGCTCGATGATGGCGGTCGTCCCGCGCTCGAGCGCTTCGAGCGCGCCGAGCTTGGCCGACCACTCGATCATCTCGAGATCGAGCGCCTTATCGAGACGCCACCAGATGAGCTCGAGGATCTCCTGAAACGTCGTCGGGGTTCGGGGTGGCGGCGGCATCCCGCGCGCGAGGGCGGAATAAAGATGATGGTGGGCGCAGACGAGTCCCGGAGTGGTATTCACTTGCCGCGCTGTGCCATGGGAAGCGTCGTGCGCCACTTCCCGTCGGCGTCGTGAAGTGCCGCAGCCACCGCGCCCGCGGTCGGCACCAGGCCGATTTCGCCGACGCCTTTGATGCCGTAAGGCGAGTTCGGCTGCGGGCTTTCGACGAGCTTCACGTCGACCTCCGGCATGTCTCCCGCCCGCAGGATACCGAGGCTCTTGATGGTCATGTTGGTCGGACGCCCGTTCTCGTCGGCGGGGAAGTCTTCGCTGAGCGCGAAGCCGAGCCCCATGTGTACTGAGCCTTCGATTTGGCCTTCACAGAGGATCGGATTCACGGCGCGGCCAACGTCGTGTACGGCGACCACGCGCTCGATCTTGCCGCTCTCGCGATCCGCGATGACGAGCTGCGCGGCATAGCCGAACGTCGAGTGGATGATGGGATTGTCCACACCGTCGGAAAGCGAGTTGGTCCAATCCACGCGGTACTCGCCGTGGTAATCGACGCCGGTCCTCTTGCCGTCTTCGAGCGCGACGCGGCACGCATCCTTCACCGAGCCCGCAGTCATCAACGTTCCGCGCGAGCCTGTCGTTTGCCCGGCGCCGAGCTCGCGCGACGTGTCGACGATGACGCGGACCTTCTCCGGTGAAACGCCGAGCTCTTCCACCGCTACTTGAAGCGCGACCGTATGCACGCCTTGCCCCATCTCGGTCCAGCAGTGGCGGATTTCGACGATACCGTCGTCCTCGAAGCGCACGACGGCTTTGGCGATCTCCTTGAACCCGTTTCCGAGACCGGAGTTCTTGAGTCCCAACGAGACGCCGACAGCTTTTCCGTCCGCGACCGCCTGGTCGTAAGCACGTTTCACGGAGTCCAGACAGACGCGTGCCCCGAGGCAACCGTCATCCATGATTTGGCCCGGTCCCCAGAGCTTTCCCGGCTCGATGATATTGCGCGAGCGCAGCTCCCAACCGCTGATGCCGACTTTCTCCGCGAGGCGATCCA
The DNA here is from genome assembly GCA_965237955.1 of Candidatus Marinacidobacterales bacterium. Classification (GTDB taxonomy): domain Bacteria; phylum Acidobacteriota; class Vicinamibacteria; order Marinacidobacterales; family SMYC01. The sequence continues at coordinate 6,632,763 of OZ250169.1, read as the reverse complement.
AAACGCCGTCGACGGCGAAGTGCGCCTGGTTCGCACCGAAGCCGAGGAAGGCGCCACATACGGGATTGTTGGTGCGCACCGCGATCGACTCGATGTCGACGGAAGGAACTTGGTACGGACCGGTCGCGTGACCCGCGGCTCGCTCCAGCACTTTCATCCCGACCGACGCGTACGGGTCGGAGTCGCCGATCATGCGGGCTTTGATCGCGGTGAGTTTGCCGTCCGCGTCGCAGCCCGCCCAATACTCCATCCGGATCGGGTGTCGTTTCGGGTGCATGAGGAGCGACTCTTCACGACTGAGGGTACACTTCACCGGCTTTTGCAGAAGATAGGCCGCAAGCGCGGTTTGCGCTTGGTTCGACATGTCTTCCTTGCCGCCGAAAGCACCACCGTTCGAGACGAGCTCGACGCGCACCGCGTTTTGAGGAACACCGAGCACGGACGCGATCTGATTGCGATCGTCCCAGATGCCTTGGCCGCCCGAATACACTTGGAGGGTTCCTCCGGGCTGAGAGACCGCGAGCGTAGATTCGGGCTCGAGGTACGCGTGCTCGACGCGTTGCGTCTGGAAGACCTCGTGCACCTTGTGGGCCGAGCTCGCGAGCGCGTCGTCGACGTTACCCCGAAGGTAGCTCGAACGCGACAACACGTTGCCGTCCAGAGTCCAGACGGCGTTGTCTTCGTCATCGATCGCCGCCACCGGGTCGGTTAACGGGCGAAGCTCCTTGTAGGTGACGTCGACGAGTGCTGCCGCGCGGCGGGCGGTCTCACGGTCGCGCGCGACGACGATCGCGAGCACGTCGCCGAGATAGGACGTGATGCTGCCTTCGGGAATAAACACCGGCCAGTCTTTGTGGATGAGACCGATACGGAGCTCGCCCGGCACGTCGGCCGCGGTGTACACCGCCTCGACGCCGGGCTCTTCGAGCGCGTGCGATGGATTGATGGCGATGATCTCGGCGCGCGCGTGATCGGTGAGCTTCAACGCGGCATGGAGCATCCCGGGCTCTCGCATATCGTCGATGTAGGGCCGTCGCCCGACGGCGAGATCGCAGCCTTCGTACTTGATGCCGCACGTCCCCACGCCTCGCGGGAGCTCGACGTCGACGTTTTCCCCTCGAGCGAGTGCTTCGATGGCGTCGAGAATTTTGACGTAACCCGTGCAGCGACAAAGATGCGTCCCTAGGAAACGCGCCGCCTCGTCGCGCTTCAAGTCTTTTCCTTTGGAGTCCAGCAGCGCTTTGGTGCGCATGACGATGCCTGGGGTACAGAATCCGCACTGGAGAGCGCCCGTGGATGCAAACGCGCGCGCGTAGCGATCGACTTCGGCGTCGTCCACGCCTTCGAGGGTGACGATGTCTTTCCCTTCGATCGAGTCCACCGACTGCGTGCAGCTCGTGACCGCACGCCCGTCGATGAGAACGACGCAGCAGCCACACTGACCCGAAGGCGCGCAACCATCTTTGGGCGAAATCACTCCGAGCTCGTCGCGCAGAGCGGACAAAAGATGGGGGTGGCGACCCTTTATGTCTGTCGAGTTTCCGTTCAGCGTAAACGTCATTGGGTCATTCCGGGTCAGTCCGGGGCCGGTTCAATAGCGCCGCGTTGCTCGGTGATGCGCTTGTAGTGCTCGGGCATGCGGTAGCGCTCGAAGTCGAACAGCGTGCCTTTGTAGTTCTTACACATATCGAGATCGCATCGCGCGACGGCGACCTCGTCACTCTCCGAGTCGCATCGCGCGACGATCTGCCCCGAAGGGGCGATGATCGCACTCTCTGTAAGCGAATCGACGCCTTCTTCACAGCCGCCCTTGGCGACACCGACGACCCACGTGCCGTTCTGATACGCGCCCGCCTGCATGACGAGATGGTTGTGAAAACTTCGGAGAACGTCCTGGCTGGGATCAGGCGCGTAGTGAATTGGCGTGTTGTAGCCGATGAGAATGAGCTCCGCGCCTTGAAGACCCATCACGCGATACGTTTCCGGCCAACGCCGATCGTTGCAAATGGCCATGCCTATTATGCCACCGAACGCGCGCCACACTTGAAAGCCTTCGGGGCCCGGCTCGAAGTAACGCCGCTCCAGATGTTGGAACTTGCGCCACGTTTCGTTCTCTTCGTGGCCGGGGAGGTGGACTTTGCGAAACTTTCCGACAACGGTGCCGTTGCGCTCGACAAGAATCTGCGTGTTGTAGTGGTGCCCGTCCGGTGTGAGCTCGGCATAACCGACACTGAAACCGACGCCGAGTTTATTCGCTTCGTCGAACAACGGCTGCGTTGCTGCGTTCGGCATCTCGCGCTCGAAAAATCTGTCGATCTCGTCCTGGTCGTCGATGCTCCAACGCGGGAAAAACGTTGTGAGTGCGAGCTCCGGGTACACCACGAGCTCGGCGCCTTGCTCGTGGGCTTGATGCAAGAGGGCGAGGAGCCGTTCGACGACGGCCTCGCGGCTGTCGCTTCTCGAGATGGGACCGAGCTGGGCCGCTGCGATGACGACCTCGCGGCTCATAAACGCACCGGGATGTCGTCGGACTCGGACAGGGTGAGAAGCAGTTGAAGCAAGACGTTGGCGCCGGCTTCGAGGTCTTTCGGGTCGGTGTGCTCTTTCGGATTGTGGCTGATGCCTTTGACGCTCGGCGTGAACACCATGCCCGTCGGGCAAACGCGCGCGAGCATCTGGGCGTCGTGTCCCGCTCCCGCGGGTAGTTGGCGGACTGTGTTCCCGAGGGCTTTGGCCGTATCTTCGACGAGCTCGATAACGCGCCGGTCGAAATCGACGGGCTCGAACCGTGCGAGCTTGCGCGTCGTGGTCTCGACGCCTTCGGCTTCGGCGATAGTGTCGAGGTGCTGGTTGAGTCGCGCCTCGGCTTGTTGCAGCAGACTCTCGTCGGTGTTGCGTAGATCGACGGTGAGCACGGCTTTCCGGGCGACGACATTCACGAGGTTCGGGTCGAGGTCGATCGCGCCGACGGTGCCGACTTGCGCGCCTCCCATCTCTTTCACCAAACGCCGGACGAACGCTGCTGTTTCCGCGGCGACGTAACCGGCGTCGTGGCGGTACGACATCGGTGTCGTGCCCGCGTGGTTCGCTTGGCCTTCCACCGTGACTTCGGTCCACGAGATCCCCTGGACACCGGTGACCGCGCCGAGGCCGATGCCCTCCGCCTCCAGGATCGGACCTTGCTCGATGTGAAGCTCGACGAACGCGTACGGTGTCGCGCCGGGAACAGGCGCGTCGCCGCGATAGCCGATCCGCTCGAGCTCGTCGGCGACGGTCTTGCCATCGATACTCACCGCGGCGTGTGCTTCCGCGAGCGGGAGCCCACCGACGTATACCAGGCTACCCATCATGTCAGGCGCGATGCGTGCACCTTCCTCGTTAGAGAAGAACGCGACCGCGAGGGGACGGCGCGTGGTGAGCCCCGCGTCGTTCAGCGTTTCGATGATCTCGAGTCCGGCGAGCACACCGAGGTTTCCGTCGTAGCGACCACCTGTGCGTACGGTGTCGATGTGCGAGCCGCACATGACCGGCGGGCCGTCTTCCGCACCCGGGCGCGCCGCGACGGCGTTACCGATAGCGTCGACGGTAACGCTCATCCCGAGCTCGCGCATCCATCCGGTGACGAGGTCACGACCTTCTTTGTCGGCGTCGGTGAACGCGAGGCGGTTGCAGCCGCCGTCATCCCGTGCCCCCCGCTGGTTGAGCTCGTTGAGGCGGCGCATGAGCCGCGCCCCATCGATACTTAGGCTCCGCCGAGCGTTGTCGCCAATCATGGTCGAAATGTTACCTCATTCAGTATCCAGAGAGTTGCGCAAGGCAGTGGCCGAACGCGGAGACTCACGCTTCATGGCGATGTGGGCGGGCCAGGGTGTTGGTCTCTTCCGAAACCGTCGGGCGGCGGAGCTCGTGGCGGAGCTCGTCGAGCGGTCGCAGCACGTACTCAATCGCCTGGCCGGAAATTGGTAGTGCATCAGTTTGATCAAACTACAGCACTACCGGGAAATTGATGTCGTTGCCAGAACGTCCGTGATGTACTAAACTCCGCGGCCCGGCGGGAAGCTCCTTCGGTGCCGCTTCGCGGCAAGATGCCTGTAGCCGCTTCCCGTCGCGTTCGAGGACGGAGTCGTGGTCTCGCAATCATTTAGATTGGGAGTGTTGGGAACGCTACCCCTCGAGCTCGGGCTTCCCGGCGCGGGCTAGCGTCCAGCCGCCCGGGGAGCTCGAGGGCCATAAGGAGAGCTTGTCCGTGGGCGCGTCTGATAGCGTCCCTTGCGCAGCGCGCGACACTGAAAAGTGAAAAGGAGTTCAGCGATGGCCAGGCTCGTGAAAGGCGGTCTCATCCAATGTGAAAATCCCATCAACGACGAAACTCGTCCCGTGAAGGAAATCCAGGACGCGGCCCTCGAAAAGCACATCCCGCTCGTTGAGGAAGCGGGGCAGGAGGGCGTTCAGATTCTGTGCCTCCAGGAAATTTTCAACGGGCCCTACTTTTGCCCGTCTCAGGACGCGCGCTGGTACGACGCTGCCGAGCCGATCCCGGGACCGACGACGGAAGCGCTCACGCCTTACGCGCAGAAGTACGAAATGGTTCTCATCATTCCGATCTATGAGCGGGAGCAGGCGGGTGTTTACTACAACTCGGCGGCGATCATCGATGCGGATGGGAAGTATCTGGGCAAGTACCGGAAGAACCACTTGCCGCACACGTCCGGGTTCTGGGAGAAGTATTTCTTCAAGCCCGGCAATCTCGGTTATCCGGTATTCGATACGGCGCACGCGAAAGTCGGCCTTTATATATGTTACGACCGCCATTTTCCCGAGGGAGCGCGTTTGCTCGGGCTGGCTGGTGCGGAGATCGTGTTCAATCCATCGGCCACGGTGGCCGTGTTATCGCAGTATCTTTGGAAGCTCGAGCAGCCCGCGCATGCCGTTGCCAACGGGTACTTCATGGGTTGTCTCAACCGCGTCGGAGAGGAAGCGCCGTGGAACATCGGAAAATTCTACGGACACAGCTACTTCGTCGACCCGCGTGGGCAGTTTCTTGCGGAAGGCAGTGAAGATCAAGACGAGCTCGTGACGGCGGAGATGGACCTCGACATGATCGAAGAGGTCCGCCGGGTGTGGCAGTTCTACCGCTACCGCCGGCCGGAGACCTACGGCGACATGACGGGGCTGCTGCCCTGAGCTGAGCTGGAAAAGAAAGACTCACCGCAGAGGCTAGACAAGTCGCGAATTCCATGCCGCACATTCTCTCACTTTTCTTGCTGCGCACGTTCGAATTGACATCGTCGAGGCGCGCGCCTACCTTTAACGCTTCTTGAAGCCAAAGCTCATCTATTCCATCGACGACAACCCGCCCTGGGTCGAAGTCATCCCACTCGGCTTCCAGCAATACCTCACGATGTTCGGCTCGACGGTCGCGATCCCGTTGATCTTGAGCGAGCCTCTCGGGATTGCAGATAAGCCCATCGAGCTCGGCTGGCTCATCGGGACGATGTTCTTCGTCAGCGGCATCACGACGCTTTTACAAACGACGTGGGGCAACCGTCTGCCGCTCATCCAAGGAGGAACATTCTCGTTCCTCGCTCCTGCGATTTCGATAATAGGGATGGCTGCCGTGCGTGAAGCGGGTTTCGAAGTGCGGCTTCAACACATTCAAGGCGCCGTCATCGCGGGATCGTTTTTCGAAATGCTGATCGGTTACTCCGGGCTGATGGGAAAGCTTCTTCGCTTTGTCGGGCCGATCACGATCGCGCCGACGATCGCGCTCATCGGACTGGCGCTTTTCAACTTGGGTGCGCCCGAAGCGGGCAAGCATTGGGGGATCGGCGGGCTGACGATCGTCCTCATCATCTTGTTCAGCCAATACATGCGGCGCACTCATCGGGCGTTCGAGCTGTTTCCCATCATGCTCGCGATCTTGTTGTCCTGGGGTGTGGCGAGCCTTCTCACGGCGCTCGGCGTGTTTGCGGAAGGTCACCCAGCGTACGTTTCGATGGACAACGTGCGCGCAGCTCCCTGGGTCCGAGTCCCGTATCCGTTTCAATGGGGCCTGCCCGTTTTCGGGTTGGCCGCGACCGTCGGCATGCTCGCGGGCTACCTCGCCTCGATGGTGGAGTCGGTCGGAGACTACTACGCGTGCGCTCGGCTTGCGGGCGCACCGGTACCGAGCTCTTCGGTCGTGAACCGGGGCATCGGCATGGAGGGCGTTGGCTGTCTCATCGCCGGAATTTTCGGGACCGGAAACGGGACGACATCCTACAGCGAGAACATCGGAGCGATCGGTCTGACCCGGGTCGGAAGCCGCCGCGTCGTTCAGACCGGCGCCGCGTTCATGTTGGTTCTCGGCGCGTTCGGAAAGTTCGGCGCGCTCTTTACGACGATCCCTCAACCTATCGTGGGTGGCATGTACTGCGCGATGTTCGGGATGATCGCCGCGGTCGGACTGTCGAACTTGCAGTTCGTGAACCTGAACTCAGCGCGCAATTTGTTCATCCTCGGGTTCGCGTTCTTCATGGGGCTTTCGGTTCCGCAATACTTCACCGCGAACCCTGTCGACTTCGGACCAGCTTGGAGTCTCCTCGCGGACGTCAGCAATACGCTCGGTCGTACCGGGATGGCAGTGGGCGCTTTCATCGCGCTCGTCCTGGACAATACGATACCGGGAACCGACGAAGAGCGCGGTCTCACCGCGTGGAGCTCGACGTAGCGCTGGCGAGCCTCAGCTGCCGGTTCGAAGAGATTCCGGAAGCGCCGTTCCGTCGAGCGTAGCGTCGGTGTCTCTTGCGGTCTCGAAAACACCTTTACGGAGTAACGAGTCGATAAGACGAAGAACACGCACGTCCGCGAGGGCAGACTTCGCAAGCACGGTGCCGATCGTTTCGTGGCGAACGATGAACTGGAACACCTCAATCTCTTCGGGCGAATGCGCTGTCATGGGAAGCGGGCAATCTTCTTTGATTCGAAGCGGTGCTCCTAGAGGCGGTAGCGTGGCGACGAGCCTGCCGAGCTCGACCGCATGCTCCATTCCCTCCATGATGAGCGTGTCGACCGGTAGCGAAATCGATCGAGAAATTCCGTCGGCGGGTTGCAGCGCTTCGATTTCGTAGCTGGCGTCCCGCCATCCAAACAGGCGGTAGAGTGCCTTCTCGCCGACAGCATCGCCGTATTCGGCGTGGATGATGTTTTGTTTGTGGATGACGACCCGGGCAACCTCGGCGCCTCGTGTGACGACAGCTCGCACCGATTGGGTATTCGAGGTCAGGAGCTTGAGCAGGTCGGGAAACGTGAAGTCGTTCGGGTCTACACCGCGAATCGTCTTCATCGCGTCGGCCGAGCGCCCGCTCATCGAAATGATGCGTCCACGGGTTCCGGGGCCCAAGACCTGTGGGCTTTTCTGATATTGCAGGAATGCAGCTTCGGGGCCGTCCACCGACTTGAGCTGTAACGTCATCACGTGGTTGCCGACGCGGATCTGGTCTCCGGTGTCCACTCGTTCGGAGTCGATCTGAACTTCGTTTACGTGTGTTCCGTTGGTACTGCCCAGATCCCGGACGTGGAGCCGGCCGTTCTCGCTCACGATCTCGGCGTGAAAATTGGAGACTGTCCGCGAAGCGAGCTCTAAGTCGTTCGACTCGTGGCGGCCGATGGTCACGCGGGCGCGGTGGGACAGGTCGAATGCATACACCTGGCGTTCGGTGGCGAGCAGAAGAAGCTCGGTGGTGTTGTCTGACCGTTCCTCCGACACGATAACGATCGGGGATGCAAGTTCTGTGCCCGCCGCTGGGCGCGGGTTGAGAGCTCGGGCCGAGGGTTTTTCCACCCGTTAACAGCTCGCCGAGGTTGCAAAAATAAATCCCCCTGCATTCCTACAACTTACCGTGGGGTACTCCAGTGATGAAAAGAAACGAGTTGGACGATTGAGCAAGGCCGGGCACAATCCTTGCTTAGATGGTGCCCGAGCGGTTTGTGCTGCGGCGCTTCTCGCCGTGAGCGTAGGTAGAAGGCCACATTTTCCGGCTTTTTCCCGACAATCCATCATGACGAGCGAAGCGACCATTCTCATCATCGACAGGCTTCGGCGCGACCGTGAGCGCTGGAAGCGGCGTCTCGAGCAGCACCTCGATACTGGCGTTCGGTTCTTGGAGGCGAGTGATGTCGGCAAGGGGCTCGCCATCGAGGATGCGGGTGAGCTCGATTGTGTCCTGGTGAGTCACCGCGTCCGTGACTTCGGCTTGGACGCTCTGGAGAAGTTGGGCCACCGTGAGAACGCAGTTGCGGTTCCGGTGGTCCTGATGCTCGCCTCTGATGATGACGACGACGACATCGCGCAAGCGGCGCTGGACGCGGGTGCACAAGACATTGTCTTTTCGACTCGCTCCGGTAGCACCGAGCCGTATCGTGCGATCAGGAATGCACTCGAGACCATGCGCATGCGGCGCGCCATCGAGCGCCAGCGGCAAGCGCTCGAACAAGGAACGGACGAGCCACCGACGCTCGATTCGGTAACGGAGATTCCCACACGACATCTCTTGCATTCGAAGCTTGCGCGAGCGCTGTCTCGGGCGGGTGACGGCAAGACCACCGGAGTGATGCTCATCGGACTCGACGGCTTCAAAGCGATCAACAGCGCTTTCGGGCATGGGGTCGGCGACGAGCTTCTGCGCATGGTCGCGGGCCGGCTTCGATACTGCGTGCGCAACGTCGACCTGGTGGCGCGCTGGGGCGGAGATGAGTTTGCTGCGCTTCTCGAAGAGATGTCTCGTCCGCAGGACGCCGTCATCGTTGCCCAGCGCATCATGTACGCTCTTTCGCGGCCGTTCGCCTTCAAGGGTCAAGATCTCTACGTCACCGCGAGCGTTGGTATCGCGGTTCACCCCACGGATGGGAGCGATAGCGAAACGCTATTACGAAACGCCGACGCTGCGATGCTTGGTGTCAAGAACAACGGTGGTAGCAACTACCGTGTCTACTCCGCGCAGCTGAACGAGAACCTCCCCGATCGGCTCGCCATGGGGAACCGCTTGAGGAGCGCACTCAAGCGCAAGGAGTTCGTGCTGCACTACCAACCTCATCTCGACATGCAAGACGGGAAAGTGATCGGGCTCGAGGCGCTCCTGCGCTGGAACGACCCCGAGGAAGGCATGCGCTCACCCGCAGAGTTCATCCCGATCTTGGAGGAGACTGGCCTGATCGTTCCCGTGGGCGAGTGGGTCCTCCGCAAGGCGTGTACGCAAGCTCGGGCGTGGCAATACGCGGGACTTTCCAATCTGCGGGTCGCTGTCAACCTGTCGGCCAAACAGTTTCGACAGCGTGAGCTCGTCCAGAAAGTCGCGGACATCCTCGACGAAACTGGCCTTTCACCCGAAACACTCGAGCTCGAGCTCACCGAGTCCGTCCTCATGGACGACCAGAACTACGCGCGTCGGGTGCTGACGGAGCTCAAGGATTTGGGCGCGCTCGTGGCTCTCGACGATTTCGGCACCGGTCACTCCTCGCTCGCGGTGTTGAAGGCGTTCCCCGTCGATACCCTCAAGATTGATCGCGCCTTCATTCGCGACATCGCGGAAGACGAAGACGATCGCAGCATCTGCTCCGCCATCGTTGCGTTGGGCCGGGCGTTGAGACTTCACGTCTTGGCAGAAGGTGTCGAGGAAGATAGCCAAGTCGAAATCCTGAAACGTCAAGGCTGCCACCTCGTGCAAGGTTTTCTGTACGCACGCCCGATGCCGGCCGACGACGTCTGGTCGTGGTTGACGGCCGAAACGACCGTGAACGCGGCTGAGTGACAACCAGAAGCCCTGAGCACCGCAATGCACCGGATTGCGGCTAGAATAGCTGCGCGTGCGCACCGGGAGAGGACTCATCATCGCGAGCTGGGGAATCGCTGGAGTCATGGCTCTCGTTGCCCGCGCCCTGATCTCGCTCACGCCGATTGCGCTCGAGCCAATCCGCGCGGGCCAGCTTGGACTGTGGCACTGGGTCGTGCTCGTCGCCTGGGTTGCGACGAACGCGTATGCCGAGGGGCTCGTTGGTTTCCATCGGAAGTTCTCGCCGCGAACCGTGGACCGAGCGCTCTATCTTGGGCGGAACCCGAGCTGGGGACGGGTGTTGCTCGCCCCGGCCTTTTGTATGGGGCTGTTCCACGCGCCCCGAAAAGTCCTCATCGTGAGCCGGAGCCTGGTGATTGGGATCGTCTTGGTCGTCGTCACCATCCGCCAACTCGCACAACCATGGCGAGGCATCATCGATGCCGGCGTCGTCGTCGGCTTGGCGCTCGGCCTCTTGAGTCTCATCTACTTGTTCGTGCGTGCCGTTCTCACGAAACGTGAGCCCGTCCTTCACCAAGTGGAAACCTGATGCTTAGGGAACGACAGGCGCACGCGGACGCTGAAAAGCCTGGGGTGTCCGAAGTGGGTTCCGCTGAACGGAAGCTGTTCGATCATGTATGCCCTAGCGCTTCCGCGCGGGCCTCGTGCGACATGGCGCCGACCGCGGTGGCCGTGCCCAGCGTTCCGAGGAAAGCCCTTCGGTTAACCTTCATTTAACATTCTCCTAGTCCCCTGGATCTTTGCCGTGCCGAGCAGCGTCCCCTGGATCTTTGATTACTACACAAAGTTAGGCTTTTCGCCAGCCCATAAGATTCATAAGATTCATGCACTTAGAATGGTTTCGGCAAGCTCTGCTTTATCTAGTTTGTTCTGATACAGGGGACTAGCCCTTATTGTCCTTTGGGCCGAGTGTCAATTTCGAAGATTGCCGGTGGGGTCATCGACGATCCCTTGGCGTGTGATTTCGAGCCCGACGTCGAGCGGTTGTCACTGATGAGTCGGCATCGGCGAGCAGGTAGCCCCATAGGCAGGCGCCCAGAAAGACCAGTCACGGTTGTCGCTCACGCTCGGGTCGAAACCGCCTCACCACCAACTCCTGGCGAACGAGCAAGTCGAGCTCTCGATGAAAGGCGATACGCCATATTTCCTCACGCGTGTGTCGCGACGTCAAATCGAGGCGCCGTGCCATGACGCGAAACGGTCCGGTGCGGGTCTCCCCGAGGCCACGGTGCACGACGACGATGCGGCCGGCCTCCAGAAGTTTGGTCGCCGCGTTCGTATCCAGCGGATCATAACCTTCTATGCGCGCACCCGGCAGAAGGAACCGATGGCGCTCGTGCCGACGGATGAAGCTCTCGGGCACGAAGACTCGCCGTCCTCTTAGTGCTCGACCCGTGCCGGCTCGAAGCGACCAGCCGAGCTTTCGAACGGAGCGATCGCACCCGATACGGCAAGAAACGTCACGAATACGAGCGCATGGAAGCCGTAGCGCGCCATCGAGGGGCGGACGGTCACGGCGATCCAGCCGGCGAGCGCGAGCACGGGTAAGGCCAGCTGCCAGGCGGCGTAGCTTCCCGGCGGCAACACATCGTCACCCATGGCGACCAGAAGAGGGATCAAAACCGCGAGCGCGGCAATGGCTGGGAGATTGAACAAGCGAAACCATCGGTTACCAATATGACGCCACCGCATCGCCATCAAAACCGCGAGCGCCGGTACAGAGGGAAGGAGGTAGTTCTCCTGTCGCTGGGCAGGGACGCTGTAGACAACGAGAAAGGACAACACGAGAATCCAGAGACTTTTTTCGTCGACGCTCATGCGCGCGCGATCTCGCACGCTGACGACGACGAGGTAGACGAGTGGGAGCGCGAACAAGCCGGCATTCGCCAGATGCCCAAACCACAAACGATGCAGCGGGTACGGCCCGGTGAAAAGACCCCGCAGGTAGCCGTCGCCCCCGAGCTTTCCCACGTTCTCCTCGAGCACGAAGTGACGGAGAATCTCGGCCGGTTCCGGATCGAGCGCCGGCCACATCGCGAAGCACGCGAGCGCGACGAGAGATGCCACCAGAATCCTGGGAACATCGAAACGCAGGAATGTACGCCATTGGAAACGCTGGGCGACGAGCGCATACCCGGTGAGCGCGACACCCACGGGCGCGACGAGGGCAAACGATTTGAAGAGACACGCGACACCCAGCGAGAGTCCGACGAGCACCCAAAGCCAGTAGCGTCCACGATGCTTACCCCTCACGAGCACGAGCGCAAACGCGAGAAAAACGAAGAGTGTTTCAGGAAGGTTCGTCAGAAACGGCCGGCCGTACTGAAAGCTCGAGTAAAACCCAAGAAACGTGAGTCCGCCGATATACCCGCACTCGAGATCGCGCGTGAGCCGTCGCGCGACGACGAACGTAAGGCCCGCGGTGAGAAAGGTGCACACTACGATCGGAAATCGTAGACGAAACAGCGTAAAGCTCTCGGCCCATCGGGTGGTGACGATACCGAGCCAGAAGAGCGCCGGAGGTTTCGTGTTCTCGAGCCCGGGTGCGGTGCGGAGCGGAAGCCATTCGCCGCTTTCGGCTGTGAGCCGCGCGATCTCGATGTAGGGCGCCTCGTCCCCGATGTGAGGGATATAGAGTCCATCTACGGAGTAGACGTAGGCAATGACGGCGAACAAAGAGACGAGTGGCCACAGAAGCCGCGTCCGCGTCTCGGCAGAGCTCACTCGACGTGCACTGCTCCAAGCGACGCTGCGCCCAAAGCAGATACGAGCCCGGCCGTGCCCGCTCCGACGACCACGAGGTTTTCGATAGGCGCGGGCTCCGGATGGACCCAGCTCGACGGGTGGACGTTGTCGATGAGCCTGCGATTGTGTTCGTCTTCAGGGAGTAATCGGATCGTCTCAGGCATGGGCTTTATCTTCCAGCAGCATTTCGTTCCCCCTGATATCTTTTATTTTCACCACGAACGAAATCACCAAGGTAAGGGCACGTTCGCTGTCGGGAACGGCTCGGCGGACCCCTCCGACACTACTATCGGGAAGCCGCATGAGTTTCTCGACCCTACGGGACAGGTACCTTTTTCCAAACCGAACGAGCCGAGGAAAAAGCGCAATATCATTTGGCTGTTCACCAACCACGGCTTCTACGCCCTGTCAGGCCAACAAGCGCTTAAACATCAATAGCTTAGAGCCGAGTTCCCTCCGCGTCTTTTCCTTTCCCCGTTTGAGCTTTTTCGGCCTCTTTCTGCGCGTGTCTTTATTAGGGGGACAGACGGGAGATCTGGAGGCTGTCATGGGTGTGTCGGGCGAAAAACTGTTCGAAGAGGCGAAAGACGCTATCGAGAGAGCGTTGCGATTCGTGGCGTTTCGCCGGCGATTGGGGCCGACCGAGTTTCAGGAGCTCAGGTCGTTCGTCATGCTGAAGCTGGTCGAAAACGATTTCGGTAGGCTCCGCAAGCATCAGTCCCATGGTTCGCTCGCTGCTTACCTGAGCGTGGTCGTCCACCGGTTGTACCTGGACCATCAAATCGGGCGTTGGGGCAAGTGGCATCCGTCGGCGGAAGCTCAGCGCCGCGGCGACACCGCGGTCGCGCTCGAGCGGCTCGTCTATCGCGACGGCTACGAGATCGGGGAAGCGGTCGAGCACATCGCGATGCGCGGCGATTCCACTTGCTCGCGTGAAGAGCTCTTGTCGCTGGCGTACACGCTTCCTGTGAGGCACCGTGCGCGGCTTGTCGCGGAAGACCAGCTTCGCAGCGTGGCGACGAACGCCCCGCTCGATCCGATAGAGCGGCGAGAGCGTGACGTGTTCGTGCACAAACTTCAGGACGAGCTGGTGCGAGCGGTGGCTTCTCTCGATGGAGACGATCGGCTCGTTCTAGAGATGCGCTACCGAGATCGGCAAACGGTGCCGCAGATTGCGCAGACGCTCGGCTTGGACGCGAAGCCCGCTGTACGCGCGTATCCGTCGGCTGCTTCAGCGCGTCCGTGCGCGCCTGGAGCGTGCCGGTCTCGGAGGCGAACAGGCGATGACGCTCGTCAGCGCGTCCGCGTGCGAGATTGATTTGGATGGAGTGTTTACTGGAAGCGCCGCTTAAGGGACTTCACTGGCCCCTCTCGAGGGCGTCCGCGATGGCGCGGGTTTGCTCGCGCACGAGCTCGGTCATCGCGTCTCGTATGACGTAGCTGTTCGTGAGCGTGTTGTAGATGCCGGGCGGGACTTCGTACTCGAGCGACACGCGTAGCTCGGTGCCGTTGTCGGCCGCGATGATGGCATGCTGGTGCGCCCACTTTGGAAAAAATCCTCGCGCCTTCACGTTGGTGAAACCGTCGGGAGGGCTGTATTCGGACACCACGACGTCCCACACGAGGTCGAGCGGCCAACGCTTCAAGCGGTAAGCGAAAACCGTTCCCAGGCGCAGATCATCCGGGTGGGATACGAGTGACACTGCCATTGCCGTCGGCGTGACCCGCTTCACGTTGGAGGGACGATCCAAGAAAGCAAACACGTCGCTCGGTGACCGGCTCGTGCGAACGCGTTCCTCGATACGTGTTATCGCGTGTTTCGGTTTCGCCATCGTCCGCGGCCATCCTACGATGCCTCGATGCAGGGATCAAAGTAGACGAGCTATCGCTTTCGCGGTTACCCGTATGCGGCGGCGCATCGTGCGATGTCCGGTCGAGCGGAGCGGTGATTCCAACAACAGAGCAAGAAGCGCTCTCTTGCCAACGCGCTCCACGATGTAGCGCGACCCTTCACCCTCTTCGTTTCCACCGGGTCCACCGGGGCTCTCACCGACGAGTGTCTTAAGCAGGGCGTCGCCCCCGCGGAGGTTGGTCAGCGGGTGGGGAAAACGGAACTCTATGTGACCCACGGTTGCGAACGGCGTCCCTTCTTCATCGACGAGAAAGCCGGCGGTCGCCGCCAACTCGGCGACGAGGCTAGCGACCTCCTGCCTCACCGCCGAAAGTCGACGGGGGTGGATCAGAAGGTCGTCGGAGAGCGACATCTGCTCAAATCATTGGTCTTGGCGGTGCAAGGCGTCAAGCGGACGACTACCTGACCACCGACCGACGAAGACAGTTCGAAACGAATTTGATAGAGTGCCACCCTTTTTCGTTTCTTCGAGGTTGGAAGCGGAGGCGATGAGGAAAAGGGCCGACGCCTTCAAGGAATACAACCAGGCAGCGGTGCTTCAGATCCTGCTTGCCGCGCTTCCGGAAATCGCCAAGGCAATCTCCGAGCCACTTTCCAAGACGGATCGGATCACACTCGTTTCCACCGGTAGCGAAGGTACCGGCGCCTCAAAGCTCACGGGCGACGTCGCCAAGATCATGGCTGAGATACCGGCGGTGGTAGAGTCTTTCGGGCGTCGACATCCGGCGCCTCATTGAGTCCATCCCTGCGCTTCAAACCGGTAGGGAAGAAAAAAAGACCTCGAAAGCGGGCCAGGTCGAGGCGAGCGGCCGCAAAAAGTCGCGCGACGGCTAGAACCACGATTCGAGCCCTAACGACACTTGTGTGTTCGAGCCTCCCCGTCTCGTTTACTAACGGCGGCCCGACCGACGGCCGCGTTGGCGGGGTTTTGGGGTCGTGGTATAGTACCGGGTGAGTCGAGCGCCTGTGCGCTCGAAGGAGAACGCCATGTCGATTCACCCGCTCTTCATCGGGTCGCTGGGAATGACCGAGCTTCTGATCATCTTGTTCATCATCGTCCTGATCGTCGGGGGCAAAAAACTCCCGCAGCTCGGTGCCGGGCTCGGTGAGGGGATCAAGAACTTCAAGAAGTCCATCAAAGGCTCGACTGAAAGTGACAAGCTCCCGGAAGACAAGGCAAACGCGGGTAACGAAGAATCGAAGGCCTGATTCTCTATCGCGCCACGTCGGTAATGATGAGCGTGTTGGTACGCTCGTCGAAGACGACGGAGCCCCTCGGCGATAGAAACTTCTCCAATATCGGCGCGATATCGCGTGCGCGGCCGTAGGCGAGCTTCTGATAGGTTGTCCGCAGCGGACCCGCTAGCCGTTTTTCTTCGTTGTATTTTCTCCGCTCCTCTAATTCGCGCCGAAGCTGCTCGGAGGTGGCGACACGAACGACGTTGTCGCCGATGCGATCTTCAGCGAGGCGACAGGTGCGCAACACGATGTCGAGAACCTGAGGCCAAGGCACGGCCTCGAGCTTCAGCGTAAAGCTGCACGAGACGTCGGGATCCGCGATGAGGTTGAACTCGCCGACTTCGGCGAGAAGACGGAGCACGTCGAGAACATCCGCGTCTTTTATGTCGATATCGATCACGGTCTCGTCGTTTGCCGGTGGTGTTTGAAGAAGCGCTAAAGCCAACAACAACGTTCCCATCATAGGTGCACCTCCATCCCGTCGTGGGCGAGCTCGAACACAAGCTCTGGTTCGTGAGCCAGGACATCGTCGCCGGCGTGCACGAGCAACGTCCGCTTGGCAGTGAGGCGCGCGCGATTGTCTTCGAGATCGCGGTGCGACATGTGTTTGTCGATCGGCGTGTCGAAGCTCGAGCATTCGCACACGAAGAGGTCCGCATCCGAGCTTTGGCGAGCGAGCTCGTCGGTCCACGCGGTATCGCCGGAAAAAACGACCGTCTTTCCAGAAAGCTCGACGCGATATCCGAACGCGATGCCACGCGAGTAGTGGTCGACTTCGAAAGGCATGGCCCGCAAGGCGCCGAGCGTGAACGGTTCGTCCGACGCCAGATCCCGATATTCGAGAGGGAAGGAAGCCTCGATGCCGGGAAAAAACAAACTCACCAACTCCGCTACTTTGGTCCCAGTCCCCTCGGGCCCGAGAACGCGCAATGCCTTTTTTCTCGATCCTTGGTAGCATTCGTGAAGCGCCAGGAAAGGAACACCACCGAAGTGATCCCCGTGGTGGTGCGATAGAAGAATCACGTCGACATCCGCCGGCGACAGCCCGAGCTTCTTGAGCGCGACGAGCGTCGTCGGCCCGCAGTCGAGCAAGACCCCCAAGTCGTCCCCACGCAACAGGATCGCCATGGCATTCCGCCCCCCACTAGCGAAAGCGTTGCCAGTTCCCAAAAAAGTAACGCGCATTGGTCTTGATGAATTCTTATTGTAGCTCGGGTCCGGCCATCAGCCGTCGGCCATCGGCCATCAGCCGGCTCGAGTCGCTCGCGCTCCGTCGGTGCGGTTGTGTCGCAAGCGGCGAAAGCCCTTCGCTAAAACTCGGGCAGCTCCGTCCTAGCTGATGGCTGATGGCTGATCTAGAGCAGCTCGTTCAGTGAACCAGTCCTATACCCTTCCAAATCGATGGTCACGAACTTGTAGCCGAGTGCTTTGAGCTCTCGCGTGAGCTCGGCTCGCATCTCTTCCGACAACGCGCGCGGGAGCTCGTCTACCGAGAACTCCAGGCGCACGAGCGCGTCGTGGTGTCGAACGCGCATGTGACGAAAGCCGAGACGGCGGAGAACCGCTTCGCCTTTCTCCACCGTGGAGAGATTCTCGATCGTGATGGGCGTGTGGTAGGGGATTCTCGACGACAGACAAGCGGACGCCGGCTCGTCGGCTGTCGGAAGACCGAGGCCTCGAGACAACGTGCGGATCTCCGCTTTGGTGAGCTCGGCTTCTTCGAGCGGGCTTCGAACGCCCGCGAGCTTCGCGGCGTTTCGACCCGGGCGATAGTCGCCGAGATCGTCAGCGTTCGCGCCGTCGACGATCACTTGAAAGCGCTCCTTTTGTGCAAGTGTTTTGAGCCGGGTGTACAGCTCGTTCTTGCAATGGAAACAGCGGTCGGGGCTGTTCGCCAAGTACGACGCGTTGTGGATCTCCTCGGTTTCGATGAAACGATGGCGGATTTCGAATTGGTGGACCACTTGGAGCGCGAGCGTGCGTTGGTACTCAGGGTAGCTCGGGCTCTCGCCCGTCACCGCCAACACGCGATCGCCCAACGTGCGATGGGCTTCGACGGCGAGGTACGAGCTGTCGACACCTCCGCTGAAGGCCACGAGCACGGAGCCCATGTCTTCTAGAAGCGATTGGAGCCGCGCTTGTTTCGCCTGCACGTTCTTGCTAGTCATCGGCCTAGTTATCGCGCCACTCGCGCACTTCTTCATCAGCGATATCGAGCTCGATGGGCGACACGCGAACGACGCTCAGCGTCACTCCACACTCCGGGCAGCCTATTGTCTCGCCGCGATCGACGTCGAGATCGTCGATCTCGATCTCGGCCTCACACGCGGGACAGATCGGGAGTTGCGCAACCATCGCTCCGGGGAGGATTATAACGCTATCAGGGCTGCAGGATCAGCCGGCCGGAGGAGGCCGCGCCCAATAGCGGATGAGTTTGGCCGGATGCCCAACCCGCGTTCTGGTCGAAATAGTGCGGGCTCAACGGGTGGCCGGACGCGCCGGTGGGAACGCTCGTTCGTGACCGACTCAAATCGGAAAGGTCGGCCAGGAACCGGAAAGACGTCCCAATCGTCGTGTCGTAGGGCTCCTGCAAAGAGACGACCGCGTTCGCCACGGTGAACGTCGAGCCGCCAAAGGGAATGGGCCCGCGGCTGAAAAGCCAGCTGAGCGGTTGCTCTCGACCCATCGGGTGAGTGAAGTGGACTCCGTGGAGTTGGCCCCAATCCCACTGGGTCATATCGCTTCCGAGACGCGCCGACAAACTATTCAGCGCACCGTCGAGGCTTCGTTGGATGATGTGCGCGCGCGTCTCGACTTCGGGCGTTTTTTTGTCATCCCAGAAGGGAGACATTTCGTCATCGATGATCGCGTGCAGTCCGCCGAGACGGCCGAGCTCGAGAAACGCGAGGAAGTCGGTGAAGATTTCCTCGCCGAGCTCGTCGCTGAACGTGTTCGTGAGGAGCTCACGATAGACCGCGTGGTAGATCGCGGGCGCGGGACCGGCATCCATCTGTCCGTTCCAGTCGCGAAGAATCTGGATGGCGCGCATGGGCTCGTTTTCATCCGGTCGCAACTGAACGATGTAGCGCAGGATCGGCTCGGTCGAGACGTCGTAGCGGTCTTGTTGGATGCGGGCGAAATCGTCCAGGCTCAGCGAACGGCTTGCTTGCAGCAGATCGGAGATGCGCCGTGCGCGAAACTCGGCAAGCGTGTCGACGCCGAGCGGATAAGGAGTGTCGTTCGGAAACATCTGGTGGTTCGCGCTGACGATGACGCCTTCGACCGGGTTGAAGATCATCGGCTTGAGGTCATGGGGGATGATGCCTTCCCACTCGTACTCGCCCGAGCCGCCGTCGACGGGCACCGCACCGTCGAACCCTATTCGAACGGGAATGTCGCCGGCAGGAAAGAAACCGATGTTCCCCTCGACATCGGCGTAGACGAACGAGAGTGCGGGAGACGACCAGCCGCGAAGGGCTTCGGTGAACTCTTCCCAAGATCCCGCGCGGTTCAATCGAAGAACCGCGGTCACATGGTCGCCGTTCCAGATCGCGTCCCATCGCTGCGCAAGAAGACGCCCGTCCGAGGCGTCGCCTATTACGACACCGTGTCGCGTCACCCGTACCTCTTCGGTCACCGCCTTAGCGTCTTTGACGGGAATCGACTCGGGCACGACGTCGAGATCGACCCACTCTCCGTTCCACGCGTATTGGCGCGGATTCTGCGGGTTCATCGTCTCGAGGTAGATGTCCTGAACGTCCGCGAACAAAGCCGTGATACCCCACGCGATCCGTTGGTTCTGACCGAAGATGACGAGCGGCATCCCGGGAATGCTCGCGCCGGCAACGTCGAGCCCCCCACCGCTGAGATGGATCTCGTAGAAAAACGACGGCATCGGTAAGCTCAGGTGCGGATCGGCGGCGAGAAGTGGTCTCTGGGATGCCGAGCGGTCACTCGCAACGACCCAAGCGTTACTGGCTCCGAAGTGGACGTTTTGGGGTTTGGTCACAACCGATGCGAGGCGAAACGGTGTCGACGTAAGGGCGCTTTCCTCCTGTATCGGTGGCGGTACCAGCCCGGTGAGCACGTAGGCGGCCTGCATGCCAACGGCGTCCACGAGCTGTCCGCGAAGAAGCTCCGCGCGCCCGTTCGACGACAGGATGTACGCGAGCCACTTGACGATAGTCAGGCTGTCGAGGGCTTGCCAGGTTGCGGGCACGTGGTCGAGGAGTTGAAACTCGGGAGGGAGTTGTTCCAGGTTCTGCTCGCGGTAGGCGTTGACCCCGGCGACATAGGCTTCGAGGATCTCGCGTCCTTCCGAAGACACTCGATCGAGCTCGGACTGCGCTGCTTGCGTGAGACCGAGTTGGCGTGACACCCGATCGTGCGCGATCGCTTCCGCACCGAACAACTCTGCCAAACGACCGGAGCCGACGCGGCGCGCGAGCTCCATTTGAAAATAGCGATCTTGCGCGTGCACGTAGCCGGTCGCGCGCGCCAAATCGCGCACATCCGCACCGCTTAGATGGGGAACGCCGTAGCTGTCGCGGACGACTTCGACCGAGCTCGTGAGGCCTTGAAGCTTGAGAGCGCCGTCGGTCAGCGGAAGCGACTGTTGACCACGATAAAAGAGATACCCTCCGATGCCGCCGGCTATGAGTGTCACGAAGGCCAAGGCATAGAACATCATCTTGAAGAGCGATCCGGAAGAGCCGCCGGAGCGTCGCAACCTGCGTGCGGGTCTTTGGGCGCGCTTTGCTTTGGCGGGCGGCCCCCCTGCTCGGCTTGCTCCACTGGGTCGCTTGGGTCCTTTTTTCGGTGGCGGAGGCATTGCCTTCGCGCTACCTGGCCTTCGAGGAAGTTTCTTAGCCACGGTTCGGTGTCACTCGTCTCTCTGGTAGAGGCCGCTCTTGCCGCCCTGTTTGCGCAACAATCGCACGTTCTCGATCACCATCGTCTTATCGGCAGCTTTCACCATGTCATAAATGGTGAGCGCTGCCACCGAGACGGCCGTCAAGGCCTCCATCTCGACGCCGGTGCGCCCTCGCGAGCGGACGCGCGCCTCGATGGCGAGCCCGTTTCCTACATCTTTAATGTCGACATCGATATGGTCGATGGCGAGCGGATGGCAAAGCGGTATGAGCTCGGATGTTTTTTTCGCCGCCAGGATTCCCGCAAGTTTTGCCGTTTCCGCCACATTGCCTTTCGCGGTCTTACCGGAGCGCACGAGCTTCAACGCATCAGGCGCGATCCGCACTTCGCCGGCAGCGATGGCCTCGCGCTCGGTGTCGGCTTTGTCGCCGACGTCCACCATGCGCGCCGAACCATCTCGAGCGATGTGACTCAGCTCGGGTTGTTTCCTGCCTGCCATCGATCCTCTTTGTTGAGAAAGCTGTCGAGCGGATAAAAACGCACGACGTCTCCGGCTGGAATCGCGTCTCGATCTTCGGGAACGACCAGGAGTGCGTTCGCTTTGGAAAAGGCGACAATGTCGCCCGAGCCTTTGGTGCGCACCGGATACGCGACAAGCTTGCCGTCATCATCGGGTCGGACCCAACCAGGGAGAAACGCTCGCCGCGGGCCGCGGTTTCGGAGATTGGCGTCAAGCGTCGCCGCGATCAGCGCTCGCCGCGGGTCGCTCGCTCCTTCGAGGCGAGCCATGGCTGTCCGTACGAACAACTCGAAAGTCACCATGGTCGAGACGGGGTTTCCTGGAAGTCCAAATACCAGCGTACCATCATCTGAAAGACCGAACACGAGGGGTTTTCCGGGCTTGAGCGCGACCGCTTCGAACAGGAGACGCACCCCCAGCGCTTCGAGGACTTTTTCGACGAGATCGAATCGTCCCATAGAGACGCCGCCGGACAACAACAACAAGTCGTCACCGAGCCCCTTTTTGATGAGCTTTTCGAGCGACGCCTCGTCGTCTTTGGCGACGCCGAGATGGCTCGCCGAAGCTCCGGCCTGCCGGCATTGAGCGACGAGGGAAAAACCATTGCTGTTGCGGATCTGGCCCGGTCCGGGCGCCCCCGACGGGTGGACGAGCTCGTCACCGGTGGCAATCACGGACGCTTTCGGACAACGTCCGACGAGAAGGCGGGTCTTGCCAACGGTGGCGGCGACCGCGACCGCGGCAGGGTCGAGCCTGGTGCCGCTCCGAAGAACCACGTCGCCTTTTTCGACTTCACTGCCGCGGGTTGCGACGTTTTGCCCGCTCTCGACCGACTCGATGATCTCGACGTGATCGCCTTCGGTTCGAGACTTCTCGACCATCTGAACCGCGTCGGCTCCCTCGGGGATAGGCGCGCCGGTCATGATTTGAGCGGCTTCGCCGCGACCGACGCGAAAATCAGGGAAGCTTCCGGCAGGAATCTCGCCGACGATGGCGAACCGGGCAGGGACGTAGGCGAGATTGTCTGCGCGCACCGCGAACCCGTCGACCGCCGATCGTGGAAACGGAGGCATGTCGATGTCCGACGCGACGTCTTCCCGAAGAAGCCGCCCGCTTGCGTCGCCGAAGTCGACTTCTTCGGACGGCAGCGACTTCACGTTCTCGAGAACAATAGAAAGCGCTTCGTCAACCGACAACACGGCAATCTCTCTAGCGCAACAAGCTGATGGCCGATGGCTGATGGCCGATGGCAGATGACCGATCGCGGGCCCTATTCACCGTCCTCAGTCTTTTCTTTAAGGGCACGGACTTGCTCCTCCAGCTCGCGGACTTTCTTGCGCAGCTGCGACAGACCGCGGAGCTCTGCCGTCGACTTCAACACTTCGTTGTGGGGTCTTGCGGGATATCCCGAGACCATCGCACCCTCGGGGATATTACCGATGACACCCGATTGAGCGATGAGAACCGCGTCGTCGCCGATGGTGAGGTGATCGACCATCCCCACCTGGCCGCCCATCAGCACGCGCTTGCCGATCACAGTGCTGCCAGAGACACCGGCTTGAGCTGCCATCGCTGAATCTTCGCCGATCTCGACGTTGTGGGCGACATGAACGAGGTTATCGAGCTTGACCCCGCGGCGGATCACGGTTTTACCGAACGTGGCGCGGTCGATGGTGGCGTTCGTGCCGATCTCGACGTCATCCTCGATATGGACCGTCCCGACGTGGCGCACTTTGATGAACTTGCCATCGCGCCGGGCGAAGCCGAAGCCGTCCCCACCGATAACGCACCCGGGATGGAGGGTGACGCGTCGGCCGAGACGGCAACCTTCGCGCACGATGGCATGGGGCCAAAGCGTGCAGTGCTCGCCGAGCTCAGCCTTCGCCCCCACATAGACTCCGGTGTGGATTACCGTCCCGGCGCCGACGACAGCCTCATCGCCGATATACGCAAACGGCAACACAGCCACGTTTTCCTCGAGACGGGCGGAATCGGAGACGTGGGCGAGCGGGTGGATCCCCCGCTGCACCTGCGGCTCGGGGAAAAACACGTTGACAAGTTCCATGAACGCAAGAAAGGGATCCGGGTGTACAATCTGAGGAATATCGAGCCTGGAAAAGGGCTCCTTCGTAATGAGCGCTCCCGCTCGCGTGCTTTCGAGCATCTTCCGGTATCGGAGATCGGAGAAAAACGTAATGTCGGACGGACCAGCGTCCGCGAGGGACGAGACTCCGCTGAGCTCGACGGAACCGTCTCCTATTAGCTCTCCGTGGAGCTCGACTGCGAGCTTGTCGACACGGAGACAACGTTCAGGGCTCAAGGAGGAAAAACCTTCGGCGATAGGACGTTCCATAAGAATACGGCAGAAGTGGTTCAGTGCCAAATGGTTGAGCCCTCAGGCCCTGAAGGCCCCGGTGGCCAGGTGACCGACCCCGCTCCGTTTGAACTTGCCGTGGACTCGCACACGCCCACAGAAACGATGTCGTCCACCGCGACATCAAGCCTGCGAATATCTACATCGTCGACGGCGGGGAAGCGAAGATCATGGACTTCGGTGTCGCCCACCTCCAGCAGTCGTCACAGACGCAAACGGGCACGGTTCTCGGAACCGCCGACTACATGTCGCCCGAGCAGATTCGTAGTGCGAAAGTCGACGGCCGTTCGGACATCTTCAGTGCCGGCGTCATCCTCTATCGCCTGTTGACGAACAAGAAACCGTTCTCCGGCGAGAACATCCAAGCGGTGTTCTTCAAAGTGCTCAATCAGGAGCCGCCCGAGCTCGTGCTTCCCGACGGCAATGAGATGCCCGAGCTCCAGGCCATCGTCGACAAGGCGCTCTCGAAGACGGCGGACGAACGCTACGCCTCGGCCGACGATCTCGCGGATGACCTTTCCGATCTCATCCACCTCTATCACGAGGTTTTGAACGAAGACACGGTCTTCGACACCATGTTCGATCCTGCCGCGACACCCGATATGGATTCGGGCACGGGCTCCGATGGAAGTGGCCGGCGCCGCACGAGCAGCAGCAGCACCGGACGGGTGCTCGGCGCGACGAGCTCGGGATCGCGCACGCACCGCCCGGGGACGTCGTACCCGACAACCGGGGCGGGCCGTACGGGCCAAATGACGCGCGCCGGGAGGACCGCGACCGGTCGCACCACCGTCTCCGAACCCACGCGCATGATGCGCGGAACGCAAGTCGGTACGGAGACGGGTACGCGCGCCGGCGTCGGTATCCCGATGCAGGAATCGAGTGGATGGGGTAAATATGTTGCCGTCATCGCTCTGCTCATCGCCGTGGGTGGCGGTGTCTTCTGGTTCACGCAACAAAGCACGGGGAACGGGGGAACGGCAGGTGCGAGTGCTCCACCGAGGCCGACGACGGACGTTTGCCGGACAGCTCGCACTCGCCCAAAGATCGCTCGAGGTGGGACAGCTTTCACAGGCGTTGCAGGCCGTCGACACTGTTCTGTTGGCCGAGCCAAAAAACGCCGCAGCTCTCGCTCTCCAGGAGCGCGTGAACCAGGCCATCGAGGAAATCGAGGCTGCCCCGGTGCCGACCCCCGTTCAACAAGTTCAGGCGACGCCGACGCCCAACGTCGATAGGGGCCCCTCGAGCTCGGAGAGAGCGACAGCACTTGCGGCCGACGCGTCTCTCGCGATCAATGCCGGCGATCTCTCTCGCGCCGCGCAGCTCATCCGACAAGGGCGGCAGCTCGATCCGACAAGCCCGCGCTGGCATCAGCTCGACCGCCAGCTCGAGCGCTCGCGCAATCAATCACAACACGCGGCGATCGCGGCCGTACAGCAACAACGGATCGATGCGTTCGTAACCGAGGCGACCGCACACTTGAAAGCACAGAACTACGAGGGTGCCATCGCTAGCTTCGACAAGGCACTCGAGATCGACCCGAACAACGCGCAGCTCATCACCGCGAGGAACACCGCGCAAAACGCGATGCAGCAAGCGGCCGCGACGGTGAGGGTCGCCGCGCTCGTGATTCGAGAGACGAAGACGCAATTCGTGGGGCCCGGTGAGAGCGACGCGCCGAAAGGGTTCGAGGCCGGAGGCGGCGTCCAAGTGAATCGTGCCACCAGCGCGCCCGACAATCCCGCCGAGCTCATCGTTCAGATCTACCCGGCAACTGTCCAGACGGGAGATCCTTATTACTTGCGGGTTCGTATCCACAACCCGAGCAACCGCCCGATCGGCATAAAATCCATCGAGCTCATCTCGACCTTCGGCCCCAAAACCACCGGCAAAGGCCAACAGCTCCAACCCATGGTGCAGCGCATCAACCCGCGCGACACGAGCTTGATTTGGGAAGTGCCGGGAACGTGGAGCGAGGAACAGAACGAGGGAAGCATTCAAGCCGTCGTCACCCTCATCGGCGACGCAAAGCTGCTCAAAACAATCCAATGGCAATAAGAGTTCTTTTCGGCGCCGCTCTCGTGGCGTTCGGAGCTTACGCTCTTGCCGATGAGCCCATCCTCGACCATCAGCCGGTCGAGTGCTCCGTTCCTGAGAAAAACCCGCGTATCTGCGCTTACGTCCTCGACGACGGGGAGATCAAGCGCGTACGCGTCTACTTTCGCTCCGATCGGCAAGACGCTTATTACTGGAGCAAAATGGCGTTCGATGGGATTCAGTTCTGTGCGACCTTGCCGGTGGCCAAAGGCGGCGTGAACGCGATCGACTACTATGTGTGGGCGGTCGACAACGAGTTTTAGATTACCCGCACCCGGCCCTATGAGATCTCGCTGCGCAAGACCGCGTCGTGCTCTTACCCGGTCATCGATGAAGATCCTGAGCGCATCGCAAATCTCGTCGTGAACGCGACGTCTGCCAAACAGGGCGACAAAATCAAAGACTTCGAACGCGATAGCGTCAACCAGTTCGTTCCTACCAAGAAGAGGTAGCCCATCTCCGACCGGCTCTCGGTTCTTATCCCGGCCAAAAACGAAGCGCCGACGATCGCTGAAGTCGTGGAAGGGGCTCTCGTGCACGTCGGCGATGTGCTCGTGACCGATGGCGCGTCGAGAGACGGCACTGCCGAGCGAGCTGCCGCAGCGGGCGCACGCGTTGTCACGGATACCGGTGGAGGTAAGGGCCGCGCGATTCGCAATGCCATCCAGCATCTCGAAAGCGAGGTGTGTGTGCTCATGGACGCCGACTGCTCACACGATCCCGACGATATCCCGAAGCTGGCCGCACCGATTCTCGAAGGGCGGGCGGATCACGTTTCCGGTTCGCGGCTTCTCGGTGGCTCGAGCGAGTTGCACGGCGGCTTCGATGAGTGGGCGCGGCTCGCGGGGAGCTCGTTCATCACCGCATGTATCAATTGGCGTTACGGCGTCCGGCTTTCGGATAGCCAAAACGGCTTCCGTGCGATCCGAACCGACTTGTTGAAATCCCTGAAGCTTCGTTCGCGCCACACGACGATCGAGCAAGAGATGATCGTGGCGACCCTCAGAGCGGGCAAGACACTTGCCGAGGTGCCCACGCACGAGCACGCGCGCAAAGCGGGAAGCTCGCATATCTCGGTGTGGCGAGACGGCCCGGGCTACGTGCTTTCTCTTGCGCGGTTGATGCTCTAGACTTCAAGGGGAGCCACTCGATTGAAAGTCTTACTTCTGAATCCGCCGACGCGAGAAGGCAAAGGGTTCATTCGCGAGGGCCGCTGCACTCAGGAAGGCGGCGTGTGGACGACGCTGTGGCCGCCCATCTCTCTCGCGACAATAGGAGCGATTCTCGAGCGTGACGGTCACGATGTGAAGGCGCTCGATGGCTCAGCGCTCGGCTACCCGCGGGACAAGCTCCTGGGTGACATCGAAAGCGACCCGCCGGACGCCGTCATTTGGAGCACCGGGACCCCGTCGATCGCGTCGGATTTGTCGCTGCCAACGAGATCCGCGCGGTAGCGCCGTCGACGCGCACCGCGGTCTTCGGTACGCACGTGACCACACTCGACACGTCTTGTCTCGAGCAAACGCCGGGCCTCGACGCTATTTTTCGCAACGAGCCTGAAGCGACCGCGTCGGAATGGGTGGCCCGACTCGACGACGGATCCTCGTGGAGCGCCGTGGCTGGGCTCAGCTATCGAAGCGGAGACGAGCTCGAGCGGACGGCGGACCGACCGTTTCTTGACGGACTCGACGCGCTTCCCGATCCCGCATGGCATCTGTTCGACCTCGACGTTTACCGTTTGCCCCTCAAAGGCAGCCGGTTCTTGATGGTGACGCCTCATCGCGGCTGCCCCTATCCGTGCAGCTATTGCACCGCGCAGACGTACTACGGCGCCAAGCTCAGGCGCCGGTCGGTCGAGCGCGTCCGTGACGAGATTCGAAGAAACATCGAAGTACACGGCGTGCGCGAGCTGTTCTTCTGGTCCGACACCTTTACCATCGACAAGCGCTACGTGATCGATCTTTGCGATGCTATCGAGCCGCTCGGAGTGGCGTGGGCATCGAATAGCCGGGTCGATACGATCGATCCCGAGCTCGCGGCGGCGATGAAACGAGCCGGCTGCTGGATGATCTCGTTCGGGATCGAAAGTGGCGATCAGGCGACGCTCGATAGAGCCGGCAAAGGGGCAACCGTCGAGGACGCCGAGCGGGCGGTGCGCATTGCCAAAGAGGCCGGAATCAAAGTCGCCGGACACTTCGTCCTGGGCATTCCCGGGGAGACGAAAGAAAGTCTGGACAAGACGCTCGCTCTCGCCGAGCGCTTGCCGCTCGACTTCGAGCAGTTCTATTGCGCGGTTCCTTTTCCAGGCTCGAGGTTGTACACCGAGGCGAGAGAGAAGGGATGGCTCAAAGACGCCGCGTTCGACCGGTTCCGGCAAGACGAAGCGCTCCTCGAGCTTCCCGGTCTCACACCGGAAGAGGTCATGGCCTACCGGCAAAGGGCCTACCGTCGTTTTTATTCGCGGCCTTCGGTTGCTTTCGGAGCTTTGTCGATGCTCTCGCCAAGAAACCTCCGGCACGTCGGCTCAGCGCTCAAGCGCTTCCTCGGCTGGACGCACGCTTAGTCAGCATTCAGCATCCAGCATCCAGTATCGCGATGATTCTTGGGATTTGGGATGGACACGATGCGGGTGCTTGTTTGGTCGATCCCGAGGCGGGGCGCATTCTTTGTGCGGTGAACGAAGAGCGGCTCACGCGGCGTAAGCTTGAGGTTGGGTTCCCGACACGGGCGATCGAGACTTGCTTGGAGCTCTCGAGCGACGTGAGCGAGGTCGCGGCGACGACGACCGATCCCGCCAAGACGCTGACGCGGCTATTCCCGAGCATGAAAGAGAAGTACTACCTTCTCCGTCGCCGCAAGGTCCGGCCAAAAGCGCTCGATCCCCTCAAGCGTGCGTTCAAGTACAACCTGACGACGTGGCGGCCCAACGCGGTGTCGCGCGCGCTGAGCGCACACGCGCTCGGGAAGGGGCTCTCTCGCGTTGGTTTGGGTGCAGCGAAGCTGCGATGGGTACCGCACCACCTCGCGCATGCCGCCTCGGCTGCGTATACGTCGGGCTACTCGGATGCACTCGTCGTCACCCTCGACGGTGTCGGTGACGGATTGTCGGGAAGCTTGTCGGTTCTTCGCGACGGGAAGCTATCGCCCAAGAGCTACATTCCCGCGCGTCACTCACTAGGCATCTTCTACGAGCATGTCACTCAGCTCATGAACATGCGTGAGTTGGAAGACGAGGGCAAAGTCATGGCCCTCGCTGCCTACGGCCATCCTACCGATCCGGATAAGAATCCTTTGATGGACTTGTTCGATGTCGACGGCTCGACGCTACGGTGTCGATTCGGACCCATGCGGCTGAAACGCTTTCTCGCACGAGAGCTCGCGATGGTGCCGACGGAGCAGTTCGCGTGGATGGCACAACGCGTTGTCGAGACGAAAGTCACCGAGCTCGTGGCCGGTGCGCTTCGTGAGACCGGCATGACACGTGTCGTGTACGCCGGGGGCGTCGCGAGCAATATCCAAGCGAACTTGAAGCTGATGGAGCTTCCGGACGTCGACGAGCTCTTCGTGTTCCCGCATATGGGAGACGGCGGCTTAGCGCTCGGGGCCGCGCTCGCACGCGCGGTTAATAGGGGGGCTCGGGCCTCGTTCTCACTAGGTGATCTTCGCCTCGGACCGGAAGTGTCGGCGAAGTCGGTGGAGCGTTCGTTAGACGCGTCGGGACTCAGCCGCCGCAAGCCCGAGTGTGTTGTCACCGAAGCCGCGTCTCGATTGGCTCGAGGCGAGATCGTCTTGTGGTTTCAAGGACGCATGGAGTATGGCCCCCGTGCGCTCGGCGGGCGTAGTATCTTGGCGCGGCCCGACCGTCCCGAGCTGCGCGATCGTTTGAACTCGACTCTGAAACGACGCGTCTGGTATCAGCCGTTTTGCCCTTCCATGCTCGACGAGGAAGCCGAGCGCCTGTTGGAGAACGGGGACATGCCGAATCGCTTCATGACGATGGCCTATCGCGTGCGGCCCGAGGCACGGGAGGTTCTCTCCGGAGTTACCGGGAGCGACGGCACCTGCCGACCGCAAATGGTCGACAGGAGCTATGGGAAGTACTACGAGCTCCTGAAGACGCTGCGCGAGAGCGTCGGCGTCGGTGCGGTGTTGAACACGAGCTTCAACCTACACGGCGAGCCGATGGTGGCGTCGCCGGATGATGCGCTCTCGACGTTTACACGGTGCGGCGCCGATGCGCTCATCATCGGTGATTTCCTCGTGGAGCCGCCGAAGTCATGAAACATTTCACGTTCACGCTCGGTGCTATCTCTGTCGGGGCTGTCGGTGTGGGCGGGCTCGTCTATTGGCTCGCGACCGGAGACTCGATTTCGCTAAAGGATGATCTTCGGTTCATCATGCCACGCTCTCTCGAATGGACGTTTTTGTTGATGGTGGCCGGCTTTGCTGTGAACTTTCGAGGGATTCGCGAGTTGTTGCCACCTCGGCGTTTCGTTCCTCTAGTTGTGTTCGTCGTTGCGCTCGTGACCGTGAGCTTCCTTCCGCCGCGCACGCACCGCATCTATTTCGATGAGGACATTTACCAAAACGTCGCCCAGAACATCCTGTGGGAAGGCCGCTCGCAGATGTGCAACGAGGGCATGATCCAGGCCGGATTGTTCACGTGCGAGGCGTGGGAATACAACAAAGAGCCGAACGCGTTTCCCTTTTTGTTGTCGACGGTATTCCGCGTGAGCGGGGTCGACGAGGCCGCTGCCCATCGACTCAATCACTGGGTGTTCGCTCTGGGTGCGATAGCGGTCTATTGGATCGCCGGTGTGCTCTTCGAGAAGACCAGCGTCGCACTCGGCGCCGCGCTCGTGTACATCTTGACGCCGCAGAGCTTGCTCTGGGGCGCCACCGTCGCGGTAGAGCCGGGGGCGGCGGCGTTCGGTGCTGTCGGGATCGGAGCTTGGATCTACTTCTGCAAGAAGCCATCGTGGGCTGCGGGGATTTTCGGGGCGACCGCGCTCGCGTTTGCGAGTCAGTTTCGACCCGAGTCGGGACTCGTTTTGGCCGTTGCGGCCATCGCGATGCTCTTGTTGGCGCCCGGCCTGTTGCGGCGTCGGGTCGCGTACGGCTGCGCGCTCCTTCTCTTCCTGCTCCTTACGCCACACTTCGCGCATCTTCGGGCGGTACGCCACGAGAAGTGGGGAAGTACCGAAGCGAAGTTCTCGACGAAGCACGCAAAGCAAAACTGGAAGCCGAGCGCGAGGTACTACGTCGAGGGACGCGATTTTCCCGCTTTTTTCACGCTGGCAGCACTCCTCGGTCTTTTCTACCCACGCCGCAAACGACAAGTAGCTGTCTCGTTCGTTTGGTTTGCGCTCCTGTTCGGCATCTTTGTTCCGTTTTACGCCGGTAGCTACCGCTACGGTGCCGACGTCCGTTTCGCCGCATTGAGCGCTGCGCCGCTCGCGATTCTCGCCGGTGCCGGATTGGGAATGGTGTCCGATTGGCTCGCGCGCCGGTTCGGTCGCTCTCGGTGGTTGCGCGTTGTACCCTATGGTCTCGCCGTGTACGCGTTCACGCACTACCTGCCGCTGGTGAAGGCTGTCGGGATGGAGGGGTGGCAAGCACGCGCCGATCACGACGCCGCACGAGCCATGGTGGAGCAACTTCCCGAAGATTCCATTCTGCTGACCCACAACCCGGGGATGATTCAGGTGATGGGGCAGAGCGCGGCCCAAGCGTCGCTCGTCTCGCACCAACCCGCCCGCGTCGATCACTTCTTCGATCGGTTTCCCGGCGGTGTCTACTTTCACTATAACTTCTGGTGCAACGTCGAGGACGAGGTCCAGAACCAATTTTGCGCCGACGTTCTCGGCCGCTATCAAACACAAGTCCTCATGGAAGAGAGTGCAGGATTCTACCGCTACGTGTTGCACCGTCTGTTGCCGCGAAGCGAGCCGCCCCCGCCGGCCCCTCCGGGTTGACACGCGCCCGCCAAACGCGATATCCCTAGGCTGCCCCACACAGGAAGTAACCTCTCCAGGATTGGAGAACGCCAAGAGGGAAATTTGGCATTACGGATTTATTAGTGCAGCGGGGGTAGGCGGTGATGCAACGCGCGTCGGTACAGACGTTTTTGCTATTGGCTTTGATTCCGGCGGGGGCTCTAGCCCAGCCGATACCGGAGATCAACCTCGATCCGGCCATCGAGTGCTGGTACCACTCGGAGTTTCCGATGCTCACGGCACTCGTGGATCCCAGCGAGGAGATCGTCAACTCCCGTTTGTACTTCCGATGCAGCCTGTAACAGGACTACTATTTCGTCGACCTGAAAATTGACGGCGGCGCTTTTACCGCCGTCGCACCGCAAGCGGAGGAAAGCTGCCCGCGGGTGCACTACTACGTCGAAGCCGTCACCAGGGATTTCACGTCGGCGCGGACGCCGGAGCGCGTTGCCGAAGTGACGAGCCATACCGAGTGTCGACGAAGACACCCGGCAGCAGCGTATTTTCCCGGCGAGGACCCGCAGATCCTCCTCGGCTCGACCGCCGCCGGTCCCGAGCTCGCACCTGGATTCAAGAACTTAGGAGTCGGCGCGTTCATGTCAGCGACCGGTTCCATCACCGCGGCGGGCTCGTCGGGTGGCTCGTCGGCCGCCGTGATCGCGGGCGTGGCCGCAGGGGGCGGGGCAGCTGGTGTCGGAGTGCTCGTTGCCGGCGGAAGCTCCGATTCCACCACTTCCCAACCGGCGGCGATCACGGTAGCGCCGCCTCCGCCGGCGCCGCCTCCGCCGCCGACGGTGACCGTGGCCCCGCCGAGCCCGCCCGCGCAGGAAGTCAAGGCGTGCGTGCGGTTCGAGCCGATCGATGCCATCGTCGACGTGAACGAGCTGCTCAAGATCGACGGACGTTGCTCCGAGGGAGGAGACGGGCTCACGTACCGCTATGACTTGGGGGACGGTCGGGTCAAAGAAGGTCAGGCGTTCATTACCGTCGTGTACTTGACCCCGGGCACTTATAAGTTGACGCTCACCGTGGCACATGCCGCGACAACTTTCATCGGAGCTCGGCGACCGGACGAAGACACGATCACGCGGACCGTGCGGGTGCGACAGGATCTGGTCGCCGATTTCGAGGCCTACAACGTCGTCGAGCCCGGCTCCTGCCACGGGGAGTTCAACGCGTTGACCTCCTTGGGTGACATCACCAACTACCGTTGGGAGTTGGATCTTGGCGGGGAACTGGGACTCGGTGTCATCCGCAAGAGCGGCAAGATCGTCCGGCACCAATGGGATACGGATGAATGCTTTCGAAGAGAAGGCATCATGACGACTCGCCTCACTGTCGTCGGCCCGGACGGCGCCACGAAAACGGTCACGAAACAGGTGAACATCTTCCGCGGCCTTAGGCTCGAAACGACGACCGTCCCGACGGTGGAGACTTCGCTGACGACGCACCTCATGGCTTCGGATCGGGCGGCTGCCCAAGTTATTTTGACCGGTGGACGGACGCAACCCGTGTCGTCGGGCGCCCCCTCGATGCACCGGTATCGCGGAACACTCGGGCGCAACACCGTCGAAGGTGTACTCATGGCATCGCTCGACGAGCCCGCCATGTGGCGCTTCGATTTCTCTCAGAGTGCGCACTTCGTTCTTGGAAGCTTGCGGCTCGTCTCCGGAACGGCAGTGTCGAGCGACGGCCGCTCGATCGTCGTCCGAGTGACCGGCCGGCCTGGCGAACGCGTTCGCATCGAGTACCAGCTAGCGCGTTAGTGAGCCTGGCGAACAGCGATGCCCGTGCCCGATCAAAAACAAATGAGCCTATGAACCAATTCGCCCGAGGGAAACTCGACGTATACCAGGGTGCCGTCGACTTCGTGAGCCTGGCTAGTGAGATCGTTCGAGAGGGTTTCTACCGGGCACGGGCACGGGCAGGGGCACCAGGCCCCCACCCCGTGGGAGCGGCCTCGCCAGCGTGGCCGGTGATAGAATATGCTTATGCGCATAGTTTCCGGCGTTTTGTGCGCGCTCGTGTTGGGCGCGGGCCCGATTGGCGCCTCTCAGCCGGACCCGAACGCGCCGGAGCAGGTTCTGAGCCTCGAGGACGCCGTCCGGCTTGCTCTCGCCAACAATCTGAACCTGCTGTCGACCGTCGATGTCGTCCATGGCGCCCAGATCTCGGAGCAGGTCGCTGAGTCGCGTTTCAACTTCAAAGTGACTCCGTCCTACGCGCGAGGCATCGGCGAGCAGTCGGTCGTCGACCAAAGATTCGGCCTGGAGGTCTCCAAACTCCTGCCCTTCGGTACCACGGTGAGCGGTACTTATCGCTCCGATTCCGCAACCAACCAGCTCGGCAACTTCAATAACTCGATCCTCGGCTTTGGAGTGACGCAGCCCCTGTTGCGCGGCTTCGGAACGAAAGCGACCGAGTTCGAGCTCGAGAACTCCCGGAGAGGTCTCCAGGGAGCCGAGCGCAACCTCGATCTATCCCGGCAACGTCTAGTGGTGGATGTGGTCGCGAGCTACTACAACATCGTGAGACAGCAGGGCTTGGTCGAGGTCGCCGAGGGTTCACTCGTGCGCAATCGCGAGCTCCTCCGCGCCTCGGAGGCCCGACTTCTCGTGGGACTCGCCTCGAAGCTCGATGTGTTTCGAGCTGAGCTTCAGCTGTCTCAGGCGGAAGAGGCTTTGATATTGAGGCACGAAGCGCTCGAGCTCGCGTTCGACGCGTTCAAGTTCAACCTCGGCCTCAACCCGTTTGAGCGCGTCTCGCTCGAAATCGTGGAACCGGAGTATCAGCCGGTCGACGTCGACGTCGATGCTCTGACCGAGCTCGCGCTTCGAAACCGGATCGAGGTCAGAGAAGAGCACGATCGCATCGACGACGCGTTGCGCGGCCAGGCGGTGTCCAAACAAAACCTTCTGCCGCAGCTGGATCTGAACATGCGCTACGAGCAACGCGGCATCGGTGATTCCCTCGGGAGCAGCTTCAATTTCCAGGACAGCGCGTTCAACGTCTTCTTGTCGACGAGCTATACACTCGACCGCACCAGCGAGCGCGCATCCTTTGCGCTGTCGCAGATCGACGTCGATGCCCGCCGGCGGTCGTTGAGGCTCACCGGGTACAATGTCGCCAACGAAGTTCGAGCGGCCGCACGGAACGTGCAGCGGGTCGGCAAGAGCATCGTGTTGCAAGAGCGGAACATCGACTTCGCCGAAAAGCAGATGCGACTCGCGACCCTTCGCTACCAGCGCGGGCTTGCCAGCAACTTCGACATCATCGACGCGGAGAACAACCTCATTCGGGCGCGCAGTAACTACGTGTCGTTGGTGACGGACTATCACGTCGCTCAGATACAGTTGAAGCGTGTGAGCGGAACCCTCGACATCGACAAGGAATTCGCCCCGGGCAATTTTCTGCCGAGCGCGAGACATCATCCATGAGCGAGACAACGAGAGCACTTCCGGAGTGGGTCCGCGAGCCGTCGAGTCTAACTTCACGCCTGGCCTCGCGCCTGACGGATACCGCGCGGTGGATGAGGGGAAACCCGAAACGCACGCTCCTGACAGGCGCGGGAGTTGCGATCGTCGTGTTTGCGGCCGGGTCGCTGTTGCGCTCGCGGACGAGCGACGCGATGCTTCTCGCGGCGGTCGAGGAAGGTCTGTTCGAAGTCGAGATCGTCGAAAGCGGCACGCTCCAGGCGCTCCGCTCGGTGACCTACTCCTCGGCGATACCGGGAAGCCAGGCAAAGATTTTGGAGATCGTGCCCGAGGGCACGCAAGTGAGCGTCGGCGACGTGCTCGTCGAATTCGACGCTCAGCCGTTCGCGGACGAGCTGGAGCAATCGCAAGCGCAGCTCGCGCAAGCGGAGGCGGAGCTCGTGAAGGCGCGCGAGGAGTACAAGCTCCTTCAAATCGCCGCCAAAGAAGAGCTCACCGAAACGCGGGACAAGGTGCGTCTCGCGGAGCTCGAGCTCGAAAGCGTCGTCGACGGGAAGGGAAAGCTCGCGGAAGCGGAATCGAAAACGCAGCTATCGCAGGTCAAGCGCGAGCTCGCAAAAGCCGAAGCCGGCTACGAAGACTTGAAACCGCTTCTCGCCGAGGGGTTCATTACCAAGCTCGAGCTCGATCGAGCCAGACAAGCCGTCGACAAAGCGCGCGAGGATCTCGAGCTTCTCGAGATCAAGCACGCGACTTATATGAACTACACGCGGCCTGCCGAGATGGAAGGCTCTCGTGCGGCGCTTGCGAACAGCAAAGAATCGATGAGGCAATCGCAGCGGGCGAACACGTTCCGGCTATCGCAAGCGACCGCAACGCTCGGGCTCGCTCAGAGCAAGCACGCCGAGCTCGTCTCGCGTGTGGAGCTCCAGAGTCAGAACCTGGAGCGGTGCGAGATCAAGGCGACGGTCTCCGGCCTCGTCATCTACAAACAGGTGTTCTTTGGTAGCGAGAAGCGCAAAGTGCAGGTCGGCGATCAGGTTTGGCCCAACCAGCCGTTGATCAGGTTGCCGGACTTGTCGCGAATGACAGTCGAGACCCAAGTGCGCGAGACCGACATCTACAAAGTCGAAAAGAATCAGCAAGTGCTGATTGCGGTCGATGCTTATCCCGAGCTCACCCTCGAGGGCGAAGTGAGCTTCATCGGAACGCTCGCGCAAGCGGACGAAGCCAGACGAGGCGGGAAGTACTTCACGGTGACGATTCTCGTGAAGCAAGCGGACCCGAGGCTCCGTCCCGGCATGTCGGCCAGGGTCGAGCTCCTCGTGGATCGTCTCGCGAGTGCGCTCTACGTTCCTCTCGAGGCGATCTTCGAGCGGGGCGGCAAGCACTATGCCTACGTGATGCGAGGGCGCTCGCCGGAAGTTCAAGAAGTGCTCGTCGGTCCCAGCAACGAGAACCACATCGTCGTCGAGCAAGGACTCGAGGCAGGCGAGCGCGTTTTACTGCGGGATCCGAACGACGCGGCGAGTCCTCTCGGAGGCCAAGCGCTTCCGGGTTTCCTCGACGTCGTCGCGCCGTCTCCCTAAACTTTTGACCTCTTGAACCTGATCGCCCAAGCCGTCGACGTTCACCGGGTGTATCCCCGCGCCGACAGCGTTCTCTCCGCCCTCGACGGGGTCAGCCTCGATATCGAGAAAGGCAGTTTCATCGCCATCGTTGGCCGCTCGGGCTCGGGGAAGTCGACGCTCCTCAATCTTTTCGGGTGTCTCGATCAACCGACGAGAGGTCGAGTGCTCCTTCAAGGTACCGACACGAATACGCTCGACGACAAGGCGGCCAGTCGATTGCGGAATCGACTCGTCGGCTTCTTGTTCCAGTCGTTCAACCTCATCCCGCAGATGACGGTCCTCGAGAATGTCGAGACCGCCCTTCTCTACAGCGAGCAGCCGGAAAGCGTTTGGCGCGAGCGCTCCGAGCGACTGCTCGATCGGCTCGGCATTCTCGATCGAAGCTCCCACCGGCCGGCGGAGCTTTCGGGCGGAGAAGCGCAACGCGCCGCACTCGCACGGGCACTCGTGACCGAGCCCGAGCTTCTTCTCGCTGACGAGCCGACCGGCAACTTGGACTCGCGCACCGGCGAAGAGGTATTGAAGCTTCTCGAGGAGCTCGTCTCCGAAGGGCGTACGTTGGTGCTCGTGACCCACGACCAGAGCCTCGCCGAGCGCGCGCATCGCGTCGTCGAGCTCTCGGACGGTAAGCTCGTTCAGGACCGCTCGACATGAAACCTCGTGCTTTGACGCGTCTCGCCTGGCAAGGGTTGACGCAGCACAGGCTGCGGTCGATTCTCTCCGCGCTCGGAATCGTCTTCGGCGTCAGTGCCGTCATCGCGATGCTCTCGGTCAGCGAGGGGGCGCGGCGTGAGATCCTCGCCGAAGTCGGACGACTCGGTATCACCCGCGTGTCGGTTCGAGCAGGCGCGCTGTCGGCAGAGACCGAGCTCGACGCGCGCACGTTGCAATCGCCGGGACTCACCGTGGCCGATGCCCGTGCCATCACCGAAGTCTGTCCCACGGTGGCGAGCCTCGCGCCATTGCGGGAACGCTCGGAGCAGATCACACGTGACGGACACCGCACCGAGGCGAGCATCGTCGCGACCACGCCGTCGTTCGTTGGTACCGAAGAGCTGGTTTTGAAGGAAGGCCGGTTTCTCACCGATACCGATGTGCGCGAGGCCAAGCGCATCATCGTGCTCGGTCACGATCTTTCCGAGTCGCTCTTTCCGTACGAAAACGCTGTCGGCTCCCGTGTCCGTATCCAAACGGACTGGTACGCGGTCGTGGGCGCGCTCGAGCCGCGCGAGCTGTCGCGACGGGGCTCGCGGCTTTCGGGAAGAAACGTGAACCGGGTCGCCTTCATTCCGCTATCGGTCGTGCCCGAGCCGACGGGACGCATCGACGAGATCGCCATCCGCATCGTCGAAGCCGACGCGGTACGCGACTCGGCGCGGCTCATCGAGACCGTCGTCGCCCGGCGTCATCGCGGCGCGAAGGACTTCGAGCTCGTCGTGCCACAGGAGCTCATCGCCGGCTACGAGCGCGCGCGGTTTCAGTTCAACGTCGTCGTCGGCGCCGTCGCCGCGATCTCGCTCCTCGTGGGTGGCATCGGCATCATGAACATCATGCTCGCGAACGTCACCGAGCGCATCCGTGAAATCGGCGTCCGGCGTTCACTCGGTGCAAGCAGGCACGACATCGTCCATCAGTTCCTGATGGAAGCACTCCTTTTGACCGGGGTCGGAGGCCTCGTCGGGATCGTTCTTGGCGCGGCGGCGTCCGTCGCCGTGTCGAGCTACGCCGGCTGGCCGACCGCGCTGAGTGTCCGCGCAGTCATAGGAGCGATGACCCTGGCCGTCGGCACCGGCGTGGGTTTCGGTGTCTACCCCGCGATTCAGGCTGCCCATCAGAATCCGGTGGAAGCTCTGCGGCACGAATAAAGACTGGTTGTTGCACCGCCTCCGCCGGATTACGGGGGTATAATAGTAGTATGAAAGTGAAGACATCAATCACACTCTCAGAAGACATTGTGAAGCGAGTCAATACAGTGGCCGAGACGGGGGAGAGTCGCTCGGAGGTCATCGAGCGAATGCTTCGTGAGGGGTTCGCTGAGCTGGACAAACGCGAGCGCGACCGGCGCGAACTAGAGCTCATCAATCGCAACGCCGACAAGTTAAACGAAGAAGCTGAAGACGTCCTGTCGTATCAGGTAGAGCTTTGACCAGGGGAGATCTCTATCGTGTGCGGCGACCGTCCTCTCGTGATCCCAAGAAGTATCGAGTGTTCGTAGTGGTGAGCCGCCAAGTGCTTATTGACTCCAAGTTCTCGACACTCGTCTGCGCTCCCGTCTATTCCCAGCGCCTCGGCTTGTCGACGCAGGTGCCGGTTGGCGTCGACGATGGACTAAAGCACGAAAGCAGCATTCATTGTGATGAACTCATCAGTTTGCCGAAGTCCATGCTGAGTCAATTCGTCGGCACATTGACCACGACGAAACTGGGTGCGCTCGACGCTGCGTTGATTTCCGCGCTCGACATTCGAGTCTAGAACTAGTTTAGTTAAACTACGCGTCCGACTTGGCGTAGCTTCCCAACGCCTTCTCCTCGTCGTCGAAGACCTCGAAGATCGGCAGTAGCTTCGCCATGGTGAGGGAGTTGTGGACGCGTTTGTTCGGGTTGAGGATCTTGAGCGCGCCACCGAAGCGCCCCACGGTGCGGTGGCCGGAGACGAGCTCGCCCATGCCGGCGCTGTCCATGAACGTGATCTCGGTGAAGTCCACGAGGATCTGCGCGCGTCCGGCGGCGAGGAGGGTGTCGATGGCTTCTCGAAACTGTTCGTCACCGCCCCCGCCGGTAAGCTGTCCACCGAGGACCAAAATATTGACGCCGTCTTTTTCGCGAAGGTCTAGGTTCATGGTCCCCCCCCGGTAATCAGCCGGTGATGCCTCGGATCGCTTGCCAGTCGATTTTGACGCTGTAGCGGGACTGCAGGTTCTGGACGAAAGCGCCCCACATACGGGAGCGCTGCTCGGTAAGGATCTGTTCTTCGAAGCTCGCTCTTTGCTCGGTGAAATCTTCCGCGTCGAATCCTGATTTTTCGAGCACGCGGATGATGACATATCCGATGTCGGAGGCGAGTGGTTGCGAGAGCTCGCCAACCGGCATCTCGAACGCGCGCGCCTGCACCCCGACCGAGCGACCCGCCTCGGGAAGTTGGGATCCCCGGAAATAGCTCTCGCTCGTCAGGAGCTCGATGTCGGCACCTTCACCGCCTTCGCCGACCAGCCGCTGGTGCACCTCGTCAGCCCGGTTGCGGGCGAGCTCCATCGCTCGTTGGTCTCGAAGCAGCTGCCGCGCTTGGTTCTGGGCTTCCTCGAACGGTGCCACGGCGGCCTTGCGTTCTTCGAGCACCTGCAGGAACACGTAGCCGCCACCCGGCCCTAACGGGATCGCGGGTGTGATATCCATGATGTCGATCTCGAATGCGAGGCGCGTCGCCTCAGCCGAGCTCCCGAGTTGTGGGAGTGGGTCTTCGGCGCCGAAAAACGGCGTGTCCTGGGGAACCAGCAGCGGGTACTCGGCGGTGAGCGCGTCGATGGCGCCGGCGGCGCGGAGCTTCTCCGCTGCGCTCTGGATGGCTGCTTCCATTCTCGCGGTCGCTTTTTTCTGAGAGAGCACGCCCTGGATCTGCTCTTGAACGGTCTCGAGCGGTTGCGTGAACGCAGCCTGTCTGTCGGTGACTTTGATGATGTGATAGCCGTAGGTCGAGCGGACGAGCTCGCTCGTGCCGCCCACGGGAAGCGAGAACGCCGCTTGTTCGAACGCCGGAACCATGGCGCCCCTTCCGAACAGCCCGAGGTCGCCGCCGCTATCGGCGGAGGTATCCTCGGAGTGCTCGCGGGCGAGCTCGGCGAAATCGGCTCCCGCCTTCACTTGGACCAGCACCGCTTCGGCCTGCTGGCGTACCGCTTCCTCGTTCTTGTCGGGACCCGTCATGAAGAGGATATGGCTTGCTCGGACTTGCTCGCCGGTCGAATACTGCGGTTGGTTCTCGTCGTAGTAGCGCGCGATCTCGCGTTGGTTAACGGTGACTTCCCCGCTAAACAGCTGGGGGGTGAGAGTAATGAGTCTTGCTTTGCGCTGGACGGGGCGCTCGAACTCTTCCTGGTTCTCGTCGTAGTACGCGCGGACTTCATCGTCGGTCACTTCGAGCTCGTTCTCGAAATCCGAGCGCGCGATCACGGCATACTCGAGGTGAACTTTTTCGTTGCGCCGTCGGTACTCGTCCTCGACGTCGGCTCCGGTCACGACCACGCCATCGGTCACGAGGGCCTGAAGCTTCTGGCGGAGAATTCCTTGGAGTATTTGCCCTTCGTACGTTGCCGCCGTCCAGCCTCTGCTCGCCAAGAGTCCCATGTAGGCCTCTTTGCCGATGAACTGGCCGTCTTGTTGGAGCACGGGATCACCGAGAATGCTTTGGCTGACTTCGGAATCCGCGACCGTCAACCCCAGGCGTTCCGCTTCGAGGGTGAGCACTTTCTCTTGCACGAGCCGCTGCATGACGAAGTTGTCGAGTCCGAGCTGCCGCAGCAAATCCGGGGAGTACTGCGCGCCCAACTGCTGGCGATACTGCTCGTCCTGCAGACGATAGCCTTGAAGAAACTCACGCGACGAAATGGGGTCACCATCGACCCACGCGACCGCGCCCGTTGCCGACCCGACACCGTCGGCGGGAGCGAGAAAGTCGGGTA
The DNA here is from genome assembly GCA_965237955.1 of Candidatus Marinacidobacterales bacterium. Lineage (GTDB taxonomy): Bacteria > Acidobacteriota > Vicinamibacteria > Marinacidobacterales > SMYC01. The sequence continues at coordinate 6,591,438 of OZ250169.1, read as the reverse complement.
CGTAGAACGCGATGAAGGCGAAGATGACGAGAACCAGCATCGACGAGCCCATGAGCCAGCCCATGCTGCGGCGATTACGAAAATACTTGAGCATCCATAAACCTCGGACAGATCATGCTATCCAATCACTTCGGTGCAATCAAGCTGCCCACGCGCTTCGTTGCAGGGTACCGACAAATTGTGATAAACTTCTTTAAAATCAGTAGTGTAGGCACAAATGGCGAAGCGTAATCCGTACCGTACGAACACGGGCGTCCACATCGAGTGGTTCACCGTGAAGCGGAGTACTATGTACACGCTCGTCCTTTTGTATTGGTTCAGCGTGAAGATGACAGCGAGGTTGGACGTTAACGCAACGCCCGGCGGCAGGATGTCCCCTATCGCCCCAGGGATCGTACCAGAGTGCTCGGGGGCGTCAAGGGTAAAGCGCGCTGCGCGCGCCGGCTTCGCCGCCCTTGACGCCCCCTGCGCTCTCTGGTACTCAATGCTTGTGGGCGAGAGGGAACGGAGTGGGGCTCCTGGGATCAGAGTGTTCATGCGGGCACCTTGTTCGCACGGCGCTCACGCCGCAGCTTCCGAGCCTGCTCGAGTTTGCGGTCTCGCTCCGACCAGATCTGGGTGGCCTTGCCATCCATGAAGTCCAGCGGCGCAATGTAGCCGATCGCGCTGTGCAGGCGAACCCCGTTGTAATATTCGACGAATCGTTCCATCAAGCGGCGAGCCTCTTCGAGGCTCGTGGGGCTGGCAGGACGCAGGGCGTCCGATTTTATCGTCTTGTGCCAACGCTCGATCTTCCCGTTCGATTGCGGGTAGTACGGCGCGGTCCTCACGTGCGTCATCCCTGAGATGCGGATGAATGCCTTGAAGTCCTTCGCGATGTACTGCGGACCGTTGTCCGAGATGATTCGAGGCCGCGCATCGGGGTACCGCTCCTTTGCTCGCTCCAAGATGCACTCCACATCCGCTTCCGTCATCGACTCACGAATCTCCCAGTGAACCACCGCGCGGCTCGCACCATCCAGAAACGAGCAGAGGTAGTAGAACGTCCCACCCAGGTTCAAGTACGAGATATCCGTGTGCCAGTGCTGGTGCGCTCGCAGCGGCTGAACGAAGCCCGTTCCCTTCTTCGACGGCTTCGGGTTCCAACGGTCCAGACGACCCGCCTTCGACAACACCCGGTACGTCGTCGAGGGGCTAACTGCCACCACGTCTTCGTCCAGCATCATGAACGTGAGTCGGCGATACCCGTCCAGTGGGTGGCAGTCGAAGTAGTCGATCACGGACTGGCGCTCCCATTCTTCGATCCAGTGATCCCGCGGCACCAGGCCGTTGTGCTCATTCACCTTCCCGTACCGCTTGCGCCAGTCGTAGAACTTGCCCCGAGCGATCCCGCACCACTGAACGATCTGCTGGACCGGAAGCTGGGTCTTGGTGGCGATTGTGTTCACGAAGTCGACAACCTCGTCACGACGGTCATGGGGAATCCAGGCACCACTCAGGCTTCCCCAAGTTTTTTTTTGAGTGTCACGTACTCTTCGGTCACCTCAGCGATGATCTGATCCTTACGGGCCACCTTCGCCTCGAGACGGGAGAGCTTCTCCTCTGGTCCCCTGTATCAGAACAAACTAGATAAAGCAGAGCTTGCCGAAACCCTTCTAAGTGCATGAATCTTATGAATCTTATGGGCTGGCGAAAAGCCTAACTTTGTATAGTAATCAAAGATCCAGGGGACTAGCTCCTTCTCACGGCTCGGCGCACGACGGAACGAAAACACCGTATGGGCTCCAGCCAATAGCTCCCTTTGCCATGTGTAGAACAGGCTCGGCTGGATTTCTGCCTCGTTGCATACCTCCGAGACCGGCTTTTTCTCGGCAACGTGCTGGCGCAACAAGCTCTGCCTTTTGCTCCGCAGTGTGACGACGACGACCTTTGCTCATGACAGCTCCTTTTTCCATGTGCGTATTTTAACTTCAGGACTGTCATGTTCCAGCTGAACCGAAACACTTGCACTGTTGGGACTGGCCGCGGCGGGCGCGTACGGTTATTATGCAATCTTCGTCGATCCTGGCGAAAAGCCCGTCGCCGAGGCGAATCCGGAGATGGACAGGAGCGCGCGGTTTCTGGATCTCAACGGCAGCGTGAAGGTCCGCAAAGCGGGCACTTACGAGTGGGCCAACGCCAGCATGGGTATGGCGCTCTCGCGCGAAGACACCATCCGCACCGTCGGAGGCGCGAGCGCTCGCGTCCGCCTGTTCGACGGCACCGAATACCTTGTCAAGTCCGAGTCGATTCTCGTGATCGAGGAGGCGTACGAAGACCCGGACACCAAAGCGAAACACGTGTCGGTGAAGCTCGCTTCCGGGCAAGTGAGTTTGAACACCCCGCGCCACGACGTTCCCGGCTCGCGGTCGAACTTGTCGACACCGACGTCTCAGGCTCGCTTCCAAGAAAGCACCACCGCCGACGTCAGCTTCGACAGCGCGAGCCGCGTGTCAGGATTCACGATTCTCCGCGGCGGATCGGCGGTGCGTTCGGGTGACACCGAGGTCAACCTGGGTTCGGCCCAGGCCGTCGATGTGATGGCGGATAGTCGATTCTCCAAAGTCATCGAGCTTCCCGGTGTGCCTTCTCTGGTCACGCCGGCCAACTTGGATATCGTCGAGCGCAGCAACACGATGGAGTTCAAGTGGCATCCAGTCGATGGCGCTCGTAAATACAATGTGGTGCTCGATCGCTCTCCGAACTTTCGAGACCCCATCCTCGAGAGTAATGTTCCCGGGGTAACGGTTCTGCATCAGGGTTTGGATCCCGGCACCTACTACTGGCAGGTGACGGCGATCGACCGAGATAACCGGGCGGGAGCACCCAGCGAGTTCGCGAAGTTCACCGTCAGGCTACACGTCGAGCAATCGACACCACCGGATCTCACGGTCTTCAAGCCTTCGGTCGCGCTCGATGGCCTGGTGACGCTGCAGGGGCGCACGGATGCGGGCGTGTTCGTCACCGTGGACCACGGCATGGGCAATGACCGCGTCCACGTGAAGGGCGATGGCTCGTTCACTTATCGGTTTCTCGTCCGGAGTGCGGGCAAGCACCCCGTGATCGTCAAAGCGCGGAGAAGAGACGGAGGAGGCGTAGCGGAGAAGACGGTCTACGCAGAGATAGGAACCGATTGACCGTGAGCGATGTCCTCGCGGCCGGGCCAGGACGCGCGTCCGCGGACTCCCCAAGCAAGCGCCGTAGGGTCAGTGCTCCCGAGAAACACCCATCTTTCCGTTCGTAAGGTAGCGTGCCAGCAACAACCGGCAAGAAAACCAACCGCGGCACCCGCAAGAATCGTCGGGCCGGGAGATCATCCAAGAAGAGACTTCGTCTTGCCCTTTTCAGCGACTCTTCGAAGCTGAGCCGATCGCTGTCTTCGTCCAGTGGCCCTAGTGAAACTGTCGAGCTCACGCGGTTCGACCCATCCAGTTTCACCAAGGCCGACTGGGTTGCCGAGCCGTACGATGCCATCATCGTCGAGCAACGCCCCGCCGCTAAAAACGCCAACGGGCTCATCCGCTGGCTCCGCAAGACGAACCCGAGCGTCCCCCTGATCGTTTTGGGTCCGTCGACGAACGGTCGAGAGCCCGACGCGCGCTCGGTCTATGCACTCCACCTGAGCGAGGTCCCCAGAAAAGGCGTTCTTCGATCGCTCGTTCGCGACGCACAACGCCACCTCGAAGCGACTCGTAAGGCTTCGAAGCTTTCCCGACGCCTCCGGGAGACTTCGCGGCGGCTTCAAGTGCTCGGTGACATCGTCTCGACTGCGAACTCGATTCTCGAGCCCCGGCGCGTGCTCAACGTGATCATGTCGCAGATCCAGGAGCTCATTCCGTCGGAAGCATGGTCGATTCTTCTCGTCGACGAAGAGACCGGCGACCTGACGTTCGAGATGGCGCTCGGCGAAAAAGGTGCGGCGGACCTGACGACGACGCGCATCAAGATGGGCGAAGGCGTGGCCGGCTGGGTCGCGCAGACGGACGAGCCCACGATCGTGAACGACGTCAAGAACGACACACGGTTTCAACACCGTTTCGACGAGCTCACCCGGTTTCAGACGCGTGCGATCTTGTGTGCGCCGTTGACGTCTCGAGGTCGTATCATCGGCGTCGTCGAGATCATGAACCGCGCGTCGGGGAATCGGTTCACCCGCCGGGACATGAACTTGCTGCTGACGATGGTGGAGCCCGCTGCCATAGCCCTCGAGAACGCCATCTTGTTCCAGAAGACGCAGCACCTCGCCGTGACAGACGACCTCACAAAGTTGTACAATTCTCGATATCTGAACAGTTTTCTGGAAGAGGCCATCCAGCGCGCCAGCCGGGAGGAAGGCCATTTGGCCGTCGTGTTTCTCGACCTCGACGGGTTCAAAGGCATCAATGACCAGCACGGTCATCTGTGCGGCTCGCGCAGCTTGTTCGAGGTTGGGACCCTCATCCGCGGCGCGGTGCGCGAGGACGACGTCGTCAGCCGCTACGGCGGCGACGAGTTCGTCGTGGTGCTACCCGACACGGATGGGGAGGGTGCTCTTGCCGTCGCGGAACGCATCCGGCGCGCGCTCAACGTCCACGCCTTTCTCGAAGAGTTCGGTCTCGAGGCCAGCTTGTCGGCGAGCTTCGGCGTGAGTGTGTTTCCGGATCACGGCGAAAACCCGCAAGATCTCATGCAAAAGGCAGACCAGGCAATGTATAGTGTCAAAGAGCACGGTAAAGATGCGGTGTGCTTGGCCACCTGAGTTCCACCCGATAACTATCATTTCAATTTGATTTTCAACTCTGTAGATTCGGTCTGAGTCGAATGAACGTTCGTTCTCTTTTCAGCGTCTTCTCCAACGAGCTCGCCATCGATCTGGGAACCGCCAACACGCTCGTGTTCGTGAAGAACCAGGGTATCGTCGTTTCCGAGCCTTCCATCGTCGCCATCAACAACATCACCACGAAAGTCGAGGCTGTCGGCAACGAGGCGAAGGAGATGCTTGGTCGCACCCCGGGAAGCATCACCGCCATCCGTCCCATGAAAGACGGTGTCATCGCCGATTTCGAGATCACGGAGAAGATGCTCGCGTACTTCATCCAAAAGGCTCATAACCGCAAGGTCTGGGTTGCGCCTCGCATCGTGATCGGAATCCCGTCCGAGATCACTCAGGTGGAAAAGCGCGCGGTCAAGGACACTGCCCTGCGGGCCAAAGCGAGCGAAGTGTTTCTCGTCGATCAGGCGATGGCCGCGGCGATCGGAGCCGGCCTTCCCGTCACCGAGCCCTCGGGGAACATGATCGTCGACATCGGTGGCGGTACCACCGACGTCGCGGTGATCTCCATGGCTGGCACCGTCTATAGCAGCTCTGTCCGTGTCGCCGGTAACGAGATGGACGAGGCGATCATCAAGTACCTTCGCAAGAAGTACAACCTTCTCATCGGCGAGCGCACCGCGGAGCAAGTCAAGATCGAGATCGGCTCGGCCTATCCGCTCGACAAACCGATGACGATGGAGATCAAGGGACGTAACCTCATCGAGGGTATTCCCAAGACACTGCTGGTGACCGACGAAGAGATCCGCGAGGCCCTGGAAGAGACGATCGTCATCCTCGTCAACGCCGTCCGCGTCGCGCTCGAGCGGACACCTCCCGAGCTGTCGGCAGACATCGTAGACCGTGGGATCGTCCTCACCGGAGGAGGCGCGCTTCTCAAGAATCTGGACAAACGTTTCCGAGAGGAGACCGGGCTTCCCGTGTCGATGGGAGAAGATCCGCTTTCGTCCGTCGTGCTCGGAACCGGCAAAATGCTCGACGACGTCAAGCTACTCAGGAAAGTGTGTCTGGACTAAATCGCACGCCTTCCCTCGAGTCTGACCTTAGCGGCCTTAGGCTATGGCGACCACCGTCAACGCCCCGCTAGGCTCTCGCGGAGGGCACTTTCTCTTCGTGCTCATCCTCGTGGCGCACGCGCTGTTGCTGTCGTCGCAAGTCTCGACCGAACGGGGCGATTCGGCGCTGCGCTCGCTCGTCGTCATGCTGCTCTCGCCTCTCCAGCAGGGCGCCGGCGCGGCGATGGGGGGCGTTCGTTCCGTGTGGAACGACTACATCGACCTGCGCGGAGCCCACGAAGAGAACGAGCGTTTACGTGAAGAAGTCGCGCGATTCGAGCAGGCGCTGTGGCTCGAGCGCGACCTGGTTGCGAGCTACCGGCGGTTGAGCAGTGTTCTCGAGCTCGCTGAGCGTCTTCCTTACGAGCCGGTGGTTGCAGAGGTCATTGGGCTCGATGCGAGCGCTTGGTTTCGCACGATCACCGTCAACCAGGGCAAAAATCGCAGCGTCGAACTCAACGCGCCCGTCGTGGCCGCAGGGGGTTTGGTCGGACGAGTGATCTCGGTCGGCCCTATTGTATCGCAGATTCAGCTTCTCACCGATCGCGACTGCTCGGTGGCGGTGCTCCTCTCACGCACGCGGATGCGCGGGATGGTGACCGGAAGCGGCGAGCAAGCGAGCCCAACGGGGCTCGTCCTGAACTATGTGAGCAACCTCGAGGACGTCGCTGAAGGCGACCCCATCGTGACTTCCGGCATCGATGGGATCTATCACAAGGGTATCGCCGTCGGACGAGTAGCGTCCGTTCGTAACGGCCCGCGCTTGTTCAAAATTATCACCGTCGAGCCTGCCGCCACCCTCGATCGTCTCGAGGAAGTGTTCATCCTTCCGGCAATAGGCGAGCTCGAGATCACCGAACGAGTCGAGTGAGGTTTCTACCCGTCGCTCTCGCCCTTCTGGTCGCGTTCATCGTCCAGACCGTCCTCGGGCGCTATTCCCCTTTTCTGAACACCTATCTCGATCTGTTCACCGTCGTCGTGGCGATGTTCGGCCTTGTGAGAGGGCGCGTCGCTGGGCTGGTGACGGGGACGGTCGCCGGTTTGATACAGGACACGTTCTCCGGCGGGCTCCTTGGGTTCAACGGCATCGCCAAAATCACCGTGGGCTATCTGGCCGGGATTGCCGGCCGGCACCTGATCGTACGAAGCTGGACGCCACGGCTTTTGTTCTTTGCCTCGATGTCGCTAATAGATATGGCGATTCTGGCAGGCGTCGGACATTTGGCAGAGCTTCCTCGCGTAATAGGTGAGGGACTGACCCCGCTTTATCTGTGTATCGGGAACGCTATCGCTGGTATCCTGTTAATAGGGTTTGTCGACAAAAAGCGCCCTCTCGACTCCCTGTGACACCGCCATTATGAATATCTACGAAGACCTGCGGCCGCTCCACAGCCGGCTCGCATGGTGGCGTGCGTTGGTCATCTTGCTCTTTGCCGGGTTGATACTGCGTTTCTGGCAGCTCCAGGTCGTCCGCTCGACAGCCTACGAGCGGCAAGCCCAGGCCAACCATGTGCGCCCGATTCCCGAAAGCGCGCCCCGAGGGCTCGCTCTCGATCGCTACGGGCGCATCGTCGCGGAGAACCGGCCATCGTTCAATCTCACGCTCGAAGAGGATCGGCGGGATACGCTGGCGTCTCTCGGTGAGCTCGTGGCTCTTCCCGAGGATGGCGACGACGAAGAATACCTTCGCCTTGCCAGGCTTGGGCCGGCTCTCATCAAGGAAGACATCCTTCTCGAAGAAGTCGCTCGTGTCGAGGCGCGCCGATTGGAGCTTCCCGGTGCGCACATCCAGTTCGTGCCGAGACGGTTTTATCCCACGGGCTCTCTGGCCGCTCATGTCGTCGGATACGTCGGTCGGCTCAGCGAACAACAGCTCGAAAGCGACGAGTACGAGGGTGCGGGGCGCAACGACTACGTCGGGCAATCGGGAATCGAGCGTGTCTACAACGACTACCTCATGGGACGAAACGGCGTCCAGCGCGTCGTCGTCAATAGCCACGGTCGCCGCGAGCGGGTACTCGAGCAAGTGCCGCCCGTCTGGGGAGAATCGGTGCAGCTGTCCATCGACCTCGACTTGCAGGAAGCGGCGGCGGAAGCGTTCGCTGACAAGGCGGGGACCGCCGTCGCCCTCGATCCTCGAAACGGTCAAGTGCTCGTGCTCGGCAGTTTTCCCGCTTACGATCCGAATAGTTTCTCCAGACCGTTCGATCGCGTCGAGTGGGTTTCTTTGATGAACGACAAGACCCACCCGCTCTCGAATCGAGCGATCCAAGGTCGCTACGCGCCGGGCTCGACCTTCAAGCTCGTCGTGGCGGCGGCCGCCCTCGAAGAAGAAATCATCACCCCCGAAACCGAAATGACATGCAAGGGGTGGGTGCGCCTCTACGGGAATGTGTTCCACTGCAATCGCGCCGGGGGACACGGGCGGATGAACTTGATACAAGCGTTGGCCCGCTCGTGCAACAGCTACTTCTACCAGCTCGGACCGAAGCTGCAGATCGAGACGATCGCGCGCTACGCGAGGCTCTTCGGGCTCGGAAGCCGGACCGGTGTCGACTTGCCGCACGAGGTGTCGGGGCTGGTTCCCGACCCCGCATGGAAACGCCAAGCGCGCAACGAGCCCTGGTACGCCGGGGAAACCGTGTCCGTAGCCGTCGGTCAAGGCGCGGTGCTCGTGACCGCCATGCAGATGGCGCAGCTGGTGGCGACCATCGGAACGTCCGGCGACGTCCACCGGCCCAAGCTCTTTTTGAGAAAGCTCCCGGCGGGAGAAGTCCCCGAGCCGTTCCCGGACGACACGTTGACTCCGGTGACCCGGCGGGTCGGGCTCCGGGCCGAGCACTGGCGCGTGCTTCAAGAGGGGATGTTCCAGGCTGTGAACGGCGTCGGAACCGCCCGCCGTGCGCGCCTCAAGGGCGTCGACGTCAGTGGCAAGACGGGAACGGCCCAGGTCGCCTCGCGAAAACGCATCGCGGAGACTCGCGACCAGGAACGCCCCGAGCATCTCAGAAACCACGCGTGGTTCGTTGGCTATGCTCCCAAGGTCAATCCCGAGATTGCCATCGCCGTGCTCGTCGAGCATGGTGGTGGTGGCGGCCGCGCCGCCGCGCCGATCGCGCAACAGATCATGAAGGCCTACTTCGACCTGCAACACGAACCAAGAGGGGACCGTGCTCGAAAGACGGCAATGGCAATCGATTGATTGGCTGACCATCCTGGGGCTCTTCGTTGCCGCGGGGTTCGGGCTGCTCGTTATCTACAGTGCGAGCCATGCCGGACCGACGCCGGATCTGTACAAAGGCCAAATTGCCCGCCTTTTGATTGGCCTCGGTCTGCTCGGGCTGGTCATGCTCTTCGACTACCACACAATCGTGGATCGAGCCGAGGTGTTCTACATCGTCATCGTCGGGTTTCTGATCTATCTCGTTCTTTTCGGCGGGCTCAGAGCGGGGACCAGCCGCTGGCTCGAGCTCGGGATCGGCACGTTCCAACCTGGCGAGCTTGCGAAGATCGGCATCGTCATCTTCCTGGCCAAGTATTTCGCGGCGGTGAGGAAGGACCAGCTCGGAACATCTGAAGTGCTCATTACCGGGATTTTCGTCGGCATCCCCCTCGTTCTCATCGCGCTACAGCCGGATCTGGGCACGGCCGCGACCATCGGCATCGTGTACGTGACCATGGTGCTTCTCGCCGGGGTTCGCCCGAAGCTTGTCATGATAGGGGCGGTCGTCGTCGTTACGGCTTTGCCGCTCAGCTGGAACTTCGCGCTCAAGGACTACCAGAAAGAGCGTATCTACTCTTTCTTGGATCCCGAGCGCGATCCGAAAGGGGCTGGCTACCAGAGCATCCAATCCACGATCGCGGTCGGCGCCGGAGGCTTCGCCGGCAAGGGCTGGCTCGAGGGTACGCAAAGCCAGCTTCAGTTCTTACCGACGCCCCACACGGATTTCGTCTTCGCCGTGGTGGGGGAAGAGTTCGGGTTCGTGGGCGTGGTGACGATCATCCTCTTGTATCTGGTTATTACCCTGCGGTGCCTAGAGACCGCGAGGCGCGCCCGCGATCGGCTTGGTATCTATCTGGTCTTCGGTGTGCTGTCGATGTTCGTCTTTCAAACTCTCTACAACCTCTCGATGGTGGCCGGGCTGGTTCCGATCAAGGGTTTTCCTCTGCCGCTGATGAGCTACGGGGGTTCGTCGATGCTGGCGACGATGGTCGGATTTGGACTTATTCTCAATGTACGGATGAGGAGATTTGTGAACTAGATGCGGCCGTCAGCCATCGGCCATCAGCCATCGGCCGGAAAGTTGCTCAGCTATGGTAGAGTTACGTGAGCGTCACATTTCATGACGCGGGTAGAGGGCACGCTGTAGAGCGGCCCTAAAGACTTTTGTTTAGTTGATTTTACTGGGGGGGAAGCGATCCCCTCCCGTTTTGAACATAAAGGAGGCTGGGCCTAGATTTGGACCGGCTTTAGGGAAGCGCGAAGGGTTTTTCCCAGAATAACGGGGACGGTTGAGCTGGACGTCGATGACGTCGCCGCGTCCCCCAAAGGACTTCTGTTGGTTTGGCGGAAACGGTTTTTCCAGTCAGAGAAGCTGTAGGCACCAGTTCACTCGGGTGCACGTAAAGGCTCGCTCGAGCCCTAGAAGTCTGGAACGCCCTTTGTCGTCCCTCGCTGTCCTCAGTAGGACCCTGCCTCGCGAGGAACAACATGTCCACGAAAGAAATGATCATCAGCCACAGCCCCCTCGAGACGCGTCTCGCGATCGTCGAGGATGGGGTGATTTCCGAAGTCGCGTTCGAGCGCGAGCGGAACCGTGGCGTCGTCGGTAACCTATATAAGGGACGCGTGAATCGCGTGCTTCCCGGCATGCAGTCGGCGTTCGTCGATATCGGTCTCGAGCGAGACGGGTTTTTGTACGTGTCCGACGTCATCGACGACGAGGATTTTCTCACCGAAGAAGAAGAGAAAATCGTCGAGACCGAGCGCGAGATCCGCGCCGCCAAGCACAACAACAACCAGTCGATCGACCAGCTCTTGAAAGAGGGCCAGGAAGTCCTGGTGCAAGTGGCCAAGGAGCCTCTCGGCACCAAAGGCGCGCGCATTACCTCCTATGTCAGCCTCCCGGGCCGCCTACTGGTCTACATGCCGACGGTCGAGCACATCGGCGTGTCCCGAAAAATCGACAGTGCCGAGGAGCGCGCACAACTGAGGCGTGTCATACAGCAATCGAAACAGCGCGGGGGCGGGTATATCGTACGCACCGCGGCGCAGGGGAAGGACGAAGAGGCCATCGTCGCCGACTTGAAATACTTGGAGAACAAATGGGGCGAGGTGCTCGAAAAGGCCGAGCACGCGAAAGCACCGGCACTCATCCACAAGGACCTCGGTTTGGTCTTCAAGTTTATCCGCGACGTCTTGTCGCCGGAGTTCTCCGCCATCCGCATCAACTCGGAAGAGCTCTTCGACCAAGTGTTGAACTACGTGCGCCAAATCCAGCCGCAGATGTTGCACCGGGTGAAGTTCTACTCGAAGACCTACCCCATCTTCGAGGAGTACGGCGTACAGTCGGAAATCGACAAGGCGCTCCGCAGCAAAGTCTGGTTGAAGTCGGGCGGCTACATCGTGATCAACCAGACCGAGGCGCTCGTCGCCATCGACGTGAACACCGGCCGCTACACCGGCGACCGCAAGCTCGAGGAGACGATTACCCGCATCAATCTCGAGGCGCTCGAGGAGATCGTCCACCAGGTGCGCTTGAGGGACCTCGGCGGGATCATCGTGATCGACTTCATCGATATGGAGGAGCGCCGGAATCAGAACAAGGTCTTCGCCGCGCTGGAGCACGCTCTGAAGAGGGATCGTTCCCCGACGAAGAGCATTCAAGTCAACGAGTTTGGGCTCATCGTCCTGACGCGGAAGCGGGTCAAACGCTCGCTCGAGCGAGTGCTCTGCCGTCCGTGCCCGTCCTGTCAAGGAAGCTCTTGGATCAAGTCGCCGCCGACGGTCGCCTACGAAATCGTCGACCAAGTACGCAAGAAGGTCGATGACTATCCGAAGGGCGTCACGGTGCGGGTGCATCCCGAGGTGGCCCGGGCCTTGCGCGGCAAGGAAGCGCCCGTGCTCGATGAGATCAAGTCCATGCTGCACCGTGACGTCGACGTACGCTCCGACCACAACATGTACCAAGAACAATTCGAGTTGGTGGCTCGGAAGTAAATTTTCGCGCCCGTGCCCGACTAAAAAAGGCCTGCGCATGAGCCCATTTCGCGGGAATGCTTTCGGGCAGGGGCAGGGGGTTGGGCGACGGAGTGACGCATGCGATCGGGGGCGGGGGGAGCGGGAGCGTGTTCTCGTTATCCGGTCCGGGGCGTTGGGGGACACGATTGTTGCGCTTCCTGCGATCGCGGCTCTTAGTCGCAGGGCGGCTCGTGTCGAGGTGGTGGGGACGGCTCCTTACGTTGAGCTTGCGCTTGGGCCTGGACTCGCTGTTCGGACCCATTCGGTCGATCGGGCGATGTTCGGTGCGCTCTTTCAGGATGGTGCCGAAGAGGCGGAGCTTCTTGATTTTCTCGGGGGATTCGATCGGGTGGTGGCGTGGTCGCGGATGCCTCTTTTGGCGGCGAAGTTGGAGGGGCTCGGGATCGAGCTCATCCAGTCGACTCCTCTGCCCCCCGACGGGGTTCACGCGAGCGACCACCTGATGCAGGCCCTCGAACCGCTAGGGATCAACGGGCCAGCACCGTTGCCGAGCATCCAAATCCGCGAAGGCATTACCGGATTCCCGCCGAAGTTCGTGGCGATACATCCGTCGAGCGGGAGCGCGAGCAAGAATTGGGCATCGGAGCACTTCGAGGGGCTGGCCCGGCTTGCGCGTGCGGCTGGGCTCGACGTCGTTTGGATTCAGGGTGAGGCGGACGAGAGCGTCGTGTCTGACCTTGCGCGCCTCGTGCCTGGTCGTCTCTCGCGCGAGCTCCCGCTCGAGGAGCTCGCCGCCGTTGTGGCTGCTTGTGCCGTCTTCGTCGGGAACGATTCCGGGGTGAGCCATCTTGCGGCGGCCGTGGGCGCTCCTACGGTCGCTCTGTTCCGCGCCACCGATCCTACCCAATGGGCTCCCCGCGGACCCTATGTCCACATCGCCAGTGCGGGGGCTTCCCCGGAAGCGGTGTGGGGTTTTGCCATCGATCTGATGAATGCCCGCTAGTGGAGTGGCGTAAGGAGCTTACAGCGCAAGAGGGGAGATACCCCCAGCTGGCAGTAGGGAAATTCCTACAATTGCATAAAAATTAGCGATTCGCTTTTCAATGTTGTCACTCTAGAGCGGCATAACTACTACCACACCTAGTGGTTCGCCGGATCACACCCCCCTATTCTGTAGTCGAGCGAAACGAGTTCTTGGGCACAGATCTTGCGCACTAGTCCACTGTATCAGAACAAACTAGATAAAGCAGAGCTTGCCGAAACCATTCTAAGTGCATGAATCTTATGAATATTATGGGCTAGCGAAAATCCTAACTTTGTATAGTAATCAAAAATCCAGTGGACTAGTGAGGCACTAACACACGTAACAAACTCTGACGGGACCTGAAAATGCCGGGCCCTAACGAAGGAGTCAGCGAAATGGCGACGATGGCATTGCTCGACAAGCAGGAATTCGGAATTGGCATTTACCGTGGATCGGAGCGCGTAGGCAAGATTCGCTTCCATATCGGCATTCGTGCCGCCGAAGGCGAAGTCACGTACTCTGCCGCCGATCAGGAGCTCCGGAAAGCTATCCGGGGCCTCCTGGGAAGGAAGCGAAGCTGGCGGTGGCAGGATTTGACACGCAAGCTCATTGACAACCTCTCGCTGTCGACGGGAGGTCGCTTCGTCCTGCGGTTCGGAACCACGCCCTCTGAGGAGGGACGTGGCGAAGGCGAACACGGCCTGCGAAGAGCGATCAATCGCGCTGTCAATGAATAGATTTCCCCCACAATAAAAAGAACTGCCCGCCTCAAGAAGCCCTGGGTGTTGGCCCCCGCCCGCCAGCACCGAGGGCTTCGTTAGTTTTTGGCCCGCCTCTTGTTAGGATTCTAACAGAGAAAAAAGGCGAGTTATCTTCCGAGGGCCAGGCGGTCCGCGAGCGGGGCCGGAAGTCCGGCGGCGCGGATTTTGTCCGCGGTCTTGTCGTAGCGGTAGGCTACGCGGTAGATCGTCATCGCCCACTTCTTGTTCCAGATTGGAGTGAATGTCGCTTAGAACTAGAAACCAGATACTTCACGAGTCGCCGCGATTAGGAGCTAGAAGCTCATAAAGATGCGCCGCGCCGTCGTCCGTCGAGCCCGTTTTGAGCTCGAGGTGATGGTTGGCCAAACGGTAATCTTTTTTTCTTCGTTCCGCAAGAGCGCGGACGTCCGCTTCGCTTTTCCAGAGCGGACGCTCGGCGCCACCTATTCGGGTGACGATCTCGTCGATGGGGACGTCGAGCCATACCGAAACTCCAGCTTCGTTCATGATATCGCGATTTTCCTCGAGGGTGAACGCCCCGCCGCCGGTCGCGATGACCCCGGCGGGCCCGGTTGCGATGAGTTTCCTTAGCATGGTCGTTTCACGTTCGCGAAAGCCTCGTTCCCCTTCGGTCTCGAAAATCTCCCGAATACTGATTCCAGCGTCGAGCTCGATGCGCGCGTCCAAGTCGAAGAAGGGAAGCGTCAATCTCTCGGCGACCTGCGAGCCCAGCGTCGTCTTCCCCGCTCCCATGAACCCAACGAGGAAAAACCACTGCATCGCCAGTTATTCCCCGTTATTTGACGAGCCGGTCGAGAGTCTCCCCAAACCCGGGATACGAGATCTTCACCTGGTCCAGATGATCAATTGTACAGTCTCCGTCGACGAGTAGCGAGGCAATTGCCCAGGCCATGACCATGCGGTGGTCTCCAAAGCTGCGGAGTGACGCCGGACCGAGCTTCTGGCCTCCGTGGACGGTGAGACCGCTCTCGCGCTCTTCGACGTCCGCGCCGAGAGCGCGTAGTCCTCCGACGATGGCGGCGAGACGGTCGCTTTCTTTCACCCGAAGCTCGGACGCTCCATCGACTGTCGTCGAGCCTTCCGCCTGGGTCGCCGCCACGGCGAGAATAGGAACCTCGTCGATCATGGCGGGGAGTCGTTCCGGCGACACCGTCGTGCCGCGAAGGGTCCGACCGCGCACACGGATGGTGCCGACGGGCTCTCGGTCCGGCGCGCTCGCGTCCGGCTCCACTTCGATCGCGGCCCCCATGTCGGCGAGCACGTCGAGAAGCGCGGTGCGAGTTTCGTTCAAGCTGACGTTCTCGACGACGAGATCCGATCCGGGCATGCACGCTGCGGCCGCGATGAAAAACGCCGCTGAAGAAAAATCACCTGGAATTCGGAAATGACCCGCGGTCAAACGGCTCCCGCCGGACACCGCCACCGAACCGCCCTCTTCTTCGAGCTCGACTCCGAAACCGCCGAGCGCGATCTCGGTGTGGTTGCGGGAGGGGAGCGTCTCTCGAACACGTGTCGTTCCGCTGGCGTAGAGACCGGCGAGAAGGACCGCGGTCTTGACTTGCGCGCTGGGAACCGGGAGCTGGTAGTCGATCCCGTGAAGCTCCTGCCCTCCCCGGATCGTGACCGGTAGTTTTCCCCCAGTCGTTTCGAGCAAGGCTCCCATTTCCGCCAGGGGTGTCACCACGCGGTCGAACGGGCGTTGGGACAGGCTTTCGTCTCCGACGAGACGGCTCGCGAACGGTTGCGGCGCGAGAAGGCCGCACGCCAACCGTGCGGTGGTGCCCGAGTTCCCGGCGTCGAGATTGGCGACCGGGCATTTCAATCCGTTTGCATCGACGCCTTCTATAGTCAAAGTGGTCCCGTCGATTCTGGCGTCGACGCCAAGCGCCTCGACGAGCGAAATCGATCGCCTGCAGTCTTGGCCCGGGGGAAATCCATTGATGCGAGTGCGACCGCTTGCGATCGCGCCCATCAATGCCAGCCGGTGTCCGACAGACTTGTCTCCCGGCGGGGTCATTCGTCCCCGCAAACGAACCCTGAGGTGGGGTGTCATTGCTAAAATGGTAGCATGTGAGCTCGAAGCCGGGCGAGCGAGCGCTTGTCACAAGTGCGCGAATCTTGTAGCGTACGCGGCCGGAGGAATCTTGGCGACGAAGAGCAACTGCGTCGAAATCGACATCCAGAGTAGTTTCGAGATGGTCGACTTGGTGCAAGTCGTGTTCGCGTCGCTTTCTTCGCAGCTCGGCTTCGATGCGGACGTGTCGCATTGGATGAGCGTCGCCATCCGTGAGTCGGTGACGAACGCGGTTCGTCACGGCAACAAGCTCGATTCGGAGAAGCGAGTCATCATTCGCTTCGAAGTCGACGAGCACGCGCTCAGTGTCTCGGTCGAAGATGAGGGCGAGGGTTTCGACCCGGGGGACATTCCCGATCCGCTGGCCGAGGAGAACCTGCTTCGCGCGAGCGGCCGGGGCATCTTCTTCATGAAGAACTTCATGGACGAGGTCACGTACGACTTCGAGCCGAACCGGGGTACGCGCGTCACCATGGTCAAACGACTCGAGGCGGATGGCGACGGCCCTGACGACTCAGAATGAAGATGACGCGTAAACCCGCCCTTGAATGCCTTGAATGAAAGCTCTCTCCGTTGCCATCGAAGCCGCACTCGCCGGCGGGTCGATCCTGAAGTCCTACTACGGCGGTGAGTTTCGCATCGCGTTCAAGGGCGAGCTCGACCTCGTCACTCAAGCCGATACAGAATCCGAAGCCGAAGTGCTCTCGATTCTGAGATCGCGCATGCCTGGCGTCTCCATCCTCGCCGAGGAGAGCGGGGTGAGCGACCGCGACGAAGCGCGGCGCTTCGTTGTCGATCCACTCGACGGCACCACGAACTTCGCACATTCGTATCCGATGTTTGCCGTGTCCATCGGATACGAAGAAAACAGCCGCGTGCGTGCCGGCGTCGTCTACGATCCCATCCACGAGGAGCTCTTCACCGGGGAGAGCGGGCGCGGCGCATTTCTCAACGGCACGAAGCTCGAGGTGTCCATTGTGGAAATGCTCCCACAGGCACTTCTCGTCACCGGGTTTCCCTACGACCTCAACGATGACCTCGAGGGCAATCTTCGTCTCTTCAAGCGTTTCATGGGCACGGCGCGCGCGATCCGGCGAGACGGTTCGGCTGCATTGGACTTGTGCTACGTCGCTTGTGGGCGCTTAGACGGGTTCTGGGAAGAAAAGCTCGGACCGTGGGATACCGCGGCCGGTGCGCTCATCGTTCAGGAGGCGGGTGGGCAGGTGACGGATCTGAGCGGGGGGCCGTTTCACTACCAGCAGAAGGGGATTGTCGCTTCGAACGGGCGCATTCACGATGGCATGCTTCGCATTCTTTCGTGAATGCGAAGCATGCCGCCGTCAGCCGTCGGCCATCAGCTGGACTCAGTCGATCGAGGCTCGCGGTGACCCGCTCGGGTAGCATCGAGCCTATGGCGGATAGCGGACGGCCGATGGCGAAACCGCGGTAGGCTGAACCGCCCTTCCCATCAACAAAACTGTCCCTTTTCCAGGACGTTCTCTCCTCGAAAACTCCAAAACCGCTGGCAACTACCGCGGTTTCGTTTTCGAAGACGGTAGCGAAATCTTGCAGGACCTGACGGTCCGGACGACGCCTGTCACGGCTGGAGTTCAGGTCTTGCCAATCGGGAAGCTTCGCCGCGTCTTCCCCTACGTCACCGGCGGTGCGGGATTCTACCTGTACGAGTACCGGGAGGATGGGGAGTTCGTCGATTTCGACACATTCGACATCGGGGGCGATCTGTTCATCGATCGCGGGGTCGCGTACGGAGGCTATCTCGGCGGTGGCGCCGAGGTCGGGCTGAGCGAGCTCGCGTATGTGTTCGCCGAGTACCGTCGTCACTAGGCGCGCGGAACCCACGGGGGCGATTTCCGAGGCTTCGGCCGTTTCGACATGACCGCGAACCAAATGAGCGTCGGCGTCAACCTTCGGTTCTGACCTCTGCGACGCTATTGCTATAATGGGTGAAACGGATGGGTCTTGACCTAATTGGCCTAATCAATTGGAGATGTAAATGACGACCGAGTCTCATGAAACACGCCGCCGAAGTTTGGGTGCCGGGCGTGTTGTCGCGCTGGCCTTGGGCCTGACGGGTATGCTCATCGCGCTTGTGGTTGCGGTGGGGCCCCACGCCACGGAAGCCAAAGTGGTTCCGGCGGCATCGGCGCCGACACAGACGGAACGTGATGGACGTGATCAACCGGCACCGGTGCAAGCCGCGTCGAGGCTTACGCCGCCCGAAAACCACGTCGACGCGGACGAGCTTCCCGGCGTTACTGCTCTCTCCAAGGCCTTTGCTCGAGTCGCCGAGGAGCTCGAGCCCGCCGTCGTCAACATCTTTACTGAGGGAGGATCCGAGACGACGCTCAGCCAGCCTCCGTCGGGAAGCCCCTTCGACGAGTTCTTCGAGCGGTTCTTCCGTGATCAGCCGCAGCGAAGACGCCGCAGCTTGGGCTCGGGTGTCATCGTCGATCCCCGCGGCTATATCGTTACCAACAACCACGTGATCGAGAACGCCGAAGAGATCGAAGTGCAATTCTCCGACGAACGGCGCTTTCCTGCCGAAGTCGTAGGGACCGATCCGGCGACCGATCTCGCCGTGCTACGCATCCGCGCGGACTCGGACTCGGACACGACCTTCTCCTACGTCGGTTTCGGTAGCTCGAAAGACGTTGTCGTCGGCGAGTGGGTGCTTGCGATGGGGAATCCATTCGGTTTCGGGCACACCGTGACCGCCGGCATTATCAGCGCCAAAGGCCGTCTTATCGGCCAGGGCTATTACGACGATTTCATCCAGACCGACGCGGCGATCAACCCTGGAAACTCCGGTGGACCTCTCGTGAACATGAGAGCCGAAGTCATCGGTATCAACTCCAACATCATCTCGAACTCGGGTGGCAGCATGGGTATCGGCTTTGCCATCCCGTCCGACATGACAAAGAGGGTATACGACCAACTCGTCTCCGACGGTAAGGTCACGCGCGGCTGGCTCGGCGTGAGCATCCAGAACTTGACGCCCGAGCTTGCTCGAAGCTTCGGTCTCGAAGGAACGAAGGGTGCTCTCGTCTCGGAACTGCTGGGAGACGACTCGCCGGCAGCGAAGGCCGGGCTTCAAGCCGGCGATATCATTGTCGAGTTCAACGGCGTGCCTGTCGAGTCGAACAAACACTTGGTGCACCTCGTCGCCGACGTGCGCCCCGGTCAGAGCGTTCCGGTGAAGTACTTCCGCGAAGGCGAGCTGCGTACGGGCGAGGTCGCCATGGCGCTTCGCACCATCGACACTGATATTCGCGCTAGCGAGGAGTCGAGTCCCGAGGAGCCGGGACGTCTCGGCATCAGCGGACAGAACCTGACGCGCGAGATGGCGAGTGAGCTCGGAGCGACGTCGAGCTCCGGCGTCGTGCTCATGGCGGTCGATCCGACCGGTCCCGCTGAAGATGCGGGCCTCAGACGTGGCGACATCATCATCGAGGCCAACCGTGAGCCCGTTAAGAACACTGAGGATTTGCAGCGCCTCATTACCGACGTCGCCGAGGGTGGCGATTTGCTCCTTCGTATCGAGCGCGTTGCCCGCGGGCAAGCGTCCAGTTTTCTCTGGATTTCCGTCCGACTCGAGTAGCGCCTATAATGCCGGCGGTGTCGGAATGGGCAGCATCGCCGAATATCTCGAGCACACGGTACGTGGTCTGGGGAGCGTTGCCGCGGGCTTCGGTCTGTTTATCGTAGCGTTTTTCGACTCGTCCCTGCTGTCGCTTCCCGAGATCAACGATGTTTTGTTGATCTATTGCGGCACCCAATTCTCCGACAAAGCGTACTACTACGCTTTCATGACGGTGCTCGGCTCCGCGTTGGGCGCTAGCCTTCTGTACTGGCTCGCGCGCTGGAAGGGTTACAGCTTTCTCAAGAACAAGTTCTCTGACGGCAAGATCGATTCGGTCTTCAAGTTGTTCCGCCGCTACGGTGCGTTGGCCGTCGCCGTTCCCGCCATCTTGCCGCCTCCGTTTCCGTTCAAGATTTTCGTTCTGTCGTCCGGTGTGCTGGGTCTTCCGTACTCGAGGTTTCTGGTGGCGATCCTGTTGGGCCGCAGCTTTCGCTACTTCGGCGAAGCATTCCTGGCCGTCCGCTACGGTGAGATCGCAATCACTTACTTACGCGAGAATGCGACCGGCGTTCTAATAGGCACGCTGCTCGTGCTCGGCGTCGGGCTCGGCACCTATGCTCTCATCCAACGGGTTAAATGACCGAAGCACGCAAATCACAAATCGCCGGAACATGGTATCCGGGCGACCCGCACGAGCTCAGGGCGCTGGTCGATCGTTTGGTGAACGACGCACCGCGCGCCGATATCCCCGGTAAGCTCATCGCTTTGGTCTCACCGCATGCCGGGCTCATCTACTCCGGCCGCATAGCGGCGGCAGGGTATCGCCTCTTGGAGGGTGCGCGCTTCGACGCCGTCCTGTTGCTCGGGCCATGCCACCGCGGGGGCGTTGGTCTTGCCGTGATCCCGGACGGCGCCATCGAAACCCCGCTCGGAACGGTTCGCATCGATGAAGAGCTTGCGTCGGCACTGGCCGAGGCGGATCCGAACGTCCGCGCGGCGAGGGCGCCTCACGAGCTCGAGCACAGCCTGGAGGTGCAGCTACCCCTCCTGCAGCGGTTTCTTCCGAGCGTTCCCGTGGCACCCGTACTGATGGGATACCAAACGCCCGCCACGATCGCGGCTGCCGCCCGCGCACTCCAACAAGTGATCGCGGAGTCGCGTCGCACCGTGCTCATGATTGCGAGCTCCGACCTGTCGCACTACGAATCGCGCGCCGAGGCGAGTCGGCTGGATGGGATGGTCGTACGTTGCCTCGAGCAGTTCGACGTTTTTGGTCTCGAGCAACTGCTATTGACGAATCCCCATCACGCGTGTGGTGGTGGGCCGATGGTCGCGGTGCTAACCGCGGCCCGGGCCCTGGGTGCGAGTGATGCGAACGTCCTCGCTTACGGCGACTCCGGTGATGTCACCGGCGATACCGACGGTGTCGTCGGCTACGTGTCGGCAGCGTTTCATAACAGGGTCTCGTAGCGATGCTAACCGAACAGGAGGGACGAGAGCTGTTGCGCCTGGCCCGCCACGCGCTCGAAACCCACTTCGGGGTTGCAACGGAAGCGCCGTCGACAGCGGTCCGATCACCGAACGGTGTTGGAGGTGTGTTCGCGACGTTGAAACGCGACGGTGAGCTACGAGGATGTATTGGCTACGTCCTTCCCAATATCGATCTGCAGAAGAGAACCGCGCGCGCCGTTGTCGCTGCCGCGACCGACGACCCGAGGTTCCATGGCGTCGAAGCGGATGAGCTATCGCGGATCCGAATCAGCATTTCGGTGTTGGCGGAACCAGTCCCGGTCGACGAAGTCGGGGAGATCGAAATCGGCCGCCATGGCCTCGTCATCGAACGAGACGGCGCGCGAGGCCTCTTGTTGCCTCAGGTCGCCACCGAGCGGAATTGGGATCGCGAGCGCTTTCTCGCTGAGACGTGCATCAAAGCCGGTTTGAAGCCGGAAAGCTGGAAGGACCCGGAAACCGTCATTTTGCGTTTTGCTGCCGTCCACTTCGACGAACGGTGATTGCCAGGGCGGCGAGCTGATGGCCGAATCGTTGTGCCGCCCGCACCTACCGTCCAGTAACGCGGATGACTTCCGAAACAGTGGTGTCGCCTTTGACCAGTTTCTGGATGGCGGTTTCTCTCAACGTTCGCATGCCTTCGTCTCTTGCGGTCCTGACGATCTCCGGTGACGCCGTCTTCGAAATGATCAGCTTTCGGATCTTTCGGGACGCGGGCATGATTTCGTAGATGCCGCTCCTGCCGTGATAGCCGGTCTGGCGGCAATGGATGCAACCTTGTCCCAGCCGGAACGTCAGGTCGCGGATCTTCTCGAACGGCGCGTTGAGACCGAGAGCGTCGTCCTCGGTAGGCTCGACGTCCTCGACACACTTCGGGCAAAGGGTGCGGACGAGGCGTTGCGCGAGCACTCCGATCAGCGTGGACGTAATGAGAAATGGTGGGGCGCCCAGATCCAGCAGTCTCGTGATCGCCGACGGCGCGTCGTTCGTGTGGAGCGTCGAGAACACGAGGTGACCGGTGAGCGCCGCTTGAATCGCCATATCCGCGGTCTCGCTGTCACGGATCTCACCCACCATCACGATGTCGGGATCCTGGCGCAGCACGGTTCTGATCGCGTTCGCGAAGGTGACGTCGAGCTCGGGTCGGATTTGCACCTGGTTGAAATCGTCGTAGACCAGCTCGATCGGATCCTCGATGGTGACGATGTTGACCTCCGGCTTGGACATATATTTCAGCACCGAGTAGAGGGTCGTCGTCTTGCCGCTGCCGGTGGGACCGGTGACGAGGATGATGCCTTCGCGATGCTCGAGAAACGGCATAAAGCGCGGGAGGTCGGTCTCTGAGAACCCGAGCTCGGGAACCGATTTCAACAAGATGTCGGGGTCGAAGATTCGGAGCACTGCTTTTTCGCCGAAAACCGTCGGCATCGTCGAAACGCGGATCTCGACCTCTTTGTTGCCCTCGTTCCTCTTGATGCGACCGTCTTGAGGTCGCCTCTTCTCGGCGATGTTGAGCCCACTGAGCATCTTCACGCGACTCACGACCGCCTGATACACGATCTTCGGGATGACGTGCACGTCGTGGAGTATGCCGTCGATACGAAGCCGGACGAGGGCGATGTTCCGCTTGGGCTCCATGTGGATATCCGATGCACGCTGATCGAACGCATGCGCGAGCATGTTGTCGAGCGCCGTGATCACCGGCTGCATCGTCGGGTCCATCTCTACGGATGGGCCCGACAAGAACTCCTGGTTGGTGATGTCGATGGCCGTCACCCGACCTTCGGTGAGCTGTGATTCCGCCGCTTTCAGGGACGTCTTGAGGTCGTAAAACCCCTTGTTGACGCTCTCGATGTCCGTCCGAGACGCGACGACGAGCTTCACTTCCATTCCACCAAACTGCTGCAAGTCCCGAAGCGGTGCCCGGTTGAACGGGTTCGCAATGGCCAGGGTCACGGTGTTGCCATGCTTGGACACGGCGCACATGGTGTGCCGCCGGGCGAAAGGCGCTGGAAGCGCCGCCGTCACCACGTCCAGATCGAGATCCAACGGGTTGATCTTGAGGTAAGGAAGCTCTGCCTCCTTGGCGACGGCTTCCGTGATCTCGTCCTCGCTGAGCTTGCCGAGATGGCGGAGCGCCGACTCCTCCGAGAGCTGCTGGACTTTCATGTAGCGCTCGACTTGCTCCCGCTCTTCGGCGCTCAGGAGGTTCTGGCCGGTCAGGATCCGCACCAAGTTGGGGATGGACGCGGATTCAGATGACGGTGCTATCGGGCGTCGTGGAGTTGTAGCCATGGAGAACTGGATTTTTCTTCTAAGCATTATCACCTCAGGGTTCTCTACAAGTCAATGGACGAGAAAACCCGACCCGAACCACCCTCGGAGCCGTATCCCCAAGAAAAAAAAGAGCTTCTCGCCTTGACACGATGCAGTGACGTTGCTAGTATTCAAGGCGGATTGGAGTCGATAGGCGCGTAGCTCAGGGGGAGAGCGCTACCTTGACACGGTAGAAGTCGGCGGTTCAAATCCGCCCGCGCCTACCACTTTCAAGGTTTGTTGTCCGTGAGGATCCAAATCTGGATTCGCCGCGGACTCTTTTTGTTTAGTTTATGAATATCACTGTGACACTGCCCGATGGGTCGGCCAAGGAATACCCGGCCGGTGTGACCGCGCGGACGATCGCCGAAGACATCGGGCCCGGGCTCGCGCAAAACGCCATCGCCGCACTCGTCGACGGGGAGCCCTTCGATCTCTCTCGCGGCATCAAAAAGAGCGCGGACGTCAAGATCCTGACTCCCAAGGACGACGAGACGCTCGAGATTTTCCGCCACAGCTCCGCCCACTTGCTCGCGGCAGCGGTCACCGAGCTGTTCCCGAACGCCCAGTACGGAATCGGTCCGCCGATCGACGGGGGATTCTTCTACGATTTCGTCGTCGACGAGCCGTTCACGCCCGAGGATCTCCAGAAGATCGAAGACAGGATGAAGGAGCTCGCGAAGCACAAAGTTCCGTTCGAGCGCGAGGAGATTCCCAAGTCGGAGGCGATCGCGAAGTTCCAGGAGTTGGGGCAATCGTTCAAGAAAGAGCTCGTGGACGAAAAAGGCGACGACATCGTGTCCTGCTATCGACTCGGGCCGTTTTACGATTTTTGCGAAGGCCCGCACGTGCCGCATAGCGGTGTCATCAAGGCGATCAAAGTCCTCAAGAGCTCGGCGGCTTATTGGAAGGGCGACGAGGCCAACGCGCCCATGCAGCGCATCTACGCCACGACGTTCTACGACAAAAAGACCCTCGCCGAGCATTTGAAAAACCTCGAGGAGGCGAAAAAGCGCGACCACCGCAAGCTCGGCAACGAGCTCCAGCTGTTCGTCATCCGCCAAGAGGCGCCCGGACAGGTGTTTTGGCTTCCGAAGGGCCTCAGGGTCGTGCACGGGCTCATGGAGTACATGCGCAAAAAGCTCGACGTGCGTGGCTATCAGGAGATCAAGACGCCGCTGGTGATGAACGTCGACGTGTGGCGCAAAAGCGGCCACCTGGATAACTATCGGGAGAACATGTTCTTCGTCGAATCCGACGAGGCAGAGTTCGCGATAAAGCCGATGAACTGCCCCGGTGCCGCCATCGTGTACGCATCGTCGCTCCGGAGCTATCGTGAGCTCCCCCTGCGGTTGTCGGAGTTCGGTCACTGCCACCGCAACGAGCGTTCCGGTGTGCTGTCGGGTCTGACGCGGGTGCGCTCGTTCGTGCAGGACGATGCCCACATCTACTGCACTCTCGAGCAAATCGAGCAGGAGGTCGTGGCCCTCATCGCGCTCGCGGTCGAGGTCTACGAGGAGTTCGGTTTCGAAGGTGTCCGGGTCGAGCTATCGACGCGGCCGGAAAAATCCATTGGCTCCGACGAGCAGTGGGAGGCCGCGGAAGCTTCTCTCTTCAGTGGTCTGGAACGCTCGGGAATCGAGTACAAGCTCAACCCGGGTGACGGGGCGTTCTACGGACCTAAGATCGATTTTCACGTCCAGGATGCGATTCGCCGCTCGCACCAGTGCGCCACCATCCAGGTGGATTTCGTGCAGGCGGAGCGGTTCGATCTCCACTATGCCGCGGAAGACGGCACCCGGAAGCGGCCCGTTCTCATCCACCGGGCGATCCTGGGCTCGATCGAGCGGTTCATGGCCGTTCTCATCGAGCACACCGCCGGGGCGTTTCCGGTCTGGCTCGCTCCCGTACAGGCCGTGGTGCTGCCGATCTCGGACAAACACCACGATTACGCCGAGTCTGTGGTGCGCGAGCTCCGGGACGCAGGGTTTCGCGTCGAGCTCGACGCTCGTAACGAAAAGATCGGCTTCAAGATCCGCGAGGCGCAGCTCCAGAAGATCCCGTTCATGCTCGTCGCCGGAGACAAGGAAAAAGAAGCCGGAACCGTTGCGGTCCGCAACCGGAAGGACGGGGACCAGGGACCGGCCGAGATGCCGAAGTTCATCGAGCAGATGAGGACCCTCGTCGAGGAAAAGGCTCTATTCCCTTGAACATGAGCATGAGACGGCGTCATACCGGTGGAAATGGGGCTTGCTGCAAAGGCATAATAGTGCCAATGAACGTGTGGGACATTAGCCAGGAGGTGGCGTATCGATAGGTCGACCCGGGTGAACGAGCGAATCCGCGCCCGCGAGATTCGCTTGATCGATGAGAACGGAGAGCAGGTCGGTATCGTTCGACCCGAGGACGCGCTCCGTATGGCCAAGGAGCGAGAGCTGGACCTGGTGGAGATCGTCGCAAAAGCGAATCCGCCGGTGTGCCGGATCATGAACTATGGAAAGTATCTGTATCAGAAGAACAAACGCGCCCACGAAGCGAAGAAGCACCAAAAGCAGATACAAGTCAAAGAGATCAAATTTCGCGTGAAGATTGATCTGCACGACTACACGTTCAAAAAGAAACACGTCGAGCGATTTCTCATGGATGGCAACAAAGTCAAGATAACGATCATGTTTCGCGGTCGTGAGCGCTCGCATGGTCAGCTGGGCGTGAAGATTTTGGACCGAGTCGCGAAAGAGCTCGACGAGATCGCGACCGTCGAGTCACGCTCGAGGATGGAAGGCAACCAGATGCACCAGATTCTGGCGCCGAGAAAAGCGGTCTTGGAAAAAATGAAAGCGGCCAAAGAGGAAGGCGAGGTTCAAGAAGAATCGGCCTGAATGGGCCTGAATGGGCCTGCCGCCACGCACATCAACAGGAGATACTAGTGGGGAAGAAAGCTAAATCGCATCGCGGAGCTGCCAAGCGTTTTCGCAAGACGGCGACTGGCAAGATCAAACGCGGTCACTCGCACGCGAGCCATATCTTGACGAAGAAAAGCCGCAGCCGGAAGCGCAAATTGCGGAAGTCGGGTCTGGTGTCCAAGGCCGACAAAAAGTTCATAGCGCCGCTTCTTCCATAAAGTTTGGCGTAAGAGTTTGGAGATCAACTAGAAAATGCCAAGAGTGAAACGAGGTTCCAACCGGCGGAAACACCGCCAAAAGGTGTTGAAGCTCGCCAAAGGGTTTCGTGGGACCAAGAGCAAGCTCTACCGCTCCGCCATGGAGTCGGTCGATCGCGCTCTGTCGTACGCGTATCGCGACCGCCGCACCAAGAAGCGCGATTTCCGACGTCTGTGGATCATTCGCATCGGCGCCGCGGCGCGCTCGAACGGCATGTCGTACAGCACTTTCATTGCGGGGCTTTCCAAAGCCAACGTCGCGCTCAATCGACAACAGCTCTCCGAGCTCGCTATTCACGACGAGAACGCTTTCGCCGAGCTCGTGGGCGTCGCCAAGGAAGCGCTCGCGAGCTGATCCCGGTGTCTGACACGGAGCGCGAGGAAGACCAAGCGTCGACCCGTGTCGCCGAGCTCGCCAAACTCGAAGACAAGATCCAACAGGCCACCGAGCTCATTGGCGAGCTTCGCGAGACGAACTACTCGCTGAATGGCGAAGTGGCTGAGCTCCGGCGTGAGCTCCTATCCCGGTCCGAAGGTCGATCCGCGGATGTTTCTGAAGACGCCTTAGAAGACGGGGGCGGTGCGTCCCATGCAGAGCTGGACGCGCTCCGGAAGGAACGAAAAACCATCCGATCGAAAGTTGCCCTGCTTCTCGAGCGCATCGAGAAGCTCGAACCGTAGAAGGTAAAAAATGAGCGCCCCTGACAAACATGACAAGCAAGATTCCAGTCTGGTCCCTGTCGTCATCATGGGCCGAACCTACAAAGTTCGCGCCGAAGAAGACGTTGCCTATATCGAAGAGCTCGCGCGATTCGTCGATACCAAGATGCGCACGATCGCGGACGCGACGGGAACCTCCGAGTCATTGAAGGTCGCCATCCTGGCGGCGCTCAACATTGCCGACGAGCTCTTCAAAGCCGAAGAGCGCGAGCGGATTTCCGACGAAGATCTCGCCGGTCGTGTCGACGGGCTCGTGAAGACTCTCGAGAAGTCGCTTCGAGAGCCTACCCAAACGTCGCCTGCCATCTGAGTACCCTGCTTTGCACGTGATGAGGAACACTATTGAGCCAACATTTATTTGAATCGGAGGTCCACCCGGCCGCCTGGAGCACGGCTCCTATGGAGTTCGCGAAGGGCGTCGGGGCGATCACCTCCCTTTACCGGTGGTTCAGATAGATTCCCTCACACGGCAAAGCGGGGGTTTTCTGCTCACGCTGCAGCCATCAGCCATCAGCCATCGGCCGTCAGCCATCAGCTCGAGATCAATGAAACTGTCGGAGCTTGGTGAAAACGCTTTCCTCGAAGAGTTACGATCGAGATTTCCGCCTAGTGAGAGGGTTCCTATCGGGATCGGCGACGATGCGGCGGCGCTCTCGATGCCGGACGGGGAGCATGTACTGCTCACGGTCGATGCGCTCGTCGAGGGGACCCACTTCACGCAAGAGACGCTTCCACCTCGTTTTCTCGGGCGCAAGGCAGTTGCAGCGAGTGCGAGTGACATTGCCGCGATGGGGGGCTCGGGTGTCGGAGTATTGTTGTCACTGGTCGTCTCCCCTGAGCTCGAAGTGGAGACGCTTTGGCAGATCGTCGAAGGGGCTGCCGAGCGCGCTGACGAGCTCGGCATGGCGCTGGTTGGGGGGAACGTATCGGCATCGACCGGGGCGATGGTAGTGGACGTTACGGCTTTCGGAACGACGCGCGGCGCTCACGCGCTCCGTCGCGACGGTGCGCGCGCCGGTGATGGGATCTACGTCTCCGGTAAGATTGGCGCGTCCGTGTGCGGGTTGAAGCTGCTTCAACAAGGCGCGGTGTTGTCGGCGACGGGTAGTCTCGTGGTGCCCGAAAGCTTGCGCGACGGGCCGCTCGCGCTCGCGGAGGATTGTATTCGCGCACATATGGATCCTGAGCCTCGCCTCGGCCTCGGCAGAGAGTTGAACGATCGCAAGATCGCCTCCGCCTGCATCGACGTGTCCGACGGGCTGGGCATCGATCTGGCGCGGCTCGGCCGCGCCAGTGGAGTCGGCGCTCGCATCGAAGAGCGCTCGCTCCCACTTCATCCTGGCGTCCTCGCCTGGGGCCACGCGTGGGATCGCGACCCGACGGTCCTCGCGCTCTCGGGTGGTGAGGACTACGAGCTCCTGTTCACCGCGCGCAGCGAAAAGAAAGTGGAAACGTTGCGAAACGCGTCGGACGTCGCGATCACGAAGATCGGTGAGCTGCATCCGCCGGGAGAGGCCATTGAGCCCATTGAAATTGTCCGACGTGACGGGACCATCGAGCCCGTGACCGCGGAGGGGTGGGATCACTTTCGCCATGGCTGACAAGCGCAGCCTCAGGCGCTACCTGCGCCAGCTCCTGCTCCTTGACGAGCCGCCCGAGAGAACGGCACGGACCTTCGGCTTCGGGGTCTTCATCTCCTTTTCGCCGCTCATCGGCCTTCACACGCTCATCGCGATGGTCATCCTGTTGTTCGTGAGGCTCAACCGTTTGTCGTTTCTCGCAGGTGTCTTCTCGAACACGCCGTGGACGGTTGCTCCCATGTTGGCTCTGGGCACGGGTCTCGGTGCCTTCGTTCTCGAGAGCGACGCGACTCTGCCCGAGCTGAGCTCCGAGACGCTCGCGTCCGGTCAATTTTGGAGTGCGCTGACCGCCGATGCGTGGAACCTCCTCGTGCCCTTTATGCTCGGGAACTTGATTCTCTCCGCAGTCCTGGCGGTCATCGGCTATTTGATGTTGAAGTCGTTTCTGCTGCGCCATCGATCCCATCGGAGCGGTGACGGTGTCGCGCCGCCGCCAGACGCCTGAATAATAGACACGCGACTGTAACATCACATGGAAACCAAGAACATCTGACTCGGTCGACGTTTGACCTGACCCTCCGGGATCACTTTGATGTTCGGGGGCTTCAGGTCGCGATGGATGACACCGTTCTCGTGAGCCGCCTCGAGCGCGGCAACCTGACGCGCGACGGCAAGCACCTCGTCGACCGCGAGTGGGCCGCGCTTCAATTTTTCCGCGAGTGTCTCTCCGGGCAGGAGCTCCATGACGAGATAGAGTTGCCCGTCAGACTCGTCCAACCCATGGAGCGTCGCGATGTTCCGGTGGTTGAGTGACGCCAGGAGCTTGGCTTCCCGCTCGAACCGCGCCAGCCGTTCACGGTCCCGCGAAAACTCCGCGGGCAGGACTTTGATCGCGACGTGCCGATCGAGCTTCGTGTCGCGAGCCCGATAGACCTCTCCATCCCACCCGCGCCGATGGGATCCACGATTTCGTAGGAACCGAGGCGATCGTTCGGGCTCAAAGTCATGGTCGTGCGCCTGATATTAGTGGGCGATGGGCGGACGGCCGCTCCGGGCACCCAGGTTCGGGCGCGGGCTGGGACGTCGTGCTTTGGGCAACTGTGTCCGGGCACAGTTGGTGTGAACGCTCCAGAAAAAAAGTAGAACAAAACGAATTGTGCAACCGCCTACATCGGTAACGAAACAGACCGGGCACATAGGTAACAGTTTGCGGTGTCGTGGATTCTCTTCGAGATCATTTCGGGCCTCGTCTTTTGTATGGCCTCTTGCTTCGTCGTTCGGGAGAAACTAGAAGCCCAAAGGCGCGATATCCACGGTCCCTGGCGTTTCGAACATCGAGAATCCCGAGAGGGACGGGACCGAAGTGAACCTTCCACCGGTCGTCATCGACTTGCTCGAGACCGACGCGCTCTGACTTTAGACAGCTGCTTATGTACCACTGCTTGGACTCAAAAGAGATCATTCCGTTGGGATAGGTTTGAGCGACGTAGAAGTGCTCCGGGTATTCGATTTGCGGGAGCTGACGAGGGTAGGGGCGGTTCGAGGGCTGATAGCGAGATGCAGGAACCTCCTGACCAAGTGCCTCATGCGGGCGGATTTCGTTGTATTCCTCCCGGAACCGATCGAATGCCCGTTGCTGTGCTCGAAAGCTCGCTCGGGGCGGTTTAGCCGTCTCTGACTTCAAGGTGCTGTGCATCCGTTCATGTCTTCCGTTTTGATCGGGTCGGCCGGGCTGAATCCGCTCAGGACGGATTCCGAGACGAATCCACCAAACAGCAAGTCTGGACAGTCCTCCTGGCGCAAGAGTCGAGAACGGCGCTCCGTTGTCGGTTCGAATCGCGTCCGGCAGACCGTATGCTCGAAATACCGATTCGAATATCTTCCGTGTCGGCTTGAACAATGGCCGGTGAAGACCCTGACAGGCAAATAAATAGCGACTGCATCCGTCGCTCACGGTCAAGGGGTGACAACGCTCCCCTGCAACCGGAAAATGTCCCTTGAAGTCGGCACACCACACCGCATTGGGGCTCCCGTAGTCGCCCAGACGATCGCCATACGGAGAGCTTCGGCGTATCCGCCGCCGCTTCTGGATGAGCCCATTCTTACGCAGAACCTCTCCGATCGTGCTCGTCGCCGGCAGCGCGAGCTGCGGATAGTGCCGTTGCAGGATGACACGCAACTTGCGCGGTCCCCAACGCGGGTGTTTCTTCCGGGCTCTCAGAATCTTTTCCACCACGTCGTCCGCGACAGCGTGAGGATGCGACAAAGGGGCGCGAGAACGCTCTTCCAGACCTGCGACCCCATCCAACTCGTAACGTTCGACCCACTTGTAGCCAGTCTTTCGGCTCACCCCAAACCGTTCGCACAGGGCACTGAACGGCTCCCCAGCTTCAAGGCGCGCAGCGATGAATCTCACTCGTTCATTCATGCAATTCGTCTCGTCCCACGGCATCGGCCACCTCCCTGGTAAAGGGATTGTCACCCATGTCGCCGGTCTGTTTTGTCACCAATGTACCCGGTCCGGACCAATTATTTGCTTGACAGCTTTTTGGAAGCGTTTTGGAAAAAAGGGTAGGTGCGCTCTGTCGTGCGGCTGTACGTGCGTTAGAGAAACGGTGGTCGCCTTGTCTTTGTCGTTGAGACTTCGAAAGAGGGTTGACGTCTCGGCGCTTCGTACACGCGAAATGCGAGCGACGAAAAAGTCCATGCTATAAGAAACAAATGAACGACAAAGACGATTTGAAATCACTTTCCGACGACGAGTTGCTTCGTTGTTTGTCCAATGTGTTGGCGCAGTCGCGACGAGTGGAGTGGGTTCTTGTCGCACACATTGCCGAAGTCGATGCGCGGCGACTCTATGCGCGTGAAGGGTCGCCGTCGATGTTTCAATACTGCCTTGACGTGTTGCATTTGTCAGAGTCGGAAGCCTATCGACGCATCGCGGCGGCTCGTCTCTCCCGCAGCTATCCTGTGCTCCTAAAAATGCTCGAGGATGGACGCATTCACTTGGCCGGTATCTCGGTATTGAAAAAGCATCTAACGGACGCCAACTACGAAAACGTTTTGGATCGAGCCACTCACAGGACTAAGCGTGAGATCGAAGAGCTCGTGGCCGAGTTGGCGCCGAAGCCAGATGTTGCTCCGACGATTCGAAAGCGGCCACAACGTAAATCCAAGTCCGAGCCATTGAAATTGAGCTCGTCGACCCAACTGTGTCCAGACACAGTTGAACCAAAGGCTCAGGCAGCGAAGTCAGAGCCGGCCGCTGAGAAGCCGGCAACCGTCAAACCACTGTCACCAGCGCGCTACAAAGTGGCGTTCACGGCGAGCGAGGAGCTCCGCGACAAACTCGAGCGGCTCCAAGCGCTCATGCCCGGCGACGACCTCGCTTCCATCATCGACGCGGCCGTGAGCGAGAAACTCGAACGTCTCGAAGCCAAACGATATGGCAAGACGAACAAGCCGAGAAAAAACCTGGAAGACGCTGACACATCACCGGGCGTGCGCGGCATCTCCGCCCCGGTGAAACGAGCCGTCTGGAAGCGCGATCGGGGTCAATGTACGTTCATCAGCCCCCGGGGCAAACGCTGCCGGGAGCGCCACCGGCTCGAGTTCCACCACGACGAACCCTACGCGTTAGATGGAGACCGAAGCGTGGACAACGTTCGACTGCTATGCGCCGCTCACAACGCCTACCTGGCTGAGCTTGATTACGGCAAGGAGAAGATGGACCGGCACCGGCGCTCGGCCGACCGAGTCTGCGAACCTCAGCCCACGCTCGAGCTTTGCCGGGACAAAGTTGCCTAAAACACCGCCGTTGCACGACAGCTCCGAACCGGGTGCCCGGAGTTCCCATCGGAGGCCCCGGTCGCCCATCGCCAACTTATCGAATCGTTGCGGCGCGGCTCCGTGGTTCGCCGGCCAGGCGACGACTACACAGACCGACCGCCCATCCAGGTCGAGACGCCCCTGGCGTCGTGAGTTGGTTGCGGCTTCGCTGCGCTGTGCCTCTGTGGCAAAAGAGGCGCCGCCTCATGGGCGACTGTCCTCTTTTTTGCCGCATTACTAAGCAGCATGTATACGTATAGTAGTAGACATGAAGCGACTACGATCTTCGCGGATGACGGCCTCATGAACTCGCTCAAACGGATCGCGTTGAAAGAGAAAATGAGCCTGTCCGCGACGATACGACGAGCCCTCGATGAGTATGTCGCGCGGCGACGAGACGTCGCGGAGCGCGCCGAAGAGCTTCTCTAAGCGACCATCCTTAAAGAAGGACGTGCACGCTACGACGTTGTCGCGATCGCTGGCGTCTTTTGGTGGAAGTCCGTGGCTTTCTGAAAGGCGTGACCGAGCTGTAGGAGGGTCGACTCGTCGAAGTGTTTTCCCACGAGCTGGACGCCGATGGGAAGGCCGTCGCGCGCGAAGCCGGCGGGTAGGCTTATGGCGGGCGCGCCGATCAAGTTCGCGGTGATGGTGAAGATGTCGGTGAGATACATCGATAGCGGATCGTTCACCTTGTCGCCGATGCGGAACGCTGGGGTCGGGCTCGTGGGCAATAGCACGGCATCGACGCGCTCGAAAGCTTTTTCGAAGTCCCGAGCGATCAGACTTCGCACTCGCTGAGCCTTTTGATAGTACGCGTCGTAGTAGCCGGCGGATAGGACGAACGTGCCGAGAAGGATGCGTCGCTTGACCTCGGGCCCGAAGCCTTGGGCTCGTGTATCCGCCATCATCTCGCGGAGACCTTTGTCGGCTGAAACCCTGAGGCCGTAACGCACACCTTCGTAGCGAGCAAGGTTCGAGCTCGCCTCGGCGGTCGCGAGCAGGTAGTAGCAGGCAACCGCGTGCTCGCTCGCCGGTAGCGCGACCTCTTCGGTGGCGATGCCGAGGCTCGCAAACGTTGCGACCGCCGCTTTGAAGGCAGCGCTAACGTCGGAATCGACGCCTTCGCTCGTGGCGGTTTTCGGGATTCCGAGGCGCAGCGGTCGGACGTCGCCGTCGAGCTCTTGCGAGTAGGCCGATGTGGGTTTCGTGGCGCACGTGGCGTCGTTCGCGTCGTCTCCTGCCAGCGCCTCCAGCAACAATGCAGTGTCTTCCACCGAGTGGGTCAGCGGTCCGATCTGGTCCAACGACGAGGCGAATGCGACGAGGCCGTAGCGCGATACGCGCCCGTAGGTGGGCTTGAGTCCGGTCACGCCGCACAGACTTGCGGGTTGGCGAATCGAGCCGCCGGTGTCGGTTCCGAGTGCTGCGGGAACGAGTCGAGCTGCGACGGCGGCAGCGGAGCCGCCGCTCGATCCACCGGGAACGCAATCGAGATTCCATGGGTTTTTCGTCGTATGAAACGCCGAGTTCTCGGTCGAGGACCCCATGGCAAACTCGTCCATGTTGGTTTTGCCGAGGATGACCGCGCCGGCGTCGTAGAGGCGGTCGACGACGGTGGCGTCATAGACCGGCACGTAATTCTCGAGAATGCGCGAACCACACGTGCATCGGCTCCCGGCAACGGAGATGATGTCTTTGAGCGCAACAGGAAGCCCGTGGAGCGGGCCACGCTCAACCGCGGGCAACGCATCGAGCTCACGTGCGCGGGCGAGAGCCGGTTCGCTCATCCGATCGAGAAAGGCGCCGACGGTGGGGTCGAGCGCTTCGATGCGATCCGCGAACGCGCGTGTCGTTTCCTCGGCGGAAAGGTCTCCGCTGCGAGTCTTGGTCGTAATCTCGGCGACTGATTGCTCCCAAAGCGTCAAGGCAACACCTTGGGAACTTTGAAGAGTCCTGCTCCTGGATCCGGCGCGCCGTCGAGCACTCGGTCACGGTCCAGGCTTTCCTTGGGCTCGTCGTCTCGAAGTGTCGACCCTCCTTCGAGACCGGCTTCGAGGAGGGCGTGCGATGTCGGGGAGACACCCTCGGTGTCGAGAGCCTGAATGCGCTCGGCGTAGCCCAGGATCTCGTCGAGCTGGCCCGCGAAGCTGGCTTGCTCGTTGTCGGTTAGCGTCAGGTGTGCGAGCTCGGCGAGCTTCCGCACTTCCTCTTCGTCGAACTTCGCGTCGAACTTCGCCATACCTAACTCCCGCGCTAGTATATACTTTGGCGATGCCGTCGAAGACCGAGATGCAGGCGGAGCGTGGCTCGAAGCTGGCCACTCAGTCCCCTGACGTCTCGCTCGTCATCCCCGTCTTCAACGAAGAGGGGAATCTCCCGAAGCTCCACCAGGAAATTACCGATGCCCTCGAGCCGTACGGCAAGCGCTACGAGATCATCTTCATCGACGACGGCAGCACCGACGCGAGCTTCGCTTTGTTGAGCTCGTTGCATCATCAAGACCCACGCGTTCGCGTGATTCGCTTCCGCAAGAATTTCGGGCAGACGGCGGCGCTCGCGGCCGGCTTCGACGAAGCGCGCTCTCCCGTGATCGTTACCCTCGATGCCGATTTGCAGAACGAGCCGCGGGACATCCCGCTTCTGCTCGAACGACTCGATGGCGGTTTCGACATCGTTTGTGGCTGGCGCAAAGATCGCAAAGATCCGTTTTGGTCCCGGCGCTTGCCTTCCCAAATCGCGAACTGGCTCATCTCCGTGACCACGGGCGTGCGGCTGCACGACTACGGCTGCACGCTCAAGGCGTTCCGCTCGGACGTCGTGAAAAATCTGCACCTCTATGGGGAAATGCATCGCTTCATCCCGGCGGTCGCGAGCAGCATCGGTGTCTCGATCGACGAAGTCGTTGTCGGGCACCGGCCGCGCAACCAAGGAGAATCGAAGTACGGGATTTCCCGAACCTTCCGCGTCATCCTCGACTTGATGACGGTGAAGTTCCTCCTGAGCTATTCGCGCCGTCCCTTGCAGATCTTCGGCTCGGCCGGGCTTCTCATGGGTAGTGTCGGGTTGTTCTTCGGGGGCTACTTGACGTGGGTCAAGTTCGGTCTCGGCCAACCCATTGGAGGGCGTCCGCTACTCCTGCTCGCGAGTCTCTTGATGCTCGGCGGGCTCCAGCTGGTCAGCCTCGGCCTAATCGGGGAGCTCCTGGTACGTCTGAACCAGGAAAGTGGCCGCACCAAGCCGTACGCAATTAGGGACATCCTAGGCGACGACGAAGAAAAATAAAACGCAAAGGCGCAACGTCGCGAAGGCGCAAAGTGAATCGAAATGTCTTTGCGTCTCCGCGTCTTGGCGTCTTTGCGTTGAGCTCTTCTACCTCGTACCAATCGTGACATTCGAGTAGATCGCGTCTTCCGGTGTTTCCGCGCGTCCGGCGGCACCGAGCTCGATGCGGTGGAGCGCCGGGATGTATGGCCGTCGGTACTGGAAGAACATCTTCTGTTCGTTGTCGATAAAGAGCCGGCACACGTTGACGTCGCCTTCCCGTCCCCACTCGAGGCGGATGCGATACGTCCGCTCGGGCGTCCAACCGCGAAATGTGCTGCCCACGTCGGTTCGTCGCCCCTGGGTAATGAAGCGCAGCCGCAGCCAACGATCGTTTATCGAGCTTCGGCCGTCGAGCTTTTGCAGGCTGACGCGGAACCGGTTCGAGGTCATGTCGCTCCCGAGACTCGGATCCCACATGAAGAACAAATGGCGCGCGTCGCGCGTCAGGTTTCGGATGTCGAGGCCTTTGACATCGAACTCGAGAAAGCCCGTCTCGATCGTTTGCATGTCGTAAACGATGAAGTTCGAGCTCGCGATGACTTTCCATCCCTCGTCGGTGAACTCACCGCCGCCGACGTCGCCGAGGCTCGAGCCCATCAACGGATCGAACAGCAGCACCTGGTCGGTCGAGCCGCCCGTTGCCGGGCCTCCCTGGAACTGGAAGTTGCCGGCGCTCGAGAACGGGCCTTGGGTCGCGCCCACCGAAGCGCGGGCGCGCCAGAAAACCTGCCCGCTTCCGACCTCCGAGCCGGCGGTCCATGATGTCTGGCCTCCGCCGCCCTGAGCGATGCCGGCGGCTTGCGCGATGATGTTAGCAAATCCGGATTCGCCGGCGACTTGAAACGTGTAAGTAGGCGTGCCACTGCCCCCGCTCACGGTGACGTTCGAGACCGTAAGCGTGGCCTGGCCCGTGACTTGGCTCCCGTTGGCCGGGCTCACGATACCGGGCGCGGTGATGGTGACACTCCCTCCGGTAGAGCCGCCGCTGCCGCCCCCGCCCTCATCACTGCACCCGGCGAGTGCGAGCACTGCCGAGACAAGCACCACACACGAGGTGAAGAGTCGTCGTTGCTGAATCACGTTGCTCGCTTCCTGACTCAATTAGCGTCTTACCACCGTGAAGTTGCGATAAATCGCGTCGATGACGGATTCACCTCGCGCTTGGATGCCGAGCTCGATGAAGTGCGTGTTGGGCGCGTAGGTGCGGTTGTAACCAATCGTCATGATCTCCTGGCCGTCGAGGAAGACGCGGGCTGTGTTCGCCGCGCCCGTGGGGCCCCAATCCACACGGAACGTGTAGACTTGGCCCGGGTTCCAATTCGTGAAACCGTGGCCGGCGTCGCCCTCGCGCCCTTGCGAGATCCAGCGGAAACGCATGAACGGTGGGTTGTGCGGGTTGTTCCAAAGCTTTTGCACGTGCACGCGGAACGCGTTCTGGCGAAACGCGCCGGCGTCCGGGTCCCACATCCCAAAGAGCATGTGGGAAGCGTCGTTCGCGCCCCGCCGCGTGAGGCCGACGTTTTCCCACTGCACGTAGCCATTGGTCACCGTCGGAACCTCGTAGCGAATGAAATCAGCGTTCCTTTCGACGCGCCACCCCTGGTCGGTGAACGTCCCGCCGGAGCGCTCGCCCAGAGTCATCCCGTTGGTGAGGGGATCGAACACGACTTGGGTTTCGCCCGGTTGAGTGCCCCCGCCGCCGGACGCGACGATTTGAGCTACGGCCGACCACACTCCGTTGATGCCGCCAGAGACGCCCCGCGCCCTCCAAAAGTAGGTTCCACCCGGGAACGCCGTCCGGAGAGTCCAGCTCGTTTGCGCCGAGCCCTGCGCAACACCAGTGATCTGGCGGAGAATACTCGCGAACGCCTGCTCGGTCGCGACTTGGAATGTATAGGTCGCCGTGCTGCCGTCGCTCACGGTGACGTTGATCACCGTAAGGGTCGGCGGGTTTTCGGAAAGGTTCCCTTGCGGGCCCACGATTCCGGGAGCGGTAATGGTGATCGTTGCTCCGGTGCCACCGCTACCGCCACCGCCACCGTTGCTGCTGTCGCTACAAGCGATGAACCCTGTCGCCGCGAGGGCGAGCATCGTTCCAAAGATGAAGTACCTGAGTAGTTGGGTGCTCATGTTCTTGGATTGTCCTCCGTAATCACGTGGTTTTCGTACGCCGTACGCGGCAAATCAAAAAATTCAGCTTATCACAAGCTCGATAGCGAGATCCACCTGTCCAGCACCTATAATACCTACGTGAAAGTGCTCGTCACTGGCGCTAATGGGTTTACAGGCAGCCATTTAGCGCGTCTGCTGCGTGAAGCGGGCCACGAGGTCCGAGCCCTCGTGCGACAGACCAGCGACCTGACGCTCCTGAAAGGAATCGACGTCGAGCGCTTCGAAGGCGAGCTGACGAATGGGACGCGTTTGCGCGAGGCGGTCGCGGGCGTCGAGCGCATCTTCCACATCGCCGCGGTTTACCGAGAAGCGCGGCTGAGTGACGATTACTATCGGCAAGTCAACGTCGACGGGACGCGCCTTCTCGGCGAAGCGGCGCTCGCCGAAGGCGGTATCCCGTTTCTGTATTGCAGCACGTGCGGGGTTCACGGAGAAGTCGCGCCGCCTGCCGACGAAAACTCTCCGTACAACCCGGGCGACATCTACCAACAAACGAAAGTCGAGGCAGAGCGCGTCATGCTCGGTCTGCACCGTGATCGCGGGTTGCCCGTCGTGGTGCTTCGACCGGTAGGTATCTACGGACCCGGCGATCGTCGCTTTGTGAAATTGTTCCGCGGCGTCGCGCGCCGCAAGTTCCCGATGATCGGCAGAGGCGACGTGTTCTACCACTTGACGCATGTGGAGGACGTCGCGCGCGGTTTCATCCGGGCCGCGGAGATGGGAGCCGGCGTGAACGGAGAGGCGTTCATCCTTGCGGGCGCCCGTTACACGACGATCAAAGAGCTCGTCGAGCTCATTGCCAAAAAGGCCGGCGTCGCGCCGCCGTGGCTCCGGCTGCCCGCGGGTCCGCTCTACGCTGCCGCTGCTGTCTGTGAAGTTGTGTGCCGGCCGCTCGGCATCGAGCCTCCGCTTCACCGGCGCCGACTCGATTTCTTTCGCAAGGATCGCGCCTTCAAGATCGACAAAGCGCGCGAGATTCTCCGCTGGGAGCCGACGGTCGAGCTCGACGCCGGTATCGCCGCGACTCTCGAGTGGTATCGTGCCGCAGGGTGGGTCTAATATAGACGGCATGGATTCGGCCTCTCAACCCCCGTCACAACTCAACGACCAGCGCATCCACGTCGCTCAAACGGAGCTCTCGGATCGAAACAGGGGGAAGGTTCAGAAATACGCCGAGCTCGTCGTCGGCCGGCCCGGTCTGTTCGCGCTCATGCTCCACGAGCTGGTGATGTTCTGGGCGTGGGTGCCCGGTGCGCTCGGCCTGTTCGTCCGCGCCAAGCTCTACCCACTGGTGCTCGGCGCATGTGGAAGGAACGTGACCTTCGGCCAAAACGTCGTGCTGCGACACCCGCACAAGATTCGTATCGGAAACGATGTCGTCGTCGATGACAACGTCCTTCTCGATGCGAAGGGGATCGACAACAGCGGCATCGTTCTCGATGACGGGGTTTTCATCGGGCGCAACACCATCCTTTCCTGCAAAAACGGCGACATCCATCTCGAGGAGCGGGCGAACATCGGCTTCAACTGCGAGATCTTCTCCGCGGACAAAATTCGGGTTGGGAAGGACGTGATGCTCGCGGCCTACGTCTACCTCGTCGGCGGCGACCACATGCACGACCGCCTCGATATCCCCGTCTCCCAGCAGGGCCGGATCGGTCTTCCCATTACTATCGGAGACGGTTGCTGGCTCGGGGCGCACGCGGTGGTGGCCGGCGGGGTCGATGTCGGAGAGCATGCTATTATTGGCGCGGGCGCCATCGTGCTCGAAAAAGTACCCGCTTATCACATCGCTGCCGGCGTTCCCGCGAAGCCGGTGCGGGATCGCAGAGACAAATAATGTTTGGTAACAATCACTACGTGGGCCAGCTTTTGAAAACGAGTCTGCCGTCGCTTCCGGCGGATTTCGTCAAGACCCAGGTCGTCGGAAGATTCAAGGCCATCGCGCCCACGGTCCTTATTTTCAACGTCTCCTACAAGTGCGACTCGAAGTGCGTCATGTGCAACTCGTGGAAGCTTCCGTACCACGATGATCTGACCACGGACGAGTACCGGAAGACGTTCTCGAGTGAGCTCTTCCGCTCGATCGAGTACCTCGGTATCACCGGCGGCGAGCCGACCCTCCGCAAGGACATGGCGGACATCGTCCGCGCCATGGCGGACAACATGCCGCGGCTCCGGAAGATGACCTTGAATACCAACGGCTTCGTCAAAGAGCGCGTCGTCAAAACCCTCGACGAGATCATCGACGTGGCCAACGAGCACGGCTTCGTATTCGGAACCCGGGTGAGCCTCGACGGTGTGGGTGACGCCCACGAAGACATCCGGCGTGTATGGCATGCGTTCGAACGCGCGATGGATACCGTCCGGGAAATGCAGGAGCTTCAGAAGAAGAAGTTCTTCAACTTCGGCGTTTCGTTTACGTTCACCGCCCAAAACCTCGAAGAAGGCGAGCGCATTTACGAGCTTTGCAAGAAAGAGAACTTGAACGTCGTCTTCGCCATTGCCCGGTACTCCGAGCTCGCATTCGGGAACATGGATCTCGTGGAGTCGACGGACCTCAAAGAGGAAGACTTCCCGCAACTGGTGGAGTTCTTCCGAAAGCGCGTGCGCGAGTCTTCGCTGGTTGACGGCGATGCGTTCCTGTACCAGGCGTACGTGAAGATGTTCCAGAACGGGATGAAGCGCACCATGCCCTGCCCGTCGATGGACCAGGGGTTGTTGTTGAACCCGAATGGCGACCTCACGTATTGCGAGAACAGCCGTGTCATCGGGAACGTGCGCGAGGGTGACCCGAAGGATTTCTACTACGACCGCGAGAATTTGGCGATGCGGCAGGAATTGCTCGACAAGGTGTGTCCGAGCTGTGCGAGCCCATGCTTCGTCAACTCCGCCGCCATGAAACAAGTTTTCCCCTACCTCAAGTTCGTGATGGAGCTCGGAAGCGAGAAGCTAGCGGCCCGATTCAACGGGTCTTCACCTGCCTGAGACTTCGTA
This sequence comes from Candidatus Marinacidobacterales bacterium, assembly GCA_965237955.1. Classification (GTDB taxonomy): domain Bacteria; phylum Acidobacteriota; class Vicinamibacteria; order Marinacidobacterales; family SMYC01. The sequence goes on along the minus strand of OZ250169.1, from coordinate 6,550,245 downwards.
GATCATGTGCGGCATTGCTGGAGTCGTCACTCGCGACTCTGACAAACGCCTCGACCCCGCGCTCATCGATCGAATGGTCGAAAAGCTCCACCATCGCGGTCCCGATGACACCGGCGTGATTACGCTTCCGGGCGTTGCGCTCGGATTGAAGCGGCTCTCGATCATCGACGTTGCCGGTGGCCGCCAGCCGATTCAAAACGAAGACGAGACCCTCACCTTTGTCGGCAACGGCGAGATTTACAACTACCGCGTCCTCCGCGACCAGCTCGTCGCCAAAGGCCATCGCTTCCGCACCGGCTCCGACATGGAGGTCATCGTCCACGGCTACGAAGAGTGGGGCGACCACGTCGCCGAGCACGTGAACGGCCAGTTCGCATTCGCGCTCTGGGATGGACCCCAAAAGCGCCTTCTCGCCGCCCGCGACCGCGCGGGGGAGAAGCCTCTGTACTACTACGACGGCGGTGACGACATCGTCTTCGCGTCGGAGATCAAATCACTTCTAGCTCGGACCGACATTCCGCGGACATTGGATCCGGAGGCGCTCGATGGGTTCTTGACCTACGAGTTCATCATCGCGCCGCGCACGATCTTCGAGGGAGTGAAAAAGCTCCCGCCGGCGCACGCGATGACCATCGAAAACGGCGAGGTGCGCACATGGCCGTACTGGCACGCGCCGTCTGAAACCGACGCCGAGCGCAGCGAGAGCGAATGGATCGAAGAGCTGAGGGACACACTCGGCCGCGCGGTCACCTCTCAGATGATGTCGGATGTGCCGTTCGGCGCGTTCTTGTCCGGAGGCCTTGATTCGAGCACGGTGGTAGCGCTCATGGCCGAGGCTTCCGCACAACCGATCAAGACGTTCTCGATTGCGTTTGCCGAAGGAAGCTACGACGAATCCTCCTACGCGCGCGAGATCGCCCGGCTCTTCAAGACCGAGCATCACGAGGAAACTATCGAGCCGAATGTGGTCGAGCTCTTCGACAAGCTCATCGTGCACCTCGACGAGCCGTTTGCGGACACCTCGCTCTTCCCTACGTATCTCGTTTCCCAGGTCGCTGCGAAAGACGTCAAGGTGGTTCTCTCCGGCGACGGTGGGGACGAGCTCTTTGCCGGATACGACTGGTACGTCGCCGACCGCGTGGCGAGAACGCTCGCGCGGTTTCCCGGCAGGAGGGCGCTCTCGATGCTCCACAACCTGAGCGAGTGGGTACCACCGAGCGAGAAGAAGAAGGGCTTGGTCAACAAGGTGAAGCGGTTTCTCGCCGGCGCGGCATCGGCCCCCGAGCTCGAGCACTATCGATGGCTCACGCACGTGACACCAGAATCGAAAGCGCGTTTGTACTCGAGGAGTTTTTCGAACACGCTCCGCTCGAGCGATCCAACGCTGCCCGTGCTCGCCAAGCTCGGCGAGAATCGCGATGACCTCCTCAACCGGCAGCTCTTCGCCGATTTCAAGCTCTTTCTGTCCGACGACATTCTCGTCAAGGTCGATCGCATGAGCATGGCGACGTCGCTCGAAGCGAGGGCACCGTTTCTCGATCGCGACGTCATCGAGCTCGCGTTCCGCATGCCCGGGCATATGAAGCTCAGAGGCGGAACACGGAAATACGTGTTGAAGAAAGCCATGGAAGGCGTGCTCCCGGAACGCATTCTTCATCGCCAGAAAGAAGGGTTCAGCATTCCGATGAAGAATTGGCTACGCCGCGAGCTCAGACCGCTCATGGACGAGCTCCTGAACCAGGAGCGCATCGAGAGTCGCGGCCTGTTCGAGTGGACGGAAGTGGAGCGGCTGCGGCGCGAGCACGTCGAAGGCCGCGCCAACCATGCCCATCAGCTCTTTCCGCTGATGGTTTTCGAACGGTGGGCAGAAGAATATTTGAGGTGAACGGTGAGCGGACCTGAATCTCCGATGAAGCAACACGTTTCCATCCTCGGCGTTCTCTACATTGCCTTCAGCGTTTTCGGGATGCTGATCGCCTTCCTATTTCTGGTGGTACTCGGCGGTGCGGCAGGGATTGCCGGCATGGTCGCGCAACAGGAGCCCGACGCCGCGGTGGCCGCACCCATCCTTGGGATCGTGGCCGTCGCTGTCTTTAGCCTCATTACCCTCCTGTCGGTTCCCGGCCTTGCCGTCGGCATCGGGCTAGTCAAGTTCAAAGCGTGGGCTCGCATCCTCGGTCTCGTTCTCTCGGCGCTCAACTTGCTCAACTTTCCGTTCGGAACGATTTTGGGCGGCTACGGGCTCTGGGTTTTACTCAACAAGGAGACGGAACCCCTCTTCACGTGAGCGTATCTTATGTGAACATACCTGGCGACCAACGCGCGGCGTACGAGCAGTTCTACCTGGTGCTCGCGGCCGTCTTCATCGCCGCGCTCGTCACCTGCAATCTCATCTTCCAGAAATTTTTCATCTGGGACTTCTCGCTCTTCGGAGCGAGCATTCAGTTCGAACAGTCGGTCGGCATCCTCGCGTACCCGGTAACGTTTCTCGTCACTGATATTCTCTCGGAGATCTACGGGAAAGAGCGCGCCGATCGCGTCGTCACCAGCGGCCTCATCGCGAGCCTGTTCGTGCTCGGACTGGTACTGGTTTCGTCGTTCGTGGAAGCGACATCGTGGAGCCCGGTCGATAACGCCACGTTCCAGCGCGTCTTCGGGGTTCAGTGGATGGCCGTCACCGCGTCGATGGTCGCGTACCTCGGCGCGCAGTATCTCGACATTCGCCTGTTTCACTTCTGGAAACGCCTGACGCACGGCAAGCACTTGTGGCTTCGCAACAACGCGAGCACCATCACTTCTCAAGTGGTGGACACCGCACTGGTCAACAGTCTGCTCGCAGCGCTCGGAACACCGGGGGTAACGTGGGAGCGCTTTCCCGTCCTCTTCATGAACGGCGTCCTGTTCAAATGGACGATGGCGCTACTGGACACACCCGTCTTCTACGCCGCCGTGTTCTACCTGAGACGCCGCTTCGACTTGAAGGATCCTTAAGGGCTTGACGCAAGGCGACGTTGACTTTCCTCTCCCTGGAGCATTACTTTGGGTCCAGATGTTAGGCCGCACGCTCTCCCACTATGAAGTCAAGCAAGAGCTGAGCCGCGGCGGCATGGGCGTCGAATACGCCCGGAGTGGTCGGCGGACGGCGAAAACTTCTACTTCACCCTCACCGAGTTCGAAAGCGACGTCTGGGTGATGGAGCTCGAGTCCTCGAGCGAGTGAGGTTCGGCTACACTTCGACCACGATCTTGCCGAAATGACTACCTGCCTCCATATGGCGTAAAGCGGTCGGAAACTCTTCGAACGCAAACCTGCGATCGATGACCGGCTCGATGCGGTGGGTCTCGAGAAACTCCACGAGTTTTTCGAATTGAGCGCGCGAGTCGACGAGGATACCAGTCACTCGTAATCGTTTCATTACCAGCGGTGCGATGTTGATGTTGCCGGAAAGTCCAGTGACGCCGCCAAGAACACCAACGACACCCCCTGCCGCGGCCGCTTTCATCGATGTCGTCATCGTCGCGATCCCTCCGGTTTCGACGACGATGTCGGCGCCATGCCCTTCGGTGAGCTCCAAAACCGTCCTGTCCCAGCGCGGGTTCTCTTGGTAGTTGATGGTGTGGTCGGCGCCGAGATCTTTCGCACGCGCGAGCTTCTCGTCGCTCGATGACGTGATGATCACGCGCGCGCCCATCGCTTTCCCGAGCTGTAGTGCGAAGACCGACACCCCGCCGGTTCCGAGAGTCAACACCGTCCCGCCGGGCTCGAGGCCTCCCTCTGTGACAAGTACGCTCCACGCCGTCAGCGCGGCGATGGGAAGCGTCGATGCTTGTGCAAAGTTGTAGCCCTTCGGGATCGGTACGACAGCGCTCTCGGGCAGGATCACGCGCTCGGCCGCGAGCCCCGGTCCGGGCACCCCAAGCGTCGAGCCTACGTATCGCCTCTCGAAAGGGCCCTCGACCCAGTCGGCGACGAACTGCGTCATCACGCGATCGTCTTTGTTCACGCGGGTGACGCCTTCGCCCACGGCGGCCACAACTCCAGCACCGTCGCTCGCGGGCGTAGCGGGCAGGCTCAGTTTGGGATTGTAGTATCCTTGGATCACCAGCAGATCGCGGTAGTTCAAGCTGAACGCGCGCACGTCGACGGCGACCTCTCCCGGCCCAGGAGAGGCCGGTTCGATTTCTGTGAGCTCGAGGTTTTCGAGCCCGAATGTGCCGAGCTGGTAAGAACGCATCAATGTCATTCTAACTTGAGGCTTGGGGAGAAAACCGCTAGATTGCGCTGTCATGAGTGATGCACTTACGCTTTTCGACAAGATCATCCGCGGTGAGATTCCGAGCTACAAGGTTTACGAAGACGAGCACGTGTACGCGTTTCTCGACATCGGACCGCAGAGCCGCGGTCACACGTTGGTGGTGCCGAAAGAGTCCAAAGCTCAGCTCGACGAGCTATCCGACGACGCGGCCGCGTCTTTGGGGCGCGCGCTCCCGCGGCTCTGCCGTGCGGTGATGAAGGCCACGGGGGCTTCCGCGTACAATATTTTGCAAAACAACGGTGCCCGCGCGGGCCAGGCGGTTCTCCACGTTCACTTTCACATCATCCCTCGGTTCGAACAGGATGGGCTGTCGTTCAAATGGGACCCGGGGGAGCTGAAAGAGGACACCGCAAAACAACTTGTGGACGCCATGCATTCCGCACTCTCGGAGGAGGCATGAGCGTCGTCGCCGCGCTTTTGCTGACACTGCCGAGCCCCGCTCTCGCTCAGGACGCCATTTCGTACCGCGTGACGTTTCCCGCGGCCACCAACCACTTACCTCGACGTCGAAGTGATGATGGCTGTCTGGACTCCGGGTTCGTATCTCGTACGCGAGTACAGGCCAAGCCGCAAAGACGCAAAGAGAGAATCAGCGCCGAAGGCGCTTCACTTTGCGCCCTCGCGACTTTGCGCCTTTGCGTTGAGCTTTTTTTCGGTCGGTTACCGACACCACCCAACTTCACTCAACGTCAGCTCCGACGAGAACCCTGTCCGCGAGCTCGACGTGTTGACCGCAATGAACATCGCATCTAGCGCCGCAAGCGGGATCGTGTCGCGTTCGCCCACGGTTGCATAGAACTGGCGCCACGGAATGACACTACTCCCCGATTCCTGATCGACTTCGAACGTCGCGTAGTGACCTCGATCTCCCGCGCGAACCTCGATCCAATATCGCATCGGCCGAGGGCCAGTGCCCGCGATGTACACGCCGCGATACCCGGAGAGGTCGATCGGCTGCCGCAGTGCGAGCGCGACCCAGCGGTCTACGTTCTGGTCAGTGGCTTTCGATAGATCGTATGTGAGCGTGAGCTCTCCCGAAGGCTCGAGCTCGAGCGCCGCGGACGACTCGTCGTCCTTCTCGATGTGGAAAGCGGAAAGATCGATCCCGTCGATTTCAGCGCACTCTAGCTCGGTGATGTGCGGCGCGGGAGGCTCGACGTTGACGAAGATTGGGTTCGAAAGGATCCAGGGGACGTCGTCCGATAGAAGCGGATGATCCTGGAGGTACACCTCGGCCCGGTAGACACCGGGGGAGCTCGCCTGATGAACGAGCTCGGCCTCCTCCGTCTCGGAGGCGACGACACCGTCGCGCTTGAGCACGATGTGTAGAGACAGCTCGGACGCGTCCACGGAGACGCGCAACGTCCCGTCGTCGCCCAGTACAAAATCGAATCGTTCTGGCTCCCCCGCGCCGCGCACGATGGCGAAGAACTGACCGTCTCGGATCGCGCGCCCGGGGTCGGCCTCGAACTTGCGGTCGATGCCGAGTCCAACGTACGAGAACGCGGTCTGATACGACGGGACGGCGACCATGAGCTCCTCGGTGAGCGGGAAGCCGCCGTGCGCGTTCGCGGCGTAAAACGCCCAAACCCGGCCGCGTGTCAGAAGCTCGTCCCAGCGCTCGAGCGCGTACGTGGGTGATTCGAAGCTGCTCACGTAGTAGTAGCGGTTGAAGATGGAAAAAACCGCCCACTCGAGCTTGTCCCAATGCGAGCTCGCGCGGAAGTACGACGTGACGTTGATGATCTCGATCCCATCGGGAGTGAAGTCTTCTTCCCAATAGCGCCAGCGATGCGTTGGATCTTCCGGATAAGTCAGAACCGAGAAGCCTCCCCAGGTGCCGACGTCGGCGACCGCGTCCGGCGGGAACGGTGGCAGGTGGTAGTCGGGAAGAGCGTCGACGTCGGAGACGATCAAATGACCTTCCGGCATCCCTACTTCGGAGCCCCCGATGAACCGCACGCCCCCGATCATTTCGTCCGTCTCGTCGAGTACCGCCGCTTCGCGGTGGGGCGGGCCGTGGTCGCTCAACAACACGACGTCGACGCGCGCTTCGCGAGCTTGGACCGCGATTTCCTCCAACGGGGCGAGCCCGTCGGACATCGTGGAGTGGACATGGAATGCACCCCACAAGTAGTTGTCCGAGGTGACGGGCTCGTACCCAGAAATCCAGAGGCCCCGGGCAACCACGAGGAGTGCGATCCCACCGACGAGTGCGGCGAAAAGCGTTTTCGGACGGACGCGCATCGGAACGTTGCATGATATCGCAGATACGCCAAACCCCCCTTGGACAAAGACTTGACAAACTCAGGCCCGGCCGACAAAATTGGCCATCCCGGCAAACCCTTGGAGTCGGAGCAGTTTCGGTGCCCACGAGAAAACGGTGGAGGACCGTAACCGTGGCCCAACCCCACAAACGACGTTTTAGGTAAGTGATTTAGTTTAGTTTCAAGGGTTAAACTCTAGGTTTCGCCATGGATCTATCGAGCGTGCTCGCCTACGTCGCGGCCGGCGTCATCGCGGCCTTGGGGCTTGTTTTCGTATGGCGCGAGCGCTTTCGCCCGGGCTCGATCGCGTTCGCCCTCGGCATGGTCGCCCTCGCGGCACGCGAGGTGACGGGCACTCTCGCCGTGAACGCCGTTTTCAAGGCACAGGCCGAAGACTGGCTTCGGTTACGTTTGCTGTCGGAGGGCCTCGTCCCGGGACTCTTCATTTGGTTCAGCCTGAACTTCGCACGCACGAACTACCGCGAGTTCCGAGCGCGGTGGCGCCCCGCGATCGCGTTGTTCTTCGTCGCACCTCTTGGAATCCTCGCGGCCCGATGGAGCGGCCTGCTCGTCAGGGATCCGCCGATCCCGCTGCCGAACTGGCTCGTCCCCATCGACGACGCCGGCTTCGCGCTTCATGTCGTGTTTCTCCTCGGCGCCGTCATCGTCTTGATGAACGGCGAGGCGACGCTGCGCGCGTCGAGCGGCACGGCGCGCTGGCAAATCAAATTCTTGGTCCTAGGGATGGGAGCGCTTTTCGGCGTGCAGGTATTCCTCCATAGCCAAGTGCTCTTGGATTCGTGGATGCGGACGACGCTGTTTCCGTTCGGTTCGGCGTCTTTGCTCGTCGCGAGCGGGCTCGTCATGGTGTCCGTGGTGCGACGTCGCCAAAGCCCGGTGTCGGTGTACGTTTCGAAGACCAACTTCTTCGACTCGGTCTCGCTTCTGGCCACTGGCGTGTACCTGCTCGTGGTAGCGGGACTCGTCGACGTCATCCGAGCCATCGCTGGCAACATCCTGGCGCCGTTCGTCGCGTTCGTCCTCGGGCTCGTCGCTCTGGTCGCGGTGTTCCTGTCGAGCGAGCTTCAACAGAGGACGAAAGGATTTCTCAACCGCCACCTGCAACGGCCAGCGTACGACTACCGCAAGGTCTGGGACGCGTTCACCACGCACACCGGCTCTGTTATCGAGATCGCGCCGCTTTGCGCCGGCATCACCAAGACCGCCGCCGAGACGTTCGGTTGTTCGGTGGCAACGGTCTGGCTCGTCAAACCCGGAGAGCGAAGGCTCGCCCTCGGCGGATCGACCGCCGTATCCGAGGAGCGAGCGCGGGCGGTGTTGAGCGAGTTCGAAGGCGGCAAGCCTCTCATCGACGTCCTTACGCCCCAACTGACGAAGCCCATCGATCTCAGCCGGCAAAAAGCGACCGAGACGGCAAGAAACCTTTTCGCGCAGATGGAGGCGAGGTACGCGGTCGCGCTTCTCGCGGGGAGCGACGAGCCGATTGGCTTTCTGACGCTCAACGAGCGCATCACCAAGGAGCCTTTCGGCGTCGAAGACTATTCGCTGTTCAAGACTCTCGGCGACCAGAGCGCGGCGACTCTCCAGAATCGGCGATTGACGCAAGCGCTCCAACGCGCGAAGGAAATGGAGACGTTCCAGACGCTCACGACGTTCTTCGTGCACGACCTCAAGAATCTCGCATCGAGGCTTTCGCTCGCCATGCAAAACCTTCCGGCGCACTTCGACAAGCCCGAGTTTCGCAAGGATTTGCTCGAGACGATGGCGAAGAGCGTCGACAAGATCGACACGATGACATCGCGGCTTTCGTCCATCTCGAAGGGGCTGGAGCTCCACCCGACGGATTGCGACCTCAACGGGCTCGTCGAAGAGACGCTTCAAAACCTCAACGGCACGATGAAGGTGGAGCTCACCGACGAGCTTCCTACGATCGAGCTCGACCGCGAGCAAATCCAAAAGGTACTGACGAATCTCATTCTGAACGCTCAGGACGCGGCCGGCGAGGGGGGGCACATTCGCGTGACCACGTCGCGGGAAAACGGGTGGGTGCTCGTCGCGGTCGAGGACGATGGATGTGGGATGAGCGAAGAGTTCATGACGAGCTCTCTGTTCAAACCGTTTCAAACCACGAAGAAGCAGGGCTTGGGAATCGGGCTCTTCCACAGCAAGAAGATCGTCGAGGCGCACGGCGGACGGATCGAAGTCGAAAGCGAGTGGGGCGAGGGCAGCACGTTCAGAGTTTTGCTGCCGTCGAAAAAGGGTATTGGGAAAGGGTTTTCGAATGGATAAGCCGAAGCTATTGATCGTCGACGATGTCGAAGACATCCGCACCCAGATGAAGTGGGCTTTGACCGAGGATTATGATGTGTACGAGGCCGAGGACCGGCCATCGGCGATGTTGCTCTTCGAAGAGCACCGCATGCCGCTGGTAACGCTAGACCTCGGGCTGCCACCGGAGGCGAACGGTGTCGAGGAGGGTTTTCTCGTGCTCGACGAGATCCTCGCGCAACGGTCCGACACCAAGATCGTCGTGATTACCGGCCAAGGCCAGCGCGAGCATGCTCTTCGCGCGATCGGTCTCGGAGCGTACGACTACTTCAACAAGCCGATTCAGATCGACGAGCTCAACGTCGTGCTAGTCCCCCGGATCTTTAATTACTGTCCAAATTCGATTTGCCATGTGTATCGAGCGTTCGCTGGGCGAACCGAGCGATGGTTTCGAGGATTTGGTCGGCGGATTTCGTCCACTTGAACGGCTTTGGGTTCTCGTTGTGAGCATCGAGATAGTCTTGTATCGCAACGCGGAGCTGAGGCACGCTCGTGTGCGAGCCTCGTCGCAAGGCGTGTTCGGTGAGCAAGCCAAAGAAGCGCTCAGCGAAGTTGAGCCAAGAGGCGTGTGTCGGTGTGAAGTGAAAGTGGAACCGAGGTCGCTTGGAAAGCCAGCGTTTGATCGCCGGTGTCTTGTGCGTGGCGAGATTGTCGAGCACGACGTGGATGTCCAACTCGCTGGGAACGGCTGCTTCGATCTCAGCGAGGAACTTCTTGAACTCTAGCGCTCGATGTCGCGCGTAGCACTTTCCGAAGACTTCACCTGTTGCGGCGTCGAGTGCGGCAAACAGGTCAGTCGTTCCATGCCGAATGTAGTCGTGGGTTTGTCGCTCGGGCTGGCCCAAGCTCATGGGCAGGACAGGTTGAGCACGCTCGAGCGCTTGAATCTGCGATTTCTCGTCGACGCACAGGACGACCGCGTTATCCGGTGGGTTCATATACAGGCCAACAAGGTCGCGTACTTTTTCGACCAGTTGTGGGTCTTGCGAGAGACGAAACGATTCCGAGCGGTGCGGTTGAAGCCCGAACGTTCGCCAAATACGTCCAATCGTCGAATGACTCAGCCCAAGATGCTTGGCCATCGAGCGCGTACTCCAATGGGTTCTCCCCTTTGGAGTCGTCTCCAGCGTCTTGGTCAGGACTTCCTCGATCTGGTCATCGCCGATTTTGCGAGCCGCTCCCGGCCGAGGTTCGTCGTACAACCCTTCCATTCGTTGTTCTACAAAGCGTCTTCGCCACTTGCCCACCGTGCTCCTCATGGTGTGCATCTTCCTAGCAACTTCCATATTCGTCAGACCCGCCGCGCAATCCAGCACGATCTTCGCTCGGAAGGCTTGGTGCGGCGAACTACGGCTGCGTCGCGCCAGTCGCGTCAGCGCTTCGCTTTCTTGAGACGACAGCTTCAATTCGGCTTTTCGCCGGCCCTTGTGTTTCATGCATTTAGCAGATCACAGAAGTGCCGGTGTTGTCTATCTTTTTCTGTTCCAGGGGGCTAGGTCGCGCTGTCTACGTGCACGAGCTCGAGCGCGAAAACCGCGAGCTCCAGAAAAACGCCGACGGCGATTCTTTCCAGGGAATCATCGGATTTTGTCCGTCGATGCAAAGCGTTTTCAAGACGGTACGTCGTGTCGCGAGCTCCGATGCCGGGGTGCTCATCAGCGGTGGGAGCGGCACCGGCAAGGAGCTCGTCGCGCGCGCGGTCCATCGGCTGAGCAATCGCGAAAAAGGCCCGTTCATTGCCATCAACTGCGGTGCGATCCCGGAGAACCTGCTCGAAAGCGAGCTCTTCGGACACGAGAAGGGTGCTTTCACCGGTGCCCACGCGCGGCGCCAGGGCCGTATCGAGACGGCCAACCGCGGGACCCTGTTTTTGGACGAGATCGGTGAGATGCCACTGTCTCTCCAAGTCAAGCTTTTGAGATTCCTGCAAGAGCACGCAATCGAGAGGGTCGGCGGACGCCAGGAGATCGACGTGGACGTTCGTGTCATCGCGGCCACGAACACCGATCTCAAACGCGCCATGAAAGAAGAGCGGTTCCGCGAGGACCTTTACTACCGGATCGCCGTCGTGGGCGTCACTTTGCCGCCATTGCGCGATCGCGGCGATGACATCACCGTGCTCGCCAAAGTCTTTCTCGAGCGTTTTGCGACCGAGAGCAAGAAGAACATCGTGGGATTAAGCGCTGACGCCATTAAGGCGATGCACACCCACGACTGGCCAGGTAACGTGCGCGAGCTCGAAAATCGCGTGCGGAGGGCCGTGATCATGTCCGAGGGTCGAAAACTCACGCCGGACGATCTCGAGCTCTCCTCCGGTGATGCCGAGCGGTTCAAGACGGTTAGCTTGAGGGAAGCCCGCGAGGAGCTGGAGCGCGAGCTCATCTTGCGGACGTTGGCCAAGCACAACGGGAACATGACCCGCACCGCGGCGGAGCTTTCGGTGAGCCGGCCAACGCTCTACGAGCTGATGGACAAGCTGGGAATCCGAAAAGAAGATCGAGCCAGCTAGAGCCGCCAGTACTGGAAGCCCGTTTTTTCCATTTCGTGGCGGTCGAAAAGCCACTTGAGGTCGACGAGCGGCGCCGGCTGCCGTTTCACCATCGCCGCGAGATCGCTGGCGTCGAGACCGCGAAACTCGTCGTGCGCGACCGCAAAGAGGACTGCGTCGAAGTCCTTCAGCTCGCTTCGCTCCACCGTGCGAACGCCGAACTCCTCTAGCGCTATCTCGGCCGGCACATGGGGGTCGTAGGCGACGACGTCCACGTGGTAGTCACGTAGCTCGTCGATGATGTCCTTGACCCGGGAGTTTCGGACATCGGAGACGTTCTCCTTGAACGTCAGCCCGCCGATGAGCACCCGGGCGCCTTTGACGTGCAGGTCGGCATCGATCAGCATCTTGACCAGGTTGCGACCTATCCATCGACCCATGCCGTCGTTGATGCGCCGTCCGGAGAGGATGGTCTGCGGGCTGTGCCCGAGCATCTGCGCTTTGAAAGTGAGGTAGTAGGGGTCGACTCCGATGCAGTGGCCGCCGACGAGGCCCGGCCGAAAGCCGAGAAAGTTCCATTTCGTTCCCGCGGCCTCGAGGACTTCGCGGGTGTCGATCCCCATCTTGTCGAAGATGATCGCGAGCTCGTTGACGAAAGCGATGTTGATGTCGCGCTGGGCGTTCTCGATCACCTTGGCGGCCTCGGCGACTCGGATCGAGCTGGCCCGGTGGATGCCTGCAGTGACGATCGCGCCGTAGACTTCGGCGACGATATCGGCGACGTCCGCGGTCTGCCCCGAGACGATCTTCACGATCTTGTCGATGGTGCGCTCCCGATCTCCGGGGTTGATGCGCTCGGGAGAGTAAGCGAGGAAGAAATCTTCGCCGACTTGTAAGCCCGAGGCCTTCTCGAGCTCCGGACCACACACCTCTTCGGTCACGCCAGGGTACACCGTCGATTCGAAGACGACGACGCTGCCTTTGGAAAGGTGTTTGCCGATGGCTTGGGATGCGTGTTCGAGCGGACTCAGGTCCGGATTCTTGTTCTCGTCGATCGGTGTCGGCACGGCGACGATGATCAGAGGAGTTTCGGCGAGCTTCGCGGGATCGCTCGTATAGTCAATCGAGACTTCGGCTAGCTCCGCCTCGCTCAGCACGTGCGAGGGGTCGCGATGCGCTTTCAGAAGCTTCACGCGCTCTTCGGAAACGTCATATCCGGTGACGCTGAAGCGGTGCGAGAGCGCGACCGCGAGCGGCAGCCCCACATAGCCGAGGCCGACGACGCCGATCGAGGCCTCGCGCGCGGTGAGCTTCTTCAGGAAAACAGACTTATCGAGCATGGAATCCTATAAGGGAATGCTAACGCAGAATGGAGGTTAGCGCGCGCCGCGTCCGAAGAGAATGACCTTCAAGGTATCGAGGACGATCTGGACGTCGAGCCAGAGGGTCACGTTCTTGATGTAGTACAGATCGTAGCGGAGCTTGACCTCGGATTCCTCCACGGTCGAGCTGTAGCCGTGGCGCACCTGCGCCCACCCGGTGATGCCCGGCTTCACCGTGTGGCGCTCACCGTAGTAGGGGATGTGCGCCGCTAGCTCTTCCACGAAGCACGGACGCTCAGGGCGAGGGCCGACGAAGCTCGGTAGTGTCTCAGTTTGTTTCAAACTGCGACACTACCCGAAGCTCATGTCACCTCGAAGGACGTTGTAGAGCTGGGGAAGCTCGTCGATGCGAGATTTGCGCAGAAAGTTCCCAAAGCGCGTGATGCGTGGATCGCCGTTCGCGGAAGCCCAGACCGCCCCCGCCTTTTCGGCGTCTTTTCTCATCGTCCGGAGCTTGTACAGCACGAAATTCTTGCCGCGCTGGCCAACGCGCTCCTGCCGGAACAAGACGGGAAGCCCATCTTCTAGCCAGATTCCGAGAGCTGCGAGCGCCAGAATAGGCAGTGACACGGCGAGGCCCAAAAGCGCGAGCACGAACTCTACCACCCGCCGGGTCGAATTGAAAAAGCGCGGCTTCCGGAAACCCGTCGCGAAAATGAGAGAGCTCGGACGGAGATTCCGCACAGGCAATTGGCCGGTGACCACTTCGTAGAAGTCGGCGCCTTGGGCAATACCGACGCCCTTCAGCTTGCAGGCGAGGAGATCGGACAGCGGAAGCTTCCCGCGTTGCTCCTCGAGAGCGACGACGACGGAGTGGACGTTCATCCGGTCGGTGATCGGCAGAAGATCGTCGAACGTCCCGACGACGGTCGGATTCAGAATCGAGTTGCCCACTTCGCTCGGGTCCTGTCCGAGGAAGCCGACGATACGATAGCCTTCTTTTCGGTGTTGGAGCAGTTCCTTCGCCAGACCGATCGCCGAGCTGCCGGTGCCGAGGATGAGAACGTTCTCGACAAACGACTCCCTCTGGAGGCCCAGTAGTAGCTGACCCGCCAAGCGAGAAACGCTGCCAGCAAGATGGGCGCATGAATGAGCAGGGTGCCGCGTCCTAGCACGAGCTCCGGTAACACGTAGTACACCAGCGCCAGAAAAATGCTGCCGGCGACGAACGACTTGATCACGCGAAGGGTAAGATCGGTTACATTTCGTGGCGCGCGACCCCCGTAGAGATCGTTGTAGTAGAACGCGAGCAGGAGGGCGACGACGAATATCGCCGCCCGCAGGAGCCCGTGCTCCGGGAATTGACTCAGCCGCACAACGACCGCGATCCACAGCGTTAGCACGATGATCAGCACGTCGACCAAAACGCACGTGAGAGTGCGAACCGACGGTGTCGAGAGAAATAGCCCGCTCACTTTACCCTAGATACAAAACTATTAAGTTTTGGGACTTATACCTCTAGTCCCCTGGATCTTTAATTACTGTCCAAATTCGATTTGCCATGTGTATCGAGCGTTCGCTGGGCGAACCGAGCGATGGTTTCGAGGATTTGGTCGGCGGATTTCGTCCACTTGAACGGCTTTGGGTTCTCGTTGTGAGCATCGAGATAGTCTTGTATCGCAACGCGGAGCTGAGGCACGCTCGTGTGCGAGCCTCGTCGCAAGGCGTGTTCGGTGAGCAAGCCAAAGAAGCGCTCAGCGAAGTTGAGCCAAGAGGCGTGTGTCGGTGTGAAGTGAAAGTGGAACCGAGGTCGCTTGGAAAGCCAGCGTTTGATCGCCGGTGTCTTGTGCGTGGCGAGATTGTCGAGCACGACGTGGATGTCCAACTCGCTGGGAACGGCTGCTTCGATCTCAGCGAGGAACTTCTTGAACTCTAGCGCTCGATGTCGCGCGTAGCACTTTCCGAAGACTTCACCTGTTGCGGCGTCGAGTGCGGCAAACAGGTCAGTCGTTCCATGCCGAATGTAGTCGTGGGTTTGTCGCTCGGGCTGGCCCAAGCTCATGGGCAGGACAGGTTGAGCACGCTCGAGCGCTTGAATCTGCGATTTCTCGTCGACGCACAGGACGACCGCGTTATCCGGTGGGTTCATATACAGGCCAACAACGTCGCGTACTTTTTCGACCAGTTGTGGGTCTTGCGAGAGACGAAACGATTCCGAGCGGTGCGGTTGAAGCCCGAACGTTCGCCAAATACGTCCAATCGTCGAATGACTCAGCCCAAGATGCTTGGCCATCGAGCGCGTACTCCAATGGGTTCTCCCCTTTGGAGTCGTCTCCAGCGTCTTGGTCACGACTTCCTCGATCTGGTCATCGCCGATTTTGCGAGCCGCTCCCGGCCGAGGTTCGTCGTACAACCCTTCCATTCGTTGTTCTACAAAGCGTCTTCGCCACTTGCCCACCGTGCTCCTCATGGTGTGCATCTTCCTAGCAACTTCCATATTCGTCAGACCCGCCGCGCAATCCAGCACGATCTTCGCTCGGAAGGCTTGGTGCGGCGAACTACGGCTGCGTCGCGCCAGTCGCGTCAGCGCTTCGCTTTCTTGAGACGACAGCTTCAATTCGGCTTTTCGCCGGCCCTTGTGTTTCATGCATTTAGCAGATCACAGAAGGGCCGGTGTTGTCTATCTTTTTCTGTTCCATGGGACTAGCTTGACAACCCCATAAGGGCGATAGTGGAACACGGAAGCCGCTAGGAAACAGGGAAATCCGCCGCCGCTACATGGCTGGGCTGCTGGCGCAGCCCACAGCGCCCGAACTCACCGAGGCCGGGCTCGTCCGGCTGTCTCCCAACGGGAGACACGATGACTTATTACGATCCACACCTCGTACCTAAGCAGTTGTAAATAAATGACTTGCTTAGAAAAACGCCCGCTACCACGCACCAAAAAAATCAAACCTAAGCCGCAGGACGGTGACGACGAGCGGAAGCGCAAGCGCAAGCGCCATGCCAAATCCAGCCTCGCCGCCCACCGGAAGCGGCGGGCGCGTGTCAAGCCATAGGTATAAGTCCCTAAGTTTTTGGGTCGGGATAACCGGGTCCGCCGGAACAAGCTCCAGCGGGCGAGAGATGCGACCGATTTCATCTCTCGCCACTAACCCCCGGCCCGGGTCAGTGAAGTGTGGCAATCCCCCGATTAGTCACACGTACTCAAGCAGCCACATACAGCGCCTGCTACGAAATTTCCCCTGGTTGGGTGAAGGGATAGTGAGTTTTGTATCAGGTCTCGGATGTGAAGTCAAGAACTTTGCAAGCGGGTTCGGGCCCAGGCTTTCCTCAGGAGGTGGCGCGTCAGCAAAACGGGCGGCATGCGAAGCCAGTGGGAGCGGACGTAAAGGAGCCACCGGGCCAATTGCGTTCGTAGAGAGTGGGGCTCCCAGCCGTCTGGCATCACGGCACGGCGCGTCAAAGCATCCATGATCGCAAGAGCGGGTGCTCGTGGCCGTTTCAAAGTCGAGGTATCGGGCACGGGCGTGCCGAGCCACTGTTCACAGTACCGCAGCGCGTAGAAGAGCGGCCTCTCGAGATCCATACTCTGAGCTCGCGATAGCAACCCGCCCCAAAAACTCTCATCGGCCCCAAAATGTCGAAACAAGCTATCGAGGTCGAGAAGATCGCGCAGACCGCCGTTGAGCTCGCCGTCCTGAAACAAGTGTGCGGCGCTGTGCAGCACCATGTCGTCGGGAGCGAGAACCCTTAGACGCTCGCCGTCCACGGACGTGGAGGATTTGACGAGCTCACGCGGATCCGGATGAAGGCGACCGGTTTTCGGCAGGATGTTGTGGTGCACGTCGACGACGACGTCCCGATCCCGATGGCAAAGCGGGGGCAACTCGTGCATCCACGTCCGGTAGTAGCGCTGATCGTAGGCGTCGAGCTTCATCGTCTCCCACCCTCCTTCCATCAGAGCGTGTTCGACATCCGCGAGCCGTTCCTTCGGTACGAGGATGTCGACGTCGGTAGCGACGCGTCCCGGAGCCGGGGGGAGACCGGCAAAGATGTACGCCGCTCCCTTGAGCAAGATGACCGGAACGTCGAGCTCCGCGAGAGCACGCTGGATACGATTGACCTCCCAGCGGAGAGAACGTTGGTTCTCTACGGCGATGGCGCACTCGGTCTGGATCTGGCTGAGAACGTCGGCAGGCAGCCGCTCCAACCAACCGAGTTTCTCGAAGCGAAAACCCAAACTCGCCAAAATCCAGGCGTTGCGTGCTTCGACCAGCAAGGAGTCCCACTGGGGAAGGTCGAGGCTCGTGGGGTCCCGATGGTGCGTCACGACGTCGAGAAGCTGACTGCGGTCTTGCATGACAATCATGACCGGGTCTCGATGCCCTCGAGCGTGTCCAACGCTTCGTCGAGGTCGCTATGCTCGAAGAAGTAGCACGGAGTCGTGTCGACGAGGTTCGCTAGAGTTTCGAAGCCGTGGGCGCCCCAAAGGCCGTAGTTGACGCTGTTGTCGACGAGCTCCATCATCGCTTCCGCTTTGTCAGCCGGTTCGAGTCGCGTCGGACTCGCTGCCTCGAAGCGAGGAAAAACGACTGCGCCCGGTAATGCGGTCTCGCTCGCCCGAGCGACGCTATCCAGCGGCGGTCGCACGTGGGTCACGATGCCTTTGCGGACGTCGTTGTAGGACGGGCCCAGCACAAATTCAGGCGCCAGTTTCCGGATGAGCGGGATGGAGGCGTTCTTGAGCGCAATCGGTCTGGGCACGGGGACGACGAGCCCGTCCTCGGGACGCAACAACACGTGCTCGTCGGAAAGCAGACGATACCCTCGATGAACGAGTGCGGCTGAAAGCGTGCTCTTGCCGGAGCCCGGATGTGCCGGCAAGAGCAGCGCGCGGCCGTCCCGTTCGACGACCGCCGAGTGAAGAATCAGGAACTGGTGCGCTCGCGAGGAGATGCACCAATTGAGCCCCCATTCGAAAAGAGGCGGCGCAAGCGCGAGAGGAAATGGCTCGAACAAATTCTTCCCCTCGACATGGAAGAAGACTTTGGGCCGCAACCAACGCCTCGAGCCCCAGGGTCTCGTCAGGCGCGCGTGAAAATCAGCAACGCCCTCGCTGTCCTCCAGGGAGAAGTCCGAATACAGGAGCTGAAGGCTCGCGACCACGCGCGGCAGACCCGTTTGCAGATGGGTTGAGAATGGTCCGATGCGGAGCCGAATGCCGGGACCCGCGAGCCTCTCACCCAGGTCGTTTCGAGAGAGCTCGGCGATTCTCAAGGGCGCGTAGGCTCGATCAACCCAACGGCATCGAACTGCTCGACGAGACGGCCGATTTGCTCAGTGAGCTCTCCATCGAGGGGTTTTCCGGAGACCTCCTCGAGGTGATGCAGGGTCTCCTCGATCGTGGCGGGTCCGGCCTCCAGGAACTTCAGGATGGCTCCGGCAAGGCCGTTCAAAAAGTGCGTGTCGCCCGACGCGGGGTTGAAGACTAGGAAGCTGTCGCCCCAATGCCGCCACTTCAAGGCGTTGGTGGGTGGGACCGTCCAGCTAGTGCCCGAACCTGCTAATCCTTCTTGCGGTTCGTGTCGGAGTCGAGCGGCGATAGACCCTCCGAGCGTTTCCATTCACCGTCCTGACGCCAGTCGTAACTCCGCTCCTTCGTGGGATTCTCGGAACGTCGCTTCCAATCCCAATCCCGGCGTTTCGATTCCGCGGCCAGCTCTCGCTGTCGTCGGTCTTCGGCTTTGTCCCACTCCCAGTCCTTCGGTGTCGTCACTACCTTATCGTCAGGCCGCCAATCGTCTTCTTTCCACTTCCGAAGAGCTGGCTCGTCCCGCTCGCGCCAGTGGTCTCCAGAGTGCTTGCTCCAGCGCCATCGATCCCTCTTGAAGCGCCACCAATTCCCCTTGTGCTTCCACATGGTGCCAAGCGAGCTCCACAGCGTTCCATGCATGGAGGCTCCGCCGGGGTTGCTGCGACCGCCCAATGTAAGCATGAGTGGAGCTACTCCGAGGCTTTGCCGGATAAACTCCCTCCGGTCACTCGCCTTGGGATTCTGCCCACCCGCCGCTGGCTTCTCGTGTTGCCGCTGGCTCATACCCCAACCCTTCTCCGGTGGCACCAAAGATGTCTGGAGAGAGCAGACTAGCATATAGGTGCGACTGTCTGCAACTAAAAGAGGGTGTAGATGAACGGCGCCGCGCCGCTTCCACTCAGAAAAACGAGCGCACCCAGCGCAAGGACGACGATGATGATCGGCAGCAGCCACCATTTCTTGTTGTGTTTCAAGAAATCCCAGAATTCGGACGCGAGGCTGGTGCGGCCGGCTCTAGTCCATTGGATCTTTGATTACTATACAAAGCTAGGCTTTTCGCCAGCCCATAAGATTCATGCACTTAGAAGGGTTTCGGCAAGCTCTGCTTCATCTAGTTTGTTCTGATACAGGGGACTAGCGAGCTCCGCGACATCGTCTTGTTTCGACTTCATGATGCTCCTCAAAATTGGCGAAAGTAGTCCTTGGTGTCAATGACTTCAGGGACTTCTGGCAAGTCCGTCCAGTAGCTTTCTCGTTCGCGGTCGAACTTGCGTTCGAGAGGATCTCGACCGATCAGTCGAAAGAAAAGAGCCACGGGAGTCAAGATTCCGAAGAAAAAAAGCGCTAACACGACATGCGAAACGACCAGACCGATGGGAAAGGTCAAGACCACGAGCGCGACGAAAAGTGGGCGGTTGGCCGGCGGCCACAGGAGTGAGAACAGCGCCGAAATGATTCCCAGTCCCCACAGAACGTATGCAACGGATTGGGTCGCCTCCCCGAAGCTCGAACCGAACAAGCCGCCACGCCAAAGAACCACGGCGCCAATTAGGGCGAATGCTCCGAGGGCGATGAAGCCGAACTGCCTCAGTTGCTTCGCGTCGGGTTTGAGATTCGTCTGAACGAGCATTTTAGTCGAGTTGGAACTGAGCAAGGTACTCGTCGATCTCGTAGCGCTCGGCTTGCGGCTGTTCGTCCTTTTTCAGGAGAAACTGGCCGATGACGAGAGCGTCCATATTCGTCGTCATGAAACATCGATACGCGTCCTCCGGTGTGCAGACGATGGGCTCACCGCGAACGTTGAAACTGGTGTTGATCACCACGGGACAGCCCGTACGTTCCTTCATGCTCTGAAGAATGCGATGAAACCTGGGGTGTCGCGTGGCATCCACCGTTTGCACCCGCGCCGAGTAGTCGACGTGCGTGATCGCGGGGATCGTCGAGCGAAGCTGCTTCAGCTTTTCCAGTCCTGTGGCGCCGTTGTCGCGTACGTCGCAGCGTTTGTCGGCGCGAACCGGTGCGACCAGCAACATGTAAGGGCTGTCTTCGCGCGGTCGCATTTCGAAAAACTGGTCGACGTCGTCGCGCAGCACCGACGGCGCGAACGGGCGGAAGGACTCGCGGAACTTGATCTTCAAATTCATCATCGCCTGCATTTTCGGCGAGCGCGCATCCCCGATGATGGAGCGGCTTCCGAGAGCCCGCGGACCGAACTCCATGCGGCCGTCCATATGCCCGACGACGTTCTCCGTATCGATGAGCTCCGCGATCACGCGAGCGATGTCCGACTCCGAGTCGTAGTGGTGATATTCGGCGCCTACAGAATCGAGAAATGTGCGAACCGCGTCATCCGCATAGCTGGGACCGAGAAGAGAGCCTTTCTGATGATCGCCCTCGGTGAGCGGTTGCCGTGGGTTGTCCATGAGCTGGTGCCAGACGAAAAGCGCCGCTCCCAAAGCACCTCCCGCGTCGCCCGCCGCCGGCTGGATCCAGATATCTTCGAACGGCCCCTCACGAAGAATCCTACCGTTCGCGACACAATTGAGCGCGACCCCGCCTGCCATGACCAGCTTGCTCGCGCCGGTCAGCTCGTGCGTGTACGTCGCGGCCCGAAGCATGATCTCTTCGGTCACGAGCTGAATCGATGCCGCAATGTCCATTTCTCTTTGGGTGAGGGGGCCTTCCATCGATCGCCGCGGTCCGCCGAACAGCCGGTCCATCTTCTCGGATGTCATCACGTCTTTGTAGCAGAAGCCGAAATAGGACATGTCCATGCGGAACGACCCATCGGACTTCAAGTCGATGAGTTTCTCTTGGATGAGAGCGGCGTACCGCGGCTCTCCGTAGGGTGCGAGCCCCATGAGCTTGTACTCCCCGCTATTCACCCGAAATCCGCAAAAATACGTGAACGCGGAGTACAGGAGTCCGAGCGAGTGCGGGAACCTGAGCTCTTTGAGGAGTCGGATATGATTGCCTTCACCCACGCCGATGCTGCCCGTCGCCCACTCCCCGACACCATCGAGCGTCAGAATCGCGGCGCGTTCGAATGGCGAGGGGAAAAACGCACTGGCCGCGTGAGACTCGTGGTGTTGGGTGAAGACGTACCGCCCCGAGTAGCCGTGATCGAGGCCTTTATCCAACTCGCGCGGAGTATGGAGCTTCTGCTTCAACCAGAGTGGCAGCCCTTTGAGAAACAGTTTGTAGCCGCGCGGCGCATACGCGAGATACGTTTCCAGGATGCGATCGAACTTCAGAAGGGGTTTGTCGTAGAACGCAACAATGTCGAGCGCGTCCGGCTCGATGCCCGCCTCGCTCAGGCAGTAGTCCACGGCGTTTTTTGGAAACTCGTGGTCGTGCTTCTTGCGGGTGAACCGCTCCTCCTGGGCAGCCTCAACAATGTCGCCGTCCCGCACGAGGCAGGCCGCGCTGTCGTGGTAGAAGGCCGAGATACCGAGAATGTTCATCGTTTCCGCGTTGTCGCATCGCGTCCGAATAGTCGCAAACGATGACGATAGAACGAGATATGATAGGTTGTGGCATCAAGTCGGTCAAACTCGCTCGAAACAGTGTCCTCCGTGCAACGCCTGTCCGCGACAACCCGCGTGAAACTCGTTCTCGAAGACGGGACGACGATGGACGGAGACGCCTTCGGTGCGATCCGGCCGGTCGTCGGCGAAGTCGTGTTCAACACCGGGATGGCAGGCTACGTCGAGACGTTGACCGACCCCTCCTACCGCGGTCAGATTCTGGTTTGCACCTACCCTTTAATGGGCAACTACGGCGTTCCCGCCGCTCGGGACGAAGGAAGCATCGACGCGCCTTTCGAGTCGAGTCGCGTCCAAGTACAGGGGATGGTGGTTCAACACTACGTTGCTGACTACAGCCACCACGCGGCCGAACGTTCTCTCGGTGAGTGGCTCGAGTCGGAATCCGTACCCGGCGTGACTGGAATCGATACCAGGACGCTGACCCGTCGATTGCGTGAGGAAGGAACCATGGCCGGTTGGTTGTTTCCGGCGACGATGTCTCTCGATGAGGCCAAGAAAGACGCCGACGCCGTCGACATGTCCGACGAAGTGTTCAAGCTGGTGACCCTCGACGATGCCATCGAGTACGGCAGCGGTACGCCACGCATCCTGTTGGTCGACGTCGGGGCGAAAGACAACATGGTGCGATCGCTCCTCGATCGCGGGGCGAGCGTTCGCAGAGTGCCGTGGCACGCCGACCTTGCGAAGGAAGCCGAAGCGGCGGACGGCGTTATCGTTGGGAACGGCCCGGGCGACCCGAGCGACCTCGGAGCGCTTGTCGATCAACTGCGAGGCTTGCTTTCGTCATACCGCAAGCCGATCTTCGGCATCTGCCTCGGCAACCAAATTCTGGCGCTCGCCGCTCGGGGCAAGACGTTCAAGCTGCCGTACGGACACCGCGGCGTGAACCAGCCCGTTCAAGACTTGATGACCCGCCGTTCCTACATCACCAGCCAGAACCATGGCTACGCGGTCGACGCGTCGTCCCTCGAGGGCGATTGGGAGCCGTGGTTCGTCAACATCAACGACGGAACCAACGAAGGCATACGTTCGCGCCACAAGCCTCACTTCGGCGTTCAGTTTCATCCCGAAGCGAGTCCCGGTCCCCAGGACACCGGATTCTTGTTCGACGACTTTCTCCGCCTCGTCGGAGCCCTGTGAGTAATGTAACGTGCACGGCATCTATCTTCCGAAAAAACCACGACGCGTTCTAGTCCTGGGCTCCGGCGCACTCCAGATCGGTCAGGCCGGCGAGTTCGACTACTCCGGCTCGCAAGCGATCAAGGCGCTGCGCGAAGAGGGGATTCGCACGATTCTCGTCAACCCCAACATCGCTACCGTGCAAACCAGCGAAGGGTTGGCGGATCGCATCTACCTTCACGCAGTGACGCCCGAGATCGTGTCGGAAGTCGCGAAGAAAGAAGACGCCGATTCCATCTTGTTGTCGTTCGGCGGGCAGACCGCGCTGAATTGCGGGCTGGAGCTTCATCGCAGCGGCGTTTTGGATGAGTTGGGCCTCCGTGTTCTAGGCCCCCCGATTCAGGCGATCGAGGACTCCGAGGACCGGCAAAGCTTCAACGAACGCTTGGGTGAGATCGACGTCAAAGTCGCAACCAGCCGCGCGTGCGCGAACCCCGATGAGGCGCGCGAGGCCGCAATGGAAATTGGTCTCCCGGTCATGCTGCGCGGCGCCTACGCGTTGGGCGGCAAGGGAAGCAGTGTCGTCGAAAGCGAAGACGCGCTCGACGATGCGCTGCAGCGAGCATTTTCGGGAGGAATGAGTCAGGTCCTCGTCGAAGAGTACCTGCGTGGCTGGAAAGAGATCGAGTACGAAGTCGTTCGCGACGCGCGCGACAACTGCGTCACCGTCTGCAACATGGAAAACCTCGACCCGATGGGGATACACACTGGCGAGTCCATCGTCGTGGCACCTTCGCAGACCCTGAACGACGAGGAGTATCAGCTCCTGCGAACGATCTCGCTCAGCATCGTGCGCCACCTCGGTATCGTCGGCGAGTGCAACGTCCAGTTCGCGCTCGACCCCAAGAGCAATGATTATCGCGTCATCGAAGTCAACGCGCGCTTGTCCCGATCGAGTGCGCTCGCGAGCAAAGCCACCGGCTACCCACTGGCGTACGTCGCCGCAAAACTCGCGATCGGCTACGCGCTGCCGGAAATCCCGAACGGCATCACCCGTCGTACAACGGTGTTTTTCGAGCCGTCTCTCGACTACATCGTTTGCAAAGTGCCGCGGTGGGACCTCGGGAAGTTCCGCGGCGCCGTCGAGCGTATCGGTAGCGAGATGAAAAGCGTGGGCGAGGTCATGGCGATCGGCCGGACATTTCCCGAAGTCATCCAAAAGGCACTGCGGATGCTCGATATCGGTGTCAGAGGCTTGGACCCGAGTGCCTTCGAGTTCGACGATCTGGAGACCGAGCTCAGGCTCGCCACGCCGCGCCGAATCTTTGCGGTTGCGGCGGCACTCCGCGAGGGGATGACGGTCGAAGCGATCCACGAGCTCACCCATATCGACCCGTGGTTCCTGAGCTCGATCCAGCCGATCGTGTCGATGTACGAAGACCTCTCTCGAGCGAAGGAGCTCGTGCCGGAAGCGCTCCGCTCGGCGAAGAAGCTAGGCTTCTCCGACGCGGGCATCGATGAGCTTCGCGGCGAGAGTCGCGGAACGACCCGTGCCGCGAGGCGGAAGCACGGAATACGTCGTCACTTGGCGCAGATCGACACCATGGCCGCCGAGTTTCCTGCCGAGACCAACTATCTCTACTCCACGTATCACGCGCACGCGAGCGACGTCGCGCCGTCGGACCGCAAGAAGATCATGGTGCTCGGCTCCGGCGTCTACCGGATCGGTTCGAGCGTCGAGTTCGACTGGTGCGCGGTGAACGCGGTCGAGGCCGCCGCCGCTGCCGGGTACGAGACGATCATGCTCAACTACAACCCGGAAACGGTGAGCACCGACTACGACGTGTGTGACAAGCTCATCTTCGACGAGATCAGCTTGGAAACCGTTCTCGACATCGTCGACACCGAAAAACCCGACGGCATCATCGTCAGCATGGGAGGTCAGGTTCCGAACAACCTCGCCATGCGCTTACACGAAGCCGGCGCGCCCATTATCGGCACTCACCCCACCAACATCGACAAAGCGGAAGATCGCCAAAAGTTCAGCGCACTCCTGGACGAGCTCGAGATCGACCAGCCGCAGTGGGCCCACGTCACCGACGTGACTCAAGTCGACGACATCGTCGAGAGACTCGGAGGGTTTCCGGTACTCGTGCGACCGAGCTACGTTCTCAGCGGCGCTGCCATGAGCGTGGCCCACGAGCCGAACGAGCTCCGTCGCATCCTCGCCAAGGCCAAACGTGTATCGCAGGATCATCCGGTGGTCGTCTCGAAATTCGAGACCCACGCACGCGAAGTCGAAGTCGATGCCGTCGCCGACAGGGGAGAGCTCGTGCTCTGGGCCATCAGCGAGCACATCGAAGACGCCGGCGTCCACAGCGGTGACGCGACGCTGGTACTGCCTCCGCAGACGCTCTACATCGCGACCATCCGTCGCGTGAGGAAAATCGCAAGCCAGGTGGCCCGGGCTCTGGAAATCACAGGCCCGTTCAACATGCAGTTTCTCGCCAAACACAACGCTGTCAAAGTCATCGAGTGCAATTTGCGGGCGTCGAGGAGCTTTCCCTTCGTCTCCAAAGTCACCGGACAAAACTACGCCGCCGAGGCGACGCGGCGCATGCTGGGGATCCAGCGAGACGTCGTGAACCGAAGCCTCGACCTCGACTACGTCGGCGTCAAGGCGCCGATGTTCTCATTCTCCCGCCTCGTCGGCGCCGACCCGATGCTCGGTGTAGAGATGGCCAGCACGGGAGAGGTAGGTTGTCTCGGCGAGGACCTGCACGAAGCGCTCCTGCACGCGCTCACGGCCACTGGATTCCGACCTCCCCAAAAAGGCGTTCTCCTATCTCTCGGCCCGGTAGCCGACAAATACTGGTTCGCTGACGAAGCCAAAGTCATCGCCGAGGAGCTCGAGTTGCCGATCTATGCCACCGCAGGCACAGCCGAAGCGCTAGCGAAGGTTGGAGTCGATTGCGTCACCGTCGAGAAAACCGAGGGGAGCGAGAGCAGTGCACTTGCGTTGATCGAGAAGGGCAGAGTCGACCTCGTCATCAACGTCCCTGTGGAGTTCGACGAGCTCGGCCGCCCAGATGGATACCTGATCCGTCGGAGTGCGGTGGACAACGGCATTCCGCTGGTGACGGATTTGCAGCTAGCGCGCGCCCTCGTCGAGGCACTCAGATGGAGGAAAGGGGCCAGAGCTGCGGCTACTGCGTGGCACGATTTCCTTTCGTGAAGCCATGACTTGCCGGCGCGACTCCGCCTAGCCAACGTACTTCGAGCGCCTTCCGCGAACCACGCGCAGAAGCTCAAGAAAACCCGTCACTTCGGCCTCGAACTCCAACTGACTTAGGTCGTCGGCGTCCAAGAGGCGGTTGAGAGCCAAGGGATGCGTGTCTGCGTCGTTCATCCCTACCATGCAAGTGGTCGCGCTATGGATCTCCAATTTGCGAAGGAAAGGCAGCTGCTCCTCGGACCACTCGCCGCTCGGGTAGCAGAGATGGTTCAGTCGCTTACCCGCCAGGGGCTCGAGAATTGCTCGGTTGTCGGCGATTTCCTTTTCGATTTCGGACTGGTCTACGGGCAATCTGTGTCGATGCGTGTGGAGTTGAATATCCACACCCGTCGCCACGAGATCCTTGAGCTCTCGTATGGTCAATAGGCTCAACGAACGCCGTTTGCGAATCGTCGCGTGCTCTACCGCGAGGCGTTCACCCAAAACCTCCAGAAGTTCCTGCCGCCCGCTCTCGCTCAGGGAACGTTCTCCATGTTCTATGATCCGCCACACGATCGGGCTCGCTGGAGTTACATCACGAATATCCAAACACTCGCCGTTCTGGAGTATCCCTGCAGTTTCGAGCGATGTCTGCGTCGTTCTCCAAAACATGTACTGCACTACGAGTCTTTGGTACGACTTTCCGAGTCGGTCGATGATGGCCGTCTACCAGCGGATGGGGGCGGTGCGAAACGGTGAGCTCGTTCGCTTGGTCCACCTTCTCAAGACCAATCGCGCCATCGAACAGAGGGTCAGTAGTCCGACGCTCGCCAAGAGCTTGAGCGTTGCCGGGAACACGGTGCTGGCTGCGCGCGCTGCTCTTACGAAACGGGACAAGAGTGTCGAGCTGAGCGTTCGAAAAACCGGGCTCGATGTGTCACCGAACATGGGCTACGGCCTAGAAGAGGGCGTTACTTTGTGCCGCACCTCGGACTATCTCAATTGGCGCTACCTGGAGAATCCGAGTGGAGCGGTGTCGATTCTCAGCGTAACCGGTGGAGGCGAAGGTTCGATCGCGTACCGCATCACTGAAGACGACGACGACGTCGAGATCGTAGACATGTTCGGTACGGGCGATACGCGAGCTCTGCGAGAGCTCGTTCTCACGGTTGTCGACGAAGCGCGCGAGCGCGGCGCCACCTCGGTGACGACGGCGTTATCTGAGGAGCACCCCTGGATGGAAGTGCTCGGCGAGCTGGGATTCTAACGACGCGACTCCGGACCGTTCGTAGCCTATGCGCGCGAAGGTGTTTTGACGGATCCTGCTCGTTGGTTTCTCCACAGTGGCGATCGCGACATTTATTGAACACAGTGCGGAGGTGTAGGTGACAAGAGATCAGATCCGGCAATTCATTTTCGATAAATTTCCGCTCGCGAAATCACGCGGTCTCGAAGATTCTAGCCAGCTACTCGAAGAAGGCGTGCTGGATTCGCTCGGAATTCTCGAGCTCGTCGACTATCTGCAAAGCGAGCTGAGTGTGAGCGTAGAAGACGATGATTTGGTTCCAGAAAATTTCGCGAGCATCGATGCGATCACGACCTTCGTCGACTCGAACGCGGAGACGACCGAGCCCGCCTAGTCAGGCCGATGAACTTTCTCATCCACCATATGCTCCGGGCTAGCGCGGCGCGCTCGCCGGACAAAGAGGCGATCGTTTGTGGCAACGCGCGCCTGAGTTTCGGCGAGGCGTGGCGTCACGTATGTGGGTTGGCGAGCGGGCTCCGTCGTCTGGGGATCGCACGCGGCGATCGAATCGGGATTTACACGGAGCCCTCGGAAGCCCAAGCGCTGTCGATTTTGGCCGTTTGCCGCGCGGGCGGCGTCTTCGTTCCCATTAACGAAGTGCTGTTTCCAGACCAGGTGACGCACATCGCCAACGATTGCGGGATGCGCGGCCTCATCACGAGCCAAAGCAACGAACGAGTTCGAGAAATACTACCTGCAACAAACTTGGATTTCGTCGTCGTGTCAGGGGAAGGCAAGCTCCCTGATTTCTCTCTAGAGGTTCAGAGCTTTGCCGCGCTTTCGGAAGACGCCGTACCGGCAGACTGGCGCGAGTTATCGATCGGGAAAGACCTCGCGGCGCTCATCTACACTTCGGGCTCGACCGGCCGTGCCAAAGGCGTGATGCTCAGCCATGAACAGATCATGGCAGGTAGCTCCATCGTGTCGAGCTACCTCGGGATCACACACGAGCATCGAACGCTCGCGGCGCTTCCGTTCAGCTTTGACGCGGGGCTGAATCAGCTCATGACCGCGATGCAGCATGGAGCGACGGTCGTTATCAAGCCATTCGTGTTCGCACGGCAGCTCGTCGAGACGCTCATCGACGAGGAGATTACCGGCATGGGAGGTGTGCCGCCGCTCTGGAGTCTCATGGCACAGCCGAGCTCCTCGCTTCGCAAGCACGAGTACCCGCACCTGCAGTACATATCGAACACGGGGGGTGCGATGCCGTTGGGTGTCCTCGAGTCGCTTCGCAACAACCTCCCGGATACGAAAGTGTTTCTCATGTATGGGTTGACCGAGGCGTTTCGCTCGACGTATTTGTCGCCCGAGGAGCTCGATCGGAGACCCACTTCCATGGGTAAGGCCATCCCCGATACCGAGATTTTGGTGGTCAACGACGACGGTGAGCTTTGTGGGCCTGGAGAGGTTGGGGAGCTCGTCCACCGGGGTCCGACGGTCTCGATGGGGTACTGGAGGCAACCCGAGTTGACGGCGAAGTCGATCCGCCCGCGTCCCTTGCGGCCACCCGAGCTCGGCGAGGCCGAGAAGGTCGTTTACTCCGGAGACCTCGTGAAGACTGATGAAGAGGGTTTTCTCTACTTCGTCGCTTGCCGGGACGCGATGATCAAATCGGCCGGCTTTCGCATCAGCCCCACCGAGGTCGAGTCCGTCTTGTTCCAGACGGGAACGCTTCGTGAAGCCGCTGTCGTCGGGCTTCCGGATGAGATTCTCGGTCAGGCGATCAAAGCGTTCGTCGTCCCGCGGGACGGCGACACCGTCGATGCGGAATCCTTGATAGCGTTTTGTTGGGAGCGCATCCCGCGGCACATGGTTCCGAAGACGGTGGAGTCGATGGACAGCTTGCCCAAGACCGGAAGCGGCAAGATCGACTACTCGGCGCTTCGACGTCGGGAAGGGCTCGACTCGTGACGCTCGTCGATTCGGTCCAAGAGTCGTACTTCGGAGTGGCGGGGAGTGAGCTTGCCATTGGAGGCCTTCGCGTTGGTGGCATCGCCGAGGAGCACGGCACACCGTTGTTCGCGTATGACCAGGAGATTCTCGACGAAAAGTGGGCCCGGCTACGAAAGGCTCTGCCTGAGCGCGTCGAGATCTACTACTCCGTCAAAGCCAACCCGAACCGCGCCATTCTAAGAACGTTTCTCGGGCACGGGTGTGGGCTCGAGATTGCGTCGGGAGGCGAGCTCGCTCAAGCGCTCGCGGCCGGATGCCCCGCCGAGCGGATCGTGTTTGCGGGGCCGGGCAAGTCGGACGGCGAGATACGCGAGTTTCTCGAAGCGGAGGGTGGCGAGATCCATGTCGAGTCTGCGAACGAGGCCGCTCGGTTGGCTCGGTTGTGCGACGAGCGCGGAGCGAACGTGAGGGCAGCGGTGCGCGTGAACCCAACCGCGGACGCGCAAGGCGGTGCCATGCGCATGGGTGGCAAGTCGGCGCCATTCGGCGTCGACGAGGAGAGCATGGACGAGGTCGTCGATGCGCTGGCGGCATCGTCGCGGATCGAAGTGAGCGGCGTCCACATTTTTTCCGGTACGCAGATCCTCGATGCGGACGTCCTCGAGGCGCAGTATCGAAAGTGTCTGGAGATTGCGGGCCGACTCGCGACGAAGTTGGGACGTGCTCTCTCCACGGTGGATTTCGGGGGAGGTCTCGGAATTCCGTATTTCGACGGAGACGCCGAGCTCGACGAGAATCGCTATGGGGAGCTCGTTGATGCGCTCGTTCGAGACGTGGATACCGAGACACGTCTGATGGTGGAGCCCGGTCGTTACCTTGTCGGCGAGGCGGGCTTGTACGTCACGCGCGTGGTGGATGTGAAAGAGTCCCGCGGAAAACGCTTCGTCGTTGTCGATGGCGGCATGAACCATCACCTTGCGGCGTCAGGAAATCTCGGGCAAGTGATCAAGCGAAACTTTCCGCTGGCTGTTCTGAATCGCATGGGAGAGGATGGCTCGTCGAAGGCGGATGTGGTTGGTCCGCTGTGTACACCGCTTGACGTTCTCGCGAGAAACGTGTCGTTGCCGGAAGTCGAGGTCGGGGATCTCATTGGAGTGTTTCAATCGGGCGCCTACGCACGTGCGGCGAGCCCGTTGGGATTTCTGAGCCACGTCACGCCACCCGAAGTCCTCGTTTCAGACGGCGTGGCTCGGTTGGTGAGACGGCGCGGGAGTTACGCGGAACTTATGCAGGATCTTGTTTGAGCTTTCGCTCTCGCTTGCGGCTCCCCCTCACCCGGCTCGCGTTGCGAGCCGCCTCTCCCCCAGGGGCGAGAGGTCACTTGATGTTCTCGGGTGTGGTATGCTTCTCGCTCCCAACCACGAGTAGCAACTGAGCGGGCCGGAACTCCCGGAACTCCCGGAACTCCCGGGTCTTCAGTATATAAGTTCCCCCAAATGTTATAGTTAGCGGGATGGAATCTATCGTTGCGGTCGTGGGTGCACGGCCGAATTTCATGAAAATCGCCCCCGTGATGGAGGCGTTTCGGCGTGCCGAGATTCCGGTGCACCTCGTTCACACGGGAGAGCACTACGACGCGTCCATGAAGGCGTCTTTTTTTGGGCAGCTCGGTATTCCGGAGCCCGATGTCGATCTGGAAGTCGGCTCCGGCTCACACGCTGAGCAAACCGGGCAGATCATGATTCGGTTCGAGCCCGTGCTCGAGCGCTTTTCTCCCTCCGCGGTCGTCGTCGTCGGCGACGTGAACTCGACGATCGCGTGTGCGCTGGTTGCGGTCAAGAAGGGCATTCCCGTGTTTCATGTCGAAGCGGGACTCCGTAGCTTCGACCGCTCGATGCCGGAAGAGATCAATCGCGTGCTGACGGATCAGCTTTCGGAGCTTCTCTTCATCACCGAGGCAGAGGCACGGGACAACTTGTTGAAAGAGGGGATTGCCGACGCGCGGATCCATTTCGTCGGCAACGTGATGATCGACAGTCTCTTGGGTCACACGAATCGCGCGGTATCGCCGTCGGAGACGCTCGCTCGATACGGCCGCGAAGACTTGCTGGGCGATGGCTCGTCGTATGGCGTCGTGACACTACATCGCCCTTCGAACGTGGATGAGCCATCGGTGTTGATGGATCTGATGGGTACGCTCGGCCGCATCAGCACGCGATTGCCTCTGGTATTCCCGGTGCACCCGCGTACCGAAGCGCGTCTTCGCGAGCTCGACGTCGGCGCGTCCGAGACATTGGCTTTGCTTCCGCCGGTGGGTTACCTCGAGATGCTCGGTCTCATGAAAGACGCCACCGTTGTTCTGACCGATTCGGGTGGGATGCAGGAAGAAACGACGGCGCTCGGTGTCCCGTGCGTGACGCTCCGTGACAACACCGAGCGTCCGATTACCGTCAGCGAAGGAACGAATACCGTGGTCGGCTCCGACCCGGGTCGTATCGAAGCTGCCGTCGATGCTGTTCTCGCGACGGGTGGAAAGAAAGGCAGACGGCCCGAGCTTTGGGACGGGCAGGCAGCAGAGCGAATGGCTGCTGTCGTGAGCGAGTGGCTTGCCACGCGAAGAGGCGTCGCCGCGGTAGCGGAGAATGCCAGTGCCTGAAGTGGAAGTGGAAATGGAAATGATCAATGCGATGAGCGTCGACGTCGAAGACTACTTTCATGTCTCGGCGTTCGAAGATCACATCCGTCGCGAGGACTGGGATCGCATGCCGTGCCGCGTCGAGGGAAACGTCGAGCGGGTTCTCGCGCTCTTCGAGCAGCACGGCGTCAAGACGACGTTCTTCACGCTCGGATGGGTCGCGGAGCGCTATCCGCAATTGGTTCACAACATCGTGGACGCGGGGCACGAGCTCGCGAGTCATGGGCTGTCGCACGTTCGTGTACATGATCAGAACCCGGCGGAGTTCCGTGAGGATGCGGCTCGTTCGAAAAAACTCCTGGAGGACATCGGCGGCGTCCCGGTGAAGGGTTACCGTGCGGCGAGCTATTCGATCGACAAGGACACGCTCTGGGCTCTCGACGAGCTCGAGAATGCGGGCTATCTCTACTCGTCGAGCATTTATCCGATTCGCCACGATCTATACGGAATGCCCGATGCACCGCGGTTTCCGTTTCGACATCGCGGAGGCGGTATTCTCGAGATCCCGATCTCGACCGCACGCTTTTTCCGCCACAACTGGCCGAGCGGCGGCGGCGGATACTTCCGTCTGCTTCCGTATCGTTTGTTCCGGACCGGAGTGCGGCATATCAACGAGCGCGAAGGCAAGCCGTGCGTATTCTTTTTTCACCCGTGGGAGGTGGACACCGATCAGCCACGGCAAAAAAACGTCGGGCTCAAGAGTCGATTCCGTCACTACTTGAACTTGGGTCGCATGGAAGGGCGTCTCCACCGGCTTCTCTCGGATTTTCGCTGGAGTCGTATGGATCGCGTCTTTCTCGATAACGGTGGAGCCTCATGAGCGCATCGGCGGTGACGACGGCGCCCACGCTTCGCACGAGAATGCTTGGTGCCTCGGATGCGGCTCGATGGGATCAATTCGTTCAAGCGTGTCCTGAAGCGACGTTTTTCCATCGCGCAGGATGGAAGAGCATCATCGAGAACGTGTTCGGGCACGAAACGTTTTTTCTCATGGCGGAGTCCGCGGATGGTATCGAAGCGGTGCTTCCGCTCGGGCGCGTACGGAGCCGCTTGTTCGGCGACGCGTTGATCTCGGTGCCCTTCGGTGTTTATGGCGGGGTTGCCGCGCTGAACGAGACCGCTCGACGAGCTCTCGAAGACGAAGCGGAACGGCTTGCGGTCGATATGGGCGTGGACTATCTCGAAATGCGAAACCGACGAGCGCGGCGTGAGGACTGGCCGACGAAGGATCTCTACGTCGGGTTTCGCAAGGAGATCGACGCCGATCCTGACGCGAACCTCAAATCCATTCCGCGCAAGCAGCGAGCCATGGTGCGCAAAGGCATCAACGCCGGGCTGAAATCCGAGCTCGACGACGACGTGGGTCGCTTCTTTCGTGCCTACGCGACGAGCGTCCGCAACTTTGGGACACCGGTCTACCCGCAACGCTACTTCCGTGCCCTCATCGACGTGTTCGCCGATGCTTCCGAAGTCATGACAATCACCAAAGACGGACGCACGGTGGCCAGCGTACTGTCGTTCTATTTTCGTGATGAAGTGTTGCCGTACTACGGTGGCGGGACCGATGCGGCGAGAGTACTCAAAGCGAACGATTTCATGTACTGGGAGGTCATGAGACGCTCCGCGGAGCGCGGCTATCGCATTTTCGACTATGGGCGCAGCAAAGTGGGCACGGGCTCCTATAGCTTCAAGAAGAATTGGGGATTCGTGCCCGAGCCGCTCCCGTACCAGTATCGACTGGTGAAGGCCAGCGAAGTTCCGAACGTGAGCCCCGCCAATCCGAAGTACCGTTTGTTGGTCAAGACCTGGCAGCGCCTGCCGGTCTCGCTCAGCACGCTCATCGGCCCTCTGGTCTCGCGCAACATCGCGTAGGGAAATCGATATGGAAGCCAGCAAAGCGGCGGACGAAAGGACGGACAAAAGCGCCGGCACCCGCCCCGGGCTAGATGTTGCCGTTTGGAGGGTTCCACTCGCCGTCACCGTCGTTACGAGTGCTCTACTGGTAGCGCTCTTTTACGACACGTTCCGATCCCTCATTTCCATCTGGTGGCGCTCCGAAACCTTCGCCCACGGTTTCTTGATTCTTCCCATCAGCCTCTATCTGATCTGGGATGAGCGAGAACGCTTTCGCGGACTTGCCCCGTGCCCCAACTACCGAGCTCTGGGGTTACTCGGTCTGGTCGGCTTCGGTTGGCTCTCGTGCCGGCTCGCTGGCGTTCTCGTGCTGGAACAATACTTCGCGGTCGCGGCGATACCGATCGCCGTGTGGGCAGTGTTGGGGAACGCGGTGACGCGGCAATTGGCATTTCCGCTCGGATTTCTGCTCCTGGGTATCCCCGTCGGTGAGTTCTTGATCCCGCCTCTCATCGATTTTACCGCGGCGTTCACGGTCGCGGGGCTTCGTCTTACGGGCGTTCCCGTGTTGCAGGTAGGGAATCAATTGACGCTCGCCAACAGTCGGTGGTCCGTTGTGGAGGCCTGTAGCGGGCTACGGTATCTCATTGCCTGCGTGACGTTGGCGATCTTGTACGCGCATCTCACGTACCGATCGTGGTTTAAGCGGGGTCTTTGTGTCTTGGCGTCGGTCATCGTCCCGATCATCGCGAACGGATTTCGCGCTTACATGATCGTGATGATGGGGCATTTGAGCGACATGAAGCTGGCAGTTGGCGTCGATCACCTCATCTACGGATGGGTGTTCTTCGGCGTGGTGGTGCTACTCTTTTTGCCTCTCCTGCCATTTCAGTGGATCCTCTCGAGGGTGAGACCGCCACAGTTTAGGTAGACGAGACTGATGAGAGCTTCGGCAGAGTGGAGTCCAAAGCTGCGGTGGCTCAGCAGCCGGATTTTGTTGTTCATTCCTTCGAGTCGGCCGTTGCTGAGTCTCCACGTGACCCACGCGATGACGCCATCGAAGTGGCTGCGGATCATCTTCGCCGCGCGTTTGACGGGCTCTATCCTCGAGCTCATAGCGCGCCGCAGCCATCCTCGGAGAAACTTCTTGGCCCATGTCTCGGTTTTGTAGGTGTAGAGGTCCATGAAGTCGTCGCGCAGAAGCATGGCGCGGTAGAGGCGACGATTAGCTCGCACCTGCTCGCGGAGCACCCGTTTGTCTTTCGCGCTGCGGTTGTGTTTGGCCTTGAGAAGGGGAAACTTGGTGTTCTTGAGGTTGCGCCGGGCAGTCCCTTTGAGCTCGCGCACCAGCTCGCGCCGGGTCTTATCCACGGCCTCGTTCAGATGCTTGACGATGTGGAAGCGGTCAAAGATCACCCGTGCCTGAGGAGCCTTTTTGCCGACGACAGTTATGTACGGCTCCCACATGTCCATGCTGACCGCTTCGAGCTCCGCGGCTCTTTGTGGTCCGAGCTTGCGGAAAAACCGCAGCAGCGTCTTGGCCTTGCGCTCCTTTCCCGCCCAGACGACCCGGCCGCTGAGATGGTCTATTACCACTGTTAAGTACTTGTGGCGTTTGCGGTAGCTGATCTCGTCCATCCCAATCACCCGCAATCCATCGAGCTCGCGCCGCTCATCCCGCTGCTCGGCAACCACTCGCTGGATGATCCGTCGCACCGAACGCCACGTCACTCGGAAATAGTTCGCTACGGCGCTGACGTCCGTCCTCTGTGCCAGCCACGCTACCTCTTGTTCGAAGCTTTTGGTAAAGCGGCTTCCCTTGTCGGCCCAAGGCACCTTTTCTCTGACCACTCCACACCGCCGACATACCACTCGTCGGATCGAGTAGCGAAGATAGGTCCGGACTCCGAACAGGTCCAAGTGCCGCCAGTAGCGATTGTAGCGATCTTTGTTCTTGCGGACCTTTCGTCCGCAAATCCCGCACAGAGGCTTCCTCCTCCGTGGTACTACATCCACCACCACTCTGGCTTTGTCCGCCTGGAAGTGGAAACCTCGGACCCACAGGCCTTGCAATCCGATGAGCTTGTTGACTAACGTAGTAACGCGCATCGCGGGAACGCTCTTTTCTCTTTCGGAAAAAAAGATTCTAGCGTTCTCGCCGATGCGCATCTACACATGGCTTACCCTCTCAACCCACGGGCCTCACCAAATGCCACTGCCCCTCAGCGGGAGACGAGGCTGTGGGAAACGCCCCCACGGTTCTGGTCGTTCAGACCTTGCTCACGACTGAGTTCTCTTCGAAGCCTGGAAGGGCGTTTTCCATAGCCTCCACTAATCGAGCCCCCCCTTCCTTATTCCATATGAATTAATCTTTCTTGTATATATATCAGGAGGGGCCTGTGGGCGCTCGTGGGAAACGCGAAGCGTTTTCCAAGCGATTGTGGAAAACGCCGCTCCACGTTTGTACGTGCTCACAACCTTTCCCTAAACGCCTCTCTCGCCCGGAGTTTCCGGCGTTTTCCACAATCGCGGCAGCGTCCATAGGCCATGCCCTCCAACACAAATCAGATCCCCCGAAACGACAGGAGAACCCTCTTTTTCTGGGTCGGGTCGTTCTTTAGAGAAGACAACGTCGAGCCGCCGGAGCGAGTTGTCGTCGAAGGAGCGTCGCGGGCCGTGCGGGACGCCGTTTCGTCGTGGCTGGCGTCGCCGTCGTTTTGGTCGCTGCCGTATGGCCGCCGTGGGCAGGCCGAGCGGAAAACTACGCCGTTCAGATTCCATCGACGCTGTCGCTCCCAGCCGCGGCCGGTGGTTGGGCGCCTGTAGACATTCCACCCACGAGCTGGCAACCGTACTATGTCGGCGCCGATGTTCCGGCTGCGCGAACCTACGAGCGTGACGGTGACTGGGTTGGCGCCCACGTGGCGTGCTACGGAGCTCAAAGGCAGGATGCGGAGCTCGTGAACTCGTCGAACACGTTGGTTGCACCGAATGACTCCTCGTGGCGGCGGGTGAGTACGTCCGAGCGAGCGGTGACGCTGGCGAGAGGAGCTCACGACGTCAACGAGTCGGTGCTCGATCGCCGCGGGCCAAAGTTCCTCGTGTGGAAGTGGTATTGGGTCGATGGGACGTCGACGGTGAGCCCATACCGCGCCAAGCTCGTCGAGATGACCGGGAAACTAGCCGGGAGCCCGCCGCTCGCTTGTGGAATCGTCGTGTTCACTCCGGACGGTGACTCTGCAGCGTCTCGGTTGAGCGAGTTTCTGAATCAAGCCCTCCCTGGTATCGAAGCGGGCTTGAACGCCCTCCCGCGGGCCCACTGATAGTGATGCCGAGTGACGCGCCTCTCATCGTTCACGTTATCCATCGTCTCGACGTGGGGGGGATGGAGAACGGCCTCGTCAATTTGATCAACCACATGCCGGCCGAGAAGTATCGACACGCCATCGTTAGCCTCACCGAGTCCACGAGTTTTCGGGAGCGAATCCGTCGTGACGACGTCGAATGCTATTCGCTCCACAAGAAGTCTGGGCAGGATTTCGGCCTCTACGTCCGGCTTTGGCGACTGCTGCGTCGATTGCGTCCCGTGATCGTGCACACGCGGAACCTCGCGGCGGTTGAGGCGGTCGTGCCGGCGGCGCTCGCGGGCGTTCCGTGCCGAGTCCATGGCGAGCATGGTCGTGACCTCCAGGACGTCGATGGAACGAAACGACGGTACCAGCTTCTTCGACGCTTGATCGCCCCCCTCGTTCATCAGTTTGTTGCGTTGTCGGGTGAGCTCGCGTCCTATCTTTGCGATTCGGTCGGCATCGCGCCCTCGAAAGTCACTCGAATCATCAACGGCGTCGACGTCAGTAAGTTCCAGCCAGCTTCGGACGGTCGCCGTCCTGTTCCCGCGGAATCCAGAATCGATGTGTCAGACGCCATCGTGATCGGGACGGTAACGCGCATGCAAGCGGTGAAGGATCCGCTCACGCTCGCGAGAGCTTTCGCAAAGCTTGTGAACCAGGGTCTCGCTCCACCCGTGAAACTCGTGATGGTGGGCGATGGGCCCTTGCTCTCCGAGGTGGCCGACGAGCTGCGTGCGGCGGGTGTAGAGCGCCACGTGTGGCTCGCTGGGAGCCGCAACGACGTGCCCGAGCTTCTTCGAAGCTTCGATGTTTTCGCCTTGTCGTCACGCGTGGAAGGTATTTCGAACACGGTGCTCGAAGCGATGGCCTCGGGCCTTCCCGTGGTCGCCACGCGGGTCGGGGGCAATGACGAGCTCGTCGAGAACGGAAAGACGGGACGTCTCGTGCCCTCACGCTTGCCGGAGGCGCTCGCGCATTATGTGAGCCATCCGGAGCTCATCAAAGAGCACGGGCGAGCAGGGCGAAGGCGCGCCGAGCACAGCTTCGATATCGACGGGATGGTCGCTCGCTATACCGAAGTTTATGATGACGTTATGGCGCGGTGCGGGCTCGAGCGGCCAAACCAAGTGAGTGAACGTTCGACGACACCATGTGCGGGATAGCGGGCATTTTCGACCTCGGGGAGCGTCGGCCGATCGACGAGTCGCTTCTGGTCGCCATGCGGGACAGCCTGCATCACCGCGGACCGGATGACGAGGGGCTTCACGTCGAGCCCGGCGTTGGGCTCGGGCATCGGAGACTCTCGATCATCGATCTTTCCGGTGGGCACCAGCCTTGCTACAACGAAGACTCGACCGTCGTCGTCTACAACGGTGAGATTTACAACTTCCAAGAGCTCGTCGAGGAGCTTTCCGCGCTCGGGCACACGTTTCGCTCGAAGTGCGACACTGAGGTTCTTGTCCACGCTTGGGAAGAGTGGGGCGAGGCATCGGTCGAGCGCTACAACGGCATGTTCGCGTTCGCGCTCTGGGATCGAAACCGCAAGACGGCATTTCTGGCGCGGGATCGGTTGGGGATCAAGCCGCTCTATTACGCACGCACCGACGACGGCCGTATTCTGTTCGGCTCGGAGCTGAAGTCCCTCCTCGTCGATCCGCGTCTTTCGCGCGAGCTCGTTCCGGAGGCAGTTGAGGAGTTCTTCGCGTACGGCTATGTGCCCGATCCTCGTAGCATCTTTCGGCGCGTCCGAAAACTGTCTCCCGGACATACGCTGAGCATTACCCCGGAGGGCGCGAGCGAGCCACGTCGGTACTGGGATGTGACGTTCGACGCCGTCGAGGGCGGAACTGACGACGCACTCGGCGAAGAGCTCGTTTGGCGGTTTAGACAGGCGGTCTCGAAGAGGCTCATGTCGGATGTGCCTCTCGGTGCGTTCCTCTCGGGAGGAGTCGATTCGAGCGCCGTGGTCGCGATGATGGCGGGCGAGTCGGAGGAAGCCGTCAACACGTGCTCGATTGCGTTCGGAGAGCGCGAGTTCGACGAATCGGTCTTCGCCGCCCGCGTGGCAGAGCGGTACCAGACGAATCACTACGTAGAGTCGGTGAATCCCGATGACTTCGAGCTTGACGATCTTTTTGGGCGCCTCGCGAGTCTCTACGACGAGCCGTTCGCGGACAGCTCGGCCATGCCCACGTACCGAGTGTCGGAGCTTGCGCGCAAGCGTGTGACCGTCGCACTTTCCGGGGACGGTGGCGACGAAAATTTCGCGGGCTACCGGCGGTATCGATGGCACTCGTACGAAGAGCGCATGCGCGCGTTCATGCCGGCGTCACTGCGCCGGCCTCTTTTTGGACTACTCGGTCGAGCCTATCCCAAAGCCGACTGGGCGCCCAAAATCATTCGCGCGAAGAGCACGCTCGAGGCGCTTGCGCGCGATTCCATCGAAGGCTACTTCCACAGCGTTACGATCCTGGGCGATTCGTTGCGGAGCCGACTGTTCAGCGATGGATTTCGCAACGAGCTCGGTGGTTACGGTGCGATCGAGGTATTGCGACGACACGGGCAGAACGCACCAGAGCATCCGCTGTCGCGCGTCCAGTATCTCGACCTCAAGACCTATCTCGTCGGCGACATCCTCACGAAGGTGGATCGCGCCAGCATGGCTCACTCGCTCGAGGTCCGCGTGCCGATTCTGGACCACGAGCTCGTCGAGTGGGCAGCCACGTTGCCGCCGCAGGCGAAGCTCCGAGGTCGAGAAGGCAAGTTCCTGTTCAAGCGCTCGCTTGAGAACTACCTTCCTCACGACGTCCTCTACCGGCCGAAGATGGGCTTTGCGGTGCCGCTCGCGAGCTGGTTTCGGGGACCGCTCAAAGAGCGCGTGCGCGAGGCGGTCCTCGGTCCGAGGCTTCTCGATAGCGGCATCTTCGACGAGCGGTTCCTCGAGAGAATTGTTTCGGAGCATCAATCGGGTGTCCGTGACTTCAGCGCTCCATTGTGGTCGCTCCTGATGTTCGAAGCTTTCTGTCGGCAGCGCGAAGGAGAAACGACCCCATCGAGTCCCGAGTCGGCGGCTCTCGTGGCCGAGTGAATGCCGAGTTAATTGAAGAGCGATGCGCATTCTCCATGTGCTCGACCATTCCGCACCGTTGCAGAGCGGGTATACCTTTCGCACGCTATCGATTCTGAAAGAGCAGCGGCGTCTCGGGTGGGAGACGTCGCAAATCACGAGCTCGAAGCATCCGTCGACAGAGCTCGAGGAAGAGGTCGAAGGCGTTCGTTTCTATAGGACGCCGTCCGAAACGGCACCTTGGGCGAAGCTACCCATCCTGCGACATCTTGGCGTGATACGTTCGCTCGAGCGTCGCTTGGGCTCTCTCGTCGAAGCATTGAAGCCGGACATCCTGCATGCGCATTCACCCGCACTTGACGGGGTGGCCGCGAGCAACGTCGGTCGTGCCCACGGGATCCCGGTGGTCTACGAGATGCGCGCGCTTTGGGAGGACGCCGCCGTCGACCATGGAACGAGCCGGGAGGGAGGGGTGAGGTACACGGCTACCCGCGCACTGGAATCGCACGTGTTGAAGCGTGCTGACGCGGTGACGACTATCTGCCGTGGTCTTTGGAACGACATCGTGGGCCGTGGGATTCCCGAGAACAAAGTGACGGTGATCCCCAATGCGGTCGACGTCGAGCAGTTTTCCACGGCGCGAAGTCGAGACGCCGATCTCGCGAAGAAACTTTTCGTTGAAAGCGCCGAGGTCGTTGGCTTTATCGGGTCGTTCTACGCTTACGAGGGTCTCGATCTGCTTCTCACTGCGATGCCAGCGCTCACGAGCCAGCGCCCGAGGCTGAAATTGCTGTTGGTCGGGGGAGGCCCGCAAGACGGCTATCTCCGCGAAAAGGCCCGTGCGATGGGACTCGGCGACAGGATCGTCTTCACTGGGCGCGTTCCGTTCGATGACGTTCGGAAGTACTACGACCTCATCGACGTGCTCGCGTATCCGCGGATCCACATGCGGTTGACCGACGTGGTGACGCCCCTGAAACCGCTCGAAGCCATGGCGATGGGAAAGCTCCTGGTGGCGTCGGATGTGGGCGGTCATCTGGAGCTCATCCGCGACGGCGAGACGGGAACACTCTTTCGGGCCGGCGATCCGGGCGACCTGAGCGACAAGCTTGCGCGCATGCTCGACGCGGGCGAGCTCGGCGAGGGGATGAAGGAGAGAGCGCGCCGATTCGTCGAATGCAAGCGTACCTGGGCGAAGTCGGTGGAGGGTTACCGAACCGTTTACGCAAGTCTTGTCGAGGGGAGCCGCTCGTGATTGATTTTGGGACTAGCAAGATCGCGCTCGTTGGCCCCCTGCCTCCGCCCCAGGGTGGGATGGCGAATCAGACGAATCAGCTCGCACGACTTCTGGAAGGTGAAGGCGCAGCGGTCAACGTGGTGCAGACGAACGCGCCATACCAACCTCGCTTGATCGAAAACGTTCGCGGCGTCCGGGCCCTGTTCCGTTTCGTTCCTTACCTTCGCGCGTTGCGTCGGGCAACACGCGATGCGACGCTTGTTCACGTCATGGCGAGCTCGGGCTGGGCGTGGCACCTGTTCGCAGCACCAGCGTTGTACGTCGCGCACACGTCGGGTGTTCCGGTGGTTTTGAACTATCGAGGTGGCGACGCGGAGCGGTTTTTCACCAGGTCGTATCGCACCGTGGAGAGATCGCTACGGTGGGCGGATGACGTTGTCGTTCCGTCTCAGTTCCTGAAGGACGTCTTCGAGAAGTTTGGGGCCCGAGCTCGAGTCGTGCCGAACATCATCGACCTCGATCGCTTTCGCCCGAGATCGACGATCTCGATTCGCTCTTCGAACGGGAGCGGTCCTCGTGTTCTGATCGCGAGAAATCTAGAGCGCATCTACGACATCGAGACCGGGATTCGTGCGTTCGCGATGCTCTTACGGAGTTTTGGGGATGCGACGCTCGACGTCGCGGGCTCCGGTCCCGAAAGAAAACGGCTCGAAGATTTGGCGGGCGAGCTCGGGCTCACCGACGCCGTGCGTTTTCTCGGGCGCGTCGATAACGAGGACATGCCGAAGCTCTACGCGACGGCCGACATTGCGTTGAACACGAGTCTCGTCGACAACATGCCGATATCGGTTCTCGAAGCTCTCGCCAGTGGCGTTCCCGTCGTGTCCACCGACGTCGGAGGCGTTCCCGCGCTTGTCGAAGACGAACGGGAAGCGCTGCTCGTCCCACCGCGAGAGCCGGAGAGTATGGCGCACACGCTCGTTTCTTTGTGGCGTTCGCCGGAAAAGCGGAGTGCGCTCAGAGACGCCGGGCTCAAGAAGGCGCGAACTTTCGGCTGGGACGTCGTGCGCGAACAGTGGGCGGAGGTTTA
Source organism: Candidatus Marinacidobacterales bacterium (assembly GCA_965237955.1). Lineage (GTDB taxonomy): Bacteria > Acidobacteriota > Vicinamibacteria > Marinacidobacterales > SMYC01. Next base: position 6,507,811 of record OZ250169.1, on the reverse strand, counting down.
CGGCGATGTTGTTGGACAACCCGTGAGCGACCCATGAGCGAGAGCTTGTACACGCGTTTTGCTTCCGCATGGTTGTTTCCGCTTCATGAACGACTGAAAGGCCATGACACGACGGCGCGGCGCGTCGAGCTCGAGGAGAGCCAGTGGTGGCCGCGGGAAGAGCTCGAGAAAGTCCGGCGCGAACGGCTCGAGAGGTTTCTGGTTGAAGTGGGCTCGCGTGTACCCTACTACCGCGACGTCTTCGAACGTCTCCGATTCGATCCGAAGGAGTCGGCCCTTGAGGAGCTACCGTTGCTCACCAAAGACGTGGTCCGGGCGCACTTCGATGAGCTCAAATCCGTCGCAGCCTGACATGTAACTCTATATAACACAGGTGGATCCACGGAAGAGCCGCTTCAGTTTCTGATGGGCAAGGCTCGGAAGAGACACGACGTCGCCGCGAAGTGGCGAGCGACGCGTTGGTGGGGCGTGGATATCGGCGATCCGGAACTAGTCCCCTGGAACAGAAAAAGATAGACAACACCGGCCCTTCTGTGATCTGCTAAATGCATGAAACACAAGGGCCGGCGAAAAGCCGAATTGAAGCTGTCGTCTCAAGAAAGCGAAGCGCTGACGCGACTGGCGCGACGCAGCCGTAGTTCGCCGCACCAAGCCTTCCGAGCGAAGATCGTGCTGGATTGCGCGGCGGGTCTGACGAATATGGAAGTTGCTAGGAAGATGCACACCATGAGGAGCACGGTGGGCAAGTGGCGAAGACGCTTTGTAGAACAACGAATGGAAGGGTTGTACGACGAACCTCGGCCGGGAGCGGCTCGCAAAATCGGCGATGACCAGATCGAGGAAGTCGTGACCAAGACGCTGGAGACGACTCCAAAGGGGAGAACCCATTGGAGTACGCGCTCGATGGCCAAGCATCTTGGGCTGAGTCATTCGACGATTGGACGTATTTGGCGAACGTTCGGGCTTCAACCGCACCGCTCGGAATCGTTTCGTCTCTCGCAAGACCCACAACTGGTCGAAAAAGTACGCGACGTTGTTGGCCTGTATATGAACCCACCGGATAACGCGGTCGTCCTGTGCGTCGACGAGAAATCGCAGATTCAAGCGCTCGAGCGTGCTCAACCTGTCCTGCCCATGAGCTTGGGCCAGCCCGAGCGACAAACCCACGACTACATTCGGCATGGAACGACTGACCTGTTTGCCGCACTCGACGCCGCAACAGGTGAAGTCTTCGGAAAGTGCTACGCGCGACATCGAGCGCTAGAGTTCAAGAAGTTCCTCGCTGAGATCGAAGCAGCCGTTCCCAGCGAGTTGGACATCCACGTCGTGCTCGACAATCTCGCCACGCACAAGACACCGGCGATCAAACGCTGGCTTTCCAAGCGACCTCGGTTCCACTTTCACTTCACACCGACACACGCCTCTTGGCTCAACTTCGCTGAGCGCTTCTTTGGCTTGCTCACCGAACACGCCTTGCGACGAGGCTCGCACACGAGCGTGCCTCAGCTCCGCGTTGCGATACAAGACTATCTCGATGCTCACAACGAGAACCCAAAGCCGTTCAAGTGGACGAAATCCGCCGACCAAATCCTCGAAACCATCGCTCGGTTCGCCCAGCGAACGCTCGATACACATGACAAATCGAATTTGGACAGTAATTAAAGATCCAGGGGACTAGTCATCTGGGGCTCGCCGGTCGAGCTGGGCGCACAGGATCGCGTTCGTGAGCTTCGGGATCGCTTGTTCCGCACTCGGTTGCTTCCCGCGTTCGAGATGTCGGACGAGCGCGTCGATGAGTTCATTGACGCCATCGAGCGTGTTCGCCCCAAAATGCTCTTCGGTTATCCGTCGGCGCAAGCGCACATCGCGCGACGCGCCAAGGTGCGTGGGGTCGATCTCTCCCGCTCGGGAGTCAAGGTCGCGTTTGTCACCGCCGAACAACTCCTGGAGGAGCAGAAGGCGACCATCGAGGACGCATTCTCGTGCCGGGTGGCCAACGGCTACGGTGGACGGGACTTCGGCTTCGCGGCTCACGAATGTCCCGAGGGTGGCATGCACATCAGCGCGGAGGACATCGTTATCGAGATCGTGGACACCGATGGCCGAGCTCTACCCGTTGGTGAGGAAGGAGAAATCGTGGTCACGCATCTAGCGACTTCTGATTTTCCCTTCATCCGGTATCGCACCGGCGATATCGGGGTCCTCTCGGAGCAATCGTGCGCGTGCGGCCGCGGGCTCCCGGTTCTCGAGTCGGTGCGCGGTCGCACTACCGACCTCGTGGTCGCTGAGGATGGGACGGTGATGCACGCGCTCGCTCTGATTTACGAGGTGCGGGACGTTCCCGGCGTTCACAACTTCAAGATCGTGCAGGAGAACCTGCAGCATACACGGGTGCTTCTGGTGACAGACGCCGGATTCCCTGACGCAAGCGAGGAGCTCATGAGGCAGCGGCTGTCCGAGCGGCTCGGTGCCGGCGTTGGGATCTCGATGGAGCGCGTGAAACAGATCCCTCGGAGCCGCTCGGGAAAGCACCGCTACGTCGAGAGCAAGGTGTCGACTAATCCGCGTGATGCTGGTGCCAGAGCTCCAGCATCGTCAGCACCCACACCATGACGCCGTAGTAGTCGCCGTGCTCACCCGCGTGGAGTTTTTTCAGGCGCTCGATGAACGCTCCGGATATGTAGCCGCGACGTGAGAGGGATGCGAGGCTGTCGTAGGCGAGCTCGCGCAGTGGTGGGTAGTCGCGCATCCAGCGACCACAGGGTACGCCGAAGCCGTGTTTCGGTTTCGTCAGAATCTCCGGCGGCAGAAATCCTTCGCTCGCTCGCTTGAAGAAGTATCGTAGCTTCTGCCCTTTCAGCTTCAAGTCCGGGGGCACTCGGTTGGCGAAATCGACGAGGTCCGGGTCGAGGAACGGGTAGCGAACTTCGACCCCCGCCATCTCGCACGTGCGGCTGACTTTTCTCAGATCGTTGTCGGCGAGCGTGAACTTGAGGTCGAGATAGAGGAGACGATGGAGCACCGAGTCTGACGGCGCCTCGTCGTAGCGCTCTCGAAGGAGCGTGAGCGGCTCACTCGTGTGAACGGATTCGAGGAAGTCGGGCGCGAAGACCTCGCTCGGCGGTATCCGGCTGAGGAAGTTATAGGATTCCAAACGGTCAGGTAGGGGAGTTCGAGCTTGGCGCACGTAGCTCTTGGCCTTGCCGACAGGAAACCCGTTCCCGGGGAGAACGCCTACCAGGGGCTCCAGAAGCATCCTTCGGAGTGGCTCCGGAATCCGATAGTAGTGCTCGAACATTTTCTGTTTCGCGTAGCGTTCGTTACCGGCGAAAATCTCATCCCCACCGTCGCCGCCGAAGAGCGTCCCGATGCCGTCGTCTTTCGCGAGCTCGGCGCAGTACAACGAGGCGACCGCGGACGCGTTCCCGAAGGGCTCATCGTATTCCCTAGCGAGTCGCGGAGCGGCTTTGAAGACGTCGTCCGGCGTAACAATGTATTCGTGGTGATGGGTGCCGAAATGACCGACGGCGATTTGGGCGAAGCTAGTCTCGTCGTAACCGGGAACATCGAAGCCAATGGAATAGGTATTTGCCGGCTCCCCGGTCAGCTCGCCGACGAGGCCGGCGATGGTCGAGCTGTCGGTGCCTCCGCTCAAAAAGGCGCCGACGCGACCGTGTGACGTGTCAAGACACGTTTGCACGGCGCGGCGGACTGTTTGTCGATACTCCTGAGCCAGGTCGGCCTCCGACGTCGGGGCGTCGTCGAGGTAGCGAGGCGTCCAGTAGCGACGATGCTCGACGTCCTTGACGCGCACGATCACACATTCGCCGGGGAGAAGCTTGCGCCAGCCCCGAAAGATCGATTTGGGGCTCGGCACCATGTGGAAGTACACGAAGTCGAACACCGACTGGGGGTCGATGTTTCCGGTCACCTCGGGATGCGCTCCCAACGCCCGCGCGTTCGACGCGAACACGACGCCCTCTGGAGTGGCGCAATAAGTCAGTGTGCGGACGCCTATTCGGTCGACGGCGAGCAGCAGCTCGTCCCGATGTCGGTCGAAAAGAGCTAGAGCGACGTCGCCCCCGAGCTCGTCGAGGAGCGCTGGTCCAACATCGGCGTAGGCGCTCGCCATCGTACGGCCGTCGCCGTGCTCACGCGCGTGGTCACGCCGCGGGGTGCGAGTCCAGTCGATGCGCCCGACCCACCCGACGAGGATGCGGCCATCGCGATGCAAGCACGACGTTTGGCCGGTTGAGGCTACCGCGCCGACAGCACCTTTGGGTTCGTGGCGAAGCTCGGCCACGGTATGCTCGTGAACGCCGAGCCCCCGCGCCATCTCGGCGAGGTGAGCTTCAGAATCGTTCAGCCGGTCGTGGCCGAGCCATCCGCAAATGCCGGCCACTGAGAGCTTACGCCCCTACGCCCGCCCTTGCGCCCGCGCTCGAGCCGCTCAACGAAGCTCGTCGAGGACCGTGGCGGCTTCGTTGGCCATGGGGAAATCGGGATTCATGGACAACGCTCGCGTGAGCACGTCCATCGTCTCTTGAAACTCACCCACTTTGTGGTGGGCGAAGCCCAAGTGATAGATGATCTCCGCGTTTTCCGGGCGTCCCGCTGCGGCTTCCCTGAGCAGGCTGAGCGCCCGATCGTAGGTACCGCGCTCGTACAAAATCCACCCGAGGGTGTCGGCGATGTCCGGATTGTCCGGGTTCTCCGTCCGCGCGATCTCGGCCCAGTCGAGCGCTTCGTCGATTCTGCCGTCCTGTTGATAGATATACGCCAAGTTATTGGCCGCGGGTCCGAAGCGCGCATTGAGCGCTAGCAGCCGCTCGTACGTCGAGCGGGCGGCGTCGACTTCACCCACCTGGTGCTCGATCATGCCCTTCAGCATGATCACAGGTTGGTTGTCTGGACTGTGCTCGAGCGCCCGGTCCATTTCCTCGATGGCGACCTGTTGGCGGCCGCTGCGGACGTAGATACCGGCGAGCTGCGCGTAGCCGGCGTTGAGGTCGGGCGAAAGCGCCACCGCCTTTTTGTACTCCGCTTCGGCGATGTCTGTCTGGTTCGACGCGAGGTAGAGCTGCCCGAGGAGATAATGATGTTGGCCAGACGGCTCGATGTTCGCCATGTGAGCTTTAACCCGCTGGAGCGCGGAACCCAATTGCTGTTTGCCGGCCTTGACGGTCGCGATGGCCGCGAGAGGCTCGACGTACAACGGGTTGAGCTCCAACGCTTTCTCGAACGATGCGAGCGCGCGCTCTGTCTGCTGCTGGCCCAAAAGGCTGGTCCCGAGACGAAACGATGCCTCGGGGTCCTCGGGTGCAAGCTTGGCGTACGCTTCGTAAGCGGGTGTCGCTCTCGCGTAGTCCTGGTCGGCCGCGTAAGCCATGCCGAGGAGCTTGAACCCGAGCGCACTTTCTTGACGCTGCAAGACGCTTTCCAGGACCGGCACCGCGCGTCCCGCCTGGCCGGTACGGATCTGGAGCTCGGCGAGCATCAGCGACGCTTGCGGCGAGTTGGGTGCGAGCTCGATCACGGTGTCGAGCGCGTTCATTGCCTGGGCGATTTCGCCCACTCGGGTATGCATTTGCGCCAGCCGGAAGTGCGCGGACGCCAAATTGGGTCGACGTCGCACGTAATCCTGAAGGACGGTGATGGTTTCCCGGAATTTGGCTTCGGCGGCTTCGAAGTCGCCGCGCTCGCGATACACCTCACCGAGCATGCGTAGTGTTTCCGGATCTCGCGGATTGCTTTCCAAAAGGTGGTTGAGCGCTTCCTCGCAGCGGTCGAAGTCGTCGTCGGCGAACGCATAGGTTGCAATGCGGGTCCATGCGGGCACGAAATCCGGAGCATCGACCACGAGCACGTCGAGCCTCCGGTTCGCTTCCTCGGTGTCGCCGACAAGGCGATAGAAATCGACCACTCGGATTTGTGTAGCTGAGCGAACAGGTGCGGCCTCCGCGGCCTTGTTGAACTCCGCTTCGGCGCTATCGAGATCGCGCTTGGCGAGGTAGAACGTTCCGAGAGCGAGGTGCGCGTCTGGGCTGTCGGGCTCTCGCCGCGCCGCCTCCTGGAAATGGCTTTCGGCGGTGTCGACGTCCCGCTTGCGGAAGTGAAGCGAGCCCAGAGCTAGATGAAACTTCGCCCTGCCTTCGTGCTCGGCGCGGGCATTTTCCAAACGCCGAACGGCGCCGTCGATCTCACCGGCGGACGTCGCCGTGTCCGCGTATACCGCGAGCGCGTCCAGATTCGTCGCGTCCCGGTCCAAGACGGCGCCGGCTTCCTCGCGCGCCTCTTCGCGCATTCCCCTGAGAAGGTAAATGGTTCCTAACTTGACCCGAACCTCGGAATTTTCGGGGTCGAACTCCACCGCGCGCTGAAGGTAGGCAAAGGAGGGACCAAACTGCCCCGTGTCGAACAGAGCGATCCCGAGTCTCGCTGTGGCCTCGCGATGATCCGGGTCCAACTGGATCACGTTCAAAAACTCGATGATCGCTTCTTGATGCTTGCCTTCTTCGAGGTAAGCGTCACCACGCTCCATGTGTCGCTGGATTTTGCTCTCGGTCGAGCATGCCGATGTCGACATTGACATCGACACGAGGAGAACAGCGATGGCCGCGCGCGCGAATTGAGAGTGCGCTATAAGGCTCGGAAACATGAGTGTTGCCTCCGTTTAGGATGAAGCCCGATTCAAATGATTTCGGGGTTGCGGGGGACAAAGACAATGGAACATGAGCTCACCGGCGCCGGCGATGCTTCTCGGCCTCTTTCGATTTCGTATGGGCGCCGTAGCGGTAGTGCTTGAACCGCTTGCGTGCACCAACTTCAGCGTTGAAGATGACGCCTAGCATTTTCTCCTCGTCGAGGCGATCCACAGTCGATAGTTTCGCGTCCCGAGGGGCGGTGCGCGCTCGCACGACCAGAAGCAGCCCGTCGAGGTGTTCTTGAATACGCGAGGCGTCGGCGACCGGGCCTTCCGCGGGGCAATCCAGGATCACGTAGCGAAACTCGCTCGCAGCGACGTCGAGTAAGTTCGATAGATGGGGCGACGCGATGAGCTCCCAAGGTCTTGCGAACGGCCGGCCGGCACTGAGAAAAAAGGGACCACGACGACCAATCCGTCGTACTTCGACATGCGGATAGGGCTTGTTCAACCAATCACCGAGGCCGCTCGCGGGCTTGACTCCGAGCAACGTATCGACTTCTCGGTGGCGCAGGTCGGCGTCGATCACGAGGACGCGCTCTCCGTGCTCCTCGGCAAGAATGAGGCTGAGTGCGAGCGCGAGCGTCGTTTTGCCTTCGCCTCCCATGGCGCTCATCAATCCGATACGGCGCACGCGGTCCGAGCCGTTCATAGCGCGCAGGCGCGTCGCGAGCGTTCTGAACTGCTCCGCCCATGGCTCGTCTTCGCGAAGAAGCTCCGTGAGGCAGTGGTCGAGATGCGGCGTCAGCACCTTGCCTTCAACGAACCGAAGCGCCGTGACCGAAGGTACCGTCGAGACGGCGCGAGGTCGTTCGACGGCAGCGGGCTCTTCTCTGGCGCCTTTCCGGCGGGCTTTTTCGAGCGCTTCTGACAGACGACTCATCGAGAAACTCGCTCCTAGCTGGCGGCGCTCAATTTCTTTTCCAACGCGGCGCGCTCAGATGGCGGTGCCGGTGGTGTTGGCTCACGCCTGGCCTTGCGGTGCCGGCGCGGGGCCTTCACTTCAGGCACCGTCAACAATACGGGATATGGCAACAACGATTCGAGCTCACGCAGGCTTTTTACGGACGGATCCAGCACTTCGAGAAGGAAGGCACCGAGTACGCCGGCGCCGAGACCAGCCGCGGTCCCAGCGAGCAAAAAGAGCGATGCGTTCGGTGACGCCGGGCTCTCCGGAACCTGTGCGGGGTCGATGATCGAGAACTGCTCTTGCCATTCCCTTTCGACCGCGCCCGCGGTTTCGGCCTCTAACTTGCGGCTCAAAAGCTCACTGTAGTACCTGCTGATGAGATTGTAGTCTCGTTCGAGGGATTGGAGCTCCTGCTCGACCGCGGGAATCTTCTCGACGCGTGCTTGATACTCGACGATTTTCTGCTGGATCTGGGAATAAGCCGCTTGCATCACGCGGATATCCTGGTTCGCTGCTGCGAGCTGCGCTCTGAGATCGGTGACCATGATATCGGTCGAAAACGTGTTTGGTTCGGCCACGTCGGTGGGCTCTTCGAGCGATTGCTCCGCCGCGTCCCCGTCCAGGCTGAGCGGCTCCGAGCTCGAAAAAACATCCGGCGCAGGAGGCTCGGACGAAAAGGCCTGCTCGCGCTCTAGTATTGCAATGCGTACCAACGTCGTTTGCACCTCGGGGTGCTCGTCGGTGTAGCGAGTCCGCAAGACGGCGAGATACTGCTTGAGCTGGCTGAGGTTCGAAGGTGCGGCCACGGTCTGCGTGCCGGGGATGGCGGGCACGAGCTGTGCTTCGGGCTCGTTCATCTGCATTTGTAAAGTGAGCTGACGCTCGATGAGTGTTCTTCGGTCCATCGCCAGCGGATTTGTACCTCGATCGATTGCCGCTGGAGCTCGACCGTTGGAGAGTTGCGAGATTCGCGTCGAGCTGCCTCGGCAACATCCCCATGTTGCGTGTCTTGACGACACCGAGGCGCCCTTCCACCCGCTCGAGGTCTCTTTTCGTTTCCTGCAGTTGCGCTTCGATGAACTGGTTGGCGTCGAGGGCTTGAGCCGCGCGGTCTCCGGAAGTTTGTTCGATGAAGAGGGAAGCGAGGCGAGATGCCATTTGCTGCGCACGCTCGGGGTCGGTGTCGGTGTATTCGACGACGAACGCCTCTTTGCCGCGAAGCCCGATTCCGGCGCGGCTTCGGATCATGTCGACGATTTCCGCGCGCGGCTGGTCGGTCAATTCGGGGTAGGGGTTCAAATCGTCGAGGATGCGCTCGATTCGTGGCCTGGCGAGGATCTCTTCGTGGATGGTTCTGAGCCGGTCGCGCGCGTGCTCGGTGGAGATCCGCGGGATGAAGCGGTCGGGTATCGTATCTCCTTCGACGAGAACGACGGTCCGGGAGACGTAGCGCTCGGGGACGAATCTCACAACTATCTGAGAGCCGACCGCGCCCAGTACGAGACCGATAACGATCCAATACCAGCGGAAGCGGAGAATGTCGAAGTACTCTCCGGGTGTTTGCGGCAGGTTGATTGGAAATTGGAGCTCGTTGCTATCCGCTTGGCGCCGCGTCATCGTCTTGTCCTCTCGGCGAGAATCCTTCTCCCGAACATCGACTGAAGCCTTTCCTAGAAGTCCGCGCTGTAGGTCAAATAGATCGACCAGTTGTTGAGCGTTTCATCGAAGGCCCCGCCTGACCTCCGCTGCTCGTTCTCGACGTGGTAGTAGCTGGTCCCGAATCTGAGCCCGCCGATGATGCGGGCGGTCAACTCGCCCCCGGCGCGCCGCGTATCGAACTGCGAGTCCTCATCCAACGGGTCGGTTCCGTAAGAAGCGCCGATCGTGGCGCTGGCGTCCACTCTCGTTCCGAAACTTTGCGTGATGCCCGCGTTTGCATAGTCGATCAACAACGAGCGGCCGAATCCGAGAGGCATACTGAACTGCCGTCGATAGGAAATGCTCGCGGTCGTGCTTTGTGTCAGATTGCCCGCAAGAGAGGCGTTCGCTACCGGCTGCGTCGCGCTAGGGCCGCCTTCCGCGTCGTAGCGGCTTGCTCCGCCAAAGAGAGTGGCGGATACGCTCGAGTCCTCTGGTGAGTATGTCCATCCGCCGAAGAGGGTTTGAATCGTCGTGTTCGGGTCGATGACGAACGAGCGCTGGAACGTATAGCCCGCGCTCACGGCGCTCGCAAGCCCCAACGCGCGCTGGATGAACAGCTGGACGCTGCCCGCAGGCCCGTCCTGGGCGAAGGTAGAGTCGATCGAGCGATACCCGCCGTTGATGCTGAAACCAAGCGTCGTGTACCGACCGGTGGAGTGGTTCAAACCGAACGACGCGTAGGCGTTTTGCGACCGGGCGCGCCGGTCTGCCAAGCCTTCAGTGGCGAGAATCCGGAGTATTTCCTGTTCACCGTCGGGCAGCTAGAGCTCCGCCGGTGCGGTGGCATCGATGAGCGGGATAGAAATCTCATCTCCGAACGGTTGCTCGTCCAAAACGATTTGGGAGCCCCGGATGGGCGTGAGGTTCGTCAGTTCGATGAATTGATAACCCAGACCGGCGCTCCATGACGTCCTCGGGCCTGATTGCTGTTGAAAACTCCAGGTCGTGGTCGCACTGGTCGTGCCGAAATCGTTCGGCACGAAACCCAAATTCGCTAGAGTCTCGAGGCGCAGGTTCTTGTTGAATGCCTGCGAGAGATGCATGTTCGAGCGAGACGACGCTCGATAGTTCCACGAGAAGCCGGCACCGTAGGTCACCTGGTTCTGAAACAGGTCATCCAGGTAGACGTTGGCGCCGACACGGCCGAAAAAGCCCACGTTCGATCGCCGGGTCCTCGTCGCGAACGTGATTCCCGCATCCGCTCCGTTGGATACTCGATCCGGGAACAGGATGTCGTTTCGGACGCGATCGAGCTCCTCGGTGTGGCGCAACGTGAGGAACACGCTCCAGTTGTTGCCGCCAGACTGCGTCTGGGCCAAGGTGGAGCTCGCGGAGGTAGTCATCAAAATGAGTGCAACCAGATACGGCGCTCGGCGCTCGAGTGCATACGGCTTCCGCATAAGCTCTTAGGGAACAACGATGGTGTCTCCCGGTTGGAGAACCAAGTTCCCTCCGAGCTTTCTCTTGTCCCTGAAATCATCGTAGTTGAACGGGAAGTAGATGAGCCGGCCGTCTACCTCCCGAATCACGAAAATCTGTTTCAATTTTGCGAACTCTTGAAAGCCCCCGGCGATCGCGAGCGCTTGGGCGATGCGGATGGGTCGTGTATAGGGGAAGGCACCTTGGCTGGCGACTTTGCCGAGAACGAAGAATTGCGCGCTGTTGGGTTGCTCGATGGTGACGGTCACCCGCGCCATCTCCACGAAGCGTCCGATGGCCTTTTCGAGCTCCTTGCTCAGCTGTTCCGGGGTTCGGCCGGACACCAGAAGGTCTCCCACGAGCGGCATCGTGATCCGGGCGTCGTAGCGGACCAGAAACGAACCGCTGAAATCCGCCTCTTTCCACGTCAGGATCTGCAAAACGTCGCCTGCGCCGATGGAATACTCCGTCGGGGGCTGCATCCGTGGGTCGGGCACCTTCTGGGCACCGGCGACCAGGGTTGTGGAAGCGTTCAAGAGGGAAGCGAGAACCAACACTTGTCTCAACTCGATCATGATACGACGACACAACTCCTTGAATTCCGAGAAGATCCCAGGACTCCCTGGAGTCGGGGTACCACTCCGGGGGCCGCATCCATCCTCCGTAAGTATAAGCCCGCCGGGGCCCTGCTGGAGGGCCGACCGAGCCACAAAGCAATGTCAGTAGCCGAAAAATCCCGCTTCTCGAAATTCCCCGGTTGGGAAGGGGTGATAGACGGAATTTATAGCAGGAATTACCTTGTCGCGCAAGCATTTCTAGGAGATTCTGCGCCGGCGCCGGAGAAACGCGGGGATGGCTGCGATTCCGTAGCCGGCGAGCTTGGCGAGCTCGCGGGCAACCGCAAGCCCTGGGGGCTCGTTCGAGGGCGCGCTCGCGACGGGAATCAATTTACATGCGGGCGTGACAACGGTGCGTAACGCCACAAGGCAACGGGGGAGGTGCTCGGTTGAGGATACGATGAGCACGGATCGGAGCTCGGCTTCGTCGATCACCGCTGCGAGGGCCCGCGCCTCGGTCATCGTTCCGAGTCGTCCCTTGTGCACGGCGTCGCAGCTTGCGCGGTCACGCTCGATGTGCACGAAAAAATGGCGCTCGGGCGCGTGGATGGTTTGCACCATGTCGACGAGGCCACCATCACTCCAAAGTCCCAACGTTTCGAAGTGCCTCCACTCGAACCGTGCGACGCTGAGAATGAGTCGGGGCGCGTAGCCGGAACCGAATAACTCGACACCCAGGCGCTTACGCTCCTCTCGTCCAGCGAATACGAAAATCGCGTCGGCTTTTTCCGGGTCTTGTGCGATGTCGAGAAACGCCATAAACGATGAGAATGCCACTTCGAGTACGATGATACGTGAAGATGGCAGGCACGATACCACGTCGCATCATTGGACGACTCGGGGGGCGGCTCGCACGCACGCCCGCGTTGTTGAGGATGACGCTCGCGCTGACGAAACCCAGGCGTTTCCTTGTTCTGTGCTACCACCGTGTGAACGACAGTGGACATCCGTTTTTCGGAGGGACGCCGACGGCGCTTTTTCGCGAACAACTGCAAGTGTTGCGCGAAGGATTCGCGGTGTTCTTTCTCGACGAGCTCGTCGAGCGCGCGGCTAGTGGCGACGTTCCCGCCAACGCCGTCGCGATCACATTCGATGACGGTTACCGCGATAACTACGCGAACGCGTTTCCGATCTTGCGCGAGCTTTCACTCCCGGCGACAATTTTCCTCGCTACCGATGCGGTCGACGACAACCGTCTGATCTGGCACGACCGCGTGTTCGACGCGTTCCATCGCACACGCGTGGATGGTCTCGCTTTCGATGGCACCGAGCTGCCAATGACGGATCTCGCCGAAAAGCACGAGGCGCTCGTCAACGTGTTGGCGGTTCTCAGAAGCTCGACACCGTCCACGCGCGATGAGACGATCGATTCTCTCCTCGAGCGGCTCGGCGTCCCGTCGCCGCCGCGTGAGGGCTGGGACAAACTGACGTGGGATCACGTTAGGGAGATGAACGAGCACGGCATCCGCTTCGGTGCTCATACGCTGGACCATCCAATCTTGAGTCACGTGAGCGAGGACGAGGCGCGCCGCCAAATTCGCGATTCCAAAGCGCGCATCGAATCGGAGCTAGGCGCAACGATCACCGATTTCGCCTACCCGAACGGGCGCACGATCGATTTCGACGCCGGGACGAAACGGATTTTGAACGAGGAGGGCTTCCGGTGCGCGGTCACGACTGTGGATGGCGCAAATGATGCGACATCCGATCCGCTCGCACTTCGCCGCGTGGGCATGTGGGGCGACGATCCGTATCTGTCCGCGATCCGACTCGCGCGGAGTCGCATCGGCGTCTGAAAGGGGACGATCGTGGGTTGGGAAGCGGGTGTCACCGTCGTCGTTCTCGTTCTGACGTTCACTGCGCTCGCGAAGGAATGGCTTCCACCGCCGGCAACGTTCATCAGTGCTGTCGTCGCTCTGCTCGTATCGGGAGTCATCAGCCCGGAGGAAGCGTTCGCGGGCTTTGCCAACCCCGCGCCGATCACCGTCGCCGCCCTCTACGTTCTCGCGCGTGCGGTGGAAAAGACCGGCGCGCTCCAGCCGCTCGTGGGGGCGACGCTCGGGGAAGGCTCCTCTCGGCGGGGCTCGCTTCTCCGGCTCGTCGTGCCGACCGCGGCCGCGTCTGCGTTTCTCAACAACACCCCGATCGTTGCGATGCTCGTGCCTCAAGTGAGCGCGTGGGCCGAGCGGCGAGGCCAGTCCCCGTCTCGTTATCTGATGCCTTTGTCCTTCGCCGCGATTCTCGGCGGAGTCGCTACCGCGATCGGGACGTCCACGAACCTCGTCATATCGGGCTTGCTCGAAGCCTCGGGCGAGCCCCCGCTCGGCATGTTCGAGATTTCGGCAGTGGGGCTGCCGGTAGCGCTAATAGGTCTCGCTCTCATCGTGTTGCTGGCGCCGGCTCTCATCCCAGAACGCCGTAGTGTCGGTGCCGAGCTCGACGAAGAGTTTCGCGAGTTCGTCCTGAACATGCTGGTGACTCCCGGTGGACCGCTCGACGGAAAGACGGTGGAAGAAGGTGGTCTTCGTCACCTTCAAGGCGTTTTTCTCGTCGAGGTCGATCGGCGTGGCGAGATCATCCCGGTGACACCGAGCACCGTCTTGCACGGCGAGGATCGACTGGTCTTCGTGGGTAAAGCGGATCTGGTGGTCGACCTTCAGGGAATGCGCGGTCTGGTGTCGACCGAGCACCAGCATACGGGTGGCCTCGATACCGCTCGCCACACGTTTTTCGAAGCGGTGGTCGGCAAAGTGTCACCGCTCGTAGGAAGGACACTCAAGGAAGTCTCGTTCCGCGCCGAGTATCAGGCCGCGGTCGTTGCAATCCATCGCGCCGGCGGACGGGTGAAGGCGAAGCTCGGGCAGGTGAAGCTTCAGGTCGGAGACACGCTCGTGATCCTGGCCGACCCGCAGTTCCGTGGCCGGTTTCGCGATCGCAACGACTTCCTTCTCGTCTCCATGCTCGGTGGCGCACCACCCGTGACCACTGGGCGCGCCTGGCTCGTCGGGCTCGTGGCTGTTCTCATCGTCGGGGGCGCCGCCTTGGGTCTCATGCCGATCCTCCACCTGTCTCTGCTGGGTGCGATGATCCTCGTGGCGACGGGCGTGCTCACCCCGTGGGACGCCCGGAGTGCCGTGGATCTGAACGTCATCGTCGTCATCGCCGCTGCTTTTGGTCTCGGTGCCGCGATGCAGAGCTCGGGCCTCGCCGCCTTTATCGCGGGCACGCTCGTTAGCGCGTTCGGCGGCTTCGGCACCACCGGAGTCCTCGTAGGCCTCGTCGTGGCGACTATCGTGTTGCTCTCCTTGATCACCAACAATGCGGCCGCGGTGTTGATGTTCCCGATCGCGATCTCGGCAGCGGGAAACCTTGGCGTCGATGCGCGCCCCTTCGCGTTAGCGGTCGCGGTAGCCGCGTCGGCGTCGTTCCTGACGCCGATTGCCTACCAAACGAACTTGATGGTCTACGGCCCGGGTGGCTACCGTTTCTTTGACTATGCGCGTCTGGGGATCGTGCTGACGGTCGGCGTTATCGTCACCATCGCCGTCATCGTGTGAACTGAGCGGGGAGCCAGTGAATTCGGCTGCCAGCTTCTAGTCACCAGCTTCCAACTGAGGTAAAATCGCCGCGATTCAATCGCTAGGGAGGCAGTGTTGCTATCCAATCGAGCCAGCATCAATGTTTTTTCCGCCATTACGATTGCCACGATTGCCGCCGCGAGCGTCGTCTCTGGAGAGACGCCTCGTCCCGCGGACGTGATCGGGTTTGAGCCGGGCTCGGACTACAAGCTCGCTAACTGGGGCCAACTCGTCGACTACTACCGCGCTCTCGACCGAGAGAGCGATCGTGTCGAGATCGTCGAGATTGGGCGCTCGGTGCTACAAAAGCCACTGCTTCTTCTCTACATCTCGAGCGAAGACAATCTCCGCCGGCTCGACGACTGGCGCGAGATGAGCGAGTCACTGGCACGGGCGCGCATCGACGACGATACCGCCCGTCGCTTGGCCGACGAAGGCAAAGCGGTCGTGTGGCTCGACGCCGGACTTCACGCGACCGAAGTTGCGCCTTCCCAGATGATGCCGCATCTCGCGTATCGCATCGTGACCGAGGAATCCGCGGAGATGCAGAAGATTCGCGACAACGTCATCGTGCTCCTCATGCCTTCCATGAACCCGGATGGACTCGATATCGTGGCGAGTTGGTACCAGAAAAATCTCGGGACACCGTTCGAGACGACGCGTCCGCCCGAGCTCTACCACCACTACGTCGGGCACGACAACAACCGCGACTGGTTCATGAACAACATGCCCGAATCGAAAGCGGTCACCGAGATCCTCTACAGGCAGTGGTACCCGCAAATCGTCTACAACCATCATCAGACCGGACCGGCGTGGGCACGTATCTTTCTCCCGCCGTTCGCCGATCCCGTGAACCCGAACATCCACCCGGGTGTCACCACGGGCGTCAACATGGTCGGGACGGCGATGGCGAATCGGTTCGCCATGCAGAAGATGCCCGGCGTCGTCTCCGACATGATCTACTCGATGTGGTGGAACGGCGGCATGCGCACCGTCCCGTACTTCCACAACATGATCGGGATCTTGACGGAAACGTCGCATGCATCGCCGACGCCGCGCTTTTACGACCCGGAGAAGCGTCCGGAATTCGTCGGCAACCCGCGACGAGGGAATAAGGCGCCGACGTCGGCAACGGACGTGTTCTATCCGTACCCGTGGGAGGGAGGGGACTCTCGGCTCAGCGATGCCGTTCGCTATACCCTCACCGCTTCGATGGGCGTTCTCGACATCGCCGCGGATCTCCGGCAGAAGTGGCTCTACGACATCTACCGGATGGGGCGAGACGCGATCGCGCGCGGCGAGGCATCCGATCCCGCCGCGTACATCATTCCTGCAAGCGAAGACCAGTGGGATCCAGGCGAGGCGGACAACCTCGTCAACGTGTTGCTCATTGGCGGTGTGGAAGTCGAGAGAGCGTCGAGTGAGTTCACCGTCGACGAGAAGCGCTACGGTGCCGGCTCCTACATTATTAACGGTGCGCAAGCGTTCCTCCCGTACGTCATCGATTTGATGGAAGCCCAGGACTACCCCGACCGGCGGCGAACGCCGGACGGCCCACCCGACCCCCCCTACGATTTGACCGGCTGGACGCTTCCGATGCAGATGGGTGTTACCGTCGATCGCGTCACCAGTGCCGTGAACGCTGACGCGAAGAGGCTCGCGGACTACGTAACACCGCGACCCGGGAAAGTCTCGCGTGGCCGTTTCGGCTATCTGCTGTCCCACCAGCCGAACGCCTCGGTCATCGCGGTGAACCGCCTTGTCGCGATGGGCGAGAGCGTTCACTGGGCGGGCGACGCGTTCGGCGACGATCATCCGCGCGGCACCATTCTTGTCGAAGCTGGCTCGGGTACCGAAGCGCGTGTCGAGACGCTCGCTCGCGACCTCGGCGTCGATTTCGTCGGCATCGACGAAAGCCCGGGGGTGGACATGCACACGCTCCGCCCGGTGCGCGTCGCGGTGTACAAATCCTACGTTCCCAACATGGATGAGGGGTGGACGCGTTGGCTGCTCGAGGAGTACGACTTCGATCTGACGACGCTTCACGACGAAGACGTGCGTAGGTCGGACTTGTCCGAGCTCGACGTCATCGTCCTTCCACACCAGAGTGCGGATCGTATCCTGAATGGCCACGCCACCGGCACGATGCCGGACGACTACGTTGGCGGGATGGGACTCGCGGGTGCGATGGCGCTCGAGCGCTTCGTCCAAGCCGGTGGGACACTCGTTGCACTCGACGGGGCTAGTGATTTCGCCATCGAGCAGTTCGGTCTGCCGCTCGAGAACGTCACCGCGGGCGTGGACTCGTCGCAGTTTTTTATTCCCGGATCGCTTTTGCGCGCCAAGGTCGACACCGAACATCCCCTTGCCTGGGGGATGCAGAAAGAAGTCGCGGTGTCGTTCGTGCGGTCTCGGGCGTTCGACATCGTCGAGCTGACACGGGAGCGCGAAGGCGGCCAAGAAGAGACGAAGGCACCGCCGCCGCTTCCGGTAGAGAACGTGGTGACGTATGCGGACGAGGATATTCTCATGAGCGGTTGGGCGCTCGATGAAGAGAGCAAGATCGGTGGCATGGGCGCGGTCGTCCGGGTTCGTCATGGTCAAGGCGAGATCGTGCTGTTTGCTTTCCGACCGCAATTCCGAGGGCAGCCGAGAGGTACCTACAAACTTTTCTTCAACGCGCTTCACGGTGCGACGCTCGAGGACATGCCGTGGTCCGTCGAGACCGATTCGAGTAGAGAGTAATGAGCCGATGAAACGAATCGCCGTTTTACTATCTTTGGTTGCCCATCACTTCATCTATTTGCGCGGAGCCGCGGATCGCTCGGAAGTTGGGCTCATCCAGGGGGCTGAGGAGAGGTTCGGCGACCTGATGACGCAGTTGGACGTCCAACGGACGGCGATGGACGAGCTCTTCGGCCCAAAGCTCGCGAGCTTCAACGCTCTCGTGGTGGAGCAGGGAATTCCGCTAGTGAGCGCCGCTACGCCGTAAGTTGTTGCAGCTGGCTCAGACGTCCGAGATCGATGCCGACGATGTTGGGGCCTTCGCGTAGATAAATATCGGTAAATTTCGCGCTCCAAACCATCTCCCGCGCTTTGTACGACGAGCGGGTGTGCACCGTCTGCGAAAACGTTTCATCGATCCCTTTCAAGAGCACCATGATCTCGGCGTCCGAGCGGATGCACTCCTCGCTCGTGAGCTCGTAAAACGGGCTCTCTTTGTCGATGTGGGATGCACGATCGTCCACGCAAGTGGGAAGAACACGACTTTGGAGCGCTCGAGGGGCAAAGCATGGAAGCGGCGGAGGCGACGCTCATCCTCGTCCACCATCCAGCTGAAGACGACGGTCGCCTCGAGCTCGATGATCTGAGTGCTTCTCTGGTTCGCGATCCGGAACATGAGCGCGCGTCCGCCGCGGTAGGGAGCGACGATAGCGTTTGCGCTGAAGAGTACCTTCGCAGTGGGCCGGGCAAATCGAGCGAACACCAGACCGGTCGTGAGCGCGATGCCGAAGATTCCAAAGATAGACTCGAGCGTCATCAGAATGTTCGCCGCGGTGGACGCCGGCACGATGTGCCCGTACCCGACGGTCGACAGCGTGTGCACGCTGAAGAAGAACGCTCGAGGGAAGGAGCCCGTCCGGCTGGGGTCGAGAGCGCTCTCGAGAGCTCCGGGGCCGAGGGCGAGGTACGCCATGGCGAACATCGTGTTGGCAACGAGGTACGTCGCGGCCACCAGCAACAAGAATCGAGGCCACGACATGGTGAGGAGCGTGTCGAACAGGTGTAGCGAGCGGAAGAATCCCAGCCCCTCCCGGCGGGAGTTGAAGCTTCCGTCCCGGTTCAGGAGGCGCTCGGCCGCCGCCGCCGCCACGATCGCACCGAAGCCAAGATCGCGGTCCTCGTCGTTTCGTTTGTCTGGTCTCAGTCCGAACATAACGCCCTCCGTGGCGAAAACGGGTTTGGATTCAACGTTTTGCAGTCAACACACGCCGAGCCTTGCATCTCGAGCACCCAAGAAAGTATACTAGCGTGTTTGTTGACGTAAGGAGTTTCGAGAACGATGTCGCGCAAGTGCAAGCTCACTGGCATAGGCCCCATGGCGGGAAACAACGTTTCCCACGCCCACAACAAGACCCGGCGGGTTCAGCTGCCCAACCTGCAGTGGAAGCGCATCTACATCCCGGAGCTCGACCGCACCGTCCGCATCCGTCTCACGACGCGAGCACTCAGGACCATCGACAAGAAAGGCCTCATGGCCTATCTACGCGACCAGGGCCTGAAGCTCAAAGACATTCTTTAGCCGCACGCTCGCAGCAGCAAGACGATCTGGCTCGCGGATAGCCGGATCGCTAAACGGCAAGCACTTTTCATGATAGATTAGCTCCGCTTTTCGTGAGGAGCGCTGTTATGAAATCGAAATCCCTTGTTTTTTTCCTCCTCTGGCTTTGTCTCCTGCTTGCCTGCGGGTCGATGGAGACGACCGAGGCACCCGAAACGGAATCCGAAGACTCCATCGTCGAGACGGCGCGGGGTATTCACGAGCGCGTGATCACGCTCGACACCCACGTCGATATTCCGTCCAACTACGCGACCGAAGAGGTCGACCCCGGCGTGCGCGGTGACTTCCAGGTGGATCTGCCGAAGATGGAGGAAGGTGGGCTGAACACCGCGTTCTTCATCGTGTACGTGGGGCAGACGGAGCGGACACCCGAAAACTACGAAAAAGCGAAACAGGATGCGATGATGAAGTTCGACGCCATCCACCGCATGTCCGACGAGATGTATCCGGAGCGTATCGAGTTCGCGTATACGGCCGACGACGTCGTCCGCATCCACGAAAGCGGAAAGCTCGTGGCGACCATTGGTATCGAGAACGGCTACGTCGTCGGCAAGGACCTGAGCTTGCTCGAGAAGTACCATGGCCTCGGAGCGCGCTACATCACGCTCGCTCACGGCGGGCACAACGACATCTCCGATTCCGCGACGCCCCGCGAGGATCTTGGTGACGCCGAGTCCGAGCACGACGGCATCAGCGCGTTCGGCGAGGAGGTCATTGCCGAGATGAATCGCCTGGGTATCATGGTGGACGTATCCCACATCTCGAAAGCAGCGATGCTCGATGCGGCACGGTTGTCACAGGCACCGGTCATGGCTTCGCACTCGGGCACCCGTGCACTGTCGGATCACCCCCGGAACATGGACGACGAGCAGCTCCTGGCGTTGAATGAGAACGGTGGCGTCATACAGACGGTCGCGCTCGGCACCTTCGTGAAGAACCCGCCCGACAAACAAAAAGCGATGGAAGAGCTCTTAGGTGAGTACGGCATCAGCTCGTTGGGTGGAATGGCATCGCTCCCGGAGGATAAACAGGCGGAGCTCCGTGCCCGCCGGACGGAGCTCGCGAGCCAGTGGCCCGAGGCGAACGTGTCGGACTTCGTGGACCACATCGATCATTCCGTCGAGCTCATCGGTATCGAGCACGTCGGCATCAGCTCGGACTTCGATGGTGGCGGAGGGATCGACGGTTGGAACGACGCGAGCGAAACGTTCAACGTGACGCTCGAGCTCGTCCGCCGGGGCTACACCGAAGAGCAGATCGAGAAGCTGTGGAGCGGCAATCTCCTGCGCGTGTGGCGCGAAGTCGAGCGGGTTGCTCAGGAGCTGCAGCCGCAAACTGAGTAGCGCCGCGACGTGGTCGATGAGCGGCGCGATCCTGCTCCCCGCTATCCGAACTGTGATCTACTCGTCCAGATACTTCACGAACACGACTTCGTTGAGGGCTTCGTTGTAGAGGAGCTCGTCGGCGAGCGATTGGGACATTAGAATGCACGACGAGCGGCAGTGGTTCAAGTCTGCGGTCGGTATGGACGGCGCGTCCGAAACGCCGCGGGGAGCGGAGCTTTCATCGCTAGCGGTCGAACCACTTGATGGCTTGTTCGAGCTCGCTGGCCCACCCGAACCGGTCGGTGAGGCGCGTTATTCTCATGAGCTCTTCGACCTTCTCGTCCGCTTTCAGCAGCACGATGCCGCCACCGAGCAACGAGACGGATACATAGTGAGAAACGAGAATCCCGATGGCGAGGCTGTCTAAATAGGTGACCCCTTCGAAATCGAACACCGTCTTGACGTGTTGCGCCCGAACGAGCTTTCGGAGAGAGTCTTGCAGCAGGTTCGCGGGCTCTCCATCTATTATCCGGCCGCGCACGCGCACCACCGTGACCGTACCTTTGGGTTTGACCTCGATATCCATGGGGCCTCAAGATGAGTTCCGCCAAGTCGAGAGCGCCCTAAATTTACTCGGAACGAATCCAGAAATTCAACTGTCATCCCGCGAGTCGAGCGGTCCTCGCGAGGGCGCGGCTAGTGATCGGCGACCGGCTACTCTGACGCCTTTGTTTTGATGCCGCGTCGCCGTCGCGCGAACCCTACGCTCACCAGACCCAAGATGAGCAGCGCGGTCGTGCCCGGGACGGGAACGGACTGATCGAAGAACCTGATATTGATATCGCCTCTGCCGTCCCGCCGGAAAATGGAAGCGGTCGTCGTCCGGTTGCTCGAGGGTGCTCCAGTCGAACCAACCCGAAAAGCCTGGATCGATGTTCTTACCGCTCGCGCCGACTCCCTTTCTACTGTATCTCGCTTGAAACAAAGAGAGTTTCGGGTTCGAGGGGCGCTGTCAAAAATGCGTCGTGAAGTGGGCGGCAAGCGTTGTACGATGCACCTCAGGAAGTACTGGTTTGACCACAAGCGGACTCACGCTCGATCACGTCGCGCTGGTGACAGCGAACTTGGCGGCATCGCGTGACGACTACGAGAAGCTGGGGTTCACGCTCACTCGCGCAAGCTCCCACAAGGGACGCATTACCGCAGACGGTCCAGTCGTTCCATGGGGCTCGGGCAACCACTGCGCGATGTTCCGCCGCGGCTACTTCGAGATTCTGGGGCTGTGTGATCCGAACCGCTACCACGAACCGTTTCGCGCAGCACTGAGCCGGTTCCACGGCGTGTCGTTGATCGCGCTCGGATGCGAGAGCGCTCAGGCGTTTTATGAAAGCTCCCAAGGCGGGAGAGCCGCTCCCGTCGAAGTTCGGAGAGACGTTCCTTTCGGTGGGAGCACCCGCGAAGGGGTGTTCCACATCGTGCGTCCCGAGGAGGGTGCGTTTCCGGAAGCGGAGCTTGTTTTCATCGAGCACGCGACGAGGGACGTCCTGTGGCAAAAACCGCTGCTCGAGCACGCGAACGGCGTCACCGGGCTCACGGGGGTCACGCTGTGCTCGGAGTTCCCGGAGGAGACCGCGGCTCGTTTCGAACGGTGCACCGGGCTCGGCGGCACTGCTCTCGACAAAAGCCCGTACTTCGCCCTGGACGACGGCTACGTCGAGTTAAAAACCCCGGAAAAAGTGCTGTCGCGCTACCCCGGCGCGGTGCTACCGGCGGTGCCGTCGGTCGGCGTGGTGGAGCTTCTGGTCGATGACGTGGACGCGACGAAACTATTTCTCGAAGGAGCCGGCGTGACACCTCACGCCTCGGACAACGGTGTATGGGTCCGCCCCGAGCGCACGGGCGGCGTAATCTTGGAGTTCAAAGCATGAAACAGACCCCACTGCGTTCCCACCACCCATCCGCATTTCGCCGGAATGTTCACCGAGGACCCGACTTACCCGAAGGGTTTCGTGCTGGCGTCTACCTCAACCACCCCGGAGGCACACCCTTCCGGCGGGCCTCGTCGACGACAGCTCGCCGTTTCGCGCGCGCTTCGGCGAGTTGGCGTTCCAACCGCTCGCGGTCCGGTGCGCCGACCGGATTCGAAGTGAACTGCGGACTCTGCAACCGCTCCTCCATGCTCTTGATGCGCGTGTCGATGGGCGCCAGCCGGCCACGCCAGTAGTCCTCGGTTTGGCGTTCGTCTGTGATTTCCTCCTGGTCCTCTTCCACATCTTCTTCGGCAACGTCATCGGAGTCCGCGTCGGAGCGCGACGTTCTCGGCAACGCCGTGAGCGGCCCGCCCGCGCGTCTCAGCTCGACGTCGGTAATGGTGCGGGACTCCGAGCTCTCGAGATGCCTGCGGCGCTCTTTCTCTTTCTTGGCGATCTCACCGAGCGACTGCGCCACTGCCGCGGATGCGGCAAACATCACGATGAACGTCCAAATCAGGCGCTTCATCTCGCACCTCCTTTTAGATTGTGGTGTCTATAGATTGTTACCGCGTCCAGGTAGCGGGTGCAACTGCGTTTCTGATATAAAGAGACCCCGTTGAGCACGTCGAGCAAGGAGGGCCTAGTGCGGTTTTGGACGGTTTGTCTGATGTTCCTGTTCGTGGGTTGCGGACCCTCGGCCGACGTGCCGGCGGAGGCACCTGCGAGTTCGGACCCTAACGAATTCCTGGATCCCGTGGTTGTGGATGCGGAGCACTACGTGCTCGAGTTCGAGAACGATTCTTTGCGGGTTCTACGGGAGAACCTGGCCGGGGGTGAGGAGGGCGCAATGCACTCGCACCGCGCGCGGGTCTCGGTGTACCTGAGGGATGCCGAAGCAGAGCTGACACCTCGAGGCGGTGAAACCACGACCGTGACCCTCGTCGCCGGCAGTGCGGCCTGGGGCGAGCCGACCACCCACTTCGGCGTTCCCACATCTGACATCGAGAACATTTCTATCGAGCTCCAGGAGCTCGGTGATGAGGACATCGACCGGAGTGATGTCGACGCGACCTTCGTCGATGCCGAGCACCACGTCGTCGAGTACGAGAACGATCGGGTGCGCGTCGTGCGGATGACGTATCCGGCAGGAGAGACGTCACCGGTCCATGACCATCCTCCTGGTTTCGCGATTTTCCTCACCGACGCCGACATGAAAAACATTCCCGAGGAGGGTGAGCCCGTGGACCTGAAGTTTGAGGCGGGCGCCACGATATGGGAAAGTGGCGGGCCGCCCCACTCGACGGAGAACGTTTCCGACTCGGACGTCGTCGTGATCCGTGTCGACATGAAAAAAAAGCCGTCCTAACCTTTGGCGAAAGAGCTCCAACGTGCGATGGCGGAACAACTTCCGTCTAGACGGAGCACCTTAAAGTGTTACTTGAGCTCGGCGCACACGTGCAGGGAGTCCAAGCACTACTTGAACTAGCTCTGGACGTGAGAAAAAATCGCGTTTCCCAAGGGAGATGGGGATGGTTGGTCCACACTTCTGTCAACTAGGGGGTCGGGTCCGCGCGGTACGGATTCACCCGATATCGTATCGGCGTTTCGTTGGTGCGTATTGCTAGCGCTTTAACGGAGATGCCCCTGAGATAGTTGAAGGTTAGGAGTGGCGGCTCCTAAGGCCGGGTTCGATAGAATCCGGCTGTGAAGGAAAAAGAAAGGAGCCACCACGATGTCAAATCACCAAATCATCGATGCGAAGAACAGGAAGAAGCTTCGAGAGATACTGAGCTCGAAGGGGCAAGCTCTGTTGCCGTTCTTGGATGCGATTGAGCGAACCGAGATAGCGATCGACGAAGTGATCGACGTTGCTGGCCGAGCGACGATCGAAGCGGTCTTGGATCTGTCAGCCCAAAGTGTGGCTGGGGAGAAACACCCGGGGAAGAAGGGTAGCGATGTTCGCTGGCACGGCCGGCAGGGTGGCGTAGTAAGCCTTGCGGAGCGGAAGTTGAGAGTGAGCCGGCCACGTCTGCGGCGTAAGGGAAAGGCAGAGGGAGGGGAGGTTGCGATTCCTGCCTACGAAGCGGTGAACAACTCGTCTCGGCTGAGCCAACGCATCTGGGAAATCCTGATGCTGGGTGTGTCGACGCGCAAGTACGCGTCGGTTCTTCCCGAGATGGCGGAGACGGTAGGGGTTAGCAAGAGCGAGGTGAGCCGTGAGTTCGTGGAAGCAAGCGCGGAGCAGTTGCAGGGGCTGATGGAGCGTCCGCTGGACGAGCTGGAGATCGCGGTCGTGTACCTGGACGGGATTCGCTTCGGCGTGCACCACGCTCTGGCGGCAATCGGCGTAGATACAGAGGGATACAAGCATGTTCTGGGGCTTCGGGATGGAGCATCGGAGAACCAGATAGTGTGCAAGGCGCTGCTGGAGGACCTGGTCGAACGAGGCCTGAGCCCAGAGCGGTGTCGGCTGTTCGTGATCGATGGCTCCAAGGCGCTACGGGTCGCCGTCGACGCTGTGTTCGGTACCCACAACAAGGTCCAGCGTTGCAGGAAGCACAAGGAGCGCAATGTGCTCGGTTATCTGCCGCAGGAGCTGAAGCCGCAAGTGCAAGCGAGCCTGCGTTCGGCCTGGCAGCTCCCAGCAAAGAAGGGCAAAGCGCGGTTGGAGCAACAGGCGAAGTGGCTCGAGGACGACTACCCCTCGGCGGCGGAGAGCATCCGGGAGGGGCTCGACGAGATGTTCACCATCAACGAGCTCGACCTCCCCGCATCTCTGAAACGCTGCCTTGGATCGACGAACATCATCGAGTCGTGCTTCAGCGGTGCGCGAGGTCGTACCCGTCGCGTCACCCGCTGGCGCAATGGCAAGATGGTTCTGAGATGGGCCGCTTCGGCTCTGCTCGCCACGGAGAAAAATTTCCGTCGTATCATTGGATACCAATCGCTACCGATCCTCGAAGCGAAGTTAGCGGAGGTCACTGAGAATCAAGCGCTCGACAAGCACGCCAAAGTCGGGTAAACCATGTGTCAGGAGCCGCCACCACCTCGAACCTTCAACTATGGTGGGGGCACCTCCGCTTTAACAAGTCGGGCTGCGTGTGCTCAACGCGCTCACGTCGGCACGAGTGTCGATACCATCTTCGGCCTCCAGCGGAGGCGAATCCACTGCAAGATATCGTAGGTGAGGGCGACCCACAGAGATTCAGTGCGCACTTTGGCGACTCCGCGCACGCTAAACTGCCGCAGGCCGAACTTGGTTTTGATCCAGAGATTCGGAAACTTGGCCACCTGCGAGCGTGTCTTATAGATGGCCTTGGCTTCGTCGGTCTGCATCTTCTTCCGGAACGCGGCTATGTCGGGCAAGAGTTCGCGCCGCTCGATCGAGCGGCCGTGCTGCGTACGAGGACAACACTGCTCTTTGGCCGGACACGTCTGGCAGTCTTGCTTAGACGCCTTATATCGATAGCGCATCGTGCCATGGCTTTCCTGCTTGGCGTGTAGCGTAAGTGCTTGCCCTGCGGGCACACATACGTGTTGGTCTGCGTATCGAAGACAAACTTCGACGCCTCGTATTCCGCTTTCACGCCGTGGTGCTTATACGACTTGCGCCGATTGGCCTCTGCTGCCTTGTTCTCGTGGTCGGGGCCGACGAGATCGATGCCGCGCTTCGCCATCTTCGCGATGTTGTTGCTACTAATGTAGCCTCCATCTACGACCATCTGCTCGGGCGCACGCTGCATGCTCTGCTCAATCCGTTCTATGGCCGGCGTCAGCTGCTGATAATCGCTACCGGCCTGCGTGGCATCGATGTCGACAATCAGGCCGTGTGCGGCATCCGTTGAGACTTGGACGTTGTAGTTAGGTGCGGAGCCGCCCTCGGCTTGCTTCATCACCCGCGCGTCGGGATCGGTCGTGCTCACGCGGTCTATGCGGCTTTTCGCGGCTTTCAGCTTGTCATACTCCTTCAACGCTGATTCTAGACGATCCTGTCTCTCTCGCCTGGCGCGTTGCTGCGCTGCCTGCATCTGCCGGCTCGATTCCTCCTCCGTCTGGGCGTTGAGAGTCTCTACCGCCTCACGCGCCTGCTCCAGACACTCTTCGACCGTCGGCTTGCGGCGAAATCCACTCGACGAAGCGTTCGCGCGCACCTTCGTCCCATCCAGCATGACTCGCTCGAGCGTGATCAATCCGTCCGAACTCAGAACTCCCAGAGCTTGCACAAACAACTCGTCCAGGATCTCCCTATGAATCATCCGAAAGTCCGACAGCGTGTGCGCACTGATGCTCTGCATTCCGCTGAGCCATTGATACGCCGGATGATGTTCGCACAGCCGCTCAACCGCGCGGGCCGAACTCACGGCTTGGCTGTAGCTGTAGACCCACAGGCTCACCAGTAGCTGAGGATCAAACGCAGGCCGGCCTGCGCCACCCGCGACCGAGCGGACTTGATCCGTGTACCCGCTGAGATCCAGCCGACCCACGAACTCCCAGATCGCACGCGCTGGGTGATCCTCTGGGATCAAACGCTCCACGTCGACCGTCCGCAGCAGCAGCTGCGCCCTTTTGGGGGTCGTAGTAAGTGACGGTTTTCGCCTCTGTCTTATACTCAACGAAGGGAGAAGGCAGAGATGGACGGCAGGAAACGTTGGTCAGCGAAGGAGAAGCTGCAGATACTCAAGGAGTGCCAGGAGAGTGGTGCGACGGTGTCCGAGGTGTGTCGGCGCCACGCATTGAATACAGGGCAGTACTATCAGTGGCTGAAACAATCGGAGGAGGCGACACTGGAATCATTTCAGAATGGCAAGAAGGAGAAGGCGTCTCGCCGCGAGGAGAAGCTGCGTCAAGAGCTTGAGAGGATGAAATCGGTGGTGGTAGAGATCACCATGGAGAATCTGGACCTAAAAAAAACGCTTGGAAGCTAGTCGACCGGTGTCGTTTCGAGCCGCACGAGAAGTCGACCACCTTCAACCGAGCTTGCCGAAGAGGAGGAGGCGGTGACGGTCTATGCTTTAGCACACCCACGGGACGGCTACCGGCGGCTCATGATGGTGGACGAGGATGTCGTTTGCCTGAGCCCGAGCAGCGTGTACCGCATTCTGGACCGGAACGATTTGCTCGCAAGGTGGAATGCCACACCGTCCGTAGGCCGCAAGCCCGAACTTCCGAAACGCCCCCACGAACGCTGGCATACGGACGTCATCACCATCGCTGCGTTTTCGCGGACTCGGAAAGCCTGGAAGTGACGTTTGCTTATCACCCACGTTTACCCCGCTTCCTCCCACGCTTTGCCTTAGGCGTCCGACGCACAATCAGTGTGTTTCGATCCTCCACCACCCACTCCAGCTCCTCGCCCGGCTCCATCTCTAATAATGCGCCTGGGCTAAAGGTGACGGGCAAATCACATAGAACTGACGGGTGTCGTTGGCTCGCTTGATCACCTGCAGCTTTGTCACGTATCCCATGCTGGTCACTCTATAACATAGCTGTAGAGCTAGTCAAGATTAATTTTTTCTCACGTCCTCTGTCTCGAAAGAGTTGGCCGGCCTGGTAAGCTGCACCAAGCCCATCATGGCCGAAGCCGCTCGGAAGCGGCTGCTCGCGGGGGACAAGTGAAGCTCATTGCTCGTCGAACGGCACCATCCCCGGAGGTGGCTTCTCGTTGTGAGCGCGCTCGCGGCGTTCGGCCGCCTTGTCGCGGGCGCTGTTCCAAAGCCACTCCTGTTGCTCGAAGCGCTCGACGAGCGTCGTGTGTAGCTCGTTGGACACCACATCTTTCAACAGCGGTGCCACGGATTCCGCGTACTCGGTGACGCTGAGATAGTTGGTCGAGGTCGTGGACATGTCCACCGCCTTCGGCGCGGTGAACTCCACCAGCGGGTGGTCATCGGTCACGATGGGCGCGTCGCCCGCGAACCGCAGCATGGCGTCGCGCCCCATGAGATAGGCGCTGAAGAGGTCTTCGGGCGACCGGAGCTCGATGGCCGCGAGGTCGCGCGCGAGCTGTTTCGAGACCAGGCGTTCTTCGAAAGCCGCGGGGGACAATCGAAGTGGCTCGTCGGAGCCGACGAGAAACGAATCGAGTGTGTAGTAGAAAACCATGACGTACGGAAACGCGTCCGCAAACGTCTGATAGAGCATCTTCATGTCGTCGAGAGTCAAGAAGTACATCGGCACCCACTGCGAGACGACACCGCCAGGCGTCAAATGATCTTTGCAGAGGTCGTAAAACTCTTTCGTGTACATGTCGGCGACGCCCGCAAGCGCCGGCGGCATTGGCTCCATGGTGATGACGTCGTAGTTTTCTCGACTCTTCAGCAGAAAGTTGCGGCCATCGTCGATGTGGATCGTGACGCGATCGTTGTTCAGGACGTCGTAGTTCTCTTCGCGGAACTGTCCGGCCGCACGGATGACCTCGGGTGAGATGTCGACGCCGTCCATCTGTTCGATGTCGAACTGGCTCAGCGTGCCGAAGGTAATGCCCGTGCCGAAGCACGCGGCGAGCACTTTCTTGGGCATCCGGTCGAATAGAAACGGGATGGAACCCTGGACGCGGTTCACGACAACCCGTAGGACGACGAGTTGGACGCCGAGCTTCCGTTGATCAGGATTCGCTTGGCACTGTCGTCCCCGGGAAAGCGTCCAACCATGACCGTCGCGCTTGCCCCTTCCTCGTAGTGGCTTATGATCTCGCCGTCCTGGAGCCATTCGCGGTGAAGGTGCAACGACAAATCGCGCGGGGTGACGACCACAAGCACCACCACCAACACCACGGCTGCGGCGACGATGGTGCGCTTCGATGGCGCGGACAGTTGGCTTCTCTTCAGAACGAGCGCGATGCCCGTTGCGACCATCGATAGGGCGAGCAGGCGGAGGCTTGTCTGGGTGCCCACAAGCGGAATCAGGATGTAGCCGGTGACGAGCGCGCCGAGGATCGAGCCCACGACGTTCATCGCATAGAGCAAGCCGACACGCCGTCCGGCAGTGTGGGCTTCGTCGGTCGCGAGCCGCGACACGACGGGGAATTGCGCGCCGAACAGAAACGTCGGAACTCCGAGCACGACGAGAGCGATGAAGAACTTGGCGAGCATGTGCCCGGTGAAGTCGTAGCCGAACTCATAGTGCAACAACGCGCGCGAATCGTCGGAGAACACGAGCAGGGCGGTAAACGCGGTGACCGAGACGCCGATCGCGATCTGCAGGATTCCGAGGAGTGCTTCGGGGTCACGAGATCGGTCGGCGGCTCGCGCGAACGCGACGCTTCCGAGAGCGATGCCGATGAGAAACACCGTCAGCATGGCGGTGAACGAGTACGAATAACCTTTGAAGACAAGCGTCAATAGACGGGTCCAGACGACCTCGAGACCGAGCGCGGCGAAACCGGACACGGTAAACGCGGCGACCGCCCAGCGTAGTTTGGAAGTAGTTTTGGAGCTTTCGGACTCGTCGGGCTCGTCGAGCGGCGGGTCGGGTTCAGGCTCGGCTATGAGAAAGCTCAGTGTGATCGCGGCGAGGCCGACGAAACTGTTCACGGCGGCGGCGAGCTGGGTCGTGCTTTCCATCCCCCACAGTGGGATGGTGTAGAAGCCTGCGACGAAGCAGCCACCGGCGGCTCCGAGGGTATTGATCGCGTAGAGGGTTCCGGTGCGGAGCCCGACCGTCGACAAACTGTTCACCGACTGCTTGACGAGCAGAGGGAGACTCGCGCCCATGAGTGTCGTCGGGGGCACTAGGACGATGAACGCGAGCGCGACTTTGGCGAAGTTCTCGCCGACTATCGAGAGCCCCAGGTTGGAAACAAGTCCGAGAAAGAGCCCCTCGCCGGCGGGAAGCATCGCGTTCAGTACGAGTGCGTAGAGCCCGATCCCGATCTCGAGAGCGCCGAACCACCGGAGCGGATGGCGTACCTTCATGAGATAGCGGGAGGCAAGCGCGGCTCCGAGGCCGAGGCCGGCCATGAACGCCGCGAGGAGCGCGCTCACCGCGAACGTCGTCGTGCCGAAGATCCGGGTCAGGAGGCGCACCCAAACGACCTGGTACACCAGGCCCGATGCTCCGGAGAGGAAGAAAAGCGCCAGGACGAGGAGAAACGGCCAATAGCGCGCGGACGGACGCTCGTCGGTTGGGCTCAAACGGTACTCACGATAAATGCGCTCGAAAAGGGATTTCTTTGATGATAGGGGATGGCTTGCGCCGGGGCAACCTTGCCGTGCTAAATTCGCTCGTGCTACTTTGGCGCGCGTATCTTGGCTGACCTCAAAAAAATTCTTTCGAGCCTCCTGCCCGGTGTGAAGACTTATCTCGTCGCCTGGCGCTCGCTCGGGGCCTATCGTCCGCCGCACTTCCGGCCGGTGAGGTCGCTTTGGTCGTCACCGCCCGACGCTCTCACTGACCGACCTCCACCCGAGACGAGCTCGATTAACGTCGCGTCGGAAAAATACTTCGAGCAGTCGAACCTTCGTGAGTACTGGCACAACCGGCCGTTCTCCGAGCCCGAGAGAGTGGGGAAGTACCTCGAGCGATTCGGGCAACTTCTCGCGGCCCTTCGGATCCGGCCGGGTGATCGGGTTCTCGACTTCGGGTGTGGCACCGGTTGGACCTCGATCATGCTGGCGCGCACGGGCGCTGAAGTAATAGGTATGGACATCGCTCCCGCTGCGCTCGAGATCGCTCGCGAGGTCGCCGATCGCGAGCTGACGCCGGACGCGCGCGCGCGCGTCGAGTTTCGTACCTACTCGGGAAGCGACATCGATATTCCCGACGGGGATCTGGACTTCGTTGTCGTTTTCGATGCGTTCCATCACTTTCCGAATCCCGAGACGGTTCTGAGCGAGTTTCACCGCGTCCTTGCGCCCCAAGGGCGTTTCGGTTTCGCCGAGCCGGGCGTCGGGCACACGGCGACTGAAATCTCCCAGGCTGAGACCGAGCACGGGATCTTGGAGGAAGACCTCGACCTCGAGCAGTTTTACCAGAGCGCCGTCGCGGCCGGCTTCAAAGGACTCGATCTCGCGATTCCGGCGCTCGAGCCCGAGATCTTGACGCTCCCGATGAACCGGATGCGCTTGTTTCTGCGCGGGATGTCGTGGCTCGTGCCGCAGGACTTTCTGCGGAAGGCGGTGCTGACCGGCCCGATCGGGGTCTTCCGCAAAGGCGCCTACGCGGTGACCTCGCTCAATCCCCGCACCCACCTCGCCAAGATAACGCCTTCTCTCTCGCAGATCTCTGCGCGTTCCGGGGAGGCGGTGCGGTTCACCGTGCGTGTCGAGAATCAATCCGAAACGGTGTGGCTCGAGGAAGGTCGTCGCGGACGAGGCTACGTGCGGTTGGGCGCGCACCTTTTAGATACCGAGAGCGCGGTCGTGGACGACGATTACGGCCGAGCGGAGCTTCCGCGTGACGTCGCAAAAGGCGACGCTGTCGACGTCGAGCTGCAACTAAAAGCTCCGGGAAAGCCGGGCGCCTACACGATAGAGCTCGATATGGTCAACGAGGGCACGTGCTGGTTTGCCGAGCAGGGCTCGCCGATTGCTGCCGTGCGCCTGGAGGTCATCTAGAGCTCTCTCAGGTAGTCGATAGGCACTTCGTCGACGAGCCACACGCCGTTGTCGGAGAGGAAGAACTTGTAGCCGTCCTCGGCCATCCGTTTCGCGTTCACAGACAGCAGAATCACCTCGCCCTTGCGTCGCGCGCCGACTCGTTCGGCCGTTTCTTCGTCCGGCGACAAGTGCACGTGGTGTCGGTTCATGCGTTGAAGCCCTCCGGCCTCTCGAATGCGTTTCCAATTCTGCGTATTCGTGCCGTGGTAGAGGGTAGCGGGCGGTGTCTTCGGCGTCGTTTCGAACGCGGTGATGCCTTCGATGCTGTGGCCCTGGCTGGCGCGAATCTGCCCATCGCGCAGCGTGTATCGCCCCTTGTCGTCGTCGCGGACGATAGCCTCGAGGTCTCGCATCGCAAAGCCGGGGTGCCGCTCGGCCATTTTCTCGACCAACACCTTGGCATCCGTGAAACCTTCTTCGTCGAGCTCGATCCCGATGGCGTCGGGCCGATGTCGAAGCACATAGGAGAGGAACTTGCTTAGCTCGATCTGACTCATGGCCGCCTCATTTGAACCGAATCAATTCCGGGGTCTCGGCCTCACCGAAGACAGGCCAGAAACATGAGCGGCTCAGACCCATCTGCGTTGAAAATCGATAGCGCGGCGACGTCTCCAAACTGATCGACTTTCATCGCCCAGCATTCGGTGCCGCGTGAGTACCCATGCAGGTAAAGTGGGCCCATTGCTCCGGGATGGTTGGCGAGCACGCTGCCGTCGCGAGCAGGACGACCACAATACGCGCGAGAATCTTCGTATCACCCATCTTCTCCAGGATAGGTGAGTGATGGACCGCAAACAAACTTCCAGTCTAGTGCTCGAACCCGCTGATCCTGTCGGTAAAATCCCGGCTGAGTGTAGTGACGAGGTCTTTGGCGAGGCGGGAATGTCTCCGGCGAAGAGCAGAGGTTGCCACCGTCCGCAGGACGCGCTGCACACGTCAAATAAAGCACCATGTGCAACCGCCTACATCGGTAACGAAACAGACCGGGCACATAGGTAACAGTTTGCGGTGTCGTGGATTCTCTTCGAGATCATTTCGGGCCTCG
Source organism: Candidatus Marinacidobacterales bacterium (assembly GCA_965237955.1). GTDB lineage: Bacteria > Acidobacteriota > Vicinamibacteria > Marinacidobacterales > SMYC01. Next base: position 6,474,602 of record OZ250169.1, on the reverse strand, counting down.
TCTTTTGTATGGCCTCTTGCTTCGTCGTTCGGGAGAAACTAGAAGCCCAAAGGCGCGATATCCACGGTCCCTGGCGTTTCGAACATCGAGAATCCCGAGAGGGACGGGACCGAAGTGAACCTTCCACCGGTCGTCATCGACTTGCTCAAGACCGACGCGCTCTGACTTTAGACAGCTGCTTATGTACCACTGCTTGGACTCAAAAGAGATCATTCCGTTGGGATAGGTTTGAGCGACGTAGAAGTGCCTTGGTGCACAACTCGCGATCTCGGTCCACAATTGTCCTTTACTCACGGATTCGAGGTTCCCCATGAGCATTTTCAAACGCACTCAGCGGAAGTATGTGAAGAAGGCCTATCGCGTGAGGAATTGGCGTGAATATGAGGCGGGTCTACGCAACCGTGGGAGCCTGACCGTCTGGATCTCGCTCACCGCCGGCAAGCTTGTGAACTGGGACGCGCCCCGGCCGAGGAGGAGGAAACCGAGCCGTCAACGCAAGTACTCGAACCACGCCATCGAGACGGCTGTCACCCTGGGCATGGTGTTTCATCTGTCATCTAGGCAGAGCGAGGGATTGCTGCGATCGTTGTTCGCTCTGATGAAGCTAGACAATGATGTGCCCGATCACACCACGATCTCGAGGCGCAAGGCGAAGCTGGGTAAGGTCCCCTTCTACCAAGACAAGCAGAAGACGCCGTTGCACATCTTGATCGACAGCAGCGGTCTCGCTGTCCACGCCGGCCAGCTGCGCAGAGCACCAAAGAGCAGGGACTATCGCAAGCTCCATCTGTGTGTCGACGAGCAGAGTGGCGAAGTCGTCGCCGGCGAGCTGACGAGCAAAAGAGCCCGCGATTCATCGCGGGTTGCATCGCTTGTCGGACAGATCGACAGTCCCATCTCATCGGCCAGAGCTGACACCGCATACGACGCCGGCGGCGTCTATGAGGCAATCGAGAATCACAGCGCTCATTGCTCGCCGAGGGTGCTGATACCGCCGCGCAAGGGCGCCCAGCTCGCATCGGGGCCGGCGAGCAGCCGACAGCGCAATCGCAACATTGCAGCACAAGCTCGGCTCGGCAAACGAAAGTGGCACACAGAATCGGGCTACAGCAAACGGAGCAAAGTCGAGACAACGTTCCATCGCTACAAGGCTATCGTGGGCTCAGCGATGCGAGCGAGAGGGTTGGCGGCACAGAGAGTCGAGGCAAGGATCGGGTGCAAGATTCTCAACACGATGACGGCGCTCGGGATGCCTGATAGCGAGATGATCGGATGATGGGAGTCGGGGCCAAGCGAGCTCTCGGCCTCCATCGGAGTTGTGCACCAAGGCATGTGTTTTTAACATCGTCGCACACTTTGGCGCGGTTGACATCCCTATATTCTTCCGAGATGGGCCGGACCGGCGGCGGGGTTTTCAACACGGTCCACCGACGTGGAGGAAACCTGTGGCACGGGAGCGCTCTCATGCGTGGAGCCAGGCGGAGGCGTTCACGTTCGGCGACGCGCCTCGACGGATTCCCGGGTGCGCACGACGTTCAGGCTCGAGATCATCAACGTGTTCGACAGACCCGATTTCGACGGTCCTCAAACTCGTTTTGGCACAGGAAATTTCGGGAGAATCACGAACGTTTTAGGGTTCGCCCGCACATTCCAGTTCATGCTCGGCTTCGACTGGTGACACGATCTATAATATTGATGCCATGCTCAAAAACGCATTCGTTGCCTCGTTAGCCCTGCTCGTCGTTGGTGGCACTGCCCTGGCGCAGACGCTCACGAACGATCGGCCCGTCAACTGGAAAGAGCTCCCGAAGCCGTTCCATACGGAATCCGCCCGGAACAGCGCGGAAGTCATCTCCCGGCCCGAGGGCGCCGAGCTGCGTCTCCCCTCGGGATTCAAGATCGAGGAGTACATGAGCGGGTTCAACCGCCCTCGCTTCATGATGCACGGTGGCGCGGGCGAGATCCTTCTCACCGACAGCGGCTCCCGTGACGAATCGAACGGCGACGTCTACGTGCTGAAAGACGGCTCGAAGTCGAAGATCCTCGACGGGCTCAATCTGCCGTACGGGCTCGAGCTTCACGACGGATGGCTCTACGTCGGGGAGCCGGAATCGGTAAAACGCTATCGCTACGACTCGGCGACGATGAAGGTCACCGGGCAACACAAGGAGGGCGAGGAGATTATCTCCTACGAAGGGCTCGGACGCGGCCATTGGACGCGAACGTTGCTGTTCAACGAAGACCGGACGAAGCTCTACGTCACCGTCGGCTCGGGCTCGAACATCGATCAAGGTGAAGATCCCTTACGGGCCGCGCTGCATCGCTATAACCCCGACGGCAGTGGCCACGAAACCGTGGCGACCGGCCTTCGGAATACCATTGGTCTGCGCTGGTATCCTGGAACGAACGATTTATGGGCGGCAGTGCAAGAACGTGACCACCTCGGTGACGACCTCGTCCCCGACTACGTCGTGAAAATCGAAGAGGGTGGGCACTACGGGTGGCCGAACGCCTACATCGGGCCGCACCCGGAGCCGCGTCACGACAACATCGACCCCGCCGAAGTCGCGAGCACGTTGTATCCCGACGTACTGCTCGCTGCTCACGTCGCCGTGCTGGACACTCTCTTCTACACCGGCGACCAGTTTCCCGAAAAATATCGCGGCGGAATGTTCCTGGCACTCCACGGCTCATGGAACCGCGCCGAGCGCATCGGCTACGAAGTCGTGTTCATCCCGTTCGAGAACGCCGAGCCCACGTCCGGCCCGGAGAGCTTCCTCAACGGCTGGATGCTCGATCCCACGAAGCGCGAAGTCTGGGGACGACCCGTGGGATTGCTACAGCTCCCCGACGGCTCAATGCTAGTGAGCGACGATGGCGGCGATAAAATCTGGCGGATCTTTTACGAGGGCTGAGCTCGAACTTCTACGAATCCGACAGGCAGCAAGCTAGTACTCGAAGCGCTCGTCGTCGCGCAGACCTCGGTCGAACGTATAGGTCGAGCGTCCGCATCGCCCGCGAGTTCCTGCGACTCGATGCCTTGGTGCACAACTCCGATAGAGGCCGAGAGCTCGCTTGGCCCCGACTCCCATCATCCGATCATCTCGCTATCAGGCATCCCGAGCATGTTCTGGGGCTTCGGGATGGAGCATCGGAGAACCAGATAGTGTGCAAGGCGCTGCTGGAGGACCTGGTCGAACGAGGCCTGAGCCCAGAGCGGTGTCGGCTGTTCGTGATCGATGGCTCCAAGGCGCTACGGGTCGCCGTCGACGCTGTGTTCGGTACCCACAACAAGGTCCAGCGTTGCAGGAAGCACAAGGAGCGCAATGTGCTCGGTTATCTGCCGCAGGAGCTGAAGCCGCAAGTGCAAGCGAGCCTGCGTTCGGCCTGGCAGCTCCCAGCAAAGAAGGGCAAAGCGCGGTTGGAGCAACAGGCGAAGTGGCTCGAGGACGACTACCCCTCGGCGGCGGAGAGCATCCGGGAGGGGCTCGACGAGATGTTCACCATCAACGAGCTCGACCTCCCCGCATCTCTGAAACGCTGCCTTGGATCGACGAACATCATCGAGTCGTGCTTCAGCGGTGCGCGAGGTCGTACCCGTCGCGTCACCCGCTGGCGCAATGGCAAGATGGTTCTGAGATGGGCCGCTTCGGCTCTGCTCGCCACGGAGAAAAATTTCCGTCGTATCATTGGATACCAATCGCTACCGATCCTCGAAGCGAAGTTAGCGGAGGTCACTGAGAATCAAGCGCTCGACAAGCACGCCAAAGTCGGGTAAACCATGTGTCAGGAGCCGCCACCACCTCGAACCTTCAACTATGGTGGGGGCACCTCCGGGCCGACGGATGAAACCGGCTGTAGATAGGCTCCTCGTCCTCGATTTACCGCAATCCTTGGCGTAGAATCTCTTCTCTATCTGAGCGACTCCGATCGAAGGGCGGAATAGGTCATGCGCCGATTCGGAGTGTTCTTTGTCATCGCGGTTGCTGCTTCGCGATTCATCTAGACTCGCCAGGACCATCGTACTACCGCTGACGCCGACGCGTGAGTCAGCCCCAGTCCTCCCAACCACGCTTGTTGAGCCACCTCTCAGCCGCGGTCGTATCCTGTAGCCCGTAATTTCGTCGTAGCTTCAGACGTTGCTCGACCTTTTCCCCGTCGTTTCAATAGTCTTAAAGTTGAATTCATGGCCTTGCCGACCTAGCTTGCGTCGCGGCGAGTTAGTCGTTGAGACAATCGCGGGTACGCGATTTCCGAAGGCGGTTGATCAGAGCACAACAACCAATCTACCGTGTTTCGGGCTCAAGCATGATCAAATGCTTACATTACGCATGTGTTTTTTTTCAAGCGCCTTATATTTAGTGATTTGTTCTTGAGCCAAATTATCCACCTCATGAAATGAGAATTCTTGACAGTTAAAGCCCAACACTTCCTGCATAATTTGAACCGTGTCGTCTCTAAAGTGTACTGTTCCGTTCGGGTCTATGCGTTCGATGCCGTCGTGTTGACCGGCCCGTTCATTCAAATCGATAGCTTTTTCCTCAGTGATGCCGTCGGGAAGACGCAAACGCACTCCGCTGCCGTCGATATGGACGGGATAGCCCCCCATTAAGCCATTGGGACCGGGAGCATGCGTATCAATGGCCTTATTTAACGCCAAGGCCAGAGCGATTTTTAGGGTGGAGGATGCAGATACACTCGTAAAGCCAGTACCACTTGGATAACTCCGGACCGCATCAATCATGATTTGAGCGAGATCAAACTTGTCGGTCACATCCGTACCATCGGCAAGAATACGTAAATGAAACGGTGCACCGTCTTTGTATCCTGGCTCTCTCGGATAAACCCAATGGACGTGGTGAGCCACAAGGCTTATTTCTACGTGGGTGGTGGGTATCTGAAGTTTTTTTGCCGCCAGTGCTTGGACTGCAGGTACAATCAAATCCACATTCCCTACTCCTACCGTTGGTTTCAAACCGGCTCGATGCAAGACCGGATTGGTCAGATCGGACAACGATGCATTGACGTAATGGGCCTTTTCGCCGGAAGCCTTGAGAGCTTTCCCCAATCTTCCAGCCAAAGACAACTGCACCGGAAGCCAGGCTCCCAATGTCGCTGAGCTAAGTTTTTCAAAAATGGGATTGGGTAATCTTCGTATTGTATGCCAGGTTTGCAAGACGGCACAGTTGATCACGACGGTGGGTTTGACTTTGCGGATCAGTTCCGCGGTTTGGTCTTCATTTTTCAAGTCAATGGTGACCGCGCGTATGCGGGGATGTTGACCGTGATGGTTCGCGCCGTAGATGGCCTGGTTGACAGCGGCCTCGGCCCGGGTTCCATCCACGTCTCCAGCCACCAGTTCAACCGGTGCTTCGGAGCGGGCGAAAAATTCGAGGACATAGCGTCCCACCTCGCCCACGCCCACCATAAGGAGTTTTTCCATTATCGCCTCCTGACTCCGAGGGGTTTTGGACCTCTAGGATGGATGCCTTAGGCCGCATTGTCAAAGCGGTGAATGTCAAGATAGTTATCGCGAAAAAGGTTAGTCATGCTGCCTGATCTCGATCGTGAGATTCTGTTTTTGTCCGTTTCGGATTGAGGGAGGAAACTCATCCCGGGCAGAAGCTGATTAAGCTTCTGCTCATGGCCCGGAGCGTGGCCCAGGGAGGCCAACCGGCCTATCACCAGCAAGGACTTCCACGACGCTTTCGACATCTTCTTCAGCGCGGAGGAGATCGTGCTGCTTCAATCCCTCGGAAGGGAGATTCCGCCTGAGTGGAAGTCTCCTAGCTTAGTCAAGAATTGACTGGGGATCGACCGCGCTTTTCCCGGAGGGTCGCAGGCTCATCTTCTGCGCGGATTTCCCAAAAGCGTGGACGAACCTCCCGCGAGGACCCCTGACGGCCGAAATCGTTCTCGTGCACACGGCATCGAACGGGGCCTTGAAGCAGCCCTACGGCGAGCAGGGGTCAAGAGACCGCGGAGCCGCGCGTCAAGGCGGCTAGGTTCGTCCACAACTTTTGGGGCAGAACATGACTGGACGGCGCAGAAGATGAGCCTGCGACACATCAGGCCGCTCGCAGCTCCGCTGCGACAACGCTGGGATCCGGACGCCTCTCGACTCCAAGAACGAGCAAGATCAAGCGTTCCAGAAAAGGCCACAAACCGGCTGCCTCAAGTACAGGGTTGAGATAGTTGGTTATTACACAATAGTGAGTGTTCTTCTGCGCCCGATGATGCTGAGTGTGATGGCTTCGGGATTGTAGCATCCCGACGTCCTGGAAGAAGGAGATCAGCCGGCCGTTCTGGCGTGGGGTTCGGTGCGCCCACTTGTGAATCTCGTTGGCGTTAACGCTGATTCCGACAACCAACACGACCTCCCAGTTCAAGCTGTTCAGCAACCAAGCCGCGAAAAGCACGACGGCCCCTATGACCAGGAGCAAGTCGGCACTCTTGAACCAACCGTGTCGCGTGAAGTAGACGGGTTGATAATGGTGCAGGATGTTCGGCTTGGTGATCAGGTTCCCCGTGATCGGCCAGTGCTCCCGTCCGTAGGCATCCTCGAGCCAGTGGAAGAACCCCGAGAGCAAGTCGGCTATGAGTACGCAAATGACGACTTTGACGAAAATCATTTTCCCCGACTGCGTATTCCAGCCATCGTGAACGCCGAATCCAGAGCAAGCTGAACAGCGAATCCGGTGAAGCCGAACGCTCATCGAAGCGATGAAGTGTTGGGTGACCTCCTTTCCACTGATTGAAAACGTGAACCTATCTTACCTGCGTGTTGTGTAGCAAGGGGCGGCAGGTCGGTGCCGGAGGGAGCGGGCGTAAGGAAAGACGCGAAGCGACCTTCCCGCTCCCGTAGGCAGCGACCTGCCGCGGCCGAACCCCGGGCGATGTGGGGCTGGTTTCGGGGGGTTGCTGGGGTATGGCCTGGCTCGAGAAGACGCTTCCTGAGGCATTCTCGCGCGTCGTTTTGGCGCCGCATCGTCTGGTACCCCGGGTTTGGCGGTTTCACCCGTTTTTATCGCATCGACGCTGTGGTCCCTCGCTCGCTCATGCATCGGCGTTGTCAAATGCCTTTGGCGCAGCCTTGGTCTTTCTCAGAGAAGCTCCTTTGAGAGTGATGCGGTGCGCGCTGTGGAGAATGCGATCGCAGATAGCGTCTGCCTGGTTTGGGTCGCCAATCGCTTCGTGCCACTGCTTGAGCGGAATCTGGGTCGCGATGAGTGTGGAGCCACGCTCGGCGCGGTCTTCGATGACCTCCATTAGATCCCGTCTCTCCGATTCTTTCAGCGGGTGAAGCAGCTTGGCGAGTTTCGTCAAAAGCCGGACTTACTGGCTATCGATGATTGGCGTAGGAACCATCACCACGAGCGACCGCGAGCTCGTGGAGCAAGCGCGGTGCTCGCACGTAGCATCCGGTGAAGCCGCGACGACAGGCCCGCTCCACGAAGGCGCAAGCCAAGAACGATTTGCCAATCCCCGTCGGGCCGGTGATGAGCAGGTTATGGCGCTCACCGACAAAGCGGCAGTTGCCCAGGCTCAAGATCTGTTCGCGGTTTAAGCCTCGAGGCGCTTGGAAGTTCACGTTCTCCAAACATGCCGGATAGCGGAGCTTTGCCGCTCGCAGTCGTCGAGAAAGCTTACGCTGTTCGCGGGCGGTCCACTCGGCATCGACCAGGAGTCCCACACGTTCCTCGAAGCTCAGCTCCTTGTATTCGCTCGAGCTCAACTGGGTTTCGAACGCGGACACCAAGCCGAACAACTTCATGGCGTTCATCTTTTCTATCGTTTCGGGTGTCAGCATCGGGACTCTCCTCCTTCGTAGTGATCCGCGCCTCGGATGTTCTCGTGCTCCTCTCGCGGTTTCGCTTCGGCGTCCGATTCGAGCACCACACGATCCAGACCAGCCGAGAGAATGTTTTTCACCGTGCGATAGCTGTAAGAGCTCAAAGCTTCCGCTCGTGCGCAAGCGGCCTCGAGACGCTCACTGCCCCAGCGGCTGCCTAGTCGCATGACTCCCAGGCAAGAGCGAAATCCCTGCTCCGGGTGAGGCCGACTCTCTAGAATCCCCGCAACCAGCCTTCCCGTGGCGCGACCTGACTGCTCCGCCCAGTGGAGCAGCCGCGACGGCGTCCACTCCAGGTGCTCCCGATGCGAACGTGGCATATGCTCCGGGTTCGTGGAGTAGTGCCCCTTTCCTTTCTTGCGGGGATGCGACGCGACGCGCTTTCCCTTGAACAGGACCTCCACCACCGAGGCCGTCACCCGTGCCTCGACTTTCTCGTGAATGAGCTGATAGGGAACGCTGTACAAGTTGTTCTCCACCTCCACGTGGTAGTCGATGTTCACTCTGCACCGCTTCCACGTCGATAACTCGTAGCTCTCCTGCGGTAGCGGTTTCAGTACGGGCCGGCCTAGTCCCCTGGAACAGAAAAAGCTAGACAACACCGGCCCTTCTGTGATCTGCTAAATGCATGAAACACAAGGGCCGGCGAAAAGCCGAATTGAAGCTGTCGTCTCAAGAAAGCGAAGCGCTGACGCGACTGGCGCGACGCAGCCGTAGTTCGCCGCACCAAGCCTTCCGAGCGAAGATCGTGCTGGATTGCGCGGCGGGTCTGACGAATATGGAAGTTGCTAGGAAGATGCACACCATGAGGAGCACGGTGGGCAAGTGGCGAAGACGCTTTGTAGAACAACGAATGGAAGGGTTGTACGACGAACCTCGGCCGGGAGCGGCTCGCAAAATCGGCGATGACCAGATCGAGGAAGTCGTGACCAAGACGCTGGAGACGACTCCAAAGGGGAGAACCCATTGGAGTACGCGCTCGATGGCCAAGCATCTTGGGCTGAGTCATTCGACGATTGGACGTATTTGGCGAACGTTCGGGCTTCAACCGCACCGCTCGGAATCGTTTCGTCTCTCGCAAGACCCACAACTGGTCGAAAAAGTACGCGACGTTGTTGGCCTGTATATGAACCCACCGGATAACGCGGTCGTCCTGTGCGTCGACGAGAAATCGCAGATTCAAGCGCTCGAGCGTGCTCAACCTGTCCTGCCCATGAGCTTGGGCCAGCCCGAGCGACAAACCCACGACTACATTCGGCATGGAACGACTGACCTGTTTGCCGCACTCGACGCCGCAACAGGTGAAGTCTTCGGAAAGTGCTACGCGCGACATCGAGCGCTAGAGTTCAAGAAGTTCCTCGCTGAGATCGAAGCAGCCGTTCCCAGCGAGTTGGACATCCACGTCGTGCTCGACAATCTCGCCACGCACAAGACACCGGCGATCAAACGCTGGCTTTCCAAGCGACCTCGGTTCCACTTTCACTTCACACCGACACACGCCTCTTGGCTCAACTTCGCTGAGCGCTTCTTTGGCTTGCTCACCGAACACGCCTTGCGACGAGGCTCGCACACGAGCGTGCCTCAGTTCCGCGTTGCGATACAAGACTATCTCGATGCTCACAACGAGAACCCAAAGCCGTTCAAGTGGACGAAATCCGCCGACCGAATCCTCGAAACCATCGCTCGGTTCGCCCAGCGAACGCTCGATACACATGGCAAATCGAATTTGGACAGTAATTAAAGATCCAGGGGACTGGCCTTTCGTACAACTCCCGCCGACTCACACCGAGCTTCTGCATCGGACGCGCATTCAGGACCTCTAACTTCTCCCAGATGGCTTCGTTCAGTTCCGCCAAGGCTGAAGAACGTGCGATGACGAAGCACCGCCAGGATCCAGCGCTGCGCCACCTGCACTGCCGACGCCACCTTCGCTTTGTCTTTCGGCTTGAACACCCGAGCCGGGACCACAACCGCACCGTAATGCGTCGCCAGCTCTTCGTACGTCCGGTTGATCCCTGGCTCGTAACGGTCCACCAAATCCACGCCGCTCTTCAAGTTGTCCGGAACCCAGATCTCCGTACTGCCACCGAAGTAATCCGACATCCCCTTATGGGCCTTCGCCCACGATTCCAGCGACTGGTTCAGTGTCGCTTCGACGTAGGTGTAACTGCTCGCGCCCAACGTCCCGACGAACAGCTCCATTTCGACGAGCTCTCCCGTTTTCGGATCGACGATGTGAGGCTTCTTCCCCGAAAAATCGACGAATGTCTTCTCGCCTGCTCGATGCCGTTGACGCATCGTCGGGTTCAGCTTCTTCTTCCACTGACCGTACAGCTCGCAATAACGGCTGTAGCCGTACGCTCCCGGCTTATTCTCCGCGTACTCCACCCACAGCTGCAGCAACGTCAGCTCTCGGTGACGCCTCAGCTCCTCGTGGATGTGGGCATAGTCCAGACCCGGCCGTGCGCCAGACGAGCCCGGCGGCGGAAACAGCCCTGCCTCCAGCTCCCCGTCGCTCAGCTCCTCCGGGAGCGGCCAGCTCAGACCACCCTTCTTCGCCTTGGCCAGGTACTCACTCACCGTTCCAACCGCCACGCGAAGTGCCTTTGCGATCATGCGGTGAGTAAAACCCAGCTCGTACTTTAACCTTAGAACCTCTCGTATTTTTCTCATCGATAACCTCTTAGCTGCCATTTCCTAGATCGTCCTCCTTCCGGGTACGACCTAGAGTTGCCTTGAAACGTGCTATCGATGAGCGTTCGCGATGCCGGAACCGGCGTTCACGTTGCCTGGAATCCGTGTTCACCTTCCCCGGAATCGATGTTCACGATCCCCGGAATCCGTGTTCACGATGCTTTGGAATGGATGTTCACCTTCGGCTGGAATCTGCGTTCACGATGCCCCGGAATACGCACCCCGACCTCCGCTTCCAGCCGGACATACAGCAAGGGGGATGCCAACCCGGCAGCCTCTAAGGCATTGATTTGTGACTCAGGGACTCCGCCGCGTGACTCGACTCGTTATCCTAGCCCGCTATCAAGGGCCGAAGCTCCGGCGGTTCGTGGAGGGATTCCTCGAAGGGCGGATGGGCCTGAGCATCAATCGGGAGAAGACTCGAGTGGTGAACTTGGCGAAGGGGGAGAGCCTGGACTTTCTGGGGTTCACGTTGCAGTACCAAGCCGACCTGCACGGTCGGGCTCATCGGTACTTACACGTTGGGCCCTCGAAGAAAGCTATGGCACGTGAACGCGCCAAGCTGATAGAGATGACGGCCAGTGGGCAGTGCTTTAAGCCTATTCCAGCGCTGATCCAGCAGCTGAACCGGCACCTCAAAGGCTGGGCGAACTACTTCGACTATGGCCACCCTCGCCGATACTTTCGACGGCTGAACTGGTACGTCCGTAACCGTCTTGTCGTCCATCTACGACGACGGAGCCAGCGACGCTACCGCCCTCCGGCAGGGGTGACGTTCTACCGTCATCTCGCCGATCGTGGGTTAGTCTACCTGTGACTGGCGAGTCGCGAGGCTCTTTGTGCATGCTTACGACACAAGGCTGTTGGGAGCGCCGGATGCGGGACATCTGCACGTCCGGTGCGACGAGAGGTGGGGCGAAGCTTAGCTTCCCCCGCTTACTCTACCGGTGAATAAAGATTTCTGTATGAGATTTAAGACCCTTTTAGGGTCCGATTCAAGCCATTGAACCGCCCCGGGAATCCCGGAGACTGTTTCAGTTGAGTCTCGCCACCTCGAGCGAGCCTTGTTGCGAGCGATAGTAGTTCAGTTCGTGCTCGACCGGTGGGATGTTTCCGATCGGTTCCAAGAGTCGTTGCGTGTTGTACCAGTGCACCCACTCGAGGGTGGCGAACTCGACGTCCTCGAGACCGCGCCACGGTCCGCGCCGACGAATCACCTCGGTTTTGTAGAGACCGATGATGGACTCGGCTAGAGCGTTGTCGTAGGAATCACAGCGGCTGCCGACGGACGGTTCGATGCCGACCTCGGAGAGCCGCTCGGTGTAGCGGATCGAGACGTACTGCACTCCGCGATCGCTGTGATGAACCAACGGGTCCTCGGGGTCGAGTCGACGCTCGTGCAGCGCCTGCTCCAATGCATCGAGAGCGATGTCGGCGGTCAACGATGTCGTCGCTCTCCAACCGACGATGAGTCGGGCGAACACGTCGATGACGAAAGCGACGTAGACGAAGCCGCGCCACGTCGCGACGTAGGTCAGGTCCGACACCCAGAGCTCGTTCGGACGGGTCGCGTTGAAGTCGCGCTCGACGAGGTCTGTCGGACGGGACCCGTTCGGGTCGGGCTTCGTCGTCTTGAATCGACGTCCACGGACCGCTCCCTGGAGGCCCATTTCGCGCATCAGACGGGCCACGGTGCACCGAGCCACGTCGCTGCCTTCGCGACGCAGCTGGCGCCATACCTTACGCACTCCGTACACGTCGAAGTTCTCTTTCCGCACACGCCGAATCTCTTCTCGGAGTTCTCGGTCCCGCTTGGCCCAGGCCGGGAGGCGACTCGGGTCCTTTTCTCGGGCTTTGTGCTCGTAGTAGAGCGAAGTGGCGATCGGCAGCATCCGGCAGACCGGCTCGACCCCGTAGCTCTCGCGGTTCTTATCGACGAACGACACCATCACCTCGGTCGGCGGTCGAGCTCCGCCTGGGCGAAAAACGCCGATGCCTTGCGTAGGATCTCGTTCGCTCGCTTAAGCTCGCGAACTTCCCGCTCGAGCGCCTTGAGTCGCGTGCGCTCGTCCGTCGTCAGCCCCACGCGTTTGCCTGTGTCACGTTCTGCTTGACGCACCCACTTGCGCAGCGTCTCCGACGTGCACCCAATCTTCGAGCGACCGAGACGATCGCCGCCCACTGAGATTCGTGCTGATGCTGCTGGTCCAAGACCATCCGCACCGCGCGCTCTTTCACCTCCGGTGAATACCTGCTTCGTCTTGCCATGACTCCATCCTCTCAAGAGTTGGAGTCTCCGGAAAAGCCGGGGCGGTTCAGATCCTCTTAGGGGTGGTTGTTGACTGGTAGCCACTTTTCAAGTCTCACTAGAAATGGGCGGGGAATTGTTCCCCGCCCTGAGCAATGGGCCTATTGTTGAGGTTCGATTCTGAACTTTGAATTGGGAGGAGGGATCACAGCTTTTTCCACAGGCCTTTCTAGTTGTGGAACCCAGTCATAGGGAACCCGGTAAGCGCGATAAGCAGTATTCCTACGCTCCTCTGTCTCGCCCGTTGTTTCAATCCAGTCATAGGGATTCCCGCAGGTGCGACACAAGACTCCGTGGAAAAATGGGTTAACGTATTCCCAGACGATCTCTAATTCGGAGGTCACCTCGAAAAAGCGCCCCTGAGCACCTTCCGTGATTAAGGTGTTCCCGTTGGGAAGACGCTGGGCTGAGCTTACATTGAAGCTGAAAAACTTCTCACGCCTATAACCAACCTTGTCGGCTGTATATTCCCAAACCAACTCCAGCGTCACCGGATTGAACTCTAATACTCGGGAATAATCCCGCCGAGCATTTCCGCTCCCGGTGGCACTACCAGGATTAGGGGGACCGTATCCAGCTCTTCCACCATTGTCAAAGACCAGGATGTTCCCTGCGCCAGGAAGTCCCTTGGGGATCATATGGCAATGATGCGGGCCCACGATCTGATCCAACTTGCGGAGTGCCGGTGTAGCGGTATAGTCCGGTCCCACCTTCCAGACAATCTCACCGGTCTTCCTGTCGGTTATTCCCAGGATGTTAGCCTGGCGGGCATCCCAGATCACGTTGTCAGGATGGAAGCGCTCGTCACCCGCGTCGTACCACCTATTGGGTCCAACATACGACAAACTGTTGATATGCAACCAGCTGGCAGCCTCTACTCCTTCTATACTTATAGGCTCGTAATTCGGATTACGGTAAATGGTATTCTTGGCTGCCTCGTTGAACCCGAGTTCATCAAAATGCTCATGCCATAACCATTCCCAGACGATCTTTCCGTCCCAGGTCACCTCAAAGATGTAGTCCTCATATAGAAGCTTGTCGGTTATTTTGGGATTCTTCAGAAGCTTTTTGGAAAGGATCAGGGTCTTTCCCTTATCGACCAAGGGGTCCATACCGGGAACGTAGTACCCCACCGGATTACCCTCTCGCTGGTAATCATGATGTTGACCGGCTTTTTCGAACTTCCATACAATGTTTCCATCCCAGTCAAGTTGCACCAGATCGTTAGCATCTGGATGGTCTTTTACTCTTGCTCTTCCGCCTATAGGGCGCATTACATATCCACCCGGAAGAAGCTTGGACATACTGGCATATGAGGGGTCTACCCACTGCTTGACCACATTGCCGTTCATATCAATTAGGACAGGTCCAATTCCTTTGGCGGGAAAGATGTTGTAGCCGTTCCAGGCTTTATCAGGTTTGTAGATCGTCGTTCCCGTCGGGAAAACGGTTGGAAATGCAAGAAACGTTGACGGAATGAGCGCCAATGAACAAATCGCCAGCATGAACAAAAGTTTTTTCATTTTCTCTGCCTTTTTTTCATATCTTGACCAGATTTTAGAGTGATGCTGTTTTTACACGATATACCATACTTACTATTCATAAGAGGCTCCCGATTTCCGGGACCATCAATTTCCTTAACACGCGCTTTTCCTCGTGTCGTTTGGGCAAATATTCTGGAGCAAGAGACAGTCACACTTGACTTCTCACTTTTCGTTGGTAGATACACTCCAAACCACGCAAGAAAATTGTATGGATCTTGTACAAAACATCAAGTTTTTTCGACACCTATTCTTCGAGAGCCCGGGCTTACCGGAAAAAACGACTTCTCACCCTTCAATTCTGTGCCGTTTCTTCGCCAACACACGCCATACCTGTGTCTTCCCCAGGAAAACCCTCCGCCCTCACCGCCTTGTCTTGCTCCCGACCCTTTGCTAATGTCACCGCTACCGCATGAGGCGACGTCACCTCGTTCAAGCTGGAGAAATGCGGAGTGCAACGACCGGGGCAGGCTTGGAAAATCTCCTATCCTTATTAAATCAAGATGATGCCCAATATTCTCTTTTGTAACGTGATATGGGAAATATTGGAGAATACAAGAAGAAGGAAGAACTAAAAAAGGACGACATGATGAAAAGAATCCACAATTTGAAACTTTCCGGATTGGTGGCCTTCCTGGCTTTTGCTTTGGTTTTTATTGGTTCTGACTTTATTGAAGGCCAAGTAAGAACAACAAGCGATGGGTTGGAACGGAAAAAATTGGAAGATTTCGAGATTATGCCTATTTTCCATCGATATCCTGTGTCCGATCCGCAGATATCTCCCGATGGAACCCGGGTGCTCTTCACCTACGCGACCACAAATATGGCGGAAGACAGATATGACACCCATATCTGGTCAATCGCCCTGGATGAGGGAACACCGAAGCAGTTCACTTATGGCCAAGGTGACGACATCCATCCAAGGTGGTCCCCAGATGGCAAGTCCATTCTGTTTCTCTCCAGTCGATTGGATGGAAAGACGAATACAGTCGGAGCCGGCACTGTTTCGGAAGGTTCGTATCAGATCTTTGTGATGCCAGCTGACGGGGGCGAGGCAAGGAGTATTACTGCTCTGGAGGAAGGCGTCCAGCAACCATCCTGGTCCCCTGATGGAAAGACCATTCTCTTCTCTTCCCCAGTACCCCAGAACGAGAGTGCAGATGGGAGCGATGTCGATATCATCCGGCGCATCAATTACAAGATCTATACTGGTGGCTACGTACGGGGAAGAAGGAGGCACATCTTTTCCGTCCCCTCGAGTGGGGGGGAGATAAGGCAACTGACGGATGGAGAATTCGATGTGGACTCACCCGTCTGGTCCCCCGACGGCGATCGCGTGGGCTTCATCTCCAACCTAGAGGATCCTGCGGACCTCTCCGGACTCAATCACCTCTATACCGTTCCCTCAAAAGGAGGAGATCCAGACCTCCTATGGGAGAATGCCAGAGTGAGCGGACCTATGGCCTTGGGTTGGTCTCCCGATGGTAAATACCTCGCATTCTCTGGACGCGCGATAGAAAAGCCTAGACTACCTTCTCATAGAAATAGGGATGTCTGGGTCCTTCCGGTTGAGGGTGGGGAGCCCAAGAACCTTACGGCCAACCTTGATAGGTCGGAGGCCTGGCACCGCCAGCTATATGAACGAATTTGGTCTCCTGACTCCAAGCATGTCTACTTCAAGATCGACGATCTTGGCGCCAAACGCATCTTGAGGGTCAGCTTGGACGGAGAGGTCGAGCATATGACCGCGGAGAAGGCGAACGTTGGTCGTTTCGGCTTCAGCCTAGACAGGACTGGTTCCAAGATGGTCTTCACCTCCTCCGACCTTGTGACACCCTTTGAGCTTTGGATAAAGGACGAGAAGGGCACGAGGCGCCTCACGTATTTGCACAAGGAGTTGCTGAGCACGCTGAGGGTGAACAAACCGGAGGAGTTCTGGTTCACCGCCAGCGATGGCGCCAAAGTCCAAGGATGGATCATCAAGCCCCGGGGCTTCGAGGAAGGCAAGAAGTACCGGACGATACTCGAGATACATGGGGGGCCAGGTTTTACTTCCTATGGATTCATGTTTGCGGCAACAGAGCACGAGTTCCAAGTGCTTGCTGACCATGGTTACGTGGTCTTCTACACGAACCCCCGTGGGAGCACTGGGTACGGTGCCGCCTTCTCTAATACCTCAGGTCGCCATGGTGAACGAGATTTCCAGGACATCATCGAGTCGGTAGACTTTGTCGCAGAGAATTATCCTTTCGCCGATGTCGAGAGGATGGGCGTTACTGGAGGTTCCTTTGGCGGCTTCATGACGAACTGGGTCATCGGGCATTCGGACCGGTTCAAGGCAGCTATCTCGTTGAGGGGAGTTTGGGAAGGTCTCCCGGAGGTCGAGAACATGAATACGCCGCTCTTGCACATCCATGCAGACCTGGATTTTATTAGCCCAGTTGCGAAGGCTGAAAAGCTCTTCGTAACACTGAAGAGGCAGAAGAAGGTCGTCGAGTTCGTCAGATTCCCTAATGAGAACCATGACCTCTCCAGAATTGGGAGGCCCAAACACAGGGTGGAGAGGCTCCAACACATGCTCAGATGGTTTGACAGATACGTAAGGTAAACGTGAAGATCTTTATCTCAGAGATGAAGTAACTATTTAGGTTCCACATCACTGTTCACACAACTATCATTGTTGGAAAAAAGGTCTCTGGTTTTGGAGACATGCTGGAGACGGTGATTGGAGAGAAAGCTAAGTCCGATAACTGAAAGGACTTAGGTGTTGTTGGTGCCGAAGGGGGGATTCGAACCCCTACAGGTGTCCGTGTGCAATCCCGCGACCAGGCAGAAACGTCGTAATTAGGAGTCGCGTGCGCCCAGTGTCCTGTTTTGCGCGACAGACTGCCGGGCCTGGGACGTTCCGCTGTCCGCCCCAGTCGTATTTTCGTGCATCTGTTGCGCTAACGGTTGTAGGGCTCCGGCGGGTCGGGCGGTACATAAAGAGCGGACCAGATCTGATCGCGAATGGGTTTTTCCAGAGGTAGAAGGTTTTTGGCGGGATGTGCAACGCTGAATTCGACTGGAGGGGTTGGGTTGGATGAGCGGGAGTGGAAAGGAAGTGGCTGTGGTCATCGTGGCGCGCGGCGTGAAGTGCGCCCCTGCGAACTGCGGGCGGCCGGCGGTAGCTCGCGGATCAGACCGTCTGTCTCCTCCTCGGTCGCTAACGGCGGCTGGCGATTGAACTTGGCTTCGTAGACGTGCAAGATCACGTCCCGAGCCCGCTTGAGCGCAAGCGTCCCGGTATTGACAATGACGTCGTAGCCGGAAGGATCGGCAACGTCGCGGGAGAAATACTGTCGGACGAAGGAGCGACGCTCCTGATCTTTGCGCTCCACTTCCCGGCGGGCGCGACGCTCATCGAGACCACGGCGGCTGGCGTAACCGCGGATACGCTCTCCGAGCGGACACACGACACGAACCCGTAGTGCCGGCTCCGCCGCCAAGACATACTGCGCTCCGCGGCCCACGATGATGCCTGCCCCGTGGCTGGCGATCGTGTGAATGAGCCTCATCAAGCCTCGAACGAACTCGCTGTTCATGTACTGGCCGCCCATGAGGGCGCCTTCGATGGAGTCTTCCAGCGCGTTCCGACGATGCTCGTCGAGCGATCGCAGGATCGCCTCGCTCGCGCCCGACTCCGCCGCGAGAGCGTGGATGAGCTCGACATCCCAGAAGGAAAAGCCGGTTCGCAGCGCCACCAATCGTGCCAGGGCCTCTCCCCGGGCTCCGAACTCCCGCGAGACGGTGATGACGGGCCAGTGCACCGGTGCCCGCGCGCGTCGCTCTGCTTGCTGAAGCTCCCAGCGCCTGCACTGGCGCTCGACGACCTGTAGAAAGTTGGTGGCTCTCCCCTCCATAGCTCCCTCCTATGTTCGGTTCGCGCGACGCTGTCGGGACGAGGAGGTTAACTCAGCCAAACGCGTGGGGGCAATCGCGCCCGGGCGGAGCTTCAGAACGCTTCTGCAGCAGCTCGGCGTGGCGTTGGTGCATGAATCAGTTCGGGACACGCACGGAACCTTTTGGCGGCCCAACTTACTCCCCGACGATCGCTTGGGATTCAGGCTTGCCCAGCTTAGCCATCCGGTTAGTATTGTCAAGTTGAGGACTTCAAGGGGGCCGGTAACCGAGGAAAACAGCCCGACGGCTCGGCCAAAACGCGAGAGGCCAAACTCTGCACCATCTGGAGGCCGAATCTCACGATGAAGAAGGCCATCCGATCCGTGACCCTGGCTCCATCAGTTATTCTGCCGCCATCGAATCGGCCGCCAATCGAGACACCGATGAAACACCATCCCCATTCGCGGAACGGGTTTTTGGCGCACAAAACGACCTCGCCAAGAACTGGGCAAAGCGACGTCGTGACGAACTCGATGACGGACGCATTGACGCCCTTCTACGTGCCCTACGTCGCCATCGCGAGCACTGCGAGGAGGCACGTCAGTGCATCGGCTATATCCGCACCAACCGGCATCGGTTGTGCTATCCGGAATTTGAGGCGAAGCACTTGTGCACCTCTTCTGCCGTTGTCGAATCCGGTGGCAAGCTCGTCGTCGCCTCCCGGTTCAAAGGCTCCGGAATGCATTGGAGCCTATCCGGAGCCAACGCCATTCTCGCACTTCGATGCTCTCGCCTGAGTGGGCGCTTCGAGGACTTTTGGGAACGACACTCACCGACGGAGAGGTTGAGTCCTCTACCCCGGTAAGATACTCCCGTGGCTGGAAGCCAGGCTCGGTCGTTGAGCGCCGACTAGGGATTGCACTCGTCGATCGGGCAAGCGACAATTTCTCAAAGGACATATTCAGCATGCGCGTCACCATCACAAAGTCCAGAGTGCGCAGCATTCTTACCCGCACCTCTGGATATCTGAAGACCGTCACGTCCCACTCGATGCAGCCCTACCGAGGGTGCACTTTCGGAAACTCGCTCTGCGGTGTGGGCTGCTATGTGCAGCATAACCACTGGTTGACGCGCGGCGCGGAGTGGGGGAGCTTCCTCGAGGTCCGGACGAACGCGCCCGAGGCCTATCGGAGTCAGTATCAGACGGAGCGGCGGTGGGCGCGGCGGGCGCGTGCGGAACGTGTCAACAACTTTGAGACACCCGCGGACTGCATTTAGTGAGCCTCAATCAATGCAGTAAGACTCGTGGGCCCGGGGCGGTCACCGTCTGCGTGCGGCGAGATCTGGTCGCGTTGGCCTGAATCCGGGGGCCCCAGGTGTGGACCACCTCGAGAAAGTGGCTCCGGCGGCCTCCTGGCGCGTCGTTTTCTCCGGCGGCGGGTTGATCCAGGCCTGAGGAGGCAAAACGGGGGGCTGTGGCATTCCGCGAACGAAGCGTTCGGGATGAGCCCGATGAGCTTCGAGGAGGATTTGGCGCCGGGCAGTGGTGAGCTGTTCCGCGAGACCATCGTGAACGGCGGCCGGTGTCATGAGGCCGATTCCCGAGTGCCGGCGTTCGTGATTGTAGTAGTCGAGGAAGCCGCCGCAGAACAGCCGGCCGTCTTCGATGGAACCAAAACGGCTCGGAAACTGAGGGCAATACTTCAGAGTCTTGAACTGGGACTCGGAGTAGGGGTTATCGTTCGAGACGTAAGGTCTGGAGTGGGTCTTGGTAACGCCGAGGTCAGCCAGGAGCATAGCTACGGACTTGCTTCGCATCGAGCTGCCACGGTCGGCGTGGATGGTGAGCTGGTCTGGTTCGATGTTCTGTTTGCGGCAGCTCTCGCTGATGAGACGACGAGCGAGCTCAGCGCTTTCTCGTCGAGCCAACATCCACCCGGTCACGTAACGGGAGAAGATGTCCAGAATCACGTAGAGGTAGTAGTAGGTCCACTTGACGGGGCCACGCAGCTTGGTGATATCCCACGACCAAACCTGGTTCGGCGCTTCGGCCAGCAGCTCCGGCTTTTGATAATTCGGATGTCGCAGCTGGTTCCGGCGCTCTCGGACCTCTCCGTTCTCCGCCAGAATCCGATACATCGTGCGGATCGAGCAGTAGTAGATTCCCTCGTCCAGGAGCGTGGCCCACACCTGAGCGGGCGCCTTGTCGACGAACCGCTCGGAGTGCAAGGCACCGAGAACCAGCTCACGTTCGGTCACATCGAGGGCTCGGTGCGACCGACTGCGTATTCCAGCCATCGTGAACGCCGAATCCAGAGCAAGCTGAACAGCGAATCCGGTGAAGCCGAACGCTCATCGAAGCGATGAAGTGTTGGGTGACCTCCTTCCCACTGATTGAAAACGTGAACCTATCTTACCTGCGTGTTGTGTAGCAAGGGGCGGCAGGTCGGTGCCGGAGGGAGCGGGCGTAAGGAAAGACGCGAAGCGACCTTCCCGCTCCCGTAGGCAGCGACCTGCCGCGGCCGAACCCCGGGCGATGTGGGGCTGGTTTCGGGGGGTTGCTGGGGTATGGCCTGGCTCGAGAAGACGCTTCCTGAGGCATTCTCGCGCGTCGTTTTGGCGCCGCATCGTCTGGTACCCCGGGTTTGGCGGTTTCACCCGTTTTTATCGCATCGACGCTGTGGTCCCTCGCTCGCTCATGCATCGGCGTTGTCAAATGCCTTTGGCGCAGCCTTGGTCTTTCTCAGAGAAGCTCCTTTGAGAGTGATGCGGTGCGCGCTGTGGAGAATGCGATCGCAGATAGCGTCTGCCTGGTTTGGGTCGCCAATCGCTTCGTGCCACTGCTTGAGCGGAATCTGGGTCGCGATGAGTGTGGAGCCACGCTCGGCGCGGTCTTCGATGACCTCCATTAGATCCCGTCTCTCCGATTCTTTCAGCGGGTGAAGCAGCCAATCATCGATAGCCAGTAAGTCCAGCTTGGCGAGTTTCGTCAAAAGCCGGGCGTAGGAACCATCACCACGAGCGACCGCGAGCTCGTGGAGCAAGCGCGGTGCTCGCACGTAGCATCCGGTGAAGCCGCGACGACAGGCCCGCTCCACGAAGGCGCAAGCCAAGAACGATTTGCCAATCCCCGTCGGGCCGGTGATGAGCAGGTTATGGCGCTCACCGACAAAGCGGCAGTTGCCCAGGCTCAAGATCTGTTCGCGGTTTAAGCCTCGAGGCGCTTGGAAGTTCACGTTCTCCAAACATGCCGGATAGCGGAGCTTTGCCGCTCGCAGTCGTCGAGAAAGCTTACGCTGTTCGCGGGCGGTCCACTCGGCATCGACCAGGAGTCCCACACGTTCCTCGAAGCTCAGCTCCTTGTATTCGCTCGAGCTCAACTGGGTTTCGAACGCGGACACCAAGCCGAACAACTTCATGGCGTTCATCTTTTCTATCGTTTCGGGTGTCAGCATCGGGACTCTCCTCCTTCGTAGTGATCCGCGCCTCGGATGTTCTCGTGCTCCTCTCGCGGTTTCGCTTCGGCGTCCGATTCGAGCACCACACGATCCAGACCAGCCGAGAGAATGTTTTTCACCGTGCGATAGCTGTAAGAGCTCAAAGCTTCCGCTCGTGCGCAAGCGGCCTCGAGACGCTCACTGCCCCAGCGGCTGCCTAGTCGCATGACTCCCAGGCAAGAGCGAAATCCCTGCTCCGGGTGAGGCCGACTCTCTAGAATCCCCGCAACCAGCCTTCCCGTGGCGCGACCTGACTGCTCCGCCCAGTGGAGCAGCCGCGACGGCGTCCACTCCAGGTGCTCCCGATGCGAACGTGGCATATGCTCCGGGTTCGTGGAGTAGTGCCCCTTTCCTTTCTTGCGGGGATGCGACGCGACGCGCTTTCCCTTGAACAGGACCTCCACCACCGAGGCCGTCACCCGTGCCTCGACTTTCTCGTGAATGAGCTGATAGGGAACGCTGTACAAGTTGTTCTCCACCTCCACGTGGTAGTCGATGTTCACTCTGCACCGCTTCCACGTCGATAACTCGTAGCTCTCCTGCGGTAGCGGTTTCAGTACGGGCCGGTCTAGCCTTTCGTACAACTCCCGCCGACTCACACCGAGCTTCTGCATCGGACGCGCATTCAGGACCTCTAACTTCTCCCAGATGGCTTCGTTCAGTTCCGCCAGGCTGAAGAACGTGCGATGACGAAGCACCGCCAGGATCCAGCGCTGCGCCACCTGCACTGCCGACTCCACCTTCGCTTTGTCTTTCGGCTTGAACACCCGAGCCGGGACCACAACCGCACCGTAATGCGTCGCCAGCTCTTCGTACGTCCGGTTGATCCCTGGCTCGTAACGGTCCACCAAATCCACGCCGCTCTTCAAGTTGTCCGGAACCCAGATCTCCGTACTGCCACCGAAGTAATCCGACATCCCCTTATGGGCCTTCGCCCACGATTCCAGCGACTGGTTCAGTGTCGCTTCGACGTAGGTGTAACTGCTCGCGCCCAACGTCCCGACGAACAGCTCCATTTCGACGAGCTCTCCCGTTTTCGGATCGACGATGTGAGGCTTCTTCCCCGAAAAATCGACGAATGTCTTCTCGCCTGCTCGATGCCGTTGACGCATCGTCGGGTTCAGCTTCTTCTTCCACTGACCGTACAGCTCGCAATAACGGCTGTAGCCGTACGCTCCCGGCTTATTCTCCGCGTACTCCACCCACAGCTGCAGCAACGTCAGCTCTCGGTGACGCCTCAGCTCCTCGTGGATGTGGGCATAGTCCAGACCCGGCCGTGCGCCAGACGAGCCCGGCGGCGGAAACAGCCCTGCCTCCAGCTCCCCGTCGCTCAGCTCCTCCGGGAGCGGCCAGCTCAGACCACCCTTCTTCGCCTTGGCCAGGTACTCACTCACCGTTCCAACCGCCACGCGAAGTGCCTTTGCGATCATGCGGTGAGTAAAACCCAGCTCGTACTTTAACCTTAGAACCTCTCGTATTTTTCTCATCGATAACCTCTTAGCTGCCATTTCCTAGATCGTCCTCCTTCCGGGTACGACCTAGAGTTGCCTTGAAACGTGCTATCGATGAGCGTTCGCGATGCCGGAACCGGCGTTCACGTTGCCTGGAATCCGTGTTCACCTTCCCCGGAATCGATGTTCACGATCCCCGGAATCCGTGTTCACGATGCTTTGGAATGGATGTTCACCTTCGGCTGGAATCTGCGTTCACGATGCCCCGGAATACGCAACCGAGGGCGGCGTTTGGTAGTGCATCAGTTTGATTACTTCCTTCTGCGCGGCCCCTTCGGGCCAGGCTTACGCGGCTTCGGTGCTGCCTCGTCCACCAGCCCGACGATCCACTCAGCATCGTAGGGAGTGTCGGCCAGTCCGGCTTCCATCGCTGGCGTCACACGAAGGCTCCGGTGGATACGGCAGAAGTTGTACCACACGGTGTAGAGCGCGACGTTATGCTCGTGATTCGCCAGCTTCTTCGAGAAGGCGTTCGTCAGCCGCGTGTACCGGCGCATGCTCATCCGCATCGTGAGGTTCTGGCGCTCGACGTAGCTGGTGCTGATGTGGGCCTCGTCGGGGTCGCCGCTCACGCGCATCCGTGTCGCTCCGGTGCAGACGGCCGGGCTGTACCGCCTCTGACCTTCCGGCGCGTCTCCGTAGTTTTTGATCAACATTCCGTAATCGATATCCGAACCGAACGCATCCTCGACAGCGTTCAGGTACACCCGGTGGCCGTCGCTGGTGAGCTGTACGCGGTTGGCCAGGCGACCGGCCAGGTCTTGCATGAACTCGGCGGCGTAACCGGCATCGCGCCCACCTACGAGCCAGGAGACGATCAGCTTGGAGTCAGCGTCAAGCGCCGTCCACGTCCAGGTGTCGCCCGCGCCCTCGGGTGCGGCCTTCGCCCGTGCTACGTTTTTCGCTTTCGCGTAGGTGAACGACCAGATCTCATCGACCTGAACGCGTCTCGAGCTCACGTTCCGGACCGTCGCGTCGTGATAGGCTGCGCAAGCCTTTCCGGCCTCGATCAACAGTTTCGATATCGTGTTGGCGGACGAGCCCGTAATCTCGCCGATCGACCGTATGGACGATCCGTGCATCAACATTTTGAGGATGGTGGCTCGCTTCTGAACCGTCATCTTATTCATAATCAAAAGTATATATTCCGCAAGCATGAATGTCAACTCTTTTATCGCGCTAATCCGAAGGCCGAACCGGCCGACACAATCGACCATGTGGCCGCCATGGTTAGAGGGATTAAACTGGAAGCGCTTGCGATACAAAGACTTAGTAAGGTAGCATTTCCTATTGGGGACTGTGCGGTCTAGTATCCTCAGTATGAGAGACGGCATACTCGATCCCGGGATTGCCCAATTTGTCAAGACGCTTCAACAACATGGGATCGAGACATTCGAATCCTGCGAGGGCGGCGAAGGCCACGCCTCTCCTGTCCCGATGATTCGGTTTTCTGGGGGGCATGAAGAAGGATACAAAGCTGTATGGGTGGCTATGACATTTGGTCCGCTCCCGATCTCCAAACTCCGGCGCACCTGGTCCGTAGTAGACGGAGAGCTTACGGGGCCTGAATGGGAAATGACCTTCCACAAAAAGGGCCCGCATACTGATGGCGTGCCAGTTCTAGCAGCCGTTGCTGTCGATTAATTCCTGACAACGAAAGCAAAGGCGTTTACCGCCCTTTCCAGAAATCTCGTTTTCTGGCTGGATATTGTCTCCTTCCGTGCAATTGCTACAAACGTGATATACATCACTGTCGGCTGAATGCCACGGCGATTTTCTTGCCATTTTTCTACCCTTTCTTGAAACCATGGGTCGCTGATTCGGCCTGAGACTTGCTAGCGCAAATGTTGTTGGAGTGTAGCACGAAATTGTCTGGACACGCGCGCGCAAGTTAATGTAATCTCCCGCCAGCCAAACAAACCGTGGGTGACCTGCCGTCGGGGCACTCGCTGAATACAAGACCTCCTCCAAGGGGTGGGAATAGGCGGGATCCCGCAAGCAACCTGCGGTTTGTTTGGCGACTGGCCCGGCGACCAATAGAGGCCATCGGGCATCCTTCGGAGAAAGGTAGTCGCCGATGACAGCAAATTTGTTGAAGATCAGGAAAGCAGCCGATGGAGAATGGACGAGGCCGTGGGGATTGTTTGCGTGGATTGTTTGGCCGATCGCGATTCCTGCTGTCTATCTCAGAACTCCCAAGATGTCAGACTCAATGTTGGAGTCGCTATCGGAAGAAGGCGTTGGCACCACTGATCTTGCGCTCCTGGAACGGACCTACGTAAAGCGTTATAAGGCTCGTCAAGTCAAGGAGGCATGGATAGGAACAGCGTTGTCTTGGGCCACCGTCATTTTGATCTATTTGTCGCGCACGTTTGGCTGAAACCATCGGCAACAAGAACAGTTTTGAAGCGCTCAAACTGTAGCCACACTTGGGCCGTCGATAAGAAGGAAAAGGAAGAAGTTCGCTTAGAAAAAGAGGATGGATCATGCAAGGATGGACCGTAGAGAAAGCTTCACTAGTTGACAGACCGGACAACACAAAGCAGTTCGTAATCGTTGTTGAGCAAAGGCTCGAGAACGAGAGAGAAGAGTCTAGGACGCATCGCTTCGATTTTGATCGGAAGCAGTACCTGCGTTTTGCAGGAGATATTTTATCAGATTTCGCACTTCCACCAGAGCTTCGTCAATCAGATCCTGTCCTTGCAGCTCTGAGTCGGATTGAGCGTCTTCTGAAACAGCAGTCTCGGAAGTAGACATGGAGTACCCCCTCCTGGATACTAACTCGCGACGGCTCACTGGCGCAAGGGCTCACTCTTTCCAGCGAGCGCGGGCGGCGTTTCTGGCGATCTCGGAGCGCCTCTCCTGCGTCAGGCTCGCGGCGCGGGCCTTGGCTGCCACCGATGCACGCTCGCTGGCGTCCGGGTCAGCATCCCCGCTGGGCGGCTCAAACGTTTCGTCGAGCTCGCCTGTCGCGATCCTCATGACGTGGACGGCACACTCGGCGGTCCCGGCGGGTCTCCACTGTTTCTGCGGTCCTCGTGGCATGCTTTCACCTCCAGGTGGCAAACGCTGCCAGAGTGCGGGCCAGAAATCAAGGTCTAAAATAATCAAACTGATGCACTACCCGGCGTTTCGCATTGGACGTCACCGTCTGGCGCCTGCGATACAACGTGGAGCGAGCTATTCCAAGGGCCTCGCAGGCTTCCGCCGTCTGTCCAATTCGTCCCGCCAGCTCCTCGGCCGCCACCATCAATCGTTCTCGTCGCTGTCTGGTGGATTCAGGGGGATCCCCAGAAGTTCGGAGGTTTTTTTTTGGATCTCTAGCATCGTCTCCACCCGAGCCAGGCGATGCTTCAATCGCGCGTTCTCGCGCTCGAGCTCCTTGACCCGTGGATCCTCTGCCTTCGCCTTCCGTCCTCGCTTCCTCGATGTCAACCCCGCCTTGGCAATCTTGTCACGTTGGCGACGCCAACTCGAAAGATGCGACGAGTACAGTCCCTCTCGACGCAGAAGAGCCGCAACATCCCCGTCACCCTTGCAAGCATCGGCCTCGCGCACTATCCGCAGCTTGTACTCTGCGGTAAAGCGTCGACGCTTCGCTTGCTCACTCACTTCGGGATCCGGGACCCCTGCCGCATCGCGGCCGGCGCGATCTGCAGTCGCCCTACGGGCTCCTTCCGATCCCGCCGGGGTCATTCTCTCAATCAACGTAGTCATTCATGATCCTCCTCCGCCCTCTACACTAATTTCAAGGGGCGAAGTGTCTCAAGGAGGTTGGCACAGAGGGGTGGCGGTTTCAGTATCTTCCTCTCGAGCTCCACCGATCCCTTCGTGCCCCAGGAGAAAACTTTCGGGATCACCGGGCGCCTTCTGGAGGCAATGAGTGAGTCGCCGCCGGACGTCCTCATTGTCCAAACGCACACCCACCTGGTTAACGCCTACAGCGACCTCTACCTACAGTTGGCTCGGCGGTGCGAGCTTCGGTTTCACATTTCCATCGAAAGCGATCGGGATCGCCTGCCTGGCTTGCCACCACCGGCGAGCTCGGTGGAGAAAAGGTTTGAGGGCCGCGGCCGCCCTGCAGGCTTCTGAGCTCCGCGTGCTCATCACGGTGTCCCCGCTTCTTCCGATTTCCGAGCCCCGTGGGTTCTTCGAGCGGATCGCCCAGGTAGCCGACGGCGTCGTCATCGATCACTTCATCCGCGGCGATGGGACCCCAGATGGGAGCCGAACGAGGGCCACCAAACTACCGGCGGCGATGGCCCGATTTGACCCGCAAACTACTGACGATAAGTATCTTGAGCGGATGGTCCGGGTCGCCCAGGAGGTTATGCCCGGCAGGGTGGGAGTCAACGTGGACGGGTTCGCCGGGCGGTTCCTGCCCGTTGGGGTAACACTGGGGTAACAGCTCGCAGCCAGTCGGGCGGGAGCGCCTGGGTTTGTCGTCTCTTCCTTCCAGACGAGCGACAGAGGATAGGCCCGGCAACTCCCGGGAGACCCGACTGCTGCAGGCCAGGAGAACTCTGGGCGGTACGTGTCGCCAAGATTACCTTCAGCTCATGCAGGACATGGCGAGTTCGGCGAAGAGATCGGGTCGCCGCTAGTCCGTTGGCTCAACCCTATCCACCATCTAGCCGGCGAAGTTCGCTGCAACTCAGCTAAGATCTCAGGGCCGCGAGCAGGAGACTCATAGAACCCCGTGGGAGGAGGGACAAGGGATGAAGGTACAAAGAATCTCCGCCATTACCATCCGAGTAAGCGATATGTCGCGGTCTGTGCGGTTTTATAACCAGATACTCGGCCTGGAGATTTTTCATGGTGGAGAGAATGCCTATTTTTCCTCTCTCCGGACGAAAGGCGGGAACCTGTCCATCCTCAACCTAGAGCAGGGTAGTCATACTACGGACTGGGGAAGGATCATATTCCACGTGAAGGATGTTGATGAGTTGTGGGCTTACCTCGAGGAAAAAGGGTTCAACCCGCAGAAGCCAAGAGATGCGCCCTGGGGCGAACGATACTTCCATCTGCACGATCCCGATGGTCATGAGCTGTCATTTGCTCAACCACTGTCGTGAGACCGCTTTTGCTCGCAAAAAAGGACCTGTTCCCTTTTTTCACTGGGGCTATTTGAACCCCCGACGCCACGGCGTAGAATTCCAACCTTTCCGGCTCGAAAAAAAGGAGACTCCTCAGATCCAGAGACACGGAACCTCCGTTGGCTCTCGCGATCCCTGCTCGCTGGGGCGTGGCAAGACGTCATTTATGAACATGACCGCTACCGAGCTCGAGAGAAAGAGAGGATCTGCTGCCCTTCCACGCTTCGCCACGGCGTGGTTTAACCCTTGGAAATTCGGCGAGCCAGAACAGGTCTGGGCGGCCTATGCAGCGGTATTGTCAAGTTGGCGGATCGGGCCCCAATATAGTGGAGTTAGAGCGTACGCCGTCAACCAAATTTTGCGGTCGGATCGCCCTGGGAGCCTGGGAGCTCTCAACTTGACAATACCTGTACTTGTGCTGGCTCCTTTTCGGGTAGCGCATTCTTGCTCTCAGCTCCGGCTCGAATTGCAATCATATGCTACGCCGGTCGAATGATAGGAAATTTCATGCCGCGTGGAGTTGCGTATTCCGGGGCATCGTGAACGCAGATTCCAGCCGAAGGTGAACATCCATTCCAAAGCATCGTGAACACGGATTCCGGGGAAGGTGAACGCCGGTTCCGGCATCGCGAACGCTCATCGATAGCACGTTTCAAGGCAACTCTAGGTCGTACCCGGAAGGAGGACGATCTAGGAAATGGCAGCTAAGAGGTTATCGATGAGAAAAATACGAGAGGTTCTAAGGTTAAAGTACGAGCTGGGTTTTACTCACCGCATGATCGCAAAGGCACTTCGCGTGGCGGTTGGAACGGTGAGTGAGTACCTGGCCAAGGCGAAGAAGGGTGGTCTGAGCTGGCCGCTCCCGGAGGAGCTGAGCGACGGGGAGCTGGAGGCAGGGCTGTTTCCGCCGCCGGGCTCGTCTGGCGCACGGCCGGGTCTGGACTATGCCCACATCCACGAGGAGCTGAGGCGTCACCGAGAGCTGACGTTGCTGCAGCTGTGGGTGGAGTACGCGGAGAATAAGCCGGGAGCGTACGGCTACAGCCGTTATTGCGAGCTGTACGGTCAGTGGAAGAAGAAGCTGAACCCGACGATGCGTCAACGGCATCGAGCAGGCGAGAAGACATTCGTCGATTTTTCGGGGAAGAAGCCTCACATCGTCGATCCGAAAACGGGAGAGCTCGTCGAAATGGAGCTGTTCGTCGGGACGTTGGGCGCGAGCAGTTACACCTACGTCGAAGCGACACTGAACCAGTCGCTGGAATCGTGGGCGAAGGCCCATAAGGGGATGTCGGATTACTTCGGTGGCAGTACGGAGATCTGGGTTCCGGACAACTTGAAGAGCGGCGTGGATTTGGTGGACCGTTACGAGCCAGGGATCAACCGGACGTACGAAGAGCTGGCGACGCATTACGGTGCGGTTGTGGTCCCGGCTCGGGTGTTCAAGCCGAAAGACAAAGCGAAGGTGGAGTCGGCAGTGCAGGTGGCGCAGCGCTGGATCCTGGCGGTGCTTCGTCATCGCACGTTCTTCAGCCTGGCGGAACTGAACGAAGCCATCTGGGAGAAGTTAGAGGTCCTGAATGCGCGTCCGATGCAGAAGCTCGGTGTGAGTCGGCGGGAGTTGTACGAAAGGCTAGACCGGCCCGTACTGAAACCGCTACCGCAGGAGAGCTACGAGTTATCGACGTGGAAGCGGTGCAGAGTGAACATCGACTACCACGTGGAGGTGGAGAACAACTTGTACAGCGTTCCCTATCAGCTCATTCACGAGAAAGTCGAGGCACGGGTGACGGCCTCGGTGGTGGAGGTCCTGTTCAAGGGAAAGCGCGTCGCGTCGCATCCCCGCAAGAAAGGAAAGGGGCACTACTCCACGAACCCGGAGCATATGCCACGTTCGCATCGGGAGCACCTGGAGTGGACGCCGTCGCGGCTGCTCCACTGGGCGGAGCAGTCAGGTCGCGCCACGGGAAGGCTGGTTGCGGGGATTCTAGAGAGTCGGCCTCACCCGGAGCAGGGATTTCGCTCTTGCCTGGGAGTCATGCGACTAGGCAGCCGCTGGGGCAGTGAGCGTCTCGAGGCCGCTTGCGCACGAGCGGAAGCTTTGAGCTCTTACAGCTATCGCACGGTGAAAAACATTCTCTCGGCTGGTCTGGATCGTGTGGTGCTCGAATCGGACGCCGAAGCGAAACCGCGAGAGGAGCACGAGAACATCCGAGGCGCGGATCACTACGAAGGAGGAGAGTCCCGATGCTGACACCCGAAACGATAGAAAAGATGAACGCCATGAAGTTGTTCGGCTTGGTGTCCGCGTTCGAAACCCAGTTGAGCTCGAGCGAATACAAGGAGCTGAGCTTCGAGGAACGTGTGGGACTCCTGGTCGATGCCGAGTGGACCGCCCGCGAACAGCGTAAGCTTTCTCGACGACTGCGAGCGGCAAAGCTCCGCTATCCGGCATGTTTGGAGAACGTGAACTTCCAAGCGCCTCGAGGCTTAAACCGCGAACAGATCTTGAGCCTGGGCAACTGCCGCTTTGTCGGTGAGCGCCATAACCTGCTCATCACCGGCCCGACGGGGATTGGCAAATCGTTCTTGGCTTGCGCCTTCGTGGAGCGGGCCTGTCGTCGCGGCTTCACCGGATGCTACGTGCGAGCACCGCGCTTGCTCCACGAGCTCGCGGTCGCTCGTGGTGATGGTTCCTACGCCAATCATCGATAGCCAGTAAGTCCGGCTTTTGACGAAACTCGCCAAGCTGCTTCACCC
Source organism: Candidatus Marinacidobacterales bacterium (assembly GCA_965237955.1). Classification (GTDB taxonomy): domain Bacteria; phylum Acidobacteriota; class Vicinamibacteria; order Marinacidobacterales; family SMYC01. The sequence goes on along the minus strand of OZ250169.1, from coordinate 6,443,461 downwards.
GCTGAAAGAATCGGAGAGACGGGATCTAATGGAGGTCATCGAAGACCGCGCCGAGCGTGGCTCCACACTCATCGCGACCCAGATTCCGCTCAAGCAGTGGCACGAAGCGATTGGCGACCCAAACCAGGCAGACGCTATCTGCGATCGCATTCTCCACAGCGCGCACCGCATCACTCTCAAAGGAGCTTCTCTGAGAAAGACCAAGGCTGCGCCAAAGGCATTTGACAACGCCGATGCATGAGCGAGCGAGGGACCACAGCGTCGATGCGATAAAAACGGGTGAAACCGCCAAACCCGGGGTACCAGACGATGCGGCGCCAAAACGACGCGCGAGAATGCCTCAGGAAGCGTCTTCTCGAGCCAGGCCATACCCCAGCAACCCCCCGAAACCAGCCCCACATCGCCCGGGGTTCGGCCGCGGCAGGTCGCTGCCTACGGGAGCGGGAAGGTCGCTTCGCGTCTTTCCTTACGCCCGCTCCCTCCGGCACCGACCTGCCGCCCCTTGCTACACAACACGCAGGTAAGATAGGTTCACGTTTTCAATCAGTGGGAAGGAGGTCACCCAACACTTCATCGCTTCGATGAGCGTTCGGCTTCACCGGATTCGCTGTTCAGCTTGCTCTGGATTCGGCGTTCACGATGGCTGGAATACGCATGGAGCAAGCGGGGCGGGCCAAGGGTGTTCGGGTGACGGCCTTCCCCTCGGCTTTTTGTGAAGCAAGATGGCATTCGGGGTGCAGGAAGAGCGAGGGGAGTAGCTTGCGGACGGAGCAAGTGAATTGAAGTGAATTGTGCACACGAAGAGCGTTGAAACCGCGGCGGTCGACGATACCGCCCCTACGCCTTTACAGAACTGGGAATCGCCATGCTCTCGAGTGTGCTTCGCAGCCCACTGGCGGTCCAGGTGAATATTGAAATTATGAGAGCCTTGTCCGCTTGAGACAACATTCTTGCCTCAACCTAATCAGTTTGGGCTGCGAGACGAGCCTCCACTATCCAGCCGGGCGTTGACGTGAAGAAGTTTCACCGACCGTCGCTCCCCCTCTCCATGGCTTGGCGTGCCTCGTCCGGTCGACCCATGCGCTCGAGGACATGGGCGAGGTTGCGCCACGTGCCACTCACGTCCGGGGCGAGGTCCGTCGCTTTCGTCGCGAGCGCCAACGCTTCGTTGAGACGTTCAACGTCGACGGCGAGGTGCGCGCTCAACACCACTAAGGCGGGAGCGAAGTTAGGGTTCAGCTCGATCGCGCGCCTGAGGCTGGTCTCAGCCTTGTCGTCCGGTCCCATGCGCTGTTTCACTAGTCCCCTGGATCTTTAATTACTGTCCAAATTCGATTTGCCATGTGTATCGAGCGTTCGCTGGGCGAACCGAGCGATGGTTTCGAGGATTTGGTCGGCGGATTTCGTCCACTTGAACGGCTTTGGGTTCTCGTTGTGAGCATCGAGATAGTCTTGTATCGCAACGCGGAGCTGAGGCACGCTCGTGTGCGAGCCTCGTCGCAAGGCGTGTTCGGTGAGCAAGCCAAAGAAGCGCTCAGCGAAGTTGAGCCAAGAGGCGTGTGTCGGTGTGAAGTGAAAGTGGAACCGAGGTCGCTTGGAAAGCCAGCGTTTGATCGCCGGTGTCTTGTGCGTGGCGAGATTGTCGAGCACGACGTGGATGTCCAACTCGCTGGGAACGGCTGCTTCGATCTCAGCGAGGAACTTCTCGAACTCTAGCGCTCGATGTCGCGCGTAGCACTTTCCGAAGACTTCACCTGTTGCGGCGTCGAGTGCGGCAAACAGGTCAGTCGTTCCATGCCGAATGTAGTCGTGGGTTTGTCGCTCGGGCTGGCCCAAGCTCATGGGCAGGACAGGTTGAGCACGCTCGAGCGCTTGAATCTGCGATTTCTCGTCGACGCACAGGACGACCGCGTTATCCGGTGGGTTCATATACAGGCCAACAACGTCGCGTACTTTTTCGACCAGTTGTGGGTCTTGCGAGAGACGAAACGATTCCGAGCGGTGCGGTTGAAGCCCGAACGTTCGCCAAATACGTCCAATCGTCGAATGACTCAGCCCAAGATGCTTGGCCATCGAGCGCGTACTCCAATGGGTTCTCCCCTTTGGAGTCGTCTCCAGCGTCTTGGTCACGACTTCCTCGATCTGGTCATCGCCGATTTTGCGAGCCGCTCCCGGCCGAGGTTCGTCGTACAACCCTTCCATTCGTTGTTCTACAAAGCGTCTTCGCCACTTGCCCACCGTGCTCCTCATGGTGTGCATCTTCCTAGCAACTTCCATATTCGTCAGACCCGCCGCGCAATCCAGCACGATCTTCGCTCGGAAGGCTTGGTGCGGCGAACTACGGCTGCGTCGCGCCAGTCGCGTCAGCGCTTCGCTTTCTTGAGACGCCAGCTTCAATTCGCCTTTTCGCCGGCCCTTGTGTTTCATGCATTTAGCAGATCACAGAAGGGCCAGTGTTGTCTAGCTTTTTCTGTTCCATGGGAACTAGCACCGCTTGGTAATAGCGCGCGACGTAGCTCGTCTCGTCCGAGTCCGCGGCTTTTTCGAACCACGCCTCGGCCGCTTCGAGATCCCCCTCGCGGAGGCTCATATATCCCATTCCCTCCATCGCGGCGGTCGAGCCAGGATCGTCTGCGAGAGCGCGTTCCAAGTGGCCACGCGCTTCTCGAGGCCAAGGCCCAGTGGCCACGAACGTTCCGATGGCGGCGTACGCTTCCGCGTCAGAGAGCTCACGGATTTGGAATTCGGACGCCGGGGGCGGAGGAGGAACTTCCGTCCTCATGGCGGGAAACATCGTGCGGTCCACCTGCTCGGCGAGCTTGCGCTCTACCGCCCGCACCGAGCCGTAAACAGTCACGAACGCCTCCACCGGATCGCCGCCACGCTCGACGAGCCCGATATAGCGATCGAGCTTCCGCCGACCGCCGGCCCCTTCGCCGAGCATCAGATAGTGGACGACGGCCCAAGACTGGGCATAGAAGATTGCGATGCGCTCGCCTGGTTGCTCGTGGATTCGGCCGTCGAACTCCAGCAGCCGATCGAGCGGCATCATCGATCCGAGCCGAAGCGCTCGAAGGTGCCGCGGGTTGGGACGTCCGATTTCCACGCTCCCGTCACGTCGCGTTTCCATCGTCGACCAGAACTCGGCGAGCCCTTCCGTGAGCCAAACTGGCGCGCGCGTCACCGCGGAGCGAAAAAGAAGATGGTGGTACTCGTGGTAGACCGTGTGAAAGCGTTGCTCTGACGGTTCGTCCAGCCGTACCGCAATGCGGTGCTGATCGGGTGATCGATGAAACACGCCGATAGGAAGCTCGCCCTCGAGTCCGGGGAGAAGCGCCCGCAAATCAGTTCGGTTTCGGACCGCGAAGATGACGACCGGAAGCGCGGTATCCACGTCGGACGAAATGGCGACTCGGAACAGCTCTCGCGCTTGCTCGAACTCGAGGGCGACATTTCTGGCGCGTCGGGAGTCGGTATTGCTGAGAAGTACGAAGTGCGGCGTCCGAACCTCCACCCAATCCTGGGCGGCCACCGAGCTAGGAAACACAGCCACCGCGAGTACCCAGGCAGCGGCCTTTCCGAATACGGTCATGGGTCGAGACGGTACTGCCAAGTTGACGTTGCGCGAGCAAGCCGGCGCCAGCGGAGTAACGTCTCCGTTCGACTCACGCCGCGTTGGGCGAGCAGAACTTCCACATCTCGAAAGCTCATACAGAATCGGAGGTAGATCCAGACCGCGTGGCTGATGATATCAGGTGGAAATCGATCGCCGTGGTAGCTCGGCGACTTGCTGTTCATTGGCCCATTCTCTCAGACACCAGGGTGCTTACGCCATCAATTGTTGCTACGCCGCCAAGGGCATTTGAATACTCGTGTGGGTTGGCCGCCTCGGTGCGCTGGCGAACACCGTCGCGGCGCTCTCCATTAATAATGTCGACGTGCGCACGAATACCTCCCTGAGACTCAAGCGCCGCGGGGCGAGCCCAGCCTGCATCGCCGGCGTCCGGGTCTCTCGTCCGAATTTGAGAGCCCGTGCGGTCGAACGAAATTGTAGTAGCAGCGTCATGCCGAACTACAGGATTATGCCGCGTAGGCTGACACTTGCTGCCCAAACGTTGACTTTCTTTTACTCGTACGCGGCATAATCCTACGGGATTTGGAGCATCTTCCCGCCTGGAAATCGGAGCATGGAGCGCATAGCCGCATCGTATCACTGGTCCAGTCGCTCGCCTACGTAGGCTGGTATGGTCTGAATGCGATCGAGCAACGTTATTCACCACGGTCACGGATGAGGTCTTGTTGCCTCCCGACCAGTTCCTCGCCGAGCCGTACCGATAGAGACTCGAGGAAACCCTCCGTCTGACGCAGTGCAAGATGGTAGACGGAGCGTACCGTCAAGGCGGTCTCGATAGCGAGGTCCGAATAGACCCGCTGGCCGCCTGGCTTCGATTCAGCCGGCGCATGCCACGCCGCGATCGCTTCCTCGGAGAACCATAGAATCAGGTCGCCTCGACGACGCAGAGCCTGCTCATACTCTGGCCAGTTCCGCAAGCGGTATGGCTTCTTCGTGTACTTGTGCTGGCTCCTCTTCGGATAGCGCATGATTGCTTTCGACTCCGGTTGGTTGAACTGTCAATCATACGCTAAGGTGACCTTGCCCCCGCGGCGTCGCCATGCACCAAAACCCTTGAAGGGCTGAATCTCCACGTGCCTCACCTTCTTGTGAACCGCAGAGTAGTGCGTGATGGTCCACAAGAGCTGGGCGTTCGCAACCGGGAGTTAACGGGGCCGGTTTCAGGGCGGCCGGTTGCGGGCGGTCCATGACCGGCGACGCCGAGGTAAACAGCTTGCTGCGAATCGCCAGCGACCCCGCGAGAATGAAAAAGAGCAGCGTGGCGATCAGGACCAGCGAGGTCCAAAATGAGTTCTTGCATTGAGCGCCCACCCATTTCGTGCGACCATTGAGCCAAAGCAAGACAAGCGCCAGCATCGGGATGAATAGCGCTCCGACGACAGCATAGGTCTGCTGCATCGTTTTGAAGTCCACTGCGACCAGACCAATGATGGGAACCAGGGCAATGCCAAACAGGTACGCTTGATAGGGCAGTGATTTCGTATCCACTCGATAGGTCTGTTGCTCGCTGCGAGCGCGCTTTGTGAGGAACCAGAAGTCCGCAAACAGATACGGTACGCTCTGCCATACTCCCAGGAGACTGCTGAACACGGCCCCCCAGGCACCAAGCAGAAACGCCCATTTGGCCATCGGCCCCAGTGTGACGTCAAGCTGTTGGGCGACATCAACGAACAGCGTCGCACCTCCCGCCGCCGTCGATCCCAGCCTGCTGCCAATGACGACCATGGCCAAACCAAAGATCGCGGTCATAACGTATGCCGACGCCAAGTCGATGCGACACGTTTTCAAGTCCTCGACACCCTGGCGCCCTTCTTCACGAATCCAATACCCGTAGCACAAGACGGTCAGTGTCCCGCCGACACCACCCATCAACGCAACGGTCCACGCCATCCCTCCCGTAGGGATGGTCGGCCACACCAACCCCGCTACCACGCTTCCGATGGGCGGCGACAACGCGATGGCCGTAAGCACGACCACGACGAACATGACGCCGATACAGGCGCTCATGACTTTTTCGAATAGGCCATAGCCACCGACTCTGACCAGGACAATGGCGACGGCGCTATGTAGAACGCCGTAGAAGATTTTGTTCACATTCACGTTCGCCTCGCCGAACAGTGGGAAGATGGCATGGCAGGTGACGCCCACGGCGCTCATCAATGCCGCTCCGACCAGAAAACTCCAGATGACCAGATAGGACAGGAAGATCCATTGCACCGGGCTGCCGAAGCGTGCGACACAGCCTTCCAGAAGCGTGTCTCCTGTCGCCAGTTGCCAGCGGGTGAGACCTTCGTTGAGAACAAACTTCAGAAAGGCCCCGAGCACTACAGCCCAGAGAACGGTCATACCAAGCATGCTGCCGGTGAAGGCGGCGGTGGCGAGGTCGCCGGCTCCAATGCCCGTGGCCGCTACCAGGATCCCCGGTCCGATAACAGACAATAGATTTTTCGCTCTTGTCGACATGTTGGATTCTCCCTGTAGGGTTAACTCTATGGCTATCCGCAACCGCCGCCACAACCGCCGCCACAACCGCCTGCGGACGAAGACTGACTTTTCTTGAACATGTCCCCGAATTCTTCGTAGGGAGTTCCGGCCAGACCCGAAACGCCAAGAAGAGCTGTGGCGAGCGCGTAACGGGTCCCGGTGGAGTACTCGAGAGTGTCCGGTGACAGCTTCAACTGCTCGATGTAGGCCTTACCCCGAGCAGTAAGCCGTTGCGAGGAGCAGATAGCCATCAGAATCACGACGCTAACGAGGAGCATGCCGGCAAGAAAACCTACCGGTTCCCCACGGTCGAGACCGACGAGTAACCGGAGGCCCCCAATCCCCACGATGGCGGCACCGCCCAGCAGACGCGCGTTCCAGCCAACAGCCTCAGAGGACTCATCACGCAGTAGATGCTCCTGTTGTAGCTTCTCTTCGTAGTCGAGACAGTACGAGCCCACCTGCGCTGGCAAGTCTCCTCCGAAGACCTCCTCGGCTGTTCGGGCCGTAGAGAACCAGTCGTAAACGGTGTGCTCCATGGCAGACAACACATCCGCTCCCGGACAGGGGCCCGTTTGTTTGATTGTTCTCTCGGGATTTGTGAAAAAAAGGCTCTTCGCGGTCGTGATCCGCAGACAGCCGCGCTCGGCCAGCGCGACGACAATCACACGTGTTAGCTCGTTCTCTCCGCCATGCATGTACGCTAGCTCATAAGAGTCCACCTCACGGGGAACCTCACGTGCCGTCATCGAATTCGTAGGGTCCGTGGAGAGAACGTACCAGCGGCACGCCACCAGTGTCGCGGCGCTGATGATCAGGAAGAAAAAAAGGAATTCTCCTCCAGACAGACTTGTGATCGGATTCATCATGACGATCCCCCTTTCGCCCATGGTTTCGGAATGATCCAAGAGCATTTCGTGTTTACTCTTTCGAAGTGAATATCGTCGCCGAACCGAACTTCGGCGTTCCGCCAGATATCTGCCGGCGGTTCCTGTCCGAAGACGCGGCCATAGCTTTCCAATGTCCGTTCGTACCACCCGTAGAACTTGTCTCGTTCTTGGCAACCGCCTTGTGTCGGTTCGTGATGCAGCAGTGTGTTCAGGAGTTCACCGCAAAAGTGCTGCCAATAGGATCTTGTGTACAGCAGGTGCAGGTGCCACGCCTGATCGACCTGATCGGACGGCGAAACGGGGTGACCCGCCGCGACGGCCAAAAATGCAAACCGCCGGTACTCCGTAATGACGCGGGCGGTGTAGCCCCTTGACCAACCGTTGTCCCGCGCCAAACGCGCGGCAAACGGGAATGCCGTTCCCCCCTCGTCGAATCGGAATGTGCAAATGCGCTCGTAGAGTTCTTTCTGATTTTGAGTCATGTTGAGTTGCGGCTCCATAGGGCCTCCATTCGTCTTCACTTCTAAAGACGACATCTAGCGAGGTTCGAACCGCGGACGGGGCAATATCGATGAGAAAACGCAAGGCCGGATTCGACCCGCGCTGATGGAAGAGCCGCCGATGGGTCACAGCGCTACACCGGATCGCCGGCGCCATCGGAGAGCGCAAAGCAATCCCGTTCACAGTACGCTTGGGCAGCGGCTCGTTCCGCTATATCCTTGCCTATCTGCGATGTCGAGCGAAGTCGTGTCCGATTTTCGTCCGGAGCGGTACCGGCCGTATTTGATTGGGCTGGCCCGGGTTCAGCTGGCGATGGCCGGGCCGGTCCGCAACAAGGTTGATGCTTCGGATTTGGTCCAGGATGTTTTGCTAAAGGCTCACGTCGCGCGGGGGCAGTTTAGAGGCAAGACTGCCGAAGACTTCGCCGCGTGGCTGCGACGGATTCTGGCGAACAGACTTGCTGACGAACAGCGTCGCTTCTTTAGGAAGAAACGCGACGCTGCGTTGGAAGAGGCTTATCGGGAAACGATCGATGAGTCCGCGGAACGAATTCTTAGGCTGCCGGTGCAGGCACAGACGTCACCGAGCCAGCAGCTGGCCAGGCACGAGAGGCAGTTGCTTCTCGCCGAAGCCCTGAACGCCCTGCCTGAAGATCAACGAATGGCCGTCGAACTGCGGTATCTTGCGGAGTGGTCGCTGGCGGAGATGGCCAAGTTTATGGAGCGCACCAAACCCAGCGTCGCAGGATTGTTGAGACGCGGACTTGAGACGTTAAGTCATAATTTGGAGACGCTGCGCTAGCTTCCTCGTCATGAAGAAACCCCTCAACGAGTCTTTTGCCGGCGCAGACAGCGCGAGCATGGTGCTGGCCGACTACCTGGAGGAAGCCGAGACTGTTCAGGCCGACGCCGTCCAACTAAGACTTCTCCGGGAAAGGTACGTCGCGGATCATTCGGAACTGGCTGCCGAGCTCCAGAGCCACTTCGAGAAAGAGGATTTTCTTTGGGGAAGATTCGATTCCGTCAGTCATTCCTTGCCTGAGTTCGAAAGATACACGAGAATCACACCTCTTGGCGAGGGCGGACAGGCGGTCGTACTCAAGGCCTACGATGAGAAGCTAAAGACCTGGGTCGCTCTGAAGATGAGCAAGTCTCGAGAGATGGTCACGGCTGAAGAGGCGGAACGTTTCCGGTTCGAAGCCCAGAGCATGGCACAGCTGAAACATCCCCATGTTGCGCGGGTGTTCGACGTCAAAGATTACAAGGGGCGTCCTTTCTTGAGCATGGAGTTCATATCAGGGGGGAGCCTGGAGAAGCATCTATACCGTTTCATTGGAGACCCACGATCCGCTGCGGAGCTGATGGTGAACGTGTCGCGCGCGGTTCATCACGCCCACCAGCGGCGAATTCTCCACCGTGATTTGAAGCCATCGAACATCTTGCTGGACACCGATGAGCACAAATCCGACCGCCCATGTGTCAGCGATTTCGGGCTTGCGAAGCCGATTGACGTCGCAGACCTAGAGCGCGATTGGTCGGCAGAGTCAGGGTCCGACATGACCGAGTACGGAAGGATCGTCGGAACCGCCAGCTACATGTCGCCTGAACAGGCGAATGGAAAAGATGTGACGACACTGAGTGACGTGTATGGGCTCGGGACGATCTTGTATGCGTTGCAGACGGGTGAGGCCCCGTTTCGGGGAGACACGGTTGAAGAAACATTGCGGCAGGTGCGCGATCCGCAGGGGAAGCCGAGGTCACCGCGGGAGGTGAATCCCCGCGTCGATCGCACGCTGGAAGCAATTTCCTTGAAGTGCCTCGAGAAGAACCCCCGGGACCGTTACCGCTCCGCCGAAGGTCTAGCCAAAGACCTCGATCGCTGGCTGGCCCACATGCCTACTGAAGCCAAACATCCAAAACTCGCCGAGCGCCTGCGGCTTTGGAGCCGGCGCAATCCTGTCGGGCTGGGCCTTGCGGCTGCGCTCGTCGGTAGTGGGGTCTTTTGAAAAGACCCCACTACCCGCTCGTCGCGTTGCTGGCGTTTGTTGCCTTGGATGTGGTGGATGGCCTGCAGGAACCTCGCCGGGTACAGGCCGCGCTGGCTCGGCAACAGGCCCAACACGTCGAGATTCGCCTCCAGCAGCTGAGCCAAGCTGTCGCACGAGTTGCCGAGAATCCACGACTTGGAGAGCTTCTGGTGCAGCGAAACCGACCGGCCCTGCAGGCATTCATGGAAGAAACCGGGAACACTCGTGTCGATCTTGACGCGTCTTCTCCATTCGAGAGCTGGTTCGTTATTGATAAGCGTAACGGGGAAATCCTGGCGCGTTGGCCTGAGATGTCGCCAGACACGGAAGGCATCGATTTCCGTGGTCGCAACTACCTCAAAATTTTGAGCGGTGTGTCAGGCACATATATTTCTCAGGTTTTCGAATCGCTTGCTGACGAACTGTACAAGTTCGGAATCTCCGCCTGGGTGCGGCACGACGGAGACAATGTGGGCGTCGTTGTGGCGACGATCACCACGAGTCGCAAGATGGGCCTGCCGGAAATAGAAGAGTCGAGATTTGTCACCGCGCTACTGGCGCGCAGAGATTCGTCCATCGTTCCTGGGGAGACCCGGAAGGTCCCCGAGAGTGCGTCAGACTTCGTCATCTTGCTGCATCCGGGGTACGAACGCGGAATTGAGCCTGTATGGTTTCCGAAGAAGTATCTGAGTGCCGTCGAATCAGGGTTCGCCGGGGACTACGTGGATCCAGTACATGAACCGCCCCGGGTTTTCCGGAGACTGTTTTAGTTGAGTCTCGCCATCTCTAGCGAGCCTTCCTGCGACCGATAATAGTTCATCTCGTACTCGACCGGGGGGACATTTCCGATCGGCTCCAAGAGTCGTTGCGTGTTGTACCAATGCACCCACTCGAGGGTGGCGAACTCGACGTCCTCGAGACCACGCCAGGGCCCGCGTCGACGGATCACCTCGGTCTTGTAGAGGCCGATGATGGATTCCGCCAAAGCGTTATCGTAGGAGTCGCCTCGGCTGCCGACGGACGGCTCAATGCCCGCCTCGGCGAGCCGCTCGGTGTAACGGATCGAGACGTACTGCACGCCGCGATCGCTGTGATGCACCAATGGATCTTCTGGGTCTAGTCGGCGCTCGTGCAGCGCCTGCTCCAACGCATCGAGAGCGATGCCGGCAGTCAACGATGTCGTCGCTCGCCAGCCGACGATGAGTTGAGCGAAGACGTCGATGACGAAGGCGACATACACGAAGCCGCGCCACGTAGCGATGTAGGTCAAGTCCGAAACCCAGAGCTCGTTCGGGCGTGTGGCGTTGAAGTCGCGCTCCACGAGGTCCATCGGGCGAGTGCCGCTCGAATCCGGCTTCGTCGTCTTGAATCGACGTCCACGGACCGCGCCCTGAAGCCCCATTTCACGCATCAGACGGGCCACGGTGCACCGGGCCACTTGGCTGCCCTCTCGACACAGCTGTTGCCACACCTTGCGAACTCCGTACACATCGAAGTTCTCTCTCCTCACGCGGCGAATCTCTTCTCGAAGCTCTTGGTCTCTCTTGGTCCTCGCCGGCAAGCGAGCCGGGTCCTTCTGACGAGCCTTCTGCTCGTAGTAGGTCGACGGGGCAATCGGCAACATGCGGCAGATCGGCTCGACCCCGTAACTCTCACGGTTCTCGTCGACGAACGACATCACCTCGGTCGGCGGTCGAGCTCCGCCTGGGCGAAAAACGCCGACGCCTTGCGAAGGATCTCGTTCGCCCGCTTTAGCTCACGGTTCTCTCGTTCGAGCTCCTTCAGCCGCTGACGCTCGTCCGTCGTCAGCCCCGCGCGCTTCCCAGCATCACGCTCTGCTTGCCGCACTCACGTCCGTAGCGTTTCCCGCGTGCAGTCAATCTTCGACGCGATCGATGAGATCGCTGACCACTGAGATTCGTGCTGAGCCTGCTGGTCGAAAACCATCCGCACTGCTCGCTCTTTCAACTCCGGTGAATACCTGCTTCGTCTTGCCATGACTCCATCCTCTCAAGAGTTGGAGTCTCCGGAAAACCCGGGGCGGTTCAACAAGAAAACGACGGCCGTTGGGTTGCGAGTTTCGCCCCGGTCGCCGGTTCGGAGTTCGTCATCCTGGTCCAGCAGCGATACGAGCCCGTCGTTCCAAGGGAATTGTGGCTCCTGCTCATGCTACTGCTGGCGGCAATCGTCCTGACGTTGGCTATCAAATATCTGTTACCGCGTTCCCCGAAGCCTGTGCCTGCCTGATAAGAGCTTTCCCCGGGGCCATTATCCGGACCATTCCGGTCACGCTCGGAACCGAGGCGCCCGCCCAATAAAGTCACGCACTGCTTGTTTCTGATATGTGGCCGAGCCGCGGTTTGTTCTCCACTTTTTGTCGTCTCTGTCTGTAGAGCAATAAGACGGACACTAAAGGACTCACTGTGAACACCCGGATCGGCGACGCCAACGACGGAGTGCAGCCGATCCCGACGACGGCGCCGGAAGTCGCGATCAGGCCAGCCTAATTCCAGAAGATAAACGAAAGGAGTCGCAAATGAGAACCATCTTTTTTCCTCTGTACACCATCAGGCCTTTCGAACGAGGAATCGTGGAACATTTGGGAAGGTACGAGAAATTCGCTGAGCCTGGGTTTCATCTGCAGTGGCCTCTTCTCAGTATTACTCGAGTTCGTGATATTCGGGAGCATACGATGAGCATCGAACCGCAGCACGTCATCACAAAATACAACGTTGAGATCCGGGTTGATGGACTCATCTGGGTCAGACCCGGACTGTCGGCTGAAGAGATTCAGAAGACCTTCTACCACATAGATGACTGGAAGGCAGCGGTTCTTCAGCTCGCCAAGACCAACCTTCGGCAAGAGTTCGGCGAGCTTACCCTGGACGAGAGTCTGACGGCCCGCGAGCGCATATCTTCGAATCTACAGATGGTTCTCGACAAGATGACCGAAGACTGGGGCCTAAAAGTCTGCAAAGTGGAAATCCGCTTGATCGATCCGCCCAGGGACATCAAGGAGGCTATGCATAAAGAGAAGACTGCCGAGCAGGAACGTCGTGCGATGAAGCTTATGGCCACAGGGAGATTCGAGGCAGCGGAACAGGACAAGCTCGCCGCAATCCAGTTGGCGGAAGGGCAAAGGGAAGCTGCGATCCGCGTCGCAGAAGGAAAGGCAAGGGCTGTCAGACTTGTAAACGAGGCAGCAGCGAAGTTCTTTGTTGGAAACGCAAAGGACTTGAAACAGTTGGAGGTGACCGAAAACGCACTCAAGGACAATGCAAAGGTCATCATCACAGAGCACGGCCTCGCACCGCAGATCATCCTGGGCGATCTTCCCATCGCAGCGAACACACGCGGGAAGGAATAGTGAAGACTCGGCAATCCTGTCATCGGAACCTTCAAAGTCACAGCGGGCCAGTCACTTCTACCTGGTCGTCTGGTCGATAAACTCAAACGCGCTACCGCAGGCCAGTTTGAGAGGGCTTGGCGTAGGTTCGTTAGACCGTTTGAATCACAGGCCGTGGTCAGGTACTTACTCCAGTTCTTCGGGGAGACACAATGGACTGGAAGACAATGCTGACGTGCATCACGGGATCGGTCGATCGAGAACTGCTCCTGCGCAACGAATACCTCGTTACCGAGAATCGTATTCTTCGAGATCAGCTGCAGGGGCGTTTGCGCCTGACCGATGGTGAGCGGAGACCTTGGCCGAGATCGGAAAACAGCTTGGCAAACGAGCTCTGGAAGAGCTCAATCACCAGAACATCGCGACGCTGCACGGGCTCGCAGAGCACGAGGGTCAGCGAGACGCCGCATGAGTTTTTTGACCAGAGGGGTATTCAGCGACGGGCCCTGCTTGTCGCAGGCTTCGATCCGCTCGAGGTAAATCTGCACCAGCTCTCGAGCCGTGAGTCTTCCGCGTTTCATCGCGTCATGGATGTCGCTGATGGAGGCTTCCTCGATTCGCCAGACGCGAGCTCCCGTGGCGGACACCGGTGCAACGCTCTCGGCGAGCGCAAGAAGCGTCGCGACGAAAAAGAAGACTCTACGAACCATCGTGTGCTCCTCGGACCATCAACCCTTTAATGCCCCCGGGTTCCGCTCAGAAATCGAACAGGTAGGTGAACTTGGCAATGAGCGCACGGTCGATGCGCTGACCGCGATCGTCCCGACTTTCGTTGTAGACGAGAAAGAAGTCGGAAAGCGGGCGGTAGATGAAGTTGAACCGGATGTTACTGCTCCATTCCTCGGTGACGCTGTTGTACTGAACGAGACCGTTCAGGAACATCCTCGTGCTGAAGGCGTAGATGAAGCGGGTCGTGACGAGATGCGTCGTGAAAGCCCCCTCGTCGACGTCGACGTCGTTGAACGACCAGGCGGCCACCGCGGTCAGCCGGCCGCCGAGCTTGAGCGCCCCGCCGAGTCTGTACGTTTGTTTCTTTCCGGAGTAGAAGTCGCCCGATGAGATGCTGACGTTGCTGGAGAGAAGCTGGCTCGGGTCGGTGAAGACGGTAAAGAAGTTCTCGCCGAAGGTGTAGAAGCCGGGCTCGATGGTCGTCGTGGGATGGATCTCGAAAGGATCTGTGGGCTGCTCGAGGCTGCCACGTCGACCGAGAGCGACGATGCCACCACTTTGCAGCCGAAACGAGACGCGGACGTTGACGTAACGGCTCACCACCTTGCCCTGCTGGTCGGTGAAGTGGTCGAAATCCAGGTTGGGGCCGATCTCGCGCACGATGCCCCGCCACCAGGGCTGACGGTAGCGGTACCGGACGTTGGCCCTCGCACGCCGAACGCCGAGCCGCGGCGCGAAGCCGACTTCCGGGTTGAAATTGTCCTGGAGACTCGAGTACGACGCCGAAAAATTCAGCGACCTCGAGGTGAAGGCGTAGGCGATGCGGCCGGCGAGGTCGTCCCCTTCGAGCTCGGGCGTAGCTGTTTTGGCAATGTAGGCATTGACGTCCATCGCCGGATTGAGACGGAAGTTGCCATCCACACCGATGCTCCGGTTGTAGTGAGAAGAGTCCATCGTCTCCCGGTTGATGAACATGACGCCGATGTCGGAGTTAGCGAAAACGTTTCGCTTCACCCGCACGACGCTGAAGCTGTCACCCGTCGAGATGCCCATCTCTTCACCGGTCAGGATCCCGAGAAACCCGAGTTGGTAGGATCCCGCGCGGCCGGTAAGGCGTCCTCCCGCGCGTACCGGGATGGGCTCGCCGTCTTCGGAGAGGCCGATCGTCCGGCTGAAGAACAGGAGTAAATCGTTGCCCCGGCTCTGACCACCACGCACACCTCCTCCAGCCGCCAGGCCGAAACTGCTCCGAAAGGCCCTCCGTCGCGGGCTCTCCGGTGGACCGAAACGAAAGATGCCCGAGTTCTCGAGGAAGAAATCTCGTTTCTCGGGAAAGAAGAGGCTGAACCGCGTCAGGTTCACCTGCTGCACATCGGCCTCCACCTGGGAGAAATCGGTATTGAGTGTCAGGTCCAGCGTCAGGCCAGTGCCGATTCCGATCTTCGCGTCGAGGCCCGCATCGAAATCCCCTTCCCGGAGCGCTTGCTCGTTCTCGGTGACGCCGCTGGTCACGTAGGGCGTGAGCTTGAAACTCGATCCGGGACGCACGTCCCGCATCTCCTCCAGGGTCCCGGCGAGCGAAACGCGGGTTGCGGTATGGATCCTTGGAATGGGCGACCAGAAGCTGTCCTCGTTCAGTCGCCGGTTCCGGCGCATGAAGTTGACGCCCCAGGTTTGAACTCGAGCATCGCTGAACTTCAGGGTCTTGAACGGGATGGCGATCTCCGCCGTCCAGCCCGTCTCTACGATGCGGGTGGCAACGTGCCACACGCCGTCCCAGTTGTGGTTGGACTCCTGCCCCTCGTTGAAAGACTGACTGTCGTACTTGGCCCCCATCGGATTCGTCTCGAACGTGTAGCTGTTGCGGCGATCGTGGAACGTGTCCAGGATGATGGCGACGGAATCGACGGAGCGCGTGTTGTAGTCACGGGTCAGCTACGCCCCCGGCCGGAGGCCGGGCCTATCAAGTAGGAAACTACCAAAGCTGGTAGAAAGGTTGTCGGTGAAGGCTCCGGCAGCGAGCCCCGTACTGTCATTGGTGCATGATGCCCCAGGGTCAGCTTGGGTCCGAGCCGGCTCCCTATCATTGGCGAGGCTTCCAACGAAAGCACTCCCCACGGTCAGAATCCATTCGATCGCCATCTCGGGCCGGAGCCTTCGCTCACAAAATACACTTGAGGTGAGCGAATGAACAAACGAAGGAAGAGCAAAGCGGCGAAGCGTCTCTCACGGAATTCCCTGCCGTCGATACGACCGATGGTAGCGGGCATCGATCTCGGGAGTCGAGAGCATTGGGTCTGCGGTCCGCAGCTAGCTGATGGTCGGCCGAACGTGCGGGTGTTTTCCACGACAACGCCGGCGCTGGTTGAGCTTGCGGATTGGCTTATCGAGCAAGGTGTGGAGTCGGTGGCGATGGAAAGCACCCACGTCTATTGGATTCCGGTTTATGAGTTGCTCGAATCCCGTGGTATCGAGGTCGTTCTTGTCAACGCTCGGCAGCTGAAGAACGTTCCGGGTCGCAAAACCGATATGCAAGATTGTCAATGGCTGCAGACGTTACACAGCTGCGGACTTCTGCGTGGCTCGTTTCGCCCGGGGGAGTCGATTTGCCGATTACGCTCGATGCACCGGCAGCGTCAAGAACTAATCGAGCATCGGGGCCAAGCCGTCCAATGGATGCAGAAGGCTCTGGACCAGATGAACGTGCAAGTCCACCGTGCGGTGACCGACATTACCGGTAAGACCGGAATGCTCATCGTTCGTGCCATCGTTTCTGGCGAACGTGACCCGATGAAGCTCGCCGAGTTTCGAGATCATCGATGCAAGAAAAGCGTAGACGAAATCGCAGAGCATCTCACCGGCACTTGGCGTGACGAGCATCTTTTCAATCTCGCATCGGCGCTGCGCCTTTACGATGTGCTACAAGCCGAAATCGAACTCTACGACCAGCGTCTATCCGTGAAGTGGTCATCGAGCTTCAGCCGACCGAGCGCAGACACGACAGTGTGCCCGCTCATCCGAACCCGAACAAGCAAAGCGCCATGCGGCGCCGCGGCGAGCAGGAACAGCGAACCGAAC
The DNA here is from genome assembly GCA_965237955.1 of Candidatus Marinacidobacterales bacterium. Lineage (GTDB taxonomy): Bacteria > Acidobacteriota > Vicinamibacteria > Marinacidobacterales > SMYC01. Next base: position 6,426,773 of record OZ250169.1, on the reverse strand, counting down.
TGTGGCGTTTTGCTGGATGCGATCTCACCCGCATCGACGGCATCAGCCCCGATACCGCCGCGATCCTACTCACCGAGGTCGGGTTCGACCTCTCTGCCTTCCCCAGTGAAAATCACTTTGTCTCGTGGCTCCGTCTTGCGCCGCGCCGCCCCATCTCGGGTGGAAAGCTACTCTACAAACGCCCCAATGGCACCGGCTCCAACCGTATCGCCGGTGCCTTACGCATGGCTGCATTGTCACTCAACCGTTCGAAGACCGCACTTGGTGCTTACTATCGCCGCATCGCCCGACGTAAAGACGCTAAAACCGCGATCTTTGCCACCGCAAGAAAGCTCGCTCAGCTCGTCTTCCGCATGCTCAAATATGGTCACGAATACACAGACATCGGTGCATCTGCCTTCGAGGAGCGCTTTCGCCGAAACCACATCAACGGCTTGCGAAAGGCAGCCGAAAAGCTCGGCTTTACACTCACTCCCGAGGCTGCTGCAAAGTAGTTTCCGGTCAGGTCGCGGATGATGAGCTTGTCCGGCTCGTTGTCGTAGGCCTCGACGCCGATATACAGGTTCTGGTCGTCGTAGAGAACCCGGACCTCGGTATCGAAAGTGGCGGGCTCCCCCTCCCGGGGCTCTCTTTGGATGAAGTCCTTGGCTTACCGGGGCCTCGCGCCAATCGCCCTCCTCGAGCGCCCCGTCGAGAAGAATGGCTCCGTACGTGCGCACCGCCATGAGTCGCCGTTCGAGGCGCGCCGTCTCGTAGTCGATGGGCCCATTTTGAGGCCCCGCATGGACGGGCACCGCGAGGGCGAGAACGAGAAGGAGCGGTTGCGGAAATCTCATCAATGACCAGGGCGGGGGGCTGCCCTGATTCTATCCGAGACCGCGCTCCGTCCGAAGCGGCAGCACAAGACCGTCTTAGCTCCTCGACGGCGCGGAGAAACCGATGGCGTCCAGCGCTTCCTGCATCTTCTCGAGGTGCTTCCGCCATCAACTGTTACTCAGGCCGCCAGAAGCTCGTCCACGATCGGGGTGGTCGGCAGCCGGCTCGGCACGGCGTACGTGATCGCGCCGATGCTTACTAATAAGGATGGCGGCAGACACACGAATACCTCGCGGAAAGCCCTTCGATGCTGGAGACGGTAGTAGGGCGTGCCGAACGACGTTCCCGGAGCCGACTTTTTCATGCGAACGACATTCGGGGTTGAGACAGATCAGACTTTTCACTCGCGTGCGCCTTGTCGACGAAAGGACTACGTCCGTCGAAATCAGGTGCAAACTCTAGCACGCAGACTGTTTAGGGCCTGCCCACCAACACTTGATCGCGGAAGCACCCATTTAATGATAGTTGTGTGAACAATTGATGTGGAACCCAAATAGTTATTTCATCTCTCATATAAAGATCTCACGTTTACCTTAGGTATGTGTCAAACCATCTGACTGTGTGCTGTTCCCTCTCCACTATGTGCTTAGGCCCTCTCACGCCGTGGGGCTCGTTGGGGATTCTGATGAACTCAACAACTTTTTTCAGCTTCCACAGCGCTGTGAAGAGCTGTTCAGCCTGTTCAATCGCAGTAACAAAGTCCAGTTCAGAGTGGATGATTAACAGCGGCGTCTTCACGTTCTTGACGTAGGTGATGGGGGACTTCTCCATGAGCCGCTGCAGGTTATCCCACGGGGCCTTCCTCTCAGAGATCTCAGGGCGAGTCCCATAACTAGCAGAAGTTAACATGCTGCTGTAGTGGTTGTTCCTACTTGCCGAGCTAACGGCCGCCTTGAACCGGTCCGTCTGCCCAACAATCCAGCTCGTCATGAAGCCTCCGTATGAGCCGCCCGTGACGCCCAGCCTCTCAGGGTCGATGAAGGGATAGGTATTGATGACATAGTCTACGGTTTCCATGATGTCCTGGTAATCCCGATCACCCCAGTTGCCTGAGCCGTCAGCAGAGGGCGAGAATAAGACCTCGCCTGCGAAGGCTTCTCCGTACCCGCCACTGCCCCTAAAGTTCATGTACACCACAGCGAAGCCGTGGTCCGCTAATACCTGCGCGCGCGGCATCGGTCGGAATCCGTATGAACCCCTGTATAGCCCACCGTGTAGCAAGAAGATCGTCGGGTACCTCTCCTTCTCTTTTAATTCATGGGGCTTGACTATCCATCCCTGGACTTTGACGCCGTCGCTGGCGGTGAACCAGAACTCCTCGGGCTTGCTCAACCTCAGCTTGCTCAGCAACCCCTCGTTCATCTCCGTGAGGCGCCTCGTGCCTTTTTCATCCTTTATCCAGAGCTCCGTCGGGGTCATAGCATCCGAAGCGTTGAAGACGAGAACAGAACCAGTTCTGTCCAGGCTTAAGCCCCCTACGGTAATATTTCCCTCGGTCACCCTCTCCACCTCTCTGTTCAAGCTAACCCTGTACAGGTGTCTGCTCCCGTGGTCGTCAGTCCAAAAGTAGATGTATTTGGAGTCAGGAGACCAAATCAACGGACTCCGGCTGACATCCCTATCGAAGTCAGCCGTGAGGTTCTCAGGCTCACCGCCTTCTACTGGTAAGACGGAAATGTCGGAATTTCTAAAGAAGGGGGGGGCAGGGTCCGCTCTAACCCTTTCACTCGCACCGAAAGCGAAGTACTTCCCATCCGGGGACAATCCTAGAGCTCCTATAGATCCGTTAGCCTTCCACAGAAGCTCTGGATCTCCTCCTTTTGAGGAGATGGTGTAGATGCGCCCGCGAGAGAGAAAGACTGCGCGGCTGCCATCGGGGGACCAGACGGCCATATTTATGTTGAACTCTCCATCGGTCAGCTGCTTTACCTCACCGCCTTTGGACGGGACTGAGAAGAGATGCGTCCACTTGTCATATATATATTCACCACTAGTATTCCTGTAAGGCATGCGTCTGATGATCATGATGTCGCTGCCCTTCGCTCTCTCACCTTTGAAGACGTTTGAGAGAAAAAGTATGGTCTTGCCGTCGGGGGACCAGGTGGGGCGCTCAACGCCTTCCTCTACAGAGGTAAGACATCTTGCCTCACCGCCGTCGGCAGGGATCACGAATATCTGCATCCCTGGTTTATTCTCCTCGCTCAAACGATCGGAGAGGAAAAGGATGGTCTTCCCATCTGGGGACCATCTGGGATGGCTGTCGTTGCCGTTGCCGTATGTAAACTGTTTCGGCTTTTTCTCATCCAAGGGGAGGAGCCATATGTGGCTGTGGTATCTGTCCTCTTTCACGTTCGCGGTCCTGTAAGTGAAGAGAACTTTGGTACCGTCAGGGGATATCTGTGGATCCGATACAGGTTGCCCAGGAAAAATTGGCATGATCCTGTAATCTTCCAGTGCTGGGCGGTCTTGGGTTTGGCCTTCAATAACGTCTATACCAATAAAAACCAAAGCAAAAGCCAGGAAGGCCACCAATCCAAAAAGTTTCAAATTATGGATTTTTTTCATCATGTCCTCCTTTTTAGTTCTTCCTTCTTTTTGTATTCTTTCTTTCCCTTTAGCGTCATCTCCTTTTTTGAAGGATAGGAAAAAGGATAGGAAAAATCAAGGTCTGTCGGCATGCCTGGGGAGGCAGAATTCCAACTTGAGGGGGGTTCGCATGAGTCGTTGGTCAAAGCTGAGCTGAATCCGACGCGTGGCTAGCGGAATTCACGCGCAGAGGAGCGTGCTGGCTGTGATTCAGACACAGCACGGGCGCGGAACGATCGGTGCTTCCGCAATCAAGTGTTGGTGGGCAGGCCCTAAACAGTCTGCGTGCTAGAGTTTGCGCCTGATTTCGACGGACGTAGTTCTTTCGTCGACAAGGCCCACGCGAGTGAAAAGTCCGAGCTGTCTCAACCCCGAATGTCGTCCGCATGAAAAAGTCGGCTCCGGGAACGTTGTTCGGCACGGATTCTACCGGACGAGATCCGGGAAACGCCGTCGCTACCGGTGCGTCGAGTGCGAAAAGACGTTCTCTTCGACGAAAGGCACACTCTCCATCGAAGGGCGACTTTCGACGCAGTGGTCGCTCTCAGAGTCGAAGGTGTCAGCATTTACGCGATTGCTCGGATCGAAGGGCTTGCCTGGAACACCGTCGCTCGATGGCTTGAGAAAGCCGCCGACGTTTGCCGTGGCTTCAACCAGAGACGGACTGCCGAATTCGGCGTCGAGGAGCTGCAGGCGGACGAGATTCGCTCCTTCGCCGGCGGCAAGACGCGGCCAACGTGGATATTCGTCGCGATCGAGGTTTGGTCGCGGCTCTGGCCATCGACAGTGACTGGAAGACGAAGCTACCGAAACACGAAGCGCGCTCGCTCTACTGCGCGACGTCGCGAACCGGATGGATTTCGAGCGTCTTCCCTTGATCGTCACCGACGGATTCGATTTCTATGAGAAGAGCGTCACGGAGTCCGTCGCGTCTTTGGTCCAGCGGCTCTGTACGGCCAGGTGCTCAAGACGCGAAGAAACGATCGTATCGTGAAGGTCGAACGAAGAGAGATGATGGGAGCGTCGTGGCGGTTCGAAGAAGTGCTCAATAACTCGGAGGACTCGTCGACATTGAACACGTCGTTCATTGAACGGATGAATCTGACCATCCGACAGGGCTCGGCCTATCTGTCCCGGCGAACGCTCTCCCATGCTCGCTCGGAGGAGAAGCTCGAAGACATCTCGAGCTGCTGCGTTGTCATTACAACTTCGTCCGCCCGCACGGCGCTCTGAAGTTCGGGCGTGAGACCCGGACTCCGGCGATGCAGGCCGAACTCGCCACCCGGCGACTCACTTTCCGCAAGGTATTCGTGTGTCTGCCGCCATCTTTATTAGTAAGCATCGGCGCGATCACGTACGCCGTGCCGAGCCGGCTGCCGACCACCCCGATCGTGGACGAGCTTCTGGCGGCCTGAGTAACAGTTGATGGCGGAAGCACCACCGAACAGAGAACCGGTCGCGTCACCACTATTGCCCCCGATGAGCCTGCGGCTGGCCGCGCAGCTTCTCCCGCAAGCGCTTCTCGGCCTGCGCGAGATTGAGCGAACGGGCGCCCCGCCAACGCCGGAGCTCGGGATAGGAGCTCTTCGCCTCACGGACCAAGTGCCGGGCGAAGCTCCCATCCTTGATCCCCTTGAGCACCTCGCGAGCGCGCCTTTTCAGCTCCCGGGTGGGACCGAGCGCATGCTCCCAATAATGAGCGATCCCTACCTGACAGGCCGGCGAGGCGTGCGCATCGAGCATAGGAAACAGCCCTTCGCTTGCGGCCGCCACGAGCACTTGCCCGAGCTCCTCCGACCCATGGAGCTCCATGAGCGCAAGCTCGGGCGGATAGCCGGCCTCGACCAGCGTCTCGAAGACCACCTCCAGGGCCCGGAAGATCAACGGATAGGTGAAGTGCTCCGAGAAGTGATCGAGCTCCGTCTCTTGCGCGAAGCTCGCCTCGATGGCGGCGCAGCGGGTGACGCCGAGAGCGCCCGCAAGCGCGAGAAGCCTCGGCCAAGCCCGCCCGCTCGCGTCGTGCCGGACGCTCACGAAGGCCGGAATGCCCCAGCCCTTGAGGTAGCGCTCGCGCAGAAAAGAGCCCGGCATTCGGGGGGCGAGGAGCAAGACGTCCACGTCCTCGGGCGGCTCGATGAGGCCGTAGTGGACGGCAAAACCATGGGCGAAAACCAGAGCGTTGCCGGCGCTCAGTCCGGATCGAATGGCGGACTCGAACACCTCGGGCTGGATCTCGTCCGGAAGTAAGACGATGATGATGCTACTGCGCCGGCTCGCCTCCTCCACCGTGAGGACCCCGAAACCGTCCTCGACGGCGCGCTCCCGGTAGGCGTCCTCCCGGTTCCCCACCATCACCTCGACGCCGCTGTTCCGAAGGGTGAGGGCCTGCGCCCGCCCCTGAATTCCATAACCCAAGACCGCCACCGTCTCCCCTTCGAAGGCTTTGGGATCTACGTTCTCATCGTAGAAGGCTTTCATTTCTGCCGACTCCTGTGGGCTATTCAAACGAGGGGAAGCACCGATGCTAAAAGAACGACCTCGACGAGGCCCACCACCCCAATTGCACCAACCACGAAGGTCCAAGTACGGAGCGTCTCCCCCTCGGTAAAGCCGCTCATCTTGCACACCACCCAGAAGGCGCTGTCGTTCATCCAGGAGATGAAGCCCGAGCCGAAACCGATGGCGGCAAAGATGTAGATCGGGTGGTAGGGAAGAGCCGAAGCGTCCGGAAGAATCGCCACCATGATGGCGGAGGTGGTGATCATGGATACTGTACCCGAGCCCTGGGCAATTTTCATGACCGCCGCCATGCCCCAGGCGAGAAAGAGGAAGCTGAGGCCTCCTTCCCCGCTCGGCATTTGCCGAAGCGTCTCGTCGATCCCGATGCGAGACAGCATCTGGCCGAAAGCACCGCCCGCACTGGTGATCAGGATGATCACGCCGGCGCTCGCAATGGCGGGCTCGAGCCGCCTTCCGAGCTCCGACAAACCCAGTTGCTTCTCCCGAACGAGCACCGCGGCCGCAATGAAAGAGGCCAGGAGAAGCGCCATGTTCTTGTTGCCGAAAAACCCCGTCCAGGCCGTCGCCGGCGCGAAGGCGAGATTTGCCTTCGCCAGGGCGTCGATAAGGCTGTGGCCCGTAATCAGCACCACCGGTAAGAGCACCGGCAAGGCGGAAACGAAGAAGCCGGGCAACTCCTGCTCCTTCCGGCTGACGACGGCTTCGAGCTCTTTTCGAGACGGCCCTGCCGCGTCACGGAAAGGGACCTCGAGCTTGCGGTTCACGCGCCCGGAGAGAACCAGGCCAAAAAGCGCCGGAAGAAGACCCAACAGGGCCCCGCCGGCGATGGCCAAACCCAGGTCGAGCCCCAGGGTGTCGGCCATGACCAGGGGTCCCGGAGTGGGCGGCACCAGGGAGTGGGTTATCGCGGCGCCGGCACAAATGGAGCAGATGTACAGGACGTAGTTCTTGCCGGTCCGCAAGCGAAGGGCGCGCGCCAGTGGTACCAGCAGAAAGAAGACGGTATCGAAGAAAACGGGAATCGAAAGGAGGTACCCGCTCGACAAGAGGGAGATGCCGGCGCGCTCCTCTCCCAGGAGACTTAGAAACCGCCTCACGATCTTGTCCGCGGCGCCGCTCTCCATGAGGCACTGGCCGATGATCGCCGCCAGAAGGATGACGATGCCAATGCTACCCGCCGTGGTGCCGAACCCGACAGCGGTGAGCTCCAAGGCCTGGATGGGCTTGGGCGCCCGTTTGCCGGCCTCGACGCGCCAGCGGACCCCTTCGAGTCGCTCCCGCAAGTTTTCCCCGAGAAAGAGCCCCGCTTTCGACCCCTTCGCGAAGCTCCTTCTCGAGCTGCCGCCGGGCACTCTCCACTTCGCCTTCCAGGAGGGGCCGCGGGGACAGAAGTCCCACCAGGATGGCCGCCAGGATGAGGGCCAGAAAGGGATGAAGCTTCAGGACGATGATGGCAACGAGGATGAAAGCAATGCTGGTCAGGAGAACCGCGAACGCCATCCCTCAGTAACCCCGCTTCGCGCTACTTAGCGAAATGCCCGAGACAAACGAGCACCCGCACCTGAGATATATCCCTTTCTGGGAAGGGGGAGCATAGTGCCGCAAAGGGTTAAAAACAAGCCTGGCCGTGTCGCTTACGGGGGGAAAAGCCCAGCCGATGACTCATTCGAGAAAACGCCCACACCAAAAGGCGTGGAGCTGACCACCGCATTCGTTCGCCGCGGTCCTAGCTCAGATGCTCTCGCAGCCACTTTGCGAAGATGGCTCGGTCGTCGTCGTCCATGTTCAAGATAGTACATTACTTTTCCGCCAGGCGAACTAGAAGTCGTGCTCAAGGGGTGTGGGAAAGGTTATAGGGGGTGACTCGTCCGTTCAAAAGGACTGGACGACATGGCCTGCGGAGTGAAAGGTGCCAAGGCGTGCTCGTACGAGGTCGGGAAAATAGACGGGTGGCGTTTCGCGGCACTGCCCCGGCTTGCCGGCGTAGCGCTAACGGTTCATAAGGCAACGTAGACCGTGTCGTTGAAAAGGGGAGGCGAATGGGCTGTGGTGGCAAGCCGATGCAGTCGAGGATCTTTTTGGCGGTTTGAAACTCGGTGATCAAGCTTTTGATTCTACCGAAAACCGACTCTACGTCTCCGGTGGAGCCCGCCGAGACGGTGAGAAAGACGATTGAAGTGGGGAGCCATCCCAATGACCTGGCTCTCTCGGCAACGGTGATCCCAGCCTGACCCTTTTTGGAGAAGAAGTCACACCCAATCATCACGCCCTGGCCCGGGAGTTCGTGTTGCTGGACAACTTTTACGTCGACGCCGAGGTCAGCGTGGATGGGCATTCCTGGTCCACGGCTGCCTACGCCACCGATTACACTGAGAAGGTCTGGCCCGCCGGATACGGGCGGCGGGGAAGAGCAATTACTGGAGGCCTGATCTTTACACGCCCGATGGAGGATTTATCTGGGATCTGTGTGCCAGATCTGGAATCAGCTATCGCAGTTACGGGGAAATGGTGGAGGAAAGGGACGGCAAGGCGGGGCCGCGGTTTCCGAGTCTGGAAGGTCACATCCATCCCACCTACACACGCGTGCGCCGGTCGGACTATACGGATCTGGAGCGCGCGGAAGACTGGATCCAAGAGTTCAAGCAATTTGAGCAGGAGGGACGCGTGCCGCGCTTTCCGCTACTGGCCCTGCCCGACGATCATAGTTGGGGGACGCGTCCCGGTAACTACACTCCCGCAGCCTCGGTGGGGCGCAACGACGACTGCCGGCGCTGGGGCGCATTGTGGAGACGGCATCGCGCAGTTCGCTGTGGAGCAAGATGGCCATCTTTGTGGTGGTGGACGATGCCCAAAATGGACTCGACCATGTGGATGCGCACCGTACCGTGGCACTGGTAGTTAGTCCGTACTCGCGACTGCGCGGCGTGGACAGTACCTTCTATACGACGTCCCCAACCGCCCCGGCCTCATGGGTCGCAACTCTAGGAAGCTGGCCGAGCGGATCACGATTGCCGAGATGCTCAAGAAGCGAGGGTACGCCACGGCACTGATCGGCAAATGGCACCTGGGCATTGGCAAGGGCACTCACCCGCTCGACCAGGGGTTCGACACCTGGTACGGCACTAGGGGCAGCAACGACGGGGACGGGCCGCGGTCGAACTACGCATCGTTCCGTGACGCCCCGGAGGAAGCCTGGAAGACCCCGCTGATCATCAACCGGGAAAGCAAAGGCCCCTGCCCGCAATCCGAGTTTATCGGGCGATACACGGCAGAAACGATCAAGCTGATCAAGAAGCACAAGGACGGGCCGTTTTTCATCTACCTCGCGCATAACATGCCGCACGTGCCGATTTTTGCCTCGGCGGAGTTCAAGGGAAAGAGCAAGAACGGGGTCTATGGAGACGTGATCGGCGAATTGGATTGGTCCGTCGGCGAAATCGTCAAAGCCGTCGAGGAGGCGGGCCTGAGCAAGAAGACGCTGATCGTCTTCACCAGCGACAACGGCCCGTGGACCATGTTCAAGGAGTTCGGCGGCGTGGCCACACCGCTGCGCGGCGAGAAGTCCACCACCTGGGAGGGCGGCCAGCGCGTGCCGGCGATCTTCACCTGGCCCGGAAAGATCAAACCGGCGGTAAGCGGCGAATTCGTGGTGAATCAGGACGTCTACGCCACCGTCGCAACGCTCACCGGCGCCACCGTCGCCGAAGGCCAGGCCATCGACTCACGTGACGCGTCCGGCGTGCTGCTTTCTGGCGGCAAGAGCACGAGAACCCGGCACGTGTTTTACCACCACCGGGTCATGGCCTATCGCAGCGGGAACTACAAAATTCACTTTCACACCCGCGAGCGAATGCGCGATCCGGAAACCGGCAAGCATGAACCGGCGATCCGTTGCCTTGGTGCACAACTCCGATAGAGGCCGAGAGCTCGCTTGGCCCCGACTCCCATCATCCGATCATCTCGCTATCAGGCATCCCGAGCGCCGTCATCGTGTTGAGAATCTTGCACCCGATCCTTGCCTCGACTCTCTGTGCCGCCAACCCTCTCGCTCGCATCGCTGAGCCCACGATAGCCTTGTAGCGATGGAACGTTGTCTCGACTTTGCTCCGTTTGCTGTAGCCCGATTCTGTGTGCCACTTTCGTTTGCCGAGCCGAGCTTGTGCTGCAATGTTGCGATTGCGCTGTCGGCTGCTCGCCGGCCCCGATGCGAGCTGGGCGCCCTTGCGCGGCGGTATCAGCACCCTCGGCGAGCAATGAGCGCTGTGATTCTCGATTGCCTCATAGACGCCGCCGGCGTCGTATGCGGTGTCAGCTCTGGCCGATGAGATGGGACTGTCGATCTGTCCGACAAGCGATGCAACCCGCGATGAATCGCGGGCTCTTTTGCTCGTCAGCTCGCCGGCGACGACTTCGCCACTCTGCTCGTCGACACACAGATGGAGCTTGCGATAGTCCCTGCTCTTTGGTGCTCTGCGCAGCTGGCCGGCGGTGGACAGCGAGACCGCTGCTGTCGATCAAGATGTGCAACGGCGTCTTCTGCTTGTCTTGGTAGAAGGGGACCTTACCCAGCTTCGCCTTGCGCCTCGAGATCGTGGTGTGATCGGGCACATCATTGTCTAGCTTCATCAGAGCGAACAACGATCGCAGCAATCCCTTCGCTCTGCCTAGATGACAGATGAAACACCATGCCCAGGGTGACAGCCGTCTCGATGGCGTGGTTCGAGTACTTGCGTTGACGGCCCGGTTTCCTCCTCCTCGGCCGGGGCGCGTCCCAGTTCACAAGCTTGCCGGCGGTGAGCGAGATCCAGACGGTCAGGCTCCCACGGTTGCGTAGACCCGCCTCATATTCACGCCAATTCCTCACGCGATAGGCCTTCTTCACATACTTCCGCTGAGTGCGTTTGAAAATGCTCATGGGGAACCTCGAATCCGTGAGTAAAGGACAATTGTGGACCGAGATCGCGAGTTGTGCACCAAGGCAACGAAGAGCAGAGAAAGTTATCGCTCGTCGTAGACAACGTCCGTCATCGAGGTCTTGTCATTGAAAACCTTGCCTTACGGCAGCAAGTTACGGCGCTCAAGAAGAAGCGCCCCCGGCCACCGCTCGAGGACACGGACCGAGCATTCTGGGTTTCGCTTCGAGCCTCGTGGCCCGGGTGGGCGAGCCGCTTACTCGTCGTCAACGCCGACACGGTCGCGCGGTGGAATCGGGATCGATTCCGACGATACTGGGCGAAGATCTCGCAGCGGCGCCATCCGGGGCGGCCTCGCGTCGACGCCGAGATTCGTCGGCTCGTCCGGATGATGGCGCAAGACGCCCGGGGTGCACCGCGTATCCACGCGGAGCTCACGAAGCTCGGATTCCTTATCTCAGAGATGACGGTGTCGCGATACATGCCGCGCCGCCCTGCCGAGCCCGATCAGGTGAAGCGCTGGCTCGCTTTCTTGCGGAACCACAAGGACGACATCGCCGCGATGGATCTGTTCACGGTGCCGACGGCGTCGCTCCGGCTGCTGTACGGCTTCTTCGTCATCGAACACGGCCGTTACCAACCCACGAGCGACGGCCAGAGGTCCCTGGTCGCGATGCCGCTCGCCGACGCTAAGACACCCGTCACGGTCGTCCTGAACTGGCAAGCGTCGGTGGGAAACTGATCTGGATGATCGAAGCTTTGCGGGTTGCGAAAAAGGCGTCAGGCCTATTTCTTTCAAGCTAGTCGTTACTCACGCCACAACGTTTTGAGGTCATGGGACAGTTGACGATGGTGCCTGATGGAGAGAAAGACGATGCGGTCGGCTCGCACGAGATACAGAATAAGGAAGTCGTCGACGATGAGCTCCCGGATATCATCGTCGTCCTGCAATCGACGCTTGAGCCTCTCCGCCAGCTGTTCCGCTTGTGTCGTGTAGATGGAGCGCTCGAGAAAGGAACGACCGGACAGCAGAAAACGACAAGCGTTCGGAACGACCTCCTCTACGAAGCGATCAAAAAACTTCGCGAAGTATCCAGCGCCATCGGCGCCCAGAAAAGATTCGATGTCGGCGAGGTTGGACGAAAAATTCTCAGTGAACAGCGGCCGCTTAGCGGCCATGTTTCGATTTCAACTTCGCGAGGCTCAGGGTTCTACCCTCATCGAGATCATCCAACCCGCGGAGAACCTCGTCGAGCAACGTGAGATGAATGTGCTCCCTCTCGAGCCGGTGATAGTGATCGAGGCGCTCGGCGTCGATCAGCGCGGCGCAGCTTTCGCCGTTCTTGGTGATGATCTTTTCCGCGCCTTCGGTGTGGACCTCGTCGACGAGCTCGGTCAGCTTCGCCCGGGCACGGGTAAGGGGCACGATGTCTTTCGAGGTTAAGCTCATTTGTTATTCTATTCTAAATTATGTACAGAATAACGTCAAGTAAAAAGAGGGATGTTGGGTTACCGTGCTTGTCCCTTCTATTCATTCATCCGGGCGGGTCAGTCTTGATCTTTCTCGCACGCCGGCGTCAGTATCCCGGCATGATCAGGGTTTGGAACAGCTCGAGTCTATCTGGATCGAACGGCTTGCCGCCGGCGCGAGCTCTGGCCAAGGGGCTGACGAGCTCCTTCGCGGGCTGCGACGTCAGCAACGCACCGACCATCGTGTTGAGCGCCTCGAACTCCTCTTCCATGCCGAGCTCAGCCGCTCGGCGTCGCGACGTGTCCCGGAGCTCGTTCAGCTTGTCTTCCCGTCCTGTCCAAAAACACGAACGGAGCCGAAAGCTCGAATCCTAGAGGCGTTTTCGAAATTCGTGGAGACCATCCCAAAGGCGAGAGCCTCGACATTTTCGAGTTCATCGCCCGAGTCCTCACCCAGATTTTTGCGGTGGGTAGACCTTCGAAGGGGCCCCGCAACATCTCATACCCTCGAAGGAGCCCGAATGCGGACGATTCAGAGCCTCGAAAACATGGCGTTCACTACTTTGGCGCCTACGCTTCGAGGACACGGGTTTTCCAGAAAAAGCACGGCATTTCCCTTCACTCCCTCGGTGACAACAACAGCTCAAAATCCAAGACCGAACCCGAGCTCTCGCCAAAAAAGCGCGCCGCTCTCAGAAAAAGTTGGGCGCGGCTCATCAAACGGGTCTATCAAGTCGATCCTTTGAAATGTGAGTGCGGTGGGACCCTGCGTGTGATCGGCTTTATTACCGACCACAAAGTCATTCGAAAAATTGCTCGACCATTTGCATAAGCGACACCGCAACTCCCGCGCTCCTCCAAAACACTAATCGCCGATTTCGCCACTCCCTTGTGCCGCGACGCCGGCACGCCGCGCCACTCGTTCGTCTTCTCGCCAACACATAACTCAATCTGAAGCTCCATCCCCCGGCGCCAGCCTCTTCATCGACGACTGCTAACCTCGACACCGCCTACGAGGCTGAACAGATCATCCTTAGGCGAATAATCGCGCCGCAGGCACGCGGGAGCGACTTGAAATTGACTATCCTTCAAGTAGATCCGGTCCTCCCACACGATCGGGGTGCTCGAGCCCCGACCGGGAATCTCCAGCTTGAAGCGAACGTTCCTCTCCTCGCTCCATGCGACGGGCGGGTTACCGCCGGGCGCCACGCCGTTAGCCGAAGGCCCGCGCCACTGGGGCCAGTTGCCGTTCCCGGCATCTTCGAGGGCCCCGGCGGTCACGGCCGGGGTAAGGATTGCCAAGCCGAGCGCTACTCCTAGTCGCATCCAATACATCGCTTTACTCCAGATGGACGAGGCGAGATGCGCCAGTCCACGAAGTCGATCCTAACACCGGACTGGTGTCACCTCTTAGCACGTACCAGCGACCCGGATCCGACTGCAGGTGCCGATGCTCTAGGGCAGGAGTTCGGCCCGTCCTCTGCTAGGATAGGCCCGCATTTCTGAAGGTTCGTTGGATTGGAGGATCGACCGTGAGCAGGCATATTACACTGAGCGTAATCACGCTCTTTCTTGTCGGGGTTGGTGTCGGTGCCCGTGCCGCCGTCCCCGTCCCCGAGGACGACGAGCGCGACGAGAATGTGGTCTACGACGAGACCCTTTACAAGGAAATGAAGTACCGTTCGATCGGTCCGACCCGCGGAGGGCGCTCGACCACAGTGACGGGCGTAGCCAACGCCCCCTTTACCTTCTACATGGGTGCGAGCGGTGGCGGGGTATGGAAGACGGAGAACGCCGGGCAGAGCTGGGAGAACATCTCAGACGAGACCTTCGCGGTCGGCTCGATCGGCGCCATCGCGGTAGCACCTTCCGATCCGAACGTTGTCTACGTCGGTACGGGCTCCGCCTGTCCGCGCGGGAACGTCTCCGTCGGCAAAGGTATCTACAAGTCGACCGATGCGGGTCGGAGCTTCGAGCACATCGGTCTCACCGAAGCGGGGCAGATCGGTCGTATCCGCATCCATCCGTCCGATGCCGACCTCGTTTACGTCGCAGCGACCGGCCACATCTTCGGGCCGAACGAGGAGCGCGGTGTCTTTCGCTCGCGCGACGGGGGCGAGAGTTGGGACAAAGTCCTTTTTGTCTCCGAGCGGACGGGCGCCGTCGACCTCTCGATGAATCCGAAGAATCCGCGCCAGGTCTACGCGGCGATGTGGCGAGTGGAGCGAAAGCCCTGGACCCTCGTCGATGGCAGTGAGGAGAGTGGTCTCTATCTTTCGGTCGACGGTGGCGACGAGTGGAAGAAGCTCGAGGGCGGGTTGCCCGACGGAGAGGTGGGGCGCATCGGTGTTTCCGTCTCCCCCGCGAACCCGGATCGGGTCTATGCACTCGTGACGGCAAAGGATGACGCCGGAGGGATTTATCGAACGGAGAACGGCGGCGAGAAGTGGACGCGGGTTACCGGCAACCGCGACCTACGCGCTCGCGGCTGGTATTACTCGCACGTCGAGGCCGATCCAAAGGACGAGAACACCCTGTACGTCATGAACACCCGGTTCTACAAATCCATCGACGGCGGCAAGAGCTTCGAGAGAATACGCACACCGCACGGCGATAACCACGACCTGTGGATCAACCCCGACGATCCGAAGATCATGGTCGAGGCCAGCGACGGTGGTGGGACGGTGACGCTCGATGGTGGAAAGAACTGGTCGACCCTCAATAACCAGCCGACCGCGGAGTTCTATCGCGTCATCGTGGACGAGGCTTTTCCCTACCGTCTCTACGGAGGCCAGCAGGACAACTCCACCATCAGCGTGCCGTCGTGGAGTGACGGTGGGCTCACGCCCTTCGAGCACTGGCGCTCGGTGGCGGGCGGTGAGAGCGGTCACATCGCGGTGACGCCGGGAAACCCGGAGCTGACCTACGCGGGCAACTATATCGGCCAGATCGATCGTTTCGATCGAAGCACCGGCGAGCGGCAGAACGTCATTATATACCCTCAGCTTGCAGATGGCGTGGCTCCGAAGGATCTCGCCTATCGTTTCCAGTGGAACGCGCCCATCCTGATTTCCCCCCACGATCCCGCAATCGTCTACCACACGTCGAACTTCGTTCATCGAACGGTGGACGGCGGCATCAACTGGGAGACCATCAGTCCCGATCTGACCTCGAACGATGTCGAGAAGCAGGAGTTTCCCGGCGGACCGGTCCAGCACGACCACAGCGGTGTCGAGGTCTACGGTACGGTTTTCGCCTTCGAGGAATCGCCGCACTCGCCAGGCATGCTCTGGGCGGGCACGGACGACGGTCGCATCCATCGCTCGATGGATGCCGGAAAGAGCTGGGCGGACATCACGCCGGGCGGGATGCCGGTGGACGGCACCGTCAATCTCATCGAGGTCTCCACCCATCAGCCGGGCCGCGCGTTCGCCTCTGTTTTTCGCTACCGGATGGACGACTTCCGGCCCTACGTATTTCGTACCGATGACTACGGGGAGAGCTGGACGCTCCTGACCAGCGGAGACAACGGGATTCCGCGGGATCATCCGGTTCGCGTGGTGCGCGAGGATCCCGACCGGATGGGGCTGCTCTACGCAGGAACCGAGTTCGGCGTGTTCGTTTCCTTCGATGACGGCGCGCACTGGCAGTCCCTTCAGCTCAATCTGCCACATGTACCGGTGACAGACCTTCGCGTGCACGAGAAGGACCTCGTCGTCGCAACACAGGGTCGTTCCTTCTGGATACTCGACGACCTGACGCCCCTGCACCAACTCTCGGAAGAGCTGTCGAATCAAAAGGTGGCTCTGTTCGCTCCGCGGGCCGCGTACCGCGTGAGCCTCCGAGACTTCGACCGGCAGGATGAGCCGTGGAACCCTGGCGCCGGTGCCCTGATTCGCTACTACCTGGAAGAGGCACCGGAGGCGGGAACAAACGTCAGCCTCGAGGTTCTCGACCGCGCGGGCGAGACGGTACGCCGGTTTCTTCGCAAGCCGGCGGACGATGACGACGACGAGAAGCCGGATCCGGACGATACGGAAGAACGTGTGCTCGAGCCGAAGGCCGGGTTGAATCGTTTCGTGTGGGACCTGCTCTACCCGAAACCGCACCTCTTGAAAGACTCCCATATGTCCATTAGCTATACCGGCGGTTTCTGGGCGAAACCGGGACGTTATCGAGTCCGTCTTACCGTGGGAGAGACCGTTCAGACCGAAGAACTCGAGGTCCTGAAGGACCCGCGCCTCACCGAGGTCACCGAGGCGGATCTGGAGGAGGCCTTCCGGCTCACGCTTGCGGTTCGGGACAAACTCAACGAGACGCACGACGCGATCCGCACGCTGCGCGACGTTCGTGTCCAACTCGACGACGTCGTAAAGCGGTCGAAGAAAGCGGGCATCGAAGCAGAGCTGGAAGCGTCGGCCAAAGCGATCCAGGACCAGCTCACCGAGATCGAAGAAGATCTGATCCAGGTCAAGAACGAGACGGGAGATGACCCGCTCAACTTCCCGCCCAAGCTCGACAACCAGCTTGCGTATCTCTTTGGGCACGTCAACGGCACTTATGGACGTCCCACCGCTGGCTCCTATCAGCGGTTCGAGGATCTGAAGAAAGAGGCCGACCCGTACCTCGAGCGGTTTCGGGGGATTCTCGACGAGGAACTGCCGCAGTTCAATGCGGCCGTTGTCGAGGCGGGCGGGGCTCCAGTGATGGTTCCGAAGTAGTCGCCCGAGTTTTCGCTCTGACGTCAAGTACGCGGCGCGTTCGCTGGCGATCGCGAAGACTTCGTCGTGGAGGAAAGCGGCCAATGCGACCGCTCGGAAACACATAGGAGGAAGAAATGTTTAAAAAGTCGATTCTATTGGCCGGGATATCGATGGTAGTGATAATGACAGCTGGTTCGCTTGCCAGCTGCAAGAATGGCTCTATGGCCGAGGAATCCTACAAGCCTACCTGGAGATCTCTAAAACGCTATCCAGTCCCGCAGTGGGTACAAGATGGCAAGTTTGGAATTTATACACATTGGGGAGTTTATTCGGTACCTGCCATGGGTCCCGATGGCACCTGGTATCCCTATTTTATTTATTCGAGTGAAGATTCCGAACAGCACAAACACCACGTAGCAACATACGGTCCTCTCTCGGAATTCGGATACAAGGAATTTATTCCTATGTTTAAGGCGGAGAAGTTCGATGCTGACGAATGGGCAGAGCTTTTCGAAAAGGCTGGCGCAAAATTCGCTGGTCCAGTCGCAGAACACCACGATGGCTTCGCAATGTGGGATACCAAGTACTCAGAATGGAATGCTGCGAAGATGGGGCCGAAAAGAGATGTTGTCGGGGAGTTAGAAAAAGCCATCAAGAAACGCAACATGAAGTTCGTAACTACATTCCACCATTCCACGAACTGGACTTTCTTTCCGGTATGGGACGAGAGATTTGACTGTTCCGATCCGAAGTATTCAGGGTTATACGGCCAGATTCACGAGAAAGGAGACGAGCCCAACAAGGAGTTCTTAGATGAATGGTACGGAAAACTAATAGAAGTTATCGATAAATATGATCCCGACTTTATATGGTTTGACTCTCCTCTGGAGGGAATAAGGAAAGATGTTTATCAAAAGAACTTTCTAGCCTACTACTACAACAAATCCGTTGAACGTGGCAAGGAAGTCTTAGTATCGTATAAAGTTCATGATTTTCCGCCCGGCGTTGGTCTCGAGAACTCAGGGGGAAAAAAGCAGCTGACATATCATACGTGGATGTCGGCTCCCTCTGTAGATGACCCACCCGTATGGTCTTACACTAAGGATGCAAAATTCAGATCGGTAAATACGTTGGTGGATGATCTCGTGGATAGAGTCAGCATGAATGGGTTCCTTTTGCTCAATGTTGGTCCCAAACCTGATGGAACGATCCCTGAAGAGGCTAGGAAACGTCTGCTGGGTATGGGCGAATGGCTGAAGGTAAACGGTGAAGCGATTTACGGTACCACGGCTTGGATAAGACATGGAGAAGGTCCTTCAGCTATGTCGGATCTTGTTTGGAAGTGGGCTCCTAAGGTTGCGGATACTACCCAGAAGAGGAAGAAAGTCCCACATACAGGTCAGGATATCAGGTTTACTGTTAAGGATAACGTCATCTATGCGATTAGTCTCGATTGGCCAGGAGATGAGGTTACAATCAAGTTCCTGGCTGGCGTTGGATTACTGCCTGGCGAAGCATTTAGACTACATGAATCAGAGATCGAATCCATAAAGATGCTTGGTGTTGATGAAGAACTGGAATGGACGATGACTGAAGACGGCCTTACTATCAAAACCCCGGACAAAAAACCTTGCGAGCATGCTTTCACCTTCAAGATTGAACGCAAGCCTGCGTTGTAGGCTACTTTGATTGCGGCCGACTGAGCTACGGGTGGAGTGAAGCAACGCCCGCCTCCAGCCGATAGAGCTCACCCACCTCGTCCGCGCTCAAGGAGCGGTCGAAGATGGAGAGCTCGTCGAAGAGCCCCACGTAGTTGATGCCCAGGCGGACCTCGCCGCGAGACGCGTCCCAAGTGAAGGACTCGTTCAGTCCCTCCATGGTCTTGGGCCGGGCGGAGCCGTTCAGATAGAGGTTTGCCGTTCCGCCCGATGCCGTATTGATTCCCGAAAAGGTGATGGCTACGTGGGTCCACTGGCCGCTCTCGAACGGCGGTTCGTCGACCGCGATCAGACGATCCGTGAAAAACGGATTGTCGTTGGGAGAGAGTTCGTCCGGATTCCACTCGCTCAAGTCACCGAAGATCCCGAGCCGAAACTGGCGGGCGTTCTCGCCGATGAAGTCGACCCAGATCGCGGCGTCGTTATAGGCCGAGTCGGTGAGCTGAATGGGATCGCAGAAGCCTGGCTCCAGATCGACCGCGGGATCGAGGCTCAGCCAAAACGAGACGGTTCCGGACCATTCGGACGTCGTGTAAGGCGTATTTCCCGGGGCGCGATAGAAGATAGCGTGGACGTTCTTTCTGGCGAACTGAAGCGCATCGCCGAAACGACCCGCACCGGCCGTGATCGTAACGTCCGGATTGCCGATGCCCGGTCTCGCCCGATCAAGCTCATCGTAAGACGGCGCCGTGTAGAGCACGTCGTCACCGCGAGCAAAGTCCGCGTCTGGACCGTGATCGAAGGACGCGTGAAACAGGAGGCCTTCTCCAAGCCTGCTTTCCAGCCCGCTTGCGCCCGCACCTTCCGCAGGTGGCGTTGCTTCGTCGGCCGGGGCACAGGCGACGAGGCTGAGCGCCAGCGCTCCGAAGACTGTAAGGAAGGTATGGGAGTTCATTTGCCGCCGCCTTTCGTTTGAGGAGTCAAGTGTGCGGGCGCCCGTGACCGGACTGCCTTTTCGGTTCGGTCACAGCCTACCCGATAATCCCTTATTGCTGACTCGCGGTCTCAGGCTTGTAAATCGCCGCAAATAGCGCGCCGGCGACGATAAACGAAACCAAGCCGCTGATGAGCCAAATTGTTGCCACGTCGGCCGGGACCGGAGATGCCCCTGAGATAGTTGAAGGTTAGGAGTGGCGGCTCCTAAGGCCGGGTTCGATAGAATCCGGCTGTGAAGGAAAAAGAAAGGAGCCACCACGATGTCAAATTACCAAATCATCGATGCGAAGAACAGGAAGAAGCTTCGAGAGATACTGAGCTCGAAGGGGCAAGCTCTGTTGCCGTTCTTGGATGCGATTGAGCGAACCGAGATAGCGATCGACGAAGTGATCGACGTTGCTGGCCGAGCGACGATCGAAGCGGTCTTGGATCTGTCAGCCCAAAGTGTGGCTGGGGAGAAACACCCGGGGAAGAAGGGTAGCGATGTTCGCTGGCACGGCCGGCAGGGTGGCGTAGTAAGCCTTGCGGAGCGGAAGTTGAGAGTGAGCCGGCCACGTCTGCGGCGTAAGGGAAAGGCAGAGGGAGGGGAGGTTGCGATTCCTGCCTACGAAGCGGTGAACAACTCGTCTCGGCTGAGCCAACGCATCTGGGAAATCCTGATGCTGGGTGTGTCGACGCGCAAGTACGCGTCGGTTCTTCCCGAGATGGCGGAGACGGTAGGGGTTAGCAAGAGCGAGGTGAGCCGTGAGTTCGTGGAAGCAAGCGCGGAGCAGTTGCAGGGGCTGATGGAGCGTCCGCTGGACGAGCTGGAGATCGCGGTCGTGTACCTGGACGGGATTCGCTTCGGCGTGCACCACGCGCTGGCGGCAATCGGCGTAGATACAGAGGGATACAAGCATGTTCTGGGGCTTCGGGATGGAGCATCGGAGAACCAGATAGTGTGCAAGGCGCTGCTGGAGGACCTGGTCGAACGAGGCCTGAGCCCAGAGCGGTGTCGGCTGTTCGTGATCGATGGCTCCAAGGCGCTACGGCTCGCCGTCGACGCTGTGTTCGGTACCCACAACAAGGTCCAGCGTTGCAGGAAGCACAAGGAGCGCAATGTGCTCGGTTATCTGCCGCAGGAGCTGAAGCCGCAAGTGCAAGCGAGCCTGCGTTCGGCCTGGCAGCTCCCAGCAAAGAAGGGCAAAGCGCGGTTGGAGCAACAGGCGAAGTGGCTCGAGGACGACTACCCCTCGGCGGCGGAGAGCATCCGGGAGGGGCTCGACGAGATGTTCACCATCAACGAGCTCGACCTCCCCGCATCTCTGAAACGCTGCCTTGGATCGACGAACATCATCGAGTCGTGCTTCAGCGGTGCGCGAGGTCGTACCCGTCGCGTCACCCGCTGGCGCAATGGCAAGATGGTTCTGAGATGGGCCGCTTCGGCTCTGCTCGCCACGGAGAAAAATTTCCGTCGTATCATTGGATACCAATCGCTACCGATCCTCGAAGCGAAGTTAGCGGAGGTCACTGAGAATCAAGCGCTCGACAAGCACGCCAAAGTCGGGTAAACCATGTGTCAGGAGCCGCCACCACCTCGAACCTTCAACTATGGTGGGGGCACCTCCCCTGCATCGCCACGTAAACAACCACAAAGCCTATCCAAAACGTCTTGTTTTTCATTGTTCTCGCCTCCCTGTCCGGACGGTTCAGCTACGCTAGACCCGAAAACTCCCAAGATCAAGCATAAGCCGTTCGCCTTGGTTATGAGACCATCAACGAGTTGATGAGCGAAGCCACCGGTGACCACAAAGCCCGTCCCGGGGTGGTTGCCGTACCGCAAACATTTGGAAGTGTTTTAAACGTACATCCGCATGCTCATTGCCTCGCCTCTCGCGGGGTCTGGGACGAGAAAGGTCAGTGGCTGCCTGTCCCCTATATCGATACCAACGTCGCCGAGAAGTTGTTTGCTCACAAAATATTTCGCTTGCTCAAGAGTAAAGACCTCTTGAGCGACGCACGCATGAACTTGCTCCTCTCGTTTCGAAATAGCGGTTTTTCCGTCGACACCTCTCCCACCGTTTGGCCGCAAGACACACAGGGGCTCGAAAGGCTTTGCCGGTACTTATTGCGGTGCCCCGTCAGCCTCTCACGCATTCACTGGACGCCCGGTTCCAAGACTCTGTTCTACGAGAGCAAAGGCTCCCATGACGACACTTTGCTTTCCCATCCCCAAGGCGAGAGCCTCGACATTTTCGAGTTCATCGCCCGAGTCCTCACCCAGATTTTTGCGGTGGGTAGACCTTCGAAGGGGCCCCGCAACATCTCATACCCTCGAAGGAGCCCGAATGCGGACGATTCAGAGCCTCGAAAACATGGCGTTCACTACTTTGGCGCCTACGCTTCGAGGACACTGGTTTTCCAGAAAAAGCACGGCATTTCCCTTCAATCCCTCGGTGACAACAACAGCTCAAAATCCAAGACCGAACCCGAGCTCTCGCCAAAAAAAGCGCGCCGCTCTCAGAAAAAGTTGGGCGCGGCTCATCAAACGGGTCTATCGAGTCGATCCTTTGAAATGTGAGTGCGGTGGGACCCTGCGTGTGATCGGCTTTATTACCGACCACAAAGTCATTCGAAAAATTGCTCGACCATTTGCATAAGCGACACCGCAACTCCCGCGCTCCTCCAAAACACTAATCGCCGATTTCGCCACTCCCTTGTGCCGCGACGCCGGCACGCCGCGCCACTCGTTCGTCTTCTCGCCAACACATAACTCAATCTGAAGCTCCATCCCCCGGCGCCAGCCTCTTCATCGACGACTGCTAACCTCGACACCGCCTACGAGGCTGAACAGATCATCCTTAGGCGAATAATCGCGCCGCAGGCACGCGGGAGCGACTTGAAATTGACTATCCTTACTAAAGGCCACTCCTCTATAATCTCCCCTATGTTGAAACGAAGCTCATTCGCGCTGTTCGTCCTGGCGCTCGCTTGCCTCGCCGCCGCGGCTCAGGAATCGGACGACCGGCTGACGAGCGAGACTTTCAGCGGGCTTCGCTTTCGATCGATCGGTCCCGCAGTCACGTCGGGACGGGTGGTCGACATCGCCGTTCATCCCGACAACCGCAAGATCTACTACGTGGCCGCCGCTTCCGGAGGAGTCTGGAAAACGGAGAACTCGGGAACGACCTGGACCCCGATCTTCGACGACCAGTCTTCGTTCTCCATCGGCTGCATCCGCATCGATCCGAACAACCCGTTGGTGGTGTGGGTGGGAACCGGTGAGAACAACAGCCAGAGGAGCGTCTCTTACGGCGACGGCGTCTACAAGTCCGTAGACGGGGGCAAGAGCTGGAAGAACATGGGCCTTCAGAGCTCCGAGCACATCGCCAAGATTCTGGTGGACCCGCGGGACTCCGACACCGTCTACGTGGCCTCCCAGGGGCCGCTCTGGCGTGCGGGCGGGGAGCGGGGGCTCTACAAGACTGCGGATGGCGGAGAAACGTGGACCCTGGTGCTCGAGATCAGCGAGAACACGGGGGTGACGGACTTCGTCATGGATCCGCGCGACCCGGACGTTCTCGTTGCCGCGTCCTACCAAAGGCGGCGACACGTTTGGACGCTCATCGACGGAGGTCCGGAGTCGGCCCTTTACAAGACGACCGATGGCGGTGAAAACTGGGAGAAGCTCACTCGTGGTCTTCCCAAGGGCGATGTGGGACGGATCGGTCTCGCCCAATCGCCTGCCAATCCGGACGTCGTCTACGCGATCATCGAAGCCGAAGCCGACGCCTTCGGCGTCTATCGTTCGATCGATGCCGGCTCCAACTGGGAGAAGCGAAACCCGCATGTCAGCGGAAGCCCGCAGTACTATCAGGAACTGGTGGCGGACCCTAAAAACCCCGACCGGGTCTACTCCATGGACAACTACATGATGGTGAGTGAGGACGGGGGCAAGACTTTCGCGCGGGTGGGCGAAACGTTCAAGCATGTGGACAACCACGCGCTCTGGATCGACCCCGAGGACACGGATTACCTCCTCGCCGGTTGCGACGGCGGCGTCTACGAAAGCTTCGATCGGGGCTCGAGCTGGCACTTCAAGGCGAACCTCCCCCTCACCCAGTTCTATCGGGTCAGCGTCGATAACGATTTCCCTTTTTACAACGTCTACGGAGGCACCCAGGACAACTTCAGCCTCGGTGGACCCTCGCGAACGGTGTCCGCGCACGGCATCGTCAACTCCGACTGGTTCGTGACCTGGAGCGGCGACGGATTCGAAACCGTGGTGGACCCTGAAGATCCCAACATCCTGTACGCCCAATCTCAGCATGGCGGTCTAGTACGATTCGACCGCAAGAGCGGCGAAGCCATCTTCATCCAACCGCAGCCGGGCGAGGGCGAGGATGGCCTCAAGTGGAACTGGGACTCCCCCCTCATTATCAGCCCGCACTCGCACACCCGGTTGTACTTCGCTGCCAACAGGCTCTTCCGCAGCGACAACCGGGGGAATTCCTGGCGGGCGGTGAGCCCGGACTTGACGGCGGCGATCGATCGGAACCAGCTCGAGGTCATGGGCAAAGTGTGGAGTGTGGACGCGGTGAGGAAGAACCGCAACACGTCGAAGTACGGCAACATCGTCTCGCTGTCGGAGTCGCCGCTGAAGGAGGGCTTGATCTACGTGGGGACGGACGACGGGCTCATCCACGTGACGGACGACGCCGGAAGCCACTGGGCGCGAACCGAGCTTCCTCCAGAGGTTCCCGAGCGAACCTACGTGAGCCACCTCGGTGCTTCGCTCCGCGACGAGAATATCGTCTATGCCGGCTTCGACAACCACAAAATGGGAGACTTCGCGCCTTACGTGTTCAGGAGCACGGATAGAGGCGCGAGCTGGTCGTCGATCTCCGGCAACCTTCCGGCCAATGGTCCGGTATACGCCCTCGCCGAAGACCACGAGAACCCGAACCTCCTGTTCGCCGGGACCGAGTTCGGTGTGTTCGTAACCGTCGACGGCGGGGGTCGCTGGACGAAACTCGAGGGTGGGCTGCCCACCATCTCCGTCCGCGATCTCACCATCCAGCGCCGGGAAAACGACCTGGTTCTCGGGACTTTCGGTCGTGGTTTCTATATCCTCGACGACTATTCTCCGCTTCGTAGAGTCAGCGCGGAAGCACTCGAGGAGGAAGCCATCCTCTTCCAGCCGAAGCGATCGTGGATGTTCATGGAAGCGCGCCCGCTGGGCCTCCGTGGCAAGTCGTTTCAGGGAGATTCGTACTACACCGCGGAGAATCCGCCCGTCGGCGCTGTGCTTACGTACTACCTGAAGGAAGAGCTCCAGACCCGAAAGAAGAAACGCCGGGAGGAAGAGAAGCGCATCGAGGGCGAGGGAGGAACGATCCGCTATCCTCCGTGGGACGAGCTGAGGGCCGAGGAGCGCGAGGACGATCCGGTCGTCTACCTGACTGTTCGCGATGCCGAGGGAACCGTCGTTCGCCGGCTGAGCGGCCCCACGGCGGAAGGGTTTCACAGGGTGACGTGGGATTTCCGGTTTCCGGATTCGCTTCCCACGCGCTTAGAGGAGCCAGAGAGCGACAATCCCTTCGCGACTCCCCCGGCGGGCCCCATGGTGGTGCCGGGAACCTACGCGGTGTCTCTGTCGAAGCGCGTCGACGGGGAGATCATCCCGCTCGGCGAGCCGCGGCGCTTCGAAGCGGAGGCCCTTGGTACCGCCAGCCTCCCGGCCGAGGACAGGGTGGCGCTTGTGAAATTTCAGCGGGAGACGGCGTCGCTCCAGCGCGCCGTTCTCGGGGCGGCGCACGCACTCGAGGAGACCGAGAACCGCCTGGCGCACATCGAGAAAGCCCTGCTGCTCTCCACCGATGCCGACACGGCGCTTCTCGATGAAGCGCGGAGTCTCGAAGATCGTCTCTACCAAATCGACGTCGCTCTCAACGGGGACAAGACCATCCGCTCGCTGCGCGAGCCCACACCACCTTCGATCGTCGAGCGCGTCCAAGGCATCGTCTCGGGTCACTGGAGATCGACTTCCGCCCCCACCGAAACGCACCGGGCCGCCTTCAGGATCGCGGGCAACGCGTTCGAGCCCGTGCTCGAGGAGCTGCGCCGCCTCATCGCGGAAGACGTTCGGACGCTGGAAGCGAAGCTCGACGCCGCTGGCGCTCCGTGGACCCCGGGACGGCTCCCTCACTGGAAGAAACCTCAGCAGTGAGCTCCCCCGAGACCGCGGGCTCATCGCCGAAAAGCGCATGCACGACGCGGCTAATTCGCGGCTAAGAAGCTCAGCGTCCCACCCGGATATATCGGCGCGTTGGTGCATGAATCAGTTCGGGACACGCACGGGACCTTTTGGCGGCCCAACTTACCCCCCGACGATCGCTTGGGATTCAGGCTTGCCCAGCTCAGCCATCCGGTTCAATACATTGCACCCGATCCCTGCCTCCCGCTTCTGCGATTCGTAGCCTCGCGCACGAAGGCTGTTTCCGAGCGTGCGCTTGTACCTGAAGAAAAGATTCTCGACCGCGCCCTGTCGTCGATACCGTGACTCCCGCTGCCAGCCTTGGCGCCCGACTTTGCGAATCGTCTCGAGGGTCGCGTTCCGCTGCGCCCACGTGCCCTCGGCGCCGTCCGAAGGCACCGCCCCTCGTCGAGGTGGGATCACGATCTTGATGTCCGCGGTGCCGGCCTCACCGAGCAGCTCGTACACTGACCGAGTATCGTAGGCCCCATCGGCTGTGAAACGTCGGATCGGAGAGTCGACCTGTTCGAGCAGACACGGGACAGTGGACGGATCGTCCTCGCTGCTCTTCGTGAGCTTCGCCGCCACGATGAAGCCGTCGTCATCCACGCCGACGTGCAGCTTCCGCCATTGTCGACGCGCCTTCGAGCTCTTGTGCCTGTGGGCGTGCCACTCACCGGCACCCGAGATTTTCAGTCCAGTGGAATCGACGATCAGATGTATCGGGCCATCAAGCACCCTGCTAGGTGAAGGCACGTCGACGTCTTTGTTCCGCCGCGACAGCGTGGTGTGGTCCGGTGCTTTCAGGTCGAGCTCCATCAACCGCAACAACGAGTTGAGGAATCCCTCGGTCTGTCGGAGCGGAAGGTGAAAGACCATGCGCAACGTCAACGCCGTCACGATTGCCAGATTCGAGTAGCGCGGCTGGCCACCCGGGCGGCCGTTCTTCGGTGGTGTCCACGCTTCGCGCGCCTCGTCTGAGAACCAAACGGTGATGTCGCCACGGCTCCTGAGGCCACGCTCGTACTCCCGCCAGTTGGTCACGCGATACTTTGTCTTGTATTTACGGTTCACTCTGGTGGACTTGCGCACGGCCATCGGCTCATCTCCTCGATCTTCAATGTATCGAGAAGCTGAGTCGAAGCGCTTGCCGGAGTCAAGAGCTATTCGTGCACCAACGCCTCGCCCAGAAACCAGCCGAGAAATAGGGGCTGCGAATCAGAGCTTGTGCCCTTTCGCCGCCTGTCCCTTCAGGAGGAAGTTCCTACCGGCGTCTCTTTTCGTCGTCGAACTTGGCAACCTTAGTCATGCAAGCTCTCGGCCTCTTTAGTTCCCGGTGGGAACAAGTCGCTCGAGCTCCTCCAACCAGTTGACGCGGCAAGACACGCGACCGATATCTTCGCGGGTTTTTGTTGGCACTAAGCAACCGTCTCCAGCACCTTCAGCAGCTTCTGAATATCCGCTCGGTTGTTGAACAGCGCGACCGCCGCCCGAATCATCGAACCCTCCTTCTCGCGGAATTTGACGACGATGCTCTCCTTCTCGAAGAG
Source organism: Candidatus Marinacidobacterales bacterium (assembly GCA_965237955.1). Taxonomy (GTDB): domain Bacteria; phylum Acidobacteriota; class Vicinamibacteria; order Marinacidobacterales; family SMYC01. The sequence continues at coordinate 6,399,266 of OZ250169.1, read as the reverse complement.
CTTCTTCAGTTCGTCAGTGTCTCGTCCGTGAGCGAAGCTGACGATAGGGGAGTTGTTCTTGGGAGGCGTCCAGGGGTCGAATCCGAGACTCGCAAGCCCGTCTCTTAGCTCTTGGGCGAGCGCCACGGTGTGCTTTTCGATGCGGTGGAGGCCGACTTCTTTCAAGTACCCGAGGCCCGCGTTCAGCTGATAGACGGCGTTGTACGCGGGGGCCGCGTACTCGTACTTTCTCGCCGTCGTTCGCAGTCGGTAGTGGTAGTTGTCGAGCGTCTCCTTGGTCGACCCGTGGCCGTAGCGGTCCGGGCGGATCCGATCGAGGAGCTCCTCACGGACGAAGAAAGGCGCGGCGCCGTAGCTCGAGAACAGCCACTTGTACGAGTTGGTGGTGACGAAGTCGACGCCCTCCTCGGTGAGCCTGGTGGGGAAGTGTCCGATGGCCTGGACGCCGTCGGCGTAGAGGAAAGCGCCCTTGCGGTGCGCCAGCTCCGCCAGGCCTCGCACGTCCTCGCGAAAGCCGTTACGATTCGAGACCCACGCCACCGACACGAGCTTCGTTTTGCCATCGATGCGGGCGTCGAAATCCTCCATGTCCGAGCGACCGTCTCGCTGAGGCACGATACGGAGCTCGATGCCTTTCTCTTTCTCGAGTTCTCGGTACAGGACGAAGCTCGTCACGAAGTGGAGCTCGTCGATGACGACGTTGTCGCCGGGTCCGAGGTCGAGAGCGCTGGCGACGATGTTCTCACCGTCGCTCGTGGAGTAGAGAATGGCGATCTCTTCGGGCTTGGCGCCGAATAGCGCGGCAAACCGCTCGCGCGCCTCCTCTCGAGTCTGTCCCCTACGGGCGGAGAAAGGCGTGCGCATGATCTCGTCCGCGAAAGCGACGGCGGCATCCCTCACCGCTATCGGAAAGGGTCCGGTGCCGGCAGTGTTGAGGTAGGTATGCGTGTCGGTGATTGGGAAGTCGTGGCGCACACCCAGAGGGTCCTCGTCGGAGGGTGCTGCCAGCGCCCGGCTCGCAGGCACAACCGCGAGACTAGCCGCGGTGGTCTTCAAGAAAGTTCGGCGGTCGAGTGAGCTCATCAATTTTCTCCTTTTTGCGCTACCGAATCGATTTCGGCGCCTTGCGATCGGCGGGTAGCAACGTGACGACAGTCAATTTCCAATTGACAACCCTTGAAGCCACAGTCTTATAGGCGGTGGTTGTTCACTATAACATTGAACGTCTGATAGGGTATCAGCAGGTTTGGGCTCGACCCGGTGGGATGTCGTCCGAATGCGATCCTTACTGTGCCGTCGTTCTAAGCGTCGGGGGCGATACTTCGCTTCTGGGCGCTTCACCCGATCTTCCTGGTCACTCCCATGGCGGTATCGTGAAGCATCTTGGAGATATTTGAGAGCATCTGTAGGGTCTGCTACTGCTTCTGCAGCATGTTCTGCAAATCGATATTGGCCAGCTGCGCGTCCGGCGAAGCGGCATGTATCAGCCTCGATATTGTTTCCGTTACGACTGAAGTGGGACGTTGTTCGGCCTCGTCGGTTTCGGAAGCGCCGCATCCCACCGCGACGGCGATAAGGCAACCCAACAATCCGTCTCGTGCCCCAAACATAGAGCCCTCTTTTCTACCCGATAAGGCAGCGGCATCATACCGTGAAAAACGAAGAGACCGCCGGAGCGAGCGTCCTTCCACACTCTCCTCGTTGGGGGTCAAAGCGAGGCATTCAGTATGCGATCGCTTTCCCCGCGGCGGGTGGTGAATCGATCGTCCGAGACGTATGATCCTGCCCCCAGGCGCGCTTGCCATCATGCACCTGATGGCCTGGCGATCGCCCGCGTGGATATCGAACCGCGCTCGAAGGAGTAAGGTGACGGGATCACCCCACCTTCGAACGCTTAGCGACGCAGCTCGATCTCGAGGTTAGGATGAGTGAAAACGACGGCCTAAAAAGAGAAATTGGGGTTTGGGGCCTGGTCTCAAATTCCATCAATATCGTCGTCGGTGCGGGTATTTTTATCCTACCAGCAATTGTTGCCGAACGATTGGGAACCGCCAGTGTCCTCGCATATGTCATATGCGGCGTTCTCATAGTGCTCATCATGCTCTGCTTCGCCGAAATCGGCAGTCGAATCACTGTCACCGGCGGCGCCTACGCGTACATCGAAGTCGCTTTCGGCAAATATGCGGGCTTCCTCACTACGAACATCTTCATCTTTGGCGGTGCGATCATGGCCAACGCTGCTGTTGCAAATGCGTTGGCTGGCACCTTGGCCTACTTCTTTCCGGTTTTCAAAGCTCAGGGGATGCGGGTACTGCTCTTCGTCGCAATGTTTACCAGTTTCGCGTATTTAAACATCAAAGGTCTCAAGAAAGGCCTGTTCCTGGTCAAGTTCAACACCGTCGCCAAATTGACTCCGCTACTTTTCATCGTCCTTTTCGGGTGGCTGTCGTTCTCGCCCTCAAATTTTTCCTGGACATCCACGCCTTCGCTGACGGACCTCGGCGAAGCGTCTTTGATCTTGCTTTTTGCATTCATGGGAATCGAGATTGCGTTGAACGTCAGCGGGGAAATCAAGAAGCCGCAAACGACGATTCCCAAAGGCATCATGTTGAGCGCGCTGAGCGTCGTGCTGTTGTACACACTTATCCAACTTACGGCTCAAGGCGTGCTTGGTGCAACCTTGCCCAATTTCAAGGATGCCCCGCTCGCCGAAGTCGGCAAAACGATGATCGGGCCGTTGGGCGCAACCCTCGTCGTTGTCGGTGCATGCTTTTCAATGTTTGGCAATCTGAGCGGTTTTGCCCTCAATATGCCCAGAATCATTTTCGCAGCAGCAAGAGACGAGGTCATCCTGCCAAAGAGTCTCGCCAACATCCATCCACGTTATTCAACTCCACATATCGCGATCATCAGCTACGCCGTGCTTGCATGCTTTTTTGCCTGCACCGGGGAGTTCAGGCAACTCGCGATGTTAGCGAGCGCTTCTTTCTTGTTGATTTACCTGGGGGTCATTCTAGCGGTCATCAAATACAGGATAGCCAAACAGGATATGGCGGGAGCGTACAAAATGCCTGGCGGGTATTTCATACCGGCTACGTCCGTGCTCGCAATTCTGTGGTTCTTGTCGCACTTGCCACCTAACGAGCTCAGTGCGATGTTGATTTTTCTTGCACTGTTGAGTGTGGTGTATTTGACGATGAACTTCTGGAGCAGGAAGCATGGCTGACAGCTCGACTAAGGGACACTCCTTAGAGGATTGCAGCGCAAGGGGAACGTTTCAACTGGCGTCATATCACCAACACTTTGATGACGCAAGCACCCAGATCTTCGAGGCGATCCTGGGCGCCAGCGACGCTTGCCATCGCAAAAAGCCATTGCAATTCTTCTCATTGGGAGCCTCCTGACAATCTGTGCAGCCTATGCGTTGAAGGTTGCGAGGCGAAAGCGCATGGAGCAGAATCGTGCCTATGAACCTATGGATGTTCGTGCTTGCCGTGTTGCCGGTCGAAACCCCGCAGGAGATTCTCCGCGCTCGATTCGAGCACAGAGTTCAGGCTCTATCCGACGGCGTGGACGGGGTCGTCGGCGTCACGATAACGGACCTCAAGACCGATGAGAGCTTTTCCGTGAACGGCGACATCGTGTTCACGCAGGCGAGTGCTATCAAACTGCCGGTTCTCGTGGAGCTCTTTCGCCAGGTGGAAGAGGGACGCTACAGCCTCAACGAGGTGGTAACGCTCCGGCCCGACGACATCGTCCCGGGGAGTGGAGTGCTCCAGCAGCTCACCCCGGGGAGCGTGCGCATGACGCTCGGCGATGTGGCGACGCTCATGGTTACCGTGAGCGACAACACCGCCACCAACATGATCATCGATCGGGTCGGTATGGACAACGTCAACGCCACCATGTCGGGGCTCGGGCTATCGCACACGAAGCTCCAGCGGAAGATGATGGACACCGAGGCCTGGATCGCGGATCGGGAGAATCTCTCGACGCCGAACGAGCAAGCGCAGCTCCTCGAGCTGATTTATCGAGGCGACGTGCTGAGCTTGGCGTCGCGCAATGAAATCCTTCACATCCTCACGATCCCGAAATCGAGCCGCATCCGTTCGCTACTGCCGCCGGGCACACGCGTGGCGCACAAGACCGGGACCGTGTCGGGGGTGGTCGTCGACGTAGGGATTGTCTATCTGGAAGAACGGCCGTTCATCGTGGCTGCCATGGCGAACTGGCTACTGGACGGCGCGGAGGCCGAGCTCGCCATCTCGGAGATCGCTCTAGCCGCGTATCAGTACTTCGACCGGCTAGTAAATTCGAACAGCTACGGCCATAAGAAGTGACGGCTATGACTTTAGCTCGCCGTCCCTGATGAAGATCGCGAGGTATCGCTGACGGATCGTCTTCGCTGCTCTTCGTGAGCTTCGCCGCCACGATGAAGCCGTCGTCATCCACGCCGACATGCTGCCTTGGTGCACAACTCCGATAGAGGCCGAGAGCTCGCTTGGCCCCGACTCCCATCATCCGATCATCTCGCTATCAGGCATCCCGAGCGCCGTCATCGTGTTGAGAATCTTGCACCCGATCCTTGCCTCGACTCTCTGTGCCGCCAACCCTCTCGCTCGCATCGCTGAGCCCACGATAGCCTTGTAGCGATGGAACGTTGTCTCGACTTTGCTCCGTTTGCTGTAGCCCGATTCTGTGTGCCACTTTCGTTTGCCGAGCCGATCTTGTGCTGCAATGTTGCGATTGCGCTGTCGGCTGCTCGCCGGCCCCGATGCGAGCTGGGCGCCCTTGCGCGGCGGTATCAGCACCCTCGGCGAGCAATGAGCGCTGTGATTCTCGATCGCCTCATAGACGCCGCCGGCGTCGTATGCGGTGTCAGCTCTGGCCGATGAGATGGGACTGTCGATCTGTCCGACAAGCGATGCAACCCGCGATGAATCGCGGGCTCTTTTGCTCGTCAGCTCGCCGGCGACGACTTCGCCACTCTGCTCGTCGACACACAGATGGAGCTTGCGATAGTCCCTGCTCTTTGGTGCTCTGCGCAGCTGGCCGGCGTGGACAGCGAGACCGCTGCTGTCGATCAAGATGTGCAACGGCGTCTTCTGCTTGTCTTGGTAGAAGGGGACCTTACCCAGCTTCGCCTTGCGCCTCGAGATCGTGGTGTGATCGGGCACATCATTGTCTAGCTTCATCAGAGCGAACAACGATCGCAGCAATCCCTCGCTCTGCCTAGATGACAGATGAAACACCATGCCCAGGGTGACAGCCGTCTCGATGGCGTGGTTCGAGTACTTGCGTTGACGGCCCGGTTTCCTCCTCCTCGGCCGGGGCGCGTCCCAGTTCACAAGCTTGCCGACGGTGAGCGAGATCCAGACGGTCAGGCTCCCACGGTTGCGTAGACCCGCCTCATATTCACGCCAATTCCTCACGCGATAGGCCTTCTTCACATACTTCCGCTGAGTGCGTTTGAAAATGCTCATGGGGAACCTCGAATCCGTGAGTAAAGGACAATTGTGGACCGAGATCGCGAGTTGTGCACCAAGGCACCGACTTCCTGGAATTTCCTAGGTAGAAGCCCGGCGGCAGCTCATCGGTACGTTATGTGTACTTTGTTGAAGCGGCAGGAACTGCCCCGAAAGCCGTGGTTGGCAATTCAGGATTGAGTTGACGGGACTACCGCAATCTCGCCGCGACAAACTGCGGGGTGAGCCTGTCATCGGGACGGTACGGCTCTGGTCTGCGTTTCTCTCTTGTGATGCACGCGATATGTGCCGTGTCGGTCCAGCGCTGCTCAGAAACCATATCGCCGTACTTGCGGTCGCCCTTCGTTTGATCATGTTGTGGCTAGGCATCACGATGAGTTTTTGCAAATCGGGTAGCGGAGGATGTTTATTGGGCGAGTCGTGAAGATGAGTCAGATTACCTCGCGTTCAAGCGCCTTCGGGAACAAGCTGACGCGACTTATCAAAGGTGGTTGCGTGGACAGATAGCAGATGGGGAGGCGCGAGTCTTTAGTCGAAGTCTGGGAAATCTACTCCGCGAGTGGGACGATAGGACCACTTATGAGTTCGCGCTCTTTACAGGCAAGGAGTTCGGGATACCCAAACAACAACAATGTGCGCCTTTTCTCGCGTTCGGATGGACGACTCGGGGTCCTCGAAGCAGCGGAGAGCCAAAGGATTGAGTATCCTGACTATCTTTCCTGTCACTATTTAGTCTTTACATTCTGAGCGGGTGCAAGGGCATCGATTCCTCCGGGACGACGGAATGGACACATAACAACGCGATTGAGCGGACGGCACCGAGCCTTCGGGCAGACATGAGACACTGGGTAGATAACGTTGGCGGTCTCGGTCGACACCTTCGCCGTGCCGCCGCTCATCCCGGTGTTCTGCAGACAGGGAGTAGAGCAATGGGTGTCTTCGAGCTCTCTGTGGAAGACGCATCAGACATCGCAGGAACGATTTGGCGACAATTGAAGCACGCGTGGCTGTTCCTGAACATCCTCGACAGTACGGTGGCCGTGAGGCGTCTCGTCGCGTTCTACGTCCGCGAGCACAATGAAAAGATCCCGCGCGCCGTTCTCGGAGGTCGTACGCCGGACGAGGTCTACTTCGGCCGCGAGGAGAACCTGTTAGAGCGCCTCTCCGAGCAACGCAAGAAAGCGCAGCGGGCCAGGAACGCGGTGAATCGAGCAGCGAGTTGTCAGCGCTGCCAATCTTCAGGTACACGAACCGCGGCGCGGAAGTCCGCTAGAACCCGAGCTCGTCGAAAACCTGCTCGTGCATCTCCATAAGGTCTGTTTGAGTAGCACGGCAACCCATTGACGCCAAAAGGAAAAGAGAAAACTTGGAGGTCGCCTCGCTCGCCACCGGGGGGGTGGGAGGCAAATCCGGGTCACGCGGGAGGCGAAGGCGCGGCAGTGATCCTACTCCTGATGGTCCGTTGCCCGCCCCGATGGGCGTTTGTATTTGTCGAACCAGTAGCGCAAATAGAGCTGAGTCCTCATGAAGTTGGAAGGACGGCTCCCGGTTCCGTGAGCCTGGTCTTTGTAGCGCAGAAGCGCTGTCGGGACTTTCAAGAACTTCAAGGCCCGATAGAACTGCTCAGCTTGGGTGACCGGCGTTCTCAGGTCTTCCTCTCCGGTGATGAGCATCGTCGGTGTCTTCACGTTCTCCACGTGATTGATGGGGGAGTGCTTCAACCACAATGTCGGGTCTTCCCAGGGAAGCTTGAGGAATAAGTGATAGAAGGCCCAGGTGATGTCCGTGGTGCCCAGCAGGCTCACCCAATCCACGATGGTGCAGTTGGAAGAGGCTGCAGCGAATCGATCCGTCTGGGTAACGACCCATGCCGTGAGGATGCCCCCTCCGCTGCAGCCGGTGACGAAGAGATTCTGCTCGTCGACGAAGCCCTTTTCCAGCATCGTGTCGACGCCGGCCATCAAATCCTGATAGTCCGGGCCGGGGTAGGCGTCGGCGATCAAGTTTCCAAACTTGCTGCCATAACCGCTGCTGCCTCGGGGGTTGGTAAACAGGATGACGTAATCGTTGGCCGCGTGCTCGTGCCAGCTGTATTTGAACTGTGCTCCGTACATGGCGTGAGGGCCACCGTGGATGTGAAGCTGCATGGAATAGGTCTTCGTCGCATCGAAATCCGGCGGTGTCATATACCAGCCTTGGACGCGAACACCGTCCGGCGCTTCGTACCAGATCTCCTCCACTTCCCCGAGATCGATGCCTTCGAGGATATCGTCGTTGACGTGCGTCAGCTGCTTCATCGCTCCGGCTCGGGCAACGTCGAAGAGAACGACGTCCTGCGGCCGATGGAAATCGGTCCGAACCGCAACGGCCTGGCCTTTGGGACTGATCTCGGACACCGTGACCCAATGGTTACCTTCCGTCACCGGCACCACTTTGTTGGCCTTAGGTCCGGTCAGAGGAAGGGCGTAAAGGTTGCGGCTGCCTTCGTTCTCGGCCGTAAAGTAGAGCCTGTCGCTGTCGCTTCCCCAGAAAAGGGCTTTCGAGCGACGGTCCCAATCGCCGGAGACCAGTCGAGGATTCCGGCCGTCGATGTCCATGACGTAGATCTTGTGCATATAAAAGTCGCGGTGCCAGTCGTAACCCCTGTAGGCGACTTTCGTTCCATCGGGCGAGACTCTCGGTGTCTGATCTTGGCCTTTGCGATCGGTGAGGCGATGCACCTCGCTCGTGGCGACATCGACCGCGTAGATCTCGGACTCCCGCCATTGATAGTCGGCATCTTGGGCACGGAGCCCGCTGAAGAGGATCTGTTTGCTATCCGGCGTCCAGGCCAGATTGTTGTTCGCAGTAGGGTCTCTCCCGGGGTGGTCGTAGTCGCCCGAAGTGATCTGCCGCGGTGTGCCGCCTTCCGCGGCAACGACAAAGATGTGAAGGTACCCTGTATCGATATAGCCGATACCATCCCGGCGGTATTCGAGCCGCTCGATGATCTTGGGGGACTCGGTCCACTTGGCTCCTTGGGGCGGCTTCGGCAGATCGATGGGCCACTCGTTCTTCTTTTCTACCAACATGGTGAAAGCTATCTTGGTGCCGTCCGGAGACCATGCGACGTTGGAAGGGGATTGGTCGACGCGGGTGATTTGAGTGACGGACCCTTCTGCATCCATCCAGCGTACGAATACTTGTGGCCCCTTGGGCTCGCCAGGCGCGACGAATGCCAACCGGTCGCCCGAGGGAGACCAACGAGCATTCGAGCCATCGATCAGAAAGCGATTGCGGGTGCCGTCGGCGTTCACGATCCAGACGGACGATTGCTGCCGATCGGCCAGCTTGTCGAACCACTGGCGCGTGTAGACGACGCGGCTTCCGTCGGGAGACAGTCTGGGGTCGTCGACGGTCTCGTAATCGAGGTACCCTTCAAGCGTCAACCGGTTGCCGCTCGTTTGGGCGGTAGCTTGGCTCACGAGGCAGAGGGCGAGAGAGGCTACAATCAGCGAACGCTTCAACATGGCGGTCCTCCCTTCGCGCATCGTGTGGATGTAGCTCGAGAGTGGGAGGGTAGCACACCTACCCGCCAACACAGGAAAATAGCATGACTCGGCGACCGTCCGTTGCATGCGGTTGTTAGGAGGCTCCGGCTGATCCGCTGCCGCTACACTGATCTGCCCCGCTGTCGCTCGTCGTGACAATGCCGATTACCTCGGCGATAACGCTTCGGTGCCCGACAAAGCCGTGCTCCTCGCACGATCATTGTGGAGGATGGAGAGCGAACGTTCGACAAGATCCTTTGCAGACAGCCATTATCGGCCGGCTGGCCATGGGAATAGCTCCCTGTCATTCTTGGGTATGAATAGAACCCAGCGAGTGCGCCGGAGCTACGACCATAGGCTGCGCGATGCCATCGCCGCGACGGGTAACGCGTATCTGTTCCGGAACGTCCCGATACCGGCATCCACGCGACGCAGGTGGGCGCGCGGCGAGGTGCGTCCGTTTGGTCGACCTGCTCCAACAGCTCGTAGACCTCCAACTCCACATCGACCGCCTACGACAGCGCGCCAAGCAGCAGGCGGCGATCATCGGATTGCTGGTGAGGCTGCTGAACGTCCGCGGAGGCAAACTCGACGGCGATCGCGTTCCTGATGGGGCAAGCAAATCGGCGATTCTCCGTGCGGTTGCCTCGGGGTCCAAGCTGCTCGTCCTGGACACCGTCCTCAGGATTGTCGGTATCTCGTCCGCGCGCTATCACGCGTGGAGGCGCAAGGAGGAAGGCTGCGGGCTCTACGACCAGCCGAGCTGTCCGAAGTCCTTCCCTAGCCAGCTCACGCGTGACGAAGTCTCGACGATGAGGGATTTCGTCGAGTCCGAGACGTATCGCGACATCGCGGTCCAGAATCTAGCGCTTTACGCGCAGCGTCTTGGCAAGCTCTTCGCGTCTGCAAGCACCTGGTACAAGTTGATCCACGAGCGCGGGTGGAGGCGTCCCCGAAGGCGGGTGCATCCCGCCAAGCCCAAAGAAGGCCTCAGAGCAACGCGCCCAAACGAGTATTGGCAAATTGACACAACAGTGATCCGGCTGACGACCGGCGTCCGAATCTACCTCCAGGCGGTCATCCACAATTTCAGCCGAAGGATTCTCGCCTGGCGGGTGAGCGACACCCTGAGCTCGGCGACCACGCGGGAGCTGCTCATCGAGGCGTCAGGCGACCTCCCCCGCACCGCCGCAAACGCTAACGTACTTGTTGTCACCGACGGCGGTTCGGAGAACTTTGGCGAGGTCGACCAGCTTCTAGAGGATTCTGGTTCTCTGAGTCGTGTGCTCGCGCAGATCGACATCATCTCCTCGAACTCATTGATCGAGGCGTTCTGGCGACAATTGAAGCATGGTTGGCTTTTCCTAAACACGCTCGACAGCACGGTGGCCGTGCGGCGTCTCGTCGCGTTCTACGTCCGTGAGCACAATGAAAAGATACCGCGCGCCGTTCTCGGCGCTCGCACGCCGGACGAGGTGTACTTCGGCCGAGAGGAGAATGTGCTTGAGCGGCTCTCCGAGCAGCGCAAAACCGCGCAGTGGGTCAGGAGCGCGGCAAATCAAGCAGCGAGTTGTCGTCGCTGCGACTCTTCACGCGCTGGCCCTGCTGTCCGGAGTGTCACCAGAACAGGGCCTCGTCGAAAACCTGCTCGGAAATCTGCATGATGCCTGTGTGAGCAGCACGGTTTTGCCCTTCCCACGGCGGAATCTCAGAGAACCAGCTCCTAGCCCAGGCTTGGGTCGGTGTAAGTGCCTGATTTCAAGGACGGACGAGTTTTGACGATGGACATGTTTCCATGCGATTCTGAGGAGAGCTCGAAAAGCGGCGCTTTCAGAGGGCCCGGAACGGGCCAAAGCCCCTCAGTTTGATCTTTGCGACAAGTGACGGTATAATTACGTCAAATGACGGAGCTATCTACATGAATCCAGCCGCCGTTCTCGAGCTGCTCGGAGGTCCTAAAACGTTCCGGGGGAAGTTCGAGACGATGCTGGATCTCGTCGACCTCGGCGAGAAGGGGCTTACCAAAGCGTCCTTGCTGGAGCTGGCAAACTTTTTGGAGCTCTCAACGGCCCAGATGGCGCGCTTGCTCCCGATCACGGAACGCACCATCCAGCGGTACTCACGTTCGACCCGCCTAAGCCGGGCTGTCTCGGATCATCTTCTGGAGATCGCGCGCGTCGTCGTTCGTGGCGTCGACGTCTTTGAGGACAAGGATAGGTTCCTCGCTTGGATGCAGCGGTCGAATGTGGCGCTCGGCAATCGCAAGCCGATGGACCTCGTGGCGTCCAAGCTCGGGATCGATCTGGTAGTTGACGAGCTGGGTCGCGTCGAGCACGGCCTCGTGTCTTGATCCTCTATCGCATATCAAAGGCCGCGTACGCGCAAGACCTCAGCGGTACCGGCGCCCGAATGTACGGTGCACGCTGGAATCAGAAAGGGACCTCGATCTTGTACACCGCGAGCAGCCCTGCCCTGGCCACCGTGGAGTTGCTCGTTCACGTCGACGCGAATCTCCAACCATCCGACCTCCGCCTGGTGTTCATCGATGTTCCCGATGCGGCGTCTTCGCGTACGATCGATTCCGAGTCCTTGCCAGAGGATTGGAAGACATTCCCTGCTCCGGCGGCACTTGCCGAGATCGGAACACGCTGGGCCGCAAGCCGGCAAACCCTCATGTTGAGAGTTCCCTCCGCGGTCGTCGTCGACGACCACAACGTGCTCCTGAACCCGGCGCATCCGGAGTTCGCCGGCGTCCGCATCGACAAGGACACGGCTTTCGGCTTTGACGAGCGACTTCTAAAACATCGCAAGTAATCACTGGCCCTAAGTAGTTGCCATCGATCGATTTCAGGACTTCGCCGCCGACTCTCTGGCAGATCTTCTTTGAATTCGAGGCGAGTATAACGAAAAGCTCAGCGGCGAGCGGCGCTCGCCGTAAGTCTTTTCATTCTAAACAACATATCGCCGCTCGTCCGTTGCAGCTGATGTTAGACGTTTCCCTTACATGTTGAGCCCCTGAAGCAAGAACACCGCCAGCGACGGGGCCAGTTCGTGGACACCTCCAAAGTTGTGGTCCTCCACTAAGATGCGACCGCTTTGACGATGGATGCCAAAAGGATTGCCGGTGCCGTCCCAACCGATGACGAAGACATTGGTTATCGTCCAACCGTTCGGCCGCGTCGACTCCGCTAGAAACTTCTCATGAACCGCCCCGGGTTTTCCGGAGACTCCAACTCTTGAGAGGATGGAGTCATGACAAGACGAAGCAGGTATTCACCGGAGGTAAAAGAGCGCGCAGTGCGGATGGTTTTCGACCAGCAGGCTCAGCACGAATCTCAGTGGTCAGCGATCTCATCGATTGCGTCGAAGATTGACTGTACGCGGGAAACGCTACGCACGTGGGTGCGGCGAGCAGAGCGTGATGCTGGGAAACGAGCGGGACTGACGACGGACGAGCGTCAGCGGCTGAAGGAGCTTGAGCGAGAGAACCGTGAGCTAAAGCGGGCGAACGAGATCCTTCGCAAGGCGTCGGCGTTTTTCGCCCAGGCGGAGCTCGACCGCCGACCGAGGTGAATGTGTTGTTCGTGGACGCGAACCGTGAAAATTACGGGGACGCGCCGATCTGCCGGATGCTTCCGATCGCCCCGTCGACCTATTACGAGCAGAAAGCGCGAGAGAAGGACCCAAGCCGCCTGCCAGCGAGAGCGAAGCGCGACGTCCAACTCCGCGGCGAGATTCGTCGTGTACGGCAAGAGAACTTTGACGTGTATGGCGTGCGCAAGGTCTGGCGTCAGCTGTGCCGTGAGGGCCGCGACGTGGCTCGATGCACGGTGGCCCGTCTGATGCGTGAAATGGGTCTCCAGGGCGCGGTCCGTGGACGTCGATTCAAGACGACGAAGCCGGATTCGAGCGGCGCTCGCCCGATGGACCTCGTGGAGGGCGACTTCAACGCCACACGCCCGAACGAGCTCTGGGTTTCGGACCTGACCTACATCGCCACGTGGCGCGGCTTCGTGTATGTCGCCTTCGTCATCGACGTCTTCGCTCGACTCAGCGTCGGTTGGCGAGCGACGACATCGTTGACTGCCGGCATCGCTCTCGATGCGTTGGAGCAGGCGTTGCACGAGCGCCGACTAAACCCAGAAGATCAATTGGTGCATCACAGCGATCGCGGCGTGCAGTACGTCTCGATCCGTTACACCGAGCGGCTCGCCGAGGCGGGCATTGAGCCGTCCGTCGGCAGCCGAGGCGACTCTTACGATAACGCTTTGGCTGAATCCATCATCGGCCTCTACAAGACCGAGGTGATCCGTCGACGTGGGCCCTGGCGTGGTCTCGAAGACGTTGAGTTCGCCACCCTCGAGTGGGTCCATTGGTACAACACGCAACGACTCTTGGAGCCGATCGGAAATGTCTCCCCCGTCGAGTACGAGATGAACTACTATCGGTCGCAGGAAGGCTCGCTAGAGATGGCGAGACTCAACTAAAACAGTCTCCGGAAAACCCGGGGCGGTTCACACTGCAGCACATCGCTAACATCAAGCCAAGTAACGCCCGCATCGACGCGGTCGTCACGACTCGCCCCAGCCGCTACTCCATCAACTCCAGGCAGAGGAAACCTCGGCCATCCGGCAAACCGAGAACGGCCCGCGCGTCCGAGAGCTGCGCAACGCTGAACCCGAGCCCCTCTCCGTCGGGACAACTGACGGCCACCTGAGCTAGCGGTGATGGGCGGTTCTCCGAGCCCGCACACTTGAGCATAGAATCACGGGCCCACCAGATGTCCCGACAACTGGCAGGCGGCTCGTCAGTTTGGCACCTCTCGAGCTGCCCCCAGAACTCGCCGGTGTCGGAGACGGCAAAGTGCGGGCGCTCGCACCCGTACGCCGGAACCACCAGGTCATTCGCATACAACCGCGCGACCTGACCGACGACCCGCTCGCCCTCCTCGGAGGACCACGTTCCGATGCGCGCTGGAAACCACTCAACCACGCGCCACTCTCCTGCGAGGGCGTTGGGCCAGGCGGACGATGAGGAAGCCTGAGGGCGTGCGTCGCGCGGTTGACGTTGAGGGGGTTTGATTAGATTGATCCTGACAAGAGACCGCGAGCACGATTGCGATAAAGAGTATGGAGTTTAGCTCTGCCTTGGTGCTCATACGCCCTAGTCCGGCGAACGTTAGAGCTCAGCGGCGAGCGGCGCTCGCCGTCGAGCCAGCCAGCGAGGGTTAGCTGGTCCCTTCGCGCGCCTGCAAGACGGTTCCCTCACCGAGGGCGGTTAAGAAATCGCGTGTTTCTTGAGAGACGAGCTTCCGTGGGGTATATCCGTGTTCATCTGGCTCACGAAGTAGCCATGCCAACCTTTCACGTGCCGCGGCGGCTAAGGCCTGCTTTTCGGATTCCGTTGCTTCCTGCATATCGTCAAGAAGGGGACCCAGCGTTTTCTCACAGTATCGGCTATCGATCACCGAATCATCGCCGTCCACAAGAAGGAGCAAATAATCCAAACACACCTGAGTTAGCATCTTAATCCCCACCGCCTGACCCCGAAGACCCAGCTAACGTCGCCGCTGAGCTGCGGCCGGCTTTAGTCGAAGATACCGTAAAGCTGATTCATCAGTCGAATCCTGAGTGCCGGCCGTCTGCTCAAGCGGATGTTATGCGGCTCCCGCATGGTGCGCATTCGGTGGTCGCTACGGCGACACACCTTCAGACCTCGGCTCACCGAAACGCGATTTCTCATCGATCAACTCTAGGTCTTCGTCACCGATGTTGAGACGCTTCCAGCGGTCGAGTTGCTCCTCGTTCTCGTACTTAAAGCCCAGTGCCAGGTGGAACTCACCGTTTGCTAGGTCAACGAACTCGACCGCATCAACTGGCAGTTCCATGGGCATAGCGGATCTACGGCTCACACGCGCAAACATTCCAGCCCGTGCTACACCCTGTACTATGTCCCCGTAGACAAAGAACACAGTGCGACCGGTGATGTGAAATGTTCCAATGACATGGAAGATGTTCGCCATAGGCTCGACTTCAAACTGGCTCGAAACGGCTTCGACACCGATTCTCCCGCGTCACTTTATCTCACAGTAGCTAGTCCGAATAACGTAACACGTCAGCTGCGGACGCCGACAATCGAAGAAGTCATGTTGGCGCCCGACGGCTGCACGTGCTGTTATTTGGTGCCCGACGCCCAGTGGTCGGCGACGACTCTGCGCATCCGACTTCTCGAGCATAGACGGGGCGATGGCGTTTCCAGAACGCCGGACGCTCGGGAACACCTGGTCATCGCGTGTACAACTTTCTCGAGATTTGGCTCCGGTATTCCTTCTGAATGGGTGTCAACTGCAATCCGTCATGAAGCGAATACCAGATCGTATTCTCAACCCGGAGATGCCCCTGAGATAGTTGAAGGTTAGGAGTGGCGGCTCCTAAGGCCGGGTTCGATAGAATCCGGCTGTGAAGGAATAAGGCCTCTCCTGCCATTTCAGTGGATCCTCTCGAGGGTGAGACCGCCACAGTTTAGGTAGACGAGACTGATGAGAGCTTCGGCAGAGTGGAGTCCAAAGCTGCGGTGGCTCAGCAGCCGGATTTTGTTGTTCATTCCTTCGAGTCGGCCGTTGCTGAGTCTCCACGTGACCCACGCGATGACGCCATCGAAGTGGCTGCGGATCATCTTCGCCGCGCGTTTGACGGGCTCTATCCTCGAGCTCATAGCGCGCCGCAGCCATCCTCGGAGAAACTTCTTGGCCCATGTCTCGGTTTTGTAGGTGTAGAGGTCCATGAAGTCGTCGCGCAGAAGCATGGCGCGGTAGAGGCGACGATTAGCTCGCACCTGCTCGCGGAGCACCCGTTTGTCTTTCGCGCTGCGGTTGTGTTTGGCCTTGAGAAGGGGAAACTTGGTGTTCTTGAGGTTGCGCCGGGCAGTCCCTTTGAGCTCGCGCACCAGCTCGCGCCGGGTCTTATCCACGGCCTCGTTCAGATGCTTGACGATGTGGAAGCGGTCAAAGATCACCCGTGCCTGAGGAGCCTTTTTGCCGACGACAGTTATGTACGGCTCCCACATGTCCATGCTGACCGCTTCGAGCTCCGCGGCTCTTTGTGGTCCGAGCTTGCGGAAAAACCGCAGCAGCGTCTTGGCCTTGCGCTCCTTTCCCGCCCAGACGACCCGGCCGCTGAGATGGTCTATTACCACTGTTAAGTACTTGTGGCGTTTGCGGTAGCTGATCTCGTCCATCCCAATCACCCGCAATCCATCGAGCTCGCGCCGCTCATCCCGCTGCTCGGCAACCACTCGCTGGATGATCCGTCGCACCGAACGCCACGTCACTCGGAAATAGTTCGCTACGGCGCTGACGTCCGTCCTCTGTGCCAGCCACGCTACCTCTTGTTCGAAGCTTTTGGTAAAGCGGCTTCCCTTGTCGGCCCAAGGCACCTTTTCTCTGACCACTCCACACCGCCGACATACTACTCGTCGGATCGAGTAGCGAAGATAGGTCCGGACTCCGAACAGGTCCAAGTGCCGCCAGTAGCGATTGTAGCGATCTTTGTTCTTGCGGACCTTTCGTCCGCAAATCCCGCACAGAGGCTTCCTCCTCCGTGGTACTACATCCACCACCACTCTGGCTTTGTCCGCCTGGAAGTGGAAACCTCGGACCCACAGGCCTTGCAATCCGATGAGCTTGTTGACTAACGTAGTAACGCGCATCGCGGGAACGCTCTTTTCTCTTTCGGAAAAAAAGATTCTAGCGTTCTCGCCGATGCGCATCTACACATGGCTTACCCTCTCAACCCACGGGCCTCACCAAATGCCACTGCCCCTCAGCGGGAGACGAGGCTGTGGGAAACGCCCCCACGGTTCTGGTCGTTCAGACCTTGCTCACGACTGAGTTCTCTTCGAAGCCTGGAAGGGCGTTTTCCATAGCCTCCACTAATCGAGCCCCCCCTTCCTTATTCCATATGAATTAATCTTTCTTGTATATATATCAGGAGGGGCCTGTGGGCGCTCGTGGGAAACGCGAAGCGTTTTCCAAGCGATTGTGGAAAACGCCGCTCCACGTTTGTACGTGCTCACAACCTTTCCCTAAACGCCTCTCTCGCCCGGAGTTTCCGGCGTTTTCCACAATCGCGGCAGCGTCCATAGGCCATGCCCTCCAACACAAATCAGATCCCCCGAAACGACAGGAGAACCGGAAAAAGAAAGGAGCCACCACGATGTCAAATTACCAAATCATCGATGCGAAGAACAGGAAGAAGCTTCGAGAGATACTGAGCTCGAAGGGGCAAGCTCTGTTGCCGTTCTTGGATGCGATTGAGCGAACCGAGATAGCGATCGACGAAGTGATCGACGTTGCTGGCCGAGCGACGATCGAAGCGGTCTTGGATCTGTCAGCCCAAAGTGTGGCTGGGGAGAAACACCCGGGGAAGAAGGGTAGCGATGTTCGCTGGCACGGCCGGCAGGGTGGCGTAGTAAGCCTTGCGGAGCGGAAGTTGAGAGTGAGCCGGCCACGTCTGCGGCGTAAGGGAAAGGCAGAGGGAGGGGAGGTTGCGATTCCTGCCTACGAAGCGGTGAACAACTCGTCTCGGCTGAGCCAACGCATCTGGGAAATCCTGATGCTGGGTGTGTCGACGCGCAAGTACGCGTCGGTTCTTCCCGAGATGGCGGAGACGGTAGGGGTTAGCAAGAGCGAGGTGAGCCGTGAGTTCGTGGAAGCAAGCGCGGAGCAGTTGCAGGGGCTGATGGAGCGTCCGCTGGACGAGCTGGAGATCGCGGTCGTGTACCTGGACGGGATTCGCTTCGGCGAGCACCACGCGCTGGCGGCAATCGGCGTAGATACAGAGGGATACAAGCATGTTCTGGGGCTTCGGGATGGAGCATCGGAGAACCAGATAGTGTGCAAGGCGCTGCTGGAGGACCTGGTCGAACGAGGCCTGAGCCCAGAGCGGTGTCGGCTGTTCGTGATCGATGGCTCCAAGGCGCTACGGCTCGCCGTCGACGCTGTGTTCGGTACCCACAACAAGGTCCAGCGTTGCAGGAAGCACAAGGAGCGCAATGTGCTCGGTTATCTGCCGCAGGAGCTGAAGCCGCAAGTGCAAGCGAGCCTGCGTTCGGCCTGGCAGCTCCCAGCAAAGAAGGGCAAAGCGCGGTTGGAGCAACAGGCGAAGTGGCTCGAGGACGACTACCCCTCGGCGGCGGAGAGCATCCGGGAGGGGCTCGACGAGATGTTCACCATCAACGAGCTCGACCTCCCCGCATCTCTGAAACGCTGCCTTGGATCGACGAACATCATCGAGTCGTACTTCAGCGGTGCGCGAGGTCGTACCCGTCGCGTCACCCGCTGGCGCAATGGCAAGATGGTTCTGAGATGGGCCGCTTCGGCTCTGCTCGCCACGGAGAAAAATTTCCGTCGTATCATTGGATACCAATCGCTACCGATCCTCGAAGCGAAGTTAGCGGAGGTCACTGAGAATCAAGCGCTCGACAAGCACGCCAAAGTCGGGTAAACCATGTGTCAGGAGCCGCCACCACCTCGAACCTTCAACTATGGTGGGGGCACCTCCCTCAACCCAGAATCGGTATAAGAACTCCGTAAACGTGCCAGCACAGAAAAATGCTTTCGACACGAGATCCTCATGCTCGATGTCCTCATATTCCATCGCGTCGAAATAGTCGGGCTCGAAGAAGTAATACGATGCAATGACGGCAGTCGACTCCTTGGGCCCGATACACAGATACCACATGACGCAGCTTTAGAGTCGTTGAGGAAACGCAGGAGGAAATGCCCGTCAGCCTCCCGGATCGGTATGAAGTCCCTCGACAACTCCAAAAAGCAAGCGGTGGACGTCGGGACCTTTTGCTGTAAGTCACCATCGTCATAAAACGCTGAAAGGGTTCAGGAAGGCTTAATCCAAGACCACGTGCCTTCGCGACGATGTCGTCCAGGTGCGCGATTTGGTTCTCCTCGCTGTCTAGCGTGCAGGTACCGTCCACGGTCTGCCGAAGTCCTGGGCTGACGCGGTCGAGCCACGCAAGATCGTCAGTGGCGCCGTCTACCGTGGGGAGGTAATCGTAGGGCACGGCACAGTAAGTACTGTTGCAGTTCCACAGTTCACTCTGGCCGGCAGTGATCCACACGCGGCGGAAGGTCGCTTTGAGACTATTCATAGTTCAATACGCGGCACAGAGGGCGCGCTGTAACGGTCGTGATTTCCGTGGCCGCTTCCTGCTTCGATACAGTTGCCACTGCTGTTGAAGGCATCCAAATAACGTAGCGCTGAGCTGCGGCCCGGCGCCGTGAGCCCGAGCATACCCGTTTTTATCCAGTGAAGCAGACGGCCTGCCGGGCCGACTGCTCCAGTGCTCGGTTATACAGCTGAGTTCTCGTGGGGCAAAGCGCCATCGAAATGAGCTCGGGATGGGATCTCAAGCATCGTTGCGCTTTCGACAATTCGTTCTTGAGAGAGTTTCTTCGAGACTGAATAACTAGATGTGTACGAGAAGAGTATAGGATATCCGTGTGGGAGTCGCTAGATACTCAGTAGACGAGTCGAAATTCACGGGCGTTATCCGCCCAAGAGTCAACGTCTTGGAGCGAAACAAAGATAGAGCACAGACTGATATGCTTCAAGCGCCTGCCGGATATCCGTATAAACGTGGCGAGGTCTTTGGTGGACGGAGAGGAGAGGCAACAACAATGCATTATAGTTGTTCTTATCAAATCGTAATCCGTTCCACCTCATCGAGGGTGATTTCCTCGTCGCGCCGATCGTAGAGCCCGGTAGTGCGTGCGGAAACATACGCCGCCATCTGCTGGGCAAGCTCGAGGCGGCGCCATTCTTTAAGTACGCCGTGATGCCGGTGGCCCGAAACGAGTGGCAGCCGATGGACGTCTGAATGTCGGCATCGCGAGCTCCCCGCCGAACCATGCGATAGACGTCGACACGCGCCATCGGGTTTGTGGTGAGTTTTTTCGTCCTTCCAAGAGTGCTCCAGAAGAGCGGCGTTTTCTTCGCACCGCGGATGCCCGCGGCGTTCAGGTAGGCATCCAGATAGGCCTCGAGGTTGTGATGGGCGGGCATCTCGGGTCACAGGCCCCTTTGAAACGAAAACCTACTCTAACGGCGCGCAAGCTCGCTTGGACGACGCGTACCCGGGAACGCCACGAGGTAGCGGATTGCGCGGAACTCGTTGATGACAAACTGGTTCGCGTCTCCCTCGCTTCCTGAGGATCTGAGGATCATGGCGTAGCTCATCGAATCGCCGTGGGAGCAAGGTGTGCACCGCGCGATCATGCCGGCGGAGTCGCGAGTCGCTGTTCTCTTTGGAAAAACGCATGCTCCGAGCTCTTAGAGTAGGTTTTGACACGAAAGGGGCCTGCGACCCAACCTGGTACAGTTCCTCCTCCACCGCCGTGATCAGGCCCGGGAGTCCCTGGGCGATGCGCTCGAGCTCCCTGTCATCAGAGTGGTCGAGGCGAGCCTTCACCTGATCGAGGATCATCTTCTGGTCGATATATAATATTTCCATGGAAAATCCAGGTGTAGAAATACTCGTCTTGAACCGGGCCGAGTTGAAAGTCCTCCTCACGCTGGAAACCGTCGTCCCAGCCATCGAGAGAGCATTCGTGGCCTTCGCAAATCGCCGGACGGTGGCCTACCCGGTGGTGCGCGAATCCGTCGAGGAACACCGCGGGATTTTTGGAATCAAGTCCGGGTATCTGATGGATGAACAAGTTATCGGCTTGAAGGCTGGTGGCTACTGGCTTGACAACCCGAACCAGGGACGCACCGCACACCAGTCAACAACGGTGATGTTCGACCCACGTTCCGGTTTGCCGACCGCCTTTATGGACGGCAACCATATCACTACAGTTCGCACTGCTGCGGTTGGAGCACTGGCTGCTCGGCACTTGGCACGGGAAGATGCACAGGTCGCGGCGATTCTGGGGTGCGGCACACAGGGGACGGGGCAGGCCGAAGCCCTGTGTTATGTCCGTCCCATTAGAGAAATCCGCGCCTTTGACGTCGTGCCGGCGAACTCCGAGCGATTCGCCAAAACTCTTCGAACACAGAGAGTGGAGGTGCGAATTTCACGGAGTCCCCAGGAAGCTGTCCAGGGCGCGGACGTGGTGGTGACGGCGACACCGGGAAAACAGCCCGTTCTTTTTGACGATTGGATCGAGCCTGGGATGCACGTGAGCGCCTTTGGAACGGACACTCGTGGAAAAGTAGAGATCGAAGCCCGTCTGTTTCAGCGGGCGACGCTGGTGGTTGACGACGTGGTCCAGGCCACTACTATCGGGGAAACACAACATCCCGTATCCCTGGGCCTCTTGCGCCCCGAGGACATCCCGGCAACGCTGGGAGAGATCCTAGCCGGCCGGAAGCCGGGCCGCAGAAACGCCGAGGAGATCACGCTATTCGACGCAACAGGTCTGGCCTTCCAGGATCTCGTGTCCGGACACCTGGCCGTACAGCTTGCCGAAGAGCGAGGCATGGGAACGCGGATTCGTATTAGCTGAAGTTCACATTCGGAATAATCGGCGTCGGCCGACGGGCTGCAAGCTAATCGGATCCCGCATGGCGTTGGTGCATGAATCCGTTCGGGGCGGACACGGGACCTTTTGGCGGCTCAACTTACTCCCCAACGATCGCGTGGCACTCAGTCTTGCCCAGCTTAGCCATCCGGTTCAATACGTTGCACCCGATCCTTGCCTCCCGCTTCTGCGATTCGTAGCCGCGCGCGCGAAGGCTGTTTCCGAGCGTGCGCGTGTACCCGAAGAAAAGATTCTCGACGGCGCCCTGTCCGCCCTGTCGACGATACCGTGACTCCCGCTGCCAGCCTTGGCGTCCGACATTGCGAATCGTCTCGAGGGTTGCGTTCCGCCGCCCCCACGTGCCCTCGGCGCTATCCAAAGGCACCGCCCCTCGTCGAGGTGGGATCACGATCTTGATGTTCGCGGTGCCGACCTCACCGAGCAGCTCATACACCGACCGCGTGTCGTAGGCCCCATCGGCTGTGAAACGTCGGATCGGAGAGTCATGGACTTGCTTCGCTTCAGTGGACACCTAACGAACGGAGATATATATGGGTGTTCAAATGGCAGAGAAAAAGAAGCGTCGTCAATTCACGAAGGAGTTCAGAGCCGAGGCGGTTCGCCTGGTGCGCGAGACGGGTAAGCCGGTGAGCGAGCTAGCGCGGGATATCGATGTGACGGAGACGTCTCTGTATGCTTGGGTGAGACAGGACAGAATCGACCGTGGTGAGGGCGGGCCTGGCACGCTGACAAGCGAAGAACTTGAAGAGCTGCGAAGCCTACGAAAAGAAGTGCGCGATCTTCGGATGGAGCGAGATTTCCTAAAAAAAACGGCGGCGTACTTCGCGAGCGTGAAGAAATGAAGTTTGCGGCGATCGTTGCTCAACGCCTCGAGTTCAATGTCTCGTGGATGTGCCGTCAACTCGAAGTATCGCGAAGCGGTTTCTACGCGTGGCTGAAGCGGAAACCGAGTCGTCGCGCGCTCGAAGACCGACGCTTGTCTGCGAAAGTCGTATCGTCCTTCCGGGCAAACCGTGAGGTGTACGGGAGCCCTCGCATGGTCGACGAGCTCCGAGCAGATGGCGAGTCCGTTGGACGTCGGCGCGTGGCTCGTTTGATGAGAGAAAGCGGGCTGTGCGCACGTCTCCCGAAACGTTTTCGGAAGACGACGGATTCTTCGCATTTGCGACCCGTGGCTCCCAATCTCGTGCAGCGGCAGTTCTTTCCCAAGACACCCAACGAAACCTGGGCCGCGGACATTACCTACATCCGCACGTGGGAAGGCTGGTTGTACTTGGCCGTGGTCATCGACCTATTCTCGAGACGTGTGATCGGTTGGGCGACGGCGAGTCACCTTCGGACAGACCTCGCTATCTCCGCGCTTCAAATGGCCGTGCGTTATCGAAGACCGCCGCGCGGAATGATTCACCATTCGGATCGTGGTGTGCAGTACGCGAGCCGAGAGTATCGAGAGTTCTTGCGACGCCACGGAATCGAGTGCAGCATGAGCGGCAAAGGTGACTGCTGGGATAACGCCGTTGTCGAGAGCTTCTTCGGCACGCTAAAGACCGAGGCTCTCTATCGACTGGTTCTTCCTACTCGCGCTCAAGCGCGCTGGGCCACCGTCGACTACATCGCCAACTTCTACAACCCGACGCGGCGCCACTCGACTCTCGGCAACATCAGCCCGATCGAATTCGAACGCACACTCCTGAAAGAGAAGCGAGTTGCTTAGCAAACATGTCCACGAAACCGGAGCAAGATCATCGACCTGTTCGAGCAGACAGGGGGACAGTGGACGGATCGTCCTCGCTGCTCTTCGTGAGCTTCGCCGCCACGATGAAGCCATCGTCATCCACCCCGACGTGCAGCTTCCGCCATTGTCGAACCTTCGAGCTCCTGTGCCTATGGGCGTGCCACTCACCGGCACCCAAGATTTTGAGTCCTTTCGAGTCGACAATCAGATGGAGCGCGCCAGCGTGCGCTCTGGTGGGACAAGGTGGACGAGGCACGTCGACGTCTTTGTTCCGCCGCGACAGCGTGGTGTGGTCCGGTGCTTTCAGGTCGAGCTCCATCAACCGCAACAACGAGTCGAGGAATCCCTCGGTCTGTCGGAGCGGAAGGTGAAAGACCATGCGCAACGTCTTAGCCGTCACGATTGCCAGATTCGAGTAGCGCGGCTGGCCACCGCGACGGCCGTTCCGCGGTGGCGTCCAGGCTTCGCGCGCCTCTTGGCTGAACCAGACCGTGATGTCGCCACGGCTCTTGAGACCACGCTCATACTCCGGCCAGTTGGTCACGCGATACTTCGTCTTGTATTTGCGGTTCACTCTGGTGGACTTGCGCGCGGCCATGGGTTCATCTCCTCGATATTCGATGTATCGAGAAGCTGAGTCGAAGCGGTTGCCGAAGTCAAGAGCTATTCATGCACCAAAGCCATGCATTAGCGGCTCCTTGCGCCTCTCTGAAGACGGTTTATTGGCAGACCTATTCTCAGGCCGGCCAAGGAGCCGCCGCTACCTCAAATTCAACAACGAGTGGGACATCTCCTATTTGACAGAAGAGGGAGTTATCGGTCGCTGTTCCCAGTTATAAACCTCCACGTCAGTCCAAAAGATGACCCGTTTTCACAAAAATAATGCACCCCTCATCAACGTAAGGATTGTGACTCGACAAGTGAGGACTTCTTATCCAAGTTCCAGCAGGGTATCTTCCATGCTCATCAATAAAAGTTCCTGTTAGAACAAAAATCTCTTCCCCTCCAAAATGACTTTGGGGTGTGAAGCGTGCTCCAGGAGGCCATTTGACTAGTGCTGTACCTGTTGTTCCAAAACTTGAAAGCAACATCACCTTAAGCTCACCGTGACCAGGGTGCCATTCTTGCTTATTAGCATTGACAGTAATTGGTTGATCATCAGCAGGCAAGAACTGGTTCAGTTTTACAAATAGTTTACAGCCTTCTTTACTAAAACGGGAATGGCTGCTTCCAGCAGGATTTCGAATATAAGTACCCGCTTCATAGTCACCATTCTCATCTGAGAAAACACCCTCAAGGACGAAGATCTCTTCGCCCTTGGGGTGTGTGTGAGCGGAGAAATGGGAATTAGGTGCATAGGTAACGACACTTGTTGTAATCCCTGCTTCTGCACTTTCCCGTTCCAGCATACACCTATCCACAGCAGGTAAACTCTATGGAACCCCTTCTTTTTCATTGGCGTTAATGACTAGTTTCTTAGCGTAATCCAAATTGTAAGGGTATTCCATGTCATCCTCCGGTGCTACATTGCTTCGTAAACTCTAATTTCTGGTGGAGCCTCAAGAAGAGGAGTAAGCTCTCTAACAATATCTTTTTCAAAGAAATCAGATTTAAGATACGCCTCCGCTTTTGCCTTACTGGAAAAACCGTTAAGCACCTGAACATCTTCGCCTCTGATAAGAAGCTCCTTAGACTCCGCCCCTGAGATTTTCTCTAAAAATGGATCTTTATACTTCTCGTAAACACCAGCGGCGTCGCCTCTATTTTTATGGTTCTCCTGCCGTTTCGGGGGATCTGATTTGTGTTGGAGGGCATGGCCTATGGACGCTGCCGCGATTGTGGAAAACGCCGGAAACTCCGGGCGAGAGAGGCGTTTAGGGAAAGGTTGTGAGCACGTACAAACGTGGAGCGGCGTTTTCCACAATCGCTTGGAAAACGCTTCGCGTTTCCCACGAGCGCCCACAGGCCCCTCCTGATATATATACAAGAAAGATTAATTCATATGGAATAAGGAAGGGGGGGCTCGATTAGTGGAGGCTATGGAAAACGCCCTTCCAGGCTTCGAAGAGAACTCAGTCGTGAGCAAGGTCTGAACGACCAGAACCGTGGGGGCGTTTCCCACAGCCTCGTCTCCCGCTGAGGGGCAGTGGCATTTGGTGAGGCCCGTGGGTTGAGAGGGTAAGCCATGTGTAGATGCGCATCGGCGAGAACGCCAGAATCTTTTTTTCCGAAAGAGAAAAGAGCGTTCCCGCGATGCGCGTTACTACGTTAGTCAACAAGCTCATCGGATTGCAAGGCCTGTGGGTCCGAGGTTTCCACTTCCAGGCGGACAAAGCCAGAGTGGTGGTGGATGTAGTACCACGGAGGAGGAAGCCTCTGTACGGGATTTGCGGACGAAAGGTCCGCAAGAACAAAGATCGCTACAATCGCTACTGGCGGCACTTGGACCTGTTCGGAGTCCGGACCTATCTTCGCTACTCGATCCGACGAGTGGTATGTCGGCGGTGTGGAGTGGTCAGAGAAAAGGTGCCTTGGGCCGACAAGGGAAGCCGCTTTACCAAAAGCTTCGAACAAGAGGTAGCGTGGCTGGCACAGAGGACGGACGTCAGCGCCGTAGCGAACTATTTCCGAGTGACGTGGCGTTCGGTGCGACGGATCATCCAGCGAGTGGTTGCCGAGCAGCGGGATGAGCGGCGCGAGCTCGATGGATTGCGGGTGATTGGGATGGACGAGATCAGCTACCGCAAACGCCACAAGTACTTAACAGTGGTAATAGACCATCTCAGCGGCCGGGTCGTCTGGGCGGGAAAGGAGCGCAAGGCCAAGACGCTGCTGCGGTTTTTCCGCAAGCTCGGACCACAAAGAGCCGCGGAGCTCGAAGCGGTCAGCATGGACATGTGGGAGCCGTACATAACTGTCGTCGGCAAAAAGGCTCCTCAGGCACGGGTGATCTTTGACCGCTTCCACATCGTCAAGCATCTGAACGAGGCCGTGGATAAGACCCGGCGCGAGCTGGTGCGCGAGCTCAAAGGGACTGCCCGGCGCAACCTCAAGAACACCAAGTTTCCCCTTCTCAAGGCCAAACACAACCGCAGCGCGAAAGACAAACGGGTGCTCCGCGAGCAGGTGCGAGCTAATCGTCGCCTCTACCGCGCCATGCTTCTGCGCGACGACTTCATGGACCTCTACACCTACAAAACCGAGACATGGGCCAAGAAGTTTCTCCGAGGATGGCTGCGGCGCGCTATGAGCTCGAGGATAGAGCCCGTCAAACGCGCGGCGAAGATGATCCGCAGCCACTTCGATGGCGTCATCGCGTGGGTCACGTGGAGACTCAGCAACGGCCGACTCGAAGGAATGAACAACAAAATCAGGCTGCTGAGCCACCGCAGCTTTGGACTCCACTCTGCCGAAGCTCTCATCAGTCTCGTCTACCTAAACTGTGGCGGTCTCACCCTCGAGAGGATCCACTGAAATGGCAGGAGAGGCATTTTTATCTGATACTTTAAGAGTGATTTCAACATACGCCTTACTCTTCATACTTACCTCCTTAAAGGTTCAATCAATTTCTCTCTATCTAAGGGCCGCCGACAAAATAACTGTCTAGTTTTGAGCACACTCTTCCTGTTTCAGGTCGTGATCGCGATGTCGTCTGGCATCACGAGAGCCTGGCAAGCTCCCTAGAAACGGAACATTTGTAGATCTTCAGCAACCAGCGCGTGTTTGACAAACGGTCCTCATTTTAGGGAGGATTACGCCTACCAAGGAGCACTTCTCCTATTATGAGACCTACGAGCTATCAGTCTGAAGATCTCGACCGCCTGTTGAGGAAGCACAAAATAGCTACCCTCGATGATTTGAAGGCAGTGTTGGGTACCGATGTGGACTCGACCGTCTTCCGAAAGCTCAATGAGTTGGCGTATCGGACAAGCTACTCCCACCGTGGTAGCTACTACACGTTGGACGAGATCGCCCAGTTCGATCGAAAAGGTCTTTGGTCGTTGCGCTCAGTGTGGTTCTCGAAGTACGGGACGTTGCTTGCGACGGTAAAAGCGTTGGTCGCGGCCTGTGAGGCAGGCTACTACGTCGACGAGCTCGAGGACGAGGTGCAGGTTGACGTCAAGGCTCCTCTGTTGAAACTAGTCCGAGAGAAAAGATTGGCGCGCGAGCAGGTGTTCGGCCGATATCTGTATCTGGCCACCGATGTGAGCACGCGCAAGCAACAGCTCTCGGCCCGCCAGGTACATGAGGCGTCACCTTCCACGTTGGGCTGGGTCGGGGGAGTCCGCGTGCTCCCCGTGGAGTTGAAGGCTGCGATCGTTCTTTTCTACAGCCTGCTCGATGAAAAGCAGCGCCGTCTCTACGCGGGAGTCGAGGCCATGAAGCTCGGTCACGGTGGCGACCAACAGATTGCCGAACTGCTCGGGATGGATCCGAGCACGGTAGCCAGAGGTCGTAGGGAATTGCTAATGAGAGATGTTGAGCTCGACGGAGTTCGGCGAAAGGGTGGCGGACGGCGCGCCGTGCAAAAAAAACGCCAGAAGTCATCGCCAAGATCGAAGAACTCATGAAGCACGACACCGCGGGCGATCCGATGACGGGAGTGAAATGGACGCGGCGGACCACCGACAAGATTGCTTGCGAGCTAAGAAGCCTCGGTGTGAACGTCAGCAGCAAAACCGTCGGTCGACTGCTCAAACAGCTCGGCTTCTCGTTGCGGGTGAACCACAAGAAGCTGTGCGGTGCCACGTCCGAAGATCGCGATACCCAATTCGCGTGTATCGCCGAACTGCGCGAGCGTTTTGCCGCAGCTGGTCATCCCATCATCAGCGTAGACACGAAGAAACGGGAGCTGGTGGGATTATTCAAAAACGGCGGGCAGGCCTGGAACCGCGAGCCGACTCTCGTCAAAGACCATGACTTCCGTTCCGAATCGAACGGCATCGCAATCCCCTACGGCGTCTACGATCTGCTCGCGAACCGCGGGACAGTGTTCATTGGTACCTCGTACAACACCCCGGACTTCGCCGTGAATGCCATCGAGAAGTGGTGGCGAACGGAAGGACGGCGACGCTATCCTGCAGCCCGTGACCTCGCGATATTGGCAGACGCCGGGGGCAGCAATGGCTATCGGTGTCGGGGTTGGAAGCACGGGCTTCAAACGCGGATTTGCAATCGCCACGACATCGCTATCACCATAGCCCACTATCCGTCCGGTACATCCAAGTGGAATCCAGTGGAGCACCGTCTGTTCAGCGAGATCAGCAAGAACTGGGCGGGCAGGCCTCTCGACAGCTACGAAACCATCCTCAAATACATCCGCACGACCACCACCTCTTCCGGTTTGCGAGTACGCGCACACCTTATCCGGCGTCGTTATCCGAAGGGCGTCAAAATCACTGACGAGCGGATGCAGGCGCTTTCCGTTACAAAGGACCAGACTCTACCCAAATGGAACTACACCATCCGACCGTCTTGAAAACGGGAACTTATTTTGTCGCCGGCCCTAAGTGCGTATTCCAGCCATCGTGAACGCCGAATCCAGAGCAAGCTGAACAGCGAATCCGGTGAAGCCGAACGCTCATCGAAGCGATGAAGTGTTGGGTGACCTCCTTCCCACTGATTGAAAACGTGAACCTATCTTACCTGCGTGTTGTGTAGCAAGGGGCGGCAGGTCGGTGCCGGAGGGAGCGGGCGTAAGGAAAGACGCGAAGCGACCTTCCCGCTCCCGTAGGCAGCGACCTGCCGCGGCCGAACCCCGGGCGATGTGGGGCTGGTTTCGGGGGGTTGCTGGGGTATGGCCTGGCTCGAGAAGACGCTTCCTGAGGCATTCTCGCGCGTCGTTTTGGCGCCGCATCGTCTGGCCCCGGGTTTGGCGGTTTCACCCGTTTTTATCGCATCGACGCTGTGGTCCCTCGCTCGCTCATGCATCGGCGTTGTCAAATGCCTTTGGCGCAGCCTTGGTCTTTCTCAGAGAAGCTCCTTTGAGAGTGATGCGGTGCGCGCTGTGGAGAATGCGATCGCAGATAGCGTCTGCCTGGTTTGGGTCGCCAATCGCTTCGTGCCACTGCTTGAGCGGAATCTGGGTCGCGATGAGTGTGGAGCCACGCTCGGCGCGGTCTTCGATGACCTCCATTAGATCCCGTCTCTCCGATTCTTTCAGCGGGTGAAGCAGCCAATCATCGATAGCCAGTAAGTCCAGCTTGGCGAGTTTCGTCAAAAGCCGGGCGTAGGAACCATCACCACGAGCGACCGCGAGCTCGTGGAGCAAGCGCGGTGCTCGCACGTAGCATCCGGTGAAGCCGCGACGACAGGCCCGCTCCACGAAGGCGCAAGCCAAGAACGATTTGCCAATCCCCGTCGGGCCGGTGATGAGCAGGTTATGGCGCTCACCGACAAAGCGGCAGTTGCCCAGGCTCAAGATCTGTTCGCGGTTTAAGCCTCGAGGCGCTTGGAAGTTCACGTTCTCCAAACATGCCGGATAGCGGAGCTTTGCCGCTCGCAGTCGTCGAGAAAGCTTACGCTGTTCGCGGGCGGTCCACTCGGCATCGACCAGGAGTCCCACACGTTCCTCGAAGCTCAGCTCCTTGTATTCGCTCGAGCTCAACTGGGTTTCGAACGCGGACACCAAGCCGAACAACTTCATGGCGTTCATCTTTTCTATCGTTTCGGGTGTCAGCATCGGGACTCTCCTCCTTCGTAGTGATCCGCGCCTCGGATGTTCTCGTGCTCCTCTCGCGGTTTCGCTTCGGCGTCCGATTCGAGCACCACACGATCCAGACCAGCCGAGAGAATGTTTTTCACCGTGCGATAGCTGTAAGAGCTCAAAGCTTCCGCTCGTGCGCAAGCGGCCTCGAGACGCTCACTGCCCCAGCGGCTGCCTAGTCGCATGACTCCCAGGCAAGAGCGAAATCCCTGCTCCGGGTGAGGCCGACTCTCTAGAATCCCCGCAACCAGCCTTCCCGTGGCGCGACCTGACTGCTCCGCCCAGTGGAGCAGCCGCGACGGCGTCCACTCCAGGTGCTCCCGATGCGAACGTGGCATATGCTCCGGGTTCGTGGAGTAGTGCCCCTTTCCTTTCTTGCGGGGATGCGACGCGACGCGCTTTCCCTTGAACAGGACCTCCACCACCGAGGCCGTCACCCGTGCCTCGACTTTCTCGTGAATGAGCTGATAGGGAACGCTGTACAAGTTGTTCTCCACCTCCACGTGGTAGTCGATGTTCACTCTGCACCGCTTCCACGTCGATAACTCGTAGCTCTCCTGCGGTAGCGGTTTCAGTACGGGCCGGTCTAGCCTTTCGTACAACTCCCGCCGACTCACACCGAGCTTCTGCATCGGACGCGCATTCAGGACCTCTAACTTCTCCCAGATGGCTTCGTTCAGTTCCGCCAGGCTGAAGAACGTGCGATGACGAAGCACCGCCAGGATCCAGCGCTGCGCCACCTGCACTGCCGACTCCACCTTCGCTTTGTCTTTCGGCTTGAACACCCGAGCCGGGACCACAACCGCACCGTAATGCGTCGCCAGCTCTTCGTACGTCCGGTTGATCCCTGGCTCGTAACGGTCCACCAAATCCACGCCGCTCTTCAAGTTGTCCGGAACCCAGATCTCCGTACTGCCACCGAAGTAATCCGACATCCCCTTATGGGCCTTCGCCCACGATTCCAGCGACTGGTTCAGTGTCGCTTCGACGTAGGTGTAACTGCTCGCGCCCAACGTCCCGACGAACAGCTCCATTTCGACGAGCTCTCCCGTTTTCGGATCGACGATGTGAGGCTTCTTCCCCGAAAAATAGACGAATGTCTTCTCGCCTGCTCGATGCCGTTGACGCATCGTCGGGTTCAGCTTCTTCTTCCACTGACCGTACAGCTCGCAATAACGGCTGTAGCCGTACGCTCCCGGCTTATTCTCCGCGTACTCCACCCACAGCTGCAGCAACGTCAGCTCTCGGTGACGCCTCAGCTCCTCGTGGATGTGGGCATAGTCCAGACCCGGCCGTGCGCCAGACGAGCCCGGCGGCGGAAACAGCCCTGCCTCCAGCTCCCCTTCGCTCAGCTCCTCCGGGAGCGGCCAGCTCAGACCACCCTTCTTCGCCTTGGCCAGGTACTCACTCACCGTTCCAACCGCCACGCGAAGTGCCTTTGCGATCATGCGGTGAGTAAAACCCAGCTCGTACTTTAACCTTAGAACCTCTCGTATTTTTCTCATCGATAACCTCTTAGCTGCCATTTCCTAGATCGTCCTCCTTCCGGGTACGACCTAGAGTTGCCTTGAAACGTGCTATCGATGAGCGTTCGCGATGCCGGAACCGGCGTTCACGTTGCCTGGAATCCGTGTTCACCTTCCCCGGAATCGATGTTCACGATCCCCGGAATCCGTGTTCACGATGCTTTGGAATGGATGTTCACCTTCGGCTGGAATCTGCGTTCACGATGCCCCGGAATACGCACCCAGTGAGCCTTGATGTCATCGTAGTGGGTCTCGAGGAGTTGGTACAGGTCGGAAAGTTGCGGCTTTCTCGGACGGTACAGCGCCGGTTCTGGCTTCGGAATGAGGGTTTTTGTGGCCGCTTGCACAAAAAGCGGTTCGAAGGCGAAGCGCGTGCCAAGCTTGGGTAAGCGCCGAGGAACTGCATCAACGCCACCACGCACAACGACTTGAAGCCAGCACTTCAGGCGGGGCGGACGCTCACGAATGCCGAAGAGTGTCAACGGCGGTTGTCGGTGAGCGTCCACGCGCGGGGGTCGAGAGTGGCCTGGGCGGACAAGTTCTTGGTTTCCAGGGAAAAAGCGGTTTCGCGGAAGTGTCAACGCCGGTTGACACCAACTGTCCACATGGTTGTTAAGCGAGCCAGGGCCCGGCATCATTGCACAAGTGTTTCGTGGGTAGTACGGCTTCCTCGCTAGCGAGCGCTTCTTCATTCAAGGACCTCCGTGGCTCGCGCCTGCTTCCCATAGCGAAGGAAAAGAGCGGGCACCACGACCATGTTGAGGGCGGCCGAGCTCAAAAGTCCTCCTAGCACCACGATCGCCATCGGGGACTGGATCTCCTTTCCTGCCTCACCACCGCCGATGGCGAGTGGAATGAGCGCGAGAGCCGCGGTCAAGGCCGTCATGAGAATGGGATTCAGCCGCTCGAGGGAGCCCCGGACGACCGCCTCTCGGCGAGGCTCGCCTTCCACCATCAGGCGATTGTAGTGGCTAACGAGAAGAATGCCGTTTCTGACGGCGATGCCGAACAGGGTGATGAAACCCA
Source organism: Candidatus Marinacidobacterales bacterium (assembly GCA_965237955.1). Lineage (GTDB taxonomy): Bacteria > Acidobacteriota > Vicinamibacteria > Marinacidobacterales > SMYC01. Next base: position 6,366,701 of record OZ250169.1, on the reverse strand, counting down.
CCAACGAGGCAACGTTCAGCACCCCACCCGATGCGAGAAGCGCCCCTACACCGCCGATCAGAGCCAGCGGCAAGTTGACCATGATGAGAAGCGCGGTGCTAGCACTTCCGAACTCCTGGTAGAGGATCAGGAAGATGGCGAGAATGGAAACGGCCGATAAAACGCTGATCGCGCGAGCCGCCGCCTCACCGCTTTCGAACTGGCCGCCGTACTCGACGTAGTAGCCCTGGGGAAGTTCGATGCTCGTGTCGATTCTCTCGCGGAATTCCTCGACCACGCTCGCCACGTCACGGCCGCTGACGTTCGATTGCACCACAATCTTTCTCTGGACGTTCTCCCGGGAGACCGTGTTGGGCCCGCGGTCCTCCGCGATCTAGGCGAGCCATGCAAGCTCAACCCTCGCGCCGAGAGGCGTATCGATGACCGTGTTCCGTATCTTCTCGGCACTTCCACGATGTTCCGCATCGAAGCGCACGACGAGGTCGAAGGCGTTTTGTCCTTCGAGCACCTGAGAGACGGGTTCTCCATAGAAGGCTACATCGATGGCCTCGGCAAGAGTCCCCGGAGTCACGCCGTACTTGCTCATGGCGTCGCGATCGGCGGCGATGCGAAGTTGGGGTACGTCCGCCTGCTGCTCGACCGCCAGGTCGGCTACTCTGGGCACGTCCTCAACAGCGGTCCTCACAGCCTCCGCGATCCGGCGGAGCTCGTGCAGCTCGGGCCCGAAGATCTTGACGGCGATCGCAGCACGCGTGCCGGAGAGCATGTGGTCGATACGATGGCCGATCGGCTGACCCATCGTGATGTTGGTTCCGGGAACGGTGGCGAGCTCCACCCGGAGCTCGTCCATGACGTCTGAGAGCTCTGCCTGGGAAAGATCGCTGATCAAGACAACGTCGATCTCGGAGGCGTTCACACCCTGAGCGTGCTCGTCGAGCTCGGCTCGCCCTGTGCGCCGCGCGGTGGAAACCACCGCAGGGTGCGCTAGCATCTTCCGCTCGACCAGCCGCCCGAGCTCGTCAGACTCTACGATGCCCGTTCCCGGCACGGTCACCGCGGACACGGTGAGCGTTCCCTCCTGGAACTCCGGTAGAAAGCCCCGACCCAGGAACGGGAAGAGTGCTACCGTCACGACGACGAAGGGCACCGCTGCGATCGTGACCGCCGTCGGGTGTTTCAGAACGAGGGCGAGCGTCCGCGCGTAGACTCCCTTCAAGCGTTCCACTAGCCAGCTCTCACGCTCCCGGTCGAGGAAACCTGCTCGGGGAAGCAGGAACGAACAGAGGACCGGCGTGACGGTAACCGCCACCCCGAGCGACGCGAGGATGCTGACGATGTAAGCAAAGCCCAGAGGCTGAAGCATGCAGCCCTCGACTCCGGAGAGGAAGAACAGAGGAACGAAGACAATCGAAATAATGACCGTGGCCTTCACGATGGGAGCACGAATCTCTCGCGCTGCGTCGTAAACGACGGGGAGAGCCCGCCGGCGCTCTGGCTCCGGAAGGCGGCGGTTCTCCCTCAGGCGGCGGAAGGTATTCTCGACGTCGATGATCGCATCGTCCACGAGGGCGCCGATCGCGATCGCCATCCCGCCGAGGGTCATGGTGTTGATCGTGATTCCGAGGAGCTTCATCGTGATGACGGCGACAGCGAGCGACAGCGGGATGGCGACGATGGAAATCAGTGTGGTGCGGAAGTTCCAGAGGAAGAGGAACAGGATGACGACGACGAGAAGCGCGCCGTCGCGAAGCGCCTCAAAAACGTTGTCTACCGCCAAAGAGATGAAGTCGGCTTGCCGGAAGATCCCCCGGTTGATGGCGATCCCCTCGGGGAGGCTCGCCTTCAGCCGGTCGAGCTCCTCGTCGATCCGCTTCGTCAGCTCGAGTGTGTTCGCGTTCGGCTGTTTCTGGATAGAAAGGACGACGGCAGGCTCGGCGTTGACGGAGGCGGTCCCGAAACGAGGCTTGGCGCCGATCGAAACGTCGGCGACGTCGCCGATACGGACGGGAGTGCCGCTCGAGAGGCGCACCACCGTTTTTTCAATGTCCGCGAGCTGCTGAACGCGGCCTAGGCCCCGGATGAGGATCTCCTGCCCGCTCTCGAGATAGACACCGCCCGAGGCAATGGCGTTCGAGCTCTCGGCGGCGCGGAGCACGTCCGAAAGCGTCACACCGTAGGAACGCAGACGATCGGGGTGAACCAGGACCTGATACTGCTTCACCGCTCCTCCGATGGGAACGACTTGAGCCACGCCCGGAATGGCGAGAAGCCGCTTCCTAACCACCCAGTCGGCGACGGTTCGTACCTCCATCGGAGGGAGACTTTCGCTCGTGAGGCCCACGAGCAAGATCTCACCCATGATGGAAGTGATGGGTGCGAGAACCGGTGGGCTCGTGCTCCGGGGGAGCTGGGCGGCGACAAGCTGAAGCTTCTCACTTACGATCTGGCGCGCACGGTAGATGTCCTCACCCCAGTCGAACTCGACCCAGACGATGCTGATTCCTTGAGCGGACGACGAGCGCACCCGCCTCACGCCGGCGGCGCCGTTGACCGCGGTCTCGATGGGGAAGGTGACGAGAAGCTCGACCTCCTCGGCCGCCATGCCGTGCGCTTCCGTGAGCACGGTCACCGTGGGCGCGGTCAAGTCCGGGAAGACATCGATAGGGATCGTTACCGCCGAATAGAGGCCTCCGGCCAATACCGCGGCAGCGCCGAAAAGCGTGACCAGGCGGTTTTGCAGAGACCAACGGATGACTTTGTCCAGCATTATGCAGTCTTCTAATGTGGGTGGCCGTGATCCGCGATCTCCGACGCGTTGAGCGACGCGAGGCGAACCTGATAAGCACCTTCGGTGACGACGCGCTCGCCAGAACGGATACCGCCCGTCACCAGGGTCCACTTGCCGTCTGAGGGCCCGAGCGCAAGCACACGCCGCTCGAAGCTCTCTCCACCTACTTGGACGTACGCCACGTCGAGGGCGTCCTCTTTGCGGAGCGCCCGTGAGGGGACCGCGACTCCCTCAACGCTTTCGGCGAGGAAGAGCCGGGCTTCGACGAGCATCCCGACCTTCAGCCTTCCGTCTCGATTTCGCGTTTCGAGGACCACCGGAAGCGTGCGCCGTTCGGGGTCGATAGCGGCTCCGACAGAGACGAGCCGGGCACCGTCGTACACCCGTGGGCTCCCTTCGACTGTAAACGACCCACTCGAAACCTCGGACACGATTGCCGCCTCCCGAGCGGGAATCTGGACGCGTAGCCACAGCGTTTTTGGGTCGACGATGCTGAACAGGCGTTCGCCTGCACGAACCCTCTCGCCTATTGTCAGATTACGCTCCGTCACGAGACCGTTGATGGGAGCGGTGAGCGTCAGCTCGTAACCCTCTCCGTCCACGTCGCCGACGGCTTCGAGCGCGGCGCGGCTCACTTCCAGGTCGTGCCGCGCTTCGACGAGCCGTCTCTCCGGGATGGCCTCGACCGCGCTCAGCCGCTCGGCACGCTCGACTTCGCGCTCCAAGCGCTTCCACCTTGGCCTTGAGCGCCGCGTAGGCGTTCTCCTCCGGGACGGGGGACAAAACGGCGATTCGCTCTCCCGCTTCCACCCAATCACCGGGAATGGGTGCGCCGAGGTTGTGCTTCGCGCGGACGATTCCTTCCACTGGCGCCGTAACTCGAGCGACGGCATTCGGGACCGGAACGATTTCGCCGTTCGCCGATATCGACCGCTTGAGCTCGCGCTCGATCGCGGGCGCGGTGGCGAAGGGAGTGGTCCACTGCTGCTCCTTGAGGAAAGAGATGCCGGCGGCGGGAGCGTCCTCTGCGTGCGGGAGCTCTGCGCTCGAGCCGAAGACGCGGATCTCGCCCACCGGAATCTCTTCCTCCCCCCTCGGGCTTTCGAGGGTCATCGTGAGTTGGTAAGCCTCTTCGTTCGGAAGCGAGGGGGCCGGCGTGAAGATCCCGTCTCGCGCCGGAGTCTCGGCGACGCTCGTGTACTCCTTCTGATCCGGTCCGACGAAGCGGAGCGTCAGTTTGCCCTCTCTCACCGGCTGGAAGTCCTCGAGAAAGGTCAGATGGATGGCCCACGGTTCGCCGGCCCCACCCGCCACCATAGGGGGATACTCGAAAAAGAGCTCCACGTTCTCTGTCCAGATCGTGACCGCCGCTCCGCCCCCGTGCTCGTGATCCTCCTCCTGGCTTACGTCACCGCTCGGCCTTGGTTCGACGCAGCTCGTAAGGCCGAACGCAAGGAGGACGATAGCAAGATCCACGGTCAACGCATTCGCCGATGTCTTCATGGCTCGATTTCCCCTGTCATGACGCTGATGGCTGTACCCGTCGCGCGCTCGAGGTCGTAGTAACGAATCCAGTGCTCCGACTTGAGTTGCGACTCCATGGTCTGTAATTCTGTGAACGCTTCGGCGGCATCGAGGAGCTCCAGCAGAGACATCTCGCCCTCGCTGTAGCTCACGCGCGCGATCCGAAGCAGATCGTCGGTTCCAGTCAGGAGCTGGTTGCGAATCAGGACGATGCGCTCGGAGACGGACGCATACGCTGCCAGCGAGCTCCGCACGTCGTTCTCGATCGAACGCCGGGTGAGATCAACCCGCGCGATCGCGGCACGCAAACCGGCCTCGGCGGCTTCGAGGTCCCCTTTCCGACGGTCGAACGTGGGAAGCGGAACGTTCACTCCCAAGAAAAAGCCATCGAAGCCATCGGATTGCCGCTTGTAGCCTCCTGTCAACGTCACATCCGGCCCCGTGAAGGTCGAGAGATACCGGATGGAAGCGTCCGCCGCGGCCATCTGCGCCTCAGCGCTTCGCATGTCCGCCCGCCGCTCGAGAGCGAGTGCTACCGCCGTTTTCTCCTGAAGCTCCCGGACGGACGGAGGTACGCCCTCGGGCGCCGCCGTTGGGGCGATCTCCTGGAGGTCTTGTCCGGGCGCTCCGGGGAGAATCAAGGACGCGAGCCGTAGACGCGCGTTCTTGAGATCAATTTCGGCCGACGCGCCAAGGTTTTCGTAACGCGCTCGCTCGATGCGAAGTCGTCGCGCGTCATAGCCGGATAGGTCCCCCTCGCGGAAACGCTCCCGGCCGCTATTCTCCGCCATCCGGAAAACCGAGCGGACTTCAGAGGCAACGGCCACCCGTTCCTCCGCATCCACCGCCTCGATGAAGGTCCGCTTCACCTCGAACGCGAGTCGATGGCGCTCCGCATCGAGCCTCGATTCCAGCGCGGCCGCCTCCCCGCCCGACGTCTCTGCTCGCGCCCCACGTCGTCCTGGCCACTCCAGACGCTGGCTGAGCGTGAAGTAGCTTTCCGAGTAGTCTCGCCCACTCTCAGACAAACCCTCGTGGCTAACTGCCGCCACCGGATTTGGATGCGCTTTGGCCTGCTCGGCGAAGCCGAGTGCCCGGTCACGCTCGGCCGCTACTACACGGAGCTCCAGGTTGTTCTCTTCGAACATCTCTAACGCCTGCTCGAGGGTGATTCGCTGGACGGACTCTTCCGCGGATACCTGGGGCGCCGATACCTGGGGCAGGACCGCGGAAACCGCAGTCAGCGTCGTGAGAAACAAGTTCCGTCCGAGACCCAATGCGATCGTCACCTTTTCGGACATACACGTCCTTCCGATGCGGGCATCAACCCAGTTAAGAATGCTAAGAATTCGGAAAAAAAAGAAAAAGTGGATGTGCCTTTAGAAAGGCAGACTCACTTACCTCTTAGCAAGAGGAGGGTGGGGCACGGACAGGCTTTCGGAAGAGAAGCGGCGGCGGGCGATAGACGTCAAAACCAGCGCTGGCGAGGGCAGGACACGTAGTCGATGGGGGACTGAGCTCGACCGTGGCCGCGAGCGCGAGGTGGGGACCCGCGGGCCGCTCGATGCGGGTTGAGTCCATCCGGCCGTGCGAGATGTTCAGGGAATCGTCTTGGCTCTCACCCCGGCCGCTAGGATCCTCAGTGGACTCTTGGTTCGAGCCGTGCGGGTGGCCGTCTAAATGAGCATGAAATGTGATCCCGTGATGTGGCGGGAGCTCCCCGTGACGTTCGTGATGATCGAAGTGACCTCGACCGCGTTGACCTTGACCTTGATGAAGATGAGCCAGAGGAGCCGCAGCCGAGAAAACGATCAGCGCAGCTATCTGGAGGCTTGCAGTGACAATCCTATGGACATGGCCCTTCACAACGTTGATTCTCCCCGAAGCTTCGCGCTAAGTCAAACTTCCCGACCGCTCTCTCCGAACCAAAGTGCTCGAGAAGAGGTCGATGGATATTTCGTGAGCCGACGCGGAACGCGATCCACCGTGGTGGCGAGTTTCCTTTCGCCCAGGCACGCCTCCGTTACCTCCGTCTACCATCTCGCCGTCATCGCGTTGCCATCGATCGCCCGGGCCTCTCTGACGGTGTTCCAGGCAATCCCTTCGATCCGAGCAATCGCGGAAATGCTGACGCCCTCAACTCTGAGCGCCACGACCGCATCGAACGTAGCTCGCCGATGCTGGAGACTGTAGTAGGGCGTGCCTTTCGTCGGGGAACGTCTTTCCGCACCCGACGCAGCGATATCGACGGCGTTTCCCTGACCTCGTTCTGTAGAAACCGTAGCGGATGATGTAGCACCGCGAGTCGGCGTTAGCCCGAATTGGGCGACGTTACCGTTAGACCACGTTGCACCGCGCCTTTAATAATGTGGTTCTCCTGTCGTTTCGGGGGATCTGATTTGTGTTGGAGGGCATGGCCTATGGACGCTGCCGCGATTGTGGAAAACGCCGGAAACTCCGGGCGAGAGAGGCGTTTAGGGAAAGGTTGTGAGCACGTACAAACGTGGAGCGGCGTTTTCCACAATCGCTTGGAAAACGCTTCGCGTTTCCCACGAGCGCCCACAGGCCCCTCCTGATATATATACAAGAAAGATTAATTCATATGGAATAAGGAAGGGGGGGCTCGATTAGTGGAGGCTATGGAAAACGCCCTTCCAGGCTTCGAAGAGAACTCAGTCGTGAGCAAGGTCTGAACGACCAGAACCGTGGGGGCGTTTCCCACAGCCTCGTCTCCCGCTGAGGGGCAGTGGCATTTGGTGAGGCCCGTGGGTTGAGAGGGTAAGCCATGTGTAGATGCGCATCGGCGAGAACGCTAGAATCTTTTTTTCCGAAAGAGAAAAGAGCGTTCCAGCGATGCGCGTTACTACGTTAGTCAACAAGCTCATCGGATTGCAAGGCCTGTGGGTCCGAGGTTTCCACTTCCAGGCGGACAAAGCCAGAGTGGTGGTGGATGTAGTACCACGGAGGAGGAAGCCTCTGTGCGGGATTTGCGGACGAAAGGTCCGCAAGAACAAAGATCGCTACAATCGCTACTGGCGGCACTTGGACCTGTTCGGAGTCCGGACCTATCTTCGCTACTCGATCCGACGAGTAGTATGTCGGCGGTGTGGAGTGGTCAGAGAAAAGGTGCCTTGGGCCGACAAGGGAAGCCGCTTTACCAAAAGCTTCGAACAAGAGGTAGCGTGGCTGGCACAGAGGACGGACGTCAGCGCCGTAGCGAACTATTTCCGAGTGACGTGGCGTTCGGTGCGACGGATCATCCAGCGAGTGGTTGCCGAGCAGCGGGATGAGCGGCGCGAGCTCGATGGATTGCGGGTGATTGGGATGGACGAGATCAGCTACCGCAAACGCCACAAGTACTTAACAGTGGTAATAGACCATCTCAGCGGCCGGGTCGTCTGGGCGGGAAAGGAGCGCAAGGCCAAGACGCTGCTGCGGTTTTTCCGCAAGCTCGGACCACAAAGAGCCGCGGAGCTCGAAGCGGTCAGCATGGACATGTGGGAGCCGTACATAACTGTCGTCGGCAAAAAGGCTCCTCAGGCACGGGTGATCTTTGACCGCTTCCACATCGTCAAGCATCTGAACGAGGCCGTGGATAAGACCCGGCGCGAGCTGGTGCGCGAGCTCAAAGGGACTGCCCGGCGCAACCTCAAGAACACCAAGTTTCCCCTTCTCAAGGCCAAACACAACCGCAGCGCGAAAGACAAACGGGTGCTCCGCGAGCAGGTGCGAGCTAATCGTCGCCTCTACCGCGCCATGCTTCTGCGCGACAACTTCATGGACCTCTACACCTACAAAACCGAGACATGGGCCAAGAAGTTTCTCCGAGGATGGCTGCGGCGCGCTATGAGCTCGAGGATAGAGCCCGTCAAACGCGCGGCGAAGATGAGCAGCCACTTCGATGGCGTCATCGCGTGGGTCACGTGGAGACTCAGCAACGGCCGACTCGAAGGAATGAACAACAAAATCCGGCTGCTGAGCCACCGCAGCTTTGGACTCCACTCTGCCGAAGCTCTCATCAGTCTCGTCTACCTAAACTGTGGCGGTCTCACCCTCGAGAGGATCCACTGAAATGGCAGGAGAGGCAATAATGTCTCTAGCAGGCTCGAAACTTGAAGTGGGCCAGGCTATAGTAGGCACATGGCAGGATTAGCCTCGAAGACGGCCGGCGGGTGTCTTGTGCTCGTCCTGGTCCTCTCTTCGCTGGCCGGTCTCGTCTGTGCCGATGGACCGGACGACAAGCAGGCGATGGAGTGCTGCCGCGGCGATGCTCACCATTGCAACATGCCTGAGAAGACTGAGGACTGCTGCAAGCCGGATAGAACTTCGCAGAACCCTGCGTCGGTGGAATCGCCCTTCCCGTCCTCTATGGACGTCAAGGGCGCCCCAGGCGCGGCCGTCCTAGCCGCTGTCGTCACCGCGCCCGACGCCGGCTACAGAGTCATTCCGTTTTCGTCTTCGCGCGGATCGCCCCCCTTACTGGCGAACCAACCCCTCGACATTCCACTCCTGAGTTGATGCCCTAGCGCCCGTCTGCACGGGCGAGGGCGTGCGGTACTCCTTCCGCCGCCTCCTTAAATCCATCCAATCACTTGGACAACGTCTGCCGCTCGTGCAGGCGCGGGAGGCCAATTTGCGAAACGTTTTCCTATACTACTTACTGAAGTTTGCGGCATTGGAACTGAGCTCGGCGCTCTTACTCGCTCAAGAACCGCAGCGGGATCCTCTTTCCGAGCTCGACCGGCTCGATCGCGAGACGGTGATCCGCGCCGTAGTCGAGCGTAACCCTGCGATCGAAGCAGCGCGCCAAGCCTGGGAGGCGGCGCGGGAGCGAGAGCCTCAGTTGTCGAGCCTCGACGATCCCAGTGTCTCGTACAGCGTCGCCCCGCTCAGCATTGGCGCCGGCGACGTGCGCTACGGGCAGAGCATCGGTTTTGCCCAGCGCCTCCCTTACCCGGGCAAGCTTCGCCTCAGAGGAGAGATCGCTCGCGCCGAGGCCGAAGCGGCTCGTCACGATTACCAGGCTGTGCGGCTGCAGCTAGCGACGTTGGCCTCCTTGCTCTTCGACGATTACTACTTTGTCGTCCGTGCGCTCGAAATCAACGCCGAGCACATCGGTCTGTTGGAGGACTTCCAGCGCATCGCGACGGCCCGCTACGTATCGGGGCTTGCCGCACAGCAGGATCCGCTTCAGGCCGAGGTCGAGGTCGCGCACGTTCTCCATCGCGATGTCGTACTACGAACGAGCCAGCGGACAATCGTCGCGCAGTTGAACGCGCTTCTTCATCGGGCGCCGGACGCGAGCCTCCCTCCTCCCCCATCCGAGCTCGCTGTGCCCGCGCCTCGGGAGCTCGACATCACGGGGCAGGCGGACCGGGCGCTCGCCAAACGACCGGAGCTCAAGGCCCGCCTCGCGGAGATCGAAGCCCGAGAGGTGGAGGTCCGTCTGCGCGAGAAGGATTTCTACCCCGACTTCGAGGCGACGACCTCGTTCAATTCCAGGTGGGGTAATTCGGAGCATCGGTGGACGGTCGGGATTGGCATCAACATCCCCATTCGCCGCGATCGCCTCCGCGCCGCATCCGCCGAGGCGGCGGCGACCCTCAAACAGGCAGAAAGTGCGCGCACGGCGCTCGAGGACACGATCCGGGCCGAAGTCTACATGGCTCAGGAAAGACTGCTCGAAGCCGAGCACGTCGTGGAGCTTTATCGGAGCCGGCTCCTCCCCCCCTCGAGGGATCAGATTCGCGCTGCCAGGGCCGGGTTCGAGACCGGCCAGAACAGTTTTCTCGCGCTCATCGAAGCCGAACGCAATCAGCGGAGCGTCCAGCTCGGCTACGAAGAGGCTCTCACCGACTTTTACCGGCGCCGCGCTGAGCTGGACCGCGCTCTCGGCAGGATTCCAGCCCTGTCCATCGCAGATGAAAGCGGCAGCGGACGAGACGCACCGAGGGACAAGGCCCTCGAAGGAGGTATGAAGTGAACGCCCATCAGGCCCATAAAAGAAGCCCGCGACGGACGTGGCCTATCGCCGCGACGTTACTGATCGTTTCAGGAGCTCTCGGTGTCACGAGCTGTTCGAAAGACGAGGGCGCCTCGACGTCGAGCATGAAGAGCACGCGAGCCCCGGCTCTCGAGAGAGAGGAGTTTCCCGAGCCGGTCCTCGAAGCGCTGCGCGAGGCGCTTTCCGCCTACGAACAAGCTCGGATCGCGCTCGCCTACGACCGGCTCGACGACGTCGGAGCTCCTGCTGCCGCCATCGCTTCCTCCCTGGAAGAGGTCGAAGGCCAGAGCGGGTCTCTCTCACCCCGTGTCCAAAGCATCGTTTCCGAGTCTGTCCGGGTCGCGACGCCTCTCGCCGAGGCAACGGATCTGGAAGCTGCACGCCAAGCGTTTGGCGAGCTGAGCCGACTTCTTCTCGTTCTCGCCAATGTCGACACTCGTGTACTCGAAGGGTGGCACGTCTATTCCTGTCCCACGACGTCGACGTTTCCGAAGTGGATGCAGCCCAGGGAGGAGCTCGAGAACCCCTTCATGGGTCAGGCCATGCCGAACTGCGGAGTCGAGACGGACTCAACCGTCGCTCAGCCTACTACCCTCCCAGAGATTGAAGCCCACGTCGAGCACGCTCACGAAGGAGAAATCTCCCACTACACCTGCTCGATGCACCCTTCGGTCAAGAGCCAGGAGCCGGGAACCTGTCCCATCTGCTCGATGGATCTCGTTCCCGTGACCCAGGAGGAAGTCGACACCGGCGTCATCTTCATGGACGCCCAGCACCGCCAGGCGATCGGGGTCCGGACGGCAACGGTCGCTCGACGAGACGTGTCGGTTCGCCTCCGCGCCGTAGGAAAGGTTACCTATGACGAGCGGCGCCTCGCCGAAGTGACGGTCAAATACCGCGGTTGGGTGGGAAAGCTCCATGCCGATGCCACCGGGGTGCGTGTGCGCAGAGGAAAACCTCTTTTCACTCTCTACAGCCCCGAGCTCTACGCCGCTCAGGAGGAGCTTCTCACCGCCCTCGAAAGCCAGCGTGCTGCGCGCGAGACCTCGGCGCCAACCCGGGCCGACTATCTGGTTGACGCGGCTCGGAAGCGGCTTCGACTCTGGGATCTTCAAGAGTGGCAGGTCGACGAGATCGTCAGCCGAGGCGAGCCCGAGCAATACCTCCCGATCATGTCGCCCGTAGACGGTTACGTAATCGAGAAAAACGTCTTCGCCGGGGCGACGGTGGAGCCCGGCGAGGTGCTCTACCGGGTCGCGGGACTCGACCGTATCTGGATCGATGCCGAGGTCTACGAATCGGAGCTGCCCTCGATTTCGGAAGGCCAGAAAGCAGAGGTGACGTTACCGTACCTCCCTGGGAGGAAGTTCCAAGGACGGGTGTCCTTCATCTATCCGTATCTCGAAGATCGCACGCGGACGGGGCGGATCCGTGTCGAGCTCCCGAACCCGGGCCTTGAGCTGAAGCCCGACATGTACGCGAACGTCGAGCTCATCAGCGAACGCGGCGAGAGACTCGTGGTCCCCGAAGAAGCTGTGCTGTACGCCGGTCCCCGGCGTCTCGTCTTCCTCGATCTCGGTGAGGGCCGGCTGCGACCGCAGGAGATCGAAATCGGCGTGAAATCCGGAGACGACTACGAAGTGCTCTCCGGTCTTGCCGAGGGCGACGTTGTCGTCACCTCCGGCAATTTTCTCGTCGCCGCGGAAAGCCGGCTCAAGTCGGCGACGAAGCAGTGGTAGGCGTTATGGAACCGGCAAGCCACGGTGGTTTCATCGCACGTGTTATCGAATCCAGCGCACGTAATCGCTTCCTGACGGTCCTCTTCGTCGCCGGTCTCGCGGTCTGGGGCTACTACGGGATGACCCACGGTCCGCTCGACGCGATCCCTGATCTTTCCGACGTCCAGGTCATCGTGTTCACGGAGTGGCCTGGCCAGAGTCCCGATATCATGGAAGATCAGATCACGTTCCCGATCTCGTCGAGCCTTCTGGCGGCACCTCAGGTGAAGCTCGTACGCGGACAATCCTTTTTTGGCCTGTCGTTCGTCTACGTCATCTTCGAAGACGGCACCGACATGTACTGGGCGCGCTCCAGGGTGCTCGAGTACTTGAACGAGGTGCAGGGAGCCTTGCCCGCCGGTGTCACCCCGACGCTCGGTCCCGACGCGACGGGAGTGGGGTGGGTATTCGAGTACGCCCTCGTCGACCGGACGGGAAACTTCGACCTTCAGCAGCTCCGGAGCCTCCAGGACTGGAACCTCCGGTACGCCCTCGAGAGCGTCCCCGGAGTCGCCGAGGTGGCCTCAGTGGGCGGATTCGTCAAGCAGTATCAGGTCATCATCGATCCCAACAAGCTACTCGGCTACGACATTCCGCTGCGCCGGGTGATCCAGGCCGTCCGCGAGTCGAATCATGAGGCTGGCGGCCGGGTGATCGAGATCGCCGGCCACGAGCAGATGGTGCGCGGGCGGGGCTACGTCACGTCGATAGAAGACCTGGAGCAGGCTCCCCTCGCGGTGAACGACGCCGGGGTCCCGATCACCATCAAGGACGTGGCCGAGGTGAAGCTCGGTCCGGACATGCGGCGTGGACTCGCCGAGCTCGATGGGGAAGGCGAAGTCGTGGGAGGCATCGTGGTGATGCGCTACGGCGAGAACGCGCTCGACGTCATCCACGCCGTGAAAGAGCGCCTCGGGGACATCGAACGGAGTCTCCCCGACGGAGTGGAGATCGTCGTGACCTACGATCGGTCGGGGCTCATCGAGGCATCCATCGAAACACTCCAGCACACACTCATCGAGGAGATGATCATCGTGAGCGTCGTCATCTTCCTCTTCCTGATGCACGTTCGCAGCGCCCTCATCCCCATCATCACGTTGCCGCTCGGGGTTTTGTTCGCGTTCGTTCCCATGTACTACCAGGGCCTCACGATCAACATCATGTCCCTGGGAGGGATCGCGGTTGCCATTGGCGCCATGGTCGACGCCGCGATCATTATTATTGAGAACATTCACAAGAAGTTGGAACAGTGGAAGGATGATGGCAGTCCGGGCGGCCGCACGACCGCGATCATCGAAGCTATGCAGGAGGTCGGCCCGAGCGTCTTCTTCTCGTTGCTCGTCATCACCGTCGCCTTCATGCCGGTCTTCACGCTCGAGGGTGTAGAGGGTCGCCTCTTCAAACCCCTCGCCTTCACCAAGACCTATTCGATGGGATTCGCTGCGATTCTTGCAGTGACCCTCACGCCGGCGCTCGCCGCCACATTCATCCGCGGCAGGATCCGTGGTGAGGAAAAGAATCTGCTCAACCGGTGGCTCGTTCTGGCCTATGCGCCCATCGTCCGCCTGGTCGTGCGGTTTCGGAAAACCGCCGTTGTGGCTGCGCTGCTCATCATGCTCGCCACCATCCCCGCGTTCCTCGACCTCGGAAGTGAGTTCATGCCGCCTCTCAATGAAGGCGCCATCCTCTACATGCCTACGGCGCCGCCGGGCATGTCCATTACCGAGGCTGCTACAGTCCTCCAATCGATGGACCGTAAGCTCCGGCAATTTCCCGAGGTGGAGCGGGTGTTCGGAAAGATGGGCCGTGCGCGCACCGCAACCGATCCCGCTCCCGTGGGCATGGTTGAGAGCGTCGTATTGCTGAAACCGAAAGACCAGTGGCGCCCCGGATTGACGTGGGACGACCTCATTGCCGAGATGGACCGAGAGCTCGACTACCCCGGCATGCCCAACATCTGGTGGATGCCCATCCAGACACGCGTCGAAATGCTTACCACCGGCATCCGAAGCCAGCTCGGCATTAAGGTCTTCGGCGACGACTTGAGCGAGCTCGAGGAGGCTTCGATCGCGATCGAGCAAGCGCTACGGGAGGTTTCGGGAACCCGGAGTGCCTTCGCCGAGCGAGCGACGGGTGGCTTCTTCCTAGACGTAAAGGTGAACCGGCAGGCGGCGTCTCGATATGGGCTGAGCGTTCAGGACGTCAACGAAGTCGTCATGACCGCTATCGGCGGCAGGAACGTCTCGGAAACCGTCGAAGGCCGGGAACGCTATCCGATTCAGGTGCGCTACGCGCGCGAGTTTCGCGACCATCCCGACGCCCTCAAAAGAGTACTCGTCGCGACGCCGACCGGTGTCCAAGTGCCTCTGCCTCAGGTAGCCGAGATAGGCTTCGCGACGGGCCCCCCGATGATCCGAAGCGAGGACGGACAGCTTGTGAACTTCGTCTTCGTCGACATCGTCGGCCGGCCCCTCGGCGACTATGTGGACGAAGCGCGGCGCCTCGTCAACGAGCGCGTGGAGCTTCCTCCAGGAGTCCGGCTCGAGTGGGCGGGTCAGTTCGTTTACTTGGAGCGGGCGAAGGAGCGACTCAAGATCGGCGTCCCCGTCACACTCCTCATCGTTTTCATGCTTCTCTACATGAACACCGGCTCCATCACTGAGACCGGCATCGTCTTGCTGGCGGTTCCGTTCTCTCTCGTGGGTGCCATCTGGCTCCTGTGGCTTCTCGACTACAACATGAGCATCGCCGTCTGGGTGGGACTTATCGCCCTCGCCGGGCTCGACGCCGAGACGGGTGTGATCATGCTGCTCTATCTCAAGCTCGCTTACGTTCGAAGTCAACGCGAAGGTCGCCTACGGTCCTTCGAGGACCTTCGCGAAACGATCGTGGAGGGAGCCGCTCGCCGGATTCGTCCGAAGGTGATGGCGGTGCTGACCACCATGATCGGGCTCTTGCCGGTCATGTGGAGCACCGGCACTGGAGCCGACGTGATGAAGCGGATTGCCGCGCCAATGGTCGGAGGATTGGTGACGTCCTTCGCATTCGGATTGACTATCTATCCGGCCATCTTCGCCATCTGGAAGAAACGAGAGCTGCCCAGGAGTACCCGGCCATTGGATTAATGCTCGGGTTGCTCCTCCGAGCCATGTTCGCCATGACTGTGAGCAATGTTCCACTTCACTTCGCTGGCGCTGACACCCTCGACGATGCCGTTCCCGTTGTGCCAGCCCAATCCGCATCCCGGGCACACCTCTTCGCCTTGTTGAAGATTGCTGAAGCACTCACACTCACCTTCGTGGAGCGCACACCAGCTGCAGCGCGGCTCGATACAGCAATTGTATTTCCCCTGCTCATTCAACTCGGCCGTCACTTCCAAGAGCGACGCCCTGATTTGCTCCAATTGCTCCCCAGCTGGCGAATCGGCGTGTTGTTCGGTGTGTTCGGTGTGTTGTGTTTCCTCCCGGGTAGCACCCTGCGACGACCGACAGGAAACAAAGGCCACCACGAGACCAACGCAAGACAGAAGTACGGCTGTTCTCTTCATACTGTTGCTCCTTTCGTGTGATTGAAGGCGCCGCCCGAGCCCACCCGGTAGGTGGATCCGGAGCTGGCGCATCGAAATTCTGTGTGGTCAAGCGGGTGGCCGCGTGCCGGATCATGCATCATCCTAAATCCCGCCGGCCTCGGCGAGCCCCGTGGCGGCGGGAGCTCGCTTTGGTTGATTTTCCTCTTTCATCTCCCAGGCAGCCTTCCCTCTTCCTTTGCTGAGCGCGTCCGAAGCAAGCGATCAAGCCGGAAGAGACGAGCCTGATTATCTCGACCGCAAAACAGCGAACCTAAGCCGGCGCCATTGAACCAGCCGCCCATCACCGTCAATCTGCAGCCGCTGACGCTTGCTTTTTCTCCCCGACGAGCGCCATCACCTTGTCGTACATCTCCTCTGGGAGGACTCGAACTACGGTCATCATTCCCATGACCCCACCACTCCAGCCCGGACGCATTCCGAAGGTCTCCGGTTTCGCCACCGTCTCGTCCATGACCATCCACATGTCCTGGGGGAACCCCGGTACACTCCAAGGGTCTTGGGCGCCGGCGCCGCTATGGCGCTGATGTTGCCCTGTACTCTCCTGGCCTACCAGGTGGGAGGTCTTCCTCTCCCGGTTGGGCAATCCGATGGCGCGTCCCATGCTTGGCCCGAGATCTTCTGACAGGGCCTGGCCCTGCCGAATGATCCCCATGCCGTCCTCCATACCCATGCCGGAGTGCATCCCCGAGCCCACATGCGCCATGGGCCCCACCATCGAGACCATTTGATTCATCATGTGGTGCGGAAGGTGGCAATGGAAGATCCAGTCGCCCGGATAAATCGCCTCAAACTCGATGTCTTTGGCCTGGGCAACCCCCACCAGCACTGTGTTCGTCGGATACCAGGCCGATCGCGGAACCCTTCCTCCCTCCGTGCCCGTGATATCGAACTGGACCCCGTGGAGGTGCATCGGGTGATGATCCATTCCCAGATTCACGAGTCGAATCCGTACCCGTTTTCCCTGCTTCACAATCAAGGGCGTCGTGGCAGGGCCCGCCTTTCCGTTCAACGTCAGCCAGTTGAACTCCATCGACAAGGTGTTGGGAATCGTGTTGTTGGGTAGGATGGCCCACTCCTGAAGGATGAGCCCAAAGTCCTTGTCCACCCGCGGGCGTTCCGGTGTCTTCGGATGCATGATGAACATACCGATCATCCCCAGCATTTCCTGCATGGGCATATGCGAGTGGTAGAAGAAGGTTCCCTTCTGGTGCAAGGTGAACTCATAGACGAAACGGCCACCCGGGGGAATCGGGTCCTGGGTGAGGCCCGGAACTCCGTCCATCTCGATGGGAATCTCGAAGCCGTGCCAGTGAACGCTGGTCGGCTCGGGCAAGTGATTGTCCGCGATGATTCGCACCCGGTCCCCCTCGGTGACCTCGATGGTTGGTCCCGGAACGCTTCCGTTGTAGCCCCAGGCATCGACAACCCGGGCTGGGCTCCAGGCGGAAGCAGGCACAAACTCCCGCTTCACTGGCTCGGCGATCAGGTGAAAGACCTTCACGCCGTTGTCGAGCTCGTAGGGAAGCTTCGGGATGTCGGGAGTATGGACCGGGAGGAAAGGCTCATCGCGCGCCGCCGCCGGCGCCAAGTCAGCCTGCTGTGTTTCGGCGGGCTCGTGGTGCTGGTGTTGGGCCGCGGCCTTGCGGCCAGCAACGAAACCGCTGCCGGCGAAGGCCAAACCGCGCAGAAAATTTCTTCGGTTGTTGTTCATCTCCATACCCCTCTGTTCCTTTGTCTGTTGACAGGATTTCTTCGCATCACGCAGGCCTCTCACCGCGCCCTACCCGGGCCTGGCTGGCTCGGCTCCGGAGGTTCCAGGCCGCCGGCCAAGAGCATCCCTCGAATGAGAACCGCGTTCTGCCATAGCTCCACCAGGGCTTCTATGTATTGGACGCGCACCTGAAACAGCGTGCGCTGAGAGATCAGCACTTGAGGGTAGGCGGCCGCCATCTGCTGGAACCTCGCCAGATACAAGTCGTAGGCTTCCTGGGCTCGCGGTAGCACCTCTGTCTGATACCGCTCTGTGAGCCCCAGGCTGTCCAGGTACCGATCAAAGGCCATGGCGAGTCGCGCGTGCAAGGCCAGATCCAGCCGTGTCACATCTCGTTCTGCCTGGTCGATCTCCGCCTGCGCCGCGGCGATGTTCCCCTGGTTGCGATTGAAGAGCGGCACCTGGAATCCCACTTCGATGAAAGCTTCCAATCCCACTCGACCACCGAGGGCATCAAGCTCCTCGAAGTTGTAGCCGACGCCGCCGCGCAAAAGCACATCGGGAACGGGCTCCGCCTTCTCCAGCCTGAGCGTGGCCCGGGCCCGCTCGACGCCCACCTGGGCCTTCCTGAGCTCAGGGCTGTCGGCGAGCAAGGTGGCCAGCGTGGATTCGCGGTCGAACCTCGGTATTTCCGCTTCCAAGTTCCCCTCGAGGGAAGCCGGCTCGAGCCAGGGGTTGCCCACCACAGCTGCCAGCATCTGCCAAACGCGATCGCGGTCGTTCTCCGCTTCCATGAGATCGATCTCCGACTGGTGTAGCTCGATCTGACTTTCCAGAAGATCCGGCCGGTCGGCCGCACCGACGTTGAAGAGCTGCTCGGAGGTGGCTGCCGCTGTCCGCGCGATTTCAGCGAGGTTCTCGCGGAGAGTCACCATCTCCTGCGCCCCGAGCGCTGCATAATAGAAAAGGCGGACCGCGTTCAGCACGCGCAGTCTCTGCGCTTCGGCTTCGGCCTCGGCCTCGCTCCGTGCTTGCGCAAAAATGCTCCGGTTATGCTTCAGTTTCCCCGCGGTGACGATCGCCTGCTCCATGAAAAACAGATGCTCACTCGTCTTGGTAGGGGCACGCCCGCTGATCTCCGCACCGATGTAGCCCATGATGGGATTGGGGTAGAGACCTGCCTGAAGCGTTCGCCCCTCGGCCGCACGAATCCCAGCGGCTGCCTGGGCGATCGTCGGATTGTTGTCGAGTGCCATGCGCTCCAGATCCGCTAAACGAAGAACGGGCTCCCCGCCAAGCTTCTCCTGGGCCTCCCCAGTCAGAACGCGTGGCGCGACGCACAGCGTCGAGAGTAGTACCAAGACTCCACCTTTCAATGTCCCCAGTCTGGTGCTCATGCTCGGTTCCCCTCCTTGCGCGTGGTGTATCTGTTGGGTTCCCTTGCAGCAGGAAACAGAAAGGAGCCCATCACGTCCCCTGAGAGCCGCTCGGTGACACGTTCCGACATCCAGGGTTGCCTCCGGTAGGCGTTTTCACCCGCACCTTTCTCATCGACCGACGGTCGCGGCTTGGCTCGGGCGGTGATGGGCCAAAAGGGACGCGGCCCCAAGGGCCGGAAACGCGCCGACGGGATGCCGGTTTCCAAGGTGTAGGTCCTTCGTGTCGGCGCGTCTCCGATCCGCCAGCGCGGGGAGCCCAGGAAGGGACGGGCTGCGGGCCGCGAGCAAAAAACTCGTCGCCGCAGGCAGGCCCGAACGGTTGGCTATGTGACCAGGCCCGAGTGACGGGCCGCACGAGCAGTGTGCAGGTCGGTCGCATTGGAACGGATGCCCCTCATTTCTCCGTTGTAAAGCCGCAAACGCCGCGGTGCAATCAGCGCGCCAACTTGTGCGCAGCCTGGAACTACATTATTTGCAATGCATTACGGCAAAATTGCGGAAACGAATCAGGAAAGGATTGTTGCATACGAAACAACTTCTGATGCTTTTCCAACAGGCCGTATCCGTCACTTGACAGCCAAGAGTCAAAGGCAACGTTTTACAAGCGGGTGATGACACCGTAGCGCCTCGCGATTCCGTCCTCGCTGTTCACTCGCAAGGGGAGCGGACCAATCGAGGTCACCCGGTTCTCGTTTGACGTAGAACAGGTTGATCCTTCGCTGGTAGCCGCGAAAAGGTGAAGCAGACGCTCCACACGCACCGCCGTCACTTCGACCTCGTCAATTCTTTCTCTGCGGAACGGGCTAACGCCGCCGGCCGCCGCCACCGCTGCGCCTGTAGCTCTGCGTTCTGGCGGCGCCGTTCTGGCGAGACTGGTATTGACGATTCATGTTCGACGGGATTGTCCCGCTGCTCCTTGCCGTGCCCGATCGCTGCTGCCACTGACCGTTTTGCGCGCGCTGATGGACGTTCCCCGATCGATCGGCGTACATGTTGTTCGCCCGGCTAGGCATCGGCGTGGCGCGGTTGCCCGCTCGCGTCGCCGGTGTTGCCCGCGGGACGTTGTTGCGGCGGTAGAGATTCTGCGAGCGGTAGCGGCTGTCGAGCCGTCCCGCCGCATACCCGGCGCGGGCGCCTGAGCGGTAGCCGTGATGCCATCCTCGAGCGTAACCCCGATGATAAGGCCGGTAACCCACTGGACCCCCACCAGCCGGCGCGATGCCATCCACCCCATCCACCGAAGCCGATCCCGAACGTGAATCGTCCGCTGCTCCAGCTGGCTCCGAAGCTCCACCCCCACCAGGGATTCCAGCGGACGTGGAAGCCGTAGGTGGTGGCGCGCGGGTAGTACATCGTTCCCCACCACGGGCTGTAGTACCACCCGGTGCCGTAGACGATCACACCGTTATAGACGTAGCTGTGCGTGTAGCCGGGGAGATACCCGACGTAGACGACGTCGGGAGTCGTGTCATAGATGTAAATGTATTTGGTGTTGTAGACGGGACTCGATGGTGGGATGGTACGAACGGCTTCGGGAATTGCGGTCGCAACCGCCCATGGTCCATAGGCCTGATCGGCGACGTACCAAACGCCGTCTTTCGCACAGTAGTAACTGTTGCCGTCTTTGATGACCTGTTCCGCGGTGTTGGTGGCGTGTTGAAGGCTCGTCCCTTCGATGTTCTCGAAACGCGGGTTTCCATCGTAGGTCACTTGGAAGGTGGCGCTTCGGGAAACGGCCGCGGTTTGCGGAATACTGGCGTCTAAGACCGCTTCTCTCGCTTCTTCGGTGCCCGACACCCACACGCGTACGTGAGAGATGTCGGAGTCCTCGGGAATGTCGGCGAACGCTGCCGGTAGCTCGTTCGCGGCGACGAAGCTCCACGATCCTTGAAGGCCTTGAAGTCCTTCACTGGCGAACCAACGCCCCGAGAGTAGGACGAAGTGTCGTTGGGTCGCTATCTCCATCAGAACGTCGCTCTCGCTGTTTTCGATGTAGAGAAGGTCACTCCCGACCGGTTTGTAGGCGGGTTCTCCGTTGGTGACGATGAGCTCCGTCGGCTCGGTGGCGATGAGGATGGCTGGTGGCGACGGCGAGCCCGGGTCGAGCTCTTCGCCGGCTTCTTCCATGGCGGCTTCCGCCTGAGCGCGGGCCTCTTTTTTCTTCTTCGACGGGCGCGAGCGATTTCACCTGGGTAGGCACGCTTTGGGTGAACTTCCATGGCCCCATGATTTGCGAGGACGCGTACCACTGCCCGCTTCCGGCGTAGAGATAGTTGTTCGGTCCCGAGACAATGATCATGAACGCGGAGTTCACCACATGCTTGAGACCACTTTGTCCTTCGATGTCGCGAAGCTGTGGCTGGCCGTCGATGGTCACCAGGATCGCGGGGTAGTTGACGAACTCGATTTTCGGAGGGTCGTTGTCAAAGCCTTCGGCTTCCAGGCGCTCATGCTCGGCGAGATCGAGCGACGTGAGGAGGCGGTCGAGCGAGATCGTGAGCGCCCGTCCGCTGAGCTCTTCGACGAGAATATTGGACAGCTCCTTCTCTTGCTCGTCGCTCGCATCCGGAAATCGCACCTGGGGCACGCGGGTCTCGAGGATGGTGACCGTACGATCATCTCGATCGGTATCGACGCGCGATTCGAGCCACGCCGCGCCGAAGACCGGCTGGGTTTTGCCCGTGAGCGTCACCGAGATCGCCGTGCGTGCGGTGAGCTCGTTTCCCACGAACGAATCGACTTGCGGCTGATACATGACGATACGTGCCCGCGGGTCCTCGATCTCCCGCGGCCACCCCATTTCGTCTTCCTGCGCAAAAGCGTTGCCACACAACACGATGGCGCCGAGAAGCACCGAGCTGATGGCCGATGGCCTATGGCCGATGGCAAACATAAATTACATCCTCCTATACTTCGTTCCCGCACCGCCCTCACGTGGGCGCCACCTCGGGCCGAGCACGTCTGTAGTTTTGCAGTCGACACAGTTGGAAAAATTGACGACGAGATCGTCGCCTTGCCGTTCGTACACCGCGGCCGGACACATGTCCACGTAGAATTGCGCGACGTCGGCGGGAACCTCTTGCGCACTCAGATGAGATGGCATGTCGTCTCGGGTGTTGTTACCCGATCGGAACACACCGTCCAGTTTGCTGAACGTGAGCTCGCCGTCTGCCTCGAGCTTTCGTGACGGCGTAACGGTCTTCGCCTCGGCGGCATCTTCTTCGACGTCTATCTTGCCGCCGAAAGCGGCGCCGCCGGTCACCGTCATCATGCCTGCCTTGAAGCCGCCGACGTAAAAGCCTGATTTGAATCCGAGGCGCATGTTGCGCGTTTTGTACATGTCGCGTCGGATGAAACTGTCGTGGATCGCGGTGTCGTACGAGGATAGCGCCGCGGCCGACGTATCGTTTTTCTTGAGCGCGTCGTAAATCGATCGTGCGGCGAGCATGCCGGATTGCATCGCATAGTGGATGCCTTTGAGCGAAGGCACGTCCACGAAACCGACGGCGTCGCCGACCATGAGCAGCCCATCGCCATGGAGCCGCTCGGGAAGGGAATAGTAGCCGCCCTCGGGAATCGTCTTCGCTCCCCACTCGAGCATCTCGCCGCCTTCGATATAGGGGCGGAACAGCGGATGGCCCTTCACATCCTGTAAGAGCGCGTGCACGTCCAGCGATGAATCTTGATAGTCGAGTCCCACCACGAGGCCGATGGCGGCGAGGTTATCGGCAAGCGGGTAGAAAAAACTCCCCCCGAACGCATCCCGTGGTAGCGGCCAGCCCAGGGTGTGGATGACGGTGTCGAGCGGGCGCTTGATCTCCCAGAGCTCCTTCACGCCGAGAGCGAAGGTTTGAGGGTTCGGCGATGCGATTGCGAGCTTTTGCAGATACGCCTGCGTCAGCGGACCGCGGGTGCCTTCCGCAAGCACCGTGACGCGAGCGGTCACGTCGGTCGGGGGCATGTAGCTCCCGCCGGGCTTGCCGTCTTTCGTCAGTCCGCCCGGTGTCGTACGCACACCGACGACGCGGTTTCCCTCGACGAGAAGGGAGTCAGCGGGAAAACCGGTGAAGAGGTTTACCCCTGCCGCTTCGGCTTTGCCTCCGAGCCATCGGACCACTTCCGAAATCGATGCGACGTAGTTACCGTGGTTTTGCATCGTCGGCGGTGTCGGAATGCGTATCGAGCCGGACTCGGTCACGAAGTAGACCCGCTCTTTGTCGACTCTGGTGCGAAACGGGAAGTCGGTATCGGAAAGATCGGGAAAGAGCTCGCGAAACGCGACCGGGTTGACCACAGCGCCGGACAAACAATGCTGGCCGAGCTCTTCCGATTTTTCGAGCACGCCGATCTCGATCTCACCGAGCTCGGGGTCGTTTTTCGCGAGCTTGGCGAGCTCGATCGCGCCCGCGAGACCAGCCGGTCCGCCGCCGACGAACACGACGTCCATGGGAACGGCTTCGGCGTCGGGCTTGTCCTCGTGCATGAGCTCGTCGACGGGAAGGGCAGGTTGGTACTCAGCAGGAACGAAAGATTTCATTAAACACCGAACTCCTCTGCGCTCCACGCGAGGCCTAGCTCGCTCGGTGGGGCCATGTAGCCGAGGAGCGCCGATGCCGCGACGACGGCGGGGCTTGCGAGGAAACCGAGCCCGCCAACGCCCATGCGGTTTTGCCAGTTGCGGTTGAACGTCGTGATCGCTTTTTCCCCTTCCTCGAGAGCGTCGGCGCCCTGGCCGAAACACGGTCCGCACCACGAATCGCGGATCTGCCCGCCCGCGGCGCGAAGCACGTTCGCAATCGACTCGCCGTCGAGGCGTGGCTCCGGCCGTTCGATCTGTTTTTTGACGCCACCGGAGCCCGGGAAAATCACGAAATCACACGCGACTTTGGCGTGGCCGTTCTTGGCCGCGGCGAAGAGGACGAGAGCGGCTTGGAGAAGATCCTGGTAGCTCCCGTTGGTGCACGAGCCGATGTACGCCTTGTCGAACTCGAGGTGTTCTTTGGCGACGTCGTCGGCCCGAAAAGCGTTGCCGGGGGAGAACGGTTTCGCAATCATCGGCACGACCTCCGAGAGGTCGAGGCTTTCATCGATCTCGTAACGAGCGTACGCGCCCGGTTGGATGCGGGGGTACGGAAGCTCGGTGATACCGTTGTCTCGATACCACTCGTAGGTCACGTCGTCCTGCGCGAAAATACCGTTTTGCGCTTCTCCTTCCGCCATCATGTTGCAGATGGTGTTGCGATAGGCGATCGGGAGCTCCTGGTTGGCGTCGACGAACTCCACCGACATGCCCTGCGATTGCGCCGCGCCCCAGCGTTCGAGAAGCGCGAGGACGATATCCTTTCCGCTGACCCACGGTTGCAGCTCGCGTTGGAACACAACGCGGCGCGCTTTCGCGAGTGTTGCGTAAATGTAGCCGGTGGACCAGCCGAAGCCGAGCGTGGTCGAGCCCACACCGATGCCGATCGCGCCGTACGCGCCATATGCGCGGCTATGGGAGTCGGCGCCGGGAACGAACTGTCCGGGCAGGATGAGTCCCTGCTCGGGAAAGTAAAAGTGAAAGATGCCGTCCCCGGGCGTCGAGTAATAAGGCTTGACCATTCCTTGCTGGGCCGCGAACTCGCGTCCGATCGCGGTTTGTTTGTCGTCCGCGTCGAGCCCGGTGAACACGAAATGGTCGTTGGCGACGGCGGCCTGGCGCGGATAGATCGTGCCGCCCCCGGTGATCTGGTTGAACGTGTGGATCGCGAAGGGTGCGGTCCCATCGGACGCGGGGAGAAGGTCCGCGTAGACTCGCAGCGTCTGTCCAGGCTTGACCTCGGCGTCTTTGTCGACCCGATGCGCCCAGATGATTTGCTCGGTCGTCGTGAGTCGACGAGCGGTTTCGTCGTCGGGCCACTCGATCGAAGGCTCGGTGGCAACCGAAGCGGGAAACTCCCGTCGACCCACCGCGAAGATCCCACCGGAGCGGCGGATCTCGTCTTCTTTTGCGGTGAGAGGTAGCGGCTCGTAGCTCTTGGATTGGGTGATGTTGTCGAGCTTGCGCGAATCCGGATGGTAAGCGAACGTGTCGCCGTCTTTTGCGTCTCGAACGGCGTCGGGCGCTTGGACGACCTCGAGGCCGAGGTTGAACGCGTTCCGGCGGAAGATGTCGCCCATGTTGTCGCCACAGACGATGACCAGTTCGAGTCCGACCTCCTCGGCGACGGCTTTGAGTCCCGCCGGGCTCATCTCACGGGACGAGCCGATGGCGAAGCGGTCGCCGGCGATGACGAACGTTTCGCCCGCGTGCACCCGCTTCCGGAAATCCGGCATGAGGTAGCGAAACGCGCCCTCTTTCCATTTCTCGTCCAAGGAGTCGAGGCTCTCGGAGACGCAGTCTTTCGCCGGCGTGATTTGGTCGGTATCGATGGCGTCGAGCTTTGCGTCCGGACGCTTTGGGTCCCAGAAGATGAGGGCTCTGCCCTCGAGGCGATTCGACGCTCGTGCCGCGGTCGCGGTGTTTTCCGTTCTCGCGGTTTCGGTCGAGGCGCCAGGATTCACCTTTGCTGGTTGGATGCGATGCATGGTGTCGCCCCACATTATATAAGGGCGGCGCTGGCGCGACGTGCAGGAGTTCAAAGTGGGCTCCGAGCGGTATGCAGTACGCTAGGCAGACCGCGAGTAGTCGTTTCATGATGGGCCGATACAGCCCTTCGAGTTGCGTAGCCGCTACTCTTCCAATACCCGCAAGTACTGCCTCCACGGGCCGACGGCGTCGCGGTACTAGCTTCGCCATCACCCGCGTGATTTGGCGGATGTGGCCGAGATCGTGAACGCCCACGTGGCGAGTAGCTGGCGAAGCCGGACCTTGCCGAGCTCGGGGTGCGTCCCCTCGAGCTCGAGCTTGGTCTCGTCGAGCTCGAGACCACGAATGCGGTCGAGGTTTCTCGAGCGGAGCTCACGAAACTTCTCGAGCAACTCGGCGAGCGAGTCGTCCTTGTAGTCCTTGCGGAAGCTGAAACGGTCGAACGGCGTGAACGGGCGATCGACGCCGTGCTCGAGGATGATCTCGGTCCTTTCTACCCAGTCGGTCTCTTCACCGGCAATGAGGTGGCCGACGACGTCTTTCGGGCTGAAGGTGTCGGCTCCTTCGTTTCTGAGTAGCCACTCGTCCGAAAGCCCTGTCAGGAGAGCGGACAGGGCTTCCGGGGTTCGTTCCAAGATTTCGAAAGTTCGTTCGAGGTCGAAGTTCATACCCCCCACGTTAGCTCACCGGGCGCTGGCGGCGGGAATGTCTCACAGCATGTCAGTTCTTCCACAGGCGCTCCCACCAGCTGCCTTCGGCGGGGCTTGCGCCACTAAGGTTCATCTGGTTGCGGATGTCCGCGACGTCCCAGCCGGTGAGCGACGCGAGCGTCTGCGCTTCTCGCTCCTGTCGTTGGCTCACTTGCTGGCGGTAGCCGTCGGCGCCACACGTCATCTCTCCCGTGAACGGGTGGCGGAGGACGTAGCGGCCCTGGAAGTTGCTTCGGTCCGAGGTTTCCTGGAAAACGAGGTCTTCCGGGAAGTGCTCGCCGTCGTAGCGGACGTGAAGCCGAGTGACGAACGCGTTCTGAGCACCCGCTTTGCCGCGGCGTGGGGCGACGTTATCGCCGATCCAGAACACGCCGAGCTCGCGGAGTTGGCTCGAGGACAGCGGGTCGGCGGCACAGGGGTCGCACCACGACATGTCCCAGGCGTACTCGAGGAAAACGCTTCGCATGTTCTCTTTGCGGACTTGCTGGTTGAACATCGCTTTGTAGAAATCGCCAAACTCGTTTTTGACGAATACAGGAAGGTCCATGCCGGTCGGAAGCTTCACCGTGCGGTAGTTCGTGGTCTCGACGCGCCCGTTGCGCGTGAGCGTGTAGAGGACGAGATCTTGTGGACCGTTGGCGTTGATGGTTCCGAGCCGGATGGGAAGCATGAACTTCGGCGACTCGAACGCGACTTGGAGCGGTCTCAAGTAGCTGAACCCGAGCTTCGATTGCTCTTTCAGGTTGACCTTGGCCACGAAGAAACGAACGTTTTGGCGGATGTAGCTCGCGAGCACGCGGGAGGCGCCCGGCGGTGTGCGATAGCCGTTCTCGTCGAGCCACCTCTGCAGGCCATCGGACTGCTCGGCGGATAGGATGATGATGTCGTACTCGCCGACGGTATATTCCGCTTCGATCTTCACGCCGAGTGCGTTCGCTTTCACGTCGCGGCCGGATTCCAAGGCCAGCCACGCTGGCGCGCGGCTCATCCGTCGTGACATCGGGTATACGCTACAGGGATCCTGGTCGAAGTACTCGACGAGCCGAGGCGACGTGAACGCGTCGAGGTGGTCGACGAGCGCCTTGTTGGCGACGTGGATCTGTTCGCGCTCGATGAAGGTCGGCACCGGGACCACGAGCGCGAACTCTTTCGGGTCGCCTTGAAAATCGTTAACCATGGTGATGACCGTCTTGTCATCGTGGCGCACGAGGACGACTTGTGAGGAATTGTTGAAGAGCTCGGCGTCTGCTTTGGCGACGTAGAAGCCGCAGAAGGCGCGCACGCCGGGCGTCATAGCTGCAGCCACCAATGCGCTCACGAGCGCGGTGATGGTGAGTAGACGTTTCATTTTGGTGCTCCTTTAGTTCTGTTTCCACAGGCGCTGCCACCAGCTGCCTTGACGTTGAGGCTTGCTATCGAGGTTCATCTTCGTGCGAATGTCCCGGATGTCCCACCCGGTGAGAGACGCCAGCGTCTGTGCCTCGCGCTCTTCGCGCTCGCGGACTTGCTGGAGGCAGCCGTCGGCGCCGCACGTGATCGCACCCTGGTACGGGTGCTGCAATACGTAGCGGCCTTGGAAGTTGCTTCGGTCCGAGGTTTCCTGGAAAACGAGGTCTTCCGGGAAGTGCTCGCCGTCGTAGCGGACGTGAAGCCGAGTGACGAACGCGTTCTGAGCACCCGCTTTGCCGCGGCGGGTTGCGACGTTATCGCCGATCCAGAACACGCCGAGCTCGCGGAGTTGGCTCGAGGACAGCGGGTCGGCGGCACACGGGTCGCACCACGACATGTCCCAGGCGTATTCGAGGAAGACGCTGCGCATGTTCTCTTTGCGGACTTGCTCGGCAAACATCGCCTTGTAGAAGTCGCCGAACTCGTTTTTCGTGAACACGGGAACGTTCATGCCGGTCGGGAGCTTGACCGTTCGGTAGTTCGTGGTCTCGACCCGCCCGTTGCGCGTGAGCGTGTAGAGAACGAGATCTTGAGGTCCGTTGGCGTTGATGGTGCCGAGCCGGATGGGGAGCATGAACTTGGGCGATTCGAACGCGACCTGAAGTGGCCTCAAGGAGTTGAACCCGAGCCTCGACTGCTCTTTCAAGTTGACCTTGGCGACGAAGAAGCGAACGTTTTGGCGGATGTAGCTCGCGAGCACACGCGATGCACCTGGCGGTGTGCGGTAGCCGTTCTCTTCGAGCCACGTCTGCAGTCCATCGGACTGTTCCGCGGAGAGGATGATGATGTCGTACTCGCCCACGATGTACTGCGCTTCGATGTTAACGCCGAGGGCATTGGCGCGCGCTCGTTTCCCGGCCGCGCCGCGCGATCGTCGTACCCCGTTAGTCGTCGCGAAGTCGTATTCCTCGACGCGCATGCACGGGTCGCCATCGAAGTACTCGACGAGACGCGGCGACGTGAACGCATCGAGATGATCGATGAGCGCATTGTTGGTCACATGGATCTGCTCCCGCTCGATGAACGTCGGTACGGGAACCACCATCGCGAACTCTTTCGGCTCGCCTCGAAAGTCGTTGACCATGGTGATGACGGTCTTGTCGCGGTGCCGGACGAGAACGACTTGCGACGCCTGGTTGAAGAGCTCGACATCTGCTTTCGCGACGTAGAAGCCGCAAAAGGCTCGGACGGTTGGACTCGACCACATGAGAGCGCAGACGAGCGATGCCCCGAGCAGTGTCATGGAACGTTTCATGCGAAGCTCCTTCCGGAAAATGTTTCGGCTGGTGTCGCCGAAGGCGCGTGCCACTGGTAAAGCGGGCCGGGAAGCAGCCGGTTCAACAAAGGGGTGATAGGGGCCGAGAGGACGAGAGACCAAAGCAATCCGTTCGGTTGGAACAAGACGAAATGAACCAAGCCGGCTCCGAGGGCGACCATGAGAGCAAACACGATACGGCCGGCTCGGGAATCGGGCGTCGTCTTGGGATCCGAGATCATGAAGAACGCGAACAAGAGGAACGCGCCGTTTTGAAGATGGTGAAGGGGAATCGCGAGGGGGTCGCCGAGAAACGCTGCACGGGCGAAGACGATCGCGCTATAGAAACCGATGAAGGCGTAGGTGACGTCGCTTCGCGCCGCGCGGCGGATCACGAGGCCACCGCAACCGGCGAGAAGAAACGCGAAGAAGGCTCCGGCGCCCCATTGGCCCGGAGACACCCAGACACTCGTGCCCAGAGCCATCATCACGGCCAGTCCGAAGTTGGTTGGGTTGAACATGTGTCGGTCGTCGATACGCAAAAGGAACTTGCTCGCGATCGTGACCACCGCCGTGATGGCCGCGAGCACGAGCGAATCGGTTCGCAGCAGAAGACACAAAGACAGCGACGAGATGAGCGCGCTCTTGGGGTCGAAGCGGGGGAGTCCGGCGAGACGGGTGCCTGCGAGCTGCGCCGCCAGGGCGACGATCAGAATGGTGAACGCCATCCCCGGTTGGATCTCGAGATCCAATCCGATGAGGCCGTACACGACCAGGGCGACGAGGGTCGCGATTTGGTAGCTCCGGGGATCTCGGCTTTGGCTCATGCGGGGTATACCAGCGGTGTAGAAAAAGATTCCAACCGTCTGGACCGCAATATATGGGGGTGTATGTCAGCAGGAACTACTATATTTTGCGGTTGCAGATATACCCTACTTTCACCTATGCTAGCGCCACCATGGACTTGACACCAAAACAACGTGCAGTTTTACAGTTCTTGAAAGACTATCGACGCGAGCACGGGATGCCGCCTTCGTACGAGGAGATCCGGCAAGAGTTCGGCTTTGCGTCGTTGAACTCGGCCCGGAAGCACCTCCTGCAGCTACACCGAAAAGGATTCATCCGCTCGCCGTGGAAGAATCAGAAGCGAGCACTCGAGATCGTCGAACGCGAGGAGGCGCCCAAGGCGGCGAAGCTCCCGTTGTTGGGCTCCGTTGTCGCGGGTGTTCCCCTCGACTCCGAGGAGATTCCGGAGACGGTGGATGTACCCGAGTCGTTGTTGCGGCGAGGAGAGCATTTTGCGTTGCGCGTGACCGGCGACAGCATGGTGGATGACGGCATTCGCGAAGGCGACCTGCTGGTCGTGCAGCAGCGTGAGACCGCGGAAGCGGGGCAGATGGTCGTGGCGCTCGTGGAAGGTGAAGCCACGGTCAAGCGATTCTATCGGCAGGGAGATCAAATCGAGCTTCGCCCGGCGAACGATCGCTACTCCCCGATCCTGGCCGACGCCGCGTCGGTGCAAGTGCGAGGCGTCGTTGTGGGCCTGGTTCGCTCCTTGGCATAAGCCTGACGTAAGTAAGTTGGGTAAGTGTTCTATGGAACGTCGAGGCGCCCTCAAAAGTATACCGATACCGCTCGAGCTCTATCGTGAGTTCGAGCGACTCTCTTTGTTGCACGAACGATCGGTGAGCGATCTCATTCGCCACGCGGTGGAGATCCACTACAGCGATGCGGCCGTCTCGGCTCGCCATCGCCTCGTCGACCGCCTCGCGCGACTCGAATCGGATCTCGGCGACGCCGAAGCGCTCCAGGACCAGATAGCCGAAGACAGCCGGGCGATTTTAACAGGCCGGGCTCGCTGAGATTGCGACCGAGCTCGTCGAAACTGTCAGTTTGAACAGGATGCGTGTGCCTGAACGATGATTCACGTGGGAACGAGTGGCTACGGCTACCACATGCCCTCGGAAACGCGGTGACGATGTCGAAGCTCGCGCATCGCATCCGAAAAAGCGCTGCGGCACCGGCAAAAGCGCGCGTCGGTTGATTGCAGTATGCTCTGGTCTTCATGAGCTGGGTCGGCCTCGCCACGATCGGCTTTCTACTCGGCATGCGTCACGCCCTGGAGGCGGATCACGTCGCGGCACTCACCAGCCTGTCGACGCGCCCGACGTCCTGGGTCCAAGCTCTTCGAATAGGTGCCGTCTGGGGCTTGGGCCACACACTTACGCTCTTCATCGTTGGCACGATCGTTCTCCTGGCGGATACGGTCGTACCCGAGCGCATCGCATGGGGGCTCGAGCTCGCCGTTGGCGTCATGCTGGTCGGACTTGGCGCCGATGTCCTGCGGCGACTTCTACGCGACCGAGTGCATTTCCACGTGCACGCGCACGACGACGGGACGACGCATTTTCATGCACACTCTCATGCCGAGGAAAACGGACACTGTCATGAGCATGGCCATGGGTTTCCAGGACGCGCCCTGGTCGTCGGCCTGATGCACGGCATAGCGGGATCGGCGGCGCTCGTTCTCTTGGCAATCGCGAAGGCGCCATCCGTCGCGATGGGCATTCTCTACATCGGCGTGTTCGGTGCCGGATCGATACTCGGCATGGCGCTCCTATCGGTCGCGATTTCGATGCCGCTCCGTTATTCAGCGCGACTGATTACGTCGAAGTCGTTTCACAACGGCCTTCAAGGCATCATCGGCGTTGCCGCCGTTCTCATTGGCTTGTCATTTATCTTCGAGCTCGCGCGATGAACGACGATCTCCAGCTGAGACTACAGCTTGCAGCGAGTGCCGTGGGCATTCCCTCGACGCGCCGACACATCTTTCTTTGCTGCGATCAAACAGAGCCGAAGTGTTGCGACAAAGAACTGTCGCTCGAGTCGTGGGCCTATCTCAAGAAACGGCTCAAGGAGCTCGAGCTATCCGAATCGGGTGGCGTAGCGCGCACGAAAGCGAACTGCCTGCGCATTTGCGAAGGCGGCCCGATCGCGGTCGTGTACCCCGAAGGGGCATGGTACGGCGGGTGCACGCCCGACGTGCTCGAAGAGATTCTTCAAAAACATCTCATCGAAGGTGAGATCGTCGAGGAGAGGTTGATAGTGCTTAACACATTGTAATAAAGCAAACCCCAGACGGCATCAAAAGGGGAAACGGAGAAATTGATTGAGATTGACTGATTGGCTGCTCAGGAAAGACGTTCGATTACGGGGAAGTTAGTCGGAAGACCTACCCAAGGTTGCCTACTTCTTTTTCGACTTCTTCCAAGATCTCGCCGCTAGCCACAAGAGCTTTCATTCGGTCGTGATCACCGTACAGTGGTCGGTCCTCGTCCAAATGCTCCACATGCAAGCGTACGACGCTATGCGCAGTGGAGACTCCACGACCTGGCCGAAAGTCCCGAAAATCCAACGCCTGAGCCGCCGCCATGAGCTCGATGCCGAGCACTCCATAGGCGTTGTCCAGGATTTGCAGGTTCTTGATCGCCGTATTCATTCCCATAGAAACAAAGTCTTCCTGATCGGCGGCGGCGGGAATGGACATCGTGCTTGCCGGGGCCGACAGGATTCTCTGTTCAACGATGAGGGAATCCGCCGTGTACTGACTGAGCATCAAGCCGGAGAACATACCTGCACCCTTGGTCAAAAAGGCAGGAAGCCCCTGACTCAATGCGGGATTGGTGAGACGGTTCAAACGACGCTCCGAAAGGACGGATACCATCGTGACGGCGGCCCCCACCATGTCCATCGGCAAGCAAACCGGAGTGCCTTGAAAATTCGCGCCCGTCAGTATCAGTTGGTCCTCGGGAAGAAAAATAGGATTGTCTCCGACACCGTTTAGTTCGATCTCGACCTGCTTTTTTGCATAGGCGACGGCATCGTGAACGGCACCGATCACTTGCGGGGAGGACCTCATGGAGTAGGCATCTTGCACTCGGGTCTTGATTTTTCCCGTCACGAGATCGCCACCCTCCACACACTTCATGATGCTCTTTGCAGAGCGAACGGCACCGGCAAAGCCGCGTTTTTCGTGCAAGCGCACGTCGTAGGGCTTCAGGTTTGCAAAGAGTGCTTCCAATGACATCGCACAGGCAATTTCTGCCTGCTTGAGCCAGCGGTCAATGTCGTAGAGTTGTAGCGCGCTCATCGATGTCATGAAATTGGAACCATTGATTGTCGCTAGACCATCGCGAGCTTGGAGTCCGGGTATGGGTACCACGGCCTTTTCCATAGCCTCTCTTGCCGGCAGGCGCTTGTCCTCATAAAAGGCCTCGCCTTCACCCATCATCAACAAAGCGATTTGAGCCATGGGGGCCAAATCACCACTGGCACCGACCGAGCCTTTTTGGCAGACGACAGGTGTCACGCCTTTGTTGAGTAGCGTCACGAGGGTCTCGGTGATCTCCGGCCGACACCCTGAGTTCCCTTTGGCGAGAACATTGATGCGACTCGCCATGGCGCCCCGAACCGCATCGATCGCTGCGGGCTCACCAATCCCCGCGGCATGGTTGTAAATCAGGTATTTCTGGAACTGCTGTACTTGTTCGTCATCGAGAACGACTTCAGAGAACTCTCCGATGCCCGTGTTGACACCATACATGGTCTCTCGCGCAGCAATTTTTTTTTCTAGCATGGCTCGACACACCTTGATTCGCGCAAGGGCGTCGGGATGGAGCTCAACTGGTTCACCTCGTCTAGCGATTTGATCCAGTTTTTCAACCGTCAATGACGAACCGTCGAGGACGATAGGCATACAGCACTCTCTTCTAAAAGATCACAACTCCAACTGTGGCACACCACTTCCCAAGCTTTTGATGCTAATCGGATCGAACAAGGAAAAGCAAGCGCGATTCTGCGCTTGCAGCGTCGAGATTGGAAACCCGCGCCTTATCGCGCGACCCTTCACCCCGTGTCTAATTTGAAAAGCCCTTCGCCGCAGTCAGATTGTGGAAGAGCACTTGATCGTGCGCCGGCCGCTCCCGCAAGCCTAGAGTCGTCGTTACCAGGGCGCCCCCACGGCACGCGTCAAGTACGCGGTGAACGGAGCCATTAGCCTAAACGCCGCGGCGAGCCGTTTGGGGAAGTCGTTGCTGCAAGCCTGTTTCTCCGTGAAGGGAACGTAGGCGATGAAGTCTTTGCGCTTGAGCTCGTCGATGAGCGGGTGATCGGGGTCGTAGCCCCTTGGTGGTCGCTTCAAGGATTCGCCGCCGAGCTCACATTGAGCGTTGAACGCTTTCCCCGAGACGGAACGTTGGTAGCCTTTGGGATCGGCGACGATTTTGTCCCTGACTTTCCTGAGCGTCGTCGGCTCCGGATGCCAAATGCCCGCCCCGGCGAATACCGAACCAGGCTCGAGATGCAGGTAGTAGCCGGGTGCGTGGACGTTTTTGCATTCTTCGTGCGGGAAGCGCACGCCGGCGGTGGTTTTGTAGGGTGTCTTGTCTTTCGAGAAGCGAACGTCGCGATAGATGCGAAAGAGCGATCCGCCGTTCGGTCTCGGGTCGGCGACGAGGTGCGAGCTGATCTTGTGCAGACGAGGCGCAAAGTCGGACACGAGCTCTAAGAGAGGATCCCGCACCACGTCTTGGTAGCGCGTCTTGTTCTTCTGGAACCAGTCGCGGTCGTTGTTCCGCTTCAACTCGCGAAAAAAGCGAAAAAGCGCGGGAGTGATATGCGCCGTCGTTGCCACAAAAAAAACCTCCGGCCGCAGTCTACATTACTCCCCGATATCCTCGGCCCAAAGCTCAGGTCTTTCTTTCTGGAGACGTTCCATCAGAGCGATGGCGCGCTCGTCGTCGAGAACATGGAGCTCTATGCCCTGTTGTCGCATCCAATCCTCGGCTCCTTGAAAAGTCCGATTCTCTCCGATGACGACCACGGGGATTTTGTGGAGGATGGCGGTGCCCGAGCACATCGGACAGGGGCTCAATGTCGATACCAGCGTCAGCTCGCTCCAGTCCCGACGCCGGCCGGCGCGGCGCACCGCGACCATTTCCGCGTGTGCGGTGGGGTCGCCTGACTGTACGCGCTCGTTGTGCCCCCGAGCGACGATCTCGCCGGCGGGTGACACCAGGACCGAGCCAATGGGGATGCCGCCCTCGCGCCACGACTTCTCGGCCTGCTCGAGCGCGGCCGTCATCCAGTCGCGATAAGACGCAGAGCTCATCCCCGGAACACCCACAGCGAAAACAAGCCGACCATGATCACCGCGACCGAGAGCTTGGCGACGACGCCGAGGAACACGCCAATCACGGCACCCACGCCACTCTTGAGAGCCACGTTCAAGTCTTTTCGATAAATCAACTCGACGGCGACGGCTCCGAGGATCGGGCCGATGAGAATTCCCAACGGTCCGAAGAACAGTCCAACGAGTCCGCCACCGACAGCGCCGAACATCGCCCATCGGCTACCGCCGAGCTTTCGGGTCCCGAGAGCTCCGGACAAATAGTCCAGCGTGTAGGCGACGACGGCGAGGCCGACGAGCAAGAGGAGTCGCCATCCATCGACGGGCTGGAAATCGGTAGCGACGGCGTAGATGAGCGCGCCCAAAAGGATGAGCGGCGTACCTGGTATGACGGGAAGAAGCGAGCCGGCAACGCCCGCGAGCATCAGAACGAAGACGAGGGCGACAAGACCGGACATCATGGCCGGTATTGTCGCAGCGCCTGTGATCAGTCTTTAAATAAGGTGGGCACGGGACAACGTGTCTTCGACGAGCTCGTAGACGTAGTCCTGCAGCTGGTCCCGCCTCGGGTTGTCACAGTTCGTGAACTCGACACCCGCGCCTTCGGGAAACGTGTGCTTGCGGATGCCGCCGGGATTGCTCCACGCGATGCGAGCGTCGACCTCGAGCGGCTGGCGATCGCGGAAGGTGCAAAATGTGAGGCGAACGGTGCTGTCTACCCGGAAGGGGATGGGCGAGTGGATATAGGCGCCGCCCACACTGATGTCCTGGAGCTTACCCGAGAAGAAATTGTCCTTCGTCTCGCACAAGACGTCGGCTTCGGCGGGAACGCGCAGGAACTCGACCGGCACGTTGTTCCTCAAGCTTGTGGGGGTAGCCGCTGCGTCGGGGGTTCTGTTGTCAGGCCGATAGAGTCCCGAGAAAATGCTGTCGAGTGTGAACGTCACCTCGACCCACTCTTTCTGGAGCTCCAGGGCTGAGTTGTCCCTCCCCGTTGTTGCGCAGCTCGTACAGGCGCGAGTACTGTTTGAAGATGTCGTAAATGTGGGATTCTAACACAGGCATCAGCACCTTTCTCCTTCCCGGCGTTTGATACCTACCTACAAGATGCGTTCCAGATAGCCGCTCGAGTTGCCGGCAATGTTGACGGCCGGCCACAACTGCCGATTGTTCAGGTGATTACGATCACGTTTTGCTGCGCCCAAGGGCAAAAACCCGCTTGGGAAAGTGTCCGTTTTTGGGAATAACGTTGGGAGAGTCCCACGCTGTGAAACCCGTGGTGTGGGGTTTTCACTGCGTCGTGCAGTTCATTGATGTATTGCTTTGAAACGGTTACGAGCGATGGATGCGAAAGCGCCGTGCTTTCAGCTCGTAACGGGGAAGGCTCGCCGCGGCGACCACGTCGACGTCGCTGCGAATGCCGAGGCGGTTTCCCAGAGCTTCGGCGAGGCCAGCGCGGACGGTATCGTCGCTCGCCGCCGGATCCAATTCGATCTCGATCCGCATCTCCCACATTTCTCGTTCCTTGCGGATATCGACCTGAAACTCGACGACGTTCGGCTCTTCTCGGATGATCGCCTCGACCGCGCTCGGGTAGACGTTGACACCCCGCACTTGGATCATATCGTCGACGCGCCCGAGAACTCCTCCTGGAAATCGAATGAACGGGCTGCCGCAGGCGCACGGCGTCGACTTCAAGCGCACGATGTCTCCGGTTCGGTAGCGAAGCGCCGGCTGAGCCCAGCGGTCGAGTTTGCTCATAACGAGCTCGCCGGTCGCACCCTCGGCGACGGGGGTGTCACCGCCGACCTCTAACACTTCGGCGTAGAACTCGGTTTCGATGAGGTGCAGACCTTCGTCCTCGGGACACTGGTATCCCCAAGGACCGACTTCGCTCATACCGGCATGGTCCCAACACTTCGCGCCCCACGCGGTCTCGATCCGCCCGCGGATCGTCGGTATGTTCGCACCAGGCTCTCCCGCATGAATGGTGTTCTTGATCGCAGACGATGCGAGATCGATGCCCTTCGCGCGCGCGACCTCGATGAGCCGCAACGAGTACGTCGGTGTCGACAGCAAAACTGTTGCGTCGCTTTCGAGAAGCCAATCCAAACGCTGTCAGAGCTCTGCGCTCCCGCGGGGATCGCAAGCGCACCGATCTGCTGCGCGGCCTCGAAACCTGCCCAAAAGCCCACGAACGGTCCGAAGCCGAACGCGGCGAACACCCGATCGTCCGAGCCGACGCCGATGGCGCGGTAGATTTCCTGCCAGCAGTAAGTGAACCAGGCCCAGCTCTCGCGGGTATCGAGGCATTTGAGACGCCGGCCCGTCGTCCCCGACGTCGCGTGGATGCCGTTGTACGCACCGGGCTCGTAGGTGAGGTTGGTGCCGTACGGCGGATTTTGTTGCTGATCGTCGACGAGCTCGGACTTCAGCGTGAATGGAAGCTCGGTGAACGCCTCGAGGGAGGCGAGCGGGAGCGCGATCCCGTCGAGCTTCGTACGGTAGAAGGCGTTTTGCGCACGCAGCAGGGACAGCCCGCTCTCGGGATCGTTCAAACGGGTCAGTTGGTGTCGTTCGAGCTCGTCACGGTTCGTCGGCGTCTGCGTCTGCGTCTGCATCAGTGGATTTCTAACTTGAAAGGGGCAGTCTGATCAAACGGAGCGCCGAACTTTTGTTATGCTGAGAGGCATGCTTTGGGGGGAGCTGAAGACGCCGGTCGCCCTCGTCGATCTCGACAAGCTCGAGGCGAATACCGCGCGGATGTCAGAGCGCATGCGTCATGCGGGCGTCAAGCTTCGTCCCCACGTCAAAACCCACAAATGTATCGAGGCTGCGCGCTTTCAGGTACGCGGCCATTTCGGCGGCATCACCGTCTCGACGCTGGCGGAGGCACGCTATTTCGGCCGTGCTGGTTTCCGCAATATCACCTACGCGGTACCGATCGCACCGGCGCGTCTCGAAGAAGCCGTCGAGGTGGCGTCCGCGCTCGATGAACTGAACCTGCTCATCGACCACGAAGCGACGCTCGAGGCGATGGAGGCTTTGGCCCGAGCGAAAGGGGTGACGTTTTCCGCGTATCTCAAGGTCGACTGCGGCTACCACCGTGCCGGAGTGGATCCCGAAAGCGACGATGCAATTAGGCTCGCGCTTCGTTTGCACGACTCAACCCACGTCGTGGCTCGAGGACTCCTCACGCACGCGGGGCATTCCTACCTCGGGAAGACGCCGACCGAAGTTCGCGCCGTCGGTGAGGCGGAAAAAACCGTGATGGTGCGCTTCGCGCAAAAACTCGATAGTGCCGGCGCGCGTCCGGCAGAGGTGAGTATCGGCTCCACGCCGACGATGTCCGTGGCCGATTCGCTCCAAGGTATCACCGAGGCTCGGCCCGGGAACTACGCGTTCTACGATCGGTTTCAAGCGGCCATCGGGAGTTGCTCGTTCGACGACGTGGCATTCTCGGTGCTCGTCAGCGTCATCGGGCACTACCCCGAGCGGAACGAGCTTCTTATCGATGGCGGCGCCCTCGCATTCTCCAAGGACGAGGGACCAACGCACATCGATCCCGATTGCGGTTTCGGCGCGATCGTCTCGCCCGACGACGGACGGGTACTCGACGGTTTGCGGGTCGCGTCACTTTCTCAAGAGCACGGGAAGATCCAAGGTCGCGGGCCAACCGACGTCGAGAGGTTTCCGGTTGGCTCCAAGCTGCGCATCCTGCCCAACCATTCGTGTTTGTCCGCGGCACTCTTCGATCGCTACCACGTGACCCGCGGCAATGAAGTCGTCGAGGAGTGGCGGCCCGTCCGCGGCTGGTAAGGATCCTCGAGGCGACCGGGACGATAAAAAACTCAACGCAAAGGCGCAGAGTCGCAAGGCGCAAAGACCTGCATTCGGGTGCTGACGTTCTTTTGCGTCTTGGCGTCCTTGCGTTGAAAGATTTGGATTGCGGCTCTGCTTCGCTGTGCTTCGGTAGCCATCTCCTGGTCAGACGTGAAGCTCTAGCTTTCCAGACACGTCGAAGTTGCCACCGGAGACGATGGCGACGATTTTCGTTTTCGGCGGTAGGTCCACTGCGCCAGAAAGAAGCGCGGCGGTCGTGGCGGCGCCCGAGATTTCAGCCAAGAGCTTGGTGCGCTCGAGCAAGAAACTGATGGCGTGGATCATGGCGTCATCGCTCACGGTCACGTAGTCGTCGACGCTCGCCTCGATGGTCTCGAAGACGTCGGGATCGGTTTTCTTGGTGGCGAGGCCGTCGGCGCGCGTTGTGACCGTGTCGAGCTCGACGGGCTCGCCGGAGTCGTGACTCGTTTTGAAATTGGCGGCCGACTCGGGCTCGACCCCGATAATGCGGACCTCAGGGTTTTTGAGCTTCATCGCGGTCGCAATGCCGCCGATGAGACCGCCACCGCCGATGGGAACGAGTACGGCTTCCACGTCCGGTAGCTCTTTGACGATCTCGAGGGCGATCGTGCCTTGTCCCGCCATGATCATCCGGTCTTTGAACGGATGAACGTAGGTGAGCCCTTTTTCGTCCGCGATCGTGAGTGAGTGCGCGAAAGCGTCGTCCCAAATCTCTCCATGGAGGATCGCTTCGCCGCCGTACTCGCGAACCGCGGCAACTTTGCTTCGGTTCGCTCCCTCGGGCATGACGACGTAGCCTGGGATTCGCTGGTGAGCGGCCACGTAGGCGACCGCCTGGCCGTTGTTGCCGGCCGACGCGGTCACGATTCCGGCTGCGCGCGCTTCCGGCGGCAGCTGGAGCACTTTGTTGAATACGCCGCGCGGTTTGAAGCTCCCGGTTTTCTGGAGATTCTCGGCCTTCAGCCATACCTCGAGACCGGAGCGCTCGCTCAGGGCACGGGACGAGAGAAGCGGCGTCCGGTGGACGAGCCCGCGGATGCGTTCGGCCGCGCTCACGACGTCGTCCAAGCTCGGAGCGAGGGAGTCTTCGATCATCGTGTCACAGGGTTCAAGGCGTCTTCTAACAATGCATTAGGGCTCGCGCGCGTCGTAACGCGTACGGAGAGTCTTGATCGGATTCGGGTTCTCGTGGGGCTCGATGTTCTCGTCGGTCACGTCGATGTAGAGCGTAGGTTCGCTCTCGGGAGTCGTTGCGTCGGATTCGAGAATATAGGCGACGTGCGCCGACTTCCCGTCGCAGGGAGCTTCGGAGAGAGGTTCGGTCTCGCACCTGCACCGTCGATCGCCAGCGGCAGCGTCGGCAGCCTCCATGGCCGCCATGACCCGATCAGCGAGCTTTCCCTCCGTTTTCTCGAACATGGTGACGGCGTCGTGGATCACGTCGTCACTCGCGAGAGTGTTGCCCTGGATGGAGTACACGATGTCTGTGCCTGAGACTCGACCTTGTACGTCGAGCGAAGCTTCTCCGTTCTCCGTGCCCGAATGGCCGGCACTGCGGCCCTCCACGTCCACGATGCCGAACTGACGTCTTTCGATGTCCGGGTCTTCGCGAAGCTTCGACAAGATTTCGATCGGAGCCGTGCCTTGTCGAAGCTCTTCGGAAATGAGGGTCTGGTTGGCCCGGGTTCGGTCGACTCGAGCTTGCACGGCGGCAATGCCTTTTCCGGGAACGACGACGGCCTGGATGTCCATGAGGCCTTCGGCCGGAAAGGTTGCGAACCGTGCCTGAGAAACGCACGTGGCCGAAGCGATCACGAGCTGTCCAGTGCTTCGATCGACTGCGACGATGGACCAGGTGGCGAACCCGGGGCTCGCGAACAAGACACCGATGAGGAAAGGTGCAAGCCATCTCATAGGCGAATTCTACAGCGACTGGACTTTTGCATTCCGATGATATGATTAGTAACCAAGGAGAGGTGCGGTCACGACGAATCCGTTTCGCGCGTGACGGAGGGGTAATGAAAACAGAAACCCTGGGCGTATACCAACTGAAACGTTTGCTAGGGCGTGGCGGGATGGGCTCCGTGTACGTGGCCCACGACCCGCGACTAGCGCGCGACGTCGCCCTCAAGGTGCTCTCTCCCGACCTCGCGCAAAAGCCCGAGCATCGCGAGCGGTTCGTCGCTGAAGCGCGGTCGTGCTCGGCGCT
Source organism: Candidatus Marinacidobacterales bacterium (assembly GCA_965237955.1). Taxonomy (GTDB): domain Bacteria; phylum Acidobacteriota; class Vicinamibacteria; order Marinacidobacterales; family SMYC01. Next base: position 6,325,626 of record OZ250169.1, on the reverse strand, counting down.
CAATCATCCCAACATCACGACGATCCACGAGATCGGCGAAGCCGACGGTGTTCACTTCATCGCGTTCGAGCTCGTCGAAGGGGAGACGCTCGAGTCCATTCTCGATCGCGACGTGCGTCTCGCACCCGAGCGCGTCGTCGACATAGCGCTCGCACTGTCAGGTGCGCTCGCGTACGCCCACGATCACGGAATCGTTCACAGGGATCTGAAACCGGCGAACGTGGTCGTTTCCGAGCTCGGGGTTCCAAAAATTCTGGACTTCGGTCTCGCGAAAACAATGCCGGGTGCGCTCGGCGCCGTCGGGCCCGAGAGCGAAACCATGGTGCGGCTTACGCAAGCCGGTATGGTTGTCGGCACGATCGCGTACATGGCGCCGGAGCAGGCGCTCGGTCAGACCGTGGATGCTCGAAGCGACGTTTTTGCCTTCGGCTGCCTCCTGTACGAGATGCTCGTAGGGGAGCGGCCGTTCGCGGGAGCGACCGCCACGCAACTGCTCGATCACCTTTTGCACGAAGAGCCGGCGCGCGTCGACGCGCAACGTCCCGACGTTTCTCCTCGACTAGCCGATGTGGTCGACAAGGCGTTGAGAAAGCCAATGGGCGAGCGCTACCAGAGCATGCACGCCCTGCGCGGCGATCTTGAGAGGCTCGAGCAGAGCACTGAGCTTGAGAAAACTCGCAAAGACACGGCGGGTCCGGAATCCGCAACCCATCGGATGCGCACCAAGCGGGCGAGACGAGGGGTGATGGCGACGGCCGGTCTCGCTTTGGTGGCCGCATTGGCATTGTTTCTCGTGAACCCGCGCGACACGCCCGGTCTCGATGACGATGCCGTGGCGGTGATGTACTTCGAGAACTTGTCCGATCCCACCGACGAAGGACAAACCGCCCGTATGCTCACTCAGCTTCTCACGAGTGAGTTGTCGTCACTGGGCGAGGTGGACGTCATGAGCCACCAACGACTTCACGACATCGCACGCGGGCTCGGCCTCGAGAATGCCGAAGTCGATCGCTCCATCGCGACCGCTGTCGCCGAAGCCGCCGGTATCCGCACGATGATCGTCGGGCGTGTAGCCGAGGCGGGCGGACGGTTGATGGCGACGACCGAGCTCGTGGACGTCGTCACCGGGCGGTCGATGTCGTCACAACAAGCGAGTGGCTCGAGCGCTGACGACATCTTCGTGCTCGCGGACTCGCTCGGCGAGCAACTGCGCGTGCAGTTGACGTCGACACCAGTAACGGATTGGGCAAGCACCCCGGCGACATTTTCCGTCGATGCCTATCGGCACTACGTCGAAGGTGAGATGTTCCTCCATGCGTCGGAGCTCGACTCCGCGGTGGAGGAGTTCACCGAAGCGGTCCGGCTCGATCCGGAGTTCTCTCTCGCGCACCACCGGTTGAGCGTGGCGGCGCGTTGGCTTTCCGATGGAGCTTTGGCTCATCAAGCGGCTCGGCGGGCGGCGGCGTCGCTCGATCGGGCACCGTCTCATCTTCGCGACGTCATCGAAGCCAACGCCTTGTATCAAGACGGCGCGTTTTCTCGAGCGATCCCGTTGCTCGAGAGGACGCTCGAGCGCGACCCGGATCAAAAAGAAGTGCTCTACATTCTGAGCCAAATCTACGTGCACTCGCTTCGAGACGGAGACACCGCGCTTGCGATCGAGCACATGGAGCATCTTCTGTCTCTCGACCCATCCTTTCATCAAATTTACGATCGGCTCGCGCTTAGCTACGCATTCAGTGGCGATGCCGACGCCGCGCGGGCTCGGATGGCGGAGTGGGACGTTGTGCACCCCGCGAAGGTCGAGGGTCTGCGTTCGATTCTCGCCACGTTGGAGGGACAGCCCGAAGAGGCGCTTGGGTTCGGGCAAGCGTTCTCGTGGATCGAAGGTCCGCTCTTTCAAGCGGCGGCGGCGATGATGGCGTCCCGCTGGGATGTGGCGCGGCGATTTACGGAACAGGACCCCGATGAGTGGCGCTCCGATCACCTGCGTGCGTGGGCGCTCCGCAACCGGGCGGTCTTTCACACGTACGTCGGAGAGTTCGACCAAGCCCTCGATTTCTACCGGCAGGCGGGGCTGGCGAGTGGTTTTCGCACCCACGAAGGGGGGAGCGGCGGAGTGCCCGCGAGCGCGCTCCACGCGGCGGCCGAGCTCTTGTACCTCGATGGCGAGATCGGAGCCGCACGCACGGAAATCGAGAAGGCGCTTTCGATCCAGCCGGATAGCTGGCGCGGTCTCTACTTCGCCGGCCGGATGGCATTGTTCGACGACGACACCGAAGCAGCCAAACGTTACTTGAGCACGATCGAGAATCTCCCCGCGGCGGCGACGAGCGCTTCGGCACAGATGTATCTCGATGCGCTGACGGGCGAGATGGCGCTCTACCGGGGCCGCGATCGGGTCGCGGGGCGCGATATTTTCGAAGCGCTGGTGTCGCGCCCACTCATGCTCGACTGGTCGTCGACGTGCTCTAGCGCGGGCGCAGCCATTCGCGACGGTTTGGTGCGCAGCTACGTCGCCCTCGGCGATGACGAGCGAGCCTCACAGGCGATGGAGGATTTGCTAGCGAGCGGCGCCGAGCGCTTGGATCATCCGGTTATTTACGCGCGTACCTTGTACCAGCTCGGCGTGCACGAGCTTGAAAGCGGCTCTCGCGTGCAAGGGCGCCGTCTGCTTGAGAGATTTCTCGGCATGTGGAGCGACGCCGACTGGGAGGTGGAGATGGTCGATGACGCTCGCTCCCGTCTGGAGTCTTGACCAAGAAGTTCTGGACCACGTCTGGTCGCGACATCGTGTTCGAGACACCGGTGCTGTCGCTTCGTCGTGATCGGAAGCAGCGCCCGGCTTACCCCGATTCCTCACACGACTTCAACGTCATCGAGTCCGTCGACTGGGTCAACGTCATCCCATTGACGAAAGACGACGAGGTCGTCTTCATCGAACACTACCGCCACGGCATCGACGGCGTCAGTCTCGAGGTGCCGGGTGGCATGATCGACCCCGACGACGCGTCGCCCATGGTCGCTGCCGCGAGGGAGATGCGGGAAGAGACCGGCTATGCGTCGGACGAGCTCGTCGAGCTTGGTGTCGTGCACCCGAATCCCGCGCTCCAGGAGAACCGGTGTTTCAGTTTTCTGGCGAAGAATGCAACACTCGCGGGCGAGCCGCGACCCGATGATACCGAAGACATCGAAGTGGTCCGCTATCCTCGCCGAGATGTGCCGGGTCTTCTCCATGACGGGAAAATCGCGCATGCTCTCGTGGTAGCCGCGTTTTTGTGGTGGTTTCAATACCAGGAAACGATATGACGGGACTCGCGACTTTTCTACTGCTCCTGATCTCGCTCGCGTGCAGGACAACGGTGGTTGATCCTGAAGAGCTCGTGACAGCCGACCGACGTTTCCAAGCGGAGACCGCTGAGCGAGGCACTTCCGGTTGGGTCGACGCTGTTCTCGATAGTCCTGATTACTCGCTGACCTGGGAGCCGGAGTTTGCCGAAGCGTCAGGCGATCTCGGCTACACCTACGGCACCTACACGCGCGCAACATCCGACACCGACGGGAACAAGGCCGTCGAGACCGGTCTCTACGTCACCGTGTGGCGGCGCAATGCGGATGGCGCGTGGAAGGCGGTCGTCTGATATTGTGAGCCCCGCGCCCTGATCTGGCAATGCTCCGTCAGTTCGCGAACGTTTGTACCGGCAGCTTGCCTCTAGCGTCGATTTCGCCTTTGAGAAGGCAGTTTCACGGAAAAACCGAAGTGAAGAATCGAGTCGTTCTCCAATGAGCGGAGTTTTCCTAGCTGCATCCGGGCTTTTGTGCCTTTTTGTCGGTTACCGCTTCTACTCGAAGTTCGTAGCGCAACGCATCTACCAACTCGATCCGGATTTCGAGACGCCCGCTCACGCGATGCGCGACGATGTCGACTACCTGCCGACGAACCGGATCGTGCTTTGGGGGCATCATTTCACCGCGGTCGCGGGCGCCGCTCCCATCGTCGGCCCGGCAATCGCGGTGATTTGGGGATGGCTTCCCGCGTTTCTCTGGGTCGTTATCGGCACGGTTTTCTTTGCGGGCGTGCACGACTTTGGCGCGATTTGGGCAAGCGTTCGCAACAAAGCCAAGTCGGTGGGGGCCCTCACCGGAGATGTCGTCGGGCACCGCGCACGGAATCTGTTCATGGTGGTCATTTTCCTTCTGCTGCTCATGGTGAATGCCGTTTTCGCGGTCGTGATCTCGGCGGCGTTTCAGAAAACCCCGAGCAGCGTGATTCCCGCGTGGAGCGCGATCGGCGTCGCCTTTGTCATCGGCGTCTTGATCTATAGAGTCAAAGCTCGGATCCTGTGGCCGACGGTCGTCGGCACCATCGTGCTCTACGCGGTGATTTATCTCGGAGAAGCGTTTCCGGTCGAGCTACCCGCGTCGGTACTCGGCTTTGGTCCCGGCCCGCAATGGATCCTCATCCTCTTCCTCTATGCGGCGATTGCTTCGCTGCTGCCGGTGTGGCTGTTGCTCCAACCGAGAGACTTCATCAACGGCATCCAACTCGCCGTCGGCCTTGTCCTCCTGTACGGCGCGGTATTCATTGCCGGCCCGACGGTGGTGGTTCCGGCGATCAATCTCGACATGCCGGCGGCGGCACCGCCTCTTGTGCCGCTTCTGTTCGTGACCATTGCCTGTGGCGCGGTCTCGGGCTTCCATGGCCTGGTTTCGTCGGGAACGACCTCCAAGCAGCTCGACAAAGAGACCGATGCACGGTTCGTCGGCTATCTGGGCTCTTTGGGCGAGGGCGCTCTCGCTCTCGTCGTGATCGTGGCGACCACGGCGGGGTTCGCTTCTTTCGAGGAGTGGAGAGGTACATACGAGGAGTTCGGTCACGGCGGCCTCGGTGCGTTCGTGCAAGGGGGCGCCACGATCATGGCCTCCGGTTTCGGCATAAGCACTGAGTTCGCGTCTACGCTGTTGACGGTGATGGCGGTCCTGTTTGCCGGTACGACGATGGACGCTGGAGTTCGCCTTCAGCGCTATATCATTCAGGAATGGGGTGTCATCTACGGGATCCGACCGATGCAAAACGGATACGTCGCGACTTTCGTCGCCGTCGGGGCATGCCTCGCGCTCGCGTTCGGTGCGGGTGGCGCCGATGGAACCGGAGGGATGGTTCTTTGGCCGCTCTTCGGGACGACCAACCAGCTGCTCGCGGGCCTGACGTTGTTGGTCATCAGCGTCATGCTGGTGAAACTCGGTCGCCCGAGTCGTTACACGTTGGTGCCGATGGTGTTCGTGACGACGATGTCTTTTTTCTCGGCGCTCTATCAGCTGTGGAGCCTCTACACGACCGGGAACTACTTCTTACTGGTTCTGGATATGTTCGTCATCGTCGCGGCTGTGTACGTGATGCTCGAAGCGTTCTCCGCGATGGCAGTCGCAAAGCGCGCGAGGGCATTGGCCACCTAGAAAAGAAAAACGCAAAGGCGCTAGTCCCCTGGATCGCTATACAAAGTTAGGCTTTTCGCCAGCCCATAATATTCATAAGATTCATGCACTTAGAAGGGTTCCGGCAAGCTCTGCTTTATCTAGTTTGTTCTGATACAGGGGACTAGGACGCCAAGACGCAAAGTGGGATATGGTCTTTGCGATTCTGCGCCTTGGCGTCTTTGCGTTGAGTTCTTGCTCTTTTATCACGCGGGCGCAAGCTCGCGAATCAAATCCCACGCTCGCTCGACGTGCTCCTCTTCCGTCTCGGTTTGCCCGATAGCCATGCGAAGGACGAAGCGCCCGTCGAGCTTGGTGTGAGTCAAATATATCTTGCCGCTCTCGTTCAATTGGTTCATGAGCTTTTCGCTAACGTCGTCGCCGCCGCGATGGCGAAAGCACACGAGATTGAGCGGGACAGGGGCCGCGAGCTCGAAGCGCTCGTCCGCTTTCACCCAAGACGCGAACTGGCGCGTGAGCTCGATGTGGCGGCGGATGTGGTGGCGTAAACCTTCGACCCCGTAGTGGCGGATAACGAACCAGAGCTTGAGCGCGCGAAATCGGCGACCGAGCGGAATCTGCCAATCACGGTAATCGATGACGGCTCCTGATTCCGTAGCTTGGTTGCGCAGGTACTCCGGCAGGATGCTCAGAGTGTCGATGAGCGCCTTCGAGCTCTTCACGTAGAGACAGCTGCAGTCGAAGCTCGTGAACATCCATTTGTGGGGGTTGAAAGCATAGCTGTCGGCGTGCTCGAGCCCCGCGTTGAGATAGCGGAGCTCCGGACATAACGTTGCGGTACCGGCCATGGCGGCATCGACATGGAGCCACAGGTTCTCATCGCGGCAGATTTCGCCGATCCGCGGAATCGGATCGACGGCGGTCGACGAGGTGGTGCCAACGGTTGCGCACACAAAAATCGGTGTTAGACCAGACGCCCGATCTTCGTGAACCCTCTTCTCGAGCGCCGCCGGATTCATCGCGAAGTTTTCGTCGACCTCGATGAGCCGGAGGTTGTCTTCGCCGATACCGGCGATCTTGACGGCCTTGGTCACTGACGAATGCGTTTGGGTGGAGGTGTAGGCGGCGAGCCGGGAACGGATGCCGTGGCGATTGGTCTCGAACTCGGTGGCGCGTTCTCGAGCCACGAGGAGTGCGCACAGAGCTCCGCTCGACGCCGAATCCTGGATGACGCCGCCGCCGCCAGAAGAGGACTTGAAGAAATCGGGAAGCCCGAGCATTTCGACGAGCCAGTCGAGGACGTGTGTCTCGAGCTCGGTGCACGCGGGGCTCGTCGCCCAGATCATCCCTTGCACGCCTAGCCCGGCCGAGAGCAAATCGCCGAGAATGGCGGGAGGCGACGCGTTCGCCGGAAAATAGGCGAAGAAGCTCGGTGATTGCCAGTGGGTGATGCCGGGGAGTATCAACCGGTCAAGATCGGCGAGTATCGTTTCAAAAGTCTCACCGGCCTCCGGCGGGCTCTGAGGGAGTGCTCTCCGAAGGTCCCCGGGCCTCGCTCGAGAGAGCACCGGGAACTCCTCGATGCGCGCTCGGTAATCTGCAATCCAATCCACGAGCTCGTGGCCCGCGCGGCGGAACTCGTCCGTCGTCATGTGAAAGCTTTTCAAGGCGCCCCTCCCTGTGGACAACGAGGAAGAGTCTACCGCAGCTAGCTGATGGCCGACGGCCGATGGCGCTACCGATTTTTCAGCAAGTACTTCGCGATCGTTTGCAGTTGCAAGTTGGACGTCCCTTCGTAAATCGCGCCGATCTTGGCATCGCGCCAATACTTCTCGACCGGGAAGTCCTTGGTGTAGCCATAACCACCGTAGTGCTCGATCGCTTGTGAGGTTACCCGTTCGGCAACTTGCGAAGAAAAGAGCTTGGCCATCGCCGCCTCGACCAGAAACGGCTTGTGCGCGTCGCGCAGCCTGGAAGCGTTGTAGACGAGTAGACGTGCCGCCTCGAGCTCGGTGGCGCATTGAGCGAGCTGGAACTGAACGCCCTGGAACTCCGCGATCGGTTTGCCGAAGGCAGTGCGGTCTTTGGTGTAGCTCATCGCGTGCTCGAGCGCCCCGGTGGCAATGCCCACCATCTGTGCGCCGATACCGATGCGGCCCTCGTTCAAGGTTTCGATGGCGATCTTGTAGCCTTTGCCGATCTCGCCGAGCACGTTCGCTTTCGGCACCACGCAATCTTCGAGAATGAGCTCGTTGGTGCTCGATGCGCGGATGCCGAGCTTGTCTTCTTTTTTCCCGACGGTGAAACCTTCGAAGTCGCGCTCGACGACAAACGCGGTAATGCCTTTGTAGCCCGCGTCCGGATCCACGGTGGCGAAGACGATGAACAGGCCCGCTTCAGCGCCGTTGGTAATCCAGAGCTTGGTTCCCGTGAGCCGGTACCCGTCGCCGTCGTCGTCCTTAGTCGCGCGGCACGCGAGCGCGAACGCGTCGCTCCCGGAATCGGGCTCGGAAAGTGCGTAGGCCCCGACGGTGTCGACCGCGAGCCGAGGCAAGTAGCGCTTTTTCTGTTCTTCCGTTGCCCAGCGCATGAAGGCGTTGTTGACTAGCGTGTTCTGGACGTCGATGCAAACTCCGAGCGACGCGTCGACGCGTGAAACTTCTTCGACGGCAAGCGCGGCCATGAAAAAGCTCGCTGCCGAGCCACCGTGAGCTTCCGGAATCTCGATGCCCATCAAGCCGAGCTCGAAGAATTTTTTCAGAAGCGCCGGCTCGATCTGCATCTCCCGATCCATTTTCGAGACCAGGGGGCCGATTTCGTTCTCGGCGAACTCGCGGACCATCCCGCGGAAGAGCTCTTCGTCTTCCGACAAGATCGTCAGCGCCGGCATTTTTCTAGGGAGTTGAGTGGACGTCTGTGCTCATGACTGGCTAATAACCTGCGAGGTCCCGTATTGCCTCCAGCAGGTCTTCGGCTTGCGGCAGAATCGTGTCTTCCATGCTCGGGTTGTACGGGACCCAGCAGTCCTTGGCGGCGACCCGGCGCACGGGAGCATCGAGCTCCTCGAACAGTTCTTCAGAAATGCGCGCGGCGATCTCTGCGCCGTAGCCGAAGGTGCGAGTGTCCTCGTAGGCGACGATAACGCGGCTGGTTTTCTTGACCGTCTCTTGAATCGCGTCCCAATCGTAGGGCGAAAGCGATCGCAAGTCGATGATCTCCACGGAGATTCCCTCGGCGGCGGCTTTCTGCGCGGCGAGCCGGGAACGCCGTACCAGCGCGCCGTAAGTAATGATGCTGAGGTCGTCGCCTTCGCGATCGGTGCGTGCCTTGCCGAAAGGAATCATGTAGTCCGGACCGGGGTAGGGGCTCTTGTTGTACGTCTGCCGATACAGATGCTTGTGCTCGAGAAAAATCACCGGGTCATCGCTGCGAATCGCCGTTCTCAGAAGACCGTTCGCGTCGAGAGCCGTCGACGGCATGACCACGCGCAGACCAGGGATATGGGTGAACAGCACTTCACCCGATTGGCTGTGGAATATGGAGCCGCCAGTCAGATAACCGCCGATAGGCACGCGCACTACCAAGGGACAGCTGAACGCGCCCGCCGAGCGCCAGCGAAGGGTCGCGACTTCGTTTCGAAGCTGCATGAACGCGGGCCAGATGTAGTCGAAGAACTGGATCTCGACGACGGGCTTGAGCCCGCGCACGGCAGCGCCTGTGGCCATGCCAACGATGCTCGCTTCGGCGAGCGGGCTGTTCCACACCCGCTTGCTCCCGAACTCGCGTTGCAGGCCAAACGTTACTTTGAATACACCGCCTTTGCCTTTGACTTCGGTGAGATTCTCCTCGCGGCTCGCGTCCGCGACATCCTGACCGAACACGAGAACGTCCGGGTTGCGCGCCATCTCGTCGCGCAAGCACGCGTTCAGGAGGTCGACCATCGTGCCGTCTTTTCCGGACAGAGTGGGCTCGGTCGCGAACTTGGCCGACGTCGGGTCGACGGCCTCGCTGTAGAGGTGGATGTTCCAGCTGTTCTTGTCGGGCGCCTCCATCGTGAGCGCCTGATCGGCGGCTTCCGCGACCTCGTCGTGCACGGGTTTCTCGTAGCTCTCGAGCTCGGTTTCCGTCGCGAGGCCTTCGGCAAGTAGGAACTGTTTCATCCGAACGATAGGGTCGCGCTTGGCTTCTTCCTCGCGTTCCTTCGTCGTCTTGTAGAGGCGCTCATCGTCCGAGAGTGAGTGAGAGTAGGGACGAATGACATGCGCGTGCGCGAGGACGGGACCTCTGCCGGCTCGCAGGTAGGCGATGGCGTCTTTGATGCGACCGTAGCTGTCGATGAAGTTGCAGCCGTCGAACTCGGTCACGAACAAACTCGGGAAACTGCGGATGAGCCGCGAAATGTTGGCGCCAGCCGTTTGATGCTCGATAGGAACGGAAATGGCGTAGCTGTTGTCCTCGATGAGAAAAAGTACCGGGACCTTCTGGAGGCACGCGTTGTTGAGCGATTCCCAGAATTCGCCTTCACTCGTCGAGCCGTCGCCGCCGGAAACGTACACGATCGCGCGATCCTCGGGCGCGCCGGCCGGGGATTTCGAGTACTCGCCTGCAATGGCCGCTCCGACGGCGTGGAGGAAATGTGTTCCGACGCAGCTCGATCGGCTGACGATATTCAGTTTCTTGTTTCCCCAATGGGACGGCATTTGGCGTCCACCCGAAGCGGGGTCGGAGGCGGCGGCGGCGGATGCCATGAACTGCTCGAACGCAGTCATTCCAGTAACGAGTGTGAACGCGCGATCGCGATAGTGCGGAAAGAACCAGTCATGGCCGGGCGAAAGCTGCATCGCCGTCGCCACGAGCACGGCTTCGTGACCGGCACCGTTGATTTGAAAAAAAACTTTGTTCTGTCGCTTGAGCTGAATCTCGCGGTCGTCGACTCGGCGCGATAGGAGCATGGTGCGGTACGCACCGAGCAAGTCGTCGCGGTTGAGGCCGTGGTAGCGGTCCGCTACGTCCGTTTCCGCCTGGACGGACTGTTCAGCCTGAACGGGCCGAACAGATTGAGCAGACTGAAAAGGGGGCTCCATTCGAGGCTTCGATCCGCCTTCCATTCACACCTCCGTCGATGAGGACACACCTAACGAATATTGTTGAAACGACCCCGAATACGCGTCAGGCAATTATATATGAATGCGCGGGACCGCTCGAAAAGAGTGGCTTACCGCCCGGTCGGCAGCTGTTTCTCGAGTCTTCAGGGGGGCACAGGGAGCGGGCACGGGCACGAACGAGGGAGCTAGGCCGTGATGTCGGATTTGGTTAGACCGCGGAAGGCCAGGAGGCGCTCGATCGATTCGTCGATTTTGACGTCCGGAGTCGATGCGCCCGCGGTGATGCCTATCTTGATGGGCCCGTCGGGGAGCCAGTCGTTTCGCTCGACTTCGTCTTTTTCGTGGGTGGGCTTGTAGCGTAGCAGCCGCGAAGACACGAGGCAATCCGCGTCGCCGATGTGGTAGGTAGGAAACGTCTCCGTGCAGATCTCGGCGAGATGATTGGTGTTGCTGCTGTTGTACCCGCCGATCACAAGCATCAAGTCCACCCCCTCGTCGCAGAGCTCGACAACGGCGTCTTGTCGTTCCTGAGTGGCGCTACAAATGGTATCGAAGGAGCGAAATCGATTTGTGAGCTCGGCCTCGCCGAAGCGTTGCTCCATGGATTGGCGCAGCCGATGGGCAATCGCGAGTGACTCGCTGCTGAGCATCGTCGTCTGATTCGCAACGCCGAGCCGCTCGAGGTGACGATTGGCCTCGAATCCTTCCGAGACCGCCTTCGGAAAACGCGCGGCGAAGGCACGCTCGTCGCCTCCGTTCTCGATGTACTCGCACACGATCTCGGTCGCGGCCATGTCACGGACGACCACGTAGTGACCGCCGCCGCTGGTCGCGCGAGAGATGGTGGCCCTGGTCTCCTCGTGCCAGTACTTGCCATGAACGAGAGACGTGAACCCCTCTCTCGCGTAGCGCTCGACGTTTTTCCAGACGTTCATCACCGAGCCGCACGTTGTGTCGACGAGAATCGAGCGTTTGTTTTTCATGATCTCGAGCTCGCCGGTGCTGACCCCGAACGCAGGTAGCAAAATTACGTCGTCTGCGGTCACAGTGGAGAACTTCTCTTCGGTTTCGTACGGTCCATCGAGAAACTCGATGCCCATCTCGGATAGGCGTGAATTGACGTACGCGTTATGTATGATCTCGCCGGTGATGAAAATGCGCCTTTCCGGAAAACGCGCGCGCGCTTCGTAGGCGTACTCGACGGCGCGGTCGACGCCGTAGCAGAAGCCGAACTCCTTCGCCAGACGAAACGTGAGCTCGCCCGCGCGCAGCGTGAACCCGTGCTCGCGAGCGAAGTCGACAATGAGCCCTTTATAGTCCTTCTGCAGGGGTTCTTTGACTTGCTCCTTGAGCCCGAGGCCTTTCCGGTAGAACTTGGTCTCGGTACTGATATTCTCCATGCCACCACAAGTATACGGTGCTGGCACCCGCCGGGGCCAGCAGATCTGGTGTTTTCCGATGCGATTTGGATATAATTGAGCCACTAGCAGGGCGCTCGAGAAAGCACCGCTAGCGCCGTGCGCGAGTGGGCCGACGAGAGGCCCAGCGAGTGAGCGAGGAGCTCGGCATAACGAGCATTAAGGACTAAGAAGGAGAGCCGACTCGATGCAAGACAAGCTGATTACCGGGCCTCGAAAGAAAGTGCCGAAGCTCCTGGCCTTCGTGGACAAGGGGAAGTGCTTCGGGCGCGGGTGCGAGATGTGCATTCACGTCTGCCCGGTGCAGGATTGCATCTACCTCGTTCCCGACCCGGAACCGGGCGCCATGGGCGAGGTGTGCGAGGTCGACGTCGATACCTGCATTGGTTGCCAGCTGTGCGTCAAGTTCTGTCCTCCCGATTACGACGCGGTGCACATGTTCCCGCACGACGAGGGCATTCGCCTCGACGAAGAAGAGGACCGCACCTACGACTTCCGCCTCTACGACAAGAAGAAGGGCGGCGCCCTCGCGGGCTGATCGCAATCGCCTGCCCTCGCTTTCGAAACGGGGTTTGACCGCTCCGTTTCCGCGTGCTAACTTCCTTTTTTCTAGATACTTATAAGCACGTCCCATGGCGACGCATCCTCTGCCGACTAGGCGCTCCGGCGCGTTTCGCGTCTCCTCGAGCTACGAGCCCCAAGGCGATCAACCGAGAGCGATCGAGGAGCTGACCGAAAGCCTCGAGCGAGGCGACAAAGACCACGTCCTGCTCGGCGTCACCGGATCGGGAAAGACCTTCACCGTCGCCAAGGTCATCGAAGCGGTCAATCGTCCGACGCTCGTCATCGCCCACAACAAAACGCTCGCGGCGCAGCTGTTCCAGGAGTTCAAAGAGTTCTTCCCAGACAACGCGGTCGAGTACTTCGTCAGCTACTACGACTACTACCAGCCCGAAGCGTACGTTCCCGCGAGCGACACCTACATCGAGAAAGAGGCGACGATCAACGACGAGATCGATCGTATGCGGCTGTCGGCGACGCGGTCGTTATTTGAACGTGAAGACGTTCTCATCGTGGCGAGTGTGTCGTGCATCTACGGCCTCGGCTCTCCCGAGGCGTACTACGGGATGCTGCTACGGATCGAAGAAGGTGACGAGGTCGACCGCTCCTTTGTGCTGCGAAAACTCGTCGAGATTCAATACGAGCGCAACGACTACGATCTAGCTCGGGGGACGTTTCGAGTTCGCGGTGACGTCATCGAGATCATTCCCGGGTACGCCGATCTCGGTGTGCGCCTCGAGCTGTTCGGGGACGAAGTCGATGCGATTTCGCAGTTCGATCCGCTCACCGGCAAGAAACTCTGGCCGCTGAAACATGTAACCATCTTTCCGAAGACTCATTACGTTGCGCCTCGCGAAAAGACGATGCGGGCGATCCAGACGATTCGAGAAGAGCTCGATTGGTTTCATCGGAAACTCTACAACGACGGCAAGCTCCTCGAAGCGCAGCGCATCCAGCAGCGCACGCTCTTCGATCTCGAAATGCTCCAAGAAGTCGGCTACTGTCACGGCATCGAGAACTACTCGCGTCACTTCACCGGTCTCGAGCCGGGGCAGCCGCCTCCCACGTTGATGGACTACTTGTCTAAGGACACGGTGCTCGTCATAGATGAGTCGCACCAGACGGTTCCCCAACTCAGGGGCATGTATCACGGGGACCGCTCGCGCAAGGAAACGCTCGTCGAGTACGGGTTTCGCATGCCGTCGGCGCTCGACAACCGGCCGCTGAACTTCGCCGAGTTCGAAAAACGCATCGGCCAGACGATCTACGCGTCGGCAACGCCCGGCCCCTACGAGCTCGAGCATACCGAGGGCGTGGTCGTCGAGCAGATCATCCGCCCGACGGGGCTCATGGATCCCGTGGTCGAGGTACGCCCGGTGGTGGGACAAGTCGATGACTTGCTAGACGAGATCCGCCAGCGCGTCGAAAAGAGTGAACGTGTCCTCGTGACCACGCTGACGAAGCGCATGGCCGAGGACCTCACCGAGTACTACACCGAGCTCGGAGTCCGCTGCCGCTATCTTCACTCCGACATCGACACGCTCGAGCGGGTGGAGATTTTGCGGGACCTACGCCTCGGCGAGTTCGACGTGTTGATCGGCATCAACCTGCTGAGAGAAGGCCTCGATCTTCCCGAGGTGTCGCTGGTAGCGATTCTGGATGCCGACAAAGAAGGCTTCTTGCGCTCGGCAGGCTCGCTCATCCAGACGATCGGTCGCGCGGCGCGGCACGTCAACGGCATGGCTCTGCTCTACGGCGACAAACGCACTGATTCGATGACGCGGGCGATCGACGAGACCGACCGCCGCCGGCAGCTTCAGCAGACCTATAACGACGAGCACGGCATCACCCCCGAGACGATCGTCAAGGCGATCCGGGGCGGTATCGGCGGAGGCGGGGAGGGTGCCGAAGCGGGTGGGGAGCTCGCCGCCGACAGGCTCTCGGACGAAGGCCTGCTGTTCGGAAGCCCACAGGAGATCCAACGTGAGATTCAGAGGACTCGTAAAGCGATGAAACAGGCGGCCAAAGAGCTCGATTTCGAAAAGGCGGTTGAGCACCGCGATCGCATTCGTGAGCTCGAGCAGATGGAGCTCTTCGATTCGTGATCGACGCACTCTCCGGTTGGTTCAAGTCCGCTCTCCTGAGTCTTCAGAACTATGCGAAGCTCACCTACGGTGCGTTTTCCAGCTTTTTTTCCAGGCCCCGGTATTGGCGGGAGACGTTGGAACAAATGGATGCCATCGGTGTCGGCTCGCTCACCATCGTGACGTTGACGGGACTGTTCACAGGAATGGTGCTGACGGTCCAAAGCTCGGCGACGCTCGACGCGTTCGGAGCCCGGCCCTACGTGGGACGCATGGTGTCGCTGTCGATGTTGCGCGAGCTCGGACCGGTCCTCACCTCGCTGATGGTGACGGGACGGGTCGGCTCCGGGATAGCTGCCGAGCTCGGCTCGATGGTGGTGACCCAGCAGATCGATGCGCTCCGCTCATTGGGTACGGACCCGATCCGGAAGCTCGTTGCTCCACGCATGGCCGCGGGTCTGTTGATGGTTCCGACGTTGACGATTTTGAGCGACGCGGTCGGGATGGTCGGGGGATATCTGGTCGCGAAGTTTACCCTTCGGCTCGGGACGGGACTATACTGGCGCTCCGCGCTCGAGGCCATCAAGATGCAGGACATGTTCATGGGTCTCGTCAAGCCGCTGGTCTTCGGGTTCATCATCGTGTCCGTCGGCTGTTACCAGGGGCTCACCACCACTGGGGGAACTAGAGGAGTCGGGGAGTCGACGACCCAGTCGGTCGTCGTCGCGTCCGTGCTCATCCTCGTCTCCGATTACTTTTTGAACGTGTTGATCTTGAAGTTCGTCTACGCCTGAGCACTGAGCACTGAGCACTGAGTGATGACGCGAGCGGCCATATCGTTTCAAAACGTCTACTACGCGTATCCCGGTAACGACGACTACACGTTGAAAGACATCAGTTTCGATGTCACTGCCGGCGGCACCGAGATCATCCTTGGCGGAAGCGGCTCGGGGAAATCGACGATCCTGAAGCTGGTGCTCGGGCTCATCAAGGTCGAGTCGGGGACGATCGAGGTGGGCGGCGTCGACATCAGCCACATGCGCGAGCGTGAGCTGATGAGAGTACGCGAGCACATCGGAATGGTCTTTCAGGAGGGGGCCTTGTTCGACTCGCTCTCGGTCGCCGAGAACGTCGGGTTCCGGTTGCGCGAGCACGGCGACCTCTCGGAAGAAGAGTTCGAAGCGAGGGTCTCTCGGATGCTGGGCTTCGTCGGGCTGGTTGAGTTCTACGAGCGGGGCCCTTCGGATTTGTCCGGAGGTCAGAGGCGCCGGGTCGCGGTCGCCCGCGCGATGGCGCACAACCCGGAGATGATCCTCTACGACGAGCCCACGACGGGTCTCGATCCCATCATTGGTTCTACGATCTGCGACCTGATCGTGAAACTCCGTGATCTGGAAGGGGCAACGTCGGTGCTCGTCACTCACCAGCTGCGCGACGCGTTCCAAGTCGCACAGAGCTTCGTGATGAGGAGAAACGGCGATTTCGTCTACAACCACATCGACGACATCGAGCGTCTCGTCGGTACCGATTTTCTCATGTTGAACCAAGGGCAGATCGTTTTCCAAGGACGACAACGAGATCTGTTTCGCTCGGATGATCCCTACGTTCGCCAATTTCTGGAAGGACAGATTCCTGCTTTCGGGAGGTAGTCAACGATGCCAGCTAAACAATCGATTTCCTACGCCGAGCTTCGAGTCGGTATCGTCGTCGCGATTGCGCTCACCATCGCGATGGCAGCGACGCTCTACATCACCCGTGAAGGCGGGTTGCCGTTTCTGGGTGGGCAGTACACGGTGCACAGCTATTTGCGCGACGTCAACGGGCTGAAGGTGGGCTCTCCGATTCACCTCTCGGGAGTGGAGGTTGGCTCGGTGAACCGCGTCGAGTTCGCGGAGCCTGGTGACCCTGCACCGGTGAAAGTGACGATGACGCTTCGTACCGATATCCAGGAGCGGATCACGACGAACTCACTGGTGACGGTGGGAAGCCTCGGTGTGTTGGGCGAGAAAATGCTGGATGTGGACCCGGGTCCGCCCGGCGGGACATCGATTCCGGACCGAGGGGAGATCCCCGGAGAAGCCGAGGGGGACCCGATCAAGGGCATCATTCTGGATGCGTCGCGAACGATGAAAGACATTCGCGACCTCGCGCGCGAGATTCAGGAAGGTGAGGGAACGCTCGGCGCGTTGTTGAAGCGAGAAGAGCTCCACGACAAGCTCCTTGCGCTCATCGACAAAGCCGTAGACGTGTTCACGAGTCTCGATCGACAGGAAGGTACCTTCGGCAAGCTCATCCACGATCCGCAGATCTACGACAATCTCAACCAGCTCGTCGTCACCATGAAGGACCTGGTGGTGCGCATCGACACCGGCGACGGTGCCATCGGAAAGTTGGTGCACGATCGTGAAGTGGGACGTCAGATAGCGCGCACGACGGAGAACCTCGCGAAGGTGACCGATCGAGTCAACCAAGGCGAGGGAACGTTGGGCGCCCTCATTCGCGAGCGCGCCCTCTACGATCGGCTGGACTCTCTCGCGGCCAACTTCGCATCGGTCGCAGCCCGTATTGAGCGAGGCGATGGCACTGCCGGCCAGCTCGTCCACGACCGCGAGCTATACGACAACCTCAACAAGACCGCAGCCGAGCTCCAGGGCCTTCTTGCCGATATACGAGAGGATCCGAGGAAGTATTTGAGGATTAAGGTGAGTCTATTCTAGATCCGCCTTCGGCCGATGGCTGATGGCCGATGGCTGACGGCGGATCAACTAGCCGGCTGTTTGGCGCCTTCGTCGTGACGCCGTAGAGCTTCCATCATGAACTCCGTCGTCGAGCGAACCGACTGGATGTTGCTGCGGATATTGGAGCGCACGAAGTGGAAGCGCCCGTTCCGTACCGGGATGAGGCGGTAGGCGGCTTCCTCGCCTTTGTACTCGTCGGAGAAGCACCCACAGATGTAGCCGTCCAAAAGATGGATCTCACCGTTGTGATCGCCATCGATGTGGAGGACGCCGGTCGCCTGATTGGCCTCGAGCATCTGCAGGACGTCGGTGCTCTTGAAGCGTGCGAGATCGCCCGAGAGCTCGCCGGGCTCGTTCCGGCGATAGTAAGCGATGAGCCGCTCGCAACGGTAGATGAGCTCGCGCATGCTGAACGGCTTCAACAGGTAGTCGTCGGCCCCCGACGTCAGCGCATCCAAGCGCTCTTCCGGTGTGACCGTGCCCGAGAGCATCAGGACGGGAATGCTCTTCAAATCTGCCTCGGCACGAAGCGCGCGTACGAGCTCCAGCCCGGACGCTCCGCCGGGAAGCTCGTCTTCGGTGGCAATCATGTCCGGGCGTTCCCGGCGTGCGGTCTCGAGTGCGCCGCCGGCGTCGATAGCGTCGACGATTTCGAGCCCGGAGCGATTCAGGTAGTCGCAGAAGATGCGTCTGAACTCCGTGTTGGGCTCTACCAGGAGAGCGCGATAGCGAGACATCTCGATCCGAAGTTTTTGCGTACGCGGGAGATTTCAGTTTAGGTTCTCCTGTCGTTTCGGGGGATCTGATTTGTGTTGGAGGGCATGGCCTATGGACGCTGCCGCGATTGTGGAAAACGCCGGAAACTCCGGGCGAGAGAGGCGTTTAGGGAAAGGTTGTGAGCACGTACAAACGTGGAGCGGCGTTTTCCACAATCGCTTGGAAAACGCTTCGCGTTTCCCACGAGCGCCCACAGGCCCCTCCTGATATATATACAAGAAAGATTAATTCATATGGAATAAGGAAGGGGGGGCTCGATTAGTGGAGGCTATGGAAAACGCCCTTCCAGGCTTCGAAGAGAACTCAGTCGTGAGCAAGGTCTGAACGACCAGAACCGTGGGGGCGTTTCCCACAGCCTCGTCTCCCGCTGAGGGGCAGTGGCATTTGGTGAGGCCCGTGGGTTGAGAGGGTAAGCCATGTGTAGATGCGCATCGGCGAGAACGCTAGAATCTTTTTTTCCGAAAGAGAAAAGAGCGTTCCCGCGATGCGCGTTACTACGTTAGTCAACAAGCTCATCGGATTGCAAGGCCTGTGGGTCCGAGGTTTCCACTTCCAGGCGGACAAAGCCAGAGTGGTGGTGGATGTAGTACCACGGAGGAGGAAGCCTCTGTGCGGGATTTGCGGACGAAAGGTCCGCAAGAACAAAGATCGCTACAATCGCTACTGGCGGCACTTGGACCTGTTCGGAGTCCGGACCTATCTTCGCTACTCGATCCGACGAGTAGTATGTCGGCGGTGTGGAGTGGTCAGAGAAAAGGTGCCTTGGGCAGACAAGGGAAGCCGCTTTACCAAAAGCTTCGAACAAGAGGTAGCGTGGCTGGCACAGAGGACGGACGTCAGCGCCGTAGCGAACTATTTCCGAGTGACGTGGCGTTCGGTGCGACGGATCATCCAGCGAGTGGTTGCCGAGCAGCGGGATGAGCGGCGCGAGCTCGATGGATTGCGGGTGATTGGGATGGACGAGATCAGCTACCGCAAACGCCACAAGTACTTAACAGTGGTAATAGACCATCTCAGCGGCCGGGTCGTCTGGGCGGGAAAGGAGCGCAAGGCCAAGACGCTGCTGCGGTTTTTCCGCAAGCTCGGACCACAAAGAGCCGCGGAGCTCGAAGCGGTCAGCATGGACATGTGGGAGCCGTACATAACTGCCGTCGGCAAAAAGGCTCCTCAGGCACGGGTGATCTTTGACCGCTTCCACATCGTCAAGCATCTGAACGAGGCCGTGGATAAGACCCGGCGCGAGCTGGTGCGCGAGCTCAAAGGGACTGCCCGGCGCAACCTCAAGAACACCAAGTTTCCCCTTCTCAAGGCCAAACACAACCGCAGCGCGAAAGACAAACGGGTGCTCCGCGAGCAGGTGCGAGCTAATCGTCGCCTCTACCGCGCCATGCTTCTGCGCGACGACTTCATGGACCTCTACACCTACAAAACCGAGACATGGGCCAAGAAGTTTCTCCGAGGATGGCTGCGGCGCGCTATGAGCTCGAGGATAGAGCCCGTCAAACGCGCGGCGAAGATGATCCGCAGCCACTTCGATGGCGTCATCGCGTGGGTCACGTGGAGACTCAGCAACGGCCGACTCGAAGGAATGAACAACAAAATCCGGCTGCTGAGCCACCGGCAGCTTTGGACTCCACTCTGCCGAAGCTCTCATCAGTCTCGTCTACCTAAACTGTGGCGGTCTCACCCTCGAGAGGATCCACTGAAATGGCAGGAGAGGCTCAGTTTATAAGGCCCCGGGATGACTGTCAATCGCGACCGAAAATTCGGTGACTCCCTTGAAAGACTGCAAACATGAGTGTTATCCTGTTCCTTAAGATCTCTCGTCCAATCCAATGCCAACGGCCGATGGCTCGACCAACCGATTAGCCGGAGAGTGAAATGATCGAAAGCTTTGGTGCAACAGACGTTGGGCTCCGGCGCAAGCTCAACGAGGATAGTCTCCTCGTTGATAGCACGGTTGGCCTGTTCGTGGTTGCCGATGGCATGGGTGGGCACAACGCCGGCGAGATCGCCTCACGCCTTACGGTCGAGACGGTCGGGAACTTCGTGCAGCGGTCCAAGGAAGAAGACGAGATCACTTGGCCTTACGGTGTTGACCCCAAACTTTCGTTGAACGCCAACCGCCTGGCTACCCGGTCATGCTTGCAAACAAGCGCGTATGGAAAGAGGCGGACAATCGCCAGGACTACACCGGCATGGGCACCACGATCGTCGCTGCGCTCGTGAACGACCAGAGCATTAGTTTCGTGAGCGCCGGCGATAGCCGCGCGTACCGGCTCCGTGGCGAGGATTTCCGGCAGATGACCGTCGACGATTCCTGGTCCAGGCAGCCGTCGATGAAGGTGTTCTGCTCCCTGAAGAAGCCGAAAGCCACCCGATGAAGAACATTATCACCAAGGCGATCGGCGCGAAGGAGAACCTCGACGTCTCCGTCCAGGAACACGACTTGGAAGACAACGACCTCTATCTCCTCTGCTCGGATGCTCTTCACGGGATGATTCCAGATCGCACCATCGAAGAGATGCTCGTTGCCTCGAACGGATCGCTCGAGGACCTCGTCCGCGAGCTGATACAGACTGCGAATGAGAATGGCGGTAAGGATAACGTGACGGCACTTGCTCTACGTTATCGTAAATAGATTCAGCATCCAGCATCCAGCTCACATGACGCCGCGCAAGTAAGCGGCACCGCGCGATAAACAACCTTCCTGCCGGTAACGCGCGACGGTTCCGCGAGAAAAACAGCTTGCCTTAGCAGCAAGGCCTACGCTAGCGACGCCGGTCCGCTTACCGGCGCGCCGTGGTTTGAACTGAGTGCTGGATGCTGGATGCTGGATGCTGCTATGGTAAGCCCTGTGACACTCTCGCTCGACGGCGTTACCGTAGTCGACTTGTCCCGTATCCTCGCGGGTCCGTACTGCACGATGATACTCGGGGATCTCGGGGCGGAAATTTTCAAAGTCGAGCCTCCCCGCGGAGATGATTGCCGTCATTGGGGACCACCGTTCATCGACGGCGAAAGCGCTTACTTTCTCGCCGTCAACCGGAACAAGAAGAGTCTGTGCCTGGACCTGAAAAAAGACGAAGGCAAAGACATTCTCTTCCGCTTGGTCGAACAAGCGGACGTGCTCATCGAAAATTTTCGCCCGGGAGCGATGGAGCGTCTCGGTTTCGACTACGAATCTCTCAAGGAGCGGCACCCGGCACTCATCTACTGCTCGCTCTCCGGATATGGGCAAACGGGACCGCTTCGGGAACGACCCGGCTACGACGCGGTGATGCAAGGAGAAGGCGGTTGGATGGGACTTACCGGCGAGCCCGACGGCATGCCCATGAAAGTCGGCGCGTCGCTCGCCGATATCTTCACCGGCATGATGGCGTGTGAGGGTATCCTCGCGTCGCTCTACCGTCGCGAGAAAACCGATGAAGGCGAGCGCATCGATGTAGCTCTGTTCGACAGCGTTCTCGCCACGTTGTGCTATCAGGCTCAGGGGTATCTGATGACGGGGGATGTTCCCACGCGGCTCGGGAACCGTCACTCGTCCCTGACACCGTACGAGACGTTCCGCACCAAGGACTCCTACGTGATAATAGGAGCGGGCAACGACTCACTGTGGAAACGACTCGTGGCCGTTGCCGAGTTGGCCCCTTTGGACGTTCCGGAGTTCGAGATCAACTCCGATCGAGTCATGCGTTACGGTGAGCTTCGCGCTCTCCTCCAACCGATCTTCGCGTCGAAGACGACCGATGCGTGGGTCGAGATCCTCGACGAGGAGGGAATTCCCGTCGGGAGAGTTCGGAATGTTGCCGAAGTATTTGCGAACCCCCAGGTCGAGCCCCGCAATATGCGGTTGAGCGTCGATCACCCGAAGCTCGGAGCGCTTCCTCTGACGGGGAACCCCATCAAACTCTCGGAAGCCGGCGAGCGCGACCACCTTCCACCGCCGATGTTAGGGGAGCACACGGAGTCGGTTCTGAGGGAGCGGCTCGGGGTGGACGACCAAACGCTCCGAAGACTCCGTGAAAACGGCATCTTCGGTTCATGATTCTCCACGAATCGAATCTCGCGGAGCACCTCTTTTCGAGCCCGGGCATGGGCCGGGTGCGCACTGTCGTTGTCAACGGGAGCATTCTGTATCAAAATGGAGAGTTCGCACACGTCGACGAAGCGCGACTTCGCGCGCGAGATCAGCAAAGAGTTGGAGGAGCGTATTTGATAATGAGGACCAGCACCACAGGCACCATAGGTATACTCCTTGGAATCTTCATCAGCGTGGGTTGTGGGGGCGACCGCTCACCCGTCGCGCCCGAGACAGTGGCGCTCACCAATTCCGGATCGACGTCAGCGGGGTTGAGTGAAAACCGCCGCGCGCAAATACCGGACAATTTCCCCTTTCAGAAAATTCTGTGCTTCGGCGACAGCGTAACCGTTGGCGTCACTCAGCACAGCGGTGGTGACGGCGGGCTTCGGACGGAATTGACCATGGCCGAGGGATACGTTCCCAAGCTTTGGCGACGCCTCGAAGAGCGCTATGGCACTGGATTCGAGCTCGTCACCGAGGGCGTCGGGGGCGAGAACACCCGAGAGGCCCTCGACCGCATCGACACGATGATCCGCCGCCACGATCCCGATGTCGTGCTCATCCTTACCGGGATTGTCGACGTCAACGTCGAGGTCGTGAGGTTTCCCGTCGTCCGAACCAATATCGCCGAGATGATGCGGATCGTCCAGCTTCGCGGAAAGTTCCCCATCATCGGGACCTATCCTCCGGTCAACCCCGACGGGTTTCGCGTGTTCGCCATCGAGAACATCGCCCGCCTCAACGACGTCATCCGTCAGGAGGCGAAGGGGAAAAACGTTGTGATCGCGGATCACGAGAAGGCGGCGGCCAACGATTTCCGCGGGCAGGGTTCCGACGGCGTGCACCCCAACAACATCGGCTACGAGATGATGGCGCAGACGTGGTTCGAGACGATTGAAGAAGCCCTCGAAGCGTTGGGTGTTACTTAGAGCCTGCTATCAGCCGTCAGCCATCGGCCATCAGCAGGTCGTTGACGTCGGCGGGGGCAGAGACGGGCGGAATCTAGCGGCGCGTGACGGTCACGATCATCTGGGCTGTCCAGCCGTCCGGGTCGTTGCCGTTGCCGCGTCCGTCGTGGGGCCAATCACGGCCTTCGCCGTGACGCCCGTCGACCGCCCAGCCATCGTTGTCGGCGTCGTTGAAGAAACGCCGCAGGTTTGCCCGGCTCTCGCCGAAGGCAGCCTGGAAGTTGGCGTCGGAGAATTGCTCGTTGATACGCTCGATCGCATCTTGAAGCTCGCGGCGCTTTTCTTCGTTGTCCAAGACCGTGGTGCCGGGGCTGAGCTCGTCGACGCCGAGTATCGTTTTGCCGAGGTCTTCGTTGGTCGTTGTTCCCTCGGTGAACTCGGCGAGCGACGCCGCGTTACGATAGACAGTCAGCAGCGTTTTGATCTCGAATCGAGAGACCGGCGGCGCGGTCGTGGCAGTGGTGGAGGTGGTCGTAGTCGGGCGTGACGGTCCGCTGTCCCCACAGGAGAGTACCAAGAGACTCGAGAGAAGTACGGCCGCCGATGCGATGTGATGTTTCATAGTGGATGACACACTCGGCAAACGAGGATAGCAAGGGGTCGGATCCGAAGCAAATCAAAATGGAGGAACGACATGCCGAAAGCGATTTGGAACGGTACCGTGATTGCGGAGTCCGACGCGACTGAAGTGGTGGAGGGGAATCACTATTTTCCGCCGGACTCCGTGAAAAAAGAGTTCCTTACATCGAGCGAGACCCAGACCGTGTGTCCGTGGAAGGGCACGGCGAGCTACTACACCGTCTCTGCCAACGGCCAGCAAAGTGTGGACGCCGCGTGGTATTACCCGGAGGCGAAGGACGCCGCTAAACGGATCGAGGGTTATGTGGCGTTTTGGCGGGATGTGGAAGTGGTTGATTAGGTCCGCCATCGGCCATCAGCCGTCGGCCATCAGCTCGCTTCTAACGGACTTCGCGCGTCAGTGGTACGAACACGACGGGGATCACTTCTTCATTCGTCGTCGATCCGTCTTCGGCTTTTTGGATGCGGCGCAGGCTCTGGACTTGGGACCGCGGTCCTATTGGAATGATCATGATGCCTCCCCGCTTCAGCTGCTCCACGAGCGGGGGCGGGACCTCCGGCGCTGCCGCGGTGACGAGTATCGCGTCGAACGGAGCTTTCTCTTCCCAGCCGAGGTAGCCATCGCCTGCTCTGACGCTCACGTTGTCGTACCCAAGCGATGTCAAACGCTCCTGTGCGCTGGCTGCTAGCTCAGAGATGATCTCGATGGTGTAGACCTGGTCCACGATCTCGGCCAGCACCGCAGCCTGGTAGCCGGAGCCGGTCCCCACTTCTAGAACGACGTCGTTCGCGGAGACCTCGGCGAGCTGGGTCATGAGCGCGACGATGTAAGGCTGCGAAATCGTTTGTTGATTGCCGATGGGTAGTGGGTGGTCTGCATAGGCGCGCGTCTTGAGCATCGCGGGCACGAACTCGTGACGGCGCACGGCTCCCATCGCTTCGAGCACTGCCGGGTCATCGATGTCGCGCGCTTCGAGCTGATCGCGCACCATCGCCTCGCGCTCGTGCACGTAGTCTTCCTGTCTCGTGCATCGGGTGGCCCACTCCCCGAAGGGCGACATGACGACGAGCGCAAGAAGAGCCCAAACGGTGATGTGCATTGTTCCCTGCCGAACGACCTATACTACCCTTTAGGCACATGAGTCAGACAACCAAGATCGAGATCGACTCCGGATTCGGCCTCGTCGACGCACTTTCGGTGGGCGCGGGCGACGTCGTAAGTCTCGTCGGAGCGGGCGGCAAAACGACCGTTCTCTATGCCCTTGCCACCGAGCTGCGCAAGCGTGGGTTGAGCGTTGTCGTGACGTCGACGACTCACATGCAAATGCCGGTTGCCGCGACGACGACACCGCCACTTGTCGTCGTCGGCGACGAGGAGAACTGGCTCACCACGGTGAAGGCCCGCCTTGCTCGTTACGGCTCGGTCACTGTCATTCAGAAACGTGGTCGCGATGACAAGCTCGAAGGCGTCGAGCTGGTGATGGTGGATCCGCTACGAAGCCTTGCGGATTGCGTCGTCATCGAGGCCGACGGTGCTCGTAACCGCTCCCTCAAGGCTCCGGCACAACACGAGCCTATGATTCCCGAGGAAACCACGCTATCGATCATCCTCGTCGGACTGGACGTTCTCGACCAGCGTCTCGATGAGGATCAAGTGCACCGCCTCGAGGTCGTCACCAGTCTTTCCGGCACCGCCCCGGGAATGGAGGTCACCGAAGGCGTCATTGCCGCCGCCGTGATCAAGGGTTATCTACCGAAGCTCCCGAAGGGGAGTCGGCATGCGGTGTTCTTGAACAAAGCGAGTGACTATCGTTTGCTCGCGGCCGAGCGTCTCGGCGAGAGACTGCTCAGGGGCGGTGTCTCCGAAGTCGTTTTCGGCGAAGCCCTGAAGCCCAACGAGTGCTTCTATCGCATGCGGGTGTCGAGCGATTAGAACGATGCGCGTTGCGATTGTGCTCGCGGCGGGCGCGTCTCGCCGCATGGGACGGCCAAAGCTCGAGCTCGAGCTCGGGGGTATGACGCTGGTAGAGCGAAGCGTTCAAAATCTGTTGGACGGGTCCGTGGATCGCGTGCGGTTGGTCGTTCCGCCCGGCTCGGCGCTCGGTCCAAGAGCCCTGGCTGCAACGAAAAGCCTCGAAGTCATTCGGAATCCCAACCGCGACGAGGGAATTTCGAGCTCGTTGCGGGTGGGGCTCCGGGGTCTACCCAACGCGACGCGCGTCGTGCTCGTCGCCCTCGCCGACAAACCCTTGGTGAAACCCGAGACGATCCGCAAACTCCTCGATGTGTTCGAAGCCGTGGCCGAAGAAGGTGACGCCAAAGTGGTCTACCCCGTGTATCGCGGGCAGCAAGGACATCCAGTCCTCTGGGATGCCGCGCTCGTCGATGAGCTGTCTGGCGTCGAGGGGGACCGCGGTGCCAAATCCCTGCTCGACGCGCATCGTTTCGAGGCGCTCGCCGTTCCGGTCGACGATGCCGGCGTGTGCTTCGACATCGACACGCCCGAGGACTACGCGTTGGCGCTCAAGCTCTTATAGCTCGGTTTCCTTAACGATACGAATCCCCGCGCTCGCGCCGATGCGAGTAGCGCCGGCTTGCACCATCTGTTTTGCGGTGGCGCGATCGCGAACGCCGCTCGCGGCCTTGACTCCCATGTTCTCTCCGACGACTTGTCGCATGAGAGCGACGTCCTCCACCGTGGCGCCTCCGGGGCCGAACCCGGTAGACGTTTTGACGAAGTCCGCCCCCGCGGCCGCCGCGAGGGTAGATGCTTTCACTTTCTCATCGTCGTCGAGGAGAGCGGCCTCGATAATCACTTTGCTCAACGCTCCGCCTTCACGACAGGCACGAACGACGCCGCGGATATCGTCTTCCACCGTTTGGTAATCGCGCGATTTGAGAGCGCCGATATTGATGACCATGTCGACTTCCGTTGCACCGTCGAAAACCGCACGGCGGGTCTCGTAGGCTTTGACGTCGGGAGTGTTCGCGCCGAGCGGGAACCCGGCGACGGTGCACACACCAACGCCGGTTCCATGAAGCAGACGGGCGGCGAAGCGCACCCACGTGGGCTGGATGCATACCGTCGCGAACTTGTACTCGGCTGCCTCCGCGCACAGTTTTCGAATCTGTTCTTCGGTCGCGTCGGGTTTCAAGAGCGTGTGGTCGATAAGCGCGGATAGCCCGGCGTGGGGCGCCGACGCGGTCAGCCCGAACCTTTCGGCGCCGCGCTCGACGAGAGGCCGCATGACATCGGGGCATTGGCCTGGGCTGAGATGGTGGCACGCGCATGGGGGCTCGGCCAAACCGGATTGGGCCCCGAGCTGGGCCCGGAGCTGAGCAATGACCGCATCGGTCACGAGCTCGGTGAGTCGATCCAGATCCCACGTCATAGTTTGCGATAGTACCTTTTTTCCACGTCCATGATCTTGGCGACGCGGTTTTTGTGACGCGACTCGGTATGCTGCGCGGTCAGAAAGATGTGGACGATCGGTCTGAGTTTTTCCGGCGGCATGAGCGTCGAGCCCAGCGTCAGGACGTTGATGTCATTGTGCTCGCGCGCGTTTCTGGCGCCCGCCTCCTGGTAGCACGCGCCCGCGCGGATCCCGGGGACTTTGTTGGCGGCGATGGCCGAGCCGATGCCGGCGCCATCGATGACGATGCCCTGGCGCGCGTGGCCGACGGCCACCGCGAGCGCCACCGCGTGCGCGAAGTCCGGATAGTCGACGGACTCCTTGGAATAGGTACCGTAGTCGACGAAAGTCGCGGAAAGCTCGTCCAAGTACCCCTTGAGCGATTCTTTCATATCGAAACCACCGTGGTCCGAGCCGATGGCGACGCGCGCGACCTCGATCGCGTCGCGAGCGCTCGTTTGTTCGCTCGTTTGTTCGACGACACGAATCTTGCGCTTCGTGATCCATTCGCGCGCGACATCGGTGAGCACCGTTCCCGGAGCGACGTCGAGGATGCCTCCTTCCGGGATTGCTTGGACGTCTTCACCCGTAAGGATGCGGCGTTTTGTTTCGGCCACGGTGTTCAATCTATGACGCACCAGGTTGTGGTTGCAAGCCTCACCGAAGAAATCGGGTCCATAATGGGCGATCATTTCTACGCCGTGCTAACATTTAGGCGGCAATGGGTGACGCGGGCGACATGCACAGGAAACCTGAGTTTTTCGCTGGGATGGTGCGTCTCTCCGAGGAGGGTACGCTCAAGCTCAAGTGGGACCGTCACCGGAAGTGGTTTGGGTCATCAAGTTTAGCTCATTTTCTCGTTCTTTTGCTGATGATCGTCGGTCCGCTCGCGAAGTGGTTGTGGGACGAGCCTTTCATTCCTGGGGAGGTTATCGTTCGCTTCTGGATTCCAGGCGGCTCAGGACAGGGCGGCGGCGGCGGTGGCGGCGGCGATCACGGTGATCGCATTACCGCGTTTATTCCGGTCCGCGACGAACCTTCCGAACCGGAGGCAGAAGAGCCCGAGCTGCGGCAAGCGCCGGTCGCACCCCGAAAGCCTCCGCAGCTGAATTTCGATGAGCTCAACATACCCGACTTGCCGACGGAGACGGACCTTCTCTTCGAAGGTATATTCTCCCCGGACGAACGGGAGTTTCCGGGGCTGTCGCTAACGGATTCTCGCGACTTCGGCGGCCTCGACACCACGGTGAGTGCCGGCACCGAGGCCGGTATCGGCGGCGGTGACGGTACCGGCGTGGGAGGCGGCGAAGGCTGGGGTGTGGGTCCCGGTCGCGGCGGTGGATTCGGCGGTGGAGACTTCTCTCCGGGCGCGTGGGACATCGACCCGATTCTCGTGTTCAAGCCACCCGACCCTGTGTACCCGCCCTCGGCGAAAGAGAAGATGGTGAGCGGCGAAGTCATTCTCCGAATCCTGGTAAAGCTCGACGGGTCGACTCAAGTGACCGGCGTGATCAAGTCGCTCCGGTACGGCTGCGTCGAGTCCGCGAAGGAGAACGCGAAGCTCTTCCGTTGGAAGCCGGCTCTCAAAGAAGGCAAGCCGGTCGAGGCTTGGGGCATCATCACCGTTACGTTCGGCGAGGGCTTCTGGGCGAGAAGCGCCATGAGCTGAATCCGTTGGTAGATGGCGTTCGAGATCCTCATCTCCGAAGAAGCGATCGCCGCTCGGGTCCGCGAGCTAGGCAAAGAGATCAGCGGCCACTATCAGGGTAAGACCGTCCACTTCGTGTGCGTTCTCAAGGGCGCGTACACGTTTCTCGCGGATCTCTTTCGCGCCATGGAAATTCCGGTCACCATGGATTTCCTCGCGGTGTCGTCCTACGGCAAAGGCAAGACATCGAGCGGGGAAGTGCAGCTGACCAAGGATCTCGACGTGTCGCTCGCGGGACGAGACGTGATCGTTGTCGAAGACATCGCCGACACCGGGCTGACATTGAACTACTTGTTGACGATGCTGCGCTCGCGCCCGCCAGCGTCGCTGAAAGTCGCCGCGTTCTTGTCGAAGCCTTCACGAAGACAAATCGATGTCCCGGTGGACTACATCGGCTTCGAGATACCGGATCGTTTCGTGGTCGGTTACGGTTTGGACGACGACCAACGGTATCGGGAATTGCCTTATGTGGCAGTTGTGAAGTAGTTGTTGACTGGACGCTGGATCAAAGATCACGCTTATCAAAAGCGTACGGAACGAGCTCACTCAGCAGAAGCGTTGCTCGCTTTCCCAACGTACTCACCATGTAGACGGGAATGTCGCCACAGAACTCCCATAGTAGTTGGCGGCAGGCGCCGCAGGGTGGGGTGGGTCTCTCCGCTGCGGTGACGACGGCGATCTCGGTGAATGCCCGCTCGCCCTCCGAGAGTGCCTTCCAAAGAGCAACGCGTTCGGCGCACACGGTGAGGCCGAGGGTTGCGTTCTCTACGTTGCAGCCGGTGTAGACGGTGCCTTTGTCGGTCCTAAGGGCCGAGCCGACTTTGAACTTGGAAAACGTGGCGATTGCGTTCTCCCTTACCGCGGTGGCCGCTTCCACGAGGTCCTCGGGTGCTTCCCTCATGAGATCTCCGCTACGCTTGTTTGTGGAGAGCGGGAAGCATTGACGCCAAAAGCTCGATGAATACGGAGTGTACCTGCCGTCCAATCTCCATGACTTCGACGTGATTGATCTTTTGGGGCAGGATGCCGGCCGCCATATTGGTCATGCATGAGATTCCGAGCACCCGAACTCCCATATGCTTGGCCGCGATCGTCTCGAGCACCGTCGACATTCCGACGGCGTCGGCGCCGAGGGTGCGGACCATCCTGATCTCGGCCGGCGTTTCGAAGCTCGGTCCGAGAAAGCCGGCGTAGACTCCTTTTCTCAAGTTCAGCCCGATCCGCCGCGCCGCCTGGTCACAAGTTTCGGCGAGCTTGGTATCGTACGCGGAGCTCAAGTCGGTGAAACGTTGTCCGAGCTCGGTGAGCTCCGGACCGAGGAGGGGATTGAGTCCTGTCAAGTTGATGTGATCGGTGATGATCATGAGCTCGCCCGGTGAGAACGCCGTATTCACCGCGCCGGCAGCGTTCGTCAATATCAACACTTTCACACCGAGGGTGCCGAGGACACGCGCGGGGAAGACTACATCCTGCGCCGCATAGCCTTCATAAGCATGGACGCGCCCGGACATGACGAACAACGGAACGCCTTTGAACGTGCCCGCGAGAAGACGTCCCTTGTGCCCGGTCACGCTCGAGCGCGGGAAATGGGGGATCTCCTCGTAGGGGAGTTCGGTGGCGCCGGTGAGCGAGTCAGTAAAACCGCCTAGCCCCGAGCCGAGCACGATCCCGATTGACGGCCGAAGCTTCGTTTTCGAGCCGACGAACGTGGCGGCTTCTCGAATGTTCGCGACGATGTTCATGTCTTGTCTAGAGAGAGTGCGTGCCTGTGATTCCCAAAAACAAACGCAAAGACGCCAAGACGCGGAGGCGCAAAGAAAGCGAGTCGAGTGAAGCGAAGTGAACCAACCCCTTTGCGTCTTTGCGTCCCTGCGACTTTGCGTTGTTTTTTTTCCGCGTCATCAGCATTTTCAGTCTTTCATCACCCTATTAGTTCAGTAGACCCGCGATGGAGGCGGTCATGAATGTTGCCAGGGAACCGCCTAGGAGCGCGCGCATGCCGAGGCGCGCGAGGTCGGGCTTCCGAGTCGGTGCCAGTCCGCCGATGCCGCCGATCTGGATCGCGATCGACGCGATGTTGGCAAAGCCACAGAGCGCGTACGTCGTGATGAGCTCCGCGCGCGCAGAGATCTCACCGGCGGCCTTGAGCACTCCGAGCGATTGGTAGGCGACGAACTCGTTGACGATCACTTTCTGTCCGATGAGATTGCCAACGACGCCGGACTCGTTCCAGGGGACACCCATCAAGTAGGCAAGCGGGGCGAACACCAAAGCAAAGATCTGCTCGAGGGATGTCCCTAAATATTGAAGAGGCCAGTTGACGAGAGCGATGAGCGAGACGAACGCGATGAGCATCGCGGCGATGTTGAGCGATAGCGTCATCCCAGCTCCGGCGCCACGGGCGGCCGCGTCGATGATGTTGACCTCTTTGCGTTCGAGCTTGAGCTTGACCTCGCCCCGGGTGAGAGGCTCGCCGGTCTCGGGGACCAGCATCTTGGCCATCACGATTGCGGCGGGCGCGTTCATGATGCTCGCGGCGAGAAGAAACTCCGCCTGGGCGCCGAAGCCGATGTACACCCCGAGTACTGCGCCGGAGATCGTCGCCATGCCGCCGATCATCACCAACGCGACCTCGGAGTACGTCATCTTGTCGATGTAGGGGGCGATGACGAGAGGCGCTTCGGTTTGCCCCATGAAGACGTTCGCGGCGGTGGCGAGGGATTCGGCTCCGCTCGTGCCCATCGTCCGCACCATCACTTTCGCCATCACGCGCACGATTAGTTGCAACACGCCAACGTAGTAAAGGATGGAGAAGAGCGACGATAGAAAAATAATGATGGGGAGCGCTTTGACGACGAAGATGAAGCCGAGGTTATCAGTCGTGGCCAGATCGCCGAAAATGAACTCGGCGCCGGCGTTCGCCTTGTTCATCAACCCGTTGGTGGCCGTGGCCAGACCGCTCAGACTCGCCATGCCGACGGGAATTTTCATCACGGACAGGGCGAAGGTAAACTGGAGGACAAGGCCCCACACGATGATGCGCGGCTTGATGGCCTTTCGATCGAGCGAGGCGGCGTACGCGATGCCGAGGATGACGACGAGGCCCAGGATTCCGATGTAGCGCTCCATCAAGCCTTCCTTTCGAGCGGAGTGAGAACGGCACGTACGAGCTCGAGCTCACTCACGGCAAGGGCAGTATCTGAGATCTGGTACGCGTGGGCCACGAGCTTCTCGACTTCGGCGAGGTTCGACTCGTCGTTGAAGTGAAGCGTGACCAGGGGCTCACCGGAAGCGACCTCGTCTCCGAGCTTTTTGTGCACGACGAGCCCGGCGCCGGGATCGATGGTGTCGTCCACCGTCTCGCGCCCGGCCCCGAGCATCATGGCCGCGCGCCCTATTGTTTCGGTTGCGATCGTTGCTACATAGCCCGCTCGGGGAGCTTCGAGGATCTTCCGCCGCTTGGCGCGCGGCAACCGACTCGCGTCCCCGCCTTGAGCGTTCACGAGCTCGTGAAACTTCTCGAGACCCTGCCCGGAGGCGAGCACGCGCTCGGCTTTCTCTGCGCCTTCCTCGGCGTCAGCCGCCACTCCACCGAGAACGAGCATGTGGGCGGTCAACGTCACCGACAGGGCGGTGAGATCGGCCGCTCCGTCACCGCTGAGAACGGCGATGGATTCTTCCACCTCGAGCGCGTTTCCGACGTAGTTGCCGAGCGGTTGATTCATATCGGTGAGGAGAGCTGTGGCTTTCTTCCCCATGTGCGTTGCGGTATCGAGAAGGAGATCCGCGAGGGCGCGCGCCTCGTCGATCGTTTTCATGAACGCACCGCTTCCAAACTTCACGTCGAGGACGAGACCCGAGATACCTTCGGCGAGCTTTTTCGAGAGGATGCTGCCGGTGATCAAAGGAAGGCTCTCGATGGTTGCGGTGACGTCACGCAGAGCGTAGAGCTTTCGATCCGCGGGGGCGATGTCTTCGCTTTGGCCGATGATCGCGCATCCTATTGAGCCGACGACGTCCTTGAATCGCTTTTCGTCGAGATGAACGTCGAAGCCTGGTATCGCCTCGAGCTTGTCGATAGTTCCCCCGGAGTGTCCGAGCGCGCGGCCCGAGATCATGGGAACGCGGACACCCGCGGCTGCCGCGAGAGGGGCGATGATGAGCGACGTTTTGTCGCCGACACCTCCAGTGCTGTGCTTGTCGATTTTCTCGCCGGGAATGTCGGAGAGATCCAAAACGGCGCCGCTCGCCAGCATGGTTTCGGTGAGAGCGCGTGTCTCCACCTGGTTCATTCCCGTGAGGCTCACCGCCATCAGGAACGCGGAAATCTGATAGCTGGGAATGTCGCCGGCGGTGAAGCCATCGACGAGAAACGCGATCTCGTCGCGCTCGAGTGCCAGCCCGTGTCTTTTTTTGTGGAGGATATCGACCGCTCTCATCGCGAAGGGTTATGATGATACCAGCTTTGCGAAAGGAAGGACGTTAGCGTGGCGCTCCATCATGTCGAGCATCCTCTCATCGCGGAAGTCCTCGCCGAGTTGCGGGACCAATCGACGCCACCGGAGCGCTTTCGGCTGCTCTCGCGCCAGCTGACGACCCTTCTCGCCTTCGACGCGTCGCGCGATCTACCGAGCCGCGCGGACAAGGTTCGCACCCCGCTCGAAGA
The DNA here is from genome assembly GCA_965237955.1 of Candidatus Marinacidobacterales bacterium. Lineage (GTDB taxonomy): Bacteria > Acidobacteriota > Vicinamibacteria > Marinacidobacterales > SMYC01. The sequence goes on along the minus strand of OZ250169.1, from coordinate 6,292,089 downwards.
GACCGACGTCAAGCGGCTCGATGCGGTCGTAGTGCTGGTTCCGGTGCTACGGGCCGGGATGGGTATGTTGGACGTGATGCTGTCGATTTTTCCGAAAGCGTCGGTTGGCTACGTCGGGCTCGAACGCGATGAATCCACGGCGGTGGCGCGACAGTACTATCGTAAACTCCCGAATCTTTCCGGCGCGTTCGTGTTCTTGCTCGACCCGATGCTGGCGACCGGAGGCTCGGCGAGCGCCGCGGTGGCGCTCTTGAAGGAGCAAGGAGCGACCAGGGTGCGGCTACTCTGCATCGTCGCCGCGCCCGAAGGCATCGAGCGCCTAGGCGAGGACCACCCTGGCGTCGACATCTATACCGCGGCCGTCGATCGTGCGCTCAACGAACAAAAATACATCATGCCCGGCCTCGGTGACTACGGGGATCGCTTGTACGGAACCCTGTAGCTAGTTTCGCGATCGGTTAAAATCAGGAGTCATGCCGGCAAAACAACGCGAGCGCGCGAACGAGAAGGAGAACGTCGCCGCGGCGATCCCCGCGTGCGTGTCGGGCTGGCTCGTCCCCGGGCTGGGGCACTTCATGCTCGGTCGCCGCGGGCGTGGCCTCATCTTCTTCGCGGTCGTCATGACGTTGTTTCTGCTCGGGCTCTATTGGGGCGGTGAGCTCGTCGAGCTCGATCGAAGCGATTTGTTGAGGCTGCTCGCGGGCTTGGCCGAGATCGGTGTGGGCTTGCCCTATTTTGTCACCGACCTTCTAGGGCGTGGTGACGGCACCGTGACCTCGGTAACGTATGAGTACGGCTACACGTTTCTCATCGTCGCTGGCCTTTTGAACATACTCATCGTGCTCGACGTTTTCGACATCGCGGTCGGTAGGAAAGAATAGACACCGCCGTGACGAGTCATTTTCTTATTTTGGGTATTTTCGCGTTTCTCATCTCCATCGCGTTCGCGCTCCTGATGCGCGACACGCGCAAAGAGCAGCTCCGGTTCGCCGTCTTTTCCTTCGTCTGCTTCGTGGGCTCGGCTTTCGTCATCGGGTGGTTGATGTACCCCTTCCCTTCGTGAGCGCGTCGTTTTGGCGCTGGTGGGGACCTCTGGGGCTCTACATGGCGTTCATATTCTTCGTTTCCTCGAGACCTCGTCCGGGAGCGTTCGACGAGACCCCCGACGTCGTGCTCCACGCGGGAGCCTATTTCGTGATGGCGCTTCTCGCCGTGCGCGCCGTGGCTCGAGGTCTACGCGAGCCGGCTTCGCGCCGCGCGCTTTTCGGCGGCCTCGCCATCGCCGTCGCCTACGGCGCCAGCGACGAATGGCACCAGTCGTGGGTTCCCGAGCGAGTAGGTAGCTGGCTCGATCTGCTGTACGACGGCGTGGGCACCTTGCTTGCCGGGGTCGCGCTCAGTCTATTTTGGTGCGTCGGAGGAGATCGCAAGTGACCGAGATAAAAAAAGTCGGCGTGGTTTATGCTGCTAGCCGTACACCTCGGCAAGAAATCCGGGCGGGGCTTCTACGAGTACGTCGAGTATGCCAGTAACGTGACCAAGATCTGGGAAGGCAAGCCAAACGGTAAGGGCCGACGCTTCGGTATCGTCGTCGCGCGGTTCAATAGCACCGTTACCGACAAGCTCCTCGAAGGAGCTCTCGAAGCGCTCCGCCGCGCCCACGTCGATGCCGACGACATCGAAGTCGTCAGAGTCCCTGGTGCGTTCGAAATGCCACTTGCGGCGAAGCGTTTGGCGGAAACGGGTCGGGTCGCTGGTGTCGTCTGTCTCGGCGCCATCGTCAAAGGCGGGACACCCCACTGGGACTATTTGAGCGCGAGCGTGACCACCGCTCTGGTTGAAGCTTCGCTTCTAACCAGTGTGCCGATGACGAATGCGTTGCTGACGACGGAGAACATGGAACAAGCTCTCGAGCGCGCCGGCAAAGCGGCCAACAACAAGGGCAACAAGGGCTACGACGCGGCACTCGCCGCCGTCGAAATGGCCGAGCTCTACTCTCGCCTGGGTGCTGAATAGTCGTGGGTGCGCGGAGAAAAGGTCGCGAGCTGGCGCTCCAAATGCTCTATCAGTGGGATGTGACCCGCGAGCCGCTCGACAAGATCGTCGAGTCCATGGGTGTACTGCAAAACGCAGGTGAGGAGGCGCGCACGTTTGCGCACGCTCTCGCCGAAGGTGCGATCCGACGCATCGATGATATCGACGCCAACATCTCGCAACAATCCGATAGCTGGCGTCTGGGTCGGATGGCGACGGTGGATCGCAACATTCTCAGGGTCGCGATCTACGAGCTCATGGAGACGGAGACTCCCAAGAGCGTCGTCATCAACGAAGCGCTCGAGGTGACGAAGCGTTTCTCCGCGCCGGACGCGGTAAGCTTTGTCAACGGTGTGCTCGACGCCGTGTGTACCAGCATCGAAGGAGCTTCGGAGAGCCGATAGTGGGAATCGACGAACGTATCGAACAGGAGAGACGGACGAAGCGTGCCGATTTGCGTGAGCTCGGGGTCGACGTGTACCCGAGCGGTTTCGATCGCACCCATACCGTGTCGGACGCCTTCGAGACTTTCCAGAGACGGAGTGCCGAGGAGCTCGAAAAAGAGCCCGTCGTCGTGCGGACGGCAGGGCGCATCGTTGCCATCAACAAATTCGGCAAAGCGGGGTTTCTGCGCTTGAGCGATGGGGACGGCCGGCTTCAAGTCCACATTCGACGAGACGAAGTCGAAGACGCCGGGTTCGCAATCTACAAGAAGCTCGATATCGCCGACTTCGTCGGCGTCGAAGGACCGCTTTTCCGAACCAAGACCGACGAGCTTACCGTCAAGGTCCTAAAGCTCACGTTTCTCGCCAAAGCGCTCAAGCCCCTTCCCGAGAAGTGGCACGGTCTCGCGGACGTCGAGATTCGTTATCGGCAGCGCTATCTGGATCTCATCGCAAACGACGACTCGCGCGCGGTGTTCGTGACCCGGAGCCGGCTCATCAAAGAGATTCGGAGCTTCTTCGACGAGCATGGGTATCTCGAAGTGGAAACGCCCATGCTACAGCCGATGGCGGGAGGTGCGGTGGCTCGTCCGTTCAAGACGTTTCACAACACGCTCGGGATCGATCTCTACTTGCGCATCGCGCCCGAGCTGTACTTGAAGCGACTCACCGTCGGCGGCCTCGAGAAGGTCTATGAGATCAACCGCAACTTCCGCAACGAAGGTATCTCGACGCGTCACAACCCCGAGTTCACCATGCTCGAATGGTACGAGGCGTACAGCGACTGCGAGGACATGATGACGTTCACCGAAGTGCTGTTGTCGCGCCTCATGGAACGCGTCAACGGAGGCAAACCGCTCCGCTACGGCGAGGCCGAGATCGATCTCACGCCCCCGTTCCGTCGGCTGTCGATGATCGATGGTGTGCGGGGCGCGTTGGCCGAGAAGGACATCGTCGTCGCGAGCGACGAGCTCCGAGAGCGTGACCGGCTGCTCGAGCTCGGAAAGAAGCTGCACGTCGACGGCTTCCAGCAAGACGACCGCGCTCGTTGGGGGAAGCTCTTAGCGGAGCTCTTCGAGCATCTGGTCGAGCCGTCTCTCGTGCAGCCGACGTTCGTCGTCGATTACCCCGTCGACGTCTCTCCTTTTTCGAAAAAGAAGCCGGACGATCCGGTCTTGGTAGAACGATTCGAGCTGTTCGTGGGCGCGATGGAGATCGCCAACGGATTCAGCGAGCTCAACGATCCCGACGACCAGCGCGCGCGCTTCGAGGCGCAGCTCGAAGAGCGCGCCCGTGGAGATCACGAGGCTCACGAGATGGACGAGGACTACGTGCGCGCACTGATGCACGGATTGCCTCCGACCGGTGGAGAGGGGCTCGGTATCGACCGATTGGCGATGCTGTTCACCGACTCCCACTCGATTCGAGACGTCATCCTGTTCCCGCACCTGAGGCCGGAAGGCGGCCGCCCCTTGGGAGAAGTAGAGTAACGTGTCGTTCGAGCTTCGGATCGCCCTCAGGTATCTGATTGCTCAGAGACGCCAGCTTTTCATCTCGGTGATTTCTACGATCTCGACGCTCGGCGTCATCGTCGGCGTGATGATCCTCTTGATCGCGCTTGCGATCTTGACCGGCTTTCAAGGTGAGCTCCGCTCGCGCATTCTCGGCGCTGCCTCTCACTTGAGCATCTACAAGGGCGGGGGCGAACCGTTCAACGACTATCGTGCGGTCATCGCAAAGCTCGGTGGCATCGACGGGATCGAAGGTGCCGCACCCGTCCTCTACGGCAAGGCGCTGGTTTCGAGCGCAACGGGAACGGGTCTGGTCACGTTGAAGGGGATCGAGCCGATGCAGGAAGCGACGGTGACGGAGTTCGGGCAGAAGATGATGGCCGGGGGACTGATGGGACTGATGGGATTGACGCGCTTGGTCGAGCCGAAGGACGATAGCACGGACCCGGAAAAAACGCCTCCCGGTATCGTCGTCGGTGATGAGCTGGCGATGACGCTCGGCGTCTTCATCGGTGACGTCATCAAGGTGACGACGCCCGAAGGACATCTGACGCCGTTCGGGATGATCCCGCGTACGAGGAGCTTTCGTGTCGTCGGTATCTTTCGTCTCGGTCTCTACAATTTCGACAATTCGTGGGCGCTTCTCCATCTCCCCGAAGCGCAGCGGCTGCTCGGCGTCGGCGACGAGGCGATGTACGTCGAGACGAAGGTGCGTGATCTGTTCGGTGTGGAAGCGATCGAGATAGAAGCGATGAAGGCCCTCGGCTCAGAGTACGGCTCGATGAATTGGAAAGAGACGAACGCAAGTTTGTTCTCCGCGTTCTGGCTCGAAAAGATGGTCACGACGATATTCATCAGTTTCATCGTCGGAGTGGCCGCCCTCAATATCGTCGCGAGTCAGATCATGATCGTCATGAACAAGACCCGCGATATCGCGATCCTGCGCTCGATGGGGGCGAGCGCGAAGAGCATCATGCGCATCTTCATGCTGCAGGGCGCGATCATCGGCGTCGTGGGCACGCTGATCGGTGCCGCTCTCGGGGTGACGGTCTCGTGGGTCTTGGACCACTACCGGTTGGTTACGATCCCGGAAGACGTCTACCAGGTAGCGTGGGTACCCTTCAAGCTGCTGCCCGCGGACTTCCTGCTGGTGGTTTTTGCTGCGCCGCTGATCTGTTTCCTGGCGACGCTTTATCCGGCGCGACGGGCAGCGCAGCTCGTGATCACGGAAGCGTTAAGATTTGAATGAGGCAGGCATCGGCCATCGGCCATAAGCCATCAGCAGGTTTTCGTTGTACTGTGGCGCGGAGCTTTGGGTGTGGCTGAGCCGCTGATTCGGGCGACCGGGCTTCGGAAGAGTTATCGCTCGGATGAGCGGAGCGTCGAAGTGCTTCGCGGTGTCGATATCAGCGTTGAGCAGGGGGAGATGGTCGCTATCGTGGGGGCTTCGGGTGTCGGGAAGAGCACGCTCATGCACTGTCTCGGGACGCTCGATGTCCCTGACGCGGGGACCGTTCTTCTCGGGAGCCAGGACGTGTTTAACCTGGACGAGGAGGCTCGAGACCGGCTTCGGAACGAGAGCATCGGGTTCATCTTTCAGTTTCATCACCTCTTGCCGGAGTTCACCGCTTCGGAGAACGTTGCCATGCCGCTTTTGATCGCGAAGCGCGACGAGAAGGACGCGTTCCGGCGTGCCAACGCTCTGTTGTCCGAGTTTGGGCTCGGCGAGAGAATCGCGCACCGGCCCGCGCAGCTTTCCGGCGGGGAGCAGCAGCGGGTCGCCGTCGCTCGCGCCCTTGTCGCCGAGCCCGGCCTGATCCTCGCTGATGAGCCCACCGGAAACTTGGACACTCGCAACAGTAACGAGCTCATTGCTCTCTTCCGCGAGCTTCACGACAACCGCGGGCTGACTTCAGTGATCGTCACTCACAGCGAAGCCACCGCCTCCGACTGCGATCGAGTCCTATACATGGAAGATGGCAAAGTGAGTTCAGGCTGATGGCCGATGGCCGATGGCTGGTATGAAACGCATGATTAATGCTATGCTTTCAACGATGCAACGGGCATCGGAAAGCTTGAACCCCAACCCACGCAATGATTTAGCCGCGTGTGATATAATGCCTAGCAGCAGTTCGGGTGGAGGACATGTTCGAGCGATACACCGAACGAGCGAAGCGGGTCATCTTCTTCGCTCGCTACGAAGCAGCGCAACTCGGTAGTAATTCCATCGAGACCGAGCACCTCTTGCTCGGCTTAATTCGTGAAGGCAAAGGGCTCACGAGCCGTATCTTTGCGAAGTCTCACCTTTCCATGGAGAGCATCCGCAAAGAGATCGAAGGACGCATCGTCATTCGCGACCAAGTGTCCACGTCGGTCGAGATCCCGCTCTCCGTTGAGTCGAAGCGCGTTCTGACGTACGCAGCGGAAGAGGCCGAGCGGCTCGTTCACAACTACATCGGCACCGAGCACATCCTCATGGGCATTCTGCGAGAGGAGAAGTCGGTCGCGGCCAGCATCCTTCACGAGCGCGGCCTGCGCATCAACACTGTCCGTGAAGACATCGTCCAGGAGCTCAACCAGAAGGCGACGATTTCGAAGGCGAAAGAGACGCCGCTCCTGACGGAATTCAGTCGCGACCTGACCGAAGCGGCGAGCCGCGGTCAGCTCGATCCTCTCGTCGGACGCGAGAGCGAGCTCGACCGCACGATTCAAGTCCTGTGCCGACGCACCAAGAATAATCCTGTGATGATCGGCGAGCCCGGAGTCGGCAAGACGGCCATCGTCGAAGGCCTCGCCAACAAGATCGTCCACGGCGACGTGCCCCTGTTCCTTGCTGACAAGCGCATTCTCGCGCTCGATATCTCTCTCATCGTCGCCGGCACCAAGTATCGGGGTCAGTTCGAAGAGCGCCTCAAGACCATTATGAAGGAGCTCACCGAGAACCCGAACGTCGTCATCTTTATCGACGAGCTCCACACGCTCGTCGGTGCCGGCTCCGCCGAGGGCTCGCTCGATGCGGCGAACATTCTCAAACCCGCGCTGTCGCGGGGCGAGCTCCAATGCATCGGCGCGACCACGCCGTCCGAGTACCGCAAGTACATCGAGCGGGACCGAAGTCTCGAGCGCCGTTTCCAGGGTGTGAAGGTGTCGAGCCCGACCGAGTTGGAGACCATCGACATCCTCCAAGGTATCAAGGAGCGCTACGAATCGTTCCATCACGTCAGCTACTCTGACGAAGCCATAGAATCCGCGGTCTATCAGGCGCACCGCTACATCACCGATCGTTTCCTTCCCGACAAGTCGATCGATCTGCTCGACGAAGCCGGCTCCCGGGTGAAGCTCCGCGAGTCGACGTTCTCGACCGAGTTCGCCGACTTGAGAAAGCAGATACGGGTGATTGCGGATCGGATGGATCACGCGATCGCCAACAAGGACTTCGAGCGCGCGGCCATGTATCGCGACGAGGAGATCGCTCAGCGCGAGAACCTTCATTTCATCCGCGAGCGGTGGGAGCTCAAGAACTTCGACCGGCCCGCAGTCGAGAGGCGCGATATCGACGAGGTCGTCTCCCGGTGGACCGGCATTCCGCTGTCGTCGATCAAAGAAGAGGAGAGCGAAAAGCTTCTCCGCATGGAAGACGAGCTTCACAAGCGCATCGTCTCTCAGACGAAGGCTGTCTCCGGCCTCTCCCGCGCCATCCGCCGCTCGCGCGCCGGACTCAAGAACCCGAAACGCCCGGTGGGCTCGTTCATCTTCTTGGGCCCGACTGGGGTCGGCAAAACCGAAGTGGCTCGCTCGCTCGCCGATTTTCTTTTCGGGACGGAGAAAGCGCTCATCCGTTTCGACATGAGCGAGTACATGGAGAAACACTCGGTGTCGAAGCTCATCGGCTCGCCTCCCGGTTACGTCGGCCACGAAGAAGGCGGCCAGCTCACCGAGAAGGTCAAGCGCAACCCCTACTCCGTCATTCTTCTCGACGAGATCGAGAAGGCGCACCCGGATGTCTTCAATATCCTGCTGCAAGTGTTCGAGGACGGTCAGCTCACCGACGGACTCGGCAACACCATCGACTTCAAGAACGCCATCATCATTATGACGTCGAACATCGGCGCTCGTTACATCGAGAAGAAGGGACGGGTCGGGTTCCACTCGAGTGACGAGAACCGAACGTCGATCCGCATCCAGGACATGGTGATGGGTGAGGTCAAGAAGACTTTCAACCCCGAATTCATCAATCGCATCGACGAGATCATCGTTTTCGACGCTCTCAATGACGGCGACCTCGCTCAGATCGTAGTGCTCCTCGTTGAGCAAATGAACGAGGTTCTCAAAGACAAGAAGCTCCAAATCGCTCTGACCGAAGATGCCGTTCAATGGATCATCGAAAGTACCTGCAAAGATCGGTCCTACGGTGCGCGGCCGCTTCGGCGGGCTCTTCAGACGTACGTGGAAGACCCTCTCTCCGAAGCGTTCATCCGTGGCACCGTGAAACCAGGACAACCCGTGGAGATTTATGCGGACGGAGACAAGCTTGGTCTGAGACAGACGGATGTGATCGAAGAGCCGCTGCCCGTCCCAACAACCTAGAACAAGGAATCAGCAATGCCCAACATGCGTTTCCTCAGCATTTTCTTGTTTCTCGCCTTCCCGCTGTCTTCGTTTGCGCAACGAGACAACATCGAGCGTATCGAGATAATAGGAAACGAAATCATCGTTACCGAAACCTATCTGAATCACATTGCGCAAAAGGTCGGAGATCCGTACGACCGCGACGACGCGCTGCGTGATTTTCGTGCGTTGTGGGGGACCGAGTTCCTCGACGACCTCACCCTCGACGTCACCGATGGCGAGCGAGGCAAGATCGTCACCTACACCTTGGTCGAGCGGCCGAGAGTGCAAGCGCTCGATTTCGTGGGCTCGAAAGAGCTCAGCGCCTCTTCGATTACTGAGAAGCTCGAAGAAGAAAATGCAGAAATCCCCATCGAATCGTTCTATGACCCCGCAAAAGTAGTCAAAGTCGAGAACATCATCCGCGCCATGCTGATCGACAAGGGAAGAACCGACGGCAGCGTGACCAGCCGCGTGGACGTCCTCGACGCCGGCGGCGTGAAAGTCGTGTTCGACATCAAGGACGAGCAAAAGATTCGGATCAAAGAGATCCATTTCGAAGGCCTCGAGAACTTCGACGACTGGCGGCTCCGCTGGGGAATGAAAAAGACCAAGGAGAGTCACTTTCTCGGGTCTCTCATGGGCGGTAGCACCTACACCGAAGAGCAGTACGCCACCGACATCGAGGCCGTTCGTGAGATTTACCTCAACAACGGCTTCGTCGATGTTTCGTTCGGACCTCCAAAAATGGAGTACGAAGACGGGTATTCGCGCTCCTTCTTATTCTGGAAGAAGCCGCGGCGGTGGCTTCGGATGACCATTCCCGTGGTCGAGGGAAAACAGTATCGCGTCGGAAACGTCGAAGTGGAGGGCGCCGAGACACTGCCGGCCGAGTTCGTCAAGAGCTACTTCAAGATGGTGCCGGGGGAGATTTACGACGAGTCCAAGGTGACGAAGGGGCTCGAGAAGCTCAGAGAGCTCTACGGTGCGCGCGGCTTCATCCAGTTCACCGGGTTTCCTATCAAAGAGCCGGTGCCCGATACCGACCTCGTGAACGTCACCATCAACCTCAACGAAGACGAGCAGTATTTCGTGAACTTGATCGAGTTCAAAGGGAATACCACGACCCGAGACAAGGTCATTCGCCGTGAGATGTTTCTGAACGAGCAGGACGTCATGAACATGGAGCTCCTGAAGATGTCCATTCAGCGCATCAACCAGCTCGGGTACTTCCAGCCGATCCAGGAGCCTGAAATCGAACCGGTCGAAGGCGAAGAGACCAAGCTCAACGTGACTCTCCGGCTCGCGGAGCAAAACCGCAACCAGTTCAACTTCGGTGGCGGTGTGTCGGGGCTCGAGGGTGCGTTCATCAACGTGGGGTTTTCGACGACGAACTTCATGGGACGCGGAGAGACGGCGTCGTTCTCAGTGGTAACCGGTGCCCGGACGCGGAACTTCCAGATTGCGTTGACCGATCCCTATTTCATGGACAAACCCATCACCATGGGCTTCAACGTGTTCAAACGCACGCTGCGACTCCCGCAATTCACGCGCGAAGACACTGGGGCGGGTCTCATTTGGGGCATCCCGGTCAAGCGGTTCTCGCGATTGTTCTTGAACTACAATTACTCGGTTATCACGACATCCGACCCCGATCCCGACTTGGTCCCTAGAATCGCCGATTTATACACCAACCCCATCTTTTTCGACCCTCGCTTTTTCGGCATCCAGGGTAATTTCATCTCGAGCAAAGTCACCCCGTCGTTCGTGCACAACACGACCGACAACCCGCTGTACCCTTTCAAGGGCAAGCAGTATACGACCAGCTTCGCCGTGGCCGGCGGAGTCCTGGGCGGCACCGTCAACTACTACAAGCCCACGTTCGAGGGAATCTGGTATGTGCCCGTCAGCCGCACCACGAACTTCGGCTTCCGGGCCATGGTGTCGTGGCTCAAGGGGACGACAGAACTTCCGCCGGACTTCAATCCGCGCACAGATGACGGCAATCTCATTTTCGATGTCGAGAAGACCGGCATTCCTTTTTTCGAGCGGTTCTTCCTCGGCGGTGAGAATCAAATTCGAGGCTACGATATCCGAACCGTGGGACCGCGCGGCGAAAACGGTGCATTCCTCGGCGGCACCAAAATGATGCTCTTCAACGTCGAGTACTACATCCCTATCGCCGGCCCGCTTCGCGCCGTGCTCTTCTTCGACGCCGGCCAGGCCTATCTCGAGACGGACTCGTGGAGCCTTTCGATGTTTCGTGACCTCAGAACGTCGACGGGCGCGGAGATGCGGTTTTTCGTTCCGATGCTGAACGTTCCATTCCGTTTGATTTGGGCCTATAATCCCCACCGCGACGCGTTGCAGCCAGCAACCGCGTTCCGGTTCGGTATTGGTACAACCTTTTAATCCCCCTTGGCATGAAGGAGTAACATCAACCATGAAGCTATTGAAAGTGGCAGGCGTGGCCGCTTTGGTGCTTGTCCCGGGCCTCGTCGTCGGAGAGGCCGGACAGACGGCCGGATCTCAAACCGCCGGCGCCACGGTGACGAGTCCAACCGGCGCCAACACCAAGATCGCGGTGATCGATATCGAACTGATCGCGGCTGAGTCGAAGGAAGGCAAAGCGCTCTTCGAGGAGCTCCGGACCGAGAACGAGAAGTTGCAAGAGGAGAGCACTCGCCTCCAGCAGGAAATCGGGGACATGCAGGCCAAGTTTAACTCCGAGATCCTCTCGCAGGATGCGAGGGTGCGCCTCCAGCGTGACGTCGAGCGCAAGACCACCGACGCTCAGCGTTGGCTCGAGGATGCCCAGGCGGCGTTCGAAGCGAAGCGACAGGACGGCGAAGCGAAGTTTCAGGAGAAGCTCGCTCCGATCGTCGAGGCTGTGGCTAAGGAGCAGGGCATTGGGTTGATTTTTCGCGCAACGCCTGGATTGACGTTCGTGCTCGATCCATCTCTCGACATCAGTCCTCTCATCGTCCAGAAGCTGGATGAGGCCACGCCGCCCGCCGGTGGAGGCGGGGACGCCAACCCGAAGTAACCGCGAACGCTACGTTTTGTGACGGACTGATCAACAAACGCTGATGCCCGACAAGGACATCCAGTGGATCATGGAGCGGCTGCCGCATCGGTATCCGCTGCTGATGCTGGACCGCGTTCTCGAGCTCGAGCCCGACGAGCGGATCGTTGCCGTCAAAAACGTCACCATCAACGAGGAGTTTTTCCAGGGGCACTTTCCCGGTTTGCCGGTGATGCCGGGTGTCCTCATTCTCGAGGCCATCGCCCAGGCGGGAGGGCTCTTGGTCATGCCCGAGGACGGTAGCGGGGCGGGGAAGGAATTCTACCTGGTGGGCATCGAGCACGCGAAGTTCCGGCGTACGGTCGTTCCCGGAGATCGCCTCGAGATCCACGTCAGTCTGTCCAGAGCGCGCGGTAATTTCCGAAGGCTCGCCGGAAGAGCCGAAGTCGATGGCCAGATCGCGGCAGAAGCAGAGCTCACGTTGGCCGGAGTGGACCCAACATGAAAACGGCAACCGTCGATTGCCATCCCACTGCAGTGATCCACGAGGGCGCCCGTCTCGAAGACGGTGTGCGGGTCGGCCCTTACTGTGTCATCGGCGAGCACGTTCACCTCGGTCGAGGAACCGTAATAGAAGCGAGCGCGGTGATCGACGGCTACACGCGCATCGGAGAAAGGTGCCGCATTTTTCCGTTCTCGTCGATTGGGCTCGAGCCACAGGATTTGAAATTCAAAGGCGAGGTGTCGACGCTCGAGATCGGAAACGACAACGTCTTTCGCGAGTTCGTCACCGTCCACCGGGGAACCGCTCTCGGCGGCAGTCGCACCGCCATCGGCAACAAGAACCTGTTCATGGCGTATACCCACATCGCCCACGATTGCGTCATCGGGAATTCGACGATCTTCGGTAACGGTGCGACGCTCGGTGGCCATGTGAGCGTGGCTGATAACGCTATCGTGAGTGCCTTCAGCGGTGTCCATCAGTTTTGCCGCGTGGGGATGTACGCGTTTATCGGCGGCTACACCGTCGTGACCAAGGACGTACTCCCGTTCTCGAAGACGGTGGGGAACCGTGCTTGTCTGTACGGGGTGAATACCATCGGCCTCGAGCGTCATGAGTTTCCCCGGGATCGTGTCGACAAGATTCGCTGGGCGTTCCGCGTGCTACAGCAGTCGAACCTCAACGTATCGCAGGCGATGAGCAAGCTCGAGCTCCAGGAGTCTCAGGACAACGAAGACGTTCGTACGCTCATCGATTTTGTGAGGTCGTCCGAGCGGGGTGTGATCATCAAACGCGGCCGTGAAGATACTGACTGACACGTCGAAAAGAACAACGCAAAGACGCAGAGTCGCAAAGATCCGCGTGGCGCGTAAACGGACCTTGAGTCGAAGAACAACCCCTTTGCGCCTTGGCGCCTTGGCGTCTTTGCGTTGAAAAAAAAGTCTCTGCCTTCCACCCTTGGGCTCATCGCCGGAGAGGGGCGGTTTCCGTTCATGGTCGTTGCCGAGGCCAAACGGCAGGGGATCTCGGTAGTGACGCTCGGTGTCGAGGGTGAAGCCGACGAGGCGCTCGAAACGGAGTGCGAGAGCTTTCGGTGGGTCGGAATCGGCCAGGTCTCGCGGTGTGTGAAAACTTTTCGGGATGCTGGCGTTTCGCAGGCGATCATGGCTGGTGGGGTCCGGCATGTGCGCGTGTTCCAGATCCTGAAGCCGGATCGGCTCATGCTCAAAGTGCTGTCTCGGCTTCCATCGCGGACTACCGACGCCATGTTGAAAACGCTTGCCGACGTCCTCGCTGAGGAAGGCGTCGAGCTCCTCGACTCGACGACGCTTTTGACAACGTTTCTCGCGAGTGACGGGGCGATGGCGAAACGCAAGCCGAGCAAAGAAGAGATTGACGACATCGACTTCGGAGCTGCTCGAGCAAGAGGGCTCGCCGCCCTCGACATCGGGCAGACGGTCGTGGTCAAACGAAAATCCGTGGTCGCCGCCGAGGCGATGGAAGGGACGGACGAAACCGTTCGACGGGCTGGTAGCGTCGTGAAAGGACCTCTCGTGGTCGTGAAGGTGGCTCGCCCGAATCAGGATATGCGCTTCGACGTACCCGTGGTCGGACCGACGACGATCGATTCCATGGTGGACGCGGGTGCGACTGCTCTCGCACTCCAAGCCGGGCGCGTGCTGCTCGTCGATCGAGACGAGCTCCTGCGCAAGGCCGACAAGCACCGCATTGCGGTGCACGGGTTTGCCGATGCCTGAGCGCGCTCGCGTTCGCGTTGCCGTCATCGGTGTCGGCGAGCTCGGATCCCGCCACGCGCGGCTGTACTCCGAGCTCGACGCCGCCGAGCTCATCGGCGTCGCTGACATCGATAGCAATCGATGCCGCGAGATTTCGGAGCAGTACGGTATCCGAGGTGTTAACGATTTCAACGAGCTCGTGCCTGACGTACACGCGGCGAGCGTAGCGGTTCCGACTCTCGACCACGAGGCGATTACCACGGCGCTTCTCGATGCGGGCGTTCACGTGCTGGTAGAAAAACCCATTGCCCCGGGGCTTGAGCAGGCGCTACGCATGACGACGCGAGCCCGTGAGAAGAATCTCCGGCTTGCAATAGGACACACCGAGCGCTACAATCCGGGGTTCGAAGCCGTTCTCGCCCAGGTCGAAGATCCGCGGTTCATCGAAGTGCATCGATTGGGCTCGTTCAGCCCCCGTAGCCTCGATATCGACGTCGTGTTGGATTTGATGATTCACGACCTCGATGTGGTGCGCGCGCTCGTCGGAAGGGAAGTCGTTTCCGTCGAAGCCGTCGGCGTGCCGGTTTTGACGCCCAAGGTCGATATCGCCAACGCGCGCCTGAAATTCGATGGCGGCGCGGTCGCCAACATCACCGCCAGCCGGGTCTCGCAAGAAAAAGTCCGAAAGCTCCGCGTCTTCGAACGCGATCGATACGTGTCGCTCGACTATCAGACGCAGGAAGCCGTGCGCTTCCAGCTCGTGGCCAATAGTGACGGTAGTGACGGCAGCGACGCCGGACGGCCCAACATCCAAAAAGACGACCTCAACGTCCAAAACGAAGAGCCCCTGCGCCGCGAGCTCCGCGACTTTCTCGACGCGGTTGCCACCGGACGCGAGCCTCGAGTGACCGGCGAGGACGGCCGGGCCGCGCTGGAGTTAGCCCTCCGAGTCGTCAGCGCGATGGCTCTCTAGAACTACCAAGCCGGGTGGTCTCGCCTTGCGAAAGATCGTATTCTCTCGGTCACGTTTGACGAATCCCGTTCAAGTAACGTCCGCCGCGGGCGTCGAGGACTACCCCACGTGGTCTCCCGATGGGATCAGACTCGCATACGAGTCGAATCAAAGTGGCGACTGGGACATCTGGGTGGCACAACTGGGTGGTGGAGAGGGTGCGAACCTGACGTCCGACCACGGAGGACACCAGCGCCAACCAAGTTGGTCCCCCGACGGGCGTCAGATCGCGTTCCTGTCCGAAAGAGCTGAGTCTTGGACTTTGCAGGTGATGTCCGAACTCGGAGGCAGCCCTCGCAAACTCACATCGTTCTCCGCCGAAGAGGCCTTGCGGATCACCTCAGTGGTCGCACGATGGCACGGAGATAGCGGTTTCCGTTCGAGATGAAGATCGCAATTATGCAGAAATCCTTTCGTCTCGGTTGCGAGTTTCGCTCTGACGCGCTGAACTACGTCCGGAAACAGTGAGCGACTTTGAAAAAAATCGCTTAGGCGATCGAAGTGCCACTAACATCCGGCTCCTCTGTCGTGTCCACAACCTGTATATGGCGGAACTGAACTATGGCACAGAGAAAATGGACCAGTACCGTCGTTCCGCCGACCGCGTCGGGGAACCGGAGCCGTCGTTTCAACTGTGTCCGGAGACAGTTCACTCCGCGCGTAGTGAGTTGGTTGCGGCTATGCTGCGCTGTGCCTCTGTGTCTCTGTGGCAAAAAGAGGCCCCGAAGATGCGGCCGCTAGGGCGAGAAAACGACGAGACCCCGGCCCGCCGAATCCCCACTCAGTGAATATTGCTAGGGGCGCGCCTCGTAGTAGGCGTTGAACGGATGCTCGAGCTCGTGGATCCGACGGAAACGAGTGAAGCCGGCGTTGGTGACGAGCTTCCGCATCTTGGACTCCGGTAACGCCATCGTTCCATGTGCCCCACCGTCCTCGACGCACGCCGACGACGGCATGCAGCACAGCAGCGAGGCGTTGTACCCGAATCCTGCGATTGGGTTATCAGCAAGGTTCCTTAGTAATGTCAACCTGTAAAAAGCCGTGTCACGTAACGAATGTAATTTCTCGGCCTCCTCCCGGCAGTTTCTTGCCCAGGGGATCGACAGCGGCTATAATCCGGTAGGTCGTTAAGGTCGTTACCCTTCAATAGTTTGGAGTGCCGACGCGGCCCTAGAGTCGCGAATGCGGATTGGAGAGGGCGGAAGGCGCAAAACCATCCGGCGGGGCCAGCCGGTCATGCCGAAGCGGCGCGAGTCTATCGAGGATCATCCGTTTCGGAAGACCACGAGCGGGTTCGAAAGTCTCATCCCCCGGGGGGGAGCCGAGGATTTCTTCTTCTCGCTGCTCGCGGACCCGGAGCATGCGGCCGAGTTCTTCGAGCGCGGTGATGATCAGGACCCGCTTCTCGGGGATCCGCGTGTCGGCATCGCCGTCTCTGCGTTCGCTCACATCTTCCTCGTCTTGTTCTTTTTCATCGACCCTAGCCATCTCCTCGACTCGACCGTACAGTCCGAGCAGGAAGTCGCCGAGATCGACAAGGAGAAGCCGCTCCTCCTGTTTATCGAAGAGCCACCGCCACCGCCAGTCGCCGCTGTTCCTGTTGTCCCGGTGGTTCCCATGCCGGACGCACAACCCACTCCGCCCGAGCCGCAAGCCAACGAGAACGCTTTGCTCATTCCGAAAGCGATGCTCGAGCCGGAGCGCCGAGCGGAAGTCATGGACGATTTGCCGTTCTCGACCGGCAATACGGAAGAGTTTTACACGGACGAGGAAGTGAAAGATCCCGGCGAAGAGGGTGACGCTGAGGAGGTTGACGAGGTCGAAACCGAGCCGATCGTCGCAGAAGAGTCCGGAGAAGACGACGTTGATTCCGACGAAGTCGAAGGCGCGGATAACGGCAACGATGCGGTAGAAGTTGCCGATAGCAGTATCGATCCCAAGGATCTCGGAGACCTTCTGTTCCCGAACTCGTTGCTCGAGCCGACCGAAGATGCCCGCAGGGAAGAGGAGCAGCAACGTCTGATCCAACCACCGGAACCGCGAGTCACCCGAGCCGAGTTGGGCGAAGGCGGCGAGAATGGTCGGTTCACTGATATTTCTCGATTTCTCGCGAGCGCTCAGTTTCACAACCCCACGGGCGGTCTCGTCGTGACGGGGCGTGACCACACGCTGTACTACAACGACAAGGGGGCCAACTTCGTACCCTGGATCCGACGGATGCTGGCGGAAGTCAGGCGGACGTGGATTGCGTCGATGCCCTTGGCAGCGGGCGTATACGCCGGGCACACGGCGGTTGGTTTCACCGTGGCTAGGGATGGAAGCGTCATCGCGTGGGAGACCGTCTACCGGTCCGGCGTATCGGGCTTCGACAACAATGCCGAGGGTGCCATCCAGGGGGCGAGCCTGCTCGCCCTTCCGGCCGACTACCCGGATGAGACGTTCGACATCGTCATTGTGTTCTGGGTCAACGAGCGCCCCTACAATATCTTTCCTTAAGTGCTTAGACGAGCCGTTCTTCCATTCCTGGCATTGGCCCTCGCCTGCGGCGGGAAGACCCCGCGCTCGCCAGCGCGTCCGATGCCGCGACCCGAGCCCGCGAGTGCTCAGGCCGTGACATCGCCACCTGCCACGATTCGTTCCACGTTCACGCCTCCGTCGATAGACTCTGTCGCACCTGCACCACGCATCCGCGTGGGACTGTCGACGAGCGCGCGAGGGGTTCGGCTGACGTCATCGCGGCCGTTCCGGGTGGGCGCGCCCCAACACCTCGTCGAGACTCAGGACGTGCTCGTCGAGCCGCTCCCATCCGCTGTGCTCGAGGGAGCCGTGTACCGCATTCAATTGAGTAGCTTTCCCACTCGCGCGCAAGCTGCGGCTTTGCGCACCACGCTTCGGGTCGAGCTCGAGGATGACTTCGTGATCTGGCGCGCGCCGGGCAGTGGACGCTTCGCGTTGCGAGTCGGCTCGTACCCGAGCGAGGCCGGCGCGCGCGCTCGGCTTTTGGAGCTGACCGAGCTCGGATTCGAGACCGCCGAGCTCGTGCGCGAACCGACCCGAACGCCGCGCCCCCGGGCGCTAGTGCTGCGTCCTCTCGGGCAGGCCGCTATCCAGACGTCCTCGTTGACGCTTCTCGCCGTGCCCCAGCTCGCCGGCGCGTGGATCGAAGTCGATGAAAATCCTTATCGCGGCTACCTCGAAATCTTCGTCAACCCGTCCAACACGTTCACGCTCGTGAACGTCGTGAATCTCGAGGACTACCTGAAGGGTGTGGTCCCGGCCGAGCTGTCGCCGAAATCCTTTCCTGAAAAAGAAGCCATCAAGGCGCAAGCGATTGCGGCTCGCACGTACGCAGAGAAGCGGCGCGGGCAGTTCGCGGCCGACGGCTACGACATCTGCGCGAGTCCCGCTTGTCAGGTCTATCGCGGTGTGTCGGTCGAGCACCCTATGGCGAATGAGGCGATACGCGAGACGACCGGCGAAGTGTTGACTTACCAGGGCCAGCTAATAGACGCGCTCTACACGTCCACCTGCGGTGGGAGAACCGAGAACGCGGAGAATGTTTTTTCGAGCGCTCAACCGTATCTCGTGAGCCGCGCGTGTTTTCTCGAATCGCGCGGCAACGTCGTGCGCTCTTCGAATCCGAAACCGCTCTCACTCGAAGCCGCGGCTCTGTCCCTTCTCGGCATCACCTCGCCCACGAAGAGTACAACGGGTGCAGCGGTGAGCGAAGCAAGAGCGCGCGAGTGGCTGGAGCGGGTCTTGGCGCATCTGGGGCAGACACCGTGTTTTAGCGCTGACGCCCGAAACCGATCTTCTCCCGTGGATGTCGTCGGGCTCGGGAGGCTCCTCGGTGAAGCTCTTTGCTGGGAGAGGCGGCTTCCGTTTCTGATGTCGGCGGAGGACGCCGCCCGGATCGTTCCTGCTTCGGGGCCACTTTCTGGGCTATCTGAAAACGATCGGCGCCATCTCGCGTTTGCGATTCAAGAAGATCTGGTCCGCCCCGATCCGGAAGGTCTCGACCCTGGTAGAGCGCTCAGCCCGCGAGAAGTGCTCGCGACACTCTACCGGGTGATTGTCGAGCGCGGCGAGCCGCCTCTTCGGGCGGCGACCCTCGAAAGGATCGAGGCGGGTCGTTTGTTCGTCACCGACGAGACGCTCGGAGACAAGGAGAACGAGCTCTCCACGATCCTCGCAACCGAGCGCTACCTCTATCGGAAAGCCGGCGCGTCGAGGTACTACGCGAGCGAGCTTCGGCTCCTTGCCGGCGACAGCGTGCAGTTTCACATGGGCGATGGGGGAATCGATATGCTCGTGCTGGTCTCCGAAGGCGCCAGCTTCGACCGCAGCTCGCGGCTGTCCCACTGGGTCGTGAGAAAATCGAATGAAGACCTCTCCCGCGAGGTGAACGCGATCCGCCGCATCGGGGAGATCGTCGACCTTCGCCCCAAGCGCTACGGGCGCTCCGGTCGTATCGTCGAGCTCGAGATCGTCGGGACGAGAGGCTCGTTGGATCTGGAAGGGCTCGCGGTGAGACGCGCGCTCGGGATTCGCGAAAACCTGTTCTTCGTCGATACCCAGCGCGGCCCGGATGGGACGATTGAGGGCTGGGTTTTCACTGGACGGGGTTGGGGACACGGTGTCGGGATGTGCCAGGTCGGCGCGTACGGAATGGCGGCGGCAGGCTATGGCTACCGCCAGATTCTGAGCCACTATTATTCCGGAATCCGCGTGGCGCGTCGGAGCCAATTGAGCTTGTCGCAGGCAAGTCTAGATGTTGACAAGGACCGTCGCTCCCCTTAGCATAGCCCGTACACCCCAGCCTGCTGAACGACCATGAGCGCTCCCAACGCTATGAGTGCCGAAAATCCCGCTGAGCGCGGGATTTTGCGCGGCAGACTCTCGGACGTCGGTCTACCCACGGTTCTGGCGGTCCTCCGTGAGACCCGGCGTACGGGAATGGTCTCGCTCGTCAACGCCGGGGTTCGCAAGTCGATTTACTTTCTAGACGGCCGGCTGGTGTTCGCGGCCTCGAGCCTCACACAAGATCGCCTCGGCGAAGTTCTCCTCCGGGGCGGCAAGATCTCGGCCGACGAGTACCTTCGTTTGTCTCAGCGGATTCGCGGCGGCCAGCGCCTCGGCAAGGCGCTCGTCGAGAGCGGTGTGCTATCGCCCAAGGACCTCTGGTGGGCTATCGAGCACCAGATCAAGGAGATCGTGTGGAGCATCTTCAACTGGGAGGACGGCTACTTCCATTTCGAGGAGGATGACCTTCCACGGCGAGAGAAGATCACGTTCGATCTCGATGTCGAGAAGCTCGTCGTCGAAGGTATTCGCCGCTCCGACGGCACCGGCGCGATCCGAGAGCACTTCATCTCCACCGACTCCGTCGTCGAGCGCACCGATAAAGATCCGCCGGTCGAGCTCGAGCCACACGAACGTCACGTCCTCCAGCTCACGGACGGCAAGCGCACCGTGTTCGAGATTTGCCAAGAGAGCGAGATCGGCGAGGCCGAGACCCGCAAAGTTCTCCATACTTTCCTATCCATCCGTACTCTGAAATCCCGCGGCCCCAGACAAGCTCCACTGCAGCAGACCCTGAACGACGGTCAGGATTATGCGGCGGTCGTCGACTTGTACAACGAGATGTTCCGCAATCTCTTCCGACACATGTCGAACGAAGTAGGACCGATTGCCGAGATCATCCTCGAGAAGTATTTGAAAGAGCTGAAAGAGAGACCCGGATCCCTATTCGAGCGTGTGCGCTTGAGACAGGACGGTGCTCTCGACCCAGCACAGATCGAACGCAATCTGCAGCGTATTCCCGACGACACGCGGCGCGATCAATTGATCTCCTCGCTGAACGAGTTGCTGTACTCGGAGCTTCTGGCCGTCAAGCGTACTTTGGGCGCCTCGCACGAGAGCCAGCTCATCCAGCTGTTTCGCGAAATGCAGAACGGCGGTGTCTAGCGTGGCCTCGGGGGCCGCGTTTACGCGCGCACAGTTAGTCGGTGCTTCTCTCCTCGGAGCTCTCCTCTTGGCTTTCCTCGTCGGCAGGTGGCTAGCCTCGTGATCGTGAGCGACGTGAGCCCGCAGGCATTGAGATCGCCACGGCGCGATCTCGTCGCCATCGTTGGACCAACCGGATCCGGGAAGAGCGAGCTCGCCCTCGTGCTCGCGCGTGAGCTCGACGCTGAGATCGTCAACTGCGATGCACTCCAGGTGTACCGGGGCCTCGATATCGGCACCGCCAAGGTCCGGCCGAGCGGCCGGCGCGGCATCCCGCACCATCTCGTCAGCCTGATATCGCCTAACGAAGAGTTCTCGGCGGCCAGCTACATCGCTCACGCGGCGCCGGTGATCGATGACATTGCCGAGCGTGGCAAACTGCCCCTCGTCGTCGGTGGCACCGGGCTCTATCTGCGCGCGCTTTTGCGTGGGCTCTTCGATGGGCCGGGACGTTTGCCGGAAATTCGAGAGCGACTCGCAGGGATTGCCGCGCGGAGGGGAACACCCGCGCTTCATCGTCTGTTGAAGCGATGGGATCCGGTCTCCGCCGAGCGCATCCATCCCAACGATCGGGTTCGGCTGGAGCGCGCACTCGAAGTTCGTATTCAGACCGGGCGTCCCATGAGTGCGCTTATGGCTGAGCGCGTGAGCCCGATTGCAGGCTTCCAGGCTATACTAGTAGGCCTCGAGCCTAGCAAATCCGCACTCGCGCGCAGAATCGATCGTCGCGTAACGCGGATGTTCGACGAAGGCTTTGCATCCGAGGTGCGGGAGCTTCGGCAAGAGTATGGAGATAACATTCCCGCGTTCAAAGCGATTGGATATCGCGAGACGCTCGGCTACTTGTCCGGCAAGCTCGATCTCCGCCGCGCCCAGGAGCTCATAGCCATCGCTACGTCACAATACGCCAAGCGGCAAATGACGTGGTTCCGGCGTGAAGAGGGAGTCGAGTGGTTTCGGGGAAGCGGAGACGATCCACTCGTCCTCGAGAGCGTGCTGCGATACCTTCGGCGACACGCGCGCCGTCGGAATCAGGAGACACTTCATGCAGAAACCGCCTCCTAACGTGCAAGACGCCTTCCTGAACCACGCCCGCAGAGAGCGCGTCAACGTAACCGTCTATCTCGTCAACGGCGCCAAGCTCAGTGGCCGGATCAAGAACTTCGATCGCTTCGCGATCATTCTCGAAACCAACGGCGTGGACCAGATGCTTTTCAAACACGCGGTGTCCACGATAAGTGGCAACCGCCAGTTCGGCAACTACATGAATCTCGACGAGGTTGTCGGGCAGGGTGACAAAAAGGAGTAGATCAAGCCTCTTTTTATATTCGTTTTTTATATCCTTTTGCCTCCCTCCGGTGACTGCGGTCCCGCGCGTGCTATAATTCACGGCTTAACGCAAGGGGCTCAAGGTGTTAGTCGATTTGGAGAGGGTGCCCCCAGAGGGGCAGGTCATCGATCGATCGGTGGACCCATCGTCTCTTTCCATCGACGCACGCGA
Source organism: Candidatus Marinacidobacterales bacterium (assembly GCA_965237955.1). GTDB lineage: Bacteria > Acidobacteriota > Vicinamibacteria > Marinacidobacterales > SMYC01. The sequence goes on along the minus strand of OZ250169.1, from coordinate 6,269,711 downwards.
GTTTCGGATCACGGGGGAGGTGAATGTTTCCGGGCGGCTCGTCAGAGCCGGCGGCGCCGCCTATCGCCTCAGCGGTCGGCTCGCCTCCGAAGTCGAGTTTTCGTGTGTCCGCTGTCTAGAGTCGTTTAGAGCGGAGGTGCTGGAAGATCTGGACCTCTTGTATCTGCCCCAATCCGATAACGTCGCCCTCGGTGGGGAAAACGAACATGGTTTGGGTGACGAAGAGCTTGCTGTCAGCTTCTACCGAGATGATGAAATCGATCTCGCTCATATGATTTGGGAACAGATTGTGCTGGCGCTGCCGATGAAGCCCGTTTGCAAGCCTGACTGCCAGGGACTGTGTCCGGACTGTGGTGTGAACCGCAACATCAAGAGCTGTTCTTGTGTCCGCGACGCTGTCGATCCGAGGTGGCAATCGCTGAAAAGGCTCCTCGAGCCCTGAGCCCAGTAGGCCAGTTGAAGAACGTCCCGCGAGTACATGGAGATTATTGAAACATGGCTAATCCCAAGAGGCGTCATTCGAAGAGCCGCAGAGGCAAGCGTCGCGCCCACGACGCCCTTGTCCAGAAACCGCTCTCGGAGTGCCCGAACTGTCACCAGCCCAAACAGCCACACCGGGTATGTCCTAGCTGTGGGCACTACAAAGGTGCCCAAGTCATGGAAGTCAAGGAAATCTAGCTTGGACCCACTGATCTTGTCGCAATTTCCGGGTCCTTTTCGGCGCTGAGGCGTTGCAGCATCCTTCCAGTTCGGCCTTCGGCCTAGCCCTCCGCTCGACAGGCTCGCTGCGGAAGGCGGGTTCCAGTTCGGCCTTCGGCCTAGCCCTCCGCTCGACAGGCTCGCTCGAGAAGGCGGCTCGTTCGTTTTCGATCACACACGTCGTCCTCGACATAGGAAGCAAGCTGCGATGAGCCGTGAAGGTAAAGTTGCGTTTCTGTTTCCCGGACAAGGCTCGCAAGCCGCCGGAATGGGGAAAGACGCCGCCGAACGCTACCAGGAGGCTCGACGTGTGTTCGAAGTCGCGGACGAGACGCTAGGGTTCTCACTGTCGACGCTCTGCTTCGAGGGACCTGACGACGAGCTCAAGTTGACGGAGAATACCCAGCCCGCGATCCTGACCACGAGCATAGCGCTTTCAGAAGTACTACGCGCGAGAGGGGCAAAACCGGACTACGTCGCGGGCCACAGCCTCGGTGAGTATTCCGCGCTCGTCGCCGCGGGTGCTCTGTCGCTCGAAAACGCGGTCACAGTCGTCCGCAATCGCGGTCGCTACATGCAGGAAGCCGTCCCCGTCGGCGTTGGCGCGATGGCCGCTGTCCTTGGCCTCTCGGTCGAAGACGTGGAACGCGTCTGTCGCGATGCCGCCCAAAACGAAGTCGTGGAGCCAGCGAACCTGAACGGCGGCAAGCAAGTCGTCATTGCCGGTCACAAGGGAGCCGTGGCTCGGGCGTGCGAGCTCGCGAAAGAGCGCGGAGCCCGTCGCGCGCTACCTCTCGCCGTCAGCGCACCGTTTCACTGTCGGCTCATGGAGCCGGCGGCGGTCAAGCTCAAGGGTGACTTGGACAACACGGATTTTTCCGAGCTCGACGTGCCGCTTTTCACCAACGTAGACGCGAAACCGATTACCAGCGGCGCCCAGGCGAAAGACGCGCTCGAGCGGCAAGTGGCATCTCCAGTACGCTGGGAAGCAATCATCGATGGGATGGTCTCCGCTGGTGTGCGCCGGTTCGTCGAGATCGGGCCGGGGAAGGTGCTATCCCGCCTCGTCAAGAAAATCACGAGAGCCGCAGAAACGTTCTCGGTGAGCTCTCCCGAGGGTATCCAGCGTTTGAGGGAGGCGAGCCTTGTCTGAATGGGACGGCAAGGTCGCCCTCGTCACCGGAGGCTCGCGCGGTATTGGTCGCGCGATCGCGTCCGCTCTTGCAGAGCGCGGTGTCAGTGTCGTTTTGACGGGACGTAACCAGGAAACGGCGCGCGCCGCCGCGGAAGAGCTCGGGGCGGCGGCCTCGGGCATCGCCATGGACGTTTCCGACCGCGCGGCCGTCGACACCGCGATCAAGTCGGTGCTCGAGAAGCGTGGCCACCTCGATATCCTCGTCAACAACGCCGGCATTACCCGGGACAACTTGCTCATGCGTATGAAGCCCGAGGATTGGGACACGGTCATCGCCACCAACCTCAACGGGCTCTACTATTGCAGCCAAGCGGTCTTGCGACCTATGATTCGCCAGCGTTCGGGCCGCATTATCAACATGAGCTCGGTCGTGGGATTGATGGGAAACGCAGGTCAAGTGAACTACGCGGCTTCGAAAGCGGCCATGCTCGGATTTACCAAGTCGTTGGCCCGAGAGGTGGCTTCCCGGAACGTTACCGTCAACGCGGTCGCCCCGGGATATATCGAGACGGATATGACGAGAGCTCTTCCCTCGGACGCGACCGACGCGTTGCGAGAGGCGATTCCGATGCATCGGATCGGGCAGCCGAGCGAAGTCGCAAACGCGGTGCTTTATCTCGCATCCGAGGGTGCGGGTTACGTTACCGGACAAGTTTTACAAGTTAATGGTGGTTTGTACATGTGAGGAGGATTTCGATGAGCAATATTCCAGAAAAGGTCAAAGGCATTATCGTCGAGCAGCTCGGCGTCGACCTAGATCAGGTCACCGAAGATGCTGCTTTCGTCGACGACCTCGGTGCTGACTCTCTCGACCAGGTCGAGCTCGTCATGGCGCTCGAAGAGGAGTTCGGTCTCGAGATCCCGGACGAGGATGCGGAGAAGATCACCCGCGTGAAAGAGGCGGTGTCCTACATCACCGCGAACAAGAAGTAGCGCGAGGTCCGATTGAGCCGTAGAGTCGTCGTCACCGGCGTGGGGCTCGTTTCCGCGCTCGGCGTAGGCACCAAACAGACATGGGACGGTCTGTTATCGGGCACGTCCGGTATCGGTCCGATTACTCACTTCGACCCTGCCGATTTCAGCGTTCGTATCGCCGGCGAGGTGAAGGACTTCGATCCGCTCAGCTACGTTTCGAAAAAAGACGTCAAGAAGATGGACGCCTTTATCCAGTACGCTCTCGCGGCGTCGACGTTCGCGATGGAAGATTCTAGGCTTTCGATCGGGGAGGCAAACGCCGAGCGTGTGGGTGTTTACATCAGCTCCGGCATCGGTGGCTTCGCCACCATCGAAAAAGAACATTCGGTGCTGCTTACGAGTGGGCCGAGGAAGATTTCCCCGTTTTTCATTCCCGCCATGATTATCAACCTGGCTGCTGGGCACGTCTCGATTCGATTCGGCGCAAAGGGTCCCAACTCCGCATCCGCCACCGCATGCTCGGCGAGTGCCCACGCCATCGGCGACGCGATGAAGATCATCCAACGGGGTGACGCCGACGCGATGATTGCCGGGGGCTCCGAAGCCGCGATCACCCCGATGGGAGTGGGTGGGTTCGCGGCGATGAGGGCGCTTTCGACGCGCAACGACGATCCCGCCACGGCTTCGCGCCCGTTCGACAAGAACCGTGACGGGTTTGTCGTCGGAGAAGGTGCGGGCGTTGTCATCCTCGAGGAGCTCGAGAGTGCGAGAGCGCGGGGCGCGCCGGTCTATGCAGAGCTTGTCGGCTATGGGATGAGCTCCGACGCGTTTCACATGACCACTCCCTCCGAGGATGGTGATGGGGCGAAACGTGTCATGCGAAACGCCATATCGGATGCAGGCGTCGAGCCGAGCGTGGTCGGCTACGTCAACGCGCACGGCACCTCGACGCCTTACAACGATCGTACCGAGACGATGGCGATCCGGGCGGTGTTCGGAGAGCACGCCGAGATGCTCAAGGTGAGCTCTACCAAGTCGATGACCGGGCACCTCCTCGGCGGCTCCGGTGGACTCGAGGCGGGAATCACCGTGCTCGCGCTGAGAGAGCAGGTCGTGCCTCCGACGATGAACTACGAGACTCCCGACCCGGAATGTGATTTGGACTACGTTCCCAACGAAGCGCGAAAGTTAGAGTTCGACTATGCGTTGTCGAACTCGTTCGGATTCGGCGGCACCAACGCGGCCCTTTTGTTCAGACGCTATCCGGCGAAAGGATGAGGGGAGACACCAGCGTGTACGCCTGCATGAACGTCCGGCTCCATGACAGGTGAGGGGATGAGGACAGGCGTCGTTTTCACCGAGGAGCTCAAGAAACACGACACCGGTAAGGGACATCCCGAATCGGGGTTGCGGGTCGACGCCGTGTCCCGTGCTCTCGACGACGCCTCGCTTTCGGGCAAGCTCGAACCGCTGACGCCTCGACCTGCGGAGCGAGACGAAATCCTTCTCGTCCATTGGGACCGCCTATACGAAGAGGTCATCGCGTCTGGAAACCGCGACAAGACGTTTCTCGATGCCGACACCGTCGCGTCGAGAGATACCGCGATGGTGGCCCATCTGGCGGCGGGAGCGGCGCTAATAGGCGTCGAGGCGGTGTTGGATGGCAAGGTCGAAAGTGCGTTCGCGTTCTCGCGTCCTCCCGGCCATCACGCGAAACCGGACAAGGCGATGGGGTTTTGCGTGTTCAACAACGTCGCCATCGCAGCGAGGTACGCACAGCAGCGTTTTCAGCTGAAGCGAATCCTCGTCATCGATTTCGATGTGCACCACGGCAACGGCACGCAGAAGGCGTTTTACACGTCGCCCGAAGTGCTCTACGTTTCGACACATCAATCACCGCACTATCCCGGCACCGGCGCTCTGGATGAGGTCGGAAAAGACGAGGGCGAAGGGTTCACCCTGAACGTACCGATGCCGCCGGGCATGGGCGATGCGGAGTACGTGAGTGTGTTCTCGGACGTCGTCGTGCCGGTTGGACAGGAGTTCGCTCCTGAGCTCGTCCTCGTCTCCGCGGGATTCGATGCCCATCGGGACGACCCCCTCGGAGGGATGAACGTCACCCGGGACGGCTATGCGGCCATGACCGCGGAGATTTTGCGGCTGGCTCGAAGCACGTGCGCGGGGCGGACTGTTTTCGTACTCGAAGGGGGGTACGATCTCGGTGCGCTCGAGAAATCGATCGTGTCGGTGCTCACAGTGATGGTGTCGAGCGGTGAGCGTCCGTCGGTGGATGATCCTGGCGACGCCGCTCGTGAGCTGGTGCGCGACGTACGGAAGTCTCACAGCCGGTATTGGAAGAGCCTCGCCGATCGACAGTAATACCATGGCGAAAAAGGCCAGCCGCACGAAGAAGACGAGTCGCGCGAGCAATGCGGTGACGAAAACGTCCGCCGCGAAGAAGTCGAGGACGATCAAAGCCAAATCACGGGCCAAAGCCGCGTCGAAAAAACCTGGGAAACGCCGAGGTGCGAGCGCGCTCCGCATCCAGACCCAACACGTCGACTTCCTGACTTACAAGGTCGATCAGCTTCGGAAGTTCTACGACCAGATTCTGGAGCTCGAGACCGAGACGCGCGATACCGAAGGGCTCAACTATTTGATGGTGAGGACCTCCGAAAGCTCGACGATTGGTTTCATGCCGCCTCATCCCGACATGCACGGGGAGCAGCCTCTTCCGAAAGAGCCGACTCTCTATTTCGTCGTCAAAGACGTGGACAAGGCCTACGCGCAGCTCATTGCCAAAGGCGCAGCGTTCATGGGGCCTCCCCAGGAAATGCCGTGGGGCTACCGCGTGGTGACGACGACCGATCCAGAGGGCCGAAGCATTATGCTTGCCTCCAAGGTGGGGAAGAATAAGTCATGAACGAGCTTGAGCTCTTTGCTTATATACGGAAGATCATCGATATCCCATCGGTCAGCGGCGAGGAAGGCGAGGTCGCCCGTTTTCTCGGGGACGACCTGACCGCGAAAGGGTTTGCGGTAAACCTGCAACAGGTCGCGCCCGAACGCCCGAACGTGTACGCGGTCAACGAAGGCGTCTCACCGCGCATGGTCTTTTGCACCCACATCGACACCGTACCGCCGTTTTATCAAAGCTCGGAAGACGACGAATACATCTATGGTCGGGGCTCGTGCGACGCGAAGGGGATTGCAGCGACGATGGTTCTGGCGACGATGGCGCTTCGTGAGGCCGGCATTCGCGACGTCGGTCTTCTTTTCGTCGTCGGCGAAGAGGTGGATAGTGCCGGGGCCATCGTCGCTAACGATCTCGAATCGGACGCTCGCTACGTCGTTGTTGGCGAGCCGACTGAAAACCGCATGGCGACGGGCCACAAGGGCGCGTTCAAGTTCAAGCTCACGGCACGCGGCAAGGCGGCGCATTCGGCTTACCCGCATCTCGGCGAGTCGGCGATCGCGTTCTTACTCGACGCCCTCGCAGAGATCCGTAACCAAGATTGGGGCACGAACGAGGTGCTCGGCGACGCTACGATTAACGTGGGCACGATTCACGGAGGCCTCGCCGCGAACGTGTTCGCACCCGAGGCCGAATCCGATGTCTTCATCCGTGTCGTCGGGAAGGTGGCGGACGTCCAAGCGAAAATAGACCGCATTCTCGAGCGCCACCCCAAGTTGAGCTACGAGATCATCAATCAATCCGACGCCGTGTTCTGCGAGACGGTGCCCGGCTTCGACACCGCCCCGGTATCCTTCGGCACCGATATCCCAGCCCTTCACGCTTTCGGCAAGCCTCTTCTTTTGGGCCCAGGCTCGATCCACGACGCGCACACGAACGCGGAGAAGTTAGGGAAACGCGAGGCGGTGGAAGCGGTTTCGTATTATCAGAGACTCGCGAAGCAGTTGCTGAGCTCGCTGAATGCTGGATGCTGATTTCAATAATAATCCGAGCAGCTCATATAGTAGTGACACCTCGGGCAAACGAGCTTGCAGCGGGTTTCGTTCAGTGTCGATGAGCAGTTGGGGCAGGTCCTGACGAGCGCCTCGGGATTGCCGGCGGGCGTTTCGCCTGGGGCGGGCGTTTCAGCTTCTTTGGTTTCTTCCACGTTTTCCGCCGATGACGGCTTTGAACCGTGGCTCGGTGCGAAGCGGTTCGAACTCCGCCGCCTTCTTCGCTTCGGCTCTTCGGGGCGGATCGATGTCGATTGCCGTTTGAAGTGCGTCGATAGCGGCGTCGCGATTGCCAAGGTGTACGTAAGCGATGGCCAGGTGATAGAACGCTTCATCGCAATCGGGATGATTCTTGAGCGCGTACTGGAGGTCCAATGCCGCTTCCTGGTTGCGACCGAGCTGTAGAAGCACGATGCCGCGATGGAGCAGCGCGCTATGGTCATCGGGCGTGGTCCCGAGCGCACGGGTGAACTCGTGCACCGCTTGCTCGGCCTTGCCGGCGTCGAATCGCGCGAGACCTTTGAGCACATGTCCCTCGACCGAACCGGCATCCATAGCGAGAACTTCCTCTGCAGCGGCGACGGCCATGTCGATTTGCTCGAGCTCGAGAAACGCGTTGCCTTTCGCGATACGCGCAGCGACTGTGTCGGGGGCTGCTGCGATCGCCCGGTCGTATTCGTGCAATGCTTCGGGCCAGCGCTTCAAGTCTGCGAGCGCCGCGCCGCGGTTGTAGAGCACGTCGCTGCTGTCGGGCTCGAACCGAAGCACCTGGTCGAACCCAACGATTGCTTCCTCGGGTCGGCCTAGCTCCCTGAGGATGACGGCACGATTGTGCAGAGACGCGAGGTGGTTCGTTTGAACGGCCAGCGCCCGCTCGTAGTCCGCGAGAGCCTCTTCGAGACGCTCCTGCAGGTCGTAGGCTACGCCGCGGTTGTAGTACGCGAGATAGGAGCTCGGGTTCAGTGACAGCGCCCGGCTCAGATAGCGGAGGGCTTTGTCCAAGTCCGCCTCGTCGATAGCCTTGACCCCGAGGTCGACGTAGCGCTCGTCCAGAGGAATGCGACTCATGATGGCGCGCCCAGGATAGCCTCGCCGGATTCGATGTGCAAACGAAGGCGAAGACGTGACGCCAAAACGATCCCGTCGCTGATCAAGGGTCTGATACGATGCCGCCGTGAGCCGAAACGCGCGTCTACTGCGATGGTACCGGCGACATCGACGCCCGCTTCCATGGCGCGAGAGCCCCGACGCTTATCGGGTATGGCTGTCGGAGGTCATGCTGCAGCAAACCCAGATCGCCACCGTGGTGCCGTACTTCGAGCGGTTCGTCGACGCGTTCCCCGACGTCCATGCACTCGCGCACGCCTCCGAGGAGGACGTGCTCGCGGCGTGGTCTGGGCTCGGCTACTACCGTCGCGCGCGCGCACTTCATCGCGCCGCGGGGACCATCGTCGAGGAGCTCGGCGGCAAGTTCCCCGACACCGTTGCCAGTTGGATGAAACTCGCCGGAGTGGGACGCTATACCGCGGGGGCGGTCGTTTCGATCGCGTTCGGCAAGTGGGCCCCGATCTTGGATGGCAACGTGATGCGGGTGTTGTCTCGCTGGTTTGTCGTTCGTGGAGACCCACGCACCGGTGAAACGAATCGCGAGCTTTGGCGCGTGGCCGAGGAGATACTCCCGAAGCGTTCCGTAGCGGAGTTCAACCAGGCCCTCATGGAATTGGGTGCACTCGTGTGCACGCCGAGAAACCCACGCTGCCTCGTATGCCCGGTCCGGGCCCACTGCGAGGCTCGAAAACTCGGGCTCGAGGAAGAGCTCCCCGAGCTGCCCCCGCGTCCGGCAAGCGTTAGGGTGACGATGGCTGCTGCCCTCATCGAACGACGAGGTAGCTATCTCATGTATCGGCGTACCGGAACCGAAGTGATGAAAGATATGTGGGAGTTCCCGGGAGGAGAGTGCTTGGCGGGCGAAAGTCCTCGTGCGGCGCTTGCGAGGGAGTCGCGCGAAAAATACGGACTCACGGTACAGCCCGACGCCGAGCTCGCGCGCGTGAAGCACAACATCATGAACCGAAGAATCGATTTGTATGCTTTTTCCGCTAAGCTCGAAGGTCCTGTCAAGCCTGTCCCGAACGATCGCCTTAGCAAATGGGTCCGGCTCGACGAGTTGGCGACCGTGCCGGTGTCATCGATGGTCTACAAGATCATTCGGGAGGTCGCGCCATCAGCCATCGGCCATCAGCCATCAGCTAGAGCCACGGGTCGGAAAGGTCGGCGCTGACCGGCTGGCGCCGGCTAACGTCAGTAAGCTTGTTTCCGGCGAAAAAAATCTCAACGCAAAGGCGCAGAGTCGCAAAGGCGCAAAGTGGGCGCCTTCGGCGCTGATCCTCTGTTTAGTCTCTGGGCGTGGCGTCTTTCTCACCGGCGTGATCTTTGGCGTCCTCTTTCCCGTCCTGAGTTCCTGAGACTCCTGCTTTCCTGCCGAAATGGGAGGCGCGTAGCCCGAACAAGCGCCGCAGGGCGCAAAGATCTGCATTCAGATGCTGACCTTTCTTTGCGTCTCCGCGTCTTGGCGTCTTTGCGTTGAGTTTCTTGGTTCCGGCTAGGCCGCTCTGTGCTGCTTCCTGCGCTATAGTGACGGGTGTGGACAGCGTACATCCTCGCTAGTGTTCTGACGAGCACGATTGCGCAGGATGACCCGGCTGAGCTCTATGCCGCCGGAGTCGAGCGCTACAACGCGGGCGAGTACGAACAGGCGGTCGATCTACTTTCCCGGGCTCGAGCTCTCGAATCCGACATTCCCGACTATCGTTATCATCTCGGGCTCGCGTACTTGAAGGTCGGCCGCAACCAGGAAGCGGCGAGGGAGCTCGAGGCCGCGCTCGGGATGATGGGCATGCGGCGCGAGACGCGTCTCAAAGAGCCCATGGTCCTGATTCAAGCGGCAATCGCCTACGTGGAGATGGGGAACTTCAAAGCCGCGCGCCAGAAAGTCGAGCTTGCTCTGGAACGCGAGCCGTCCGATCCAGACGCCTACTACATTCTCGGGCGGGCGGCGCGCGAACAAGGGGAGGAGGACGTCGCGGCGAAAGCTTTCGCGGCCGCTCTCGAGATCGATCGCGATCATCCGGAGGCGAATATCGCTTTGGCCGAGTGGCAGGTCGCGCAGGGAAAGACCGAGCTCGCGCAGGAGAACTTGCGCCACGCGTCTCACGGGACGACTGAGAATTTCGAGATCTTGATGTCACTGGGTGCGCTCGCGTTCCGGCTCGGAGATCTGGATGAGGCGGAGGAGTCGTTCATCCAGGCACTCGAGCGACGACCCACCAACGAAGATGTCAGGTTCAATCTGGGAACGATTCAGCTGGCCCAGCGCAAGTACGCGGACGCGATCGAGATTCTGCGCTCGTTGACGATGCGCCCCGAGCCACACGACGAGGCGAGCTTCAACCTCGCGCTCGCGCTGCAATACACGGAGGACTACGCGGAGGCGCGCGAAGTGCTCGAAATCCTGCTGGAGCGCAACCGCGACTTCGAGGGGGCTTCGTTCTCGTTGGCGATCGTGAGCGAGGCCATGGGCGACGTTGTCGCCGCGGAGACGGCCTACCGGGAAGCGATCCGAAAACGATCCCAGTTCGTCCCGGCGTTTTTGAACCTTGCTGCGCTTCTCGAGAGACTCGATAGATCCGACGAAGCTCGTTCCACGCTCAAGGCGGCGCTCGAGCTCCCGTTGGACGAGGAGCAGGCGCAGGCCATTCGGGAAGCGATCCAGAGTCTCGAGTGAAGAAAGGTGAGAGGGGCGATAGCCGGTAAGCTATCGCCCCTCCTGCTCCGGCACGGTATCAATCCGAGACGATTGTCGAAGCAGTCGATGATGCCAGGAAAGTGCTGGGAACCCTGGCTACACTCGCCGCCGCCTAAGCCACAAGCATCCCAGCCCAATCCCAGCAGCCTCGATACTTCGACCGCCCCGTCCACGCCGAGGCCTTATTGCAACTTCACGGACTATCCATAGGCAAAACGAGTGCCAAAAGGAGCCAGATCCGTAACTAACTGAAAATAAGACAGATAGTTGTTGTGGTCCATCCAGGCAAGTGCCGGGTTGTCTCCGTAGGGAGATGTTGGCCTGGATTGGAGTCTCCTTCGGAGGACGCTCAGTTACGCCAGCGGCCATCAGCCATCAGCCATCAGCAGGACGGAACTGCCCTTGCCAAGGACGGCGCAAACGGAGCCGCCGCTGTAGCGTCGAAGCGCGTGCAACTCGACCGTGCTGATGGCTGACGGCTTATGGCTTATGGCCGATGGCGCATTCTGCACGGATCTTTGCGTGCTAGAATTGGCACTTCTATGACCAAGCCCTACGATCACGAGGCGATCGAGCTCAAGTGGCAGAAGAAATGGCTCGATAGTCGGGTCTTCGAAGTCACCGAAGACCCGAAACGTCCGAAGTACTACTGCCTCGAAATGTTGCCCTACCCGTCGGGCAAAATCCATATGGGGCATGTGCGCAACTACTCCATTGGAGATGTCGTCGCGCGCTTCAAGAAGATGCGCGGATTCAATGTGCTTCATCCCATCGGGTGGGACGCGCTCGGTTTGCCTGCGGAAAACGCCGCCCTCAAACACGGCGAGCATCCGGAGGATTGGACTCGATCGAATATCGAGCACATGAAGACCCAGCTCCGACGGTTGGGCTTTTCGTACGCATGGGAGCGGGAGTTTGCGACGTGCGACCCGGAGTACTACCGGTGGAATCAGTGGTTCTTCATCCAGATGTGGAAGAAGAACCTCGCCTACCGAAAAAAGGCGGCTGTGAACTGGTGTCCCATCGACAGAACCGTGCTCGCCAACGAGCAAGTGATCGATGGGCGCTGTTGGCGGTGCGATGCCGAAGTGGTTCCCAAAGAGCTCGAACAGTGGTTTCTCCGGATCACGAATTACGCTGACGAGCTCCTCCAGGCGATGGAGACCTTGGAGGGATGGCCGGCGACGGTCCTGACGCTCCAACAAAATTGGATTGGCCGCTCGGAAGGCGCCGAGATCGACTTCTCTCTCGCCGATAGCGCCGATGGCACCGATAGGGACGACGCGATCCGCGTCTTCACCACCAGACTCGACACCATCTACGGTGCAACGTTCGTAGTGCTCGCACCCGAGCACCCGCTCGCCGAGCGTTTCGCGAGCTCGCACGCCGAGCTCGCCGCCTACATCCAAAAAGCGAAGTCGGAAGACAAAGAAAACCGCCTCGCGGACGACCGCGCGAAAACAGGAATCGCAACCGGTCATGACGCGGTCAATCCGTTCACGGGCGAGAAAGTTCCCATCTGGGTCGCTGATTACGTGTTGATGGACTACGGGACCGGCGCGGTCATGGCTGTGCCCGCTCACGATGAAAGAGATTTCGCGTTCGCGAAGAAATACGATCTTCCCATCCGTGTCGTGATCCAAACCCAGGATGGAGACGCGAGCTCAGAAACCCTCGCCGCCGCGTTCTCCGACTACGGTACCGTCGTGGATTCGGGCCAGTTCACCGGTCTTCCGTCCAAAGAAGCCCTGGAGACGATGGCCGCGCATGCTGAGAACGAAGGCTTCGGCAAAACAGCGGTGACGTACAAGATTCGCGACTGGGGTATCTCCCGGCAACGCTATTGGGGTACGCCGATACCCATGGTGCACTGCGAGGCGTGCGGGATTGTGCCGGTTCGCGAGGAGGATCTTCCGGTCATCCTCCCGCGCGACGTGAATATCACCGGCAAAGGCGAGTCCGCGCTCAGCGAGAACGAAGCGTTCATGAAAACCACGTGTCCGGAGTGCGGCGGGACCGCTCGTCGTGAAACCGACACCATGGATACCTTCGTGGACTCGTCGTGGTACTTCTATCGCTACTGCGACCCGAAGTACTCGGAGATGCCGTTCCGCTCCGATGTCGTCAAATACTGGTTTCCGATCGACCTCTATATCGGCGGGATCGAGCACGCGATTCTGCATCTGACGTACTGTCGGTTCTGGACGAAGATGATGCGAGATCTCGGTCTCGTCGACATCGACGAGCCGGTGGCAACTCAGCTCTCACAGGGCATGGTGATCAAAGACGGCGCGAAGATGTCCAAAAACAAGGGCAATATCGTCGAGCCGGACGAAGTCATCGCCCGCTACGGAGCCGACACCACTCGAATGTACGTGCTGTTCGAGGCCCCGCCGGAGAAGGAAGTCAATTGGACCGACCAACGCCTCGAGGGACCTTCGCGGTTTCTCCAGCGCGTGTGGCGGTTCGTTGCCAACGAGTCGGACGCATTGAAGTCCGCGTCTCCAATGGAAGGAAACGAGGAGTGGAACGAGCTCGAAGTCGCGCTCCGTCGGAAGACACACCAAACGATCCGGAAAGTGACCAGGGACATCGAAGAGCGGTTGCACTTGAACACCGCCATCGCCGCCATCATGGAGCTCGTGAACGAGCTCTATAAAGCGATCGAGCCGCGGCCGTACCGCTCGGATACGTGGAAGGCGATACGGGAAGCCACGGAAGCGGTCGTCCTTCTGTTGAATCCGTTCGCGCCGCACATCGCGGAGGAGATGTGGCAAAGCCTTGGAAACCGTAAGGGGCTCACCGCGACAACCTGGCCGGGCTACGACCGTGAGATCGCCACCGAAGACACAGTGACGCTCGTCGTCCAAGTGAACGGAAAAGTGCGTAGTCGGCTTTCCTTGCCCGTGAATCAGGAAGAGGACGAAGTGAAGCGCCTCGCGCTCGGGGACGAGAAGATCAAAGGGCTCATCGACGGCAAAGAGGTGCGCCGGGTGGTCGTCGTGCCGAACCGGCTCGTCAACGTCGTCGTTTTCGATGCGCTCGCACAGGAGCCAGACGGATGAGGAGCCTCGTTGTCGCGTGCATGTTGGTCTCGCTGCTGGGCTTGCTGGGCCTGTTAGGCATGTCCGGCTGCGGCTACAGTCTTGCCGGGCGCGGAAACTTTCTGCCGGACTATATCGCGGTCATTGCCATCCCGACGTTCGAGAACCGAAGCGACCAGATCGAGGTCGAAGAGCTCTTCACGCTCAAGGTGGTCGAAGAGTTCAACTCTCGCGGGAAGTACAAGATTCAAGCGGAGGAGGCGGGCGCCGACGCGGTGATGCATGGCGTGGTGCTTTCCCTGACGTCGGCACCATCGGTGTTGGAAGGTGGTGGCAACGTCGGCGACGCGAACCAGGCCGCCACCTACACCGTGGTCGTGCGGGCCCAGGTGGAGTTCAAAGACCTCGTGCAGGACGACGTGATCTGGTCCAGTAACAGCTTCCAGTTTCGCGACGACTACGAGATCGGAGAAGATCCGGAAGAGTTTTTCGATCAAGAAGGTTTGACGCTACAACGGCTCGCCGAAGAGTTCGCGAAGTCGCTCGTAAGCAGCATCCTCGAAGCTTTCTGATTTTCATGAAGCTTTCTTATTACAAGCTTCCGCAACATCTCAAAAACGGCAAGCTCGACCCCGTCTACGTCGTAATAGGGAGTCAAGATCTCCTACGCGAGCTCGCCGTGAACGCGCTCACCGAGAGTGCTGTGGACGGTGAAAGGACGCCGTTCAACTACGAGCGGTTCGACGGCGAAGACTCAGACGGCGCGCACGTGGCGATGGCCGCGAACCTGCTCCCGATGTTGGGCGGATGTCGCGTCGTCGTGGTGAAGCGCGCCCAGAAGCTTCTGGAAAAATCGGAAGAGCTTCAGGGCTACATCGGGAATCCGTCGCCTTCGACGATTCTCGTTCTCGAGCTTTCGAAAACGCCCGACAAGCGGCGGAAGGCGTGGAAACAGGTAGAGAAAACGACGACGGTCGTTTCCTGCGATGCGCCGAAATCCGTCGAGCTCGAAGAGTGGGTCTTAGAACAAGCTTTTCAGCGGGAGTTGCCACTCGGTCGCGACGCCGTCCGCTATCTCGTCGCGGAGTTCGGCACCGATCTCAGACGGCTCCTAAACGAGCTCGAGAAGCTCTCGCTGTACAGCTTGCCCAGCCTGCCGAGCGGCGGAAAGAAAATGGATCTCGAGACGATTGCTACCGTTCTCGGGCGGGGGAAAGCTCAAAGCATCTTCAAGTTCGTCGATGCTGTCGGTGCGGGAAACTCCGCGCAAGCGCTGCGACAGCTCGGGCGATTGCTCGAGGAAGGGGAGCCTCCCCTCAAAATCCTCGCACTCGTCGATCGTCTCTTTGGACAGCTCAGAGTGACCAAGGAGGTTCAAGCCAGCTCGTCAGGTGGACGCGGTGGGGCGAACCTGGCGCGCATTCTGGGGGTTCCGCCATACGCGGTCAAGGGCCTTTCCGAGGCCGCGCGACGATTCGATCGCGCCGGCCTGGCCAACGCCCTTCGCAGACTCGCGGACACGGATCGCATCCTCAAATCCAGCGAGCTCCCGGCACGACTGGTGCTGGAGAGTTTGACGATATCGCTCTGTGCGCGAGGTCGGGGCGTCAACTCGCCGACAGGGCGACAAGTCGGCGGTTGAGTCGAGATTTGTAGCGGCTTCCGGTGTTGTCGTGAAGCACGCCTTTCTTGACCATGACGTCGATGAGCGAGATGGTCTCGGGCATGAGCTTTTGCGCCTCTTCGGCTTTGTTGGCGTCGATGGCTTGTCGAAGCTTCTTGATCTGAGTCCGCAGCCGCGTCCGGTCGGCGCGGTTACGTAGGCGGTGCTTCTCGTTCTGCCGCACCCGCTTGATAGCGGAAAGACTATGAGCCACTGAATCCTCCTTGAAGGAAGTCGAGAGAGCCGAGCAGCATACCCTCGTCCACCACAAACAATACATATTAGCACAATGAGTGACAACTCCCTAATCCCTTGGCTAGAAAGGACCTTCAGGATCCAAGAGCGAGGAAGCTCCGTCAAGACAGAGCTTCTGGCCGGCGTGACCTCCTACATGGCCATGTGCTACATCATTCTCGTCAACCCGGCGGTGCTGACCACTACCGGGATGGATCCGGGCGCGGTGATATTCGCGACCTGCCTCGCATCGGCGTTTGCGACGTTGTGGATGGCCGTAAGCGCCAATTACCCCATCGCTCTCGCTCCTGGCATGGGGCAGAACTTCTTTTTTGCCTTCACCATCTGTGGCCCGGTCGCGATGGGTGGCTACGGCTATACGGCGCACGAGGCGCTGGCAGCAGTCGTGGTCGCGGGCGGCCTCTTCATGCTGGCGTCGGTGTGGAGGTTGCGGGCACGGTTGATCGAGTGGATCCCAGATCACTTGAAGACGAGCATGGGCGTCGGGATCGGCCTCCTCATTGCGCTGGTGGGTCTTCGCTGGGGAGGTATTGTTGTCGCCGCGCCTGGTACTTACATCGGCCTCGGCGACCTCGGAAGCTCGGCGGCGCTTCTAACGCTCTTCGGTCTCACGGTGATGTCGGTGCTGACGGTGTTACGTGTTCCTGCGGCACTCGTTTTTGGGATTCTCGCATCGACGGTGGTCGCGGTGCTCACAGGTCAGAGCGAGTTCCAGGGGATCATCGGGCTCCCCGATTCCATGGGCGCCGACTTTTTCGCTGCGGACTTCCGGGGTCTGTTTCGCCAGCGCGAAATCTTCGCCGTGGTCTTCGTGATTCTTTTCGTGGATCTGTTCGACACCGTCGGAACGTTGATTGGGGTGAGCGAACGCGCGGGTCTCACAATAGGCGGCCAGCTTCCGAAAGCACGGGAGGCGTTCCTCGCGGATGCGGCCGGCTCGGTCGCGGGAGGCTTCTTCGGTACGTCCACCGTCACCAGCTACGTGGAGAGCGCCGCCGGCGTCGCTGCCGGAGGCCGCACCGGGCTTACCTCGATCGTGACCGCGAGCTTGTTCGCCGTTTCGGTCTTTTTCTTTCCGCTTCTTCAGGTCGTCGGGGGGCGCTTCGACGCAGGGGACGGGGTGACCCTCTATCCCACACTCGCGCCGGCGCTCATCCTCGTCGGCGTGTTCATGATGGTATCCGTCGGGAAGATCGACTGGTCGGCACCTCACCAGGCGATCCCCGCGTTTCTGACGGCGATCATGATGCCGCTTACCACCAGCATTACCGAAGGTATCGCGTTCGGATTTATCTCGACTTCGGCCCTCTACCTCGTGAGCGGCCGGCACCGGGAGCTTCATTGGCCGGTTCACGTGGTCGCGCTGTTTTTTTTGGTGCGCTACATCTGGTTGTGAGCCGCTTCGGTGAGCGCGCAACTGCGTTTGCTATGATCGACTCATGAATCAGAAAACGAAGCTAGCGTCCGCCTCACGATCGTCGACGGGCGATCCCGAGCTCGATCAGAAGCTCCAAGAACTGGTAAACCAGTGTTGTATCGACGCCGAGCGACGATACGTTCAGGAGATCGCGGTGACGGCGCTGCGCCTTGGCATCGACTGCGCCAAGCGCATCGACCTCAAGATCGCGAACGCCGCATTGAAAGAGATGCGGCACGCTTTCAAAGTGTTCACGCCGTTTCGACAGGCTCGGAAAGTGACGGTTTTCGGCTCGGCACGTACCGAGGCTTCCCACGCGGACCACGCTCGTGCTCTCGAGTACGGAAAGCTCATGGCGGACGCCGGGTGGATGGTAGTCACCGGAGCCGGAAGCGGCATCATGGGTGCGGCTCACGAAGGCGCGGGACGCAATCTCAGTATCGGTGTGAATATCAAGCTTCCGTTCGAGCAGAAGGCCAACGAGACGATTCGCGGCGACAAGAAGCTCATGAACTTCCGCTATTTCTTCACACGGAAGTTGTTCTTGCTGAAGGAATCGCACGCGGTGACGTTGTTTCCCGGCGGGTTCGGCACCCTCGACGAGTGCTTCGAAGTGCTGACGTTGCTGCAGACCGGCAAGCAGACGCCGCTTCCGGTGGTGATGGTCGAGAGTCCCGAGACCGGCTACTTCAAGGATCTGGTGCGGTTCATCGAAGCGCGCATGCTCGGGAACGGTTTGATCTCGGAACAGGACCAAGCGCTCTACCGAATCGTCAAAAAACCTGAGCAAGCTTGTAAAGAAGTGCTGCGCTTCTATCGGGTGTACCACTCGTCTCGCTACGTCGGCAACAAGCTTCTCATTCGCCTCGAGCGAGAAGTGACCGATGACGAGATCGCGTCGTTGAACGATCGCTTTGCCGACATCCTGCGCTCGGGAGCGATCGCGCGCACGCAACCGCTACCGGAAGATGTGGGCACGGACTTGCATCGTCCGGGCCGTATCGAGCTCGATTTCAACCGGAAAGACTTCGGGCGGCTGCGACAGCTCATCGACGCGATCAACGACCTCGATTCCTAGCGAGCGAGATTGTAGCGAAGTCGCCGCTCGGCCGGCAAGAAGGTATCATCGCGCGGGCACACTAGTGGTCAAGGAGGAGATGTGAAACTGCGTTCGATGATGTTTCTGGTTTGTCTGTTTCGCGCTGTCACCGCGACGAGCGCCGAAGAGGATGCCCGCGCGAAGAACGTCATTCTTTTCATCGGTGACGGTTTGGGCGCAGGGCAAATGGCGCTCGGCATCCGATACGCACGCATGGTGGAGGGTAGTGAGCTGAACCTGGAGCGGCTGATGAAAGACGGCAACACCGGCTACGCGCTCGCGAGCGCGTACGGAAGCCAAGTCACCGATTCGGCCGCCGCCGCCTCGCAGCTCGCCACCGGGATCAAGGCGAGGAATGGGACATTGGGCCTGAGTCCGTCCGGCTATCGAACGGAAACGATCCTGGAGTGGGCCGAGGGCCGGGGGTTGGCGACAGGGCTGGTAACGAACATGCTTCTATCCCATGCGACGCCCGGCGGCTTCGCTGCGCACGTCATCTCCCGCTACGAGTCGGAACCCGTCATTTTGGATCAGGTGGTGTTCGAGCATGACGTCGACGTGCTCCTCGGTGGCGGAGCGCGAGCGCTCATACCGAACGGCCGCCGCGTGTCCGAGTTTCTGCCAGACATCCCCCGAGAGCTCGACGGCGGCTCTCACCGTCTCGACGAGCTCGATCGCATCGCCGAGGCGAAGGAGCGAGGATACACGATCGTCTCTGACCGTCACTCACTCGCACGAGCGTCTCGAGATGCGAAGAAGCTTCTCGGTCTGTTTGCCGCGTCCCATGTGCCGTACGTCGTCGACACCCGCAACCTGGGGCTCGATGGCGTGCCGAGCCTGAAGGACTCGACGCAAGCGGCGCTAGAAGTGCTCTCTCGCTCGGAGGCCGGCTTCTTCCTGATGGTCGAAGGGGGTCGTATCGACTACGGCGGGCACGACAACGACGCAGGGGCGATGCTGAACGAGATCCTCGATTTCGACGCCGCACTCGGCGCAGGTATCGACTTCCAACGCGCGCATCCGGAGACGCTCGTCATCGTGACCGCGGACCACGGGACCGGTGGGTTTACGTTTACCTACGGAGACTTCGACGGGCAGCCCGAATGGCAAGCGCTACCGAGCGGTCTGTCGTACCACCCGGATCATCGTTATCCGGAAAGACGTCACCTCGAGCTCTTGCGTAACCAATCGGCCTCGTTCGGTTACATGCTGGCAAAGGCAGCGGGCTCACCCGAGCGCCTCATCGAGACGGTTCGTGAGCACACCAGTTTGTCGATGACGATGGAAGAGGCTCGTGAGGCGTTGGTGAGAGATTCCGAAGGGAACGCGTGGATAGAGGATTTCCGCCACTTCTACGGCGATACGGAAAGCAACCCCGCGTGCCTGCTTGGCCGCGCCCTCGCCCGTCACACGTTTGTCGTGTGGTCGACCGGCGGACACACCACGGAGCGCCGATGCTGACTTTCGGACGCGGACCCGGAGCGGAGGGACTGCGGGGCATCTACGACAACACCCACGTACACGACGTGATGAAGGACGCCCTGGGCGGCACCTAGGCTTCGAGTCTTCGGGTGACGTTGTAGGAAAAGATCGGGCACGGGCACGCACACGGGCACGGGCACGACCAGATCCACGGCGAAGTTGTGCTAGTCTGAGATGTTGTGGAAGGGGACTGACCAATGGAGTTGAATTTCCGCCGCCATGGGGCAATCGTCGCTCTCGGCTTACTTCTGCTCGCCGTTGCTTGTGGCACGGGGTCACAATCCCAACAAGCTCAGGCCAAAGGCAACCCGCCGTCCGATGAAACCGTGGTCGCCACCATCGGCGAGAGCACCATCACCCTCGGGGACGTAGACCAAAAACTGCTCGAAACGAACATGAAGGTGTTCCAAGAGCTCTACAACGCCCGCCGTGAGGTGCTCGGCGGGCTCGTTGCCGAACTGCTCTTGAGTGAGGAAGCAGCCGCTCGCGGGATCACCCAGGACGAGCTCGTTGCCCAGGAAATCGCGGCGCAGGTCCCGCCGGTTGCCGAAGCCGCCGTGCAAGCGTTTTACGAGCAGAATCGCGCTCGCTTCGGGGGCCAGACGCTCGAGCAGATGAGTGGTCAAATTCGCGAGTTCATGGTAACCCGCAACGAGCATGCTGCGCGGCAAGCGTTCATCGACGGGCTGCGTGCCGGCGCCAACGTCGCGATCGCTCTCGAGGCGCCGCGGGTGCCCATCGTTGTGGTGAGCAACGAGCGCATTCGAGGACCGGAGGACGCCGAGATCACCATCGTCGAGTATTCGGATTTTCAGTGACCCTTCTGCGCAAGGGTCGGTCCGACCCTTCAGCAAGTCGAAGCCACCTACGGTGACAAAGTTCGGCTGGTCTATCGCGACTATCCGCTCCCCAATCATCCGCAGGCAGCACCGGCCGCCGAGGCTGCGCTGTGCGCTCACGAGCAAGGAAAGTTCTGGGAATACCACGACAAGATTTTCGAGAACCAGCGATCGCTCGCGGAGTCGAACTTGAAGCAGTTCGCAGCCGACTTGGGTCTCGATACCACCTCGTTCAACCAGTGCTTCGACTCCGGTGAGTTCCGAAAGGTCGTTCAAGACGACTACACCGGAGGGAACAAGCTCGGTGTGAACGCAACTCCGGCCTTTTTCATCAACGGTCGGTTCCTGTCCGGCGCGCAGCCGTTCGATGCGTTCAAGTCGATCATCGAGGAGGAGCTGGGGAATTAGAGGCATTCGGGCCAAACCAGCTTCCAGCTGCTTTCAGCTCGGTCCTTCTTCCGCGCACAGCTGACGGCAGCCGGCAGCTGGTGACTGGAAGCTGAAGGCTGATGTGAACCGTATCGCGCTGTGGGGAAATCCCCAGCGGGTGACGTACCTTCGCTTTGCCCCGGGGCGCGCTGCCCGTAAAGCTGCAAGTGGTTCATTCGGAACGTGTTCCTCACCTGCCTGCATGGCGTCCGTTCGGCACGTTTCTTGCCTGTCGAAGGGCATGGACGTACAGGAAGACACCCCACAGGCCTCGTCCGCTTTCGAGCAAGCGACCGAGGCCGAGAACTCCGGACATGCCGAGCAAGGTGAATATTCGGATCAGATTCCAGGCGGGCGCTACCACATCGTAGACCGTCTCTCGACGAGCGCGATCGGAGCAGTTTACAAAGCTCTCGATACGGTCTTGGACCGACCCGTGGCGGTGAAGTGCGTACGGCTGGACACGCCGTTGGCCGACCAGGGACCGGACGAGCTCCGGGAGCGTTTCGTTCGCGAAGCCCGCATCGCGGCGCGACTCCAACACCCCAACATCGTGACTATCCACGACATCGTCGCCACTCCGAACCGGGGCTACATCATCATGGAGTTCATCGAGGGGCGCACGTTGGAATCGCTGATCGAGTCAGAAGGGCGACTTCCGCTCTCGACCGCTATCAATATTCTGTCGCAGCTATCGAGCGCCCTCGACTACGCACATGGGCGCAACGTCGTCCATCGCGACGTCAAGCCCGCCAATATCCTCGTGTCACCCGCGATGTATGTCTGGGTGACGGACTTTGGGATTGCTAAATCAGAGCTGTCCACGAACCTGACGATGGCGGGAGGCGTGCTCGGTGCTCCGGACTATATGTCGCCCGAGCAAGCTAAAGGCGAAGACGTTGACGCGCGCTCGGACCCTGTTTTCACTGGGATGCATCCTGTTCGAGGCGGCGGTCGGCGAGAAGCCGTTCCGAAGCCCGAGTCTGACCGGTGTGCTGCTGAGCATCATCAATGACGAGCCCGTTTTTCCGTTGAACTGGAGAACGCTCGGCCTGCCGACGGAGTTGAAGCCGATTCTCCATCATTCGTTGGAGAAAGAACGGGAGAAGCGGTACGCGTCCGGTGAGGAGATGATGGCGGCGCTCGACGCAATCTCGAAGGATGCCGTTGAGGCTGCAGATGTCGCCGCCGGGGCCAGCCAGCCAGAAGCCAAGTCAGTAGACACCGATGAAGCGAAAGCGGACTCGTCGTCTGACGTTGAATCTGCCAAATCCGATGACCCGCCCGAGGAAGTGAAGGCAAAGGAATCGTCCTCGACAGCGGTATCGGAGGAGTCGAAAGAAGTGCCGACAGCGGAAGCAAAGCCGGAGGAGTCTCCGACGGGCGAAGACAACGCGGCCGAAGCGAAGTCCGAAGTTTCGCCGGAGGAAGAGAAATCCGAGGAGACCTCGGAGGACGCCACCCCAGCTGAGCCTGAAGCCCACTCTGAAGCGAAGCCCGATGAGGTAGCGAAGGAAGAGTCCGCGGCGAGCGCGAAGTCTGACGCGTCGGAGGCCGAAGCGAAAGCGGAACCGGCGCTGGCCGAAGCCAAGACAGACGAAGCTCCGGTCGAAGACGAGCCCCACGAGTCAGAAGCGGAAGAGAACGCCGGCGAACCTGAAGCCGAGGCCAAGGCTGATGAGGCCACTGAGGAACGACCCGCGTCAGAGGCCGAGTCTGACGAGTCGGAGACGGAAGCGAAAGCCGACGAACCAGAGGCCGCAACCAAGTCCGAGGAGCCCGAGGCCGAGGCGAAAACCGAAGAACCCGAGGATGCTGAAACCGAGCCGGAGAAACCGGCTGCGTCTGCCGAGGAAATCCAGTCGTTGAAGGACGAATCGCAGGTGCTTCACTTGTCTCCGACTCTCTCTG
Organism: Candidatus Marinacidobacterales bacterium; assembly: GCA_965237955.1. Taxonomy (GTDB): domain Bacteria; phylum Acidobacteriota; class Vicinamibacteria; order Marinacidobacterales; family SMYC01. The sequence continues at coordinate 6,246,992 of OZ250169.1, read as the reverse complement.
GAGATCTCCAAGGTGTCCAGATCTCACCCGAAGAGGGCTTCCTCCTGTCGCGAATCGACGGTGCTTCCAGACCGAACGACATCATCTCGGTGAGCCCGATGGCGGATGCGGACACCGCTCGCGCGCTTATGGACTTGCTGGGCAAAGGGCTGATCCGCCTCGGCGGCGTCACCAGGGAACCGGTCGCGCGCGTGCCCGAGCCGCCGCCGCCACCGCCCAAGCCGAAGCCCAAGCCGCCCCAAGGACCCGATGCGGCTACCGTCTCCGAAGTCGATCGGCTGCTGGCGCTTGCCGAGAGCGAGGACTATCCCGCTCTGTTGGGGCTTTCGACCGATGCGACCGAAGGGAAACGCAAGAGCGCCTATCTGAAGATCGTCGCCAAGTTCCATCCCGATAAGTTCCCAAACGCCGCCAAAGACTTTCGAGAAAAGCTCTCGGACCTCTGTGCCTCAGCATCGGAAGCGGTCACCGATTTCGAGAAGAGCGTTGCCGCGAAAAAAAAACGAGAAAACGGGGCGTCTTCGCCGACAAACGACCAGGCAGCGTCGTCGAATGGTGGAGACCCGGCGCCCTTTGACAAACGCCGCCATGCGCGCGAGCTGTACGATCGCGCGTTGATCGCGTACGATCGAGCGGACTACTGGGACGCGATCCAGCTCGGACGACGGGCCGTCGAGGTCGACGAGCAGGTCGCCGAGTTCTACGGACTTCTCGGCCGCGCCCTCCTGCAGAACAAGAAATGGCGCAAAGAGGCGGCCGACAACTTTCTGAAAGCAACCGAGCTCGAGCCGAACAACGTCGAGTTCCTCGGTATGCTCGGAGCCATCTACGAAAGCGAGGGCCTGACGACTCGTGCGAGCTCGCTACTCGAGAAAGCGCAGGCGATCGACCCGGACTACGAATTTCCCGACCTGGACGGGACAGAAGTCACCGCCGATTGATGGACTTTCGATTTCCGATCACAGCATCCACAGTGTGACGAGGGCGACGAGGACGAAGTACACTACGACCCAAAAAACGGTGGCGCCAATCGGGCGGCGGAAACGGTACGGGTCGTAGTCCTCGGAGTGCGGATCCTGTCCTACGTCGAGAGCCGACATCGGCTGCTGCGTGAATTTCCAGACTTCTTCGACCATCGTGGCTCGGAGCGCCGAAACCCCTTCTCCCAATGCGCGCACGCCATCGATGACCCGCTCGGTCATGGCGGCGAGTGGCCGTCGATAGAACCAGTCGGTGTCGAGGCTGATTGTGGGCTCGCCGCCGAGCTTGTCGCGCAGTAGCCAGAAGGCGAGACCGGTACCAATCAAGAGCTCGGTAGCAGCGACCACGTGGTCGAGCGTGTATGGATGGTATTCCGCACTGTAGGGCAGAAGACCATAGAGCAGTGAGGGGACCATCCCGTAGACGATGCAGAGCAACGCGCCGACGCCCATGGCGACGAGCATGTTCATCGGAAGCGGCCGGACCTCGAGCGCTTTGTTGGGCCCGAAGAAAGTGAAGTAGGGAAGCTTCAGTCCCGTATGCAGAAACGTTCCGATACCCGCGATGTTGAGGAGTAGCTCGACGCCGGGGCGATCGAGTGCGACCGCTGCTGACACGATCATCGACTTGCTGATGAATCCATTGAAAAGAGGGAATCCCGAGATCGAGAACGCCCCCACCATGTACAGAAGGACCACGAGCTTCATCCGGTTGGCGATGCCACCGAGCTCGGTCAGCTTACGTAATCCGGTCGCATACAACACCGCGCCCGTACCCATGAAGAGCAGAGATTTGTAGAGAATGTGGCTATACGCGTGCGCGGCCGCCCCGTCCAGCGACAGCGGAGTTCCCAAACCGACACCGGCGACCATGTAGCCCACCTGAGAGACGATGTGATAGGCGAGAAGCCGGCGAATGTCGTTCTCGATCACGGCGAGGACGACGCCGTAGAGCGCCATGGTGACGCCCACATAGACGAGGACTTCGGTGCCGGGAAAGACGCGGATGAGAACGTACACCGCGGTTTTGGTGGTGAACGCACTGAGAAAAACACTTCCGGTCACCGATGCTTCGGGGTAAGAATCCGTGAGCCACGCGTGGAGTGGGGGGATGGCGGCGTTCACGGCAACGCCCAACAAGATCAGCCAAAACGCGAGCTCTCCGGTGCCGCTTTCGGTGAGAGCGGTAACTTCGTATCCACCGCCGCCCGCAAGATGCATGAGGATGCCTGCGAACAAGAGCGACCCGCCGAAGATGTGAACGAGAATGTAGCGGTAGCCCGCCCGCGCCGCGCGCTCGGTTCTGCCCTGCCAGATGACGAACAAAGACGAGACTGCCATGAGCTCCCAGAACACGAACAGGCTCATCCAATCGCCGGCGAAGATGACGCCGACGGAGGCTCCGGCATAAACGAGTGTCGAGGCATGGTCGAGACCGTGGTGGTTGTGAAGCGCGTAGATAATCCCAACGAAGGTGACGAGAGTGAAGATGAGCCCGAACACCAGGCTCAAGGGGTCCACTCGCAACAGCACCAACGTGTATTCTCCGATGTGAACGTTCCACTGCGAATTGAAGTCGAGAAGCTCCCATGACGCCAGCGCGGCGAGACAGCCGACGACGAGAACAATCTTCTGCGCGGCACCGCGGACGAGAGCGACAGTTGCCGCGGTGACGAAGAGGACCACACTCGGACTGATCATCGTTCCTGCTCGTGGTAGTCCTCGCTCCGCATGAGGAACTTGTGGCCGAGCCACTTGGAGAAGAACACGATAGCGCCGCAACCCCAAAAGCCGTAAACGAGATCGAAGGCCGGCACCGTATGCCACCAGAACTCGGCATGAGCGTCGCGACGAAGGGCGATATCGAGCGTGGCCGCCACCACCACGAAAATCGCCGTCACCACCCAAACCCGTTTCACGACCCACCCCCCGCCATCATCACCGGTCCCGGCGCGACGATACTTTCGGCCGCGCGCCGCGCGAGCTCGTAGAGATTGAGCCCGTAGTCGGGGAGGATGCCGAGCACGATGGAAATCACCGCGGTGGCGGCAAGGGGAACCCAAATGAGCGCTCTCGGCTCGTGAAAACCATACGCGCCCTTCTCCCCACCGAAAAAACCGGTGTACACGATCGGGAAAAAGTAGGCGAAGTTCAAAAGCCCGCTAAGCACGAGTACAAAGACGTAGATCGGATGCATCGCTTCCAGCGCACCGAGTCCTAGGTTCCATTTGCTGATGAAGCCGGCAAACAGCGGCATCCCGGCGAGACCAAGCGCTCCGAGGGTGAACGCGCCGAACGTGACCGGCATCGTGCGGCCGAGCCCCGCGAGGTTTTTGATGTACTCCTTGTGGGTGGCGGTGTAGATCGAGCCCGCGCAAAAGAAGAGCGTGATTTTCATGAACCCGTGCGCGGCGATGTGGAAGATCGCGCCGATGAGAGCGTGGAGCGAACCGAGAGCCGCGCCTAAGACGATATACGAGAGCTGGCTCACGGTGGAATACGCCAGTCGCCGCTTCAAGTGGTCTTCGCCGAGCGCGCGGATCGAGGCCAAGATAATGGTGGTCCCCGCCGCGAACGCGAGCACGAGATCGAGTCCGAGCTCGCGCAACAGGTCCACTCCGAAGACGAACCCAACGATCCGGAGAACTCCGAACGTGCCCGCTTTCACCACCGCGACCGCGTGAAGCAGAGCACTCACCGGCGTGGGCGCGACCATCGCCGCCGGAAGCCATCCGTGAAGCGGCACGATCGCAGCCTTGACGCCGACACCGACGATGAAGAGCGCGAACAACACTCTGACTACCATGGGCGATGCATTCCCGGCGAGGAACCCGCCGGGCTGAAACGAGGCGCCCGGGGCGAGGTTCGACGTCCACAAAACCGCTATCAGCAGCGCCTGGCCGGCGAGAAGCGTGTAGGCGAGATACTTTCGGCCGCCGGCGATAGCCTCCGGCGTGCGCCGGTGAACGACGAGCGGGTAGGTCGCGATGGTCAAGATTTCGTAGAAAACGAAAAACGTCGCCAGGTTCGCGGCGAACGCAATCCCCACGGCGCTCGAAACGCAGATCGCAAAGCTGGCGAAATACAGGGTCTGATGCTGGTAGCGTCCGGCTCGCATGTAGCCTACCGAGTAGAACGAAGTCAAGATCCAGAGGCTCGACGCCAGGAGGGCAAACACCATGCCGAACGCGTCGGTTCGCAGGTGAAGCGACCACCCGGGCACGAGCTCGAGTGGCCGGCTTTCGAAGACGCCGCCGTCGAGAACGCGGGGGAGCATCGAAACAATCAACGCGAATTTCGCAAACGCGGCGAGGATGGTCCACGACTCTCGCAAGTTGGGGTGGTTGCGCGAGACAACAATGGCCAAAGCGGCGACGAGGGAGACGAGCACGGCCATGAGGGGCCGATCACTAAGGATAGTGCCGATGTCGTTCAAGACGGAAGCCCGGGAAGAACGATTCCGCTCACGATCGTTTGATTGAACACACCCAGGAGCAACACCAAAACGGCGAGTGCGAGGATAGGAGCCAGCATAGCCGCCGGAAGCTCACGGGTCTCCCCCGCGGATTGTTCGCGCTCCATCAAATACGCTCTCTCGATGATTCGGAAGAAATACACTGCGCCCAAAAGGCTCGAGATGACGAGAGCGACGAGAAACGCCCATTGCCCCGATTCGATCGCGGCGAGCGCGAGGTAGTACTTACTGAAGAACCCCGCGGTCGGAGGTAGCCCGATCATGGAAAGCGCGGCCACGGTAAACGCTGCCATGGTCAGCGGGAGCCGTGCGCCCATGCCGGTGAAGTCCTTCACTCGAGACACACCGAGCTTCCACTGGACGCCGTTCACAGCCATGAACAGGCACCCTTTCATCACCGCGTGGTTGACGACGTGTAGAAGCGCGCCGGCGAGTGCGATGGGAGTGCCGATGGCAATCCCCAGCATGATGTATCCCATTTGGCCGATGCTGGAATACGCGAGCATCCGCTGGACGTCTTTCTGGGCGAGCGCCATGAGCGAGCCGGCGACGACCGCGATGACCGCGGCCCAGCCGAGAGCGACGATCGGCTCCCTCGGCCCTCCTGCCGCATCGAAGACGAAATAAAGAATGCGATAGAGCGCGTACGCGCTGACCTTGGTCATCACCGCTGCGATGAAGCCGATGACCGGTCCTGGAGCGTAGGTGTAGGCGTCGGGCAACCATCCATGGAGCGGAAAGAGCGCCGCCTTGATGGCGAGCCCGATCACGATGAACGAAGCGGCGACGACGAGGACGGGTGAATCGACCGCGTCTGGCAAGCGTGATGCCATGTCCGCCATGTTGAGTGTTCCCGTCATCGCGTAGAGGTAGCCCACGCCGATCAAATAAAAGCTCGCAGCGATGGTTCCGATGAGCAGGTATCGGAAAACGGCGACGATGGCTCGGCTGCCACCTTGGGAGAGCAGCGCGTAAGCCGCGAGAGACGAGATCTCGAGAAACACGTAGAGGTTGAACAAATCGCCGGTGATGACGATTCCCTGGAGCCCGACGACGAGCAAGCAGTAAACGCTGTAGAACGTGCCGACGCGACGAGCGGTCCAGCCGGTGAGGTAAGGACCGCTGTAGAAAGCCGCGAACAAGCCCATCCCGGAAACCAGCGTTGCCATGAATCCACTCAACGGGTCGAGGACGAGCTCGATACCCGAAGGCGGTGCCCATCCCGCGAGATGATAGTGAATCGGACCCGATTGAAGGCTTTGCCACAAGCAAGTCGCAGAGAAGACGACAGAAGCGAGTATCGCGAGGAGGGTGAGCGTGCGTGCGCCGCGCCCGTCCCACAGTGCTAGCAAAGGAATGAAGAGCGCCGTCGCCAAGGGGACGAGCAGGATCAGGATCGGCGCGTGCGTCAAGCTTAATTGGCTCACTTCAGCTTCTCGAGAAGCTCTGTCTCGTCCAGAGTTCCGAACCGGCGATGGATCCGAATGAGCAGCGCGAGCGCGACCCCGGTAGTGCTCACGCTGACGACGATGGCGGTCAGCATCAACGTGTGGGGAAGAGGGTTGATGTATTCACGCGCGGACGGCTCGGTGTCTCCGTAGCGCGCGATCGGCGGCGTCGCGTCTGTCTTGTAGGCGAGGACAATGAAAAAGACGATGACCGCGACCTGAAGGATATTCATCGCCATCAGCTTTCTCACCAGGTGGGCCCGGGCAAGAATGCCGTACAATCCGATGAGGAACAGCAGCGCCGCCAGCCAATAGTTGAGTGCGCTGAGCGAAACGTCCAACATCACGGATCCTCGGCACCCGTGGTGAGAACGTCGAAAATCAGCACCAGGATGGCGGTGACAGCGATGAAAACGCCGACCTCGATGCTGAGCGAGCCGAGCTCTCGCAGGTGTCCGCCTTCGTAGGGAAAAGGAAGCGCCGAGTAGTCGAGGAAGTTGCGCCCGAAGAACAAGCTCAAGAGGCCGGTTCCGAAGTACACGAAAACGCCGATGCTCGCGACCGCGAGCGTCGCAGTCGAGCTAAGCTTGAGCCCTGGTGCACCGCCACGAACGAGGCGAACGAGCATAACCGCCACGGCGAGGATCGCTCCACCTTGAAAACCGCCGCCGGGGCTGGTGTGGCCGTGAACGACGACATAGGTTGCGAATAACACGATGAACGGGGTGAGCATTCGAATGGTGGCGTCGAGCACGTCGCTTCCGAAGGAGTACGCCATTTCGCCCTCGTCGCTCTCCCCCGAGCCTGCGCCCGTGCGTGTAAATGCCCCGAGAACGAGGAGACAGGCGAGGCCGGCGGTGAAGATCACGACCACCTCGCCGAGCGTGTCGTAGCTTCGATAGTCGGCGAGCACTGCCGTCACCATGTTGGGAGCCCCGGTTTCTTCTTGGGCCTTTTCGATGTAGCGCGGCGAGATGTGCAATGCGGCGGGCGCGCCCGGATCACCCATCGACGGAAGGTCCCGGGCGGCGTAGAAGAGTATGGCGCCGGCGGCGACCAGAGGCACCCAGCCAAAACGTTGAAAGAGAAGACGCAAGGTCCTACATCGCCTTTCGGTCGGTGCGGTAGATCGCCGAGACGAAGAACACCGTGGTGATCGCTGCGCCCACGGCGGCCTCGGTAAAGGCCACATCCAGCGCTCCCAGTAGCGCGAAGAAAATCGCCGAAAAAAAGCTGAAAGCTCCGAAGATGACGACCGCGGCGAGGAGGTCCGACGCTCGCAGCGCAAAAACCGCGCACACCACCATGAGCACCAGAAACAAAGTGACCAGAGGCGGAATCATTCGGAATCCGTCGGGGCCGACCAGGGTACGAGGCCGGCACGGTGGGCGGCGCGGCCGAGCGCGTGGGTTGCCGTCGGGCTCGCCAAGCCTACGAACAAGATGATGAACAGGATCTTGACGCCGTTGACGGTCGCACCTTCCAGGATCGCCAGTCCAAACGCCATGAGCGCGACGCCGAGGGTGTCGGATTTCCCCATCGCGTGCAGCCTGGTGAAAAAGTCGGGGAAACGAAGAATGCCGAGTGCGCCGGTAAAGACAAAGAAGAAGCCCAAGACCAGTACCGCATACGCCACCGCTGTCATGTTTGGCCGGTCTCCTTCCCCTCGAAGTACTTGGCGAGCGCGAGCGCTCCGATGAAACTTATGAGAGTGTAGGAAAGCGTGATGTCGACGAAAATGTCCTCGCGCCCGGTCACGCGGCCGAGTAGAAGCAAGAGGACGATCGTCTTGGTGCCGACGAGCCCGAGCCCGCTCAGACGATCCCAGAGACTGGGTCCACGGAGCAGCCGATACAAGGACAATAGCATCGTCAGCGCAATGCCGATGGTGATAGCGACGAGAAAAGCAGACATCGTTCACGGGTCTCCGCGGAAAACGGAGCTCACCCGACTCTTCATATCGCCGGAACGCAACCCCTGAAGCGCCTCGGCCGCTTTTTCGTTCAGAGCGTGTACTAGAAATTCGTCGCCCCGAACATCGATAGTGACGGTACCGGGTGTCAACGTTATCGAGTTCGCGAGCGTGGCGCGGGCGAGGTTGTGAGGCAACTGATGGTTAAACCGAAATAGCAGCGGCGTGACGCTCATCTTCGGACTCAGAACGATGCGCGCGACTTGAAACGACGCCACGACGATTTCCCAACTGAGCCATGGAAGGTAAAGGGCGAGGCGAAGCCATGGCATCGTGAAGAAGGGGTGCCGGCCTCGTGGGCCGACGGGCGGGGTCACCGCATAGAGGTGACAGCTCAAGTACGCGATGCCGGCAGCGCTCAGCGCGCCGGCCGCGAGATGGAAGAGGTCGAGCTTGCCGGAGAGAACAACCCAAAACACGAACAACACGAGAGCGAGCGGTACGCTCTCATAGAGGGGAAGTCGTTCCGGCGAAGAGGAATCGGCTCGCATAGCGGGAAGCGTCGACGAAAAACATACCACGAAATGTAATATCATGGGCTTCATGGCTTCCCCCTCCTCCGAGATGGAGAGCGCGCCGTTGGGAAGCCAACGCATCCCCGAAGAAAACGGCTCGCCCAATGGACACGACGATGCGAGCCGGGCGCTCACACGTTCCGCCGGCACCGTCAGCGTCGGCGTCATGGTCTCGCGAATACTCGGGCTCGTGCGCGAGCAAGTCCTCGCGTATCTGTTCTCGGCGAGAATCGGCCTCGACGCGTACTACGCGGCGTTTCGCATCCCCAATCTTCTTCGCGACATGTTCGGTGAAGGGGCCCTGAGCAAAGCGTTCGTGTCGACGTTCTCGGAGATACAGGAGAAGGAGGGGAACGAGGCCGCGCTTCGTCTCGTCAACCTCGTGCTCAGCGCGTTGATTCTCGTCGTAGGCGTGTTCACGTTGACCGGTGTGATCTACGCGGACGTCATCGTCGCTTTGGTTTTCCCGGGCGCCGGGTTCGACACACCCCTCCCTCCCGGCGAGAGCTTCGGCTTCGCGACGAAACGCGAGCTGACGGTGCGACTGACGCAGATCATGTTCCCGTTCATCTTCTTCGTCAGTCTCGCGGCGCTCGTCATGGGAGTCCTCAATGCACGGGGTCGCTTTCTGATCCCGGCGCTGGCGTCGTCGTTTTTCAACATCGGCTCGATCGTCGTCGGAGTCACCGGCTACTTCCTCGCGCCTCGCTATGGACAGCACCCGACCGTGGGGATGGCGGTCGGGGTGCTCGCGGGAGGCGCGCTCCAACTCCTGTGGCAGCTTCCGTCGCTGTTCCGTCTGGGCTATCGATACCGGCCTGTGTTCTCGTTCCGAGATCCCTGGCTGGTGAAGGTGATGCGGTTGTTCGGGCCCGGAGCGCTCATCGCATCGACCGTCCAAGTGAACTTGCTCGTGAACTCGTTCTTCGCGTCGAGGGGCGAAGGCTGGGTCACGTGGATCATGCAGGCGTTTCGAATTCTTCATCTTCCGCTCGGGCTGATCGCCGTCGCTGTATCCGTGGCCACCCTCCCGGCGCTGAGTCGTGCCGCGGCCAAAGCCGATGGGGATCGCTTTCGAGAGACGTTCTCCCTGGCGACGCGACTCGTGATCGTGTTCACGGTGCCTGCGACCATCGGGCTTCTCGTTCTTGCGCCGCCGATCGTCCGTCTGATCTTCGAACAGGGTCGGTTCGGGCCCGAGGATACCGTGCAGGTGGCGGGTGCACTGCGGTGTTACGCGGTTGGGCTCTTGAGCTTCGCGGCGTTGAAGATAGTGACCGACGGTTTCTATGCGCTCCAGGATATTCGCGCGCCGCTCATAGTGAGTGTCGTGAGCGTCGTAGCGAATGCCGGGCTGAACTGGCTGTTCGTGGTACGTCTCGGGATGGACCACCGCGGCCTCGCGCTCGCGACGTCGACGACGATGACGATTTCCTTCGTTTGGCTGTGGTTGTTGTTGCGTCAGCGAAGCGAAGTCGGCCGTCTCGACGGCGGACGCACGTTGGTAACGTTGGTGAAGACTCTTGCCGTGTCGCTTCTCATGGGCGCGTTCGCGTTTGCGACCTTTCGGCTACTCGACGGCTCGTACGGACACGAGATTGTGTGGGCGCGGCTGTTGCAAGTCGGAAGCGCGATTGTCGTCGGGTTCGCGGTCTTCGTTGCCGGGTGTAAGCTACTGCACGTTAGAGAATTGGACCAAGCCCTTGCTGCTTTGAGACCTCGGAGGTGAAATGAAAGCGATCCACGGGTTATGGGTTTTACTCCTCGTTGTTTCCGCGACGAGCGCTTTCGCCCAAGCGCGCCGACCCAGTCTCAACATGGGGGAGCAGAGCAGGGTAGAGATCGATATTCGGCGATGGCGCTCCGCTCTCGTTTCCGAGCTGCGATTCTCCGTTCCCGGCACACTCGGGAGCGATTTCGATCCTGTTGCCGATCTCGGGCTCCCCGCCGAGCGTCTCTTCGACTTCCACTTCGGCGTTCGGGTGGTAAAGCGACTACGTATCCGCGTCAACTGGTTCAAGGTGACCTACAACGCCGACACGGTGACGAATCAGGCGTTGATCATCGACGGCGATTTCTACGCGTCGGGTAACGTGGTAACGTCGTTTCTCGAGCTCGAGCAGAGGCGAGGCGGGGTGGAGTTCGACCTCCTACGCGGGGAGTACGGATGGCTCGCCGTAATAGGCGAGTGGGCGCGATTGGAGGCGAACAACGCGTACCAATCCAATGACGCGGATACTACGATCCCGCCTCTGCGGATGAGCCTTCCGCTGTTCGGTCTCAAGACGCGTATCTACCTGACGCCCGCCCTCGCGGTCTCCGTGGAGGGGTTGGGGATGAAGCGTGAGGCCATCGGCGTGATGACCGATTTCGATACTTCGGTTACGTACAACGCGATTCCGAATCTGGCGTTCTCGTACGGCTATCGGAACTCGTACAATCGTTTCAAGGAGGACGAACCGGCGTCGCGCGCGATCTATCGGCTGAGGGGGCAATACTTCGGAATCACGGTCCGCTTTTGAAGGAATCGTTTTTTCACTATCTCGAGGTCGAACGGGGACTTGCGCCCAATACGCTCAAAGCCTACCGGCGTGACATCGCGAAGCTCGAGGCATTCGCGAAAAAGCGCCGCCGGGCGCTGACCTCGCTCAGCGCGACCGACCTCCGCGAGTTCCTGCGCGATCTTCATCGCTACGGGCTTTCGCTCCGCTCGATCGGCCGCACGACGTCGGCCGTTCGGGGACTTTATAAGTTCGCGGCGTCGGAGGGTCACATGCGAAGCGATCCGGCGGAGCAGATCGAGACCGCGCGGCTTCATCGGAACCTTCCGCGCTATCTCAGTCTCGACGAGGTTGAGCGCGTTCTCGAAGTGTCCGATGTCACCACCCCGGAAGGATTGAGGGACCGCGCCATGCTCGAGCTTCTCTATGCGACCGGGCTGCGCGTGTCGGAGCTCATCGCACTTGAGCGCGGCGATTTCAATTTCGATGTCGGCTACCTCGTGTGCGAAGGCAAAGGACGTAAGGAGCGCATCGTTCCCTTCGGACGTTCCGCGAAGAAGTGGCTCGAGCGTTACCTGCGAGAGGGGCGGCTCGAGCTCGTACGTAAAACGACCGATGCGTTCTTTCTCAGCCGTCTCGGAAAGGCGATGACGCGGCAGCGCTTTTTTCAGATTCTCAAGAGCTGCGGCAAACGGGCTGGCATCGACCGGCCGCTGTCGCCTCACGTCGTCCGGCACTCGTTCGCAACCCACCTTCTCGAGCGCGGCGCGGACCTCCGGAGCCTACAGTTGATGCTCGGGCATTCGAACATCGGAACGACGCAGATTTATACCCACGTCAGTCGCGAACGGCTACGACGGATCTACGACCAGCACCATCCGAGAGCGAAGTCCACTTCGCCCAAATCGTGACAGCGTTGTCTCCCCGCGGAGACAATTCTCTCCGTTGCGCGGGGACTACTTCCGGCACGCGTTTTGCTATATCCCTGAGCAGCCGTCGCTGGGGAGGTTGTCATGCGCAACGTTCTGCGCGCGGTGATCGCGTTTGGATGCCTTTCGGCCTGCGGGCACCACCACGGCTACCACGAAGCCCCGCCCCCACCACGGCTCGAGTATCGCCACTATCATCGCCTCGACTGCAACCATTTGGTCCAGTGCCGCTATTTCGGCGGCGCGCATCACTTCACACCACACCGCCGGCACGACCGCTACTGGCACGTGCACCGAACCGCGCGCGGGCATTACCAGCGCTGCTACGTCGTGCGGAAGCGGCATGACTACTAGGTCCGCTGCTCGGCGGGATGTCGTCTGGCCATCGCCCCTTCATTGCGGCGCGCTTCGTTGCGAGAGACTGGACGGCACGGTGTCGCGACGGCGAAGCGCGAGTCAACTCCGTCCAGACGGAGTTCTGCGACTTCGCAAGAAAGAAAAACAACGCTTCGAAAAAACGAACCTTGTGCAACCGCCTACATCGGTAACGAAACAGACCGGGCACATAGGTAACAGTTTGCGGTGTCGTGGATTCTCTTCGAGATCATTTCGGGCCTCGTCTTTTGTATGGCCTCTTGCTTCGTCGTTCGGGAGAAACTAGAAGCCCAAAGGCGCGATATCCACGGTCCCTGGCGTTTCGAACATCGAGAATCCCGAGAGGGACGGGACCGAAGTGAACCTTCCACCGGTCGTCATCGACTTGCTCGAGACCGACGCGCTCTGACTTTAGACAGCTGCTTATGTACCACTGCTTGGACTCAAAAGAGATCATTCCGTTGGGATAGGTTTGAGCGACGTAGAAGTGCTCCGGGTATTCGATTTGCGGGAGCTGACGAGGGTAGGGGCGGTTCGAGGGCTGATAGCGAGATGCAGGAACCTCCTGACCAAGTGCCTCATGCGGGCGGATTTCGTTGTATTCCTCCCGGAACCGATCGAATGCCCGTTGCTGTGCTCGAAAGCTCGCTCGGGGCGGTTTAGCCGTCTCTGACTTCAAGGTGCTGTGCATCCGTTCATGTCTTCCGTTTTGATCGGGTCGGCCGGGCTGAATCCGCTCAGGACGGATTCCGAGACGAATCCACCAAACAGCAAGTCTGGACAGTCCTCCTGGCGCAAGAGTCGAGAACGGCGCTCCGTTGTCGGTTCGAATCGCGTCCGGCAGACCGTATGCTCGAAATACCGATTCGAATATCTTCCGTGTCGGCTTGAACAATGGCCGGTGAAGACCCTGACAGGCAAATAAATAGCGACTGCATCCGTCGCTCACGGTCAAGGGGTGACAACGCTCCCCTGCAACCGGAAAATGTCCCTTGAAGTCGGCACACCACACCGCATTGGGGCTCCCGTAGTCGCCCAGACGATCGCCATACGGAGAGCTTCGGCGTATCCGCCGCCGCTTCTGGATGAGCCCATTCTTACGCAGAACCTCTCCGATCGTGCTCGTCGCCGGCAGCGCGAGCTGCGGATAGTGCCGTTGCAGGATGACACGCAACTTGCGCGGTCCCCAACGCGGGTGTTTCTTCCGGGCTCTCAGAATCTTTTCCACCACGTCGTCCGCGACAGCGTGAGGATGCGACAAAGGGGCGCGAGAACGCTCTTCCAGACCTGCGACCCCATCCAACTCGTAACGTTCGACCCACTTGTAGCCAGTCTTTCGGCTCACCCCAAACCGTTCGCACAGGGCACTGAACGGCTCCCCAGCTTCAAGGTGTCAACGCCGGCCGAAAACTGCGCATTCATGGCGGATGAAAATTGCACACCCGAGCCATGGGTGGCGAACCCTATGACGCCGTCGCCTCCGTGTATTTCCTATGAGATTTAGCCGGCGGGTGAGGTTCGTCCGAACCCGCCGGATGGAGCGCTCGCCACAGTTCGGAGTGCTCTCTCATGCGGTAACTGTTTCCTCGGATGTTGACGAGGTGGCAGTGGTGCAGAATGCGGTCGATGAGAGCGGCGGCCATGACTTCGTCGCCAAGGATCTCGCCCCATTCCTCGAAACTTTTGTTAGAGGTGAGCACGGTCGAAGCGCGCTCGTATCGCCTACTTATGAGCTGGAAAAAAAGCACCGCGCCGGTCTGGGTGACGGGTAGGTATCCGATTTCATCGACAACAAGCAGTGACGGATAACTGAGAACCGCGAGTCGACGAGTGAGGCGGCCCGCGTCACGAGCCTCTTCGAGGGAGGTGATGAGCTCAGCCAGGGTGCCGTAATAGACGCGCCGTCCATTCTGGGCAGCGGCGATGGCAAGACTAATCGCGAGATGAGTTTTGCCCACACCAGGAGGTCCCAATAAGACGACGTTCTCCTTACGTTCAACGAACCCGAGCTCGTGAAGGTTCTCAATCTGCTCGCGTTTGATCGATGGCTGGAACGAAAAATCGAACTCATCGATTGTTTTGACCGCGGGGAGTCGTGAGGAGCGCATCGCCGCTTGGAGACGACGGTTGTTTCTCAACGTGATCTGCGCTCCAAGAAGGTTCTCGATGGCCTCCGCCGTTGTGACCGCACCGCCATCGGCATCAGATAGTACGCGGTCGACAGCTTCGAGCGCGCCAGGCATCTTTAGGTCGGCCAGCATCGTACGGATCTGCTCACGTCGCGATATTGTGCTCGCCTTCATTGTCCACCTCCAACGAGCCGCGTGTAGACTTCGAGGGGACGATGCTCGACATCCATCGAAGGCAGTGTGGTTAAGCAGGCTTTTGGAGTTCTTCTCGCGGGTTGGTTTGGCAGTACAAGAGAGCGATATGGCCGCTCAACGAGCGGTCTCAGAGTGGCCCTTTCATCGCGCGCGAATCGTTCTATCGGTCGTTCGTTGGTTGTGCGATGGAGTCGGACGTTGGCGACGTCACTCAGCCAACGCTCGAGCTGAGCATCGAGGTCGTCATCGTTGATAAAGTGGCGACCGTAGAAGAAGCTTCCTCTCACATAGCGGATTGGCCTTTCCACTTTGCCCTTGGTCTTCGCCCGATACGGGCGACACGCTCTTGTTCGAAACTCCCAGTGGTGGGCGAAGCGGACGAACTCTGGGTTCTCAACGAGAGGGCCACCTTCCCGGCGGTGATCCTCGACGATGACCGAACGCATCTGGTCAAAAAGGAGCTCTTTGGGAACTCCTCCAAAAAATAGGAAGGCCTGCTCAAGCCCCGCGAACAACGTCCGCATGTCCTGTCGCTTGAAAAACCGAAGCCATAGCAGCCTCGAGTATCCGAGCACCACGAGAAGTGCCCACCGACGACCCCATGGCAAACGAAAGTGTGCAAAATCGACCTGAGCTTGGTGGCCTGGTGGGGTCTCGAAACGCACCAGCGGCTCCGCCGGTGGCTGTGGGCGAATCTGCCGCACGTACTCCTTGACCTGCGTGTAGCCGCCTTCATAGCCCGCGGCACGGATCTCATCATGCAGGCGTACTGAACTCAGCTCCGGGAACTCGTGCAGGCGCGAATGAAGGATCTCCCGGTACGGGTCGATCCTGCGCTCGATCCGCGGACGCTTCTTGTAGCGCACCGTTTCCTCGTCCAACTCTCGGTCCAGTTGACCCGTCTTTATCCAGTGGTGGACCGTTCGGCGGCTGATTCCTAGCTTGTCTGCTAGCGCCGCCTTCTTGATTCCCTGCTCCAAATACTCTCGTAGTAACACTCGTTTCTCCCTTCCGTACATCGGCGCCTCCACTCCGGAAACGCCATTCTGATTGAAGGCGCGCCGTCATGTCTGGCACTCCAGACACACGACAACGGCCTCCTTTTACGGATGGCCGAGTGTGCAATTTTCGCCCGCCATAAGTGTGCAATTTACGCCCGCCGCTAACACTCCCCAGCTTCAAGGCGCGCAGCGATGAATCTCACTCGTTCATTCATGCAATTCGTCTCGTCCCACGGCATCGGCCACCTCCCTGGTAAAGGGATTGTCACCCATGTCGCCGGTCTGTTTTGTCACCAATGTACCCGGTCCGGACCCCTCTTTTTGCTTGACAAGCTTTTTCGAAGCCACTCGCAACAAATCGCGGGCGTGATCTGTGATGCGCCTCTAAGCGCGATAGAGAAGCGACAAGCGCGTTCGTTTGCCTGGAAGACTCCGAAAGTCTCTCGACCTGTTTACGCTCAACACGCGCAAGCTCAGAGCGTAGAAAAAGTCCATGTTATAAGAAGCACATGAAGAAAATGCAAGAATTGAAACCGCTATCGGATGACGAACTACTCCGTCGACTGTCGGATGTTTTGAAACAGTCACGACGCGTCGAGTCCGAGCTCGTCGCACACATCGCCGAAGTCGACGCGCGTCGACTGTTCACGAGAGAAGCGTCGCCCTCGATGTTTCAGTACTGCGTCGATGAGTTGCACTTGCCGAAGGCAGAGGCCTATCTGCGGATAGGCGTCGCTCGTGCGTCGCGGAGACATCCGATGCTGCTGACAATGCTTGCGGACGGACGCCTGCACTTGAGCGGCATCGTTGAGCTGGCACCGCATCTAACGGACGAGAATTGCGATGAGCTCTTAGCTCGAGCGACCCACAAGACCAAACGCGAGATCCTCGAGCTGGTGGCCGAGATTGCGCCGAAGCCGGATGTTCCGTCGGTGATGCGCAAGCTTCCAGCGCGGAAGGCGAAGCCCACGACACAACCTACGAACGAACTCCGTCCGTCTGGAGTTAGGCGGGATTGTCCGGCTCCTCCGCCATCTTCTGCGCCGGAAGCACCTGCTAAGCCGCCAGTGATCGAGCCGTTGGCACCTGCGCGTTACCGAGTACAGTTCACCGCGAGCGCCGAGCTCCGCGGCAAGCTCGAACGCCTCACCGCGCTCATGCCCGGCAACGACCTCGCTTCCATCGTCGAAGCGGCCGTGACTGAGAAACTCGACCGGCTCGAAGCCAAGCGCTTTGGCAAGACGAACAAGCCGAGAAAGAGCCTCGAAGAGGCCGACACGTCGCCCGGCGTGCGCGGTATCTCCGCACCGGTGAGGCGCTTCGTGTGGGAACGCGATGGCGGTCAATGTACGTTTTCAACCGCTGACGGCAGGCGCTGCCCGGCGCGCGAGGGCCTGGAGTTCCATCACGACGAGCCCTATGGCCTTGGTGGCGATCGAAGCGCGAACAATATTCGATTGATGTGCGCGCAGCACAACGCCTACATGGCTGAGCTGGACTATGGCAAAGAGAAGATGGACCAGTACCGGCGTTCAGCGGACCGTGTGCGTGAGCCGTCACCCACACTTGAACTCGCTGTGGACGGAGTCGAGCATCGAAACAACGATGTTGAACGAAACTTCATAGTGGCTTAGAATCGCGCGTCTCCATCCGAAAGGACGGCGCGTTGTGATCGGTACCACGCTGTCGCATTACAAGATCCTCGAAAAGCTCGGCTCGGGCGGGATGGGCGACGTCTATGTCGCCGAGGACACGGAGCTCGGACGCAAGGTCGCACTCAAAGTCTTGCCGTCGGAGATGGCCGAGAGCGAAGAGCGGCGGGCGCGCTTCAAGCGCGAAGCCCGCGCGATTGCCGCGCTCAATCACCCGAACATCGTCACCGTGTACTCGGTCGAAGAGGCGGACGGCGTTCACTTCATGACGATGGAGCTCGTGCGCGGAAAGATGCTCTCCGAGCTTCAGCCCCAAAACAGTTTCGCTCTCAGCAAGTTCCTCGAAATCACGATCCCGCTCGCGGACGCCGTCGCGGCCGCCCATCAAGAAGGCATCACCCATCGGGACTTGAAGCCGGACAATGTCATGCTGAGCGACGACGGCCGGGTGAAAGTGCTCGACTTCGGCCTCGCTTAAGCCCAAAGCGGGGTTCGCTTCCGCGGCGAACGACAGCGATCTTCCCACGCAGCACATGACCGAGGAGGGGCGCATCCTGGGGACGGTGAGCTACATGTCGCCGGAGCAGGCGGAAGGCAAACACGTCGATGAGCGATCCGACATCTTCTCGCTCGGCATCCTCTTTTATGAAATGTTGACGGGACAGCGCCCATTCCATGGCGATACGCCGGCGTCGACGCTCTCGGCGATCATCAAGGACACTCCGCAATCGGCATCGGATCTGAAGCCTTCGATACCGCTGGATCTGGCCAAGCTTCTGCGCCGTTGCCTCGCTAAAGACCCGGAGCGGCGCTTCCAGACGTGCAAGGACGTCCGCAACGAGCTCGAGGAGCTCAAAGAAGCGCTCAGCACGGGAGAGCTTCAAGCCAGTGATGTGGCCGTGTCTGCGCGACCGGGCGGCTCGTCTCGGGTTCGATTTTTCGCTGGGGCGGCCGTCTTGGTGGTCGCAGGAGCTGTTTTGGGAGCACTTTTCTGGTCGCCGCCTCACAGAAACGTTCCGCGTCTCACGAACCCCGTCCAGGTGACGTCCGCTATCGGATCCGAGATCGATCCGACCTGGTCGCCCGAAGGTGGAAGAATCGCCTACATGTCGGATCAAAGCGGGAACCCGGACATCTGGGTGAGCCAGGTGAGCGGCGGGCCGGCGGTCAACTTGACCGAAGACTTCACCGGGAGAGACTTCGCGCCCAGCTGGTCTCCTGACGGAAGCCAGATTGCGTTCAAGTCGGTGCGCGACGGCGGCGGCTGCTTTCTGATGTCGGCCCTCGGGGGGACACCACGGCGTGTCGTTGCTCTGCCGTCTACGGTCCCGGGAGGCCCGACATGGTCTTCCGATGGCTCTCAGCTCGCTTGCCCCGGCGTCGATCAGCAAAGCCGGTTCGTCGATATCTTGACGCTGACCAGCCAAGAGGTCGAGCGCTTGCCGCTACAGGGACAGTATCGGCCGATGGGTTTGACCTGGTCGCCGGACGGGCGTTTGTTCGCCTACATCGACGCGATCACCTCAACGGCGGAAACGACGCGTCTTTGGATTACGAGCCTTTCTGCGGAGTCGATTCCGATAACCGATGGGACGACGCAAGTTTGGAGTCCACATTGGTCCAGCGACGGGAAGTCTCTGTTCTACGTCTCCAATCGCGGCGGAACTAGGGATCTGTGGATGCAAGAGCTGAATGAAGACGCCACGCCCAAAGGAGATCCCGAGCCGGTCACGACAGGGCTCGGCATCTGGTCGGTGTCTTTCCTGGCGGACGGAACGAGGACCGCTTACTCCAAGACCGACCATTTCGCGAACGTCTGGCGCGTTCCGATTTTCCCGGATCGTGCGGCGACGTCGTCGGACGCGGAGCAGCTTACCTTCGACCAGGCCTACGTCGAGTTTTTGGATATCTCGCGCGATGGTCGGCGACTCGTCGTAAACTCGAACCGGAGCGGATTCGTGGATTTGTGGACGCTCCCAGCCAAAGGCGGTGAGACGCGGCCGGTCACGAACGATCCGTTGCCTGACTGGAAGCCGGCGTGGTCGCCAGACGGAGAGGATATTGCCTTCTACTCCAACCGGGCCGGCAACCGTGACATTTTTGTCGTCCCCAGTGGCGGCGGGCTGGTTCGGCAGCTTACGACTCACACAGGCGGAGACACCACGCCTTCTTGGTCTCCCGATGGTGAGCGCATTGTCTATACGTCGCACCGCGATGGGAACCACGACATCTGGGTCATGTCCGCTACGGGTGACGACCAGAGACCGCTGACCGATTCTGCGGGCACCGACACCACGCCTGCATGGTCGCCGGACGGCCGATGGATTGCGTTCTCTTCGTTCAGAGATGGTCGCCGTCACATTTGGCTAGTCGCGGCGACCGGCGGTGAGCCCGAGCGGCTCACCGGGCGGCAACAAGGTTTCTTTCCGCGTTGGGCTCCGGATGGCAAGACCGTCTATTTCCGCGGCCCGGGCAAAACGAAATTTGGGCCGTCACCTTCGAAGATCGCAGAGAACGACTCGTCGCGGACCTATCCGAAAAGCTGGGAAGCAAGGCCTCCCTTGCGACCGACGGCGAGTACCTCTATTTCACCTGGGAGGAGACGCTCGGCGACATCTGGGTCATGGATGTCGTGTGGGACGAGTAAGTCATTCGTCAGGACGCAACTCGAGTTCGCCCTCGAGAACGAGGTCGGCGATTCGATCGACCGCCACGGGGCCCCTCGTCACGCCGTCGTCCGTTCGTCCCACGGTACCCGCGTGCTCGCCACCCGGGCTTTTGGCCCCCCGCGGTCTGACGCGGTCGCGTGCGACTGCCCTCCGGCTTCGCCGCTTGCGCGCTCGGCGCAAAACCCTCGACCACGGTCTTCGCAATCTTGGTACCGAGCAGCCTCTCGATCCCCTGAAGCTGTTTCGATTCATCGGCGCAGACGAGAGAGACAGCGTCACCCTTGCGGCCCGCGCGCCCGGTGCGCCCGATGCGGTGCACGTAGTCCTCGGCGACGTGGGGCAGCTCGTAGTTCACGACGTGAGGCAGGTCGTCGATGTCGAGTCCGCGCGCGGCGATGTCCGTCGCCACGAGCACGCGAATCTTCCCGCGCTTGAACTCGGCCAGCGCACGCGTTCGGGCGCCTTGGGTCTTGTCGCTGTGGATAGCCTCGGCGCGGATCCCGTCGCCTTTCAGATGTCGAGTCAGCCGATCGGCTCCCCGCTTGGTGCGCGCGAAGACGAGCACTTTGCTCCAGTCGTTGGAGCCGATGAGAAAGCTCAGAAGCTTGCTTTTTTTCTGACGATCGACCGGGTGGACGATCTGCGACACGCCGTCCGCGGTGGGTTGCTCGGACTCGACCTCGATGCGGCTCGGCGCGTTCAGGAGGCGATCGGCAAGCTCGCGGATCTCGCGCGGGAACGTGGCCGAGAAAAGTAGGTTCTGGCGCTCGGCGGGCATCTTCGCGAGAATCCTGCGGATATCGGGAAGAAAGCCCATGTCGAGCATCCGGTCCCCTTCATCGAGAACGAGGACCTCGACGCGAGAGAGGTCCGCGGTCCTTTGTCCGAGATGATCGAGAAGTCGACCCGGGGTCGACACGAGCACATCGACACCGCGCCTCAACGCCTGGATCTGCGGACGAATGCCGACGCCGCCAAAGACGACGGTGGAGGACAAAGGCAGATAGCGACCGTACGCGCGGACGCTCTCGTGCACTTGAGCGGCAAGCTCGCGCGTCGGGGTGAGGATGAGAGCGCGCACGTGACGCTTTTGGCGCCCTCCGCGAGACGACTCGCTCAGCCGCTGCAGGAGCGGCAGGGTGAATCCTGCCGTCTTACCGGTTCCGGTTTGCGCGCGCGCCATGAGGTCACCGCCGAGCAGAATCGGAGGAATGGCGAGGCTCTGAACGGGTGTCGGGTGTTTGTAGCCTTGCGCGTCGACTGCACGTAGCAGCTCGACAGAGAGGCCCAGTTGGTTGAAAGACATACGAATACGTTTGCTCCTAAATCGGCCTGCCCGGCACTACGGCACGGGGCCCGATCTAGGCTGAAATTTCTGAAAATGTTGAGCTCGTTTCGGGGAGATCCGGAAGGGAGGCTACCACGAAGAGTCTGCGCAGATCGGTATGCGCCAAGACGCAGACTGAGTATAGCACAGCGCCGCTGAGGCCCGCTGCTCTCAAATCTCCATCGCCGCCAACCGGCGGCCGCCCCAACGCATCGGAAGCCAAACGGCGAGCACGTTCAAAACGACGATAACGCTCAGCCCGCCGGCGATGACCATGACCCCGCGAGAGTCGAGCGGTACCCCGCGGTACTGCGCGCTCAAGTAGAAATACGCCGGAAACGCTTCCAAGAAAAGGACCGTTGCCACGAACGTCGACGCGGCCATCATATAGAGAACGCCGCCCGAGCTTCCCGCGATCTGGGTCACGTTCTCGAACTTGAACTTCGGGAACGCCGCGCCCAGCCCGACCCCGAGACCGACGATGCCGAAGGTGACGAACAGGATGGTCACCGCGGAAAGGACGGTCATGAACGTTGAGGCGCCGAGGAAGTGGTTCGATGCCCACGTCAAGATCTGCGAGAGGACGATAAGCGGCGGTAGCGCCGTCCAGAACTTGCTCCACAAGAACTGGCTCGTGGTGAGCGGCGATGAGCGCACGATCCAATACGCGCGCCCTTCGGCGGAAATCGACGGGAACACGAAGCGCACCGCGACGGCGGACAAGACGAACCCCGCGAGTCCGAGATTGAGGAACGAGAACAGGTTTTGAAGAAAAAACGTCGCGAACGTGAAGTTCGACGGAAGCACACTGAAGTTGTAGAAATAAACGACGACCAGAGCGAGCAACAGAAGAAGCTGCGACCACTGGGTGGTATCCCGTGCGAAGGTGCGAAGGTCTTTGAGGAGGAGCGAGCGGAACTGTGGCTCGAACGGCCGGGCGATGTTCTCGAGGACTCGATCGACGACGGGTAACGAGGAGAGGCGAGCCGGTCGTGACTCCTGTGACCGCGTGTATCCGCGAAGATAGACACCACGCGCGAGCCAGCTTCCCATCACCACCGTCGCCGAAGCCGTGCTTAGAAGGAGTGCGAGAGGCATCGTCAGGAGAGGCTCCGCACGTCGTCCGGCGATGAGAAGGCTCGTCGCCCACGCGCTCGGCAGCATCGGGGATGACGGGGTTTTAAACGCTCGAAAGAACTCGGTAACGTCGTAGATCGAGCGCGGGTTCAAGAGCCTCTCGGGTTGCTGGACGCGAATGAGGAACACCAGGAGAACCACGAAGAGCGCGCCGAGAAGAACGAGCAGCTCGCGCACGCGTCGCGAGGGGAACACCGCCATCAACACCGATGTCACCATGGTGCCAACGGAAACCGCGATGACCACGAGTGGAATGAGCGCGAGCGCCACCGCCAGCAAGAACTGCCACGGTGCCGGAGCGGTGATCGCGAACGCCACGTAAATCGGAACGCTGAACAGCAGCACCATCCACGAAGACTGGACCCCGGTTATCACCAGCCGGGATGCGTAGAGCGCCGGGAGCGGCACCGGACTGCTAACGAGAAGTGATAGATCTTCCGAAAGATATTGCGTCGAGAGTGCCTGTGATCACGGTACTGGCGAAGAGCACGGTGAGAATGAACGTTGACACCGTATCCAGAATCTGATTGGTGAGAGGCGCGGTGAATTCGGAGAACCGCCCAATGTAGAGAAGCATCCGATAGAAGCCTCCGAACACGAAAAGACCGAAGACAAACGTGATCGAGCCGAACATCGCGATGCGAAAAAACTCGCCCTTACCCGCGTTGCGCCGTTGGTTCCGGATGCCCTGCCACGACGGCACCAGGAGAGCCAGAATCTGCTTTGGCGTGAACTCGAAGCTCAATCGTGGACGTCCTGCGCTTCTTTGAAGCCATCGCCGCCGGTGAGCTTCAAAAAAATGTGCTCGAGGTCGTGCTCGTCGGTCTGCGCACGGGACTTGAGCTCGTCCATCGTCCCGCACTCCACCAGCTCGCCGTTCACGATGATGCCGATTCGATCGCAGAGCTCCTGCGCGACTTCGAGCGTATGGGTGGAGACGAAGATGGTATTTCCTTTTGCGCAGTACTCCCGGAACACACGCTTGATGAGGCGTGCGCCTTTTGGGTCGAGTCCGACCATCGGTTCGTCCACGACGAGCACTTTGGGCTCGTGGACGAACGCGGCCGCCATCACAAGCCGCTGCTTCATACCGTGGGAGAAACTCTCGATGAGCTCGGTGCGCACGTGGTTGAGCTCGACGAGCGTCAGAAGCTCATCGATACGTCCGTTCAACCCGTTACCGTCGAATCCGTAGATTCCGGCGACGAAGAGTAGGAACTCGGTGGCAGAGAGTTTTTCGTAGAGGAACGGGCGGTCGGGAATGAACCCGAGCGCCGCTTTGGCCTTGACCGGTTCGCGCTTCAGGTCGTGGCCGGCGAGAAAGATGCTTCCCGACGTCGGTTGGAGCAGGCCCGCGATCATTTTGATCGTGGTCGTCTTGCCTGCACCGTTCGGGCCGAGAAAACCGAACAGCTCGCCCGCGGGTACGTGCAGCGACAGGTTCTTGACCGCCTCGTTCGCCCCGTAGCGCTTGTGCACCCCTGACAGTCGGATCATCGTATCTCCATGACTTCGATCGTCGCCCCCCGTCCGAGCAGACTGAGGACTTCATACTGTGTCTCGATCCCGCCCGTCAGGAGACGTATGTGGAACGGGTCCGCCGGGAATTGACCTAACGTCGGATCGACCGCGACCCAACGTCCCAGCCACACCTCCGGCCACGCGTGGTAGTAGAACTGGCCGCCTGTGTACGCGAGTCCCGTGCTCAGGCGTGTGGGAAGCCCGGCCGCGCGTGAGAGAGCGGTGTAGAGAACCGCGTGCTCGTTGCAATCGCCGACGCGCTGCTCGAGAACTTCGGTAGCGCTCGGAAGGGACAGTGTTGGCGATTTCGTCAAGCTGACGTACACCCAATCGCTGAGAACTTTGGCCTTCTCGACGGCGTTCAATCGTTTTGTCAACTTCTCGGACTGCGCGATGATCCGATCGTCGTCGGATTGAATGAAAGCGTCCGCGGCGAGAGCTTCGCCACGCTCGACCTCCGGCAACCGTCTCGAACCTCTGTAGGGTGCGGCTTCGACGGTGATCTCGACCACGCCGTCGGTGAAGCGTTGCCGTCCGCCGTCGAGCCCCATGAAACTATCAGGGCCGTCGGGAAAGTTGACGAGCTTCAGCTTTGCCGATGAAAGCTTCGACGCGTCGCCGGCGAAGCCGAGAGCCGGTATCGCCGATTGCAGCATCACGTCGGGAGCATGAGGCGCACCCGCGCTTTGGGCTTGAAGGCTGCTCCCCGGTGCTTCTTTGCGAAGCGTCCACCCGAGCGGTGTTTCTTCTCGAAGCACTTCGCCGCTTTCGTTGACCCACGCGGTGGTGGTGAGTCCGGCGAACGTCGTTTGCAGTCGGTAGGCTTCTTCTTCTCGTCCGCCCCAGCGCACGATCTCGAGCTCCTTGACATCGATGATCGCTTCTCCCTCCGTGAGCGTCATCGGGTCGAACAAGCGAACCCGGTAGGATTCTCCCGTCGTCCACCCGTGTGCCGCGAGCGAGTAGTAGAGGTTCAACGGCAAGACGATGGGCTCGTCGAGAGGCCGCCGTTCCGTCCTTTCCGAACGCGGCGAGCTGATGTTCAACACGAGCTCGTCGCCTTCGACCGTCCCGAAAACGGTCGTCTCGAACAGCGACTGCTGCGACGAGGTGGACAGACGAAACGAAAATCCGCGCAGCTCGCCGTTCGTGCCGGTCTCCGCCGAGCCCTCGATCCTCATCCGGCGCTCCCGCCCGAGGACGGTGAGGGTGAGGTCACCCGTCTGCTCGACGCGGTAGCCATCTTCGAGCGGTGTGACCCGCTCGCGGATGAAACCGATCCTGGCGCCGCGATAGAACATACCTCGTTGGGTGAGCTCGGCGTCCGGTGCCGACGCCGATGCCGAGAAATCGATGAGCTCGGTGGCGCCCCGACGCGCGTAACTTCGTGAGATGTGGACACCGAGGAGAACACCCCAGACGACGACGATCGCAATGGACAGAAACCGCCCTGGGCGAATGCTCATAGAAAAAGTGGAGTCGATAGGAGTTGCGATCGAGTATACCCCGTTCCGATGGGGACCTCTACTCTCCGCACGGCGACCGATCACAGGACTTGCGGGCCTGTCACCGGTTCATAAACATCGGAACGGGGTATAGCATGTCGCGTGCGCCTGTCCGTGGATACTGAACAGCCACAAAGGGATGTTCTGGCCCAAGCACGTAGTGTGCTCGATGAGCACGGTGTCGTGGCCCTGCCGACGGAGACGTTCTACGGGCTCGCGGTTTCGGTCTTCGACCAGGTCGCGTGTGAACGCGTTTTCGAGATCAAGGCCCGGCCGTCGACGAAAGCGCTCCCTTGCATCGTGTCGGGCATCGAGCAGCTCGAGAGAGTGGCGAGCGAAATCCCCGCGCTGGTGAGCGAGCTTTCGACACGGTTCTGGCCCGGTCCGCTGACGCTCATCGTACCCGCCAGAGCAACGGTTGCGGCGGCCTCCGAGACCGGAACCATAGCCGTCCGCGTGAGCTCGTTGCCGCTCGCACGAGAGCTCGCGGCAATCGCTGGTCCAGTAACGGCGACGAGCGCCAACGTCAGCGGAGCGCCTCCCGCGACGACCGCGGACGAGGTCCTCGCCCAGCTCGGCGGTTCCGTGGATCTCGTGTTGGACGGGGGCGCTACCTCCGGCGGCCTCGCCTCGACGATCGTGGACGTCACCTCCGGTAAACTGGAGCTCGTCCGCGAGGGAGCGATTGCTTTTCGGGACGTTAAACGATCTTGACTGGGTGTCGGCGCAAAGTTAGAATGGACTTCAACTTGCGGCGATTTTAACCACTGGAAATCGAGATTTAGAACGCTGAAAGAACGCATTTTTCTCGGGATTCTCCTGACGCTACCACTCGTCGGGTGGGCCGGGTGCGGAGCCAAGCGAGACTATACGGCCGCGACCGTGCCCGCGTGGGACATCGTTCAGGGGCTGGCGCTCGAGCCACCGCCAGATCTCTCTTCGGGCCAACAGCAAGACTTCGAAGAGGGCTGGCGGGACGTGCAGCAAGGGAACCTCCGCGCCGCGGCTTCCGAGCTCGAGAGTCTGAGCCGACGTTACGGCCGGAACCCGGAGATCGCGACTGCTCGAGGCTATTTGGAGCTCCGGCTCGGGAGTGTGCCCGCCGCCGAGCGCTACTTCCAGACGGCGCTCCGGGAGCGGCCTACCTACGGTCCCGCGCAGGGCGGCTATGTCCTTGCCGCGCTCGCGTCCGGGAATGACGAGCTCGCATACGATCGCTTGGCACGGCTCGAGCGCAACTACCCGCAGCATCCGCTCGTGGACCGCTACCAGACCACACTCCGGGTCAACGTCGCCGAATCTCGAGTGGCGACAGCGCGGGGCCTGAACCGAGAAGGACGATTCAGCGAGGCGGCCGCTGCGTACCTGATGGCGCTCGAGGCCGCACCTGAAGTGGGCGCGCTCTATCTGGAGGCAGCGGAGGCCGAGCTCGGTGCCGGTTTGACGGATCGCGCGGTGCGCCACGCGGATCGAGCGACGGAGCTCGAATCCGAAAACGCGAACGCGTACCGCATCCTCGGTGAAGCTCACTACGCGGGTGGGGAGCTCGCTGGTGCCTACGAAGCGTATCGGATGGCGGTCGAGCTCAGTCCCACGGACGTCGAGATCCGACAGCGATTGGAGTCGATCGAGCGCGAGTACGAGGAGGAGAACCTACCACCTGATTACCTCGAGATTCGAGACGCCGAACGGGTGACGCGCGCCGCGCTCGCCGCGCTCTTCTACCTGGAGCTCAGAAGCGCGTTCGACAGGGTTCCCGAAGGTGCGAGTGTCATTGCGACTGATATCGGTACCAACTGGGCGTCCACCTTCATCCGCCGTGTGCTCGGTGTCGGGATTCTCGAAGTGTACCCGAACCACACGTTTCAACCTCAGGGGTTCGTGCGCCGTCTCGAGCTATCCGAAGCTCTGGCTCGCGCCCTCGAGCGTTTGGCCCCGGAGGCCTATCGCCGAGCCCTGGACTCGTCACGTTTCGAGCAGAATTTTCCCGACCTCGGTTTGTCGAACCCGCGCTACGAAGCGGCGGCGCTCGCGGTGTCGCTCGGTCTCCTCATGGTGAGCGAGAACGGTGATTTCGAGCCGCAAGGATTCGTGAGCGGGGCAGCGGCGGTATCCGCGGTCGAAGCGCTCGCGGCGCACCTGACGCCATGAGCGACTCGTGTCATAGGGGGTCGTGTTGGTGAACAGGTCCCACACTCGCATACAATAGCCCTACATCCACAAGCGTCATACCCAAAGGGGGGCAAGAATGGTATCCGCCGAGCTCTTCCGCCAGGTGCCGTTGTTCGCGGGGCTGGAAGACGAGGATTTGGAGAGCCTCATCGCCGTCGCCAATCGACGCAAGTATCCCAAAGATGGAGTGATTTTCTTCGAGAACGACGTCGGGGACGCTCTGTTCATGATCCTCTCCGGTCGTGTCAAAGTCACCATCCTTTCGGACGATGGCCGGGAGATCATCCTCGCCATGTTGTCGGATGCCAACTTCTTCGGCGAGATGAGCTTGCTCGACAATGAGCCTCGCTCTGCCACGGCTATCGCCCTCCAGGAAACAGAAATGGTCGTGCTCCACCAGCGCGACTTCCTCTCGATCGTCGAAAAACGGCCGCGCGTTCTCATCAACCTGTTGTCGGTCCTGTCGTCGCGCCTTCGCAAGGCGAACCAGCAGATCGGAAACCTCGCGCTCCACGACGTGTACGGGAGAGTCGCTCGGATTCTCCTGGAGATGGCGAGCGAGGATGGCACCCGTCAGGCCGACGGGCGCGTTACGTTTCGTCGCCCGACGCATCAGGAAATCGCGAACATGATCGGCGCGACGCGAGAGACAGTTTCCCGTATGATCAGCGACCTGCACCGCCAGGGCTACATCGAGATCGCCGGCAAGAACGTCATTATTCAAGACGCACTCGCCAAAGAGTTCGCCCGCACTTGAGCGTGTAACCGGATCCAGCCATCGGCCATCAGCCATCAGCAGAGCTGAGTTGCTTTCACCGAAGACGGAGCAATGGCGTTGCGCTCGGACTGTTCCGTCCCGAGGCGAGGACAACTCGACCTGCTGATGGCTGACGGCTGGTGGCTGATGGCCGAATTGGCATAGAATCCATCTATGCGCGAGCTGGACACGGGGAAAAAATCGGCGGGTTTGCCTGGAAGAGTTTGCGCGCACGATGATTGGCCAGGAGGAGTTCCATCAACTGGAGCTCAAAAAGATGCTACGCGACTACAGCGAGCCCCACGACTGAAGACTTGATGCAGAGTCTTTTCCACGCCTGGGAGCGCAGGCTCGCGATCACCGACGACTTCGAGCGTCGCATTCTACCTTTCGACTGGGGCCCGGAGTTTCTGCCGAGCTTTCGCGCGTGGACCAACACCGGGAATGGGGCCGATCCGCGCGAGACGCTCCACGAGCACGTGCGGCACGCGCTCGCCGAAAGTGACGCCTATTTCGAGCTTCCTCCTGTCTCGGACTTTCTGCTCGAAGACGACGACCTGACGTTCACGTCGCCGGCGCCAACCGGCGTCGCTCGGAATGATCGCGTCCATGCGAAGTTTTACCCTGCGGCGGCCACGTCAGAAGGCCCCGCGGTCGTCGTGCTGCCGCATTGGAATGCGAAAGAGGGAGCTCAGGACGGTCTGTGCCGACTCCTCAACCGCTTCGGCGTGACCGCGCTCAAGCTCGTGCTGCCGTATCACGAGCGGCGCATGCCCGAAGGATTGGTACGGGCAGACTTCACTCTGAGCCCGAACGTAGGAAGGACGCTGCAATCGTGCCGGCAGGCCGTTCTCGACGCCCGTGCCGCGGTCACATGGCTTGAAACGTCGGGCTACGGTCCGCTTGGCATCGTCGGTACGAGTCTCGGCTCGGCGATCGCATTCACCGTCAACGCGCACGAGCCACGTCTCGAAGCCGCTGTCTTCAATCACATCTCGCCCTATTTCGCCGATGTGGTTTGGCGTGGCATCTCGACGCGGCAAGTGCGGCAGGGCCTGGAACGGGGAGTGGAGCTCGATGAGCTACGCACACTGTGGCTGCCGCTGAGCCCGTTCAGCTACTACGAGCACCTGGCCCGTCGCCGTTGCCCATCGCTTCTAATCTATGGCCGTTACGATCTCTCGTTCCCGCCGGACCTGTCGCGCGAGCTGCTCCGGGATTTCCAGAAGCTCGAGATTGACCATGACGTCTACGAGCTCCCTTGCGGGCACTATACGACGGCGAAGTTTCCGTTCAATTGGATGGACGGTCTCAGGATTGCGCGCTTTTTGAAAAAGAAGCTCGCACGCTAGAAGTAATAAGTCGCGGCGAAGAAAAATATGAAAGTGCGCTGGTCCCAGTCCTGCGGCATCCACAATCGGAATTCGGCGCGGGCTGCGAGGTTGTACATGAAATAGATCTCGGCGCCGCCTCCGACAATCGCCGTGGGCAGGTACTTCGTCTCGTTGAGGACGACCTCCAACTCGGCGGATAGGGGTAGGGGTAGGCCGGTATCGGGGTCGAGCTCGAAAGTGAAGTCGGTCTGCTTATCGTCGCGACGCTCGACCCCTCCGCCGAAGAGAACGAACGGATGGAACGGTTGGCGCCGGCCGATGTTGACCACCAGTACTCCATCCGCATGATAACGAGTCGTCTCGAAGCGAAATGCCGGCGTATCCGGGGTCTTGTCGATGGGGACGTCGAATTCGTTGAAGACGCGATTGGAGCGCACGAAATAGAGTCCGCCCTCGAGACTCAAATTGTCGTTGAACCTCAGGCCGAAAAAGCCGCCGAAGGACGCGGTGCTGCCGACGTCGATATCGGGATCGGTGAGGAAGGCGAAGCCTCCGCCACCGCCGATTTTGCCCTTTTGGCGCTGAGCTTCGGCGAGATTTGCGGCCGCGAACAATTGAAGTAGAACCACGATGATGATTGCGGCCAAACGAAACGGCATGGGTGACACCTCCGGAATGAGGGGATTCTAGCAATTTGCGACGTGTCGCGGGGCGAATCGCAGAACTTTAGCGCCCTTTTAGCGATAGTTACGCCGGAGCTCTCGCTCTATATTTCGAGCGCGCGCGCCCGGCGTCGAGTGCGTCCCGAAGAAGAAGTTCAGGGCCTCCGCCTGGCCGCCGTACTTGCGAGCGAACCGACGCCACAGATCGGGCGCTTTCGAAACGTCGTACCCCGCCTCGTACGCGTAGCGCAGGCCCACGCGATCGGCTTGATCTTCATGCTGGCGGCTGTAGCGATTCTGGAACGCCAGGGCGCCGAGAACGGCACGGTTTGGAGGCCAGTCTCGAGAGACGTCCCGCGGTTGTCGCAGCTCGAACCGCGGCTCTCGCTGGCGGCGAGAATCCCTGCGAGGCCCAATTGGGTCCACATATTGCGCTTGTACTGCCGGCGCGAGTGCTCATGCGTCGTGTGAACGAGCTCGTGACCCAAGATGACCGCCACCTCGTCGTCGTCCATGTCGCGCAACAGCCCGGTGAATAAGAATACCGATCCGTTCGGGGCTGCCATGGCGTTCCACGCGTCGTTTTTGATCACGTAGGAGCGAAACTCGCTCGCTTGGCGTGATGGCGGCACCAATCGATCCATGATGCGTCGCACACGCTCGACGTCGGGCCCATCCTCGAACAGCTCGCCGAGGCGCTGTCCGTTCTCTTCGTAGACATAGCCTCGTCGACGCCATTCGTTCTCGGTCGCCTCGAACGCCGAGCTGAGCTGGCCTTCGAACATTGCCGAGCCGTTTCGTTTCGCTTCGACCCTTCGTGCCAGCACGGACCCGTCGGCGTTGCGGTAGCCATCGACTTTGACTTCGTAGCCGAGCGGGATTGATTCGAGCTCGCGAGCCAAAGTATCGCCAACGAAAAGGGTCCGATCGGTCGCGTGGACACGCTGACCTTCGACGATGAGGACATCGTCGTGGTGCCACTCGGCGTATCCGTCGAGCTTCAGGCGCTCTTTCGCCAGCGCTTGCCCGGTGAGCCCGGTGAGGAAGAAAAACGCGAAGGCCAGTTTCTTCATGACGCCCTCCTCTCAAGCTCCTGGAATAGCAAGACGCGTGCCGGGGTTACTTCATTTAGTTTGAGCAGTTTACAGCGTCTGTCCGTCCACATTAGAGGTCAATCTCGAATCCGGGTGGCAAACAGGATGAAAAAGGGGGGACGAGTTGCCTGGCGAGAGGTCCGTGGCTAAGATGGCGGACGCGATAGGAGTATTGTCCCATCAAAGTAAGGAGTTAGTATGCGGCTTTTTGTATGTGCACTTGCGCTCTCGGTGAGTGTGGGTGCGTTCGCTCAAGACACGGAAGACGCCGAGCGGCGCATCATCAATTACATCAAAGAGAACGCGAAGCCTGGTGAGAGGCTCGTCGTCTCGCAGTTCTACAACGAAGTGTTCACGTCGCCCGAGGAGCGTGCGGCTCTCGACAAACTTACCAACGCCTTTTTCCGCATCCCGCTCTTCATCATGGAGTTCGAAGGCCGCGAAGGTCGCATGCCGACACTCGATGAGATCTCGGGCCAGTTCGCGTTTTACGGTCCCGAAGAAGCCTCGGTCGTTCTTTCGGTCATGGAAGCCGATCCACGCATGCCGAAGAATTTCGTTGAGCGCGACCCGCAAACAGGCGAGCTGACCGGTATCAACAAAGAGGCAGTTAAAGCGGACGATCGTTTCAACCAAGCCGTCGAGCGGACGCTTACGGGTTGGGAAGGGAAACGCATCCATGCCGTCTCGGGCACGAGCTTCGCCGGAGAGGAAACCAGTCTCGGGCAGTATTCGGGCAAGGTGGTTCTCGTCTACGTGTGGTTCACGAATTGCCCTCCGTGCGTGAAAATTGCTCCCGAGCTCATCGCACTTCAGGACAAATACGAAAGCAAGGGGTTCGCCGTTCTCGGTCTGAACGCGGACACGATTCTGAAGCTCAAATACGATGACGCTTACCGCGCCGAGTATGCGGAAAAAGTCGGAACGAACTACGTCAACTTGCATCTCACCGACGAGGTTCGTGCCTCGCTCGGAAACGTCAACATTTTCCCGACGATTTTCTTGGTCAACGGGTCGGGCACGATCGTGAAACACTTCGTCAACTTCCAGTCACAAGAGATCCTCGCTCCCGAGATCGAGAAAGCTCTTGGACCGGCTGGGTTGAGTGGAGATCGATAGAACAATTACGAAGGAGAGCAGAATGGCAAGAAAGCTAGTGTTGTTGGGTGCCGCATAGGATAAGTTTCTCCATGTCGAGCCGTCCCGCGCCCGTCCGATGGGCGCGGGGTTTCGTTTTTCTAACGTTGTTCGCCCCGGTCTCGGCCGCCGGCCACGATCTGTGGGTCATGGCGGGGCAATACCATCTCGTGCCGTTCGAGACCACGAGGGTCTTCATCAATAGCGGCGACCACTTCCCCGAAAGTCTGTCGCTTCTGGGTCAACAGCGGGTCACAGCGCTCACGCTCCACGGACCGGCGGGGACCGGACCTATCTCCGAGTTCCGCGTGGAAGGCAAGTCGCTCAGCTTCGAGATCAGCCCAACCACCGCGGGGAGTCACATCGTCGCGCTGTCGACGCGGCCTCGTCGGGTGCGCCTGAAGGCGGAAGAGTTCAACGACTACCTCGATGATAACGGACTCGTGTCCATCCTCGCGACCCGCGAGGAGCTGGGCGAGTCCGAGGAGCCGGCCCTCGAGCGCTATGCAAAGTGGGCGAAAGCGCTCATCGATGTCGACGAGCTGGAGGCGGACGAAGAAGAGCCGGCTTGGTCCAAGCCCGTTGGGCACACGATCGAGATCGTCCCCGACGAGAACCCAAACGAAGTAGCGGCGGGGGGAAGCTTCGGCCTGCGGGTTCTCTACGAGGGGAAGCCGCTAGCCGGCGCCACCGTCGCCGGCGGCAAAGAGGGCGGGGCGGCCGGCGAGATCTTGACGACGACCGACGACGTGGGACACGCGAGCGTCACCATCTTGTCGACCGGCCGGTGGTATCTGCGCGCAATCCACATGATCGGGGACGAAGACGATCCCGAAGTTCGATGGGAGAGCTTTTGGTGTACCTTGACGTTCGAGGTTCGTTAAACGTTGGCGCCAAAGTCTGGTAGCATCACGCTCGTTCCAAAGGAGGCTCATCGTGAGAGGACGGAAACCGACACGCCGCGTCGCGATTCGACCGCAACCTCCACAGCCTAAGGTGGATGGAACACTACTTGAATGGGCCCGGTGGCACTCTTGAAAGACGTTCCCATCATCCTTCTCGGTTTCGGAAACGTCGGCCAGTCTCTCGTGAAACTGCTGGCCGACAACGACGGCTACGCGCGCGAAGGCGTTCGCCTGACGCTCCATTCCGTCTTCGACCGAAAAGGTGGCGTCGTGGCAACGGGCCACGAAATGTCGGCGCTCGTCGACGCGAAGCGACAAAAGGGAAGTGTCAGCTTGCTCGATGGCGGACAGCGCATCGAGCTGAAGGCCGCGCTCAGTGAAGCCCTCGGCGGAATCCTCGCCGATAGCAGTATCACCAACGCAGAGACCGGCGAGCCGGGTTTCACGGCAGCGCGAGCGGCGCTCGAGCGAGGCCTCTCGGTTGTGTTCGCGAGCAAGGGACCGCTCGTTGCGCGGTATGGAGAGCTATCCGAGCTAGCTCGTGAGCATGGCGCTCGTCTCGGCGCCTCGGCGGCTGTCGGCATTCCGCTCCCGAGTCTCGAGCTCGGCACTCTCGGTGTGCGCGGTACGAAGCTCAGCCGTTTCCGCGGCGTCTTCAACGATACGACCAATCAGATCCTGCGTGACTTGGAGGCCGGCATCTCGCTCGACGATTCCATAGAGCGCGCGCGCATCGAAGGCACGATCGAAGAAGATCCGCGTCTCGATTTGAACGGCTGGGACGCGGCCTACAAACTTCTTATCCTCGCGCGCGCGATTTGGGACCGGACGCTCGCTCTCGATGCCGTCGAGACGACCGGCGTCGCCGCGATCGGCAAGAAAGAGCTCGACGACGCGCGGTCACGAAGACAACGCATCCGCCTCATCGCCACCGGCGAGCGCGATGCCGATGGCACGATTCGACTGAAGACCGCGCCCGAAGCCCTCACGCCGGACGACCCCCTCTACGAGCTCGGCGCGGGCGAGAAAGGTTGCGTCTTCGAGACCGACGTCATGGGCACGATAAGCGCACGAAGCAGCAAAGGCGGCCCACTCGCGACGGCGGCGTGCGTGATCAAAGACGTCCTAAACATAGCCGCCCCACCGAATCTTTAGTTTAGGCTGGCTGGCGCACGCTCGAGCGCGTTTTCCCAACTACCATTCGTGGCGAGCTCGGGCTCTGCATGAGCGATCCCATAGCGCCGCTTGGTATGATGTGTGGGTGGTTCAATCTGGAGATCGCCCGCGCTTCCTGCTCGAACCGGAGCTCGCTATTGTCGGAGAGCTCCGAAGGCAAAACCTTCAGCGCTACCGTTCGATCGATTCGGTGTCGTTCGCCTTGTACACTTCCCCCATCCGTGCGTCCAGCAAAGGCTGGCGCGTTCAGTGGGAGTCAGTCCCACCGGGGCAAAAGCTAGACCCCGGTAGCTTGGATAGCAGAAGGAGGGAAACCGAATGAACTGAAGCCTATCGACAAAGCCATCTTCGGGACGGTGAGCGAGTCACCGGGCCGTAACGTGAGTGAACGCAGAAGTAGCCTCGAAAGAAGTTAATCCGGAGGCCGAGCCCTTGTATGGGAGGCGAAGGCAGGGAGGTGCCCCCACCATCACCCTTTCGCCGAACTCCGTCGAGCTCAACATCTCTCATTAGCAATTCCCTACGACCTCTGGCTACCGTGCTCGGATCCATCCCGAGCAGTTCGGCAATCTGTTGGTCGCCACCGTGACCGAGCTTCATGGCCTCGACTCCCGCGTAGAGACGGCGCTGCTTTTCATCGAGCAGGCTGTAGAAAAGAACGATCGCAGCCTTCAACTCCACGGGGAGCACGCGGACTCCCCCGACCCAGCCCAACGTGGAAGGTGACGCCTCATGTACCTGGCGGGCCGAGAGCTGTTGCTTGCGCGTGCTCACATCGGTGGCCAGATACAGATATCGGCCGAACACCTGCTCGCGCGCCAATCTTTTCTCTCGGACCAGTTTCAACAGAGGAGCCTTGACGTCAACCTGCACCACGTCCTCGAGCTCGTCGACGTAGTAGCCTGCCTCACAGGCCGCGACCAACGCTTTTACCGTCGCAAGCAACGTCCCGTACTTCGAGAACCACACTGAGCGCAACGACCAAAGACCTTTTCGATCGAACTGGGCGATCTCGTCCAACGTGTAGTAGCTACCACGGTGGGAGTAGCTTGTCCGATACGCCAACTCATTGAGCTTTCGGAAGACGGTCGAGTCCACATCGGTACCCAACACTGCCTTCAAATCATCGAGGGTAGCTATTTTGTGCTTCCTCAACAGGCGGTCGAGATCTTCAGACTGATAGCTCGTAGGTCTCATAATAGGAGAAGTGCTCCTTGATAGGCGTAATCCTCCCTAAAATGAGGACCGTTTGTCAAACACGCGCTGGTTGCTGAAGATCTACAAATGTTCCGTTTCTAGGGAGCTTGCCAGGCTCTCGTGATGCCAGACGACATCGCGATCACGACCTGAAACAGGAAGAGTGTGCTCAAAACTAGACAGTTATTTTGTCGGCGGCCCTTAGGAGCCGCCACTCCTAACTTTCAACTATCTCAGGGGCATCTCCCGAAGGCAGCATGGCTCGTCGCAGACTAGCTGAAGCGGCGGGACACTCCGGCGGGGTAGCAGCGACGGCACGGTGGCAAGGATGCGCTGAGCAACTGGAGAGGCCCTCCTCGCCCCACGGGAGAGATCTGCGGAGCGGCCCCGCCGTATAACCGGCATCCCCCGGGAAATCGGACGGAGGCGAGAGGGAGTCGGAGGGGCTCATATGAGCTTTGAGCGGGGTAATGTCCGTGGAGCAAAGGAGCCCCTGCTGTAAAGGAAATCTTCCAGCAAAATGGAACGCAATTTGTTGTCCAAGCAGGGCGTTTCGTGTGGACGCCGTCTTGCACTTTGCCATCGGATTCGAAAGCTGTTAAGGTGCTGCTCCCATGTAGACTTTTGATGAGCGTGATCGAAGCGCATGGGCTTTGGAAGAGCTACCTCATGGGATCTGTGGCGATCCCTGCCCTCGCAGGGGTTGACATCACCGATCGAGCGTGGCGAATACGTGGCGATCATGGGGCCTTCGGGCTCTGTAAAATCCACACTGATGAATCTAATCGGTTGTCTGGACACCCCGACGAAAGGCTCGTATCTACTGAACGGCCGGGAAGTGAGCACCATGGAAGACGACGAACTCGCCACGGTTCGCAATCGCGAGATCGGCTTCGTCTTTCAGACTTTCCAGCTACTGCCCCGCGCCCAGGCCCTACGCAATGTCGAGCTCCCACTCGTCTATGGGGGAGTGCCCGCCCGAGACCGTCGCGAGCGAGCCAGGCAGGCGCTCGAGAGAGTGGATCTCGGGGATCGACTCGAACACCGGCCCAACGAGCTGTCGGGCGGGCAGCGCCAGCGAGTTGCGATCGCCCGCGCGCTCGTCAACGAACCCTCAATCGTTCTGGCCGACGAGCCCACGGGCAATCTCGACTCGGCAACGGGCGAGGAAATTCTGGCGTTGTTCGACCAGCTCCATCGCCAGGGGCATACGCTGATCGTCGTCACGCACGAACGCGCGGTGGCGGCGCACGCGAAGCGCGTCGTTCGTCTTCGCGACGGTCGCATCGAATCCATGGTCATGACTACGACGCCGGCCCACTCGCCGGACGGGGGTCCCTCGGCGAAGCTCTCGGCCGGCAAAGCCAAGCCCTCAAACCAGTAACCCCAGCTTGGAAACCGGCCTGCCCCGGCGCTGGCCGGTAAGATTCTCCGTCGATCCGCTCGCTGTTTCGGAGAGTTCCCGTCACTTCAACCATCTTGACGGCTCGTAGGTCTACCATGCTACTCTTTACTAACGAAACGGTCTACAGGGGGATCGGTGAGCGCCTCGTCAATGAGACGAATCGGCAAATACCAAGTCATCCGTGAACTGGGTTCGGGTGGGATGGCCGAGGTGGCGATCAAGCTCATGAAAGAGAACGAGGACATGGACGATGAGCTTCGCCGCCGGTTCCGTAGAGAGGCCGAGGCCACCGCTGCCCTGAGCCACAAGAACATCGTCACCCTCTACGAGTTCGATGAAGTCGACGGTGTGCCCTACATCGTCATGGAGAACTTGGGCGGCACGGATCTCGCGGAGCTACTTCGCGGACGTGGTGGCAAGAACTTGGCAGTGGACCAGTGCGTCG
This sequence comes from Candidatus Marinacidobacterales bacterium, assembly GCA_965237955.1. GTDB lineage: Bacteria > Acidobacteriota > Vicinamibacteria > Marinacidobacterales > SMYC01. The sequence goes on along the minus strand of OZ250169.1, from coordinate 6,209,377 downwards.
ACATTGCGCTCCAGGCTGCGGCCGGCCTCGGCTACGCTCACGGTCGCGGTGTCGTTCATCGTGACATCAAACCGAGCAACGTACGCGTTCTCGATGACGGCTTGGTGAAGATCATGGATTTCGGGATCGCTCACGTTGCGTCTTCGACCATCACGAAGACGGGCGTCTCGATCGGAACGCCGCAGTATATGTCTCCCGAGCAGATCAACGGAAGCAAGGTCGACCATCGCACCGACATCTGGTCCCTGGGCGCCGTTCTTTACGAGATGGTCTCGAGCCGTTCACCATTCGTTACAGATGAAGATCGCAAAGGCCTCACCATCGAACGGATTTTGCGGCTCCAGAGGAGGATTGTGCAGGATCCGACGCCGTCCTTCGAGAGTCTCGGCGTAGAAGTCCCAGCAGATCTTTGCAGGATTATTTTTAGGTGCCTGGAGAAGGATCCGCAGGATCGATATCAAAGCACAGAGGAGTTGATTCGCGTGCTCGAGCACTATCAGAAGCTCGTGGTTGCCGCCATCTCCACTCTCGAAGAGGAAGTCGCGCGCGACATCGGAAAGTACTTGGCACTGGCGCGTGCGGTGCTGGCAAACAAAAACTATCGGCAGGCGGAAGCGGCCGCTCGCCGGGTACTCGTCCTCGACGAAGGAAACAGCGAAGCAAACCAAGTTCTCGCCGATCTGGAGATCGCGAAACGAAAAAGACGCTCTGGAGCAGCGCGCTCTCGCGCTCGCAGAGAAAGCCCGCTCGGCGGCTTCGCAAGGTGACTTTGCACAGGCCAACAAGCTCGTCGAGCGCGCCGTCCAGCTGGCCCCGAATTCCAGAAAGCTCGAAAACGTGCGCGCGGAGCTTTCGGCCGAGCGCGCGCGCCAGAAGATGCACTCACTCAACCAGATTCTGCGACAAGCGCGCACGTCTATCCAAGAGAACCAGTTGGACGGCGCCCGCAGAGAGTTGGAAGCAGCGGTTGCCATCGATCCCGAAAATACGGGTGTCCAGAAACTGAGGCAGGATCTCGAAAGAGTCGAGAAACGTGCACAAGCGCTGAGCGGCGCTAGGGAGGCTTATGCCCGAGGGGACAAGAATTCGGCTCGTGAAATTCTCGAGACTCTTTTGGACGCAAATGCTGAGGATGTAGAGGCGCGGAATCTGCTGCGCGAGGTTCTGGAGGAAGAGACACTCGCAGTAACGCTATCGAATCCAGGGCTCACCACCGAATATCCCCTCCCCGCGACGACGTACCTCGGCGATGCCGCTACGTTGGGCGTGACGCAAACCGTCGTCAGTCCGCTCACACGCGAGCCAGAAACTAGAGAGAGCGAGCTTACCGCGACCGTACTACCCGCCAGGGTAAAGGCTCGTCGCTGGCCATACGTTGTCGTTGGATTCCTGATCGTCGCCGCGGCAATAGGATGGTTGCTACCGTGCGGTGAGGGCTCAGTGGCCGTCGCCATCGACATCGCTCCATGGGCCGGAGATCGCGTATCTCCGGAACCTGGATACGGGACAAAATGTGCAACTCATCTCCACGACGACACCTTGTATCTTGGAGTTGCAGCCCGGCGAGTACGAGATCAAATTCGTGAATCCTCATTTTCCTGAGGCGCTCACTCTTCCGTTTCAAGTACGGGCTGACGAGAGCTTGGAGCTCAAGATGACGCTGCCCGGATTGGAGCTAGATGACCTGGCGCTGGAGTTCTAGGGCCACCTGGTTGCTGGTGGCGTCGACCGCGGCGGTGACGGGGGCGCAGACGGTCTCTAACTATGAGGTCGGGCTAAGGGCGCTCGGCGACGGACGCTATGGCGATGCTGTCACAGCTTTCGAGCAAGCCAGCACGAATCCGACGCAAGGAACGTACCCACTGTACCATCTGGGCAAGGCTCACCGCTGCTCTGGCCGAGATGATGCGGTAAAGCAAGCATTTGAATCGTCTTTTTTTGCTGAAGATCTGGGCGGTCGTCGTGACTTGCTGGAGGCCCGTGACCGACAGCTCACTCGACGAACCACCACCATGCGCGGGTATCCCGCAGGTAGCGCCGATGCCGCCGAGGGCCACCTCTTCTATTCCGCTACGACCGACAACGACGGTGCCGAGGACAACGACCTCGACCGCGACGACCACCACTGAGCAAGTGCACGTGGAAATAGCAGAGCGCTCGATTGCTGCGGAAAGCGCCTACGCGAACGGCTGCGCCGAGTTCGAGCCCCTCGCGCCCGAAGAAGCGATGACGAGTTTCCGCGAGGCCACCGAGCTCGACCCCGACCATTCGTCGGCGCGTCTGGCGCTTCAGACCGCCGAACGGCTCCTCGACGTCCTGGAGGCGATCAGGGGACGCTCTATTCGGCGGGCCGCAGAGATTTTCCTCGAACTCGCCGAGCCCTGCGTCGGTAGGGAGTTTCTCCCCTTAATAGAAAAAGAACTGCGAGCGGCTGCGCTTCGAAAGGCCCGTCAGTCGGTCGAGGCGCGACTCGACGGAAATTACGAAGCTGCGATCGAGATTCTGGAGGATGCGATCTCCGGGCTAGAGGATCGACCCAACGCGCATCTCTATCTTGGCCTCTATTACTACTCCCAATACATTCTGCGTGGAGAGTCCAAGGCCGAGCTCATTGACCAGGCACGTTCTCGCGTCAGTCGCGCTCTCGAGCTCGATCCGAACCTAAAGGTCGATCCTCGCCTCGTTTCTCCCCGACTCGCGAAATTCGTCGACGAAGAAAGAAACGATCACCCGCGATGAGCGCCTGTGTGAAGAGGTGACTGCTGCCATGTTTGCTAAAAGAATGTGCGTGATAGTGATGTTTTTGGGAATCGGTTCTACCGCGACGAGCCGGGCTCAAGTCGTGGAGACCACTGCTTCCGGTGAGCGGGTCATCAGGGTCGCCGTGGCGCACCATGAAGGAAAGAATCGGTACGGTTACGGAACCATGCGCATTTCGCCCTCCCGAATCTGGTTTTCGGAAGATTCGGACAAGAAGGATCATTCGTTCGAAGCCCCGGTGACATCTATCGAGCACGCACGTCCAGGCGAGCAAAACGACTTGCGATATCTCGAGCTACGGCTGGCAAACTGGAAAGAGACACGCTTTTACCACCTCGCTTCGAACGACCGAGTAGACACCGCGAGCCCGAAGGTATTCGTGGTTGCGGCGGCGTTCGAGAATTTCGAGGAGACCGTTCAGTCGCTCCAGCGCTGGCTCATGGACGGAACGGAGTCCATACCTGAGCCCCGATTGGACGAAAACGAAGAGGCCATCCTATACTTGGTCGTACGCGGGGAGAAGGAAGGCACTTACTCGTATGGTTGGCTCAACGTTTACCGAGATCAAATCTCGTACAGCGTGCTGTGGCCGCCCGAGATGGAAAACGACGGCTGGCTCATCAGCCGCTCGCAAATCGCGGAGTATCGAATCGTCGATCGGAAAGGCTGGCGCTCTGTCGAGATCGAATCCCGGGAAGAAGGGACTCAAGTCTTTGCCAGCTGCCAACCCGTCGATTTCGGCTTCTACGTCGCGCGGCCACACTCCACGGACATATTTTCGGTGGTACGCGCCCTCGATGATTTCGAGTCGAGCCTCACCCAGGCCGTGGCAACGATCAACGGTCCGCCACCGCCGCCGCCTCCCCCTTGCACGGGTACGGTCTACGTTCGCTCCGAGCCGTCTGGTGCCGAAGTCTGGGTGGATGGCGTGCTCATGGGAAGCACGCCGGCAAAGCTGACCGTCAATGAGGGGATGCGTCGAGTCGAGGTACGCTTGGAAGGCTACACGACGTGGCAACGCGAACCGAGCATTACCTGTGGGTCGGTCGTCACCTTGCCGGTCTCACTGACCAAGAGTGCCGAGCGAGTATACGAGGGAATGCACCACTAGGGACCTGACCACGACTTCAATGTTTGCGTGAACGGGACCCGGGGTACGTCCTACCGACCCCGCGTGTCTCTCACGATCCGTGCCGCAGCGCCTTCGTTAGCCCGACCTTCCGAGACGGATCAGCTCAGCGTGTCATGGAGAAGGACTGGCCCGTGAATCCGCTGCCCGTCGTATTGCCGGTAATCCGATTCAGGTCGTTATTCACCGTCCCCGACATGGTGAACGGTTGAAAGTTCGCCTGTCGCACCGTGAACTGCACTCGTCTAGGCTCACTGAGCGTACCACTGACGGGTCCAGAGCCTAACTCGTCGTTGAACGTCCCGCTCACGTTTCTGCCCGACTGCGTCAGGCGCATGGTGAAAGGAAGGGCCTGCCCCCCGCTGAAGTTCTGGGAGCCGCGCCAATTACCGGTGATATCCCCGACATTGACCGACGACGACGCTGTCGCCTCTCCTTGCCGTCGCTGACGGTAACCGTCACCGAGAAGTTGCCGGCGCTTTGGTAAACACGGGACGTGGTCTGCCCCGATCCGCTCCCGCCGTCTCCAAAATCCAAGGTGAACGTCAATGGGTCGTCGTCCGGATCGCTCGCCCCCGAGGTAAAGCTGAAGCTAGTGACACCAGCGATGCCCCGTATGTTCGGGCTCACCGTGATACTGCCCGCAACCGGCGGATCGTTGGTGGGTCGCAACAGGAAGAACGCGGCCGCAGCGCCTCCACCTGCGATACCGAGAATTAGCGGAAGCTTGCTGCCACCGCCACTCGACGACGAGGCACCTATCTGCATGGAGGAATAACGCGCTCCGGTGGAATCCGTGAGCTCGACGCTCACGGATTCCTTCTGCCCAGGCTTCAAGGTGACGATCCGGCTGTTCTCGAGGTAATTGTCTTTGAGGAGCGTGACACGATGCTCCCCCACATCGAGTGCGTCGATCTCCAATGGAGTAACACCGCGGCTAACACCGTCGATATAAACTGCCGCGCCGACAGGATCGCTCACTACCGAAAGCGCAGCGCTCGCCCCTTCGCCCTCGTTCGCGGTCGTTGCTCCGAGCCCTAACCCGGGACCGCCGAGCATGAGCAGCGCAACAAGAAGCGGAGTCGTGACGATCTTCGATGCAACGCCCATTGTGCCTTGTACCATCATCTTCGTTCTCCTCAAAGAAAGCTTAGAACAGCAACCAGCGGCAACAACGCACAGCACACTACACTGACGTCGAGACACGATGACACCTCTAACATTATCTCGCGAAATCTTTCGGAATGAAATTTCCGAACAGCTTGTATCACAACAAACGTCAGGATGCAATCCAACTTCAACGCGCCGGCGCCATCCGACAAATATTCGGAGCGACTGCTTACTCGTATCTCATCGCGTCTATGGGCTCCAAACGCGCGGCCTGGACGGCGGGGTAGATGCCAAACGCAATTCCGGTAACGAAAGAGATGAAAAACGCGAGTAGAACGGCTACTGGTGAGATGCGAATGGCCCAACCCGCGTACGCGGAAATGCCCAGAGAGATGGCGATTCCGAGAACGATCCCGAAGGCGCCGCCGGTGGACGTCAACAGAAGCGCTTCGACCAGGAATTGCATCGTGATGTCGCGCTTGGTTGCGCCCACCGTTCGCCGCAGCCCGATCTCGCCGGTTCGTTCCAGTACCGAGGCGAGCATGATGTTCATGATGCCGATACCTCCCACGAGAAGAGTGAGTGATGCCATGCTACCGACAACGACGCTGAACGTGCGTTGGGTGCGGAGACGTTGGTTCATCAGGGCGCGAGGCACGACGACCTCGAAGTCGCCTCGCCCGCCGTGAAGTCGAGCGAGAGTTTCTTCCACCACTCTGCCCACGGGTATCACGCGATCACCCCGGCTCAGGTGCAGCCAGATCTCTTGAACCGGCGTCGAAGGGTCGGCATGCAGGGGTTGAGCCAAGAGCGTAGACAACGGCACCAACACCGCTTCATTCAAGTCCCGAGTCGCGAGTCGGAGCCCGCGCCCGCCATCGAGCGTTCTCCCAGGACACCGACCACTCGATACCACTTACCGGCCACTCGGACGCTCTCACCGACCGGCTCCCGAAAGCCGAAGAGATCGCTCGCGATGCGCCGCCCCAAAACGCAAACGCGCGCAAGAGCCCGATCGTCCAATTTCGACAGAAATCGTCCTTTCGTCACCGAGAGGCGGAGTATGTGTTTGTAGTCCGCGTTGACTCCGATCAGTCGGGCCGGACGACTGGCAGCAGACCCGAAAAGCGATACGTAGCCTTCGACGAGCGGTGTCGCGCTCTTCAAGAGAGGAGTGATTTGCCACAGTGTTTCCGCGTCGCGTAGCGTGAGCCGTTGACCCCGGGACTGCAGGTTGTCCCGCACCACGATATTGTCCAGTCCCAGAAACTCGACTTGTCGGAGAATCTCGTCCCTGGCCCCTTGGCTCACCGACATCACTGCGATGACGCCCGCGACCCCCAAGACGACTCCCAGTGCGCTCAACGTGGTGCGCAGCTTGTAGCGAGCTAACGACTCGGTACAGATTGTGAGAAGCTCGCCGAGATCGCGGCCGGCAACGCGTAGAGCTTCGCCTGCTGAAGGCTGTCCCGGACCTCGATCATGAGCTCGCTGTTCTCGAACGCCAGCTCGATCGTTTCGGACAAACTCAGTAGGGGTGGCTCGTTGGTCTCTGACTGGCCCTCGAGCGGAGGCGCGCATAGCGACACCGAGATGAATAAGAGCAACCCTAGCCATTCAGTCGTACGCAGCACTAGCACCTCCGCGACCCTCGAAGCGTGACGCCGCGGCGCGTTCGTCACCCTTCATTCGAATTCAATAGTACGAACAATTGAAACATACTTTACCGTATTAAATGCCTTGTCTCTCATCATTATTAATGTCTCACTCGGGGATGGTTGAAATCCCTCGCCTTTAGGCGAAGCCTTTAGGAGGCTTGGGGTACGATCCCCAGGTGAAAGGATATCGTAAATCATCGCACACGACGTACCAGTTAAACTATCACTTCGTATTTATCACGAAGTACCGCAAGCCGGCCTTGAGAGGGGATGTAGCGGTTCGTCTCCGGGATCTCATTCGGGAGATCTGTGCTCGGAACCAGATAGAAATACTGAAGGGTCATGTGCGGCCTGAGCAGTTGCATCTGTTACTGAGCGTGCCGCCGAATTTGTCGCCGAGTCGAGTGATGCAGTTGATCAAGGGTAAGACGTCGAATCGTCTGATGCGAGACTTTCGGACGATGCGGAAGGAGTTCTGGGGTCGGCACCTATGGGCACGGGGTTACTTCGTGGTGACGACGGGCAACGTGACGGATGACGTGATAGCGAAGTATATAGAGTTGCAAGGTGCCGTGCCCCAGGACGACGATTCTTTCAAGGTTAGCGAGTAGTGAAACGAGGCAAGGACAAGCCGACTTTAGTCGGCGACGTGAACCCATCGCCTTTAGGCGATGGAGCGCACGCGCTCAGTCCGAACGGGCCACCGGTCGCAAGGGCCGTCTTCCGATACGATCGAGATGGTGCTCAGCGGAGTGCGGTTGAGCTCAGTCTCGACGCCGTCGAGACGACCGGCGTCGCCGCGATCGGCAAGAAAGAGCTCGACGACGCGCGGTCACGAAGACAACGCATCCGCCATCGCCACCGGCGAGCGCGATGCCGATGGCACGATTCGACTGAAGACCGCGCCCGAAGCCCTCACGCCGGACGACCCCCTCTACGAGCTCGGCCCGGGCGAGAAAGGTTGCGTCTTCGAGACCGACGTCATGGGCACGATAAGCGCAAGAAGCAGCAAAGGCGGCCCACTCGCGACCGCTGCATGCGTGATCAAAGACGTCCTAAACATAGCCGCCCCCCCAGGACTTTAACCTCCTCCCCGAGAGGGGGAGAGAGCTTCACGGAGGCGAGCTCTGGCAACTCTCGCCGGGTGAGGGGGCGCCCATCCGAAGCCAAATTCCAGTTCTGAAACTCACGAAGGCGATCTCCCCGCATTGGCACGAGCCTAGACGAGGACCGGTGAGAAAGACGAGGGTTGCTGTCCTACGCGTAGGTGCCGATCGCCCGCGCACCCGTCGAAGCAAACATCGACGCTCTCACTTGATACCGATGGTCGATCTCCTCGGCCAACCCGTCGTACGCTTCGGCAGCTGGTGAGTCTTCCGAGTACTGGCAAATCGGCCGTCCCGCTTCGCTCGCTTCTGCCAAACGTACCGCTCGTGGGATGGGCTTGAATGCGCGGACGCCCCACATGTGTGCTTGGAGCGCGATGTGCTCCATGACGCCCAGCGCGTGATTGCTTCGTCCGTCGTACATCGTGGGCAGGAATCCACGAATTTTCAGCGACGAGTTGAGCCGCGAGCGCACGTCATCGACCGCCGACATGATGCTGGACAGTTGATTCGCCGCCAGGAACTCGGTCTGAATTGGGACGACCACGTCGTGGGCGGCGACGAGCGCGCTGGGCGTGAGGCAGTTGCTCGACGGAGCGCAGTCCAGCAACACGTAGTCGAAACGCGGCAAGTGGGGCGCTAGCGCACGCTTGAGCGCGTTTTCCCAGCTACCATTCGTGGCGAGCTCGCGCTCCGCATGAGCGATCCCATATCCGCCCGCGACCGTCATACCGTGAACGGTCACAAATGCGTCGGCCAGATTCCCGGTATCGAAGAACGCGGTGCTGAGGAGGACGTCGGCTAGCCCGGGTCGTGGTATGCGTGCTCGCAGGGCGGCGCAGAGATCCTGCTGAGCGTCGAGATCGATCAGAAGAACACGCCGCCCCCGGCTTGCCAGCGCCGCCCCCAAGTTCACGGTTGTTGTCGTTTTCGCGACACCGCCTTTGCAGTTCGCAATGGCAATCACGTTTGCGCCGGATGGTGTTGACTCGACCATGACAGACCCCCGTCCCCAATGAAGGTCAGAGTATCGGAAGTGTGATCCAGAACAAGTGACGTGAGGCGGGTGAAAACCCCGACAGCAGAACGTAGGGTTTTCCCAACGTTGATGCGGAGGACATTCGGGTCAGAATCAGCGAAGCAGATAGCACGTCGGACGCGAGTCTAGAACAGCCGACGCTGCGCTGGGCCTTCGCTCTCGGTGATGTGCGCCAAGACCGGGTAGTGCTCGACGAGCGACGCGGGCGCTTTGACGGCTCGTCTCTTGAGGCGCGAGCGAATTTGTAGCGCGTTCACGACCGCCTGGCCGCGGAAGTGGTTGTTGGTGATCACGTACGTTTCCGATGCGTTCTCGCTCACTTCCGAGATCTTGTCCATCCACGGGTCGAGCTCGTCGTCGCTATAGAGGTAGTCGTAGCGCGCGCATCGCGACCGGCGTTTTCGCGGAACCAGTCCCGGTAGTTGCGGCCGTGGAGCCGCACGTAGCCGATTGGGCCCGTCGCTTTGTCGGTCGGCGCGATGGAGCGGCCGATGAGCGGTTGATCGATATTGCAGAATCCGACCGCTCGGCGCTCGAGGAGCTCGTAGAGCTCTCTGTCGTTCCATGATGCGTGGCGCACCTCGAGGACGAGCGGATACCCGTCGAAGCGCTCGAAGAGCTCGCTCAAGTACGAGCGGTTTTCGGGCCCGTTCTTGAAGGACCATGGGAACTGGAGCAGGACTCCGCCCAGCACCCCGGCGTCGATGAGGGGGACGAGCGCGTCTTTGAAAGCGCGCTCGTCTTCGGTGCTCGCGTTGCGCTCGTGGGTGAATCCCTGGAAGAGCTTCAGCGTGAACCGAAATTCGGGTTCACACACGCGCGTCGCGCCCACGAGCTCGTCGTCTTCGCGGTCGGGATTCGATAGAAAGGGCTGTTGATCTCGATGGTGTCGAAGTATCGCGTCAGGTAGGCGAGCCCGTCGAAACGAGGCGTTTTGGGATAGACGATGCCTTCCCAGTCGGGATAGGACCAGCCGGCAACCCCGACTCTTGTCGGTGACCTCGTCTTCAACCGGTAGGAAGATTCAGCGTTTTTATCCACTCGTTGGCTTGCTCACGCGAGCGAACCATTCGGCAGTCGCGCCACGCGTCGCGAGCGCCGCGATTGCGCTCCACGTAGTCGGCGAACTTCGCTCCGTCGTGATCATCTTCGATGACTTTGTCCAACTTCTCCCTCATGTCGCCTTCGAGGGATTCGACAAAAGCGTCCTGCTCTTTCAGCGTCTCCTCCAGGCTAGGCTTCGGGACCTGAATGTAGCGCCCGCGGGTGTCGGACTCGAGCGCCCAAACGAGCTCCCGCGTTTCGGGGTCGTCGTGATCCTCGAGGACGTTGAAAACGCGTCCCGAGTCCCCGTCGAGGTAATAACTCCGTTGTACGAAGTCATCGCTGAAAGCAACGACCAACGCTTCCAGATCGACCTTCACAGCTCCTTCTCCTCCCATCTTTGGCCGTCCGGTGGTACGACCACGTTCGGATGCAACATCGTGAATTTGAGTTGTTAGTGGTTTCAGTGAATACGGAGTGCTCTAAAGAATGCTTGGCTGGTATGTTCGTAACTATCTTAGTCGAGTTCCAAAGCCGGCATCAACTGTGATCCAGGGCCTAGTAAGATTGTACCGCCGCTCAGCTTTTCTCGTACTTCGGCAGCGAGATTCGCGTCGGTTTGTCCACGCGGTATCCGAGCGCATAATCCGCTTGCATCAGGGTGTGAATCTCGCGCGTCCCTTCGTAGATCACGGCGCCCTTGGAATTTCGCCAGAACCGTCCCACGGGATACTCGTCGGAATACCCGTAGGAGCCGAGGATTTGAACCGCGTCCGAGCCTGCTCGCTCGGAGGTGACCGTCGACACCCATTTGGCGAGGGACGTCTCTTTGGTGTTGCGGCGGCCCTGGTTCTTGAGAACGCCTGCCTTGAGCCACAGTAGACGCGCGCATTCGTAGTCTCGGGCCATGTTCGCGATCATTTGCTTCACCAGCTGGTGCTGGCCGATCGGCTGGCCGAAGGTGTGGCGCTCCCGAGCCCACTTCACGCTCTCGTCGAGACAGGCGCGGATGAGCCCGGTGGCGCCGGCGGCCACGGTGTAGCGTCCCTGGTCGAGCGCGAACATCGCGATCTTGAAGCCTTCGTCTTCGTTTCCCAAGAGATTCTCCTCGGGAACTTCCACGTCGGAGAGTTTGAACCAGCCGGTGTTGCCTGCCTTGATGCCCCACTTGTGGGTCATGGCGCCGCTTTCGAAGCCTTTGTAGGAGCGCTCGACGATGAACGCCGATAGCCCGCTGTGGTCGCGATTTTTCTTCTTTTCCTGGTCGGTCCAAGCGATGACGAGGAAGTTGTCCGCGACCTCGGCAAGAGAGATCCACTGCTTCTCGCCGTTCAGAACGTAGGTGTCGCCCTTCTTAACCGCCGTCGTCTGGATGCCGACGGCGTCGCTTCCGGCGTTCGGCTCAGTGAGGCCGTAGGTCGAGATTTTTTCGCCTTTGGCCTGCGGCACCAGGTATCGTTGCTTCTGTTCGTCGTTCGCCCACGCCAGGAGCGTCAGGCAGTTGAGCCCGACGTGGACCGACATGATGACGCGGAGGGAAGTGTCCACGTACTCGAGCTCTTCACAAGCGAGCCCGAGAGAGACGTAATCCAGTCCTGCCCCCCCGTACTCCTCCGGAATACAGATGCCCAGGATGTTGAGCTTGGCCATCTTCCCCAGGACCGAGCGGTCGAAATATTTTTTGGAGTCGTTCTCCTGGATGTGAGGTGCCACTTCGTTGGCCGCGAACTCGCGCACCATCCGCTCCACGGCAAGATGGTCCTCATTGAGGTCAAAATCGAGCATCGTTACACGTTCTCCTCATCGGTGGGCGTAAACAGGAGCGGAAGTATATCAGCGGTGGTGGTCGCCCGTTAGAACATATGCTGATGGCCGATGGCTGATGGCCGATTGAATTACTTATGCTTCCACACGGGCTGGCGGCGTTCGCGGAGGGCGCGTACGCCTTCTTTGGCGTCCTCGGTGGAGACGAGCTGGTTGAGATAGACCTCTTCGACGTGTCGTAGCCCTTCGTCGAAGGGTAAGTTCACAGCGTCCGAGATGGCTCGTCTCGCGAGGCGGAGCACCGGCGTAGAGAACGTTTGGAGGAACTGGACCCATTTTTCCACTTCCGCGTCGAGCTCGTCCGGGGCGACGGCCCGGGTGATGAGGCCGATGCCTTCTGCCTCACGAGCCTCGTAAATGCGGCCGGTGAGGATCATCTCGTAGGTCCGATGCAGTCCAACGAGCCGCGGGTAGATGACCGGTGCGACGGAAGGGAACAGGCCCGCCTTGAGCTCCGGCTGGCCCAGCTTCGACCCCTCGGCCGCGAAGCAGAAATCACAGATCGCGGCGAGCTCGCACCCTGCGCCCAGGGCCATCCCTTTGACGACGGAGATGCTGACCGCTTCCAGCTCCATCAGAGTGCGTATGATCTGATGGAACGCTTCGAGGAGCTGGTAGACGTTCTCGTCGGTGTGCTCGGCGATGTCGAGCCCGCTCGAGAATGCCTTGTCGCTCCCCGAGATGACAACGACCTTGACTGCCTCGTTGAGCTCGAGTGTGCCGAGCGCATGGTCGACCTCGTTCAGCGCGGCGAAGCTCAGGGCGTTCGCCGCCTCCGGGCGGTTGAGAGCGATACGGGCTACGTCGTGATCGACCCGAAACTGGATATGTTGGAGCTTGGGTGGGTCTTGCGACGTGGTGACGGCGTCGAGGGGTTCGTCCATTACAAACATGCTAGCACATGAAAATGACTGTGTCTCTGGTCCCTCCGGCAAATTTATGCTGAAAAGACATAGGGTTAGGGGCAGTGTATAACTCGGACAACTCAGACAACTCAAACAAAGACGTCAACGTGTATTTGGACAACAACGCCACTACGCCGCTCGCGCCGGAGGTGCTCGAGGCGATGTTGCCGTTGTTTGGCGAGGACTTCGGAAATCCGTCGAGCATTCACCGGCTGGGCCGACGGGCCAAAGACGCGCTCTCACGCTCGAGACGAGCGGTTGCCGAGCTCATCGGTGCGGGCGCCGACGAAATCGTTTTCACTGCAGGCGGTACCGAAGCTGACAACCTTGCGATTGTGGGGACCACCACGGCGGCTAAGACCGGCGAGCGAAGACACCTCGTCGCCTCCAACATCGAGCACCACGCCGTGTTCCAGGTGCTGCGTCATCTCGAGCAAAACGGGTGGGAGGTCACGATCGTCGACGTGAACGATCGCGGCCGGCTCGTGCCCGAGCGTTTGGTCAAAGCACTTCGTCCTGACACGTTGCTCGTCTCGATCATGTATGCGAACAACGAGACGGGGGTGTTGCAGCCGATTCGTGAGCTTGCGAGCGCCGCCCACGACGTCGGCGCTTGGTTCCATACCGATGCCGTTCAAGCGTGCGGCAAGATCCCCGTCGACGTCGGAACACTCGGAGTCGACCTGCTGTCGCTGTCGGCGCACAAATTCTACGGTCCGAACGGCGTGGGTGCGCTCTACGTTCGGGACGGCGTTGTCTGCGATGCGATGTTTCTCGGTGGGGGCCAAGAGAGAGCGCGCCGGGCGGGCACCGAAAATCTTCCCGGCATCGTCGGGCTCGCGGAGGCATGTCGGCAAGTGCAGATCCGGCTCGAGTCCGAGTCGAAAAAACTCACGCGGCTTCGCGATGAACTGCAATCCAACGTTCTCGAGCGAATCCACGGAACCCAAGTCAACGGTCTCGGAGCAGAGCGCACTCCCAACACTGTGAACTTTCGCTTCGAGAGCGTCGACGGTCGCGCCCTGGTCATGGCACTCGACGCCGCCGGGTTCGCGGTATCGGCGGGCGCCGCGTGCGACACCGGCGGTACCGGGTCGCACGTGCTCACCGGGATGGGGCTCGATGCAGAAGCCGTTCGAGGATCGGTGCGTGTCAGTCTCGGCCGCTACACCCAAGAGCGAGACATAGGAGCTTTTTCCGAAGCGCTAGCCAACGCTGTCGAAACCGTTCGCGCGAAATCGAACTTCGCCAAAGCCAGATAAATCGCCATCAAAACCATACCTGATGTAAGTGAGGCCCTGGTGAAGTGCCCAAAGTGCGAATTTGAAACAACGGAAGCGTCTTGTCCTCGATGTGGCGTCGTGTTCGGAAAGCTCGGGCGTGAACGGCCGTCCAGCCCCGAACCGCCCCGATCCGCTCCGAGGCCGCAGGGAAATCCCGAACCTTCGTTCGGCTCGTCGCTGTTCAACATCGTTTTCTTGAGTACGTTGATGTGCGCTGGGGGCTACTACGGGTTGAAGCTGTGGCAGCAGCAACAACCCGACCCAGAGCCCGGGCCCGCCCAGTCATCTTCGAGCGAAGAGCCTCCGCCGGTCGTCGAGCTCACCGTGCGACAACCTGAGCCGTTCGTCCTCAGAGGGCTCGGAGGGCTCCGCGAACCGGGCGATTCCGCGAACAATGCCGTTGTCCGAAAGCCCGACCCGGCGGACGACATCCCCGAGCTTCCCGATTTGACCGAGTCCGCGGTGACGCCGGCTCTGCTGGAGCGTGCCAAGGAAGTGGCTCGCGATCATCCAGGGGTCGATTGGCTCCGTGAGTACGTCATCGCGGCTCACTTGCTTGCGGCGGGGAAAGAGATCCGGCAACGGAGATACCGGGAGGCGCTTCGCTACCTCGACGAGTGCGAGGATTGGGCGGCGCCGGCGGGCGACCTCGCGTCGTTTCGAGCCGTGATCTATGGGGCCCAAGAAGAGTGGGAGCCTGCGATGAGGTGGGCGGAGACCGCAATCGCGTACGGCTCCGAGGCCAATCCCGCGGAGATGTACCACATCATCGGCAAGACCCACTATTTTCGAGAAGAAATGCGCAAGGCGGTCGAGGCTTTCCAAAAAGCGCTGACCATCCGCGATGACCCCGGAATCCGCGCATCGCTCCAAAAAGCGCTCGCGGAGGCGCAAACGGCGGACGGGTTCGAAAGCCAGCGCCTCGCTCACTGCATCGTGCGCTACGAAGGCGGCACCATGGAGGACACCGGCCGTATGGTCATCGACACCATGGACCGAAGCTACGCGTCACTCGTCTCCCTGTTCGGGTTCGAGCCGTCGGAGCGCGTCGTGGTCATCCTCTATTCGCGACGCGACTACCGTGACATGGGGGGGCCGCATTGGTCTCTCGGACTCTTCGACGGGAAGATCCGTGTGCCGGTGCGTGGCCTCGAGCGCCTCGACGAGCACATCAAGACGACGCTTCACCATGAGCTCGCACACGCGTTCATCCACGCCAGGGCGGGGAAGAGCGCTCCGAGGTGGCTCCACGAGGGTCTTGCCGAATACGTGGAAGGCACGAGAACCGAGGAGAACGGAAAGCTACTCGCGCGGGTGATCAACAGCGGACAGAGTTTCAATCAGTGCCTGCCGACCGCCCGGTGCGACGTACGACTCTTCTATCCGGCGGCGGCATCGATGGTGGACTACATGATCCAAAAGCGCGGCATGGGCGGGATTCGGGATTTGCTGTCAGCGCTCGGCGACGGTAACGATATCGACGAGTCGCTGAATCGCGTCCTCGGGTCCGACACCAGTAGGCTCATCCGCGATTGGGAGCACTTTATCCGGAGACGTTACAGCTGAGCGCGCTTGGACCCACTTGAACCCGGCCTCACATATGAGGTTAAACTGACACAAGGAATTCCCGACATAGGCTATCTCTAAGAATCATGATTCGAGTCGCTTGCCCTAACTGTCAGACCAAATACAAATTCGACGAAGCGCAGCTCGGCGGCAAGTCGCACGTTCAGGCGAAGTGCAAAAAGTGCGGGGCGACGATCGACATCGGCGTTGCCGAGGCAACGGCGGCGAGCGCGCCTGCCCCCGGGAGCCCGGGATCCTCCGACGAAACATCGCAGGACACCACGGCGCGGGTGAAACGCCTTCGATCGGACGAGGCCGCGGGTGAGGCGACAATCACCGGCCCGGCCGCGGCCGAAGTGATGGGTCTGCCCGACGACAAGAAGTACTCGCTTGCGGTGCTGCAAGGGAAAGCGAGCGGGCAGATTTTCAAGATCAACAAGGTGCGCACCATCATCGGGCGCGCTGACTGCGACGTCATTCTCGACGACCCCGAGGCGTCACGCCAACACGCGTCTCTCGAGATTCTCGGCTCGCGCGTCGTCGTGTCCGACCTGAAGAGCACCAACGGCACGTTCGTCGACGGCCAGCAGATCGACGCGACCGAGCTCGAGAACCACAATGAGTTCCGCATCGGCGAGCATGTGATGATGCTTATTGTCACTGATCGGGAATAATCAGCATCCAGCGTCCAGCATTCAGTTCACATCGCGCCGTGCCGGTAAGTCGACGATCGTCGTCGATAGCCTCTGTGCCTTGTAGGCGACGCGTCTGACCGGCTAGGAGATCGTCGACGCCAAAGTCGCGGATAGCGGCAGGGCCTGAAGTGAACTGAATGCTGGATGCTGAATGCTGAAACTACTCAGCCTTTTCTTCCAGCAACTTCGCCAAAGCGGCTTGCGCGGCCAATAGCTCCGCCTTCTTCTTTGTCGTCCCACTGGCTTCGCCTAGCTTGCGGCGTCCTACTTTGAGCTCGACTTGGAAGGTCTTGCGATGCTCGGGGCCGCTTTCGGCGGTCACGTGATAGTGGGCGGGTTCCAGGTTTCTTGCTTGGAGGAACTCTTGTAGCGTTGTCTTGGGATCTTCGACGACCGCGCGGCCCTCACGAACTTCTTCGATGAGAGGGGAGTAGAGCGGTTGGAGGAAAGCTCGGACCGCATCGATGCCGGCGTCGAGGTAGATCGCGGCGACGACGGCCTCGAGCGCGTTCGCCGACAACGCGTTCTTCTGGCGGCCTCCTGTTTTTTCCTCGCCTTTTCCCAGTCTCAAGAATTGAGGGATCTCGAGTGCGAGGGCGAGGCTCGAGAGCGTGGTGGCGCTCACGAGGTAGGCCTTGATTTTAGATTTGCGGCCCTCTGTCAACGCTGGAAAGTCCTTGTAGATGAAATCGGTGATGAGGAAGCCGAGCACGGCGTCACCCAGGAACTCCATCGATTCGTTGTGAGCTCCGTTTCCGGATTCGTGGGCGAAGGACTTGTGGGTCAGCGCTTGGCGCAGCAAATCCTCTTGGGTGAAGCGGTACCCGAGGCGTTCTTCAAGATCGGAGAGTTCTGTGGTGGATTGACTTGTCACGAAATACTCGCGTTCTCCTGGTGCGGGAGCAAGGTTGTTTACGACGTCATCGACAATCGTGGCGACAATCGCGGCGGCCGACCGCGACGAGACCACTGTAACCTATAGTACTACAACACTTTGACGAGGACCATCGTCATGTCGTCGTGCTGAACCGCCCCGCCGGCGAAATCGAACACCTCGTCGACGATTTTTTCACGAAGCTCGTCCATTTGGAGGTCTGCGTTCTCTTCCATGATCGAGCGGATCCGCTCCTCACCAAAGAGCTCGTCCCGTGTGTTCATCGCTTCGGAGATTCCGTCGGTGAAGAAAAGAAACACGTCACCCGAGGTGAGATCGAGTGAGTCTTCGCGAAGCACGCGCTCGAAGCGCGCGCTGCGGTCGAGGGCGAGGCCCATCCCCTCGGGAGCGAGGACGTTAGTTCTATCGCCGCCGCCGTTCGGCGACAGGTGGAAGATGGGGTTGTGCCCCGCGCGTGCGTACGTGATTCGCCGCTCGCTCATGTCGATGACGGCGTACACCATGGTGATGAAACTGCGGCTGTCGAGAGTGGCGGCGAGGATCTTGTTCGCTTCGACGAGGAGCTTCCGCGGGGAGATCTGGCTCAAAGAAAGCACGAGGCCTTTGAGCTCAGCCATATAGAGCGCTGCCGAAGTTCCCTTGCCGGAAACGTCGGCGATGAGCAGTGCCAACCGATCGTCGTCGAGCGGGATGAAATCGTAGTAATCGCCCCCGACTTCCGTGAACGGAGCTATGGATAGCCCCGGGACGTTGACATGGTCCTTCGGAAGCAACTTCATTTGAATATCGCGCGCGCGATGCGAAGCTCTTCTTCGAGCCGTTGCTTCTCTGCGGACTCTCGAAGAAGGTCTTGGATACTCGCGGTCATGAGATTGAACGAATCTGCCAGCTCGCCCAGCTGATCGCGCGAGCGCACCTGCACTTTGTAGCTGAAGTCGCCTTGACGCACATGTTCGGTTCCTTCGCTCAACGCATGAACGGAACCGGTGATGGATCGCGCGAGGACTAGCCCGACGAAGATCGCGGACACTTGGATGATGAGGAACAGGACGGCGAGAAAGACCATCGCGGTCACGAGCAGCTGGCCCAAGTCGGGACCATTGGGGCCGAGCTCAAGCGCGCCGGACGCTATGCTTCGGTAGAAGTTGATCACGGGGAAGCCGAACTGGACGAAAATCAAGTCGGACTCTTCGGAGGGCGGATCGTCGAAGCGCCGGGTTCGAATAACGTCCACCACGGTATGGTGAACGATGCCATGGACTCGGGTTCGATCCCGGACTCCGCCTCCGTGCTCGTCAACTCCGCTTGGCGCACGAAGACACTCTCGGTCGAGCCCTCGTCGGTCACGCTTGCCAAGATCTGGTCGATGTGAAAACCCAGGTCTGAAGCAGCGCTCTCGATCACGCCGGCGAGGGGCGCAAGGACCAGGACGGTCGCGCCTGTCGAAGTGTCTGTTGGGGCCGAGGCACCCGCGGTGTAGTTCGATACACCCAGCTTGATGCCGCCCTGATGACCAGTGACAATCCACTCGGGAAGATTGGTGCCGACGCTCGGCAACGTCGTCAGGCTGTCGCTGGCCACCACGCGTTGTATCCTTCCGCGCCGATGCTCGAGATAGATTGCGCCCGCGTCGGGCAGGCTCTCGCCGAGGTTTGCGACGTACTCGTCGAGCACGCTTCGAATCCGTTCATCCGATGGCCGCGAACCACTGCGAAGGTGTCCCGGGAGCGCCGAGAGAAGCAAGTTCGCGCTGTTCGCCGCTTTGGTCTCGGCTCTGTCGACCGCTCGGTTCAACATGTAGGAGCTCACTTGGCCGAGCGTGAAATATCCGGTCAGCGCGAAAAAGGACAGGATGAGAACCGTGGGGACGAGGCCGATGAGGAGATACGAGATGAACAGCTTTCGCCGAATCCGCCACAGCAGCTTGCGGCGAATCCCTCCGACGGCCCAGAAGAGCAGGGCGGCGACGTAGAGCCACAACGCGACCGTCGACGCGGTTGTGAGTGCGGGTGGAACCAGTCCGAGCGCACCGAGGATACGAATGCCGCAAAGGGCTACGAGGAGCTGTCCGAGACGTGTTCGAAAGAGGAAGTGTTTCCAACCGGGGCGCTCGGTCGGATGTTTTGCCGTCGGCACCAAACGCTCGGAAGCCATTAGTTACGCACGAGAAACCTGACAACCCGGACCTCCGCAATATAGCACGGCTTGACCGCGGGACATCGCGACGGCTATTCTACCAAAGGGACTTGTCGATGAAGGTTGTCGTTAACATCTTGATCGCATGCGGGTTGACCGCTGCGCTCGCATCGGGTCATTCGTTGCAGGCGTTGCAGGCGTCGCAGGCGTCGCAGGCGCCTCAGGCAGAAGACGAGCGAGTCGAGCTCGTCCTCGACGGCGTGATCGTTGCGGCGAACCCCGCCGACTCCATCGCGCTCGTCCGCCGTGCCGGAGGCAGGAGGGCCCGCGCCCTCCGCGTCGGTCACGAGTACACCGGCTACGTTCTCGTCGAGGTCACTCGAAACTCGGCGTTTCTCGAGGGGCCCTACGGCGGGGTTCGGATCGCGATTGCGGGAAGCGCGGCGCCCACCGCGCTGGCGTCGGAGCCTGAGCCTGAGCGCGCCGAGCCTGAGCTCTTGTGGGTGCGGCGTTCGTTCTCGCGATCGGAAGCGAATCAAAGGCTCGAAAAAGAAATCGCCGTCATCTTGAGCGACACCGAGGTCACGCCCCGGGTGGTCGAAGGCGAGGTGCAGGGGCTCGAGCTCCTTCGTCTTCCCGACGGGACCGTTTTGTCGGAATCGGGCCTTCTTCCGGGAGACGTGCTGCGAAGCATCAACGAGCAACCCCTGCGCGGTCTCGACTCGCTGTGGAGACTGCTGGCGCGCTTTGCCGCCGCCGCCGAGCTTCGCGTCGTGGTCGTGCGCCGCGGTGAGGTCGTCCGGTTCGCCTACAACTTGACGAACTGAGACGCTTCGGCGACCGCCTCACGATCGATCTCCCCGTCTCGCCACAAGTGCAAGAACCGCGAATACGCCTCGCGGGCTCGCTCAAAATCACCACCGTGATCGCGCGCGGCTTGCTCGCCGACACGATAGAGCGCTCGCGCGTACGGAAGCGGCCATTGAAGAAGTGCGTCGGAGCGAGCCGCGATTTGTGCGAATGTCGCGGCCGCTTCCGCATGTTGGTTCCTCTCGAGTAGGCGAGTCGCGAGTGCATAGAGGATAGGAACCGCCGGCCGTGGAGATGCGAGCGCGTCGTCCGGCATGAGCTCGACCGCGCTTCGAAGAAGCTCGACGTCATCGCCGAGCTCGACGAGAACGTGCGCACGCAACAGATCGTCATCGAGCCCGCCGACGAGCGTTCGCGCGACCTCGGTCGCGGAAAGGCGAGCGTACGCGAGCGCGCGCCAGTACTGGGTCGCCGGCGTGGTCACAACGTCTTCCAGGGCCTCTAACGCTTGTTGCGGCGAGTTGGTCTCCAGATGCACATGAGCGGACTGGGTTTTGGCGACGGAAACGAGCTCGCGTGCTTCCGGGTAGGCGCGCGCCGCGCCCGCGAACGCGTCGAGCGCGGCCGAGGCGCGTCCCCCGCACAGGTGCGCGAGCGCGAGGTGCACCCCGCCGACAAAGCGCCAGAATTTGTCGTGCGAGCGCGTGAGCGTGCGCGCATTGATCTCCGCACGCGACACGTCGCGCTCGCGGAGGGCGCGCCGCCAATTGTTGAGCGCGAGCTCGTGGAGGTGCCCATCATAGTCCAGTGATGACGGAGGTTTCGAGCGCATGGTCGATGTGGAGTCTACCCTGTCGCGTCTTCCTTGTCCCCAGGCTTGTCCCAAGGCGCCCTTTGCTGATTGAATAGCGGCGATGCCTATCGTCAAACGCCTTTGGGCGGTCGTCGAGCCCGTCTTCCGCGCGACGGTGCACTTCCACCTCGACAGGTGTTTCGATCGGGCGACTGTTATCGCCTACTTCGGACTACTATCTTTCTTGCCGCTCGCGGTCTTCCTGGTAACGATTGGGGCTTTGGCCCTCGGTACGGACGCCGCCGAGAAAGGGACCGAGCTCTTCTTTCAGAATCTGCTCTACCGGATGCCACCCCAGCTCATGACCCAGGTGCGATCGCTCCAGAGTCACGTTTGGTCGGGCGTCGGCTATCTGGTTCTTGTTCTCTGGACCGCGAGCAAGGTGTTCTCGAAGGTCGAATCCGGACTCGACCATGTCTTCCGTGTCGACAAGCGACGGCCGTTCGCCCTGCGCAAGTTGTTCGCGGTCGCTCTCGTCGGTTTGATGAGCGTGGTACTGGTTGCGACGGTGGTGATGGAGGGTGTGATGGGCACCGTCGACCGTTTCATCGATACCACCGCGCTCGCTCCGCTGAAAACACTGCCGCTCTACCAGGTGTTGGACACGTTCCTCAGTCGTACGGTTATCCCGTGGTCGCTCACGGTGTTCGCGTTTTTTGTCGTCTACTGGCTGGTGCCAGCGAAGTCCATTCCGTGGCGGGTGGCTCTAATAGGCGGTGTGGTCGCCGGAACGCTGTGGAATATTTTGAAGGTCGGCTTCACCTACTACATCAGCCACCTCGCGAGCTACACCCGGACGTACGGTGCGCTCGCGACCCTCATCGTGTTCCTGTTGTGGATCAACCTATCCGCGTCGATCCTCCTGTGGGGCGGAGAGCTCGCCGCGGCGGCAGGTGGATTCCGGAATCGTGATAGTGACTAGTGCCTAGTTTTCGTCCGGAGTGCGTATCTGTAGCGCGATTTCTCCAGGGCGGGCCATTCCCAGGACTTCCCGCGCGCGGCGCTCGATGACGAGCGGGTCGGTACGAAGTGCGTGGATTTCGTTTGCGAGGCGTTGATTGTTCGCTTGAAGGGCCTCGACTTCTCTCTCGAGAGCGCGATAGTTGTTACGCCCCTCCAAGAGACCGAGGACGCCGCGATCGCCAAAAAAAGCGTTCAGGATCGAGAGCGCGACGATGAGAAACGCGGCGAGGCCGAGCGCTTTCTTTTTGACCTTCGACTCGCGGAGACGTCTCGACCTTGCCGAGTCGCAAGCAGCGCCGTCCTTTCTTGGCGGTCTCTTGATTGTCATGTTGTCGACGAATTATAGCAGGTAACATCGCTTTTGAAGATGTGAAGATGTTGAAGGAGGGTGAGATGGCGGAGCACATCATGGCCGTGACCACGACCGGGGATGAAGAGAGCGCGGTCGTTCTCGCGAGAGCACTCCTCGAGAGACGTATCGTCGCGTGCGTAAACATCGTGCCGCGCGTCAGAAGCCTGTACCGCTGGAAGGGCACCATCGAAGACGATGCCGAATGCGTGCTCCTGATGAAAACCCGCGCGGATCGCTATCATGCTCTCGCATCCGCACTCGATGAGCTGCACACGTACGACGTTCCCGAGCTGATCGTCCTCCCCATCGAGCAGGGAAGCGCCGCCTATCTCGGTTGGATCGACGAAAATACTTGAAGACCGACTCGCGAAGCGAGTCGCTCCGACTCTCCCTCTCCCCCGTACCGCCTTCGCCGGTAGCTTCGGCGGGTCGCTCGGGACCCTCTCCCGCGGGCGGGAGAGGGGTATAAGGAAGAAGAGCTTGTTAGGATAGTTTGTAGTGCCCCAGAAGCATAGAACAACTGGTAGAATCGCGCAGCATGGCGGACGACTACATATATAAGGTTATCTTTTTCAATCAGGGCGAGATCTATGAGATTTACGCCCGCAAGGTCTCCCAGGGTGGGCTGTTCGGTTTCGTCGAAGTCGAAGAGCTGGCCTTTGGGCAGGGTACCAAGGTCGTGATCGATCCGTCGCAGGAACGGCTGGAGCGGGAGTTCGACGGCGTCAAACGCACGCACGTCCCACTTCACGCGATCGTGCGCATCGACGAGGTCGAGAAAGAGGGCGTCGGGCGGATCTCGACTCCGAAAGGCGGCGACTCCGGGAACGTGCGGCAGTTTCCGACCATCTTGCCCTCCGGTGGCGACACTACTAGAGAGTAGCGCGTGGGCGGAAGCCAACGCTTCGGGGGCGCGCATGAGGCGGACGGCTGTCCTCGACTGGAGGCAAAAAGCCCCGAATACAACCCGATCGAGTCGTTGTGTAGGGAATTTCCATCTAGGGAAATTCTTACTCTAGACACGAATCGTTGGAACTCCTAGTATTCGGCAAGCGGATCCCCCTTCGTTCAATTCGTCTTTTATTTTGAGACGGGGAGTCCGTGTAACATTTATACATCTGCGAGGAGTCATATCGGTGCTTGTTAGTCGTGAACGTTTCAGTAGAATCGTGGCATTGACTCTCGGCCTTTTCGTATTGAGTCAGATGTGGGCGCAAATGGCTATGGAAATCCATTTCCCGCTCGCACTGAAATTGGGTCCTGTTACTGCTGTCTTGTTTCTCCAGTAAGCGGTTTCGTTGACAGGAGGCGGTACGGGCACGGGTTCGGACTGCGGCCGGGGCTACTTCGCGAGGGCGACGTTCTGAAGATAACGCTGGTGCATCCGTGCCCGAAAGAGTTCGGGCGTGACGCCCTCTTCTCGGGCGCGGGTCCGCACCTCTTGCTCGGCGAAGCCAACGCCGGGCCAAAGCTCGCCACCGAGGCGGCTCACGAGATCCTCGTCGTAGCTGAACCCGAACGCGGTCATGCTCGCCGGAGCGAGCTCATACTTGTCGTCCAACCCGAGAGCGCCGAAGGGGAAGTTCTTCGCCCAGTCGGCGTGGTAGCCGACGAGCTTTTTCGCGGCGTTCACCGAGACGAGGCCGTGAGGGACACAGTTGGCGTCCGCGATCCGATAGCGCGCTCGCAGGACGTCGGTGAGGTTGAGCGCAGCCTGGACCTGTGCGGGCGTAATGATGTCCCGACCAGAGCTCCATTGGCTTTCGAACGCGACGCCGATGAAGCTCTCGTTCAAGTTCAGATGGTAGTAATCGTCGTCCGACCAGATCGAGACCCCGGCATGGACCGCGACCCCTTTGTCGGAGACGATGCGGTAGACCTGGCCGAAGCGGTCGATCATGTAGTTGTAGATTTCACGACGGCTGAGCCACCCGACGAGATCGCGCGTCGTCGTCAGGATGTTGCGATTGAACTGTTGCGCGAACGGCGCCATGTCGCTTTGGCTCGCGTGGTACACGATTCCGATGGGTGCGCCTCCGAGAGGGACCGGCGGCGAGCCGTCTTTCGGAAACGCGAAAAAGCTCCGCGGGTTGCCCGGTGTCTCGAAGCTGGTATCGACGCGCAGGCCGTTACTCCAGAGCTCGACCTCACCTACGTTCGAGACCAGCCACACGTTTGTGGGCGGCACCGTAAGCCTGTCGGGATAGCTTTCGAGCGCCGTCGTGGATGCGGCCGCGGGCACCGGTACCAGCTGAGCAAACAGCCAGTCGGCGCCTGATTGTGCGGCTTCATAGCCGACGAGCCCGATGCGGTAGCCTCCGAAGCCGACGGCGAGAAACGTCACCACGAGGAGCACGTGACGAAGTCGATAGAGCGCCAAAAGCGGTCCTCGGGGAAGAGCGACCGTCGTTGGCTTCGGGCTCCAAACGAGCTCGCCGAGTGATTCGAGCGCGACGTAATGGAACACGATACCGCGCACGATCGGGAGCCTCTTGACCCCCTGCGGTTTCTCGTCGAAGACCTCGAGCGTGCGGTTGATGAACCAGAGCTTGTTGACCGGATCGGGAATTCTCGACGAAAGAAAGTCGAGGCTCGCGCGAAGTCGTTTATGAGGAAGCGAGGGAGGGGCAGTTGGTGGACGAGACGTCAGCATGTCGGCGACGGGACGCTATTGGCTCCTGCCGAGACGGGTTAGCTGTCGTACACCGCCGCGATGAATGCGCCGCGCGCGGTGGCCTGTGTCGGGTTCGGTGAGAGCCTCACCTCGGAGATGGGCACCGGGCAACTCGACTCGTAAAGAGCTTTCTCGAAGCGATCACGAAAGCCCTTCGGCTGTGCCGTGCCGCCGGCGAGAACGACGGGCAGGGGTTTGTCCAATTGGTGCGACTCCGTCGAAGTCTTGCTCACCGCTTCGTTGAGAGTGCTGATGAGCGTGGCGATGACCTCATCGTAGTAGATATGGAGCGCTTCTTCTACCTTGTCTTTAGGAGAGTGTGCGAGGTCGAGCGACTGCTCCTTGATCATCTTCACCCGGGTCGCGGACTCACCGGTTACCGATCCCACGCTCTTGTCGATGAAGTCTCCCGCCTTGGACGTCGAGAACGACACCACCGGGACCGAAAGGTACGCGAGGCATGCATTGCACATTCCGCCGCCCACGGAAATCCCGATACCGGTGAAATTCTCCTTTTCGAGCTCGGAGAAAATAATGGCCTGGCCTTCGTTCACGCTCTTCGATTGGTACCCGAGCTCGCTCAGATAGCCCTTCAGAAGCTGCTCGTGGTAGATCAGATTGTTCGGTGCGTCCGCTGGAGCGCCTGGAACCGAGTAGCACACGAGATCGTCTTTCGCCTTTGGCTTTTTCACCAATCCCTGGATGATGACCTTGATGAGCGTGAGCGCGGCGGGCTCGTCCGGGTTGATGAGGCCGCCACTCATGGGTCGCCGTGTCTCCGCGTTGAAGAGCCCTGCGAACTTTTCGGCGTTGTTGCCGTAGACGAAGAATTGCCCGTTGTTCTGGTAGTAGTGGACTTTGTTTTGCAGAAGGATGTTCTCGGTGATGCGGGAATAGGGGAGCGGCAGAAACGCGTTGATCTCGGCGGATGCCTTTAGCTGGTTGCCGCTTTGGCGTATCGACATGATCTTGCTCGTGCCGACGTCTAGCCCGATACGGCCTTCGCCGCTCGCTACCATGTTTTCCATGGGGGTCTCCTTCTTCGAATCAGTTCTCGTACAACGCGGCCAAAAGCGCTCCGCGTGCCGTCGCGGTGAGAGGCTCGTTGGCCCTGCGCACGGCGTCCAGCTCGATGGGCAGGTTCTCTTCTTCGAGAGCTTTCGAGAACCGGGTGACGAAACCCTTCGGTAGAGCCGTGCCGCCACCGAGGACGACCGGAAGCGGTTTGTCGAGCTTGGGAATGCGGTCGGAGCGCGAAAACGCCTCCCCGATACCTTCGACGACGGTCGCGATCAGATCGTCGTAGTATATCTGGAGTGCGCCGGCGACTTTGCTGCGAGCCTTGCGGCTCAAGTCGAGCCCCTCTTCTTTGATTGCTTTGACGCGCGTCGCCGTCTCGCCGGTCACTTCGCCGACCGCTTCGTCGACGTCATCACCGCCTTTGTCCACGGCAAAGGTAAACACTGGAACCGAAAGATAGGCGAGACACACGTTCGTGAGCCCGCCTCCGAAGCTTATCCCGATGCCCGAAAAGTTCTCCTTCTCGAGCTCGGAGAACACGACCGCGAGCCCTTCGTTGATCGACTTGGCTTCGAAGCCCATGTTGTCGAGCATCTGCTTCATCAAAGCTTCGTGGTACACGAGGCTCGACGGCGAGCCCAGAGGCGGACCGGGAACGCTGAAGCAAAGAAGCTCGCCCTTCGACTGCGGCTTGCCGACGAGTTTTTCGACGATGGCCTCGAGAAGTTTTTGCGCGTGGGGCTCACCGGCATTGACGAGCCCGTGGCGCATCGGCCGCCGGGTCTCGGCGTTGAACATGTTCGCGAACTTGAACGCGCCGTTTCCGAACACGATGAGGTGACGGTTGTCGCGTACGAAGTCGATCTTGTTTTGGTCGAGGATCTGCTCGGTAAAGCGGGACTTTGGCAGCTCGATGAACGCGTTGAGCTCGGTGTTCGCGCGAACGCCGCGGCCGTTTTGCCGCGCGGCGACGACGGTACTCGTGCCGAGATCCAAACCGATGGGCTTGCCGTTCGATTGGGTCGGTCTCTTGCGTGCCGGAGCTTTGGCGCGCGTCTTGGTTCTTGGCGCGGGCTTTTTGAGAGACTTTCGGACAGCCATTATAGCGATTCCTATTTCCTGTAAGATTTCGTCGGAGTGGGGGAGAGAACTCTCCCCCGCGCGGGACCAAGCCCGACAGTTCTACCAGGTCGAAGTCAGCAGGGAACTTACAAATCTACAGGTAAAAGCACCAAAAGGGTAGCACTTTGGCGGGTTTTGTGTCAACCGGCTCAGAAACTACTTTATTGCGGACGCTATTAAACCTTCAAGGGTGGCGGCATGTCCAAGATATCGGGAGGACACATGGGGCTGAGTAGGATTCGACATCGGTGAGCGCAGCTGAGAAGCTGGAATTTGTGGTGGCGCCGCCGGACGAGACTGACGAAACGCAAACGTTCGACGACCTCGTGCGAACGCATCGCGGGCGCGTCTACGGGCTCTGCTACCGCTATACCGGGAATCGCGCCGACGCGGAAGACCTGGCTCAGGAAGTCTTCCTTCGAGCGTACCGGGGGCTCTCGGGATTTCGGGGCGAGGCGAGCCTTTCGACCTGGGTCTACCGGATCGCGGTGAACGTATGTCTGAACTGGGTGTCGTCGCGGAAGCGGCGGGTGGAGGAGCTCCCGGCGGATCTCGTGGACCCGGGACCGTCCCCGATGGAGCGGCTCGGTCGAAAAGAAGTGTCGGCGGCGGTGCGCACCGCCGTCGCCCGGCTTCCCGAACGACAACGAATGACGCTTGTGCTCCGCGTCTATCAGGAGCTTACCCACAAGGAAATTGGGGATATCATGGACTGTCCCGTTGGGACCGCCAAGGCGAACTTCTTCTTCGCTTTGAAGAATCTGCGAAAGTATCTGGAGGCAGAGTCGAGTAAGCTATTCGACGGAACGCCATCATGACCAGCGAACGCCAGCAAGACCATCTCACGCCGGAAGTTTTCGTTGACGTGCTCGAGGGCTCGCCCGTCGATGCGCCCTGGCGCCAGCATCTCGAGAACTGCTCCGAGTGTCGACAGGAGCTCGAAGAGCTCGAGCAAACGTTGGCGATACTCCATGAAGATGTCGTGACCGCAGCGCCTCTCGCGCGGCCACCGGTGCAACGGAACTTCTCGCGGTGGTTGGCGACGGCGGCGGCGGTCGTCATCGCGGTGAGCGCGGTGTATTGGATGAACCTCGACCGGAGCGGAACCGCGCCTGCATCAGTAGAAGTGCCAGAGGTGGAAGATCTGCTGCCACCGTTGGAACAGGACGAAGAGTTCCAGTTCTTGCTTGCGCTGTCGGGCGCGATGGACGAAGAGTTAGACGAGGTCGCTTCTCCGTCCTTCGAAGAGCTCACGCTCGACGCTTTCGTGTTTCCGGGCGGCCTGACTCCGGGCGAGCGGCAGCGATTCGTCGAGCGGCTGACGGAAGCAATGAGGTCCAGCCTATGAAGATATTGAGCAAGAAACTACTGCTAGCGTTTGTGCTGTTGCCCGTCTTCGCTATGGCGACGGGATCGACCGAGCAGAATCGGGAGCGGAATCCTCAGCCGAATCGCCAGGAAGTCGAAGGCATGATGGAGGCTTACATCCTAAGCAAGCTTCAGGATTCGCTTGACCTGACCGACGAGCAGTTCGGCGCCATGGTGGTCGCGCAGAAGAAGCTATCGGACACGAGGCGCGGTTATCGCCGCGACCGCATGCAAGTTCTGAGGCAGATGCGGCAGACGCTACAGCGTGAGCAAGCGGGGGAGAGCGAGCTGCAACCGCTCTTGAGCGAGCTCGACACGCTACGCGACGACTTTGCGGCCAACGAGAGGAGTCGCTACGCGGCCATCGACGCCAACCTCGACATCCGCCAGCGAGCGCGCTACCGCATCCTCGAGGTCGAGCTTCAGAGGAGGCTCGGGGAAATGATGCGCCAAGTCCGCGGACGTGGGAACGATCGGCGTCAACGAGAATTCCCTTAAAGAAACAAATCACCGCAGAGGCGCAAAGGACGCAGAGGAAACGCAGAGGGAAGAAACGTAGGGTCGCGAGGTTGCGACGGCGTGAATATGAAGCGCCTGCAACCTGATCGCTTCTCTCGCCGTCGCGACTTTCCGTTTTTTGCTTTTCTCTGCGTTGCCTTTGCGTGCTCTGCGCCTCGGTGAGAAGAAGCCCCCGACATGAACGGCACCGCGCTGTTCGTCACCGTGGTCGTGCTCTTTCTTGCCCAAGTGTTCGGCGTGGCGATGGGTGTTGCCGACCAGCTCTCGGTCGTCGCGTTCTCGGTGCTGACGGCGGTGGCGGCGGCAGGTGTTCCGAGCGGTTCGCTCCCCATCATCGTGCTCGTGCTGTTGCACTTCGGCATCCCCGGCGAGGGGCTGGCACTCGTCCTCGGAGTCGAGCGCATCCTCGATATGGGGCGTACCGTCGTCGACGTTACCGGTGACGCCACTGCCGCGTGCTACGTGGCGTCGAGCGAAGGAACGGTGCTCGACGCTACTTGAGCTCTTCGGCAGCGATCGCTTGCGCTTGTTCGAAATCCTCCGGGGTGTTGATGTTCTTCAAGCAGATCCTGTGGGACCTCGGGGAGTTGATACGCTCGAGGACGTCCTCGTCCACGTAGGTTGTCGCGAGGCTCGCCACGAACTGCTGGGCTTTCAGCTCCCTATTATCGAGGCATGCTTGAAGACGCTCGAGGCAAGCTCTGCGGTAGAGAGCGCACACCGGTACCGCGCGTCCGGACACTCGGGGCACGACGGCATCGGTTCCGTATTCCAACAGCGCGATGATGCCGGCGAGGAGCTCCGTAGTGACGAACGGAAGGTCGCACGCGACCACGAGCACCGTCGAAGATTCGGCGGTCGCGAGCGCGGCGTGAATGCCCGACAACGGGCCGAGTCCCGGCCTGAGATCGGGTTGCACCGCGTAGCCCCTGGGCTCGGTGACCCGGTCGCCGATGACGCGGATGCGGCCGACGAGCGGGGCCATCGAGCCCCCGACGCGCTCGAGCACCGACACTCCGCCGAGAACGAGCGCCGATTTGTCCCGGCCCATCCGGGAACTTTGGCCGCCGGCGAGGATGGCTCCTTCAATGTCAATCATCAGTTTCGGGCATCGGTTTTGGGCGCAACTAGGCGAGTGGTATACTCGCGAGAATATCCGAGCTTAGCTTATGATACCGGCGCGCACAAAGACCGGGCAATACCCCGTCGGCCCTCTGGCACTCCGAGGCTTCTCTCACGGGTCTCACGGCCCTCACCGCGATGATTGAAGTCCAGGTCGAACGGCTTTTCGTGACCAGCCTCCAAAAAGCGCTCGAAGGGCACGCGCCGGAAGAGCTCGAAGTCTTCAGCCAGTGCTTCGACCCGTCTGCGCGACAGACCCACTTTCACATCGCCACCGTGATCGGGGCGGTGGGCTACCTGCGTAGAAACCCGACCCTCTACGAGAAAGTGATCGATACCGCTGGCCGGAACGCGTCCGAGCATGCCTTTGGCGACTTCTCGCCGATCAAAAGACGGCTCCTGGGCAGCTTGCCGCGTTTCGGGCGCGAGCGCCTCGTCAAACATCTCCTTCACAGCGGGCTTCGCAGCATCCACAAAGACGCCCAACTATCGGTCAAGCGCGAAGGCGAGAACCTCCTCGTCACCGTCGACAACTCGCTGTTCTGCCATACCCCCGCCGAGGATGGCGGCCAAAAGCGGTGTCATTTCTACTCCGCTCTGTTCGCGGGCTTGCTCGACAAAGCCGAGATTCGCTGCTGCTCCGTCACCGAGCGAAGTTGCCGCGGGCAGGGCGACGACAACTGCCGCTTCCAAGCCATTCTCGAGCAACCACAAGCCGCGTAGTACCCTCTTTGGAGATCGTCCGTCGGGGCGGTATCCTTTTTGTGGAAGGTCAAACCAGCATGAAACAGATCGCTCACTCGCTTCTCGCCGCCGCGGCGGCGCTAACGCTCGTTGCGTCATCGAAACACGCGTACGCGATCCAAGTCGACGACGCCCAGATTGCGAATCAGCTGGACCAGCTCGCGGTGATGCTCGGGCTTCCTCCCGTCGAGGCCGACGAGCTCGCGCGGCGTGTCGAAGAGATTGGCGGGCTGTCGTTTCGCACCAAAGTACCTATCGATTTCATGTCGAGAGGAGAGCTCGCTCGATACATTCGCGATTGGTTTGAAGAAGATTACCCGGTGGAGTTCGCGGAGCGAGAAGAACGTGCGCTCAGAGTTTTCGGCTTTCTCGACGAGCACCAGGATCTCAGAGAGATTCGAGAACGCGTGCTCAACGAGAACATCGCCGGCTTCTACGATGAGCGACCCGGCGTCAAAAGACTCTACGCGATCTCCTCGGGCCGTACTCTCGGCTTGATGAACCAGATCGTCCTTTCGCACGAGCTCCGGCACGCTGTACAGGATCAGCACGTGGTGATTCGGGACAAGTTTCAGGTCGAAAGCTATTTCGATGACCGTCACCTCGCGGCCCTTTCTCTCATCGAAGGTGACGCGTTTCTCGTGATGAAGCAATACATGGTGTCACTCGCTCCCGAGTTCGGCCAGGCGTTCCAGGGCATGTCGGGCTCAGAGGTTGCGGAGATGTTCGCCTTCCCCGCATTGCAGGGTGCTCCGCCCATCGTCCAGGAGCAGCTTTTGGCCCCCTATTTTCAAGGACTCAATTTCGCGGTGGCCGTCCACGAGCTAGGTGGCTTCGCGCTTCTGAATGATTCGCTTCAAACGCCCCCGCGTTCGATGGAACAGGTGCTCCACCCGGAGAAGTATCTCGATGGCTCGGACGAGCCGGTCGAGGTGACGCTTCCGGAAGCACGGGGCCGCACCGTCGATTTCGAAGGCCGCCTCGGCGAGCTCTTGATCCGCGTGCTTCTCGGTGACGGAGCGTCGAGCGCGACGGCGAACACCGCCGCGGCCGGTTGGGGCGGCGACAGCTACGCTGTTCTCGAGCACGGCGATGGCTACTCGCTCATTTGGCGAAGCGTGTGGGACACGTCCAAGGACGCGCGCGAGTTCGAAGCCGCGCTCGCAGCCCACATGGACGCACGGTTCGGTGCCTCCGGTTACACGATCAAGGCGGGCGGGAGGGAAGTCGTCTTCGAGAGAACGGGAATCAAGTGACTGGAAGTAATTTAACGCAAAGGCGCAAAGACGCAAAGGGGGCCGATTCATCTCGCTCGACTCGGGTTCTTTGCGCCCTTGCGTCCTTGCGCCTTTGCGTTTGTTTTTTGGGGTTGAGGTAGCGGTCTAGCGCGGCGACGATTTCTCCATTATCAACCGTCCCTCGCCTTCCAGTCGCAAGTTGACACCCTCCGCGGACCCTGGAAGCATGATCTCCGCCAGCGCTTCGTCCTCGACGATCGTGGGCGCGAGTTCGCCCGTCCACGAGATAAGGCTCGAGCTCGAGACGTTCACGGGATAGGGTTTTTGTACGGTGAGGAGCAACGGGCTCGTTGCCACCGAGAGCGCGAGGACACCTGCTCCCTTGATCATCAGAACGTGTAGGCCCGGCGTACCGTCGTCTTTTTCGATGACAGCGTAGCGAGGCGTCAAGGTTTCTTGACATGCAAGCAAGTGGGACGGTTCAACGAAGATCTCCTCGTCTTCGATTTGCATCACGCTGATGTCGCGTTGCCGATCGGTGAGTAGGAGCTTCCCGGTACCGCTTACGATCACGAGCGGCGGCACTGACTCTTCACGTTGCGGTTTGACCCAGAACGTGAGGTTGCCGCTGTAGCTGTAGATTGTCCCCTGTTTGATGAACACCTTGCCCGAGAAGTTGACCTCCATGAGGTTGTTCTCGAGGTAGCGAAAGATATCGTCGCGCCTTCGCATGCGTGCGTACACACTCGACTCGGCGCCGCGTTGCTCCTGTCCTCCCCAGGTCAGTAGCTTGGGTTGTCCATACTTGTCCGATTCGCCTGCACGGAGCGCCTCTGCCGGTGGAATGTCGACGCTGGGCGGGCCGCGTCGCTCACCGTGGCGACGGTCGGAAAAGAGCTTCTCACTCGCGCTCGCCGGCACTTTGTCCTTCGCCATATCGGAAAGCGATAGATCGGGAACGATGGGCTCCGTCAGCCGCAGTCGGCTCCCCGACGTTTTCTCGGGAACGGCTGTCGGCGGTATGGTCTCGTCGCTTGTGGAAGCCTTGTCTTCGATCGCGTCGGCGATGACCGATTGTTCCTCGACCGACAAAATCTCTTCTTGGGTGTCGGGCGCTTTCGGCTGAGGCGGCTCGATATCGGGTGACGTCTCCTCGCCCACGGTTACCGATGCGACTTCGCTCGGCGGCCGGAGAGGGTTGTCGCTGAAGAGATCGCGTTGAAGCGCGCTCAGAAAGCGCCGGCGGTCGATGTGATCGACATTGACCTTCTCGAGAGTGTCCGGCCCCATGGGCTCAAGCTCGCCGGCGTCCTTGGCTGCGGTCACATTGGGTGAGGTGTCTTCCGGACTCGGCGTCGGTACGGTGAAGTCTGCATCCGCCGGTTGCTCCGTCGGGCGGTCCTGATCGATTTTTTGCTGAACCCGCTTCACCATGATGTTGGCGCCGGCTTTGCGATATTGAAAGATGGCGTTATAGAACTGCTTCTTCTTCTCGTAGATGTTGCCGAGATAGAAGTGGGTCTTCTGGTTGTCGGGCTTGAGCTCGAGCACGCGTAGGAAAATCGCTTCTGCGTTGTCGAGGTCGCCGGTCTTGAAACACACGAGCCCGAGATTGAAGTGCAGGGTATAGGACTCGGGGTTGAGCTCGATGAGCTTGCGATAAACCGAGTCGGCGTCCTTGTACTTCTCTTGTTTGAAGTACGCGAGCCCGAGCAGGTTCAGGACGGAATCGTCGTCGGGCCTGAGACGCCGGGCCTCTTCGAGCTCCTCGGCGGCGTCGACGAAGCTCCGCTTGTCGAAGTGCTCTCGTCCTCGATTCAAATGAACGAGAAAGAGACCTTGATCGAAGGGCGTCGACGATTGGTTGGCCATAGACTCTTTGTGATCCGTTCGACCTGGCGTTGGGAACCGACCGAGGCAATCAATACTGTCCCAAATCGGGAAGAGTTTGCCCGTTCCCGCGCGCGGAAACTCGCCTGATTATGGGTCCAAAACGTCGTAAGGATAAGTGGTGGGTCGTGTGCGCGTGATGCGCACGACCCCCTCGGGATCGACGTAGCGATAGTAGAGCAGCCTGCCTGTATCCTGTTGTTGTTGAAGCACTTGTGCCGCTGTCTGCGGACTCTGGAAGGTTGCGGAGCGCTGGCGGTTGCGGCGGGCGAGCTCCGCGAGCGTCGACGGAGCGGCGCCGGGGTTTGCGGTAGGAGCTCCACCGCCGTGAAATTGCGTCACCCGAGTTTTCCCGCCGGGTTGGCCGATGCTATACGTTTTGCCACCCTTGACAATCTGGATTCTGCTGCCGGCACGGTAAATCGCCATCACCCTGCGGACGTAGTTGCGCGTTTCTTTGTACGGTGGGATGCCGTTGTAGCGGTGGACGGGGGTCGCGCCGGCGTTGTAGGCGGCGAGCGCGAGGTTGAGGTCGTCGAACTCGTCGATAAGCTCCTTCAAGTGCGCCGTACCGCCACGGATGTTTTGCCACGGATCGTAGGCGTTCACGACCCCGTATCGACGCCCGGTCGCTGGCATGAGCTGCATCAGACCTCGGGCACCTTTGTGCGAGCGCGCGTAGCGATTGAATGCCGACTCGACGGCGATGACGGCCCGAACGAGCGCAGAATCGACGCCGAACAAACGGGAAGCTTTCATGATCATGGCCTCGTATTGACCCGAGTAGCGCCATGTCCTGCCCGCCTCCTCGGCGGTGCCATCGGCGATGAGCCGCATTTTGTCGTCCGTGGGAACGTTCGAAAGGATGAGGATGCCGTTCTCGTCCGTATAACCGTAGACCTGCGCCTCGGCGACGGCGGCCGCAAAAGTAGAGACTACGATAAGCCCGATAAGCCCGATCAGGATGTACGGGGATTTAGACACGCTGGCCCTCCAGTGCGAGGCGTACCCGTTCACGCGCACGTTCTAGAAGCTCGGGAAGTCGTTCCGGGAACCGTCCGCCCGCCTCGGCCCGCTCGGCCTTGCCGCCCCCGTGTCCCTCAATGATGGTGGCGAGGTTCTTGATGAGCTGATCGGCGCGGATCTGCTCGGTGAGATCCGGGGAGACTTCGACGATGAGCGAGACTTTACCGTCGCTCACCGCGGCGGAGATCGCGACCCACGGAGTTGCGGCGTTTTTGTCCTTGAACGCATCCACGAATTGACGATGCTCTTTCTTGCCGTAGCCTTCGAGAGGCGCCGGGGTCCAGATCACCACGTCGCCTACGGTCGTCTCCGCGGACTCCGACTGACCGCTCGTACCCGTGGCGAGCTTCAGCTTCAGGCGTTCGATCTCGCGCTCTCTTTGTTTCAAGTCGTCGCGAAGCCGCTCCGCCGCGCGCGCGAGCTCTTCCGGGCGAGTACGTAACACCTTGCTCGCGTCTTCGATGAGGGACAGCCGCGAGCGAAAGTGCGCCACCGCAGCGAGCCCGGTCAACGCTTCGATGCGCCGGATTCCGGAAGCAACCGATGATTCGCTCGTGATCACGAACGGTCCAGCTTCACCGGTGCGACCGAGGTGCGTGCCACCGCAAAGCTCGAGGCTGAACTCCGGAATCTCGACGATGCGTACTTTGTCGCCGTACTTCTCGCCGAAGAAGGCGATCGCGCCGCGAGCGAGGGCTTCGTCGATCGGAAGCGTCTCCGACGTCACCTCGAGGTCGGTTTGGATTTTCTCGTTCACGCGACCTTCGATTTGCTCGAGCTCGCCGGGTGTAAGCGGCGCGAAGTGGGAGAAGTCGAATCGGAGCCGGTTCGGCGCCACGAGCGAGCCGGCCTGTTTGACGTGCGGGCCGAGCGTTTCCCGTAAAGCCGCGTGGAGCATGTGAGTCATCGTGTGGTGCGAAGCGGCGCCGGTACGGCGTGCATGATCCACCGTTGCGGTGATGTGCTGGTCGCGACCCAACGTTCCCTTGGCTATTTTGACCCGGTGAGCGATGAGACCGGCAACGGCGGATTGTGTATCGAGAACGTCAGCCACGCCGTCCGGGCCGGCCAGGACACCTCGATCGCCAACTTGGCCACCACCCTCGGGATAAAACGGCGTGGTGTCGAGAAACACTTCGCCCTCGTCACCTTGGGAAAGCTCCGAAACTTCGACGCCGTCTCGAGTCATCGCCAACACGCGGCCCGCTTCTTTGGTGTGGGCGTAGCCATCGAAACGGGTCTCGAAGCGTCCTCGGAGCTCACCATAAATGGTTCGATCCGGAACCGCAGCCGTCTTCTTCCACGACTCCCGCGCTTTCTTGCGCTGGCCTTCCATTTCCTTCTCGAACCCGTCCTGGTCAATGGCGACGCCCGATTCGTCGGCGATATCTTCGAGGAGATCGAGCGGCACGCCGAAGGTGTCGTAAAGCTTGAACGCGTCGGCGCCCGGTAGCACTTTCTTTTCGATCACGCCGGGCAGAGCGAGTTTTTCTTCGAGAGCGGCGATGCCGGTGGCGAGGGTGGTGCGGAAGCGCTCTTCTTCGGAGCGGACGACGCGGCGAACCAACTCGCGCCCGAGCAACAGATCGGGATATGCGTCTTGCATTTCCTCGATGACCGTCTCCGTCAGCTCGTGGAGAAACGGCTCGTCGACGCCCAGTTTCTTTCCGTGGCGCATGGCTCGACGCATGATTTTGCGCAGCACGTAGCCGCGCCCCTCGTTGGCGGGCATGACACCATCGGAGATCAGAAACGTCGTGGCACGGACGTGGTCGGCAATGACGCGCAGCGAGACGTCGTCGTCCGAGCTCGAGCCACGGTACGTCTTCTTGGTGCGGGTGCATATCGCGTCCACAAGCGTCGTGAACAGGTCGGTATCGTAGTTACTCAGGACGCCTTGAACGACGGCCGCGATTCGCTCGAGCCCCATCCCGGTATCCACGCTCGGCGCGGGAAGGCGAGTGAGCGTTCCGTCCTCGCTCCGGTCGAACTGCATGAACACGAGGTTCCAGATCTCGAGCCAGCGATCGCACTCGCAAGCGACGCCGAGACACTCGGGCTGGTCACACGGGAAATCGTCACCTTGATAGAAGTGCACTTCGGAGCATGGACCGCACGGCCCGGTGTCGCCCATGGACCAGAAGTTGTCTTTTTTCCCGAGCTCCCGGATTTTTTCTGGAGGGAGGTATTTGCTCCAAAATTCGTGAGCTTCGCCGTCGCGCTCGACGTCGTCATCACCTTCGAAAATCGTGACCGCGAGTCGCTCGGGGTCGAGCCCGAGCTCATCGACGAGAAACTTCCACGCGAAATCGATGGCTTCTTTCTTGAAATAATCGCCGAACGAGAAGTTCCCGAGCATCTCGAAGAACGTGTGGTGACGCGCGGTCACGCCGACGTTTTCGAGGTCGTTGTGCTTGCCACCGGCGCGGACACACTTCTGAACGGTCGCCGCCCGGCGATAGTCGCGGGTTTCGAGTCCGAGGAAGACGTCCTTGAACTGGTTCATCCCCGCGTTCACGAACAAGAGCGTGGGATCGTCTAGGGGAACGAGAGAGGAGCTCTGAACGACCCTGTGCTCGTTTTGAGCAAAGTAGTCGAGAAAGCGCTTCCGTATCTCTCTAACCTTCATCACGACTTGGTTTCTACGATTCTAACTCTTCAGTATCGTCGAAATCTCGCCCGGTTACCAATTCATGAACGGTTTCGGGCGAGAAACCGCGCGAGAGAAGGTGGCGGTAGGCGCGAGCTTTACGCTTGTCGCCCGATAAACGAGTAAGGGGGCGCCGGTCGGTCTCGAGGAACCGCTCGAGAGCACGCTCGGCGTTATCGCGCTCGCCATCAGGGAAGGTCTCCGAAAGCGCCGCTTCGATGTGTTTTTCGGAAAGTCGGAGGAGACGAAGCCGTTGTTCGATGCGTGCGGGACCCCAACGCCGGCGCTCGGCGCGCCCCCGGGCGAAGTCACGAGCGAAGGAGGCGTCGTCTACGTAGCGCCGATCTCGAAGATATTGCAGAGTTTGTTCGATCTCGTCGGCTTGGTAGCCGGCGCGAGTCATCTTCTGGGCAAGCTCACCCTCGCTATGAGCGCGGCGCGCCAATACCGCTAGTGCGAAATCTCGTGGCTTGGCGTGATTTCGCGGGGGACGATCCGGCGGGAGGCCGTTAGCTGAGCTCGAACTCGCTTCCTCCACCAGGGCGGTCGTCCATGAAGTCGGTCATGCTCTTCTCCATCTCCTCCTGAGCGAGGTCGCTCGTGGATTGAATTCCCTGGATCTTGAGCTTGAACTCGTCCGGGTTGCTGGCTCGTCGCAAGGCCTCGTCGTAGGTGATGAGGTCCTTCTTGTAGAGGTTGAAGATGGACTGGTCGAAGGTCTGCATCCCGTATTGCGACACGCCGGCGGCGATGGCTTCGTGGATCAGCTTGGTCTTGTCTTTGTTGATGATGCAGTCGCGGATGAACGGTGTCGCAATCATCACTTCGACAGCCGGCACACGGCCATGGCCGTCCGCACGCGGGATCAGGCGCATCGAGACCACGGCCTTCAAAACACCGGAGAGCTGGAGACGAATCTGCTTCTGCTGGTGAGGAGGGAAGACCGCAATGATACGGTTGATGGTCTCGGTCGCGTCCAACGTGTGAAGTGTCGAGAGCACCAAATGGCCCGTTTCCGCAGCGGTGATGGCAGTCTCGATCGTTTCGTAGTCCCGCATCTCACCGACGAGGATGACATCCGGATCCTGGCGGAGTGCGCTACGTAGGGCGCCGGCGAAAGTCTTGGTGTCGACCTCGACCTCGCGCTGGTTGACGATGGACTTCTTGTCGCGGTGGAGGAACTCGATCGGATCCTCGATGGTCATGATGTGCTCGCAGCGATGCGAGTTGATGTAGTCGATCATCGCGGCGAGGGTCGTGGACTTACCCGAACCCGTGGTTCCCGTGCATAGGAGGAGCCCGCGGGTTTCCTGGGCGATCTTCTCGAGCACGAGAGGCAGACCGAGCTCGCGGATGGTGAGGATTTTCACCGGAATGACACGAAGGACCAACCCGACCGTGCCGCGCTGCTGGAATACGTTCGCACGGAAACGTCCGAGACCGGGGACACTGTAGGCGATATCGATCTTGAGGTTATCCTTGAACTTTTGCTTCTGGCGGTTACTCATGCTCGAGAACGCCATCGCGATGGTGTCCTCCTGCATGAGCCGTTTCATTTCCACGAGCGGTACCAGCTCGCCCGCCATACGAATGACCGGGTGGCTACCCACTTCCAAATGCAAATCGGAGGCTTTCCGCTCCGAGGCGACTTTTAACAAGTCGTTGATGTGCATATGTTTGTTCCTTCCGACCCGGAACGATTCAGGCCGGCGTGAAAGATCGAATCGCTACGACCAGGCTAGTGGCGCATCCGTGCCACGCATCCTTTGATTGGTTCGCACTTTGCGCTGAAAAGGTCCCAACGAATAATGGTAGGCAAAAACCCTTGTGTTGTCAACACATAGGCTGATAGCTAATGATATACTCTCAACCCGTCCAACATGTTCCTGCTAGGCCAGACGCTCGGCAAATACGAAATCCAAAAGACCCTCGGGAGCGGGGGATTCGGCACGGTCTATCTGGTCCGCGACACCTGGATTGACAAGAAGGTCGCCATCAAAGTTCCTCACAAGCAAAACGGGGAGTTCGACGAGCTCCTGCACGAGCCCCGTTTGCTGGCGGCGCTCGACCACGAGAACATCGTCAGCATCGTCACCGCCGAGAAGGCGGACGATTACTTCTTCATCGTCATGGAGTTCGTCGAAGGCGAGAGCCTCGAAGCGATGATCCAACATGGGAAGAGGCTAGAGCTCGAGACCGCCATCAATTTTTCGCGGCAGATCGCGACGGGTGTCGAGTATGCTCACGAACAGAGCGTGCTGCATCGTGACCTGCGACCCGGGAACATGCTGGTCACGCCTCGAGGCCGAATCAAAATCACGGATTTCGGCACGTCGAGATTTCTCGAAGTCGCAGACCAAGCCTCGACGATTATTGGTAGTCCACCGTACATGGCGCCCGAGCAGTTTCAAGGCCGCGCGATGTTCGCCTCCGACGTCTATTCCATCGGCGTCGTCATGTACGAAATGATGACCGGCGTTCTCCCGTATTTCAGTGCCAACCCCCGTCAACTCGAGAAAATGGCGCGATCGGGCCGACTCGTGCGCCCACGAGAGCGCAACAAGGCCATACCCGTCGAAGTCGAAGAGATCATTATCAAAGCGTTGTCGCCCGAGATTTCGGCTCGTTACCAGCGCGCGGGCGAGCTCTTGGATGATCTCGGCACGGCGAGCGAGATCGACCACCGTTCGGCTCGGCGCGACGACATCCGGCTTCGATTGAGAGCGAGGGAGAAATCGTCCGCGGGTTTTTGTTGGAACTGCCGCAAGCCGCTCCACGCCCGGTCCGCAACCTGTCCTTTCTGCAACGAAAAACAGTAGTACATTCATAGGAGGTGTCGATCACTTCCCGCCATTGGTTCGAGCCGAGGCAGAGGACCAGCGGTCCCATCTCGGGAGTGACGGTGCCGATCGGCGTCCAGCATGTGTACAGGTTCTGCGTACAGCTGCCCATGTGTAAACGACGTCGTAGTGGGTCGTCGTACCAGCGCCGGGGCCTGCCGTGCGCAGCCACTGAAAATTGTAGCTGAGCGATTCGCCGCCGAGGAACCGATCGAAAAACTTCATAATGCGCTTGCCGCAGACGACGCGCTTCAGCGAGTCGGTTTTGAGATGCTCGCGACCACGGACCGACGAGCTGGCGACTTCTTCGCGATCGAGATTGGTGACGCCCTCGATCAGCGGTGCATTTGGATCGAGCTTGCGTTCATCGGCCATGATCTGGAGAATGTCGCGTCGCGCTTGCAAAACTTCCTCGGCATCGTGCAATCCACGAATCAGCAGATGGCCGTCGTTTTGCATTCGCTCCCGGAGCGCCTCGGTATCGTCGAGGATGTCGTTGCTCTCCGGCAAGTCGAGGGTGAGATACTTGGTTTTCGCCTCGAGGTGACAGTCACCCATTTTATATTTCATGACATCGACGAAGATGAGACTAATGTTGCCGTTTGTCGCCAATCACGTCGTTGCCATCCGGACCTTCCGGACACTTGAAATGGAATAGACCCGCGCATGTCCGAGCACCTGAGCGGTCCGGATCTGCTCGTCCTGGGCGTCTACTTCGCCCTGGCCATGGGTGTCGGGTTCTACTTCTACCCGCGCACCCGCTCGCGCGAGGGCTTCACGGCGGCGGGACGCGCTCTGCCGGGCTGGGTCACGGGGATGTCGATTCTCGCGACCTACGTGAGCAGCATCAGTTTCCTGGCGCTTCCCGGAAGCGCCTACGCTTCGAACTGGAACGGCTTCGTGTTCAGCCTATCGCTCCCGCTTGCGGCGTGGGTCGCAGTGCGCTGGGTCGTTCCGTACTACCGGGAGAGCACCGAAATCTCCGCCTACAGCCACTTGGAGCATCGC
Organism: Candidatus Marinacidobacterales bacterium; assembly: GCA_965237955.1. Taxonomy (GTDB): domain Bacteria; phylum Acidobacteriota; class Vicinamibacteria; order Marinacidobacterales; family SMYC01. The sequence goes on along the minus strand of OZ250169.1, from coordinate 6,168,028 downwards.
TTCGGCACCTGGGCGCGCCTCTACGCAAGCTCGTGCTACTTGTTGACCCAGCTCGCACGCATCGGAACCGTAACGTACCTGATGGCGCTGCCGATCGAGGTGCTACTCGGCTGGGACATCCGCTGGATCATCGTGGTGACCGGAGTCTCTGTGACGCTCTACTCTTTCGTAGGCGGGATCGTCGCGGTGATCTGGAACGACGCCATCCAGACGATCGTGCTCAGCGTCGGGGCGCTGACCTGCCTGCTGCTGATGCTCCTCGGGCTGCTCGAGGGGCCGGGCCAGCTCTTCGACGTCGCGGCCGCTCAGGGGAAGTTCAGCCTCGGCAGCTTCGGCGCCAGCCTCGCCGAGCAGACCTTCTGGGTGGTCCTTGTCTTCGGGATCGTGATCAACCTCCAGAACTTCTGCATCGACCAGAACTTCGTCCAGCGCTACATTGCTTCGAGCTCCACCGCGGAAGCCCGCAAGAGCGTCTGGCTCGGCGCGCTCTCCTACCTGCCGCTCTCCGCGATCTTCTTCCTGATTGGCACGACGCTATTCGTGTTCTACACGGTCCAGCCCGAGCTGCTCCGCTCCGAGTACCAGGCCGACCGAGTGTTCCCGTATTTCATCGCCACTCAGCTCCCGTCGGGTCTTCGAGGCCTGCTGATCGCCGCGATCCCACAACTACCTGATCATCGTGTTCGGGACCGCGACGATCATGCTCGTGGGCCTGTTCGCGAGCCGGCGGCTGCCCCAGGGGTCGTAGCCCATCGCCGGATGGTAGCTTTGACATTGTGACCACTGATGACGCCGACGATGATCCGTCCATTACCACGGTAGGTATCGCCGAGCTAAGAGCCCACCTCAGCCGCCACTTTGCCACTTTTGGTTCGACTTCATCGCGGGTGTCATCCTTGCGGGTTTGTCAGGGAGCGTGATCTTTGGCGGCATCACGCGGATCGCAGAGGTTGCCACGAGGCGCGTGCCCGCGATGGTCATTCTCTAGGTCTAGGATCGCCGACGTGCTCGATTGTTTCGGAGCGGGGATCGAAGACGAACATTTGGGCGCCAGTGTCCAACGAGTCGGTGGACAGCACGTAGTAGACCTTGGTGTCGCTCGCGGTGGAGATACCGTTGTAGTTTCCCTTTGCCTCGGCGAATCCAGAATCGTAGCAACGGGCGAGGATCTTGTCTTCCGCCGTCGAAGCGACGCGAAGATGGATAGGACGGTACTCATCAAGAGCACTCGACATGGACTCGTGGGTTGTCTCGGTGTGGATTCTCCAATCGGGTTCTGCATCAGCTCACACCCGGCGCCCGACTTGATCCTGTCCTAGTCGAGGAGCACGACGCGGCCCGACGTGCCGTCGACGCGCACGCGCTGGCCGGATACGAGTCTCGTCGTGGCTTCGTGGACGCCGACGACGGCGGGGATGCCGTACTCTCGCGCGACGACGGAGCCGTGCGTCATCATGCCACCGACTTCGGTCACGAGAGCGCCGGCGACAAGAAATAGCGGCGTCCAGGCGGGATCCGTCCCCGGGCAGACGAGTATGTCGCCAGGCGCGAGCGTCGCCCCTTCCGGTCGCAGCACGACGTGCACCCGGCCTTCGGCGATGCCGGGTGATACGGGAGCTCCGACCAGGACGTTGTCCTCGTCGCTCACGGCGGGTCCAGATTCGTAGAAGGCTTCGCCCTCGCTCGTCAGGACCCGCGGGATCTGGCGTCGATGTTGCTCGTGCTCGTAGGCGCGTCCTCTCGTGCGCACGGTATCGTGCCAATCGGCGTCAGAAGAAAGCTCCGTGAATCTCAGAAAGAACACATCCTCTGGAGCGTCGAGCCTTGAAGCCTCGACGAGCTCCTTGCCGGAGTCGAGCAAAGCCCCCCGCACGTCTCCCATAAGACGTATCACGAAAAACTTCGGGCTTTCTCGCATGTTCGGGTGATGGTCCGGCGCCTCCTTTCCGGTCGAGCGACCGCCAAGAGAACACGGACGGCGAGCGGTACCAGAACGCGCAGGAGCCGCGCCACGCTGATGAAACGAGGTAAGTGAGAACCGAGGCGCGGGTCGCGCACGAGCTTCGCGGCGGAGGCGGTGACGCTCGGCTCGATCATGGCGAAGGCCCTCCGGAACACGCGCCGGCCGATCGGGCTTCGAAGGATAGGCGTCACGTTGACGAAGATGCGCTCGCCCGCCGTGAACAGAGCACGTTGGCTGTCGCGATTCACGTCGAGCCCGAGACATTGGGCGCCTCCGGCGAACACCGAGTACAACGTGTCTCGTCCGAGAGGCGTGATGGGATCGAGCATCCCTTGCACGGCTCCGAACGAGAAAAGAACGTGCAGCGCTCCGTCCGGTGAGAGGCCTTCAAGGAGGGGATAGAGCGAGGTGATGGAGCGGGACTGCACGAGATGAATGCGACCTTCTGCAAATGCCCACTCGATGTCTTGCGGTACGTCGAAGAGCTCGGCGACGCGGCGTCCAAGGTGAGCGAGCTCTTCAACCGAGGCGTCGGAGAGTGCGACGGCGGCGGCGCCCTGCCGCTCCAGGACGGCGCCGGTTGCACCTTCGAGCAGGTAGCGCTCGGGCGCCACTCTTCCAGAAACGAGAGCATCGCCCAATCCGGCCGCGGCTTCCACGACCATTTCCGTGCGTTTACCGTTCACGGGGTTCGCCGTGAACAAGACGCCCGCGACTTCACTCGGAACCATCTTTTGGATGACGACAGCCATGTAGACCGAAGCGTTCGAAAGCCCGTGGGTGCGGCGATAGGCGATCGCCCGGGCCGTCCACAAGCTCGCCCAAACACGTCATGACACGCTCGAGCACGTCGTCCTCGCCCGACACGTTCAAGAAAGATTCGTACTGGCCGGCGAACGAAAGATCGGGTAGATCCTCCGCGTTGGCCGACGAGCGGACCGCTACGGGGGGACTGCCCATCTCGCCGTAGGCGTCTCGAATGAACTGCGCAACGGTTTCGGGAATCCGCGCATCGGCAAAACGTTGCTTGACGGCGCTTTCGATTACCTCGGAGCTCTCGGCGCGAGAGAGCTTCTCGAGCCAGTCGTCCAGCTCATGGCTCTCGACGAACGCGCGGTACGCGTCCGTGATCACCACGAATCCCGAAGGCACGGGAAAACCGGCGCTCGAGAGACGAGCGAGGTGGGCTCCTTTTCCTCCGAGAAGCTCGGGGTCGGGACGATCTGTTCGGAGTGAGGCGATCATGTCCGTCGTTGAATCCTTTGCTTCACACGGGGCATACCGAGCCTACATTAGTAAGTGAAACGTGGATGCTACTTTTTCCAGATCGAAAAAGGTGGCATGCCTTGATAGCATCTGCCGGTGACGCCATCGAATCCGTTCCCAGGGCTTCTCCCCAAGCAACAGCAGGAGACGTGGCAAGGCGGATGGTTCGAGACGCCATTTTGGGTCCCGCGAGATGAAGGGCAGCCGTCCGGGCCATGGATTCCGTTTCGTGTCGAGATCGAGACGGGACGCCGAGAGCTTTGGAAAGTAATCACTCCCTCCGATACCACGGGTCTCTCCGAAATTTACGCGATCCAGATCTCCGACGACGGCGAGTCCTACTACTACACTTTTTCTCGAAAATACTCGGACTTGTTTCTCGTGGAGGGTTGCGCTAGCGAAGGTCTCCGGCCAGCCACTGCATCAATGTGGCGGCGGCGATGGCGGCGGTTTCAGTTCTCATCGTTCTCGGGCCTAGGCCGAAGACGGTCAGCTCACGATTGTTGGCGAGATGGAGCTCGGGTGCCGACCAGCCACCTTCGGGGCCAACCAGCACGACTGGGTTCGCGGAGAGTTTCTCCGACGATACCAGTGGGGGAGCGCCGGGTGTCAGAACCATCGTGTCGGGACGCGCGAGAGCTTCGAAGGGTTTGGGGTTCTCGATGCACGGTAGTTGGCTTCGGCCGCACTGCTTGGCGGCTTCGAGGGAAACACGCTGCCAGCGCTCGATGCGCTTCATCACCGCGTCGCCGGGCATCTCACTATTGTCGCTGAGAAGGGGCTGAATCGTGGCGACGCCGAGCTCGGTGAGCTTTTGAACGATGAGCGACATCGTATCGCCTTTGGGCACGGCAACGGCGAGCGTGAGCGCGAGAGGCGACTCGTTCGCAAGTACGCGGTCGCGGACTTCGAGCTCGACGACACCGCCATCGATGCGAGCAACAGTCGCGTTTGCGGCGTGGCCCTTGCCATCGAACAGCGCCACGGTATCACCTTCGCCAAGGCGAAGGACGTGGGTCAGGTGATGCGCCTCTTCGTCGGTAAGCTCGATGCTCGATGCGCCGAGGTCGGGTACGAAGAAGCGGCGCTCTCTACCCATGTCGTGCTCTCTTGATCACCAGTGCCGCCCACTCGCCGGCACGCCGTTGTTCCACGACTTCGGAATCGTTCGGGAGCTCGAGCTCGTCGACTTCTTCGACAAAGATTCCGGAAAGAAGAATCGTTCCAAACATCGAGTGAACGGCACGTTTCAGGATCATCGTATTGAGATTGGCCACCACAACGTCGGCGTCGACGGATTCTAACTCTTTCCAGCTAGCGCACTCGACGCGGACTCCGCGGACAGGCCATTCCGCGCGAGGTTGGCGCGAGCGCACTCGACTGCTTCCGGGTCGACGTCGATAGCCAGAACGGAGCGTGCACCTTCGTGAGCGGCCACCATCGAGAGAATCCGGTGCCGGTAACTGTATTGGTTCAGCGTGAAGATGACAGCGAGGTTGGACGTTAACGCAACGCCCGGCGGCAGGATGTCCCCTATCGCCCCAGGGATCGTACCAGAGTGCTCGGGGGCGTCAAGGGTAAAGCGCGCTGCGCGCGCCGGCTTCGCCGCCCTTGACGCCCCCTGCGCTCTCTGGTACTCAATGCTTGTGGGCGAGAGGGAACGGAGTGGGGCTCCTGGGATCAGAGTGTTCATGCGGGCACCTTGTTCGCACGGCGCTCACGCCGCAGCTTCCGAGCCTGCTCGAGTTTGCGGTCTCGCTCCGACCAGATCTGGGTGGCCTTGCCATCCATGAAGTCCAGCGGCGCAATGTAGCCGATCGCGCTGTGCAGGCGAACCCCGTTGTAATATTCGACGAATCGTCCCATCAAGCGGCGAGCCTCTTCGAGGCTCGTGGGGCTGGCAGGACGCAGGGCGTCCGATTTTATCGTCTTGTGCCAACGCTCAATCTTCCCGTTCGATTGCGGGTAGTACGGCGCGGTCCTCACGTGCGTCATCCCTGAGATGCGGATGAATGCCTTGAAGTCCTTCGCGATGTACTGCGGACCGTTGTCCGAGATGATTCGAGGCCGCGCATCGGGGTACCGCTCCTTTGCTCGCTCCAAGATGCACTCCACATCCGCTTCCGTCATCGACTCACGAATCTCCCAGTGAACCACCGCGCGGCTCGCACCATCCAGAAACGAGCAGAGGTAGTAGAACGTCCCACCCAGGTTCAAGTACGAGATATCCGTGTGCCAGTGCTGGTGCGCTCGCAGCGGCTGAACGAAGCCCGTTCCCTTCTTCGACGGCTTCGGGTTCCAACGGTCCAGACGACCCGCCTTCGACAACACCCGGTACGTCGTCGAGGGGCTAACTGCCACCACGTCTTCGTCCAGCATCATGAACGTGAGTCGGCGATACCCGTCCAGTGGGTGGCAGTCGAAGTAGTCGATCACGGACTGGCGCTCCCATTCTTCGATCCAGTGATCCCGCGGCACCAGGCCGTTGTGCTCATTCACCTTCCCGTACCGCTTGCGCCAGTCGTAGAACTTGCCCCGAGCGATCCCGCACCACTGAACGATCTGCTGGACCGGAAGCTGGGTCTTGGTGGCGATTGTGTTCACGAAGTCGACAACCTCGTCACGACGGTCATGGGGAATCCAGGCACCACTCAGGCTTCCCCAAGTTTTTTTTGAGTGTCACGTACTCTTCGGTCACCTCAGCGATGATCTGATCCTTACGGGCCACCTTCGCCTTGAGACGGGAGAGCTTCTCCTCTAGCTCCTTCTCACGGCTCGGCGCACGACGGAACGAAAACACCGTATGGGCTCCAGCCAATAGCTCCCTTTGCCATGTGTAGAACAGGCTCGGCTGGATTTCTGCCTCGTTGCATACCTCCGAGACCGGCTTTTTCTCGGCAACGTGCTGGCGCAACAGCTCTGCCTTTTGCTCCGCAGTGTGACGACGACGACCTTTGCTCATGACAGCTCCTTTTTCCATGTGCGTATTTTAACTTCAGGACTGTCATGTTCCAGCTGAACCGAAACATAACGTCGATCACACTGCATCCAGCGGAAACGTACTTTTCGACGAGCTCGACCGAGAGTAGTGTGGTCTCGTGGGCCCGGTGCCGAACGCTTGCTCGGGATCGATGCGCAACACCGTTCGCGTCGTCTCGACGTTCGGTTTCCACGTCGGGAGCACGAAGTATCGCGAGCCTATGGAGAAACCTTCGAGCTCGGCCTTCCACTCGGCGAGCCAGTCGCGACTCCGAACCGGAGTGGCGACGCGGCAGATTAGCGAAGGCAGGTTCCGCCCGAGCTCGTCGACGATAGCGTGGATGTTTACGGACTCCGTAAAGTAAACGCGCAGTGAGGACGCATCGTCAGGTTCTTCGGTTCCTAGACGGCCGTGCTCGTGAACAAACGCGGTCGCGATCTCGAGCTCTTCCGCGGAGCCCGTCAGCTCTAGAAGAGGATAACTAGCCAAAGAGCTTCTCGAAGAAGCTTTTTTCCTTCCCGGTGGCGCGCTCGCCGACCTTCGGCGGTGGAGTGATGTCTCCCAGCTTTTCCAGCAGGCTTCGCTGTTCTTTTGTGAGCTTTTGCGGCGTCACGACGGTGACGAAGACGATTTGATCGCCCTTACCCCCTCCGTTGAGCCGCGGAACGCCCTTGTTGCGGATGCGGATCCTCGTTCCGGTTTGTGTGCCGGCGGGGATGGCTATAGGTTCCGAGCCGTGGATGGTGGGTACGTCGACATCCGCGCCGAGCGCAGCCTGAGAGTACGTGAGCGGAAGCTCGAGAAGAATATCTTCGCCGTCCCGGCGGAAGATCTTGTGCGGCTTCACGGTGAGAACGACGTAGAGATCACCGGGATGTCCACCGCGTGGAGCCGCTTCGCCGTGGCCTATTGATCGAATCCGCGAGCCGGTATCGACGCCGGCCGGGATCTTGAGGGTTAGCTGGCGCTCTCGGACGACATGGCCTGTGCCGGAGCACTCGGCGCAAGGGTTGGGAATGAACTGACCGGCTCCCCGGCAATCGGGGCACGGCCGGGCGACGACGAGAAAGCCTTGCTGGTAGCGGACCTGCCCGTGGCCGCCGCACGTTGCGCACTGTTGTTTCCGGGTTCCCGGCTTGGTGCCCGAGCCCTGACAGGTATCGCACAGCTCGTTGCGCGGGACGAGAATGCGCGTCTCGGTGCCTCTGACGGCTTCTTCGAACGTGATCTCGAGATCGTAGCGAAGATCTGCTCCGCGTTGCGGGCGTCTTTGGCCGCCTCCGAAAAAATCACCGAACAGATCTTCGAAGATGCTGCCGCCACCGAAAATGTCGCTGAACTCGCGAAAGATGTCGGAGTTGACTTGCGGTCCGCCGCGCAGCCCTTCGTGCCCGTAGCGATTGTAGACGGCACGTTTGTCCTCGTCGCCGAGAATGCTGTAGGCTTCGGCCGCTTCCTTGAAGGAGTCTTCGGCTGCGGGGTCGCCAGGATTCTTGTCGGGGTGGTATTGGACGGCGAGACGGCGGTAAGCCTTCTTCACCTCTTGCTGGCTCGCCTGGCGGTCGATGCCGAGCACTTCGTAGTAATCGCGTTTTGCAGTACTAGTCAATACGAGTCTCCCGGGCGATTCGATTCATTATAAATACTTACGCCCCGGACCGCGGGTGGAACGCGGGTTTTCTTAGCCGCGGAGCATAGCCTGGCCGAGAGCTTCGGCCGTCGTCTCGAGCTGCGCGAGCGCAGATTGAAGATCTTCGATCGAGCCTTCCTTGGCTTTCTCAGCGTGGGTGAGCGCCTCCGTGGCGGAGTCACGCTCCTGATCGGTGAGCTTCGCTGACAGAAGCTCGAAGGTCTTGCGCGTGCTCTGGTTGAGGCCCTGGAGCTGGCCGACGATACGGTCGCGCTCTTTGAGTCCCGCTTCGAGCTGGGCTTGTTGGTCGGACTCGGTTTTCGCCTTTTCGACTTCGGACTGGGTGAGCCCGCTGGCCGCGCGCACGGTGATGTTCTGCTGACGTCCAGTCGCCTGATCCAACGCGGTCACTTGGACGATGCCGTTCACGTCGATCTCGAAGATGACTTCGACTTGAGGGACGCCCTTCGGTGCCGGCGCGACGTCGGTCAGCATGAAGCGACCCAGTGACGTGTTCTCGTGCGCCATCGTGCCTTCACCCTGGAGAACGTGCACTTCCACTTTGGTCTGGTTGTCGGTGACGGTGGTGAATATTCGGCTCTTCTTCGTCGGGATGTTGGCATTCCTGTCGATGAGCGGCGTGAACGTTCCATCCTTGGTCTCGATACCGAGCGTGTGCGGGGTGACGTCGAGCAGCACGAGGTCGGTAACCTCGCCCTGCATGATACCGGTTTGAATCGCGGCGCCGATCGAGACCACTTCGTCCGGGTTGACGCTGCGGTTCGGCTCCCTGCCGAAGATCTGCTGGATCGCCTCGAAAACCTTCGGCGTTCGTGTCTGACCGCCGACAGGGATGACGTCGTCGAGATCGGATGCGGAGATGCCGGCCTGTTTGAGCGCGTCTTCACACGGCTTGCGCGTTCTCTCGAGCAGAGGCTCGATCATCTGCTCGAACTTCGTCTTGGTGAGCACGGTGTTGAGGTGCTTGGGTCCGCTCTGGTTCGCTGAGATGAACGGCAGGACGACCTCGGCCTGGGCCTGAGTGGAGAGCTCGCACTTCGCTTTCTCCGCGGCCTCTTTGAGCCGTTGGAGCGCCATGCGGTCGCCGGTGAGGTCGATTCCGTGATCTTTCTGGAACTCTTCCACGAGCCAGTTGATGATCAGCTGGTCGAAGTCTTCACCGCCGAGGTAGGTGTCACCGCCGGTGGCGAGCACCTGATAGATGCCGTCGCTCAGCTCGAGGATCGAGATATCGAACGTGCCGCCGCCGAGGTCGTAGACCGCGACTTTGCCGGACGCGTTGTGCGTCATCCCGTAGGCGAGGGAAGCCGCCGTGGGCTCGTTCAAGATGCGCTGTACATCGAGGCCGGCGATTTGTCCGGCGTCCTTGGTCGCTTGGCGCTGGGAGTCGTTGAAGTACGCCGGAACGGTGATGATCGCCTCTTCCACGGGCTCGCCTAAATAGTCCTCGGCGGCCGCCTTCAGCTTTTGCAGGACGACGGCAGCGATCTCGGGCGGGCTGTAGACCTTGTCGTCGATCTGAATGTGAGCGTCGCCGTTCGTCGCTTCGATGATCTCGTAAGGGAGTACTTTGGCCGCGGACTGGATCTGCGGCGAGTTGAAGCGGCGCCCGATCAAACGCTTGACGCTGTACACCGTGTTCTGGGGGTTGGTCAACGCTTGGCGCTTGGCGATTTGTCCGACGAGCCTTTCGCCTTTGTTGGTGAAAGCCACGATGGACGGGGTCGTGCGCGCCCCTTCCTGGTTCGGGATCACCTGCGGTGTGCCACCTTCCATCACCACGATGCACGAGTTCGTGGTTCCGAGATCGATACCGACGACCTTACTCAATGTATGGCTCCTTGCTCGTCATTTGGCATTTCTTAGTGTCACTCTCCCTGCCGAACGGCTTCGTCTTCGCTTTCGTGGTCTTGCTGCGATGACCCGCCACCGGTGGGTAGTGACACGCTTACCATCGAGGGCCTCAGCAGCCGGTCCTTGAAGAAGTAACCCTTCTGGAGGACTCTCACCACCGTTCCTTCAGGATGTTCGTCCGTTTCCACGCGGGCCACCGCCTCGTGGACGTGCGGGTCGAAAGGCGCCTCTTGTGCGTCCACTTCGGTCAGCCCCAGCTTGTCCAGAGTGTCTCGAAACTGCTTGCAGATGATCTCGACGCCTTCGCGAAGCTGGCCTTCGCCCTCGGTCGGAGCGGACTTTGCTGCTTCCATGGCACGCTCGAGATTGTCCAGCACCGGTAGTATCTCCTTTATGACGTCCGCCGCGGCGTATTTGACGGTTTCGGCGCGCTCGCGCTCGATACGTCTTCGGTAGTTTTCGAACTCGGCCTGCTTGCGCTGCGCCAGCGAACGCATTTCCCGGGCTTCGGCCGCGAGGCGTTCGAGCTCTTCGTCGTCCCGGCCTCTGGCGTCTTCGGGCCCGGGCTCCTCCGCCTCCTCCGGTGGATCGGAAGAGGCGTCGGAGCTCGCTTCGTGTTCGCGTTCGATATCATCTTCAATCGGTTCTACCACTGGTGCCGCGACTTTGACCGTCTCGGTCTCGACTCCGACTTCGGCTTCGGCTTCATCAGTACGGCGTTTTTTGTGGCGTCTTTTTCTCGACATTAGTACTCACGTATCAAAACGAACGCACCCGCGTCCGTTCCCTTCGGTGATCGATGCGGAGATCGATCGCGGTTGCGTGCTTCGATTGAATTAATTTGTTTGCTCTTGCCCAACCTGTGCAATCGCGGCCGACAAAGAGCTCGCTATGTAGTCAACTACGGAAATATGTCGGGCATACTCCATGCGCGTGGGGCCCATGATGCCAATCGACCCCAGGTCTCGGCTGCCGTTGCTGTATCGGGCGCCGATCAGAGAGATGCCTTCGAGATCCGGCACCTGCGCTTCCGAACCGATAACGATCCGCACTTCGGGTCCTTCGAGGCAGGCGTTGAGAATCCCGACCAATCTGTGTCGCTGTTCGAGTGTCGCGAGGAGCTGCTGCGCACGTTCGATGTTCTTCACGAACTCGGGCTCGCTCAAAACGCTCGAAGTTCCTTCGACGTGAACTTCCGAAGTCAGCTCCTCCGAGAAGGCGGCATCGGCGATGGTGAGCGCATTGCGCACCAGGTCATTGACGACAGCTTCGAGCTCCTGGAGACGCGTCATCAGCATCTCCCGTGCTTCGGACAGGGTGTACCCGCGAAATTGCTCTTCGAGATATCGTGCACATTGGAGGAGGTCTTCGCCTCTGAGCTCTTCTGAGATCTCCACGATGCGGTTCGTCACGTGACCGGCTTGAGTGACGAGCACCACGAGCAAGCGTCGCGGTGCCATCCGAACGAAATCGACATGGCGCAACACACTGTGTTGGCTGTCTGGGCCGGTAACAAATCCTACCATCCCGGTCATCGTCGCCAAAAGGCGCGTCGTTCGTTGAACGAGACCGCTGGGCCCGCCGAGACCAGCTTCGTTCGGCAACATCTGATCGTGAATCCATTGCCAATCGGGCGGCTGCAACACCGAGTCTTCCATCAACGTGCTCACATAGAACCGGTAGCCGCGATCCGTCGGGACCCGACCCGCTGACGTGTACGGCTGGTAGAGGAAACCAGCCTCTTCGAGGTCGGACATGACGTTTCGGATCGTTGCGGCCGAGAACCCGCGCTCGTTGACTTTCGAGAGTGTTCTCGATCCGACCGGCTCGCCAGTGGTAATGAAGATATGGACGGCCTGACGCAGGATCTCGCGGCTACGGCCATCGAGTGCGGAGGCATCCATCGTCCATTGTCCTTTGTGTGTCACGGAGGTTAGCGACAAGTAATATCGCGCTAAATGATTTTTACCAAACGGCTTCCGAGTTGTCAACCAAACGGGATCCAGCGTGCCGGCTCCTGGCCCAGCCCTCCGACCGGTATTTCTCCGTGAGGGCTGATACGCGCTCCGACTCCTCCGGGCTCAGCGCGCCCGGCATTGCGGGCGCACCCAGAAGTTCTTCGAACGCAGAAGATAGAGCCTCGACGAGCTCGGCCTCCCCGAACGCGGGGGCATCGAGCTCCCGGATGCCCACCGCCGGAAACGCGTCCTGATCGCCGAGTCGGGTCACCTGTTTCGAAAGCGGCCGGTCGATGGACCAAAGAATAGAGCCGTGGAGCAGAAACCCACGGCGGCGGAACCGCATGGCGCTCGCGACGACTTTCCTGCCCCCAGCCGTGATCTCGTGGCCCGTGGGAACGGCCAAACAAGGTAGATGATCCGGTGCGCGCGCCGTGTCGTCCTCACTAGGTGCCCCGGGCGGGTCGACGGGTACCCCGAGCCGTTGGAGGGCGCTTCGCACTGCACCGGTCACGGACTGATACGCTGATCTCACCGAGCGCGCGAAAGGTGGCGCAGCGATGCTGTAGGTGAGCTCGTGCTGGTGCAGGAGTGCCCGTCCGCCGGTGATACGCCGGACACATTCAACGTTTTTGTCGCGGCAAGCGGCTTGGTTCACCGCTTGCGCCACGTCTTGACCGTAGCCGTATGTGACCGTTGGACGGTGGAAGTGATAGAGCCGCAGCGTCGGGATTGCACCCGGCTTCATCGCGGATCCGAGCAGGGCCTCGTCGACCGCCATGTTCCAGGCGCCATCGGCCCCGCCGTCAATAATGAGTCGGAACGGCAATCTCAGAGTAGCTCTTCGACGGGTGTGAACTCGCGATTTTGAGATTTCGCCACAGGCTCACACGTGACTTTACCCTTGTATGTATTCACTCCGGCCTTCAGACCTGGGTTGGATAGAGCCGCGTCTTTGAGTCCGTTGTCCGCGATGTCGAGGGCATAGGGGAGCGTGACGTTGGTGAGCGCGAACGTCGACGTTCGTGGAACGGCGCCGGGCATGTTCGCGACACAGTAATGCACGACTCCGTCGACGACGAAGGTCGGATCACTGTGCGTCGTCGGTCGTGTCGTCTCGATGCAGCCTCCTTGGTCGACGGCCACGTCGATGATGACCGCGCCGTTTTTCATGTCGCTGACCATCTGTCGCGTCACGATGCGCGGTGCTGCAGCGCCCGGGATCAGAACCGCGCCGATGACGAGGTCGGCTTCTTTGACGGTTTCGTGGATCGCCAATGGGTTCGACATCAGCGTCGTGATCCTGCCTTCGAAAATGTCGTCGAGGTATTGCATGCGCGCGTGGCTTTTCTCGAGAATCGTCACCTGCGCCCCTAGGCCCACCGCCATCTTGCATGCGTTTAAACCGACGACACCGCCGCCAATGATCGAAATCCTGCCGCGCGGAACGCCGGGAACGCCGCCGAGGAGCGTACCCAGTCCTCCCTCGGCCTTTTCGAGATAGTGCGCGCCTTCTTGAATGGCCATGCGCCCCGCGACCTCGCTCATTGGTGTGAGCAGGGGAAGCGAACGATCCGGCGCCGTGATCGTTTCGAAGGCGACACCGGCGACACCGCGATCGAGCAGCCTTTGGGTGAGCTCTTGAAGCGGAGCAAGATGAAGATACGTAAACAGGATCTGGTCTTCGCGCAGCTTGGCAACTTCGCTGGCAAGTGGCTCTTTGACCTTGATGACCATATCCGCGGTGGCGAAGATCTCATCCGCGGTGTCGAGGATGGTCGCGCCTGCCGCTTCGTATTCTTCGTTGTTGATGCCGCTACCGACGCCGGCGTTGTTCTGGATGACGACTTCGTGTCCTGCAGCGGTCAGCGCTTTGACACCGCCGGGAACGAGGCCGACGCGATACTCGTGGTCTTGGATCTCGGTGACTGTTCCAATCTTCATCGTTTCGCTTCCTGACAAACTCGTTGCGTCTGGTTGACGGTACCCGCTTGCGCGTCAGCTGACGCTAGGCGTCGGGGGAGGCCGGTCGGTCGACCGCGGTGGTTTGGTCGTTGCCTTGGCTTCGACCGGCTTTGGCTGCGAGGGTTTCGTCATTCTGCTGGAGCCCCGGAACGTCGCGCCTTCGGCAACGACGATCGCTTCTGCAGAGATGTTGCCGAAGACTTTTCCGGTCGCCGTGATCTCTACTTTTTTCGAGGCCTCACAGTCGCCGTGAACTTCTCCGTGTACGGACACGATGCGCGCGTGCACCTGCGCGTGCACGTTTCCGCTCTCGCCGATGACGACCCGGTGGGCTCCACGGATCTTGCCTTCGACGCGACCCTCGATGAGCATGTCGTTCTGACTCGTCAGCTCACCTTTGACGACGGCGTCCTTGCCGATCACCGTCGGTATTTCCGTCGTCGAACGCTTGATCGGGGTGGGAGCACGCTCTTTCGAGGAGCTGGGCGCAGCCTGGCTCGGCTCGTTCTCGGGCTTTCCACTAAACAATCCCACAAATCCTCCTCAATCGGCTGTCAAGGTGGTGCCGGCCACGGTCTAATTCTGGAGCGGGCGACGGGATTCGAACCCGCGACACCAAGCTTGGGAAGCTAGTACTCTACCAACTGAGCTACGCCCGCGAGAGCATGTGATTATAACTTAAATCCGCCATCGGCCACCAGCCGTCAGCCATCAGCTAGCCGCGACCAGCCGTCCGCTAACAGGCTCTCGACGACCTTGTTCATGGCAGCGTCGTCGGTGTACGACGCCGACCTGCGGATGGCCGATGGCCGATGGCGACCGCGCGACGAAACTATCCATCGTCCAGGGGTGTAATGCGACTGTAGTCGGTTAAAACGGATTTGTCGCCGAGCACGACGCCTCCGTCGACGATGGAGTGGCGGCCGATGTGGGCGTTTCGTCCGACGAGCGCGCCTCGAACCCGCGCTTCGGCGCCGATGCGGACGCCGGACCACAGCACCGAGTTGCCGACGGTGGCACCTTCCTCGATGCGACAGTTCGTGCCGAGGACGGCGTAGGGCTCGAGGTTGGCGCCCGCCTTGACGGTGACGCCATCGCCGATGTAGCCCGGGCCTTGAATCTTGGCTCCGCTCTCGACACTCGCCTTGGGGTCGACATAGGTGCCTCCGGCATTCGGGGTGAATCCTTCGAAGGGCAGTGCGCCCGACAAGATGTCCCGGTGGACTTTGAGGTATTTCTCCGGCGTACCGATATCGATCCAATAGCCACGGTGAACATAAGCGTAGAACGGCACGTTGTCGCGTAGCAGGCTCGGAAAAAAGCCGCGTTCGAACGAATAGTTCTTCCCCTCGGGGATGTAGTCGAGGAGCTCCGGCTCGAGCACGTACACGCCTGCGTTGATGGTGTCGCACGTGATCTCGTCGTAGCTCGGCTTCTCGAGAAAACGTTTCACGCTCCCATTCGATTCCGTCTCGACCAAACCGTAGGCGCTGGGATTTTCCACCGGCGTGAGGACGATGGTGCACTTCGCGTCGTTCTCTTCATGGAAGCGTAGCACCGCGCCGAGGTCGAGGTCGCTCAAGACGTCCCCGTTGAACACGATTGTGCGCCCGCCCAGGAGCGACTCCGCATTCTTGACCGCGCCAGCTGTACCGAGTGGCTCGGGCTCCATGGTGTAGTGGATCTTGACGCCGAGCCCACTACCGTCGCTGAAGAGCTCTTCGATCCTTCGTGGCTGATAGGAGAGCGACAACACGATATTCTCGATTCCCGTTTTCTTGAGCAAATCGATTTGGAGCGACAAGAACGGCCGCGTGAGGATCGGTACAATCGGTTTAGGCGTGTTCAGCGTCAGGGGCCGCAGCCGAATGCCTTTGCCTCCCGCAAGAATGACAGCGTTCATCGAGTGTGTTTCCGCCTTCGAAGTGGGCGGATCGTAGCATAAACACTTGTGCGGGGTGCGATACGTTGGTCCGCGCGGCGGCTACCCGCTAGGGGGCAGATGGGCGTCGAAGTGGGTTATCATCTACTTTCGACTTTTTATGACGCGCCCCAATCTTCCGAACACCCTCACGTTGAGCCGCATCTTTCTCGTGCCTCTTCTCGTCGTCGTCTTGCTGACGCGTACCGAGCGCTGGGAGCTCATTGGCGCCGCCATTTTCGCGGTGGCGGCTCTCACCGACTGGCTCGACGGGTATTTGGCGCGCCGCCGCAAGCAGATTACGACGCTCGGCATCATGTTGGATCCAGTCGCTGACAAGATGCTCATCTCCGCCGCGTTCATCAGCCTCGTTCAGATGGGACTGGCACCGGCTTGGATGGTTGTCGTCATCGTCGGGCGTGAGTTCGCGGTGATGGGCCTGAGGATGGTGGCGATAGAGAAGGGGATTACGATCCCGGCGAGTCCGCTCGGAAAGGGCAAAATGGCGACACAAGTGGTTGCGATATTGCTACTGATCCTCGGTGACAAGTTCCTCGGGCCGGTGGCCGCGGTCGCACCCGTTGCGCTGTGGGTCACCGTGCTCCTCGCGCTCGTATCGGGGCTCGACTATTTCCTTCGGTTCTACAAGAAGGTCTCGGGCGCGGACGCTCCCGCAGAGAGTCAGGCGTGAAGCGGTTTCGCTTGGTAGAAACGGTCCCTCGAGTCTATGTAGGCCCGGACGCCCAGCGCGCGCTCGCCGGAGAGAAGGGCGTCTTGCTCGGAGCGAAGCGCCCTCAATGGGTCGATGTTCTCGAGTTCGACGCGCGGCCGGGCACGCAGTGGAAGGCGCTCGTTGAGCTGCGGTTCACCGCGTTTCCGCCGTGGGAAGTGGTAGGGCTCAGTTTGTCGTCGCCCGAGTTTCGCAAGTTGGGCGATCGTTTGCTGCGAGAGCTCGTTCCCGGAGACGTTCTCGTCACCGAAGACGGTCCGTCGGTGCATCTAGGCGACACCTGGAGCGAGGCGAAGCTAGCGCGCCCCTGAGAGCCCCAAGCTTTCGAGTTATTTCAGCTCGATCAAATCCCCCACGACCATGAAGTCGTAGCTCGCCATGATGCGCGCCGTTGCGTTGTCTCGCTGCACGGTGAGAATGGCGAGCTCGCCGAGAACTCTTCGCGGCGCATCGGGGTATATGTACCGGAACACCGTAAAGATGTTGCCGGGAACCACCCCGTCTCCCTCACCGAGGTCGATGCTGACGAGATAGCCTTCAGCGAGAGACCCGATCTCGTCGAGCGAAGCGACGATCTCCCCCCGCATCTGTCCGGTCTCCGGCGTCAACCTGGTGGCGATCGGTTGCTTCGGGAGCAAAGGCACGGGAATCGGCTCGAACGGTATCAGGTAGTCGCCGATCCACATGTCGGTGCACGACGCGGTGACTTCCGCCATCGCGCTGTTTTCTTGGGCGGCGAGGACAACGACCCCGCCGGAGCGG
Source organism: Candidatus Marinacidobacterales bacterium (assembly GCA_965237955.1). Taxonomy (GTDB): domain Bacteria; phylum Acidobacteriota; class Vicinamibacteria; order Marinacidobacterales; family SMYC01. The sequence continues at coordinate 6,150,978 of OZ250169.1, read as the reverse complement.
ACGATGTGCGCGCCGCTGAGTCCCCAGCCGAAAGAAACTCGCCTCTGGACGAAGAAACGGTCGCCGGGGCTGACACCGTCGTTGGTCCCTTTGTTGATGTAGACGATATCCGAGCTCGCGAGCGCGACTTTGACATCACCTTCCTCGCTGCCCACGATACGCATGTCCTCATTTTCTCGCGGCCCAATGTAGCCGGCGCACGCGATCGTCTGTTCTTCGTAGGCGGGATAGAAGGCCGGTCCCTGGGCTCCGGTTCCCGGCAAGCCGCCTGGTCCAGCGCCGGGCGCTCCGCCTGGACCGGTGCCAGCTCCGCCCGGAGCACCTCCCGGGCCACCCGGCCCGGTCTCACCCGCGGCGATTGCTTCGGGGCGGATGACGTCGAGGTCTGGAATGCTGAGAGGGTCTCCGGGATAGATCAAGTGGGGGTTCTCGACGTAGCGGTTGGCGTCCCAAAGCTGGGGCCACAGAAAAGGATTTTCGAAATACCGTCCGGCGAGATCCCAGAGCGTGTCACCTTCCACAATAATGTGGATCTCGGTGCCTTCGGGATAGCTCGTCGGGGCTTGGTAGCGAGACCAGTGACTGGGCACCGTGATCTCGCTGCCCGTCTCCTGGGAAACGGCCGGGAAGGCCACTAGCAGAAGAAAAACGGCGCTAAGCACGAAGGCGGTCAAGGGAATCGGACGTCCATAGACGGCCGAGATGCGCACGTCATCACGGCGTACCTCCACATGGAATTGGAACGAAGATGCATGAATACTGCAGCAACTCGATCTCGCAAGTGTCAAGCTGTTTTTGCGAGAATGGTTAAAGTGCTACTTGAGGGTTGGCGCGAGGATTATTTGGCCTTACTTCGCTTTGCCGGGGGGAGCCGGCTCGGTGGCGAGCGTCGCGAGGATGGTCTGCGCCTCCTCGCGATATTCGCTATCAGGAAAACTGTCGACGACCTGACGGAAATGAGGAAGGGCCTCGTTCGGCTGGCGGCAGAACTGGTAGGCGGAGCCTAGCCGAAAGTGGACTTCGTCCATTTTCGTAAACGTCGGGTACTTCTCGATGACCGCCTGCAACCGCGGGATGGACGCGCGGCAGTGTTTCCGGATCTTCAGGTAGAACACGCCGATGCGGAACTCGGACTCAGCGAGTAGTTCGTAGCACTCCGCTAGAATCACGCGCCCTTCCTCGGCGTATCGTGAGTTCCGGTAGAGCTCGATGAGTTTCTCGAACTCTTCCACCGCGAGCTCGGTCGGTTCCTGGTCGCGGTCCGGGCTTTGCACTTGGCGGTAGTGTCCCGAAGCGATTTGATACTGCGCGTAGTCGGCGCGCGGATGGTTCGGGAAAAACGTCAGGAAATCCCGGTAGTCGGCGATCGCGAGGATGAGATTACCCCTGCCGCTCTGGTTGAAGTAGGAGTCTGCGACTCCGAGGCGCGCATCGCCTGCGAGTTGGCTGCGGGGATAGCCGTCGAGGAGTTGTTGGAGGTAGCCGCGCGCTTCGTCCCACTTTTTGTTCTCGAGCGCTTGCCGGCCAAGAGCCATGAGTCGCTCGTCACCTTGTGCGGTGGCCGAGATCGTCTCGTTGGATTTGCCACCGCAGCTGATGCTCAGGGCGAGCAATGCAGCCAACAAGGCGAACGGCATGACTCTGGGCTTCATCGGTTTTTTTTCGTTCGAACGTTCCGTTAACCCCGCGTCATTTCGGATACCAGGTCGGACGCCAGGTCGGACACCAGAATAGACGAGCGGGCCAGGCGTCGCAACGCCAATCGCGGATTCCTCGGTGTAAGGGCCCGTCACAGGCTCTGGATCCACTCCCACTCGAGGCTCAAGCCGTCGCGGAGCGCGGTGTGCGGGCGGTAGTCCAAATCGCTCCGGGCGGCGCTGGTGTCGGCGTAGGTATCGCGCATGTCACCTTTTTGCCACGGCTTTGAATCGATGCGCAGTGTCTTACCCGTGACCGACTCGATCGTCTCGATGACGTCGAGCATGGATACGCGCGAGCCCCCACCGATGTTGTACACCGCTCCGGCGCGGCTCCGTTCGGCCGCGGCGATGGTCGCGGCCACCGCATCGGTGACGAACGTGAAGTCGCGGGTCTGGCGACCGTCGCCGAACAGGGGGAACGTCTCATCGGTCGAGGCGCTCCAAAGGAGCCGGTGGAACGCCATGTCGGGTCTCTGACGCGGTCCGTACACAGTGAAGTATCGAAGCGAGGCGGTGTGCAGCTCGTGGTTCACGTGGTAGAGCTCAACGAGTTTTTCGGCGGCGAGCTTACTCACGCCGTACGGGGACACCGGGTGGAGTGGTACGTCCTCGCGCATGGGAAGCTCCGCCTTGTCGCCGTAGACCGACGATGACGACGCGAACACGAACGCTCGGATGTCGGTCTTGACCGCCGCTTCCAGGAGCCGTTGGGTCGCAAGAATGTTGTTCGTCGTGTAGATCGAGAACTCGGTGCCCCAGCTTGCACGTACCCCCGCCTGTGCGGCGAGATGGAACACGCGGTCGCACCGCCCGAGAATCTCGTGAATGTCGACGTCCTGGAGTGCTCCCTCGACGAGCTCGAAGTTGTCGCCCGTCAAAAGCGTCTCCAGGTTTCGCTCCTTGATGGCGCGATCGTAGTAGTCGAGAAAAGAATCGATACCGATGACGCTGTCGCCGCGCTCGACGAGCGTCTCCGCGAGCGTAGAGCCAATGAAGCCGGCTACGCCGGTGACCAGCGATCTCATTCGAAGAGCTCCGTCAGCTTTGTGGGAAGGCGGCAAGGTTTTCCGTTCTCGTTGGTCGCGACATGAAGCGTCGAGTAGTAGACGACACCCATGGCGCCGGTTTCAGCGTAGCGCACACGGACTCGGCAGCTGGTCTCGTGCAAGGTCGTGTTCAGACGGATGCGGCTTGGAGCATGTCGGAAATGACGGCGGCCGGATCGTCCGCCTTGAACACCGCGGAGCCGGCGATGACGACGTCGATGCCGGCAGCAGCCGCTTGCGGAACTCGCTCTGCATTCATGCCGCCGTCGATCTCTATGCTGAGCGACGTCCCGGCGTCGACCGCGAGTTGCCGCAACCGTCGTGCGCGTTCGAAGCTGCCTTCGATAAATTTCTGGCCGCCCCAGCCCGGGTTCACCGACATGATGATGGCGTAGTCGACGATCGGCAGGAGATCTTCGATTGCGGATAGGGATGTCCCCGGGTTCAGCGCGATACCGGCTTTCTTGCCGCGCTTTCGAATCGAGGTGAGCGTCAAGTGCGGGTGGTAGAGCGTTTCCGGGTGGACGGCGACCATGTCGGCACCAGCGTCCACGTACGACTCCACAAAGCGGTCGGCGTGCTCGATCATCAAGTGCACGTCGAGCGGGAGCGTCGTCGTACGCCGCACCGCCTCGACGATCATCGGACCGAACGTCAGGTTCGGCACGTAGTGTCCGTCCATGACGTCCAAGTGGAGTTGGCCCGCGCCCGCTGCCTCCACGCGCTCGATTTCCGAGGCGAGCTTCGAAAAATCCGCGGACAGGATCGAAGGAGCGATACGCATGGGGACTTTCTCTTAGGGGCCTTTGCTCAAATATAGAATAATACGGTCGCGACGGTACACTTTCGTGCCCGCCGGTGGCGTTTGCCGGACAACGATGTTCTTGGGGACACCAGGATAGTCGACGTTTCGGACTCGAGATACCTTCAGCGGACCACGGCTCAGGTGCTGGAGGAGGTCGACGTAGTCCCGGCCGATGAAATCGGGCATCACGAACGCACTATCGAGATAGCCGCGCGACAAGAGTACCGAGACGACGCTTTCATCGCCCACCTCTTCGTAGGCTTGGGGGACTTGGGCGACGACGGTGTCGGGTGCGTAGATGTCGCTGTGGATCTCGACCACACGGCCGAGACTGAAACCGGACTGCTCCAATATCAGCTGGGCGGATTGCAGCGTCTCGCCTTCGATCCGCGGAACCGTGCGGCGCTTCCGACCGAGGCTGACCCACACGCGAATCGAGCGGCCCTTCTTGAGCGTCGCTCCAGGCGCGGGTGTCTGGATGGCGATGAAATCGGGCGGTATCGACTCGTGGAATCGATTGCCCGAGAGCACCAGTTGAAGCTCGGTGAGGCTCAACGTCTCCCGGGCGCCTTCGAGGCTGTTGCCGGTCAGGTCGGGAACGGTGACCTCGTTGCTGCGCACGGCGAGCGAGAACGAGATCGCCGCGGCGAGAACCGCCGTGGCTAGAAGGGCTCCAGCAATCGCTAAAACCTCGACCACGCGCACGAAAAAGGTGCGCACCCGCTTCCTCTTGCTTTTCGCCGTCGACCCCGCAGCCCGACCCCGCCCTTGTTTTGGCGCTGTTTTCGAGGCTGGTCGCTCCAGGACTCGCTCTCCCGCCTCGTTCTCGCCGCTCACGCCACTATGTTATCTCAGGCGTCCATCCCTTGCCCCTGCCCGTCCCCGTTCCGACCTGCGCCATCGCTGTCCAAAGCGGAAACGGTGCCAAAACGACAGCTCGCGTGCCGGTTCGAGGCGGGGATGGGCAGGGGCAAGGGCAAGAGATCTCCTGACGATCCCGCCTCACGCCCGGGTCAAGATTGCCGCAAAGTGAGCATCGGTATCATCGCGCTCCGGCCGCGTTTCGAAAAAGCCTTCGCTGGTCGCGAGAACCGGCGGGGGCACGAGACGAAACCCGGGCTCATCCGCTAAGAACGCGTCCACTACGTCCTGGTTCTCCTCGGGCTCGGATGAGCACGTTGCGTACACGAGTCGACCACCGGGCGCGAGCTTCTCGGCGGCCGCGGTCAACAGCTCGCGTTGCAAAGCTCGGTGGCGCGTCAAATCGTCCTCCTTGACCCGCCATTTGATATCTGGATTGCGCCGCAACGTCCCCAGGTTCGTGCACGGCACGTCGACGAGGATTCGTTCGAAACTTCGCGCAACCGGCAGCCGGGTTCCATCGGCGGTTACCGGCAGCACGTTTTTTGTGCCGAGGCGCATGGCGAGCGCGCGCGTCAAAGCTTGGCGGCGGTGACGGCGGTCGAGTGCCAGCACATAGCCGTCGGACGTCTGCTCCGCCAAAGCCGTCGCTTTGCCGCCGGGTGCGGCGCACACGTCGAGAACGACGTCGCCCGATGAGACGTCGAGGAGCGTCGACACCAGCTGTGCCCCGGCATCCTGAATGCAGAGTTGACCCCCTCGGTAGAGCGAGCTCTCTCGGAGCTCGCCGCCAGAAACGCGCAGCGCTTTTGGCGCGAGCGAGACCGACTCGCTCATCACGCCGTCTGCTTCGAGCGATGCGCGCGCATCCTCGACCAAAAGCGGCGGTGACACGCGAACGTGCACGGGGGGCGGTTCGTTCTGACATCGACAACGGGCTTCTGCATCTTCGATCCCGAGGCGGTCGAGGTATCGTCGCGCGAGCCACTTTGGGTGTGAGAGCGTCGTGGTCAGGTAGCCGAGCGGGTCGTCTCGTTTGCGTGGAGGCCGCGGCTCGTCCGGCTGGCTTAACGCTTTCCGGAGTACCGCGTTGACGAAGGACGCCGCCCAGGAAGCCCCGAAGGTGTGCGCGAGCCGCACGGACTCGTCCACCGCGGCGCGTCCTGGCACCCGGTTCAAGAAACGAAGCTGGTAGAGTCCCATGCGGAGCGCGGTGAGCGGAACGTCGTCGATCTTCTCGAGAGGGCGATTGCTGTGAGCGGCGAGCACGAAGTCCAGCCGGTTACGCCATCGAAGGACACCGTAGGTGATCTCGGTCATCAGATCCCGGTCGACGCTCGAGAGGGAATCGTGGCGGGCGTGGTGGAGGAGAGTCGCCGGCTCGCCGCGTCGGTTCGCCACACCGGTGAGAACCTCGAACACTGCCCTCCTCGCCGGTGACGCCCTTGAAACCATGCCTACGAATGCTAGATCATTCTCGTGCCTTCCGCCCGTTCCGGTGGCCGTGCGACCAAAGGCTCAGGAGACAACGTGCCGAGTTCCAAATTAGAACCGCTTTCTTCCGACAAGCTGCGCTACCGTTGCCCGCCCGAATCGTTCTCGTTCGAGACGACGGCAGAGCTCGACGCCGGATTCGACATTATTGGACAGGACCGAGCGATCAAAGCGATTCACATCGGTCTTTCCGTGCCATCGCGCGGATACAACATTCTCGTGCAAGGCCTCACCGGTACCGGGAAGGAAACGACGGTAAAGAGTATCCTCGAGAGGATCGCGGATAAAGAAACCGTCCCGCAAGACATCTGCTACGTTCACAACTTCGACGACCCTGATTGCCCGACGGTGCTCTACATGCCGCCTGGAGAAGGCGCGCGGCTACGGAAGCAAATGAATGCGCTCGTCGAGTATCTCGAGCGCACCGTGCCCGCCGTCCTCGAGTCCGACGAGTTCAAGCAACGGCGAACGCAGCTCATCGAACGAGAAGGCAAAAAGGGGCGCGCCGTCATCAAAGAGTTCGAGGAGCGCATCAAGAAGGAGAACTTCGTACTCGTCGAGATTCGTTTCGGCCCGATGACGAAAACCGAGCTCGCCCCCATCGTCGACAAAAAGCCGCGTCCTGGTGAAGAGCTCGAGCAAATGCTCGCCGAAGGAGAGATCGAGCGGGACGAGTACGAGCGCATCGACAAAGTTCGCGACGGATTCGCCGACGAGCTCGAGGACGTGTTGAAGCACGCGCGGGACACTGACCGTCAGATCTCGGAAGCATTGAAAGCGCTCGTCTACGGTTTTGGCGCGGAAATGATCAACCCTCGCGTCGACGAGCTCAAGGAGCGGTTTTCCGGAGAGCGCGTGCACCAATTTCTCGAGCACGTTCGCCACGACGTTCTCGAGAACCTCGAGCAATTCGTTCAAAAACCCGACCAGTCGGGTCAGCCCGGAATCGCGGCTCTGCTCGCTGCTCAGGCAGATCGCTTCCTGCCGTACCGTGTGAATCTAATCGTCGACAACTCTGCGACCGACGGCGCTCCCATCATCGTCGAGACCCATCCGACCTACAAGAACCTGTTCGGTACGATCGAGCGCAACTGGGATCGAAGCGGTCAAACGCAGACCGATTTCACCAAGATCAAGGCGGGGAGCTTGCTCAAAGCGGCCGGAGGCTATCTGGTGCTGTCGTTTCTCGAGGTTTTGTCCGAGCCCGGCGTGTACCAGTCGCTCAAGCGCACACTCAAGAGCGGTAAAGTCGATATTCAGGGCTTCGATCCGGCATATCTGTTTACCGCCACCGCCTTGAAACCCGAACCGATCGACGTCGACGTGAAGGTCGTGCTCATCGGCGACCCGCAGTCGTATCAGATCTTTTACCAGCACGACCCAGACTTCCGGAAGACGTTCAAGATCAAGGCGGACTTCGACACCGTGATGGAGCGCACCCCGGAGTCGATCGAGCGTTACGGCGCGTTCATCGCGCGCACGACCGAGACCGAAGGGCTGAGGCCGCTAGATCGATCTGCGGCGGCTGCGGTGGTGGAACATGGCGTTCGCATTGCCGGACGGCAGAACAAGCTCTCGACGCGGTTCAGCGATATCGCGGATCTGCTTCGCGAAGCCAACTATTGGGCCGAGAAGGAGAGCGCGTCCGTCATTCGGAGCGAGCACATCGACCAAACGATCCAAGAGCGCGTCGAACGGCGCAACCTCCTCGAGACTCGTATTTCCGAGATGATCGAGGAAGGCATCATCATGATCACGAGCCGCGGCGCGCGCGAAGGCCAGGTGAATGGGCTGTCGGTCTACGACCTCGGTGACTATCGTTTCGGCCGCCCGACCAAGATCACGGCCACGGTCGCCACCGGCCGCGCGGGCATCATTAATATCGAGCGCGAATCTGACCTCTCGGGCAAAAGCCACAACAAAGGTATGTTGATTTTGGCGGGCTACTTGCGCTCGCGCTTCGGGCAAAGACGGCCGATGACGTTATCGGCGAGCCTTGCGTTCGAGCAAAGCTACAGCGGCGTCGATGGTGATAGTGCTTCGTCGACAGAGCTGTACGCGCTCTTGTCCGCCATCTCCGGATTGCCGCTACGGCAGGACATCGCGGTGACCGGCTCGGTGAACCAGAAAGGTGAAGTGCAGGCTATTGGTGGTGTGAACGAGAAGATCGAAGGGTTCTTCGATACCTGTTCCACGGCCGGGCTCACCGGGACCCAAGGGGTGATGATCCCGGCGTCGAACGTGGACGACTTGATGCTCCGCAAAGATGTCGTCGATGCAGTTGCCGAGGGGAAGTTCCAGATTTATCCGATCACGACAATCGAGGAGGGGATCGAGCTTTTGACCGGAACCGTTGCCGGCCACGTGCAGGCCGGAAAATACCCCGTGGGGTCGGTCTACGGCAAAGTGGAGCGCCGCCTAGCGAAGATGGCGCGCGACCTGCGCGCGGCGACGCGTCCGGAGAAAAGCGCCGAGAAAGACGCGGAAGAAGAAAGGGAAAGTGCGGACAGCAAAGACGACGACAACGAGTCGACGGCGGGCGAGTCGTGACGTTCACCGCGTGGCAGACGACGCTCGACCCATCACTCGCAACAGCCGGTCCGGGTAGTCGGTCATAATCCCCTGGACTCCCATATCGAGTAGCCGTTTCATGTCGGCTTCGTCGTCAATGGTCCACACCTGAACTTTGACGTTGAACGCATCGGCGAGTTCGAGAAGCCGCGGCTCGACGTACTTTTTCTGAATCTGAAGCGCCACCGCGGGGCTTCGATACAGACTCGCGAGGCGCATGCCGTTGAGCTGGTACAACATCAGCCCCTCGCGCAACGTGGCACTGGTGGCGACTGTTGGGCATGCTTCGCGGAACGCAGACATCGAGTCGTGCCCGAACGACGCGATTAACACCCGCTCCTCTGCCTCGCGCGTGGTGAGAACGCTGCAAAGCTCCACGGCTAGAGCGGGCGTGAACTCCTTCATCTCGAGAATCAGACGCGCCGTCGAAAATCGCGACAACACTTCCTCGAGCGTCGGTACCGTAAGGCCCTGACCCCGGTGAGGGAATTGCCCCGGCGCACCTTTGAACTGATAACCCGCGTCGAGCTCACGAATTTCGGCGAGCGTCATCTCGTCGACGCGTCCGCTCCCGTCCGTCGTGCCATCCACGCTCGCGTCGTGCATGACGACGATCTCTCTGTCGACGGTGGCACGTAGATCCATCTCGAGCACGTCGACGCCGAGCTCTTCGGCTTTCGCGAAAGCGTAGAGCGTGTTCTCGGGCCAGAGTTCCCCTCCGCCCTGGTGTGCGATCGCCCACGGCTCGGGCGCGTCGAAGAACACGTGGTCCGGTAGTCGCTGGTGAGGATGGAGCGTGGCGAAGTAGAGGTAGAGGGTTGCTAGGACGACGGGCGCCACGAGCAGCCAGCGTAAGAACCGCACCCACGCATTCTACAAGTTTTACTCCGGCGAGCGCCGCTGGTAGATGGAACGAGGGTCGAGAGTCGGATCGAGCTGAAACGCCCGGGCGAACGCGTCGAGGGACTCCGGGTATTGCCGGAGCATGAGGTGCGCGTAGCCGATCAAGTAGAACGCGTCGGCGCGATCGGGAGCTTCGTCTATCACGCGGGTGAGCTCTCCAATGGCGGCCTGGTAGTTGCCGTTGCGGTATTGCCTCTTGCCCTCGTCCATTGCCCCTTCCACGCCCTCCTGCGCGAAAGCGAAAGGGCACGCGAAAAGAACAGCACACAGAGCTAGCGAAATTACTGGCACCAGCTTCATCGAAATTCTCCTGTGGTTATGACGCGACCAGGAGTCTACCACGATCCGAGGTGGCCCGTTCCGCGATCACCGTCACAAAAACTGAGGATCGCGGCGCGACCGCTTTGGGGCCGCGCCGCGACCTACTACAGACTACTTGAAGTACCAGTCCACGCCGAAGTTCAGACCCAATCGGTCCGAGAAACTGCTGGTAAAGCAATCTGCGCGGCAGTCGAGATCGATAGGGTCCGAGAAGTATCCCAAGTCCACGGACACGGTGAGATTCGGCACGGCGGTGAATCCCAGGTCCATACCTCCGAGTGCAACGACACCCACGTCGAATGTGGTATCGGGATTTTCGATGCGGTGCCAAAAAGCGTTCGCGCCGACTCCGAAGTAAGGCTGGAAGTACACGGCTTCCAACTCGATGGGACTGCCTATCTTGAACATGAGGGAGGGCTGCAGTTGCAGCACGTCGACATCGCTCGCGAGGTCGAAGGACAAGCCGAGGCTGCGTCCAAAGCTTCTGAGATTGAACGCCATGTTGCCGACCGTGGAGTGCCCCATCCGGACGCCGATACCGAAGCCCCGATGCTCCCACGGCGCGTCGTCTAGTGTCGGGTCGATCGACGGCTGAGTATTGGGTAGTTGTTCGAGCTCCCGTTTGGGCGGCGGCGGCGGCGGCGATGTCCGCGAGGGGCTGCGTGGGGGTGGAGGCGGCGGTGGGGCACAGGGCTGCGCCATCGGCGCTGCCACCGGCGGCGGCGGTGCGGTCGCGCCCGCGGGCGCACGCTCGGCCGTCTGCTCGACGAGGGCGCTGTGGACATAACCCACTTGTCGAGTAGCGGGTACCCTAACGATGTACCAGAGACCTTCCACGTCGACGTACTCGAGAAGATCGCCTTCCGCGGCTGTCGCTACCAGCGTCTCTTGCGATCCTGGCCCCGAGCGGATCGGAGCCTTGCGGATCGTGACGCGAAGCGCCTGGGCGTGCACGGAACTGGCGACGAGCGCGGTCACGATCATAGCCGAGAGGGCGGTTCGAAACTTCATCACAAACCTCCAGCGTCGTTGGTCGAGGGCCAACGGAGTCGAGAGTTCTGGGGACGATGACAGGGGAATCCTGTCCATGGGTTTTCCCGACGGGAAAACGACGAAGAAACGTTTCGTGTGAGCATTTGGGGGAACGGGCCGTGTTAATGCACGGTGTGTGCCACGGAAGTTTCGACGCTGAAAGTCGCGTCAACTCACGGACGCTGTTTGGTTTGCGCGAAACGGCAGCGGCTCGCATGCGTGGGGATCGCGCCACACCCCTGAAGGCAGATCCCTACGCACTACGAACGTCCAAAAGCTTGTTTTTCCGGGAAAGAAAAATTCGCCGCAGACAACGACGCAAAGTGAGCTAAGTCGGCGCCTTGGGCGCCGATTCTCTCACTTCTGGTGTGGCGACTTTCCGCTGGCGTCGGGGCGAGAAAGGAACCGCGCCATCTCATCGTCCGTCAGGGGCTCCTCGAAAAAGCTGCCTTGGGCGCTCTTGCAGCGGAGTTTTCGGAGCTGTTCGAACTGCTCTTCGCTTTCGACGCCTTCGGCAATGACGTCCATCCCCAGGTTCTTGGCGAGGCTCACGATCGCTCGCACCGTTTTCCAGTTCTCTCCGCCGGAGCGCAGGTGCCGGATGAAGGAGTGGTCGATCTTGAGCGTGTCGATTTGGAATCGGTGCAAGTAGCCGAGCGAGGAATAGCCGGTTCCGAAGTCGTCCAGGTGGATCCGGAGCGCGAGGGATTTGAGCTGACCCAGGATGGTTACCGACGATTCGGCCTTGTGCATGATGACGTTCTCGGGGATGTCGAGTACCAGATGCTCCGGTTTCAGACCGGTCTCGGCGAGCACAGCTTCGATCCGCTCGGGGAGCTCGGGCTGGAAGAGCTCCTTCCCGGACAGGTTGACGTGGATTGCAAGCGAGCGAGCGGACTGAAAGCGGTCTTGCCAGGCCTTCATCTGCGTGCACGCTTCACGGAAGATCCACCAGCCAATGTCGACGATGAGACCCGACTCTTCGGCGACGCTGAGAAACGATACCGGTGCGAGAAGCCCGCGGTTCGGGTGCTGCCATCGCGCGAACGCTTCGACCCCGACGGGACGTCCGTCCTCGAGAGAGACGACGGGCTGGTACCGCAAGCAGAACTCTTTCCTCTTGACCGCGAGCCCGAGCTCGACCTCGAGCTTGAGCTGCTCGATGGCACGTGCGTGCATGGCTTCATCGAAGACTTCGTGTCGTGCTTTGCCGGCTGCCTTGGCCCGGTACATCGCGGTGTCGGCATCGCGCAGAATATCTTCGGGGCGCTCGTACGTTCGTGAGGCGACCGCGATTCCGATGCTCGCGGTGATGAAGACCTCGAGGCCCGAGACTCGGAAGGGCTCGCGAAGCGCTTGATGAACGCGTTCGGCAAGTCTCGTCGCGCCCGTCACCCCCGCCACCCGTTCGAGCAGGACGGCGAACTCGTCGCCTCCGAGTCGTGCCACGGTGTCGGACGGCCGTACGCACGAGCCCAACCGTCGCGCAATCGCGATGAGCAGCTGGTCGCCGACGAGATGGCCGAGGCTGTCGTTGATCCGTTTGAACCTATCGAAGTCGAGGAACAAAACTGCGAACTGGAACGTTTGTTCGGAGCGGCGGGCGCGCTCCAGCACGCGCCCAAAGTGGTCCATGAACATCGATCGGTTCGGAAGGCCGGTCAAGTCATCGTGCAACGCGTCGTGACGAAGCCTCTCTTCGGCGAGCTTTTGCTTGGTAATATCGGTGAGCGAGCCGGCGATGCGTGCGGGCGCGCCGTGCACGTCGCGGACCGCCTCGCCGCGGGTCAGCACCCACAGATAGCGTCCCTGGTTGTGGACCATGCGGTGCTCGATCTCGAACGTCTCTGACTTTCCGGACAAGTGGGCATCGAGCTCGGCGCGCACACGCTCGACGTCGTCCGGGTGGATCCGGCGCCACCACTCTTCCGGCGACGCATGGCGCTCCTCGGGCTCGAGACCTACGAGCGCACACCACCGCGGCGATAGATGCATCGCGTCGCGATCCAGGTCCCAGCTCCAAAGCCCGTCGTTGGCACCTTTGGCGGCGAGCGCGTAACGCTCCTCGCAGTCGTGGAGGCGCTTCTCCGTTTCGCGAAGCGCGGAAATGTTGTGGATGACGGCACACTGGAAGCCTTCGTTTTGAATCTTGATATGGCTGATCGCGATTTCGACCGGAGTGGCTCCTCCGTCGCGTAGCCGCACTTCCGTCCGCAGCACTAGAGCGTCGCGACGCGCCGTCAGCTCCCAGATCCGTTGGAAGTCCTCTTCGCTCACGTTGGCATCGAGCTCCCACACGTGCATCGCCAGTAGCTCGTCGCGCGCATAGCCGAACGCCTCGCACGCTGCGTCGTTGACATAAATAAAGCTCGCGTCCGAGCGTACGCACAAGGTCGGCTCACGGCTCTTGTCGATGGACGACTTTGCGAGAAGCAAACGCTCGACGGTGCGGATCCGCTCGACCCCCATGCCCAAGATCGAAGACGCGACGTCGAGAACGGTCTCTAGAGACTCTTCGAACTCCGTACGGGCTGTACGGGCCGTACAACCCGTACGGCGGAACGCGGTCACGACGGCCACGGTCGCGCCCTTCGATGAACGCGCGGGTGCCACCCAAAAGCATTGCACGTCGTGCTTCTTCTCGAGCTCGAGATAGGACTCGTTCCGCTCGCTCTCGGCTTCCGAGCGGCGCCAGCGGTTTCCCGTGGCGAACGCGGTGCCTACGGGCCACTCTTCGCTCAGGGGAATGCGCTCCATCTCTTGAATCACCGCCCGTCCGAGGCTTTTGGAGATGCCGCGGGTGAGCCGACCCGTACTCGGATCGACAAGGTGGACTGCCGTGTCCCACGTCGGAGCGAAGGTTTTGACGTAGTCGGCCACGTCCGACATCAGTTCCGGGATGGTGCATCCCGTGGCTATCTTGGAAAGAATCTGGTTCTGCGAGGACAGGAGGCTCCCTTGCCTCTCCTCGCGAGATGGATGCGCGGCAGTCGGGCCCGACACACGCGTGCGGGCACGACGGTCTTCGCGGGCTTCCTTGGGTTTGGCTTGCATCTTGTGATTTAGGTTACAGTTACAGGGTTCTGCCTATTGATGTCGATTGCAAGGACCGTACCTGAAGCGATGTCGCCTTCGAATCAACGAGATGGGGGGAAATCGCTGTTCGCGCCTGTGGGACTATCCACGCGAATCCACTCGAAAAAGTGGGATCCGGGGGATTCTGCCTACGGTTTCAGGCGCCGGTAGTGAGGCACTAGGCCCCCAAACGCGTTCCGAGCCGGAGGCGCTTGCCGCGAGCAAAGTCTGCGGCCGCCATGCGAGCTTTCCCCGAGAGCTGGACGTCTTTGATCGCGAGTATCGTCCCCTCGCCGCAAGCGACACTGATGCTGTCGCTGTCGCTATCGCTGTCGCCGCCGTCTCCGACGGCTACGACCGTACCGTGGGGACTCGATGTGGTCCCGCCGAGCGCTCTCGCCTTCCAGATTTTGAGTGGCACGCCCGCGAACGTTGTGAACGCGACGGGCCATGGGTCGAACGCCCGTACGTGAGACGCGATCGTCCGGGCGGGCAAGCTCCAGTCGACGAGCGCGTCCTCTTTCTTGATACGAGGGGCGAGCGTGGCATCGGAGTCGTCCTGAGGTGTCGGTACGAGAGCGCCGTCTGCCCAGAGCTCGAGGGTGCGCTCGAGAAGGCTGGCACCCAATACCGCAAGACGAGGCTCGAGCACCGAAGACGTTTCGTCCGGATCGATCGGCGTCTTTTCCTGAAGCAGCACCGGCCCGGTGTCGAGCCCCTCGTCCATGAGCATCGTGCTCACGCCGGTCTCCGTCTCTCCGCGCGCGATAGCCCACTGGATGGGGGCCGCGCCTCGGTAACGCGGAAGAAGGGATGCATGCACGTTGATGATCCCTTTGGGCGGGATGCCTAGGATCGACTTGGGAATGATCTGTCCGTAGGCGACGACGACGATACATTCCGGCGCGAGCTCGCGTACGAGCTCGACACCTTCAGGGTGACGCACTCTGGCAGGCTGGTGGACGTCGAGACCGTGCTCGATGGCGACGTGCTTCGTCGGCGGCAGTCGAAGACGATGGCCTCGCCCCGCCGGCTTGTCGGGCTGAGTGACAAGAGCTACGACTTCGTGGGATGGCGACGCGAGAAGCGCTCGCAAGGAGGGGACGGCGAACGACCCCGAGCCCATGAACAAGAGCTTCATGCTGTGGAAACTACCACTCGCCCTGACGGATTTGTTTGCGAATCTTCCGCTTGATCAAGTCGCGCTTGAGAACACCGAGGCGCTCGATGAAGAGCTTGCCGTCGAGGTGATCGATCTCGTGGCAGAACGCGCGCGCGAGAAGGCCGGTACCTTCTATCGTGATCTCGTTTCCTTTCAAGTCCTGACCACGAACTTTGACCCAAGCGGGACGTTGGACCACGCCCGCGTGACCGGGGACCGACAAACACCCCTCTTCTTCACGCTGCTCACCTTCCATCTCGAGCATGACCGGATTCGCGATGATGATGAGCTGGCTGGCGTCTTCGCCGACGGTAATGTCGATCACCATCAGACGCGTGGTCAACCCGACCTGATTGGCGGCGAGGCCGACGCCGGGAGCGGCATACATGGTTTGAACCATGTCTTTTGCGAGCGCTTCGAGATCGGGAGCGAAGTCTGTGATTTCCTCGCAGCGAGTGTCGAGCTCGGGAGCACCGAATTTCACGATGGATCGCAAGGCCATGGCGAGTGACGCTACAATAAATTGCGAGTTTGAGTCAATGGATCACGTTGCGGGAAGCGTCAGAATAAACGAGCTGCCGCGGCCGAGATCGCTCTCGCAGTAAAGCGATCCGCGTTGAGCTTCGGCGAGGCGTTTCGAGATCGCGAGACCGAGGCCGAACCCCGCGACTTCCCGCCCGGCGAGCTCCCGATTGACACGGTAGAAAGGTTCGAACACGAGAGCTCGCGCCTCGGTTGCGATCCCGATACCCTCGTCCCGCACTTCGAGCTCGACGCTACCGTTGTGCGCGCGGGACCGGGCGAAGACATATACCGTGCCGCTATCTCTCGAGAACTTGATGGCGTTATCGACGAGGTTTGCAAGGATACGTTCGGTCGCACGGGCGTCGAAGACCGCGCTCGCGGATCCGCAGTCCATTTGAAGCTTCACGTTGCGTGCGACGGCGATAGGGCGGAAACGCTTCTCGACGGCGTGGAACACGGGAGCCAACTCGAGCGCGCTCGGGGCAAGCTCAGGTAGCTCGGGTGCGCCGAGCTCGAGGAAGCTCGTAACCAGTCGTTTCAGAGACGCGATCTCCTCGAGACAGTCCGCGGCGAGCTCGCTCTCCGGTCGCTCTCGGCTGAGCTTTCGCAGTTGTAGCTCGAGAGAGGTGAGCGGCGCTTGGATCTCGTGCGCGAGTTGGCGCGTCAGGTCCACGGAGACATCCATGGAGTCATAGGGTAAGCGGGTCGCGCTCTGTCGGCAAGTCTCGTCTCGAGAGCGGTTCCCGGCGTGTGCTAGACTCCGCCCCGGATACGGTGTTCATGACCACTAAAGAGCAGACTTGGGTCGATCCTGTCTGTGGCATATCGGTGAATCCCGATACTTCACCGCACAAAACGACGCACAACGGTGAGAGCTACTTCTTTTGTGCGGCCGGGTGCAAGGCAGCGTTCGAGAAAGATCCGGATACGTTTCTGCAAGAGGGCGCCGAGACCTCGGCGCACATGCCGTCCGGTAGCGGTCTCGTCTCGCTGACGGTGCCCGAAGCTGCCGCTGTCGAAACGCCCGCGGGAGAAGAACGTCTCGATGTGCCGATTCACGGCATGCACTGCGCGAGCTGCGTCGCCGCGATCGAGGGTTCGCTCGCCGGAGTCGAAGGAGTCTCCCGAGCGTCCGCGAATTTTGCCACCGAACGCGTCTCGGTCGACTACGACCCGGCGCGAGTGAGCTTCGAGCAAATCGAGGATGCGATCGCGTCGGCGGGACCGTACAAAGTCATCACTCGCACCTCCGAGACCGCGAGCGACGCCACCACTGAAGTTGACAGGTTCCGTGCCGCCGAGTACGCAGTGCTCGAGAAAAAGACGATCGTGTCGGCTCTTTTGTCGGCTGTGATTATGACGCTCAGCATGGTGTCCGCCGAGACCATTGGCGCCACACCCGAGCTTCGTGCCGTTCTGCTCTTCATCGCGACGACGCCCGTGCTCTTCTGGTGCGGCGGGCAGTTCCTCCGCGGCTTCGTAGCGGGACTGCGCTCGTTCTCGTTCAACATGGATAGCCTCATCGCGATTGGCACCGGTGCTGCCTACTCCTATAGCGTGGTTACGACGTTTGCCCCTCGAGTACTCGCCGCTCGGGGCGTCGAAGCAGCGCTCTACTACGACACGACCGCGATGATCATCACCCTGGTGCTGGTCGGAAAAATGTTGGAGGCGCGAGCGAAAGGGAAGGCCTCGTCGGCGATCCGAAAGCTTCTCGAGCTCCAACCACCGACGGCGCGTCTCGTCGTTGGTAACGAAGAGCGCGATGTGCCGCTCGAGCAGGTCGCGGTCGGCGACATCGTCGCGGTGCGGCCCGGCGACAAGGTGCCTCTAGACGGCGTCATCCGGAAGGGACGCTCGACCCTCGACGAATCACTCTTGACCGGGGAGAGCTTGCCGGTCGACAAGGCACCGGGCGACATGGTCACCGGTGGAACCGTCAATCAAACCGGAGCGTTTCAGTTCGAAGTCACGCGCGTCGGCCAGGACACGACCCTTGGTCAAATCGTGAAGCTCGTGCAGGACGCGCAGGGCTCGAAAGCGCCGGTGCAACGGCTCGTCGACAAGATCGCCGGCGTGTTCGTGCCGATTGTCATCGTGATTGCCGTCGTGACGTTCGCGGTTTGGCTCGCCTACGGGCCGTCGCTTCCGTTTGCACTCGGAAACGCCATTGCGGTGCTCATCATTGCTTGTCCGTGTGCACTCGGTCTGGCGACGCCGACGGCCATCGTCGTCGCGACCGGTCGCGGCGCCGAGCGCGGCATCTTGATCAAATCCGCCGAGAGTCTGGAGACGTTGGCGTCGGTCGAGAGCATCGTTCTCGACAAGACCGGAACCATTACCGAGGGCGCGCTCAAAGTCACCGACATGGTCTCGGCGGGGAAGCTCGACACGCGAGAGGTTCTTGCGCTCGCGGCCGCCGCCGAAAAAGCGTCCGAACATCCCGCCGGACAAGCCATCGTGGCCTACGCGCACGGCATCGGGGATGCGCTCAAAGCACCCTCGGAGTTCGATGCGCTTCCTGGAATGGGCGTGCGCGCCCGCATCGGAAAACGAGAGATTCTCGTTGGCAACCGGCGCCTGATGGATGAAGAGGGAATCGAAATCGGGCGTTTGGGGGACGGTGCCGCGCACCTTGCGCGAGAAGGCAAGAGCGCGATGTTCGTCGCCGGCGATGGCGAGGTGCTGGGAATGCTCGGCGTTGCCGACACCGTGAAGCCGGGCTCGAAAGACGCGATCCGCGCGATGAAGGCGTCCGGGCTCGATCCGGTGATGATCACCGGCGATAGCGAAGCCGTAGCCAAACGCATCGCCGAGAGCGTCGGGATCGATCGAGTGATGGCTCAAGTGCTCCCCGAGGACAAGGCGAGCGCGGTGCAGAAGCTTCAGCGCGACGGCAAGCGCGTCGCTATGGTCGGCGACGGCATCAACGACGCACCCGCGCTCGCACAGGCCGACATCGGCGTGGCCATCGGTAGTGGCACCGACGTCGCCATCGAAGCATCGGATATCACGCTCGTGAACGACGACCTTGGCGGCGTCGTGGATGCGATGCGATTGTCGCGTCAAACACTCCGGATCATCCGCCAGAACCTTTTCTGGGCGTTTTTCTACAACGCTTTCGGCATTCCCATTGCCGCGGGCGTTCTGTACCCGGCGTTCGGCGTCCTGCTGTCGCCCGTCATCGCCGCCGGCGCCATGGCGATGAGCTCCGTCTCCGTGGTCACGAATGCCCTGCGGCTGCGGAACTTCTAGCTAGCGCTATACGGGTTTCGACGATAGCCGAGCTCGCTCCCCACAGCAGCACCGCGCGCCGAAGCCCAACCGAAAAAATCAACGCAAAGACGCGAAAGTAAGTCTACTCCACTTTCCCCCTCAGCTGTCCTCTCTCTCCGCATCCGTATGAAGGTCTTTGCGCTTTCGCGACTCTGCATTCTCTGCGGTGAGTTTTTCTTTTCCAGCCGCCGTGTGCTGGCGCTAATCGAGGAGATGGTGGACTGAGCGGGAAGCGGCAGCAGGATGCAGCTACTTGGGTTTCTGCTTCAAAAAACTCTCGTAAGCGTTTTGGAATCGCTCGCCGAGGGCACGGCCTTCGTCGCCCGGCACCGGGGCGGCGCGTAGCCAGTTCGCTTTCAACCGGCGCACTTCGTCCGAGGCGGCGCGCCAATCGAGCTTTTTCTCCCGGGGTTTGCCGCCGGTCATCGTGTTGCTAGCGAGAGCATCCTTGAGTCTTCGGGCCAAGTCTTCGAGCTCGCCGAGCTCGGCAGCCTCGTTCGCGGCGGTCGTCTTGCCGGTGAGCTCGTTCACCAGGGTCTCGAGGCGGATGACGAGGCGTTCGCGTTTTTTGCGACTCGTCGCGGGGTCAAGGTCGGTGTCGGCGAACGCGTTGGGCACGCCGGAAACGAGTTGGCTGACAATCGATTCGAAGCGTTCTTGAACATCTCGGGTCGATTCGGGGACGGCGCTGAGGCTTTTCCAACTCACCCAGAACCCCTTCGCTTTCGACGCCACCGCGTTCGCATCGTCCGGGAGTTCTTCTGCGAACAGAGTCGTTTCCTCCACGATCGCCTCGCGCTGTTTCTGTCGCTCTTCGAGCTCGACTTCGTCGCGCCGCTTGTATCGATCGAAAAAGTGGTCGCACGCCTTTCGAAACCGTTTCCACACTTGGTCGGATTTCTTCCGCTGCACTGCGCCTACCGTCCGCCACTCGGCTTGCAAGCGTTTGAGCTCGTCGGCGGTGTTACGCCAATCGGTCGAGTCTTGAACGGTCTCCACTAGTTCGCACAGCGCTTCTTTCTTTTTCAAATTCTCGCCTTGCTCACCCTTGATCTCGTCGAAGTGACCCTTGCGACGCTCGAAGAAGTGGTCGCACGCTTTTCGAAATCGCCTCCACACTGCATCGGATTGTTTCTGGGGAGCTGGTCCGATCGTCTTCCACTTCTCTTGAAGCGCTTTGATCGCGTCGGCGGTCTTGTTCCATTCCTTGGAATCGTCGAGCGCCTCGACTTCCACGCACAACGCCTCTTTCTTCCGCAGGTTTTCGAGGCGGTCCTTGTTTTGTTTCTCGAAAAACTCGTCGCACTTGACCTTCAGCTCGTCTCGGACCGACTTGTAGCGCTGCCACAACTCCTCGGATTGTTCCGATGGCGCCGCGCCGGCTTTCTTCCACTCCTCGTGGATCACACGCAGCTCCTTCGCAACCTTTGGAGTATCCCGCGACTCGCGCAACGCTTCGATACGGGTAATCAAGCCGTTTTGGATGTCGACATTGGCCCAGCGCTTCCAATCCTCGATCGTGCGCATGTCCTGCGTTTTCTTGAACAACTTCTCGCGGGCGTCGGTAAGCTCGCGCCGTATTTTCTTGCGATTGACGCTCCGCGCGAGAGGCCCCATCGTCTTCAGGAGATTCTGCGCTTGGCGCAGTGCTTTGCCGGCTTCCCGGATCGAAAGCTCGTCGGAGCTCGTGAGCTCGGTCATCTTTGCCAAGCACGTTTGGATCTCGGTGAGCGTTTTTTGTTCCTTGGCCTCCTGCTCACGACGCTTGGTTTCCTGAAGTTCATGGGCGCCCTCTTCGAGGTGCGCGTAACGGGCTTTCGCGTCCGCGTCGGCAACGCTCTCGAGCGTACGCCACTTCTTCGAAAGCTTGGTGAGGGCGCGAGAGGCGGCCTCCGGATCGTCGACCTTCGACGCTGATTCGGCTTCGGCGAGGAGGTCTTTGAGCTCTTGTCTACGAGCCTCCAACCTCTCGAGCTGGTCTAGCTGTAGGGGCTGTACCGGCTCCGCTTCGGGTTTGTCGTCGGCCTTCGTGGAGCGCGCGAGTTCTGTCGCAGGTTCGGCGACTTCCTCGACCGCCTCCACAGCCTGGACAGATTGCTCGGCTCGACGTAATTTCTTGGTTGCGCGCTCGCGGATGCGCGTGGCGACGGCATCGAAGCTCTGAGCCAGTTCGTCCGAGGGAGCGCCGTGGGATTTGAGCTCCGACCATCGAGACTCGATCTCGGCGAGCTCGTCTGGTCTCGGAGCGCCCTCCTCGAGCTCTTCGACTCGTTGGCAGAGCTCAGCGAAATGTTCCTCTCGCTCTTTGACCTTGATCGGGTGATCGTCGGGCGCGAGCTTCGACAACTTCGCGAGCGCTTGACGGCGGAGCGATTTGGCGGCGGCACCATGGTCGACGACGGCTTCGAGTACTTCGATGTCCTCGATGCGCGTGAGCGCGATCGATGCGAGCGCGCCCGCGTTCTCGTCGAGAACGATGTTCTTGAGCGAAGAGGGTTGTTGGACGCGCTTGAGCGCACGTAAACGGATAGCGGGATTCTTCGCTGTGTGAACCAGCGTCGAGAGCGCGGCATCGTCCTGAAGCGAATCGAAGGCGTTCGTACGAACAGCTTCGAAGTGAGCCTTTTCCGCGACGCTCGCGATATCGGATGCTTCGGTGAGAAGCTCGAGTGCCCGTGTCGACTCGTCGGCGTTGCGCGAGTCACACGCGATATGCACGAGGAGGTGCCGCGCACGCACGAGCGCGGACGTGCGCACACCTTCGTCGTTGTCGGTCTCGGCGAGCTCGAGTAGAAGGCGTGGTGCGTCGAGCTTTTTGATGGCGACCTTGCGGACGCGGGCGTCGGTGTCCTGCTGCGCGACCGCCGTGAGCAGCTCGATGTCGTTTTTGTCCAATTGACGGACGGCGTCGACGCGCACCTCGGGGTCGCTGTTCTGCCACTTCGGGCGTAGGCGGTTCAGCAGACTCATGGAGTAGGCGTCCTAATGATGTCTATCTATTCAGCCCGGCGGGGTGTGTCGAGCGGCGCCAAGCCAACACTATACCGCAAAACGGGTATCGCTCGTTGCGCGAAGCGACCCGATTGCGGCAAAGTATAGGGGAGATGCGAGCACTGGCGCCCTGGGCGGCACTTCTCTTGTTCGGGACGGGGGTGGTGTCTGCGCAGTCGCTCGCGGAAGTCGCGAAGAAGGAGAAGGATCGGCGCGCCCGCACTGCCGGGGCAGGAAACCACGAGCCGGTTCCCGTCCTCGGTGACGAAGAGCTCTCGAGCGCACGAGGAGACGGTCTTTCGGTAACCGGACGAGACCCGGGCGAGTCCGATCCATCGTCCGCGGGTGCGGTTGACGATTCCGACGCGTCGGATTCCGGCGAGCGCCGGTTGACCGAAGCTGAGATTAGGGAGTACCGCGAGACCTGGGCTCGCGTATGGCCGGAGCGGCTCAAGGCTGCCGAGAAAGAGCTCGAGTTGGCGAGAGACGCCGCGTTCCAGTGTCAGTCTGCCGCGCACTACGTATTCGTCCCTCTCGCCGTCGATTGCAATGGCGTCTTCGAGCGACGCGCCATTGCCGAGTACCGTTTGAGAGAGACCCGGCAGAATCGTTACAACTGGGAGCTGCTCCTGCCGGAGAGGCAGCGACCCCCACCTCGGCACTAACTTGTTGGCTCGCGTTTGGAACTATCTGCACGGCTACGAGCGACTCCGCCACCGTGGCGATCGTTTGTTTCTCGCAGGGGAGCTCGATCGAGCCCGCCACGAATATACGCGCGCGCGCTCGGTGCTGGGTGCGCGAGACTACCGCTCGACGACCATCGACGCACTAATCCGTCAATGCGACCGCCAGCCGCGCGAGCGCGGATGCGCTGTCGAAGTGCCCACCTACGAGTCTGTCCACGAGCCCGCTCGTGAACCGGAGGATGGGGACGACGAGCGCTCGTTCCATCCGGGCCTCGACGATCTTTTCGAGCTCGCCATCGGCGAGAAAGACCCAGGCCGCATCGACGCCTACCGTGCGTTGAACGACGACTTCAAGGCTGGTTATGTTGCTCTCGTCCAGGGGAATTACGAGCGTGCCGTGCATTTTCTTTCGTCCGCCGCGGCTTCGACGACGACGACGTTCGTCGTTCACCTTGAGCTTGGTCGAGCCAAAAGCCTCGCGGGCGACATGGAGCTCGCGCGCGAGGCGTTGAAGGTGGCCGACCGCGCCGCTCCCAGCGACACCGAAGTGGCGGTCTTGCTGTCCGCGGTGAACATCGAGCTCGGTCGTTATGAGCAAGCGCGCGAACGTCTCACTTCCGTTACCGCGGACGACGGCGACAATCCCGACGTGATCTTTCTCATCGGCCGCGCACTCGCGGGATTGAAACGAGACGACGCGGCTCTCGAAAAGTTTCGTGAGACCGTAGCGCGCGAGCCGAATTTCCACGAAGCCTACTTCGAGGCCGCGCTCCTTCTCGGCAAAGCCAAGGATCGCGAATCTCAGTTTCGACTGTTGAACCGTGCGTGCGCGCTCGCACCTGACGAAGTGCGCTACAACCGTGAGCTAGCGCAATTGGTTCTAGCAGAAACGTTCGATGAAGAAGCCGGTCTCGCCGCTTGCGACCGGTTGATGATCACGGATGACGACAACGCGTGGGAGTATCTATACTGGATAGCAAAGCTCTACATCCGCCGGGGTTGGAAACGCGAAGCCCGGGATCCACTCGAAAAAGCGCTTCGACTGGTCCCTCCGGAGCGAAGCGCCGATAGACGCGAGATCGAGACCTGCCTCGCGACTATTTCTTGACGCGCCGGTCACATGAGCGACGGCGATCGAGCAGAGGTTCTCAACCGGGCGGACGCCGTCCCGGCGGAGACGAGGATCGTCTCCGTTCTCGCCAGCCTTCTCACTCTCGGGCTGGTCGACAACCAACTTCTAGCGCCGATCCTCCCCGAGATTGCGGCGAAACTGGGTACGTCCGAAGTGTCGGTGGGCTGGAGCGTCGTCGGCTACGCGATCGCTGCGGCGCTCGCGGCGCTGGTTGTCGGTCCGCTGTCGGACGCGTCGGGCCACCGTAGATTTCTCATCGCGGCGGGCGGCGTTTTCGGTCTCGGAAGCCTTCTCGTCGCCGCAGCACCGTCGTTCGTGGTATTCGTGGGCGCTCGAGTCGTCACCGGGGCTGCCGGCGGGATCATTTCTGCTCTGGTCGTGGCCGCGATTGCGGACGTCGTGCCCTACGAACGCCGCGGGCGAGCCATGGCCTGGGTCGCCGCCGCGTACGCTGTACCGGTTCTCGTTTTTCCGCCGGCCCTTTGGATCGCAGAGCACGCCGGATGGCGAACGAATTACGTCGTCTTCGCTGCCATTGGCGCCATCGTCACCGTTGCGGTCGCGCTCTGGTTCGACGAGACCGAGCGACACGGACGCGCGGTCAGGAATCCGCTCGCATACCTCCGGTTCTTGAAGGTGCGCTCTACCGCCGCGGGTGCGTTTTCGGCTTTTTTTGTCACCGGAGGCCTGACGGGGTTCCTCCTTTATCTCGGCGCCTACCTCCGCAGCAGATTCGGCTTGTCGTTGACGAGCGTCGGCCTCGTTTTTTTCATTACTGGTATCGCTAGCCTCATCGGCGCGTTGGCGGCGGGGTGGTTGTCGGATCGAGTGGGGAAGTTGCGGGTGGCGCTCGCGGGCAGCGCCGCTCTCGCGTTTTTCCTGATCGTCGTTCCCGAGACTGGCGGAGCGCTCTTGTACTTGACGCTCGGGTTGGTAGGCCTCTCGGCGCTCGCTCGTGTGGCGCCGCTGCAGTCGTTGGTGACGGAGCTCGTCAGCACCGAAGAGCGGGGCGCCTACGTCGCTTTGCGAAACACGTTGTCACAAGTTGGAAGCGCGACGGCGGCAGCGCTCGCATCCGTGCTCTACGAACCATTAGGCGCCCCGCTCTACGGCTTCCACTACATCTGTTGGATGACATCGGCCTTCAGTATCGCCGCTCTCGTGCTGCTGTTACTGATCGATGAACCGTCCGGGGAGAGCTAGGCCCGATGGCGATCCGAAAACACTGGAAGAAGATCTTGTTGGGTCTGGTGATCGCTCTCGTGCTCGTTGCGACCATCGGTCTGCCCTACGCGTTTGCGCGTCTCGTCACCCGGGCGGGAACGCGCCCCATGGATCTCAGGCTGACGTCGTCGCCGTCCGATTACGATCTCTATTTCGAGAACGTATCGTTCACTGCGGCCGATGGAGTCACGTTGAGTGGTTGGTACCTCGGCGGCGCGAGCTCCGACGTCGCGATCGCGTGTGGTCATGGACTGTTCCGATCGCGTCGAGAAGTTCTCGACCGCGCAGCGTTTTTCCGCACGCAAGGCTACGACACCCTTGTGTTCGACTTTCGCCGTCACGGCGAGAGCGAGGGCGAGAGAGTCACCCTCGGTTTTGACGAACGATTAGATTTCCTCGGCGCGGTCGATTTTCTCCAGGAGAAGAAGCCGGGTGTAAAAATTGTTCTGTACGGCGTTTCGATGGGCGCCGCCGCGTCGCTCCTCGCGGCGTCCGAAACGGAAGACGTCGCTGCCGTCATCGCGGACAGCTCGTTCTCGAGTCTCGACCATACGGTCGTTCACCATTTGGATCTCATCTTCGGGCTTCCGCGCTTTCCGTTCGGCACCGCTCTATTGTTTTTTCTTGAGATGCAAGGAGATTTCGATCGATCGGAGTTCGACCTCGAGCGTACGATCACAGTGATCGGAGATCGGCCGGTGCTGATCGTGGCGGGAGAGGACGATCAGCGCATGCCGGTGGAGATACAACGGCGTCTCCACGAGCGGACCATCAACGCGCACAGCCGCTTTCGATCGTTTCCGGGCGCGACGCACGGTGCCGCCTATCGCACCGACATTGAAGGCTACGAAGCGATGCTCAACGAGTTTCTGTCCGCGTCGGGACTGCCGCCGTTTACGAATCCCGAACCTGGGGAAGCCTCGGGTGGAGATAGTAGCCCCTCGTCTCCGTGATCCGTTTTCTCGCGAGCTTACTCCCGGCCGGGGCTGGGTGGTCGGGAAAGTGCTGCAGAAAAGTGTCTCGTATCGTGTCGTAGTCATCGAGCGGGAAGTATCGCTGGATGAGCGTCGCGGTATTCAAGTCTTGGTTCCAATACTGGAGGTCGACGCGTACGACCGCTTCGAGCGGACGCGCTTGCGTCGGCGGCTGCTCGCCGTAGCTTTCCGCATCGACCCAAATCGAGATCTCTTCTCCGTCCACGATCTTCTCGTGGGCGTGCGTCATGTAGTACTTCCAAAGTTGAAACTCGCGAAGAGGCACGAATCGTGCGGCGGGTGCTTCTCCGGGAGAGCGGAGCGCGCACTTCACCATCTTGATTTTGGTCATTCAGGTCTCCCAAAGAGCCAAGTCACTCCAGCGGGTGCCAGACGGTGTTGGGTCGCCAGCTTCAAACTGGATAATAGTGAGTGACGAGTATACTGAGTTGAAATCGAAATTTGAAGCGGTTTGAAGGGTCTCGACACGATTCCCTCTAAGTTGTTGTAGTAGAATCGATTGCAGCGATGACGCTCGCCAACCAACTCACGATTCTTCGGATGTGCTTGGTGCCCGTTATCGTGATTTTGCTCGTCTACGGATACTACGGTTGGGCGCTCATCGTGTTCATCATTGCCGGCATCACCGATGCGCTCGACGGGCTGTTCGCGCGCATTCGGCACGAGAGGACCGAGCTCGGAACGATGCTGGACCCGTTAGCCGACAAGCTCCTCGTCACGTCGAGCCTGATCGTGCTGTCGCTTCCGAGTGCCACGCTCACCGTTCGCATCCCCGCGTGGATCGCCATCCTGTCGATCAGCCGTGACGCGGGAATCCTTCTAGCCGTTCTCGTGTTCAACCTCGTCATCGCACGACGCACGTTTCCACCGAGCCTCCTCGGCAAGGCCACGACGACGATTCACCTCGTCATGATCGTGTGGGTGATCGGGTGCAACTACCTGCGCACCGATCACCCGTGGACGAACTACTTGCTGGGAGCGACGATCGTTCTGGTGGTGGCCTCGGCGCTGCATTACCTCTACTGGATGCGCACCATCCTGCCCGAGGAAAGCCGGAAAGAGACTGTTTGAAGGGGAGATGCCCCACGGGCAGTTGAAGTTAGGAGTGGCGGCTCCTGGACGCCAGATTCGCTTTTCCTGTCCGACGTCAATCTTTTCTTTCCCTCGGTGCGAATGCGAGTGTGTGGGCGAAAGTGGTGAGCCGGAGAGGGAGATTCCCCACGATTTCCTCGGTGCCGCAAGAGAGTGTGTTCTCCCAAGGTGCCTTTCCGCAAGGAGCTGCGAGTGTGGGGTTGTTTGGCGCAGCGTTTGCAAGTCGGGTGGACAAAACAACTTTCTTCAATAGTTGCAAGCAGAAACGGCGCACTAAAGAGCGGCCAGGGTCACGAAGGCCGTGTTCGAAAGAAAGTCCCGCTCGTTGCGTGAGGGGGCCGCCGGAATGTGTAGAATCCACTATACTGAAAAGGTACCTACCCGCCGCTCGGCCGGCGATGCCTTTGCTGCTGCGAGGCTCGGCACTCGGCCAACGTTTCTGACCGCGATCGCCTTCCTCCTCTTTCACATCTTCGTCCCATCCGCAGACGCGGCGTTTGGTTTCCGCAAGCAGGTCACCATCGACAACACCAAGGTCAGTGGCTCCGCTGACCTTGCCGGTTTCCCTGTTCTCGTCAGCCTCACGGACCTTGATCTGAGGACGACGGGTAACGGTGGAAAAGTAGAAAATGCAAATGGCTTCGAC
The DNA here is from genome assembly GCA_965237955.1 of Candidatus Marinacidobacterales bacterium. Lineage (GTDB taxonomy): Bacteria > Acidobacteriota > Vicinamibacteria > Marinacidobacterales > SMYC01. The sequence goes on along the minus strand of OZ250169.1, from coordinate 6,123,441 downwards.
ATCGTCTTCAGGCAGGGTTGCACGGTCGCGAATCTCGACCACGAGATCGAGGCATACGATCCTGTCACAGGGAGGTTCGTTGCCTGGGTGAGAATCCCCGTCCTTTCTTACAATACCGATACACTCATTGAGATGTACTACGGCGACGCTTCCATTGTTTCTTCTCAAGAAAACGTAGTCGGGGTTCGGAATTTAAATTACCGCGCTGTCTGGCATTTGAAAGAAGACCCTGCCGATCCGGCTCCTCAATTCCTTGACAGCACCTCGAACCCCAACGAAGGAAGTGCGAGTTCACTCCTGACGGCAAACCAGGTACCCGGACAGATCGATGGAAGCCTGGAGTTTGATGACACCAACGAGCGACACGTCAATGTTCCGGATGATCCCACCCTCAGGATTCCTGCAAGATATCACCGCGTCGGCCTGGGTAAAGACCACCGATGCGGACGCGGACGTCGGAGTCGTCGTCAACAAGTGGGGGCCGGTCGGCAGCCGAAACTATTGGTTAGGCAAAGCCAACGCGAGCGATCTCGCCTTTTTCGTCGACGATACCCAGAGCGTCATCGCCCCATTGGCTCTCATCACCGACGGGTTCTGGCATCACGTTGTAGGGGTAGCGGATTCGACCGCCGGTTTGCTGAGAATTTACGTGGACGGCCTGCTGAGGAACTCCGCCCCTTACACGGGGTCCACTCAGACGGGCACGAGAGAGCTACACATTGGAAATAGCTCGGATATCATCACCGGTCAGGAATGGAATGGCGGAATTGACGAGGTTCGGGTCTCCGATGTGCCCCGCTCGGCGGACTGGATACAGACTGAACACAATAATCAAAACGATCCTTCTACTTTCTATAGCGTTGGACCTGAGCTCTCGGGAGCGGATTGCGTCCTCAACTTCCGCTCGATCGGAACCAACACCGGAAACCTTCACCCCAGTGGAACTGCCTCGGTGCCGCTAGGCTCCACCACGGTCACATTCTCCGTCGTCCTCCCGCTGCCGACAGCGATAGGCGCCATAGGTCTGGGGGACAAGCTGATCATCGAGGGCGAGATCTTGTTCATCCTGTAGCGCGATTCCGATTTCCAGGTCACTCTCCTGTCTCCAGCCACAGTGGACCACACCACCCCAACCGTGGCGTTTACCATCACCCGGGCCTACTCTGGTCCCACTGCGCTTCAGGATTGGGAAGACGCCCGCAACGGAAACCTGGTAGGGGAGAACCGACGCGAGATCGGTGTCGCCTATAAGGACGGTCCCTTCACCACCGGTATCATCATAGACAATGGGCTAGGGCCGGGATCGACGGACGCGATCCGTTACATGCTCCTGACCGTGGCTTCGGGCCAACGCCATACAGGCATCGAGGGAACCGGTGTGGTTGTGGATGGACTAGACGTGCCCAGCACCGGAATCGACATCCTCGACGACTATACCGTCGTCCAGTGGCTCGAGCTGACGCGTCTCGGTCCCGCCAGTGAGGTGGTGCTGGTCGACGCTGCAAACGTCCTTCTTACACATCTCATTATCTACAACATGGGCAATCATGGTATTGACCACACCGGGGCCGGCGTTAGCTTTACCCTCCGCAATAGTCTCATCTACGGTGGGGGCAATGATGGGATTGCGGGTTCCGCAGGCGGGGGCAGCGCCACGATTGACAACTGCACGATCTATGGGAATTTAGATAAAGGCATTCAAGAAATCGGGGGTGTCTATGATGTTCGGAACACCCTATCGATGGGCAACGTCGGCGTGGACTTCGGCGTGGTAACTGGAGCTCAGGAAAACAACATGTCTTCCGACGCCACCGCTCAGCCTGTCGCCAACCAAGGTAAACTTCCCGGTGACCAATTCGTAGACCACCTCGGAGCCCCGCCCAACTTCCACTTAAAAGCTACCGCTGACGCTATTGATATTGGCTCCGATCTATCCGCCTCGTTTTGCTGTGATATCGATGGAGCGCTGAGACCCACAGGTGTGGGCTGGGATATCGGAGCGGATGAGTTCGTGCCGCCAACCAACTACCGCTCGATTGGGACGGCGCCCGACTATGGGACTTTCCAACCGGTCGCCGAAGGGGGGGGCACGCAGGTCACGGTGACCGCCGGGGCGGCGGCGGTGACCGGGGTGGGGGGGGCCGCCTGGAAAGCCAAAAACCGTGGCCGGGGCGATCTCATCGACATCGACGGCGTCAACTACACCATCTTGTGGGTGGATTCGGACACGCAGCTCACGCTCACGTTTCCTTACGCAGGGACCAGCAGTCCTCCCGACAAGAACCTACCGCATCGCCCGCCAGTTTACGACCCTCGCCGCCTGGGAGGACTGCATCGACGGGCCCGGGGGCACGCCCTGCCCGTTCTTCCCCGTCGCGTCATCGAGCCTCGTCGCCGACGGGCGTGCGGAGATCGGGATCGCGTATGAAGACAGTGTCTTCACCGCCCGGGTGATCATCGACGGCTCCACGACCGACTCGGCCCACGACATCACTCTCACCGCTGACGGGGACAACCGTCACTACGGCCTCCCCGGGCAGGGAGTGGTGATCGACCTGGGTGGACTCGGGAACGACGCGATCCAGATCCAGGACGACTTCGTGACCGTCGAGTGGATGGAGGTTACGAACACAGCGGGAGGGCGGGAGGGGATCCAAGTGAACGACGGCCTCGCCGCCGGCACATCGTCGCTGGTCGTCCTGCGGAGTAACCTTCTCCACGACGTCGGAGGGTGCGGCGTGGCACTCTACGACGACGACGGGCGCGTCGACGTCTACAACAACTTCGTCTACAGCAACGACCAGTGCGGCCTGTACCTCGACCCGGTTTCCCTGCTGCCGGGCAGCCGCTTCCGTGTCCTTAACAACACGTTCTACGCCAACGTCAGCAACGGCATCAACAAGGTCCTCGGCGCCTCGGCAGCCGCGACCCTGCTGCTTCGCGGCAACATCTCCGTTTTCAACGGCGGACTCGACTTCAGGGGTGACCCCCTGGACTCGGTGGATCCGGCCAGCAGCCACAACCTCTCGAGCGACGGGACCGCGTTGACCCACAGTCCCAATCAAGGCGCACCGAACGGCATCCAGGAGCCGGTGCTCGCGAACATGAACTTCGTCGACGACGCGGCACCGGGTATCGACCTGCACATTACTAGCGGCAGCACGGCCGAGGATGTCGGCGCCAACTTGAGCACGATCTTCAACTTTGATATCGACGCAGGAGCACGGACGGTTCCCTGGGACATCGGTGCCGATGACATCCTCGCCACCACCGCAGTGGAGCTTCTGTCCTTCGAGGCGCTGCCCTCGGACGCTGCGGTAGATCTCGAGTGGCGCACCGGCTCAGAGCTCGACAACACTCGGCTTTCATTTGTACCGGGCCATGTCGGCTCGAGGCTCCTACGAGCAGATCACCGCGAGGGCGATTCCGGGGCTCGGCTCCTCACCGGTGGGAGCGCAGTACAGCTATCAGGATACGGGACTGGCGAACGGCGTCACGTATTACTACAAGCTGGAAGACATCGATACTACGGGCAAGATGGAGCTACACGGTCCGGTGTCGGCGACACCGATGGCACGTGTGTCGAGTGGCGGAGATGACACGGACTCGGGAGGTAGCGCTTCGGATGAAGCCGCCCCCACCTCTCTCATCACCTACGGGGACCCGACGGCAAACTCTTTTAGAGTGGTCAAGCGCGACAAGACCTCGGCAGTGTTGGAGCTCTTGACCGAAGGCTTCTACGCGGAGCCCCTGGAAGACGGCTCGGTCCGGCTGGAGGTGCCTGGATTCGAATCTCTGGCGGAGCTCACGGCACCTGGAGTTCCAGTGAAACGCACGTGGGTCGAGGCCGTAGCTGGTCGCAAGGTGAAGCTTCTCTCGGTTCGAGCCGGAGGAGTCGACGTGTTCACGAGTTTACGCTCGTCGGGTGCGGAGCTCCCCGAGATCGTAGCGACACCGGAGGGCACGGTGCGAGTGGCACAGCGTCGGCGTAGAGCCAAGAGGGCGTTCCGAGGAGACGGTCTGAACCCGTCGAGCGCGGCGCGCATCGTCAGCGTGGGCTTCCAGGGGGACGTCAAGAAAGCTCTGGTAGAGCTCGCGCCTCTGCGCTGGGATGGAACGAAGGGGCAGCTTCTGCTGGCGCGCCGTTTGGTGGTGCGGGTCTCGTTCCGCGGGCGCGAGCCCACGGAGCGGATTCTGGCAGACGGCGTACGGGGCCGTCGCTACGCGAGAAAGCGCAGCCACGACCAGCGCACGGTGGTGGCGCGTCTTGGGACCACGGAGAGAGGTCTTCACAGTGTTCGTTATGAAGACGTGATGCGGGGCCGTCGCGGTGTGCGTGCGAAGACATTGCGGCTGAGCCGTCAGGGCGAGACGGTCGCGTTCCACCTGGAGCCGAAGGGGAATCGTTTCAAACCGGGCTCGACGCTCTACTTCATGAGTGACGGCGCATCGGCAAATCCCTATGGCAGCGAGGCGGTGTATGAGCTCGAGATGGGGCAGGCCGGGGAGAGCATGCCGGAAATCTCGGCAGCGCCTTCGGGAGAGCCTACCCGCTTCTACTGGCATCGGGCGGAGTGGGAAGAGAACCGTTACTACCAGGCAGCGCTTCTCGAAGCGCCCGATCTATGGTTGTGGGACCTGTTGTTTGCTCCGGTGGTGAAGAGCTACCCGTTTGAAGTGAGTGCTCTGGCACTGATTGCGCCCGCACCCAGTGAGCCCTCGAAACTCAGCGTGTGGCTCCAGGGGGTGAGTGATTTTAGGGCCAATTCCGATCATCACGTGCGGGTGTATGTGAACGGGAGCCTGGTTGCGGAAGTGAGCTGGGATGGCAAGCGGGCAAACAAGATCGACGTGGATCTAATGCCAGGTCTTCTGCAAGAAGGAGACAACCTCCTGGAGCTCAAGAACGTGGGAGACACCGAAGCGGCGTACTCGATGGTGATGCTCGACCGCTACGCGGTGGAGTATCCGCACGTCGCGCTCACGGGCGATGGCCGACTCGAAGGTCGCTGGAGTGCATCCGGGGCGGCGGAGCTCTCAGGGCTCGTAGCAGGGACGCACGTTTTGGATACGAGCGAAGCGCGGCCGCGCTGGTTGCTCGACACGGAAGTCGGAACCGACGGCATGTTGCGCTTTCGCGCCGAGTCCGGCCGTAGTTATCTCGCGGTCAGCCCCGAAGCGGTTTATCACCCCGCGGTGACGAAGCCCAGGACGAGCCGTCTGAAGAACACACGCAATCGCGCCGACTATCTGGTTATCGGCCCGGAGGCATTCCTTCGAGCGGCGATACCCTTGCTGGAGCTCAGGCAGAGCGAGGGGCTGAAGGTCAAGGCGGTAGCGATCGAGGAAGTCTATTCCGAGTTCGGCTTCGGCGAGCCGACGCCCGAGGCCGTGAAGGATTTCCTGAGCTACGCCTATCACAATTGGAGACAACCCTCGCCGCGCTACGTGCTGCTTCTCGGTGATGCGACGTTCGACTTCAAGGACCATTTGCAGACGGGAGTGACGAACCAGGTACCGCCTCGGATGGTGAAGACGAGCTATCTATGGACGGCGTCGGACCCGAGCTATGCCGCGGTGAACGGCGAGGATATTCTGCCGGATCTTTCGATTGGACGCTTGCCAGCGGCGACGGTCGAGCAAGTCCAGGCGATGGTCGAGAAGATCGTGGCTTATGAGACGGGAGAGGCAGGCTTGGATCGCTCCGCGGTGGTGCTCGTGGCGGACAATCCGGACCGCGCCGGCAACTTCGAGGCGGATGCCGACGCGCTGGCTGCAACCGTCTTGGCTTCGAAGAATCCCGAGAAGATCTACCTGAGCCAGCTCGGCACCGCTGCTACTCGAGACGCCATCCTGCAAAGCTTCGACGAGGGAGCGTCGCTCGTGAGCTACCTGGGTCACGGCGGCATTCACCTGTGGGCGAACGAGAACTTTTTCAACGCCGGCGACGTCGCGTCACTCGGTCTCCAGTCCCAGCAGCCGCTCCTGCTCACGATGAACTGCCTGAACGGGTACTTCCATTTCCCGTACTTCAACTCGCTCGCCGAGGAGCTCGTCCAAGCCAGGGACAAGGGCGCGATCGCAGCCTTGTCGCCGAGCGGGCTGAGCCTGAATGGCCCGGCGAACCTTTACCACAAGGCGCTGTTGCAAGAACTCTTCAACAATGGGAGCCACGGGCGGCTGGGCGATGCGGTCTTGGCCGCGCAGAAAGCGTATGCAAAAACCGGTGCCTTTCCAGAACTGCTCACCATCTATCACCTCCTCGGTGACCCCGCAATGACACTGCGGTGAGCCACAATTGAGACTCGCCGTCTAGGGTTGCACCCTCTTCTCATTCGGAATCGAGCGCACCGTCAGCCGAATCTCCGACACTTTTCTGGGCTGACGTTGTTTTCATGCGGTAAACAGCCCCCACCTTGTTGGCTTTTCCCATCATCGGGACTCCCGATTTCAACGTAACCCACTCCGTCCAATGGCCTTCCCTGAGACCGTTCCCGGCATTGTTCTTGCACCTGCCTTCCCGGACTTATGTCTAACGGATCCAGCCTTCGAAGTTCCGCGACACGTCTGCTCGCTGTGGCCGCTGCGTTCGTGGTGGTTGGCGTCTCGAGCCCAAGCTCTGCACAGAACTGTGTCGTCACGACACCGATCGGCGTCGCCGACGTCGGCACTGCCATCGCAGTCCAACCAGATGGGAAGATCGTTCTCGCAGGTTACGCCTTCGTTGGTGGCAACGACGACTTCGCGGTCGTCTGCTACAATCCCGACTTTAGCCTCGACCTCTCCTTCGGTACGAACGGGATCGTGACGACGGATTTCTTCGGCGGTCAAGATCGTGCCGAGGCCATTGCCATCCAACCCGACGGAAAAATCGTCGTCGCCGGGCATGCGACGAACGTCACTCGGGACTTCGCCATTGTACGCTACAACCTCGACGGCAGCCTGGACAGCGCGTTCGGAATCCTCGGCAAAGCGACGAGCGACATTACCGGCAATCACGACGAGATCGAGGGCGTCGCCGTCGACGCCACCGGTCGGATCGTCGTCGCTGGGTTCGCCCAGAACGCGACCTTGGATTACGTCGTCGCCCGCTACGACGCGACGGGCGGCCTGGACACGGCAGGCTTCGCCGCGCCCAACGGCTATTTCGTCTCCACCAACGCTCTTACCGACGACGTGGCTACCGCAGTAGCGATTCAGCCGGGCGATGGCAGGATCGTCTTGGGCGGATGGGCCAACAACGGCGCCAACGACGACTTCTCGGCGGCTCGCTTCGACACCAGCGGCGCCCTCGACCCGACGTTCAGCGGAGGAACCGTGCTAGTTCCGGTCGGGGCAGGCCAGGACCGGGCGTTCGCGATGACGCTCCAGTCCGACGGGAAGATCCTTCTCGCCGGGGCGGTGCTCATCGGTTTCGACCTCTTCGGCGTCGCCCGACTGAACACCGACGGTACCGTAGACACGACGACATTCAACCCAGCCGGTATCTTCGGCGACGCACCGAACGTGGCGGGACGAGTGACGACGGATTTCACGGGCCTGCATGACCGCGCTTATGGCGTCGTCGAGCAGGTGGACAACAAGATCGTTGTGGTCGGTTGGGCCAACTGGGACGGGGGCGCCGCCAACGTCGACTTCGCCCTGACACGCTACAACGCGGACGGAAGCCTCGACGGTGGCTTCGGTGCCGGCGGCAAAGTCACGACGGCCGTCGGCGCTGGCAACGACTGGATCGACTCCGTCGCGCTCCAGCCGAACGGGAAGATCGTCGCCGGCGGCTACTCCCACAATGGGTCGGACGACGACTTCGCCGCCGCGAGGTACAACACCGACGGCAGCTTGGATACGAGCTGCAGCGGCGTCTGCACGCCGCTTTCCACGTCGGAAGGGGCGGGGACCATCACCATTGTCGCGTCGGGACGCTTCGAGATGCGCTTCAACACAGCCAGCGGTGGGGGCCTCGACGTCTTCTACGACCTGGAGGAGGATCCGGGTAAGTCTTACCCCCTGGTAGGAAGCCTGGCCGGTGCCGGTCAGATGACGCTGTTTACGGATGAGATTGTGAATGGAGGGACTATATACAAGACTGGCTACAGCACCACCAGTGCGAAGCTGGATCTGCTCGAGGAGATGCCCCTGAGATAGTTGAAGGTTAGGAGTGGCGGCTCCTAAGGCCGGGTTCGATAGAATCCGGCTGTGAAGGAAAAAGAAAGGAGCCACCACGATGTCAAATCACCAAATCATCGATGCGAAGAACAGGAAGAAGCTTCGAGAGATACTGAGCTCGAAGGGGCAAGCTCTGTTGCCGTTCTTGGATGCGATTGAGCGAACCGAGATAGCGATCGACGAAGTGATCGACGTTGCTGGCCGAGCGACGATCGAAGCGGTCTTGGATCTGTCAGCCCAAAGTGTGGCTGGGGAGAAACACCCGGGGAAGAAGGGTAGCGATGTTCGCTGGCACGGCCGGCAGGGTGGCGTAGTAAGCCTTGCGGAGCGGAAGTTGAGAGTGAGCCGGCCACGTCTGCGGCGTAAGGGAAAGGCAGAGGGAGGGGAGGTTGCGATTCCTGCCTACGAAGCGGTGAACAACTCGTCTCGGCTGAGCCAACGCATCTGGGAAATCCTAATGCTGGGTGTGTCGACGCGCAAGTACGCGTCGGTTCTTCCCGAGATGGCGGAGACGGTAGGGGTTAGCAAGAGCGAGGTGAGCCGTGAGTTCGTGGAAGCAAGCGCGGAGCAGTTGCAGGGGCTGATGGAGCATCCGCTGGACGAGCTGGAGATCGCGGTCGTGTACCTGGACGGGATTCGCTTCGGCGAGCACCACGCGCTGGCGGCAATCGGCGTAGATACAGAGGGATACAAGCATGTTCTGGGGCTTCGGGATGGAGCATCGGAGAACCAGATAGTGTGCAAGGCGCTGCTGGAGGACCTGGTCGAACGAGGCCTGAGCCCAGAGCGGTGTCGGCTGTTCGTGATCGATGGCTCCAAGGCGCTACGGGTCGCCGTCGACGCTGTGTTCGGTACCCACAACAAGGTCCAGCGTTGCAGGAAGCACAAGGAGCGCAATGTGCTCGGTTATCTGCCGCAGGAGCTGAAGCCGCAAGTGCAAGCGAGCCTGCGTTCGGCCTGGCAGCTCCCAGCAAAGAAGGGCAAAGCGCGGTTGGAGCAACAGGCGAAGTGGCTCGAGGACGACTACCCCTCGGCGGCGGAGAGCATCCGGGAGGGGCTCGACGAGATGTTCACCATCAACGAGCTCGACCTCCCCGCATCTCTGAAACGCTGCCTTGGATCGACGAACATCATCGAGTCGTGCTTCAGCGGTGCGCGAGGTCGTACCCGTCGCGTCACCCGCTGGCGCAATGGCAAGATGGTTCTGAGATGGGCCGCTTCGGCTCTGCTCGCCACGGAGAAAAATTTCCGTCGTATCATTGGATACCAATCGCTACCGATCCTCGAAGCGAAGTTAGCGGAGGTCACTGAGAATCAAGCGCTCGACAAGCACGCCAAAGTCGGGTAAACCATGTGTCAGGAGCCGCCACCACCTCGAACCTTCAACTATGGTGGGGGCACCTCCTCTGCTCGAGGCCACCACCACACGCGTGCGCTTGCGGCAGGAGTCCTTCTTTGTCTCGTCAGGCGGCACCATACTGGGTGGAGTCAAGACTATGGGTGACCACAGCGTTTATGCCACGGGGAGGCTGGCGCTTGGATGGGAGCGGAAGACGACCAGCAGCGTCACCTATACAAACCAGCAGCTGCAGATCAGCGTTCACAAGCTGGGCTCGGGGCCTCTCAACGGCTGGGCTCAGTACCGCGAAAGCGGGCTCATCGGTGCCGGTCCGCCGGGAACGGATGACTTCACGCTTTCAAAGATCGAGGCGTCAGGAGCCAAGACCGATTTTCTCCAGATCCTGTATCAGGACTGGGCCGCCGCGGACACGGTCTTTTCGTTTTATGGTCCGGTCAACGAGTATGAAGAGACCGCGTGGCAGGAGACCAATTCGGGGACTCTGCCCGCCAACGAGAATTGGCATCTCCTTTACTACTTCAAGCCCACGAACCTCATCGACAACACCGACCCCGCGGTGACCGGACGCGTGGACGACTACCGACCTCGGACCGCCTGCGCGACCTGTGGACCGGATGACCTGGCCACTCCGGCCGCTCCGACCGCAGGGGGTGGTTGGTTCCACCCGAGTGAGAATACGGCTGGGCCATCCGACTTCTACAACGAGTCCGAAGCGGTCTATGCGTTGGAGTTCGATATGGCCAACGGGTTGACTTTCGACATCGACGGTGGCCTGGGCACGCCGGGAACCCCCATACGCTACGAACCGTTTTTCAAGATTCGTCAGTGGCGCTCTTTCCAGGACCCGGCGATGGTCACGCTCGAGGGGACGACCCTCAACAATGACGCCGAGTTCAAGACGGATCTCAAGCCTGTGTCGCGAGCGCACTTTGCGCAGGATCTTCTCTGGCACTCCTCGCTGCAGGACGCCGCGGCAGTGACGAGTCCCGACGTGGGGAGCGCAGGTACTGTTATGGGCACTGTTACTTTCGTAAAAGGCCGCTACGGCGACGGCGCACAGGTCTCGGCCATCAACGAAATCATCAGCTTTCCCACTACCTATTTCGACAAGGTGATCGGAGCGTTCGAATTCTGGTTTCAACCCAACTTTGACAACACCGACGGAACGGCGCACACCATCGCTGGTTTTTACGTCGACGGCAGCAACCATTGGCTGCTTCGGAAGGAAGCGGATAACAGTCTTTCTTTTAAGATCGTCGCCAGCGGGGCCACCTCGTTGCTGTCGGTGAGTCCCGCGAACTACAGCTGGCGGACGAGCGACTGGCTACACCTGCGGATCGAGTGGGACGAGAGCGCGCCGCTCGCCACCCAGCAGAGGCTTTACATCAACGGAGTCGAGCCACCCCACACGGATCCCGCACTGGACTATATCGCAGCCAACCTGACGATAACGGCGTTTTTCGACGTCGGAAAGCTGCAGGCGCCCGGCGGGCCATCTTTCGCTCCGGGTATCTACGATGAGGTGCGAAGCTACGGGGGCTCGTCGACGACCCCGACGCCGCTGGCCCACGGAGGGTTGACCAGCGATTCCAACGAGTACCTGGCCAACGCGACTCTGAACTTCCAGCTCGCTTTCGACGGAGTGGACGGCAATGACCGTGGTGAGTACGCCTACTTTGGAGCGGACTCTCAGTTTCGCGGACTGAATATCGCACTCAGTGCGGTCGGTACTGGGGTTGGTGCCGGTGATTTGGTGTGGGAGTACTGGAACGGAACAACCGGCGCCTGGGATGACCTGGAAGCGGTATTGAACTTCACCGACGAAACCGATTCTCTAACGAAGGTGCAAGGGACCGTCTACTGGGAGGCCGATCCAGCGAACTGGGCAGAGTACTCGGTGAACGGGAGCCCCGACCTCTATTACATTCGTGCGCATCTGGTAAATGGAGCGAGTTACACAACTGCGCCGACCGAGGCCCTAATCAAGACGGACATACTCCTGTTTCAGTATTGCGGCGACATCACCGCAGCAGCACAGACCTTCGACTTTGCGCTCCCGATTCCAACGGCCGTGGAGCTCAGCGCATTCGAGGCGCAGGGCGTGGACAAGGCCATAGAGCTGAGCTGGCAGACCGCGTCGGAGCTGAACAATCTCGGATTTCATTTGTACCGGGCGACGTCGCGCAATGGAGCGTACGAGCGCCTGACAGAGACACCGATACCCGGCCTTGGTTCGTCACCGGTTGGCGCAAGCTACAGCTATCGCGACGTGGGACTCACGAACGGTGTGACGTATTACTACGAGCTGGAAGACATCGAGACCACCGGGAAGACCGATCGCCACGGACCCGTTTCCGCCACACCTCAAGCCGGAGCCACTCCGTCGCCGGAGTCGGGACAAGTCTCGGGTGGGGACGAGGATGCGAACAGCACGGGAGCCCGCATCACCTTCGGTAAGCCCGAGCAGAACACGCTCCGAGTCGTTCGTCGCTCGCGGCACGACGTGGTGCTAGAGCTTGTGACCGAGGGGTTCTACGCCGATGCTCTCGAGGATGGCACGGTGCGGCTGGTGGTCCCGGGACTCGAAACGCTGACGGAGAGCATCGGTCCCGACGTCCCGGTGAAACGCACGTGGGTGGAGGCGGTCGCGGGGCGCAAGGTCAAGCTCGCGTCGGTGAAGGCGCGCCGGGTGGAGGCGTTCGCGGGTCTGCGCCCGTCGGATGCAGAACTCCCGGAGATCGTGGCGACTCCGGGTGGCACGATCCGTGCGGCCCGGCGTCGAGCGAAGAGGGCGTTTCGAGGAGAAGGTCTGAGCCCGTCGGACGCAGCGCGAATCGTGAGCGTGGGCTTCCAGGGCGAAGCGAAAAAGGCGCTGGTGGAACTCGCACCGCTACGTTGGGACCAGTCGACGGGACAGCTCTTGCTGGCGCGACGTCTGGTGGTTCGCTTGTCGTTCCGCGGGCGCGAGCCTTCGGAGCTCACGACGGACGGCGTGCGCGGGCGTCGTTAACACGAGAAAGCGCAGCCACGACCGGCGCACGGTGGTGGCGCGTCTCAGGACCACGAAGAGAGGTCTTCACAGTGTTCGCTATGAAGACGTGATGCGCGGTCGTCGCGGTGTGCGCGCGAAGACGTTGCGGCTGAGCCGCCAGGGCGAGACTGCGTATTCCGGGGCATCGTGAACGCAGATTCCAGCCGAAGGTGAACATCCATTCCAAAGCATCGTGAACACGGATTCCGGGGATCGTGAACATCGATTCCGGGGAAGGTGAACACGGATTCCAGGCAACGTGAACGCCGGTTCCGGCATCGCGAACGCTCATCGATAGCACGTTTCAAGGCAACTCTAGGTCGTACCCGGAAGGAGGACGATCTAGGAAATGGCAGCTAAGAGGTTATCGATGAGAAAAATACGAGAGGTTCTAAGGTTAAAGTACGAGCTGGGTTTTACTCACCGCATGATCGCAAAGGCACTTCGCGTGGCGGTTGGAACGGTGAGTGAGTACCTGGCCAAGGCGAAGAAGGGTGGTCTGAGCTGGCCGCTCCCGGAGGAGCTGAGCGAAGGGGAGCTGGAGGCAGGGCTGTTTCCGCCGCCGGGCTCGTCTGGCGCACGGCCGGGTCTGGACTATGCCCACATCCACGAGGAGCTGAGGCGTCACCGAGAGCTGACGTTGCTGCAGCTGTGGGTGGAGTACGCGGAGAATAAGCCGGGAGCGTACGGCTACAGCCGTTATTGCGAGCTGTACGGTCAGTGGAAGAAGAAGCTGAACCCGACGATGCGTCAACGGCATCGAGCAGGCGAGAAGACATTCGTCTATTTTTCGGGGAAGAAGCCTCACATCGTCGATCCGAAAACAGGAGAGCTCGTCGAAATGGAGCTGTTCGTCGGGACGTTGGGCGCGAGCAGTTACACCTACGTCGAAGCGACACTGAACCAGTCGCTGGAATCGTGGGCGAAGGCCCATAAGGGGATGTCGGATTACTTCGGTGGCAGTACGGAGATCTGGGTTCCGGACAACTTGAAGAGCGGCGTGGATTTGGTGGACCGTTACGAGCCAGGGATCAACCGGACGTACGAAGAGCTGGCGACGCATTACGGTGCGGTTGTGGTCCCGGCTCGGGTGTTCAAGCCGAAAGACAAAGCGAAGGTGGAGTCGGCAGTGCAGGTGGCGCAGCGCTGGATCCTGGCGGTGCTTCGTCATCGCACGTTCTTCAGCCTGGCGGAACTGAACGAAGCCATCTGGGAGAAGTTAGAGGTCCTGAATGCGCGTCCGATGCAGAAGCTCGGTGTGAGTCGGCGGGAGTTGTACGAAAGGCTAGACCGGCCCGTACTGAAACCGCTACCGCAGGAGAGCTACGAGTTATCGACGTGGAAGCGGTGCAGAGTGAACATCGACTACCACGTGGAGGTGGAGAACAACTTGTACAGCGTTCCCTATCAGCTCATTCACGAGAAAGTCGAGGCACGGGTGACGGCCTCGGTGGTGGAGGTCCTGTTCAAGGGAAAGCGCGTCGCGTCGCATCCCCGCAAGAAAGGAAAGGGGCACTACTCCACGAACCCGGAGCATATGCCACGTTCGCATCGGGAGCACCTGGAGTGGACGCCGTCGCGGCTGCTCCACTGGGCGGAGCAGTCAGGTCGCGCCACGGGAAGGCTGGTTGCGGGGATTCTAGAGAGTCGGCCTCACCCGGAGCAGGGATTTCGCTCTTGCCTGGGAGTCATGCGACTAGGCAGCCGCTGGGGCAGTGAGCGTCTCGAGGCCGCTTGCGCACGAGCGGAAGCTTTGAGCTCTTACAGCTATCGCACGGTGAAAAACATTCTCTCGGCTGGTCTGGATCGTGTGGTGCTCGAATCGGACGCCGAAGCGAAACCGCGAGAGGAGCACGAGAACATCCGAGGCGCGGATCACTACGAAGGAGGAGAGTCCCGATGCTGACACCCGAAACGATAGAAAAGATGAACGCCATGAAGTTGTTCGGCTTGGTGTCCGCGTTCGAAACCCAGTTGAGCTCGAGCGAATACAAGGAGCTGAGCTTCGAGGAACGTGTGGGACTCCTGGTCGATGCCGAGTGGACCGCCCGCGAACAGCGTAAGCTTTCTCGACGACTGCGAGCGGCAAAGCTCCGCTATCCGGCATGTTTGGAGAACGTGAACTTCCAAGCGCCTCGAGGCTTAAACCGCGAACAGATCTTGAGCCTGGGCAACTGCCGCTTTGTCGGTGAGCGCCATAACCTGCTCATCACCGGCCCGACGGGGATTGGCAAATCGTTCTTGGCTTGCGCCTTCGTGGAGCGGGCCTGTCGTCGCGGCTTCACCGGATGCTACGTGCGAGCACCGCGCTTGCTCCACGAGCTCGCGGTCGCTCGTGGTGATGGTTCCTACGCCCGGCTTTTGACGAAACTCGCCAAGCTGGACTTACTGGCTATCGATGATTGGCTGCTTCACCCGCTGAAAGAATCGGAGAGACGGGATCTAATGGAGGTCATCGAAGACCGCGCCGAGCGTGGCTCCACACTCATCGCGACCCAGATTCCGCTCAAGCAGTGGCACGAAGCGATTGGCGACCCAAACCAGGCAGACGCTATCTGCGATCGCATTCTCCACAGCGCGCACCGCATCACTCTCAAAGGAGCTTCTCTGAGAAAGACCAAGGCTGCGCCAAAGGCATTTGACAACGCCGATGCATGAGCGAGCGAGGGACCACAGCGTCGATGCGATAAAAACGGGTGAAACCGCCAAACCCGGGGTACCAGACGATGCGGCGCCAAAACGACGCGCGAGAATGCCTCAGGAAGCGTCTTCTCGAGCCAGGCCATACCCCAGCAACCCCCCGAAACCAGCCCCACATCGCCCGGGGTTCGGCCGCGGCAGGTCGCTGCCTACGGGAGCGGGAAGGTCGCTTCGCGTCTTTCCTTACGCCCGCTCCCTCCGGCACCGACCTGCCGCCCCTTGCTACACAACACGCAGGTAAGATAGGTTCACGTTTTCAATCAGTGGGAAGGAGGTCACCCAACACTTCATCGCTTCGATGAGCGTTCGGCTTCACCGGATTCGCTGTTCAGCTTGCTCTGGATTCGGCGTTCACGATGGCTGGAATACGCAGCAAGACGGTGGCGTTCCACCTGGAGCCGAGCTCGCGTCGCTTCAAGCCGGGCTCGACGCTCTACTTTATGAGTGACGGCGCATCGGCAAATCCCTATGGCAGCGAGGCGGTGTATGAGCTCGAGATGGGGCAGGCCGGGGAGAGCATGCCGGAAATCTCGGCAGCGCCTTCGGGAGAGCCTACCCGCTTCTACTGGCATCGGGCGGAGTGGGAAGAGAACCGTTACTACCAGGCAGCGCTTCTCGAAGCGCCCGATCTATGGTTGTGGGACCTGTTGTTTGCTCCGGTGGTGAAGAGCTACCCGTTTGAAGTGAGTGCTCTGGCACTGATTGCGCCCGCACCCAGTGAGCCCTCGAAACTCAGCGTGTGGCTCCAGGGGGTGAGTGATTTTAGGGCCAATCCCGATCATCACGTGCGGGTGTATGTGAACGGGAGCCTGGTTGCGGAAGTGAGCTGGGATGGCAAGCGGGCAAACAAGATCGACGTGGATCTAATGCCAGGTCTTCTGCAAGAAGGAGACAACCTCCTGGAGCTCAAGAACGTGGGAGACACCGAAGCGGCGTACTCGATGGTGATGCTCGACCGCTACGCGGTGGAGTATCCGCGCGTCGCGCTCACGGGCGATGGCCGACTCGAAGGTCGCTGGAGTGCATCCGGGGCGGCGGAGCTCTCAGGGCTCGTAGCAGGGACGCACGTTTTGGATACGAGCGAAGCGCAGCCGCGCTGGTTGCTCGACACGGAAGACGGAGCCGACGGCATGTTCCGGTTCCGCGCCGAGTCCGGCCGTAGCTATCTCGCGGTGAGCCCGGAAGCGGTTTATCACCCCGCGGTGACGAAGCCCAGGACGAGCCGTCTGAAGAACACACGCAATCGCGCCGATTACCTAGTTATCGGCCCGGAGGCATTCCTTCGAGCGGCGATACCCTTGCTGGAGCTGAGGCAGAGCGGGGGGCTGAAGGTCAAGGCGGTGTCGATCGAGGAGGTCTATTCGGAGTTCGGCTTCGGTGAGCCGACGCCCGAGGCCGTGAAGGATTTCCTGAGCTACGCCTATCACAATTGGAGACAACCCTCGCCGCGCTACGTGCTGCTTCTGGGCGATGCGACGTTCGACTTCAAGGACCATTTGCAAACGGGAGTGACGAACCAGGTGCCGCCTCGAATGGTGAAGACGTCCTATCTCTGGACGGCGTCGGACCCCAGCTATGCCGCGGTGAACGGCGACGACATGCTTCCCGATCTGGCGATTGGACGCTTGCCGGCGGCGACGGTCGATGAAATCCAGGCGGTGGTCGAGAAGATCGTGGCCTATGAGACGGGAGAGGCGGGCTTAGATCGCTCAGCGGTGGTGCTCGTGGCGGACAATCCGGACCGCGCCGGAAACTTCGAGGCGGACGCCGACGCGCTGGCTGCAACCGTCTTGGCTTCGAAGAATCCAGAGAAGATCTACCTGAGCCAGCTCGGGACCCACGCGACGCGAAATGCGATTCTGCAAAGCTTCGACGAAGGAGCCTCGCTCGTGAGCTATTTGGGTCACGGAGGCATTCACCTGTGGGCAGACGAGAACTTCTTCAACAGAAGCGACGTCGCCTCACTCGGTTCCCAGTCCCAGCAGCCGCTCCTACTCACGATGAACTGCCTGAACGGCTACTTCCATTTCCCGTACTTCAACTCACTCGCCGAGGAGCTCGTCCAAGCCAGGGACAAGGGCGCGATCGCAGCCTTGTCGCCGAGCGGGCTGAGCCTGAATGGCCCGGCGAACCTTTACCACAAGGCGCTTCTCGAAGAGCTCTTCAACGGAGGCCACCGGCGCCTCGGAGATGCGCTCCTCGACGCCCAGCAAGCCTATGCCGAAACCGGCGCCTTCCCCGAGCTGCTGAGCATTTATCACTTGCTGGGGGATCCGGCGATGACGCTGCGGTGAGCAGGACGGGTGAAAATCAGCCCGACGGCAGTGCCTGCTCTTTTCGCTCGCGTTGGGTCTCGACTTGCCGGTACGCGATGTAGTACTTGTAGATATTACTGACGTACTGCACTGTCTCGCGACCGATCTCTCTCGACGCGATCACTTCGACGTTGTCGAACCATATGTTCGGATCGAGTCCCGCGGCCTCCGCCTTCCTGCGTAGACCTCTCACCCGCGCCGGCCCCGCGTTGTAGGAGGCGAAGGTAAACAGTGTCTTTTGGACTTCCCTCATCGCCTCGTCCTTGAAGTAGCGGTCTCGCAGGAAGCGAAGATACTTCGTGCCGACGTGGATGTTGGGCTCGAGTTCGTCGATGTTCGGGATGGCGACATTCGGGTCGCTCGCTGTGCTCCGAAGCAACTGCATGACGCCGACCGCGCCCGCACCACTTCTCACGCTTTGGTCGAGCCGCGACTCCTGGTACCCGAGCGCCGCGAGCATGAGGTGGTCGAAGTCGTATTGCTCCCCATAGCTTCGAAACAGATCGATGGTTGCGTTGAACTTCGCGATCTCGGTGCTGGACAACGCGTGCGTGACCCACTTCGTGTCCTTCAGGTACCGCTTGAACAACATGTTCCCCATGAGCGTTCCTTTGCGGTTGGCTTGAATGAACGCGTTGACTTCGGCGGCTAGCTGTGGACTATCCTTCCGGAACGCCCACGCGATCTCGCCGCCGGTTCTTACTGCAAGATCCGGACGCAGCGTGAGATGGTCGAAGATCTGTGCCCAGAAGTCGGCTTTGGTGCTGTCGACGATGACGATAGGCAGAAGGCCCGCGTTCACCATCTGTAGCAAGTCTTCATCTTCGAGATGCTCGTCCGCGAGAACGAGGCGCACCTCTTCTTTGCCCGCGGCCCGCAGCTCATCGTTCAAATTCTGTAGGCTCTCGTAGTAGCTACTCGACCGGCGGACGTGGATTTCTTGGCCTGCGAGATCGTGGAGCTCTTCGAGCTCTGGACTCTTCGGTCCGGTGACCACGATTTCCGTGACGTCGGTCCACGCGGGAGCGGAAAAATCGACCAGTCGTTGCCGTTCAGGGGTGATGGTCAAGTTTGCGGCGGCGATATCCGCCCGGCCCTCGACGAGCGCGGGGAGCAACTTGTCCCGGGCGATGGGCAGGATAGCGATGTGCACCTTGAGGTTGCCGGTGTCGAGCTTCTTGTTTAGAGATGCTTCGAACTGCTGCAGTGCTTCGTACGTGATTCCTCTTTGTACTGCACCGTCGAGAAAATACTGCGTCATGCTCACCGCGACCACGGCGCGGATCACCCGACGTTCCACCATTCCATCGAGGTCGCCGTGCCACGGAGCGATGAGCGGCAAAAGCATCTCAGGTAGCTCGTCCTCACTGGCAGAGAGCACGAGCGGTTCGGGCTCGGGTTCTTGCTCGGCGGGAGCCGTCATCGCGGCGTCGACCGTGTCGGTGTCCGGCTCGGGAGTCGCGCATCCGAGCGCGCAAAGAAGCGAAACGAGGATAGGTGCCATTCTCATCGCGGGCCTCCGGGCAGCATTATATCTGCGATGACTCTCGGTTGCGGGCATCTCGCGTGCCAGTTTGCTAAGCTGCAGTGATGCAACGCGCGCTACTGGCGATACTCTTCACGCTCTTCGGTTGCGTGACGTCGGAGCAGGACGCGGTCATTGCTGAGTTTTTCGCTGCTGAAGACGTGACCGAGCGCGCCAACGTCGCGGACAGACTCGTCCAACTCAGCGTTGACTTCTCGGTGCTCCATGCAAGACTCCGTACCGGTCGCGTCTACCGGGACGATGTCGCGACCGGTCGGCTCGAGTGGAGCCGCACCGGAACCGGAGGAGAGCACCACTCAGTCGTTCTCGTGCCCGACGACTACGATCCCGTGAAACGCTATCGCGTGTGTTTCTATTTGCACGGCGGCGTGAACCGTGTCGATAGACCCATGAAAGGGGACACGTGGTGGCGGCGTTTCGATCGGTTCGACGGCGTCGATCAAATCTCGGTGTTCCCGGCGTCTTGGCGTGGATCCAGTTGGTGGCAACCGAGCCAAATCGAGAACCTGGAAGCGATCCTGGATCGTCTCGAGACGCTCTACAACGTCGATGAGAACCAAGTGTTTCTCTACGGGGTCTCTGACGGTGGCACCGGTGTTTACTACTTCGCGATGAAAGCGTCGACGCCGTGGGCTGGCTACTTTCCTTTCATCGCGCATCCGTCCGTCCTTTCGAACCCGAGAACGGGCGTCGTCGGTGAGATGTTCGAAGGCAATCTCGTGAACAAGCCGCTTTACGTCGTCAACGGTGAGACCGATCGTCTGTACCCAGCAGCAAGGGTGTGGCCGTACGTGGAGGCGTTTCGCGAAGAGGGCGCGACGGTCGTGTTCCGCTCTCAACCGGGCGGGCACAACACGCGCTGGTGGAACAGCGAGTCGCCGCGCATCGAAGCGTTCATGGACGAACACCCTCGCGATCCACTTCCTGAGCGAGTTTCGTGGGAGGCCGACGACGCGGAGACATTCGGCCGATTCTCCTGGATCGTGATTGACGAGCTCACTGGGAATGAACGAGCCGGAGGACTCTTCCCGCACACGAAAACGTCCGGCCGCGTCCTCATCGATCGCCGAAGAAACACGATCGAAGTCGCAGCGGACGGTGTGAAGCGCTACACGTTGCTGCTCGCCCCTGACGAGATCGACTTCGACGAACCCATCAAAGTGACGACGAACGGCATCGTCTCCTACGAAGGCAAGGTCGAGCGAAGCGTAGAGACGCTGATGAAATGGGCGGCGCGCGATAACGACCGCACCATGCTCTTCGGTGCGGAGCTGGCCATCGAGCTCGACTAGCTTTTCTCCACTCAAAAAGCGAAACGCAAAGGCGCCAAGTCGCCAAGTCGCAAAGACGCAAAGAAAGAACCGGCGCCGAAGGCGCTTTCACCTTGCGTCTTTGCGTTGTTTTTTTGTAAAAAAGTGTTCTTCAAGTCGTCGTGTTTTTCGGTGTCGGTGGCCGGATGCGCGGGACCCGATTCTTCTCGATGGCGCGGTTGAGCTCGGCGATCTCGCCACTGATGACGGCCTTCAGACCGTCGAGCCGCTCGTTCAGCTCTCTCGACATGGACGCGATCTGCGCCCGCCGGTGGGAGTTCGGCGCTTCCGTGTAGCTGTCGAGGCCGCGATAAAGACGCGTCAGTCGTTGGTATAAAGGTCTGGTTGCGCCACCAGAGCGCGTGCGTCCCTCGTCGCGCGAGAGCAAGCGCTCGAGCTCCGACACGCTCGTTTTCGCCGCCGTGAACGCGCTCGCGACCGTCTCGGGCGCGTCCGCGAGTGTCGCTTCGAGCCCATCGAGCTGTTCGGTCAAGCCAACGGCTTGCTCGTGCGCTTCGTGCATTTCCGAAATGAGTCGGCGAAGCTCGAGAAGAACATCGAGATGCGCTCGGCGATCGGCGTCGCTCGCGCGCACGTTTGGATCGTCGGTCACGATGACCGTCTGCTCGGCCGACTCGGAGCCGGCCTCGATCTTTACCGTGTAGGTACCGGGAAGGACTCTCGGTCCGGGAGGTGGATCGTTGCCGTCCGTGGGCTCGGCCGGGATCGCCTCGTCATATCTCAGATCCCAGTTGGTGCGGTTGAGCCCTATGTGGTTCGAGCCTTCGATCGTACGGATGAGGCGTCCGGACGCGTCGGTCACGGTGATGTTCACCGCCTCTGGTTCGCTCAGATAGTAGTGGACGAGTGCGCCCGGCGGCGGGTTCTCGGCGAGAAACATCTGGTGGCCGGGATTGCCTCTGTAGCGGAAGCTGCGGTAGTTGATCGCGTCCCGTATGGGAAAGACATGAAGCTTCGCCGCGAGCACCGCGTCGCTCAGATTCTCGAGCGGCTTCATGTCGTCGAGGACCCATATGCTGCGGCCGTGCGTTCCTAGAATGAGGTCGTTGTCGCGCGGATGGATCGCGATGTCGTCGACCGGCACCCGGGGAAAGCTCCCGCGCATCTCGTGCCATACCTCGCCGCCGTCGAAAGAAACGTACACCCCCCGCTCGCCCCCGGCAAACAAAAGCGCGCCGTTGTCCGGGTGCTCGCGGATGACATTCAGCGTGTGGCCGTCGGGGATACCGGTGGTGATGCGTCGCCACGTGTCGCCGTAGTCGTCGCTCGCGAACGCGTAAGTGGCGAAATCGTCGTTGCGGTGGCCGTCGAGGGTAGCGTAGACGCGCCCTTCCGCATGCTGGGATGAAACGACACGGGTGACGTACGTTTCTTCGTGGATGCCGGGGTGGCCGCCGGGCAAGTTGGCCGCGACGTTGTTCCAGCTTTCACCACCGTCTCGTGAGACTTGAATGTTGCCGTCATCTGTTCCCACGTAGAGCAGACCTTGAACGAGAGGAGACTCACTGATGGTTATGATTTGCCCGTAAGTCGAGATGCCGTCGTTCCGTGACAGAGTGTCGTCGTTCAGCATGATGCCATGATCGGCATTTCGTCGCGATCGTGATTCTTGGACAAGTCGATGGTTCGGGTCCACTCGTCGCCGCGATTCGTCGATGTGAATAGCCGGTTGCCGCCGTAGTAAATCGTCTTCGAATCGTGGGGCGAAATAACAAAGGGACTGTTCCAGTCGAAGCGATAGCGCGTTTCACCTTCCTCGGGCTCGGGCCGGATCGTCTTGATCTCGAGCCGGCTCAGATCGAGGCGGCGCAAGACTCCGTTCTGCGACTCGAAGTAGATCGTCGTCCCGTCGTTGGGATCGATTTGGGTGTAGAAGCCGTCGCCGCCGCCGACGCGGAACCAATCCGGAACCAATCCGCGTTGGAGATGCCTTGCTGGTGGCGGGTTCGAACCGGTCCGCCCCAGCTACCGTTGTCCTGAAGACTGCCGTAGATATTGTAGGGGGTCTCCATGTCGTAACCGATCTCGTAGAACTGTCCTAACGCGAGGGTGTTCACGAAATCCCAGGTGAGACCGCGATCGTAGGAGTAGTGTCTTGCCGCCGTCGGTCGTCTTGAAGACGCCCCGTTGCTCGTTCGGCCCCCAGAGATGCCCGAGCGCCGCAACGTAGACGATGTTGGGATTCGTAGGGTGGATGTGCACCCGTCCGATATGGTGGGTGTCCTCGAGTCCCATGTTCGTCCACGTTGCGCCACCGTCCATCGACTTGTAGACGCCGTCGCCCCATGAGGAGCTTTGGCGGTTCGCCGGCTCTCCGGTGCCGGCCCATACGATCGAAGGGTCGGACGGCGCGACCGCGATATCGCCGACGCTCGAGACCGGTTGGTCGTCGAAAAGCGACTCCCAAGTGATACCGTTGTTTGTCGTTTTCCAAATTCCGGCGGACGCTGTCGCCACGAACGCAACGTTCGGGTTCGACTCGACGAGTGCGAAATCGTTGATGCGGCCGCCCATAACCGCCGGGCCGATATTGCGCCATTCGAGGTTGTCGAGCACGGAATCAACAGCGTCGTCCCCGAATGCGGTTGACGCGCTTACGGTGAGGGCCAGGAACGTAAGGATAAAAAAGCGTCTCATGCTGTATACCTCCCAGATTGAGGCATCCTACCCGACGTGATATGAGAATGTTCATGAAGCTTCGGCTGTCGCTCCTGCTGCTGGGTCAGGCGATCATTGACTGAACACCGATGGCGAAAAGCGTAGAGGTAGCGATCATCGGCGGCGGTATCATGGGCGCGTCGATCGCGTACCATCTCGCAAAGAGCGGTATGAGAGACATCGTGATTTTCGGGCGCGAAGAAGCGCTCGGAACCGGCGCGACCGGCAAGTGCGCGGGCGGGGTTCGCTTGCAGTTCTCGACCGCGGCGAACATCGAGATGTCGCGCATCAGCATCGCGGCGCTCGAGCGATTCGAAGAGGAAATGGATGAGCCCGTCGATTTCAAGCGGAACGGGTATTTGTTCGTGCTGACCACGGAAGAGGACCTCGAGGCCTTTCGTGCGAATGCGGAGCGGCAACGAGAGATGGGCGTTCCGGTGGAGGTACTCACGCCAGAAGAGGCGCGCGGCATCGTCTCCCAGCTCTACATCGACGATCTCGTCGGCGCGACGTTTTGTAACGCCGACGGCATCGCGAACCCACACGCGATCGTCCAGGGGTACGCGAAAAACGCGCGGCGCCTGGGAGTCGACATCATCAAGTCAACCGATGTGACCGGTATCGAGGTGTCGGGTGGTCGCGTCCGTGCCGTCGTCGCCGACGCTGAGCGCTGGGAGGCCCAATGGGTCGTGAACGCGGCGGGCCCGTGGGCCAAAGGTGTCGGCGAGATGGCGGGCGTCGACGTGCCCGTCGAGCCGGTCCGCCGGCAGTACTTCATTACCCAGCCGATGGCCTGGATTGCCGACACCTTCCCGCTCATCATCGATTGGGGCACCGGCGTATACATGCACCAGGAGAGCGGCCGGCTGCTGATCGGCGAGTCCGATCCCGACGAGCCACCGAGCTTCAACCAGCAGGTCGATTGGGATTTCCTCGCGCAAATCAGTGAGCATGCGATCGCGCGCGTGCCACTGATCGAGGAGGCCGAGATCCGAACGACCGTCGCCGGCCTCTACGAGGTTTCGCCCGACCACAACGCGATCATCGGCAAAGTCTCCGAGCTCGACAATTTCGTGTGCGCGAACGGTTTCAGCGGGCACGGCATGCAGCACGCGCCGGCCGTCGGCCTC
Source organism: Candidatus Marinacidobacterales bacterium (assembly GCA_965237955.1). Classification (GTDB taxonomy): domain Bacteria; phylum Acidobacteriota; class Vicinamibacteria; order Marinacidobacterales; family SMYC01. The sequence continues at coordinate 6,099,204 of OZ250169.1, read as the reverse complement.
TCGGTTTCCGAGCTGATCGTCGACGGGAAATCGACGAGCGTCGATCTCGAGCCGTACCGCATTGATAGATTCCGAGACGAAGTCGTTCCGGAGCTCAATGTCATCTGAGTTGTTCCACAAGCGCCGGCAACGTGTCCTCAATCGGCTCGGCGACGGTCTCCTCGTTCTCCCGACCGCGCCCCAGAGGCTCCGCAACGGCGACGTCTTCCACGCGTTCCGCCCTGGAAGTGATTTTCACTACTTGACCGGATTCGACGAACCCGACTCGGTTCTCGCGGCCTATCGTGTGAGTGGCCGTGCGCACAAGGCGATTCTTTTTCTTCGCCCGCGCGATCGGGAGCGAGAGGTGTGGGACGGACCCAGACTGGGGCCGCGCACGGCGGTCGAGAAGCTCGGTGTCGACGAGGCGTATCCGATCGCGACGCTCTACGAAAAGCTCGAAGGCTTGTTGCAGAACAGCGAGCGACTCTTCTACACGCTCGGCGCATACGAGCTCATGGATCGCTCGCTCGCTCGTGTGTTCGAGCGCAACCGGACATTCGACCATAATAGGAATCCTGCGGCGCATCCTATCGTGCAGGATCCGTTGCCGACGATCGCCACCGAGCGGCTCATCAAAGACTCCGTGGAGATCCGCGCGCTCGAGCAAGCGGCCCGAGTCTCGGCGGAGGGTCATCGGCGGGCGATGCGGGCGGCAGCGCCGGGCCAAATGGAGTTCGAGCTTCAAGCGGAGATCGAAGGAACCTTTCGCCGCCTGGGATCGAAAAGAAACGGTTACGAATCGATCGTGGCCAGCGGCGCCAACGCGTGTGTGCTGCACTACGTATCGAACGAACGGAAGATGAAACGGAACGACCTCGTGCTCGTCGACGCCGGCGCCGAAGTGAACCTGTACACGGCGGACATCACCCGCACGTTCCCCGTATCGGGAGCGTTTACCGACGTGCAGGCCGCGGTCTATGAGATCGTTTTGAAAGCGCAAAAGGCCGCGATCCGAGCGGTCAAGCCGGGACGTCCGTGGAACGCCCCGCACAACGCTGCGGTGCGAACGACAATCGATGGACTCTTGAAGCTCGGGATACTCCGTGGAAACCGCAAGAAACTCGTTGCCAAGGAGGCGCACCGGCCGTGGTTCATGCATGGAACCAGCCATTGGCTCGGCATGGATGTCCACGACGCCGGCGGGTACCGTGATGCCGACGGCAAAGCGATGAGGCTGCGACCAGGGATGGTTTTGACCATCGAACCGGGTCTCTACTTCGGCCCACGGGACCGGCGCGTTCCCAAAGCCTATCGAGGTATAGGCATACGCATCGAAGACGACGTTCTCGTCACCCGAACGGGGAACCGCGTCTTGACCGCCGGAGTTCCCAAGGAGCTACGCGAGGTGGAGTCGATCTGCCAGGGGAGCTGACGTTGGTACGGCCGTGTTCGCCCTTCGCGTCCCGTAGCCTCGGTCACACACAAAGTTTGTTTATTCATGTTTACGCTTCACGCCGTGAACGAGCTGACGGTCTAGTCCCCTGGATCTTTGATTACTATACAAAGTTAGGCTTTCCGCCAGCCCATAATATTCATAAGATTCATGCACTTAGAAGGGTTTCGGCAAGCTCTGCTTTACCTAGTTTGTTCTGATACAGGGGACTAGGCGGTCGAGAGCGCTCTCTGAAAACCGACGGCGGCTCCGATTCCGGCGCCGATTCCGGCGACCCCGGGGAAGATCTCGATGCCGACGAAGTGAAGGGCGATCGTTGCGGCTCCGACGATAAACGCACCTCCGACGGAGTAGATAAAGATAGTTTTGGCGATCTGCATGCCTTGCGAGGCGACCTCGCGGTCCGAGGCATCCATGGTGTTGGATACGCGTCCCTCGATCGTGTCTTCGAGTGACTTCTTCTCTCTGTCCCAAAAGGCACGCTCGCCGCTCGTGACTGATTGCCCGGTGGTGTCGATCTCGAACCGATAGAAAAACACGCCGGGCTCGACGGTCTTGAAGCGAACGGTGACGGCCCACTTCTTGGGCGTAAAGCCGGTCAGCGACCCGAAGAGCGATCCGCGTTTGAACTCTGCCGGGTCAGCCGTCGTCCGATACCCGCGCGACGTCAAAAACCGCACAACGCGGCCACGCACTTGCGCTTCAGAGTCAGAGGAGTTGATCGTAGCCATGAACTCCATGATGGGCACTGCGCGCTCCTGAACGAAAGTCCTTGATTTCAGGATACGAAACGCTCTAGCACCTGGCAACGATCCAGTTTGTGCGCTAGTCCCCTGGATCTTTGATTACTATACAAAGTTAGGCTTTTCGCCAGCCCATAAAATCCATAAGATTCATGCACTTAGAAGGGTTTCGGCAAGCTCTGCTTTATCTAGTTTGTTCTGATACAGGGGACTAGGCCCTGCGCACCCTGACGACGTGCGCGACCAAATCGAGGCGAGACCACCGCCGAGAGGGTAGTAAAGCCCCGCAGGATTACCGGTAGCGAAGGACAGTGTCTGCGCGAGCACCAACACCGGCGCCATCGTAAGACACATCGCCGCCGCGACTAGGCGCATGTAAACGCTCCCTCTCGAGAGCCTCCATCCCTCTCCGACGCCATCGAAACCGCCCCGCCGTCAAGCCGGCATACATTGTGCCACCCCAACCACGCTCCGAATGCCGAATACCGACTGCTACAACTTCCCCCGAAAATACTCGATCGTCGTCTCGAGACCGTCCTCAAGCGAGACCTGAGGCGTCCATCCGAGCAATTTACGAGCAAGCTCAATGTCCGGCTGCCTTACCTTCGGGTCGTCTTCGGGCAGGGGTTTGTAGTCGATAGTGCTTTTCGAACCCGTCATCGTCCGGATCTTCTCGGCGAGCTCGAGAATCGTCATCTCGGAAGGATTTCCGATGTTGACGGGGCCGGGGTGCTCCGAGAACAACAGGCGACACAAACCGTCGACGAGGTCGTTGACGTAGCAGAAGCTTCGCGTCTGATCGCCTTTGCCGAAAACCGTCATCGGCTCGTTCGTGAGCGCCTGACTGATGAACGCCGGGATCGCCCGGCCATCGCGGACTCGCATCCGGGGTCCGTAGGTGTTGAAGATGCGGACGATCTTCACGTCGACGTCGTGATAGCGCTGGTAGGCGACGCTCATGGCTTCGGCAAAACGTTTCGCTTCGTCGTACACCCCCCGAGGCCCGATCGGGTTTACGTTGCCCCAATAGTCTTCTTTTTGAGGATGCACCAGCGGATCGCCGTACACTTCCGACGTCGACGCGAGCAAGTAGGTTGCGTTTTTCGCTTTGGCGAGGCCGAGCGTCTTGTGGGTGCCGAGTGAGCCGACCTTCAGCGTTTGGATGGGGAGCTCGAGGTAGTCAATCGGGCTCGCCGGGCTCGCAAAATGGAGAATGTAATCGAGTGGACCATCGATACGGATCTCTTCGGTCACGTTTTGCTCGACCAACGTGAATCGAGGGTCTTCGATATGGGCGAGGTTGTCGCGATCGCCGGTGATGAAGTTGTCCATCCCGATGACCTCGTGTCCTTCGGCGAGAAGGCAGTCTGCGAGGTGGGAACCGATGAACCCGGCCGCGCCCGTGATGAGGGATCGTTTCGTCAAAATGCGTGCTTGCGCAAAACCGCGCGCCAGGTACGCCACAGGATATGCAGGTCGAGCGAGAGCGACCAATTCTGAATGTAGTAAAGGTCGTGCTCGATGCGTTTTTCGATCGATGTGTTTCCGCGCCAGCCGTTGACCTGAGCCCAGCCGGTCATGCCGGTTTTGACTTTGTGGCGAAGCATGTACTTCGGGATGCGCTTTTTGAACTCCGCGACGAAGCTCGGGCGCTCCGGCCGCGGCCCGACGAGCGACATATCTCCCTTGAGCACGTTCACGAGCTGAGGGAGCTCGTCGATGCTGAATCGGCGCAGAAAGCGGCCGAATGTGGTCCGCCTCGGATCTTCCGAGGCCGCCCACACCGGCCCGGTGTCTTTTTCGGCGTCGTCGAACATCGAGCGGAACTTGTAGAGCGTGAACGGTTTGTTGTCGAGCCCGGCACGCTCCTGCCTGTAGAACACCGACCCTTTGGAGGTGAGCTTGATGATGAGCGCAAGGACGGTAAACGGGATCGCCAGGAGAACGAGAAGCGCGGCCGATACCACGACGTCCATGATCCGCTTCACCACCCAGTTCCATCCGCGGATCGGGGGCTCGGACAAGTTGATGATCGGCATCCCGTCGAGGTCTTCCACACCTGCATGGAGCGCCGCATCCGTGAGGTAATCCCACGCGACCTTGACGTCGAGGGCTTCTCGGTGCGCGAAGCCGACGAGCATACGAATCTTCTCGTGTGCGCCGAGCGGGAGGGCGATGTAGAGCGAGTCGACGGTCGTTCCCGCAACGACGTCGGCGACATCATCTAACCCGCCGAGGATGGGAATGCCGCGGTGCCCGGCGAACTCGCCTCGTAGTCGATCGTCGAGAAAGCCGGCGACGCGAAAACCCATCTCCTGATGATCGATGAACTTGTCCGCCACGGTTCTTCCGAGCTCGCCCGCACCGGCAATCAGTATGTTGCGCAAGCCTTCGCCGCGCCGCCAGCGGGCTTCTCTCTCGCGACGTATGAACGCGCGCGTGAGCGTCAACAAGACAATGTTGAACACTACGAACAGGCCGAGCACGAGCTGCGAATACTCGTAACGACCCGAGATCTCCGGAGGGCCGTAGAGGTAGTAGACGCGCGCGTAGAGCGCAACGAACAGCATGATCGCGGTGCCCATAGCGACCGCGAACACAATCGAGAAAAGCTCGTCCGTGCGCGAGCGAATCCGCTTCAAGCTGTAGAGGCCGTGGGCGTAAAACAGCGGCGGCCACAAAACGATGATGAGCGGAAGGAGAAGGAGGTACTGGGTGAACGGGTTGACGCCCTTCGTCACCTCGAAAAGGCCCGAGTGAAAACGCACGAAATAGGCGAGCGCGAGCGCACTCGACGTAGCTAGAAGATCGCCGGCGGCGTAAACCCCGGTCCAAATCCGGCTTTGTTGTTTGACCATATCGAAACGTCAGGGCGCTAGAGGTCCGCCTCAACGACGCGCGCCTGGATGAACTCTTTCATGCGGTTTTGGAACGTCTCTCGGGAAAACCCGAGCGCCCAGTCTCTCAGCAAGTTTTTATTTAATCTTAGCGAGGAAACCTTGTCAATGGCGCGGGATAGCGCCTCAGCCGTTTGCTCGTGGAACAGTACACCGGTCTCGCCATCTTGCACGGTATCGAGCGCGCCGCCCTTCCCGTAGGCGACGACCGGCGCACCACATGCCTGTGCTTCGAGGGGAACGATACCGAAGTCCTCGAGGCCGGGGAGGAGACACGCGCGGCAGCGTTGATAGAGCGTTTTGAGCTCCTCGTCGCTGACCCACCCGCGAAAGTCGACGTTCGGCGGCGCCCCGGTTTTCAAGCGCTCCGCCGAGGGGCCGGAGCCGACGACGACGAGCGTCTCACTTCGTCTGCGAAACGCTTCGACGGCGAGATCGATGCGTTTGTAGGGGACGAGCGCTGAGACAACGAGATAGTAGTCCTCAGGATCGTCTCCGCTCGGGGCATAGCGCTTCGTGTCCACCGGCGGTGGGATGATCGCGTCGGCGCTCCGATCGTAGTAGCTCTCGATGCGCTCGGAAACGTACGTCGAGTTCGCGATGAAGTGATCGACGCGGCTCGCGGATGCCCGGTCCCATGCGCGCAGGCGGCTCGCGATGGGACCGTACACTAGCTTCGCTTTCAGTCCCGAGCCGAAGTAGTCTTCGAACCGATCCCACACATAGCGCATCGGCGTGTGGCAGTAGCTGATGTGGAGCGCGCCTTTGCGCGGTATGACACCTTTGGCGACACAGTGAGAGCTCGACACCACCAGGTCGAACTCCGAGAGGTCGAGCGTCTCGATGGCCCACGGATGAAGTGGCAGATACCACCGGTAGAGCCGCTTCACTCCGGGTAGCTTCTGCGTGAACGCGGTTCGGATCGGAAGCGATTCGATCGTCGGGCTCGTCGCACCTTCGACGTGCACGAGGGTGAACAGCGTTGCCTCCGGAAAAAGCTCGCACAAGACTTCGAGAACTTTCTCCCCACCCCGGAGACCGGTAAGCCAGTCGTGCACAAGCGCTACACGCATCAACGCACCGCTTCGCGGAAGACTCCCGACTGATGGCCGATGGCCGATGGCCGATGGCGCATTATTGCAACGCGTCCATATACGTCGCGTGAATCTGCGAAACCGCTTCCTCCCAAGAAAATCGCTTGGCGCGAACACGGCCGCTTTTGATCAGCCGTTCGCGCAGACTTTGATCCACGAGAATGCTCTTCATCGCGTCCGCGATCTCGTCGGTGTTATAGGGATCGATGGTGAGGGCCGCATCCCCGACGACCTCCGGAAGTGACGAGATCTTCGACGTGATCACCGGGGTGCCATTCGCCATCGCCTCGAGCGGTGGAAGCCCGAAGCCCTCGTACAACGAAGGGAACACGAACACGTCCGCCGTCCGGTAGAGCGCGACCAGGGTCAGTTCCGGGACGAATCCAAAAAACCGCACGTTCGCGCGAACCTTATGGCGCGCGACCGCTCGCCGCAGCGACGGATATTTGGAGATCTCGTCGCCGACAAGGATGAGAGTCACGTCGGAGAACTGCGGGTCCTCTCGCAACTTGGCGAACGCGCCGATCAAACGTTCGACGTTTTTGTGAGGCTTGATGTTGCCGACGAACAGAGCGTTCCTGCCTTGCAGTTGGAATCGCTGCTTCACTCGGTCCAGTTCGGAGGCGTCGAGCTCGCGCGTCATCGCCGGATCGATGCCGTTCGGGATAACGCGGATTTTGCTTTCCTCCACGTCGAAGAAACCGAGGATGTCGCGCTTCGACGCTTTCGACACCGTCATTACGAGCTCGGCCCGTTCGAGAGCGCGTCCGATCATGTGCTTCGCATAGTGGATTGCGAATCGCGACGGGAGGTACTGAGGAAATAAGAGATGAATGACGTCGTGAACGGTGACGACCGAGCGGCACCGCGTCAGGTACGGAAGCACGTAGTGCGGCGTGTGGTAGAGATCTGCGCGAATCCGCTTCAGCTTGACCGGAATCGTCACGTGCTCGGACAGGGAGTAGTTCTGCGCTTTGACGAACGAGAGGTGAAAATCCGAAGAGAGGGAGCGCAGGAGCTCTTCGTCTCGTCGGTGACAGAGTAAGTAGTACTCGTTATCGGAGTCGAGGCCGGGAAGGTGTCGGATCAGGTTCCGAAGATACGTTCCAATGCCGAAGTCGTTGATTTTGCGGACGTCGATCGCGATCCGCATGCTGTGCTCACGTTCTCATGTTGTGACGAGCTCCCGTCAAGACACGCAAACGATATCACGATTTCTCGCCTGTGGTCTTGTGCATTTTGCTGCCGAGCTCGTCGAGCTCGCCGGAAAGCGCGTTTGTGAGAACGTCGAACTCGGTCGCGGACGGGCGAAAGACGTCGACGAAATCCTCGCTGCCGAGAAGCGTGTGGAGGCGCGATTTCTGGAGTGCGCTCGAGAGCGTGAACTGCACGCCGTGAAGTTGCAGGCCCTCGAAGCCCTTTTCACTTGCGCCGCCGCGTCGGTTCCAGACGACGCGAGCCCCGATCTCGTACAGGTGGGGCTGCTGGTAGAAGGAGAGCTTGAGGTCGACGTCGCTCCCGGGAGCCAGCCGGCTGTCGGTAACGATGCAGGCACCGGTCACCGAGACGTTGGTCACCACACCGTACGCGAGCTGGCAGGAATCCCGGAACACCGCCGCAGTCGTGGCGTGTTTGGGTTCCATCCGTCGAATCGTTCGCGGAACGTCGAAACGCTTCTCCATCGAGCTACTCCTGTAGTGTTCTCTGGCCCTTCGACGGCACCGTGGGCACTGGTTGTTCTTTGAAGAGTACATGTTACCGATTTTCACCCGGAATTGTCAACGGTGGGCTAGTACCCTGGAACAGAGGTTCGTGGCCTAAAGCTCGACGCCATTTTGTGGGCTGGCGAGGCGTGACGACGAAGTCATATTGGAATATTTCGAGGAGGAACAACGAAGCCAGCGCGCAAAAAGGGCCCGAGATTTAGGCCACGAACCTCTGTTCCAGGGGACTAGCGGCTACACATACAGACCGCCGAGCTGCTCTTTCGTTTCGGCGAAGGGGCCGTCGGTGGTGGCGACTCTGCCGTCGCGCACCTTGACGGTCGTCGCCGTGGACACCGACTGGAGTGCCGCACCGACTTGGTACATGCCGTTTTCTTTCACTTTGTCCGAAAGCGCAAAATACTCTCCCATGTAGTCGTCGAACTCTTTCGTACCCGGCTTGGGCTCCTGGGTTTCATCAGAATAAATAAGTATCGCATATTGCATCTCGATTTCCTTTCAGTGAAGAGACGAATGGACGGTGCCAGGATCGACACTAGGGCACTAGGAAAGCAAGCTCAAAAGTTGCTGCCACGATTGCAGCTCCCACGATGGCGCCACCATCGGCGCCAGCTTTTCGCACGCGTTCTGCAAACGCCGGTAGTAGACCTCGTCGTGCTCCGCCTGATGGAGGCGCTCTGCCAGCGCCGAGGCGTCGCCCGAAGGGAAGTAACCGGGGTAGCGCTCGCCCAGGAGCCCCTCGACGCCGGCCACGCGGCTCGCAAGGATGGGCACGCCGAGGGTCAATGCTTCCGACAAGACGTTGGCGCCGCCTTCCAGGCGCGACGTCAGCAGCAAAACGTGGCTGCGGGCGATGAGGAGGCGTGCCTCTTCATGCGGAATGGGGCCGATCCATCGATATCGAGGATTTTCGGCCGCCGCCGCTTTGGCTTTGTCCCGCATCTCGTCGTCGGCCGCGGCTCCGGCGTGGACGACTTGGACCGGCGAGTCCTGTGAGAGCTTCGCCGCGGCGTCCGCGGCGAGGAGCGGGTCTTTCACCGGACGCAGATGGGCGAGGAGGCACGCTTGAAAGCAGTTCGCGGCTTTGTCGATAACGGGGACGATCGGCTTGGCCGATTGATAGATGACCGTCGTTTTTGTTCGGATCGACGGGTCGAGCACGTCGAGGGCGCCGGGTTGGAGGGTGATGACATGGGTCGCGCGAGCGAGAGATGCAGTTGCTTCCTCGCTGTCGGGCAAGTCCTGGTAGAGGTCGGTACCGGTGAGCGCCACGATCAGAGGCTTCTGCGGATGGGCTTCCGAGAACTTCGTGATCGAGGCCGCGCTCTTGCGCGCATGAAGCGCGACGAGCACGTCGACGGCTTCACCGTCATATCCCTCGAGCACGGTCACGGCGTGACCGAGCTTTTGCAGAATTTCTTCCCAGCGGCGGGCGGTGACCTCGTTGCCCGTCACCATCCCTTTGAGGGCTGGCTCGCTGAGCGGCGTGACGAGAGCGATCTTCACTGCGCTTGTTTGTACCCTGGCCCGCGTACGAACCGTCCCGGGAGGGCGCCGGTGTGCTCACCGTCTTCGAAAACGGCGACGCCGTTGACGAACACGTGCTCCATACCGGTCGCATATTGGACGCATGCTATACAAAGAAGGAGGGAGCCATACACGAGCATTCTCATGCACTGTCTCCATGAAACACGAACTTGAGGACGCTTCGATAGGCTTCCCGCCCCGACGGGCGAAAAAGATACGCCACTCCCAGCTTCGTTGTCATGTAGAGCTTCAGAAGCCCGAGTCGGGGTTGGCCGTAGTGCTTGGCGTAAAAGTGTAGGCGCGAACGCTGGGACTCGACAAACGCTTTATCGCGATCCTTTTCGGCCGAGCGGCCCAGGTGATGGGTGATTTCGACCTCGGGTGTGAACAAGACGCTGGCTCCCTGGGCGCGGATGCGCGCGCACAGGTCGACATCCTCCGAATAGAGGAAGAACTCTTCGTCGAAGCCGCCGATGCGCTCGAGGAGCTCACGCCGCGTGAGCAAGCAGGCGCCGCTCACCCAATCGACGGTGCGTTGTCTCGCGTGGCGATTCTCCACGTAGCCGCGAAGTGGGCCGCGCCCGTTGCCGTAGCCGGCGTTGAGAATTTTTTGGCGGAGCTCGGCGGACAGGCTCATCATGTTGCCGAATGACATCTGGATCGAGCCGTCCGCGTTTTTGAGGAGAGGTCCGAGCGCACCGACATTGAGGTTGTCCCTCTTGTTCATGAGCGCGACCATGCGCGCGAGTGCACCCTTCGGCACGACGGTATCGCTGTTCAGGAACAAAACGAGCGGACCCTTCGCCCGCCGCCAGCAGAGGTTGTTCGCGCACGCGAAGCCGAGATTCTCGTTCGACTCCACCACATCGACCTGGGGAAAGCGCTCTCTCAGCATAGCGACGCTTTCATCCGTTGATGCGTTGTCCGCCACGATGACTTCGGGTGTGCTCGCCTCGGTGCTTGCGAAAACAGACGACAGACACGCTTCGAGCTCCTTCCGAGCGTTATAGCTCACGAGGGCGATCGAAAGCTCCACTAGGCCACCAAACTGCGATAGAGCGCGAGCGCTTTTTGTGCCGAGGCGTCCCATGAAAAGCGAGAGACGCGTTCGCGCCCGCACGACACCAGCTTCGTACGAAGACCCTCATCGCGCTCGAGCTTCTCGATCGCATCGGCGAACGCGTTCGCGTCGTGCGGCTCCGCGAAAACGGCCGCTTCGCCTGCGACTTCGTGATGGACAGCGATGTCCGAAGCAACGAGCGGGACCTCGGAGGCCATGGCTTCGAGGAGCGGAAGGCCGAAGCCTTCCCAAAGCGACGGCAACACGACGGCTCGCGCGCCGCGGTACAGAGACGGAAGGGTTGCGCCGTCGACGTAGCCGAGCTTCTCGACGACGCCGCCGAGCCCCAGCCGTTCGATCGTTTCGTCGACGCGAAGCGTGTCGAGCCCGAAACCGCCGGCGATACGAAGCCGTCCCTCCCAGCCGCGCTTTTTCAGAACCGAGATGGCCTTGAGGAGCACCGGAAGATTTTTCCGGGGCTCGAGCGTTGCCACCGTGAGGAGGTAGTTCTGGTGGCCGTTGTCCGTCGAGCGCGCCAAAAAACGCTCGTCGAGCCCGGCGTGGATGACGTGAACGCGTTCGGGGGAGACGTCGAGCTTGTTCACGACGTCAGCGGCGGTGGTGTCGGAGATCGCCACAATCGCGTCGGCCCGGTTCACATGAGAGCGGACGAGGTTCACGTAGTCGCGGCGGATTTCGCGAGTCGTTGCTTCCGGGTGTTCGAGGAAAAACAGGTCACAGATGGTCACGATGGAACGGGCGCGCCGTGACGGGACGATGAGCGGCGTCGGTGAGTGCGCCACATCGAGCGTGGCACGGGCGAGCCAGTCGAGTGAAGGCGCTTCCATTCGATGCCACAGAGCGTTCAAGACGCGGACCGGCACGCGGCGGTCGACGAGACGAAAATTCTCCGGCCGCGACTCCTTTTGAGCGCGCTCTTTCCACGAGCTCGAGAACAGGACGTAGTCGTTGTCACGGTCCAACCGCGTCAGCCCTGCCACGAGTCCCTGGAAATACCGGCCGACGCCCGTTGCCCGGGAGAGCGCGGGCCGAAAATCGACCCCGATCGTGATCTTTCCCATGTTTCCGAGGATGTTAGCACCACAAAGCCTGGCATGTCGGCCCGTTTGCGCGATACAATATTTGGCTTGGCTCGGGCCATCCCGGGTCGGTGTTGGTCTCAGCAATCTAAAACGCTTATGAAACTCTCCGTAATCGGTACCGGATATGTCGGCCTCGTGGTCTCGGCGTGCCTCGCGGAGAACGGCAACGATGTGATCGCCGTCGACATCGATGAAGACAAAATAGACTGCCTGCGTCGCGGCGAGCTCCCGATCTATGAGCCCGGTCTCGCGGAGCTCGTGAAGCGCAACGTCGCCGAGGAACGGCTCAGCCTCACCACCGACTTCGATGACGCGATCCGTCAATCGAAGCTTCTGTTCGTCGCGGTAGGGACGCCCCCTGACGAAGATGGCTCGGCCGATATGAGCCACGTACTCTCGGTTGCGGAAGGCATCGGCCGGGTGATGGGCGAGTACAAGATCGTGGTGTTGAAGAGCACGGTCCCGGTAGGAACAAATCGAAAGGTTCTTGAGACCATCAGCGCGTTGACGAGCGAGCCCGTGAGCGTCGTCTCGAACCCGGAGTTCCTCAAAGAGGGAGCCGCTATCGACGATTTCCTTCGTCCCGATCGCGTTGTCATCGGCACTGATGATCCTGCGGTTGCCGAGATCATGAAAGAGCTCTACCGGCCGTTCGTGCGCACGCAGAATCCCCTGCTGGTGATGGACCCCGAAAGCGCCGAGCTGACCAAGTATGCGGCGAACGCGATGCTCGCAAGCCGCATCAGCTTCATGAACGAGATGGCGCGATTGTGCGAGAAGGTCGGTGCCGACGTCGCCAACTTGAGGCTCGCCATCGGCGCGGACAGCCGCATTGGCCACCCGTTTCTCTTTCCCGGTGTCGGCTACGGCGGATCTTGCTTTCCCAAAGACATTCGCGCTCTGCTCCGTACCGCGCGCGACTCGGGGGTGACGCTCGAACTCATCGAGGCGACCGAGCGCGTGAACGAGTCACAGAAACTGGTTCTGTTGTCGAAGATCCGGGCGCACTTCGACAAGAGCTTGAAAGGTAGGAAGCTCGCGCTCTGGGGCTTGTCGTTCAAACCCCGCACCGACGACATGCGGGAAGCGCCGTCGCTCTCGCTCATCCGCGCATTGGTCGATGAAGGCGTCCGGATACGCATGTACGACCCCGAAGCGATGGACGAGGCCAGGAAGCACCTGCGAGACGTCGATGGTGAGCTCACGTATTGCCGAAAAAGTTATGAGGCCCTCGAAGACGCCGATGGACTCGTTCTCGTCACCGAATGGAACGAATTTCGCGAGCCGGATTTCGAGAAGATTCGCGATCTGTTGCGAGAGCCCGTCGTTTTCGACGGACGCAACATCTACAACCCCGACAAGCTGAGAAAGCTCGGCTTCACCTACTTCGGCGTGGGGCGCGCCTGACGTGTCCGCGCTCCTTGTGACCGGGGGCGCCGGCTACGTCGGCTCCCATACGGTTCGAGCGCTCGCGGCGCACGAGAAACGCGTCGTCATTCTCGACGACCTCAGTGAAGGCCACGTCGCGGCCGCCGGTAACGTCGAGATCGTGCGGGCCGATTTGGCGGCTCCCGTGACTGCCGGGACGCTAGACGAGCTCTTTGCGAGAGAACGCTTCGACGCGGTGCTGCACTTTGGAGCGAAGGCTTACGTCGGCGAATCCGTCAAAGATCCGGAAAAGTACTATCGCAACAACGTCATCGGCGGTGTGCAGCTGTTGTCGGCGATGGCGCGCCACGCGGTGCTGGCGATCATCTTCTCGTCGACGTGCGCGACCTACGGCACTCCTGAACGCGTCCCGATCGACGAAGATCACCCACAACACCCGGTAAGCCCGTACGGTCGTACCAAGCTCGTGTTCGAGTGGGCGCTCCAAGACTTCGAACAGGCGCACGGCATCCGCCACGTGAACCTCCGCTACTTCAACGCTGCCGGCGCTCACGAGAGCGGCGAGCTTGGCGAAGACCATCGCCCAGAAACTCACCTCATCCCGCTCGTGTGTAAGGCGGCCTTGGGCCAGCCCGCCAAGCTCGACAAGCCCGACGAGCTCTCGGTGTTTGGCAACGACTACGACACTCCGGACGGAACGTGCATACGCGACTACGTGCACGTGCAGGATCTCGCCGACGCACACGTGCTCGCCCTCGAATATCTCGAGACTTCGGGGGACTCGACGAGCTTCAACCTCGGCACCGGCACCGGACACTCTGTGCTCGAAGTCATCGAAACGGTGAAGCGTGTCAGCGGCCGTGACGTTCCATACGAGATCGCTCCGCGTCGGGAAGGCGACCCGTCGCGTCTCGTCGCTACTTCGGAGAAGATCAAAAACGAGCTCGGTTGGCAGCCCCGATTCGATTCACTCGAGCGGATCGTCGAGACCGCCTTGGCATTCAAGGAGCGTTTTCCCGACGGATACCCACGTGCCTGAGCTATCGCGAAGGATGTCGCTCTTCGAGCCGTCGCGCTCGGTGACCTACATCCTGAAGCTCGCGGAGCGGCCGGATGTCATTTCGCTCGCGGGAGGCCTCCCTGATCCGGCGGTGTTCGACATTGATCGCGTGCGTGAGTCGATGGACCGTGTCCTCAAAGACGAAGGCGGCGCCGCGCTCAACTACGGGCCGAATCCCGGATTCACGAAACTCCGTGAATGGATCGCTGAGCGCATGCACGCGAAAGAAAACGTGCCGGCCACACCAGAGAACATCCTCGTCGCTTCCGGCGGCGTCGAAGGATTGAATCTGACTGCGATGTCGATGGTCGACCAAGGCGATACCGTCCTCGTCGAAGCGCCGACCTACATGGTTGCTCTCCACGTGTTCCGCACCTACGAAGCGCGGATCGTGGCAGTGCCGGCTGGTGAAGAAGGGCTCGACGCGAATGCGCTTTCCGTGCGGCTCGACGAGCTCGCAAGGGAAGGCGTGCGGCCGAAGTTTCTCTACGTCATCCCCTCGTTCCAGAATCCGTCCGGACGAACCATGAGCTTGTCCAGTCGGCAAAAAGTCGTCGAGACTTGCAACCATCACGGTGTGCCGATCGTCGAAGACCACGCCTACGCCGAGCTCTTCTACGACGGAGCGCCGTTACCGTCGCTCAAGTCTCTCGATCCGGACAACGTCGTGTTCGTGCACACGTTCTCCAAGATCTTCGGGCCGGGCGTGCGTCTCGGGTGGGTCGCTGCCGACGCCGCGCTCATCGAGAGGCTCGGCCTCTGCAAGCTCGGCACCGATCAGTGCGCGAACACGCTGACGCAGCGACTCGTCTACGACTACGGCCGCCATGGCTTCATCGACGCTCAAGTCGCGGCCTCGATCGAGCTCTACCGGAAAAAGCGGGACGCGATGGAATCCGCAATGAAGGAACACTTTCCGTCGGAGACGAGTTGGACGCACGCAAGCGGTGGCTTCTTTCTGTGGGTCCGTCTGAAAGACGACGCTGATAGTGAAGCTCTCCTGCGGCGCGCGATCGAAGAGCAGCAGACCGCGTTCGTAGCCGGACCACCATTCTTCTGCGATGGCAGCGGCTCGAACTACCTGCGTCTCTCGTTCAGCTTCGTCGCGGAAAACCAGATCGACGAAGGAATCCGTAGATTGAGCCGCGCCATCGCAGCGGGATAGGTAGGTTCCATCACCCATTGAGGACGTCCTCCGTCTAGACGGTTCACCCGTAGTGTTCAACTGTGGGAGGGTATGGACTCAATTTTCTTCAGCGCTTGATACGTGATCGTAACTGACACCGCGCGGAGACTGCGTGCGCGGAGCGGGACGCTACCCGATTACCGAATCCCACGCGCCCCTGATAGCATATCGCTGACGTGAAAGAGTTTCGTCGCCTGCTGGCGCAAGCTAGGCCCTACCGCATTCGATTCGCGCTCGCGTGCGTGGCGATGGCGGGCTTTGGCATCACTTCGGCCGGGCTCGCCTACCTCATCAAGCCGATCTTCGACGACGTCCTGATCCAGAACATCAACCTGGGACGCGTCGCTGGCCTCATCGTTGTTCTCTACCTCGCCAAGGGGCTTTGCTCCTATTTCGCGACGTATTTGATGAGCTGGGTCGGCCAGCGCACGATCATGGACCTGAGGAACCGTCTCTACGAGCGCGTGATCCAGCAGTCCGTCAGCTTCTTCAAAAAGAATGAGACCGGGACCCTCATCAGCCACATCACCAACGACGTCGAGAAGATTCAGCTCGCGGTCTCGGGAGCGGTCGGCGACCTTCTGATGCAAACGTTCGCGCTCGTAGGCTACGGCGCGCTTCTCCTCTATTACGATTGGCGTCTCGCGCTGTTCTGCTTCGTCACAGCACCTCTCGCGATTTACCCGTTGGTGACTCTCGGCAAAAAGCTCCGGCGCCGGACGGACACCGGGCTCGAGCGGTGGCGCGATATCACCAACATCCTTTACGAGACGATCTCCGGTGCTCGCATCGTGAAAGCGTTCCGCATGGAAGGGTTCGAATCGAAACGCTTCGTGGGTGCGACCGATGCGCTTTTCCGGACCAACATGCGGATCACGCGTGTGATTTCTATCATGCCGCCGATCATGGAGCTCGTCGGTGGCGTCGGGCTCGCCGCGGCTATCTGGTACGGGAGCGGCCGCATCGGCTCGGGAGCGATGACCACCGGTGAGTTCACGTCGTTCATGGCAGCGCTCTTCATGATGTACATGCCGATCAAGAAGCTCGCGCGAGTGAATGCGACGCTCCAGCAGGCGCTCTCCGCCGCCGCCCGCATTTTCGGTGTTTTGGATACGCCGTACGAGATCCAGGAAGCACCCGACGCGATCGACCTGGCGCCTCTCGAGCGCGAGATGGAGTTCCGCGGGCTCGAGTTCGTGTATCCCGACAGCGGCGTGCCCGCGCTTCGTGGCGTCAACCTCAAAGTGGCCGCGGGGCAAGTCGTCGCGCTCGTGGGCACGAGCGGCGCGGGGAAGACGACGCTCGCCACTCTCGTGCCACGCTTTTACGATCCCACCGCCGGAGAGATTCTCTTCGACGGCGTGGACATCAAGACTGCAACGTTGTCGTCGCTGCGGGGACAGATTGGTCTCGTGACGCAGGAGACGATCCTGTTCAACGACACCGTCCGGAACAACATCGGCTATGGTCTCGAAGCGGTCTCCGACGGTGATTTGATTCGGGCGGCCGAGGCGGCGTGTGCTCTGGATTTCATCGAGGCGCTTGCCGAGAGCTTCGACACCGTCATCGGTGAGGGAGGCCAGCGCCTGTCCGGCGGCCAACGCCAGCGCCTCGCCATCGCCCGCGCGATCTTGAAGAACCCGCCGATTCTCGTGCTCGACGAAGCCACGAGCTCTCTCGACGCCGAGTCCGAGTCGTTGGTGCAGCGCGCCCTCGAGAACTTGATGGCAAATCGCACGACGCTCGTCATCGCGCACCGCCTGTCGACGATCCGAAGGGCGGACCAGATTGTCGTGATCGAGGATGGTGCCGTCCAGGAAGTCGGTACGCACGATGAGCTCATCCAGCGCCCGCGCGGTCTCTACCGGCGACTCTACGAGCTCCAATTCTCTTTGGGCGAACAACCGGAGACCGTTCCCAGCGAGTAAACGATCGATGTTGAAAAGCATGACTGGGTTCGCGCGCGCTCGTACCGAGAGCGATGCTTACGAGGTTGTAGTCGAGATCCGAACCGTCAACCATCGATACCTGGATGTAAAGACGCGCGGTCCCGCCGGAATGGTTTCGTACGAGAAACAGGTTCGCGATCGCATCGGAGGGGAGCTCGCGCGCGGCAAGGTCGACGTCAATGTTCGGCTCAAGCCGAAAGGCGAGAGCGCTCACGAGATCGAGGTCGACCGGCCGTTGATGAAGGAGTTCGTCCGGGTCGCCACCGAGCTCGCTCAGGCTACAGGCGTGGGCGCTACGCTGCAGCTTTCCGATCTGCTCGGGTTCTCGCCCGCGTTTCAAGTGAGAGAGCGTGATCTCTCGGAAAGGTCTGCGCTCTGGGATGCGATCGAGCCGGCGTTGTCGCAGGCGCTCGACGCGCTCGGAAACATGCGAGAGGCTGAAGGCGCAGAGATGATGGCGGACTTCGGAGGGCGCATCGCAACCCTTGCCGACCACGTCGATCGGGTCGAAGCTCTGTCCGAGCAGAAACGCGAGACACGACGCGCGCAGCTCGAAGCGAAAGTTGCCGAGCTCCTGGGCTCGGCCGTGGAACCGGCAACCATCGCCATGGAGGCGGCCCGTCTCGTCGAGCGCGGCGACGTTGCCGAGGAGGTTACGCGGTTTCGAAGCCACCTCGAACTCTGGCAAGGCACCGTGGGCGCGGGCGGACCCTGTGGCAAGAAGCTCGATTTCATCGTGCAAGAGATGAATCGGGAAGTGAACACGATCGGATCCAAGTGCCAGGACGCCGAAATTGCCGAGCACGTGATCGCGATGAAGTCCGAAATCGAACGCGTACGGGAGCAAGTGCAGAACATCGAATGACGACGACACGCCGTGGGAACTTGTTCGTGATCTCCGCGCCGTCGGGCTCGGGTAAGACAACGCTGGTGCGACGGTTGCTGGACACGCTCGACGACGTCCAGTTCTCGATCTCGTTCACGACGCGGTCCGCCCGCGGCCGCGAGCGCGACGGTATCGACTACCATTTCATCGCCGAAGCGGATTTTCGCTCGAAGATCGAAGACGGCGAGTTTCTCGAGTGGGCAGAAGTTCACGGAAACCTTTACGGTACGTCCAAGATCGAGACTGAGAAGATTCGTGCCGGTGGGGAGGATATTTTGATGGATGTCGACGTTCAGGGCGCGACGCAGGTGCGGAAGGCGCAACCCGACGCGGTGACGCTGTTCATCATGCCGCCGTCGTTCGGTGTGCTCGAAAAGCGCCTCCGCGGCCGCAGGCAGGATTCGGACAAAGTTGTCGAGGGTCGGTTGAACGAGGCTCGCCACGAGATCCACCACTACAAGGACTACGACTACGTGCTCGTCAACGATAGCGTCGAGAGAACGTCGGAGCTCTTCAAGGCCATCGTGCTCGCGGAACGCATGAGGCCGCATCTGCTCCAAGATCGAATCCGTCCGATTATCGACTCGTTCAAGAATGACTAATCAAGTCCAAGCCTGGTTGACCGAGCAGATACTCGAGCGGTTGTCGTTCTACCAATCGATCACCGGACTGGGATTCGCCCGCAAGGTCCGGACGCAGGCGGCGCCGGCAGTCGTCGCCGCTCCTCGCCCAGACGAAACCCTCGAAGTCATTCGGGCCGATCTCGGAGATTGCACGCGCTGCGTATTGCACGAGAAGCGCACGAACCTCGTGTTCGGCGTCGGTAACCCGAACGCGGACCTGATGTTCATCGGCGAGGGACCGGGCTCCGAAGAAGACCGTCAGGGGATTCCTTTCGTAGGACCCGCGGGTCAGCTCCTGACGAAGATCATCAACGCCATCGATTTGAGCCGCGACGATGTCTACATTACCAACGTGGTGAAATGCCGCCCGCCGAGAAACCGCGACCCCGAGCCGGTCGAGGTCGAAGAGTGCCGGCCGTTTTTGGACCGCCAAGTCGACGCGATTCGTCCGAAAGTGATCTGCGCGCTCGGCCGCGTCGCGGCTCAGAATCTTCTCAAAACCGAAGAAGGTATCACCCGCATCCGCGGTCGCATCTTTTCCTACCGGGGCGCGAAGCTCGTGCCGACGTTCCACCCCGCGTATCTGTTGAGAAACGTGGAGAAAAAGCGTGAGTGCTGGGAAGACATGAAGCTCATCCGACGCCTGCTTACTGATGCTGAATGAGCAGCCGTCGTAAGTTCTCGGCATTCGCCGAGCTGGCGCTTCCCGTGCCGCTTCCGAAGACGTTCTCCTACGGCGTCCCCGAGGCGCTTGTGCGCGCGGCGCCGGGTGTCCGCGCGCGTGTTGGCTTCGGAGCTCGGGTGCTGATCGGATGCATCATGTCGATCGGCACCGACCCACCCGACCTGCCGGCAGGTACAAAACTGCAACCACTGCTCGGCCTTCTCGACGATGAGCCGGTGCTCACACCGGATCAGCTCGCGCTCGTCGGTTGGATCGCCGACTACTACATCGCGTCGCCGGGGATCGTGTGCCGCGGTTTGCTGCCGCCGGAAACCCCACGGGTTGAGCGCATTCTCTACGAGCGGGTCGAGGGCGGGGAAGCGAAGGGGATGGCGGGCAAAGTCCTGGATGTGCTCGAGCGGCCGATGACGGCGCGCACCATCGCCAAGGCTCTCGACAAGAAGAGCGTCGCGGGCACACTGGCATCACTCCTTCGGAAGCGGCTCATCCGCACTCGGGGCGATGGTGGCTTGCACGGAGCGCGCAAGATTCGCGTCGCGCACATTACCGACAAGGGGACGCGAGCGCTCGCAGAGGAAAAGCTCCATCCCACGACGTCGAGGGTCCTCACGCTCTTGTCGGTCGCTACCGACCCGGTTCCGATCGGGACGATCCGAAACGAGCTCGACATCGACCGCGGACCGTTTCCGCGGCTGGCGCACAAAGGCTACATCGATCTCTCCGAGCAAACTGTTCCCCAGACGCCGTGGCATCGGCTCAAACGCGACGGCGCCGACAAGCGCGTCGATCTCACCGCTCGCCAGAGTGACGTAATAGACGCGCTCCAGGGCGCGATCGCGAAGAAGAAGTTTCAACCGTTCGTGCTGCACGGCGTGACCGGGAGCGGCAAGACCGAGGTCTATCTGCGAGCCGCCGAGACCGTCCTCGAGGCCGGACGCTCGGTGCTCATCCTCGTGCCGGAAATTGCGTTGACCCCCCGGCTCGCCGCGCTCTTGCATGCACGCTTCTCAGACGCTGTCGCGATCTTGCACAGCGCCCTCGGCTCGGGAGAGCGCCGCGATGAATGGTGGCGCATTCGTCAAGGTGGCGCCCACGTCGTCGTCGGCGCACGGGCAGCGGTGCTCGCACCGATCCAAGATCTCGGTCTCGTCGTGGTCGACGAGGAGCACGAAGGTTCCTACAAGCAGGAAGAGACGCCGCGCTACAACGCGCGGGACGTCGCCATCGTGCGGGCGAAGCATGCGGATGCTGTTGTCGTTCTCGGCTCGGCGACGCCATCACTCGAGTCGTTCACCCATGCCGTCGACGGCCGGTATCGGTTGTTGACGCTCCCCGAGCGGATCGAGAACCGACCTCTCGCCGCGGTCGAGCTCATCGACATGAAGCATGTCATCAAAGACGAGGGGCCTGAGGTCATCTTGTCCGAACCCCTACGCGATGCGATGCACGCGCGAATGACGGCCGGGGAGCAGGCGCTCGTGCTCCTCAACCGCCGCGGTTTTGCCGGACAGCTCATCTGCCGGCAGTGCGGGCTCGCGCTCGTTTGTACCGACTGCAGTGTGGCGATGACGCTTCACAAGGGAGGCTCTCTTGCCGTGTGCCACTACTGCGGTCTCGGTCGACCGACACCGCCCAAGTGCGACACCTGCAGCGGTGAATACCTTCGACGCGTCGGCTACGGCACCGAGCGCCTCGAGGGCATCGTGAAAGAGCTCTACCCGGAGAGTCGGGTCGCTCGCATGGATCGCGACACCATGCGGCGCAAGGGCAGCTACGAGTCCCTATTGTCACGGTTCGCCGCGCGCGAGATCGATATTCTCGTGGGAACGCAGATGCTTGCCAAGGGGCATGACTTTCCCGCCGTTACGCTCGTGGGCGTGCTCGGCGCTGACAACGGCCTGGGCGCTCCCGATTTCCGCGCTGCCGAGCGAACGTTTCAGCTGATGACTCAAGTGGCCGGACGTGCTGGTCGCGGCGAGCGTCCTGGGGAAGTCTTGATCCAGACCTTCACCCCCGATCACTACAGCTTGCAGTTTGCCCAGGCCCAGGACTTCGCGGGGTTCTACGAGTCCGAGCGAAAGTTTCGACGCGCTCTTCTGTATCCGCCGGTGGTGAGCCTCATTAACATTATTACTGAGGGCAGCTCGATGTCGGACGCGACCCACGCCGCGCGCCGTGCCGCGACCTTCTTGAGGAAGGAGCCGTTGGACGGCGTTCGCGTGCTGGGTCCGGCATTCGCGGTGCGCTCGAAGGTCGCCGGCCGCTATCGCTCTCAAATCCTGATCAAGCTTCGTCGGGAGCGGCACGCCCACGTTCGTCACTTGATTCGAGCGCTCGTGAACGACGAAGCGATGGGCCGCGTCATGCACGTCGACGTCGACCCAATGACGCTTGCGTAGCGACTCAAGGGAGGGCCGGACGAAAGGCCTGCCCTCCCTCTGAGGTGAATCAAGCCTAGTCGGTGTAAGCCCTGCATCCGCCCGCACTAACTCCTCCGATGGTGGAGGCGGGGCCGAGGATGAAGTAAGACACGCCGTTGCCGTCGACAGCGTCCCAGTCAAAAAGCCGGGAAGCACCTCGTCTGAGATATCAAAATCCTCGAACGTGTCCGTGTTGCCTTCGAATTCCCACCAAACGCGCAGGAGTTTGGATCCCTCTGCGGGCATGCCGACGCCATCCGAGCAACTCAGGAGGAGAGTTGCCATAGCGAGAGACAGAGCTGCGGCGCGAAATACTGGTCTCCTTTTGCTGTTGGCGACGCGTTGCGCCCGCGGATCTCGATTGGTACTGGGGCTGGGTCTAGCCAGCCGTATGCCAACGAAAACGCGGCCAAAGGCGGGACTTTCGTGGCGAAAATCCCGCATCGTGGTATTTCAGCCGAGGGTGTTTCTCGTCGTTTGTTGCTACCGGAATAACTCGATCAAATCACCCCATCCAATCTTGATCGGCTCGGGGGTGAAGCATAGCGCAAATGTTGCAAGTCCGACGAGGCCCATGATCTTGCGGCTGCGAGGGAGTGGCACATCGTCGTCAACCGTCGGTGGGTGCGGGCGGCGGATGCCGAGAAGGTAGGTGAAGAGCGCGAAGAAAAGCCACGACGGCGCGAGCAGGGAAAGGGGCAGGAGTGCGAAGAACGCGATCGCGGAGAGTCGGTGAGACTTCTCGCGGAAGAGGGCGTAGGTCGCGTGGCCGCCATCGAGCTGGCCGATCGGAAGCAGGTTGATCGCCGTCAGCAGGAGTCCAAACCACGCGGCAAGACCGACCGGGCTCAGCGTGAAGTCCTGGTCCGGCATATCGGCCCACACCCAGTGCGCGATCGCTTGGAACAAGAGCGGCTCGCCGAGGCCAAAGCTTCCGTCGGGAGCGACCCCCGCACTCGGGCGCGACGTCGCGATCCCGATGACGAGAGCGGGGATGCAGACGATGAAGCCTGCGAACGGGCCGGCGAGACCGATGTCGATGAGCGATCTTCGGTTGGGAAACGGCGAGCGGATGAGAATGAAGGCACCCAAGGTTCCGATGATGGAAAAGGGAAAAGGGATGAAAACCGGCAGCGACGTGCTGACCTGATAACGTCGCGCGGTCAGGTAATGCCCAAGCTCGTGGCTGGCGATGATTGTCATGACGGTGAGGCTGAAGGGGAGTCCGAACACGACGCGCTGCCAGATCGAGAACGAACTCTGGAGCGCGTCTAGATCCTGGAAGTAGATCGCGTGGAGCGATCCGATGTGAAGCGTGGTCGCGATCGTAAGGAGGAAAAAAACGAGCGGGAGCGCGCGGCTTCCCGCGAACCGGAGCGCTAGCCTGACGAGGAGTTGCTTGAGAGACAGCATCGCGCTCGGTTGCAGCCGCTAGCCGCCCCGTGTTGAGCTCGGGTGACCTAGGGTATGTTCTGGAGGTCTTTCCCCGGCTTGAACCGGATAGTCCGCCCCGGTGGGATGCGAACTTCCTTGCCGGTCCGGGGATTGCGACCGATGCCTCGTTTCCTGGGCTTCACCTGAAATACCCCGAACCCACGAAGCTCGATGCGTTCGCCGCGTTTCATGGAGTTCTTCATTGCGTCGAGCACAGCTTCCACGGCTTGTTCCGCTTTCACTTTCGTGATGTTCGCGGTGGAGGACACCTCGTTGATGATGTCCACCTTTATCATATTGACCTCCCTAGGGATAGGGAATCATTATAGGAACCGGGCCCTGACGTGTCAAGCAAGTTCTCCTCATATCATGCTCTAAACATTCGAGTTAGTCTTGCCGTTGGGACCACCTCACGGAGTGCTATAATCGCGGGTCCGGAAGTCTTGATATGTCAAGGAGATAAGCGTGAGCGCGCCCTCGAGGGTCGCCATCGTCGGCCGGCCCAACGTCGGCAAGTCGACCTTGTTCAACCGCATCAGCGGAAAGCGCTTGGCAATCGTCGATTGCGTTGCTGGCTCGACCCGCGATCGAAATGTATCGCTGGTCGAGTGGAACGGGAAGACCTTCGATCTCGTCGATACCGGCGGGATTCTCGAAGAGCTCGATACGCCGCTCGATGAGCAGGTCGGCCGCCAGGTCGACGTCGCGATCGATGAAGCCCAGCTCTTGTGCTGGGTCGTCGACGCTCGCGCGGGCCTGCTTCCGGAGGAGCAATACCTCGGAAAGCGGCTGCGCGCGATCTCGGACCGCGTGCTTCTGGTCGTGAACAAGATCGATACCGCGCGGCACATGCCGCAAGCGGGTGAGTTCCACAAATTGGGTTTTCCCGAGCTCTTCGAAGTTTCCGCCGAGCACGGGCTCGGCGTTGCCGAGCTCATGGACGCGATAGCAGCGCGCGTTCCCGAGCCTGGTGAGGCTGCCGCGTCCGACGAGTTGCGGGTCGCCATTACTGGCCGGCCCAACGTCGGCAAGTCGTCCCTTCTCAACCGCCTGGCCGGTGAGGAGCGCGCGGTTGTAAGCGATGTTCCCGGCACGACCCGCGATGCGGTCGACACGGTTCTCGAGGTCGATGGCGACACCTACCGGTTCGTGGACACCGCGGGCATTCGACGACGGGGCAAGATCCCGAACCAGGCCGACCGCCTCGGCGTGATGTACGCCGAGCGCGCCATGCAGCGGGCGCATCTATGTCTTCTCGTTCTCGATGCTACCGCGGGAGTTACTAGCGAAGATGCGTCGATTGGAGCGAAGATCGAGGATGCGGGACGGGGTGCGATTCTTACCTTTAATAAATGGGACCTCATCGAGGGTCGGGAAGCGGAGGCGAAGGAGCTCGAGCTCGTCGCAAGGGAGAAGATGCCCCACCTCAGCTTCGCCCCCATCGTGTTCCTCTCCGCCATCACCGGGCGGGGGATGAAAAGCCTCTTTCCCCGGATTCGCGAGGTTCGCGAGCAGCAGCTGGTGCGGGTTCCAACGCCCGAGCTCAACCGTTTTCTCGAAGTTGCGTCCGCCCGGCTGCCTCCTCGCGCCAAGGACGGGAAGGAGGTCAAGTTCTACTACGTCACCCAAACGGGTGTCTCGCCGCCGCGATTCGTGGTGTTCGGGAACCGATCGCGGTCCGAGCTGGACGCCACGTATCCGCGCTATCTTGCTCGTAGGCTTAGAGAAACGTTTGGCTTCGAGGGGACGCCGCTCAGAGTCGCGATACGGAAGCGCTAGCGCTCAAACGCTCAATGATTACGCTTGACTTCACTCTTGGGTCTCATATAATACTTTAGGTACTCGGTTTAACTGTCAGTCCTCAAAGTTCCTTAAAGTCAAGACTTAACAGCAGCGCCGTAACTCCTGTGATCGGAAAGCTGGATCATTGACCCTCCATGACCAAGGCGGACCTAGCAAAGGTAGTTTACGAACGACACGGCGGCCTCTCCAACAAGGAGGCGTCCCGGCTGGTGGACCTCATCTTGGCGTTCATCAAGCAGGGGTTGCGCGAGGGCGAGCGCGTACAGATCAGCGGGTTCGGAACTTTTCTCGTGAGAGAGAAAAAAGAGCGCAAAGGGCGCAACCCGCAAACGGGAGAGGAAATGACGATACTCCCGCGAAAATCGGTCGTCTTCCGTCCCTCCAAGAATTTCCAGAACGGCTTCTCCTGAATGAGGCGAGCCGGTAAATGGAAAAGAAGATACCGAGCAAGCTCTTTTTCAAGATCGGAGAAGTCTGTGAGCTCACCGAAACCCAGCCGTACGTGCTCCGCTACTGGGAGTCGGAGTTTCCCGCACTAGCACCCGCCAAGAACAATTCCGGCCAACGCATCTACCGTCGACGCGATATCGAGACCATTTTGCGGATCAAAACGCTCTTATACGAAGAAGGGTTCACGATCGCGGGGGCGAAAAAGAAGCTGGAGCTGGAAATGAAAGAGCAAGCCAAAGGAACAAGCGTCACGCCGGCGCCGCAGACCCTGACCGGCGAGGACGGATTCAAGGACGAAGTCAAGGAAATCAAGGCCGAGCTGCATGGGCTTTTGGACATGCTCGACCGCGACCTCAAGGCTGAATAGGTCAAGAGGCTAGTCCGCGCCTCCTGATTCGTGCTATCGTCCATATCCTGCTACGCGACACCTAGGAACCTACATCGCGTACGCGATGGGATCGGGACGTAGCGCAGCCTGGTAGCGCACTTGCTTGGGGTGCAAGTGGTCGTCGGTTCAAATCCGGCCGTCCCGACCATTTCGGACTCGCGGTAACAGACTTCAACTCGACAAGGAGAAGTGTCGCCATTCTCGATATCCTGGTCACCAACGACGACGGGGTACACGCGCCTGGTATCAAGGCGTTGGCTGAGAAGCTCCGTGAAGTCGGCGAAGTCACCGTGGTCGCGCCCGCGCGCGAGATGAGCGCGGTGAGCCATGCGCTCACGATCTCGGCGCCGCTCCGATTCGAGCACATCGAGGAGCGAACGTTTTTCGTCGAAGGAACGCCGGCCGACTGCGTCAACCTCGCCGTCGGCAAGCTTCTACCAAAACCGCCCGACATCGTCGTCTCCGGCATCAATCGAGGCGCGAACGTCGGCGACGACATCGCCTACTCGGGGACGGTGGCCGGAGCCCGCGAGGCCGCGATGCTCGGCGTACCGTCCATCGCCGTCTCGCTCGCCACCAAGGAGGATGACGGTGACTACAGCGCCGCCGCCGCGTTCGCCCGAAAGATCGTGGAAGTCGTCGTCAACAAAAAGGATTGGGGTCGGCGCACGTTCTTGAACGTGAACGTTCCCAGCAGCAAAATCAAAGGTGTACGCATCACCAGCCAAGGCCGCCGCGACTACTGGGCCAAAGTCGAAGAACGCGTTGACCCGCGCTCACGCGTCTACTATTGGATCAAACAGGGCTTCAGCCGCTGGGAGAAAAACGGCATGTCCGACATTCATGCCCTGCGTGATCACTTCATCTCCGTCACCCCGCTCCAGCTCGATTTCACGAACTACAACGCTCTGGACACACTCGAGTCCTGGAACTTGAAGTTCAACGGGAAGAAATTGCCATCTTCCGGGCGCGGAGCGCTCCACCGAGTGCGCCGACGACGACAAAGGGCAACACCAGAATATCCTGGACCGAGAAACTCGCGTTCCCGCTCACGAGTCGGGTGAAGACGAAAACCGAACATATGCTGGCCCCGACGATGAAGCCTTGGGCGAGCTGGCGGTCACTAGAATACCCCGCGGCGACGTAGCCTCCGCAGAAAACCCCCACCGACCACACTCCGAGCGAGAGAAAATGCGCGTACGGTACCTGCTGAGCGAGTGCGACCGGGCCACCACCTTGGCGCGCCGCTTCCTCGAGATCGAAACCGAGAGTCGCGGTCGCGATCAGTCCAACGATGAGACCCGCCCCGAGCATCGATAAGAACGCGACCGGCAAACCCACCAAAACCCCTCGAATCGAAACGCCGGCGCGGGATCGATCCCGTCGCCATCCATCAGCATCCGACGTGGGGCCCGCGTAGGGATTCTCTTGGCCTGCCATTCCCGCCAACTTACCTCGCGGAGGTCCGGTGGAGAAAGCCGCTTGAGACTGGGTCGCTATCCAAACTAGAATGCTTCTTTCCCAGAACCCTTCTCATTTGTGAGGATTAGAGAATGACTGAAGCACCGAAACCGCCGCCGTCGTCGTCACCTCCGCCGACACCATCGCCACAGTCCACGACGCAGGTCGGTGGGCTGGACGTCAACGTCGCCGCGGCGCTGTCGTATTTCCTGATCATCGCCATCGTGTGGCTCGTTCTCGAGCCCTACAACAAGAACCGTTTCATCAGGTTCCACGCTATCCAGGCCATCGGGCTCGCGGTCGTGTCCATGGGCTTGAGCATCGTCCTCGGAATGATCCCGATACTCGGTTGGATCGCACTGATCTTCCTGCCGTTTTTGATCTTCGCGGCCGCGGTGCTCTGCGCCGTCAAGGCCTTTCGCAACGAGTGGTTCAAACTACCCGTGATCGGCGACTTCGCAGAAAAGCAGGCGGGACCGGCCTAGAAGATCCCCGACGAGTCGGCCGCTTCCGGCGGCCGGCTTTCCGATGTAAACTAATCCTCTTGCCTAGGTCGGGGCGTGGCTCAGCTTGGTAGAGCACCTGGTTCGGGATCAGGGGGTCGCAGGTTCGAATCCTGCCGCCCCGACCAAATGAATCAACAAGTTGCGAGAACGCAACTCGCGCGGGTAACAGCCGTGGGTAACATACTGGGTAACGCCCTGTAGGTTGCAGCCGCCCGGCTCACAATCCCGAACGCGGTATGCAATGAATCCGATTGAGGCTCGTCTCGCTCTCGCTCATCGAGGGTCATCGCCCCGTCCGAGCTGCGCCGGGATCCAGCGCCAAACGCCCCACCACGGCGCCCGCAGCAATCGAAGGCGCTCTCGCTCCTCCGGCGCCAGCGACTCCGGTGTCGAAGCCGCTTTCATCGACAAAACGAAGCGTTCTCTCTCGATGCTCTCTTGCCATTGCCGGTGCGCGTAACATGCCCACGCGGCGAGTGACGCGCCAACCATTCCGCTGGCAACGATGGGTGCGGTGAGAGGCCTGAGGACCTGCATCAGTTCATCCGGCTTCCAACGACTGGATCGCGACTTGGGAGCCGCAGCCTCGCCACAAAGACCTCATCGTCTCGGGTGACGATGACCACCACGTCCTGTGACAACGGACGGTACACCGCTACGGCCTGCTGGATTTCGGTGCCGACGCTGGCAAACTCGGGCTCCGTAGCGGGCAAGTACCAAGGCGTCGCTTTGTGGGCATCTCCTCCCACACTCCACAATAGAAAACGGCGCCTCGGCCGTGCTCTTCGTATCCCGTACGGGCGGCCGCCGAGAACAGGTTGTTCTTACGGGCCACGAGCACACAGATGCGGGTGTATTCCCCGAGGTCGTCGTCGGACTTCGTCCCGAAGTCCTTTCTTTCAGTCGGATCCACGTGCCTTACGGGGAATTCCAGGCGCCTCCAGTTCCATCGTGGTCGAACGATAGCAACGCTTGTTCTATGGTAGTCAAACTACAGTAGACCCGGGTCGCTGTCAATGCATCGCTGTAAGTTAACTGTAGGCTTTGTTTTAAGGATGAGGTTTCTTGTTGCGGAGACTCGTTCGTTGCAATTTTGGTGTGGGGTCGATATATTTAGGTCTTCAGAATTTGGCAAGTTTTTCTTTAACTCGAAAAGGGGACGCGCAAGCTTCATGACTACGACTGCGGAAACAGTGTGGAAGGAACGGCTTTCGGCGATGGACACGAGCATCGAGGCGATCCAGCTCCCCGGCAAGAGCGAGGAGCGGCTTGCACAGGACGAGGAGTGGTGTGTCGTCACCGTCGAAGGCACCCAAAGACAAATCCGTTTTCATGATTACGCGGCCATCTTCGATATCCCCGGACTCTACGAAAGGCTCTTCTACGACCGCCTCGAGTGCATCTCCCCGTTTCGAGTTACGCGTCTCCTTGCCGACGTGATGCGCGAGCAAGGTCAGTCGCCCGACGATTTGAGGGTGCTCGATTTGGGAGCGGGCAACGGCATGGTGGGCGATGAGCTCCAGAGCCTCGGCGTGGACACCATCGTCGGTGTCGACATCATCCCGGAAGCCCGCTCGGCGACGGGGCGAGACCGAAAAGGAATCTATCAGGAATACCTCGTCACGGACATGACGGATTTGCCGACGGACGAGGCCCAGCGGCTGGTGTCCAAAGAGCTCAATTGCCTGACCACGGTCGCGACGCTGGGGTTTGGCGACATTCCACCGAAGGCATTCTCGACAGCACTTTCCCTGATCTCAACGCCGGGCTGGCTCGCCTTCAATATCAAAGAAGACTTCTTGCAGGAACGGGACGACTCTGGTTTTGCCCGCATGGTCCGAGAGCTCAGCCGCCTCGGGGTGATTCGCATCGAGGCGTATCGACGGTACCGGCACCGTCTCGCGACCGACGGACGCCCCCTCTACTACGTGGCCATGATCGCGAGCAAGCAGAAGGAAGTTCCATTTCCTATGACCCAAGGCGCCGGCCCACCGCGCCCGCAGTGATCGCCTTTCGCGACATCTCCAAAACCTTCGACGAAGGTCGGAGCTTTGCCGTCGAAAAGCTCAGCCTCGAGGTTTCGGACGGTGAAACCCTCGTGCTGTTGGGGTCTTCGGGATCCGGTAAGACCACGCTCCTCAAGATGGTGAACGGGCTCGTTCGGCCGACGAGCGGCACCGTCCACGTCGACCGCGAGGACACAGCCCAGGTGGACCCGGTCGCGTTGCGCCGCTCGCTCGGCTACGTCTTTCAGGGGATTGGGCTCTTTCCCCACATGACGGTCTTACAAAACGTCGGTGTCGTTCCGAGGCTTCAGGGACTGGGAGCGAGCGAACAGCGCCGGCGTGCGCACGAGATGCTGGAGCTGGTCGGCCTCGATCCGTCCGCGTATGGCGAGCGTTTCCCGGAGGAGCTCTCCGGAGGGCAGCAGCAACGAGTCGGTGTGGCGCGCGCGCTCGCCGCGGATCCCGTGCACCTCCTCATGGACGAGCCTTTCGGCGCTCTCGACGCGGTCACGCGCGATGAGCTCCAACGAGAGTTGGTGTCTCTCAAGAAGAGGCTTCGCAAGACGATCTTGTTCGTCACCCACGACGTCTTCGAGGCGGTGCGACTCGGCGATCGTATCGCCATCCTTCACGAGGGACGGCTCGAACAAGTCGGCGCTCCTTCCGACGTGTTGCGGCGACCCGCGACTCCGTACGTGGAACAACTCGTCGGTCGCATCCGAGAACAGCTGCGCGTGATTTCAGACGTGTTCAGGTGATGGATGCTTCGCGCTGGGCCGAGCTTTGGCTGAGGACGAGTGAGCACCTGGTGCTCACCGGCGCTTCCACCGTGTTCGCCATCCTCGCCGGAGTCCCCCTCGGGATTCTTGCCGCGCGCCAACGTGCGCTCAAGGGCGTGGTCTTGAGCGTCGTCGGCATTCTACAGACGATTCCGAGCCTCGCCATGCTCGCGCTTCTTCTCGTCCTGTTCCGGCAGATTGGCGCTCTTCCCGCCATTACCGCCCTGTCCCTCTACGCGCTCTTGCCCATCGTGCGGAATACGCTCGCGGGTTTCGAGACCATCCCACCGTCGGTGACCGAAGCGGCCGACGGCGTCGGGATGAGCTCGCGCCAGCGTCTCGTCCTCGTGGAGATGCCGCTCGCGGCTCCGATCATCGTGGCCGGGATTCGAACCGCGGCGGTGGTCGGTGTCGGCATCGCGACCCTGTCGGCGTTCATCGGCGCGGGCGGGCTCGGTCAATTCATCAACCGCGGCCTGGCCCTCTCGCGATACGATCTGATCCTCCTCGGCGCCATCCCAGCCGCCATCCTGGCAATGGCCGTGGATTTCAGCCTGGGCGCGGCCGCGTGGGGACTCCGAGCGCCGCGACGGCAAGAGAGAACCGCGTGGAAGGCGCGCCTGAAAGCCGTCGCTGCCTGGTCTCCCCTCGCGCTCGTCGTGCTCGGAGCGCTGTCGCTCACCAGTGGTGGCCCGGCTGCGCCCGAGCAGGGAGTCGTGCGCATCGGAAGCAAGAATTTCACCGAACAGCTCGTCCTTGCCGAAGTCGTCGCGCAACTCGTCGAAGCGCGCACCGAGCTTCGCGTGGAGCGTTACCCGAACCTCGGGGGCACGATGATCTGCCATGAAGCGCTCATTTCGGGGGAGCTCGATCTCTATGTCGAGTACTCGGGCACGGCACTCACGGCGGTTTTGAATTTGGAGATGCCGGAATCTCCCGATGATCTCTGGACCATCGTGACCGAGGAGTACCGCGAGCGTTTCGATTTGGAGTGGCTCCCGCCTCTGGGATTCGATAACAGTTATACGATTGCGGTCCGCCGCGACGACGCGAGTGGGCGCGGTTGGACCACCATTTCCGATCTCGCTCGAGACGCGACCAACCTTCGAGCGGGATTCACGGCGGAGTTCGCCGAGCGTGCCGATGGCTATCCGGGCTTGAGCCGCAGGTACGGTTTCGCGTTCGGCGAAGTACGCGATCTCGATCCGGCGTTGATGTACAGCGCCCTTGCCGGAAACGAAGTCGACGCCATCGCTGCGTTCTCCACCGACGGGCGGATCGAGGCGTACGACCTGCAGACGCTCGGGGACGACGCGTCCTACTTTCCGCCGTACCAGGCTGCGCCGGTAGCGCGCCGAGAAGTCCTCAAACGTTGGCCCGAGCTCCGAGGGGCGCTCTCGGCTCTCGCCGATCGCATCGATGACGCCACGATGCGTGGACTGAACGCCTCGGTGGAGGAAGGCAAGCGGTCGATCGAGGCCGTTGCCGCGGAGTTTCTCCGAGAACGAGGACTCGTGCCCTAATGTGCGGCGTCGCCTCCGTCTGGGGAGCTCCCGAGCCCGAGTTCGTTGATCGCATGCTCGCGCGTCTCGCGCACCGGGGCCCGGATACCTCCGGCAAGCTCGAGAGCGAGCACGGCACGCTCGGGCATTGTCGCCTCGCCATCATGGATCCCGCGGGCGGTGATCAACCGATCCGAGCGGACCAGGGAAGAGCCATCGTCGGCAACGGTGAAATCTACGACTTCCCGGAAATCCGCCGCAGTTTGAGGGGGCGCTACTGCTTCAACACCGGAAGCGACACCGAGGCGGCTCTCCATCTTTACGACGTGGACGGAGTCGAGCTTCCTAACCACCTCGATGGAATGTTCGCTTTCGTGATTGCCGACGGCGAGGACGTCTACGCGGCGCGCGATCCGGTGGGCATCAAGCCTCTCTACGTGGCCGAGGATGACGGACGGCTTCTGTTCGCTTCCGAGCTCAAGGCTTTTCCTAAAGGTATCCGACAAGCGCGCGAGTTTCCGCCGGGCACCTGGTTTCATTCGCGGACCGGCGTTCACCAGTACTTCGCTCTGCCTGATCCCGCGTCGACGCTGCACGCCTCGGCCGACGCGAGCACGGTGGCGTTGGCGGTGCGAACTGCGATCGAAGACGCTGTTCACAAACGTTTGATGAGCGATGTTCCGGTGGGGGCTTTTCTTTCTGGAGGTCTCGACAGCGCCATCATCACCGCCATCGCGCGACGGCACGTCTCCGAGCTTCACACGTTCACCGTTGGCTTCGAGGGAAGCGATGATCTCGAAGCTGCACGATTTGTTTCGCGCGTACTCGGCACCATCCACCACGAGTACGTCCTGGACGAAAACGAGATCGTCGAGAAGCTTCCCGATATCCTCTACCACATGGAGTCTTTCGACGTCGACCTGGTGCGCTCCGCCATTCCCTGTTATTTCACCGCGCGCCTCGCGTCCGATCACGTGAAGGTCGTCCTGACCGGAGAGGGTGCCGACGAGCTCTTCGCGGGCTATGCGTACTACAAGGACTACGCCAATCGAGCGACGACGCTGCAGGACGAGCTTCGTCGTTCCGTGGGAGCCAAGCATGACGTCAATCTTCAGCGCGTCGATCGCATGACCATGGCGCACTCGGTCGAGGGGCGCGTCCCGTTTCTCGATCTTTCCATGATCGACCTAGCCTTCCGCATCCCTCCCGAGCTCAAGCTCTACCCGGCGCCGGGCCCTTCCGCAACGGAAAAGTGGATCCTGAGAAAAGCGTGCGAAGATCTGGTGCCCGCGGAGATACTGTGGCGCGAAAAAGCTCAGTTTGACGAGGGAAGCGGTGTCGCCCAAAGGATGCGCGTGATCTCGGACGTGCTCGTCGGGGAGGAGGAGCCCGCATCTCCGGCACGCAGCCGGGAGGAGCAGGTCTACAAGGACATCTTCGTGCGCCAGTTCTCGAACCCGCGCTTGCTAGAGAGCCTAGTACGGCGCTGGGCGGATCCGAGTAGCCGATTGTAGGCCCGGAAAGTACCATGGGGTGAGTCGTTGGAGGCGACTACATCGTGACGAAGGACTTCGATACCCTGGGTGAGATTGTCTCCGCCCTCAGGCGCATCATCCGGGCCGTGGATTTACATTCGAAGTATCTGGCGCAACACTACGGTTTGACCGGGCCCCAGCTCGTGGTCCTGCAGTCCTTGGAAAAGCGTGGGCCGCAAACGACGGGTCAGCTCGCCGATGGGGTCTCGCTCGGACAAGCGACGCTCTCCGACATTCTGGAGCGGCTCGGCAAGAAGAAATTCATCGAAAGGCGGCGCAGCACCGAGGACAAGCGGCGGGTCATCAACGAGCTCACCGATGTCGGTCGAACCGCGATCCAGGTGGCTCCGCCGCTACTGCAGGAGCGGTTCGCCAACGCACTCGAGGGGCTCGAAGACTGGGAGCAAACGCTCATCCTTTCCACGCTCCAGAGGGTCGCTGAGATGATGCACGCTCAGGAGATCGAGGCTTCGCCGGTTTTGGTGACGGGTCCAGTCGGCGTTTCGGCGGAGGAAACCGCTGAGTTTCTTACGTCGGATCAGGACGCGGGCGAACCCGAGCGCTCTCCCGAGAACTGAGAGCGCTCCGCCCCGGATTGTTGGTAGTGTCAATGGCGACGTGGATTCGCACGGATGTAGGCCCAGCAGGCCGGTTCGGGATCAGGGGGTCGCAGGTTCAAATCCTGCCGCCCCGACCAATTAAAGCGTCATTCCCTCGATGATCAAATCGGGAATTCCAGCTCGGCCCGCCCAAGCGAACATGCGTATTCTGGAACGCAGGGCTTCATCCGCGACGTCGTGCCCTGGGTCTTGATGATATGAGGCCGAATTTCTTCGACACTAGTGTCTCAGAATTTCAGATCCAGACCGATTGTCAACCAATTGCTGCGGCGACCCGGTCACGGCCCCCGATCATGACCCGCCCGACACGACGACCCGGACCGGCGTCGGGTTGTAGTCGTTGACCGGATTGTTGATCTGCGGGCAGTTGGAGATCACCGCCAGCACATCGGTTTCCGCCCTGAGATCGACGTAGTCGCCGGGTTTCGAGATGCTGGGTCCCATGTCCATCTCGCCGTCGACGCCGACCGGCACGAACATGAAGAAGTTGATGTTGGCCGCCATGTTGTTGTTGCCCATGCCGTACTTTTCGAGCTCGGTGAGAAAGTTGTCACGGCAGTTGGGCTCATCCACGACGCCGTAACGGAAGGCGTTGAGCTCGGCCGAGCAGCAGCCGCCGATGGTGTCGTGCTTACCGCAGGTATCGGCGGTGATGGTGAACAGCGGCGTCAGGCGCACGCTGTAGAGCACCGTGCCGGCAGTGAGGAAGATCCCCGTCTCGTTGATCTTCATGGTGTCGGCGGCGGCGTAGCGATCGTCGTGGTCGTCGGCGTTGTAGCACAGGAAATCGACCGCTTGGCAGCCCTCGAGATCGATGATCCGTAGCGTCTC
The DNA here is from genome assembly GCA_965237955.1 of Candidatus Marinacidobacterales bacterium. Lineage (GTDB taxonomy): Bacteria > Acidobacteriota > Vicinamibacteria > Marinacidobacterales > SMYC01. The sequence continues at coordinate 6,064,108 of OZ250169.1, read as the reverse complement.
GCCACGCTCGATGCGACGGGTCCACGAGCCCCGCGCGGCGATCACGGTATCCTCGACGATGTCGCCGGATAGGCCGTCCAGATGATCCGCCATCGCACCCTCTCCTAATCCGGGATTCCCCATAGGAGTCCCTCCGACACAATTGAGCTTGACTCAAAATAGCTCGGCGGGTAACCGGCGTCACCCGGCGGGTGATTCCAAATGCGAGCCATTTCGGCTGGATTTCGACCGCCGCCTGAAGCTGGAGTTCCACGGCTCCGGGCCAAGCCCCACGATCCCCAGTTTATCGTCTTTGCCGTACGCTGGCGTGCCGACCACGGCGAAGATGGGAATCGACGCAACGATCCCAGACGCAGCTCCGCGCGAGTGGTTCGAACGCATCGCTTACGTTGGCGCGACGGAAGTGCATCTAGAGGACTATCTCGGGAAAACAAGCGATACCCAAGTCGCCCCACGGCAAGTGACGGGCACAGATGCTTTGGCAGGGGAAGTCCGGCTGCTAATCGAGAATCAACCAATGTATTTCGCTGAATTGGTGGAACGGCTTTCACCGCGAGAGTTTCACGAGATTGCCAAAGCAATTGGATACTTCCACGAAAACGGGAGTTTATGGCAAGATCCATAAGGCCGTTTGTGTTTGATCGACTCGTCGTTTCGAGCCATGCCACCAGAAAACATCGGAACAGACACTGAGCGTTAGCAATTTAGATTTCAAAGCGACGAGCAATACAGCAGCTAATAGTGTCGCGAAAGTTCGTGCTTCTTCGACCTCTCGAGTGGATTCCGGACCAAATTCCACTTGGAACGTCGAGGAGCCATATTCCTCGCCAAGCTTAGCTCACGCAACTTCCAAATTCGTCTTTATCTGCGAGCGACCTTCCTCCCAAAATACAACCTTACGATGACAAATTCTCACTAAAAGATTTCCGGCAACCCCCATCAACGCAAGCGAGAAAACACCAGTCAACATCAAGCTGGTATCGAGTTCGAGAGCAGCTGATTGAATGACGGTGCCCAGCCCGTGCTGGGATGCTATGAATTCGGCCACGACGGCACCAATCAGGCCCAGCGCGACAGCGATCTGTAAACCGGCGAATATGCTCCCCGAAGCCGCCGGCAGTTTCACGTGGAAGAAGATAAGAGATCTCGAAGCGGAAAAAACACGCAATACATCGATGAGGTCGGGATCTGCCTGGCGAATGCCGACGAACGCGTTGATGAACACGGGAAAAAAACAAAGCAGCGCGACCATAACGATTTTTGATTCGATACCAAACCCGAACCACACAATGATCAGAGGCGCCAAGGCGACCTTCGGCATGGACTGCAAGATGACCACATAAATGTACATGAACTTCTCGAACGTCCTGGATTCGGCAAGCAAACTGCCGAGGGTTAGCCCAAGCCCACAGCCGACGAAATATCCAAGCGCGGTTGATTTGAACGTAAAGAAGAGATGCGGCCAGATATGACCTTGCGAATAAGCAGCAATGAATGTCGAGAACACCGAGTAAGGATCTGGAAGAATGTAGTTTGGAACTTCGGAAATTTCGAGGTAAACGGACCAGAGAAATATGACGACGACAAGCGTGATCAGCGGGCACAAGACGAGGGTTACTTTCTCTCTCATTTTGTACCATCCGTTCTGGTGGGTGCGTCCATTTGGTCGAATTTTTTTCGAAGTAGATTGCAAATTTCAACGAAGCTTGGTGTAGCCATTGTGTCCAGGTCTCGAGGACGCGGCAGATTGACAGGCACGTCATCTATGACGCGGCCGGGACGATTTGAAAGCACCACGACACGATCCGAGAGGAACACGGCTTCAGGAATGCTGTGCGTTATGAAAATGACGGACTTGCGGGTGGCCATCCAGATTCGCTGGAGCTCGGCTGACATGTGCTCGCGCGTGAGGGCATCCAGCGCGGCCAATGGCTCATCCATCAGCAATACCGAGGGATCATGGAGCAATCCACGCGCTAAGCCGACTCGTTGCTGCATGCCGCCGGACAATTCATTCGGATAATTGTCTGCAAATCCCTCGAGCCCCACCAGGCGCAGGAGCTCAAAGGCTCGCTCTCGGGACGCAACCGGATCTAAATTGAGAGCGCGTGCCGGAACCATTACGTTGCTGAGCACAGTTTTCCATGGCAGCAGACAAGGATTCTGGAACACGACGCCAACGTCCCGGCGAGGAGCCGTCACCGGCGTTCCTGCCAACAATACCTCTCCACCGCTCGGCGGCAAAAGCCCTGAAGCAACCTTGGCAAGCGTTGACTTTCCGCATCCCGAAGGGCCAATCACTGAGACGAACTCACCGATATCGACCTCGAGCGACAAATCCTTCAGGGCGGTGATGGGCTCGCGCTTCGTCGCGTAAACGACGGAGAGTCTTTTCGCAATGAGGACAGGCCCCTCGCTTGGACGTTCGCTGTTCACTATCAATCTACGAGAACGCAGAGGAGAAGAGTCTCTCCCCTGCGCTCCGCAAAGGTGCAGACCTTCAGTTCGCGGCCCGTGCCTGGCGACGCACGGCGACGGCGTCAAATTTATTGAAGTCAGCGACAAACTCGTTTGTGAAAAGCGTGTCGATCGGGATATCTCGAGTATTTAACTCACCTTCGGCGTAAAGTACATCAACAAACTGCCGCCAACTTCCGGCTGGGTACTCCCCGAATTTTCTTGGTGTTCCAGGCTCGAAGGCAAGAATCCTTTCATACCGAGCCTTCGACACCTTTGCTGAATTGGCCAAGTGTTTGGCCTCGGGGCCCTTTACCGGTTTCCTGATCGGAATATGTTTCCACATTGCCCTGGTGCACGCTTCACGATTGGCCTCGCAGGCGATGATCCCTTTGGTTACAGCCCGCCCGAACTTCGCCAACATTGCGCCCCGGTTCTTGATCGTGTCGTCATGCGTGTAAAAGCCGTCACTGAACATCTTACTGAACTTTTCGTCGTAAGCAAGGCGTCGCAGCTTGGTACCACGGGTCTCTAGTATAACGTGCATACCTTCAAACAAATTCAATGCCTGTACTGCACCCGTCGTTAGTGCACGAAATGCCGGAGCACCATACCCAACCGGTACCAGTCCCACATCAGTGCCAGGTTCAAGGCCGGCGCTCCTGAGCGCAGCCTTGGTTTGAGGGATGTTCGCCGCACCGCGATTACTTATTCCGAGTTTCTTCCCCTTGAGATCCTGCAGCGACCGGATCGGGCCGTCCGCGAGCACGGCGAATTCCCAAACCGATGACCGCAGCCAGTTGTAGAAGAATTTGATCGGTAAATAATCGCGGCCCTTCTGCCGAGCTTTTATCAATAACGATGCTCCACCCCAAGCGATGTCGACTTTCTTGGTGGCTACTTGGGGCGCAGTGATCGAAGATCCGTTGAAGTAGAGGAACTCGACGTCCAGCCCTTCGGCCGCGTAGTACCCCAGTTCCTTGGATAAAACCAGATGCATCGTCGTGGAGGTTATGCCGACGGTGTGCGGAAAGCCGAGAGTGACCTTTTCAGCCGCGACAGAAAACTTGGCGCAAGCGGAAAGGCCAACAATAACGACAAGGGCGAGTGTACCAAGCTTGAGCGCTGCCATCCGCCGATTGCGAAATCTACTCAATTTCATTTTCGTTTCCTCCCGGTGCGGTGTCTACCTATGCCTTTGTCTTTGCCTGGTCGGTCCTCATCGTCCGATTTCGTTGTCTAGTGCGCCGGCACCCAACGCGTCGAATTCCGAATGTGACCACGCTGCCCTCGCAAAGAGACCGAGGCGGCATTTTGATGTCGAGTAACGCTACTCCGGCAAGATGGTCGTGTCCAGCGAATTTGCCGTACGCCGAATATGCACCAAATTCCAGCGGCACAAGAAATCGCTTCGCGCTTTGCCAGACGTCACGTCGTGTCACTCCAGATAGTTCGGATTTGCATCGACGGGATGCCCATGCCACGATGCAGTCCGCGACCCGGGAGGAGGAGTTCTCAGTATGCCGTTCGAGACGAACATACTCGATCCCGCGCTTTATGAAAAAGTCCGACGGCCCGTCATGGAAGCCGAGCAGTTACCAGCTTGGTGCTATACCTCGCCGGAGTTCTACGAGCGAGAAGTTGATCGGATCTTCATGCGGACCTGGAATTTCGTTGGGCGGGCGGATTTAATTCCCAAACCTGGCGATTATCTCACGGTCGACCTGGTCGGTGTGCCAGTGATCCTGATACACGGCGACGACGGTGTAATTCGCGCATTCTCCAACGCGTGCCGTCACCGCGGGACGCGACTCTTATCCTCCGAGGGAAATTGCAGGGCAATCAGCTGCCCGTATCATAGTTGGACTTATTCACTGGACGGCACACTGCGTGCTGCTGCAGGCATGGAGGAAACACAGAACTTCGACTTGGCGGACTATGGATTGACGCAATTCAGATTGGCAACTTGGGAAGGCTTTCTATTTATAAATTTCAGTCAAAACGACAAAAGTCTCATCGACTATCTCGGGGACCTTCCTGAAATTCTTGGTTCTTATAACTTCTCGGAAATGATCTGTACTCGCCGAAAGATTTACGACGTTGCATGCAATTGGAAGGTCTATATCGAGAATCAGCGGGAAGCATATCATGTGTCCACCGTACACCGCACCTCATTGGGCTCCCAGGTCAGCGTTCAGCTCACGACCTCCGGCAATTGGTCTGGAGCGTTCCTCGAGCGAGGGAGCACGGAAGCGGTGTTACGCGGCGAGACAGCAAGCTTGCCTCCGATACCGTCTCTGACCGGCAGAGCTGCCGAAGGTACCTATTTCGTTCTTGTGTATCCTCACACGTTCTTCGGGTGCACACGCGATTGCATGTGGTGGATGGAATGCCAACCTCAGGGTCCGACACGAACCAAGGTGATCGTGGGCTCTTGTTTTCCGATATCGACGGTCGAGCGGGCGGAATTTGCTGACGTCGTCGAGAAATACTACGAACGCTGGGACACTTCTCATCCCGAAGATAACGAAGTTTGCGAACTTCAACAGCAGGGTTTGATTTCCCCGTTCAATGTAACCGGACGTATCGGCACGGCGGAAAGGGGCGTACATACGATCGACAATTGGATTCTTGATCAGGTGCTGGATGGAGAGGCATGAATCGATGTTCATGCCGGTGCAAGCGGGATCAGAGGTGACTTAGTGGTTGCTCGATGACCGCGGAACAGGCTCGATCGGTCCGCACGACGCCGCGTGTCTTGTTTTCTGAAATGGCATGAGCGTGAATTTGGAGAAGACTGGGATCGCCAGTGGGCGGATAATCCAGCCGACAAGATGTTCAACGAGAATCGACAAATACGCGTTCATTTCGAGAACCGCCGCGCCAGCCCGACCGTGTACCATGTCACCGCCGAAATCCTGGATGAAGCGTGCCGGCGGCATCCGGATTTGGCAAGCCGCATCAATCCCAGCATCGGTTATGACACCGAAGAGTTCGATCATGCGATGGAGACGGCCGAGGTTCTTGTCGGATTTCGCATTCCAACGGGCGACCTCTCATCACGGGCGCCGCACCTCAAATGGATACAGGTCACCGGCGCGGGAATTGACCATCTAACGCCGCTCGACTGGCTTCCCCGTGGCGTCATCATTTCGACCAGCAGTGGCGTGCATGCCGAAAAGGCTGGCGAATACGCCGCGATGGCGATCAGTATGCTGAACAACTGCATGCCGCATTACATCGAATGCCAGGCCCGTAGGGAGTGGCACCAGAAATTTACCACGCCGCTGTCCGGCAAGACTCTTGTCGTCATCGGCGTTGGCCACATGGGCGGCGCGGCCGCTGTTCGCGCCAAGCAACTCGGTCTACGTGTCATCGGGGTTAGGAACAGTGGCCGGCCGCACCCGGCCGTCGACGATATGTTCAAGCCGGACGGCCTGGATGAGGCTCTGCGCGACGCTGACTTCGTGCTCGTCTCGGTGCCGCTGACGTCTGCGACGCTGGGCTTGATCGACAAAAATCGTCTCGGCTTGATGAAGCCCAGCGCGGGTCTCATCAATATGGCCAGGGCCGAAGTCGTCGATTACCGTGCGCTCGCCGACAAGCTCGTTCAAGGCGAGCTCAGCGGCGCCATATTGGACGTGTTCGATCCCGAGCCATTGCCACCGGACTCCTTCTTATGGGACGTTCCCAATTTGATCCTTACGCCGCATGTGTCGTCCGATGACCCGGAGCGCTATATTCCGGACGTGCTCGATCTGCTATTCGCCAACATCGAGTGCTTTTTGTCCAGCAAACCATTGTTCAATCAAATAGATCCCGAGCGCGAGTACTAAACCAACCCAAATTTACCGCAAGCCATCGGGGATGCGGCCGCTGTCGCCTGTGCCTTCCATTTATTCATCCGTCCTCGGCGCTGTTGATCTTTTTCGCGAGTGGACGTCAGCATCCCATCATGGTTAGTTGTTTCTATGCTCGCTTCGCTCCGCATTCAAAACCCGCCGTGGGTTAGACCTCGAGAACCTGGCCCTTCGACAGCAGCTCGTCGTTCTCCATCGTACGGTGAAACGGCCGCGGCCCTCGGCGTGCTCCGTCGGTCCTGAGCGGTTTGAAAATTGCAGGTTCGAGTTTGTGGAGGGAACACCCGGATTGCCCCGCGGAGAACATGACCGTGCAACACCGCGAGTTGGCCGTTTCTACGAGTATCTGCTAGCAATAATCACCGGTGGCGTTAAGATCGAAGAACATGGCTTTCAGTCCCAGACGTTCCCTGGCGAAGCTCTACCCGCTCCATTGGCTGAACCGCAAATGGGTGGGCGTTAGAGACCGCTGGCGCTACCACTGGCTCGCCCGGCGTGACGGGATCGAGCTTTACGCGGAGACGTCTGACCAACGTCTATTGAAGGACATCAAAGCGATGGACCTGTTGAGACGCGTCCGCGTGGAGTACGAATGGATTCCGGGGTCTCTCTTGCCCGCTGGCGGTGCCGCGGATCACAAGTTTCTGTACGTCCTCGGCCGTGCGCTCGGTCAGTTCGGTTTTCAGAGCGTACTCGAGTTCGGCGCAGGCGAGACGACGAAACTGCTCGGCGCCTATGCCCGTCACACCGGCGCTCACGTGGTGACCCTCGAGCACAACAAGGACTGGGTCGAGCGCGTCCGACAGCAAGGACTCGCAGAGACGCACACCGTAGTTCATTGTCCCCTCGAGGCTCGGGACGACAGCAATATCGGGAGCTATTCGTGGTACGCGCTCGACGCGGCCGCGGCGGCGCGAGAAAAACCGTTCGAGCTACTCGTCGTCGATGGTCCGGAGGGAACCGCACGTTGGTCGCGTGTCGGTTTCGCGAAAGCGTTTTCATCTCTACACGCGGATGAATGGCTCGTACTTTGGGACGACGTTGAGAGAATCGGAGATTTCGAGTCCTTCGCGTTGCTGGTTCGGCAGCTACGGGGCGCCGGTGCAGACTTCGGACACCATCTCTTCGTGTCGGGTCGGACGTTGGGAGCGCTCTTTACCCCCAGATTCGAAGCGGTGAAGTACTTCTGGTAACGCTCACGGTTGACATCTGCGGGCGCCCGACGGAAAGTTGGGGCTGATCTATTTCGGAGAAGACGATCATGCCCACATTTCGTTGCTTTGCCTACGTCGCATCCTTCACCGTCCTCGCTTTCGTTCTGAGTCGTGCCGAGACCAACGCTGGTGTCGAGCAGGCATCGAGCACGAGCTACGACGACCTCATCGGTTTGTTCTCGGACTGGCGTGCCTTCGAGAAGCCTTCGCTCCTCGCTGGCGTTTCCGACTACACCGCCCGCGCGATGGCCGCACAACACCGTGAGTTGGCCACCTACAAGCGTCGGCTCGCGGCCATTGACCCGAGCGGCTGGACGGTGGCACGGCAGGTGGACTACCACCTCGTCCGCGCCGAGATGAACGGTCTCGACTTCGATCATCGGGTGCGCCGGCCGTGGGCGCGTAATCCTGCGTTTTACGTGACGGTCTTTCCGGCCGAGAGCGATGTCCCTGCTCACGAAGGACCTGTGATCCATGGGTGGGTGGATCTGTGGACGTACGCCTATCCGCTGACCGGGGGGACTGCGTCGGAGCTCGCCACCGCGATCGGAGCGATTCCGGCGTTACTCGAGCAGGCGCAATCGAACCTTGTCGAGGATGCGCGGGATCTATGGATGGGCGGTACCCGTGCGATGGCGCGTCAGAGTGACGACCTTGAGGCGTTCGCGGCCGAAGTCCGGGGCACGAGCGCGGCACTCGATGACGCGATCGAACGCGCGCGCGAAGCCACCGATCTATTTCAGGCGTGGCTCGAAGAGGAGCTTCCGTCGAAACACGGCGTCTCCGGCGTCGGCAAAGACAACTACACGTGGTATCTGCAAAACGTCCACCTCGTTCCGTATACGTGGGAAGAGGAAGTGACGCTCACGCGTCACGAGCTTTCGCGCTCACACACCGCGCTCGCTCTCGAAGAGCACCGTAACCGCGACCTGCCTCCGCTCGAACGTGTCGCGAGCGCGGACGAGTACGATCGCCGCTTTAATGGATCGGTGACCGAGATGATGGCGTTTCTGGAAGAGGACGAAGTCGTGTCGGTGCGCGAGTACATGGACGCCGCCCTGCGGGCGAAGATCGGAAGTTTCACGCCGGCGCCCGCCGGTGGACAGCGCGGTTTTTTCAGCGAAATCTCTTACCGCAGTCCGCTTGCGATGCGTACTCATACCTATCACTGGATCGAGCTGGCGAATATGGAGAACGTTCCGCACACGAGTCCAATCAGGCGCGTTCCGTCTCTCTACAACATCTTCGATGCGCGATCCGAAGGCCTTGCCACAGGCATGGAAGAGTGGCTGATGCTCGCCGGGCTTCTTGACGAGCGCCCGCGCGCCCGCGAGCTCATTTACATCATGCTCGCGCAACGCGCCGCACGCGCACTCGCCGGTCTAATGATGCACGGCCAGGAGTACACGATCGAAGAAGCGACGGAGTTCGCCTCCGCATGGACCCCGCGGGGCTGGATGCCACCCGACAGCAACACCGTCTGGGATGAGCAACACTTGTACCTCGCGCAGCCTGGCTACGGGACGAGCTATTTGATGGGCAAGATCCAGATCGAGAAGCTCCTCGCCGAGCGGGCCCGCGAGCTCGGCGACGCGTTCACGCTCCGCGGCTTCATGGATGAGCTCACCGCAGTCGGGGTGATCCCGGTGTCACTCGTCCGTTGGGAGCTCACCGGAGACGACAGCGAGATTCGTCGGTTGACGAGTAGCCGATGACGAATGAGCGTGGGGAGGTGGTCTGGTTCCGGCGCGTCTGTCGGATGGTAGCAGTGTTTCCGCTCGTCATCGGCGGCACCGTTGCCTTCACGGGAACTTCTGGGTTTCAGGTGCTGTTCGGGGTCGAAGTTGGTGACGTGAACAACACGCTCGAGAGCGCGGTGCGCTTCCTGGCGATGAACTTCGTCGGCATGGGGCTCGTGCTGCTGTGGGCGACTCGAGACATTCACAGCCGCGGCGGCGCGATGCGTATTTTCTTCGCGACGATGATCTTCGGCGCCCTCGCACGCCTTATTGGTATCAGAGCGCACGGAACACCGAATCTGATCTCGCTCGTTCTCATCGGTATCGAGCTCACCGGCGCTCCGATGTGGCTTTGGCATCGAAGGATTCTCCGGCAGCCCTAGTGATCGAGATCAAGCTTGCAAATGTGACGTAGCTTCCAAATCCTCCTTCGCCAGTCGCGGTAAAGTGGAAGCACTCGAGCGCAATGAATCGACGTGAGTTCCTTCGGCTAGGCGTCGCGGGGGCAGCCGGTGCGGTTACACCGTTGTCTCCCCTGACCATTCCGCGCGTGAACGGGGGCATCGTGGTAAGCCCCCTCCGCCGATTCGAGACGAATGCCGGTCTCACACCTCCGCTCATCGTGCCTCGTCTCGTCGAGCTGCAGATGAAGCTCGTCTACGAGCTCGGCTTCAGCCATATGCGGATCATGATCTCGTTCGAGAATTTCGGTCCCAATTTTCTCGCCGCAATTCCCTACGTGCGTGCCGCCCGCGCGCTCGGGATCGACGTGCTCGGGATCATCGGCGATTTCTCGGGGTTTGACCTCGTTGGCGCCGTCTCCGATGATGCGACGCGTGATGACGTATTCGAGACGTACGCGCGTATCTTCGGCGATTTCGTTCCGAAAGCGTCGGAAGACATTCCGCGAGCGGGGCGCTTCTCCGCTCAAATCCTCAACGAGCCGACGTTCTTCACCGGTATTTCACCGGAGAGCTATGTTCGTGATTTTCTGCGGCCTGCGTATCTACACTTCAAGGAAGACGACCCGACGATTGTGATCGTCTCGGCGGCGCCGGTATCGAGCGCGGAAGGATTCCTCCGCGCGCAGGCGATGGTCGAGACCGGCGTCGAGCACGTATGCGATCGGATCGCGTTTCACGTTTACAGCCGTCGTTTCATCGAACGACTCGGACGTCTCACCGATAAACCAATCTGGATCACGGAGTCCGGAGCGGAAGGTACCGGACGTCATCTCGAGTGGATGACATCCGTTTTCGAAGAGATCCGGCAGGGAATTCCGATGGCCGAAGAGATCTTCTGGTTCGATCTGTTCGACAAGAGCCCGGGCGGGTTTCGGCTGTTCGACATCGTGCGGGACCCACTCGAAGAGTTCAAAAGCGTTCCCGAATCCGTCGCGCTCATCGACTGGCTGAAGCTTGGTGTCCAAGATGCGAGCGCTGGGCGCGCGCTCGTGAGCTACGAGGAGCTCGTCCCCGACATCCGATTGTATTTTCCGACCGAGGAAGATGTTCGGCTGATCGAATCGACGGCGTTTGGCCGCGGGTGGGAGCTTCCGTTCTGAGCGAGCCCATCGGCCTCCTCTTGGCCTTACTCTTGTCCGGGCAGAACGTCGGGGAAGATTCCCACTACCCGCTGGGTAAGCTCGGACTGCCGCCTGTTACCGATCCCGCGACGCCTTTGCGGCTCGTCGACCTCGAGGCCGGCGTCACTGAAGAACACTCGACCCGCACCGCATTCGGCGCCCGTTTGAAGCTCGGCGCGCGCGCCTTTTTCGGCGCCGAAGCGCGGGACGAACGCGTTGGCGCGTTTTTCGATACCCAGCGAGTCGAGCTCGGGTTCACAGAGGAGGATGGCCGCCTCGACATCGAAGGCTCGCTCCGCGCTCCGCTTTTTCTCGTCCGTGTGGACGTGAAGCGGCGGGAGGACTTCTGGGCATTCGAGAGCGATGGGTCGATCCGTCTGAGCTCGGATTGGGAAGTGCTTCTTTCTTACGCGAACGACACAAACGACACCGGCGGAGGGCCGCCTTCACTCGAGGAGTTCATCGATACTGGCCGCCTTCCACCTTTGGAGCCGCCAACGCGCCCGTTGCGTTCGGGCGCTCTGGGGTTTCTCTATCAGAGAGAGAACAACTTCGAGCTCAAGGCGGACGCGCGCGTGTCCCGGGTCCGGACCGAAGCCGGCTTCGAGCTCACACGACAGCAATTTAACTCGGCCGCGGTTTGGAATCGGCTTCCTTTCGAGCTCGATGGCGCCATCGAGCTCGCGCGCACCGGACGCCCGACCAGGACCGAGGGGCGGGCGGAGATCGGTGCTGCCGTGCAAGTTGGTGCGCGCCTTCTCGCTACGGCGCGCACCATGCAGGAGTGGCAACCGGACGTCGAAAGGTCCGTGCGGGACTATCGGGTTGGGCTCACGCTATTCGGCCGGCGGTATCGTTTCGCCCGCGCGAATGCGGCCGCGGTCAAAACCCTCGAGCTCGCACGACGGGTGAACGAGCTGGGTTACAACGAGCGCCGCGTATACGACGTGGACCAGCTCCGTGCGTTTCGAGACCGGCTCGCGATCTCTCCCGCGCGCCGCGAGCTGGCCGATGCGATCAACGAGTTGTATCTCGCCCAGGTACGAGAGCGGAACGTCCCCCAGCTCGGCGTCGAGCTCACCCACACCACCAGAGAGCTCGAAGGCTCGACAACCCGCGGCTATCGTGCGTTCGTCGGCGTTCCCTGGCCGCTCCGCTGGCCATTCGCTCGCGACGAAGCGCTGGTCGAGTTCGTTCGCATCGACGTTCTCGTGGAAGACGAAACATTCCCTTCCGTCGGTTGGACCCGGAGGGCCTACGAGGTGAGCGCGAGCGTCGAGCTCAACCGTGAGCACCTCGTGCTCTTTCGCTGGACGAATCCCGGCCAGACTCCGGAAGAGCTTGCGGTGCGCATTCAACGCGCCCACCGTTTCACAGTCGAGTACGCGTACGCGCTCGGGCGCTAGTGGCAGGAGTCGACCTCGCGCCTCCCCGCGTCCGCGTTCTGCCTCGCATTCAGGCAGACGGTCGAAGCCGCAGGTGTGAAAACGGTCAAACTGCCCGCGAGAAGCGCGAATCTGAATTCATTAGCGGAGCGCTGGGTGAAGTCAGGGAAGGACGAGTGCCTCTCGAAGCTCATCCTCCTTGGAGAAAGGTCACTTCGACTCGCTCTGCAGCACGTCATCTACGATCTCAGTCCGACCGATCGTTATCGAATGTAGCCCCACTCCCGGAGCACGCGGTCGAAATCCGAGAGAGCTTTGTCCGACCCGTCGGCGGGCACCGCGCCGTAGCGTTGCCACCATAAACGAATCGCGGGGTGGCTCGTATCGTGGCGCGACGGGACGGCGTCGGTAACGAAGAACGAAGGTCTGAGCTCCGGATCGAACGTATCGGAGGGAAGTGGAAGCTGTAGCGGTCCGACGAAGTGAAGCGCGTCTTTTGGTTCTATCGTGCGGATCTGGATCTCGGCTCTCGGCGGATCCGTCGACACGTGGTAGAGCCCGCGGTAGCCGTCGACTCGGAGAGTCAGCTTTCGTTCATCGGCCGACAACCGGGCTTCTCTCACCAGCTCGAGCCCGAAAACGGAGCTCGCAGGACCGTAGTCGGTGATTCGCCCGTGCGGCACAGTGACCGTAATGGTCGCGTCACCGAGGTTCGCGGTATCGAACACGAGCGTATCTCGGGGGAGTCGCTCCCGAAGTCGCTCTTCGTGCCGCAACAATGCGCGCTGAAGCGTGTCGTCGTCGACTTCGAGCCGGCGGCTGGAAGACCACATCGCGGCGCGCTCCTCGATCGGTGTGTGCTCGTCGATCGTTCGCAGCCGACATCCCTGGATCCACCAGATCAATTGTTGGTCCCCCTCGATCACGGAGTCTGAGCAAAAGCCGTACGAGACGAGAGGCTCGGTTTCGTAAGCGGTCAGATCGAACAACGGAAGCCTTTGTCCATCGAGCTTCTGGATAGGCGCAAGCCCCATCAGATCCAGCATCGTGGGAAAGATGTCGAGACTCGACACGGTTCCGGAATAACGGGCCGGCTCGATGCCTTTTCCGTGGAACACGATCGGCACGTCTGTTTCGAGTGCGTGGCACGCGAGGCCATGGCCGCGGTCGAAACTTTGGAACGCGCCGCGCCTAGCGCCGGTGGTGAAGGTCGGCATCTCGCCTTCGATGGCCAAGCCTTCCCCGAAGAGCTCTCCGTGATCCGCGGTGACGGCGTGCACGACGTCGGATGTGAGCGCGTGAGCTTCGAGTCCCTTCTTCAGAGCGGCGATCGCTTCGTCGGCATGAAGCACCCGCGCGTCGTAGCTGCACCGACATTGGGCGAGGCCTTCGAGCTCGTCGCAGTCCAGTGCTTCGAACAGACGCCGCGGCGTTTGCGACTGACCGTGCGGCGTCGAGACGTAGTACACGAGAAAGATCCGTTCGTCGGCGTAGCGTGCGGAGAGCGCAGGGAGCGCCGCAATCGTATCGACGGTGCCGGTGTCGGTGTTGCCCCAGCTCGAATAGCGCGAGAACGCCGGGGTCACACGAAAATAGGCGTTGTTGCCGAGAAACACCGAATGGTAGCCGGCGGCTTCCGCCATATGGCTCAAGAACAGGTTCGCTCGAGAGTAGACGGTCTCGAGCGGTGACTGGATAGGCATCGACTGACGGCGTTTGAGAGGGTCGATGCGCATCAGATCTCGTCCCATCAGAATGGGCCAGACCGACGCACGCGTGTGGCACCCGGGTGCAACGGCCCGCTCATAAATAGTGGCCTTCTTCGCTCAACTGGTGGAGAGTCGGCAAGATTTCTGGCGCGCGAGCTCCGCGCAACAGGTCGCCACGCAACGCGTCCACGATCGTCAGGACCATGAAGCGCGGCCTATCGTCGGCTTCATCCGGTTCGAGGATTCGGGGCTCAGCGACGGCTATCGCTCCGTCCTCGGCTTCGAAGCAAACTTGTCCCGACGTGCCCGCAAGCGGCAAGTCGGTTTGCCGGCCCGCGCTCAAACTGCCGGGATAGGGGAGAGCTTCGTCGAGAAGCGAGAACGAGCCGGGCCGGGATTTCTCGATCGACAGCGCTTCGAAGCGCAGGCGAGCGCCGTATTTCCAATCGAGCTCTGAAGTGCAGAACCGCTCGCCCGCTCTCAGTATGATCGCGAGCATGCTCTCGTCATTTCCGCGACTGCGCTCCTGCCAGGCGAGCAGACGCGCCCGGGGCTCCCGATCCGGACGCGTTTTCCACGGCAGCGGATAGAGTGCGGCACCGTCCACGAGCGTCGGCGCGTTGCCGTCCGAGGCAGTGAACTCGCCGTCGCCTTCCGAAAAGAGCCGGATGAGGTCGTGAGCTCGCTTGAGAGGCGTCTTCGTGTGTCGCGACGGATAGGTGACGTTCACGGTGGGAACGTCGACGATCGAACTGCATGCCGGCGCAGGGCTCGTGCCCGAGTTGCCGATGACCGCGAGCGCCGAAAGCAAGAACCAAATCATCGCGGCGTCCTTTCGAACACGATCGCTCCATACAGGCGGGAAAGAGACGCATCGCCGTCGACACAACGCTCTTCGAATAGCTGCGGTAGGTTGACGTTTTCGTGTGCAGCTTTTAGCCCGGGCAGCACCAGCGTCTCGCGCTCGAGCCCCGAAGGAGTCGGCTGTTCGCGATAGAGGCGATTTCCGAGGATCACGCCCCGTTCTTTGGCGCTTTCCACCAAGCTCTCCATCTCGGGTTTCAGGATCATCTCGCGCGTAGACGGCTCGAGCTCGAGGAGCTCAGAGATGCTGGGATAGTCGAGGCGTGAACCCCGGAGCCCCAATGGACGAGACGGCCAGAACCAAATGCCCGTCTCGACGCACACCGGCCGCTCGCTCCGCTCCTCCAGAAGCGATGTGCCGTGTCCAAACGTCGTCGAACCTCCCAGAACGTGGAGAACCGTCGCCGGTAGATCGTAGTGACGGACTTGGTTGCTCGAGCGAAGGCCCTTCGGCACGCCGGGGCCGAGAAGCAGGATGGGTAGCGCCTGCGAGCGCATGTGACGGAGCGTATCGCCGTGTCCGGCGATGCCGTCCTCTTCGTACAGCTCCTCGCCGTGATCGCCCGTGATGACGACGAGGGTGTCGTTGCCGACGTGACGCAGCAGCCGCTCGGTCGCGCGATCGATTGCCGCCAGCGCGCCGTCGTAGCGCGCCCGAATTTGACGGACGTCGTCTTCGTCCGGCGCTTCCTCAGGTTGAACCGGAGGAACATGGTAAAGGTAGCGCCCGTGGTAGTCGCCGCTCTCTCGTAGGTAATAGGGATACGGACCGACATAGGGGAAGTGCGCGGTGCTGAAGAATACGAGCCCGGCGAACGGACGATCGGAGGCGTCGTTCAAATGTGAAAGCGCCTCGTCCACGACCCACTCTGGGTTCGCTAGCGAGGGCAAGTTCCTCCAGTACGGGAACAGATCTCGAAACCAGCGAAAGCGAAGAAGGGGCAGGCTCCACGTGTGCCGGCTCAGCACCGCCGATTGCGCCAACGTGTCGACGTTCAAGTGGGGCGTGTCCAGAATCTCGAATCCGCCTTCGAAGCCGGGGAATACGTACCGGCGAAATCGGACGTGGCGAACGTGAAGTACCCTCGATCTCGAAGCTCCGTAAAAAGCGTCGGCCCGACGTCGCGCCGGCTAATAGGCATCGGGAACATATGACGGACGTCGTGCACTCGAGGCTCAGTGCCGGTGAGCGTCGACGCCCATGCGGGATAGGTCCTCGCAATCGGTGTCACGGCGTACCGGTAGAGCGCGCCATCTTCGACCCGGGAAGCGGTGAATGGCATGACGTCGGGGTCTTCGATGCTCTCCGTACGCAGCGAGTCGGTAGCGATGATCAGTACGCTTTTGGATCCGTTGCCGAGGTCCGATCGTGCCGATCGTACGGTTACGATCGCGGCGAAAATGCCGGCGGCCACGGCAAGCTTCTTCGAGAGCGTCCTCCGGTATCGGAGCACGCGAAACGACGGCACCGCCACGGCACCGACGAGAAGTGCTACCGAAATCGCGTCCAGCACGTTCGCTCCGACACCGTGCGTCAACACGCGCTGCAGAGAGGCAAGCGCGCCGCCTGAGAGCCACCACCGGTCTGCGAATAGCTGTGGGTAGCGAGCGACCATGCCGAAGAGAGATGAGAGCGCGATCGCGACGGTAAACAGCGATGACACCGCGGCGAGCCGAACCGACGTGAAACGACCGCGAAAGAATGCACCTGCTGCCCCGCCCAGGAGTGCGCCGAGGACGATGTGGATCAGAAGGAGCTTCGCTTCCATCGACAAGAGAGCGGACTCAGTGACTTCGAGCACACGCGTCGCCGCCTCGGCGTCCGATACGCCGGCGAACTCGAGGCCCGACAGCCGAGTGATATCGATAAGCCACAGACCGGAAGCCGACACCGCGCCCGATAGAGTCGCGACTCTCATGTCTTTGGCGGCTTTCAAAGGGCCTCTGCCCAGAGCTCGTAGAGAGCGATGCGGAACGAGTTACCCTCGCCTTGGAATTCGACACGCAGGCCTGTCAGCTTGGGTGTTCCGGCGCTCAGTTGGAAACTTCGACGACCGTGGCAAACGATGTCGGTCTCCTGACCGCCGCTTGCGAGGGGGTGCCAAGCGCCGCTCTCGTCCCGTCCTAGGAGTTGCGCGCGGACGACGCGACCGTCCACGGGTCTAACGATGAGATGGACTTTGTCGATGGAGGTTGGCGTCTCGAACGAGACATCCAGAAACACCGGTCGGCCGGTGGGGCGCACCCGCCATCCCTTGTCGAGCTCGGGGTCGAAACTGCCGTCGACGGCATCAATAGGGCTCGTTCCGTCGAGGCTCTGCCCCGAAAAACAGAGAACGTGAAGAGGAACGTTCTCGACGCGCGACACAAAGCGAGGGATCGGTTCGCAGGCGGTTTTTGTTTGCGCGGACCGAACCAGACGGCTCAACGCGTCGAGCTCGGAGCGCAGCTCGATCACGGGATCGGATGGGAAGTCGGATCCGAATGCGTCCTCGCCGGTAAGCTCATCGTAGAGCCATTGGCTCGCAGCGTCGGAGAGCTCGGGTTGTTCGGACCAGAGCCGCGCGAGACGCGGCAGCGCACGCGGGTCGTCCCAACCGCGACTGAACGCCGCGTTCGCGAGAGCAATCTCTCCGCTTGTCGGCTCACCTCGAAAAGGGAACGGCGCGACGCTGCGAAAACGCTTGAACGTGGCACGGTTCTGGAAGTACGAAAAGTTCTTGAGGACGTCCTTCGGCGTTTCATACTCGAGGGTCGGCCAGGAATCGGTCGAGACCACGCTTCGACGCGTTCGCAAAAGCAGGGCCATGGAGTCGAGGAAGCCGCCCATGTCGTCATCGGTCACGACGAGATCGCTCAGAAGCTCGAGCGGTGAGCCGGACGCGAGCTCCCTCAAGTAAGAGGCCATCGATGTCCGCTCTTGGTCGGAGCGCACGGACTCGAGATCCAGTCGAAGAGGCTCGTTGCTCGCGACCACGAAAGCTTGATGCCGGTGCGTCCACAAACTCACGTGGGGAAAACCCGAGCGAACGGTGTTAACGACGATAAAGAGGTTTCTTGCAGAAAGGTGGTGGATCGGGAACCACTGCAGGAGCACACCGTTTCGCCGCAGGCGGCTGGACGCGAGCTCGTAGAACTCCTGGCTGTAGATCGAACCAACCCCGGCGAACCAAATACTGGACACTTCGACAGTGATGACGTCGTAGCGATCCGGAAGTTCGAGCAGGATGCTACGGCCGTCTTCTTGGATGAGCCTAAGCTCGGGAGCGTTCAAAATGTCGCCGTTGACGTCGGCGAAATACTCGCGCGCCGCTTCGATGATCGGCTCGCTCAGCTCTGCGCAGACGACTTCGTCGAACCCGTGAGCGGCCAGCGCTGCGAGCGTGACGCCGGTTCCCAGTCCGATCACGAGCGCGCGCTCGCGCTCTTTCGTGAAGAGCGTTGGGATATTGGCTGCTCGATGTTGGACCGGAATCTCCTCGGCGTTGTCACCTTGGAACTTCCCGTTCGTGAGCAAGGTCCGTACCCCACGTTCTTCGACGACGCTGGTGAGACCCCCGGTCGCGTCTTCGCGAAGATACAGGATCTCGCCGCGAGTGCTAGCGGAGTCTCCGAGGTAGATGGCTGCGGCCATGTTCAGCGCATTGAAGTCCCAGCTGACCGGCACGAACGGGCCCCATAGAATTGCGGATACACAGACGGCGGCGACGGCGCGCCGTTTCGGAATGTCTGCCAAGACGTAAATGGCAAGCCCTCCGGCAACAAGCAGTAGTGAGCCGAGCACTCTTAGAGACGACAAGCTCCCGAGCGTCGGCAACAACAGATAGGGCCCGGAGAGGGCGCCGAGGACGGCTCCCATGGTGTTGACCGCATAAACCTGCCCCACGTGCTTTCCGAAACCGTCTCGACGCGAGGACGCGCAGTGGAGAATCAGCGGAAAGGCGATCCCGAACGCAGCGGTTGGAAGGAGCATGAGGAAGAGCGCAACCAGGAACCGGACACCTTCCATGAGCGCGAAGCTCGGTGAGGCGTTCGCAAACAATAGAAAAACTGCGGGGATCTCGTCCCAAACTTCGAGCGTCAGAAGCACGCAGAGTCCGGAAAGCGCCAGCGAGAAACCTATCCAGTTTCGCGCGCGCGTGTCGGGCGTTGCCAACTTCCGTGCAAACAAAAAGCGCGAGCAGCGAAATGCTGGGCGGTGTTTGGGGGTGCGGCTTCGTCACTCGTGAGAGACCTGGCCCTACGCGATTCGATTACATTTGGAGAGACGTCACCGAGAGTGTGCTCGGATCTTCGTGCGATTGCTTAAGTATAGACGAATATAACATGGGGCAGGAGATACCGAAAGGCGCCGCGTGAAGGGGATTAAGGGGACGTGGCCCGCTGCCTGGTGGCGAGCAGACCTGCGCCAGGGGTGCGGATGGCACGCATCGCGAAAGTTTTGTACATTCTCGACGACCCCCGTTTGCTGGTTCCACACGAAGCGGCGGCGGCCGAGCTCACCGTCACCGAAGACGTCTACAAAGTCATCCGGCCCGAGCGCATCCCGTTCATCTCTTACCCATATTGAATGTGTGTTTCAGTGAGCTGAGAGACGGAGCGCTCGCGACCCTCGAGGTACAAAAGCGAGCGCTCAGGCGGGGCATCGAGACAGCCGCGTTCGATCAAGACCACGACGCGGTCGAGTCCACCTATGCGCGCAGGCGCTCGGGGAGCGACAAGCCTTTTAGACGCTGGTGCTGGATTTGTCGAACCTGTCGCCCGTTATTCCTGAATATCGGTGATGATCCAGCGCGCCATCGGTCTTATGTTGTGCTCGGTGTTGATGAGCGCGTACTGCTTCAACGTGACGGTATAGTCTTTGTTGTCGAATTTGACCTTCGCCTCTTTCTCGAGGACATCACCTTCGTATTTCGAGCCCAACCCCGGGGTGTTGGTCGAAAGAGATGCTGCCTTTTTGACCGCATCGATGATTTTGCCAGCGTCCCTGATCTTCTGATCTAGAGCCGCCTGCTTCTCCAGCCGAGCACCGAGCTCTTCGGCGAACTCTTTCAGTTCCCCGGTGAACTTCGTGTCCGGGTCTTTGGCCTTGCGCGGTTTGTACTTGTCGTACAACTCCACGTTGTCTTGGATGAAAGTATCGTTCGCGTCGAACATAGCCTCGAGCTCTTTCACCATCGCCGTTCGTTCTTCCAGAAGCTTGACGAGCGGAAACGGCTCGCTCGACTCCGGACCGATCGTCACGATCTCCCACGTCGAGACTTTTCCGGGGAACTCCACGAGGGAGACTTGCGCGGCCGTGGCTTCGTCGCCCGCTTGCACTGCGTTTCCGAAGGTGGTCAGCTCCCGTTCCCCGGGCTGACCCGTACACGAAAGACCGACCGCTGCGATAAAAGACATAACGAGGATTTGAACAGTCCGCATTGATTCCCTCCTATTCAGGTCACCTCGGACTGGCGTCATCGAGAATCGCTGGCGTGCGGATAACAGTCGGTCGTAGTCAGCGTGATGTCGCGGGACGAGCCAGCGAAAGGCAACCGTAGCCGGGGATAATACCTGGTCGTTGACTCCAGGGCAAGCGCGGCATATGCTTTCGGCGACAACGTGGCCGGCGCGACTGTGGCGGCGCCGGCGGAGCATCGAGGTGTTGTCCCGCAATGGACGAGAGGATGTGCTATGGAAATTGATCGTCGCGCTTTGTTTCAAAGTCTTGGTGGGGCGGCCGCGGTTGCCCTGATGACACCGGATCAAAAAGCCGATGCGCTCGAGCACTACATGGAAGAGCAGCTCAACGCCGCGGCGGACGAGCCCGAGTATCCGACGGTCGCCGAGCTCGAGGCGAAGAACGCGGATCTCGATCGGCCTTACCGCAACGGCACCGGAGCACTCTTCAGACGGGGGCGTGACGGTAAGCTCAAAGCGCTTCCGGCAATGCCGGAGAAGCCGACGCTTGAGGACTTTTTTGAGTATCGTTTCGCGCCGGCGAGCCACGTGCTCCAGAGCGCGAGCCGGGCGCTCACCACCGGGATGCCGGAGGAGATCGTCCTGGCGTGCCTGCTACACGACGTGGTCCTCGCATTGATCGGGCCGGATCACGGCTGGTGGGGCGCGCAGCTCGTCGAGCCGTACGTTCCCGAGAAAACGACGTTCGCGATCCGCTACCATCAGTGCCTGCGGTTCTTTCCGGACACGGAATACGGATACGAATATCCGGAAAGCTACTTCCGGTCGTTCGGCGAAGACTACGTACCGGAGCCGTATCTCCAGAAGACGCACGATTGGGTCAGGAACCACAAATGGTACGAGTACCCAAGGCTGGTGACCGTGAACGACCTCTACTCGTTCGACCGGAGCGCCAAAGTCTCGATCGAACCGTTCCTCGAGATCGTCGCTCGCCACTTCAAGCAGCCCGAAGAAGGGCTCGGTTGGGACAACTCGCCGTCGACGCACATGTGGCGCTCGATGATTCAGCCCGATCGACGACTGTAGAGCAGGATTTTCTTGGAAGGGGGTCGTTTCATGAGCATGAGTGTCTCTCGTCTGAGCCTCCTGGCGCTCGTGATTGCCACGCTCGTCAGTGGCGCGTTGATGGCGGGTGCCGACGACTCAACGTCATACAAGGGACTGGAACTGACGGCGAAAGGTGTGGAGCGTGCCACCAGGGTGAGCCTGCAAGATTGTACCCCCGGCGCAAATATCGTCAGAGGCGTCATCCGGCCGACCGAAGACAACGAGTTCGCGACGATCCAAATCGACGTGAAGGTTCTGCCCTCGTTCGAGGGTGGAGAGATTCCGAAGCCGCTCCTCTACGACGACGCGGGCAAGGAATACAAAACTGCTCAGTCGTTTCGTGACGTGAGCTCGCAAGATGCTTACACCTGCAACTTTTCGTTCCGGGTGCCCAAGGGTACGAAGGTGACCCGCATCGCGATCGAAGACGCATTGCTCGATATCAGCTCACTCGAAAAGTAGCTCGCCAGCGCGCACGTCGATCCTGTAGGCACTCGTATCGACAACCGTATGGCGGCAAGGGTTATTTGCACGGTCGTCCGGCGATGGCGCACGCCACTACGCTTCGTCCGCGACGCGAAACTTCGAAGGCGGGCAACCAAAGTGCGCCTGGAACGCGCGAGAGAAATGGCTGCGGCTCGCAAACCCCACGCGCGTCGCGACGTCGTTCACCGACCGCTCTCCTCGGTGCAATAGTTGCGCGGCCCGCCGGAGCCGTGTGTCCCGGACGTAGTCCATGGGAGTGCAGGCGAAACACTCTTGGAAGCGCCGTGCGAAGACCGATCGGCTCATGTGGGCGAGCTCCGCAAGCGTGTCGACGGAGTGCGGGCGCTCGGGCCGGGCGAGGATGTCGTCGAGGACGCGCGCGAGGCTGGGGTCGTCGAGCGCCGCGAGCCACGGCAGCTGGCTGTCCGGTTGATCGCTCAGACGCCGGAAGACGGAGATCAAGCATTGATTCATGAGCGCCGCCATCATGGCGGCGCTGCCCGCTTCGCCGGCTCGATACTCGCCGACCAGAGACTCGAAGGTCGCGCGCATCGATGGCGAGTCGGAGAAATCGAGAACGATGGGCTCTCTAAGCAGGTCGAACAGGCCCGGGCCTCCGCCGTAGGTGACTTGGACACGACCGCAAGCCACGACGACACCCAGTTCTTCGGCGGGGCCTGCGCCAAGCACGCACAGGGGGGCTCCAGTCTCGTCGCCCCGGACTTCGGCCTCGTGACGCACGTCCGAACCGCACTCGACGGCGTGCGGAAGGCTCGGGGGCATCACCGCAAGACAGTTCCTGGGCAAGCCATGGACCTCCCCGCCTCCGCTAATGTTAGTGCCGAAACGAAGCGCCCCCTCGCCCTGCAAGACGAAGTGAAGAATCACCCAGTCACGGAGAGGGAGCCGGAGCCTCCACCCGGGAGCCACCCGGCAGGTTGCGAAGGGCTCGACGGACAGAGCTAAATTCTCGAAGAGGCGCTCCAGCAGCATGCCGCCATGCTATTCGAAGACGGGCTGCGGTTCAAAGCGGCTGGATCGAGACGATTTAGCACGTCATCCGGACCCTATCGCACATGGTTGCCGGCACTGTATCCCCATGGTCGAAAGCACAAGAGTGCAAATCAAACCAAGGAGGAGAGTCATGGACACGAACAGCAGGCAACCGCGCTCGTCATCACCGATCCACAGAACGATTTTCTCAGTCCCTCGGGGGTCACGTGGGGCCTCGTCGGCGAGAGCGTTCAGGAGAACGGGACGGTCGAGCACATCGAGGCGCTTTTAAAGGCCGCGAAGCAGTCCGGCTGCGAGGTCTTCGTCTCGCCCCACTACTACTACCCGACCGACCGCGGCTGGCAGTTCGGCGGCACCGTCGAAAAGTTGATGCACGAGATCAAGATGTTCGATCGCGCCGGGGCCCTTTCGGTCGAGGGCTTCGAGGGGTCGGGTGCCGATTGGCTCGAGGTGTACAAGCCCTACATCGAGGACGGCAAGACCGTCGTCGTGAGCCCGCACAAGGTGTACGGGCCCGAGAGCAATGACCTCGTGCTGCAGCTTCGCAAACGCGGCATCTCCAAAGTGCTGCTCTGCGGGATGTCGGCCAATCTGTGCCTCGAGAGCCACCTGCGCGAGCTCTTGGAGCAAGGCTTCGAGGTCTCCGTCGTCAAGGACGCCACCGCGGCCGCGAAGCATCCCGAGCTCGGCGATGGCTACGCGACGGCACTCACGAACTTCGGATTCATCGCGAACGCCGTCCTCACCACCGAGGACGCCGTCCGCACTTTGCACGCCGCCTAATCCAGCAAGAAAAGGAGGAAACCAATGAAGATCGTCACTCTCGGAATTTGTGCCCTCGTGTCTGCCACCGCATTGACAGCTACGAACGAGGAGTCCATCGAAAGCGCGATGAGCGCGGGACCCGATTCCATCGCTGCCAATGCCACCATCAAGGACTGGAACATGAACACGCTTCGCGAAGGCAGCAATGGATGGACCTGTCTGCCCGACCGGCCGGACACGCCGGGCGTCGATCCTTGGTGCGTCAACGAGCCGTGGATGAACTTTCTGGACGCCTACATCAACAAGACGGAGCCGAGCTACACAGAGATGGGTTTCGCCTACATGTTGGCCGGCGATACACCTGTCAGTAACAAGGACCCCTATGCCACCGAGGCCACCGGTCCCGAGGACTGGGTCACTGACTTACACGCCCACATGATGATCGTCGTGCCGGACCACAGCCTGTTGAAGAACATGTCCACCGACCACCGCAACGGAGGTCCTTGGGTCATGTGGCCCGACACACCGTACGCTCACATCATGTTCCCATCGACAGCCGGTTTAGAAAGAAGTAGGAATTCAACGAGGGCGCAGGTCCCGGTCGGGCCTGCGCCTCTCCTTTCTGGGAGCTCGATCATGAAACGTCGAAGCGTTGTTGAATATGCCGAGGCATCGCCGCAAGTGCGGGCGATCTACGACGAAGTGAAAAAGGTCTCCGGTGCGCCCGATGTCCCGAACTTTCTCAAAGCGCTCGGTGTGAACGAGAACGTTCTTCGAGCCACGTGGGGCAAGCTCAGATACGCGGTGCTCGCCGGCGACGTGCCCATGCTGCTCAAGCAGCTCGTTCTTTTCAACATTTCCGTTCGCGCGGGCAACCACTACTGCACTGCTCTCCATGGCCATGCCGCGCTCGAGCTGCAAAACCCTCACCTGCGAGGATCTGATGCGCTTGACCGAGGGCGAGGCGCTCGAGCACTGCCGCGATCTTACTGGGTCGCCATCGAGATCGTGACGGGACCTGCAGGACGAGGGCTACGGGGAGTGGGAAATCGACGAGTTGATGGCCCTGGCTGACTTCGCCGTCATGATGAACACGATCGTCGCCATCTACGACATCCCACCGGAACGTCCTTTTCCACCATCCGAGGAGGTGAGTGCCGATGACCGCGCTTCAGGAGCTCTCGAGATTAGCCCGTTATGAATCGCTCGTCGAATTATCCGACGAGCTTAATCGCTCGAGCGGCGTGGATGCCACCGCCGAGATCTTCGCCCGGAAGCTGAAGTACATCGGCGATGTCCTGTGCTGGCGGTACCTGGACTCGGGAATGGTCGTGGACGGAGAGCGCGGGCAGGCCGCGATTTCTCGAGTGGATCGAGATGTCGAGCCCGCGATCCTGGACATACCGGGCTCGCACGTCTACGAAGGCGACGCACTTGCCACGATCCGTCCGACTTTGCCATCGGCCTTTCAGGGACTATCGGTGGCCCGCGTGTACGTTTGTCCCCAGTTCGCTCATGACCGGACACAAAGCGTGCTCATCTACGGGACGGCCCACGATTTCAACGCGCTCGATGTGAAGTTCCTCTCGCTGGCATCCCATCTGTTCTCGGGCAAGATGCGACAGATGCAGATGGAGCAAGAGCTCAAAAATGAAATGGAGGAGAGACTTCGCTACACCGAAAAGATGAGGGCGCTGGAGTGCCGGATGCTCGTGCAAGAGAGGATGGCGTCACTCGGCAATCTCGTAGCGGGCGTGGCGCACGAGCTGAATACACCACTGGGTGCGCTCACCGCTGGGCATGACACGGTGCTCAAGGCGGCAAAGAAGCTGAAGGCGACCGTGTCCGAAGAAACCGCGCAGGGGAATGGACTCGACGCTGTGCTCGACATCATTTCCGATTCCACGAAAGCCATCACCACCGCGACGGATCGCGTGGAAACGATCGTCGGCAGTTTGATGAGCTTCGCAGGTGTCGACCAGGCCACCTATCAGACCGTCGATGTGCACGTGGGGATCGAGAGTGCGCTGGCATTACTGCAATCGAAGATCGGAAGTCGCATCGCTGTCGAGCGGGAATATGGCACGATCGATCCACTGTATTGCGCCTCGGCTCAGATGAATCAGGTGTTCATGCACGTGGTCCGAAACGCCATCGAGGCGATCGAAGGCGAGGGGAGCATCAAAATCACGACGGAAATGATGAAGAGCGATATCGAGATAAGAATCACCGATACGGGATCGGGGATGCCGCCGGAGGTGGTGAGGAAAATATTCGATTTCGTTTTCCGGCAGGAATCACGAGTCAGAATGGGATTCGGCCTGTTCCTCGCTCGCAAGATCGTCGATGACCACGGTGGGCGTATCGAGGTCGAAAGCGAGCCCGGCCGGGGCACATCGGTGACGATCCGCCTTCCTCTCCGAAGTCCGGCCGACTATGCGGAAGACTAGGCACGTTCACGGCGTACAGATGTCGAGCCCGTATCTCTCCTTTTCTCGAGATCACCGTGAACGTGAGCGGGATTCGGTCATGAGGCGCTCGGGCTCTTCGTGCCAGTTCACGACGACGCGGATTCAGGTCTCGTCCTCGTCGGCGGCTTCGATCATGACGAACCGCTGGCCGTCCGAGACATTCGTCATGATTCAGCGCGTCGACAATCCACCGACCGAGATTCGTGTCGTTTTGAACGCAATCGACGAAATCCGCCGCCGCTCGGCGGAGGAGTGGCCGAGCCCGTCCAGACGGAGTCGCTCGGTGCGGTTCTGGCATCGCTATTGCACTACTCTCGGCTGTTCAGGAAATCCGTTTCGAAACGGGCCGATTTCGAGGGGGCCCGTTTCAAAAGGGTAAAGGCGAGACCGGAACGGAACACATTCGGTGTTCCAGTTGGTTGGGAGCTCCGGTCTCGTCTTTTTCATTTCCACCGTCCTGGTGGGACTCAGCTTTTCCTACCCATTCTCTCTGAGTTCGACTGCCGCGTTTTCTAAATCGGCAAAGCTCGGAGATTTCTATCATGATCGATCCTTACAATGCGGTCGATCCGGAAGAGGAAATACCGATCGACGCCGGAGGAGGCAACTCAATGATCGTCGACTATCGCGGCGCCATCGTCGGCAAGCAGCTATATAACGTAGAACGCTTACGAAATCCACGGTCCGGAACTATAAGGAACAAAACGCCTGGAGGTCGCCGTGGAACCTACGAATTTTTTGCTGACTGAGAAAGATATTCCCACGGCCTGGTACAACATCCAGGCCGATCTCCCCGACCCCGTCAAGCCAATGCTTCAATCCAGGAACGGGAGAGCCCCTTGGTCCCAGCGACCTCGCGCCTCTGTTTCCGATGGCGCTCATCGAACAGGAGGTCTCGACCGAACGCTACATCGACGTTCCCGGTCCGGTTCTCGATGTCTACCGCCAGTGGAGGCCGACACCGTTGTACCGTGCGAGACGTCTGGAGAAAGCTCTCGAGACGCCTGCGCGCATCTACTACAAGTACGAAGGTGTGAGCGCCGCCGGAGTCACAAGCCGAACACGGCGGTGGCTCAGGCGTATTACAACCAGCAGGAAGGCGTCGCTCGTCTGACCACGGAGACCGGGGCCGGGCAATGGGGAAGTGCGCTCGCGTTCTCGTGCAACTTCTTCGACCTGGAATGCAAAGTCTACATGGTGAAGGTGAGCTACGAGCAGAAACCCTACCGCCGGTCGATGATGCAAAGCTGGGGCGCGTCGGTCGTCGCCAGCCCGAGCAATGAGACGAACGCTGGTCGCCAGACGCTCGAGCGGGATCCTCCACCACGCACCACTCGTCGTTGACGACATTTCCCGGCGGCATCCTCGAGTAGACGATAGTGGAAGATTTCTACGACCAGCGTGCCGGAAGCGAGCTCGAACGCGACGCTCGGTCGACCTGAATTCAGGGACGTGCAATCGAGCGCCCGGCGGCCAGATCTGGCATCGCGATTGCACTACTCTCCATCGTTCGTTCAAACCGTTTCGAAACGGGCCGATCTCGAGGGGGGTCCCGTTTCAATATGGAACGGAGCGAAGAGGCGAGGCCGGAACGGAACACATTCGGTGTTCTAGTGGTTGGGTGTTCCGGCCTCGCCTTTTTCCGTTTTCACTCCCGCCGTCCCGCAAAAAGTCTTCCGAACAGGGAGGCCTCCAGGGGAAAATCTCGTCTCTCGTCTCTTAGAGGTGTTCGCCCTTGGTTCGTTCGTCGCGCTCGGGGTGTTCGACCCGATGAGGACGCAGCACGCCATCGCCGCAGGTTTCGGGTGGACCGGCCTCTTGACGACGCCGATGGACGGCAGCAGATCGGTGCAGTAACATTCGACTTGGGAATGTACTGATGAGTTCGAAGGCGTACGAAGGTTGAACACGACTCTCGTCATGATGTCGGCATTGATGTTCGAGCTAGTCCCCTGGATCTTTGATTACTATACAAAGTTAGGCTTTTCGCCAGCCCATAAGATTCATAAGATTCATGCACTTAGAAGGGTTTCGGCAAGCTCTGCTTTATCTAGTTTGTTCTGATACAGGGGACTAGCTCCCCGTGGCGGTGGCCAGTGCGGCTGCCGTATCTTCGGTCGTCACGTATTTTCGGCATCACTGGGCGACGCGAGCCCACGGCCCGGAGGCGCAGACAAAAGGGACCGCGAGCGTTCATCCCTCCTAGCGTGAGTCGCGATATGAGAACGCTCGTCACGACGCTTGCCACCATCGGATTGCTGATAGCACAGTCAGGGTACACGGGCCTTTGGTATCGCGATGGCGACAAGAGCGATGATCCAGAGCCCAAGCTCGAAGCGACGATCGAAGGGTTCATCCAAAAGATGAGTCGGGGGCGCGACACCGTCGAGGACGTCGACCCGCGATTCGTTCAGCGGCTGAATCAAGTGCTCGATCGATTCGTGCAGTACGCGGACGAGCTCGACATCGAGCGGAACAGCCGTGAGCTCGTTGTCGACGACGGCGGTGACAATCTGCGCATCTACTATCTGGACGGCCAGAAGCACGAACGCCAGATGCAGAACGGGACACGGCTCGAAACGAAGGCGACACCGACGGGCAGTCAGATTGACATCGAGATGAAAACCAGCGACGGCGCCAAGATCTTCGAGACGTACAAGCTTTCCTCCGGTGGCAACGAAATGGTGTTGACGGTGCGTCTCGAGGACAAACAACTCAAAGCACCCCTCGTCATTCGCAGTGTCTATTCACGCGCCAACTAGATCTAGTTGCAGCGTCCACCTGGCCCCCTTACAATCCTAGAACACTCTAAAAACTCGCGGATCGCGTAACGTTTCCGATGCAACTGGCACTTTGTCTCATCTTCTTTCTCTCGGGCGCGTCCGCCCTCATCTTCGAAACGTTGTGGTTTCGCATGGCGGGGCTCGCGTTCGGCAACAGCGTGTGGGCGTCGAGTCTCGTGCTCGCAAGCTTCATGGGAGGGCTCGCGCTCGGGAGCCTGGTCGTGGCGCGCCACGGAGGGCGGTGGGTGCGCCCGCTGCGGGTGTACGCGATTCTGGAACTGGTCATCGGCGCGACGGGCCTTGGGCTCGTCCTGCTCTTGCCGAGCCTTGCGTCCTGGCTGGCCCCCCTGTTCCGGCCGTTTCTCGAGCAACCGTGGGTGCTCAACCCCATGAGGCTCGCGATCGCGTTTGCGCTCCTCCTGGTTCCGGCAACCGCGATGGGCGCGACGCTTCCGTTGCTCGTCCGCACATTGTCGCGCTACGACGAGAACTTCG
The DNA here is from genome assembly GCA_965237955.1 of Candidatus Marinacidobacterales bacterium. Taxonomy (GTDB): domain Bacteria; phylum Acidobacteriota; class Vicinamibacteria; order Marinacidobacterales; family SMYC01. Next base: position 6,034,771 of record OZ250169.1, on the reverse strand, counting down.
GTCGCGTTCTTGGACGCCTCTACGGGTGGAACACGCTCGGCGCGGTCGCCGGTGCGCTCTCCGCCGAGCTGGTTTTGATAGGAGCGTTCGGAGTCCGTGGCACGGGGGTTGTTGCCGCCGTCTTGAACGTGGCCGCGGCGTTCCTGGTGATTTTGCTCGCGCGCAAAACCATAGGGGTCGAGATTCCCGCGAGTCACGTCTCCTGGCGCGCACTGGTCAAAGCGCCCGCGCTCGTCATCCTCAGTGCCGCATTCCTATCCGGAGCCGCCCTGCTCGGGCTCGAAGTGGTGTGGTTTCGTTTCATGTTGCTCTTTCGGAACAGCACGAGTCTTGTCTTCTCGTTGATGCTCTCGGTCGTGCTCTTCGGTATCGCGTCCGGCGGCTTCGTCGCGTCCTGGTGGCTGCGCCAGGATAAAGAGGCTCACCGCTACGTCGGCGTGGTGGCACTCACGTCGGGAATCGTGGTCATCGTCACCTATTTCAGCTTCGTCGATTCGATGGGGCTTCTCTCGGCGGCGCCGGTGAGCTTCCTCTCCGGAATCCTGTTTACGTTCATCGGACGGGCCCTCAACGACGAGCTCGGCGACGAGACGCTCTCGGCCGCGGGGCTCACGTTGTCGAATACGCTCGGTGCTATGTTCGGCTCCCTGGTGGCGGAATTCGTTTTGATCCCGAGGCTAGGACTCGAACGCTCGTTCTTCGTGCTCGCCGCGCTTTATGGCGCCATCGCCATCGTGGTCGCCTATGCGCGGCGTCGAGAGCTCCGCGTCGCAAGTGCGGAGCGTTTGGGCATGAGCGTCGCGGGCGTCGGTTTCGTTCTCGGCCTCGTGTTCTTTCCCTCCGGCCTGATGCAAAACCACCATCTGCCGCGCGTCCTTGCCCCGTATCTTGCCGACGGCTCGTACGTCATTGCGATGCGCGAAGGGGTCACCGAGGCAGCGTTCTACTTGAGGAACGACTTGTTCGGCGAGCCGCGCTATCACCGGCTCGTTACCAACGGGTTCGCGATGTCGGCGACGACCTACCGGGCGAAGCGCTACATGCGGCTCTATGCCTACTGGCCGATGGCGCTCAACCCGGATGCGAAAAACGCGCTCCTAATTAGCTATGGTGTCGGAGTCACTGCGAACGCGCTCACCGAGCAAAAGAGCCTGGAGTCCATCGATGTCGTCGATATCTCGCGCGATCTGATCGATCTCAGCCTCGAGGTCGACATCTTTGCGAACGGACACCCTTTGAAGGATTCGCGGGTGCGCGTTCACATCGAAGACGGACGGTTCTTTCTGCAAACCACCGAAAAGCGGTTCGACATTATTACTGCAGAGCCGCCTCCGCCGAAAAACGCCGGCATCGTCAATCTCTATAGCGAAGAGTATTTCACCCTTCTCCGCGAGCGACTCGCTCCCCGCGGCGTGGTGACGTACTGGCTCCCCGTGTATCAGCTCGAAGCGAGTGAGGCGAAGTCACTCGTGAACGGTTTTTGTGGAGCGTTCTCGGACTGTTCGCTTTGGACAGGCGCCGGCACCGAGTGGATGTTGGTGGGGACGCGCGGGCTCGACGGCCCCGTCGACGCCGCCGATTTCGATCGTCCATGGCGCGACGTGGCAACCGGGTTCTCGACGATCGGGGTCGAGACTCCTGAGCAGCTCGGGGCATTGTTCATCGGAGACTCCGCATTTCTCGAGGAGTGGACCGGCGACGCGCTTCCGCTTCGCGACAACTTTCCTCATCGCATCCAAGCCGCACTCTTCCACCAGAGTGAGACGAACGGAGGCGCTGACTTGGCAGAGTTCCTCCGGCTCATGGACGCATCGGAGTCCCGTCGCAGGTTCAGCGAGAGCGCGTGGATTCGGGACATCTGGCCGCCGGAGCTACGCGAGCGCACACTCGACTACTTCGCCTACCAGGACATCATCAACCGCCACCTCGCGCACGGTGGCGCGGGCATCCCTGAGCTCCACCACGTGCTCACGCAATCATCGCTGGTCGCGCTGCCGCTGATGATCATGGCCAGTGATCTGGAAGATCGGGTCATCCTCGAAAAGGCTAAAGCGAGTGGCGTGAACCATCCCATGCTCGAGTTCCTCTTGTCGGCCCACGCGTTCGCCGCGCGCGACTACGAGCTGGCGGCAGCGCATCTCGAGCGGGCCCAGATGAACGATCCGACGAGCGCCGAGCTCGCGCGGTTTCGTATCCTTGCCCTCATGCTCGCAGGCAAAGCTCGTGCAGCGAGCGTTCTGGCGGACGAGCTTCGCGATGCAGAGTTTTCGGCTTGGCTGGCGGCGGTTGGTGACGACGTCGACGGATAGTTAGCGGTCCGCTCCAGCGGAAGCTTCCTCGTCTGCGCTCGAGTCCGGCGGCGGCTTGAGAACCGACGCCAGCCACACGAGAGCTGCAAACAAAACCCAGAGCATCGAAAGGCGCATCAAGTTCGCCAGGCGAGCGGCATCGAGAGCGGGCCACGAGAACTGCCGAAGCTGTTCGGCGCGCTCGACCATCCAGTGCCACGCGGAGTGGGTGATCAACGCCGACAGGTAGATCGTTCCGATCCGTTCCGAGACGCCGAAGCGGACCAGTGCGTTCAGCAACGGGATGGTCAGAACGAGCACCAGCAACTGCCCGAGCTCGACACCGACATTGAACGCGAGAAGCGACGTCGTGAAGTGCGAGCCTGCGAATTGAAGGGTTTGTCTGCGAGAGTAAGAATAGTTGCGTCCTCCTTGGCATGACAAGTGCCTGGCCGGTGGCGTATACTTGCGCGCATTCTGAGGGCGCCCACCGGGTCCGGACGAAGAGAGGAAAGGATGAAGAGCTTGAAGCACAAAAAGAATCTTCTAATCGGCGCGGCCTTTCTGGCCGTCCTCATCGTACTTGCCATGGGCCAATCGATGTTGGAGACGACGGCGTCGGCTTCCGTCGCGGACGGTGAAGCGCCAATGTTCGAGGTCGATCCGATGTGGTCGAAACCGCTCCCCACCATTGGGTCATGGGCTCGACCATTGGTGTCACCGTCTGCGATCGTCCGAACGATCGGGTTCAGGTCTTCAGGCTCGACGGAACGTTCGTGAAGGAAAAACGCATCGCGAAGGAGACGCTCGGCGACGGCGCGGTGGGACATTGCGTTCTCGAAAGACGCCGACCAGAAATACATCTAATGCCGATGGCAAGAACATGAAGGTGTATATCATGGACCGCGAGTCGCTCGAGATCTTGACGAGCTTCGACGACGGTGGACGCCCGCCCGGACAGTTCTTTGCCGTCCACAACCTGGCGACTGACTCGAAAGGCAACATCTATACGGTGGAAACCTACGAGGGCAAGCGCGTCCAGAAGTTCATGTACAAAGGCATGGGACCGATCAAGAAGAAAGATCAGGGAGTCGTCTGGCCGACCACGGACGACTAAGGTAATAGTCTGTTCTGACGAGCCGGTCCGGTCGTGGCGTTACGGCCGGACCGGCTTTTTCTTTACGCGCCGGTTTGCCAGGCGAAACTAACGATAGTTTGCAATGACACAAGACGACCAACACGATCTCGGTTCGCTCTTCCGCTCCATTCTTTCGAGCCGTGTCTATGAAGTGGTGAACGAGACACCGCTCGAGAATGCGCACAAGCTGAGCGCGCGGTTCGGGAACGAAGTGCTGTTGAAGCGCGAAGACATGCACCCGGTGTTCAGCTTCAAGCTTCGCGGTGCATACAACAAAATGGCCAGCTTGCCGCGAGAAGCGACCGTACGAGGCGTGATCGCCTCGAGCGCCGGAAACCACGCTCAGGGTGTGGCGTTCTCGGCACGTCATCTTGGCATCGCGGCCACCATCGTCATGCCGAGGACGACACCGGCCATCAAAGTCGACTCTGTCCGCAGTATGGGCGCGACCGTCGAGCTCGCGGGTGACACCTACGCCGAGGCCGAGGTGCGGTGCGAGGAGCTGCGTGAGGAGAGGGGACTCACGTTGGTGCACCCGTTCGACGATCCTCTGGTGATCGCCGGGCAGGGAACCATCGGCGACGAGATCCTGCGCCACGCCAAGGGCGAGCTCGATACGGTGTTCGTCCCCGTAGGTGGTGGCGGTTTGATCGCAGGCATCGGCACGATCTTGAAAACGCTCAAGCCCTCGACCCGGGTCGTCGGGGTCGAACCGTTCGAGGCGGACGCAATGTACCAATCACTCTCGCGGCGGGAAAAAGTGCGCCTCGACCACGTCGGCATTTTCGCGGATGGCGTCGCCGTTCGGGAAGTTTCTGACCTTACGTTGACGATAGCTCGAGAAGTCGTCGACGAGGTCGTTCGGGTCACGAACGACGAGATCTGCGCCGCCATCAAAGACGTGTTCGATGACACGCGGACGGTGATGGAGCCCGCGGGGGCGCTGGCCGTTGCCGGGCTCAAGCGGTTCGTCGAAGACAACGGGGCACGAGACCAGCGCCTGGTCGCGGTCCTGAGCGGTGCGAACATGAATTTCGACCGGCTGCGGTTCGTTGCCGAGCGCGCGGAGCTCGGTGAAGCTCGCGAGGCGATTTTTGCGGTGACGATTCCCGAGCGGGCGGGGGCCTTCCGCGAGTTCTGTAAGGCGATCGGCCGTCGTGTGGTGACGGAGTTCAACTACCGGCTCAGCGGCCGCGCCGAGGCCCACATCTTCGTCGGCATCAGCGTCGAATCCCGTGACGACGCGACGTCGCTCGCGGAGCATTTGCGCGGTCTCGGCTACGAGACGCTCGATCTCTCCGACGACGAGACGGCGAAGGTGCACGTCCGTCACATGGTTGGTGGTCGCGCTCGAGACGTCGAGCACGAGTGGCCGTGTCGGTTTCGTTTTCCGGAACGGCCGGGAGCCCTCATGCAGTTCCTGGATACGCTCGGAGGCCGGTGGAACATCAGCTTGTTCCACTACCGGAATCACGGCTCGGATTTCGGCAGGGTTCTGGCCGCGTTCGAGGTCCCACCCGACGAACGAAAGGAGTTCCAAGCGTTTCTCGACGGACTCGGCTACCCCTACACGCTCGAGCCGAACAACGCCGCGTTCCGTCTCTTCCTGTCTTAGTAGTCAAGTGCGCGGCACGATGTTCGCGCATTCGTTGACGGTGTCGAACACGATTCGCGCCTCGCCGTTTTTGAGCTGGCGCTCGACGTCTGTGACTTTGTCGTCGAGGCTGACTTCACGCACGCCGTAGTCGGTGCCTTGCCGCGTAATGAACTCTTCGATGAGGCCGCGGAGCGCTTGCGTGCTGAGCGTACGGTAGTCGACGTCCACGAAGCGCGTTTCGGAATCCACGGAGTCGAAGCCTAGTCTTTCAGCTTGCGAGCCACAACACGATGATACCGGTAGCGAGACCGAAGGGAACCCGTTCGCGGCGACGAGCGCCGAGAACAGCAAGAACGAGAACGGAAGGTTGAAAAAGAAGCGCGACCAACTGTTGAGGGCAGGGGAGATAGCTCCCGAAAGACTGCGCGCAAAGCCGTTTCTGACGCTCTGGAGGGCGCCGGCAGCGAGAGCGAGCGGAACCCACAGGGCGTTCATCGCGCGGGAGTGTAACCGATCGACGTTGTGGTAGACTCGCCCGATATGGACAACAGTCAGCTCACGATGAAGGTCATGGCCGCAATCGCTGAGAAAGGCAACCAGCCGGCCGGGGCGATTACGCTCGACAGTACGTTCCAGGATCTGGGCATCGATTCCCTGAACGGTTTCGATTTGTTGTGCGACCTGGAAGAAGAGCTCGGGATTATCATTCCGGACGACGACGCCCGCGAAATCACCACCGTCCGCGACGTCTTGGAGTGTGTGAAACCGCTCCTCCCAACTCCCAGCTGAAAACCCTATGGGGCCGCACCGCGTCGTCATCACCGGCATCGGCGTCGTGTCGGCCATCGGGCGCGACCGTGAGAGCTTCTGGGAATCTCTGTGCACGGGTCGGCACGGTTTCGCTGAAATCGCGCTCTGCGACACATCGAGCCTGCAGTTTCACTACGGCGGTGAGGTGCGCGACGTCGACTTGGAAGCGATGTTCGCATCCGCGGATGCGGGGGCGCTAGACCGGTTCGCGCGGCTATGGATGCTCGCAGCCCGCGAGGCCGTCGCTTCGAGTGGCATCGAGCCAGCTTCGCTCGTCGATGCCAGCGTTGTGACCGGCACCGCGGTTGCCGGCCAAACAACCCAGGACGAGCTCTTCCGGGATCTCTACCGGGACGGACGGCGGCGTCTCACACCGTTCGCGGTCCCACGCATCATGGCGAGCGCCGGCGCGAGTCTGGCATCGATGGAGTTCGGAATCGAAGGGGCCGGCATGACGGTATCGACGGCGTGCTCGTCGTCGAGCCACGCGATCGGCGTTGCATTTTGGATGGTGTCGCGGGGCGCATCCAAAGTGGCGTTGACAGGAGGTAGCGAAGCGCCGTTCAGCCTCGGACACCTCAAGGCGTGGGACAGCATGCGCGTGATCTCGCCCGACCTCTGCCGACCGTTCTCACGGGACCGGAAAGGGTTGATCTTGGCCGAGGGCGCTGGCGCGCTCGTTCTCGAAGAGCTCGAGGCCGCGCGCGCACGGGGCGCCCACATCCACGCCGAGATCAAAGGTTTCGGCTTGTCGTCGGACGCGAGCCACATTACCAAGCCATCGGAGCGCGGGGCGAGCCGGGCCCTCCAGGGCGCGCTTTGCGACGCATCGATGACGCCCGACTCCGTGGACTATGTGAACGCCCACGGAACGGGAACGCCCCTGAACGATGCGACCGAGACCCGGGCTGTGAAGACGGTCTTCGGTGAGCATGCCACGCGTCTTCTCATGAGCTCGTCGAAGTCGATGCACGGGCACGCGTTGGGGGCCGCGGGGGCGCTCGAGTGCGCCGCGACGGCGCTTGCCCTCGAAAACGGCGTTGTCCCGCCGACAGCGGGCTATCTCGGAACCGACCCCGACTGCGATCTCGACGTCGTGCCCAACGAGGCCCGCGAACAGCCGATCCGCCGGGCGCTTTCGAGCTCGTTCGCGTTCGGCGGTCTCAACGCCGTCCTCGCGCTCGAGCGGTGGAACGGCGATTGACGCGGCTTCTTGGTATAATCGCCAAGTCAGCAAGGAAATGGGAAGGCTATCCGGCGTTTCGCGACGCTAAAGCGGCCTTCCGGTGCCAACGGGCTGATAGCGCGTGGCCAGCTAGTGTCGAACTCGTGGAAGCATACGTAGTTCTCATATCTGGTCGCGTTCAAGGCGTAGGATTCCGGTGGTTCACCGAAAAGGAAGCTCGAGCGCGTGATGTGTGCGGTTATGTGCGCAATTTACCAGACGGCCGCGTTGAGGTGTTCGCGCAAGGGGACGAGAGCACGCTCGCGTCGTTTTGCGAGCGGCTGCGAGAAGGCCCCGGCGCTGCCCACAGCGAGGACTTCGATATGACTCTGGTTTCCGCGGACTCTGAGCTGACTTCATTCAGCGTGCGCTTTTGAGGAGTCATATGGAGCAACTACGCCAGATCATTCGAGACGTTCCCGACTTCCCCCAAAAAGGAATCGTGTTCAAGGACATCACGCCGCTACTCGGCGATGCGCAAGCATTCAAAAAAGCGATCCACTATATGGCTGAGCCTCTCAAATCCCGCGACTTCGATGCGCTCATCGGCATCGAGAGCCGCGGATTCATCTTCGCGGGGGCCCTCGCGTACGAGCTCGGCAAAGGCCATATTCCCGTTCGGAAGCCGGGCAAGCTCCCCGCGGACACCGTGCAGGTTTCCTACGAGCTCGAATATGGAACTGATAGCCTCGAGATGCATGCGGATGCGATCCAATCCGGCCAGCGCATCGTCATCGTCGATGACGTCCTCGCCACCGGCGGCACCGCGCGCGGCGTCGTTGATCTCGTCGAGAAAGTCGGTGGCAAAGTCGAAGCGCTGAGCTTTCTCATCGAGCTCGATTTCCTGAACGGCCGCGACAAGCTCGCGGACTACGACATCTGTACCGTGTTGAACTACGGATGAGGATACACTCTTGAGTTTTCGCTCCGACGCCGACGAGCGCGCGAAGGCTCGAGCTGTGTCCGACGACTCTCAAGCGTCGGTTACCCGGGTCTCGCCGTCGCGGCGCGCACTCGGCTCGAAGGAGATGCGCGAGCTGATGGATCGGCTCAGCGCGCAACAGTCATCGCTCGCTCGCGCGGTCGCGCTCATGGACGCGGAGTACTTGAGCCACTCGTACTATCTCGATCCCAAGACGGGGAAGCGGATCGCTCACGAGCTCGAGCCCAACGAGCTCGCAGGGTTCGTTGCCAGCTGGGGAGTGGCGCCGATGGAGTGCATCCGTGCGATGAACCAGGCGATCGCGACCATTCCCGACTCGGGGCGACGCAATCGCTATGTCCAGGCCGCGGTGGAGCTCGAGATCCTCATGGATCAAAAGAGCTGGCTGAACGACGGTCGCGTCTACCGGGGCATCCCCGAGTACCTGATGCACGGCTACACCGACATGGGCACCCAGGCGTCACCGACCGAGCGCGCGGGCCGAGAGAAGATCAAGGTGGACAAGGTCCGGATGACAACCCGGCTCGCGGAGTGCAAGCGGCGCGGAGTGGCCAAGGGTGTCGATCGTGACCGACTCTTTGCGTGGTACTACGACTGTGTTCGCCGTGATATCGAGTTCAACGAATCGGGCGTCGAGAAGTTGTCGCGTGATTTCGGAAACGAGAGCATCGTGCTGTCCGAATACCTCGAGAAAGGGCTCGGGGTGTGCCGGCACCTATCTATTTTGGCCTCTCCTGCCATTTCAGTGGATCCTCTCGAGGGTGAGACCGCCACAGTTTAGGTAGACGAGACTGATGAGAGCTTCGGCAGAGTGGAGTCCAAAGCTGCGGTGGCTCAGCAGCCGGATTTTGTTGTTCATTCCTTCGAGTCGGCCGTTGCTGAGTCTCCACGTGACCCACGCGATGACGCCATCGAAGTGGCTGCGGATCATCTTCGCCGCGCGTTTGACGGGCTCTATCCTCGAGCTCATAGCGCGCCGCAGCCATCCTCGGAGAAACTTCTTGGCCCATGTCTCGGTTTTGTAGGTGTAGAGGTCCATGAAGTCGTCGCGCAGAAGCATGGCGCGGTAGAGGCGACGATTAGCTCGCACCTGCTCGCGGAGCACCCGTTTGTCTTTCGCGCTGCGGTTGTGTTTGGCCTTGAGAAGGGGAAACTTGGTGTTCTTGAGGTTGCGCCGGGCAGTCCCTTTGAGCTCGCGCACCAGCTCGCGCCGGGTCTTATCCACGGCCTCGTTCAGATGCTTGACGATGTGGAAGCGGTCAAAGATCACCCGTGCCTGAGGAGCCTTTTTGCCGACGACAGTTATGTACGGCTCCCACATGTCCATGCTGACCGCTTCGAGCTCCGCGGCTCTTTGTAGTCCGAGCTTGCGGAAAAACCGCAGCAGCGTCTTGGCCTTGCGCTCCTTTCCCGCTCAGACGACCCGGCCGCTGAGATGGTCTATTACCACTGTTAAGTACTTGTGGCGTTTGCGGTAGCTGATCTCGTCCATCCCAATCACCCGCAATCCATCGAGCTCGCGCCGCTCATCCCGCTGCTCGGCAACCACTCGCTGGATGATCCGTCGCACCGAACGCCACGTCACTCGGAAATAGTTCGCTACGGCGCTGACGTCCGTCCTCTGTGCCAGCCACGCTACCTCTTGTTCGAAGCTTTTGGTAAAGCGGCTTCCCTTGTCTGCCCAAGGCACCTTTTCTCTGACCACTCCACACCGCCGACATACCACTCGTCGGATCGAGTAGCGAAGATAGGTCCGGACTCCGAACAGGTCCAAGTGCCGCCAGTAGCGATTGTAGCGATCTTTGTTCTTGCGGACCTTTCGTCCGCAAATCCCGCACAGAGGCTTCCTCCTCCGTGGTACTACATCCACCACCACTCTGGCTTTGTCCGCCTGGAAGTGGAAACCTCGGACCCACAGGCCTTGCAATCCGATGAGCTTGTTGACTAACGTAGTAACGCGCATCGCGGGAACGCTCTTTTCTCTTTCGGAAAAAAAGATTCTAGCGTTCTCGCCGATGCGCATCTACACATGGCTTACCCTCTCAATCCACGGGCCTCACCAAATGCCACTGCCCCTCAGCGGGAGACGAGGCTGTGGGAAACGCCCCCACGGTTCTGGTCGTTCAGACCTTGCTCACGACTGAGTTCTCTTCGAAGCCTGGAAGGGCGTTTTCCATAGCCTCCACTAATCGAGCCCCCCCTTCCTTATTCCATATGAATTAATCTTTCTTGTATATATATCAGGAGGGGCCTGTGGGCGCTCGTGGGAAACGCGAAGCGTTTTCCAAGCGATTGTGGAAAACGCCGCTCCACGTTTGTACGTGCTCACAACCTTTCCCTAAACGCCTCTCTCGCCCGGAGTTTCCGGCGTTTTCCACAATCGCGGCAGCGTCCATAGGCCATGCCCTCCAACACAAATCAGATCCCCCGAAACGACAGGAGAACCCTATTTTCTTCCAACTGTATCTGCAGGAAGCGGGCATCGACTGCCGTCTCGTGAAGGGAAATCTCCGCTTCTACATTTTCAAAGGCGCCATGCGTGGAACCTGGTGCGGTTCCGAGACCGCGTGGTGCTCGTCGACGTAACGCATCCCAACGTGACGAAACCTTACATGGTGTCTGGCTGGGGATGTCCCGCCGGATGTTGAATTTGGGGTAGCGGCGGCTCCTTGGCCGACCTAAGAATAGGTCTGCCAAACCAACCGTCTCCAGAGGGGACAAGGAGCCACCATGCCAAGGAAATTAAAGAAGCCAGTAAGAAAGCAAACGCACTCGCCTACGGGCAAGGTAGTTGGCCAAGTCGGTCAGATACTGCTACCGATGATAGCTGGGATCGCGGCCACGAAGGCGGACCTGACGGAATGGGTGTACGAGCAAGGACTGACCGCATTGCACCTACTCCTGAGAGAGGACGCGGAGAAGATCGCGGGGCCGAAGGGCAAGCACGAGAAGGAGCGAACTCATAACCACTGGGGGAGCACGGATGGGGAGCTGAGCTTCGGCGGTCGTCGAATCCAAGTGTCGCGACCTCGAGTTCGTTCGAAGTCGGGCGAGGAGGCGTCGCTTCCACACTTCGAAGCCTTCCGCGAAGAAGACCCGCTTCCGGAGCGAGTGCTGAACCAGATCTTGGTGGGGGTATCGACCCGAAATTACGAATCGAGTCTGGACAAAACCCTCGGCGAAGTTGAAGTCTCGTGGCACGAGCAAGAGTGCCGCCAGCCGTCACCTCGTGAGCCAGACGACTAAGAAGCTCGAGGAATACCTGTCTCGGCGGCTAGAGGAGTTCGAGCTTGCGGCACTGATGCTGGATGGCCTTGAGGTGGCCGGACAGACCGTCGTCGTAACTCTCGGTATCACAATAGATGGAACGAAGGTGCCCTTGGGTATATGGCTGGGCTCGACGGAAAACTCGGTGTGCACCGCGATGTTGCAGAACCTTCTCGAGCGGGGATTGCGGATCGACGAATCGATTCTCTGCGTAGTGGACGGAGGCAAAGGGATCCGCAAAGAACTCGTCGACGTTTTTGGGGATCTCGCGGTTATCCAAAGATGCCAGCTCCACAAACTACGAAATCTACGCTCGTACCTTCCCAAGTCCCGTCACGCCTACGTGCTCCAGACAATGAAGGAAGCGTACAAATGCAAGAGTGCCGACAAGGCGCGCAAGCGACTTCAGGCATTGGTGTCGTGGCTCGAGCGAAACGGCTACGACGAAGCTGCCGGAAGCCTTCGCGAAGGGATGGAAGAGACCCTCACGGTTGTGAAGCTCGCTCTACCCGAGTTACTTCGCAAATCTCTGGCCACGACAAACGCCATCGAGAATCTCAACGGCACCATCCGCAGAGTCTCGAGAAACGTCAAGCGGTGGAAGAGTCCTTCCATGATTCGCCGATGGACCGCTCTCGGCGTCGTCACGGCGGAGAAAAAGTTTCACCGTATCAAAGGCTATCGCCATATGGGCGCTCTCGTTCACGCGCTTAGAAGCAAACAGAAATCTCTTGACAGCGATGAGGTTGCTGCCTAAGAGTATTCACAGGTGCCGCCGCTACCCGACCAAATTCAACAGCGGCCGGGACATCTCCGTCTGGCTCTTCGGAGGAGGAAGTGTACGAGCAGGCCACGGCACACTCTCGTAGCTACGACCGCACTCCGGACGAGCAGAACCATTACAAAATTGAGGCTGCGTGAACCTCGACGCGCAGAATTCTATGAAAGACAACTACGACGTAACAGAGGACACCATGCCGATAGGGAACAATCGACGAGCCACCATTCGGCTGACGCATCAGGAGCTCACGTTCGTCCAGAAGCTCCTTCGATCGGAATACCACTTCATTACTGAAGAAGAACGCCATGCGCGCCAAGCCTTTGGTCGCAAGCTGTCCGATATCACGCTGCCGGGAAGCTCCGAAGGCGGCGTCGAGCTCTTCCTCACGCAGCTAGAGATCTCGTTCCTTCAGAAACTCACCAAGTCGTCCTACAGCTTCTTGACGATGGCGGAGCGCGACGCCCGCCAAAAACTGCGGCTCAAGATTCGAAGCGCTTGGGAGGAAGTTCAGGACACCGATTCGCGCACCCGGCGCCAGGCGTGAGTCGAGCCGCGTCCCGGACCGGGCCGAGGTGGTGAACCCGCCGACCCTGCCGCCTCGTACGGAAAGGCTGAACGGCTGAGGGCGACCGCGGCTACTCTAGAAACGCGGTCGCAGCAGGGATGGGGCAAGCGACCTGTGCACCCGACGGATCCACGTAGAGCGCACCGGTAGCCGAGCCCGAGAACGAACGCGCACCCGTCAGACCAAGGCTGGCCGGCGAGGAGTCGTAGCAGTAGTCGAGCACGCTGGCCGGATCCAAGTTCGTCGACACGCTGGTCGGAGCCTGACCCGCAGTCCACTGGCGCGAGTAGCCGGACTTCGTGTAAGGCGAAGTGCGGCCGAGGTCGCCACCGCAGAACTCCGGAGCGGCGGTCGGATAGTTCGGGATGCCGATGCCGGCGCAGTTGCCGCCGTTCCGGCAGAGGTTGACCAAGTTCGAGAACATTCCACCGTTGGCGGACGCGTACGTCTGCTCAGCGGAAATCACCGAACGGGTATCACCGATCGCTTGAGCCTCGTTGGCGGAGACCCGGGCGCGGAGAAGACTCGGAATCGCGATCGCGGCGATGATGCCGATGATGGCGACGACGATGAGTAGCTCGATTAAGGTGAAACCTCTGTTATTCCGCATATGCTTTTCTCCAAGAAGAGCGTTCGTCCCAAGAAAGAGATAGGAACGCATTGCCCGCAGGCGCGGGGACGGACGCGAGAGCGGTTTCAGCGCCAGAGAAACCGTAGCGAGCGCATAGTAGTACCACGTGATGGTCGGAAGCAAGTGTGCGCCATCGCACGCATTGCGGGGAGGGGCATATGGCGGTACTGGACAAGCGAAGAGCGTTTGCCTACGCTAGTGAGCGACGCAAGCGAGTGCGCGCCTGTAGCTCAGTAGGATAGAGCGATGGATTCCTAATCCATAGGTCGTGGGTTCGAGTCCCGCCAGGCGTACCACTTACAGGGTCGCTAGAAGCATGGTGTGAAGGATGATGGTAATCGGAACCCGGTTTTCCGTCCAGAAGTGCCGCATAGCGGTGATCCTCGCTCGGTATCCTGTCCCTTCCATAAAACTCGATATGCGATTTTCGGACTGGTGGGAGCAATCGAGTGGACTGATGCCACCTGGAATCTGGCACTACCAGGTTGGGCGGGCCGGATTGTCGGTCCGACCCTTACCCCCTTTCCATGATTCGCGAGCGACTATTTGATGGTGATCAGAATGGCTTCGCCGCCGGTGTCCGACTTGTGATCGTGGGCTTCGACCGCGTCCACCCACAACACGTCTCCGGCCTTACTCGTTTGCTCCCTCTCCTCGCCACCCTCTTTGAAGGTTGTAGTGCCACCTTTTAGGCTCACGACAAGTTGCTTACCTGCGTGGGAATGCTCACCGGTCCATTTACCCGCCTCCGAGATGAGGCGCTGTACAACCACTTTATCGTTCTCAAAAACCACTTCTGCCGGCGCGTTGGGGTACTTTTGCTGTAAAGCGAGAAGGACACCGGCCAGTCCAACGCAACCTAAAGTTAGCAGGGCTAACTTCCGCATATTACACCTCCTTAGTTTGGAGGCTATAACCGAGAACGTCGATATAGTCAAATTGGACGCGTTGCAGACCCGGCGTCACAGCCACCCTCTCTGTTCAGCCCGACCGAGGGAGATGCCCCGGAGGCAGTTGAAGGTTGGCGGCTCCAGTCATCGTTATTCTAGCTGACCTTCTCCTCACGAACAATGTCTTTGCCTAGGGCGAGCTCCTTGAGCTTGGCTTCTAAGATGGGCAGCGACTCGAAACCCAGGACGCGCCGGAAGTTCTTCTCGGTTGCGAGCAAGGCGGAGGCGGCCCATCGCAGAACCATGGAACCATCTTTCCAGTTGGTCACTCGTCGAGTTCGACCCCTGGTACCGCTGAAGCCGGACTCGATGATGTTCGTAGAACCGAGACAACGCCGCAGGGTTGCAGGCTGCCCGAGTTCGTTGATGGTGAACATCTCGTCGAGACCTTCGCGCACGCTTGCCGCGGCCGACGGGTACTCGTCCTCGAACCACTTGGCCAGCTTCTCGAGGCGCGCTTTCCCTTTGGCCGGGGGTAACTGCCACGCCGAGCGTAGGGTCGACTGCACCTGCGGCTTCAGCTCCTCGGGGAGGTAGCCGAGAACATTCCTCTCCTTGTGCTTTCTACATCGCTGCACTTTGTTCCGAGAGCCGAACACCGCATCGATGGCCCGGCGCAACGCCTGCGAACCGTCGATCACGAACAGACGCGGCCGCTCGGGATTCAAGCCCCGCTCGACCAAGTCCTCGAGCAGTGCCGTGGTAACCATGGCCGCGCGCAAGTTCACCAGAGGAAATCACCGGATCACACCACGCTGTCGCGGCGAAACACGGAACATCGACATGCCCTCTCCCTCCAAAACGCATGATGGCCCGATCCATCTTCGTCGACTCTACAGGACTCCAAATCTCCGGTGCCGGTGAGTGGCACGCCCACAGGCACAAGAGTTCGAAGGCGCGTCGGGTGTGGCAGAAGCTGCACCTCGGCGTGGATGACGACGGCGGTAGTGGGGTCTTTTTAATTTTGCCTCTCCTGCCATTTCAGTGGATCCTCTCGAGGGTGAGACCGCCACAGTTTAGGTAGACGAGACTGATGAGAGCTTCGGCAGAGTGGAGTCCAAAGCTGCGGTGGCTCAGCAGCCGGATTTTGTTGTTCATTCCTTCGAGTCGGCCGTTGCTGAGTCTCCACGTGACCCACGCGATGACGCCATCGAAGTGGCTGCGGATCATCTTCGCCGCGCGTTTGACGGGCTCTATCCTCGAGCTCATAGCGCGCCGCAGCCATCCTCGGAGAAACTTCTTGGCCCATGTCTCGGTTTTGTAGGTGTAGAGGTCCATGAAGTCGTCGCGCAGAAGCATGGCGCGGTAGAGGCGACGATTAGCTCGCACCTGCTCGCGGAGCACCCGTTTGTCTTTCGCGCTGCGGTTGTGTTTGGCCTTGAGAAGGGGAAACTTGGTGTTCTTGAGGTTGCGCCGGGCAGTCCCTTTGAGCTCGCGCACCAGCTCGCGCCGGGTCTTATCCACGGCCTCGTTCAGATGCTTGACGATGTGGAAGCGGTCAAAGATCACCCGTGCCTGAGGAGCCTTTTTGCCGACGACAGTTATGTACGGCTCCCACATGTCCATGCTGACCGCTTCGAGCTCCGCGGCTCTTTGTGGTCCGAGCTTGCGGAAAAACCGCAGCAGCGTCTTGGCCTTGCGCTCCTTTCCCGCCCAGACGACCCGGCCGCTGAGATGGTCTATTACCACTGTTAAGTACTTGTGGCGTTTGCGGTAGCTGATCTCGTCCATCCCAATCACCCGCAATCCATCGAGCTCGCGCCGCTCATCCCGCTGCTCGGCAACCACTCGCTGGATGATCCGTCGCACCGAACGCCACGTCACTCGGAAATAGTTCGCTACGGCGCTGACGTCCGTCCTCTGTGCCAGCCACGCTACCTCTTGTTCGAAGCTTTTGGTAAAGCGGCTTCCCTTGTCGGCCCAAGGCACCTTTTCTCTGACCACTCCACACCGCCGACATACCACTCGTCGGATCGAGTAGCGAAGATAGGTCCGGACTCCGAACAGGTCCAAGTGCCGCCAGTAGCGATTGTAGCGATCTTTGTTCTTGCGGACCTTTCGTCCGCAAATCCCGCACAGAGGCTTCCTCCTCCGTGGTACTACATCCACCACCACTCTGGCTTTGTCCGCCTGGAAGTGGAAACCTCGGACCCACAGGCCTTGCAATCCGATGAGCTTGTTGACTAACGTAGTAACGCGCATCGCGGGAACGCTCTTTTCTCTTTCGGAAAAAAAGATTCTAGCGTTCTCGCCGATGCGCATCTACACATGGCTTACCCTCTCAACCCACGGGCCTCACCAAATGCCACTGCCCCTCAGCGGGAGACGAGGCTGTGGGAAACGCCCCCACGGTTCTGGTCGTTCAGACCTTGCTCACGGCTGAGTTCTCTTCGAAGCCTGGAAGGGCGTTTTCCATAGCCTCCACTAATCGAGCCCCCCCTTCCTTATTCCATATGAATTAATCTTTCTTGTATATATATCAGGAGGGGCCTGTGGGCGCTCGTGGGAAACGCGAAGCGTTTTCCAAGCGATTGTGGAAAACGCCGCTCCACGTTTGTACGTGCTCACAACCTTTCCCTAAACGCCTCTCTCGCCCGGAGTTTCCGGCGTTTTCCACAATCGCGGCACCGTCCATAGGCCATGCCCTCCAACACAAATCAGATCCCCCGAAACGACAGGAGAACCTTAATTTTATTCGGTAGTGGTCTGGTTTCGCCCTCTCAACTTGCGTTGAGTGATTCGTTGTGTTAGTTCGCTTCCTAACTGCCCCGTTCGTTTGAACTGGACGACTTTCCCCAATTCCGAGGAGGCCCCATGGACGGGTACAAGCGCCACTGGGGAGGTCTTGTTGAGGCAACCCCCTAACTTATGGTGTTGATTCGATCGTATCTCTAAAGCAAGAAACACTTTGAATGCAATATTTTAAAGAGCATTTTGAAGAGGATGGTCCAGATCTCGGGAGTGAGGACCATCGGCGCACAAGTGAATGGCTAATCGTCAATAGGTAAGGAGTGAACTCATGAGTACTGCAACTTTAAACGTGAGCGAGTACGACGTGATCGCCAACGTCGTCCAGCACTACATCGATGGCGCCAAGTCCGGCGTAGGCGACGACATGAAGCCCGCCTTCCACGAGGACGCGACGATCTTCGGTTATGCCGGTGCCGACTTGTTCGCCGGCCATATCCAGCGGCTTTTTGACTGGGTTGACGAGAACGATCCAGCGACGAGGCTCCAAGCACGGATCGCCAGCATCGACCTCATTGGCACGGTCGCCACCGTACGGCTCGAACTCGACAACTGGACCGGTAGTCGGTACACCGACATGTTCACGCTGCTAAAAGTCGACGGGGAGTGGAAGATCATGAACAAGGTCTTCCATCTGCACCCCTGAGGGAGGAACGCCGTGAACCGTTTCAGAACGCAGCAAAAACTAGCGGGAAAGCAAGGCCCGAGAGACTCCTTCTCGCGCTCGGCGCAAGCCATGTAGTGATGCAGGAGAGACGGATTCGCGCCCAATTATTTGAGAGCCGCCAAAGCCGCCCAGGCGGCGGAAAAAATCAAACTGACCTACTGCCAGAATTAGCTCTTCGATTTCTTTCTGTAGGGTCCATGTTTTCGAGGCTGTTTCGCTTCGGTCTCTTCAAGGAGGCCGATCATTTCTTCGACGGTCCACACGTGATCGGATACACCAGCTTCCATCGCGGGCGTGACACGCAGGCTGGTGTGGATACGGCAGAGATTGTAGAAGTTGATGAACAAGGCGGAGGCCGCGACGTGATTTGCGAGCTTTTTCGAAGAGCAGCGAGGACGATCCGTCCACGGCCCCGAAGCTCCTCGAACATGTGCCCACGCTGCAGCGTTTGGCACTCGACCTTCCTGCCGACGAGCGTCCGGCGATCATACCCTCTACTGTGCACGGCGGTGTGGCGCAGGTAGCCGTAGCCCAGAGAACAGTATGAGCGGAGTCCGGCTAGCCAGCGGGCAGGCTTCTCATTCCGCTTGGAATCCAGGATGTAGAATGCCGAACGGAGAACCACTATGACTAGGGAAAAGATCTTGATCACGGCAGCGAACAGCCATACGGGGTTCCCGGCGGCAAAAGAGCTGTTGGGACTCGGTTTTCCAGTCCGAGCCTTTGTCCGCGACCCGAACAAGCAGAACGCGAAAGAGCTTAAAAGGCTGGGGGCAGAAATCCTTGCCGGAAACATGAACGACGTACGTGATGTGAGGAAGTCGATGGAAGGGATCAAGAGAGCCTATTTGTGCCAGCCCTATGCCCCGTACAGTCTTTTCACGGGAATGACTTTCGCCGTGGCCGCAGAGGAGATGCAGCTGGAGCATGTGGTTTCCATGACCCAATTCTTTTCTTCCAGTACCCACCCCTCGTTAACGACGCGTGAACATTGGCTTACGGACCGGATCGTCATGATGTCCCCAACGGTGAAATACACCATCATCAACCCAAGCTGGGCCTTCCCTTTTGTCTACTTTCTGTCCTTAGAGCTCATTGCCCAAATGGGAATCATGCCTGACATGGGAAAGAACGCCCTCCCGTCCAATGAGGATATGGGCGCGGTGGCGGCCCATATCCTTAAGGACCCAGAAAAACACACAGGAAAAACCTATCGCCCGACCGGACCCAAGATCCTCTCGACGCAGGAAATGGCGGACATTATCGGGAAGATCCTGGGAAGAAAGGTTGTGGTTCAGAAAATGTCCAAACAAATGTTTCGAAAGGCGGTAAAGGCGGCCGGACTCCCAATCTATACGTATTCCCAGGTCGCGGATTACAACGAGGAAGCGTTCAACGGAACCATGGAAGTAAGCGCGCCGACCAGCGTGGTGAAGGACATCGTCGGGAGAGATCCGGAGGATTTTGAAACGATTGCCCGGCGCTATATTGCGGAGAGTTCCGTCGCAACGCCTTCTGTAGTGAATAAAGTGAGGGCCCTCAAGAATTTAATGGAGGTCATGCTGACCCGCGTTCCTGATTTAGAGACCTACCACCACGTGCAGGGACATCCCACACTGAAGAACCCTGAATTTTGTTACCAAAACAAAGAATGGAGGGCGGAGCATGAATAGGGTACGGAAATACGTTCAGGAAGGAGGAAGACAGAATGACTAAGGAGCAGACAACAGGGGAAGCGACGGCGGACCTGACCACGCTACTGGATCGCAACCGTAGCTTTGCTGAGCAGTTCGCGGCAGGAGACCTTAAGATTTCGCCCCGTATGTCAACGATCCTTTGACCTGCCTCGACGCCCGCGTCGATCCTGCACACCTCTTCGGGCTCGGACTCGGCGACGCACTCGTCATACGTAACGCAGGCGGTAGAATCACTCCCGCCGTGATGCGAGATCTCGGTATTCTCGGCGTTCTGGCCGCCGCCGTCAGCCAGCCAGGAACCAGTCCTATGCGGCCGGAACTTGTCGTTATCCACCACACCGATTGCGGAATGTCTCGTCTCACCAACCCGGCCATCCAGGGACAGGTGGCAAAACGGCTCGGCCTCAGTGTCGACGAAGTATCGGCGATGGCAATCAACGACCCTACGACGTCTGTGCAAGACGATGTCGAACGACTCCGCCACACTCCCGGAACGCCAGACCAACTGGTCGTCTCCGGCTTCGTCTACGACGTAAGCAACGGGACGATCAACCAAGTTGTGCCACCGGTCCCACTCCGCGCCTCCTGAACCCAAGGTGGAACCCGTCGAGCTCCTCGGCAGCCAATCCGAATCGAGCCTTGTCGACGCGATCGAGACCGTGGGTCGGGACGAGCCTTGATCGGTTTCGGGAGAGCGCTATGATTGGTATAGAATTGCAAGTGTAACCACCTAAAAGGGGTGCAGGTTTTGGGGCGATTCGGGACACGGGTACTCTGGCTGTTGCTCGCGCTCCTGTTTTCTCCCCCCTCGCTCACCGCCAACGACGTCGATAAAGAGCTCGCGAAAAAGCTCGACGGAATCCGCAGACGCTTCAGGCTCAGGCGGGCCATCGGCGTTGTCGTCAAGGATATGACGACCGGAGCGACCATCTACGAGCACAACCCGGACAAGAAGTTCGTGCCCGCATCCGGGATGAAGCTCCCGATCATCGGTGCGAGCCTCCACTACCTCGGCCCGAACTACCGGTTTCCGACCGAGTTCCTCGTTGACGGACCGCTCGAGGACGGTGTGGTCAAGGGCAACGTGTACGTGCACGGCAGCGGCGACCCGTCGCTGACGAGTGATGAGATGGACTACATCGCCCACTCGCTGGCAGAGCGCGGCGTGCGCGCGATCGAAGGCAATATCATCCTCGACGACAGCTTTTTCGACGATCGCCTGCGGGGACCGGCGTCATACGACAACATTTTGAAGGAAGGTCTTCCGATCCAGAGCGCTCTTTCCTACAACTTCAATCGCGTCGAGATCAAAGCGATGCCGGGCGCTGCCGGAAGCCGCGCACAAATCCACGACGGAGGCTACGGCTACTTTGACGTTCTCAACCGGGTGACGACGGCCACGAGAGGACGCCCGTGGATGCGGGTCCAAAAGCTGCGACGTGACCGTGTCATCGTGAGAGGCCGCGTCATCCAAGGTGATGAGGAAGAGCGCATCGGAAGCTTCATCGCGCCCGATCCGACGCAGTACTTTGCCGCCGCGCTTGTCGGCAAGCTTCGCGAAAAAGGCGTCTCCGTCCCCGGCCTGGTAGTGAACGGGCGTGTCGAAGGCAAAGATCTTCAACCGCTGTATGTGCATACCTCGGCGCGGCTCGTCGAAGTGCTGAGCGCGCTCGGCAAGTACAGCAACAATTTCTCGGCGGAGCAGATGTTGAAGGCACTCGGTGCTCACCGTTGGGGCGAGCCCGGGAGCTTCGAATCGGGCGGACGCGCCGTGGCCGAATACCTCGTCGGGCTCGGCTTCAGCAAGAACGATTTTCGCATCGATGACGGCTCGGGACTCTCCTACGACAACTTTCTCAGCGCCGCGATCCTGGTGAGGGTCTTGGAGGAGCTCTACAAGGCGCCGGAGCTCCGGACCGACGTCATTTGCTCGCTCGCTCTCGGGGGCGTCGACGGTACGCTCGCACGGCGGTTCTTGAACGAGGACCATATGGGTCGTATCATTGCGAAGACGGGTAGCCTCGCGAACGTAAGCTCGTTATCTGGGTTCGCATTTTCGGAGCGCCGCAGACCGATGGTCTTCTCCGTCGTGACCAATGGGATTCGTCGTCAGTACCGAGCCGATCACGTGGAAGATGAATTCGCGCGCGCACTTCTAGATTATTGAGCACGAACAGCATGCAGAAATCAGATTGGGTCACGACGACGTCGCTCGAAACGGAACAGAGCGGTGAAATCCTCGTGCCCCGGCACTGCACGCTTTCTGGCTTCACCGAAGCAACCTCGGAACTCAAAGGACTCCATGTCGGTAGCCTGGCCCCGGTGACGCGCCTCGCGGTGACGACACGCAACACCGAGTACAAGATCACGGTGGTCGAGCCTAGGGATTGGAAAGTGCTGGTACAAGGCGGCCGATTCTTCCCCACCGAGCGGCTCGCGTACCTGTGTGGCTCGGGCTTCGGGGGGACCCTCTTGAAGGTTGCGTGGATAGGCGTCGGTCTTTGCTGCGAGCTTTCCACCGAAGGTCAGCGTGTGGTGACGTCGCCGGTTCAGGATTTTCGGGTCATCACGGATGCCCTCCCCGGACCGTTCTAGACTTCCCCGAAGGGCCCGAAAGGCCCAAAAGGCTCGAAAGCAAACCTCCCGCGACGAGAATATCGTGCTCCGGAGGACGGGGGCTTCGTCCAAGGATGACGCGGCGTTCGTACGATCCGTCGCTCACAAAGCGTTCCTTGCCTACGGGAGTTATGACAACTACCTCAGGGATTGGTTCGAGAACGATGCTGTTTCCAGCTATGTCGCCGAGCTCGACGGCAACCGTGCCGGGTTTTTCATGCTCACGACCTACCGGGACTCGGAAGGTTCCGGAGGCCTGGTCGCGGATCTCGTTGCGATTGCGGTCGAACCGGAATATCAATCGCGTGGTGTCGGAAAACGCTTGCTCGCTCACGCGCTCTCTCTCGCCGCAAACGCGGATCCGCCGGCGTGCGAAGTGTGGCTCGTGGTCGCCGAGGGGAACTCGAAGGCGCAACGGTTTTTCGCGCGCCACGGATTTCGTCTCCGAGACGGGGTAGGCGTGTACCCAGCCGGGCAGCGTGCGCTTAGAATGGTGAAGTCTTTGGAGGTGAAATCATGAAACTCGACCGAAGAGCGTTCCTGGCATCCAGTGCCGCGGGCTTGGCCGCCGCTTCTCGCCCGTTGACGGTTTCGGCCGGCGATGATCCTCTCGGCGTACGGAAGGACTTTCCCGCTGCTACGAACTGCACATACCTCAACACTCCGTTCATCTCGCCGCCACCTCGCTCGGTCGAGGAGGCGGGTGTTGCGTTCCTGCGCGCAAAGACGACCGCTCGCCGCACCCACGGCTCCATGTTCGAGACAACCGATGAAGCGCGCGGCCTGTTCGCATCGCTCTTTGGCGCCAAAACCGAGGAAGTCGCGTTTCTCTTTACCACCAGTGAAGGTGAGAACATCGTGGCGGCAGCGCTCGATTGGAAGGCCGGCGATAACGTCGTTGTCGACGACCTGCACTTCGAGACGACCTACGTCTTGTACAAGGCTCTCGAAAAAACGAAGGGCATCGAGGTCCGCGTGGCGCGCTCGGTGGACGGTCGCGCCGACCCGGAACGCTTCGAACCTCTCGTCGATGACCGAACGCGGATCGTGTCCGTCTCGTGGGTCTCCCAAAAGAACGGGTTTCGCCACGATCTGAAAGGTCTCGCCGAGCTCGCTCACGCACACGGCGCCTACCTCTACGCCGATGGGATTCAAGCACTCGGCATGTTCCAGACGAACCTCCATGACGAGGGCGTCGACTTCGTGACCTCGGGCACGTACAAGTGGCTTCTCGCGGCATACGGTGTGGCTCCGTTCTACATTCGTGAGGAGCATCTCGAGCGCATCCCCGCCGATCGGTTGGGCTGGCTCTCGATTCAAGAGACGCTTCCCGGGCACGAGTTTCGTCTCCACGAAACGGCGAGGAAGTACGAGTACGCGACGGTTACCTTTGGTTCGCTCTATCAGCTGGTTGCAGCACTGAAGTACCTGACCGATGTTGGTCTCGAGAGCATCGAGGCTCATACGGTGGGTCTAGCGTCCTACATGCGAGCCGGACTCGTTGACCAGGGCCTCAAGGTGCGCACTCCGGAGGGAAACGCCTCCGCCATCGTGTCCTTTTACCACGGCGCGGACCCGAAGGCGGCGCAGTCGCTCTTCGAGAAAGAGAACATCGTGGTCGGCTTTCGCGAGAACGGCACCGAGATACGGGCCGGCGCGGCGCTCTTCAACACCAAGTCGGACATCAACCACTTGCTGGCAACGACGAAGACCCTCGCACCTGCTTGAAACGCTACGCTGCCTACGATCCGCCTGAGTACCAAAATTGGACGCCCGAACCATCGGTGATGGCGGAGTTCCGCGCGCGGGTGTCGCAAGACCCCATCCGCAAGAGCGTCGTCGTCGGTTCCTCAAAAGCGAGGGGCTGTTGAGCGACGAACGTATCGAGCTTCTCACGTCCTTTCTCGCCATAGCGGATTCTCCGTCGACACGTCTCCCACGGTATGGCCCGAAGACACGCAAGGGCTCGAAAGGCTTTGCCGTTATCTGCTTCGCTGCCCGGTGAGTCTGTCGCGGAGTCACTGGACCCCGGGAGCCAAGACGCTTTTCTACGCGTCGAAGGCCGCCCACGACGACCCTCTCTACTCACATCCGGAAGGAGAGACGCTAGACATCTTCGAGTTCATCGCACGCGTGCTGACGCAGATTCCAGAGCCTCGCAAGCATGGCATTCACTATTTCGGTGCCTATTCTTCGAAAGCGCGAGCTTGCCGGGCAAAAACAAAGCTCACGCTGCAATCGTTCGCTCTGAAGGATACCCAGGCCGCTCAGGATGAGCCTCCACTCTCACCGCAAAAGCGCGCCGCTCTGAGAAGAAGCTGGGCGCGCCTCATTCGACGGGTCTATCTTACCGACCCCTTGAAGTGTGAGCGCGGCGGCGAACTCCGCGTGATCGCGTTCATTACCGAACAACGATGAAGCGAATGACTCCCATCGCGAGTATGGCAATGATACCGATGCGAACGAATCGCAGGTAATCGGGGAGGTTCTTACCGAATAGAGACATGGAACTCACCTCCTGAAAAGGATGGCATGTACCACAGTTTGCGCCAAGTATACTCCGCCGGCCGTGCCCGCCGGCGTGAAATCAATCGAGCGAGGTGCCGGCCACTGTCCTCTTAGACAGTAGCTTTTCCGACAGCCAAGGACCCCTTCCCTCTTCACTCCAGGGGCACACCTCGATGCAAATCCCGCAGCCGGCGGTCTCGGTGAAATAGTAAATGCATTTGTCGAAATCCACGTACCACTTCTCGACGCCGCGCACCGGCTGCTTGTCGTCGTAGATCGCATCCCACAGGACACTCGCGGACACAGATATTGCACCGAGTGCACAAGTCATCGACCCCGATGTCCACCGGAACGTCTGCCACGAGCGGGAGGTCGGTGACGACGGTCCCCAAACGGAAATTCGAACCGTACTCCTTCGAGATCAAGGAGCCGTGCTTGCCCAGTTGCCCGAAGCCGGAGTCGATGGACACTGGGATGTGCAGCAGGTCGCCGCTGTTGGGGTTGCCGTAGGCGCGAGCCGGCCAGCCCATCGCTCGGATCTCCTCCGACAATTGGGACGTAATCCTCCCCACCTCGGCATAGATGTGCATGACCTCCGTTGCGGAGACCACGCCCGGGACTTCTTTCATCTTGTCGCGGTCCATGACGACCCCGATCGCGATGGCGTTCTCGTACGGGATCTCGAGGCCTTCGTAGACGTAGCCCGGTTTGATGCGCGTCACACCCACCAGCCCAGCGCCCAAAGCCCTGGCGCGCGATTTGATCTCGCTTGTCATCGCCGCGGGGTCTTCGACCGGACGGCGGGTCGTCGCAGTAGGTCCCACCGATTTCCTCAGGTTCCAGATGTTTCTCATGATGCGGAGCACAACTTGCCACGGATTGACGTAGGCAAAGATGTTGTCGAGTCGATCCCACGGCAGCACATCGTCCCCGTCATTGTGGAAGACGTGAGACGCCTGCCTCCATTCCTTCTCACCCAAGCCGTTGATGATGTTGCCAGAAATAGGCGGCTTGCGATACGCAAGGGTCGTGTGGGAGTTGACTTCTTTTGACTTGAAGCTCATATCCAGTCGATTTCGTCGATGTAGATCTTCTCTTTTATTTTCTGTTTTTGGTAGAACTCCCCACGAATCCTTCTACCCTTGACGAAGTACTCTACCCCGGTGGAGAAAATGCGGTGAAGGAGTCTCACACTGTCCCCCAAGGTACGGGGCGGCTCCTGGCCCTTGGGATGCTTAGCGCTGATGGTCCTCATTGTCTTGTCTCAAACCTGGTGGAAGATGTCTCAATGGTGTCTCGCGACCGGTTTGCCTAGCGTATACTTCGCCACCGTTGCTCCCGTCAAGAGGGGATACAGAGAAGGCTCAAATGGTAGAGGCCGGCATAGGCAAAGACCAGCGCGGCGGTGTCACGCTCGCGCGGGAGATGGGCTTGCTAGGCCTGGTGGCCACCGGCATCTGCTCCATGATTGGTGGCGCCATCAACGTCGTCCCCATCATGCTCCAGCGGAACGTCCCGGGGATTGGCCCCAACGTCCTGCCAGCGTTCGTTGTCTCGATAGTGCCAGTCATTTTGGCAGCCCTTGCTTACGGGGCCATGGCATCGGCGATGCCACGCGCGGGCGGAAGCTATGTGTACGCGAGCCGAAGCCTACACGCCTATTTTGGATTCCTCGCCAGTTTCTCTCAATGCTTCGGGCTCTCGGTAGGTATGGGCGTCGTGGCGTACGTCCTGGTTCCGTTCATCCGTGACATCGCGTCGTCCCTGAGCTTTCAGGAGCTCGCCGCCGCCCTCGAAACCGGTCCGGTTCGCGTGACGCTGGCTCTCGTATTCCTTTGGGCAGCCAGCTCGCTCAACCTCTTCGGTATCAAGATCTACGAGCGCGCCATGATCGGCCTGATGTTCCTTGGATTCGTCGGCGGTGCCATCGTGATCCCAACTGGCTTCATGTACGACCATGCCGATTTCGCGGCCGCCGTCGCACGGGCGGAAGGCGTGACTATTGCTCCAGTGACGGCCGGCCCCTTGGACACGTTTCACTGGCTGGCAGCGATCGCCATCCTCTTCGCGTCATTCATCGGGTTCGACTCGATCGCACAAGCCGGAAGCGAGGCCAAGAATCCCAACGTCATGCTACCCCTGGCGACCGGCATTTCCGTCCTCATCGTCAGTGCCTACTATCTCCTGTTCACCGGCGCGGTTTACCACGCCGTGCCGTGGTACTTCATCGCTGAACGCGCCGCCACCACCGACCTCACGGCGCCGGGACTCCTTGGGTATCTCCTCTCGCCGGCATGGACGGTCGCGATCGTCGGTGCGGCCACCTTCGCCCTCTTCAACAGTTTGCCTGGGATGATGCTTGCCGTCTCCAGGCTCATGTTCGCCTGGGCGGAGGACGGCATCTTCTTTCGCTCCGCGTCCGCCATCCACCCCCGTTGGCGCACGCCCCACGTTGCCATCATGCTCAGCAGCTGCATCGCGACGGTCGGCATCTTCGGGTGTCATCTTGCCGGTGACTTCTTCCTCGGAGTCGACGTCTTGGTCATCGGAATGCTGGTGAACTTCATTCTCGTATGCCTGTCGCTTGTCTTCCTCGCCAAGCGAAATCCCTCCCTGGCCGCGGAATTGCGGCTCATGAAGTCTCGGTGGGCGCAGATTCTGTTGGGCGGGAGCGGGGCGCTCCTCCTCAGCGTGCTCCTCGTTGCTCAAGTTATGAAGGATCTCCGGGCCGACGTGGACGACTGGTACTATCGCTCGACCTGGGCATACCTGGTCGCGGTCGGCGCGGTGTCGCTGCTGTTCTTGATCCGCTGGACAGGACTCCGACGCGCCGGAGTCGATCTCGACAAGCTCTACTCGACCTGACCTCCCGAATAAGAAGATGAGTGCACGAGCGGACTGTGTGGTCATCGGTGGATGGATCACCGGCGCGTCCATTGCCTACCACCTCACCGAGCTCGGGTGTCACGGCGTCGTTCTATTGGAGAAGGACTACTTGGCATCCAAGGCGACGAGTGTTTGCCCGGGTGGGATCCGCTCCCAGTGGCAAGATGAAGCCGCCTGTCTCTGTCAGGGCTCGAAGGTTATTATCAAGCGGCTGGGTTCAGTCTCTTAGCCTGTGGACGCATCGGTCCGAATTTACTTGACA
Source organism: Candidatus Marinacidobacterales bacterium (assembly GCA_965237955.1). Classification (GTDB taxonomy): domain Bacteria; phylum Acidobacteriota; class Vicinamibacteria; order Marinacidobacterales; family SMYC01. Next base: position 6,007,192 of record OZ250169.1, on the reverse strand, counting down.
ACATACACAAATGAGTGTAACACGAAACACCCTCCGGGCAACAGAAACTGCCCGAAATCCACAAATTTTGACTTGTATGCGCGCGGGCGCTAACGTGCGGTTTGGCGTCGACGAATGTCTGACCGTACTTTCAACTTCGTTTGTCTCCTCCTTGCCGCCTGGCTCGCTGGGTGCAGTGACAGTACGACGTTGCCGGACGGAGTTGACGACACGGAAGACCAGATCGTCGGATCCGGCAACCCCGCCACCGAGTCGCGGGATGTCAGCGGCTTCGATGCAGTCTCCGCATCCGGGCCCGGCGAGGTCCTCATCGACAGAACGGGCACCGAGTCCCTCTCTATCACCGCCGACGACAACATCCTGCCTCTTCTCGAATCCACCGTCGTCGACAGAACTCTGGTGGTGGGCCCCCGGCAGGGCACGCGCTTCACGACCCGATCCCCGATCCGCCATGACATCACCGCCGACGAGCTTCGGGCCTTGACGGCCGCAGGATCGCTCTCGGTCAGCGCCTCCAGCATCGACACCGATGCGCTCACGGTCGACCTCTCGGGCTCCACCACTGCGACCCTCGAGGGTCGAACCGATCGGCAGACACTCAACATCACCGGCTCCGGACAGTATCGGGCCGAGAACCTCGTCAGCTCGGTGGTTGCCCTCAACGTGACCGGCTCGGGCAGAGTAGAATATATCGGTAATCCGGTAGTGGCAGTTACCGTTACCGGTTCCGGCTCGGTCTCCAAGCGTTAGCCAACCCGCCTGATGCCGAAACCCCCAGCGCGCGATGAGCGAGATGGCGCCGCCGGTTTCATCATCCAGGAGGGCTTCCACCGTTTCAGCCAGCGGAACGACATCTTCTGCCGTTCCTTCTGGGACCCCGAGGTTCGGTCCGAGAAGACCGAGATCTTCTACGAGACCTATCGCACGCCGCTCAAACATTTCCGCCAGGTGGATGGCTACCGGCAGAGCGACTATTCGGTGCGGAACGCTTCCTGGTACGTGACCGACATCTTTGCGGAGCGATTCGAGGAGAACGACCGCCGCGAGGGTTTCCTCGACGAGTTCACCGTCCTCCGCGGCGCGGCCGACGAGAAGCAGGCCTCATCCTCGCCGGAGGAGACGACCACCGAGATCAAACGCGTCGCCCGAGCGTTCGGCGCCAGCCTCGTCGGCGTCACCGCCTTCGACGAGCGATGGGTATACAGCCACAAGTACAGCGCACAGACCGAGAAAGAGAAGCCGAACGAGCTTCCCGAGGGGCTCGACAACGTCATCGTCATCGCAACGAGCATGGACTACGACCTGATCCAGACCGTACCTTCAGCGCTCAGCGGTGCCGCCACCGGGCTCGGCTACTCGCAAGACACGGTGCTCCTGCTTTCACTGGGCCAGTACATTCGGAATCTCGGGTATCGGGCCGTGGAGAGCTTGAACGACACTGCGCTCGACGTGCCCTTCGCCATCCAGGCAGGTCTCGGAGAGTACGGCCGCCTCGGTCTGCTCATCACGAAGGAGTTCGGTCCGCGGGTTCGACTCGGGAAGATCTTCACCGACCTGCCGCTCGTGCACGACCGGCCCCGCTTCTTCGGCGTCAAAGAGTTCTGCGACACGTGCCGCAGATGTGCGGAGGCCTGTCCCGCGCAGGCGATCCCGTTCGACGCACCGAGCGAGCGTGTCTACAACCGCTCGAACCTCGTCGGAGTCACCAAGTGGAGCGTCGATGCGGAAAAGTGCTTCGGCTTCTGGGTCGGGCAGAACAGCGATTGCTCCATCTGCATCCGGGTCTGCCCATACAACAAGGACTTCTCCAAATGGTGGAATCGTCTCGGGCTATGGCTTGCCGGAACGCCTCTGAGAAGCTTGATGTTGAAGCTCGACATGCTTCTCCGGTTCGGGGAGCGCAAAGCGGCAAGCTGGTGGTGGCGCGGGGGTAGCAGCGGATGAGAGTCCCGAGGTGGTCGGGAGCTGTCTTGCCCATGGGGGGGCTGGTACCCCCCTTCGAACTCGCTATCTGCCGCTACGGCGTCGCAGTAAAGGAGGGGAGTCTTTCGCCGAGTCAAGGGCAGGAGCTTGCACGGCGTTCTGTAATACGTAGACTGAACCCTCCTGGGAGGGAATCATGCGCGTCCGTCTGCTCGCGCTTTCGCTCGTTTTGTTCGCTGGCTCTGCTCTGGCTGCGCCAGCCAAGAACCGACTCACCGTCGATCGTTACCTGGACTGGGAAGACGTCGCTCGCCCGCAGCTTTCGCCCGACGGCAAACAGATCGTCTACGAGCGCCGTTGGGTCGACGCGATCCACGACCGTTGGGAGACGGCTCTGTGGATCATGAATGCCGACGGCTCGAAGAACCTCGCACCTGCATGAAACGCTACGCTGCCTACGATCCGCCCGAGTACCAAAGTTGGACGCCCGAACCATCGGTGATGGCGGAGTTCCGCGCGCGGGTGTCGCAAGACCCCATCCGCAAGAGCGTCGTCGCGGCGCTCACGCCCATGCAACACGTGGCCCTCTACAAAGGGCTCGTCCGCAATCGACTTCACGACATCGCGCTGAAGCGATGGGTACGGCAAGGTGTGATCTCGAAGGCATGGCTCGGAACCGGTGAGGAAGCGACTACCGTGGGTGCGGTGCACGCTCTTCAGAAAGGTGATGTCGTCGGTCCAATGATCCGTAACGCTGGCGCGTGCCACGAGATGGGAATGCCGCTCGTCGACGTGCTGCGGGCGTATTTGGGTACCGCGGACTCTCCCACCGCGGGACGCGACCTACACTTCGGCGATCTGTCGAAGGGCGTGGTCTCGCCCATCAGTATGGTGGGCTCGCTCGTGCCCGTTCTCGCGGGGATTGCGCTTTCCTTCAAGATCCAGAACAAAGACAACATCGCGCTCACGTGGGTGGGGAACGGTAGTACCCGCACCACGGCGTTTCACGAGGGTGTCATGTGCGCCAAGGCGCTCTCGCTTCCGTTGCTGGTCTTCGTGCAGGACAATCACATAGCGCTCGGAACGCCGCGGGCGCAGCACAGTGCTGCCCCGATGGACAGCGTCGCCACGATCTACGCAGCGACGAAGTACGTCTGCGACGGAAACAACGTCCTCGACGTCTACGCCACGACCGCGCTTGCCGGCGAGCTCGCTCGTCTCGGCAAGGGGCCGGTGGTGATCACCGCGAAGACGTTCCGCATGGGCGGACACGCGACCCACGACGAGGGCGAGTCGCGCAAGATCCTTCCCGACGAGGACTTCGTCTACTGGGGCAAGAGGGATCCGGTAGGCATGTACGAGGCCTACTTGGGGGAGGCGGAGCTATCCTTGTCCGAAACGCTCTCGAACTACGAAGTGTTGGAGCAAGCTGAACGCGAGGTCGAAGCGGAAGTCGACGCCGCCGGGAAAAAAGCGCTCGAGAGCGTGGAGCGATTTCAGCCGGACCCAGCCGGACAAACGCTCGGCGTGTTCGAGCTTGCACGGTGACATAGAGGTTAGAGGAGGAAATTTGAGCGCGGAATGGGTTGTCGACGTCACCGATCAAACGTTCGAGAAGGAAGTGCTGAAACGCTCGCACGAGCTTCCCGTGGTCGTCGATTTCTGGGCGGAGTGGTGTGGTCCTTATAAAGTTCTCGGACCGACGCTCGAGAAGCTCGCAGCCGAATACAACGGCAAGTTTCTGCTCGCAAAAGTGAACACCGACCAAGCCCAACAACTCGCTCAAGTTTTCGGCATCCGCAGCATACCGACCGTGATCGCGTTCAAGAACGGCGAGCCCGCCGATGAGTTTTCCGGGGCGCTCCCGGAAGAATCAGTACGGGAGTTTCTAGCGCGTTTGTCGCCTTCGGAGATCGAGCTTATGGTGGAGCGCGCCGATAAGTTGCAAGCCGATGACCCGGACCAAGCCGTCTCTCTTTACCGGAAGGTCCTCAAGACGAGCCCTGATCATGACGGCGCGAGTATTGGGCTGGCGGAAGTGTTGTTGGCCAAAGGTGTGGATGACGAGGTCCGCACCATCGTTGACAGGCTTTGGCCGCCTTCCGGAACGCATGCGGAGCGTCTCGAGCACTTACGTTCGGGACTTTCGCTTCATGGGCTGAGCCCCGATGTGACCGAAGACCAGCTACGACGACAACTCGAAGGAAATCCCAAGCAGGGGAGCGTGCTACTCCAGATCGGCCAGCTCCTCGCCGCCGAAAAACGATACCCCGAAGCGCTCGAGTCGCTTCTGCGAGCAGCCGAGCTCGACCGCGATCTCGCCAAGGGAAAAGCGAAGACGATGATGGTCGACATCTTCCACGTGATCGGTGTCCGCAGCGAGCTGGCGGATGATTATAGAACTAAGCTCGCGCGCCTTTTGTACTGATCCAGCGCGCGAGCGGTGTTGCCATCGGCTCTGTCACGGGTCGTTTGCGGCTACGGTCGTGACACGTTTGGTGCAGTAGCGCTTGCACTTGAGCTTCAGTGCTTTCGGCTTCAGGCGGATGTCGACTTTGTGGAGCTTTTTTTCGACCTGCTCCTTGGTGCCGGCCGAGCGGAAGCGCCTTGCGGTGTGAATGCCGTCGACGGTGACTGCCAATTTTGCGACGAAGGGTTCGTCGTCTTCCTTGTAGGCGCCCTCGACGCGGACCGGCACTTGTTCGGGAAGCACGACACCGAGATCGGGATAGTACGTGAACTGGAAGATCCGCTTTGCGGGCATCGTCGACGTGGGGAGATCGTTCTCGTAGAAGATGGCACTGTCGAGATGTTCGCACAGTCGGAACTCCACTGGCATGTAGATACTGCGGTTGAGTAGTTTCCTCTTCTGCTCCGCGTCGGCCAAAGAGCTCACCATGACGCCGAGCATCAAGATCCAAAGCCCCCGTGTCCTTCTTGTCGTTCTCATGGCAACTCTCCTTCTTTCTTGTGTAGACGAACGAAGGCATGAACCGTGCCACGAGAACGGAAGATTTAAATGAGTGCAGAAAGGGGAGTTGCGCGAATCCAACTCGACCCGAACTGTATCCGCGCCGGCGACACTACGAAAACTGTAGCGCCTCCGTAACGATACACAGGATCACCGCAGAGAACGGAGAGGGCGCAGAGAAAAGCAACGGCCTGTTTTTTCAACGCAAAGACGCAAAGAGAGAATCAGCGCCGAAGGCGCCTCACTTTGCGCCCTCGCGCCCTTGCGACTTTGCGTTGTCTTTTTTTCTATTGCTCCGTAGAGGTATGGGGCACGGGAGCGAGTCGCTTGCAGTATCGTTCGCACGCGAAGACGAGGGACTTTGGCTCCAGGCGGATGTCGAGCTTTGGGCTTTTCTTGGCTTGCTCGCGCGTGCCGGCGGCATCGTCGATCGTGACCGCCAACCGTGTGACGAAGGGCTCGTCGTCCTCTTTGTACTTTCCCGCCACCTCGACACGTACTTGCTCGGGCAAGAGGACCCCGAGGTCGGGGTAGTAGGTGAATTGGAAGGTCCGCTCCGCTGGCATGGCCGATGTCGGCAAGTCGTTCTCGTACAAGATCGCGTCCTCCAGGTGCTCACACAATCTGAGCTCGACCGGCATGTTGATACTCCGGGCGAGGAATTTCCCGTTCTGCCTTGCCAGCACCGACGAGCTCACCATGACGCCGAGCAGGAAGACCGCAACGCCTGTAGTCTTGCTTGTCGTTCTCATGGTAAATCTCCTTTTCGGAGAACGCTTTTGCAGAAAGCGTGACACGGCGCGCAAAATCTCAAGTAGTTGAAAACGCTAAAGTTGCGTAACTCGGCGCCCGAGTTCATCGGCTGGCAATCATCCGAAATTCGTACGGGGTGGCTTGACGCCGTACGATTTTTGAAGGACAATCTGAACTCTGGATTAGAGAAGATGAGAGTGGTGAGCGTCAAAACACGTCCTACCTTCCGCGCCGCTTTCTTTTTCTATTTCGGCGCCTAGCGCGCCTACTATTACACCACCCCGCCCCTACGTTTTTCCGATATTGGTTTATTGGCGACCCCTAAAGAAGAGGAAAGAAAATGTCTAATGACAAGGCGCGCGGTCGAGACATCCGCGAGATTCGAACAGACATCGACGCGCTCGACAAAGAGCTGCTCACCCTGTTGGGCGAGCGTCGCAAACGTAGTATCGAAGCCGCGAAGGCCAAGGAAGTAGGGCCCGATTGGTTTCGCGACGAAAACCGCGAACAAGAGCTTCTGGCGGACCGCATTCAGCTCGGCCAAAAGCTAGGGCTGGACTCTCACTACGTCACCAGCGTCTTCCAGGACGTTGTCGACGATTCGATCCGGGTTCAGCAGGAGTACTACCAGGAAAAAGCCAACGAAGGTCCCGGCGTCATCCGTGTCGCGTTCCAGGGCATCGAAGGCTCTTACAGCCATCTCGCCGCACAGGAATATTTCTCGCGAAAGGGCGCGAGCATATTCTACCTGGGGCGCTCCCAATTCAAAGACGTCGTCGATGCAGTCGAGAAGGGGAAGGCCGACCTCGCCATTCTCCCGATCGAGAACACGACATCGGGCGGGATCAACGACGTCTACGACCTGTTGCTCCACGCGCAGCTCTCGATCGTGGGGGAGGTCAAGTTCAAAGTCGAGCACTGCCTGCTCGGCTTGCCGGACGCGAGCCTTTCAAGTATCCGAACCATCTACTGCCACCCGCAAACGGTGCTCCAGTGCAGTGACTTCCTCGCCGAGCTCCCTCACTTGAAGATCGAGTACTTCACCGACACCGCGCTTTCGGGGAAGAAAATTATCGAGGACGGGAATGCGACTCAGGCCGCTATTGCCAGCGCAGAGGCGGCCCGCCTCTACGGGCTCAGCGTTGTCGAGCGCGGGATCTCGAATCAGAGCGCCAACTTCACCCGCTTTCTCGTCGCGTCCAGGAAAGCCATCGAGGTGGATCCTCGTATCCCGTGCAAAACGTCGATCGTCATGATGACCGGAAACCAGCCCGGTTCGCTTCTCGAGACGCTCCTCGTTTTCCGCGACCACGGCATCAACCTCACCAAGCTCGAATCGCGGCCGATTCTCGAAAATCCTTGGGAGGAGATGTTCTATCTCGACTTCGAAGGGAACCTAGCGGACGAGAAGATTCAAAATGGGCTGGACGAAGTGACCCGGAGCGTGCGTTTCATCAAAGTCTTGGGTTGCTACCCGTCGCAGGACTTGCGCGCACCAATGTCGGGGCGGGGTAGCGTCGCGCCCCAGGCCGATGGCGAAGCGGAAAGCGCGGCGGAACCGGTATTCAAACCCGTTCACGACAAACGGAAAGCATCTGGGTACCGGCTCGCGAGTCGCGAGTACAAGTCCGAGGACACCGTCATCGAAGTGAAGGGTGCACGACTCGGGGGCGACGACCTCGTCGTCATTGCCGGGCCATGCGCGGTCGAATCGATGGACCAGATCATGGCATGCGCACGCGAGGTCAAGGAGCACGGTGGGCTGATCCTGCGGGGCGGATGTTTCAAGCCGCGCACGTCGCCGTACAGCTTTCAGGGACTGGGCTACGAGGGCCTCGACATGCTCGTCGAGGCCGGGCGGAAGTACGACCTTCCCGTGGTCACCGAAGTCCTGTCACCCGACGACGTGGCGCGCGTGGCCGAGAAGGCGGACATCCTTCAAATTGGCGCGCGCAACATGCAGAACTTCTCGCTGCTTTCGGAAGTGGGGCGCGTGCGTCGGCCGGTCATGCTGAAGCGGGGCATGAGCTCATCCCTGGACGAGCTGCTCCAGGCAGCCGAGTACATTCTCGCCGGCGGGAACCAGCAAGTGTTTTTGTGCGAGCGAGGGATTCGAACGTTCGAGACCGCCACCCGGAACACGCTCGACTTGAGCGCCGTTCCCGTTCTGCGCGGTCGGACGCACCTCCCGGTGATCGTTGACCCGTCGCACGCCGCCGGCAAGCGCGACCTCGTGGCGCCGCTGGCCCTCGCGAGCAAGACGGTGGGTGCTCATGCGATCATGGTCGAGATCCATCCCGAGCCGGAAAAAGCGCTCAGCGATGGGCCTCAGGCGTTGTTGTTCCCGCAATTCGAAAGCCTCATGGCGGGATTGCTGAACGGGAAGCGCAAGGGAAGCTGATGGCCGACGGCCGACGGCTGATGGCGTAGCCGTCCGCAGACCCATGTTTCGGTACGAGGAGACGGTTTCGTTCCACCCGCTCGTACAGTTTCTGTATCTGCTGGGCGTGGCAGGAGTCGTGTGGGCGCAGGCTGCTGCCGTGCCAACGCTGCCGTGGGTGCCGGCCGTCATTGGCGTGCCGCTCGTTCTACTACCGCTGATGTTCGGCCGACTCCTTATTCGGATGGATGCAGACATGTTGACAGCCGAGTTCGGCCATCTCGGTTGGCCGATACAGCGGGTGCCGATAACCAATATCGTGCGCGCGCGCGTCGTGTCGTACCGCCCGATTTTGCAATTCGGGGGTTGGGGGATCCGCGCAGGTCGACTCGACGGCGAGCCGACATCAGTCTACACGGTCCGGGGGACGACGGGCGTGCTCCTCGAGCTCGCGGAGGAGCAACGGGTCTCGGGTTTTCGCACCAAGAGGTTTCTGATCGGAAGCCTCGAGGCGGAACGGCTGGTCGCGGTCCTCGGTAAAGCGTGACGGAATCCGGGTGGTCCGTCGAAGCGATCGCACAAGATCGAACCCGCGGCTCGACCTATTTATCGATTCGGGCGCTCGAGATTCTGAGGCAACGCGCGCGCTCGGATGAGTGCACCTGGGGCCAGCTCGCAACTCTCGCGCGGGAGCTCGCGCGAGTGAGACCGTCCATGGTCGTCATCGCGAACCGGATCCACCGGACGATGCACGCGGCGCGGGGCGACGTTGGTGCCGCGGAGCGCGAGGCGCGCGTTGCCATCGAGCGTGCCGCGACTGCCGACGGGCGCGCTGCGCGACAGGCAGGCGAGCTGGTGCGAGAGCGACGAGTCTTTACGCTGTCCCGCTCGGAAACGGTCACAGACGCGCTTCTCCATGCGAGACCGCCATGGGTCGGCGTCGCGGAGTCACGGCCCGGAGGCGAGGGGAGCGTCGTAGCTGACACATTGCGAGAGACCGGGATTGGGGTGACGCTCGTCCCAGACGCGGCGATCGCGGCCGCGGTCGTCAACTTCCAGGTCGAGGTTATCCTCGTTGGTGCGGATGCGGTACTGCCCTCGGGAGCCGTGGTCAACAAAGTAGGAACTCGTCTTCTCGCGTTGGCCGCGCGTGAGGAGGACATCGCCATGTATGCGGTTTGCGCTGAAGACAAAGTCTCGAGCACCGAGGCTATCGAGCTCGAGCCTACCGACACGTCGGAGGTGCCGCTCTTCGAAGTGACTCCGCCCCAGCTGTTCGCGGGAATCATCACCGAGGCGGGAGTCACACCATCCGCGTCCCTCGGCGTTCTCGCTCAACGCCTTGGGAGCTACTCGGATTGGATGGAAACGTTCTAGTCCTTCCGTTTGGCCTTGGAGGGGAAGTGGTCCAACCCTAGATTGATCGCTGCCTTATCCGTCATATCCACGATGGCAGCAGCGTTGATGCCCACGGCGATGACGATCACTTCGCTGATCTCCTCTTTGGTCGCGCCTTCTTTCAGTGCCTTCTTGATGTGTCCTTCGATGCATCCATCGCATTTCGCCACTAGCGAGCACCCGAGCGCAATCAGCTCCTGGGTCTTCCCGTCGAGAGCCTTGTCGTCGGAGAAATACGTCGCTTTGTAGAACTGCGCGTAGATGTTCTTCAGGCGCGGCTCGATCATCGAATACGAGGCCGGGCGTTCCCGAGCGCCGGGGTCGTAATCGATGCCGGGAATGTGTGCCTCCGTGTTTGCGACCTCCGAATCCTTCGCCATGAGTGGTAACCTCCTCTACCGTCTCGTCTTCGAGCTCCCGGGGGCCATCATAGCACGGGGGCTTCTTGTCGAAAGTCCCCCCGCCGTGAGACGATAGGTAGTTGTGGCGAGTCCAGAGCTTTCCAAACTTTTCGAGGACTACGGCGCCTATCATCGGCATCCGGCGAACAAGATGACTCACTACGTCGGCGTTCCGCTGATTATCGTCACGCTCGTCGGACTGCTTTCCCGGATTTCTCTGGGGCCGGTCAGCCTGGCGGTGCCAGTGGCAGTCGCGGCGGTCCTCTACGACCTGCGGCTCAGCGTGAAGCTGACGTTACCGTTTGCCGGGTTCATTGCGCTCGCGTTCGTGGTGGCGCCGGCGGTCTCCACCGCGATCCTCTGGGCTGGATTCCTGGGGGGCTGGCTCCTTCAATTCGTCGGGCATTTCGTTTACGAAAAAAAGTCGCCGGCCTTTTTCAAGAACCTGGAACAACTCCTCGTCGGCCCGCTTTGGTTGCTCGAGGAGGCGGCTTCGCGGAGCGAACGCTCGGGAAAAGGGTAGAGATTCCTTCTATGCCTCTACTGATCTACGCGAAGGCAATTCCGGATATATTTCTCGTCGATCTCAAATCCGAGCCTCGGTTCCAGGCGCTTCTCGATCGCATGGGCTTGCGCTAGCCACTAGTCAATACGAAGCTCGTGCCAGCGAACGCAGCCGGCGCGGACGGCATCACGAATGCGCCTTTCTCGCGTACTCAGACTTGCCGACGCGCCTGTCTTGACTTCGACGAACACGATCTCGCTCAAATCGTCTTCATCCATGCCGTCGAAGACGACTAGATCGACCGGCGTTCCGAGAAAGCGCACATCTTTGGGGTTGTAAGGAAACTTGCCCATGAGCGGAACGAGGTGCTCGGTGACCTTGCCGGTCACCGCCGCCCGCGAGCGGCGGACAGCGTCGCGGCGAATATCCGGTTCGGCCTCGAGCTTCCATCGTTCGAGAAGCTCTGCCGCTCGTGATTCGAGCTCACTAGTTCGCCACTCGTCGAGACGGCGCTGGAGCCGCTGCTCCATCTCGATACGCGAATGCAGAAGCAACAGAACGAGCACAACGATGACGCATCCAAGAAAGGGAAGGAACCATTCCGTCTCACCACTCATGACCACCTCGCGTAGTAACGTCGGGCCTTGGCGCGATTGCCGCACACGTTCATGTCACACCACCGGCGAGATCCGTTCCTGCTGTGATCCAGAAATACCCCGTTGCAGTCATCGGCCGCGCACAGACGCAGCCGCCCGAGATCGTCGGATGTCAAAAGCTCGACGGTGGAGCGGACGATGTCACCCATTCTGGCGTTCGACTCCCAGGTGAGCTGGTAGCGACCGTCGTTCCGTTCGAGCAGCGGCTGTCGATACGACGCCGATAACTTCTCCTCGAGAGCACGCAGTGCACGACGGGGCGCACGACGACCGCGAGCTTCGGCCGCAAAGATCTCGAAGAGCGCGTCCCTGAGCTCTTGTGCGCGTGGCGATCCCGAGTTGACGAAATCGAGGCACGGGTAACTGTTGTGCTTCATCTCTAACCAACGTAATGTAGTTTACCAGTTAGGTGAGGAGGAGTCCATGATCGCCCGCATTTGGCACGGGAGAACACCGGCCGAGAAGGCAGACGACTATCTCCAATACGTCAAAAGAACCGGCATCGAGGAGTACCGCTCGGTGGCAGGGAACCGCGGACAGTACATCCTTCGGAAGATCCACGGCGATGGCGATATTACTGATTTCACTACAATCCGACCGGGTTTATGCCGACGCCGGGGGAGTTTTCCGAGATTGTCGAGCGCGCACGTGAACGCGACGTCTGGCTCTTCAGCGACGAGATGTACCGAGGGCTCGAGCTCGAAGGCACGACGGCGCTCCCCACGGCAGCGGAGATCTACGAGCGGAGTATCGTGCTCGCCGGGCTTTCCAAGTCCTACGGCTTGCCAGGGCTTCGCAGCGGGTGGGTTGTGGTCCGGGACCAGGCGCTTCGCGAGAACATTCTGAACTGGAAGTACTACACGAGCATCTGTCCGCCGGCGCCGGTCGAGCTTCTCGCGCTAGCTGCCTTCGATGCCCGGGACGAGTTGTTCGCGAGAAACCGCCGACGGGTGGAGAGCAACCTCGCGCGCGGCAAAGCGTTTTTCGAGCGCTGGGACGAGCTCTTTCAATGGCGCGCGCCTCGCGCCGGTCAGGTGGCTCTCGTGGGCGTCGACGTACCCTCGGCCACGGATTACTGCCACACCCTCGCGCAAGAAGCAGGCGTCGTGTTGTTGCCGAGCTCTTTCCTCAGCTACGGCGATAAACACGTGCGCTTCGGGTTCGGCCGTGACGGCTTCGCGGCCGGGCTCGAGCACTACGAGCACTACCTCCGCCGCGCGTCTTTCCCAGTTGACAACGACCCGAATGCTCGCTAGCGTCGCCGTATGCACAGACGTTTGTTTTTCTTTGCGTGTGTTCTGTTGGTGGCGGCCAGCGTTCACGCCTAAAAGTTCAAGGGCTACCTCTGGGACGTTCACGGCCGCAATTTCGTCGTCGAAGGTATCTCCGTCGAGCTTCGGTCCGACGCCAAGATCGAGCGCAAAAATCAGAAGGACATCTCCGCAACCGATCTTCGTATCGGCTGGGAAGTCGAAGTCGAGGGTGACCGGCGCGGCGATCGTTTCGTCGCCAAAAAGCTGAAAGTCCGCAACAAAAAGAACGAGAACGTCAAAGTCGAAGGCTTCATCGAGACCGTCTCCGATGCGTCGATCGAAGTCGAAGGCCTCGAGATGTTCTGGCCACGCACGATGCAAAGACCGGCGCTCGAGCCAGGCATGCGTCTCAAGGGAAAGGGCACCGTGCTCGATGACGGCTCGGTGCAGCTTACCGAGGTAGACGTTGGAGCCCAGGGCTTGAATCAAGACGAAGCGAAGTTCATGAATCTGGTCCGGCAGGACGTGGCGAAGTTGAAGGATGCTCTCGAGCCCTACGACGACGCCGAGCTGGTCCGCTATGTCAGCCAAGTGGGGGACAGCCTCGTACCCGCGTGGGTCGATCCGAACGAGCTCGGCTTCAACTTCACCGTCATCGACGATCCGAGCTTGAACGCGTTCGCGCTCCCCGACGGAAGCGTCGTCGTGCATACGGGCCTGCTCGCGATTCTCGAAAACGAAGCGCAGCTCGCCACGGTTCTCGGACACGAGATTGCGCACGCGACGCATCGCCACGGCTATCGCGGCTACAAGAAGCAGAACAAGATGAAATGGCTTCAGCTCGGCGCGATCGCCGGAGGGATCGCGGTCGGCGCCGCCACCGACAAAGGTTGGGCGGGCGCGCTCGCCGGGCTCGGCGCAGGTCTCACCGTGTCCGCGATGGTCAACGGCCACGGACGCAAGCTCGAGGACGAAGCCGATCGCATCGGCCTGAACTACATGGTCGATGCGGGCTACGACCCGTTCCAGGCACCCGAGGTGTGGCGGGTGTTCGATAGCTACACTGCAGATCAGAACGCTGTACAAAATTTCTTTTTCAGCGATCACTCGACCCATGCCGCGCGCATCAGCAATTTGACGCGCGAGATCAACGCGCGCTACCGAGGGACGATCGACGGTGCGGCGATGACCCGCAACGAGGAAACGTACCAGCGCGTCGTCGAGCGCGTTCGCGTACACGTGGCTGCGGACAACTACCACCGCGGGGAGTACAAGAACGCGGCGAAGGCGTTCGCGAACGAGCTCGAGCGCAACCCGAACGATGCAGCCGCGCTCTACTACAAAGGCAAAATCCTGTGGGATACGGGTGGGATCAACTCGGCCGAGCAGGCGATCCAAGCCTTCCGGAGCGCCGCGGCCGCCGACCGAAACTTCGCCGATCCGTACCGCGAGCTCGGGCTCGTGTACTACCAGCTCGACCAACACGAAGCCGCCACGGACGCCTTCGAGATCTACTTGAAGATGCGCCCTAACGCCCAGGGCGCCGACGAGATTCGGGCCTACCTGTCACGCGTCGGACGCTAACCCGGGAGGCTCTTCTCCGCCTCGCGTGCCTCGATTTCGAACGGGTTTGAGTCGTAGCCGCACTTGAAGTGGTACCAGAGGTATCGGACGAGGAATCCAAACAATCCGTAACGGCGCCATTGCTCCACATGCACCCACTCGTGGCGGAGGACGCGCTCGTCGAGGCTCGTCTCGCGCGTGAGGACGTGGTTCGACAGCGTGATGGCGACGTAGCGTTTCGGGAGGAAGAGCCGTGCCAGAAGCGAACGATAATGAACGCTCCACTCACGTACAACCATCCGATGCCTCCAGAACTTCCATCAGCTTTGCCACGTCGATTCGCCTCCGGAAGCGGACGACAGGGGTGTTCTCCGGAAGGTCTGCTTCGGAGCACTGCCGCTCTTCGTCGACGCAAAGAATGAGGTTGGGGATACGAGCAGCACGCAGACCCGCGAGCTTACGGGAAAGGTAGTCTGGTGTCCAGAACCCAACAATCTCAACGAGCCACGCCCGGGCCGGATCCAGACGGTGGCGCAGAAGGAAGTCGGGAAAAACAAGCTTGCCCGCGGCGGGCACGGCTTCGGGCTCCCGGATCTCGTCCCAATCGGGCGCGATCCGAGCCATGTCACGGGCAAAGCGTTCCTCGAGGCGACTATCATACCGACGCGATTCGGTGGCAGGGAAAAGCGAATCCCTTGTGGTCAAAGTAATAAGCAAGCGCGGCGTAGATCTGCCCCAAACTCAGGTGCGGATGCTGCCGATGGATTTCATCTGCGTCCCAGTGATGCGCAATGCGATCGAGCGCAACTTCAAGCACCTTCGTCCGGGTGCCTGCGACATAGGCGACTCCCTCGGAGGTAACTTCGATGTGGGGATAGGTAACACTGGGCATTAGCGTCCTCGATGCAGTCTCGCTCCAGTCTAGAGCCCACGCTAGAGCCGTGCAACCGGGCTGTTCCTGTCGTTTTTCAGCATCATTTTCCGGGCTCCCCGACGTGAAATAAGACCTTTGTATCATCCCGGCCGCGCGGGAACACGGCCCTCGTCAGGTCGGTGTTCAGGTAATAGTCGCGCCCGCACGGCTAGACGCCGCAGTCCGCTTCACTTATCTGCCTGACTTGCCTACACGCCTGCGGCCTCGAGCTCTGCGAGCACGCGCTCGTCTCGGAAGGGAACCCGGCGAAGACGAACTCCAGTCGCGTCGTAGATGGCGTTGGCGACTGCCGCAACCAGCGGTTTGCATACCGCTTCGCCGGCTCCGTAGTGCGGCAGATCGGGCCGGTCCGGATTGGGATCTCCGTTGACCAGGACGACGTCGATCGCGGCCGGCGTGTCGGCATGAGTGAGGCTGGGATGAGAACGCCAATCCACACTCGTGACCCTTTCGGTGTCGAAGCGCACCTCCTCGTGGAGCGCGCGGCTCAGCGAGTGGAGCATCCCGCCCTCGATCGTGCCGCGCAACCCTTCGGGGTTGATGACCAGGCCGCAGTCGTGCGCGCACACGAGCCGTTTGACCCAGACGTGACCGGTTTCGCGATTCACCTCGACCTCGGCAATCTCCGCGACCACTGTCTGGCTGCGGTAGGAGTACGCCATTCCACGCCCCGTCAAGATGGCTTCGCCGTCACCGTCGCGTGGTTTCGGCGAGACACGGGTATCCCCAGCCGTAGGCATCCGCGGCCGCGCGAATGACCGCGATCGAGCGCGCTCGTTTGAACCCGCTGTCGTCGTCGGTGCTGGCGGTGAGCAGCTCTAGTCGAAATGCGACCGGATCGGCGTGCGCCGCCACCGCAAGCTCGTCCATGAACGATTCGGAGGCGAAGCTCACCTGGGGTCCGTTCGGATCCCGAAGGTTCCCGGTTCGAAGCGGCGTTTCCCAGACCTCGGGAAGGCGCACGACCTGCGCCGACATGCGCCTGTTCGGGATCGCATACAAGTCCGAGGGTGTTGTCGCCCGGCCGCTGTTCGGCGTCTTTAGCCTCGTTCCCATGAGTTGTGAGATCAAGACGGTCTCGACCTCGTTGTATCCGACGTGATTGTAGTCGGCGCTCTGAGCGTCGTAATCGAACGCAACGAGGTTACCCTCGGCGTCCAACCCTCCACGTAACCTGAACGTATAGGCGGGACCCTTCGTGTCCCACGCAGTCTCTTCGTCCCGCATCCACTGCACGCGAACCGGCCGGCCGATCTCTTTCGTCAGAAATGCTGCCTCGAAGCCGGCATCGTCTGCGGCCGTGCGTCCGTAGGACTGAGGGCCTTCCATCCACACCACGCGCACCCGATCCTTTAGCATCCCAAGAAACTCAGCGACCCCGCGCCGCATGCCGTAGGATTTCATGTCGTTGGAGTAGATCGTCATCTGACCGTCAGACGGGTCGGCCAGGGCATGGGCTGGACCGAAGGCAGTGTGCCCTTGGAAAGGGAAGTCGTACTCGGCTTCGATAACCGTCGCTGCGCTCTCGAGCGCCGCGTCTGGATCTCCCACCACATCCGGATCCAAGCTCGACATGGGCGTTGCGCCGCGCATGTACCCGTACAGCTCTTCGGAGGTCGGAAACGGCGCAGCCGCTGGCTTCTCCCAATCGACTTTGAGTTTTCTGGAGGCGTCGATCGCCTGCTCTTCGCGCTCGCAGACCACCGCCACATAGTTGCCTTTGCTGACCACTCGGATGAATCCTGGCAGCTCCTTGACGGAAGACTCGTCGATGCTGATGAGTTTCGCGCCGACCACCGGCGGCCTGACGTTCCGTGCATGCACCATTCCGGGAAGCTTGACATCCACCGCCCATGTCAGCGACCCGTCCACCTTGGGTGGAATGTCGTAGCGCTCTAGAGACTGGCCGACGTTTTCGAGCTCTTGCACCGGCTTGACCACGGCTCGGCCGGTGGTCTCGTTGACGTTATCGCCAGTCAACGTGACATTGAACTGCTTCCCATCGATCAGCTCCGCGTAGGTGACTCTCTTCGAGGGGTCCGACTTCAGCGTGATCACCGCGTCGCTGACGTTTAGCTCGTCAATATTCTCGGGAGGCACCCCGAACCGCTTGGAGGCCAGCTCCAGCAAGACGCGTCTGGCCTCGGCGGCCACCCTTCGCATCGGCCAACCATCTCTCTGTATCGCATCGGAGCCGCCGGATCCCCCCTGGTCCGGGGTGACGTCGGTGCTGCCCATGATGACGTCGGTGTCGTCGTAGGCGATATCCAGCTCGTCGGACATCATCTGCCGAAACGCGGTTCCCGTCCCCTGGCCGCAATCCGTCTTACCAACGAAAAAGGTCGCCGTATTGTTCTCATGAATGACGATCCACGAATCGAGTTGCCTGAAGTCGGGCTCGGGATACGGTCCCGCGGCCTGGGTTTTCGCCGCTTCACCCTGCGCAGCGGCAACGAGCGAGCCGGCGGGGGAGACGGCCGTCGCGCCGAAGCTCACCACACAAAGACACCCGACGTCTTGAGGAAATCTCTCCGGGAGGTCCCGGCGCTCCGCCGCTCCAGCGCGTCTTTGATTTGTTTGGGGATCGCTTTCGGGATACTCGTGAAGGATGTCATCAGCCCACCACCTTACTGTCGGACTTGGCGTCAGCAGCCGACGATCCTCCCGCGGCACGTTTGACCGCCTTCTGGATCCGGTAGTAGGTCATACACCGGCACAGGGCTCTGGCCATACCCTTACGGATTTCGGCGTCCGTCGGATTCGGATTTCGGTCCAGAAGCGCCTTGGCCGTCATGATCTGCCCGTTCTGGCAGAAACCACATTGTGGAACCTGCTCGTCGATCCACGCCTGCTGCACCGGGTGCAGCGTGCCGTCTTGGGCGAGTCCTTCGAGCGTGGTGATCTCGCCTTCGACTCGGGACGTCGGCATGACACACGACCGAGTCGCCACACCGTCGATGATCACCGTGCACGCTCCGCACTGGCCGAGTCCGCAACCAAACCGCGGGCCCCGCAAGCCGAGATCGTTTCGCAGGACGTAGAGCAGTCGAGTCGAAGGGTCGATATCCACGGTATGGTTCGTACCGTTCACATTCAATGTCACGTTGCTCATCGTCCATGCTCCTTGGACATCGGGTGGATGGGTCAAAGCGCGTACGAGTTTGCCGCCGGTCTGTCCGGAGGGCCCGCCGAAGTTCATGGGATCGTATCGCCTAAAGTGGGGCGGCGGGCTGGGAAACGATCGCGCCATCGCGCAACGAATGTACCGGATCGCCGCCGGTTCGACAAATGAAACAGCCGTCTGGTCAGTCCGACCCCGGTCAAGCGGATACAGGCTTTATTTTGTCGAGATCGCGTGCCTCCGGTGATCGCATCGCATGCCACAGGTCCCAGTTGCGTTGACCGTTCAGCCAGAACTCCGGAGTCGTGCCAAACAGTCGAGCCAGCCGTAAGGCGGTGTCAGGGGTAATACCTCGCTTGCCGTTGATGATCTCGTTCACTCTCGGGTAGGAGACGTGAATGAGCTCTGCCAAGCTACTCTGAGTCATCCCAAACGGCTCGAGAAACTCTTCGAGCAGCATTTCGCCAGGATGTGTCGGCGCGCGATGTTTCGGTAACGTTGTCATAACGAGCTCCTGTGACCTACCGATGGTAGTCGATGATTTCCACGTCTTCCGGTCCCCGATCGGTCCATTTGAAGCAGACTCGGTACTGCTGATTGATGCGAATACTACACTGTCCCTTTCGATCTCCTTTTAATCGTTCGAGCCGATTGCCGGGGATGTCCCGCCGGATGTTGAATTTGGGGTAGCGGCGGCTCCTTGGCCGGCCTAAGAATAGGTCTGCCAAACCAACCGTCTCCAGAGGGGACAAGGAGCCACCATGCCAAGGAAATCAAAGAAGCCAGTAAGAAAGCAAACGCACTCGCCTACGGGCAAGGTAGTTGGCCAAGTCGGTCAGATACTGCTACCGATGATAGCTGGGATCGCGGCCACGAAGGCGGACCTGACGGAATGGGTGTACGAGCAAGGACTGACCGCATTGCACCTACTCCTGAGAGAGGACGCGGAGAAGATCGCGGGGCCGAAGGGCAAGCACGAGAAGGAGCGAACTCATAACCACTGGGGGAGCACGGATGGGGAGCTGAGCTTCGGCGGTCGTCGAATCCAAGTGTCGCGACCTCGAGTTCGTTCGAAGTCGGGCGAGGAGGCGTCGCTTCCACACTTCGAAGCCTTCCGCGAAGAAGACCCGCTTCCGGAGCGAGTGCTGAACCAGATCTTGGTGGGGGTATCGACCCGAAATTACGAATCGAGTCTGGACAAAACCCTCGGCGAAGTTGAAGTCTCGTGGCACGAGCAAGAGTGCCGCCAGCCGTCACCTCGTGAGCCAGACGACTAAGAAGCTCGAGGAATACCTGTCTCGGCGGCTAGAGGAGTTCGAGCTTGCGGCACTGATGCTGGATGGCCTTGAGGTGGCCGGACAGACCGTCGTCGTAACTCTCGGTATCACAATAGATGGAACGAAGGTGCCCTTGGGTATATGGCTGGGCTCGACGGAAAACTCGGTGTGCACCGCGATGTTGCAGAACCTTCTCGAGCGGGGATTGCGGATCGACGAATCGATTCTCTGCGTAGTGGACGGAGGCAAAGGGATCCGCAAAGAACTCGTCGACGTTTTTGGGGATCTCGCGGTTATCCAAAGATGCCAGCTCCACAAACTACGAAATCTACGCTCGTACCTTCCCAAGTCCCGTCACGCCTACGTGCTCCAGACAATGAAGGAAGCGTACAAATGCAAGAGTGCCGACAAGGCGCGCAAGCGACTTCAGGCATTGGTGTCGTGGCTCGAGCGAAACGGCTACGACGAAGCTGCCGGAAGCCTTCGCGAAGGGATGGAAGAGACCCTCACGGTTGTGAAGCTCGCTCTACCCGAGTTACTTCGCAAATCTCTGGCCACGACAAACGCCATCGAGAATCTCAACGGCACCATCCGCAGAGTCTCGAGAAACGTCAAGCGGTGGAAGAGTCCTTCCATGATTCGCCGATGGACCGCTCTCGGCGTCGTCACGGCGGAGAAAAAGTTTCACCGTATCAAAGGCTATCGCCATATGGGCGCTCTCGTTCACGCGCTTAGAAGCAAACAGAAATCTCTTGACAGCGATGAGGTTGCTGCCTAAGAGTATTCACAGGTGCCGCCGCTACCCGACCAAATTCAACAGCGGCCGGGACATCTCCCGATTGCCCGGAGGTACTTGAAGATCGTCAAGCACCTGGGCCTGGTTGAGCTGATCCAACTTACGCCGCGCAACTGGCCACAGCTCGATTGGACAGCATTTCCGTGCGGCCGATGAGCTGGCGCCGTCAAAAACATCTCGAGCGCCCTTTCCAGTGAAGGACCGGATTACGCTGGCGATTATAACGTATAACGTAATACATGGCAAACAGATGGAATGGCGTCGCGTGGCGGCAGGATCTAACGAGCGCCGGTGGGGGAAGGCATGGTGCTCCCTCGGTACCCGAAGATCGGCTCTCTACCGAGTGTTAGCGAAACGCCTGGGCACGTTTCCTCGATCGCTATCCCGAGACGTTGAGACAGCGCGTCTCATTCGTTGCTGTTGTCGTGATTGAGCGGTGATGTGTAGAACCACCTCGACTCCATCCACGGTCCTCCCGGTCGCTGCTTACGGTTCGTTTCGCTTCAGCTCGTACACCGTTATTTTGCTCGATCCGGATTCGTCGTCGGTCCCGGACACCGCGAGTTTTCCCGCGCGGAACGTGCTAGCGTACCAATCGATGTCCTCATCCGCCTCAGGCACGAGCAGTCGCACCGCAGTCTTCGAGTCCTGACTCACGACGACAAACTGATTACCGAAGCTCAGTACGATCTCGTTCTCAGAGATCACATCTCCCTGGTAGAAACCACCGGAGAGCGTTCCAATGGCTTCGAAGTGTTTTTCGTCCGATGCGAAGGACCAAAGCTCGGTGTTCTCGGAATCGTACCCGATGCAGTAGATTACGGTGTCGCTCGGTGGTCTTTCCAGACACGAAACGAGTTTCGAAACGGTCGCCAATCGCTCGAAAGCTCCGTCGGGTGTTCTGATACCGAGGCTCGTCGGCATCGACATCGACGATCCCTGTGCGTGCAGAAGCCACGGGAGAACACTGAACAGATCGATTCGTCTCTGGACGTCGGAAACATCGTAGGTGGTCTGAAAGATTCTGCCGTCTGGCGTGACGATGCCGTAGCCCGTGGTCGACTCTTCGTCGTAGGTGAATCGAAGTATCTCGGTTTCGCTCGAGCCGATCGAGCCATCCACGACGACGAGCTCCGATGACTCACCCTCGCTGCCTTCGAGTCGCCACCTCCCACGAGCGCCTTCCACGATGAAATTGATACTCAGGAGGTGTGGGAGGCCTGACGCCACCGTTCTCTTCGACCCGTCGAGCGCCATCTCCTCGACGACGAGCCCGTCGGCATCGACGTTGACGAGTGCCCAACGCGTCTCATCGATAAAGCCGAACGCAAATCCTTCAACGGTGACGAAGTCGCCGGTCAGTCCTTCGATCGAGTATGCGGATAGCCTATTGCTCTCGTACGGAGCATTCGACTTCGATGCCGTCAAAGCCGAGCTCGACCGAGGAGCGAGCACCGGGAGCAAGCCTCTCATCGCGATCGCTGCCTCGTGCTCCGCATCGCAAGAGCGTCCTCGAGCTCGCGCTGAAACGCGGGAAAGCGCTTGTACGCACGGCGGAGCTCAGCGACCCATTCCGACATGGCCGACACGGCCTCTTTCTGGCCCACGATCGACGCGAGCTCGAGGCAGCAGGCAATGAGCATGGCGGCGTGGCCGTAGTGGCGACGGCGTTTGTTGACGAGGACACCCTCGGTTCGTCGCGTGGCGGCGCACTGCATGCCCTCGAGCATCACGACAAAGTGGTTTGGGTCGATGCGCGCGGCTGGCCGGGCGAGCTCGATCAATTCCGCAACCGTCGGCGTTCTGAGCTCGGGTTTCGCGGATATCCCATTGCCATCGTCCCAATCCATCGAGAAAATGTCGACGTGGGTATCCTTCAGGCCGTCGAACAGCTCGTTGCTGAGCTTCGCTTCGGTTCCATCTGCAAGGAACTCAGCGAATGCCGGGAAGAGCAGCGGACCCGGGTGGTCCTCACTCGACCACCCGAGTCCCGGCGCTTTAGCAAGAAGCTTTGCCGCAGCCTTCACATCGCCTGCCAGGATGTGGAGCAGGCCGCGTTGTCGCGCGGCCTCAGCAGGGCAACTCTGGGTCGCCGCTACGACGCGCTTTCCCAGCGTCGAAGCGCTCGGCTCCCGGCGCCGAGCCAACGCAGGAGGCGAACCATAGACGGCGCGCCGAGCCACGCGGCCTCGAGACACTTGGTGGCGTCGCGCCGCCCGAGCTGCTGCGCAGCAAGCGCCGCACCGTCGAGAAAGCCACCTCGCGAGTGCGACTTCCCAACAACCTCTACAGCCTCTTTGTAAGCACCGAGCGCGTCGGCCCACTCTCCGCGGTCGGCAAGCGCTGAGCACCAAGCGCGAAGTGCCTCGGGCCTTCCTGTCTGGCGTGCAAGCCGTGCGAGACCGGCCACCCCTTCGAGGCGCTCCGCGGCCTCCCGCAGCCAACGATCACGATGGTCCTCCCACTCGTTCTCCGAGCTAGGCTCTCGCTCGACGCGCGCCAACCAACGCGGAAGGAAGGCGTCTAGCTCAGGCAGCGGTTCGGGCGCGACACGCTCCATTTCTCCGAGCGGCTCCCAGAACGTGCTGATGCCGTCGACCGCGCCAATGGCCCGCCACAGAGCCTCCGGACGGGCTTCGAGCGGCGTGGCTGCGTAAACCGTCACCAGATACTGGGCAGCGCAATCGTGCACGCGGACGGTCAACACCTCGTCGACCAACTCATGCTGACCTAGATCGATGTCGGCCTCGGCGATCGGCGGCAAGAGGGCTTGGTAGATCGCCCGCGCTGTCGCGTAGTCGCCTCCGAGAAACGCCTTCATTCCCTGGCGGAGGTAGTCATCGATTTGCTCGGGCGCGGCGTACCCGATGCGGCGCACGGCGGCGGTGAACGTTTCGACCTCGCGGACGATCTCGTTGCCTGGCGAGGACGGCTTCCAGCCAGAGTTACCTTTCGCCGCACGCGCGATCAAGGCATCCACGAGCGCGGTCCGCGGTCTGTCGTCGAGTTGCTCGAGGGCCTCTTGGACAAACGAGCGAAGCTCCTCCGCACTCATGACAGCGAGGGCTCCCTGAACATCCGGCTCGATCCGTGAACGACCTCTGCGATGATGGGGACGTGAGTAAGCCATCTTTGCTCCCTAATGTCTCGGACTCTGGCTGATCGCCACCGAGTGACCAACTCGTTCACGAGGGACTCGCTTCGACCAGTTAACGATGGCGGGGATACATGAAGGCGATTGTCCACAACAACTATGAGTCACTCGACGTTCTTTGAACATTGAAGCGGAAGCCGCCACGGAATCATTTCGGTCCATGTCAACTAAGTCGCCGGGCAACGTAACGAGGATCCGCGCAGCCAATTCTTCAGACCGTCCCGCATGGATCTCCGCCGCCGTGAATGCTTGCCCGCCAGTGCGTTTAGGATATCTCGCGCCACGCTCGTGCGTCGACGAATCGCGCTAGATGGCCGACGTTCGTCGTCGCGCCGAGGGGTGCCTCATCATCAGACCGCAAGGAAAGCGTTTGTGCGGCGAGTATGACGTCAGCATCGAGCGCGTCCATGGAGGCCGTGGGCCGACCCTCGTTGCGCGCAAGCGCCCACAGGTGAGCTGCGTGCCTCATCACTGCTGTACCTAGGGGAAGATAAACGAGAGCGCTCGCCAGAGCATCGAGTCGTTTCAAGCCCTCCTGCTTGTCGCGCGGACGAGCTCCCGTCTAAGCTCGTAGTCGCAGATTTCCGGGATGACGATGCGGTGGCCGTCTTCGAGCATTCCCCGGAGCCAGGTGCTGCATTCTCTATTTTCGCCGGATGCTCTCGGGTGGGTGACCATCCCGAGCGGCCCTGTGTCCAGGACGACGATCATCAGTTCTCGAAGAGTTTGCGCGAGGAAAGACGGTCTTCGTCGAGTGCTTTCTTCAAAAAGGCCCAGGTCTCAGCCTGCTCGACAGCGTCCCCTTCGGACCAGGCCTCCAAAAGAGCGATCGCCTCATCCGAGGAGCCGATATGCTGAATGACCAGGCGGACTTCGGTCCTTTCGTCTAAATCGATGGGGTCTTTCGGCTTAAAGACGCCATCTTCATAAATCGCGTCGATGGTTTTGTTCGTGGTCATCCTCGGACTCTTCCAATTATACCCTAAGGGCCGGCGACAAAATAAGTTCCCGTTTTCAAGACGGTCGGATGGTGTAGTTCCATTTGGGTAGAGTCTGGTCCTTTGTAACGGAAAGCGCCTGCATCCGCTCGT
Organism: Candidatus Marinacidobacterales bacterium; assembly: GCA_965237955.1. Lineage (GTDB taxonomy): Bacteria > Acidobacteriota > Vicinamibacteria > Marinacidobacterales > SMYC01. The sequence continues at coordinate 5,983,016 of OZ250169.1, read as the reverse complement.
CAGTGATTTTGACGCCCTTCGGATAACGACGCCGGATAAGGTGTGCGCGTACTCGCAAACCGGAAGAGGTGGTGGTCGTGCGGATGTATTTGAGGATGGTTTCGTAGCTGTCGAGAGGCCTGCCCGCCCAGTTCTTGCTGATCTCGCTGAACAGACGGTGCTCCACTGGATTCCACTTGGATGAACCGGACGGATAGTGGGCTATGGTGATAGCGATGTCGTGGCGATTGCAAATCCGCGTTTGAAGCCCGTGCTTCCAACCCCGACACCGATAGCCATTGCTGCCCCCGGCGTCTGCCAATATCGCGAGGTCACGGGCTGCAGGATAGCGTCGCCGTCCTTCCGTTCGCCACCACTTCTCGATGGCATTCACGGCGAAGTCCGGGGTGTTGTACGAGGTACCAATGAACACTGTCCCGCGGTTCGCGAGCAGATCGTAGACGCCGTAGGGGATTGCGATGCCGTTCGATTCGGAACGGAAGTCATGGTCTTTGACGAGAGTCGGCTCGCGGTTCCAGGCCTGCCCGCCGTTTTTGAATAATCCCACCAGCTCCCGTTTCTTCGTGTCTACGCTGATGATGGGATGACCAGCTGCGGCAAAACGCTCGCGCAGTTCGGCGATACACGCGAATTGGGTATCGCGATCTTCGGACGTGGCACCGCACAGCTTCTTGTGGTTCACCCGCAACGAGAAGCCGAGCTGTTTGAGCAGTCGACCGACGGTTTTGCTGCTGACGTTCACACCGAGGCTTCTTAGCTCGCAAGCAATCTTGTCGGTGGTCCGCCGCGTCCATTTCACTCCCGTCATCGGATCGCCCGCGGTGTCGTGCTTCATGAGTTCTTCGATCTTGGCGATGACTTCTGGCGTTTTTTTTGCACGGCGCGCCGTCCGCCACCCTTTCGCCGAACTCCGTCGAGCTCAACATCTCTCATTAGCAATTCCCTACGACCTCTGGCTACCGTGCTCGGATCCATCCCGAGCAGTTCGGCAATCTGTTGGTCGCCACCGTGACCGAGCTTCATGGCCTCGACTCCCGCGTAGAGACGGCGCTGCTTTTCATCGAGCAGGCTGTAGAAAAGAACGATCGCAGCCTTCAACTCCACGGGGAGCACGCGGACTCCCCCGACCCAGCCCAACGTGGAAGGTGACGCCTCATGTACCTGGCGGGCCGAGAGCTGTTGCTTGCGCGTGCTCACATCGGTGGCCAGATACAGATATCGGCCGAACACCTGCTCGCGCGCCAATCTTTTCTCTCGGACCAGTTTCAACAGAGGAGCCTTGACGTCAACCTGCACCTCGTCCTCGAGCTCGTCGACGTAGTAGCCTGCCTCACAGGCCGCGACCAACGCTTTTACCGTCGCAAGCAACGTCCCGTACTTCGAGAACCACACTGAGCGCAACGACCAAAGACCTTTTCGATCGAACTGGGCGATCTCGTCCAACGTGTAGTAGCTACCACGGTGGGAGTAGCTTGTCCGATACGCCAACTCATTGAGCTTTCGGAAGACGGTCGAGTCCACATCGGTACCCAACACTGCCTTCAAATCATCGAGGGTAGCTATTTTGTGCTTCCTCAACAGGCGGTCGAGATCTTCAGACTGATAGCTCGTAGGTCTCATAATAGGAGAAGTGCTCCTTGATAGGCGTAATCCTCCCTAAAATGAGGACCGTTTGTCAAACACGCGCTGGTTGCTGAAGATCTACAAATGTTCCGTTTCTAGGGAGCTTGCCAGGCTCTCGTGATGCCAGACGACATCGCGATCACGACCTGAAACAGGAAGAGTGTGCTCAAAACTAGACAGTTATTTTGTCGGCGGCCCTAAGTGTTCGATTGTCCTCGATGCCCGCGTTAGGGGACCTCGATACCCGGTCTCTGTTAGTGACGAAGCGTAACCTTCTTGCAGCGACGTGCGGACGGACCATGTCGACGACGCTCCTAGCTAACGCAAGTAATTCCGTGAGGAGTTTCGCCATATGACACTCAATTCTAGGGGTCGTGCGACCATGTTGCAATTGAGCGCAGAGCGCGTTCGCGGGAGGCCTTGCGCATCGTGAGGCGGAATTCGCAACGTCCGATAAGATACATTATGTTAAATAAGAACACGAGAAGCCTTATCCAGAGGGCTCGATCCTGAGCGCCGGGATACCAGCGAAGTCTTTGACATTGCGCGTCAGGAGCACAGCATCCATTGCCACCGCGGTGACTCCGATGGCGATATCCGCGGCGCGTTTCCGCGGAGAGCCGAGAATTCGAAAGACTTCCGATGAGATCGACGCCAGGTCCGCAGAGAAAGGAACGATTCCATCCTCAAAAAGAAATGACCGTGCCACAGCGAGCTGTTCGGTGTCCTCGGCCCGCGTGAGAACTCGTACCAAGCGATGGCGCTCATCTGAATCTCGGCTTCGGACTCCGCGAGTTGGACGACGCGCCTCCTCTCAGGGCCGGTCACCGAAAGCGCATAGACCAGTACGTCCGTATCGAGGTGCACCCGCATCAGAAGGCTTCGTCCTGCTCTTTGAGCCGTCCCACTTCTTCGGCCGGGTCATTGCCTTCGAAGAGTTCGAAGAGGCGTTCGAGGACCTTTCTGCGCTCCTTTCGAGTGCCTGCCGGCACGCCGAGGGAGGCATCGCGCTGACGGATGACTGCCCGGCGAATTGCCTCAGAAACGGAGCAGCCATAACGCAGAGCGAGCTCCCGTGCGGCGTGACGAGTGTCATCGTCGAGGAGGATGGTAGTGCGATGAGTGCCCATATTTACAGCTTATACGAGCTACATATGATATGCAATTCCCCCTGCACGCAAAGTAGGCGATGTACGTCGCAAAGTGCTTGTCTATTGGGACTTGTTGGTGCTGACGTATTCTTTGGCGCGAGCTTCGAAAGATTCGGACGTCAGGCCTGCCTTCTTGACTTCGGCGAGTGCGGCGGCCCGTCCTCACCGGTGTCGAGAACTTGATGGATGTACCAGAGCGCGCCTACGCGATTCGACGAAGCGCAGTGGATGAGGAGCGGTCGGTTGTCGTCGTCGGCGAGAATCTCTTTGAACTGCTCGAGGATCGCCGGTGAGAAGCCGTCACGCCCGATCGGGATGTTGTAGTAGTCCATACCGAGGGCTTCGACATTGGGTTTTTCTTCGAGGCTGCCTTCCTGCTCGGTGCGGAGGTTCAGGACCGCTTTGAACCCCGCCTTTTTCACGTCCTCGAGAGCCTCGTCGGTCGGCTGGCCCGCGGTCGCGATGTCGTCACGCACGCGGTAGTCGTTCGGGATCCCAACGTTCCCTGCCAGGGGGTCTGCGTCTTGCGCGAGAACCGGGAAGGCCAACCCTATGTGGGCAATGGCAAGAACCGCCTGTTTCATTACATTCTCTCCAGAAACGCTTGTACGTTCTTGTGAAACACGAAGAGCGCGTCGGCGTCACCGCTTCGGTCGGTGAAGTTGTAGTTTTTCCCCTTGCGCACCTTGAGGTTCATGTACTTCTTGATGTAGTCCACCTCGAAGCGCTCGAGTGACCCGTACGGGATCGCGAACGCGTCTTTGTGGTCGGTCTCGTAACGAATGCCAGCGCTGTCGGCGATGAGTGTGCCGCTGCAGTTTCCGAAGCTGTGCTTGTGGACGACACTCACGGACTCGTTGAGCTCGGAGGCTGCCTGCTCGAAGCTGACACGAATGTCCTTGTGCCCCGTCGTCACGGCCACCGTCTCCGTATACATATCGTAGCCATCGGCGGAGACGGTCAACCGATGCTCTCCCGGCTCTACGGCTTTGATATCGACGGGCGTCGTTCCGATGTAGTTGCGATCGAGAAACACCGTCGCCCCCGGGACATCACTAACGATGCGCAGACTGGGCGCCAACAGCCCCAGAGACGCACGTAGCTCGGCGCTTTTCCCCGGTCGTATGCGCACAATTTCCACGTAATCCGCGTACCCCTCTTTGGTCACCCTAACTTCATGGCTCCCGACCCTGATGTCGGCGTCTTCGAAGGGGGCGGAGCCAACCGACGCGCCGTTTACGTACACGCTCGCGCCATCGAGGTTAGCGGTGACCATCAGCGAGCCCGTCGAGGGCACGTCAGCTCGCGGCTTGGGTGGTGCAGGTGGTGGTGCCTCTTTCTTGGCCGCCTCGCGCTCGCGTTCCGGCTCAGGCGCTCGAGCGTAAAACCAATAAGCTGCGCCCCCGAGGCACAGCAAAATGATGATAGCAAGGACGACGGACTTCCCTCCTCCCGAGTTCGACTTACTGTCGTTGGCGCGGAGAAAACTCATGAGAGCGATTCTAACACGCGCTCAACTCGGGACTTCGGAGGTGAAATGGAAGAACGAGACCATGGATCGCGCGCGACGAGCACCTCGCTTGAACCTCGATGCCCGCGTCGAGGGACATGCTCAGTTCTGGACGGACGTCCGCGTGGTGGATCTGAGCCCGAGCGGCGCCCTGCTCGAGAGCCCGCGGCATCTCAGCCTCGACTCGGAATTGACCGTGGAGTTATCTCTCGACGGCGCGCCGCTCACGGTCCGGGCCAACGTCGTCCACTGCAAGGCGCTCGAGGAAGAACCGCTCTATCGGATCGGAGTGCGTTTCATAGCACTTCCGGTGTCGCAGCGTGCCCGCATACGCGCCTACATCCGCGACAGCCTGACCGAGGAGCGCCGTGAGCAGCCGCGCGTGTTCATCGGTCAGCCGGCTCAGCTGAAAAAGGAGATCGAGCTTCGCGTGTTGAACCTCAGCCTCTTTGGAGGGCTGTTCTCGGTGAGCTTCCCTCTCGAATTCCGTAGCGAGCACGACTTCGTCTTCACCCTGCCGCGGGGAGACGTTCATACCCGCGGGGTCGTGCGCCACTGCGAGGCGTGGGCGGAAGCGAAAGGAGCCGCCATTTTTCGGCTGGGTGTGGAGTTCACCGAGCTCAGCGGCGACGATCGTGAGCGCGTCGTCGTCTACCTGGAAGAGCAGATTCAAGGATCTTAGCCGGCCTTGGCGCTGACGACGAATCGGTAGCAATTGTCGCCCTTCGCCGCGCATTGGACTTCCCCGCCTTCGGCGGGCTTGTCGAAGAGCGTCATCGCGACCCCGCGCAGCACACCCAGGAGCGTGTAGCAGACCGGCTGGATCGACGGGCCGTAGACTTCGGCAAACGGTGAGTCGAGCACTTTGAAGACGAGCTCTTCCCCTTCGAGATGCGCCATCTCCACGCTCATCGCGCCCCACCCTGATTCCGACAGCATATAGCTCACCGCGGTAAGAACCTGCTCGGGCGGATAGCCGAAGACGTCGCGATACCGGCTGGCGAGAAACGCACCATCGCCCTCCGCCGTCTGCGTCATGATTTCCGCGACTTCCTGCGGGAGATGCGCTTCGACGCTTTTCTGAAGCTCGACGAACAGCGCGGGCGACAACATGACGTAGCGCGCACTCGAGAGCGACAAGGCGCCCCGCTCGGCGTCATAGCCAAGGCTTCCCAGAAGCTGGTTGACAGACTCTTCACCGCTCATGAACAGTCTCACCCAAGCCCCAGTATTCGCGTGAGCAGAACACTAGAGGTTTCGCTCGGTCCGAGCTCGCGCCGAGCTCGATTTGATCCACTTCACCAAAGAACACGGTGTGCGTGCCTTGCGAACTCTGATCGACGACCTTGCAGTGCAGGTAGCCGAGACAGCCTTCGAGCTGGGGAAAGCCGTACCCGTCGAATTGCTCGTCCGAGCTCAGCTTCGGGCTCGCAAAGTGATCCGAGACGGCACCTTGACCCTCGGCCAGGACGTTGACGACGAACCGGCCTTTTTTGATCGCATCGTGGGCGCTAGAATCCTTCAGGATGCATATCAAGACGAGCGGCGGCGTCAGGCTCACCGAGGTGAACGAGCTCACGGTGATGCCGCGCGGCCCGTCGTCTCCTTCCGCGGTCACGACGGTCACGCCTTGAGGGAACGTCCGCATCACGTCCTTCAACGAAAGATCACTCACCTATTGCCTCCTCGAAATCAGCCGTCCATTCGATCGCGATACAGCCGTTCACACTCATCGCTGCCGGGCATCCGCGCTCGTGGACGTCGAGAGCGCGCTGGGCCTCTTCCCTTTTTCCAGCCGGAAGATTGATGTTGTAGTGGATTCGGATGCGCGTGATTTTCATGACGCCGTCCACGTCTTCGATATCGCCTTCGACCGCGGACGACAGTTTGTCCGGGTAGCTTGGAATGCCGCGCACCTCCAGTGCGCGCCCGAGGGTTCCGGTCATTCACCCGCCGACCGCGCCGACGATGTAGTCGAGCGTGGCGGGATGCTCCTCTTCGGGCTCGATGCCGTAGAACTTCTTGATGCCGGAATGCACCCCGAAATGCACCGGGGTCTCGAAGCCTTCGATGTAGGCCCTGCGGTGAGGGCCCTTGTCTTTCTCGATGCGAACTTTGGACGTATGAACGATCTTGGCCATAGCTTAGCTACTCACGTAGACGTAGTCTCTCATGACGTTGCCTTCGTCGAAGTAGATGAAGTACATCATGTCTCCTGCGGCGTAGACCCGGAGTTGGGGCCATTCACCCGCTTTGTCGCGAATATCGTCTGCTTTGTCGGCACCCCACCGAGAGAGGGCCTGTTCGAGGTCCACTTGACCTTCCACCACCAATGCGAGCGGGGCTTTCTCCTTCAGACCCTCGGTCACCTGGTACACGGTCGGCGTTTGCACAAGGATGTTCTTCAGCCGCGAGTCGTGCATGTTGTTGCGGCGAACGTCGTAGCCAAGCTTTCCGACGTAGAGCGCGGTGCCGAGGCCACCGATGGTCACCGCCGCCGCAAAGCCGAGAACGATAGCGCGACGCTTCGGTCTAAGGGGCTCGTGGCGGTCTTCATCGAATGCGGGTAACCGGAACTCGGGCTCGGCCATGCCAACTTATTGTACCTGGTTAGACGCCGAAAGCTAAAGTACCACCTCAGAGAATTAACTTGAGATCTGACGCGTAATACACTATTAGAACTCGAAGATTTCTGGATACTGCGTCTCGATAGCTGCCCCGATGGCGCCGCCGGCGACTGTGATAGCAAGCTCGTCGGAGGTGGGCGCGCTACAAGCGAAATCCGTGCACACCTGGTAGTTTACCGATGCTTTCACGGTGTGCTCACCCGCGGCCCCCGAGTCGCTGAGCTTCACGGGAATCCGGATCGCGATGCTTCCTTCGTACAGATCGTAGGTGCCGAGACCAGAGAGCTCCCGCGTTTCGACGGGAGGATATGACGGATCCCCGACTTTCAAGTTTTCGCCATTGACGGAAACTTCGGTCCGGCTTGGATAGGGTTCCTCGGGACCGTAAAGATGGTAGCCCTCTTCGATCTCGGCCACGAGCGCCACGCTGAAACTGTCCCCTGGACGGATGGGTTGCTGCGAAGTCACGAGTCGAAACTGCACCGAGCTCTCCCAGTCCGGGATCTCGATCTGTTCTGCGGCGAGCACGGAGGCCGCCGCGACGAGCGCGCACGCGAAGACAATTCGATTCGCATTCATTGGATCTACTTCAACTCCTCGATAATCGTTTCTGGAGACGTTCGCTGCCGAAAGTCGACCCATACGTTCACGAAGCGCACTTTGCCTTGCTTGTCGATGATAATCGTTGCAGGATGCGGGATGCCTTTCATCGACTCTCGGCCGACGTCCGGATTGATGAGCCCATACGACTCGATGACGGGCTCGCCGTCGCACAGAATTGGAAACGCCCAGGCGTCCTCCTCGAGCCAGCTCGCGGTTTCCTCCGCGTCGTACTTGGAGATTCCGAGGAGGACGGCGCCCTCGGCTTGGATGGCATCGAGTGATCCTTGCAGCTCACCGAGCTGCCGCTTGCAGTGGGGTCACCAACCGCCGCTTCGGAAGAACTCGACAACGACGACCTTCTCGCCTCGATACTCGGAAAGCTTGTAGGTCTTGCCGGCCGAGTCCCGAAGCTCGAAATCAGGCGCCGTGTCCCCAACGTCCACGCTGGCCTGTGCGAACAGCGACGTTGCTAAGGCTTAGGAAAATAAGCAAGTTAGGCAGGACTATTCTCATACTCCTGCGCACTATAGCACAGCAATTCTGGCGGAGGGTGTGAAGAACTAGACTTCCTGGGCGCGGCGAATATAGCCCGCGATGCGGTTCAGGAGTCCGTCTTCCATCGCGGCAGCGGCTTCATTCGAAGCTGGGTCGCTCGAGGCTCCTTGCCACTCCCTGTAAGACGCTTGCAGGTCCGTCAACACCTCAGTCGGGTCGAGTCCTAGCGATCGCGCGTATTCTTTGGTGAAACTCTCGAAATAGAACTTGCCGGGAAAGCGATCGAATCGTTCTGTTTCGAGGTCCTCCAGATAGGCCATGCCGATACGGGTCTCGTTGGAGATGCGTCTAAGGCGGATGCGCTTCGACTCGCGGAGCGCCTTGAGAGATTTACCCCGATAGGCCATCTGTAGAGCCTCCTTTCCCCCGCTCAGAGAGAGACTTCTCTGCGTTCCCAGCCCAACACTGGGTCAGAGCTTCGCTTGTTCGGTTTTTAACGAGGTCAGTGGGATCTGACCTCATCTCGGCGCTGATTAGGAAAATATCAAGGTAGCCATGGTCCTGTCAACAAGAAATCCACAGCTTAACTGCTAGATTCGAAGTTTTTTGCGGAAAACGACGAATTCCGTCCGGAATGAACGGAAGTCTACCTTCCTTCTTGCTCGAGCTCTGCGATCAACGCCCGAAGCGCTGTGATGATCTCTTCCCGTTCGACCTCGCTTTTGCGGAAGGTCATCTGAAGGCGGAACGGGTTCCCGCGAGCACCGTACTTGAAAACGAAGTTCTTCGGCCGACCCCGTCGCGGCTTGCGGGAGACCTTGCGCGTCTGATCGCGACTCAGGCTGTCGGACGAAATCCTCTCGACCAAAGCAGCCATTTTTTCGGGATTGTCTTGCCTAACTATCTGTAATAACAGTGACTTTGAGGCAATGTCGGCGAGCCGACAAAGATTCTTGATATCGTCCGGCATACCGTTTAGGCTCAGCGATTCGGTGATGCTGGTCCGCGACTTTCCGATCCGTTTCGCCAAAGCCTCGTGCGTGTATCCGTGGTGATGGACCAACTGCCCGAACGCCTCGCCCTCTTCGAACGGCGTCAAGTCCTTACGCTGGATGTTCTCGACGAGGGCCAGCTCGAGCGTCTCTTGGTCGTCGACGTTTCTCTCGACGCACGGTAGCTCCGAGAGTCCAGCTTGGAGCGCCGCTTGATAGCGTCGCTCACCCGAGATGATCTGGAACACTCCCCCGTGACGACGCACGATCAACGGTTCCAACACGCCTTTCTCTACGATGGAGGATGTCAGCTCGGTAAGGTCTCCCATTTGCTGGCGCGGCTGGTACGGGTTCGGCTCCAGATCTTCGATGGCAATCATCCGGCCGATGGTCGCGCCTTGCCGCGGGCCCAACTCTTCGACAAAGTGCGCCTCGTTGTGAAACTTCACCGTCGTGGGTAAACCAGCTCTTCTAGACACGTGCCATCACCTCTTCCGAAAGACTGTAGTACTCGAAAGCGCCACTCGAGTGCGGCGCAAAGCTGAAGATCGATTCCCTGTAGGCCGGACTTTCTTCCAAACGAATGCTCTTGCTGATGACGGTCTTGAACACCTTGTCGCCGAACGCTTTCTGAATCTTCGCGCTGACGTCGCGCGCCAACGTGGTCCGCTTGTCATGCAGTGTGATGAGGACGCCCAACACCTGCAGCTCGGGATTGGGACGCGCTTTCACCTTGTCCAGGGTCTTGAGCAAGTCGTCCGTCCCTTCGAGCGCATAGTAGGAGGACTGGATGGGTATCAGTAGATAACTCGCCGCCACCAAGGCGTTCACGGTGATCATGCCCAACGTCGGCGGAGTATCAATAATGACGAAATCGTAGGAAGACCGCACCGCCTCGAGCTGATCTCGCAAACGGAAGTGAGCATCTATCTCGCCCAGCAGCTTGCTCTCGAGCTTCGCCAACGAGATCCGCGACGGCACGATCGACAAGCACTCGAGATCGGACTGGTAGGTGACTTCCTTGAGCTTCGTGGTTGGCTCGGTCAGCGCATCGTAGATGGACTTGTCGATGACATCGTCCTGCAGAAACGAGATCGTCGAGTTTCCCTGTGGGTCCATATCCACCAGCAAGGTTTTCTTCTTTTTCGCCGCCAGCGCGGCTGCGAGATTGATGGCCGTCGTGGTCTTGCCGACACCACCTTTTTGATTTGCAATCGTTATGACCTTAGTCACCTGGTTGACCCCCGCGAGACGAGATAATCCCGAGAAAAGCGTGCATGAGGGACGTGTCCGCCGTAGCACGGACGCAGAGGAGGGAGCGGACCCGCCGCTACATCTTGTATTTGCCAAGATCGTCTGGGTTCAGACCTTCCAGCCACTTCTGGAGTCTTTCGGAATCAGTTTTGTCCTTCGATAAATCCAAACCTTTGGCGCTTTCCACGACGTCGTCTTCAACGAAAATCGGCGCTTTCGTCCTGAGCGCGAGAGCGATCGCGTCACTCGGCCGCGCATCGACTGCCATGGTCTGCCCCTCACGGTCGAGGTAGATCATTGCGTAGAACGTATTTTCTTTGAGCTCACACACGACGATGCGTTGAACATCCGCTTCGATCTCACTCAGAATGTTCCGCAGCAAGTCATGGGTCATCGGCCGCGGCGTCGAGATGTTCTCGATTTGTAATGCAATCGCGTTGGCCTCGAAAACCCCCACCCAGATAGGAAGAACACGGTCACCTTCTTTGTCTTTGAGAATCACGATGGGCATATTCGTGATCGGATCGATCATCAAGCCCTTAATGGTCATCTCGATTTCCATTGATAAAACCCTAAAACCCTTCCGGTGACCCCACTGGTTGGTTTCCACTAAATATAGGGGTTGGTTGCGACCATGTCAACAGTATTTAGTGGTCGTACTGTCCAAACAGGCTGTTGGGACCAAAGCGCGTGATGCGTACCGGGATGAGTCTCCCCGGTTCGCTATGCCCGACGAAGTTCACCACGCGGTTTTCAGGTGTGCGTCCGCTGAGCTCTTCGGCAACTTTCTTGCTGCGCCCTTCCACGAGCACTTCGACCGTGCGGCCAACGAACGCGGCGTTCTTCCGGGCTTGGATCTGCTTCTGAGATGCCTGTAAGCGTGCGAGTCGATCGGCCTTCACGGGCTCGGGAACGTCGTCGGGTTGCTCGCGACCGGCATAGGTATAAGGTCGTTCGGAGTATTTGAACGAATAGATGCTGTCGAACGCGACTTCTTTGATGAGTTCTAACGTGTCGTCGAAGTCGGTATCGTTTTCGCCCGGGAACCCCACGATGAGATCGGTCGACAGCGCGAGGTCGGGAACAATCTCACGCGCGAGCTCCACCTTCGCGAGAAGCTCTTCCCTCGTGTAACCTCGGTTCATGCGCTCGAGAACCGACGTCGACCCGGACTGCGCCGGCAAGTGCATGTGAGGGCAGAGCTTATCGAGGTCACGGAAGCGTTCCATCAAGGGACGACCGAAGTCCTTCGGATGTGGGCTCGTGAACCTCAGACGTCGAATTCCGTCGACCTCGTTGACCACATCGAGGAGCTCTTCGAAGCTCGCGCCGGTCGTCGGGTCCTTGTAGGAGTTGACATTCTGTCCCAGCAGCTGGACTTCGAGGAAACCCGCGTCCGCGAGCGCTCGCACCTCACGAACGATGTGCCCGATCGCTCGGCAACGTTCGCGCCCGCGAGTGAACGGAACAATGCAAAATGTGCAGAAATTGTCACAGCCTTCCATGATGGTGACGTACGCCTTGACACCCGCGACGCGCTCGATTTGCTCCGGCGGGATATCGAGGTTTTCCGGGTGTCGTCCGAGCTCGACCACTCGCTCGTGCTTGCCCACCACCGTCGCGATCACCTCGGGTAGTTGCACCAGGCTCTGTGTTCCGAGGACGAAGTCAACGTCGGGCGAGCGCTCGAAAATCGCTTCCCCTTCCTGCTGGGCAACGCAACCGGTAACGCCCACGACGAGAGAGCGATGCTTTTTCTGCGCGGTCAAGTTCCTCAGACGCGCGAAGACTTTCTCTTGAGCTTTCTCGCGAACACTGCACGTGTTCAAGATGACGACATCGGCGTCGTTCTCCGAGGCGCTCAGCGATAGCCCCATGCGTCTGAGGCTTCCGGCAAGCTTTTCGCTGTCGTGGGCGTTCATTTGGCAGCCCCACGTCTCGATGAAATAGCTCTTGTCTTGCATCACTGTCATCTGGCGCTCTTGACCTTGACTTTGTCAGTAACGAGCTGGCGCGCGTGCTTGCGGGCGCTTTCGGTGACCACGGCCCCGGCCAACATGCGTGCAATCTCGTCGACGCGCGCCTCGTTGTCGAGCCGCTCGATCCGCGTCTCGATTCTGCCCTTGCGCTCTATCTTATCAATTCGGTAGTGCGCGGGCGCGAAGCTCGCGATCTGAGGCAAGTGGGTCACGCAGATGATCTGATGAAGCGCTGCCAGCTCTTCGAGCTTCTCCCCCACGGCATCCGCGACGCGCCCGCCAATGCCTGCATCGACCTCGTCGAAGACCAGCACCTTGGCATCTTCGCTCTTGGCCGAAACGGACTTCAGCGCCAGCATGAACCGTGAAAGCTCTCCGCCGGAAGCGACGCGCACGAGGGGGCGAGGATCCTCTCCCGGATTGGCCGAGAACAGAAGCTCCACGGTGTCGGTGCCTGTCTCGCGCCAATCGCCCGTCCCCATGGCGATTGAAAACCGCGCCTTTTCGAGTGCCAGGCTCGGTAGTTCTTTCGTCACCGCGCGCTCGAGCCGTTTAGCCGCGTTCGAGCGCATTTTTGAAAGCTCAGTCGCGAGGGCTTTGTATTTGTTGCGACTCGACTCGAGCTTGGAATGTAGCGCTTCGAGCTTCTCGGTCGAGCTCGATAGATCCTCCAACTCGCGACGGCAGGCTTCTCGCCTTTCGATTACCGCCTCGAGGGTACCGCCGTATTTTTTCTTGAGCCGCTCGAGGAGAGCGAGTCGCGACTCGATGTCGTCGAGCTTCCCCGGCGAGACCTCGAGCCCGCCCGTGTAGTCACGAAGGTCGAGAGCGAGATCTTCCAGCTGCCCCGTCAACGCGTCGCGCTCGGCGACATAGCTCTTCCAGCGATCGTCGATCGATCCGAGCTCCTCGACATCGGAGAAGACGCTCTTGAGACGTGAGAGGACCGAGCCATCCTCGTCATAGAGCGCTCCGTAGGCTTGCTCCGACAGCGTTTTGAGCCTTTCAGCGTGCGCCAAAAGGTTGCGCTCGTTTCCGAGCTCATCGTCCTCACCGCTTTCGAGCGCGGCGTTATCGAGCTCGCGCAGCTCGAACTCGCGTAGCTCACGCTTGGTCTCGCGATCCTCGGCCGCGCGTGCGAGCCGCGCCCGCGCGTCCTCGATGTCCTGAATCGCGGCGAACGCAGTCAGAACTTGCTCGCGGAGTGCACTCGAGCCTCCGAATCGGTCGAGGAGCTCGAGCCCGGCGTCGGGACGAAGAAGGGTCAGGTTTTCTCCTTGCCCGTGAATGTCTACCAGAAAAGTGGCGATATCACCAAGAAGCGCTCGTGAGCTCGCTGCTCCGTTGACGACCACTTTGCCGCGGCCCGCTTTGGTGATTTCGCGGCGAATGACGACTTCATGGTCCGGGTCGATGCCGGCAGCGTCGAGGCGCGCGCGCAATGCATCCGGTAACGGATCGATCTCGAAGCCCGCTTCCACGATCGCGGTCTCCGCACCGGTTCGAACGAGCTCGGTCGACGCCCGGTTGCCGAGAACGAGGCCGAGCGCATCGACAAGAATGGATTTCCCTGCCCCGGTCTCCCCGGTGAGAAGGTTCAACCCCGGTTCGAAATCCACTTCGAGGCGCTCGATCACTGCAATATTCTCGACACGGATCCACCGCAGCATGGTGGGGATGGTATATCAGGCGCTCAGATGATGCAGCTTCCAGTCTCCAGCTGCCAGCTTCCAGCTGTTTGTCAGGTAGAGCTGAAAGCAGCTGGAGACTGGATATTGGCAGCTGGAAGCTGATACCCGAAACATTGACACACCCCAAGTCCTTGTGGTAGGGTGCCCTGCGACTCACAGTATCTTGTGTTTCGAGGCGAAGTCTGACTGCGCCGAGGTGGAACCCTAGCTCTTGCACGAGATCAACCCGTCTGCCATCGAGACGACTCCGGCGCTGAATCCCTTCCAGCTGGTTCTGGAAGCGGGTCCCGTTTCCCTGACGGTGCTGTTCATCCTGCTGGTATTTTCACTGGTGTCGTGGGCCATCATCTTCAGCAAGTGGACGACACTACGGAAGGCTGAATCGCATTCGGACGCGTTTCTCGAAATCTTCCGGCGTAGCAAGAAGTTCTCGGAAGTCCACGCGGTGTGCCATCAGCTGCGAACGAGTCCTCTCGTGGGCTTGTTCCTCTCCGGATACAACGAGCTCAACTACCAGCTCAAGTCCAAAGAAGGCGAAGGTGACGCGCGCGTCCACAACCTCGAAAGCGTGGCTCGCTCGCTCGTGCGGGCATCCAACACGGAAGTGCTGAAGCTCGAGCGGCGACTTCCCTTTCTGGCAACGACCGGAAGCGCAACGCCGTTCATCGGGCTCTTCGGAACCGTATGGGGCATCATGAACGCGTTCCAGCGCATTGGTGCGATCCAGTCGGCGAACATCGCCGTCGTTGCGCCCGGACTCAGCGAAGCTCTGATCGCCACGGCAGCGGGACTGGCCGCTGCGATCCCGGCCGTCATCTTCTACAACTTTTACGTCAACTGGGTGAAGCGTTTGTCGACGCAGATGGATGATTTCGCGCTAGAGTACATTTCTATCATCGAGCGTAACTTCACTTAAACGGGGCGGGCGTGCAGGTCGGAAACGGCGACAACGGATCGAGTCACGGATCGCCGCTCGGCGGTTCGGTGACGGCGATGCTCATGGCGCGAAAGCGTATGAGCACGACCCACACGATGTCCGAGATCAACGTCACACCGTTCGTTGACGTCGTCCTCGTGCTCCTCATTATTTTCATGATCACAGCACCGATGTTGATGCGCTCGATGGATGTGAGCTTGCCTTCGGCGACGCTCCAGCGAGACAGCCCGTCGGAGCGCACCATCGTGACCGTTGATGCTCAGGGTCGCACCTTCGTCAACAACCGAGCGGTCAACATCGAGCTCCTCGAAGACGAGATCAAGCAGCGCGTCGAAGTCGAAAATCTTCGGGTAGCCTACCTGCGTGCGGACGAAACGCTACAATACAAGGAAATCATCAAGATCATGGACCTGCTGAAACGAGCCGGAGTGGATACCGTGGGCCTCGCCTACGTGTATCCCGAAGAGAAGCTCAACTGACCCATGAGTATTGCGCGAAGCGACCAGGACCCTTTCCAGAAGATGCTCGCGTGGTCCGGTGCCTTTCACGGTCTTTTGTTCACGTCGCTCGCGCTCGCTAGCTACCTCGGGGCATCGGGCCCCGCGTTGCCCGCACCGAACGTGGGCATGTTCATCAACCTCGGAGAGTCGGGACCCATTCAGGGCGCCGGCGGCGGAAGCCCAACGCCCCCGGAGCCGGAGCCGGAGCCGGAGCCCCCCAAAAACGAGCCGAAGGTCGTGCGGCCAACGGTCGAGCAGCGTGAGGAGCTCCCGGCGCCCGACGCGTCGGTGAAAAAGAAGCCGCGGTGGGAGAAACCGAAGCAGGATTCCGGCCTTCGCGGCGCGGATGCTGCAATCGCCGAATCGGCTCCGTTGAAAGGTAATCCGGGTGCGCCCGGACTCGGGGGTGTGGGCGGTGGCTCGGCATTCGATCAGGACTTCGAGTACGCTTATTACGTCCAACAGATGCTGGGGCGTATTCACCAGAACTGGCAACGGACGCCGGTTCGAGGCACCGCCGTGGTGATCGTGCGCTTCACCATCTTGAAAAACGGTAGCGTGGCGAACGTGGAAATCGAGCAGTCGTCACCGCTCTCGATCCTCGATCGGAACGCGAGGCGCGCGGTGATACTCGCGGAGCCCATGCCGCCGCTCCCCAACTCCTATCCTCGCGATCGCGTCGATGTGCATTTGCGTTTCACCTATTCGGACAACTACTGAGGCCTACTGAGGGAAGCCGAGCGCCATGAAACATCTACTGAGAGCTTCGATCGTCATGGGCGTCGTCTTCGCGGCACTCACCACGTTCAAAGGCATTACGCGTTCAGCCGATGCGATTCAAGAGCAGACGCTCGCGCAGCCGAGCGGCGGCGATTGGTACTTCAACATCACCGATCCCGGACGAGCGGTGCGGATGGCGATCCCCGACTTCGAAATCGGCACAGCTGATGCGACCGACGCATCGCAAACGATCTCGAGCGTAGTGTGGAACGACATGGAGTTCGCATCGATCTACCGCCTCGTTCCCAAACGCAACTACAGCATCGCACAGACATCGGCCGATCCGCGCAAGATCGACTTCTACCAATGGGAGTCTGTGGGCGCCGACATCCTCATCAAAGGTGTCACCGAGATCCAACGGGACACGCTCATCACCGAGGTGAGAATCTACGCCATCCTCGCTCACGAGATGGTATTCGGTAAGCGCTACGAAGGCCCGGTCACTGCGGCTCGGCGCATGGCGCACCGCATCGCCGACGATATCCTCATCCAGGCGGGCAACTACAAAGGCATCAGCCAAACCAAGCTGGCGTTCTCGAGCGATCGGCGCGGCGAGCGAAGCAAAGAGATCTACATCATGGACTACGACGGCTTCAGCCAGAAGCCGCTCACCGCGAACCGCTCGCTGAACTTGACGCCCACGTGGTCGCCCGACGGGCGCACACTCGCGTACATCTCGTACCGCACCGGAACACCGTCGCTCCACCTGGCACATATCTACGAAGGACGCGGCGAGATCTTCAACACCGGCGCCGGGATGGCCATCAATCCGTCGTGGTCTCCTGATGGACGACGGATCGCGTTTACGTCGACGCGAGATGGCAACTCGGAGCTCTATCTCATCGACGCCGATGGCACTGGCCTGAAGCGTCTCACCCATCACCCCGACATCGACACGTCGCCGTGCTGGTCGCCCACGGGGCGTGAGATCGCGTTCACTTCCGATCGAACCGGGGCACCGCAGATCTACGCGATGGACACCGAGGGTCTCAATCTACGCCGCATCTCGTACCAGGGCAGCTATAACGACTCGCCAAGCTGGTCTCCATCACGCCAATACAGCGAGATCGCGTACGCGTCTCGTATCGAGCGCGGCCCGTTCGACATCGTGGTGTACGACTTCCAGACCAAGCAGACGCGTCAGCTCACGACCGGCCGGGGCAGCAACGAAGGTCCCGACTGGTCACCGAACGGTCTGCATCTTGTTTTCACGTCCAGTCGCGGCGGATCCGATCAGATTTACACGATGAACCGCGATGGCAGCAACCAACGACGGCTCACCAGAAACGGCAACAACAAGACAGCCCAGTGGGGCCCCATTACCGGGGGAGACTTCTGAGCACACTGGCCGTCGCAAGGAGAAAAGCGATTGAGAACAAAACATATACCATCCCAACTGCTCGCAATCTTCGTTGTCTCGTGGCTGGTCGCGGCGTGTGGCGGCAAAGTGGATCGCCCACCGGCGTCAACGACCTTCCGTCCCGCCCCGCCAGCGACGACGACCGTCCCTCAGCAGACGATGCCCGAGCGTGACGTGCTCGTCGAAGAGCGGGACGATCTCATCGTGATGGGTAGGGATGACCCGCTCGGTATCCTCGATCTCGAGCTAGACGTCATCAACGAGCGCCAGCCGCTCGCCGACGTAGGTTTCTACTACGACAGCGCTGCGCTTTCGGCCGACGCGCGGTCGACGCTCGACGAGCACGCAGACACCCTGAAGACCTACGGGAGCATGACGATTCTGATCGAGGGCCATTGTGACGAGCGTGGAACGGTCGAGTACAATCTTGCCCTCGGGGAGCGCCGCGCGAACGCGGTCTACAACTACTTGGTGACCCTCGGCATCAACGCGAGCCGCCTCAAGACCATCAGCTACGGAAAAGAGTTCCCGCTCGACCCGGGGCACAACGAGGTCGCGTGGACCCGAAATCGTCGCGGACACTTCGAGATCACAGCAAAGTAGAGGCAATAAAGGAGACCGATGTGAGGCGTCAACTCCTCATCCCGGCAATCCCTGCAATCGTTGCCGCGCTCGCGATCGTGAGCCTTTCCGCTCCGGAAGCGACGGCGCAACGAGACCGGGACAACATCCTCGCGCAGCTCCGCCAGATTCAGGCGCAGCTGTCGCAGATCCAAAGCTCGCACGCTGCTTTGAAAAAGGTGCTGGACGAGCTCACCGTCGCCTCGGCCGCGCAGCAAGACTCGCTCCGGAAAACGCTCGCAGACGGCAACGTCGCGCTCGAGCGACTCGAGCAGGACCTCTCCGTGCTGTCCGCCCGGGTAGACGAGACCAACGGTCGCCTCGGAAACCTGCAGCAAGAGCTCGTCTCGATGAGACACAACCAACAACCTCTCCTGTTACCGCCGGTCGAGACCGCAGACGGCGAAGGCGAGACACCTGCCGGGAGCCCCGAGGACGCTCCCCCTCCACTCGTGGTCGCCGCTGGTCCGAGCGTCACCGATATCTACAACCAAGCCCGTATCGACTACACCCAAGGTCGGTATGCCCTCGCGATCTCCGGATTCCAGGATGTCCTCGCCACCGACCCTAGTGGGGACCTAGCGGACAACGCACATTATTGGGTCGGAGAAAGCTACTTCGCCCAACGCCGGTACGAGCGGGCGATCGACTCCTTCGACACCGTGGTGCGTGACTATCCGGACAGCAACAAGCGCTCCGACGCTTACTTGAAGAAGGCGATGTCGCTCGAGAACATGGATCGGCGCTCGGAAGCGATGTTGATGTACGAGCTGGTTATCGAGCAGTTTCCCCGAACGCAGCACCAGCGCATCGCCCGCTCGCGTCTGGAAGGGCTCATGCGCACGACGCCTCCTCGATAAGACCCAATAAGTAGGGAGGTCCGAACACCAAAAACTCGTCTATAAATACTAAAAAGAAGCCGATGGCTGATGGCCGACGGCTGATGGCAAATCGAACTAAAGATACGGTATCCAGGAGGAAATCATGAGAGGGGTCAATAAAGTCATACTCATCGGGAACCTGGGGCGAGACCCGGAGATCCGATACACCCGCGACGGCACCGCGGTGGCGAATCTCAACCTCGCCACCTCGGATTCCTGGAAAGATTCCCAGGGCCAACGCCAAGAACGCACCGAGTGGCACCGCGTGGTCGCGTGGGACAAGCTCGCCGAAATCGCGAAAGAGTACTTGGCGAAAGGAAAGCAGGTGTACATCGAAGGGCGCCTTCAAACACGCTCGTGGGAAGACAAAGACGGCCACAAGCGCTACACCACCGAAGTCAGAGCCGACCAGATGGTCATGCTCGGCGGGCGCGGCGGTGATGATGGTGGTGGGGCACGAGATGCGGGACCGCCTCCCGGACCGGACGAAGACTTCACCCGTGAGCCCTTCAAGGCGACCGACGAAGACGTCCCCTTCTAAGAAAGACCGAGTCGCAAAGCGACTCGCCCCGGCCCTCCCTCTCCCCCGACGGAGGAGAGGGCCTGGAGTGGGGGGGATGTCCAGACTCGCGAAGTGAGCCGAGCATTCTTAGTGACCTTTGCTTCGGTGCAGCATTCCCTTGAGCTTGTCGATGGTGTTGGTGCGGGGGGCGCCACCGAGCTTCTCGAGGGCTCGACGGTTGCCCGGATCCAACCCGAGCGCCTCTTCATAGATTTTGCGTGCGCGCTGCTCCAGGCCGCCGGCTTCGTAGATCTCGCCGAGCGCAATCATCGTGTCGATATCGAACTGATCGATTTCGAGCACTTTCAGAAAGTGCGTTTCGGCACGACGTCGCCACTTCGGGTTCTTCGCGAGCGCGTAGCCTAGCAGCCGGTGGTATTCGCCCTGTCCCCCGTCGAGACGAACCGCATCTTGGAGCTCTTCGATCGATTCGTGAAAGCTCCCCTCGTTGAAAAAGCGCTGGCCGTTCGCGAAATGCAGGCGGGCCATCTGACGGGCGTCGTAGTGTTGCGAAGGCGGGCCGGCCGGACCTTTTCCTTTGGTTTCGGTCGGGTGGTGGTGTTCGCCGCGGGAGGCGGCTCGGCCGCAGGAGTCGCAGGCTTCGGCCGCGTCTTCTCGAGACTGAAGTCGTATCGACGGCGTTCGGTCTCACTCGAGAGCACCTCGTACGCAGCTTTGACAGCGAGATACAGGTCATCGAAGGCGCCGTCCGGATCGTGAATCTTCAAGCCCGCTCGATGATCGGGATGGAGTTTTTTGGCTAAACGAAAATACCCGGCTTTGATCTCGTCCGGAGTTGCCATGACATCAACGTCGAGCAGCTCGTAGTACGTGACCTGATGCGCGTTATGGTGCTTGCGAAGCATTTCCTCTCGGAACTGTCGCGCCGTTTCTGACAGCTCGTTGTTTTGCGTAGGCGCAGGCGTGGGCGAAGCCGCCATATCTCGAGGCGGTGCCTCCACGGGCTTGGGAGGCGACGCAATCGGAGGCAATTCTACCGCATTCGGTCGTGGTGCGGCCGCCTTCGGAAGTGGCTCGACCGGTGTGAACGACACGTCGGGCGCGCGGGTCGACTCGATTTCGAGCACGCCGGCAACGACGAGCGCACAAATGCAGCGAAGCGTCTCGATTTCACCCATCGGTGATAGCCTCGCGATCTCATCCGCGGACGACTCTCCGTCGACGCGCGACAACACGAACCCTTCCTCGGGCGTGAGCCTCAGGTTCTTGCCGATCCACTCGGGGTCGCGCGCGAAGCGGAGGGGTTCGGTCAAGTTCCCGATGCTGCTTCGAATCGCGTCCGAGTCATCGAGCCCACGAACTGTCTCCAGTAGAATGTTCTCGGTCGAGATATCGGCGCGCAGCAGGTCCTCGTCTTTTTCGTCGAGGGCGTTATCTCGGAGCTCGGCACGGTAGGATCCCGTTTCCCATAGGATCAACGATAGAAGAATCGACTCGACCTGTCGTTTGACCAGGGCGTCGAGCTCGCTGTCGCTGACGTATCCCATGTCGACGAGCGTCTTACCGAGCCTGAGATGCGAACTCTCCCGCACCTTGCACGCGAGTTCGAGCTCGGAGCGTGTGAGCTTGCCACTCCGTACCAGAATCTCCCCGAGCCTTTCGGTCCCGACGTCAGAGCTGGCGAAGACAATGTCGCCCTTCTTGAAGTAAACGCGCTTCGTCGCACCGTCTTGGTCCAGGTGCAACACGCCGGTTTGCCGACCGGAGCGAAATCCTTGGAGGGCTTGTGTCAGCCCGGCCCGCTCTAGTGTCCCCTCCAATGCTGAAGCTCCTTCTCCGGCGCTTCGTCGGTGCCTGCGCCATGAATAGGCATCGTTACGGTCGAGGGCGTAAGATTTTGTCGCACGGGCGCTGTTATGTCAAGACGAAAATAGTCAGCTTTCACGTAGGAATGCCGCGGGCGCGTAGCTGGCGGAATCCTCCTCCTGCGAAGGTCATCTTCGCGAGAAGCCGACGCGCGCGTCGCCATGGTCGACAAACTGAGCTCTCGGCAACAAAGCCACTGGAGATTCGCGCTATGACGACGATACGACTCCGACGGACTTGGGGTTCTTGTCCTTCCTGCTAGCTTTCTTTCGGGGAACTATTTGCTGTCCATGGGGACGACCCCGTCCCAACCTGCCGGCGGCTTCCGTTGGTGCTTCAAGATAAAAGAAGTCAGGAAGTCCTTGCCGTGATCCCAGTGCGGCACTTCGTGGAGGCCCGCGAACGCGGCATCCCAGTCGCCGCCGATGAAATCGTCCAGAGCTGACTCATATCGATGTATCCCTTTGACAGTCAAGACTCCAGTCTCGTCGGCATTCGGCAGTAGCTCGCTCACGGTCACGGCGAGGTCCATGCCGTAGGGACGAAGCCGCGCAAGACGCCGGAATCGCACGCTGCCTCCGGACGGGTTGTCTCGCACCCGACGAGCCGTTCCCTCATCCACGAGAAGCGGAACCCGAAGTATTTTCGTGATCCCCTCGAGGCGCGAAGCGAGGTTGACCACCGGCCCGAACACGTCGATCTTGAACTGCCCGGCGGTTCCGAGCCGTCCCGCCACCGCCTGTCCCGACGCAATCCCAATGCCACACCGGAACCCGGACAGAGGGTCGTCTTCCCTCTGGGCAGCGTTCGCAAAGCGTTGGCGGATCTCGACGGCCGCCCGACACGCCTCGAGCGCGCTGTTCCCACTGTCGAGGGGCCAGCCCCAAAACGCGAGCGCCGCATCCCCTTGGAAGTCACCGATGACGCCCTGGTGGGAGTGAATGCACTTCGTCATCACGTCGAGCGCGTGGCTGACGCGGTGAAGTAGTCCCATGAGGTCGTCTTTCGAGCGCTCCGCTTCCCGCGAGAAACCGCGAAGGTCGCAAAACAAAACCGTGACTTCCGTCTCCCGGGGCGCGAGGGCGTTCTCGCCTTCCGGGCTCGACAAAATCGGAAGCGTCACCGGAGAAAAGAACCGTCCAAGGGTTGCCTGCTGTCGTTCGAGACCCTGGAAATCCCGCATCGCGCCGAGGAGGTCCGCGACGAGCTCGGTGAACTTGACGTCTGGTCGGAGATCGATCCGAGCTTCGCCCGCCTTGCCCGCGACGTAGATTCCCCAACCTGCGCACGCCTTCCCGGGTACTGGGGTGACGAACGCCCAGTCCACGCTGTCGGTCATCGTGTACTCGGTTGGCGTGTCGGCAGCGTTCGCGCCCCAGAGGCTGCGCACACTTTGGTGCCGGTCGTCGACGGCGTCGAGAATCAGCTTCCGAGACGGCTTGAGCTCGCTCGTGGTCGCCCTGCGGCTATCCCAGTAGAACACTTGGATCTTCTTCTCGTCTCCGACGACACGCACGATGGCGGCGGCGTCGGCTGCCGCAATGCCTTCGAACAGCAAGAGCACCAATCGGGCGAAGAGCTCCTCATCATTCGAAGCGCGCCGGATGACATCGGGCAGAGTCGCAAGCAGCTCGATGCGCTCGTCGGCGTCGCGGTAGCGCGTCTCGGCGAGCTCCGCCATCGTGTAGCCGACGACGTCGAGCGGCGTCGGATCGTCGTGGGCAACGCTCACCCGATCTTCGACAAGGCTGAAAGTCGTCTCTCCCACTACGAAGTGCTCACCGAGCTCCATGACGAACCGATCCTGCTCGATTCCTTTGAAGTACAAGGGGTTGGTCGCACTGTCGATGCGCGCGATCTCCAGGCGCCCCTTCACCCAACGCAAGTCGACGTGATTCCGTGACAGGCTCGACTCCCACGGAACCGCGAAAAGCTCGCTGTCGGAGCGATCATCTTTCGTCGGCCGGCGGCCGAGACGCACGGGGCGATCGGGACGGAGGCGGCAGCGACGTTCATTCAGCTCCGGCCCGCGAGCGACGAGACGTGACATATCAGAGATCGAGCTCGATGAGATCCCCGCGCGCCGGCGAGATCGAGCGCTCGTGAATAACGCGATAGAGCAGCGCCCACAGGACGAGCACGAGAAAAAACGCGACCCCGGCCGCGATCCAGCCGAGTGTCGAGAACCGATCGACGAGCTGGGTGATGGGCGACATCGCCTCGGCGCGATCGTGTTGCACGATCGTGCTCCACTCCGGGTTGTCCTGGAACTCGACGAACGTGGCGAGATACGGCGTCCCACCTCTCAGCGGATCCGGATAGGCGTCCGCGAACCCTTCCGGAGCACTCCTGAGTCGCTGGACTTCGTTGAGCTCGTAGTACTCCGCGCGTCCCACCGGCGGTTTGACCGCGTCGTCTGCAGGGCACGGATGGCGCACGAGCTGGCCGCGGTTCAAAAGAACGGCGAATCGAGTGGGACAGCCTGTCTCCGAAGGTGGTCCTTCAGCTTCTTCCAACCACTCGTTGAACGTTTCCAGATGCAGCGTTGCCATGAGAATGCCGACGAGTTTCGAATCCGACACGATCGGGCTCGCCACGCTCACGAGAATCGGATTGTCGGAGGCTGTGCTTTCGAAAGCCAGCGTCAAGCCGGTCTTGGAGCGCGGGATCGCGATCTCCGGCGCTTCATCGCGGGGAACGTCTTCGTTGCCAGTGAACCATTCCCGATACGTGTACCGGGAACCGACGACACCATCGGCGAACGGGGATCGAGCGAGCACGACCGCGTTCGTGTCGGTGACGACCCAGTTGTGAAAAGAACGATCTCGATAGGCTTCGTAGAGCTCGTCAGTGTAAGACTGGAGCGCCGTCGAGCGTCCCGCGCCGAGGAGGCGGTGTAGCGCTTCTTGTCCGGCTTCACGGCTAACGCGCCGTTGCACCGCGGATAGATTGCGATCGACAACCGCCGAGATGAGCTCTCCGAACCCGAGCGCACCTTCGAGGTTTTGTCGTGTGAGGGTGTCTCTCGCCTGTGAGTCGGCCTCGTACCACGCCCACACTCCAACGCCCGGCATCGCGAGAACGAGCGCGAGTGGTCCCAGCAGACCGAAAACAACGAGCGGTCTCTGGGTGCGGCGCTTGGCCCGAGCCGTGAGCGCCTCCAGAACTTGTGGGACGTTCTCGTATCGTTTATCCGGATTTTTCTCGAGACACCGATCGATGATCTCGGCGAGGGAGCGGTCGACACCTTCCACACGATGGTGTGTTGTCGGCGGGTCGGATTCTTCGATGATTTCGCGATAACGTTCGATCCGCTCCCGTGTCGATTTGCTGGTGCGGAGCTCGGTCGTGGCCCTCCCCCCCGAATACGGTGGCGCACCTGTGAGCATCGTGTAGACGAGAGCACCGAGCGAATAAATGTCGGAGCGTACGTCGGGACGTGCGTCTTGCGCGGCTTGTTCGGGTGCCATGTAAAAGAGCGTGCCCGCGGCCGGGCCCGCCTCGCTGCTCAGGCGCGCTTGGCCGAAATCCGCCAACCGGATCTGGTTGTGATCGTCGAAGAGCACGTTCGCCGGCTTCAGGTCGCAATGAAGAATGGCTTTGCCGTGCAAGTACACGAGCGCCTCGGCGACCTCGCGAAACACGTCGACCGTTTCTTTCACCGGGATCGCGCGTCCGGAAAGACGCTCGGCGAGCGAGCCTCCAGGAAGGTACTCCATGACGTAGTACGGCGGTTCGGCGTCCCACCCGACTTGGAGCAGATGAACGACGCGTCGCTCGCCGAGGACTTCGACGAGCTTTCCCACTTCCCTTTTGAGGAGAGGCCAATCGAGACCCTTGAACCGCGAGAAGAATTTGATCGCGACTTCGCGTCCCGTATTCTTTTGGCCTCTCCTGCCATTTCAGTGGATCCTCTCGAGGGTGAGACCGCCACAGTTTAGGTAGACGAGACTGATGAGAGCTTCGGCAGAGTGGAGTCCAAAGCTGCGGTGGCTCAGCAGCCGGATTTTGTTGTTCATTCCTTCGAGTCGGCCGTTGCTGAGTCTCCACGTGACCCACGCGATGACGCCATCGAAGTGGCTGCGGATCATCTTCGCCGCGCGTTTGACGGGCTCTATCCTCGAGCTCATAGCGCGCCGCAGCCATCCTCGGAGAAACTTCTTGGCCCATGTCTCGGTTTTGTAGGTGTAGAGGTCCATGAAGTCGTCGCGCAGAAGCATGGCGCGGTAGAGGCGACGATTAGCTCGCACCTGCTCGCGGAGCACCCGTTTGTCTTTCGCGCTGCGGTTGTGTTTGGCCTTGAGAAGGGGAAACTTGGTGTTCTTGAGGTTGCGCCGGGCAGTCCCTTTGAGCTCGCGCACCAGCTCGCGCCGGGTCTTATCCACGGCCTCGTTCAGATGCTTGACGATGTGGAAGCGGTCAAAGATCACCCGTGCCTGAGGAGCCTTTTTGCCGACGACAGTTATGTACGGCTCCCACATGTCCATGCTGACCGCTTCGAGCTCCGCGGCTCTTTGTGGTCCGAGCTTGCGGGAAAACCGCAGCAGCGTCTTGGCCTTGCGCTCCTTTCCCGCCCAGACGACCCGGCCGCTGAGATGGTCTATTACCACTGTTAAGTACTTGTGGCGTTTGCGGTAGCTGATCTCGTCCATCCCAATCACCCGCAATCCATCGAGCTCGCGCCGCTCATCCCGCTGCTCGGCAACCACTCGCTGGATGATCCGTCGCACCGAACGCCACGTCACTCGGAAATAGTTCGCTACGGCGCTGACGTCCGTCCTCTGTGCCAGCCACGCTACCTCTTGTTCGAAGCTTTTGGTAAAGCGGCTTCCCTTGTCTGCCCAAGGCACCTTTTCTCTGACCACTCCACACCGCCGACATACCACTCGTCGGATCGAGTAGCGAAGATAGGTCCGGACTCCGAACAGGTCCAAGTGCCGCCAGTAGCGATTGTAGCGATCTTTGTTCTTGCGGACCTTTCGTCCGCAAATCCCGCACAGAGGCTTCCTCCTCCGTGGTACTACATCCACCACCACTCTGGCTTTGTCCGCCTGGAAGTGGAAACCTCGGACCCACAGGCCTTGCAATCCGATGAGCTTGTTGACTAACGTAGTAACGCGCATCGCGGGAACGCTCTTTTCTCTTTCGGAAAAAAAGATTCTAGCGTTCTCGCCGATGCGCATCTACACATGGCTTACCCTCTCAATCCACGGGCCTCACCAAATGCCACTGCCCCTCAGCGGGAGACAAGGCTGTGGGAAACGCCCCCACGGTTCTGGTCGTTCAGACCTTGCTCACGACTGAGTTCTCTTCGAAGCCTGGAAGGGCGTTTTCCATAGCCTCCACTAATCGAGCCCCCCCTTCCTTATTCCATATGAATTAATCTTTCTTGTATATATATCAGGAGGGGCCTGTGGGCGCTCGTGGGAAACGCGAAGCGTTTTCCAAGCGATTGTGGAAAACGCCGCTCCACGTTTGTACGTGCTCACAACCTTTCCCTAAACGCCTCTCTCGCCCGGAGTTTTCGGCGTTTTCCACAATCGCGGCAGCGTCCATAGGCCATGCCCTCCAACACAAATCAGATCCCCCGAAACGACAGGAGAACCTTCTTTTGAATCGCAAGCCAGACTTCCCCGTACGAGCCCGCGCCAAGGCGGCGTTTCACGTCGTAGCCGGGGACTTCGGGCTCAGGGAGCTCGGCGCTGCGATCCTTCGAGCGTGCACGCTCGTCCTCGTCCTGAACGACGGTATGCTCGCCATCCGATTGAGCTTTGTCCTCCTCACCCATCAGGCACTGATTCTACGACAGTTTCTCCTTCAGTGATCGCGCGTCGCAGAGCGTCGAGTTTGGCTTCACGCTCTTCGAGTAGCCTCAAGCCAGCGCGGATCACTTCGCTCGCGTTGCCGTAGCGACCTTCGGAAACCTGTTCCTCGATGAACGTCACGAAGTGCTCACTCAAGGTGATGCTCGGGAGGTGCCCCCAGCATAGTTGGAGGTTCGAGGTGGTGGCGGCTCCTGACACATGGTTTACCCGACTTTGGCGTGCTTGTCGAGCGCTTGATTCTCAGTGACCTCCGCTAACTTCGCTTCGAGGATAGGTAGCGATTGGTATCCAATGATACGACGGAAATTTTTCTCCGTGGCGAGCAGAGCCGAAGCGGCCCATCTCAGAACCATCTTGCCATTGCGCCAGCGGGTGACGCGACGGGTACGACCTCGCGCACCGCTGAAGCACGACTCGATGATGTTCGTCGATCCAAGGCAGCGTTTCAGAGATGCGGGGAGGTCGAGCTCGTTGATGGTGAACATCTCGTCGAGCCCCTCCCGGATGCTCTCCGCCGCCGAGGGGTAGTCGTCCTCGAGCCACTTCGCCTGTTGCTCCAACCGCGCTTTGCCCTTCTTTGCTGGGAGCTGCCAGGCCGAACGCAGGCTCGCTTGCGCTTGCGGCTTCAGCTCCTGCGGCAGATAACCGAGCACATTGCGCTCCTTGTGCTTCCTGCAACGCTGGACCTTGTTGTGGGTACCGAACACAGCGTCGACGGCGACCCGTAGCGCCTTGGAGCCATCGATCACGAACAGCCGACACCGCTCTGGGCTCAGGCCTCGTTCGACCAGGTCCTCCAGCAGCGCCTTGCACACTATCTGGTTCTCCGATGCTCCATCCCGAAGCCCCAGAACATGCTTGTATCCCTCTGTATCTACGCCGATTGCCGCCAGCGCGTGGTGCACGCCGAAGCGAATCCCGTCCAGGTACACGACCGCGATCTCCAGCTCGTCCAGCGGACGCTCCATCAGCCCCTGCAACTGCTCCGCGCTTGCTTCCACGAACTCACGGCTCACCTCGCTCTTGCTAACCCCTACCGTCTCCGCCATCTCGGGAAGAACCGACGCGTACTTGCGCGTCGACACACCCAGCATCAGGATTTCCCAGATGCGTTGGCTCAGCCGAGACGAGTTGTTCACCGCTTCGTAGGCAGGAATCGCAACCTCCCCTCCCTCTGCCTTTCCCTTACGCCGCAGACGTGGCCGGCTCACTCTCAACTTCCGCTCCGCAAGGCTTACTACGCCACCCTGCCGGCCGTGCCAGCGAACATCGCTACCCTTCTTCCCCGGGTGTTTCTCCCCAGCCACACTTTGGGCTGACAGATCCAAGACCGCTTCGATCGTCGCTCGGCCAGCAACGTCGATCACTTCGTCGATCGCTATCTCGGTTCGCTCAATCGCATCCAAGAACGGCAACAGAGCTTGCCCCTTCGAGCTCAGTATCTCTCGAAGCTTCTTCCTGTTCTTCGCATCGATGATTTGGTAATTTGACATCGTGGTGGCTCCTTTCTTTTTCCTTCACAGCCGGATTCTATCGAACCCGGCCTTAGGAGCCGCCACTCCTAACCTTCAACTATCTCAGGGGCATCTCCCTTCCCAGCCCCGAAACGAGCAGCGAGCGTCTTCTGTTCTTCGTCAAACAACTTCTCGATGCGCTTCTCGAAGAGCTCGATGCCAAGAGCCTGGCATTGACCAAGCTCATCCTCCGGCTCGAGCTCGACGACCACAGCTCCCTCGATGAGGTCCTTCACCCCGATGCCCCGACACTCGACAGTCCCCTTCTAATAGGTCTCGTGCGCTTGCGGCTCGAAACGCTACGTCTGAATGCGGGTGCGGTCGAGCTCCTCGTTCGCGCCGAAGCCGTCCGTAAGACTGTGGAACAGCTTTCTCTCGTCGAGGAGAAGCCGAAACGGGATCCCAAGATGTGCAGCCGCGCGTTCGCCCGATTGCGAGCAGAATTTGGCGATCAAGCGGTCGTACAAGCAGAGCTTTTGGACGGACACCTCCCCGGCGCGCGTTTTCAGTGGACGCCTCTGGAGAAGCTTCCGGCTCGTATGGAGCCTTCGGGAGCCCTCAGCCCGAGCGCAGTGCGAGCCGAAGGCGAGTCGCGAAGCGAGAAGCCGTGGGGGTGGGGGCCCGCGGCACTGAAAGAAGGCAATCGCTCTCTCATCCGACGCATCTACGAAAAACCGATGGCACTCCCGCCTCGTTCCCGTCACGAACCCGACGGTTGGATGCTACGCGGCCTGGAGTTCGGTCCGGTCAAAGATTTTCTCGGTCCTTACATCTTGTCGGGTGGCTGGTGGAAACGCACCGTCCAGCGTGAGTACTACTTCGTCAAGATGCAGCAAGGCGATGTGTTTTGGGTTTTTTATGACCGCTTTCGCCGCCGATGGTTCTTGGAAGGACGAATCGAATAGTGGCGCTAGCC
Organism: Candidatus Marinacidobacterales bacterium; assembly: GCA_965237955.1. Classification (GTDB taxonomy): domain Bacteria; phylum Acidobacteriota; class Vicinamibacteria; order Marinacidobacterales; family SMYC01. Next base: position 5,953,368 of record OZ250169.1, on the reverse strand, counting down.
CCGTACGTCCCTCTGTGGTGTAAATCGAACAGTTCCTTTCTGGAAGGTGCGAGTCATCCGGAGGAGCTCGTCGAGGAAGCTTATCGGCTTGGGCTTCCCGGGCTTGCTATCACCGACCGCGATGGCGTTTACGGCATCGTTCGAGCTCATCTGAAAGCTCTCGAAGTCGGGATTCATCTCATCATTGGGTCGCAGGTCACGATGGACGACGGTGCCACCATCCTTCTTCTCGTCAAGAATCATAAAGGGTATCGCAACCTCTGCCGCCTCATCACCAAAGGCCGGCTTCGGTCAGAGAAAGGAAGCTCATCGGTTTCCTGGACGGAAGTTTTCGAACATCAGAAAGGTTTGCTCGCGCTTTGGATCCGTCAAGGCCCTCTCGAGCTTTTGCGAGAAGCCTTCGGCAACCGCGTTTACGCGCTGGCTACACGACATCGGCGCGACGTGGACGTTCCGGACGAAAAAGCTCTCCGAGAAAAAGCTGCGCAATACAACGTTCCCATCGTCGCCGGGATGGAAGTTCTCTATCACCATCGAGAGCGGCGCGACCTTCAGGACGTCCTCACCGCCATCCGGCACGGAACGACGGTACGCGCCGCGGGACGTCGTCTCAAGCCCAACGCCGAGTTCGGTCTTCGTACTCCCATTGCGTTTCGGGAGCTCTATGCCGACGACCCGCTCGCGGTGGAGAGAACGCTTTCAATTGCCGAGCGTTGCGACTTCTCGTTACAGGAGATCCGCTACCGCTACCCCGCCGAGCGTTTACCTAACGGCAACACGTCGTCCGAGTACTTGGCGCACTTGACGTTCGAAGGCGCGCGCTGGCGCTACCGAGGCGACGTTCCCGACGACATGCGACAACAGCTCCGTAAAGAGCTCGACCTCATCGAAGAGCTCGACTACGGTGGCTACTTCCTCACCATGTACGAGATCGTACAGTTTTGCCGTCGCAACGAGATCCTCTGCCAGGGGCGGGGCTCCGCGGCCAACTCCTCGGTGTGCTATTGCCTCGGTATCACCGCCGTCGATCCGGTGCGCATGGGTCTTTTGTTCGAGCGGTTTCTTTCGAAAGATCGAGCCGAGCCTCCCGACATCGACCTCGACATCATGCACCAGCGGCGTGAAGAAGTCATCCAGTTCGTCTACGAAAAATACGGCCGCGACCGGGCCGCGATGGTGGCGGACGTCGTCCGCTACCGTGCGCGCTCGGCGGTTCGCGATGTGGGAAAAGCGCTCGGGCTTTCCGAAACGAGCCTCGATCGTCTCGCCAAGCTGCTCTCTCACTATGACGGCCCCACGGTCGAAAGCCTCGCGGGCGCAGGGTTCGATCCGACGACGCCCGACCACCAGCATTTGTTGCGCCTCGCGAACACCATCCTCGATTTCCCGCGGCATCTGTCGATCCATCCCGGCGGTTTCCTGCTGGGCCAAGAGCCCGTGTACCAGCTGGTACCGATTGAAAACGCCACCATGGAAGATCGCACTGTCATCCAATGGGACAAGGACGACATCGAAGCGCTCGGTCTGTTCAAAGTCGATTTGCTGGGTCTCGGTGCCCTCACCCAGCTCGATCTCTGCTTTCGGCTCCTCCAGGAACATCGGGGCATCGAGCTTTCCATGGCGACGATCCCCCCGGACGACGAAGCGACCTTCGACATGATCTGCCGCTCGGAAACGGTCGGGGTTTTTCAAATCGAGAGCCGGGCGCAAATGGCGATGCTCCCGCGTCTGAAGCCTCGTCACTATTACGACCTCGTCATCGAAGTCAGCATCGTCCGTCCCGGTCCCATCACCGGTGGCATGGTGCATCCCTACTTGCGCCGGAGAAACGGTGAAGAGCCCATCACCTACCCTCACGAGCTCTTGAGACCCGTTCTCGAAAAGACACTGGGCATCCCGCTCTTTCAAGAACAAGTCATGCGCCTCGCGGTCGTCGCCGCCGACTACACTCCCGGCGAAGCCGATCAACTTCGTCGCGACATGGCCGCATGGAGACGAACGGGTCGCATCGAACGCCACCGCGAGAGACTCGTGACCCGCATGCAAGCCAAAGGCATCGCGATCGAGTTCGCCGAGCGGGTGTTCCAGCAGATCACGGGCTTCGGCGAATATGGTTTTCCCGAAAGCCACGCGGCGAGCTTCGCCCTCATCAGCTATGCAGCTTCCTATCTTCTCTGTCACTACCCGGCAGAGTTTATCTGCGCGCTCTTGAACGCACAGCCCATGGGCTTCTACTCTCCCGCGACGATCATCGACGACGGCAAGAGACGAGGCGTCCACTACTTCCCCGTCGACGTCCGCACGAGCGATTGGGATTGCACGATGATAGGTGAAGCGGTGCGCATGGGGCTCCGCTACGTCAAGGGTCTTGGCGAAGGTGATTGGGAGGGCATCGAGAAAGCGCGGCATGAAAGTCCGTTCGCGTCGATGGAAGATTTCTCGAAGCGAACCCGCCTCGACGAGAAAGCGCTCACCGCGCTTGCGGAGGCGGGTGCGTTCCAGGGATTCGAGGCGACGCGCCGCTCCGCTCTTTGGAAAGCACGAGGACTCAGGAAGGACGATCCTGACACATTTCTATCCGTTCCCGAGACCGATGTCTCGTTCCCCGAGCTCGACGCCTTCGAGACCATCGCCTGGGACTACGACGCGTCGTCTCACAGCACGCACGGACATCCCCTAGCGCCCTTGCGCGAAGTTCTGAAAGCGCAGAAATTGCCTGATGCCAGAACCGTTGCCGGGATGCGCAATGGTCGTCGGGTGCGCTTCGCCGGACTCGTCATTTGCCGCCAGCGTCCGGGCACGGCTTCCGGAGTGACATTCATGACCCTCGAAGACGAAACCGGTTTCGTGAACCTCGTCGTCTGGCCCAAGAAGTTTCAAGAGTACGCCGTCCTTGCCAAGACAACGCCTTTTCTCGGCGCCACGGGTAAGGTTCAATCCGAGCAGAGCGTAGTCCACATCGTCGTGGACGAGCTATGGAAGCCGAAGCTCTCTCTCGAACCTAATCGTATCAAGAGTCGCGATTTTCATTGACACTCCCCAAGCCAGTACGCGGGGGGCGAGTCTCATCGGGCCTGTGAGGGCGGGAAGCGGTATCCTCCAGTGTGCTGTATCCTACCATGGCGCCTATGCTCCACTTCTTCCAAATTGCCTCCCATAGTCCGCTGAAGAGCTCGACAATTTGGAATCCTTGACGGGCGAGATCGCGGCCATCGGGACGGCCGTGTTTTTCGCGATCTCGTCCACACTCTTTGCGATAGCCGGGCGCCGCGCAGGGGCGTCCGCGGTCAACCGCTCGCGCCTGCTCGTGGCGGCGCTCATCGCGATCGTGATCTACTGGGTGACGCGAGGCGAGCTCATCCCCGCCGGTCTGTCGAACTCCGTATGGATGTGGCTCGCCGCCTCAGGCATCATCGGGCTGGCCTTCGGCGATGACCTTCTGTTCCGTGCTTACGTCTTGATTGGGCCCGCGCTGTCGATGCTCATTTTCGCGCTGGTGCCTGCGATCGCGGCAGGTCTCGGCTGGGTCTTTCTCAGTGAAACACTGTCGAGCTTCGAGATATCCGGCATTGCGGTGACGCTTTTCGGCGTGGCCTGGGTCGTGACCGCTCCGAAAAAACGAGCCGCCCAAAGCAGTGGTCATGACCACCAGGGACGCGGTTGGGAGCTTCTGTTCGCGCTCGGTGGTGCCTTCGGCCAGGCCCTTGGTCTCGTCACCGCGAAGGTGGGCTTGAGCCAAGGCGCTTCAACCCAGGCGGCGAACTGGATCCGCCTCCTAGCGGCCGCCACGGCCGTGTGGCTGGTGACGGCGCTTTCCGGACGCGCTCGACAGACCCTTCATATGTGGATCCACAACCGAGAGGCTTCGGCTCTCACCGTCCTCGGCGCGCTCGCCGGTCCGATTGCCGGCGTATGGTTGTCCCTCGTCGCCATCGAGCGCGCTCCGCTGGGCGTGGCGTCGACGCTAATGAGTCTGACGCCTCTTTTCCTTCTGCCGATCGGACGGGTCGTGTTCCGGGAGCCGATCACGTTTCGCGCCGTCGCGGGGACGGTCCTCGCCATCGCCGGCGTCGCCATCCTCCTGCAATAGCCGTTAGATGCCGATGAACTTCGGTTTCCGCTTCTCTCGAAACGCGGCAACTCCCTCTTCGGCGTCCCGGCTCGAAAAGATCATTTCGGGACCGCGCCGCCAGAGCGCGGACGTCTCGACCGGCCCTTTGGGCATGACTTCATGGGCGTAGCGCTTGAGCATACCGAGGACAAGCGGCGCGTTCTCGACGATACGTTCCGCGTAGGCCGTGGCTGTCGGCATCAGCTCATCGCGGGGAACGACTTTGTTGATGAGACCTGCCTCGTACGCGCGCTCCGCCGAGATCGGGTCACCCGTCAGCATGAGCTCCATCGCGATCTTGTGGGGGATGCGCGCCACCAACGAGCTCGCGGCCCCGATGGCGAGCCCCACCTTCGCTTCCGGAAACGCGAACCGAGCCCCCTCGGCCGCGACGCAAATGTCGGCGAATTGCACCAACCCTAACCCGCCGCCGAGACAATGTCCGAACACCGCCGCCACGATCGGCTTTTCGACGTCGACGATATGACCGGGAATCGCGCGCCACACGTCGAGAGACGGGCTCGACAAGTCGGCGCCGACGCAAAACGCCTTGTCCCCCGCCGCGGTGATAATGGCGACTTTATCTTCACTGTTGTTGAAACGGCGCCACGTGGCCTCGAGAGCTCCCCACATATCGTCGTTCATCGCGTTGAGCTTTTCGGGGCGATTCAGGGTGATGACAGCTATGTTGTTCTTGGATTCGTAAAGCACCACGTTCGTCGTCAAAGCTACCTCCACGAAATTGGCATGATACTCTCGTCGAGCACACCATCATGAACGAACCTGCACCGAAACGCCATCCCGAAGATTTGTTCGAGCGGGGCTCGGGGACGGTCGAAGAAGGCCGCTTCCTCGCCGGCCCCGAATCCCGACGCTCCGAGTTCGTCCGCACCCTTCGCATCGCGTGGGAGTTCATTCGCTGTTTTCGGACGCTCCACTTCGTGGGCCCGGCGGTCACGGTTTTCGGATCGGCGCGCTTCGACGAGACCCACCGCTAGTATCAAATGGCCCGGAAGGTCGGTGAACGGTTAGCCCGCACGGGCTTCACGACCATGACCGGAGGCGGCCCTGGCATCATGGAGGCCGCAAAATCGGGGTGCCAAGGAAGGTGGCGGGAACTCGGTCGGCTGCAGCATCCAGCTACCTCACAGCAGGCGGGCAACCCGTATCTCGACGTCATGGTGGAGTTTCACTACTTCTTCGTCCGCAAGGTCATGCTGGTGAAGTACTCCTATGCGTTCATCGTGCTTCCGGGAGGCTTCGGAACGATGGACGAGATTTTCGAGACAGCCACCTTGATTCAAACCGGCAAGATGAAAGACTTCCCTATCGTCATCATGGGTGAAGACTACTGGCGCCCGCTTATCAAGTTGCTCGAGGAGAAAATGGTTCGCGAAGGGACGATCGACCAGGAAGACGTCGATCGTCTCACCATCACGGACTCGCCGGAGGAGGCCGTCTCGCGAGTTTTACAATCGGCACGAACGAAGTTCGGTCTCGAGTGGGAGCCGAAACCCAGCTGGATCCTCGGAGAGCACAGGCAACCGCGCCCAACGAAAGAAGGTTCCTCGTGAAAAAGGTACTCCTCACGATTCTGTTTGTGTCGACTTCCTCTTCATCTTCCTCACCGACATCATGAGCGAGAGTACGCCCCGCTGAAGAACTCCTTGATGAGCTTTCGGATCAATGCCAACGAGCCGAGAATCGCGATCAGGTTTGGCACTGCCATCAACCCGTTGAGCGTGTCCGAGACCTGCCACACGAGCTGCAGGCTTCCGGTCGCACCGATCCAAATGGCCCCTATTTCCACAGGAGTCGATACGGAAGCACGGCCTTGCGGCCGAGCAGGTACACGGCGGCAGTCTCACCGTAGAACGACCACCCGATCAGCGTCGAGAACGCAAACAGGAGCACACCTATTGTCACGATGCCGTGACCCCACGCTCCCGGAAGTCCCAGCTCGAACCCTCTCGCCGAGAGCGCGGCGCCGGTGAGGCCTTCCTCCCACGCACCGGTCGTCAAAATCACGAGACCGGTAGCGACGCAGACCACGAACGTGTCGATGAACACTTCGAAGATACCGTACAAGGCTTGACGCACCGGGTGATCGGTTACCGCCGCCGCATGTACGATCGGGGCGCTTCCGAGGCCCGCTTCGTTGGTGAAGAGTCCACGGACAGCCCATTTTCCCTCCCGCGCAGCTCGATGGCGTCGAGAGACACATCGACCCCCGGAGCCGCTTGCTCGAAGGAGCGGATGCGAGCTTCGACGGCGTCGCGATCCTCGGGGGCGAAACAGGCCAAGGCACGTGTGTGGCGGTCCTGGCGGGACGGGATGATTTCGCGAGGAGCGGTCCTATCCCCGATCGGGACTAGAAAGTGGATCCGCGCGATTTGGAGTCCGAGAAAGTAGATGCCAACGACGCCGGTACGTGCTCCGGGAACGGTCGCTGCCGTAGTTGAGACCTGAAACGTTCCCGTCCCGAGGCCCCGGTCCCACCTCAGACTCATCTCGGAGCTTCTGATGTCGAGGCCATCGATGTGCACCCGGGCGGTGAGGGCAGGTCCCGCGACCGCCTCGGACTTGTCGCGCCCGTAGCCTTCATCGAGACGCTTCGTTACCTCGGCGCGGTCGTCTTCACGATGCGCCCACACGTCGAGGGAGAAGGTTTCTCCGGCTCTCACGTACGGCGGCGCGGTGAGAGTGAATTGGACGGAGGACATCGCCCGTTGAGTATTCGTCGTTTGGAGCTCCTTCTCCTCGACGAGCGCGGCGAGACGAGCGGAAAACGCCTCGTTGTCAGGTGTGAGCTCGACCATGCGCTTGTAAGTCTCGATCGCGGGCACGAGAAACCCGGCGGTTGCGTAGTGCTCGGCAACGTGCTCGTATTGGGCTGCGGCGTCTTGATCGCGATCCGACGCGAGGTAGAGATCGCCCAGCCGGCGCACCGCCTTCATGTCATCGGCTTTCTCCTCGTGTATTGGTTCAGCGTGAAGATGACAGCGAGGTTGGACGTTAACGCAACGCCCGGCGGCAGGATGTCCCCTATCGCCCCAGGGATCGTACCAGAGTGCTCGGGGGCGTCAAGGGTAAAGCGCGCTGCGCGCGCCGGCTTCGCCGCCCTTGACGCCCCCTGCGCTCTCTGGTACTCAATGCTTGTGGGCGAGAGGGAACGGAGTGGGGCTCCTGGGATCAGAGTGTTCATGCGGGCACCTTGTTCGCACGGCGCTCACGCCGCAGCTTCCGAGCCTGCTCGAGTTTGCGGTCTCGCTCCGACCAGATCTGGGTGGCCTTGCCATCCATGAAGTCCAGCGGCGCAATGTAGCCGATCGCGCTGTGCAGGCGAACCCCGTTGTAATATTCGACGAATCGTTCCATCAAGCGGCGAGCCTCTTCGAGGCTCGTGGGGCTGGCAGGACGCAGGGCGTCCGATTTTATCGTCTTGTGCCAACGCTCGATCTTCCCGTTCGATTGCGAGTAGTACGGCGCGGTCCTCACGTGCGTCATCCCTGAGATGCGGATGAATGCCTTGAAGTCCTTCGCGATGTACTGCGGACCGTTGTCCGAGATGATTCGAGGCCGCGCATCGGGGTACCGCTCCTTTGCTCGCTCCAAGATGCACTCCACATCCGCTTCCGTCATCGACTCACGAATCTCCCAGTGAACCACCGCGCGGCTCGCACCATCCAGAAACGAGCAGAGGTAGTAGAACGTCCCACCCAGGTTCAAGTACGAGATATCCGTGTGCCAGTGCTGGTGCGCTCGCAGCGGCTGAACGAAGCCCGTTCCCTTCTTCGACGGCTTCGGGTTCCAACGGTCCAGACGACCCGCCTTCGACAACACCCGGTACGTCGTCGAGGGGCTAACTGCCACCACGTCTTCGTCCAGCATCATGAACGTGAGTCGGCGATACCCGTCCAGTGGGTGGCAGTCGAAGTAGTCGATCACGGACTGGCGCTCCCATTCTTCGATCCAGTGATCCCGCGGCACCAGGCCGTTGTGCTCATTCACCTTCCCGTACCGCTTGCGCCAGTCGTAGAACTTGCCCCGAGCGATCCCGCACCACTGAACGATCTGCTGGACCGGAAGCTGGGTCTTGGTGGCGATTGTGTTCACGAAGTCGACAACCTCGTCACGACGGTCATGGGGAATCCAGGCACCACTCAGGCTTCCCCAAGTTTTTTTTTGAGTGTCACGTACTCTTCGGTCACCTCAGCGATGATCTGATCCTTACGGGCCACCTTCGCCTCGAGACGGGAGAGCTTCTCCTCTAGCTCCTTCTCACGGCTCGGCGCACGACGGAACGAAAACACCGTATGGGCTCCAGCCAATAGCTCCCTTTGCCATGTGTAGAACAGGCTCGGCTGGATTTCTGCCTCGTTGCATACCTCCGAGACCGGCTTTTTCTCGGCAACGTGCTGGCGCAACAGCTCTGCCTTTTGCTCCGCAGTGTGACGACGACGACCTTTGCTCATGACAGCTCCTTTTTCCATGTGCGTATTTTAACTTCAGGACTGTCATGTTCCAGCTGAACCGAAACACTCGATCCAGCGCTCGTAGGCGGTGATGGCTTTGTCGAGCTCACCGGCGTCGGCATGCTGTTCCGCAATATCGAGCACACGCGCTTCGAGTCGTACTTCGGCGTTCGGCGTCCGCTCCTGCGATTCTCTCGAAAGCGTAGTGGCCTCGTCGTGGAGAACGCGCGCGATCTGCTGCACCAACGTCGTCACACTCCACTCATCGGTGAGAGGGGTCGGCTCGTCGAGCACGAACGGCATGGGTACCGCGGCATCGTCGAGCGTCCCCTGGACGAGAGCACCTCGACTTCTCGCGGAGCTCGCCTCCTCACGAATCGCTTCGGAGTCGACCGAATGCGCCGACCACAGCACGACGACGCAATCGGAAGCGGTCAGCGCTTCACGGAGCGCAAGGGTTGCAATCGCGTCGGGGTCGTCGTACCGCTCCCAGGAAATGGGCCAACCGCGAGCTTCGATGGCACGAACCACGTGCCGAGCCATTTCGATATCCTCGAGGGAATAGCTGAGAAAAACCTGCTTGCCCGACATTAAAAAAAGACTATATCGCATCGGGACCAACTAGCGCGCCCAGGCTCTGCTTGATTCTAGGAGCTCAACGTTTCCCGTACCGCACGCCATGCTTGGTCGATGGCCTATTTGGTAGTGGCCGAAGCGCCGGCATCCGAGTTGGCGATGGCGATTCTGCCAAAAGGCTTGCGGCCGATGACCAAAGGCTTCTGCTTGCACATAGCGGCCGTGAGTCGGTGCGACTCGCGTCGCGAGCCGAGCATTTATTGTTGCGCTAAAGCGTCGATCTTGGCGCGGGTGTCAGTACTCCAGCCCGAATACGCTTCTACCACGAGACCCGCTTCGTCGAGGAGTACCGTGAGCGGAACCGTGAGCGCGTCGCCCTTGAAGATCTTGGGGAAATCGTCTTCGGCAACGACGAAGTTCGGGTACGTGATCCCTTTCGCCTCCAGATAGCCGGGCACGCCTTCCGGCGCGGTGTCGACACTGAGGCCGATGAGATCGATCCCCGCCGCTTGCAGCGCAGGATAGGCGCGCTCGAGCTCGGGCATCTCTACCGAGCAAGGCACGCACCACGTCGCCCAGATGTTCAGAAGCGTCCGCCGTCCGGAGTCTCCCATGGCTCCCACACCGGCGAGGGTGGGAAAGGGCGCGCCTTGTTCGAGGTTCAACGTGCGAAGAATTCTCTCAGACGCCGTCTCCGGATCGGGAAGCTCGAAAGGTTTCTCTTTGATGCGCTCCATACCCTCGTTCTCGGTCACGAGAACGCTGTCGCCGGCGCGAACGTCGTAGCTCTCCTCGAGGCCGGAAGGCCAAAGCACGGTGAGACGATAAGGCTCCGCATTCACGGTCCCCACGCCGAAGAGAACCCGTGGATCGCTGAAGGACAGAAATCCGCGACCTCCGGCTTTGATCTGCGTCTGCGTACCCAACTCCGTCTCCAGACGCAATACGGTTCCGAACGCATCACTCGCCGATTGCGTTCCCTTGACCGTCATGCGGACGAACGCGTTGTCCTGCCCGACGTTGTTGCGATAGACCAGCCGTGCGACCTCTTGCACCGGCGTTATCACCACGTCCAGATCGCCGTCGTTGTCCAAATCTCCGAACGCCAGTCCGCGTCCATCGGTGATGGAGTCCAGTCCGGAGACGCCCGAGATGTCCACGTAGGTACCGTCTCCGCGAGCGAGGTAGAGGTTGTTGCGCTCGAACCCGCTGAACGACATGCCTTCGTCGAAAAGCTGAGCCATGTGCTCGTTCTGGTAGGAGCGATTGCCGGCCGCCTCCTGCTCGCTCGCGGACGCCACGACGTGGCGCCAGAAAAGGCTTCACGTGTCCTTCATCGTCTTGCCGGAAACGAATCCGTTCACCGAGTAGGTATCCTCCCATCCATCGTTGTCGAAATCGACGAACCCGCCGCCGTACGCCCACCCCGCGCCGAAACCGCCAGCAGACTCAGCAACGTTTTGGAACGTCCCGTCACCGTTGTTCTCGAAGAGCGAATTGCCCGCGGCGAGCTTTTTCAACACCGCGTCGTCGGCGCTCGCCTCGGGCATGAGTCGGGCGAGGATTCGATTTCCGGCCGTCGACGACATGTTGGTCACGTGCAAGTCCAGGTCGCCGTCGTTGTCGTAGTCGCCAAACGACACCCCCATGCCGTTGCCGGGATCCACGACACCGCGGGCGCTCGCCTCGTCTTCGAAGTGGTCAACCCGGTTCATGAAAAGCGCGTTCTCGCCGAAATCGTTCGCCACGTAGAGATCTTGCCGCCCGTCACCGTCGACGTCCGCGAACGCGCCGGCGTAGCTCCAACGAGCGTCCGCCGCCCCCCACGTCCGCGCTTCCTCACGAAACGTACCGTCGCCCTGGTTGATGAACAACAAGTTCGGCGTGCCGTTTGTCGCGCGGCTCCATGAGTTCGGCATGATTTGGCCATAGAGGTTGTAGGAGCAAACGTAGATATCGGTGTGGCCGTCTCCGTTGACATCCGCAGCGACCGGGCTGAACCCGACCGCACGATGGTCGACTCCCACTTCGGCCGACACATCGATAAACTCCAGGCGGCCTTCCGGTCGAAGCTGGTTTTGGAGAAGTATCTGCTCTCCCACCGCCGCCATGAAGATGTCCCGATCGCCATCGTTGTCGTAGTCGAGAAAAATCGTACCGGTTCCCCGCCGGGTCAAGAAAAGGGAATTATATACGATACTACACAAAAGGCTTGACAGGCCAGGTTATGTGTAGTACGCTTCCATTATTGGAGGCACACGGATGGCGCACACAGCACCTGGCAAACACTACCGCAAAGGTCTTTCGCTCGTAGGACTCACCCGCATGTTTCCCGACGATGCCGCTGCCGAACGTTGGTTCGTTGAGACTCGCTGGCCCAATGGCGTAACCTGCCCGTACTGTGACACCAGTGAGCGCGTCAAAGCGAGAAAGAATCGCAGGCCGATGCCTTACTACTGCGGGGCCTGCCGGAAGTACTTCAGCGTCAGAACGGGGACGCCCATAGAAGCGTCAAACCTAGGATTGCAGAAGTGGGCGATCGCGTTCTACCTTCTCTCGACCAACTTGAAAGGAGCCTCCAGCATGAAGCTCCACCGAGACATTGAGGTCACGCAGAAAACAGCGTGGCACCTGGCGCATCGTATCCGCGAGTCATGGGGCCGCGATGGGCTTCCGTTCAGCGGGCCGGTTGAGATAGACGAAACCTTCATCGGTGGCAAAGCCAAGAACATGCACGCGCACAAACGCGAGCAAGTCATCAAGGGACGCGGCACCGTCGGCAAGACCGCCGTCATCGGCGCGAAGGACCGCCAGACGAACCGCGTCAGCGCCGAGGTCATCGAGAGTACGGACGGCGACACGCTCAAGGGCTTCGTGGTGCAGCGCACCGAACCTGGCGCAAAGGTGTACACCGACGATCATCGAGGCTACGCTGCGTATTCCAGCCATCGTGAACGCCGAATCCAGAGCAAGCTGAACAGCGAATCCGGTGAAGCCGAACGCTCATCGAAGCGATGAAGTGTTGGGTGACCTCCTTTCCACTGATTGAAAACGTGAACCTATCTTACCTGCGTGTTGTGTAGCAAGGGGCGGCAGGTCGGTGCCGGAGGGAGCGGGCGTAAGGAAAGACGCGAAGCGACCTTCCCGCTCCCGTAGGCAGCGACCTGCCGCGGCCGAACCCCGGGCGATGTGGGGCTGGTTTCGGGGGGTTGCTGGGGTATGGCCTGGCTCGAGAAGACGCTTCCTGAGGCATTCTCGCGCGTCGTTTTGGCGCCGCATCGTCTGGTACCCCGGGTTTGGCGGTTTCACCCGTTTTTATCGCATCGACGCTGTGGTCCCTCGCTCGCTCATGCATCGGCGTTGTCAAATGCCTTTGGCGCAGCCTTGGTCTTTCTCAGAGAAGCTCCTTTGAGAGTGATGCGGTGCGCGCTGTGGAGAATGCGATCGCAGATAGCGTCTGCCTGGTTTGGGTCGCCAATCGCTTCGTGCCACTGCTTGAGCGGAATCTGGGTCGCGATGAGTGTGGAGCCACGCTCGGCGCGGTCTTCGATGACCTCCATTAGATCCCGTCTCTCCGATTCTTTCAGCGGGTGAAGCAGCCAATCATCGATAGCCAGTAAGTCCAGCTTGGCGAGTTTCGTCAAAAGCCGGGCGTAGGAACCATCACCACGAGCGACCGCGAGCTCGTGGAGCAAGCGCGGTGCTCGCACGTAGCATCCGGTGAAGCCGCGACGACAGGCCCGCTCCACGAAGGCGCAAGCCAAGAACGATTTGCCAATCCCCGTCGGGCCGGTGATGAGCAGGTTATGGCGCTCACCGACAAAGCGGCAGTTGCCCAGGCTCAAGATCTGTTCGCGGTTTAAGCCTCGAGGCGCTTGGAAGTTCACGTTCTCCAAACATGCCGGATAGCGGAGCTTTGCCGCTCGCAGTCGTCGAGAAAGCTTACGCTGTTCGCGGGCGGTCCACTCGGCATCGACCAGGAGTCCCACACGTTCCTCGAAGCTCAGCTCCTTGTATTCGCTCGAGCTCAACTGGGTTTCGAACGCGGACACCAAGCCGAACAACTTCATGGCGTTCATCTTTTCTATCGTTTCGGGTGTCAGCATCGGGACTCTCCTCCTTCGTAGTGATCCGCGCCTCGGATGTTCTCGTGCTCCTCTCGCGGTTTCGCTTCGGCGTCCGATTCGAGCACCACACGATCCAGACCAGCCGAGAGAATGTTTTTCACCGTGCGATAGCTGTAAGAGCTCAAAGCTTCCGCTCGTGCGCAAGCGGCCTCGAGACGCTCACTGCCCCAGCGGCTGCCTAGTCGCATGACTCCCAGGCAAGAGCGAAATCCCTGCTCCGGGTGAGGCCGACTCTCTAGAATCCCCGCAACCAGCCTTCCCGTGGCGCGACCTGACTGCTCCGCCCAGTGGAGCAGCCGCGACGGCGTCCACTCCAGGTGCTCCCGATGCGAACGTGGCATATGCTCCGGGTTCGTGGAGTAGTGCCCCTTTCCTTTCTTGCGGGGATGCGACGCGACGCGCTTTCCCTTGAACAGGACCTCCACCACCGAGGCCGTCACCCGTGCCTCGACTTTCTCGTGAATGAGCTGATAGGGAACGCTGTACAAGTTGTTCTCCACCTCCACGTGGTAGTCGATGTTCACTCTGCACCGCTTCCACGTCGATAACTCGTAGCTCTCCTGCGGTAGCGGTTTCAGTACGGGCCGGTCTAGCCTTTCGTACAACTCCCGCCGACTCACACCGAGCTTCTGCATCGGACGCGCATTCAGGACCTCTAACTTCTCCCAGATGGCTTCGTTCAGTTCCGCCAGGCTGAAGAACGTGCGATGACGAAGCACCGCCAGGATCCAGCGCTGCGCCACCTGCACTGCCGACTCCACCTTCGCTTTGTCTTTCGGCTTGAACACCCGAGCCGGGACCACAACCGCACCGTAATGCGTCGCCAGCTCTTCGTACGTCCGGTTGATCCCTGGCTCGTAACGGTCCACCAAATCCACGCCGCTCTTCAAGTTGTCCGGAACCCAGATCTCCGTACTGCCACCGAAGTAATCCGACATCCCCTTATGGGCCTTCGCCCACGATTCCAGCGACTGGTTCAGTGTCGCTTCGACGTAGGTGTAACTGCTCGCGCCCAACGTCCCGACGAACAGCTCCATTTCGACGAGCTCTCCCGTTTTCGGATCGACGATGTGAGGCTTCTTCCCCGAAAAATCGACGAATGTCTTCTCGCCTGCTCGATGCCGTTGACGCATCGTCGGGTTCAGCTTCTTCTTCCACTGACCGTACAGCTCGCAATAACGGCTGTAGCCGTACGCTCCCGGCTTATTCTCCGCGTACTCCACCCACAGCTGCAGCAACGTCAGCTCTCGGTGACGCCTCAGCTCCTCGTGGATGTGGGCATAGTCCAGACCCGGCCGTGCGCCAGACGAGCCCGGCGGCGGAAACAGCCCTGCCTCCAGCTCCCCGTCGCTCAGCTCCTCCGGGAGCGGCCAGCTCAGACCACCCTTCTTCGCCTTGGCCAGGTACTCACTCACCGTTCCAACCGCCACGCGAAGTGCCTTTGCGATCATGCGGTGAGTAAAACCCAGCTCGTACTTTAACCTTAGAACCTCTCGTGTTTTTCTCATCGATAACCTCTTAGCTGCCATTTCCTAGATCGTCCTCCTTCCGGGTACGACCTAGAGTTGCCTTGAAACGTGCTATCGATGAGCGTTCGCGATGCCGGAACCGGCGTTCACGTTGCCTGGAATCCGTGTTCACCTTCCCCGGAATCGATGTTCACGATCCCCGGAATCCGTGTTCACGGTGCTTTGGAATGGATGTTCACCTTCGGCTGGAATCTGCGTTCACGATGCCCCGGAATACGCAGGCTACGCGGGCCTGCCGAACCACGAGACGGTCCGCCACTCCGTGAGCGAGTACGTGAACGGCATGGCGCACACGAACGGCATCGAGAGCTTTTGGGCCATGCTCAAGCGCGGCTACTACGGCACCTACCACCGAATGAGCCCGAAGCACCTTCACCGCTACGTGGACGAGTTCTCCGGCCGCCACAATGTCCGAACCGCCGACACCATCGACCAGATGGCCGCGATGGTTCGAGGCATGGACGGGAAGCGCTTGCGCTACAAGGATCTCACAGCTAAAGTGGTAGCTGCAAAATAGAAGTAGGCAGCAAAAGCTCGCGGGCCAAGTTTCCCGACCTATCCCACTCGAGCCTTCAGGTTAAGTGTACCTTAAATCGGAGGGCTCAGTCCATGAAGGTGAAGGTTCTACGGGAAGACGGCAGCGTCGAGACTCTGACGCTCAGCGGGAATATGATCTGCGTCAATGGAAGCTTGCTCAACCAAATCCAGGACCCAAACCTCGACCACTATTTCACGCCGGATGGCTATTACGACGGCTGGGGCCGGGGCGTAGGGCGCAGCGAAGATGCGGGGAAGATACGAGAGTCGGTCGAGAGTGCCCGCGACGTCTGCAAGGCCGACGACCCGATCATGGCCTGACAGCGTTGCATTCTGGTGGTTGTCCATACGACCTAACGTGCTCATCGTATAGCTCCCTCTCCCGCTGCTCGTAGTTAGAGCAGTACTCGACGCGGTAGTAACGCGCCTTGCTTCCGATACAGCTATCCGTTGGAGCATCAATGTGATCGCCTAAACGGTTCTTAACCTTACCAGAGCTTCCAACATAGACGGTGTATTTGTTCGAATCGCCAAGTTCGTAAGCGCCAGGGTCGTCTCGCTCGTAGCGCACAATCGCTTCAGCCAGCATCCACCACTGACTCAAAATACCCATGATTTTGTTCTCCTTACGTCTATTTGGATTCTGGTTGTACAACGACACCCCGCAATATTCTAAGGTGCTAGACCGGCTCAGGAATGCGCAGAAAGCCCAGAAACAAAGCCATTGCTCTACTTGTCTGCCGTTCTTGAAGAACGAGTAACGGAAGAAAAGACCATGCGACGTCCAACGAGGGGCGTTTCCTTTTTCAGGCTCTATTCTACTGCATTTCCAGGTCCTGCTGGAAATCCGCTGATGCCCTAGAATTATCTGGACACGCGCGCGCAAGTTGCGTGTACTCTGCGCATGCCAAACGCCGGTCGTCCTGGCAACCGGCCCGACGGCACCTAATCGATGGTGCCCGCCAGGGTGGGGGAAAGGCCAAACATCCCAATGTTCCGACCGATACTGTCTTTTGTGATTCTTGTTACAGTTGGACTAGTCCCATGGAACAGAAAAAGCTAGACAACACCGGCCCTTCTGTGATCTGCTAAATGCATGAAACACAAGGGCCGGCGAAAAGCCGAATTGAAGCTGTCGTCTCAAGAAAGCGAAGCGCTGACGCGACTGGCGCGACGCAGCCGTAGTTCGCCGCACCAAGCCTTCCGAGCGAAGATCGTGCTGGATTGCGCGGCGGGTCTGACGAATATGGAAGTTGCTAGGAAGATGCACACCATGAGGAGCACGGTGGGCAAGTGGCGAAGACGCTTTGTAGAACAACGAATGGAAGGGTTGTACGACGAACCTCGGCCGGGAGCGGCTCGCAAAATCGGCGATGACCAGATCGAGGAAGTCGTGACCAAGACGCTGGAGACGACTCCAAAGGGGAGAACCCATTGGAGTACGCGCTCGATGGCCAAGCATCTTGGGCTGAGTCATTCGACGATTGGACGTATTTGGCGAACGTTCGGGCTTCAACCGCACCGCTCGGAATCGTTTCGTCTCTCGCAAGACCCACAACTGGTCGAAAAAGTACGCGACGTTGTTGGCCTGTATATGAACCCACCGGATAACGCGGTCGTCCTGTGCGTCGACGAGAAATCGCAGATTCAAGCGCTCGAGCGTGCTCAACCTGTCCTGCCCATGAGCTTGGGCCAGCCCGAGCGACAAACCCACGACTACATTCGGCATGGAACGACTGACCTGTTTGCCGCACTCGACGCCGCAACAGGTGAAGTCTTCGGAAAGTGCTACGCGCGACATCGAGCGCTAGAGTTCAAGAAGTTCCTCGCTGAGATCGAAGCAGCCGTTCCCAGCGAGTTGGACATCCACGTCGTGCTCGACAATCTCGCCACGCACAAGACACCGGCGATCAAATGCTGGCTTTCCAAGCGACCTCGGTTCCACTTTCACTTCACACCGACACACGCCTCTTGGCTCAACTTCGCTGAGCGCTTCTTTGGCTTGCTCACCGAACACGCCTTGCGACGAGGCTCGCACACGAGCGTGCCTCAGCTCCGCGTTGCGATACAAGACTATCTCGATGCTCACAACGAGAACCCAAAGCCGTTCAAGTGGACGAAATCCGCCGACCAAATCCTCGAAACCATCGCTCGGTTCGCCCAGCGAACGCTCGATACACATGGCAAATCGAATTTGGACAGTAATTAAAGATCCAGGGGGCTAGGGTCTTCAGCTGTATCTGATGCAAGCCAAAAGCGAAGCGTTCCGGAGATGTTGACGACACTTGCGCAACCGCAAAGAAGTGAATCAGTAACCACGCGAACCCGATTTGAGTTTCTAGTTCCACGGTTCGTACGTATGTGCAACGATATCGGAACTCCAATGAAGGCATCCGATATGCTGGTCTTCTCTTGGAATGATATGAAAAAGGCCGGGCTCGGGTCAGAAGAAGGGCTCTTAGCGCTTTCTAACAATCTGTTCTCGATTACAAGCCAGGTGTCGGCTCTTGGGTTGGACACAATGAAGTGCTCCGAATGGTGGTCCGCCTATCTGGTTGCGCGGCAAGAAACTGGGATGTCACAATCGGAAGCAAAGACAGCTGTCATTGGTATAGCGAGGGCACTTCTGGTTCAATGACATGAAAGAAGTGGAAAAAGGAGCGACCACGAAGGAGAAGGAACCGAAGGCAAAGCGAGGGCGTGGCCGTCCTGCGAAGCCGATGCCGGACCTGATCCCAGACACCCCGGAGAATATCGCCAGAGCGGTGCTGACAAGTCCGAGGGTTCCACCAGGCGGGTGGCGGTATTTGAAGAAGCCGACTAGGACGAAAAGCTAGTCGCCATTCATCTTGAACAGGTCGGCGTCAGCGCCTAGTCCTCGCAGTTCGGAAATGATCTTGTGTGCTTCTTGGTCCAACTTGATCACACGAGAGATTAGAGATCTAATCTCCGAAGGCGTGGGCCATTCGCAATCATTCGCATGTCTTTTCAAGTAGTCGTCGGCCTGTTCCCCGGCGCGACGAAGGCGGCCAAGTGCCGTATCTCGTTCGTTGCGAGCGACAGTCAGTTCGCTTCGTATGGAACTTAGCCGAATCGTGCGGCTCCCGATTTCCTGTCCTTTTTGATCGTCCGTCATTAAAGCTGTACCCTGTACCAATCGTAGCACAGGTCCGGCGGACTGGCGTGTAGTATAGTATATAATTCCCCAAGAAAACGAGCGTCTCCTCGGAAACATCTTCGAACGGTTTGCCGCCGCCGCGATTGAGGAACAACCGGTTTGCCATTACCCCGCTCGTGAACACGTCGAGCCGTCCATCGAGATCGACGTCGGCAACAGCGGCCCCATGCGCCACGAAACCATCGTTCGGAGGATCGCCGAACCGTGGCACGTCTTCCCACATTCCGAGGGGCTCGGTGATCTCGGAGAAGAGATCGCGCGTCGACATCATCGAGTCGAGCTCGCTCCACCGCCAGTAGTCGATGCGCCACGTCTCGTCGGGTCGTTGCGTGGCACGCACGTCGCTCCATCCACGGACCCACTCGCGCTCGCCGTCGTGATTTCGCCCAACAAGAACGAAGAAGATCTTGGCCCTTCCAGTGGCTGGTTCCTTCGGCTCGAACTCGGCGTTCTTGACCTTGAAGCGGACGTCATCGATGCTCTCGAAATGACCGAGAAACGCTTCGAGACTGCTCAAGAGCTCGGAAGCCGGCATCGTACTCGCCTCCGTATCGAGATTCCACTCGTGGCGCTCGATCCACTTCACGACGAGCGCGTCGGGTCCGGGCTGCTCCGGAAACGGAGTTGCTTCCAATGGGTCGGTGGCAGGGAAGCTCGATGCGACCTCGGTCAGATCTTGGCGCCGCACCGCGACCGACATCGCCAACAGTTGATTCGCGAGCGATTCGGAAAGGTCCTCGTTGCGCTCGAGCCGGTCGCGATCGAGCTCCAGAGTCTGCGGCTCGAGAGTCTTCGGTACGGCCCCGAGCAGTAGAGCCGCTATCAAAATAGATTTCATCGTCGTACGTTACCTAGTCCCCTGGATCTTTAATTACTGTCCAAATTCGATTTGCCATGTGTATCGAGCGTTCGCTGGGCGAACCGAGCGATGGTTTCGAGGATTTGGTCGGCGGATTTCGTCCACTTGAACGGCTTTGGGTTCTCGTTGTGAGCATCGAGATAGTCTTGTATCGCAACGCGGAGCTGAGGCACGCTCGTGTGCGAGCCTCGTCGCAAGGCGTGTTCGGTGAGCAAGCCAAAGAAGCGCTCAGCGAAGTTGAGCCAAGAGGCGTGTGTCGGTGTGAAGTGAAAGTGGAACCGAGGTCGCTTGGAAAGCCAGCGTTTGATCGCCGGTGTCTTGTGCGTGGCGAGATTGTCGAGCACGACGTGGATGTCCAACTCGCTGGGAACGGCTGCTTCGATCTCAGCGAGGAACTTCTTGAACTCTAGCGCTCGATGTCGCGCGTAGCACTTTCCGAAGACTTCACCTGTTGCGGCGTCGAGTGCGGCAAACAGGTCAGTCGTTCCATGCCGAATGTAGTCGTGGGTTTGTCGCTCGGGCTGGCCCAAGCTCATGGGCAGGACAGGTTGAGCACGCTCGAGCGCTTGAATCTGCGATTTCTCGTCGACGCACAGGACGACCGCGTTATCCGGTGGGTTCATATACAGGCCAACAACGTCGCGTACTTTTTCGACCAGTTGTGGGTCTTGCGAGAGACGAAACGATTCCGAGCGGTGCGGTTGAAGCCCGAACGTTCGCCAAATACGTCCAATCGTCGAATGACTCAGCCCAAGATGCTTGGCCATCGAGCGCGTACTCCAATGGGTTCTCCCCTTTGGAGTCGTCTCCAGCGTCTTGGTCACGACTTCCTCGATCTGGTCATCGCCGATTTTGCGAGCCGCTCCCGGCCGAGGTTCGTCGTACAACCCTTCCATTCGTTGTTCTACAAAGCGTCTTCGCCACTTGCCCACCGTGCTCCTCATGGTGTGCATCTTCCTAGCAACTTCCATATTCGTCAGACCCGCCGCGCAATCCAGCACGATCTTCGCTCGGAAGGCTTGGTGCGGCGAACTACGGCTGCGTCGCGCCAGTCGCGTCAGCGCTTCGCTTTCTTGAGACGACAGCTTCAATTCGGCTTTTCGCCGGCCCTTGTGTTTCATGCATTTAGCAGATCACAGAAGGGCCGGTGTTGTCTAGCTTTTTCTGTTCCATGGGACTAGCGCGTCCTCGTCAGAACACCTCGCCGACACCCTTCGCCCGGAACTATCGCTCAGAGGGCACCAGTTTGCGCAACTCCTCGCCGAGGAAGGCGGACACTTCCTTGATGGTTGCGAGCTCCAGCGCCCGTTGACCGATCGCGCGGGCTTCGCTCGCCGAGAGGTGACGGATGATGTTTTTCACCGTTGGGATCGAGACCGCGTTCATCGATAGCTCATCGAGGCCGAAGCCGACAAGAAGCGCCACGAGCAGTGGATCCGCCGCCATCTCGCCACACATTCCCACTTTGATGCCCGCGTGGTGCGCCGAGTCGATGACGAAACGCAGGGTTCTGAGCACGGCCGGGTGCAGAGGCTCGTACAAGTACGACACCTGGTCGTTGCCTCTGTCCACGCCAATCAGGTATTGGATGAGGTCGTTGGTGCCGATACTGAAAAACGCGGCCTCCTTCGCGAGGAGGTCGGCCGTTGCCGCCGCGGACGGAACTTCGAGCGTGATGCCACACGGCAGATCTTCGCCGAACTCGAGCCCATCACGGCGAAGCTCGTGCTTCGCCTCGTCGACGGCCTCGAGCGCGTCGCGAAATTCCCCGACGCCGCTAATCATCGGGAACATGACTTTCACATTGCCATGCGCGCGCGCCCGCAGCAAGGCACGGAGCTGCTCTTTGAACAAGTCGCGGTGTTTCAATAAAAGGCGAATCGCCCGAAGCCCCAACGCGGGGTTCGATTCCGACTCGCCGACATCGTCCCCCAACTGTTCGGCGGAGAGGTCGAAAGCCCGCACGACCACCGACCACGGCTTCATTTCCTCGGCGATCCTACGGTACACGAGGTATTGCTCCTCTTCGCTCGGGAATGCGCCTCCGCTCCGCGTCAGAAACCACTCTGAGCGGAACAGGCCGATCCCTTCCGAGCCACTTTTCTTCGCGGTCGTGCACTCTTCGGGGAACTCGATATTCGCTTGGACGAGTAAACGAAAACCGTCTTTGGTCTCCGCCGGAAGCTCGCGGAGGTGTTCGAGTTTCTGTCCTCGGACCTTCTGCCGCCTCTTTTTGGCGCGATACTCCCTGAGGGTCGCGCGGTCCGGGTTGACAACGATGATGCCCTCGCTACCATCGAGCACGAGTGGCGCGCCGTGGTCGACTTTTTGCATCAGGTCGCTCACACCGACGACGCACGGGATGCCGAGCGAGCGCGCAATGATAGCGGTGTGGTAGGTGCGGCTCCCGACCTCCATTGCGAGCCCCGCGGTGTGTTCCCAGTCGAGCTGAGCGGTGTCCGACGGGCGGACGTTTTCTGCGAGGAGAATGTAGTCCTTCTCCAATTTCTCTAGCGTGTGATGAGGCGCACCTGCGATGTTGCGCACGAGTCGATCGGCGACGTCGAAAATGTCACCGCGCCGCGCGCGAAAGTAGTCGTCGCGAACCCGATCGAACACCGAAGCCAGCTCTTCGAGTGTGATTTTGACAGCCCACTCTGCGTTCACGCGTTGCTCTCGGATGATCTCTTCGATACGACCAATGAGGAGCGGGTCTTCGAGCATCAAAATCTGGGCATCGAAGATGTAACCGTGGTCTTCGCCGAGGGCATCGACGGTGCGCGCTTTGATAGCGCCGAGCTGTTTTCGGGTCAACTCCTTGCCTTGCTCGACACGCGCAACCTCGAGCTTCACTTCTTGCCGCAGCAACGGAACGCGGAAGAACGGAATCTCCTGATGTTGGAAAACGAGAGCGCGCGCGATGACGACACCGGGCGCAACGCCGATCCCATGCAAGACGCCGGGCTTGGGAGAGCCTTTGCCGCCCGAGGTCGACGAGGACGGAACGCTCACGCTCAAACCTGATCCTTTTCACCCAGCCCGTCGGCAACCAGTTCCACGAGCGCCTTCAGTGCCTCGTTCTCGTCTTCCCCGTCGGCGGCGATAGTGATCTCGCTGCCTATTGCGGCGGCGAGAAACAGGATTCCGAGGATGCTCTTTCCGTCCGTCGTTGTACCGTCCTTCGAGACCGTGACGCTGGCGCGGTACTTGGTGGCGGTACGAACGAACCGAGCAGCCGCTCTGGCGTGAAGGCCTAAGACGTTGCTGATCTCGACACGACCCTCAACCACCTTTGTCCTCCTTCGTGTCCTCCTTGCGAGCGAGCAAATTCCCGGCCAAGTAAATGCTGTCTTTGCCTTCGCGTGCCGCTTCGGTGGCAAGCTCGAGAAGGTCGTCGCCCTCTTCTTCTTCGCGGAGGCTGGCGAGGCGGATCAAGATCGGAAGATTCACGCCGGTGACGACTTCGACGCGCCCTTTCTCTAGGAACGTCATGCTCAGGTTCGACGGCGTGCCCCCGAACATATCCGTGAGCACCACCGTGCCTTTACCCGACTCCGCCCGGCCGATAGCGTCAGCGATCTCCCGCTGGGCGTCGTCAGGGCTCTCGTGCCACCCGATGGAGACAGCGGTGACGTTCGGAATCTCTCCTACGATCATCTCTGCGGCAGCGACAAGCTCCCGAGCCAGTTGACCATGGGTAACAACGACGATACCGATCACTCAGTCGTTCTCCATGTCTCGATGGGACACGCGTACGCGATCGTGGTTCGCACGAAGCCTCTCCCCGATGTGATTGGACATCGCAACCGACCGATGTTTGCCGCCGGTGCACCCGATCGCAATCGTGAGATTGCTTTTACCCTCGTTCGCGTATTGCGGCAACAGGTAGCCGAGAAAAGCTTCGAGCCGGTCGAGAAGCTCCTCAGTCTGTTCATGTGCGAACAGGAAGGCTTCGACTTCGGGATCGTTGCCGTCCTTCTCCCTCAGACCAGCTTCGAAGTATGGATTGGGCAAGAAACGTACGTCAAACACGAGATCAGCGCCGGTCGGCACACCGAACTTGTAACCGAACGAGACGACGTGGATCGCTGGCCCGTGACTGCGCTCGCTCTCGACGAAACTCTCGAGAACGTGGCGGCGGAGCTCGTGCACCGTCAAGTCCGACGTGTCGAGAACGCGGTCCGCGAGTCTCCGGATCGGCGCGAGCTCCCGCTCCTCCGCCTTCACCGCTTCTTCGAGCGAGCTGCCTTCGGCTTGCAGCGGGTGAGGGCGGCGGCTTTCGCTGAAACGACGCACCAGGACGTCGTTCCGCGCTAACAGGAACATGACGGTGGTGGAGAAACCTCGTTCCTGAAGCCGTTGATGGACTTCGGGAAACTCTTTCACGAAGTGGCGCTCTCGAATATCGGTGACGATGGCAACACGGTCGATATTTTCACCACCCTTCGCGGTGAGCTCGCCGAACGGAAGGATGAGCTTAACCGGAAGGTTGTCGATACAGAAAAAAACCGCATCTTCCAACGCTTTCATCGCAAGGGTTTTTCCGGAGCCCGACAGGCCGGTGATGAAGACGAATCGCGCGCCTTCGAGTTTCGTCATGATGGACTTACTCCGGCCTACTCAGGATCGATTAGACCGAAATTGCCGTCCGGTCGCCGATAAAGAACGTTGGTGCGAGAGCTCGCCGCATTACGGAAAACGAGAAATTCGGCACGCTCTTCTTCAATCTCCATCACCGCCTCTTCGACGGTAAGCGGCTTGATCACGAACCGCCTACTCTCGATCACCTGTGTCACGCCGGCATTCACCCCGGGTTCGCTGGCAATCACGTTGAAGGTGCCCTCGCCATCGACACGGCTCGTCCGTCGGCGTTTCTTGTCGATCTTCTTCGCACGATGTTTCTTCGCTTGACCTTCGATCTTCTCGATGGCTTGACTCACGGAGGACTTCAAATCTTCCGAGGCCTCGGTCGCCGAAAGGTAAACGTTGCCACGACTGTGGACATTCAGCTCCGCGATCTGTCGATACTTCTCGGCTGAGAGTGTTACGTGAACGTCGGTAATACCGTCGATGAACTTATCGAGTTTCTCCACCCTGGACTCGATGTACAACTTGAGTTTCGCAGGCACCTCGACGTGTCGAGCAGTGATCTGAATCAACATGTCACACTCCAAGGGTAAGAAAGAAGGAGAGGATAACGTGACCGCGCGCGGCGACGGGGCCGTTCACGAGGCGAAGGGGCTGCTGTAGAGATTTTTCCGCTGATTCGAGGGGGGGATTCGCAGCTCTTCCCGATATTTCGCGATCGTGCGTCGAGCGAGAACGAGCCCTTCATCTTCGAGGATTCTGACGATTTTGGAATCGGAGAGAGGTTTCTTGGGGTTCTCCTCTTCCACGATTTTCTTGATGCGCTGTTTGATCGTAACCGACGAGACATGATCCCCGCCTATGCTCGCAATACCGCTATGAAAGAAGTACTTCATTTGGCACACGCCCTGGGGTGTGTGGATGTACTTGTTGGCGACCACGCGGGATACGGTCGATTCGTGCATCCCGATATCGATGGCCACGTCGCGCAACACCAGGGGCCTCAAGTGCTCGACGCCGTCGTCGAGAAACTCCTGCTGTTGGCGTACGATGCTGTTCGCGACTTTGTAAATTGTTTTTTGGCGCTGGTCCACCGACTTGATAAGCCACAGGGCGCTTCTCAGCTTGTCTTTGACGTACTCTCGTGTCGCCTGGTTCTCGTCGGATTTGTTCTCGAGCATGCGCTGATACACGGAGCTGATACGAAGCTGAGGTAGCCGGTCCTCGTTGAGTACGATTTCGTACTTGCCGTCCACTTTGACGACGTAGACGTCGGGAGTGACGTAATGGCTTTTCTCGGTGACGAACTTCGATCCCGGCTGAGGATCCAGTCGGCGAATGATCTCGCAGTGATGAATGACTTCCTCCAGAGGGAGTTTCATCGCTTTGGCGATCTCGTTGAAGCGATGGTTCTGAAGGTGATCCAAGTGATTCGACACCATGGCATCGAGAGGCGTTTCGCCGAGCTCCAACTTGGCGATCTGCAAGAGCAAGCACTCTTTCAGATCGCGCGCGCCCACGCCGACGGGATCGAATCCTTGAACGATAGCGAGCGCGCCTGCCACGTCGTCTGGTGAATATTGGCCCATCCCGCAAAGCTCTTCGATGGAGGCTTGGAGGTAGCCGTGCTCATCGATATTGCCGATGATCGCCTCACCGATCTCTCGCGACTTGTCGTCCATCGTCGTCATCCGGAGCTGCCAGTCGAGATGATCGGCCAACGATGCCGTTGCCGAAAGGGTGTTCTCGATCGGCGGATGCTCGGGAACTTCGTAGCTGGTTCGCGGACGATAGCCCTCATCGAGGTAGTCGCTGAAGAACGACTCGAAATCGATCTCGTTCAGGGAGTCGTCGGACTTCGGTTCCGGTTCCGGTTCCGGCTCGGGTTTGGGTGCATATTCAACGCTTTGTGCCTCACTTGTGGCTTCGGCGGTGGAGCTCTCTTCGGACCCTTCGGACCCTTCCGTCGGTGCGTCAGAGGATTCCGGCGTTTCCGACCGCTCGCGCTCGAGCTCTTCCTCAAGCAGGGGGTTCTCGGTGATCTCCTGCTGCAGCATGTCCGCGAGCTCGAGCGTGGACATGGGAAGGAGCTTGATCGCCTGCTGAAGCGACGGCGTGAGGATGAGCTTCTGCTGGAGTTTGGTTTGAAGTGTTAGCTTCTGTTGCACGGCGCTCTAGTCCCCTGGATCTTTAATTACTGTCCAAATTCGATTTGCCATGTGTATCGAGCGTTCGCTGGGCGAACCGAGCGATGGTTTCGAGGATTTGGTCGGCGGATTTCGTCCACTTGAACGGCTTTGGGTTCTCGTTGTGAGCATCGAGATAGTCTTGTATCGCAACGCGGAGCTGAGGCACGCTCGTGTGCGAGCCTCGTCGCAAGGCGTGTTCGGTGAGCAAGCCAAAGAAGCGCTCAGCGAAGTTGAGCCAAGAGGCGTGTGTCGGTGTGAAGTGAAAGTGGAACCGAGGTCGCTTGGAAAGCCAGCGTTTGATCGCCGGTGTCTTGTGCGTGGCGAGATTGTCGAGCACGACGTGGATGTCCAACTCGCTGGGAACGGCTGCTTCGATCTCAGCGAGGAACTTCTTGAACTCTAGCGCTCGATGTCGCGCGTAGCACTTTCCGAAGACTTCACCTGTTGCGGCGTCGAGTGCGGCAAACAGGTCAGTCGTTCCATGCCGAATGTAGTCGTGGGTTTGTCGCTCGGGCTGGCCCAAGCTCATGGGCAGGACAGGTTGAGCACGCTCGAGCGCTTGAATCTGCGATTTCTCGTCGACGCACAGGACGACCGCGTTATCCGGTGGGTTCATATACAGGCCAACAACGTCGCGTACTTTTTCGACCAGTTGTGGGTCTTGCGAGAGACGAAACGATTCCGAGCGGTGCGGTTGAAGCCCGAACGTTCGCCAAATACGTCCAATCGTCGAATGACTCAGCCCAAGATGCTTGGCCATCGAGCGCGTACTCCAATGGGTTCTCCCCTTTGGAGTCGTCTCCAGCGTCTTGGTCACGACTTCCTCGATCTGGTCATCGCCGATTTTGCGAGCCGCTCCCGGCCGAGGTTCGTCGTACAACCCTTCCATTCGTTGTTCTACAAAGCGTCTTCGCCACTTGCCCACCGTGCTCCTCATGGTGTGCATCTTCCTAGCAACTTCCATATTCGTCAGACCCGCCGCGCAATCCAGCACGATCTTCGCTCGGAAGGCTTGGTGCGGCGAACTACGGCTGCGTCGCGCCAGTCGCGTCAGCGCTTCGCTTTCTTGAGACGACAGCTTCAATTCGGCTTTTCGCCGGCCCTTGTGTTTCATGCATTTAGCAGATCACAGAAGGGCCGGTGTTGTCTAGCTTTTTCTGTTCCATGGGACTAGATTGTATCCGTCACAATCCTGTTGGTAGTCTCTTCGAGAATCAATCCAGCTTGAAGTCTTCTCCAAAGTAAACACGGCGGACGACTTCGTTATCCGCGAGCTCCTCGGGCGTACCCGAGCAGAGAATCTTCCCATCGTTCATTATATAAGCTCTATCCGTGATCTTGAGTGTTTCTCGGACGCTGTGATCCGTGATGAGGATGCCGATCCCTCTGTTTTTGAGGTGTTGGATGATTCGTTGGATGTCGCCGACCGCGATGGGATCGATGCCCGCGAACGGCTCGTCGAGGAGCATAAAGGAGGGAGAGGTGACGAGGGCTCGGGTGATTTCCGCGCGACGGCGCTCGCCCCCAGAGAGGGTGTAGCCTCGAGAACGAGCTTTGTCAGCAAGTCCAAGCTCCTCCAGAACTTCGTTAAGCCTCCGCCGCTTTTCGTCCGGCTTCAACGGAAGCGTCTCTAGAATCGCTAGTACGTTCTCTTCGACCGTCAGCTTTCGAAAAATCGACGGCTCCTGCGGCAGATAACTAATGCCGCTCCGTGCCCGTAGGTACATCGGATGCGACGTAATTTCTTGCTCGTTCAGGAAAACGCTGCCCGCATCGGGCTCCGTCAACCCAACAACCATATGAAACGTCGTGGTCTTACCGGCGCCGTTCGGTCCGAGCAACCCCACGACCTCGCCCGCGCACACTTCGACATTGACATTGTCGACCACCTTTTTCTTGCGAAAGGACTTGGCGAGCGACCGGCCCCGCAGAACCTGCATCAGAAAGGGCGAGGACTCGAAGAATACGTTGTCTTGGTCCGGTGTTGCTCCTGACCGTCGACGAAAATCCTATCATCGCTGAGAAAAAATGTCAATTGCTTGCCTTCCGTGAGTTTACCGGCATTTTCGAGCCACGCGTTCTCTCCAGTTATGGTCATGCTTCTGTCTTCCGGCAAGTATTTTGCATGTTCGCCGGCCGCCTTGCCGTCGACCGTCTCGATCTCGACACCACCTTCGGCGTAGATTTCGCGAACGCCTCCCCCACCGCTCACGAGGGTCACATCGATGCTCGCACCGTGAAGCGTCATGTCCTCGGAGCGCATGTGAACGTCTTCTCGGTACTCGAGGACTTCCCGGGCCGCGCGATAGTGAAGCGTCGCCGCGCGCGTCACCGTCGGTTTCGGCGCCAGCTCGCCCGAGGTATCGTCTTCGACGAGTTTTTGCAAGAACACGGTGCGCACACCACCACCGGCGATCAAATCGCCTTCCCGCTGGTAGATTTGGATCGTTTCTGCCTCGACCCGATTCCGCCCCTGAAATCCGCGCGCAGAGCCCGTGTACACCGCGATGTCTTCACCACGGTCGTAAGCGAGATGATCCGCGACGAAGTACACCGGCTCGTTTTTCGCTGACGGGAACAGGGCCGCTCCGCCAGAGTCGTCGAGAGACGACGAGCGCACGTCGCCGTAGCCCTCGACGTCGCCGCGCGCGATGTTCATCTCGATCCTCTCGGCTTCGAGGTTGGCACGGGGGTCCCACAGGCGGGGAGTTCCGGTGAGGGTTAGAAGCGAATCGGAAGAACGGAGCACGCCCCGATCCGACGTAGCGCGCACGTTGCCGTGCACGAATTCGACCGAGCGCACGCACCGGGCTTCGATGAGCTCCCCCGTCTCGGGGTCGAAGTCGCTCTCGAGCTGACGCGCGGTCACGATTTTCCTGTCACCGCCGTCGGGGTCTCGTGGGGTCAGGATGAGCTTGACGCCGCCCCGTCCCCGGAGAGTCGTGAGCTGCCCGTCCTCGTTGAAGTCGAACGCGAGCGTGTTTCCTTCGAGACGCTTGTCGTACCCCTCTACCGCATTCCGCGGCAGCCGCATGATCAATGTCCCGCCTTCACGGGCACGGACGCGCTCGAGATTCTCGCCGCCGGGACGAAACAGCATCTCGAGCCTGTCAGTCACCAGCCGTTTCAACCCAGGCTCTGAAGTGAACACGCGCTCGGAGTCTTCCGACTCGTCGCCGGAAGCATCCGCCGTCACCCACATCCGCAGCTCGACGTTCTCGTAGGCTTCGACTCGCGTGATTTCCTGGTTCTCGTCGTCGAGAAACAGTTGGAGGTCATTCGCGTGCAGGGTCCGGTTCTCCTGACGAACCCGGACATCGTCGACGTATTGGACCCAGTGAAGGTTCCGCCGCATGTGTGCGATGTCGCTTACGATGCGCACCGGCGCCGCGCCATCTTCCTGAAGCGTCATCCGGACGCCGTCGCCGAAATCGAGCTCGCCGCGCTTGATGACGTAGTGCATGCTGCCGGCCTCGCCGGTGAGGCCCTTTTTTTCGTACTGAACCGGCTCGGTGCTCCACACGCGATCCGGAAACCGCCCGAACTCGAGGGTATTCGCCTCGAGGCGGACCGTGGTGTCGTCGTGGACGACGACGTTTCCTTCCAAATGGACCGTGCGGTTCGCACCAATCTCACAGGCGTCAGCGGTGACCACGATCGGGGTTTCGTCTTCGCCGGCGTTGAACCGGATCTCGACGTCCCGGAATTGCTGTCCGGATTCGGTGCGCCCAACACTTTCCGCCGCCGTCAGGGTCCAAGCGGTGCGCCCTTCGGAATCGAGCTGCTCGAGCTCGACTCCACGCGAGGTCGGGTTCTCCGGTTTTTCGACAACGTCGGTACTCGACCGCCCGCGACTGCGCACGCCCTCCCACAGGTGGTAGCCAACGTACGCACCGCAACCGAGAAAGAGCGCAAACAGAGCGCGCTTGACGAAGCGTATCTGTCCGACGTTCATGATGCGTCGGTCGTATCGAGACCTACCTCTCCCATGCGGCGAAATTTGTCGTAGCGCGCCCGTACACGCTCTTCGGGACTCAGGCGTAGCGAACGCTCGAGCGCTTCGACGAGATACTTGTTGAGCATTTGGGCGGCCGGTTGATGCGCGGTATGAGCCCCGCCGACCGGCTCAGGCACGATGCGATCCACCAGCCCGAGCTCGAGAAGATCCGGTGCGGTCAGTCGCAGCCCGTCGGCCGCTTCCTTGGCACGACCCGCGTCCTTCCACAAGATCGCCGCACAACCTTCCGGTGAGATTACCGAGTATATGGCGTGCTCCATCATGAGGATCTCGTCGCCTACGGCGATCGCGAGGGCACCGCCGCTCCCCCCCTCGCCGGTGATGGTCACGATGATGGGAACTCTGATGCGTGCCATTTCACGGATGTTCACGGCGATCGCCTCCGCTTGCCCGCGCTCTTCCGCGTCAATGCCGGGATAAGCGCCCGGTGTGTCGACGAAGCAGAAGATCGGCCGCGAGAACTTTTCCGCCATCTTCATCACCCGCAAAGCCTTTCGATAGCCTTCCGGTCGTGCCATCCCGAAGTTCCGGCGAATCTTTTGCTTCGTGTCACGGCCCTTTTGGTGGCCGATGACGACGACGGGCTCGTCGTGGAACCAAGCCATGCCGGAAACAACGGCCGGGTCTTCGCCGAAGCGGCGATCCCCTTTGATCTCGAGGTAATCCGTGAACAGATGCTCGATGAAATCGAGCGCATACGGGCGTTGCGAATGCCGGGCAACTTGCACTCTCTGCCACGGCGTCAGCTTCGCGTAGATCTCGCGCCGCATCGCATCGAGCTTCGTTTGAAGCCGTGCGATTTCCCGCTCTTTGCCGGTGTCCTCCGGATAGCCGGTGAGCGATTCGATTTCCTTCTGGAGAGCAGCGAGCGGCGCTTCGAAATCTAGGGTCTCTGTGGCCATGACGGGCTCAGTGTAGCAAAAGTGTCAGTCAGTGTGCTCTACAACGTAGCGCACACCCCCTGCCCCTGCCCAAAAACCTTCCCGCTCCACAATTCCTGCCCGCCAAAAGTGTCATCCAGCGTGTGTGCTAAGGGCCCGGGCAAGAATAACTACCCATTCTTGCCCGGACCCTAAGGTTAGATCAACCTCCTCCATCCCGAAATGCTACCAATAGTACCGGTGAGTCTTTTCTTCGCTACGGATGGAGGACCTCGAGGCGCTGGCGCGAAAGCGCGACCGTCCCCTCCCCGCACATCGCTTCGAGGCTTTGGACGAGCTCCGCCGACGGCTCGACGCGCAGGAACGGATGCGGCCGGAACAGAACTTTATACTCGCCGCGCATGAGCTCGAAACGAAGATCGCACTCCCCTTTGTGATGCTCGAGAAGCTCGCGCAAATGCGGCAGCGTGTCTTCGAAAAACGAGTCGAGAGGAATGCGCACCGTCATCGAGCCAGCCTCGCGTTGCTTGACCTCGTCGAGGGGGACCATCTTCGATGCCAAGACCTTGCCGACATCTTCTCCGGCTTCGGGTTTGCCTTTAACAAGGACTGCCACATCGTTGCTGAGAAGTCCGAAGCTTTCGCGGTAGAGGTCCGGAAACACCACGACTTCGGCATCGCCGTGTTGATCCTCGAGACGGAAGACGGCCATCGCATCGCCTTTTCGGGTGCGCAGTGTTCGAATGCTCGCGATGAGGCCGGCGATGGCGACCTCGCCCTCTTCCCCTTTGTCCGGCAGCGAGCGCGTATCACAGGTCGTGTAGCTCGCGATCTCGTCCTGGTAGCCGTCCAACGGGTGGCCGCTCAAGAAGAACCCTAGCGTCGCTCTCTCCGATGCGAGAACCTCGCTGTCGCTCCATTCGGGAATATCAGGCAAGCGATCGAGCTCAGGACTTCTCCGCACACCGCCCATGTCCCCGAAGAGGCTTCCTTGCCCGCTTTCGCGCTCTCGTTGAGCCTGTTGGCCGTAGTCGAGAGCGCGGTCGGCAATCGCCATGAGCTGCGCCCGCTTCGCGCCGAACGAATCGAAGCTTCCCGATTTGACGAGGCTTTCGAGCACGCGCTTGTTGACGAGACGAAGGTCGACATCTTCGCAGAGATCCGCGGGCGATTCGAACCGTCCGACTCTCTTACGTGCTGCGAGTATCGATTCGATCGCCGACTCCCCGACGTTTTTCACTGCCGCGAGGCCGAAACGTATCTTGTCACCCACCACCGCAAAGTCGAGCTCGCTTTCGTTTATGTCCGGCGGTAACACGTCGATCCCCATGTCGCGACACGCGTTCAAGTACTGAACGACTTTGTCGGTGTTCTGTCTTTCCGACGTTAGAAGCGCCGACATGAAAAACACGGGATAATTCGCTTTCAAATACGCCGTTTGGTACGCGAGCAGCGCGTACGCGGCCGAGTGCGAACGGTTGAACCCGTACCCGGCGAAGTGCTCCATGAGGTCGAAGATCTTGGCTGCCTTTTTCTCCGGAACTTTGTTCGCAAGCGCGCCTTTCATGAACTTGTCGCGCTGTGCCTGCATCACGTCCGCTTTCTTCTTGCCCATCGCGCGACGGAGCATGTCGGCCTCGCCCAAACTGAAGCCGGCGAGCTTCGAGGCGATCTGCATCACCTGTTCCTGATAGACGATGACGCCCAACGTGTCTTCCAGGATCTCCTTCAGCTCGGGAAGCTCATAGCGAACGGCAACTTTCCCCCACTTCCGCTTGATGAAATCGTCGATCATCCCACTCCGAATCGGCCCAGGGCGATAGAGAGCATTGAGAGCGGTCAGGTCGTTTAGTTTGTCCGGCTTGAAGCGCCGCAGGATGTCGCGCATCCCCTCACTCTCGAACTGAAAGACACCGAACGCGTCTCCGCGGGCGAACAGCTCATATGTCTTGACATCGTCGACGGGCAGCGTGTCGAGCTCGACGGTGACCCCGGACTGGCGGTCGAGCATCTTCACGCAGTTGTCGATCAGCGTCAGCGTACGCAAGCCGAGGAAATCCATCTTGAGAAGACCGATGTCCTCGCAGCTGCGCATGTCGTACTGCGTCGTGATTTCTCCCTTGCTCCCCCGATAAAGTGGCAAGTACTCCATCAGAGGTTCGGGCGCGATGACGACCCCTGCCGCATGGGTCGACGCATGCCGGCTGACGCCTTCGAGACGTTTTGCCGCTTCGACCAGGCTCTTGATTCCAGGCTCGCTCGCGATCGCCTCCTGGAGCTGGGGCACTTCCTCGAGCGCTTTTTCCAGAGTCGCGTCGAGAGTGGCGGGGATCATCTTCGCGATGCGGTCGACGTCGGCGTAGGGAATATCGAGGACGCGCCCGACGTCGCGGATGACGGCGCGCGCCTTCATCGTCCCGAAGGTGATGATCTGCGCGACGTTCTCGCGACCATACTTCTCGGTGACGTAGTCGATCACTTCACCCCGGCGCGCTTCGCAAAAGTCGATGTCGATGTCGGGCATCGTCACCCGCGCGGGATTCAAGAATCGCTCGAAGAGGAGGTCGTGCTCGAGAGGGTCGATGTCGGTGATGCGCAGGCTGTAGGCCACGAGACTGCCCGCTGCGGAGCCGCGTCCTGGCCCGACGGGAATACCCTGGTCTCGGGCGAAACGGACGAAGTCCCAAGTAATGAGGAAGTAGCTCGGGAAGCCCATATCGTGGATGATCGCGATCTCGCGCTTGAGACGCGCTTCGTAATCAGCCTTCGTGAACCGCCCGTGAGACTCGATGGTCGCGCGATGAAGCCGCCACCGCGCATCGAAACCATCCGACACGACCTGCTCGAAGTAGCTCTCGACCGTGGTGCCGACCGGCACATCGAATCGCGGCAACTGGAAACCTTCACGGTCTAGATCGACGTTCACGCGCTCGGCGATGGCGGAGGTGTTGTCGTAGGCCTCCTGGTATCCCTGGAACAAATCGAACATCTCCTCCGACGACTTGAAGTAGAACTGATCACCGGGATAGCGCATCCGGTGCTCGTCCGCAGTCTTTTTACCGGTCCCGATGCACAGGAGAATGTCGTGCGCCTCGGCGTCCGCGCGCGAGATGTAGTGGCAGTCGTTCGTGGCGACGGTGTTGATGCCTTCTTTCTTCGCCAAAGCCATCAAGCTGGTGTTGACGGTTTTCTCGTCCTGAAGTCCGAGGTTGTGATCCTGAATCTCGAGGAAGAAATTGTTCTCTCCGAGAATGTCGCGGTAGACGCCGGTGGCGTGTAGCGCCTTTTGGTCATCACCGCGGAGCGCCGCTTGCGGGACTTCTCCTTTCAGACACGCGGAAAGCCCGATGAGCCCCTCCGAGTGTTCGGCCAGAAGCTCTTTGTCGATGCGAGGCTTGTAGTAGAAGCCTTCGAGAAACCCTTTCGACACGAGCTTCACGAGGTTGCGATAGCCCGCCGTCGTCTCCGCGAGAAGGACTAGATGGTTGTTCGTGTCGGCGATGCTGCCGTTGTTCGGCGATTTCTCGAAGCGAGAACCGGGCGCGACGTAGATTTCGCAGCCGAGGATCGGCTTGACACCCCGCTTTTTTGCCGCTTTGTAGAAATTGATGGCACCGAACATGTTGCCGTGATCGGTGAGCGCCAGAGCCGGCATCTCGTAGCGTGCCGCGAGATCGACCATTTGCTCGATGCGGCTCGCTCCGTCGAGGAGCGAAAAGTCGCTATGGTTGTGAAGATGGACGAATGGGCGGAGGCTCACGAGAGGGACCCTATCAGGAGTGCGCCATCAGCCATGATCGTCCTGACGAGGCGCCATCAGCCATCAGCCATCGGCCATCAGCGCGCATCCACGGCACATCGCCGCCGTTTGATGGCTGATGGCTGATGGCCGATGGCCGATGGCGCACCAAGTACACGATCATCACTCCCATTCGATCGTCGAGGGTGGTTTCGACGAGATGTCGTAGACGACGCGGTTGATGCCTCGCACTTCTCCAATGATGCGGCTCGAGATGCGCTCGAGTAGCTCCGGTGGCAGCTTCGCCCAGTCGGCGGTCATTCCATCACGGCTTTCCACGGCGCGGATCGCCACCACGCGTTCATACGTGCGCGCATCGCCCATCACGCCAACCGTCCGTATCGGCAGCAACACCGTGAACGATTGCCACACCTTGCGGTACAGACCGGCTGCTTTGATCTCCGACACCAAAATGTCGTCCGCTTCGCGAAGTAGATCGAGCTGCTCGCGCGTGACCGCGCCGAGAACGCGGATAGCGAGCCCCGGGCCAGGAAACGGCTGCCGGAACAAGAGCTCTTCGTCGAGCCCGAGCTCGAGCCCGAGTGAGCGCACTTCGTCTTTGAAGAGCTCGCGCAGCGGCTCGATCAGCTCGAACTGTAGATCCTCAGGGAGGCCCCCGACGTTGTGGTGGCTCTTGATGACATGAGACGGGCCTTTTACCGACACGCTCTCGATCACGTCCGGGTAGAGCGTACCTTGCGCGAGGAATCGTGAGTCGGGAATCTTTTCCGCCTCTTCGCTGAAGATATCGATGAACTCTCGACCGATAATCCTCCGCTTCTCTTCGGGGTCGCTCACGTCTCGGAGCTTGTCGAGAAACCGATCACAGGCGTCGACAGCGATGACGTTGAGCTCCATTTTCTTCGAGAAGCGTTCCATCACCTGCGCCGCTTCGTTTTTTCGGAGCACTCCGTTGTCGACGAAAATGCAAGTCAGCTGGTCCCCGACCGCGCGGTGTACCAGCGTCGCGGTGACCGAGGAGTCGACACCACCCGAAAGCGCGCACACGACGCTCGCGCTTCCGACGCGCTCTCGAATATCGGCGATGGCTTCGTCCGCGTAGGAGCTCATGCTCCAATCACCGCGCACCCCGCAGATCTCGTAAGCGAAGTTCTTCAGTATCTGCGTGCCTTGCTCGGTGTGGGCGACCTCGGGGTGAAACTGGACGCCGTAGTGCCCGCGACGGCTGTCTTCGAACGCCGCGACCGGCGCAGCGTCCGAGCTCGCAGTCAAATGAAACCCCTCCGGCAAACTCTCGATGCGATCGCCGTGCGACGCCCACACCCGTAGCTCCCGGTTCACATCCTTGAACAGCAGGCTACCGTTGCTGCATGCAATGACGGCGTGGCCATACTCGCGATGGTCGGCCGGTCGCACATCGCTCCCGAGAGCTTTCGCCATGAGCTGCATGCCATAGCACACGCCGAGTGTCGGAACCGGAAGGTCGAACACCGCGTCCTCGCAATGAGGAGCGCCATCCGCATACACGCTTTCCGGACCGCCCGAGAGGATGATGCCGCGCACGTTGTCTCGCTCGAGCGCCGCGGGCGACGTCGAAAACGGCAAGATCTCGCAATAGACGGAGAGCTCGCGCAGGCGCCGCGCGATGAGCTGGGTGTACTGGGAGCCGAAATCTAAAATGAGGATGGTATCGTGCGCCATGAGTTTTCGCCCGCAGGAGAGGCATTATAGCTGCGACGGCACCGCGATCACAAGACCTGGAGTGCCGGTGATTTCAACTACCCACATATTGTGCTTTTGAGAGACAATGCCGATACCCGTGGCTGCTCTCGTCCTCGTCTTGACCATCGTCATCAGGGCGAGCACCGCCGTCCAGACGCCGAAGCCCAGTGAACCCCAGGCCGACGAACCCCAAGCCAAACCTCAAGCCAAACCTCAAGAAAGCCATGCCGCATCTCTAGCAGACAAAGAGGAGATCAAGGCCCCCACCCCTCCTCCTCGCAAAAAGCCTCCGGACGGGTTGCTTCCGGTCGCGGAGCTGACACGCCTCGACTTCACCCCGAGAGACCGTCCCAAAGCGCTCCTCTACGGAACCCACCTGCTCGTCGTCGGAAGCTCCGGCTTCGTCGAGGGACACGACGCGGCTACCGGAGAGTTCGCATGGAAGCTCGGCCTCCCGGGAGAAGCGCTGCACGAACCTTTGGTGTTCCAGGCCGGGCCTCTCGTTCGCGGTAAGACCGATACCTTCACCGTCGTCCTATCGGAGCCATCCGGGCACGTACTTCTCGTCGACGGGCTCACCGGACACATCCAACAAGAGGCGCGACTGCCTTTCGAGCTCGCTCTGCCTCCGATCCGCGGACCGAACGACATCGTGTTCTTCGCGACGCCCTCGGGAGACATCGTCGCCTACGACGCTCGAACAAAGGAAGTGGTCTTCCAAACAGCGACGGGTGAGACACCCCTGGCACTAGCGAGCACCGATTCTTTGCTCGTGGTCTCGGGAGGAAGCCAGACGCTTACCGCGCTGGATCTTCCGGCGGGAACGCTCCGATGGACGTTCACGGGCCGAGCCGAATTCTATGCGCCGGCGGCGTTCGACCAAGACGACGCGCGGGTCTACATCGGTGACGATACCGGGGAGCTCTATAGCCTCGACGCCCGCAGCGGAAAAGTGACATTCCGCTGGTCGACGGGCGCCGCGATACGGAGCGCGGTGCTAGTCGAAGGCAAGAGACTCTACCTGGCGTCGTGGGCGAACACGCTGTTTGCGTTCAACGCGACGACGGGCGACGAGCACTGGCGTGCCAACCTACCCGGTCGCCCGGCAACGAGCCCGATGCGCGTCAGAAATAGACTCCTGGTGGGCACGTACGACGGCGTGCTGGTGGAGATCAACCCCGCGAGAGGACAGCCGGGGAAACGATACGTGGCTCCCGGCGAGATTGTGGTCCCGCCATCTTTCTTTTTGGCCAAACCCAGTCCCGATGAGCTCGCGGCCGAAGCCGAAGTCATCGAGCGCGACGCGGACGCCGACGTCGAGGACGAAGACCCCTTGAGCGAGCTCGATCCCGAGATTTTAGGTCCAGAAGAACTGGACGGAGCCGAAGCATTGGATATCGCCACGCGCGAGGAGTTGTCGGCGGACGACGAAACGGCGGACGATGCGGCCACGACACTCGAGCTTCCGGCCGAACCGGCCGAACCGGCCGAACCGGCCGAACCGGCCGAACCGGAATGGTTCGAGCGCTCCCGCATCGCGATGGCGCTTCGCAGCGGCGAGGTGCTCCTGTTGGGGCACAAGGTCGCTCAGCCGGCACCGACCGGGGCCGAGGAGACGGAGCAGCTCGAAGGCGAAGGGGACGACGACGCCGAAGGAGCGGCCCCTCGCGGCCGACCACCCACTTCGGACGGGTCTGTCCCCTTCTGACCCACAGTTGTCCTCTCTCGACGGCGCTTTCGAGCGGAAACCCCCTGTTCATGGCGAGTTGAGCTGGTATGGAACGTGCACTATCTAGGCGATGAGACAACCCTTTGACACCGTCGAGGGGCGAAAGCTAACATGGACTAACCTTATGGCAAGACAGCCTTTTCTCGTGACACTCGTACTCGGCGTACTCGGCGTACTCGGCGCGCTCGCCGGTTCCGTTTCCGCACAGATTGGCGTCCATGAGCAGGAGAGCCCGTTCGGGATCCAGCAGCCACCGGTGTACTTGAAGTCCCGGACGTCGACTCGTGAGAAAGAGCTCGAAGACAAAAGGGACCTCGAAACGGATGTCCTCGTCGACGCGACCATCGACCGCGTGGGAAGGTCGTTCCACAACGAGGACGCCGATGAGTTGGAAGCCTGTCTGGTAACCGGGAAACGAAAAATCTATCTCTCGCTCGAGATCGACGACAGCCAGCGAGGGCACTACGGGCCGGGACAAGTACGCCACATCTTCGGCCGCCTCTTCCGTGAAGTCGAGACCCGCGCGTTCATCTATGACTCGACAGACGTCGGGCGTCACGCCGGGAGTACAACTTTTCGCGCCGATTGGACGTTCGTCGTTCTCGACACGGATGAGCTCGTCACCGAGCGGCTCCAGTTCAAGCTCGAAAAAGGCAAGAGTGCTTGGCGGATCTACGGAATCCGCGCCGCTTCTCGATAGACTCGAGCACTTTCCCGCGTTACGCTCTCCAAAAGGGCCCGGGTTCTATTGGATGCTATTCCTCTCCCGCCTTCTCGTAGGCACGCTCGTGGTCGCCGTCTTCGCCCTCGTCGTCGCAGACGTTCACGAGAACTTTGCGCTGCTCGGCACGGCGCTCGCGTGGTTCCTCATCGCGGCAGCGACACTGACTCTGGTGGCAGCGCACAAGCGCCTTGGCTCGTCCGGAAAGACTATCGCGACGATGCTCGTCGCGGGCGCCGTCATGGCGCTCGCTCTCGGCATCCTCGGCTACGGCTCGGTGTTGAACCGCTCGGCTGTCGAGTGGAAAGCTGCGCAGGAGAGCGCTTCAGAACGCATCTCGACCCGTGCCACGACGCGGTTCGTGTCACTTTGCAGAAACGCTCGTGACAGCGCGCGCCAGCTTGCACGTGCTTATCCCATCGCGATCGCGGTCGAAGGCTCAGACGCCCAAGACTACTCGAGCGGGGCCTTCGACGCCCTGGCTCGTTTTCCGTTGCCGAGCGCCCATCCGCGTGGAGCTCCCGGCACGACGCTATACGACGCGCTACGCCGGCCGCTCGCGTGGAGCGGCGACAACGTTTCGCTTTCCGAGGTCCTCGACCAATTAGAGCGAGTGCCGGAGTCGGGGCTCTTCGTGATCGAGCAAGGTGTCTACACGTATCTCGTCGCGCT
The DNA here is from genome assembly GCA_965237955.1 of Candidatus Marinacidobacterales bacterium. Classification (GTDB taxonomy): domain Bacteria; phylum Acidobacteriota; class Vicinamibacteria; order Marinacidobacterales; family SMYC01. Next base: position 5,913,697 of record OZ250169.1, on the reverse strand, counting down.
CGAGCCGCTACTCAGTCGTCGCGGTTTCGTTTCTGTCGAGATCCCTCTCATCGCGGACCGACGGCTCCAAAACCGTTACCTCGAAGACTATGACGCCCTTTCCTCATGGCTCGGACGGAGTACCGAGACCGAGTTTCGTATGTTCGGGGACGACGCATCCGAGCTCACGTCGCTCGTCGAGGCGGAGGGAGATGCCTTCTGGGGCGGTACCGAGGACGCCCCGAGACTCTACTTCGCGCTCCGGAGCGACAGCGGCGAGCTTTTCGGGATATCGTCGATCGCAGGAGAGGCGCCCGCTATCGCACGTCTCGAAGCGCGCCGGCGCTACAAACTCGCGGCGGCCACTTCCCTCGTCGTCGCCGCGCTGGCTGCGTTGTTTTGGCTCGTTGGTAGCGTGCCGAACGCGCTCCCGCGGCTCTTCTTCATCTGGGGAGCACGCTTCGTCGTGTTCTTCACCGATTTTCCATTGAGCCTCGGCCTAGATGCCGACAACCCGACATATTACGCCTCGTCGCTCTTTTTCGGTCTCGCGCGCTCTCCCATCGACTTTCTGCTCACCGCCGCGGCGCTTCTGACGTCCGCGCTTATCATTGCGAATTCCAGCGCGAACTCCAGCGCGAATGCCGTCGGGAAACGGAAATTGCCGGAGCGGTTCACGCTTGCCTCCGCTTCCGTCGCGTCCGGTGCAGTGCTCGCCGTTCTCGTCGCCACCGACGAAGTCATTCTCGACGCGTGGCTGAACTCCAGTCTCGCGCTCTCCACGATGAGCATCTTCCCCCTCGACGCACCGCGATTCGCGCTCCAACTCGGCCTCGTGCTGCTCTTTCTGGCGTCGGTCACGATATCGGTCGTCATAATTGGCCTCGTTCGACAGGCCGCGCCCGCGCGCGTGATCGCAATCGATGTCGCGGTGGTCTCGATCGGCTACTTCGTGGCTCGAGAATTCGGACTCACCGATCACGTGCTGCTCGCCCTACCAGCCTTCGCGGTCGTGCGCGTTTTCTCGCTGCGCCAATCGATTCTCGAGAAACGCTGGCGGAGCTCAGGGCTTTACGTGCGGTTGAGCACCGCGGGGCTCGTCACCGTGTCCGCCGTCGTCTCTTTTTATCCCGCGATCGCCCGGTTCGAGGACACAACCGTACAGGACTTCATCGAAACGACGGTGGCGCCCATCGTCCTCGAGCTCGGGAGCTCCCGGTTGTACGCCGTCGTCGAGACCGCACGCGCCATCGATCGCATGGAGGCCGACGGCCGTCTCGGCGTGCTCGACCGCGACGACGTCGCTTTTCAAATTTGGGTGGGGACCGATCTCGTTACTTCGTCCTTGAGCTCGTCGATCGAGATCGTCGACGAGACGTCGCGAATCGTGTCGCGGTTTGCCCTCAGCTTGCCGACACCCGCGATTGACCCATCCAAAGCTCCCGCGCCCGACGAATGGATTCTCGAGGAAGAGTCCATCGACAACGATCCGAAACATCCGGGCGTGCTCCTCGCACGGCGCGCCATCCGTGGTCCGCCAGGTCCGCCAGGTCAAAAAGCCGCGAGCTGGGAGATCCGCGTGCGATTGGCAGCCGATTGGCGAAATCTTCCGTTCATCTCCACGACCAACCCATACTTGTATCTTTTTTCAACCGCCGGCGTGGACGCGCCGTTCCGCTTTCCCTACCGCGAGCTGTCCCTGTTCGTTCTCGAGCCGGACGGAACCTCAGTCTTTCAATCGACGGGTGGCGTTTTGCAACTGGATGAGCAGATCGTCGACGAAGCGAGACGAGCGCCGGTGTGGTGGGCGTATTCCCGGGGCGGACAGAATCATGAAGCTTATCTTTTTCACGACGGTACCCACACGTTCGTGCTGTCCTACGTGAAAACCGGCGTCCTCACCTACGCTGCCGAGCTCGCCGCGTGGGCAGTTCTCGCGGCGGGAGTCACGCTGTTCGCGCTCGGGGTGGCGTTGGTTCTCGGAGCCTCGGGAAGCGAGCACGGGGTATCGCCGAGAGAGCTCTGGGCGGGCGTCGGCACCAGCTTCCACGGAAAGCTCTATGTCGCGTTCGTTCTCATCGCCCTCGTTCCCATCGCTTCGCTGGCGTTTCTGATTCGCGGTATCGTCATCCAACAGCTCGTACGAGACATCGAACAGGAGGGCATGGCGAGAGCCCAAGTCGTCGAACGCTTCGTCAACGACTTGCTACGCTCCCAGCGCGGCGACGCCGAAGAGCGCGGTGACCGAACGGTGACGGACGCGGTTCTCGAATGGGTGGGGAGTCTCGCCGGGGTCGACGTCGATCTCTATGCCAGCGGAGAGCTCGTGGCGACGAGCAAGCCGGAGCTTTTCGGAAGCGGACTCTTGCGAACGCGCGTCGCGCCTATTGCGTACCGCGACCTCGTCCTCGAGCAGCGTACCCACTCCATCCATCGAGAGTCGGTGGGGTCGTTCGAGTATCTCGTTGTCTCGGTGCCGATCTCGATCGAGCGGCGTCGAGAGCCTGGGATTCTCGCGCTACCGCTGGCGAGCCAGAACCCCGAAATCGATCTCCGCGTCTCGTCGATGAATCAAACGTTGTTTCTCACCGCGTTTTGTTTCTCCCTCGCCGCGGCGGCGCTCGCTTACTCCCTCGCCCGTCGGATCTCGGAGCCCATCAACACGCTCACCGATGCGACGCATCGCGTTGCCGAGGGAGATCTCGACGTTTCGCTGGAAACCGCGTCGAAGGACGAGATCGGAGCGCTGTTCGCGAGCTTTACCCAAATGGCGGCGGATTTGAAACGTCAACGTTCCGATCTCGAACGCACCAAGAAGCTCGAGGCGTGGGCGGAGATGGCTCGCCAGGTCGCCCACGAAGTGAAAAACCCTCTGACCCCCATCCAGCTCGCCGCGGAGCATCTGCTGCGCGTCCATGACGATCCCAATGTGGATTTCGAGAAAGTTCTCGACGAGTGTACCGAGACGATCCTGCAGCAGGTGAAAGCACTCCGACAGATCTCGATGGAGTTCTCCACGTTCGCATCCCCCGAGCCGTTGAGACCAGAGCCGACCGACATCGAAGAGCTCGTGCGTGAAACGGTGGCGCCTTATGTACAAGCGCCGCCCGACGGTGTTCGCGTCAGCGTCGACATTGCCGATGACCTTCCGCTGTTGCGCGCCGACGCTCGGCTTCTGAAGCGAACGCTCTTGAACTTAGTGGAAAACGCGCTCCACGCGGTCAACGGTGAGGGCAGTGTCGATGTAAAGGTGATACACGAGAGCTCGAATGGAGCGCGTTTCGTCGAGGTCGCCGTCGCCGATACCGGTGTCGGCATCGAGCCCGAGCTCAAAGAGCGAATCTTCGAGCCTTACTTCTCGACGCGCGCCGCCGGGACCGGGCTAGGCCTCGCGATCGCGAAAAAGGTCGTCGAAGACCACGGCGGCTCGATCGTCCTCGAAAGTGAGCCCGGTAAAGGCACGACGGTTCGCATGCGGCTGCCCGTTTAATAGATCCGCCATCGGCCGTCGGCCATCAGCCATCAGCTCGTTCCCCATGGGCGGGCAAGCTCTAACTTGGCAGCGCGATGCCAACTAGAAAAAACCAACGCAAAGACGCGAAGGCGCAAAGGCGCAAAGAGCCATTTCATCGGAAAAGCAGGAATCTCCAGAACGCAGGACGGAAGACGGGCCTAGAATGACGCCGAAGAGACTGACGCGAATCCGCGCCGGAGGCGCTCACTTAGCGTCTTTGCGACTTTGCGTTGAGCTTTTTTGCTCGAAAGCAGCTTACGGGCGCTAGTAGTTTTGGGCGGCTTCAGCCATCGGCGGACGGTTACGGCCTCAGGCTAGCGCGGTCTTGGCCAGTTCGACGGCGGCGAGGGCGGGGTCGTAGGCGGTGGTGTCAGCGACGGCCCAGAGCCAGAAACCAGGACGCGACACCGAAGACACCTCCAAAGGGCGGCGGATACCGCCAATGTGGATTCGGTTCGACTCGGCCACGCTCACCGGCGACGGAGTTTTGGCCGTCCGAGCCGTCTCGATGGTGAACGGCGGCTCACGGAACGCGGCGACGATCGCGCGCTGCTCCGCCGGCTCATCGAGCTCGACCCAAATGGAAGCGGCGTAGCCGTGGAACACCGGCACTCGGACCAGGTTTATCGTGACGCTATCGAGCTCGGCGAGGCGCGCGGCTTCCATCGCCACCGTCTGGGCGAGCGCCGCAGATTTCGGGCCAGCGCCAGCTCCGGCAAGGTTCACGTTGAACGCGATCTGCTCGCCGAAGATATCCGTCGGCGGTGACTTGAAGCTCAAAATGCTGACGGCTTGCTCGTGGAGCTCTTGCGCTCCCGGAGCGCCGCGCTCTCCGGCCGGAAGGAGGACGGTGGCGTTCGCGCGCGCGACTCCGAGCGACGCATGCACGCGGTGCAACGCCGCTCCGACGAGGTAAGACGCCATCCTCGGAACGGCAACGAGCCGCTCCGATAGAAGCTCGGCGTCCTGTATTCCCGGCACCATCACCGGCGCGTCGAGGGCGAGGGCACCTTCGACGAACGTGAGCACGTCGTCACCAGAAGCCTCCATCGCGATGCGATTCATGAGATCGGTGTCCCCTCCGGCGAAAAAGAGAACGTCGAGGTGTGGAAACAGGTCAGCGTCGATCGGCTGTGTCACGACGACTTCGTCGTGAAACTGAGCGAGGGTGGCCTCGCCATCGGTCTCGCTCGCGAAGAGCTTCAGCTCGATGACCGGAAGGTGCTGCTCCGAAAGAAGCTCCCGGACTCGGCCTCCGAATGGGGTTTGCGGGTTGACGACACCAACCCGATACCCTCTCATAGATCCTTGACGTCCGCGGGCGCGTCCGCTGATGTCGCTACTTTCGGCGGGGAGAACCGGGACCACACTTTGAGCACGAGGCCGCTCGCAAGGTACACCGACGCCATGATGAGCAGCATTGCCTGCGGATGCGTGAACACCGCGACGATGACAAGCGCAAGGAATAGAATCATCAAGCTCGGGTGACGCTTCTTGATGTCGAAATCCTTGAAGCTGTAGTAGCGCAGCTTGCTCACCATCAGAAACGATAGCGCGGTCACCAAGCCGAGAACCGGTAACGCCTCCGCCTGCGAGGTCATGGGCTCGGGGAATCTGTACACCAGCGCCGCTACAACGGCGGCTGCAGCCGGGATAGGAAGGCCCACGAAGAAGCGCTTGTCGGTAGCCGACTGCTGAATGTTGAATCTAGCAAGCCTCATGGCACCGCAAATCACGAAAAGGAAGCCCACGAGCCACCCCAGGCGCGGCCACAGGCTGAGGCCCCATTGGAAGGCGAGCACCATAGGGGCCACCCCGAACGAGACTTGATCGGCGAGCGAGTCGAACTCCTTGCCGAACTCGCTGCTAGCGTTCGCCATGCGGGCGACGCGGCCGTCGAGCGTATCCAGCACGATCGCGACGCCGATCAAAATAGCGGCGAACGCGAGATCGCCTCGAATGCTGCTGATGGTCGAATAGAAGCCGCAGAAGATGTTCGCGACGGTGAAGGCGCTCGGGAGAAGATAGATGCCGCGACGCCGGAGCTTGGCGTTTCCGCGTTTCATGGTCGCCTTGCGCTTTTGAGTTTCACGGTCGTTCCGCGATGACCGTTTCCCCACCCTTGACTCTGTCTCCTACCTTAACACGAAGCTTCGTGTCGCTCGGAAGCATGACCTCAATCCGCGAGCCGAACTGAATGAGCCCGAACCGCTGCCCGCGCTCGAGGCTGTCGTTCTCGTGGATAACGCAAACGATGCGTCGCGCGACGACTCCAGCGATTTGTCGTACGGTGACCGAGAACTCACCGTCGGCGAGCTCGATCTCGTTCTGTTCGTTCTTGGTTCCCGACTCCGGCTTGTAGGCGGCCAAGAATCGGCCTGGCGTGTATTGAATCTTGCGGACGACCGCGGCGAGCGGCGAGCGGTTTATGTGGACATCGAAGATCGACAGAAAAATACTCACTTGCGTTCGCGACGGGTCGCGCTCACCGGGACCGGTATAGACGACTTTCCCGTCGCCGGGTGAAACCAGCAGCTTCTCATCGTCGGGCGGTACGCGCGTCGGGTCGCGAAAGAAGTAAGTGACGAACCCTGCGAGCACGAACAGCGGGACCGTGAGAAGACGGGTCGCCGGGAACGCAACTGCGGCGACGCCGAGGAGTGATAGGACGCCGATGTAGCCGAAACCTTCCCGCGCGATTCTCATGGGCTCGATGGCTCCGGCAGTGGTTGTTCGGGACTTCGACGCTCAGTGGCTTCGAATCATGAAAGCCATCCGGTCTTTGATGACGAGTTTCTTTTTCTTGATGGTGACTTCTTCGATCTTTTCTTCATCGCTCAAGAACAGCTTCTCCGTGAGAGCGCTCAATCGTGCATCGAGCTCGCGATGGCGTTGAGATAATTGCTGAAACTCTTCGCACTCTCGCATGAGAAGATCCTGGGCATTGAGCACGCTGTTCTCCATCAAGGTTCCCTCCTGATAGTCGGGTTTTCTGACCAGGTCTTCATCAAAAATATCATAGACCCGCGACCGCTGCAACAGAACTATCCCTCGCCCGGCCGCGTCCAGCGCACGCGTGACAACACGAACCGTTCTCGTGTTTTCTTTATGAAGATCAACCTATTGACGCCCATAACGATTCGCTCGCCTGGAACCGACACCTCGAACCGGCCCGCGAGGTCCAATTCCGCGTCGCCGAGCGAGGCGCCGTTCAAGACCAGCTCCACCCGTGAGCCGGGACGTCCGTCGAGCGTGATGGTGTACGGGGCCGGCTCGCTCAATGCCACGAACAGCTCCGCTTGCCCTTCCAGAACCGATCGGGACGTTTTGTCGCGACCGCGGTTCGGGAGCGACCATCCACGGCCGAGGTAGAGCGCGTCGGTGTCCCCCATCCGGATGTCCACGTTGTTGGACAGCGACAACGAGCCAGCAAGGTCATAGGCCGACCACACTCGCCCCTGCCGCCACGCCGCCGGCCACGAGGGCGGGTATCCGGTACGGGAGTAGACGAGCTCGATACCGTCCGCCGCCACCTGCCGGAACGATGCCGGACCGTCCGGCGGAACGGCGCCTCGGAAATAAACGCCCATCAACATCGCGTTCCAGAGCAGAAACGGCGTCAGAAGAACGAGCGTCGTCGCGAGCGGTCGGCGGCGGACGCGGGAAACGATCCAATCCAGCGAGACGGCGACGCCGAGCGCGAACGCCGGCAACGCCGCGTCGAATCGACGCGAGCCGAACGAAGCGCCCGCCCACCAGTCGAACACCGAAGCGTTGACGTACCAGGCAGCGAGGGTCGCGAGCAAAAGCGAACCACCCAGAGCCGGGGCGCGGCGGACGAATCCGGGGAAGCCGGCGATACCGAGCCACAAAAAGGGCGCCCACGACAAGAGGCCATGGCGTGACGAGAACAGGACGGCTTCGAGCTCCGGCTGTGACCAGTCGACGTAGCCTCCACCTTGCGGCACGAGCACGGGGCTTCCGTAGAGCGCGTTCCAGTAGAGGAGCTGCGGTGAGAACACGACGACGAACGCCACGGCACCCGACGCGAGCTCGAGCGTTTTCGGGCGGTCGTGGCGCGCCCAACTGACGGCGAGAGCGGTCGGAAGGAACAGCACGTTTTGCCAGCGAATCAGCGCGACGACACCACCGAGCGCTCCCATGAGTGCGAATGCTTTCGCCCCACGCGTGCCTTCGTGCGTCACCAGGAGAAACGCGGCCACGCTCGCCATCGCCATCGCGTGTGACATCGACGGCTCGAACACCATGTACCAGACATGAAAGCTCGCGAGCCAAACCAAGAGTGCGGCAACGAACGCGGTCGACGGCCGGAAGTACGCACGCACGAAACGAAACATCCAAACGACACCCAAGAACCCGACGAGCACCGTTCCCGTTGCCACCGCGGTGAAGTAGGGATAACCGAACCCCGTTGGTCGATAGAGTCCCAAATGACCGAGGATATGAGCGACGAGAAAAAACGGGGTCCAGAGAAGTGCCGGGCCGATGCTGTAGTTGTTCGGCAGCCGGCCGGTCTCGGTGCGTTGGAAGTAGCCCGGACGCGCGCCGAGGACACGGTACTCGTTCTCGAAGTCCAGGTCACCGTCGACGATGACCGAGTGCAGCGGTGCGTAGTAGAAGATGCCGTCGCTCGCGACTCGTTGCGGCTGAAGGTAGAGCGCAGCGAGCACGAGCGGCAGGAGCGCAACCAGATAGCCCTGGTAGTCGCGGCGGCCTCGCGCGCGCAAGAGCTGAACGAGCGCCGCCCCCACGGCGAATGCCGTGACCAGCGCCGTCCAATGAACCCGAACAGGTTCCGGGAGAGCCGGCCGAAGAACACCAACCACGACAAGCCCACCGCAAAGCAACAAAAACCCGCGTCGCAACGTCATCGAGGTCTCTTCAGTTCCCATTCGCCCCAAGAAACGAAACAAGGACCAAGCGCCACGGCACCGCCCCGAGCTCAACGCTTCCGGATGCTGGACGCTGGATGCTGAATGCCGACATCTAATCCAGCTCTTTATGCAGAAGCACTGCGTCCTCTCGGGGGCGGGAGTAGTAGCTCTTCCGCTCGCCGGCGACGCGGAAGCCTAGGGATGCGTAGAGCTTCAATGCCATCGCGTTGCTCGCGCGCACCTCGAGTTGTGCAGAGCGGGCGCCGGCATCCAGACCATCCTCAAATGCGCACCCGAGCAAGTGTCGCGCAAGGCCGAAGCGTCGGTGCCGCTGGTGGACCGCCACGTTTTGAATGTGCACCTGCTCGAAGACGAGCCAGGAGACGCAATACCCGACGACCGCGTGTGGTTCTTCTACCGTCACCGCGACGCGCGGGCGAGAGAACGCGTTTTGATCGACCTCGTGCCGAAACGCGTCCATGACCCAAGGGTTGGTGTAGCTCATGCGCTCGATCGCCAGAACCTCATCGAGGTGAGCTTCTTCCATGCGCCACAAAGCGTAGCGCGTGAGCAGGTCGATGGTGCTCACTCCCCGGCTTCCTTATTAGGCTTCTTAGCACGGTTGCGCCCGGTTTCGGACGGGCGAATATAGAGAGCGTCGAGTCCTCCGAGCGGCGCACGCTCCCCGGCTTCGAGCTTGCACGCACCGAGGCGCGCGACTTCCTCGGCGATGAACAACGACGGCTCCGCAAGGGTCACGCTCTCGGGAAGGTGGGCATCCAGGACGTCGCGGTACCTGACGGTCGCGCTCCCGGCGACGAGCTCGGGAGGCTCCACGAGCGAGTCGAGGAAATCTTTCGGAGGCATGCACGTTGGCTCACTCGCGGGCTCGATCGATTCGCCGTCGGATCGATAGGACGCACCGTACACTTCCCCACGGTACGCCTCGATGAGCGCAACGAGCAGGCCGCGACGGTGACGATAGCGAAAGGCGGTCGCATCGAGCGTCGACACCCCGACCGCCGGCCGCTCGAGCGTGTACGCGAGGCCTTCCACTGCGGCGATACCGATGCGGAGCCCAGTGAACGAGCCGGGGCCCACCGCGACCGCGAAGCCCTGCACGTCGTCGAGCTTTGCTTCGACCTGAGCGAGCAAGTAGTCCACTGAAGGCAAGAGAGTCTCCGCGTGTCGCGGTTGAGCGGTGCGAAAGGCCATGACTCCACGAAGCGTTTGGTCGTCCAAAAGGGCCAAGCTTCCATGGGCACCGGTCGCGGTCGTGGTCGTGGTCGTATCCACGGCGAGAACAAGCATCGATGATGCGCGATCTTACCTCCGATCACGGCCCGCGGTACAATGCGCGCGACCATGGCAACATCGACGGGCCGCGTGCAGGAGAAATCCTCGAAATCCCCTAAATCAACCACGCCCGCGATGCGGCAATACCACGACATCAAGCAGCAAGTCTCTGATGCGATTCTGTTTTTCCGCATGGGTGATTTCTACGAGATGTTCTACGACGACGCGCTCACCGCGGCGCGCGCGCTCGAGCTGACCCTGACCTCACGCCAGAAAGACTCGTCGGGGTCGGCGATCCCGATGTGCGGCATCCCCTATCACGCGGCGGACACCTACGTCTCTCGCCTCATCCGCCGCGGTTTCAAAGTCGCCATCTGCGATCAAGTCGAAGACGCCAAGCACGCGAAGGGCATCGTCAAACGTGAAGTGGTACGCGTAGTGACGCCGTCGACGTACCTCCATCAAGGCTATCTCGACGCCAAAGAGCCGAGCTATCTCATGGCGATAGCGACAGGCAAGGATTCCGTCGGGGCCGCACTCGCCGATTTGTCCACCGGAGATTTAGTCGCGTTCCAGTTCGACTCCGATGATCGCTGGCAAAAGATTTCCGAGACGCTCTCGACGTACCGGCCGCGCGAGGTCTTGCATCCCGATGGCACGGCACTACCAGACGACATCTTCGAAGGGCTCGGACCCGAAGGCGATTTGCCGGTCACGACCGAGCGCGACCCTTGGCGTTTCGAGCACGAAGCTTCGCGAAGTCTCCTCCTGCGGCAGTTCGGCACGCTCTCGCTCGAAGGCTACGGACTCGAGGACAAACCTCTCGCAATAGGCGCGGCGGGTGCGGCACTCCAATACCTCGAAGAAACACAGCGAGGAGAGCTCGTCCACATCTCGAGCATCCGCTGCCTCGAAGAAGCCGACTATCTGATCCTCGATCCGGTCACCCAGAGAAATCTGGAGCTGACGCGCTCGCTGGCCGAAGGCGGACGGCAAGGAAGCCTCATCGAAGTTCTCGACCGGACGACGACCTCCATGGGGGCACGGGCATTGAGGAGCTGGATCCTCCGTCCGCTCGTCGACGTCCATGCGATTGGCAAGCGGCTAGACGGCGTGGAAGAGCTCGCGTTCGACATCATCGCGCGCGCCAAGATGCGCGAGATCCTGAAAGACGTGCTCGACCTCGAGCGCCTTTTGTCGCGCATCACCCTCGGATCCGCCGGCCCGCGAGAGTTTACCGGGCTGGCTGCATCACTCACGAAAATTCCCGCGCTACGGGTGCTCACTTCGAACGCGAACGCGTCCATCCTCGGCGAGCTCGACGAGGCGCTCGATCCTGTCGGGGACGCTCGCGACGACATCGAGAAGACCCTGGTCGCAGAGCCGCCGGCCGCGCTCAAGGACGGGGGCGCGATCCGGGAGAAGGTCTCCGACGAGCTCGATGAGCTCCGCCGGCTGCGATCCGAGGGCAAGGGCACGATCGCCGAGATCGAAAAACGTGAGCGCGACCGTACCGGCATCAGCTCCCTGAAGATTCGGTTCAACAAAGTCTTCGGCTACTACCTCGAAGTCACCAAGTCGAAGCTCGACGCCGTCCCCGACGATTACATCCGTAAACAAACACTCGTCGGCGCGGAACGATTCATCACCCCCGAGCTGAAGGAGTACGAAGAAAAGATCTTGGGCGCGGAAGAGCGTATTCAAGTGCTCGAGCGGGAGATCTTCGACGCGTTGAACGAGCGCGTGAAACGACACGCCGCCCGCATCCGGTCGACCGCCCGAGCCGTCGCGACCCTCGACGTGCTCGCGAGCCTCGCCGACGTCGCCACCGCCGCCAACTTCACCAAACCGCGTCTCCACGATGGGTTCGAGCTCGAAGTCAAAGACGCCCGGCACCCCGTGGTCGAAGCGACGAGCCAAGAGCCGTTCGTGCCGAACGATCTCGTCCTCGACGACGAACGCCACCTCGTCATCCTCACCGGGCCCAACATGGGCGGAAAATCGACGTATTTGCGTCAGACCGCGCTCATCGTGCTTCTCGCCCACATGGGCTCGTTCGTGCCTGCAGCCGAGGCGAAAGTCCCGATCGTCGACCGTATCTTCACGCGCGTCGGCGCTTCCGACAATCTCTTTCGCGGCCGTTCCACCTTCATGGTGGAGATGCAGGAGACCGCGCATATCCTCCACCACGCGACCCGGAGAAGCCTCATCCTGCTCGACGAAATTGGAAGAGGCACCGCAACCTATGACGGGCTCTCGCTGGCGTGGTCGGTCGCCGAGTACATCGCCACCGAGAAGCGGCTGCAGTCCAAAACGATCTTCGCGACCCACTACCATGAGCTTACCGACCTCGCGGGCGAGCTTGCCGGCGTCGTGAACTGCCACGTGTCCGCGCGCGAATGGCAGGACGACATCGTCTTCTTACGGAAAGTGCTCGAAGGCGGCTCCGATCGAAGCTACGGGATTCAGGTCGCGCGCCTCGCCGGACTTCCCCCATCTCTCATCCGCCGCGCGCGCGAGATTCTCGTCAATCTCGAGAAGACCGAGTTCGATCTCGAAGGACGGCCCCGTGTCACCAGGGACAGCTCTCCTGCGGCCGGCGCCCGGCAGATGTCTCTTTTCGCCGACGCGGAAGAACGCATCGTCTCCGAGATCCGGCGGCTCGACCCGGACACGATGACACCGATCGAGGCGCTGCAGCTCCTCACCGACCTCCGCAAACGCCTCGACTCGAGCGACTAGAACAACGCGGAAGAACGCAAAGGCGCCGAGGCGCAGAGACGCAAAGGAAAAAGGAGTGGAGTTCAGTGCTTTGCGCCTTCGCGTCTTGGCGCCTTTGCGTTTCGTTTTAGTGCTAGCGCAACTCGATCTGGAACGGCATGAGCGCGTGCGTTTCCCCGCGCATCAGGCTTTCCAGTAGTGGCGAGCGTTCGAGAAGCTCCCTCGGTCGTAGCGTCTCCAACGGTAGGCTCACAGACGAGCGGCTCTGCATCAGACTCGTGAACAACGCTTCGAAGATACTCTTCTTTTCGGGGTAGACAACGAGCTCGAAGCGATCCGAAGCTTCGAAGCCGGCCTTTTCCTTCGCGAGGGCAATAGCTCGTTCCAAGCCCCCGAGCTCGTCGACGAGTCCGTGCTCGAGCGCCATCTGTCCCGACCACACACGACCCTGGGCAACCGCGTGCACTTGCTCCGTCGTCATCCCGCGCGCTTCAGCAACGCGTTCGAGAAACGCCTGATACCCGGATTCGAGCATGTGCCGGAAGCGGGCGCGCTCTTCGTCGGTAAAGCTGCGGTTGTCGCTGAAAAAGTCCGCGTTCGGAGCGCTGGAAACACCGTCTCGACTGAATCCGAGCTTCTCGTACAAGCCCGACATGTTGAACTTGCCGCCGTAGATGCCAATCGAGCCAGTGAGCGTCGTCGGCTCGGCGACGATGGTGTCCGACGCCATTGCGATCCAATACCCACCCGAGGCCGCCACGTTCGCCATCGAGACGATCACGGGTTTTTCTTCACCGGTGAGCTTCGCCTCGCGCCAAATCACGTCGGACGCCACATCGCTCCCCCCCGGGCTGTCGATGCGAAACACGACGGCATCGATGGAGTCGTCTTCGCGCACGGTCTTGAACGCTTTGGCAATCGTGTCGGAGCCCATCACCCGTCCGAATACCGCGTCTTCGCTGCTGCCGCCACCGACGATGGCACCGACGCCGTAAACGAGCGCAATGCGCCCCTTCGTCGTGAACCCGGATGCGGTTCCGATCGCCTGTCGATAGTTGGCAACCGCGATGAAGCTCGGCTCGTCGTCGCCGTCGGAAGACATCCCTTGCCGTACCTCGTCGATATATTTCAGGTCATCGACGAGGCCAAACGTCTTCGCTTGCTCAGCGGTGAACGGACCCTGCGCGACCAACGCCTCCACATCGTCTCTCGGCAGATCGCGCCCCTCGGCCACCGCGTCTACCAACGCGCCGTGGATTGTGTCGACGACGGCGGTGATCGCTTCACGGGCCTCATCGCTCATGTTCTCGCGCAAGAACATTTCAGGCGCCCCTTTGTAGGCACCAAAGCGCTCGAACTCGGCTTCGACGCCTAACTTTTCGAGCGTTGACTTCATGAACAGGAGCTCCGCGCGAACCCCACGAAGGTCGATGGCGCTCCGCGGGTGCAAGTAGACCTCATCAGCAGCCGATGCGAGCACATAGTCCCGGTTGCCGGCGTACTCGATGAACGCGATGACCGGCTTCCCGTTGGACTTGAAGTCCACCAACTTGGAGCGGAGCTCGAACGTATTGGCCCAGCCCAAGGTCGTGCCCCGCACGTGCAAGAACAGATGGTCGATACGGGCATCGTCTTTCGCCGCTCGGATGCCGTAGAGCAGATCGCGGAAGGTGACGTCCTTGGTCTCGACGAACGGCCCTCTCGCGTAGAGTGGATCTTCGGCATACCGGCGCGCGAGGTCGATGGTGATCGCCGAGCCTCGGCCGACAGCAGGTACGGTGGTCCGCATTCCACGGAAGACCGCGAAAAACATGGACGTGAACAAAACGACGAGTCCGAGAGCGAAGATGAAGAGCCACAAGCCCCAGCTCGACCTCCGAACGGGCGGTGGCGGTGGACTAGCCGGTGGACCAACCGGTGAGCCAACCGTTGAGGATGCCTCGCGGTACTCGCCCGGATTCTCCGGGGGGTCGGTCTCAATCACTGGTATTGGTGTCGCCTTCTGCCGCGAGTGCGAGGGTCTCGCTTCGCGTCATCGCGTCGCCACGGAGCTGAGAGGCGGGATGCTCCGCGAGCATGCGCTCGTAGTACTGCTGCGCCTGTTCCAAGTTTCCCGCGCGTTCCTCGGTCTTGGCAAGCTCGAACAAAAGATAATCCTTGGGAAGGGGCGTCTTGCCGCGGCCGCGTCGGTCGGCATCTTCGACGAGCGTGCGGTAGAGCTCCGCCGCGCCGGCGGGATCGCCTCGCTCGAGTTTCACCGCTGCGAGCGCGCGCGTCGCGAGATAGTACAAGAGATCGCGGTTGCCGCTACGGACCGCTTCGAGCGACTCTTCCGCCGCGTCGAGCTCGGACAGGCCGGTGTGACAGAGACCGACGTAGTAGCGCGCGTGGCGGCCGGCGCCATAGGCGGTGTACCCGTCGGCCACGGCCTCGAACGCCGCGAGCGACGTTCGGTACCTCTCGTCAGCGCTTTCGAACGTGGGGACGTCATTGCCTGGCGCCGCGCCGGTCCCAGAGACCACGACCCCGTGGTACTGCTTGAGCGCCGCTGTCAAAAGCGCGTCCGCCGTGGCCGCTTGGCGCGATCGATAGATGTAGAGCCCGCCCAACAGGAGTCCGGCACCGATAACCACCAGAGTGGCATTGACGATGTTCCGCTGGTTGTCCATACCCCATGCCATCGCTTTGTCCAGCCAGTGGACGAACTCGTCCTGCTTCAAATGATGTCGTTCCGCGCGCTTCACCTAGACATACCTCCAAAAACGCTGTAAACATTGAGTCTCCCTCTCCGCGCGTTCGCTGTCAACTCGCCAGCAGCGAGAGCGTGTGATAAGACTTCGCCCTGCGGATGACCATGACGCCAAATTTGCCGTTTCTCGACCTCGTGTTCTTCGCCTAGCATTCGGGCATGGCGAAGGCCGTCTTCGGAGAGCAAGACGCCTACCTCTTTCGAGAGGGCACCCACACGCGTCTCTATGAGCTCCTCGGCGACCGACTTTCGATGCGCCTGCCAGATTTGGAACCAACCGATGCTTCGAAAACTCGCGGCTAGCTACGGCGTTCAAACCAGCTACATCGACGTCGACCAAAAGCGTATCGAATGCAACCCGAACAGCATCCTCGCGGTGCTTCGATCGCTGGGCGCGCCGCTAGAGCGCATCGGTGATGCGGGCGATGCGTTGCGGGCCCGCCGGCTCGCACTCACCCGAAGCGTTCTCCCTCCGGTCATAGCACTTTGGGACGACGGGGTCGACGGCGTCCAAATGACGCTTCCAGCGGAGCTCGGCTCGCGCAGTCTCGAGGCGACGCTTCATCTCGAAAACGGCGACGTGCGCGACTGGTCGCCGAGCGCACGAACGGTGCTTCGAGCTCGGGAAGTCGAAGGCGAGAAGTTCATCACCACCCGGCGGCCACTTCCGTCTCTCCCCCATGGATATCACCGCTTGTCCGTGTCGGTCGGTGGCGCGAACTACGAAGCGTTGATCCTACGGGCACCAACGCGATCCTTTCGAGACCTGAGCGCGGCAAAACGGTGGGGCTCGCTCCTATCTACGCCTTACACTCCCGCGACTCGGATGGGATAGGAAACTTCTCCGACCTCGACAAGCTGATGCGTTTGACGCGAGATCACGGCGGGGGGTTCGTATCCACTCTCCCGTTTCTAGCAGCGTTTCCGAACGAGCCGAGCCCGTACTCGCCGGCGAGCCGACTCTTCTGGAACGAGCTTTTCATAGATACCGGGAAGTCCGCTAAGTCTCCACCGAGGACGCCGCTCGACTACCATGCACTCGATGCGTCTCATCGCCGAGCGCTCGTGCGGATGGAGAGAAATACTGACGCGCTCGAAGCGTTTCAACGACGCTTTCCCTTGGTCCTCGACTACGCACGCTTTCGGGCCGCGACGACCCTGAACGGCGCGCCCTGGAACCGGTGGCCCGAGCCCCACCGAAGCGGTCTCCTCGAAGAGAAAGACGTCGACGCGGATGAAGTGCTCTATCATCTTTACAACCAGCTGATCGCCGAGGAGCAGATCGCAGCTCTCTCCAATCGAGGGATCGACCTCCACCTCGACCTCCCTCTCGGCGTGCATCGCCACGGTTACGACACCTGGCGTGAGCAGACGCTTTTCGCCGCCGACGTTACCGTCGGAGCCCCGCCCGATGCCGCGTTTCCAGGAGGACAAAATTGGAGCTCCCCGCCCGTGCTCCCGCACAAGAGTCGACAACAGGGACACCGTTACTTGCGGCTCGCGTTCCGTCACGCGATGCGGCACGCCGGCACGCTACGCATCGATCACGTCATGGGACTCCATCGGCAGTTCTGGATCCCGAACGGCGCCGAAGTTGCCGACGGCGTCTATGTTCACTACCCCGCCGATGAGCTCTATGCGATCGCTAGCATCGAGTCCCACCGCGCTCGGTGCGAGCTCGTGGGTGAAAACCTGGGAATCGTGCCCGACATCGTCAACGAAAAGATGGTGCGGCACGGTCTACGCGGGCTCCACGTCCTGCAGCTCACACCGAACGCTCCCATTTCCCCGGACTCGGTCGCAAGCTTGAACACCCACGACACGCCCACGTTTGCCGCATTCAGCGACGGAGACGAACAAGCGCTAGAGGCGCTCGACAAATCCCTCTCTCGGCTCATGAAGAGCTCCGCCGATCTCGTCAGTGTCGCGGTCGAAGATCTCTGGCTCGAGCCCGAGCCCGTCAACGTCCCCGGAACCACGGACGAGCGCCCCAACTGGCGGCGACCCATGCGTTACTCGATCGAAGAGCTCGGATCGAAAATCGGGCCACGACTCCACGCGTTTCGACGACGTTGATCACGGGAGCGCGGCGACGGCTTCGATCTCGATCTGAAAGCCGTGATGGAGCTCTTTGACGGGCACAATCGCTCTCGCCGGCCGGTAGAGACCGAAGAACTCCGCATAGACTTCGTTGACGCGCCCCCACAGCTCGATGTCGGAAACGTAGACGGTCGTCTTGACGATATGCGATTTGTCCCCGCCCGAAGCTACAACGACCGCGAGCACGTTCTCGAGCACCTGCCGCGTTTGTTCTTCGATGGCACCGGTTTTCTTCTCTCCTGTTTTCGGGTCGATAGGGAGCTGCCCCGAAACAAAAAGGAAGCCTCCGTGTGATACACCTTGCGCATAGTGGCCGGCGACGGCGCGTGTCCGTTTGAATCCGTCTCATACCGCCCCCCGTGTCGCCGCCCCGTGGGGCGAGTAATCGAGCTTCTTTCCATCGAGCATCAGCTCGGGCCCGTGGGGTCGCGACAACCCTCCGTCGGGCCCGAACGAGGCGACGGTCTCGGCCAGCTTCTCGCTGGAGCGTTTCTCTCCGACGACGCGAGGCTTATCCCCATAGAAGCTGTCGACGTGCACTGTTTGTGTCGGAAACGCGAACTCGACCCCGAGCTCCTCGGCTAGCCGAAGAATCTCGAGGAAAAAGTTATGTTTCTCGCGAAGCTCATCGCTCCAGCTGCCGACTTCCAGGAAGCAGTACACGAGAACGTTCAGCGACGAGCTGCCGTAACCGTTGAAGTGGATTTCATAGAAATTTTTTCGCATGTAGCGGTTCGCCTGGATGATCGCGCGGATGCCCTCGACGAACGCCTGCATTTGCTGAGCGGTGGTGCTGTAGGTCAGATTGAGCACTTCCTTGATGCGCCGGTATCGGCGCATTCCCAGGTTGTCGACGTCGGAGTTCGCGAGCTTCGAGTTCGGCACGCTGATCACCGAGTTGTAGAACGTGCGGATGCGGGTGGAACGAAACCCGACTTCCTCGACGGTACCCTCCACACTACCGGTGACGATCCAATCACCGACCTGGAACGGCTTGTCCGCGAAGATCATCACCGAGCCGAAGAAGTTCGCGATCGTATCTTGAGCAGCGAGAGCGACCGCGACGCCGCCAATCCCAAGCCCTGCGAGGAGCGAGCTAATCGAGTATCCGAAGCTCTGAACGAGCACGAGAGCGCCGATGGTGAAGGCGAACACTTTCAACGCCTTCCGCAACAGCGGGATCAGCTGGTCGTCGAGCTTCGTGTCCGTTTTCGCCGTGATCTGTCGCAGGTGGTCGCACAAGAAGTCCACGAGCATGAACGCCAGCCACAAGAGGCTGCCCGCGATCATCACCTCGAGGGCAAATTTGATCGCGGCGTTCATGCCCACCGGTAGTTGCAGGTCCGCGTAGAAAAAACGAATGACGAGCGTGAACAGGAGGAAGCTGACGGGCTTGACCGATTGGAGCACGATGTTCTCGTCCCACGTCGGCGGTGTCCGTTTGATCAGCCAGTTCGCAAACTTCCTCAGAAAGAACTCCGAGAGCTGCCTCATCACAAACGCGATGAGGAGCACCAGGAACACCCCGGCGTATTGCCACAGAGCGATCCCGAGAAGTCGCATCTGAAAGACAGCCGGCAACAGACCGATGAGATATTGAGCGGCCGCACTGAAGGTCTCGTCATACAGCTCCGGCACCGCGACCAGCGTTGGTTGAGAAAAAAGCCACCGGTCTCCTACCTTGACGACGGCGACCTCGGGAAGACGCACGGGAAAGAGTTGATAGCGACTCTGCCCGCTCGATGTGTCGACGTAGTCGCGGTCGGCCGGAATTGCGTCCAGGTGCACGAAGAGACCTCGAGCGTCCAAGACCGCCTTGAGCTCACGTGCCAACTCACGGCGCCGCTCTGTCGACATACTCGGGTTGATACCCATGGCCTCGGAGGCAATATCCATGTCGACCGTCGGCGGTAATTGCCACTTCAGAAAATTGTCCACCGCGCTTTGTGGGGTGGACAGGCGTTCGTCGGTGCTCCCGGACTGCGCATCCACGAGCTCCGTAGAAAGAATCCAGAGCATCCCTAATATCAACCACGTTCGTCGCATAACTCTCCTCTCTTCGGACGAGCGGTATTATGCGCGGTTTCTGCGCGGCGTTCGAGAGGTGTCTGCTGCGCAGCTACCAAGACTACTTCTTCGATTTCGCGGCTTTTCTTGGGCGTGGCGTTTCGCCCAAAAGTGTTCCCACGAGTTTCTTGGGCGCAACCGCGCGGTAGCTTTCTTCGATCCACTCGCGGAGCAAGTCTTCGGGCTGTTTTTCGTTTGCACCGAAACGTGCGGTCACCCAGCAGCTCCTGCCGAGCCCGTAGCCCGTGGGCTCGGCGAACCGAAGCATGAGCGCCACCGTTTGCGATTCAGGAAGCTTCACCGAGAGCGTGAGCCGACCGTCGGGGCGACCCATGAAAACGAATACTTTCTTGCCGACTTTGACAACGCGTTCGCCCCACGGGAAATCTTCGTGAGTCTCCGGAAAACCGAGAGCATACTTTCGGAGAGCCGTTTCACACTTGCGCGCGCTGCTTGTTTTTCCCGCCACGTTTGTCTCCATCGAACCACTCGACCCACTCGCGCACGACGTCCAGCTTGTCTTGGTCGATGCGGTAATTGCGCGTGCGACCGCGCTTCTCCTGCACGAGGAGGCCGGAGTCCTCCAACACGCGAAGATGCCGGCTGATGGTAGGCCAGGTGCATTCGAAGCGGCTCGCGATCTCCCCCGCCGTCATCTCGCCGCCACGAAAATGCACCACGAGAAGAATCTGGCGCCGCGAAGCGTGCGCCAGTGCGGCAACGACGTCGTCCAACTCCTCGAGACGCCGGCGCGCGTCATGGCGTTTTTTCGTAGGGTCTTTTTTGTTAGCCAAGCGTTTCCAGATCGAGGAATTCCATGTCATCCACGAGCGTACCCATCGGTTCCCACACCGCCATCACTTCGGGAAGCTCGTGTGCGGTCTGCGGCGCCTTGGCGTCTCTCCACTCGAAGAGCTCGACGAAACACTTTCGTCCCTTCTTGTCTTTGGATAGATACCAGCGGGCGGGCTCGGACGTGACGAGGCCGATGCTGTTCAACGTTGGCCAATGCTTCTCGAGAAGCTGCCGAAACTCACCTTCTTTACCGTCTTTCACTCGATAGATACACAACACGCGAACTGGACCCGACGACTTCGACATGAGATCCTCCTGGCCGATATAATTAGCTAATTTGCTTACTAATATCAACAGGACGACGATGCAAATTGTTTCGACTCCTGTCTGGACGGAGCTCGATCGACGTTTGTGGCGCGGGCTTCGCTTGGGAGATGCCCAGTGGTAGTTGAAGGTTAGCCGTGGCGGCTCCTTAAGCCGGGTTCAATTAGAATCCGGCCAGGGAAAAACAAAGAAAGGAGCCACCACGATGGGAAAGTACCAAATCATTGACCGGAAGAATAGTTCAGGGCTGAAAGAGTTTCTTGTGAAGGAGGGGCAAGTTCTCCCACCGTTCGTGGAAAGCATCGAGAGGGCGGAGAAGGCGCTCGACGAAGTGATCGACGAAGCGGGCCGGGCGACGATCGAGGCCGTTCTGGAACGGCACTTGTCAATAATGTTGTGTCCGCGGGCATCATTCTGCCTCGAATCGGGTCTCGAACATGGCGTTGAATTGGTCGAGCGCGCCCTTGACGGTTGCGGTGACTCGGTGCCATTTGCCGGATTCGAGGGAGGTGACGACAATGCCGAGTTTAAGTTTCGCGGTCTCCTCGGAATGGAAGTATCCACCGCTGTTACGACGCAGAATCTCGAGTTGTTTGTTGATGGCTTCGACGGCGTTGGTCGTTGACAGAGAACGTCGGACGCCGTCGGGGTATTTGAGGAAGGCGATGTAGTGCGGTTGTTTCTTTCGTATTCCTTGACGAAGGAGGGGGAGGATTTTTCGAAGCGGTCACAAAGCTCCTCGAATTGAGAAGCGGCGACTTCGGCGCTCCAAGCGGTTTTGATGGAGCGGAACCTCTTGGTGAACTCAGAGGCGTCCTGCTTGCTGAGATGAGTTTTGGCGTTCCGGAGCATGTGAACGGTACACAGCTGGATATCGGAGTTGGGAAACATTCCCTTGGTGACGCCGAGCAAACCCGAGAAGTCGTCGTGGATGACGATCATGACGCGTCTGAGGCCCCGTTCAACGAGAGAGCGAAGGACAGTTTTCCAACCCTCGAGGTTTTCTCGTTGGTGTTTTATGAAACAGCCCAGGACTTTCTTTCTGCCGTCGCGGTGCAGGCCGGTAACGAGGTAGATACAAGCAGGCCGAAGACGCTCGTCTTCTTTGATTTCGACATACTTACCATCGAAGAAGATGGCGAGCATGTCGGGGTCGATGGGTCGTGAGTTGACGAGCTCGAGCTCCTCGATGAAGCCTGAGGCGACGGTGTCAAGCTCATCGGGGGAGGCGTTGACGCCCATCTTTCTGAGCGCTGTTTTCGCGGCGTTTACAGAGCGAGAGGAGCAAAGCACTCCGAAGAGAAGGGACTGGACCTCGTCGGAGTATCCGCGCTCGTAGGCCGGAGGGAGTGAGTTCGGTCGAAACTGACCACTGCGCGTTCTGGGCACGCGGATGTCGACGGGGATGGAGCCGACATTCAACGAGCGGTCATAGCCTCCGTTACCTTTGTCGCCGGTGGCCTCGGCAAGGTAAGCGTGGCGCTCGGCTTGCCCCGCGGCGGAGAGCATCATTCCCAAGAGCTCTCGAACGCTGAAGTTCTCGAGGCCGGCGCTGAGTAGGCGGTCGATTTCGTTGTCGAGAGACTCGGAGAGCGAATTTTGTGATACGTTGGTTTTGGGATCTGAAGGCATTGCTTGTTCCTTTCAAGTAAACGGGTCCTTGCCCCAGGGCGGCTACCCTGGGGCTTTTCATTTTCCTCGCGCTCGCGAGGCGCTTCACGCAGTGTATCTCCGTCGTCGTCACACACCGACGCATCGGAAACTTCCAATTCGCTAACGGGCAGGTTACGAGAGGCTCCCCGTAAGTTAACCAAAAAGGGGGGTGCTGAGGGTTGGGTCGCTTCGAGAAAACGCCTCCTGGGGCAAATGAGAGCGTCGGTTTCGAGCCCCGTCGCCAATTCCGAGATATCCAACGAAATCGGGCTCGCGTACCAATCCTCCTGAGCCGACGCCGTCCACCGTCGCCGAACGCACTTCGCGGCGCGCTCCGCTCTCGCTCCGGGTTGACTTTGGGCGGGACCGCTTCGCGGCCCCGCTCTTGCTAGGCGAGATCGTGGCCCCTTCGTGGTCGTCGCTCTCGCTGAAACGTCGTTCTCATTATCAGAGCCGGACACAACATTCAGGTTACTCCCTCTGGAACTGTCGGCGAGGAACGTTGCGGGCGAGAAACACCCGGGGCGAGAAAGTTCAGAAGTTCGCTGGCACGGCCACCAGGATGGGGTGGTCAGCCTTTCGGAACGTCAGCTCCGTGTGCGCAAGCCGCGCCTGAGGAAAAAAGGCAAGGGCGAAGGAAGGGAAGTTCCGGTTCCGGCGTACGAGGCGATGCGCGGCTCGCCACGGTTGAGCCAGCGGATCTGGGAGGTGTTGATGCTGGGTCTATCGACACGGAAGTACGCCGAGGTTCTGCCGAAGATGGCCGAGACGGTTGGAGTGAGCAAGAGCGAGGCCAGCCGTCACTTCGTCGAAGGCAGCGCGGAAACGCTGAAGGAGCTGATGGAGCGACGGCTCGACGCGTGGGACATCCTCGTTCGTCTACCTGGACGGGATCGTGTTCAGCGAATACCACGCCATCGCTGTAATTGGTGTGGATTCTGAGGGTTGCAAGCACGTTCTTGGTCTTCGGGAAAGAGCAAGCGAAAACAAAGTCGTTACCACGGCACTGCTCGAAGACTTGGTCGAGCGGGGCTTGAATCCCGAGCGGCCGTGTCTGTTCGTGATCGACGGTTCGCAAGCGTTGCGCCGGGCCATCGATGCGGTGTTCGGCTCTCGCAACAAGGTGCAGCGATGTAGAAAGCACAAGGAGAGGAACGTACACGGCTACCTTCCCGAGGAGCGGTACCAGAGGTCGAACTCGACGAGTGACCAACTGGAAAGCTGGCTCCATGGTTCTGCGATGGGCCGCCTCCGCCTTGCTCGCAACCGAGAAGAACTTCAGGCGCGTTCCGTGTTTCGAATCGCTGCCCATCTTAGAAGCCAAGCTCGAGGAACTTGCCCTAGGCAAAAGCGTTGTTCGTGAGGAGAAGGTCAGCTAGAGTAACGATGACTGGAGCCGCCACCTACCTTCAACTGGCTCCGGGGCATTTTCACGGGCTGAGTCGAAAGCGCTGCTTCAAGACTTCCTGTCCCCACGCGATTGACAGGATTCCGGTCTCCTCGGTCTCCTCGGTCAGCTCGATGGTGAGCTGCTCTACGGGATCGTCTTGCTTTTCCCACTTCAGGGGAATGCCGAGCAGATCTTGTTGCGGGTCATGCTCTGTTCCCCACTGCCCGGTCTGCTTGTTCACGATCAGCGACCACCGCGTTTCGGAAGTCCGTTTCAGGAACAAGCTGTACTCCCCTTTCGCGACCACCATATTTATGAAAATCGCGGAGCCGGTCACCGACATCGTCGTGGACTGATCCGCACCCAAACGCCACACGGTTCCGACGGGCGCCTGCCCGAGCATGTCACGGCCCTTTAGCAAGGGACGTCCGTACTCGACGGACAAGGTAGTGTCATTGAGCGTGATCTCGGACGTGCCGCGCGGAACCTGCACGACGACGGTGGCGACCAAAAGAGCGACTCGGAACATGGGTCTCAGTTCTCCTCCAAAACATGATAGCGAACAACCGACGGCGATTACAATGGCCTCGTGATTGTTTCCGAGACGACGCCGCGTTGGATCGACGTCGCGACATCGAGCATGGATGCCGTCCTCGTCGACCACGCTCACTGCGAGAAAAAGGCGGCGGCCTCCGCGATGTCGCTCGTCGTGGGTTATCCGGAGTTTGAAGAGCTCGTCCGGCGCATGAGCGCGCTCGCGGTCGAGGAGCTTCAGCATTTCCGCGCCGTCTATGAACGGATCGTGCAGCGCGGGTTGGCCCTCGGTCGCGACCAGGGCGACCCCTACGCGCAGAAGCTCATGGCCCTGGCCCGAGCCAACCAAGGGCGGCTCACCGATCGACTGCTTTTGTTCGGACTCATCGAGGCCCGCTCGCACGAGCGACTCGAGCTTCTCGCAACGCACCTGGAAGCGCCCGACCTGAAGCGATTTTACGGAGACCTCGCCAAGGCCGAGTCACGACACGCGGCGCTCTTCCGCGAGCTCGCTTGCTTGTACGACGATCCGGAAGCGGTGGACGAGCGGCTGAGTGAGCTCGCAACCGTGGAGGCAAACATCGTCGCGGCGTTGCCGATCGAGCCGCGGATTCATTAGTGTGCTTTATCGCGTAGGGACGAGGCGTTCGAGCTCGTCGAACCAGGATCGAAAAACATCTATCGTCATGCTGGATCTCCCCGTAGAGAAGGCTCGATGTGATATCCGAGTTTGCGCAGGTCGCGGATCATATTGGCAATGCGTCGTTTGGAGCGCGCGCGGCTAACGTCGGGGCCACGTTCCTCATAGTCAACGCCCTGGTGGAGAATCTTCCAGATTAAACGACACAACCGATGGGCAACGGCCCAGATGGCTTGCGCGTGCCCCAGGCGTGGAACCAACCGCCGGTACACGAGCTGGAAGAAACTCCCTTTGGTCTTGACGGCCGCGTTGGCGGCTTGATTGAGGAGGCGGCGCATCGGCCGACTGCCTTTGGGCGAGCGATGGCTGTAGCTTTTGCCGGCGCTTTCGTGCTCTCCGGGGCACACGCCCACCCAGGACGCGAGGTGCTTGGCCGACGGAAACGTCTCGGCGCTCGCCCCGACTTCCGCGATGATCTGCTGCGCCGAATCCACGCCGAGCCCAGGCACTTCAGCGAGTCGTTGCACAGCTGCTTGATGCTCGCCGAGCAGATGCGCCATCTCTTCATCGAGTTGCGCGCTCTGCTCTTCGAGCAATCGTAATTCCTCGAGCGTCATTTGCACGAGCTTCCGATAGACGGGGTTGAGATCGGCACACGCGCCGAGCGCATCGCACAACTGCTCGGGCGTGGCACGCAATCGACGGTCGGCCAACTCCGCCAAGCGGGCCGGCTCCGTTTCCCCGTCCGCCAAGGCTTGCAACATCCGCCGCGCACTCAGCCCCAGAAGATCCGACACCAGGCTCGACAACTTTAGATGCGCTTCCTCCAGCAACGACTCTAGGCGGTTTTGGAGCTGAACCCGGTTACGCGTGAACTGGTACTTGCGGCGCATCACCGTTCGCCACAGGCGCTGCTCCGGCTCGGGAACGAAGCTTAGAGTCAGCTCCTGCGCCACCAAACGCTTCACCAATCGTTCGGCATCCGGAAAATCCCGCTTCCGACCCCGCGCGCCGCGATTCGACTTTGCTTGCGCCAGATGCAAGTTGCCCGACTGCGCACCCGCGCCCGGCCGAGCTCGGCACTGCGGAGCCCAGGACCGCTCCAACGCCTCCCACACCGGGCGCCAATATTGCGCGGTCGATTCCATCACTACTTCATCGACCCCCTCGGCCACCAGCCACTCCGCCAGAGCCCGAAGCTCACTCGGTCTCGTGCCCACACGCCGGCGCGAAAACTTATACTCGCCCTCTACTGCGATGTCGGCGACCACCACCGCCAGCATCTTCTTGTGAACGTCTATCCCAGCAATCCGGTTTGGCATCGCTCCTCCTCATCGCCGCAGCGGAGCGCGTGCTAATCAACTTCATTAATCAGGATCTCAGGCTCGCACCGTGGACAAAGCGCTCACGGCGACGCCTACTTATTCGCTCTACCAACGCACACGCCGGATCAGCCAGTTGAACGGTCTCAACGGCCCCACTGGTTCGTCGATCTCACCGCTCCGGACCGCACCAGTCTGCCTTAACCGGAAATGTTTTTCATGTTCTTTCGCGAGCTGCGTCCATCACATCCCCACTCAATTCACCGGAACCAGCCTAAGCAGCTCTTCGTGCCAGTTGAAGATGGCGTTGAATCGTTTCACCGATCGGTCCTCTCATGGAGAGTGTCTGAGGACTCCAAAGTATTTCAGCGCTCTCCGAATGTAAAGCGACGAGATTTGCGGCCAAGTCCCCCCCTATCTATGATGGCGAATTGCAGGATCGAAAAACATCTATCGTCATGCTGGATCTCCCCGTAGAGAAGGCTCGATGTGATATCCGAGTTTGCGCAGGTCGCGGATCATATTGGCAATGCGTCGTTTGGAGCGCGCGCGGCTAACGTCGGGGCCACGTTCCTCATAGTCAACGCCCTGGTGGAGAATCTTCCAGATTAAACGACACAACCGATGGGCAACGGCCCAGATGGCTTGCGCGTGCCCCAGGCGTGGAACCAAGCGCCGGTACACGAGCTGGAAGAAACTCCCTTTGGTCTTGACGGCCGCGTTGGCGGCTTGATTGAGGAGGCGGCGCATCGGCCGACTGCCTTTGGGCGAGCGATGGCTGTAGCTTTTGCCGGCGCTTTCGTGCTCTCCGGGGCACACGCCCACCCAGGACGCGAGGTGCTTGGCCGACGGAAACGTCTCGGCGCTCGCCCCGACTTCCGCGATGATCTGCTGCGCCGAATCCACGCCGAGCCCAGGCACTTCAGCGAGTCGTTGCACAGCTGCTTGATGCTCGCCGAGCAGATGCGCCATCTCTTCATCGAGTTGCGCGCTCTGCTCTTCGAGCAATCGTAATTCCTCGAGCGTCATTTGCACGAGCTTCCGATAGACGGGGTTGAGATCGGCACACGCGCCGAGCGCATCGCACAACTGCTCGGGCGTGGCACGCAATCGACGGTCGGCCAACTCCGCCAAGCGGGCCGGCTCCGTTTCCCCGTCCGCCAAGGCTTGCAACATCTGCCGCGCACTCAGCCCCAGAAGATCCGACACCAGGCTCGACAACTTTAGATGCGCTTCCTCCAGCAACGACTCTAGGCGGTTTTGGAGCTGAACCCGGTTACGCGTGAACTGGTACTTGCGGCGCATCACCGTTCGCCACAGGCGCTGCTCCGGCTCGGGAACGAAGCTTAGAGTCAGCTCCTGCGCCACCAAACGCTTCACCAATCGTTCGGCATCCGGAAAATCCCGCTTCCGACCCCGCGCGCCGCGATTCGACTTTGCTTGCGCCAGATGCAAGTTGCCCGACTGCGCACCCGCGCCCGGCCGAGCTCGGCACTGCGGAGCCCAGGACCGCTCCAACGCCTCCCACACCGGGCGCCAATATTGCGCGGTCGATTCCATCACTACTTCATCGACCCCCTCGGCCACCAGCCACTCCGCCAGAGCCCGAAGCTCACTCGGTCTCGTACCCACACGCCGGCGCGAAAACTTATACTCGCCCTCTACTGCGATGTCGGCGACCACCACCGCCAGCATCTTCTTGTGAACGTCTATCCCAGCAATCCGGTTTGGCATCGCTCCTCCTCATCGCCGCAGCGGAGCGCGTGCTAATCAACTTCATTAATCAGGATCTCAGGCTCGCACCGTGGACAAAGCGCTCACGGCGACGCCTACTTATTCGCTCTACCAACGCACACGCCGGATCAGCCAGTTGAACGGTCTCAACGGCCCCACTGGTTCGTCGATCTCACCGCTCCGGACCGCACCAGTCTGCCTTAACCGGAAATGTTTTTCATGTTCTTTCGCGAGCTGCGTCCAGGATCGAAAAACATCTATCGTCATGCTGGATCTCCCCGTAGAGAAGGCTCGATGTGATATCCGAGTTTGCGCAGGTCGCGGATCATATTGGCAATGCGTCGTTTGGAGCGCGCGCGGCTAACGTCGGGGCCACGTTCCTCATAGTCAACGCCCTGGTGGAGAATCTTCCAGATTAAACGACACAACCGATGGGCAACGGCCCAGATGGCTTGCGCGTGCCCCAGGCGTGGAACCAAGCGCCGGTACACGAGCTGGAAGAAACTCCCTTTGGTCTTGACGGCCGCGTTGGCGGCTTGATTGAGGAGGCGGCGCATCGGCCGACTGCCTTTGGGCGAGCGATGGCTGTAGCTTTTGCCGGCGCTTTCGTGCTCTCCGGGGCACACGCCCACCCAGGACGCGAGGTGCTTGGCCGACGGAAACGTCTCGGCGCTCGCCCCGACTTCCGCGATGATCTGCTGCGCCGAATCCACGCCGAGCCCAGGCACTTCAGCGAGTCGTTGCACAGCTGCTTGATGCTCGCCGAGCAGATGCGCCATCTCTTCATCGAGTTGCGCGCTCTGCTCTTCGAGCAATCGTAATTCCTCGAGCGTCATTTGCACGAGCTTCCGATAGACGGGGTTGAGATCGGCACACGCGCCGAGCGCATCGCACAACTGCTCGGGCGTGGCACGCAATCGACGGTCGGCCAACTCCGCCAAGCGGGCCGGCTCCGTTTCCCCGTCCGCCAAGGCTTGCAACATCCGCCGCGCACTCAGCCCCAGAAGATCCGACACCAGGCTCGACAACTTTAGATGCGCTTCCTCCAGCAACGACTCTAGGCGGTTTTGGAGCTGAACCCGGTTACGCGTGAACTGGTACTTGCGGCGCATCACCGTTCGCCACAGGCGCTGCTCCGGCTCGGGAACGAAGCTTAGAGTCAGCTCCTGCGCCACCAAACGCTTCACCAATCGTTCGGCATCCGGAAAATCCCGCTTCCGACCCCGCGCGCCGCGATTCGACTTTGCTTGCGCCAGATGCAAGTTGCCCGACTGCGCACCCGCGCCCGGCCGAGCTCGGCACTGCGGAGCCCAGGACCGCTCCAACGCCTCCCACACCGGGCGCCAATATTGCGCGGTCGATTCCATCACTACTTCATCGACCCCCTCGGCCACCAGCCACTCCGCCAGAGCCCGAAGCTCACTCGGTCTCGTGCCCACACGCCGGCGCGAAAACTTATACTCGCCCTCTACTGCGATGTCGGCGACCACCACCGCCAGCATCTTCTTGTGAACGTCTATCCCAGCAATCCGGTTTGGCATCGCTCCTCCTCATCGCCGCAGCGGAGCGCGTGCTAATCAACTTCATTAATCAGGATCTCAGGCTCGCACCGTGGACAAAGCGCTCACGGCGACGCCTACTTATTCGCTCTACCAACGCACACGCCGGATCAGCCAGTTGAACGGTCTCAACGGCCCCACTGGTTCGTCGATCTCACCGCTCCGGACCGCACCAGTCTGCCTTAACCGGAAATGTTTTTCATGTTCTTTCGCGAGCTGCGTCCATCACATCCCCACTCAATTCACCGGAACCAGCCTAAGCAGCTCTTCGTGCCAGTTGAAGATGGCGTTGAATCGTTTCACCGATCGGTCCTCTCATGGAGAGTGTCTGAGGACTCCAAAGTATTTCAGCGCTCTCCGAATGTAAAGCGACGAGATTTGCGGCCAAGTCCCCCCCTATCTATGATGGCGAATTGCAGGATCGAAAAACATCTATCGTCATGCTGGATCTCCCCGTAGAGAAGGCTCGATGTGATATCCGAGTTTGCGCAGGTCGCGGATCATATTGGCAATGCGTCGTTTGGAGCGCGCGCGGCTAACGTCGGGGCCACGTTCCTCATAGTCAACGCCCTGGTGGAGAATCTTCCAGATTAAACGACACAACCGATGGGCAACGGCCCAGATGGCTTGCGCGTGCCCCAGGCGTGGAACCAACCGCCGGTACACGAGCTGGAAGAAACTCCCTTTGGTCTTGACGGCCGCGTTGGCGGCTTGATTGAGGAGGCGGCGCATCGGCCGACTGCCTTTGGGCGAGCGATGGCTGTAGCTTTTGCCGGCGCTTTCGTGCTCTCCGGGGCACACGCCCACCCAGGACGCGAGGTGCTTGGCCGACGGAAACGTCTCGGCGCTCGCCCCGACTTCCGCGATGATCTGCTGCGCCGAATCCACGCCGAGCCCAGGCACTTCAGCGAGTCGTTGCACAGCTGCTTGATGCTCGCCGAGCAGATGCGCCATCTCTTCATCGAGTTGCGCGCTCTGCTCTTCGAGCAATCGTAATTCCTCGAGCGTCATTTGCACGAGCTTCCGATAGACGGGGTTGAGATCGGCACACGCGCCGAGCGCATCGCACAACTGCTCGGGCGTGGCACGCAATCGACGGTCGGCCAACTCCGCCAAGCGGGCCGGCTCCGTTTCCCCGTCCGCCAAGGCTTGCAACATCTGCCGCGCACTCAGCCCCAGAAGATCCGACACCAGGCTCGACAACTTTAGATGCGCTTCCTCCAGCAACGACTCTAGGCGGTTTTGGAGCTGAACCCGGTTACGCGTGAACTGGTACTTGCGGCGCATCACCGTTCGCCACAGGCGCTGCTCCGGCTCGGGAACGAAGCTTAGAGTCAGCTCCTGCGCCACCAAACGCTTCACCAATCGTTCGGCATCCGGAAAATCCCGCTTCCGACCCCGCGCGCCGCGATTCGACTTTGCTTGCGCCAGATGCAAGTTGCCCGACTGCGCACCCGCGCCCGGCCGAGCTCGGCACTGCGGAGCCCAGGACCGCTCCAACGCCTCCCACACCGGGCGCCAATATTGCGCGGTCGATTCCATCACTACTTCATCGACCCCCTCGGCCACCAGCCACTCCGCCAGAGCCCGAAGCTCACTCGGTCTCGTACCCACACGCCGGCGCGAAAACTTATACTCGCCCTCTACTGCGATGTCGGCGACCACCACCGCCAGCATCTTCTTGTGAACGTCTATCCCAGCAATCCGGTTTGGCATCGCTCCTCCTCATCGCCGCAGCGGAGCGCGTGCTAATCAACTTCATTAATCAGGATCTCAGGCTCGCACCGTGGACAAAGCGCTCACGGCGACGCCTACTTATTCGCTCTACCAACGCACACGCCGGATCAGCCAGTTGAACGGTCTCAACGGCCCCACTGGTTCGTCGATCTCACCGCTCCGGACCGCACCAGTCTGCCTTAACCGGAAATGTTTTTCATGTTCTTTCGCGAGCTGCGTCCATCACATCCCCACTCAATTCACCGGAACCAGCCTAAGCAGCTCTTCGTGCCAGTTGAAGATGGCGTTGAATCGTTTCACCGATCGGTCCTCTCATGGAGAGTGTCTGAGGACTCCAAAGTATTTCAGCGCTCTCCGAATGTAAAGCGACGAGATTTGCGGCCAAGTCCCCCCCTATCTATGATGGCGAATTGCATTGCCGGGGCGTTCTTGAGCACGGAGATTGAATGGGCCATAAGCATGGAACGATCGCGTTTCTACTAGCCGCCATCACGCTGTTTGCGGGTCTCGCTCACCCACAAGAGCAAAAAACGGACGGCGACCCGGAGAAGACAACCTCCGGAGCGCCTCGTCCGGAAGTGGAGGAGTACGTCTACGTCGAAGATTCACTGCCCTACGTGCCCAACTCGAATACGGTGATTGCTCGCCTCCCTCTCGAGTTACGGCTGACGCCGAGTAACGTCGGTGTCGTGACCGCGCCGTTGTTCAACGAGCAGTTCGATCGAGTGGTCGGCGACGCTTTGGTGAACGTCAGTAACATTAATATTCAAACGCAAAACGGGGTCCACGATTTCTTCTACATCCGCGGATTCGATTCGTTGTCGAGTGCTCTCGTGCTCACCGACGGAGCCGCCGAGCCGGAAGCGACCTTCTACCAGCTCTACAACGTGGAGCGCGTGGAAGTGCTGAAAGGGCCGGGCGGTTTTCTCTATGGGAGCAACCCGTTGGCGGGGGCGATCAACCTCGTCAGAAAACAGCCCGCGCCGGCTAATTTCCTCGATTTCCATCTGGCCGCGGGCTCGTTCGACAACTACGAGGGTTCCTTCGATTGGAACACCGGAAGCGTCGACAACCCCGTGTCGTTTCGCTTGAACGGACTCTTCCGTGACCAAGGGAGCCATCGCGAGGGCAAGGGCGGACGCACCGCCGCCATCAACCCCGCGCTGACGTGGCGATTCGACGACACCTCGAATCTCAACGTCAACTTCGAGTACATGAACGCGGACTTCACGCCGGATAGCGGTATCCCGGCTCTTGGTAACGAGATTGCGCCCGTCGAGCTCGACACCAACTACCAGTCACCGCTCGACATGTCCGAACAGGAAGTCTTTCGCTTCCAGGCGGACTACCAAAAAGTAATCTCGAGCTCGGTCACGATACGTGACAAGTTCTATCGGCGCGATCTCGACTGGATGACGAACGGCACCATCTTCAACGGCGCCATTCCGACCGGGCCGACATCGTTCGGTCTCATCCGCAGTCTTCTCGAGCTCGACGACCGGCAAGATCTCACTGGAAACCAGTTCGAAGCAATCTTCTCCTTCGACACCGGCGCGGTACGACACAGCTTGTTGACTGGGCTCGAGCTCGCCCGCTACGCGGACGTGTTCACCCTCGACGTGAGCCTTCTCCCTCTTGTCGATCTATTCGACCCCGTCGAGCCCCCGGGCTCCGAGCCGATTCCTCTTCCGGGCGTGGGCTTCGCCGGAGATTCCCGAAGCATCGTCATCGCTCCGTACGTGATCGACCAGATCGAGCTCGGTGAGTACGTGAACGTGTTAATAGGCGGGCGCGTCGACAATATCGATTTCAAGGACGAGGCTAGCGCACGCGAGCGCAACGACACCGAGTTCTCCCCCATGGTCGGAATTCTCGCGGCACCCAACGACGAGCTTTCGATCTACGGAAACTTCTCGCGATCGTTCGCCCCGCCATCACCGCGGGTCATCGGTGAGCTCGTGCCCGAGCGAAGCACTCAGATCGAAGCCGGCGTCAAGAAGCGCTTCGGTGCCTTGAACGCGGAGACGACGTTCGCCGTCTATCAACTCGAACGCGAGAACATCCCGATCCCGGACGACACCGGCTTCACGCAGCAGACCGGCAACCAACGCTCGCGCGGATTCGAGATCGATTTCGCGGCGCAACCGAGCTCGCGCTCGAGAGCTTTTGTCTCGTACGCGTTCAACGACTCCGAGCTCACCAATTTCAGCGAAGCCGTCGTCGTCTCGATTGCGCCGCCGGCGGTCGTGGTTTTCGATCGTTCGGGCAACGATCCGGCGTTCGCACCGAAACACATTCTGAATTTCTGGCTCAGCCACGACTTCGCCTCGAATTGGGGCATCGGTGGCGGCGGGCGCTATGTGAGCCATCAGTTCATCGCCGAGGACAACCTGTTCGCGCTCGACGGTGTGCTGACGTTCGACGCGATGATCTTCTACCGCATCGGTGCGGTCCAGCTACGACTCAACGTGAAGAATCTGACCGATCGCGAGTATTTCTTGCGCGGCTTCGGCGCTACGTCCGTGATTCCCGCTCCTCCGATCTCGGCTTTTTTCAGCGTCGACGTCAAGCTGTAAACCATCAGGGCTTGCTTCGGCCTCAGGTCGCCACTATCATCGCCGCCGATGCGACATCAACCTCTTCTGTCAGCCATCGTTGCGATGGTCATTGCCACCGGAGCGCTCGTTTATCAGATGACCCATCAATCCCGAAAACGTCGTTCGCGATACCTGCGTGGAATTTCATCCGGGCGCGGTTCGCTATTACCGCGAGCTCGGCATCTGGCCTGAAAGCTGACCACTCGCATGCCCACCGCGTTCCGCGGGCACCTCATTCTTGCGCTGTCGATAGGCCTGTCGGTCTTCGTTCTCGTCGAAGCCAACTACGCACAGCTCTCACCGCAGTCGCAGCTAGCGATTTTCGCCCTCTTCGGTCTCGTTCTTTGCTTCTTGTTCTTTCCAACCCAAAAGCCGGAGCGCGTTGGGCGGTTGATCGATGCGCTCGCGTCTCTCGCGTCCGCCTTCGTATGCCTCTACGTCGTCGTCCAGACCGAGCCCCGGTTCGAATCGATGTGGACCTCTGGCTCGTCCCTCGGCGATCGAGCCGGGGCCGAGTCCTCGCTCGACTTCTTCGTCGGCGGGCTCGGGGTTCTCCTCGTTCTCGAAGCCGCGCGGCGATGTCTCGGCTGGGCGCTGCCGATCCTGTCCTCGCTCTTCGTTCTCTACGCACTCTTCGGTTCACAATTCCCGTCTTGGCTCTTTCCCCATCGTGGTTACTCGGTGGAACGTATCGTCGCGCAGACGTTCTTACACAGCCAAGGTGTGTTCGGCATCGCTCTCAAAGTGATGTTCAGCTACGTGTTCTTGTTCGTGCTTTTCGGAGCGTTGCTCGAGGCGACCGGAGCCAGCGGATTCATCGTCGCGTTCGCGCAGCGTCTTTTCCGGAACTCGCCCGGCGGTGCCGCGAAGGTGGCGGTTCTCAGCAGCGGCTTGATGGGCTCGCTATCGGGAAGTGCGGTCGCGAACACCGCGACGATGGGAACGTTCACGATTCCGCTGATGCGCAGTATTGGGTTCAAGCCCCATATCGCCGCCGGCGTCACCGCCGCGGCCAGCTCGGGAGGCGCGCTGGTGCCACCGGTCATGGGTGCCGGCGCCTACATGATGCTCGAGCTCGTTTCACCGCCGGTCACCTATATCGAAGTGATCCGCGCTGCGCTGATCCCTGCGCTCATTTACTATCTCGCTCTGTTTCTCATCGTTCACTTCTACTCGCAGCGGATCGGGATGCAAGACGTGCCTGCCGCGCCTCGGAAAGACTCGGACTCCTCCGGTTTGATGTACGAAGGGATCGTCTTCGTCCTGACCCTCGGCTCCCTCATAGGGTTTCTTCTGCTCGGCTACACCGTGTTCCGCTCGGTGAGCCTCGCGATCGCGGCTGTGGTGGGTCTCAGCTTTTTTCACGCGAGAACGCGCCTCACATGGAGTGCAATCCAGCGCGTGTTCACACGAACTGCGAAAGGCGGGGTTCCGCTCGTTGCCGCGGCCGCGACGGTCGGGATTATCCTCGGAGTGGTCACACTCACCGGCATCGGGACGAAGTTTCCCTCGACGATCCTGCTCCTCGCGGGTGAGAACTTGTTGCTGGCGCTGATATTGATCATGGTGGGCTCGATCGTTTTGGGGATGGGACTCCCGTCGGCAGTCTGCTACCTGCTCATGGCGACGCTCATTGGTCCCATCATCGGCGGGCTCGGCGTCGTCCCGCTGGCGGCCCATTTCTTCATCTTCTATTTCGGGATGATGTCGATGGTCACCCCTCCGGTCGCGCTCGCCGCCTATGCTGCTGCGTCGATCGCCGACTGCGACATCATGCGCACCGCCCTGGCCGCGTTCCGGTTCGCACTGGTCGGGTTCACGTTGCCGTTCATGTTCGTGTTCCGACCCGAGCTCCTTTTCCTCAGTGCCGACGGCTCGAACGTCGGGCTGTTCACCGCGCTATCCGCGGCTGCGATCGCCATCCTCGGCATCATTCCGCTCGCGGCCGGAATCGCGGGTTATTTGCACGGCCCGTTGACGCCCGCATATCGCGCCGCGGTTCTCGTTGCAGCCGCCCTGCTGTTTTTTCCGGGAAGCGGGTGGGGCGCCGTGAACGGCATCGGGCTCGCGGTTCTCGTCGCCGTCCTCGCCCGCCAGCTTCGACTGAAAACCTCCTGATCGGGCGGTAACGGCCCAAATAAGGTCAACTTCGCGGTTACGTCCGTCTTATCTACTAGACATGTGATTCAGCGCCGCAGAATTGGGGGCAGGTATGACGGGACGGGAGCTCATCACGTTGAACCTCGTAGACAGACACGCACACTCCACGGATCTGGAAGAAAACACAAGCACTTCCTGGCGCGGCGCGTCGAACGAAGATCTGTTCGCGGATCCCTGCGACCGTACGCGACCGAAAAGACTCCGCTGGCTATGCGTGTCGCTCGCGTTTCAGGCGCTCGTCGTCGGGTTCTGGGTTCTACGCTCGGTCACAGCGGAAAGTGAGCTTCCTGCGCCGCGCGTCGTCAAGACGTTCATGATGGTTGCGCCGCTTGCTCCGACACCGCCTCCCCCACCTCCGGCAGCCGTCGCCACGCCCACGTCGACCGCGAGTGTTGCCAGCAAACGACCGGTGGTGGCGACGCCGATGCGGCTCGCGGATCTCGTACCCTCGACGATGCCGGGCGATATTGGTGACTTCACGGGTTTCGGCTTCGACGAAGGTGTCGAGGACGGCGTTCCCGGCGGCGTCATCGGGGGGTTGGTTGGCGGCCTGGGTGGGATTCTTGTGCCGAGCGGACCGGAACCGGAGCCCACGATCTACGTCGTGACCGGCGAGTTCGAGCGTCCCGAAAAACTCGTTCACATCGATCCTGTGTACCCCGCTATCGTCACCGCCGCGCGCGTCGAGGGTCTGGTCATCCTCGAGGCCACCATCAACGGCGAGGGCAACGTCGAGAACCTGCGCATCCTGCGCTCCATTCCGCTGCTCGATGGCGCCGCCGTCGAAGCGGTCAAGTGCTGGAAGTAGGAGCCCACCGTCATCGGCGGGACTCCGGTACCGATCCTGATGACGGTTACAGTGAAGTTCGCTCTCGCTTGAACGGCGGATTTGATCTACGGCTTTCTTTCACCGACGCAGTACAAGAAGTCCTCCATCCGCAAAAAGAGCTGTCCGCGAGAGACCGCGACCGAAGGTAGCGTGTAGCTCTCGAGATCGTTCTCGGCGACGACACCGAACTCCGGTCCCGCCTTCATCACCGTCGTGATCCCATCCTCGCTGGTGATGTAAATCTTGCCGTCCGCGAGCACGGGCGACGAGCTGTACGTGCCCGAGGCAATGCGCTGCGGCCCCCAGATAACCTCGCCCGATTTCGCGTCGAGACAATAGGTGACGCCGCGATCGTTCACGACGTAAAGGTACTTGCCATCGGTCACGGGCGTCGGGACGTCCGGGCCGTTTCCGAACTTCCAAAGAAGATGCGACGTGGTGATGTCGCCGCGGCCGCCAGCTTTGAGCGCAAGCATCGGGCGGACGCGCGTCGGGGCATAGATGATGCCTCCGAAGACGACGGGTGAGGCGATGATGCGATAGTTTGGATCGTTCTCCGGGTTCAAGCCGTCGGCGCGCCAGAGCTCCTCGCCCGTACCCAAATCATGACCGGTCACGACATCGCCTCCAGTCAGGACGATCTCACGCTTGCCGTCGTACTCGAGAAGCGCTGGGGTGATGTAGGCGTCCGGAGATTCCCGGATCGCGTTCGTGAGGCGTTCCACTCGCCACACTGTCTCGCCGGTCGCGGCATCGATCTTCAAGAGATATGAAGGGTCGTCGGTCTTCATGCCGTGAAGCACCGGCAAATAGAGCGCCCCCTCGAACAGAAGAGGCGATGATGCGTAGCCCCAGTTGAGTCCGAACCGACCGTAGTCGGATTGGATATCTCGAGACCACTGTTCCTTCCCGTCGAAGTCGAACGCCCGCAGCAAGCCGGTGCCTGTCATCACCCACACGCGTTCGCCATCGGTGACCGGTGACGGTGACGACATGTTCTGCTTGCGTTGACGGCGATCACCGCCGCTCACAAACGCCTTCCACTTCAGACTTCCATCGTTACGGTCGAGCGCCCACAGAAACAGCTCACCCTCATCCGCCACGTTCAGAAAGATCGTCTCGCCCCAGATGATAGGTGTCGATCCGCTCCGGTCGGGCATGGGAATCCGCCAAGTAACGTTTTTGGTCGGACTCCATTCGGTCGGAAGCTCGGTCTCGCCGCTGATCCCGTCACGCGTCGGCCCGCGCCAGTGGGGCCAATCCTCGCCATGAACGAAACTCGCCGTCATCACCACGACGGCAAGAGTCGAAAAGCTCTTCTCGAGCATCCTCGATAGCATACTACCGGTGCTCGGAAATACCGTAAACATGGGTGTTTCTTAGCACTCAATCACTCTCTTCGCCGAAGCAATACAGCGTGTTCCGAGTGCGAATGTAATAGACGGCCGTCGTCAATCGCCGGCGTTGGGTAGATCAGATCGTCGAGATCGTTCACCGCGACGACGTCGAGTCTACTCCCGGGACGCAAAACCGCGACCTTGCCGAGCTCACTCCCATGAAAATCTTCTCGTCCGCGACCACGGGCGACGCGTAGTAGCTATCGACCACGCCCTTCAAGCGGCCTTGGGCTACAAGTACACCGGTGTCGGGCTCGAGCAACGTCACGATACCGCCTTCGTTCACCATGTAGAGGGCATCCTCGTACACGAGCGGCGACGGGAGTTGCGGCACACGTTTGCCGTACGTTCACACGACGTTTTGCTTCGTCATGTCCCCAACGCTTCCGACGCGGATCCCCAGGATTCCGTTGCGCGAAGCGAGCCGGTAGAAATCCCACTCCGCGCGGTCGAGGGCACCATCGGTGTCCAAATCAACGAAACCGAACCAGGAGCTCAGGTGGCCTTCGACTTCGTCCCTCGCGAGCCGTTCGTCTCCGTTGTTGTCACCTACGAGTGGCCCGATCCTACTCCAGAAGCAACGTCTCGGGGTTGTTCAGGCTGAAGTTGTACCAGAACGTGTCGAAACCACCGAGACTCTCGACGCCGGAAAACTCTCCGCTGGTCTTATCAAATCGTGCGCCGCTCCCTTTCTCGACCCAGACCCCGTTTTGCTGCTCGAAACCACTCGTCGAGATGAACGCGTGCGTTGAGTGGAACATCGAGCTGCCCTTCCGGCGATACAAGAACACGGACGCGCCATCCTCCAACACGAAGACCGTGCCGTCTTCGATCGACTTTTGCGTGACCGCATAGGATTCCGTCCCACGATGGAATGCGAACACCGGCGTTTTCGTTTCGAGTCGATCGTCTTTTGCCGAAGCACCTCCGAAGCCCCGTGAGTCACGGAAGTAGTCTCGGTAACCGTCCGGGCCATCCTCGCGCCCATTGACCGACAATACGAGAGTGTCCGGATGTCGCTCCTTCCAGTGGCGCCACTGAATCTTCTCGCCTATTGGCAGCACCACGAGTTGTTCTCCGCTGAGCTCACCGGCGACGGCTTCGCCTTTCATGATCGACCAGTAGGTGTCGGTTTGCTCGTCCTGTATGACCAGCGATGCGTTGACGAGCCCCCCCGACGCTTCGAAGTTCACCGTGCGGCCCCGGTAGTCTCGGCTGTACACGACAGCCGTATTGGAGAGCGGTCACCACACGGCGGCGAAGTTGGTGTCGCCGATGGTATCGTTCACGACTTCGTGCGCGTTCAACAGGTTGAGACTGTAGGCGCGGGCCTGGCCATCGATGACGACACCGAGCACCCAAGACCTGGGCTTGATCTCGGCCTCGGACGCGGCAACGTACGTCGGTGCGTTGACGGCAGCAATTCGACCTCTCGGTACTATCTGGGATAGCCTTCCGGCTTGTCTTGTTTGCCCGATGCCGCGACCGCAAGGACACCGACGAGTACTGCTGAGAGCTTGCCCATCACGCCACGATTATCGATTGATGGACGCTTGGCGGCGATGTGAACTTCTTGACGCATCTTGTCATTTTTGGCACTTTTTGACTGACAGCAGCGCCCAAAAGATAATAACGCCTGTGAACGTAACGATATGATATCGGTTCTACAAATATGACAAGGACAACGATTTTCTCGTGCCTCGTAGCTTTCCTTCTCTTGGGCCTGCTCTTGATTATGCCCGCAAGCGCAGAAGACTGGACTGATTGGCGCGGCCCTCGGCGGGACGGCCACTCGTCGGAAACCGGGCTCCCTTCGAGGTGGTCGCCCGACGGGGAGAACCTCGCGTGGCGCGTGCCCTACGGCGGACGCTCGACTCCGATCGTTCTCGGCGATCACGTTTATCTCCAAAACGCCTCGGGCGAAGGTGCCGACCTGCAAGAGCGCATCATGTGTTTCCATGCGGATACTGGAGAGCTCCTTTGGGAGCGTCGCATCAATCTCTACATGAGCGAGGTGCCTCCTCATCGCGTCGGGTGGGCCTCGCCCGTCGCCGATCCGGCCACTGCGAACGTGTTCGTGTACACTGTCGCTGGGTTGCTATTGAGCCTCTCTTCCGACGGGGAGCTACTCTGGGATCGATCACTCAACGAAGATTTTGGTCTGATCACGACCCACGGCGGACGCACCGCATCGCCCGTCATCGAAGGAGACCTTCTCATCGTCAGCGGGTTGAGCTCCGGTTGGGGCGAGCAAGCGCGCGGTAGTCAGCGTTTTTTCGCCTTCGACAAGACGACCGGTGAGACGCAGTGGGTCAGCTCGCCAGGCGGACGTCCCTACGACACGACGTACGCGCCGCCATACGCAACCGAGGTTGGTGGTGTGCGGCTTCTCATTACCGGCGGCGGCGACGGCGCGATGCACGCGTTGAAGCCCCAGACCGGAGAGTCGGTGTGGCGTTTCGAGTACTCGAAGCGTGGGATCAACGCCGGCGCGATCTTGAAAGACGGCGTTGCTGTCGTGAGCCAGGGCGAAGAGAACTTGAACACGAGTCAAATGGGGCTCGTCGCCGCCATCGATGCGGGCGCCTCGGGCGACATCGAGGCGGACGCCGCCAAGTGGTCGGTGGGCGGAATCCTCGGCGGGTATTCATCGCCGGTGCTCGACGGCGATCGCTTCTACCTCATCGACAACAGCGCGAACTTGACGGCGTTCGATTTTGCCACCGGCACCGAGCTTTGGGAGTTGAACCTGGGCACGATTCAAAGAGCCTCCCCGGTCCTGGCGGACGGAAAGCTCTACGTCGGAACCGTCAACGGGACGTTCTTCATCATCGAGCCCAGTGAAGATGGCGCCGAGATTCTCGATCGCGACGAGCTCACCGACGGAGAAGAGTTCGAGGAGATCTACGCGTCGGTGGCGATCTCGAACGGACGAGTCTATCTCGCGACCGCGCGGAGACTCTACGCCATCGGGAGCGAGCGACGTCGGGGACCGTCGGATGTGGCGAGCACGCGTCCGAGCGGCACCCCGGGAGAGCCGGCGTGGTTGCAGGTGGCACCGACCGAGCTCGTCCTCGCCCCAGGCGAGTCCGTGGAGTTGACCGCGCGTCTTTACGATGCCGCCGGGCGGTTCATTAAGGACGACAACGGCGATGCCGCGTGGAGTCTCGACGGACTCGATGGATCCGTGGTCGACGGACGTTTCACCGTTTCCGCGGAAGCTTCGGGTCATGCCGGAAAAGTGAGCGCAACCGTGGGCGGCCTGAACGGTGCGGCGCGCATCCGCGTCGTCCCCCCGCTTCCCTGGAGCGAAGACTTCGGAACGATGACCGCGCTCCCCGCTCAATGGATCAACTCTGCCGGCAAGTACGAGCTACGGCAGCTGGACGGCTCGAACGTGCTGGTGAAGAAAGCCGACAACCCCTTTCTGCGCCGTGCTCGCGTTTACATGGGACCCTCGGATTGGTCGAACTACACCGTCGAGGTCGACGCCATGGCGACGACGAAGAGGCGGCAGATGGGAGTCGTCGGCGTCGTTGCCGGCCGGTATCAGCTCTCGCTTCTCGGAACCCATCAACGAATCGAGCTGCAGTCATGGCATCCCGAGACCGAGCGCACCGCAAGGATTCCATTCCAATGGCGGGCGGAGACGTGGTACCGCTTGAAGCTCGAAGTCGCAACGCTCGATGACGGCAGCGTGCGCGCTCGCGGCAAAGTGTGGCCGCGCGACGAAGACGAGCCTGCCGCTTGGCTCGTCGAGCGTCAGGACGAGAGTCCCAATCGACAGGGTAGTCCGGGCATCTACGCCGACGCGACGCCGACGGAAGTCTTTTTCGACAATCTGAAAGTCGTAGAGAACGAATGAAAGGTGAAACGACGAGACAGCTCCTGTGGACGGCCGGGCTTTTGGTTTGCGCCATCTCTCAGTCCCCTTCCACCCGGGCCCAGCAATCCCAAAAATCGAAGCCCGGCGATTGGCCGATGTGGGGCGGCACACCCGATCGAAACATGGTGTCGTCCATGACCGGGCTCCCCGAAACGTGGGACG
Organism: Candidatus Marinacidobacterales bacterium; assembly: GCA_965237955.1. Taxonomy (GTDB): domain Bacteria; phylum Acidobacteriota; class Vicinamibacteria; order Marinacidobacterales; family SMYC01. Next base: position 5,871,657 of record OZ250169.1, on the reverse strand, counting down.
TGGAGACGAAGAAGAACGTGAAGTGGATCGCCGGTCTCGGCTCGCAGACGTACGGGAACCCGGTGGTCGCGGGCGGCAAGGTCTTCGTCGGGACGAACAACGAGGCGCTCTACGACAAAGAGGTCCCGGGTGACAAAGGTATTCTCGCCGCGTTCAACGAAGAGGATGGGAAGTTTCTTTGGCAGATGGTGACCGACAAGCATCCCGCGGGCCGCGTCAATGACTGGCCGTTTCAAGGGGTGTGCTCATCGCCAATCGTCGATGGAGAGGTCCTCTACTACGTCACCAATCGCGGCGAAGTTCTCGCGCTCGACACCGAAGGATTCATGGATGGCGAGAACGACGGACCCTATCAGGACGAGAAGCACACGACCCCGCACGACGGCGACATCATTTGGAAGTTCGACATGATTGAAGAGCTCGGCTCGTTCCCGCACAACATGGCCAACTCGTCCCCGGTGATGTACGGCGATTTGATTTTCGTTAATACGTCGAACGGTCACGACGAGTCTCACGTCAACGTTCCCTCTCCGATGTGCCCTGAAATCATCGCCCTGAACAAGAACACCGGCGAGCTCGTGTGGGAGGACAACTCCGTCGGCGAGAACATCCTTCACGGGCAATGGTCCTCGGCGGCCGTCGGACCGCTCGGAGGCGTCGTGCAGGTCGTCATGGGTGAGGGCGACGGTTGGATTCGAGGTTACGTCGCCGAGACCGGCGAAAAACTCTGGGAATTCGACTCGAACCCGAAGGACGCGACGTGGCCGCGAACGCGGAACAATGTCATCAGTACCCCGGTGCTGTACGACGACAAGGTCTACATTGCCAATGGACAAGACCCCGAACATGGTGAAGGCGTCGGCCACTTCTACGCCATCGACGCGACCAAGCGGGGCGACATCACCGAGACCGGGCGCGTCTGGCACTACGACAAGATCCGTCGCTCAATGTCGACGCCGGCGATCCACGACGGCATCATCTACATGCCCGACTTCAGTGGTTTCTTCCACGCGCTCGACGTCGCGACCGGCGAGCCGCTCTGGGTGCACGACACCTTCGCGGCGGTGTGGGCGTCGGCGATGATCGTCGACGGCAGGATCTACCTCGGCGACGAGGATGGTGACGTCGTCGTGCTCGCGCCCGGCCGCGAAGAAAAGGTCCTCGCCGAGATGAACCTGGGGAGCTCCGTTTACAGCACGGCCACGCCTGCGAACGGCGTGCTGTACATCGCGAGCCGCAATCAGCTGTTCGCCCTCGCGAACGACGAATAGGTGGTGGAGGCGTTCGAGTACATCCCGAAGCCGAAGGTCGTTTTCGGCCCTGGTACCATTGAGCGCCTGGGCGAGCTTGCCAAGGCTGCAGGTTTTCGCCGCACCCGCCGGACCGCTGACCCGGGCGTTCTCGCGACGCCGCACGTCGAGAGCGCGCAACGCTCCCTCGAGTGGACCGGAGGCTTCAACCCGCGCCCGTTCGACGAGTCCCGCGGCGCTAGACGTCTACCGCGGCGCGTTAGGCGACTAGAAGAACCGTCTACACGACCGCCGGGCCCGGTGCCTTTTTCAGGACGGGTGCAGGTCTCAATGATGCGGCTGGCTGGACACGGCGCCCTTGCCGCCAGCCGCGGGCCAAGATTCCCGCCACGCACAGGTGACTGAGCACGCCAAGGGCAACCATGGCCTGAAACGCGACACCGAAAACAGCTCCTATTGAAATCCCCAACAGGCGAAGGTCCCGGCGTTTGATTCGGTTCAGGAAATCGGGCGGGTAGGGTTTGCCGTGCCGCAGAGCATACTCCTTGGTCACGTAGCTCGCCATGAAGAAGCCGGAAAGGGAAAGGAACCCCCCCATCCACGCGAGAGCCCCCGGATGCCCCGGATGGCCTGCATAGGAAGACGAGTAAGAAAAGGTGACAGCCAGCACCACCGCAAGATCCGCATAGCGGTCGAGCATCGTATCGAGCCAACCTCCCCTGGGGCTGGCGATCTGTCTGAGACGAGCCACTTCACCATCACAGCCGTCTATTACTGAGGAGAGCTGTACCACGAGTCCCCCCAAAAGCGCGGCCAGATAACTCGGCAAAGCGAGGAGAGCCGCCCCGCCAAGCGAAAGCACAAAGGCGGCGACGGTGATGCGGTCGGGAGAGATCCGCGCCTCGGCCAGCAGACTCGAGAGCCGTAAGGAGAGAGGCCGGTTGAGATGTTGCGAGACGTAGCCGTCGTCCGTATTTTTGACGACCGAGGATAGAATCCTCCGCTTCGCGTGGCGGAACGCGAAGGCGTTGTCCATATCGATCCATTTCTCGCCGGTGACATCGACCGCGCGAACCCGCCGCTCGGCCGCTAGCTCCCTGACCGCATCCGAGAGCCCGTAGTGTCCCTTAGCCGATGCGCGCCGGATACCCTCGAAGAGTGCCTGCGTGCAGTAGAAAACCCCTGTGTCCGCTGTCTCCCAGTCGCTCAGCTCTTTTCCAATCTGCACTACCCGCCCGTTTACGACCTGCACCTTTGTCACGTCCTCGAGATCGAGGAGATCCTCTTTGTTCGAGTCCACGGCGAGACAAATTTCCTCCTCCGTGGGAGGGAAGCGCAACACCTGCTCCAACAGCGACGGGTCGATCAGATGATCGGCCATCGTCAACAGAAAGGGTTCCTCCGACACGACACTGGAGGCGGCGAGAGCACTGGCGCCGTTTCCCAGCCGCCAGTCCTTGGCGACGACGCACTCTGCCTCGCAGCCGCGACGAGCCGCTATGTCGAGGACGTGTTCACGAACCTCGTCCGCTCGGGAGCCCAGCACCACGACGAAGTGATGGAGCCCAGAGGCCTGGTAGGTGAGGATGATCCGTTCGGCAAGGGACAGGCCGAGCAAAGGAATCGTTGGCTTGGGGCGGCCATTGCCCAACGAAGCCACACGGGAACCCATGCCAGCCGCCAACATGACGACGATGGGGACGCCAGGATAGTCTCTTGCGATCTCAGTAACAGGATCGCCTCCTGCGATCTCAGTAATTCGATGGAGCGAGGACATTAGCGATCTCCTTTGCGAGTTCTGAGCTTGCCGCCGCGATCAAGCTGGTACGTTGCTCGAGCCCGGTCAGAGCACCGAGCGGATTGCCTTTCCGGTCTACGACCGAACCTGAAGCCTCTTCTACGGCAGGCACCACTGGCGGATGGCTTCATAAGAAACCGTGATGCCGCGCTGCGGCAAGATGTCTTCGCTGAGACAGAAGCGATGATAGAGCCACACGGCGTGGCCTGATGATTTCTGCTGGAAATCGATGTCCGTGGTCGCGCCGTGTGGTGCTGGCCCAGTCTGCCCACTCACCGGCTCAACTGACAGTACCGTCAAAGGGCTTCTGGTCGCCGCCATTGGCATTTACACCGACGGCTTCCCTCTGGTCCCGCCCAGGGCGAACGTGATCGAGAACCTGCAGGGGATCAACCTGAACCCGCTTCAGCAACGCCGGCCTCTCCGGAGAGTCCGTCGATGTGTCGTAGAGCAGCGCGTTGGTCACAGCATCTTGCCCTCGAATGAACTGCTCGAGCGCAACGAATGCTTCGCTGTCACGCATCTGCTTCCGCGGGTGCTTCATCATGCAGGCGGATGCGGCGTCCAGCGGCCCGCCGATCTTTCGATCGAGTGCCAGCTTGGCGCACCGGATGGCGTCGATGACCACGCCCGCGGAGTTCGGCGAGTCTTCAACCGAGAGTCGTGCCTCGAGGTTCATGGGAACGTCACCGAAGCCGCGCCATTCCATGCGAAGAAAGCAGATCTTGTTGTCGTTCTGCCAGGGCACGTAGTCGGAGGGGCCGATGTGAATGTTCTCGTCCGCGAGGCGTTGGTCGAGCTGAGACTGTACCGATTCCGTCTTTGAGACCTTCTTGGACGCGAGTCGGGTCTGTTCCAACATATTCAGGAAGTCGGTATTACCACCCGTGTTGAGTTGGTAGGTACGCTCGATCTTCACGCCACGGTCGCCGAGTGTGCGCGTGATGATTCGGTGCAGGAGCGTGGCGCCGAACTGGCTCTTGATATCGTCGCCTACGATCGGAAGCCCTTTCTTCGTGAACTCCTCGGCGAACGCCGGCTCAGAGGCGATGAACACCGGCACGCAGTTGACCATGGCAACACCAGCATCGAGGCACGCCTGCGCGTAGTGACGCACGGCCTTCTCCGAACCTACCGGCAGGTAGCAGACGAGGATCTCCGCGCCTGATGCCTCGAGCGCTTCCACAATATCAACGGGCTCGGCATCGGACAGACGAAAAGCCCGGTCGTTGGGATAGCGATCCATTTGACCCGCAATCCCGTCCAAGACGGGCCCCATCTGGACCGTGACACTATTCTCGGAAAGCTCCCGTTGGAACACGGTTGTGCAATTGGGATGGGCAAAAACGGCCTCGTGCAGAGGTCGCCCCACTTTTCGTCGATCCACATCAAATGCAGCAACAACCTCGACGTCCTCGATTCGGTAGCCACCAAGCTCAGGATGGATCAGCCCGGCAGCTTCCGAGGAATCGTGGTGCCGATAGTACTCGAGTCCCTGAACCAGGGAGCTGGCACAGTTGCCAACGCCGGCGATTGCAATCTTGATTTCACTTTTCACGAATGCTCCTTCTCTAATGAGGCGTCGCCTCGGATGTTTGGCTAGAAGTCTCACGCTCTAGTCGTGGAGGCGTCGCCGTAATGGCCAAGATACGCTCTCGGTCGGCGACGCGAACTCCCGCGAGATCCGCTAGCTCGTTGAATCGGGGGGCATCGATATTCCCCCGATGGAGTGCACTGGCCGCCAGCACCGCCAGTCGAGAACAAAGGGAGTCCATCTCGTGGAGTGCTGGCGGCGGTAGCGCGAGTTCCCTGTCGATGGGCGCATGCTTTTCACTCTGCAACATCGTTTCTAGTTGATCGAGCTCCCGTTCCGTTAACAGCCGGAGGTTCCTCAAACGATGTGCAGCCACTCTAGGGCTCGTGCCGTAGTAGTGAGCCGTGCGGAGGACGTCCGACAAGGTGATGGGATGAGAACCCTTGCGCTGGCGACCATCCACCCGACGGCTCTCGCCCTTCTTGTCGTGACCGTCGCCCTCTGAAAACACGGAGAGCACCGTGGGACCAGCGCGTCCCACGGTCTCCTTGCCGAGGGTCTCCACGTACCGACGCAGGCCATGCTGGGGAATCAGAAGGCCGCTTGCAAAAGCGTCGGCCCTCAGCTCCACAAGATCAGGCGTCGCGCCAGAAATGCATACCCGCCACGGCGCTTCGGTATCGAACAGGAAATGAGCAAGTCCGTGTGCGTATCTAAAGCGGCGGTGTTCGAGACTAAGATTCTTGTCGACCACAACGAGAAGCCCGTGGTCCGGGTCAGCGATGGAAATCGAGATGATTCCCTTACGCAGAGTCGCCCTGGCCGAACGAACGCCCGACGTCATGAGCAGTTCGTCGACGAAACGGACGGGCCCCTCTCCAAGTGCTAGGCGGCGCCGCTCATCCTCCGCGATGCGATGTCCTTGCCGCGCCGCTTGCCACGGCGAATCGGAGCGCTCGATTCTGTACAAAGGAAGCGGGTGTGCCAGGACGTCGATCTCGAGTCTTGATTCCAGCTGGGTGAGAGCTCTCGCCATCGCGCACACACCGGCGAAGGAGCTCAGCCCCCGATCTTCGGCGAGATCAGGATGGGAGCGGAACAGCTCGGCAGGGCCATCCACTTTCTCGTCGTCGGTAGCCCGGGGCAGGAGTTCGCTGGGGCTGCAGCCGTAGAAGGCAGCTAGCCGCCGCAGGTCTTCAGCTTTCAAGGATCGCCGCCCTGTCTCGATCTGGGCGACGGTGGCTCGTGAGACACCGAGCTGAGGTGCGATCTCAGCCTGAGTGAAACCGCGTGACGTCCGCGCTTTCTGGAGAATACTACCGATATCCTTCAGTTTCTCGGCCATGCCTAGGCTCCCTCTCCTTCTCAGGGACGCGGTACTGTAACACGATATCGGATGCTCGTCAACAATGTTAGATATTTTTACACCCTGCGGCCGGCGGCCGCAGCCTGGGCGGACTTTCGCCGTGCGGGTGGCGTACGAGCGTGCCCTCCGCCGCTTTCTCGCCTGGTGCCACGCTCTCGGAAAAAAATCCACCAGGGGGTGAGATCAGGATGGGAGCGGAACAGCTCGGCAGGGCCATCCACTTTCTCGTCGTTGGTAGCCCGGGGCAGGAGCTCGCTGGGGCTGCAGCCGTAGAAGGCAGCTAGCCGCCGCAGGTCTTCAGCTTTCAAGGATCGCCGCCCTGTCTCGATCTGGGCGACGGTGGCTCGTGAGACACCGAGCTGAGGTGCGATCTCAGCCTGAGTGAAACCGCGTGACGTCCGCGCTTTCTGGAGAATACTACCGATATCCTTCAGTTTCTCGGCCATGCCTAGGCTCCCTCTCCTTCTCAGGGACGCTGTACTGTAACACGATATCGGATGCTCGTCAACAATGTTAGATATTTTTACACCCTACGGCCGGCGGCCGCAGCCTGGGCGGACTTTCGCCGTGCGGGTGGCGTACGAGCGTGCCCTCCGCCGCTTTCTCGCCTGGTGCCACGCTCTCGGAAAAAAATCCACCAGGGGTGGGAGAATACTACCGATCTCCTTCAGCTGCTGGGCCATCCCTGGGCTCCCGCACCTTCTCAGGGACGTCTGAACTGTAACACAAACTACGTGTATCCGTCAATAATGTCAGATATATTTACACATACGGTCGGCGGTCGCAGCGTGGGTGGCCTACGAACGTGCCTTCCGCCGGTTTCTGGCCAGGTTCCACGGCCGCCAACATAACGACGGTGGGGACGCTAGGTTCGCCTCTTATCTCGCGGTCTCAGGAATCGGATGGAGCGAGGACATTCACGATCTCATTGGCGAGTTCAGAGCTTGCCGCCGCGATCAGACTGGTACGGTGCGCGAGCCCCGTCAGAGCACCGAGCGGATTGCCTTTCTGGTCTACGACCGAGCCTCCGGCCTCTTCTACGGCAAGTGAAGCGGCCAGAAAGCTCTCTAGTGTCAATCGATCACGCACATCCACGTGCGCGTCGATGGCTCCAGAGGCCACGAGACTAAGGGCAAGCGAGCAGCACCCGTAGGACCGCACCCCCCGGGCCTGGCGCAGCAGCGCTCCGAGCTGCGGCGGAGGTGCGAAATGATTGAGCTCGCAGGAAACGAAGGCTTTGGAAAGACTGGCAACCGACGAGGTCTTTAACCGCATGCTGCCGCGATGAGCACCCTCTCCTCGTGCGGCCAGAATCGGACTCTCGTCTCGAAGATCTCCGACCACGCTGAAAAGGACCTGTTCCGGTGACAGAGGCCCTTCGACAGGAAGCACCGCTATGTTGAGTGCCGCGAGCGGCAGTCGCCGAGCGAAGTTGTCCGAACCGTCCACGGGATCGACTACAAAACGGTACTGGGGCTCTCCTCTGCCGAATCTTCTCTCATCGCTCTCTTCCGAGAGCAGCACACCAGCAGGAAACGCCCGTTCGAGATAGCTCCGCACGCACTCGTCGGCGGCGAGGTCAAAGGAGCGCTGGATGTCTCCCTTGGCATTCTTCCGCCCGGGGTCGGGCCTGTCTTTCCATGCCTGAAGCTCTTCTCGGAGCTCGCCATGTAAGTTGGCAAGGATTCCGGGGACGACGGATTCAAATGGGACCGCGTGTGAACGCTCCCCGTCCTCAATCCTGTCACTAATCACCGATGACTGACCCATTCCATTTCCTTGACCAATCCTTGAGCGGGCAGACTCCGTCCCCTAGCCCATTTCAAGCTACGAGCGGAGGGCCCTCAATCGGGAGCCGGAGAGTAAAGGGGCAGTTCCGGCCTTTGCTCGCTCATAGGAAGGCTGTCGTTGCTGCTGCGCGGAGAAGTAACTACACCGACCCCCAGGCTTGGGTACCTGCGTCGATTGGAAGCCACGACCAACTATCTTTTGCGCCGCTCGCGGATAGTATCACAACATCGAACTGTGTGTTCAAGAAGGGTCGAGGCGCATCGTCGCCCTCGAGGGAGCGAAGCCAAATGTCTCTCCCGGTTTCCGGACTACTGTCCGTGAACACGAGAAATCGACCGTCGGGAGAAACATCGGTCGCATTCTGGATATTGCCCGACGTCGCAAGTCTGTCCATCGGGCTCGAGCCATCGATCGGCATCCAATGGAGATTGAGGGCGTTTCGGTCAGGCTCCGCGACACCGAAAATGATGCGGGTGCCGTCCGGGGTCCATATGGCGCTCGACTTCATCGACGACGCCGTGCGCCCTCAGAACTGAATCCGCAAGCTCAGCTGCAACATGAGCTCGTCCGCCACGACCGGGAGCCCGATCGAGGCCCGCGCGGGGCGGATGCTATCGATCCTGAGAAGCTCCACCGCGACGCGATGTCGACCCGCGATCCTCATGAGATAGCTGAACGTCCACGCGTTTCCTGTCTCATTACTGCTGTTGGGAAAGCGAAACCGATCCCGATCCCAGACGCGGAAATCTTCGTAGCGCACGCTGAAGCGATGCCTGTCCCATGGAATGCTCCATAACAAATACCACGAGCGGAAATCTGCGGTCACTTTGGGCTCGTCCGGTCCGCGGAAGCCCATGTCGGTGTCGCCGCTCATGAACTGACCGAGGATCTCCATTTCGGCGGGCAGGAACGCCACGCCGCCGACGTTGGTGAACCGGGTCTTCCACGAATACTGTTTGCCGTCGAAGCGATCGGGTATGCCGCGGTTGTCGAAATAGAGCGCGTTCACCTCGAAGAATTGATAGTTCTCCCATGAGACCGCTCCGTAGTAGCCTGCGCGGTCGTCAATCTCGACGAGCGGCTCGACATAGGGTGCTTGTTGCTCGAAGATCCCGCCGGGATCGAGCGGCGGGAGGGGCGGCAACGGCAATCGATCTCGCCACCCCGTCTGACGATCGTGGATTGCAAAGCCACGGTACGCCAGGAGACTACCGCTCGGATCGCTGTTCCAAAACGCGGCTCCTTTGACCCCGACTTCATTCGCGACGCCGACGTGCGCGAGCGTCAACTCGGTGCCGGTTGCCCGAACCTCTTCACCGATCCATGCGTTGATGGCGGCCGGCGTGACCGTGTAGAACGTCGTCCACGCGTCGCCGATGTGCTCGAGCGAGACCGGCGGGAAAAACATCCCGCCTTTGACTCTTAGCTCTCTCGGCGCGTCGAACGCCCATCGCCAGTCGGCGAACGCTTCGATCAACCGAATGCGATCCCACCCGTAGCGTCCTTCGGGAATCTGGCGCTCGAGATCCAAGTTGACGTGGAGATGCGTCGTGAGACTGTTTGCGAGTCGGGTATCGACGACGAACGACGCTTGCGGGACCCTGAAGAGGCTTCGCCTTTCTGAACCCTCGCCGCCGTAGCGCGCTTTTCCCAACGCGCGTTCGAGCCAACTCGCGGTCGCGTCGGTGCGAACGTAACGAAAGTCCCAAACGGTTTTGAGCTCGATGGCGCGGCCCGATTCCTCGAAGTACTGCTCGCTTTCCTCTTGCTCAGTTACTTGTGGATGGAGCGCGGTCGCAGCGACAACCACCATAGCGAGCACCACACCCATGCACCACATTAATCACACCGTCCCGGTTCGACCAAGAGAATATGTCAGGCTCCGCGCGGTCACAGGAGGAGAGCTACGATATGGGACGAGTCTCACGCCGCCGTTTCGTGACAACTACGGCCTCGGCCGCCCCCGCGCTTCTGATCCGACAGAGTCCGATGCGTTTTTCGACGAACCCGTTTACTCTCGGCGTCGCTTCCGGCTATCCCCTCCCCAACGGCGTCGCACTCTGGACGCGCCTCGCTCCCGCACTACTTCTGAAGACCCTAAAAAGCATGCTCCATCCTACGTGATAAGATTCTGGGTGAAAGGTAGATGCCATGGGAAAAGGCTACAAGCGATTGACGCAGCCGTTGGTGCGCGACAATGGCGACAGGGGCTCGCTCCGTCCCGCGAGCTGGGACGAAGCGCTCGAGCGCGCGGCAAACGGCTTTAAAAAGCACAAGGGTACGTCTTTCGGGCTGTTCAGCTGCTCCAAGTCGACGAACGAGATGAACTTCATGGCACAGAAGTTCGCACGCGTCGTCATGGGAAGCAACAACATCGATAGCTGTAACCGCACGTGACACGCTCCCAGCGTCGCCGGTCTGGCGCACGTCTTCGGAGCAGGCGGTGGGACGAGCTCCTACCAGGAGATTGAAGAGACGGATGTCATCATCCTTTGGGGCTCGAACGCGCGCGATGCCCACCCGATTTTCTTTCACCACCTCCTGAAAGGTATCAGAAACGGAGCCAAGCTCTTCACGGTCGACCCCCGCCGCACGTCGTCCGCGCAGTGGGCCGACCTCTGGCTCGGTCTCGACGTGGGCACCGACATCGCACTCGCCAACGCCGTCGGCCGCGAGATCCTCGCCGCGGGACTAGAGAATCGCGCGTTCATCGATAATGCGACGACGGACTTCGAGGCATACGAGGCATCTCTCGAGCCGTACACCCTCGAATACGCCGAGAAGATCACGTCCCTGCCGCGCGAGTGTATTCGGGAAATGGCGCACGCGTACGCGAAGGCCGATCGCGCACAGATCTGCTGGACGCTCGGAATCACCGAACATCACACCGCCACCGACAACGTCCTCGCGCTCATCAACCTGTCGCTCCTGACCGGCCACGTCGGCCGTTGGGGCTCGGGTGTCGTCCCACTCCGTGGACAGAACAACGTCCAAGGTGGCGGCGACATGGGCGCGATTCCGAACAAGTTCCCGGGATTCCAAGACGTCGAGAACCCCGAGCATCGAGCGAAGTTCGAGAAGGCATGGGGCACGAAGCTTCCGGACAAGAACGGGTGGCACCTCTCGCTCATGTTCGAAGCAATGGAGCGCGGCGATCTCACGAGCCTCTACATCATCGGCGAAAATCCGGCCCAGTCGGAAGCGGACGTGGCCCATGCGACGAAACTTCTGGAGGGCTTGGATCATCTCGTGGTCCAGGATCTGTTCTTGACGAAAACCGCCGCGCTCGCCGACGTTGTTTTCCCTGCTTCCGCCGCCTGGGCCGAGAGTGAAGGGACGGTCACGAGCAGTGAGCGCCGCGTTCAGCGCGTACGCAAGGCGATCGATTCGCCGGGCGATGCGAAGGACGACATCGAGGTCGTGTGCTTGCTCGCAAACGCGCTCGGACACGTTTGGGACGTCCCGACGGCAGAAGACGCGTGGAACGAGCTTCGAAGCCTGTCGCCGCTTCACACGGGCATGACGTACGCCCGTCTCGAAGAGCTCGGCGGGCTTCAGTGGCCATGCCGTGACGAGAACGATCCCGGAAGCCCGTTCCTTCACGGCCGGTTGTGGAAACGACCCGCGGAGGGACGGCTCGCACCGTTCTCGCCGGTCGAGCACGTTCCTCCCGTGGACGAGCTCAACGAGGAGTATCCGATCCGCCTTACCACCGGCCGTCGCCTCGACTCATTCAACACCGGGGTCCAGACCGGAAGCTTCGCTTCGCCCATCCGGGACGGAGAAACGCTCGATCTTGCTCCTGCTGATGGAAAACGCTACAACGTTTCCGAGGGTCAGTGCGTCAAGATCACCTCCCGCCGCGGCTCGATCGAAGCGCCGGTGCGCTTCGACGAAAACCTTCGCCCCGGGCTCGCGTTCATGACGGTTCATTTCCCCGACGAGGTGGACATCAACCAGCTCACCATCGAAGCTTGGGATCCGAAGTCGGGCACGTCGGAGTTCAAAGCAACGGCCATTCGCATTGAAGTAACATAGGGATTACTTCATGGATTTACATTGGATGGACGCCTCGCCCACCGAGGACGAGCGTGCGGCCGTGGACGCGCTAATAGGTGCGCCCGAGGCTACCGACATACCGGGCGAGCCCCTCGAGGAGCACGTCGTCCGTGGCGGACGCGAGTCGGCGGAGAACAAGCGCCACTTGTTGCTACCCGCGCTCCACGCCGTGCAAGGCGAGATCGGCTGGATCAGCCCAGGCGCGTTGAACTACATCTGTCGCCGCCTCACCGTGCCACCCGCGGAAGCGTACGGCGTGGCGACGTTCTATGCACTGTTGTCCACCGTGGAACGTCCGAAGCGCATCGCTCATGTCTGCGACGACATCGCTTGCAAGTTGAAGGGAGCCGACGCTCTGTGCGACGAGCTCGAGCGAACACTCGATTCCGGAACGTGGCATCGCAGTCCGTGTCTCGGACAATGCGAGCGTGGACCGGCTGTCTTGTTTCAGCTCGCAGGCGATGAGGACTGGACGTTGACGGACGCGGACGTCGCCAGCATCCGGGCAGGCCTCGAGGGTAAAGGTAAGCGACCTGAACCGACTCCGTCCACACCGCAGACGCAGGAGCCACGAGAGCAAGGGCTCCGGCTACTTCGCCGCGTCGGGCTCTGCGACCCGACGAGCCTCGACGAGTACCGAGAGCACGGGGGCTACCGCGCGCTTCGTCGTGCGGTCGACATCGGCGCGGAAAAGATCGTCCGAGAGGTGAAGGATTCGGGTGTGCGCGGCCGCGGTGGCGCCGCGTTCCCGATGGGGATCAAGTGGGAGGCTGTCGCCAAAGCGCCGGCAACCCCGCGCTACATCGTCTGCAACGCCGACGAATCCGAGCCGGGGACGTTCAAGGATCGCGTGCTCATGGAGGAAGACCCGTTCGCGACCGTGGAAGCGATGACCATAGCCGGCTTCGCGACCGGCTCGGAGCGAGGCTACCTCTACATCCGAGGAGAATATCCGCTCGCGGTGAAACGTCTTCAGAACGCGATCGACATGGCGACGCGCCGCGGGTTCCTTGGCGACGATGTGATGGGCGGCGGCTTCCGCTTCGAGATCGAGATCCGCTGTGGTGCTGGCGCGTACATCTGTGGCGAGGAGACCGCGCTGTTCAACTCGATCGAGGGCTTCCGTGGCGAGCCCCGCAACAAACCGCCCTTTCCCACTCAAGAAGGTTTGTTTGGTAAGCCGACCGTGGTGAATAACGTCGAGACCCTCGTCAATGTTCTCGACATCGTGAGCGAAGGCGGCCCAGCGTTCGCACAAACCGGTTCCAAAGATTCCACCGGTCCCAAGCTCTTTTGTGTCTCCGGACACGGTCTGGACCGGGAAGCTCTTTTGTGTCTCCGGACACGTCGAGCGGCCCGGTGTCTATGAAGTCCCGTTCGGCACCACGTTGAGGGAGCTTCTGGACAAGTCGGGAAGCGCCAGCAACATTCAAGCGGTCCTGCTCGGAGGGGCTGCGGGCACGTTCGTCGGCCTCGACGAGCTCGACGTCGAGCTCACGTTCGAAGGAACGCGTGCGATCGGCGCATCGCTCGGCTCGGGCGTGGTGATGGTGTTCGACGATAGCGCCGATATGTCGGCCATATTGCTTCGAGTCGCCGCGTTCTTCCGCGATGAATCCTGTGGTCAATGCGTTCCCTGTCGCGTCGGCACGGTACGTGTCGAGGAAGCTTTGCAGCGACTTGTCCGTAGCAACATCAACGGGGGTAACAACGCCGCCGACATCGCCCTCGTCGACGAGCTCGCTCGAGTCATGAAAGACGCCTCGATCTGCGGCCTCGGGCACACTGCGGCGAGTGCGATCCAGTCGGCGCTCGCGAAAAACCTACTGACATCCGAGGAATCCAATCCATGAGCGAGCGCTCGGTAGAAGTTTCGATCGACGGCGACAACGTCTCCGTCCAAGAAGGCGCGACGCTCCTCGACGCGTGCCGCAAGAAGGGCGTCGAGACCCCGACGCTCTGCTACCTCGAGAACCTCACGCCGGTGAACGCGTGCCGGGTGTGTGTGGTCGAGCTCGAAGGCTCGCGCACCCTCGTGCCCGCTTGCTCGCGCATGGCCGAGCCGGGCATGAAGGTTCAGACGGATAGCGAGCGCGTGCGCCATAGCCGGAAGCTGGTTCTCGAGCTCCTCGCATCCTCGGTCGACATGTCCCTCGCGGACGACGACATCAAAGACTTCATGAAGCTCTACCGCGCCGAGCCGGAAAAATTCGGCAAGGCCGGGCCGGAGACGGAAGCGGGCGCGCGTGACCGACGCCGAGCGGGACACCACCACGCGACCGACGGCACCACCGCGGAAACGGTGTCGCAGCCCGTCAAGATCCACGACGAGATGTACGTGCGCGACTACAGCCGCTGCATCCTCTGCTACAAGTGCGTCGAAGCCTGCGGTGTCGATGCCCAGAATTCGTTCGCAATCGCGGTGGCAGGCCGGGGGTTCGACGCGCGCATCTCCACCGAGCTCGACACCCGCCTGGATGATTCGGCGTGCGTCTATTGCGGCAACTGCATCGGGGTCTGCCCCACGGGCGCGCTCATGTTCAAGAGTGAGTACGACCACCGCGAGGCCGGCACCTGGGACGAATCGAAACAATCCGTGACCCGCACGGTCTGTCCGTACTGCGGCGTCGGCTGCAATCTCGAGCTACGAGTCCAAGACAACGAGATCGTCCGCGTCACCTCGCCCATGGACCATGATGTAACGAACGGACACCTCTGCATCAAAGGCCGCTTCGGCTGGCAGTTCGTCCAGAATCGTTAATCAGTCGCCGCAGCCCAGAATCGTTAATCCAAAAAAAAGGTTCAAAAAAAGGTTCAAACATTTTATTCGCACGCGCCGTCTGAGCGCCAGCCGGCGTGACTTTCTTGCGAGAAAACATAGCGGTCAGGGAGGATTACTCCTCCGAATATCGTCTACGGCGCTGCAGTGTGACTCTGTGACTCAGGGGCGGCGGCTCACTTTTTCTAAATAGTCGGGAGGTTACGCGGCCACATCTCGTCTATAAAGGGAATGGCACGGGACCCACGTATGCTCGACAACGAGAGTGGCCTGGTAGAAATTACGTCACGGACCCAGCACGGTCTTATCTACTCCGCCCCTCGGCGCGCTCCAACGATCTCATTCTTGGCGCGCTCGGGCGGGCTCAAGCAAAGTACGGCGTCTACTTGCATGCATTCATCATTCTCAGCAACCACTTCCACATGATCATGTCGGTGTGCTCCGTCAAGCAAATGTCCCGCTTCGTAGGGTTTTTCAAGGGCAACGTGGCTAAGGAACTGGGGGCACTTTACGACTGGAGAGAGAACTTTTGGGGGCGACGCTATCATTCCGCATCGATCAGCGATAATGAGGAAGAACAGATTGCGAGATTCCTGTACCTCCTCTCGAACGGCTGCAAAGAAGGACTCGTCGCCTCGCCGCTTGATTGGCCGGGTGTCAGCACCGCTGGGGCCCTCTACCGCGGGGAAACGACGATGCAGGGCACCTGGTATGACCGCACCGCGCAGTACCGGGCACTCAATCGCGGGGAGTACAAGCTTTTTCCTTCCACCGAAACCGTCCATCTGAGCCCGCTTCCTTTTCTCAAGGAACGAAGCTTGGACGAGCAGCGAGAGTTCGTGACCGAAGCTGTCCGGCAGGTCGAACAGGAGACTGCACAAAAAAACAGCGAAAACGGCACGAAGCCTTTAGGGGCTCGAGCCATTCAACGCCAGAAACCCCACGACAAACCGAAGGAATTCAAAGCCTCCCCCGCGCCGAAATTTCACGCCGCGAACCGGGACGAGTTTTGGACGATGTACAACGCGCGCCGAGCCAAAGTGGCCGACTATCGCGCTGCAGCCGAACGTTTGAAGAGGGGTGAGACTGACGTGCGCTTTCCCGAGGGATGCTTTCCTCCACGACTCCCGTATGTGGAAAGCCGGGCGCCTACGTAACAAGGTTTTATCGCGGCACCTCATCATTTTTGGTCGTCTAGCAACACCCCCCCGTTTGCCCGCACTCCAGAATTGTCGACAAAGAATGACGTTCTGAGTCGATCTCCCCTCGTCGGCACCGCTGCACGTTCCTCTAATCCGCCCGCTAAGCTCAAACCAACACCGAAATTCGACGATTCTTCGTTTTCCTCACGAGTAAGAACATGGCACGTTGCTTTGGCCAGCCCCGCGGCGGGCTCAGCCCGCCGCTTCACGCTTGTGCTATTCTCCCGTCCATGAAGGGGCCTCCAACACGTAGGGTAGAAGCGAGCTATGCTCAAGATCTTTCTTCTCTCCGCCGCGCTCGCGGCGGTTACCGCTGACCAGGACCAAGAAGAGCAGAAACCGCAGGACGACACCGAATCCCAGGCCGAGGAGCAGGAGCCTCTCACCTACCAGGAGACCGTTGTCGTCACCGCGGCCAACGAACCGCAGGAGCTCATCGACGCCTCCTCGCTGGTAACCGCGTTCACCGCGGAAGCCCTCGAGCGCTCGCCCGCCCTCGTCATCGACGACACGCTGCGCCGGGTGCCCGGCTTCAGCTTGTTCCGTCGCTCGTCGAGCCTCTACTCCCATCCGACGACGCAGGGAGTGTCGCTACGCGGCATCGGCCCGAGCGGGGCGAGCCGGAGCCTCGTTCTGTGGAACGGCATCCCCCTGAACGACCCGTTCGGTAACTGGGTCTATTGGAACCGGCTACCGGCGACATCCAACCGCTCCGCCGAGATCGCGCGAGGTGCGACCAGCCAACTCTACGGCAGCTCGGCACTGGGTGGCACGATCCAGCTCATCCCGCGTCCGCCGGAAGAACGTACTCTCGACGCTCGCCTCCAGATCGGCAACCGGGGTACCTACGATGCCGATATCTTCGCGTCCCATCGCAGCGGCGACTGGGCGTGGATCGCGTCGGGTCGCGTGTTCGACACCGACGGGTACATCCCCGTGGCGGAAACCAACGACGAGGGAGAGCCGCTCCGCGGCTACGTCGACGAGCCGATGAAGACGAAGTTTCAGACGTTCCTCGGGCGTCTCGAGTATCGCGATTTCCACGTCGGCGTGAACATCTACGACGAGAAGCGTAACAACGGCACGCAGGCACAAAGGAACGACTCGCAGATCCTTCTCGTCGAGACCGGATACGACACCGACACATGGAGCTTCAATTTCTACGGGCAGAAGCAGGAGCTCGCGAGCACGTTCTCTCGCGTCCTGCCTGGACGCGATCGAGAAATCTCGTTCGGTGAGACCCGTTTTCCATCCGTCGGCTTCGGCAGCTCGTTCTCGATGCGGACGCCGATCGGCATCCAGTGGGGGCTCGACTGGCGGTATGTGAGCTGGGATCCGGACGACGACATAGACGGCAACAACGAGACCCAGAATTTTGCCGGCACGTTCGCGCAATATGTATTCACGTTTGGCGATCGGATCGATCTCCTCGTCGGCGGACGATTCGACCTGTATCAGACCACGACCACCAAGGGGACGTTCAACCACCGCGCGGGCCTGACGTTCCGCGCCACCGACAACGCTACGGTCAGGACCTCGGTCTATCGAGGTTTCCGGGCTCCGTCGTTGAACGAGCTCTACCGGCCGTTCCGCGTCGGAAACGTCGTCACCACCGCCAACGACGGGCTCATCGCAGAGTACCTGTGGGGCGGCGAGATCGGCGTCGATTTCTACCCTACCCGCGACCTGCTCGTCCGGCTAAACGCGTTCTACAACAGGCTCCTCGACGCGGTGGCGAACCGCACGCTCTGCGTCGGACCGGACCCGGTGGGCGGCGCGGACTGCGCCGGCAATCCCGTGGGAACGATTCTTCGCCAACGTCAAAACATCGGAAACGCAACCGTCGCCGGGTTCGAAGCCGCTGTGAACTACAATTTCGCGCGCGTGTGGACGGCCCGCGCCAGCTACCTGTTTTCGAACGCCATTAACGACGACACGGACCTTCGCCTTCCGCAGGTTGCGAAGAACCAAGCGAACCTCGGTATCGGCTACGACGGTCCCTTCGGCTTCGACGGTCCCTTCGGTATCGGCTACGACGGTCGCTTGCAGTTCACCGCCGATCTTCGCCTCGTCGGGGATGCGTTCGAAGACGATCTCAACGACATCGTGCTGCCAAGCTATGCCCTCTTCGATTTATCCGTGCGCGTCCCCGTGGCGCCCAAACTGCAAATCTACGTCGCGATCGAGAATCTCCTCGATGAGGAGTACGCAGTTCGCGCCGATCCGCTCCCCCTTCTCGGCCCACCGAGAACGGTGCACGGCGGCATCGAGTTGAGGGTCTTCAACTAGACGTTACATTTTGTCGGTAGAATCTCGGCGCTGAGTCCCGTCTTATCCTCCGAGGAGGGTACCGACGTGAGCACCTTGGACCCGCAATTTCAGCCGAGCCAAACCTCCGCCTTTCCGCCGTCCGAGCTCATCGGGCTCCTGTACGAGGCCGCAGCCGAGCCGTCCCGCTGGCCGTTTTGGTTCGACGCGCTCGCCGCGAGTGTCGGGCATCGCGCTTCGAACCTCGTCATCCACGGCTTCGGACCGACGCGCTACGTGTGTTTGGATGCGCCGGGGAGCAGATTCGACACCATCAACCCGAGTCGAGTTTTCGAAAACAAAGCTCTTTCCAAACGCAGCTTCGCCATCGCCTACGTTTCCGGCGAGATCGTGGAGGATTGGTCGCAACTCCAGCCCTACGGCGCCGCGCCAACGGGGGTTCAGGTTTTCGCCGACGAGACGCGCTCACTCGATGCCGATGACCGGGCTCTGCTCCGCGCTGTGCTGCCGCACCTCCATCGTGCCTTGGTGCTCCATTTCCAGCTGAAGCGTTCCAACGGGAGCACGACAATCTCACCACGTGCCTGGATGAGCTCTCCACCGGGATGGTGCTTCTCGACACCAACGCCACCGTGCTGTACGCGAATCAAGCCGCGCTCGACTACCTCGATGGACAGTGTGGGCTCGTCTACGAAAACGGCAAACTGTGCGCCCCGAACTGCAACGTCAACCAGACGTTCCAGCAGAATCTCAAAAGCGCAACGTCCGGCCAAAAGCGATCCTTGTGTGGCCAACCGCTCGCCTCCGGAGCGACGCTTTGGCTCCGCGGACTCGGCCGCGATCGCGCCGTCGCGTACATTGCGCGCGAGCGTCAGGAGCGCTCCCTGGCACCAGAGCTCTTGATCGACGCCTTCGACCTGACGCCGGCTGAAGCCCGGGTAGGATCACTTTTCGCGGTCGGTCACAAGGTCGACGAGATCGCCGCTCATCTCGACATCAGCGTCCATACCGTGCGGCTTCACTTGAAGAAGATCCAGCGAAAGACCGGAACCCACCGTCAAGCTACGCTCGTGCGCCGCATGCTCGAGGCGATCCCGCAAGTGAATCCATAGGACCGGAAATCCGCCACACCCCATTTGGGGTACAACTACGAAGTTTTCGCTTTGACGAGTCGCCCCGCAAATGTCACCTCACGGCAACGCGGCGTTCAACTGCCGGAACTCGCTGATACGACACCAATTAAGTGACGACGCCCGTGGCCCGATTTGTGATTCCGGTAGCCCATTTGGGTTGTCGCCCACGTGACAGTCTTTCTTCGCTCCATAAAGCTGGAAAAACGTTTGGCCACAGAGACACCAAGACACAGCGCGGCGGAGCCGCAACCAATTGGCCGCCGCGGGCCATCAGCCATCAGCTCTGTGGAACTCGCCGCTTGGCGCCTCGATCCCATTCTCAGTACGGACCGTCCAAAATCCTCGCCGCCGTGTCCTCTGCTAACTCATTTACCGTCTGGCTGATCCGACCACCGCCGCCCAATTTCTTGCAAGAAATGGAAGCTTCTATGGGTTAGCACAGCGCGGCTCCGCCGCGCTGTGACTCTGTGGCCATCCCTTGTGGTCGCAGCCGCAGGCCGCGCTGGGAGCGGCTGCGGGACGGCTAGCCGGGTTCGGCGGACGGGCAACGTTTCGCCGCCCAAGGACATCGGCTTGGTGACTTTGATGGGTCGCCGGGTCAGCGTCACGTAGACCGGGCGTAGGGGCTTGCGCTCGTCGGTCATTTGCGGCTGGAACTCGTCGCCTCGGTGTGTGCGTAGCTTCATAATTACGCTCCTCCTGCTACCCCCCTATAGGCAAGAAAGGTGCCAGGCGCTGTCCTCGTAAGTAACTGATTCTATTAGCATCGCTAGAACGCAACCGCCAGGATCGGTATTTGACACCTGCTTTAATCAGGTATATATTGCTGAATCAATGCTCCCAGGCGTAAATCAGCAATGCTGACCCGAGTTTTGATTGCAACGGATGACGAGCCTACGTCTGACCGTCTCGACGGGCTCCTGCGCCACGGTGCAGTTGCCTCCGTCAGCGCGCGCGGCCTCGACGACCTCTGGGAGAAGCTGACGCGAGAGGATTTCGATCTCTTGATAGTCGATCGCAGCCTTTTGCCGGCATCGCCAAGAGAGTTCCTCGGCTCCCTCCAAGCGCTCCCGGAACACCCCGGCGTCATCGTCCTCGCTCGCGAGGACCAGGCGAACCAACGCGCCGAGCTTCTCGCTTCCGGCGCTCTGGCAGTTCTGTGGCTGGGGCTCGACGACGCGGTCCTCGGTGATGCTTTGATCTCGCTCGCCCGCCGCCAAGGCGACGAGGTGCTGGAGCGCCTCGGCGCAGAGCGCGCGGAGAAACGCTCCACGCTCGACGACTTCATCTCCGCGAGTCCCACGATGCAACGCTTTCTTCAAATGGCGCGGCGCGTCGTAAAAGGCGACAGCGCGCTTTTGATCCTCGGCGAGACCGGCGTCGGCAAAGAACGCCTCGCGCGTTCGATCCATTCAGAGAGCGGGCGTAGCGGCGGTCCGTTCATCATCGTGAACTGTGGCGCGCTTCCGGAAACGCTCCTCGAGAGCGAGCTCTTCGGACACGAGGAGGGAGCGTTTACCGGCGCCACGAGAGCGCGGCGCGGCTACTTCGAGCTCGCTCACCACGGAACTATTTTCCTCGACGAGATCGGAGAGATGCCGCTCCACCTTCAAGTGAAGCTTCTGCAGGTACTCGAAGACCGGCGCGTCCGGCGCGTCGGCAGCGAAAAGCCGATCGAGATCGACGTTCGCATCATGGCCGCAACCAACCGCGAAGTGAAACGCGAAGTCGACGAAAAGACGTTCCGCGCGGACCTCTACTATCGTCTCGCCGTGGTCACGCTCACGGTGCCGCCGCTCCGTGAGCGGCTCGAAGATCTTCCGGATCTCGCCCACGCGTTTCTCGAACGAAGTCGGCGCCAACTCGGACGTCATGTCGTCGGTTTCCGGCCGGACGCGATGCAGGCCATGCTGCGCCACCAGTGGCCGGGGAACGTCCGCGAGCTCATCAACGTCATCGAACGGGCTGTCTTGCTCGCACCGCGATCCGAGATTCGTATCGCCGATTTGCGCGGCGGCGAAAGCTGGACGCTCGACGACACCGAGTCGACTCCTTCCAAGAGCGGAGCCGCGTCCGCATGGCAGTCGCTTCTGGGAAAGCCGTTCTCTGCCGCGCGGGTCGAGGTTCTTCATGCGTTCGAGCACGACTATCTCGAACACATCCTCGATGCGACCAAAGGCCGCGTCGGTGAGAGCGCGCGCCTCGCCGGGCTGAACGAACGCACGCTCTACGGAATGATGAAGCGCCATGGTCTGCGGAAGGAACACTTCAAGGAGACGCCGCGAGGGCGTTCGCGATAAACTCGGAGCGCGAACAATTCCATGTGTGTGCTGATTCTGAGGTTTTTCAAGCGTGGCTCGCGCGAGCCAACCCTCCACGAGGCTTCCTATGCGGGTGAGCTGGCCGCGGTGAAAAAGCGACTCGACGAAGGTGGTTTCGTGGAGGAGCGGGGCCGACAAGGCGCGACCGCTCTCATGCTCGCGGCGCAAGAAGGTCACACGGCGGTCGTCGATTTTCTTCTCGACGCCGACGCGCAGCCGAACACACGGAACCCGCTCGGGGTGACACCGGTCGGTGCCGCCGCTTTCGCCGGACACACCGAAGTCTTGGAGCGGCTTTTGGCTCGAGGTGGAGACATCAACGCCAAAGACCGCAAAGCCAATACGCCCGTCATGGTGGCGAGTCAGAACGGACAAGTCGGTGCGGTTCGCTTTCTGATCGAAGCCGGTGCCGACAGAGCTGCACGAAACGACGATGGCCATTCCGTCTTGACGCTTGGGGTGGTCGACGGCCACGACGACGTCGTGTCCGCCCTGTTGGAGCTCGGGGTTCCGGTCGACCTCAAGGACGCCGATGGAACGACGTCTCTCATGCTCGCTGCCGAGTCGGGGAACCGAGAGCTGGCACAGCGGCTCCTCGACATCGGCGCTGATGCGAACGCCGCGCGAGAAGATGGCAGCACCGGACTCATGACGGCTGCGTCGGTTGGTAATCGCGCGATGGTCGAGCTTTTATTGAACGCCGGGGCCGATGCACTTCAAAAAGATCGTCACGGGCTCAGTCCGTTTCTTCGAAGCGCGATGTACGGACATGTCGATCTTGCCGAAACCATGCTCGACCACGGCCAAGCGATCGACGAATGTGACCGCCTTGGGCGCACTGCGCTGATCCTTGCCGCTACCGGCGGTCACGTCGAGCTCGCCCGAGCGATGTTGTCGCGGGGCGCGTCGGTCGACTCGAAAGCGGAGAACGGCACGACCACGCTCATCGCCGCCGCACACGGTGGGCACGAAGCGATCGTCGAGCTCGTTCTGAAATCAGGTGCGTCCGTCGACGCGACCGACGGACACGGTGCGAGCGCGCTCTTCAAAGCAGCCGAAGAGGGGCGTACCCGGCTCGTCGAACGGCTCGCGGACGAGGGCGCCGATGTCAACGTCGAAGATGCCAAGGGTCGCACGCCGCTGATCGTCGCTGCCGAGGGTGCTTTTTCCGATCTCATCGAAAGCCTGTTGGACCGCGGCGCCACGATCGATGAGAAAGAATCGAACCGGTTGAGGACTTACGCGGAGCAGCAAGGCCTGACGGACGTGGCCGAGCTGATTCGAAAAGCATCATCGGCACAACAAAGGAACTGAGTGGGAAACTTGGACGCGTTACGTCGGACCAAGAGCTTCGGCGCTAAGACCGATCAGGCACGTCTGGATATCAGCGAAGCGAAAATACTCGTGAAGATCCCGGTGCTGCCGCTCTCCTTTGATTACGTACTGCGGCCTACTCCACAGCGAGGCTCATGGGACACGCAACCCCAGTACCGCCCAAACCGCAATACCCTCCCGGATTCTTCTCCAAGTACTGCTGGTGGTACTCCTCCGCGTAATAAAACTCCGGTGCGTCCACAATCTCGGTAGTAATCGGATCGTAGTCGGCCTCGCGCAATTTCTCCTGATAGCGTTCCAACGACGCCTCCGCGGCTTTCGCCTGGTCGGGACCGTAGGTATAAATCCCGGAGCGATATTGCGTTCCGGTATCCCCGCCCTGGCGCATCCCTTGTGTCGGGTCGTGGCTTTCCCAAAACGTCTTCAAAAGCTCTTCGTACGAGATGACCTTCGGGTCGAACACGACGAGCACCACCTCGTTGTGGCCGGTCCTCCCCGTGCACACTTCCTGGTAGGTGGAATTCGGGGTGATGCCACCCGCGTACCCCACGGCGGTGGTGAATACGCCGTCGAGGTCCCAAAACGCCTTCTCGGCGCCCCAGAAGCAGCCGAGGCCGAAGAGCGCTCTCTGCATGCCTTCCGGAAACGGGGGCGTCAACGGGTTTCCGTTGACGAAATGGGCGTCCGGAACTTCCATCGTCTCCGTGCGGCCGGGGAGCGCTTCGTCTTGGGTCGGGAACTCCAGCTTCTTGTTGGCAAGGAACATCGAAACCCTCCGTTGCCACGAAGTGTCGCGCGAATCTAGCCGGAGCGCAAGCGAAATCAGACTAGCGAAAGGAATCGCGGGCGTTGATTTTGGCGTCGAGAAAATCAGCGAGCGACACGTGCAATAAATCCGCGATCTTGCGCACGATGTACTCTTCGGTCGCGACCAGCTGAGCATCCGCGAACGCGACCTGCCACAGGTACTGGACGACGAGTTTCTTCTGGTCGGGCGAGTAGTTCTTGTCGATGAGATCGGTGAACTGGTAGAGACGTTTCGATTGACGCACTTCCTCTTCGGCGAAACGAACGACCGCGACGGCTTCGTCTTCCGTCAGCCCGAGAACCTCACGCACGCCACGAGACACGGCATTGAGCTCGTCCGCCCTCAAGTCGAAGTCACATCGAGCGACTTCGAGCAGCAAAACCGCGGTCGCGAGCTGCAGCTGACGGTCCGTGACCCGAGTGCGCTCCACCTTCGAGGCGGCCCCGGGTTTCCGCTGCGGCATCAGTCGCTCATCGAAGAAATCCTGGATAGCCTCCAGGAGCGATTCCTTCAGCTCGGCGCTGATGTCGGAAGAGTGAGAGTCGGTCAGAACGGAGTCCTTTGAAGCTGGATTTGGTGGGAACTGGATTCCTTCTGTTATTGTCGCGTCCCCGGAGAGGAGCGTCAACTCATTCGGCTTTGAGGCTCGAGAGAAGCGGTGCTCGCGACACTGCCGACACGGCAAGGACGGATGAGAGAAACCCGCTCACAACGACGGCGAGCAGCAGGAGGCCGAGCGAGCCGCCCCCGAAACTGCCGCCTCGCGCCCAAAGAGCCGGTGCAATCGCCACTACCGCAGCGACGCCTCCGGTCACGAGCCCCAGAAGCAATAGCAGGCTGTTCTCGGCAGCGATCATGAGGGAAAAGTCTTTGTGTCGATACCCTACCGCTCTCAACAGCGCGAGCTCCCGGCGACGCTCGAGAACGTTCCGCAGCAATACCGCCGCGAGCCCGAACGTTCCCAACACCAATCCGAGCCCGCCGAGCGTCTGGAACGTGGACAGGTACGTGTTCTCCACGCGGTGAAATCCCGCGAGCTTCTGAGACGTCGACTGCACGTCCAGGCCGAAATCCGAAAGACGTTGCTCGAGAAGATTCAAAGCGGCTTCCGGTTCTGGCGTGTCCACGAGAAGGAAGCGAAACCCGTCGACCCGCGGAAACTGAGTGAGAAAGCGATCTTCCGACATCAACAACTCACCTTGGAAGATGCTGTCCGCGAGAGTCGCTACCAGACGCAGCCGCAACGGTGTCTCTCCGACGCGCGGCAACAGGAAATCGTCGCCGAGTCCGAGATGGAGGACATAGGTCATCGAGTTGGCGTCGCCGATAACAGGAACGGCACCATCGGAGAAGCTCTCGTTGAGCAAGAGCCATGGGTTCTCCTCTTCCTCAGGTGTCGATGCGAGAGAGGCGTTGAACCGGAAGCGGCTCTCGTGAATGAACTCCGCGCTGACGGCGAGCACTCTCGGGTTCTGCGGACGGTAGAGATTGAGACAGCTCGCGTCATCACCGGGTCGCAAACGAAACGTCTCGATGCGCATGTCGACGGCATCCGGGTCACCCGGGTACGGCAAGTTGGCCGCGTCCCGGCCTTCTTCGGTGTTCGGATCCCAGTGGAGTGGCAGCAGCGATTCGGCCACGAGCGGATAGCCCCCGCTTCCCGAGTTGCGCACCAACTCGATGGCGTCATCGTTTTTTCGAAACGCGTCCATGGCGACGATGGTGAAGCTCGCGAAGGCGATGAGGGCAATGGCGACCAGGCTTCTACCCGGCCGATAGGTTGCGTTCCGAAAACCGAGGCGTGAGATCGCCACCAAACCCTGGCCAAAGTGTCCGGCGACCGCGCGTTGCGAGTCGGATCGCAACCATACCCACTGGAACAGGAGCGCCGAGACCAGAAACAGGTTCCCCGCGCCAAAGAACCCGAACACTTGACTGATGATGCCGATGTCGGTGCTCGCGGCTGCAACGAGCGCAATGCCAAGAGCGAGCGTCACCAATGCCGTCACCCCCGCCCTGCGTGAGGTCTTTCTGACAGTTGACGACGTTTCCCGTCCGACGTCTCCGGAGAGCAAGCGACGGGGTGGAATCTTTTCCAAGTGCCGGAGCGTCAGGGCGATCGAAACACTCGCCACCGTGACGCCACCCACCAAGCCGATGACGAGCGACGTCGTGCTCACGTGAAGTGTGAGCAAACGCGTTCCGACGGCGTCGACCCACCAGGTACGAAGACCGTACATGACGATCCACGCGTAGCCCAAGGCAATGCCGATCCCAACGATACCTCCAGCGACGGACAGCGCCGCACCCTCGAGCCAAAAAACGCGTCGGATGGTGGCGACGGAAAAACCGACTGCGCGTAGCGTCCCGATCTCGCGAAGGCGCTGCTCGACACCGAGCTTGAAGAACAACCCGGTCAGAAGGAGTGCGGCTACGACGAGAAAGTAGCTGAAGTAGACAAAATATTCGCCGAAGTCTGTGGCCCCACGTGAAGCGGCAACGCCTTCCACGCGCGCGGGGATGACGGAAAATCCCATGTCGAGCGGGTCTAGCCGCGCTCGCAATCCGGATTCGATATCAAAAACGTCTTCCGTCGGTTGATCGCTCTCGAGCCGAAACGACGTCAGTGTCCCCTGCTGCACCGGCCAAAGACGTTGACCCCGAGCAAGGCGGATGAATGCCTTCGGCGTCGTCCGATGCTCATCCCAGTAGTCTTCGTCTTTGTCACGCACACGCCGCAAATCGATCGGAAATGGCGGGTCCCAATCGGCGAGATCCTCGGTCGCCGAGATGCCTGGGAACTCGGGCGCGACATCACGATCGGCCCCCCACCCTTCCATCTCGATCACGCCATCGACGACGAAATCCGCGGTGTGGGTTTCGATCTGCCCCTCGTTCCGCCAGACGTAAAACTCCATCGTGAGCGAATCACCCCGCTCCGCGCCCAAGTCCGACGCCGCCCACGAGTTCAGAACGAGGCTCGGCGACATAGGTCGCTCACCTTCGAGGAGTGACGTGTAGGCTTTGTCGTCGAGTGCGGTCACGAGCGAATAGGGCACTGTACTGTCACCCACCTCGAGCGTGTTCGCGAGATAGGTGAAAATGGAGGTCGACGCCATGCTACGCGCCGCTGCCTCCGCGCGAGCAGCAGCGACGATAGGCTCACTCAACATCAGCGCGTCCGACTCGACGGAGAGCGCCCCACGCGCTTCGAGCACACGAACACGCACGCCGAGATCCGAAAGCTTGGCGCTCGTTCGCAACCGCTCCCGAACCTCCGCGCTATCGAGATCGCCTCCGACGAGAATTTTATTGACCTTGTCCTCCTGACCGAGATCCCGCTGGAGCCGCGCGAGCGGCACGAACACCGCCCGCACCGCATCCTGTTGTGGATACATCGAGAGCTCGGGCGCTGCCTCGTCGCGCACCGTGAGTCTCAGCGTCCGGCCGTTGTCTTCCTTGAGACCATGGAGCGATCCACGTGCGACGGCGGAAGGACGCTCGACGCGAAGTAACAGTACATCTCCGCCGCGGCTTCCGAGCTCATCTCGAAGACTCGAGGTCACGAGCGCATCACGCCCGGAAAGCTCACGATTGCCAACATCGTGAAACGACCAAAAACGCTCGTCGACGCCGTACACTTGGACATCCGCCCTTCGTCGACCACTGGGCTCGTGCGTCACCATTCCGACGAACGCTATGAGCGGGACAGTACGTACAGGGTCCGCCCCGATGTCGCTCGCAAGCTCTTCCCGAAGGAAGTTGTTGGCGATGATGACGGTTTCTGTGTTGCCGAGTCGCGACAAGAACAGCTCGCGAAGACTCCCCCGAACCGAATCCCCAACGAAGAGCGCTCCGGTAAGGACCCCGACCGCGACCGCCACCCCGCCGAAAACCGCCAGATTCGTCCGCCAGAAGTAGACGAGGTTTCTGTGGACGAGCTCGCGAAGCTTCATCGCTCTCGAAGCGTCCCGTTTTTCAGCTCCATTCGCTTAGGGAAGCGATCCGCTAGCTCGGGGCTGTGGGTGACGACAACCAGGATCCTCTTTTCGCGTTCTTGCAGATCCAGCAACAGCGATGTCACCGTCTGCGCGTTGTCGCCGTCCAGGTTCCCTGTCGGTTCGTCGCAGAGTAACAATTGGGGTTGACGAATCAGCGCGCGCGCGATCGCAACGCGTTGCTTTTCGCCACCGGAGAGCTCGGCGGGACGGTGGGTGATCCGCTCACGCAGGCCGACTTGGTCTAGAAGCTCTTCCGCCCGCTTCCGGTATTCGCCTGGAGGGGCGACGAGCGTCGGGGCGAGCACGTTCTCGAGGACGGTGCATTGCGGCAACAGGCAGTGATCCTGAAAAACGAAGCCGACTTGTGCATTGCGAAACTCCGCGAGCTCCGGCTCCGAGAGCTCGAACGGGTTTCGCCCGTCGAGTTCGATGCTCCCCGAAGTCGGCGTGTCGAGCGCGCCGAGAAGAAACAGGAGCGTGCTCTTCCCGCCGCCGGACGGGCCCATGATCGAAACGGCGTCGCCCGGAGCAAGGTCGAGGGAGATGCCCTTCAGGATCCGAAGAGCACCAATAGGTGTCGGGAATTCTTTGAAGAGATCGTGGGCTTCGAGCACTGAGTCGCCTTCGATCACGCCTCCTGGTAGGCGCGAGCGCGGAACAGGAAGTCGATGATGTTGCCCTCGTGCGGTTGCAGCCAGTTGAGCCGGATCGTCGGCACTGGTCCGACGTTCAGTCGGTCGATGTGAACGGCGTCGAGGAGTTGTTGACGGAACGACTCATCGAAGGTGATAGCGCTACCGACGAGTGTCGGTCCGATCTCACGGATCATGTTTTTCTGCTCGCACTCGACCACTGAAACAAAGGGGAACATGTACTCCTTGTTCGCGAGCCATTGATCGGCCGACTCACAATGGATCACGGTGGGACGAAGGTAGTCACACCGATCTCGGGGTACGAGGCGCTCGGAGTCTTCTCCGCGATATTTTTTCGTCACCTCTTCCGTGCCCGCCTCCTCGAGATGGCGGTCGATCTCAGCGGAGATGGTTTCGGCGACTCCCGGAACGGTGAATGCGGCGAGAGCGCTTTCCGGATTCTCCGGCGGCAGCGGCGCGGTCGGACCGATACGCTCGGCGATGGCTTCCGCGATCTCTCGGGTGTTCCGCGATGCCCAGATTCCGGAGCAGTTGATGCAGCTTCGTCCGCTGTTGACGAGAACACTGTCGACCATCACGTCGAGGTATTTCTCCCAATCGTCGACAACATCGTCGCCGAGAAGGATCTTGCTGAAGCCCGGGCCGTGTACCTGCACTCGCGGATCGTTCTTGTAGCGCTCGACGGTCGGGGTACCGCCGAAAATCATACTACGGGGACATCTCGCGAGCACCGCGGCGCCGATGTCGCCGAGTCCCGGATAGATGGAGATCGTCTCTCGCGGAACGCCCGCCTCGAAAAACGCGCCCGCCATGCGGTAGGGCGTCCATGGCTCTTGGGGTCCGGGTTTGAACACGAGCCCGACTTGGAGCGGGATCACGGGCATCCACAACGTGTGGACACCGGGAGAATTCGACGGTAGCACCAGCCCCAACACCGGTGTTTGCGCCTGGAAGCTGAGTCGCACTCCGCGTTCTTCGACACCGTGCCCCTGACTCAGGATGGACAGATCCAATCCGCGGGTGAGGGCGTCGAGCACTTCGTCCATGCGAGTCAGAACGAAATGGTTTTTCTCCATGTTCGCCCGGCACATGTGCTCGGGAAGCCCTGTCGTCGCGGATTGATACTTGAGGAAATCGTCAGGTCCCTGCGTCCCATCACCAAGCGGCAACTCGGCCTCCATGTAGAGGTCCGCGGCCTTCGTCACCATGCCGATCAACTCGACGGGTGGGATCTCACGCAGCAAGTCGCGCGCCCGCTGCGCTTTGCGCATGTCTCGCTGGATGAGCCCGCCGTTCGCGAGACCGACTTTGGCGAGCTCCTCGCCGGTATCGAAGTGAACGACGGTGTCGGTCTCGAGGCTTTCGTAAGGACTTCCCCACCGCAGAACCGGAATGTTGATCATGGTCGGATCGCCGCTAACACTAATTACTAATTACTAGTAGACGCCCACCGTCGTGGTCGACGCGAATTTCTGGAAGGGTCTCACGCCGCTGACTCCATCCCACGGGTAAGCATCGTAGGGAGGCTCGCGCTCACCCTCGTCCCGTTCGAGAAAACCGGGGACGAAGAACTCTTTCGTCAAGGTGGTGAGACGGACCCGGCCGGTCTCGCCGTAGTCGACAACGGTGGTGCCGTCATCGGGGTCGACGACTTCGACGACCGCCCGCGGCTGCGGGGCGTAGTACGTGATCTTGTAGCCGTCGTCCGGGCCCACCGGTCGCGAGGCCGCGAGCCCCATGAGCGTGTTTCCGTAAGTCGGCGTGATGTAGACACCGTCGAGAAGCTCCTCCACCGCAAACCTTGTCCACTGCGGCGTGAACTCGGTACCGCCGGAGAAGACCCCTGTAAATCCTGCTTCTTTCAGGCTCGAGCCTTCGTCTTCGAGGCGGAGCGCGAACGCTTCGAGCAGCTTGGGTGTTGTGAATAGAACTTTGAGGTCGTGTCCGGCGCTCAAGAGAGTCATCGCCTGGTCGATCACATGATTCTTGTACGCTTCGAGGTGTTCCTTCCAACCTTTGTTGATGAGCTTGATCACCCATCGCGGATCGAGGTCGAGGCAAAAGCAAATGCCTCCACGATACTGAGCGAGATGCTCCACCGCGAGACGGAGGCGGCGCGGCCCGCTGGGGCCGAGCATGAGCCAGTTCGAGCCTTTGGGGAAGTACTCATCGGGCAACGTGTCGCTGAAGAGCTCATAGTCGATTCGGAAATCTTCGATGGCGATCCGGCTCTTCGGAATCCCGGTCGTGCCTCCCGTCTCGAACACATGGATGGGGCGATCGTGGTACAGATTCGGTACCCATCGCCTCACGGGTCCTCCACGCAGCCACTCGTCCTCGAACAGGGGGAACTTGCGCAGGTCTTCGAAACTGTGGATGTCTTTACGTGGATCAAAGTTCAGTTTCTCGGCGTACTCGAGCCAAAAAGGCGTTCCTTTGTCCGGGTCGAAGTGCCATTGGACGATCTCACGAACGTGATCGTCGAGCGCCGCTTTGGCTCCCGACTTTCTTTCTTCGAGACTCGTGCTCAACTCGTTCAAATCGTCACTCCCGTCGCAACGCCCTCTACTTTACCGACAGGGCCGACCCGCTCCCGCTCGACCAGTTTCTCGAATGCAGCGATGGATCGCCGCGCCATCATCTCTACCGGGTAGTGAAGCCGGACGCCTTCCGCCGCTCGGCGTCCGAGCTCGCGTCGCTCGCCGGCGTCCCGCACGAGAGAGGCCAAAGCCTCGGCGAGCTCCCCACTGTTGCCGGCCTCGACGAGCTTGCCACCGCCGGTTCGCCCGAGAAGCTCCGGAAATGCGCCACGTCGTGGCTGCACTACCGGAACGCCGGCAGCCATGGCCTCGAGCACAAAGATTCCCTTGGGCTCCTCGTAGTCCGTCGGAACCGACACCAGCGATAGAGACTGGAGAAATTCGATCTTTTCGCGTCGGTCCAAAACACCGTGGTAATGAAACTCGTCCGCCAGACCGTAGCGTGCGATCTCGGCGCTGAGTTTTGCCAGGTAGCCACGGTGCTCACGCCCCAGATAGCCGGCCACTTCCAACCGAGTCGGGGGCACGTCGTCGCGCTCGCGCAACAGCCGATACGCCTCGACGAGGTTGTGCAGACCTTTTTCGGGAGCGATTCGAGCCAAATAGCCGATCTTGAGCGGCGTGTCCGTCGACGTACTCGGCGGCGTGCTCGGCGCGTAGCCGTCGAAATTGATCCCGAGTGGCACTATCGCCATCTTCTCCGCCGGGATCGAGAGAAGATTCGCCATGAACCCGGCGTAGTAGTCGCTCACCGCCATAAAGCCGTCGACAAACTGCACTTGGTCGCGAATGAGGCTGATGGCTTCGGCCCGGTGCGCTTCGGAGAGCCCATCCAGAAACAAATCTTCTCCTTGAAGAGTGCACGCGATGGGCACTTGCAGTGCCCGCGCTAGCGGCCGCGCCAGGCCAATCATCAACGAGTTCGGAAGGACGACGACGTCGGGCCGGGGTTGGGCGGTCAGCCAAGCAGTGAGCTTGTTGACTTCTTTCCGTTGGAAACCGCTTTCGCCTTTGAGAGTCGAGACTGTCAAATCGCCGAGCTCCGCTGGGTCGGTCGAGACCGGCAGTCGGCTCAAGAGCTTCATGACCCACTTCGAGTCGAAGACCCGATCCACGAACTCGGGAGTCCGCCGGAATAGCGGAACGACCTGTTGCAGGTAGACGTTCACGCCTCCGTAGAGGACGCGCTCTTCACTGACGTTCGGCTCGTCGGTGCGGGTCGGGGTGTAGACGGGGACGAGGGTCACGTCGTGACCCTGACGTCTCAGCTCGGCCGCAAGAGCGTTGTCGCGAAGACAGCTCCCGCAGTACATGTTGGCCGCACCTGCGGTGATTCCCAGAACTCTCAACGAAGCTTCCCTGCTCGAAAAAAGTCATCTTATTCCGGAGGAACGATCCCCGCAAGTTGTTCGCGCGATTGCCGTTCTAGTCGTCGGTGGCGCTTTCCTCGAACAGCGGCTCTATGGGTAGTAGCTCCGGTCCGTTCTCGGTGCACACGGCGTATGTGGATGTCTCGGACGCGTAGAAGTCGACTCCTGCGAATTCGCCCTTCTTGTTGAGCGCGTAGAACGTCAGATCGAAATTCGGGAGGCCGCGGTCGTTCAAAAGCCGCCTTTCCACCGTAGCCTCCTTCGCCCGACGGAGCGCTTCCATGCCAGCATCCTTCGGGTGGGCGCCGCGACGCATTTCTTCTACGATGACGAACGAGCACAACCCGTAGAGATTCGCCTCGCCGCGTCCCGTCGACCCCGCCGCGCCGACGTCGCCGTCCACATAGAGCCCGGCTCCGAGGATCGGAGAGTCGCCGACCCGTCCCGGAATCTTGAACGCCATACCGCTGGTGGTCGTCACTCCGCAAACGTCACCGTTCGGGGCGATGCCGTTGCAGTTGATGGTGCCGTAGAAATGGTCTTCGTCGATGAGGCCTTCACGCACCATCTGAAGACCCGCCTTGTAGCCAGCCTCCGCTCGCTCCTGCGGATTGAGATAGTGGCCCGGGTCGATGCGTCGCTTCCAGTCGAGCCAGCGCTCGCGCGACGTTTCGGTATTCAAGTCGTCTTGGATCTCGAACCCCATGTTCCGCGCGAACGTCTGCGCCCCCGCACCGACCAACAGGTGGTGGTCGGTCATCTCCATCACCGCGTGGGCCACGAGAGACGGCGTGCGGACACCCTCGAGAGCTGCGACTCCGCCGGCCCGCTTCTTGGGGCCATGCATGCAGCACGAATCGAGCTGCACCACTCCGTCTGCGTTCGGGAGCCCACCGTATCCAACGCTGGTATCGGCGGGATCCAGCTCCAAGATATTCACGCCCGCAACCAAGCTTTCGAGAACGTCTTCACCCTCGGTAATCATCCGGAACGCTCGCTCGACGCATGTCTCGGTGCCGCCGTTCTTGTAGCGGTACCCGTTGCTCGACGAGATCACGACCGGCTTCCCCGTCTGGGGGGTCAACACCGTCGGAGCCGCCGACAGGCCTGCAGCGGCCGCACCGGTCTTCACGAATTCACGTCGGCTGAGTTTCTTTGTCATTGAGATCCTCTCACTAGTAAACGGCTCGCGGCAGATCTACGCAAAATCCTTCATCCGCACCGGCAAACGCTTCGCCCCCCAATCGCCGGGCTCGGCCTCGAAGACACCCGGACACGACGACCGGCAGAATCGGCACCGTCCTTCATCAATCAGGTTCCAATCCGACAGCTCGTACCAATCTCGCCCGATGAGTACCTCACCACACTCGTGGCAGTACGTGCTTCCCCCGGATTTGTCGTGGACGTTTCCGGTGTAGGCGTAGCGGACACCGTTCCCGAGAGCGATGGTGCGCGCGCGAAACAGAGTCGCCGGTGGCGTCGCTGGTTTGTCGAGCATTTTCCAATCGGGATGAAACGCAGTGAAGTGCATCGGCACGTCCGGTCCGAGGTGTGACACCACCCATTGGGTCATCGCGTCGAGCTCTTCCTCCGAATCGTTCTCGCCCGGAATCAGGAGTGTCGTGAGCTCGAACCACACGTTGGTCTCGTGCTTCACGTACTCGAGCGTCTCGAGGACCGGCGCGAGGCTCGCGGCACATACATTCTTGTAGAAGCGCTCGGAGAATGCTTTGAGGTCGATGTTCGCCGCGTCCAGGTGCCGGTAAAACTCGGCGCGGGGAGCCTCGGCGATGTAGCCCGCGGTGACCGCAACCGCGTTCACGCCGCG
Organism: Candidatus Marinacidobacterales bacterium; assembly: GCA_965237955.1. Taxonomy (GTDB): domain Bacteria; phylum Acidobacteriota; class Vicinamibacteria; order Marinacidobacterales; family SMYC01. The sequence continues at coordinate 5,837,621 of OZ250169.1, read as the reverse complement.
CGCGCGGCACGCATCGGCGACGTCGACGGCGTACTCCATGAAGATCACCGGATCGTTGTAAGTGAACGCCACGCTCTTGCACCCGAGCTCTTCCGCCGCGCGCGCAATCGCGTCCGGCGTCGCGCTATCCGAGAGCCGATTCACCTCGCGTGATTTGCTGATGTCCCAGTTCTGGCAGAACTGACAAGCGAGATTGCAGCCCGCGGTGCCGAACGATAGCACCGCGCTTCCGGGATAGAAGTGATTGAGCGGCTTTTTCTCGATCGGGTCGATGCAGAACCCGCTCGAGCGGCCGTAGGTGGTCAAGACGACCGCGTCCTCCTCGCGCCCGCGCACGAAGCACATGCCCCGTTGGCCCTCTTTCAGCTTGCAAAACCGGGGGCAAACGTCGCATTGAATGCGACCATCCGGCAGCTCGTGCCAGTATTGCGTCGGAACGACCTCGGTGAACGCGCTCACCACTTTATTATAGTACTCTCCGAAAAGAAAAGATCACCGCAGAGGCTTTAAGGATCTACCGCAACGTAATCGGCGCGTCGATCGACGATGGGAGCGATGTCGAAGCTCCACCACCCGGGGATCTCGAGCGCGAAGATCGTCGCCCCGAGAACGTAGTCGTCTTCGAGCAATATGCTGTCGTACCACATCAGCTGATCGAGGTACTCCTCCTCGGTGAAATGGTGCTTCCACCCCACCGGCGCTACGACGTCGACTCCGGTCTCGGTAATCGCGAGCGGAATGTCCTTGTCCGCCGGGATGAGGTACTGGCGATAGAGTTTGCGGTACCGGCCGGTGAACCAGCCCTCGCCTACGGACTCGTCGAAGTGTTGCTGCATCGGAGTCCCGTACTCATGGAGTCCGAGGATGCCGCCATGTGCTTTCGCCGCATCGAATGCCGGATAAAAGTGTGGCCACAGCGGCAGGTCGGGATTTCCGACCGAGAAGTTCCCGATGCAGGCACGGAGCCCGTGTTCGGCGAGAAGACGCACGCGCTCGCTCTCGAAGGCCGCATACCACGCCATGAGCTCGGGGGTTTGGATGATCGGCTCGTTATAGGCCTCCCAATAGTCGATGTCCGGATACTGGAGGATGAGGGCCCTCTGGGAATCCCACCACTCGCGTGCACGCTGTATGGGATCGCCGTCCATCGGCTGCGTTGGAAGAAACGCGCGCCCGATGATCTCGGTCTCGGGCGAGAGTCTTCGTATCTCGGGCGCCGCAGAGAACGAGTCGAGAATCTTCACGATGCGCGGCTTGGCGCGGTCGACGAACTGCATTGACAGTGGACCGCCGAAGCCTCCATGGATGCTCAGCTTGCTCTGGCCTGAATCCTTCTGCGACCATTTCCACGTCAGCCGGTAGCTGACGTGGCGGTTGCACGGCATGCCCATGCCCCAAACCTCGTCGCTCGCGACGTCCGTGACCGGTGCGACCCGCGCACCATAGGGACCGCGCGGCCCGTCGGGAAAGAAAGGACACCATCCGCCCGCCATGGGAAAATCGCCCCAGAAATCGTCGATGGCCGCCTTCGTGCGTATCGACGATTGTTGCGTCGGGTCCTCGCGCGGCCACGATACCAACGCCTCCTGGTTCTCGATCGGCGAGCCGTCCGGATTGAGCGCCTTGACGTAGATCGCGTGAGTGCCGTGCGATTCGCTTCCACCACCGGGGGGTGGAAGGATCTCGCCGTCGCTTTCGAAGACCGCCGTCGTCAGCTTCCAATACCACGTGCCCGGCGGCACGTCCGCCTCGATGACTTCGAGACCGAGCGTGGAAAGCCGCGGGTCCCATGAAACTCCACCCGGAGGCGGACTCGCACCGCTGACGGTGACCGACACATTCGCTGTATCCTCTCCGCCGCGGCCGTCGCTCACCGTGACCGATGCAGTGAAGCTCCCCGCAACCGTATACGTGTGCGAGGCGAGAGGCCCCGACGCTGTCGCACCGTCTCCAAGCTCCCATGCGAACGAGAGGGTGTCGGCATCGGGATCGCTCGACGCGCTGGCATCGAAGCTGACGGTAAGCGGCGCCGTTCCCGTGGACGGATTCCCCGTCGCGCGTGCCGTGGGCGTCCGGTTGCCGGGGGGAGCTCCGCCTGCGCCGCGAACGACGATGTCGTCATAGAACGTTCCCGAGCTCACGGAAAGGAGATTTCCGCTCTTGAGAACGATCGTTGCCACGTCGCCGGACGCGGTGAAGCTTCCCTGAGGCATTGGAGCCGACCAACCGCCGGGCGATATCCAAGTATCGTTTTTGTGGATCAGAACGACGTCGGGTTGGCCGGCATTGAGGTCCTGACCGCTCGTCGGCGTTCGGGTGCCATCGATCACGAGCACCTCGGCCCATTGCGCATTGGCAACCGTTGGATCACTTCCCCAGAAACCATCGATCGTAATCGTCGAGCCCGCACCGCCGGTGGCGAACTGCTGATAGACGCCGCCGTTGTGCCCACGGCCACGAGCTCCAACCTGCCCGCTTGCACGACTGGATTGAGCGCACCCCGCTCCACCCACACGGACCACGCTTCCAGCCCGCGCGCGAAATCGCCGTTGCTAATGAGGTCGCTGACCGGGGCCGAAGGTGTGACTCCGATCGTCGTCGTCGCCGTTGCAACGCCACCGCGACCATCGTTCACGGTCAGACTCGCGATGAACGTGCCTTCACTCACGTACGTATGCGTGGATATCGAACCCGACGCGATCGCGCCGTCGCCGAAATCCCACGCAAACGTGAGCGCGTCGCCGTCCGCGTCGCTCGAGCCCGAGCCGTCGAAGCTGACAAACAGAGGCGCCGCTCCGGATGTCGGCGCAGCGGCAAGCTCGGCCGTCGGCGGCCTATTGTCCGGCGGTGGAGGCGGTGACGATGCACGAACCACGATGTCGTCGAACCGCGTTCCCGAGTCGACTCCGAGAAGGTTACCGCTTTTGAGGATGATCGTCGCCACGTCCCCAGATGCGATGAATGTCGCGGTGAACGTCCCCGGCGACATGCTGCCGGACCACCCTGATGGGTGCGCCCACGTATCCATCTTGTGGATGAGAACAACGTCGGACTCACCGGCGTTCAAATCTCGACCGTTTACCGGCAGACGATCCGAATCGATGACGAGCACTTCCGCCCATTGCGCGTTGCTGACGGTCGGGTCACTCGCCCAAAATCCATCGATGGTAATCTCGGTCCCGGAACCGCCGGTGAGAAACTGTTGGTACACACCCCCATTGTGGCCGACGGCGGCGAGATGAAGCCCCCCACTTCCGTCGATTGTCGGGGACAAGGCACCGCGCTCGGTCCACGTCGACCACGCGTCGAGCCCGGCCGAGAAATCACCGTTGGTGATGAGCCCCGACGCTGGAGGTGGTGGCGGTGGCGGTGTCGCATCGCGCACCAACGTGAAGCTCCAAACGCTCGTCTGACCTTCCAAGACCGAGACATTCGTGTGGGTCGCCGACTCGAAGCCCACAAGCGACGCGGTGATGGAATAAACCCCTTCCGAAAGGATGAGCGAGTACTCCCCACTCGCCGACGTCGTCGCGGTGAGCCCGCCCGGCTCCGCGGTGACGCTCGCGCCCGCGAGAGGATTGTTGCTCTCGTCTTCCACGGTGCCCACCACGGTCCCCAACACCGAATCGACGGCGGCGGTTTTCCCGCGCACCGTCGCAAAAAGATCCCACCCGGCGTGGGGCGTCGTCCCGGTGAACGCCATGCCCCCGGCGTAAGGGTTTGCATCCGTGGCGTACAGGTACACACCTTCGCCGTCAGCTCGCTCGACGCGGAGGAAGTAGGTTCCGCCTGGCATCACCGCTACGCCGTCACCGGGCCACTCCGCCCCGATCATCTCACCGCCCCATTCGGGAACAACGGTGATGGAGCTTCCCACCTGGGGACCTGTGGGACCTCCTTCGTGAATCGAGAGCTTCATGGTTACGCCACCAACGTTAGGCATCGCGGCGGCAAACTTGATGAAGCCGACATCGTCGGGGAGCGTCAGCGTTTGGCCGAGAAACGGCGCAAAAAGATTGCAGTCGTGACACGTCCCTTGGTTCTGAAAGTAAATCCCTTTCGATACGCGCCCTTCGTGCACGAGATCGAACTCCACGATCGCTTCCGTGCCCGCTGCGACGGTCACGCTCCGACTGTCACCGCGATAGCCGACTTTATCGACCGTCAGCGTGTAGGTGCCCACGGGAACGTCGCGGATGACATAGATGCCGTCGGACATCGTCGGTCCGCCAAACTCGTAACCGTCGGTAAAGAGCGTCGCGAACCGTACGGGCTCAGCCGTGCCCTGACGCGTGACCCGTCCCCTGAGGACACCGACGGGCCCACGATAAGGCTCGAGACTGGCCGGAGGCGGCTTGGGGACGTCGAGGATCGCCTTGTACTGCGGGTAAATCGCTTGCGGCATGCCACAGCGTTGGGCGCCGGGGTTGTATCCAGGGGGCCACGGCGTTGCCGCCCCGATGTCCTCGGGTGGACACCAATCGGGAATCGGCTGATCGTCGCGCGATTGGCTTCCCCGGTTCACGAACGCAAAAGGATCCCAGGACCAGTTTTGAAGGATGAACGGGTGCACCGCGATGACTTCGGGCCATCGATGCCAAAACTCGGTGAACGCGGTAAGGTTGTACTGCGCAGCAAGCAGGAAGTCGCACGGTCCATCGGTGGTGCACACGCCCCCGCGCGTCGTCTTGGGGTATCCCTCGTAAGCGATGCCGAGACGATCCCCGTAAATGGTCTCGGTGATCATGACCGGGAACCCGCGGCGCGATGAGCCTTGGGCGGCGCACTCGCTCACGACCGCGTCGAGATCCAACAGGTAGCTGTCGATCGTTTTGACTTGATTGATGTAGGGAACGCCGTCGTGATGGTTGTAGTGCGGCGGGTAAGACTCGGGATACGGGTGCGTAGCCCACACGTCGAACGCCTGGCACACGGCGGGGTTGTGGCGGATGGCCTGCCGCCACCAATCAGGACCGTTTTGCCCCGGCGTCATCGTACGGAATACGTCGTTCGCGTCCGCGCGCCCGACGCCCGCGTGCGCCGCCACGAGGAAGTCGGCGAAATCTTCGGGGGTCACGAAATCTCTCGCATCGCCGGGCTCGTTCCACAGCTGGAAGTAGACGAGCCGGTTGGTGTACTGAGGACGGTGCCGTTCGAGATGTTCCCGAATGACGTCGGCAACAATCTCCGCATGGCCTGCATCGGGCAGACACCCCCCGTTACAGTTTTGAACTCGAAGCACCGGGATTAGCTCCCGGTCCATCGCGTCGACGACCCACTGCCCGTAGTCGCCTCTCACCCAATCGAAGACGTAGCCGCCCCGACCGACCAAGTGACGGGTCCAATTCATGCCTTCGGGGATCGGGGCACCACCGTCTTTCAAGTTGTGCATCCCGTAGAAATTCCTTCGGGTACGCGTTTGAGCGCCTTCGACGTCCACGAATGGTGCCGAGGCGATGATGGCGAGCAGAGAGAACCGCACTGAGCCTGAAAGACATTGCGCCCTCCCTTTCGAGGCTTTGCATTACAAGAACGCACCGCCGGGTTGGGGGCCGGCTCTCTGTTACCTCCTTATACACGTCGCGTGCGCTCGCACTCAAGGAAAAAGTGTCGGCGCTTTTCCATCAACGCATATCAAGGTTAATATGGGGATATGCCTACATCTATTGGGAAGGAAGAGCGGCAAGGAATCATCCGGAAGTTCCTATCGAGCCTCAGGTTCCCGCAGCTCTTTCTGCTGCTCGTCGCGCTCTTCACGGTGGACATAGTCACACCCGATCCGATTTTTCTCATCGACGAGGCGATCCTCGGTGTGCTCGCCGTCATGCTCGGCATGTGGCGCAGCCGAGACGATCGTGAATCGGAGATGAAGAACATCACTCCGGAAAAGACAGACGACTAAGAGCGCTCTCTCCAAGTACGATAGAATCGGCCGCCATGGACCCGGCGCCTTCGGTCTCGCTCGAGCACATCGCCGAGGCGCGCTCCGTCATCGATCCCGTTTTTCTCGACTCGCCACAATTCCAAAATGATGCGCTCAGCGACGTCGTCGGCGCAGAGATCATCGTCAAAGTCGAATGCGTCAACCCGGTGCGCTCGTTCAAAGGGAGAGGTGCTGCGTACTTCACCCACGTCCACAAAGCCTCGACTCCACTCTTGCAGACATGGACGTGCGCGTCCGCCGGAAATTTCGGACAGGGACTGGCCTACGCCGCTCGCAAGCACGAGATCAGGCTCATCGTCTACGCCGCGACCGCGGCGAACCCTTTCAAAGTCGAGCGGATGCGCCAACTCGGCGCCGAGGTTCGCCTGGTCGGTGACGATTTCGATGCGGCGAAGAATGCCTGCCGGCAGTTCGCGTCCGACGAAGGCCGGACGTTCATCGAGGACGGCCGCGACGTCGCCATCACCGAGGGCGCGGGGACACTCGCGGTCGAGCTATTGCAGTGGCCTGAGCCTTTCGACGCCGTACTGATTCCGGTTGGAAACGGAGCGCTCATCGGAGGCGTCGGCACCTGGGTCAAGGCGCACGCCCCGGCGACGCTCGTCATCGGTACCGGTGCGGTCGCTGCGCCCGCGATGGAGCGATCGTTCCGCGAACAGAAAGTCGTCACCACCGAAAGCGTATCCACGATCGCCGACGGGGTCGCGACGCGGGTTCCCGTTCCCGAAGCCGTGACCACCATGGTCGAAGTCACCGACGACATGTTGCTCGTCGACGACGAGGCGATCCGGCGAGCGATGACCGCAATCGAACGCGACCTGGGTCTCAAGGTCGAGCCCGCGGGGGCGGTCCCTTTGGCCGCCGCCACCGCGCATCGTGAACGGTTTCGCGATAAGCGTCTCGCAGTGTTGATTTCGGGGAGCAACGTGTCGGGAGAATGACCATGGGTACAACCTTCACCCTCACAGCATCGGACGGCCACTCGTTGGGTGCCTATCGCGCCGGTACGGATGGCAGCGCCAAGGGCGTCGTCGTCGTCCTCCAGGAGATCTTCGGGGTCAACACCCACATTCGCGACGTGTGCGATCGCTTCGCCGAAGACGGGTACGCGGCGATCGCTCCCGAACTCTACGACCGCAGCTCTCACAAGAACGCGGAGCTCACCTATACGAAAGAAAACGTGTCTCTCGGAAGGAAACTTCGTGGAGAGTTCTCGTGGGACGATACGATCCTCGACGTCAAAGCAGCAGTGACGGTGCTCGGCGATGAAGGATTGAAAGTCGGGACGGTCGGTTATTGCTGGGGCGGGTCGATCTCTTACCTTTCCGCTACGCGAGTCGACATCCACGCGGCCGTCGTCTACTACGGCGGGCAAATCATGCCCTACGTGAACGAAACCGCGCGCTGTCCTCTGCTCATGCATTTCGGAGCAAAGGACGCGTCCATTCCCTCGAGCGACATCGAAGCGATCCAAAAAGCCCATCCCGATGCCGAGGTCCACGTCTACGACGCGGGACACGGGTTCAACTGCGACCGACGAGGAGCCTTCGACGAAGCAGCGTCGAAGCTCGCCAAAGAACGCACTTTGGATTTCTTCGGAAAGCTTCTCGCTTGAACCGCACCGAACAAGCGATCGCGAAGACCGAGGCCGTTGCTGATAACGGCATGGTAACGGCGATGCACCCTCTCGCCGCCGAGGCCGGTGTCGAGATACTGCGCGCTGGCGGTAGCGCCGCCGATGCAGCTGTCGCCACCGCGCTCGCGGTTGGTGTCGTCGAGCCGTTCCTGAGCGGACTTGGTGGGTGCGCGTACGCTGTCTCTTACGATGCGAAGACCGAGCGCACTGTTTGCTACGACGGAAGCGCGCTAGCGCCGCGCGAAACGCGGGAAGACATGTTCGAGCTCGCCGACCACGGGACGACGAGCCTCGGACTCTACGGCTGGCGAGCGACCGCAGACGATGCTTCGGAAACAGGCTATCGGGCCCCAACCGTCCCGGGAGCCCTCGCTGCCTTGAAGAAGCTTCACGAAGGATCCGGGGACCTGCCATGGTGTGACCTGTTCGGGCCCGCGATTCGTCTCGCCGAAGACGGTTACGCTGTCGACGAGTATTTCTTCGTCCAGTCGGCCGCGTCCGCGTCACGGTTGGGCCCATTCGACGAAACCATGGCGATCTTTTTTCACGAAGACGGCACGCCCCTGGTTCCGAGCTTCCAGGTTGCGCGGCCGGAACGTCTTCGTCAGCCGGAGCTCGCGAAGACGTTGCGCGTTATCGCGGACGAAGGGCCTGACGTTTTCTACTCGGGGCGCTTCGCCGCGGCGACGGTGGACTTTCTCCGTGAACATGAGGGCGTGCTCACGCTGGAGGACTTCGAAACGTACCGGGCACGTGTCCTCGAGCCGTTGGTCGTGCCTTACCGGGATTGTGAAATCGCGTGCCTGCCGGAGAACAGCGGTGGACCTACCGTTGCGTTTGCGCTCCAACTGCTGGACGGCTTCGCCCTCGAGCCTCTGGCTCACGACTCGATAACCCGGCTGCACCTCATCGCCGAAGCGCTTCGCATGGCGTACACCGATCGGTTTCGTTTTCTCGGCGACCCTGGAAGCGTTCCGGTGCCGCTCGAAGGGCTTAGCGCGAAAGGTTACGTTGACGAGCGCCGGGCCCTGATCGATGCGAACGGTCCCACCATCGAGCCTCTCCCGTCTGGCGATCCTTGGCGCTATGACACGAGGGCAACCTCAGTCGAAGGCTCGGGCGATGCTCCCGGCCAGCACACGACTCACCTCAACGTCATCGATCGGGAACGGAACATGGTCGCGTTGACCGCGACGCTCGGTGCGAGGTTCGGCTCGGCCGTCACCGTTCCGGGTCTCGGCGTGGTCCTCAACAATGGGATGATGTGGTTCGACCCCGAGCCCGGCCACATCAGCTCGATCGCTCCCGGCAAGCGTGCGCTCCATGCGGCTGCCCCGTGCTTGCTATTCGATAGCGACGGCGCGTTCGCGGCCGTCGGCTCCCCGGGAGCGCGCAAGATCATGAGCGCGGTGTTGCAAGTCCTCCTCAACCTGGTGGACCACGACATGGGCATACAGGAAGCCATCGCCGCGCCCCGTATTCACCGCGAGGCAGCGAGCGGGGTCCTCGTCGACGGACTTTTTCGTTCCCAAGTTGCCGATGGCTTGCGCGAGCGCGGATACGACGTCACCACCGCGCTCGAAAGCTTCATGAGCTCTCACTTCGGTCGACCGAGCGGCATCTTGATCGACTGGGACGAGACGCGCCTTCGCGGGGGCGTGGAACCTTATCGCGCCAGCGCCGCGATCGGTTATTGATAGGTCAGGTACAATGACCTCCATGCCCGAGCCGGAAAAACCGACCGCGGCCGAAGCTAATGCCACCGAAGAAGTGAGCCCGACGAGACGCCGTGTCGTCATCGTCGGTGCTGGGCAAACGGGCCGCGCCCTCGCGCGCACGCTCTCCGATAGTTGGGATATCGCGGTGCTCGATATCGACGCGGATCGCCTCGAACGGCTCAAGCGCGAGCTTCCCGATCGCGACGTGCGCCTGTTCGAAAAAGACGGGACGAGTTTGCTCAATTTGAAAGAGGCGGGTCTCGACGGCGCAGAATGGCTGGCCGCGGTGACGAACAAGGACGAGATCAACGCCGAGGCGTGCCGCGTGGCAAGCTCGATTCCGGTTCCCCCGACGACGATCGGGCTCGTGCGCCGCCCCGAGCACGAGGAGTGGTTCAAGAGCGCCGGCGCCGAAATGGTCAGCCGCCCGCAAGCGGTCGCGGGACTGATCAAGAACCGGATCGAGCGAGCACACCAGGTCGCGAGCGGTGTCGGGCTCGGCGAAGGCGAGATTCTGGAGATTCCGGTCTTGAGAAGCTCGCCGGCCGTCGACGCGCGCGTCCGTGATCTTCGTGCGCGACGGTGGCTGGTCGCTGCGATCTACCGTCAAGACCGCTACGTCGTCCCGCACGGACACGTCATCATTCGCGAGGGCGACAGGCTTCTATTGACGGGCGAGCCCGAGATACTTCCTTACATCGCCGACTACCTGCGCGAAGGCGTGGCCCGCTTTCCTCTTCAGTACGGTGTCCGCACCGTGGCGTACGCACAAGCAGAGGAAAGCAATACCTATTGGGACGAAGTCGTGTACGTCGTGGACAACACACGAACCCGGGCGGCTCGCGCGTTGACGTCGAAGAGTGCTCCCGCTCCCGCGCTCGAGCTTTCTCGTGGGAGGATCGAGACCCAAACGGTGAACACCACCGACAGCCTGCTCACGATCGTGCGGCGCGACCTGCCCGGGCTCGACTGCGGGCTGTTCGTGATCCCGAAACCGCACGTCGGTTTCTGGAGCCGTATCGGTTTCAGCCGACCTCCGTTCGCGGAAGTGCTCGACACCGTCGCGTGCCCGATGCTGCTCGCCGCCGGAACCCAACCTTATCGACGTATTCTGCTACCGGTGCTCGACCCCGACGCGACCGTGCTCGCGGCCGAGCTTGCCATCGATTTGTCGCGGCAGCTGACGTTGGAGATCGCCGCCGTGGTCGTGACCCCACCGGCGTTCATCGTCGGCCAAGAAGCGGTCGACGACCAAAAAGAAGCGCTCAAGACGGTCATGGAGGTCGGCTCGCTCTATCACATCAAGATCGATCAAATCGTGAAAGAGGGTAACCCCGCCAAGGAGATCGAAACCATCGCCGGCGATGGCGACCTCCTCGTGATTTCCCACCGAGCGGGGCAAAAGTCGTCGTTCTTCAACCCCGACACAGCTCTTCAGATCATCACGAGGTGTCCGAGCTCGGTCCTCGCGCTCTCTCACCGCGAGCGAGTGCATGGAGCTGGCTGAAGCCCTATCTCTCGTCGTCTTCTACACCGGGGCGTTTCTCATGCCCCTGGTCGCGTCCCGGATCCACGTGCCGGCGGCCGTTGCCGAGATTCTCTTCGGCCTAGCCATTGGCGCCGCCGGCGTGGTCCACGAGAGCCAAGCCACCGATTTTCTCGCCGAGCTCGGCTTCATTTACCTCATGTTCCTCGTCGGGATGGAGATCGACTTCAACCGCATCGAGCGTGAAGGACGAAAGGCGGTCACCCTCGCGTTCGTGGTGGCCTCCCTCGTCCTCGCGACCGCGGCGTTCATCGTGGTGCGACTCGAGATGCCACCCTTCATGGCGCTCGTGATTGGCGCGATGTCGGTCGGCGTTCTTCTCGTCGCGCTCGTCGAGGCCAACGCGTCCCAAACACGCTGGGGCCAGATCCTCCTGCTCGTGGGCTCCATCGGAGAGTTCCTCACTCTCCTGACGCTTACCGCATACCACCTCGTCCATCAAGCACGGTATCAGTCTCGAGCTGGGCGCGGCAGCCTTTCAGGTGCTTCTGCTGTTCGTCGTTGCCCTCGCGGTGCTCGCGCTGATGCGGCTCGCGGCTTGGTGGTTTCCACACAGCTTTCAACGATGGGTGCGGGAGGAGGACCCATCGGAGCTCGGCGTGCGCTTCGGGTTCGTGCTCATGCTGGGCCTGGCGGCACTCGCCGCGTGGGTGGGTCTCGAGGCAATCCTGGGCGCGTTCTTGGCCGGGATGTTGTTCGCTTACGTCTTCCGCGAGACCGGAGTCCTCGAGACCAAGCTAGTGGCCCTCGGACAGGGCTTCTTCGTGCCTATTTTCTTTATTAATGTGGGTGTCACGTTCGAATGGTCCGCGCTTGGTGACGTGTCGACGTTGGGACGAGCGCTCGTCGTTCTCGGCCTCGCCTCGCTGGTCGCGAAGCTCGTGCCCTCTACCCTGTTACTGTTGCTGGAACTTCAACTCCGCGCCGTCGCCGCCGGCGCGTTTCTGCTGGCGACGCCGTTGACCCTCCTCGTCGCCATCGCAACGCTGGGACGGGAAATGGAAGTGATCGACTCCCCGACGAGCGCCGCCGTCATTCTCCTCGCGATCGTGACCGGAGTCGTCTTCCCGACGCTTTTCAAGCTTCTCGCGCCAAGGCCTGCGCCGAGCGAAGCTATTCCGGAAGGCGCGCCAACGCTTCCTCCAGATCTCGGAGGAGGCGAGTTTTTTCCTGAATAACCGGCCGTCCCCAGCTCACGGTGTGCGGCGGCTCGTCGGTCCACTCCGCGCGATCATCGTAAAGGATGAACGTATCCCACTCGATGCGGCCTTCTTCGCCGGTGCGCTTTCCGATCCGTGTCACGTTCTCGTCGAACCAGCGGCCGGTCAGCCTGCGTTCATCCCAAAAGTGTGTCACCCGCGGGTCATCGAGCAGCTCGTGAGGTTCGACTTCGTATTTCGCTCCTTTGTCTCCGGCGACGATCTCGAAGAAGATCGCATAGACGCGAATCGCGGCGTCCGGCTTGGCGTCGAGAATGTTCGTTTGCACCCACCGGGCGCCCTGAACGCAAACCCCTCACGTCGGCGACAAGATCAGGACGAGGCGCACTTGCCCTTGATCGCGGTTGAAAGCGTCTTTCAGATCGTCGACCGAACGCAGATCCGTCCAGTTTGTCGGTGGAGCGCAACTGAGGGCCGATAGAACGATGGCGACGACCGCGGCCAGAAGTCTCACCTGGTTAGAGTAGCAACTCGACCGCTCACGTTGAATCGGACTCGCGGGTGACGGAGCGGGACGGCCGTTCGTCGACGCTGAGCTTGAATACGTCCGGGCGGGCGTAGTGACCTACGACGTCGAAATCGAGCTTCGCGCGAGCGATCTCGCCGAGGTCGAGCTCCGCGGTCAAAATGCCTTCTTCATCGAAGAGCGGTCCCGCGAGCACTTCGCCCAAGGGTGAGACGATGACGCTGCCGCCACGGCACATGACCTCGGGCTGATCTTCGAGCTCCTCGATGCTCGCGAGATCGTCCGGGTACATCGATTTGGTGACGTACTGGTTGGATCCCAGAACGAAACACCGCCCCTCGAGAGCGACGTGGCGTAGCGTGGCTTGCCACGTATCCCGCGCATCGGCAGTCGGCGCGAGGTAGACCTCCACACCCTTGTCGTACATCGCCATACGTGCGAGCGGCATGTAGTTCTCCCAACAGATGACGCTCACGCCTTCAAGATGACCGCTGCTTCCTCGCGATCGAAACCAATGATGCGAACTCGCTCCCCTGATTCGAGATGCGCCGACGAGCGCACCGGGATATCCGCGCCCCCGAACTGCGCGCGTCCCTCGACCAGGGCGGTGCCTTCATCGCCGATGGTGAGCATGACAGCCCGGTCCACCATCGGCAATACGAGCGTCCGTCCAGGCCCGCCGAGCTTCAGAAACGAACCTCCGCGAAAGACCGCAGCTCGCTGGTTGTCTGGAACATTCCGTAGCATCACGTTCGTGACGACGAAGAAGCCCGCAACCAGGATAGCGAGCACTGCGGCGTTCATTACGAAGAGAATCCAAATGTCCATAGCTGTGCGCCTTCACGTCTAGTATGCGAAACACTTGGCGGCTCTATGCGGCTGATTCCCGCCGCTCGCGCGCATAGAGGTATGCGGGGAATGCACACGAGAGGCCAATGAGCAAATTGAGAAGGATGAAGATTAGGGGGCTCGGCCCCTTTCTGCGCTTGTGTTGATGGAACATGAATATCCAGAATATCGACGAGGTTATCAGCAAGTCCGCCGTGAAACCAGAAGCAGCGGGATTTGCAAACAACGCCTTTACGAAACCGACGAGGCCGATCCCTTCGCTCGAAAAGTGCTGCATGAAGAATATGTAGGGAACGACGGCGCCGACGAGCGCGAGAATCAGATAGAGCGTTTTCATCGGAGTGCTCCTTGCAGAACGGTGATGATTGCCTCCCTGTCGAAACGTCCGAAAATCGTCGGCGAGGAGCTTCGGGAGCTCCTCACGCGACCGGCGGAGTTCCGGGTGAGCAGACGTTCTTCGAGAGCGAGAATTTGTTGCTCGAGTGCGGAATCCGGCACGTAAACCCCAATTGGCTATTGCCCCGGTCCCGCACTCGTAGCGAGAACAATTTCGTCAGTTCGAGCTTGAGTTGCCTCCGATTGGGCTTCCCGGTGGTATCTCGGGTGGTTTCGATCCTGGCACCGTGCCCTCGGGACGACTTTGCCAGCGTCGAATATCCTCGAGTGCGAGTTTCTCGTGTGGGCTTCGAGCACTCGAGGCATCCAACTGCTCGGCCAGCTCGTCGAGCTTGGCGGAGAGCACCGCTCGTACACGCGCCGGATTGTCCGCGCTCGAGGCCTGCTCCATGACACCGTCGAGAACGCTCCGCTCAGCAACTTCCTGCACTTGAGCATAGTAGGTGTCGGCCGGCGTCGCCGCATTCCACGTCACGCCCAACATCGCGTCGACGACTTCACCGAGCCCCGGATAGTCGCTGCTCCGGCTGTGATAGTCAACAACGCGCGCCATGCGTTCCGGATGCAGCAGCAACTCCACGGTGTAGTCGGCCGACACGTCGGCGGCCGTCAGAGGATCGAAGAGAAGGCCGGTGTGCCGCGGAAACCTCTCGCCTTCGGAGTAGCGGTACGCGGGCGGCGGAATCATTTCCAGGATATCTTCGGGGACCGCGAGAAAATCGGCCTCGAGCGTCCGCACGATCGTCGCGAGCGCGCGACGTTGCTCGCGGCCAGCCACGATCGTGACCGGAGTCTGGTTGTCACCGCGCAAAGCGTAGTAGTAGTCGGCACCACCAACGGTGTTCATCGCCGCCTTCATCTGGTAGCGATGATGGAGGTAGAGCGGCACGAGCGCCAACTCAAGAAGTGACATCGGCTCGCCGATGCGAATGACTGCGGGGCCGAAGTTGTCGAGGCCGATACGTCGCACTTCGAGCTCGTGGTCGAGCATGTCGACGAGGTTCGCGCCGTTGTCCCACACCGACGCGAGAGGATGCGCCCCGGCACCGATGTAGTTGTCGGTGTGGGTCATGAACCGGATTTCGCTCCTGAGCCCTTCCTCGACGATGGCGTCGAGGGCCTGGACTTCGTCGACGCCGCCGGCAAAATCGCTATAGAGCCAACGGACGGAAAGCTTGTCGTACTCGCCGATACCGACTCCGTACGCGTCGGAGAGCTCGAGCTCACCGTCGCGGATGTGCACCAGCGGCGCCGGATAGTCCATCACGCTCGCACGGGCCCCGTAGGTGCTCGCCATGTAGTTGTGGGGAAAGCCCAGGGTGTGACCTACCTCGTGGGCCGAAAGCTGGCGCACGCGCGAGAGAGCCATCTCGAGCGGGCTCGCACCGCTCCCAACCTGGGCGAGGTAGGAAAAGCCCGGCACCCCGCTCATGCCGCAACCGGACAATCCCACGGGGCTCGCGGTTCCGCCGTCGAAGAGCGGCGCCATCCCCGAGCCCATCAAGTAGTCCTGACGAAGTCGCAGGCTTCCAAGGTTGACGTTGCCTTTGATAATCTCGCCGGTCCTCGGATCGGCGACCGACCCGCCGTACGACCATCCACGCGTCGAGCGGTGGGTCCAGTGGATGACGTTGTAACGAACGTCGTTGGGGTCCGCGCCGGCCGGAAGCACCTCGACGCGGAACGCGTCGAGGAACCCCGCCGCTTCGAACGCTTCGTTCCACCACCGAGCTCCATCGAGGAGGGCACTGCGTATGGGCTCGGGAACACTACGATCCAGGTAATACACAATGGGCTCGACCGGCTCGGAGCGAGCGGCCTCCGGGTTTTTCTTCTCCAGGCGATGGCGCGCGACCCATCGTACCGTGAGGCTCTCGTCGATGGGCGTCGCGTAGTCGTAGAACGTCGGTCCGTTGACCCCGATACGCGGATCGGCGACTCTCGGCTCGAAGCTGTCGTCGGGAAGCTCGACCAAGGAATGGTGCTGTCGCAGGGTGATGGCTTCACCGCTCGCGGCCACCGAGCGCACCAGCCGCCCCGGTTTTCCACTCGTGAACGTGAGCAACGTCTCGATCTCGGTGTTCTTCGGGAACGCCTTCGTCCGCGCCATGTAGAACGCGCTGCGACTACGATCCAACTGGAAGCTTCCCTGTCCAGAACGCTCGATCCGCTGGGCCGCTCCATGGGTATCGCGCAGGAAGAAATCGGTCGCGTCCACGAGGACGCTGCCACCGGTCTCCGCGGCAACCTCGAACCCCCAATGGACCGACGGAGCAAAGGCGTCTTTGACCGCCTGCACTTCGTCAGGATTGTCGCTGATGGCTCGATAAGTGTAGTTCGGCTCCATGAGCAGCACGCGGGGACCGATGCGCTTCGCCTCGAGGATATGCTCGCCACCGAGTTGGCCGCGATCGAGCCCCACAGGATTGCTCCCGAGGCCGGAGCTCAGCGAGACCGCGTAGAGAAACTCCTCGTCGAACTTGTCGATCTCCCAATACAACTTCCCGGTGGTTTCGTCCCAATAGACGTCGAAGAAACCGTCGAGACGCTCCATCCCTGCGGTCTTGTCCGCGATCGAGGGCGTCTCCTCCTCAGCGTTCGCCAAAAGGGCAAAAAGAAACACCGAAACTAGCCAAAGCACTGCCTTCATGCTTTCCACCTCCGAGTGAACGGGAAACTCATCTCATCATCATCAATCAGCGCGAGGTCTTGAGAAATTTCAGGAACTCGGAATCGCTACTGAGCACAAGCGTCACGTCCTCGTCGAGACTACTTCGATAAGTTTCGAGCGTCTTCAAGAACTGGTAGAAATCGGGGTCTTTGCTGTACGCGGCCGCATAGATCTGCGTCGCCTCCGCGTCCGCACGTCCGCGAGTTTCTTCCGCGGTCTTGAACGCTTCGGACTCGATCTCCTGGAGGTCACGCTCCTTCTCTCCCCGAATTTCCGCCGAGCGACCTTGACCTTCGGAGCGACTCCGCTCCGCAATCCGCTTCCGCTCTGAGATCATCCGCTGATACACCGACTCGCGCACTTCTACCGTGTAGTTGATGCGCTTGAACTGCACGTCCACGAGCTCGATGCCGAAGTTCGGCGTAACCAGCGAGGATTGTTCGAGGATGCTGCGGGTGATCGCATCCCGTCCACTCACGATCTCCTGCGCGACCGTTTCGTCGACGAACCCGCCGATCTCTTCGGTGATTTCGAACTCGCGATCGGAAGAGCGGACGATCTCGATGAGGTTGTAGCTTGCCACCGCGTTGCGCGTCTCGCCATCGATGATGTCGTCGAGAACGCTCTGCGCTCGCTGCTGGTTACGGACGGCCTTGTAAAACGCCAACGGATCCGCGATCCGCCAGCGCGCATAAGTATCGACCCAGATGAACTTCTTGTCTTTGGTCGGAATCTGATTCGCGTCCCCGTCCCAAGGAAGCCAGCGTTTGTCGAAGCGCAAGACTTTCTGGATCCATGGCAGCTTGAATTTGAGTCCCGGTTCGGTGATGGCGTCCCCGACCGGCTCGCCGAACTGGGTGATGATCACCTGTTCTCTCTGATCCACGACGAAGAGAGCGCCCGGGACCAAGAGAATGATGAACAAAACTACAACGATAATAAACGCGCGCGTCATTTCTTTCCCTCCGCGGTCAAGTTCAACAGAGGGAGCACTCCCGTGCCGTCCTCATCGAGAATGACCTTCTTGCCGACTCGCGGTAACACTTCGTTGAGCATCTCGAGATACATGCGAGAGCGCGTCACCCGAGGCGCCTTGCGGTACTCCGCGTAAATCGATTCGAATCGCGTCGCTTCGCCTTGGGCGCGGTTCACCCGCGCCGCGGCGTAGCCTACGGCCTCTTGAATCAGCTGCTGGGCTTCGCCTCTCGCTTTGGGAATGGCCTGGTTGTACTCGGTGCGGGCGAGGTTGATGAGCTGTTCCTTCTCCTGGATGGCTTCATTCACCTCGTTGAACGATGGCTTCACCGGATCGGGCGGGTTCACGTCCTGGAGGACGAGCTGCTGGACATCGATGCCGATCTCGTACAGGTCGCATAGCCTTTGCAAAATGTCCTGGGCCTGATCAGCGACACTCGCGCGTCCGGTGGTGATGACCTCGTCCACGCCGTGGTCACCCACGACCTGCCGCATCGCTGCTTCGCTCATATCGCGAAACGTCGACTCCGGATTGCGCACGTTGAACGTGTATTCCTCGGCGTTCTTGATCTTGTACTGCACGATCCACTCCACCACGGCGACGTTCAAATCTCCTGTGAGCATGGCGGATTCGTGGGTGAAGTCGGCGCTGCTGTATTGTGTCCGCACGCCAGCGTCCGCGGTTCTGAAACCGAACTCTTGCTTGATTACTCGTTCGACCGGCACTTTGATGACGTGCTCGACAAAGGGAATCAGGAAATGAAGCCCCGGGTTGGTGATGGCGGTGAATTCACCAAACTGGAGCACGACCCCATTTTCGTCAGGCTGGATCTGGTAGACGGAGCTGAACAACATCACCGCGGCGAACAATGCCGCCAGAATTCCGATGACGTTCTTCGGCACGAACTTGGGAATGTTAATGTGCGGCATTTTGGACGGATCGAAATCGAACGGTCCCTTACCACTGCCTCCAAAAGACATAATTGACCTCCTCTCACAGAGAGTATCGCTTATAATCCCGAGACGCCATGAGTCTTTGGAAGCGATTTCAAACAACTGAAGGAGCTGGGCCAACCCGTTTGCCGCAAATGCATCTTCTACCACGCGTTACCGAGCCAAACGGCAGGCCATTCGGGAACTTGTAACTTGAACCCACCCCAGGTCGTATCCCACGACGGGAAGCTCCACTACGTGTTCCCCTCGGTCGCCCTCGACTGGTACTGCGGACACTTTTCGCCTGACTCATGATGGAAATCCCGACACGATACGACTTCAAGAGCACCGAAAAACGCATCTA
Source organism: Candidatus Marinacidobacterales bacterium (assembly GCA_965237955.1). Classification (GTDB taxonomy): domain Bacteria; phylum Acidobacteriota; class Vicinamibacteria; order Marinacidobacterales; family SMYC01. Next base: position 5,818,903 of record OZ250169.1, on the reverse strand, counting down.
CCAACTCTGGCGGGATCGCCACTGCTTCGATAGCGTTTACGATCGGGACGGCAAGCCCCGTTCGCCCGAAGAGGCGGATAAGCCTCGGTTCACCATCGCCATCCCGCCGCCGAACGTGACCGGACGCCTCCACATGGGCCACGCTCTGAACAACACCATTCAAGACGTCTTGATCCGCTACAAGCGGATGGACGGCTACGACGCGTTGTGGCTCCCCGGTACGGATCATGCCGGCATCTCGACACAAACCGTCGTGCGCAAGCATCTCGACGCCGAGGGCGTCGACTACCGCGAGCTCGGTCGCGAGAAGTTCATCGAGAAGGCCTGGGAGTGGAAGAAGAAGTTCGGCGACATGATCTTGACGCAGCTCGAAAAGCTGGGCTGCTCGTGTGATTGGCGGCGAACGTGTTTCACCATGGACGATGGGCCGTCGCGCGGCGTCCGCACCGTCTTCAAAGCACTTTACGATCGAGGCCTTTTGTACCGGGGCAAGCGCATCGTGAACTGGTGTCCGGTGGACCAGACCGCCCTCTCCGACGACGAGGTGAACACGAAAGACGGCGGCGAGCCGGGACACCTGTGGCACATCCGCTACCCACTCGTCGAGCCGGGCAATCTCGAAAGCGGCGTCGAGCACTTGACCGTCGCCACGACGCGACCGGAAACGCTTTTCGGCGACGTGGCCGTCGCCGTCCACCCCGAAGACGATCGCTACCGTAAGCTCATTGGCGAGCAGGTACGGCTACCTCTCCAGGGACGGCTGATCCCCATCATCGCCGACGACTACGTGGATCGCGAGTTCGGCACCGGCTGTCTCAAGATCACGCCCGCACACGACGCCAACGACTTCGACGTCGGCCAGCGGCACGACCTCGAGCCCATCAACGTCATGAACGGCGATGCCACGATGAACGACGTTGTTCCCGAGCGGTTTCGTGGGCTCGATCGCTACCAAGCCCGCGCAGAAGCCGTGAAGGCTCTCGAGGAGGAAGGCCTTCTCGACAAAATCGAAGACCGCATGGTGCCTATCGGCCGCGCGCAGCGCTCCGGAGCTCCCATTGAGTACCGCCTTTCGGATCAGTGGTTCGTCCGCATGAAGCCGCTTGCAGAGAAAGCTCTCGAGGCGAGCGGCTACCGGCGTGCACGAGGCGGAGACGGCTGGGAAAAGACGGGCGAGAGTGGTCTGTTCTTCCATCCGCCGCGCTGGGAAAAGATTTACTACGCGTGGCTTACCAACATTCGGGATTGGACCATCAGCCGGCAGATTTGGTGGGGACACCGGATTCCAGCTTGGTTCCACAAGGAGACCGGTGAGATCGCCGTCGATATCGACACGCCGAAGGCCGTGCGCCAAGCTCCGGACGAATGGTATCAGGACCCTGACGTTTTGGATACCTGGTTCAGCTCGTGGCTTTGGTCGATGACGACGCTCGGCTGGCCGGATCAGACGAAGGATTTCGAGCGGTACTTCCCCACGAGTGTGCTGTCGACGAGCAAGGACATCATCTTTTTTTGGGTCGCGCGCATGAACTTCTCCGGCCTCGAGATGACCGGAAAGCTCCCCTATCGGGACGTTTACATCCATCCGACGGTGCTCGACGATCGTGGCGCGGTCATGAGCAAGAGCAAAGGCAACGGCATCGATCCGCTCGTCGTCATCGATGGCGCCACGACCGAGGATCTCAAAGGCCCCATCTACGAAGCGCGTCCGCACAACATGAAAGAGCTCACCGCGCGCGTGGACAAGAACTTCCCCGACGGGTTCGAGGCCGTCGGTGCGGATGCGTTGCGGTTCACGCTGGTCCACTCCTGCTCCGAAGGACAGGAGATGCGCCTATCGCTTCACCGTTTCAACGAGATTGGGCGCCGTTTCATGACCAAGCTCTGGAACGCGAGCCGCTACGTATTGCTATCGCTCGAGGCAGCCCCCGGCCCCGGCCCCGATGCGGGCGAGGCCGAGCCGACTGTCGAAGACGACTGGATCGGCTCGAGAACCGCATCAACGGTACGCGAAGTTCGCGCCGCGCTCGAAGGGTACGACTTCGCGCCCGTCGGCCACGCGCTCTACCGATTCATTTGGAACGATTACTGCGATTGGTATCTGGAGCTCACGAAACCCCGGACAACAGGCGACGACGGAGCCGCGGCCCGACGGGCCGCACACGAGCTCGGGGTGACCCTCGCCGAGATCCTCCGCATGCTCCACCCCGTCGCACCGTTCATCACCGAAGAGCTCTGGGGCAAGCTTCTCGAGGCGATGGACGCGAAGAAGCTATGGCTCGGCAAGCGTCCCGAGTCCGACCTGCTGATTCTCGAGAGAGCGCCTAAGGGAGAACGAGAGCCCGACGCTGCGCTCGAAGACACGTTCGAATCGCTCCAGCGTCTCGTCAGCCGCGTGCGAACAAGTCGCTCCAACGCGCGCATCCCCGACAACGTGCGCTTGAACGTTGCCGTGAAGCCTCTCGATGATGCGGTCGCCTCGCTTCTAGAAAAAACCCGCCCGGTGCTCTCGAGCCTGGCAAACCTCGAATCGCTCGAAATAGCGAACGCCAAACCCGATGGGGCGGTGACCGTCGTCGATCCGGCCTTCGAGCTCTATGTGGATCTGGGACGCCACGTCGACATCGATGCCGAGCTGAAGCGCATCGAAAAAGAAAGCGCCGACTTGGAGAAAAAGTTGACGCAAGTCACGAAGAAGCTCGAAAACCCCAAGTTCCTGAAAGGCGCTAAACCGGACGTCGTCGAAGCGCAGAAAACCAAGGACAAAGAACTTCGAGAGATGCTGGAAAAGCTCGAAGCGCTGAAGAAGGACTTAGCCGGGTAGAACGGCGACTATTTTCAACGCAAAGGCGCCAAGGCGCAAGGCCGCAAAGAGAAAGTGTCGGCGCCGCAAGTGCCTTCACTTCGCGTCTTTGCGACTTTGCGACTTTGCGTTTGTTTCTTGCGCCTTAGCGAGCGTGATCGTGACCGGGTCGCCCTCGATCTCGACTTCACGCTCCGAGCCTTCGAGATCGTCCACCAGCTCGACGCACAGCGTTTCTTCCATGAAGTGCTCTCGACGGTCGTCGACGATCGCTCGGAGCGACGCGGGGCCATCGACCGCGAGGGAGATGCGCTGCGTGTATTCGAGGCCTAGGTCTTTGCGAAACGCTTGGACACGGCTCAGGAGCTCGCGGTAGATACCTTCGTCGACGAGCTCGGGTGTGAGCTCGGTCGACAATACGACAACGGCCGTCTGGTCGCCGGCGGCCGCGTAGCCCTCTTTGGCGTGCACGGCGACTTCGACGTCTTCGAGGCCAAGGCTCAACGCTTCGCCGTCGATGTCGACGGTGGTCTTTCCGTCTTTCAGGAGCGAGGCCCTCAATGCGCTCCCGTCGGCGGCAGCGAGCGCCGCCTTCACCGCCGGCATCTTCTTGCCGACGCGCGGGCCGAGCTTGCGGAAATTCGGCTTGACCTGGTACTCGATGTGCTCTTCGGCGCCGTGCACGAACCGAACTTCCCGAACGTTCAGCTCTTCGGCAATCAGATCACCATAGGCGCGGACACGCTCGTCGAGCTCCGGATGGGACAGCGTGATCTCGGCCTTGGACAGCGGTTGCCGTACTTTGAGCTTCTTGTCGGTTCTCACACGTAAACCGAGGGAAACCGTGTCCCGGACGACGGTCATCTCTTCGTTCAAGCGCGTGTCGACACACGATTCGTCCGCGCCCGGGTAGTCACACAGATGCACGCTTTCGGGAGCGTCGTCTCCACAGGTGGCGCGTACGAGATTTTGGTAGATCTCCTCGGTCATGAACGGCACGAATGGAGCCGCGAGCTTGGCCACGGTCACGAGCGATTCATAGAGCGTCGCGTAGGCGTCGAGCTTGTCGTCATCGCGCTCCGATTTCCAGAATCGCCCTCGGCTCCGGCGCAGATACCAGTTCGACAGCACGTCCACGAAGTTCGTCAGCTCACGCGACGCTTCGTACGCGCGGTAGTTGTCGAGATGATCGATCACATTCCGGTTGAGCACCGCGAGCTCCGAGAGAATCCACCTGTCGAGAAACGACCGTTCGGCGACGGGCCGTCCCTTCTCGGCTCTCGGGTCGAAGTCGTCGATGGACGCATAGATCGTAAAGAAGCTATAGACGTTTCTGAGCTTGATCGGGAATTCTTTTTGCAGCGCGCGGACATTGCCGAGCGAGTGGCGCTTCGAGCCCCACGGTGGATTGCTGGCCAGAAAGAACCAGCGGAACGCGTCCGCGCCCGGCGCCGGGGTGTTGGGGTCTTCTATTGAAACGCGTTGGCTCTCCTCGAGTCGCAGTACGTCCGCGGGCAGAATCGAGAGACCTCGTTCCGCGAACGAGACGCCGAGCTTTTCGCGGACGTCTTCGGGAAGAACGACCACACGGCGAGGAAGCCCCTTCGCCGGCCCGAGCGTGTGCTCGACGCCGTTCACCAGAACTGGTGCGCCAGGATTCAAATCGAGACCTTCGAGATCCTCGCGCGCGATCAGCGCGACGCCGTCTTGGGGCGGCACCTTGGGCGCTTCGATCACCGCGAAATGCATCGCGACTTTTTCGAGGATGACTTCGGGAGGCGTGTAGTTGCCCTTGGACTTCGACTCCTTCTTCCCTTTCTTGTCATTGACGTGCCCGAGCACGATGCAGGTCTTGAAGGGATGAGGATAGTCGTGATCGAACACGAGGGTCGAGATCATCAACATCGAGTAGAACCAGCCGCGCGTTTGATCGATCGCTTCGACGATGTAGTCCGCGGGAAACGTTTCCTTGAACTTGTCGTGCCCACCTCGCGGATAGCCCCACTGCGCGAACGGCATGCTGCCGGAGTCGAACCAGCAGTCGATGACTTCAGGGACCCGCCGGTAGACACCTTCTTCTCCAGGCTCGGTGAAGGTGACGTCGTCGATCCACGGCTTGTGGACGAGGAGGTGCTCCGATAGGTCGGGATTTTTCTTCTTGGCCTTCTCGAAAGACTCGAAGGCGTTGGGATTTTTCGCGCGGATCTCATCGACGGAGCTCGGTGCCGTCATCTTCCCGGTAACGTCGTTCACCCAGATGTTGAGCGGCGTCCCCCAATAGCGTTCTCGCGACAAGGCCCAATCCACATTGTTCGCGAGGAAATCGCCGAAACGGCCCTCTTTGATGTGCTCCGGGATCCAGTTGACCGCCTCATTATTTGCGATGGCTTTGTCGATGAGCGCGGTCGTGCGGATGAACCACGCGGGGCGCGCGAACTGGATGAGCGGGTCTTCGTCAGCGCGCCAGCAAAAGGGGTACTCGTGCCGATAGGTCTCCTGATGGATGAGTGTCCCGCGCTCTTTCATCGCGCGCACGATCTGTTTGTCGGCGTCCTTGACCCACTGGCCCGCGAGCGACGGAACGTCGTCGGTGAACTTGCCGTCGGGCGCGATCCCGCATAGTAGCGGGACGGCGTCCGGATCCTCGTACTCCGAGATGACCGCGCGGTGGAGCTCGTGGTCGACTTCACCGAAGGCCGGTGCTTCGTGTACTAGTCCCGTACCTTGATCGAGCTCCACGAAATCGGCGGCGAGCACTTTCCAGAAAAGCGGTGTCGTGCCTCCGGCTTTCAGCGCGACTTCCTGCTCGCCGTAACGTTCGTAGTAATCGTCGAACGGGGGGCGGTAGCGCTTGCCCAGGAGGGCTTCACCCTTCAGCTCACGGACGATGGGGAGCTCTCTGCCGAGCTTGCCGGCGATGGTCGCGCGCAGCGCGTCCGCAACGATCAGCTTGCGCTCGCCGTCGTCGACGACGACATAGTCCACGTCGGGCTTCACCGCCGCGTACATGTTGGACGGCAGCGTCCACGGCGTCGTCGTCCACACCAGAAGCGCCGTGTCAGGCTCGTCGAGGAGCGGGCACGCTACGTAGACCGAGGGGTCGTCGACGGTCTTGTAACCGAGCCCGACTTCCGCTGATGAGAGCGCGGTCCCACCTTGGGCCCACCACCAAAGGACTTTGTGTCCTTGATAAAGGAGGTTCTTCTCGAACAGCTTCGCGAGCGCCCACCACACGCTCTCGATGTAGCTCTTGTGGTAGGTAACGTACGCATCGGACAGATCGACCCAGTGGCCCATCTGCTCCGTCATGCGCTCCCACTCTCTCGTGTAGCGGAAAACGGAGTCCATGCAGCGCTCGATAAACGCCTCGACGCCGTAGGCTTCGATTTCGGCCTTACCGTGGATACCGAGCTCTTTTTCGACTTCGACCTCGACGGGGAGACCGTGAGTATCCCATCCCGCTTTGCGCTCCGCGTAGAAACCGCGCATGGTGCGGTATCGTGGAAAAATGTCTTTGAAGACCCGCGTCAGAACGTGTCCGTTGTGAGGTTTGCCGTTCGCAGTCGGTGGACCGTCGTCCCAGATGAAAGTCTCTCGCCCCTGGCGCATCGCAACACTCTTCTCGAAAATGCGCTCTGACTTCCAAAACGAACGAACGCGCGCCTCCGCCTTCGGGAAGTCGACGATCGCCTCCGCTTTGGCAAAACGGAGCTTAGCGGGCATAAGGCTCTATCTTAGCTCGGAGAGTCGTCCTCTCGGACGAAGCCCATTTTTTCCGCGAACTGCTGGGCGAAGCTCCGCATTTCGTTCGCCCTCGCCCCGTCCGACGTCGCCCGCTCGAAGGTATCGGCCATGGTCACGAGCGTCTGGAACACGAAGAGCTTCATCTCGTCGACGAGCATGTCCTCGGTCCACAGGTCGATGCGCATCGCCTTCTTCTCTTCACTGTTCCAAACGGACAGCATGATGGATTTCGTATCTTTCGAGCTCGCGTCCGGTGAGTCCGTCGCCGACCATTCGATCGAAACAGGCTTTCGATCGGCGTTCAACGCGACCTTGAAACTGATCTCTGCGGTGCGGGCCGGGACCTTTGAATCGCTCATGGACGGCGGATCCTATCACGCCGTAGCCGGACTACTCGCGGAGGACGAAGGTGAGCTCGACACGCTCGCCGACATGACCGGCAAGTCGAAACACGACACCATCCGGCTCCCGCGTGAGGACGTTCCCCGAAACGATGCGAACACTTCCGGGAACGATCGGGTCGAGCGCGAAGCGCCACGTTCCTGGTTCGCCCGATGTCGCTACCACAAAGGCGGTGAGCGTGTTCGTGCCACGGCGTCCCGGGACGCGCATCTCGACCGGCGACACGTTGTCGACGAGTCGAACAGGTGTCGCGTTCACCGACACCTGGCCCGTCGCCCGCCCGGGAAGAGCCAGATGAGTACGCAGTCGGACGGAGAGATCGTGCGCCGGAGATGCCCTCAAACCATCGCCGGGCACGAACAGATTTTTGTGCGCCGTCGATGTCAGGTCGGCTCGGTGAGCCTTTAGCCGAAAACGAAGCGTCTCGCCGTCGTCGTCGCAATCGTCCGCTCCCCACGTGTGCGTCAGAGTGGTAGGACCGTCGGGAAACTCCACTTTTCTCCAACGATCGGTGAGATCCAGTATCCACTCGTAGCGATCGACGGGAAGGACGACGCAAGTGGCGTCTACAGGAACGCGACACGCTCCGAGAACGGCGACGGTAAAGCAGGACGCGTCGAGTGCGGCCGGAGTGGTACTCGTCGAGGCGGGAGTCGTCGTCGTAGTCGAACCTCCAGGCACCGTGGTCGTGGGCGCTCCGGGCGTTGTTGTCGTCGACGTGGTAGGGCCCGGTTCCGTGTTCGGCGCCGTGGTCGAGCTCGTGGAACCCGCGGGTATGGTGGATGTCGTCGATGTCGGCACCCCTGCGACGACCGACGACGTCGCCGGATCATCTCCGCCCGTCGTCAACACCCCCGCACCTGCGCCCGCAGCCACGGCAGCACCGACCGCAACAGCCGTCCCGGCTCCAATCCCACCGCCCGCTCCGGACGCGAGTCCGGCAGCGGTAATCGTCCCGGCGATTCCCGCCGCGGTGAACCAGGGCGGAATCGATGACGCGCCCGACGCTGTCGCCCCCACGTTGATGCTCGGATTGGCACCGGGGAAATAGGCGGAGGCCGGCTCCTGGCGACAGCGGCCCCGAACGTCTGCGTCGTATTCCCGTGATCGGGCGGTGTTGAACGCTGAGTCCAACGCCTCGACGTAAGTAGATGACTTGGGGAGTTTCAGCCGCCCGGCTGTGGAAGGATACCGACGTATCGGCTAATAGACCTTGGCCGTTTGAACGTCGTCCTCGGGGTCGATCCTCGATAGCACGACGACGAACTCACCGGGGCGCATGCAGTCGAGCCCCGAGTGATCGATCGTCGGCTGTGCGTGAAGCGTCGCGGTCGTAACCACCGCGAAGGCGGCCCACACCACAACCCGGCGCGAACAATCCAGAATAATTCCTTATCTGTGGTTGGGCTCCCCGAAGGGATGATGATTCTATTGGAAGGGTGGGGGCGATGTCAACGGGTTCCGTCCGACAAGAGTTCGGTACGGAAGTCCTGGATCAGCTGCGAAAGGAATTCATCGAGCGCTTTCGAGTGTCGGTCCGGAGCGGCGTACGTCAGTAGTTCGGCCTCAGCGAGCGCTGCCCTCGCTCCGGAAATATCACCGGTGAGAAATCGAAGCGCGCCAACGATGACCAGCGTTTCCTTCCGCTCTCCCGGTGGAGCGGTTTCGAGAATCGATTCCGCACGCGTCAGAGCTCGAGCACGAGCCGTGTGCGCTTCACGCGCTCGGCCCGACTCCGCATGGTGGTACCCCGCGATGCGATCGAACTCGCACCAGAACTCAGCGTCGCGCTCGAGAACTTCGTAGACCTTCCGAGCAATGTCGAGACGTGTCACCATCGGGATTTCGTAATACGGGCAAGAGCGCGCCCTGAATTGCGCCATCCCGCTCGAGCACCGTCGCAAGCGCAGTGATTTTATCCGCCGGGATCTCCGCAAAGTCCTGCATATACGCCGTCAAGTGACATCGGCGGCACGTGTAGAGAAACATGTCCGTCGTCGCGGGCCAAAAAACGTACTGGAGCCGCGACGGCTCCTGATAGACGTACGTCCCGAAGCTCGCGGGAACTTTGAAGATGTTGACGGTGCCGCAGACGGGACACGTCACTTCCACGTCGACCCACGTCGACGGGAGCACGAGCGCGGGTACGCACAACAGCAGCATCGCCGACAACGCGAATCGCGAGCTCACAATCGGAGTGTAGCGCAGGCGTGGTTACTGACGAAGCTCGTAGGTGAACTCGATGCCTTCGATGCCGGAATGATCGATATTCGGCTGCGCATGCACAGGAGTCGACCACACCGCGGACACGAGGAGGACGACCGGGTGCACGCGGCGTCCGGCCGACACGAATCGAGTCGTCGCCATTTTTCCAGACGTTTTAGTTGTTGGCACTTACATGTAGTGTGACACGACGTGTTTCGATGCTGCCACCGGGAGTATTGCGACCCGAATGGCTCAGAAATGACGCCCGAGCTTCTTCATGTGCGCGCCGAGAGTGAAAGTACTGCGAACTAAAGCCTCGATCTTGTTGGCGGTTTCTCGTGCGGCTTCTCGCTCCCGAATGCTAAGCTTCCCCCGTCATGCAAACTCCGTTTGGCGATCTCGCGGTGGTCGATGCGCACGCGCATTTCTTCTCTTATCGGTTCTTTGCCGCGCTCGCGGCCTCTCTTCCCGAGCCGCCTTCCGAGGAGGCGCTCTTCGATACACTGGGCGAGCACCTCGCTTTCGAGTTCCCTCCCAAGGACCCGGAGGAGCTCGCGAAACGATGGGTCAAGGAGCTCGACCGTCACGGGCTCGCGCGCTCCGTCCTGATCGCGAGCGTCCCTGGAGACGAGGAGTCCGTTTCCGTCGCCGCGCGCGCCTTCCCCGAGCGCTTCATCCCCTACTTCATGCTGAACCCCCGGGCCCCGGATGCCCTCGATCGGACAAAGCGCTGTTTTCGCGAGCTGGGGATGAAGGGCCTCAGCCTGTTTCCCGCGATGCACCACTTCCATATCTGGGAAAAGGAGATCCGGCCCATCCTCGAGGAGGTCGCCGCCTCGCGGGGGGTCGTGTTCGTGCACTGCGGTGTCCTCAAGGTCGGGGTGCGGGACAAGCTCGGTCTCCCGAGCCTCTTCGACTTGCGCTTCGCGAACCCCGTCGACCTCAGCGGCGTCGCGCGAAGCTTCGACACGGTGCCCTTCATCGTCCCCCACTTCGGGAGCGGCTTCTTCCGCGAGCTCCTCCTCGTCGCCGACGAGTGCGCGAACCTCTACACCGACACGTCGAGCTCCAACGCCTGGGCGTCGCGCCTTCCGAGGCCGCTGTCCCTCGCCGAGGTTTTCGAGCGGAGCCTGGATGTCCTGGGCGCGGAGCGCATTCTCTACGGGTCGGACTCGAGCTTCTTCCCCCGAGGGTGGCAAAAGGATCACTTCCAGACGCAGGTCAGCGTTCTCGAGGAGTTAGGCGTGACCAAGGATCAGGCCGCCGGGATCTTAGGCGGGAACTTGACGCGCCTTGTTTCTTGAGGTCTGGTCTCGCGAAAAGGAACGCCGGACAGGTTTGATAGCTAACGTACCGGAGGGCGAGGTTCGGGTAGCGGTCCCACAACTTTTGGTCATAATGATGCATGAACAGGATGTAAATGGCTTGAGTGCGATTCTCCCCTTCGAGATTGACGCGATCGATAAATCCGCTGTGAACGGACGCTGCCTCGTCGAGCATCTTCTCCAGTCGGTCGAAATCCTCGGAGCTACGAGGCGCACCTGGAGACATCCCCAGCTCAGTTACCCAATTTTCCCATAGCTGAGTCGAGCTTTGGGGGCGATTTCTAGCAACTATTTGATTTCATTTGGCATCCCCGACGCGTTTAGTACCTAACGTACTGGGGGCCGAGGTGCGGGTGGCGCTGCCAGCGTAGCAGCCGACGCACATCCACCATCGCCGGCTGCTAAAAGACTCAGCTGCAGCCGGCGCGAGGGGAGCGAGCGCTGAGCACTCTACGGTGGTCCGTACCGCTCAACGCTTTCGTTTCCTACTACCGACGGCACGCCGGTTACTCTATTTCAACTAGAGTGAACCGGCGCCGATCATTGACGATTGCCTCGCCTGGGAAGTAGCGGGCATTCAAAATAGATGTCGGTGGAGAAGAAGTCGGTCTTGTCAAGGTCGGCCAAACTATCGGCGCCCACATACATATTCCCCGGCACACCGGCCTTTAGGATATTCAAATGCCACCTTCCACCGTTGTAATCTTGATCGCCAGGCTTAGACTCGGAAATGAGGGGCACTCCATCTAGAAAACCAATACCTTGCGTTTCCCCTTCCTGGCCTACGACGCCATGATAAAGCTCGTCGAACGGATCGCTCTCCGGGTTGAAATTCGCCGGTGTCACCACTCCGTCGAAGAGCTCACCATCCACCCACGTTTGCGGCCTAGGGACGCCTTGGCTACGGGGGTCGACTTGCGTCGTGGCCGCTCCGGTCGAGAGCGGGTTGTCCTGGACGTCCGGGCCAACGATGGGTGTCTCGTTTTGACACCCGCCGACGAGAGCGCCCGCGATTGCCAATGCTCCTATTGTGAAAATGAATCCGCGCATAACCGCCTCCTTTTTGTTTGGCTTCCGGGGAATGACTTAGCTGCGATGGTTGGATGTGGCGTCTCCTGAAGACACACCCCCTAACTTCGGCAGGGACCTCCCACAGAAGGAAGGACGCCCGCCCACACTAATTGTGGTTCTCCTGTCGTTTCGGTGGATCTGATTTGTGTTGGAGGGCATGGCCTATGGACGCTGCCGCGATTGTGGAAAACGCCGGAAACTCCGGGCGAGAGAGGCGTTTAGGGAAAGGTTGTGAGCACGTACAAACGTGGAGCGGCGTTTTCCACAATCGCTTGGAAAACGCTTCGCGTTTCCCACGAGCGCCCACAGGCCCCTCCTGATATATATACAAGAAAGATTAATTCATATGGAATAAGGAAGGGGGGGCTCGATTAGTGGAGGCTATAGAAAACGCCCTTCCAGGCTTCGAAGAGAACTCAGTCGTGAGCAAGGTCTGAACGACCAGAACCGTGGGGGCGTTTCCCCACCGTCTCCCGCTGAGGGGCAGTGGCATTTGGTGAGGCCCGTGGGTTGAGAGGGTAAGCCATGTGTAGATGCGCATCGGCGAGAACGCTAGAATCTTTTTTTCCGAAAGAGAAAAGAGCGTTCCCGCGATGCGCGTTACTACGTTAGTCAACAAGCTCATCGGATTGCAAGGCCTGTGGGTCCGAGGTTTCCACTTCCAGGCGGACAAAGCCAGAGTGGTGGTGGATGTAGTACCACGGAGGAGGAAGCCTCTGTGCGGGATTTGCGGACGAAAGGTCCGCAAGAACAAAGATCGCTACAATCGCTACTGGCGGCACTTGGACCTGTTCGGAGTCCGGACCTATCTTCGCTACTCGATCCGACGAGTGCTATGTCGGCGGTGTGGAGTGGTCAGAGAAAAGGTGCCTTGGGCAGACAAGGGAAGCCGCTTTACCAAAAGCTTCGAACAAGAGGTAGCGTGGCTGGCACAGAGGACGGACGTCAGCGCCGTAGCGAACTATTTCCGAGTGACGTGGCGTTCGGTGCGACGGATCATCCAGCGAGTGGTTGCCGAGCAGCGGGATGAGCGGCGCGAGCTCGATGGATTGCGGGTGATTGGGATGGACGAGATCAGCTACCGCAAACGCCACAAGTACTTAACAGTGGTAATAGACCATCTCAGCGGCCGGGTCGTCTGGGCGGGAAAGGAGCGCAAGGCCAAGACGCTGCTGCGGTTTTTCCGCAAGCTCGGACCACAAAGAGCCGCGGAGCTCGAAGCGGTCAGCATGGACATGTGGGAGCCGTACAGAACTGTCGTCGGCAAAAAGGCTCCTCAGGCACGGGTGATCTTTGACCGCTTCCACATCGTCAAGCATCTGAACGAGGCCGTGGATAAGACCCGGCGCGAGCTGGTGCGCGAGCTCAAAGGGACTGCCCGGCGCAACCTCAAGAACACCAAGTTTCCCCTTCTCAAGGCCAAACACAACCGCAGCGCGAAAGACAAACGGGTGCTCCGCGAGCAGGTGCGAGCTAATCGTCGCCTCTACCGCGCCATGCTTCTGCGCGACGACTTCATGGACCTCTACACCTACAAAACCGAGACATGGGCCAAGAAGTTTCTCCGAGGATGGCTGCGGCGCGCTATGAGCTCGAGGATAGAGCCCGTCAAACGCGCGGCGAAGATGATCCGCAGCCACTTCGATGGCGTCATCGCGTGGGTCACGTGGAGACTCAGCAACGGCCGACTCGAAGGAATGAACAACAAAATCAGGCTGCTGAGCCACCGCAGCTTTGGACTCCACTCTGCCGAAGCTCTCATCAGTCTCGTCTACCTAAACTGTGGCGGTCTCACCCTCGAGAGGATCCACTGAAATGGCAGGAGAGGCCTAATTGTTAACAATTTGGAGCCTGGAAAAGTTCCCGCCGCCCACAAAAAAATCATTCCCCGCCGCCGGGGGGGGGATGCTATACGATGAAGGAGGACGTTGCAAGCGCCTCTTCGGACAAGCGCGCACGGTTCGAAGCCAATGCCGTGCTCGTCATGAGATCGGTCTACAAGACGGCCCTTCGCTTGGTGATACCGGTCTCAGTTCACGATCTCTTTCCCATTCTCAAGAAGGAAGGCGAGCCTTCGAAAGAATAGATTACCGCGCTGCGACTAGTCCCCTGTATCAGAAATTGTTGGCAATACGCATCGCCACATGGTCGAGCACAGCGCGGCGGAGCCGCAACGAAACTCTGAACCGCCCCGGGAATCCCGGAGACTGTTTCAGTTGAGTCTCGCCACCTCGAGCGAGCCTTGTTGCGAGCGATAGTAGTTCAGTTCGTGCTCGACCGGTGGGATGTTTCCGATCGGTTCCAAGAGTCGTTGCGTGTTGTACCAGTGCACCCACTCGAGGGTGGCGAACTCGACGTCCTCGAGACCGCGCCACGGTCCGCGCCGACGAATCACCTCGGTTTTGTAGAGACCGATGATGGACTCGGCTAGAGCGTTGTCGTAGGAATCACCGCGGCTGCCGACGGACGGTTCGATGCCGACCTCGGAGAGCCGCTCGGTGTAGCGGATCGAGACGTACTGCACTCCGCGATCGCTGTGATGAACCAACGGGTCCTCGGGGTCGAGTCGACGCTCGTGCAGCGCCTGCTCCAATGCATCGAGAGCGATGTCGGCGGTCAACGATGTCGTCGCTCTCCAACCGACGATGAGTCGGGCGAACACGTCGATGACGAAAGCGACGTAGACGAAGCCGCGCCATCTCGCGACGTAGGTCAGGTCCGACACCCAGAGCTCGTTCGGACGGGTCGCGTTGAAGTCGCGCTCGACGAGGTCTGTCGGACGGGACCCGTTCGGGTCGGGCTTCGTCGTCTTGAATCGACGTCCACGGACCGCTCCCTGGAGGCCCATTTCGCGCATCAGACGGGCCACGGTGCACCGAGCCACGTCGCTGCCTTCGCGACGCAGCTGGCGCCATACCTTACGCACTCCGTACACGTCGAAGTTCTCTTTCCGCACACGCCGAATCTCTTCTCGGAGTTCTCGGTCCCGCTTGGCCCAGGCCGGGAGGCGACTCGGGTCCTTTTCTCGGGCTTTGTGCTCGTAGTAGAGCGAAGTGGCGATCGGCAGCATCCGGCAGACCGGCTCGACCCCGTAGCTCTCGCGGTTCTTATCGACGAACGACACCATCACCTCGGTCGGCGGTCGAGCTCCGCCTGGGCGAAAAACGCCGATGCCTTGCGTAGGATCTCGTTCGCTCGCTTAAGCTCGCGAACTTCCCGCTCGAGCGCCTTGAGTCGCGTGCGCTCGTCCGTCGTCAGCCCCACGCGTTTGCCTGTGTCACGTTCTGCTTGACGCACCCACTTGCGCAGCGTCTCCGACGTGCACCCAATCTTCGACGCGACCGAGACGATCGCCGCCCACTGAGATTCGTGCTGATGCTGCTGGTCCAAGACCATCCGCACCGCGCGCTCTTTCACCTCCGGTGAATACCTGCTTCGTCTTGCCATGACTCCATCCTCTCAAGAGTTGGAGTCTCCGGAAAAGCCGGGGCGGTTCACGACGCCCGAGCCGAACGCTCTTGAGTTTCCCTAGGCGCGCATCGCGGTAGATTGTCTTTTCCGAAAGAGTGGTCAGCTGCGCGAGTTCCTTGGCGGTGAGGTTTGGCCGTTCTTTCGGTTCGGGCTCGGGCTTCGGTACTACCTCGAGTAGCCGTTCGAGAAGGGCCGCGATCGCTCGCCCGAGTCCATCGGCAAGCTCGGCGTCGGTGACGTCCCCGATCATCGGTGCACCGCCTTCAGGCTCGAGCGCAGGCGCCAGGCCACGCGCCCAAGGATGGGAACGTTGTCCTTCTCGCCGGACGCTACGAGCTCGCGACGCAAGCGCTCCAGGAGGACGATTGCGCAAGCCGTGTTGATCACGTTATCAGCACGACGCACGCTATCGGAGATGACAGCAACCTGCTCGAGCTTCCGTCCGAGCTCGGCGCGCTCGTCCTCGAAGTCCGCGCCGTCGCTCAAAACGGGGGCGCCCCTCCCGTTTTCGTCCAACATGGATAACGCCGACTTTCGGGCGACCCACTTCTCAAGCGCGCGTGTGGAGACCCGGACGATGCCGGGGATCGGGTCCCGGAAAAGCTCGAGATGCGTGACGAGCTCAGCCGTTGGGATGCCGGTGAGCTCGACGGCTTCATCGATGGTGATGAACTTGTCGTCGACCCGGACGTAGTCGACGATTGAGAGTTGGTGGGTCTCGTGGACCTTCATCGCGCACCGCCGTTCTCGTCGTCAAAGACAAAGAAATCACGGAGCGCGCGACGCCAGAGGCGGGACTTGTCGCGGGTGGTGGTAAGCGCGGGTTCAGGACCCCGAGGCGCGCGGGTGCTGAGGATTAGCAGCACGATTCCGAGCGCCTCGAGAATCCCGCCCACGTCCCGAGGGTCCGTCTGGGCGAGCACGAGAAACCAGTTCTTGATGCTCTGGTTGTAGGTTGGATCAGGGATGGCCGGATGGCCGGTGGGACAGTGGGTTGCTTGCATCGGTTGTTTCTCCCGATTGCGTGTTTCTGGTTGAGCCGCCGGCAACGTGGAAACATCACGCTGTCCCCGGGTTTATAAGGCCCGAGTAAGCCGACGGCGGGGCGAGTTTATCACCCGCGCCGTGCGGTGAGAATGCGGGAAGCGGGCTAGAAAGTCAAGCGGCAACGGCGCGGTTGCCGAAGCGCGGAGGACCCCTCCATTCGGGCGCGCGCGCGCGACTTTCTCGCGAAGCCTTCCTCGTAGGCCAGTTGCCCGGAGCGCGGCGCCCGATCTGAACATAGCCGCCGCCGCCGGCGTCTGGTCTAATAGGAAGACCCATGAGTCAATCAGTTGGAGGCGGCCGTCGAGGGCCTCGTGCGCGGGATGGGCAAGACCGATCTCGACGCAGAGTTCGAGGAGCGCCTGAGCGACTCGGGGACGCTCGCCTTCCGGGTCGCCTACGGCGTCCTTCATCACCGCGAAGATGCGGAAGACGTCGCTCAGGAGGCCCTGGCTCGTGCCTACCAGAGCTTCGGCCGGCTCCGCGATCGAGAGCGCTTCCGGTCCTGGCTCGTGCGGATCTGCTGGCGCCTGGCCCTCGATCACCAGCGCGCGGCGACGCGCCGAGCGCGGCGTGAGCAGGAGACGCCGTTCTCCGCAGATCCTACCGACGTCGAGTCCGTGGCCTGCGAGAACGAGTTTCGCGACCGTCTCTGGAAGGCGATCGAGGCCCTGCCGGAGAAGCTGCGCCAGGTGGTGTTGCTGGCCGGGATCCTGGGCCACGACCTCAGGGAGGTCAGTGAGCTGCTCGGGGTTCCTCACGGGACGGTCCGGTCCCGTATGCACACGGCGAGGAAGCGACTCGCGGAGGCGCTGCGATGAGTGAGTTCGAGTCCGCCGAGGAAAGGGCCCTTCTCGACCGCATCGACGCCGAGCTGATGGACTCGCTGGAGACGCAGCCGTCCCTCGCCTTCCTGCCCGCGGTGCGGCGACGCGTGGCCGAGCTCCGTGCCCAGAGAGAGACCGCCCGTCGCCGGTGGCTGGTGCCGGCGCTGGCGACGCTGGCCGGGGTTCTGGTGGGAGGTCCTCTCATCACGGACGGCATGCGAGGGCCTTCGACCGCCGTCTCGCCCCGGGTCGCTCCCGCGGCGCCCCTCGCCCGAGGAGAACCCATGGTCGCGCGCTCGCGGCCTCCGGCCCCTGCCCCGATGAAGCAGGCCGAGCCGGTCCGGCGTCAGGTCCCGGAGGGCGTGCCACCCCCCATCCGGCCCGAGCCGGCGGTGGCGCCTTCGCGGCCGCGGGTCATCGTGCCCGCCGAGGACGCACAGGTGGTGCGCCGGTTGGCCCTTCGCCTGCGAGGCCACGCCGCCCGGGCCGCGCTCCTGACCCCCGACGTCGAGAGCGACTTCAGCCTCGCGCTCGAGCCCACCGAGGAGCGGCGGGAGCTGCTCTCTTTCGATCACCGAGTCCTCGAGGGAGCCGAGCCGCTCCTCGACGAGCCGCCATCCTTCGACCGCACGGTCGAGAAAGCAGGGAGGAAGACATGAAGCTGGCCAGGACGGTTGTCTGGGGCGCGGCGAGTCTCGCACTGGCATCGACGATGGCGCTGGCGGGCGACGCCCCCGAAGAGGATGCGGCCAAGGATTCCGGAACGCTGCTGCGACTGGAGGTCGTCATGACCCGGTTCCAGGGTGACGACGTGGTCGCCCGGCTTCCCTACAGCATGCTCATCACCACCGGCACTAAAAACGAGCAGAGGGTCTACGGCGGGATCCAGTTCCCGATCATCGTCCGGATCGAAGGGTCGAACACGTTGATGTTCAAGAACGCGGGAGGGACCGTCCGCGCCCGGGCCTGGGCGCTCGAGGATGGCCGCTTCGGGCTGGAGCTCAAGACCGAGCTGGGAGGGGTCTACCCGACCAACGGCGACACCAGCCCGGAAAAGGCCGACATCACCCCGGCCGCTCCGGTGCTGCGCAGCTTCTCGACGGAGGCGATGATCACCCTCCGGGACGGCCAGAGCACCATGCTCTCCGATTCGGCCGACCCCATCACAGGCGAGACTGTCAAGACCGAGGTGACGCTACAGGTCGTGAAGTAGGGCCCCGTACCCACCGTGCTCTCAGGCCGCTCGCGGCCGGATCGCGAGGAATCGTCCAGTTGTCAGTCGAACCGGCGGTACCAGGCCAGAACGCCGAGCTTGGTGACGGCCATGGCGGCCATGACGATCGCGATGTCCCAGCGGAGGACGTCGCGCGCGAGAAAGTCGTAGAGGAAGAGTCCACCCAGCAGGACGCCCCCCCACGACCGCCGCGTGGCTCGTCGCCTTGTACCGATGGAGCACGAATCGTTCGTCGATCATGAGTCGTCCTCGACGAGCTCGAAGAGCTCGTCCGTGGGACAGGAGAAGATCCGGGAGAGCTGCAGCTTGGGTGTTGGGAATGGCGTTGGGATTTGGTCGGTGAAATGGGGGGAGATCCGGGAAAGACTGGCGCAAACACGAGACGGGGAGGGAAACCGCCCAGCCTTACCCAGCTTACGCCGTGGCGAGAGTGTACCACCGCGAGGATTACCCCGTGCACCCGTGCACCGCCCGCTCACGGGGCTCGATTCTTTTTCCGAGTGGTCGAGGGAGGGATCGTGCCGGAAACTCGTCTCCTTATACCAGGAGGAGATCATGGACGAACATCATTTAGCGGCGTGGCAGATCGCAGAATTCATAGGCTGCCGCTTGGCGCGCCGTCTACCCCGCGCAGAAGCCGGGCTCGGGGGTTGCGGGAATCAGGGATTCCCAGCACCATCAAGGGGTCGGGCCCGACCCTTTGATCGAAGCACCGCGCCGGGATGTAGTAAAAGGGGGGAGAACGATGAGAGCAATGAGAGCAAAAACGGAGTATCGAAACAATGCAATCTAGTCCAGCTGTGTTCAGGGTGGTTGTAGGCCTCGCCCTCGCTGCGGCGCTAGTGGTTCAAACCGGCCTGGCCGGGGCGCAGGAAGAGCAGGAAGAGAAGATCCGGGAAACCTATCGGGCGCGCAGCGTGACTTTAGGGGTCGGGGTCAGCCCCCGCCCCAGCCAATTGATGTTGAGGATCAGCATCGACCGCTGGACGACCGACGAGGAGCACAACCAGCTCATCACAACGCTCGTGGAGAAGGGGGCTGAGGATCTTCGCAATGCGCTTCAGAAACAGGAAGTCGCGGGCGTCGTGTTCCCTCCGTCCGGTCGATACATCCCCTTGCGCTATGCCCGCGAGATCCGAGTGGAGGGCAAACGCATCATCCGACTGGCCACCGGTGACACCATCCTCTCTTATATGTCACCGTCAACTATTTCGCGCCAAGTTGCGCCGGGCATGTATGGTTATGCGTATGAATTTACGGGGAAGTACCCGTTCAGCCTGATCGTGCTCCGCCTAGACGAAAACAACGAAGGGGAAGGCACGTTGTGCCTGGCCGTCGAGATGAAGTACGACAAGAAGAAAGCCACGCTTCGTGTGGAGAGCTTATCGCACGACCGCGTGCGTCTCACCGGGATAAAAAAGGAGATGCCCCTGAGATAGTTGAAGGTTAGGAGTGGCGGCTCCTAAGGCCGGGTTCGATAGAATCCGGCTGTGAAGGAAAAAGAAAGGAGCCACCACGATGGTCAAATTACCAAATCATCGATGCGAAGAACAGGAAGAAGCTTCGAGAGATACTGAGCTCGAAGGGGCAAGCTCTGTTGCCGTTCTTGGATGCGATTGAGCGAACCGAGATAGCGATCGACGAAGTGATCGACGTTGCTGGCCGAGCGACGATCGAAGCGGTCTTGGATCTGTCAGCCAAAAGTGTGGCTGGGGAGAAACACCCGGGGAAGAAGGGTAGCGATGTTCGCTGGCACGGCCGGCAGGGTGGCGTAGTAAGCCTTGCGGAGCGGAAGTTGAGAGTGAGCCGGCCACGTCTGCGGCGTAAGGGAAAGGCAGAGGGAGGGGAGGTTGCGATTCCTGCCTACGAAGCGGTGAACAACTCGTCTCGGCTGAGCCAACGCATCTGGGAAATCCTGATGCTGGGTGTGTCGACGCGCAAGTACGCGTCGGTTCTTCCCGAGATGGCGGAGACGGTAGGGGTTAGCAAGAGCGAGGTGAGCCGTGAGTTCGTGGAAGCAAGCGCGGAGCAGTTGCAGGGGCTGATGGAGCGTCCGCTGGACGAGCTGGAGATCGCGGTCGTGTACCTGGACGGGATTCGCTTCGGCGAGCACCACGCGCTGGCGGCAATCGGCGTAGATACAGAGGGATACAAGCATGTTCTGGGGCTTCGGGATGGAGCATCGGAGAACCAGATAGTGTGCAAGGCGCTGCTGGAGGACCTGGTCGAACGAGGCCTGAGCCCAGAGCGGTGTCGGCTGTTCGTGATCGATGGCTCCAAGGCGCTACGGGTCGCCGTCGACGCTGTGTTCGGTACCCACAACAAGGTCCAGCGTTGCAGGAAGCACAAGGAGCGCAATGTGCTCGGTTATCTGCCGCAGGAGCTGAAGCCGCAAGTGCAAGCGAGCCTGCGTTCGGCCTGGCAGCTCCCAGCAAAGAAGGGCAAAGCGCGGTTGGAGCAACAGGCGAAGTGGCTCGAGGACGACTACCCCTCGGCGGCGGAGAGCATCCGGGAGGGGCTCGACGAGATGTTCACCATCGACGAGCTCGACCTCCCCGCATCTCTGAAACGCTGCCTTGGATCGACGAACATCATCGAGTCGTGCTTCAGCGGTGCGCGAGGTCGTACCCGTCGCGTCACCCGCTGGCGCAATGGCAAGATGGTTCTGAGATGGGCCGCTTCGGCTCTGCTCGCCACGGAGAAAAATTTCCGTCGTATCATTGGATACCAATCGCTACCGATCCTCGAAGCGAAGTTAGCGGAGGTCACTGAGAATCAAGCGCTCGACAAGCACGCCAAAGTCGGGTAAACCATGTGTCAGGAGCCGCCACCACCTCGAACCTTCAACTATGGTGGGGGCACCTCCATAAAAAAGACCAATTGACGTAATGGCTCCGCCTTTTTCCAGGCTAACCCGTATGCACCGTGCCGTCGACAAGTGCGAAGGACTCCCTGCACTCCCTCCTGCTTCGTACGACGGACGCGCGCGAGCCAGAAGAACTCGGCCGAGCGCAACTTGTAAAATACCTGGAAACCGGGGGCAGGGCGTGAAAGCGCCCGCCTCGGCGTAATTCGGCTAAAGCCTCATCCAGCTCGGGACCAACGGAACATCAGATGCTCTTTCTATCGTGATAGAACGGTTTGCGGTTGTCGCAGACCTCACCTCGATGTTCGACGTCGTTGGGCTAGATGTGAGCTCGATCTGAAAGGGGCTCTTCCGCTGGGAGCGCGAATCGGTCGAGAGTGTGCGCTGCCAGTGGTACTCATCCGTCTTCACCCTCTGCTCCATAACTTACTCTACGGTATTTCGTGCCACGATGTCTACAGCGTTTCCGGCATCCGTATGGAACGCCATCCCGCTTCGCGATCCGTGGCCGACAACTTGATCTCACCACCCATAAATCTACACGCTGAAACGGTTCCACTAGTTCTATAGACGGACGCGGTTCTCAAACTCTCGGAAAGGGCGTTGACGATGCTGTATTCCACCTCTCTCGCTCCACCAGACATAGCTTGCACGGCTTGATTCGCGACCTGCTCCCACAATTGCTTCGCAACCTGCGGCGGGGTATTGGCTGGCATAACGAGGGGTGCGGGCGGACTCAGTTGGCTGGCTGCTTGCTCATCAGCCAGCACTTCTTGTAACGCGACAAAAGGCTTCCGCAACTCCATGAAGTTCTCAAGGCCCACGTAGGCGTCCCACATCAGACTCTCAAGTTGCTCATCTCGCTTGTGGACCTTCAGCCCGAGTTCAGCCGCTCGAGAACGCGAAACTGCATCGCCGTGGGCATAGAAGCTCTTGTTTAGGTTCTCTGCTATCTCCCGCGCCTGCTCCTTCGACTTCATATGCATCAGGAGAAGGCGCTCGCCGACCTCAGTAGAAAGTTCGCTGGCCCGTTGCGCGTAACCCACCGAGAGCGGATCGACCGTCCCCAGCAGCTTCTCGACGACTGTAGTGACGTTTACTTCGTCTGAGATGCCGACTTCGCGGCTAAGAAAACGCAGGAACGCGCCAACATCTTCGTAGGAGAAATGACGTTTCTCCCCGCCAACATCGACCGTGATTTGCGGGTCGATCGGGCCAAGCGAAGCATGGGGGTGCATTACGATCTCGTGGGCGCCTAGGCAAAAGATCGTCGCTGCGCTGAAGGGCATGAAGGGGACCAGAGCGTGAACCTGTTTGAAACGCTCCCGGAGCAAAGACATTAGCTTCCAAGCAGCAAGTGGGTCACCGCCCGCGCTGTGAATCAGCACGTCAACAGTGTCGCCATCTGGGATGGCGTCAATCTGATCGATGAATTCGCGAAAAGTGTCACCGGCCATCACGCCAGCGACGTTCATCCGCGTGCTCGTCGCGTACACGATTAGCGGACGGTCTCGATAGACTTCGATCGCCTTGTACGTAGTGAGGCGTGCGGAGAAGCCGGGGTCCGGTTCGGCAATCGCGGAGTCGTCCGCGGGGGCTGATGATGGCCCCGAAGCGTCAGCATTTGTCATCGTATTTTTTTCTCAGAAGTTGCCCTGATAGTTACCCTGGGCCGCCCTCTTCGGTGTCGCCCTTTGTAACTCATTGATTCCATTTGGTATCCCCGACGGGAGTCGAACCCGTGTTGCTGCCGTGAAAGGGCAGAGTCCTAGGCCACTAGACGACGGGGACCCAAATATTTGGTAGGCCGTGATGGTCTCGAACCATCGACATCCTGCTTAAAAGGCAGGCGCTCTACCAACTGAGCTAACGGCCCTGAAAGGGAGATCTTAGGGCGTTCGTCGCGATTCGTCAATAAGTGCCGTGCGTTTGGACTCACTTACGCGGCCGGACTCCGGCCTGGAGCGCCAAACCAGTCGTCGAGCACTGAGTGACCGCTTTTGCCCATGTCTTCGATGGTCGAGTGCCGCTCAGGGCCGGTCGAGACCATTTGCACAGGCGCCCCACAGAGCTCTTCGAGTGCTTCGAGATAAGCGCGGGCATTCTTCGGAAGGTCCGCGACCCCCTCGAGGCCCGCGGTCGGCGTTTCCCATCCGGGCAACGTGCGGTAGACAGGCTTGCACTCTTCAAGCATGGAGAGCTCGCCGGGAAACTCCTGAACCTGCTCGCCTCGATAGTCATAATGTGTGCAAACCTGGATCTCGTCGAGGCCGTCGAGCACGTCGAGCTTCGTGATCGCGAGTGCATCGAGACCGTTGATGCGATTCGCATAGCGCACGACGACGCTGTCGAACCACCCGCACCGACGGGGCCGTCCCGTCGACGCGCCGAACTCCGCGCCCTTCTGGCGGACGGTCTCGCCCAGATCGCCGAGCATCTCCGTCGGAAGCGGTCCTTCACCAACGCGGGTGATGTAGGCCTTGGTGACGCCGAGAATGTGGTCGATGGCTTTCGGGCTGACGCCGGCACCGGTGCACGCGCCCCCGGCGACGGGATTCGACGATGTGACGAAAGGATAGGTCCCGTGGTCGATGTCGAGAAGCGTCGCCTGTGCGCCTTCGAAAAGAACGTTCTTGCCCGCGAGGATCGATTCGTGCACGAGGAGCGACGTGTCGGTGATGTGGGCGAGCGCCTCGTCGGTGAAGCGCGCAATCATTTCTTCGGACTCGGCAAGGAGTTCTTTCTCTTCGCCCGGAAGACCGAGAAGAGCGGTCTTTTGGTGAACGAGGTAGGCGAGCTTCTCTTTCAGAAAGTCTGGATGTCGCAGATCGCCGACGCGCAATCCGCGGCGACCGATTTTATCTTCGTACGCGGGACCGATGCCGCGGCAAGTCGTCCCGATCCGGCGGTTCCCCAGCTTTTCTTCCTCTTGCTGCTCCTGTAGCCGGTGGTACGGAAGAATGAGGTGCGCGCGGTCGCTAATGAACAGATTGGCGCCGACTTCGATGTCGAGCCCACGCAACATCTGCACCTCGGTCATGAACGCGTCGGGATCGATGACGCAGCCGTTACCGATCACGGAAGTTACACTCGGATGCAGAATTCCGGACGGAATGATGTGGAGGATGAATTCCTGACCTTCCACGACGACGGTGTGGCCCGCGTTGTGGCCACCGCCATAACGCACCACGAGTTGCACTCGCCCGGACAGCAAGTCCACGTACTTTCCCTTGCCCTCGTCACCCCATTGGGTGCCGACGACGACGACACTCGGCATTCAGCGCCTCTACTGACTCCTAAATCACAAGCGATAAGTCTAACAAATCATTGTTCGTCCCAACAGTCGGCCCGCGAGACGCCTCAATAGCTTATGATGCGGCCGCATGTCGCTCGCGATTCCGAGGCCGGAGCTCGAAAGAGATCTCCTCCGTGAGATCACGACGAGCCCGTTCCTGCTCCTCGCCGGTCCTCGTGGCTGCGGTAAAACCACATTGCTCGGCCGGCTGGCGCGCCGCTGGCGCGGTCCGACCGCTCTCGCACGACTGGAGCCGATCGCATGCTCGCCCGAAGTCCTGCGCGACGAGCTCCACCGACTCGCGGAACCACTTCTCGGACCGACACCCCGCGGAGGGCCGCCGCTGAAGGCGCTTCATACCGCGCTTCGGAAGCGACCTGCCGACTCGCTGCTGTTGCTCGATGACGTGACCGAGCTCCGAACGCTTGCCTACTACCCGGGTGTCGAACGGCCCCTCGACGATTTCATCGACGTGCTTACGCGCTCGAAAGCGCCGAGCGTCGCCACGACGCGGTTCACGTTTTGGACGCGCCAGCACTTTCCCGATTTGCCGGTCCGAGCCATCCCGCCACTCACCGTCGACGAGCTCTCGGCCGCAGGAGCGGTGGATGCCGAGCTCGCCGTCGCGGTCAGCGGCGGGCTTCTCGTCCATGCCGCGCGCCTCGCGGACGGTGACATCGTCTCGACGTTAACGGACGAGCTCCGGCGCGGCGGTGGGATCGACGCGGAGTGCCGAGCAACGATGGCCGAGCTCCTGCACCGCGCCCGCGGTTATGGCGCGTGCAAGTGGGTACTGCGCGTCCTCGCACACGAAGAAGGGCTGACCTTGACCGAAGTCTCGCGCCGGCTCGACAGGACACCGGGATCGACGCGCGACTACTTACGTTGGCTCGAAGAAGTCGACCTCATCGTTTCGAGAGACAAACGCTACTACTACATCGACCCGATCTTGAGATTGTGGGTGCGCATTCAGGGAAGTGGAAAGCTCCCGACCGACCGCAATATTCATCGCGAAGTGGACGCGCATATCGCCGCAAGCGGCGGCACCCAACCGGCTGTCGAAGCGTTTACGTTTCCCCCGGCTCCGTCGGAGGATCTGGTGGAGATCGATTAGGAGCTTCGGGCACGGTCTCTACTCCACACCCAGGAGGGAGCGGACGTATTCTTCTAGTTCGGCGGGAGCGGTCGCGGGATTGAAGCCTATGTGGCGCTTGACGATGACGCCTTCGCGGTCGACCAGATACGTCGTCGGCATGGCGAAGATCATGAACTCGTTGTCGGTGTCGACGGTGCTCACGACGTTGGTGTAGGTCACGCCGAGTTTGGCGAGGTACTCGGCCACCTCGTCGGGGGGCGGCATGCGATCTTCGACGTGCACGCCGACGACCTCGAGGCCGTCCTTCCCGTATTTGTCCTGGAGCTCTTGGAAAAACGGCATCGACTTTCGGCACGGGCCGCACCACACCGCCCAGAAGTCGAGCAGGACCACCTTACCCTCCATCTCGGCGAGCTTGACGGTGTCGCCGGTGACGGATTTGAGCTCGAAGCTCGGGGCCTTGTTCCCGATCACGTCTTGTTGGGCACCAGCATGCATCGACACCACGCGGGCGAGGCTAAACACGAGGAGGATGCCTACGCCAACCCAAAAGCCTTTTTGATTCTTCAGGCTCATGTCGTTGCCTCCGAAATCGTTTCTTGCCTCTCTGGCGTGTCTTTCCTCTCGGGGGCCGCTTCCTGCTCGGCCAACCAGCGCTCGCTGTCGATCGCCGCAGCACAGCCGGTCCCGGCCGCAGTGACAGCCTGCCGATAAACCTTGTCCATCACATCGCCGCAGGCGAAAACACCTTCGACCGACGTTTGAGTTCCGTGCGACACGATGATGTAGCCTTGGTCGTCGGTCTCGAGGGTTTCTCGAAACGCAGCCGTATTGGGTTCGTGCCCGATGGCGACGAAAAGAGCTCCGACAGTGGTAGTCGACTCGTCGCCCGTTTTGCGATTCTTGATGCGAAGACCTTCGACTTCCTTCTCACCGAGCACTTCGACGACCTCGCTGTCCCAAAGAAACTCGATCTTGTCGTTTCCGAACGCGCGCGCCTGCATGATCTTGGATGCGCGTAGCTCGTCCCGCCGGTGGATGACGGTGACTTTCGTCGCGAAGCGCGTCAGGAACAACGCCTCTTCCACCGCCGTGTCGCCGCCGCCCACGACCGCAATCTCTTTGCCGCGGTACAGGGCGCCATCGCAGGTCGCGCACGCCGAGACACCGCGGTTCTGCAATTTCGTTTCCGACTCGAGGCCGAGCCACTTCGCGGCTGCACCAGTCGCGATGATCAACGCCTCCGCCCGGTAACTTTCCTTCGCGGTCCCGACACGGAATGGACGCTCGGAGACGTCGACCGCAGTGGCATCCGCGTAGACGATTTCCGCGCCGAACCGCTCGGCTTGCTTGCGGAAAAGCTCCATCATCTCCGGTCCGGTCACGCCCTCGGGAAATCCGGGGTAGTTCTCGACGTCGGTGGTCAGCATTAGCTGCCCGCCGGGAATCCCAATCTTGGGATCGGCACCCGAGCCGGCAATCACGAGCGGAGACAGCTCGGCGCGGGCGGCGTAGATCGCCGCGGTGTAGCCTGCGGGACCGCTCCCTATAATGATGACGCGCCACGTTTTCTTGTTCTCACTCATTGACGTTTCCCCCTGTCGAGACTGTCGAAACTGTTCAAGCTGTCTTTAGATGCTTGTCGATCAGCTGGGCCAAATACTCTTGGGAAGTCACGCCAACCACTTGTTCCTTGACTTCACCACCCTCGAAAATCATGACGGTGGGGATTCCCTGGATTCCATAGCGTTCGGAAACGACGCGGTTGTCGTCCACGTTGAGCTTGCCGACTTTGGCGCGACCATCGAGCTCACGCGCCAAGGCCTCGATCGTCGGTGCCATTATCTTGCACGGTGCGCACCAATCGGCCCAGAAATCCACGACGACAAGTAGCTTCGATGACAGCACGTCGCTCTCCCAACTCGCGTCGCTAAACGCTTCGGTCATCCTGCCTCCAGTCTCCACGCTACCCGGCCCATCGGCCGTAAACCTATGACCAAGTTCATGATTGTAGCGCAACGGCGCCTGTGAATCCTGTTCCACGTGCTATGCTCCGTCTGTGCAGCGGATAGCCGCACCATTTCGCCCCACGCGCTTCATGGGGCAATGCTTCCTCAAAGATCCCCGTTTCATCGCGCGCATCGTCGAGACCTTGTCCCCGACTCCAGGCGAGACCCTCCTCGAGATCGGAGCGGGCGAGGGCCAACTCACTCTCCCCATGGTCGATGCCGGAGCGCGCGTTCTCGCGATCGAGACAGATTCGCGGTTGGCGCGGAAGCTCTCGCGCAAAGCTGGCGACAATCTCGAGCTGATCGAAGCCGATGCGGTGAAACTCGACTATGCGCAGCTGCTCAAAGACCGCGAGCTCGAGCGGATCCGCGGGTACGGGAATCTCCCCTACTCCGTCGCAGCGCCAATCCTGCTGAGACTCCTCTCGTATACGGCGCGCTTCGACTCGCTCACGTTGATGTTCCAGAAGGAAGTCGCCGAGCGCCTCGTCGCCCGCCCCTCCACGAAAGACTACAGCTTCCTCAGTGTCGTCACCCAGCAGGCCGCTCGCCCGGAAATCCTCTTCCGTATTCCGCCCGAGGCGTTCCGGCCCCGACCGCGCGTTGTGTCGGCCGTCGTTCGCCTTGACCTTCGGCACGCCGAATCACCGGACTACGGTGACGAAAGAACGTTCCGCTCGCTCGTCAAAGGGCTGCTAGCCCACCGAAGAAAGACGATCGCCAATAATATCAAGCACTTAGGGCCGTCACTCTTGTCTCGAGGCGTGATCGCGCGGGCGATTTCCACGCTCGGCATCGATCCGACCCGCCGAGCGGAAACGCTTTCAGTCGAAGAATTTGCAGAGATCAGCCGAATTTGCGCTTCCCAAACTTGATTGTCTGGTAATATTGAAGCGATTCCTGAGCTTCGGGAAGCTAACCCCCTATCACTAATGGTGAAATCTGTCGAGCGCTCCACCGGTA
The DNA here is from genome assembly GCA_965237955.1 of Candidatus Marinacidobacterales bacterium. GTDB lineage: Bacteria > Acidobacteriota > Vicinamibacteria > Marinacidobacterales > SMYC01. The sequence goes on along the minus strand of OZ250169.1, from coordinate 5,790,548 downwards.
GCTCTCTCGATATCGTTCCGCTCGGCGGGCTGGGCGAGTTCGGGATGAACATGATGACCTACCGGATGGACGACTCGATGGTCGTCGTGGACGCGGGCATCATGTTTCCCGGCCACGAGCACGCGGGCGTGGACCTCATCCTTCCCGACACCAGCTATGTGGACGAGCACCGGGAGGCGCTCCAGGGAATCGTCATCACCCACGCGCACGAAGACCATATCGGTGCTCTCCCTTACGTGGCAAAGCGGCTCGGCGTTCCCGTCTACGGCACCAAGCTGACGATCGCGATGATCCGGAAACGGCTGGACGAGCACGAGCTCTTGGACGACGTCGAGCTCGTCGAGGTAACACCGGGAGAGAGCTTCTCGATCGGAGCGTTCGGCGCGGAGCTGGTGCACGTTACCCATAGCCTCGCGGACGCCGTGGCCGTGGTTCTGGAAACTCCGTTCGGCAAAATTCTCCACACTGGGGATTTCAAAGTCGACGACGCACCGCCGGTTGGGCCGCCGATCGATTTGAAGCGGCTCGCATCTCTGGGTGATGAAGGCATTTTGTGCATGCTCTCGGACAGCACCAACGCCGAAGTCTCGGGCCGGACCGACACCGAGAGCTCCGTCGCCGCCGCGTTTGACGAGCTCGTGCGGGATGCGCCCGGTCGCGTCCTGCTCTCGTGCTTCACGTCGAGCACACACCGGGTTCAGGTGGCAATCGACATCGCAGCCGAGCTCGGCCGCAAGGTCGCCCTGCTCGGACGCAGTATGGTCGGAAACGTGCAGACCGCCATCGACGTCGGATACCTCCGGGTGCCCGCCGGTGTGCTGTGGGCGGCGGAAGACCTCGACAACGTCCCGCGCTCGAAACAGCTCGTCATCACCGCGGGCAGCCAGGGCGAGCAGCTCTCCGCGCTGTCGCAAATCGCGAACGATACCCACCGCTACGTCAAGCTCGAGCCCGGAGATAGGGTCATCTTGAGCTCGCGCGTGATTCCAGGGAACGAGCGCGCGGTCAACCGCGTCGTGAATCGGCTCTTCCGTCTCGGTGCAGACGTCGTACAACAGCGCGATGCGCACGTGCACGTCTCCGGTCACGGGAGCGCAGAAGACCTCGATATGGTGTTGCGCCTCGTGAAACCAAAGTCTTTCATTCCCATCCACGGGGAGTGGCGCCAGCTTTTCCACCACGCGAAGATCGCACGCTCGAGCGGCGTCGACCCCGATAACGTGTTCCTCGCCGAAGACGGCGACGTCGTCCGCGTCACTGCCGAAGGGGCCGGCGGGGCCCAGATGGTCGATCACTTCGACTTGAAGCAGGTACTCTTGGATGGGAGCGGCCTGGGCTTGGTGGAGGATTGTGTGGTGCGGGACCGTCGACGTCTCGCGGCCACGGGCGTCGTGGTTCCGATGGTCTCGCTGTCTCCAGGACGTCGACCGCAAGTCTCCGACATCCTGAGCCGCGGCTTCATCGAGAACGAGGATGCCGAGGCTTTGTTGTCGGAAGCACACGACGTGATGCTTGCCGCAATCGAGAAGCTATCGAGCGACGATGCGGAGAACGAGAACTCTATCGAAGACCTGCTCGAGTCGACGCTCAAGCGTTTTTTTCGCAAGCGTGGCATTCGCAGGCCGGTCATCCTTCCCGTGGTCGTCGAATCGGAGGAAGAGCCGTGAGCGCGACCACGGCGATTTGGCTCGGAGTCGTGCAGGGACTCACGGAGTTCCTCCCGGTCTCGAGCTCGGGACATCTCGTGATTGCTCAACATTTCATGAGTGATTTCGAACAGCCCGGGCTCACATTCGACGTAGTGCTGCATCTCGGAACCCTGGGCGCGGTGCTGCTCTATCTGCGGCGCGAAGTCGGGCTCGTGCTCTCGGGATGGAAGCCGGGGGATGTGGGCGCGCCGGGTCGACGCCTCTTCGCGCTCCTCGTTCTCGGAACGATTCCCGCGATGGTGGCGGCTCTGCTGTTCAAAGACGCGATCGAAGCGAGCTTTGAAAACCTCTCGGTGGTAGGGGTATCGTTGGGTGTTACCGGCATCTGGCTTCTGGCGACGTCCTGGTTCTCGAGGGGCGAGCGCACCCTCGATCGTCTCGAGCCCAAAGATGCACTCGTCGTCGGCCTGTGTCAGAGCGCCGCGCTCGTTCCCGGCATCTCTCGCTCCGGTTGGACGATCGGCGCCGGCCTCGCCCGAGGACTCGCGCACGGCACCGCCGCACGGTTCTCGTTTCTGCTCTCCATCCCCGCGATTCTCGGCGCCGCGGCGTTCAACTTGAAAGACGCCGCCGCGGTGAGCGGCGATGCGTGGCTCGGCTACGCGGCTGGATTCTTGACGGCGTTCGCCATAGGCTATGTTTCCATCGGAATCGTCATCAAATTTCTAGAGAGCCAAAGGTTTCACTTGTTCGGCTACTATTGCCTCGTTCTGGGAGGAGCGGTACTTGCCTACGTCGCGCTCGACAGCTCGTAGAAGCGAGATCGAGAGCTGGATTCCCACGGAGCGGCTCTCCGAGATCACCGGCGTCGTCTCGATGGCGACGGCGCTCATGTTGGCGGTGAGCCTTCTCTCACACGTCCCGACCGATCCCGCGTGGTATTTCAAGGAGATGACACCGCGCCCGACCGAGAACTTGATCGGCCCCGCGGGCGCATTCCTTTCGGAAGCGTTCCTCCAGGTGTTCGGGTTGGCGTCGTACTTGCTCGCAGCGTTCTTGTTCTTCGCGGGCTGGAACCGGTTCTGGTACCATCTGATCGACTCCCGCATCAGCAGAATCATCGGGCTGGCCACGCTCGTTACGAGCTTCTCGGCGCTTTTGGCGCTAGCTCTCGGCGAAATCCCGTTGAGCGGGCAGCTCGCGCCCGCCGGTGGCGCGTTAGGGCAACTGCTCGCGTCGTATCTGGTTTCGCTTCTCAACCCTATTGGTGCGTTCATCCTGCTGGTCACGCTGTGGTTCACCGCACTCACCGCCGCCACCCACTGGTCGCTCAGTAGCGGCGTCAAGGCGTTCCGGAGTTGGCAGCGACGCAAGTCGAACGAGTGGTTGATCGCATTCCACCACTACCGCGAAAGCCGGCGGAAGGAGAAGCTTCGCGAGCGCGTCGTCAAGAAACACGCCAAGCAGGCGCGTATCAAGAAGGACCAAGAAGCAGACGCCAACAACAGCAGCGACACGCCCTCAGTTGGCGTCGCGAAGGTCATGGCGGAAAAGGCAGTGTCGGCTACATCGGTGACGCCGCAAAAGCAGGAGAAGCAGGAGATCCTTCCGTTCACACCGAAGAAGGGCCGGTGGAACACACCGCCATTCGGTATCCTCGAAGCGCGACGGTACGAGGTGAAAACGGACGAAAAGGACCTCATGGAGCGCGCCAAACTCCTTCAGCAGCGCTGCCGTGAGTTCGCGGTCCAAGGAGCGGTGCAACAGATCCACCCGGGTCCGGTGGTGACGACGTTCGAGTTCAAACCGGACGCGGGGATCAAGTACGCCAAGATCACCTCCCTCGCTGAAGATTTGTGCTTGGCGCTTCAGGCCGAATCCGTCCGCATCGATCGCATCCCGGGCAAATCGACCGTGGGAATCGAGATCCCGAACACCGTTCGCGAGACGATCGGACTTCGCGAGATTCTCGAGACCGACGAGTTCGGCTCGAGCGCCTCGCGGCTCACCCTGGCGCTCGGAAAAACGATCGCCGGTGCCCCCTACGTCAGCGACCTCGCGCGCATGCCCCACGTGCTCATTGCGGGCGCGACCGGTAGCGGCAAGTCGGTCCTGTTGAACAGCATCATCTGCTCGATTCTCTACAAGTCCACACCCGATGAGGTGAAATTCATTCTCATCGATCCGAAACGGATCGAGCTCGGGTTCTATCAGGACATCCCGCACCTTCTGACACCGGTGGTCACCGAACCGAAAAAAGCGAGCGACGTCCTCAAGTGGATCGTCTTCGAGATGGAGAGCCGCATCAAAATGCTGGCCTCCGAAGGCGTCCGTAACATCGATCAATACAACAACATCATCAGGGGCGCGGTCGAGGCCGGAGAGAAGAAAGAAGACGAGAACGGCGAGCCGCTCCGGCCACTTCCGTATGTGATGGTGGTGATCGACGAGTTCGCGGATTTGATGATGGTGTCGTCCTCGGACGTCGAGGACGCGATTACCCGCCTCGCGCAGATGGCGCGCGCCGTCGGCATCCACCTTGTGCTCGCGACTCAACGTCCCTCGGTGGACGTCATCACCGGGATCATCAAAGCGAACTTCCCTACGCGGATCGCGTTTCGCGTCGCCTCGCGAGTCGACTCGCGCACGATCCTCGATTCGAACGGCGCCGAGCAGCTTCTAGGACGCGGCGACATGTTGTTGTTGCCGCCGGGCTCGGCGAGGCTGCTGCGCCTCCACGGCCCGTTCGTCTCGGTAGCCGAAGTGGGGCGTCTGGTCGCGTTTTGGAGACGCGAGGGCAAACCGGAGTACAATCAGGCGATTCTTCGAGCACAAGAAAGCAACGAGGCCCAGGCTTTCGAGAAAGACGAGATGTTCGACAAGGCGGCGCGCCTCGTCGTGGAAACGCGCGCCGCGTCAACGTCACACCTTCAGCGCCGCCTGCGTCTCGGCTACAGCCGCGCCGCCAGAATCATGGACATGCTCGAAGCGGACGGGCTAATAGGGCCGGCCGAAGGTTCGAATCGACGCGAGGTTCTCGTACCGAAGGACTATTTCAATGAGGTCGATCAGCAGCTCCGCTAGTACCGCGCTCGGTGTCGGTATTATGGTTTTCCTCTGGGCTCTCGCGCCCGGTGTTGTCGAAGCTCAGAGGTCTGCCGCCACGCTTTACAAGGACGCTCAGGCGTCCGAGAAGAAGCTCCACCAGTCCAAAGCACGCCTGAAAAAAAAGTCCGAATGGAACAACGTGGCCAAGGCATACCGGAAGGTCGTGCTCGCGCATCCACAGAGCGGTTACAGCGACGACGCGCTCTACTACGAGGGTGAGATCCTTCTCGAGATCCACCGGCGCTTCGAGGATCGGGCTGCCCTGCAACGAAGTCTCGACACTCACCTCCTCCTCGCGAACGGTTACCCATCGAGCAAATGGGCCAAGCGCGCCCGGCTCACACGGGGGAAGATCTTTCTCGAGCGCTCGGAACGCAAGAGCGCAAGCATCGAGTTTCGCAAAGTGACGTCTCAGTGGCCCAACACCAGCGAGGCCTCCGAGGCGAGGCGGCTGCTAGAGAACATGTCGCGGCCGAAACGCGCCGCGAGCGAAAGCTTGCCGCCCGGAGTAATAGGCGTCCGGAACATCCGGCATTGGTCCGACTCGAAGCGCGAGTACACCCGCGTCGTCATCGATTTGGACAAGGATGTCAAGTACCGCCAGGGGAAGCTCGAAAACCCGGACCGTATCTATTTCGATCTTCTCGGCACGCGCGTCACCAAAGCGCTCGCGTCGAAGCCGTTTCCCGTCGACGGCGGTTTCTTGAAACAGATCCGTGTCGGCCAGAACAACCCGGATACCGTTCGCGTCGTTCTGGACTTCGAGAGCATCAGCGACTACAACGTCTTTTGGCTTCCTGACCCATATCGACTCGTCGTCGACATCTCGGGGAAGAAACCGGAGCCCTTGCAAAATGCGCCCGAAGCCGTCGTCGACTTGGCGCCGGACCCGCGAAGCGATGGTGGCCATTCGCTGGCGCAGCAGCTCGGGTTGGAGGCGCGCCGGGTCGTCATCGATCCCGGGCACGGCGGACACGACCCGGGGACGATGAGCAAGAAGGGTTTGCGGGAAAAAGACCTCGTGCTCGATATTTCCAGGCGCGTGTCAAAGCTTCTCGTGAGCGAAGGGTTCGAAGTGTTCATGACTCGCAACAAGGACGTGTTCATTCCTCTCGAAGAGCGCACTGCGATCGCCAACTCGAAAGGCGCGGACTTGTTCGTCTCCATCCACGTGAACGCGAGCCGCAGCTCGAGGCCCCGCGGTATCGAAACGTACTACCTCAACCTCGCGACGACCCCCGACGCGGCCGAAGTCGCGGCTCGGGAGAACGCTTCGACGACCCGGCGCCTTTCGGAGCTCAACGAGCTTCTCCAGAAGGTCATGAACAACTCCAAGATCGAAGAGTCGCGTGAGCTTGCGAGCCACGTGCAGACCAAAATGGCGACGGGCCTGTTCAAGTCGACGAGAGACTTCCGAAACCGTGGCGTGAAGACGGCGCCCTTCTACGTGCTCTTGGGCGCGCGGGTTCCGTCGGTGCTCGTCGAGGTCGCGTACCTCTCGAACCGTAAAGACGAACAGCTACTCGAAGACGCCGCCTACCGCAAGAAGATCGCGCAGTCGATCGCACAGGGAATTCGCAGCTACCACGGCACCCTGGTCCGCAAAACGAGCCTCGATGTCGTTGCCACCGCCGTCGCGGAGCAATAATTGCTAAAATGGGGCGCAATGCGCCACGTGATCGCGTTTCTCTGGGCTCAAACGGAACAACCGGCGATCCGATACTTCACGCTCACAGATCCCGACCCGGAACCGTCTTTCGTGTGGTTCATCTTGCACACCTTCTACTTCATCGGCATCGTGCTTGCGGTGGCATTCGCCATCGGGATCGCCTTCGGAGGCTTCCGTTTCTGGCTGCTGTCGAAGTTCCCCTACAACAGGTTCAACGGCGCTGACAAAGACGACCCGACTGAGACTTTTCGCCTCACCGACTAGACTAGACCGCCGACAAAACTCTCAACGCAAAGGCGCAGGGTCGCAAAGGCGCCAAGTGGGCGCCTTTGGCGCTGATTCTCTCTTTTCCTTTGCGTCCCCGCGCCTTGGCGTCTTTGCGTTTGTTTTTCGGTATGAGGCAGGGAGCACTTTCCGGATGGCCGCTCGTCTAGCGGATTCGGATCTGGGCGCTTATTACTCGGCCGTCGCTTGCTCTAGCCGTGACGATGTCGCCGTGGTTCAGGCCGGGCTTCACGCGGAAACGGATGCGCTCGCGGGTCTGTAGCCAGCCTTCGCCTCGACACTCGCTGCACCAGCCGAAAAAGTCCAGCCCTCGCCCGGCACCTGGCTCACAACTTCTCTCGTTGGGTGCTTCGAGGACGACTTCACCGCCGCGTTGCGCTTGCTCCGGAGAAAGAACGATGTCGAGGTGCGCCGACGTCGGTGGGGTTCGCGGGCGGACTTCCCGGAACGGGACGAGGGGTTCTTCGAACCCCCCTGTCCAGCTTGTCAGGCTGGTCAGGCCCATGGGCGACCGGCCCGAATCGTACGCCTGGGGAGATGCCCCTGAGATAGCTGAAGGTTAGGAGTGGCGGCTCCTAAGGCCGGGTTCGATAGAATCCGGCTGTGAAGGAAAAAGAAAGGAGCCACCACGATGTCAAATCACCAAATCATCGATGCGAAGAACAGGAAGAAGCTTCTAGAGATACTGAGCTCGAAGGGGCAAGCTCTGTTGCCGTTCTTGGATGCGATTGAGCGAACCGAGATAGCGATCGACGAAGTGATCGACGTTGCTGGCCGAGCGACGATCGAAGCGGTCTTGGATCTGTCAGCCCAAAGTGTGGCTGGGGAGAAACACCCGGGGAAGAAGGGTAGCGATGTTCGCTGGCACGGCCGGCAGGGTGGCGTAGTAAGCCTTGCGGAGCGGAAGTTGAGAGTGAGCCGGCCACGTCTGCGGCGTAAGGGAAAGGCAGAGGGAGGGGAGGTTGCGATTCCTGCCTACGAAGCGGTGAACAACTCGTCTCGGCTGAGCCAACGCATCTGGGAAATCCTGATGCTGGGTGTGTCGACGCGCAAGTACGCGTCGGTTCTTCCCGAGATGGCGGAGACGGTAGGGGTTAGCAAGAGCGAGGTGAGCCGTGAGTTCGTGGAAGCAAGCGCGGAGCAGTTGCAGGGGCTGATGGAGCGTCCGCTGGACGAGCTGGAGATCGCGGTCGTGTACCTGGACGGGATTCGCTTCGGCGAGCACCACGCGCTGGCGGCAATCGGCGTAGATACAGAGGGATACAAGCATGTTCTGGGGCTTCGGGATGGAGCATCGGAGAACCAGATAGTGTGCAAGGCGCTGCTGGAGGACCTGGTCGAACGAGGCCTGAGCCCAGAGCGGTGTCGGCTGTTCGTGATCGATGGCTCCAAGGCGCTACGGGTCGCCGTCGACGCTGTGTTCGGTACCCACAACAAGGTCCAGCGTTGCAGGAAGCACAAGGAGCGCAATGTGCTCGGTTATCTGCCGCAGGAGCTGAAGCCGCAAGTGCAAGCGAGCCTGCGTTCGGCCTGGCAGCTCCCAGCAAAGAAGGGCAAAGCGCGGTTGGAGCAACAGGCGAAGTGGCTCGAGGACGACTACCCCTCGGCGGCGGAGAGCATCCGGGAGGGGCTCGACGAGATGTTCACCATCAACGAGCTCGACCTCCCCGCATCTCTGAAACGCTGCCTTGGATCGACGAACATCATCGAGTCGTGCTTCAGCGGTGCGCGAGGTCGTACCCGTCGCGTCACCCGCTGGCGCAATGGCAAGATGGTTCTGAGATGGGCCGCTTCGGCTCTGCTCGCCACGGAGAAAAATTTCCGTCGTATCATTGGATACCAATCGCTACCGATCCTCGAAGCGAAGTTAGCGGAGGTCACTGAGAATCAAGCGCTCGACAAGCACGCCAAAGTCGGGTAAACCATGTGTCAGGAGCCGCCACCACCTCGAACCTTCAACTATGGTGGGGGCACCTCCACGCCTGGCGTTGACTCAGGTCCGACAACACCTCGTACGCTTTCTGGATTGCGTGGAAGCGGGCGATGTCGCCGGGGTTGCCGCTATCGGGATGAACTTCCTTGACCAGCGCCCGATAGGCCTTCTTGATCTCGGCAACGGTTGCGTCTCGTGCTACGCCGAGCGCTTCGTAGTAATCCACGAATCGGCTACAAGGTTGGAACCGGAAGTTCAGCGCCGACGATACGATTGCGACCCGCGTCTTTCGCCCGGTACAACGCCTCGTCGGCAGCGCGCAACAAGGACTCTGACGAGTCGGCGTGGTCGGGAAACATCGCGAGACCAATGCTCACGGTCACTCGTTGCCGGGGTCCTCCCGGATGGATGCCGGAGCGCTCGAGTGCCGCCCGGATGCGTTCGGCCGACTCCATGGCGCCGCGCGCACCCACTTGCGGCAACAGCACGACGAACTCCTCTCCCCCGAAACGCGCCAGAACGTCGGCCTGGCGCAAGCACCGCTGAAGCGTCAATGCGACTTTCTTCAACACCAGATCACCCATCGCGTGACCGTAGTTATCGTTGAAACTCTTGAAGTGATCGATGTCGAGCAGAAGAAGCGCAAGGCTCGAGCTACTCCGATCCGCTCGCGCGAGCTCGCGCTCGAGCGCGCCTTCGAGATAGCGACGATTGAACAGACCGGTCAAACCGTCGGTTGCCGCGAGATTCTCGACGCGCTCGTAGACGATCGCGTTCTCGATGGCGACCGCCGCCTGGTTGCAATAGATACGAAGCAGTCGCAGCTCGCGCGCGGTGAACCCCTCGCCTTCCCGGGTGAGAAACAACGCTCCGCAAACTCGCTGTTGCGCTCGGAGCGGCATCGTGAGAAAGCCCCCGCCCGTCGTCGCTCGCTCCTTGGGATCGAGAATCGGCATACCGGAGCGTCGCTCCATGCGGATCGCGAGAGGCTCTTCCCGCGCGCGCAACACCCAACCGGCCCACGTGGGAGCTTCGAGTGGGAACGTCTTTCCGAGAATCTCCTTGCGGTAACCCTCCGCGACCGCGACCGAGAACTCTTCGTTGCCGTCCGACATGAGACAGACGCTGCACGTGTCGAACTTCCCCACTTCGCGCGCGTAGTCGACCACGTGCCGCAAGAGCTCGACTAACCGCACAGAGCTCGAGAGCTTCTCGCTCGCGCGCAGAAGCCCTTTGAGCTCGAGCTCCTCGACGTAGTGCTTCGCCTGCCGCCGGAAGAGCGCCTGAGCTTCGGACATCTGCGCCGCAACCGCGACCGCCATTTCGCGGCGCTCGGTCTCGAAGTGCTCGGGCTCCTCGTGGTCGAGGACGAGGATCCACGGAGGCTCGTCCCATATTCGAATCGGGATGGCGAGAACGGACTGGACGGACTGTACTGGGACCGAGTCCAGCCACCACGGAAGTCGGTACGCGGTGTTCCCCGATTCGAGCGACACCGGTCGCTCCGTTCGCAAGCACTTCCGCGAGGAAGCTGCCGCGTACGTCGAACTGCCGCGGCTCGACGTCTCCTTCCGCAGCGAGGCGCACCCAATAGGAGCCTTCCCTTCAGCGACTTAGAAGCACCGCATCGCGCGCATCGGTAGCCTTGGTGACGAGCTGCAGAAGCGGTGCGAGGTGCAATTCGAGACGTTGCAGTTGCTCGGCTCGACCGATGCGTTGCCCGTCTGCACTCAAAGGCGAGACGGCAGCGTCTTCGTCTTCGTCGGTTGCACCCAGCTGTTTCAGTCCCGCATTCAATCGCAGGAGCCGGTCCTCGGCACGCTCGGCTCGTTCTCGATCGACGCGCTCCATATAGTTGTAGCCAACGACTGCGAGAAGAAAGAGTAGCGCGAGCCGGAACAAATCGACCGGCGAGCCTGCCGTGCCCTGTAGGGTTTGCGGCGCGAGGAGAAAATTCGAGACCTCGAGGCACAGAACGAGTGCGACGAGCACCACAACCAGTCGACGGGAAAACGCCACCGACGCCAATCCTCCCAACACGAGGTACAAGCCCTGCCAATAGGAGCGTGCACCGCCTGTCAGCTGGACAATCAAGTTCACGCCGCAAACGAGGAACACAGAAGTGCGAGCTCGTCGAGCTGGCTGTGGTGCTTCCGGGCGTAGTGGAACGTCGAATACGTGAGCCCGGCAATGAGGAGCGCGACGTAGGCGAGCCGCGCGATATCGCTCGTGGTCATCCCCGCTCCGATGACGATGGCGGCGTCACGGACGAAGAGTCCCGCCGCGCTCGCAGCCGCAACGGTGACGACGCTCGCGTAAATGCTGAAGTTGCGCACTCGGCTGCCGGAGACTTCCGAGAGAACTCTCTGGACTTGTTGTCCGGACGGCGTCATTCCGGCTCTCGCGGGGCTGCCTCCTCACACGATCGGAGGGCGTTTTCGAGCGCTCGGGAGAACCGCTCGACGAGCGGTGCGGTGTCGAACTCGATGGCGCGCTCGACCTCGGTTCGGATCGATTCCGCATCCTCGAGCGCGAGTGTGACCGGCGGAAACCCGGCGGTGGCGGCAAAAAAGTTGGTCAGCAGGTGCGCGGTTCGGAAATTCCCGTGCTCGAAAGGAGCGATCTCGACGAACCGGGCGAACCACAGGGCCATACGCGCGGAGGGAAACATGTCGCGGCCAATCTCGGTCGAGAGCCATTGGAGCAGATTGTCGAGTTTCGCCTCGATGAAGCGCGCTGGTGACGGCCGGGCGTTTTTGAACTGTGGTGCGATGTCGCCGTTGCGAAAGGTCCCGTCCGAGCCCGGGTTCGCGATGCGATGCACCTCCCGAACGAGGTCGAGGTCGAGGTCAGGTTCGCTCGCCCTGGCTGCCGCTTTCTCGATGAGGGCGAGCGCGGCTTGCTGCGCCTCGACGAGCTCGTTTTTTTCGCTTTCGTTCGGTGCCCCGGTAAGACGCAACGTCTCGTTCGCGCACTGGTTACGAAGCGCTTGAAGCGCACTCGAATAGGAATCCGAGCTCGACTCGTGGAGTCGGCTGAGCCGACGCTCGAGAGCGTATCCCGGCGCCTCCCGCTTTTCGGGATAGATCGGTAGATCCGGCATATTGTAAGAGATCCTCTAAATTGTACCTCAAAGGCGTGGAAATTGCTGTTTTTAGAGGATTAATACCACCGACTCAGAGGCGACGGAACGAACGGAAAACCTCTGAGACGGGTGCGTTTCTCGATTGGACGGCTAGGCAGACGCGCTCCTTCCCGCACGGCTCGCTCCTCGACCCAAGTGATGGCCCATCCTCTCGATGACATGCAGGATCTCCATCTGAAGACGCGGATCGCGGCCCATACGGCGGAAGGCACGGAGAAGACGGTGCTCTTTCGGACCGAGCGTGTCGTCATCGGCTGGCGGTTCGACGGCTCCCATGAAGTAACCGACGGGAACCTCGAGAGCGCGCGAGATCTTCAAGAGCCACTCCAACGAGATTTTCCGGCGGCCGAGCTCGAAGTTGGTCAGCGCCCCCTGCGAAATGCCGATCTTGCGCGCCAGGTCCTTCTGCTTGATTCCGTGCTCCAATCGGACTTTGCGGATGCGCTGTCCGATTTTCTTGAACATACAGATCCCCCTTTCGACCAGTTGTATTCAGTTGTCCGGACGGTTGAGGGTTGAGGTTATTCTCTACACGCAAGGGGTTTGTGTCAACTGGAAAAGCGGCAGAGGGAAAATGTGGGGATTCGGATTTCCCCTGCCCTTGCCCTAGCCCCTGCCCGTCCCCGCTCAATCAAAACTAGACGTATCGGGCAGGCGCAGGGGGCGACGCCGTGCCGAAACCAGAGGACTCAGCTTAGTGAAGAAAGTGATCCAACAGTTCCGCGAACGTCTTCAGGATCTTCAAACGCGCACCTTCTCGCGGGCGGACTTCCTCGTGCTCGAGTTGCCACGTCTGCGGGTGCGGGATGTAGACCGCTCCCAATCCGACGTCTAGAGCGGGGTTGATGTCCGAGCGAGGGCTGTTGCCTACCATCCAGCTCGATTCGCGCTCAATCCCGTGCGCGTCGAGCAGTCGCTGGTAATCGTCAGGCCCCTTCTCACCCGTGACTTCGACTTCATGGAAGAACGACGAGGCACCGCTGCGCTCGACCTTGTCTCTTTGCTCCGATTGGTCACCCTTCGTAAACAGAATGAGTCGGTGGCGGCGCTTGAGAAGCGGCAGGGTCTCCTTGACGCCGGGCAAATACTGGATCGGCATCATGCGCACGAGAGCACCGAGCGCAAGAATAGACTGTCGATCGGATGCGGTCGCAGGTTTCCCCGTCATTTCCTCTAGAGTGTCCATCAACGACCGCGTAAACCCACCCGTCCCGTAGCCATGGACCGGGATGTTCTTTCGCTCGATGTGAACGAGCCGCGCGCGCGCACGCTCGCGGTCACCGCCGCGCGTCTCGACGAGATCGAGAAAGCGCTCGGTAGCCTCCTCGAAGTGAATGTTGTTCTCCCACAACGTGTCATCGGCATCGATGATGAGCGTGGAATTGCCGTCGGTCATGACGCCATCATGTCACGAAGCGCCGCGTAGACCGATTCGTTCTCGTCGGCCGTGCCTATTGTTACACGCAAGCAATCGCGAAGGAGCGGATGTGCACTGACATCGCGCACGACGATCCCGCGTTCGAGCAGACCCTGGTAGGTTGCTGTCCCTCCTCCGCGTGAGCGGATGAGGAGAAAATTCGTCTGCGACGGAAAAACTTCGATACCGTCGAGCTCCTCGAGACGCTGGTAGAGCGCGTCCCTCGCGGTTACCAGCTCCCGAGCACGCTCGCCTGTTAGCTGGTAGTGCTCGAGCGCGACCAGAGCGGCTTCGCGCGAGAGCCGGTTGACCGGATAGGGTGGCTGGACTTTCACGATCTCGTTCCGAAGCTCGGGTTGAACGAGGAGGTATCCCAAGCGGATCCCCGCCATCGCGATTGCCTTCGAGAACGTTCGGAAGATCACGAGGTTCGGGTGATCGTTCATGAGCTCGCGCGCGTTCCAGCCTGCGAACTCCCAATACGCTTCGTCCAGAACTACCACTCCCGGGGCGGCCCCGACGATACGCTCGAGCTCGTCCGCTCTCAGCACGGTACCGGTAGGATTGTTCGGCGACACAGGAACACGACGTGCGGTGCGCGCTCGGAAACGGCGTCGAGTAGTGCGTCGAGTACGTAAGCGTAGTTGGCATCGAGAGGGACTTCCACGAGCTCGGCGCCGGCGAGCCGCACCGCTAGTCCCCTGGAACAGAGGTTCGTAGCCTAAATCTCGGGCCCTTTTTGCGCGCTGGCTTCGTTGTTCCTCCTCGAAATATTCCAATATGACTTCGTCGTCACGCCTCGCCAGCCCACAAAATGGCGTCGAGCTTTAGGCTACGAACCTCTGTTCCAGGGGACTAGCGAGTACATGAAAAAGCTGGGCGTCGGGGCGAGCGCCACTCGTCCGAGCTCGAGAAACGTGCGCGCAAACGTATGCAAAAGCTGGTCGGAGCCGTTGTCAACCACGATGCCTTCTGCCGGCCAATCGGTCACGCGCGCCAGAGCTTCCCTGAGCTCCGGCTGCTCGGGTGTGGGGTACCGATCGATTGGCACGTCGACGAGTCGTCGCTCGAGCTCGGCGCGGATCGGCTCGGGTAAGCCGAGCCGGTTCTCGTTCTGATCGAGCTTGATGCGGCCGTCGTGCCGCTCTAGGTGATACGCGGTCAGCTCGCGCACGCGCGGGAGCACGAGGGACAGTAGGTGCTCGTTCACGCGATCAGTTTCCCACGAACCGGGCGTAGAGACTGCGCGCCTCGGCGGGATCAACGGTTCCGTGCACGATCGCGCGTCCGTCTTTGAACAAGACCAGCTCGCACTCTTCGAGCTTCACGCGCAACAAAAACGGATTGACGCGGACGCTACCGAGCTTTCTCAGACGCTTGGCAACTTCCTCGAGGTCCAGTGCGCGCGTTTTCGACGGGCGGACTTGAACCGCGTTTCTCCCGCACAGCGTCACCGCTTGAGAGGCCCCATCGCCGACGAGATACGAGAGCTCACGCCGGCCGCACGCGGGACATTCAACCCGCGGTCGGGACGGCCGGAAACGATGGACCCGGCCTCGCCACACATCCAGGGAAAACACGTCGCCGGTCAGCGCGTCCTCTCGCCCAGAAAGAATCTTGAGCGCCTCCGCCACTTGGAACGCAGCAACGGCGTGGACGATGGGAGCGATCACGCCCGCGGTGTCGCACGTGGGCGATGTTCCCGGTGGCGGCTCGTTTTCCAGGAAACACCGCATACACAGCGTACGCCCGGGAACCACGACAAAGCTCATCCCGTAACTGCCGACGCAGGCCGCATAGATCCACGGAACGCCGGTATCGATGGAGGCATCGTTCAACAGGTACCGCGTTTCGAAGTTGTCGGTGCCGTCGATGACGAGATCGACATCGCGGAAAAGAGCGCGCACGTTCCCCGCGTGCACATCGCTCACGTGGGCCTCGACGTTGACATCACCGTTGATGCGCGACAGCTTTCTCTCAGCCGCAATCGCTTTCGGGAGCCCGGCGCGCCAATCGTCCTCGTCGAAGAGGCTCTGCCGCTGCAGATTCGACTCGTCGACGTAGTCTCGATCCACGATGCGAAGCGACGCGACTCCGGCGCGCACGATCATCTCCGACGAGACGGATCCCAACGCACCCACCCCGACGACGAGGACTCGCGACGTCCCAATCCGGCGCTGTCCATCAGAGCCAATCTCGTCAAACAGAACTTGCCGTGAATACCGCCCCTGAACATGTCGTCCGTGTCCGCGCGCGCTTTGCTCGAGCTCTAACGCCTGTGGCCGCATACCGGTCCAAAGCTCGTCCTGGTGGCCGGCCTGGGCCGCCAGCATCTCGATTCCCGTGATCGTGCGAGCCCCCGCATCCCGTGCACGGCGGATGAGCGGTGTGATCTCGGGCGCGGTGACCATGTCGAGCACGCACTGCTCGGAGTCGATGCTCGCGAGCGGAAGCGTTTGCGGGGACGCGTCGTCGCTTCCGATAGGAGTGGCATTCACGAGCAAATCCCAGCTCGTGGCATCAAGTTCCGAGAGCTCCGAGAGCACACCCGAAGCGCCGCCCACTTCCTTCGCGAGCGAAGCCGCTTTGTCTTTCCGGCGGGCGACAACCCGCACCGATGCACCCAAACGCTCGAGCACGAAAACCGCGGCGCGAGCGGCTCCACCACTCCCGACGACCACCGCGTTTCGACCTTTCCACTCCCCGTATCGGGCAAGCGAGTCCACGACACCGTCCACATCGGTGTTGTATCCCTTCCAGCGGTGGTCGCGAACAACGACGGTATTGACCGCCCCTATGCGCGCGGCGTCGTCATCAACCTCATCGAGAAACGGGAGGATCGATTCCTTGAACGGTAGCGTTACCGACAATCCGGAAACGCCGAGTCGCTTCGCGCCACGTACGAAAGCCTCGAGATCACTTTCTTCGAACGGTACGTAAACCGCGTTGAGCCCGTTAATTTTGACGCGCTCGAAAAACGGGTTGTGCATCACCGGCGAGCGGCTCGAAAGCGCGTGGGTTCCGAGAATTCCGTAAATCTCGGTGTCGCTCCCGATGGACGCGAACCGATACAGATTGACCATATCGTCGAGCGTCACCTGGCCTGGACCCGTCGGTGCTCCGCCGCGTGCGGCCGCATAGGTAAAAGCCGCATCGAAGCGAGCGGACAAGATACGAGCGGCTACGCCCGCGGGTCCCATCGCGACCGGAACGAACGCCTTGCCGGCTTTCCGCACATCGTCGCCCATGCTCGCGAGCGTCCATGCTTCGTCGAGCGAGCTCACCCGGGCGGCTAGCTTGACGACGTCCGCGCCCAACTCGATAGCCTTCTCTACCAGCGCGCCCGGCTCGCGCGGGAGTCCGTCGAAGTCGTGGTGCGACAGAATCAAGTTCGCATTCCCCTTTGGGAACGCTTTTTCGAGCGCGGCAATCTCGACGTCGATGTAGTCGAACCCGGCGCTCGCACCGCACTCGAGCAGCGCGAGTCTTTCCGATTCGGGCCCTTCGAACAATCCTCCCTCGCCTCGCGAACGGCACGTCAGGATCACCGGCCGGTCGATCGCGCGGCGCAACTGTCGGAGCTCAGCGTCGCCGACGTCCGCGAGACCGTCGACGCGGAGCTCCACGACGTCTGCGCCGCCGGTGCCGTGTTCCACGGTGCGCGCGACAGCATCGACCGATCTCCCCACCACCGACGCTACCAAACGTGTACGTCTCACGTTCATGCTCTCGAAGGCCACGCCCTGATCCTATCGCGGCAAACGGCCGCGTTGACCCTTCTTTCTCCTTGAACTATTATAGTTTGTAGGGTTTACAACCTGTTCCCCGCCAGCCATGAGCACGTAACCGAATGATGGGAAACGACATGAGACTAATCTCGATCGCGGTTCTCGCGACCTTCTTGTCGGTCGGCGCCGCTTTTGAAACGCCGCCGTTCGAGTTCATTCCCATCGAGGACATCCGTCCCGGGATGGTCGGCGAAGGCCGCACCGTGTTCTCTGGAGACACGATCGAGTCATTCAAAGTCACCATCATGGGGGTGCTCAGAAACGTCGGCCCCAACTCGAACATGATCCTCGCCGAGCTCGAGGGTGGCCCCCTCGCGCATACCGGCGTCATCGCCGGGATGAGCGGCAGCCCGGTGTACATCGACGGCAAACTCGTCGGCGCCATCGCTTTCGCGTTTCCGTTCGCGAAAGATCCGATCGCGGGCATCACCCCCATTCAAGAAATGTTCGACGCGACGGCGACGCCTTCGCTGCGCCGAGCACAGGCGCCCCTTACGTTTCCGCTGACCTCAGAAAAACTCGCGGCGGTCGCGCCCGAGCGATTGCGGCCCGTCCCCCTCCAAGGGGTATCGCTCACCGGCGTTCACTTGTTGCAGCCGCACCTGGGTAAGAACCTCGCGCCGATCGTGACCCCGGTGTCACTTCTCGGCTTCCCCCAGGAATCCTTCGACGTCGTCGCTCCGCTTTTGCGGCAGCTCGGCATCGAGCCTCTCATGGGGGGGGTGATGGTGCCGAGTGGGCAAAGCGGCCGAAGCGCTTCGCTGGCCGACGACCCGCTCGAGCCGGGCGATGCCGTAGGCGTCGGGCTGGTCACCGGCGATCTGCAGATCTCGGCAATGGGCACGGTCACCCACGTGGATCCCGACACCGGGAACGTCTACGCGTTCGGCCATCCGCTCTTCAACCTCGGCCCGATCGAATACCCGATGACACGCTCCACTGTTCACCTCGTGCTGCCGTCGCTCATGAACTCGTTCAAGATGGCGAGTAGCGGTGACACCATCGGCACCTGGGTCCAGGACCGCTCGACGGCGATCAAGGGTGTGCTCAACATCCGGCCGCGGATGATCCCGCTCGAAGTAACCGTCGCAACCAGCCGGGGGCAGGAGAAGAACTACTCGCTCGAGCTCGTCAACGATCAGCTCTTTTCCCCGGCACTCGCCTACGTGTCGCTGATCGCGATTCTCCAATCGACAGAGCGTCAGTTCGGAAGCCAGACCGTCAAAGTCTCGGCTTGGGTCGAGACCGCCGACAACGGCATCGTCAGCGTGGAAGATGTGTTCACCGATCAGCAAGCCGCGGTATCCGCTTCGGCGATGGTGGCCGCACCACTCGCATTTCTCCTCAACAACGATTTCGAGGACATCGAGCTCGAGAAGATCCGGGTCGATGTCGTCGCTACCGAGACGCCCCTGACCGCACGCCTCTCGAGGGCATGGCTCGATACCGATCAGGTCGCTCCGGGCGGGACGGTGAAGCTCAAGATTCTTCTGAAGACCTACCGTGGCGAGGAGCTGCTCGAGACTGTGGACGTCGAGATTCCGTCCAACGTGCCGTCGGGAAGGGTCAGCCTCATGGTCGCCGACGCCGGGACGTTGTCCGCCGTCGAACGACGCGAAGCGCGCCACGGGTTCGTTCCCAAGAATATGAGCCAGCTCGTCCGTGCCATCAACACGCTCCGCAAGAACAACCGCCTCTATGTACGGCTGAGCCGCGCGGGCGCGGGAGGCGCCATCGTCGACGGCGAGTACATGCGCTCGTTGCCGCCGAGCGTTTTGAACGTGCTCGAGACCGATGAATCCGGTAGCGGCTACACCCGCTTACGCAACTCCACGATCTGGGAGCACGAGCTCGTCACCGACTACAACGTTTCCGGTGCGCGCGTTCTGAACCTCCAAGTCAAGAAACGCTGACGCTCCCTCAATCCATCGAAAGGAATTCGACGTTGTTGAACCATTCTCCGGGCCGACTCTCGCTGGCGCTCGTCGCCTTCGCCGTCGCGGCCTCGGCGCTCGCCGCCGTGCCGACGTTTTGGCGACTCGAAAGCCAAGAAGACTTTCTCGCTGGTGATACCGAGGGCATTTCCATCAGCTCCGACGGAACCATCAGCCTTGCCCCTTCGGCCCAGGTGCTCACCGAGGCGACGGACCCGCACTTCTGGGCACTCGCCGTCGATCGCTCCGGAAACGTGTACGTCGGCACCGGCAACGACGGAAAGATCCACAAGATCGATAGTTCCGGACAGTCGAGTGTCGTCATGGACACCGACGAGCTTCAAGTGCACGCGCTCGCCGTCGACCGGCGCGGCACTCTATACGCTGGTACATCGCCCCGAGGCCTCGTGTATCGGATCGCAACCGAGGTCGGCACGCACGAAGTCTTCTTCGACCCGGACGACCGCTACATATGGGCTCTCGCGGTCGATTCGCTGAACAACGTCATCGTGGCGACCGGAGACGAGGCGAAGGTCTATCGGGTGACGTCGAGCGGAGAGAGCGAGGTTCTGTTCACGAGCGAGGAGACCCACATCGTGTCGTTGGCCGTCGACAACAACGACACGATCTACGCGGGCACGGAATCGAACGGGCTCGTCCTCGAGATCGACGGCGATGGCGCGACCTCGGTGCTCTTCGACACCCCATTCCAAGAGGTGCCGGCGATTACCACCGACACTCGAGGCAATGTTTTCGTCGCCGCGATCCAAAGCGGCACGCCGACGCGAGCCCCGTCACCATCAGTGACTCCCCCGCAAGCATCGACCACTACGCCTACCGGGGGCACCGCGACGGTGACCGTGACCGCCACGGCGACGCAGGTCGTGTCGGCATCGTCATCGCCGACTCCGGTGAGCTCGTCGGCACGCGGGAGCGTCTATCGAATTACTCCGGACGGCGCGGCCGAGCAACTGTGGACGTCCCGTGAAGACACTCCCCTGTCGCTGTCATTCGCTAGGGACGACCGGTTGATGGTGGGAACGGGAAACGAAGGGCGCGTCTTCCTCGTAGGCCAGAACAAGACGAGCTCGTTACTTTTGAGCGTCGAGGCCGATCAAGTCACCGCGGTACAGATGGCAGCGAACGGTCAAACGTTTCTCGCGACTTCGAATCCCGCCAAGCTCTACCGGCTGAATCAGGGCCGGCTCACCGAAGGCGTGTACCAATCGCCAACGAAGGACACCGAGACGGTTTCATCGTGGGGCCGGATTCGCTGGGAAGCGCGGGTGCCTAAGGGAACGTCGGTTCAACTTCAAACCCGCTCGGGGAACTCGGCCGAGGCGGACAACACGTGGAGTGACTGGTCGCAGGCGTACACGGGCGCAGGCGGTGAGCAGATTCGAAGCCCGCGCGGCCGGTTCTTTCAATGGAGAGCGGTACTGAATTCGACCGGGGAGACGACGCCCGAGTTGTTGAACGTGACCGCGGTGTATCTGCAGCAGAACCTGCCGCCCGAAGTTTCCGATATCACCATCCACCCGCCGGGCAAGTCGTTCCAAAAGCCAATCGTGACAACCGGCGAAGTCGAGCTCCTGGGAATGGACGGGACGCTCTCCGACGGCACCGATCCTGGAAACGGGAACGGGAACCAGGCCCAGCCGGCCGCTCCGCTCATGAACCTCACTGCGATGAGCCGCCCAATGTACCGCAAAGGCATCCAGACGGTGACATGGAAGGCCACCGACCCGAACCATGACGAGCTCTCCTTCGAAGTCCACTACCGCGCGGAAGGAGAGACCTTGTGGCGAGTTCTGCGCGAAGACCTGAAGAGCCCAGTCATCGCATGGGATACCGTAGCAATGCCCGACGGGCGGTATGCCCTCAAGATCGTTGCGAGCGATTCGCCTGGCAATCCGGCTGACACGGCACGGACCGGCGAGAGAGCGAGCAAGAGCTTCGAGGTCGACAACACGCCGCCACGAGTGGAAGGTCTTGCGATATCTCCGTACACGAACGGCCACCAGGTGACTTTCACCGCGCGGGACGACATCTCTCCCGTGCGAAGCGTCGAGTACGCCATCAACTCGGGGTCGTGGAACGTCATCTTCCCGGTGGACGGTATCGCCGACTCGACGGAAGAGAGCTTCGACTTCCAGCTCGAAGGCTACAACGACGGCGGCGTCTACACACTCGTCGTCAAGTTGACGGACAGTCTCGAGAACACCGCCACCGCCCGCGCCGAGCTACGCTGATAACTCGAAAAAAAACAAACGCAAAGGCGCAAGGGCGCCGAGTGAAGCGCCTTCGACGCTAATTCCCTCTTTGCGTCTTCGCGCCTTGGCGTCTTTGCGTTAAAGGTATTGGCGCGCGGATTCGGCTGCCCAGCTAGGCGCGGGTCCGCAGTAAGTGGGCGGGTTCCCAAAGCGGCAGCGTCGAGAGTCGATGGCCGTCCGGGCGCACTTCGGTGGTCGTGAAGAAGTAGAGGAAGTTCACCGAGATCGTCTGATCGCCGAGGCGCGCGGGCTCGAAGCCCGTTTCACGTACTGCCGCGAGCGCGCGTGACAGCATTTCTTCATCGCCGCTGCGATAGATGACCTCGAGCCCCTGCAGCGTGCCGTTTCGGTCGATCGACGCCATCGTCAGGAATTGGCCCTCTTGACCGGTCTTCATCTCCGCAAACGACTTGCCGCCGAAGGACCCATCACGAAATCGTGGCGAGCTCATCAGCTCGTGCAGCAAGACCGGCTCGGGGAGGGTGGACTGGATCCACGCCGAGGTAATGCGGCGCGCCGTTGGTTCGCCGTAGCGATGGTCGAGCGTGAGAACGAGCCCGCTGAGCCCGATGAGAAAAACCGTTGCTAGCGTGCCAAGCCCTAGAGCCGCAAAGAAACCGGTGTGGTTGCGCGAAAGCTGAATCTCGCTGCGCAGAACCGGCACCATGCCACGCTCCTCGGCGTCAATTTGTTCCCGCACCTGCAATGCAAGGCGCGAGGGCGCCCGCAGGGTGTGTAGATGACGAACCGCATTCGCCGCGTTCGAGAGCTTTTCGTACTCTTCGATGCAGCTTTCGCATTGCTTCAGATGGTCTTCCACCCGAGCCGCGAGCGTCGGCGAAAGCTCGCCGTCGTGGTGCACCGACAAAACGGTATTCCGCGGATGCACGAACATGTCACACTTCCTCAGCTATTCCGAAAACACCAGGATCGAGTTCGTCCCGGAGCGATTTACGGGCGCGCGCGAGCCGGGACTTCACCGTTCCCAGGGGGAGATCCAGCGTCGTCGAGATCTCGTCGTAAGACAGCCCTTCGACTTCTTTGAGAAGCAAGATCGTTCGGTGACTGAAGGGCAGCTCATCGATAGCGTCGAGCAGCAGCTGACCGACTTCTTTGCGCTCGAGCGCCTTGTCGGGCGCAACCAGATCGCCGGACGAGACGGTCAGGCCCGCGCTGCCCGTGCACAAGAGACGCTGCCCAAGTTTAGGATTGGCCTCGAAGTCGTCCAGACTGACCGCGGTCATCTCGCCAAAGCGCCGTCTCCACCATCGTTGCCGGTTCTTCGCTCGGTTGATGACGATGCGATAGATCCACGTTCTCAGTGACGCGTCTCGACGAAAGGTTCCCAACTTGCGGTAAACCTGCAGGAAGACCTCCTGCGACAGATCGACCGATTCGTCGTAGCCTCCCAAGAGCCGGTACGCGAGGTTGAACACCATGTCTTGATACCGCTGTACCAGCTCATCGAACGCGCTGTCGTCGCCGGCGAGGCACCGCTCGATGAGAGCGACCTCGTCGCCCGACCAGCGGGTCGTTTGACGCGCTTCACCGTCGAGCCTGAGTAGCTCATCTGCGGGCAACGCCGACGTTGGATGGTTCATGAGGCGTCCAAAGGGCCGGCGCATCCTGAGTTCTAACCTTTCGTGTATCCTACCACACGGTTGGTTTCCGCTTCTTTGGGACCGGCCCGTACGTTAGCTTGGACACCGCGATGATCGATTTAGTTCCAATTTGTTTTGACGTGCCCGGCGTCGATTTGCTAACCTATTGATCAAAAGGGATTTATAGATTTGCGGAAGTCGCTCCTCGTGCTGGCGTCGCTCGCCCTGCTCGCTTCTGTGTTCGTTTTCGGTGCTCGCGCGGGACTACCGGTATTTTCAGCTCGTCCGGTTGGGGGATGAGCTCATGGGAGAGGAGCTCCCTTTCCAAGCGAGTCGAACGTACACATCCGCCATCGGCATGAAGCCCGACGACGCGATCGCCTACGTCAAGCGTGCGGAAGCCGAGCGCCAACAAGGCAACCTCGCAACCGCGCTCGACGATCTCGAAGCCGCAGCGAGGCTCTCGTCCGACATCCTCCTGGTATCGTTGCGTCTCGCTGACCTGTACAACGAGGTCGAGCGCTTCGATGAAGCTGCGGTGCACTATCGGTTGGTGCTCGACATCGACCCGGACTCCCCGACGGTTTTGTACAAGCTCGCCCTCGTCCATTTCCGCGCCGGGCGTGAGGCCGAAGCGATCGCCGCGTTGAATCGCGCCGCCGCGCTCCGGGAAGGATTTTGGGAAGCCTACTATCTGCGCGGCGCCGTTTTTCGATCGCTCGGCGACATCGACGAGGCGAACGCCGATTTTCACAAGGCCCTCGAGCTGCGGCCGGAAGCGGAGCTTGCCCGATCGGCTCTCATCGACCTCTACATCGAAAGCGGCGATCCGCAGCGAGCCATGGAGCCGGTACAGGCGGAGATCAACGCGAACCCGGGCGCGGCTGAGCCCTACTTGCACTTGGCCACCGTTCATCAGCTCGCTGGACGCCGCACCGAGGCCATGGCGTCCGTGGGCCTTGCGCTCGAACAGGACCCCAATCTACCGGCCGCGTATCTCCAGCTCGGCGAGCTCTGGCTCGCCGAAGCGATGCTCTCGGGCGATCGCGTCGCGCTGGATAAAGCCGTGACCGCGCTCGAGTCGGTCGTCAAGATGGACCCTGCCGACGGTCGCGCAGCTCTCGCGCTCGGTCGCGCGTATCTCGCGATGGACGATGAGTCGCGAGGCTTCGCGGAGCTTCAACGCGCCAGCCAGGCGACTCCGATACCGGCCAAAGCGCATCGACTGCTCGGCGACCTCTACCGCGCCCGGAACAATCATGCCGAAGCCGTCACCGCGTATCACGTGTTTCTTCGGTTGCGGGGCGACAGTCCCGCGGTGTTGGAGCGGCTCGGCGACACTTACGTCGATCTCGACAACCCAGAGATGGCGGCCGAGATCTACTTGAAGCTCGCGTCTGTCGAGCCTCGTCGAGTGGCGCCGCTCGTCAAGGCGGCGCGCGCTTTGATCGACGCGGGGGATCCGGGCTCCGCGGCGCGCGTGTGCCGGCGAGGTCTTGCCGCCAATCCGGAGAACCGAGCTCTCCTCAGACTTCTCAGCGAGGCCCGCGGCTCATGATCATGAGCATGAGGAAGCGTTCTCGACGGTGACCGAGCTTCTTGCCGTTTTCGCTCGCGCGCCCGTGCTCGGGAAAGTCAAGACACGGCTCTCCCCGCCGCTCACCGCCGAGCAGGCACTTGCGCTGCATCGCGCATTGGTCGAGGACACACTCGACCACTTGACCCGTATCGAGCGGCCCGGCATCGACCGGCTCTTGTTGCTGAGCGAGCCTCTCGAAGACCCGAGCGCGCTCAATGTCCCTAGCGGTTGGACCACGACCGTGCAGGCAACTGGAGGTTTGGGAGAAAGACTCGCGAGTCTTTTCTACATGGGGTTTCGCAGCGAGGTGACGCGTTTGGTCGTGCTAGGAAGCGACAGTCCCACGGTTCCTCCCGAAGTGGTGCACGAAGCGTTTGACGAGCTCGAGCACCGCAAAGTCGTTCTCGGTCCCGCCGAGGACGGCGGGTATTACTTGCTCGGCTGCAGCGAGTGGATTCCCGAGCTGTTTCAAGGCATCGACTGGGGTACACCGGAAGTCCTCCAGCAGACGATGAATGTCGTCAAAGCGCGGAAGCTTTCCGTCTCGACCCTCATCCGCTGGTACGACATCGACCGGAGTGAAGACCTCGAGAAACTGCGTCAGGAGATCGCATATTTGAAGCGATCGGTACCCGAACTCGTCCCCATCCGCGTCGCCGCGGCTCTGCCGGATTTTGCGGATGCGGAGTATTCGTTGGATTCTGACTTTTAATCAGCATTCAGCATCCAGTTCAGACCACGTCCCTGCCACGAAGTGGGCCCGCGTCGTCGACAAAGGCCGTGCCGGTCAGAGGCGTTGGCTAGCGGCAAGGACGGTGCTCCTAAGATCGCCTTCCCTACCGGCACAACTTGGTTTGAACTGAATGCTGGATGCTGAATGCTTACTTCAACTGAAGTGGCCCCTTCTCCTGCAACATGCGGTTAATCTCAGGAACAGACATGTTGATCGTAGCTTCGAGCTCGGCGATGGCTTCGTCGGCTTCGGTGCTCAACTGGGTCAGGCGGGCTCGTTGGACCCCGGTGGGGCCGTGTAGGGTTCCCGGGCGCACGTTGTCGCCGCTCAGCTCCGTGAGGAGTTGCGACGCTCGTGTGAGCAACGTCGGGTTACGGAAGCTGCGTTTCCCGGCGAGAGGCTCCTTGGCGGCCGCGACGGCGTCTTCGAGATCTTTCAGGGCGGCGCGCACGTCCTCATCATTAGCTTCTAAAATCTCCGAGATTTTTTTCGATTCGCGCTCCAGAGAGTCGGCACGGTTGACGGCGCGTTGCAAGCGTTCGCGGAGCGCGTTGACCTCGGTCAAGAACTGGTAGCGCGCGCGAAACTCCGTCGCGCCGATGTCCATCCTGGGATCGACGTCCACGCGTACAGTCGTATCGAGGCGCTCCGCTCCCACTTCGAGCGTGAGCGTGTAGGTTCCCATGGGAACGAACGGTCCCCGTCCATCGGTCACGCCTTCAGGTCCTTCCGCTCGCAGATCCCACACGATGCGATTGAACCCTTTGCGCGCGGACCCCTCGACGAGTCGGAGCTTTGCGCCCCCCTCGTCGCGCACCGTGAGAGTGGCGGGGACATCCAGTTCGTTCGGCAAGTGGTAGGTGACGATAGCGCCCGCGGTCGGGTTCTCACCAACGTATTGTCCTTGCGCACCGTAGCTCTCGTGCTTCCAAGGAAGAAACATCGTCGCATCGCGCGGCGCGAACAGCTGAGCCGTCGACACATCGGAACGGTAGCGCGCAAGCGGTCCGATGTCGTCGAGGATATAGATCGATCGGCCGTGGGTGCCGACGACGAGGTCTTCGTCTCGCGGGTGGATCACGAGATCATCCACCGGGACGGTTGGAAACCTTCCCGTCATCCGCGACCACGAGGCACCGCGATCGCGCGAGACGAACACACCGGTCTCGGTTCCGACGAAAAGCAGATCACCGTGTCCTGGATACTCGGTCACCACGTTGACCCAGCCGATTGCATCCGGAAGTGCAAGGCGCTTCCAGGAATCCCCGAAGCTCTCGGTGACGAACAGGTACGGGGTGAAATCGCCGAGGGCGTGCCGATCGAAGCTCGCGTACGCTCTGCCGAGCTCGACCGACGATGCGATAACGCGACTCACTTTGCTCCGCACCGGATCCATTCCCGGAAGCGACCCCTCGAGGCTCTTCCAGCTCGAGCCGCCGTCGCGTGTCAGTTGGATCCGTCCATCGTCCGTCCCCACGTACACCGTCCCCGCGGCAAGAGCTGACTCGGAGATCGTCGTGATCGTGCCCCACTCGTCAACCCCGTCGTGGCGCGAAAGCGTATCGTCCCCCGGAATGAGACCCATGATGGTGAGCTCGTCCCGGTCTTCGTTCCGCGTCAAATCCGACGAAGCCGTCCATGAATCGCCGCGATCGCTTGACACGAAAAACAGGTTGCCTCCGAAGAACACCGTTTTCGGATTGTGGCGGGAAATGAGTATCGGCGACGTCCAGTGAAACCGGTACCGGTCCTCGTCCGGTTTCGGGTAAGGCTTGATGGCTTTACGGTTGCCGGTGCGACGGTCGAGACGAACGATATCGCCGCCCTGCGATTCCGTATAAACGATCGACGAATCGGTCGGGTCGGCTTGCTGGTACATGCCGTCGCCGAAGTTCGTCTGGACCCAGTCGCTGTTCAGGATCCCGATCTGGTTCCGAGTGGCGCTCGGCCCCACCCACGAGTGCGTGTCCTGCGCTCCGGCATAAACGTTGTACGGCTCGTCCATATCGACCGCGATGTCATAGAACTGGGCAATCGGGAGGTTGTTGATTTTCGCGAACGAGCGACTGCGATCCCAGGAGAAGTACAGCCCGCCGTCGCCGCCGAGAATGAGGTGATTCGAGTTTTCTGGATCGATCCAAAGAGCGTGATGATCGCCGTGGACACCGATGTCGTATCTCGGAGTCATGTCGCGATTGGTGACGAAACTGTGTCCGCCATCGTCCGAGACATGGAACGACGAGCCGAGCACGTAGATCCGATCCGCGTCAGTCGGATCCACGAAAATCTTGCTGTAGTACATCGGCCGCGGGTTCAGATCGTTGCTTTTCGTCCAGCTCTCGCCCCGATCGCTCGAGCGGTAGAGCCCACCTTCGGTGTTGTGCTCGACGAGAGCGAACACGATGTTGGGATCCCCACGAAAAACGGCGACGCCGATGCGCCCGAGCGGACCTTCGGGGAGTCCAGAGTTGAGACGGACCCAACTGTCGCCACCGTCCACGGTTTTGTAGAGACCACTCCCCGGCCCGCCTCCGTCGAAACCCCAGGGCGTGCGCCGGCGTTGGTACGCAGCGGCGTAGAGCACGTTCGCGTTGACTGGGTCCAGAGCCAACGTGCTGACGCCAGTGTCTTCGTCGATCTCGAGAACTTGCTTCCAGCTGCGACCGCGTCGAGCGTGCGGAACACCCCGCGCTCTCCTCCCGCACTCCACAGGCTCCCCAAGGCAGCGACGAATACGCGCTCGGGGTTTTTGGGATCGAGCACGACTTTTCCGATGTGGCCCGAATCAACGAGACCTTGGTGCGCCCACGTCTTGCCGGCATCGATCGACTTGTACACACCGTCGCCGAAACTCGAGCTTTGTCGATTGTTGGCCTCGCCGGTGCCGACCCAAACGATCCGCGGGTCGGACGCAGAAACCCCAACATCGCCTATGGAGGACGTCGCGTAATCGTCGAAGATGGCCGTCCATGTCGTGCCATTGTTGACCGTTTTCCACAGCCCACCGGAAGCGGTTCCAACGTAAAACGTCGATGGCTCCCTTTCGACGACCGCGATCGCATCGATACGTCCACCCATCACCGCGGGTCCGATTAAGCGAACGTCAGGTCATCGAACGATTGCGCGGCCGCGAGCGAAAAAGACAAACACGCCCAAACGCACGAAAACACCGGAACCAAAGCCTTTGTCGCACTCAGCATGCGTAAACAATCCCTTCGCACCCAACCGAAGTCAAGGTGCCCCCGGAAAAAAAAGCAAAAACACTCTTGACCTCGCGCGCGTTTTTAGCATAGATTCCTACCTACAGCTAACAGGCGATATATTTGGCCACGGCTGCTTTGATGCCGCTCCGTGAGTGGCGGGGGCGGCAATTGGGAGGGAGCCGTGCGCCAGGATCCTTCTCTGTGTTGGGTAAACCCGTCCCCGCCGTGTTTCGGTTCAGCTGGAACATGACAGTCCTGAAGTTAAAATACGCACATGGAAAAAGGAGCTGTCATGAGCAAAGGTCGTCGTCGTCACACTGCGGAGCAAAAGGCAGAGCTGTTGCGCCAGCACGTTGCCGAGAAAAAGCCGGTCTCGGAGGTATGCAACGAGGCAGAAATCCAGCCGAGCCTGTTCTACACATGGCAAAGGGAGCTATTGGCTGGAGCCCATACGGTGTTTTCGTTCCGTCGTGCGCCGAGCCGTGAGAAGGAGCTAGAGGAGAAGCTCTCCCGTCTCGAGGCGAAGGTGGCCCGTAAGGATCAGATCATCGCTGAGGTGACCGAAGAGTACGTGACACTCAAAAAAAACTTGGGGAAGCCTGAGTGGTGCCTGGATTCCCCATGACCGTCGTGACGAGGTTGTCGACTTCGTGAACACAATCGCCACCAAGACCCAGCTTCCGGTCCAGCAGATCGTTCAGTGGTGCGGGATCGCTCGGGGCAAGTTCTACGACTGGCGCAAGCGGTACGGGAAGGTGAATGAGCACAACGGCCTGGTGCCGCGGGATCACTGGATCGAAGAATGGGAGCGCCAGTCCGTGATCGACTACTTCGACTGCCACCCACTGGACGGGTATCGCCGACTCACGTTCATGATGCTGGACGAAGACGTGGTGGCAGTTAGCCCCTCGACGACGTACCGGGTGTTGTCGAAGGCGGGTCGTCTGGACCGTTGGAACCCGAAGCCGTCGAAGAAGGGAACGGGCTTCGTTCAGCCGCTGCGAGCGCACCAGCACTGGCACACGGATATCTCGTACTTGAACCTGGGTGGGACGTTCTACTACCTCTGCTCGTTTCTGGATGGTGCGAGCCGCGCGGTGGTTCACTGGGAGATTCGTGAGTCGATGACGGAAGCGGATGTGGAGTGCATCTTGGAGCGAGCAAAGGAGCGGTACCCCGATGCGCGGCCTCGAATCATCTCGGACAACGGTCCGCAGTACATCGCGAAGGACTTCAAGGCATTCATCCGCATCTCAGGGATGACGCACGTGAGGACCGCGCCGTACTACCCGCAATCGAACGGGAAGATCGAGCGTTGGCACAAGACGATAAAATCGGACGCCCTGCCAGCACGTTGCCGAGAAAAAGCCGGTCTCGGAGGTATGCAACGAGGCAGAAATCCAGCCGAGCCTGTTCTACACATGGCAAAGGGAGCTATTGGCTGGAGCCCATACGGTGTTTTCGTTCCGTCGTGCGCCGAGCCGTGAGAAGGAGCTAGAGGAGAAGCTCTCCCGTCTCGAGGCGAAGGTGGCCCGTAAGGATCAGATCATCGCTGAGGTGACCGAAGAGTACGTGACACTCAAAAAAAAACTTGGGGAAGCCTGAGTGGTGCCTGGATTCCCCATGACCGTCGTGACGAGGTTGTCGACTTCGTGAACACAATCGCCACCAAGACCCAGCTTCCGGTCCAGCAGATCGTTCAGTGGTGCGGGATCGCTCGGGGCAAGTTCTACGACTGGCGCAAGCGGTACGGGAAGGTGAATGAGCACAACGGCCTGGTGCCGCGGGATCACTGGATCGAAGAATGGGAGCGCCAGTCCGTGATCGACTACTTCGACTGCCACCCACTGGACGGGTATCGCCGACTCACGTTCATGATGCTGGACGAAGACGTGGTGGCAGTTAGCCCCTCGACGACGTACCGGGTGTTGTCGAAGGCGGGTCGTCTGGACCGTTGGAACCCGAAGCCGTCGAAGAAGGGAACGGGCTTCGTTCAGCCGCTGCGAGCGCACCAGCACTGGCACACGGATATCTCGTACTTGAACCTGGGTGGGACGTTCTACTACCTCTGCTCGTTTCTGGATGGTGCGAGCCGCGCGGTGGTTCACTGGGAGATTCGTGAGTC
The DNA here is from genome assembly GCA_965237955.1 of Candidatus Marinacidobacterales bacterium. GTDB lineage: Bacteria > Acidobacteriota > Vicinamibacteria > Marinacidobacterales > SMYC01. The sequence goes on along the minus strand of OZ250169.1, from coordinate 5,760,106 downwards.
GATGACGGAAGCGGATGTGGAGTGCATCTTGGAGCGAGCAAAGGAGCGGTACCCCGATGCGCGGCCTCGAATCATCTCGGACAACGGTCCGCAGTACATCGCGAAGGACTTCAAGGCATTCATCCGCATCTCAGGGATGACGCACGTGAGGACCGCGCCGTACTACCCGCAATCGAACGGGAAGATCGAGCGTTGGCACAAGACGATAAAATCGGACGCCCTGCGTCCTGTACCCCGATGCGCGGCCTCGAATCATCTCGGACAACGGTCCGCAGTACATCGCGAAGGACTTCAAGGCATTCATCCGCATCTCAGGGATGACGCACGTGAGGACCGCGCCGTACTACCCGCAATCGAACGGGAAGATCGAGCGTTGGCACAAGACGATAAAATCGGACGCCCTGTCCTGCCAGCCCCACGAGCCTCGAAGAGGCTCGCCGCTTGATGGAACGATTCGTCGAATATTACAACGGGGTTCGCCTGCACAGCGCGATCGGCTACATTGCGCCGCTGGACTTCATGGATGGCAAGGCCACCCAGATCTGGTCGGAGCGAGACCGCAAACTCGAGCAGGCTCGGAAGCTGCGGCGTGAGCGCCGTGCGAACAAGGTGCCCGCATGAACACTCTGATCCCAGGAGCCCCACTCCGTTCCCTCTCGCCCACAAGCATTGAGTACCAGAGAGCGCAGGGGGCGTCAAGGGCGGCGAAGCCGGCGCGCGCAGCGCGCTTTACCGCGCGCAGCGCGCTTTACCCTTGACGCCCCCGAGCACTCTGGTACGATCCCTGGGGCGATAGGGGACATCCTGCCGCCGGGCGTTGCGTTAACGTCCAACCTCGCTGTCATCTTCACGCTGAACCAATACACGGCGAGTACGGCGGCAATATGGACTACAATCAGATTGGGGAGGGCACGACCGTCTATTTGCCCGTGTTTCAGGCCGGCGCGCTGTTATTTGTGGGTGATGGCCATGCTATCCAGGGAGACGGAGAATTGACCGGCTCTGCGCTCGAGACCTCATTGGAACTTGAGCTCACGGTGGACGTGCTACCGGGAAAATCCATCGGCACGCCACGGGCTGAAAATGATGACGTTTTGATGGCCATCGGCATCGGAGGGTCACTTACACAGGCCATGCAGCGCGCCACCTCCGAATTGGCACGTTGGCTTCAGAGTGACTACAACCTGAATGCTGCAGAAGTCGCCATGGTTCTCGGCACCTCGATCCGTTACGACGTGGCTGATCTCGTGGGCAGGCAGGTGAGCATCGTGGCCAAGATCAGCAAACCTCTTCTCACTCAACTGAACCAGGAATAGTGACTCAAACCCGGGCTGTGTCAGGGGCACCGGTACCGCGGGCTGGGTCTGACAAGCCGTGCATGAATCAGTTCGGGACACGCACGGAACCTACGTAGCCTGACGAACCGGCGTTTCGGCACTAGGAACGCAGCTCCGCTCCGCACCGGCCTCGAAGGCGAGAAACGATCCTCTCGCGTGCCTTGGCGACGTCCGAGTCCGTCAGCGTTCGATCGGGCGCCTGATAGGAAACCGCAAACGCAAGAGACTTTTTCCCTTCCGGCACTTGCTCGCCCGTATATTCGTCGAAGACGCGCGCGTTGGCGACGAGCGGGTGCGCGATAATCTCCGCCAGAACCGTCGCCGCCGTCTGCTCGCGATCGACTACAACCGCCAAGTCCTCGACCACCGCCGGGTATTTCGAGAACGGGCGGTAATGTGCCACCGGCGGCACATGAGGCAAGAGCTCGTTGAGCGTGACTTCCAGCAAGTAGACGTCTTGTCCGAGCCCGAACGTTTGCGCCGTCTTCGGATGCACTTGCCCGACGACCCCGACGACGGTATCCGCCACCCGAATCTCCGCGGTGCGGCCCGAGAGCAATCCATATTCTTCGGTGGCGCCAAAACTGACGCCGACGCTCAGTCGATCGAAGAGGCGTTCGACGTAGGCTTTCGCGTCGAAAAAATCCACGTGATCGTCGGTCGCATTCCCGAACCGATCGAGACGGGCGCCGGTCACCGCACCAACCACGTGCTCGCTCTCACGCGGAAGTGCATCCTCAGTCGGCGCCGTCGGCGTGTAAACGCGTGCGCACTCGAAAAACGCCATATGTTCTTTGGTGACGCGAAGATTGCGCGCGACACACGCGAGCATCGAAGCGCGGAGCGAAGTCCGCATCCGCTCTTCGCCAACGTTCAAGGGATTCACGACCACGAGGGGCACGACGTGTTCGAGCGTCTCGGGAGACACGACGCGCGCCAACACTTCCATGCTCGTCAGCGGATAGGTGATGACTTCTTGCATCCCCCCGCCGACGAGAACGTCCCGGATGCGCTCGCGGAGCTCACGAACCGGTTGCGGTACGCCGGGAGGCACCCGACCCGCGAGTGGCTCGGCAGGAATGGTCTCGTAGCCCACCATACGAGCAACTTCTTCGACGACGTCATCCGCACATCGAACGTCGCGCCGCCAATACGGTACGTCGACGTCGAAGCCACCATTTCGGGAGGCGACCCCGAAACCAAGCGCCTCGAGCGAGGAAACGATTGTCTCTTCTGGCGGATCGATCCCGAGCACTTGGGGGATACGCTTTCGGGGCAGAGACACCGTCACCTTTTGAGACGGCCTCGGATAAGCGTCCACGAGATCCTCGTAGGCTTTGCCGCCCGCGAGCTCGACGAGAAACTTGGTCACCCGGCGGGACGTGATCGGCGCCAGCTCGGGCGCGATCCCCCACGCGAAGCGACGAGATGCCTCGCTAGGAAGCTTGAGGGCCATCGCGGTACGGCGAATGTTCACCGGATCGAAATTCGCCACCTCGAGCAAGATCGTTTTCGTCTCGTCGGTAACTTCGGTGTGGAGCCCACCCATGACTCCGGCGACGGCAATCGGTCCCGACGGGTCGGTGATCAGGAGCTCGTCGGATGTGAACGTACGTTGTTTTCCGTCGAGCGTGCTCAGCTTCTCACCTTGTCGGGCGCGTCGCACAATGATGCTGTGATCTCGGACCTTGTCGTAGTCGAACGCGTGGATGGGCTGTCCGAGCTCGAGCATCACGTAGTTGGTGATATCGACGACATTGCTGATAGGCCGCATGCCCGCACCAAGGAGCGCTTCCTGCATCCAGGCGGGTGATGGACCAATGTTGATGTTCTCAATGATCGCGAGGGTGAAACGCGCGCACAGATCCGGGTCCTGAATCTCGACGCTCGCCCGCCCTTCGATAGCTCCTCCGAGAGTCTCGAAGGAACAATCCGGCTCCGACAAGCTTTCGCCCGTGAGAGCAGCAACATCGCGAGCGACTCCGACGATGGAAAGACCGTCGGCGCGGTTCGGTTTCATGTCGATGTCGAGAACCGTGTCGCCGAGGACGTCGCCGAGCGGCTGCCCTTTCTCGGTGGATTCGGAAAGAACGAGAATACCCTCGTGCTCGTCGGACAGACCCAGCTCCCGCGCGGAGCACACCATCCCGGTCGACACCACACCACGGATCTTCGCTTTCTTGAGCTTTTTCTTCTCTCCCGTGCGCGCGCCACCGGAAAAGTGGAGCCGCGTCCCGAGCTTCGCGTAGGCGATGTTCTGCCCCGCGGCAACGTTGGGAGCGCCGCAAACGACCTCGAACGTTTCGTCACCGACATCGACGCTTACGAGCGACAAACGATCGGCGTCGGGATGTTTCTTGACGTCGAGCACGTGGCCGACGACGACGCCGTCCCACTCCTCTCCTGTACGCTCGATTCCGGTGACTTCGAGCCCGGCCATCGTCAACCGGTGGGCAATGTCGGCGATCGGCAGACTCAGGTTGACGTATTCACTCAACCACTTGATGGGAACGCGCATGACTCAGAACTGCCTCAAGAAGCGAACGTCATTTTCGTAGAAATGCCGGATGTCGTCGACGCCGTAGCGCAACATCGCGATCCTCTCGACGCCGAGTCCCGCGGCGAAACCCGTGTAGATATCGGGGTCGTACCCCATGTTCTCGAGAATCTCGGGGTGCACCATCCCTGCGCCGAGAATCTCGATCCAGCCTTCCTTCTTACAGATACGGCATCCATCGCCGCCACAGATGAAGCAGTCGATCGCCATGTCGACGCCGGGCTCGACAAAGAGAAAAAAATCGCAACGGAAACGAATCTTGCGCTCACGCCCGAAGAGACGCTTGGCGAACTCGAAGAGCGTGCCCTTGAGGTGCGCCAGAGTGAGACCTTCGTCCACCGCCAGGACTTCGGTTTGCGTGATCATCCACTCGTGGGTCGGATCGGTGGCTTCATTTCTATAGGTGCGGCCGGGACAGATGATCCGGATCGGCGGCTCGTTCTTTTCCATGAAACGAATCTGGTTCGGCGACGTGTGTGTTCTCAGGAGCAGCTTGGTGTCGCTGTCCGTGTCGCCACCCCGATCGATATAGAACGTGTCCATGAGCTCACGGGCGGGATGGTCTTTCGGAATACGCAGCGCCTCGAAATTGTAGTAGTCGAGCTCGACCTCGGGACCTTCGATCACGGAGAAGCCTTGAGCCACGAAGGCGTCAATGATGTCGCGCTGGGTTTGCGTGATCGGGTGGAGCCTCCCTTCCGCCAGTGGCCGTGCGGGAAGGGTGACGTCGACACGCCCGGCGGTCTCGGCTTCGCGGATGCGTGCGAGTCGAAGCTCGTCGCGCTTCGTCTCAAGAGAGCGATCGAGCTCGCCCTTGAGCTCGTTGGCCGCGCGTCCCGCGTCACGGCGCTCGTCAGCGTCGAGCTCGCCCAGCGAGCGCAGCAACGATTGCAGCGGGCTTTTCCGTCCCATGAAGGCGATGCGCCACTGTTCGAGGGCCTTTTCGTCCTCCACTCGGGAAAGCTCCTCGCGGGCTTTCGCCGCAATATCCTCGATCGAACTCAAAACGCTCATCGGTCTCCGTTCTGCACACAGTGAACCTGGAAGTTTATCGCGAAAGGCCGTCCTGCTGCAGTTGCGATTTGGCTCGCGCTGACATAAAAAGCCGGAGTTTCGAAAGGCTATTCCATGAGAACACGAGTCGCACCGATTCTGACCGTCGTCCTTTTATCGCTCGCACATCAGGCGAGCTCCCAGATCAAGGTCTACATATCCGCGGATATGGAAGGCGTCGTCGGAGCCGTGACCGGAGCCCAACTCAGCCCGTCCGGGTTCGAGTATCAGAAGTTTCGCGAGTACATGACCGAAGAAGTGCTCGCCGCCATTCGTGGCGCGCGCACGGCGGGTGCCACCGAGTTCCTGGTGAGCGACTCGCACGGAAACGGTCAGAACATTCTTATCGACAGGCTACCCAAGGAAGTTCAGATCGTCCGTTCGTGGCCGCGTCCGCTCGGCATGATGGGCGGCCTCGACGAGAGCTTCGATGCGGCCATCTTCATCGGCTACCACACGTCGACGTCCAACCCAGAAGGCGTACGCGCTCACACGATGAGCAGTGCGACGCTGACCGACGTTCGCTTGAACGGCACGTCGGTCGCCGAAGCCGGTTTCAACGCCGCGATTGCCGGTCACTTCGGCGTTCCCATCGTCATGGTCTCGGGAGACGACGCGATTGTTGCGGAGACGCAGCGCTACGTCGGCGACGATGTCGAAGGTGCCACCGTGAAGTGGGCCAAGAGTTTTCACTCCGCCCGTACCCTTACCCCCGAGGCCGGTTACGAGGTCATCGAAGCGGCCGCGCGGCGCGCTATCGAGCGAGTCGACGAGTTCGAGCCCATGCGCCGCATCAGCGATCTGCAACTCGAAATCAGCTTCAAGAACTACCGGCAAGCCGAGATCCTGTCGTATCTGTCGGTCGTAGAACGTATCGATTCGCACAGCATCCGGTATATCGCGAAGGATATGGTCGACGCGTCGATGTTCATGCAGTTTGTGAACAATTACGAGCCGGGACTTTCTCCGTGAGTGCCGCGGAAACTGTCGAACCCAATCGCGATAGAATCCTCCGGAAATGAGACGAACCCTACACATCGTCATCTTCTTGTCGCTCGCTGTATCGGCGAGCGCGCAATTTCGCACGCGTACCGAGGAAATCCTCGCAGTACGCAGAGACCAGCGGGCGCGCCTGTGGCCCGAGCGCGAATCACCGCTCGTCGACCATGTCAACGGTCTCGTCGAACGCGGTCTCCTCGATGGGGCGCGCTCCGGCAAAGGTGCCAACGGCGGTCAGCTCGTTCTCGGGGGGATGCGGTCCGGCCAAGGCATGAGCTTCGGGGTCGGGTATCGGCGCACCGATCTCTGGCGGGAGAGGATCGGCTTTCGCGGAACCGCCCGGATGACGCCTCAGCTGGCCTACATGTTCGATGCCGAGGTCGCCTTCCAAGGCATCGAGACCGAGCGCTTTTTCGTCAACTTCTACACGAAGTACGAGAGCTCGCCGCAGATGGACTACTACGGTCAAGGCGCGGACTCGAGCCTCGACGATCTTACCAGCTACACTTACAACGATTTTTCGACCGACTTCCGGGCGGGCTACGACATCCTTCCGAGTTTGAGCGTCGGAGCTACGATCGGGACGGTCGCGGTCCACACGGGTCCGGGGAATCGCAGCGGAGTCCCGTCTCTCGAAGAGATCTTCGACAAAAAAGAGGCGCCCGGTTTCGAGATCGATACCTGGTACTCCCGGTGGGGTGGGTTCATCGAAGTCGACTATCGTGACCTCCCGAGCGGCCCGCGCTCCGGCGGCTTCTACTCGACCACCGTCCGGCAATACACGGACGAGGAACACGGGCTTTTCGACTTCACCCAGTTGGTCTTCGAAGTGCAGCAATACATTCCGTACTTCAACAAGAACCGGGTCATCGCGTTCCGAGTTTTCGCCGAGATCACGTCCGAAGAGGGCGTCGACGACAGCGTCATCCCCTTTTACCTTCAGCCGAAGCTCGGTGGTAACGACAACTTGCGCGGATTCCAGCGCTACCGCTTTTACGACAACCAGGCCATCATCGTGAACGTCGAGCATCGCTGGTACGCCTCGTCAGCACTCGACATGGCGATCTTCGTCGATGTCGGCAAAGTCGCTCCGAGACTCAAAGATGTCGATTTCAGTGACCTCGAATGGAACGCCGGCATCGGCTTGCGGTTCAAGGTCCAAGATGCGTACATCATGCGGATCGATTTCGCCGCAGGACGCGAGGGCTTTCGTTGGATGTGGACCTTTAGTGACATTTTCAAGACCAAGTGGGGCATTTACTAATGCGCGGCAACCTCCGCGCGGCACTCTTGACGGTTCTGGTTTGCAGCAACCTGGCCACCGCCCAAAAGTTCTATCCTGACGACCCCCTCGAGGCGGTGCCCCCGCTCTGGCCAACGACGGACCCGCAAACACGCGCGCTCAGTGACATCCTCGAGACGTTCAACCACACGTTTGGGGCTCCCGGCGAGCGTCACCCGGAAAGGGGGGTGATACCGGCAGGCGCCGTGAACACGATGGGCGATGTCATGGACGGGCCGTGGTTCGTGAACCGTCACGGACGGCACCACTTCAGCGAAGACGGGTTGCGGCGCGGACCCGGCGACGACCGGCCACCCGCCGACGGCCAATGGCAGGTCCTGACTGTCAAGAAGTTCGGCTTTCGCCCTGGTGTCCTCATCACCGACTCAACCCGACAGATCTACCTCCTGCGCTTCGATCCTCCGGGGTGGCTCGAAATGGCGACCGACGCGGAAATGGTGTCCTCGAAGTTTCTCTACGCGCTCGGTTACTTCGTCCCCGAAACCTACATCGTGTACTTCGAGCGGGACCGTCTGGTGCTGGCCGACGGCAGCGAAAGGGTGACGAGCGCCGGTGATCTTCAAGATCTCATCGACCTTGATATCGACGTCTTTCTCGACGATGTGGCGCGCGATCCGGAGAGAGGCTATCGGGCAACAGCGATCCGCATTCCCGGCTCGTGGGAAGGGCTACTCGGTCCTTATCAAGTGTTCGGCGTGCGGACCGATGACCCGAACGACATCGTGCCCCACGAGCACCGGCGCGATCTCCGCGGGCTCTTCGTTTTCTCGTCCTGGCTCAATCACAATCGCATGGGCGCCGTCTACACCCTCGACACCCTCATGATCCGTGACGACGTGCCCATCATTCGTCACAACCTCGTCGATTTTTACGCCACGCTCGGTAGCGGCGGCACCGAGCCCAAGAAGTCTTTCCGAGGTAACGAGAAGACCTACGACTTCAATCAAACCTTCAAGAACCTTCCCGGGATGGGGATATATTCGCCCAAATGGCAGCGTGCGAACTACCCGAAGTTTCGATCCGTCGGGCACTTTGAATACGAAACCTTCGAACCCTAGAAATGGAAGGCGAACACCACCATAGCGCCGTTCGCAAACCGCCTTCCGGACGATACCTATTGGGCGACCAAGCAGGTCATGGAGTTCACCGATGACGACATCCGCGCGATCGTGAGCACCGGTCGATACAGCGACCCCGAGGCCGAAGCTTGGATTGCGAAGTGTCTCATCGAGCGCCGGGATCGAATCGGCGCCACGTACTTCGCCAAGGTGCTGCCGCTCGATAACTTCGAGGTGCGCGGCGGCGAGCTCGACTTCGATGACCTCGAAATCAAGTCAGGGGTCACCGGCCCCCGCGAATACAGTTTTCAATGGAGCCATTTCGACAACGCTGCCGAAACGCACCGACGCATCGGCGTCTCCGCCGGGAACCGAGAGATTCCGCCGATCGCGCTCGCCGCGCCCGAGGGGACTTATGTCGCGGCTCGGATCTCGGCCGGTGAACAGGACAAGGCCGTCACCGTGTACCTTCGCAAGACGTCCGGCGACCTCGAGGTCATCGGCGTGGAGCGCGATTGGCCCGGTAAGCTGCTCGCCGACTCGAGCCTGGACATGGATACCGGACTCAGCCGGTTCGGTGATCTTTCGCCTGAACAAAAAAAGCTCTTCGAAGGCTACACGAAGACCTACAACGAGGAAACAGAGTTCGATTTGACGCCACAAGCGCATTTCAACTCGATGATGATTTCCGAGCGCACGACGTTCGACGCCGTCACCCACGCGCTGATGGGCTCCTCGCTCACCGACGAGAACGGAAACTCTCTCGGGAACCCGATCGATCTGGTCAAAGGTATCGAGCGCATCGCGGGTCAGTACTACGGACGGGCGGGCGATCAGCAGTTTCGCATTTACGTGTTCCTCGAAGACGGCGCGCGGTCAACCTTGGAGCAATCGCAAGAGTTCACGCTGGGCCACCTCAACACCGTGTACCACGTCGGCTACCCCTACAGCTTTCGTCAGGGTGGAAAGCTTCCGAGCATTCAGTTCTCGATTTCCGAAGACCGAACGCGAGCCGATATCGACGTCGACTACCGCTCGAGCAAGATGCCTCAGGCGATGTTCAACGGGCACCTGACGTCGGCGAACTCGACGTCCGCGCCGGAGACAATCATGACAAGCACGTCGGCCGCTGGGGAGGTTTCGTGGCCTGGTGGCGAACTGCCTTCGGCAAGGTCGACCACAACACCGACAATCAAGGCGGACCGGGCTTGCTATCTAGAGAACCGCCAGAGGCGCCCACCCCCCTGCCCCCGGATCGCCCTTTAGGGGACGAGCCTGAGAAACTCGAAGACGCCGCCCAGGAATTTCTCACGGACTGGCTCGTACGCAAGAACGTCGACGAGTCACTTCATTTCATGTCGCAGCGCGCCATGGCGTGTGTGGATACCGACGACGACGTCGACGACGAAATTCTGCGGGACCAAGGAGCGGTTGCGGCGCTCAGGGCCGCGATGGAGCTCGGTGTCCACGAAATGGGCGACATGGATAACCTTACCGAGGCCATCGATGTGATTTTGCCGTGGCGGGAATCCATACGCATTCTGGAACATCCCTTCCAGGATGATTTCGCGCTCCTGGAGCTCACCGACGGCGACGCATCGGTTTATCTGTGCGGCGAGCCACCAGAGACCTCGACACCCGACGCCTACGGCACGTACTACGCCACGCTTTTCCGCTTCAAACGCCAAGGCTCCGGAATCCTGGGAATCCTGTGGGTCCGCGAGGCAGGCAACTGGCGGATCGTGGCTTGGGAAGTGTTTGAGCAGTAGGAGCAGGACCCAGCAGGCGTTTCTCTTAACGCAAAGGCGCAAGGGCGCAAAGACGCAAAGAAGCGGTCAGCATCGACGGCACCAGCTTTGCGCCTTCGCGTCTTTGCGTGAAAAGAAATGGCTGGATGTTGGACTGATTCACAGCTCTTTCAGCTTTTCTTCGAATTCCTCCGCCATTCCCTCGTGGTGGTGAACGCGCGCGGCTTGGGCGCCTTGGCGTAGCGCCCACCGAGCTTCTTTTTTCTTTCCGATTTGGAGGTACGCGTCCGCGAGGGTACGGTAAGCTGCGCCTTCGTCTTCCACGTTCTTGAGATACTCCTCGAGCTCGTTCGCAGCTTCAGTGAACTGGCCGTCTTTGTAGAGCTCGTTCGCCAGCATGTAGCGCGTCATCGCGTTCCCGGGATCCTTCTCCAGTAGATTCTGTAGAGCGGTAATCCTAGACATCACACCTCCGCAATAAAATCGAGGACGGCGGCGGTCACTTCCTCGTCAACGCCATTGGGCGTCCGTCCGAATTTCTTGGGCACTTTGAACCCGTGGTCTGCTCCTTCGATGAGATGGAGCTTCGCTTTCGACTTTTTCACCACCGGCTCGAGAAGCTCGAGCTGAGCAAACGCGTCGCGGGTACCGGAGACAAAAAGCATGGGTACTTTGATCTTGGGCAAGTGCTCCTTGCGTTGACGTTCCGGTTTACCCGGTGGATGAAGCGGGTACGCGAGAAAAAAGACGCCGTCACAGGGATACCCCTCGGCCACGAGATAGGAGGCCATGCGGCCACCCATCGAGCGCCCGCTCAGAAAGAGCTTCTTGGGCTTCACTTGCCTTTTCACCCAATCCGCTACCGAGCGCCACGTCGCGACCAGTGCGGGTTGTTTGTCGGGCGAGTTCTTTTTCTTCTCCGAGTAGAGAAAATTGAAACGAGCCGCGGTGATACCGTTCGCGGCGAGCTGTTCCTGGACACCAACGATCGACGGCGTGTCCATCGTGCCACCGGCCCCGTGAGCGATGATGGCCGTCGCTTTCGATCGCGCGGGACGTGCCAGCGAAACCGACACCTGGCCGAGCTCTTCTCCGTTCTCGCCCGTGACCTCGACTTTCGTCTTCATCCCGCTCACAAAATCCGTTTCCCGAACGCGGAGGCCACCATCTCGACGGCAATTTCGGCGGTGGTGTTGCGCACGTCGAGAATGGGATTGACCTCGGCCACTTCGAGCGACACCAGTCGGCCAGTCTCCGCGACGAGCTCCATGAGCGTGTGCGTTTCCCGGTACGAAAGCCCCCCGAGCACCGCGGTGCCCACGCCGGGCGCGATCGACGGATCGATGCCGTCGACGTCGAAGCTCACATGGATTCCGTCAGTGCCGCGGCTTGCGATATCGATGGCTTCTTTGGTGACGTCGTAGATACCGCGGCGGTCGATTTGATCCATGGTGAACACACGAAGACCGATTTCGCGAATGACGTCTTTTTCGAGCCGATCGATGTCGCGGGCGCCGATGATAGACGAGCACGACGGGTCGAGCTTCGATTGTCCCTCGGCAAAGCCACCAATCTCGACGAGCTCTTTGGCGCCGCGTCCAAACGCAACCGCCTGCGACATGCCGTGGATGTTCCCCGACGGCGTGGTCTCGGCTGTATTCGAATCCCCATGAGCATCGATCCAGATCATGCCCAGTTTCTTCTTCGTCTTCTTGAAATGGCTCGTAACGCCCGCGATGGTACCGATCGCGATCGAGTGGTCGCCGCCGAGCACCAGCGGTAGCTCACCTGCCTTCAGAGCGTTCTCGACGCGCCCCGCCAGATCGGTCATCGCGACGGTGATCAACGGGAGGTATTTGAGCTTGGGATCGCGGATGGTGTGCGCTTCGGGCTCCTCGCAATGGATGTTGCCGTCGTCGATCACGTCATAGCCCAGCTCGCGCAGTGCGGTGCGGATGCCGGCTTTGCGCAATGCCGAGGGCCCCATGTCGACGCCGCGGCGTCCGGCGCCGAGGTCGATCCGGACTCCGATGATACGAACCGTCTCTGTCACGACAAAAGTCTAACACGAGCCTCGTGCTATGCTGACGAGTTGTCGATGACACCCGCACCCCCTAGGAGCGCTCTTGAGAAACTCAATCCTGCTACCGATGCTCGCTCTGGTTCTCGTTCCTGCAGCTCTACACTCACATCGGCGAGTCGATGGCTTTCCTTGCCGACCACTTGGAGTGATCACGAGTTGAAAACGGCCCGTCCCTGACGCTACGATGTTCTGGGAGTCCGACATTAGATGCTCACCCGGCTGCTCGCGCTAGCTCTCGCCATCCCGGCGGCCTTTTCGCCTTTCTCACAATCGTGTAGCTCCACCGGCGGGTCCGAGCCCGGCGTCGTCTCGGACAGCGAGTTCTCTCGGCTCGTCAATCAACTATCGGAGGATCCGGGCTACTTTTGGAGCAACAACTACATCTCCAACGAAACGTCCTACCTTCATGTGATCGACGACCTCCATGCGATGGGTCTCGAAGACGGCGCCTACATCGGCGTCGGCCCGAACCAGAACTTCACGTACATCGCGGCGGTTCGTCCCCGGCTCGCGTTCATCGTGGACATCCGACGCCAAAACCTGATCGAGCATCTGATCTTCAAAGTCCTCATGTCGAGCTCCGAGACACGCGAGGACTACTTGGCACGACTCCTCGCTCGGCCGATTTCGAAGAAGCTCGGCGCCGCGGCATCGATCGCAGACGTCGTCGCCAACATCGAGTCAACCGCACCCGATCAAGCGTTCTACCATGAGCAGCTCGCCTTCATTCTCGACGAGCTGTCAGGCATGCCCGGTCTGTCCCTCTCTCAGCATGACCTCGATGACGTTCGGTTGATCTATCGCGAGTTCTTTCGGCAAGGGTTCGACATCAAGTACGACAGATGGCGATCGTTCTTTTTTCCTTCGCTGAAAGAGTTCGTCCTCGAAACCGATCTGAACGGCCGGTACCGCAACTGGCTCGCCAGCGAAGAAACCTTCCAATACGTCCGAACCATGGAGCGCGAGAACCGTATCATCCCCGTCGTTGGAGACTTCGCGGGCGATCAAGCGCTTCGGCGGTTGGCGCGTCTCCTCGAGTCGCGGCAGATCGCTGTGTCGGCATTCTACGTGTCGAACGTCGAGTTCTATCTGTTCCGGCAACGAAAGTGGGACGCGTTCGTCGAGAACGTGAAACACCTCCCTACGACCGAGTCGAGTGTGTTTATCCGCGCTTATGCAAACCTCCACCGCCCGCACCCGCGTATGGTCGAGGATCACATCACCGTGACCCTCGTCCAAAGTATCCATAGCTTCCTGCGAAACGCCCGCGCCGGCCGCTATAGGAACTTGTGGGACGTCGTGACCGCCGATGAACTCTAAGTGCTAGTCCCCTGGAACAGAGGTTCGTAGCCTAAATCTCGGGCCCTTTTTGCGCGCTGGCTTCGTTGTTCCTCCTCGAAATATTCCAATATGACTTCGTCGTCACGCCTCGCCAGCCCACAAAATGGCGTCGAGCTTTAGGCCACGAACCTCTGTTCCAGGGGAGTAGCGGTTCTGCTCCATCCACGCGCGGGCGGCGTCGCGGATAAAGCCGTGTTTTCCCTCGGGGCTGACGAGCTCGAGCTGCATCGTTCCGACGTTCTCGACGAAGACGCCTTCGACGACGTAGCGCTCGCCTAGCCAGTCCAGCGTGTAGGCATACGATCCGTCCCCGAGCGCCCCGGTGCGATCGCTGCAAGCTCGTGCCGATTGTAAGGCGTCCATCGTCGACGACCACCAACCGGCGCGCAACGAGACCGTGAAATCGCGGGGCAGCGACATTGAAAGAGCGGACTCCCAATGCGGCAATCCGCGGCACGCGAACGGCGCCGAGACCTCCTCGTCCCACCGATCGGGAATGACCAACGTCGGCGCCGATGGTGCCGGCAGGGCGCCCTTCACCCATGCGAGCTGCTCCGGCAGCAGGCACGCTCGCGATCTCCGCGGTGAGGAGCGTCTCGGCGCGAATGCTCGTAAGCGACCCGATGAGAACGGAACGGTTGAACGCGACCGCGTCGGCGGGGCCCTGGTAGCGTACGATCAGCTTTTCCATGCCCGCGTCCAAAAGCATGTACTCCATCGCGGTCTCGATTCCGCTACTCATGTCGCGCCCGCTGGCTCTACCGATGACGACGCGACCATCCACGACGGCCGACGAGCGAAGCTCACTCGCCGCCTGGAAGCTCCCGAACGTCCCTCCCGACAAAAGCGCTTGCTCGAGCTGAGCGAGCGGCCATGGACTGATGACTCGATCAGCGGTGAAGCCGATCGCACCCTGCGAGGGGTCGGTGAACGCTCGTAACCTCGCAGGGGAAACGTCCTCCAACGTCTCGGGCATGCGAAGCGCGAGCCCCTTCCCTTGAAGCGACTGCTCCGGACCGAGTCGAAGCCGCGCGACCGGCAATAGTTGGTCGTAACCATTGAAGGTCAGAAAATCCTTCACCGCATTCACGGGAATAGCAAAGCCGATGCCGTCGGAGTCACGCAGCTTGAGGCGCACTACGCCGAGGACGTAGCCATCTTCGTCCAGCATCGGGCCTCCGCTGTTGCCCGGGTTGACCGTTGCCGTCGTTTGGAGATAAGCGGTGCCGCCCGAAGCGTCGGTGCGCGTCGCCGCCACCGAACCTCTAGAAGCGCTCACGCGAGGCACGATGTCGGGGAGGTTCACTTTGCCGACTTCGACTTGCCTGCCAAAGGGAAAGCCGTAGACCTGTACCGCGTCCCCCTGTGCGACCGCCTCCGAGTCGCCAAACGCGAGGTACGGAAGATCGCCACCCGCGATCGACAGCACCGCAAGGTCGAGCTCGGGGTCGACGGCTTCGATCGAAGCACTGAAGCGCACATCCGTGTCAGTGCTTCCCGGCAGGACCACCTCGATCCGATCGACCGACAACTCGATTTGGATGTCGCGGCGGCCGATACGGTCTTCAATAGTCGTGCTCTCGATGACGTGGTAGTTCGTGAGAACGTGTCCGTAGGGAGTAAAAATGAATCCGCTCCCGGTGCCAAACTCGACGTCCCGTTCCTCGCGTGTCTCGGAGAACGCCTCTTTGACGACCACACGAGCGGTGCCGATGACACGGATAAACACGGTGGCATTCGGTGGATTCCGGGATCGCTCGGCAAACGTATCCGTCGCCACGAGAACGGCTAAGACAATCGCGGGCAATGTGCGGCTCAAACGATGCTGCATGTGCGCTCACCCCACTTATAGTCTGCCCTGAATGAGGCTTCAAATCCATGTGATCAAACGAACGATGCAGCCAACGCACCTGACGCACTTACCAGGCGGTAATCGCGTAACGTCGGTTTTCCATTGAGAAGAAAAAAACATCTGCTACTCTAGCGTTTGTCATGATCGAACGAGACAGTAACGATCGCTATCACGCGAACCCGTTATCCGGTTTGCTTGGCCGCAACGCGGAGGCACCACCCTAGAAGATCTACGGACATGGGGACTGCCGTTTGTTTTGAGCCATTTGCGGGCTAAACCCGTGGGGTTCGAATCCCCCCTTCGGCACCACATAGCCTAAGGCTTTTTGTTTTCAACAAGATGGAAAGAGTGCTCGAGCAAAAGCCACCATACAGCCACCATTTGAGCCGGAAAGGGTCGCGGGCGACACCTCACTTCAGCAACTCCGAGATCCGACCTCTGGGAAGTTGCAAACCCAGAGTGGCTTTCAAGGGCACTTCGGATGCTTAGTCCGTAGGTCGAAACCTGAGTCTTCAAGCGTCGCCAACCAATAGTTGAACGCGTCCCAGACCGGTGGGGTAGAATAGGCGTCACGTTTCAACCCGTTATCGTGCTATCTAGCGACCGTGCGCAAGATAAGAAAGTCCCCACCCACCGGACTCTCGAAGCAAGTCTCCCGTGGAGATCAATTCATAGACGACATTCCAAAACCAGCGTACGAGATAGACTGCGGGACACCGCAGCCCATCAGAACTAGAAGGCCGACACTATACGGGGAGGTGCCCCCACCATAGTTGAAGGTTCGAGGTGGTGGCGGCTCCTGACACATGGTTTACCCGACTTTGGCGTGCTTGTCGAGCGCTTGATTCTCAGTGACCTCCGCTAACTTCGCTTCGAGGATCGGTAGCGATTGGTATCCAATGATACGACGGAAATTTTTCTCCGTGGCGAGCAGAGCCGAAGCGGCCCATCTCAGAACCATCTTGCCATTGCGCCAGCGGGTGACGCGACGGGTACGACCTCGCGCACCGCTGAAGCACGACTCGATGATGTTCGTCGATCCAAGGCAGCGTTTCAGAGATGCGGGGAGGTCGAGCTCGTTGATGGTGAACATCTCGTCGAGCCCCTCCCGGATGCTCTCCGCCGCCGAGGGGTAGTCGTCCTCGAGCCACTTCGCCTGTTGCTCCAACCGCGCTTTGCCCTTCTTTGCTGGGAGCTGCCAGGCCGAACGCAGGCTCGCTTGCACTTGCGGCTTCAGCTCCTGCGGCAGATAACCGAGCACATTGCGCTCCTTGTGCTTCCTGCAACGCTGGACCTTGTTGTGGGTACCGAACACAGCGTCGACGGCGACCCGTAGCGCCTTGGAGCCATCGATCACGAACAGCCGACACCGCTCTGGGCTCAGGCCTCGTTCGACCAGGTCCTCCAGCAGCGCCTTGCACACTATCTGGTTCTCCGATGCTCCATCCCGAAGCCCCAGAACATGCTTGTATCCCTCTGTATCTACGCCGATTGCCGCCAGCGCGTGGTGCTCGCCGAAGCGAATCCCGTCCAGGTACACGACCGCGATCTCCAGCTCGTCCAGCGGACGCTCCATCAGCCCCTGCAACTGCTCCGCGCTTGCTTCCACGAACTCACGGCTCACCTCGCTCTTGCTAACCCCTACCGTCTCCGCCATCTCGGGAAGAACCGACGCGTACTTGCGCGTCGACACACCCAGCATCAGGATTTCCCAGATGCGTTGGCTCAGCCGAGACGAGTTGTTCACCGCTTCGTAGGCAGGAATCGCAACCTCCCCTCCCTCTGCCTTTCCCTTACGCCGCAGACGTGGCCGGCTCACTCTCAACTTCCGCTCCGCAAGGCTTACTACGCCACCCTGCCGGCCGTGCCAGCGAACATCGCTACCCTTCTTCCCCGGGTGTTTCTCCCCAGCCACACTTTGGGCTGACAGATCCAAGACCGCTTCGATCGTCGCTCGGCCAGCAACGTCGATCACTTCGTCGATCGCTATCTCGGTTCGCTCAATCGCATCCAAGAACGGCAACAGAGCTTGCCCCTTCGAGCTCAGTATCTCTCGAAGCTTCTTCCTGTTCTTCGCATCGATGATTTGGTGATTTGACATCGTGGTGGCTCCTTTCTTTTTCCTTCACAGCCGGATTCTATCGAACCCGGCCTTAGGAGCCGCCACTCCTAACCTTCAACTATCTCAGGGGCATCTCCCTATACGGAACCATCTACTTACTGTTAGTGATCTTGCTCCGGTTTCGTGGACATGTTTGCTAAGCAACTCGCTTCTCTTTCAGGAGTGTGCGTTCGAATTCGATCGGGCTGATGTTGCCGAGAGTCGAGTGGCGCCGCGTCGGGTTGTAGAAGTTGGCGATGTAGTCGACGGTGGCCCAGCGCGCTTGAGCGCGAGTAGGAAGAACCAGTCGATAGAGAGCCTCGGTCTTTAGCGTGCCGAAGAAGCTCTCGACAACGGCGTTATCCCAGCAGTCACCTTTGCCGCTCATGCTGCACTCGATTCCGTGGCGTCGCAAGAACTCTCGATACTCTCGGCTCGCGTACTGCACACCACGATCCGAATGGTGAATCATTCCGCGCGGCGGTCTTCGATAACGCACGGCCATTTGAAGCGCGGAGATAGCGAGGTCTGTCCGAAGGTGACTCGCCGTCGCCCAACCGATCACACGTCTCGAGAATAGGTCGATGACCACGGCCAAGTACAACCAGCCTTCCCACGTGCGGATGTAGGTAATGTCCGCGGCCCAGGTTTCGTTGGGTGTCTTGGGAAAGAACTGCCGCTGCACGAGATTGGGAGCCACGGGTCGCAAATGCGAAGAATCCGTCGTCTTCCGAAAACGTTTCGGGAGACGTGCGCACAGCCCGCTTTCTCTCATCAAACGAGCCACGCGCCGACGTCCAACGGACTCGCCATCTGCTCGGAGCTCGTCGACCATGCGAGGGCTCCCGTACACCTCACGGTTTGCCCGGAAGGACGATACGACTTTCGCAGACAAGCGTCGGTCTTCGAGCGCGCGACGACTCGGTTTCCGCTTCAGCCACGCGTAGAAACCGCTTCGCGATACTTCGAGTTGACGGCACATCCACGAGACATTGAACTCGAGGCGTTGAGCAACGATCGCCGCAAACTTCATTTCTTCACGCTCGCGAAGTACGCCGCCGTTTTTTTTAGGAAATCTCGCTCCATCCGAAGATCGCGCACTTCTTTTCGTAGGCTTCGCAGCTCTTCAAGTTCTTCGCTTGTCAGCGTGCCAGGCCCGCCCTCACCACGGTCGATTCTGTCCTGTCTCACCCAAGCATACAGAGACGTCTCCGTCACATCGATATCCCGCGCTAGCTCGCTCACCGGCTTACCCGTCTCGCGCACCAGGCGAACCGCCTCGGCTCTGAACTCCTTCGTGAATTGACGACGCTTCTTTTTCTCTGCCATTTGAACACCCATATATATCTCCGTTCGTTAGGTGTCCACTGAAGCGAAGCAAGTCCATGTCCCTTCCATTTACTCGTCCACCCGCGTCAATCTTGATCTTTCCCACAAGCGGACGTCAATATTTCGCCATGATTTGGTCGCTTCTACGCTCGCTCACCTCGGCTTTCAAAACCCGCCGCTCACTGGCCTTTGAGAATCTCGCTCTGCGCCAGCAACTCGTCGTCCTCCAACGTTCCGTGAAGCGACCGCGACTATCGAATGTCGACCGCGGTTTCTGGGTGTAGTTGCGCAGAGTCTGGACTGACTGCGACAGTGTCCTTCTCAGCCGGGTTCAGAACGTCGGCCAGGTCGACCGGGCGTCGCTCCGGAGATTCGCGAGCTGATACGGACCATGAGTGGGTCGAATCCGCTCTGGGGCGCCCCCAGAGTGCACGGCGAGCTGATGAAGCTTGGCATATCCATTTCCCAGGCGGCGGTGTCCAAGTACATGGTCCGGCATCGAAAACCACCTTCTCAGACCTGGCGGAGCTTTCTCGACAATCACGTCAAGGACTTGGTGTCCGTTGACTTCTTCACGTTGCCAACCGCGACGTTCCGGGTTCTATTCGTCTTTATCGTTCTCCGTCACGATCGTCGTCCGATCGTTCATTTCAACGTCACGGACCATCCTTCTGCAGAGTGGACGGCGCAGCAAATGGTCGAGGCGTTTCCATGGGATTCGGCGCCTCGGTACCTGCTGCGGGATCGAGATCGCATCTACGGCCGGTACTTCAACCGGCGCGTCGCCGGACTCGGCATCCGGCAGGTTCTGACGGCGCCGCGCTCGCCATGGCAGAGCCCCTGCGTCGAACGAGTAGTTGGAAGCATTCGCCGCGAGTGCCTCGACCATGTGATCGTCCTCAACGAGCGGCACCTTACGCGAATCCTGCGCGAATACATTGACTACTATCATTCATGCCGGACTCATTTGTCGCTCGAGAAGGACGCCCCGGAGCCCCGCCTGGTCGAATCGCCGGGGATGGGGAGAGTGACTGCCGTTCCGAAGGTCGGTGGCCTCCATCATTATTACACTAGACTCGCTGCCTGACTTCGCCGCAAGTAGGTTATTCGCCCAACGTTGCTCCCCAGTGATCCGTCAAGGTACGCTTGCGACGACCGCGAACAGAACATTCGTGGCTTGTCCGCAGGCCCCTTCGGTCCCGCGCATCCTGAGAATCGCGCGATCGAGTTTATGGGAGGGACAGGGTGGCGGACATGTGGTTGCTCTTAAAATGATTACCGGCAGTGATAATGGCAGCATACAACTTAGTAGTGATCATTGTGATCCGGAGCCGGTATTTTTGAAATGGCTTTTAAAACAGATATCGCCTTATTAAAATCGTAATCTTATTAAAACTGAGCGCGTGCGCTCCATCGCCTAAAGGCGATGGGTTCACGTCGCCGACTAAAGTCGGCTTGTCCTTGCCTCGTTTCACTACTCGCTAACCTTGAAAGAATCGTCGTCCTGGGGCACGGCACCTTGCAACTCTATATACTTCGCTATCACCTCATCCGTCACGTTGCCCGTCGTCACCACGAAGTAACCCCGTGCCCATAGGTGCCGACCCCAGAACTCCTTCCGCATCGTCCGAAAGTCTCGCATCAGACGATTCGACGTCTTACCCTTGATCAACTGCATCACTCGACTCGGCGACAAATTCGGCGGCACGCTCAGTAACAGATGCAACTGCTCAGGCCGCACATGACCCTTCAGTATTTCTATCTGGTTCCGAGCACAGATCTCCCGGATGAGATCCCGGAGACGAACCGCTACATCCCCTCTCAAGGCCGGCTTGCGGTACTTCGTGATAAATACGAAGTGATAGTTTAACTGGTACGTCGTGTGCGATGATTTACGATATCCTTTCACCTGGGGATCGTACCCCAAGCCTCCTAAAGGCGAGGGATTCCAACCATCCCCGAGTGAGACATTAAGGGATAAGCGCTCGTGCGAGGCAATGTCTGTAACACTCCGCTCCACAGCCATCGCCTCAACTTACCGATCGTAATGACATTTATTATACGATTCAAATCGCTAGCGCTTTTTATCGCTGGGATACGGCTATGGCCGGAAATCGATGTTGGGCTGGCGAGCCAAACAGTCCGAGCTATCTCGAGTGGAATGCTATCAGTGAGCTCCCTCCTTCTGGAGACCAGTCTGAGTCGCTAGGGGTGGCAGGACCTTTTGTCGGAGTTAGCAACGATGTTCTCATTGTGGCAGGAGGAGCGAATTTCCCGAAACCCTACTGGGGAGAAGCCAAGGTCTGGCATGATGATATCTGGGTGCTTGATAAATCGGGCGACTGGCATCCTGGCGGGAAATTGCCGAGGCCGATTGGATATGGAAGCTCCGTAACAACGGATTTGGGCGTTCTTTGCATGGGGGAAAACGATGCCTCGCAAACCTACGATGACGTCTTTCTACTTAATTGGAATACGTCTACTAAGACGATGCTACGCGAATCTTTGCCCAGTCTTCCTTCGACTTTGGTGTATGGGGCTGCGACTACACTAGGCCAAAAAGTGTATCTGGCGGGTGGAAGCGAAACGAATGAGCTTTCAACGGCTTTGAAAAACTGCCTCTCCTGCCATTTCAGTGGATCCTCTCGAGGGTGAGACCGCCACAGTTTAGGTAGACGAGACTGATGTGCGTATTCCAGCCATCGTGAACGCCGAATCCAGAGCAAGCTGAACAGCGAATCCGGTGAAGCCGAACGCTCATCGAAACGATGAAGTGTTGGGTGACCTCCTTTCCACTGATTGAAAACGTGAACCTATCTTACCTGCGTGTTGTGTAGCAAGGGGCGGCAGGTCGGTGCCGGAGGGAGCGGGCGTAAGGAAAGACGCGAAGCGACCTTCCCGCTCCCGTAGGCAGCGACCTGCCGCGGCCGAACCCCGGGCGATGTGGGGCTGGTTTCGAGGGGTTGCTGGGGTATGGCCTGGCTCGAGAAGACGCTTCCTGAGGCATTCTCGCGCGTCGTTTTGGCACCGCATCGTCTGGTACCCCGGGTTTGGCGGTTTCACCCGTTTTTATCGCATCGACGCTGTGGTCCCTCGCTCGCTCATGCATCGGCGTTGTCAAATGCCTTTGGCGCAGCCTTGGTCTTTCTCAGAGAAGCTCCTTTGAGAGTGATGCGGTGCGCGCTGTGGAGAATGCGATCGCAGATAGCGTCTGCCTGGTTTGGGTCGCCAATCGCTTCGTGCCACTGCTTGAGCGGAATCTGGGTCGCGATGAGTGTGGAGCCACGCTCGGCGCGGTCTTCGATGACCTCCATTAGATCCCGTCTCTCCGATTCTTTCAGCGGGTGAAGCAGCCAATCATCGATAGCCAGTAAGTCCAGCTTGGCGAGTTTCGTCAAAAGCCGGGCGTAGGAACCATCACCACGAGCGACCGCGAGCTCGTGGAGCAAGCGCGGTGCTCGCACGTAGCATCCGGTGAAGCCGCGACGACAGGCCCGCTCCACGAAGGCGCAAGCCAAGAACGATTTGCCAATCCCCGTCGGGCCGGTGATGAGCAGGTTATGGCGCTCACCGACAAAGCGGCAGTTGCCCAGGCTCAAGATCTGTTCGCGGTTTAAGCCTCGAGGCGCTTGGAAGTTCACGTTCTCCAAACATGCCGGATAGCGGAGCTTTGCCGCTCGCAGTCGTCGAGAAAGCTTACGCTGTTCGCGGGCGGTCCACTCGGCATCGACCAGGAGTCCCACACGTTCCTCGAAGCTCAGCTCCTTGTATTCGCTCGAGCTCAACTGGGTTTCGAACGCGGACACCAAGCCGAACAACTTCATGGCGTTCATCTTTTCTATCGTTTCGGGTGTCAGCATCGGGACTCTCCTCCTTCGTAGTGATCCGCGCCTCGGATGTTCTCGTGCTCCTCTCGCGGTTTCGCTTCGGCGTCCGATTCGAGCACCACACGATCCAGACCAGCCGAGAGAATGTTTTTCACCGTGCGATAGCTGTAAGAGCTCAAAGCTTCCGCTCGTGCGCAAGCGGCCTCGAGACGCTCACTGCCCCAGCGGCTGCCTAGTCGCATGACTCCCAGGCAAGAGCGAAATCCCTGCTCCGGGTGAGGCCGACTCTCTAGAATCCCCGCAACCAGCCTTCCCGTGGCGCGACCTGACTGCTCCGCCCAGTGGAGCAGCCGCGACGGCGTCCACTCCAGGTGCTCCCGATGCGAACGTGGCATATGCTCCGGGTTCGTGGAGTAGTGCCCCTTTCCTTTCTTGCGGGGATGCGACGCGACGCGCTTTCCCTTGAACAGGACCTCCACCACCGAGGCCGTCACCCGTGCCTCGACTTTCTCGTGAATGAGCTGATAGGGAACGCTGTACAAGTTGTTCTCCACCTCCACGTGGTAGTCGATGTTCACTCTGCACCGCTTCCACGTCGATAACTCGTAGCTCTCCTGCGGTAGCGGTTTCAGTACGGGCCGGTCTAGCCTTTCGTACAACTCCCGCCGACTCACACCGAGCTTCTGCATCGGACGCGCATTC
Organism: Candidatus Marinacidobacterales bacterium; assembly: GCA_965237955.1. Taxonomy (GTDB): domain Bacteria; phylum Acidobacteriota; class Vicinamibacteria; order Marinacidobacterales; family SMYC01. The sequence continues at coordinate 5,736,816 of OZ250169.1, read as the reverse complement.
AGGACCTCTAACTTCTCCCAGATGGCTTCGTTCAGTTCCGCCAGGCTGAAGAACGTGCGATGACGAAGCACCGCCAGGATCCAGCGCTGCGCCACCTGCACTGCCGACTCCACCTTCGCTTTGTCTTTCGGCTTGAACACCCGAGCCGGGACCACAACCGCACCGTAATGCGTCGCCATCTCTTCGTACGTCCGGTTGATCCCTGGCTCGTAACGGTCCACCAAATCCACGCCGCTCTTCAAGTTGTCCGGAACCCAGATCTCCGTACTGCCACCGAAGTAATCCGACATCCCCTTATGGGCCTTCGCCCACGATTCCAGCGACTGGTTCAGTGTCGCTTCGACGTAGGTGTAACTGCTCGCGCCCAACGTCCCGACGAACAGCTCCATTTCGACGAGCTCTCCCGTTTTCGGATCGACGATGTGAGGCTTCTTCCCCGAAAAATCGACGAATGTCTTCTCGCCTGCTCGATGCCGTTGACGCATCGTCGGGTTCAGCTTCTTCTTCCACTGACCGTACAGCTCGCAATAACGGCTGTAGCCGTACGCTCCCGGCTTATTCTCCGCGTACTCCACCCACAGCTGCAGCAACGTCAGCTCTCGGTGACGCCTCAGCTCCTCGTGGATGTGGGCATAGTCCAGACCCGGCCGTGCGCCAGACGAGCCCGGCGGCGGAAACAGCCCTGCCTCCAGCTCCCCGTCGCTCAGCTCCTCCGGGAGCGGCCAGCTCAGACCACCCTTCTTCGCCTTGGCCAGGTACTCACTCACCGTTCCAACCGCCACGCGAAGTGCCTTTGCGATCATGCGGTGAGTAAAACCCAGCTCGTACTTTAACCTTAGAACCTCTCGTATTTTTCTCATCGATAACCTCTTAGCTGCCAGTTCCTAGATCGTCCTCCTTCCGGGTACGACCTAGAGTTGCCTTGAAACGTGCTATCGATGAGCGTTCGCGATGCCGGAACCGGCGTTCACGTTGCCTGGAATCCGTGTTCACCTTCCCCGGAATCGATGTTCACGATCCCCGGAATCCGTGTTCACGATGCTTTGGAATGGATGTTCACCTTCGGCTGGAATCTGCGTTCACGATGCCCCGGAATACGCACTGATGAGAGCTTCGGCAGAGTGGAGTCCAAAGCTGCGGTGGCTCAGCAGCCGGATTTTGTTGTTCATTCCTTCGAGTCGGCCGTTGCTGAGTCTCCACGTGACCCACGCGATGACGCCATCGAAGTGGCTGCGGATCATCTTCGCCGCGCGTTTGACGGGCTCTATCCTCGAGCTCATAGCGCGCCGCAGCCATCCTCGGAGAAACTTCTTGGCCCATGTCTCGGTTTTGTAGGTGTAGAGGTCCATGAAGTCGTCGCGCAGAAGGGATCTGTCCCGGGTTCCGTGGAAATAAGAATGGCGTAACCTCCGGTTAACCAAAATCAAAACCGCGCCTGAAAAGGCGAGGAGGAGGATTACGCCATGAAGAAGCCTACCACCATATCCAAGGAGTCTGTAAGCGAGTACCGGGAGTTCGTCCAGCTTCGGTTGCGCAAGCGGGTACTGGAGGCGATCGAGGTTGTGCTCGAGGAGGAAGTGGACCAAGCGCTGGGTTGTGTTAGCTACGAGCGTTCGGAAGGACGCCGTGGTTATCGCAACGGCGCCGAGACCCGCCGCGTGACGACATCGGTGGGAACACGCGAGCTGCGAGTGCCACGAGCCCGTGTGCGAGACGAGGAAACGGGAGAGACGACGGAGTTCAAAAGCGAGCTGTTGCCCCGGTACGCGCGCCGCACTCGTGAGGTCGACGAGGTGATCTTGGGGACATACTTGTCGGGCGCGAACAGCCGTCGGATCCGCAGGGCGCTGAAACCGCTGCTTGGTGAAGAGCACTTATCGAAAAGCGCGGTGTCTCGCGTGGTTAGCCGACTAAAAGAGCGCTTCGAAGAATGGCAGAGCCGTGACCTTAGCGATGAAGTCTACGCGATCGTTTACCTGGACGGCTTCCACCTGAAGGTGCGGATGGCGAAGCGTGTGATCAGCGTGCCTGTGCTGGCAGCGCTCGGGGTCTCGCCAGACGGGCAGAAACGTCTGTTGTCGTTGCGTCTGGCAGTGAGCGAATCCTCGACGCATTGGGGCTCCGCGCTGGAAGGACTCCAGGCCCGAGGACTCCGGGCTCCCAAGCTGGTGATCAGCGACGGCCACAAGGGGCTGACGAAGGCGCTCGAGAAGTGGCCGGAGTGCCGGTTGCAGCGATGTACGGAGCACAAGCGCGCCAACTTGCTCGAACATTGCCCGGCGCACGCACGCCGCGAGCTCCGGCGTGACTACAACCGGATTGTCTACAGCAAAAACGGTATCGATGCTCGCAAAGCCTATGACAAGCTCGTCGCCAAATGGACGCCTCTCGCGCCGGCCGTCGTCCGAAGCCTAGAGGAGGCCGGCAATCAGCTGCTGACCTTCTACGAATTCCCTCGTGCCATGTGGAAATCGATTCGCACGACCAATGCTCTGGAGAATCTCAACCGCGAGTTTCGACGCCGGACGAAAACCCAAGCGTCGTTCTCAGCGAGGAGTCCGCGGTCGCTTTGCTGTTTGGGCTTATCGCCTCTGGCCAGATTCAACTACGACGCATCGACGGCTACCAACGTCTGAGCGAGGTTCTCGAACACGCGGAGGTTGCCGCTTGATCTGATACCCTGATGACGGAGTCGAGGTGCGCTGTTCTTTTTCCACGGACCTCGGGACACATCCCGCAGAAGCATGGCGCGGTAGAGGCGACGATTAGCTCGCACCTGCTCGCGGAGCACCCGTTTGTCTTTCGCGCTGCGGTTGTGTTTGGCCTTGAGAAGGGGAAACTTGGTGTTCTTGAGGTTGCGCCGGGCAGTCCCTTTGAGCTCGCGCACCAGCTCGCGCCGGGTCTTATCCACGGCCTCGTTCAGATGCTTGACGATGTGGAAGCGGTCAAAGATCACCCGTGCCTGAGGAGCCTTTTTGCCGACGACAGTTATGTACGGCTCCCACATGTCCATGCTGACCGCTTCGAGCTCCGCGGCTCTTTGTGGTCCGAGCTTGCGGAAAAACCGCAGCAGCGTCTTGGCCTTGCGCTCCTTTCCCGCCCAGGCGACCCGGCCGCTGAGATGGTCTATTACCACTGTTAAGTACTTGTGGCGTTTGCGGTAGCTGATCTCGTCCATCCCAATCACCCGCAATCCATCGAGCTCGCGCCGCTCATCCCGCTGCTCGGCAACCACTCGCTGGATGATCCGTCGCACCGAACGCCACGTCACTCGGAAATAGTTCGCTACGGCGCTGACGTCCGTCCTCTGTGCCAGCCACGCTACCTCTTGTTCGAAGCTTTTGGTAAAGCGGCTTCCCTTGTCTGCCCAAGGCACCTTTTCTCTGACCACTCCACACCGCCGACATACCACTCGTCGGATCGAGTAGCGAAGATAGGTCCGGACTCCGAACAGGTCCAAGTGCCGCCAGTAGCGATTGTAGCGATCTTTGTTCTTGCGGACCGTTCGTCCGCAAATGGAGATGCCCCTGAGATAGTTGAAGGTTAGGAGTGGCGGCTCCTAAGGCCGGGTTCGATAGAATCCGGCTGTGAAGGAAAAAGAAAGGAGCCACCACGATGTCAAATTACCAAATCATCGATGCGAAGAACAGGAAGAAGCTTCGAGAGATACTGAGCTCGAAGGGGCAAGCTCTGTTGCCGTTCTTGGATGCGATTAAGCGAACCGAGATAGCGATCGACGAAGTGATCGACGTTGCTGGCCGAGCGACGATCGAAGCGGTCTTGGATCTGTCAGCCCAAAGTGTGGCTGGGGAGAAACACCCGGGGAAGAAGGGTAGCGATGTTCGCTGGCACGGCCGGCAGGGTGGCGTAGTAAGCCTTGCGGAGCGGAAGTTGAGAGTGAGCCGGCCACGTCTGCGGCGTAAGGGAAAGGCAGAGGGAGGGGAGGTTGCGATTCCTGCCTACGAAGCGGTGAACAACTCGTCTCGGCTGAGCCAACGCATCTGGGAAATCCTGATGCTGGGTGTGTCGACGCGCAAGTACGCGTCGGTTCTTCCCGAGATGGCGGAGACGGTAGGGGTTAGCAAGAGCGAGGTGAGCCGTGAGTTCGTGGAAGCAAGCGCGGAGCAGTTGCAGGGGCTGATGGAGCGTCCGCTGGACGAGCTGGAGATCGCGGTCGTGTACCTGGACGGGATTCGCTTCGGCGAGCACCACGCGCTGGCGGCAATCGGCGTAGATACAGAGGGATACAAGCATGTTCTGGGGCTTCGGGATGGAGCATCGGAGAACCAGATAGTCTGCAAGGCGCTGCTGGAGGACCTGGTCGAACGAGGCCTGAGCCCAGAGCGGTGTCGGCTGTTCGTGATCGATGGCTCCAAGGCGCTACGGGTCGCCGTCGACGCTGTGTTCGGTACCCACAACAAGGTCCAGCGTTGCAGGAAGCACAAGGAGCGCAATGTGCTCGGTTATCTGCCGCAGGAGCTGAAGCCGCAAGTGCAAGCGAGCCTGCGTTCGGCCTGGCAGCTCCCAGCAAAGAAGGGCAAAGCGCGGTTGGAGCAACAGGCGAAGTGGCTCGAGGACGACTACCCCTCGGCGGCGGAGAGCATCCGGGAGGGGCTCGACGAGATGTTCACCATCAACGAGCTCGACCTCCCCGCATCTCTGAAACGCTGCCTTGGATCGACGAACATCATCGAGTCGTGCTTCAGCGGTGCGCGAGGTCGTACCCGTCGCGTCACCCGCTGGCGCAATGGCAAGATGGTTCTGAGATGGGCCGCTTCGGCTCTGCTCGCCACGGAGAAAAATTTCCGTCGTATCATTGGATACCAATCGCTACCGATCCTCGAAGCGAAGTTAGCGGAGGTCACTGAGAATCAAGCGCTCGACAAGCACGCCAAAGTCGGATAAACCATGTGTCAGGAGCCGCCACCACCTCGAACCTTCAACTATGGTGGGGGCACCTCCCCGCAAATCCCGCACAGAGGCTTCCTCCTCCGTGGTACTACATCCACCACCACTCTGGCTTTGTCCGCCTGGAAGTGGAAACCTCGGACCCACAGGCCTTGCAATCCGATGAGCTTGTTGACTAACGTAGTAACGCGCATCGCGGGAACGCTCTTTTCTCTTTCGGAAAAAAAGATTCTAGCGTTCTCGCCGATGCGCATCTACACATGGCTTACCCTCTCAACCCACGGGCCTCACCAAATGCCACTGTCCCTCAGCGGGAGACGAGGCTGTGGGAAACGCCCCCACGGTTCTGGTCGTTCAGACCTTGCTCAAGACTGAGTTCTCTTCGAAGCCTGGAAGGGCGTTTTCCATAGCCTCCACTAATCGAGCCCCCCCTTCCTTATTCCATATGAATTAATCTTTCTTGTATATATATCAGGAGGGGCCTGTGGGCGCTCGTGGGAAACGCGAAGCGTTTTCCAAGCGATTGTGGAAAACGCCGCTCCACGTTTGTACGTGCTCACAACCTTTCCCTAAACGCCTCTCTCGCCCGGAGTTTCCGGCGTTTTCCACAATCGCGGCAGCGTCCATAGGCCATCCCCTCCAACACAAATCAGATCCCCCGAAACGACAGGAGAACCGAAAAACTTTTGGGTTTTGGATCTCGACGAAAAAGGGAGCGACTCGTTCAGGTGGAAAAAAATGCCTGCTTGGCCTGGCCCTACCCGCGGATTCAATGTACTCGCGACCCAGAACAATGGCCGCGAGGAACAGGTTTATCTTTTCAGCGGTCGGCACTTGGGCGAAAATGGCGAGCTCGAATTTTTGAAAGACGCTTACGCCTATAGTCCGTCTCGTTCTTCTTGGAAACGGCTCGCGGACTCGCCCGCATGCATAATGGCGGGCGAAGCGATCCCATCAGGTCAAAACCATGTTCTCGTTATAGGAGGAGCGAGATGGATCTCTCTTCCACCGAGCAGATGACTTGAAAGATGAGCATCCCGGATTCCCCAAACAGATCTGGGGATACAACGCCCTAACGGATACTTGGCAAAAAGCGGGGAACATGCCACAGAACCACGTCACTACTCAGATCGCGAAATGGGACGGCGACTTCTTTGTGGCGTCAGGAGAAATTCGGCCCCGAGTACGCTCTCCCAAAATCTGGAAGCTCACAGCCACGCCAATCGCGGCCTCTTTCGGAATTGGACTACCCTGCTAGTGTATCTCGGAGGCCTACTCGCAATCGGATTTGTCTGCGCCCGCAACACGCAAACGGCAGAGGATTTCTATTTGGGAGGAAGATCCATTCCTTGGTGGGCGGCGGGTATCAGCATTTTCGGCACGACTTTGAGCGCAATTACTTATCTCGCCCTTCCCGCTCGCGTCTACGCAATAAACTGGTCGGCTATCCTCTTGAACCTTGGCATTCTCATTGTCGCTCCGCTCATCGCTTTCATCTACATTCCTCGACTTAGAAGACTCAACGCAGTCACCGCTTATCAATTTCTAGAAGATCGATTCGATCTCGGCCTGCACCTTTTTGGGAGCGCGTCCTTTATTATTTTCCAGCTATTTCGCATGGGAATCGTAGTCTTTCTTCCCGCGCTAGCCTTGTCTGCCGTCACTGGATTCAATCTAACCCTCTGCATTCTCATGATGGGTCTGATATCAACCGTGTATACAGCGTTTGGAGGCATTAAAGCGGTTATTTGGACGGACGTTGTCCAAGTCTTCGTACTCGTAGGCGGCGCCCTCATCGCTCTCGGTATTGTGGCGCTCAATTTGGATGGCGGCCTTTCAACCTTGATTTCGATAGGGGAAGAAGCCGGCAAGTTCGAACTGCCTCCTATCGAATGGTCTTGGGCCACCGACTCATTCATGGTCTTGATACTCGGAGGGATTTTCTCCAACGCGCTCGTGCCCTACACGGCAGACCAAGCAGTGGTTCAGCGCTACCTCACCACCCGCTCCGAACGGGAGGCCCAGAAAGCCGCCTGGACCAATGCCTTGCTCGCTATCCCCGCGACATTGATTTTCTCAATAATGGGCATCGCCCTATTCGTTTTCTACAAATCGAATCCAGGGCTCCTCGGCCCGCTTTAGAAAAACGATCAGATTCTCCCTTGGTTCGTCGCCCATCAAATGCCCGCGGGATTAGCTGGATTGGTTATCGCTGGCGTATTCGCGGCTTCCATGTCAAGTTTAGATAGCAGCATGCATTCCATTTGCACCGCAGTTTCCAATGATTTCATAGGGAGATTCAAGTCCGCGTGGAACGAAGAGAGCCAGCTACGATTTGCTCGCCTGCTCGTTGGCGGTCTTGGAATATTAGGCACAACGATTGCGATCATTATGTCCACTATGGACACAGGGCATATGTTTGACTTTCTCATCGGACTCATGGGATTAATCGCTAGTCCACTGGCAGGGCTTTTTATTCTCGGTCTCTTCGTGAAGAAGGCCAACGCCACTCACACCTGGATCGGCGTAATCTGCAGCCTTTCCGCTGTTGTATTCGCAAAGTACTTTACCGATCTCAATGGACTGCTTTTTGGTCTTGTCGGAATAGGAATCTGTTTCGGCACTGGCCTATTGACATCTGTTTTCGCATCCAGGGAGGCCCAACGCCAACGGATTGGCTAGTTTGAATTACGCATATGAAACAAAGCCGAGCTAAGGAAATTTGGAAAAACGGCGGAATCGCGCTGGGAACTCTCGTCAAGTCGATCGACCCCGTACACACGGAAGTGCTCAGTCAAATGGGATTCGACTTCCTCTGGTACGACCTTGAGCATAGCGACAAAAGCGTTGAAATATTCGCTAACCTCGCCCGGGCATCTCGGGTTGGCGACGTCGACTTACTCGCTCGTCCAGGACGTTGGGAATACATGCGAATGGGCCGACTTCTCGAGGCAGGAGCGCAGGGAATCCTGTATCCGCGGTGTAAATCCGCGGAAGAAGCCCGAGAAGTCGTCAAATGGTCTAAATTCCACCCGATGGGCGAGCGTGGTTTTGATGGCGGAAGCGCCGACAATAACTACGGACAGTATCCCGCTGAAGACTACACTAACCAGGCGAATGAAAACACTTGGATCACCGCTCAAATCGAATCGCCCGAAGCCTTAGAAAACGTTTCAGAAATCGCATCCGTTGACGGAGTAGATTGCATCTTCTTTGGACCCGGAGACTATTCTGCCCTTACAGGAAGACCTGGCGATGTGAAAAGAAAAGAGACGCTCGAAGCGGCGCGAACCATCGCTGAAAAAACGATTGCCGCTGGAAAAGCATTCGGGACGCTCGTCTTCGACATGGATCATGCGAAATGCATGAAAGACCTCGGAGCCCAACTCCTCGTCCACGGAGCCGACATCGTATTCTATAAAAAAGCGTATTCTGAAATATTAGACGCGTACGCTGAATTAAGGTAGGGCAACCTAAAGGTAGGGAGGACCGGCTCGGTCCTCCTTTTTGCGTTGCCCATTTCGGAGGACCGAGCCGGTCCTCCCTACCTTTTTCAACAATGAATCAAACGATACCCGTGTGGTCAAAATACTCATGCGGCTTCGCAATGGTAGAAACGGAGCAGCCCGCGCGCCTTTCGAAGACTTGCCGTGGGGCTCCTCGTCAGAAGCCCCTTCCGGCCTCTCATCGTCTTCGGGTCCGGAGCGCGAGCGGGCGTCCGCCGGGCCCGGTCGCAGGCCATACCGTTGCCCATCCAGTGGTTGGGTCCCATCCCCAAGAAGGGGGGTGGCTTGAGTCATTGCTGTTCGCTCAAGCCAAGATCCCTCGCACCAGCCTTCCGTGTACGTCAGTCAATCGATACTGCCGGCCTTGGAACTTGTAGGTGAGCTTCTCGTGGTCGATGCCCAGAAGATGCAGGATGGTGGCGTTGAGGTCGTGGACGTGTACGGGATCGCTGGCGATGTTGTAGCAGTAGTCATCGGTGGCGCCGTGGACGTGCCCCTGCTTCACGCCGCCCCCGGCGAGCATCGCGGTGAAGCAACGCGGGTGGTGATCGCGTCCGTAATTCTTGTCTGGCGATTGAGCGTAGATCGTTCTGCCGAACTCACCCACCCAAATCACCAGCGTGTCGTCGAGCAGTCCGCGCTGTTTCAGATCGAGCAGAAGCCCCGCAGTGGGATGATCCGCGCTTCGGCACAACTTGGGCAACATTTCGGCGAGCTTGCCGTGGTGGTCCCAGCCCATGTGAAAAAGTTGGATGAACCGGACATCGCGCTCGGCCAGCCGCCGGGCCAAGAGGCAGTTTCTGGCGAATGTTCCCGGCTTGGAAACATCAGGGCCGTACAGTTTGAGCACATTCTCAGGCTCGTTGGAAATGTCGGCCAGCTCGGGCACGCTCGACTGCATGCGAAAGGCCATTTCATACTGCGCGATACGCGCTTCGATTTCTGGATCGCCGACGGCCTCGTGTTGCCTTCGATTCAACTTGGCCAGGTCATCCAGCATGTCCCGCCGCAGTGCTTTGTCGATGCCGGACGGATTCGACAGATAGAAAACTGGCGCGCCCGTATTGCGCAACTTCACGCCGGAGTACTCCGTCGGGAGAAAACCGGATGCCCAAAGCCGGCTGTACAGCGGCTGGGACCCGGAGCCTCCCTGCGAGGTGAGCACGACGTAGCTGGGCAGGTTCTCATTGATCGCCCCCAGGCCGTACGAGACCCACGACCCAATGCTGGGACGCCCGGCAAGCTGGAAGCCGGCCTGGAAGAAAGTGATTGCCGGATCATGGTTGATCGCTTCGGTGTGCATCGACCGGATCAGGCAGAGGTCGTCGACGACCTTCCCGAGCTGCGGCAACAACTCGCTGAGCGCAATTCCGCTTTCCCCGTGACGCTGGTAGCGGTATTGGCTTGGCGTCACCGGCAGCGTCTTCTGCTTGGAAGTCATAGTTGTAATACGCTGGCCGCCGCGCACTGAAGACGGCAACTCCTTGCCGCGTTGTTTCTCCAGTTCGGGCTTGGGATCAAACAGGTCGCATTGACTGGGTCCTCCTGATTGGAACAGATAGATGACCCGCTTCGCCCTGGGCGCGTGATGCGGCTTGCCGAGCAAGGAAGCAGCTTGGGCCGTCTCACCAGCCAAGAGAGATCCCAACGCGACGGCGCCGAAGCCATGCGCCGAGGTTCTCAGAAAGGTTCGTCGGTTGAGTGCGTGACTCTCTTGCAGCATCACCCTTTGATTGCGGTTAGCTGAGGTCGTCATTTATTGATGATCTCATCAAGGTTCAAGAGGATACTCGCCACGGTCGTCATGGCTGCTAGATCTGCTTTGTCATGGTCACCGGCAACCTGAGACTCGCCCTGCTTCAAGAGCGCCGAAGCGCGGTCGGGGTTCATGCGATAGATGGCCAACCGCCTCTGGTAGCCGGCGAGCAGCACGCCCAGTTCCACGTGCTTCGCCCGCCTTAGCGTCGCGCGGCGAAATCCCCAAGCGATTCTCTCCGCCGGCGTCGCCCCGCGCGCCGTCATCCGCTCAGCGAACTTCTTGGAGGTCTCGACATACGTCACGTCGTTCATCAAGGCCAACGCCTGAAGCGGCGTGTTCGTTCGCGCTCGCCGCACTGTGCAGACCTCGCGGCTGGGCAGATCGAACAGCGCCATCTGCGGTGTCACGACGGTTCGCCGAATTGCCGTGTAGAGGCTGCGGCGGTAGAGGTCCTTGCCATGGCTTTGCTCGTACTCCCCTCGCTTCTCCACTTCTTCCCAGAGGCCGGCCGGCTGGTATGGCCGCACACTCGGCCCGCCGAATTGTTCATACAGAAGCCCCGATAACGCCAACGCCTGATCGCGAACCATCTCGGCGGGAAGCCGCACGCGCGGGCCGCGGCTTAAGAGGCGGTTCTTCGGGTCGCGAAGCAGTCGGTGTTCGTCCACAACATGGCTTTGCCGGTAGGTCGCGCTCGTGACGATCTTCTTCATCAGCCGTTTCACATCCCAGCCGCTCTCCACGAAGTCCACGGCCAGCCAATCCAGCAACTCCGGATGGCTGGGCCAATCTGCTTGCACGCCCAGATTCTCTGAGCTTTCGACAATGCCGATCCCAAAGAGTTGTTCCCAAAGTCGGTTGACCATTACCCTCGCGGTCAACGGATGACGCTCGTTGACGAGCCAACGCGCAAAGGAAAGGCGAGTCATTTGTTCATCCTCGGCCAACTGCGGCAAGGCCACGGGCAATCCCGGCGTTACCTCCTCCCCGCGAGCGTCGTATTGTCCCCGCACAAGGACGTACGCCTGTCGGGGCTTCTCCATCTCGCGCATCACCATCACCATTGGGTGACGAGAATCCAGTTCGGCCAGCGCCTTGTCTTGCGCGCCTTTTTCTTTCAGACGTTGCTTGATGGCAGCCGCTGCCCGCTCGAACCGTTGGGCCTGATAGCGGACGCGTGGTTCGGCGCTCCCTCGCAGGTCGTTGATAAAGCCCTTCTCGTCCAAATTGTTAAACAGGGCAAAGAGTTGATAGAACTCTTTCTGGCTGATGGGGTCGTACTTGTGGTCGTGACACCGCGCGCAACTGAGTGTCAGCCCCATCCAAACGGTGCCCATCGTTTCCACTCGGTCAATCACGTACTCCGTCCGCCACTCCTCGTCGATGGCCCCATCTTCGGTTTGGATGCGGTGGTTTCGGTTGAAGCCGGTCGCCAGCACTTGGTCCTCGGTGGCATCGGGAAGCAGATCGCCGGCGAGTTGCTCTACGGTGAATTGATCGAACGGCTTGTTGTTGTTGAACGCTTCGATAACCCAGTTTCGCCACGGCCACTGGCTGTTCTCCAAATCGTTGTCATAGCCGTGGCTGTCCCCATAGCGGGCGCCGTCGAGCCACCACGCCGCCATGCGTTCTCCGAACCGGGGTGACGCCAGCAGGCGATCCACCACGCGCTCGTAGGCATCGGGGGAATCGTCCGCCAGGAAGGCGTCAACTTCCTCGAGTGTGGGCGGCAGCCCGGTCAAATCGAGGGTTACCCGGCGAATCAGTTGCTCACGTGTCGCCGGCCGTTGCGGCGTTAGATTGGCTTCCACCAGACGCGCGTAGATGAAACGGTCAATCTCATTGTCTCCCCCATCACCCACGTCCGGTACGGGCCTCTTCTTTGGCATTTGAAACGCCCAGTGCTTCCCATAGACAGCGCCTTCGGCGATCCACTGTTTGAGGATCTGTTTCTCCTCTTCCGTGAGCGGCTCGCCTTCATCCAACGGCGGCATCGCTTCGTCCGCGTCCGTCGAGAAGATTCTGCGGACTAACTCGCTTTGTGCCGGCCTGCCTGGCGCAATGGCTCGCACGCCATCGCGGTCGGCCAGCGCCGAGTCGCGCACGTCCAATCTCAAGTGGGCCTTGCGTCTCGCCTGGTCTGCTCCGTGACAAGCGAAACACTTTGCGGTCAGGAGTGGTAGAACGTCACGGTTATAGCTCACTTCTGCGTGAGCACGCGCTGCCAGGGTTGCGGCAATCGCTGCCGTCAGGACGAGAGTTAACGAAGCCCCGACCTTTCTTGCGAACGACGGGAACGCAGAGAACTTCATCGAGGGGCCCATGCGGATTCGAGATGCACACCGTCCGCGTTGATCATTCGCCAAGCCATCCAACGCCAAGCCATCCAACGGATTGGCTCTGGATCGACTGGTAGAGATTCTAACACGCGGGCCAGACTGTTGCACTTTGCGGCTTGGCGGTTCCCGGCGCACACTTCCATCGACCTGCCGGCATCGGTGAACCGCCCCGGGAATCCCGGAGACTGTTTCAGTTGAATCTCGCCACCTCGAGCGAGCCTTGTTGCGAGCGATAGTAGTTCAGTTCGTGCTCGACCGGTGGGATGTTTCCGATCGGTTCCAAGAGTCGTTGCGTGTTGTACCAGTGCACCCACTCGAGGGTGGCGAACTCGACGTCCTCGAGACCGCGCCACGGTCCGCGCCGACGAATCACCTCGGTTTTGTAGAGACCGATGATGGACTCGGCTAGAGCGTTGTCGTAGGAATCACCGCGGCTGCCGACGGACGGTTCGATGCCGACCTCGGAGAGCCGCTTGGTGTAGCGGATCGAGACGTACTGCACTCCGCGATCGCTGTGATGAACCAACGGGTCCTCGGGGTCGAGTCGACGCTCGTGCAGCGCCTGCTCCAATGCATCGAGAGCGATGTCGGCGGTCAACGATGTCGTCGGCTCTCCAACCGACGATGAGTCGGGCGAACACGTCGATGACGAAAGCGACGTAGACGAAGCCGCGCCACGTCGCGACGTAGGTCAGGTCCGACACCCAGAGCTCGTTCGGACGGGTCGCGTTGAAGTCGCGCTCGACGAGGTCTGTCGGACGGGACCCGTTCGGGTCGGGCTTCGTCGTCTTGAATCGACGTCCACGGACCGCTCCCTGGAGGCCCATTTCGCGCATCAGACGGGCCACGGTGCACCGAGCCACGTCGCTGCCTTCGCGACGCAGCTGGCGCCATACCTTACGCACTCCGTACACGTCGAAGTTCTCTTTCCGCACACGCCGAATCTCTTCTCGGAGTTCTCGGTCCCGCTTGGCCCAGGCCGGGAGGCGACTCGGGTCCTTTTCTCGGGCTTTGTGCTCGTAGTAGAGCGAAGTGGCGATCGGCAGCATCCGGCAGACCGGCTCGACTGTATTGGTTCAGCGTGAAGATGACAGCGAGGTTGGACGTTAACGCAACGCCCGGCGGCAGGATGTCCCCTATCGCCCCAGGGATCGTACCAGAGTGCTCGGGGGCGTCAAGGGTAAAGCGCGCTGCGCGCGCCGGCTTCGCCGCCCTTGACGCCCCCTGCGCTCTCTGGTACTCAATGCTTGTGGGCGAGAGGGAACGGAGTGGGGCTCCTGGGATCAGAGTGTTCATGCGGGCACCTTGTTCGCACGGCGCTCACGCCGCAGCTTCCGAGCCTGCTCGAGTTTGCGGTCTCGCTCCGACCAGATCTGGGTGGCCTTGCCATCCATGAAGTCCAGCGGCGCAATGTAGCCGATCGCGCTGTGCAGGCGAACCCCGTTGTAATATTCGACGAATCGTTCCATCAAGCGGCGAGCCTCTTCGAGGCTCGTGGGGCTGGCAGGACGCAGGGCGTCCGATTTTATCGTCTTGTGCCAACGCTCGATCTTCCCGTTCGATTGCGAGTAGTACGGCGCGGTCCTCACGTGCGTCATCCCTGAGATGCGGATGAATGCCTTGAAGTCCTTCGCGATGTACTGCGGACCGTTGTCCGAGATGATTCGAGGCCGCGCATCGGGGTACCGCTCCTTTGCTCGCTCCAAGATGCACTCCACATCCGCTTCCGTCATCGACTCACGAATCTCCCAGTGAACCACCGCGCGGCTCGCACCATCCAGAAACGAGCAGAGGTAGTAGAACGTCCCACCCAGGTTCAAGTACGAGATATCCGTGTGCCAGTGCTGGTGCGCTCGCAGCGGCTGAACGAAGCCCGTTCCCTTCTTCGACGGCTTCGGGTTCCAACGGTCCAGACGACCCGCCTTCGACAACACCCGGTACGTCGTCGAGGGGCTAACTGCCACCACGTCTTCGTCCAGCATCATGAACGTGAGTCGGCGATACCCGTCCAGTGGGTGGCAGTCGAAGTAGTCGATCACGGACTGGCGCTCCCATTCTTCGATCCAGTGATCCCGCGGCACCAGGTTTGTCCAGACTCGATTCGTAATTTCGGGTCGATACCCCCACCAAGATCTGGTTCAGCACTCGCTCCGGAAGCGGGTCTTCTTCGCGGAAGGCTTCGAAGTGTGGAAGCGACGCCTCCTCGCCCGACTTCGAACGAACTCGAGGTCGCGACACTTGGATTCGACGACCGCCGAAGCTCAGCTCCCCATCCGTGCTCCCCCAGTGGTTATGAGTTCGCTCCTTCTCGTGCTTGCCCTTCGGCCCCGCGATCTTCTCCGCGTCCTCTCTCAGGAGTAGGTGCAATGCGGTCAGTCCTTGCTCGTACACCCATTCCGTCAGGTCCGCCTTCGTGGCCCCGCGATCCCAGCTATCATCGGTAGCAGTATCTGACCGACTTGGCCAACTACCTTGCCCGTAGACGAGTGCGTTTGCTTTCTTACTGGCTTCTTTGATTTCCTTGGCATGGTGGCTCCTTGTCCCCCTCTGGAGACGGTTGGTTTGGCAGACCTATTCTTAGGCCGGCCAAGGAGCCGCCGCTACCCCAAATTCAACATCCGGCGGGACATCCCCTAAATCAGCGAGAACATCCTTTGAAAGGAGAACAACATGACTGATCTAGCTCGTGGCGAATTTGACGTATCGGGTGTGAGCAACAAGAGGGTTCCTTTCGCATCTGGCAATTCCCGTGCTCGACGTCGAGAAAAAGTGTCGCGTTTTACGAGAAGTATTGTCAGGTGAAGGTGGTCAAACGCCGCGAAGATCCGGTCAACGTCTGATTGGCCGACGGCATCCGGCCGTTCCAAATTGCCTTACTGGATTCGGACCCGGTAGACATTACGGACTCGAATCGCGACGGCCCCACCGACTACCACAATGCCAAACTCGCGCACCCGATTGTGGCTTCCGCCCACATTGGATTCACCTGCCGCAGTTGCAGCGAGGTCAAGCGAACCGCCGAAATGGCGAAAGAAGAAGGAATTCTTGAGAATGGTCCGTGTGGGGAAGGCTGGCCCGGCGGCTATTGTGCCTACGTTACTGATCCAAGCGGCCATAGCATTGAGTTCTCCTACAACCAGGAAGCCGGATACAACGCGGTGTTCGATCCGGTTTGTGACCTCGATGCCCTGAAGAGCACGCACACCGACGGCAAAGAACTTTGGGAATATTGACGTCCCAGGTGCCGTCAAGTAACTTCCGCGCTGCGAGCCTGTGAGAAGACCCGTGCTCTACGTGATGTCTACTGAAACACCTGATAGCGATCAGGCAAAAGGCGGCACGACCAAATCCAGTTGCCCTCATTGCGGCGTCGTTCTTCGCGTGAAGCCATCGGTCGTTGGCCGCAATGCGCGTTGCCCGAAATGCCGTGAACGGTTCGTAGTCACCGAGATGGAGCCGCCCGGCGAAAGCGACAAGAGCAGAATCATTCCTGCGACGAACTGGAACCTGTTTGTATTGGTTCAGCCAAAATGAGACTTTTGGGGGTCGTAGTAAGTGACGGTTTTCGCCTCTGTCTTATACTCAACGAAGGGAGAAGGCAGAGATGGACGGCAGGAAACGTTGGTCAGCGAAGGAGAAGCTGCAGATACTCAAGGAGTGCCAGGAGAGTGGTGCGACGGTGTCCGAGGTGTGTCGGCGCCACGCATTGAATACAGGGCAGTACTATCAGTGGCTGAAACAATCGGAGGAGGCGACACTGGAATCATTTCAGAATGGCAAGAAGGAGAAGGCGTCTCGCCGCGAGGAGAAGCTGCGTCAAGAGCTTGAGAGGATGAAATCGGTGGTGGTAGAGATCACCATGGAGAATCTGGACCTAAAAAAAACGCTTGGAAGCTAGTCGACCGGTGTCGTTTCGAGCCGCACGAGAAGTTGAGGATTTTGGATTGTATCGAGCAGACGATGGAGAGAAGCCGGGTGAAGCTGGAATGGGTTGTCTCGAAGCTCGGGCTCTCTCGCTCGCTGTACTACCGCTGGCAAAAGAGGCGCAAGGAGGGAGCGCTGGAGGACATCAAGCCCAAGGCACCAGACTTGGACCAGGTGCTTGCCGAAGAGGAGGAGGCGGTGACGGTCTATGCTTTAGCACACCCACGGGACGGCTACCGGCGGCTGTGCTGGATGATGGTGGACGAGGATGTCGTTTGCCTGAGCCCGAGCAGCGTGTACCGCATTCTGGACCGGAACGATTTGCTCGCAAGGTGGAATGCCACACCGTCCGTAGGCCGCAAGCCCGAACTTCCGAAACGCCCCCACGAACGCTGGCATACGGACTTGATGTACCTGTGGATCGCGGGACGGTGGTATTTCTTCATCGGAGTGCTGGACGGCTTCTCGCGCTACATCGTGTACTGGGAACTGCTGTCGCGCATGACCGCCGCCGAAGTGACGGATGTGGTCCATGCAGCACTGGAGCGCTACCCTGGAGAACGGCCCCAGATTGTCAACGACAACGGCAGCCAATTTACCAGCAAGGACTTCCGCAAACTCATCAAGCACTTCTCATTGAAGCAGATTCGTATTCGCATTCATCATCCGCAGTCCAACGGTGCAATCGAGCGATTTCATCGCACGTTGCGCGAGGAGGGCCTCTCCGACAAGGAGCTTCGCAATCAGCTTCACGCGAAAGACATCATCGGAGAATGGATAGAGATTTACAACGCAAAGAGGCTCCACGCAGGAATCGAATACCTCACGCCCGAAGACCGGTTTCTCCTCCGTCACGAAGAGCGCAAGCAGGTACGTCTCGACAAACTCGAGAACGCACGCAAGCATCGCCGCGAAGAAAACCTCAAACGGCTCGGAGAATCCAGTTGTCACATAGCGAACGGGGGCTCTGCCCCCGAACCCCCGGGATTTTCCGCTTTGAGCGGATCCGGTTTGGCTCATACCGGAGCCCGGGAGCATGAACACAGTGCGTAATAATGCCAACCGTATTCCGGCCACCGGGCGCTCGGGTTGCTTCCCAGCAGTGCCCTATCCTCCCGGTGGCGATACCATGGCAGTTCACCCAGGCAGGGGAGAGAACCCGTCACTTGCAGAAAGTCTCATTTCCGCTGAAGCGGAACACTGTTCTCGAGCATCATCATCTCCCTTGGTCTCTGCGTTGCGCTGCATCTTTTACAACGTGACGATACATTGGAGCAACGGAGGTGATGGAATGTCGCTTGGACGATTTTTGCCGATGTTCATGCTCATGGCATGGGCGGTGCGGGCCGACGCCCAGCGACTTCCGGAGGCGCCGCCCGAGTCGGTTGGGCTTTCGTCCGAGCGCCTCGAGCTCGTGACGCGCGGGCTTCAGAAGCACATCGACGACGGGGATATTGCTGGGGTCGTCGGTGCCGTGGTCCGACACCGAAAGCTCGTCTACGAAGCCATCGTCGACGACGGTTGATGTTGCTGCCTGTGTTCCCAGATCGCGACGCAGACCACGCCGAGAAAAGCGATGGCCAGGCTCACCGGGGCGACGAAGCCGGTCATCGCCACGATCGCGACCGCCGCGCCCGCGGAGATCAGCAGGCGAGGTAGCGGAAGTCGCCCCGTTGCGCGCAAGACGGCGAAGGCCATCCCGCCGACAAAGAGGATCAGGACGAGCGCGAGTGCAATCCTACCTGAAACCGTAAGCGGCTCTCCGGGATGAGCGATGGCTTCCTCCGCGGTGACAGCGAAAGCGATGACGCCGCACAGCATGGGGAAATGCAGAAAGCTGTAGACATCTCTCGCCATGCTCGCGCGATCGGCGTCACAGCTCGATTCCAACGCGCGGTCGAGCGTTGGCTTGGCGCGCGTGAAGTAGCTCCACCAGAAGGCGCAGGCGATGCCGACGACGAGAACCCCGACGCTGACGAGATCGTCCGTCCAGAGCGCTCCCCTCATTCCGCCCGCGGCGACGATGAGCGTCTCCCCGAGGGCGATGATGACGAACAGCCCGTGGCGCTCGCCAAAGTGCTCGGGGTGGAGGTTCCAGCCCTCCAGCTGACCACCAATCGCGGCAGCGACGATGTCGAGAACGATCGCGAGCCCCCAGAGCCAATATTGCGCCGCGCCGCCGAAAATGCCGCCCGTCAACCGCGACGAGGCCCCCGAGCGAAACCGCGGCGAAAACGCGAACGGCCGCGTGCTGGGAGGGGTCGGCTGAAGCGACCCAGGCGTAGAGTGCGAGCCCGATGACGCGAACGAGCACATAGGTCACGGCAAAGAGAGCAGCGGACTCGTGAAAGGCGTTCGGGACCGCGACCGCCATGAAAAACGCTACCGCCGTGGCCAGCAAGGTTCCAAGCTCCACGAGCGTGTGCGTCGTGTCCGCCGCGTTCAGGGCCCACGTAAACTGGCTCCACGCCCACCACACGAGCCAGAACACGAGGATCGCTTGACCGACGACGTAGCCGTGAACGCCGTGGTGGAAGAGCCCAACGACCTGGGTGACCGAAAAGACGAAGACGAGGTCGAAGAAGAGCTCGATGAAGGTGGCGCTTTTGGTCTTCCGGAGAGACGATGCTTCGAGAAGTCATCTAAGTCCCGCTCTCCAAAAGCTGATGAAATCTGATCAGGCCCAGGTCCCTGCTTCGCAGAGGATGGTTTCGCTCCAGCGTATGCTGGAGCCAGAGCCTCCCTTGAGCGCCGCTTTGTACTCCAGCTGCCGGGCGGAGCTCAATTATTGTCATTCGGAAGAACACAATAAACAAGAGGAGCGTAAATGGATAGAAGAATTTATACGTGTCCGGCCCCGGTCCGCACGAAATTTCCCCACTGGGATGGGACAGTGCAGTCTGAGTCCTGGCGAGGGTAGCAGAACTCGAGCAAACAGGGCAGGGCGGTGGAGGAGTGTCTGTGTCGGGGGGATGGATGGTGTGAAGAGACAGTCCCTTCGCGGGGATCGACTCTCTGAACCGCCCCGGGTTTTCCGGAGACTCCAACTCTTGAGAGGATGGAGTCATGGCAAGACGAAGCAGGTATTCACCGGAGGTGAAAGAGCGCGCGGTGCGGATGGTCTTGGACCAGCAGCATCAGCACGAATCTCAGTGGGCGGCGATCGTCTCGGTCGCGTCGAAGATTGGGTGCACGTCGGAGACGCTGCGCAAGTGGGTGCGTCAAGCAGAACGTGACACAGGCAAACGCGTGGGGCTGACGACGGACGAGCGCACGCGACTCAAGGCGCTCGAGCGGGAAGTTCGCGAGCTTAAGCGAGCGAACGAGATCCTACGCAAGGCATCGGCGTTTTTCGCCCAGGCGGAGCTCGACCGCCGACCGAGGTGATGGTGTCGTTCGTCGATAAGAACCGCGAGAGCTACGGGGTCGTGTTTCGGTTCAGCTGGAACATGACAGTCCTGAAGTTAAAATACGCACATGGAAAAAGGAGCTGTCATGAGCAAAGGTCGTCGTCGTCACACTGCGGAGCAAAAGGCAGAGCTGTTGCGCCAGCACGTTGCCGAGAAAAAGCCGATCTTGGAGGTATGCAACGAGGCAGAAATCCAGCCGAGCCTGTTCTGGGGATGTCCCGCCGGATGTTGAATTTGGGGTAGCGGCGGCTCCTTGGCCGGCCTAAGAATAGGTCTGCCAAACCAACCGTCTCCAGAGGGGGACAAGGAGCCACCATGCCAAGGAGTGAACCGCCCCGGGTTTTCCGGAGACTGTTTTAGTTGAGTCTCGCCATCTCTAGCGAGCCTTCCTGCGACCGATAGTAGTTCATCTCGTACTCGACGGGGGAGACATTTCCGATCGGCTCCAAGAGTCGTTGCGTGTTGTACCAATGGACCCACTCGAGGGTGGCGAACTCAACGTCTTCGAGACCACGCCAGGGCCCACGTCGACGGATCACCTCGGTCTTGTAGAGGCCGATGATGGATTCAGCCAAAGCGTTATCGTAAGAGTCGCCTCGGCTGCCGACGGACGGCTCAATGCCCGCCTCGGCGAGCCGCTCGGTGTAACGGATCGAGACGTACTGCACGCCGCGATCGCTGTGATGCACCAATTGATCTTCTGGGTTTAGTCGGCGCTCGTGCAGCGCCTGCTCCAACGCATCGAGAGCGATGCCGGCAGTCAACGATGTCGTCGCTCGCCAACCGACGCTGAGTCGAGCGAAGACGTCGATGACGAAGGCGACATACACGAAGCCGCGCCACGTGGCGATGTAGGTCAGGTCCGAAACCCAGAGCTCGTTCGGGCGTGTGGCGTTGAAGTCGCGCTCCACGAGGTCCATCGGGCGAGCGCCGCTCGAATCCGGCTTCGTCGTCTTGAATCGACGTCCACGGACCGCGCCCTGAAGCCCCATTTCACGCATCAGACGGGCCACGGTGCACCGGGCCACTTGGCTGCCCTCTCGACACAGCTGTTGCCACACCTTGCGCACGCCATACACGTCAAAGTTCTCTTGCCGTACACGACGAATCTCGCCGCGGAGCTGAACGTCGCGCTTCGCTCTCGCTGGCAGGCGGCTTGGGTCCTTCTCTCGCGCTTTCTGCTCGTAATATGTCGACGGGGCGATCGGGAGCGTCCGGCAGATCGGCTCGACCCCGTAACTCTCACGGTTCTCGTCGACGAACGACATCACCTCGGTCGGCGGTCGAGCTCCGCCTGGGCGAAAAACGCCGACGCCTTGCGAAGGATCTCGTTCGCCCGCTTTAGCTCACGGTTCTCTCGCTCAAGCTCCTTCAGCCGCTGACGCTCGTCCGTCGTCAGTCCCGCTCGTTTCCCAGCATCACGCTCTGCTCGCCGCACCCACGTGCGTAGCGTTTCCCGCGTACAGTCAATCTTCGACGCAATCGATGAGATCGCTGACCACTGAGATTCGTGCTGAGCCTGCTGGTCGAAAACCATCCGCACTGCGCGCTCTTTTACCTCCGGTGAATACCTGCTTCGTCTTGTCATGACTCCATCCTCTCAAGAGTTGGAGTCTCCGGAAAACCCGGGGCGGTTCAGAAATCAAAGAAGCCAGTAAGAAAGCAAACGCACTCGCCTACGGGCAAGGTAGTTGGCCAAGTCGGTCAGATACTGCTACCGATGATAGCTGGGATCGCGGCCACGAAGGCGGACCTGACGGAATGGGTGTACGAGCAAGGACTGACCGCATTGCACCTACTCCTGAGAGAGGACGCGGAGAAGATCGCGGGGCCGAAGGGCAAGCACGAGAAGGAGCGAACTCATAACCACTGGGGGAGCACGGATGGGGAGCTGAGCTTCGGCGGTCGTCGAATCCAAGTGTCGCGACCTCGAGTTCGTTCGAAGTCGGGCGAGGAGGCGTCGCTTCCACACTTCGAAGCCTTCCGCGAAGAAGACCCGCTTCCGGAGCGAGTGCTGAACCAGATCTTGGTGGGGGTATCGACCCGAAATTACGAATCGAGTCTGGACAAACCCTCGGCGAAGTTGAAGTCTCGTGGCACGAGCAAGAGTGCCGCCAGCCGTCACCTCGTGAGCCAGACGACTAAGAAGCTCGAGGAATACCTGTCTCGGCGGCTAGAGGAGTTCGAGCTTGCGGCACTGATGCTGGATGGCCTTGAGGTGGCCGGACAGACCGTCGTCGTAACTCTCGGTATCACAATAGATGGAACGAAGGTGCCCTTGGGTATATGGCTGGGCTCGACGGAAAACTCGGTGTGCACCGCGATGTTGCAGAACCTTCTCGAGCGGGGATTGCGGATCGACGAATCGATTCTCTGCGTAGTGGACGGAGGCAAAGGGATCCGCAAAGCACTCGTCGACGTTTTTGGGGATCTCGCGGTTATCCAAAGATGCCAGCTCCACAAACTACGAAATCTACGCTCGTACCTTCCCAAGTCCCGTCACGCCTACGTGCTCCAGACAATGAAGGAAGCGTACAAATGCAAGAGTGCCGACAAGGCGCGCAAGCGACTTCAGGCATTGGTGTCGTGGCTCGAGCGAAACGGCTACGACGAAGCTGCCGGAAGCCTTCGCGAAGGGATGGAAGAGACCCTCACGGTTGTGAAGCTCGCTCTACCCGAGTTACTTCGCAAATCTCTGGCCACGACAAACGCCATCGAGAATCTCAACGGCACCATCCGCAGAGTCTCGAGAAACGTCAAGCGGTGGAAGAGTCCTTCCATGATTCGCCGATGGACCGCTCTCGGCGTCGTCACGGCGGAGAAAAAGTTTCACCGTATCAAAGGCTATCGCCATATGGGCGCTCTCGTTCACGCGCTTAGAAGCAAACAGAAATCTCTTGACAGCGATGAGGTTGCTGCCTAAGAGTATTCACAGGTGCCGCCGCTACCCGACCAAATTCAACAGCGGCCGGGACATCTCCCTGATTTATCTTTCAAACCTTAACGGCCGCGCACGTGAGCGAACGTAACCAGTTAGTGGTGGTGCGTGCCCACCGTGCCATGCGGTTCGCTGTGAGTTGCTTCGAGTTTGTCGATCGCTTGCTTGATGTCCCCGATCAGAATGTCCGCCATGTCGCGGCTGAACTGCTCTCTGACGTTCATTCGCAGAACGTTCACATGGTCGGCCGCGGGCGGCAAACTGAAGGCAGGAATAGTCCAACCTCTTTGAGCGAGCACCGCGACTAAATCCGCCGCATTGTATTTGCTCTCATCCTTAAGTTTGCTAATACAGCTCGGAGTGAGTTCACCTCCGTTGAGGATGTCGAACTTGCCGATTTCCGTAATGCCTTTGGCAAGATATCGCGCGTTTTCGCGCATCGCGTTCTGAATTCTCGTATACCCTTCCCGCCCAAGACGGATGAAGTTGTAGTACTGGGCCAGAATCATCGCGCCGCCGCGTGAGAAGTTGAGACTGAACGATCTTTCGATAAAACCCAACACGTTCGTCTCCGTAACCAGACTCTGGGGAATATCCGCCTCGTCTCGCCAGATCGCCCAGCCGATCCCCGGATAGACCAGACCATACTTGTGCCCCGAAGCATTGATCGTCCTCACCTGCTCCAGGCGAAAGTCCCATTCAATTTCGGGATGAACCTCTTGGGATTGACTGTCTTGATGGCTGAAGTATCGAACGCGGAGGCTGCCCGACTGAATGCACAGCCGGCTCTCATGTATCGCGTCCCAGCGAAGGACCCGTTCCAGACCTTGTTCTATATGCTCCCGGCCGTCCAGTTTCCGGACGGAAAGCGCTACCTCAAGCAGGGTCTATTCGCCCCGATGCCCTTATTGAGCGACCTCGAGAGGACTCGCAGAGAAAAAAACGGGCGGAACGTTAGGGCGCCGACTAGCACTTCGTGCCGTTCGCCCTACACCGTCGCCTTTCAGCGTCCCTGCTTTGTTTTTCTCTGCGTTGCCTCTGCGCTCTTTGCGCCTCTGCGGTGAAAAAGGATCAATTCCAACCTGTGCGGCCGGGGAAGATGGCTTCGGAAGGACCTCGTTCCTCGTGCAAGCGCGCCGCGGTTTGTTCGGCGGAGCGCATCACTCGTAGCAGGTTCTTTCCGAGAATCTTACGAATGTCCTCGTCGCTGTAGCCGCGCGCGAGGAGCTCCCGGGTCAAGTCGATGAACGTGGAGACATCTTCGAGGCCTTGCGGCACCGTGGAGATGCCGTCGAAGTCCGAACCGAGTCCGATGTGGTCGACGCCGGCGACGTCGCGGATATGATCGATGTGGTCCGCCACCTGCGATAGCGTCGCTTTCGGCGCCGGGTTTTGCCGATCCCACCCAGCCAGACCGTCCCGGACGCTCGCGTCATTCGCATCAGTCGAACCGGCGAGCCCCTCCAGACGGTCGCGCTCGGCGTTGCGGCTCTCGCCGTGGTCCTTCACGTCTTGCGACGTGAACTGCGGCACGAAGCTCACCATGACGACACCACCGTTTTCGGGTAATCGCCGCAACACGTCGTCGGGAACGTTCCGCGCGTGATTGCTGAGCGCCTTCGCCGACGAGTGGCTGAATATCACCGGTGCTTGGACCACATCGAGGGTGTCGTGCATCGTCGCCGGTGACACATGCGACAAATCGACGAGCATTCCGAGCCAGTTCATCTCGCGGACCACTTCGCTTCCGAACTCCGAAAGTCCACTCGAGCTCGCTTTGCCGGTCGCCGAGTCCGCCCAAGGAGTGCTACGAGAGTGGGTCACGGTCATGTAACGGGCACCGAGTCGATAGAACATGCGCAGCGTCGCAAGCGAGCTATCGATCGAATGGCCGCCTTCCATCCCAATCATGGACGCGATCTTGCCGGAGGCGAACACGCGCTCGACGTCGTCAGCGGTGAACGCCGTCTCGAACGTATCCGGATACCGGCGGGTAAGCTCGTAGACGACATCGATTTGCTCGATCGTCGCTCGTACCGCGTCCGCTCCCTCGAGGCTCGCCGGAACGCACACGGACCAAAACTGGGCTCCGACGCCGCCTTCGCGCAAACGAGCGATATCCGTATGGAGGCCGGCCTGACTCTCGGCGATATCCAACTCCGACATGCGCCGGTTCACTTCCTTACGGTACTGCCACGGAAGATCGTTATGCCCATCAATGAGCGGCACTTCCTCATGCAACTGCCGTGCTCGATCTTGTTCATGACTCTGCGGCGGTTCCTGAGCCGAAGCCCCACGAGTCAACGTCGACGTGAAAGCGGAGCTTCGCCATTTCTCCATCCGCTCGTCGGCGAGGGTCAGCTCGTCCGCAGCCGAGAGATAAACGGTCTTACCGGTGCCGTCGATGACCCATGCGCCCGCGGGAACGTCGGACGTCCCCGCCTGGGCCCCGCCCGAGGTTCCTATTGCCACGATGAGTCCGTCAGCCATGACGATAGTCCCGTCTTCGATGACCTCCCCGGTTCCGGTGACGATACGAGCCCCGGTAATCACGAACCCATCGGGCCCCTTCGGCCATTCCGATGCGAACGCCGCCCCGACGAGAATGACGAGGACGAGGCTCGTCGATATCGTGCCTACCCAAGTTTTCCATGCGTTCATGTGTGACTCCAATGTCGAAGGGACATTAAAGGCCCACCCGAGCGGTGTCAAACCCAATCGTTCTGCTAAAATGCTGAAAAGGATGCCCAAGTTCTATCTCACCACTGCCATCGACTACGTCAACAGCCGCCCACACCTGGGGACGGCGTACGAGAAGATCACCGCCGACGTCATCGCTAGGTTCAAGCGACTGAACGGTTACGACACCCATTTCGTGATGGGCAACGACGAGCACTCACTCAACGTGTTCAAGAAAGCCCAAGAGCTAGGCGTCGAGCCGCAGGCGTATTGCGACACGATGGAGGCCGAGTTCAAGGACGTTTGGGCCAAGCTCGACATCTCGTTCGACGACTTCATCCGGACGACGGAGCCGCGGCACGAAACATCGGTGCAAGCACTCATCCAGCGCATCTACGATGCCGGTGACGTGTTCGAGAGCAGCTACGATGGCTGGTACTGCAACTCGTGCGAGGGCTTCAAGCTCGAGAAGGATCTCGTCGACGGCAACTGCCCGCTCCATCACACCAAGCCCGAATGGCTCGAGGAGCGCAACCACTTCTTCAAGCTCTCGAAATACCAAAAGCCGCTTCTCGATCACTATCACGCTCATCCCGAGTTTCTCGTTCCCGAGATTCGCCGGAACGAGATTCTCAACGTGATCGAGTCCGGCCTCGAAGACCTTTCGATTAGCCGCGAGAGTCAGAAGTGGGGCATCCCGGTTCCGTTCGATCCCGATAGTGTGGTCTACGTATGGGTGGACGCGCTCATCAATTACATCTCAGCGCTCGGATTCGGACAGGACGATAATCTCGTCGACAAGTGGTGGCCGGCAGACCTTCACATCATCGGCAAGGACATCACCCGTTTTCACTGCATCTACTGGCCGGCGATGCTCATGAGCGCAGGCGTACCACTTCCGGGCCAAGTGTTCGGCCACGGGTTCGTCACCTTCAAAGGCGAGAAGATGAGTAAAAGCCTCGGAGCCGTCGTCGACCCTCTCGATGCGGCCGAGCGCTTCGGCCCCGATCCGTTGCGCGTCTACGTTACCCGCGAGATCGTCTATGGACAAGACGGCGATTTCTCGTGGGAGAGATTCAAAACTCGCTATAACGCCGACCTCGCGAACAACCTTGGCAACCTCGTGAGCCGCATCACCACCATGGCGGAGAAGTATCTCGACGCTCGACTCGCTCCGCCGTCGGCGTCGGGCCCGCTGCGCGCCATCGCCGAATCTTCCATGTCGCGCTACGTCGACGCGATGGAGGCGTTGGCGCTTCACGACGGCGCGGCAGCGGCGTTCGGCCTCATCGACGCGGTGAACGAGTTCATCACCGAATCGGAGCCGTGGGCACTCGCGAAAGATCCGTCCGCGAGTGAGCGCTTGGCGCAGGTACTCTACGACACCGCCGAAGCGACGCGCATCGCCGCACTGCTCTTACTTCCGGTGATGCCTGGCTCGTCGAAGGAGATCTTGCGGCGTCTCGGGTTCCCCAAAGACGCAACCAGCGCGCGTCTCGCCATCGATGCACCGTGGGGTGCGGCCGGTGAGCTTCGATGCGAAAAAGGCCCTCCGCTCTGGCCTCGGCTCGAAACCAAGAGCTAGGAGGCTTCGGTCGACTGGCGAGACCGTGTACTACTGACCAAGAAAAAGCTTGTTCTCCGGCGAAGAAAAACTCAACGCAAAGGCGCAGGGTCGCAAAGGCGCAAGTGAGCGCCTTCGGCGCGGCGTCTTTCTGTCCGGCGTCATCCTCGGCGCCCTCTGTTCTCGTTCTCAGTTCCTCAGATTCCTGCGATCCTGTCGAAACGGGAGCGCGTAGCCCAAGTGGGCGTCGGAAGGCGCCAAGAGCCGCATTCAGCGTTGCTTGGCGTCTTTGCGTTAAGAGACGTGGGTTACGACTCAGCTGGGCTGTGTTCGTTTTCGAGCGCCTGTGTCGCTCTGGGTGGGTATGTGGTGAGAGCAGAGCTGGGGGGATGCGTTGTCTCCACTAACCCCTGGTTGGGGGTCGGGGGTAGAGTAACTTCCGCACACCTTGGTTTTGGGTTGGGGACTCTACCCTCACCACGAGGAGAATAAATACCTCTAAATGCAGGTGAAAAACGGTGATATAGCGCACATTTTCATTTACATTTCGCAAAATCTTGTTTTCACAGGGTCCAATCGGTCAACCTTGAGACGAATCGACTTCGAAGAGTTTCAGGAAATCTTCCATGGGAGCGGGCGCAACTCTTCCAACTGCGAGGTTTTCGCGGACGTGGGCTACCGACCTCATTCCCACGAGGGCGCTGACGAAGCCCGGGGTCGAGCGGACGAACTGAAGCGAGCGCTGCGCATCCGTGTCGAAGCCTTTGAAGAGCGTTCCTAGCCAGTCGGGCAAGCCGTTGGTAAGACGACCTTGAGCGAGACTCGCGGAGGACACGAGATACACACCGAGGGAGTCGGCCGCCTGACAGAGCGACAGGTCCTCGCCGTCGACACTCTGGCTCTGTGTCGTGAAGCTCTCGGTCATCGCCAAGTTGTAAGGCACCTGCACGAAGCGGAAGTGGTGTCCGTCTCCAGCCACGTCACGTGCGAGAGCGAGGACATCAGCGAGGGAGACGTAGTCTTTCGCGTCGGAGGCGACCCGGTAGGCGTTCCACGTCGCGGTGCCGTAGCACCCGATTTTCCCTTCGCTCACCGCTTCTTCGAGGAGCTCGAACGCGGCAAGGAGTCGCGCCTCGAACATCTCACGGTCCACTGACAGGAGTTGCGCCTCCGGGTTGTGCAGGTAATAGATGTCGATCGAATCGACGCCGAGGTTCTCGAGGCTTTGCTCGAGTTGATCCCGAAGAAACGACGGCGCGAGCACGTGGCTACCTCCGGCGATATCCTCGAGGGTAAAAACCGAACGATCGACGAAGCGTTCCCGAACGTACGCTCCAGGATCGGAAGGCGGCGCGTCGTCGAAAGGGATGTAGCCGCCTTTGGTCGCGACGACGAGCTGCTCGCGCTCGTAACCGTCACGTTCCAGCTCGCGGAGCGCCGCGCCCACCGTGCGCTCGCTTCTCTGACAGCGATAATTGCTCGCGGAATCGAGAACGTTGCAACCCATCGAGACCGCTTCGACGATCGCCGTTCGATACGCGTCGTCGGTGGCGTCATCGTTGTCACCGAGATAGGTGCCGAATCCGATCGTCGATAGCTTCAAACCTTCCGCCTCACGAAAGTGCTCGGAAGCCATGTCGCGTTTGATGGCGGCCGCTGCAAACGCGGCAGTCCCCTCTTCCGTTGCACGCCCCACCTGTAGTTACCTCCGCTCTGGAATTATCCCACGGTCTTGGACCGCAACCCGGTAACGATAAACGAGCTCTCCACCCCGAACGGCCGTGTTCACCACGACCCCGAGAGCGATCATGGACAAGGCGACCGTTAACCACCGCATTCGGTGCAACTTCGGATTGGCCGCGCGTCGGTCGCGCCACGTCGTGTCGAATCGCATCGCGGCCACGACAAACAACAAAACCACAGAGAAAAACGCCAACTCGCCGTGAAGTGCCACCGCTTCGTTGACAACCGGCGCGAGGCTATCGGCCATAGCGTCCGCCGCGCGCTTGCCGCTGAGCGCAGCCGCGCCAGACGAGAGGGCGGCGCCGACGTACAGCAACACACAGGCGCGATCCAACCAACCGCGCCGGAAGCGAACCAAAAGCGACACGTCACATACGAACGCGGTCGTGTATAGCGCGATGGGAAAGTGCACGAGAAACGGATGCCAGTTCGGAAGCGACGCCAAGAGCTACACCCCACTCTCCGTGCCGGCGAGCATGTCGAGGTTCGCGCATGTCGCAAGCTCGGTTTCGAGCAACACGAACTGCCACGCTTTCCGTTGCTTGACGGGAAGCTCCGACAACCGCACTTCGCCAAAGCTTCTATCGAGCAGGCGGAGCCCTCGGCGCGCATGGGCCTCGGCTACTTCTCCGGCGCCTTCGGCCGCGGCGAGCGCTTTGGCCGTCCACACGAGCATCGGGAAGAGCAAAAGGAGCCGGGGGACGGCTTCGATGAACGGCAGCTCCCTTTCTCCTTCCCGCATGAATCGCTGCCCAACGACCTTGGCCTCGAAATAGCGCTCCATGAGCTCCGCACCCGTGTCTTTTCCGAGGTAGCCGGAATCGACTGCGGCAATCGCGCGGTAGTCGACGTCGAGCTCACTGTTATCGAGCCACGGACACGCTTTCGGGTACTTGTACCCGTCAGCCGCTTGGACGCGACGCTTCACTTCTTTGTGGCGCGTTTTCCGGGATGCAGCGGAGAGCTCGGGGGGCGTCGGATTGAGGTGAAGGAACAAGAGATGAAAAAAGATCGCCCGCTGGGTCTTGTCCATCCTTACGGTCATCATGTTCAGGGGCTCGCCACTCTTCCTCTCACGAACGAGCGCGGGAATACCGGACACCATGACTTGTCTCAGCTGGCGCGCGGCGTCGGTACGCGGATCGCTCGTCGTCGCCAGCCGGATGAACTCCGAGACGGCACGAACGCGTTCGACGAAAGAGAGGGACCGGTTCGATAGAAGCTCGAGCAGGTGGTGCTCGAGCTCCCACAAGAGCGTTCCGTGGACGTCGTATTTTTTCGAGAACCGATGCCGAGTGTCTTCATTCGTGTCGCTGACGAGCTTGGTCCACTCCGGCACACGAACTTTCAGCGCCCGGCCGGTGCCTTCACTCACCGAACGGCACGCGAACGAAACATCCACCGCAATCCGATCGCCGACGGGAAAGAACCCGAACGGGAACAAACGGCACATCAACGGCTTTGCGTCACCGCCGAAGTGTTCGTGAATGCGGCATTGGTTCTCGTCCCCGAGGAAGACACACGCACCGTCGTCCCGACGCGCAAGGATGGAGCGGTTGCCCTGTTTATCATGTCTCACTACGACCGACGCATCGGCAAGATCGTCAGCGTCAGCGTGTCCACGCCAATATAGCGCCTGCAAGCGCTCGGGCTCACCCGCTCCGAGCATGACTTGCCAGCCACGGCAACAATCACCACAGCGGGTGCACTCGAATGCGAGTTTTTCCGGGTAAGCGAAGCGCGACTGGCTCAAGGTTCGTCCCGGATGTGCACCCACGCTTCCCACGCGGCTTCTGACGGTGTCACGAAGTCACGCCGGTGCTCGGGCTCGACATTCTCAGTGTCGTGACAGCGGCGACACACCGCCAGGGTAGGTTGCACCAATCCCGCCATCGACGCCTTGTCAGGATCGATCATCACTTCAGCCGGCCAATAGTCCTGGCCGGGGCCGTGACACGCCTCGCACTGCACACCACGTCGCCGAGTGCGCACGTCAGTCGTGTGACACGCGTTGCAGCGCGCATCGAAGTCAATGTCCACGGTTCCCGTGCTCGCGTGCGGCGTGCGTCGCCACGACTCGTAGACGTCTCGATGGCAGAGCTTGCACCGTTCGGCACCGACGAATCCCGGCTCGGGCCATGCCGACACGGCGAGAAGGATAGCGCCCACCCACAGCAACGCTAGACGCATTCAAACCCGTGAAGAACCGCCTCGCTACTCCTCCGAGATGGTTACTTTGACCATTTTGTCCCCTTGGCGAATCGAGTTCACCACATCCTGTCCATCGAGGACGAGGCCGAACACGGAGTGTTTGCCGTCCAGCCAAGGGGTCGCCACATGGGTGATGAAAAACTGCGAGCCGTTCGTGTTCGGCCCCGAGTTCGCCATCGACAAGATGCCCGGGCCGGCGTGCTTGAGGTCGCCGTGGAACTCGTCGTCGAACTGGTAACCCGGACCGCCGGTGCCGGTTCCTTGCGGGCACCCAGTCTGGACCATGAAATTATCGAGGACACGATGGAAAGTGAGACCGTTGTAAAAGCCTTCGCCCGTGAGTTTCTGGAAGTTTGCGCACGTCTTGGGCGCCTTGTCCTCATGAAGCTGCAAGCGGATAGCACCCTTGTCGGTCTCGATGGTCACAATCTTCATGAACGCTCCTTTTCCGTGTGCATCGATAGGCGAAGTGTATCAGGCTCTATCGCGCTAGGCGATTTCTTTCTCGATATCCGCTCACCCGTCGAGGACAAGATCAATGCCGATGGCGTCGTGGTCCGACAACGGCACCTTGCGCCCCTCACGAAGCTCGTGGATCACCATCGGGCTCTCGGTCTCGAGACCACGCGCGGCGAACCAATCCACCTTCATAGGACATCGTCCTTCGTGATTCCGGAGGGCCCAGCGAATGAAGGCGAAGCACCATCCGGGCACCCACTCTCCGAGATTTTGTCGCGTTTTGTCGCAGTCCACGTCGTAGGACATCGTGCGCTCGCCGAGCTCGTTGCAGCGACGGTAGTCGAAGCCGCGGCGCTCCAACAGCTCGAAGAGCCCTTTTTCGAAGGTGCGATGCGGATGGAGGTAGTGATCGATGGAGCGGTCGATGCCCATGAACACGCGCAGCCAGTAGCCCATGATGGCGTAGAACGCGCGAGAAGAGTTGTGAGTCGTCGTGTTCCAGTCACCACCGATGATTGCACGAGTGTCATCGGGCAGACCGTCGAGCACGTCGCGCATCTGATCGCGGCGGTGTCGCTGCCGCGATTGCGCATCGAGGTGAACCGCGACGGCGGTGAGCGGCAGCCCCGGAAGCGCAACGTCCACCGCGAGCGCTGTTTGATTCCCCAGCCGCTTCTCCCGCCCCGCCATTTTGTCCTTGCCGTTTTCGAGCGCAATGCCGCGGGCGTTCGCGAGCGGGTAACGGCTCAAAATCGCGTTCCCGTGGAGGCCGAGGTGATTCTCACCGGAAACGTCGTACTCGACGCCCGAGCCTTTGGCGAGATTCAAGTAGCAAGGCGCGAACGCATAGTGTAAGCCGAGCTCTTGGGCCATGGTTTGCGCGACAGCACGATTGCCGGAGCGCGCCATCCCGACGTCCGTCTCGGTGAGCAGGAACAGATCCACCTCTTGCAAATACGGGTGCCGTCGGCACGCATCCAGCTGGCCTTCGAGCTCGATCCCGCGCTCGAGGTTCCACGCGAGCACGCGATAGCGCTGCTTGGGCTCGGCCTCGGCATCGCCCTCGACCGGCGCAAAACTCCCCACGTCCGGGGTGTTCAGAACTTTGGACACCGCCGGCTCGAGAGACCGGTACAACGGATGGGAACGGAGCTCCGGCGTAGACCTACAGAGAGAAAGCGCTTCGAAATGCGGTTTCAGCTCGCTCTCGATGAGTTCGTAAATACTAGAGGGCTGGCCAGCGTGCATGTCCAAAGAAGCATCGTAGCTCTGACCGCGCTCAGTAACAAGACCAAGACCCAGTCCAAGACCGTGCTAACCTTCACCAGACAAATGTCGAGAAAAGCCGTTATTCTCTGCGCCGGATTCGCCGGATTTATTGTCCACGCCTGCGGGGCACCTCCGCCGGCCCCAACGTTGACCGTCTATTCGGGAAGGAGCGAGGCGCTCGTCCAGCCCGTCATCGACAAATTCGAGGCGGCGACCGGAACCGTCGTCGACGTGCGCTACGGCGGCTCTGCGCAGATGGCGGCAACGATCCTCGATGAGGGCGACGAGACCACCGCCGACGTCTACTACGGTCAAGACGCGGGCGCACTCGGGGCCCTCGCCAAACAGAAACGCTTGCGCGAGCTCCCTCCTTCCCTTCTGGAGCGAGTCGACGACAGGTTTCGCGCCGGGGACGGTCGCTGGGTGGGCACATCGGGCCGAGCCCGGGTGCTCGCGTACAACACTTCGGTGCTCACCGCGGAGGAGCTTCCCGACGCCGTCGTCGAGCTGACCGATCCTCGCTGGAAAGGTCGCCTCGGCTGGGCTCCCACGAATGGCTCGTTCCAGACATTCGTGACGGCGATGCGCGTCGTCGACGGCGAAGAGGCGACGAGAAATTGGCTTCAGGGGATGGTTGCCAACGAGCCGAAGGCCTATCGCGACAATACTCCATTGTTCGAGGCCGTCTTGAGCGGCGAGATCGACGTGGGGCTGACCAACCACTACTACTTGTTCCGCTTCCTCGAAGGGACGAGTAACGTTGTGCCGGTGAAGAACTATAGCCCCCGGGGCGGCGGACCGGGTGCGCTCGTCAACATTGCCGGGGCCGGTATCGTCGACACGTCGCCTCATCTCGAGACCGCGGAGCGCTTCATCGAGTATCTGCTTTCCGAGGAAGCGCAAAGCTATTTCGCCACGGACACGTTCGAGTACCCACTCGCCGACGGCGTCGCCACCCACTCGCTCATCACTCCCCTATCCGAGATCAAGACCCCCGACATCGATCTGAGCGAGCTCGACGATCTCGAAGGCACTCTTGCGCTGTTGCAAGAAGTCGGAGCCCTCTAAACCTCTAGGAGCACTTCGCGTGAGCACGAAGGCCGGCAAGTCCACCAGGTCCACTAGCGACGACAAAGAGCTACGGGAGCGACTGGTCGCTTTCCGAAGGGACTTACACCAACATCCCGAGCTCGCTTTCCAAGAGACGCGCACCGCGGAGCGCATCTGCAAGGAGCTCGACGGATTGGGCATTCGGTATCAAAGCGGTGTCGCTCACACCGGAATCGTGGCTGACATCCCGGGCCAGGGAGACGATTCCAAAAAGGTCGCGCTCCGCGCCGACATCGACGCGCTGCCGATCCACGAGGAAACCGGTCTAGCGTTCGCGTCCGAGAACGATGGAGTGATGCACGCGTGCGGCCACGATGGGCACACGACCATGGTTCTCGGCGCCGCCGAGCTTCTCGCGCGCGACGGCGACTTGCCCGCGCCGGTGCGTCTTTTGTTCCAACCCGCCGAAGAGCGCGGCGCCGGCGCCAAAGCGATGATCGCAGAAGGCGCTCTCGACAACGTGTCGATGATCTTCGGTGGACACGTCGACAGGCATTACCCGACGGGCGCGATCGTCACCCACGCGGGCGCGGTGAATGCGTCGACCGACTCGTTTCGGATCGATATCCGTGGTCAGGGCGGACACGCAGCGAGACCCCATGAGAGCGTCGACTCCGTCGTGGTCGGCTCGCTCCTGGTGATGGCGATCCAGACGATCGTTTCCCGCGAGGTCAACCCGGCGTACCCGTCGGTGGTGACCGTGGGGCGATTCGACGCGGGCACGGCTCCGAACGTCATCGCCGGTCGAGCCGAGCTCGAAGGCACCATCCGCGCACAGGAAAAGAGCGTTCGCGATCACGTCGTCGCGTCTTTGAAGCGCATTTGCGATGCCGTCAGCCAGCTCCACAATGCCGAGATCTCGATGAGGGTACAAGAAGGCGTCCCCCCCGTCATCAATCCACCAGCGATGGCAGACATCGCCCGCCGCGCCGCGAGCAACGTCGTCGGGTCCGACTACGCAGTGCCGCTCCATACTCCCAACATGGGCGGTGAAGACTTCTCGTACTACATGGAGAAGATCCGCGGTTGCTACGCACGCTTCGGCGCCCGCGAAAAAGGCCGCGAAGGCTACCCGGCACACTCGAGCAAATTCGACTTCGACGAAGCAGTGCTACCGATAGGCGCGAACTACTTCTACCGGGTGGCCAAACTAGCGGGCGCCATCCTGCAAGAAGAGTCGTGAGAAGCCACGCTCGTCGTAGGCCGCACAAGGAGATACCGATGAAGAAACTCTGGACGATCTTCATATCTTGCACGGCGACCGCCTGTCTCAGCTGTACCAGCCCCGAGGATCAGCCAACCAATGAGAGCCTGACCCAGGCTCCACTGCCCAATAGGATCGTTGATCTCAGTCCACTCGTGACGGAGGACCTACCGCTGCGAGTATGGGGCAAGAACCGTAACGATTCGATATGTGGGCGATGGGCTCGAGGCACGCGGGCACGCGGTTTGGTGGCTGTCGTGCGCGGGCGGTGTGTTTCAGGCAACTTTGTCCAGGCAGAGCTCGAGCGTGGGCTGAGGTTCGCCGACTCTCTCGGCCGAGCGCCGGTGCCGGTCCATTTTCTCCTTACCGTAGTCAAGCTCAGGCATGTAGGCGTTGAGAGCCGGGCACGCCAGTCGTACGTTGTCCACGCTTCGATCTCCACCTAGCCCGTAGGGTTCGTCGTGGTGGAACTCGAGCCGGTGGCACTCCGGGCAGCGTTTGCCCCGGGCGTTGAGGAAGGTACATTGACCCCGATCGCGCGCCCAGACGGCGCGTTTCACCGCAGCGGAGATGCCGCGCACGCCCGGTGAGGTGTCGGCGTCTTCGAGGTTTTTTCTCGACTTGTTCGTCCTGCCATAGCGTTTGGCTTCGAGACGTTCGAGTTTCTCGCTCACGGCCGCGTCGATGATGGAAGCGAGGTCGCCGCCGGGTATGAGTGCTTGGAGCCGCTCGAGTTTGTCGCGGAGCTCCTCGCTCGCCGTGAACGTCACTTTGTAGCGCGCAGGTGACAGTGGTTTGACGGTTGCCCGGCTTGTCAACTTGTCAGGGGCCGGCTGTGGCTTCGCTGCCGATGTCTTTGTTAAAACTGTTCCCGGACACAGTTGACTCGACGAGCTCAATTTCAATGGCTCGGACTCGGCTTTGCGTTGTGACCGCTTTCGAATCGTCGGAGGAACATCAGCCTTCGGCGCCAACTCGGCCACGAGCTCTTCGAGCTCACGTTTAGTCTTGTGAGTGGCTCGAGCCAAAACGTCTTCGTAGTTGGCGTCCGTTAGATGCTTTCTCGGTACTGCGATACCGGCCAAGTGAATGCGTCCATCCTCGAGCATTTCTAGGAGCACAGGATAGCTGCGGGAGAGGCGAGCCGCCGCGATGCGTCGATAGGCTTCCGACTCTGACAAATGCAAGACCTCGAGGCAGTATTGAAACATCGAAGGCGATCCTTCACTTGCATAAAGTCGTCGCGCATCGACTTCGGCAATGTGTGCGACAAGAACCCACTCCACTCGTCGCGACTGCGCCAACGCCTCGGACAAACAACGAAGCAACTCGTCGTCGGAAAGTGATTTCAAATCGTTTTGGTCGTTCATCTGTTTCTTATAGCATGGACTTTTTCGTCGCTCGCATTTCGCGTGTGCGAAGCGCCGAGACGTCAACCCTCTTTCAAAGTCTCGACGACGAAGACAAGGCGACCATCGTGCCTCTAACGCACGTACAGCCGCACGACAGAGCGCACCTACGCTTTTTTCCAAAGCGCTTCCAAAAAGCTGTCAAGCAAATAATTGGTCCGGACCGGGTACATTGGTGACAAAACAGACCGGCGACATGGGTGACAATCCCTTTACCAGGGAGGTGGCCGATGCCGTGGGACGAGACGAATTGCATGAATGGACGAGTGAGATTCATCGCTGCGCGCCTTGTGTTAGCGGCGGGCGAAAATTGCACACTCGGCCATCCGTAAAAGGAGGCCGTTGTCGTGTGTCTGGAGTGCCAGACATGACGGCGCGCCTTCAATCAGAATGGCGTTTCCGGAGTGGAGGCGCCGATGTACGGAAGGGAGAAACGAGTGTTACTACGAGAGTATTTGGAGCAGGGAATCAAGAAGGCGGCGCTAGCAGACAAGCTAGGAATCAGCCGCCGAACGGTCCACCACTGGATAAAGACGGGTCAACTGGACCGAGAGTTGGACGAGGAAACGGTGCGCTACAAGAAGCGTCCGCGGATCGAGCGCAGGATCGACCCGTACCGGGAGATCCTTCATTCGCGCCTGCACGAGTTCCCGGAGCTGAGTTCAGTACGCCTGCATGATGAGATCCGTGCCGCGGGCTATGAAGGCGGCTACACGCAGGTCAAGGAGTACGTGCGGCAGATTCGCCCACAGCCACCGGCGGAGCCGCTGGTGCGTTTCGAGACCCCACCAGGCCACCAAGCTCAGGTCGATTTTGCACACTTTCGTTTGCCATGGGGTCGTCGGTGGGCACTTCTCGTGGTGCTCGGATACTCGAGGCTGCTATGGCTTCGGTTTTTCAAGCGACAGGACATGCGGACGTTGTTCGCGGGGCTTGAGCAGGCCTTCCTATTTTTTGGAGGAGTTCCCAAAGAGCTCCTTTTTGACCAGATGCGTTCGGTCATCGTCGAGGATCACCGCCGGGAAGGTGGCCCTCTCGTTGAGAACCCAGAGTTCGTCCGCTTCGCCCACCACTGGGAGTTTCGAACAAGAGCGTGTCGCCCGTATCGGGCGAAGACCAAGGGCAAAGTGGAAAGGCCAATCCGCTATGTGAGAGGAAGCTTCTTCTACGGTCGCCACTTTATCAACGATGACGACCTCGATGCTCAGCTCGAGCGTTGGCTGAGTGACGTCGCCAACGTCCGACTCCATCGCACAACCAACGAACGACCGATAGAACGATTCGCGCGCGATGAAAGGGCCACTCTGAGACCGCTCGTTGAGCGGCCATATCGCTCTCTTGTACTGCCAAACCAACCCGCGAGAAGAACTCCAAAAGCCTGCTTAACCACACTGCCTTCGATGGATGTCGAGCATCGTCCCCTCGAAGTCTACACGCGGCTCGTTGGAGGTGGACAATGAAGGCGAGCACAATATCGCGACGTGAGCAGATCCGTACGATGCTGGCCGACCTAAAGATGCCTGGCGCGCTCGAAGCTGTCGACCGCGTACTATCTGATGCCGATGGCGGTGCGGTCACAACGGCGGAGGCCATCGAGAACCTTCTTGGAGCGCAGATCACGTTGAGAAACAACCGTCGTCTCCAAGCGGCGATGCGCTCCTCACGACTCCCCGCGGTCAAAACAATCGATGAGTTCGATTTTTCGTTCCAGCCATCGATCAAACGCGAGCAGATTGAGAACCTTCACGAGCTCGGGTTCGTTGAACGTAAGGAGAACGTCGTCTTATTGGGACCTCCTGGTGTGGGCAAAACTCATCTCGCGATTAGTCTTGCCATCGCCGCTGCCCAGAATGGACGGCGCGTCTATTACGGCACCCTGGCTAAGCTCATCACCTCCCTCGAAGAGGCTCGTGACGCGGGCCGCCTCACTCGTCGACTCGCGGTTCTCAGTTATCCGTCACTGCTTGTTGTCGATGAAATCGGATACCTACCCGTCACCCAGACCGGCGCGGTGCTTTTTTTCCAGCTCATAAGTAGGCGATACGAGCGCGCTTCGACCGTGCTCACCTCTAACAAAAGTTTCGAGGAATGGGGCGAGATCCTTGGCGACGAAGTCATGGCCGCCGCTCTCATCGACCGCATTCTGCACCACTGCCACCTCGTCAACATCCGAGGAAACAGTTACCGCATGAGAGAGCACTCCGAACTGTGGCGAGCGCTCCATCCGGCAGGTTCGGACGAACCTCACCCGCCGGCTAAATCTCATAGGAAATACACGGAGGCGACGGCGTCATAGGGTTCGCCACCCATGGCTCGGGTGTGCAATTTTCATCCGCCATGAATGCGCAGTTTTCGGCCGGCGTTGACACCTTGAAGCTGGGGAGCCGTTCAGTGCCCTGTGCGAACGGTTTGGGGTGAGCCGAAAGACTGGCTACAAGTGGGTCGAACGTTACGAGTTGGATGGGGTCGCAGGTCTGGAAGAGCGTTCTCGCGCCCCTTTGTCGCATCCTCACGCTGTCGCGGACGACGTGGTGGAAAAGATTCTGAGAGCCCGGAAGAAACACCCGCGTTGGGGACCGCGCAAGTTGCGTGTCATCCTGCAACGGCACTATCCGCAGCTCGCGCTGCCGGCGACGAGCACGATCGGAGAGGTTCTGCGTAAGAATGGGCTCATCCAGAAGCGGCGGCGGATACGCCGAAGCTCTCCGTATGGCGATCGTCTGGGCGACTACGGGAGCCCCAATGCGGTGTGGTGTGCCGACTTCAAGGGACATTTTCCGGTTGCAGGGGAGCGTTGTCACCCCTTGACCGTGAGCGACGGATGCAGTCGCTATTTATTTGCCTGTCAGGGTCTTCACCGGCCATTGTTCAAGCCGACACGGAAGATATTCGAATCGGTATTTCGAGCATACGGTCTGCCGGACGCGATTCGAACCGACAACGGAGCGCCGTTCTCGACTCTTGCGCCAGGAGGACTGTCCAGACTTGCTGTTTGGTGGATTCGTCTCGGAATCCGTCCTGAGCGGATTCAGCCCGGCCGACCCGATCAAAACGGAAGACATGAACGGATGCACAGCACCTTGAAGTCAGAGACGGCTAAACCGCCCCGAGCGAGCTTTCGAGCACAGCAACGGGCATTCGATCGGTTCCGGGAGGAATACAACGAAATCCGCCCGCATGAGGCACTTGGTCAGGAGGTTCCTGCATCTCGCTATCAGCCCTCGAACCGCCCCTACCCTCGTCAGCTCCCGCAAATCGAATACCCGGAGCACTTCTACGTCGCTCAAACCTATCCCAACGGAATGATCTCTTTTGAGTCCAAGCAGTGGTACATAAGCAGCTGTCTAAAGTCAGAGCGCGTCGGTCTCGAGCAAGTCGATGACGACCGGTGGAAGGTTCACTTCGGTCCCGTCCCTCTCGGGATTCTCGATGTTCGAAACGCCAGGGACCGTGGATATCGCGCCTTTGGGCTTCTAGTTTCTCCCGAACGACGAAGCAAGAGGCCATACAAAAGACGAGGCCCGAAATGATCTCGAAGAGAATCCACGACACCGCAAACTGTTACCTATGTGCCCGGTCTGTTTCGTTACCGATGTAGGCGGTTGCACAATTCGTTTTGTTCTGTTTTTTTTCGAGAGCGTTCACACCAACTGTGTCCAGACACAGTTACCCACGCCACGACGCCCCAACCTGGTGCCCGGCGCCCCGTCCGCCCATCGCCCACTCATCGAATCACCCCGGCGCGCAGTGCGTGTCCCCCTGTGTCAGGGTCGCGAAGCGCCGAGCGAAGCGAGGGAAACCTTGACGCGCGCGGAACGCGTCAACAACTTTGAGACACTCGCGAGCTGCATTTAGTGAGCCTCGATTAGCGTCGGGAGGCTCGTGTGAACCGCCCCGGGTTTTCCGGAGACTGTTTTAGTTGAGTCTCGCCATCTCTAGCGAGCCTTCCTGCGACCGATAATAGTTCATCTCGTACTCGACCGGGGGGACATTTCCGATCGGCTCCAAGAGTCGTTGCGTGTTGTACCAATGCACCCACTCGAGGGTGGCGAACTCGACGTCCTCGAGACCACGCCAGGGCCCGCGTCGACGGATCACCTCGGTTTTGTAGAGGCCGATGATGGATTCAGCCAAAGCGTTATCGTAGGAGTCGCCTCGGCTGCCGACGGACGGCTCAATGCCCGCCTCGGCGAGCCGCTCGGTGTAACGGATCGAGACGTACTGCACGCCGCGATCGCTGTGATGCACCAATGGATCTTCTGGGTCTAGTCGGCGCTCGTGTAGCGCCTGCTCCAACGCATCGAGAGCGATGTCGGCAGTCAACGATGTCGTCGCTCGCCAACCGACGATGAGTCGAGCGAAGACGTCGATGACGAAGGCGACATACACGAAGCCGCGCCACGTAGCGATGTAGGTCAGGTCCGAGACCCAGAGCTCGTTCGGGCGTGTGGCGTTGAAGTCGCGCTCCACGAGGTCCATCGGGCGAGTGCCGCTCGAATCCGGCTTCGTCGTCTTGAATCGACGTCCACGGACCGCGCCCTGAAGCCCCATTTCACGCATCAGACGGGCCACCGTGCATCGAGCCACGTCGCGGCCCTCACGGCAAAGCCGACGCCAGACCTTGCGCACGCCATACACGTCAAAGTTCTCCTGCCGTACGCGACGAATCTCGCCGCGGAGCTGAACGTCGCGCTTCGCTCTCGCTGGCAGGCGGCTTGGGTCCTTCTCTCGCGCTTTCTGCTCGTAATAGGTCGACGGGGCGATCGGTAGCATCCGGCAGATCGGCTCGACCCCGTAACTCTCACGGTTCTCGTCGACGAACGACATCACCTCGGTCGGCGGTCGAGCTCCGCCTGGGCGAAAAACGCCGACGCCTTGCGAAGGATCTCGTTCGCCCGCTTTAGCTCACGGTTCTCTCGTTCGAGCTCCTTCAGCCGCTGACGCTCGTCCGTCGTCAGCCCCGCGCGCTTCCCAGCATCACGCTCTGCTTGCCGCACCCACGTCCGTAGCGTTTCCCGCGTGCAGTCAATCTTCGACGCGATCGATGAGATCGCTGACCACTGAGATTCGTGCTGAGCCTGCTAGTCCCCTGTATCAGAACAAACTAGATAAAGCAGAGCTTGCCGAAACCATTCTAAGTGCATGAATCTTATGAATCTTATGGGCTGGCGAAAAGCCTAACTTTGTATAGTAATCAAAGATCCAGGGGACTAGTCGAAAACCATCCGCACTGCTCGCTCTTTCAACTCCGGTGAATACCTGCTTCGTCTTGCCATGACTCCATCCTCTCAAGAGTTGGAGTCTCCGGAAAACCCGGGGCGGTTCACGTGACGCCAGTGCGGTCCACATCTGCATCGATCGAGATCTCGTTTAGTGGAGCAGAAAAAGGGGGTGCCCCAGGTATGGACGCCGCCGCGAGACTGGCTTGTGCGGCCTCCAGGAGCGTCGTTTTCTCCGGCGGCGGGTTGATCCAAGCCTGAGGAGGCAAAACGGGAGGTTGTGACGTTCCGCGAACGAAGCGTTCGGGATGAGTCCGATGAGCTTCGAGAAGGATCTGGCGCCGAGCGGTGGTGAGCTGTTCGGCTCGACCATAGTGAACGTCGGCCGGCGTCATGAAGCCGATTCCTGAGTGCCGGTGCTCGTAGTTGTAGTAGTCGAAGAAACCGCAGCAGAACAGCCGGCCGTCTTCGGCGGAACCAAAACGGCTCGGAAACTGAGGACAGTACTTCATCGTCTTGAACTGGGACTCGGAGTAGGGATTGTCGTTCGAGATGTAAGGTCTGGAGTGGGTCTTGGTAACTCCGAGGTCAGCCAGGAGCAGAGCCACGGGCTTGCTTCTCATCGAGCTGCCACGGTCCGCGTGAAGGGTGAGCTGGTCGGGTTCAATGTCCTGCTTGCGACAGCTCTCGGCGATGAGGCGTTGGGCGAGCGCCGCTCTTTCTCGGTGAGCCAGCATCCAGCCAACCACGTAGCGGGAGAAGATGTCGAGGATGACATAGAGGTAGTAGTAGGTCCACTTGACCGGGCCACGAAGCTTGGTGATGTCCCACGACCAAACCTGGTTCGGCGCTTCGGCCAGCAGCTCCGGCTTTTGATAACTCAGATGTCGCAGCTGGTTCCGGCGCTCTCGGACCTCTCCGTTGTCCGCCAGAATCCGATACATCGTGCGGATCGAGCAGTATTAGATTCCCTCGTCCAGGAGCGTGGCCCACACCTCAGCGGGCGCCTTGTCGACGAACCGCTCACAGTGCAAGGTTCCGAGGACCTCCTCGCGCTCGGTCTCGTCGAGGGCTCGGTGCGGCCGAGGACGACGCTTCGGTTTGGACGTCACCGGCCGGCGCCTTCGATACAACGTGGAACGAGCCACACCCAGAGCCTCGCAGGCTTCCGCCATCTGCCCAATCCGCCCCGCCAGCTCCTCGGCCGCCACGATCAGTCGGTCCTGTCGCTGTCTAGTGGATTCAGGGGGATCCCCAGCAGTTCGGAGGCTTTTTTTTGGATCTCCAACATCGTCTCCACCCGAGCCAGGCGACGTTGGAGTCGGGCGTTCTCGCGCTCGAGCTCCTTGACCCGTGGATCCTCTGCCTTCGCCTTCCGGCCTCGCTTTCTCGACGTCAACCCCGCCTTGGCAATCTTGTCACGTTGGCGACGCCAACTCGAAAGATGCGACGAGTACAGTTCCTCTCGACGCAGAAGAGCTGCAACATCGCCGTCACCCTTGCAGGCATCCGCCTCGCGCACCATCCGCAGCTTGTACTCCGCGGTAAAGCGTCGACGCTTCGCTTGCTCACTCACTTCGGGATCCGGGGCCCCCGCCGCATCGCGGCCGGCGCGATCTGCAGTCGCCCTACGGGCTCCTTCCGATCCCGCCGGGGTCATTCTCTCAATCAACGTAGTCATTCATGATCCTCCTCCGCCCTCTACACTAATTTCAAGGGGCAAAGTGTCTCAAGGAGGTTGGCACAGAGGGGCGCGCGCACCGTGGTTCACTCAACAGGCGATGGACGCACGGAGGTCGTGTCGTGTGCTTTTGTTTGCGCCTTTGTGACCATCTGGCAAAGTAGTCCCTGTCCCCTTTTTTACCTTTTCAGCGAACCTCGTCGGGGAGGGACAGGCGCACGGGGACTGGAAGAAACTTAGCTATCGAGGCCGCTCCCCTAGTTTGAGAGGAATCTCCACCACGCGGCCCTCGCGCCAGATCGAGACTTGGACAGTGTCGCCGACACGGTATTGGGTCTCGAGCACCACGGTGAGATCGCGTCTCGTGCGGACGGGCTCGTCGCCGATCGCGAGGATGTAGTCGGCACCGAGTGGAACGCGGAGATTTCCGAGGCGTCCCATCCTTTGCGGTCCACGGATCCCGGCTGCTCCTGCGGGACCTCGCCGGAGCACTTCCGCCACGAGCACGCCGCCGCCGCCGGGCGAGCGAACACCGTTTCGATTCAGCCTCGCCGCGAGATTCGAGCTGACATCCATCAACGAGACCCCGAGCCACGGATGGGCGTAACGTCCGCGCGCGATGAGCTCGGGCACGACGCGCTCCAACGTGCTCGCGGGGATCGCGAAGCCGAT
Source organism: Candidatus Marinacidobacterales bacterium (assembly GCA_965237955.1). Lineage (GTDB taxonomy): Bacteria > Acidobacteriota > Vicinamibacteria > Marinacidobacterales > SMYC01. The sequence continues at coordinate 5,692,812 of OZ250169.1, read as the reverse complement.
CCCCGCCGAAGCCCGGCTCGGACTGATGATCGCCGAGTTCAGCCCGACCACATGGCCCTGCAAGTCCAAGAGCGGACCGCCCGAGTTCCCCGGATTGATCGCGGCATCCGTTTGGATGATCTCCCCGATGAACCGGCCATCGGGACTTTGAATGACCCGCCCGAGCGAGCTGACCACGCCTGTGGTGAGCGTTTGCTGGAGGCCGAAAGGGTTGCCGATGGCGACGACGAAGCGCCCCACTCTCAGCTCATCGGAAGCTCGTATGGGGATGACGTTCAGAACTTCCGACGCGACATCGACTTGGATCACCGCGAGGTCGTTGGACGGATCGAACCCGACGACGCTCGCCGGCACTCTCGTCTCGTCGTAGAAGGTCACGTGAAGCTCTCGTGCGCCTTCGATGACGTGAAAATTCGTGACGATATGCCCGGCCGCGTCGTACACGAATCCAGAGCCGGAGCCTTCCTGCGGTATCGGGCGCAGAAAGAAATCATACGAGATACTGCGGCTGGTGATGTTCACGACCCCGGGACCGGCGCGCTCGAAAACCTGCATGACTTGCCGCTCGAGATCCTGAGCGGCAAGCGCAGCGTGGCCGAGCGCTACAAAAGCGAATGGGCCGAATGCGAGGGCGATTCGCATGGCTTATTCTAACCTTCGCTCGATTCGGTTTTTCAATCCCGCTGCGATAATATCTGCGCGGACGTTACATGCTGCACGCTCTTATCGAGAAACTCTCCGACTACCCGCGTTTTTTCCTCTTCTGCCGGGGGCTCCTGGAGGCGAACTTCAAGGTCATCCGGAAGACCATCAGCGACCACCTGGGCTCGCGTCCCGGGCGCAAAGTGCTCGACGTCGCCTGCGGGCCTGGCGCGTTCTCGGACCTGTTCCCGAAAGACGCATACACCGGGGTCGATCTCAACCCGAAGTATATTCGCTTCGCCAAGGAGCATTATCAGGGGCAGTTCTCGGTTCAGGACGCGCGGGCGCTGGATTTCCCCGAAGGGGCGTTCGACGACGCCCTCGTCTACGGTCTGTTGCACCACCTCGACGACGACGACGTCAGCGCCGTGCTTTCGGGGATGAAACGTGTGTTGCGGCCGGGAGGAACAGCCCTCTTCATCGAAGACATCCCCACCGAGTCACGGCTGAATCTGATCGGACACCTCCTCCACTGGGCCGAGAACGGCCACTACATCCGTCCTGCCGACGACTATCGCACCCTGTTGGAGCCGTTTTTCCGTTTCGAGGACGAACAGCTCTTCCGCAGTGGCGTGTGTGACTACTACATGGCGCGCGTCGTCGCGGTCACAAACAACCACGGCAGCCAAAAAAGCCCCAGCACGAAAACCCCATGAGCGCGGACGCCTTTCGCGTCGGTCTGCTCCTCGTGCTCGCCGCTTTCGCCCTTCTGCTCGCTTTCCAGCTTCCTTCCGACATCTTCCTCGATTTCGGGCCCAACGACACACGCTACACGCGCGGCTTTCGCGAAGACTTCGAAGTCGATGAGCCGACCATCATCCACTGGTCGAGCGATCGCTCTACGGTAATCGTCCCGTTCCACTTGAGCGGCCCGTACGATGTGACGTTGCGCTACAAGCGACACATTGCCTCTCCCGCAGATGTTCGTTTCTTTCTCGGCGACGAGCTCCTCGAAACCGCGACCGTGCCGCAACGAGACTTCGGACTCATCGACCTTCACACAGACAACACCGACGGCGGTCCGTTCGAGCTCCGTCTCCTCTCTCGCTCGGACGATCCGAGACCGCTCGGGCTCGCACTCGACTGGATGCAGATTCGCCCGTCACCCCAATTCGGCGCGGTCGTGCCGAACGCACCAGCCTTACTGTGGATGCTCTCGTGGGTGGCGGCGTTCTACATCGTCCCCCGTCTCCTGGGGCTCGGCTTCAAGGTGGCATCTGTCTCGAGCGCGCTTGCCGCTTTCGCGCTGGTCGTGCTCACCGGTTTCCACAAACTATGGCCCGTGCACGCGAGCGCGACGCTCGGCATGCGCACGCACGTCATCGCCGCCCTCCTGGTCTTGTTCTTCCTGCTCAGGCAGCGAGTCCAAGGCTCGGCGTTCGCGACGTCCGAAGCGCGATGGGCGGTATACCTGGTCTACCTGGGTCTCGCGATCCGGTTGTTCGCCTTGTTCCACCCCGATTTCTACTATCCCGACGTCCGCACGCACTCGAAGTTCGTTTCTCTCATCTGGACCGAAGGGCTCGATGGCTTCTTTGCGAACTACATTGAGAACCAGCACACGCATCTTCTCGGCCTCCAGCTCGTCGGCAATCAATGGTTGGCGTTCCCGTATCCACCTCTCCTCTACTTGACGATCTACCCCCTGAGCCTTCTCGAGCTCCCGGTGGAAGAGTGGATGAAGCTCGTCCCAGCGGCGCTTCTCGCGGTCGAAGCGCTCGTCCTGTTCGCGTTGGCGCGAACACTCGGCCTCACCGGGAACGCGGCGGTGTTCGTCGTACTTCTACATGCAACGGCACGGGTCCTCGCGTTCCGCCTGGCCGTTGCGTCGTACGCAGCTTTGTTCGGGCATTTTTGGGACACGGTGGTCGTGCTCTACCTCGTGTTGTTCTTCGACCGTATCGAACGACCGCTCTACGCGATGGGGTTCGCATCGCTCGTCGCAGTCTCGATCTTGTCATATGCCGGAAGCGCGCTCGTCCTCGGCATGCTCGTTCCCGCGTTTTGCCTCGCCTTCGTGTTTGTTAAAAAGGATCGTCGTCCCGAGAGCAAACGCCTCGTCGCGATCGCGGCGTGGGCGCTCGTCGGTGCTCTCGCCGCCGTCTTCAGTTTCTACTGGCAATACATCCCCGAGATTCTGACGCGACCCGAGGCAGCCGGTTCGAGCTCGGAGTTGGTCTCGGAGTTGGTCGATGTCACGTTCACCCCACTTGCCGCGCTCTCGATGACGGCACACCGACTGAATCTCTTCTATGGATTTTGGGGCTTCCTGGCTCTCGGAGGCCTCTACTTCCTGCGCGGCAAGCTTACCAGCTCGCTCGTCGGACCTCTGGCAGGTGCCGCCATCGCAACCTTCGTGGGGTTGAACTTCCTGCGAGCCGGTTTGGGATCGACACACATATTCCAGTTCTCGAAGGACGATCTAGTGATCCTTCCGGTCATCGTGTTTGCGCTAGGGATGTTGCTCGACGTTTGGCGTCAAGCCGCGAGGACCGGCCGTGTCGCGGCAACGGTAATCTTGATCGGATGGATCGGGTGGGGCGCAGTGTGGCTTTCGCGAGATATCCGCAGTCGGTTTATCCGTCCCGACTACCCACCGCCTGCGGCGAGGACCGCCGCGTCCTTCGAGTAGCGACAGGCTTGGGCCCTCAGGGCTTACGACGCGTACACGACGCAGTTGCCGCCGGCGCGTTTCGCTCGATAGAGCGCTTTGTCGGCCAGCTCGAACAACTTCACCTCGTCGTCAGCTTGAAGCGGCAGAGCGCTCAGACCGAAGCTCGCGGTCAACGGACGTGGAAGCTCGATCTGAGCGCTCTCCTTGAACTGCTCGTCGATGCTCCTGCAAAGACTTCGTGCTATCCGGTGCCCGTCGGTCGGATCGGTGCGATGCAACAGCGCCGCGAACTCGTCTCCACCAAAGCGCGCGACGAGGTCACTGGAACGGAGACGCTTTTGGAGAATGTGCCCCACTTCGCGGAGGACTTCGTTTCCGACAAGGTGCCCGAAGGTATCGTTGACGAGCTTGAACTCGTCCAGGTCCACGAGGAGCAGACACAGCGACGTGTCGTAGCGCTTGGCCCGCGCGACCTCGGTTTTGATCTCGCTCTCGAAATACGCGTAGTTGCGGAGCCCGGTGAGGTGGTCGAAGTAGGCCATGAGCTCCGTCTGCCGGAGCTGCTCTCGCTCCATGACCAAAGGCTCCACCAGGAGATCGGTCTCGTTGAGGAAGTAATCGAACGCGGCGGTCCGCAGGTCGACCTTCCGAGCTTGGCGCGTGGGAAACCGCGCATGGTGCAAAAGAAGCCGTTGCCAGTGGTACTCGACTTCTCGCGGCTCCAAGTTCAGCCGAAAAAAGCGAAAGATCCGTTCGCGCTCACGTTCGTGTCGCGCGAGGTCGACGAGGCTCAAACCGTCCGACGCAGTCGCAACACTGCTGAGCTGCTGATGTTTCAACACAGCTACCTCCGTGTCAGAGGAATTACGCGCGCGGGCCGTTGGGGGTCCGGCGCATCAGAAGCTTTACATTTTGATAGTTACCTCTATGCTACCTAAAGAAGCACAAATCGACAACCGGGATGGCCACTTGCCGCCACGTGACGTCTCAGCGCTGAAACAACACCTTTCGCTTCGCCGGCACCCCGAACGCGAGCAGAAACATCACCGCCTTTCCCCTCGCGTGAGGCGAGAAAAAGTCGGTGACGGCGTCATCGAAAAACGTAAGCCCTGTCGCCCCCAGGCCTTGTGCATAGCTCGCCAAGTACATCCTTCCACCGAGGACGCCGCCCTCGAGCTGCGCCGCCCGATAGCCGCGATCGCCATAGCGCATCACCACGGCATCGAGCGATGTCAGAACGTAGACGTTCACGCTCGCATCGCCCGCGAGATCCTGCTCGAGATCGAGGTGCCGCGCCGCGTCTCGGAATTCCCCGCTCTCGAGTAGCTGGAGGCTGCCTCGCTCGGCGCCGTCGCGCGGGTAGAAATACGATCCGGACGAGATCCCGTCGACGTCGTTGACGATCACGTACACGTCACCGAGAGCCGGCACGTCAGAATCGACCGCGGGAAGCGTCGAGCCGATAACCTGCATGGCGGCGTTTTTCTCGATCGAACACCGCTCGAAACGACGCGACGAGCCTCGGCGGCGGATCACGGCCTCGACGTCGCTGGGCGGAGACAGGGATGCACGGGAGCTCACGTGCACGCCCCGCCACGTTCTCGCCGCATCGCCACTGGGGAGCGAAGAGCTCCGGTGAGCTTCACGGATCGGCGGATAGTCGACTTCCATCCGCGACAACGGCACCGTGTCGAGCTCGAGCCGTCGAGCTACCCCCGGTGCGGCGGGAATCCCGCGCTCGCCATCCTCGGCGTGGCTGCCGAGAGCGCCGATCGCGACGATCTCAACTGCGGCTTCCTTGTCACCGTCCACATCGATGAGACGGTTCACCTCATCGTCGGCAAAGCCGAGAACGAGATGCGCTCGCAGGTCGAGCTTGGCCGCGATCGCTTCGAGATTGGCGAACATCGTGCCGCTGTCCCAAAACGAATGACGATACGCGCGAGCGCGATACTTCCACGCATTTCGCCAGAACGTGCTCGTCAAAACCAGCGCCGCCGGCGCCTCGCTGAGCTCAGGCTCATCGCCGGTTGCAGCGACGAGGGCTCGGCGCCAATCACCGTCCCGTAGTCGGGACAAGACGGAATCTTTTGGACCGTAGTGATAAACGCCGGCGTCCAACCCGTCGAGCGAACCGGCGATGACGTATATCTCGATGTGATAGAGCGCGCCCGTACACGCGGCGGCGCGGAACACCATTTCACCGCCCGGGAAACGGCGCTTTTTCGTGACGCCCGCGCTATAGAACAAGACCCGCGCGAGCTCGCCGATCCCAACACCAGGTGTATTCCCATCGGCGGACGCAGATACGTCCGGCAGCGCAACCTGCTCTACATCTTTGTACAACTTGAACGGAAGCGGCTGATTGTCCCAATCGAGAAAGTGCGGCGTCATGCGGACGCTCTCGTAGCTGTGCTTCGTCGCCTCGTGATAGTGACGAAGAGCGTCTCCGCTACCGTGTTCCATCGCGCCGAATGGTAGCCCGCGTGTTCCCGGAGAAGAAAAACTTAACGCAAAGGCACAAAGTCGCAAGGGCGCGAACTAGAGCGCCTTCGGCGCTGATGCTGAGTTCCCAACATTCTGCGTTCTTGCCGGGAGCAGTGCGTAGCCCAACCAAGCGCCGCGAGGCGCAGAGACCCGCATTCGGCCTTCCTTTGCGTCTTTGCGCCTTGGCGACTTTGCGTTGAAAGATTTGGGTTGCGGATCCGCCGCTCTGTGACTCAGTGGGGATATTTTTCAGTTCCTGCGGAACACCCAAATGCGGCGGAGTAGTTCTATAATCGCGCCCCGTGGCGAATAAACGCATCGAGGTGATCGGAGTCGCCGGCCTGCCAGAGATCGCTCCCGGCAACGAGCTGGCGATGCTCATCCTCGAGGCGTGTCGTCGCGGAAACCTGGAGCTCGTCGACAGCGATGTCGTCGTCATTACCCAGAAAATCGTTTCGAAAGCGGAAGGGTGTATCGAGTCGCTGAGCAACGTGGACCCATCCCCCATCGCCAGCACGTTCGCCCGGGAATCCGGCAAGGATCCACGGCTCGTCGAGCTCGCGCTTCGAGAAGCGAAACGAATCGTCAGAATGGATCGCGGCGTCTTGATCACCGAGACGCGCCATGGCTTCGTGTGCGCTAACTCCGGCGTCGACGCTTCGAACGTCGGCTCCCCCGATGCGGCGACTTCGCTTCCCCGCGAGCCTGACCGCTCGGCGGAACGGCTGCAGCGCGAGCTCCAAGACGCAACCGGCGCGCGCATCGCGGTCATCATCTCGGATACGTTCGGCCGCCCATGGCGCGAAGGCGTGGTCAACGTGGCGATCGGTATCGCCGGCTTGAATCCACTGAACGACTATCGTGGTCGATCCGACGCGGACGGACGCTCGCTCGCGTCGACTGTGATCGCCGTCGCCGATGAGCTCGCGGGAGCGGCGGAGCTCGTCATGGGAAAACTCGACCGCATTCCCGTTGCCGTCGTGAGAGGCTACCGCTATACACCCGGTGATGACGGCGCCGCTTCGCTCGTGCGGGACGAGGCCCGCGATCTTTTTCGCTGATGGAGAGAGCATCGATGACGCTTGCGATTTTGGGTGGGACAGGAAAAGAGGGCCAGGGCCTTGCTCTTCGTTGGGCGCGCGCGGGTCGCGAGGTCATTCTCGGCTCGCGGCTCGCATCGAAAGGGCGGAAGATCGCAGACGCCTTGAACGAGAAGCTCGGGACGACGCGCATCCAGGGAACGAGTAACCGCGAAGCTGCCGCCGGCGCCGAAGTGGTCGTTTCGACGTTACCCGACACCGGGCACATCGAGATTTTGACCGGCCTCGCGAGCGAGCTCGACGGGAAGATTCTCGTGGTCGCGACCATTGCATGGCCGCCGGGTCCGACGAGCAAACCTTCCGCGGCCGAGGACGCCCAGGAAGCACTCGGAAGCGCCATCCGCGTGGTCGCCGCGTTTCAGACGGTCTCCGCCGGCACCCTCAGAAAAACGGAGTCCGATCCGGAGGACGTCCTCATCTGCGGCGACGATGCCGATGCCCGCGAGACGGCGCGTGCACTCGTCGACGAGACCGGGCTTCGCGGGGTGATCGCGGGCGCTTTGCGGCAGGCTCGCGTGGCCGAGGCGATTACCGGCATCTTGTTGAAAATCAACAAGCACTACGGCGTAAAATCCACCGGAATTCGTATTACAGGAATAGGCGGTTAAGGCGTAGACATGGATCGGGGACGAAAACGACGGTCCGTCGAGTTGTGGCGCATCATCGTGCCCCCGGTCTTGACCGTCACCATCCTCGTTCTGATCTTCCGCAAGATCCCGTTCGAAGCGTTTGTGGACGCGTTGACGCAGGCGGACTACACGCGCTTTTTTCTCGCGCTCCTCCCTTTCTCGATCTTGTACTTCGCGCTCGATAGCGTCGTGCTCGGGTACGTCGTGCGCTGGTTTCACGGCAAGCTTTCTTTTCGCAACCTGCTGCTGGTGCGAGCCGTCGACTATTTGCTCTCGATCTTGAACCACCGCCTGTCGCAGGGCGCGATGGTTGCCTACCTTGCACGGGGATTGTCAGCGGGCTTGCTCGAGATCGCGAGCACGATTCTCTTCCTCGATTTCCTGCAGAAGACCCACCTCATTCTGTGGGCGAGTGTCGGGATGCTGCTCGTCTCCGAGCAACTGCCGCCCGCGCTTCTGCTTGCACCCGTCGCCGTCGTCTTACTGTGGTTCGTGTTCCTCGGCTACGTCCATGGGGGCTTCGCGTTCCTAGGGAAGGTTCTGAAAGCTCCGGACTGGCGCTTGTTGCGAACGTTTCGACTGGCGCGGCCTGAGCACTACTTGGGAGTGCTGGCGCTCAAAGCACCTTTGTTGCTGCTCGCGGTCGCCGCCCATAGCTACGCCATCCGCAGTTTCGGGTTCGAAATCCCGTTCGTCCGCCTGCTCGCAACGCTGCCCATCATCTTTATCGTCGGTGCGCTTCCCATCAACGTGGCTCGTCTCGGAACCACGCCGCTCGCATGGATCTTCTTCCACGGCGACGTTGTCCCCGCTCCGCAGCTTCTCGCTTACAGCCTCGCGGCGCACTTGACGTTCATGGTCGCGAACGCCGCGCTCGGAATCGGGTTTCTCCCGCAAGCGTATCGCGAGCTCTTCGGAGTGGCAGTCGGCAGAGGAGAGTGGCGAATCTTTACGGGCGAGCGTTTTCGTCAGTTGCCGGAGGAGTCGAGAGATTCATCCGCGTCACCGCCAGACTTCCCTTCAGGGCCTCGAGAACTGCCTTCTGCATGAAGGCCCGCTCCATCACGTTCTCGGTCATGAACACGAGCCCGAGTCCCGCAGGGATGACACGGGTCTTGCCTTTCACTTCTTCAGTGCGGCGTGCCACGACCGCTTTCAGTGGTAAAGATTTGTCCTCGCCCGGGATTTGAAGCTCCACTTCGACAGCGGTGTTCTTGTCGAGAACGAGGTCTGTGGCCACGAATGCGCCGGCGTTATTGAGGTCGATGACCTGGCCCCGCGTCTCTCTGCCGTCGGCAACGAGCCGAGCCTCCATGGCGTGCTCTACCGGGATGCGGCGTCGTCTGCGGCGTTCGGTCATGCGTTCTCCTGGAATGAGCGCGCCCCGCGGGGGAACGGACACGACCCTGAAACGAGAGTTAATGCAAACAGCGTTCCTGCTGATGCCTCTGGATAACGAGTTCCCTATCAACGACTTAGCTTCAAGAGCCAAAAAACGCCTGTAGGGAAGGCACTACACGTGCGGGAGGATCTGCCATCAGCCAGCTCAGCTGCGGCCGAGCTTGACTTCTACTTCGCGGGGGCGCTCTCGGCGGAACAGGTTGAGTTGGCCGTTTCCGGACGTAAGGCCGGTAGCGGTGAGAGACAAGCCAGTCACCGGGCGTTCACGTCGGGGGGACATTGCTAGCAGTCGTTGGGCCGCTCGGTCCAGTTCCTCGAGCTCCGCCACCGCACGCGGAAGAAGCGTGTACCTTTCTCGACCCACTCCGTCGTCGAAAACCAAGCGAAGCTCGAGGCCACGGGCTCGACGATCACAACGCGCGAGACGTCGGGTAAGACGCCGCGCCAGGAGAGCGACAGCTCGCGACAAGCGGCTCCCCTCGCCGCGATCGGCAGTGCGATCGAGCCCACGGAACAGGCTCATCAGCTTGGACGCCTGCGAGCCCAGGATCGCCCGCGCCTCGACGGACGCGAGCGACGACATCTCTCCGAGGGTCCGCACCCCCTGCGCGCGCAGCATCGCGAGTTGTTTGGGTGTGAGCTCGTCGAGCTCCTCGAGCGGCAAGCTCGCAATCAAACCGTCCTCGTAGCCCGAAAGCCACAGCAGAACACCGCGCGGCCGGGCGATGCGGGAACAGATACGCGCCGCGAACCGCGTGGCCGCGATCCCGACCGAGCAGTCGAGACCGATCTCGTCGCGGACCGAATCGCTCAGTGCACTCGCCCAATCCATGGGCGACCCGTTCTCATCCCACGGCGGATCCGTCGCAAGAACAGCCTCATCCGCCGACGGCCGCTGCCACCCGGTCGCGTGCCGCGCGAGCGTTTGGTCGAGCTGGTCGTTCAACGACATCAAATCGTCGAGCTTGCGGCTTCCTATCGATTCAAAAAAGCGCTCGATGGTGACGTGGACCACGGTTTTCGGCGAGGCGGTCATCGCGTCCTCTTTAGTGAACCTTCCCGCCCATCTTCCCTTTGGCCCAGCCGATGTTCGAATAGGCGTCTTGGTAGAGCCGCCAGTTCTCTTGCAACGCTGCGCCCAAAGCGGGGATGAGCTGCGCAGGCACGACTATTTTGACCTTGACGGGGGCCCGGACCGTTCGCGTCGCACCCTCGGGGGCCTCCTCGACATCTTTCTCGCTGAGCGGCTTCATCTCGCAAAACGTCAATGTGAAGTCGAACGGGGTGTGGTTGACCGCGCAAAAGTTCGCGTACACACTTTCGGACGGCGCTTGTCCTTCATCAGGCTCTTGTGGAACGACGGTGAAGTTGATGGATTTCTTGGCAGTCATCTTCTCTCCATTTCAGTGGCTCAGTATTTACGCATGACTCCGACGACGACTCCCTGGATCGCGATCTCGTCGTCTTGAACGAAAATCGGCTTCATCGTCGGGTGCGCCGGCTGAAGTCGAATCTGGCTCTTCTCGCGGTAGAACTTCTTGAGCGTCGCGTTCTCACCGTTCAAGAGAGCCACTACCATTTCGCCGTTTTTCGGATCGGTTCGGTTCTCGACGATCACGTAGTCGCCGTCGCGCACCTGCTCGTCCACCATCGACTCGCCCCGCACCTTCAACACATAGACTTCCCGCCGGCCGATCATGTCCTCGGGAACGGCAACGAGCTCGTTGCCTCGCACCGCCTCGATCGGCTCGCCGGCGGCGATGAGCCCGGCCAAGGGCACGTCGCGCGCTTCCGGCTTGTCCTGTGCGGGAACGAGCTCGATAGCACGAGCGCGGTTCCAGTGCCGCTTAATGAGGCCCTTGTCCTCGAGATTGACCAAATGCTTGTGGATTGTCGAAATCGAGTGCAGCTCGAAGTGTCGGCTGATCTCGTCCAGACTCGGCGCGTAGCCGTTCTTGCGAATGGATTCTTCGATAAAGTTCAGAATTTGTTTCTGTCGCTTCGTCAGTATCATCCCTCTGATTTCTCCAAATGTTCGCATCGTATTGTGACTCAGCGAAAGGAGAATATCAAGTGTAAGTCAACTGACGTGGACAAGAACCCGCCGGGCGCCACCTCGGTGTCGGTGCTCCCAGAGGTAAATACCTTGCCATGTCCCGAGCGCTAGATCGTCCCGAAGCGACGGGCACACCGAGACTCGTGGCGGTAAGAGCGCTCTTGACGTGGGCTGGCATATCGTCTGGGCCCTCGGCGGTGTGGGTGTAGAGGGGATCGCCCTCGGGAACGAGCCGTCCGAGCCACGCCTCGAGGTCACGACGCGCACAGGGGTCCGCGTTTTCCTGGATGACGAGGCTCGCGGAGGTGTGCTGCACAAATACGGTGCACAGTCCCTCGGCGATCCCGGACGAGCGAACGACAGCTTCGACATCGGAAGTGATGTCGACGAGCCCCTGGCCGGTCGATTCGATGGTCAACGGACGCAGCATCTCGAGCGATCAGTCGAGTCTAGCGCGCAAGGTCGTTCATTGCGACGATGGCAACGGGCGCTCGAGCCTGCCGGTACGGATCCACGCCACCAAACGGTCCTTTTGAAAAAGTCGGTAGTACCGCGCGAAGACGATCAGAACAACGAGCCCGATGACATCACTTATGACGTTGTACGGATTCAAAACGTTGTATACCCATTCATCGAACGCCATGTCACGATAGAACGCGCCCGTCAACGGCCACAGCGCGACCCAGGGTCGCATCCACATGCGATCGCAAAGCTGATGGAACCACAGTGCGAGCACGTAGACGAGCGGTTTTCTCCAGAGCAACAAGACGAGAGAAAGCGCGAGGTTGACCGCGAGCGAATGAAACCACACTCGTCCGTTGTTGATGGTGTCACTGAAGATGACGAGCCCGAAAGGCTTGTCGATCATGTCGGCGACGAGCGTCAAGAAGATGATCCACCGGAGGTCCGCCCTCCGATCGAGGCCGTGGCAAGCAACGCTAGCGGATGCAACGTGACCAAAGACTAGCAAGGTCGAAGCTGATGGCGGGTGGCTGATGTCAGAGACGTAGTGTGAACCGACGACCGTCGAGCTCTAGCTCCACTTCACGCTCGCCGATACGGATGACGAGGGCGCCTTCGATGCGGTCTCCTTCGAAGACACGCTGATCGCTGATGACCGCGACCGCGTTGTTGCCAATCACCGACGTGCCCTGTAGAACGAGATCGGGAAAATCGTCGGGAAGTGGCTCGCTGTCTTGGGGCTCGGCGTCGTCATGGTCAAAGGATTCGGCTGGGTCCTTGATGCTCAAACCGTCCAACAGAACCCGCTCGCGACCCACGAGTCGGATGGGTTGGGTCGCGTCGTCGGCTTCTTCGATGGAAGCTGGGTCGGGATCGGGCTCGGGGTCGCGAGTCCGGACGCTGGCTTCTTTGGTAACGACCACGACTGGAGTTTCCAGTTCGGTCGGTGGTGTGTCGAGCTCACGTGGCTCGGGCGGCGCTTCGACCTCAGGTGGCGCGACGGGGACGGTCGCGTCAGCACCGTGCCTATTGTTGATGAGAAACGAGACCGCCGCGGCGGTCAACAATGCCGAGCCGACGGCGATGGCCGCCATCGACAACACATGCTGACGGCCGCCGAAGCGTCCCCGCGACACCGTGATCGATTCGATTTGCGAGCCGCCGGACCGCCTCTTGTCCTGTTCGATCTTCTTCAGTGCGTCGAGTATGAGGCTCATGGGTGCATGAGAGACGGCATCCGGTAGTCGCCGCCGAGACTATAAAGTGCCAAGCGCGTGTCGTGCCCGACACTTCCGGTGGGTTCGAGGAAAACTTGCCTTTGAAGCTCCTGGAGTGCCTTTTGCAGTTCGACCGCTTCGAAATCCGCGTCGTCGTCGAGCAGTCCCATCTTCTTCAACCGAACGCGCGCCCACACCAACCGGCTTGGAATGTCGGCCGATTCGAGCTCGTCGAAGTCCCGCCAGAACAGTCGCGCCCGACCCGTCCAGAATTTCTTCACGCTGTCGATCGGAAGCTCGTAGAAGTCCCCCGGGGCAAAGTAGACGACCGCGTCGTCGTCCTCCAGGCCGGTCAACGTCACGTACAAGACGCGGTCGCGCGAAGGGTGAATCACTTCGAGGACGGCGGGGACGTTCAACGCGCGAAGCTGGGCGAAGCTTGTCTCGAGCTCCGAATACTGAAGCGCGGCGCGATCCGCAAGCGACGGCATATCCTCGAGAGCGGAAATCGCTGCGAGGCCGCCCCCAAGGCGAATCCCCCACCGCTCGAGCAGCACTGCCGAAGCAGCGCGGCGGGAAAGCTCCTCCGACAGTGTGACCAGACGCAGCTCGAAGTGCTCGGTCAGTTGCTCGAGGTTCATGCCCGAGGGCGCCACCGGCGCCGGTCGGTCCGAGCTCAGTGCCGACCAAACGGTCCCCGGATTGAAACTCCATCCGTTCGCTCCCCCGACGTGCGCGAGCGACAAAACGCCGAGCACGAGAGCCAGCGAGGCGGCGATAGACATCAATCCCCACCCGAAACGGCGATACCACGGACGCGGGTCCATCACCTCGAGCTCTTTGACGGCGCGGCGAACGATGCTCGCAGTGATTTCATTCTTTTCGAGAACGAAACCCGCGAGAAGGGCGCGGTCGCACGCGAGATTGATGAGTCGTGGAATGCCTTTTGAATAACGGTGTACCGCTCGAAGAGCACCGGCGGTAAAGTCCACTGTGCCGATCCCACCGGCAACCGCGAGCCGGTGCCGGATGTATTGCGTCAGGTCCTGACGCGTTAGCGGAGTCAAGTGGTAACGCGCGGTCACACGCTGCGCGAGCTGGCGGAGATCCGTCTGCGCCAGCATGTCGTTGAGCTCGGATTGTCCGATGAGGACGATTTGAATGAGTTTCTCCGTATCCGTCTCCAGGTTCGAGATCAGTCGCACCTGCTCGAGGACGTCACGCGACAGATTTTGGGCTTCGTCGATGACGAGCACGATGTTCTTCCCCTCGCGTCGCGATTCGAGGAGGAACTCGTGAAGGCAGTCGATGAGCTCCTTGTTGGACTCACCCTCGGCGGGAATACCCAGGTCTTTGTTGACCGATCGAAGAAGCTCGGTCGTGCCCAGCGCCGGATAGAGGATGAACGCGCTTAGGGTGTCGTCGTCAAGCCGTTCGAGGAAGTAGCGACACAGAGTCGTCTTGCCGGTCCCGACTTCGCCGGTAACGGCCATGAACCCGCCGCGTTGCTTGAGGCAGAACTCCAGGTGAGCGAACGCCTCGTTGTGCTTTGTCGACAAGTACAGAAACTTCGGGTCGGGGGTGAGGTTGAAAGGCTTCTCCCGAAAGCCGAAGAAGGCTTCGTACATGCGTAATTCCGAAGTTTCCGTCGAAGTGGTAATGTAACACAAATCGAACAGCCACACTAGAGTGCTCGAACCCGTGCCCGTGCCCTTTCTCGACGTGTGGAAGTATTCACAGGGTCGCGGAAAATGACAGTGTATGCTGATGCTGGAGAGCATGGGACGTTTCTTGGCGGGGCTCTTGGCGGGGCTCGTCGCGGTGACGAGCGCGGCGTGCGGCGCTCCGCGTGCCGCACCGATTGGCGGAGACCTCTCCTCGGTCCTCGCGCACGGCATCGAGGACGGCTCGGCGCGCTTCGACCACTCCTCTTGGGATGAGCTCGTGCAAAGACACGCCAAGGACGGCGGGCGTCGGTTCGACTACGCCGGGCTCAAAGCCGATGAGGAACAGTTCGACGCCTACCTCGGCGCGCTCGCCGACGCGGATCTGTCCGCGTTGTCATCGAACGAGATTCAAGCGTTGTTCGCCAACGCCTACAACGCGTACACCATTGCCACGATCTTGGACCACGTGAGCGCCGATGGAGCTTTCGATATCCAGAGCATCCGGGACGTTCCCGACGTCTTCGGGCGTAAGGACCATACCGTTGGCAGCTTTTTGTTGAGCCTCGACAACATGGAGCACAACGTACTGCGCCCGCTGTTCAAAGACCCGCGCTTCCACTTCGCAGTGAACTGCGCGTCGATCTCGTGCCCTCCGCTACCGACGCGCGCGTTCACCGGAGATGAGATCGACGAACAACTCGACACCGTCAGCAAAAACGCGCTGACCAACCCCGACTACGTCTCCGTCGACGGCGACACGCTACTGGTCAGCAAGATCATGGATTGGTACGGAAGCGACTTCGTCGATCCGGAGTACATCGGCTCCGAGAGGAGCCTGCAAGAGTTCATCGCGAAGTACGCGACGGCGGAAGTGCGTGAGTTGGTTGCCGCTCACAGCGATAGCGTTAGCGTGAAGTTTCGAGACTACGACTGGGGCTTGAATCGGTCTTAAAAAGATTGGTTCTCCTGTCGTTTCGGGGGATCTGATTTGTGTTGGAGGGCATGGCCTATGGACGCTGCCGCGATTGTGGAAAACGCCGGAAACTCCGGGCGAGAGAGGCGTTTAGGGAAAGGTTGTGAGCACGTACAAACGTGGAGCGGCGTTTTCCACAATCGCTTGGAAAACGCTTCGCGTTTCCCACGAGCGCCCACAGGCCCCTCCTGATATATATACAAGAAAGATTAATTCATATGGAATAAGGAAGGGGGGGCTCGATTAGTGGAGGCTATGGAAAACGCCCTTCCAGGCTTCGAAGAGAACTCAGTCGTGAGCAAGGTCTGAACGACCAGAACCGTGGGGGCGTTTCCCACAGCCTTGTCTCCCGCTGAGGGGCAGTGGCATTTGGTGAGGCCCGTGGGTTGAGAGGGTAAGCCATGTGTAGATGCGCATCGGCGAGAACGCTAGAATCTTTTTGCCTCTCCTGCCATTTCAGTGGATCCTCTCGAGGGTGAGACCGCCACAGTTTAGGTAGACGAGACTGATGAGAGCTTCGGCAGAGTGGAGTCCAAAGCTGCGGTGGCTCAGCAGCCGGATTTTGTTGTTCATTCCTTCGAGTCGGCCGTTGCTGAGTCTCCACGTGACCCACGCGATGACGCCATCGAAGTGGCTGCGGATCATCTTCGCCGCGCGTTTGACGGGCTCTATCCTCGAGCTCATAGCGCGCCGCAGCCATCCTCGGAGAAACTTCTTGGCCCATGTCTCGGTTTTGTAGGTGTAGAGGTCCATGAAGTCGTCGCGCAGAAGCATGGCGCGGTAGAGGCGACGATTAGCTCGCACCTGCTCGCGGAGCACCCGTTTGTCTTTCGCGCTGCGGTTGTGTTTGGCCTTGAGAAGGGGAAACTTGGTGTTCTTGAGGTTGCGCCGGGCAGTCCCTTTGAGCTCGCGCACCAGCTCGCGCCGGGTCTTATCCACGGCCTCGTTCAGATGCTTGACGATGTGGAAGCGGTCAAAGATCACCCGTGCCTGAGGAGCCTTTTTGCCGACGACAGTTATGTACGGCTCCCACATGTCCATGCTGACCGCTTCGAGCTCCGCGGCTCTTTGTGGTCCGAGCTTGCGGAAAAACCGCAGCAGCGTCTTGGCCTTGCGCTCCTTTCCCGCCCAGACGACCCGGCCGCTGAGATGGTCTATTACCACTGTTAAGTACTTGTGGCGTTTGCGGTAGCTGATCTCGTCCATCCCAATCACCCGCAATCCATCGAGCTCGCGCCGCCCTCTGTGCCAACCTCCTTGAGACACTTCGCCCCTTGAAATTAGTGTAGAGGGCGGAGGAGGATCATGAATGACTACGTTGATTGAGAGAATGACCCCGGCGGGATCGAAAGGAGCCCGTAGGGCGACTGCAGATCGCGCCGGCCGCGATGCGGCAGGGGTCCCGGATCCCGAAGTGAGTGAGCAAGCGAAGCGTCGACGCTTTACCGCAGAGTACAAGCTGCGGATAGTGCGCGAGGCCGATGCTTGCAAGGGTGACGGGGATGTTGCGGCTCTTCTGCGTCGAGAGGGACTGTACTCGTCGCATCTTTCGAGTTGGCGTCGCCAACGTGACAAGATTGCCAAGGCGGGGTTGACATCGAGGAAGCGAGGACGGAAGGCGAAGGCAGAGGATCCACGGGTCAAGGAGCTCGAGCGCGAGAACGCGCGATTGAAGCATCGCCTGGCTCGGGTGGAGACGATGCTAGAGATCCAAAAAAAAACCTCCGAACTTCTGGGGATCCCCCTGAATCCACCAGACAGCGACGAGAACGATTGATGGTGGCGGCCGAGGAGCTGGCGGGACGAATTGGACAGACGGCGGAAGCCTGCGAGGCCCTTGGAATAGCTCGCTCCACGTTGTATCGCAGGCGCCAGACGGTAACGTCCAATGCGAAACGCCGCCCTCGGTCGCACCGAGCCCTCGATGTGACCGAACGTGAGCTGGTTCTCGGTGCCTTGCACTCCGAGCGGTTCGTCGACAAGGCGCCCGCTCAGGTGTGGGCCACGCTCCTGGACGAGGGAATCTACTACTGCTCGATCCGCACGATGTATCGGATTCTGGCGGAGAACGGAGAGGTCCGAGAGCGCCGGAACCAGCTGCGACATCCGAATTATCAAAAGCCGGAGCTGCTGGCCGAAGCGCCGAACCAGGTTTGGTCGTGGGATATCACCAAGCTGCGTGGCCCCGTCAAGTGGACCTACTACTACCTCTACGTGATTCTGGACATCTTCTCCCGTTACGTGACCGGGTGGATGTTGGCTCGACGAGAAAGCGCTGAGCTCGCTCGTCGTCTCATCAGCGAGAGCTGCCGCAAACAGAACATCGAACCAGACCAGCTCACCATCCACGCCGACCGTGGCAGCTCGATGCGAAGCAAGTCCGTAGCTATGCTCCTGGCTGACCTCGGCGTTACCAAGACCCACTCCAGACCTTACGTCTCGAACGATAACCCCTACTCCGAGTCCCAGTTCAAGACTCTGAAGTATTGCCCTCAGTTTCCGAGCCGTTTTGGTTCCATCGAAGACGGCCGGCTGTTCTGCGGCGGCTTCCTCGACTACTACAATCACGAACGCCGGCACTCGGGAATCGGCATCATGACACCGGCCGCCGTTCACGATGGTCTCGCGGAACAGCTCACCACTGCCCGGCGCCAAATCCTCCTCGAAGCTCATCGGGCTCATCCCGAACGCTTCGTTCGCGGAATGCCACAGCCCCCCGTTTTGCCTCCTCAGGCCTGGATCAACCCGCCGCCGGAGAAAACGACGCGCCAGGAGGCCGCCGGAGCCACTTTCTCAAGGTGGTCCACACCTGGGGTACCCCCGGATTCAGGCCAACGCGACCAGATCTCGCCGCACGCAGACGGTGACCGCCCCGGGCCCACGAGTCTTACTGCATTGATTGAGGCTCACTAAATGCAGTCCGCGGGTGTCTCAAAGTTGTTGACACGTTCCGCCGCTCATCCCGCTGCTCGGCAACCACTCGCTGGATGATCCGTCGCACCGAACGCCACGTCACTCGGAAATAGTTCGCTACGGCGCTGACGTCCGTCCTCTGTGCCAGCCACGCTACCTCTTGTTCGAAGCTTTTGGTAAAGCGGCTTCCCTTGTCTGCCCAAGGCACCTTTTCTCTGACCACTCCACACCGCCGACATACCACTCGTCGGATCGAGTAGCGAAGATAGGTCCGGACTCCGAACAGGTCCAAGTGCCGCCAGTAGCGATTGTAGCGATCTTTGTTCTTGCGGACCTTTCGTCCGCAAATCCCGCACAGAGGCTTCCTCCTCCGTGGTACTACATCCACCACCACTCTGGCTTTGTCCGCCTGGAAGTGGAAACCTCGGACCCACAGGCCTTGCAATCCGATGAGCTTGTTGACTAACGTAGTAACGCGCATCGCGAGAACGCTCTTTTCTCTTTCGGAAAAAAAGATTCTAGCGTTCTCGCCGATGCGCATCTACACATGGCTTACCCTCTCAACCCACGGGCCTCACCAAATGCCACTGCCCCTCAGCGGGAGACGAGGCTGCGGGAAACGCCCCCACGGTTCTGGTCGTTCAGACCTTGCTCACGACTGAGTTCTCTTCGAAGCCTGGAAGGGCGTTTTCCATAGCCTCCACTAATCGAGCCCCCCCTTCCTTATTCCATATGAATTAATCTTTCTTGTATATATATCAGGAGGGGCCTGTGGGCGCTCGTGGGAAACGCGAAGCGTTTTCCAAGCGATTGTGGAAAACGCCGCTCCACGTTTGTACGTGCTCACAACCTTTCCCTAAACGCCTCTCTCGCCCGGAGTTTCCGGCGTTTTCCACAATCGCGGCAGCGTCCATAGGCCATGCCCTCCAACACAAATCAGATCCCCCGAAACGACAGGAGAACCATCTTTTTTTCCGAAAGAGAAAAGAGCGTTCCCGCGATGCGCGTTACTACGTTAGTCAACAAGCTCATCGGATTGCAAGGCCTGTGGGTCCGAGGTTTCCACTTCCAGGCGGACAAAGCCAGAGTGGTGGTGGATGTAGTACCACGGAGGAGGAAGCCTCTGTGCGGGATTTGCGGACGAAAGGTCCGCAAGAACAAAGATCGCTACAATCGCTACTGGCGGCACTTGGACCTGTTCGGAGTCCGGACCTATCTTCGCTACTCGATCCGACGAGTGGTATGTCGGCGGTGTGGAGTGGTCAGAGAAAAGGTGCCTTGGGCAGACAAGGGAAGCCGCTTTACCAAAAGCTTCGAACAAGAGGTAGCGTGGCTGGCACAGAGGACGGACGTCAGCGCCGTAGCGAACTATTTCCGAGTGACGTGGCGTTCGGTGCGACGGATCATCCAGCGAGTGGTTGCCGAGCAGCGGGATGAGCGGCGCGAGCTCGATGGATTGCGGGTGATTGGGATGGACGAGATCAGCTACCGCAAACGCCACAAGTACTTAACAGTGGTAATAGACCATCTCAGCGGCCGGGTCGTCTGGGCGGGAAAGGAGCGCAAGGCCAAGACGCTGCTGCGGTTTTTCCGCAAGCTCGGACCACAAAGAGCCGCGGAGCTCGAAGCGGTCAGCATGGACATGTGGGAGCCGTACAGAACTGTCGTCGGCAAAAAGGCTCCTCAGGCACGGGTGATCTTTGACCGCTTCCACATCGTCAAGCATCTGAACGAGGCCGTGGATAAGACCCGGCGCGAGCTGGTGCGCGAGCTCAAAGGGACTGCCCGGCGCAACCTCAAGAACACCAAGTTTCCCCTTCTCAAGGCCAAACACAACCGCAGCGCGAAAGACAAACGGGTGCTCCGCGAGCAGGTGCGAGCTAATCGTCGCCTCTACCGCGCCATGCTTCTGCGCGACAACTTCATGGACCTCTACACCTACAAAACCGAGACATGGGCCAAGAAGTTTCTCCGAGGATGGCTGCGGCGCGCTATGAGCTCGAGGATAGAGCCCGTCAAACGCGCGGCGAAGATGAGCAGCCACTTCGATGGCGTCATCGCGTGGGTCACGTGGAGACTCAGCAACGGCCGACTCGAAGGAATGAACAACAAAATCAGGCTGCTGAGCCACCGCAGCTTTGGACTCCACTCTGCCGAAGCTCTCATCAGTCTCGTCTACCTAAACTGTGGCGGTCTCACCCTCGAGAGGATCCACTGAAATGGCAGGAGAGGCAAAAGATTTGACCACAGAGACACAGCGCAGCGACACCGCAACCAAGAATCACCGGTAGAGTTGCGTTTCCTTTGCGTCCTCTGCGCCTCTGCGGTGATCTTTTCTTTTCCAGAAAAAAAGCTGCACACCGACTACTTGACTTTCTCGCCCCTCCCGAGGACGTCGGCGCGTTCTGTCAGCCCGGGATCGTTCGCTCCAAACTCGACCGCTTTCGCGGAGTGATCCACGACGAGCGCCACCAGCGCGTCATCCTCTGGCGTGCACGGGCAGCCTGGTTTGATCTGACCGAAGGCGGACCAGGCGAGGCCCCAATGTGCAAGCCCATAGTTCGGGAAGACTTCCACGGCCTTGGTGAAGTACCCAGCCGCGTCGGCATAACGCTGACTATCCTTCAGCGTCACGCCATAGTATGCCCAGCCCAACGCGTTGGCGTAGTCCGGACTGTTGATGGCTTTCTCGAGCGCTGTCATCGCGGGTTGGAGTTGCCCGCCTTCGTAGTACGCAATCCCCAACTCTGTCAGGTACTCGGCGTTCTCGCTGTCCAACGATTCCGCTTTCTGTAAGGCAGCAATGGCATCCGCGGTCTGCTTTTGCGTCCTCAGGATCTTACCTCGATGGTAATGAGCTTCCCCAAGACTGTCGTCGAGCTCGATTGCCTTGTTGAACTCGGCGAGCGCCTCGGCGGTTTGTTTCGATCCGTCCTGACCCACTGCCAGGTAGAGATGAGCCTCCGCGGTGTCCGGCTTTGTGGCGATGACCTGCTGCATCGCATCCATGAGGTCGTTGTACCGCTGCTGCGCGACGAGGAGCTCGGCGAGCGGCTCATACACGGCGGTGAGGCTCGGATTCAACGAAATGGTCTTCAAGTAGTACGTCGCGGCCTGTCCGTTGTTGCCCAGAGACTGCTGGACCTGCGCGTACGCGAGATTCGCGTCCGGGTCGTCGGGGTTTACGGTGATGGCCATCGACAGATCCGCTTGCGCTTCGTTGCTCTTGCCGAGGGCGTTGTTGGCCTTGCCTCGGATTCCGTAGGCGCGCGTCAGCTGGTCGTTCAACTCGAGTGCTTTCGTCGCCGAATCGGCAGCGGCAGCGTACTCCTCGCCCTGAAAATGAATCTCCGCCAGACCCGCGTGGGCTTCGGCGGTGTTCGCATCGAGCTCGAGTGCCTTTGTAAACGACGCCTTGGCCTCGTCGACGTTTCCTTCCGCGAGGGCAGCTTCACCCAGGGTGTTGTGCGCGAGTGCGCTGTCGGGCGCAAGCACGAGCGCCTGCTTCGCTATCTCCGCGGCTTCGGTCAAGCTCCCCGTCTTGGCGAGGCCCATGGCGAGCCCGATGGCCACGTCCGCGCTCTGTGGATTCATCTCCCACGCCTTCCGGCCGTACTCGACCGCTTTCGCATAGTTGGCGGTCCGTGCGTAGCCGATCGTCATGACTTCGTACGCCTCTGCAATCTCTTCGTCTTTCTCGAGTCCCGGTAGCGCCTCTTCGTACGCTGTCGCAGCGTTCGCCAATTCACCCAGCTCGTTGTGAATGCGGGCAACCTTGAAGCGCACGTCCGTCATCTCGGGAAACGCATACAGAACCGTGAAGTAGTAGCCGATCGCCTCCTTCAGCTTGCCTTCCTTGTACTCCTTCTCCGCCCTTTGCACGTACCTGCCAACGTCCTTCTGGGGAATCTTGTCTTGGG
The DNA here is from genome assembly GCA_965237955.1 of Candidatus Marinacidobacterales bacterium. Classification (GTDB taxonomy): domain Bacteria; phylum Acidobacteriota; class Vicinamibacteria; order Marinacidobacterales; family SMYC01. The sequence continues at coordinate 5,670,671 of OZ250169.1, read as the reverse complement.
TAGCAAGGGCGGCCACGGCGACGCTCGCGACGAGCATCAACGTGACGGCCAGCTTCAAAGCCGGAAAAGTCCTCATGACATCCCTCCTCGGAACAAAAAAATGATATCCCGCCCCGGGGAGCGGCGGGCAATCAACAAAATCCTTGGGCGCCATCCTACAACCGCGGGGTGGCCTACTTCAACTGCGTTCCGTACCGGAGCCCGGGTTTGATTCGACGACGATCGCAGCTAACATGCGAGAGCATCGAACCTATGGCATCACGTCGAACGCTCCTCGTCGGACCCTCGGCGGCAGCCCGGCATGAGGGCGCGGGTCGCGCTTTCAGCAAGCTGTCGTCACCCGCCTCGCTGCTGCTCTTGTCGAAAGAGCAGGAGTCCGCCGACCACTTCGTTCGCGAAATCGTGCATGAGCAGGGCTCGATTTTCGGCGTGCAGCGGATGACTCTGGATGCCCTCGCCTATCGCCTCGCGATGCCGGCGCTCGCGAAGGCCGGCATGGCATCCCACAGCCGTTTGGGCCAGGAGGCGGTGACCGCGCGCGTCATTCACCAGAGCTCGAAGGAGAATCACCTGGGCGCCCTCGCGAGCGTTGCCGACGGGCCGGGGCTTACGCGCGCGCTCACCTCGACCATCCACGAGTGTCGACTTCACCAGGTGACACCCGAGGCGCTCTCGGAGCTTTCATCCGATAGCGCTGTGCTCGGTGATCTCACCGCGCGCTATCAAGCGCTAGCGCGCGAGCATGGCGTCGCCGATCGTGCTCTCGTGTTCGAGCTCGCGAGTGAGTCGGACAACAACGTGAGCGCGTCCATTTTGCTTCTCGACGTCCCCATCGAATCGCCGGCTGAAGCGCGGTTCGTCGAGGCGCTCGCGGAGAAAGCGGATGCGATCGTGGCCACGGTGCCATCGGGAGACGACAAATCGCTTCGGTTTCTCGGCCGAGCCTTGGGTTGTGAGCCGGAATCCATCGAACCACGAGCGAGCCAGGCGATCCTCGACCTCCAGCATTACGTATTCAGTGACGAAGTGCCAGTCAAGCCTGTCAAGACTGTCAAGACCGAAGCTCCCACCGACGTCACGATTCTCTCCGCGCCCGGTGAAGCTCAAGAAGCCGTAGAGATCGCTCGCGCGATCCATGCCGAAGCCGCCGACAAAACGCCCTTCGACCGCATCGCGGTGTTGCTACGCTCGCCCGAAAGCTACACCGCGCACCTCGAGGACGCGTTCGAGCGAGCGTCTATTCCCGCCTATTTCGAGAAAGGGACCAAGCGCCCCGATCCCGCCGGACGCGCCTTCCTCGCTCTGATGGACTGCGCCGACGACGAGCTGAGCGCCACACGTTTCGCGGAATATCTTTCGCTCTCGCAGCTTCCTCGACTCGACGCCCACGGGGTACCGATTCCGCCCGAGGAGTTGCCCGAGGACGAAGACGTGTTGTGGATTCCACCACAACACGCGCTCGCACCGAATACTTCGGACTCCGCCTACGAACCGGTACAACTCGACCTCTTCGCCGAGCCCGAAAAAGTCGACGAGCCGGAGCTCGAGACCGCCATCGAGGGAAGCCTCCGTGCACCGTGGCGATGGGAGAAACTCCTCGTCGACGCGGCCGTGATCGGAAGTCTCGAGCGGTGGGAGCGACGCCTCGCCGGACTCGCCCGTGAGCTCGAGATTCGGCTGGCAGAGCTCGAGGATCCCGAGGGCGCCGAAGCAGTCGCGCTTCAACGAGAACGCGACGACCTCGAGCATTTGAAGCGCTTCGCACTGCCGGTCCTCGAGCTTCTCGCCGAGCTTCCGAAGCGCGCTCCTTGGGGCAGCTGGCTCGATGCCCTGGAAACGCTCGCGATGCGCTCGCTTGCGCATCCGGACGGTGTGCTATCGATGCTCAAAGAGCTCCGCCCGATGGCCGCGGTGGGGCCCGTCGATTGGATCGAGGTCCGCGAGGTCTTGAGCGAGCGGCTGACGCTCCTCTCACAACGGCCTACCGACTATCGATACGGCAAAGTGTGGGTCGCGCCCATCGACTCGGTTCGTGGGGCGAGCTTCGACGTCGTCTTGGTACCGGGCCTCGCCGAGCGCATGTTCCCGAAAAAAATCGTGGAAGATCCCCTCCTTCTCGACGACGACCGGAAAAAGCTCGACGCCGCACTACCGTTACAAGAAGACCGCGTCCAGAAAGAGCGGCTCGCCCTGCGGCTTGCGATCGGCGCCGCGACCCGTCGCATCGTCTTCAGCTACCCGTCGGTCGATCTGGCCAAAGGCCGATCCAAAGTCCCGTCGTTCTATCTCCTCGAGATCGCGCGCGCGAGTCAAGGCGAGCTTCCCGACTTCGAGACGCTCGAGCGCGAGGCGGCAAGCTCGAGCGGCGCACGTCTCGGGTGGCCAGCTCCCCTGGATCGGCAAAAAGCGATCGATGCCACCGAGTTCGACCTCGCCTTTCTCGCCGATGCGCTTCGCAGGGACACGAGCGAGGACGACGTGCGCGGCACCGGTCGCTACCTAATAGATGTGAACCCGTCTCTCGCACGCTCGCTCCGGGCGAAGTATCAACGCGGACGCTCCGGGACGTTCACGCCCGTGGACGGCTTCCTCGAACCTTCGAGCGCCGCCAAGGAGATCCTTGCGCACCACCGCCTCGACGCCCGCGCGTACTCCGTCACCGCACTCGAGAAATACGCAGGGTGTCCGTACCGGTTCTATCTCAACGCCGTGTTGCGCCTGAGGCCGCGGGACGACATCGAATCCATAACCCACCTCGATGCGTTGACGCGCGGCCACATCTTGCACGACGCCCAATTCCATATCTTGCAGCGATTGGAGGACGCTGACCTCTTACCGGTGCGTCCCGAAAACCTCGAAGAGGTCATGCAAGTATTCGAGCTCACCCTCGATGAGGTCACCGAGCGGTTCTACGAAGAGCTCGCTCCCGCCATCGAGCGCATCTGGCGCGACGAGCTCGAGCGGATTCGTTTCGACCTCAGAGGCTGGCTTCGCCGGGAGGCGAAGGCGACCGGAGGTTTCGTGCCCATCCGGCGTGAATTTACGTTCGGGATGAAACCGAGAGGACCCGCGGACCCCGCGAGCACATTGGAAGTGGCGAAACTCGAAAACGGGTTGCGGCTTCGAGGTGCCATCGACCTCGTCGAAAAACGCGCCGACGGGAAGGTGCGCGTGACCGACCACAAGAGCGGCAAAGTGTGGATGCCCGAAAGCGCGATTGTGAACGGCGGACAAAGCCTCCAACCGGTGCTGTACACATTGGCTTACGAAGCGTTGACGGGTGAGCAAGTGGAGTCCTCACGACTCTACTACTGCACCGAGCGCGGAAGTTACTCTGAGCGCACCGTGTACACGGACGAAGAAGCTCTGGAGGTGATCGCCGAGTTCCAGCGACGACTCGACGAGAGCATCGAGGAGGGCTTTTTCCCCGCCTCGCCGCTGCCGAAATTCGGGTGTCGGTTTTGCGACTACATCTCGGTCTGCGGCCCCCGCATGGAGATCGACTCCAAGCGCAAGCAGGCAGACCCGCGCCTGTCCCCACTCAACTGGCTGAGGAACCTCACGTGACGTCTCCCCTCGCCGACCAACGCGATCGCGACGCGATCGAGAACGATCTCGACAAGACGCTCGTCGTCGAAGCGGCAGCGGGAACGGGCAAGACGACCGCGCTCGTCGGACGCATCATCCAGGTCATTCGAACCGGGCGGGTTGAGCTGCGACGCCTCGTGGCGGTGACGTTCACCGAGAAAGCCGCGGGCGAGCTGAAGCTTCGGCTGCGAAGCGAGCTCGAGCGCGCCCGTCATGCCCACCAGGGTGCGGACGACGATGACGTACGCCGACGACTCGAAAAGGGTTTAGCGCAGCTCGAAGAGGCGCACATTGGTACGATCCACGGCTTTTGCGCGGACTTGCTCAAGGAGCGACCGCTGCAAGCGAGCGTCGACCCGTTGTTCGAAGTCGCGACCGAGGGAGAGACCGAGCGGATGTATCGCCGCGTCTTCGATCGCTGGCTCGAGCAGAAACTCGACGACCCGCCGCCCGGCGTCCGGCGTCTGCTGCGAAAGAGCGCGGTGCGAGAGCAAGGCCCCATCGACGAGCTCTATCGTGCTGGTCTGACGCTCATCGACATCCGTGACTTCAAGACCCCCTGGCAAGTTCGTCCATTCGATCGAGAGGGAGAGATCGACGACTTAGTCGAGCGCGCTCTCAGTCTCGCCGAAACCGCCCGGAAGCGCTCGAGCGAGCGGGACTATTTGTTCATGGATTTCAAAACTTTGCTCAGCTTCGTCCAGGATCTCGAGGGTCAGGAGCAAGTGAGAGGCCGGCGCGACTACGACGCGCTCGAGCACCGCCTTCCGGCACTCAAGCTCGGAAGGCGCAAGGGACGGGGCGCCTACGGCGAATCTGTCATCCGCGAGGAGCTCTTGTCCGAACGAGAAGCGTTCAAAGACGCGCTCACTGATTTCAAGAAACGCGCTTCCTCGGATCGGGCCGCGCTTCTGCAAAACGAGCTACGCGAAGTCGTCGACCGCTACCAGGACGCGAAATCGAAACGAGGGCGGCTCGATTTTCTCGACCTCCTGGTCAAGGCGCGCGACCTACTCCGAGACAACGACGCTCTTCGGCAAGAACTCCAGGAGCGGTTCACTCACATCTTCGTCGACGAGTTCCAGGACACCGATCCGCTCCAAGCCGAAATTCTGCTGCTCCTGTCAGCGGCGGACCCCGAGCAAGACGACTGGCTCCGGGTAAAGACCGTCCCGGGAAAACTCTTCGTCGTCGCCGATCCGAAACAGTCGATTTATCGATTCCGTCGCGCCGACGTCGCGCTCTATCAGCGAGTGAAGCGCCAGCTCGTAGCCGCGGGCGCACAGCCAGTCTACTTGAGCGTCAGCTTTCGATCGGTACCCGAGATACAGGAGATCGTGAACGCCTCGATGTCGGCCGCGATGAAGCGGACCGAGAACAACCAACAGGCGGACTACGTCGCGCTCGAGCCGCATCGCCCCGCGATCGAGGGGCAACCCTCGGTCGTAGCACTTCCGATACCACGTCCGTACGGCGACTGGGGCTACTTGACGCAGTATGCGATGCAGCGGTCCGAGCCGAGTGCGGTGGCATCGTGGGTTCGCTGGCTCATCGAAGACAGCGGGTACCAAGTCACGTCGCGCGGAGACTCCGTTCCACGACCCATCGGAGCGTCCGACGTGTGTCTTCTGTTCCGCCGTTTCGTCACCCAGCAGAGATCGATCACGCAACCGTACGTCGAAGCGCTTCAAGGTTTCGATGTTCCGCACGTGCTAATAGGTGGGCGCGGGTTCCATCAACGAGAAGAGATCGATGCGATGCGCGTGGCGCTCACCGCGATCGAGCGCCCCGACGACGAGCTGTCGGTGTTCGCGACTCTGAGAGGCCCGCTGTTCAGTCTTTCCGACGACAGCCTGCTCCAGTTTCGTACGCGTCACGGATCGCTTCATCCGTTCCGCCGGACGACGGCCGAGCTTCGTGGCGACGACGCATCCGTCCAAGAGGCGATCGACGTACTCGGTCGTCTACATAAAAGTAGGAACTTTCGACCGATCGCGTTGACGATTCGGGAAATCCTGGACGCGACGCGCGCACAGGCAGGCTTCGCGCTATGGCAGGCGGGAGATCAAATCCTTGCGAACGTCCTCCGGCTGATGCAGCTCGCTCGTAACTTCGAAGAGACGGGCGGGCTTTCGTTCCGCGGGTTCGTAGATCATTTAGATGCACTCGCCGAGAGCGCGACCGGAAGCGAGCAGCCGCTCATCGAGGATGGGGTCGAAGGCGTTCGCCTCATGACGGTGCACAAAGCGAAAGGGCTCGAGTTCCCCGTCATCGTGCTGTGCGACATCACCTGCTCGCGTTCGATGGGCGCCTCCCGCCACGTCGATCCCGAGAGGGGCATCTTCGCCGTTCGATTCGCCGGCGGCCTACCGTGGGAAGTCATCGACCACGAGCAGGCGGAAGGCGAGCGGGAAGCTGCCGAGAGCTTGCGCTTGCTCTACGTCGCTGCGACGCGCGCGCGGGACATCCTCGCGGTCCCCGTCGTCGCCGACCGTCCGCAGGACGCCGGTTGGGTGGCTCCGCTCCTGCCGGCGCTCTATCCATCACCGCGCTCCTATCGGCTCCCGATGGTCGCAGCCAATGTCCCCCGGTTCACCGGCGAGGAGTGTGTGATCGAACGGCCGGGACGCGCCGACATCATGCCCGGTGAAGGCATTCGCCCCGGATTGCACAAACCCGCCGTCGGACGCCACGAAGTCGTGTGGTGGGACCCCCATCAGTTCGAGCTAGAGACCGCGACCAAACCCGGACTACGACGCTATTGGATTCTTCAGGCCCAGCCGGAAGAGGGTCCGACCGCGGGCGAGCGCGAGCACGCCAGCTGGACCGAGCGGAAGGAAGCTACTGTACGGCAGGGCTCGACTGAAAGCTTCCGCGCGAGCTCGGTCAGCAGGTTGGTGGAGGAGGAAGCCCCCGTTTCGGGAGCCGATTCCGTCGAGCTAGCCGAGGTCGAGGGACGCGACCCCCAAAGACCCGGCGGCAAACGGTTCGGCTCACTCGTTCACGAGCTTTTGGCGCGCTCACCTCTCGCCATCGAGCCGAGCGACGTCGAACCGCTCAGCCTGAGCCTCGCGCGCATGCTCGACGCCACCGACGCGGAGCTCGAGGCGGCCGTGGCGGCAGTCACCCAGGCGCTCGAGCACCCGCTTTTGGTGCAAGCGAGAGGCGCTCCAGAGTGCTACCGAGAGACGCCGCTCGTCCACCGGGACGGCGAAGGACGTCTCGTCGAGGGCATCCCCGACCTCGTATTCCGCACCGATGCGAACGCCCCGTGGACGATAATAGATTTCAAGACCGACCTCCGCATCGACATGTCGCAAGACCCCTACCGCCGCCAAGTAGCACATTACATCGAGGCCCTCGAAGCCGCCACCAACGAAAAAGCCCAAGGAATCCTGCTGTACGTCTAAATCCGGGAGGCCGCGCTGCCAAGCGGCGAGCACCACGTTGGATTGTCTGCACTTTGGGGTCTTTGGGAGACGGCCGCCTAACGTTAGAACATTTGTTATAATGACGTGGAGGTGTTTATGGCATCTGTAAAGGTCGTTGCCGTAGGGAACTCAACCGGTGTGATCCTGCCGAAAGAAATTGTGCAGCGTCTTCGCGTGGAGAAAGGCGACACGCTATATGTGCTCGAGACGCCGAAAGGTATCGAGCTGACGCCCTACGATCGCGAGTTTGCAGCTCAGATGGAAGTCGCCGAAAGCGTCATGCGTGAAGACCGCGATGTGCTGAAGAAGCTCGCCGAGTAAGACTTTGCCCGACGAGCCCGTGTGGATTCGACACGACACCGTCCGGGCCATTCATCTACGACAACTGGCGGAGCATGGCGGTAGTGAGGGCGTTCGCGACGAAGGTCTGCTTGATTCCGCACTCGCCAGACCGAAGAACCTGCTCGCCTACTCAGATGAGCCCCCAGACTTGGCAGCTCTTGCGGCTGCGTATGCCATGGGTCTCGTGAAGAACCATTCCTTCGTCGACGGGAACAAGCGCACCGCCTACGTTGTCTGCCGCGTCTTCTTGATACTAAACGGAAACGATATCCAAGCGCCGAAGGAAACAAAGTATCTCACTTTCCTAGGAGCGGCCGACGGGAGCCTGTCGGAGAACGAGCTCGCGGATTGGATTCGCGGCCACTCACGCGTAGTCACGGACTCCAGGAGAGATAAATGGAGCGAATGAGATGTCGCGGACGTAAGTCTCCATTTTGAAGTAGCGCCGCATTAGGCAGTTGCGGTTACACCAGCGGTTCGCGAGAATTGGATCAGTTCCAATATCGAACAACAACTAAAGAGAGGAGTTGCTGACGTGAATCGCGCCGTTGTTGCTTCCCTGTTCGTCACGCTGATCGCGTGTTCGGACGATGCCTACAAGCACGATCCCGAGCCCTATCGGCAGCAAATCGAAGAGATCGAGACGCTTCTCGCCAAGCCAAAGAACGAGGCTGGTGACGGCGGGCGCCTACACACGATGTGCGCCAATCTCGCTGGAGAGGTCGGCAAGAACATTGATAATCACACCAAGATGCAAACGGTGATGAATATTCTCATCAGCGTCGGCGAGGTCTTCGCCCACCAGGAAGAGCAAGACATCCCGTGGGACCTCAAAGACGCGCGAGAGCTGTGGACGACGGTTCGGGAGGCCGTGTTCAAAGACGCCGATTGGTTCCGGGCGCTGTAGCCGCGGGGCGATTCCAAGTGGTCAAGGTGGCGTGAAGCGTCCGCCGCCGTCCAACCGCCGTCCACGAACAACACCGTGCCGGTCACGTAGCTCGCAGCATCCGACAAGCAAACGAAACATGCCCATCTCCAAGAAGACACATTCTACACGGCGTAGTGGCGTGGGTTGCCGAAACCGCGCGCTTCCTCTACGCTCTGGCCCTAAGGGCCTAAGCGGAGGATTTGCATGCAGTTGCTTTCGGTTGCGGTGGCGCTAGGCACACTGGGTTTCACGTTCGCGCTTGCGAGATCCAGAAGAGGCGTCGAGCGCTACGGCATCGTGTTGGTGGTGCTGCCTCTCGCTCTAGCCACACCGCTGGCTGCGTTGATGGCTAGCGGCCTGCAGTTGATTAGCGCTTTCCGCCGGGCCGGCTCGGGCGAAGGGCTCGAAGCACTCGCTACCGCGGTGTTGCGCGCGGCAGAAACGCAGTACGTCGGGCATATAACGCTCCTCGCCTTGTTGGGTCCTCTCGCGCTCGTCTCGATGACACTTGGTTTGTCACGACCTGATCGCAACCGTGATGAGAAAGACGCCACCGAGGCGTCTTCCGAGCCCAAACCGTTTTCCCGGTTTGCGATTCCAATGATGGTCGGCGCCGTGGTGGTGTGTATCGCCGCGGTGGCGATCTTGACCGAGTACGAGGATCGGTTCGTTGCCTCGCCGCTCGCGATGGTCATTGCTTTCGACGCAGACGACGTTTCTGAATATTCATCCAACAAACGTACCGTGGACGAACACCGGCGCGTTGGTTCCAACGCGCTCGTTCTCGAGACGTTTAGGACGCTCGTCGTCATCGTGCTGTTTCTCGGTCTATTCGACACTGTCCTGGTGGGTTCCCGCTCGGTGACATTTAACCGCGGGACCTTGTTGTTGTCCGCGTCCCTGATCGCCGTAGCGTCGGCGGTTTCGGTTAGAGCGTTCTACCGCCACCAGGAGCTCCGCCAGACCATCGAAGACCGATTGAAGACGGCAGCAGAGGCGAAGATCGAGGAAAGAGAGACGACCGAGGACGCTGAACCTACTGAAGACGCTAAAGACCCGGTGCTGAACTAGTTTTCGACTCTCCGACGGAAAACGAAAACTGCTACGAAGGCGACTCCGCTAACAAGAAGTGCGATGAGCGTCGGATTCCAATTCCCGTAGCCCTCGCCCCCGCTCAGCAACTGGACCGAGAGAAGCACCGAAACGCCGGCGCCGAGCGCGGCGAGCGCTTCCGGGGCTCCAGCGCGCCGCGTGTGGAGCGCTGCTATCACGGGCACGAACAGGCTCACGCTCAAAAGCGAATAGAAGATGCTCAACGCCCCGACGATCGTCTCGAACCGTACGGCGATCAGCACGCCGAGCACCCCGCCGACGAGTGCCGCTAGACGGGCGACGCGCAGCACGTCACCATCGGAGGCTCCAGGGCGAAGGAAACGCTGATAAAGATCCTTCGACAACGACGTCGCCAGCATGAATAAAATAGCGTCCGCCGAGCTCACCTCGGCCGAGAAGATCGCGGCCAAGCCCAAACCTCCCACGAGGACTGGGATTCTTTCCACGAGCAGCGTCGGAAGCGCCAAGCCTTGGCTCTCGAGCTCCGGAAAGTGAACGCGCGCGATCGCGCCGAGAAGCGGCGGAATCCATGCGAACAGCAACAGCGCGACACCGACCGCCGCGACGGCGACGCGCACCGTCCGCGCGTCGCGCGCACCGTACACTTTTTGAATTAGCCCGGGCGAAACGATGAACGCGGGAACAAGGAGCGCGATATACCGGAGCGCCGGCGAGCCACCGCGCCACGGGTCCATGAAGTCGGAACTTAGAGCCGCGGTCGCGTCAGTGAGCCCCGAGAGGCCGCCTACGGTCGACAACGCCACCGGCAGCACCAAGACGAAGCCCATCACGAGAACGGCGAGCTGGACGAGATTCACCCAAGCCGACGACAACAGCCCGCCGGCCGCGAAGTAGCTCGTCATCACCGCGCCGCCAATCAAGCACCCGTAGATCTTCGGAATACCCGCGACCGCTTGAAGCACGAACGCGACCGCGATGAGTTGGCCCGCGAGAATGAAGAGCGTGCCGACCCAGAGAAGTGCGGTCACGATGCCGCGGACCGCGCTGCCGTAGCGGAGCTCGAGCAGATCGCCCACTGTTTGCAGATCGTGTTCCTTCGCGATCCGCCACACCCGCGGTCCGACCCAAAACGCGAGAATGAGAGTGCCGATGCCGGCCGAGCCCACCCACCACCACGCAATGAGCCCGCCGCTGTAGCCAATGCCGGCGGCGCCCATCGTAGACCCAGCGCCGATGTTCGCGGCGAGGAGCGTCGCGAACAACAACACCGGGCCGAGACTTCTGCCGGCGACGAAAAACGCGCTCGTGGTTTTTACGCGGCGCCCGACGTAAAGCCCCAGAGCGATGAGCGCGGCAGAGTAGCCGAGGATCGCGACGAGATAGAAGTTCAAGGATCGAGGTCCGATGCCGCAGGAAAGCCCGGAATGCTCTCCGCGTTCGCGATCGCGCTCAGGATCGCATCGGACACAGCTTCGGCGGCGAGGGCGCCTACCGTGGAAACGCTGACGTCGCCCTCCCAGTTGCCGAGAGCGAGCGCAAAAATCGTATCGCCGTCGAACGGCGTATGTGCGGGAACGATCGCTCGCGCCAGGCCATCATGCGCCATTTGAGCGACTTTCGTGGCTTCGGTCTTGGTCAGGCGTGCGTTGGTCGCGACGATCCCGATCGTCGTGTTCCGTCCCACCTTGCCGTGGACGAGGGCACCCGATCGCAGCAGCTGCCGCGCGTCGGCCAAGCTCTTTCCATCTTCCCCCCGAACCCCGGCAACGACTTCGCCCGTCGCGGGGTCGATCACGTCCCCAACCGCGTTCACCGCCATGAGGGCTGCCACGACCAACCCGCCGGGAAGCTCGATGGCAGCCGTACCGATGCCGCCTTTCATCCCGCGGCCCGGACCCGCGCTCTTGCCTACCGTTGCTCCCGCCCCCGCTCCGACGTTGCCCTCGGCGATCGCAGCCGACGTCGCCGCGATTGCCGCGCGATAGCCGCAATCCGCTCCGGGACGTATCTGCGGCTTACCGCCGACACCGAGGTCGAACAAGATCGCAGCCGGTACGATCGGCACTTTCGCGATGCCGACGTCGAACCCGACGCTCCGCTCTTCGAGATAACGGACGACGCCGGTCGCCGCATCGAGCCCGAACGCGCTCCCGCCGGAAAGCACGATGGCGTGCACTCGCTCGACTGTGTTCACCGGAGCGAGAAGCGCTATCTCGCGAGTTCCTGGCGCGGAGCCACGGACGTCAACGCCGGCGACGGCGCCGGCTTCGGTGAGAACGACGGTACAGCCCGTGGGTCTTTCGGAAAGCGTGTGGTGTCCTACTCGAACACCGTCGATGAGAGTCAACCCCGAGCCATCAGAAGCGGTGAGCGCAATGACCAGTCCTAGCCAGTTCACGGGTCGATTCTGATCGCGCACGTCATCAAAAGCAAGCGCGCAAATGCGTTATGCTTGCTATCGATCCCATGAACCCGGACACCGACAAAGTCCTCGCCGAAGTCGAGAGCGCGCGTGACGAGATCGTCGCTTTCGCCGCCGATCTGATCCGGATCCCGACGCTCAACCCGCCGGGCGACGCTTACCACGACGCGTCCCACTTCATCGGCGATCGACTCACGAAGCTCGACTTCGAGGTCGACTATCCAACCGCATCCGATCACCCGGATCACTCGAAGGACTTTCCGCGCGTGAACGTCGTGGGCCGGCGACAAGGCGCGTCGGCGCGTCCGCTGGTGCATCTCAACGGCCACATCGACGTCGTCCCCACGGGTTCGGGATGGAGCGTCGATCCGTTCGGCGGGCTCGTCGAAGACGGAAAGTTATTTGGTCGCGGCTCATGCGATATGAAAGCGGGCATCGCCGCCGCCGTGTACGCCGCGGAAGCGGTGCGTCGCGCCGGCGTTTCTTTGGCAGGGAGCGTCGAGCTCAGCGGCACCGTCGACGAAGAGACCGGAGGTTTCGCCGGCGTTCGGTTTCTGTGCGAGCAAGGGCGCATCGCTCGCGATGTGACCGACTACGTCATCATCCCCGAGCCTCTGAACGTCGATCGCATTTGTGTCGGCCATCGCGGGGTCTATTGGTTCAAAGTAACTGCACACGGCCGCATCGCGCATGGAAGCATGCCCTTTCTCGGCGAGAGCGCCATCGACCGGATGAGTGAGTTTCTGGAGGCGATCAAAAACGAGCTCGTCCCCGAGCTGGCTCAGCGCGTCACGGCTACCCCGGTCGTGCCCCCCGGGGCGCGACACGCGACGCTCAACATCAACTCGATCACGGGAGGCCAGGCCGGGCAAATGCCACAAAGCCCGTGCGTAGCCGATCGATGCGAGGCGATTTTCGACCGGCGCTTCCTGCACGAAGAGGGTTTCGAGAAAGCGAAGGAGGAAGTGAAAGCTCTACTCGAGCGTGTCGCTAGAGGTGGCGGACGTTTCGAGCTCGAGGAGCTCATGGTGGTGCATCCCGTTCAAACGCCACGGGACTCCCCGGTCATCGGCTCGGTCGGAGCCGCAATCGAAGCTGTTCTCGGCAAGCAGGCGGAGCGGGTCGCGAGCCCGGGCACCTACGACCACAAGCACGTCGCCCGTGTTGCTGGTGTCGAGCACTGCGTAGCTTACGGGCCGGGAATCTTGGAGCTCGCTCACCAGGTGGACGAGTACTGCCTCGTCGACGATCTCGTCAACGCGACGAAAGTGCTCGCGTTGACGATCGTCGATTTGGTTGGAACGCCGGCCTAGTCCTTTCGGCGTCTCGAGCCGAGTGCCGCGAGACCGAGGATCAGCAGCACAGCGCTCCCTGGAGCAGGAACTGGGATGCGCCGCGCGATAAACAAGAAGTCTTGCGCGCCTTCAGCGTCCACGAAATCGCCGTCTCCGGTTTCGCGGACCTTCAGCCAACCCCAGCCGGAGATGCCGGGAAAATCCCGATGGCCCATGTCGTCGCCTTCGTCACCGACGCGGAGGCTATTCGGATGGCCGCCCTTCTTGTCCATGAGATCCCACATAGTGATATCGGGTAGGTCATCCCCTCCCGTCGCTGACAGAAACTCGAGCGTTCCGATGCCGTCCGGATTGCCGGTCTCGCCGGGTTGTCCGATATCCTGGAGCCCATCGTCGTCGTCCTCGACTGGAGCTGCCACCTCGTAGGTGACGTCCCAAAAGTAGAGCCCGTCGAACTCGTTATCGATGAAGCCTCCGTCTTCCGGCTCGCCGCCGAACGCGTGACCGAAGATATGGATCGAGCCAGGGCTGTAATCCATCCTCATGTCGCACGCATCACACTCGTAGTCGAACAAGAAAACACCCACGTCGGCGAACAAGTGATCGAGGCGGCTACCGTACTCCGGCGGTGCTTCGTTTCCGTCCGGATGGTTCCCGAGCTCGTACAAGCCGAACTCGAACATGATCGGCGGCGTCGCCCAAGCGTACCCCGCGGCTAGAAAAACGATGCCGAACGCAATGGTTACTTTGCCTAGTCCCCTGGATCTTTGATCACTATACAAAGTTAGGCTTTTCGCCAGCCCATAAGATTCATAAGATTCATGCACTTAGAAGTGTTTCGGCAAGCTCTGCTTTATCTAGTTTGTTCTGATACAGGGGACTAGCGTGCGGCCCATTTACTCCTCCTTAAGTCTGTTTCCAATGGCACAACTCAAGGCACCCAAAACCAATGTGTCATACTGCAAGTCCCTTTCCAACTGACGCAACTCGTTGAGTTACAAGCGCTTGAGCAATGGAACCGCAGAGCAAACGGTAGCGGGTATGTCAAAGATTCCGACAGTCCATACAGAACCGTGCAAGCAACCCATTTGTTTCCAGTCGATTGCGCGCAGATAACGTAATGTGAGAGAACCTGACAATTGTGCTCACAGCTTTTCGCGCGGCGGCGGCGCGACGATCGCGCGAGACGCGAACGTGAAACTACGGTATGATTCACGAAGGAGGCGCCCATGAACTCGCGTCGTTCGTTCCTGAAGGAAATCGCTGCTGGTGCCGCGTTGTTGCCGGCCGCGTTCGAGACCGCCCACGCTACCGAGAGTCTTGCCGAGACGCCCGCCGATGGCGAAGCGTACTGGCAGCTCGTCCGAGCGCAATTCTCGTTCACTGAAGAGAAAGTCCCCATGAACGCCGCGAACCTGTGCCCGTCGCCGCGCGCAGTCTCCGACCGTGTGAGTGAGCTCACCGCCGACATCGATCGCGATTGCAGCTCCCAGAATCGCGCGAAGTTCAATCAACTGCGCGAAGCGTCCCGCAACAAAGTCGCCAAACAGATGGGCGTCAGCTCCGACGAGATCGCTCTGGTGCGCAACACGAGCGAGGCCAACAACATAATCAACAACGGCCTATCGCTCGAAGAGGGCGACGAAGTCTTGTTGTGGGACCAGAATCATCCGACCAACAACGTCGCGTGGGACGTCCGCGCCGCACGATACGGCCTGGTGATCAAACGAGTCTCCACGCCCAAGCGTCCCGGTAGCGCTCAAGAGCTCTTCGACACGTTTACGTCCGCGTTCACCGACAAGACCAAAGTGTTGTCGATCACGCACGTGTCGAACGTTAGTGGCATCAAGTTGCCGGCGAAAGACCTCGTCGAAGCCGCACAGGCGCGCGGCATCTACGTCCACGTGGATGGCGCGCAAAGCTGGGGTGCTCTCGATGTCAATCTCCGCGAAATGGGTTGCGACTCGTACACCGGGTCGGCCCACAAGTGGTTCATGGGACCCAAGGAGGCCGGCCTCCTCTACGTCAAGACCGACAACATCCCTCGCATTTGGCCCAACATCGTGGCGCCGGGCTGGGGCGATGACGTCGATCCCGACCCGAAGGGCGCGCGCAAATTCGAATCATTCGGACAGAGAGATGACGCGTGCCTCGCCGCGGTGGGAACAACGGTCAACTTCCACAACTCGATCGGAGCTGCGCGCGCCGAAGCACGCGTGACGGAGCTCGCGACCGCTCTGAAAGCCGGGATTGCCAATGCCGGCTTATCGCTGGTAACGCCTCAGTCACCGGAGCTCTCCGGTGGTGTTTGCATCACCGTAGTCGAAGGAGAGCGAGGCCGTACCCGCGGGGTCATGAATCAGCTCTACCAGGAGCACGGGATCGCCGGCGCTCGCACGGGCGGGCTCAGACTTTGCCCTCACGTGTACAACACCATGGAGCACGTCGACCGAGCGATCGCGGGTGTCAAGGCAATAATGACGTAGAAGTCCGCACGAGAATCTCTCTGGTCGAGTGCCGAGCTTAGTATCAAGCGTCGGCACGCTATAATTCGGGCATCGATGCGTGCTATTGGGGTGTGCCCGATTGTCCTGGCCGTGGCCGTCCAAACGGCAGCGGCTGAGCCCGAGAGCGCCGAGGACATTGTCCAAAAAGCCATCGAAGTCCAAAAGCAGCACGAGGACGCGGGCAACGAGGTCAAGTACGACTACGAACTCGTGAGCGTCACCGAAAAGCTCGACAAACAGGGAGAGGTCAAAGAGGTCGAAGAGCACCTTTATCGCAGCGACCACATCGAAGGTGTCGCCTACGAGCGACTCGTCGAGAAAGACGGGCGTGAGCTCACCGACAAGGAGATAAAAAGAGAACGCAAGCGCGAGGAGAAGTTTCGCAAGAAGCTCGCCAAGGGCGAAGCGAAGCACAACGACGCGGATGACCGCGTCGCCTTCGACGAAGAGCTCCTGTCACGATACGACCTCGAACGCGTCGACGTACGACCACTCGGCGGACGCGAATGCTACGTCCTTTGGTTCGAGCCAAAACCCGGCAAGCTCCCGGTCAAGAGAACCGTCGACCGCGCCCTCAACAAAGCCGTGGGACACATCTGGATCGACACCGAGAGCTTCGAGATCGCACGCATCGAGTTCGAGCTGCGGGAAAAAATCAGGTTTTGGTGGGGGATGATGGGCTCGGTGTCCAAGATGTCGGGCATGTTCCAACGTCATCCCATGCCGGACGACGTTTGGCTGCCGGAGCGTTTCGACTTTTACATTAAAGCTCGCATGTTGTTTCGCTCCATCCATGTGCGACAGCAGATCGTTTGGAACGATTTCCAGAAACGAAGCGAAACCATCGCTTCCAACCACTAGTGAGGAATCGAGAATGATTGAAGTGGGACAAGCCGCTCCCCCGTTCGAGGTGCAAGACCACTCCGGCAATACCGTTCGACTTTCCGACTACGAGGGACAAAACGTCGTCTTGTGGTTCTATCCCAAGGCCGACACCCCCGGATGAACGTCCGAAGGTTGCGGGTTCCGCGACAAGATTCAGCTATACGCCGACAAGAACGTTCACATCCTCGGGATCAGCTTCGATACCGTCGACGACAACCGCGCGTTCGCGGAGAAATTCGACTTCAACTTCCCTCTTCTTTGCGACACGTCGCGCTCGGTCGGGATGGCCTATGGCGCATGCGAAGCCGAGAACGCCCAGTACGCGAAGCGCATCAGCTATTGGATCGGCACGGACGGAACCGTGCGGCAGGCGTACCCGGACGTCGATGCTGCCCGCCACCCGGACGAAGTCCTCGACGATATCGAAGCGTAGTGTTTTCCCGCGGACTGTAGGCCGACCCCTACGCCGCCCGGGCCCAAAAAGCCCACCCGGCGCCGTGTAAACAGCGGCCATCCCTGCGCTTAGCGCAAACGCACCGTCCCGGTATCATCTTTGCAGTTCCTCCGGCAAACCGACCGAACAAACCATTCCACTTCGGTCCCACGCCGGAGGTCGCATGCTGGTACAAACCTTTTCTGCGCTGGCGCTGTCTTTGACGCTCGCAAGCAATGCCGAACCAGGCGACGACGGTGACGAAGAGCAGACCCGCACCATCGAGCCCACGGAGAGCGAGCTCGCTCGATATCAACTCACACCGGAGCGAGACTATCTCGGCGAATCCGACAGCTCGCCCGCGCTGCGAGTGTCCGGCGTGGGAATGTTCGCCGCCTCCGCCGCCGACCTCATCACGACCGAACACGGACTCTCCCAAGGCTTCGCCGAAGGAAACCCGGCAGCCTCGCACCGAGGGCTTCGGATTGCAACCCACGTCGTCGGCCCGATGGCCGTCTATTACGCAACGGAAAAGTTGCAGAGCGCGGGAAAGACCAAGACTGCACTTCTGCTACGCATCTCGCTCATGGCAGCGTACAGCTATGCCGCGATTCACAATGCTCGACTGATCGGCGCTGCGCCGTAGCCCGGCTACGGTATTGGTCTCGCTGTCGGACTTCGTCGAAACAGTTCACCACGACGTGCTGCGCATTGGATCAAAATTCAGCGACGACGGTGACCACGGCGTTGACGCCTGGCGCTAGCACCGCTCTCGCATCCGGACTGATCGGGTAAGCGGTATCGAAAATGTTTCTCACCAATCCCCGGAGCTCCACTTTCGATGACAGCCGCCAGCCCGCGGAGAAGTCGACCGTGCCGTATTGCGGGGTGACGATCTCGGTCGGGCCGGGCAAATCGTCCTCGACGAAGTACGCGACCCGCACTTGCGCGTAACCACGCTCGCCGAAGTCTCTTCGGAGCTGAGCTTTGACGTTCGCGCCGGGGATATCGTCGAGAGACGCATCTTCGACCCCGGTGTTGCCGCGCGCGATCTGAGCCGACACCTCGACGTTGAAGTTGGTACCGAGCTCCGATCGCACTTCCGCCTCGAGGCCTTTGATGTCGGCTCTGCCCCGGTTGCGAAACAAGAACACGTCGTTCTCAACTTCGAAGCGCTCGATGAGATCGGAGAAACGGTAGAAATAGCCGTACACCGCCCAGCGGGCGCGTCCCGAAACGACGCGAAGGGCGACATCGAACTGGTTCGCTCGTTCGGGCTCGAGGTTCGGGTTGCCGATCACGATGCCGCGACCGGTGATGCCGCGGAAGTACCGATCGGAGAGCGTCGGGTCGCGAAAGCCATGCGCCACTTGGCCGGTGAGACTGACAGCTCGGCCAAGCGCCACCTTCAGCGAGCCGTAGCCGGAGAGCGCGGTGTTCTCGGTCGATTGGTCCCCGAAAAAACCACCCTCGTTGTTGGTGGTGACATTGTCAACGCGCACGCCCGCACCGAGCGACCATCGAGACCCGAGAAGAGCCTCCGTGCTCGTGTAGAGCCCGACGTCGGTGCGCCGAGCGTTTTCGATCGCGAGCTCGTCGCGCTCGAACAAAACGTCGCCGTCTCGGTCGAAAGCGGCAAACGAGTCGAATGCTTCGAGACCGTAACGCCCGTTGATGTCGACGCCCATCTCCCACCGGGACTTACCGACCGGCCGCACCGCGAAGCTACGGAAGCTGAAGTCGTCTGCGATCACATTTGCCACGCGCAGCGTTTTCGGCGCGTCATTCATCGAGACGGCTTCGCGCATCGAGACGGCTTCGCGCTCGGTGATGAGTTGGTACCGACCCCAGAATCCCTGGAATCCGATGCGGGTGAACCCCGCGCGCGGCTCCAAATCGTACGAGAGCGTGAGGCGATTGGAGTTTTCCTCCGGATACGAAGTCTTGACCGCTTCCCCGTGCGAATCCGGCCGCCCGGTATCTCGACCGAGGCCGGTCTGCCAACCCACGCTGAGCTCACCGTCTCCGAGGGCATGGGTGAAGCGACCGAGAAAGCCTTTATCGGAAGCTTGCGAGTTGAAGATGTCGCCCTCGGGGCTCCGGTACTCCTCGAAGTTCCGGTAGCGGGCCTGGAACACGATGCCACCTTGGTCGAGCCCGTGGGTGAGCTCGACGCCCGCGGTCGCCTCGGGAAGACCCGCGCCGAGAGCGCCTCGTAGCCGCACTTTCGTGGGCGAGCCCGGTTCCACTCGCCGGGTTCGCGCATGGATCACTCCCCCGAACGCGTCCGAGCCGTAGCCAACCGACCCTGGACCTCGCGCCACTTCGACGCCTTCGAGGAAAAACGGATCGAGGAACGTCGCGCTCGGTCCTGCTCGTCGCTCAGTGGTGACGCGTGCCCCGTCGATCAGCAACAGCGTGCGTCCGCGGGCGAGCCCTCGCAACGATGGGACACTCGCGTGGAGATCGGACAAACTCGAAGCGCCCGGGATATTGGAGATCACGTCGGTGAGCGTGATCGGATGTCGCACTTCGATGTCTTCTTGCGGCACCGAGGTCGTGGCACTCCCGGGGGAAGCATCGATGTTCGGGGCTGCGCCACTCGTCACCATCACCGACTCGGTCACCAGAGGCTCGACTCGAATCGTCAGCACGCCATCGGGAATCTCGTTCACCGCAATCGGCGACATGTAGGTGCCGTTGGGCAAGACCACGAGAACTTCGAACGGTGTCGCGGGGTCCGGCACCCACACAAAACCGCCATTTTGATCGGTTCGGGCCGCGCCGGCGTACCCCACGAGCGCAACGTCCGCTCCAGCGACGGCATCGCCGTTTTGGTCGATGACTCTGCCCTCGAAAGCGGCAACCGGACACGAAAGGGCGAAGGACAGCACTAAAAGTGCCCGGAAAGACATGCAAGAGAAGTGTATCCCGCGCCCGCAAAAGCGGCAAGATCTACAACCACTACCTTGATATTTGGACCGTAAAGCCGTTTGATACAGTGTAGTTGGCACACCCCTGTGGAGCGTCAACGAGGAGTGTAGATGAATCGCTATGTCGCGATGAACGAGCTGGTCGACGACATCAAGTCGTTCGCCGAGCGCGATTTCCCCGAAGAAGACATTCACACCTATCTATCAGAAACGCTGGTCGAGCCGAAAGCGCTCGAGCGATATGTGTCGTATAGCGAGGACCGCTATACCCGACACTTGGTCCACAAAGACAAAGACTTCGAGCTCCTCGTGATTAGTTGGGGAAGCGGACAGAAGGCGCCGATTCACGGGCACGAGGGTGAGCTTTGCTGGGCTCGCGTCGAACGAGGCCGGCTCCGGTTCACGAACTTTCGTAGGGTTTCGGAAGAGCCCATTCTGCTCGAGTTGGTGAACGCGCCCATGGACGGCGCTGCAGGTTTTCTCGACGGCCCCGCCGAAATCCACGCGGTCGAGAACCCGAAAGAGTTCGGAGACAACGCGGCGAGCCTTCACCTCTATTCCAAACCTTACAACGAGTGCGATGTCTACGAATCGGAGACGGGGCCTAGGCGCCGGGTGCGGCTCGCCTACGACAGCATCGACGGCAAGCCGGTTGAGCGCACGACGTGCTGACGCCGCCATACGCGTGACCAGCCGGGAACGAGAGGAGCCAGGCTAGACTTTGGTCGAGATCAATCACAAGGAGCGCTTCCTACGCGCCAAGATTCTTTACTACTGGCCCGCCGCGGGTGGAAAGACGACAACGCTCCAAATGTTGCATCGCCTCGCTCGGGGCGACCGGCGGCAAGAGCTCGTTTCCGTCAACACCGCGCAGGACCGCACCATCCTCTTCGATCTACTGCCTCTGAGCACACCCGCGTTCCGGAGCTACGAGCTACGTTTCCAAATCGTCGCGGTGCCAGGCCAGAAGTTCTACGGCGCGACCCGCAAGATGTTGCTCAAGAACGCGGACAGCATCGTCTTTGTCGCGAACTCCGCCACGGACCGATGGCAGGAGAATCTCCAGAGCATGAAGGAGATGACCGAGTATCTCCTCGACCACGGCATCGAGCCTTCGTCGCTCCCGGTCGTTTTCCAGTACAACAAACGTGATCTGCCCGATACGACCGACATGAAAATCATGGAGCGGGGCTTGAACGCTCGGGGAGCGCCGAGCTTTCCTTCGGTCGCAACCGAAGGCAAGGGCGTGCTCGAGACCTTCGGCTCCGGACTCGAGACCACCATGACCGAGCTCGCGACGCGCTACAAGATCGGCGAGAACATTGGAGATGCGCGCTCCGCCAAAGAGTGGGCGTCGAAAACGATGGAGGAGATCTTCGGAACGACGCTAGAGGAACTGAAAAAGTCCGGAGAAGTCCCCGAGCCGCCCGCGGAGCCACCCCCAACTAGAGTCTTTCGGGTCAAAGCACCGAAGCTGTCTGCAGTGGCTCCGGCCTCGTCAACGCTCGAAGCTCCGTCGCTGCTGGGAGGCTCGAACCCACCAGTGCATTCGCCGCCCGCCGGGGCCATCGAGCTCGACACCAAGTCGGCGAACGCGATGGTCGAGAGTTACGCCGAGGCTGCGTCGAGCCTGGCCGACCACATCAGCGAGCTCAGGGAGCAAACCGAGGTCGAATCGAAGCGCGTGGAAGCGTTCACCGTCGTGGCCGACGTTGCGAAAAAGCTCTTCGAGGCTACGCCGGACGAGACGCCCGTGCTGCTCGAAGGGCTGGTCGAGTCCCTCTCCAAAACGCTCCGGTGCAAGCAAGCCTCGCTCAGCCTCATTCGCCCCGACGGGAACTTCGAGCAAGTCGTGGGCATGGGACTCCAGGTGGATCCGCTCGAAAACGCCAAGACCCCAGGCGGGCGTCCGCTCGCTCAAGCGATCGTCGATGGCGCAAGACCGATGCTTCAAGTCAGAGGCGAGGCCGGTCCGCTGGAGGACGCGATGGATCGCGCGGGCATGGACTGTGTCGCCGTCGTCGCCGTGCCGATGCGAACCCCGGTGCACGCACTCGGCCTGATGACGTTCTACCTGCCTCAGGAAGCGCCCGCGCCCAACAAAGAAACGATCGATCACCTCGAGCGCGTCTTGCTCGAGCTCACGATGGCGCTCGAAGTCATCTCGGACGCGCACGCCTCCGAAGCGCTCAAACAAAGTCTTCGGAGTGCTTTTAGGGGCCGTGTCGCCGAAGGCGCGACTTACGGTCTCGACGGGCCGCTCGGCGGCATCGATCAAACTCTGATCCGCGCGCGCTCGCGTCCGGACGCGCCCCACTGGCTGGCGCAGGAAATCCAACACATCGAGAGCCACGTATCGCATATCAAGTTCATGCGGCAGACGCTCCTCGACCTCCGAGCGGGAGGGCTTCCCGGGCGCGAGCCCGTGCCGGTAGCCGAGCTTCTCGCCCGCCTCGACCAAGAGCTCGGGCAAGGCCTCACTGAAGAGGGCATCCGTTTCATCGTCGAGATCAAGTCGGGCGTGCATCCCGTGTACGCAGAGCCATTCTTGTTGCGGGGCCTCGTGTACACACTCATCGAGAACTCTCGTCGTCGATTGTTAGGTGCCGGCGGCGGGGTCATCCGCATCCTCGTGCAGCCGGACACCAACGGGGCGCGCATCTCCATCTTCGACAATTTGATCGCCGTCTCGAACGCTTTGTCGGCACCGGCACGATTTCTCGATTGGCCACTCGAGCGCCGCCTCACCGACGTGACCAACGAGCTCATGCAGAGCGTCGTCGAGTATTTCCAGGGAAGCTGGGCTCAAGAGACCCGCGAAGCCGTGGGAACGGTAAGAACGATCGTTCTACCGACGTCTTAGCGCCTGGAACGGGCCGCAAAAACGCCTGCGGTGAAGAGTCCGCCGATCAATGTGAAGGCTACGATTCCACCCAGCTGCATCCAATCTGTGATCGCCTCGGGGCGGCCGAGCGCCTGGAACGCTCCCGCGAGATCGAACCCGACATCGGGCTCCTCCAGCATCGTATCGAGTGCGGCCAGTATCGCCACCGTGAAGGTTCCGATCGCACCGACGAGAAGCCCGCCGACAACGCCACGAGCTGCGAGCGCTCGCGGCGAGAGTGGCTCACCGCGCTCGATCTCTTCGACCTTGAATTGAGGCTCGCGTGTCCCCAACGGAACGAATCGAGAGAGCATAACCATTCCGGGAATGCCCATCACCAGCGTCGAAAGAAAGAACATGCGCCACCCGATGACGTAGACAACGAAACCGGTGATGGGGCCGGCCAGCAGCCTCGGGAGCGCGAACAGACTCGAGAAGAGTGCATATTGCGTCGCTGAGAAACGCCTCTGCGTCATGCGCAAAAGCAACACCATGAAGGCTCCCGTCCCCATGCCGGACGTGAGAAGCTCGAAGCTCGTCGCAGCATACATGAGAGGTAGATTCGTTTCGCTGCCCGCCAGAATGAAATAGCCGACATTTGAGAAGATCTGAAGGATTCCGAAGATCCAGAGGGAGTGCCCGAGTCCGACGAGTGTCGTGACCCAACCCCCGAGAAATGCTCCGACAATGGTCGCCACCATCCCGACCGTGGCGAGCGCTATGCCGCGGTGATCGGCGTTGTAACCCATGTCGATGAGAAAGGGGCGTGTCAGCGCCTGGGCGAGCTGATCTGCGAACTTGTAGAGAAACACGAACGCCAGAATCTCGAGCGCGCGGTGGCGTGACAAAAACCCGATGAACGGCTGCCATACCGCTTCTCGCAACGTTGTCGGGATGGGCTGTTTCTCTCGGGGCTCGGGAGACTTCCACGTAATCAAGAGCATCGGCAGGTATGCGAGTGCCAGGAGCGCATTCACAGTGGCCCATCCCCAACGTCCCGCAAGAGTGATCGCGGCGCCGCCCGCGACGACCATGGCCGCCCGATAG
This sequence comes from Candidatus Marinacidobacterales bacterium, assembly GCA_965237955.1. GTDB lineage: Bacteria > Acidobacteriota > Vicinamibacteria > Marinacidobacterales > SMYC01. The sequence continues at coordinate 5,646,902 of OZ250169.1, read as the reverse complement.
AGGGCGACCCTCGCTCCAACCGCCGGGCCTTGCTCTTCTTTACGGAGCACTTCGACGGCGTAGGCGTCGTATGCAATGTCGAACGACGCCGAGGCGAGGGCGATCGCGAAGGCCAGCGCGCCGACGACCCAAATCGCTTCCGGTTCATCTCCAACCCCGGCGAGCATGAGCCCGAGGACAGCCAGGGTGAACTGCGTGAGGGCCATCCAGCCGCGCCGTCGCCCCCAGAAAGGTGGCACATAACGGTCCATCAGCGGCGACCACACGACTTTGAAAGCCCACGGAGCCTGCGCGAGCGTGAACAAACCCACGATACGGATGTCGACACCCATGTCGCGCATCCAGTCGGGAATCGCATACCAGACGAGACCAAGGGGAAGACCGGACGAGAACGACAATAATGCGACCGCGGCGGTGCGCGACGAGCGCATCGCCTGCCAAAGGCTCGCGAAGGCCCCTAGCTTAGGTTCTTCGGCGGTAGAACTCTTCGACGGAATCGATCTCCTCCTGCTTGCGCTGGTCGCTCCAGCCGAGCTCGGACTGAACAATCGCAGCACACGCCTCGAGGCATTCCGCGCCCGGATGGCCCGCCGTTCCCAGCTCGGTGCGCCGGAGCACGACGGATGCGAGGTCCGTGGCCATCTCCTCGCGCACCGCGTGGCGCACTTCGGCCGCGAGGACGGGGCTTCCCTCGACGACGCGCTCCCGGGCATCCTTGAATGCCGCGGGGCCCAACCCCCACGGCTTCTCGCTCCGAGACTCGCCTTCGGCTCCCTCTGCGCTCGGGCTGAGGGCTCCCTCCAGGATTTCGCGATAGCGCGTCCCGTACGTATAGGCGAGATGTCGCGCCACGTCGTCTGGCACGTCACCCTCGACGCTCGCGACGAAATCGTCGAAGCTCTCGATGTCACCGCCTATTACGGGTGTGTTGCCTGAGCGTGACGCAACGTGCGTCTTTCGCATGAGCGCGAGGGCACGATCGACGACTTTCGCCGCGACATCGCGCGCCGTCGTGTACTTGACGCCGACGATCGACAAGAGCCCCTCGACGGAATCGTCGAGCTGGTAGCTCTTGACGAGGGTCACACCGGAGCCGTTTCTAGCTCCCGACACCATCGGCAGCAGACCGCGATGCACGAGACGCACGTCCTCACGGCTGAGCTGTGCCTGCGGATACGCGTCGTTGACGTCGTCGAGAAGATCGCGAATATCTTCCTCGGTCGCTTCGAGATCGTCTGCGGTGCCCGCATAGCGCGCGTGTGCCGTCCCGACGAGCGTCACGTCGCGCCAAGGTATGAGGCACAGAAAACGACCACCGGTGTCGATGACGGCGTCCCGATCGCGGTGGGGCCGGCGGCTTACGACACCGATCGCCACGTCGCGCACAACGGGCCGCGTCACCAGGTTCATCGCTTTCGAAAAATGGAACAAGCGTTTCGTACTGTTGAGGCCAGTGAGGCTATCGACCCAAGGACCCGAGGCGTTCACGACGAGCTTGCCACGTATCTCGAGCCCTTCCGTTCCCGCGACTACATCGCGCGCTCCTACTCCGGCGACACGGGTGCGGTCACGGAGTAAATCCGTGGCCTCGACGAAGTTCGCCACGACCGCGCCTTCCTCGGCCGCGGAGAGCACGAACGACAGGGTCAGGCGGTCCGAGTTGTGCATCTGCGCGTCGTGCCAGAGGACGCCGCCGGTCAAGTTCTCGGATTCGATGCCGGGAGCAAGCTCGAGACAACCATCGCGGGTCAGCGTTTTCCCCGCAGGGAGATGTTTTTGCCGATCATGGATACGGTTTCTATCCCAACTCACGAGATCGTTGACGAAGAGTGCGACCCGCATCGCTGTACGGCTCTTCATGATGCTCCCTCGATACGTGGGAACGAGAAACGGAAGTGGATGGACGAGGTGCGGCGCGATGCGCATCAAGTTGCGCCGCTCTCGCACCGACTCCCGCATACGCTTGAAATCCGCATGCTGGAGGTAGCGGATGCCGCCGTGGATCGTCTTCAGGTTGTTGAATGATGTGCCGCTTCCGAAGTCCGCCTTGTCGATGAGGGCGACGGATAATCCACGGAGAGACGCGTCCCATGCGATGGCAGCGCCATAGACACCGGCGCCTATTACCACGAGATCGAACTCGCGGTCCGCAAGCGCGGCGATGTCTCTTCTCATCGGCATACTATAATAGCCGGTCACTGACACTGACACGATACGAGATGGAGAACGCTGTCGACGCGCAGAGCCTACTTGGACGCGTTCAAACTTATTGGAACGAGCGCATCCACGACCTGAAGATAACCGAACATGCTCCGGGGACGGCGGAGTTCTTTGCCGATCTCGATGAGTATCGATTCGACAAGCTCCGCTACCTGCCGAACGTCGTCGCTTTCGACGGCTACGCCGGCAAGAAGCTGCTCGAACTCGGCTGCGGCATCGGCACCGATCTCGTTCGCTTTGCCAAAGGCGGCGCGGAGGTAACGGGCGTGGACCTCTCGGAGACGGCGCTCGAGCTCGCGGAGAAAAACGCTCGTCAAGCGGAGGTCACCATGCGGCTCGAGCTGGCCAACGGTGAAGACATGCCGTTCGAGGACGACGCGTTCGACGTCGTCTACGGCCACGGAGTCCTTCAATACACGGCCGAGCCGCAAAAGATGGTCTCTGAATGCCGCCGGGTGCTGCGACCCGATGGCGTCGCCATCTTCATGGTCTACAACCGCATCTCGTGGTTGAACGGGCTATCAAGGCTGATGCACGTCGAGCTCGAGCACGAAGACGCCCCGGTGCTGAAGAAATACTCCATCGCTGAATACCGCGCTCTTCTTTCGGAGTTCAGCGACGTGCGCATCGCGCCTGAGCGTTTTCCGGTCAAATCTCGACTACACAGAGGATGGAAGGGGTTCGCGTTCAACAACCTCTTCGTCGGCACGTTCAACACGCTGCCACGCTCCTGGGTCCGTCCTCTCGGATGGCACCTGATGGCGTTTTGTCGACCATGAGTGACACCTTTTCACTCTATGACCTTCGCGTCACCGTCGCGGAGATCGGCGGCCGGTCCGTTTGCGGCATGAGTGTCGGCGACGGTTCGATCTGCGCAACAGCAGCCAACTCGTGCTGCTAGGAACCCCGCATGGCGTCAACGAAGGCGATGCGATCCGGCTACTCGGCGAAGAGGTCCTTCCCTACTTCGAAGTTTGAACGCTGGACAGGCTTAGCAGGCTTAGCAGGCTCCCGACCGCGAACGTGGTCACGGCTCCCATGAACACGTTCCATGTCCACGCGACCGGTGTTATCTGGTTCGCGACAAACGGTGCTGCGAGCCCTGACAGCATTCCGATGAGCGCGCCGAACGACGAAGCCCGCCGGTTCAACACCGCGAGAAGGAACGCACCGACTGTCGGTCCCGAGGCGAACGACAACGCCGCGAGCCCCGCCTCGAGCGCCGAGTCCGCGCGTTGGGCGAAGATCGCCACCACCGTCTGCAACCCGCCCCAGAACACGGTGAATACCCGCCCGAGCTGAATCTGCCGGCGATCCGAAATCCCATCTGATGTCGCCTCGACGAAGGGAATGTAGAAGTCTTTGAGCGTCGTCGACGCGAGGCTGTTCAAAGACGGCGATAACGCGGCCGCCACCACCGCCGCGAGGATAAACCCCAGTAGCGGTCCGGAGAGCTCGGCGGCGATGAACGTCGGCAAGATGTCGTCCCCGCGTGCGAACTCTCTGCCTTCGTAGTAGCTCCACAATAATGTGCCGATGAACAAGAACAAAACGAACTGCGCCATCACCAGGAATCCCGACAGCACAAGCCCGACGCTCGCTTCCCGTGCGCTCCGCGCGACCAGGAGCCGCTGCACGAGATAGTGATCCGTTCCGTGCGTCGCCAACGTCAGGAACATCCCGCCGATGACGCCCGCACCCAGGGTATAGGTCACGCTCAAATCGAACGACGGCACAATCACGCGAAGCTTGTCCACGTCTGCGGCCGCCGCAAGCGCGGCGCTGACAGAGCCGTCAGGAATGACGCGTATCATCGCGGCAAGCACGACGAACGCACCTGCAACGTATACGAACATCTGGATCGCGTCCGTCCAAATCGTGGCCTTGACCCCACCCTCTTCCGTGTAGACGATCATCACCGCCGCAAGGACGAGGATGCAATAGATCTCGGGCACTCCGATCGCAATCGCCACAACGAGTGCGGCGGCATGGAGGCGAACGCCGTCAGCAAGAGTGCGGTACACGAGAAAGACCGCTGCAGCTACACTTCGAACCGACTGGCCAAAGCGATTTTTGAGAAGCTCGTACGAGGTGAAAACCTGACCCTTGAAATACGCCGGGATCAAAACTAAAGCGATGAGCATCCGTCCAAAAACGTAGCCGATCGCGAGTTGCAGGAACGACCAGTCCCGGTGTAGGAAAACCCGGGAACACTCGTGAACGTTAGAACGCTCGTTTCGGTGGCGACGACGCAGGCAGCAATCGCCCACCAGGGAACGCTCCGCTCGGCGAGAAAATAATCGTCGACGGATTTACGCCGGCGGCCCAGGTACGAGCCGAAGGCGGTTACCGCGGCGAGATAAACAAGGAGGACTAGAACCGTCGAGACGGGAATGTTCACGCGGAAATATCCACGCTATCGGGTGACGCGTCCTTTAGAAGTCACGCGAAACTGTTCAGGCAACGCGCTCTCCACTTTCTTGCGGTACCCTTTGACGTCCCAGTTCATCTTTTCGAGCGCTTCGCCGATCTTCGTCCTCACCCGCATCGAGTCTTCCTCGGGCCTCACGAGCGTCTCGAGGAGCGGCTCGCGCGCTCTCTCGTCCGCATACACCTCGAGGCATTCCACGGCAGCGATGCGCACGGTATCGTCGGGGCTCGACAAGCACGGGATAACGCCTTCGACGATGTCTGGATCGCCGAGGGTCTCGAGAGCCTTCAGAATCTGATGGGCCTTCTCGCCACGGATACGAACCGGATCCCCCTCAGCCAGCACTTCGAAGAGAAACGGAACGAGCTCGATTTCCTCAGTGGCTTGAAGCTCCTTCAATGCGTCGATGGCCCAGGTCACTTTGTCGTAGTTGAGGATGTACTTCTTCACCGGCTCGATGGCTTTGTCGCCGAACGCGACGAGCACGGTCTGAATGCGCTTTTTTTCTTCTTGATCGGTCCCGAGGTTTTCCGCGGTCGCGGAGAAGCGGCGCGCGAGGCCGAAGATCGCATCGGGTGTTCCGATCTCCCGCAGCTTGTCTGCGGCTTCCATGCGGGCTTCGTGCTGAGCGTAGCGCTCGAGGAGCGTCTTCGTGCTCCTGTGAATGCGGAACTTGAGGCGTCCTTCGGAGGTGAGAAGATCTTTGAGGGCCATGCTCGATTCTACGATGACAGGTCCCACGCGGGAGGAGGTCCCCCGAGCGCCCGGTCGAAAAAGTCCAAGATTCGATTCCAAAAAATCCCTTCCGGCGGGTAGTTGTCGAAGCCATGCTCACCGCCGGGAAGCACCCAGAGCTCGCTCGCGAGTCCGGCATGGCGGCGAGCTTGATGCATGGTCTCGGAATGCGTGAGTGGCACTTGGCGATCGGCGTCTCCATGGACGAACAGCACCGGAGCTTTGACGTCGGTGATGACCTCCGCCGGACGCACATCGGTGAGATCGATACCGGTCCGCCACCGTACGGCGAGAAAAAGCGGATACCGCAGCACCGCGTGGCCGCCCCGCGAGCTCAACATGCTGCCGGCCGCATCCCAAAGATCTCCAAACGGAGTATCGAGTGCAAGCGCGGGCAGCTCATCGTCGTCCACGGCCGCATAGATGGCCGCCGCCGCACCGTTCGACGTCCCGAACACGACCACACGCCGGGGATCGATTCCGGGATGGGTGCGACCCCAGCGTAACATCGCGGTCACGTCGTGGCGCTCGTTGACCGTGTAGGTGATGTAGTCACCTTCGCTCGCGCCCCGCCCACTCAAATCCATCATCAGCAAACCATACCCGCGGTGATACCAGTACTTGGCACCGTTTTCGAGTGCTTGAAACCTCGACGAGTTCGCACCGTGGACGAAAATGCCGACGCGCCCGTCGCTGCGCTCTGGAGGCGGAACGAACCAACCACGCAGCAGGTAGCCGCTGTCGGATTGGATCTCCACCTCTTCGTAAGGAAGCTCGAGATCGCCCGGGTGGCGCACGAACGCGCGCAACCGCATGGACATCGTGCGCGGCTTCTCCCCAGGGGTCACCGCCGTGACCGAAACCGACTCGCCAGCCGTGTAGTTTTGCACGAGGTGGCCCATGAGCTCTTGCGCCGAGTTGAAGGTCTCGCCGTTGACAGCGGTGACGACATCGCCGCGAGTGAGACCGAGCTCACGCGCCATCTCCCAAAGACGCACGATGCGGAGCCCGGGCGGATCCTCTGAAGGACGGGTGAACCCGAGAAAAGCGTACCCGGGAACCGGACCGTCGGCGGGAATCTGTTCACCCCAGAATCCTTCTCCCGCAACACGGCGCTGTCCGGTCAGGTAGTTGACGGCCATGCGATCGACGGAGCGCGCCCCGAAGTAGAGACCCGCCCCAAGCAAGATTGCCACGAACGCAAGAAGGAGCTTCTTCATCGTGGATGCATAATATCGCAGCCCACGCGAGCCAAGGGCCCTAAGAACGGTTCAGCGTGGGCGCGTCGTCGTCCTGCCACGACTGGATGCGCTCGAGCAGCTCCTCCCGGCTCGTGTTGACGAAGTCTAGAAACTCGACCCCGATCGTATATCGGTCCGTCCCCGCCTGTTTGCGCCGATAGGCGACGCGCCCTTCGATGATCGCCGAGGAAGGAAGATTGCCCAAGCGCCCCATGACGATCTTGGATCTCGCGTCGAGCGGGATTTCCCGGCGCGTCTCGAACGACAGACCGCCGCCCGAGATGTCGCAGCACTCGATCTCGACGGCCTTCTCGTAGAGACGACCTGCGCCCACAGTGATGAACAGAGGAACTTTGAGCGAGACGCGCGGAAAACGCCTTTTGATCAATGGATTTTCCCGTCGCGCGGCTCTGGCGCCGTCAGCATCTGGTCGAGTGCCCGCAGGCGCTTTTCGAGGAGATCGCGCACGAGCTCGGCACACTCGATCAGGCCCCGATCGCTCATTTTCGTCCACTCGATATGTGGGTAATGGCGTCCCGTCGCGCTTCCGATGCAACCCTGAAGTGCTCGTATGAAGGAATCACGGTCCATGATGTCCTCGCTATGATGGAAATTGACTAATAACCACGTGCCGGCCCGCGCACGGGCATGGTACGACCTTGGGGAGCATACGAATACCGCACTCGTCGCACTCGTGTCAAGGACCTCCGGCACTTGATCTGGAGCCCGAGTCGTCTTAGTCTTACGTTATCCGAACAATTGAATAAACCCCCGTAGAGAAAAGCCATGGATGCTGAGCATCGGGAACGGATTTTCGAGCAGGCGCTCCAAGACTATCGCGCCGACCGCTTGGCGATGGCGACCAAATCGATGCGTCGCCTCGTGCAAGAAGGAAGCCGCGATCCATCTCACATTTCGTACTACGGCTTGCTCTTGGCCTTTACCCACGGGAGAAACGAACAAAGCATCGGTTTGTGTGAAGAAGCCGTCGAGAGGGATGGACGGCGATGTAGTGTCTTGTACCTGAACCTCGCTCGGGCGCTCGCCGCCCAGGGAAGGCGGCGGGAAGCCATCGTCGCCCTCAAGCGGGGCGTGCGCGTCCATCAGAGCGATCGCCGTTTACGCCGCGAGCTCCAACATCTCGTCCCCCGGCGAAAGCCGTTGATCCCGTCGTTAGGACGGAAGCATCCGGTGAACAAATGCTACGGCTTCGCGCGAACGCTAGGTGGGCGGATGTTGCTCGCGCTCACGCCCCGACGCCGAAGTGCCTAACGGCGGCCGTCGTATCTGATAGTGGTTCGACGTATCCGGGCTGGGACAATAAACACGATTCAAGCCAGCGGCGCGTTGATAGAGCTCTTCGAGCGTCGTGCCCTCACGAGGACGAGCGGGCCGTCGTCTTCGGCAAAGGTCACGTCCACGAGGGCGATGCTGCCGCCTTGGTGGACGACGTTCCAGGCGTGACGCCCCTTCAACCCGAACAAGCGCAAAACGCCTTTCGTAAGCCGCGAGGAGATTCCACACTCCTGGAGTCGTAACTGCGACCCACATTCCCTGTAATAATCCGGTCCCTGGAGCGTAGTACATAGTGGGAATCTCAACCGACGAAGACCTGGCGAGCCTGGCGAAGCAGGCCCGCGACGGGGATTCCGAAGCTTGGGCAGAAATCTATCAAACCATGGCACCTTCAATATTCCGACTTTGTCGCCGGGCACTACCGACGCGACCGGACGCCGAAGATGCCACTGGCGAAGTTTTCCTGAAGGCGCGCATGCGCCTTGCGCAGTACGACGCGTCTCGTCCGTTTCCACCCTGGCTCTACCGGGTCGCGGCAAACCACTGCTGGGACGAGCTCAGAAAGAGGAGCCCCCACCGCGAGCTCGACGACTCCGAAGCGGAGCTTTCGAGGCTCGAAGCGGACGCACCGACACCACAAGAAGCCGTGCTCATCAACGAGAGCAAACGGAACATTCGCCGCGCCATCGCCGAGCTCGACGACCGGACGCGCCTCGCGGTCATTCTCCGGTACTTCGCTGACATGAGCTACGCGGAGATTGGCGACGTGCTCGGCATTTCGAGCAATTTCACCGGTGTGTTGTTGTTGAGGGCCCGGCGCGCTCTCAGAAAGAGGTTGACCTCGTGAGTCCATCCGACGGCGTGAAGCATGTCGACGAGCTCACGATCCTGCGGCTCGCCGAAGGCGAGCTGTCCCGGGATCGCGAAGACGCCACTCGAAATCACTTGATCGAATGCGCGCGCTGCCGCGCTGGCTACGAAGCGCTGAAAGCGGAGACCGAGATTCTCCGCGCCGCCGTCCTCCAAGAAGAAGAAGCGCTTCCCGACCATATTCGCCCGCGCCACGCCGACATCTCGTGGGTCCTGGTGGCAATCCTCGTTTTCGGCACGCTCGGCGTTTCTTCGTTGTGGACACGATACGTCTCCCCCGTGGTCGACGGGATGGAGACCGTGGGCCTCGACAGCACGAGCGTTGCCACGACCGTTTTGATTCGCAGTCTTCTCTGGAGAGGGTGGTCAGATATGTTGTTGAAGCTCATCCAAGGCGCGGTGCTTCTCGCGGTGCTCGTCCTTGCCGGCTACGTCCTGCATTGGGCGTGGCGTCGATTCCGAAGGTCCGCGGCGACGTTGTGTCTAACCCTCGCGGTGATCACTGGAGTCGTCGCCTTGCCGGCACGCACGGAAGCGGCGGTCATCGAGGTCGACGTCGAAGTGTACACACTTCGTGCGGGCCACGTGATCGAGACCGACCTCATCATTGCCGCCGAGGAAGTCCGCATCGAGGGGATCATCGACGGAGACCTCATAGTCTTCGCCAGCACGGTGGAAGTCGTCGGCGAGGTTAGGGGTGACGTCATCGGCTTCGCCAAGACCATCGACATCACCGGCCGCGTGGGAGGCAATGTCCGAACTGGCTCGCAACGGCTGCACATCGAGGGCGTGGTGGAGCGCAACATCACGGCCGCAGGCGAGATCGTTCGCCTCGCGAGCGGTGCGAGCCTCGGAGGAAGCTTCACCGCTGGCGCTCGCGAAGTCATTCTCCATGCACCCGTTCCGCGCGACATCATCCTCGCCGCCCAGACGACCGAGATTCACGCACGCGTCGAAGGCTCAGCTCTCATGGCGGGCGAGCGTCTGACGATCGGCGCGGATGGAGGGATCGGCGGCGACGCGACGTTCTATGGTCGGGACGAGCCCGACGTCGATCCCGGCGCCGATCTAGCCTCACCCATCCGTTTCGAGCAGACCGAAGAAGACGACGAGCGGCCCGTCGTCTCGTGGGCCACGGCGTTTTTCTACTTCTGGACGGCCGCTTTCATCTTCGGCGCGGTCCTGATGCTGATAACGCCCGAAGCGACCGAAGAAATCGTGACGAAGCACGTGCCCGACTACGGGAAGAGTTTCGTCACCGGGGTCGTCTCGGCAATCGTCCTGCTCGCATCCGGATGTCTGGTCACCATCACCATCGTAGGCGCCCCGCTCGGGATGACCACGCTCTTCGTCCTCGGCGTCGGTCTCTACGTTGCGCAGGTGTACGTCGCGGCCTACATTGGACGGGAGATCCTGGGAACCCCGACGAGCGCGAGCGCCGGCCTCGCCCGCCTCGCTCTCGGCTTGTTCCTGATTCATGTCGCGAAGTCGATCCCGTTTGTCTCGTTCGTCGCGGCGGTGCTCGTCGCCCTGTGGGGTTTCGGAGCGCTTGCTACCTATGTTCAGGGACGATTTCGAGATACGGTAACGGCGCCAGAGGTTCCAGCTTGATTAGAACAATCCAGGAATTCTTCTACGCACGCATCACCGTTACCGAGGAGACCACTCCTGTCTCGCTCGAGCACGCGCAAAAGCTCGCGACCGCAGCTCTTCTCATCGAGATTTCGCGGGCCGACTTCAAGATCGCCGACGAGGAGAAGCTCGCTATCGAACAAGCACTTCGCGACAGTTTCGGCATCTCGGACGAGGAGACCCGCGAAATCATCGCCCTCGCGGAACAGGAAGTGAACGAAGCCATCTCTTTGTACGAGTTCACCCGCCTCGTCGACAAGGGCTTCACCGCCGAGCAGAAAAAGCACATCGTCGGGCTTTTGTGGCAGGTCGCGTTCAGCGACGACCGCCTCGAGGAGCGCGAGGAGTACCTGATCCGGAAAATCGCGAAACTTCTGCACGTTCCCCACGCCGATTTCATCGACGAAAAACTGAAAGTGAAGGCTGCTCGAGAAAAATAACGCAAAGACGCCAAGCCGCGAAGACGCAAAGGACCGATTCACTTTGCGCCCTTAGGTCTTTGCGCCTTTGCGTTGATCAGGAGTCGGTCACATATCGCGCGATGTGATCGCCGACCTCCTCGGTGGATTTCGCGTCATCGCTCAGGTCGGCGGTGAGAAAGCCGTTGGCGAAAGCCGATTCGATTCCTCGCTCGACTAACTTGGCTTCGTCCGCGAGGTCGAACGAGTAGCGGAGCATCATCGCCATCGAGGCGATCGCCCCTATCGGGTTCGCGATCCCTTTACCCGCGATATCGGGCGCCGAGCCGTGCACCGGCTCATAGAGCCCCACGTCTCCGCCGAGACTCGCGGACGGCAGCAACCCCATTGAGCCCGCCAGCATCGACGCCTCGTCGCTCAAAATGTCGCCGAAGAGGTTCCCGGTGAGCATGACATCGATGCCCGCAGGATGCGCGATGAGCTCCATCGCCGCCCGATCCACGAACATGTGCTCGAGCGTCACGTCGGGATAGTCCTTCGCGACCTCGTCGACGACCTCGCGCCAGAGCTTCGACGTTTCCAGCACGTTGGATTTATCGACCGACGTGACGTGCCGGCGCCGCTTCATCGCCGCGTCGAATGCAACACGGGCGATACGATCGATCTCACCGCTGCTGTAAGTCATCGTGTTGAAGGCCCGTCGATCCTTCCCGTCGCCTTCGAAACCACGCGGCTCTCCGAAATAGAGCCCGCCGGTAAGCTCACGAACGATCAAAAGATCCACGCCGTCCAGCGTCTCCGCCTTGAACGGCGAGCTCGGCGAAACGTATTGCGCAACCACCGGCCGCAAATTAGCGAAGCTCTCGATCAACCGCCGAAGATGAAGAAGCGCCCGCTCCGGCCGCTCGTTCGGCGGCAAGTGATCGTGTCGAGGATCCCCGACCGCACCAAGAACGATCGCCGGCGCCGACAGACATGCGTCGCGTGTCTCGTCGGGAAAACCGCTCCCCGCTGCATCGAGCCCAGACGATCCAAAAGGATGAGCATTGGCATCCAGCTCATGACCGAACCGAGAGGCGACCGCTTCGAGCACTTTCATCGCCTCCGCAACAACTTCCGGCCCAATCCCATCCCCCGGCAAAGTAGTAATAGACAATTTCATGAAGGAATTATTACCACGAAAGCGATAACAACGAGGGCTCGAACCAAGGCAAAGTTCGCGAAGTGAGCCGTATGCCGTATGCCGAGAGCCGCACCGGCGCGCGAACGCGCGCCTCACAAAAAGAGGGCGGGGGGCGCCCGAAGGCGCCCCCCTGTGTCCCAACAAAAGCTGCCAGGGATTATGTATGTGGAGAGTTCAGGACGAGGTTAAAGATAAAGCAGGATAAATTAGCGGGTTCGGTCGATGGATGGTAGGCCCGGCATAAAAAATGAACAGGCCTTATGCGGACCCCTGGCGATATGCCTTTATTGGAAGCACAAACGAAGAACATATTATTATATTCTGTTGTGTTGGGTAGACCAATACTGAGCGCGTGCGCTCCATCGCCTAAAGGCGATGGGTTCACGTCGCCGACTAAAGTCGGCTTGTCCTTGCCTCGTTTCACTACTCGCTAACCTTGAAAGAATCGTCGTCCTGGGGCACGGCACCTTGCAACTCTATATACTTCGCTATCACCTCATCCGTCACGTTGCCCGTCGTCACCACGAAGTAACCCCGTGCCCATAGGTGCCGACCCCAGAACTCCTTCCGCATCGTCCGAAAGTCTCGCATCAGACGATTCGACGTCTTACCCTTGATCAACTGCATCACTCGACTCGGCGACAAATTCGGCGGCACGCTCAGTAACAGATGCAACTGCTCAGGCCGCACATGACCCTTCAGTATTTCTATCTGGTTCCGAGCACAGATCTCCCGGATGAGATCCCGGAGACGAACCGCTACATCCCCTCTCAAGGCCGGCTTGCGGTACTTCGTGATAAATACGAAGTGATAGTTTAACTGGTACGTCGTGTGCGATGATTTACGATATCCTTTCACCTGGGGATCGTACCCCAAGCCTCCTAAAGGCTTCGCCTAAAGGCGAGGGATTTCAACCATCCCCGAGTGAGACATTAATAGCGCACCTTGACTCTGTCAAGGCGAAAATGCGAACGCGCAGCTTCTCGTTCACACGCTGAAACCGCCGGCACCCAACGCTATGACACAAATAGACTTAAACGGAAGACAACACATTGCCAACCAAGACCCGGCCAAACGGAAGTGAAGAACTTCTGCCTCTCCTGCCATTTCAGTGGATCCTCTCGAGGGTGAGACCGCCACAGTTTAGGTAGACGAGACTGATGAGAGCTTCGGCAGAGTGGAGTCCAAAGCTGCGGTGGCTCAGCAGCCGGATTTTGTTGTTCATTCCTTCGAGTCGGCCGTTGCTGAGTCTCCACGTGACCCACGCGATGACGCCATCGAAGTGGCTGCGGATCATCTTCGCCGCGCGTTTGACGGGCTCTATCCTCGAGCTCATAGCGCGCCGCAGCCATCCTCGGAGAAACTTCTTGGCCCATGTCTCGGTTTTGTAGGTGTAGAGGTCCATGAAGTCGTCGCGCAGAAGCATGGCGCGGTAGAGGCGACGATTAGCTCGCACCTGCTCGCGGAGCACCCGTTTGTCTTTCGCGCTGCGGTTGTGTTTGGCCTTGAGAAGGGGAAACTTGGTGTTCTTGAGGTTGCGCCGGGCAGTCCCTTTGAGCTCGCGCACCAGCTCGCGCCGGGTCTTATCCACGGCCTCGTTCAGATGCTTGACGATGTGGAAGCGGTCAAAGATCACCCGTGCCTGAGGAGCCTTTTTGCCGACGACAGTTATGTACGGCTCCCACATGTCCATGCTGACCGCTTCGAGCTCCGCGGCTCTTTGTGGTCCGAGCTTGCGGAAAAACCGCAGCAGCGTCTTGGCCTTGCGCTCCTTTCCCGCCCAGACGACCCGGCCGCTGAGATGGTCTATTACCACTGTTAAGTACTTGTGGCGTTTGCGGTAGCTGATCTCGTCCATCCCAATCACCCGCAATCCATCGAGCTCGCGCCGCTCATCCCGCTGCTCGGCAACCACTCGCTGGATGATCCGTCGCACCGAACGCCACGTCACTCGGAAATAGTTCGCTACGGCGCTGACGTCCGTCCTCTGTGCCAGCCACGCTACCTCTTGTTCGAAGCTTTTGGTAAAGCGGCTTCCCTTGTCGGCCCAAGGCACCTTTTCTCTGACCACTCCACACCGCCGACATACCACTCGTCGGATCGAGTAGCGAAGATAGGTCCGGACTCCGAACAGGTCCAAGTGCCGCCAGTAGCGATTGTAGCGATCTTTGTTCTTGCGGACCTTTCGTCCGCAAATCCCGCACAGAGGCTTCCTCCTCCGTGGTACTACATCCACCACCACTCTGGCTTTGTCCGCCTGGAAGTGGAAACCTCGGACCCACAGGCCTTGCAATCCGATGAGCTTGTTGACTAACGTAGTAACGCGCATCGCGGGAACGCTCTTTTCTCTTTCGGAAAAAAAGATTCTAGCGTTCTCGCCGATGCGCATCTACACATGGCTTACCCTCTCAACCCACGGGCCTCACCAAATGCCACTGCCCCTCAGCGGGAGACGAGGCTGTGGGAAACGCCCCCACGGTTCTGGTCGTTCAGACCTTGCTCACGACTGAGTTCTCTTCGAAGCCTGGAAGGGCGTTTTCCATAGCCTCCACTAATCGAGCCCCCCCTTCCTTATTCCATATGAATTAATCTTTCTTGTATATATATCAGGAGGGGCCTGTGGGCGCTCGTGGGAAACGCGAAGCGTTTTCCAAGCGATTGTGGAAAACGCCGCTCCACGTTTGTACGTGCTCACAACCTTTCCCTAAACGCCTCTCTCGCCCGGAGTTTCCGGCGTTTTCCACAATCGCGGCAGCGTCCATAGGCCATGCCCTCCAACACAAATCAGATCCCCCGAAACGACAGGAGAACCGAACTTCTTTTTCACAAGCGCAATTCCGAACCACACCGAGCATTCACGAAACACGCTACCCGCTTGATTTTTCGGTCGGACTTCCCTTACTATTAGTCGCAGAGTTCGGGTCTGAAAAAGCCCGAATCGCTACAACCGGCACATTCACAACCGATTTCACGATTCTCACGTACCGATAGCTTTCTATCGAACGGAAGGGGCTTCCTTAGCAGGGTGCCTCATTGTTGCATCGGTCGGCGCGTGATCGCCCGCGATCGTCTCGCATCGGGCCACCCGCAACGAGTCAGTCGAAAGGAGCCGAAAGAGTGCAGGAGTTTCTGACAACGCTCGTGTCGTTTCCCACGATCGCATTCACCTGTGCCCTGGCGATGGCGCTCACTGTACTGGATGGTCGTGATTTTCGGCGCACTCGATCTCGACTTTCTCGATAGCGTCCTCGGCCTCGACAGCATGGATGCCGCGTTCGACGGGGCGCTCGAGTCGATCGAAGGAGTGGCGGACGGCGGGGTCGAAGGCGCGGCTGAATCAATCGACGGCGCGCTCGACGCCAGTGCTGAAGGTGTCGCGGAAGGGGCTGCCGAGGGCGCTGCCGACGCCGACGCCGCAGACGGCGAGGATGGTGGCCTTTTGGGCGGTCTACTCAACGCCATGGGCGTCCGCGGGATGCCGATCACGATCGTGGGCACGTTCGTGCTCTTCTGGGCCTGGATCCTCAGCTACTTGAGCACCAGGTTCCTGGGACCGCTGGCCGCGACGGTGATCGTTGGACTCGCCATCGCCGTTACGTCCGGTTTCGGCGCTCTCATCATGGCGGCCATCAGCTCCCGGCCCTTCCGCAAGCTCTTCGTTACGCAGCAAGCTCCACGCCGCGCGTCGCTCATCGGCAAAATATGCACCGTGCTTTCGGCACGCGTCGATGGAAATTTCGGCCGCGCCGAGATCGAAGACGGCGGTGCCGGTTTCGTTGCCGAGGTCCGTTGTCCGCAAGACAACGGGCTGACACGAGGTGCGCAGGCACTCGTTTACCGATATGAGCCGTCCGAAGGGGTCTTCTTCATAGGCCCGGTGGACGCAGCGCTCACCGAAGCCGCCAAAGTTACGGAGGAATCGTGAGCCTTTACGGTTTTGTAAGAGGGGGATTTCGATGATGGATTTAGTGTTTCTAGGTGCGGTGGGTGTCGTAGCGCTCATCATCATCGGCTGGGGATTCCTGATGATGGTGTCCAAGTTCTACCGCAAGGTGGAGCAGGGCAAGGCGCTCGTCGTCAACAAAATGAAGCGAGAGCCCGAGGTGACGTTTACCGGCGCTTTCGTTCTGCCGGTCATCCACAAAGCAGAGGTCATGGACATCTCGGTCAAGACGATCGAGATCGACCGCCGCGCCAAGGACGGACTGATCTGCCACGACAACATTCGCGCCGATATCAAAGTCATGTTCTTCGTGCGCGTCAACAAGCGCGTCGAAGACGTGATCAAAGTCGCTCAAGCAATCGGCTGCGCCCGCGCTTCCTCCCCCGAAACGCTCGACGAGCTCTTCAGCGCCAAGTTCTCCGAGGCGCTGAAAACGGTCGGAAAACAGCTCGACTTCGTCGATCTCTACACCAAACGCGATGAGTTTCGCGACGCCATCATTGAGCTCATCGGCCGCGATTTGAACGGCTACGTCCTCGAAGACGCCGCGATCGACTACCTCGAGCAGACCCCCCTCGAGCACCTCGACCCCAAGAACATCCTCGATGCCCAAGGTATCCGCCGCATCACCGAGCTCACCGCGGTCGAGCACGTCCAGACTAACGAGTTCGAGAACAACGAAGAAAAAGCCATCAAGAAACAAGATGTCGAGCGCGCCAAAGTCATTCTCGAGCTCGACCGCGAAGAGGCCGACGCGAAGTCCAAGCAACAGCGCGAGATCGAATCCGTCCGCGCCCGCGAAACCGCGCTACTGATGCAAGTCCAGGCGGAAGAACGGCTGAAATCCGAAGGAGCCCGCATCAAGACCGACGAAGAAGTCATGGTCGCGGAAGAGAACAAGAACCGACAAGTCCAGGTTGCTGGGAAAAACCGCGAGCGCGTCATCGGGGTCGAGACCGAGCGTGTCGCGAAAGACCGCCAGCTCGAAGCCGTAATCCGCGAACGTGAGGTCGAGCTTCTACGCATCGACAAAGAGAAAGCTCTCGAAGTCGAGCGCAAAGAGATCCAAGACGTCATCCGTGAGCGTGTCGCCGTCGAGCGCACCGTCGTCGAGGAGCAGGAGCGCATCAAAGAGCTTCAGGTCGTCGAGGAAGCGAAGCGCAACAAGGAAGCGACGGTCATCGCCGCCGAGGCCGAGGCCGAGGAAGCGCTCGTCAAGGACATCAAGGCCGCCGAAGCTCAGGAGCAGGCCGCGAAGCACAAAGCCGTCGAGCTCGTCACCCTGGCCGACGCCGAGCTCGAAGCCGCCGATCGCGAAGCCAAGTCCAAGATTCGCATCGCCGAAGGCGTCCAGGCCGAATCCGCGGCCCAAGGTCTCGCCGCCGCCCGCGTCAAAGAAGCCGACGCCATCGCCTCCGAGAAGCACGGTCTCGCGGAAGTACGTGTTCGCGAAGCCGACTCCGCCGCGGTCGAGAAGGTGGGCACCGCCGAGGCTACCGTCGTGCGCGCAAAGGGCTCGGCCCACGCGCACGCTGTCGCCGACAAATTCGCCGCCGAAGCCAAGGGTATTGCCGAAAAGGCCGAAGCGATGCGAGCTCTCGACAAGGACAGCCGGGCGCACGAAGAGTACCGCCTGCGCATCGAGAACGAGAAGGTACTCGGGCTCGAAGCCATCCAAGCTCGGGAGAGCGTTGCCGCGCACAAGGCCAAGATCCTCGCCACGGCCCTCGAATCCGCCGACATCGACATCGTCGGCGGCGACGGCGCCTTCCTCGACCGTATGGTGAACTCCATCGGTATGGGCAAGGGCATCGACGAGCTCGTAGAAAAGAGCGATGTCATCTCCGGCCTCGCCAAGGACTTCATGAACGGCGACAAGAACATCATCCAGGAGATCCGTCAGGCGATGCGGGAGTCCGGGATCGATGGCGGCACGTTGAAAGACATCACCATCGGCGCGCTCCTGGCGAAGCTCGCCACTGAAATTGACACCGGCACGGGAGGAGACGACCTCGAGAAGCTCAAGAAGCTCCAGCGTCAGGCCAAGGCACTCGGCATCGACGACGTCAGGCTCTAGGGCGCTAGGCATCAGGTTTTAGGTATTAGGCAATGAGCACCAGCACCGACGTCCAAAAGGTCGAGATCGAGCGCGGCACTTACGAGATCATTCGCGACCGCCTTCTCGGCCACGGGAAAGTCCTGGCCGAGCGGGCGGAGACGCTCAACAAGAAACGCCTCGAGCTTTTCGGCGGCACCGATCTCGCCGTTCTCGGGAACGAACGGATCCGTACCGAGAACAACTGTGTTCCCCGGGACATCAAGGAGGTCGGCAACTACCTTCTGTTCGGCTACAACGTCTTCATCGGCCTCAAGCGCCAGACGCACATCGAAGACGTCTTCAGCCTGCATACGTTCGAGAAGACCGACGAGGGTATCTCGTTGCGAAGTGTTTCGAAGGATGCGCCCGGCTACTTCCTCTCCGACCCCAAGTTCATCGAGGAGTTCCAGGAGCTCTATCGTTATTATGAGCAAACCAAGCTCCTCCAGCTGCGAAGCGTCGGCGAAAAGCTGCTCGCGGTGTTCCAAATCGGCGAGAAGATTGACGACGTGCGCGTGTTTCGCTGGGCGGTAGCACCCGACGGCGCCGTCAGCTACATCGACAACCGCGGCGAGCGTGACCACGTCTTCCCTCCGACCCACGATTTCGAATGGACTGCGACGGTGCGCGAGGACCACATCCAGGGCCACTACCCCCACGTCAACATTCTCGACGAAGTCTTCGTCGAGACGCTCGGCGGCGACCTGACAATTAAAGTCGAGAACAACACCGAGGATGGCCAGGGCATTTATCGCGAGCCGGTGCTCGATGCCGACCAGGCGCTCGACGACGCCCAAGTCCACTACGCAACAGTGGGCACGCTAATCTTGCTCAAGGTCCTCCCCTACCGCGAGACCGAGTATCGATATCTCGTGTTCAACACCCGGACCCAACAAGTCGATCGCATCGATGCGATCGGTCAGGCCTGTGTCCAGCTTCCCGAAGACCACGGCATCATTTTCCCGGGCGGTTATTACCTGCAGAGCGGACACACCAAATCTTTCGAACGCGAGATCCAAGGGATGGAGTACTTGCGCCGCATCCGCTCCCCCAACGGCGAGGACGTGCTGTACGCGTTCCACGAGCGCGAGGCGGGGCGCACGATTCTGCTCCCGTACAACATGATCCGGAAGGAAGTGGATAATCCCCTCACCTGTCACGGGTTCAGTCTCTTCCCTGACGGCACCGTCATCATCTTCCGCGCCGACACCGACGAGCCCAAGCGGGTGCACAACATGCAGCTGTGGCGCACGCCGTTCATGAGCGACGAGCACGTGAAAGCGCTGCCGCCCACGGGATCGTTTCTCGAAAAAGTCGGCAACGCCGAGCTCGTTCGCGGCGTCTCCGATTGCCTCAGCATCCGCCGCATGGTCGACGAGCAGCAGCCGACGCGCCAGAAGTACGAGGACCTCGTCGCCGCTACCGCGCGCGTCATCGACAGCTACTACTGGCTCGACGAGGCCGAAATCGGGAACTTGCGCGAAGTCCTCGACGAAGTTCATGAGACCGCCGAGAGCATCATCGACGAGTTCGAGAAAGTCGAGGCGCTCCGTGCTGACGCGAAAAAGGCAGTCGCAGAAGCCGCCGAGAAAATCCAGGAGCTCTTCCGGACGATCTATCCCGATTCGTGGACGTCGATCGATCAGTTCGTCGCCTGTCTGGCCAGCCTGCGCTCGGCCCGGGGCCACCTGATCACGCTCCGTGAAGTGCGCTACGTCGACCTGACGCACATCGACGCCCTCGAAGCGGAGATTATCGAGCGCTTCGATACGGTGAGCGAGCGGGCGGTCGACTTCCTGTTGAAAGCCGAAGCACTGCTTCCCTACCACCAACGCGCGGCGGAGCTGGAAGAAGGCGTCGCCGGACTCTCGAAAGTCACCGAGGCGGACGACCACCAGGCGTCGTTGCAGGAGCTCAGTGACGGCCTGGACCTCCTTACCGACGTCATCGGCTCGCTCGAGATCGACGATGCGACCGTCCGTACCCAGATTCTCAGCAACATCTCCGAGATCATGGGAAGCCTCAACCGCGTGCGGGCGCTCATCGCCAACCGGCGCAAAGAGCTTCTCGGCAAAGAAGGCGTGGCCGAGTTCGGCGTCCAGTTTCAGCTGCTGAGCCAAAGCGTCACCAGCGCGCTGGCGCTTTCCGACTCGCCGGAGAAGTGCGACGAGCAACTCTCGAAGCTCATGCTGCAGCTCGAAGACCTCGAAACCCGCTTTTCCGAGTTCGACGAGTTCGTGACCGAGCTCACCACCAAGCGCGAAGAGATCTACGAAGCGTTCAGCTCCAAGAAGCAATCGCTCGTCGACCGGCGCCAACGACGAGCGCAGAACTTGATGCATGCGGCGGATCGCATCCTCGGGAGCGTCACCAGACGCGCCGAGAAGTTCGAAAGCTCCGACGCTTTGAACGCATACTTCGCTTCGGACCCCATGGTCGCCAAGCTACGAAACACCGCGGCCAACCTGAGAGAGCTCGGCAACTCGGTGCATGCCGACGAGCTCGATGGCCGGCTCAAAGCCGCCAAAGAAGACGCCGCGCAAGGTCTGCGCGATCGGCGAGAAATCTACGAAGACGGCGCTAACGTCATCAAGCTCGGACGCCATCGCTTCAGCGTCAACACCCAGCCGTTGGAGCTCACGATGGTGCCGCGCGAAGACGGTATGGCGTTCCACCTGAGTGGCACCGGTTTCTATGAGCAGATCGACGACGAGGAGTTCGCCAAAACGCG
This sequence comes from Candidatus Marinacidobacterales bacterium, assembly GCA_965237955.1. GTDB lineage: Bacteria > Acidobacteriota > Vicinamibacteria > Marinacidobacterales > SMYC01. The sequence goes on along the minus strand of OZ250169.1, from coordinate 5,626,103 downwards.
TGACTTCTGGGCGCAAGAACTGGTCTCGGAAACCGACGACGTCTATCGTTCGGAGTACCTCGCCTATTGCATTCTCGAAGACGCCGAGATCGGCGACGCCGGACTGTCACTGGCCAAGCTTCACGAGGCCACCCGAGTGGACAACGCGCTTCTCGCCATCGTGCGGGACTACGCGGCCGAGCGCTACGACGAAGGCTACGAGCGCGGCCTCCACGATGCCGACGCCACGCTCATCCTCCAGAAAACTCTCGGCATGCACGAGAGCGCCGATCTCCTGCGTTCACGCCCACAGCGCGAGCCCTCGCCACCGTGTTCTGGGCTCTTTACCCGGACCGCAAGAAGCGGACGACGTGGGAAAACCAGGCGAAGAGCTTGCATCGCCTGCGGACGCACTTCGAAACAAGTGACGCGCTCACCGATCTCGGCTCCGAGCTCAACACCGCGATCGCCGAGCATCTGGCCGAGCTCGGCATCCACGTGCCCGAGCGCGCCGCGCGCCGCGCGGGTGCCTATCTCCTCGAAGAGATCGCGCGTGAGCCGCAGAAGTTCGTTTTGAGCGCGGAAGCCGACGAGCTCAAGAAGGCGTTCGAGAAGCATTTGCGCGAATCCAGCGCCGAGCGTGACTTTGAGCAGGATCTTCGTGGGCTTCGAGAATCACCGGTGCGCGCTTACGATCTTGCCCTCGCGTGGGTGACGGCTTTTCTCGAGAAGACCAATCAAACGGCGCGCGCCGCTCAAGAAGCCGTGGTCGCGATCTTGTTCGAAGGCAAGGTGAGCCGGGAGACATCGAGCGCGCAGGCGAAATTGAGTATCGAAGGACTGCTAGGCCAGCATCCACGGATTCAACAAGGCCGCATGGAGCTCCACCTCGACGAGTTCTTGTCGCGCCTCGGCCACTTCCGCTACCGCCTCGTTCCCGGCTTTCGTGACTTCCAGAAAGCGCGGCACGCCGTCCTCGAACGAGAGCGCGACGCCCTGCGCCTCGACGAATACAAGCCCAAAGTCATGTCGTCGTTCGTGCGCAACCACCTCATCAACGACGTCTACCTGCCTCTCATCGGCGACAACCTCGCCAAGCAAATGGGAGCGCTCGGCGCAGACAAGCGGACCGATTTGATGGGCATGCTCCTTCTCATCTCGCCACCGGGCTACGGCAAGACGACGCTGATGGAGTATTTGGCCAACCGCCTCGGCCTAGTGTTCATGAAAATCAACGGGCCCGCGCTCGGCCACTCGGTCACGTCACTCGATCCCGCGGAGGCAGGGAACGCGACCGCGCGTCAGGAGATCATAAAGCTCAATCTCGCCTTCGAGATGGGCAACAACGTTCTGCTCTACATCGACGACATCCAGCACACGCATCCCGAGTTCCTCCAGAAGTTCATCTCTTTGTGCGACGCTCAGCGTAAAGTGGAAGGTGTATGGAAGGGACGCACCCGTACTTACGATCTGCGAGGCAAGAAGTTCATCGTGTGTATGGCGGGAAACCCGTACACCGAGTCAGGCGAGAAATTCCAGATCCCGGACATGCTCGCCAACCGCGCCGACACCTATAACCTCGGCGACATTCTCGAAGGCAAAGGCGATCTGTTCGCGCTCTCCTACATCGAGAACTCACTGACGTCGAACAACGTGCTCGCACCGCTGACGACACGAGAGCAGAACGATATCGTCATGCTCGTGCGCATGGCTCAGGGAGAGCCGATTCAATCCGACCAGCTCGAGCACGGCTACTCGGCGGTGGAGATCGGCGAGATCCAGTCGGTGCTGAAAAAGCTCTTGAAGGTGCAGCAGACCCTGCTCGCCGTCAACCAGCAATACATCCGCTCCGCCTCGCAAGAAGATGCCTATCGCACCGAGCCCCCGTTCCGTCTCCAGGGGAGCTACCGCAATATGAACAAGCTGACGGAGAAGATCGTGCCGGCCATGAACGACGAAGAGCTCGAGAACCTCATCGACGACCACTATCTCGGTGAATCACAGACGCTCACCACCGGTGCGGAGGAGAATCTCCTCAAGCTCGGCGAGATGCGGGGACGGTTGAGCGACGCTCAGCGCGCACGGTGGGAGGAGATCAAGAAGGGCTACGTCCGCATCCAACGCATGGGCAGTGGCGAGGATGACCCGGCAACACGCCTCACCGGTCAGCTCAGCATGGTGTCCGAGCACCTCGAAGGCATCGGCGAGAGCATCGACCGCGCTATAGAGAAAGCTGGCTCGCGCCCAGCCGCACTGTCCGTCGATCCCGACCTGGCCGCGTTTTCCGCCGCGGCCAAACCAGCGCAGGTAGACGTCCAGCTTGACCTCTCACCGTACACCGAAAAGCTGCACGAGCTCCTCGAGGCGTTCGGGAACGGTCAAAAGCAGCGAGTCGCGCCCGACGCCGAACCCGAGGCGCCGCCGGCGGATTACGAGCTCATTTCGCGCGAGTCCTACCTCATCGAGGGTACGCTGATCCCGCTGATGCGCTTCATGGCCCATCGCTTCCGCGGCTACCGTGGCGTCGACGATCCGAACATCAAGGCACTCATCAGCAAACTGGAATACGTCGACGACATCCCCGAGCTCGTCGAGGCCCTCGAAAAGATCAACGTCTCGGCGCTATCGAACATGACCGACACTGAAGAAGCCGAGGCCGAGGCCGACGAGAGCACTACGTGATGTTTTTTAACGCAAAGGCGCCAAGGCGCAAGAGGAATCCGCGACATGATGCTTTTTAACGCAAAGGCGCTAAGACGCAAAGACGCAAAGAAGGATCACGCATCGGGATCCGGACGAGCCATCGATCCCCTTTGCGCCTTCGCGTCTTTCCTCCTTTCCGTTGAAAAGTATTGCTGTTAGGATTCTTCCACTAGCTATCATCGAAGGGAGTCAGTGATGGGACTTTTCGCGCGCATCCAAGCAGTCTGGTACGCCTTGTTCAACAAGTCCGTCACCGAGATGGAGGACAAGCACGTCATCCCCCTGGCTGAGGCGAAACTCCAGCAGGCTACCGAACGCCTGAAAGAGGCTCGCCAGGGGCTCATCTCCTATCAGGCACTGGTTCTGAAAGTGGAGGCACAAGTCGCAAGCGAGACCTCACGGATCTCGAGCCTCACCGGACAGATCAAGAACCATCTAAAGGCCAATCAGGAAGAGATGGCCGGCCAGCTCGCACTGGAGCTTTCTCGAGTCAAAGACGGGCTCGAGAGCAACAACGAGCAGCTCGCCCAGCACCAAGAGAACTACGAGAACAACCTTCTGAAGATGAAGGCGGCTCTCACTGAAATCGGCAACAGCAAGAAGGACCTCGAGAAGAAGAAGGCGGCGCTCCAGATGGAGAAAGCGCTCGCCGAAGTTTCCGAGACGGCAGGCGCCCTCAATACCTCGTTCGATGTGTCGTCTGATATCGACGCCATCATGAGCCGGGTCGACGATCAGATCAACAAAGCGAAAGCCCGGTCCAAGGTCGCGTCGGACTTGAGCGATCAGGGCATCGACGCGCTCAAGGCAAAGCAGGCGGCGGACCAAGTCGCAGCCGGTGAGCTCCTGGCTCAATTCAAGATCGAGCAAGGACTCGCCGAGCCTTCGTCGGAAGCGACCGAGAAAACCGTCGGCCCCCAGAAAGAGGCCGCGTCCGAATCCAGTGAATAACCCTTTGGGCCGTAGCGCTCCCGAATGGGCGCGTGAGCTCGCTCTGAGCTATGTCAGCGGTGCGGCGAGCGTCTTTCTCCTCCACGGCAACGTCCACGATCTCGTCCCCGTCGTCCTCACCGGGCCCAACGGGCCCGGGCGGCGGGATGCGGACGAGTTTGTATCTCTCGAGCACTACCTGGCGACACAGCTCTTCGGCCAGCGCGAAATCGTCTTGAGCTACGACCGTGGGAGCGGCGTTCGCTTCCTCGCGCCCGGCGACAGCGACCGGCGACAGGCGATGCAGGAAGACTTTCACAAGACCCTCAAAGCCATCGACCTCATCAGCGGGACCAGCTACGCCAACTCGCGCGCCAAGGATCCGAAGCTCGTTTTCGAGCTCCTCGACCGCTACATCCTTCACAAGCTCGTCGACACACCCAAAAACGGGAATCGCAAAAGCCTCGCCATCGTCATCCGCTATATCGAGACGATCACGCCTGCGGTCGACGGCTCGATGTTGAGTGGCGAGCTCGGAGCGACCCTCATCAAAGTCCTCAACTGGGCAAACGATCCCGGCATCCGCGGTGCGGACGTCACGCTCTGCCTCGTCGCCGACGCGCTTGGCGACGTCAACCGCCGGATCGTCGAGAACCCGTTCATCTCCAAGGTCGAGGTCGATCTGCCGGACGAGGCTACGCGCGAAAACTACGCGCGCACGCTCGTCGAAGGTGCGAAGGCTGCTCGAGACGTTGCCCGTGAGGCCAACGGACTCACGCTAATAGGACTCGGCCAGGCTGTCGGAAGCTCCGGCGCCAAAGGCAATCACGTCGACCTCGGGAGACTCCGCGAAGCCAAGAAAGAGCTCATCGAAAAACAATGTTTCGGTCTCGTCGAATTCGTTGCGCCGAGCTACGATCTCGATACCGTGGTCGCGCCCGACGCGGTGAAGGAGCGGCTCGAGCAAGACGTTCGGCTTTTCAAAGACGGACGCCTGGAAGCGTTGCCGATGGGCTATTTGCTCTGCGGTATGATCGGAACCGGCAAGACGTTTACCGCGATGTGTCTAGCCGGCAGTCTCGGCATCCCGACCATCGTCTTCAAGAATCTGCGGAGCAAGTGGGTCGGAAGCTCGGAAGGCAATCTCCAAAAAGTGTTGTCGGTCATCAAAGCGCTCGGACCGGTCGTGGTCGTCATCGACGAGGCCGACGCGGCGCTGGGAAGCCGGTCCGCCGGTGGTGACAGCGGCACGTCGAGTCGCATGTTCGCGATGATCTCGTCGCTCATGAGCGACACGCGCTACCGGGGAAAAATTCTGTGGGTGCTTCTCACCTGCCGGCCGGATCTGCTCCCTGTCGACTTGAAGCGCCAGGGACGGTGCGAAGTGCACATTCCTCTCTTCCCGCCCGAAACGGAAGCGGCCCGTCGAGAAATGTTCATGGCGATGGCGCGCAAGAACGACGTCAGAATCGACGAGCAAGCTCTTCCTCCCCTGCCCCCCGAGCTTTCGGGTGCGGACATCGAAAGCCTTCTCGTCCAATGCGTTCGACGCGCCGCGATCGCAGGCGCCGATGCCCCGACGGCCGAGCACATTCGCGAGACCCTGGAGCATTTTCGAACACCGGACTACGGTCTCGAAAAAGAGCTTCAACAACTCGTTGCCATCCGCGAGAGCACGGACCCCATGTTCATCCCCGAAAAGCTGCGCGAGCTTTACGGCGCCGCTGACAAATCTCGAGCGTTGGAGCGCCGCATCCAGGAGATCTCGACGCTGCTTCGATGAAATTGGGATGACATTGGGATGAGAGACGGTCCGTTTTTGCGGAGCGTGAAGCGCATCAGCCTCGGCGTCTACTACGCCCGGTTGTGGCTGCACCGAGCTCAGGCCGATGTCCGCTACGATCTCGGTGGTGAATGCGTCCGCTGTGCGAAGTGCTGTGAAGAGCCCGGCATCCGAGTCGGCAAGCTCACTTGGTATTTCCCTTTCATTCGCCAGGTTTTCCTGTGGTGGCATGCCAAGATCAATGGCTTCGACCTCGTCGAAGCGCGCCGTGAGGACAAGGCGTTCATCTTCAAATGCACCCACTTCGACGTGGACACGAGACGTTGTGACAGCTACGAGTCACCGCCGGGTATGTGCCGCGACTACCCCCGCCCGCTTCTCGAGCAAACAAGCCCCGAGCTCTTCGACGGCTGCGGCTACAAACCGCTCGCTCGCAATCGCGAACACCTCGTGCAAATCCTGGACGACCAGTCTCTGACGTCCGAACAGATGGCGAAGCTCAAAAAATGGTTGTGCCTAGACAATTGAACCTCGCGTGAGCGAGCCGGGTGAGGGGGCCCTCGTCCAAACGGCGCTCCCTTGCTGCAAGGTTCGGTTCGCGTTACAGTTAAATGGAGCGAGAGCTCGGTACAATCCTGAAAAACGAACCTGACAGAAGCCTTTTTCAGGCTTCGGCGATGGCTGACCAATGCGCAAAATGAAGATCCGGCGCTACCTGGCGACAGGTCTCCTGGTCTGGATCCCGCTCGGCGTCACCCTGCTCCTGTTGCGTCTCTTCATCAGCTTTATGGACGGGTTGATCCCGACGCCGCTCCGTCCGGAGAACCTCTTCGGGTTTCGCATTCCCGGGCTCGGCGTCATTTTGACGTTCACGCTTCTGCTCGTCACAGGTTTTTTTGCCGCCAACCTGCTCGGGAAAAAGCTAATCGCAGTATGGGAAGCGCTCTTGGCCCGCATCCCTCTCGTGAGCTGGGTCTACTCCGGCGTCAAGAAAGTCGCGGAGACTCTTCTGTCGCCGCGCAGCGAGTCGTTCCGAAAAGTGCTCCTCATGGAGTACCCGCGAAAAGGCATCTGGAGCCTCTGCTTCCAGACGTCGAGCGACTTGGGTGAAGTCCAGGCGCACACCGGACAGGAAGTCGTCTGCGTCTTCGTGCCGACAACGCCAAACCCGACTTCGGGCTTCATCATCCTGGTACCCAAAGATGATGTCATCGAGCTCGAGATGACCGTGGATGAAGCGCTCCGCATGATCATTTCCCTCGGCGTCGTCGTCCCCGAATGGCGCCGCCGCGAGCTCATCGCGGTGACGGAGACGCAGGAAGTCTCATAGCCACAACGAAAAAACAACGCAAAGACGCAGAGGCGCGGAGACGCCGTTAACCTAACGATAACTTGAAGGTCCCCCGCAGATGAGTGAATACGTTCAGTCCCTAATCTCCGACGTGAAAGCCAAGAACCCGGCACAACCCGAATTCCACCAGGCGGTCGAGGAGGTCGCGGAATCCCTCGACGTCGTCCTCGACAAACATCCCGAGTACCGCAGCGCGAAAGTGCTCGAGCGGATCATCGAGCCCGAGCGCGTCATCTTGTTCCGAGTGCCGTGGGTGGACGACCAGGGAGAGATCCAGATCAATCGCGGCTTCCGCATCGAGATGAACAGCGCGATCGGCCCCTACAAGGGAGGGCTCCGGTTTCACCCTTCGGTCAACCTCGGCATCCTCAAGTTCCTCGCGTTCGAGCAAGTGTTCAAGAACTCGCTGACCACCCTTCCCATGGGCGGCGGCAAAGGCGGCTCCGATTTCGATCCCAAAGGCAAGAGTGACAACGATGTCATGCGTTTTTGCCAAAGCTTCATGACCGAGCTCTTCCGCCACATCGGTCCCAACACCGACATCCCCGCTGGCGATATCGGCGTCGGTGGCCGCGAGATCGGTTTTCTATTCGGTCAGTACAAGCGCATCGCCGACGAGTTCACCGGCGTTCTCACCGGCAAGGGGATCAACTGGGGCGGCTCTCTCATCCGGCCCGAGGCGACGGGTTACGGCGCGGTGTACTTCGCGGCGAACATGCTCGAAACGCGCGGCGAATCCCTCGAGGGGAAGACCTGTCTCGTCTCCGGGAGCGGCAACGTCGCGCAATTCGCCACGGAAAAACTGAATGAGCTTGGCGCCAAGGTTGTAACGTTGTCCGACTCGAACGGCCACATCCATGACCCCGAGGGTATCGACGATGACAAGCTCGCGTGGATCAAGGACCTCAAGAACAACCGGCGCGGTCGCATCAAGGACTACGCCGACCAGTTCTCGAGCGCGACGTACTCCGCGACAGAACCGGGTTCCGACCACACTCCGCTTTGGGCCCACAAAGCGGATTGCGCTTTTCCGTGTGCGACCGAAAACGAGATCGGCCGGAGGGACGCCGACAACTTGCTCGAAGGTGGCATCGCCGTCGTCTGCGAAGGCGCGAACATGCCGTCCACGCCGGACGCGGTCGAGCGCTTCATCGACAAGAAGATCCTCTTCGGCCCCGGCAAAGCGGCCAACGCGGGTGGCGTCGCCGTATCCGGCCTCGAGATGGCTCAAAACAGCATGCGCTACAGCTGGACACGCGACGAAGTCGACGGCCGCCTCAAGATGATCATGAAAGATATCCACGCCGCAACCGTTCAAGCCGCGGAGCGCTTCGGCACCCCGGGCAACTACGTCAACGGCGCCAACATCGCCGGCTTTCTAAAGGTCGCCGACGCGATGATTGATCAAGGAGTGGTCTAGCGAGCGCCATTAGAACGCTGAGCGGCTCGCCGCGGCGCCATCGGCCATCAGCCGCCGGCCATCAGCCAGCCATCGGCCGTCGGCGCGCCGGACCGTGAACTAATTCGCCAAGTAGGCGAAGACGTTTACCGAGGCGCTCCGTTCGGTCGTGTTGTAGAGAAAGACGCGATAGCTCGGAAACCCTATCGGGAGGTCGCCGCTCGTGCCGCTGAAGTAAAGGGCGTTCGTCGCAACGGGGTCCGCGGTCGCTTCGAGCTCGAGGTGCACTTCGCCTTCGGCAAACGCACGCAGAATGTTCTCCTCGTCGGGCACGAGGACGAGCGAGACGACTCCGGTACCGCCGGTGCTGCCACGAAGTTGTCCGTGAAGGCTCAGCACCACGGACGTGAATCCCGCGGTATCGATCGGTCCGACATCCGTCCACAGACCGGTTTGCTCGCGCGTCGCCGGCGCGACCACCACGTCGACCATGCTGGTCATATCGCTGTGGGGGATCGGCGACGAAACGTTCACGTCGCCCTCGATGGGGTGAGGGTCCTTGAGGTTCACGACGAACGTTTGCGTGAGCTCTTGGACACCCAACGTCGTGACCGACGCCAACACCCCCACCGCGACTAGGGACAGAATTTCGTGACGCATCGTACCTCTCCTCTTTGAGACACGATTCTACGTGTTTTTTAGCTAGGGTTGACGCTACTTCCACTCCCAGATTTTGGCCACGGTGTTTCCCTGCGCATCGACGTCGTACTCGTGAACCCCCGCGATCGTGTTCAAATACGAGTACTTCTCGTTTTCCGTGTGGAAGTGGATGGAACCCCGATAAGCGACAGAACCATCGGACGACCACTCGGCGGAGCAGTTTCCAATCAAGGCGATGACGGCCCCGTCATTCGTCGTCATGAAGCCTTCGCCTTGACCGTAGATCGAACCGTCGGCGCGGGTTTTCGACCAGTAGGTCCACAGGGAGTTCTCGTCGACACCCTTGATTTTCCCTTGCCTCTCCAGCGTGACTTCGACTTTTACCTCGACGGCTTCCGCGGACAACACCCGAACGCCAGTGGTCGTGCCCTTTTCCTCGAAAATCAACTCCCCTAACATTTCAGCACCTCCCTGATAGTGGGGGGGGACCATAGCGGAAAACATGTCGCTTTCCAACCGGCGCGTGAACTCGTGCTAAGGTGCTCCCGAACTCACGACAAGGAGGTCGACAACTAGCCCGTGAGTACCGACAAGAAAGGGCTCCCACCTTGGCTCTGGGTCGGTTGCGGTTGCGTGGGTGCGATCGCGACTCTCGTTCTCATCGTCGCCGGCTTGGGCTTTTGGGGAGCACAAAAAGCTCGCGAGCTCGGCGAGACCATGTCCGATCCCGAAGCGCGGACCGAGAAAGCACTCGAGATCCTCGGTGCCGAGGCGCTCCCGGACGGCTATTTCACCGTGGCCGCCTTCTCCGTTCCGTTTGTTTTCGACTTCGCGGTTCTCTCGGACCAACCCCCGTCCGACGATGGCAGACCCGGTGAGTACACGAGAAACGGCTTCATCTTCATGTCGTTTCCAGCGTTCGGCGACGGAGACGAGGAGCTCTACGATTTCTTCGAAGGGCGCACCGAAAACGTCGACTCGCTGAAACGAGAGCGGTTCAACGTCGATCTGAGAGAGCGCGTCGCACGCGGACGCCTGGATCGCGCTGACGACGAAGTGTTGTGGGGTCAGCCATCGTGGCACCATCGACACTGAAGAAATGGACAACGCCCACGATGGCCTGGTGACGATGATGTTGCTCGAATGCGATGACGATCGCCGGCGCGTAGGCATTTGGTTCGGCCCGGATCCGTCGCCCGAATCCCCTGCCCACTCCATCGACCTGACCGGCACCGTAGGCAATGATTCTGAGATAGAAAGTTTCATGAGACCACTCGAGCCGTGTAACTGATTTCTTCGAGAGCTTGCTGATGGCAACGCGGAACGACCGATTCCACGGTTTCCAAGATCTCATCCAAAACCGCGTTCAGGACGTCCTCCTCGTATCGTCGCTCTACGACTACTACATTCTTTCGCAAGACGGACGACTCAGCGAACAGTTTCTCGGCGAGTTCCTCGAGCTGAACCTACGCCACACACCCAACATCACCCACGTGTACTCGGGCAAAGAAGCGCTTTCCCTCGCCCACGCCTCAAGCCGTTACAACCTCATCATCACGTCCATCGAGCTCGGCGACATGAACGTGTTGCAGCTCATCGCGGAGCTCAGGCGCCAGGGGCTCGAAACCCCGGTGGTGCTGCTCGCGTACGACCGCCGCCAGCTCGCACAGTTCATCGACAACTACGACGTCACGTCCATCGAGCGAATCTTCCTGTGGCAAGGCGACGTTCGCATCTTACTCGCCATCGTGAAGTACATGGAAGACAAAATGAACGTCGACCACGACACCGGCATCGTCGGCGTTCCCGCGATCGTTCTCATCGAGGACAACATTCGCTACTACTCTTCGTTTCTCCCGGTCATCTACACCGAGCTCGTCAAGCATTCTCACAGCCTCATGCCCGAAGGCTTGAACTTGACGGACAAGCTCATGCGGATTCGCGCGCGACCCAAGATCCTCCTGAGCGACCACTACGAGGAGGCGTGGGACTACTTCCACCGTTTCCCGAACGACATTCTCGGAATCATCTCTGACATTCAATTCCCGCGAGACGGCGCCGCGCGCGCCGACGCCGGCGTTCAGCTCGCCAGAGCGGTCCGCGCGGTGCGGCCCGACGTGCCCATCATGCTTCAATCGAGTCGTAAGGAGAACGAAACCGAAGCGCGTTCGGTGGGTGCGTCATTCCTTCTCAAAGGCTCCCCGCTCCTTCTCAACCACGTGCGCGAGTTCATGGTCGAAAGCCTTCGTATCGGCGACTTCGTGTTCCGGCTTCCCGATGGCACGGAGATCGGGCACGCGTCGGATCTCAAGACCCTGGAGCACATGCTCGAGAAGGTGCCTGCCGAGAGCATCGCCTACCACGGCGAGCGGAACGACTTTTCCACGTGGCTGAAGGCACGCACCGAGCTCCAGCTCGCGGCAAAACTTCGACCACTCAAAGTCTCCGACTACGCGACACTGGAGGACCTACGGACGTCGGTCATCAAGTCCATCGCCGAGTACCGCGAGGAGCGCAATCGAGGCCAGGTCGTCGATTTCGACCGCAACACTTTCGACGCCTCCGCGAGCTTTTATCGCGTCGGCGGCGGCTCGCTCGGCGGCAAGGCCCGTGGCATCGCTTTCGTCAACAACTTGCTGAGCCAATTCCACATCGAACGCGAGTTTCCCGGCGTCACGGTGTCGGTGCCCACGTCGATGGTCATCGGCACCGAGGTTTTCGACCGCTTCATGGAGGACAACGACCTCGCCGACTTCGCGATCCAATGCGACCGTGACGACGAGCTCGGCAAACGATTCCAGGCGGCGACGTTTACCCGCGAGCTCAAAAAGGATCTCAAAGTGTTTCTCGACCGCGCTCGCTACCCCCTCGCGGTTCGCTCATCGAGCCTCCTCGAAGACTCCCAGCATCACCCGTTCGCAGGCGTCTACGAGACGTACATGCTCGCGAACAACCACCGTAGGCTCGAAACCCGACTCGAGCAGCTCCTGACCGCGGTCAAACGCGTGTACGCGTCCACGTTCTCCTCGAGTGCCAAAATCTATCTCGAATCGACTCAATACCGGCTGGAAGAAGAAAAGATGGCCGTCATCATCCAGCGGGTCGTCGGGTCCCCTCACGGCGAGCGCTTCTACCCGGATTTCGCCGGCGCGGCACGCTCGTACAACTTCTATCCGACGCCGCCGGCCAAAAACGACGACGGTATGGTCGCGGTGGCTCTCGGCCTCGGCAAAACCGTGGAGGAAGGTGGAAGCGCCATTCGGTTCAGCCCGAAGTTCCCGCGCCATGTGCCCATCGAGCTCCCCGCGATCTTGAAAACTTCACAACGCGATTTCTACGCCATCGATCTGCGACAGACCGATCGCGTCGAGCTCGCGTCCTGGGAGCTCGACAGCGCCGAAACCGACGGCACTCTCGCCGCCGTCGCTTCGACGTACTCGGCGGAGAACGACGCTCTCTACGACGGCGTATCCCGTGCCGGGCCGCGCGTGGTGACGTTTGCTCCGCTTTTGAAGCACGGTCTGTTCCCACTCGCCGAAATCCTCGAAACGCTGCTGGCTATCGGTGGCGAAGGAACGCGTGCTCCGGTCGAGATCGAGTTCGCGGTGAACCTCACACCGACCCCCGACGGACGACGGGAGTTCGGCTTTCTTCAGCTGCGCCCTATGGTCTTGGCGCAAGAGCTCGAGGAGATCGAGATCGGCGACGTGGACGACAGCGAAACGATCTGTCACAGCGGAAGCGTGCTCGGCAACGGCCTGCTCACCGACCTAAAGGACGCGATCGTCGTCGATTATCACCGCTTCGAGCGCAAGGAAAGCCGGCGCACCGCCGACACCGTGGGTCAGATGGGTCGAGCCCTGCACGCGGAGAACAGACCGTACGTTCTCATCGGCGTGGGACGTTGGGGCTCGCGCGAGCCCTACCTCGGCATCCCGGTGAACTGGAGTCAAATTGCCGGCGCGCGTGTGATCGTCGAAGCGGGTTTTCGCGACTTCCGGGTCACCCCGTCGCAGGGGACGCATTTCTTCCAGAACCTGATTTCGAACAACGTCGGCTACTTCACCGTGAACCCGGCAGAGGGCGAGGGGTTCCTCGACTGGGACTGGCTTGCCAAGCAAGAGGCCGTCGCCGAGGAAGGTCCGGTTCGGCACGTGCGCTTCGATGCGCCTCTTGTCGTGAAGATGGACGGGAGACGCAACGAAGGGGTGATCCTGAAGCCGGAGAAAGTGCTGATATAGTTACCGCACCATGAAGATCGCCTGCATCGGCGGTGGTCCAGGTGGCCTCTGCTTCGGCGTCTCCGCCAAACGCCGCAACCCCGACCACGCGATCCACATCTACGAGCGCAATCGGCCGGACAACACGTTCGGCTGGGGCATCGTTTTCTCCGACCAGACGCTCGAGAATTTGCGGGAGAACGACCCGGTGTCGGCGGACGGGTCGTTTTGAAATCGAGAGTGGTTTAACAGGTCAATTCTAGTTGACCATATAGTCACATGGATACGGCTGGGGTAGCGGAACTGAAGGCGCGCTTGGCCAAATATCTCAAGCAGGTGAAGTCGGGAAACGAGATCTTGATCACCGAGCGCGGGTCACCGGTGGCAAAGTTGGTTCCGATCGATGCGACTCAGAAGCGCGATGACCGCCGGCAGCGGCTGGCGGCCGGCGGTCTGCTCAAGCTCGGTAAGCGCCGCATGCCCAAATCGCTGCTCGTACCGCCCAAGGGCCCCACGAACATCGGTGAAGATGTGCTGTCCGCTTTGCTTTCAGAGCGTGAAGAGGGTCGCTAGCGCCCAGTGTTTTGGGATAGCTCGGCTTTGGTTCCTCTGCTGCTTCCGGAGGTTCGCTCGAATGAAATGACGACGATTATTCGCTCGAGCGCCACCCCGGTATTTTGGTCGGGAACCCCGGTCGAGTGTAAATCGGCCATCTATCGACGACACCGGGAGGACCCGTTGCCGAGAGCTATGTTGGAAACGGCTCTTCAACGGCTGGAGCTTCTCGTCGACCATTCGGACACCGTTGCCGCTACCGAAGACGTACGACGACGCGCTGGACGACTTCTAGCCGTACATCCCCTACGAGCTGCGGATGCGCTCCAACTAGCCGCCGCGTTGGTCTTTTGCGAAGACGATCCGACGGGCGAAAGCCTCGTCTGTCTCGACGATCGACTTTGCGACGCTGCATTGTCCGAAGGATTCCAACTCTTACCCAGCGAGAGCCTTCCGTAGGCAGCTTCGAGAATTGAAAACCTGTGCCTCATCAAAATCCGTCCGCGTGTGAAATCAGGTGCTTGCGTCATTAAGTGTTGCCGAAAGGAACCTAAGGCTTTGCAATGCAATAGATTACGGCTGATTTGGGCGACACCCACTCATTCGGACTCAAAACGGGCCCCAAGTACCTCAACAGAAGGGAATGACGACGAATCTCCAACAGTGGATGGCGGAAGCACCAGTTTCTGATTCAGGGCTCGAGCATCGTCGACAGGCGGCCCCGTCCGAGCGTCTGTACCTCGAAGAATCGAAGGAAGGCGTTCCGAGCGTTCTCGAGCTTCGCGACCTCCTCCGTCCTCGGCGGCGCGGCCGGCCGCGTAAGAAGCACCCACGCATGACGAAACGTTTTCGGCGAATCTTCAACACCCGGGCTCCGTGGTCCAAGCGCTCGCACGACGTCGTCGATGAGCACATCCTGTCTGCTGCCCGTAATCGTGACGTTCGTACGGGGTGAGGACTCGTTATCGATCTCGAGACCCATCGGGCTCGACCCGCTCGCATCCCGCACCACGAAAAACGGACCGACTTCGGACGAAGGCGCGAGGCCCATCAAGTAGAGATCGAGGTGGGAATAGCTCGATACCGTCGCGACCGTGCGAAAGCGGTTCTCCACTTCCTGCTCGATGTCGTTGCCTTCGAGAAACGACGCATCGGAGTCGAAGAAAAAGCTCCAGTGAGACTCCTGGCGCCCGAGAAGCACGTCGCCCGGGACCCCCGTCAGGTTGACGCGGGCTCGCGCGAGCCAACGATGTGCGACCTCGTGGGCCAGCAACCCGAGTGTCGTGGGCCCCGACGCGGCCCCCAACACACGACCTTCGGGAGAGCTCGGGTAGCGAGCGACGTTGCCCATGAACACGAAGCTTTCGAGCTCTCCATCACTGCCCCAGATGGCAGAGTCGTCGAAAGGTGGATCACCGATCCCGCTGATGTCGTTCTTCGTCGTGATCGAAAAGGCGAATGCGCCGTCGAGATCGCTCTCGAAGTTCGTCCAAACGACGAGCGTGTCGTAGCGATCGGTGAGCTTGCCGTAGAACGTTCTCGCCAATTGCACGTTGTCGATCGTGCGTCCACGCCGGAAGGACTCCGCGATGGCCCCCGGCGTATCCGTGGCGGACTCGCTCAAATCGACCAGGTTCGCATCCTCGGGGTTGTCTCCGGGGGACAAACCCACGATGCCCGAATCGCCCGCGACGAGTGACGCATAGCGCATGGCTACCGTTCCGTTCGGATGGAGCTCCACTTGAAACGTGCTGGGAGAGTCGCCGCCGAACTCTGGAACGCTTTGCCAGGTAACGACGAAGCGATCCGGCGTGGCGAGCACGCGCACCTCGCCGTCGTCGGACGGATCGAGATCGGTGAAGAACAGAGAAATGCGGGGTGGACCATTCAGCATCCGCTCCAGGCTCCTGGCGGAGCTCGCGCTGTCCGGGCGCTCGAACGTCAAGTTTCCCTCGGAGTTCAAGAACAGACGGTCGTGCTCCTTCCCATAGAACGGGAACGGGAACGTGAGGTCGAAGCTCCGGGAAGCGTCGTCCCCCATGCTCACCCGATCTCCGAGCGACGGCTCGAAAGGGACCCCACCGACGAAAGACATGTACCCCCGATTGCCGGCCGGTGAGAACACGACACCCCGTCCGTGCAGGTCGAAGGGGTTGGCTTCAGAAACAATGGTCCCGTGGTCCGTCACCACGACGAGCTCACCAATGGTCTCGATACGGGGCGCGAGAAGCCTGCGCTCAGCATCGGGACCGCGCTTCTGCCGAGCGAACCGGTGTTTCGCTTCTTCCAGTCTCGCGCGGGCGGGAAAGGTTCCACAGAGGGGCTGTCCCCGCTCCTCGCCCGCGAGGGGCATGGCCCATGTGAGGCCCACCGTCAGTAAAAGTGCATGGCGCAGGGGTACCATCGTCTCAGTCTAGCAAGGCTCGGGCTCTGAGGGAGGCGTAAAGCGTTCCCGTCACATAGCTGGCGGCGTCCGAGAGAAGAAAGACGGTGGGGACCCGCCAGCTCGTCCGCTCTAGACGAGCGAGGGAAGTTCATCCTCGAGCTGTGCTCGCGTCGCGTCATAGGCTGGACGATGCAGCCGCATAAGATATAGCCAGAAGTTGTGGTTCGCCTAGCTGAGCAAGGCGGGGTATCCTTCCACGTAGTGAAAAACGAAAAGCGGTTTAGCGAACCGGAGGAAGGAATCGAAACGCGCAGGAACGAGACGAGGACAAGAGGAAGAAATGTTAAAAAAGTCAATTGGATTGGCGGCGACATTGACTGCAGTGATAATGACAACAGGCTTGCTTACCAGTTGTAAAAATGACCCCATGGCCGAGGAATCCTATAATCCTACCTGGAGATCTCTAAAACGCTATCCAGTCCCGCAGTGGCTAAAAGACGGCAAGTTTGGAATTTATACACATTGGGGAATCTATTCGGTACCTGCTATGGGGCCCGATGGTACATGGTATTCCCATGCTGTTTATACGCGTGAAGATTCCAAACAGCATAAACACCATGTAGAAACGTACGGACCTCTCTCGGAATTCGGGTACAAGGAATTCATACCTATGTTTAAGGCGGAGAAGTTCGATGCTGACGAATGGGCAGAGCTTTTCGAAAAGTCGGGCGCAAAATTCGCCGGTCCAGTCGCAGAGCATCACGATGGCTTCGCAATGTGGGATACCGAGTACTCAGAATGGAATGCTGCGAAGATGGGACCGAAAAGAGATGTCGTCGGGGAGTTAGAAAAAGCGATCAAAAAGCGCGACATGAAGTTTGTAACGGCATTCCACCATGCCTTGAACTGGTCTTTCTTCCCGGTATGGGACGAGAGACTTGACGCTTCCGATCCACGCTATTCAGGACTATACGGCCAGATACACGAGGAAGGAGAAAAGCCCAGCAAGGAGTTCTTAGATGAATGGTACGGGAAGATAGTAGAAGTTATCGACAACTATGACCCAGACTTTATATGGTTTGACTTTGGTCTGGATGGAATAAGGGACGATTATCAAAAGAACTTTCTGGCCTATTACTACAACGAATCCGTAAAACGCGGCAAGGAAGTTGTCGTAACGTACAAAACCCATGATTTTCCTCCCGGCGTGGGTATCCAGGACACGGGAGGAATGATGCCTGAGCTGACACATCATATGTGGATGACGGATACCTCTGTAGATGACCCAGCCGCATGGTCCTACACCAAAGACGCAAGCTTCAAATCGGTAAATACCTTGGTGGATAATCTGGTGGATAGAGTCAGCAAGAATGGATTTCTTTTACTCAACGTCGGTCCCAAACCTGACGGAACAATCCCTGAAGAAGCTAAGAAACGTCTGTTGGGGATAGGCGAGTGGCTGAAGGTAAACGGTGAAGCGATTTACGGTACCACGGCTTGGATAAAATACGGAGAAGGTCCTGCCCATGAGCCTCTGCCCAGAGGCTCATGGGTGGGGGACTACGACGAATTTCAGAAGAACAGGAAGAAAGTCCAGTTTACGGCTCAGGACATCAGATTTACCGTTAAGGACAAGACCATATATGCGATCTGTCTTGATTGGCCAAGCGATGAAGTGACAATCAAATACCTGGCTGGGGAAGACGAATATTTTGGATTATATGAATCAGAGATCAAATCCATAAAGATGCTTGGTGTTGATGAAGAACTGGAATGGAAAATGACCGAAGACGGCCTCACAATCAAAACACCGGACAAAAAACCTTGCGAGCATGCTTTCACCTTCAAGATTGAACGCAAGCATTAGGTAGGGAAGGATGTCCAAGTTCTCCGAGAAACTGTTTCACTGCTGGCATCCGGTTGCGTACGCTCATGAAGTACCTCAGGACGCCCCTTACGGGTCGACGCTGTTGGACGAAGCCATCGTCGTGTGGCGGACAGCAGACGGTGTGCCCCATGTGATGCAGGATCTATGTATCCACCGTGGCACCGCTCTCTCCCTGGGCTCGCTCGAGGATGACTGTCTGGTGTGCGCGTACCACGCCTGGCACTACGACGCCGAGGGCGCATGCGTCAAGATTCCGCAACAAGCCGATGCCCGGATTCCGCCCAAGGCACGGGTTCCCTGCTACCGGGCCTTGGAACGCTACGGGCTTATCTGGGTTGCTCTCAGAGACCCGATGTTTCCGTTGCCCGAGTTGCCCGAGTTGGAAGACGACGAGTGGAAAGTCGTTCTCACCGGCCCGTTCGACTGGCAGAGCGACGCCTCCCGGCAGGTCGAGAATTTCACCGACTTCGGCCATTTCCCTTGGGTCCACCCGGGGCTCTTGGGCGACCCGGAGCGTCCGCTCGTACCCGAGTACGATGTAGAGACCCGCGGGCATGTGTTGCACTACGCGGTGGTCCGCGCCGAAGCGGCCAACACGACTGAGTTCCCCGTCTTCGCCAACGAAGAGGTCGGAAAGCCGGAACGACATTGCCGCTATGAGCTTCACCTGCCTTATACAATCGCGCTACGGCTGGGATGGGGTGGCACACAAGGGATGGTCTACTTCTTCGCCTCCCAACCGATCGGCGAGAAACGGTGCAGGGGCTACTGCATCATCGGCCGAAACTACGATTTCGACCAGCCCGACAGCATGTTGCAGGATTTCGAGAAGGTCATCTTTGACCAGGACAAGCGAGTCGTTGAGTCACAACGTCCCGAGCAGGTTCCGTTCGATTTGTCCGACGAGCTGCACCTGAAGTTCGATGCGCTCGCAATCAACTACCGCCGTGCGATGCAGAAGCAGGGTTTGGACTACTACCACTACCTCGACCTGGCAGGCGAAGAGGCCTGATGATGTCTATCCTCGATGTCCCGAGCTTCGGAGAGATCAGGCCCGAGGGGTAGGTCTTAGGGTCCCGCGCAAGAATAAATGCCCATTTTTGGGCGTCGAGGCGCCCGTATGGCAAGGCGCGAGAAGTGAATAATATCTAGATATATGACCAACGAGCAACGCAGCCAGACGGGATGGATCGGCGTCCAAAAATGGGTAGTTATTCTTGCGCGGGCCCTTGGACTACGGAAGTCTTGATGCTGTGAGCTCTTGGCTGCTTCGAGCTCACTCTTTTTCCCGCTTGTGCCGCACCTCGCACCTGGATAAAATGCCCTCCGCGTTCGCTAGGTCGATCGCAAATTAGGAGCCTATTGTATGAACCTCACGCAATTGTTTTACCGAGCCGCAGCAGTACTCGTATACGTGGCGGCAATCGGATGCAGCCAGCCGGCGAAATCGGTGACCGAGGAAGCAACAACTTCCAGTAACGATGGAACCGGCACCCCGCAGTTCCAAGTCGATCCTTTCTGGCCGAAGACGCTGCCGGACGAGTGGCTCATAGGGCGAATAGCCGGGGTAGCGGTCGACTCGCAGGACCGAATCTTTGCCCTTCAGCGGCCCGGAAGCCTGACTCGGAGCGAGCTCGGCTTGATGCAAGATCCGCCCATGTCGCTGTGCTGCAGGCCAGCTCCTCCGGTCCTGGTATTCGATGCGGAGGGCAACCTTCTCGACTCTTGGGGTGGCCCGGGGGAGGGCTACGATTGGCCCGGCACCGAGCACGGCATCTTCGTCGACCACAACGACAACGTCTGGGTCGGCGGCGAAGGCATCGGCGACCCAGTCACCTTGTTGGACCACAAAGTACACGGGGAGGGCAACCCGCGGTGCCGCGATCACTTCGTGCTGAAATTCACGAATGACGGCAAGTTCCTCATGCAGATCGGCAAGGCGGGCAGGACCGGTGGCAACAACAGCACGGAGTTCCTGGGACACCCGGCAGACATCGCAGTCGATCCCGAGACGAACGAGGTCTTCGTTGCCGACGGCTACTTGAACAAGCGCGTGATCGTGTTCGATGCGGAGACCGCGGAGTACAAGCGGCATTGGGCCGCTTACGGCAAAGTGCCAGACGAAGCCCCGATACTCCGGTACGATCTGGACGCTCCCGTCACAGAGCACTACACCGATTCTGTGCACGCGATTCTAATCTCCAAGGACGGACTCGTGTATGTAGCGGATCGTGGTAACAGCCGTATCCAGATCTTCCAGAAGGATGGCACCTACGTGGAAGAGCATTTCATCATGCCAGAGACCCGGCGTGGGTCCGCGAACGGAACCGTCTGGGATATTGATTTTTCAACAGATGAGGAGCAGACCTTTCTCTATGTCGCCGATGGGAACAGCCAGCTGGTCTGGGTCCTGCGACGAAGCGACATGGAAGTTCTCGACTCCTTCGGCCGCCGAGGCCGCGGCGCTGGTGAGTTTCACTGGCTGCACAAATTCGCCGTGGACTCCAAAGGCAACATCTACACCGGCGAAGTGCATATGCAGCGGCGCCTCCAGAAGTTCGAGCTGCTATAGGCGCGGCGACCGATCGTTCAGGATAGGGCTATTTCTTTGTCGGCATCATAATTGGTGGAATATTCTCCGCCTGAACGATCTCATTGAAGGCGACTACGTCTTCATCAAGAATCTCCTGGAGTTTGTCAAGATGCTCCGCGAGTTTTCGTTCAAGATCCTCAAAACTCTCGTAGGAACCGTCCGTTGGCCGAGCCTCTGCACCGAGGACAACTCCTAAGACATAAGAGAAGCGAGTATCCAACTGGGGCGGAACATTGATCATCATATCGGCACCCTTCTCGTACTCTGTTTGTATCAGCTGCTGTTCGACCGACGTGAGTTTCTCGCTCAGCTCATCGGACGCCTGGGCGATCTCATTTCCATACCCAGCCTCTTTCAACGTGCCTGCTAGGTTCCCCACCTGATGACGCACATATCGGATCCTCCTGATAGCGTTGTTGAGCTCCGTCAGCTTGTCTCGAATCTCGATGGCTAGATCAAACTGTTTTTGAAAATCTTCTTGAGTCGTCGGAAGGCGCGGGTCCTTTTTTAGCTCAAAAGACTCGGTCTGTGTCCACTGTCCCGTGGTGATCCTGACCTTGTAAGTTCCAGGAACCGCTCTCGGGCCCTCGTTTCCATCGAAAAAACTGGTGTCCGGCACAAGGTTGGCTCCTGGGTAGCGCAAATCCCAAACAAAACGATTCGTGCCAGCCGTTGCCGTTATGGCCGTTTCGTCTTCGCTCGAGAACGTTTGGATTAGGTTGTCGTCGGAATCCAGGAATTCCAGTTTGACCTCTCCTTCTGGCTCACTGGCCAGGTAATAAAATACTCTTGCTCCCTCCATGCCGCGCCCTTCTACACGGTATGCATCCTTGGGCGTAAAAAGAAAAGCCGCTGACTTTGCTACTTCCTCGGTTATCTGATGAAGTGGCGTGAGATCATCAAGAATCCAGAATGAGCGGCCGTGGGTCGCAACAACGAGATCTTGCTCCTTGATCACCATATCGGCGATCTGAACGACAGGCAGATTCAATTGAAAAGACTGCCAAGTGTTTCCATCATCGAAGGAAATATGCATGCCGAACTCAGTGCCGGCATAAAGGAGCCCTTTACGGTCAGGATCCTCACGAACAACCCTGACAAAGTGGTTGGAGGGAATACCGTTGTTCGCCGTTATTAGAGACCAGTTCTTGCCGTAATCATTGGTTCTGAAAATGTAAGGCGTAAAATCGTCTTCGCGGTACTTGTGCACCACTACAAAAGCCCGGCCTGGATCGTGGGCAGAAGGCTCGATCGCGTTTACCGTTCCCCATTCAGGCATTCCCTCCGGGGTGACGTTCTCCCAATTGGCGCCTCCGTCACGAGAAAAATGCACAAGACCATCGTCTGTGCCTGCCCAAAGTAGCCCAGGCGCACGCGGAGATTCCTCAAAGGCAAAGATAGTGCCATAGACTTCCGGACCGGTGTGGTCCAGAGTAATCGGACCGCCCGTGTGCTTCTGCTTGCTCTTGTCGTTTCGAGTCAGGTCAGGGCTGATGATCTCCCAGCTCTGGCCTTCGTTGGTTGATCTGTGGACGTGCTGAGAAACATGATAGAGCACGTTGGGATCATGAGGTGAGACGCGGACGGGAGCGTTCATCTGGAATCGGTATTTCAGCTCCGCGGCCGCTAACCCTTCCGGAAGCTCTGGGTAGGTCCTGAGCTCTCTGGTTTGACCGGTTTGGTGATCGTATCTTGTGATGATCCCTGTGTGCTCCGTGGCATAGACGATGTTCGAGTCTCTCGGATCTACCGCAACGTATCCCTGCTCCCCACCTCCAACTGAGTACATATCTGGAAGTGATCGCCTGCCGGGTTTTGTGCTGGGGACAGAAATCGAGGAGTTATCCTGTTGACAGCCATAGACCCGGTAGAGGAATTGATTATCCGTGGTAACACGGTAGAACTCCGCCGTCGTCTGATTCATTTGGGTGGACCAGGTTTCACCACTGTTAAGCGATATTGTTGCTCCTCCGTCATTCCCATTGATCCAGATATTCGGATGATCGGGGTTGATCCAGAGGTCATGGGCATCCCCATGCGGAAGCCCGATCGTTCCATAGGTTTTTCCCCCATCCACTGACTTGCTGAAATTCCTGGTCAGTACATAGACCGTGTCTTCATCGACCGGATCGGCAAAAATATGTGTGTAGTAGAACGGTCGATCTCGAACTTTATACTCTTTGTTTACATGAACAAACGTTTTGCCTCCATTGTCGGATCGATACACTCCGCCGTCCTTGGCTTCTATTTTGACATAGACCCTTTCTGAATTGACGGGCGAAACATCAACACCGATCCTCCCTTTGACACCTTTCGGAAGACCGTCTTTGAGTTCTGACCAGGTATCACCGCCGTCCGTGCTCTTATAGAGAAATCCGCTTTCCTCACCACCGCTGATCAGTATCCAGGGCTTACGGATGACTTGCCAGAATCCGGCATAGAGATTGCGCGGGTTGTTGACATCCATAGCCAGGTCAACCGCTCCGGATCGATCGCTTACGTAAAGCACCTTTTCCCAGGTGTCTCCACCATCTTTGGAACGATAGACTCCCCTCTCTTCATTGGGACCAAACGCATGCCCTAAGGCAGCCACATAGACGAGGTCAGGCTTTTGGGGATGAATGCGAATCCGGCCAATATGCCTCGTGTCCTCCAAGCCAATGTGCTTCCAGGTTTTCCCTGCATCCCCAGACTTATAAACTCCTACTCCTGTCTGCACATCACCGCGCAGGTTCGGCTCACCCGTTCCAACGTAGATAACATTCGGATCAGAGTTTGCCACGGCGATCGAGCCAATGGATGAACAATCGAAATAGCCATCTGAAATGTTAACCCATGTTTCTCCAGCATCCGTAGTCTTCCAGACTCCACCACCAGACGTTCCCATATAAAAAGTGAAGAGTTTTCCGCGAACGCCTGCTACTGCCGGAGAACGGCCTCCCCTGGAAGGACCAATCGAGCGGTACTCCATGGCCTGGTAGAGAGCAGGATCAACAGCCGGCTTGACACGGTCCATCCGAGATGCGGCCTGTTCTCCGCTCGCGTTTGCTGCGAAAAATGTGGAAGATGAAAGCAGAACTCCTAAGAAAACACTCCGTGTTCGCACATTCGCCTTCATTGAATCCTCCCTGTCTTATTTTCGGTTATGGCCTGAGCCTTTTTGAATAACTCCGACTTGATTGAACTTTCTCCACTCCGAACCATGACGAACATACGGGCGAAATAGCGAGCTTCAGTGAGAGAATCGAGGTTAATGACTCGGCCGGATGATGTCTCAAGATTCCTGTCAAAGAAAAAGATGCATGGTTCCCTGAGCTCAAACCCGCCCCCGTCATGGGGCCGAAAAGGACCATACATCATGGGGAAGGTACTACCGAGTCAGCGATTGCTCAAGTAGTTCTAGGAACGACGGTACTTGGGGACCGGTTGATAGAATCCGAGCTACGGCTCACACCGCCAACCAGCTAATCGACGAGACGAACCCCGCCGTTGGGCTCCTCTTTTCTATGCTCAATCTTTTGTGGTAATTCTATGCGCGTTCTGACGAGCGCAACCGAGCTCTAGAGTACAGAGTGGAACTTTTTTGCTTTCGCAGGAGGAGAAAATCATGAGGACATCCATGGTGATCCTGATGACGGTCGCTACGGCTTGCAGTGCAAGCGTGCTCTTCGGACAGGTGGACGGGCGGATGCTCCGATACCCCGACGTTTCCCAAAGCCATATCTGCTTTGTTTATGCGGGGGATATCTGGGTCGTCGATAAAGCGGGCGGGCTCGCTTATATCCTCAGCTCGCCAAAAGGAGAGGAATCCTTTCCCCGGTTCTCACCGGACGGATCCCAGATAGCGTTTAGCGGAAACTATGATGGTAATTCCGATATTTACGTCATACCGGCCATGGGCGGCTCTTTGAAACGGCTGACGCACCACGGCATCACGGACCGAATGGTGGATTGGACTCCCGGTGGGAAGAGCATTCTCTATGCGTCGCGGATGACGAGCGGCCGGCGGCGCTTCAACCAGTTCTTTCGCACGTCAGCGGAAGGGGGTCTTCCGCAACGCTTGCCGGTACCGTATGGTGAGTTCGGATCTCTATCGCCCGACGGTACAACCCTGGCCTTTGTGCCCATCTCCAGGGATTTCCGCAACTGGAGACGCTACCGGGGCGGGGCAGCACCCGACATCTGGTTATTCGACCTGGAGGAGCTCACCGCGACCAACATGACTGACGACCCGGCCAACGATGCCCACGCCATGTGGCATGGGAGAACCGTCTACTTCCTGTCCGACCGGGGCCCGAATCAGAGGTACAACATTTGGGCCCACAACCTGGATTCGAAGGAAACTCGGCAGGTCACTCGTTTGGAGGACTTCGACATTCATTTTCCGGCCATCGGCCCATCCGACATGGTTTTCGAGGCCGGAGGACGGCTCTACCTTCTCGACCTGGAAAACGAAGAGATGCGGCCTGTCGACATCGAAGTGGTGACGGATCAATCAACCCTCAAGCCGCGCATGGTCAACGCGGCCAATCTCATTCAGAACGCGCAGATTTCTCCTAAGGGTAAAAGAGCTCTGTTCGAAGCCAGGGGTGAGATCTTCTCTGTGCCCGCTGAGCACGGTCCCATCCGGAACCTCACGAGGAGCGCGGGCGCTGCGGAACGCAACCCTGCCTGGTCCCCCGATGGAAAGTACGTGGCCTACTGGAGCGACCGCTCTGGAGAGTACGAGCTCGCTGTCTTCAACGCGAAGGACGGATCCGAAGCTCGCAAACTCACTTCCTACGGCCCCGGGTACCGATATCAGATCCACTGGTCGCCGGACAGCAAGAAGCTCGCTTTTGTCGACAAGAGCATGGCCATTTTCGTCTACGAATTCGTAGAGAACCAGACGGTCCAAGTGGATAAGGGCCTCTGGATGTACCAGCCTTCCCTCGACAATTTCAAGGTCGGGTGGTCGCCAGATAGCCGCTGGCTCGCCTACGCCCGGGGGCAGGACAACCGCACGCACGCCGTTTATCTCTTCGACACAAACACAGGGGAGCGCCATCAGGTCACATCGGGTTATTACGACGACCGGCAACCGGTCTTCGACCCCGACGGAAAATACCTCTATTTCCTCTCCGGTCGGACGTTCAGGCCCAGCTACAGCGATCTGGACAACTCATTCATCTACGCCAATTCGACGAATATCATGGCCGTCTCCCTCAAGCCCGACATTCTCTCGCCAGTAGCACCGCGAAGCGATGAAGACGAGCTAGAGGATGAGAAAGACGAGTCCGAAGAGAAAGAGGCTCAGCCCGTCGAGATCCTCATCGACGGTTTCGAACAACGGGCGGTGGCGCTGCCACCGCAGGCCGGGAACTACGATACGCTCGAAGCGGCTCCCGGGAAAATACTCTACCGGAAACGGCCACTTACAGGCATGGGCCCAGAGGCGAAGAGCGCCCTCGTCTTCTACGATCTCGAGGAGCGTGAAGAGAAGACCGTTTTGGGAGACATCGATGGCTACCGTCTCTCCGCCGATCGACAGAAAATCCTGGCGTGGAAAGATCGGGATTTTTCAATCGTCGACTTGCAACAAGACCAGAATATGGAGAAGAAGCTTCGCACGGCAGAGCTCGAGATGGCCCTGGACCCTGAGGCCGAATGGAAGCAAATCTTCAATGAAGCTTGGCGTCTGTATCGCGACTTCTTCTACGATGAAGGCATGCACGGGGTCGACTGGGAGACCATGCGAGAGCGCTACGCTACTCTCCTGCGCGACGTCGTGACCCGGTGGGACCTCAACTACGTCATTGGTGAGCTCATCGCCGAGTTGAACTCTTCACACACGTACCGTAGCGGCGGCGATCTCGAAGCACCGTCGACGATGGGTGTCGGCTATCTGGGCGTCGACTGGGAAGTTCACGAAGGCTTTTACCGGATTCAGGAAATCATCAACGGTGCCGATTGGGATAGCGAGGTTCGGTCACCCTTGGTACTGCCGGGCGTGAACGTCAAGGAAGGCGACTACATCCTCGCTGTCAATGGCATCCCTCTGGATATATCGGAAGATCCCTGGGCTGCTTTTCAGGGTCTGGCAGACAAGACCATCGAGCTCACCGTCAACGACCGTCCTACCCCGGAAGGTGCGCGGAAGGTGATCCTACGCGCGCTCCCGGACGAGACTCGCTTGCGACATCTTGCTTGGATCGAGTCCAACCGGAAGCGCGTTGAGGAGAAGACCAACGGACGTGTGGGCTACATCTATGTCCGGAGTACGGGGCGTGATGGGCAAGCCGAGCTGGTGCGTCAGTTTGTGACTCAGTTCCACAAAGAGGGTTTGATCATCGACGAGCGGTTCAACAGCGGTGGTCAGCTCCCGGATCGGTTCATCGAGCTGTTGAACCGGCCAGCCCTCGCCTTTTGGGCGGTACGAGATGGCAGGGACTGGCAGTCGCCACGGGTCGGTCACTTCGGCCCCAAGGTCATGCTCATCAACGGCTGGAGTGGGTCTGGAGGCGATGCATTCCCCGACTTCTTCCGGAGAGCCGGATTAGGACCTCTCATCGGTTCCCGCACGCATGGAGGCTTGATCGGTACGACCGGAGTGCCGGCACTCATCGACGGCGGCGTCGTCAGCGTGCCCGCATTCCGGATGTACGATCCAGAGGGGGAATGGTTCAAGGAAGGCCACGGAGTCGATCCCGATATCGAGGTCAAGGAGGACCCAGGCCTCCTGGCCAGGGGTACGGATCCCCAGCTCGAGCGTGCCATTGACGAGACGGTGAAACTTCTCGCGGAAAAACCACCCGTACGGCCGAGCCGCCCGGCTTATGAAGATAGGAGAGGCAAAAAGAAATCCGCGAATCCCGAGAACTAGTGGTAGACAATAGTCCGAAGGTGCTTCCTTCGGGACTATGATTGCGGGCTCCAAAGAGAACACTGAGTGCGATCATTAATGGGCAACTGCACCGCTGTTGTTGCGATTGTGGGATGCGGCCCTGAGCTCAATCTTGGCGATGGCTGTTTGCTGGGACGATGCGGGGTCGCCGATCGAGATGCCGTTCGTTGAAAATGAAGTAGCAGCGGCTCCTTGGCCGGCCTCAACATCAAGCACAAGGAAGCTCGGAGCCCGGTGTAGTTGGGCATCTATGCCAGATGCTGTTGCCGATGGTGGCAGGAATCGCTACGACGACGACGAAGCTGACGAGTTGGTTGCACGCGCAAGGACTCGAGGCGTTGAACGCGCTTCTACTCGGAGAGGCGCAAGCGGTCACCTCCGAATTCTGTCCAGGTGCCCATATCCTTTTCCTTTGCCTTGTTGTAGATGTGAAATGCTGCGGCTACATCTTCAACTGCCAGGCCTAAGGACTTGAACAGTGTAATCTCATCAGCTGATTCACGGCCTGGATTTTTACCGAGAAAGACATCGCCGATTTCACCTTTAATGTGATCTTCAGTCACTGCCCCCTCTTTTTGCGGGAACAGGAAATCCCCGGCTTCGTTGAGCGCGGCTTCTTTTCTATCGACGAACATTTTGCATTTCACCAGCGCTTCCGTGTCCAGTTCTCTGGTGTGCGGAATGGTTGAGCCGATGGCATTAATATGCATCCCCGGTTTGAGCCACTTGCCGAACAAAACCGGCTGTTTTGCTGAAGTGCAGGTACAGATGATGTCAGCTCCTGTCACCGCTTCTTCACCGGTTTGGGCAACCTGGATTTCAATGTTGTGACGTTCAGATTCGCGTCTGGCAAATCCCTGAGCATGTTCCAGGGGCAGTGCCCAGGCTTTGATCTCTTTGATGTCGTGAGCATGCAGCATGGCTTCCAGGTGGGTGCGGGCCTGGGTGCCGGAACCGATAAGGGCCAGCTTTGAGGAATCGTTCCGGGCCAGTGCTTTACTGGCAACGCCGGTGGCAGCAGCAGTCCGGCTCGCAGTTATTTCCGTGGCGTCGATCATGGCCAGCAGGTTACCGTTAGTCGAGTCAAACAGCATCACTCCGCCCTGGTGGGTATCGTAAGGACTGTTCATGTTTCCGGGAAAATACGTGATTACCTTAAGTCCCAGGGCCTTTATGTTAGGCAGGTAGGTTGGCATCATTACCAGCTGGCCTGACTTGTCCGGCAGCCAGATGCTCGGACGCTGGGGCATGATCGCATCACCGCGCGCCAGAGTTTTGAGAGCGTCCTCCATCACCGGCATCAGTTCTGTTACAGAAACAAGTTCAGTGACTTCTTTCTGGTTTATTATCAAAATTTTCATCACTTTCTCCTGTGGACAACCCGCTCTGGATCATGTGGACTCGAGTGGCGAGGAAAGTCAGCTCTATTGGCGGCCATCGAGTTGCACTCCCCGGAGAGAATTGATGAGCGGGTGCTCTTGGTTGTTTCCGCTCTCAGCCGTTAAAGTTAAAATCGCGGCTCGGTTCTGGGGTTCGCGCGGGTCGTTGCTTTTCAACTCGGAGCGAATGGTATCATGCGTCGTCTCATGGGCTTCATGTTCGCGCCGTCTCTCCTCGCCGTCGCGACACCGTGTCCGGCGGACTCTCAATCCGCCGAAGCGCCCCTGATGAGGCGCCGAGGCGCCGAGGCGCTGAGCGTTGACACGGCATAAACTGTTCCAAAAAAGAAAAAGGAGGCATGTACGCAATGTCGATAGAAGAAACCCGTCGAAGTTTCCTCCGCAGCAAGTGTCTGGCGACGGCCGGCGCCGCCGGTGGGGCATTTCTCGCGATGGCATCGGGACGGACTGCAGTCGGCCAGGCTTCAGAGGCGGCTGGGCTCGGGACGTCGCAAAGCACGAGCCCCGAGCAACGAGTGCGCGAGCTCGGCATCGAATTGCCGCCGCCGCCGCTACCGGTGGGCGTCTACGTCCCGGCGGTACGCGCCGGCAACATATTGTTCACGTCCGGCCACACCCCGCGTGGACTCGACGGATCGCCGCTCGTGGGGAAGGTTGGCGCCGACATGACGGTGGAGGATGGCCACGCTGCCGCGCGCATCGCCGGCCTGAACTTGCTGAGCTCGGTACGCTACACCTTGGGTAGCCTTGATGAGGTGGTAAGGCTGGTGAAAGTGCTCGGCATGGTCAACTGCACACCCGGCTTCGGCCAGCAACCTCAGGTGGTCAACGGCTTCAGCGAGCTGCTGGTCGAGGTTTTCGGCGAAGACAGGGGCAAGGGCGGCCGCAGCGCCGTCGGCATGGCATCGCTGCCGGGAAACCAACCCGTCGAGGTCGAAGCCATCTTCGAAGTGCGCGGCTGATGGGACTCCAAGGCGTTTAGGACTTGGCTTGGGGATTGAAGACCGGTTTTCTCAGGGTGTTGGGTTTCCCAGGTATTGCACGGGTCGGCCGTCGAGGTTCTTGTAGCGCTCGAGCAGTCGAATCTGTCGGGAGTCGTGCTCGATCTCGCGGCCCCGGATGAAGACGTGCTCCGCCGCGGAGGCGGGCTCGAAGGGATCGCCTGACCACACGACGACGTTCGCCGTCTTGCCCGTCTCGAGTGACCCGTGCGTGTCCGCGATGCCCATGACTTCCGCAGGGGTCAACGTCACAGCGCGAAGCGCCTCCTCCCACTTCATCCCGTGGCGGACGGCCTGCCCTGCCTCGAAACGGAGATTTCTTGCATTGTGCGTTTCGAGCGTGGAGAGCACGACGCGTACACCTGCCTTTGCGAGGAGGGCGGCGTTGTCGAAACGCGCTCCGAGACGATCGAACTGCACCGGAACGTTCGCGTAGGCTTTGACGATCACCGGCGTTTCCGACGCGGCGAGATCGCCGCTTCGTCGCCACGCCTCTTCGCCACCGAGAACGACGAGATCGAGGTCATACTCGCCGGCGAGAGCCATCGCTGCATCGATATCCGCGGTGCTAGAGGCGCGGACGACGAAGGGCAGCGCGGTGCTCATAGCGTTTTTCAGCGCCTCGAGGTCGAGCCTTGAGATCGAAAGCTCGCGGAGCGCGGCCGAGCCGAACGCATCCTCGTTCTCGCCATAGAAACGGGCGTCGTCGAGAGCTTCACGCAGGCGAAGCGCAAGAGCACCTCGGGCCCCTCCCACCGTTTCCGCGGCCGCGGGATTGAACGCGCCGACCAGCGCCGCCGGTTCGCGCACGATCATGTCGGCGGCGCGCCGTCCTGTGAGGTCGATGACGACCGCTTGCCCCGCGAGGATGCCTCCCGAGGGCAGGCTCGCCACGGTCGTGACGCCACCGAGCCGCGTGACAGGAATGACGATGGAGTACGGGTTGAGTCCGTCGGTCACCCGAAAGGAGGGCCGGAAAGGGTCTGCGTTGTCGAGGCTCGCGTCGCGGGTGTCGGCAAGGCTTAGGACCTCGATGAGGCCGACAGAAGTCCCGATGTCGATGAGCCCCGGCGTCACGATTTTTCCATCGGCATCGAGCCGCCTGGCGTTCGACGGGATCGAGAGGGAACGGCCGACGTTTTGGATGCGCCCGTCCTCGATGAGAACGATGCCGTTCTCGATGACCTCGCCGTCGACGGTATGGACCGTACCTCCGACGATGGCAATGGTTTGAGCAGACGCGGCGGAAGCCGCCAACAGCAACAAG
The DNA here is from genome assembly GCA_965237955.1 of Candidatus Marinacidobacterales bacterium. Lineage (GTDB taxonomy): Bacteria > Acidobacteriota > Vicinamibacteria > Marinacidobacterales > SMYC01. The sequence continues at coordinate 5,595,105 of OZ250169.1, read as the reverse complement.
CAAAGGGCCTTCATTGCGCACCCCCTTCGGTTCCGAGAATCCCGAGCTCGAAATCAGAGCGATATTGCCATTCCGCGCGGGCCCGGTCGTAGACGATCGCGCCATCGATGAAGGTCAAGTCAGCTCTCGTGTAGATGCTGAAAGGATCTCCCGACCAGAGGACGAGGTCCGCGTGCTTGCCCTCCTCCAGCGTGCCGACACGATCGTCGATACCGAGCGCCCACGCGGGATTGGCCGTGATCCACCGAAGCGCTTCGTCCCTGTCGATCGAAAGTCCTGCCCGCAGGCCTGCGTGCATCGACTTCGAAGTGTCCTGGTTCAGTAGCTGAATGCCGAGGTCGCTGTCGGAGTGGACGATCGCCCGCGCCCCCGCGCTCGAAACGAGGGCGACATTCTCGGGAATGCCGTCGAGCATCTCCATCTTCGCGCCCCACCGGTCCGACCACATCGAAGCGGCGGCGCCGTGCGCAGCGAGAAGATCACGCACCTTGTAGGCCTCCACCGCGTGGTGGAACGAGCGCACCTTCATACCGAACTCCTTCATGAGCTCGAGAATGTTGGCCATTTCCTCACCGCGATAGCAGTGCACGTGGACGAGGATGTTGCCCCGGAGCACCTCGGCCAGGGTCTCCTTGCCCAGGTCCCGCTCGGGCGGATCACCGTCGGGATTGGCGAGCCATTCGTCCCACTTGCGGCGATAGACATCCGCTTTGATGAAGGCGTCGCGGTAGCCGGCGACGTTCCCCATACGCGTGTTGGGATAGCCGTTTCCCCGCTTCGGGTTCTCACCGCAGGCCATCTTCAATCCCCACGGCGCGTCGGGAAAGAGCATCGCCTGCGCCGTGCGGGCGGGGACGAGCTTGACGGTGGCGCCGCGGCCCTCGATGAGGTCCCCGCTTCCGGGCAGAAGCTGCGCCGTCGTCACGCCGCCGGCGACGGCCCGTGCGAAACCAGGTCCCTGAGGCCAGATCGAATGCTCGACCCACACCTGGGGTGTCGTCGCGCCGATCTCGTTGTTGTCGAAGTGCGCGCCGACTTCCGGCGTGGACGAGATCCCGATGTGCGAGTGGGTGTCGATGAGCCCCGGTGTAACGACGCGTCCCGCGCCATCGATCTCGACGGTTCCTGAGGGCACGCGCAGGTCCTGGCCTATCGCCGCAATCTTTCCGTCGCGGATGAGGAGATCGGCGTCACTCAGCTCGCGACCGGCGGCAGTCCAGATCGAGGCGTTTCGGATGACCGTCGTCCGTGATGGCAGCGGTTCGTATGTCGAGCGCCATGCGCCGTTCGGTGTACCTCGTCGCAGATCCTCGAGACGATCCTGGGCGGCTGCGACGCTCGCCATCGCGAAGAGCGCAATTGCAGTTTTTTTCATTGGGAGCCTCCTGACAATCTGTGCATCCTATACGTTCGCGCTTGCCAGGCGAAAGCGCATGGAGCAGAATCGCGCCCATGAACTTATGGATGTTCGTGCTTGCTGTGTTGCCAACACCTGTGCCTATCGACGCCGAGCTTCGTCGGCTCATCCAGATAATGGCACAAGACGGTTGGGGTGCACCCCGTGTTCACGCGGAGCTCACGAAGCTCGGATTCATTGTCTCGGAGATGACGGTGTCGCGTTACATGTCCGGATTAATAATGATGAGCCACAGGCAAGCCGAGGGCGGGGTCGACTCGGAGACGATCCGCCTCGAAGCCTCGAGCTCCGTTCCTATCGGGTTCGAGGTGAGGTACTCGCTTCCCGGTGGGGGGAGCGAGGCCATCGTGAACGTATCGCGCTCAAACGTAGATGACAATGGCGCCGAGGTGGGCGGGAATCTGCAGATTCTCGTCTTCGTTCGGTCCTATTCATGGAGTTGGCAGCCCAGGATTTGCGAGCTCACGGCTCCAAGGACTCGAAGCTCTGCTCGAGTCTTCTGATGAGCGAATCACGCGTGTCGGACACCCGCGACTCCATCGCGAGATTATTCAATTCGTACGGATCGGTTCGCAGGTCGTAAAGCTCGTCGAATTCGCCTCCCAGATCGGGATAGCGCATGTACTTCCAGCGTTCGGTCCGGATCGCTTCCCATGTCGGAATTCGGGGGAACGGATCCTCGTCGAAATACTCGGCGACGAAGGCGTCGCGCCAGCCCGTTGCTCCCTCTGAGAGGAGAGGCAGAAACGACTCGCCGTGGAATCCGGCCCGGTTGGAAACGCCAGCGAGGTCGAGCAACGTCGGCGCCAGGTCGACATTCAAAACGAGCTCGTCGAGGAGGATCCCAGGACGGGCGAGGGGCGGATAACGCAGGAGCAAAGGTATACGGATCGCCTCTTCGTAGGCCCAACGCTTGTCGCCAAGGCCGTGCTCCCGGAAAAAGTACCCGTTGTCGCTCATGAATACGACCGCTGTCTGGTCGAGTACGCCTTCCTCCGCAAGCGTTTCGAGTAACTGAGCAACGCCTTCGTCGACCGCCGAGAGAAGTGACAATCGGCCGCGCGTATTCTCGTCGGCGGGTCCGCTTCCCCGTGCCGGCGGCCTGGTGCCGGGCACGGACCGGGTCAGGGCCCGCTTTCCCTCCAGCGTATCTTTGCATCCGGGTGAGCACGGAACTCGCGCTCCGTTGTAGAGCCCTTCGTGCCGGGTCGGTGGTAAGACGGGGTCGTGCATCGCCTTGTGGGACAGATAGAGCAGGAATGGCCGATTGCCGCGGGCCGCCGTGCGCACGAAGTCCTCTGCGTAATCATTGAGCGTATCCGTGACGTACCCATCCGTCGGTACTCGCCGCCCGTTGATGTTCATCTCTTGGTTCCAGTACGCGCCTTGCCCTCGAAATCCCACCCAATGCGTGAATCCGGGTCTAGGCGCGTCGTCGTCTCCCATGTGCCATTTCCCAACGAAGGCTGTGTCATATCCAGCATGTTCGAGTAGTCGAGGGAACGTGATGAGCAGGTGGCTAAGGGCGCTGTGGTCTTCGTTCGTGTGGACGCGATGCGCCCGCGCGTAGCGTCCTGTCAGAAAACTCGCTCGTGCGGGGGAGCACAAAGGCGTGGTGACAAACGCGTTTCGAAACAGAGCGCCCTCACGGGCAAGCCGGTCGATGTTAGGGCTCTCGATGAATGGATGGCCCGCTACACCCAGGGAATCCCACCGCAGGTCGTCTACGAGGATGACAACAATGTTGGGACGATCGGTGTCTTGCCCACGCGAATTCGGGCCATTCTCTTGCGCGAAGCTCAGCGGCACAAGGAGCAACGCGGCGGCGAGTGTCGATGTTTTGACGTGCATCTTTTCTAGACCTCCCCCTCTGCAAACACGACGTTCTTCGCACGACGAAGCACAAGCGGCGGCGGCGTCCTTTTCTGGTGTCTACTCCTCGAGAAGCCCTGCCCATCCGAGGAGAGCGGTGACGACCGCGAGGAGGGGAATGAGCACGGCGGTTCGCATGAGGAACAGGGCGAGGAGCTCGCGGGCGCGTACGGGGACAGCGCGGAACATGTCGATCATCATGGGTGCCACCGCGGAGAAGAAGATGAGCTGAGAGATGGAGAGCACGGCAATAAAGAAACGAGCCGGCAGGGCGGCCTCTTGAGTCAGTAGGGCGGGGATGTACATTTCCGCCACCCCGACGAGGGTGGCGGGAGCGAGGATCTCCGAATCGGGCAGGCCGAGTGCATCCAGCACGGGCACGAGGGGTTGCCCCAGGATGCTGAAGATCGGTGTCTCCTTGGCGAGTACGAGTGCCGCCGTGCCGACGGCGAGGATGCTTCCCAGGATGGTCGAAGCGAGCACGAGCCCGTCCGTGAACCCCTCGCGCAACATGCCGCGAAAGCGTGGCGCCTGGTTCGCCTGACGGATGGCACCCTCCCAGGCCGTCCTCAGTAGCCCCCCTCCGTCCTCTTGGGCGGTTGGCTCGGGTCGCGGGGGGCTGACATATTCCTCGGACTTTCCGGCGATGGGCCAGGTCCGTGCAAGAATGGCGGTCAGCAGGTAGACGGCAAGGAAATAGGTGAGGAAGATGAGTGGGAAGAGGTGGAGGATCGCCAGGGTCTGGGCTACCAAGGCGACGAAACCGATGCTCACCGTGGAGAAACAAGTCACGATGGTATAGGCCTCGCGGCGATTGTAGTAACCATCCTCCATGAGCTTCCGGGTCAAATAGAGGCCTACCGAGTAGCTACCGACCCAGGAGGTGAGACTATCCAGAGCCGACCGGCCAGGTAGTCGGAAGAGCGGTCGCATCACGGGGCGCATGAGGGTGCCGATGAACTCGAGAAGGCCGTAGCGGACGAGCAGCACGAGAAGGGTCGCACCGAGAGGGACGATGACCGCGACGGAAAGGGCCAGTTTGTTCCAAATGAGGCCGGCCACACCATCCTGAAGGAGCACCTCGGGACCGATGCGGAAGAAGTAGAGGATGGCCAGCGCAACGCCGGCGAGGCGAAGGAGGACCAAGGGCGTCGACGTCCGGAAGCCCTCGAGGAGCTTCGGTATCGTGGGGCGCCAGCGGACAACCACCGTTGCCGCGGCACCGACAACGGTGAGGGCCAGGCAGTAGACGGCCACTTCGGTAGGCATTTTCCTGAGGAGCCACTGAACCACCAAATCGAACGGAACCGTGACGCGCCCTTGAACCGGCACCGGAAGCGCAAAAAAGGCGAGGCCCAGGGCCGAGGGGAGGAGAAAACGGACGGCGCTCACGAATACCCTCCTGGAGTAAATACCGAGCTACTCCAGTCCGATGTATTTGAAATGGCTGGAAGAGGCCTTTTTTGTTCTTCTGGTAGAGCGGTCCTCTGTTCGAGCCGCAAAAACTCGGATCGTGTAATTGCCGGATCTGACACCATTCTGAAACGTCGTCCAATGTTCTCCAGAAGTCATCCGATATACGCATACCGTGACCTACATTGTCAACTTTTGGCTCGGGATGATGTCCCATGATCTCACCTGGTTTTTGATCACCGGCCATCCATCCGAAGTCCACTCCACGGGCATCAACAACTTTGCCTGCCCAAGCCGTTATAGCCATCTGACCTGGCATGATAAATGGTCCACCATGATCCGTCTGGTCGGTAGGCGTTCGGCTACTTCGTCGTTGCGCTGAAGCGCTGGGAGCTCACCCGCCCTTCGGGTGAAGCGCACGTCATCGAGGGAATCCGCATCGGCCCGCCGGTCTACAACAACGACGAAGACATCGACCGATTGCTGAACGCATCGGCCTGAACAGAGTACCCGACGATACGTCCCGGACCGCTAGGAGCGTGCCTCCGTGCTGAAGAACTGTCGGAGGCGTCTGGCCACGAGGAGCAGCTCGCCCTCTTCGAGACAACGCGTCTTGAAAATATCGCCCTGGAAAATGATCGGCGGGTCCCCGACTCTCAGCTTCTGCCGCACCTCGTCCATGGTCATTGGGATGATGTGCTCGTCCAAGGAGAGCTTGACGTCGTAGTAGCCCCTGGTGCTCCAGACCGGCTCCGCCGTGAGGCCGGGGACACCTTGCAGATGGCCCGCGAGTTCGCTCGAGCGTTGATTCCACTGCTGTTTCACGAGCTCATGATCGAGCTCCACGTAGCGATTGAGGGCCACGATGAAGCCGATCATCTCCTCTTTGCCGACTTTCATCCCGCGCCCGATGTTCTCAAGAGGGGCCGCGTTGAGACGCGCGGCCTCGATCAGGTCCGTGCGACCGGCCAGAATTCCAGTCGATTGCGGTCCTCGAATACCTTTGCCGCCGCTGATAATCACCAAGTCGGTGCCCATGTCGACGTAGCGTTGCAGGTTACCCTCGGGAGGGAGCTCGGACGCGGCGTCGATCAGCACCGGAACGCTGTGTTTCTTGCCGAGCTCTACGAACTCCTCGGGCAGCATGACGTCGGCCGAGCGGTCCTCGAGCCGCTCGATGCGCGCGAGACAGGCGAGCATCGCCGTCTTGTCCGAAATTGCGGCAGCAACTTCCTCTCTCGTGTCCTTGTCCACGATCGTCATGCCGGCAGCGCGGTAAGCGCGGTCGTAATCGAATCGGTGGGCTGTCTGGGTGAGACACTCGCGGCGCGGCCACGTTGGGTGAGGTAGCGCCTCGATACGGTCCGGGTCATCGCCTGTCAAACAGGCGGCTGCGCCGAGAATCAGCGCTGAGAACGCGCCCGAGGTGATCAGACCCGCCTCGGCGCCGGTGACCTCGGCGATGCGGCGTCCGGCAGCCTTCGTCAGCTCGTGCATGTCAACGAAGTATTCGTTGGCCTCCGCCATCGCTCGGATCACTTCGGCAGGCATTCGGGAGCCGCCCAGCGAAGTCTCGTGGTCGTGCCCCGGGAGATGCGGCTTGACGCCGAGCAGTCGCGTGTAGACGTTGTCGGAGTAGGTGGACACCTTCCAGGCATTGGCCCGCGCGGCTCGGGGATGGAGGAGCGAGGCGAGGCCGGCTAGGACACCAGCGCCAAAGAAATCCCGGCGACTGAGTCCCTGAGTCGTCTGACGCATGAGACGTGTGGCGGTATCAAGCATGATTTACCTCCCGCCGCTCGAGCGAGGCAACGACCAACGCAGTGTGCCCCAAGCTGAGCGGATTTGAATGCTTATTTGTTTCATGGATGGTCGCTAGTAAACCTGTCGTGAGCGGTTTCGGCCGCGGGGCCGGACATTTTACTACGTCGGGTGGCCGCAAGCTAGTTCAGCCCACGCGCGATGCGCTTTGATTAGCCTCAATGCTTTTCGTAGTAACGTTCGTCCCGGCTCCATGCGGTCACGATGCGAACGAAGCGACGAAACCTTGTCATTGCCATTAAGATCGCCACCTATAATGCCGAGGCGCCCGCGCCGCTTCTTCCAGCACTACGAAGATCCCAGGGATTGGTTAACCATTTTTCGTTCGATTCTCCAACTTCCAGGCACAATAACGAACAAATCGACCGACGAGATTGTCGTTGAGCTCAGGCCGCCGGACCAGCCGAAAGTCCGTCATGCCCTAGTCCCCTGGAACAGAGGTTCGTAGCCTAAATCTCGGGCCCTTTTTGCGCGCTGGCTTCGTTGTTCCTCCTCGAAATATTCCAATATGACTTCGTCGTCACGCCTCGCCAACCCACAAAATGGCGTCGAGCTTTAGGCTACGAACCTCTGTTCCAGGGGACTAGCGCTGATGCTCGCCGAGCTCAATGCTCTCGGAGGACGCACCTTTGGGGACGCCCAAAGGCTAACATTTGCGTTGAAGACTTGAACTCCGGCGCTTGATTTCTTTGCTCGATTAACAGAGTTCTACGGCTGGAGGTGCGAACTCGATGCCCAATCGAGACGGCGCGTTGCTAGGGCGATGTCCACTCCGGCACGGCGGAGAGGATGAAATCGGCGATGTCGCTTTTCATCTTGGCAAGCGACGCCTTGCGGAGATACATCATGTGACCCGCCTCGTAAGTTGCGATCCGGACCCTTTTTCTGAGCTCCGGGTTGAAGTCGAACTGCGAAAAGGTAAAGGCGGGCCAGAAGTAGAGCTTGTCGTAGTAGCCATCGGCCACTAGCACTCTGAGGTTCTGGTTCTGAGCCATGGCCGAGCGGAGCGCTTCGAGGAGATTGAGATCCGGCGCCGGATTCCAAGGCTTTACGTTGGCCGAGGCCTCGTACTTCAAGTCCACTTCGTATCGAAGAGCATTTCTGAGGTAGCTGTTCATCGTTGCTGCGAAGGTGCCGCGAAGATTGGCCTGGGCGGGATCGAACTCTATCAGCTCCCCCGCGGCATCGGAGTCGATTCCTGTGTACCGGCTGTCGATCCGGCCCACCGTGCGGTTCTCATCGCGCAGCAATTGCTTCCGGAAACGAACGCGCGTGATGCGGAGGTGGGTGGCTGCGATGTAGTCTTCTGAAAGACCCGTGTACCGCGAGAGCCGGCGAACCATGTCGTCCCGCTCGTCCTGGGTCAGGCGGTTTCCCTTGATCAGCGCTATGGCGTAATCCTCGAGGGCGAAGGTCTCGACCTCGTCGAGGACCTCACGCAGGGGCTTGGCCTGGAGATCGGAGGCAATTTTCTTGTGGTACCAAGCGGTGGCGGCGAAGTGGGGGAGGTTCAAGGCATATTCCAGCATCCCGAAGTTGCCGTATTGCTGGCCCAGCGAGCCCGCCGAGACGAGGATGATGCCGTTCAGGTCCATACCGTGTTCACGCTGAAGGTGCGCTGAGAGGCCGGCCGCACGCCGGCTGCCATAACTTTCCCCGATGAGAAACTTGGGCGAGTCCCATCGTTTGTAGCGAGTCACGTAGAGCCGTATGAACTCTCCCACCGACTCGAGATCTTCCCGGAAGCCGTGAAACTGTTTCGGATCGACATCGGGGACGGCCCGGCTGTAGCCGGTCGAGACCGGATCGATGAAAACGAGGTCCGCGACGTCGAGCGCCGAGTACTCGTTGTTGACCAACTGGTAGGGCGGCTCGAGCTGGAACCCATCGTCGTCAAGGAGGGCTCGCCGAGGTCCGAGGAGACCCATGTGCATCAAAGTGGAGGCGGCGCCCGGCCCGCCGTTGAACGAGAAAAGGAGAGGACGGATTCTTGGGTCATCGACGCCGTCTTTCTCGTACGCAATGAAGAAGACGTGCGCCATCGTCTTGCCGACTTGATCCGTCAGTGGAATCGTCGCCGCTGTCGCGGTGTATTGAAGTGTCCGGCCCGCGATCTCGACGCTATGCTGCGTGGTGGAGGGTGGGGGATAGAGGGGTGGTACCGACGGCGCAAGCTCGCCCTGGGCCATCAGGCCGGGGCTCACGCTCAAGAGGAGGATCAAAGCAAGAAGCGTCTGCACTTTGAGATTCATTAGGATGGCTCCATACTCTGTGGTCCGGGCTCTGTGGTCCGACCAAGATTACATTCATCGCCGTGGAAATGAAAGCGCGGGAGGATGCGGTAAAGGCCAGATCCGCCACGTTGCAGGGCAGGCTCCGCCTGGCGATAGGAGGTCTCCTGGGTTCGCCCTCTGATGCACGGGCTTCCGCCGATCGAGAGTCGATAACTGGGACATGGAGGCCTCCATTCAAAACTGGCACATCAATAAGACCACTCGACCACGATTCGAAAGCGGCGGATTGTACCGACTCGGGACTGGCGGGTATGATGGCGCCCGGTTCGCCTGGATTGCTATGACCGACAAGTCGTACGATGTCGTCATCATGGGCGCGAGAGCTAGCTTTTCGAAAGAAGCTGCTCAGGAATATTCCACCGCAAGTCCGTTGTAGCGGTGCACCTCCGGGTGGCGCAATCGCTCGGCGATATGTTATCGTGGCGCTGCTTAGGAGGACCCCATGAACTATTCAAAGCGGCTTTCGGCTCTCGCCATCGTCTTATCGTTCGCGACGTCGCATCTCTACGCGAGCTCCAGGCCCATCCGGGGCCGGAGCGGCATGGTGGTCTCCGAGAAGATGCCCGCGTCGGAAGCGGGGCTCACCGTTCTCCGAGCCGGAGGCAACGCGGTCGACGCCGCGGTCGCCACCGGGCTCGCCCTTGCGGTAACGCGTCCGGGTGCGGGGAATATCGGCGGCGGCGGCTTCATGGTGTTCCGCGCCGCGAACGGCGAAGCGAGCACCTATGACTTCCGCGAGAAAGCCCCAGCGGCCACCACCGCGGATCTGTTCATGAAAGACGGTAAATACAGCCGGGACCTCCACTACAGGAGCGGCCGTACCGTGGGCATCCCCGGAACCGTCTCGGGGTTCTACCTCGCTTGGCAAGAGCATGGGAAGCTCCCATGGAGCCAGTTGGTCGCGCCCGCGATCGCTCTTGCGCGGGACGGGATTCTGGTGACGGTCAACTTCGAGCGTCAACTCAAAGGCTTTGCGGAGAGGTATAAGGGTCACCCAGGGACGCTCGCTCAGTTCACGAAAAACGGAGAGCCGTACCGCGCCGGCGACATCCTCAAACAACCCGACTTGGCCGATACTCTCGAGCGCATCGCGGAAAACGGCGCGGCGGGTTTTTACGAAGGTGAGACGGCGCGTCTCATCGTCGAAGAGATGATGCGTGTCGACGGTCTCATCACCCTCGACGACTTGAAGGGCGAGCAAGCGGTCAAGCGCACCGCCATCCGAGGTACTTACCGCGGCTACGAAATCATCACCATGCCGCCGCCGAGCACCGGCGGCACTGCAATAGTGGAGATGCTCAACATCCTCGAAGGATTCGATATGAACGCGATGGGAATGCACTCGGCGGCGAGCGTTCACGTCATGGTGGAAGCGATGCGGCGTGGCTTCGCCGACCGGGCGCGCTTCATGGGCGATCCAGATTTCAACCCCGGCATTCCTGTCGAGCGGCTGACGTCGAAGGAGTACGCGAATCAACTCCGTACAACGATCGACCTCGATCGTGCCTCGACGTCGTCGACGACGGGTTTCGAGTTGCCCAGCGAGAGTCCGGAAACGACGGCCTACTCGGTCGTGGACGGCGAGCGGAACGCCGTGTCGGTCATCTATACCATTGGGCGTACGATGTCGGTCGTGACCGGCGCTGGGTTTCTCCTCAATACGGAGCTTGGCGATTTCCATGGTGTGCCTGATGCCTACATGGTGGGCGAAAACGGCTGGGAAGGAAGGACCCAGACGAATTTGATCGGCATCGAGCGGAACCTTCCGGCACCGGGAAAGAGGCCGATGTCGAGCATGACCCCGACGATCGTCGCCAAAGATGGCGAGCTGTTCATGGTGACAGGCACCCCGGGTGGTCGCACCATCATCAGTGGTGTCGTGCAGACAATCTTGCACGCCGTCGACTATGGCTTGAACGCGCAAGACGTCGTTGATGCTGGTCGTTTTCACCACCAGTGGCTACCCGATCGCATCCGCATCGAGGGCAACGCGTTCTCTCGGGACACGCTTGACTTGTTGCGCGTGAGAGGCCACACGCTCGAGCTCACCAACGCAATCGGATGTTTTCAGGTCATCATCTACAACCGCGAAGAAAAGATCTTCGAAGGCGGCTCCGACTTCAGACGGGAGTTCGGTGGGGTAGCTACCTACTGATTGCTGACACGAGAATGTTTCGGGGTCATTCACCGGTGCTTGCGCCATCCGCTGTTGATCAGGCAGCCGTTCTTTGATCGTGCGGCCATGAGATCGTCGGCAGCTAGGCTGCGTGAGATTCCGTGGGCCGGACGGTAACAGAGACGTGCACAACTGGCACAAAAAGACGCAGAGAGACACCGCGTGCGGTGAAGATATCGCTCAAGGTCAATCGCTTACTCACCAAACCGGCTTGCATCGCCGGCGTCCTGGTCTCTCGCCCGAACTTCAAAGCTCTGTGCGGCCGGACGAAGTTGTAATGACAACGCAGAAGCTCAACGTGCTCGCGGAGCTGGTCTTGGCAACGGGTGTGGCATGGCGAGCGACGGCGCAAGTACGCTGACCCTTGACGAATGGTAAGGTTGAGGCGCTCGACGAACGACGTGTTCAGGTTCTCGGAATCCTCTGACTCCAACCGCGCGTCCTTCAACCGCCTCGCGGTACCGCTCTCCACGCGCCGCTCGACTCGGACGACGCGATTGTTCCGCCGAGTCTTGATCTTGAGCATGCTTTGTCGTCGATCGCGCTCACCGCTCAAGTGTACCGGGCTGAAAAACTCTCTGTTTCAACCCACGATCTCTTGTACTTGAGGGCAACCGGTCAACAGCGACCGGGGCAAGCACCCGTAGCTTCATGCCGATGAGCAGCGGCGAGATGGCCTCTCTTAGGACGCGACTCTCGAGAAGCGCTCCCGCTTGGGCTCGATTTCTCGAAGGCCATGAGGACGTTCTGAGTTGAGCGCTGGCGGATCGCGCTGCGACTGCTTGCTCAGCGCGGTTTCCTCCATTAGAATTTGTCTCGACTACGGACTGACAAAGAATAGCTCGTCGCTCGGAGAAGCACAGAGCATGGAGGCAGCTTACCTTGATCCCGGACGCGATCATCGAGTTCCTGAAAACCGCGACGGTGGGCATCGGTGGCACCCGAGACAAGGATCTCGTCCCGCACGTGCACCGGCTTTCGGGATGGTTCGTCGAGCCGGACCGGCAGACGATCACCTGCCTCGTTGCCGAGCACTTCATCCCGGATCTGATCCCATCGCTCGAAGACAACGGTCACTTTGCTGTAACCGTCTGCGAAAGTACCCTTGCACCAAACCTACCAATTCAAGGGAGATTTCGTTTCAGCCCGGTCGTACAGCGAATCGGACGTTGCCGCCTTCGAGCAGTGCCGAGCGAACCTGGTCGACCGTGGAACCAAGCTGTTTGGATTCTCGGAGGACAGCTGCCGCGCGTCCGCCGCCGAACCGAGTGTGGCCATAAGCTTCAAAGTGCAGGAAATCTATCTCCAGACTCCTGGCCCGGGCGCCGGGCGCAGACTCGTACCCGCGGAGAAATGATGGAACGGGTCGAGCTCCCAGACGCGATCAAGCCGGTCATGGAGAACGGTATTCCCGCACTGGTCATATCGTGCTCGGCAGATGGTGTACCGAACACGACCATCATCTCCCAGGTCTATTATGTGGACCCGGAGCATGTGGCTCTATCCTTTCAGTTTTTCAACAAGACGGTCAAAAACGTCCGCGAGAATCCGAATGCTTGCGTCCTCCTGAATGACTATCACGGATACGCGCATTGGATTATTCAGGCTCGCTACGATCACTCGGAAACGGAAGGCCCTATTTTCGACGAGATGGACATGCAGATCGAGGCCATCGCCTCGGTGAGCGGAATGTCCGGGATCTTCAAGCTCAAAGCGGCGGATGTCTACGAAGTCCAATCGGTCCGCAAAGTTTCTCTCAAACCTTCCAGGTAGTGCCCATGAACTCCGAACGTCCGGCGAGCGCCGAGCTCGAAGACGAGCTCGCCCAAAAGACCGCGGAAGTCCGCATCCTTCAACAAGTCTCGACCGTCATCAACTCCACTCTGAACCTCGACGAGATCCTCGACATCGTCCTCGGCACCATGGACGATCTCTTCGGCTTCAGCCACTCCATCCTGCTACTCGACGATTCTAAAGAGACTCTGAGCGTCGTAGCCAGCCACGGGTATGAAGAAGATGCCATTGCCAGACAGGATCAACGTTTACCGGTTAGAGAAGCTCAAGGAGATGGGTGCCAACGCCTACCGCGCTGCGCACAACCCGCCGACCGTGGAGGTACTGGACGCGGCCGATCGCCTGGGGATGCTGGTGATTGACGAGAACCGCCATATGGGTGATTCGGAGGAGGTGCTGGCCACCGTGGAAAGCTTGGTGCGGCGCGACAGGAACCACCCCAGCATCATCCTCTGGAGCATGTACAACGAGGCGTTGAAGCAGGGCTATGAGGAGGCAAAGAAACAGTTGCAGGCGATGCATGACGTGATCAAGCGGCTGGATCCCTACCGACCCACCACCGGGCCCGTGGGACCACTCGGAGGCGCGCGCTCGCCTGATGAGATTGAGTTATTAGAAGATCTCATAAACTTCACAGAAGTCCTCGATGTCAGGGGTTTTAATCCGGACAATTATGACGATTACCATGCTGAAAACCAGGAGCGCCCGATGGTGGCCCTCGAGACCGCCTACGCCAAGACGACGCGCGGGGTATATGACGAGGACACAAAGAAGGGCCATCGCAGCTGCTACAACCCCAGGGCCGAGCGGACCTGGCGCATGGTGGCCGAGTCTAATTACGTGGCGGGCGGATTCGTCTGGAATGGCATGGACTATCGCGGCGAGCCGTATCCCTATGACTGGCCCTCTGTCATCTCAAACTACGGCATCATGGACCTCTGCGGTTTCCCCAAGGAGGACTATTACTACTACAAGTCGGTCTGGAGCGACGAGACCGTCCTTCACCTATTCCCGCACTGGAACTGGGCGGACAGAGACGAGAGCGACAGGACGATCGAGGTCCAGTGCTATAGCAACTGCGAGAGCGTCGAGCTGTTTCTCAACGGGGAGAGCCAGGGACACCAAGACATGCAGCCGCACTCGAGCCTGTCGTGGAAGGTCGAGTGGGAGCCGGGAGTTCTGGAAGCCAAGTGCTACCGGGACGGAGAGGTCGTCGTCGAGACCAGGCGAGAGACGGCGGCGGAGCCAGCCGGCATAGCACTCGAGCCCGACCGCTTGAGCGTCAACGCGGACGGAGAGGACGTCTCCCTGGTGAAAGTCAGAATCCTCGACGCGCAGGGTCGGTTCGTGCCGACCGCGGGGAACGAGGTGCAATTCAGTCTAGAGGGCCCCGGGCAGATCATCGGCGTGGGAAACGGGGACCCCTCGAGCCACGAGCCGGACAAGGCGGACAAGCGGAGCGCCTTCAACGGCCTCGCGATGGTCATCATCCAGGCGACGAAGCAGCCGGGGGTGATCCAGCTGACCACGGAGCCTTCGGGCCTTCAGACGGCAGTCGTTGAAATAACGACGGCAAAGGCGGCGATTCGACCGAGAGTACCGTGATTTGGGCCTGAACGGTGGAGGATCGGAAGGGGGACAAAAGGCTGTTGGAGGAAAAAACCAGATTTTGGATTGATTATAAAAACAATTTGTACGGGGTTTTTGGAACAAGAGCAAGATCAGAAATAGTAGGAGGGTTTTCAACAATGAAAAAACTACTTTTATTCTTTGGATTAACATTATTAATTTCTTGTGTAGGAGACAAAGTTCAAGATCAGAATGTTATTTCAGAAACTACAACTGAGGGAACTGAAACGACGTCAGAAAGCTCGGCGAATGAAGATGTTGCAGCAGATACTTGGGGGCAAATTATCGAGGCTCCACCAGAGACATTCTTTGCAGCAGACTTGTCTGACGATGTGCGTAACGGTTTAACCAATACATTGCTTGTAGCAACGGCCGAATGGGGAAACTACGGACCGCTGGAGTATTGGGTGTTAGGAACGGATCTAGAGGCTGCCAAGGACCTTACTGAACTATTCTGTGAACGTCGCTCGCAGCGTGGGAATTCTGAAAAGTCTCAATGCCTAACTGAGAACCTGGACCCTAACGAAAAACATCGATTTGAGTACTATCGGCAGAAAGGCGCTGACGCCATTGCACGTGAGAAGGGGGGTGGGTCCATGGGACGTAATGGCAAGCGTGGATGGGGTATTCATTTGTTTATTTCTTCGTATCCTCTCGGCTTTGACAAACTGTTTGGTTCAAGTCCAGGAGGGGATCAAAAAACCGTATTTCATGAGTACTTTCACGCCGTACAGCATGCTCACCTTCAATCAAACGATCCGGACAAAAGGCGTGCACTCCTGGGACCCGTCTGGTCTAAGGAGGGTGGAGCTGAGTACATGGCGCAAACTACTGTAAGAAAGTTGTGGGCCTCAGGGAAGTTGACCACGATCGACAATAGTGGTTTGAGCTCCCTCGAACAGAGTTTTGAAAACAAAATGAAAAGCGGCAAGAATAGGATCGAAGATAACTGCCCGGGGACCAAGCTACATGAACTTACTTACGACAATGATTGTTCGCGTGCGGCCTATGATTTGGGCGCCTGGGCATTGTTCGCGTGCGTTGCTTATCTGCTAAACAAGGTAGGCCAGGAAGCGCTACTAGACACCTTCTATCCTAGTCTCAACGAACTTGGGTGGGAAGGAGCGTTCCAAAAAACCTTTGGGATGTCATCGGAGGATTTCTTCGCGGAATTTGACCTCTTCTTAGAAAAACCTCTTGCCGATCAATTGGCCATACTTCCCAAATATGATTAAAAAAGAGTATTGAATCTCTAAAAAAACTGGTTCTCCTGTCGTTTCGGGGGATCTGATTTGGGCGGGAGGGTATGGCCTATGGACGCTGCCGCGATCGCGGAAAACGCCGGAAGCACGAGCGAGAGAGACGTTTAGGGATAGGATGTGAGCACGTACAAACGGAGGCTGCGGCGTTTTCCACAATCGCTTGGAAAACGCTTCGCGTTTCCCACAGCGCCCACAAGCCCCTCCTGACATATATACAAAAAAGATTCATTCATTTGGAATAAGCAAGGGGGAATCGATTAGTGGAGGCTATGGAAAACGCCTCCCAGGCTTCGAAGAGAGCTCAGTGGTCGCGCAAGGTGTTGAGCCATCAGGAGCGTGAGGGCGTTTCCCACAGCTTTGACTCGGGCTGGGTAGCGAGGCGCGGTGACATTGGGTAAGGGCCTGGAGCGGGTCGACAGAGTACCAAAGTGGAAGATGCGCATCGGCGAAACGCTAAGATCCTTCTTGTAACCGAAAAGAAAGGAGCGTTCCGCGATGCGCGTTACTACGTTGCTCGACAAGCTCATCGGCTCATCGGTTTGCAAGGGCTGGGGTTTGGGGTTTTCACTTCCAGCGGACAAAGCCAGATTGTTGGTGGACCATCTCAGGGGCCGGGTCGTCTGGGCGGGAAAGGAGCGCAACGCCAAAACGTGCTGCGGTTTTTCCGCAAGCTCGGACCACAAGAAGCGGCGGAGCTCGAAGGGGTGAGCATCAAGGCGAGGCACAACCGCACTGCGAAAGACAGGCGCGTCTTCGCGAGCAGGTGCGAGCCAATCGCCCCCCTACCGCGCCATGCTGCTGCGCGACGACTTCATGGATCTTTACACCTACAAAACCGAGACCTGGGCAACGAAGTTTCTCGGAGGACGGCTGCGGCGAGCTATGAAGTCGAAAATAGAGCCCATTAAACGCGTCGCGAAGATGCTCCGCAGACACTTCGATGGCGTCGTTGCGTCGGTCACGTGGAGACTCAGCAACGGCCGACTCGAAGGAATGAACAATAAGATCCGGTTGCTGAGCCACTCGAGCTTCGGGCTCCACTCTGTCGAAGCTCTCAGCTCTCATCAGTCTCGTCTACCTAAACTGCGGCGGTCTCACCCTCGAGACAATGGCGGGAGAGGCGAAAAAAGAGCACTGTGCAACCGCCTACATCGGTAACGAAACAGACCGGGCACATAGGTAACAGTTTGCGGTGTCGTGGATTCTCTTCGAGATCATTTCGGGCCTCGTCTTTTGTATGGCCTCTTGCTTCGTCGTTCGGGAGAAACTAGAAGCCCAAAGGCGCGATATCCACGGTCCCTGGCGTTTCGAACATCGAGAATCCCGAGAGGGACGGGACCGAAGTGAACCTTCCACCGGTCGTCATCGACTTGCTCGAGACCGACGCGCTCTGACTTTAGACAGCTGCTTATGTACCACTGCTTGGACTCAAAAGAGATCATTCCGTTGGGATAGGTTTGAGCGACGTAGAAGTGCTCCGGGTATTCGATTTGCGGGAGCTGACGAGGGTAGGGGCGGTTCGAGGGCTGATAGCGAGATGCAGGAACCTCCTGACCAAGTGCCTCATGCGGGCGGATTTCGTTGTATTCCTCCCGGAACCGATCGAATGCCCGTTGCTGTGCTCGAAAGCTCGCTCGGGGCGGTTTAGCCGTCTCTGACTTCAAGGTGCTGTGCATCCGTTCATGTCTTCCGTTTTGATCGGGTCGGCCGGGCTGAATCCGCTCAGGACGGATTCCGAGACGAATCCACCAAACAGCAAGTCTGGACAGTCCTCCTGGCGCAAGAGTCGAGAACGGCGCTCCGTTGTCGGTTCGAATCGCGTCCGGCAGACCGTATGCTCAAAATACCGATTCGAATATCTTCCGTGTCGGCTTGAACAATGGCCGGTGAAGACCCTGACAGGCAAATAAATAGCGACTGCATCCGTCGCTCACGGTCAAGGGGTGACAACGCTCCCCTGCAACCGGAAAATGTCCCTTGAAGTCGGCACACCACACCGCATTGGGGCTCCCGTAGTCGCCCAGACGATCGCCATACGGAGAGCTTCGGCGTATCCGCCGCCGCTTCTGGATGAGCCCATTCTTACGCAGAACCTCTCCGATCGTGCTCGTCGCCGGCAGCGCGAGCTGCGGATAGTGCCGTTGCAGGATGACACGCAACTTGCGCGGTCCCCAACGCGGGTGTTTCTTCCGGGCTCTCAGAATCTTTTCCACCACGTCGTCCGCGACAGCGTGAGGATGCGACAAAGGGGCGCGAGAACGCTCTTCCAGACCTGCGACCCCATCCAACTCGTAACGTTCGACCCACTTGTAGCCAGTCTTTCGGCTCACCCCAAACCGTTCGCACAGGGCACTGAACGGCTCCCCAGCTTCAAGGCGCGTAGCGATGAATCTCACTCGTTCATTCATGCAATTCGTCTCGTCCCACGGCATCGGCCACCTCCCTGGTAAAGGGATTGTCACCCATGTCGCCGGTCCGTTTTGTCACCAATGTACCCGGTCCGGACCCACTTTGTGCTTGACAGCTTTTTCGAAGCGACTCGACAAAAATCGCAGACACGATCTGTAATGCCACTGTGCACGCGCTGAAGAAACGACAAGCGCATCGTTTCGCTCGAAATGACTTCGGAAGTCTCTCGACGTGTTTACACCCGACAGGCGCCAACTCAGAGCGTCTAAAAAGTCCATGTTATAAGAAGCACATGAAGAAAACGCAAGAATTGAAATCGCTATCGGATGACGAGCTACTCCGTCGACTGTCGGATGTGTTGGCTCAGTCGCGGCGCGTCGAGTCTGTTCTCGTCGCGCACATCGCCGAAGTCGATGCGCGCAGACTCTTTGCTCGTGAAGCCTCGCCTTCGATGTTCCAATATTGTATCGATGAGTTGCACTTGTCGAAGGCGGAGGCGTATCTGCGGATTGCGGCCGCACGAGCGTCGCGCGAATATCCCGTGCTCCTGACGATGGTCGAGGATGGACGACTCCACTTGAGTGGCATCTGCGTGCTGGCACCGCATCTAACCAAAGCCAATTGCGATGAGCTTTTACTCGAGCCATTCACAAGACCAAGGACGCGATCAAAGAACTGGTGGCCGAGATTGCGCCGAAGCCGGATGTCCCGTCGGTGGTTCGCAAGTTGGTGTCGCGGCAAGCGAAGTTCGTGCCACAAACGCCGACCGAGCCTCGTTCAGACGGAGCCGGTCCAGACAGCGTCGGAGAGAATTGTCAGGCCCCTCCGCCAGCTCCTGCTCCGAAAGCACCTGAGAAGCTGGCGGTCGTCGAGCCGCTGGCCCCCGCGCGTTATAAAGTTCAGTTCACGGCGAGCGCCGAGTTTCGTGACAAAATCGAGCGGCTCTCCGCGCTCATGCCTGGCGTAGACCTCGCTTCGGTTATGGAAGCTGCCGTGAGCGAGAAACTCGAACGGCTGGAAGCCAAGCGTTTCGGTAAGACGAAAAACACGAGAAAGAGTCTCGAAGAAGCCGACACGTCGCCCGGTGTGCGCGGCATCTCCGCCCCGGTGAGACGCTTCGTATGGGAGCGTGACGGCGGTCAATGCACGTATGAGACCAAAGACGGCAGGCGCTGCCCGGCGCGCGAGGGAGTGGAGTTCCACCACGACGAGCCCTATGGCGTCGGCGGCGATCGAAGCGCTGAAAATATTCGGCTCGCTTGCAAAACGCATAACGGTTACATGGCTGAGCTGGACTTCGGCAAAGACAAGATGGACCGCTACCGTCGCTCAGCGGACCGCGTGCGTGAACCGCGACCGACACTTCAACTCCGTCTAGACAGACAGAGAGAGAGTCGTTCCCAGGAGTCTTCCCCAAGCGGCCCAAGCGGCCCAAGCGGGGAGAGGTTATTGCTCGCGAGGCACTTCGGCCCACATCCAGCCTCGGAGGTCGCCGACTTCGAAACCGGTCGCCTCGTCGTCCGGGTGGGACTCGGCGATGAGCTCTTTGCAGCTCGGGCTAAATCGCGACCTCGTCTCCATGGCAGGTTGTGCACATACCGAGCGGCGCTCTCTACGTACAAGGTCTGCATAATCGCAAGGGGAGAATAAGACTCCTTATTCTGACGTCAGAATAAGGAGTCAAGGCCGGCGCAGCGGTCGAGCGAAGCGAGGGCAGCTTTGACGCCGGTGAGCACCGTGGTCTGCTGGAGGCGCGATGGCCTGCGCCCCTAATCGGGATCCACAGAAAGGGCAGGAGGACCAAAAAACTTTAGCTGATGGCGAAACCGCCTGGAGCCGTGATGTCGTCAACGGCTGGATTCCGTGAGAGGCGAAGCCATCATTCTTCGAGGATTCATGTTCGACATCTCCGACCTCAAGGTATCACAGGAGCTGGTAGGGTCGAGGGCTGGCGCGGTAGATGTAGGTAAGGGGAGTAGCTGTTGCCGGAGCCCAGGTCGGAGAGGACTTCGTAGTTACCGAGTCGGGTGCCGGGTTGGAGGGACATCAGTTGTCCGTGGGGACGAGCCGCTCGAGTTCTTCGAACCAGTTGATGACGGTGATGAATTCCGTCGAGTCGACGCCCGCACTTTCCTTGATCATCAGGAAGCGCTCGCCATCGGGGGAGATGTCGTAGGGGCGTCCGCCCGCCGGCGCGTAGTACCCCGCGAAGACCTCCTCGGCGTTACCGGGAGCGAAGCTAGGCTCGGTCTGAACATCGACCGCCATCAGTCTTGCGCCGGGAGCCAGATAGAACAACTCGCGGCCGTCCGGAGCCCACAAAGGCCGCGTACCACCGCCGCTCGAGATCAGCCACTGCCCATCCTCGACGTTCGGGAACGGCCGCACATAGATTTCGTTCTGGCCCGAGGCGTTCGACTCGTAGGCCAGCCACCGGCCGTCTGGAGAGATCTCCGCGTTTCGTTCCGCGAACTCGGTCGCCAGAAGCGGCTCCGAAGAGCCCTCGAGGGAAAGCACTCCGAGGTCGCGGTTTTGCCCTACTTCGAGAAACACCAACTGCTTCCCGTCCGGGGTGAAGGCGTATGGAAATTGATTGTTCTCGCTTTCGGTCAGTCGCTCGACCGCACCGGTGCCGTCGGCCGCTTTCCAGTAAAGGTCAAATGTCCCGTCACGGTTAGAGGCGAACGCCACCTGCCTCCCGTCCGGCGTCCAAACCGGGAGGAGGTCCCCGCCGGGAGCGAACGTGAGCCGGGTCAGTGTCTCCCGGGCGAAGTCCCAAATCCAGATGTCGCTCTCCTGGTCGCGCATATCGACGGCGACGCGGCTCCCATCGGGAGAGATACGCGGATACCTATAGGCACGCGGCTCGGCTGCCAGTGCCTCTTCTCTTCCGTCCCGATCCACCCAGACGAGCGTGTGGCTCTCTAGACCGCTTCCCGAGACATAGACCAAGCCACCCGTGTCCGAAACGCTGAAGTGCGCGGCTCCCGTACGCACACCAGCGGTCATGACGCCCTCGGCCATGGGTATGGGACCGCCCGTCACCTCGAGCTTGTCCACATCAAACGGCACGGCCAAAAGCGTTCCATCCAAGACGTAGACCAGGTGCCCCGTGGGCACGTAGCGGGCGTCTCTGCCGCCTTCGATCAGAACCTTTCTCTCACCGGTCTCGAGAGAATGCACCACGATCTGCGCGTCATCCCAGTTCGTACCGTCCCCGAGGGTAAAGAGCACGGCTTTTTCGCCCGGCAAGACCTGCGGGCCATGGCCGACCTCGTCCCTTTTCTCCATCGAGATGAGAACCTCGGGCGTGCCTCCATCGGCGGACACCTGCATGATGCCAGCCCCACGTTGCCCGAAAACAATGGTGTCATCGGCTCCCCACCGAGCACCCCACGGATTTATTGCGTCACATAGACTCACGGGTGCACCGCCACGGATGGCGACCTTCTTGAGTTGGCCGTCTACATAAAAGCCTACCCACTCACCGTCGGGAGAGAAGAAGGGACTTCGAGCACCGCCTTCCGTGCCTCGGACGGGAGTCGCCTCGATTTGGTCCATCGCACGGAGGTAAAGCTGCCCGTTCGCACTATAAACGAGGCGGGTACCGTCCGAAGAGAGAGCCACGACGTGACGACCCGTACCTGTCAGTAAATCGCCCGGGGGCAACGGAAGCGAAAACCGTACGACGCGTCGTGGCGCTTCAGGCTTCAGATTCCACACCGCGACGCCGGTGATGACGCTGAGCAACAATCCGGCAGCGGCCGCCATGACGACGCCAATCGGCCGACTGGGAAACAAACGTCTGCTCTCGTCTCGAACGCTCCGTCGATGGCGAGTCGCACATCGGCAATGTCGCGAACTCGGCGCTTGGGATCCTTCGTAAGACAGACGCGCAGTGCCTGGCGAAGCTCGGCAGGTGTCTCGGCAGGCAACGCCTCCCAAGCCGGCTCCTTCCTCAACACGTACGACATCTCATACAGCACGACACCGAACGCCCAAACATCCGCCCTCTTATCGACCCGCCTGCCTTTGGCTTGCTCCGGGCTCATGTACGCAGCGGTGCCAAGAATGACACCGTCCCGAGTAGCATCTCGTGTGAGCGTGGGTGACATCGAGCTGTCGGCGTCAGGTGTTTCCTCCTGGAAGACTTTCGCCAAACCGAAGTCCAGAACCTTGATCTTGCCGTCCTCGGTCTGCTTGATGTTGGCCGGTTTCAGGTCCCGATGGACGATCCCTTGCTCGTGAGCTTCCTCTAGTGCCGCGGCGATCTTGGTGGCGATTTCGACAGCCTCGTCTAGTGGAATCGGTCCTCGTGCAATCCGCTCCGCCAGAGTCTCTCCAGGAACGAGCTCGAGAACGAGGTAGTGCGTGCTGTCGGATTGCTCCAGACCGTAAATCGAGGCGATGTTGGAGTGGTTCAGCGAGGCGAGGACTTTCGCCTCTCGCTGGAATCGTCTGAGTCGCTCTTCATCTTGGGCAAATTCATCCGGAAGGACCTTGATCGCCACATCCCGACCGAGCTTCCCATCCCGCGCCAGATAAACCTCTCCCATCCCGCCTTTCCCGATGGGCTCGAGGATCTCGTAATGGGCGAGTTTGTGACCCGATTGGAGCAACACGACCAAGCAATGTTACGTCGAAGGCGGACCGCGGGCAACCAAGGGATTGTCGAAGGCCAAAAGAATATCCGGCGTTTCATGGTTCGTCCCTCCCAGTGTTGATCCCGCCACGCGGGCACTTGTTAATCGAAGATTTCTTCCAAAGCGGCTCGCATCGCCGACGTATCCGGCTCCACGCCGGTCCAATACTTGATCCCGATCTTCCCCTGGTTCACCAGCATCCCCATGCCGTCGATCGTGGTGCATCCGGCCGCCTCGGCCTCGGTCAAGAAGGCCGTCGTCGGCGGATTGGGAATGATGTCGGCCACCACCAGGTCCGCCCGCAACGTCGAAACATCGACGGCGACGCGCGAGGTGTCCGGAAACAGGCCGATCGACGTCGAGTTGACGACGATGTCGACGTCGCCGGGAATCGCGTAATCGCCTTCCCACGGCTCGTACGTTGCCGGCGTCTGCGTTTTGCCGTTGATCAGTCCGGCCAGTTCCTTGCCGCGATCCACTGAACGATTGACGATCGTGATCGACGTCGCACCCGACAGCGCCAGCTCCACCGACACCGCCCGCGCCGCGCCGCCGGCGCCGAAGATCGACACTTTCTTGCCGGCCGGGTCCACCACCGGTGTGAGCGACTCGAGAAAGCCCTTGCCGTCGGTGTTCTCGCCGATGTACTTGCCGTCTCGATTCACCACGCAATTGACCGCGCCCATCAGCTCGGCGGACTCGCCGAGACCGTCGAGGTGTTCGATGATCGCCACCTTGTGCGGCAGCGTGCAGTTGAAGCCGCGGTAGCCCAGCGCCTTGACGCCTTCAAAGGCGGCCTTGAGATTGCCGGCGGGAACTTCATACGTCACGTACTTCCAACTGAGGCCGTGGTGATCAAACGCGGCGTTGACCATGTGCTCGGTCGGGTTCTCCCAGACCGGATAGCCGAAGTTGCCGATGTATTGTTTTTCGCAGCTGTATGGTTCAGACATGAATCGTTTCCTTCCAACGTTAACGCGCAAACAGACTCCGGAAGTTCTGCCAGTTCACTTGACCCTTCCGCCACTGATCGGTGAGAACCGCACCGAGAATCACGGCCCCGAGTACAAAATCCTGAGCGAACGAAGAAACGTTGACCTGGTTCATGCCGTTCTTGATCACGGCGATGATGAACGCACCGATCAGCGTTCCTAAAATTTTGCCCTGGCCGCCCATCAAGCTCGTGCCGCCGACGACCACCGCGGCGATCACGGTCAGCTCGGCCATCGCCCCGACGTTCGGTTCCACGCCCTGATGCTTCGAGGCCATGATCACGCCGCCAAGACCCGCAAACAGACCGCAGGCGGTGTAAACGATCAGCAACACGCGCTGCACGGGTACGCCCGAAAGCCTCGCCGCCTCTTCGTTGCCGCCGATGGCATAGATGTGACGACCGAGCTTCGTCCGCGACATCACGAAGTGCGCCGCGCCGTACAGAACAAACATGAGTATGACGGAGTTGGGAATGCCTATTGTGCGGCCGGCACCGAGCCAGCCAAACGCATCGGGCACTTCGTTGATCGATTCGGCGCGCGTCAGCATCATCGCCAAGCCCCGCGCCATGAGCATCATCGCCAGCGTCACGATGAACGCCGGCAAGCGAAACGCGGCCACGAAGAAACCTGAGATCAGTCCCATCAGACCGCACGCCCCGACGCCCGCAAGGCCGGAGAGAATCATGCCGGTCATGGTGGCGTCTTCGGCACCGGCGACGTCTCGGATCAGCATCATCGACGTCACCGCCGCCAGAGCGATCAGGCTGCCGACCGACAGATCGATGCCGGCGGTGATGATGACCAGCGTCATGCCGATCGCGATGATGGCAATGATCGAAATCTGCTGAGCGACGTTGAGCAGGTTGCCGCGTGTCACAACGGTCGGCCACTTGTATTCATCGGGCGTCAGCAGCGTGCTGCCGGCGATGGCGGCGTGCTGATCGCGCTTCTCCACCGGTGCCCAGCGGGCGGTTTGCGGTGTGCACGCAACGATCGTGGCTTTCTCACCGGCCGCTTCCAGCGCCTGAAATTGATCCACCGCGTCGGCCGGTGTGCCCTGCACCTTGCCGATCACTTTGTGCTCCGTGCCTTCGAGTTGCTCGGTCAGTTCCTCGATGAGCAACGTCCCCAGATCACCCGGCGCCACGATGACGACGGTCTGGGGACCGTCTGCATCCTTGATCTTTTCGGCCAATTCGGCGCCGGCCGCCGCGCCGACGTTCTGCTGATCCTCGATCGTGAGCACGCTGAAGACGGCCACCAGAATCCCGAGCACCACGATCATGCCGTAGTCGACCATGAATCGGGAAAACATCGCTCTATGTTTGGACTCGGTCACGTCGATTGGTCGATTCTCAATGGGCGGCCAGTTCCATGACCTGTTCCTGCGTCGCGTTCTGCGGATCATCGATCTCGCCGCTGATCCGTCCCTGCCGCATGACCAGCACACGATCGGCAATGCCGAGCACTTCCGGCAGCTCCGAGCTGATCATCACGATCGCTTTGCCGGCGGCGGCGAGCTCATTGATCAACAGATAGATTTCGTACTTGGCGCCGACATCGATGCCCCGCGTGGGCTCGTCGATCACGATCACTTCGCAGTTCCGCTGCAGCCATTTCGCCAGCACCACCTTCTGCTGATTGCCGCCGCTGAGCTGCCCGGCACCCTGTTCGACGCTGGAGATCTTGATCCGGAGCGACTCGACAAACTCGTCGAACGCTTGCTTTTCCTTTGCCGGCTGCAAAACACCATCGCGCTCAAACTGGTCGAGATTCGGCAAGCCGAAGTTTTCGCGTACGGAATGGGTCAAGACGAGCCCCTGACCCTTTCGGTCTTCGGTCAACAAACAAATCCCCGCACGGATCGCGGCGCGCGGACTGCTGAGGTGCAGCGGTTTTCCGTCGAGCGTGACGGTGCCCGACTCGGCCCGATCGGCGCCGAACAGCAACCGTGCCGTCTCTGTCCGACCGGCGCCCACGAGCCCGGTGATGCCGAGAACCTCACCGGCCGAGACCGTGAAGCTGACATCCTGAACCATGGTTCCTCGGGACAATCCCTCGACGCGAAGTCGCACGGCACCGATGGAGTGGTCGTGTTTGGGAAATTCGTTTTCCACCGTCCGGCCGACCATCAGCTCGATCATCTGACGCCGATTGATCTGATCGATCGGCCGGGTCTCCACGTGTTCCCCGTCGCGCAACACCATCACCCGATCGGCAATTTCAAGAATTTCATCGAGACGATGGCTGATGTACACGATGCCGATGCCCTGGGCTTGCAGACCGCGGATGATCTGGAAGAGTTTCTCCACTTCCTGCGGCGTGAGGGTCGCACTCGGCTCGTCCATCACCAGGATGCGCACATCGGTCGCCAAGGCCTTTGCGATCTCGACGACCTGTTGTTCGGCGATCGACAGCATGTGGCAGGGCGTCTCGGGATCGATGCGCATGCCGATGCGCTCAAAGAGGGCGGCGGCCTGTCGCCGCTCGGCGGCCTTGTCGACCACCGGCCCGCGCGTCACTTCCCGGCCGAGAAAGATGTTCTCCGCGGCCGAAAGAAACGGCACCAGATTGAACTCCTGGTAGATGATCCCGACGCCCGCTTCCATCGACGCGCGCGGCGTGGCAAACTCGACCGACTCACCGGCGATCCGAATCGATCCGCTGTCGGGTGGATGGGCGCCGCTGAGCACCTTGATCAGCGTGCTCTTGCCGGCACCGTTCTCGCCGATCAGCGCCAAAACCTCGCCTTTTCGAAGCGACAAGTCCACGCCCTTGAGCGCACGCACACCGGGGAAGGACTTGACGATGGTCGCCATCTCCAGCAACGGGGCGTCGGACTTTGGCGCCGTCTCGATCATTTCAGGTCAGGGTCTTTCTCGGCATCGGCCTTGCGATAGAGGGCGGTAGGAATCAGGATCTGCTTTTCCGGTCGCTTGCCCTCGAAGAACTCGACCATCTTCTGCACCGACATCCGGCCCATTTTTTCGGGGAACTGAATCGGGTCGGCGTAGATCTTGCCTTCCTTGATCGCTTCCTTGCCGATCCGTTGACCGTCGAAGCCGATGACCTTGACCTGCTTCTGCAAACCGGCCGCTTCGATCGCGGCCACGGCACCGAGCGCCGACGGATCGTTGATCGCGAAGACACCCACCAGATCCTTGTTCTTTTCCAGCACGTCGGCCGCCGCCTTGGAACTGGGATCGCGCGACGCTTCGCCGGGCAGTTCGGCGACGATCACGATCCGGGCCGACGGGTTCTTGGTGTTGTGGGCGTCGACCACTTCCTTGAAACCCTTGACGCGCTGCAGGCAGGACTGGGCCACCTTGTAGTCAAGGACAAGGATCTTGCCGCCCTTGCCGCCCAGCGCCTCGATCATCGCAGCGCCGGCCTGTTTGCCGCCGGCGTAGTTGTCGGTGGCGATGTGGCAAACGATCTGCGCTTTTTCGTCGAGCACGCCGGTGTCGGCGGTGAAAACCGGAATGCCGGCCTTGTTCGCCTCCCGAACGGCAGCTCCGGCAAGCTGAGCGTTGCAGGGCGTGAGCAGAATCGCGTCGACCCCTTGCTCGATGAAGTCCTGAATCTGCGAGGCCTGCTTGTCGGCGTCGTTGGCGCCGTCACGGATGACGGCCTTGAACCCGTTTTTTTTCGCTTCGGCCTTCGCGGCGTCGGCGAGTTGAACGAAGAACGGATTCTTCGCGGTCATGATGGTGATGCCGATGACTTTCTGTTTGCCGTCGACCTTCTTGGCGCCACCGTCCTTGGCGGGGTCGGAATTGCCACATGCGACGAGTGTCATCGCAACGAGTGCTGCGGCTGCCAGCGTGAATCGAAACATGTCGAAGCTCCTCATCAAAAGGATCGTGAAGTTCAAGCTTGAACGCTGGACTCGCGCACGACCAGTTCACCCCGGAGCCGAACCGTGCGGGCCGGTAGGTCGGTCGCGTCCAGACGCGTCTTCATCGTGTTCATGGCCACCGCGGCGATCGAAGCACACGGTTGACAAACGGTCGTCAGCGAAGGGCTCAGTCGTCGAACGCCGCAACGCGCAAATCAGTCACCGCGTCGATGTTCAGTCCCTTGAGCCGCTGCGAAAGGCCGGTGCGCGTACGTGATGCAGCAGGGCCGCCTTGACGTCGTCGAACGCCGCAACGCGCAAATCACCCGGCACCCGAATGCCGGCCGCCTGCAACTGTTTCATCAGCGATGCCGCCGTGGCGTCGTTGCTGCAGATCACCGCGTCGATGTTCAGTCCCTTGAGCCGCTGCGAAAGGCCGGTCCTGAAAGGCGCGCTGCAGGCAGGACTCTCTTCCGGATCGCACCAGATCACGTGCGCCGAATCGGGTTGCACGTCGTGATGCAGCAGGGCCGCCTGATAACCGAAGACGCGCTCCTGCACGGTCGAAGCCGACTGGGGCCGACCGAGGAAAATGATGCGGCCACAGCCGGTCGCCATCAGGTGCTCGGCAACAGAAAACCCGGCGTGAAAATTGTCGATGCCGATCAGATCGAAATTGCTGCGTCGCGGGTACGGCAGATGGTCGCGATCGAGCAGCACGATCTGCACACCGGCGGCGACGAGCTTGTCGACGATCTGACCGTTGATGGCGTCGGCTTCCGGATCGAACTCGATCGGTGCGAAAAACACACCGCCGACGCCCTGGTCGATGTACCGGTCACACAGTTGCAGCGCCTGACGCTTGGGATCGGCGATCGTTTCGCTGATGCGACCGCTCCACAACAGATCGGCGCTGTACGAGTGGGCCAGGTCGGCCATGCCGCCGCAGATGGGTTCGAAGATCTCGGTCTCGCCGAGATTCGGAATGAGCAACCCGAGCATCATCCGCTCGCCGTTGGCCGGCTCGTAGGTCACGTAGGTGCCCGAGCCGATGCGCCGTTCGACGAGGCCGGCGCTTTGCAGTTCATTGAGCGCCTTGGCCACGGTCGGACGCGAAACACCAAACTCCTGACCGGATCTGATGGTCGGCCGGAAGGCGGTCGCCCTGTTTGTAGACACCGCCCCGAATCGCCTTGACGAGGTGACGGAAAATCTGGTCGTTCTTGGTTCTGGGACGGGCCATGTGTTTACGGTGCGTTCGATGAAATCAGTTCAACCGGCAGAGACGGCGTGGCGCCGGACTGGCTACAGACATACGCCGCGACGCGCGTCGCGTGCTCCAGGGTTTCGTGCGCCGATCGGCCGCGAAGCAAGCCGGCGACGACCGCAGCGGTGAACGAATCACCGGCGCCGACCGTGTCGACCACACCCACCGGTGTCGCGTCGACGCTCCACTGACCGTTGGGGGAAAACAGACGACTTCCGGCTCCGCCGCGCGTTAGGACGATCCATTGCAAACCGAACCGCTGACAGAGTTCAGTGGCCGCTTCACGATGAGACTCGGCGAGGTCGAACGCCTCGGCAAAGACGGCCCATTCCTGGTCATTGACCTTCAGCAGATCCGCGGCGTGGGACGAATCGCCCAGGACGTCGACGTCCCAGTAGCCCTGGCGCAGATTGACGTCGAAGATCTTCAGGCAATGGCTCGGCAAGCCGCCGAGAAATCGACCAACGGTGCGTCGCGCCACCGGGTCGCGTTGCCCAAGCGTCCCAAAGCAGACCGCGTCGGCTCGGGACGCCAGGTCCGCGACACGATCTGAGAACGGAACGCGATCCCACGCCACCCCTTCCCGAATGCGATAGGCCGGCTGCCCGTCTCCGTCGAGTTCCACATCGACCTGACCCGTCGGTAAATCGAGTCGCTCAAGACAACCTCGAAGGCCGATGCGTTCCATTTCCTCAACCAACTCGTCTCCAGCCGCATCGGTGCCGACGGCGCTGCAGACCCAACCTTCCATCCCCAGTTGATGGGCGTGATGTGCGAAATTTGCGGGGGCGCCGCCCAGCCGCCTGCCGCCGGGCAACAGATCCCACAGCAGTTCACCTAGGCCGACCACGATTGGCGATTCGGAGCTCATCCTTCAGATCGGCCCAGCGGCCGAATCCTCCCTCTGACGAGCCCATATGGTGCCCAGATGCCCATATATGTCAAGTGATATGCGAAGCGTCAAACATACATATAATGAGTTATTTATTAACGATTTATGATTCTTATTTAGGATATATGTGAACAATATTGGTGGAAAAATGTAAATAATAGAAAAAGCAACTCAATCACACCTTATCGTGAGGGATGTTGACCCTAGGTCGAGTTCAGTCAGGGCTCCCAGAGTCGGCCGTTGGCTCGGAGCCTCTCGCCTCGCGAGCAAAACGCTCGTACATCGCCCGCGCTTCCTGAAACTGCGCGAAGACGTGATCCTTCTCCCACTGGGAGCGCCACCCTGGCGCTGCTTCGGCCATAGCCGTTAGCTTGTCAATCCATTCGATTGCGTACTCTGCCGCTTCGAGGTTGCGGACGGGCTGCCCACCCACCGTGACCCAGACGGGGTTCGTGAATCCCTGAGCGAAGCCGGTGTCGAGGGGATAGCTCTCCTCGCGCACGCCTTCCGCGCGTACGTGAAACCACCCGCTTCGGCTCACCTTGACTTTCGTGGTGTAGTCGATGCTCTTCCGGTTCTCGGGCAGCGGGATCTCTTCGACGAACTCCGCGTTCCGGATCAGCATCACGTTGGAAACCGGCGTGATCGAGCGGATGCGAACGTGGATCTCGACGTCACCGCCTGACGTTGGAAGCGTCACTTCTTCGCCCGGCATTCTTCCGTCGACGGTCAATTCCACGAGCGGCCCGGTGCTGACGAACGCACGGCCTTCGCGCAAGCCGCGCTTCCACGCTTCGGGATCGAGGCCGGCGCCGCCCGTATAGACATACGTACGCGCGGAGCCGGGCATTTTGCTCACGTGGAGATCGCTCATCGCATCGTCTCCGCCCGTTGCCGTCACTCGCAGACCATTGTTCAAAACGGCATACCACGGGTGGAAAGCGGCTCGTCCCGAGAACGACCACTCCACGCCGTCGGTGGTACCGAAGGCGGCGTCCACCATGAATCCCCGGGCGACGCCGAGCCCACGATCGATCGGATCTTCTTCACCAGCAAACGCGTGCGCGTAGCCCGTGGTCGCGTGCTGCGCCTTGGCTTTGCGCAACATGTCGGTGTTGCTCGGGTACAGGCTTTCGACCGCGGTCCCTTCATAACCGGTCGCCCACGGCGAGAGAAGATGATCGCGAAGCCCGATCAGGGTCACGTGCCCGTAGAAGGGCGGGCGGTACTCCTGACCCACCATGAGCAAGCGATCCGGCGTCGATAGAGGATGGGCACCGCCACCGGGAATGAAGTACTGATAGTCGAGAATACGATTGTCCTTGTTGGCGATGAGCTCGTTAACGACGTCCTGATCTTCCGCAGCCGACATGAGCATGAGGTTTTCGAGCGTGTTGTGTAGATTCCCACCGTAGTTCATGTGCATGTGGGTCGAGCCGCTGTACCAACCCTTGGCGGCCATGTCGGTCATGCGCTCGAGCCTGAGCTCAACTTGTGTCACTTCATCGGCGCGGATCTCGACTTCCAGTTCTGTCGGCCAGAACTCGAAACCTTTGACCGCCATGAAACTCAACGTGCCCGCCGGAACCTCTAGACGGAACGCCCCGGTGGAGTGAAAGATGTGATCGTTCCCGCCTTGGGTAAAGCGCGCGAACGTCTCGAGCGGGCAGTAGAACTTCCCGTCCGATGCGGTGAGGTGAATGCGCGCGTGTGTCGACTCCTCCCGCGATGCGTCCACGACGCGCACCGACACGATCCCCATGGGTCGTTTCCACCGGCGATCGGTGATGCGGACTTTCTTGCGCTTGCCGCCGTAGGTCTCGAGAATTTCGAGCTGCGGGAGGCCTCCTTCGTTCGAGATGTAAGCGATCCACTCTCCGTCGGGAGACCACCGCGGGTGGAAAGCGTCGTGCTCGTAGAATGTCAGCTTGTAGGGCTCGCCGCCGGCCACGGGAAGAACGTAGAGGTTCGCGTACTGATCCGAAGACCCGCCGGTCGAGGAGTAGACGAAACGCTTGCCGTCGATCGATACATCCGGCCTTGCCCGGTAGAGCGACTGTTCTTCGAGCACGGCTTCGGCCTCTTCCATCGCGTTCGCGGACGCGGACGCGCGCCAAATGTTCCCCGAGCCCAGCGGAACGCCCCGGTTGGACACGATGAGAAGTTGCTTCCCGTCACGTGTCCACTCCGGCGTGATGTGCATGTCCCACTCGCCGAAGTACAGTCGGTCTCGCAGGTATTGGTTGTCCTCGGTGATCGCGACTTCGTCACCCGCCCACTCGCCGTTTTGGACGTCGCGAGTGTGGACGTTGAAGTAGCCGTTTGGCTTCGTCGACACGTAAGCGAGGGTCTTGCCGTCCGGCGAGAACATCGGATCCGCGTAGATGTACTCGTCATCGGTCAGCGCACGCGATTCGCCGGTGGCAACGTTGAAAATCTCGAGCTGGATGGTCTTGCCGCCGTCGTCAGCGGTGTAGACGATCCAGTTGCCGTCCGGGGACCAATCCGGTGAAGAGTGGTACTTACTGTTGTAAGTGAGCTCTTCGGCCTTGCCGGTGTCCAGATCCACGCGCCAGATCGAACCGGCCATGGAGACCGCAACGTAGCGTCCATCGGGCGACCACGCCGGCGCCCACGGCGTCGAGCTCGGCGCGGGCGGAAAGTAGTAGTTGTGCATGTAGTTCCCGCCGTGGCGTGCCGCCGGGTACATGCGCTCAAGCGGTCCGCGCGGAAGCTCGGGAACACCCCAATGGGCTAGTGTGAGAGACGAGAACGTGAGAACGGAGAGACCCGTCAGTAGCGCTTTGCGACCAGGCACGTTCATGATGACCCCCTTGGTCAAGCGATGTCGGACGATTCTAAGATGGGTCAACCCGAGCTGCAAGTCGCCGCGATCGGGTAGAAACTTAGACATAATGTATTGAACCTGCCCTACCTCGCCGCGATGCCCTGGTCAAGGAAGCCGTGCGCTACCAGTTCTTACGGATCGCTTTTGGCGATGTCCTCTCCAATCTCTTTCATCGCACCGGAGCTGGATCCTCCGAACATTCCCATGGAGACGGACCCATTCTCCATTCGCTCGAAGACGACCTCGCCGGTAGCCTTGTCGACGAGTCGGAACAAGCAGTAGGCGCGGGTCTTGCCGGCGCCGAAGCCTACGAGGTAGCGCTTCGCCTGGCTCCCCCCTTGATACTCGGTGATGACGCCGGAAAGAACGAGGGTCGGGGCATCCTTGCCATCGGCCTCGATCCAGCGCTCGGAGACTCCGGGTGTGTAGTTGGTGACGAACGATGCGAATTTCGTCTTGTCATCGAGCTGGCGCGCGAGATCGCGGAAGATGGCGTAGGAGCGTGCTGGCTCCAGGGGCTCCTCGCTTTTGACGAGAAAATTCGCGATCTCGAGAACTTCATACTCCCCAAGCTTCTTCGTGCTTTTCGCCTTCTCGTAGGGCTTTCTTGAATCCTTACCCACGACCGCGCTCCAGTCGTCCTCTTCCCGGACCGGTGAGCGCCAGCCACTGCTCGCGAGCGTCGCGGTCACTCTCGTCGTTTGCTGCTTCGTCACTGCGACATCTTGAACGAAGTCACCACCATCGGAGGGACTCTTGAACACGATGCGATACTTGCCCTCCGGCAAGTTCTCCGCGGTCATGGGCGTAGTTCCCGCGAGAATGCCCTCGATATAGACCGAGGCCCCCTCGGGCTCCGACGCAATCTCGATAGCGCCCACGTCTTCATCATCAGCCATAGCCACGGGGACGACGAGCATCCCCGCTAACGCAAGAGCAAAGAGTTTCAAAGCCATGACAGCGTCCTCCTGGAGAATCTTTTATCAGCTTCTGGAAACCGGGACAAACCGCGCACGGTGTGTTGAACGAAGGGTCGGGCAATCAACGCTAGTCCCCTGGATCTTTGATTACTATACAAAGTTAGGCTTTTCGCCAGCCCATAAGATTCATAAGCTTCATGCACTTAGAAGGGTTTCGGCAAGCTCTACTTTGTCTATTTTTTTCTGATACAGGGGACTAGATGCAATAAGTCAGTGGGAGCACGCGAAAGACGCGAAACTGGGCGCCCCCTCCGTGCGCCGTCGCCCGGTCTCTTCGCGTCAGGAGCGCGTAGATTCCAATCCAGGGATCGTGCGACGTGATGGGCCCCGAGCATACTGTCGGCACGAGAATCGGCTCGGCCTCCGACCGCTTCCTGGACTCACCGTGAGACTTTGTCCCTCCCGATGGCAGACAGGCGCTCTTTTATATCCTTCAGATTCGGACTCCTCGCCGGCAGCTTGACGGTCTTCACGCCACCTGTGTGCCAACACTCGGCATTTGCTTCGGCCGAGTTCACACTACGCCCACGAAAGTTATCAGCTTGCCCCCGCGCGGTACGCCATCAGAAGGATGGGTATCGTCGCAGCCTCGGTCGGAAGGGAAAAAAGAAAACACGAGAGTAGAACCTCTGAGCGGCTAGACGCACGGAACGAAACTCCACCTCGCGGGTAGAGACGGCCCAGACGATCGGGGCGAGTGTGTTGGCGACGGCGATGGCGGCCGAAAGAGGTGTCGGCTCATGCGTGCTAGGAACTAGGGTCTCTGGAGCCGAGTCCAGAGCAAAGCGTTGCTCTGGGGGTAAGCTTTGATTCTCGGATCCTCACTCATCGGAGGAGCCGCCCGCCATTAAGTGGTCCCAGTGTCGGCGCGCTTGGCGGAGAATGACCGGAACATCTTCGGCAAGCAAGTAACCTTGATCGACCAGATCAACGGCAGCGTTCGCTACGAGACCGAGATAGTGCTCGCGGTTGTGGTAGCGCTCTTCGATGGAGGGCCGTGGATCGTCCTTCGCCTTCCGCTCCGCCTCGGTTCTTGGAAACGGAATGTAAGAGCCCTGCATGCTGGAGAGCTCGTGGGGTGGCCCGGCGTCAGCGTTGAAAAGGTTCCAGCCAGTATGAGTCGCTAGAGGCACCGAGTGCTCGGGCATCTGAATCCCGACAATCTCGTTTCCATCCCCGTTCACCGCCGGGACCATCATCGGATAGGCGCGTCCGATCTCGGGCGGTTGCTCGGTGACGATTCCTTCGCTTCGAAACTTCGGCCCGTAGTCAGCCCGGAAGGCCTTGTGAATCCGCGTGCTCCTCTCGACACCAGGAATCTTCGGGAAGTCAAGGTTCTCAGGAGTGACGAGCGTACCTTTCTCGATCAGACCATACTGGCTCTCTGGCGGCTCCGTTCCCTCATCGCTCCAGCGATCCATGGCCAAGAGGAGCGCCCGCATCGACCAGTGATAGGCCATCGGATTGCTGGCTTGTTGTCCGATGGTTCTCCTGGGTGGAAACGGCGCCGCGCCATGCTGGGTTCCGGCGAAGTGATAAACGCGGGTGGTGTCCAGCATCGGGGCATCCTCTCTGCCATCGATCGCAGTGTGGATGAGAGACGCGGCCCGGCCCCAGTATTCATAGGAGGAGTTCGTGTAGAAAACCTTCGGGTGAAACTCGGGCTTTTGGTACACCAGAATCCCATCGCTCGTCCCGGTTTGAAAATCGATCTGCTCCAAGTCGGTGAAGGGGAAGATGTCCGTCGGGTGAAACATGTTGAGAAACGGGTGAGCGTCGCGTGAAGCTTGAGCGAAACGGTGGTTGAAGCTTCCCCTCCCCCCGCCGGCCACATGGGAGATGACGCCGTCGAAAACCTTTCGATGGGACTCGTCCTCGTTGAAACCGTAGTAAAGGAACGTCCGCAGAAACCGCCCGCTTTGAGAAATCCCGAAAGCGAGAGCCCGGTCGATCGCTCCTTTGGGGATCGAGAGCGCCTCCGAGGATTCGTACTTCAAGTGCGAAATCATGTCGCGGATGGCGGCAGGGCCAAGACCGACGAGAGGCGGATTCTCGGATACGTAAACGACTTCATAGATTCTGTGCGGCTGGAATCCGCCTCCGAGGTAAACCCGCGTGGCATCGGACACCGCCTGACCGTTCTCCACCCGGGCGAACTTCCACTTAGAGCGCGGGATGAGCTCTCGCTCTGCTTCGACCCCGTCGCGCACGGTGAGAACGTTCTCCTTTGCATCGGGATCGGCCACGGGATAGACGATGTGGTTCCGATCGGACAACGAGTGATCGGTCTCCTGCTCCCCGGGAACGAAGTCGGCGCGTACGAGCCCGCGAATGGGTTTGCCGTTATCGGTGGCGATGGGAGGATACATCCGCATCCTCCCCTCGACTTCCGGCGTATCCCATTGCCAGCCCACCCAGAGAAGCGTGAAGCCGTGACGCTGCAACAAGCCGTCGCCGAAGTGCTCTTCCGTCACCGGGTCGGTGCTCCTCTGACCCCCGTTGAAGAAACCGAGCACGCCCTTGCCGCCCCGATTGCCGACTTCGAGAAGAACGGAGCCGTTGCCGCGAGTGACGTCCTTCGGCTTGATAAGAAAGTACTCGGCCGACCACTCCACACGTCCTCGATCGTTCGTCGGGGCCTTTCCGATGTCGGTGATGATCTGATTTGGACTCAGCTTTGGATCGACGGCGAAATGAACCCTTCCGACGATCTTTTCATAGGCCCCGGCCAGGCCGAACTCGTGGCCATTGGCCACGTCCGTTCGTCGTTCCACATCCAGGCGGACGACTTCGGAAAGGCCGGCGGCAGGCCACAAGGCTACGCTCAAGACAGCGATAGCTAGCTTTTTCATGGCAGCGCTCCTCTGACAGAACCGCCATGTTACCATCGGCGCTGGTCGGATGACTCGTCAACCAGGCCAAGCTGAGTTGTACGAGGTTCTCTCTCTTCGAGTAGGCAGGAGTCTCCCGGAGCTACGGGACGAAGTTTGTGTTCTCTGTTTGCCCGTTGGGTCAATAAACTCATGCGGCGTTCCGGTAGTAATATTTCAGCAGCCCGCGGAGTCAGTCTCGACATCGGACCAGATCAAATGTTCGCAGGTAAGCAGGGATTCATGACCAGAGGTTCATGGTCCAGCAAAGGCGGCGCAGAGAAAGACGCGGTCAAGAAGATTCACGAGTGGGCTGATGAAGTTGGTTGCGGCTCCGCCGTGTTAGGAGCGTGATCGGGTGCCCGAAAGCCTTCCACTCATCCGTCGATGCGTCGATGAGCTGGGCGACGACGCGAACACGTTCACCCGCGCGTTGCGCGCTGCCTCCCGACGGCGCTTCGCTAAGTGAGGATCGTCATCGGGGCTCCACAGACTTGCCGCGACGCCCCCATCGCCTCGGTCGTGTTCCATCCGGTGAATGCCGCCGTAAGAAGAAACAAAGCCGAAAACTTGTGCATGGTCACGCTCCGTGGAAAGGGGCGACATTGTAACAATGGTTCTCCTGTCGTTTCGGGGGATCTGATTTGTGTTGGAGGGCATGGCCTATGGACGCTGCCGCGATTGTGGAAAACGCCGGAAACTCCGGGCGAGAGAGGCGTTTAGGGAAAGGTTGTGAGCACGTACAAACGTGGAGCGGCGTTTTCCACAATCGCTTGGAAAACGCTTCGCGTTTCCCACGAGCGCCCACAGGCCCCTCCTGATATATATACAAGAAAGATTAATTCATATGGAATAAGGAAGGGGGGGCTCGATTAGTGGAGGCTATGGAAAACGCCCTTCCAGGCTTCGAAGAGAACTCAGTCGTGAGCAAGGTCTGAACGACCAGAACCGTGGGGGCGTTTCCCACAGCCTCGTCTCCCGCTGAGGGGCAGTGGCATTTGGTGAGGCCCGTGGGTTGAGAGGGTAAGCCATGTGTAGATGCGCATCGGCGAGAACGCTAGAATCTTTTTTTCCGAAAGAGAAAAGAGCGTTCCCGCGATGCGCGTTACTACGTTAGTCAACAAGCTCATCGGATTGCAAGGCCTGTGGGTCCGAGGTTTCCACTTCCAGGCGGACAAAGCCAGAGTGGTGGTGGATGTAGTACCACGGAGGAGGAAGCCTCTGTGCGGGATTTGCGGACGAAAGGTCCGCAAGAACAAAGATCGCTACAATCGCTACTGGCGGCACTTGGACCTGTTCGGAGTCCGGACCTATCTTCGCTACTCGATCCGACGAGTGGTATGTCGGCGGTGTGGAGTGGTCAGAGAAAAGGTGCCTTGGGCCGACAAGGGAAGCCGCTTTACCAAAAGCTTCGAACAAGAGGTAGCGTGGCTGGCACAGAGGACGGACGTCAGCGCCGTAGCGAACTATTTCCGAGTGACGTGGCGTTCGGTGCGACGGATCATCCAGCGAGTGGTTGCCGAGCAGCGGGATGAGCGGCGCGAGCTCGATGGATTGCGGGTGATTGGGATGGACGAGATCAGCTACCGCAAACGCCACAAGTACTTAACAGTGGTAATAGACCATCTCAGCGGCCGGGTCGTCTGGGCGGGAAAGGAGCGCAAGGCCAAGACGCTGCTGCGGTTTTTCCGCAAGCTCGGACCACAAAGAGCCGCGGAGCTCGAAGCGGTCAGCATGGACATGTGGGAGCCGTACATAACTGTCGTCGGCAAAAAGGCTCCTCAGGCACGGGTGATCTTTGACCGCTTCCACATCGTCAAGCATCTGAACGAGGCCGTGGATAAGACCCGGCGCGAGCTGGTGCGCGAGCTCAAAGGGACTGCCCGGCGCAACCTCAAGAACACCAAGTTTCCCCTTCTCAAGGCCAAACACAACCGCAGCGCGAAAGACAAACGGGTGCTCCGCGAGCAGGTGCGAGCTAATCGTCGCCTCTACCGCGCCATGCTTCTGCGCGACGACTTCATGGACCTCTACACCTACAAAACCGAGACATGGGCCAAGAAGTTTCTCCGAGGATGGCTGCGGCGCGCTATGAGCTCGAGGATAGAGCCCGTCAAACGCGCGGCGAAGA
Source organism: Candidatus Marinacidobacterales bacterium (assembly GCA_965237955.1). GTDB lineage: Bacteria > Acidobacteriota > Vicinamibacteria > Marinacidobacterales > SMYC01. The sequence continues at coordinate 5,556,554 of OZ250169.1, read as the reverse complement.
TGATCCGCAGCCACTTCGATGGCGTCATCGCGTGGGTCACGTGGAGACTCAGCAACGGCCGACTCGAAGGAATGAACAACAAAATCCGGCTGCTGAGCCACCGCAGCTTTGGACTCCACTCTGCCGAAGCTCTCATCAGTCTCGTCTACCTAAACTGTGGCGGTCTCACCCTCGAGAGGATCCACTGAAATGGCAGGAGAGGCGTAACAATTACCGGACGTGTAGGGTTTCTCTGGACACTCACGATCACAAACCGACGCGAGCGCACGGATACGCGCTCTAAATCTCTCGCAGCCAGTCGCTTACCCAACGTCAGATTTTGCCGAAGCGCCAGGGACGAATGGCGCGCTCTTTGCAACATCCAGCCACATCACTCGATCCTCAGCAGGAAATTACAGTTCGATGAGGTGAGATATGTCACAGTTTTGTCGTGTGTTCATCGCAGTTGTCGTGACAGCGCTCGCAGCGCTCACGGCTTGCGACTCTTCTCCCACGTCTCCGACGACGGGACAAGCGAGCTCGAACCGCATCCTCGGCTCGTTCGTTTCCGAGACGAGCGCAGCCTCCCGGCAAACCGCGCGTGCCAACACGTCCTACGACGGCATCAACGTCTCCGTGCGGCAGGACGCGAGGATCACGGTCGCCGTGAGCTCGAACGGCACCTTCACCCTCGAAGATGTTCCCTTGGGCAGGGTCACGATCATCTTTACCCGCGATGGCGCCAAGATCGGGGAGGTCGACATCCGCGGTGTGGCTTCCACCGAAGAAATTCGAGTCACGTTGGAGCTCACTGCCAACGACACGGTCGTTCTCGTAGATATGCAACGGACCATGGAGGACGACAGCTCCGACGACGGGAGCTCCGATGACAACAGTGAGGACGCTGGCCTGGACATGGAGCTCGACCCCGATAACTGGTGTCCGGAGTGGGCTGCCGGTGGCAACTCGGACGACGACCCCGTGTTTGCTACACTCAAGGGTGACTCCATCGGTGACGTCGACCTCGAGAGCATCAGTCTGGTAGGACCGAGCGGTGTCGAGGTAACGCCGGCGAGCGTAGTTCTCAACGGAGACCGCATCGAGGTGGTATTCGACAACCCAGCGGTCATCGGGATCGTGGCCGACGTGTCCGAGGGCGAGCGCGTCGACGTTCGACTCACGGGTACGTTCGACAACGGAGCTGGTGACTGGGAGCTGACGGAGAGCATTCGCATCAAATGCGACGATGACGACTCCTCCGATGACAACTCCTCAGACGACAGCTCCTCCAGCTGATAAAGAGGCAACGCCCGATAGGCCGCACGCCGTCATCCTGTCGTTGGATGCCGAGCGTGTGGCCCGCCGCGTGCTCCTGGTCTGCGTTCTCGCCGAGCTCGCGCTCTTTCTCCTCGACTACCACGTCAACTACGGAAGAGCGACGAACATCGGCGCCATAAGACGGCTTTTCAACACGGCGCGAGAGGACGGGCTGGCCTCGTGGTTGGGAACGACGCAAACGCTCCTGGCAGCGCTCACCCTGTGGTTCACCTACATCATCGCGAGGCCTCAGCCCAAGCCCCGGTGGTGGAAAGCAGCATGGCTCGCCTTGGCCCTATTCTTCACCTACATGGCCATCGACGATGGCGCCGAGCTCCACGAGCGTCTCGGAACCACCGTCGAGACACTGAAAGAAGACTCGTCGCCTCTCCTGGCCTCTTTTCCGAGCTATACGTGGCAAGTTCTGTTCTTACCGTTTTTCGGTGCATTCGGTCTATTCATGCTCGTCTTCCTGTGGAAGGAGCTCGATACCCGTTCATCCCGCCTCGTGCTCGTGAGCGCCATCGGTTGTCTAGCGCTCGCCGTGGTGCTGGATTTCTTCGAAGGCCTCGAGCCTGACCATGCTCTCACCGTGCACACATATATCTCAGAGAACACCAACTTCGACGCAAGGGCTCAGGCACGCTTTGCTCGCCCGGGCTACGACACGCTCCAGCACTTTTCGCGATCCGCCGAAGAAACATTGGAGATGCTGGCGAACTCGCTCCTGTGGTTTCTCTTCCTGAGGAACCTCCCGCGCGTCTCGAGCGGAGGCTTGCAGGTACGTTTCGAGCCAAAGCGAGATTGAACCGTATTTCGTTTTCGCTACTCTACGCGTCAGCTTCCGGGCACCCTCTTCGCCCAACTACCGCCCGATAGCCATCGGGCCTGCCAGTGTCCGATTCCCTCTTCCAATCCCTACGTTTCCCACCCACATCACTCGCGAGCCCGCAATCTCGCTCCAACACGCACGGTGTTTTGGTCAAAGTTCCCATTCATTCGGCGCCGTCGTTCGCAAACACGGACGGTGCTCGTTCGTGGATGCGATGTCAAGCTTCGGTGCCGTCCCGATCGACTTCGAGGCCACCGGTATCGATTATCTGGTGTCGTCTGCCAACAAGTGCATCGAGGGCGTGCCGGGTTTCGCCGTCGCCATTGCAAAGCGCAAGCGTCTGCTCGAGACGGAGTCATGGGCACGAAGTCTGAGCCTCGACCTCTATTCGCAGTAGGAAGGGCTCGAGAGCAACGGTCAGTTCCGGTTCACGCCGCCCAAGGGGCTGCCCTTGTTCTTCAGAGATCACGACAGCCCTCCGATGCCGGAGGGAGGCATCCGAGAGGAGGATGGCAAGCTCGTGGCCACGGGAATGTCCGTGCGACATCAGCTACCGTGAAGCAGTCCCGGGGTATAGCCCGCTGCCACACGCATTCGTGCTGCGACGAATATCAACTGATATCGGTGATGACCCAGCGCCCGATGGGGCTGAGGTTTGTTTCCGTGTCGACGATATTAAACTTTTGAAGCGTGAACGTATGGGTCTTTTCGGTCGACCCGTCGTTGACCCTGAGCGTCAGCTCCCTCGCTGAGACTTCGCCCCCGTAGTTCTCATTGACGGTGACACTCACCGACAGGCCGGCGGCCGATCGCAGGTGACTGATCTCTTTATCCAAATCGATCGCAACGCGGTCGCCCTCCTCCTGCTTGCTCAGCCTCTCTTCCCATTGCTTCTGGAATTCCGCCAGCTCTCCCGTAAACTCGTACTCCGGATCGTCCTTACGCTTGGCCTCGTACTCTTCGAAGGCGCTTCGGCGATCTTGCACGAAGTACGTGTTCTTGTCGCTCACGCGCCTGCGCTCACGCGAGACCTCGGACCTCTTGTCGTAGAGCTCCGGGAGCGCGAAAGGCTCAGTCGACGCCGGGCCGAGCTCGACGATCTCCCAGGATACGACCTCTCCCGGAAACTCTACCAGTGAGGCGGCTTTCGCGGCAGCTTCGTCTCCGCTTTGTATGGCAGTCAAGAACGAATTAACGACCTCTTGTTCCGCGCCCGAGCAAGACACGCCCAAGAGGATGACCAAGAGCACTGCAAGCTTTCTTAGCCTGAGCATCATTTTCCTCCTTGTTCTTGGCGGCTGCAGTGAAGCGGAGAGGGCAGCGCGGTTTCTGTCTCGATCAGTTCGAACACCACGGGTGCCGGAGCGTCGATGACGCCGAGGTGAAATTCGGTCGACCGCCACGCCAATCGTATTGCCCCGCTCGATCCGACGCAAGCTCTGCCTCTCGCGGTGGTTTGGAAGTCGCATCCATTCCAGCCGGCTCTGGACTTCGATGGCTCGTATCTGGCGGAGACCGATAGGTCCTGATCGCGGCGTTCGTGCTTTCAGGCCCCGACAGGGCTTCTATAATAATAATGGAGTTGTCGTTCGGGCGAGTTTCGGTACATTACGAGGTTCAAGCGATGTCTACTCTTCTCCACGACGATCAGGAGAAGTCGAGAGCAGTTACCGACCGACTCGCGCCACCACGCCGCGGTCGCCGTCGACCCGGAGGTGTTCTCCGTCCGATAGCCAACCCATAACGTTCAGTAGAAACCGAGCGTTGTGCGGAGAGGCAGGGTTATTCATGCCGAAAGGGTACGGGCCTGCTTCCCGTTCCTGGATCTGGGCGGAAAAGGCCGCAGCTTCGCCGAAGACAGCGACCCGTCCAGCCCAGTGCTCGATCAAGACACCTTGAAGAAGCCCGATCCCTTGGAATTCGTGGAGCGCTCTCGTCGAAATCGTACGCTCGCGTCGGGAGCAGTAGGAAGGAATCGTCCGGAAGACGAAGAAGAGGGGACGCCTGCACGTGTGGAAGGACGCGGAACCCCTGACCCGTGAAGGTCGTCACGAACGGGACCTCGCCACCTCCTCCGGAAGAAGACTCGTCGGCTCTCCTGGCCTCTTTTCCGAGCTATACGTGGCAAGTTCTGTTCTTACCGTTTTTCGGCGCGTTCGGTCTGTTCATGCTCGTCTTCCTGTGGAAGGAGCTCGATACCCGCTCATCGCGCCTCGTGCTCGTGAGCGCCATCGGTTGTCTCGCGCTCGCCGTGGTGCTGGACTTCTTCGAAGGTCTCGAGCCTGACCATGCTCCAACGTGCACACGTATATCTCAGAGAACACCAACTTCGACGCAAGGGCTCAGGCACGCTTTGCTCGCTCAGGCTACGACACGCTCCAGCACTTTTCGCGATCCGCCGAAGAAACGTTGGAGATGCTGGCGAACTCGCTCCTGTGGTTTCTCTTCCTGAGGAACCTCCCGCGCGTCTCGAGCGGAGGCTTGCAGGTACGTTTCGAGCCAAAGCGAGATTGAACCGTATTTCGTTTTCGCTACTCTACGCGTCAGCTTCCGGGCACCCTCTGTGCCCAACTACCGCCCGATAGCCATCGAGCCTTCCAGTGTCCGATTCCCTCTTCCAATCCCTACGTTTCCCACCCACATCACTCGCGAGCCCGCAATCTCGCTCCAACACGCACGGTGTTTTGGTCAAAGTTCCTATTCATCCCTTCGATGTCGAGAACGCGGGTGTCGTCACCGATGTAGGGCTCGATCTCGGCGTCGCTCCCGACGGCGAGGATCACGCCGTCTTTTGCGGCGAGCGCCTGCGCCTCGGGCCTATCGTCATCGACGGTGACGATTTTGCCGTAGAGCAGCACTAGGTCGGCCGGCTCGGGACCGGATTGGCCACTCAGCCAGCGACCACCAGCATCAAAACGAGGCAAAGTCTGAGATACGTCATAGCCCGGCGAGTCTGCATCCGGCTGGGGTGAGAGACGAATTTCAGAAACGTCGTCGGATAATCCCCATGCCCGTAGGGTTTTCACCGCGGCCTTCCAAAACCAATTCCGCTAAGTCTCTTTGTCACAGAGATTTAGGCTTTTGTTTTTGAGCATGCGACTTGCATTAATTTTCCCGGAACATTATGAAAAGCCGACGCCTCCCACCCGGACTGTTGCTGGCGGTGTGTTTCCTCGTGGGGCGCGACGCCGCCGCACAGACGTGCCCGTGCCCGACGTAGAGTGGAACGAACTACCGTTCCATCGGAACGAACGCCGGGATCCTGCATGCCGGCGGCGCTGGCGAGGCGACGATCGGCGCTGGGGGAACCCAGGTCACGTTGACGACACCGAACCTGCCAGTCGACGTGATCGGGGTCGGCGACCAGCTCACCTTTGGATCCCGGTGGCGGCAATCAGGAAATCTTCTACATCCTCGCCGTGAACGGACCCGATCTCGTGACCATCCACGGAACCGCAGCCGCAGGCCACCCGGGGGAGAGCTACGAGATCCGACGTGCGTACACGGGTGCCACGGGTCTCCAAGCCTGGGAGAGTGCGCGCGATGGCGATTTGGTCTTAGAGAACCGCACCGAGGTCGGCGTCGCGTACGACGACGGCCCGGCGTTCACCGGAGTCGTCACCATCGACACGCTGTCGTCGAACGCCACCAACTACATGCACCTCGCAGTCGCCAAAGGCCACGGACACAAAGGCCTCGCGGGCACGGGCGTCCTACTCGATGGCTTGGGCGGGACCAACGGAATCAACGTTCTCGAGGACTTTACCCGTATCGAGGGTTTCGAGCTCGAAGACCATACGTTGGAGCGGGCCATCCTGCTGAGTCCCGGCGTTACCAACGTCGTTCTCGACCGCCTTCTCATCCATGACGCTGACTTTGGGATCAAAGCGGAGGGCGGCTCAAACTTCACGCTGCGCAACAGCATCTTCTACGACAGCCTCGAGGCAGTCCACGACGAAGGCACGACGGCTCTCATCGAGAATTGCACCGTCTACAACATGACCGTCGACGGCGGCGTGAAAGAGGACATAGGCACCTACACCGTCATCAACACGATCGCGATGGACAATACCGGTGACGACTTCAAGGACGTCACGACCCAGATCAACAACATGTCGTCCGACGCGACCGCCGTGGGCTTTCCCGGCAGGTCGTCCGCCCTCCAGTTCGTCAGCACCGCGGCGAGAAACTTTCATTTGATATCTGGTTCCGAAGCGATCGACAACGCCGGGACACGATCTTTTTGCTGTGACGTCGACGGTGAGTCGAGAAGCTCAGGAATCTGGGATATCGGGGCCGACGAGTTCAATCCATCGAACACGATTTATCGGTCCATCGGCAACGCCGCCGACTACGTGGCAGGCACGATCGTGGCGACCGACGGCTGGCCCGTCGTCTACGGCATCGGCACCGCATGGCGGGTGAACAACCGTGGAAGAGGCGACCGCATCCAGATCAACGCAAGCGATTACACGATCCTCTCGGTCGATACGAACACCCAGCTCACGCTGACGGCTCCCGTGAGCGGCGGCAACTATGCGGGTGGGTATACGATCTCACGCCAGTTCACCGGGCTTGCATCGGCGTTGTCCGACTGGGAGAACTGCATTGAGGCGAATGGCGCCTTCTGCAACTTCTTTCCTCCGGCGAGCCCGAGCCTCGTCGCCGACGACCGGAGCGAAGTCGGGATCGTCTACGACGACGGTGTGTTCACCGCGGGTTTCAACCTGGATGGACCCATCACCGACGCGAGCCATGTCATCACTCTCACGGCTGACGACGGCAACCGGCACTACGGGATTCCGGGCAACGGAGCTGTCATCAACGTCCCGGGCGTGACGGCCATCAACGCGAGAGTCGATTTTGTGACGATCGAGTGGCTAGAGATCGACGACGGAAGTCGTGGGATCGTGTTCGACTTCATCGGTGCGACGAATAAACAGGTGGTGAGAAACAACCTCATTCACGGCCAGCTCAATGAGGCCGTTCGCATCAGGGATGCGTCGCAAGTCATCGAGCTGTGCAACAACATCGTCTACAACGCGGGTGACGGCATCCATTTCGGCCAGGCGGTGACGCAGGGCGATATTTTCAACAACACAACCTTCAACAATGGTCGTGGTATCAGTGGGCGGGACGGCACGGGGCCGTATCCGATGGTGACACTTCAAAACAACATCGCGTACAACAACGCAGTCGCCGACTTCGATTTCGATCCCGGCGGTGGGCCTACGATCACCGGAGCGAGCAGCAACAACCTGGCGGGCGACGGGACCGGAATCCCCCACAGTCCGGCCGGCGGCGGTATTGATACGCTTCAGACGGCGTTCGCCTTGTTCCAAGCCCCGCTCGCGAACGACTTCCACATCCGTACCGGCAGCGACGCCGTGAACAGCGGGGTCGATTTGAGCGCGTTTCTCACCAACGACATCGACGATGGGCTGCGCCAGACCCTCTGGGACATCGGCGCCGACGATCTCGCAGTGACGACCGCGGTGGAGCTCGTCTCGTTCATCGCGGTGCGCGAGGGTGACCGGGTCGTGGTCGAATGGGAGACGGCGTCGGAGCTCGACAACCTGGGCTTCCACCTCTATCGGTCGACGTCCGCGGAAGGACCCTTCGAGCGTTTGACGGCGCAACCGGTACCGGGGCTCGGGACCTCACCCGTAGGCGCATCGTATCGCTACGTCAACGAGGGTGTGGCGACAGGAAAGATGTACTACTACGAGCTCGAAGACATCGGGACGACGGGCGGCACCGAGCGTCACGGCCCCATCGCCGTAACGCTTGGCGACGCCTCGGACGAATCCGAGCAACAAGCGAGAACGCAGATTGCCTATGGCACACCCGAAGAGAACGCCCTGCGCATCGTGAAGCGCACTGCCAACTACGTCGTGATCGAGCTGAAGACGTCGGGATTCTTCGCGGAGCCGCTCGACGACGGCTCGGGTGAGGCTGAGCGTCCCGGGCTTCGACGAGGCGGACGGGCTTCCGGTGAACCGCGCGTGGGTCGACGCGACCGAAGGTCGGGACGTCGTCTTGAAACGCGTGTGGACGCGGGACGTGCGCGCGTTCTCGAGCCTGCGACCTGGTGCTACCGTTGCCGAGCTGGTCGCCACCGCGGATGGGGGCGTGCGGCTTCGCCAGAGGGAACGAAAACGCATCGAAGCTTCGACGACACACGCCGAGCTCGTGGACGTCGCGATTCAGGGAGAGCAGAAGAAAGCTCTCGTGGAGCTCTCGCCGTTTTACTGGAACGGCAACGAGCTGTCGATGGCCACGCGGCTCTACGTGCGTCTTGCGTTCAAGAAGCCGGCGCGGCAGGCGAAAACGCGTCGGGTCAAAAGGATTTGGCGTCTGACGACACCGGAGGCGGGGCTCTACGCGTACCCGCTTCGCACACGCTCCAGACAACTTCGCTTGAGCCGTCACGGCGAGAACGTCCCCTTCCACGTCGAAGGCCGCACGCTGTTCTTCGTGGGCGAGGGCGAGGGTGCTATCTATGAGCTCGAATCCGGGGTTCGAGGAACGGTGATGTCGATCCTCGAGTCGGGTGCGGCGGGGCCATCAACCGAGGCGGTGTGGCATACCGAGCGGCGCGAGGAAAGCTTGCTCTACCAGGCCGGGCTCGTCGCCCGCGACGACCCGTGGCTGTGGGACGCGTTGTTTGCACCGGCGACGAGGCAGTACACGTTCGACGTTGCGGGGCTCGCGCCGGGACCTGCGTATCTACGCGTTTGGCTGCAAGGCACGAGCGACTTCGAGACCGATGAGGACCACCACGTACGCGTTGCGGTCAACGGAATCTTCGTGACCGAGGGACGCTGGGACGGCAAAGACGAGATCCGGCTCGACGGCGAGCTGCCAACGGGGACGCTACGTGAAGGAGAGAACGTTTTCGAGGTCGAGAACGTCGGAGACACCGAAGCTACCTACTCGCTCGTGATGCTGGATGCATTCGAAGTGGACTACCGGCGCCTTCCTAGCGAGGGGCAGACTCATGGGATGTGGCACGAGTCCGCTGTCGTCGAGGCCTCGTGGGTCGTCGATACGACCGAGGGGGCGCCGCGCTGGGTCACCGGATTCAGCCTCGAAGAAGGACACCGCTATATCGTGACCCAGAAAACGCACGCGCCCGACGTCTCGCGCGTGGACCGCTCGAGGCTCCTGAGAAGAAAGCGAGCCGACTGGATTCTGGTTGGACCACGCTCTTTTGTACATGCGGCACGACCGCTGGTGGAGCACCGGCGCAGGCAGGGGCTGAAAGTGCAATCGGTTGCGACCGAGGATATCTACCAAGCGTTCGGCGGCGAGGCTAGACCGGAAGCTATCCAAGAGTTTCTACGCTATGCCTATCACGAATGGAAGAAACATTCGTATCGCTATGTCGTGCTTCTCGGAGATGGAACCTACGATTTCGAAGACCATCTGAGGACGGGAACGGTCAATCACGTGCCGCCGGTCATGGTGCGCACGAGCTACCTGTGGACGGCGTCGGATCCCGCCTACGCGGCCGTGAACGGCGACGATCTCTTGCCGGATGTCGCCATCGGTCGGCTGCCCGCGGCGACGGTCAAGGACGTACGGGTGATGGTGCAGAAAATTCTCGAGTACGAAGGAACCGAGTTTTCGGGAGTTTCTTCGGTGGTACTCGTCGCGGACGACGCCGATGAAGCGGGCAATTTCGAGCGCCACGCCGACGAGCTCTCTCGCGGCGTTCTCGCGCCGTTCCCGACGCAAAAAGTGTTCTTGTCGCGCCTCGGTCCCGACGGTGGACGTGAGAAAAAATTAAGCTTGACTAGCGGTGCAGCTATGTTATAGAGTGACCAGCATGGGATACGTGACAAAGCTGCAGGTGATCAAGCGAGCCAACGACACCCGTCAGTTCTATGTGATTTGCCCGTCACCTTTAGCCCAGGCGCTAGAGATGGAGCCGGGCGAGGAGCTGGAGTGGGTGGTGGAGGATCGAAACACACTGATTGTGCGTCGGACGCCTAAGGCAAAGCGTGGGAGGAAGCGGGGTAAACGTGGGTGATAAGCAAACGTCACTTCCAGGCTTTCCGAGTCCGCGAAAACGCAGCGATGGTGATGACGGCGATGAGGGAGCGCGCGTGACACAAGCTCGGTTGAAGGTGGTCGATAGGGCGCAGCTGCTGCTGCGGACGGTCGACGTGGAGCGTTTGATCCCAGAGGATCACCCAGCGCGTGCGATCTGGGAGTTCGTGGGTCGGCTGGATCTCAGCGGGTACACGGATCAAGTCCGCTCGGTCGCGGGTGGCGCAGGCCGGCCTGCGTTTGATCCTCAGCTACTGGTGAGCCTGTGGGTCTACAGCTACAGCCAAGCCGTGAGTTCGGCCCGCGCGGTTGAGCGGCTGTGCGAACATCATCCGGCGTATCAATGGCTCAGCGGAATGCAGAGCATCAGTGCGCACACGCTGTCGGACTTTCGGATGATTCATAGGGAGATCCTGGACGAGTTGTTTGTGCAAGCTCTGGGAGTTCTGAGTTCGGACGGATTGATCACGCTCGAGCGAGTCATGCTGGATGGGACGAAGGTGCGCGCGAACGCTTCGTCGAGTGGATTTCGCCGCAAGCCGACGGTCGAAGAGTGTCTGGAGCAGGCGCGTGAGGCGGTAGAGACTCTCAACGCCCAGACGGAGGAGGAATCGAGCCGGCAGATGCAGGCAGCGCAGCAACGCGCCAGGCGAGAGAGACAGGATCGTCTAGAATCAGCGTTGAAGGAGTATGACAAGCTGAAAGCCGCGAAAAGCCGCATAGACCGCGTGAGCACGACCGATCCCGACGCGCGGGTGATGAAGCAAGCCGAGGGCGGCTCCGCACCTAACTACAACGTCCAAGTCTCAACGGATGCCGCACACGGCCTGATTGTCGACATCGATGCCACGCAGGCCGGTAGCGATTATCAGCAGCTGACGCCGGCCATAGAACGGATTGAGCAGAGCATGCAGCGTGCGGCCCGAGCAGATGGTCGTAGATGGAGGCTACATTAGTAGCAACAACATCGCGGAGATGGCGAAGCGCGGCATCGATCTCGTCGGCCCCGACCACGAGAACAAGGCAGCAGAGGCCAATCGGCGCAAGTCGTATAAGCACCACGGCGTGAAAGCGGAATACGAGGCGTCGAAGTTTGTCTTCGATACGCAGACCAACACGTATGTGTGCCCGCAGGGCAAGCACTTACGCTACGACGCCAAGCAGGAAAGCCATGGCACGATGCGCTATCGATATAAGGCGTCTAAGCAAGACTGCCAGACGTGTCCGGCCAAAGAGCAGTGTTGTCCTCGTACGCAGCACGGCCGCTCGATCGAGCGGCGCGAACTCTTGCCCGACATAGCCGCGTTCCGGAAGAAGATGCAGACCGACGAAGCCAAGGCCATCTATAAGACACGCTCGCAGGTGGCCGAGTTTCCGAATCTCTGGATCAAAACCAAGTTCGGCCTGCGGCAGTTTAGCGTGCGCGGAGTCGCCAAAGTGCGCACTGAATCTCTGTGGGTCGCCCTCACCTACGATATCTTGCAGTGGATTCGCCTCCGCTGGAGGCCGAAGATGGTATCGACACTCGTGCCGACGTGAGCGCGTTGAGCACACGCAGCCCGACTTGTTAAAGCGCTAGCAATACGCACCAACGAAACGCCGATACGATATCGGGTGAATCCGTACCGCGCGGACCCGACCCCCTAGTTGACAGAAGTGTGGACCAACCATCCCCATCTCCCTTGGGAAACGCGATTTTTTCTCACGTCCGGTGTTCGGAGCGAAGTGCGGGCAGCGCTCGACAACGGGGCAACGTTAGTAAGCTATATGGGTCACGGTGCAATTCACTTGTGGGCGGACGAGAACGTGTTCAACACCGGGGACATCGACGCGTTGGCGCCTCAAGCCGAGCAGCCGATATTGCTGACGATGAACTGTCTGAACGGATTCTTTCACTTTCCGTATTTCGACTCGCTCGCGGAAGGAATGGTGAAGGCTGAAGGCAAAGGCGCCATCGCAGCGTTCTCACCCACGGGACTCAGTCTCGACGGACCCGCTCACCGCTACCATGAGATCCTTTTGGAAGAGCTCGTGAACGGAAACCACCGCCGTATCGGTGATGCCGTGCTCAAGGCCCAGGAGCGCTTCGCCGACACCGGCGCCATGCCGGAGCTCATCGCCATCTATCACCTCTTCGGTGACCCGGCGCTCCCTCTCACGATCCAAAGATAAACGGGTAGTCCGAGCGCGGTCAGCGCGAGCCCCGATGAACGTATCAAGCGGGTTATAGACTGCCGCGTTCACCATCAAGAGCGTCATGACGACGATGAAGACGAGCGGCACGACCGGATAGCCGGGCGTCAAATACTGATCGTTGTGGCGATTTTCCATAGAGCGCTTTCTCAGGCGGAACACAGCGGCGCCGGTCGCGACGTTCATGAGCTGCAGGGGGACGAGCTCACTGTCTTTGTATTGTGATGCCGGCGCGTAGATGATGCGGGGCGCGGTCATGACGAGGCCGCCGAGAGCGCCGAAGATCGAGATCATGATGAACGCGCTCACCGCTTGGCCGGCGGCATCGTGCATCGCGCCAGACCCCGGATACCAGCCTACCGCATCAACCGCTGGTACCTCATCCAGTCTTCGTGCCGCAGTGAGTCACGCAGCAGCTCGAATCGATAGTTCTTGGGCTTGCCCAGTCCCAAAACGTCTGTTTCGTATGTTTCAACGTTGAGGACCCTGCGCCCGTCACGGTCCATCAGCCGAATGGCATCGAAATCCCAGCTCCACTCGTGGTCCTTCGAGGAGTATCGAATGCCCGACGCTGCCAGACTCAGGGTGCCTGTGCAGCTACCGAGGCGGTGATTGTGTTTGGCACGGTACGAGAAGGGTAAGGTTTTCTTCCAGAGCTCGTCGTCGACGGTGACGAGGAGCTCAGAGGCGCCTTCGAAGGAAGGGTTGGTTCGTAGAAGTGCCTCGAGCTGGTCCCTGCTACCCTCGAGGTCTCCGTTTTCGAAGGCGAGCCTTGCCCGGTAGAAGAGCTCGGCTTCGGTGGGTGCCGCGGTGGGTTTGGGCTCGAGCGGGGCCGCCGGTGTTGGCTCGCGTTCCGGACTTCGTATCTCGTTGCGGAGCTGCTCGTTCACTTTGACGAGGAGCTCGGGAGCTCCCTCGAAGCCAGGATTGCTGCGGACGAGCTCTTCGAGAGCCGCCTTGGCGGCGTCGAGGTCACCCCGCTCGAAAGCGATACTGGCTTGGTGATAGAACTCGGCATCGCTTGGTTGTTCGGGTATTGTCTCGCTCGACTCTTCTGCCGTATCGAAGGGGTCCGAGCTCGTTGGGGGCTCGTCGGGAATGGGGCTCCGTCCTGACACCTCCGGGGGTGTTGCTTGTGGCTCCGGAGAGACGCTCTCCTCCGATCTTCCTCCTGAGAAGGCAAAGACTACAAAAAGAGCGGCCGCAATGGATGCAGCAACAGCCGATCCGAAATAGAGGCTCTTGCGTTTGTTCTGAAGCGGCTCGACCGGAACGTCGGCGACCTTGGGGATCTTCGAGCTCTCTCCGGTAGGGACCCCCGCTCTGGTTTCGGACGAAACCATCTCGTTGTCCGCGGCGATGCCGTCACCGGACGGATGTCGCAATGTGTGCTTCAACTCGTCGGCGGTCACGAAACGTGAGTCGGGGTCTTTCGCGAGGCAGCGAACGACAGCATTACTCAGGTGGTCCGGAATCGCGGGGTCGACGCTCGACGGCGGTGGCGGCTCCTCAACAAGAATAGCCTGCGCGATGGCGGCGAAGGAGTCGCCCACAAACGGTAGCGTGCCGGTGAGCATTCGGTAGAGCATCACTCCGAACGCAAAGAGATCGGTCCGGGGGTCGATAGTTCCCTTGGAGAGCTGTTCTGGGGCCATGTAGTTGGGGCTTCCGATAACGTCCTCGGCCTGAGTCAACTCGGAGCCCACAACATGTGCGATGCCGAAATCCATGATCTTGATTCGACGCTCCTCGGTCACGAGAACGTTCGCAGGTTTAACGTCCCGATGAACGATTCCGTTCGAATGAGCAAAGGCTAACGCCTCGAGGATCTCGACCGAAAGGCGTTGCACTTCGTCCGTTTCGAGGTTCTCGGACTCGAGGATCTCTTGGAGCGTCCTTCCCTCAACGTATTCCATCACGATGAAGGGTGTTTCCTCGTTCGTATGCCCCACATCAAAGACGGTAACAATTCCCGGGTGGAGGAGCTTTCCCGCCGCCTTCGCTTCTCGGTGGAAGCGTTCCAGGTACTTTTCGAGCTCCGAAGGACTTAGCTGCACGGCAGTTTGCACGAGCTTGATCGCGACCGTTCGGTCGATTGCGGGGTCTCGCGCCTGGTCAACGGCCCCCATGGCCCCGCGGCCGAGGAGTCTCTCCACTTCGTACCGCCCGAGTTTTTGTGGGAGCTCGTCGGTGCCGGAGGTGGACGAGGCGCTCTGTGGCGGCGGTCCGTGTTGCCCGAAAGTCACCTTGGTCGCGTCGGTTCTCGCAGCCAGCGCTCTCTCTGGGTTCTCGACTTCCAAAATCCCTGCGAGCACGAGGGCGTAGATAGATAGTAGGGTCTTGTCCTCGTCAAGAGGCGAGCTTCGAACGATCTCTTCCATGGTGGAAACGCCGTTCGCCTGGAACAGAATCCAATCGACGGAGGAGCTCAGGTTCCCCCCCTCGTAGGGGACGAGGGGGTTGGGTGGCTGGCGGAGTACGGCCTTCAAATCGCCGAGGCCTCGCCGCACGAGCTCAGGGTGCTTGATACTGCGAGCCGCCTCGAGGATCATCTCGTGGGTCGAGAGCTCGAGTGCCATGTCTTCGCTGACGCCCGTCGCGCGCTCCTCGAAGTAGAAGGTTCCAGACGAGCAAGCGAATAGCGAACAGATGATCGACTTCGTCCGTTCGAGTGCGTGCGCTGCTATGTCCGCGGGTGAGGTAAAGCCCATTTCGCTGATGGTTGTCCCGAGACTCTCTCCGGTCTCCTTCATGACCTTCAAGGAGAGCTCGAGATCGGTGCGCTCAAGTTTGCCCGCGCGGACGAGGATCTCTCCGAGGCGTTCCTGCTCGTCGTCGGAGCCGGCAAAGATAATGGAGCCCCCGCTGACGTAGATGCGCTTGGAAACACCGTCGCTCGAGAGATGAAGAATCCCCTCCTTACGGTTTACCGCAAGCCCTCGCAGGACGCGCGCGAGGTCATCTGGGGTCAGGCTTCCGCGCATAGTGTCGGGATCTAGATGGGGATGAGCTCTTTCTTCGTCTTATCCCGGTTGTTTTCGACGACCAGTCTTCCCCCTGCCTTCTGTTCATCAAGCACGTGGCGAAGCAGGTTCAGAGCTCTTCGAACAACGTCCGCCTTGGAGTTGACCCGAGGGCTTTCGTCAGGCGCGCGAGATCTCTGTCGGTTTTGTTGGAAAAGTGAATCGTGTATTTGGGCATGCTGACGCTCCGATCACCAAGGAAGCGGCCACCGGCCCGGGCGGCGGACCGCCGGGCGCGCCCTGGTACGGTTTGCTATTCGCTTTTGGGGGACCTACGGAAAGGTTACGGGGATTTGACGGCAGACGCAAACGGCAGTCTCTAAAGCACACAGGAGGAGAGGGTTTCTTCCGAATACGCGTCGCACAAGAACGGGATGGCACGCTCGCACGACCCGATGATTTGACGATGGACAGGCAAAAAGCTACGGTTGGATCTTGAATCTTCTCGGGCGCGAGCACCTTCGCTCGTCGCCGTCGAGGAAGGCCTCGACTTTCCAGGTACCGTACATCGAGCTGGTGACGATGCTCGTGCCTGCGACGGGCAAGACCGCATTCACTTCCTGGAAGCGACGGCTCCGTCGCCGCGCGCCTTCCGGTATCGGCGCGTCCGCGTCGAACTGAAGCGTCATCGACTGATAGAGGTTGCCTTTCGGCGTGTAGATCTTGAACTCGAGGCTGTGGTGGCCCGTGAGCTTCCGCGAGACGAGCGCCTGGAGCTGGATGTCCATGATCTCCGCCGCCGAGAACTTGGGCCTTCTGCGGCGCGTCTTCGCTGCCTCGGGTGAGCTCACGAAGACGCTGTAGCACCGTGAGCGTTTGGCGACGGTGGACGCCGCCACGCTCTCCGCGGACGGGACGAGCATGAGCAGGCCGAACGCGAGTCCAAAGTATGTCATCTGTTTACACGTCATGGTTTTCCTCTGTCCTGGTCCATTGCCAGTCCCTGCATCCGTAGTGGCCCCGTTTCACGTCCTTTTCCGAGACAGATTTGCCCAGCCCAAGAAGCCGGATCAGGGACGTAAAAGTGCAATTGCCATGCCAGGGCCGGGACCGGGGATTTCCAGCAATCGCTTTTATGGACAATGAGTTACAGGGAGGGTCCCTTCACAAGCCGAGGGGATTGGGCAACGCACCTGGGGGGGAAATCCCATCGAAGTCGAGGAGCTCACCCGTCGCGTCTGCAACAAAACCCGATGGAAAAAAGGAGATGCCCCTGAGATAGTTGAAGGTTAGGAGTGGCGGCTCCTAAGGCCGGGTTCGATAGAATCCGGCTGTGAAGGAAAAAGAAAGGAGCCACCACGATGGTCAAATTACCAAATCATCGATGCGAAGAACAGGAAGAAGCTTCGAGAGATACTGAGCTCGAAGGGGCAAGCTCTGTTGCCGTTCTTGGATGCGATTGAGCGAACCGAGATAGCGATCGACGAAGTGATCGACGTTGCTGGCCGAGCGACGATCGAAGCGGTCTTGGATCTGTCAGCCCAAAGTGTGGCTGGGGAGAAACACCCGGGGAAGAAGGGTAGCGATGTTCGCTGGCACGGCCGGCAGGGTGGCGTAGTAAGCCTTGCGGAGCGGAAGTTGAGAGTGAGCCGGCCACGTCTGCGGCGTAAGGGAAAGGCAGAGGGAGGGGAGGTTGCGATTCCTGCCTACGAAGCGGTGAACAACTCGTCTCGGCTGAGCCAACGCATCTGGGAAATCCTGATGCTGGGTGTGTCGACGCGCAAGTACGCGTCGGTTCTTCCCGAGATGGCGGAGACGGTAGGGGTTAGCAAGAGCGAGGTGAGCCGTGAGTTCGTGGAAGCAAGCGCGGAGCAGTTGCAGGGGCTGATGGAGCGTCCGCTGGACGAGCTGGAGATCGCGGTCGTGTACCTGGACGGGATTCGCTTCGGCGAGCACCACGCGCTGGCGGCAATCGGCGTAGATACAGAGGGATACAAGCATGTTCTGGGGCTTCGGGATGGAGCATCGGAGAACCAGATAGTGTGCAAGGCGCTGCTGGAGGACCTGGTCGAACGAGGCCTGAGCCCAGAGCGGTGTCGGCTGTTCGTGATCGATGGCTCCAAGGCGCTACGGGTCGCCGTCGACGCTGTGTTCGGTACCCACAACAAGGTCCAGCGTTGCAGGAAGCACAAGGAGCGCAATGTGCTCGGTTATCTGCCGCAGGAGCTGAAGCCGCAAGTGCAAGCGAGCCTGCGTTCGGCCTGGCAGCTCCCAGCAAAGAAGGGCAAAGCGCGGTTGGAGCAACAGGCGAAGTGGCTCGAGGACGACTACCCCTCGGCGGCGGAGAGCATCCGGGAGGGGCTCGACGAGATGTTCACCATCAACGAGCTCGACCTCCCCGCATCTCTGAAACGCTGCCTTGGATCGACGAACATCATCGAGTCGTGCTTCAGCGGTGCGCGAGGTCGTACCCGTTCGCGTCACCCGCTGGCGCAATGGCAAGATGGTTCTGAGATGGGCCGCTTCGGCTCTGCTCGCCACGGAGAAAAATTTCCGTCGTATCATTGGATACCAATCGCTACCGATCCTCGAAGCGAAGTTAGCGGAGGTCACTGAGAATCAAGCGCTCGACAAGCACGCCAAAGTCGGGTAAACCATGTGTCAGGAGCCGCCACCACCTCGAACCTTCAACTATGGTGGGGGCACCTCCGGAAAAAACGTTAGTGGTCTAGTTTGATTTTCTGCGCCTCTTTTTCGGCTTCGGTGAAGACCACTTAGCTACTCTTACCTACGTAGTATGTACTTCTGAAAGTAAGGACCCGCCAGCCCTTTCTCAAAGGAGCATCCGTCAGTTGTAGTGAACAAACGGCAGATCCCGATCCTTTGTTTTGGATGACTTAGAGACCTAAAGGGAAACATGGGCTAGCGTAATTCGGTGACTAGGGACGAAGCTCGTAGGTGAACTCGACGCTCTCGCCCGGACGTCCACTCAAGCGAAACACGATGGCGTTCGGTCCGACCGTCAACACGTCGCCTCGTACGATCGCAAGACTACCGCGCTCGAACCGTGGCTCGTTCCGGAAATCGAATCGCCAGACGCCCGAGTCACGCGAACCTCCGATGAGCGTCCCAATGATGGTGTTCACGCCCCTCGGGCCGCGCGCGTCGATCACCACCGGTTGGGAGCTATCGATGATCCGACCCGATGTTCCGTTGACGACGATACGACCGCGGGCGACACCGGGCAGATCGAGATGGCTTTCGAAACGAGCCCGCGGCACGCTTCGTTCGGGCGCATCGGGAATCGTTCTGAGGTCGTCGCCGGGAACGACGATGCTCTTGACCGCGGAATCCGAAT
This sequence comes from Candidatus Marinacidobacterales bacterium, assembly GCA_965237955.1. Lineage (GTDB taxonomy): Bacteria > Acidobacteriota > Vicinamibacteria > Marinacidobacterales > SMYC01. The sequence goes on along the minus strand of OZ250169.1, from coordinate 5,537,857 downwards.
CGACGCCGCGGTGCACCGTGAGCTGAAATCGGATCGTTTCATCATCGTCGTCGCAAGAGCTGCTCCAGTTCTGGACCACGATCGACGGCCCGCTGGAAAGAGTCACGCGCTGCCAGCGATTGTCGATATCCAAAATCCATTCGTAGCGATCGACGGGCAAGTTGACGCAGGTGGCGTCGACCCGAACCTTGCAATCGCCCAAAACTTGAATCGTGAAACAGCCCGCGTTGAGCGGCGGAAGGGCGACGGTCGTCGTTGCAATCGTGGTGGTGACGATGCTCGTGGTCGAGGCAGTCGTTGTCGAGGTCGAAGCGCCACCCGTGGACGTCGTCGTGCTCCCGCTGATGGACCTCGTAGTACCTGACACCGTGGTGGTGCTGCCGACCGTCGTCGTGCTCCCCGGCCCCGGAGCGCTCGTCGAGCTTGGCGCGGGATCCGGGACCGCGGGCAACGTCGTCGTCGCAGCGGCCACCGCCGTTGTCGTGGGCTCTTCCTCGCCGCCACTCGTCGCGACAACCGCTCCTGCAGCACCCGCCGCCACCGCTCCCACGGCGACCGCGGTGCCGGCTCCGATGCCTCCGCCGAGACCGGTGGCAAAGCCCGTGGCTGCGATCGTACCGACAATGCCAGCGGCCGAGAAGCCGGCAGGAATCGCCGATTGCCCCGCGGTCGTGGCACCGATGACGATCCCGGTCTCCTCGCCGGTGAAGTAGGCGGCGGCGGGATCGTCATCGCATTCTTGGACGAGCGGATCCCATTCCAGAGAACGGGTGCCGTTGAACACACTGTCGACCGCCTCGAGGTAGTACATGATTTGCGTCGTCTCCGGCGATGGTTTGGGAAGAATGCCTTGGAAGCGACCGTTCTCGTACGTCATCTCCACGTAGTAGAAGTCCGGATAGAGGATCGAGCGAAAGTAGACTTTGGCCGTCTGGACCTCCCGCTCGGGATCGATCCCGGAAAGGATGACCACGTACTTCCCCGGCTCGATGCACTCGATGCCAGGGTGATCGATATCCGGCTGCGCGTGTACAGGAGTCGACCACACCGCGCACACGAGGAGGAGGACGACCGGACACACGCGGAGCCCGGCCGACGCGAATCGAATCGTCGCCACTCTTCTACACGTTTCAGTTGTTGGGACTTTCATATATTGTGACAGGACGTGTGTCGAGAACGCAACCGGGTAGTTTGCGACTCCGATTTGCACGGTCCCGCACCGAAATGGCGGTGTGAGACTAGCAGGCGTTTGTCTGCGGTAACCGCTGGAGAAGGAGGAAACGGCAGACGTACGCGAATGGCCCCCCGAAGATATCGTCGAACCTAACATCATTCGGGTGATATGCCGTGCGATGGGAGTGCCCCCAGGCATTTTTGAGCTCGATCTCAGGGAGGATTTCGGGTAGATCTAGTTTCACTCTAATCCAGCAGCGCGACCATATCGGCGATGTCCCACAGCTTGTCAGTGACGCCCGCTGCCATCGCGGGGTGGTCCTGAGCGTTTGGTGAATCCGCACGAAGTTGTAATACATGAAGTGCAGCGCGATGGAATGACAGTGGTTGTCGATCTTCTTCGAGAAGGCGTTCGTGAGCCGCGTGAAGCCGCGCATGCTCATTCGCATTGTGAGGTTCTGGCGCTCCACGTAGCTCGTGGAGATGTGCTTCTCGTCGGGGCTCCCGGTGATGGCCTTCTGCGTCGTGCCAGTACAGACGGCGGGGCTGTAGCGCTTCTCGCCTGCCGCGGCGCGTTCCCGTAGTGCTTGACCAGCATCGCGTAGTCGATGTCCGCGCCAAAAGCATCTTCGACGGCCTGGAGGTATACCTTGGAGCCGTCGCTGTTGAGCTGCACGCGGTTCGCAAGGCGGCCCGCGAGATCCTGGAGAAACTCTGTAGCGTAACCGGCATCACGCCCGCCCACGAGGAACGAGGGGACGAGCTTTGTGTCGGCGCAGATGGCCGTCCAGGTCCAAATGTCGCCCTGTCCCTCATCAAAATGGGTCTTCCGATGGGACTGAACCAAAGCGACGCGCGCGCCTCATCGGCAGTTGGCCAATGCACTTCCGGCAAAGGGTGTCGGATTCTCTCGGCGGGAGTCCACATCGCTTGCGGACACCATATTGGCATTGTCGGTGCAATTTCGCTAGATTGCGCCAGCTTATGTCGGTTCACACCATCGGTCTTCTACTCTTCACCCTGTATCTTTTAGTCATGGTCGCGGTCGGCATCGCGTCGGCGCGGCACCAGAAGACCTCGGCGGATTTCTGGGTGGCGAGCCGACGCATCGGCCTCCCGGTGCTCGTTATGGCGAACATGGCCGCCATCATGCACGGTGGGTCGGTTCTGAGCGGCGTCGCGTTGATGGGAAACATCGGAGGCGTTGCCGGACTTCCCTACCTCGGATTCGTCGGCGGTGTCGCTGTGATTTTTTTCTTCTTCGCCAAGAAACTCCGCGACTCGCGCGGTTTCACGCTACCGGACTACATGGGCGACCGCTTCGACAGTACGTTTCTTCGCGGCTTCAGCGCCGTCGTCGTCGGGGTTTCGAGCATCATCTATCTCATTGCTCAGATACGGGTCATGGGCTTCATTCTCGAAGAGCTCATCGGCGTGAGTTTTCTTGCCGGCATGTTCGTCGGGACCGCGGTGTTCGTGTTCTACGTGGCGATCGGCGGTTTGCTCGCCGTCGTGTGGACGAACATCGCCCAATTCGTTTTCATGTGGCTCGGTTTGCTGTTGATGGGCCCCTACGTCTACGACAAGGTCGGCGGTTGGTACGACGTCATCGATCAGGTCGAAGCACTCGCGCCCGGGTGGACGAGCCCTCAAGGGACCTCGTGGACCCTCAGTTTTCTCATCTCGTGGTACATCATTTGGTTCGTCGCTTACTGCACCCGCCTGGAGCTCATCACGAAAATGTACGCGGCCCGTGACGACAAGATCGCACGGCGCTCGCTTCCGTGGACCATCCTTCTGGTGATGATCTTTCTGCTCTACGGAAACTTCTACATCGGGGGCGCGGCCCGGATTCTCGTGTGGGACACCATCTCCTCTCCCGATCAAGCGTTTCCCGCGCTCGTCACCGCGATCTTGCCACCGCTCTTCGCGGCGTTCGCTCTCACCGGCATCGCCAGCGCCGCGATGTCGACGACGGACTCGCTGCTCTTGATGTCAGGTGCCGCGGTCGTGCACGACCTGATGCGCAAATGCATCCACGAGCCCCGAGGGATTCAAAAAGACGAGAGCTACTATTTGCGCGCCTCACGATGGACGATCCTCATCGTCGGTGTCGTGGCGTTAATAGGAGCGATACCCGACGTCGATTTGATTTTGCAGATCGTGTCCTATGCCGTGGCGGTCCTGGGCTCGACGTTTTTCTTCCCGCTCATAGTAGGTCTCACGACCAAGCACGTCAGCAAGGAAGCGGCCATCGCGTCGTCGGTCGGTGGCGCATTCGTTTGCGGCGTGTGGACGTGGGCGCGCATCGCGGGAGCCACGTGGGCTCAGGATATTCATCCGGGCGTGATCGGGCTCGCGACCGGGGGCGTACTCATTTTCGTGGTGGCCGCCATGACCAAACCCCTAGACGGTGCACCGGTAGCGAAGTTTTTCCCGGAGAAGGCGTGATGTTCGGGTTGCCGTTTGGAAGCTTCTTGCTGCTGTTCGTGCTGCCGGGACTAGTTCTGATCCCGATGTTCTACTACTCCTGGCTCATCAAGACCGGCAAGCGCGACTGAATCGACGGCCGCCGCACCGACCACATCGTCGAGCTGCTCGGGACGACGCGCGCCTGCGATGGCGCCGGTCACGACAGGATGGCGAAACGTCCACGCGATGGCGACCTCGGCGGTCGAGTGCCCGAGGGGCTCGGCGACCGCGCGCACGCGATCGGCGCAAGCGAGGTTTTTCGTGAGCGCCGGCTCCTGAAACTCCAAGCTCTTCGTTTTGCGCCAGTCGTTACTCGGAAACGACGCGATGCGCTCCCGTGTCATCTTGCCGCTCAGAAGCCCCGACGCCATGGGCGAGTAGACGATCACGCCGATTCCGTGCTCGTCGCAATAGGGCAACACGTCCGTCTCGATATCGCGCCGGATGAGCGAGTACGCAGGCTGCAGCGAGCCGATCTCCGCGATCGGCCGAATGCGCTCGAGCTGTTCGACATTGAAGTTCGACACACCGATCTCCCGAACTTTTCCGGAGTCTTTCAGTCGCGAGAGCGTCTCCCAGCCCTCTTCGATGTCGGGCGCGGGGCCGTCCGCGGGATAAGCGGGCCAGTGAATCTGATAGAGGTCGATGGTGTCGACACCGAGCCGGCGGAGGCTATCCTCGAGCTCGCGTTCGATCGAACGAGCCTCGAGGGCGTGCCGGATCTTACCGCTCGGCGTCCACACCCGGCTGCATTTAGTGAACACCAGCGGTCGTTCCGACGCCGGCATGCTCTTGAGCGCGCTCCCGACGACCGCTTCGGAGTGTCCTAGCCCGTAGACCGGCGCGGTGTCGACCCAGTTGATGCCGAGCTCGACCGCGCGCCGGATCGTCGCCACCGAGTCCGCATCGTCTTGGTGGCCCCATCCGAACAGCCAGTCGCCGCCACCCATCGCCCAACACCCGAGCCCGATGCGCGAAACCTCGAGGCTCGTGTTGCCCAAACGACGGGTCTCCATCACTGCATTATAGGATCCTGCGCACCGTCTTGGATTTTTGACAGATCTTCCGTCCATCTCTACTATAGATGGTACACCCACAACTCAGGGAGCTTCCGCTCCGAACCGATAGGTGAACATGAGAGGTTTGAACCAGGCCAGTGCGCGCTACCTGATCCTGATGGTCGCGGGCGTCTATATCGTCCTGTTCGGCATGGTCGAGAGCGCGCGGCATCTCGGCATGATGGACTCGATTACCGCGGGAGAGCTCCTCCAGAAAGTGACCACGCTCGCGAGCCTCACCGTGGGAGCCGTGATTGGATTCCACCTCGCGTCACGCCAAAGCCAAAGCTGACGCGGCTATCCGAGACTGCGCGTTTTGCCCCACCCGTCCAAGCGCACAAACATTGTGCAAAAACTTGTTGAAAACCTGTTCGAGGGGCTGCGGATGCTTGCAACTAGCCAGAATAAAGGGATTTTCCTCGAGGACGACTTTCGCTTTATGTGGAAAACTGGGTGTAGGTGCCGATGTTTCTTAGGACGTTTACATCCAAGGCAACACGATCTTCGCGGTCGTTCCCTTTCCGACTTCGCTATCGATATCGAGCCGGCCGCCGTGCTCAGTGACGATCGTCCGGCACACGAATAGCCCCCAATTCGTGGTCGCTACGCGCCCCTTTTCGACTTGAAACGCCGGCTCGAACAGAGTCGCGAGCTGAGCGCTCGGGATGCCCCGCCCGGTGTCGCGGACCTCAAGGACGACGTTGCCCTCGCGCTTGCGCGTCGAGACGGTGATACGGCCTCGGCTTTCGATCGCGGCGGCGGCGTTTCTGAGAAGATTCGAGAGCACGGCGCTGAGCTGCTGAGGACGGCACCGAAGAGGCGGAAGCACTCCCAAGTCGAAATCCAAGTCGGTTTTCGCTTCCAAATGGCTCTTGAGCGACGCCGCCGTCTCGCGGCAAAGCTCGTTCAAGTCGACCGTCTGCTCCTCGGCCCGATCGAGGTTCGTCAGGTAGCTCATCCGCTCGATCGTCTCTTGGAGCCTGGCAGCCGAGCCTCGGCCAGCGGTCTCGGCTCCCGCAAGAATCTCCGCATAGCGCTCGTCGGCGCCGAGCCCCTCCTTGTGGCACACGTGGCGCATGGTATCGAAAGCGCTCGTCAGCGCGCCGAGCGGCGTATTCAGCTCGTGGCTCAGTGCGGCCGCGAAACGGCTCTGCGAGTGAGCGTTCTCGGAAACTAGCAGGCGGGCCTGCGCCCTCCTGAGCTCGTCGAGAGCCTCCCGCGCGGAGCGGCGGGCTCGGTATGCGAGCACCCGCTGGCGGTAGACCACCATCGTGAGTGCCGTGCACAAGAAAACGACTTGAGCGACGAACACGAGCTCGATACCGCGTTGTCCAGCGAGCTGGGGGAACACGCGCGGGATCGCGATCCCATAGGTGGCAGCGATTGCGCCACCGAGTCCCAAGGTTTGAAGAGGTTTCAGCGGTAGCGCGGTAATACCGATCAGCATGACGCCGGTGACGATGCCGGAGAAGAGGAAGTAGCCAACCTCGGGACTCTCTACGATCGAGCCGAGGCTAAAAAATCGATCACGGCAACGCCGTAACCCACGAACATCCCCGCCAACCGAGCATGGGGCCTCGCAGGGCGCCAAAACGACACCACCACCGCAAACGCGCCCAGCGACAAGATGGTTATCGGATGCGCGAGCCCGCCCAGCTCTTCCTGAACTTCGGCCGGGAGCGGGAGAAGGAGTCCCGTCAGCGTGAAATAGAGCACGCTGCCGAAACAAACCCCGGCGATGATGCGAAGCCCGATGATCGAAAGTCGATCGACTTGGGCTCGAAAGCGCGGGTCCTTCTCCTCCTCGGTGGGCACGAGGAGCTCCAGCCAATCTCGAGAGCTCACTGGCTCACCAAAAAAGGATATAGAGCACGACCGTCGCCACGATCACGGCGCTTCCACACGCGAAACTTCCTTTCATCGGCGTCGTGTCCACCCGTCCCGCGTCCGGTAACTTCACTGGCTCGCTGAGAGGTCGCGCCCGGGTGAGGGCCGCCATGAACACGACCTGCACCATGAACGTGATCGCCATGTGGTGCAAGAACGCCACTTCCGGAAGCTGCCACAACAAAAACCCGTAGAGCGGCACACCCATGAGCATCGCTCCGATGGCGGCGGCCGGCGGCGCTTTTTTCACGACCATTCCGAACAGAAACGCTGCGACGATGCCCGGCGTGATGAAACCCCATACCGTCTGAATATAAATGAAAACGCCTTCAAAGCGGGAAATCGTGGGCGCCCAAAGACACGCGATCACGGCGAAGCTTCCGGTCGCGATGCGGCCGACGCGGACCAAGCGTTTCGTGGGCGCGTCGGGGCGCAAGTGCCGCGCGTAGAGGTCCATCGTGAAAATCGTGGACGCCGAGTTCAACATCGAGTTGAACGAGCTCATCACCGCGCCGGTGAGCGCCGCCAACATGACGCCGCGAAGCTGGGGTGGGAGGATACGGCTTATCAGGTACGGATAGGCTTCGTCAGGATTCGAGATCTCGTTGCCGTACAGCTGGAACGCCATGAGGCCCGGGAACACGATGATGAAGGGGATGAGAAGCTTCAGAAACGCGGCAAAGAAGATCCCCCGCTGCCCTTCGGCGAGGCTTTTGGCACCCAAGGTCCTCTGGGTGATGAACTGGTTCAAGCCCCAGTAGAACAAGTTCGGAATCCACAGGCCGCCCACGAACACGGCCAGCCAGGGCATATCGGGGTCGTTCCACGGGAGCACGGTGTGGAGCTTGTCCCCGTTCGCCTCGAGGAACACCCGCACGCCGGCGGCAATCCCCGCATCACCCCCGAGAACGTCGAACCCGATCAGAACCACGATGACGCCGCCCAGAAGCAGTGCCGTGCCCTGGATGAGATCAGACCACACGACCGCCTTCAGGCCGCCGTAGATCGTGTACCCCCCCGCCACGATGCCGATAAACCAAATCGCCGCGACCATCGACCAGTACCGCGCACCTTCGGCATCGAGCGCGAACTGCGCCTGGAACAAATCAGGCAAATCGAAGATCGCGATGAGGCCGATGGCGCCGGAGTACAACACCGTGGCGAGGGCGACGACGATGTAGGCCACCATCAAGTAAAACGCCATGAGCGAGCGGGCTCTGGCGTCGTAGCGGTATTCGAGGTACTCGGGCATCGTGTAGATACCGGCGCGGAGAAACCGCGGCAGCAGAAACCAACCGACGAGCACGAGCGTCACCGCGGCCATCCACTCGTAGCTCGCGATCGCGAGCCCGACGCGTCCGAATGCCGAACCCGCCATGCCGACGAAGTGCTCGGTCGAGATGTTCGACGCGATGAGCGATACCCCGATGAGCCACCACGTCAGACTCCGTCCCGCGAGAAAGTAGTCTTCGCTCGTCCGCTCGCGCCGTCCTGCATAGAGCGACACCCCAACAACGACGGCAAGAAACGCCCCAAACGCGATGAAGTCGATGTAAGTGAGGTTCATTCGAACAAGTTGCTGAAAATCTCGACACCGCCCACGACCGAGCCGAACATGCTACCGATTCCAGGTAACAAGAACGCGAGGAACACGCGAAGGAGCCTGTTCTGCCACCACTTGCGTACGACGCTCATGTCCTCGCCGACGGTTTGAAACTCTTTGACGACGGGTGGACGCACCCACGCCTGGACGAACGCGGTGACGTACGCCGCTCCGATAACGGGCGTCAAGCTCGTGATCGGGGCCGATACGAACGCGGCGACAATCGTGAGCGGATGCGCCAAAGCGAGCACCGCGCCGATAGCGCACGGAATACCGTTAGCGAGAATCCAGAACAGCGCGTTGTCCCCCGCCGCCTCCGGACCTTTCGACCATCCGATGTATGCGATCGAGCCGAGGATGGCGACGGGCACGCCCCACCCGATCCACTTCCACGCGGGCGACACCTTGGGGATGGTGTTGATGGCTTCCAAGTCGGCGGTTTGGTGCTCCGCGAGCGCTTTCTTGATGCCGTCGAGATGACCTGCACCGACGACGGCCACGACCCGCTCACCCTCGGAGTCGCGCATCTTGTGGGTGAGGAAGATGTCGCGTTCGTCGATCAGAACTCGCTTCAACGCCGGCATCGCTTCTCCGAGCTCTTTCATGAGCTCGGAGAGCACGTCACCTTGGAGCATGTCCTCGATTTGCTCTTCGGTCACTTCTTTCTCGTCGAAAACGCTGGTGAGGATCGCCGAGAGCAGAAGCGCCTTTTTCAAGAACGGCGTCGAGCGCCACGCGCGCCGGAGCGTCACCCGCACATCGCGGTCGCATAGCGATACCGGAATGCCGTTCTCCTCGGCCGCTCGAGTTGCTTCCAGAAGCTCGGTGCCGGGCATCACCCCTAGCTTCACACCGAGCCTTTTCTGGTACGCGGACAAGAGCAGGTTCACCATCAAGGTGCTCAGCTGTTTCTTGCGAATGACCTCCTTGATGTCGAGCGCTTCCCATCGCTGCTTCTGCGTCAGCGCCTGGTAGCGTTGCGCGTCGAGCTCGACGCACACCCGGTCGGGTTTTTCTTGCTCGATGACACGACGAACCAGCTCAGCGGACTCGCGGGAAACATGCGCCGTACCAACGAGGATGAACTCGCGTCCGTCGACCTCGAGGAAATGAACCTGCGATGCCGGGTAGTCTCGTTTCTGACCTGTGGTCTCGCCCGCGGCCGTTTCCCCGTTCATTTCCGATGCCGAAATGATCGCCCCCTCTTAGCGTGCGCAAAACACGCGACGATAGCACAAACCACCACCCTGCACCATCGCTTCGGCGGTGGCGTCTTCGGGCATCCGGCGGTATTCTAGAGGTATCCCAATCCAAACTTTGGCCAAACTTTGGTTTTGTTCGAATAAGGGGCACGGATGGCAAACCCGGCTCACGAGGCCCTTCTACGGCAGGGCATCGAAGAATGGAACGACTGGCGCTCTCAGAACGGCAGCGTGACACCCGATCTCACAGGCCTGAGCATGCCGGCAGCGAAGCTCGACGGCATCGATCTGAGCCACGCGCGGCTCAAGGGGGCGACCCTCATCCGCTCGAAGCTCAACGGCGCGGACCTGCGCCACGCCGACCTTCGTGAAGCCATGCTCCATGAGATCGTTCTGAACGACGCGGACCTGTTCCGAGCCAACCTCGAGAACGCGGTTCTAGCAAGCGCCAAACTCCGCCGCACCCGGCTCTACGGCGTCAACTTGGCGGGTGCGCAGATTACCGTCGTCGATTTCCGGAAAGCCGACTTCCGAGACGCACGCTTGAACAACACCGACCTGCGCGAGTCGCTAGGCACCGGTGCGAGCCTCGAGGGCGCCGACCTGACCGGCGCCGAGCTCAATCATTGCAACCTCTCTCCGGTTGCAACCTCGAGGGCACCCGCGGGCTGACGTCCCGGCAAATAGAGCGGGCGATCATCGATGCCAATACGCGCATCCCCGAATCGCTGGGCGGACAACAGCCGACGGCGTCGATCGAATCCCTGTGCCGTTCTCTGGAGTCGTTGAAGGCGCGCGCGAGCGGAGAGTCCGTGCCGGAAACGGAGGTTTCGAGCTACCACTCGCTTCTCGACCAGCTCGACGGACGCGGCGTCGACATTCGAAACGCCCGGATCCGAGACGAGGACCTCGTGCGACCGGTGACCACTTGGGCGCGCACCCGAGGCGGCGAAGCGTTCGAGTCCGACGCCCGCATGTGGGTCGATGGCGCGCTCTTCCGCCGTCGCGTCGAAGACTTGATCACTCAACTCAAATGAAAATCACACTGACCCTTGTATTCCTTCTTGGCGTTCTAAACACTCTCTTTTTGGCGTGCGAGTCCACCGAACGCAATCCGGAGATTTCCTCGTCCCAAGCGGCGGGGCGGGTGTCGGAAACGGCGCTCACGGCATACGTCCTTCGGATCCGCAAGGCCGCCGCCACGTACCGTTCCGTGAACGGGGCATACCCGGAGACCGTGCAAGCGCTCGTCGACGACGGTCACATCCACCCTGGTCAAGAGCTCGACCCGTGGGGCACGCCGTTCGCTCTCAGCGTCGACTCCGGGACGCTCGTCGTCACATCATACGGCGCCGACAAGAAGCCGGGCGGTGAGGACGAGAACCGCGACCGGATCTCGCGCGGCGTCCAGCTGCGGTAAGATTAGTCGCGTACATACGCGAAACGTGATCCGCGCTCTACTCGAGCCAATCTTCTATGAGTCGGCGTGCGATCGAGATCTCCGACGGGAGCCGCACTTCCTCGGCCGCACGAAGCTTGTCACGGGTGAACCAACGCGCATCTTCGAGCTCGTCCGTCGAAAGTTCGATGTCTCGCGTCGTCGCAACCGCGGTAAAGCCGAGCATCAAGGAGCCGGGAAACGGCCACGGCTGCGACGAGTGGTAGCGAACATCCTCCACTCGAATCCCCGCTTCTTCTTGGACCTCACGAGCAACGGCCTCTTCCAGACTCTCTCCCGGCTCGACGAAACCCGCAAGCGTCGAGTACACCTTGTCCGGCCATGCGGACTGACGGCCCAAAAGACACTCGGCGCCATCGGTCACGAGCATGATCACGGCGGGGTCGGTGCGAGGAAAATGAAGCTCTTCGCAGGAAGTACACTCTCGTACATGACCCGCTTGCGCGGAGGCGGTCGCCGCACCGCACCCGCTACAGAAGCGATGGCGACGGTGCCAGCTCATCATGCCGTTCGCGTAAGCGAGGAGAGCTCCGTCGGACTGCGACAACAGGGATGCGACTTCGCGTAGGCCCATGATCACATGAACGTCATCGAGTCCCAGCTCGTCGAGAGGCTCGTCGATTTCGGAAACATCCACAGCAAAAAAGGTCGCCCCGTCGCGTCGGCCGAGAAGGATCGCGTTGTCGCGATCGTGATCCCGAAAACGATCGGGGTCAACGAACGCGACCCGAGACGGCTCCTCGGAGACGACGATGTGCTTCGAGCGCCACACGGGAAGGACGCGCGTTTCCGGCCGACCCCACGCTTCGGCCAGACGAACCGGATCGGTCCGAAGGCCCGAAGCCCTGTCGACGGCGAGCCCGCTCAGGACGTTCGCGCGTTTCATATTGTCAGGCCATCAGGGCTGCCACAGCGAGGACGGCACGCTCGACATGCTCCTCCGTGTTGTAGATGTGCGGACACAGGCGCAAGCCACCCGCCGGCGAGCCCGCGACACCTAGCTTGTCGAGCTCGAAAACGAGCTCGCGCCTCTTTTCGGGGGCGACGGCCACGGTACAGACACAGCGATGCACTCATCGGAGTCAGAAGCGGAATCCCGGCGTCGTGCAGGCCCTTTTTGAGCGCCGTCGCGAGCTCGAGGACGCGAGATTCGATACGCGCTCGACCGATCTCGAGATGAAAATCGATCGCCGGAACACTCTTCAGAAACGATCGTCGCGTCGTCATGTTCACACTCCTAATCGGATCGCTACTGAAGGAACGACCCAATGATCTCTTCGAATTGGTCCATCTCACATCCGGTGACATGGACCCGAAAGTTCTCATCTGCGTAGGATAGGATAAAACTGCGTGAACACGTTATCGGTTGCGCCATGCTCGGCGTGGCATTCGTAACACTGCTCTTTTGGAAACGACGCCGCGGTATCGCCATCATCGAAGCCTACGTAGCCCCAGGTTTCGTCGAAGCGCTCGGTGTCCTTCACCGCCACCGAGAACCCCGCGAACGCGTCTTCGTAGTACCCGCCGGTGAGCTCGGACTTCGGCTCGCGCGTTCCCGACTCGTAAGTTTCCATCGCGAGCATCGTTTTCTCGGGAAAGACCCCATTGTCCATGAAGTAAGCGTACGCTTCGGGTTGGATGTAGACGTTGTGGAAGCTGCCGGGACCGTCGTCGACCGGTCCACCATCTTTCGCGTACCTGAGGCCGAGCGACGCCCCGACGAATACCCAATGACGGTAGCCCTCGGGACGGACTAGGTCTCCGCCGTCGTCGTAGCGAGGCTCTACCATGTCTTCGAGCCCAGACGCGGCTTTCGATTCGGGCAGTCGACAGCCTCCGGCTGCGAAGGCTAGCATCAATAAGGTCCCTGTCAGTCGCATAGCCGCATACGGTACACGACACGCACTCGAAAGACATCCCCCCGCCGGGCCCTACCTACGGAATCGGCGTACCTGGATCCGGTCGGCGACGCTGATTTCGATAGAGGCGATAGTGTTGTTCCTTCCGGCTAGCGTCGCTCAAGCCCAGGTGCAGCGCATCGCTCATCGTCCCGATCTCCTCGACGAGGGGTCGTGCCATGTCCGGCGGCAGCAAACCGTGAATCGTCGTTTCGGCAGCGAGCAGTGAGTCGTCCGCACCGGAAAGATCGCCTTCGAACTCGCGGAACAACGCCTCCATCTTCGCCCGGTCGACCTCGGAGCGGCACGCGGCCCGGAGCACGTCCTCGTCCGAACGCTGGGCGCGGCACCGCGCCTCGTCGGCGGTCTCGAAGATGAGGCCGGGCTGATCGATCGTAACGCGGCGCGCTTCGAGAGTGTCTTCGTATTGGAGCGCGACCGGCAGCAACAAATGCTGGTTCCGCTGAAACGCAGGAAGCTCCACGCGGAGAATGATCTCCCGCGTCTGCCCGGAGAACGCGTCGCCCAACAGGACACGCACACGGCGGTTCTCGGCCAATTCCCTCGGAACCCCATTGAGTGGTTCTACCGACGCACCCTTGGGAACGCCGATCTCGAGGACGATGTCCTTCGCGACCGTCGACAGCATCTCGCTAAGCTCACCATGAAAAAAGGCAGGGATCACTTCTGGATCATCGATGAAATAGAAGTGCCCCCCGCCCGCATCGGCGATGCGTTGCAACAAGAATTGGTTGAAGTCGTACCCGACACCGAACGTGCTGGTGGTGATACCGCGCACGCGAAGCTCGCGCGCCTGGTTGACGAGCCTCTCGACGTTGGTGAGCCCTTCATTGGCCAATCCATCGGTCAACACCATGGCACGGTTGATGACGCCGGAGCCGATATGATCCGCGATCTGATCGCAGCCGGTGAACCAGCCAAGGCTCAAATTCGTCTTGCCACCGGCCCACACTTTCTCGACGTTCGCGAGCGCAGCTTTCGTGTTCTCCGGCGTGACCTTGAACGAAGGCGCAACGATTTCGACTTCATCGTCGTAGGCGACGATGGACACCATGTCCGACAGCGTCAGATGCCGGAGTGTGTGCGCGACGGCCCGCTTGACGAACCGAAGCTTGTCGCCTTGCATCGAGCCGCTGCGATCGAGGATGAGGCTCAAGTTCACCGGCAAGCGCGCTTTTGGCGAGTCCACCTCGGGCATCTTGAGTGTCATCAAAGCGTAGCGCTCCGCGGGTCGGCCAACGGGCAGAAGCCCCCGGTCGACGCGACATTCGAGTTGAAGCATCTTGACAACGCGATTGTTCATAGAGGTCCCCCATCAGTTGACCCCGGCGCGCTCTCCCCAACCTCTATCGCGTTAGAAAGAGCCCTTTCGCAAACTGGAGAAGCTGTCTCACCTTTTCCTTCGAGCTTCCCCCCAGACGATCTTCCCGAACATGTAGTTCCACCCCCTCATCGACGACGAGCCTTCTCCACTCGACGCCCTCCGGGATCTCGTTCCCAGCTTTGGGGTGCGCCGCGACTCGAGCCCGCAAACGACCCGAATCCGACGCGGAACCACCCGAGGCCTCGAGGAGATCCTGCAGATAGGCTTTGGCGGAAGAGCGCGGGGCCACGCTCGTCCGTTGCTTCTGCTCGAGAAGACCCAATACCGCCTGACGATCGAGACCCCGCATGAGCGTCGCAATCTCCTGAAGCGGCAAATATTCCCCCTTCAAGCGCCTGATCAGCTGCAGGCGCGCAAGGTGCTCTTCGTTGTAGGTCGCGCCGCGGCCGCCTTTCTCGGGCGGGGCGAGAAGCCCTTCAGCCACGTAGTAGCGGATCGTCCGGGCCGTGACCGACGCGGCGTCGGACAGCTCACCAATGCTGAAATCCTTTTTGAGTTCAACGCTTTGCATCTACTAAGATCCCATAAGGCGACATGATTACGTCTTGCTGTCGTATTTAGAATGTAGCACGGTTTCGTAATGGTGGCATCTTTTTTTTCCGTGCCCGAGCCCGGAAGGGCTTTTGGTCGTCGAATAGTCGGGCTCGGGCACGGGTTTTGCCCCGAAGAAGGTGTGGAGTTGCTTGCGCCTCAGTCGGCGCTGGCCGAGACGCCGAGCTGCTTGCCCGGGCGCGAGGCGTCCCGGTAAATGATGTCGTGGCTCAGTCCGGGCGCGGTCGGGAGGGTTTTTATGAGCCGCTGGTACTGCTCGAGCACTTTGGGAACGTAGTCGCGGGTCTCGGCGGCCGTTTTGTGGCTGCGTGCCCGGTACAAGCCGGCGTTGATGGGTCCGCCGTTGTACTCGGCAAGCGCCATCCCCACGTCGTTGTACGTCGTCATGAGGACGTCGAGATAGAGCGCTGCGAGCTCCGTATTGCGGTGCTGGTCGTACAGCATTTCGTCGCTGTACTCCCAGCCGAGCATTGCCGCGAGCATCCGACCCGTCGCCGGCCAAATCTGATAGAGGCCCCGAGCGTCCGCCGGGCTCCGCGCCTTCCTCTCGAACCCGCTCTCGACGATACCTATCGAGAGCAAAAGAACCGGATCCACGGACGGGTACTTGTCGGTTGCTCTGAGCAGAAGCTCCGCGATGCGGTAAGCCTCCCCCAGGCTGATCTCTTCGTTGACTCGCAAAATCTCGTCCCGCATCCCGAGCAAGAGTTGCTGCCGGGTAGACCCGAAATGGACACCGGCTTTGAGCTCCTGCATTCCCGCCTGCATTTCCGAAACCGTCTCACGCAGCTGGTTCTCGAGCTCCATCGAGCGCTGGTAGGCATGGAGCGCGAGGCCGATGGCGAGGACGAACAACACGCACAGACAGAAAAGCGCGGTCGTTTGCCACGCGCCGATAGGTGACGCGGGGCGGCGCGTCGGCCGCGGGGCCCTGCGGGCTCGCTTCGGCGAAGTCTTTTCCTGGTCCCGGCGAGGCAGCTCTACCACCTCTCCCTTCGCCTCTTTCAGTTCGAGCATCGGGCGACCTCCGTCGTCGTTTTCTTTACCCGGTTATGAACTTGAGCGTGTGTTCAGTATGGCGGGCGATTCCTGCTTGCGCAACCGAGTCACCGAGGATAGACGCCCGCCGACCTCAGTACGATGTAAACCGGGAACATCATGTAGGTATTTCCCAACAGCCGGCCTCCGAACAACGCGATGACGGCCCCCACGACACCGACGAGGTCGAAAACGCCGATCGTGAGAACGAGGAGACTCACGATTCCGACGACTTCCACCACCGTCGCTACGGTCATGGGCCTCGTGGTCCGTCCGACCACGAGGATCGACCGCTGAAACGCCAGCAAAACCGAGAAAAACGGAATGAGACTGAAGAGTCTCAGCGGCAGGAGACAGAGCTCGGCGAGCTCTTCGCTGAGGCCGGAAACGTGCCGAAACCAAACACCGGCGAGCGGCGTGAATGCGATCACGAGGAGCCCGAGAGTTGCGACGGTGCCGAGGACGGCCGCGAATCGGGATATTCGACGGAAGTTGTCTCGGGTGCCGTCGAGGAGGGTGATGGCGACCTCTTGATACGACAGTGCCATGCTCCGGAAGATGAACGTCAGCGAGGTGACGACGGGGTACACGGCGAGCGATTCCAGAGGAAGGCGGCTCTGGCCCAATGAGAACGTCACCATCGGGTGCACCGCCAGCGAAATGATCGACGTTAACGCCAGCGGGACGTAGAAATCGATGATGCGGCGGTAGCTGAGGTGCTCCCCGGCGGGCTGGTTCTTGAGTCTCTCCGGAAGACCGAGCGCCATCAGTCGCGTGGCGATCGCCCCCAAGACCACTCCGGCGGACAGCGCGGATGCGCCGACGAGTGCGCCCGGTAACGCGAAAAAAGTGTAAAGGACGAGCGCCGTCGCCGCCATGGTGACGACACGAACCGCGGTGCCGTAAGCGACACGCCGCGTGAGCTCGGCCCGGATCAGAATCCCCTGGTAGAAACGCCGGTAACCGATTGCCGCCGGCCACGGAAGCAGCAGCTCGAGCGCTCGATGCGTGAGTGTCGCGACCGGACCTGGAAGCGCCAGCACATCCTTGGACAACCACGAGAACACCGGTCGCCACAGCACCAGGAGCATCCCCAGGGTGATCAACAGGTTCAGCGTGTAGCTGAAGTTCCGGAGCTTTTTGAACGACTCGTAGTCTCGGACCAGTGCCGTAGCCGCGCTCAAAATCATGATGATGGGCGCTTCGACGATGAGAGCGAACGCAAACGCCACGCCGTAGGCCGCGAGATTGAACGTCGGCTCGTCGAGTCGCGCGATCACCGCGGCAAGAAACGTACCCTCGACCGACATCATCAGCCATGTCGCCGCGAGCGGCACCCACAGCCGGAAGATTCTCCGGTAGGTTACCGGAGAGTCTGCTGCCATGGGTGGTTCGGTATCTGGAAAGACGTGGCGAGGCTATCGGCGACGGCCAATCCTTCGACGGTGGGGCGGAGGCGACGGCCGGAGAGCTCGACGAGTTTCTCGTCGCACAGCCGGTCGACGAGCTCACGGTTACACTGAAGAAGATCGACGTGGAAGCGCTCGGCCACATCGTCGAAGTCGAGTCCGTCGCGGGTGCGAAGCCGCAACATGATCGTCTCGAGAAGAAGCGCGTCGTCGTCCAGCGTCTCGTGTCCTTCGATCGCGCTAGCACCGGAATCGATCTGCTTCTGCCATGAGAAAAGCGAGCGTGTATTCCACGAGCGCGTCCGCCCGTCGAAAGAATGAGCCGAGGGACCAATCCCGAGATACGGCGTGTGATCCCAATATTTCTCATTGTGCTTCGAGCGATGCTCCGCACCACGAGCGAAGTTCGAGACTTCGTAACCGGTGTAGCCGGCTCCTGCGAGAGCGCGGTGCGTCTCACGAAGAAGCTCTGCTTGCGCGTCGTTGCTCGCCTCCCGGAGCTTCCCTTCGCGCTGTTTGCGGCCGAAGAGCGTCTTTTCATGGATCGTGAGCTGGTAGCACGAGATGTGGTCGGGCTCATGCGCGAGCGCGTGGTCGAGAGTCCTTTGCCAGGTACGCAACGATTGATCCGGAAGTCCTAAAATGAGATCGATCGAGAGCGTCTCGAAACCGGCCCGGCGCGCGGTCTCGATGGCCGCGTGCGCTTGGGACGCGGTGTGACGCCGCCCGAGAAACGAGAGCGCGTCGTCATCGAACGACTGGATACCGAGGCTGAGCGTCGACACGCCGAGCTCGCGCCAGCGAGCCACCGAGCTCTCGGTCACGTCCTCCGGATTCGCTTCGAGAAACACGCGCTCATCAGCAGCGAGCGACGCTCGCTCGCGAATCCGGTGAAGGTCATCGCTATCGAGAAGCGATGGCGTCCCGCCACCAAAATAAACCGTGTCGAAGCCGGTGAGCTCGTTACGTGCCTCGAGCTCTCGCAGTAAGTGCTCCACGTAGCGCTTGCGGCGATCGCGAGCACCAGTGACGACGGCAAAATCGCAGTAGGGACAGATAGCTGAGCAGAATGGAACGTGAACGTAGAGGCCGGGCCTACTCATCCGTTTTGAGGACCGCCACGAACGCAGACTGCGGGATCTCCACCGATCCCACCATCTTCATGCGCTTTTTACCCTCTTTTTGTTTCTCGATGAGCTTGCGCTTTCGGGTGATGTCACCACCGTAGCACTTCGCGGTCACGTCCTTCCGATAGGCGTTGATGGTCGTGCGGGCGATGATCTTCGCACCGATAGCACCTTGGATCGCGATCTTGAACTGCTGCTTCGGGATGGTGTTGGCCAACCGCTCGCAATAGTGGAGCGCCCGCGCTCGCGCCTTGTCTTCGTGCACGAGCTGCGAGAGTGCGTCGACGCGCTCGCTGTTGACCAGGATGTCGACCTTCACGATCTTCGTCTCGCGGTAGTCGAGCAAGTCATAATCGAACGATCCGTAGCCTTGGGTTACGGTCTTGAGCCGATCGTAGAAATCGAAGAGCACCTCGGCGAGCGGAAGCTCCGAGGTAAGCTCGACGCGCCCCACCGATAGATAGTTGAACGTGGAGCTTTCGCCGCGGCGTTCTCTACTGAGCTCCATCACCACCCCGACGTAGCGCTCCGGCATCATGATCGACGCTTTGATGTAGGGCTCTTCGGTCTTCGCGATTCTCCCCGGGTCCGGATAGTCGGCCGGATTGTCGATCATCTGGACCTCGTCGTCCGCGAGCGTGATGCGGTAGCGCACCGAGGGCGCCGACAGTAGAAGCGACAAGCCGTACTCGCGCTGCAACCGCTCTTGGATCACATCGAGATGCAAAAGCCCAAGGAAGCCGCAGCGGAACCCGAACCCCAGAGCCGCCGAGGAATCTTTCTCGTATGTCAGCGCCGGATCGTTCAGTGTCAGCTTATCGAGAGCTTTGGTGAGATCTTCGTACTCGTCGGTCGACATCGGATAGATCGAAGAAAAGACAACGGGCTTCGCTTCTTTGTATCCGGGAAGCGGGTCGGAAGCCGGGTTGGCGACGTCGGTGATGGTGTCGCCGATGGCGATATCACGAATCGTCTTGATGTTGGCGATAACGTATCCGACCGTGCCGGCCGCGAGCTCCTTTTTTTTCACACGCTTCAGTTGTAGCAAGCCGACTTCTTCGACGTCGTACTCTTTTGCGGTGTGCATGAAGCGAATGCTCTGCCCGGGCTGCAATGTTCCCTCGGCGACTTTGCACAGCACGACCACGCCGCGGTAGGCGTCGTATTGCGCATCGAAAATGAGCGCTTGGAGCGGCTTGGCCGCATCTCCCGACGGCGGGGGAAGCTTTTCCACGATCGCCTCGATGAGCTCATCGACGCCTTGCCCCAGTTTTGCCGACACCGGAATTGCCTCGAACGGGTCGAGCCCCAAATCGGCGTCGATCTCCTCGCGCGCACGATCGATATCCGCGGCAGGCAAATCGATTTTGTTGATCACCGGAAGGAGCTCGAGCTCGTACTCCATCGCGAGATAGAGGTTCGCGACCGTCTGTGCCTCGACACCCTGGGATGCATCGACGAGAATCAGCGCTCCCTCGCACGACATCAGCGAGCGGCGCACTTCGTGGGAGAAGTCGACGTGACCCGGCGTATCGATGAGGTTCAGCTGGTATCGCTTCCCGTCTTTCGCATCATAGAGAAGCGTCACCGTATTGCTCTTGATGGTGATCCCGCGCTCACGCTCGAGATCCATCGAATCGAGAATTTGATCGCGAAACTCGCGATCGGTGACGCCGCCACAGCGTTGGATCAGCCGATCGGCCAAAGTGGACTTACCGTGGTCGATATGTGCGATGATGCAGAAGTTGCGAACGTTCTCTTGGATCATGGAAGAGTCGGCTAAACCGTTTAGTTTAGCACAGATGAAAGTAGCGCTTGACGGGAGCGACCGTCTCGTAATAAACGAGGGCTGGCGCAATCACATTTACTCGTACAACGGAGGCACTAATGCAAAGTTTTCTCGGTAAGTTCTCGGGTCTAATCTACGCCGCCATGCGCATCGTGGTCGGGCTCATGTTCGCCCAGCACGGCGCGCAGAAACTGTTCGGTTGGCTCGGAGGCATGGGCGAAGATGGAGGCTCGGCGGCGTTTCTTTCGCTGATGTTCTTCGCCGGCCTCATCGAGTTTTTCGGAGGCCTTTTGGTCGCCGTCGGCTTCCAGACGAGCTGGGCCGCCTTCATCGCCAGTGGCCAAATGGCGGCGGCGTACTTCATGGCCCACGCCTCCCGAGACCTGTTTCCCATCGAAAACCGCGGTGAGTCCGCCGTGATCTACTCCTTCGTCTTTCTCTACATCGCCGCCCACGGCGCCGGCAAACTGAGCATCGACTCGATATTCGGCGGTAAATCCAAAGACACGTAAGAACAAAAAACTCTCCCCCCACCCGTCTTCGCTAGGAGCTTCGGCGGGTCCGCCGTAGCCTTTGGCGGAGGCGGAAGGCTAGCGGGTGAGGGGGGTTGATCTTCCTGAATGCTGAACTGAAAAACAACAGGGACCGGCGCGTCGGAGCTCTCCCCATCGAGAGCCATGTCGCACCGGCCCCATAAGGCGACAGGCACGGACGTCATCCGCTGAATCTCCGAAGAAGTGATCCGCGAGCACGCGAAGAGGAGTAAATTCCTGCGACGAAGGTGACGGAGATTCGCAAGATCTTCGACCCGACCACCGAAAAGGCCGAGTGATATCTACTTGCGAGCGCGCGGCGTCAACGTCGTTTGCTTCTTCTCACCGTCGCGCTCGTAAACCACCTCGATCGGCTCACCAACCTTCACGACGTCGAGCGCATAGGTGTAGTCATAGATGTTCGTGATTTTCTGTCCGGCAAACTCTATTATGACGTCACCACCCAGAAGCCCGGCTTCCTCGGCGGGACCACCTTCGATCACACCGCTCAAGAGCAGCCCCTCGATCTCGGTCGAATAATCCGGAATCGTGCCCGTGAACGCCCGCACCGAGTCGCGACTCCCACCCTCTTGTCTCGTGCGCGCGACTTTGATGAACTCGGGTGCTTCATCGAGGTTCGCGAGCTTTTCGGTCAGAAGCGCACCGAATTGCACGATCCGCTCCAGATCCTCGAAATTGATGAGCTCGACACGATCGGCCGGCCGGTGGTACTCCTTGTGGCTACCGGTGAAGAAATTGATGCTCGGGACTTCCGCTTGGTTGAAGCTCATGACGTCGGTCGGCAAGTAGGGATCTTCGGTCATCTTTACGTCGAAACCCACGGGGACGTTCGTTTGCTCGATGAGACGTGGCCACACGTCGCTGGTGCCCACAGCCTGGAGCACGAGCTTGTTGTCCCGCATGCGCCCGACCATGTCGAAGTTCACGTAGGCTGCGAGTGTCTCCGAATCGATGGCGTCCGAGGCGACGAACGAGCCCGAGCCGAGAAGGCCCATCTCCTCACCCGACCAGAACGCGAACGCAACGTGCGAGCGGCGGTTCCTCTTTTTCAACCACTCCGCAGCACCGAGCACCGCGGCGACTCCGGAAGCATTGTCATCGGCGCCACCGTGAACTTGCCCCGCTTCGTCCTTCCCCGCGAGAGAATTCCCATGCCGTCCGGTTCCGAGGTGATCGTAATGAGCGCCCATGAGAACGAATCGATCGGCAAACGCGGCATTGCCGTTGGCGTTGGCCGGGAAATAACCGGCCACGTTGTACCCCGTCCCCATCTCCCGCTCGAGCTGCACGTTCACACGGAGGGTGACGTCGGGAATTTCGAATCCGGTCACGTGAGGATTGGCGCTATCGAGATCCTCTTGAGCTTGCTCGAGCGTCTTGTCCGCAACGTGCTCGAAGAGTCGCTCGGCGAGCTCACCAGTAATGCTTGCGGCGACGATGCCCGAGCCCGACGCCGCGGTGTCGAACGTGAGCGCGGTAAGCTCTCCCGCGTTCGGAGAACGCGGACCGGTCACGAGCAGAAGCCCTTTCGCTCCGCGCTCGCGCGCGTTGAGCGCTTTGTATCGAAGACCGGAGTAGCGCGCGAGAACACTTCGGACGTCAGCCGACGCGTCTTCGGGAAAATAGCGCAGCACAAGAACGATCTTGTCTTCGACGTCGAGTCCGAAGTAACTGTCGTAGCCGAAATCTTGACTCTCAGGGACGGTGATGCCGTACCCGGCGAACACGACCGGCCCGTCGACTTCACCAACGTCCGAGAACGAGAGACCACGTACGCTGTCGGACGGCGCGGTCCAATCATCGACGCCGCCAGACAAATTCAAGCTCGAGCCCGTATCTTTGACTCCGGCCGTGAACTCGAACGGAATCCGGTAGGAGCTTTGTCCAGGTAAAGTCGACGCACCCAATCGCTCCAGCTCCTGAATGATGTAGTCGGCGGCTTTGTGGGCACCGTCGATGCCGGTCAGCCGGCCGGCCATGTCTTCGGAGGCCAACGTCGTCACGTGCTTTTTGACACTCTCGGCGGAGGCCGTCGCCGATAGCAACAGCGACACAATCATCATGCGCATCATTGTCAAGGTCAAGGTCAAGGTTGTCCGTCCTGCGTCATTCCTTTCTCCGGCGCCGCAAGAAGCGCTTCCATGGCCTTCTCGTGATTCCACTCGGCGATGTAGATTTGCCCTCCGCCACCGCCGTCACTGTTCGACGTCCACGCGAGCTTGCAGACGGAGAAGGAACGGGAAGAGCGTCGAAGCCGTCCGTATACGTCACCCGCACGGGTTCTTTCCTTCCGGCGAAGTCCACCATGTAGACCTCGAAGTTCGTGAACCCGAGCTTGTTGCTCGCAAAAAAGATGTACTCACCCGATGGGTGCGCGTACGGCGCCCATCTCATCGCACCGAAATCCGTCACTTGCATCGCGTTGCCGCCATCGGGGTCCA
The DNA here is from genome assembly GCA_965237955.1 of Candidatus Marinacidobacterales bacterium. Classification (GTDB taxonomy): domain Bacteria; phylum Acidobacteriota; class Vicinamibacteria; order Marinacidobacterales; family SMYC01. The sequence continues at coordinate 5,514,790 of OZ250169.1, read as the reverse complement.
TCGTCCACACGTCCGCGATCAGACCGTCCTCGGTGAAGCGACGCCACACGATCCGCTCGCCATCCGGGGTAAAGAACGGGCCGCCATCGTACCCGGGAACATTCGTCAGCCGTGTCTGCATCGACCCGTCCGCCTTCATGATGTAGATCTCGGCGAAGTATGACGGATCGACCTCGAGCTGCTTTGTCTTTTCGCTCGAGAGCTCGCGGTTGTACGCATCTCGCATCGACGTGAACACGATCCACTCACCGTCCGGTGAATAGCTTCCTTCGGCGTCGTAGCCGAGAGCATGCGTCAGGCGCTCGAGCTCGCCAGTGGTCTGTTGGTAAACGTAGATTTCCATTTCCGTGTCGTAGTCCCACGAATAGCGCCGCTCCCGCCCAGACGCGCGCACATCGAGCTCTTCTTGCTGGAGCTCTTTCGAGCGCGGGTCGTGGTGGGTCGAGGCAAACATGATGTTCAACGTATCGTGCTGGTAGAACGCGCACGTCGTCTTGCCGTGCCCCGCCGAGATGCGTCGGATGTCCCCTGTCGTCAAGTCCAGGTCGTATATCTGATAGAAGGGATTCCCAGGCTCGCGCTCGCTTTGGAACACCATGCGCGTTCTATCCGGTGAGAAATAGCCTTCACCCGCCCTGGCCCCGTCAAACGTCAGGCGACGGGTGCGTGTGAGGAAATCCTTCTCAGTGTAGCTCTGGGCCTCGAGCCCCTCGGCTCTGATCGACAACAATATTAATGCCAATGCGTGCTTCATCATTATTGCCAGGGCCATTCTACAACGAAGCCTTGACTCGGCACCGCGGGCGACAAAGAATCGTCTAGAACCTATGGGCTACAAGAGCTTACGGGCGGCTATCGCCGATCTCGAGCGCCTTCACCACCTCGTACGTGTCCGAGAAGAGATCAACCCGAATCTCGAGATGGCAGAGATTCAACGACGGGCCTACGAAGCCGGGGCGCCGGCGATCTTGTTCGAAAACGTCAAGGGCTCGCCCTTCCCCGCAGTATGCAACTTGTTCGGCACGATGGAACGCGCACGGTTTCTGTTCCGCGACACCCTCGCGCGGGTGCAGCGGATCGTTCAGTTGAAGGCGGACCCATCGAGCGCATGGCGACGGCCGTTCTCGTACGCGTCGGCGCCGTGGACGGCACTGGCATCCCTTCCGATGTCGGTCGCGTCCGGTCCGGTTCTTCGGAACCGAACCAACATCGAAGCGCTCCCCGCCATCAAGTGCTGGCCCGACGATGGCGGCCCCTTCATTACTCTCCCGCAAGTCTTGACCGAGCACCCCGACGGCGGCGGCATCATGAAATCGAACCTCGGCATGTATCGAGTACAGCTCGCCGGCGGCGAGTACCGCTCAGGGAAAGAAGTCGGGCTTCACTATCAAATCCATCGCGGCATCGGCGTGCACCACACGGCGGCCGTCCGACGTGGCGAGCCGTTGCGAGTCAGCATCTTCATCGGCGGCCCACCGGCGCATACGCTTGCGGCCGTCATGCCGCTTCCGGAAGGTCTGAGCGAGCTTTTGTTCGGCGGCATGCTCAACAGACGCCGCTTCCGGGTTGCACGCCGTGACGGCTACCCCATCTCCGCGGATGCCGACTTCGTCATCACCGGGAAAATCGATCCCGAGCGCACGCTCCCCGAAGGTCCCTTTGGCGATCACCTCGGGTACTACAGCCTCGCGCACCCCTTCCCCGTTCTCGAAGTCGACGCTGTCTATCATCGCGACGACGCCGTGTGGCCGTTCACCGTCGTTGGGCGTCCGCCGCAAGAAGACACGACGTTCGGAAAGCTCATTCACGAGATCACCGCGCCGATGGTGCCAGTCGAGCTTCCCGGCGTGAGAGCCATCCACGCGATCGACGCTGCCGGGGTGCATCCTCTGTTGCTCGCGATCGGAAGCGAGCGTTATGTTCCTTACGGCCCCGCGGACGAGCGCGCCCCTCAGGAGCTTCTCACCAACGCGAACGCCATCCTCGGCTTCGGTCAGGCCTCGCTCGCCAAATATCTCTTGATCGTCGCCCAAGAAGACGACCCCGATCTCGACATCGAAGACATCGAGAGCTTCTTCCGGCATCTCCTCGAGCGTGTCGATTTCCGACGCGACCTGCACTTCCACACGAGCACGACGATCGATACCCTCGATTACTCGGGGACCAGGCTCAACGCGGGCTCCAAGCTCGTCGTCGCCGCTGTCGGTCCCCAAAGAAGGAATTTGGCAACGTCGCTGCCATCGATAACGTTGCCGTCGACCTACCGCGACGCCGCTCTCGCTCTGCCGGGTGTTGCGGTCGTTGGCGCCCCGCCGTTTCCAGGCTACGACGCCGTCGACAAAGAGATGTCAGCGACCTCACAACACTTGTCAGGTGAGTCTCTGACAGAGCTCCCACTGATCGTTCTCGTCGACGACGACGCGTTCGCATCCGAGAGCCTGCGGAACTTCTTGTGGGTGACGTTCACGCGCTCGAATCCGTCACATGATGTGCATGGCGTGGAGAGCTTCGTCGAGCACAAACATTGGGGCTGCGCGAAATCCCTCATCATCGATGCGCGCCTGAAACCGCATCACGCACCACCGCTCGTCGAAGACCCGGCGGTCACGAAGCGCGTGGATGAGCTGACCCTTCGCGGCAAGAGCCTTCACGGCATTCTCTAACCACCGCTTCACTGCCGTTATCCGAGTAGCGTCGTCGTCGATTTCGTCGCGGCGCGGGCTCCCATCACTAGCGCGGGTGACGCGCCGAGCGCGACCGACACAAACAGAAGGTCTCCAGAACGTTTCGTCCCGAGATAGTTGGCGACCGGTATCTTGGCCGCAGGAAGCTCGATCCCTATCTTCTTCAAGCGTTGGTCGATAACGCTCATGCGCGCTCCCTCTTCTTCAGCCACGCCCGAACGGAGTCGCATACGCCGAGGGCGTTCTCACCGGTGTCCGGAAGAGTTACCCAGCCTCCTTGGCTGAGCTCCAAGCATACGTGTCCGCCATCCACCTTGGCAGAGACGAGCTCCGATCGAGGGTAGGAGCGCCGCCGGAATAGTTCGACGATGTCGAGGGTTTCTTCGCCGAGCACGATCTTCGATACTACCCAATCCGCAATGCCGAAGAGGAACACCATCGACAGAACCGAAAGCCCGGCGGCCAGCCAGCTCACGCCTTCTCTCCGATACAGGAAGACGACTCCGGCGCCAGTGAAACCAAGAAACGCCACGAGAAACACAAGAATCCACCGCGCGGGCCGAAACACGTTGCGGTACGGCAAAGCTTCTCCTGCCACCTCTCCGCAGACTAGCATCTCACGCGTCTTCAAGAAGGATTTATGACGAGGTGGAACCGTCGCGAGTGGCTGGCGCTCGCGGCCGCCACGGGTGCATGCCGTCGACCAGCCGAGGATCCACCGAGCACGGCACTCACGCTCGAGGATTTCGAGCCGCGCACCATGCTCAGGGTGCCGGAGACTTCTGTCGAGCGCGCGATGTTCCCGGTCATCGACTTCCACACGCACGTCACCTGGTCGGCGGTACCGCTGGGCTCTAATAATGATGAGCCCTTCGGCGAGCGCGTCGACTTTCTCGGCGATCCCGAGGAACTGCTGAGCGTGATGGACAGAAAGAACGTCGATGTCATGGTGAATCTCACCGGTGGCGTCGGCGACGGACTCGATCAAACCCGGGATCGCTTCGATCGCGCCCATCCCGGCCCATCCTGAAGAAGGTGTATCGAGACAACGCCGCCCGCCTGCTGGGGATCCGGTTAGCTGCTCCCCCCACCCGCCCGCCTTCGGCGGGCGACCTCTCCCCGAGCGCATACCAATCCACATCCCGCGTGAAGAACATCACGCTCGCGAGTACGAGAAACAGGCCGAGCGAGCCCATCAGCAACGAGTAGTCCTGTGCCGCCAGCAGCACGAACAGAAACCCATACAACAAGCTCAACACCGAGCCGACGACGGCTGATTGCGACGCTTCATCGAAGACCGCGCGCGCGTATCCCCAAACGAGGGCAACGACACCGAGCGAAGCGAGCGCATAGGCGACAGCGAACGATAAGTGCTCGGACAGTGACAGGATCAACAAGTAGAACATGACGAGCGCGCTCCCGACGAGAATGTACTGCACCATGTGGACGCGGGCCCGGCTGAAGACCTCGACAAGAAAAAAGATACCTAACGTCAACGCCGTAAACAAGAACTCGTACTTCATCGCCCGGCGCGTCATGCGATAGGCGTCCACAGGCTGAAGGAGCTCGACGCCGAACGCAGCTTGCTCACCGTTCCCGGCAGAGCCACCGATGGTCTCGAGGCGCGGCCTCAATCGCCGCGCCAAATTCCACGTCGCCGTGAATCCGTCCGCTCGCACGTCCCGACTCTCGGGAAGATGGATGCCGACGAACTTCGGATGCGGCCATTCGGAGTCGAGCTCGAGCGACGTCACGTTGTCGAGCGCCCAGAAAAGAAGTTTGGCTTCCCGAGATCTCCAAATCGTAGGCGACCGAGAGCGAATCTCTCACCGGCACGGGCGCCACCACGTAGGGCTCGACTTGGCCGGACTCGAGAGTGACGCTCGCGCCCGCGACGGTGATGGACGCGGGGATGTCGTCGCTCGATAGCGCCACGACCTCCTCCTCCCAAATGATCTGCTCATCGGCAAGTCCCAGGTCCGCGGGGTTTGGCCGGGCGAACACGGCATCGAAGTGTAGTGACGCCCGATACAGCAGAACATCGAAGATCCCACGGGTTCTCACTAACGGCGACATCGTTCCCCGGACGTCGAGCGTTTGCGGTCGCAAGATCGCATAGTTCCGCTTCGTCGCCGGCCTCGACGGATCGAAGAACCCCAACTGAGAGCGCAGATACGGCACCAGCAGCACCGGCCCACTCGCCATCTGCGCACCGCCCGCGCTAGCTTGCACCTCCGCTACGGCCGCGTGCCGGTTGGCCTCGCGCTCGCCGACCAGCTCATGGATCCAGTGGATCGGAAGCTGCAGCGAGAGGACGAACACCGCGAGCAGAACCACTCTCCCGAGAACCGTGTTGTGAAGCCATTCCATACCGCGTCTCCTTCCGAGTTCTATTTGGCCGCACGGAGAGGGCGTGAATATGGCAAACCTGGGGCAATCCGTCCGCTGGGAGGACGTCAGGGCTTTGACTGCATTCATATGATGCTATAGAATGCATTCAATGAATACAAACAAGGGGAAACTATTGAAGAATATAACGGTTAGGAACATTCCTCCCGAGCTGGCGAGAGCGTTGGATAAGGAGCGGCAGCGGCGGGGGGATTCTCTCAACAAGACGGTGCTCGAGCTCCTGAGGCAAGGTCTCGGCGTCGGGCCTGGAGCCCGCAGCAACGGACTCTCGAGCCTTGCGGGAACCTGGTCCGAGGACGAGTTTCGAGAGTTCGAAGAAGCGACGGCTTTTTTCGAGCAGGTTGACGAAGAGCTCTGGCAATGAGCCGTCTTTGTCTTGACACCTCGGCGTACAGCAATTTCAAACGAGGCCACGGACGGGTGACGGAGCTCATCGACAGCGCGGAGTGGATCGGTCTTCCGGCGATCGTGGTGGGTGAATTGTGGACCGGCTTTGTTCTCGGTCGCCGCCGCGAAGAAAACTCCCTCGAGCTCGAGGAGTTCATGGCAAACCCGGTCGTCGAAGAGCTGTCGGTCGATTCCCACGTCGCCCGAATCTATGCGGAAATCGTGGTCGACTTGCGCTCACCCGGAACGATGGTTCCTACGAACGACGTTTGGATTGCAGCGCTAGCGGCTCGCGCAGGGGCGACGGTTCTGACGTATGACGATCACTTCGATTCCATCTCGCGGGTCGGTTCGCTGGTCTTGCCGACGCCAACCTGAAGCTGGTCGAAGCAGCCGGAGACGGGACGTTACCTGCCCGTTCTATATATTCCCGCTAGAAACAGTCCGAGCGATCACATGACGGGGCCGTTTCGCTTTAGGTGCCACATGTCGGTGAAGATCCCCAGGTGAGGAAGCGCCCCATGCCAGTCCGCTGTGATCCGCCTCTTCGCCGCGCGAGTCAGCTTCGCCAGCGTCACGGGTTGATCTCACGCTGACCAGAGACGAACGGCGGGTTGTCCTGGTTCCTGCGCCTCTGCCGCCGGGGGCATGGGTGTGAAGTGACACTCCGAGCGTCTCGTACCGGCGCATCGAACAAGTGGGCGGATTGCTCTTTCCGTAAAGTCAAAACCTCCCCTCAGTAGGCCAGCGCGTAGCAATCGCGCCGGGGGTCGGCTCCGGCGATACGGGAGCCGGTCTCGGGGTCGATCATCACGACCGTCGAACAGCCGGAGATCGTGAAGTCCGGGCGGACCTTGCAAGGCATCAGCCAAAAGCGGATTTCGGTTTTCTCGTCAACCGGTTGGCTCGAAGAGGGAAAGCGGCCGCTCCATCAAACGACGACAAAGGAACCCAGCTCGGCGCACGAGACTTGCCTGCATGGTCGCGAGATCGACTCAACGGCGGATTCCTAAACTGGGCTGCGCCCGGGCACCCCACGAGCCCCTGTGTCAACCGGCGAGTTGATCATCCTAAGTGCCCTGGTTCATAGTTTACGGTGAAGTACCGAGAACGTTGAGAGGTCCGGCTGGCAAGGCGCGAGAAGTCTAGATGTATGAGTATTTTTCCAGTTCGGCCGCTGACGCGGCCTAGCTCTCCGCTCGAACAGGCTCGCTGCGGAAGGCGTCGAGCAACGCAGCCAGCCGGGATCGGCGTTCGAATGTCACCGTAATTACGAATCCGCATACTAAGCTGGGGTTATGAGTGCGACGGCACCGCGAAAGGCAGCCACGTACCAGGATCTGCTGGGGGTTTCAGACCATCTCGTGGCGGAGATTCTCGATGGCGATCCATTTGCCAGCCCTCGGCCAGGCCTCCGACATGCCTACGCATCCTCCATCCTGGGTGCGGACGTCACGAACCGCTTTCACGGTCCCAGCGGCGGCGGCGACCGCCCGGGGGGGTGGTGGATCTTGGACGAGCCTGAGCTTCATTTCTAGGATGATGTCGTGGTGCCCGACATCGCCGGTTGGCGTTGCGAGCGAGTCCCAGTTCCCCCCGACGCGCCGTGGTTCGACCTGGCACCAGGTTGGGCTTGTGAGATCATCTCCCCGAGCACCGAATCAATCGACCGAGGCCGAAAGCTCCGCATCTACGCCCGGCAGCAGGTAGTGCACCTGTGGCTCGTGAACCCGATCGCGAAGACGCTCGAGGTTTATCGGCTGTCTGACAGCGCCTGGACTCTACTCCATACGTTTGTGGATAACGACGTGGTTCAGGCCGAGCCATTCAGCACGGTATCGATCGACATCTCTCGCTGGTGGCTTCCGGAAGCCCCGCAAGAATAGCGTTTCTCCCCGCCATGTTCTTGATGCCGGTCGCACTCGCTTTACTCCTCCAACTCAACCTCGACTACGAGCTCCTCGCCGTCGAAGATGCCCGCGGCGATGCCAAACGCCTGATCGAAGCGCTTTCGAGCACGGACCCCGACATCCAGGTTCAGGCCGTGCGCGCGCTCGGACGTTTCGAGCGCCCCGAGCTGGCCGCGCACGTGGTCCCCCTGCTCGACGCCGACGCTTCCGCACTGCGGATCGAAGCCGCCAACGCGCTCGCGCACATGAAAGCGACCGGCGGCAGCGTAAGCGAACGACTCGCGAAAGAGACCGTGCCCCAAGTACGTCCCGCGTTGTTCGAGGCGCTTGGCCGACTACCCGACACCGGTGAGGTCATGTTGTTGCGAGGACTTTCGGAGGCGGAGGCCGTTCGTCTGGGAGCGGTCAAAGGGATCGAAATCTACTTGCGAACGCGCGACATCGATCCGAGCATCGACGCCCGGCTCGCGCTGCGTCAAGTCGTTCGTGAGTCCGAATCCACCAAGATTCGGCAGCTCGCTTTGCTGGTACTCAACCGTGCTGACGATCGAGACGTCGAAACGCTCGAAGCGGCGTGGCTCGACGACGACCCGAGGGTGCGCCGGCTGGCGATCCTCGGACTCCGGGAATGGCGGGACGACCCGTCGCCGATGGTGCGGTATGCGGCTCTGCGGGCAGCGCCGTCGTGCGCGCGAGCTGAGCGAGCCTTAACCGACGCAAGCGAGCACGTCGTGCTCCTCGCAATCGATTCTCTCGGCGAGAACTGCGCGGCGGAGACGCTCCGGCCCCTCCTCGAGAGCGAAAGCTGGCGCCGCTCCGCGCGGGCGCTGGTGTCGCTCGCGAAGGTCGATCCGGCGGCGGCGCGACGAGAGCTGCCACGATTCAACAATCACCAGGTTTGGCAAGCGCGCGTCTACGGGGCAAAAGCCGCCAAGATTCTGGAAGATGACGACGCACTCGCGACACTTCGCGGCGACGAGCACCCGAACGTCATCGGCGAGGCGTTGGTGACACCACACCACGCGCTCGAAGCACTCGCGAACGACGACTATGGGCTCATGATGAGAGCGCTTGGAATTCTCGAAGGCTGGGAAGACGGCGCGTCAGCCGTGCCGACACTCCAGAAAACGCTCCGTCGCGTTACCCATCAAAAACGCGCGACATCGCGCGACCCGAGGCGGCGTCTTCTGGAACGCCTTCAGGAATTCGGTGGGGCCACCGACCTCGAGTATCTCCTGGACGACTTCGACCCGTTCATCGCAGGATTGGCCGCAACGATCACATCCAAAGAAGCCAAAACACTCCGCTTCGCACCGGCTCCCCTCCCCTCCAAAGAGTTTCTCGATTCACTCGCAGGGGCGAAAGCGCGCATTTCGATGAAAGAAGCGGGGGCGTTCACGATTGAGCTGCTGCCGGAAGCGGCACTGCTAACCGCGGCACAGTTCGCGAAGCTGGCCGAATCAGGTTACTACAACGGTTTGACGTTTCATCGCATCGCCCCGAACTTCGTGCTCCAGGGCGGAAGTCCCGGCGCGAACGAGTTCGTCGGGCGGCCCGAGTATATCCGCGACGAAGTAGGCCTTCTGTCACACGAGCGCGGAACACTCGGTATCTCGACGCGCGGTCGCGATACCGGCGATAGCCAGATCTTCATCAACCTCGTGGACAACTACCGCCTCGATCACAACTACACGGTCTTCGCCCGTGTCACCGAAGGGATGGAGAACGTCGATCGGATTCAAGAAGGCGATGTGATGGTGACGGTCGAGATCATCAAACAGTAACGCCGCTCATCCATCGAAGCGCCTTTGCCATTTCGGCAGCCATGTCTTCAATGGAGAAGTGACACCGGCGGCCGTGCCCGGGAAGAATCCATTCGAAGGCGTATTGCCTGAGCTTCTCCGTCGAATCGACCAGCTCATCCCAGTCGTACCAGCACACGCTGCGAAATCCGTAGATGTGACCTCGCGCTTCGCTCCAAGCGATGTGATCGCCGGTAAACAGGAACTTGTCCCGATACAGCAGACAGCACGATCCTAGCGTGTGTCCCGGCGTCGGGACCACGAGCAAATCCTCATCCAGCTTCACTGGTTCGAAGCCCGAGATCGGCCGCTCAATACCGCGCGTGCCACCGCGAATCTCATCTTCGTGCAGCACCCGCTCGCAGCCGAAGTGCTCGTGGAACTTCGCGTGATCGGCGACGTCGTCCCGATGCGTCAGGAACATCGTATGTACACCGCCTAGCTCTTCGAGGCGGCGCACCAACGGACGTGTGAACCGCGGTGAGTCCACGAGCACGTTGCCTCCTTCGCGGACAATGAGATAACTGGTCGCGCCAAAGCTCGACTCCGCGTGGTAGCCGCAATGGTACACGCCGTCTTCGATCCGGTCCGGCAGTGCGGCGCTCGCCGCGGTTACATCGTGCTTCGTCTCCGTGCCAATGGAAGCGGTCGGGCACGACAGGAGCGCCATGAGCGCTCGATGCGTTTGCTCCTCCGTCGACGGTTGCCGATGAACGCTCGCTTGGCCGCGGCGCTGGACGAACGTCTCCGGTGCCATCCACCGGCACATGTCGCAGTCGATGCAGCTCGAATCGACGAAGAAATCCCCACTGCGTTGTGCGCGAGCCGCTGCCCGAGTTGGGCCATAACCAAGTATAGCCCGAGGTAGCGGACGCTAAACGCGTCTGGCGATAAACTGCAGCAACAGCAACAGGATCAAAGGCGAGAAGTCGAGACCGCCACTCGCTGGCAAGAGCTTCCGGATCGGCTCGAGCACAGGCTCGGTCAGCACCCGCGAATAGTGCGCGATCGGGTTGTTCGGTGGCAACTGAATCCAGCTGATGATCACGCGCACGAAGACGACGAGGCTGTAGGCGTTGATGAGGGCCGCGAGAGGACTACCATTCACTGTCCGGATGTTACCACAGGCATCTCGAAGAGCGCCGCTTCCGCATCGTTTCTCACGAGAAGATATCGGCCTGCCAGAGCGGGCGTGTTCCAGGTCTTGGCGTCCATCACCGTGAACCTAGCGAGCTCGCGAAGTTCATCGGGTGAAGGCTCTATAAGAATGATGTCACCGTGCTCGCCCTGGACGAGCAACAAGTCCTCGACCAGCAATAGCTGCCCGTGTCCATACCGCCCGCGCTTCCACTTTCTTCGACCGGTCTCCGGATCCAGGCAAACGAGGATGCCATCATCGAGCCCGTAGACGTAGCCTTCGTAGTAGATGAGGTGCGCGAACTTCGCTTTGAGGCGCAGACTTTCCCACACGAGCTCCGCTCCGTCCTCGGTGATGTGGAACAGCCTAGCGCCGACACCGTATCCCGCCGACGCGAGAACGCGGTCGCCGGGGAGTATCAGAGGTTGCGCCACGTTCGGCTGCTGGCGCGGCCAGTCAACTCTCCACAGAACGGTCCCCTCTTCGGGATCGTGCCCGGTAAGACTGTCCGCGTTGAACGAAACGATCTGCCGGACGCCCGCGAGCGTCGTCAGAAGCGGTGAGCCATAAGCGGGCGACACGTCACTGACACTCCAAGCCGGCTCCCCGTCTTCCGCGCGATAAGCAGAAAGCGCCGAGCCCGCACCCACGACGACGAGCTCGTCATCGTCCAAGAGAAGCGGCGAATCGCTCTTGCCCCACGTCGGCACTTTGCCGCCACTGTCCCGGAACACGTCCCGTTTCCAGAGAAGCTCGCCCGAGTCGAGGTCGAGCACCGTGAGCAGCCCCGTTCCCCCCATCGCGTAGACTCGGCCGTCGTGGATCGTGGGAGTCGCTCGCGGTCCTTCCCCGGCTAGTGCGTTGGTATAGTGCGCGACCTCACGCGAGGCCCACTCGACGCGCCCGGTCGAAAGCTCGTAGCGAACAACACGCTCTTCCGCGCTGTGTTGCTCGTGCGTCACCGCGGCGTTCCCCGAGACCGCGAAACCCGACCAACCCCGTCCAACCGGCCGGCGCCAAAGGAGCTTCGGTGGGTCGAGAGACCAGTTACGCGCGAGGCGAACGCCTTCGACGTGAGCGATGCGATCGACACCGAGAAATTGCGGGTAGTCGGCGGCACCTCGAAGCGACGTCCAGTTCACATCGGCCAGTTCCGCGGACGCCGTCGAGAAACGCGGCTCGAACTGGGGAACGAGGTCACCGCTCACACCCCGATATCGGAACATCACGAAAAACGCCGCAACGAACACGAAGAAGCCGCCTATTAGCCATAGGCGCATGCGCTGCGGCAAGCCCGAGAAAAACGCGGCCCAAACGAGCAGTACGCACGACGCCAGCACGAAGATGACCGCCGTCTGCGTCACTTTCGCTTGGCGAATCTGCTCGCTGCTGTCCGCCGACCCGAGCCACGTCAGCCCGAGGAGCACGACGACCAACGCACCGATGGCGAGAACGGGCCATAGTCGTTTCGACATCGTAATGAGCGTAGCCTAACACGCGCGCCTCGAAGTCCGAGGAGCGTTCGTTTTCGTCACGCCGCGGCGAGAGCGCGTTTGTAGCGGCTCATCGGCATCGAGCCAGCCGCGGTAGTGGTCGAGACCGATGTCTTCGATGGCCTCTTCGACCGGCATCCCCGCGTCGTAACGTCGTCGTGCTTCCGTCGTAAGGAGCTCGAGATAGGCGAGCGTTTGCTCGAGTCCCGACTTGTCGGTTACGGGACCGTGAGCCGGACAATATCGGAGTTCCGCCTGAAAGACGAGCCGTGGCGAGTTTCGTCGTGCGATACGGCCACTCGTCAGGATCTAGCGGCTCTCGTCATCTCCATAGGATTCATTGTCTGCGCAGTTGCTTTCCCAGCTTGCGTTCTTTATCGTTCCCGAGGAGAACGCGCTGGAAGGAGGCTCCGACCGGCGGCCGCACGAAGGCGGAGTCGCAATTCATTAAAAGACACAACCTTTTTTGAGTGTGAGGGAGCCCATGAAGAAAAAAGCATTCATCTTTGTCGCGAGTGTTTTTATATGCTCCGCCGCCGCCATGGAATCGGTAGCGGCGGAGACACAGCCGGCGGAGTCGTTTAAGCTCGGAACCTTCGACATCAAAGGAGAGATCAAGCTCGGTTTGGTTCTGCGTGATCAATATGTTGTCGAGCTCGAAGCCGCCAACAACTACCTTCAGCGCCGCCCCTTGTATGTGAAGATTCCCATGGCCGAGGACATGAAAGAACTGGCCGGTCGTTACCGCCTCGGTTTGAAGGAACGCCTCTACCAGATCACCAATTACGTGATTGGCGAGCACTTGCTGGAGGCAAGCAACCGACCCTGGTATGTGCATGGGGTGGAAGAAGTGGAGACTCTGGCGCCTATCCTCTATCCCAACAAGATTCTAAATGCAGCCGCCAACTACTACGGGCACGCCGGCGAGTCCAACCCCCCTGAAGTGCAAGCAAGGATTGCCGAGGCACGACGAAGGGATCGGGGCATTCCTTACTTGTTCATAAAATCCGCCACCAACGCGGTCATTGCCGACGGCGAGCCCATCGTCGTCCCCAGAGGCCGATCCAAAATCGATTGGGAGTGCGAGATTGCCACCGTCATCGGCAAGCCGGCGAGGTTTGTGACGGCGGCCGACGCCAAGGATCACATCTTCGGCTTCACTATCCTGATCGATGTTTCCGATAGGGGCGGTCGAGGAGAGGCTGAGCCTCGTTTCGGTTCCGACTGGCTGGTCGGGAAGGGACAGGACACCTTTGCTCCCATGGGACCTTACATCGTGCCCGCCGAGTTCATCGAGAATGTCATGGATCTGCATCAGACGCTCACCGTCAGTGGGCAGGTCATGCAGGACGCCCGCAGCTCCGACATGATCCACAATATTTACGAGCTCATCGAGTACGGATCTCAAAGACTCACCCTCGAAGCGGGAGATGTCATCTCGGCGGGAAGCCCGAGGGGCGCCGGTTTTTCGCGCAGTGCCCGCGCCGAGCAGATCTTCTTAAAGCCCGGAGACACGGTAGAGGCTTACATCGAAAAGATCGGGAAACAAACGCACAAAGTAAAGGCTTACGAAAAGTAAATCGTAAGCTTTCGCCTGCGGGCAACCTGTTGAGAAACACTTTGCCAGCGCCGTTGTCAGCATTGTCGGGCTGGCCGGCCCGGCGGTTTCGCTTTTGTACCCTCCCGTACGGAAGCCGTAGCGGTGGCCGTACGGACCCCGGACAACTTCTCCCCCCCTGCCCCCCCCCGCACGAAAAACCCGTGTCAAACACGGCTTTTCGTCGATCCGCTTTCTCTGTTTTACAGTATCGACGCAGGGATGCTCGAGCTTTATCGGGGCGGACACCAAGTCGCGCTCGAAATCGAGGGCCATAACCTCCGCGCGATCCACCCGCTCGGCAAGGTATCCATTCCCAACGGCCTCGATGAAACGACTCTCTTCGATTACCTCGTCGAGGTGGCCGCCGTGGATCCGGAGAACCTGGACGTTCTCGGCCAGCTAGCTCAACTTTGTCGGACCGTAGAAGATCTCGAGCAGCACCGCGAGCTCGTGTGCAGCGAGTGCGACACCGCGTCGCATACCGAACAGACACGCGCGCCCGTGATTTATCTCCGTTTCGACGTTACGTCCAAGAGTGTTCGGTTGACGGCGTATGGACATGAACCCGGGAAAGATTCTCCATCCACCGTGACCGTCCCGTACAATGAGAGGGATGGTGTCGTCACCGGACAACACGGATCGGAAGTCGCCCTGGCCGCGCGTCGTTACGCTTCTCGGGCTCGCTTCCCTCGCGTTGGTCGCGTACGTCTTCCACTCGACACGCAGCCTACCCGGGGACGTCATCGATTCCGGGCGGTCGCTCATCGAGGCATTCAAAAGCGGAACCGTCACCACCCGCTTCATCAGCTACGCGGCCGAGATGAGCGGCAGCAACTACCTGCAGTTTGCGAATCTGAAGCAGGTCGAGGTGTTCGAGCGCACCGACAGTGCAACCGTGCTCTGGGGCCAATTCGCTCTTCCCGACGTCGTCGTCCGCGCCGAGGCTCCAGTCGAGTACACCTACTACCTCAACCTCGACGATCGATGGGAGCTTCTCATCGAGGACCAAACCGTTCTCGTGCACGCGCCCGAGATTCGATACAACCAGCCCGCCATCGACGTCTCCAACCTTCGTTATGACGTCGCTGACCGAAGCGTGCTACGAGACGAAGAGGAAGCGCTCGAAAACCTGAAACGCGGCCTCCCGAACCTCTCGAAGATGCGCGCTCAGGAGAACATCGCGCTCGTGAGAGAGCTCGGCCGTAAGAAAACCGAGGATTTCATCCGCAATTGGCTTCTAGCATCCTATGACGACGCGAAGAGCTACAGAATCGAAGTCGTCTTCGCTGACGAGGATTCCAACCTCTTCCCCTCTTCCGAGGTTCCCGCCCTTCCCTGACAAACGCAAGTTGAGCAAATAGAAGACCAAATCGACCGGCTCGCAGAAGCCGAGCGCAACTGTTTCGCCGCTGCTCGGCGTCCCGGCGGAACGGACGCGACCTGCAGAGCCTACGTCGATCAGATTCGCGCAGCCGAAGACCCGTTGAGAGCCGCGCGCGACCGCTAGCCCTGACAGCGGTCGATGGCGCGCTAGCGCCATCGGGTGGCGTGGGGTACGCCGCTACTCATAAACCACGTCCATCACCCAGACGTCGCCGAGATATTCTTCCCAGGTGAAGTATAGAAAGCCCGTCGCTCCGCACTCTCGGCAAGCTCCCCGCGTGCGAGCGCCATGGACTGTCGGCGATTCTAGCAACATGATAGGGCTAGTCCCAATCGGGCGCCCAGCCCGGGTCGACGAGTCTGAGACCGCGACCGAGCGCCGACATCCGTTGCATCTCGTCGTCGCTCAACGTGAAGTCGAAGATGCGCAAATTCTCTTCGAGGTGATCGCGGCGTGACGATTTCGGAATGGCAGACACTCCTTGTTGGACCACCCACCGTAGGGCCACCTGGGCTGGAGTGCGCTCGTGCGTGCGCGCGACCTCCACGATCGCCGGCTCCTCGGCGACTTTTCCTTTGGCGATGGGCCTGTAGGCGACCAGCCGAAGATCGCGCTCGCGCGCAAAACCCATGAGAGCGCTCTGGTCCAGAAACGGATGAAACTCCACCTGGTTCACCGGCACCCGAGCTAGCTCCAGCGCCCGTTTCCAAAGCGCCGTCGGAAAGTTGCTGACGCCGATGGCACGCGCCTTTCCAGACTCGCGGACACGGTCCATGGCATCGAGCGTTTCCTCGAGAGGCACCTCGCCGCTCGGCCAGTGGATCAGGAGAAGATCGACATACTCCGTCGCCAGCCGCTTCAAGCTCTCTTCGAAACTCGAGGACACGGCGTTCCGCGTCAAGTTATCGAGCCAGAGCTTCGTCGTGACGAACACCTGCTCTCGGTCGACACCCGACTCGCTCAGCCCCCGACCGACCTCGCGCTCGTTCTCATACATTTGTGCCGTATCGACGTGGCGGTACCCGATGTCAAGCGCTTCGCGAACCGCGCGCACGCAGTCGGCACCCCGAAAGTCCCACGTGCCGAGACCTAACAAGGGAATGGATTGCGTCTCGCTCATTCCTACAGAAGCTATCATCGACTTCAAAAAAAACACAAAAAAATCTTGACAGCTTTCGTGGAACAAATTTGTTCTCGACCACCTCCGCTCTCACAAGGGCGCTCACAAACGCTCCCATGGCCCCAGACGCGGTCGTGACCTGGTTTCCGACTTTCGTTTCAGATTTCCTCGTCTTCGCCACTCTCTCGCAATCTCTGGGCGAGCAAAAACCAGGGGGTATACTTTATTACTGACTCTTCGAACGCGGGAAAACGATGCTCGATAGGTTCAAGACATACTTCGCAAAACTCGAACGGCTCTCGAATGGGGAGCTCGACCGATCAGCAGAACAATTGGTTTGCGCCGAGAAACGAAACGTCGCCAAGCTAATCGCTCATGTCGCCGAAATGTCGAGACGTAAGGCCGCGCTGGAGCTCGGCTACAAAGCCTCTTCGACTACTGCGTCAAGAGGCTCCATCTGAGCGAGGGCTCGGTCGCATCAAGAATCCACGTCGCGAATGTCTCGATTCGCTTCCCTCAGCTGCTCGTCGCGTTGAGTAAAAACCGTCTCAGTCTCACCGTCGCCGGTCTCTTGGCGCCCCATCTGAGTGAAGACAACGTCGACCAGCTCCTTTCCGACTGTGCTGGGATGACCAAAAACGCCGTACTCGAGCACCTGGTGACCCTCGAGCCCAAACCCGTCTTCGAGCCATCCATCCGAAAGCGCCCCGAGCCAAAACGACCGCAAGTCGAAACGACGCCCGTGCACGACGTGACGACGACCAAACCGCCGCGATCATCGAGCTCCCCCAACATTCTCCAGCCCGCGCGACCCGACGAATTCAACTTCAGGTTCACGGCCGACCGCAACTTCAAAGACAAGTTCGAACGGCTGGCCGAAGTCCTGGGTGTCGAGAACACTCAGAAGCACATGGCCGAGATTATCGAGAAAGCTCTCGACATCGCCCTCGAGAAAAAGGACCCAAAGAAGAAGCTCGAACGCCGGAAAGGGCGCCAACGGCCATCTCGTCCGGACGAGATTGTGAAAAACCCGAGGGACGACGAGCCCGCCAAGTCCCGCTACATTCCCTCCGAGGTCGTCGAGCGGGTCCACGCTCGTGCGGGTCATCAATGTGAATACCGGGGCCCTAACCGGACACGATGCAGCTCGCGGACCGGCCTTCAGATCGACCACGTGCGACCGTTCGCCATCTTCCTCAGCAACGATGAACGTTTTTTGCGTCTCCTCTGCCCCGCCCATAACCAGCTCGAGGCGGAGCACGTGTACGGGGCGGATTTCATTCAGTGGAAAATCGATGAAAGACGAGGTCAGCTAGGTGCGCCCCGGCGACGCACCTACGCGGGTGCGTTGTAGTTGAAGCAGTCGCACACGATCTTCCACGCGCCACCGTCTTGTTTCTCGACAATCGTCAAGAACTTGCCGGTACGACTTGCTTTGCCACTGCCGTTTTTCGCTTTGCTCTCGTGCGTGAACTCACCGCGAACGAATCCCCACGCACTCGCAAGCCGGACGTCCTGGCAATCCACCGTCATCTCGTGATCGTAGAGATCGAAAAACGGCTCCATCGCAACGCGAATCTGCTCTTGACTCGTGCGAGACGGAGCATCCGGTGCCATCTGTATGCCAGACTCTGCCCACAGAGACATCCAACGTTCCATGTCTCCAGCCGTTAGTGCGGCCGCATAATCGTTGAGCAACTCGCTGCCCTTGTCCTGCGTCGTTTCCATCAGCACTCTCCTTGATAGGTCCCAACGCTACAAGGAGTTCCGGGTACCGTCAAGACATGGGAGCGTGGCCACGCGACTTTGAGCACCTTTGCGCGCGCACGAGCACCTCGGCACCGCCTTTGATTCTCCGCGGGTGGCGCCAGTAGACTCTAGCTCGATGGGCCTTGATTCTCGTTCCGCCGAACGACTGGAGTCGTGGAAAGAGATCGCGGTCTACCTCGATCGCGATACGAGCACGGTGCGGCGATGGGAGAAGGAGGAAGGCCTTCCTGTCCACCGCCACGTCCACCAGAAACAAGCCAGCGTCTACGCGTATCACTCCGAGATCGATACCTGGCTCGAGAGCCGACGTCCTCATGAGATATCCCGCAAGAGATTCGGGATCGCCGTCCTGCCACTCGAAAACCTCACGCGCGATCCGGACCAGGAATACCTCGTGCTCGGAATGCATGATGCGTTGATCACGGACCTGTCGAAAATCGGTGCCTTGAGGGTGATCTCCCGCCGATCGGTCATGCGCTACAACGAAGCGCGCCGATCGATTCCCGAGATTTCCCGGGAGCTGGGTGTGGACGCCGTCATCGAAGGCTCGGTATTGCGCGTCGGCGAGCGGGTTCGCGTCACGATCCAGCTCATCGACGGTCGGACGGATGAGCATCTTTGGGCTGAAAGTTATGAACGAGATCTAGGAGACGTCCTTGCGCTTCAAAGCGAGCTCGCGCGGGCGATCGCGTCCGAGATCCACGTAGCGTTGACGCCGGAGGATACCGAGCGACTCGGGGGAGACCGCAAAGTCAGCCGCGAAGCCTACGAGGCTTATCTCAAAGGACGGTTCCACTGGTACAAGCTCTCACCAGACCACCTCGACACCGCGCTCGAGTACTTCCAGCTCTCCCTGAAGAAAGATCGCCATTACGCGCTCCCGCACGTGGGCATCGCTTACACCTGGTTTTCCAAGGGTGATTGTGGCGTCACACCCCCACCGGAAGCACATGCTCGCATGAAGGCGTCGCTCCTGACGGCGATGGCCATGGATGACACGCTCGCGGAAGTTCACGGCATGCTGGCGAACGTCCACTTCGTCCACGATTGGGACTGGGCGAGCGCGGAGAAGGAGTTTCGACGAGCCGTTCAGCTCAACCAAAATTACGCTGACGGGCACTTCTTCTACTCGGATTTTCTGATCTCGATGAACCGGCCGTCCGAGGCCATGGTCGAGCTCGAACGAGCACTCGAGCTCGATCCATTCAATGCGTTCTACCAGTGTTTTCATGGCTGGTCCTGCTGTATCTCGGCCGCAACGATGACGCCCTTGTCGAGCTCCGACGGGCGCTCAGAACAGAGCCGAATTTTCCAACGGCGCGTCAAGGACTTTGGGGTGCTCTTTACAGAAAACGTGTGAGTAACGAGGCGCTGAAGGCGGCGAAGGACTTTTTCACTCTCTTGGGAAGAACGGAAGTTGCGGAAGCACTAACAAACGGTGCCACGGAGTCTGACTACCGGAAAGCGATGAGCGTCGCTGCCGAAAGACTCGCGGCACGCTCCGAGGAAAATTACGTTGGCGCCGTGCGTGTCGCTCGCCTGTATGCTCACGCTGGAAACAAACTTCAGGCGCTCGCGTGGCTGGAGAAGGCATTCGAAGAGCGCGAACCCGCTTTGGTGCACCTCGCCGTGGCCTGGGATTGGCACATGCTCCACTCCGAGCCGAGGTTCCAGGACTTGCTCCGGAAGATGAATCTGGAGCTGTCGTCGACGTCGCGGGAGGTTTATGACGCGCGTGACATCCCGTAGGGTGCCGCAACCGATTCGGAGGAAGCGGTTAGAACAATCCGGCCGTTCTTCGAGGAGAACCCGAGCACGGTGTGCTCAGGAGCGCGACCCGACAGCCGTTTCAGCTCTTCGATCGATTTGAGATACCTACGGATCTCGAGGTCGTAGACGTGCGCCAACGACTGAATCCGTTTCTGAATCCCGATGGATGATCCCGCGCGCCGGGCCGGGAACGTGACGCCCACGTCGAGCGATTCATCACCCGCGAGTCTTATCGACAGTATTGTCGGGCCGGGGTCGCTGACGCCTGTCATGGAGAGCGATCGCCACAAGTGAAGGAGTTGACCCGACGGTGCCCCGGCCAGCGTCGCGAGCCGTTTCAGATCCTCCGCTTGGAGATCGTCGGCCCTGACGAGTACCTCGAGGGCGTGTCCTTCCGTGCTCGACGTGTCGACACCAATCAAGCCGACTGTCCCGAGTCGAGCGAGATAGGGCTGCAGCGCAATCCACCGCTCGATCGGTTGGTGCCCTATCAGAAACTTGGCCCATGCCGGGACGCGGACGAGCAACTCGTTGTGACGACGGAAGGCCATGTTCACGAAGACCTCGACGGACTGCGCGCTCCCCGCCCAACGTGGCGAGACGAGAAGGTTGAAAGGCAGCGGAGGCAGAACCTCGGGATGACGCGGCATGAGCTCGTCGACGAGCGACAAGGCGCGCTCCGAAGGAACCTGGAGCCAATCGAAGTAGCGGGGCAGTCGGTTCCGGCCTTGACGGAAGTGCTCGGGCCCCGAGCCGTCTCCCGACGGGTCTAAAAGGAAAGCAAACGCCGCGGTCTTTCCGATTTCGACCTTCAGCTCGAACGAGCCCGGTGTCGTCGTATCCGTGGCGGACGCCTGGGTCTTCTCCATGACCAACGTCATAGCGATGTCCTCTTGAAATTGTTTGGATGCTCTACGTCTATTGCATGATGGATGCCAGAACGGCCAAGCGAGCGTGGTGGGGATCTCTCGACGGTCGAACGGCTTGCAGCCAGGTTCCTCGGCGAGGCGTGTAGACGACCTGACTACAGGGGGTGTTGGGCGCGCTCGGGTGTAGCGCGGTCGGCTACACCTCTGATCAGAGAAGCTCTGCCGTCCAGTTCTGTATAAGCGTCAACGGAGGGGGATCGCCAATCCGCTCCAGGACTAAGAAGCGCCGAACCGGTCCTTGACGGAAGAGTCTGTCGCAAAACCGGTTGCAGACTGGGTGTCAACGAGGACCTCCGAAAGGTGCGACGGCATCACTTTGATGGCCACCGTCCGGTCGAGCCGGGTATCGCGAGCTTTGTAGACATCGCCCATGCCGCCGGCGCCGATGGCACCGAGGATCTCGAAGACGCCCAGTGTCTGACCAGCGGAAAGGTTCATTGTGATGTCGGCATTCTAGCAGCGTGGCTCGGAAAATCGTGTGCTAACCTCGCAACTATGAAGACCCTGCGATACGTCATTCTCGCTGCATTCGTCGCACCGGTCGCTCCTGCCCAAGAGCTCGACCTCGGCGCCTTCGAGAAATACGCGAAAGAGTCGTTCGCGGCCTACGAAGTTCCCGGCGCCGCTGTCGCGATCGTGAAAGACGGCCGCGTCGTTCTCACCCAAGGCTTCGGCGTCCGGACGCTCGGTGAATCGACGCCTGTCGACGCCGATACGCTCTTCGCGATCGCCTCGAACACAAAGGCTTTCACCGCCGCACTTCTCGCCACGCTCGTCGACGAGGGCGTGCTCAACTGGAACGACCGCGTCATCGATCACCTTCCCGGGTTTCGTCTCTACGACGCTTACGCCACGCGCGAGCTGACGGTCCGCGATCTCCTGTCGCATCGAAGCGGGATCGCGTCGGGCGGCGGTGATTTGCTCTGGCTGCGCTCGACGTACACGCGCGACGAGATCCTGCATCGCATTCGCTTCATCAAGCCCGCGTACAGCTTCCGCAGTCGGTACGGCTACCAAAACGTGATGTTCATTGCAACGGGAGAGCTTGCGGAGGCTGTTTCTGGGAAAAGCTGGGACTCACTGCTGGCCGAGCGCATTTTCACGCCACTCGGGATGACGTCTTCGAACACGACGATTCGTAAGCGAGACGGAAGCGGCAACTGGGCCACGCCTCATGTGCGCGTGAAGGGAACGGTCCAGACCATCACGCCCGAGAACGTGGACAACCTGGGTGGAGCCGGCGCCATCAATGCCAGCGCCGCCGACCTGAGTCACTGGCTTCTGCTCCAGCTCGGGCGCGGCAAGTTCCGCGACGTTCGCGTCTACTCCGAAAAGCAAGCCGGCCAGATGTGGACGCCACACACGATCTTGCCGATCGGGAAACCGTCACCGCAGCTCGCGTCACGACACCCACACTTCGCGGCCTACGGACTCGCCTGGCGCCTCAAGGATTATCGTGGTCGCAAGCTGGTCCATCACGGCGGGGGCCTCGCGGGGATGACGTCGCTGACGACGCTGGTACCGGAGGAGAACCTCGGCATCGTCGTGCTCACGAACCAAGAGACGTCGGTGCAGACTGCGTTGATCTACTGGGTACTGGACAGCTACTTCGGGGCACCGCGGACGGATTGGACCGCCGCTCAGCGTGAGGCCGCCGAGAAACGATGGGTCCGGCGGATCGAGCCGATGCTCGAGGCCATCGAAAAGAATCGCATCCCGTCGACATCCACGAGCCTGAAGCTGTCGGACTACGCCGGACGCTACACCGATGTCCTCTATGGCGATGCGGTCATCGAGGAAAACGGCGGCACGTTGCACCTCCAGTTCGCGAAGTCTCCACCGTTCAATGCCCGCCTCGAGCACTGGCACTACGATACGTTCGTCGCACGATTCGACCACCACTCCATCGAGGACGCGTTCGTGACTTTCTCCATGGGACCCGACGGTACCATTGAAGAAATGCGCATGAAGCCGTACTCCGCCGCCGCCGACTCGAGCTACGACTATGAGGACTTGCGGTTCGTGCCAAATAACGGTAATTAATGAGAACCTTACTCATATGCCTACGGAGCGTGTGACGATAACGATGCCCCGCGAGGTCGTCGAGGACATCGATCGCAGGACACGAAACCGCAGCAAGTTCATCTTGGATGCGGCCGGCGCGAGCTCGAGCGGAGACGCCGAGAGGACCTGCGTCTCTCCCTGCGGAATCCCCACGAAGAGAGCCAGGCGGTTGCGGCTCTCGGGATAGACGAGTGGGGCCCCCGCATTTCGGACGACGAGTTGCTCGACCGTGAGAGAGACCTCGACGTGAAGTGGCGCGCCGGCACCGGTTGGTCGACGGCCAACGAGAGCTAAGGGAGGCTTTGCCATGACTTGTTCAGGAAAGACGATCGGTCGCCGGGATTTCCTGAAGACGACGGTGGGCGCGGGTCTGACGGCCGCGGTTGCGAGTTCGGGTACGTCGCAAACGTCCGTGCTTCCGCAGCGAGAGCTCGGCAAGACCGGCGTGAACGTCTCCGTGCTTGCGTTCGGGGGAGGAAGCCACTTCCTTCGCGGCGTCGGCGGGAGCGAAGAGAAAGTCGCGGAGCTCATCCACCGGGCTCTCGAGCTCGGCATCAATTACTTCGACACCGCAGCGGGCTACACGTTTCGCCCCCATGAACGGCTCTCGGAAACCTACTACGGGCGAATTCTCGCGCCGCACCGTAACCGGATCTTTCTCGCCAGCAAAGCCCAAGACCGGGATCGAGACGGCCTGTTGCGCTCCGTCGACTATAGCCTCGAGCTCTTGCAGACCGACCATCTCGATCTCATCCAGATGCACAGCCTCTCCCAAATGGAAGATTTGGATCGCGTCGAGCGTCCCGACGGAGCGCTTTCGGCGCTAACAGAGCTGAGAGACCAGAAGGTGGTCCGCTTATTCGGAGCCACGGGGCACTACAACCCAAAGGTCTTGCTCGAAGCCGTGCGGCGGTTCGACATCGATATGCTCCTCATCTCGCTGAACGCGGCCCAGGCGGTGCATCCCCTATCGATGACGCCGGGCGAGCCGTTGGCGGCGTTCGAAGAAGAAGTCCTTCCCGCCGCTGTAGAGAAGGGAGTCGGGGTCATCGCCATGAAAGTCATGGGCCGGGCCACTATCGTGGGCAATGGAGAGGCACAAGCCACACCGGAGGAGCTCATCCGCTACGATCTGTCGCTCCCCGTCGCTTCGTGCGATATCGGCCACACGAGTATCCCCATCCTCGAACAAAACGTCGCCGCCGCGCGTAGCTTCACACCGATGAGCAGCGGCGAGATCGCTGCGCTCAGAACGCGACTCGCGTCGAGCGCTCCCGCGTGGGCGCGATTCGTCGAAGGGCACGAAGACGGAGTGGGCTGAGCCCTGGCCCGCAGAAATTCATTTGGCAACTCACAACTCGCACCCGTTCGGCATGCTCGTTGACAACGGTGGGTTCAACTTACTGTGCGACCCTCGCTAAACCCAGGAGGGGTGCTATGAAAACTATGCGGTGGACGGTCTTGTTCTTGGCGATGGCCTCGTTGGCCGTCGCTCAATCGGCCACGTTGCACTACTACCGGACCGTGACGGTAAAGTCGGGCATGTCTCTGCAGTATGAGGACTACGTCAAGAAGGTTGTCGAGGCTGCCGAAAAAAACGGCGACGCTCAGCCCTGGTACGCCTTTCAGGCCGGTGTCGGCACGACAGGCGGACAATACATCTTCGTCCTTCCTCATGAGAACTGGGCGGAGAGAGATTCCTGGACGACTCCGCTCGACATGCTGAAAAAGGCCTTTGGCGACAAGGAGGCCGCGACAATCTTCCGCTCGGGCAACGTCGCCATCGCTGGCACGGAAACTAACGAATCCAGGCTGGCGCCAGCGCTCAGCACGCACCCGGATCGCAACGACGCGGTTCGCGCGCATTATCTCGTCAGTACTAATCGAGTGAGGCCCGGCAGAGTCGGGGACTTCACTTACGCGCTTCGAAAGATTCGCGAAGCAGAAGCCAACGCGGAAGGCTCGCCGCGGCGCATCACCCGCCGGCGCGTCTTGGGCGACAGGGCCATCTTCACGACAGCGACGGGTTTCGATACGGGCGCGGAACGCGACAAGTGGCCCGCGTTCGGGGACTATATGTCCGCCGCGTACTCGGACAGCGAGGTCAGACAGATTCTGGAGACGATCACGCGTCCATCAGCCCAGCGCGTCGTCGTCGAGATCGACTACCGGCCCGATCTCAGCCATCCTCCGGCGACCCGCACGACGTCCAACTAGCTTCGTCAGCAGGGGCGGGCGGACGCTCGCCCCTGCGCCTTCGCAAATTCGACTCGAGGCGCGAGACTATCTAGAATCTCCCTAGTCTTGCGTGTCTTAGCCTTCAAGCTCCTCGCTCTTTTCGGAAGCACGGTCGTAGCACTCCTGCTTCTGGAAAAGTTTCTTCGTGTTTACAATCCTCTGGGTCAGCGGATTTGCAGGGACCAGATCGTTCTTCCCAAGAACATGCAGCGGCCGATCCGCAACGGCAAGTGCTTCTTTGAGGCGCATCACCTGCGCCACCAAGGGCTGCCCCTCGACACCGCGGACGAGGGGCAGCTCTTGAGCGGACGCGTGCGGAACCACCAGCAACAAACCAAGAAAAGCTATGCAGGACATGTCTCCTCCCCCCCTAGTGGTAACGGCCCCTCCATACCACACCCTGGGTCGCCACTGTGCCACTGTGCCACTGTGATCGTCCCGACGTTGCAGGTGAACGGTATTTACGATATGAACACATTCATGTCGATTCTACGAAAAGTCGTCATGGGACTCCTCGTCGTCGCGATGGCGGGGTGCGGCGACGACGGCCCTACGACGAGCCCGAGCCCGACGTCCACGGTCACGAGCCCGCTCGTTCCCGCAAGTGCGTTTCCCGAGGGAACGGTGCTGCAAATCGTCTCGGGCGCGGGCGCGGCGCCGGTGGCGAACGCCAAGGTCGTGGTCGCGGGGACGACCTACCAAACGAACGGCCGCGGGCGCGTGACGCTCACCACCGGAGTCAATGCCAATGTGAATCTCGGCATCACCGCCGAAGGTTTTCTGGAGCGCCGGACACTCCTGCGCAATGCCGGCGAGACACGGTTCAGGTTGTGGCCACGCGAGCACGAGAACGGGCTCAACGAGACCGTCACCCGCGACCTCGTCTATGGAGGGATCGACGGCACCCTACGCGGGTCGATACGCATCGACCCGGGCGTTTCGGAAGCCTACGTCGTGCCCACGGAACAAATCCGGCGCGACTCCCGCGCGATGAGCATCATCAATGCCGCGGCTGACGACATTAACGACGCCACGCGCGGCGAGATGCGTATGATCGTCGCCGACGAAGCGCCGCCCGGCGCCGTGGTCTTCGAGTTCCTCATCGACCCGAACGTGCTCGTCGACGCGGTTGGCGAGGCGCGATGGAGGTTCAGGGGTTTTGCCATCATCGGCGGCACGGCGACCTTCGACTCCATCGAACGGGTCCGCACATCCACCACCCCGCACGAGCTCGGGCACTTGTTCGGCTTCACCCACACGAACGGGACAAAAGACATCATGAACACCTTCCGACGGCGCGGAACCGTCGAGAGCTTCTCGGAACGGGAAAAGCTGTCGATGCGTTTGCTACTGCAACGACCGCCGAGAAAATCAGTTTCCCGACAACGATAGGGACGTGGCTGACGCTCGCACCCTGTCAACAGAATATTGGGAAGCCGTGATCCGCTGCCAGCACTGAAACGTTATCAGCGTGTTTGGAACCATCCGAATGCCGACGGAATATGAAAGTCCGGCTCCTCGGAGCTTGGCGTCACCCAGCTGATCCACTCGGCAGCTAACGTCGGTAGCCCGGCGTCGCGAAACGCCGCCTGCGGGATGCGCCCTTCAACGATGTAGCCCGTCTCCGTGAGCGTCGCCGCGACGACGAGCTCCGGTAGATCCGAATCGAAATCGAGCTCGCGATAGTAAGAAGCGCGATAATCCAAACCCCGACCGCTCGGGTCGATCTCGAAGCAAACATAGTCGTCGAGCGCCGAATTCGGCGCGAAGAAGAGCTCGACCCGATCGCCTCGAGCAACGGCTTCTTCGTCGTCACCGTCGTCGACGACGATATCGGCGTCTTCCACGCGGAACGCGAAGTAGAAATACGAGTCGTCGGTCAGCGCACGAAACTCGGTCGCGGGCGCCTCGCGCTCCTGCCGGGAAAAGCTGAACTCTGTCTCGAGCTCAGCGTCGGTCCAGGCGGGCTCTTCGATGGTTCCGTCGACCACGACGTCCGCGTCGCTGACGTCGCGTACGTTGTAGGTCTTCAACGAAGATTCCGAAGGCGAGCAGCCGCTCGCAAGTACGATGCAGATAGCGAGTATTGTGTGCCTCATAGCCCAAGAAGCCCTGCGCCACGCTCGAACGCCGCCACCGGAACTCGAAGTCCGTGTTTGATCCGGTAGTCTCTCTCGAAAAGGTTGGTCTCGCTGCAGAGGCGAAGTGTTTGCGCTGGCGATAACCGGTTCCAGAAGACGAGCGCGTTCGCGGGGAACGGGAAATCGCTTGCGTGCACGAGGCGCTCGGCGAGAACCTCCTTCTCGAGGAGCTGCGGAATGTTGCGCCAGCGGAACATCGAAGCGAGGACGGCGGTGTCGCAATACAGGTTCGGGAAGCGCTCGGCGAGTGCAACCAGATTCGGTAGGAAATCCCGGAAGCTCGACGTATCGTCGAAGACCGCGTTCATGCCCGAGTGCGCGGCGACGACGGTACAACCTTCTTCGAGCGCCGGTACGAGCCTAGCGGGATCGCTCAACTCGTGATTGACGACCACGGAGGAATGCTCCGCGCCGGTGTGGATCATGAGAACGATATCGAGCTCCGCGACGCGTCGATAGAACGGCCGGAAGCGCTCGTCGGCAGCGTCCACGTCCTGGATGGGCGGGTGGATCTTGAGCACGCGCGCGCCGTCCGATGCGCATTTCTCGAGCTCATCCATCGCGTCACGGCGTTTCGGGTTGATCGATACACAGGGAACGAAAAGCTCCGGATGTTGGCGAACGGTTTGGAACACGTAGTCGTTCGGAACGTAGAACGCGGTTGCCTCGTCATCCGCGTACCCGTTGTCGTCGTAGCGTTTGTCCTGGCCAACCAATACCGCTTTCGCGATCGAAGAAGCGCGAAGTTGACGGACGAGAACCTCGACGTAGTCCTGGTCCATGCGCCCGTTCTCGGAGAGACCGAGGAGCGTCAGCAGGAAGCGATAGTTCCTGTGCTCTCTCTGCGCGGGCGACAAGAAACACCCGGTGCCGCCGTCCCCGACTCCCATGAGATGCACGTGGAAATCGACCATCGGACCACGCGGCTGTGCGACTGGCCGGGACGAGCACCCCGCGACGCCGAGCGCGGCAATCGCAAGAAAGTCTCGGCGCGCCAGTTTCATACGCGCCGTTCCAGAATTCTGCGTTGAACGAGGCGGAGGGCGCCAAGCTGAAGAACCAATGCGACCGTCGCGACCGTCGCCAGAAACGCGGGCAGTGAAACACCGGCCCAAAAGAACGCCGTCACGACAATCGCGACCGACGTCGGGAGCCCGACCGTGAGCATCCAGCCCAATAGCAGCACAAAGACCCACGCGGGTGCTCCAAAATTTGCGAGGGAAAACGCCGACGCTGCCACCGCGAGGCTAACGAGAGAGAGAAGGACGGCCCACGACCACGTGTTCTTCATAAATCTCGTGGACAACGTGAACAGGGAGAGGCCGTTAGTTCCCTGCCGGCGACAGGCGCTCCAGCTCTTCGAAAAAGTTCACGATCACGTGGATTTCCGCGGCCTCATCTCCGGTATCAGAGTTTGGGGCTGGGGCGATAATCAAAAATCGTTGGCCGTCCGCGCTCACGCCATAGCGGGAGGGATCGCCGGGCGTACTTTCGGGAAGAGGCGTCTCGAAGAGAACGCGCGGAGTGCCCGGTTCGAACGTCGGCTCGGTCTCGACGGAGACGACCATCATGCAGTCGCCACTACTGTAGAAAAGCTCTCCCCCCGAGGGTGCCCACATCAGCTGCGCGCCACCGTCCGTCGAGATCTGCGATTTACCACCCGGGCCCGGATACGGCACGACATAGACTTCGTCCCGGCCGGTCTCGTCTGACCGGTAGGCGACGAAGCGCTCGTCTGGCGAGAACCTTGCCTCTCGCACCGTAGCCCCTTCGTGGGTCATGAACGGTTTCACGACTTCTTCGTCGAGCGAGAGTTGCCAGGTCTCTCTTCCATATTGATACAAGAGCGTTCGGTGGACTGTGGACCGGCGTTGGTGCATGAATCAGTTCGGGACACGCACGGGACCTTTTGGCGGCCCAACTTACCCCCCGACGATCGCTTGGGATTCAGGCTTGCCCAGCTCAGCCATCCGGTTCAATACATTGCACCCGATCCCTGCCTCCCGCTTCTGCGATTCGTAGCCTCGCGCACGAAGGCTGTTTCCGAGCGTGCGCTTGTACCTGAAGAAAAGATTCTCGACCGCGCCCTGTCGTCGATACCGTGACTCCCGCTGCCAGCCTTGGCGCCCGACTTTGCGAATCGTCTCGAGGGTCGCGTTCCGCTGCGCCCACGTGCCCTCGGCGCCGTCCGAAGGCACCGCCCCTCGTCGAGGTGGGATCACGATCTTGATGTCCGCGGTGCCGGCCTCACCGAGCAGCTCGTACACTGACCGAGTATCGTAGGCCCCATCGGCTGTGAAACGTCGGATCGGAGAGTCGACCTGTTCGAGCAGACACGGGACAGTGGACGGATCGTCCTCGCTGCTCTTCGTGAGCTTCGCCGCCACGATGAAGCCGTCGTCATCCACGCCGACGTGCAGCTTCCGCCATTGTCGACGCGCCTTCGAGCTCTTGTGCCTGTGGGCGTGCCACTCACCGGCACCCGAGATTTTCAGTCCAGTGGAATCGACGATCAGATGTATCGGGCCATCAAGCACCCTGCTAGGTGAAGGCACGTCGACGTCTTTGTTCCGCCGCGACAGCGTGGTGTGGTCCGGTGCTTTCAGGTCGAGCTCCATCAACCGCAACAACGAGTTGAGGAATCCCTCGGTCTGTCGGAGCGGAAGGTGAAAGACCATGCGCAACGTCAACGCCGTCACGATTGCCAGATTCGAGTAGCGC
Organism: Candidatus Marinacidobacterales bacterium; assembly: GCA_965237955.1. GTDB lineage: Bacteria > Acidobacteriota > Vicinamibacteria > Marinacidobacterales > SMYC01. The sequence continues at coordinate 5,485,230 of OZ250169.1, read as the reverse complement.
GGCTGGCCACCCGGGCGGCCGTTCTTCGGTGGTGTCCACGCTTCGCGCGCCTCGTCTGAGAACCAAACGGTGATGTCGCCACGGCTCCTGAGGCCACGCTCGTACTCCCGCCAGTTGGTCACGCGATACTTTGTCTTGTATTTACGGTTCACTCTGGTGGACTTGCGCACGGCCATCGGCTCATCTCCTCGATCTTCAATGTATCGAGAAGCTGAGTCGAAGCGCTTGCCGGAGTCAAGAGCTATTCGTGCACCAACGCCTGCCAGAGTGACTAAGAATTCTGCTCAAGTTTACAAGCAGAACTCCTGAATAGTCCGAGTTTTTCAAGCACAATCCGTACCTCTGCAATTTCCAACGGGGTTAGATCATCGATCGGATTGCGGCAGTGCCCGCCAGGACGGCCGAGAAGATTCATCGCTGCCTTTATATTAGCCGGGGACGAACCGATTTTTCCAATTTGACCAAGTTCAATACATCGTTTCTGAACTGCGACGGCACCAGCTATGTCGCCGCTTTCCACGAGATCAAACAGGGAAAAACCTTCGGCGCCTAGAACCTGAGTTTCCATCGCGCCAACAAAGACCGGGCTACCAATGAGCGCGGCGAAGCACCCATGGCGTCCAGAATAACCGGTCAGTATGTCGATTTGGTCACCGTAAGCAATATGCAGACGGGCCAGTTGATTAAAATCGCCCGCGCTTTCTTTCGTGGCCACGACCCACTCCAGGGCGATGAGGTCCGGTAGAATCGATTCATCCAGATTAACGCCACTCGTGTGCGGATGGTTGTAAACTACAATCGGCATTTGAACAGCGTCGGAAATTCGGCGGTAGTGATTTACTATTGCCTCGCGTGACGACTCTGCATAGTAGGGCGGAATAATCAAAACCGCATCGAGACCTGCAGCCTTGGCACCAAGTGACGCTTCAATTACGCGGTCGGTTCTTATCTCACCAGTCCCGCCAATGAGTGGCACGCGTGATCCGACAAGCGACTTTGCCAAATTAAAAAGGCGTATTTTCTCGTCAACATCAAGTGACCAGCTTTCGCCCGTCGACCCACAAATCAAAAAACCGCGCGCTCCCTCCAACAAAAGAAGGGTTAGATTTTCTTCGAACAGTTGCTCGTCAATGCGGCCTTCAATATCAAAGGGTGTGACGACAGCCGCAAAACTGCCACGCCAAGAAATCTTTCCGAGGTTCATAGTGTTTGGTCCCATATATTAGTTGGGGCGTTAGCAATTTGTAACTAAGGAAGTCAGCCTATTGCGTATTCCAGCCATCGTGAACGCCGAATCCAGAGCAAGCTGAACAGCGAATCCGGTGAAGCCGAACGCTCATCGAAGCGATGAAGTGTTGGGTGACCTCCTTTCCACTGATTGAAAACGTGAACCTATCTTACCTGCGTGTTGTGTAGCAAGGGGCGGCAGGTCGGTGCCGGAGGGAGCGGGCGTAAGGAAAGACGCGAAGCGACCTTCCCGCTCCCGTAGGCAGCGACCTGCCGCGGCCGAACCCCGGGCGATGTGGGGCTGGTTTCGGGGGGTTGCTGGGGTATGGCCTGGCTCGAGAAGACGCTTCCTGAGGCATTCTCGCGCGTCGTTTTGGCGCCGCATCGTCTGGTACCCCGGGTTTGGCGGTTTCACCCGTTTTTATCGCATCGACGCTGTGGTCCCTCGCTCGCTCATGCATCGGCGTTGTCAAATGCCTTTGGCGCAGCCTTGGTCTTTCTCAGAGAAGCTCCTTTGAGAGTGATGCGGTGCGCGCTGTGGAGAATGCGATCGCAGATAGCGTCTGCCTGGTTTGGGTCGCCAATCGCTTCGTGCCACTGCTTGAGCGGAATCTGGGTCGCGATGAGTGTGGAGCCACGCTCGGCGCGGTCTTCGATGACCTCCATTAGATCCCGTCTCTCCGATTCTTTCAGCGGGTGAAGCAGCCAATCATCGATAGCCAGTAAGTCCAGCTTGGCGAGTTTCGTCAAAAGCCGGGCGTAGGAACCATCACCACGAGCGACCGCGAGCTCGTGGAGCAAGCGCGGTGCTCGCACGTAGCATCCGGTGAAGCCGCGACGACAGGCCCGCTCCACGAAGGCGCAAGCCAAGAACGATTTGCCAATCCCCGTCGGGCCGGTGATGAGCAGGTTATGGCGCTCACCGACAAAGCGGCAGTTGCCCAGGCTCAAGATCTGTTCGCGGTTTAAGCCTCGAGGCGCTTGGAAGTTCACGTTCTCCAAACATGCCGGATAGCGGAGCTTTGCCGCTCGCAGTCGTCGAGAAAGCTTACGCTGTTCGCGGGCGGTCCACTCGGCATCGACCAGGAGTCCCACACGTTCCTCGAAGCTCAGCTCCTTGTATTCGCTCGAGCTCAACTGGGTTTCGAACGCGGACACCAAGCCGAACAACTTCATGGCGTTTATCTTTTCTATCGTTTCGGGTGTCAGCATCGGGACTCTCCTCCTTCGTAGTGATCCGCGCCTCGGATGTTCTCGTGCTCCTCTCGCGGTTTCGCTTCGGCGTCCGATTCGAGCACCACACGATCCAGACCAGCCGAGAGAATGTTTTTCACCGTGCGATAGCTGTAAGAGCTCAAAGCTTCCGCTCGTGCGCAAGCGGCCTCGAGACGCTCACTGCCCCAGCGGCTGCCTAGTCGCATGACTCCCAGGCAAGAGCGAAATCCCTGCTCCGGGTGAGGCCGACTCTCTAGAATCCCCGCAACCAGCCTTCCCGTGGCGCGACCTGACTGCTCCGCCCAGTGGAGCAGCCGCGACGGCGTCCACTCCAGGTGCTCCCGATGCGAACGTGGCATATGCTCCGGGTTCGTGGAGTAGTGCCCCTTTCCTTTCTTGCGGGGATGCGACGCGACGCGCTTTCCCTTGAACAGGACCTCCACCACCGAGGCCGTCACCCGTGCCTCGACTTTCTCGTGAATGAGCTGATAGGGAACGCTGTACAAGTTGTTCTCCACCTCCACGTGGTAGTCGATGTTCACTCTGCACCGCTTCCACGTCGATAACTCGTAGCTCTCCTGCGGTAGCGGTTTCAGTACGGGCCGGTCTAGCCTTTCGTACAACTCCCGCCGACTCACACCGAGCTTCTGCATCGGACGCGCATTCAGGACCTCTAACTTCTCCCAGATGGCTTCGTTCAGTTCCGCCAGGCTGAAGAACGTGCGATGACGAAGCACCGCCAGGATCCAGCGCTGCGCCACCTGCACTGCCGACTCCACCTTCGCTTTGTCTTTCGGCTTGAACACCCGAGCCGGGACCACAACCGCACCGTAATGCGTCGCCAGCTCTTCGTACGTCCGGTTGATCCCTGGCTCGTAACGGTCCACCAAATCCACGCCGCTCTTCAAGTTGTCCGGAACCCAGATCTCCGTACTGCCACCGAAGTAATCCGACATCCCCTTATGGGCCTTCGCCCACGATTCCAGCGACTGGTTCAGTGTCGCTTCGACGTAGGTGTAACTGCTCGCGCCCAACGTCCCGACGAACAGCTCCATTTCGACGAGCTCTCCCGTTTTCGGATCGACGATGTGAGGCTTCTTCCCCGAAAAATCGACGAATGTCTTCTCGCCTGCTCGATGCCGTTGACGCATCGTCGGGTTCAGCTTCTTCTTCCACTGACCGTACAGCTCGCAATAACGGCTGTAGCCGTACGCTCCCGGCTTATTCTCCGCGTACTCCACCCACAGCTGCAGCAACGTCAGCTCTCGGTGACGCCTCAGCTCCTCGTGGATGTGGGCATAGTCCAGACCCGGCCGTGCGCCAGACGAGCCCGGCGGCGGAAACAGCCCTGCCTCCAGCTCCCCGTCGCTCAGCTCCCCGTCGCTCAGCTCCTCCGGGAGCGGCCAGCTCAGACCACCCTTCTTCGCCTTGGCCAGGTACTCACTCACCGTTCCAACCGCCACGCGAAGTGCCTTTGCGATCATGCGGTGAGTAAAACCCAGCTCGTACTTTAACCTTAGAACCTCTCGTATTTTTCTCATCGATAACCTCTTAGCTGCCATTTCCTAGATCGTCCTCCTTCCGGGTACGACCTAGAGTTGCCTTGAAACGTACTATCGATGAGCGTTCGCGATGCCGGAACCGGCGTTCACGTTGCCTGGAATCCGTGTTCACCTTCCCCGGAATCGATGTTCACGATCCCCGGAATCCGTGTTCACGATGCTTTGGAATGGATGTTCACCTTCGGCTGGAATCTGCGTTCACGATGCCCCGGAATACGCAGCCTATTTCGAGTTGTCACATTCAAAGCGCTTGAACTCCAAAAGTTATGCGCTCTCGACGGTACTGTCAAGTTGGCGTTACTCGAGCGAGCCGGTACCGTCGGATTGTGGTCTCTGCTCGAGTTAGGCGGCGATCGTTACTGCATCCGAAGTGAGGAAAGCGCGACCTCGTAACTTCCGATGATGGTCAGCTCGCAACAGGTGACGGCCGACGTGGAAGAGGTTTCGGACGAGCCCGTGCACTGACAAGAATCGTTGCGCTTGACCTGGAGATTTGAACCTTCGCATTTGGCGCTCGCGTTGCCGTGTCGGCTGGTGGGAGACTTCGGCGCGGTACTTTCGAGTGAACGAACGGAGTTCGTTCACTCCCCGATGACCTCCGCCCACACGGGCGGTGCCATTGCTGTCAAGTTCAGTGGGTGAGTGGCAGACTTGGCCGATGATGCCAACATGACTGCTAGGAGGGCTAGATCGTCGCCCCTTTCGTTCAGGCGTTGGCTTCGTTTCGCAGATAGCGTATTTGAAGGGGGGTACCAGCCTCCCCATGGGCGAGACAGCTTCCGACCGTTGGCCGTTCAATTTATTCTATCCCACTTTTCAAAAGTCTATCATTAAATTGTTTGATGTCGACCTCGAAAATTTCCTTAAGTTGCTCTAAATGTACAGATAAAACTTTCTTCAAATCTTCAAATCTTTCATAGGCTGAATCTATAGGCTTGTGATCCGACGCTACGATAACCGAGTACAAAACAGCTAATCTTTGGGTCATCCCTGCATAGAAAGCTTCGTCTGAACCGTGCTCTGTTATGCAGAGTTTCCTTTCGGCTATTGAAAGCTTCTCACTGATAGACTCCGCAAGCTGCTTTAGATCAGGCTTCGCTGCGCGTTCAGCTTTATTGTTTATCTGTTCGCGCACTGACATGATCTTTGTGACGCTCTTCTGGGTTTCAGTTATCTTGTCTCTCACCTCAACCATAAGATCGAACTGTTCCTGTAACTCTGCTTGAGTTGTTTCCAGACGCGGATCCTTCTTAACCTCAAGGGATTCCGTGTGGCTCCATTCACCGACCGTAAGTCTCACCTTGTATGTCCCAGGTACGGCGGCGATTTCTCCCAGGTAACCTCGAATAGGTCTGCTGCGGCCTTCATCTACGCCTTTCGTCACATACGGACCCGGATATCGAAGATTCCACACGAATCGGTTCATTCCTCTATTCACAGGCAAACCATCTTCGTCTTTGCTGGAAGATGACTTTACGACTTTGCCGCTCGATTCCAGAACCTCAAGTATGACTTCATCTTCGGGTACAGCTTTGAAATAATAGAAGACCATGGCTCCGTCAGGCGGGTTCTCAGCCGAACGTGATGCGGCAGCTCGGCCACGATTCAATCTCAGCCGATAGGCATCGCGAGGCTTGAAGAGATGGATATCTGCATTTGCTACTTCGTCTGTCAACTGGTGGAGAGGGGTTAGATCATCCAATATCCATATTGAGCGGCCCATTGTTGCCACAACCAAATCCTTTTCATGCACCTGCAAATCCATAACAGGAGTCACCGGCAAGTTGAGCTGAAGTGATTGCCAGTGGTCACCATTATCAAACGAGACAAACAACCCAAATTCTGTACCGGCATATACTAATCCCTCGCGGTCAGGATCTTCCGCTATGGACCGGAGTGGATGACCTGCAGGGATGCCACTGGTTGAGAGCTTCCAGGAATGCCCATAATCCTCCGTACGGTAAAAGTAAGGAGTAAAGTCATCCATACGGTAACGGTGTACGGCTGCGAAAGCGCGGCCAGGTTGGTGATTCGACACGACAATTTTGTCCACTGTGCTATGCAACGCCAGTCCGTTAGGTGTAATATTGTTCCAGATTCTGCCTCCATCTTGAGAGATATGAATCAAGCCATCATCGCTGCCAGCCCATAATTCGCCTTCAGTAAGTGGAGATTCGGCAAAAGCAAAAATAACACCATAGATCTCTACTGCGGTTTGGTCATGGGTAATAGGCTCACCGGGCAAATCCTCATGGAGATGTCTGTGTTGTTCGAAGTTCGTTAAGTCAGGACTTATGATCTCCCAGCTTTGACCGTGGTTGGTCGTCTTGTGTACCAAGTGAGATGGATGGTAGATAACGTCCGGGTTGTGCGGGGAGATGAGAATCTGGGATTCCCACTGGAAGCGGTACTTAATCTCTGCGTTGGGCATGGATTGCAGACCCTCAGGATATACAGCGATTTGCCGTTCCTGACCGGTCCTGAGATTAAGTCGACTGATTCTGCCCTTACATCCTCCATAGATGATGTTTGGATCGCGCGGATCAACAGCAATAGGTCCGGTCTCACAACCAGCAACGCCATACCACGTTTGAGTGGGTGTAAGCGGCCCATCGATAATGCGGCTTGGAATACTAATTGTAGAGTTGTCCTGCTGAGGCGCGTAAACCCTGTAAGGAAATTGGTTGTCTACCGCCACTGTGTAGTGCTCAGCGGTAGGCTGGTTATGCTGTGTACTCCATGTCCTCCCCCCGTTAAACGTAATATTCACACCACCGTCATTTGACTGGATCATCAGAGCCGGATTGTCCGGGTTTATCCACATGTCGTGATTGTCGTCATGCGGCGTTCCTACCCTCGTAAAAGTCTTACCTCCATCAGTAGATTGTGAAAGAAGTTCATTATTTACCCAGACAATGTCTGCGTTCTGGGGGTCAGCATCAACATGCATGTAATACCAGGGGCGAGCCATTAAATCCTTGCTTGGGTTAATGAGGTTAAACTCCTCCCCCCTATCGTCAGACCGATAAAGGCCTCCTAGCCATCCTGCGGCTTCGATGAGTGCGTATACACGATCTGGATTCGCCTTGGAAATCGCCAGGCCTATTCTTCCGATGGGATATTCCGGAATACCATTTGTCAACTTGGCCCATGTATCCCCTCCATCGGTAGTTTTGTATATTCCTCCTTCATTACCTCCACTGATCATGGTCCATGGCTTCCGCTCTGCCCTCCACATAGCCGCATATAGTTCTCGCGGATTATCCGGGCTCACCACCAGGTCTATGGCTCCTGTCTTCTCACTCACGTACAGCACCTTCTCCCACGTTTGCCCTCCATCCTTTGTACGATATATGCCGCGTTCCTCATTTGGTCCAAATATGTGTCCCAACGCGGTCACATAAACCAAGTCTGGATTGTCAGGGTGAACCCTGATCACATTAACTTGCCCGACCTCAGGAAGACCAATGTATTTCCATGTTGTGCCTCCATCAGTCGACTTGTAGACCCCATCGCCAACAGAGACACAACCACGAACACCTGTAGAACCAGTGCCAACGTAGATGACATTGTGGTCGGATGGAGCGGCAGAAATCGCGCCCATGGAACTGACATTCATGTACCCATCTGAAATATTGTTCCAGGACTCACCAGCATCGGTGGTCTTCCAGACACCGCCGCCCACCGTTCCCATAAGAAAGGTGAACGGCTTGTCCGGAAACCCTTCCACTGCGGTAGCTCGCCCGCCTTGGTGGGGCCCGATTAAGCGATATTTCATTGCAGCATATAGATCGGGATCATAAACAATATTACTGCTCGTATCGTTATTTTTCGCATAAGTGGTTACTGGCTCAGCTATCGCTATCACTAACAATGCTGCAAGAAAGATAGTGAATAAGAGAGTTGATTTTGAGAATGTTTTAAATCTCATCATTTTTCCTTTTATCATAGTCGAAGGTTTACGCTCTGCTCTCTAAATAGCCGTGTATAATTCTTTTAGATTAGCTGGGCTCATCACTAGAATATAACGGATAGACATTATGTATTGAGGCCTGCCCAACCTTGAGAGCGTGGATTAAGCTTTCGACTCGTAGAAGACGAAGGCACAGAGCCACAAGCAAGGAGGACAGGCCGTGGAAGAGTATAGCGAATACGTCGGACTGGATGTTCACAAGGACACGATCGCGGTAGCGGTAGCGTGGCCACGGTGGAGTCCTACCGAGAACTAAACTGAAGTTCCGTAGTCGAATGAACCCACTGACAGTGTGAATCCCCAATGATTACGCGTCTTTATGGACACCGAGAGGCTGAATTTTGGGTGCAATATGTAGGCATGTAGTGGGTCATTTATATGTTGATATGTATGGCTACCTGGAGTAGCAGCTGTCCCTCATCAGAATGCGTCCGGCCGTGAAATCAAAGACTTACGCGCCGTTGTCGACTCCGCCAAAGCGCCCTGTGCTGCGCTTGAGATCGCGCCGAAGGCGGAGGACACTCCGGCGCTATGCTCCGTGTTCTCATCTTCCTCGTCTCACTCGGTGCTCGCGCGCTGCGCGCGCTCTGTCGGCGCCGAGCCGACCTCGTGATGGAAAACCTCGCGCTGCGGCAGCAAGTGATGGCGCTCAAGAAGGAGCGGCCGCGTCCACTCCTCGGAGACATCGACCGGGGCTTCTGGGTTGCGCTCCGAAGCTCGTGGCCGGCGTGGGCGAGCCGCTTGGTCATCGTCAACGCCGACAGGGTCGCGCGGTGGAATCGGGATCGATTCCGACGATACTGGACCCGGATCTCAAGCAGGCGCTATCCGGGCCGGCCTCGGATTGATGCCGAGATTCGTCGGCTCATCCGCACGATGGCGCAAGACGGCTGGGGTGCGCCGCGTATCCACGCGGAGCTCACGAAGCTCGGATTCCTCGTCTCGGAGATGACGGTGTCGCGTTACTTGCCGCGCCGCCCAGCTGAGCCCGATCAGGTGAAGCGCTGGGTTGCGTTCTTGCGGAACCACAAGGACGACATCGCCGCGATGGATCTGTTCGCAGTGCCGACGGCGTCGCTCCGGCTCCTCTACGGCTTCTTCGTCATCGAGCACGGCCGTCGACACATTGTTCACTTCAACGCCACGTTCCACCCGACGGCGACATGGGTGATGCAGCAACTACGTGCGGCGTTTCCCTACGACACCGCGCCGAGATACCTCATCTTTGACCGCGACTCTATTTTCAGCTCCGCCGTGGTCGAGTTCATCAAGGCGATGGGCACAAAGCCGGTCCGTATTTCTTTTCGCAGTCCTTGGCAAAACGGAACCGCCGAGCGCTGGATCCGCAGCTGTCGGCGCGAGCTCCTAGAGCACATCATGGTCCTCGGCGAGAGTCATCTCGTTCGACTCATGCGGTCTTACATCAGCTTATGCCGATATCGGCATAAGCTGATGTATGCCGACTACCGGATTATGCCGCGTAGAGGGAGATGCCCCTGAGATAGTTGAAGGTTAGGAGTGGCGGCTCCTAAGGCCGGGTTCGATAGAATCCGGCTGTGAAGGAAAAAGAAAGGAGCCACCACGATGTCAAATTACCAAATCATCGATGCGAAGAACAGGAAGAAGCTTCGAGAGATACTGAGCTCGAAGGGGCAAGCTCTGTTGCCGTTCTTGGATGCGATTGAGCGAACCGAGATAGCGATCGACGAAGTGATCGACGTTGCTGGCCGAGCGACGATCGAAGCGGTCTTGGATCTGTCAGCCCAAAGTGTGGCTGGGGAGAAACACCCGGGGAAGAAGGGTAGCGATGTTCGCTGGCACGGCCGGCAGGGTGGCGTAGTAAGCCTTGCGGAGCGGAAGTTGAGAGTGAGCCGGCCACGTCTGCGGCGTAAGGGAAAGGCAGAGGGAGGGGAGGTTGCGATTCCTGCCTACGAAGCGGTGAACAACTCGTCTCGGCTGAGCCAACGCATCTGGGAAATCCTGATGCTGGGTGTGTCGACGCGCAAGTACGCGTCGGTTCTTCCCGAGATGGCGGAGACGGTAGGGGTTAGCAAGAGCGAGGTGAGCCGTGAGTTCGTGGAAGCAAGCGCGGAGCAGTTGCAGGGGCTGATGGAGCGTCCACTGGACGAGCTGGAGATCGCGGTCGTGTATCTGGACGGGATTCGCTTCGGCGTGCACCACGCTCTGGCGGCAATCGGCGTAGATACAGAGGGATACAAGCATGTTCTGGGGCTTCGGGATGGAGCATCGGAGAACCAGATAGTGTGCAAGGCGCTGCTGGAGGACCTGGTCGAACGAGGCCTGAGCCCAGAGCGGTGTCGGCTGTTCGTGATCGATGGCTCCAAGGCGCTACGGGTCGCCGTCGACGCTGTGTTCGGTACCCACAACAAGGTCCAGCGTTGCAGGAAGCACAAGGAGCGCAATGTGCTCGGTTATCTGCCGCAGGAGCTGAAGCCGCAAGTGCAAGCGAGCCTGCGTTCGGCCTGGCAGCTCCCAGCAAAGAAGGGCAAAGCGCGGTTGGAGCAACAGGCGAAGTGGCTCGAGGACGACTACCCCTCGGCGGCGGAGAGCATCCGGGAGGGGCTCGACGAGATGTTCACCATCAACGAGCTCGACCTCCCCGCATCTCTGAAACGCTGCCTTGGATCGACGAACATCATCGAGTCGTGCTTCAGCGGTGCGCGAGGTCGTACCCGTCGCGTCACCCGCTGGCGCAATGGCAAGATGGTTCTGAGATGGGCCGCTTCGGCTCTGCTCGCCACGGAGAAAAATTTCCGTCGTATCATTGGATACCAATCGCTACCGATCCTCGAAGCGAAGTTAGCGGAGGTCACTGAGAATCAAGCGCTCGACAAGCACGCCAAAGTCGGGTAAACCATGTGTCAGGAGCCGCCACCACCTCGAACCTTCAACTATGGTGGGGGCACCTCCCCGAGACCATGCGCTCCTGCTCACGATGATCCAAACCGGACTTCGTGTCTCGGAGCTCATCCAGCTGAAGTGCGAAGATATCTCTCTTGAATCTGTTGCTCACGTCCGCTGTCGAGGCAAGCGCCGTAAGCAACGTTCTACGCCTCTCACTTCTCAGGCAGTCGCGGTTCTCCGAAACTGGATTAAGCAACAACGTGCAACTCCAGCTGAGCCGCTGTTCCCCAGCCGTCGCGGCGGCGTCCTGAGCCGCGACGCCGTCGAACGGCTCGTCAAAAAGCACGCCGCCGCCGCTTGCAAGAAGTGCCCGGCTCTCATCAACAAAAACGTATCCCCCCACGTCCTGCGCCACACCACCGCCGTTCAGCTCCTCGAGGCTGGGGTCGACACCAGCGTCATCGCCCTTTGGCTTGGGCACGAATCTGTCGAGACCACTCAGATCTATCTGCACGCAGATCTCGCCATCAAGGAACGTGCGCTCGCAAAGACCGCTCTGCCCAATACAAGGCCTGGACGCTTCCGCCCTCAGGACCAGCTACTCGCCTTCTTGGAGAGCCTTTGATTATGCCGCGTAGAGAATGCCTTCAACCGCGCAAAACACGCGCCAACCGTGCATCGATCCAACGCGCACCACCCCTACGCGGCATAATCCGGTACTCGGCATAAATCTGCTATTACCACGAGGACCGTTGCCACTTGGGACTCAAGAAAGACACCCCGAACACAAGAGCAATCATGCCGCGACCGTCACCCACGGCAAAGGTGGTTGCGCTACCGTGTGTGGGCGGACTCCACCACCGCTACGAATGGCGCGAGGCTGCTTGAGCAGAAAGCTCGAGTGGGCCTAGATGAGCGGTGGCGGTAAGGCCAGTTCTCGAACCACCTGAACTCGTCACCGACAGACGTCCTCGCCATGCCCAAACATGCTTCCGGGGCGTGCCGTTGGCTTCGCTGCCTCCGTGTCCGACAGCGGTGCGTGGCTACGTGCGTATTCCTCCGGATTAATAATGATGAGTGACAACCTTGCCGTCGTTCGGATCGTAGGCCTGGACCGTGTGCTGAGACGAAACGATGAGCTAGATCGAGCTGATCCGAAGAACAAACAGCGAGAACGGCTATTTCTCACCCTTTCTATTGGGGGCCGCCTTCGTTTTGATGGGAGACGCCGAACTAGTACCTAGTGGTTCGTGGCGACTGAAACGGAGCCTACGGCGATCGGAGCCACTCCGGTTCCAACTTCAAGTCATCGTGAGAACCGTTGGAAAATAAGACTCGCAGGTTCGCCCGCTGCCGAACCGCCTCCAAAGGGATGGTCACGATCAAGCCGGTGCCGTAGCGACCGGCTGAATCCGGTGCTCGAGCTCCGGCATCCGCGACCCTCACGTCCAAGGGCTTCGTTTCGGCGAGCGACACCTCGTCCAACTCCGTGCCATGGGGTCCGGTGACAACGGCATCGACCACGTTCAGGACCTCGGTATGGGTGGGCGCTATCACGCAGTGGCTCAACAGACCGTGGCTCTCATGGTTCGCTTCGTACTCGACGAACTGACGAATGGCTTCGTCGCTGGATTTGGGGGGAGGCGTCACGTAGACATCGAACGTCAGCATTTCGGAAGTGACGTTATCCGCGGTGAAGGTGCGATTGCGACCCTGAGCAGTGGCCGAGGCGATAGCGATTTTCATATAAGGCGTCGTAACGTCGAATCCAGCGCCCAGACCTCCCAGATGAAACATGTGGGGCCAGCGCCCCTCGGAGACGTTGGCAATGACTCTCTCTACGGTCGCACGATCGAGTCCACCCAAAGCGCCGTCGGCCTCTTGGGAGGTGGCAGGTGTGGTGAGCGCAAGAAGAAGAATTCCCAGCAGCATGATGATCTCCCCGTCACAATCGATACTCACAATCTAGCCTGCCGTGACCTGAAGCTCAAGGCGGTGAAGGGAAACGATTCAACGCGACGAGGCCGCGCGAATTGACCAAGCTGAGCTGTTTCAACATCCACGGCGTCGTCGTGACGTTGACGAACGAAGGAACGAATCAGACACGCCCCACGCCGAGCAACGACCAGGGACAGCACGCCTTCGTCGACGTGCCACCAGGTATCTACACCGTGGCCGCGAGCGATGTCTCGTAGTCTCAGCCGACGGGCGGCGGATCTACTTCACGCATGACGAGCTCGACACGAGCGACATCACGATCATCGATGGGCTTTTCTGATTTTCGTCACTCGGCCTTGCGCACCTCGATGGGATCCACTCGCGTCGCACTACGTGCAGGGACCCAGCAGCCGGCGAGTGTTGCGCCCCTGATTTCTTGGACAGAACGAGCCCACCATAATCAAGCAGCCGGTTCGAGCGCAAGACGTTCTCGCGCCTGAATCGGAGATTGAAATCCAAGGCGCTCGATCAACCAGGATCGGTTGTAGAGAGCGCGGAACTCCTGAAGGGCGTGAACCAGTTCCGATATGGAACGGAAGTGGCGAACCCAGAGCAATTGTTCCTTGAGCGTTTTGAAAAAACGTTCGATGCAGCCGTTGCCCTCGGGTTCACGGACGAAGGCGGGCGAGAACTCGATCCCGAGGAACCGGATTTCGTTCTGAAAGTCATCGCTCATGAACTGCGATCCGTGATCGTGGCGAAGCTGGAGTCCTGTCGCGCCACGGGCGTGAAAGCCACCGAAGTGCTCGTTAACGCCTTGCCGGATCGGGTCCAGGGCCTCAAAACGAGTCGCCCGTTTGACCGCATGGATGCCGACACACTCCGCAGTGCAATGATCGACTGCGGCGAACACGGTGACCTGGCCCTCCTCGATCGTCACGGTGGCCGTGGCGTCAATGCCCCACATCTGATTCGGGCGCTCGGTCACGATGGTTCCGGTATGCACCTTCTCGGCGACGGGCGCCGCTTGCCGCTGGGGCGCCAGCAGCTGCGCGTCCCGCATCAAGCGCAGGACCCGGGCCTTCGAGGTCCGGACACCCGCGATCCGGAGCCGGGCCCAGAATTTACGATGGCCTTCTCCGGTAAACGGCGAGGCCGCGATCTCCTGCCGGAGCCGTTCGGTCAGTTCCTTGTCGCTGAACGCGGTCTTCGGTCCGCGCTTGCGTGCCTCGAGCGGATTGTGCCGCCGAGTCCGTTGCCAATAGTACGTCGACCGGGGCACGCCCCAGGCCCCCAAGACACGGGCCAGACCATACGGCGTTCCGGTGGAGGGCGACTTGGTCCGGCTCATCTGTTCGACCTCCATCGTAGAAAAGGGTTCTCATCCTCCAGCTGCCGGATGCGTTCCTTCAACAGCTCGTTGTCCATCACCAGACCGGTCACTGCGGACTTCAGCGTCTTCTTCTCCTCGTCCGCCACCTCCCTCGTCCGGCTCTTCAGCCCGTCCTCGCCTCCTTGCAGAAACGCATCGCGCCAACTCGTCAGTGTCGCCGCCGTCACTGCGTACTTCCGGCTCGTCGCCTCCAGTTCGACGCCACGCATTAGCTCTAGCACCACCGTTACCTTCCGCCGGGCCGACCAACGGACCTTCCCGCGTCGCGCTGAATCCGGGGCCGCTTCGGTCGCCCTACGGGCTCCTTGCGCCGCCCTCGATTCTATATTTGCCTCTCCTGCCATTTCAGTGGATCCTCTCGAGGGTGAGACCGCCACAGTTTAGGTAGACGAGACTGATGAGAGCTTCGGCAGAGTGGAGTCCAAAGCTGCGGTGGCTCAGCAGCCTGATTTTGTTGTTCATTCCTTCGAGTCGGCCGTTGCTGAGTCTCCACGTGACCCACGCGATGACGCCATCGAAGTGGCTGCGGATCATCTTCGCCGCGCGTTTGACGGGCTCTATCCTCGAGCTCATAGCGCGCCGCAGCCATCCTCGGAGAAACTTCTTGGCCCATGTCTCGGTTTTGTAGGTGTAGAGGTCCATGAAGTCGTCGCGCAGAAGCATGGCGCGGTAGAGGCGACGATTAGCTCGCACCTGCTCGCGGAGCACCCGTTTGTCTTTCGCGCTGCGGTTGTGTTTGGCCTTGAGAAGGGGAAACTTGGTGTTCTTGAGGTTGCGCCGGGCAGTCCCTTTGAGCTCGCGCACCAGCTCGCGCCGGGTCTTATCCACGGCCTCGTTCAGATGCTTGACGATGTGGAAGCGGTCAAAGATCACCCGTGCCTGAGGAGCCTTTTTGCCGACGACAGTTATGTACGGCTCCCACATGTCCATGCTGACCGCTTCGAGCTCCGCGGCTCTTTGTGGTCCGAGCTTGCGGAAAAACCGCAGCAGCGTCTTGGCCTTGCGCTCCTTTCCCGCCCAGACGACCCGGCCGCTGAGATGGTCTATTACCACTGTTAAGTACTTGTGGCGTTTGCGGTAGCTGATCTCGTCCATCCCAATCACCCGCAATCCATCGAGCTCGCGCCGCTCATCCCGCTGCTCGGCAACCACTCGCTGGATGATCCGTCGCACCGAACGCCACGTCACTCGGAAATAGTTCGCTACGGCGCTGACGTCCGTCCTCTGTGCCAGCCACGCTACCTCTTGTTCGAAGCTTTTGGTAAAGCGGCTTCCCTTGTCTGCCCAAGGCACCTTTTCTCTGACCACTCCACACCGCCGACATACCACTCGTCGGATCGAGTAGCGAAGATAGGTCCGGACTCCGAACAGGTCCAAGTGCCGCCAGTAGCGATTGTAGCGATCTTTGTTCTTGCGGACCTTTCGTCCGCAAATCCCGCACAGAGGCTTCCTCCTCCGTGGTACTACATCCACCACCACTCTGGCTTTGTCCGCCTGGAAGTGGAAACCTCGGACCCACAGGCCTTGCAATCCGATGAGCTTGTTGACTAACGTAGTAACGCGCATCGCGGGAACGCTCTTTTCTCTTTCGGAAAAAAAAGATTCTAGCGTTCTCGCCGATGCGCATCTACACATGGCTTACCCTCTCAACCCACGGGCCTCACCAAATGCCACTGCCCCTCAGCGGGAGACGAGGCTGTGGGAAACGCCCCCACGGTTCTGGTCGTTCAGACCTTGCTCACGACTGAGTTCTCTTCGAAGCCTGGAAGGGCGTTTTCTATAGCCTCCACTAATCGAGCCCCCCCTTCCTTATTCCATATGAATTAATCTTTCTTGTATATATATCAGGAGGGGCCTGTGGGCGCTCGTGGGAAACGCGAAGCGTTTTCCAAGCGATTGTGGAAAACGCCGCTCCACGTTTGTACGTGCTCACAACCTTTCCCTAAACGCCTCTCTCGCCCGGAGTTTTCGGCGTTTTCCACAATCGCGGCAGCGTCCATAGGCCATGCCCTCCAACACAAATCAGATCCCCCGAAACGACAGGAGAACCCTATATTTCTTCCTCTGGACATCGTGATCCTCCTGTTCGGTATTCTCTCAAATCACTGTCCAAAGAAATCGTGGGGCGGGGGACAGCAGCCGGCGAGCGCCACGGCGCCGAGCGTCAAAGCAACAGACGCGTAGGTGATGGGGTCGACGGGAGCGACTCCGTAACAGGCCTCCCATCAAATGCGCGAGCACCGCCGCCCCCAGGAAACCGAGCGGGATGCCGGTGAGAACGAGACGCCCGCCTTCGGCGAGATTCCCTTTCGAATGACGGCCGAGCTCGCGCCGAGCGCTATGCGGATTCCAAGCTCGACCTTGCGGGTGCTCACAGCGTAGGGATCACACCGAACAGACCCACCGAAGCGAGCACGACGGCGAAGACTCCGAACGCGATCATCAATACGAGGCTCAGCCGCGCTTGGGCACGGGCTTTCGGGATGTGTCCCGAGGTCCGTGGAAAAAGAACAGCGCACCTCGACTCCGTCATCAGGGTATCAGATCAAGCGGCAACCTCCGCGTGTTCGAGAACCTCGCTCAGACGTTGGTAGCCGTCGATGCGTCGTAGTTGAATCTGGCCAGAGGCGATAAGCCCAAACAGCAAAGCGACCGCGGACTCCTCACTGGAGAACGACGCTTGGGTTTTCGTCCGGCGTCGAAACTCGCGGTTGAGATTCTCCAGAGCATTGGTCGTGCGAATCGATTTCCACATGGCACGAGGGAATTCGTAGAAGGTCAGCAGCTGATTGCCGGCCTCCTCTAGGCTTCGGACGACGGCCGGCGCGAGAGGCGTCCACTTGGCGACGAGCTTGTCATAGGCTTTGCGAGCATCGATACCGTTTTTGCTGTAGACAATCCGGTTGTAGTCACGCCGGAGCTCGCGGCGTGCGTGCGCCGGGCAATGTTCGAGCAAGTTGGCGCGCTTGTGCTCCGTACATCGCTGCAACCGGCACTCCGGCCACTTCTCGAGCGCCTTCGTCAGCCCCTTGTGGCCGTCGCTGATCACCAGCTTGGGAGCCCGTAGTCCTCGGGCCTGGAGTCCTTCCAGCGCGGAGCCCCAATGCGTCGAGGATTCGCTCACTGCCAGACGCAACGACAACAGACGTTTCTGCCCGTCTGGCGAGACCCCGAGCGCTGCCAGCACAGGCACGCTGATCACACGCTTCGCCATCCGCACCTTCAGGTGGAAGCCGTCCAGGTAAACGATCGCGTAGACTTCAGGTCACGGCTCTGCCATTCTTCGAAGCGCTCTTTTAGTCGGCTAACCACGCGAGACACCGCGCTTTTCGATAAGTGCTCTTCACCAAGCAGCGGTTTCAGCGCCCTGCGGATCCGACGGCTGTTCGCGCCCGACAAGTATGTCCCCAAGATCACCTCGTCGACCTCACGAGTGCGGCGCGCGTACCGGGGCAACAGCTCGCTTTTGAACTCCGTCGTCTCTCCCGTTTCCTCGTCTCGCACACGGGCTCGTGGCACTCGCAGCTCGCGTGTTCCCACCGATGTCGTCACGCGGCGGGTCTCGGCGCCGTTGCGATAACCACGGCGTCCTTCCGAACGCTCGTAGCTAACACAACCCAGCGCTTGGTCCACTTCCTCCTCGAGCACAACCTCGATCGCCTCCAGTACCCGCTTGCGCAACCGAAGCTGGACGAACTCCCGGTACTCGCTTACAGACTCCTTGGATATGGTGGTAGGCTTCTTCATGGCGTAATCCTCCTCCTCGCCTTTTCAGGCGCGGTTTTGATTTTGGTTAACCGGAGGTTACGCCATTCTTATTTCCACGGAACCCGGGACAGATCCGGCTTTCGAGACGAGCTCCTCCATCAGAAGCATGTCTTGGATCGCCGCACCGGGGCTCATTGTCTTGATCTCGTCGCGAACCAGAGGCGCCAGGGATTTCGGATCTCCGGTCGTTCGCAGGGCTACGCTTGTAGTTGAGGCCCGGGGAGAGAGGCCTGTAGATTTGCGGCAAGAGTGGTCTCGTGAGGTCGTGAAGCCGCACGTGGCCGACGACGCCGACAACGACGGCGTAGGGATTCTCCGTACCGAGCGGTCGAACTCTCAGTTGCTGTCCGATCGGATCGACTCCGGAGATACACTGCGTGGGAGTGGCTCGCAAGCGCGAGCCAAAAAGAAAAGCCCCAAGGCTGCCACCTTGCGGCAAGGACCCATTTACTTGAAAGGAACAAGCAATGCCTTCAGATCCCAAACCCAACGTTATCACAAAACTCCCTGTCCAAGACTCTCGACGACGAAATCGACCGCCTCCTCGCTGCCGGCCTCGAGAACTTCAGCGTGCGAGAGCTATTGGGAATGATGCTCTCCGCCGTGGGCCAAGTTGAGGCCCATGAAGCCTTGGGGTCGATGCTTTGCGAGGATCGCTTCACGGGCGATTGGTCACGGCCGAGAGGAGCTCCGATTGCTCCGCGCGGGACGCTTCGTGCCAGTTAATTCGGCGACCCTCACCCGGGTGAGCTGCGCTCGCTCGACCTCTCCCCAAGGGAGAGGTTCACGTGGCGGTGGCCGTCGCTGGCCCTTGTTCACCAAAGTAGCCTATAGACTCAATGCTTTGCGTTCAATCTTGAAGGTGAAAGCATGCTCGCAAGGTTTTTTGTCCGGGGGTTTGATTGTGAGGCCGTCTTCAGTCATTTTCCATTCCAGTTCTTCATCAACACCAAGCATCTTTACGGATTTAATCTCTGATTCATACAATCCAACATAATCGTCTTCGCCAGCCAGGTATTTGATTGTCACCTCATCGCTTGGCCAATCAAGAGAAATCGCGTATATGACGTTATCCTTAACGGTAAATCTGATGTCCTGAGCTGTAAGTTGGACTCTCTTTCGCTTCTTCTGAAATTCGACGTAGTCCCCTACCCAGTAGCCTCTGGGCAGAGGGGCATGAGCAGGACCTTCTCCATATTTTATCCACGCCGTGGTACCGTAAATCGCTTCGCCGTTTACCTTCAGCCACTCGCCTATCCCCAGCAGACGTTCCTTGGCCTCTTCAGGGATTGTTCCATCAGGTTTGGGACCAACGTTGAGTAAAAGAAATCCATTCTTACTGACTCTATCCACCAGGTTATCCACTAGCGTATTTACCGATTTGAAGCCCGCGTTCTTAGTGTAAGACCATGCGGCTGGGTCATCCACAGAGGTATCCGTCATCCACATGTGATGTGTCAACTCAGGCATCATCCCACCTATGTCCTGGATACCAACGCCAGGCGGAAAATCATGAGTTTTGTAGGATGCGACAACTTCCTTGCCGCGCTCAACGGATTTGTTATAAAAATAGGCCAGAAAGTTCTTGTGATAATCGTCCCTTATTCCAGCCAGACCACCATCAAACCATATAAGGTCCGGATCATATTTATCTATAACTTCTATTATTTTTCCGTGCCATTCATCTAGGTACTCCTTGCTGGGCTTTTCTCCTCTCTCGTGTATCTGGCCGTATAATCCTGAATACCGTGGATCGGAACAGTCGCAGCTCTCGTCCCAGACAGGAAAGTAAGTCCAGTTCGTGGCATGGTGGAATGTCGTCACAAACTTCATGTCGCGCTTCTTGATGGCTTTTTCTAACTCCGCGACGACATCTCTTTTCGGTCCCATCTTCGCAGCATTCCACTCTGAGTACTTGGTATCCCACATTGCGA
This sequence comes from Candidatus Marinacidobacterales bacterium, assembly GCA_965237955.1. Lineage (GTDB taxonomy): Bacteria > Acidobacteriota > Vicinamibacteria > Marinacidobacterales > SMYC01. The sequence continues at coordinate 5,465,355 of OZ250169.1, read as the reverse complement.
AGCCATCGTGGTGCTCTACGACTGGACCGGCGAATTTGGCGCCTGACTTTTCAAAAAGCTCTGCCCATTCGTCAGCATCGAACTTCTCCGCCTTGAACATAGGTATGAAGTCCTTGTATCCGAATTCCGAAAGAGGACCGTAGGTTTCCACATGGTGTTTATACTGTTCGGAATCTTCACCCGCATAAATAGCAGGGCCATAGCCGGTACCATTGGGACCCAGGGCAGGTACCGAATAGATTCCCCAATGCGTATAAATTCCAAACTTGCCGTCTTTTAGCCACTGCGGGATTGGATAGCGTTTTAGAGATCTCCAGGTAGGTTTATAGGATTCCTCGATCACGGGGTCATTTTTACAGCCGGTAAGCAAACCTGTTGTCACTATCACTACGGTCAATATCGCTGCCAATTCAATCGACTTTCTTAACATTTCTGCCCTGCCCCTTTTCTGCAACGACCCCGAACAGGTTGTTTCTTCCAGTCAAATTCCAAAATATGCCTGCTCGATCAGGGCCAACATTTCCTCTTCAGTTGCCACACGCGGATTTCCCTTGTAATCAGGTAAAACCATACTCTGCTTAGCCAGAGCTGGAATTTGCTCTTCAGGCATTTTGACATCCTTGAGTGTCATTCTCATACCAACTCCCCGGTTCAACCATGATTGCCTGTCGCATGATAGTGCTCTTGTCTTTCAGAGAATTGTTCTAACGAAAGATAGTGTAAAGGATAATCACAGTCACAAACAAGATGGCTGCCGCCACTGCTGGACCGTTAATGCCCTTTGATTCACTCTGAGTGATGGCCCTGAATGGGTGTTCCCAGCAAAGATTCTCGAGCTGTTCGCGACCAGGTTTTGGAGTCAAAAGACTAACGATCACATAAACCACACTACAGAAACAGAACAACCACCATCCAACCTGCATGAAGGGTATACCCAAGCCTTTCTCAGGATCGGTAACGAGTTGGATATCACCAAAAGCAGGCAAGTCGACTAGGAAATACGCTCCCCCCGCAATTGATCCCAGGGTGAGGGCCGCCAAGGCAGCTTGTTTAGTTCCACGAGGCCAAAAAACTCCCCAAACAAAAACGCAGGTAATCGCCGGTGCAAACATCATCGGTATCTTATTGATTGCTACGAAAATACTAGTAAATCTTCCTCCTTGAGTTGACCACGCCATTGCCAACAAGATAACCACAACAGCAGTTATTCGACCGATCAAAACAAGCGATCGGTCCTTCGTTTTCGGTCTTATGCGCTTGACAATGTCTTCAGCAGTAACATAAGCCGTGCTGTTGAGAGCCGCCTCGATGGTGCTCATCAAGGCTGCAAGCAGAGCAGCAGCCATCAAGCCCCTTAATCCAGTGGGCAACAGATTCTGCATCATGACAAGCAAGGTATCGTTAGGCTCGACGATCTGATTTTTGAAAAGCAAATAGCCTAAGACACCCGGAAAGACCATTAGAAAGACGGGCAAAATCTTGAGGAATCCTGCGAAAATGGCGCCATACTGTGCATCTCGTTCACTTCGAGCGCCAAGTACTTTCTGCACAATCGTCTGATCCGTACACCAATACCAAACGCCCAAAATCGGATAGCCGAGCAAGACCGAAACCCACGAGTATTCATTTAGATGACCTGTCACGCTATTCTTGAAATCATGGACCATGCTCATTTGATCGAGCTTAATTGCTTCTTGGAATTGTGACAGGGAATGGATGCCGATCTCTGGCAGGGTAAGTATAGCGGTTAGCGTCAGGATTGCTGTGCCGACCAACAACAAGACTGCCTGGATTGCGTCGGTAACTACGATTGCTTTGAGGCCCCCGATAATGGTGTAAGTCGCGGTAATGGTTGCTATAACAATGATGGACACATAGATGTTGATTCCGAAGAAATGCTGCATAACCTTTGCGCCAGCGTAAAGGCTTATTCCAATGTGGATCAAAAGAGCACCCAACAATGTAGTGAATGCCATAATCATACGAGAATCACTGCTGTATCTCCTTTCAAGATATTCAGGCAACGTACCGATCTTGCTTCGAAAATAGAAAGGGGCAAAAACAAGTCCGAGGATAATTAGCGTAAACGAAGCCATCCATTCAAAGTTACCGACGACCAGACCGATTCTGTATCCGTCTGCAGCCAAGCCAACCAAATGAATCGTCGAGATATTGGCGGTAAACAGTGCTGCCCCAATTATGGGCCACCGCAATGATTTGCCTGCCAGAAAAAACTCCTCACTGCCGACCCTTTTCTTGTATCCCACAAGAATACCAATCGTCATGATGCCAAGCAGATAAACTGCAACGATGACGAGATCAACAATTGGAATTGTGACTCCTGAACTTTGCATTAGTGACTTCTTTCTTATTCGGTCATCAGAAACCAGCCCCGAGATACGTTTGCCAAGAGTTATTCGTTGAAATATACCTGCTCCATTTCCGCCCAGCTTTCCAAACCGGGAAGCGGAATCTGCATTGGGTCACAGATCTTCAGCCATCCAATGTTTCGAGGTTCGGCAGCCAGCTTGGCCATATCTCTCTCAAAATCATCCCCGGTATATTCGTAATAGCCAAATTCATAGAACTTGCCATCGATCTCCTGAAGAAATATGGATAAATTGTGGATATGGTATTCGTTCAACAAGTCGCGGACACCAGGATTAGAATCTGAATGAAGTCTTTTGTATTCTTCGATCATATCCGGTTTGATACCGATTACCATGCCGATCCGTTTCATTTCCTTTTTCGCTTGTTCAGTCGCTTGTTGTCCGCAGCCACCTAGAATGCTGACGGTCATCATCAAAACCATCGATCTGATTGCGCGTTCCATGATATTCGCCTCCTTTGGGAATCAAGTCCTTTCTTAGTTGAAATTATCCAAGGCTCCTGTAATTATTTACACAAGTCTCCTTTCCGTCGGTTGAGAAACTATCTCATGGCTGGGTGTCAAACAAGGGGCGGTTGGCTCGGCGACATCGAGGCGATCGCTAACGCCAGACGACGACCATCGTCATCACCCATGACATGGGCGTCGCGCGCTTTCGCCCAGGCTCATCGTGGCCGAAGAGCCCCTCTCCGCGTGTATCGCCTTCGGGCGCATGTCTTCCCCAGTTGAACCCGTCTCGAGACGCTTTCGGAGGAATCTTCGCAGAATTGGGAGACGCAACACGCGGAGATGTTGACGGACCTCTAAGCACCGACCGCGGACCGGCAATAGGATGATGCAGCTTTGGTACAGCCGGTACCCGGCGGGTTCGCAGCGCCGCCGCTACTCTCTCGGGCTCAGATCCAGCACGTCGCGCACTTTGCGAAGCAGGGCTTCCGGCGAAAACGGCTTCGCAAGGAGGACACCGTCCGGCTCCAACATGGCATGATGACTGTCCGGTGAATAGCCCGACATGTAGAGCACCTTCATCTCTTGGCGCGAGGACATGACACGTCTGGCCAACTCCCGGCCGTTCATACCGGGCATCACGATGTCTGTCAGAGTCAAATGGATCGGGCCTTCGTGACTCTCTCCGAGTCGGAGAGCTTCGTCGGGATGGCCCGCTTCCAGAACGGTGTAGCCCTTGCTGGACAGAACCTTGCGGATGAGCGCTCGAACCGCCGACTCATCTTCGACCAGCAGGACCGTTTCCGTGCCTCCCTCAATCGCAGCACCGGACGACCGCGGCGCGTGATCGACCGTTTCTTCTACCCGCGGCAAGAACGCCTTGAAAGTTGTCCCTAGCCCGGGGTCGCTGTCGACCGTGATGTTTCCTCCGCTCTGCTTTATGATGCCATAGACGGTCGAAAGGCCGAGCCCCGTCCTTTGGGGCTGCTTCTTGGTAGTGAAGAACGGATCGAAAATTCGGCTCCGCGTTTCTGCATCCATCCCACAGCCAGTGTCGCTTACTGCGAGCATGACGTAGGAGCCTGCCGGAACCCCGACGGCGTCGCCGTCGTCGAAATCGACGTTTGCCACTTCCATCGACAGCGTGCCAACTCCCGGCATCGCGTCTCCGGCGTTGGCAACCAGGTTCATAATCACTTGCTCGATCTGCCCGGGGTCGGCCTTCACTCGTCCGGGCCGCGGATCGATGACCAGTTCGAGATCGATGCTCTCCCGAATCAGGCGTCTCACCATTTCTTTCATCCCTCTCACGAGCGACTTCAGTTCCACGACTCTCGGCTCGAGCGTTTGCCCGCGGCTAAAAGCAAGAAGTCGACGAGTCAGCGACGACGCGCGCTCGGCGGCCTTGCCTATCTCCTTCGCGCTGTCGCGCATTGAATCGTCAGCGAGGCTCTGAGCAAGGAGGTCGCTGTGACCCGTGATGATCAAGAGAAGGTTGTTGAAATCGTGGGCCACGCCGCCCGCCAGGATGCCCACGGCTTCCATTTTTTGCGATTGCCGAGCACGTTCTTCGCTGCGCCGAAGCATCTCCTCCGCTCGTTGGCGCTGCCTGCGAACTGCCCAAAAGATAATGCCATGAAGCGTTCCTACACTGATGGCGGTGATTGCCGTCGCCTTCCAGATATCGTCGTCGGGTGGAACAATCAAGGAGGGTACGATCACGACGATCAGCAAGGCCGCCCCGCTTAGCCACAGCTCAATGTGATCGAAAAAGATTTTCATTTCTGTCTCTCCTCTTACCACACGCGAGACGGTCTGGGCAATGGTCGTCTCAATAGGGCCAGCCAGTCGGTCGCAGTCGCTCACCCGCGGCACTCAGACGGCGGCGCTCGCGCCAAGCTCGAGGCTGCCCGCATCCCGTTCCGGCGCGCCCTCGCCGAAGCCCGTCATCGTATCCTCCAATGAGGTATTTTTGCGACGGCGAAGCCAATTGGCGGAATTCGAAAGACGTCGCGTTGCTAAACTGCCAGAGCAGGCGGGCTTTGGTGCATGAATAGCTCTTGATCTCCGGCAACCGCTTCGACTCAGCTTCTCGATACATCGAATATCGAGGAGATGAACCCATGGCCGCGCGCAAGTCCACCAGAGTGAACCGCAAATACAAGACGAAGTATCGCGTGACCAACTGGCCGGAGTATGAGCGTGGTCTCAAGAGCCGTGGCGACATCACGGTCTGGTTCAGCCAAGAGGCGCGCGAAGCCTGGACGCCACCGCGGAACGGCCGTCGCGGTGGCCAGCCGCGCTACTCGAAATCTGGCAATCGTGACGGCTAAGACGTTGCGCATGGTCTTTCACCTTCCGCTCCGACAGACCGAGGGATTCCTCGACTCGTTGTTGCGGTTGATGGAGCTCGACCTGAAAGCACCGGACCACACCACGCTGTCGCGGCGGAACAAAGACGTCGACGTGCCTTGTCCCACCAGAGCGCATGATGGCGCGCTCCATCTGATTGTCGACTCGAAAGGACTCAAACTCTCGGGTGCCGGTGAGTGGCATGTCCACAGGCGCAAGAGCTCGAAGGCGCGTCGACAATGGTGGAAGCTGCATGTCGGCGTGGATGACGATGGCTTCATCGTGGCGGCGACACGCACGAAGAGCAGCGAGGACGATCCGTCCACTGTCCCGTGTCTGCTCGAACAGGTCGACTCTCCGATCCGACGTTTCACAGCCGATGGGGCCTACGACACGCGGTCAGTGTATGAGCTGCTCGGTGAGGTCGGCACCGCGAACATCAAGATCGTGATCCCACCTCGACGAGGGGCGGTGCCTTCGGACGGCGCCGAGGGCACGTGGGCGCAGCGGAACGCGACCCTCGAGACGATTCGCAAAGTCGGACGCCAAGGCTGGCAGCGGGAGTCATGGTATCGTCGACAGGGCGGACAGGGCACCGTCGAGAATCTTTTCTTCAGTACAAGCGCACGCTCGGAAACAGCCTTCGCGCGTGCGGCTACGAATCGCAGAAGCGGGAGGCGATGATCGGGTGCAACGTATTGAACCGGATGGCTGAGCTGGGCAAGCCTGAATCCCAAGCGATCGTCGGGGAGTAAGTTGGGCCGCCAAAAGGTTCCGTGCGTGTCCCGAACTGATTCATGCACCAACGCCGTGCTGTGTCTCAATCAGAGCTAGCAGCTCCTCTCCGCGTGAATTCCGCTAGCCACGCGTCGGATTCAGCTCAGCTTTGACCAACGACTCATGCGAACCCCCTTTAAATTGAGTTCTGCCTCTCCCCGGCATGCCAACGGACCTTGATTTTTCCTATTGATTTCAGCGCGAGTAGAACGAGCCCGAGCATTTCTAGTTGCTCGTGGGCATCGCGAGGCGCACGACGCCCACGCCGTCCACGTAGTCGATTTCTGTCCCGAAGGGCTCGGAGAGTCGTTTCAAGTCGTCGATGATCTTTCGTCCCAGCGCCTCGTCCGCGAACATCGGCCTCCCGCGCACGGTTCGTGCTTTCCCGAAACCGAGAGAGATCGGGTGAAGCCGTAGCTCCACGACGCGTCGCCTTCGAACACGGGCCTGGCGACGACGGACTCCCATATCTCGGGCGTCGCGGGAGAGCCCACGGTGTCGTTCTCGTACCGCGCGTCGTTGAAGTCGGCAAGCCCTTTGTCCTCTCCCAGCTCGTAGCGGGCGTAGTTTTCGTGAGGCAGTCTCTGGAGCGTCTCGTTCTGGAAGAGGAAGTCTCCGAGACTGTAGAGAATCGGCTTTCCTTTGTAGATCTCGACGGCGCGCAGTACGTGAGGGCCGTGTCCCACGAAGACATCGGCGCCCTCGTCGATCATCGCCCGCGCGAACGTCACGAGAAACTGCGCCGGGACGAAGCGGCTCTTGTCGCCTTCGTGCGCATGGATCGTGACGATGGTGTAGTCCGCCTGGCGCGCGGCGTTTCGAACCACGGCGGCGATCGCAGCCAGATCCCCCGCGTGTGGCTCGGTGATCACATCGGCGGGATCGCCTGCGACGAATTGGGACCGCAGGAACCTCAAGGAGTCGCCTTCCTCGGGAGGATTCATCGAGAGCTCTTCCATCGTGGCGCGCAGGGCTTCGAGGCGTGCACGGCTCACGCGGTAGGTCGTCTGATGCCGCAAGGGGTTGAGCCCGGGCCGTGGGGGAATATCGTCTCGGGTGGCACTTGCCATCGCGTGGTCGGGGAACGTCGATGCGACCGAGATGAAGGCGATGCGCGCTTTCGTCGTCTCGAGAAACTTGGCTTCGCGCGCTTCCGCGAGACTCTTCCCGATCCCGGCGCCGGTCATGCCCGCCTCCCGGACATGCTTCTCGGTGAGGAGCATCGCCGGTGGACCGTAATCCCCCGAGTGGTTGTTGGCGAGAGAGCCCAGGTCGAATCCCGCCCAGGCGAGCTCCTTCGCGATCTCCGGTTGCGCTCTCATATAGGTGCCACCGCCCGCCGCCATGGGGTAGGACTCGTAGTCGTGGAAGAGGATCTCGACGTTCGTGAAAGCGACGTCGGCGCTCCGGATGAGCTCGATCATCTCCAGAAACTCTGGCTCTTCGTAGACCGAGAGCTTGCGCGTGACGATCGAATCTCCCGTGAGCGCCATGGTATAGCGCTCCACCGGCTGCCCGAAACAAACGTCGCCGCGGCAAGGAAAAGAATGAGAAAGAGGTGAGTCATAACCGGCCTCCCCAAACGAGGAAAATATCACGAGGAGTCTTTCCCCGCCGCGCGGGCTCGACGCGTTCGCTTCCACCACGAACGTCAAACATCTAGCGCGCGTCGAAGGTCTGGTTGTCGAGAACTGGTTGCGACGCTTAGCTACCTACGGGAAGGATCGAAAGCCAGGGAAGAATTTCGTGCTGAATACGCTCCCATAGACGCGACTCAGTGAGGAGCGCGGTACGAGCGTCAATGCGACCGTCGTGGAGATTCTCAAGAGAGCTGTCGGCGTTCACGAGCGACGTGCGAGGCTTGCGCGGTACGTCACCTGGACGGACGAGGATCTGGCAGAGTTCAACGAAGTGTTGGCCTCACAACGGGTGATCGATGACGAGCTTCCACGGACCTCGGGACACATCCCTCAACTCCGCTTCGATCCCCTGTGCCCCGCCGAACGCAGCGAAATTGTCATCCAGCAACACCAGCGTCAGCGTCCGCCTGAAGTCCGGATCGAAGTTGAAAAACAACGCACTGCCGGAGTTGAACGTCTGCACGATCCTTCCCGTGACAACAACCTCCTGTCCGATATAGGCCTTACGAAACCTTTTACTTTACCAATCCTAGACATGTATCTATGAAACACTAGGAGCGTTTTTAATTCAAACCAGGTCAGAGTATATTTTCTCAGAGTTTGTCTTTAAGTGTTTAACGAAGGATTTTATCTTCTTTTGTGAAGACTGCCACTTTGCCTCAAAAACTATAGCGATGGGTTTTGACCGTTTGGTGATCAAAGTTTTTTTTATTCCTTTAGGAATTTTACTTTCTGGTAAAATGACGCAACCCAATCCATTTGCAGACCAGTCAACGAGGACTTGATAAGTCATGGCTTTTCCCTCATATTCTTTGAAGTCTCTACTGGTACTTCTTAAAATAGATCTGGTGATTTCTGAGAGACCGCATGAGTCAGGTACCATCACAAAAGTTTTATCTCTGATATCTCCTATTTCAACCTTCGAAGAATCCCGATCTGCCGGATCAATAGGGGATGTCCCGGCCGCTGTTGAATTTGGTCGGGTAGCGGCGGCACCTGTGAATACTCTTAGGCAGCAAACTGGATGTGTCCCGAGGTCCGTGGAAAAAGAACGGCGCCCTCCACTCCGTCATCAGAGTATCATATCAGGCGGCAACCTCCGTGTGTTCGAGAACCTCGCTCAGACGTTGGTAGCCGTCGATGCGTCGTAGTTGAATCTGGCCAGAGGCGATAAGCCCAAACAGCAAAGCGACCGCGGACTCCTCGCTGGAGAACGACGCTTGGGTTTTCGTCCGGCGTCGAAACTCGCGGTTGAGATTCTCCAGAGCATTGGTCGTTCGAATCGATTTCCACATGGCACGAGGGAATTCGTAGAAGGTCAGCAGCTGATTACCGGCCTCCTCTAGGCTTCGGACGACGGCTGGCGCGAGAGGCGTCCACTTGGCGACGAGCTCGTCATAGGCTTTGCGAGCATCGATCCCGTTCTTGGCGTAGACGATCCGGTTGTAGTCACGCCGGAGCTCACGGCGTGCGTGCGCCGGGCAATGTTCGAGCAAGTTGGCGCGCTTGTGCTCGGTACATCGCTGCAACCGGCACCCCGGCCACTTCTCCAGCGCTTTCGTCAGCCCCTTGTGGCCGTCGCTGATCACTAGCTTGGGAGCCCGGAGTCCTCGAGCCTGGAGTCCCTCCAGCACGGAGCCCCAATGCGTCGAGGCTTCGCTCACCGCCAGACGCAATGACAACAGACGTTTCTGCCCGTCTGGCGTGACCCCGAGCGCGGCCAGTACGGGTACGCTGATCACACGCTTCGCCATCCGCACTTTCAGGTGGAAGCCGTCCAGGTAAACGATCGCGTAGACCTCCTCGCTGAGAGCACGGTTCTGCCATTCCTCGAAGCGCTCCTTCAGCCGGCTAACCACGCGAGACACCGCGCTCTTCGATAGGTGCTCCTCACCGAGCAGTGGTTTCAGCGCTTTGCGGATCCGGCGGCTATTCGCGCCCGAGAAGTACGTCCCCAAGATCGCCTCGTCGACCTCACGAGTCCGGCGCGCGTACCGGGGCAACAGCTCGCTCCTGAACTCTGTCGTTTCTCCCGTTTCCTCGTCTCGCACGCGGGCTCGTGGCACCCGGAGCTCGCGAGTTCCCACCGACGTCGTCACGCGACGGGTTTCGGCTCCGTTGCGATATCCACGGCGGTCTTCCGCACGCTCGTAGCTACCACACCCCAGCGCTTGGTTGACTTCTTCCTCGAGCACGACCTCGATTGCCTCCAGTACCCGCTTACGCAGCCGAAGTTGGACGAACTCCCGGTACTCGCTTACAGACTCCTTCGATATGGTGGTAGGCTTCTTCATGGCGTAATCCTCCTCCTCGCCTTTCCAGGCGCGGTTTCGTTTTGTTTAACCGGAGGTTACGCCATTCTTATTTCCACGGGAAGCGGGACGGATCCAGCAAACTCATCGCTGTCAAGAGATTTCTGTTTGCTTCTAAGCGCGTGAACGAGAGCGCCCATATGGCGATAGCCTTTGATACGCCGGAACTCTTTCTGCGCGGTGACGACGCCAAGAGCGGTCCATCGGCGAACCATGGAAGGACTCTTCCAACGCTTGACGTTTCTCGATACTCTGCGAATGGTTCCGTTGAGATTCTCAATGGCGTTCGTCGTGGCAAGAGACTGGCGAAGTAAGGCGGGCAGCGCGAGCTTCACGACCGTGAGTGTCTCTTCCATCCCTTCACGAAGGCTTCCGGCAGCTTCGTCGTAGCCGTTTCGCTCGAGCCACGACACCAATGCCTGAAGTCGCTTGCGCGCCTTGTCGGCACTCTTGCACTTGTAGGCTTCCTTCATCGTCTGGAGCACGTAGGCGTGACGAGACTCTGGGAAGGTACGAGCGAAGATTTCGGAGTTTATGGATCTGGCACCTTTGGATGACCGCGAGGTCCCCAAAAACGTCGACGAGTGCCTTGCGGATGCCTTTGCCTCCGTCCACTACGCAGAGAATCGACGCATCGACGCGCAAGCCTCGCTCGAGAAGGTCCTGCAACATCGCGGTGCACACCCGAGAGTTCTCCGTCGAGCCCAGCCATATACCCAGGGGCACCTTCGTTCCATCTATTGTGATACCGAGAGTTACGACGACGGTCTGTCCGGCCACCTCAAGGCCATCCAGCATCAGTGCCGCAAGCTCGAACTCCTCTAGCCGCCGAGACAGGTATTCCTCGAGCTTCTTAGTCGTCTGGCTCACGAGGTGACGGCTGGCGGCACTCTTACTCGTGCCACGAGACTTCAACTTGGCCGCGGGTTTGTCCAGACTCGATTCGTAATTTCGGGTCGATACCCCCACCAAGATCTGATTCAACACTCGCTCTGGAAGCGGGTCTTCTTCGCGGAAGGCTTCGAAGTGTGGAAGCGACGCCTCCTCGCCCGACTTCGAGCGAACTCGAGGTCGCGACACTTGGATGCGACGACCACCGAAGCTCAGCTCTCCGTTCGTGCTCCCCCAGTGGTTATGAGTTCGCTCCTTCTCGTGCTTGCCCTTGAGCCCCGCGATCTCCCTCGGCGTCCTCTCTGAGCAGTAGGTGCAGAGCTGTCAGTCCTTGCTCATACACCCATTCCGTCAGATCCGCCTTCGTGGCCGCGATCCCAGCTATCATCGGTAGCAGTATCTGACCGACTTGGCCAACTACCTTGCCCGTAGGCGAGTGCGTTTGCTTTCTTACTGGCTTCTTTGATTTCCTAGGCACTGGTGGCTCCTTGTCCCCCTCTGGAGACCGTTTATTGGCAGACCTATTCTTAGGCCGGCCAAGGAGCCGCCGCTACCCCAAATTCAACATCCGGCGGGACATCCCCGATCAATAAGATAAAGCTGTTCTTTATAAATAGAAAGTGCATTACCTATGGCTGTTTTACTAACTTTAGGTGCAATTATAAGATCTAGTTCTCCACTAACAAGTTTTTCTTGAAGTACCTTTAAATCTTGCTCAACCAAAATCACCTCATGATCTTTATGATTGGCTTTGAATGCACTAACCAAAAGAATTACAAATCTTGTGTTTACCAATGGAGAAATTCCTACCTGTAAAACTACGTTTTTGGGATTGAGAAACTCCTTAGCTTTGCTGTGTATGGACTTCTCTATCTCGATCATGGAACGAACGGAAGGCAAAATACTTTCCCAAAATTGAGTCAATGTCACACTTCGGGTCGATCTTAAAAAAATAGCTTGCTGAAGCTCTTCTTCAACCTTAGATATCCCATTAGAGAGGGTTGGCTATGTGACATTAGATGTCCGAGCGGCTTTACTAAAGGACTTGTGTTGGGCCACGGCTAATATGAAGTGTATTTTGGAAAGCGTCATATATTCATAATACCTATTAATAGTATTTATTCAATCAATTTCTCTATCAAAGCACCCGAGGATGTCAAGGAATTAGTTGAAACCATCATAAGCGACTCGTGGTCATTTCCAGCTCTACGCCCCTGACCTTACGCGGCCTCAGGCATCTCGTCCTCTCGTTGGATCGCATCGATGGCCGCAACCACTACGTCGATGGATGCGTGCCCCTTGACTCGTCTGAACTGTTGTTCGCAGTGCAGCAGCACAGCGGCGAGCCATCGCTGGCGCATTTTGCTGTTACGGTAGCGTTTGATGTTGCGCTCGCAACTACGAACCATGGAGAACATACTCTCTATAGGATTCGTCGAGTGCAGGCTCTGGCGCAGTAGAGCGGGGACCTTCAACTTGTGGAGCATCAGCACCTCCTCGAGTGCCTCGAGGAGTGAGTCTGCCGCCGACTCGTTGATGTCGCGAAGCCAGCGCTCGAACTCCTGCAACATCTTCTTCGCGTCCTTGTAGCTGTTCTGCTCCAAGGCAGTCGCGAAGAGGTGGTGTGCCTGCTTGCGGTAGCGTTTGGGCAGGTGGCGCTGGATGTTGCGGTCTTTGTGCAAAGTACACCGCTGGTGGATGAGCTTCTTGCCGTATCGGTCTTTGAGCGCCTTGATGATCCCCCCGCCACCATCGGTTACCCAGAGGATCCGTTTGGAGAGCTTTAACCCCCGTCGCTCCAACTCTTCCAGCAATTCCTCGCAGATCTCGTGGTTCTCCGTCGCCCCTTCCCAGAAGCCCAGGGGGAGCTTTTTCCCTTCACGGTCCACGCCGAGCGCGACCACGAACGCCTGACCGCCGCGGTGGACCGTGTCTAGGTACATCGCGAAGAGCGGAAACTCTTCGAGACTGCGCTCCTGGAACTGCTTCAGCTGCTTCGCCGTCGCCTCGACCAGATGGCGGGACACCGAGCTCGGCGTCACACCGAAAGCCTTGCCTGCCGCCGTCACCGTCTCTTCGTACTTGCGAGCAGACATTCCCCGAAGCACCTCCGACAGGAGTTCCTCCGAAAAGCCCCCGCGATTCTTGAGCTGCTCGTAGGTTCTCAGCCCGACCTCACCCTCCGGGCCCCGCAATCGAGGGTGCTCGACAGGGAGCTTCTGGTCACCGACATAGATCGACCCACGTTGACTCGCCCATTTGCGAAGCCCGGACGACGTAGGATGGTAGTCTGGCCCAGATCTCTCTTCGCGCTCCATGTACATGAGCGTCTCAGCTACCAGGCGTCCGACATCGAGCATCGCGGCGTCCAGCGCTCGCTTGCCCTCCAGCATCACATGCACAACTTGATCCGCCCACCACTCTTGCTCCTGCGTCGCCCTCAGCATCTGTGTTGCATTCTTTCTCTTCTTCGTATCTGCTCTCACCGGGTGGCTCCTTTCTTTTTGATCGTCAGCTTTGACACCGACGATCTTGAAGGGAGTCACTCACCGATTTCAACTAGATTCAGGATATCCTCAAGCACCCGGGGGTAGTCTTAGATTGCGTATTCCGGGGCATCGTGAACGCAGATTCCAGCCGAAGGTGAACATCCATTCCAAAGCATCGTGAACACGGATTCCGGGGATCGTGAACATCGATTCCGGGGAAGGTGAACACGGATTCCAGGCAACGTGAACGCCGGTTCCGGCATCGCGAACGCTCATCGATAGCACGTTTCAAGGCAACTCTAGGTCGTACCCGGAAGGAGGACGATCTAGGAAATGGCAGCTAAGAGGTTATCGATGAGAAAAATACGAGAGGTTCTAAGGTTAAAGTACGAGCTGGGTTTTACTCACCGCATGATCGCAAAGGCACTTCGCGTGGCGGTTGGAACGGTGAGTGAGTACCTGGCCAAGGCGAAGAAGGGTGGTCTGAGCTGGCCGCTCCCGGAGGAGCTGAGCGGCGGGGAGCTGGAGGCAGGGCTGTTTCCGCCGCCGGGCTCGTCTGGCGCACGGCCGGGTCTGGACTATGCCCACATCCACGAGGAGCTGAGGCGTCACCGAGAGCTGACGTTGCTGCAGCTGTGGGTGGAGTACGCGGAGAATAAGCCGGGAGCGTACGGCTACAGCCGTTATTGCGAGCTGTACGGTCAGTGGAAGAAGAAGCTGAACCCGACGATGCGTCAACGGCATCGAGCAGGCGAGAAGACATTCGTCGATTTTTCGGGGAAGAAGCCTCACATCGTCGATCCGAAAACGGGAGAGCTCGTCGAAATGGAGCTGTTCGTCGGGACGTTGGGCGCGAGCAGTTACACCTACGTCGAAGCGACACTGAACCAGTCGCTGGAATCGTGGGCGAAGGCCCATAAGGGGATGTCGGATTACTTCGGTGGCAGTACGGAGATCTGGGTTCCGGACAACTTGAAGAGCGGCGTGGATTTGGTGGACCGTTACGAGCCAGGGATCAACCGGACGTACGAAGAGCTGGCGACGCATTACGGTGCGGTTGTGGTCCCGGCTCGGGTGTTCAAGCCGAAAGACAAAGCGAAGGTGGAGTCGGCAGTGCAGGTGGCGCAGCGCTGGATCCTGGCGGTGCTTCGTCATCGCACGTTCTTCAGCCTGGCGGAACTGAACGAAGCCATCTGGGAGAAGTTAGAGGTCCTGAATGCGCGTCCGATGCAGAAGCTCGGTGTGAGTCGGCGGGAGTTGTACGAAAGGCTAGACCGGCCCGTACTGAAACCGCTACCGCAGGAGAGCTACGAGTTATCGACGTGGAAGCGGTGCAGAGTGAACATCGACTACCACGTGGAGGTGGAGAACAACTTGTACAGCGTTCCCTATCAGCTCATTCACGAGAAAGTCGAGGCACGGGTGACGGCCTCGGTGGTGGAGGTCCTGTTCAAGGGAAAGCGCGTCGCGTCGCATCCCCGCAAGAAAGGAAAGGGGCACTACTCCACGAACCCGGAGCATATGCCACGTTCGCATCGGGAGCACCTGGAGTGGACGCCGTCGCGGCTGCTCCACTGGGCGGAGCAGTCAGGTCGCGCCACGGGAAGGCTGGTTGCGGGGATTCTAGAGAGTCGGCCTCACCCGGAGCAGGGATTTCGCTCTTGCCTGGGAGTCATGCGACTAGGCAGCCGCTGGGGCAGTGAGCGTCTCGAGGCCGCTTGCGCACGAGCGGAAGCTTTGAGCTCTTACAGCTATCGCACGGTGAAAAACATTCTCTCGGCTGGTCTGGATCGTGTGGTGCTCGAATCGGACGCCGAAGCGAAACCGCGAGAGGAGCACGAGAACATCCGAGGCGCGGATCACTACGAAGGAGGAGAGTCCCGATGCTGACACCCGAAACGATAGAAAAGATAAACGCCATGAAGTTGTTCGGCTTGGTGTCCGCGTTCGAAACCCAGTTGAGCTCGAGCGAATACAAGGAGCTGAGCTTCGAGGAACGTGTGGGACTCCTGGTCGATGCCGAGTGGACCGCCCGCGAACAGCGTAAGCTTTCTCGACGACTGCGAGCGGCAAAGCTCCGCTATCCGGCATGTTTGGAGAACGTGAACTTCCAAGCGCCTCGAGGCTTAAACCGCGAACAGATCTTGAGCCTGGGCAACTGCCGCTTTGTCGGTGAGCGCCATAACCTGCTCATCACCGGCCCGACGGGGATTGGCAAATCGTTCTTGGCTTGCGCCTTCGTGGAGCGGGCCTGTCGTCGCGGCTTCACCGGATGCTACGTGCGAGCACCGCGCTTGCTCCACGAGCTCGCGGTCGCTCGTGGTGATGGTTCCTACGCCCGGCTTTTGACGAAACTCGCCAAGCTGGACTTACTGGCTATCGATGATTGGCTGCTTCACCCGCTGAAAGAATCGGAGAGACGGGATCTAATGGAGGTCATCGAAGACCGCGCCGAGCGTGGCTCCACACTCATCGCGACCCAGATTCCGCTCAAGCAGTGGCACGAAGCGATTGGCGACCCAAACCAGGCAGACGCTATCTGCGATCGCATTCTCCACAGCGCGCACCGCATCACTCTCAAAGGAGCTTCTCTGAGAAAGACCAAGGCTGCGCCAAAGGCATTTGACAACGCCGATGCATGAGCGAGCGAGGGACCACAGCGTCGATGCGATAAAAACGGGTGAAACCGCCAAACCCGGGGTACCAGACGATGCGGCGCCAAAACGACGCGCGAGAATGCCTCAGGAAGCGTCTTCTCGAGCCAGGCCATACCCCAGCAACCCCCCGAAACCAGCCCCACATCGCCCGGGGTTCGGCCGCGGCAGGTCGCTGCCTACGGGAGCGGGAAGGTCGCTTCGCGTCTTTCCTTACGCCCGCTCCCTCCGGCACCGACCTGCCGCCCCTTGCTACACAACACGCAGGTAAGATAGGTTCACGTTTTCAATCAGTGGGAAGGAGGTCACCCAACACTTCATCGCTTCGATGAGCGTTCGGCTTCACCGGATTCGCTGTTCAGCTTGCTCTGGATTCGGCGTTCACGATGGCTGGAATACGCACACTGGGAGGACCGCTTCGAAAAAGTGTATGGGTATTGGCGCGGGTTCGTCGACAACGTGGTGCTACGGTACTTTGACTGCGGGGTTCCAGAAGGAGGTTTCGCCCGGATCGTTTGCGAGGATTGCCGGAGTGAATTCTTACTTGCTTCTCGTGCAAAGCCAGGAGTCTTTGTCCGTCATGCGACGCCAAAAGAGCCGCGGCCTTCGCAGCTTTTCTTCAAGAGGAGCTTTTGCAAGACGTCGGCCATGCCGTCTGGAGTTTTTCCATTCCCGAAATGCTCCGCCCCTACTTTCTCTTCCACCGAGAGCTCCTCACCGAGCTCGCCCGCGCAGGCTACGAAACCGTCCACGAGCTCATGGCCGCTGCTGTCGAGGACAGCAACGTTCGCGTCGGCATGGTCGCCTCGATACAGACCTTCTCCGACAACTTGAAGTGGAATCCACATCTGCACTCCATCGTCTCCAGAGGCGTCTGGCGTGACGACGGACAGTGGATTCCTGTTCCCTACATCGACACCCACGCCGCGGAAATTCTGTTTCGGGAGAAGATCTTTCGACTTCTTCAAGTACACGACCTTCTCTCGGACGAACGCATCAAGATTCTCCGTTCGTGGCGCAGGAGCGGCTTTAGCACCGATAATGATGTCTACCTATATCCCTCCGATACCCAAGCCCTTGAATCCCTTTCTCGCTACATCGTCCGATGCCCCGTCTCCCTACAAAGACTCCGTTACGACAAAAAGAGCAACTACGTTCTCTATCAGCCCAAATCAAAAAATAGAAAAGCCGAGCTCCTCGACCCGCTCGAGTTCCTCGCCCGCGTGCTCATCCACATTTTTGCGGTAGGGGTCCTTCGAAGCAGCCCCGCAACATCTGATTCCCTCGAAGCAGCCCGAATGCGGACGATTTCCAGCCCAACCAGCATTCGATCTTGTACTACGGTCACTACGCCCGACGAACAAGAAAACATACCCGAAAGAAACGACCTGCACCTGACGACAACGAGCTCAACGCCACTCAGCGTAAAACCCTTCGCCGACGATGGGCCAACTTGATCCGCCGTGTGTTCAAAACCGACCCGTTGATTTGCAAAAACTGCCGCGGCCGAATGCGCGTCGTCTCGTTCATCACCAACCCAGTCACATACTGCACGTGAACAGGGTTCAGTAACGGTCCACTACCGCTGGCACCCGCGTTGCGGCCAGTGCCTGAGCGTGAGCAGTGTGCAGCGACACGGCGGCGTGGCGTATTACCAGTGCATCTCGCGGGAGGGGACACCTGTTCCGGTGCCGGCGTGGATGACGGACGCGGTGCACTGCGCGGGACTGTCGTTAGCGAGCTCGCCTCAGGCGTCGATGGAGGCACTGTCGGAGATGGGGAAACTTCTGCGAGCCGTGTTATCCAGAGGGCACCAAAAGGAGGTGCCTTCTGATGAAACGACCGATACAGGGGTGTCTGTTCGAAAGCGACCGCCCGCGCTGGAACGAGCTTCTGACATCCTCGCGGGAGACACTGCGTCAGTTGATGCAGCAGCTACTGCTCGAAGCAGCTCGGCGCGCCGAAGTGACGAAGAGCGAAAGCGAGGTGAGCGATGATGAGCGCCAAGATCACGTCTGAGCATCTCGCGCGTAAAGCCATCGTCTATGTCAGGCAGTCGACCGCGACACAAGTCCGCGAGAACCTGGAGTCCCAGCGTCGGCAGTATGCGCTCGTCGAGCACGCAGGCAGCTTGGGCTTCGGTGACGTGGAACTGATCGATGAGGACCTAGGCCGCTCGGGTTCCACTCTTGCTGGACGAACCGGGTTCCAGAGACTGGTCGCCCAGGTCTCTCTGAGCGCAGTGGGAGCTGTCTTGTGCTTGGAGGCGTCACGCCTGGCCCGCAACAACCGCGACTGGCATCACCTGATCGATCTGTGTGGCTTGGTGGGAACGTTGCTCATCGACCCCGAGGGCATCTACGACCCGCGCTTTAGCAACGACCGACTGTTGCTCGGCCTCAAGGGCACGATGAGCGAGTACGAGTTGACGCTGTTTCGTCAACGCTCGTTCGAGGCGAGGCATCAGAAGGCGGTCAGAGGCGAGCTGCGATTCCTCGTACCGGTAGGCTTCCAGTGGACAGCAGAGGGCGCGCTCGAGAAGAGGCCTGACCTGCGCATCCAACAAGCCCTCGACATGGTGTTCGCGAAGTTCCGCGAGCTGGGAAGCGCGCGCCAGAGCTTGTTCTGGCTGCGTCAACAGCAGATAGCGCTTCCCAAGCGCCGTGGCCGCCGCTTGGATGCGGAGATTGCTTGGGCGTTGCCGAGCTACACGACGGTGTTGAACATGTTGAACAACCCCATCTATGCTGGTGCCTACGCCTTTGGCCGGACGAGTTCGCGCACGAGTATCGTGGACGAGCGTGCCCATGTCACGCGCGGTCATCACAAGCCGCGCTCGGAGTGGACCGTCTTGATCAAGGACCATCATCCTGGTTACATCACATGGGAGGAATACGAGCGGAATCAGAAGCTCTTGGAGGAGAATGCCAACATGAAAGGGCGGATGGTCAGGGGCGCGCCCCGACAAGGCGGGGCCCTACTTGCGGGGCTACTTCGGTGCGGCCGTTGCGGGCGCAAGCTCCACGTGCATTACTCCGGCAAACAGGGCGTCGCTTTGTATCGATGTCGGAGTGCCGTCGCCCAATACGGCGAGCGTAGCTGTCTGGGTTTTCGTGGAAACGGCCTGGAGCGAGCGGTAGAGGAAGAGGTCCTCAAGGTGCTGGAGCCAGGCGCGATCGAAGCCGCGGTCGCGGCAGGGCGAATGGCGGTCGAGGATAGGGACGAGCATCTTCAGGCGGTGGAGTTGGAGCTGGAGCAGGCGCGCTACCAGGCCGAGCGGAACTTCCGCCAGTACGACGCCTCCGACCCTGAGAATCGGCTGGTAACGGGTGAGCTCGAGCGGCGCTGGAACGAGACGCTTTTGCGTGTGCGCTCGCTTGAGGAGCGTCTTCGCGAGCAGGAGCAAACTCCATCACCCCAGCGCGCGATTGATCCCGAGGAGCTGCTCACGTTGGGCTCAGACTTCGCGAGGGTATGGGAGGATCCTTCGACGGACATGCGCCTCAAAAAGCGCATCGTGCGCACGCTCGTCGAGGAGATCGTTGCCGACGTCAACGAGGCCGGCGACACCATCGAAGCCGTCATTCACTGGAGGGGCGGTATCCACTCGACGCGCCGAGTCCGGAAGAACACCACGGGACATCGCCGCGTTGGCGCCGAGAAGACTTCGAAAATCATGGAGCAGTTGGCGGGACGCTTCTCCGATGACGACATCGCCTTGACTCTCAACCGGATTAGCATCCACACGAGCACGGGGCTAACCTGGAACGCGGGCCGTGTACGGGCCTACCGTTCCTACCACAACCTCCCCGCACTGGACCGGTCCGACGACAAGCCGAGCGAGGTGCTCACTCTCAACGAGGCGGCAAGCATTCTCGGCGTCTGCACCATGACCGTGCGGCGTATCATCGGCCGCGGCATCTTGCCTGCCCTTCAGGCCGCGCCATCGGTCCCGTGGAGTATCCGCCGTAGCGACCTCGACGAACCACAAGTCAAACAGGCCGTGCAGGCTTCGAAGGACTACCGTCCGCGAACAACCCCTCGCGACAACAAAAACTCTCACAATTCCTGGATTGTAGGAAAGGGGGCATTATGAAACCTAATCGACCGAGCCCTCCGTCATCCGCCAGATCTTGAACCATCTCGAAAATCGTAATAACAAGGACCCTCCTATTCCGCCGGACTCCCTGCCGCGGGCATAGCGGTTGGCACCATTCAGGGGTCTTTCGATGAGACCCGTGCGCCCGAACCACCCTCGCTACACTTTGTCCTAGGCTCAATGCCGCACCGGCCGCTTGTATCCCCATACCCGCGCACCGAAAACCCCCGTCCGCACACCGTCGGGCGCAATTCCGCCCGTTCACCAGGCAGCGACCGGGATCTAATTTCCTAAGTTTTTAGCGTTGGCGGGCTATCTCATCCTCTAGCGCGCGAATCATTGCCGCGCTTCCGGGAGCGGACGGCATCGCTTTGAGGCGGGCGAGAACGTCTTGCGCCGCGTCGAGCAGCTCGAGCGCCACGAACGTTCGGCCGAGGCGCACCAGCTCGAACCGGTCGTCGGGCGTGAGCGCGAGGGCACGGCGAGCGAGCTCAAGCGCTCGCTCGCTTCGCTCCGGCTCGCGCGCGTAGTGCTCGGCGAGCGCGATGATGGCCGGCGCGAACTCGGGGTCGAGATCGAGCGTGTGTTCCAGCCGTGACGCGACGTTGGCGCGATCTCCCTCTTGTTGGGAGAGTAGCGCGAGGTAGTAGTGCGAAAGGTGGGTCGCCGCGCCGGCGGAGACGGCCTCTTCGAAGCGCTCGCGGGCGAGTTCGAGCTCGTAGCTTTCGAAGGCTTCGACTCCCTCGGCTTCGGCGCCGACGCCTAGAGTCCCGGTCCGCTCCCGCAAACCTCTGGTCGACGCGGTTCGCCCGCGAGACGTCAGAAATCGGCTTCGGAGCGCCACGGATTCTTCCGCGCTCAGCTCTCGAATCGAGAACGCTTCGTTGATCTCGGCTGGAGCCGGGAATCTCTTGGACGAAAACGTCGACTGACGGAAGTAGCGCCTTACTTCGGACTCGACCTTCGTGA
Organism: Candidatus Marinacidobacterales bacterium; assembly: GCA_965237955.1. Lineage (GTDB taxonomy): Bacteria > Acidobacteriota > Vicinamibacteria > Marinacidobacterales > SMYC01. Next base: position 5,444,336 of record OZ250169.1, on the reverse strand, counting down.
CCGGCCCGAACGTCGATTCGAAGGTCTCGTTGGGATCGCCACCCTCCATGATACTCTCGATGTAGCGGTTGAGTTTCTCTTCGCCGTCGCCTCGATCGGCCATCAGGATCCAGTGGGTGAGCACCCACGCGCTCGCGTAGAACGCGCGCCGGTCACGAGGATCCATGTCGTGGGTCGAGCCGTTCGGCGCGAACAGCGGAGCCAACTCGAAGGTGGTCTGGCGGCGAAGGTATTGGAGGTGAGCGTCATGGGCCGTCCCGATCTCGACGTCTTTGAGCGTGATCGTTGCTTGCGACCAGAACTCGGCTAGACCTTCCCGGAGCCAGCTCGGCGTCCCCCGACCATAGCTCGCTCGCAGCATGGCGTGATGGTACTCGTGGTATAGAGTCGCATGGCCCACTTCGGCCGGTACGTTGAGACGGAGCACGATGCGAGGCCCATCCTTCGACTCCAGAAACCTGCCCGCCAGTTCCTCGTGAGCGTCGGGTAGAAGCTCTCGAAAGCTCTGGTTGTCCGTAACGGCGAAGATCACCGTCGGCGGCGGAGGACGGTCCGGCTTGCGTGTGATCGCTCTCTGATAAACGGCGTGGATGCGCTCGAACTCGTCGGTCACGTCCCACGCCTCGCCGCGGCGCGCGTTGGTGATGACGATGAAGTGAGGGCTCTGAACCTGAATCCAATCGTCCTGGGCCGCGGAACCGATGCCCGACACGGCGCTGATGAAGAGCACCGTCAGCAACCTCATTCCCGAGTCTAGCACCGGAAGACGACGCTAGACGTTTCTCGGGGGGATCAGGAGAAGCGGAGCGCTGTGGGGCGCGGCCTCGCGGAGCTCGGCGATGAGGCTCTCGGAGCCCGCGACATCGCCCGCTCGCTCGCTCGCGACCGCGAGCCCCCAAGTGGCAATGACGCGCGCGAGTGCGGGAAGCTTCCGGCCCTGGTCGAGGCGAGCGCGGTCCTCTTCGTCGGCTTTCCAAGGCGAAGGCACCTACCACCTCGCCGGCGTGCAACATTGCCTGTTTGGATAAACGAGTCCGGCCGCTTGCCCGAACGCGCCCCCGAGTGCCAGAAGGATTCCGACGGCGAACGACATCGAGTCGGGGTGATCGTCGTGCACGCGTTTAGTGTTGGCATAGCGCCGCTCTGCCACGACCCAGCTGATGCCGGCCATGGTGATGGCAATGCCCAGCATGTCCCAGGCGCCGAGCTGCTCATCCAGAAACACCCAGGCAATAATGGTGGCCATGATCGGTGAACTGGTAAATACCAACGTGGTGAGTCGCGGCCCGAGAGCGACGAACGCCTTGAATAACATGCTGTCGCCTATGACCAGTCCCATCAATGACGAGAGGCAGAGCCACCAGATGGCGACCTGGCCGATTCCCGTAGGGATGGGCGATCCCGATTTGATCAGCAGCACGAGTCCGTAGATCAAAACCGCGATCAACAGCCGGATCTTATTGACCTTGAAGGCGCCGATACGCTTGCCGGCTTCCGAGAAGAAAATGGACGTGAAGGAGCACAACAGCGCTGTGCCGAGCGCTGCTGCTTCACCGATGCAAGGCATGGGGAGGGACTGTCGTCGTGCGCGTCAGCGCAGGTCGCTCAACAGCTCCTCTACGGCTGCTTCCAACTGCGGATCGCGGCCGGAGTTCCGGTCGTACTGCGTATTGAAGATCTCGATGTCGGGTCGCCTGGGATTGCCTTCGAGGTTCTCCATCCTTCAGCAACCGAATCACCGCCCGGACCTTCACACGGTCCAGTTTACCAGACGGTAACCCGCACGCTTAGGTAGGGCAAACCGATTCATTTCAAGCGCACGCTCCCACGAAAGGGAAAGGCCACGTCCGTCGCCGACCCGCTCGAATTTTCCCCACCAGGTTTAAGCCCCATGTAATGCGTCCACCACCCGCTGCGGTGACGCCCCATCGATTGCCGCGCCTACGACGATCGCGCTGTTTTGGCAGACCCGGTTGTCGAGATGAACTTCGATATCCGCGAAATAGCGTTTGATGTTCTCGACCGCTGCGATCACCTGATTATTCTTTTCGGGTTCGCCGTCTTGATCCAGTGCAAACGACTCCAACGCATCTTGTTGCAACTTTTCCGCTTCGAGCTCGACGGCCTTGATTCGCTTGCGAACGGACATACATGATTCGGCCGGCGCCCCTTCCCGGCGACAACCTTCCGATTTCATCCAGGTTCGCGCCGCTCGTAACGGACGCACGACGTGAGCTGCCCAGTCATGTGAGTAGTCCATGGCCGCCCGGTACAACTGTTCGTTGAACACACCGCGAGTTGCGCCAATCCAGATACAATAGAGCAGCATGTTGACATCAACACCGCGCTCGTCCTGCAAGGCGAGACAAGCCTGGGATACGCCCGACACTCCATAGGTTCGCACTGAAAAATCCCAGAACCTTTCCACCATAGTCCAACCCATCAATTGTGCAGACGAATGCGTTCTCGAACATCGTATCAACAAACGGTGCTACACTCCAAAAAAGACACGCGCGACATGTCATTCGGCCAATAAGAATCTGCATGGCGCGTTCGTCTAAACTTGTTCTGCAGCACTAAGTAAGTAGTCGAAGGAGTGCATGGTATGCAGCGGCTAGTTGTCGGGATTTCGGGATCAAGTGGTGTCATCTACGGGATACGACTCCTTGAGATTTTGCAAAGTCAGAACGATGTTGAGACGCACTTGGTGATGTCCGCCACCGGCAAAATGAACGTCAGAATAGAAACGGACTACACGGTGAAAGAGGTCGAGGCGCTGGCTGATGTTGTTCATGGCACCAATGATGTGGCTGCGAGCATCTCCAGCGGATCCTTTCGCACCGATGGGATGATTGTGGCACCGTGTTCAATGAAGACGCTGTCAGCGATAGTACATTCCTATGCCGACAATTTGCTTTGCCGCGCCGCAGATGTCGCACTTAAGGAAAGCCGCAGGCTGGTGTTGATGCCGCGAGAGTCCCCGCTGCACGCCGGGCACTGCAAGTTACTCTACCAGGCGGCAGAAATGGGTGCGGTCGTAGCACCTCCTATGCCTGCATTCTATAGCGATCCCAAAACTATCGATGACATCATCAACCACTCGGTATGTCGAGTATTGGATCTTTTCGGGCTCGATGCCGGTACGATCAAGCGTTGGTCCGGGGTCGACAGGAAGTAAAACGTATCACGTATTCCTCTTCTTATGTCGCTCCGGATAAGAGATAGGAAAAATCATGTCGGGCGGATGCGTGCCGGTGCCAATTTTGTCAGCGTGCACGAGAGAAAGGTCCATGCCGTCCGTCCTGGAGCAATAGCAAAAGCCCAAGAGCGGCAGAAGCGACGTGTGGCTAATCCTTCAGGGAAGCAGAAGGTGAGTGCAGGCAGAATTCGGGCCGCGCTTGACGGGAGACAACCACGGGGTTTTGGGGAACGGCTGCATGAGCTAGGGAGGAGCGCGAGAGTCCGTCGTTCGCGTCGCCAAATGCGACAAGATCTTTCGAATGACTTTGTCGTCGGTAAGGAACGCGATCACGCGGAGCTCGCCGCCGCACTCACACTTCAAGGGGTCGGTAAGATAGACCCGTCGAATGAGGCGCGCCCAGCTTCTTCTCAGAGCGGCGCGCTTTTGCGGTGAGAGTGGAGGCTCATCCTGAGCGGCCTGGGTATCCTTCAGAGCGAACGATTGCAGCGTGAGCTTTGTTTTGCCCGGCAAGCTCGCGCTTTCGAAGAATAGGCACTGAAATACAGGAAACGTATCGCGATACATTTTCATTTATATGTATCGCGCTTATTTATGCAAAGTGCGCTCCCTATTTCCTTGAATCCAAAGACTTGAGTTCGTTTTCACTCAACATAAAAATCGACTCGAGCCCATCGCGTTGCGATCGCGCGTCTCTCCTTTATTGCTCTAAAAAAGGAAGTAGAGAGATGTTTTTACAAAGGTATGAAGAAGACAAGCACCGTAAACGATATTCCTGGAGTTCCTCGCAATCTCAGATCGCCAAATATTATGTGAAGCTATCTGGCTCTCGATCCTTTATTAATGCAGCGTTACAGGTCCTACTTTACATAAATCGGCGCGCAACATATTAGTGAATGCCATGCTTGCGAGGCTCTGGAATCTGCGTCAGCGCGTGCGATGAACTCGAAGATGTCTAGCGTCTCTCCTTCCGGATGTGAGTAGAGAGGGTCGTCGTGGGCGGCCTTCGACGCGTAGATTACAGGGGACTCAACCATCGCCCGATCGTTGAAAAAAAGCAGACTAGAGGTATGGAAGATGGCCATAGTCCTTGATGTTTTCCCGCGCGTTCCCCATGTGGTCCGGTTTTACATTGAGGATAATCCCGTACTTCTTGATCCCCTCCATGACATCGGGAACATTGCCCAGCAAGGGGTTGTGTTCCAGGGTCATTCTGAGATTTAGGATGTACTCGACCGAAAAATTGCCTTCTTTCATGGCTTCTTCCACCATCTGAAGGTAGAGTCGACCTCCAGTCGAAGGACCTGGCACGGACCGGGCGGTTGTCTTTCAGCAGGCGTCACTTCTTCCCTGGCGAACAGTGTTAAACAATGTTCTGTACGGCCTGGAGTGTCAGGGCGGGGACGTCACGGAGGCCCTGTGTGTTTGTCCACCCGGTCTGGCCCACTTTGCTCATCTAATTTGGCCCACCCTAAGTTGTTGATTAATAAAGACGAACCGTAAGAAAGCCCCTTTCCTTATTCCGCGGCCGTAACGAAGTGAAGGCCGCGGCGAGTGAAACCCAACGAACTCATGCCTTTATGGTCTTTTTCTCGCTCTTCACGGTGCGCCGGAACCGATAGGACTCGGTACCGGTACCGGTTTCGAGTATGTGCGCCTGGTTCGTGACTCGGTCGAGCAGTGCCTTGCACAGGCGGACATTCGTGAACACCTGGGTCCACTCCGAGAACGGCAGGTTTGTCGTGATCACGATCGCCGCCCGTTCACATCGCTCCGAGACCACCTGGAACAGAAGCTCGGCGCCGACGTCGGCAAGCGGGACGTAGCCGAGCTCGTCGATACACAACAGCTCGTAGCGGGCGTAGCGACGGATCACGCGCGAGAGTTCGTGCTCCTCCCTAGCTTCGACAAGTTCGTTGACGAGTCTCGAGGCTGTCGTGAAGCGAACGCGGCGACGTTGCTGGCACGCCGCTACACACAATGCCGTGGCCAGATGAGTCTTGCCGGTGCCGGCATCGCCGAGAAACAGAACCGGCCGTGCCTGGTCTATGTAGTCGCCTTCGGCCAGCTCTCGTATCCGACGGGCGGAAACCTTCGGCGATTGCGAGAAGTCGAACTCCTCGAGCGTCTTCGCTCTCGGCAGTTGCGCTTCCTTCAGTCGTCTTTGAACCGCGCGGTGTTCGCGTTCCTCGACCTCGGCACTGAGTAGCACGTCGAGGTAGCGTACATAGCTGTGCTTGTCGCGCTGCGCTTGTTCGGCAATCTTCTGGAACTGAGTTGACACGCTCGGCATGCGAAGCGTCTTGCAATGTTGACGGATACTCTGGAGTTCGATGCTCTTCGCGTTCACGAGCTCACCTCAGCGATCAGCGCGTTGTAGTGGCTGACACCCGGCAAGGAACATTCATACTTCGTGAGCTCTCCGAGTTCCACATCGCCAAGAGTCTGCGCCTGCTCGCGTCGAAGACCCGATGACTCGACGAGGTGACGGATCGCTTGCGCATCCGTACAGCCAAGCTCGAGCGCTTGGATTACCGCCTCACGCAGCTTGTCGTAGCCATGCTCGCGGCCGAGCTGCACGAGCTCCACCATCTGGCGGGTTCCTTCGAACTTGCCGTGACGATGGTTCAGCTTTGACCACAACTCGTCGTAGCTCGCAGGCCACCGACCTTTCTCGCGCCATTGCGCGAGCGGCGTGGAACCCGCCAACGCTCCAGGCTTCCTTACCAGAACATCCAAGTAGTGCTCGAGTTCATAAATCGACTGGCTGCGGCCATAACAGCGCTCGTGGCGCCCGCCACGGGAGTAACCTGAATGTTGTGTCCGGCTCTGATAATGAGAACGACGTTTCAGCGAGAGCGACGACCACGAAGGGACCACGATCTCGCCTAGCAAGAGCGGGGCCGCGAAGCGGTCCCGCCCAAAGTCAACCCGGAGCGAGAGCGGAGCGCGCCGCGAAGTGCGTTCGGCGACGGTGGACGGCGTCGGCTCAGGAGGATTGGTACGCGAGCCCGATTTCGTTGGATATCTCGGAATTGGCGACGGGGCTCGAAACCGACGCTCTCATTTGCCCCAGGAGGCGTTTTCTCGAAGCGACCCAACCCTCAGCACCCCCCTTTTTGGTTAACTTACGGGGAGCCTCTCGTAACCTGCCCGTTAGCGAATTGGAAGTTTCCGATGCGTCGGTGTGTGACGACGACGGAGATACACTGCGTGAAGCGCCTCGCGAGCGCGAGGAAAATGAAAAGCCCCAGGGTAGCCGCCCTGGGGCAAGGACCCGTTTACTTGAAAGGAACAAGCAATGCCTTCAGATCCCAAAACCAACGTATCACAAAATTCGCTCTCCGAGTCTCTCGACAACGAAATCGACCGCCTACTCAGCGCCGGCCTCGAGAACTTCAGCGTTCGAGAGCTCTTGGGAATGATGCTCTCCGCCGCGGGGCAAGCCGAGCGCCACGCTTACCTTGCCGAGGCCACCGGCGACAAAGGTAACGGAGGCTATGACCGCTCGTTGAATGTCGGCTCCATCCCCGTCGACACCCGCGTGCCCAGAACGCGCAGTGGTCAGTTTCGACCGAACTCACTCCCTCCGGCCTACGAGCGCGGATACTCCGACGAGGTCCAGTCCCTTCTCTTCGGAGTGCTTTGCTCCTCTCGCTCTGTAAACGCCGCGAAAACAGCGCTCAGAAAGATGGGCGTCAACGCCTCCCCCGATGAGCTTGACACCGTCGCCTCGGGCTTCATCGAGGAGCTCGAGCTCGTCAACTCACGACCCATCGACCCCGACATGCTCGCCATCTTCTTCGATGGTAAGTATGTCGAAATCAAAGAAGACGAGCGTCTTCGGCCTGCTTGTATCTACCTCGTTACCGGCCTGCACCGCGACGGCAGAAAGAAAGTCCTGGGCTGTTTCATAAAACACCAACGAGAAAACAGGATGTGTCCCGAGGTCCGTGGAAAAAGAACGGCGCCCTCCACTCCGTCATCAGAGTATCATATCAGGCGGCAACCTCCGTGTGTTCGAGAACCTCGCTCAGACGTTGGTAGCCGTCGATGCGTCGTAGTTGAATCTGGCCAGAGGCGATAAGCCCAAACAGCAAAGCGACCGCGGACTCCTCGCTGGAGAACGACGCTTGGGTTTTCGTCCGGCGTCGAAACTCGCGGTTGAGATTCTCCAGAGCATTGGTCGTTCGAATCGATTTCCACATGGCACGAGGGAATTCGTAGAAGGTCAGCAGCTGATTACCGGCCTCCTCTAGGCTTCGGACGACGGCTGGTGCGAGAGGCGTCCACTTGGCGACGAGCTCGTCATAGGCTTTGCGAGCATCGATCCCGTTCTTGGCGTAGACGATCCGGTTGTAGTCACGCCGGAGCTCACGGCGTGCGTGCGCCGGGCAATGTTCGAGCAAGTTGGCGCGCTTGTGCTCGGTACATCGCTGCAACCGGCACCCCGGCCACTTCTCGAGCGCCTTCGTCAGCCCCTTGTGGCCGTCGCTGATCACTAGCTTGGGAGCCCGGAGTCCTCGAGCCTGGAGTCCCTCCAGCACGGAGCCCCAATGCGTCGAGGCTTCGCTCACCGCCAGACGCAATGACAACAGACGTTTCTGCCCGTCTGGCGCGACCCCGAGCGCGACCAGTACGGGTACGCTGATCACACGTTTCGCCATCCGCACTTTCAGGTGGAAGCCGTCCAGGTAAACGATCGCGTAGACCTCCTCGCTGAGAGCACGGTTCTGCCATTCCTCGAAGCGCTCCTTCAGCCGGCTAACCACGCGAGACACCGCGCTCTTCGATAGGTGCTCCTCACCGAGCAGTGGTTTCAGCGCTTTGCGGATCCGGCGGCTATTCGCGCCCGACAAGTACGTCCCCAAGATCGCCTCGTCGACCTCACGAGTCCGGCGCGCGTACCGGGGCAACAGCTCGCTCCTGAACTCTGTCGTTTCTCCCGTTTCCTCGTCTCGCACGCGGGCTCGTGGCACCCGGAGCTCGCGAGTTCCCACCGACGTCGTCACGCGACGGGTTTCGGCTCCGTTGCGATATCCACGGCGGTCTTCCGCACGCTCGTAGCTACCACACCCCAGCGCTTGGTTGACTTCTTCCTCGAGCACGACCTCGATTGCCTCCAGTACCCGCTTACGCAGCCGAAGTTGGACGAACTCCCGGTACTCGCTTACAGACTCCTTCGATATGGTGGTAGGCTTCTTCATGGCGTAATCCTCCTCCTCGCCTTTCCAGGCGCGGTTTCGTTTTGTTTAACCGGAGGTTACGCCATTCTTATTTCCACGGGAAGCGGGACGGATCCAGAAAACCTCGAGGGTTGGAAAACTGTCCTTCGCTCTCTCGTTGAACGGGGCCTCAGACGCGTCATGATCGTCATCCACGACGACTTCTCGGGTTTGCTCGGCGTCACCAAGGGAATGTTTCCCAACTCCGATATCCAGCTGTGTACCGTTCACATGCTCCGGAACGCCAAAACTCATCTCAGCAAGCAGGACGCCTCTGAGTTCACCAAGAGGTTCCGCTCCATCAAAACCGCTTGGAGCGCCGAAGTCGCCGCTTCTCAATTCGAAGAGCTTTGTGACCGCTTCGAAAAATCCTCCCCCTCCTTCGTCAAGGAGCTACGAAAGAAACAACCGCACTACATCGCCTTTCTCAAATACCCCGACGGCGTACGACGTTCTCTGTCAACGACCAACGCCGTCGAAGCCATCAACAAACAACTCGAGATTCTGCGTCGTAACAGCGGTGGATACTTCCATTCCGAGGAGACCGCGAAACTTAAACTCGGCATTGTCGTCACCTCCCTCGAATCCGGCAAATGGCACCGAGTCACCGCAACCGTCAAGGGCGCGCTCGACCAATTCAACGCCATGTTCGAGACCCGATTCGAGGCAGAATGATGCCCGCGGACACAACATTATTGACAAGTGCCTGGGCCAATTCAGACTAGCGAACACAGCCCTGGCACAAGCCAATGAGGTTCTTGAGATTGTGGGCCTGAGTGGGTTTGAGGATCATTATCCGAATGAACTATCCGGCGGCATGCAGCAGCGGGTGAACCTGGCCCGGGCTCTCTTGATTGATCCTGATCTGTTGCTCATGGACGAGCCCTTTGCCTCTCTGGTTGCACAGACCCGGGAGATCATGCAAAGCGAACTGTTGAGCATCTGGCAAAGGACGAGTAAAACGGTGCTTTTCATTACTCACCAGATTGATGAATCCGTTTTTCTCTCCGATCAGGTCATCGTCTTTGGTTCTCGCCCCGGCCGCGTAAAAGCCAGTATCTCCATCCCCTTCGAGCGACCCCGCCAACTTTCCGTCAAACGCACCCCAGAGTTCCTGAACTATATCGATCAGATCTGGGAATTGATCGAGAGCGATGTGCGCTCGGCAGCTCGCGGCGGGAAAGAAACAGCTGCATCCAGCGACCACTAGGGCGGGCTTAGCGAGTGGGGTTCCAGGTTTCGAATTTTGAGTTTTTGGATTTTGAACTTGTTTCGGATTTTGAGTTTTGAATTTTGGATTTCTTCTACCTCATCATAGCATTCGGTAACCAGAGCACCAGCTGGGGAAACAGGATGACCAGGACCAGGCCCAGGACCTCCAGGGCAATAAAAGGCAGGACGGATCTATAGATGTCTCCCATGCCGATACTGTTGGGAACCACACCCTTCATGTAGAAGAGGTTCAATCCAAAAGGAGGGGAGATATAGGCCAGTTCCATATTGATGGTAAAGAGGACACCGAACCAAATGAGATCGAATCCTAATTCTTCACTCAGTGGCAGAAATACCGGGAGAGTGATCATCATGATCCCAATGGGGTCGATAAACATTCCCAGGATAAAGAGAATCAGCTGCATGGCTAGAAGAATCAGCCATGGTCTCAGTTCATGTCCTGAGATCATGCCAAGAATGAACTTGCCGGCTCCCGTTGCCGCATAAATATGGGAGAAGGCTTTTGCGCCTAACACGATCCAACCCACCATGACGGAGAGTTTGAATGCCTCCAGTGTTGCTTCCTGAAACAGCGCCCAGGAAAAGCGCCTCTTGACGATGGTGCAGATCAGAGCTCCGAAGGCTCCGATTGCCGAGGCTTCCGTGGGGGTGGTGATTCCCGTGTAGATGGATCCCAGCACCAGCAAGACGAGAGCTACCGGGAGAATCACCGCCCGGATGAGCCTGAACTTCCGGCCCCAGGAGATCTTCTCCTCTTCTGGAATCGAGGGGCCGAGATGAGGTTGGATCAGAGTCCTGATTCCAATGTAGGTGACAAAAAGAGCAGCGATGACGAGACCCGGAATGACCCCTCCTATGAACAATTTCCCTACCGAGGCACCTGTGAGGCTGGCAAACACGATCATGATGATGCTGGGAGGGATCAGGATTCCCAAGGAACCTCCGGCAGAGATTGCGCCCACGGCGATGTCCTTGTGATAGTTTTTCCTCAGCATGGAGGGCAGGGCGACCAGGCCCATGGTGACCGTTCCGGCGGCACTCACCCCTGACATGGCCGCGAAAAGCGCACAGATAATCACCGTACCCATCGCCAATCCTCCCCTCAATGATCCCATCCAGTGGTACATCATTTCATACAGGTCATCGGCGATCCCTGAGCGTGAAAGAAAGTTGGCCATCAAAACAAAAAGGGGCAGGGCCACCAGGATATAAAGGGTCCAGGAGGAAAAGGCCGTGGTGGTCAGAAGAAAGAGAGCTTCAGGACCCATCCTCCATAAAGCCAGTATCACCGCGGTGGCACCCAACCCAAAGGCAAGAGGCAGACCCGACAGGAGCAGTAAGGCCAGAAGAATGAAAAGAATCGCGGTGACCAGTCCAATACTCATTGCGGCTCATCCTGTCGAGCGCTCGCAATCCCGCTTGGAGTTTCCACTTTCCCCGTGATCGCTGTGGCGAGGTTCCGGACAAATTTGGCTACACCCTGAAGAATGATGAGTAAAATACCGGCGGTCATGACGATATAGACCGGATAAATGGGGGGCTCCCAGTAGGTGGGTGAATGTTCCCGATAGACCACCGCCTCCACCGTGGTCAGCCAGGAGGCTCGAAACAAAGCGACAATGAAAAAGAAAAAGAAGAGTGAGGTCACCACATCGACGATCGCTTGGGTTCGAGTGCTCAAACGGTCATACAAGATAGGTACGTTGACATGTCCACCATGGCGCAAGACATAGGCACCTCCCAGAGCCGTGGTGGCCAAAAAAAGGTATTGGGTGCTCTCCATCGCCCAAATGGTAGGGCTTTTCAGGATATACCGGGCCACCACCTCGTAGGTCATGATGAACATCATGCCTGGAATCAGGAAGGCGCTGATCTTACCGGTCCATTCACTGGCGGCGTCTATCGCTTGAAGGACACGCCTCAGGTAGGTGGGGAAAAGAGGAGAAGAGTTATTGATTGCCGATCTCCAAATCGAACAAAGGGGGAAAGTCCCTTAGTCCGTCCCTCTTGTTCCCTTCTCTGCCAGATACTCTTTCATCAGCTGGATAATTTTTTCAGATCTTGGGCTTCGGGCAGCTGTCTGGTCCAAAATAGGAGCTGCCGCTTCGAGGATCTTCGCATACTCTTCATCCGGTAAAGTGACGATGGTGACGCCGTGCTCCCTTTCCGCGATTTCCAGTATTTCGTCCATCTTTGCGGAAATGGTCTCTACATAATAGAACATGGCTTCCTCTGCCGCCTCTTCTAAGATCCCTTTCAAGTCATCCGGAAGGCTGTTATAGACCTCCAGATTGACGTACATATCTCCGGCTGCCTGACCAATAGGAGGACCCATAAGGCCTTTGGCAACGTCCCAAAAATTATAGGTGCCGATCGAATAATTGGGCATGATCACTGCATCGACGGTTCCCGTTTGCAGTGCCATGTACAATTCCGCCGGTGCCAAAGTCACCGGAACAGCACCCAGGTTGGTGATCAAATCAGGGGCCGTCGCGCTGCCCCTGATCTTCAGTCCCTTCAATTCCTGTACCGTCTTCAGAGGTTCTCTGGAAATGACAACGAGAGGGGAGGGTCCCAGCGACTTCAGGAGATGGCAGCCCCTTTCTCTGTAAGCGGCGTCGATAAGCTCGTAGGCAGCCCCGTCCTTGTAGTAGATATAGAAGTCCACAAAGTCCTCAAGCGTCGAGAAAACACCAAAGAGTCCCTGTTCGATGTAAGCTTCCGGAACCTGCTTGACGTTATACCCCCCCACGCCCATTCCCATTTCGATTGCTTTCTTTTGTACCGCATTGAACTGCTCGTAGGCATCAACGATGGTACCGGGGGGGAAAATCTCGATTTCAAGGCGCCCATTGCTCCGCTCATTCACCAACTCGGCGAACTTCACGAACTGGTCTTGATAGTTCCAACTGCCGGCGGGTAATCCAGACTGCGCCCTCCATCTGATGGTGGCATCAGGGGGAGCAAGGCCGTTAGAGCAGGCCGCCGCTAGAAGCGTGCCCCATAGCAATGTCAGAGCGGACAGGATTCTGCCAATCTTATATTTCACTCTCATTGCACACCTCCTCCGACTACTATAGCTCTATAGCCGTAGGAACAAGCTTGTAAACCACTCCACTCCGCGATATTCGAACTGCCTCACGATCGTGTTAGCGGCGGGCGTAAATTGCACACTCGGCCATCCGTAAAAGGAGGCCGTTGTCGTGTGTCTGGAGTGCCAGACATGACGGCGCGCCTTCAATCAGAATGGCGTTTCCGGAGTGGAGGCGCCGATGTACGGAAGGGAGAAACGAGTGTTACTACGAGAGTATTTGGAGCAGGGAATCAAGAAGCATTTTTGGGAGGAGTTCCCAAAGAGCTCCTTTTTGACCAGATGTGTTCGGTCATCGTCGAGGATCACCGCCGGGAAGGTGGCCCTCTCGTTGAGAACCCAGAGTTCGTCCGCTTCGCCCACCACTGGGAGTTTCGAACAAGAGCGTGTCGCCCGTATCGGGCGAAGACCAAGGGCAAAGTGGAAAGGCCAATCCGCTATGTGAGAGGAAGCTTCTTCTACGGTCGCCACTTTATCAACGATGACGACCTCGATGCTCAGCTCGAGCGTTGGCTGAGTGACGTCGCCAACGTCCGACTCCATCGCACAACCAAGGAACGACCGATAGAACGATTCGCGCGCGATGAAAGGGCCACTCTGAGACCGCTCGTTGAGCGGATCCGTCCCGCTTCCCGTGGAAATAAGAATGGCGTAACCTCCGGTTAAACAAAACGAAACCGCGCCTGGAAAGGCGAGGAGGAGGATTACGCCATGAAGAAGCCTACCACCATATCGAAGGAGTCTGTAAGCGAGTACCGGGAGTTCGTCCAACTTCGGCTGCGTAAGCGGGTACTGGAGGCAATCGAGGTCGTGCTCGAGGAAGAAGTCAACCAAGCGCTGGGGTGTGGTAGCTACGAGCGTGCGGAAGACCGCCGTGGATATCGCAACGGAGCCGAAACCCGTCGCGTGACGACGTCGGTGGGAACTCGCGAGCTCCGGGTGCCACGAGCCCGCGTGCGAGACGAGGAAACGGGAGAGACGACAGAGTTCAGGAGCGAGCTGTTGCCCCGGTACGCGCGCCGGACTCGTGAGGTCGACGAGGCGATCTTGGGGACGTACTTGTCGGGCGCGAATAGCCGCCGGATCCGCAAAGCGCTGAAACCACTGCTCGGTGAGGAGCACCTATCGAAGAGCGCGGTGTCTCGCGTGGTTAGCCGGCTGAAGGAGCGCTTCGAGGAATGGCAGAACCGTGCTCTCAGCGAGGAGGTCTACGCGATCGTTTACCTGGACGGCTTCCACCTGAAAGTGCGGATGGCGAAACGTGTGATCAGCGTACCCGTACTGGTCGCGCTCGGGGTCGCGCCAGACGGGCAGAAACGTCTGTTGTCATTGCGTCTGGCGGTGAGCGAAGCCTCGACGCATTGGGGCTCCGTGCTGGAGGGACTCCAGGCTCGAGGACTCCGGGCTCCCAAGCTAGTGATCAGCGACGGCCACAAGGGGCTGACGAAAGCGCTGGAGAAGTGGCCGGGGTGCCGGTTGCAGCGATGTACCGAGCACAAGCGCGCCAACTTGCTCGAACATTGCCCGGCGCACGCACGCCGTGAGCTCCGGCGTGACTACAACCGGATCGTCTACGCCAAGAACGGGATCGATGCTCGCAAAGCCTATGACGAGCTCGTCGCCAAGTGGACGCCTCTCGCACCAGCCGTCGTCCGAAGCCTAGAGGAGGCCGGTAATCAGCTGCTGACCTTCTACGAATTCCCTCGTGCCATGTGGAAATCGATTCGAACGACCAATGCTCTGGAGAATCTCAACCGCGAGTTTCGACGCCGGACGAAAACCCAAGCGTCGTTCTCCAGCGAGGAGTCCGCGGTCGCTTTGCTGTTTGGGCTTATCGCCTCTGGCCAGATTCAACTACGACGCATCGACGGCTACCAACGTCTGAGCGAGGTTCTCGAACACACGGAGGTTGCCGCCTGATATGATACTCTGATGACGGAGTGGAGGGCGCCGTTCTTTTTCCACGGACCTCGGGACACATCCCGTTGAGCGGCCATATCGCTCTCTTGTACTGCCAAACCAACCCGCGAGAAGAACTCCAAAAGCCTGCTTAACCACACTGCCTTCGATGGATGTCGAGCATCGTCCCCTCGAAGTCTACACGCGGCTCGTTGGAGGTGGACAATGAAGGCGAGCACAATATCGCGACGTGAGCAGATCCGTACGATGCTGGCCGACCTAAAGATGCCTGGCGCGCTCAAAGCTGTCGACCGCGTACTATCTGATGCCGATGGCGGTGCGGTCACAACGGCGGAGGCCATCGAGAACCTTCTTGGAGCGCAGATCACGTTGAGAAACAACCGTCGTCTCCAAGCGGCGATGCGCTCCTCACGACTCCCCGCGGTCAAAACAATCGATGAGTTCGATTTTTCGTTCCAGCCATCGATCAAACGCGAGCAGATTGAGAACCTTCACGAGCTCGGGTTCGTTGAACGTAAGGAGAACGTCGTCTTATTGGGACCTACTGGTGTGGGCAAAACTCATCTTGCCATCGCCGCTGCCCAGAATGGACGGCGCGTCTATTACGGCACCCTGGCTGAGCTCATCACCTCCCTCGAAGAGGCTCGTGACGCGGGCCGCCTCACTCGTCGACTCGCGGTTCTCAGTTATCCGTCACTGCTTGTTGTCGATGAAATCGGATACCTACCCGTCACCCAGACCGGCGCGGTGCTTTTTTTCCAGCTCATAAGTAGGCGATACGAGCGCGCTTCGACCGTGCTCACCTCTAACAAAAGTTTCGAGGAATGGGGCGAGATCCTTGGCGACGAAGTCATGGCCGCCGCTCTCATCGACCGCATTCTGCACCACTGCCACCTCGTCAACATCCGAGGAAACAGTTACCGCATGAGAGAGCACTCCGAACTGTGGCGAGCGCTCCATCCGGCGGGTTCGGACGAACCTCACCCGCCGGCTAAATCTCATAGGAAATACACGGAGGCGACGGCGTCATAGGGTTCGCCACCCATGGCTCGGGTGTGCAATTTTCATCCGCCATGAATGCGCAGTTTTCGGCCGGCGTTGACACGATCGTGACGTGCGCCCTCCAGCTGTCCAGCTACTTATGGATTGACCTTCGGTACTAACGTATGATATGCGGATACTTTATTCAGCCATGGACTCAAGGGGCTAGCCATCCGCATCAGAAACCCAAGTGCCGATATGGGCGGCAAGTTAGCCGATCTCAACCTTTTTCCAGAAGTCAAAAGACACGATCCTTCGGAAATAGTCTGTTCACCCATCTTCGGGTGGGCTATTCAGTGGAGGTACACGAACGGAGCAGCCATTACCGCTGGCTCGATGAGGATTCCGAATACTGCGAAGCGCTTGAACTGGCGAAGCGCGATCGGCTCGCGATCGCTGATCGGCCCCCGGATCAGACCGGAAGCAGCCGGGTGGACCACCACATCAGGCTCCCTGGACGGTCCACTCACCCAGCTCTACATTGGGAGGGCCGTTTGAAATTCCTATGCCCATTGCAGTGAAAGGCGGCGTTCAGGATATCGAAGACAAACAACTTCAGTTGAAAAGGGAGCCGTTATGAGCAAGCAGGACTGGCGGTCATATATCCATCAAGCGGAAACCAAAAGCCCGGATCAAGTCATGCATATCACCGAAGAAGTGGATCCTGCCTATGAGGCCACTGCTATTCTAACGGAACTAGAAAACCGGGGTAAATCTCCGATTGTCGTTTTTGAAAATATCAAAGGTGCCGCCATTCCTGTTCTCGCTAATTTGCTCGGCTCAAGAGCCCGAATGGCGCTTGCGTTTGATACTGATGAACAAAATCTTATTGCCACGTATTCCAACCGCAAAAGTAATTATTACCGGGAAAACGTGATAAAAGAGTCGCCGACCCATTATAGGATTTATGAGCGCGATCAGATTGACACCTCCGTTTTACCGATACTTACTCATTTTCAGGCGGATCCGGCCCCCTACATTACCGCCGGCCTTATCGTTTCCGCCGATCCGGACACCGGACTGAGCAGCCTGGGGTATCACCGGTTGATGTTTAAAGGCGGCAACCGCTTTGGCATAAGCCTGCACTCGCGCAAACGGTTATGGGATTTTCAACGAAGGGCGGAGGAAAAGGGTGAAAACTTCCCCATTGCGTGTGTGCTGGGGGTTCATCCTTTAATTTCTTTGGCCTCCATCGGCGTGATTCCCAGTACCGTAGGCAAATACGAAGTCGTCGGCGCGCTGCTGGGCGAGCCCTTTGAGGTGGTAAAAGGAATAAGTGTGCCCCTTAACATACCGGCATATGCGGAGATCGTTTTGGAGGGGGAAATATTGGCGGGGATTCGAGAGCCTGAGGGTCCGTTTGGCGAATTCACCAATTATTCTTCATTTAGAAGCACCCAGCATGTTTTTGAAGCGCAAACCCTGTATCACCGAGAGAACCCGATTTATCAGAGTATCTCTGCGGGTTTGTCCGCCGAGCACTGTTCCCTTCTGGCTATTCCGAGGGAAGCGGACCTGTTTCAATCCCTTTCCCGGACGATTCCGGGGCTTAAGAAAGTGCATGTGCCCATTTCCGGATGCGGTTTGTTTCATGCCTATATATCCATGCAGAAGACGGCTGCGGGTCAGGCCAAACAGGCCATCTTAACCGCCCTGGGCGTCGATCATTGCCTAAAACTGGTGGTGGTGGTTGACGAAGACGTCGATGTTTTCAATGAAACAGAGGTCCTGTGGGCAATTTCCACCCGTTTTCAGGCCGATAAGGACCTGGTGAAGGTCGAGGGGGCCATGGGAGTCCTGTTGGACCCCTCGGCATCGGATGAAGGCATAGCAACGCGGATAGGAATGGATGCCACCAAACCGTTAAAGGAATCGGCGGTAATACTACAGATTCCTGAAAAGGCAAAAGAATTTGCAAAACGCTTGGTTTCATCCAAACTAGGATAGCCAACAGCTACCCCAATAGGGGTGGCTTGATGCCGGCTCGCGATAGGAATTTCCTTTCGCGTTTCCCAAGTACGTCGCACTCGACTTGATGTGTCCATGGCCTGAGAGGCGATTCCCGAGGCCCTTGATGTTTGCTGGAACGCCGTGAACGTCGTTCAAAGGGAGAACTTGCACCAGTGCTGCTCACACAGACATTATGCAAATATCCGAGCAGGTTTTCGACGAGCTCGTGTTCTGGCGACGTTCCGCGCAGCCGGGCCTGCGCGTGACGGTTCGCAGCGATAGCAACTCGCTGCTCGATTCGCGGCGCTCCTGACCCGCTGCGCCCTCTTGCGGTGCTCAGAGAGCCGCTCCAGCAGATTCTCCTCACGGCCGAAGTACACCTCGTCTGGTGTACGACCGCCGAGAACGGCGCGCGGGATCTTTTCATTGTGATCATCGACGTAGAAGGCGACGAGACGCCGCACGGCCACCGTACTGTCGAGGGTGTTCAGGAAAAGCCACGCGTGCTTCAATTGTCGCCAAAACGCTTCGATCAAAGAGTTCGAGCAAACTATGTCGACTTGGGCGAGCACACGACTCAGAGAACTTGAATCCTCGAGAAGCTGGTCTACCTCGCCAAAGTTTTCCGAACCGCCGTCAGTGACGACGAGCACGTTGGCGTTCGCTGCGGCGCGAGGGAGGTCCCCCGAGGCCTCGATGAGCAGCTCGCGCGTCGTTGCCGAGCTCAGCTTGTCGCTCACCCGCCAAGCGAGAATCCTTCGGCTGAAATTGTCGATGACCGCTTGGAGGTAGATGCGGACTCCGGTCGTCAGCCGGATCACGGTCGCGTCGATCTGCCAATACTCGTTTGGGCGCTTTGCTCGGAGTCCTTCTTTGGGCTTTGCGGGATGCACCCGCCTTCGGGGGCGCCTCCAGCCGCGCTCGCGGATCATCTTGTACCAGGTGCTTGTCGACGCGAAGAGCTTGCCTAGGCGCTGCGCGTAAAGCGTCAGATTCCGAACCGCGATGTGGCGATAAGCGTCGGACTCGACGAAATCCCGCATCGTGGAGATTTCGTCGCGTGTGAGCTGGCTGGGAAAGGACTTCGGACAGCTCGGTTGATCGTCGAGCCCGCAGCCCTCCTCCTTGCGCCTCCACGAGTGATACCGCGCCGACGAGATGCCGACGATCGTCAGCGCGGTCCCCAACGGTAGGAGGCCAGTCGCCGACCCGATCGCACGGAGAACAGCAGATTTGCTTACGCCTTCGGGAACGCGATCGCCGTCGAGTTTGCCGCCGCGGAGTTTCAAAAGCTGCATGAGCAATCCGATGACTGCCGCCTGGCGGCTGGCGCGCTGGCGCAGTTTATCGACCTGCTCCAGTAGCTCGTAGACCTCCAGCTCAACATCGACCGAAGCGACTACGGGACGAACATCGCCGCGCGCCCAGGTGCGCCGCGTCGAGCGCGGGATGGCAACATCCCGGAACAGATCCGCATTACCAGTCGCGGCGATGGCATCACGCAGCCGATGGTCGTAGGTCCGGCGAACTCGGTGGGGTCTCGTCATCCCCAAGCATGGCAGGCAGTAAGTCAGATGACCAGCCGTTCGCTCATGGAAGCCCTGCATTCACAGATGTGTCGAACGTTCGCTCTCCGTACTCCACAATGATCGTGCGAGTAGCACGGCTGGGAAAGAGAGGCGGAGGAAGACGAGTACTTCTATCGATTTTCGCTCAAAGCCTATCCGGTCGGCGTGAACATCGCGATCTACGCGATGACACACTGAGCTTGCGACTCGAGTGTGCCGATTGGGTGGCAATCTTCGTGAAGACGACCCAGACGCGCGAACGGGAGGGCGCGCCGTGGAGCGCCCTCCCGATGGCGTTTCAGTCTAGTCCCATGGAACAGAAAAAGCTAGACAACACTGGCCCTTCTGTGATCTGCTAAATGCATGAAACACAAGGGCCGGCGAAAAGGCGAATTGAAGCTGGCGTCTCAAGAAAGCGAAGCGCTGACGCGACTGGCGCGACGCAGCCGTAGTTCGCCGCACCAAGCCTTCCGAGCGAAGATCGTGCTGGATTGCGCGGCGGGTCTGACGAATATGGAAGTTGCTAGGAAGATGCACACCATGAGGAGCACGGTGGGCAAGTGGCGAAGACGCTTTGTAGAACAACGAATGGAAGGGTTGTACGACGAACCTCGGCCGGGAGCGGCTCGCAAAATCGGCGATGACCAGATCGAGGAAGTCGTGACCAAGACGCTGGAGACGACTCCAAAGGGGAGAACCCATTGGAGTACGCGCTCGATGGCCAAGCATCTTGGGCTGAGTCATTCGACGATTGGACGTATTTGGCGAACGTTCGGGCTTCAACCGCACCGCTCGGAATCGTTTCGTCTCTCGCAAGACCCACAACTGGTCGAAAAAGTACGCGACGTTGTTGGCCTGTATATGAACCCACCGGATAACGCGGTCGTCCTGTGTGTCGACGAGAAATCGCAGATTCAAGCGCTCGAGCGTGCTCAACCTGTCCTGCCCATGAGCTTGGGCCAGCCCGAGCGACAAACCCACGACTACATTCGGCATGGAACGACTGACCTGTTTGCCGCACTCGACGCCGCAACAGGTGAAGTCTTCGGAAAGTGCTACGCGCGACATCGAGCGCTAGAGTTCAAGAAGTTCCTCGCTGAGATCGAAGCAGCCGTTCCCAGCGAGTTGGACATCCACGTCGTGCTCGACAATCTCGCCACGCACAAGACACCGGCGATCAAACGCTGGCTTTCCAAGCGACCTCGCTTCCACTTTCACTTCACACCGACACACGCCTCTTGGCTCAACTTCGCTGAGCGCTTCTTTGGCTTGCTCACCGAACACGCCTTGCGACGAGGCTCGCACACGAGCGTGCCTCAGCTCCGCGTTGCGATACAAGACTATCTCGATGCTCACAACGAGAACCCAAAGCCGTTCAAGTGGACGAAATCCGCCGACCAAATCCTCGAAACCATCGCTCGGTTCGCCCAGCGAACGCTCGATACACATGGCAAATCGAATTTGGACAGTAATTAAAGATCCAGGGGACTAGGTTGAAGTCAGCTTTAGCTGCGACGCCGGCGTCGCAGCGTGCCGACGCCCAGCAGTCCCGTGGCGACGAGCAAAACGGTGCCGGGCACCGGCACGCCAAAGTTTGCCCCCGTTAGGTGGATATTGTAGGTTCCGGTACTACCTGCCCCCGCCCACCCCGTGATTGGCGCGGCTCCACCTGGGCCGGTCGGACCGAAGACGCCCGGGAACGTGTTGGGAAAAATGAGGCCCGCTCCGCTGACGGGGTCGTTGTCGAAGGTCGAAATCGCAAGATAGTATTGGCCGGGGAGTGCCGGGCCGAGCGCGTGCGCTGCTGGCAGCGTCGACCGAAGCCCTACGGCATCATCGTTCGTGTACACGCCCAATCCTGTCGAGTCGAACAGGAACAGCTGCGTGTCGAACGCGGTACCTCCGGTGCCCACCGTGGTTGCTGAAAACGCTGCGGGGTTGGAGATATTGATCAAATACATGTCCTCGTCCGACGACGAAAAGATGTTCCCCGAAATGATGGTGAGCGGACCGCCGCCGATTGTTATCTGCGCTGTTCCAGGCAGGCTTCCGGCGTCTCCGATTTCGAGCCACGGAGTGGCGGCAGCGGCTGAACTAATCGCGAGTGCGAACCCACCGATAAGGATTGTCTTCCACGGACTGGTCATCTTGGTTCTCCTGACGCTTGGATAAGAAACACGACATTCTGCTTTGCAATCAACATGCCAAACAGAAGTGCGTCGATAGCATGCGAAACGAAGTTGTTTAATTAGAGTTCGTTAGCGGCGATTTCCACGGGCACGTGCTGGCGATTTGAATCCGCTCTGTAAGGAAAGCTGACAGCGTGTGTTGGGGTGCCTACATAAGCTCCTAAGAGGGAGCGACTTGGCGGAAAAGCTTGGATTGTAAGGCTAACCGACGCCCACCGCCGCACCGAAGGAAAAGTATTGACACGCGCGTTCACTTTTGGAAACGTACCTTGATGGTTCTCGTCGCGCTGTGCTTTTTGTTTCTAGTTACGGTCTCGCCCGCGTGCACGAACCGCGAGAGTGGCGAAAAATCCGCGGACTTGGAGCCCGAGCCTGCCGTCGCCGTCACCACGACTCCAACCGAAGAGGATCACGTAGTTGCTGCGACCTCGTCGATAAACCGGCCCACGGCGGCCGAGGGAGATCCGATCAATCGGTCGTTTCTCATCGAAATCACGGAGCGAATCGAGTACTCGAGCCCCGCGGCTTGGCCCGACGGGAACTTTTCTCTGCCCGAGATCACCGGAGGCGGCGTTGCGCTCTTCGACTATGACCTCGATGGTGACCTCGACCTGCTTCAGACACGACAACCGCCGCCGGGTGAGCAAGACATGCCTGCCCATAACCGGCTGTTCCGTCAGAGCGACGCCGGAGCGTTCCACGAAGTGACTCGGGAAAGCGGATTGGGAGATCCCGGCTTCGGACAGGGAATCGCGATCGGAGACATTGACAACGACGGTGATGCTGACGTCTATTTCACGAACTACGGCTTGGATACGTTCTATCTCAATAACGGTGATGGCACGTTCCGCGAGTCGACGGCAGACGTTGGCTTCGCCGGGAATCACTGGAGTGTATCGGCTAGTTTTCTGGACTACGACCGCGACGGGTTTCTGGATCTGTTTGTCGCTCACTACATAGAGTTCGCTCCGGATCATCCGTGTCAGGGCCTCGACGACGTGCCCGATTACTGCGGGCCACAAGAATTTCCACCGTCCTTAGACACGCTCTATCACAACGACGGTGATGGAACGTTCACCGACGTCACGTCAGAATCGGGAATCCAGGCAGGGGGAAGCGGGCTCGGTGTCGTTGCGGCCGATTTCACGGCCGACGAGTGGCCCGACATCTACGTGGCCAATGACGGCAACCCGAACCAGCTATGGGTCAATCGCACGGACGGAACGTTCGAAGATGAAGCGATGATCCGAGGCGTCGCGTTGAACGGGAGGTGCCCCCACCATAGTTGAAGGTTCGAGGTGGTGGCGGCTCCTGACACATGGTTTACCCGACTTTGGCGTGCTTGTCGAGCGCTTGATTCTCAGTGACCTCCGCTAACTTCGCTTCGAGGATCGGTAGCGATTGGTATCCAATGATACGACGGAAATTTTTCTCCGTGGCGAGCAGAGCCGAAGCGGCCCATCTCAGAACCATCTTGCCATTGCGCCAGCGGGTGACGCGACGGGTACGACCTCGCGCACCGCTGAAGCACGACTCGATGATGTTCGTCGATCCAAGGCAGCGTTTCAGAGATGCGGGGAGGTCGAGCTCGTTGATGGTGAACATCTCGTCGAGCCCCTCCCGGATGCTCTCCGCCGCCGAGGGGTAGTCGTCCTCGAGCCACTTCGCCTGTTGCTCCAACCGCGCTTTGCCCTTCTTTGCTGGGAGCTGCCAGGCCGAACGCAGGCTCGCTTGCACTTGCGGCTTCAGCTCCTGCGGCAGATAACCGAGCACATTGCGCTCCTTGTGCTTCCTGCAACGCTGGACCTTGTTGTGGGTACCGAACACAGCGTCGACGGCGACCCGTAGCGCCTTGGAGCCATCGATCACGAACAGCCGATACCGCTCTGGGCTCAGGCCTCGTTCGACCAGGTCCTCCAGCAGCGCCTTGCACACTATCTGGTTCTCCGATGCTCCATCCCGAAGCCCCAGAACATGCTTGTATCCCTCTGTATCTACGCCGATTGCCGCCAGCGCGTGGTGCTCGCCGAAGCGGTGGCGTATGGATCGCTTCCCCTGCTGGCGAGCTGGGGCGTTCAACTCAGAGAAAGGACTACATGAGCACGAAAACTTGCCCCTATTGCGCGGAAGACATCAAAGAGGCCGCCGTCAAGTGCCGTCACTGCGGAAGCATGCTAGGCCCGCGTCCCGGCGCCGGCGAGTGGCACCGCGACCTCGACGACAAGATGTTCTCGGGCGTGTGCGCGGGACTCGCCCGTCAGTTCGGTGTTTCCGTCACCGCGCTCCGCATCGCGTTCGTCATTGCAGCGTTCCTCGGCGGTTGGGGGATCCTGATCTACCTCGCGCTCTGGGTGATCATGCCGCCGAGCACGCCAGCCGAGAAGCCGGAGCCACCCGCGGAGCTCCCCGAGCTCCCGAAGACCGACAATTAATGCGCGGGATTCATGGTACCGACGCAACATCGGACATCGTCCGAGGCCGGTCGTCCGGATTCCGTGCCAGACACCGAAGTACGAGCAAGTCCAGCTGCTCGGGAATCCCACTCACGTACCGCGAAGGACGGACCGGCTCGGCTTTCATCGCTCTCAGAAGAACTTCTTCGGGCGAGGCGCCCGAGACGACGTCCCGCGCGGTCAGCAAGTAGAACGCCAATAACTACCTGACTCCAGTCGAAATAGGCAGTATCCTGAAACGACGCGATGCCCTGGTGGAGCACGTCGACAACCTCATCGCCGCGCGAGGTGAGGACGCGGTGTTCTACTAGCCTCATACGCACGCTCGGTCATTCGTGGACGTCGAGTCGACCGGTCTTCCTGCCCGGCATGACGCCCCTGCGCATCGCGGAGAATCGTCCTGGTGAACATGTCTCCGTAGCGCGTGTGCCTCGCCTGGCGGAGTTGCTCGTTTTTGTGCCATGCTGCGCGGCTCGGAACGCACACATGGCCCATAGAACCGCCGTCCGGATTATCGCATTCGTCTAGACACTCGTTTCGACGAGTGTAGGCGCGATGATTCTCGTTTTCAATTTCGCTCGCCGAAGCAATCTACACGAGCCGCATCACCAAACACGGACGCCATGAAGACGCACGACGGACGGACGTCTGCGCAAGAGCTGCCTACGGGACACTGTTCGTCCTACTCGTGGTGTTTACGCTCGTCCTTTGACCGTATACTAACGGGTCTATGAGGATATGGTTCTCGCTGGCACTCGTGCTGGTGAGCTGCGAAGCTTCCGACAAAGGAAAAGCTCCACCGCAAGTGATGGACCGACTCGAGTTCAAAATGCTCACCAAAGAGCAGACGTTCGACAACTGTCTCGCCGGCGCCGACGGTTGCACTTACGTCCGCCTCGATTATCCCGTTCTCGTCGATGCACCCGAAGGGTACGCCGTGACCGCGGTGACCGAGGCGGTGTTCTCCTCCCTCACCGCCAACTACGGAGACGAGGAATCCTACCCGAGCGTGGAAGCGTTGATGCAAGCGTTCATCGACGAGTATCGCCGCCTCAAAGAAGACCAGCCCAGCTACGAGCATGCGTGGTTTCTGGAGCGGAAGGCGTTCGTTCTCCACAACACGTCGGAGATTCTGAGCATGAGCCTTTCCGAGCATTCGTTTACCGGCTGCGCTCATGGGATGGCGACGGTGACTTTCTCGAACCTAGACCCACGGACCGGAGAGAGCATTCCGTTGTCGGATGTGCTGGTCGATGACTACGAGGCAAAGCTCTTGCCGCTCGCCCAGGCGCTGTTTCGAGAAGTGCGCAGCATCGAAGACGGCATGAGCTTGACCGACGCCGGTTTCGCGTTCTTCGAGAACGGTGTGTTCGCACTGACCGACAACTTCGCCATCGGTGAAGACGCGCTCACGTTCTACTACAACGCCTACGAAGTCGCGCCTTACGCCCTCGGGGCGACGGAAATCGTCTTGAGCTACGACGAGCTGAACGGCTTGTTGATAGAATGACCGCCATGGATCGACGTGAATGGCTGCAAGCCGCCGGCCTCTTGGCACTCGGAGCAGGTTGCCGGAGTGCGGGCCCGGGCCTCGCCCGAGTCAACGTCTCTAGCGAGCGCGTCATCCGCACCACGGTAGGACTACGCCCCTTCCGCCCGTCGGGCTTTAGGGTCGAAGTGGAGACGTTCGGCAACAAAACCGTCGTTCACAACTACGGTCACGGTGGCGGCGGCATGTCGCTTTCGTGGGGCTCGTCGCATCTGGCAGTCGAGAAAGCGCTCACGACCGGAGAAGAACGATTCGCGATAATAGGTTGCGGTGTCATGGGTCTCTCTACCGGGCGACTCCTCCAAAAGCTGGGCAAGGACGTGACCATTTATTCTAAGGACATCCCGCCCGATACGACCTCGAACATGTCCGCGGCGTGGTGGAGCCCGGGCTCGACGGTGGACCCGGGCGAGCGGACGGAAGCGTACGACGAGCAGTTCGTGAAGGCGGCGCGTTTCGCGAACCGCTATTATCAGAACTACGTCGGTCTCGAGTACGGCGTTCGCTGGCGACCTCGCTACAGCGTATCGGAGCAGCCCCCGGAATCGACGACGCGCAGTCTCATCGCCGACCTCTTTCCCGAGGGCCAAGATCTAGCCGCAGGCGAGCACCCGTTTCCGTGGCCTTATGTCCGCCGAAGCTGGACGATGGTCATCGAGCCGCCCACGTATCTGAGAGCCTTGCTGCGGGACTATCGGATCGCCGGCGGTGACGTCGTTCTCCGATCGTTCGCGAGCGTCGTCGACGTACTCTCACTCGACGAGTCCGTCATCATGAACTGCAGCGGCCTTGGCGCGCGGGATCTCTTCGGTGACGAGACCCTAACGCCTATCAAAGGTCAGCTCACGTTTCTGCTCCCGCAGCCCGAGATCGACTACATGATGGTCGGCGGCGGGCTGTACATGATCCCGCGCCGTGACGGCATCGCTCTCGGGAGCACCCATGAGCGCGGCGAGTGGTCGCTCGAGCCGAGCCGGACCGAGATGCACCGCGTCATGGAAGGCCACACCAATTTTTGGGGACAGATGAAGAACGGATGAAACCGCTCCTCGGGCTTGTCGCACTCGCGGCGGCCGGTTTCCTCCTTCTAGCACTCCTCGCCAAACCAGATTACGGCCGTCCGCCTCGTCTTGCCGCCGTCATCGACGGAGGCAAGATGGAAGAGTTCCTCGAGACCGCGGAGGAAAGAGAAACGATTCTGCGGTGGGTGAACGATGGCGCGCCGGAGCGCGACTGGCCGCGAGTCGAAAGCGTGTTCGAAGATCGCTGCACGACGTGCCACCACTCCGACGCGTCGTTCGAATTCCTGCCGCTCGACAACTATTCGGACGCCGCACGCGCCGCGGAAGTGCTGCCCGTACTCGAGGAGAAGATTACCGGCGGCACGATGGGCGAATATCTGGAGTCGCCGGAAGCGCACAAGACGCTCGTCGACTGGATCGACGCCGGCGCGCCGGAATCGGAGTGGCCAACCGCGAAAGCGGTCCTCGACGCGCACTGCGTTCACTGCCACAACCCGGAAGGCGTCCAAGGCATCGTCTCGCTGGACAGCTACCGCCCGGCGGCGCGGTTAGCGTCGCTTCCTCCGGCAGTGCCGCGCCCGATCGTCGCTCCTGGGCTCGTGTTGTTCGCGTCGCTCAGCGTACTCGCCATCTACGAACGCCGCCGCAGATTCCCGCTCGTAAACGGGTCCGGGGATTGCGCCCACGCGGACGAGCTGACCATCAGGAGAGTGAGTAGGTAGCGTGTCACTTTTCCACCGCCTTTAAGCTGAACAGAAAAAACGCCGAGCGTTGGCTATCGCTGAAGTTGTCGTCGCTTACCACGAGGAGACTTCGACCTCCGTCCGGCAGGACCGGACCGAGCCCCATCGCCTCGAAGTTGTCCAGGCGGCGAAACTCCGACGACAGCTTCGGAACGATATCATCGAAGTCTAGCAAGAGCTCTTTTCCTACCGGCTGAAACGCGCCGCCGTTTCTTAGGCTCGCGACGCCGGATACATCCGTGGCCCCGGCGAGATCGACAAAGAAGATGCGGACTCGGTTCATCCCGCGTCGCGCGCCGAAACGCTCACGAATGAAATCACGCTCGAGCGCCAGGAGCTTGGACTCCGTAAGCGCGACGAGCTCGACGAGTCCCACGTTCAGGTCCACGTCGTTAAGCTTCGCTGGCCGCGCCACCGGCCCGAGCGGATAGGCGTACTCCGCAATCGGTGCGATCTCCCCGTCTCCAACGCGGTACTCGACAATGCGGCAAAGCGCGCCGTGATCGAACGTTGCTTCCGACCCGTCTTGCAGAAGAGATTCTTCGCCACCGACAAACAACCTGGTGCCGCCTGGCGACACCGTCAAGCTCTCGAAACCGAGATTGTGGCGGACGCCTTTGTCAGGTGGCCACCCTCTGACGACGAATTTTTCCGGCAACTCGAACCGCCGCAACAATCGCCCGCTCACGTCGAACTCGAGAAGCTTGGCCTGCACGACCGGCTCGCGCCGAGAGTCCGCTTCCGTCGAGATCAGTAGCGTGCCCCACGGTGTCTCAGCAACGCCTTCGGGATCGAGCACGTTTTCGGGAAACGCTTCCCCTTCGCCGTCGTGCAAACGCGTCAACCCGATGGGCTGCACGTGGAGCGCGCTACCGTCGTACACCACAGACAGCTCATAGAAACGCGAGCTGCTCCGGGCATCGGCGAGAGCGATCCAGTTTCCCGATGAGGCATCGTAAGCGACACCGGAAATACCACCAAACGGTTCGT
This sequence comes from Candidatus Marinacidobacterales bacterium, assembly GCA_965237955.1. GTDB lineage: Bacteria > Acidobacteriota > Vicinamibacteria > Marinacidobacterales > SMYC01. The sequence continues at coordinate 5,416,163 of OZ250169.1, read as the reverse complement.
CGCCTAGCGTGTCGAATCGGATGCCGGAAGCAACAGAAAAGTCGGCGACGAACGACAGAGAGGGTGGAAGCGTTCGGTCGCGTTCGGCTTTCGACGCGCAGCCGGCCAAAAGGCCCGCTGTCAGGAACGCGATCGCTCTGGCCACGCTATTCGGCGAGGAAGCTGATGAGATCGATCTTGGTGACGATACCGCTCACGGACTCTTCGTCCAGGACCACGGCGATATGGCCGCGGTTGAAGACCTCGGCCAGGGCTTCGAGGGAGTTGCGTGGCGAGACCACTTCCATGTGCTCTTTGCTCACGAGCGCTTCGATCGGGTCGTCGGCGCCGGCGCTCCCGTGCACCATGTGCTCGAGAAGAGCGAACTCGGTAATCATCCCGGTGAGCTTGCCGTCGTCCATGACGGGAAGCTGCGAGATGCTGTGCTCTTTCATCGTGCGCACCACCTTGGCCATGCTCTCTTGGGACGAAACGGTGAAGACGTTCTGGATACGCTTCGAGGCAAGAAGGTCGGACACGGTGCTCTCCCCCAGGTCCGTTTCCATGAACCGGTTCTGTCGCATCCAATCGTCGTTGAAGAATTTCGACAAGTAGCGCGAGCCGGAGTCCGGCAGCAGCACGACGACGACTTTCCCGGCCGGAAGCGTTTTGGCGTACCGCAGTGCCGCTGCGGCCGCCGTCCCGCACGAGCCTCCTACAAAAAGCCCTTCCTCGCGCCCCAGACGGCGGGCGGCGAGGAACGATTCCTTGTCGCCTACCTGGTAGACGTCGTCGACGTAATCGAAATGCATGGTCGACGGTAGAAAGTCTTCACCGACGCCTTCCACTTTGTAGGAGTGGGCGGCGCCCAAGTTCCCGGTCTTGAAATATTCGTAGAAAAGCGAGCCCACGGGATCGGCGCCAATGATCTGGATATCGGGGTTTTTCTCTTTCAAGTACTTGCCGGTTCCCGAGATCGTACCGCCCGTCCCCATCCCGACGACGAGAGCGTCGATCTTCCCGCCGGTCTGCTCCCATAGCTCGGGACCGGTGGTGTCGTAGTGCGCCTGAGGGTTGACCTGGTTGTGGTATTGGTTGGCGTAGAGACAATTCGGAGTCTCGTCGGCGATCTTGCGGGAGACCTTGTAATAGCTTCGCGGATCTTCGGGCTCGACGGCGGTCGGACACACGACGACTTTCGCTCCGAGTGCTTCGAGCGTCCGGATCTTCTCGTCGCTCATCTTGTCGGGCATGACGAAGATGGCCTTGTAGCCTTTCACGGAGGCCGCGAGCGCCAGCCCCATCCCTGTGTTCCCCGACGTCGCTTCGACGATGGTGCCGCCGGGTTTGAGAAGCCCTTGCTTCTCGGCATCTTCGATGATGGCGATCCCGATGCGGTCTTTCACCGAGCCGCCCGGGTTGAAAAACTCCACTTTGGCCAGCACGGTGGCGGCGATACCGCGGGTGACGTTATTGAGCTTGATGAGAGGTGTGTTGCCGATCGTCGCGAGGACGTTGTCAGCGATTCCTGGGAGCAGCTTTTTGGACATCATTAATAATACGCCTCTCCTGCCATTTCAGTGGATCCTCTCGAGGGTGAGACCGCCACAGTTTAGGTAGACGAGACTGATGAGAGCTTCGGCAGAGTGGAGTCCAAAGCTGCGGTGGCTCAGCAGCCTGATTTTGTTGTTCATTCCTTCGAGTCGGCCGTTGCTGAGTCTCCACGTGACCCACGCGATGACGCCATCGAAGTGGCTGCGGATCATCTTCGCCGCGCGTTTGACGGGCTCTATCCTCGAGCTCATAGCGCGCCGCAGCCATCCTCGGAGAAACTTCTTGGCCCATGTCTCGGTTTTGTAGGTGTAGAGGTCCATGAAGTCGTCGCGCAGAAGCATGGCGCGGTAGAGGCGACGATTAGCTCGCACCTGCTCGCGGAGCACCCGTTTGTCTTTCGCGCTGCGGTTGTGTTTGGCCTTGAGAAGGGGAAACTTGGTGTTCTTGAGGTTGCGCCGGGCAGTCCCTTTGAGCTCGCGCACCAGCTCGCGCCGGGTCTTATCCACGGCCTCGTTCAGATGCTTGACGATGTGGAAGCGGTCAAAGATCACCCGTGCCTGAGGAGCCTTTTTGCCGACGACAGTTATGTACGGCTCCCACATGTCCATGCTGACCGCTTCGAGCTCCGCGGCTCTTTGTGGTCCGAGCTTGCGGAAAAACCGCAGCAGCGTCTTGGCCTTGCGCTCCTTTCCCGCCCAGACGACCCGGCCGCTGAGATGGTCTATTACCACTGTTAAGTACTTGTGGCGTTTGCGGTAGCTGATCTCGTCCATCCCAATCACCCGCAATCCATCGAGCTCGCGCCGCTCATCCCGCTGCTCGGCAACCACTCGCTGGATGATCCGTCGCACCGAACGCCACGTCACTCGGAAATAGTTCGCTACGGCGCTGACGTCCGTCCTCTGTGCCAGCCACGCTACCTCTTGTTCGAAGCTTTTGGTAAAGCGGCTTCCCTTGTCGGCCCAAGGCACCTTTTCTCTGACCACTCCACACCGCCGACATACCACTCGTCGGATCGAGTAGCGAAGATAGGTCCGGACTCCGAACAGGTCCAAGTGCCGCCAGTAGCGATTGTAGCGATCTTTGTTCTTGCGGACCTTTCGTCCGCAAATCCCGCACAGAGGCTTCCTCCTCCGTGGTACTACATCCACCACCACTCTGGCTTTGTCCGCCTGGAAGTGGAAACCTCGGACCCACAGGCCTTGCAATCCGATGAGCTTGTTGACTAACGTAGTAACGCGCATCGCGGGAACGCTCTTTTCTCTTTCGGGAAAAAAGATTCTAGCGTTCTCGCCGATGCGCATCTACACATGGCTTACCCTCTCAACCCACGGGCCTCACCAAATGCCACTGCCCCTCAGCGGGAGACGAGGCTGTGGGAAACGCCCCCACGGTTCTGGTCGTTCAGACCTTGCTCACGACTGAGTTCTCTTCGAAGCCTGGAAGGGCGTTTTCCATAGCCTCCACTAATCGAGCCCCCCCTTCCTTATTCCATATGAATTAATCTTTCTTGTATATATATCAGGAGGGGCCTGTGGGCGCTCGTGGGAAACGCGAAGCGTTTTCCAAGCGATTGTGGAAAACGCCGCTCCACGTTTGTACGTGCTCACAACCTTTCCCTAAACGCCTCTCTCGCCCGGAGTTTCCGGCGTTTTCCACAATCGCGGCAGCGTCCATAGGCCATGCCCTCCAACACAAATCAGATCCCCCGAAACGACAGGAGAACCAATAATACTAACGCTCACTCTTCGGGGCGTAAAACTCGTCCTGCGAGGACACCCGCCCCGCTGAGCTTCCCCCAGCTGAGCTTCCCATTGACGAGCACGTGGGTAACGCCCTCGGCAAGTTGGTGATCCTGGTAAGTGGCTCGGTCTTGGAACTCTTCGAGGTCGAACACAACGATGTCCGCCCACGCGCCCGGACGGAGCTGACCACACTCGGCGATCCCGAACACCGTGGCGGGCAAGCTTGTCATCGAGCGGATCGCATGCGGAAGGCTGACCACACCGCAGTCCAGAACGTAGCGGGCGATCTTTCTGGGAAACGTACCGTAGTAACGCGGATGAGGTTTTCCCTCGCCGATAGCCACCAACCCGCCATCGGAGCTCGTCATCGTGAAATCCTGCCGCATGATGTGTCTGATGTCGTCCTCGCTGGTCGAACGTCGCCCCGTGCGCGAAAACCGCTGTGAAAAGGCTCACAACCGCGAAGAAAACTCTCATGCGCAAAGCCTATCACCGATTTCGGCTATACTGAGATGTCTGATGCGCATCGTAGTCATCATTCCAGCCTTGGACGAAGAGAAGTCGCTTCCCAAGGTGCTCGCGGAGATCCCTGCCGATCTCATTGCCGAAGTCTTCGTCGTCGACAACGGCAGCCGTGACCGGACAGCCGACGTCGCTCGCGAAGCGGGCGCAAGTGTGCTCCGCGAGCCACGTGCCGGTTACGGTCAGGCGTGCCTCACCGGGATCGCTGCTCTCGCACAGAGTCCGCCGGATATCGTCGTCTTCGTCGACGGCGACTACAGCGATCGACCGTCCGAGATGCGTGAGCTCGTGAAACCCATCCTCGACGACGAAGCCGATTTCGTCATCGGCTCTCGAGTACTCGGCTCGCGCGAGCCGGGCGCCCTCGCCCCGCAGGCACGTTGGGGCAATTGGCTCGCCACGTGGATGATCCGCCTTCTGTATGACTATCATTTCACCGACATGGGGCCTTTTCGTGCCATTCGCTACCAAACATTGATGGCGCTCTCCATGAGAGATCGCGACTACGGTTGGACCGCGGAGATGCAAGCGAAGGCGGCCCGAGCCGGCGTGCGCGCAACGGAAGTCCCGGTCAGCTATCACCGTCGTATCGGCAAGTCCAAAATCACAGGAACGGTCAAAGGAACCGTTCTCGCCGGATGGAAGATCATCTCGACGATACTCAAGTATCGTTTCTTCGATCACGCTCCGGCGACACCCACAGAATCGAAAGCACCGCTCGGTTAATCATGCGCAAGACCAAAATCGTAGCCACGCTCGGACCGGCAACCTCCGGCGACGGCATGATCGAGAAGCTCATCGAAGCCGGCATCGACGTCGCCCGGCTGAACTTCTCACACGGAACGCACGAAGAGCATCGCGAGAACATTCAGAACGTTCGTGAAATCTCGAATCGACTCGATCGGGCCGTTGCTTGCCTTCAGGATCTTTCGGGCCCCAAGATTCGCACCGGCAAAGTTACTCAAAGCGGCGGGGTCAAGCTCGAGGCGGGCGCCAAGTTCGTGGTGACGATCAACGACGTGCCAGGAGATGCCGAGCGTGTGTCCACGACTTACAAGCAGCTTCCCCACGATGTCGGGAAGGGCGATCGGATCGTGCTCGACGACGGGCGCATCGAGCTTTTGGTCGAGAAAGTGACCGACGAAGACGTCATCACCCAGGTCGTCAACGGCGCCACGTTGAAGTCCAACAAAGGGATCAATCTTCCCGGTGTCTTCATATCAACGCCGAGCCTGACCGACAAAGATCGACACGACGCCTTGACCGGGATCGAGATGGACGTCGACTTCATGGCGATGTCGTTCGTGCAACGCAAGCAAGACATCGAGGATCTCCGCAAACACCTCAAAGACAACGGACAGGAAGACCTTCACATCATCGCGAAAATCGAGCGCCCCAAAGCCGTCGAGAACTTGAGCGAGATTTTGGCAGTGGCGGACGGTGTCATGGTCGCCCGGGGCGATCTCGGCGTCGAGCTCCCACCTGAGACGGTACCGACGATTCAAAAAGAGATCATCCGGGAAGCAAACCAGCGCGGGAGCCCCGTCATCATCGCAACGCAAATGCTCGAATCGATGGTTCATGAACCCGTCCCCACGCGCGCCGAAGCTTCGGACATCGCCAACGCCATCCTCGATGGCACCGACGCACTGATGCTGTCCGCCGAGACCGCAAGCGGTAGCTACCCGGTGGAGGCCGTGGAAACCATGGCCCGCATCGCCGCGCACACCGAGAACCACATCGGCAACAGCCCGATGCGCCGACGCTCGGCTGACTTTCCTCTCCTCCATAGCTCGGACGTCGCACGTGCCATTGCACTCGCCGCGCGACAGGCGGCCGAAGAGCTCGACGCACGCTACATCGTCGCCTTCACCGAATCGGGCTCCACGGTACGCCTGGTCAGCCATTCGCGTCCCAAGAGTCACATCCTTGGCTTCACGCCCTCCGATCGCGTCTTCCGTCGCCTCGCCATGCGTTGGGGCGTAACCCCGATGCACGCCGAGCACTTCGACACCACCGATGCGATGTTGGAATTCGCGATGAAGTTCTTGAAGCGAAGGGGCTTCGTCGGGGACGGCGACGTCGTGGTCACCGTGTGCGGGCACACGACGCTTCCCGGCGCCACCAACATGATGAAGGTCTACAAATTCTGACGAGCTTTGGCTAAGAAGAAAAGCAGGCGCAAGAAAAAGCCCCGCAAATACTCTCCCCGTCGGCTCAAGATCGCCGTCGGGCTTCTCAGTCTTGTGTCGGTGTTCCTGTTTGCCGTCGCCGCGATCTTCATCTACCACACACTCCGGTTCACCGCGCTCGTCGACGCCCGGCTTCAAGGCGAGTCCACCGAACGTCCCGCCTCGGTTTACGCCAAGCCGTTCGAGCTTCGGCGCGGACAACGCCTTTCTCGGGATGAGCTGATAAGCCTCCTGAACGATCTCGGCTACCGGCAGCGGGCAACACTCGAGGACGAGCCCGCCACGTTTGCCGTCGCCAAGGGCGGTGTGCACGTGCGCCGCCGCGGTGAGTTTCGGATTCCTGTCGTGGTCGAGTTCGAAGGGATGTGGGTCTCGGCGCTACGCGAGTCGCGCTCCGACGTGAGCCTCGAGAGGATCCTGTTCGGCCGCGTGCCAGTGACGACGTTGTTTGGCGCCAACCGCTCCAAACAGCGGTGGGTACCCCTCCACGAGGTGCCGCCCCACGTGCAAAACGCTATCCTCGCGACGGAAGACAGACGCTTTTACTCGCACACAGGACTCGATCCGATCGGCATCGCACGCGCCTTGGCGACCGATCTCTTGAGCGGCGAGCTACGCCAGGGCGCGAGCACACTCACCCAGCAGCTCGTAAAGAACTACTTCCTGACCCCGGAGCGTACGTGGCGACGGAAAATTCTCGAGGCCTACCTCGCGGTTTTGTGGGAAAGCCGTGCGAGCAAGGACGAGATTCTCGAGCTCTACCTCAACGACGTCTACCTCGGTCAGCGCGGCTCGTTCGGCATCAACGGCGTCGAACAGGCAGCACAGATCTTCTTCGGCAAGAACGTCGGCAACGTCACCGTCGCCGAGGGCGCGGTCCTCGCTGCGATCATCCGCGCGCCCAACGCGAGCTCTCCGTTCCGTTATCCCGAGCAAACCCGCGAGCGCCGGAACGTCGTGATCCGGCAGATGGTGGATGCGGGCTTTCTCGATGAAGCGAGCGCTACCTACGCTTCGAGTCGACCGCTCGGACTCGTCCACGGCGCCATAGACCGAGGCGAAGCGCCCTATTTTGTCGATGCGCTGACTCGTGAGCTTCTCGAAGAGTACGACGCACGCAACCTGCAAACGCGCGATCTCGTAGTGCACTCGACCATGGACCATTATCTTCAAAATCGCGCCCAACAAGCGGTCGTCGAAGGTTTAGAGGAGATCCGTGGCAAGATTTCGGACGGCGTCGAGCTTCCTCAAGCCGCGCTCGTCGCTTTGTCACCGCAAACCGGCGACGTCTTGGCCCTGGTCGGCGCCAAGAGCTACGGAGCCAGCCAGTTCAATCGAGCCGTCGACGCGCACCGCCAACCCGGGAGCGCATTCAAGCCGTTCGTCTACCTCGCCGCCTTCGAGAAACGGGCGAACGTAACCCCCGCGACGATGGTGGTCGACGAGCCGACGACGTTCCGCCAGGCCGGAAAGCCGTGGACCCCTCAGAACTACAGCCGCCGCTTCGAAGGTCGCGTCAGCTACCGGCGCGCGCTCGCGCTGTCCTTGAACGTCGCCACGGCTCGCATCGGCCAAGACGTCGGCTTCGACAACGTCGTCGACATCTGGAACGCGATGGGAATGTCGAGCGAGCTCTCACCTTACCCATCGCTAGTTCTCGGCGCTTTTGAAGTCACCCCGCTCGAGCTGGCAACAGCGTACGCGGTGCTGGCGAATGGCGGCAAGCGGGTCGAGCCGCGGTTTTACACGACACTTCAAGACGCGTCGGGTGGGACCATCGGCGAGCGTCCGGTGGTATCGAGACCGGTCGCCTCACCCGAAAGCGCCTACCTCGTCACCGACATGATGCGTAGCGTTTTGAGCTTCGGCACCGCCAAGGAGATCCGAGCTCGAGGTTTCACCGCCCAAGCCGCCGGCAAAACCGGCACCACCAACGATACCCGCGATGCCTGGTTCGTGGGCTACACACCGGACGTCCTCGCCGCCGTTTGGGTCGGCTACGACGACAACCGCGTGCTCGGCCTCACCGGCTCGCAGGCCGCACTCCCCATTTGGACTCGCTTCATGAAAGCAGCAGTGTCGGGGAAGGAGAAAGAGCGTTTCGTGGCGCCAGAAGGCATCACCTTCGTAGACATCGACCCCTCGACCAACCAGCGAGCGGGACCGAACTGCCCGAAACCGCAGAGAGAAGCCTTTCGAACAGGTACCGAACCGGTGGAACGCTGTTCACTTCACTGAAACGTCTGGACAGAGAGTTGCATCGCAGAAGATAAATCGCGAACTTCCGAGATCTGCAAGTGCGTTTCTCCGCGCCATACGGCATCATGGAATTGGAGCCTGACGGGGACCATCGACTATGTCAGGACCAAAGACAAGCTGAACCGGAATAGATCGAACCCAATGGCAGCGCTACTGTTCATACTCGCATCCTGGCAGCGGCTTCGTTGGAGTCACTCACGGGAACCTGGACACACGGCAGCCCGGAAAGAGGCGGCGGTGTGGTTCTCGTGAAGGACGGCGAGAACGGCGTTCCGATCTCCGACACCACCCTCGTCGCTTCGCTCGCGGCAGGGTCCGACCACATCGACCATGTGAACACGCAACTCCCCTATGCTCTGGTAGTTGCATCGATTTCTACGCTTCTGTTCGTAGCCGCGGCAGCGTTGCTTTAACCCCTCGCCGCGGGGAACCGACCCCAACCACCGATAGGCGTAAGCCCACAGCTTGTATCACCGCACATTTTCTCGCCGTGCGCGACCATCTAAGGACTATGAGAAGCGAGCTCGATCTAGTCCAAGAATTCTGCGAGCTGAACCAAGCGAAGATCGAATCTTGGGGCAGCTTGCCTGTTCAGTCGGAACAACGTTGGAATGAGCTGAAGGGGTTTTACGATAACCTCCTGATCTCTCGCGCTTCGAACAAGGTGCCGAGCGGCGATCGATTCGATCGCAAGGAGATCGTGACACGTCTCCAGAACCGTTCTCGGTTGCGCATTCCTACCGAGTTGAACGTGTTCTTCTGCCACGGGGACACGTACGCTCCAGCGCGCTCGGTGAACATGAGCTGCGGGGGCCTGTACGTGAGCTCCGACGTAGCACTCGAGCCAGAAGATCCGCTGACGCTCTACATGCCGAATCTAGGCGGAAGTTACGAGCACCTTTTCGAAACACCGGTCGACGTCGTGTGGACCGCCGGGCGAAGCGTGGATCAGCGCGGAATGGGGCTACGGTTCCATGAGCTCGACCAGGACACCGAGGAGCAGCTCGACGAGTTCATCGTCGGCTACCTGCGCGACCGGCTGTCGAAAGGCAACACGATCGCGCATCGTCCTGCCTGGATCCGCGAGCGCTGGGCTGCGGTGTGATCATCGCGGCACGCGCGCTTCGAGCTCTTCGAACCAATTGACAACGACGTTCACGTAAGCCCCCTCGCGCGCCTTCGGCCTCCAGCATGACGAGCTTTCCGTCAGGCATGACGTCGTAGTACGTGCCACCCGCGGCGTTCCAGAACGTGTCCTCGACGAGCGGCTTTGGGGCCGAAACCTCGAACGGTGGACCGAAGCTCACCTCGACGGCCATCACATGAGTGAGAGACCGGCACACGATCCGTCCCGTGACCAGATCGGCTGAGTTGTAAGTTGTGGCTCATCATTATTAGTCCGGCGGTGCTTCCGCGATGAACTGTTGGCGGTCAGGCCCTAACACTCCTCGACATTGAACACCTCGTTCATCAAGCGCCTGAATCTGACCATTCGGCAAACCATATCTCGCGAGGAAAACGCTCTGCCACGCTCGCTCAAAGGAGAGGCTCGAAGAGCACCTGGAGTTGCTGCGTTGCTATTACAATTTCATCCGGCCGCACGGAACTCTGAGGTTCGGGCGCGAGATCCGAACTCCGGCGATGCAGGCTGGACTTACCACACGGCGGCTGACATTCAGGGAAATCTTCGCGTCGACGCTGATGCCATTATTGTCGTGAAGCGACGCGCTGGTGTTCGCCAACTCGCACAGGCCGCCAGCCGCCACGAACCCGGAAATGCCTCTGGCAGCGTAGCAACAGTTGATGGCGGAAGCACCCGCGATGGAGTTGGTGGAGGGTGAGACACTGGCGGAACGCCCGTCGAAACAAAAGGGTGGTACGTGTCTTGAGTCTTGGGGGGGTATACAATCGCGCCATACGTAATCCTGGGGGTTGGCGATGAAATCGAAATCCGTGTTGTCTGCGTTTCTGCCGGCGTTTCTGGCTTGGACGGCTGTGGCCCTGGCACAGTCCAACCACTTCGAGATGATGGACGTTTTTCAGCTAGAGTTTGCCTCGGATCCGCAAATCTCGCCCGACGGAAAGCGTGTCGTCTACGAGCGCAACTCGATGGATATCATGGAGGACCGTCGACGAAACGAGCTATGGATTGTAGACGCCGACAGCAGCAACCATCGCAAGCTGACGACTAGCTCCGGTCGTGAGTCTTCACCGCGCTGGTCACCCGACGGCTCCATGCTCGCCTACCTGTCCCAAGAAGAAGGCAAGACCCAGATTTTCCTGCGCTGGATGGACACGGGCCAAACGGCGGTTTTGACGCAGGTGCTCGAATCGCCCTGGCAAATCACCTGGTCTCCGGACGGTAAGCACATTGCCTTTTCCATGCTCGTGCCCGAGCCGGAGCCTTCTCTCGCCAAGCTTCCGGCAAAACCAAAGGGAGCCGAGTGGGCCGATCCGCCCAAGCTCATCGAGCGAGTCCGCAACCGAGCGGACGGTAGCGGGTATCTTCCCCATGGATTCAATCACTTCTTTGTTATCCCCGTCTCTGGAGGCACAGCAAGGCAAGTCACGACGGGCGAGTTCCACCATCGCAACGCTCCCTCGTGGACACCGGACAGCAAGACGCTCGTCTTCTCGGCGAACCGGAACGAGGACTGGGAGTACGAGTTCAAAAACTAGGAGATCTATGCGGTCTCGCTCGACAGCGGAGAGATTCAGGCGCTGACCGACAGAAACGGCCACGACCACAGCCCGGTGGTCTCGCCGGACGGGAACACCGTCGCTTACCTCAGCTACGACGACAAGATCCGAACCTATCAGGTGACCGAGCTCTACATCATGAACATCGACGGCTCGAATAAACGTCGTCTCACCGAATCGCTCGACAGAAGCGCTTCCAATCCGGCCTGGTCGAGCGACGGCCGCGGACTGTTCTTCAAGTACGACAGCGAAGGCAACACGAAGCTCGCCCACGTCACGCGGGATGGTGAAGTGCGAGTTCTTGCAAACGATCTCGGCGGTACCTCTTACGGTCGTCCGTACGGTGGCGGCTCGTTCTCTGTGGCGGACGACGGTGCTTTTACTTTCACGCTCACGCGGCCGGAGCGGCCCGGCGACGTCGCGCTGGGAACGCTCAGTGGTTCGCGCATCGAGCAGCTCACCGCGCTGACGACCTGCTGGAGCACAAGACAGTCGGGGCGGTAGAAGAAATCTGGTTCGACTCATCCTTCGACGGACGGAAGATACAAGGCTGGATCGTCAAGCCGCCCGACTTCGAGCCGCAGAAGAAGTACCCGCTGATTCTCGAGATCCACGGCGGCCCCATCTCGAACTACGGCGATCGTTTCTCCGCGGAGATACAGCTCTACGCCAGCGCGGGCTATGTCGTCCTGTACACCAACCCGCGCGGAAGCACGAGTTACGGCGGAGAGTTTGGCGATCTTCTCTACCACAACTATCCGGGCGAGGATTACGACGACGTGATTTCGGGTGTCGACGCGGTGATCGTCAAGGGATATATCGACGAGCGCAACCTGTTCGTCACGGGTGGGAGCGCGGGCGGAATCCTCACGGCTTGGATCGTGGGCAAGACGAACCGCTTCACCGCCGCGGTAGCGGCCAAACCGGTCATCAACTGGTACAGCAAGGTTCTGGTCGCGGACAACTACTACGGCTACCACAACTATCGCTTCCCCGGCTCACCCTGGGAGAACCCCGAGACCTACATGAAGTTCTCGCCCATCTCCCTGGTGGGCAATGTGGAGACACCGACGCTTCTTCTGACGGGCGACGCGGACTTGCGCACACCGTTGTCGGAGTCGGAGCAGTTCTTCCACGCGCTGCTGCTGCGCCGGGTCGACACCGCCCTCGTGCGCATCCCTGGAGCATCCCACAACATCGTCGCGCGGCCGAGCCAGCTCATCGCGAAGGTAGCGAACATCCTCGCCTGGTTCGAGCGCTACCGCGACGGTGGACCGGGCACGGCCACGACCGATCAGCCCTAACCGGCGAGTGATCGAGCTCCTTGCTACCCCTGTAAGGTGGCAATGGTCGCAGCCTGTAAAGACGATGGTCCAACCGGTCGACGTACGGGTGGTGGCACGTGTGGAAGGAGCGTCGGTCCAAAGCGGGGAACCTCTCGGCGGCGGCCGCAGGGCAAAGACCCTCTCTATAACCGGTGGATGCCGGGAAGTGAGAGGGAGCTTCCGAGAGGGCGGATCGGGTCCTAGTAGCTACGTCCGCGCTCGCGACGACTCCCTGTTACAATGACAGTGACCCCCACAAACTGGAGTTTAGAGTGTTTCGGTTCACGACAAGTGTGCTACTCGTCGTCGTGCCGGCCGTCGCCGCGTCGGCACCAGGGTCCGTGTGATCACGGAAGCAGAAGTCACCCGCGGCCCGGCCCGCTCGTCCCACGTCGATGAGCCCAGACGGGTGGTGAGGGAGCGTCAGCTCTTCGGGACCAACATCGAGGGGAAGATTCCCGAAGTTCTGAGCTATCTCGACGAGGGCGAGTACAACTTCTGTGTCCTGTTTGGGGAAGGAAATTGGGACGGGATCGTCGCAAAGCCCCACGGGATCAGCTCGATCCCGCGTACATTCCTCATCGATCGCGATGGTCGAATCATCTTCGCAGCTCATTCACAAGGGCTGCAAGAAGAACAGATCGAATCAGCAAAGGGGCAGCGATAGATAGCTAGCCATTTGGCAGGAGTGGACGACGGATCGATGACGACAGAAGAAGCTTTGCGGGCGTATTTAGTCGAGCGTGGGTTCGTGAAGCCGGATACACCTCGCAACGAGCTCTATCGGGGCAACTGGATCAAAGTGCACTTGTGGGGGCATCTCGTCCCCGTGCTTCCCATCTACGGCTTCAAAAAGTCGCTGATGCTTCACGACATTCACCATGTCCTCAGCGGGTACGAAACGGATTGGCGAGGAGAGCTGGAGATTGCCGCCTGGGAGCTGAGTAGCGGAGGCTGCGGCTGGTATGTTCTGTACTGGATCGACCGCATCATCTTCATGAGCCTCGGCCTGATCTTTTGCCCCGTCCGCACCGTTCGGGCCTTCCGCCGGGGTCGAGGACACCGCAACACCTTTGATCGGGATCCCGAAGAGCTACTCGCCAGTGACTACGAAGAGCTCGAGCGTCGCAGCCTGCGTCGTTCTGAATGGTCCCAGCTACCCGTCGGCGATCGCCTGACTTTGCCGACCCAGCGGAAATAATTCGCTCGCCTGACCGCACCTGACAGGGACAGCATCCAAATAACGAGCTGCTGAGCTGCGGGCGGCTTCGTTGAAGACCGTACGTGCCGGCCGTCGGCTCCAGCTGAAGTTATACAGCTCTGCCTTGCCATTGTCATCTATGTCGGACGAAAGCGAGGACTGTTCCGCCCCATCCTGGCTGGTCAGTGCGGGTCACTCGTTACCCAGGCTCCGACCGACGCCAGATCATCTGGCTTACAATTAAGTGATGAAACCCTAGTCCCCTGTATCAGAACAAACTAGATAAAGCAGAGCTTGCCGAAACCATTCTAAGTGCATGAATCTTATGGGCTGGCGAAAAGCCTAACTTTGTATAGTAATCAAAGATCCAGTGGACTAGCAGGCCGGGAGTTCCAAAACATTGTAGAGGCGCAATGGGGAATTGTCGGGTCGGAGACGCGTGAGTCCACATTGTCTCTTCTCTACACTTAGGCTCCTCGCTGGTTGCAGTCTTGATCTGCATGAGCGCGATGCCCGCAGGGGAGGTGCCCCACCATAGTTGAAGGTTCGAGGTGGTGGCGGCTCCTGACACATGGTTTACCCGACTTTGGCGTGCTTGTCGAGCGCTTGATTCTCAGTGACCTCCGCTAACTTCGCTTCGAGGATCGGTAGCGATTGGTATCCAATGATACCTCCTTGCGAAATCTCTTCTCTACACTTAGGCTCCTCGCTGGTTGCAGTCTTGATCTGCATGAGCGCGATGCCCGCAGGGGAGGTGCCCCACCATAGTTGAAGGTTCGAGGTGGTGGCGGCTCCTGACACATGGTTTACCCGACTTTGGCGTGCTTGTCGAGCGCTTGATTCTCAGTGACCTCCGCTAACTTCGCTTCGAGGATCGGTAGCGATTGGTATCCAATGATACGACGGAAATTTTTCTCCGTGGCGAGCAGAGCCGAAGCGGCCCATCTCAGAACCATCTTGCCATTGCGCCAGCGGGTGACGCGACGGGTACGACCTCGCGCACCGCTGAAGCACGACTCGATGATGTTCGTCGATCCAAGGCAGCGTTTCAGAGATGCGGGGAGGTCGAGCTCGTTGATGGTGAACATCTCGTCGAGCCCCTCCCGGATGCTCTCCGCCGCCGAGGGGTAGTCGTCCTCGAGCCACTTCGCCTGTTGCTCCAACCGCGCTTTGCCCTTCTTTGCTGGGAGCTGCCAGGCCGAACGCAGGCTCGCTTGCACTTGCGGCTTCAGCTCCTGCGGCAGATAACCGAGCACATTGCGCTCCTTGTGCTTCCTGCAACGCTGGACCTTGTTGTGGGTACCGAACACAGCGTCGACGGCGACCCGTAGCGCCTTGGAGCCATCGATCACGAACAGCCGACACCGCTCTGGGCTCAGGCCTCGTTCGACCAGGTCCTCCAGCAGCGCCTTGCACACTATCTGGTTCTCCGATGCTCCATCCCGAAGCCCCAGAACATGCTTGTATCCCTCTGTATCTACGCCGATTGCCGCCAGCGCGTGGTGCTCGCCGAAGCGAATCCCGTCCAGGTACACGACCGCGATCTCCAGCTCGTCCAGCGGACGCTCCATCAGCCCCTGCAACTGCTCCGCGCTTGCTTCCACGAACTCACGGCTCACCTCGCTCTTGCTAACCCCTACCGTCTCCGCCATCTCGGGAAGAACCGACGCGTACTTGCGCGTCGACACACCCAGCATCAGGATTTCCCAGATGCGTTGGCTCAGCCGAGACGAGTTGTTCACCGCTTCGTAGGCAGGAATCGCAACCTCCCCTCCCTCTGCCTTTCCCTTACGCCGCAGACGTGGCCGGCTCACTCTCAACTTCCGCTCCGCAAGGCTTACTACGCCACCCTGCCGGCCGTGCCAGCGAACATCGCTACCCTTCTTCCCCGGGTGTTTCTCCCCAGCCACACTTTGGGCTGACAGATCCAAGACCGCTTCGATCGTCGCTCGGCCAGCAACGTCGATCACTTCGTCGATCGCTATCTCGGTTCGCTCAATCGCATCCAAGAACGGCAACAGAGCTTGCCCCTTCGAGCTCAGTATCTCTCGAAGCTTCTTCCTGTTCTTCGCATCGATGATTTGGTAATTTGACCATCGTGGTGGCTCCTTTCTTTTTCCTTCACAGCCGGATTCTATCGAACCCGGCCTTAGGAGCCGCCACTCCTAACCTTCAACTATCTCAGGGGCATCTCCGAAAGCCATGGCACGATGCGCTATCGATATAAGGCGTCTAAGCAAGACTGCCAGACGTGTCCGGTATAACGTCGCCGCTGAGCTGCGGCCCGACGACGTGAGTCCGAAGCATTCTAGCTTTTTTCGTTCTGGCCAAGCAGCGGCCCGCCGGGCCGTCTGCTCCAGTGGTCGGTTATACGCCGTGGCAAGGTCACTCATGAGCATGGAAGAACGCCTGCCAGTAGGCGAGCATAAAAATGTGGGGGCAAACTTCTTGCTCCCAGACCGCAGCGGCTAGAAGCTGGCTGCCAACAACGGATTACTGACAGGTCAGCCCGCGCGAAGCACCGTAGAAGAACTGCTGGTCAGCCCAAAAACTCCCCAATCGAAGCGTGGATCAAGGACCTCTCGTGAGATTCTAGACTCGATACCGTCCGTCTGCCCCCGGATTTTTATGCTCCCCAGCAACGCTGGGGGTCAAGAGAGCGGGGCCGGCACAGCCGGCCCTACGGCTGCACGATGAACAAGAGACACACCAGGATGGTGGCGGCATTGCCGAGGAACACAGCCATTGCAAGCAGTCCGTGGGTTTGTCCCGCGATGCTGGGCGGGTAGATTGAGAACCAGACAACGATCGCCGCGACGGCGGCCACAATGCCGCCGATCGGCCCGAAATGTTTCACCACCACAGGTGGCAATGCGAGGGAGAGGAAAGTGGCGATCAACATTCCCCATCAGTATCGGGAGAGAGATCGCACTTCTTCCGGTGTCATGGGCGGTGGCCAGTCGAAATCGTGGCGCAAGAGCTTGAGGCTGCCGCTGCCCTCGCAACGGAAGCGCAAACCCGGTGCGATGGACGGGGCGCCCTTGTACGGATCAACGTAGCGCTCGATGCGGATCCTCCCGCTCGTCCGATCGCAGAGCTCGACGAGGCTCTCGTACTGACTCTGAAGAGGCTTTTTCTTCGCCAAGTGAGGGGCGCACGCAGCGTGGAGGGCTGCGAGGTGCTCTCGCACTTCCTTCACGGAGACCTGGATTCCCTCGGCAGGAAAGTCCGCCGCGTGGAATTGGTGCCACCACTGGGCAGCCCTGTCGGTCCGCGTGTCCATCTCGTCGAGGAGCGGCAGCCAGTTCTCTTCCATACCGGTAAACGTCCACCGAGCCTGCAGGCCCTCGCCTTCGGTCGAGTAGAGGACCAGCCAGCCGTCCAGGATCACCGGATGATAGGGAATCCGCTCAGACAAAGGTGACTCCTTCCCTCCCGGCATCATAAGCGATGGACCGCACGAACCGAGGAGCACGCCCCAAAAGTCGCGGAGCTTCTGTATCGCGGGTTCGCGCTGCTCGAGGGCCTCGCGTTCGATACCGGGGCGTTGGGCGGCTTAACGGAGGCTTGATCGTGGGCCATCAAGATGTCCCGAATGCCGTGCCCTTCATCGCCGCCGCGTCCCAGATTTCCGACGCACACAAATAGAGGTCGACATTTTTTAAAAATTCATGAAGGTACGGTCCCCCGGAGGCGAGTTACCGGCGAGAGGTGGGGCGGGTATCGCGTGTGTTTGTCCACCCGGCCTGGCCCACCCGCGGCCATCAAGAAGCACGCACGTTGCTCGCATGCCTAAGGGCCGCCGACAAAATAACTGTCTAGTTTTGAGCACACTCTTCCTGTTTCAGGTCGTGATCGCGATGTCGTCTGGCATCACGAGAGCCTGGCAAGCTCCCTAGAAACGGAACATTTGTAGATCTTCAGCAACCAGCGCGTGTTTGACAAACGGTCCTCATTTTAGGGAGGATTACGCCTATCAAGGAGCACTTCTCCTGTTATGAGACCTACGAGCTATCAGTCTGAAGATCTCGACCGCCTGTTGAGGAAGCACAAAATAGCTACCCTCGATGATTTGAAGGCAGTGTTGGGTACCGATGTGGACTCGACCGTCTTCCGAAAGCTCAATGAGTTGGCGTATCGGACAAGCTACTCCCACCGTGGTAGCTACTACACGTTGGACGAGATCGCCCAGTTCGATCGAAAAGGTCTTTGGTCGTTGCGCTCAGTGTGGTTCTCGAAGTACGGGACGTTGCTTGCGACGGTAAAAGCGTTGGTCGCGGCCTGTGAGGCAGGCTACTACGTCGACGAGCTCGAGGACGTGGTGCAGGTTGACGTCAAGGCTCCTCTGTTGAAACTGGTCCGAGAGAAAAGATTGGCGCGCGAGCAGGTGTTCGGCCGATATCTGTATCTGGCCACCGATGTGAGCACGCGCAAGCAACAGCTCTCGGCCCGCCAGGTACATGAGGCGTCACCTTCCACGTTGGGCTGGGTCGGGGGAGTCCGCGTGCTCCCCGTGGAGTTGAAGGCTGCGATCGTTCTTTTCTACAGCCTGCTCGATGAAAAGCAGCGCCGTCTCTACGCGGGAGTCGAGGCCATGAAGCTCGGTCACGGTGGCGACCAACAGATTGCCGAACTGCTCGGGATGGATCCGAGCACGGTAGCCAGAGGTCGTAGGGAATTGCTAATGAGAGATGTTGAGCTCGACGGAGTTCGGCGAAAGGGTGGCGGACGGCGCGCCGTGCAAAAAAAACGCCAGAAGTCATCGCCAAGATCGAAGAACTCATGAAGCACGACACCGCGGGCGATCCGATGACGGGAGTGAAATGGACGCGGCGGACCACCGACAAGATTGCTTGCGAGCTAAGAAGCCTCAGTGTGAACGTCAGCAGCAAAACCGTCGGTCGACTGCTCAAACAGCTCGGCTTCTCGTTGCGGGTGAACCACAAGAAGCTGTGCGGTGCCACGTCCGAAGATCGCGATACCCAATTCGCGTGTATCGCCGAACTGCGCGAGCGTTTTGCCGCAGCTGGTCATCCCATCATCAGCGTAGACACGAAGAAACGGGAGCTGGTGGGATTATTCAAAAACGGCGGGCAGGCCTGGAACCGCGAGCCGACTCTCGTCAAAGACCATGACTTCCGTTCCGAATCGAACGGCATCGCAATCCCCTACGGCGCCTACGATCTGCTCGCGAACCGCGGGACAGTGTTCATTGGTACCTCGTACAACACCCCGGACTTCGCCGTGAATGCCATCGAGAAGTGGTGGCGAACGGAAGGACGGCGACGCTATCCTGCAGCCCGTGACCTCGCGATATTGGCAGACGCCGGGGGCAGCAATGGCTATCGGTGTCGGGGTTGGAAGCACGGGCTTCAAACGCGGATTTGCAATCGCCACGACATCGCTATCACCATAGCCCACTATCCGTCCGGTACATCCAAGTGGAATCCAGTGGAGCACCGTCTGTTCAGCGAGATCAGCAAGAACTGGGCGGGCAGGCCTCTCGACAGCTACGAAACCATCCTCAAATACATCCGCACGACCACCACCTCTTCCGGTTTGCGAGTACGCGCACACCTTATCCGGCGTCGTTATCCGAAGGGCGTCAAAATCACTGACGAGCGGATGCAGGCGCTTTCCGTTACAAAGGACCAGACTCTACCCAAATGGAACTACACCATCCGACCGTCTTGAAAACGGGAACTTATTTTGTCGCCGGCCCTTAGAGTAAATTTACGCACAGATGGAGCCGCTACCCCTATTGGGAGCTGGTGGCGTCACGAGAACGAAGTCGATGTCGTCGCCCCGGCCGACGAGGGTGCTCTCTTGTTGGGTGAATGCGAATGGACGGTGAAACCGGCTGGCCTTGACGTACTCGGTAAGTTGACCGCCAAAACGACTGCCGTTCAGGCGGATTTGAAACGGCCCGCGCGCAAGGTCGACCTTGCAATCTTTTCACGTGCCGGCTTCACCACAGAGCTGACGAAAGAAGCGAAGAAGCTGGGCGTTCTTCTGGTCGACGTCGAGCAGGTGTTGAAGCCGGCCCGATGATGTTGCGGGTGACGGCTCGTCAGGAAACGATGGAACTTGGTCGTCAACATCAAGGCTCAAAGGCTATCGACTCGTGGGCAGGATTCGACCAACTTCGCGCGCTCCGGCTGGGGTCGGACGCGCGTCGTGAGGAGCGCGACGAAGAACACGACGGCGCCCGCCACTTGAAACGGAACGCCCGCGCCGTATCGTTCGAACGACGCGCCCGCCCAGATGGGTCCGAGGATCCTCGCGATACCACCGAAGGCTTGTTGAACGCCCCTGACTTGGCCGAGCTGTTTCGGATCGCATCGTTAACTGAGGAGCGCACTCGTCGCGGGAAACAGTAGAGCTGTCCCGATCGGCATCAGCAGCATCACCACAAGAAACACCGCGAGGTTCGTCGGCACGGGAAACGCCAGAAGGCCTAGCGCCATCAGCACCACACCCATGCGCATCAACTTCACTTCCCCGAACCGGCTCACGAGCTTCCCCAAGACACCGGCCCGCATGACGATCGACACGGCGCCCATGAGCGGAAAGATGTAGCCAATGTTCGACTCGTCGATCGCGAACCGAGCCATCAGGAAGATCGCAAGGATGGCCGTCATCGAGCTGAACGCGGTCATCGCGACCGCGTAGATCCAAATCAGCTCCGACATCTCCCGCCCGGGGTGGCGTACGGTTTCCCAGAACATGCTGCGGATCGATCTCTTGGCTTTCTTGTCGCCCATCTCCTCGCGACGCGATTCGGGTAGCAAGTGCCACGCGAACACGAGGTTCAGGAGACAAAGGCTCGCGGCCAGAAGTCCGGGCACCTCGGAGCAGAAGACCCACATGGCCGAGCCCACCGCGGGACCGATCATGACGCCGGTGCTCGTGGCGGCGGAGAGCCATCCGAGCGCTTTCGCGCGCTCCTCGGGAGCGACCGAGTCGCCCACGTAAGCCTGCATCACGGCGGTCGTTCCGCCAGCGGCTCCCTGGACGATCCGAGACAAGAAGAGCAACCCAATCGTGTCGGCGAAGGCGAAAATCGTGAACGCCACCGCCGAGCCCACGAGGCTCACGAGAAGCGCCGGCCGGCGTCCGAACCGATCCGAAACTCCCCCAGAGCGGCGCTGCCGCCACCTGCGCCACCGAGAACGACGCCACGATGAGACCGATGACCGTCGCGTCCGCGTCCATGCGAACCGCGTAGATCGGCAGCAACGGGAACACCATCGCGTAGCCGAGCATGTCGAGAAACGCGTTGAGGAGGAGGACCCAGAGTTTTCGAAGGCTCAGGCGGGCCTCCGCGCGTCATTGGTCACTGATCAGGGAAGCTCCGGCATCGACGTCGAACTCTTGACCGATAACCTCAGGCTCGGTAAACTCTGAGGCTTCACCCGCTTCGGGCGATTAACTCAGTGGGAGAGTGCTACCTTCACACGGTAGAAGTCGCAGGTTCAAATCCTGCATCGCCCACCACCACTCTACATTTCACCGAAAATAGCACGCCGGTCGATGGGCGTCAAAACATATAAACCGAAGGAGTTACAAAGAGGCGAAGTCCGTCAGATCCTTGAACGCCTGGTAGCGCTCGTGAACTTCATCGCGGCGCAGCTGCTCGAGACGCCGTGTCCCCAGGTCCTCGACGCAGAACGAGCCGAGCACGCTCCCGAAGATGATGGCGCGGCGCACAACTTGGTCAGTTACGTCGTCCTGGGTCGCCAGATATCCCATGAAACCTCCGGCAAAGCTGTCCCCGGCGCCCGTTGGGTCGATGACCGTCTCGAGAGGATAGGACACCGTGGCGAAGCGCTCTCCCTCGCGAAAACAAAGCACGCCGTACTCGCCTCGTTTGATCACGAGCGTTTTCGGGCCCATGTCCCGGATTTTGGCAGCCGCCTTCACGAGGTTGTGGATACCGGCTAACTGACGCGCCTCTTCATCATTGATCACGAGAACGTCGATGCCCTCGAGCATGCGGGCGAGCTCGTTCGATGTCCGCTCAATCCAATAGTTCATGGTGTCGGCGCCGATGAGGCCGGGGTTTTGCACCTGCTGCATCACGTCGACTTGCAGGTCGGGATGGATGTTGGCGAGAAAGACGAGGTTCGATTTCTTGTAGTGGTCCGGAATCACCGGCTGAAAGCTCTCGAACACCCCGAGCTCTGTGAACAGGGTCGTCCGCTCGGTGAGGTCCTTGCTATACTCGCCGCCCCAGCGGAACGTCTTGCCCTCGGCCGTCTCGAGCCCAGCGAGGTCGATGGAGCGGCCGTCGAAGATCGACTTCTCCCGCTCGGTGAAGTCGTTCCCGACGACAGCGACGATGTTCACTTCGGTGAAGTGGGACGCGGAGAGCGCGAAGTAGGTTGCAGCACCTCCGACGACGCCTTTGGCTTCCTCAGTAGGTGTTTTGAGGTCGTCGAACGCGACGGACCCCACCACAAGAATCGACATTTGGTCTCCTGCGAGCGATTCGGCCATCGGCCGCCAGCCGTCGGCCATCAGCTAAAGTTATTTGGAACGACAATGCGCTACTTCAGATACTTGCCAATCAGCGGGGCTAAGTCCCGCTTTATGTTTTCTGCGATGTAGTCCGGTTGGGTGATGATCGCGGATTTCAGGGCGTTGGCATGTGGCGATGGTCGGTCCAGATCCAGGTTGGTTACCGTCTCCACGATGATCTGGCGCGCGGTCTCGGCGTTCTTTTGAAGGTTTTCGATAATCTGCGCGACGGTGACGGACTCGTGGCTGACGTGCCAGCAGTCGTAGTCGGTCACGAGCGCGAGCGTCGCGTAGCTCATCTCGGCCTCGCGCGCGAGCTTGGCCTCCTGAAGGTTCGTCATCCCGATCACGTGAGCACCCCACGAGCGGTAGAGCTCCGATTCGGCGAGCGTCGAAAACTGCGGGCCTTCCATACACACGTAGGTGCCGCCCTCATGAATGCGCACGTCGATTTTCCTCCCCGCGTCGACCATGAGTTTCGACAGCCGCGCGCAAAACGGCTTGGAGAACTCGACGTGAACCGCAATACCGTTTCCGAAGAACGTCGAGATACGCCCGCGCGTGCGATCGATGAACTGGTCCGGAATGAGGACATCGAGCGGGTGGATATCTTCTTTCAGCGAGCCCACCGCGCTCGCCGAGAGGATGTGCTCGACGCCGAGAAGCTTGAACCCGAAGATATTAGCGCGGAAGTTGAGCTCGCTAGGGAGCAACTTATGTCCTTCCCCGTGACGAGCGAGAAAGGCGACAGGCTTGCCGGCGAGCTTTCCGACAACGTATTTCCCGGAGGGATCCCCGAACGGTGTTTCGAGAGCCACTTGCTCTACATCTTCTAGCCCAGCCATGTCGTACAAGCCGCTTCCTCCGATGATGCCGATTTTCGCTTCTGCCATTTCTATCTCCTACGCGCAAACGAATTAACGCTGCTTCAGCTCGACCAGCACCCCATGGGTGTCTTTCGGGTGGACAAACGCCACGAGGTGGCCACCCGCGCCGGGACGGGGTTTTTCGTCGATGAGGCGGGCGCCCTGACTTCGGAACTCTTCCAGGGCCGAGTCGATGTCGTCGACTTCGAAGCAGATATGGTGGATGCCCTCGCCCTTTTTGTCGATGAACTTCCCCACCGTCGACGTCTCGCCAAGAGGCTCCAAAAACTCGAGGTTACTGTCTCCGACGGGCATGAACAGGGCGCACACTCCGAGCTCGGGGAGATCGTAGCGCTCGCCCTTTTCGAGTCCGAGTAGCCCGCCGAAACGTCCAGCCGCCTCATCGAGACTCTTGACCGCAATACCGACGTGATGGATCTTCATGATCTCAGGCTCTCCAACAGCTCGGCAGCCGCGTCGTACGGCGTCACCTGCCGCGCTTTCAAACGCTCGACCGCGTCGGTCCAGGCATCGGCGGGAATCCTTTCTCGAACGACTCTCTGAAGGCAGTTGAGAAGCCAGGCCTCCATGAGCTGCCGCTCGCCTCTCGTTCGCTCGATCTCCGCGAATAGCGCGTCGACCCCCGTTCCGTCGCGCGCCACAGTCTTGAAGACCGGTTTTCCATCGGTGTGAGCGCGTGTCTCTTCGGCGACGAGATCGGCGCCATCGCGATCCGCTTTGTTGACGACGAGGATGTCGGCGATTTCCATGAGGCCGGCCTTGCTCGCCTGAATTTGATCTCCGAGGCCGGGGGCGAGCACGACCACAGTGACGTCGACCGCGGCCGCGACCTCGACTTCGTCCTGGCCCGCCCCGACGGTCTCGACGAAAATGAAGTTCTTTCCTGCGGCTTCGAGCAGGACGAGTGCCTCGAAGACGGCGGCGCTCAACCCACCAACGTGCCCGCGCGTGGCCATGCTGCGAATGAAGACTTTGGGATCGGCCGTGCCCGAGTCCATGCGCGCGCGATCCCCCAAAAGCGCGCCGCCGGTGAACGGGCTCGTTGGATCAACGGCAAGCACAGCCACTTCGCGACCGTGCTCTCGAGCGAGCTTGGCAAGGACATCGACGAGGGTGCTCTTCCCCACACCGGGAGGGCCGGTGAGGCCGACGATCTTGGCGGAGCGTTCGTCCGCGAATACTAGCGATAAAAGCTCCCGCGCTTCGGAGCTATCGTTCTCGGCATTTTCGACAAGGGTGAGAGCGCGCGCGATCGCACGCGGTTCTCCCTTCCTGAGACGCTCTACGAGGTTTTGGAGATCCAAGCCCAGAGCATACAGGCGCTCTTAGACGGAGAGCAACTGGCGAGCGATGACCATACGCTGCACTTCAGAGGTGCCTTCGCCTATCGTCATGAGCTTCGCGTCGCGATAGTAGCGCTCGGCGGGATAGTCGCGCGTGTAGCCATAGCCCCCGAGGATCTGCACCGCTTCTTCCGCCGAACGAACCGAGACTTCGCTCGCGTAGAGCTTGGCCATCGCGGACTCTTTCGTCACGCGCTCGCCCTTGTCTTTGAGAAAGGCCGCGCGATGCAACAGCAGGCGAGCGGCGTCAATCTCAGTCGCCATGTCCGAGAGCTTGAAACGAATCGCTTGGAACGATCCGATGGCGCGTCCGAATTGCTTGCGCTCGTGCGCGTAGTCTCGGGCGCAGTCGAACGCCGCTTGGGCGATACCGACGGACATCGCAGCAATGCTGATGCGCCCACCATCGAGAACTTTCAGCGAAGCCACGAAACCTTCGCCCCGCTCGCCCAACAGGTGACAGCTCGGAACACGACAGTTCTCGAAGATCATCTCCGACGTATCCGAAGCTCGATGACCGAGCTTGCGCTCTTTCTTGCCCGGGCGAAACCCCGGGGTTCCTTTGGGAATGATGAACGCGGAAATGCGTCGCTTGTCTTTGCCTTTGTCGGTGACGGCCATCGCGACGGCCACGTCGCACTTCGAGCCGTTCGTGGTGAACGTCTTGCTGCCATTGATCACCCACTCGTCGTTATCAGTGTCGAGCTCGGCCGTCGTCTGCGTGCCGCCCGCGTCGCTCCCGGCGCCCGGCTCGGTGAGGCTCCATCCACCGAGCCACTCGCCAGTCGCGAGCGGTTTCAGAAACTTCTCCCGCTGCGCATCGGTGCCCTGCTCGTAGATGTGGTTCGCGCACAGGGACGTGTGCGCCGCTACGGTAATCCCGACGGAGGCATCGGCTCGCGCGAGCTCTTCGATGACGATCGCGTAGTCGATATAGCTCATGCCACCGCCCCCATATTTCTCGGGGAAAATCACGCCAAGAAAACCGAGCTCTCCCAGCTGCTTGACGACCTCGGCTGGAAACTCTTCCTTGTCGTCCCACTCGGAGGCGTAGGGCACGATCTCCTTGTCCGCAAACTCACGGACGGCCCGCCGCAGCTCTACCTGCTCGTCGCTGTATTCGAAATCCATATCCCCTCTAAATTGTGTGCCTTCTTACTATTGTAGTACTCAGACGCGGAAGCGAAGTAGTTTTGTTGGCGCGTGGGGCTTACCAAACGGTAAGGAAAGTTGAGCCGGCGCCTCGTGCGAACTAAAGTGGAAGCAAGCCATGGCGATGCGCTTGCGACCAAGAGTGTTGTGGATTGCGCTCATCGTGGCGGCGCCCGTCCTGCTCGGCGGCGGTTTTGTCACCTATCTCCTTCTCACTCTGCCGGACGTCGACTACCTCGTTCGGGAGAATCCCTCCGAAACCGCGCTCATGGCGGCGCGTGGTGGGGAGCGCACTCAACTTTGGGCTCCGCTCGCGGATATCTCACCACGACTCGTCGAAGCCGTTCTCATGGGAGAGGACGTCGCTTTCTACAGTCACGACGGCTTCGACACCCGCGAAATGAGAGAAGCGTTCAAACGGAACTGGAAAGAAGGTCGGACCGTCCGGGGCGCGAGCACGATTACTCAGCAGCTGTCGAAAAACCTCTACCTCTCGACCGAACGCACCTATGCGCGCAAGCTCAAAGAAGCCATCCTCACGTACCGTCTCGAGAAGGCGCTCTCGAAGAGCCGGATTCTCGAGATCTACCTGAACGTCATCGAGTGGGGCGACGGTGTCTACGGCGCCGAGGCGGCCGCGCGAGATGTGTTCGGGAAGTCAGCCACATGGCTGGATGCAGCGGAAGCCGCAACGCTCGCCGCGATGATCCCGAACCCACGCGAGCTCGACCCGTGCGAGCAGCCAAAGTCGGTTCGCGTTAGGCGCGATCGAATCCTGAACTGGATGCACGGTGCCGGCGACTTGACCGACGATGAGCTGAAACAGGCGCTGAACGCAACTCGGCGTTTGCGGAAGTGTCGAAGCTCGCGTGACGGGCGTCGACCCCTCACCGCCCGCCGCTGCGACGAAAAAAGATCTCGACGCAAAGGCCCAGAGTCGCGAAGGCACAAAGTGGGCGGCTTCGGCGCCGACTCCCTCTTCCTTTGCGTCTTTGCGCCTTCGCGGCTTTGCGTTTGTTTTTTCTTAGAAGCCTTGCACTTCGCCGGCCTTTTTGTAGCAGTGCCAGATGATGTGCCAGCTGAGGGCGATCATCACCAGCCAGCCGATCCAGTACGTGCTCGACGTGAGCCCAAGGTTTCCACCGGAGAAATACGTCGTGTGATATCCGATCATGGCCCAGAAGAGTGGGAGCGACATGTAGGTGTTGTGTTTGGACCGTAGGCCGGCGAGTGCAGGATCTGCGGCGTCCGGCTTCTCACCGTTTTTGATAGCCCGGATGATCCGCTTTTGGGCGGGCCAGATGCGGAACCAGACGTTGAACGCCATCGCGCTTCCGAACAAAGCACCGGTGTGAATCAGGACGGCGCGGTAGTGGAAGTGGCCGTAGTAGACGAACCCCGCTACCACCACTGCCAGCAGGGCGAAGGTGACGATGACGGCGGCGCGCAAGTTGGATTTGAGTCCGCTGTTCCAGAGGGCGTCGTAGACGAAAACGCCTAGAAACGTCACGGCAACCATGATGATGACGTTGACTGACCAGCCATCGGGGGACAGCATCTCGGGGACGTAGGCGTAGTAGACCATGATGAGGAGTAAAACGCCGGTGATCCAGGTCCACGCTGCGCCCCAGCGGAACCAGTAGAGCGCTCTCGGCATGAGCTCGGGAACGACTTGTTTTTTGGCAGCGGCATCGAGTTTCGCGACCATTTGCCCGTTGACAAAGTTGAAGTAGTAGAGGTGTCCGATCCATAGAATGCCGACGAAGATGTGCATCCATCGGAAGATTGCTTCAATTCCATCCATTTCCCCTCCTAGGTAAGCTTCAGAAAATTGTGGCGCGAGTCTACCACCGCATCCTTTTCCCTGTCTAACTCAGCATCCCTCAAACCGGCGGTCGGTTGCCCTCGCCGTAGCCGGCGAGCTCGACGAAACCGCGGCCCCCTGCTCCGCCAGACACTTCCACCGCGCCCTCCCAATAGTACACGCCACCTGGCAGACGACTTCGGTTCTCCTGGTCGGCCGCAAGGCCGCGAACCTCGAGCTCGAGCTCCGCCTCGTGTAGTCGAATCCGCCAACGCGATGGATAACGCGCGCCCGTCTCCGGGCTCGTCCAATGCTCCAAAACGTCGACGTCGAAATCATGCATCGTCAGGTACACGGCTACACCCTCGGCATCGATGAGAGTGCCGCTCGCATAGTCAACGGTGCCGTCAGCCTCCCGCATGCGATAGAGCATCAGATCCAGGCCGTCGTCGAGCTGGAGGCTGAACCAATCCCATCCGATTTGATTCTCGGCAAGGTGCGACGAGCTGAACTCCTTGTCCATCCAGCTCTCGCCGGTAACCCGAAAACGCTCACCGCCGAGCTCGACCTCCCCGCTCGTCGAAAGACGCGTCAAGCTGTAGTACTGACTCGCGGCACCCGACTCGTCGCCTTTGCGGCTGAAGCCATCGGGGCCTTGGAACACGAGAGGCTTCGTGGCCGTGGTCTCGAGTCGAAAACCCATCCCTTGCTGCACGTCGCGAGCGGAGACGTCGAAGCCATTCCCGTTCCAATCGAGCGTCCATAGATCGCCAGTGCCGGCCGGACCACGCGACCATCCGATGCGCGGCTCCGGGTACGCGCTGAACGAACTGAACTGGGCGAGGAGCGGCGTCTCCCGATAGAACACTTCGGCAAACACGTGCTCGCCCGACGCGAGATCGGTCATCGCGGCATGGCCCATGATGACGCTCGTCGACGTCCAGTCGGAGTCGAGCTCGGGACGCTCGTCCAAAACGCCGATGCGAAAGAACGTAAACTGATAACCGAAGCGCCGGCTCGCGTCCTCTGCTTCGAGCTGGCCAGTGAAATACCACCACTCGGTGCGGTAGCCGTCATGGGCCCAGTGGTCTCGAGGAAACGCCCATTGATAATCCGGAACAGCGACTTTCCACTCGGTCGCCGCGATCGTCAGGAACAGGAACAAAGCAACTCGCACCACGCTACAAGTCCTCCCGTCGTAGCTCCGTCGCCGGCGTCCTGCTGGCAACCATCGCGGGATACAAACTCGCGGCCGCAGAGGCCATCAAAACGAGGCCACTTTGCCACGCCAGCAATCCGACCGGCCAATGAACGGCAATCGTCCAACCGAAAAAGGCCCGGTTGACGACGAAAATGAGAATGAACGAGAACGCGACGCCGGCGATGGAGCCGAGCGCGATGCCGAAAATGCCCATGCCGAGACCTTTGCCGAGGTAGACGCGAAAAATCTGGAGCCGCGACGCCCCGAGCGCTCGATAAAGCGCCAGCGCTGCCGAGCGCTCTCGCGCGAGCACGATGAGCGTCAGTGCCACCCCGCAGACTGCGATGAGAAGGCTCATGTAGCGCAGCAGGCGGGTAATCGCGAACGTCTGGTCGAAGACCCGCATCGCTCGCTCTCGCAAGCCGCGGTTGCTGCGAAAGTTGATCGGGGTGCCGGCGAAATGACTCTTGAGCTCGTCGACGACTCTCTCCGCATCCGATTCGGGTGTGATGTATAAGGCGATGTTGTTGACCGGTCCCTCTCCGAAGTGCTCCGCCATCGTGTCCAGATGCATGAACGCCGAACCGAGCTCGCCACTGTAGTCGTAGTAGATACCGGCGATGGGAAGCCGCACCGGACCTTCGGGTCCGTCCACGACGAGATCGTCGCCCACGTGCAAGCCCTCTTTACGTGCAAGCGGCTCACCGACCAGAACCGAGCTCCGGGGAAGCTCATTCATCTCGCCCTCGCCTTCTAGAAGCGCGAACCGGGCGCGGTCACGAGGCACGCTCGAATCGACGCCTGCGAGAGAGAACCGTCGCCCGTTGGTATGCGCAAAAAACTGACGCATCCGGTCCACATGCGTGACCGCCGCCTCGCGCCTCAGCCTCTCGAGAACGTCGTCATCGATGGCCGCGTTCGATCCCGATCGGCGTCCCGACGGAGTCGAGACATAGATATCGGCGCGGACGGTGCTGTCGATCCAGATATCGAGGGTCTCGCGAAAGCTCGATACCATCGTGGTGACGCCTGTGACCATGCTCACCGCGATTGCGAGCGCGGCGACCGCGACTGGAGTCGTCTGGAGCTGTTTTCCGAGTCCCTTGACGCCATAGATGAAACCGAAAGACTCGACGCGTACGTGTGCGGTCGCCATCTGAACGAGGAGCGGCGCCAGTAACGGGATACTCACGATCAAAAGGAACGCTTGGAGAAAACCCGCGGGACGCCACCTGTCGCCCGCGATGAGGTAGACAGCGACCACCGCAAGCACGCACACGACGCCGGCGACGAAAAGTCGCGGTGCATTCTCGCCCACACGCTCGTGGAGCGAGAACGCAGCGAGAAGCGATCGCGTGTCGCGACGACCGAGCTCGAGTGCCGGCATGAGAGCGCCGAGCCCGGCACCCAAGAGTCCAACGGCGGCGCCGAGGATGAAAAACCACGGCGGCACGACGAGTTGGTGAATCTCTTCGAGCAGGTACAGGTTCGACACTGTCGCACTGACGCGATCGATGTTCGCACGCGCGACCAGATACCCAAGGGGCATGCCCACCGCGACGCCGGTGAAGCCGAGAAGCGCGACGTCACCTACAAGGAGACCGAAGACTTGCCGGTGCGTGGCGCCGAGCGATCGCAACAGCCCAAACTCGGTACGCCTCCGCACGAGCGCTGCCTGGGTGCTGCTGTAAACGAGAAAGCCCCCGACGAACAAGCTGATGAGGCTCAACGCCGTCAAGTTGAGCCGGAACGCGCTCAGTAGATCCGCCGCCTGCTGCTCACGCTGCTCCGGTGTCAGGACCAATGCCTTCGACCCCAGCTTCCGCTCCAACGCGGCAACGACGAGGTGACGATCTACGTCGGCTCGAAGCTTGACGTCGATCTGATGGAACTCCCCGCGAGAGCCCAGCAGGGATTGTGCCTGGGCGATATCCATCACCGCGAGACGCGGGCTCGCGGCCGGTGTCGCCTTTTGGAAATCCGAGAGCGCTCCGATGACGCGCTCGGCTTTGCGGGTACCGATGCTGACCTCGAAACGATCTCCCACTTCCCAGCCACGCTCGCGCGCAAGCGTTGGCGTCACCGCGACCCATCCCACTCGAGCTAGCGCGTCCGACAGATCGACCGCTTCGCCTTCCCACGGGATGTCGATAGGGGTGAAGAAGTCGACGCCAATGACCTGAAGGAATATCGGCTCGTCATCCATGAGCCTGACGTCGATCCGGTAGAGCGGCCACGCGGCTGCGACGCCGGGCGTCGCCAGGACTTCGGGGTACACGCTCTCGGGAAGCACCGGCATCTTTCCCAACAGGCTCAGGTCGGCATCGCCGCTTACCGCGTGCATGCTGCCGCGGAACGCACCCAGCGCGTTGAGGTTGATGATTTGGATCGAGACCACGGACGCCACGCCGAGAGCCACACCGAACAGGCTCAGCGCAAAAAGGCTAAAACCGCCTGTGAGCTGTGCCCTCAGCGCACGAAAGAAATACCGGGTCACGTCCGCTCGAGCTTTCCGCTATGGAGGCTGAGGCGTTCATCCGCTTGCGCTGCTTGCTCATCGCTGTGGGTGACGTAGAGCAACGCGCCGCCCTCCTCATCGACGAGCTTCATGAGCAGGTCCATCACGAGCTCCGAGTTCTCGTCGTCCAGGTTTCCGGTGGGCTCGTCCGCAAGCAGCAGTCGTGGCTTCCGCAACAGCGCGCGACAAATCGCGACCCGCTGCATCTCTCCACCGCTCAACTTCGACGCCGCCTGCGTCGCTTGTTCCGCGAGCCCGACGCGCTCGAGAAGCTCTCGCGTCCGCATTTCGAAGGATTTATCCGATGCGATCCATCCCGGAAGCGCGACGTTTTCCCAGACGGTGAGGTGCGGCAGCAGATAGAAGAACTGAAAGACCAAACCGATGTCGTCACGGCGGACGAGAGTGCGCTCTCGATCACTGAGGCCACCGAGGTCGCGCCCGAGCAACGAGACCACGCCTGCGCTCGGCACGTCGATGCCGGCAGCGAGGTGCAAGAGCGTCGATTTACCGCTACCGCTACGTCCCGTGATTGCGAGCTTCTTTCCCGCGCTGATCTCGAACGACACGTCGTCGAGCGCCTTCAGAACATCGCCGCTCGGCTGACGGTAATGCTTGGAGACGTTGTCGAACCGGAGGATGAGAAGACCAGGGTGTTTGTTGGTCATGTCTTCTCTGTCTGGCTGGATTTTTTTCACGCTCGCGCGAGCTTCGCCACATTCGCGGCACGATCTCGCACGTCCACGGCGTAGAGCAAGAAGCCGAGCGCGATGAGGAAAACCTTCCACGCGGCTCCGCTCTCCGCCCATGCGGTGCCGTTCGAGAAAAACAGAATCGCGAGCGCGGCGAGCGAGGCCGCCAGATAGACACGTCCGCCGAAGCCCTCTCGAGTGGCCACGACAAAATGGTAGATGAGCATCACCACCGCGAATGCGAACAAAAAGCCCGTCGACGTCAGCTCCCACCGCCAGCCGTTCATCGCCGTGAGAGGGGCGACCATCACCGATAGCACCGGTGGCCCGATGAGGTCCGACGCGTGTGGATACGGGTCGAATAGCTTCGTCGTGGTGTGGGCGAACGGCACCACAAGGAGCACGAACATACAAAGCGTGGTAAACGCCGTGAACCGGGCCGGGCCCCACGCGACCAGCTCGACGACGACCGCGGCGAGCGCGACAGCGAGTCCCATTCCCGCCAGAAAGCTCGTCTTACGCATCAACGGCCTCGGCCATCCCAATCGAACCAGAGCCATGGCGAAGATCAGACCGGCGAGGATCAAAACCAGCATCGATGTCATCAACACCGGGCCGTCATCACCGCCGGGCAGCCATCGGTCGGGAACGCAAGTCGCTCCCATGACCAGCACCACGATCAGAAGCGGCCATCGCTGGGCCGGTACGAGTCCGGTCATCCCGAGCCGCTTCACGGAAACTCGGAGGTACTTGGCTTGCAACAGCAGATACCGCAGAAACCACACGGCTGACAACAGAAGGACGACGGCGCGGACGAAAGGGTAGATAGTCTCGAATCCGTCCCCGATGAAAACGACCGCGAACAGAAGAAACGAAATCTGCAAGTCGAACCGGATAGTGCGCCTCATCGTGACGCCGGCTTCGTTACCCGCGACCGGCAAGTAGTACGTTGCCGCGCGCCCGCCGGCACGGACCGCGCAGGTGGCACCTACGATCGAGCACGCGAGCCAGAGCCAGAGATCCCCATCGCCAATCGCGGCGAATCGCCCGCCCCACGCCGTAAGCGCGACCGCCGGGAACCAGATTAGCAGGCTGAGCGGCCGGTTCGATATCGGAGCGAAGAAAAACCCGGCTGCCGCCAGCGTAAGAATGAAACGCCGCTCATCCGCTATCTGAGGGCGATAGAAGTAGACCAGCGTGGAGCCGGTAACGAGAAGCGCGGTGAGGAGCGCTTCACTCCGCCACGAGGTCGAGGTCCTTGTAGAAGAACTGTCGTCGAACGTCACCGGCCGGCTTTCCGTCGATCTCGGCGTAGGGATAGATGAAGTAGTTCAGAGGCTGAACGGACTGCTTGGGGTTGAGCGTAATGTCTCGGCCAACCGTGAACTCGATGCGGTTCGCGTCATGCGCACCGAAGAAGTAGTCGCGCTTGTCCGGGTTCAGATGGGCTTGTGAGGTGTCGACCGGAACCCAGCCGAAGCCGGGAACATAGAATTCGGCCCAACAGTGATAGCCGGCGATCTCCGCTTCGCGTCGATCTGTCGAGGCTGTCGAGGCTGTCGAGGCCGTCGGGATGGGAAACCCGATCTGAAACTTCGCCGGAATCCCCACGGCGCGCGCGAACCCGATGAACACGGCATGGAAGTCGGTACAGTTGCCACGCTTTTTGTCGCACGCATAGTAGATGTCGCCTTGGCCCCACCCCGTGCCGCTCTTGTCGTACTCCAAGTTGTCGACGGTGTAGTCGAAAATCGCCTTCGCTTTTTCGACGACGGTGGTCTTCCCTTCTGTCACCTCTTCGGCTTGGTCGCGAATGAAATCGTCGAGCGGTACGAGGCGGTCGGGGCGTAGCCATCTCGACGCGCTCGACTCGATCCAGCCGTCCGGATCTTCGAGCGCCACGAAATCGCGTTCTGCGTGCTCCCGCCGGATCACCCGGAACGACATCTCGACCCGGAGCTTGTCGAGCTTGTCGAGCCCCTCGAGCTTATCCGGAGGCATCGAGAGAAACAACATCGAGTTCCGATAGCTGTACTCCTGATAGAGCTTCGTCGGCACCGGTGACTTGATACTGAGAAGCCGCACGTCTTGGTAGTCGTCGCTCTTGGGATACGGCAACCACATCTGCACGCGCCCCGAGCCCTCGGGAACGTCGAGCTCCGCGATGTAAGTGAACTCGAAAGTGCGCTGATTGGGCTCTTCGGCAAGCGCGGAAGACGAGGCGAAGAGCGTCAGCAGGAACAATCGTTTCATCATTTTAGGGAGCCACTCCGTTGCGGGTGGCAACGATTTGCGCCATCACCGACAGCGCGATTTCTTCGGGAGAACGCGAGCCAATGGATAACCCGATGGGCGCGTGCACGCGCGCGAGCTCTTCTTCGGTGACTCCTCGCTCCAGAAGACGGCGCCGGCGCTTCTCGTGAGTTCGCTTGCTGCCGAGGGCGCCAACGTAGAATGCTTGGCTCGGGAGAGCGACTTCCAGTGCCGGGTCATCCAGCTTCGGATCGTGGGTAAGCGTGGCAATGGCGGTCGATCGGTTGATGGTCAGCTTCTTCAGCGCCTTGTCCGGCCATTCGCGGATGAGCTCGCCCGCGTGAGGAAACCGCTCTTCGCTTCCGAAAACACCACGCGGGTCGACGATGACGGTTCGATAGCCGAGCGCGTCCGCTATCGACGTCAACGCGACCGCGACATGCACCCCGCCCACCATGACCAGCACCGGCGGCGGCAGCTCGACATCGACGAACACTTCGAGCTCGAGCTCGTTTATCGAAACGTGCTCGGAGCGCCCGTTGTCGAGAGCCTTTCGTGCGGCTTCGGCAATCGCGCTCTCATCAGATGTGCCATCGTCGACGACGACCGTCTGCCCCAGGGGCTCGCCCTTGATGACCGTGGCCTTCGCAATCGCGCGCTCTTCCTCGAACGCGCTCCTGAGCGGCTCGTAGGTCGCGTCGGTCAGGGCTTCGACGAAGATTTCGATCGTCCCGCCGCACGAAAGCCCGACGTCCCACGCGGTCTCATCGCTCACGCCGAATCGGAGAAGCTTTGGCTTGCCGGTCTCGAGAACCTCGCGCCCCTCCTCGACGACGGCAGATTCCACACAGCCCCCGCTGACCGAGCCCGCGATACGCGCGTCCTTGGTCATCGCCATTTTGGCGCCGGGACCGCGTGGCCCGGAGCCCCAAGTCCGGACGACCGTCGCCAAAGCAACGTCTTCGCCCTCGTCGCGCCAGCGGTCGACGTCGGCGGCAATGTCTCGAATACTCATCGGCGTTCAAGCCTTTCTAGATGCCGGGCAAGCTCCTCAAGGCTCTCCATATTATGCACCGATAGGAAGTCGTCTACATAAGGAAGTGCCGCCACCATACCGCGAGTCAAAGGCTCGTACTCGGGAGAGCCCAGAAGCGGGTTGAGCCAAATCAAACGATGGCAGCTCCGCCGCAGCCGGTCGACTTCCTTGGAAAGAAGCTCGGCATCCCCGCGGTCCCAGCCATCACTAATAAGGAGGACGACGGCGCCACCACCGAGGACCCGTCGTGCCCAGTCGTAGTTGAAGGTCTCGAGACTCTCGCCGATACGCGTGCCGCCCGACCAGTCGGTGACCGCGTGCGAGACGCCGGAGAGCGCCCGCTCGACGTCGCGCTGGCGCATGTGCCGGCTCAACCGCGTGAGCCGTGTTCCGAACGCAAACGCTTCCACGCGCTGTTTCAACCCTTGCGTCAAGCTGTAAATGAAGTGGAGCAGGAGCCGCGTGTAGCGCTCCATCGAGCCGCTGATATCGGCAATGACGACGAGGGGGCGCGGTTTTCGCCGCGGCTCACGGCGAGCGAACGTCAGCACCTCACCGCCGTAGCGCAAACTCTGTCGAAGAGTACGCCGCAAATCGAGGCGGTCCCCACGCCCCACGCGATGGCGCCGGGAGATGCGCTCGCCCAGCTTCCATACGAGCCCGGCTATCAGCTGTCGTACTTCTTCGAGCTCGTCGTCACTCAGATCGGAAAAGTCGCGCTTCCTCAGAGCCTCCCGCGCGCTGTAGGTTTTCGTGAGCTCGATGACCTGCCGTGTCTCGGCGGCATCGGGAAGGGGGGGAAGCGGTTCTTGAAACGTCTCCGGCCGTACATTGGGAGGCACGACGAGCGGTTTCGCGCGCGCTCGTTGGATGCGGCGGCCCTGGATCTCGAGAAGCTTCCACTCGCCGCGAGGCTTTTGCCAGAACATGTCGAACGCTTCGTCGAAGAGCGGAATGTCGTCGCGGCGATGAACGAGTAGCGAACGAGCCGCGTGATAGAAGTCGGATCGAATCCCAACGTCGACGTGCGAGAGCGCTTGCACGAGATCGATCATGCGACCCGGGTTGACGTCGAGCCCGAGCTCTCTGAGCACGCGTCCGAACAAGACGAGATTTCTGAGGAGATGATGGGGGTTCTTGGCATTCTGAACTGGCTGAGCTGGCACGACTAACCCGCGGCCTGCACGCGGCCCAGAATGGCCTGAGTCTGGTCCCCCCTCACTTTGTCCACGTCGTCGCGATACTTCAGGAGCGCGCCCAACGTGTCTTCCACAACGCTCTCGTCGAGGGCTACTTTGTCGAAGGCGAGGAGAGCGTTGACCCAATCGAGCGTCTCGGCCACGCCCGGGACTTTGTAGAGCTCCATCCGGCGAAGCTCCTGGACGAACAGCGTGACCTGGCTCGACAAGCGCTCGGACGCTTCGGGCAGCTTCGCGCGGACGATTTCGAGCTCCTTTTGGAAGGTCGGGTAGTCGATCCAAAAATACAGGCAGCGTCTCTTGAGCGCGTCGTGCACTTCACGGGTGCGGTTCGACGTAACGATGACAACCGGACGGCGCTTGGCCTCGAACGTCCCGATCTCGGGAATCGTCACCTGGAAGTCGGAGAGGAGCTCGAGCAGATATGCCTCGAACTCTTCGTCGCTGCGATCGACTTCGTCGATGAGGAGGACGGGGGCCTTTTTCGCGGATGCATCGATGGCATTGAGAAGAGGCCGCTTCAACAAAAACTCGGACCCGAAGAGATCTTTTTCTTCGAGCTTCTCGCCTCGGCTTTCGGCAAGCCGGATATGCATCATCTGGCGCGTATAGTTCCATTCGTACACCGCCTGGTTGACGTCGAGCCCTTCGTAGCACTGAAGCCGAATGAGCTCGGTGTCGAGTAGCTCCGTGAGCACTTTGGCGATCTCGGTCTTCCCGACACCCGCCTCGCCTTCCAAGAAGAGAGGCCGCTCGAGCTTGAGCGCAAGGTAGATCGCTGTTGCTAGGCCGCGATCGGCGATGTAGAGCTTGTCCCGCAGTTGGGCTTGAAGCTCCTCGATGGATTTTATTTTCAAACGGGTTACTTCTGCTTCTTGGCTCTCTTGAAGGCTTCCGTCAATGCCCGGCGGGAGAGCACGGTCGCTAGATGGGTGCGGTACTCGCCCGACGCATAGATGTCACCCAGAGGATACTCCAAAGCTTCCGGGACCGATTGGCACGCGTCCGCGATCGCCTCCGCCGATGGGGACTGCCCCGACAGCGCAGCGTCGAC
The DNA here is from genome assembly GCA_965237955.1 of Candidatus Marinacidobacterales bacterium. GTDB lineage: Bacteria > Acidobacteriota > Vicinamibacteria > Marinacidobacterales > SMYC01. The sequence goes on along the minus strand of OZ250169.1, from coordinate 5,379,027 downwards.
ACTGCTCACGAGAATCGGCGTCGTTGTCACACCGCCGATGGCGAGTCGAACACCCTTCGCGACGCCGTTCTTCAAGGACACGAATGCCGCCACGCCGACGACGGCGTAGCTCGACGCCGGATGCGCGTGCTTCAAGTAGCAGGCACCTTGTCCCGCCTTCATCGCCGGCACGCTGACTTCCGTGAGCACCTCGCCCGCCTTCAAACCTGTCGTGAATAGGTCCACGAAGAACTTGTCCGCGGCGATCTTGCGCTTGCCCCGAGCGCCCGTTGCGGTGATATCGGCCCCGAGCGCGAGCATGACCGTCGGGTAGTCTGCGGCCGGATCGGCGTGGGCGAGGCTTCCGCCGATGGTGCCGCGATTCCGGACTTGCAGATCGCCGATGTGCCCCGCCGCTTCAACCAGCACCGGGCAAACTTTCCGCACGTCCTTCGAGCTCTCGACGGCGGCGTGCGTCGTCAAGCCACCGATTCTGACGCTCGATTTCGACGCCTTGATGCCATCGAGGCCTTTGATGCGCCCGATGTCGATGACAGCGCTCGGCGAGCTCACCCGGAGCTTCATCGCCGGGAGCAAGCTGTGCCCGCCCGCGAGAAGCTTCGCATCTTTGTTCTTTCGCAGAAGCGCAATGGCTTCCTTCAAGTTCTTCGGCCGGTAGTAATCAAAGCTCGCTGGGTACATGGCTCAATCTCCCCCAAAGTACTCGACCTTGGCCGTCTTGCGTTCGCCGACGCGCTGAAGCGCGTTCCAAATCTTGTTCGGCGTCAACGGCATGTCGAGGTGGCGAATGCCGAGTGGTGCGAGCGCGTCCATCACCGCGTTGGCGAAGCACACCGTGCTCGCGATGGTGCCCATCTCCCCTGCGCCTTTGACGCCGAGCGGATTGTGAGGCGACGGTGTCTCGACGCGCCCGATCTCGAAGTTCGGAAAGGCATGGGCCCGTGGCAGCGCGTACTCCATGAGCGAACCGGTCAGGAGCTGGCCGCTCTCGTCGTAGACGCCCTGTTCCCACAGCGCCTGACCTGCCCCTTGAGCTATGCCGCCCTGGATCTGCGCTTCCACGAGCATCGGGTTGATGACGTTGCCGACGTCGTCGACGGCGATGTAGCGCTGGAGCTCGACCTCGCCCGTTTCCGGATCGATCTCCGCTTGAGCGATATGCGCGCTGTTCGGGAACGTGAAGTTGGATGGATCGTAAAACGAGGTCTCCTCGAGGCCGGGCTCGAGGCCTTGCGGAAGGTCATGCGCGGTGTAGGCCGCGAACGCAAGCTCGGCAAACGGTTTCGCTTTGTGGGGCGAGCCTTTCACGTAGATTTTGCCCTCGGCCTGGTCGTAAACCATGTCCTCGACCGCCGCTTCCAACTGGTGGGCCGCAATCTTCTTGAGCTTCGTGCGAACTTTCTGGGCGCTCTTGACCAGTGCGCTACCTCCCACAGCCGCGCTGCGACTTCCATAGGTGCCCATCCCGAACGGAATTCTGCCGGTATCGCCATGGACGACCTCGATGTCGCCCATCTCGACGCCGAGCTCGTCCGCAACGATCTGGGCGAACGTCGTCTCATGGCCCTGACCATGAGAGTGGGAACCCGTAAGCACCGTTACCTTCCCGGTGGGATGGACGCGAACGACGCCGCTCTCCCAAAACCCCACGGCGGCGCCGAGCGCGCCTGCAACCGCAGAGGGCGCAGGACCACTCGCCTCGATGCAACCGCTCACCCCGATCCCGACGAGGCGACCAGCGCTCCGCGCATCGTCCTGCTCGGCGCGCATCTTCGAGTAGTTCGCTAGCTTTGTAGCCTTGTCGAACACCGCGTCGTAATCGCCGCTGTCGTATTGGAACGCCACCGGCGTCTGATAGGGGAACTCGTTCTTGCCGATGAAGTTCTTGCGGCGAAGCTCCACCGGATCCATGCCGAGCTCGTGAGCCGCCACGTCCACGAGGCGCTCGATCACGTAAGCGGCTTCGGGTCGACCCGCTCCGCGATACGCGTCCACCGGTGCCGTGTTCGTGAGGGTTCCGAACACTTCGCCCCATACGCCCTTCATTTTGTAGAGGCCCGCAAACAACGTGATGTAGAACGCGGTCGGGATGAGTGGCCCGAACGTCGAAAGGTATGCGCCCATGTTCGCCCACGTCGACACGTGCACCCCGGAGATCTCGCCGTCTTTCTTGAGAGCCATTCTCGCGACGGTCACATGGTCGCGGCCTTGAGAGTCCGTCACCGCGGACTCCGAGCGCGTCGCCACCCACTTGGTCGGCCGGTTGAGCGCCCGCGCGACCCAGGGAGTAATGATCTCCTCGGGGTAGTGGGGAATCTTGCTGCCGAAGCCACCGCCCACGTCGGGAGAGATCACGCGCAGCCGGTTCTCGGGAATGAGGAGCGTGAACGCGCTCAGAAGAAGCCGGATCGGCTGCGGGTTCTGGCTCGTCGTCCACACCGTCATCTCTTCCGTCGCGCTGTTCCACTGAGCCACGCAAGCGCGTGGCTCCATCGCGTTCGCGATGAGTCTTTGGTTCGTGAGCTCGAGGTCGACAATATGGTCGGCTTCCGAAAACGCTTTGTCGCACGCATCTTTGTCGCCGAGCGACCACTCGAAGCTGGTGTTCTCGGGAACGTCGTCATGCACCAGCGACACGCCGAGATCAGTGGTCTTGCGTGCGTCGACGACCGCCGGCAGCGGGTCATACGCAACGTCGATGAGCTCCACCGCGTCGGCCGCGGTGTAGGGGTCTTCGGCAGCGACAACGGCAATTCCATCACCGACGTGCCGGGCTTTGTCGACGGTCAGCGCTTGGCGGACGGGCACTTTGATGTTCGGTACGTTCCAGCCGCACGGCAGCGCGCCGACGCCGCTATCGATGAGGTCTTGTCCAGTGAACACCGCGACCACGCCCGGATGCGCTTTGGCTTTCTTGGTGTTGATCTTCTTGATCTTCACGTGCCCGTAGGGACTCCGTTTGATGGCGAGATAAACCATCCCGGGCAGATCGAGATTCGCGACGTAGGCACCTTTGCCCTGGAGGAATCGGGGATCTTCGACTCGCTTGACGCTCGAACCTACGTAACCCATCAGCGTCCCCCTTTCTTCGACTTCTTCGCGGGCTTGACGCTTTGGGCAGCCACGATGGATTTCACGATGTTCTCGTAGCCGGTGCAGCGGCAGATGTTCCCCTCGAGACTATGGCGCACATCCTGCTCGCTGGCGCGCGGGTTCTTTTTCAAAATCTCGGTCGCCGTCAAGATCATTCCCGGCGTGCAAAAGCCGCACTGGAGGCCATGGTTGTCCCAAAAAGCCTGCTGGATCGGATGGAGCTCGCCGTTTGTGGCCAGCCCTTCGATCGTGGTTATCTCGCTGCCATCGGCCTGGACCGCGAGGACGGTGCACGACTTCACCGCGTCACCGTCGATGAGAATCGTGCACGAGCCGCACTGGCTCGTATCGCAGCCTACGTTGGTTCCCGTGAGTCCCAAAACGTCGCGAATGTAGTGCACCAGCAGCAACCGGGGCTCGACTTCGCCGGAAGTCTCGGTCCCGTTGACTGCGATGCTGACGGGCAACTTCATGAGTGCTCTCCTAAGAATTCTCGGAGGGATGAAGAACAAACTTGCATCGATAGAAAAGTGTATGAACGCACTCGCCTACTAAGGCGAGCGCGCAAGATACTACAGGTAGGCTGGCTGTGCTAGCGCGGAATCAGGCTTCTCCCTCAATGGGAACGACTCTCGAGCCGCACAGAGAACACCGCGGCTTCCGCTTGCCGGTGCGGCCCACCCAGTCGCACGACGTACAGCGTCCGGTGATGAAGCCCTGGCTCATGCTGTCCAGGAGCGGGCGGTGATGCAGGTAGTGACGCACGAGGCGCCGAAAGTTCTTCTGAGCATCCGCGGAGGTCTGCTCGCGGTCGATCTCGAGCCCCATGGCCGACGTCTCGCCAGGTTCTTCCGCCTCCACGATGCGTTTGACGCGGCCAACGAGCGCAAACCCGGGACAAACGTCCGGGTACCCGTCGAACCCAATATGGACGCGATCGTCGACTTGGGCGCCCAGTGACGGCTCGACGGCCAACCCGGTCATGTTTACGTCGCGAATCTTGCCTCTCCGTGGGTCGTCGTCCTCACTCAGCTTGATACGGATTTCAAGCGGCAGCGGCGCTCGCCGGCCCGCGCGGCGCTCGGCGGCGACGTCCGCCGGTATCGGCTGAGCTTTGACGTTTTCGTTCTGATTGGCGAGCAGGCGCTGGCCTAGCTTTTTCAGCCGACTGAGGCTCGATTCGACTCTCACTGACATGCTCCTCTCCCAGAAAGGTCGCCGTCGACCTTATTTGCGCCAGTTCTTTTCGAGGGGGTCCAATATCTTATATTGGAAGGGGGCCCGGGGGCAATCAATTCGTGGGAACGAGGTGCTTCAGCTCCTCGTCGAAATTCAGAACGACGCGGATTTCCACGGGTCGTTCCTCACCGACTCGCCTCAGCATCAGGAACCGGCCATCGGAGGACATGTCGTAGACCGGACCGTTACGGTTGTCGCGAGGCTCGTACGGCCGTTCGAACAGCTGTCGCGGCTGCCCGAACACGAAGGCGGGACCCGCTTCGATGGGCACCGCCATCATCTTGTCGCCGTTGCGATAGAAAAGCTCTCCCTCATCAACGCGCGGGCGACGAAAGGGTGCTTAACGGATTTGGGGGGACCTGGTCCGACAAGATGGTTGAGGAGGACCTACGAGCGCTTTCACCGTTGATCTACAACCATGTGAATCCGTATGGCATCTTCGAGCTGGATCTCGAGCAACGCATCCCGATTGACGCATGAACCGCTGCGCGACCGGCCTACGTCTAGGCGGGGAACACACCGAGCACGACTCGGGCGCCGTTCCTGTCGCTGAAAAACAGTTCAGCGCCTTCTGTCCGCCGTTCCACGACTCCTCTGACCCGGAAACAGGCCGCCAAAATGGCGGGTCATGACAGCTTCCCTGTCACTAGGCCGAAATCCTACGCTAACGCTCGAAATGTACCTTGAAAGTCAGTGAGCTGAGTGAAGAAGTGACAGACCACGTCCGGCAGGCTGTCGCCGCTTTGGATCTGATCGGCAATCAGAACGCGCTCAAAGCGCGGCTACTACGCGAGAGAAGCCATCGAGCTCAACTGGCACGAAGAGCTGCTTAGGCTGGTTCCGGTGAATTGAGTGGGGATGTGATGGACGCAGCTCGCGAAAGAACATGAAAAACATTTCCGGTTAAGGCAGACTGGTGCGGTCCGGAGCGGTGAGATCGACGAACCAGTGGGGCCGTTGAGACCGTTCAACTGGCTGATCCGGCGTGTGCGTTGGTAGAGCGAATAAGTAGGCGTCGCCGTGAGCGCTTTGTCCACGGTGCGAGCCTGAGATCCTGATTAATGAAGTTGATTAGCACGCGCTCCGCTGCGGCGATGAGGAGGAGCGATGCCAAACCGGATTGCTGGGATAGACGTTCACAAGAAGATGCTGGCGGTGGTGGTCGCCGACATCGCAGTAGAGGGCGAGTATAAGTTTTCGCGCCGGCGTGTGGGCACGAGACCGAGTGAGCTTCGGGCTCTGGCGGAGTGGCTGGTGGCCGAGGGGGTCGATGAAGTAGTGATGGAATCGACCGCGCAATATTGGCGCCCGGTGTGGGAGGCGTTGGAGCGGTCCTGGGCTCCGCAGTGCCGAGCTCGGCCGGGCGCGGGTGCGCAGTCGGGCAACTTGCATCTGGCGCAAGCAAAGTCGAATCGCGGCGCGCGGGGTCGGAAGCGGGATTTTCCGGATGCCGAACGATTGGTGAAGCGTTTGGTGGCGCAGGAGCTGACTCTAAGCTTCGTTCCCGAGCCGGAGCAGCGCCTGTGGCGAACGGTGATGCGCCGCAAGTACCAGTTCACGCGTAACCGGGTTCAGCTCCAAAACCGCCTAGAGTCGTTGCTGGAGGAAGCGCATCTGAAGTTGTCGAGCCTGGTGTCGGATCTTCTGGGGCTGAGTGCGCGGCGGATGTTGCAAGCCTTGGCGGACGGGGAAACGGAGCCGGCCCGCTTGGCGGAGTTGGCCGACCGTCGATTGCGTGCCACGCCCGAGCAGTTGTGCGATGCGCTCGGCGCGTGTGCCGATCTCAACCCCGTCTATCGGAAGCTCGTGCAAATGACGCTCGAGGAATTACGATTGCTCGAAGAGCAGAGCGCGCAACTCGATGAAGAGATGGCGCATCTGCTCGGCGAGCATCAAGCAGCTGTGCAACGACTCGCTGAAGTGCCTGGGCTCGGCGTGGATTCGGCGCAGCAGATCATCGCGGAAGTCGGGGCGAGCGCCGAGACGTTTCCGTCGGCCAAGCACCTCGCGTCCTGGGTGGGCGTGTGCCCCGGAGAGCACGAAAGCGCCGGCAAAAGCTACAGCCATCGCTCGCCCAAAGGCAGTCGGCCGATGCGCCGCCTCCTCAATCAAGCCGCCAACGCGGCCGTCAAGACCAAAGGGAGTTTCTTCCAGCTCGTGTACCGGCGCTTGGTTCCACGCCTGGGGCACGCGCAAGCCATCTGGGCCGTTGCCCATCGGTTGTGTCGTTTAATCTGGAAGATTCTCCACCAGGGCGTTGACTATGAGGAACGTGGCCCCGACGTTAGCCGCGCGCGCTCCAAACGACGCATTGCCAATATGATCCGCGACCTGCGCAAACTCGGATATCACATCGAGCCTTCTCTACGGGGAGATCCAGCATGACGATAGATGTTTTTCGATCCTGGTCCCAGGGGCTCGACCGCCGGGTTCCCAGGAGCCAGTAGAATAATTGGCAACTTTGGTTGCGAGTCCGAGATCGACCAACCACACCTCACCGCGGTGAGGCTCACTCATCCTCGGACTCTTCCTTATCGAGCTTTACAAAAAGCGCTTCGGCAGTGCCGGGAACCTGGCTGCAGGCCGCCTGCGGATCGAGGTCTTTGCGGATAGCGCTTTGTTAGAGACTCTTGAGGGTAGAATCGCAAAATTTACGAAAAAAACTGGGGAATCGAAAAAGTTGCGTCTGTAAGTGCCTGTAAGTGCCTGTAAGTGCCTGTCCAGAAGCAAGTTACGATCGACCCGCCTACCCATTTCACGCCGATTTCGCCTGTATCTCATTGTTATATAATGACTTAACGTCGTACGTTTTTGACATATCCCTGTTTTTCACCTATACTCTGAAACACCCCGAGCTGCTCGGTGGGGTTCTCGTTTCTCGACTTCATTCTTCAGGAGAGGTGTGTCCCATGTCCGAGTCGTCCGAGTCTCTATACAACGATGTCGTTTCCGAAATTCCCCAACTCACGAACCTGGAGATGGACCAACAGCTCGAGACAGCCGCCGTCGAGAGCGAGAAGGCCGAGATGCTCGTGTGCTGCTATCTGTCCGCGGTGGGCGAGAGGCGGGCCTACCGAGACTTTGGCTACACGAGCATCACCGACTACGCGCACGCACGCTTCGGATTCGGGGCGCGTAAGACCGGCTATCTGGTCTCTCTCGGGCGCAAGATCGAGCATCTTCCGAAGATCCGAGCCGCGCTGGCGAGCGGGAAGCTCGGCTGGTGTAAGGCGAGTCGACTGGCCTCCGTCGCCGCTCCCGACAACGAGGTGATGTGGCTCGAATCCGCGTTGTCCCTGACGGTGCAGCAACTCGAGCACCGCATCAACATCAAGGGACGGCACGGACAGCTCGCGTCGGTGCTTCACCTCCCGTTGACGGAGGACCGCCGTATTTTGTGGGAGAACGCGCTCGAGATTTATCGCCGCCGTGCGGGCGCCGAGATATCGCCGGTCGAGGCCTTCGAGCTAATGCTCGCGGAGGTTATCGCGGAATGGGGCTATGTTCCTGCCGACACAGAAACCCCCGACAAGCCTGACGAGCCCGAGACCGAAGCCACGATGCCTGCCGACGAAGACGACGCGCCTGAAACGACCCCACCGGGTGACAACGCAACCGAAGCGGGTCCCGTTTTTCCCTGGGTCGAAGCTCGATACTGGCTCAATTGGCCAAATCGTGCAACCGAGCCTGTTCGAAAGCGAGCTTGCAGCGGAGGCGGAGCTCGCGAAGCGCCCCGACTACAAAGAAGTGCGCCAGCTCGTCCTGGAAAGGGACGGTTGGAAATGTCGCTATCCTGGTTGTGGCGCCCGTGCGCAATTACACGTTCATCACATTCAGTACCGCAGCCATGGCGTCTGCCACTCGCCTTGGAACCTCACCGTCGTCTGCAATTTTCACCATGATCTGATCCACAAGAAACACATCGGCGTGAAAGGACGCGCACCGCATGCGCTCGAGTGGTCTCCACCGAAATTGATGCAGGCCGTTTTAGACCGCCGTCGCAACCGTCCGAGCATTTGGCTCGGTGAGCTGGACGTACGGGAGTGGTCGCTCGAAAGCCGCGCGGCCCCAACGCCGGCCGTTACCTAGAATCCTGCCGGCGAGGCAATACTCGATGGGCTCGCTCGACGATACCGGTGTGCCTCTCAGAGCGTTTTCCGCGTTCCCCACGTGGATCTGGCGCCAAATCCATGTCTCGAGAGCCTCCATTACTCTCCAATGCCATCGAACCCGCCCCGTCTCAAACCGGCACATATGTGCCACCCTGTGTTGCTTCGCGTCTTGCGATGGCCGTCGGTGCGATGGCAGCGTGCAACTTCCATCGCGACCCTACGTCCGCAAATCCTCGAGGTAAGCCGTTCGCACCCGATGGCTGTACTCGATGCGCTCGCGGAGCTCAGCGGTCAGCTCCTCCCCGTCCGGACCCGTCCCCGACGATAGCCACGTCTCGCGGTGGCGGATGGTCTCGGGCAGCGTCTCGATCTCCTCGGCAAGCATCTCGCCGCCGAGCTCGAGCATGTCCTCCCGGATCGTACGATGGCCGACGAACACGACCTCGGGGAACGGGTCGCGGTACACCTGGTTGCCGTAGACGTGGTCGCCGTGCCAATGTGTACTAATCACGAAGCGCACGGGTTTGTCGGTGAGCTTCCGAATCTCCTCGATGAGCGCCTTCGTGAAGTTGGACGATATCGAACGCGGCCGCCACCAGAAGCGCGAACAACATGAGGTCGCTGTAAACTATCCCGACCGCAAAAGGAGAAACGCCATGAGTGCAATGAATCGCCGCCGCTTTCTCGAGACCACGGCCGCCGCCGGCCTCGCTTCTCTTCACTCCGCCCGTGGGCTTACCGCGCCCTCGGACGAAGATCCGCTGGGCGTTCGCGCGGATTTTCCACTCACCGCCGAGCAGACTTACCTCAATAGCTGCGGCACAGGGCCGATGTCGCGAGCGACTCGCGATGCAGTCGCGGCCTACGCGGACGAGGAGATGCTCCTGAGAAACAGGCGCAGTCGCGGACAGACGAAAGAGCGAGCCCGCACGCGGTTCGCCGAGCTCTTCGGCGCCGACGAGGACGAAGTGGGCGCTCCTCTACTCGACGAGCGACGGGGAGAACGTCGTCGTCAACGCCATGGATTGGAAAGAGGGCGACAACGTCGTGCTCGACGAATTGCACTTCGTCACGAGCTTCGTCCTGTACCGTGAGCTCGAAAAGCGCAAGGGTATCGAGCTTCGTATCGTGCGGCCGAAAAACGGCCGCGTACCGATGGAAGACTTCGCGGCCCGTGTCGACAAGAGAACGCGCCTTTTGACGGTGGCTTGGGTCTCGACCCGAAACGGGTATCTCTACGACCTGCCCCCTCTCGCCGAGCTCGCTCACGACAACGGCGCGTACCTGTACGCGGACGCGGTGCAGGCGTTCGGGGCGTTCCAAACGAACCTCCACGACGAGGGCGTCGATTTCGCGTGCGGCAACGGCTACAAGTGGTGGTTCGCGGACTTCGGGTGCGCGCCTCTATACGTCAAGAAAGAGCATCTGGCGTGGATGGATGCGGATCGCTACGGTCACGGCTCGGTCGCGGAAAAACTTCCCGACAATCACTTTCGTCTCAAGGAAACCGCCGCGAAGTTCGAGTACGCCGCGTTAGCGCGCGCGGCGGTCGCTGCGATGGACGCGGCGCTCGGTTACCTGAAAAACGTTCGGCTCGCACGCATCGAAAAACACACCGTTGCTCTGGCGGCTGAGCTGAGAGAAGGCGCCAAGAAGCTCGGCTTCGACGTCTTCACGCCGCCGAACAACGCGTCGCCCATCGTGAGCTTCCATCATGGATTCGATCCCGACCACCTACGGGAAGTTCTCGCCAAAGAAAAAGTCGCGGTGACGCTCCGCGAAGGCGGAGGTCTCCTGCGTGCGGGCGTGGCGATGTTCAACAATCGTTCGGATGTGGATAAATTGCTGTCGGTGTTGGGTAAGCTAGTCCCCTGTATCAGAACAAACTAGATAAAGCAGAGCTTGCCGAAACCCTTCTAAGTGCATGAATCTTATGAATCTTATGGGCTGGCGAAAAGCCTAACTTTGTATAGTAATCAAAGATCCGGGGGACTAGCAGGGGACTAGCTTAGGTGCGCCATCGGCCGTCAGCCATCGGCTCGGCGACGGAGCAGGTCGTTGACCTCGTCGTAGGGGATCGCTTTGTCGGCGAAGCTACGTTCCGTGGGTTTGTAGCTCGTCGGCTGCAGCCCGTACCAGCGCTAGCGAGGCGCGCGCGATGGCGCTTCCGACGCTCACCCGTGCAACGCCGAGCTCTTTCACCTTCGGTATCGGGGTAGCCGTAGAGCGCCGCCATTCCGGCGCTCGTTGTCCCCACCGCGGAAAACCAGGCATCTTCCATCAGCACTGCGGTCGCAACGTCCCACGCATTCGGCAGCACGAGGACATCCGGCCCCTCGTGGAGCGCCCGAAAGCGTGCGGCTTTGTCTTGTTGCGCGTTTTTCATATGTTACGCTACCACCCTTTTTTAGAGGAGGTCCCCGTGCCCAAACGTCTCAGCATGTTGTTGTCGGCGCTGGCTCTCGCGCCGACCCTCGTAGCCTCACCGGCGTCGCCACCGGCCTACGCGCTCCAAAACGCGCGCATCGTGTCGATGAGCAGCCCGATCATCCAGTCCGGCACCCTCGTCATGCGGGACGGACGCATCGCCGCTGTTGGTGCCAACGTTGACACCCCGGCGGACGCGATCGCAATCGATGCCATTGGATGGACGCTCTACCCGGGTTTCATCGACGCTCACTCCTCGCTCGGCATGTCGAAACCGAAACAAGAATCCGCCCGAGAGGCCGCCGAGAGGCGTGAACGTGGGGACCCGACGCCGGGTCTGCAAGCGAACGTGCGCGCATCCGCTCTTTACGCGCACGACAGCGACAGCTTGGAAGCGTACCGTCGTATGGGCGTTACCGTCGCGGCGATCGCACGGCCAGACGGCATCCTTCGTGGCCAGAGTGCCGTGATCGCCCTTGGCGATGGTCGCATCGACGAGCTCATTCTCAAGGAGCCGTGGGCACAACACATCGCCTATGACCCGTTCTCGCGCCAGCGAAACGACTATCCAGGTACGCTCATGGGTGTTCTCGCTACCGTCCGACAGAGTTTTTCGGACGCCGGTTGGTACCAAGTCGCATGGGAGCGCTACGCGCAAACCCCCGACGCACTCGAGCGCCCACCGTTCGACGAAAGCCTGGCCGCTCTTGGCGCCGCCGCGAACAACGAGCAGCAAGTCGTCTTCTCGGCGTGGTCCGACAACGCAATTCTTCGTACGCTCGGTCTCGCCGACGAGCTCAGCATCGATGCCATCGTGAGTGGCGCCATCGACGGCTGGCGCGTCGCCGACGTGCTCGCGGAGAGCGGACTCCCGGTGCTGGTGTCGCTCGACCACCGACCGCGGCGCGATCCCGCAAACTTCGGTCGGCAAGCGCCCGGCGGGTTGATGCTGAGTCCGGGCGCGGACGACAAGACAGACGCACAGGCGAACGCGGCTCTGCTGCACGCCGCCGGCGTGCGATTCGCGTTCACCTCCGAAGGACTCGTATCGACCGACAAATTTCTCCCGAACCTGCGCGCGGCGGTGAACGCCGGACTGCCCGAACAAGCTGCACTCGAAGCCCTGACGGTGACGCCCGCGAGATTTCTCGGGCTGGACGCGAGTCTCGGGACGCTCGATCCAGGTAAAGCAGCTAACATCGTCGCGGTCGACGGCAACCTGTTCGACGACGGACGCGTCGCCGCCACGTGGATCGATGGCCGGCTCTACGAGAGCACCGCGGAACCAAAGAAAACCGCCGAGGAGAAAGTCGAAGACGACGACGCCTCCGCCCCCTCAGAACGCGACCTGCGCGCACTTTGGGAACGGCGCGCCCCCATGGGTCCGCTGTGGCCGGAAGCTCCGGCCACCGCCATTCGCCACGCCACCATCCTCACGGTCACGAACGGCACCATCACCTCCGGGACCGTCATTATTAATGAGGGCCAGATCGAGGCGGTGGGTCCCGACGCCGACGTCGCCATCCCCGCGGGCGCGCTGGAAATCGACGCGACCGGCATGTTCGTGATGCCGGGCATCGTCGACGCCCATATCCACATCGCTGTCGCCGGTGACGACAACGAGTCCACGGGCCCGGTTACCCCCGAAGTCCGCATCGCCGACGTGATCGACCACAGAAGCCCCTCGATCCTGCGTGCTCTCGCCGGTGGGGTCACAACCGTCAACGTGCTCCACGGCTCGGCCAACGTCATCGGCGGCCAAAACGTCGTAATCAAGCTGCGCTGGGGCAAAGACGCGGCCGATCTCTTCGTCGAGGGAGCGCAGCCGGGGGTCAAGTTCGCGCTCGGCGAAAATCCAAAACAAACCAACCGCGGGCGGCCTGATGGTGTCCCGGCGCGCTACCCCGCCACCCGCATGGGAGTCGAGCTCACGCTGAGAACGAGCTTCACCCAGGCGCAGCAATACCAGGCCCAGTGGGAGGACTACGAAGACGCGAAAGCGCGCGGTGAAGATCCGATGCGGCCGCGACGAAACCTCAGACTCGAAGCGCTCGTAGGGATCCTCGATGGCAGCATTCTCGTGCACGCTCATTGCTACCGGGCTGACGAGATTCTGATGCTCTTGCGTGTTGCCGAAAACTTCGGGTTCCGAATCGCCTCGCTCCAACACGTTCTCGAAGGCTACAAAGTCGCCGACGAGATCGCAGCGCACGGAGCCGGCGGCTCCACGTTTGCCGACAGCTGGGGCTACAAGATGGAAGCGTTCGACGCTATCCCATACAACGCGACGCTGATGGCGAACCGCGGCGTCGTTGCCTCGATCAACTCGGATGCGCTCGGCGAGATGACGCGCCGTCTCTACGTCGAAGCGGCCAAAGCGATGAAGTATGGAGGTGCCTCCGAAGAAGAGGCGTTGAAGATGGTGACGCTCAATCCGGCGAAACACTTGCGTCTCGACGGCCGCATCGGCTCCATCGAGGTCGGCAAGGATGCCGATCTCGCGATTTACACCGCACATCCGTTCTCGGCCGATGCTCAAGTCAGCATGACCTTCGTCGACGGCCAGATCTACTTCGACCGCGATAGAGTCGAGACCACGACCGAGGCGCTCCAAACGCTCGCGAAACCGACAAGCGAGGATGCAACGCCGACGAACGGAGACGGTCTCGACGAGCGTTTCGCACCATGGACGGTGCCCGACGCTTCGCCGAGCCCCATGGGGTACGGCGACGTCCAAAGCCCAGCGCTCGAGAGCTCGGGCGACATCGCGATCGTCGGTGGCCGCGTCGTCACCGTGGCGGGCCTTATTATCGAAGGCGGTACCGTGCTCATCAGAAACGGCAGGATCGCGGCGGTCGGGACCGACCTCGACGTGCCGACACTGCCGAGGTCATTGACGCCCGAGGCCTAGTGGTGACTCCAGGCATCATCAATGCGGGAACGACACTCGGAATCTCCGAGATTGGCGCCGTCTCCGCAACGCAAGACGTGCGCGAGCTTCAGGAAGTCAACGCGAGCGTCAAAGCGGCGGTCGCGGTTCATCCTCACTCCGAAATGCTGCCGGTCACCCGCGCCAACGGCGTGACCACGGCGATCACCGCTCCCGCCGGCGGACTCATCTCGGGTCAAGCCGCGCTCATCGACATGACAGGGTGGACCGCTCCCGAGGTCGTTGCCAAAAGTCCGGTGGCGATGGTGATCGACTTCCCGGAAATCCTCGAGCTCTTGCCTGACAAGGAGGCGAAGGAGGCAAGAGAGCGTGTCGAGACCGATCGGAAGACACTGCACGATTGGATGCGACGCGCCCAAGCGTACGCCGGCGCTATCGCGAACGGTCACAACCAGCCGTCTGAAAACGACGACGATGACGAGCTTAGTGCACTCGTCCCTGTTGTTCGGGGTGAGCTTCCAGTCCTCCTCCAAGCGGACAGCGAGGATGGGATTCGTTCCGCGCTCGATTTCGCCGACGAATTCGGCCTCGATGCGATTCTCGTCGGAACGCGCGACGTGTGGAGAACGGTCGATGCGATCACCGCGGCGGGTGTCCCGGTCATTCTCGGCCCGCTCGAAAGCCGGCCGGCGCCGGGAGATCCGTATGATGCGGTGTTCACAGCCGCGAGCCTACTGCAAGACGCTGGTGTTGCCTCCTGCTTCCGTACCGGCGGTGCGACCAACGCGCGAAACCTTCCCTACACCGCGGGGATGGCGGTCGCGTTCGGCCTACCGCGCGAGCGAGCGTGGCACGCGATGACGAAAGGCGCTGCCGATATTCTGGGCGTCGGCGACGACTACGGCAGCCTCGAGGTCGGAAAAGTGGCGAACGTCGTTGTCTCCGACGGCGACCTCCTGGACGTGCCCACACAAGTACGACACGTCCTGATCCGCGGCCGACGCGTCGACGTGAGCTCGCGCCACACCAAGCTCTACGACAAATTCAAGGCACGACCGCTTCCGGTAACGAGAAGGACCAATGCCAACCCCTGAGCTCGAAGTTCTCCTGAGCGAAGAGGCGCTCCACGATCGGGTCACCGAGCTGGCGACGCAGATATCCGCCGACTACAAAGCCGAAGGCGTCGAGGACGTGTACTTGCTCGGCGTCCTGCGAGGCGCGTTCATTTTCCTCGCGGATTTGTCACGTCGGCTCACCATTCCCCGGCGTGTCGACTTCATCGCGCTTTCGAGCTACGAAGACGCGTCGGCGACGAGTGGAGCGGTACGCCTCGTCCTCGATGTCCGCGCACCTCTTCGTGGTAAACACGTGCTCGTGGTCGAGGACATCGTCGATTCGGGCAAGACTCTCGAATATTTGCTAAGAACCCTCGCCGCGCGCGAGCCGGCATCACTCAAGACGTGTGTGCTGCTACAGAAACCCGACCGCCTCGAAGTACCGGTTTCGATCGACTACTTGGGCTTCACCATCCCGGACAAATGGGTGGTCGGGTATGGCCTGGACTATACCGACCGGTATCGAACGCTTCCTTATATCGGTGTGGTTCAGCCGGACCCGTAGGAGGTGGATACATGGACCGTTCTTGCTGTACATCGCTTACAAAGCACTTCATCCGGGTCGCGGCGGCCTGGTCGCGGGAGGCTTCACCGCGCCCGATCGGTTCGACGGTCGCTTTCCAACCACACATCGTTGACTTTCAGCGTCTGACCGAGAGTCGCGTCGTACCCGAAAAGATCCTGGCGAACCTTGAGATCGCGAAGCGCAATTGCGTCGCCTTCGGAAATACCGTCCTCGAGGACGACCCGCCCCAAAGAAGACGGCCCGAGTCTCACCTCGACTTCCTCGAAGCCGGACCCGCCCTGCCGATAGACGACCCGATAGATGAACTTCTTACCTTCCTTTTCAAAGACGACCTGACGCGGGACGACGATCGCGGCGTCGAGCTCGACGAGGACAAGCGTGGCGCGCACCCGTTGCCCCGGCTTCATGATCTCGGGATCGGTTTCTTCCAGGCCGAGCGTCACCGAGAAGTATTGCACCGGAACGCCGCGGATCTTGGGCTTCGGCATCTGATCGACGTATCGGATGGTCGCACTGAAAGAACGCTGGGGTGCCGCCTCTACGGTAAGCTCTGCCGGACGGCCCTCCTGGAGTCCGCCCGCGTCGGCTTCGAGCACGTGGATGTCCGCCTTCATGATGTCCAGAGCCGGAAGCTCCGCGATGGGCTGTCTCGAGTAGGCGGGACGTTCTGTCGATGGACCTGTTAGGGGGGCTGTGATAGGAATCCCCGGGATGTCCTTGGCATGGATGAGCGAATAGTTGGAGACAGCGTGAAAGCCCAGCTGGGCAGGTGGTTCAAGAATACAAAGGTGCGGACAGTACTCTTACTCGATCGTCAGCTCTGTAGCGATGCTATGGAAGTCAACTTGTGTCGCTGCGGAGCTCACAACCGTATTGTCCAGGCCGTTCAAACCGCAGCATTGGAAACGAAGAGAGGAACCCAGCAATGAGAAGAGAGGATTATCTCGTCCTGGATTTCGACGACGACGACACCGTCCTTCCTCTCAGCAGACGAAAGCTCCTGAAGCTCACGGGAGGAGGCATTACCATCCTTTTCTGCGTGGGAGAATCCCAGGACGTCTTGGGCCAAGAAGGGCCTCGGGGCGAGTTGCAGGCTGGTGTTTCTAATTCGATCCGCATAACCGATCTGCGGTGTGAATACCGTGTCGATCCGCTGGGTGTCGATGTAGCTAAGCCGCGACTCTATTGGCTGGTTGAATCCGATCAGCGCGCACAGAGCCAAAGCGCCTACCAGATTCTGGTAGCCAGCGACGAAAACAAGCTCAAACGAAACCAGGGTGATCTTTGGGACAGCGGCAAGGTCGCTTCGGATCAGTCAATTCACGTAGTCTACGCAGGCACCAAACTTTCCTCGCAGATGCTTTGTTACTGGAAAGTGCGTCTGTGGGACAAAAACGACAAGCCCTCGCCCTGGAGCAAGCCGGCCCGGTGGTCCATGGGACTTCTGAACGCCGGCGATTGGAAAGCGCAATGGATCAGCCCTTATCCGATCAAAGAACCGATTCCGGAAGCTAGACTGGAAAAATGGATCTCACCTCCCAGCGGAGGAAAAGACGAACGAACCGAAATTTGCTTCCGCAGAGAGCTTGAGCTGGACGAATCAGTCACGCGCATTATCATTCAAATAACAGTGGGGATAGGTCATTACACTTTGTACGCCAATGGAAACAAAATTGAATCAGCAACACAGTGGTGGCGATACCAACTCTACGAACTCAAGATGAACGAAGAGTTAAACCACGGAAAGAATGTAATCGCCATCGCCGCCGGCAGTCTATACGGCACCAACGGCATCAACGGAGTTGCCTGCGGCATCCACGTATATCGAACCGATACTAGCCAACCGAAACTATTACCCTGGGATCAGTGGCTCTGTAGCGACAAAACGGTCGCGGGGTGGACCCAGGTCGATTTTGACGCCGCTGACTGGGTCAAACCCAAAGCCGTTGCTAACTACGGCGACAGAAAACCGTGGGGCAAAGTAGCATTCATTGGATCGGAGTCGGAGTCTTTTTCAGTGGCGCAGTTGCGCAAGAACTTCACTGTGAAAAAACCCGTGCGTCGGGCGACGGTCTATATCACTGCCCTGGGCCTCTACGAACTATATATCAACGGCCAGCGTGTCAGCCGTGACTACTTTGCGCCCGGCTGGCCCGAATACGCCAAGCGAATTTACTACCAGACCTATGAGGTGACTGATCTGCTGCAAGCCAATGGCAGTAATGCCATGGGAGTTGTCCTGGGCGCCGGCTGGGCCATACTTCGCCACAACCTTGCCATACCATACCTGCGCGGACAACTGTGCCTGGAATACGCTGACGGTTCCACAGAGATTATCACTAGTGATGAGTCATGGAAATCGACGTACGACGGGCCCATCCGTACTTCACACATGTTCCACGGCGAGACCTACGATTCCCGCAAGGAAATACCGGGATGGAACCAACCCGACTTCGACGACAGTTTCTGGAAACCTGTCCTGGCCAGGCGGGATCAGCCCCGCTTCGACGACAGTTTCTGGAAACCTGCCCTGGCCGGGCGGGAGCCAGCCGCTAGACTCCAGGCCCATCCCGGTGAACCGGTGCGAAAAATCATGGAAATCAAACCGGTAAAAATCACCGAACCCAAACCGGGTGTGTATGTGTTTGATATGGGCCAGAACATGGTCGGCTGGGCCCGGCTCAAGGTCAAAGGAAACCCCGGCGACAAGGTGGTGCTGCGCCTCACTGAGATGCTCAACCCCGATGGCACTATCCATACCGTCAACATGGGCTATGCCAAGAGCACCGACACGTATATTCTCAAGGGCAAGGATGTGGAAACATGGGAACCGCGCTTCACCTTCCACGGCTTTCAGTACGTGGAAGTAACCGGCTTTCCGGGCACGCCTTCACTCGATGCCGTTACCGGCGTCGTGCTGCATTCGGATGCTCCCATTACCGGCTCGTTCGAGTGCTCCAACACCATGCTCAATCAACTACACCGAAACATCGTCTGGAGTCAGCGTGGCAACTATCTGGAAGTACCCACCGACTGCCCGACGCGCGATGAGCGGTATGGCTGGACCGGCGATGCCCAGGTTTTCATTCGCACCGCAACCTATAATATGGACGTCGCGGCGTTCTTCACGAGCTGGTTGAACGCCGTTAATGATTGCCAATCGCCAGAGGGAGCGTACTCCCATTTCGCGCCGGTCTCGCGCGGTCACGGTTCTCCCGGCTGGGCTGACGCCGGCATAACCTGCCCGTGGACTATTTATCAGATGTATGGCGACGCCCGCATTCTGGAAAAACACTACGACAAGATGGGCGCCTGGATCGAATACTGCCGTGAAAACAGCAACAATCTAGTACGGCCTGAGGGAGGGTTTCACGACCACCTCAATGTCCAGTCACTGACACCCTCCGACGTGATAGCGACCGCCTATTTTGGCTACAGTACGAGCCTCATGGCCAAGATAGCCCAAGCGCTGGGCAAAAACGATGACGCCCAAAAATACCAGGAATTGTTTGAGAACATCAAAGCCGCTTTTAATAGAGCCTACGTCGCCGATGACGGAAAGATCAAAGGTGACACGCAAACCGCTTATCTGCAGGCTCTTTGCTTTGATTTGCTCCCCAAAGATAAGCAACGTGCCGCGGCCCGACATCTGGCCGGTCGCATCAAAGAACGAAATTGGCATCTCTCCACCGGTTTCTTGGGGGTGAACATTCTACTGCCCACTCTGGAAGAAATCGGCAGGCTCGATATCGCTTACCATCTGTTGACCAATGAAACTTATCCGTCCTGGGGATACTTGGTTAAACAAGGCGCCACTACCATGTGGGAACGCTGGGCCGGCTGGCAGAGCTCCGACGAGAACTTAACTGGTATGGGATTTTCGCTTAACCATTATCCCTTCGGCTCAGTAGGTCAATGGATGTTTTCCACCGTCGCCGGAATCGATACCGACGGGCCTGGTTTCAAGAAAATCATCATCCGCCCGCGTCCCGGTGGTGACTTGACACATGTCAAAGCCAGCTATAAATCCATCCATGGCACGATCGCTACCCATTGGGAACTCACGGACGGTAACCTGAAACTCAACGTAACTATTCCCGCTAACACCATCGCCACCGTTTATGTTCCCGCCGTGAGCGCTGACAGCGTCACCGAAAGCAGCAAAGAAGCAAATCAGGCGCCAGGCGTCACGTTCCTCCGCATGGAAGACAATGCCGCCGTCTATGAAGTTGGCTCCGGCACCTACTCTTTCGCTTCTCAAGACATAAAGAGCATTGTCATTCCCTTGTTGAACTAGTCCCCTGTATCAGAGGTTCGTGGCCAAAGGCTCGAGGTGATTTTACGCGCTGCGAGGCGCAACGACGAAGTCATCTCTAGATATTCCCAGGAGTTGCAACGACGTCCAGCGCACAAAAGCGCCCTAGAAGGAGATGCCCCTGAGATAGTTGAAGGTTAGGAGTGGCGGCTCCTAAGGCCGGGTTCGATAGAATCCGGCTGTGAAGGAAAAAGAAAGGAGCCACCACGATGTCAAATTACCAAATCATCGATGCGAAGAACAGGAAGAAGCTTCGAGAGATACTGAGCTCGAAGGGGCAAGCTCTGTTGCCGTTCTTGGATGCGATTGAGCGAACCGAGATAGCGATCGACAAAGTGATCGACGTTGCTGGCCGAGCGACGATCGAAGCGGTCTTGGATCTGTCAGCCCAAAGTGTGGCTGGGGAGAAACACCCGGGGAAGAAGGGTAGCGATGTTCGCTGGCACGGCCGGCAGGGTGGCGTAGTAAGCCTTGCGGAGCGGAAGTTGAGAGTGAGCCGGCCACGTCTGCGGCGTAAGGGAAAGGCAGAGGGAGGGGAGGTTGCGATTCCTGCCTACGAAGCGGTGAACAACTCGTCTCGGCTGAGCCAACGCATCTGGGAAATCCTGATGCTGGGTGTGTCGACGCGCAAGTACGCGTCGGTTCTTCCCGAGATGGCGGAGACGGTAGGGGTTAGCAAGAGCGAGGTGAGCCGTGAGTTCGTGGAAGCAAGCGCGGAGCAGTTGCAGGGGCTGATGGAGCATCCGCTGGACGAGCTGGAGATCGCGGTCGTGTACCTGGACGGGATTCGCTTCGGCGTGCACCACGCGCTGGCGGCAATCGGCGTAGATACAGAGGGATACAAGCATGTTCTGGGGCTTCGGGATGGAGCATCGGAGAACCAGATAGTGTGCAAGGCGCTGCTGGAGGACCTGGTCGAACGAGGCCTGAGCCCAGAGCGGTGTCGGCTGTTCGTGATCGATGGCTCCAAGGCGCTACGGGTCGCCGTCGACGCTGTGTTCGGTACCCACAACAAGGTCCAGCGTTGCAGGAAGCACAAGGAGCGCAATGTGCTCGGTTATCTGCCGCAGGAGCTGAAGCCGCAAGTGCAAGCGAGCCTGCGTTCGGCCTGGCAGCTCCCAGCAAAGAAGGGCAAAGCGCGGTTGGAGCAACAGGCGAAGTGGCTCGAGGACGACTACCCCTCGGCGGCGGAGAGCATCCGGGAGGGGCTCGACGAGATGTTCACCATCAACGAGCTCGACCTCCCCGCATCTCTGAAACGCTGCCTTGGATCGACGAACATCATCGAGTCGTGCTTCAGCGGTGCGCGAGGTCGTACCCGTCGCGTCACCCGCTGGCGCAATGGCAAGATGGTTCTGAGATGGGCCGCTTCGGCTCTGCTCGCCACGGAGAAAAATTTCCGTCGTATCATTGGATACCAATCGCTACCGATCCTCGAAGCGAAGTTAGCGGAGGTCACTGAGAATCAAGCGCTCGACAAGCACGCCAAAGTCGGGTAAACCATGTGTCAGGAGCCGCCACCACCTCGAACCTTCAACTATGGTGGGGGCACCTCCCCCTAGAATTTGGTGACGTACTTCTGATACAGGGGACTAACTCCCAACCTATTCATAGATACTCTTCATCTGCCAGGCGTCCAACGATATTAACCTTGCGTCAGTTCCCTGGGCGCGCAGCGATACGCCATCGCTTTCGGTGCGACCTGGATATACCCTTTGCGCCACACTTTGTCTGCCGTTGACAAACACTTCAACCACACTCTTGTCGATGAACACATGCAGTTTCAAGGTCTCTCCTTCATCGATGAAGACATTAGCGGTCTCTGCGGCTCTCAACTGAACATCGGGGAGAACAGACGAGGCGGAAGATTCAATCGAGATCAAGCTATTGCGCTTTCCGCGACCATCCGCTCCATATTTTAGTTCATTGTGCCGGTAGCCATTGTTCCTATAAAACAGGATGCGGGTCACTTCTTCCCGATTCGGAGATCGGAAGACGTCCAATTCAACCATCGGTGACTCCTTCGTGTCGACTTCCAAAATGATCTCCATGGCTTTTCCGCGGATGCCATCGAGTACCAATTCTTGGTTGGCCGGCAGGGTCATGGGCCCCAGGTTTTTGTGACCGTATCGCAAGGAGCCAATATCCCCTACCAGCTCGATGCCGAGGTTGTCCAGGCTTCCTTGCGGTAGCAAGGTCAGGCGCCGCGGCAGGGTCATGATCTGATTCCAGCCCTCCGTAGGTTTGCCGGGATTCATGTTAAAGATCGCGATAACAGCGCCGTCAACGGCACCCGAAGGGCCGGCGCCGCCGTGCTCAGCAGGTTCAGGCGTGGCAGATGGTGCATGTACGCCAGAAGGACTGTAAGGCCCGAAATTGAAGTCTCCACCGGCAGTGACCACAAACTTGTCCCGCTGCTTTTCATAGTCACCGATCAGGTATTTCCCCCCGCTCATGTGGCTGAATTGCAGGTATATGTGCTTGTCCCAAAGGGGCCAGAAATAAGGACAGGCGCCATCATCCCCTACCAGCGAATACTGATCGTTCTCGATAAAAGGATGAAGATATTCCCAATGGGCCAGGTCTTTGGAACGAAACAGCCAGTTGGCGCGAGTAGACTTACCCCCGGGCCCTCTTGGCAGCTGACCAGCCGAAAGAGAGTAATAGACCCCATTTTTTTCCAGATATTGGGATCGTATACCCCGTAGGGAAGGGGTTTTCCGTCTTCACCCGGATACTTGGAAATCGAGGATATCCTGAATCTAGTTGAAATCGGTGAGTGACTCCCTTCAAGATCGTCGGTGTCAAAGCTGGCGATCAAAAAGAAAGGAGCCACCCGGTGAGAGCAGATACGAAGAAGAGAAAGAATGCAACACAGATGCTGAGGGCGACGCAGGAGCAAGAGTGGTGGGCGGATCAAGTTGTGCATGTGATGCTGGAGGGCAAGCGAGCGCTGGACGCCGTGATGCTCGATGTCGGACGCCTGGTAGCTGAGACGCTCATGTACATGGAGCGCGAAGAGAGATCTGGGCCAGACTACCATCCTACGTCGTCCGGGCTTCGCAAATGGGCGAGTCAACGTGGGTCGATCTATGTCGGTGACCAGAAGCTCCCTGTCGAGCACCCTCGATTGCGGGGCCCGGAGGGTGAGGTCGGGCTGAGAACCTACGAGCAGCTCAAGAATCGCGGGGGCTTTTCGGAGGAACTCCTGTCGGAGGTGCTTCGGGGAATGTCTGCTCGCAAGTACGAAGAGACGGTGACGGCGGCAGGCAAGGCTTTCGGTGTGACGCCGAGCTCGGTGTCCCGCCATCTGGTCGAGGCGACGGCGAAGCAGCTGAAGCAGTTCCAGGAGCGCAGTCTCGAAGAGTTTCCGCTCTTCGCGATGTACCTAGACACGGTCCACCGCGGCGGTCAGGCGTTCGTGGTCGCGCTCGGCGTGGACCGTGAAGGGAAAAAGCTCCCCCTGGGCTTCTGGGAAGGGGCGACGGAGAACCACGAGATCTGCGAGGAATTGCTGGAAGAGTTGGAGCGACGGGGGTTAAAGCTCTCCAAACGGATCCTCTGGGTAACCGATGGTGGCGGGGGGATCATCAAGGCGCTCAAAGACCGATACGGCAAGAAGCTCATCCACCAGCGGTGTACTTTGCACAAAGACCGCAACATCCAGCGCCACCTGCCCAAACGCTACCGCAAGCAGGTACACCACCTCTTCGCGACTGCCTTGGAGCAGAACAGCTACAAGGACGCGAAGAAGATGTTGCAGGAGTTCGAGCGCTGGCTTCGCGACATCAACGAGTCGGCGGCAGACTCACTCCTCGAGGCACTCGAGGAGGTGCTGATGCTCCACAAGTTGAAGGTCCCCGCTCTACTGCGCCAGAGCCTGCACTCGACGAATCCTATAGAGAGTATGTTCTCCATGGTTCGTAGTTGCGAGCGCAACATCAAACGCTACCGTAACAGCAAAATGCGCCAGCGATGGCTCGCCGCTGTGCTGCTGCACTGCGAACAACAGTTCAGACGAGTCAAGGGGCACGCATCCATCGACGTAGTGGTTGCGGCCATCGATGCGATCCAACGAGAGGACGAGATGCCTGAGGCCGCGTAAGGTCAGGGGCGTAGAGCTGGAAATGACCACGAGTCGCTTATGATGGTTTCAACTAATTCCTTGACATCCTCTGGAAATCACCGCCCCATCGGTCACCTTCTCCCAGTTGAGTAACAAGGGGTCGCTGGAGACAGCAACCATGTTGCCCAATTTGGTGCCGTGATACATGGCGATCACCCGGTCTTCTTCAACCAGGGTAGAGCCTGAATAGCATCTGTCCTCCGGATTGGGATAGATGGCGTAGGGCAGATCCCGCCAGTGGATCAGGTCATCACTTACCGCATGGCCCCAATGCTGACGCGGGTCTTCAGGCGGATAGCCCTGATAAAACATATGCCAGCGACCTTGCCAATAGCTCAGTCCATTCGGATCGTTGAGGCCCTTCTCGGGACTGACAAAATGATAGAGAGGCACATGGGGATCAGCAGCCAATTTCGCCCGCGACTCTTTGAACCGTAAGATCAGTGGATTCGTTTTGAGTTGTTCTTCCTGCTCTTCCAGGGTGGAAGCAAAGGTAAACTTCGGCACCCTGGAGGTATAGTCCGGGCGCTCATCCGATTCGGGACCGGCATCATCATTCACCGATACAGCGCTATCCTTATTCGTCTTCGTATCGGAGCACGCCACCACCAGGAAAATGGCAACAGAGAACAGAATCAAATGATTTTTCATGGCAAAACAACTTAGCATTTGAAAACAATTCTGTCTACACGTCTACTGTGTAAGATACTTAAGGTAAACGTGAGATCTTTATCTGAGAGATGAAATAATTATTTCGGTTCCACATTAATGTTCACACAACTATCATTAAACGGAGAATACA
The DNA here is from genome assembly GCA_965237955.1 of Candidatus Marinacidobacterales bacterium. Classification (GTDB taxonomy): domain Bacteria; phylum Acidobacteriota; class Vicinamibacteria; order Marinacidobacterales; family SMYC01. The sequence goes on along the minus strand of OZ250169.1, from coordinate 5,354,382 downwards.
TTTAAAATTGTTTATGATCTCAAAAATGATGTTGATAAAGGCTTGAGATCATCTCACAACACGTCTGTCGACGTTTTCTGACGTAACCGCGCTCTCGGTGCTTGCGCCGGTCGCTGTTGATCTGTCGCCCTCAAGCGGGCGAGATCGTGGGTGAAACAGCTGAGTTTTCAGCCCGCTACACTTGTGCGATGAGGCCGATCGACGACATAGCATGCTTCAAGCCCGGGTGCGACAACTTTGGGAAGCGGGGCGTCAACGTCGTTGGGCACGGCTGGTTTACCACCAAGTCGGGCCGACGTCGGCGGTACCGCTGCAACATATGCGGGGAACGGCCAGCATGAACAGGAAGATATGTGGCGAGACGAACGAGTTCATCGCAAGCATGGTAGCCGAAGCGACTTACGGCTCCAGGCGGCGGCCGGTCGAAGCCTTGACGTTCCCGAAGAAGTGGTTACAAGTATTGCTTTCGACCGACCCGGCCAGAAACTTTATGGGATGACCCGAGTGCGCGAAGTCTTTGGAAACGCTTACTCCGAGGGTCTGCTTCGAGTCTCCACCGCTTCGAACAACTCTAGGGCGCAGACCGGTTTGGCGAGATAAGAGTCCATGCCCGCGTCGAGGCAACGCTGGCGGTCTCCCTCGATCGCGTTGGCAGTGAGAGCCACGATGGGAACGTGGTAGCCGATCTCGCCCTCAAGAGCCCGAATGCTGGATGTCGCCTTGAAGCCGTCCATCACCGGCATCTGGCAATCCATCAGAACCAAGTCGAACCGCCGTTGTTTTACCGCCTCGACGGCCTCCCTGCCGTTGCCGACCACCACGACGTCATGCCCACGCCTTTCCAGCAAGCGCAAGACGACTTTGCGGTTGACCGGATTGTCCTCGGCCACCAGCACGGACGAACGTCGTCGTGGTGGTGGTTCCGGTCCGCCCGGGGAACGTTCCAGGTCAGCCGAATCCGTTCGGTCGGCGTCGATGGCACCGCCGACACTCTGGAGCAGCTCGGCGAGTGTGAAAGGCTTGTAGATCGCGGGAAGATCCATCATGGAGCCACGAACCGGACTGTCGCGGGAGAAGCGGTTGCGGGACAGGATGATCCGTGGCTCGTCGTTCGAAGAGCTTTGCCGCACGCTGTCGACGAGATCCGCGGCCCCGGCGATCTCGTGATCCACAATGACCGCCGAGTAGGGCTCGCTCCCCGCCCGGTCCGCCTCGCGCAGCCGCCTCATCGCAGCCGCGGCGTCGGTTGCTGTGTGCACGGTAAAGCCGTGCCGAGCGAGCAGCTCTTCGAAGATCCGCGCGCCGGGAACGCAGTCATCGACGATGAGTGCCGTTCGGCCCGTCCAACGCGAACGGTCCGGAGTTGCATCGATACGTCGCCCGACTTGCAGCGGAATGTCGAAGGAGAACGTGCTCCCGTGGCCAGGCCGGCTCTGTACACGGACCGTGCCGTCCATCTTGGCCACGAGCCTGGAGGTGATGGTCAGCCCCAGTCCGGTGCCTCCGAAGCGGCGTGTCGTGCCCTCGTCTGCCTGGCGGAATGGCTCGAAGATGACCTGCAGCTTGTCCTGCGGAATCCCGATTCCGGTGTCCTCCACGGAAAATCGCAGGACCTGACGCTCAGCGTCCTCCGCTTCGACCGATACTCTGGCAACGATGTGCCCCGTTTCCGTGAACTTGAGCGCGTTGCCGACCAGGTTAGTCAGGATCTGCCGCAGCCGGGTGGGATCGCCGATCGGCCAGGTCGGGACACCGTCACCGATGTGGTAGAGCAACTCGAGTCCCTTGGACTGTGCGTGCAGTGCCAGAGGGTTGAAGGTTTCCGTGAAGAGCTCGTGGATATTGAACTCGATTGTCTCGAGGTCCAGGCGCTCGGCCTCGATCTTGGACAGATCCAAGATATCGTCGATCAGGTGCAATAGGCTTCTACCGCTGAATTTGAGCGTCTCGACGTAATCTCGTTGCTCCGCGTCGAGCGAGGTGTCGATCAACAAATCCGCCATGCCAATCACGCCGTTGAGCGGCGTTCGGATCTCGTGGCTCATTTTGGCCAGGAACTCGCTCTTGGCCAGATTGGCCTTGTTGGCCTCGTCGATCTGCGTCTCCAGCATGGCATTGGACTGGTTGAGCTGTTTCCAGTAGCTCCCGATCCGCAGCATCGATTTGACGCGGGTCTGCAGTTCCGTCGGATCCACCGGCTTGGCGATGAAATCATCGGCGCCGAGATCGATGGCCTTGCGTCGGCTGAGTTCATCGGACCTTGCCGTCATCACACAGACCGGGATCGGACGGTTGGCATCGTTGCTGCGGAATTCCTTCAGGAAACCGTAACCGTCCATGACGGGCATCACAATATCCAGCAAAATGAGATCGGGACGATGCTGTTCGAGCATTTCCAAGGCCTCGCGCCCATTCCCCGACTCGAGGAAGGCTATCTCCTGGGTACGCAACACGCGCTCGACTGCAATTCGGTTCGAGACTTCATCTTCGACGAGCAAAACGATCTGTTTCATGATGATTCCTGACCTTGATTCTCCGGGCGGCTCACGCGAGCACTGTCGGGATACTTATCGGCAGGTAACTCAAGAAACGTTAGCCCCTAAGCTAAACCAGCCGCCCGACCGATAACTAAGGTGAGCGATCTCCTTCGGCGTCCCGCCCATCTCGCTGCCGTCTGACGCCCGGCCCCCGTAGTGTGCCCAAACTCGGCCGACGCGACGCAGCACCTCGTAGGGTGGCGTCTTCCCGAAGTAAAGAATAGCCCCGCTGCCCCGAACGGCTAGAATGCGGCCTATGCAGCCTTACCACCCGCGAGGGATAAACGCACGCCCTGGAGCACCTTTCTGAAAGCCCATGGGGGAGCTATAGCTGCGACGGATTACTTCACCGTGGAAGTGCTCACCGCCCGTGGATTGATCCGCTGTTTTGTGCTTTTTGTCATCGACCTCAAGACCCGTCGCGTCGAGATCGCCCTACGATGATTGGATGAAGCAAATGGCGCGAAACTTGACGGACGCGATGGATGGATTTCTTCGCGACGCTCGATTTCTAATCCACGATCGAGACCCGCTGTTCTCAGCGTCATTCTGCGTCACGCTCTGCGCGACTGGGGTGGAGACAGTGAAACTACCCGCAAGGAGTCCGAATTTGAACGCTCACGCGGAGCGTTTTGTTCGTTCGATAAAACACGAGTGCCTCAACAGGATCGTTCCGCTCGGAGAGAATCATCTTCGCAAGGCCGTTCGCGCTTACGTCGCCCATAACCATCTGGAAACAACCAGGGTCTCGACAACAGGTTGATCTCTGCCCGACAGTCCCTGCACTGAGGGGAGCGTTCTGTGTCGGGAGCGTCTTGGCGGGATTCTCCGATATTATTATCGGGAGGCAGCGTAAGCGGAGCGGCCGCGTTTTCACTGCCGAAGATCGAAGGCTTCGAGAAACGCGATGGCGGGCTGAGGGTCCCCGTCTCTGAGATATCGCGCCGCCGCCGCCACGCCTTCAAGAACCGCAACGTTGACAAAGGCAGCCAAGAAGGTCCCTTTTCCCCTGATTCAAGCGGAACAGGTGTTTAATAATGATGGATTTTGCCTTCACTCTGAGTATTGGCACACTACGGGGTGGCGACCGTCGGCCATTCGGCGTAAAAGGCAACCACGTGGGCGATGGCCAGGCCCATGAAAATGCCGGTTCGTCGGGCGTAGTGGCCGTAGTACAGGAGTATCCTTCTTAAGAATACGAACAGGGTAAAACTTAGCTAAAAATGAAGAAAATGTTCGCAACAGCAAAAACGAATGTTCTATCATTAATATTTCTTAAGGAGGAAATACAATGATGAGAAAAAGTCTTTATGTTTTTTTGGCAGTCTTTCTAATCTTTCAGCTTCCCAATTTATCAGCTCAAGAATCTTCCAAAAAGAAGCCAACCCAAAAAGTTCCAGAGCCATCTCTCTCTGTTACAAGTCACACCATCCAGCTAAAGGGAGAACCGCTGAAATACACGGCGGCAGTAGGTTACATGCTTCTTAGGGAAGAAACAGGAAGGCCAAGAGCAAATGTTTTTTTTACGGCTTACACCAAGGACGGTGTAAAAGATAAAAGTCGCCGCCCCATCACTTTTGCTTACAATGGAGGGCCTGGTTCTTCTTCTACGATGCTTCATATTGGAGCTCTCGGTCCAAGAGAGGTCTTGCTGGACGATGAAGGAGTTCCCCCTCCTGGACCTTACCGCCTTGTAGACAACGAATACTCCATCCTGGATGTGTCGGATGTGGTTATGGTCGACCCTGTTTCCACAGGATACAGCCGGGCTGTTAAGGGTGTAGATCCGAACGAATTTCATGGCTATATAGAAGATATTGAATATCTCGCAGAATTTATCCAGTTGTATATAGCCCGTAATGAACTCTGGGCCTCGCCCAAGTTTATTATAGGAGAAAGCTACGGCGTCCCCCGGGCTGTAGGGCTGGCTGAATTTCTCCAGAGAGACACTCAAACAATGTATCTCAAAGGATTAATCCTGGTCTCTTCTGGTTTAAACCCGTACGCCCGTAGTTTTCAGCCCGGGAATGACCTGGCTTTCATCCTGGCTCTGCCTACGTACACGGCAGTAGCATGGTTTCATAAACAGCTCCCATCTGACCTTCAGGAAAGAAATCTGCGTGATGTCCTGGATGAGGTCGAAAAATTTGCGTTAGAGGACTACAATTTGGCGCTGATCAAAGGAAACGAGCTCCCTGCAGATAAAAAGAGCGAAATTATTAAAAAACTAGCCCGCTACACCGGACTCTCTCCCAAATATATCGAACAAACTAATATGCGTATCCATACCCGCCGTTTTGAAAAAGAACTTCTTCGCGATGAACACATGATAGTAGGTCACAATGACGCACGGTTCAAAGGAAAGGATGCTGATTCAGCGGGTGAACACTTCGAATCTGACCCAGGTCACTCAGCGATTTCTGGAGCATTTTCTGCAATGATAAATCACTACTTCAGAACAGAGCTCAAGTACAAAAATGATATGAACTATGAATTACAAGGAAAGGTCAGGCCCTGGAATAGACCTCGCTACTTGAATACTGCAGAGACCCTTCGCAAGGTGATGAGAAAGAACCAATCTCTTAAGGTTTATATTGCTAACGGTTATTACGACGTTAGGAGCTATTTTGCTGCCGAATATGCTGTCTCACATCTGGATTTGAATTCCGATTTCAAGGGACGCATAAAGATTAGCTATTATGAAGCGGGTCACATGATGTATATCCACAAACCATCCCATGCCAAGTTTAAAGAGGAGATCGCAGAATTTATCCAGTCAGCGATACAAGATTGATCTGACTTTTTTCTTACTAGGGATTTCCATCGATAGGAACTTTGACCAACGCACGATGAGTGCTAGGTCGAAATTATGAGTGCTTAGGTAGAAAATTGAGGACTCGCCGGTGGGGAACGTAGGGATTGGAAGAGGAATCAGACATTGGAAGGGGCGATGACTGCCGGGCGGTAGATTGGCGAGGAGGCTGGATGCGCGTCGAGGCACACGACTATTGCGGAGACGTGTGTCGTCGTGTCAAGTCGGAGGGGACGTTGGGGGAGGAGGGTGTGCCTTCCATAAACTCGATCCGCAATCCTCAAGCTGCTCTCGACCCTGGGAGCGAGTTCACGCGCGTTGAATGCTCGGTCGGCGTCGCGGTCATCGCGGAATCGGAGCCCGCGCAAGAACGCCGCGCCGTCCGTGAGAAAGACATCACGTCAGTGCGGCGATCGTCACGCAGCGAGGCGACGGTAATAATGATGGAGACCTCCGACTTTCGGAACGGCCGTCACTCGCCCCATCGAGGGGGATGGACGGTTCGCGGCTCGGGGGCATCTTTCTCGAGCGACAAGTGAGTCCGGCAGGAATGATAGTAGTCGACGTATTCGCGCAGGATTCGTCTCGCTTGCCGATCGTTGAGGACGATCACGTGGTCGAGGCACTCGCGGCGAACGCTTCCAATGACTCGTTCGACGTACGGGCTCTGCCACGGCGAGCGCGGCGCCGTGAGAACCTGTTGGATGCCGGTCCCGCAACGCGACGTTTGAAGTACGCTCGGTAGATTCCATCCCGGTCCCGCAGCATGAAGCGAGGCGCGCTATCCCACGGAAAGGCGTCGACGATCTGCTGCGCGCTCCACTCAGCCGTGGGATGTTCCGTGACATTGAAATGCAGGATACGGCGCCGATCGTGACGAAGGACGATGAACACAAACAGAACCCGGAACGTGGCGGTTGGCAACGTGAAGAAGTCAAAGGACACCAAGTCCTTGACATGATTGTCGAGAAAGCTCCGCCACGTCTGAGACGGTGGACGGCGATGGCGAATCATGTACTTGGATACGGCGGCCTGGGAAATGGAGATGCCGAACTTCGCGAGCTCGCCGTGCACGCGGGGCGCTCCCCAGAGCGGATTGGCTCGACACATGTCACGGATCAGCTCGCGTACTTCGGGAGCGACGCCGGGTCGACCCGGCCGACGCCTCCGGCTCTTCCATGTCCAGTAGCGTTTGAACCCGGAGCGGTGCCACCGGACAACGGTCTCGGGCTTCACGATGATGAGGACCCTGGCCCAGTCGGTCCAGAATCTTCGCAACAGCACCCAGAAACCACGGTCCACATTCGACAACCGCGGTCGTTTCACCGAACGTTGGAGGACGGCGAGCTGCTGGCGCAGAGCGAGATTTTCAAGAGCCAGTGAGCGGCGCGTTTTGAAAGCCGAGATGAGCGAACAGAGAAGCGACCAAATCATGCCGGGATACTGACGTCGGCGTGCGAGAAAGATCATAGCGACGCGCGCGACGAATAAATAGAAGGGACACCCGCCATTCCGCAGTTCAGCGCGGAATAATTGGCAGCACGATATGCGAGGGCCGCAATTCATAGCGGACAATCGTGTTAAGCGCGACCACCGACTTCGCCCCCGTTTCAGGACTCTCCGCAGTGTTGAGATTACGGTCCCAGCGTGGGAAATTGCTGCTGTGGACGCTGACTCGAATACGGTTCCCTGCCTTGAACGCGTTGCTAGTCGCCCACAGGTCGACCTCGTACCTGTAAATCTTGCCAGGTTCGATCAATGTCGGACTCGTTTGGGAGTCGCGGAAACGCGCTCTGAGAATACCGTCGGCTACTAGTCCCATGGAACATAAAAAGCTAGACAACACCGGCCCTTCTGTGATCTGCTAAATGCATGAAACACAAGGGCCGGCGAAAAGCCGAATTGAAGCTGTCGTCTCAAGAAAGCGAAGCGCTGACGCGACTGGCGCGACGCAGCCGTAGTTCGCCGCACCAAGCCTTCCGAGCGAAGATCGTGCTGGATTGCGCGGCGGGTCTGACGAATATGGAAGTTGCTAGGAAGATGCACACCATGAGGAGCACGGTGGGCAAGTGGCGAAGACGCTTTGTAGAACAACGAATGGAAGGGTTGTACGACGAACCTCGGCCGGGAGCGGCTCGCAAAATCGGCGATGACCAGATCGAGGAAGTCGTGACCAAGACGCTGGAGACGACTCCAAAGGGGAGAACCCATTGGAGTACGCGCTCGATGGCCAAGCATCTTGGGCTGAGTCATTCGACGATTGGACGTATTTGGCGAACGTTCGGGCTTCAACCGCACCGCTCGGAATCGTTTCGTCTCTCGCAAGACCCACAACTGGTCGAAAAAGTACGCGACGTTGTTGGCCTGTATATGAACCCACCGGATAACGCGGTCGTCCTGTGCGTCGACGAGAAATCGCAGATTCAAGCGCTCGAGCGTGCTCAACCTGTCCTGCCCATGAGCTTGGGCCAGCCCGAGCGACAAACCCACGACTACATTCGGCATGGAACGACTGACCTGTTTGCCGCACTCGACGCCGCAACAGGTGAAGTCTTCGGAAAGTGCTACGCGCGACATCGAGCGCTAGAGTTCAAGAAGTTCCTCGCTGAGATCGAAGCAGCCGTTCCCAGCGAGTTGGACATCCACGTCGTGCTCGACAATCTCGCCACGCACAAGACACCGGCGATCAAACGCTGGCTTTCCAAGCGACCTCGGTTCCACTTTCACTTCACACCGACACACGCCTCTTGGCTCAACTTCGCTGAGCGCTTCTTTGGCTTGCTCACCGAACACGCCTTGCGACGAGGCTCGCACACGAGCGTGCCTCAGCTCCGCGTTGCGATACAAGACTATCTCGATGCTCACAACGAGAACCCAAAGCCGTTCAAGTGGGCGAAATCCGCCGACCAAATCCTCGAAACCATCGCTCGGTTCGCCCAGCGAACGCTCGATACACATGGCAAATCGAATTTGGACAGTAATTAAAGATCCAGGGGACTAGCATCGAGCGGCCATCCGGGTACACTTCGCTAAGTTTGACGACCCAGTCGGTGTCCACCGCAGACGACATACCGTAGAGGACGGCCGTGACCGGCCACCGCCGAAATAATAGTTGGTGTATTGGGTGCGGGCGAGCGGCCACTCGTTCTCGAAGCGCCACTTATTGTCACCCATCACGTAGATTAAAACAGGTGGTTCGTCAATGAAGCCGGTATCCTGCGCTCTGTTCCAAACGTCGAACCACTTCCGCCGAAGGGTGTCGTAATTGAGCTCCTCCCCGTCGGGATACGTGTCCGCCCCGGGGTATACCATTTCGGCGACTTCTGTCTTTCCGACATTGGACGGGCCGTGGTACCACGGACCGATAATTAGCTTCTGGTTGTTGCGGACCAAAGGCGTGGCGCCATTTTTCTGGATGCCGACGAAATTCTTGATGGTCCCGTCCAGAAAGATGTCGAACCAACCGCCGAGGTGGCACACAGGCACCGCAAAGCGGTTATGCTTCAGTTCGATTGCTTGCCGCCACCAGTACGGACCGTCATTCGCGTTGGTCACCCAGTCGTAGTAGAACTGCCAGCCCGGTGTTGACTTGAAAACCGGGTACTCGCTGAGCGGCAGGTGCCAGTAGGCGTTAGCCTGGTCCTCGACGGCAGACGCGAGTTTGGACAGCTCATTTTCCTTTTTCTCGCCTTCGTACGCCCGTTCGACGATATTGGGCCCGAACATGCGTGTTGCCCATGCAGTGATGAAGGCGTGCTCGAAGGCGCCACCACGAAAGACCCAATGGTCGCGAAGATTCGACGCCGACTCGCGGGCGAATATTGCTTTCATCGCGAGCGGCTGCGTCGGTCCGATCATATAGGCGGTCTGGCCTGAATGGGATCCGCCTGTCACGCCAACAACGCCGTTCGACCAGGGCTGCTCGGCAATCCACTGCACGGTGTCAAAGCCATCGCGGCGCTCGAGCCATGCATCGTCAAGAAACGGGTAGAATACCCCCGCCGATTTGAAGCGGCCCCGCACGTCCTGTTCCACATACACGTATCCGCGTTCGGCGAAATAAGCATTGCCGACGAAACTCGACTTGTTGTAGGGGGTTCGCTCGACCAGGGCGGGGAACTTCCCTTCCACGTCGGGACGGTAGACGTCCGTCGCGAGCAGAGTCCCGTCGCTCATCGGGATCATAACGTCCTCTTCGACGATGATTGCGTATATTGGTTCTGGTTTTGACTGAGCGAGCGCCGTCGCGCTCCAAGCGGTTAGCAAAACCACCAAGCCAAACGAGATTCCACATACTCCCACTCGATTCGAGGTGTTCATGCCACCCTCCCAAGCTAATTGGTTGTAGACGAATTAGCGAAACGGCTGATTATGCAGCTCGCGTCTGCAATTCTCCCTGCCTGGGTCAAAAATCTTGAGCCATTGCTGAGTTTCCAACGGCGAGATTGTAACTACCATAGTCACCCGGAGCAATCACTTTTGTGGCAGAACCATTTCTGCGTTTCATCAACGTACGTCAAGAAATGCACGCATTTCGCTTTCCATTATTCCCCGTGAACAGAGAACAGCCGGTTGATCCGGTCGGTTTTCTCGGCCTGCTGAAGTAATCAAGATTGCAAGGTTTCGGGGTCTTGGCCTCGGGACCCTGCAATTTTTTCGCCCGCCGGGGATTCCCTGCATCGTCGATCCGTAATTCTCCTGTCGCATCGAGGAGGGCAGCGATGCGACCGACGAAGACGGAGAAGAGCGCGTCGGGGGATCAGTTCCGGGCGCGGTTCGATCAGATCATCAACATGCGCCACAAGCTGGTGGGAGGATTTTCGACGCTAGGACTCTAGGCGACGAGGTCTCATGGGTCTCCATGAGAGTTCTCGCCTGCGGCGGTAACACGTTCGACTGCCGGCTCGGGCAAAGCGAATTCGATGTGAGCTCCGTTTACGGGAGAATCGAGACGGCGATGTGCGACGGGAACGTAGGCGTGCGATAGACGCGATGTTCTTGAGCCTCGAAATCCGAGGCCTGTGCGTGGAAGATGTTCTCCACGTACTTCTGCGGATTTCGGTCGTACAGCGGGAACCATGTGCTCTGGACCTGAACCATGATCCGGTGGCCGCGCCCAAAGCGGTACAGTTGCTGGTGCAGGTCCACTGAGAAGGAAACGACGGTATTCGGCGGAATCCGCTCCGGCTTCGAAAAGCTGTTGCGATAACGGCCGCGCATGATGTCCGTGGCCACCATGAGCTGGTGTCCTCCCATCGTTGGATCGTCCTCCACGGTGTCCGGATACACGTCGATCAGCTTTACCACCCAGTCGGCGTCGGCACCTGTCGTAGACGCAAAAAGCTCGGCGACGATGTTCCCGGCAATGGTGACGTCCTCGCTCAGCGGACCTGTCTGCCACGTGAGCACATCGGGCCGGTTGTCGGCGAAACGCTGGTCTTCCACGAGCCATTGCTGCCAACGCGTCCGCACGACCGGGCGCGCCATGTAGGGCACGGGATGTTCGGGATCCGAGATATACGAGTCGAAGCCCTCGCCCGTCGGTGCGTCGAAGGACACAAGCCCGCCGTTGCGCAAGTACAGTTTTGCCGGCTCGGCTTGCTCGGGAGGCCACGATTCGAAAGTGTGCCACTCATTCTCACCGCTTGCAAAAACCCAGGCTTCGGGGAAGACGTCTTCGCCTTCGCCCCTCAGCCAGTACGCGAACCAAGGGCGCTGGATATACTCGCGGTAGTAGTCGGACGTCTTGGCGCCGAATTGGATGGGGCCAAGCGAGTCGCCTCCCGGGCGTGACCACCCGCCATGGTTCCACGGTCCGAGCACGATGTGATTGACATCGTCCGCATCGTTTTGCTCGAGGACGCGGTAGGCTTCCTGAGGGCCGAACTTGTCCTCCTGGTCCCAGAACCCTCCGACCGTCAGAACGGCGACATCGGGTGTCGTGAGCACCCGCTGCATCGCCTTCGCCTTCCAGTACTCGTCATAGGCCGGATGCTCGACGGCCGCTTTCCAGGACGGAAGGTTCATCACCTCGTCCACTTTCGCAAGCTCTTCGAGCGTATCGAACTGCAGGTACCAATCGTACTGGTCGTAGCGGTTCATCGCTACGCGCTTCGAGTTGTTGTTCGTCAGCTCCATCCCCGAAACGTACCCGAACGCGAAGGCCTCACGGAACGCGCCTTGGTGGAACAGATCGTCCCCAAGCCAAGTATCGGCCATCGGCGCCTGCGGCGAGATTGCTCGAAGCGCCGGATGGGGATTGACGCCGGCAATGCCGGCAAGCCATCCCGGGTACGACACGCCAAGCACGCCGACGCGCCCGTTGTGGTTAGAGATGTTATTCACGAGCCACTCGATCGTATCGTAGGTGTCGGTGGCTTCGTCCACGCCGTCGCCGACGCGCGGATCGTGCAGGGCGCCGTTCATGACGAACTGGCCTTCCGAGTTGTGGCGTCCCCGTGAATCCTGGGTGACGAAGATATAGCCGTCCTTCGCCAATTCTCTATAGCCGACCCTGAGTCCATTCGCGGTGGAGCGCGCGGCACCGTAGGGAGTTCGGATCAGGATGATCGGGAGCGGCTTAGTCATAGACTCGGGGATGAGTGCGATGGCATACAGCTTGGCCCCGTCGCGGACGGGAATACGCAGCTCGCGCCGTTCGAAGTCGTTCGCTGCGGTGTCCTGCCCCGCAAGCGCTGCAATCGAGACGAGCGTGGCGGATATCAGAAAGAGCACTACGCGCACGGACGGTCTCCTGAAATAAGGTTGTTCGATTCTACTCTAGCCGGGCGCCTCGAGGTAGGGCGGCAGCGGGTTGGGTATCCCGATGCGGAAGTGCGCGTGTCCTACTCGCGATAGGCGATCCCGAGCAGACCTCTCCTCCAGGCCATCCGTTTCGTCTAGTTTGCTTGCCAGAACTCCTATGCGGCGTCGCGGCGGTAATAACTGAGCAAGCCGCCCAATCGCTTGCAACATCGCACGTTCCCGTGGAGACTGCCGAGGCGCTCGTCCGCTTCGATCAACGCGTTCTCCAGCCCTTGATGATTTCGCTCTCTATGATAATGACAAATAAATTCGGTGACGGCCCGGCGAAGCGATTGCTCACCGAAGAAGATCATCCGATTCAGGCACTCGCTTTTGATCGACAAAATAAACCTTTCGACGTGAGCGTTCAAATTCGGGGAACGGTACGGCAGCCGAATGACGTCCGTTCCGGCCTCCTCGATCAAGTCCCGAAAGTCCGAGGTGAACTTCTTGTCACGGTCCAGGACGAGGAAGCGCTTGCCGAGCAGAAAGCCGTCGACTGGGTCGGTGAGATTACGGCCTACCTGCATCATGAAAGCGCTGTCAGGCCCGGGAGTGATTCCAGCAATGTGCACTTTTCGCGAAGAGAGCTCGACGACGATGAGCACGTAGTAGGTCACGAGCCTGCGGAACGTGGCGACCTCGACGGTGAAGAAGTCGGTGGCCGCGACGCTTTCCCAATGGGCGGTCAGAAATGTGCGCCACGGCGTCCGCTCACCTCTCTCGGGCGCGGGCTCGATGCCGTGCTCTCGTAGGATAGTCGCGACCGTGCTTCTGGCAACGGTATGACCGAGATTCGAGAGTGCGCCGCGAATTCGTGTATAGCCCCACTTCGGATTCGACTTCGCCATGGCCACGACGAGCTCGGTAATCTCGACCATCACCCGGGGTCGTCCGAGCTGTTTCCGCCGCTCCGCTTTCGTCCCACTTCCGCGCAATGAGCCTTCGGTGCCAGGCCAAGAGAGTGTCCGGGGTGACGATACCGGCGACTTCGACCAAGAGTTTCCGGCCAAGCTCCTTAGCCTTTGTCGCGAGCCGACGTCGCTCGTCGTCGGTGAAGCGAAGTTCCTCCCGCGAACCCGAGCTTTGAGGACTCTGTTCTCCTCGAGCAAGTAGACGATAGCGGCCTGTTGGTCACGCTGGATCCAACCAGCCACGGCGACGACCAAGAACGTCCAGGGTTGGATCGGCGTGCTCATGACGGTGCATTCTAGCTTCCCTTGGCGAAGCAAGCGTAGACGCGTCTATCCGAAACGCCCCGGCTGACGCGGGTCTTGAGTTCGTTCGTGTTTTTGGACAGGACGCGGGTGACAAGTCATCCTTGGTCGCGGCGACGACCTCGCGCGCAAGGCGCTTTCCCTCCAGGACCCGAGCACGACTGACTGCGGGCGTCGGCTCGCGGGAGCTATCATCGGTCGACGTCTCATGTCCGACAGAGGTAGTCACTCATCTCGTCCTGATGGCGCCACCCTACTCGTAGCCGAGCGCCACGACCGGGTCGAGCTCCGCGGCTCGGCTCGCGGGGTAGAGACCGGAGACGACGCCGACCGTCACCGAGACGCCACTCGAAAGAAGGATCGACCACGGGGTTACGACCGTCGGCCATTCGGCGTAGAAGGCAACCACGTGGGCGATGGCCAGGCCCATGAAAATGCCGGCGAGCCCCCCGATGAGGCTAATGGAAAACGACTCCACGATGAATTGGAAGCGGATATCGTCGCGACGGGCTCCGACGGCGCGGCGCACACCGATCTCCCTCGTTCGCTCGAGAACGCTCGCAAGCATGATGTTCATGATCCCGATGCCGCCCACCAGGAGCGAGATCCCGGCAATACAGCCCATGACGATCTTGAAGAGTCGCTGGGTGCGCCGGCTCTGCTCCAGAAGCGCTTCCGGGACGATGATGGTGTAGTCTCGAGCACCTCCGTGCAGAAGCTCGAGCAAAGGTTCGATCACGGCCGTGGTCTCCCATGGGGACGCGTCTCCCGCAACTCTCACGACGATTTGATCGAGCGGCGAGTCGAGCGGTGGGTGATCGAACTTCCGTAGAGCCGTCGAATAGGGCATGTAGATCTCGCCCGCGGTGGAGCTCAGCTGAACTCCTTGAAACGACTGGGCGCCGCTCGTGTCGGAGGCGAGGACGCCGACCACCTCCAACCAGACATCGTTGACTTTCAGCGTCTGGCCGAGAGCCGCGTCGTACCCGAAAAGATCCTGGCGAACCTTGGCGCCGATGACGGCCACCTGAGCGTGGGTTTGCTCATCGAGCGGATCGAGAGAGCGCCCTTCCGCCACTCCCACGCTTGTGAGCTCGAAGTGATGATGCGAAACCCCGTAGGCCATGGCGTCGGTCTTGGCGCCTGCGGTCATGACCTTGTAAGGCTCCACTTTGACTCGGGGCGCCACCCATTCGACCCCTGAAACCGCCTCCCGAATAGCATCGATGTCGCGGTTCGTGAGTCCGGGCGATTTTTCCCGAATCTCCATCAGGTCCTCTCGGGCGAGGTCCTTGGCATCGACGACGATGTTGCGAAGCCCGAGGCGCTCGATCATTTCGAGGGCCTGACGCTCGGCGCCTTCGCCGATGGAGAGCATCGCGATGACCGCGCCGACGCCGAAGATCATTCCGAGCATGCTGAGGCCGGCACGTAGCTTGTGCGCCGTCAGGCTATCGATCGCGTCCCGGAACGTCTCGGCGAAGCTCATGGGAAGCTCGGAGTCGTATCGGAAGCGCTTTCGCCGGCACCCGGCACGAGCGCCCGGCGGGATCGCGCCGGATCGCGAAGCGCAATCGTATCGCCTTCGGAAATACCGTCCTCGAGCACGACCCGCCCAAAAGAAGACGGCCCGAGTCTCACCTCGACTTCCTCGAAGCCGGACCCGCCCCGCCGATGGACGACCCGA
Organism: Candidatus Marinacidobacterales bacterium; assembly: GCA_965237955.1. Lineage (GTDB taxonomy): Bacteria > Acidobacteriota > Vicinamibacteria > Marinacidobacterales > SMYC01. The sequence continues at coordinate 5,339,325 of OZ250169.1, read as the reverse complement.
TAGACGAACTTCTTGCCTTCCTTTTCGAAGACGGCCTGACGCGGGACGACGATAGCGGCATCGCTCTCGACGAGGACAAGCGTGGCCCGCACCCGTTGCCCCGGCTTCATGATCTCGGGATCGGTTTCTTCCAGGCCCAGCGTCACCGAGAAGTATTGAACCGGAACGCCGCGGACTTTGGGCTTCGGCATACGATCGACGTATCGGATCGTCGCGCTGAAAGAACGCTCGGGTGCCGCCTCTACGATAAGCTCTGCCGGACGGCCCTCCTGGAGTCCGCCCGCGTCGGCTTCGAGCACGTAGATGTCCGCCTTCATGATGTCCAGGGCCGGAAGCTCGGCGATGGCCTGTCTCGAGTAGACCGTGTCTCCAACTTGCTTTATGTTACCGCGCCAATCCCTCACGAAGATCACGATGCCGTCGTGCGGTGCGCGAACTTCGAGAGCGTTGAGCGCATCGTTGGCCTGACGAATCTTCACCTCCGCCTGAGTTCTTTCGATGTTGAAAAGCTTCATTTCGGACGCGGAGAGACTCTCCTGGATCTGTTCGCTGCCTTCGGCGTGCTCGAGTTTGAGACCCGCCAGCTCTTCGTCGATCTGTGCTTCGATGATCTCCATCCGGGAGAAGATTTCCGGATCCTTGCTCGAGAAGTTCCGGGCCATATCGAGCTCGAACTGGGCCAGTTGGCGGTCGCGCTCCACGTCGTGCAACGAGGCCTCGGTCTGGGCCTGGCTCTGCAGGATTTTGCTCTCGACCGTGGAAAGCGCCACCTCTCCTTCCAGAAGCTCTCGTTCTCGTTCGGTGGGATCGAAGCGTACGATGATGTCCCCTTGCTCGACGACGATCCCGTCTTCGACCATCCACGCGATCTTGGCCGGGCCTTCGGTCCGTGGCGGCGACGACAGGGGCGTCGAGCGCACGGCTTCGAGCACACCTTCCGCGGTGATCCGCTGCTGGAACGGTTCCATGCGAACCTCGAGGAGCGGAACTGTTTCTTCACTGGATTCGTAGAGAGTGATCGCAACGACACCGACGATCGCGAGGCCACCGACGAGTGCAGCGACGAGACGTTGTCTGCTCACCGTCGCGTCAACACCTGGTCGCCCTCGGAGACTCCGCGGACGATCTCCACCTTCTCGTTGTTCCGTTTACCGAGCTCGATCGGTCGCTCTCGAGTGCCCGAGATCGATCGTCTGTGGACCGTAGCGCCGGATGCGGTTTGACGGATAGAGCTCACGGGAGCGAGAAGCACGTCCTCGTGTCTCTCGACTTCGATAGTGCCGCGGAATCGCATCTCGGGGCGCATGCGGTCCCGATCGGTCTCGTCGAGCGCGATGTCGATACGAACGACTCGGAGCGGAGAGTTCCTCGTCTTCGGTTGAACGGTTTTTGCGAGCTTGCTGATGGAGCCGGCAAACGTCGAGTCGGGATAAGCATCCAGCCGTAGCTCGGCGCGCTGTCCCAACGCGAGCCGGCCGGCGTCGGCTTCGTCGACGATGCCTCGTGCCATCATCAAGGTGAGATCGGGGATTTCCAAGACCCGATCCCGTCGCCAGACGGCGTCGCCTATTCGTTTCTTCTCGCCTCGCCGGTCGGTCACATGAATGACCGTGCCGTCGCGAGGTGCGCTGAGCGTCATGCGCTCGATGCCGCTTTTGAGCTCGCGCACCCGAAGCGCGGCCTGGTCCCTCTCCTCCCGCACAATGCTAAGCTCCACCTCATCAGCCTCATCGAGTAGTCGCCTCCGTTTCTCAAGATAGGCCACCTCTTTTTGGACGAGGTCGCGGTCGAGCATAAGCGTTGCGATCTCCCTTGCCGCGACGAGCTCCTCGGGTCGGTCGAGCTTCAGCGCGGCTTTCTCCAGGTTCGCTCGTGCTTCCGCCAGCCGAAGCTCGTCGTCGCGCCGACGGATGACGATGTTCGTGCGCTTCTTTTCGATTTCCTTTTCGGCAGAGTCGAGCGCGGCCGTCATATCCAGAAGGAGGCGCTCGAGCTCGGACGTGTCGAACGCGAGCACGGGATCGCCCTCCTTCACTTCGGTTCCGTCGGGAGCCATGCTGGAGATCTTGTACTCCCACCTCCTCGAGAACGCGGGTGGTGTCAGCAGGTGTGAGTGCACCGCTGCCAGCGTGCCCTCTACTTCAATACTGATGACGAGGTTCCCGCGCTCGACAACGGCCCAATCCGACGCTCGGGACCCGCCGGCGCCGCGCGCCATCCACCAGCCGCCACCGACGAGGACGACGAGGCCGACGGCCACGAGAACCCTGCGCAGGGCGCGGCGGTCGATTCCTCGTCTCATGAACCGGTCCTCGGTCGGAGCCTCGCACCTTCGTCGAGCCCGCCCACGCACACGCACTCGAAGCTGTTGCAGAGACCGAGCTCGACGGAAACGCTTTCGCCGCTTTCGAGCAACGCCTGTGGAGGTGAGCGCGACAGATCGAGCCCCGCCCGCGGGACGAGCAATACGTCCTCGAGTCCTTGCATATGGACCTCGACTTGGGCTGCCATGCCCGGTCGCATCTTCTCGGGGTCCGTTTGCTCGAGGGCGACCCGCACTCGAAAAGCGCGCCGGAGCGAGCGAGGGCTCGTTTCTCGTGCGATCGGAGTGATATCGCGAACGACACCCGGGAACGTGAGCTCGGGATAACTGTCGAGCCGAACGACAGCTTCCGCACCGACCTGCACGCGCCCGTCGTCGACGTCGCTCAACTGCGCAACCACCTGCATCTCGCTGAGGTCGGGGATGCGCGCGACCACGTACCCGGGCCACACCGTGTCGCCCACCTGGAGCTTGCGGTTTTCGCGCCGGACGTCGCCGATGATCAGCACGCCATCGCGCGTTGCCTCGAGGACCAGCTCGGAGATGGCCTTCTCGGCGATGCGGATTTCGTAACGAGTCTTCCGTAAATTGATCTGCTGAATCGCCAGATCTTGCTCGGTCGTTCGATGGTGAGTGCGGAGCTCTTCCTCGGCCTTCCCCAGGGCAGTTCGCGCGCGCTCCATGGCGAGCTGCTTTTCCTGGTATTCCCGAACGGGGATGAGCTCCCGGGGAATGTCGATTTCGATCTCCGCTTTTGCCAGCTCCACCAGACGTTGGGAGACGGCGAAACCGAGCTCGGCGGCTTTGGCGTCCGCTTGCGCCTTCTGCTGCTCGAGCTCCTTTTCTTCTTTGCGTGCGGCCAGGTGCTTCGACTCGAGGTCGGCGGCGAAGGCGGAGTTGTCGAGCTCGACGATTTTTTGTCCAGCCGTAACGTTGGCGCCGTCCTCTTCCATCCAACGAATTTGGACCTGCCACGTCGGGGTTCGTGGGGGGGTGATGCGCACCCCTCGTGTCGCTTCCAGGGTTCCCGTGAGGAAGACGCGCTCTCGGAACAATCCTCGCCGGATTCGGAGCTCTTCGAAGACCGCCTCCGTCGTGTTTTCGGTCGCCGGATCCGCCTCTATTCCGGAGCACGCGACGGAGCCGATAACGTGTGCTATCACCAGAGACACGCCCGCCCGTGAGTGGAACGAGGCGAATTGCTTCCGCATGCTGTTTCCTTGCAAGAGCATGCTAGTGTGCGCCACCGTCGCCCGCAACCGGGTGGTACAAGCTACAATCCCATCGGATGAGTTTGATCGAAGCGCGCGGTCTTTGGAAGAGCTATGTCATGGGTGCGGAGGAGATCCACGCCCTCGCCGGGGTGGACGTCACGGTCGAGAAAGGTGATTACGTGGCTATCATGGGGCCATCGGGCTCCGGAAAATCGACACTGATGAACCTGGTCGGTTGTTTGGACACCCCCACGAAAGGCTCCTATCGCCTGAACGGCAGGGAGGTGAGCACCATGGAAGACGACGAGCTCGCCCACGTGCGCAATCGCGAGATCGGGTTCGTCTTTCAGACGTTTCAGCTGTTGCCGCGCGCCGCGGCGCTGCGCAATGTCGAGCTACCGCTCGTGTACCGAGGCGTGCCTGCGGAGGAGCGCCGCGCGTGCGCGCGGACGGCTCTCGAGCGCGTGGATCTCGGAGACCGGCTCGACCATCGACCCAACGAGCTGTCGGGCGGTCAGCGCCAGCGAGTCGCCATCGCGCGCGCCCTCGTCAACGACCCGTCGATCGTGCTCGCCGACGAGCCCACCGGCAACCTCGATTCGGCCACGGGAGCCGAGATTCTGGCGCTCTTCGACGAGCTCCATCGCCAAGGGCATACACTGATCGTCGTCACCCATGAACAGGAAGTGGCGGAGCACGCGGAGCGCGCGATTCGTCTCCGCGATGGTCTCATCGAGTCCTGACACGGAGCGGACAAACGCCGATCTCGAAGGCATTGACGAGACGAGCTCTACGATCTACCGTGTGAGCTCGCCGAACTGCTCCGGCGCTAGTCCCCTGTATCAGAACAAACTAGATAAAGCAGAGCTTGCCGAAACACTTCTAAGTGCATGAATCTTATGGATCTTATGGGCTGGCGAAAAGCCTAACTTTGTATAGTAATCAAAGATCCGGGGGACTAGCCGGTGATGGGTCGCCTGCTCGTACGCGTAGGCGAGCTCGATGAGGCGACCCTCCGCATAAGGTCGTCCCAAGATCTGAAGCCCGGCGGGAAGGCCGTCGTATGAATAACCAATGGGCACGGTCACGGCGGGCATGCCCGTCGCCGGCGCGACCAGCTGACTGTTGTCGCCTTTGTACTCTTCGCTCGGCCGGTCGATATGGGCGGGAGGATTCGTCCACGTCGGATAGAGGAGCGCATCCACGCCCGAGGCATCCATCGCTGCAACGACGTCCGCCAAATATGCCTGACGGCCAGGATGATCGGCATAGTCGGGACACGGAGGATCCCAGTCGGCAGGCGCCACGTCGAGCGGTCGGTCCTGATGGCGCTCGAGCCGGCTCGCGACGTAGTCCGAATAATCGCCGTTCTCGTACGCCTCCATCACGTCTTCAATAGGCGCGTCATCGCCCAGGGATTGCAGATAGACGAACATGTCGTAGCGGAAGCGCGGGCACCCGTTGCTCGCATCTAGGTGAGAAGCGAAGTTGTCGATCACAACCGGGTCGATAATCTCCGCGTCCGCGGCACGGAGCTCCTCGAGTGCTACCTCGAACAACGCGATGACTTCGGCGGCGGCATCCTCGGTATCCACGAGAGCACGCAAAACTCCAAGGCGCGCTCCTTCGAGACCGTCCGCGCGTAGAAAGCTCGTGTAATCGGCCTCGCGTCTGCCTTTTCCGAGCTCGGTGTAGAAGTCCGCGGGATCGTAGCCGGCAACGACGTCGAAGACCCTGGCCCCGTCTTCGACGGTTCGCGTCAACGGGCCCGCGATATCACGATCGAAAGCGAGGGGAATGACACCGTCGCGGCTCGTGAGACCGATCGTCGAGCGGATCCCGAAAAGCGCAAGGTGCGATGATGGACCACGGATGGAGTTACCGGTATCCGAGCCAAGTCCGGCCACGCCGAAGCTCGCCGCGACGCCCGACGCGGTGCCTCCGCTCGAGCCCGCGGGAACGCGATCGAGCGCGTACGCATTCGCGGTGGTGCCGTAGGACGAGCTCTCGGTACGACGGGGACTGAACGCCCACTCCGCCATGTTGGTCTTGGCGATGACGATCGCGTCCGCCTCGCGAAGCTTTCGCACCATGAACGCATCGTCCGGCGGGATGCTGTCCATGAGCGCAATCGATCCCCCGGTCGTCGGCAGGTCGTGGGTGTCGAAGTTGTCCTTCACGAGGATGGGAGCGCAAAAGAGCGGTCCGAGCTCGTCGTCCTTAGCGTTCGCGATCGCGCGATCGATCGCATCGGCGGTTTCCAAGGCATTGGGGTTCACCACCGTAATCGCGTTGAGACCGGTGGGCTGGTCATAGGCCTCGATGCGCTCGAGATACGCCTGCACCACCCCACGGCATGTCGTCCGTCCGGAGAGAACGGCTTCTTGAATATCGGCGATGGTCGCCTCGACCACCCGGAAACGATCGGCTTCGCGGGGCTGGCAGGCTGCGGCGAAGAACAGAGGCAGCCACAATATTTTTTTCATCGGGCAAATTCTAACCCAGGCTTAACCCAGGTAGGTTAGGTAGTCCGGTTCTAAGGTTCTGGTCTATGTGGAAATCGCTGTGCTACAATCCGGCTGTTCGCAATTACGTTCTCCTTGACGCGCGCCGGTCGAGGTAAAGCAACTAATCACAGGTTGGCCGCGTGGTGATCCGCATCACAGAATCAACTCTCACCCGGTAATCCACGACTCTCATCTCTCCCACGCGGGCTTTGAAAGAGAAGTGCCCATGATTCGTCTGCACTACTTCCTGGTGACTCTGAGCGGAATCGTGCTCGCCGGGCTCGCGCTCGCCCAAACTCCTGAAACCTCGGCACTGACCCCAGGAACAGCTGATCGCCGAGGGACGTTATCTCTTCTTCAACGAAACGTTCGACGGCAACGGTAGAACTTGCGGCAGCTGTCATCCCGCGGAGAACAACTTCACCCTCGACGCAGCGTTCATCGCCGCTCTTCCGGATGACGATCCGCTGTTCGTCGCCGAGCTCAACCCGGTGCTCGCCACGTTGGAGCGTCCCGAGCTCATGCGGCAATTCGGGCTCATTCTCGAGAATCTGGACGGCTTCAGCGATCTCGAGAACAAGTTCGTCATGCGCGGCATCCCGCATACGTTCGCTCTCAGAACATCGATCGACAGCCCGCAGGGGCCCCATCTAGGTTGGTCCGGCGACGGCTCACCCGGAGACGGCTCGCTTCGCTCGTTCGCCACCGGAGCCGTTATCCAGCACTTCCCAAAAACGTTGAACCGGGTTGCGGGTGTCGACTTTCGACTACCGACGGACGATGAGCTCGACGCCCTCGAAGCGTTCCAGTTTTCCCTGGGACGCCAGTCCGAGATCGAGCTGCCGCTTCCCCTCACCGGTGTCGTGCCTGTCCGCGGACAAGAGATCTTTGTCGACAACTCACTCGGCAAGTGCAACATCTGCCACGTCAACGCCGGCGCCAACGCGAACATCGGGGGACAAGACCTCGGCAACGCGAATTTCGACACCGGGGTCGAGGACTTGCCCGACCAACCCGCGCGTCTCACCGGTGAGTTCATTCCGCGCGACGACGGCTTCGGCTCACCCGGCAACGGACAGTTCAACACCCCAACTCTGGTCGAGGCCGCCGATACGCCGCCGTTCTTCCACAACAACTCGGTCGAAACCATCGAAGGGGCGGTCGCATTCTATAGCGGCGACGCTTTCAACAACTCACCCTCCGGGCAAGCCCTGGCGGCCGCGGATCCCAACGGGATCGGCATCCGTCTGGATGCGACCCAGACAGTCGCCGTCGCGGCGTTCTTACGTGTGATCAACGCGCTCGAGAATATCCGACTCAGCGTCGAACAGCTGCAACAGAACTTGGACCATGGACCGAGCCGAGAAGGTATCGAGCTCGCCGACGCCGAGATCGAGGACGCCATTACCGACCTCGCCGGCGGCGGTCTCCATCCGCTTGCGGTCGAGGATCTCGAAGCGTCACGCCGCGCGAGCGCGCGCGCCGCACGGAGCTGGTTCTTCAAGCGAAGACACCTCCGTACCGCATTGGAGGAGCTCGAAGAGGCGAGAGGCCGAATCATCGAAGGGGGCACGTCGTGAAGGAGAAGTTTCGCTACACAAAAAGCCTGACCATGCTCGCCGTGGCTCTCGCACTCGTAACCGACGCGGGCCAGCGGGCGACGGAGCAATACATCCCTATCGGAAAATCGCCGGGGATCTCGGGCGAATATGCGCGCATCGGTTCCATCGAAGCGATCGATGTTGACGCGCGGCAGCTGACGATGGCGACGGAGACGGGACCGGTCGTCGTCGAGCTCACCGAGAACACCATCATTTGGGTTGATCGCAGCGAGCTCGGCGAGGCCAATACCGCCGGGAGCGTCGACGATCTAGCCGAAGGCCTCGAGGTCGAGGTGCTCTCCGAGGAGCGCGAGCGGAGGGGCGAAGGACCGGCGGCCTGGATCAAAGTGCGGCAGCCGCGCTAGTCCCCTGTATCAGAACAAACTAGATAAAGCAGAGCTTGCCGAAACCATTCTAAGTGCATGAATCTTATGAATCTTATGGGCTGGCGAAAAGCCTAACTTTGTATAGTAATCAAAGATCCAGGGGACTAGTGCGTCATCGCGTAGATCGCGATGTTCACGCCAACGGGATAGGCTTTGAGCGAGAATCGGTAGAAGTACTCTTCTTCTTCTGCCTCGCGCTCCCAACCGTCAGCGATGTCGGTGTTGTGGGTCATGATCACCATCAACCGACCGTGCTCGTCGAAGATACCGCGGAAGTGAGGCTCCGCGGTCTCCCACCCTCTCTCCGAAGTACTGCTCCCTCCCGAGCGTCGCCAATAGTGGATCGACGGAATCTGCGGGACTTTGCGGATCGTGTAGAACGTGCGAAAGATGACGTGATCGAGAGGTACGTCGACGATAGGATAGTCATCCGGCGGAAGAACTTTACCGATCTCGTGCTTCCAATGCTCCCACGCACGCTCTCCCCAGAAGTCGTCCACGTACAAGACACCGCCTCGGACAAGGTAGTCCCGTAGCCGTTCGACTTCCATTGGACTGAAGCCAACGGTGCCGACGTCGGACATGAAGACGAACGGATACTCGAAGATCGTATCGTCAAAGAGCGTCACCACCACGTGCTGGGGCATGCCATCGCCGTCACGACGGATCTTCGCCGTCGTCAGTTGCGAGAAACGCGTCATGAAATTGATGTCGGAGTACGGGTAGTCGGTGTTCCACCCATAGCCAGAAGGCTCACGACGCACGCTTTCGTAGAGGATGCGGCAAAACGAGAACAAGTCGTTCGACGGGGTGTTCGGCTCCGCAAACCGCGGTGGGACGCGGTTCCACCAGCCTCGACCTTGAGCCGCCACTACGGAGAAACTACCGGCGAGAAGAACCAACAGCCCGAGCCCCACGCCCCAGCTTCGGATGTGAGCCAATCGAGCCATCGGGTTTGGAAGCCCTCTAAACCAATCATACACGAGAACGCCTGTGCCTTGCGGCCGGACAGGCCGCCTCTCTCGTTGCGGGGAAAACGGGGTACCGATGAAAGATCGGGAGCTGTTTCAAAAGCGCCATCGAGGCGGGTATTCACCGTTCGAAAAAGTGATCGTCGCTCTCCCAAAGGAGAACTTCGACTAGTGGCCGCATGAGCGGTCGCCATCCACCAAGGACATCGTCTGGACCCTTCATGATGATGTGCTGGCACTTGCTTTCTTCCTCCAAAACCTCACAATAAGAGCCACATAAGAGCAACGGATCCACGCGATCGGGGGTCCAGGAAGGGAACCAACGTGAGCCCAGTGAGCTTGACGCGAACGCTCGCACTGACATTGACATTGCCGCGCCTCTGCATTTCCATGTCCACGGCCTTGTTCGCCGACACGCGCCTGTCCATCCAACACACCGAGCCGGGCAGAAAGCCGCGAATCCAGACCGTCATGGTCACGAGCGGGAAAGTCCGTATGGAGCAGGGCACTGATGATGATGACGACGACACGCTCTTGCTCTACAGGCCGACAACACGTTCTACGCCATCCAGCCGGGTGAGAAGTCGTACATGGAGTTCGACCCCGAAAAGGCCAGCGAGATGATGGACCAGGCGAGCCAAATGCAGCAGCAGATGATGGCCCAACTTCAAGAGAGCTTGAAGGAGATGCCGGAAGAACAGCGCGAGCAAATGATGAAGATGATGAACCGCTCAGGTCAGACAATGCCGGGGCTTCCGCCCCTTCCTGAAGAGCCGGTGCGTACGAACCGCGAGGAGGCAACGACTCGATCGGTGGCTTCGTGTGTAAGTGGGTAGAGGCGTATCAGGGCGCGAGCGGAAAGTGCGGGAACTTTGTCTCGCCGACGCCAGCTCGATAGGAATGCCGTCGGGCGACAAAGACACGATGATGGCAATGCAGAGCTCGATGAAAGCTTTGGTGAAGCGTCTGGGAAGTGCCGGGATGTTTCAAGACAACGTGCCCGACGGGTTTCCCGTGCATGTCCGGCACCTCGGTTCAAACGGGCAAGTGACGTCCGAGCAGCTGGTACAGGGCGTGAGTCACGATAAGCTCGACGCTAGCTTGTTCGAAGTACCGGCGGGCTACCAAAAACGCGAGCTCCCGACCCTGCCGCCACAATAAGCGCGTGGCAAACTTTCTCGAGTTCAACTGCTCCGCCTGCGGGCAAGCGAATCTGCTCGACGCCTCCGAGATGCCGGCTGAGGGAGTCGCTCGTACCTGCCAAAGTTGCGGTGTCTCGGTTTTCGTCCGAAGAGAGGACACCGCTACCGCCGGTTCGGATTCCGGCGGGCTTTCCGTTTCGACATTACCAGCTGCAGGAGCGTCGGAAAACGGCCTCGGAATTCATCTACGTCTGCCGACCGGCAGTGTGGAGACGGTGAGCACGGACGCGTTCGAGCACGGCATTCAGGACGGCCGCGTCAAGCCGTGGGATCTCGTTTCCGACAACGGGCAGGAGTTTCATCCCGCATCGGACCATCCCGAGCTCCAGCAACTCTTCCTCCGCGACGACTTCACCCCCGTCATACAGCGCCGGTGCGTCAACCATCGTCAGAACGCTCCCGCGGGAACGTGCAAAAAGTGCGGTCGCAGCTATTGCAAAGAGTGCCTCGAGACGTTGATTCGAGTGCAGCCGCGGCTTTGTCCCGCGTGTAACGGCGCCGTTCAAGATCCCGATCCGCGGCTCACCGAGCTACCCCCGTGGGAGCGGTGGCGGGAGATCCTTCGCTACCCGATCGAAAACAACGCTTGGAAGATCGCCGCCGCGCTGGGCGCGCTCATCTGGCTCGGCAGCCTATCGATTTTTCTGCTCCCGCTGTACTTCGTCGCGCTCGCGCTCGCGGTGCACGTGGCGGCATCGTCTATTAGAGGCGAGAAGAAACTGGCCATCGCTCCAAACCTCGATCTGAAAAAACTCGGCGAGCAAGTGATACCGGTCGCCATCTTCACCACCGTCGTCGCCGGGGTCATGGTCGGAATCCAGTTTTACGCGCCCCCATCTGCGAGAGCCATTCTCCAGTTACCGCTGACGCTGGTGTCGTTCGCGTACCTGCCGATGGCCCTGGGACTTCTCTTGCTCGGGCAAGGCACCACCAAGGCGTTCGAACCGAAAACGGTTATCGCCGCGATCAAGACTCTCAAAGAAGACTATTTGCTCATTGTCTTGTTCCTCATCGCGATCTCTGTCATGGTCATCGCCCTACAGACACTGTTCAGCTTCATCCCCTGGCTCGGCCGCCTCCTCGGCGCTGCCGCGCTGGCATACGGCGCCATCGCTCAAGCACACGCTCTGGGCTCGCTCCTCTACCTGAACCGCGAGCGCATTCTCGCCACCGTGCGATGAACATCGAGCTCAGCCCCCGTCAGTCAGCCACCGTCGGGGTGGCGATCACCGCGCTCTCCGCGGGTGTGATCCTCCTCGTTGTTTTTGGGCTGTTCTTGCTGTTCGCACGCTTCGTCGCGGTGTTCTCGAGCGTCTTCCTGCCGCTGTTCGTCGCCGTCATCCTGGCGTTGGTGGTGCGACCAGTCCAACAGGTCTTTCAAGAGCGCATGCGACTTCCGCCCGCCGCGTCCGTGGCCGCGGTATTCATCGCCATACTTCTTCCGCTCGCATTGTTCCTGTGGTTTTTCGGAGCGCTCGCCGTTTCACAGCTGACCGAGCTGGCGCGAAAGCTTCCCGAGTTGACCAGCCAAGCGCAAGCTTTCGTCGCGACCCACTGGCCCCAAGTCGAAAAGCTTTGGGACCAATACGGAATGGCGGGACGGGTCCAGGAGTTCCTATCCCAGGAAGCAGACTCGATCGTAAACGCCGTCCGCAGCATGACTCGATCGGCGTTTTCCGCCGGCGCGAGCGCGTTCCGGAGCGTCGCCGCCGCACTCAGTTGGTTCGTCCTCCCGGCCTACCTCGCCTTTTTTCTGATGACCCCGCCGTTTCCGCGTAAGGACTGGGCGGAGCTTCTACCCTTTCTGAAGGAAGACACGAGGAAGGACGTCGTCTACCTCGTTCGCGAATTCATCAACATCATCGTTTCTTTCTTCCGCGGTCAGCTCATCGTCGCTCTCGGCCAGGGCCTTCTCTTTGCAATAGGATTCGCGCTCGTCGGACTGCAGCATGGATTCATCATCGGTCTACTTCTGGGATTCTTGAACATCATCCCCTACCTCGGCAGCATGCTCGGGCTCGCGATCGCACTCCCGCTCGCTTTTTTCCAGGCGGACGGGGGCCCGGCCCGGCTCGGGCTGGTGATGGCTGTCTTCGTGGTCGTGCAGCTGATCGAAGGCTACTACCTCACGCCCAAGGTCATGGGCGAGCGCACCGGCCTCCACCCGCTCATGATCATCGTCGCGCTGTTTTTCTGGGGTACCGCGTTCGACGGCATCGCCGGTATGATCCTCGCCATACCGCTGACGGCGTTTCTCGTAGTATTCTGGAGGCTAGTGAAAGCCAAATACATCACCGGAATTGTCTGACAACATGGCCACTATGGCAACCATGGACACCATCGATCGTCCACGCGTAATCCTCTCCGTCTTGGCGCTATTGCTAGTCGCCGTACCCTCACCCGCACAAGACTGCTCGGTCGTCGGGCAAAACACGTTCGTTCGCGAAAGGCTCGACGAGTTCTATCTCTGGTACCGCGAGCTCCCGGAGGCCGATCCGGCTCTTTTCGATTCTCCCGAGGCCTACCTGGACCGCGTGCGGTTCCGCCCGATCGACAACCGCTTCAGCTACATTACTTCGCGCGCCGCGTCCACGGCGTTTTACTCGGCAAGCCAGAGCGTCGGTATCGGGTTCACGGCCCGGCAACTGCAACCGGGCGAGTTGCGGATAGCGCAAGTTTTTCCCGAAAGCGCCGCCGACGAGGCCGGGCTTCGCCGCGGCGACTACCTTCTCGCCATCGACGGGCGCCCCGTTTCCGAGCTCCTCGCAAGCGGCGAGCTCGGTGCTGCGCTCGGGCCGTCAGAACCGGGCTATACCCTCGAGTTGACGTGGCGATCGATCGCGGGCGACGAGCTCACCGCGACGGTCGTCAAACGACCCTACACGATCCCGACGGTTTCCCACTCGGCGGTGTTCGACAACGACGGACTTCCCGTGGGTTACGTCCACTTGAGAAATTTCGTCGAGCCATCGACCCCTGCGCTCCGTCGCGTGTTCACCGAGTTTCATGAGCAAGGCGTCGACGACGTGATTCTCGACGTCCGCTACAATGGCGGCGGCCTCATCGACGTCGCCCGCTACCTCGGGAGCTTGATTGGCGGAGTTCACACGAACACGCGCGTCTTCGTCGAGTTCATCCACAACGACAAGCAGTCGTTCCGAAACCGAGCACTCCGTTTCGAAGATCTAGCCGCTGCCATCGACGTGCCGCGACTCGTCGTCATTACCAGTCAGTCCTCCGCGTCGGCGAGCGAGCTAGTGATCAACGCGCTCGAGCCTTTCATCCCTGTCACCCTCGTTGGACGGAGAACATTTGGAAAACCGGTCGGCCAGTACGGCTTCGAGTTCTGCGACAAAGTGCTCTTCCCCGTCTCGTTCCTCGGTGTCAATGCCGAGGGAGATGGCGAGTACTACGACGGTCTTCCGGTCGACTGCCCGATGCGTGACGGGCTCAACCGGCCGCTCGGCAATCCTGAAGAGGCGCGGCTCGCCGAAGCGCTCTACTTCTTGAGAAACGGCACGTGCAGCCCCGAGTCGGCGCAAACGTTGCGCTCACAGCGGGTCGTGCCAGAGCCGGGGTTCATCGAGCTACGTGGTTTTGAACAGCTCGTGAACGCGTGGTAGCGTCAGCCTGTCAGGCTGTCAGCCGAAACGGGTGAGTCGTTTCTCGATCGTCTTGACGACGAGTGACTCCAAACGCTCGCCGGTCTCCTCCGAAACGTCGACGAGACGGATTCCCATGCCGCGCCGGATGCGGGCTTCGGGAATCCCCTCCTCGGCACACCAGACGACTTCGCCGGTGAGCTCGAGCATGTCGCCGGGGTCATCGTCGTCGGACAAGCCTACGAGATAGAGGGTCAGCCGGGAGCCAGCCTACGCGAGAGTCTCGGACGCGAGGAAGACGCCGCCGCGACTCACGTTCACGACATTAGCGTCGAAGGAGCCGCCTTCGTGCTCGACCATCGCGTGCGCTTCGACGGGAACCCGTAGTCGCGTCTCATCGGCGAGTGTCTCGCGGAGCTCCGCAGGCGAGAACGGGGCGCTTGCGTTCTCACTCGTGAGTCCGGAGTGGAACATGAGCAGGTCGTAGACGACCTTCAACTCTTCCCAGCGCTCCTCATCCTCGGGCGAGAGTTTCCCGCCGCCACGGATCTTGGCTTCGTTCAGATCGTCGTATTTCTTGAGTAGATCGAGAACCGTCTTCACGTCGTTCCGTTTTGCAATCGGCGTGCCGGGCAGTAGGTAGTAATGTTTGCAGTCATTTACGTAATGTCCAACTTCACGATGCGTAGGGAAATGCCTACGTGCTCACACGGCGCCATCGGCTCTAATCCTGCCTTGGCCGTGTCGCTAGCTCGACTTCGGGGATGAGCGTGGGATCGCTCTGGCACGCGTCGCGAAGAAACTGCGTCCTTTCATCGGACTTTTTCGCCAGGGCGCATTGCAGAATCTCCCTCGCTCGCGCGCGCCGCTCCTCGCTCACAAGTAGCCACTCCCGACGCAACCTATTGTAAGCGCTTTTTTGAGAATGGCCATCTGTCCGGCGTGGTAGAGGTGATGTTGGATGACACCGTGTCTTCGGGAGGCAGGTCGTCTCGGCCTTTGCCCGCGAGGCGAGCCTGGGCTTCTTTCTCCCACACGAGGACGTGGACGACGAGCTCCTTGATGGTGTGGCCATTCGAGACAGGACGCGCGGACGCGGCATCCGCGTCGACGCCATCCAGAACTTCCCGAATCGACGGCCCGTGCCACGCTTCGCCTCGATAGGCTCGCTCCAGCTGATCGACGATCCGTTCGAACTCGCTCAAGTGCGCCTCAACATCAAGAGTGTCCGGTCGTCGCTCGGCTCACCGGGCGCGAAGTTGGCGAGCTCCTCGGCGACGCTGGACGCCAACACTTGCGCGGGCGCGCCGGGTAGCTGGTCCACGCACCGCGTGACGTGACGCTCGTCGAATACTTCGCCCGCGCCGTTCTCGGCTTCGGTGAACCCGTCGGAGAAGAGCACGAGCAAGTCGCCTCGCTCGAGCGTCGCCACTTCCTCGGAGTACGGAACGTTCTCGAGCGCGCCCAGGACCATCCCGGTAGTATCGAGCGCCTGCCAATCGCCCGACGCGCGACGCACCAGCGGTGGGAGATGCCCCGCGTTGACGTAGCGCAGCTGACCGCCTCCGGTGTCGAGCGCTCCGAGGAAAACAGTCGCGAGACGTCCCGGAGATGCGCTGCTGAGAAAATGGCGGTTCGCCTTTTCGAGCACTTTCGCGGGCGAGCACACTTCCGGCGCGAGGGCCTTGAGCGAGCTTTGTAACCCGGTGCGCAGGAGCGCGGCCGGGATGCCCTTTCCCATGACGTCGCCGACGAGGAGCGTGAGACGCCCATCGTCTTCCGCACGAACATCGTAGAAATCACCGCTCAAGAGTCGCGACGGGCGATAGTGGAGCCCGACGTCCCATCCGTCGACGTGTGGGAGGTTCGGCAAAAGGGCGCGGTCCAGTTGCTGCACCTGGTTGAGGTCTTTTTCGAGCTGCGTGCGCTTGTCTACAGTGGCTCCCAGCCAGCAGGCCGTGGCCCAGAGCTCGAGCATCGGGAGTGACCTTAATCTTACCGAGAGTCTTCTCTTCACGTTGGCGAGCTTCAAGTCCCAATGGATAACGACCTGCTCCTCTCGGCCGTCATCAGCAGGCTCGCACGCCATTTGAGTCGTGACCCCCGCCCCTTTGAGCCGAGCGTCACACCGAAAAATGGGTCTTCAAGGAGGGGGTTCCGAACCTGAAACTCGTCACTCCTAGCCTGTATGGAGCTAGGAGTCTACCGACCGCGGCACCCCGAGCGAACCGCCTTCTACCGCTTGCTTGAGAAGCACTTCGACGACTACGTCTACGCCTACGAGGAGCGGTTCGAACCCAAGGCGGGACCGCTGCGAAGTGTGGTCCGACCCACGGTAGAAGCCTTTTTGGATTGTGGACGACTTCATGGAGGCTTCGCTCGGATTCGCTGCCCTTCCTGCAAGGACGAGCATCTGCTTGCTTTCTCCTGTCAATCGAGAAACTTTTGCCCGTCCTGTCAGGCCAAGCGCTCTTGGTTGTTTGCCGAGAAACTCAGAGAAGAGATCCTGGCACCGGTACCCCATCGGCACTTTACTCTCAGCATTCCGAAAGTGCTTCGTGGTCTGTTTGAAAGAGAACGTTCCCTGCTCAGCCTTCTCTCCCAGACAGCCTTCGAAGCCATCAACAAGAGTTTCCAGAAACTTCTAGATCGCACAGACGTCCGACCCGGCTCGGTGTCTTCGATTCAAACCTTTGGTTCCTTCGGCGCGAATTGGCACCCCCACATCCATTGTCTGGTCATGGAGGGGGTTTTCGAACTGATGTGGTTGATGCACCCCGCAGGGGGAGTTTCTGCCCTTGCCCAAGCCGGCCAACTCTATCCTCAAAGATATCGAAGAGCGCTTCCGACGCCTTTTGCTCGAGCGACTACACCGCGCGGAGCGTCTCTCCGAGGAGTTCATGAACCGGTTGCTGCAATGGAATCCTTCGGTGTTTTCGGTCTATGCGGAGCAGCTCGTCTGGGACGACGAGCCGCAGCGGCTGGAAAAACTCGCCCGCTACCTCACCCGCGCTCCCGTTCGAGTTGGCGGGGTGAGCCAAACCCAGGATAGCCGCGTCTTGCTCACCACACCCCCTGATCCGCTTACCGGAGAAACGCTCCTCTTTCTCGACTCTCTTGATTGGGTTCATGCCATCTGCCAGCAGATCACGTACTCTTCGGTCACCTCAGCGATGATCTGATCCTTACGGGCCACCTTCGCCTCGAGACGGGAGAGCTTCTCCTCTGGTCCCCTGTATCAGAACAAACTAGATAAAGCAGAGCTTGCCGAAACCCTCTGGTCCCCTGTATCAGAACCTTCTAAGTGCATGAATCTTATGAATCTTATGGGCTGGCGAAAAGCCTAACTTTGTATAGTAATCAAAGATCCAGGGGACTAGCTCCTTCTCACGGCTCGGCGCACGACGGAACGAAAACACCGTATGGGCTCCAGCCAATAGCTCCCTTTGCCATGTGTAGAACAGGCTCGGCTGGATTTCTGCCTCGTTGCATACCTCCGAGACCGGCTTTTTCTCGGCAACGTGCTGGCGCAACAGCTCTGCCTTTTGCTCCGCAGTGTGACGACGACGACCTTTGCTCATGACAGCTCCTTTTTCCATGTGCGTATTTTAACTTCAGGACTGTCATGTTCTAGCTGAACCGAAACATAGTAACCACCGGACGAACCTCGCCACGCGCCCACTGCGCCGCGTCGAAGCCGGGATGGCAACGTCGCGGAACAGGTCCGCGTTACCAGTCGCGGCGATCGCATCGCGCAGCCTGTGGTCGTAGGTCTGGCGAACTCGGTGGGTTCTGTTCATGCCCACGCATGGCAGGCCGCAAGCCACATGGCCAGCCGGTCGCTCATAGAAGGCCTGCATTATGCAGATGTGTCGAACGTTCGCTCTCCGGCCTCCACAAAGATCGTGCGAACAGCACGGCTGATATACGAAGGTCCATAGATCAAGTTCGCTAGAATCTCGCGAGACCTGGCGGCACGTCGGTAGTCCTCTCCGAAAACGTAAATTCCCTTCTTTACCCTGACAATCTCGCCAGCCTTCAGCATGGCGCGAACTTTGTCCCGTGGCTTGGCGTAGCCCTTGAGACAATCCATAAGCTGTTGATAATCAAGCACGTCCGTTTCGACGGCTCGACGAATGTTATCCTTCAATTTCCTATCCTTAATCTTTGGATGGAGCAATCTTGGATGGAGCCACCACTTCACAGTCGTGGCCCGCTTGAAGATTGCAAGCCAAGGAAGCTGTACGGAGAACACAAAAGCAACGGAGACCCGAGGAAAGCATCATGCGGCCTTGCGTTGCAAGTTTTCGGGAGGCTTGTATGCGAACGGTAATAACGATAGCGGTCGCGATCGCCGTCACGTTCGTTTTGGCGCCTGCGGCTGAAGCGACCCTCATCGGCGACGACATTGTTGTAACGTGGTTTTCGCCAAACTTGGGATCTGTCTTCGCCGGGCCAGACGTCATCACGGTCGTCGACGGTGGCAGCCCCGAGATCGAGTGCGTTGGTAATGGCGGCGGCACCTCTACCATCTGTGGTGGAGGGAACTTCTTTACGGACGCCAGCTTCGACTTTGGGGCGTCGTCCATCACCTACGACCAAATCCCTGGTCCCTTTTATGGCAGTGCAGCTTTCAACGGATTCGAGTTCTCGGATCTTGATTGGACCGACGGCCCCGGGCGCGTTGTGGGTTTCACCTTGACCACGGGGATCGCGGGACTGGATCCGAGCCGTGTGACTTTCGGGGACGATTTCGTGCGAGTGAACATGGAGGGCCTTGGTACCGGACGTTTTGTCGTCGACCTCGACGTCGAGCACGTCCCTGAGCCCGGTGTACTGAGCCTTGTGGGAATTGGTCTACTGGGATTTGCGCTAAGGCGTTTCCGCGCCTGACGGCGCGGAAAGTTAATTTCGCGACAAGCGCGGCGGGTCGTCGCGCTTTTTTTTTGATCATCCGGGAATTCCGGGAAAGGCAGCGCATTTCCTGCATCACCGAGAGCTCCTGGGTGATATGGCACGACGCGTCTACGAGATGATGGCCGCCGCCGTCGAGCCCGCTGGCCGAGATCAATCACCCCCGGAGGGCCGGGACCCGCTGGTTGGAGTCGCCGGGCTACCCATGCCTGCGTTCTGACGGCCCGCTTCACGAGGTTCTCCATCAGCGGCATTTTGAACTGGTTGAAGTTCAAAGGCCTCGCACCTTCGACGGAGGCTGCGCCGGCGAGCTTGGCGGTCTCTTCGTCCCGGGGACGTCCCTTCACCAGCGTCTCCACGGCCGTCAGGCGCCGTGGTGTGCACTGGACACCGGCGCACGCGATGCGCATAGTCTTGATGTTGCCAGAGCCGTCGAGCGTCATGGCAGTCGTGACGTTCACCAGCGGGAAGTCCCACGTGTTGCGGTCCGCGACTTTTTCGAAATAGAACTCTGCGCCGGACCACGTGCCGGGAATCCGGATGGCGGTCAAGAGATCGCCGGGCTCGAGCACGGTCATGCGGGTGATGTCCGTCGACTGCGGCATGAAGAAATCCTCGGCCGCGACGACGCGCTCGCCGCTCGCGTTCCGGATCACCCAGGGACGCGTCGAGTGCGACCAGCGCCGGTGCGGTGTCCGAAGGCGAGACCGCCACGCACCGGCCGCGCTCGAAGATCGCGTGCTCACGGTTCATGGCGACCGGAGTGTGAACCACGCCCGCCATGAAGAGCTTCACGATCGACTCGCCCGTGATCGCACCGAAGAGAATCATCGGGATCGACGGCGGGATGATGATCGCGATGGTGGCGGACGACGACAACACCGCTGCTGCGAATCGAGCCGGATAGCCTCGCTCTTTCATCGCGGGGATGAGGACGCTCCCGAGCGCGGCCGCGTCGGCGACAGCGGAGCCGGAGACTTCGGAGAAGAACATGCTCGAGAGCGTCGTCGTCATCGCCAGGCCGCCGCGGATGAAGCCGACGAGACTGGCGGCGAAGTCGACGAGGCGTCGCGAGATCCCGGCGTGGTTCATCAACGCGCCCGCCAGGATGAACAGCGGCACCGCAACCATCTGGAAGTTGTCGGTGCCGTTGAATAGACACTGCGCCACGATCACGAGAGGCGTAGACGTCGTGAGCGCGATGACGACGATGCCTGGTGGCAATCAAGGCATAGCCGATGGGCAAGCCGATGGCGATGAGGACGAGGAGGAGCGGGAGCGGGAGAAGAAGAAGCTCCATCAGTCCGCGATCCGTCGGGCGATGTGGATAGCTTCGATCACAAACATCAAGGCCGCCGAGAGCGGGATCACCAGATAGACGAGTCCGACCGGGATATCCACGGTGATGGCGCGCTCGGTGAAAAACCGTAATGCGAGTTGAGCCCCGTAAACCAGGAGCACGACATGCACCGCCACCATGAGAGCGTGGGCCGCGAGCTCGAGCACACGGCGCGTCGCCGGGGAGGCGCAGGTAGCGACCAAAGGCACCATCGTTGTCATCGTCCAAGACCAACAGGGAAGCCGTCTGCCGGGAGCCGTAGTTAGAGCGCAAGCCAAAGACACGGGACCCGGCAGGGAGACGACGACTAACAGCCAAGGTGTGGCCACCCTCGGTTCTTTGGAGCCATCGGCGGAGTACGTCGTCACCGTCAACATGCCGGGGTTTAGAGAAGCAAAGAACGAAAGGGTTCTGGTTCGGGCCGGCTACACCGCCTCGGTGGAGATTGCCCTCTGGGTGAGCGGGATTACAGAAGAAGTCACCGTCACCGCGATCACTCCGCTGGTGGACACAACCACCGCCTTGACGGGAGAAGATATCACCTTGCAGCTCACCGAATCTCTCCTCGTGCGTGGGCGTGAGCTTGAGAGTTCCAAGGAGAACATCGCAAACCGGAAGGAGGAAATTGACGTTCGCAGTCGGGTCCATGTGATGAATGTAGTGATGGCGGTCCAGAAAGTGGAACCATCCCTGCCGTTCTATCCATCGGTGTGCTGGGTAGTGGATCGCATCGTGAACCCTTATGAACAGGTAGCAAACGAACAGGCCTGTCAGGATTACAAAGCTGGTAAAGACCTTGTTCCCCGTGATGAGCCAGGCGGGTACGAAAGCAATTTTCGCCAGGGCGCATTGCAGAATCTCCCTCGCTCGCGCGCGCCGCTCCTCGCTCACAAGTAGCCACTCCCGACGCAACCTATTGTAAGCGCTTTTTTGAGAATGGCCATCTGTCCGGCGTGGTAGAGGTGATGTTGGATGACACCGTGTCTTCGGGAGGCAGGTCGTCTCGGCCTTTGCCCGCGAGGCGAGCCTGGGCTTCTTTCTCCCACACGAGGACGTGGACGACGAGCTCCTTGATGGTGTGGCCATTCGAGACAGGACGCGCGGACGCGGCATCCGCGTCGACGCCATCCAGAACTTCCCGAATCGACGGCCCGTGCCACGCTTCGCCTCGATAGGCTCGCTCCAGCTGATCGACGATCCGTTCGAACTCGCTCAAGTGCGCCTCAACATCAAGAGTGTCCGGTCGTCGCTCGGCTCACCGGGCGCGAAGTTGGCGAGCTCCTCGGCGACGCTGGACGCCAACACTTGCGCGGGCGCGCCGGGTAGCTGGTCCACGCACCGCGTGACGTGACGCTCGTCGAATACTTCGCCCGCGCCGTTCTCGGCTTCGGTGAACCCGTCGGAGAAGAGCACGAGCAAGTCGCCTCGCTCGAGCGTCGCCACTTCCTCGGAGTACGGAACGTTCTCGAGCGCGCCCAGGACCATCCCGGTAGTATCGAGCGCCTGCCAATCGCCCGACGCGCGACGCACCAGCGGTGGGAGATGCCCCGCGTTGACGTAGCGCAGCTGACCGCCTCCGGTGTCGAGCGCTCCGAGGAAAACAGTCGCGAGACGTCCCGGAGATGCGCTGCTGAGAAAATGGCGGTTCGCCTTTTCGAGCACTTTCGCGGGCGAGCACACTTCCGGCGCGAGGGCCTTGAGCGAGCTTTGTAACCCGGTGCGCAGGAGCGCGGCCGGGATGCCCTTTCCCATGACGTCGCCGACGAGGAGCGTGAGACGCCCATCGTCTTCCGCACGAACATCGTAGAAATCACCGCTCAAGAGTCGCGACGGGCGATAGTGGAGCCCGACGTCCCATCCGTCGACGTGTGGGAGGTTCGGCAAAAGGGCGCGGTCCAGTTGCTGCACCTGGTTGAGGTCTTTTTCGAGCTGCGTGCGCTCGGATTGGGGCATGCAGTCGAGGCAGACCTGAGAGCTCGGGTAGATCGAGACGAGCTCTGGCTCGAGAAAACCGTCACACTCGGTGCACGGATGCTCCAACGTCGTCATCGTGTTCTGCGTACTCATGCTTCCTCCTCAACTGGCTCTACTTGAATGCCTTCGATACTCATCAACGTTCGTTTGATGTCCAATCCCCCGGTGTAACCGCCGAGACGCCCGCCCGAGGCCACGACGCGGTGGCAAGGAACGACGATGGCGACGGGGTTCTTGCCCAAAGCGTTACCGACGGCACGCTGAGCCTTGGGATGACCGATCCGCTCGGCGACGTCGGTGTAGCACTCGCAATGGCCGAAAGGGATCTCGCTCGCAGCCTCGAGAACCTTGCGCTGAAACGGCGTACCCCAGCGGATATCCACCGGGAGCTCGAAGTGCCGTCGCTTGCCTTCGAAGTACTCGTCGAATTGACGGCGCTCGCGATCGAGTTGCCCCGCCCCTTTCTCGGGGAGAAGCTCGCGCTTTTCGAGGTCATCGACGAGGTCGTCCTCTTTGCGACGGAAGCTCACCCGGCATAGACCTCGTTCCGTTTTGGCGAGAAACACTTTGCCGAACGGCGCGTCAATCCATTCGTAGAAGACACGCACCGATGCGAATCCCTCCATCAAGAAGGTGTGGGCTCGTTTCCACTCCGAGTCCGTGGGTTCCAGCAAGTCGAGTTTTTTCATGATTTGC
Organism: Candidatus Marinacidobacterales bacterium; assembly: GCA_965237955.1. GTDB lineage: Bacteria > Acidobacteriota > Vicinamibacteria > Marinacidobacterales > SMYC01. The sequence goes on along the minus strand of OZ250169.1, from coordinate 5,316,596 downwards.
TCCCGTTCGATTCGAGGCCATTGCGAACTTTCTTCATGGCTTGATACACCTGAGCACGTGCGTTCTCTTCGCTACATCCGAGAATGTCGGCGACGTCCCGGTACGCCAAGCCTTCGTACTTCCTCAACAGAAGGGCGGAGCGCTGCCGCGGCGTGAGATCGCGAATCACATGGCCGAGGGCCCGTACCAGGCGCCGCGTCTCCGCGAGGTCGTCGGGATGGCCGTTCGCATCGCCCACCGCGAGCGCGTCCTCGAGAGGCTCGGTGGCGCGCACCTTCTGTGAGCGGAATAGATTCAGTGCCTGCCGATGCGCGATGCGATAGAGCCACGCACGATGGTTCGCGTCGGACGGGAGGCGCGGAAACGCTCGAAATGCCCTCAAAAACGTTTCCTGTAGGACGTCTTGAGCGTCCTCAGGATTGCCCGTCATCCGAAACGCGTACCGGTGAATCTCTTTCTCGTAGCTCCCCAGCAGGTCGGTAAACCGCGTTTTCTCGGGCATTTCCCTATATAACACCCGACTGGACCAAACGTGAAAAGGATCGAAGCAATTTCATTCGGCCGTCAGCCATCGGCCATCGGCCATCAGCTCGACTGGCGCATTATGGGACGTCGGCGCCGGTAAGCGGCGGGGCGTCGCAGCCAAGACGACGACTTAGCTGATGGCTGATGGCCGATGGCGGATCTCAGCTTCGTATGCGGCTTCGCGGTAGGGGCCTTTCGGGAACATCCTCTAACAAACCGCCAGCACCTAGCGTGACAATGTCGTCACGGGTCAGGCGGTCGCCGGCCAGGAGTCGAGGGAGGACCCAGTCCACGACGTTCGTTTTGCGGCTGCGGGCGCATCCGGGAGCGCCGAGGATGGGGATGTCGTTCAAATAGGCCAGCATCAGGAGGTTCCCGGGGTCGACCGGTGCACCCACGGCCTCGACCCGACCGCCGGCGCGCTCGACCGCCCGGGGCGTGATGTCGTGCCGGTCCATGACGGCGGTCTCCCCGGCAAAGAGAATGACCTCGACGCCCGCATCCCGCTGGCGCTCGAGCGCTTCGGCCAGGGTGTGCTCGCCGCCTTCGTCACCGACGTCGACGTAGTCTTGCTCGACCACATCCGAGCCCAGTGCGCGCACCCGTTCTACGAGAGGAAAAAAGCTCTCGGTAAGTGGGCCTCTGACCGACGGCGAGCCTGACAAAATGAGGCCTACTCGCTTCGATGCGAGCTCATCCACACTCAATAACGGGCTACCCGTCGCACCTTCGACGGTCGCGACGACGCTTTCGGGCACTGCATAGGGAATGACTTTCACTGTCGCCACGGTTTGTCCAGGTCGAACGACGGCGTGGCTACCGAGCGACGCGAGCGTCAGTCCCTCGCCCGCATTCAGACGGCGTAGCTGGCCTTCGTCGATCCGCACCAGACCGAGCACGGTGGCAATGAGATTGATACGACCGGTCGCGGCACCCGAGAGTCGAAGCCCAGTCCCCTGGCACGCGACCGCAACGCGGTTCGCCGCGGTGTTCTCGTCGACGTCCCCCGGCTCGAGCTCCGCGACATAGACCACGCTCCGACCGAGCTCGCGCAACACCGAAACGTCCTCGGCACGAAGCGGCTTGCCCTTGCGCAAGCGCCTTTTTCCGTCCGCGCCCGCGACGTTGTGCCCCAGAATTTTGCCGTCGGCCTCGGCAAGCGGAACCGGGCCGAACTTCATGCTTCGATGTTCTTCTTGAGGCAGGAAAAGAACTGGGCGGTCATCTTGGCGGTGACCGGCTTCATCAGCCGTGCGGCCAGGCTCGCGATCGCGCCCACGACTCTCACGTCCGCTTTCCAGATAAGGTCGGTCGAGCCGTCCGGTCCGTCAGCGAGCTCGATCTCACTGCCGACGTCGATGGAGCTCCCGGGAGCGGTACCGTTCATTTTCATCTTCGCCTTGTCGGGCTCTTTCAACTCCACCCATTCGATCGTCGTATCGAATTTGAACTTCACCGTCCCGAGTCCCAAAGCGCCGATAGCCTTGAACTTCTTGCCGGGCTCGATGATCTCCATGGACTCGACGCCGGGAGTGCATTTCGAGACGGACTCCGCGTCCGTGAGAAACTTCCAGACCTCTGCTCGTTTCGCTTTGATGTTGTCTTTACCTTCAATCAGCATGCTTCAGCTCGTATGCGTCCTTGCAGCCAGCGCCGCAGAAATAATACGTGTCGTCCCCACGCTTGAGAGTGTAGCGCACGCCTTCGATGCCGACCATCATCCCACAAATCGGGTCCTTAGCAGACGACGGCTCGTCGACACGGGTCGGCGCGCGCCGTACCGACACGATTTCAGCGAGAATGCTCAACGCGATCTCTTCCGGTGTTTCCGCGCCAATGTCGAGCCCCGCGGGGCACTTCACGTCGTCGGGCACACCGAGCGCGCTCGCTCGCTTCTTGCTCGCAACGAGTGCGATGTACTCGCTTTCGGATTTCGACGCGGCTTCGACCGCCTCTTCGTCGTAGTTCCCATGACTCGCGATCACGACGTAGCGCGCGCCCGGGCCGAGCTCGTCGAAATCGATGTGATCCATGAACGCGTCCGCGGACGCGAACTGCTCCGGCGTTCCTTCGGGCGTCATCGCAGTCACTCGGAATCCGAGGGGCTTCGCGAGGTGCACGAGCGCTTCCGCTAGCGGAAGATGCCCGATGACGACAAGATGCGGTTTCGGCACATGAGGCTCCAGAAAAATGTCGAGCGAGCCGCCACTCGCGCATGTCTCCGTCGACGAGAGCTGAACCAGGTGCGGCTTCCCCGAAGCGAGCGCGCGCCTTGCTTCGTACTCGACCGAAGGACGCGAGCAACTCCCCCCGATCCAGCCGATCCACTCTCCGCCGGCGGTGATGATGATCGCCTTGGCACCCGGCTTCGCCGATGTCGGTTTCTCGGCGCGGGTGACGGTCGCGATGACGAACGACTCTCCGGCTTGCCTCAACCGGAGAGCCGCATCGAGAATGTCCTCACTCACTCAGCGTTACTCTTCGGCGGCGACGCCCTTCTCCTTCAACACTTGCCACACCCGGGACGGCGTCATCGGAATCTCCATGTGCCGTACGCCTAAGTGCCACATCGCGTCGACCACGGCGTTCACGATCGCCGGTGGCGCACCGACGGTGGCCGACTCGCCCACGCCTTTCGCGCCGATGGGATGATGCGGCGACGGCGTCACCGTTTCACCTGTCTCCCACGACGGTGTCTCCCATGCCGTCGGCAGCAAGTAGTCCATGAACGTGCCGCCATGCATGTTCCCATTCTCGTCGTAAGAGATTTCTTCGAGGAGCGCAGGTGCCATGCCCATCGTCAGCCCACCGTGGATCTGGCCTTCGACGATCATGGGGTTGATACGCACGCCGCAATCATCGACAGCGAAGAAGCGCCGGATCTTGACCTCACCGGTTCCGCGATCGATGTCGACGACGCAGATATAGGATCCGAACGGAAACGTGAGGTTCGGCGGATCGTAGTAGCTCACCGCTTCCAGCCCCGCTTCCATTCCCGGCGGATGGTTGGTGTAGGCCGCGAACGCGATCTCCTGAATCGTCTTGGCGCGATCGGGCGAGCCCTTGACAAAGAACTTCCCCTGCTCCCACTCGAGGTCTTCCTCGGCTGCCTCGAGTAGATACGCAGCGATCTTCTTCGCCTTGTCACGGATCTTGCGGGCCGCCATGGCGCCTGCCGCTCCGGCCACGGGCGTGCTACGGCTCCCGTACGTGCCGAGACCGTAGGGTGCGGTGTCGGTATCGCCTTCTTCGACCAGAATGTCCTCGGGCGGGATGCCCAGCTCTTCGGCGATGATCTGTGCGTAGGTCGTCTCGTGCCCCTGGCCCTGGGACTTCGTGCCGAAACGGGCGATAGCCTTCCCGGTGGGATGGACCCGAATCTCCGCCGAGTCGAACATCTTGAGGCCGAGGATGTCGAAGTCCTTCGACGGCCCGGCGCCGACGATCTCCGTGAACGAGGAGATGCCGATACCCATGAGCTCGCCGCGCGCTCGCTTCTCCTTCTGCTCGACCCGCAGCTTGTCGTAGCCGATCATCTCCATCGCTTTGCGCAGTGCCTTCTCATAGTCGCCGCTGTCGTACTCCCACCCGAGCACCGACTTGTAGGGGAACTGCTCCGGCTGAATGAAGTTCTTGATGCGAAGCTCTGCCGGATCCAGGTCGAGCTCGTGAGCCATGATGTCGGTCATCCGCTCGATGCAATGAACGGCTTCGGTCACGCGGAACGAACAGCGATACGCAATCCCTCCCGGCGGCTTGTTCGTGTATACCCCGTCGACCTCGACGTGCGCTTGCTCGAGCCCGTAAGAGCCCGTGCAAATACCGAACATACCCGCGGGGAACTTGGCAGGGTTCGCCGCCCCGTCGGTGTAGCCGTGATCGGCGACGGTCTTGATCTTGAGACCGGTCAAGGTGCCGTCCTTCTTCGCCGATAACGCCGCTTTCATGTGGTAATCGCGCGCGAACGAGTCAGCCTGAAGGTTCTCGGAACGGTCCTCGATCCACTTGATCGGCTTTCCGGTAAGAACCGACGCCGCGACGGCGATGACATAGCCCGGATACACGGGCACTTTCCCGCCGAAACCGCCGCCGATGTCCGGCGAGATCACGCGGATGCGCTCTTCCGACAAGCCGACATGCCCAGCGACGAGAGCCAACACCGTGCGGATCGCGTGCGGTGCTTGAGTCGTCATGTAGAGCGTGAGCTTGCCTTCCACCGGATCCCAGCTCGCAACGCAGCCACACGTCTCGATCGAAGCGACGTGGATGCGAGGGATGTACATGTTCTCCTCGACGACGACCTCGGCTTCTTCGAAGACCTTGTCGGTGGCTTCTTTGTCCCCCGTCTCCCAGTGCCAGATGAGGTTGCTGTCTTTGTCGTCGCGCACTTTGGTCGCGCCGTCCTCGAGCGCTGCGAACGGGTCGACCACCACCGGAAGCGGATCGTATTCGACCTCGACGGCGGCGACACCATCTGCGGCCGCGTAGCGGCTCGTGGCGACGACGGCGGCGACTTCCTGAGACTGGTATTTGACCTTCTCGATCGGCAGCACCATTTGCTTGTCGTTCATGAGCGTCGGCATCCATGCGAGGCCGTGCTCATCGAGGTCCTTGCCGGTGACCACGGCTGCGACACCGTCTGTCGCGAGCGCCTTCTCCGCATTGATGCTCTTGATGGTCGCGTGGGCGTAGGGACTCCGCACGATATCGAGATAGAGCATGCCCGGGAGCTTGACGTCATCGATATAGTGCCCCCTTCCCCGGATGAAGCGTGGGTCTTCTTTTCTAAGAACGGAGTGTCCGAGTCCGCGGCATTCAGTCATTGGAACCTCCCTCCGCTATCTTTGAAGACGCGTACTGAACCGCCTTCACGATATTCATATAGCCGGTACATCGGCAAAGATTTCCGGAAATGCCCCACCGGATTTCTTCCTCGCTCGGGCTCGGGTTGTCCTTCAACAGAGCCGAGGACGTCAACATCATCCCCGGCGTGCAGTAGCCGCACTGAAGACCGTGCTCCTGCATGAAGCCTTCTTGAATCGGATGAAGGTCTCCGTTCGTCGCCAATCCTTCGACGGTCGTGATCTCGGCGCCCTCGGCTTGCACCGCGAACACCGTGCAGCTCTTGACCGGACGTCCGTCCATCAGCACGGTGCACGCGCCGCACGACGTCGTATCGCAGCCGATGTGGGTTCCGGTGAGGTTGAGATCTTCGCGGATGAAATGCACCAAAAGCGTGCGCGCTTCGACTTCGCGGGTGTGCTCCTCACCATTCAGCTTCAAGGTAATGGAGTGTGTACTCACGAGGCACCTCCTTCCGCGCGCTCGCGCGCCTTTTTGAGCGCTCGGCTCGTCAGCGTACGCACCAAATGGCGTTTGTACTCTTCCGAGCCGCGATGGTCCTCGATGGGCTCCGCGGCCTCGGAGGCCAGCGCCGCGGCTTTCTTGATGGCGTCGTCGTCGAGCGCGCCGCCCGTCAGCGCATCCTCGGCGGCACCCGCCTTGATCGGTGTCAACCCGACGTTGGTGAGCCCGATGCCGGCGGTCGCGACCTTGCCATCGCCGCCCATCACTACCTGCACCGCCACCGCGGCGGTCGCGTAGTCACCGACTTTCCGCTCCAGCTTGAGATAGGCACCGCCACTCGACGCCACCGCACGCGGGATTCGGATCGCGGTCAGGATTTCGTCGTGATTCAACGCCGTCGTGAACGCGTCAACGAAGAACTCACCGATGGGAATCGTACGCTCCCCGCTCGGTCCTGCCGCCGTGACCTCGGCGCCGTAGGCGAGCATCGTGGCCGGATGGTCGTTCGCGGGATCCCCGTGAGCGATGTTGCCGCCGACCGTCGCGAGATTACGGACCAACGGGTCCGCGATAACCCGGGCGGTGTCAGATAGAAGCGGGTATTTTTTCTGTATGACGTCCGACGACTCGAGCTCGGACTCACGCGTCATCGCGCCAATCTCGAGCCAGTCACCGTCTTCTTTGATGTACGAGAGGTCCTCGAGCTGGTTGATGTCGATCAGCATCGCCGGCGTGGCCATGCGAAACCGCATCATCGGGATCAGGCTGTGTCCCCCGGCGAGGATCTTCGCCTCGGGGTTTTCACCGAGAAGCGAGACCGCCTCGGCCACGGTCTTGGGACGGGCGTAGTCGAAACTGGCAGGTATCACGGCACTCCTCCTTGAGGATGGAGAATGAAAGCTAGCGCGACCCCAGAGATGTGTCTATCGCGCGCGTGACAGAAGTCTTACATCATTGACGGCATCGCCGTCAATGAGCTGCCAGGCGGGCTTCGTGCTCGGTAAACACTGCACGTACGTAGGGGAGGTTTTCGACGACAGAAGCGATGTCCTCGAGCTCGAGGCCCAGCTCGTCCATCCGCCGTTCGTCGACATAGAGTTGGTGGTTTGCGGTATCGAGGTATTCGTAGAGGAGTCGCTCCTTCTCAGGGTCGAGCTTTTCGTGGATCGCCGCCGTCATCTCACGAATGAAACGACGCGCGTGTCCGGCCCCCTCTGGCTCCGGGGGCATGCCGTGATCCGCGGTCACCGCGACGACGTAGCCATCGCGACCAGCGGCCGCGTCGAGTGCGCCGAGAACTCTGGCGAGCTCGCCGTCCAACGCCTCGAGCGTTTCCTTCATTTCGTCGGACTTCGGGCCGAAATTGTGGCCCACATAGTCGGGGGTTTTGAAGTTGACGAGCACGAGGTCGGTAACGTCGTCCTTCCCAACGCTTTCACGCTCGATCATCGAAACGAGGGCGTCCACTTGAAACGTGGGTAGAAGAGGAGTCATGACAAAAACGCGGCCGTTGTCGATGTCCAGATCGCGCCACCGCCCACCGGCGTGCTCCCACATTTCGCGTGCGTTTTCGCTTTGCAGGTAGTCGGGCAGGAGGAAACAGTCACGGTTCGTGACCCAGCCCTCTTCGCGGTAGTCGAACATCGCCATGATCGTGGCGCGACCGTTCGGCGTGCAGGCGCCATGCCCTGCCAAACTCACTGTAGCTCGGGACGTCGTGCCCTGAGTAATAATGACCGCCTCGCCGTCGGTACGAAGATTCCACACATCCGCGAGCCCAAGAACCATCACGTTCTTCGGTGTAAGGCCTTCGAACAACGTGAACGTTCCACCTCGAGTCCGATCGTAGAAACCGTTGCCTGCGATACCGTGCACCCGCGGATCAGCGCCGGTGCCGATGGTGGCATGGCCCGCGCTCGTCACCGATGGCACGTAGTTCACCCACGCATCATCGAAGTACGCCCCCTGTTCCCGCATCCGCATGAGTGTGGGCATAACGTCCGCGTAGCGCTCGAGGTAGTCCGCACGCATTCCGTCGAGCACCATGATGACGGCTACGCGTGGCGGTTTCTCGTGATCGCGAACGATGGCCGTGAGAGCACGACCGGACATCGTCGCCACAGGTGGTACGCCAAGAAGTGACAACAGCGTCGGCACGACATCTTGCTGGTGAGCTCTCTCGCTGTGCTCGCCAGGCGTGATGAAGCCGGCCCCATAGAAGAGCATCGGGATGTGGCGGTCGTACTCCCAGGGACTTCCATGCATGAAGCGATAGAAGGCCATGGGTTTTCTGAGAAAGACTTCACCGGGCTCGAGCACAAAGAATATCTGGCCGCTTCGTCCCGGGTAGTAGCCTCGCGCGACGAGCTCGAGGAGCTCGCCGCGCTCGTCCTCGGTAGGGGGCGCCGCACGTGGAGCAGCGGCGCACCCCCAAAAGAGGCCAATGAGGCCCGCGAAAAACGCGTTACGCATAGCCCTTGCCGAGATCGTCCAGACCGGCCTTCTCCAGGTCTTCGGGCGTCATGCAGGGATGAAAATGCACCGACGCTTCGAACGCCAAGAACAGGTGCTCGGCGATTTTCGGGATAGCGGATGCATCCGGTAAATCGACGATCATCGTCCCCCCGCGCTTTCCGTTGCGCGCGGCGAAGTACACCGCCTCGGGCTTGATCTCACCCAGAACTTTTTCGAGCGTCCGCCCAGCGGTCCCATTCTTGACCATGGTGTTGAACGGCTCGAGTGGCATATCCCAATCGAGTAACATACGCATTGCAGCACCTCCTATTGTGCTTGCGGCCTTTTGGGAACGTGGGCGCGTTTATAGACCATGACCGTGCGTTTGAACTCGATCACGGTCGTCCCCTTTTGATTGAATCCTGTCGTCTTTACCGTCACGATGCACATTCGGGCGCGATTTCGATTCACGCGTTTCGAGCACTTCGCTCCGCGAGTAGATCGTGTCGGCCTCGAACGCCGGGTTCGGCAAGCGTACTTCATCCCAGCCGAGATTTGCCATCACGTTTTGCGAAACGTCGGTTACCGATTGCCCGGTGACGAGCGCGAGCGTAAACGTCGAATCCACCAGCGGTTTTCGGAACTCCGTCTGCGATGCATAGTGGTGGTCGAAGTGGATCGGGTTCGGGTTCTGAGTGAGGAGCGTAAACCAGCTGTTGTCGACCGGAAGTACGGTTCGTCCGATTGTACATTTGCGCGTGGCACACGCCGCCGTTCCCGGGCGAGCGGTTGATCTCCTCGAGGATGAGACTCGCCTCGAGAACACCGACACCAAACCCACCGTATTCTTCGGGGATCAGCGCCGCGAGCCAGCCGCCTTTGGTAAGCGCATCGATGAATTCCTGAGGGTAGCCAAGCTCGCGGTCGAGTTTTTGCCAACACTCACCTGGTGAGGATCTCACGAACAGAGCGACGGATCTGCTCCTGCTCGGCGCTCAAGCGGAAGTCCATGGGAGGACGGAATATAGCATGGGATCGGTTGGGGTGAAGCCGTGACAAAGCTGCAGATGATCAAGCGAGCCAACGAAACCCGTCAGTTCTATGTGGATTTGCCCGTCGCCTTTAGCGCAGGGGTGAGCCTGTGGGTCTACAGCGACAGCCAAGCCGTGAGTTCGCAGTGTGGACCAACCATCCCCATCTCCCTTGGGAAACGCGATTTTTTCTCACGTTCGTAGTCAAACGACGGCTGCGGCTCACGAACGCGGTCGGCTGAGCGCCGGTACGGGTCCATTTTTTCTTTGCCGTAGTCCAGCTCCGCCATGTAGGCGTTGTGGCACGAACACATCAACCGAATATTGTCCGCGCTTCGATCGCCGCCAAGGCCATAGGTCGTCGTGGTGATACTCCACTCCCCCGCGTGCCGGGCAGCGTCTGCCGTCCGCCGTCTCAAACGTGCATCGACCGCCATCACGCGCCCACACGAAGCGCCTCACCGAGGCCGCTATACCGCGCACACCGGGCGACGTGTCCGCTTCCTCGAGCGTTTTTCTTGGGTTTTTCGTCTTACCGAAACGCTTGGCTTCGAGCCGTTCGAGCTTCTCGGTGACGGCCGCTTCCACAACGGAAGCGAGGTCGCTCCCAGGCATGAGCGCCTCGAGTCGCTTGAGTTTGTCGCCGAGCTCGCTGCTCGCGGTAAACTGAATCTTGTAACGAGAAGGCGCCAAGGGCTCGACGACCGGTAGTTTTTTAGGTGGTGCTGGAGCCGGAGTTGGCGACGGGGCTCCGTCTGGACGGAGGACGTGAGAAAAAATTAAGCTTGACTAGCGGTACAGCTATGTTATAGAGTGACCAGCATGGGATACGTGACAAAGCTGCAGGTGATCAAGCGAGCCAACGACACCCGTCAGTTCTATGTGATTTGCCCGTCACCTTTAGCCCAGGCGCTAGAGATGGAGCCGGGCGAGGAGCTGGAGTGGGTGGTGGAGGATCGAAACACACTGATTGTGCGTCGGACGCCTAAGGCAAAGCGTGGGAGGAAGCGGGGTAAACGTGGGTGATAAGCAAACGTCACTTCCAGGCTTTCCGAGTCCGCGAAAACGCAGCGATGGTGATGACGGCGATGAGGGAGCGCGCGTGACACAAGCTCGGTTGAAGGTGGTCGATAGGGCGCAGCTGCTGCTGCGGACGGTCGACGTGGAGCGTTTGATCCCAGAGGATCACCCAGCGCGTGCGATCTGGGAGTTCGTGGGTCGGCTGGATCTCAGCGGGTACACGGATCAAGTCCGCTCGGTCGCGGGTGGCGCAGGCCGGCCTGCGTTTGATCCTCAGCTACTGGTGAGCCTGTGGGTCTACAGCTACAGCCAAGCCGTGAGTTCGGCCCGCGCGGTTGAGCGGCTGTGCGAACATCATCCGGCGTATCAATGGCTCAGCGGAATGCAGAGCATCAGTGCGCACACGCTGTCGGACTTTCGGATGATTCATAGGGAGATCCTGGACGAGTTGTTTGTGCAAGCTCTGGGAGTTCTGAGTTCGGACGGATTGATCACGCTCGAGCGAGTCATGCTGGATGGGACGAAGGTGCGCGCGAACGCTTCGTCGAGTGGATTTCGCCGCAAGCCGACGGTCGAAGAGTGCCTGGAGCAGGCGCGTGAGGCGGTAGAGACTCTCAACGCCCAGACGGAGGAGGAATCGAGCCGGCAGATGCAGGCAGCGCAGCAACGCGCCAGGCGAGAGAGACAGGATCGTCTAGAATCAGCGTTGAAGGAGTATGACAAGCTGAAAGCCGCATAGACCGCGTGAGCACGACCGATCCCGACGCGCGGGTGATGAAGCAAGCCGAGGGCGGCTCCGCACCTAACTACAACGTCCAAGTCTCAACGGATGCCGCACACGGCCTGATTGTCGACATCGATGCCACGCAGGCCGGTAGCGATTATCAGCAGCTGACGCCGGCCATAGAACGGATTGAGCAGAGCATGCAGCGTGCGCCCGAGCAGATGGTCGTAGATGGAGGCTACATTAGTAGCAACAACATCGCGGAGATGGCGAAGCGCGGCATCGATCTCGTCGGCCCCGACCACGAGAACAAGGCAGCAGAGGCCAATCGGCGCAAGTCGTATAAGCACCACGGCGTGAAAGCGGAATACGAGGCGTCGAAGTTTGTCTTCGATACGCAGACCAACACGTATGTGTGCCCGCAGGGCAAGCACTTACGCTACGACGCCAAGCAGGAAAGCCATGGCACGATGCGCTATCGATATAAGGCGTCTAAGCAAGACTGCCAGACGTGTCCGGCCAAAGAGCAGTGTTGTCCTCGTACGCAGCACGGCCGCTCGATCGAGCGGCGCGAACTCTTGCCCGACATAGCCGCGTTCCGGAAGAAGATGCAGACCGACGAAGCCAAGGCCATCTATAAGACACGCTCGCAGGTGGCCGAGTTTCCGAATCTCTGGATCAAAACCAAGTTCGGCCTGCGGCAGTTTAGCGTGCGCGGAGTCGCCAAAGTGCGCACTGAATCTCTGTGGGTCGCCCTCACCTACGATATCTTGCAGTGGATTCGCCTCCGCTGGAGGCCGAAGATGGTATCGACACTCGTGCCGACGTGAGCGCGTTGAGCACACGCAGCCCGACTTGTTAAAGCGCTAGTCATAGAGCACCAACGAAACGCCGATACGATATCGGGTGAATCCGTACCGCGCGGACCCGACCCCCTAGTTGACAGAAGTGTGGACCAACCATCCCCATCTCCCTTGGGAAACGCGATTTTTTCTCACGTCCGGAGTTCGGTCTTCGGTGGAGACGTCGACTTCGCTTTCCGTTTCGGCAGCTTGCGAACCGCCGGCGGAACATCCGGCTTTGGCGCAATCTCGGCTACCAGTTCCTTGATCGCGTCCTTGGTCTTCTGGGTTGCCCGACCCAGGAGCTCATCGCAATTCTCGTCCGTTAGATGCGGCGCCAGCACGGAGATGCCGCTCAGGTGAAGACGTCCATCCTCGAGCATCGTCAAGAGCAAGAGATGTTTGCGGGACGCACGCGCCGCGGCGATCCGCAGAAAAGATTCCGCCTTCGATAAGTGCAGCGCGTCGACGCAATATTGAAACATCGACGGTGACGCCTCTCGCGCAAACAACTTCCGCGCATCGACTTCAGCGATGTGTGCAACGAGCTCGGATTCGACCCGTCGTGACTGTTTCAAAACATCCGACAGTCGACAGAGTAACTCGTCATCCGACAGCGATTTCAATTCCTCTGTTTTCTTCATGTGCTTCTTATAGCATGGACTTTTTCGACGCTCTGAGCTCGCGTGTGTCGAGCGCAAACAGGTCGAGAGACTTTCGAAGTCTCCCAGATAAAAATAACCCGCGTCTCGTTTCTCTATCGCGCTTGGAGACGCACTACAGATTTGGTCTGCAGTTTTTAGTAAGTTGCTTCAAAAACGCTGTCAAGCAAAAAATGATCTTTTTTTCCCGAAGCTGAACTCCGGACGTGAGAAAAAATCGCGTTTCCCAAGGGAGATGGGGATGGTTGGTCCACACTTCTGTCAACTAGGGGGTCGGGTCCGCGCGGTACGGATTCACCCGATATCGTATCGGCGTTTCGTTGGTGCGTATTGCTAGCGCTTTAACAAGTCGGGCTGCGTGTGCTCAACGCGCTCACGTCGGCACGAGTGTCGATACCATCTTCGGCCTCCAGCGGAGGCGAACCCACTGCAAGATATCGTAGGTGAGGGCGACCCACAGAGATTCAGTGCGCACTTTGGCGACTCCGCGCACGCTAAACTGCCGCAGGCCGAACTTGGTTTTGATCCAGAGATTCGGAAACTCGGCCACCTGCGAGCGTGTCTTATAGATGGCCTTGGCTTCGTCGGTCTGCATCTTCTTCCGGAACGCGGCTATGTCGGGCAAGAGTTCGCGCCGCTCGATCGAGCGGCCGTGCTGCGTACGAGGACAACACTGCTCTTTGGCCGGACACGTCTGGCAGTCTTGCTTAGACGCCTTATATCGATAGCGCATCGTGCCATGGCTTTCCTGCTTGGCGTGTAGCGTAAGTGCTTGCCCTGCGGGCACACATACGTGTTGGTCTGCGTATCGAAGACAAACTTCGACGCCTCGTATTCCGCTTTCACGCCGTGGTGCTTATACGACTTGCGCCGATTGGCCTCTGCTGCCTTGTTCTCGTGGTCGGGGCCGACGAGATCGATGCCGCGCTTCGCCATCTCCGCGATGTTGTTGCTACTTAATGTAGCCTCCATCTACGACCATCTGCTCGGGCGCACGCTGCATGCTCTGCTCAATCCGTTCTATGGCCGGCGTCAGCTGCTGATAATCGCTACCGGCCTGCGTGGCATCGATGTCGACAATCAGGCCGTGTGCGGCATCCGTTGAGACTTGGACGTTGTAGTTAGGTGCGGAGCCGCCCTCGGCTTGCTTCATCACCCGCGCGTCGGGATCGGTCGTGCTCACGCAGTCTATGCGGCTTTTCGCGGCTTTCAGCTTGTCATACTCCTTCAACGCTGATTCTAGACGATCCTGTCTCTCTCGCCTGGCGCGTTGCTGCGCTGCCTGCATCTGCCGGCTCGATTCCTCCTCCGTCTGGGCGTTGAGAGTCTCTACCGCCTCACGCGCCTGCTCCAGGCACTCTTCGACCGTCGGCTTGCGGCGAAATCCACTCGACGAAGCGTTCGCGCGCACCTTCGTCCCATCCAGCATGACTCGCTCGAGCGTGATCAATCCGTCCGAACTCAGAACTCCCAGAGCTTGCACAAACAACTCGTCCAGGATCTCCCTATGAATCATCCGAAAGTCCGACAGCGTGTGCGCACTGATGCTCTGCATTCCGCTGAGCCATTGATACGCCGGATGATGTTCGCACAGCCGCTCAACCGCGCGGGCCGAACTCACGGCTTGGCTGTAGCTGTAGACCCACAGGCTCACCAGTAGCTGAGGATCAAACGCAGGCCGGCCTGCGCCACCCGCGACCGAGCGGACTTGATCCGTGTACCCGCTGAGATCCAGCCGACCCACGAACTCCCAGATCGCACGCGCTGGGTGATCCTCTGGGATCAAACGCTCCACGTCGACCGTCCGCAGCAGCAGCTGCGCCCTATCGACCACCTTCAACCGAGCTTGTGTCACGCGCGCTCCCTCATCGCCGTCATCACCATCGCTGCGTTTTCGCGGACTCGGAAAGCCTGGAAGTGACGTTTGCTTATCACCCACGTTTACCCCGCTTCCTCCCACGCTTTGCCTTAGGCGTCCGACGCACAATCAGTGTGTTTCGATCCTCCACCACCCACTCCAGCTCCTCGCCCGGCTCCATCTCTAGCGCCTGGGCTAAAGGTGACGGGCAAATCACATAGAACTGACGGGTGTCGTTGGCTCGCTTGATCACCTGCAGCTTTGTCACGTATCCCATGCTGGTCACTCTATAACATAGCTGTACCGCTAGTCAAGCTTAATTTTTTATCACGTCCTCCGTCTAGACGGAGTCGAGTCGCGCCCGCTCATGGAACCAGCCGTTTCAATTCCTCGAACCAACTGAGGACGACGGCGATCTCCTGCGGCGCGTCCGTTCCTGCGCGCGTCTGCAACATCATGCGTGGAGACAGGCGTGTGGTTCTGAAGCTCGGGGAAACTTCGGACGTAAACCTCGTCCCTACCAGATTCGTTGGAAACGTAAGCAATCCACCGTCCGTTCGGGGAGAACATCGCTCTGTGCTCATCGAACTTGGTATGAAGAATCAATTCCCGCCCGTCATCGCGTTCCAGCATGAGCGCGCCAATATCGTGGTCGCCTTGTGTGGAGAATGTCCGGAACAAAATCGTTTTTCCATCCGGGGAGATCGACGTGGGCGCACGGTGTGCTCCGGAGCTCAGCGCCTCCGCCGACCGCGCTCCGTCCACGGGCTCGAGATAGATGTTCATCTGGCCATTTCGCCTAGATCCGAACACCACCTCGTCACCCGAGGGCGCCCAGAACGCTCTTTTGAAGCTCGAGCATCCAAACCAACAACGTCTCGGTGGCCGAATACGACGAAAGGAGGAGTTGCCGCCCGTCGGGCGAAAGACGCGGATCTTGGTACCGCTTATCGAAGAGCTCCGCCACGAGCTCCATGCTTCCGTCGCGTCCGACCCACACGGGACTCGTCCAGATCGCCTCTTCTTTGAGTTGCTCCGAGACATACGCCAGCGTTCCGTCGTTGGAGAACGTAAGCTGCGTCGACAAGTCAAACGGAGTGGAGACATCTTCTAGAATTCGAACCGACTCTCCCCGGACCTCGAGGCTCTCGACGTCGAATCGCGCGACCCAGATGACCCTCTCGCGGGAATAGACAATGTGCCCCGTCAGATTCTTCGAGCCCGTAGAGCGTCGCGATGTTGGGGTGATTTAGTTTGGCTAGGAGCCGAGCTTCGTATCGCGGGCGCGGTAGACTTCCTCGATCCCGCCGACGCCAATGGGGGCGAGCACTTCGTAATTACCGAGCCGGGATCCCGCCGTAAGGGCCATACGGTTGAGTATAGCTATCCGCAGCTCCCAACGATAGAATTCCGCTCCGGCAGCTTTCATAGGAGATGTAGCATGGCAACCGCGCCCAATTCGGGCCCTAACATCAAGCAGCTCATCCTCGTACCGGCGATTATCAGCTTTGCCGTCACCATCCTGAGGCTCGTGGGCGAGCTCAACAACTGGTCGCCTTCGCTCTTCAGCCGCGAGGCAGGTGGGGGCGGCTCCCTCATCGGAATTTCGTGGCTCGTGCCCGTCTTTGGCGTGTACTTCGCGATGAGGCTCATCCGCGACGGATACACCCCGCACGGCAACCTCAAAGTGGTCGCGTTCGCGGTGATCGGCGCCATCGCAGGAATGGCTGTCATGGTTCCTTTCATCAATCGAGGGCCGACCGATCCCGCCGCCATTCTGATGACGTTAATAGGTGCAGGGGTCGGGATCGCGCTCCAGCGCATCGCCTGGCCGGAGCTGTTCAAAACACTCCTGGCCTACGCCTTTGCGGTGCGCATTCCTGTCGCCATCGTGATGCTCGTCGCCATTTTCGGGGACTGGGGCACGCACTACGACGTCCCACCACCAGGCGGCCTTCCGGAGATGAGCCCCCTCGCGAAGTGGTTCTTCATTGGCGCGGTGCCGCAAGTACAGCTTTTGGATCATGTTCACGTTGGTCATCGGCAGCCTTTCGGGAGGTGTCGCTGCGTTGGTCATGAAGGCGAAGGCGCGGGAGGAGGCTCCGCAGGCGAGTTGATGTGGAGTTCTCCCTAGACTCGAAATACACAACGGAAGACGGCACCATCCTGCTGTCCGGTGTGCAAGCGTTGGTGCGTCTCCCGATGGACCAACACCGCGCCGACCGGAAAGCCGGCCTTCGCACCGCGACATTGATATCGGGTTATCGAAGTTCGCCTCTCGGCGGGCTCGACCTCGAGCTCCAGCGCAACAGCCGATTCCTGAAAGAGCACGAGATTCGCTTTCTGCCAGGGGTCAACGAAGACTTGGGCGCCACCGCCGTCTTTGGCAGCCAGCTCACCGGGCTGTTCCCCCGGGCGAAGTACGACGGTGTAATAGGCCTGTGGTACGGAAAAGCGCCCGGCGTCGATCGCTGCGGAGACGTTTTCAAGCACGCCAACTTCGCCGGTGTCGCCCGTACCGGAGGTGTTCTCGCGATCGCCGGAGACGACGCCACTGCGAAATCGTCGACGCTTCCCTCGCAGTCCGAAGCAGCCTTCTACGATGCGCTCATGCCCGTCGTGTGTCCGGGCAACGTCCAAGAAGTTTTGGATCTCGGACGGCTCGGGTCGAGCTTTCTCGCTACAGCGGGCTTTGGGTCGGTTTCAAGATGGCCACCGCCGTCGCCGACGGCTTCGGTACGGCGGAGGTGGGTCCGGATCGAATTCAGATCGTCGATCCTCATTTCGAGGTCGGCGGCAAACCCTGGAGAGCCACACAGAGCGTTTTCCTGGCCGCACCCGTAAGCTTGGGCTTGGAGCGGGAGATCTATCTCGGACGGCTCGAAGCGGCCAAAGCGTTTGCCCGCGCCCACGGGCTGAACCGAACCGTCGTCGCCACGCCCCAAGACCGTCTCGGCATCGCCGCGCCGGGGAAAACTTATTTCGACGTGCGCGAAGCGCTCGCGAATCTCGGTCTCGACGACGACGCTCTACGCGAGCACGGCATTCGACTCCTCAAAGTCGGTATGCCGTTTCCTCTCGACCCCGAAACGGTGAAGGAGTTCGCTCACGGGCTCGACGAGATCCTCGTGATCGAGGAAAAGAGGTCGTTTCTCGAGCTCTTCCTGAAAGAAACGCTCTACAACGTGAGCGTGCGGCCGCGGATCCTCGGCAAGCACGACGAGGAGGGGCGACCGCTCGTCGCCGCACCCGGCGAGCTCGACGCCGACTCGGTCACCGACGTTCTCGCGCAACGTCTCCCGCCACACGTTTCCGCCGAGCGACTGGCACCGAGACTGGGCGTGCTCGGTTATGTCCGCGAACAATCCGAGCTTCCGCTCGAGACCCAACGACTGTTTCACTTCTGCTCGGGCTGCCCTCACAACCGCTCGACGACAGTTCCAGAGGGCTCCATCGCCGGTGCCGGGATCGGCTGTCACGCAATGGCGATGATGATGGATCGATCCACGGTCGGGATCACCCACATGGGCGGCGAAGGGATCCAGTGGGTCGGGATGGCACCGTTCACCGACGTGCCCCACTTGTTCCAAAACCTGGGCGACGGCACGCTCTTTCATTCGGGAACTCTGGCGATTCGCCAGGCGGTCGCCTCGGGCGCGAACATCACCTTCAAGATTCTCTACAACGGCGCGGTCGCGATGACCGGAGCGCAAGAAATCGACGGCGCGATGCCGATTCCGGAATTGGTCCGCACGCTCGAAGCCGAAGGCGTGAAGAAAACGCTCGTTTTGAGCGACGAGCCGTCGAAGCTCGCAGGCGTCGACGCGTGGCATCGTGACCGGCTCGAGGAAGCCCAGAAGCTCCTGCGCGACACAACCGGGACGACGGTTCTCGTGTACGACCAGCACTGCGCTGCGGATCTCAGGAGAAAGCGCCGTCGCGGGCAAGCGCCGGAGCCGCCGGAGCGCATTTTCATCAACGAAGCGGTGTGCGAAGGTTGCGGTGATTGCGGCGTCAAGTCGAACTGCTTGAGCCTCTTTCCCGTCGAGACCGAGCTCGGCCGGAAGACCCGCGTGCACCAAGCGTCGTGCAACAAAGACTACTCGTGCATCGACGGCGACTGTCCGTCGTTCGTTCGCGTCATCCCCGGCGAAGGACCGCCGAGCCGTTCCATGCCCGCGCTCGAAGACGTCCAGCTACCCCGGCCCGAGCTAAAAACCAAGCAAGCTAACATCTACATGGTGGGGATCGGGGGCACGGGCGTCGTCACCGCGAATCAACTCCTCGCGACCGCTGCCGTTCTGGAAGGCAAAGACGTCGTCGGCGTGGACCAGACCGGCCTGAGCCAGAAAGGCGGGCCGGTCGTATCGCATCTAAAGATTGTCGACCACGCGAGGAACGTGTCGAATCGCGTCGCTGCCGGCGAAGCCGACGTCTTTCTCGGCTTCGATGTTCTGTCGTCAGCCTCGCCCGAGCATCTCGCCCACGCGCGCCCCGACAAAACCGTCGCCGTGATTTCGACGAGTCGCATCCCCACGGGCCGCATGGTCACCCACATCGACGAGGCTTTTCCCGAGCTCGATACGCTCGCGAAGCGCATCGACGCGCACACGCGTTTCCAGGACAACGTCTACCTCGATGCGGTTGCACTCGCCGAGCACTTTTTCGGGGATCACATGCCCGCGAACGTGATTATTCTCGGCGCCGCCTACCGGCAAGGACTTCTCCCTCTAGAAAAATGGAGCGTGGAGAAGGCAATCGAGCTCAACGGCGTCGCCGCCGAGGTGAACCGTAAGGCCTTTGCACTCGGCCGACGCGCGGCCGCGGATCCCGAGTGGCTCGGTACGATTTCATCGTCGGGCTCGCTCGAGCCCGCGAGCACGATGGACAAGATGGATGGGGAGCCGAGTCGAAACGGACCAGCGTGGGAGCTCGTACAAAGCATCGGCGCGAACGGAGAGCTCCAGCGTCTCACACACTTCCGTGCTTCCGAGCTCATCGAGTACCAGAACGTCGATCTCGCTCGCCGATACGTCGATTTCGTACGACGAGTGGTCGAGGTCGAGCGAGAGCGGGTCGGAAACGGCACGCGCTTGAGTGAAGCCGTCGCGCGGGGGCTCTTCAAGCTCATGGCCTATAAAGACGAGTATGAGGTCGCACGCCTTCACACCAAGTCAGAGCTCACCGAAGCTTTGGCGCGAGAGTTTGGCCCAGGCGCGCGCTGGGAGCTCCTGCTGCACCCACCGCTCCTCCGCGCTCTGGGAATGAAAAAGAAAGTGGCGTTCGGAGCTTGGTTTCGGCCGGTACTGCGCGCGCTCGCCAAGCTCAAGTTTTTGCGCGGCACCCCATTCGACGTCTTTGGTTATGCGAAGGTGCGTCGCATCGAGCGCGAGCTCATCGACGAGTATCGATCCATCATCGAGAAGGAGCTCATCTCCCTCACGCCCGAGCGCTACGACACTGCTCGGGAGCTCGCGGAGCTCCCGGATGCGATCCGCGGCTACAAAGACGTGAAGCTCGAGAACGTGGAACGGTTCAGGAAGGCCGTGCGCCAAAAGCTGGCGCTACAGGCATAGAGAGGCCTAAACGCGAAATCGTCGCGTCAATCCGCCAAGAAGTCGATTCTCTGGATATCGCCGTCGGTGAGCAGGTAGAGAAGCCCGTCTGGGCCCTCGACGATGTCGATGATGCTTCCGAAGCCGGAAAGAAACTGCTGATCCTCGGTCAGGAGCGTATCGGCGTCGTCGGACAGGACCAGCCGTCGCAACGTTCCGGTAATGAAATCGCCGTAGAACACGCTGCCCCTGAACTCGGCGGGGTACGCGGTGCCGTCGTAGAACGTGATCCCTGTGGGTGCGATGACCGTGCCGTGACAACGCAGAGGTGGCTTCTGGTTCGGCCGGTCGGACGAGCAGACGTTTCCTTGAGCTTCGGCGCACTGAAAAAACGGCCAGCCATAGTTTTGTCCAGCGACGATGTGGTTGATCTCATCGTTCGTAGTGGGGCCGTTTTCCGTGGCCACGATCTCTCCCGTTCGTGGATGGATGGCGAAGTCGAAGCTGTTGCGAAGACCCATCGCAAAAAACGCCGAGCGGGGAAACGCCGCTCCCGCAAACGGATTGTCGCCCGGGACGTCACCGTCGCGGGTGAAGCGGAGGATCTTCCCGGCGAGGGTTCGATTGTCCTGGCTCAGACACCGGTTGCATGCGTTATCCCCAATCGTGACGTAGAGCATCCCGTCGGGGCCGAACGCGATGTTGCCGCCTTGGTGGTTGCCGCAATCGCCGGTGGGGAGCTCACCGAGCACGATGGTGCTGTCGGCCGCAGTTTGATCCATCCGATCGTCTCGGAACCGCACCACGCGGTTCCGGTTGCTCCGCGCGTGGGTGTAGAACACATACACGAGACGATTGGAGGCGTAGTTCGGATCGAGCGTGATCCCGAGCAGTCCCTTTTCGGAGCGGGTCTCGACATCGGAGAACGTGATCACGGGCTCGCTTGCTAGACCACCATCCTCCACGAGCCGCACCGACGCGTCGCGAACGCCACCGAAACCACCTTTCTCCGTGTAGAGAATCCGATCGACTCCGGTAAACACCATGGCCGACGCGAACTCCGGAAGCGCCAAGAGCTGCGCGGCGACGAAACGTCCGCTCCCGCTCGAGGGCGGGGTTGGCGTGGATGGATCCGTTGGCGACGACGGTGGGTCCGAGCAGCCGACGGCAAGTGCAAAAGTGACAGCAAGAAAGCCGAGAGCTCTTCCGCTTTTGAGTTGGCTCATCGTTCAATGGCAGAATACACCACATGAAGGCAAGTTCAATCCAGTCGACTACGATCCGGCCGAATGGGTGCGCCTCGCCAAACAAGCCGGCATGGCTACATCACCATCACGTCGAAGCATCACGACGGCTTCGCGATGTGGGACTCGGACGTCAGCGACTACACTCAGAGCTGGGGCGTCATGACCCGTACCCCCACCACGCTGTACGTCCACGTGCTGGAGCCGGCAACCACGAAGCTAGTGCTGCCGGGGACCCAGGGGCTCGACGTCAAAAAAGCGACCTTATTCGGCACGACCGCGAGGTCGCGATCACCACCCGACCCGGCGGTGAGCTCGAGCTATCCGTCCCCTCTGATGCGGTCGACCCAATCGACACCATCATCGTGCTCGGGCTATAGTTAGCGGCACACCATGCCAGAACACGATGTCGACAAGCGGCACGCGCCCCGATTCAGCGCGCGCGTCCGGGTTCTGTACTTCAGCAAGGGCCAGCCCCGGGCGGTCGACGCCGACTGCCAGAACATCAGCGCTGAAGGCCTCTTCGTCAAGACCCGGCGCCGGGGACCGGACACGGGAACACCGGTCAGCCTGATTCTCAATTTCGACGACTCGGAAAAAGAGATCATGGTCGACGGCATCGTGCGGTGGCAAGGCGAAGTACAGCCACTGGACGACGGCACCGAAACTGCAGGGATGGGCATCCAGTTCACCGACATGGATTCCACGGTGCGGGATACGCTCGAGCAAAACCTGCAGAAGCTACCGCCCGAAGCGAATCATCACTCGTAACGAAGCGCCACCGTCGGGTTGACACGCGTCGCGCGCCTCGCAGGAAGATAGCTCGCGAGAAGCGCCACCACGAACAACATCATAGACGAGGTCGACTCCGATCTGGTTCAATTTCCTTGATGTTAATATCTCCCGCATGAAACGGCTCGTCGCCTTCGCATGTCTCGTTCTCGCCACGCGCGCCGGGGCTGAAAACTGGCCCCAGTGGCGCGGCCCCACGAGAGACGGGATATCGCGAGAGCAGAACCTCCCCACTCGCTGGAGCGCGGACGAGAACATCCGCTGGAAAGCACCGCTCGAAGGGCTCGGTACGTCGACGCCTGTCGTTTGGGGCGAGCTCGTGTTCTTGACATCACAAGTCGGCGTTGGACTCCTCGACCGTCGCGGCACGGAGTTTCCGGAAGCGGTAGCGGCGCGCGACTACGCGGGAGCCACCGGCGTTACGTTCATCGTGCACGCGATCCACCGCGATGATGGACGAGCCGTGTGGCAGCATCGCTTCGGCGCGCTGGAGCCAAAAAACAACCTCCCGTCGGTGCACCCAAAACACAACCTCGCCAGCCCGAGCGTCGTGACCGATGGTGAGCGCATCTACGCGTGGATGGGAACGGGCCAGCTGGTGGCGCTGACGATGGACGGAAAGCTCGTGTGGGAGCGCCACCTCGGACGCGACTATGCGCCGTTCCACGTAATGTGGGGTCACGGGAGCTCGCCTGCTCTCTACGGAAATAGCATCATTTTGCTGTGCGATCACCCGTCGGGAGCCTACATGGTCGCACTCGACGTCGCGACCGGAAAAGAGATGTGGAAGGTCGACCGCGGCGCAGGTATTCGTTCTTACTCAACGCCTTTCGTTCTTCACAGCCGCGACCGTGACGAGCTCATCGTGAACTCGAGCCATCGCATCGAATCCTACGATCCTATTAACGGCAAGCTCCTATGGCACGCGGGCGAGCGCGTGACGCTCGCCATCGGCATGCCCGTCTACGCGGACGGTGTGCTCTATGCAAGCCGCGGATACTCGAGCGGTCCGTACTCCGCGATTCGTCTCGGGGGACGTGGTGACATCAACGACAGCCACGTGAAATGGCACGTTTCTACGCGCGCACCTTACATTTCGTCGCTTCTCTACTACGAAGGACTGGTGTTCATGGCGACGGAAGGCGGCATCGCGACCGTCGTCGACCCGGAAACGGGCAAGCCGGTGTGGCGTGAACGCCTAGGCGGTGTGTTTACCGCATCACCGGTTGCCGGCGATAGAAAGGTCTACCTGATGAACGAAGGCGGCGAGACGTTCGTGTTCGCGCCGGGCACCCCGCCGACGCTTCTGGCCAAAAACACCCTCGGAGAACGGACGCTGGCCTCACCCGCGATTTCCGAAGGGACGTTGTTCATCCGTTCCGACGAGCACTTGATCGCGATAGGTAACGACGTCATACGCCAGTAGCAATCGAGTACATCCAGTTCAGAAACAACGCTCCTGCGATTGCCGCGCGCGCCCAATCCGGCAGCCGGTTCGGTACGGCGGGCGGCGTCCGGCCAGCCAGCGCCATGGCAGCGGCGATGAGCCCACCGCCGAAAAAGACGACCCAACCCAACGTCGGCAGCGGGTAGTGTGTCAGCGCCGTCGAGAAATCGAAGCGTGCGAGAGCGAGCGCCGCACGCGTCGTGCCGCACGTCGGGCACGCGTATCCGGTCAGCGCCTTGAACGTGCAGCCCCAAAGCCCACCGGAGAGTTCGGACGCCCACGGCGAGAGTGCGATGAGCGCGGCGGCAACCCCACCCCATATAAACGCGATCTGGCGTCGCACTAGAGACCACCCTGCTGGATGAGCTCTTCCAACACTTTGTATAACACAGCGCCGAAGAGCATCCCCATGCCGATGATGCACAGACAACAAACGATCGTCGGGATCAACACCGCGACGAGCGAACGGCCCTGGCTGGTACGGTGCACCTTCGCGAAGCCTACTACCTGCAGCACCACGTGCCACAGCGTCGTCACAAAGCCTCCCGCAAAGGGAATGATCAAAGCGAACCAGGACACCGTGGCATAGATGTAGACCTTCAGTGTGCCTTCGAAGCCGAGCTCGGTTTTCTCCATTGCCCCGACCATCATCAGGCACAGATGGAGAATTCCGGCGCCTATGAACGCGAGTACCACGAACATCACCGGCCAGAGCACCATGATGCCTATGAGCTCCAACATTCCTGGCGCCCGAAAGAGCAGCTCCAAACCTTCCATGTCTGCCAATGCGCCTCCCAAGGTGTTCGACAGGAGAACGTTCCAGAGCTGGGACAAAAGCATGCAGATCCAGGAAACGATGATCCCGAAAAACATCGGGCTCGTGAGGTCACCGTCCGCACGCAGCCGAGAGAACGCGTCCGCCGGGTCGGTCACGAGAAGGCGGATGGTCTGCACCATCGCCTCGACGAAGCCGAGACGATCACGCTCTTCCCAAGGAAGGCGAGGTGGTGTCGTGGTGGGCGCTACGCCACTCTCCGGAGGAAGTGGCGGCGGCGTGCTCATCCAATCATTCTAAACCAAGCGACGCCGAAAACCAGACTGTCTACGGTGAGGACGTCGTCCCCGCGTCGGCCGCGACCGCCTCGGGTTTCGACCCGAGTGAACACGAATCGCTGCAGCGGAACTTCAACGTGCGGGTTTTGTAGCGTACGTCGATCTTGTACTTCATGCGAGCCAGTTGCTTGTTCAGATCGAGATCGATTTGTTCGATCGCGGTAAAGATGCCCCACGGCGTCACCGCTAGACGGCCGGTGAAATCTTCGCCGTTGGTGCGCATCCCTTCCACACGTACCTCCGTCTTCTCCGGCTCAATGCGTTCCAGGTGAGGATAGTAGGTGAACTGAAAGATGCGCTTCACAGGCATCAGGCTCACCGCTTGGTCGCCCTGGTAGAGCACCGCATTTTCCAGGTGCTCGCAGAGCGTGAACTCCACTGGAACGTTGCCTTGGTGCACAACTCGCGATCTCGGTCCACAATTGTCCTTTACTCACGGATTCGAGGTTCCCCATGAGCATTTTCAAACGCACTCAGCGGAAGTATGTGAAGAAGGCCTATCGCGTGAGGAATTGGCGTGAATATGAGGCGGGTCTACGCAACCGTGGGAGCCTGACCGTCTGGATCTCGCTCACCGCCGGCAAGCTTGTGAACTGGGACGCGCCCCGGCCGAGGAGGAGGAAACCGGGCCGTCAACGCAAGTACTCGAACCACGCCATCGAGACGGCTGTCACCCTGGGCATGGTGTTTCATCTGTCATCTAGGCAGAGCGAGGGATTGCTGCGATCGTTGTTCGCTCTGATGAAGCTAGACAATGATGTGCCCGATCACACCACGATCTCGAGGCGCAAGGCGAAGCTGGGTAAGGTCCCCTTCTACCAAGACAAGCAGAAGACGCCGTTGCACATCTTGATCGACAGCAGCGGTCTCGCTGTCCACGCCGGCCAGCTGCGCAGAGCACCAAAGAGCAGGGACTATCGCAAGCTCCATCTGTGTGTCGACGAGCAGAGTGGCGAAGTCGTCGCCGGCGAGCTGACGAGCAAAAGAGCCCGCGATTCATCGCGGGTTGCATCGCTTGTCGGACAGATCGACAGTCCCATCTCATCGGCCAGAGCTGACACCGCATACGACGCCGGCGGCGTCTATGAGGCAATCGAGAATCACAGCGCTCATTGCTCGCCGAGGGTGCTGATACCGCCGCGCAAGGGCGCCCAGCTCGCATCGGGGCCGGCGAGCAGCCGACAGCGCAATCGCAACATTGCAGCACAAGCTCGGCTCGGCAAACGAAAGTGGCACACAGAATCGGGCTACAGCAAACGGAGCAAAGTCGAGACAACGTTCCATCGCTACAAGGCTATCGTGGGCTCAGCGATGCGAGCGAGAGGGTTGGCGGCACAGAGAGTCGAGGCAAGGATCGGGTGCAAGATTCTCAACACGATGACGGCGCTCGGGATGCCTGATAGCGAGATGATCGGATGATGGGAGTCGGGGCCAAGCGAGCTCTCGGCCTCTATCGGAGTTGTGCACCAAGGCAGACAATCGCCACAAACGGGTCCAATAGGATCGCTGCAAGTGATTGGAAACTATGGCGGGGCCGACGAGACTCGAACTCGCGACCTCCTGCGTGACAGGCAGGCGTTCTAGCCAACTGAACTACGACCCCGCTAGGTCATGGGATACGGGTGACAAGCCACCCGCGAAAACAGTCGAGTATAGCGACGTTAGCGGGAGCTGTCAACGGATCCTGAAGGCTGTCCAGTCTGTCCAGGGGGATGAACTCCCAGCCCGCGATCGCCCCGTCACGAAAATTGTAGAGGGTCACGCGGGAGACGTACTCCATCCGGGTAGAAATTTCCGTGAATGGCCGCTGAGAAGAGCGGGATGTGGTTGAAGGTCACGACGGGAGTGTCGGTGTCGACCGCGTACAAGTCCTCGTCGAGCCAGCTCATCTGGATCGCGTCGACGTGCGCGTAGTACGACTGGTCTTCGATGTCGACGGTGTCGGAGCGCGACGAAGTGGACGCCTCCGTAGTCGAACGAGTAGTAGGTCGGTCCGAGGAAACGCCGGTTCGATCGCGCTCGATCCCGAAGTTCTCGTGGTTTCCGGGCACGACCCACACAGGCACGGGGAAGTCGCTCTTTTCTTTGCGGAAAAGCTCGAAGCGCTCGCGGGCCGTCTCCTCCGAAACGCGGAGTGCGTCGCGGATGAGGTCACCCATAATCAAAACGAAGTCGACGCCGCGCTCTTCGGTGATCTCTCGAAGACGCCGAAATCTCGGAACGCTCTCTTCGTCGAGGTGAGTATCCGACGCGTGGATGAAACTGAACGCGCGCACGGGTAACGGAGCCGACTCTTCTAAAGGAAAACTTACTAGCTACTCGAGCGGGTCAGCGGGCACGCGCCGCCAGAACCGCGCGCGGCTCGATAGCCGTCGGGTTGGCGCACCCACACGACGCGGTAGCCCGGATCGACTTGGACCTCGTAGGTACCGTCGTCATCGGTCGCCGCGCACTCGATCGGGAGCAGACGACGACGACGCCGATGCCGGCCTCGCCGGGTCCGCGCCGGCCATCACCATCTCCATCGGCAAAGACGACCCCACCGATCTGGCCGGAAACTTCCGATTGCGCGAGCACCGCAGCTGGGAAAGCCGTCAAAACGAGCAATAACAGGCAAAAAGGCAGCAGAACCTCCAGTTCTTCTTGAGGTTGCGTCGAGCCGCGTGATAGGCTTCTTTGATCGAGTATGCGACTAACCAAGAATCAAGTTGAGTACATTGCTTACCGTATCACCAAGGAGCTCCACGAGAAGGAGCTTACCGATTCGGACGATCCGGCTCACATGGTTCGATCGCTTATCGCCATCATGACCGAAGAGCTTCTCGTGGAGGATCGGCTGAACGACGAAGTTCGCGAGATCCTCACCGAGCACGCCGAGGAAATGCGACGGACGAACGTCGAGTACCGCGAGATGTTCAAAATGATCAAGAAAAAGCTCGCCCGGCAAAGGAAGATTATCCTCTAACCGCGCTATGCGACTGTCGAACGCCAAGGTCAATCACCTCGCCAACCTCATCATGAACTACCTCCGGAGCGAGCCTGAAATCGAGTTTTTCGAAGAGGAAAGCGACATCCGTCTCGAGATTGCCCGCATCATCCAAGAAGAGCTCAGAGACGACGAGGTCATCGACCAGGCGGTTCGCTACAAAATCGAAAGCCAGCGGCGCGACATTCCCGAAGGCGGCGAGGAGTGGGACATCCTCTATCGTCGCTACTACGACGAAGAGATGGGTAGGCGCATGAAGGTCATCCCAACCGGCTTCGTCGCAACGTACGGACGATAATACCTTTCGTTACAACAGTTTCCAGCCGATAATCCCGGCTACTGCGAGCCATCCTGCCACCGTAAGGTGCTCGCGGTTCGCAAGCAGCCGCTTCGTCGAAAAGCCGCCTTCTTTGTCCCCTGCCTTCGGCGGACGAGGCCAAAAAAGCCGCGTGCGATCCGCGTACGCACGGTAAGCGGCTGGGAACGTCTCGGCCAGACGAGCCGCCTCGCGCTTCATCACCGGCACGTAAACCGCGACGAACAACGCCACCACCACCGCCACCAGAAAGAGCCTTCCCGTCGCTAGCGCCAAACCCAGCCCAATCCAGGCGCTTCCGAAATACAAGGGGTTCCGCGTCCATGCGTAAGGACCGCTCATGGTGAGGCGCGTGTTCTTGTCGAGGTGGCCGGCAGCCCAAATCCGCACGGCTTCGCCGAAGGCAGCGATCGCGAGCCCCGCGGCATAGAGAGGCGCTCTAGGCGACGCCACGTAGAGTGCGGTGAGGCCCGCGGCCCAGCCCAGCGGGACACGCCATCTGGAAAGCGATGCGGCTCCTACCAAAGTGCTGGAAGTCTATCACGGGACTAAGGTTATATATCTTATTTATATATACTAATATTATATTAGTTTATAATAAATATATTTATTTGATTAAATCTTCAGAATCTAGTATAGTGATACTCGTGATAGCCAGAAACCAGACAGTTTCAATTTCAACCAGATTGGTATACGAGGAGGATTCCCATGAACCTAGTGGTTAGAGACCCTTTTTGGAAAGAGTTCAATACTCTCTCCAGCCGATTCAACCGGCTGTTCGACCTTCCCCGCGAGGAGAACAATGATTTCCTCGGCGCGTGGAGCCCCGCCGTCGACATCTACGACAAGGGTGCCGAAGTCGTCATCCATGCCGAAGTTCCCGGCATGAAGAAGGAAGACATCGACGTGCGCGTCGAGAACAACGTCCTCACCATCCGCGGCAAGAAGGAGCGCAAGGAAGAGGTCAAGGACGACGGCTACTTCCGGACCGAGCGGTCCTACGGAACGTTCAGCCGTTCCTTCAGCCTGCCGAGCACGGTCAACGTTTCCAAGATCCTGGCGGAGTACAAGGAAGGCGTTCTCACGCTGGCCCTTCCCAAGGCGGACGAGGCGAAGCCGCGGCAGATTGAAGTGAACGTACAGTAAGCGGCGCCTTCGGCCATCGGCCATCAGCAGGTTTGAGTCAGGGGGCGGCTTCGGAGATCACAGATCGCCGCCGCCGCCCCCCTCACCAGGCCGTCTTTGGCGGCCTCCGTGAAACTCTCTCCCCTCCGCCACCGAGCTACTGGCGAAGGCGGGACCGGGGAGAGGTTTTTTATTTAGAAAAGCGTTCTCGGATTGCGGCGATAAGATCGTGGGTCGAATGATCCTTTGGGTCGCCGACGATGCGGGTTTCGCCGCCTAGCTCACGCATCACTTCGCGTTCGGGGACCGTGTCTTCGGTGTAGTCCGTTCCCTTGCAGTGGACGTTGGGGCGAAGCCGCTCGAGGAGCGCGGCGACGTTGATGTCATCGAAAACGACAACGACATCGACGCTCTCGAGCGCAGCCACCAGCTCCGCTCGCTCCGCCGCGCTCAGGATGGGTCGGCCCGGACCCTTGAGCTTCTTCGTAACCTCGTCGCCGTTCACCCCGACGACGAGAACATCACCCGCGGCGCGCGCGCCTTCGAGATAGCGAACGTGGCCGACGTGCAGCAGATCGAAGTGACCGTTCGCGAGCACCACGCGCTTGCCGTCGCGCTTCGCGTCTTCGACGAGCCGGGCTGCCTTTTCCAATTCGACGACCGAGCCCATCTCACTCGCTATCGGTGCCGACGGCGTCGGCGAGCTCTTCGCGCGACACCGTGGCAGTGCCGCGCTTCATCACCACGATGCCGCCCGCGTAGTTTGCCAGCATGGCCGCTTCGTGGAACGACGCGCCCGCACCCAAGGCAAGCGTGTACGCGCTAATGACGGTATCGCCCGCGCCGGTGACATCGGCGATTGCATCGCTTCCGTAGATCGGAATGTGACGCGTCGCCCGGCGCGGCTCGAAAAGCGCCATCCCATCTTTCCCGCGCGTCATCAAAAGCGCCCGCGTACGGAGCTTCGTCATCAACTTCCGTCCGGCATTCTCGAGCGTCGCGTCATCGTGTCCGATCGCGATACCAAGCGCCGCTTCGACCTCCGGCTCGTTGGGCGTCGCGGACGTAAACCCCGAATACGACAGGATCGAATAACGCGAATCGAGCACCGCTTGTTTGCGCAACGACGCCGTGCGCCGTGCGAGGGCATTGCCGAAATCGGGCGTGATGAGACCGTAGTCGTAGTCCGACACCATCACGACATCCGCGTGCGGCAACAAATCCTTCACCGCACTGTCCAGATGCTTGTCGATCTCCCGCGTCATGCTCACGCGCGTCTTGCGATCGATGCGGACGACCTGTTGCTTACCGGAGTGGATCCCACCAGCGAGAATGCGCGTTTTCGCGGGCGTGCGGTAGTCGGGATCGCGGCGCACCGCAGTGACGTCGACCTTCGACTTCCGCAGCGCGGCGATGAGGTCTCGTCCCGCTGGATCCTTCCCGACCATCCCAATCGCCAACGGCCGGCCGCCGAGTGCCGCAATATTGTTGACGGCGTTGCCTCCTCCACCCGGCACGATACGCGTGTCGTCATAGTCGAGAATCAAAACCGGCGCTTCCCGACTGACGCGCGATATCTGGCCGTAGACGTACTCGTCCGCGACAAGGTCGACGACGCACAACACGCCCACGTTCGAGAACGCGTCGATGAGCTCGAGGAGGCGGTCCTTCAACTCGCACTCCCCCAGACAATGTCTGCGATCGCACGGTAGACGTTGTCGGCGACGAGGTCCGGCTGACGGGGCCAGCCCGCGCTCTCGAACTTCAAGCTGCCTTCACCGAAACCGGTCCTGACGAGCGCGCCACGCGTGCCGACAGCCCACCCCGCTTCGAGGTCCGTCATCGTGTCGCCGACGATCCACGAGCGTTCGAGGTCGATATCGAGCTCGTCACTCTCACTCGCTCGTCGCAGCATGCCGGCCTGCGGTTTGCGACACTCGCACTCGTCGCTAGGTTTGTGCGGGCAGTAATAGATACCGTCGAGCCCCGTCCCCGCTTTTTCGAGCCGTGCCTCGAGCTCCCCGTGAATCGATGTCAGCAGCTCGTCCGAGAAAAAGCCGCGTCCGATTCCAGATTGATTCGTCACGATGACCGCGAGGTAGCCTTCGTCTCGAACAAGGCGAACCGCGTCGACACTCCATGGGAACAGGCGAAACCGGCTCGCGTGATTCACGTAGCCGACGGACTCGTTGAGGGTGCCGTCTCGGTCGAGAAAGATCGCCGGCTTACCACTCATGACGATATCAGCGCGGAAGCCTCGTCATAAACGCGCTCGGAGGTGACGCGCTCCATACACCGGTGGTCGATCGGGCAGTCGCGGTAGAGGCACGGGCTGCAATCGACGGGCTCGCGCACGACACGCGCATACGAGCTCATGGGGCCCGTCTCGCGCGCATCGGTCGGGCCGAAAACCGCCACCGTCCGGACTCCGAGCGCGGCTGCCAGGTGCATCGGCCCCGAGTCGTTGGAAAGGAAGACGGATAGCTCTGTGAGCACACCTATCAGGTCCGCAAGCGACGTTTTCCCCTGGAGCATCAGCGCGACGTCCGATGGAAGCCCTCGTTGAACTTCTGCCGCGAGCTCGCCTTCGGTCGTGCCGCCCAAAATCACGACTTGCGCGTTTTCGACCTCGGCGAGCTTGCGCGCGACTTCCGCGAACCGTGACGCCTTCCACAGCTTGGCGGGGCTGTTGGCGGCACCCGGATGCACGCCAACGAGAGGTCCGCCGTTCCAACCATTGCGCTCGAGCAGGGTTCGCGCCGCATCTCGCATCGTCGTCGTCGCGGTGAGCGTCGTGTCGGGCTCCCCAACTTCGAGATCCAGGCCGCTCAGAAGATCCAGGTAGTAGTAGCTCTGGTGACGCCCGAACGGCCTTGGTGCAGGCGGCACGCGTTTGGTGAGCAAGAACCCGCGGCTTTCGGTGGCATAGCCCCAGCGCTCGGGAACACCGGAAGCTCGGACGAGCGCGGCCGCGCGGAACGCGTTCGGGAACAAGACGGAGACGTCGAAGCGCCCCCGTCGCACGCGTCTCGCTGCACGCATGAACCCCGCGGCGCCGCGGTCAGCACCTCTGGGGTCGTAGAGGATCGCGTCATCGACGACGCCGCAAACGTCGTAGAGGTCTTGCACCCAGGGGCGCGTGAGAACGCTCAGACGCGCATCGGGGTAGTTTTGTCGCAGTGCGCGCAGCGCGCCGAGAGACATCACCGCATCGCCAATCCAGCTCGGAGCGTAGACGAGAACGGAGCGCACGGTCATCGAAGCTCGGGCACCGCCGCCGGGTTTTCCAGGGCTTTCTTATCGGGGTCATCGGGTGGCGCCACAGCCAGGTCTTCAGACTCTTCCGGTGGCCGCGTTCTCCAACGACGGTGCATCCACAGCCAGCAGTCCGGATGCTCGCGAATGTAGTTTTCTTGCACACGCACGAGCTCTTGTGTGATCGCGAGGATGGCGTCGTCGCGATCCATGTCGCGGTAGCGCTCGCAGTCGATGGGCTCCGAGTACACCGCCCGGTAGTGCCCATCGGGAAGCGGAACGCAGAAAGCCGGCATCAACGTCGCGCCCGTCCTCAACGCGAACCAGCTCGGCACCGGAGTCGTCGCCGCCTTGCGGCCAAAAAAATCGGCGAACACCGCGTCTTGCACGTGCACGTTTTGATCGATCACGAGGGCGATGGTCTCCCCTTCCCTGAGGAGCCGCCTCATGTGACTCAACGCCTTCTGCTTGTACACCACTTCGTTTCCGGAGATCGTGCGGATTTTCTCGAGCCAGCGGTTGAAGTACGGGTTGTCTTGCACGCGCGCCAAAACGTGGATGCGCCCCCAACGATACCCGTGCGCCACGCCGTGGATCTCCCAGTTGCCGAAATGACCGGTGATGAGGATGACGCCTTTTCCTTTTGCACGCGCTTGCTCGTAGCGCTCGATACCATCGAGCTCTACCAGCCCGTCGATCTTTTTCGCGGAAGGAGAGCCCAGCGTGATGAGCTCGAACACCATGGCACCGAAGTGTCGGAACGCGCCTTCGGCGATGGCTCGCTTCTCCGCGTCGCTCTTCTCGTTTCCGTAGGCTTTGCTGACGTTATCGATGGTGATGTTACGGTGGCGGGCGTCGAACGCATAGACGAGGCTTCCCAGCGCCCGACCGCACGCGAGACGCGTGCGGCGCGGAACGAGGCGCATGAGGCCACCGATCCCGACCGCCAAACCGTACTCGATAACGTGCTTCATTCTCGACACTCTAAAACAGTTAATTTTACTCCGACTCAGAGCGGCGGAAAAGCCACGAGTCGTCGCAGCACTTCGAGGTCCAAGATCTCGGTCTCGACGTCGATACGATACACGGGAAGAGACGCCGACGCCGGGAGAGACATCTTGACCGCGTCTTTTCCCGTCGTCAGAAGCGCACGCGCGCCCTTCGCCTTGGCTTCGTCGACGATCTCCCGAAGCTCGGTCTCACTCCACTGATGGTGGTCGCGGCGGGCGACGACGTGCGCGACGTGAGCGTCGAGACTCTCCCGGACCCGCTCCGGCCGAGCGATACCGAGCGCCAGGCTCACCGTTTCGTCGTGGAACGCGCCCGCGTCGAGCGAGTCCCCTTCCGTCCCTTCATTCCCTTCCTTATCGATACGGGTAAACCCGACGACGCGACTTACGGCCCGAATGGCCGGCACATCACCAAGATCCGGCGTCCGGCACGACTCGCTCCACCGCGTGAGAACCACCGCATCCGCCCGCTTCAGATTCCGGAGCGGCTCGCGCAACCGCCCCGCCGGGAGCAGATGCAGGCTCGACTCCGACTCCGTGCAATCAAAACACACGAGGTCGACATCCCGGGCGAGACGACGGTGCTGGAAGCCGTCATCGAGAAGGATCACGTGGCGTCCTAGTTTTTCGAGAAGGGTCTCCGCGGCGCCGACACGATCGGCCCCCACGGCAACGACGAGTCCCGGGATTTTGCGCGCGAGCTCCACCGGCTCGTCGCCTCCCTCTCGAGCGTCGACGAGCACTTTGTTGCCATCGGATACGAGAACGAAGGGTGCATGCCCCTCGCGACCATAGCCTCTCGAAAGCACCGCGACGGGAAACTCACGCGCGAGAAGCTCTTGCGCCAGCGTCGCGACGAGAGGGGTCTTGCCGCTCCCACCGACGGTGACATTCCCGACGCTTACGACGGGAACGGGAAGCTTCTTCGCGTCCACGCTGTCGTAGTAGTGATTGCGGATGCCGACGGCCGCGCCGTAGAGCCACGACAGAGGTAAAAGCGCCTTCGCCTTCATTCAAGAAGCTCTTTGAGTGCGGCAACCGTCCGCTCGGATGCCCCGCGGTTGTCTTCGATGACCCGCGTCGTGTTCTCGGAAAGCTCACGGGCTCGCTCGGGGTTTTCGATCCAATCGCGCAGCACGGACTCCAGCTCATCACTGTCTTGAACCTGCACCGCGGCATTGCCTTCGACGAACAGCGTCGCGACGTCGGCGAAGTTCCGCATGTGGGGGCCGAAAACGACGGGCTTACCTTTCGATGCGGGCTCGATGATGTTGTGACCACCCCAGTCGGCCAAACTTCCGCCGACGAAAACGTAATCGGCCTGCTCGTAGAGGGATGCCAGCTCGCCGAGCGTGTCCAAGATCATCACGTCCGCGTCGCCGGTGTCCTTTATGTCAGCCTTGTCGGGGCCCGGGTCCGAGCGGCGTATGACGCGATGGCCGCGCTTTCGCACGAGCTCGGTAACGACATCGAATCGAGGCGGGTGTCTCGGCGCAATGACGAGGAAGAGATCCGGCGCGTCGCGCGACAGCGACTCGAAGACATAGAGAAGCTCCTCCTCTTCGGGATCGAGCGTGCTCCCTGCCACGAGAACGCGCCGGTTCTCGGGAAAAACCCGCTCAACGCGTGCCATCGACGGCGCGATAGCATCGAACTTCAAACTTCCCGTCACCCGAATGCGCTCGGGCGGCGCGCCGAGCGCCTCGATGCGCTCGCGGTAGAGCTCGTTCTGCATGCAGAAGCCGTCGACTTCCGCGAGAAAGCGCTTCATGAATCCACGGATGGTCCGATAGCGTAGGAACGATCGATCCGAGATCCGCCCGCCGGCGATCATCGTCTTCGCGCCGGACCGCTTGGCCTCGCGCAACAGATGCGGCCAGATCTCGGTCTCGATGACGACGAGTGCGCGTGGCCGCACTTTGTTGACGACGCGGCGCACGAAAAACGCGAGGTCGAACGGGCAGTAGAAGACGGCCGCGACGTCTTGGAGCTTGTCCTCCGCAACGCGGCGCCCGGTCACGGTGATGACCGACACGACGAACCGTGCATCGGGAAAGGCGCGCTCGAGCGCCGGGAGGAGCGTCGCGACAGCGATAACCTCTCCCACGGAGACCGCATGGAGCCAAATCGTCGCCTGTTCAGCCTGTTCAGCCTGCTTCGAAGCTTCGAGCTCGGGAACGCGAACGCGCTCGACGAGACTGCGCGCATAGCCTTGTTGACGGAAGCTCCGGTACAGGAGGTACGGTAGACCCACTAGGAGGAGCCCTCCGAAGAGGAGGCTATAAAGAAGATACATCGAAGGCCGCCCCGCGACTATACGAGGAGGCGCCGGAGCTGTCAATTGGAATTAGCTGAAAATAAGTGAGTTACGGCACAGCCTGGCATAGATTGACACTTCCGCCAACACGACCGTATACTCTCGCTCGCTCACCTCACGCGGCAGAACTTGAGCATTATCACGCCGATTCAGCGCATTAGGAGTCACAGATGGCAATCAAGGTAGGGATCAACGGCTTCGGGCGTATCGGGCGGAACGTTTTCCGCGCCGCACTCGGCGATAACGAGATCGACATCGTCGCCGCCAACGACATCACGGACGCCAACACGCTGGCCCACCTTCTCAAGTACGACTCCGTCCTCGGCAACCTCGCCGAGGACGTCCGTGCCGACGGCGACACGATCGTTGCCGGGGGTGAGAGCTTCAAAGTGTTGAAGGAGCGCGACCCCGCAAAACTTCCGTGGAAAGACCTCGGCGTCGACATCGTCATCGAGTCCACCGGCCTTTTCACGAAACGCGAGGACGCTTCGAAACATCTCGAGGCCGGAGCCAAAAAGGTCATCATCTCCGCACCCGCAAAAGGCGAGGACTTCACCGTGGTGATGGGCGTCAACCACGACAAATACGATCCGGCGAACCACCACCTCATCTCGAATGCATCGTGCACCACGAACTGCCTCGCACCGCTCGCGAAGGTACTCCACGAAGAGTTCGGTCTTGCCAAAGGGATCATGACCACGATCCACTCCTACACGAACGATCAGAAGCTCCTCGATCTGCCGCACAAAGACCTCAGGCGCGCCCGCGCTGCCGCGCTATCGATGATCCCGACGACGACGGGAGCCGCGCTTGCCGTAGCGCGCGTCCTGCCCGAGCTCGAAGGACGACTCGACGGTATTTCCGTGCGCGTGCCGACGCCGAACGTTTCGCTCACCGACCTGACGGCGGTTCTGGAAAAAGACGCGAGCGCCGATGACGTCAACGCGGCATTCCAGAAAGCGGCCAACGGAGACTTGAAAGGAATCCTCGCGTACTCGGAAGAGCCCCTCGTCTCCGCCGATTTCAAAGGCAACTCGCACTCGTCCATCGTCGACGCGCCGTTCACGAAAGTCGTCGGCGGAAACACCGTGAAAGTCCTTTCCTGGTACGACAACGAGTGGGGTTTCTCCTGCCGGGTCAAGGACCTCATCCGCTTCATCTCCGATAGGGGTCTTTGATCGGCGACCGGCTCGCACCATGGGGGGCACCAAGCTTCTCTATATCGAGGACGACGCCGAACAGCGCGAAAGCTTGGCGACAAGCCTCCGCGAGCGGGGCTTCGAAATCGACACCGCCGCGTCCGGTGAGGTCGGACTCGACCTTCTAGACGGAGAACGCCACGAGCTCGTTGTCTGCGATCTGAACATGCCCGGGATGGACGGGCTCGCCGTCCTCGCCAAAGTTCAGGCGCGCTATCCCGACATGCCGCTCGTGCTGCTCACCGCCCATCCGTCGATCCCTCTCGCGGTCAAGGCGATCATGGAGGGAGCTCAGCGCTTTCTCATCAAGCCCGTCGCCCTGGACGAGATGGAAATCACGATCTACCAGGCGCTCGAGTACGCGAAGCTCAGACGGTGGCAACGCCAATCGGAGGAGCAGCTCACGGCCCTCGTGGAATCGGCTCCGGTTCCCTACATTATTACCCGCTTGAGTGACGGCGAGGTTTTATACGCGAACAGCCACCTGGCAGAGCTCGTCGGACTCTCCCGCGATGAGGTCAAAGGCCGGCACTCGAGCGAGTTCTACTACGATCCGGCCGAACGCAACCAAGTCGTCGAGCGTCTCCAGAAGGACGGCTTCGTCAAAGACCTCGAAGTCCGCGTTCGCAAGGCCGATGGGACGGCCATCTGGACGATGTTCTCGCTCGCTCAAGCCAAAATCGGTGGCGAGAAGGTCATCCTCGGCAGCTTCGTCGACATTACCCGTCGCAAAGAGCTCGAAGAGAGGCTTCGGATCTACCACGAAGTCTTCATCCACTCCGTCGACGTCATCACCGTGATCGACAAAGACGGCCACATCGTGGAGCGGAACCCCGCGCACGAGCAGCGCACCGGCTGGACGGATGAGGATGTCGTCGGCAAGTCCATGTTCGAGTTCCTCGGTTCCCAGAAGGCCGCTGAGATCAAACAAGCGATCGCTGCGACGGGAAGCTACCGCGGCGAAGCCGAGGGCATGGCAAAAAGCGGTGTCAGCATTCCCATCGACATCTCGATTTTCCCTATCCACGACGCCGAGGGCGAACTCGATCTCTACGTGACGATGGGTCGAGATATCACGAAAATCAAGATCGCGCTGAACGAGCTCGCGAAGACGAACCGGGAGCTGCGCGAAACCCAGGCCCAGCTCGTGCAGTCGGAGAAGATGGCTTCGCTCGGGAGCCTCGTCGCCGGTATCGCGCACGAGATCAATACGCCGGTCGGGGCGATGACGAGCATGCACGACACCCTGATGCGTGCTATCGAAAAGCTGAAAGAACACCTCACGTCCAAAAACAGAGGGGACAAAGAAGGCTTCGAGAACGACAAGAGACTCAACAAGCTCTTTGACGTCATCGACGAGTCGAACCAAGTCATCAAATCGGGCGCTTCCAGAGTTGGCGAGATCGTGCGCCGCCTCCGGAGCTTCGCACGCCTCGACGAAGCCGAGATCAAACAAGTCGACGTGCACGAAGGACTCGATGACACGCTCACGCTCGTCCATCACGAGATCAAACACCACATCGAGATTGTCAAGGACTACGGTGAGGTGCCGCCGCTCGCGGTGTACCCGAGCCGGTTGAACCATGTTTTTCTGAACCTCCTCAACAACGCGCGCCAGGCCGTCAAAGAGAAGGGCACGATCACCATCCGCACCGGCGTCGAAGACGCTCAGGCTATCATCGCGTTCAGCGACGATGGCGTCGGGATCGAGCCCGAGAACCTGAAGAAGATCTTCGACCCGGGCTTTACGACGAAAGGGGTCGGAGTCGGCACCGGACTCGGCCTATCGATTTGCTATCAAATCATTCAGGACCACCACGGAACCATCGAGGCCGAAAGCACGCCCGGCGAAGGTACGACGTTCACCATCCGCCTGCCTCTAAATCTGGACGAGATTCTCGGCGTGTCCTAGCCTAAACATAGTTATATCAAT
This sequence comes from Candidatus Marinacidobacterales bacterium, assembly GCA_965237955.1. GTDB lineage: Bacteria > Acidobacteriota > Vicinamibacteria > Marinacidobacterales > SMYC01. Next base: position 5,277,881 of record OZ250169.1, on the reverse strand, counting down.
ACTTTAAAGCGTTTTCCTGCCGGTTTTTCATCCCGTATAATGGTTGGGTACCATCCCAACTGAAGATTTCAACAAAAAACGAGGCGAGGAAGCTCTATGCCCGAAGGGCCTCTAGGCGATCGGATCCCTTTCGAAGGGGTCCTCAACTGCTGGAACGACGATCACGATCTGCCGGATCTCCTTCTGGTCATCAGCCGCTCAGGCAAGACGGGCCGACTTCACTTTTCGAACCCCGAAGGCGACAAAACTCTCGACTTGCAGGGTGGGAAGATCGTGTTTGCCGAGTCGTCGTCGCAGGACGACGGGCTCGGCCAGTACTTACTCCGCGCGGGCAAGATCTCGTTGATGGACTACACACGGGTCGCGAGAATGGTTCAGCCAGGCAAACGTCTCGGCGAGCTTCTAGTCGACGAGAACGTGCTCACTGCCGACGACCTCGTTCCGGCGGTAATAGGGCAAGTGCGCTCGATTGTTCTCGGGCTCTTCCGCCGCACCGAGACCTGGTACCGGTTCAAAGAGGAAGAGCTCGAGCAGAAAGAAGCCATCACTCTGGACCTCGCCGTGCCGGAGTTGATCCTCGAAGGGGTCCGCTACGTCGAGAGCTGGCGGCGCGTTTCGAAAGGCGTTGGAAGTCTCGAATCGGTTTACCAGCAAGCCGCCGCGCGCGAGCAAGAGTGGTTGGGCTCGAAACTCGCTGACGATGTGCGTGAGCTCGTGGACATGCTCGCGACGCCGACCTCGCTCGCGGACATCTGCACACGCGCGACGCTTCCGGACTTCGAGGCGTGCCGATACCTTTGGGCATTCCGCACTCTCGGTTGGATCGATCTCGTCGACGTAGCGGCACAGACCGCCTTAACGGCGAGTGTCGCCAATGCAACCGAGATCGAATCGCCTGCCCCAACGCCGGCCGACACGCCAACTCTGCCGTCGATCGAACCGCCGAAGCCGGCTTCGATCCCCGAAGAGCTAGTGCAGACACAAGTCGGGATCGATCCTCCGGTCGCGCCGGCAGCGATTCCTGAAAACTTGATCGAGACGCAAATCTCCATGACTCGACCGGAGGCAGTGGAGAAGATGCCGTCCGAGGCGCCCGCGCTGCGGAGTCCAACGCCAGTTCCGGAGCACTTGAACGAAACTCAGCTTTCCGTCGATCCGCCGCCGACGACTCCACCCGAGCCACCGAAGGCCATTCCGGACGAGCTCATGCACACGCAGATGTTTGTCGATCCGCCGGCCGCCGCACCCGCGGTTCCGAAATCTACGGGTGAGCTCATGGAGTCGATCCTGGAAGGCGATGACGCGGCATCTGCTGTCGCCCCGCCAGCGCCGCCTCCGATTGAGCAACCGTCACCTCCGTCACCGCCGAACCAAGCAGCCACGCAGTTTTTCGACGGTCCGAGCGCGCTCGATCCGGATGACGCCGATCTCGCCCCGCCGGCGCCTCCCCCGACACCGAGCGAAGCTCCGTCGGGATTCGAGGCACTCGCACTCGGCGGTGGCCCGGACTCGCCGTCCGCACCGGCGCCGTCACCTCCTCCCGCCGCGGCACCGCCATCGCCCGCGGACATGACAACGCAACCGTCGGTACAACCGGTACAGGCGCCACCGGTCGATGGCGGGATGGCATCGTTCAGCGATCTCGCACTACCCGAAGACCCTGTCGCGACAGCGCCCGAAACGCCCATGGCGACGGTCGAGGCCGACGTCAACATCATCAGCGCCCAGCCGGCCCCGCCCGAGGAACCACTCCTTCCCCCTCCCGTTGTGGGTCCGCCGATCCAGCGTGAGGCTCTGGTCCCCCCACGCCGCCGTTCGGATGACACGAACCCGGACAAGGAAGACTTTGAGCACGTGTTGGGAACGGACAAGAAGTGATTAGTCCTCGTCGATCCGCCATCGGCCGTCAGCTAGCCTTCGTTTAGCTGCGACACCGTGCCGGTTACCGGCGCAACCGTCCTAAACGCGCCAATCCTGCTGATGGCCGATGGCAGGATCCTCACAGATTTCCTTTCACAATCGTAGGAATGCCGGCGACCATCAAGACTACTTTGTCCGAGGCTGCGGCAATCGTCTGGTTGGCCAATCCCTGCAGGTCACGAAACTCGCGGGCGACTGGGGATTCGGGAACGATGCCGCTGCCGACGTCGTTGCTGACTGCGATCACGTGGCGCCCGCGTGCTGCTTCCACGAACTCAGCCACTTCCCCGAGCAAACGTTTTTCTCGCGCCTCGGCGCGGAGCTCACGGTGGCGGTAGGAGAGATTCGAAAGCCAAACGGTGATGCAGTCGACGAGGAGGAGTTCGTCATCCGACTGGCCCGGCTCGCGGATAGCATCCACGAGCGCGAACGGAGCCTCGACGGTTTTCCAATGCGGCAGGCGCTCCGAGCGGTGCCGATCGATGCGCCGGATCATCTCGGCATCTCCTGCCGCTTGCGCGGTGGCGATGTAGCGAACCGGTCTATCGCCGCACAGGGATTGCGCGTAGCGGCTCTTCCCGCTCCGAGCTCCTCCGAGAACGAGCGTCAGCATGAGCCGTTCATGAGCCTCACCACCGAGTAGTCGTCGAAGTCATCGACGATGTTTACCCCTGCGTGCGACTGATCCATGTGGAAAATGCTCCGAGCATCGATCGGCCACGCGTTCTCGGATAGTCCGTTCTCTGGATCGCGGCCAGCCGTACCGCCAGCTCCTCGAGTCGCCCCAGACTTCCGGGCGGCTTCGTCAGACTCGCCTGGCGATCACGAGCGCGCTTGGCAAAGCTCTGGTCGCCAGGTTCAATATTCAAGGCGTTACCATGCTTTCGACCAGCCGGTGCCGCGGCCGCCGCGAAGCTTGCCGTCGACGCCGGCGTCTTTTTCGACGAGCCGGCCGAAAAGCCACAGAAGATCCGAGAGTCGGTTGATGTACGCGATCGCGAGCGGATCGACTCCCTCTCCGTCGTCGTCGCGAAGACGCACCGCGGCGCGCTCCGCCCGCCGGCACACGGTACGGGAAACGTCATACGCCGCGGAGACGGTGTGCTCGCCTGGAATCGCCCAGTCGCCCGAGATTCCCTCGATGGCCTCGATCTCTTCGACTTGCTTGGTGAGCGCATCCACCATGTCCTGAGTGACCCGATTGGTTTTCTTGGGGTCTTCCGGCGACGCGAGCGACGCGCTCACCGTGAAGAGCTCTTTTTGGATCGCCTTCGTCGCCTCGGCAACCTTCTCGTGCTCGCAGATAGAGCGAGCGAAGCCCATGACCGAGCCGAGCTCGTCGAGCGTCCCGTAAGTCTCGACCCGAAGGTCGCCTTTCGACACGCGGCGTCCACCGATGAGGCTCGTTTGTCCCTTGTCGCCTTTTTTTGTCGCAATACTCATTATTCCGCCTTTCAACTCGCCGTCGGCCATCAGCCATCGGCCATCGGCCTGTCCCTAGATCGCCGCGTAGCGTCTTCTCCGGCTCAGCAATATCAGAAACAGCGGCCCTCCGATCAACGCGGTGACCGCTCCCACGGGAAGCTCGCTCGCGCCAAGAAGCGAGCGCGCGAACGCGTCGGCAAGCACCAGAAACGCCGCCCCGAGCAAGATCGAACATGGAATGACGATGCGCAAGTCTTCGCCGAACAACACTCGGACTGCGTGGGGCACGATGAGGCCGACAAAGCCAATGGGGCCTGCGACGGCGACGGTAACCCCGACCACGAGCGACGACGCCGCATAGACGGTGCGCTCGACCCGTCGTACGTTGACGCCGAGCGCCGCCGCCGATTCTTCGTCCATGGCGATGAGATGCAAATCCCGTGTCGTCGCCAGGAGCAATACCATGCCCGGTACGAGAAAAATCAACATACGCCAAACGAGGTCCATGCCGATCACGTCGAGGCTTCCCACCATCCACCGCAGGATCTGGAGTGCCCTCGTATAGTCGGTCACGAACTGGATCATCAGAACGCCCGCGCCCGCGATCAGATTCAACACAACACCCGCCAGCAAGAGCGCACCGGGCATCACGACGGTGCCCGCAGACGCAAGCCGATACACGATCGCGACGAACGCAATCGAGCCGGCAAACGCGAAGATGAACACCAAGGGAATACCCGCGATGCTAGCGCCGAAGCCGAGCGCGATCGCCACGCTCGCACCGAGCGCGCCACCTCCGGATACTCCAAGCGTGAACGGCGACGCCAGTGGATTCCGAAAGAGCGCTTGAAGCGCCGCCCCCACTCCCGCAAGCGAGCCTCCGACGAGAAGGCCGAGAACGACGCGCGGAGCGCGGAGGCGGAAGAAGATCGTCCGAGATATTTCGTCTCTCTGAAGCTGCGACCACTCGATCGTCTGATATCCGGTCGAGAGCGCGAAAAGCGTCGCTACACACATGACGACAAAGCAAAACACCAACGCCCGCGCGAGCCGGCCCGATGTCGTCATTACCGCTCCGACCACACGAACGTGCGGCCTTCGATCCGATGCGCCCGCACGAGTGGGTCCTCGTACACGTCGGCGAGCGTGCTCTCCGTCAGAACGTCTTCGGCCGGGCCTTCCGCCACGAGACGCCCGCGGCGCATGGCGAAGAGGTGATCGAAGGTCGCGTCGAGCATTTGCAGATCGTGGGTCACGACGAGCACGGTGAGCTCCTGGTCTTCCCGCAGACGTTGGAGGGCACTAAGAAGCTCGGCGCGGTGCTTCAAATCGAGCGCGGCCGCGGGCTCGTCGAGAAGCAGAAGACGCGCTTGCTGCGCCAACGCGCGTGCCACCACGACCATCTGCTGCTCACCACCGGAAAGCTCGGTGATCGGACGCGCAGCCAAATGCTCCGCGCCCACCGCAGCCAACGCCTCGCTCGCGATTTCGCGATCCCGGGCGTTCTCGAAGCGAAACCGCGAAGTATACGGACTACGTCCCGTTAGAACGACTTCGAGTGCCGTGAACGGAAACACACGACTTTGCTGCTGTGGCACATACCCGATCCACTTCGCGCGCGCGCGCGGCTCGATCGCCTCGAGAGGTTGCCCCTCGAAAACCACACCGCCGCTATGGGGCGCCAAGACTCCGGAGAGAAGGCGCAACAGCGTGGACTTTCCGCATCCGTTTGGCCCGATGAGCCCGCAAAAATGCCCCCGGGTGACGTCCATCGAGACATCGTCGATGACCAGAGGCATCTTTCGAGGCTCGTAAGCGAACTCGAGGCCGCTCGCCGAGAGGATCGTGGCAGTGGCAGTATCAGTATCAGTGCTCACTCGAAGGCCTCTGGGTGGAGCCGCTTCGCGAACTCACGCGCCGCCTGTACCGCGAACTGCGACGGGTGCACGAGCAGCTTGTTCGTCAATGGATAGATGCGATCCGTCTCGACTGCCGTGACGTCGATCATGTTCCACACCGCCTTCGAATTCTCTGAAAGCTTGCCACCTCCGACCACCGTCGCGGTAGTCAACGCCTGCACCATGTCGAAGATCACCTCGGGGTCGAAGACCACGAGAGCCTCCGCGCTGATCTGCGTGTAGTTGTGCGGAGCAGGGGGAGTGATCGGCGTGCCACCGGCGATCTCGACGAGCTCGGTGAGATAGCTGCCTTCGGTCGCGATATAGATATCCCGCAGCGTGCCGGGCAAGCGATCGACGACGACGAGAACGCTCGGGCGAGGCCGGTCTCGGGTGCGAGCGCGTATGCCGTCGAGCTCGGTACGCATCTCGCGAACGAGGGCGCGGGCTGCGTCTTCCCTACCGACGGCCCCGCCTATCGTCTCGATTGCTTCGTAAATATCCGCCAGCGATTGACTCCCCACGGCGAGCGTTTCGATGCCGAGAGCGGTGAGCTTCGGCTCCATGAGAGGCGCCTGCGCGTCGACGCCGGTCATGATCACGAGGTCCGGTTGGAGAGCAACGACCTGCTCGAGGTTCGTGTCCGTCCAACCACCGACGCGCGGCAGCCCTTCGACTTCCGGCGGATACTCGCAATAGCTCGACACCGCGACCACCTGGTCGAACGCGCCGATGCCATAGAGAATCTCGGTCACGCTCGGCGAGAGCGAGATGATCCGCTGCGCGACAGCGAGAAGCAGTACGAGCTTCATTAGAACTCGAACGCGGCGCCTACGAGCGCAAAGCGTCCGGGCGTGCGGAAACCGCTCTCGAAGATTTGCTGGTTTAACAGGTTCTCGACCTTGCCGAAGAGACGAAACAGACCGAATCGGGCCGGAAAACAATAGCTCGCCGCGAGGTCGCTCTTGACGAAGCTCGTGAATCGATAGACGCGGCTCGCGAACGTCGCTGGATCGAAGATCGGCGCGAGATAGCTGCTCGATGCGACGAGATCGAAGCTCACCACGAGCCGCGGCCCGATGAGCTGGGTGGCAACGAACGCGAGCTGGTGTTTCGGGACGACGAACGCTTGCGTTTGATCCTCGGAAACACCGGTCGGGGGCTCGGCGTCGGTGTACGTGTACGACGTGTTCAAGTGCAGACCAGGGCCGACGACGACGTTACCGACGAGCTCGACTCCCTTGGTGGTACCCCCGTCGGTCGAAAGGTAGCCACCGAAACGACCGAAAGGATCGGTCACGGGATTGATGGCTCCGGAGAAATCGAAAATGATGATCTCTTTGAGCCTCGTCCTGAAGTACGTGGCGGAAACGCGCCCGCGCTGCGACCAGAGACGCTGCTCGACGCCCACGTCGAACGTCACCGTCTTCTCCGGACGCAAGCGCGGATCGCCGAACACGAAATACCCGAACGACGAGAACGAAGTGCCGAAGCGCTCGAAGAGCGACGGCGCGCGGTAGCCGCTACCGAAGTGCGCGAGAAGCTTGGTGCCGCTCTCGAGGCCGTAAGCACCTGAGATATCGCCGGTCAAAGCGTTATCGAGCGACGGAAACTCGATGCCCGTGTAGGGTGCGTTGTCCGCCGGCTCGAGCTCGGGCTCACCGAGCGAAAACCACTGGGCGCGTACCGCTCCGGCGATCTGTAGGGCGCCGCCGGCAAGGGTTAGCTGATCCTGTACGTAGAGAGCCTGGCTCGTCTGCGAGATATCCGTCGTCGAGTTGCCCGCCGGATCGTCCGGAAACGAGCGATTGACGAACGATTCGCGCTCGAGCTCGAACCCGGCCTGGATAAACTGATGCCGGCCCCAAGTAAAGTCCGTGCGCGCGTTCAACGTATGGATGGCGCCTTCGAACTCGAAGAGAGACGACGTCACCGGCTCGAACGCGGAAACACCTTCCGGCCCGTCGAAGAAGCTTCGATCGGTGAGCAGGCCGTGGTAGCGGACGCTGTAGCCGAAGTCGTCGCGCGGTCGCTGCTCGAAGCCCACGAGCGCCGACGCGAACCTAGCCTCGCGCTGGCTATCCGGATCGTCCGCGCCTGGAACATAGTTCACGTCGGGAACGGCATCGACGACACCCGGCGGAAGCTCCCCGGTAGCCTCGGGACTTTCGTTCAAATCGACGCGGGCGTCGGCGCCGTAGAAGCGGAACGAGAGGCTCGATGTCGGCCCGAGCTTCATTTGCGCCCGGACTTGAACGCTCGTGTTCCGAACCGAGTCGTTGCCATCGACGCCGTCGAGAACGCTCAAGTGCGACACACCAACGCTGTATTGGAACCGCTCGCGGTAGCCTCCAGCGGTCTGAGCGTTCGCTCGGAATAGACTGAGGCCACCACCTTCAACGAGAACGCTCCCGCGCGGCTTGCCTCCCCCCGACGACGTAACAATATTAATGACGCCGCCGCCGGCGTTCGTTCCGTAGAGCGTCGACCCCGCGCCGCGGAGGATCTCGACTTGCTCGAGATCCGTCGCCATGAACATTTCCAGATACGACGACGCGTCGCCCTTTGGCGCCGAAGGGTCTCTAATACGGGCCCCATCGATGACGATCGCCGTGTCTTCGCTCCGAAGCCCTCGGATCTTGATGGACGTGAAGCTTCCCGGCCCGCCGAGCTGTTGTACTTTCAGCCCGGGCACGGTACGGAGGGCTTCGGGGATGAAGTACTCGTCGCGCGAGACGAACTGTTTCTTGTCGACCACGCTCGTGGTTTTCGTTACCTCGGATGGCCGTTGCATCGTGGCCGCGCTGGTGACGACGATGGACTCCTCGAACACGGCGAGATCGAGCGTGAGCTCGAGCGACGCACTCTCTCCTTCGACAAGGCGCACCACTATCGGTTCGCTGCGAGTGAAACCGCCTGCTTCCGCCTGCACCAAGTAAACGCCCGGTGTCAGCGAATCGAAGCGATAGCGGCCTTCGTCATCGACGCGTACGCTCGTGCGCCACCGAGCGTCACGCCGGGCGAGGTGCGCCGCGGCCGAAGGCACGCCGGCCTGTTGTGGATCGACGACCTGAATTTCCAGCGAGCTCGCAAAAACGCCGCTCGCAAGAAACAACAAAGGAAAGGAAACAAAGAAACGCATCAGAGATCTCCCTGTCACTGCTCGAGAGTCTCGATGGCAGGCCCTGCAAAACGAAGACAACGAAGACGAGGCAGACACAAAAAAAACTCCTCGCCTTCGTGGGACGAGAAGTTTCGCTTACACCTGCACCGAAACCGGGCTCTTCCCACCGAAGAGCGCTCCGACTTCTCGACTCGGGCAGGTTTCCTGACTTGCGGATGCTGCTGCCTTTCGCCCGCCTTCCCCTCGGCATACAACCTCGAAAGGCCGAGAGTGGCTGCCAGTCAATACTTGAGTATTGGTGGCGTTGGGCTTGGGCTCTCCACTTACAGTGGCGTGGGCCGCTGGGGCGTTTCACCCCATTCCCTTTTACCCGACCCATTCGGGCACCCGAGCCTGTCTGTCGCCGGGATTATAGCGCCAGGACCCTTGGAATATCTAGTAGGAGCCGGGCAGGAAACCCCAATATCTTGGTAGCCGCGTCTACGCTATAATCTCCCTTTTGTCCATGAAGAAGCTAGACATGAACGCCATGGATCTCGGTGGCAAGCGCGTTTTCGTTCGCGTGGATTTCAACGTCCCGTTGAGGGATAGGGTCGTCCAAGACGACACTCGCATCCAAGCAACGCTCCCCACGCTGCGGCGTGCCATCGACCAAGGTGCACGCTTGGTGCTCGCATCGCATTTGGGACGACCCAAAGGGAAACACGTTCCCGACCTGAGCCTCGCACCGGTTGCCGAAAAGCTCGCCGACTTGCTCGGGAAGCCCGTTCGGTTCTGCGCTAAGACAGTCGGAGACGAAGTCGGCGAGGCTGTCGGGAGCCTCGAGGAGGGCGACGTGTTGCTCCTCGAGAACCTCCGTTTCAATGCACGCGAGACCGACAACGACCCCGACTTTGCCCGACGCCTATCGACAACCGCCGAGCTCTATGTCAACGATGCTTTCGGCACGGCGCACCGAGCGCACGCTTCGACCGTCGGCATGGTGAAACATTTCGACCAAGCCGGCGCCGGGTTGTTGATGGAAAAGGAGCTCCGCTATCTCGACATGGCGTTGTCGTCCCCGCCGCGTCCGTTCGCGGGCTTGCTCGGTGGCGCCAAAGTTTCGGACAAGATCGCCGTCGTGCGGTCGCTCCTCGGCAAAGTCGACAAACTTCTCATCGGCGGCGGTATGGCCTACACATTTTTGCGCGCCCAGGGACTGCCGACCGGTCGATCCCTCGTCGAAGAGGACAAGATTGAGCTCGCGCGAGAGCTTCTCGCCGAAGGTGGCGACAAGCTCGTCCTGCCGCTCGACCACGTCGTGGCCGCGCAGTTCGATGTCGACGCCGAGCGTCGAGTCGTGCCGATCGATCAAACGCCGGACGGTTGGATGGGACTCGACATCGGTCCTAAAACCGTGTCTGCTTTCGCCAACGTGATCCGCTCGTCCAAGATGGTGCTGTGGAACGGCCCCCTGGGTGTTTTCGAAATGGAGCCGTTCGCGCAGGGAACGCTGAAGCTCGCCGAGATCGTGGCCGCGAGCGATGCGACCAGTGTCGTCGGGGGCGGCGACTCGACTGCCGCGGTGCACAAAGCCGGTGTTGCGGATCGCATCACCCACATCTCCACCGGTGGGGGCGCGTCGCTCGAGTTTCTCGCGGGATCCAAGCTTCCGGGGGTAGAGGTGTTGACCGATGCGTAGACCGCTCATCGCCGCCAATTGGAAAATGCACATGACGCTCGACGAAGCGTCCAAGCTCACCCAGCGCGTCGTCGAAGGCTGCCGCGACATCCGGGACGCCGACATTGTGTTGGCGCCCCCATTCACGGCGCTCGCGAAGGTCCGCAAAGAGGTGCGCGAGTCGTCGATCCGCCTCGGCGCCCAAGACCTCTACTGGGAAGAAAAAGGTGCTTTCACCGGCGAAGTCTCTCCCGTGATGCTGAAAGACGCCGGGTGCGATTACGTCATCGTCGCCCATTCCGAGCGCCGACAACTCTTCGGCGAGACCGACAAGAGCGCCAATCGTAAAGTGCTCGCCGCACTCACCCACGAGCTGATTCCGATCCTGTGTGTGGGCGAGACCGAACCCGAGCGGGACCGCGGCGTCACCTACGTCGTCGTCGACCGCCAAGTGAAAGAGGCGCTCAAGGACGTCGCCGAGACCCAGCTCGAGACGATCGTCGTCGCCTACGAACCGATCTGGGCGATCGGCACCGGGCGCACCGCCACCCCCGCCCAGGCGGAGGAAGTCCACCAATCCATCCGGGGCCAGCTCGCCAAGCTTTTCAGCGCCGACGCCGCCGACCAGGTTCGCATCCTTTACGGCGGCAGCGTAAAACCGGATAATGTAGATGACCTCATAGCTGAGGCCGACATCGACGGAGCCCTCGTCGGAGGAGCCAGCTTGAAAGACGACTCCTTCAACCGAATCTGCGGCTTCGCGCGGAGAACTTAAATAATGTTGACCATCCTGATCACCATCGTTCATGTGTTGGTGAGTTTGTTTCTGATTTTGGTCGTCCTCGCCCAAACGGGTAAGGGTCAAGACCTCGCCAGCGCCTTCGGCGGCACGGGCTCCCAGACCGCTTTCGGCGCCCGGGGCACGGCATCGCTCCTGTCCAAAATCACCGCCGGCGCCGCTATCCTCTTTATGGTCACGTCTTTGAGCCTGAGCTATCTGAAACCTGTCGTCGCCGGGGATACCGTCATTCCGGACACCCCGTCCCCCACTGAAGCGAGCGAGCCCGTCGCGGCCGAGCCAGGTGCGGACGAGGCCGACGACGAGACCGACGCCGCGGCCGAGGAGGAAGCAGAGGACGAAGCGGAAGACCCGCCGCAGCAATAGCGACGACCGCATTTCCTTGCAGGGCCTGCCCTGCATTCTTATAATGGCGGTCCTTCGGGGTCCTACCTGAGTTGCCGAAGTGGTGGAATTGGTAGACACGTGCGCTTGAGGGGCGTATGGGGTAACACCTGTGGGGGTTCGAATCCCCCCTTCGGCACCACATAGCCTAAGACGTTTTGTTTTCAACAAGATGGAAAGAGCTATCAAGCGAAAGCCACCGTACAGCCACCATTTGAGCCAGAGCAGGTGGGGGCGACACCCTTGCTTCAGCAACTCCGAGATCCGTCTCGACGGCAGCGCGTGCGCGTAAATGTTTGCGGGGCCGTCTCTCTTCATTGATGCTGACACCAAGTTGTCACCACCTCTGGGAAGTTGCAGAGTGGCTTCCAAGGGCACTTCGGATGCGTAATCCGTAGATTGAAAACAACGGCCACACGCGTGGGAGGCCATGAGAGCAATGCCACTCCGGTCCTGGGTGATGCGGTCACGTCTAAGGAGGTGCTTTGACTTGGCAGGCATCGTTGGTGAGGGCTCGGCTGACTCGTGGAGGGTTCGCTGCCGCCGCTTGTTCTCACCGTGACAGGAACCCCGAGATGAATAGCGCCAAGAGCGGGCCGCCAGACTCGAGCGTCGTCCCTATGCCAACTGTCAAGAATTGCATAAGCACGACAGTTATCACTGTGCTGAAGACATGAGGATACGGCCATTCTCTAAGGTCGATCACCTTTTGCTCGAACGTTTTTATTGTGTCCAGCGACAGCTCGCTTACCTGCGGATTCTGGCGTTCGCTGATTCCAGGCTGGAATGAGCGGATAGAAGCATAAAACGTTTCGTATAATTGCGCGAGCTCAGCTCCAAGATTTCTCTTCTTTCGTGACAGAGCTACGTGCAGCTCGTAACTAGGCCCAAACAGTGGACGTGAGAAAAAAATTAAGCTTGACTAGCGGTACAGCTATGTTATAGAGTGACCAGCATGGGATACGTGACAAAGCTGCAGGTGATCAAGCGAGCCAACGACACCCGTCAGTTCTATGTGATTTGCCCGTCACCTTTAGCCCAGGCGCTAGAGATGGAGCCGGGCGAGGAGCTGGAGTGGGTGGTGGAGGATCGAAACACACTGATTGTGCGTCGGACGCCTAAGGCAAAGCGTGGGAGGAAGCGGGGTAAACGTGGGTGATAAGCAAACGTCACTTCCAGGCTTTCCGAGTCCGCGAAAACGCAGCGATGGTGATGACGGCGATGAGGGAGCGCGCGTGACACAAGCTCGGTTGAAGGTGGTCGATAGGGCGCAGCTGCTGCTGCGGACGGTCGACGTGGAGCGTTTGATCCCAGAGGATCACCCAGCGCGTGCGATCTGGGAGTTCGTGGGTCGGCTGGATCTCAGCGGGTACACGGATCAAGTCCGCTCGGTCGCGGGTGGCGCAGGCCGGCCTGCGTTTGATCCTCAGCTACTGGTGAGCCTGTGGGTCTACAGCTACAGCCAAGCCGTGAGTTCGGCCCGCGCGGTTGAGCGGCTGTGCGAACATCATCCGGCGTATCAATGGCTCAGCGGAATGCAGAGCATCAGTGCGCACACGCTGTCGGACTTTCGGATGATTCATAGGGAGATCCTGGACGAGTTGTTTGTGCAAGCTCTGGGAGTTCTGAGTTCGGACGGATTGATCACGCTCGAGCGAGTCATGCTGGATGGGACGAAGGTGCGCGCGAACGCTTCGTCGAGTGGATTTCGCCGCAAGCCGACGGTCGAAGAGTGTCTGGAGCAGGCGCGTGAGGCGGCGTTGGTGCATGAATCAGTTCGGGACACGCACGGGACCTTTTGGCGGCCCAACTTACCCCCCGACGATCGCTTGGGATTCAGGCTTGCCCAGCTCAGCCATCCGGTTCAATACATTGCACCCGATCCCTGCCTCCCGCTTCTGCGATTCGTAGCCTCGCGCACGAAGGCTGTTTCCGAGCGTGCGCTTGTACCTGAAGAAAAGATTCTCGACCGCGCCCTGTCGTCGATACCGTGACTCCCGCTGCCAGCCTTGGCGCCCGACTTTGCGAATCGTCTCGAGGGTCGCGTTCCGCTGCGCCCACGTGCCCTCGGCGCCGTCCGAAGGCACCGCCCCTCGTCGAGGTGGGATCACGATCTTGATGTCCGCGGTGCCGGCCTCACCGAGCAGCTCGTACACTGACCGAGTATCGTAGGCCCCATCGGCTGTGAAACGTCGGATCGGAGAGTCGACCTGTTCGAGCAGACACGGGACAGTGGACGGATCGTCCTCGCTGCTCTTCGTGAGCTTCGCCGCCACGATGAAGCCGTCGTCATCCACGCCGACGTGCAGCTTCCGCCATTGTCGACGCGCCTTCGAGCTCTTGTGCCTGTGGGCGTGCCACTCACCGGCACCCGAGATTTTCAGTCCAGTGGAATCGACGATCAGATGTATCGGGCCATCAAGCACCCTGCTAGGTGAAGGCACGTCGACGTCTTTGTTCCGCCGCGACAGCGTGGTGTGGTCCGGTGCTTTCAGGTCGAGCTCCATCAACCGCAACAACGAGTTGAGGAATCCCTCGGTCTGTCGGAGCGGAAGGTGAAAGACCATGCGCAACGTCAACGCCGTCACGATTGCCAGATTCGAGTAGCGCGGCTGGCCACCCGGGCGGCCGTTCTTCGGTGGTGTCCACGCTTCGCGCGCCTCGTCTGAGAACCAAACGGTGATGTCGCCACGGCTCCTGAGGCCACGCTCGTACTCCCGCCAGTTGGTCACGCGATACTTTGTCTTGTATTTACGGTTCACTCTGGTGGACTTGCGCACGGCCATCGGCTCATCTCCTCGATCTTCAATGTATCGAGAAGCTGAGTCGAAGCGCTTGCCGGAGTCAAGAGCTATTCGTGCACCAACGCCCTGTGGACCAGGACGTGGGCACTTGGCCATTCGATGCGGGGATCTCGATTCCCAGCCCTTCGCCACCGCTGGCACCGTCGGCGCGCATCCGCATGAGGGTTCCGGTGGTATAGAAGATCTCCTCACCATCGGGCGTCCAGATCGGAAAGTTATTGAACCCTCCGAACGTTCGCTTCCCCAGTGTCCCGCGCTCGATGTCATAAACCCATATGTTCGTACCGGACTCGTCGGTGATGGAAAGCGCAAGCTGCGATCCATCGGGCGACAAGCTCGGTGCGTTGTACGCGGCCGCGGGCAACGGAACGGGAGTGCCCCGGCCCTCCCGATCCACCCACATCAGGACGCGCTGATCCGGCGTCCCGGCGTTGGAGTTGTAGACGAGCGTTCCGTTTCGGGAAACGGTGTAGTTCGCTCCCAAACTGAGCTTCTGATTCACTTGCTCGACGGCGGGAAACGGGTTGCCCTCGAGCTCGAGCCGCTCGACGTCGAAACCGACGGCCCTCAGGGCCCCTTCCGCCACATAAAGGATGTGGCCCGGTCGCTACGTAGCGCGCATTGGCTCCACCAGGCAAGAGGACTTTTCGCTCACCGGTCGCGAGTTCCAGGCAAGCGATCTGGCTTTCCAGAGGACCGGCGGTCGACGAAAGGATGTCGAACAGCACCGCCTTCCCGCCCGGAAGATGCTCGGGCCAGGCGTGATCGAATTCCCCCGCGGAAACGTCAGGTGTCGTCAGAACTTCCACCTCCCCTCCGGCCGAGGAGATACGCATAAGGCCTGTTTCGACATCGGCTCCCCAAAAGACGATGTCGCCGTTCGGCCCCCAGCTAGCGCCGGCCAAATTCTGTTGTAACTCAGCTAGTGTCGTCGTCGGCCCACCCCGCACCTAGATTTTCTTTAGCGCCGTATCCTGCATAAAGCCGACCCACTCGCTGTCCGGCGAGAAAAAGGGACTTCGCGGACCCCCGCCGGCGCCGACCAAAGTCGTGGTCTCCGTCTCGGCGAGGCGACGCACGTAAAGCTGACGCGGTCCGCCCCCCGAGTAGACGACGTGCTCCCCGTTCGGCGATATGGCGAGATCCCGGCCAGCCGGGGTGGGAATCAACGGCGCATCGGGTGGTGGTGTGATCGTCAAGTGTGCGACCCCGCGCTCGTCGGGAGGGTCGGGTGTCGCGACCCCGAACCACGCGGCGACGCTAAACGCCGCCGCCAGTGCGGCCACGGCCCATGGCAGCCAGGCGCGGTGCGCTCCACGTGCTTCGACCTCCGCCGCCGTATGAGAGTCCCCGTCTTCCGCAATCCAGCTCAGAACTTCCCGAACGTCTCGCGCGCCCTCCCACCGGTGGGCCGGATCCTTTGCCAGGCACCGCGACACAACGCGATCGAGCGATCGCGGCGAGAGTGGTTGGCTCGTCGACACCGCCTCGGGCTCGCGCTCCAGGATCGCCGCAATCAGACTGGCTTGCGTCTGGCCCTCGAAGGCCTTGTTGCCCGTCAGCATCTCGTAGAGGACCACACCGAGCGCGAACAAGTCCGTCCGAGCGTCGGCTTCCTTCCCCTCGAGCTGCTCCGGAGCCATGTGCTGGAACGTGCCGAGGATCGCACCTTCCCTGGTCAGAGGTTTCTGTTCGGTCGGAAGCGAAGAGCTATCCTCGCCCAACGTCGGTGGCATAAGCTTGGCGAGTCCGAAGTCGAGGAGCTTGACGCCCGATTCCGTGAGAACGATATTCGCCGGCTTGAGATCACGATGAACGATCCCGTGACGATGCGCCTCGTCGAGAGCCTCTGCAATCTGTATCGCGAACGTGAGGGCCTCTCGTGGAGACAGCGGCTCGCGCTTCAACCGATCCGCGAGAGTTCCCCCCTCGATGTACTCCATCACCAGGTAGTCGATGCCGTCCTGGTTTCCGATGTCGTACAGGGTACAGATGTGCGGGTGGTTGAGCTGAGAGATGGCCTTCGCTTCTCGCTCGAAGCGCTGTTTCCGCTCGGCGCTTTCGGCGAGATGCTCGGGGAGGACTTTGATCGCCACCGTTCGCTCGAGGCGGCTGTCGGTGGCCTTATAGACCTCGCCCATGCCACCGGCTCCAATCGGAGCGACGATCTCGTAGGGGCCTAGGCGTGTTCCAACGCTGAGTGCCATAAACGAACCCTCATTCGTGACACTTTATCGATTGGACTCGGGAGACACAACCCCTGCGTGCGCTTCCTCTTTCTCCTTGGGCATCGGCTTGCGTGGAAGCTTCTCGTCTCTCGTCGCCGCGTGGTAGAGAAACGACGCCATGATCACGGACGCCTGCTTCAAGTCATCTTCGCGGAGGTGGTCGTAGGTATCCAGGTTGGTGTGTGTGATGGTCCCATAGTCGAGGTAATCCTGGATAAATTGAAAGCCCGGCAAACCGACCGCGTCGAACGAAAGGTGATCTGTGCCCCCCGTATTGCGAAGGGAAACCGTCGTCGCACCGAGATCGTGAAACGGCTCGAGCCACGCTTCGAAAATGGGAACGACGGCGGCGTTCTCTTGCGCCCACACGCCGCGTATCTTGCCGCTTCCGTTATCAAGGTTGAAATACGCGGCGACGTTCTCGTGGGCCGGCTTCAACGTGAGCGGCCAGGTCTCCTCCCTCAGGAACCAGGGAAGTTTCTCTTGCTCCGGGTTCTCGGGTCGAGAGGCGAAGTACGCTTTTACGAACTCGCGAGATCCGATGAGGCCCTGCTCCTCCCCAGCCCAAAGCGCGACACGAATGGTGCGTCTCGGACTGACGCCGATCGCCGTGAGGATACGGATAGCCTCGAGCGCCACAGAGCTCCCGGCGCCATTGTCGGTCGCGCCAACGCCCGCATGCCACGAGTCCATGTGCGCACCCACCATGACGAGCTCGTGAGCGAGATCCGTGCCCTGGATCTCGCGACTATACCGTTTCTACTGATGAGGCTCGACTTTCACGCTCTTGTAGCGCTTTAAAACCACCTTCCCCGCCAGCATGCCCCGCAGTTTCTGGACATCCTTCCGACGAGCCACGTGCACGGTGACCTTCTTTGCGTTCTTCGCTCTCGAGTACCGCGCTGCCAGCGACGCCGCGTAGCGCAACGTCTCACGCGGCAACGTATCGAGGTTCTCGGGATTCCGGACCACCACGTGGGAGCCCGATTCCCCCGCAACGTGCATCCAGAAATCCTTCTGGGCCGCCACCTTGAATGTGAGGATGTCATTGCCGGCAGCGCTCTTCCCCACAAGAACGACCATCCCGTCCGGCGATTCGAACCGGCGGGCGACGTCGTCTTCGTTAATGGCTATACTCTTTCGCATGAAGCTCGTTGCCCGAATCGTCCTCGTCACCGCCTTGCTCAGCGCTATCGCGCTCGCTCAGACCGTACGGGTGAAGTGGGAGCGTGGCACCGACTTCAGCAAGTACCAAACCTATACCTGGCACGAAAATCCATCGCACGACGTCGCCGATGCGACCGACAGGATTATCGTCGACCACATCGACAGCGTGATGTCGTTAAACGGCATCTTCAGAGACGACTACGAGCCGGACCTCTTCATCACCTACTACGGCTCGGCGGAAGAGTCGTTCGGAATCGGCGGCGGCTACCGAAGCGATTGGACCTCTTCCGGAGCCATTACCATCGACAGCCACCGCGCGGGCACGCTCGTCGTCGACATCGTCGACGTCGACGAGAACCAAGTCGTGTGACGCGGCATCGCGACGGCCACGATCCAGCGCGAGGCGAGGAAAAACCGGCAAATCGTTCAGAACGCCCTGACAAAAATGTTCGACTCGTTCCCCCCCCAACCACCACCCAAAAAGCGCTAGCGATCTAGCCAGTTGGCACGACATCAAGGCTAGGCACAGCTCCGATACAACGCGCCGGCGCAAATTGAACCGAATGCCGGATGCCGAATACCGCACCCTCCAACGACCTAGCGATCCTCCGTCGTCGGAGCCACTCCCACGATAACCGCCGGCAAATCGAACCCCGCCACCAACTCATTGAATGCCGCTACGTCGCTGGCAACGACCTCCTGCCACTCGGCGCGCAGGCTCGCGAGCTCCGGCTTCAAATCGTCGAAACGCTGATAAGCGCCCGCCGTCGGTGGATGGTCCGACCTGACGATGTAGCCGTAGAGGGTCGTAAGCTGGTTGTCGATCATCGGCGGAAAGTTGATCGGGTCCTGGCGCGACTTGCTCTTCACCTGAGTGATCTTCTCTTCGATTTCCATGAGCTTCTCGTCGAGCGCTTTCGCCGCCGCGGCAATCTCTTCGTTCTCCTCGCCCGCCTTCGCTTTCTCAATGCGCGCGACGATTTCGGCCGACTGTGCCTTGACGTCACGCAAATCGGTCAGCGCGCCGAAGAGGAGCTCGATCTCCGAAGCGACTTCCTTGCCGAGGTCGTACTGCTCGCGTAGCTCTCGGACCGTGGTCTCGACGCTCGGATTGAGCGCCACCGCGAGTGGTTCCGTCTGGCTCCACTCGCCTACAGTGAGCCGGACTTCGAAAGCGCCCGGAACGACGCTGAGACCGGGTGTTCCGCCCCAGTGCACGACGCCCTCCGGAAGCTCGGGACCTTTCTCGCGAAGATCCCAGTTGAATCGATTCAGGCCCTGCTCGACCGGTATTCGTTTGAGGTCAGGTTCACTGAAGAATCCGTCGCTCTCGGGCTCGGGCTCGTCTCCCGCTTCACCATGGTAGGTCCGCACTGAATTCCCGTTCGCGTCGAGAATGTCGAGCGTGATCTCGCCTTCAGGAACGTCCTTCAAGTAATAGTCGATCGTCGCGCCCCCGAGGGCTGTTCCCCGGAACGCGGTGCGGGGGGCGTAAAGCCAGTGATCGGCGCTCGCGATTTCATCACCGATTTGATGAAGCGGCGTGAGGTTGTCGAGAACCCAGAAAGCGCGTCCCTGCGTCGACACGACCAGGTTCTTGCGATGGACGCGGAGGTCGGTCACCGGGGTCACCGGCAAGTTCAGCTGGAACCGCTGCCAGCGAGCGCCGTCGTCGAACGAGATGTAGAGCCCGAACTCGGTACCGGCGTAGAGAAGACCCTTGCGATCGGGATCTTCACGGATCGCCCTGGTGAAGTTCGTCGCCGGAATACCGTTCGTGCCGTCGGTGAGCAAGTCCCAACTCTCGCCGTAGTCGTTGGTGCGGAAAATGTAGGGACGGAAATCGTTCTCGCGATACCGGTAGACGGCAATGAAAGCGCGTCCGGGCGCGTGCGCCGAAAGCTCGACGACGTTGACGGTGCCGCCTTCGGGCATTCCCGCCGGTGTGATCTCGGTCCAGGTGGCGCCGCGATCGCGCGAGATATGTACTCGCCCATCGTCGGAGCCCGCCCAAAGCTCTCCCAGCGTATGGGGTGACTCTTCGAACGAAAAAACGGTGTTGTAGACTTCGACACCGGTGCTGTCATACGTGATCGGCCCTCCGGCGTAGTCCTGATGCTCCGGATTGTTCGTGGTGAGGTCGGGGCTGATGACGCTCCAGCTTTGCCCGTCGTCTCGCGACATGTGAACGACTTGAGACGCGTGGTAGAGGATGTCGGGATCTTGCGGTGAGAGTCGAATCGGCGCGTTCCATTGGAATCGATAGTCGAGATCGCGCGCCGCCGCGCCGAGTTGAAGCTGCGGATAAGCGAGGATTTGCCGCGACTCTCCGGTCTTCAGGTTCACCCGAGTAATGCTGCCGCCGTAGCAACCCGCATAAATAATGTCGGGGTCGCGCGGATCGACAGCGATGTGACCGCTTTCGCACCCCCCGACGGAGTACCAATCGGGAACCAGAGAGAAGCCGCCGCCGCTTCGGCTCGGAACCGAGATGGTGCTGTTGTCCTGTTGGGAGCCATAGATGCGGTAAGGCCACTGGTCATCGACGAACACTCGGTAGATTTCCGCCGTTGGCTGGTTCCGGAGACTGGACCACGAGCCGCCGCTGTTGAAGGTCACGTTCGCGCCGCCGTCGTTGGCGTTGATCATATTCATCGGGTTGTCCGGGTTGATCCAGAGATCGTGGTTATCGCCGTGGGGCACGCGAATGCGCTCGTCGAAGGTTTTGCCACCATCGATGGATTTGTAGAAGCCCGTGTTCAACGCGTAGACGGTGTTCTCGTCTTTCGGGTCGGCATAGATGTGGATGTAGTACCAGGGACGTTGCCGCAGTTTCGCGTCGCCGGTGATGCGCGTCCATTTCTCACCGCCGTCGTCCGATCGGTATACACCGCCTTTGTCGCCCTCGGCTTCGATGAGCGCCCACACGCGATCCGAATTCGCGGGTGAAACGGCCACGCTCGTCTTCCCGACGATTCCCGTGGGAAGCCCGCCTTCGAGACGCTTCCAGGTGTCTCCGGCGTCGACACTGCGGTAGATGCCGTCGTCTTCGCTGCCGGAGTTCATCGCCCACGGTTTGCGCTCCGCCGCCCACGCGCCCGCGAAAAGGATTCGTGGGTTGTTCGCGTCCATCGATAGATCGACGACGCCCGTACGATCGCTAATCGGAAGAACGTGCTCCCATTCCACGCCGCCGTCCATCGAGCGGAAGACGCCGCGTTCTTTATTCGAGCCAAACATGTACCCGAGCGCGGCCACGTAGACGTGGTCAGCGTTGTTCGGATGCACGCGGATCTTGGCGATCTGGCCGGCATCACGAAGACCGATGTGCTTCCACGTCTTGCCCGCATCCGTCGATTTGTAGATACCGTCCCCGGCAGAGACATTGCCTCGTGGGCACGCCGATCCCGTGCCGACGTAGACGACGTTCGGGTCCGATGGAGCCACGGCGATGGAGCCGATCGATCCCACACCGAGGAAACCGTCGGTCACGTTCTCCCAGTTGTTGCCGGCGTCGGCGGTCTTGAACACGCCACCGCCGGTCCCGCCGAAATAGTAGACGAGCGGCTGCTCCGGAACGCCAACGGCGGCGGTGGATCGTCCACCACGCGTGAAGCCGACGTCTCGAAACTCCAATCCCTCGAGGAGCGCGTGATCCACCAGAACGTTCGCAGCGTTCTCCTCATAGTCGTTGTGGCTTCCCTGTGAAAACACGAGCCCGCTGCTCGCAAGTAACCAACCGATAGCAAACATACCCAAGCGTTTCATGGCCGAAGTCTACACCGTTCTCCCCGCCCCTGTCCTCTCCCCCCACGGGGGGAGAGAGTTTCACGGAGATGGCGCGAAGCGCCATCGGGTGAGGGGGGCGCTACAAACGAAGCGCGATTGACGCGATCGTCTGTCCGAAGGGCAGCTAGACCTGCAACTTCGTAAGCTCCGTCAAACGCTCCGCCAACACCTCGCCCGACCGCCGCGCTCCTTCTTCCATCGCCGCAAACAGCGCCTTCAGAAGCACCCGCCTGAGCCACTCGCCGTCTTCAGACTCGAGGTAAGCAAGGTATTGCGCGAGCTCGTCGTCGGACACATCGCGATACATGAAATGCAGCGACAACTGGATTCGGTTGCGCGTCTTCCGTCGAAGCTTGGGCCGCGCCTGTTCGACCGCTTGCTCAATCGCGTGGTCGGCGCCCGGCCCCGCCTGTCCTGCCGGCCCCGCCTGTCCCGAAAGATACATACCTTGGAGCAGCGCCTTCATCATCGCGACCTGCATCTCCACCGCGGCGTCACTGGTACCGCTCGCGTGGTCGAGACGAAGAAGAAGCTCGACTCGATCCCCTGACGGCGGCGCCGACTCGAGCCCCGCGATGTAGCTATCGAGCGAGTCTCGAGTCCCGCTCGACTCGGCGCGCTCCATTCGGCGCGCGAAGGGCGAGCGCAGCCATTCGAGAGCGGCGCCGAGGCGCACGCCGGTCGCTTTCTCGCGAAAGGTCTCCTCGGCGACTCGGTAGATGCGCTCGGACGCGAAGCCTTCCGACATCGCGTCGACCAGCATCTTCGATGTGGGAGAGCCTTCGTCGATTCCCGCGGCGGCCTGTCGCGCTGAGGATGCGATCTCGTCGGTGAGGCGACGAAGCCCCATGAGCTCGATGGCTTCGGCGACCAACGCTTCTTTGTCGACAAGCGCGTCCAAATCGACGTAGCTTCTCGGAACCGACCGCAGTTTCCCGTCCGAGGTCAAGAGAATCACGACATTGTCGCGAATCTCGTAGCTTGCCACTTCCATGCGTGTTCCATCGGTGAAGTGAACCGTCTCCGCGCACACTGCGCTCGCGCCAGCAAGCGCGGACGCGACACCAACAACGACGAGTATGTTCGCAAACGGCTTCATGAGCTTGGAAGAACGAGGCGGACAAGACTTCAGGCCCTGTCACTAGAAAAGCTCAGAACGTCGCGCAACGAGTGCGCCGAAGCCGCGATCATGACCAGGCGATCGACTCCGAGAGCGACTCCGGCCGAAGCCGGGACTCCCGCCTCGAGCGCCCTGAGAAGCCGCTCGTCGGGCTCGACATCGTCGTAGCCCAACGCGCGCCGCTTCTCGACATCGCGCCTGAAGCGCTCACGCTGTTCGCGAGCGTCCGTAAGCTCGTGGTAGCCGTTTGCAAGTTCCGTTCCCCGAAAATAGACCTCGAAACGCTCCGCCACCGCGGGGTCGCCCGGACGGATTCGGGCGAGCGCGGCTAGATCGGCCGGGTAGTCGTAGACGAACACCGGCACTTTCTGCCCGAGTTTCGGCTCGATCACTTGCGCCATCAGCAGGTTCAGCCAGTCTTCCCGCGAGAGCGACGAGCTCGCCGAAACCGTTACCCCGTGGGCGCGTCCCGCGCGCTCGAGCTCGGCCGCATCCGCTCGGTGAGGGTTTGCTCCCACATGGTGTTGGAAAAGACCCTCATAGGTTTCACGTTCGGCGTCACCCGCGCCGACTACCTTCTTAAGAAGGAGGTCCACCTCGTCCATGAGATCATGGTGGTCGAAACCGGGCCGGTACCACTCGAGCATGGTGAACTCGGGGTTGTGGCGCGAGCCGCTCTCCGCAGCCCGGAAGGCTTTGCAGATTTGGAAAATGGGGCCGGAGCCCGCCGCCAGGAGGCGCTTCATCGCATACTCGGGCGAGGTCTGGAGAAACAGATTCCCCGCTCGGATGCTTTCGATATATGGGTCCGTTACCGTCGCGTGACCGAGAACGGGTGTTTCGACCTCGAGGACGCCGCGGGTTTCGAAGAAGCCGCGGATGCGAGCGAGGAGCTCAGCCCGGAGGCGCAGCGCCTCGAGTGGCGCAGTGGGCTGCCAACAGAGCTCGCGACTCACTCTTTGATGCGGCTGACGTACTCGCCAGTGCGGGTGTCGAGCTTGAGCGTCTCGCCTTCGTTGACGAAGAGAGGTACGCGAACGACCGTGCCGGTCTCAAGCGTAGCGGTCTTGCCGCCGGAACCCGCGGTGTCACCGCGGATGCCGGGCTCGGTCTCCACGACCTTGAGCTCGACGAACATCGGCGGCGTGACCTGGATGATCGCGTCGTTGTAGAGCGTGACCGAGCACTCCGCTTCTTCCTTGAGCCACTTGGACGCATCGGTCATCGCGGCCTCGTCGGCTTGATACTGCTCGTAGCTGTTCGGGTCCATGAAGTGCCAGAACTCGCCGTCATTGTAGAGGTATTGCATCTTCGTGTCGACGACGTCGGCAGCCTCGGCGCCCTCGCTCGATTTGAACGTCTTTTCGAGAACACGCCCGGTTTTGAGATTTCGATACTTGACCCGCGTGAAAGCCTGGCCCTTGCCGGGCTTGACGAACTCGACTTCGATCATGACGCAAGGATCGCCGTCCAGAAGCACTTTGAGGCCTGAACGGAATTGATTGTTGCTGTAGGTTGTGGCCATCTCGCCTTTCGATTCTTCCCTATTCTCGATGACCCCGCCGGTGACGCATCTTAGCGTCGATCCGGCCTCAGCTCCACTACGAGTCCCGCACTCCAGCCATATTTTGCATCAGATAATCGTCGAACGCGCTCAGCAAGGTCGGCGTCCTCCGCCCCATCCAGAGGGTGCGCCATCCCCGCGTACTGCTTGTCGCCGACACGGAAACGAACGCGCCGCTCCCGTCTGAGATTCTGCACCCAATGAGCCTCGTCCCGCTTTTCAGAGATCAGGTAATAGCGTCCCTCGAGCTCGGTGAACCAGATCTCGATCTCGCGGTCCCGACCCGTCTTCCGACCCTTGGTCGTGAGATAGAGATACACGGTCACCTCCTACTCGGGCACGGCGTCGAGGTCTAAGGAGCTGATGGCCGATGGCGCAACGAATTAGATCCACCGAAACCACTTCAAAGCGAGCGCGAACGTAATCACGGCGTAGGCGGCGAGAGTCACCAACTCGATGCCGAGCGAGCCGAGCCCCGACCCGTCGAGCATCACGGCGCGCAGCGCGTCGTTCAGCGGCGTCAGCGGCAGAGCGCGGATCACGGAAATCGCGGCATCAGGGAATCGTTCGTAGGAAAAGAAAATTCCGCTCACGAGCCACATCGGCAACATCACGAGGTTCATCAAGCCCGACACGGTCTCGAGCTTCTGCGCCCGGCTCGCCACGAGAAGTCCGATTCCAGAAAACGCGACCGCGCCCAACGTGATCACCGCGCCCAGGGCAACGAGGTTTCCGTGGACGACGACCCCGAACGCCCACCGGGCAAACAACAAAACGATGATGATCTCGGGAATCAAGAACAACATGCGGCTGACCATCACCGCGATCATGAAATCGCTTTTCTTCATCGGCGTCGCGATGAATCGTTTGAGGAGTTTTCGAATCCGCATGTCGACGACGACGAAACCGACACCCCAAAGCCCTCCGCCCATGAGGTTCATCCCGATGATGCCAGGAATCAGAAAATCGATGTACCGAGCACCCGGCTCGCTGAAGTGAACGTCGGTTGCGAGCACCGCGTCGACCCGTCCGTTCGCGGCTTGCACCGCATCGTCGACGATGCGCCGGGCCAAGACACTCTCGGGTCGCGTCGGGTCGAACAGATATTCGATCGCGAGATCTTCGACACCCGAGACAACGACGACGATAGCGGTCTTACCGGTGCGGAGTCGGCGACGGCATTCATCCTCGTCGCACTCGGACACCACGAAGCGCTCGTCGGCTTCGAGAACAGACAACACTTCGCCACTTCTCTCGACCCGCTGAACGTCGACGACGACTCTCTCTGATGGCTGCTCGCGAAAAGCGACGCCGAGCCCCACCGCGAGAAGAATCGGGAAGCCATAGACCCAAAAGAGCACCGCCGGTTCTCGATAGAACTCTCGAATACGATTGATGATGAGTTGGCCGAGCGGGCTCTTGTTATCAGACATCGGCATCATCCCGCAGATGGCGGCCGGTGAGCGATACGAAGACGTCCTCGAGACTTGCGTGCCGAGTCGTCAAGCTCGTAAGCTCGAGCGCGGCGTCCGAAAGTTTCGACATGAGCGCAGGCACGGTAACGTGAGGCGCCGACACCGTGAGACGGAATGTTTCCTCTTCCCGCACCACCGAGTTGACTCCTGGCAAAACGTTGAACCCGTCTTCCGCCGTTTCGCCGTCGAGCGAGAACTCGATCACGTGCTCGCCTCCGAGTCCGGCGATGAGCTCCCGCGGGGAGCCCAGAGCGATGACTTTGCCGTGATCGACGATGGCGACGCGATCACATAGTCGCTCGGCCTCGTCCATGTAGTGCGTCGTCAGAAGCACCGTGCGGCCGCGGCTGCGAAAATCTCGAATGATGCCCCAGAGCTGGCGGCGCGACTGCGGGTCGAGTCCCGTCGTGGGCTCGTCCATGAACAGCACCTCCGGATCACCGACGAGCGCGGACGCCACCGCGAGCCGTTGCTTCTGGCCTCCCGAAAGCTTACCGACCCAGCTTCCTGCCTTTTCTTCGAGCGACACGAGAGCGATCGCGTCATCCGCGGAAATTCCTTTGCGGTAGAAGCTCCGAAACAGCGTGAGCGTTTCACGAACGGAGAGCTTTTCGGCGAGCTCGGTCTCTTGGAGCGAGATGCCGATGCGATGCCTGATCGCGTCGTCGTCTTTGCCCCACGTCATCCCGAGGAGCTCGACGTCGCCCGACGACGCATCGAGCAAACCCTCGAGAATCTCGATCGTGGTGGTCTTACCCGCGCCGTTCGGGCCAAGAAGGCCGAAGCATTCGCCGCAACGCACGCTCAGGTCGATTCCGACGAGCGCTTCCACCGGCGGCTTCGCGGCGTACGTCTTCCGAAGGTCGCTACAGCAGATGGCGGCTTCCACGCCGTCGATTGTACTCAACGGAGGCGATCGAGGCGGAGACGATGACGCTCGTCGAACAGACGTCGCGCGGTCAGCCACACCGAAAACACCACACCGAAGCCGGTCCCCGCCGCGATGAGGAACATGATCAAGATCTGATACTTCACCGCTTCGACCGGTGCGCTTCCGGCGAGTATCTGGCCAGTCATTATGCCCGGCAGGCTCACGATCCCGGCCGCCGCCATCGCGTTGAGAATGGGAACCATGCCGGTGCGCACGCTCTCTCGGCGCAAGTCGGACGTCGCTTCCTCGCGGGTTTGACCCAGCAACAGTCGACCCTCGATGACCGGCCGCTCACGATGCGCGGTCTCGGTGAACCGTCCCATCCCCAGGGCGACACCGTTCATCGTGTTGCCGAGAAGCATACCGAGAAGAGGGATCGCATACTGAGGCAAATACCAAGGCGTTGCGCCAATGATGAGCACGAGCGCGAACACCGTGATCGAGAACGCCGAGATGAACATCGACAGCGTCCCAACCGAGAACCCCCAACCGCCCGCGAGCGGACGGGCTTGCCGCGCCAGCACTTCTCTCCCGGCGACGAGCAACATGACGGACGCGATGCCAAAAAGCCACAGCCATCCTTCACTTTGGAAAAGAGCTCGCAACACGAGACCTACGAGCAGCAACTGCACTGTCGTGCGAGCGGCGGAAATGAGTACCTGACGCGTGAGGCCGAGCGACGCGGCGTAGCTCAAAATCGCGAGCGCTACCACGAGCGTTGCCGCCAGAGCGAGATCGAGCGGCGTGAGCGAGATGGCTCCCATCATGCTCATCAGGTCTCCACCAGCCGCCCGTCGCGCAGTGTGAGGTGACGCGTCGCGACGCGCTTCGCCTGGTCGGGATCGTGGCTGACCCACAGCACAGGTGCACCGCGGTCCTCACGGTACTGCGCCAGCAAGTGCTCCATCCGCTCGACGTTGTCCGGGTCGAGACTCCCGGTCGGCTCATCCAGTAAGAGCGCTTTCGGGGTGCGGGCGAGAAGCCGCGCGATGGCGAGACGCTGGCGCTCGCCGGTCGAGAGCCGCTGCACACTCCACGACAACGCGTCGGGCTCGAAGCCGTACGGTGCTAGCGCTTCACCGGAATAACCTTTCGGGAAGTGCGGCGCCACCGTGTCTACCCACCACGCGCTCTCGGCTGGGAGCATCCCGACTTTGCGGCGCCATTCCGGCCCGGGCATCTCGGCGCACACCAGAGAGTCGAGACACACCCTCCCCTCGTGCGGATCGAGGTCCGCGAGCGCTCGCAACAAGAGCGTCTTGCCCGCGCCCGACGCTCCCATGACCGCAACGCACTCACCCGGCTCGATGACGAGGTCGACAGGACCACGATCGAGATACCGGAGTCCTTCGATCTCGAGCAAGGATGAAGTCAACGTCTAGACGTGTTCACTTAGCCACGGATCGTACGTGCCGAAGTTCCACAGGTGGCCTTCGGGGTCCCGACACGAGTACATTCGACCACCGTGGTCCTGGTCAGCGATGTCCACGACGATCTCAGCCCCCGCATCCACGGCCTGACGGTAGTGCACATCGGCGTCCGCGACAATGACGTAAGGACTCTGGGTTCCGACCCCGCCGACGTCGCCCGGCGGTTTCTGCAGCTTGTCGAAGTCATCGTCACGAGACGAGCCGAGCATGATCATACCGTTTCCGTACGTGAGCTGCGCATGAGCAATAGTGCCGTTCTCACCGGGTCCACGAGCAGCTTCTCGAAACCGAACGCGTTGCACAGAAACTCGATGGCTGCCGCTGCGTCGCGATACCGCAATGTCGGAATGATCGTTGTAGACACGCTGACATCTCCCTCACGATTCGAACGGCGGTCGATTCTTCCGGTACGAGTTCTTCACGGCAATCTTTCCGTCTCGAAGCGTCAAGAGATCGCAGCCATTGACTTCCACTCGTCGTCCGTCCTCAAGTGTGCCGGTGAACGTCCATTGACAGAAGCCGCGATCGCCCGAAACGACATGCTGAGCGTCGCCCCCGTGCGCATCGGGAAATCGTTCAAAAACGGAAGCGAGCGACGCTCGCACCGTCTCCTGTCCTTCGTAGCGCGTGCCATCGGCCGACATCACCACCTGAAGCTCGAACACACAGTCTTCGGTCATCATCGACATCAGCGCATCGAGGTCGTGCCGATTCCACGCTTTGGGAACTCGTCCAACAGGTTCAACAACTCCCCTCCTGCACCGAGCCGCTCGCGGCGGTTGGCTCAGCGACAGGTTCTGCGGCCCTCTGACAGCTGACGAGCAACGGGCCGATGGAAACGATCAACACAATCCGACGAATCCAAACACTCATGAGTCCTCCCCTCGAGCCCAATAGAAAGAGGCTTGGAAGTATGAATGAGCTGGACTCGCAGGATGTCGACTCACATCATCGGATTCGCAAGGTTACAGCTGGGACACCTGATGGAAGCCGTTAGCCCTGTCGCGACGGTAGCTGATCTTGGTTCCCGTCCGCTGAACCTTATCATGCCCCATTCCGGAATACGTGTCAGAGTAACCGGTTATCGAGGAACGCTCGTCGGCGGCCCACCCCATGATCTCTCTTCTTGCTTGCGCCCACCTCCATTGCGACTACTTTGTGAGTGCATGCCGGACATCGGACTGACTCACATCGCTCTTCCCTGCACCGACCTGGATGCAAGCATCAGCTTCTACGAAACCTTCGCGTCGATGAAAGTCGTTCATCGGAGGGTCGATGAGACGGAACGCCTTGGCGTTGTGTGGTTGACCGACCATACGCGACCGTTCGTGTTGGTTCTGTTGGAGAGAAAGAAGGTCGAACACGCCCTGCGCCCCGATGCACACCTGGGCGTGGGCTGTGCGAGCCGAGAAGAGGTCGATCGGCTGTGCCGGGTAGCTGACGAGCAAGGCCGGCTGCTAATCGGCCCGAAAGACTCCGGCCCCCCCGTGGGCAATGGGCCCTGATCGAGGATCCCGACGGGGCACACGCTCGAGGTGGCCTATGGCCAAGAGGTCGCTTTCACCGTGGATGATTCCACGCATCCGTGAAGCCTCACGGCTGCCTCCGCGGAGGCGATACCCACGCCAGAGAACGAGAAACTGAGCACCAATATCCCCGAGAGGATGAAAACAAGTCGTGATTTCTTTCACTCTCTCATCTCCCCTCGCTCGCTGTCTGGCATCGCGCATACAGGCGTTTGGAGAATTCGTGAATCTAACTCCACTATTCGATGCCAGGATATGGGCGAACCCACGATTTTTCTTCCGGAGATTTTGGCTCTTCACGAAGCCTCGGTGCCGTCCGCTCGAATTCAGAGTTAGGCCGCTCTGACCTCAATTCTTCGCTTCACTTGCTCGATGTTGCTTCGCTGCCTCCAGTAGGCCATCGAACTCTCGACAGTCAATGAAACTCCCGTCGGTCACTACGGCAAAGATCTGCGTCGCATTCTGGATGTCCTCCATTGGCACAGCGTTCCGCAAAGGTTTTGACCCCCATTTCGCCAGCCATGCTACCCGAAGGGTGAGGCCACGTCCGACGCCATCTGGTGGTTATACGGGCTCTCAACGCGCCGCCCATTTCCGTTAACGTGCGTCAAGAACTGCTGCATAGCACTGGCGCACTCGGCTCTAGTGAACGATCCCATGTCCACACAAATCGCCGGTTCCACATGCTTCAATGAACCGCCCTGGAACCACCAATACGATCCCGAATCGCGCCCTCTCTTCGGGCGTAATCGGCCGATCCGGTTCTGAAGTAACACGATTGTGAATCGCGCGAAACTCCTCGACCAACTCCGGACTGTCCATGAAAAAAACTACCGTTAGAGGCTCGTCATTCTCGAGGTTCGAGATGCGGTGAACTGCGCTCCTCGGCACAAAAATAACGTCACCAGGTTCAATCACTTCGCTTTGATCGCCCAGCGTCGCCGTGCCGCGACCTGACACGACATAGAAAAGCTCGTCGCCTTGGTCGTGAATGTGGAGATTCGTTGTCCCGCCCCTCTGGAAAGTTTGCTCCACTAGAATAGAGCCCATCGTCCCGGTCTTCGGCAAAGCCTTAACGACGATGCCGTTCAGCAGTGGTTCACCGCCTCCTACCTTGAGAATGAACCCCTCCACGGGAGTCGGCAACGGTGACGTCGCCTCCTGCTCGCGAGTAGCCTGCGTGGCAGGCTCTTCGGTACACGCTGCGGAACCAATCAAAACGACTGCGATTATCAAGTGGCGCATCGTTCGTCTCCTCCTCAGAGCGTTGAAATCGCTTGGATAGCCATTCATGACCGTATAACGTCACCGCTGAGCTGCGGCCCGGTGACGTAAGTCCGAGCATACTAGCTTTTTTCGTTCCGATGAAGCAGGAGGCTTGCCGGGCCGTCTGCTCCAGTGATGGGATGGACTCCTCCTCTGACCTAGACGGCATCAATGTGCCAAAGTCAGTCGAATCATCGCATCGAAAAAGGAGGAGTCCGAATGAAAGATACGACGATCGCTGTGGATCTTGCAAAGAACGTCTTCGAGATCGCCATTTCGCGCGAAGTGGGGAAGGTGTCCAAGCAACTCCGTGTGAGTCGACCCAAGTTGGTGTCGTTCTTTGCCAAACAGAGCGCTGCCACGGTGCTTCTCGAAGCCTGCGGCTCTGCTCACTTCTGGGCGAGGACGTTGCGAAGGTTGGGACACGACGTCGTCCTACTCCCACCTCACGTCGTGAGGCCCTATCGACGCGGGAGCAAGAACGACCGTGCCGACACGAAAGCGTTGCTCGAGGCCTACAGGAACGAGGAGATTCTTTCCGTGCCCATCAAGTCCGTGCACCAGCATACCCTCGCCGCGCTTCATCGCCTGCGCTCAGGATGGCTCTCCACACGGACCGCACGCATCAATGCCGTACGCGGGCTCCTGCGCGAGCTCGGATTCTTCATCCCCAAGGGCGCTCACTTCGTCGTACCCGCTGTCTCCGAGCTCGTCGACGACACTGATTCTGATTTGCCCGACGTGCTCCGCTCGCACCTCCGTGATGCCTGCTCCGAGATTCGAGAGCTCAAGAACAAGACCACAGGCATCGAGCACGAGCTCAAGGCGCTCACCAAACAACTCCCTGAGGTCCAAAGACTTCTCACCATCCCCGGCATCGGAATTCTTACCGCGACCGCCATCGTCGGCTTCGTCGGCGATCTTCGCCGCTTCCCATCGGGGCGCCGCTTCTCGAGCTACCTCGGCCTGGTTCCCAAGGAAAACTCCAGTGGCGACATTCGCCGCCTCGGACGCATCACCAAGCGTGGCGACTCCTACCTCCGTATGCTCCTCACCCACGGGGGGCGCGCCGTGCTCCGAGCGGCCAACGTCAGTAAGAGCCCGCCCGACAAGCTCCGCGCCTGGGCCCGGAAGGTCCACCGCTCGCGGGGACACAACAAGGCCGCCATTGCTGTCGCCAACAAACTCGCCCGGATCGTCTGGGCCGTCTCGACCCGTGAGGGTGAATTCCAGTCGGTGCCCGTGGCCGCTTAGAGGGTTTACTTTCGTGTTTTCCATTTTCCCTTCGGACCGAGGCTGCGACGATACCCATTGCTATGATGGCGTACCGGTCGGACCGGCGCGGGAGCAAGCCGATAACAATCGTGGCCCTCAGAGGCCTTTGCAGCGATTGGCTCCCCGCGTGTGGATTTCCATCATGGCCCGGAGCCAAACAGAGCTCCAATCAAGAGGCCGAAGATACGTTTGCAGTCTGACCCACTCGTCACGACACGCGACGGACGCGCAGCTTCGAGGAAAGATTTCTTAAGAAAGGAGCTTGACTGGAGGAGTCCAGATATGATTGTTATCCCGTTTCTTCAAAAGTCCTTTTCCCTGTGGTTCCTGCTCAACACAATTCAGTGTTGCGAAGGCGCCTGCGTATCGTGCGTTTCACGGTCGCCGGCACATCTTCCCAAGGTGAATCAAGTGGGCCAGCGTTCCCCACGAGCTTGAGAGACTGCTCGTTACCCACACCGCGGAGCGCACACATAATGACCGCTCGGTCGCTGGTCGTCGTTGCTTCACGAAGGTTGTCGTGCAGAAAGGACCTTACAGTACTCTCCTGACCGTTAGATGGAGCGGGCGAGTCTTTGAAAGACAGCAGCAGGTTAATCGACTCCGTGGTTTTTCGTCTGGCTTCAGCCGTCCGGGACCGTTTGGCCTGAAGGATCTCGATGATCGTCACGATAGCCTCGACGGATTCAGGAGTCTTGTACTTTTCTAGAAATGAAAGGCAGAATGGGAAATCGTCACTTGGTGCTCCTGAAGGGACAGCCAATTCCACCAACGCAGAATAGCCACCGCGAATAAAGACGCTGGCTACACGGGTCCACCGCCCGAATGGGACAACATGACGTCCGGCGACGATGTTCGACTCCGGCCAATCAAACGACTCCGTGAGTTCGTCAAATAGCTCCGCTAGCTTAGGTGCGTATTCCGGGGCATCGTGAACGCAGATTCCAGCCGAAGGTGAACATCCATTCCAAAGCATCGTGAACACGGATTCCGGGGAAGGTGAACGCCGGTTCCGGCATCGCGAACGCTCATCGATAGCACGTTTCAAGGCAACTCTAGGTCGTACCCGGAAGGAGGACGATCTAGGAAATGGCAGCTAAGAGGTTATCGATGAGAAAAATACGAGAGGTTCTAAGGTTAAAGTACGAGCTGGGTTTTACTCACCGCATGATCGCAAAGGCACTTCGCGTGGCGGTTGGAACGGTGAGTGAGTACCTGGCCAAGGCGAAGAAGGGTGGCCTGAGCTGGCCGCTCCCGGAGGAGCTGAGCGACGGGGAGCTGGAGGCAGGGCTGTTTCCGCCGCCGGGCTCGTCTGGCGCACGGCCGGGTCTGGACTATGCCCACATCCACGAGGAGCTGAGGCGTCACCGAGAGCTGACGTTGCTGCAGCTGTGGGTGGAGTACGCGGAGAATAAGCCGGGAGCGTACGGCTACAGCCGTTATTGCGAGCTGTACGGTCAGTGGAAGAAGAAGCTGAACCCGACGATGCGTCAACGGCATCGAGCAGGCGAGAAGACATTCGTCTATTTTTCGGGGAAGAAGCCTCACATCGTCGATCCGAAAACGGGAGAGCTCGTCGAAATGGAGCTGTTCGTCGGGACGTTGGGCGCGAGCAGTTACACCTACGTCGAAGCGACACTGAACCAGTCGCTGGAATCGTGGGCGAAGGCCCATAAGGGGATGTCGGATTACTTCGGTGGCAGTACGGAGATCTGGGTTCCGGACAACTTGAAGAGCGGCGTGGATTTGGTGGACCGTTACGAGCCAGGGATCAACCGGACGTACGAAGAGCTGGCGACGCATTACGGTGCGGTTGTGGTCCCGGCTCGGGTGTTCAAGCCGAAAGACAAAGCGAAGGTGGAGTCGGCAGTGCAGGTGGCGCAGCGCTGGATCCTGGCGGTGCTTCGTCATCGCACGTTCTTCAGCCTGGCGGAACTGAACGAAGCCATCTGGGAGAAGTTAGAGGTCCTGAATGCGCGTCCGATGCAGAAGCTCGGTGTGAGTCGGCGGGAGTTGTACGAAAGGCTAGACCGGCCCGTACTGAAACCGCTACCGCAGGAGAGCTACGAGTTATCGACGTGGAAGCGGTGCAGAGTGAACATCGACTACCACGTGGAGGTGGAGAACAACTTGTACAGCGTTCCCTATCAGCTCATTCACGAGAAAGTCGAGGCACGGGTGACGGCCTCGGTGGTGGAGGTCCTGTTCAAGGGAAAGCGCGTCGCGTCGCATCCCCGCAAGAAAGGAAAGGGGCACTACTCCACGAACCCGGAGCATATGCCACGTTCGCATCGGGAGCACCTGGAGTGGACGCCGTCGCGGCTGCTCCACTGGGCGGAGCAGTCAGGTCGCGCCACGGGAAGGCTGGTTGCGGGGATTCTAGAGAGTCGGCCTCACCCGGAGCAGGGATTTCGCTCTTGCCTGGGAGTCATGCGACTAGGCAGCCGCTGGGGCAGTGAGCGTCTCGAGGCCGCTTGCGCACGAGCGGAAGCTTTGAGCTCTTACAGCTATCGCACGGTGAAAAACATTCTCTCGGCTGGTCTGGATCGTGTGGTGCTCGAATCGGACGCCGAAGCGAAACCGCGAGAGGAGCACGAGAACATCCGAGGCGCGGATCACTACGAAGGAGGAGAGTCCCGATGCTGACACCCGAAACGATAGAAAAGATGAACGCCATGAAGTTGTTCGGCTTGGTGTCCGCGTTCGAAACCCAGTTGAGCTCGAGCGAATACAAGGAGCTGAGCTTCGAGGAACGTGTGGGACTCCTGGTCGATGCCGAGTGGACCGCCCGCGAACAGCGTAAGCTTTCTCGACGACTGCGAGCGGCAAAGCTCCGCTATCCGGCATGTTTGGAGAACGTGAACTTCCAAGCGCCTCGAGGCTTAAACCGCGAACAGATCTTGAGCCTGGGCAACTGCCGCTTTGTCGGTGAGCGCCATAACCTGCTCATCACCGGCCCGACGGGGATTGGTAAATCGTTCTTGGCTTGCGCCTTCGTGGAGCGGGCCTGTCGTCGCGGCTTCACCGGATGCTACGTGCGAGCACCGCGCTTGCTCCACGAGCTCGCGGTCGCTCGTGGTGATGGTTCCTACGCCCGGCTTTTGACGAAACTCGCCAAGCTGCTTCACCCGCTGAAAGAATCGGAGAGACGGGATCTAATGGAGGTCATCGAAGACCGCGCCGAGCGTGGCTCCACACTCATCGCGACCCAGATTCCGCTCAAGCAGTGGCACGAAGCGATTGGCGACCCAAACCAGGCAGACGCTATCTGCGATCGCATTCTCCACAGCGCGCACCGCATCACTCTCAAAGGAGCTTCTCTGAGAAAGACCAAGGCTGCGCCAAAGGCATTTGACAACGCCGATGCATGAGCGAGCGAGGGACCACAGCGTCGATGCGATAAAAACGGGTGAAACCGCCAAACCCGGGGCCAGACGATGCGGCGCCAAAACGACGCGCGAGAATGCCTCAGGAAGCGTCTTCTCGAGCCAGGCCATACCCCAAGCAACCCCCCGAAACCAGCCCCACATCGCCCGGGGTTCGGCCGCGGCAGGTCGCTGCCTACGGGAGCGGGAAGGTCGCTTCGCGTCTTTCCTTACGCCCGCTCCCTCCGGCACCGACCTGCCGCCCCTTGCTACACAACACGCAGGTAAGATAGGTTCACGTTTTCAATCAGTGGGAAGGAGGTCACCCAACACTTCATCGCTTCGATGAGCGTTCGGCTTCACCGGATTCGCTGTTCAGCTTGCTCTGGATTCGGCGTTCACGATGGCTGGAATACGCACTTAGGGTCGCGAGAATGCGCCACCTCGATGATATCTTAGACCTCCAGTTCTCCGGAAGTTGCTTTAGCCTTGATGTCTATGTCCATAGCTCATATCGGGATAACGTAGCGCTAAGCAGCGGTCGGCCACGTAGATTGAAACATAAGCGCCGCTTCGTGTCATGCAGACGATCGTGCCGACCGCCTGCTTCAGCTAATGTTAGATTTCACGTGCTCAAATCCGTCTCGTCCCACGACACACCGGGTGAGAGCGCCCATGTGAGGGAATGTCTTCGTTCGTGAATGACTCCGCCGTTCACGACAGGATGGAAACCATCGGGGACCGTGTGGAGCCGAGTTGAGCGCTCCGCACCGCGTTGTGCGCGCAATAGAATAGGTCCTCCATTGCCAGCACGTCTTCCAAGGAGCGAAACTGAACATTGCGGGCCCACTCAGACAGAGTCAAACGTTGCCAAGGTAGAAACGCTAACAATGCCTCAGTAGTGTCTCCAGCGATCATTTCCCCATCCACTGAGGGCGAGGTGTCGAAACCCATCAACCAGGCGAGCGGCAGCATGTTCTCAAGTTTCCAACCGATGAGATTGCTGTGATGAGCGATCGCTAACTTGCGCGGGACTCCCAGTATCTTCCCTTCGTCCTCAGTGAGGTACGCTTGAGCGTCGCAGTTGGCAAGAACGTCTTCAATGTCAATCTCTCCGGATGCAACGTCGTCTCGGTCGGCCGCATAGAGAAAGAGTAACTCTAGCGCCCAAAGCCGACCTGCCACCTCCGCAGTCGAGCGAAGACCGGTGGTTTCGACCCCAGACGGTGGTCCGAGCGGCAACGAATCGGCGGCCTTGAAACCCACGTTCGTCAGGTAGGCCAAGTTCCGCTTTCGGATCGCTTCACGATCTACGCTCAATTTGCCTCGAGTGAAAATCTAACGTAGCGCTGAGCTGCGGCCCGGCGCCGTGGATCTGAGCATACACGCTTTTTTCCAGTGAAGCAGACGGCCTGCCGGGCCGACTGCTCCAGTGCTCGGTTATACAGCCGAGCTCTCGTGGGGCAAAGCCTCATCGAAATGAGCTCGGGGTGAGATCGTGATCATCGCCGCGCTTTCGACGATTCGATCTTGAGAGAATTTCTTCGAGACTGAATAACGTCAGCATCAGCTGCGGCCGCTGACCCTTGGAGGGTAGCATGAACGGCGCCGACAGCTGCATGCGCAGTTGGGCGTCCCCGGGATTGCGGTTGAGCACATTCCAAAGCGCCGCGTAGAGCGATCGTTCGGAGTTGGAATCATTATCGTGGTATAAGGCCACGGTTCACTAGTCCCCTGGATCTTTAATTACTGTCCAAATTCGATTTGCCATGTGTATCGAGCGTTCGCTGGGCAAACCGAGCGATGGTTTCGAGGATTTGGTCGGCGGATTTCGTCCACTTGAACGGCTTTGGGTTCTCGTTGTGAGCATCGAGATAGTCTTGTATCGCAACGCGGAGCTGAGGCACGCTCGTGTGCGAGCCTCGTCGCAAGGCGTGTTCGGTGAGCAAGCCAAA
Organism: Candidatus Marinacidobacterales bacterium; assembly: GCA_965237955.1. Lineage (GTDB taxonomy): Bacteria > Acidobacteriota > Vicinamibacteria > Marinacidobacterales > SMYC01. Next base: position 5,240,776 of record OZ250169.1, on the reverse strand, counting down.
GAAGCGCTCAGCGAAGTTGAGCCAAGAGGCGTGTGTCGGTGTGAAAGTGAAAGTGGAACCGAGGTCGCTTGGAAAGCCAGCGTTTGATCGCCGGTGTCTTGTGCGTGGCGAGATTGTCGAGCACGACGTGGATGTCCAACTCGCTGGGAACGGCTGCTTCGATCTCAGCGAGGAACTTCTTGAACTCTAGCGCTCGATGTCGCGCGTAGCACTTTCCGAAGACTTCACCTGTTGCGGCGTCGAGTGCGGCAAACAGGTCAGTCGTTCCATGCCGAATGTAGTCGTGGGTTTGTCGCTCGGGCTGGCCCAAGCTCATGGGCAGGACAGGTTGAGCACGCTCGAGCGCTTGAATCTGCGATTTCTCGTCGACGCACAGGACGACCGCGTTATCCGGTGGGTTCATATACAGGCCAACAACGTCGCGTACTTTTTCGACCAGTTGTGGGTCTTGCGAGAGACGAAACGATTCCGAGCGGTGCGGTTGAAGCCCGAACGTTCGCCAAATACGTCCAATCGTCGAATGACTCAGCCCAAGATGCTTGGCCATCGAGCGCGTACTCCAATGGGTTCTCCCCTTTGGAGTCGTCTCCAGCGTCTTGGTCACGACTTCCTCGATCTGGTCATCGCCGATTTTGCGAGCCGCTCCCGGCCGAGGTTCGTCGTACAACCCTTCCATTCGTTGTTCTACAAAGCGTCTTCGCCACTTGCCCACCGTGCTCCTCATGGTGTGCATCTTCCTAGCAACTTCCATATTCGTCAGACCCGCCGCGCAATCCAGCACGATCTTCGCTCGGAAGGCTTGGTGCGGCGAACTACGGCTGCGTCGCGCCAGTCGCGTCAGCGCTTCGCTTTCTTGAGACGACAGCTTCAATTCGGCTTTTCGCCGGCCCTTGTGTTTCATGCATTTAGCAGATCACAGAAGGGCCGGTGTTGTCTAGCTTTTTCTGTTCCATGGGACTAGGTGACGGTCTTGTCGCCGATTCTAGCTGGGCTTATCGAGTGACGAAACGTTGGCTGTCTTTCTGGGTGTTTGCGGTAATCGGGACATACGCCGCTGCCATTGTGGCAGGCATCGTCTTGAAATCCCAATTTCCGAAACCCGATGATCCGGTCTACGGAGCATTCAAGGATCTTATTCCGTTCGTCATCGCGATTCCCGCTGCCTGGCTGGGCTATTGCTTCTCGCGGCGCTTTGGCCTACCTTCAGCACCTCCGGGCTCTCTGGAGCCAGATCAACTCAGCAGTCCAGCAATGCTTTCAATACACCCATCTCGAACACCCAACGCAGACGCAGTATGGCGACGTGCTCACGTCGATGAGTACGGTAATCGACGAGATACGGGGCGCCTTCAAGAACATCGGCGAAGGGCCCGACGTTCGCGGCCTCTACCCATTCGAAGAGATTAAGAGCATTCGAAAGGAGATCTCAGATCTCGCCTTCGGTCAAAAGTTTGACATGCAAGCTGCAGCAAAGGCTCGTCGCACCATCCTAGAGCAGTGGAAGCGCGTTCAAGAACCGTTCCTGAGCGAGTTCGACCGTGAAGAGCCCACCTACCCGTCAAGTCCCTATGTCCGCAAGTGAGACGATGCGGCGTGACAAGGCGCTGCGGCCCGCCACATGAGCGTTCCCGTTTATTTTTGCCTAGCCAACGGACATTGAAGCTGTGTGGCTCAGCGGCGTCGAAAGGCTGGTGGCGGCGGCTGAGCGGCTAGGTAGGAACCGACGTGGGGGGAGCCGTACCCGTGGATGAGAGAAAGCACCCGCACGGTGCAGGCTCTCGCATGGGATCTGCGAAAAGCGCTATCGTACGCTCAACGGCCCGGGTCAGCTGCGAGCGGCGTCACCCTGATCCTTCTTAAGTAATTAATTAGTACGGCAATTCTACGTATGCTGTTTGCCTCTTCAGCCAGAACGGTGTCTTTACCGAACATACACCTGTTACACGCGGCATAGCGGGATTTTGCCCTTCCCACGGCGGAATCTCAAGCGGGAGCACCAGCTCTTAGCCCAGGCTTGGGTCGGTGTAAGTGCCTGATTTCAAGGACGGACGAGTTTTGACGATGGACAGGTTTCACTCAAAGCGTTCCGTTTGAGCCAGAGCCTTCCTCTCCACAGGCGTCAGTTCCGGTGGAGCTCACCGTACAAAAACGTACCCTCGACTAGTTTCAGTTTGGTCCTCAACGACGAATTGTCACGACTGTTCCCTGCCCTGGGCCTCGACCGTGTTCGCCCTTCTAGCAACTCAACCTACCGCATCGCCTCCTTCTGCAGCTAGGCGACTTTCCGCGGCCGCGCAACGCTCCAGCTTGCTTGGCTCTCGCAAGGCTTGGTTGCCCAAGACGCGAAGACCTTCAGATCCACCACCGGCCGCTCACGCAATCGGAACTGGTTTTAGGTTCCACGTAATATAAGGCGAGTTTTTCGACCAGTCCCTCGATTTGGGATTTTTCGCGCTGCCACGAGTGAACCCGCCAAATCGCCTTGTTGAACAGATTTGAATAGATCTCTGGTTACTGCCACGAGCCCCGTTCCCTGGCGTTCGGGTATTTCTTACTCACGGCGTCGCTCCACAAAACCGGCACCGGGCCTGATGTCGTGCTTGTACTGCCGGCGAATGCTTGCGTGATACGTACCCCGAAGGCGTCAATTGATCCGAAGCCACGCCATCTTCAAGGGGGACGCATCATCGATCGCGGGAAAGTCCGCCTCGGGCTCGACCACCTCGACGCTCGAGAGCGCTCGCCCACATTTCTCGGCCGTGCGCTGCAACACTCGGAGCCACTCGCCGCGATCGACGCGAGCGGTGTTGTTGGTCGCGAGAAGGGCCCCGCCGGGCGCGGTTGCGAGAAGGGCCGGTTTTAGCAGGCTCGGGTAGTCGCGCACGATGTCGATGGCGCCGAATCCCCCTTTGGCCCAGCGCGGCGGGTCGAGCACGACCACGTCGAACTGACGCGGTTCGAACCGTTCGTAGTCCCGCCGTCGAGCACCGCGTCCTTTCATCGGAAGGCCGGCGAGTTGTCGGATGACAGGGATCACATCGTCTTGGATGAGACGGACACGGTCTTCGGCTATCGCGTTGAGCAGGAGGTTCCGCCGCACCCAATCGCTCGCTGAGCGGGCGAAGTCGACGTTCCAGATTTCTGACGCACCGCCCATCGCCGCGCACAGGCTGACGCCACCCGTGTACGCGAAGAGATTGAGGACGCTCTTGCCTCGAACGCGCTCGAGGATGAGACGACGGCCGGCGCGCAGGTCGAGAAAAAGTAATGGGTCTTGACCTCGGTGGCGCGGGCTGACGTCGTAGCGAACTCCGAGCTCACGGCCGACCGGCGCTTCGGCCTCCGCGATCACGTCGCTCGACTTGTCGGCGCGGTGGTTCCATGCCGGTGTCAGGGACCAACCACACGCATCCTCGACGACTCGGTGGTAGTCGTCGATCTCTGCCGGCGTGAGAGGCTCACGCCAGGTTTGAAGTAACAGGATTGGACCGTAGCGATCGATGGTCAGGCCCGGCCGCCCCTCCGCGACCCCGTGGAAGAGGCGGTAGCAATCCGTGCCCTCGCCGCTCAGTTGTTCAAGAAGGTCTCGCCGGTGCTCGATGGCGCGACGGACGAGGTCTTCACCCATCGGGGCTCACACGTCACACGCCGGACCAGTCGAGGTGGAACGGGGCGGCGACCACGTGGTGCTGGAATCCGGTGGCATCCACGAGCTCGGTGTTGCCTTCGATCCGGTTCGATCCGCGATCGGCGGCGATATTCCCGGCACCCCACTGCCGCTCGACTCCGTTCGTCCACCGCAGTACCAGAGAGTTCAGATGCGCGGCGACGCCGTTCGTTTCCCGCAACGCGATGTGCAAATCGGCGTCATCGTCGTTTTGTACGGGTCCGAGAACGCGCGCCGACATTTCGAAAGTCGATCTCCGAAGCTCTGGCGTCGCGGGAGCGACAGAATCGGATTCGCTTTCCTCGGTGGAATCGGAGCACGCGACGAAGACGCCAACTAGCAAAATCCAGAAGCAGCGCATGCTCATGCCGCAACCAGTCCAGAATGGCGCAAGAGTGCCTCGGTCGAGGGTTCGCGACCGCGGAACTGCTTGAAGACTTCCATCGGTGGCGCACTGCCGCCGAGAGACAACACCGTATCGCGAAACCGGCGTCCGGTCGCTTCGAGCGACGCGGGTTGATCGAGCCCCGCCTCTTCGAACGCCGCGAACGCGTCCGCCGACAGAACTTCGGCCCATTTGTAGGAGTAGTACCCAGCCGCGTAGTCGCCTTGAAAAATATGTGCGAAGCCGCACAGGAAGTGATCTTCCGCAATGGGCGGCAACACCGTCGTCGTTTCCGCAACCCGTCTTTGAACATCGCCGGGCGTCTCGGAGCCGCCCGGCTCGAACCGGTGGTGGAGCTCCAGGTCGAGCACACTGAAGTTCAATTGAGACAACATGAGACTAGCGGCTCGAAACGTCCGCGCCGCGACGATTTTTCCGAAGAGCGCGTCGGGGAGCTTCTCTTGCGTGTCGACGTGTTGCGACAGACCCATCAGAGTATCCCGATGGTAGCACCAGTTCTCCATGAACTGACTGGGAAGCTCGACGGCATCCCACTCCACGTTGCGGATGCCAGCGGCGAGCCCGTAGTCCACGCGGGTGAGCATGTGCTGGAGCGTGTGACCGAACTCGTGGAAGAGCGTTTCGATCTCGCGAAACGTCATGAGTGACGGCTTCCCGTCGACAGGTGGCGAGCCGTTGCAGATCAGATACGCAACCGGAATACGCGCGCGACCGGAGGCCTGCGGGAACAACGCGCTGCGCCCGACGACTTCGTTCATCCACGCGCCGCCGCGCTTTTCCGAAGGGCGGCTGAACGGATCCATGTAAAACGACGCGAGGTGCTCCCCGTCCTGCGAGCGCACGTGAAAAAAGAGCACGTCGTCGTGCCACACAGCGACGTCACCATCCGCGGCCACGACCTCGATGTCGAAGAGCTGCTTGGCGAGATCGAACAGACCCTCGAGCACGCGTGGCATCGGAAAGTAGGGGCGTAGCTCCTCTTCGCTGTAGTCGAACCGCGCTTCGCGAAGCCTCTCACTCCAAAACGCTGTGTCCCAGTGCTGGATGTCATCCTTCCCCATGAGCGTGCGCAGCTCTTCGAGCTCGTCCCGCGCAGCGTCGAACGAGGCCGCGCGAAGCTCTTCGAGGAGTTTCTCCGCTCGCGTCACCGAGCCCGCCATCTTGCGCGAGAGCGAGAGCTTCGCGTAGGTGTCGAACCCGAGGAGGTTCGCTTCCTCGCGCCGCAAGCGAAGTATCGAATCGATGAGCGGTCGGTTGTCGAACTCTCCTTCGCTCGCTCGGCCCACGTAGGCACGGTAGAGTTTTTCCCTCAGGTCACGACGCGTGCTGTGCTTCATGAACCCCATGAAGCTCGGCCCGTCGAGGTTGATCCGCCACGGCCCCGACTCTGCGGTCGCACTCTCTTCCCCCGCTTGTTTCGCGGCTTGTGCGGACATTTCGAGAGCGCTCTTGGGAAGCCCCTCGACCTCTACGGGTTTCGTCAGCTCGAGCGCAAACGCTTTCGTAGAATCGAGAAGCTGATTCCCGAACCGCGTCGCTAGCTCAGCGAGCTCGAGCTTGATTTCTCGGAATCGTTCCTGCTTTTCGCCTTCGAGACCGACACCGGCCAAATCTGCCGCCTCGATGAGTTTCTCTAGGATGCGGTGCTGCGCGGCATCGAGGCTTGCGGCTGCGGGACTATCACGGAGCTCGACGAGCGCACGGTAGATCGCCGGACTCTGTCCGATGCGCATCGATAGCTTGACAACTTTGGGCTCGGCCTTTTCGTACGCGACCCGGAGCGCCTCGCTGTTTTTGACGCTCAACAAGTGCTCGACGACTCCCCAACCGAAGCCGAGTCGGTCGTGCATGCGCTCGATTGGATCGACGACGCCTTCCCACGTGGGCTTAGCCTCGACCTCGAGCTCGTCGAGCATCGTCTCGACTTCCTCGACGAGCGCGGTTACGCCTGGCTCGATGTGCTCGGTTTGGATCGCGTCGAAGCGTGGGAGCGACGACGCGTCTTGGAGTATCGGATTCTGTTCGTTGCTCATTGGAACTATTTTACACTGTGGCTGAGCTATACTCGGCGATTGTGTCTACAGCCAACGAAACGCCATCTTCGACAGAAAATCCGATTCTTCTCCCTCTTCGCGGGGCGTTTGGCGGGCTCTTGATGGGGCTCGCCAACCTGGTACCCGGCATCAGTGGCGGAACCATGCTGCTGTCCACCGGTGTCTACCCCGAGTTCATCGGCGCCATCGCCGAAGTGACGACGTTTCGGTTCAAGCCTCGCTCCCTCGCCCTGCTGGCCAGCGTCGTCGGCATGGCCGCGATTGCAATACTCGTGTTCGCGGGTCCGGTGAAAGACCTCGTCGTCGCGCGTCGCTTCATTATGTATAGCCTCTTCATCGGGCTGACGCTCGGCGGCGTGCCAATCGTGTGGCGGCTCGCCAAGCCGATGAGCACCGGCCTCGCGGTCGGAGCGGCTGGCGGGTTCGTCGCCATGGTAGTCATGGCGCTCGGGCAACCGGCGTCGAGCAGTGCAGCAGGGCCCGCGTACGGTCTCCTCTTTGTTGCAGGGCTGGTAGGCGCGAGTGCGATGATCCTTCCGGGAGTGAGCGGCGGCTACCTTCTGCTCCTTCTCGGACAGTACGTTCCCATCCTGAGCGCGGTCAGTGACTTCAAGGACGCACTTCTAAGCTCACCCCGGGACTACGCTCTCGCGTGGACCGCGATGAAGGTAGGTATCCCGGTTGGCGTCGGCGTGGTCGGGGGCGTCGCTGGCGTCAGCAATCTGCTGCGGTGGCTACTCGAGCGCTATCGCCAGCCTACGCTCGGGGTTCTTCTCGGCCTTCTCCTGGGTGCCGTCGTCGGGCTGTGGCCGTTCCAACAGGCGGCCCCCCCGGAGCCCGGCAACATTATTAAGGGAACCGAGGTGACGGCCTCGAATCGCGAAATGTTCGACCCCGAAGACTGGCCCACCGAGCGTTTCTCGCCATCGGGCACTCAAGTAGCGACGTCGCTGGCTCTCATCGGGCTCGGTTTCGGCGCGACGCAGCTACTCGGCAAGATCGGACGTAAGCCTCGCGACTTGTGACGCTTACGGGTTTGACGCCATCCTGGAGCGGAAGTAACATGACTTGATCGACAACTATAAAAAGCTTTAAGGAGCAATGAATTGGGCAAGACCGCAACTGTTTCCGAGGCCGTGTTTATGAACACGGGCCTTCCCCTTTTCTCTGATCTTCCTTACAAAGTCGCGGATCTCTCCCCGGAGACGGTCGCGTTCGGCCGTAAAGAGATCGAGCTCGCCGAGCACGAGATGCCGGGCCTCGTGGCCTTCCGCGAGAAATACCGCGAAGAACAGCCGCTCAAGGGCGCTCGCATCATGGGCTCGCTCCACATGACGATCCAAACGGCCGTCCTCATCGAGACGCTTCGCGATATCGGCGCCGAGGTCCGGTGGGTCAGCTGCAACATCTTCTCCACGCAGGACCACTCCGCCGCCGCTGTCGTTGTCGGCCGCGATGGAACGCCCGACGATCCCAAAGGACCCGCGGTGTTCGCGTGGAAGGGTGAGAGCCTCCCCGAATATTGGTGGTGCACGTTCCAAGCGTTTCGATGGCCGGACGGCGACGGCCCGAACATGATTCTCGACGACGGCGGGGACGCCACGCTCCTCGTCCATAAGGGCAACGAGTACGCGAAAGCGGGCAAGGTGCCATCACCCGATACCGGGGACAGCGAAGAGCTAGAAGTGGTCCTCACGCTTCTCGGACAGGTTTACCACGAGAGCCCGGAGTTTTGGAAACCGATCGCGTCTTCCACTACAGGGATCAAGGGCGTCAGCGAAGAAACCACGACCGGCGTGCACCGTCTCTACCAGATGGAAAAAGACGGCTCGCTCCTCTTCCCCGCCTTCAACGTCAACGACTCGGTCACCAAGAGCAAGTTCGACAACATCTACGGTTGCCGTCACTCGCTCGTCGACGGGATCGTCCGCGCCACCGACGTGATGCTCTCCGGCAAAGTCGCGGTGATCTGCGGCTACGGCGATGTCGGCAAAGGCTGTGCGCAGGCACTCTCGGGCCAGAAATGCCGCGTCGTCGTCACCGAGATCGATCCGATCTGCGCGCTCCAAGCGTGCATGGACGGCTACGAAATCGTCCTCCTCGACGATGTCGTCGAGAAAGCCGACATTTTCGTGACCGCCACCGGCAATCTGAATATCCTCACCGCCGACCACATGAAGAAGATGAAACACAACGCCATCGTCGGCAACATCGGTCACTTCGACAACGAGATCGACATGGCCGGTCTCGCGAAGGTCCAGGGCATCGAGAAAATCAACATCAAGCCGCAGGTCGACGAGTGGCGTTTCGCCGACGGGCACTCGATTATCGTTCTCTCGGAAGGACGGCTCTTGAATCTCGGCAACGCTACCGGTCACCCGAGCTTCGTGATGAGCAACAGCTTTTCCAATCAGGTCGCTGCTCAGATCGAGCTCTACCAGAACACCGGCACATACGAGAAGAAGGTCTACACCTTACCGAAGCAGCTCGACGAAGAAGTCGCGCGGCTGCATCTCGACAAGCTCGGCGCCAAGCTCACCCGGCTCACCCAAGAACAGGCCGACTACATCGACGTCGACGTGGACGGGCCGTACAAGCCCGACCACTATCGGTATTAGAAAAAATAGAGGTGGCCTCCGCGAAAGGAGGTCACCTCGCGAATTTCCTGCCTACGGCAGCGCTCCGGCGCAAAACATGGTGCCGAAGTGCAGCGTCAAAACCGCCTTGCCCTCGAACTTGCCGTGGCCGGGTGTGATGTCGATGAGCATGTGATCGGCAGTACCCATGCTCGACGAGTACATCGAGTCGAGCTTGATCACGTTCGCCATGTCGGGGGTGTCGCCACGGTTGAGCCCGCCTTTGTAGAGTGCCATGGTCCAGTCGTCCGCGCCGTTTTTGACGACGCCGATGGTGTACTTGCCGGCGGGGATCTCCGTTCCGCCCGAGGAAGCGGCCGCGGAAAGTTCCAGCGCCGGGCGTCGTGGCGTGATGAACGTACCAACAGCCGCGCTCTCGGCGTGAGCCACGTTGGCGGGCGTCGTGTTGTACGCGATCGTCGCCTCGGCGCCGCTCGGCAGTTTCACGCTAACGGTTTTGTTGAAGTGCGGATGTGCAAGCGAAAAGCTCGGTGCCAGCAAAAGCGCCAGCACACAAAGAACCGACAAAATTCTCATGAGACCTCCTGTAGCGGCGGATGCTACCGAGTCTTGGGCCAACATTCAACCCGTATTGTGGCGGGAGTGTGACGACGACGTGGCGAGCCGATGGCGAAAACGGAACAAGTCCTTTGGAGTAAGTAAGAAACGTCCACGTCGCGTAAGAATTACCCGGCCATGAACTTCTTATTGCATAGGTTGCTTTTCAATAAAGAAATGACTCTCGGAGCAGCATTGCCACCCGCGCCAAGCTCCAAGGTCATCTCGATGACAGCCTAACCTGGCGCGATCTTTGCTAACCTAAATACACAAGATCGTCGACATCCCTGGTTAACGCCGCGCGGCGCGTCGTTCGCGGGCCGTCGCTCCGTATGAACGCTGCCTCAACGTCTTGTCAGCCTATTGGGGGTACCTATGCATTCGAGTCTTCGAGTCTTCAATCTACTCATCGGACTACTCGCACTGCTCGTCTACGTGAGCGGTTGCGGTCCCAGCCAGCCGGAACAACCTGAACCGGTCGATCCAACCACCCAGGACCCGCTCTGGGCCGACGTCATCGATTCGCACACCAGCGGTCTTGTTTCGAAGAAGACGACGATCCGCGTGCGCTTCGCCGATGACGTGGTGGTCGACGACCGCGTCGGCGAGGACGCCTCCGCGGCCATTTCGATCGAGCCGGCGATTCAGGGCAGCCTGACGTTCGGAAGCCGCAGAGACATCGTTCTCGTTCCCGATGACGACCTTGCGAGCGGGCAGCGCTATCGCGTGACCCTCAGACGTCGCCGACTCGCCGGTATTCCGGAGACGCTGCGCCAGTACCAGTTCGACTTTCAGGTCATCGCGCAGCAGTTCGAGGTCGAGATCCACGGCTTGACCGCCGATATCGCGGGAGGAGACGGCATGGTGCTCGGCGGCGTTTTGCGCACCGCCGACGTCGAGGATGCCGACGTGATCGAGTCGATGCTCTCCGCGGAGTTCCTGGACGCCGTGCCTCCGGTGCGGTGGCGGCATTCCGGCGACGGCAAGGCTCACCAGTTCGAAGTCAGAGAGCTCGTGCGCCAGGAAGAACCGGCAACGCTCAACGTCCGATGGGATGCAAGCGTTCTCGGTCTCGACGAAAGCGGTGAGCGCACCATCGAGATTCCGGCGATGGGTGTCTTCGAAGTCACGCGGGTTCAATCGGTGCGGGAGTCACAACCTTACCTACAGGTTTACTTTTAGGACACGCTCGACGCGCGGCAAAACCTGAACGGCCTTGTGCGCCTGGGAGACACGACGCCGCGAACGCGGATCGAGGGCAACCTCCTGAAGATCTATCCCGAAGCCAACTTCGAAGGAACCATCAATCTCGCCCTCGAGACCGGCATCAAGAACGACAACGGCTCCCGACTGATGGCGCGATTCGAGCGCGCCGTCGTCTTTCAAACTCAGAAGCCGCAGGTGCGTTTTGCCGGTAAAGGCGTGATCCTTCCTGAGAATCCAGTCTTGACCATTCCGTTCGAGGCGGTCGGTGTCAACGCGGTTCGCGTCACCGCGTTCAAGATTTTCGACAACAACATCAGCCAATTCCTCCAAAACAACAAGCTCGATGGTTCCCGGCAGCGGGTCGGTCGCTATCTGTGGCGACGGACCATCCAACTGTCGCCTCCGGAGCCGGGCAAGTGGAATCGATACACCCTCGATGCGACCTACCTGTTCGACAAACATCCGGGCGGACTCTTTCGTATCAGCCTATCGATCACACGAGCGGACGCGACCACCGCATGTCCAGGAGCCGCGGCACCCAACGCGCCCGACATCACCCCGGCCAACCACGAAGACCTCTACGTCCAGGAGCACAGCAATTGGGGTTACTACGAGGAGTACTACGGGCAGGTCAACGACGGAAGCACGTGGCAAGACAAGCACGATCCGTGCAAGGACGCGTACTACCGATACACCCCGGGCGCGAAAGCCGACCGTAACTTTCTCGCTTCGAATATCGGCCTTCTCGTCAAACGCCAACCCGCGGGCAAGCTCTTCATCGTCGCCACCGATCTGCGAACGTCGGAGCCGATGAGCGGCGTGAACCTCACCGTGATGAACTTCCAGGACCAGGAGATCGGGAGGGCCCGGAGCAACGCCAACGGCTTCGCCGAGCTCGACACCCGCGAGACGCCTTTCTACCTCCTCGCCGAAAAAAGAGGCGGAAAAGGTTATCTCAAACTCTCGAAAGGCACGGCGCTCCCCGTCAGCCACTTCGATGTCGGCGGCGAAAACGTCACCCGCGGTTTCAAAGGCTTCATCTATGGCGAGCGCGGGGTGTGGCGTCCCGGGGACGACATTTTTCTGACGTTCGTCCTCGAAGACGAAGAGAATCTCATCCCTCGCGAGCACCCGGTCACGCTGGATCTCGTCAGCCCGAGAGGTCAGCTCGTCGAAAGGCAGACGAACACATCGCCGGTGGGACGCTTCTACAAATTCGCGCTGAAGACCCCGGATGACGCACCGACCGGCTTGTGGAGTGCGAAAGCGAAGATTGGCGGCACGACGTTCTCGAAGACACTCCGGGTCGAGACGGTCATGCCCAACCGGCTCAAAGTGGAGCTCGATTTCGGTGAGGACCGGCTCGATCGCTCGGACGTGCCGTTACAAGGCGAGCTTCTCGGTCAGTGGTTGACCGGGGCGACCGCAGCGGGACTCGACGCCGACGTGCAGCTTTACGTCGCGCGTTTTCGAAAAAGGCGGCGCGTTCAGCACGAGCCGGACGAGCCTTCCCTTCTCGCCCTATAACCACTACGTGGGCGTGAGGCTCCCCAAGGGAGACAGCCGGCGCAACATGTTGCTGACCGATGTCGACCATACGGTCGAGCTCGCCACGCTGGACGCCTCCGGAGAGCCGGTATCAGTCGACAAGATTCAAGTTGCGCTCTACAAGATCGACTGGCGGTGGTGGTGGGACAAATCGGGCGAATCGCTGGCTCAATACTCGACCGCGTCCCACACGGGTATCGTCACCCAAGACGCGGTGTCGACGGTAGACGGTAAAGGGACGTGGAATTTTCAAATCCAATACCCCGCGTGGGGTCGCTACTTGCTCCGCGCGTGCGATACGTCCGGTGGCCACTGCAGCGGCAAAGTCTTCTACATCGACTGGCACCCAATCGGTCGCGTACGCACTGATGTCCCTCGCGAGCTTTGCCGAGGGGGCCGATATCGGTAATCCAGTTTTCGAGTACGCGGAGGGTCGAAGGTCGTTGGAGCGCGTCACGATGAGTGCGCCGGTCGAGAGCTACCCGCTCACGGTTCCGGATAGCGGCTCGCCGTTCACGTTGCGGAACGCATCGGGGCGCATTTTGTACGCCAACATTACTTTGGTCGGAACGCCCGAGCCGGGAATCGAGCAAGCTTCTGCGGAGGGTCTGCGCGTTTCGGTGCGCTACCGCGATCTCGATGGTAACTCCATTGATGTCCGGCGCCTGCGGCAAGGCGAAGACTTCGTCGCCGAGATGAGCGTGACCAACGAGGGCGATGCGGCGCTCGCCGATCTCGCTCTCAGCCAGATTCTCCCTTCCGGTTGGGAGATTCTGAACACGCGCCTCGACACCGAAGAAGGTGAAGTCGAGACCACGTCGGAGCTCGAATACGAGGACATCCGCGACGATCGCGTCTACCGCTATTTCACGCTCAAATCTCAGGAGACGAAACATTTCTCCACACTTCTCAACGCGGCCTACACCGGCCGCTACTACCTGCCCACCGTCTCGGTCGAAGCGATGTACGACGCGAGCAAGAACGGTCGCACCGCCGGTCATTGGGTGGAAGTGGACAGCCAGCAATGAACCGGCGTCGTCTCGCAGCACTCGCGGCTTCCGCACTCGCAGTGGAGCTAGGCTTCCGGCACTCGTTGCCCGACCCCCTCTTCGACGTCCCGGTGGCGTCGGTGCTCCTGGCGCGGGACGGAACGCTACTGGGTGGCCGCATCGCGAATGACGAACAGTGGCGGTTTCCACCGCTAGAACGCGTGCCGCAGAAGTTCGAAACGGCGATCATGGCGTTCGAGGACAAGCGGTTCCGCGAGCACCACGGCGTCGACCCGTGGGCGCTCGGCCGTGCGTTGTACCTCAACGTCGTCAACGGCGAAGTCGTAAGCGGGGCTAGTACGTTGACGATGCAAGTGATACGTCTCGCGCGCAAGAATCCCGAGCGCACGTATGTACAGAAGCTCATCGAGATTCTTCTCGCAATTCGTCTCGAGCTCCGTTCTGACAAAGATGAAATCCTGGCGCTTTACGCGAGTCATGCGCCCTTCGGCGGCAACGTCGTGGGGCTCGAGGCCGCATCGTGGCGTTACTTCGGGCGCCCGCCCGAACGCTTGTCGTGGGCGGAGTCTTCGATGCTCGCGGTGCTGCCCAACGCTCCCGCGTTGATCCATCCGGGACGACGGCGCGACGAGCTCAAAACGAAACGCGACGATTTGCTGCGCAAGCTCCTCGCAAACGGTGCGTTCTCCGATCTCGATCTCGAGCTCGCGCTGAAGGAGCCGCTTCCCGACAAGCCGCACCCGCTTCCCCGCTCCGCGCCGCACTTGCTCGAGACTTTGCGTGCGGCCGGTGACGATGCGGGCGGTCCTCGATACGAGACGACCATTGACGCGGAGTTACAGAAAGCAGCCAGCGCCATCGTGCGCGAGCATGTCGAGCGACTCAAGCTCCAGGGGATCCACAACGCCGCCGCTCTCATCGTGAACAACGTCGATTTCGCAGTGCTCGCCTACGTCGGTAACGCCGAGTGGTCGGTCGACAACGAGCGCGGCTACGCCGTCGACATCGTGCGGCGACCGAGGAGCACCGGAAGTATTCTCAAACCATTTCTTTTCGCTGCCATGCTCAAGTCCGGCGACGTTTTACCGACGACGCTCGTGCCCGACGTCCCGACGCAGTACGCCGGCTACATGCCGGAGAACTACGATCACGCCTATCGAGGTGTCGTTCCCGCCAACGTCGCGCTCGCACGCTCGCTCAACGTTCCCGCTGTGCGCATGCTACACCTGCACGGGATCGACCGCTTCTACGACTTCATGAAGCACTTCGGCATGACGACGTTGAACCGAACTCCGAACGAGTATGGGCTCACGCTGATCTTAGGCGGCGCCGAGACGACGCTTTGGGACATGGCCGGCATCTACTCGAACCTCGCCGACATTGCGCGCCAGACGGGTCCGGGGACTCGACGGCCGTATCAGGCTCTGAAGATCCTTGCCGACGACACCACGGAAACTGAACGGATGGCCGAGCTCAGCCCCGGTGCCGCCTGGCTAGCGCTCGACGCGCTCGTCGAGGTCAAACGGCCTGGTGACGGCAGATTCTGGCGTCACTTTCGAAGCTCGAGGATCGTCGGCTGGAAGACGGGGACGAGCTACGGACTAAGAGACGGCTGGGCCATTGGCACCACGCCGAGTCGTACCGTGGCGGTTTGGGTCGGTAACGCCAGCGGCGAAGGACGGCCCGGATTGACCGGCTCGGCAACAGCCGCACCGATCCTCTTCGATTTGATTAACCATCTAGATCCGGAGCCATGGTTCCGGACACCCTACCTTCATATGAAGCAAGTCGAGGTCTGCAAGAACGACGGTTACCTCGCGGGCGGCGGCTGCGAGAGCGAGCTTCGCTGGGTGCCGAAAAACAGTCACTTCGAGAAAGTCAGCGCGTTCAACCGCCGCGTGCATCTCGACGAAGCGGGTCGAGCGCGCGTGAATGGCGCGTGCGAGGCACCGGGACGCATGAGCCATCGATCATGGTTCGTGCTGCCGGCGCGACTCGAGTTCTACTACCGAAAACGCCACGCGGAGTACCAGCCGCTCCCGAAGTTCCGAGAAGACTGTCGCCTCGCCGCCGGTATCGAAGGCGCGAGCGGTCCTATCGCTTTTCTCTATCCGAATGCCGGAACGAAGCTCTACATCCCGACGGACCTCGCTCGCAAACGAGGCGAGACCGTCTTCGAAGCCGTACACCGCCGCCCCGACGCAACGTTGTTCTGGCACATCGACGACGTCTATCTCGGCAGCACCAAGACGTTCCACCAGCAAGGCCTCGACATGACCCCGGGAAGACACGTCGTCACCGTCGTCGACGAGACCGGGAATAGACTATCCCGCTGGTTCCAAGTCTTGGGCCAAGAACATTAGCCTCTAACCCGTCTTAACCTCTCCCCCAAGGGGGAGAGGGACTTGCTCAGCAAGACCGCGCTCAGCACTCTAGTGCTCGAACCCGCTGATCCTGTCGGTAAAATCTCATCTTATGTCAGGACGTGCTGCACACGTCAAATAAAGCAAAAAAAAGCTTGACAGCTTTAGCGGCGCAAGATTGCTCGAGATGACTTCGTCTCGTACAACCTCGTTCAGGCACGCAAGGTGCGCCTTGTGGCGCATTCGTAGCGCAGTTTTGATTTAGTTTCGAATCGATCGAGTTTAGGTCTTCCAGCGCCGTCTCTGGGTGCGCAAGAAGCCGAGAGTATAATCCATTACTGAGGGGAGAGGAAGACAAATGACAATGATCGAACAATTCAAGAGCTACTTCGTAAAGCTCGAACGTTTGTCTAGCACCGCGCCCGATCGTTCTGCCAAAAAACTGGTTGTGGCCGAGAACGGGAACATCGCCAAGCTCATCGCTCACATCGCCGAGATGTCGGCTCGGAAGGTGGTGCTCGAGCTGGGCTACAAGAATCTGTTCGACTATTGCATACGGCGCCTCAACTTGAGTGAAGGCGCCGTGCCCGCGCGGATTCACGTGGCGAACGTTTCGCGCCGGTTCCCCCAGCTACTGGTCGCCTTGGCTGAAAACCGTATCAGTCTCACCGTCGCGAGTCTCCTCGCCGCTCACGTCAGCGAGAACAACGTCGACAAGCTGATTTCTGTCCGGAGATGACGCGCAAGGAGACAGAGGAATACCTCGTGACGCTCAGGCCGAAGCCCGTCTTCGAGCCGTCGATCCGTAAGCGCCCGTCCGGTCACAAGCCGGCAGCGCCACCGCAACAACCCAAAAAAGACAACCTCACCCCGAAGGCTCCAGAACCTCCGCTCGAGCAAACGCCGCCGAAGAGCTCGCCACCCATTCTCCAGCCGGCCAGAGCTGACGAGTACAATTTCAGGTTCTCGGCCGATCGCGACTTCAAGGACAAGTTCGAGCGACTCGCCGAAGTTCTCGGTGTTGAGAATGCTCAAAAACACATGGCGGATATTCTCGAGAAGGCCCTCGACATCACCCTCGAGAAAAAAGACCCGAAAAAAAAGCTCGAGCGGCGGAATAAGCGCGAAAACTCATCGAAAGCAAAATCTCGTTTAAACGAGATTGCGAAAAACGACGAGCCAGCCAAGTCCCGCTACATCGCCTCCGATGTTTCGGAGCGGGTGCACGATCGCGCCAACTACCAATGCCAATTTTTACGCCTTTGACAGGACACGATGTAGCTCACGCACCGGACTTCAAATTGAGCATGTGCGGCCGTTTGGCATCTTTCGCAGCAACGACGAGCGATTACTTCAAATCCTCTGCGCCCACCACAACGGATTAGCCGCGGAGCGCGTCTACGGGGCGGCTTTCATCCAGCGCAAGATTGATGAACGGCGCAGGCGTCGCGAAGCCCCCCGGTTATTATGATGCGCTCCCTCGACAGGCGCGCCGCGCAAGGCGGGTCGAAATATCTAGATCTAGATTCGTCGACGCGCCTGGTGCTCGAACCCGCTGGTCGGGGTTGATTTCTTCGTATGTGCGAGACTCGTCTCGTATCTCCAACGCTGGGATTTTACCGACAGGATTAGCGGTCTCAACGACGAAAGTCGATCGATTGACTCGCGCCGAATCGGTCCGTACTCTGGAGGCATCCCTTTGAGGCACGATTGCCCGATGAAACTTTTTGCCTTGTTGCCTTTCCTTCTTTTTGGAACCGCGGGCTGCATGATCTCCGAACAGGAAGGCAGGTTGCCCCAAGACCTCGTCTTTCACTTCGATAACGGCTTCAACTATTTCATCGTAGTCCTCCGCGTGGGTGTCGCGGCCGGAGTTGGATGGTGGGTCGCATCAGGATGGAAAAAGAGCGAGCGGGCCAGGTTGCTCGCGTGGGCGCTCTACGGCTTTGCCGGCCTTCTCCTACTGACGAGCGTGATGACGCTTTTCTGGTATCGCGTCGACGTGCGTAAAGACGGGCTCTTCGTACAGGTGCCGCCCGGAGTGGGCAAGGAGATTCCGTGGGAGAGGATCGAGGGGTTCGCAGTGGAGGGACAGACCTGGGCGAACGAGCTCGACGCGAGGCCGGAGATGCCCGCAGCCTTTCAGTCTCGCGGACCGACCTACGAGCTGCCCGAGTGGCACCGGATGGAGATCGTTCTTGTCAGCGGCGAGACCCTAGAAGTGAACCTGAAAAAGCTGAGTGTGGAGCAGCGCCAGAACCTTTGGAAGGGCATTGCGTTCCACGCACGACTCACGCAGACCCGCTGACGCCGTCTAACCAAAGGGCCCGCGTAACGTTTTTGGGTGCTTTGCGCGCGATGCCAAGAACACAGATGCACCATCGGTGTTATTCGTCACGCGATGGGACGGCGATCTACTTCCTGGGCCTGAGCGATATCTGGGTCGTGTCTCTCGAGGACGAAGCGGAGCGACCGTTGAGCGATTTCAGTGGAAAGCGAGGCAATCCGGGAGTCTACGCGCTCGCCACAGATGGCCAGTACCTCTACTTCACTTGGGAGGAGGATCTCGGCGACATCTGGGTGATGGACGTGGTGACGGACGAACGCGAATGACTGGCCGCACAACTTGCCGGCCACGCGCTGATCCGAAATTCCACTTGGGGTCCTTTTCCCTTGTAGTCCAGCTCGTATAACATGCATGCTGCGCCACAAACGAATCATCGATGACGACCGCGAGTACCAATAGCGGCGGCCGCTCGGGCATCTCAGTGCGCCTCGAGGGCGGTCTCGCCCACACGCCTCTGGCCGAAGTACTCCGCCGCATCGCGGTCGAGGAGCACAGCGGCGACCTCCAAATCACCGGCCCCTCCTTTATCAAGACGATCTACTTCGACCGGGGCTTCGTCGTGTTCGCATCATCGAGCAATCGGAAGACCGATCGGCTCGGAGAGAGCATGATCGAGGGGGGACGGATTTCACGCCACGAGTTCGCCCTTGCCAGCATGCTGATGAAGACGACAAAGCAAAAGTTCGGAGCAGTGCTCGTCGAAGCCGGAATTGTTCCCGAGGAGGAGCTCGGTCGCTACGTTGCCGCCCAAGTGAATCGGATCGTTCTCTCGTTGTTCGTGGCGAAGCGGGGTGACTACCGCTTCGACGAACGCCCTTGCAGCATACCGGTCGAGCTGATGGTGAGCCTCTCGGTGTATCGCATCCTGATCGAAGGCGTTCGTCGCATGTCGCGCAAATCACTCGTCCTCGCAGGTCTGCCGCCGCTCGATACCGAAGTGAAAATCGTCGACCAGCCTCCGTTCACGCTGGATGTCGACAAGCTTCGTCCCGAGGAAAAATCGATGCTGCGCGCGGCAAAAAACGGCGCGACGATTCAGGACATCGTTGAGATCGTGGGTGGTCACGAAGGCGTCGCGCTTCGAGCTTGCTACGGACTTCTGTCCGGCGGCATCCTCGAGCCCGTCGAGACCGATCGGCGGCGCCGCCTGCTGCAGGTACAAGAAGAAACCGGTACGTTTGTTCTCTCCGAGATCCGGCACAAAGTCGAGGCACCCGAACCGCCCGCGCGATTCGAACGCGATGTCGAGCCGCAGGAGACCCAGGTCGAAGCTTCGGAAGGATTCACGCTCGGCGATGTCTACGATTGGTTCGCCCGGCTGTGGAATACCGTTCGGGGATGGTTCCGAGGTTCTCGAAAGACTGCACTGGAAAAACCCGAGCAGAAGATCCCGCCACCGAAGGCTCCACCTCCTGTCGTAGTCGAGCCTTCGGCGCCTGCGCCAGAGCCCGTTCCCGCTGCCGAACCCTCCCAGATCGAAAGCGTCGGCGCGCCGTCGTGGGCCCTCAAAGACGACTCGGAGGAAGCTCGCGAAGAGAAGCCAGCCGTCGAAAGCGTAGATGCTCCCTCTTGGTCTTTGAAGAGCGACGAAACCGACCAACCGGCCGATGAGAGCGACACCATGGGGGTCCCGTCTTGGTCGATGAAGGACGACTCCGACAAGAGCACGTCGTCCGCTGTGATCGACGAAGATCGCGCACCCGAGCCACCAGCATCCGAACCGCGATCCGAAATGATGGAGCCGCCATCGTGGTCCATCATGGATTCCCCGGAACCGCCTGAAGACGAACCGCTCGACACGAGTCAATCGCTCGACCTCGGATCGGATATCGATGACGAACCGCTGCCCGACATGGACAGCGAGCTCTTCATCCAAGGAGAGCGCTCCGGCAACGACGAGATTTCCATGTTGCGCCAGATTCCAATCGAAGAGGTCGAGCTCAGCCAAGACCTCGAAATCGAGCTCGAGCTCGAAATCGAGGAACAGGAGCTCCCGGAGGCTGAGGAGACGCCGCCTGCATACCCCGATGACATTCGCACGCGCTCGCTTCTCGCCTGTTTTTACGGGCTTCTTGGGGAACGCGCTTCCTTCTTGGCCGAGGAAGAAAGACTCGTCTCATCTGGTTTCAATGCCGGTGACTTCTACATTCTCGCCGCTGTAGCAGCAAAACTAGGAGAGACAGATCGGGCCGTAGAGCTGCTGCGCCACACCGTGCGGCTGGGTGGAATCTCTCCCCTTTGGGAACGGCCTTTCGAGCTCGCTGGCGTCTCGCTTCCAGCCTTCGAGGCACTGGACGAATTTCACCGAGAGTACGAGGCGCTGGAGCGGCGTCTTCGGGAGACGTATTGAGACCCGTTGACGCTAGCCGAAGAGCTTCTTCAACACGTTGCCGAGCGCGTCGTCTTTTTTGCGGCCGCCGCCCAACTGCTTGCGCGCGCCTTCGTGTTTCGGGTTGATGCGCAGCGTGGTGCGGAATTCTGTGATCGCGCGCGACTTGAGGCCGAAGGATTTGTAGTAGAGGCCGAGCCAGTAGTGGAGCTCCGGGTCTTGAGGGGCGAGTCTCAAGGCTTCGATGAAATGTTCCTCGGCGTCCTTGCGCGTCGCCGGGTCGCGCGACATGGCGCGTGCGAGCATGCCGCGGTAGAAAGCCTTTCCGGGTGAGATCGCGACGAGCTGCTCGAGTAGCGGAACCGCCCCTTGCCAATCCCGCATTCTGAAGTGAAGCTTCACGTCGCGCAGGAGCCGCGACTCGCCGCCGCTTTGCTTCATCCGTCGCATCTCTTGCTCGTGGCTCGTCCCTTTGGACTCGTCTTCCTTGATTTCGTAGTCCATCGAGGTGCTCGGGGCAGCAGGCTTGGGCTCGGGAGGCGTGACTCTTGCTTGCGGTGTCGGTGTGAGCCTGCGCAGGTGGAGCCAGAAGTCGCCGAGAAACCATCTCCACGCGCCGACGCCACGCTTCCTCTGGACGTTCCCGCTCTCCGAGCTGATCAAAGAAGAGCCCAGCATCAAGAAACGCCGCCGTCGCTTTCCCGTAATACTCCCGGGCACGCGCCCTCTGTAGTTATGCACCATGATGAGGCCTCCGGTGCGCTCTCATCGACGCTGGATTCGACTGAACCGCCCTCTCGTAGCTCGCGGCCGCCTGGTCAAGATTCGTGAGACCACCGCCCCAACGGAACCAATAGCGGGCTTCATACACCGCACCGAGGCCCACGTGGGCCTCGGCCAGATTCGGATCGAGCTCGATAGCGCGAGTGAAGCACTGAAACGCGACGTTGGTCGCCTCCTCGGTGCCCTCCTGCATGACGTGCGCGCCTTGCATGTAGAAATCATAGGCGTCGACACTGCGGGACGCGGGTGTGGCGAGCTCTTCTTCCTCCGCGAGCTCTGATTTCGCGCATCTTCATCACGTTTCCCGCCAACCCGTCGAAGAGGACTCTCTGTCCATCACCACGTGATATGGTCCCGGGCCATGCACGGTCCTAACCGCCTCGGCGCCGCCGCGGTCGTTCTCGTGATGTTCGGATGCGGAGCTCCGACTCCGTCTGACAAAGCTTACGACCAGGCGCTTCTCCTCAGCATGGCCGCCCTCGGTGAGAACGACAACGGCTCACCCAAGCCGCTTCCGGGTCGCGTCGGGGTTCTCACGTATGTCGGAACCGAGTGGGGCTACCGATATTTCGAAGACGGCGACAGCAACGTCGTTCACAAGGCGATGGCCTATCAGGCTTCCGGAGTGCTGACTTTCGGAGGCACCAAGGCCGCGGTCAAGCTCCGGTCTCCATCCGGAGATGTCGAGACCCTCTGGGAAGCCGACTTCGGTGGGAAGTTCAGCCGCATGCGCGACGCCGAGGTGGGCGATATATACGGCGACGGCACCGCCGCGATCGCGGTCGCAACCCACGACCAGGGCGTGGTCGCCGTCTTGAAACCCGATGGCAATGGTGGATTCTCGGTCGAGGAACTGGACCGCGAGCCGAACACCGTCGTGCACGAAATCGAGCTGGGAGATCTCGATGGAGACGGTACGATCGAAATCTACGCAACGCCCACCGCACCGAACAAACTCGACGGCACGCCGCAGGCCGGGCGGGTCGTGCGATACGTCCCTGCCAAATCGGAGGGTCGCGTCGAGGTGGCGGACCTCGGCAATCGTCATGCGAAAGAGATTCTAGTTGCCGACGTCGATGGCGACGGGCGCGACGAGCTCTACGTCTCCGTGGAAGGCGTGGCGGGCGGTAGCGTCGAGATCCGCCGCTACGACGCCGATACCGACCCAGCGGAGAGAAACGTCGTTACGACGATCGACGATCGTCTCTGCCGTTTCCTCACCGCGGGCGACGTGGATGGGGATGGGGACAAGGAAATCGTTGCGGCTACGAACAAGAAAGGCCTTTGGTTACTCCGGCCGGAATCCGGAGACAGCTGGACCAAGGAGCTGATCGCTTCGGATTCTTCGGGATTCGAGCATGCCTCCATCCTTCTCGATCTCGACGGTGACGGGCGCGACGAGCTGTATGTGGCGAGCGACGACCAAAAAGACGTGAGGCGTTATCGTCTCACCGGCGATGGCAGCTGGGAGCGCGAGGTCCTGTGGAAGCACAAGGACGAGCTGAGTCGATTCACGTGGAATCTGATGCCAGTACCCATCGAGCTGGTGCCGCTCATGTCGGCGTCGGGTGAAACGGCCGCGTTTCGCACCCGGCCAGCAATTTCGGAGTACAAGGCGCCACCGTCAGAGCCGATCGGACGTGGACGCGTCGATGCGTTCAGCATCGTCCTCGACGGTTGGAAGCTCGTGCACAATGTCCGCGCGCCCGACGGCGTCGAGGTTCCCGAGCTCGAGCTCTATGACCATTGTGCTGATCCGTTGAATCAGAAAAACGTCGCCGAGGAGAATCCAGAGATCGTCGAGCGGCTGGCCGAACAACTCGACGGCTGGCACAAATGGGCGCTCGAGAACCAGCTCGCGACCGACGACGCCGCTGCCGAAAGTATGAGCTCGGAGGAGCTCGAAAAACTTCGGAGCCTCGGCTTCTTTCAATAATGCGCATCGCTTTCGACGACGGCTTTCGCCAGCGCGTGACCGAGCGGATGGAGAGCTTCGAGCGTCGAGAAATCGTCGACCACGATCTCGTACCCGCCGCGGTCGCGGTGACGCTTGTGGGCAACGAAGACGGCGATGCTTCTTTCATTCTCACCCGGCGACCCTTGACCCTCCGGCGCCACGCGGGACAGTGGGCACTGCCGGGCGGACGCACGGATGAAGGCGAGAGCGTCATCGAAGCCGCACTTCGAGAGGTCAAAGAAGAGGTCGGACTCGAGCTCGATCGTGATGGTGTCGTCGGACACCTGGACGATTTCCAGACGCGCTCGGGATTCGTCATCACCCCGGTCGTCGTTTGGGGCCCGGATCGACCCGAGCTTACGCCCGATCCCGTCGAGGTTCACGCGGCGCACATCGTGCCGCTCGAAGTGCTCGATGCTCCCGGCGTCCCCCGCATCACCGAAGGACAGACGAGCGATCGTCCTCTGATGTGCTTCCCTATTCCGCTCCTGAGCACGACGGTCTGGGCGCCCACGGCCGCGATGCTCTATCAGACGAGAGAGGTTCTGCTACACGGGCGATCGACGCGCGTCGCCCACTTCGAACAGCCGCGCTTCGCGTGGAAGTGAACGTCTTTTACGGCTCTAAGGATGATCGAGCTCATCCGGAGCGCCGACGTCGCGTTCACGAAAAGCTACCTCACGCTCAGCTCGACGTGCACGTCTTGGCGACGGAAAAGGCACGTGCCGTCGACGTCTTCGCACACGTAGTAGAGCGCGTACGCTGAGAGCGTAGCCATTCCGGTGAAATTTTCGGGGCTCGCGATCTCGAACTCGATCTGGCGAAGCTCCTGGCTCACGGGCTTCGGAGGAATCACGACCGTGTGTTGGCGGCGATCGACACGAAAGCCTTCGGGTGGATCGACCCAGAACACGAGATCATCCACCTCGTTGTTCCAGTGGGCTTTCAGCGAGAGATCGGGCCTCAGGGCGACATGGATCCGCGCGCTCTCGCCGGGCTCGATGACCGTGGGAACGACCACGGATTCGGCGACGATGAGAGGTTGCTCGTCACGGAAGATGCGCCCGCCGGGATCGGGTGATTCCCCGGTCTCGGCACTGGCGGCAAAAGACTTCAGCGGCTTCGCGAACTCGGCGCCGCGCGGCTCCACGCGCAGGGCGACGGACGTCTCACCCCGCGCCTCGACGGCCGCCCTCGCTTCGGGAACCCAGTCGTAGAACGGATAGGGCTTGTCGAGCCGGGGCCCGTACTGCTGGATGCGGCGTCGAAAAATGTATTGGTTCGGGTCGAGCTCGAGTGCACGTACCCACTGCTCGACAGCTTTCTGAAAATCCCCGGCGCGACGCTCGGCCGAATCGTAGCGCTTTCGATAAGCCACACCCAAACGGAAGTGCGCGCGGGAATCTTCGGGTGCCTCGCCGATTCGTTGCCCGAGTTCCGCGATCGCGTCGCTCACATCGCGGTCGTCGCCCCAGAGCAGCACGTGCTCCGGGGAGTCACGTTCCGGATCCAGCGACCGGGCATGATTATCCGCGCTCGTGTAGTCGGTGGCCAAAAACATTTCGAGATCTTCGTCGCTCGGCCGCTCGAAGCGGACAACCCCTCCTTCATCGACGAGATAGGTCAGAGGCACAGCCGACACGTCGAGAAGATTCAACGAGTCGATGAGGAGCGGCCAGCCCATCTCTTTCCACTGCATGAAGAGGCGCGTCCGATCGGGGTGCTGCTCTTCGATAATGCCGACCAACTCGAGCTTGCCTGCCTCTTGCAGCGCCTTCGTTTTCTCGTGCCACCCGGGCACGTGCTTACGGCAGCCCGCTCACCAGGAAGCCCAGACGTGCAGCATGACCTTCCGGCCGCGAAACTCGGCCAGGGACATGGGCTTGCCGTCGGTGATCGAAGGAAGCGTCAAAGCCGGGACGGGGCCTGCCGACTTCGAACGGAGCCGACTGGACCGCAAGAAGGAGCGCGAGATAGGAAATCCACATGCGGAAGAGCCTAACACGATGCCGGCGTTACGAGGGCACGGAACACCTCACCGGCCGGCAGCATCTCGAAATTTACCAGGCGAGCGCCCGTTGATTTGTTTCCCCATGCCGCTTCTTGGTACGACGATCTGGGCGCCTACGGCCACGATGCTGTATCAAACCCGCGAAGTCCTGCTACATGGACGCGCCACGCGCGTGGCCCATTTCGAGCAACCACGCTGGGTGTGGCAGTAACAGTCCCCGCGATGTCGGTTGGTACGCGGTCGGATCGCCCTGGGAGCTCTCAACTTGACAATACCCGCGGTCGCGCGGCCGGGCCATCGCCCATCCATCTATTGGATCGTCCTCTTCAGAGCACGGACAGCGGCCTCGGCCATCGGATCGTCCGGGTGAAGCTTGCGGGCCTGCTCGAACTCCTTGAGCGCCGCAGAGTACATCTCCTGAATGATGTAGATGCGTCCCAGATTGAGACACGGGAAGTGAGGTGACTCATAGCGGGTGGCCTGCTTGGCCCTCCGCAGCCAGTGGACAGCTTCGTCCAGGTCTCCTTGCTGCATGAGGTAGCAGCCGATGTCGTTGTAGGGGTTTCCGAAACTCGGATCCACCTCGATGGCCTTCAAGCACTCGGAGATCGCCTCATCGATCTGTCCTTCGAAGCTCATCGCCCATCCACGGAAGGTATAGCCCTCGGCGGTGGGACAGGTTTCGATCGAGCGCGCGTAGAGATCGATGGCTTTCGTTAGATCGCCATCTGAGAGGGCTCGGCAGCCCTCTTGCCACAGACGCGTCGCCCGAGCGAGCTTGCCATCGTCGGACATCCACTAGCCCCCAGTCGACTTGCGCCATTCGGCGGGAAACCCAGGCTACCCCGCCTCGGCAAAGATACGTGACGGGCCCCGCAGGTGCAAGATGTGCCGACACGGGCTTCCGCCGCTGTCGAGGCAGCTCTCCGCGGATGTGAGAGATTTGTCGTCCTTCTCTTAGATGTTCGTTCGGGCTGTGCTTTGCTCACAACGCCTCGTGCGCTGAAAATCAGGCTCGTCGATTGCTCCTCTCCGTCAACCTGCGCGGCCTCGTACCATCTGCCAAAAGCTCGGCCGGGTGTCTTTACTCGTGTTCCCGTCGAGGTTATTTCTTTCTACCAGCCGTCTTCTTGGCAGCCCAATACTGCTTCAGCTTATCAGAGACAGCCTTTCTCGCAGCAGCTGACATCGGCTTGCGCTTCTTCGTAGCAACTTTCTTCTTCGTTGGCGCATCAGTCAGAGCGTCGATAGCACGGTTCACGCGAGCGAGCAGACGCTCCAGGTGTGCTTGCTCTTTGCGAAGAGAAACAAGGACGTTACTCAATGGGCTCATTAGTGAATCTCCAGACTCTCGGCACGGTGTTGGGTCGGCAGGGCCCTATTATTGTCCTAAAGCTACGATGCGGTAAAGGGCTGTCGTGTTTTTGTCCACCGGGCCACAGAGGGAAGCTCCTTCAACACAGAACAAATTTGTCAGGTCTGTCGCTATGAAGAAGAAAGGCATCCTCTTTTCGAAGAAGCGCGACGACGCGAAATGGAAGAATTGAATCGCGGGAATTTCGATGTCAACGCTGGCCGAAAACTGCGCATTCATGGCGGATGAAAATTGCACACCCGAGCCATGGGTGGCGAACCCTATGACGCCGTCGCCTCCGTGTATTTCCTATGAGATTTAGCCGGCGGGTGAGGTTCGTCCGAACCCGCCGGATGGAGCGCTCGCCACAGTTCGGAGTGCTCTCTCATGCGGTAACTGTTTCCTCGGATGTTGACGAGGTGGCAGTGGTGCAGAATGCGGTCGATGAGAGCGGCGGCCATGACTTCGTCGCCAAGGATCTCGCCCCATTCCTCGAAACTTTTGTTAGAGGTGAGCACGGTCGAAGCGCGCTCGTATCGCCTACTTATGAGCTGGAAAAAAAGCACCGCGCCGGTCTGGGTGACGGGTAGGTATCCGATTTCATCGACAACAAGCAGTGACGGATAACTGAGAACCGCGAGTCGACGAGTGAGGCGGCCCGCGTCACGAGCCTCTTCGAGGGAGGTGATGAGCTCAGCCAGGGTGCCGTAATAGACGCGCCGTCCATTCTGGGCAGCGGCGATGGCAAGATGAGTTTTGCCCACACCAGTAGGTCCCAATAAGACGACGTTCTCCTTACGTTCAACGAACCCGAGCTCGTGAAGGTTCTCAATCTGCTCGCGTTTGATCGATGGCTGGAACGAAAAATCGAACTCATCGATTGTTTTGACCGCGGGGAGTCGTGAGGAGCGCATCGCCGCTTGGAGACGACGGTTGTTTCTCAACGTGATCTGCGCTCCAAGAAGGTTCTCGATGGCCTCCGCCGTTGTGACCGCACCGCCATCGGCATCAGATAGTACGCGGTCGACAGCTTCGAGCGCGCCAGGCATCTTTAGGTCGGCCAGCATCGTACGGATCTGCTCACGTCGCGATATTGTGCTCGCCTTCATTGTCCACCTCCAACGAGCCGCGTGTAGACTTCGAGGGGACGATGCTCGACATCCATCGAAGGCAGTGTGGTTAAGCAGGCTTTTGGAGTTCTTCTCGCGGGTTGGTTTGGCAGTACAAGAGAGCGATATGGCCGCTCAACGAGCGGTCTCAGAGTGGCCCTTTCATCGCGCGCGAATCGTTCTATCGGTCGTTCGTTGGTTGTGCGATGGAGTCGGACGTTGGCGACGTCACTCAGCCAACGCTCGAGCTGAGCATCGAGGTCGTCATCGTTGATAAAGTGGCGACCG
This sequence comes from Candidatus Marinacidobacterales bacterium, assembly GCA_965237955.1. Lineage (GTDB taxonomy): Bacteria > Acidobacteriota > Vicinamibacteria > Marinacidobacterales > SMYC01. Next base: position 5,213,150 of record OZ250169.1, on the reverse strand, counting down.
TAGAAGAAGCTTCCTCTCACATAGCGGATTGGCCTTTCCACTTTGCCCTTGGTCTTCGCCCGATACGGGCGACACGCTCTTGTTCGAAACTCCCAGTGGTGGGCGAAGCGGACGAACTCTGGGTTCTCAACGAGAGGGCCACCTTCCCGGCGGTGATCCTCGACGATGACCGAACGCATCTGGTCAAAAAGGAGCTCTTTGGGAACTCCTCCAAAAAATAGGAAGGCCTGCTCAAGCCCCGCGAACAACGTCCGCATGTCCTGTCGCTTGAAAAACCGAAGCCATAGCAGCCTCGAGTATCCGAGCACCACGAGAAGTGCCCACCGACGACCCCATGGCAAACGAAAGTGTGCAAAATCGACCTGAGCTTGGTGGCCTGGTGGGGTCTCGAAACGCACCAGCGGCTCCGCCGGTGGCTGTGGGCGAATCTGCCGCACGTACTCCTTGACCTGCGTGTAGCCGCCTTCATAGCCCGCGGCACGGATCTCATCATGCAGGCGTACTGAACTCAGCTCCGGGAACTCGTGCAGGCGCGAATGAAGGATCTCCCGGTACGGGTCGATCCTGCGCTCGATCCGCGGACGCTTCTTGTAGCGCACCGTTTCCTCGTCCAACTCTCGGTCCAGTTGACCCGTCTTTATCCAGTGGTGGACCGTTCGGCGGCTGATTCCTAGCTTGTCTGCTAGCGCCGCCTTCTTGATTCCCTGCTCCAAATACTCTCGTAGTAACACTCGTTTCTCCCTTCCGTACATCGGCGCCTCCACTCCGGAAACGCCATTCTGATTGAAGGCGCGCCGTCATGTCTGGCACTCCAGACACACGACAACGGCCTCCTTTTACGGATGGCCGAGTGTGCAATTTTCGTCCGCCATAAGTGTGCAATTTACGCCCGCCGCTAACATTCGACTTCGAGGGACGGCTCGGGTTGGAGCAGCCCTGCGTCCAGTCTGCGAAAGACGTGTCTTCTTCGTCAGCCGCGACTTGGCAGTGCCCCACTTCGACACATGGTGAGGTACACATCGCCGACGCCGGATGACCATCTTGGGCATGCAATGCTACGTGGCGACACGGTATTGTTGGGAACTACCCACGGGACGGATACCACAATACTTTCTGCATCGACGTATCCGACAGCAAACAAGCCACCTCCGACGCGGGCAAGCGATGGCGCCAACTCCTAGCATGGTGTTTGCTTCTAACGTACATCAAATGCCGCATCCTGCCCCCAGGGCACAGGCTTTGGGGGATTCATCATGCAGGGGGCAAAGAAACCCAAATCGCTCGAACCCTTCGCTCCTGCTCGCAGATCACCGCGCCTTGTACCAGCTCAATCAGTAACCGTTGCCGTCCTAGAGCACGGCCTCCCGTTCGCGTACGGGGTCGTGACCAACATCTCCGAGGGCGGCGCGTGTGTGCAGACGGGTGAGGTATACACTCGGCGTGGCATCCAGATGATGCTGAGTTTTTCCGACGGAGAGATGCTGGAAGCGAGCGGGCGCGTAGTCTGGAGCCAACCGCTCAAGGCGGATGGCAGCCAGGCGCTTTGTGGAATCGAGTTCACGGGACTGTCGGAGGGCAAGCGCGAGACACTCCGAACCATACTCGATTCAACAGCCTTCACCCCGCCTGATCGCTAGTCGCCAAGTATCACCTACCCCGGGATTTCTTTCAGGCTCCGACCGCTTGCGCTTTAGCGCTCGGAGAAGTTCATGCGGCGGCGGAGGCGATCGCCGGGTGGTCTCAGCGCGCCAGCGCCCAGGTCGGAGAGGACCTCGTAGTTGCCGAGGCGAGATCTCGAAGAGCACGACGCCAAACGACCAGATGTCAGCCCGCCTATCGACTGGCTTGCCCCGGGCTTGCTCCGGCGACATGTACACCGCCGTGCCCATGATCACACCCGCCCGCGTGGGGGCGGCTGTCATCGTGGGCGACTCCGACGGATCACTACCTTCGTCCCCTTCCAGCGCCTTCGCCAAACCGAAGTCCAGAATCTTCGGCTTGCCGTCTGGACCGATCTTGATGTTCGCCGGCTTCAGGTCTCGATGAATGATTCCCTTGTCATGAGCCGCTTCGAGGCCTTCGGCAATCTGGATGAAGAGCGGGATCGCTTCGTCGACGGGGATCGGACCCTGCGCAATCCGCTCCGCCAAGATCTCCCCCTCGACGAGCTCCATCACCAGGAACTGCTGGCCTTCGTGCTCTTCGAGCCCATGGAGCGTGGCGATGTTCGAATGGTTCAGCTGCGCCAGGAGCTTGGCCTCCCGCTCGAACCTGGCAAGGCGCTCCTTGTCTTGGGCGAACTCCTCGGGAAGGACTTTGATTGCAACGTCTCGGTCGAGCTTGGTGTCGCTGGCTCGGTAGACTTCTCCATTCCACCTGCGCCGATGGCGGCGATGATCTCGTAGGTGCCGAGCTTGGTTCCGGGGTGAGGGGCATGTCAGTTGTCGGTCGGGACGAGGCGCTTCAACTCTTCGAACCAGGATCGAAAAACATCTATCGTCATGCTGGATCTCCCCGTAGAGAAGGCTCGATGTGATATCCGAGTTTGCGCAGGTCGCGGATCATATTTGGCAATGCGTCGTTTGGAGCGCGCGCGGCTAACGTCGGGGCCACGTTCCTCATAGTCAACGCCCTGGTGGAGAATCTTCCAGATTAAACGACACAACCGATGGGCAACGGCCCAGATGGCTTGCGCGTGCCCCAGGCGTGGAACCAAGCGCCGGTACACGAGCTGGAAGAAACTCCCTTTGGTCTTGACGGCCGCGTTGGCGGCTTGATTGAGGAGGCGGCGCATCGGCCGACTGCCTTTGGGCGAGCGATGGCTGTAGCTTTTGCCGGCGCTTTCGTGCTCTCCGGGGCACACGCCCACCCAGGACGCGAGGTGCTTGGCCGACGGAAACGTCTCGGCGCTCGCCCCGACTTCCGCGATGATCTGCTGCGCCGAATCCACGCCGAGCCCAGGCACTTCAGCGAGTCGTTGCACAGCTGCTTGATGCTCGCCGAGCAGATGCGCCATCTCTTCATCGAGTTGCGCGCTCTGCTCTTCGAGCAATCGTAATTCCTCGAGCGTCATTTGCACGAGCTTCCGATAGACGGGGTTGAGATCGGCACACGCGCCGAGCGCATCGCACAACTGCTCGGGCGTGGCACGCAATCGACGGTCGGCCAACTCCGCCAAGCGGGCCGGCTCCGTTTCCCCGTCCGCCAAGGCTTGCAACATCCGCCGCGCACTCAGCCCCAGAAGATCCGACACCAGGCTCGACAACTTTAGATGCGCTTCCTCCAGCAACGACTCTAGGCGGTTTTGGAGCTGAACCCGGTTACGCGTGAACTGGTACTTGCGGCGCATCACCGTTCGCCACAGGCGCTGCTCCGGCTCGGGAACGAAGCTTAGAGTCAGCTCCTGCGCCACCAAACGCTTCACCAATCGTTCGGCATCCGGAAAATACCGCTTCCGACCCCGCGCGCCGCGATTCGACTTTGCTTGCGCCAGATGCAAGTTGCCCGACTGCGCACCCGCGCCCGGCCGAGCTCGGCACTGCGGAGCCCAGGACCGCTCCAACGCCTCCCACACCGGGCGCCAATATTGCGCGGTCGATTCCATCACTACTTCATCGACCCCCTCGGCCACCAGCCACTCCGCCAGAGCCCGAAGCTCACTCGGTCTCGTGCCCACACGCCGGCGCGAAAACTTATACTCGCCCTCTACTGCGATGTCGGCGACCACCACCGCCAGCATCTTCTTGTGAACGTCTATCCCAGCAATCCGGTTTGGCATCGCTCCTCCTCATCGCCGCAGCGGAGCGCGTGCTAATCAACTTCATTAATCAGGATCTCAGGCTCGCACCGTGGACAAAGCGCTCACGGCGACGCCTACTTATTCGCTCTACCAACGCACACGCCGGATCAGCCAGTTGAACGGTCTCAACGGCCCCACTGGTTCGTCGATCTCACCGCTCCGGACCGCACCAGTCTGCCTTAACCGGAAATGTTTTTCATGTTCTTTCGCGAGCTGCGTCCATCACATCCCCACTCAATTCACCGGAACCAGCCTAAGCAGCTCTTCGTGCCAGTTGAAGACTACCTGAATACGTGAGTCCAGGTGACCTCCGGCAACATCCCGCAACATGAGGAACCGCTTCCCATCCAGAGAGACGTCGTAGTTCGTATTGGGAGCCGACTGAATGTCTCCCATCTGATACCAGCCCTCGAAGAGTTCGGCAGGACGCCCCGGCAGGAGTTCGGTCCCCGTTCGGATGGGGACGAGCATCATCTTCGTGAAGTTCCTATAAAAGAGCTCAGTTCCGCCTCTGGCCCAAGCGGGCTCCGCGCCGCCCTCCGTTGAAAGACGCGTCGTGGGTTCGAGTTCTGGGAACGGGCGAACGAAGATCTCCTCGCGTCCGCTTTCGTCGGACACGTAGGCGGGCCACCGCCCATCGGGCGAAAGTACAGGAGTGTGCTCGGCGTAATCAGATGCGACCAGCGTTTCCGGGCCGCTCGACCCGTCGAGGCGCACCATGCCGATATCCCAGCTGCGTCCCATCTCGCGGAAGAACGCGAACGCGCCGTCCGGCGACACGGAGGTCGGGACTCGATACCCTCCCGACGTTAGTTGGTGCTCTTCCCCGCTCCCGTCGGAGCGAGTCATGTAAATGTCAACACCGCCAGTGGCGTCGCGCCCGTAGACAATGCTCTTGCCGTCCGGCGTCCAAAGCGGCCGATAGCTAGCGGCGTCCGATAATGTCAGCTCTGTCGAGATGCCTCTATCGATCTCGTAAATCCAAATGCTCGGCGGATCAGCGCCGAGCCCGCCGCGGGTCACCGCAACGCGTCTCCCCTCCGGCGAGAGCCGAGGGTGCGGAGTATGCTCGGCCCTCGAGTCGCGCAGGAGCTCCGTCCCTCCCTGCCGATCCACCCACACGAGCTCGCTTTCGGGATTCTCCTGAGCTCGCACGTAAACCAGCGTTCCTTCCAACGAAACGTGGAAGCCGGATTCGAACGCTCCACGGCTTAAGACCCCGTCAGCCACCTCAGCGGGATTGCCATTGACCTGGTAGCGGATGGCATCAAGAGGCGCTGCCCCAAAAGAGCGTCGTCTCGCCGGAAGAGAATGTGTCCAGTCAGCAGATAGACTGGGTTGGCACCGTTTTCAATCAGGACACGGCTCTCTCCAGTCAACAACGATTGAAACACGATGTTGGATGAGAATGTGTCCCGCGCGTAGGATGTGTAGAGGACTCCGTCACCCTTCGGCAAAATGTGCGGCCACCGGTGAGCAGCATCTGCATGCTCGCCTTCTGCCGTCACCAGTTGCTCTGGGACACCCCCATCGGACGGGATCCGAAAGAGACCCGATAGCAATGGATCTAATTCTCCGTCTCTCCACGCACTACTCGCGAAGTAGATGACCTCGTCGCGACCCCAGTCTCCGCCGAGTGGATAGGTTACATCGCAGAGCTCCTTGAGAACATCTCCCGAGAGTGCGACCTTCTTGAGCTTACCGTCGGCGAAAAAACCGAGCCAGTCGCCTTCAGGGGAAAAGAAGAACTGTAGTGCTCTCTCGGTTCCGGGGATAGGCGTGGCGAGATCCGTATCGAAACGCCGAACGAAGAGCTGGCGCACAGACGATTCTCTCCTCGCCGCGTACACGAGATGCGTCCCCTGGGGCGACACGATCACGGGACGCCCGATGCCCGCACCATAGAACAACCTCTCCGATGGGGGCAGCACGATCTCTGCCCGCCGGACCATCGGCTTCGGCGAAGGCTCGCGCGAAGAAAGGAACCAAATCGCAGCCGCTCCCGTCGCAACACCGAGCAGCAACACTGCCGCCGTGCGGACCCGCGCCGGTGGAGCCGGTGGTGACGGGCCCGCTCGGCCGAGCGGTTGCTCGGGCTCGAGTGCACCCTCCAACATGAGTCGCACGTCACCCATGGCGTGAAAGCGCTGCTTCACGTCTTTCGTCAGGCAGAGCCTCAACGCCCGCCGGAGTGAGGCAGGCGTCTCAGCGGGCAGCGCGTCGAAGCCCGGCTCCGCTCGTAGCACAGCGGCGAGCGTGTCGGAAACATCTTCACCAGCGAACGCCCGCTTTCCCGTAAGCATCTCGTAGACGACCGCACCGAACGCCCACACGTCGGTTCGCTTGTCAACACGCTTTCCCTTGGCTTGCTCGGGACTCATATACGCCGCGGTCCCGAGAATCACGCCCACCCGAGTTGCATCTCTAGTAAGCGTGGGAGACATCGAGCTGTCGGCCTCGGGCGATTCCTTGGCGAAAGCTTTGGCGAGACCGAAGTCCAGAACCTTGATCTTGCCGTCGTCGGTCTGCTTGATGTTGGCGGGTTTTAGATCCCGGTGAACGATTCCTTGTTCGTGCGCCTCCTCCAGGGCTTCGGCGATCTTGGTGGCGATCTCGATAGCTTCTTCAACCGGAATGGGACCGCGTGAGATCCTTTCGGCCAGAGTCTCGCCCGGGACAAGCTCGAGAACGAGGTAATGTGTACCTTCGGACTCCTCCAGCCCGTGAATGGCAGCGATGTTCGGATGGTTCAAAGACGCAAGAACCTTGGCCTCTCGCTTGAATCGGGCTAGTCCCCTGGATCTTTGATTAGTATACAAAGTTAGGCTTTTCGCCAGCCCATAAGATTCATAAGATTCATGCACTTAGAAGGGTTTCGGCAAGCTCTGCTTTATCTAGTTTGTTCTGATACAGGGGACTAGGCGTTCTTCGTTCTCAGCGAACTCCCCGCCCTTGCCGATGGGCTCGAGAATCTCGTAGCGGGCGAGTTTGTGACCAGGATGGGAGAGGTCTATCGGGCGCGGGATGGAAAGCTCGGCGTGGCTCCAATGGCGGGATTTCCGTATGGGGCGACGATAACGACGGTGTTTTGGTCTCTCCTCGGGCAAGACTTTGATCGCCACGTCCTCTATATATTGTTGTCACTCGTTTGAGAGGGTGACAAACTCTTCCACCATTGCCAGCGCCGTGGGCGGAGAAGTTCCCTGAGTCCTCTGGCCTCCGCCGATCGCATACAACTTTCCGTCGACGACGCTTGCAGAGAGCGAACCCCGCGCCGTTGGCATATCGACCTCCTGTTGTCCACATTGTCACCCATGTCGCCGGTCTGTTTTGTTACCAATGTACCCGGTCCGGACCCACTTTTTGCTTGACAGCCTTTTCGAAGCCACTCGACAAAAATCGCAGACACGATCTGTAATGCCACTGAGCACGCGCTGAAGAAACGACAAGCGCATCGTTTCGCTCGAAATGAATTCGAAAGTCTCTCGAAGTGTTTACACCCGACAGGCGCCAACTCAGAGCGTCTAAATCCGAGCCTCGTTCAGACGGAGCCGGTCCAGACAGCGTCGGAGAGAATTGTCAGGCCCCTCCGCCAGCTCCTGCTCCGAAAGCACCTGAGAAGCTGGCGGTCGTCGAGCCGCTGGCCCCCGCGCGTTATAAAGTTCAGTTCACGGCGAGCGCCGAGTTTCGTGACAAAATCGAGCGGCTCTCCGCGCTCATGCCTGGCGTAGACCTCGCTTCGGTTATGGAAGCTGCCGTGAGCGAGAAACTCGAACGGCTGGAAGCCAAGCGTTTCGGTAAGACGAAAAACACGAGAAAGAGTCTCGAAGAAGCCGACACGTCGCCCGGTGTGCGCGGGGCATCTCCGCCCCGGTGAGACGCTTCGTATGGGAGCGTGACGGCGGTCAATGCACGTATGAGACCAAAGACGGCAGGCGCTGCCCGGCGCGCGAGGGAGTGGAGTTCCACCACGACGAGCCCTATGGCGTCGGCGGCGATCGAAGCGCTGAAAATATTCGGCTCGCTTGCAAAACGCATAACGGTTACATGGCTGAGCTGGACTTCGGCAAAGACAAGATGGACCGCTACCGTCGCTCAGCGGACCGCGTGCGTGAACCGCAACCGACACTTCAACTCCGTCTAGACAGAGAGTCGTTCCCAGGAGTCTTCCCCAAGCGGCCCAAGCGGCCCAAGCGGGGAGAGGTTATTGCTCGCGAGGCACTTCGGCCCACATCCAGCCTCGGAGGTCGTCGACTTCGAAACCGGTCGCCTCGTCGTCCGGGTGGGACTCGGCGATGAGCTCTTGCAGCTCGGGCTAAATCGCGACCTCGTCTCCATGGCAGGTTGTGCACATACCGGGCGGCGCTCTCTACGTACAAGGTCTGCATAATCGCAAGGGGAGAATAAGACTCCTTATTCTGACGTCAGAATAAGGAGTCAAGGCCGGCGCAGCGGTCGAGCGAAGCGAGGGCAGCTTTGACGCCGGTGAGCACCGTGGTCTGCTGGAGGCGCGATGGCCTGCGCGCCTAATCGGGATCCACAGAAAGGGCAGGAGGACCTTCAGTCCAAGTGAGCCCAATGCTGGCGCACCCAACGTACAGCCAACATTTTCTCAGTTGTCGGTGGAGATTCACTGAGTCCCGCCAGACGCTCGGCGACGTAATCGAGTAGTCCGCGGAGCGTGAGCTGCTTTGCTATGTCACCACGGTGACACAACCGTGGCCACGTCACATCGTTCGCGTGGAGCCCTCGGGGGAACCTGCTACCGCTGCGCTTTCTGCCTCAGGGCGTGGTCGGCGAGCGTGATCGCCATCATCGCTTCGGCCATGGGGACGAATCGTGGGAGCAGGCACGGGTCGTGGCGACCTTTCGTCGCGATTGTCGTAGGGTCGCCGCCGCGCGTCACCGTCTCTTGCTCTCTAGGAAGACTACTCGTCGGTTTGACGGCGCACCGCACGACGATAGGCATTCCTGAAGAAATGCCTCCGAGCATGCCGCCATGCCGATTCGTCCGCGTTACGATGCGATCGCCGTCTTTGGTGAAGACGTCGTTGGCTTCGCTTCCTTTCATCGTGGCGACACCGAAGCCGGCGCCGTACTCGACGCCGAGCACCGCTGGCAGACTCAGCATCGCTTTGCCGAGGTCGGCTTTGAGCTTGTCGAAGACGGGCTCGCCCCATCCCGGAGGAACACCGGTGGCGACGATCTCCGCGACTCCGCCGATCGAATCACTGTCCTTGCGCACCGTCTCGATGAGCTCGATCATGCGCTCGGCCGCTTTTGTGTCGGGGCAGCGAACGATGTTGGCTTCGACGTCCTCGAGCGTCACGCTCTCGGGCTCACGGACGTCGGCAACGATGTCGCCGATCTGTTTCACGAAGCCCACAACGGCGACGCCGTAGCGCTCCCGTAGAAGTTTCTTCGCCACCGCCCCCGCAGCGACGCGAACCGAAGTCTCACGCGCGCTCGAGCGTCCCCCGCCCCGGTAATCTCGCGTGCCGTACTTGGCGTCGAAGGTGTAGTCGGCATGGCCGGGTCGATACTTTTCCTTGACCTCCGAGTAGTCCTTCGGACGCTGGTCGCGGTTTTGGATGGAGATAGCAATGGATGTGCCGGTGGTCTTGCCTTCGAAAACGCCGGACAGAATCACGGGTATGTCGGCCTCTTGACGCTGGGTGGTCACCTTCGATTGACCGGGACGGCGGCGATCGAGGTCGGGCGTCAGGTCGCTTTCTGCAAGCTCGAGACCGGGCGGCACGCCATCAATGATGACGACGTAGCCTGGTCCGTGGCTTTCGCCCGCGGTCGTGACCCGAAAAAGCTCACCGAAACTGTTGCCTGCCATGCGTGCCCGTATTCTACTCTGTCGGACCGCCCCGATCGGGAAACCGGATGATCTTCCCTTTGATGCGCCCGCCAATCAAAGCCGAGTCCCACGAGATGCGCACCGGTGTCAAGTTGGCTGCCCGCGACCGAATGAAGCGGCCGCGCGTATAGGCTGGGGTACCTTCCGGCGGCTCCTCGATCGCGCGCTCGACTTCCGACGGTGCGAGAAGGCGGTGAACGTTCCCGGTCTTGGCAAACTGCTCTGCATAACCTTCGCCGAGCTCGTGGTAGCGCAGGTCGATCGTTTTCAGCATCGCGGCATCACCTTCGTCGCCACACGCTTCGAGGAGATACCGTTTCGTGACCCAATCGACGCGGCCGACGAGCTTGTCCATCTTGCGCTCCTCGAGCGCACTCAGCACTTCGTCCCAGAGGTTGACGACCTCCGACGCTTCGAGTGACGTCGCTTTCGACTCCGTCACGAACGCTTTGGACTTATCGAGGTAGAAGCGTTGGAGCGCGAGCGCGGTCAGCTCGCCCTGGTTCGTGTTCACGACTGCCTCGAGCGCGGGGTCGCTCACGAGTGTGTGCAGCGCGGCAACGGGGTCGAGCGGTCGAGGGGCATCGGAGAGAAATCCCGCTTCCGCCATGTCGATCACGAGAGCGGTCGTGCCCATTTTGAGAAACTCGGCCTCTTCGAGCATGCTCGAGTCTGCAAGCCCGAGCTGCAAGCGTTGCTTGCGCGCGAACAGGCCCGCGACGGGATCGAGATGAAAATGAGCGGCCGCGAACGCCGGCCTCATGAGGTTGCCGGTATCGAAAATCGGCCGCTCAGACGGACTCATGGAACGCCGCAGAATCCTGTTGATCGCGGCACCTTTCTCGGAGAGCGAGAACCGACCATGGGCCTCGACACTCCCGGCGCCCGAGAAGGCAGCGCGAGAAACGAAAAAGGCCATGGCGGTCCGCCGAACCTTACGGAATGCGAACAGCTTCGTAACGAGCCACAAGCCAGCGAAGAACGGCCACGTCGTCGCGTCACGCATACGACCGAGCGCGCTCTTGACGTTTTTCTCTTCGAAATCCATGAGACGCTCGAGCCATCGACGCCGGCGAAACGGGGGCAACGCGACAACGACGCCACCAGCGACCGCCAAGGCGAGTGCTACGAGTGCGACGAAAATGAATAGCCAGCCGAGCACAACCGTGAGCGCGAGGAGCGGCAGCAAGCCGGCCAATCCTAAACGGTAGGCCACGAGCGAAAGCCCACTCGCGACGCTCACTTGAAAACTCTCCTGCGCGCCGTAGACATTTCCCTGCGCGTCGCGGCAGTTTTTGAGAAGGCCCAGCTTCCCGGGAAAACCCTGCTCGCTAAGGCTCGTCTCCGCCGCGGGGATGACCTTCATGAGCAACGCCTCTTGCGCTTTCTGATACAAGAGTAGCTGACCCGGACCACGGCATTCGGGGGTCGCGCCTTCGATGAGCCCATCACCGACACGATGAGGCCGATACTCATAGTGAAAGCCGCCGCCGTTTTGCATGAAGATCTGCGGGCGGCCCGGATAGAGGCCCGGCTCGGTGCGAACGTGGCGTCCGATGGCCTGGGCTAGAAAACCGTAGATACGGTCGTTACCGGGATGGCCGAGCTTGGGAGAGAATCGTATCGCGTACTCGGTCTCTTGCCCCATCAGGCGAGAGAACAGCACCGCTCACTTCCAATGCCTGGGGGCGAGGACTACTCGCCGCCCTCGGGCACAATCGTGTCGTCGAGGTAGCGGTCCTTCAACGCGCGCGCGTCGGCGGCGATGTCCCGCAAAACGCGACGAATACGATCAGGCTCCGCGTCACGCCTCCGCTCGACATCCTTTTCACGGATGGGCTCCATGCCTTGTGTGCTCCTCATGTGTGGTGTAGTCCTATCAGACTAGCACAGTCTCTCGAGGCACGCATTTTCAGCCTAGCACCGCGGTTACAGATTCGGAAAGCACCTCTACGGTCCGGTCAATCTCCGCGTCGGTGATCACGACGGGTGGTGCGAGGACGTAGACGTCCCCTCGTACGCGCGAGAACAAACCGCGTTTTTCCGTTTCCGCATGAACCCGAGGACCAGTCTTGTCGCTAGCGGGAAACTCTACCTTGGTCGCCTTGTCGGCCACGATCTCGACGGCGCACATGAGCCCGAGCCCGCGGACGTCGCCTACATGCGGATGTCCGGAAAGAGCCTTGTCGAGCCCCTCGAGAAGTCGCTTCCCCTTCTCGCCCGCCTGCGCGACGAGGCCTTCGCGCTCGATGATCTCGAGGTTAGCGGAAGCGACGCGGCAGCCGACCGGGTGCGAGCTGTAAGTGTAGGCGTGCATCCACACCGGATCGCTCTGGTTGAGCACGTCGGCAATCTCGTCGCTGATGCCGATGCCACCGAGCGGAAAATAGCCCGAAGTCACGCCTTTGGCGAACTGAATCATGTCGGGCTCGACGCCCCAGTGCTCGAGACCGAACTTCTTTCCAGTGCGACCGAAGCCGGTGATGACTTCGTCCGTCACCAGGAGCACGTCGTACTGATCGCAGATCTCTCGCACGCGAGCGAAGTAGTCGTCTTGCGGCACGATGACACCGCCCGCGCCTTGGACCGGCTCGGCGAGGAACATCGCGACGGTGTCGGGTCCTTCGGCGAGGATCGCCTTCTCGAGCTCGTTCGCCGCGGCGACACCTTGGCTGACGCCGTCCGGTGCCTGGTAGCGGTACGGGTAAGGCGATGGTATGTGGATGAACCCGGGAACCCGCGGCTCGAACATCGGCCAGTAGACAGACATCCCGGTGGCACTCATCGCCGCGAGCGTCACGCCGTGATAGCCCCACCCAAGCCCAATGACTTTCGTCTTATCCGGTTTGCCTTTCAGCTTCCAGTAGTAGCGCGCGGTCTTGAAGCTCGACTCGCTCGACTCGCCGCCGCCGGACGTGAAAAAGAAATGATTGATCTTCGGGTACGCCCACTCGGACAAACGCTCGGCGAGGTCGATGGCGTGGACGTTCGTGCTTCCGGAATATCCGGAGCAGTAGCCGAGGGTCTCCATTTGCTGGGCCGCCGCTCGAGCCAGCTCCTTCCGTCCGTGCCCCGCGAAAACGTTCCAGAGCCCGGAAAGGCCGTCGATGTACTCCTTGCCGTCTACGTCGTAGATGCGTGCGCCGTCGCCGCGCGCCCATACGTGTCCTTTTTCATGGACCGCCGGACTGTGAAGCGAGTGGATCAGATGCGCTTGATCCCGAGCGAGGAGCTCGGCCTTCGATTGAACTTGTGACGTTGCCATTGAAATCCTCTTTTCTTCATTAGAGCTCGTCGGACTTCCGCTCAAACGAGCTCTGCGCTCCGCCCGACAAGCGGCTCCGCGCGGCTCAGGGCTGTCGCTTCGCGTGGCGACCCGTTGTCGCCACGCGACCGGACGCGCGGCGTCCGATGGCAATGGCCTCGGGCGCGGTCGCGATGATGACGCGGAATCCTTCGTCGAGCCGCTTTTCGACGTCGTCCGGCCCGGCGGTGACACCACACGGGACGTCGAACTCCTTGCACGCGGCGAGCACCGCTTGGATCGCCCTCTCGACCGCCACCATGTCACCATCGTACACCCGCCGAAGGTCCCCCGGCCCCGGCGACACCATACTAACGCCTTCGGTCGAAACAATCTCCCGCACGTTGTCGATCCCGGTTTGATTCTCGATCAGCATGAAACTGACGAGCTCGCCGGCGGGATTGACAGGCCAGAGGTCCGCGCGGCGCTCGTAGTCTTCGTCGGTCAAACCCCAATAGCGCGCAGCGACGCCCGCCTCGGGCGGGCGCGCGCCTTGGGGACGATAACGCATCGATCGAACCGCCCAAGCCGCGTCCTCCGCGGTCTCGACGTGTGGGAACACGACCCCGTAGACGCCGGCATCGAGGAGTCTTTTTGTCCGGTCTTGCGCTTCGACCTTTCCATCACGGATTGGCGGAATCCGCGTCAGGATGGGCTGTTCGTTGAAGCCACTTGCGGCAAGGCTCTTGCGGTCCATCATGAACTGCATGTAGACCTGCATCCCGGGCACGTCGAACGGACCCCGTTCCATGGAGTAGAAGACGAAATCCGCATCCGTCACCGCGATCGCCATGGCGCTCTCCGGGGTTTTGGGCCCGGAAAAAATACCGAAAACAGGTTTCCCCGCCTCGAGAAGAGCCACGATCTTGTTGACCCGGGATCCCTGCGCATCCACCGAACCCGTCATGACAACCATCATTATTAATACAGAGAATACCAACGCCCGAAGAAACACGACCGGGGAGCGTACCAGCACGACCCTCCCGAAGGCAAGAAACCAAGCGGATAGCTGATAGCGGATAGCTGGACTAAACTAAACGCCAATGGAAATGCCCCACAAAACGCCCATGCTTTCCGGTTGGGGGCGCCTCCCGAAACCAGGCAAGGAAGTCTTCTCCGAAGACCTCCGCGCGCTGAGCCGCGGCGCCGTCCTCTCACGGGGGCTCGGGCGTTCCTACGGTGACTCAGCGCTGCCTCCCCCGAGCCATCTCGAGGTCGCAACCACGACGCTCGCCGATCGCATCCTCGCTTTCGACGAAACGACGGGCGTGCTGCGCGCCGAAGCCGGACTATCGCTCCACGAGTTGAATCGTATTTTCCTTCCCAGACGTTGGTTTCCGCCGGTCACGCCGGGCACCAAATTCGTCACGTTGGGCGGCATGGTGGCAGCGGATGTTCATGGAAAGAACCATCACGTCGAAGGAACGTTCGGCGCCCATGTGACATCGCTCGTGCTGCGCGTCGCCGACGGCCGCATTGTCGAGTGCTCGCCTTCGCACGAGCCCGAGCTCTTCTGGGCGACGGTCGGCGGCATGGGTCTCACCGGTCATATTCTCGAAGTCGAGTTCGGGATGCGATCGATTCCATCACCCTGGATCTATGAGCAACGGCTTCGCTGTCGCGACATCGACGCACTCGTCGCGGCCCTCGAGGATTCCGCGGCGGATTGGCCATTCACCGTCGGGTGGCTCGACTGTCTGGGCAACGGGCGCGGCATCCTCAACCGAGGCCGATGGGCCGAGAAGGACGAAGCGCCACCGCACCCGCCGTCACCACCCCGACAATTTTCTGTACCGTTCGAGCTTCCCAACTGGTTTCTGAACCGCTGGTCCATGCGCGCGTTCAACGCGTTGACGTACTACACCCGCGGAAATGCCAAAGGCGTGATCAACCCCGAGGAGTTCTTCTATCCGCTCGACAAGGTGCTCCACTGGAATCGCATCTACGGTCGTCGGGGATTCATCCAATACCAATGCGTGCTCTCGAAAGCGGACGGCGCCGCACCGTTTCTCGCTCTGCTCCAAAAGCATCGCGGCGCCGCGTTTTTGTGCGTCGTCAAAGACTGCGCCGGCGAGGGCCAGGGCATGCTGTCGTTTCCGCTCCCCGGAATCTCCCTCGCTCTCGATCTCGCCGTCGACGAGAACACCCAAACACTGGTGGATCACTTGAACGAAGCCGTTCTCGCGGACGGCGGTCGAATCTATCTCGCCAAGGACGCCTTCACCCGCGCCGAGCATTTCCGCGCGATGGAGCCTCGTCTCGATCAGTGGATGGAAGTGCGCAAGCGTTGGGACCCGGAGCTTCGGATACGGAGCGCGCAGTCGGTTCGAGTTCTCGGAGATCCGAGTTGAAGGTCGTTCTTCTCGGGGGCACGAAAGGTATCGGACGCGCGCTCGGGCGGCTTCTCGCCGAGCGTGGTCACACGATTTGCCTGCTCGGTCGCAACGTCGAAGCTCTCGACGCGTCCGCACGCGACATGGAGGTGCGTGCGGGAAGCGATCAAAAAGTCACAGTTGCCGAATGCGATTTGCTCCACCCCGAGGGTTTCGCAGCCGCACTGGATAGCGCCTCGGAAAAGCTCGGCGGGCTCGACACCGTCGTCGTGACCGCCGCACTGTTCGCGACCGAAGAGGAGCTCGAAGCCGACACTGCGCTTGCGCGCGAGGTCGTCACCGTGAACTTCGCGAACACGGTCTCGTTCTGCGAGGACGCACGCAAACGGCTCATGAGCTCCGGCGGGGGCACACTCTGTGTCCTGTCCTCGGTAGCAGGCGAGCGAGGACGAAAACCCGTCATCATTTATGGCGCGAGCAAAGCGGGACTCTCCGCCTACCTCGAAGGGCTCGACCACAAGTTCCGCGCGCAAGGGCTCAAAACCATCTGCGTGAAACCGGGGTTCGTGAAAACGGGGATGACCGCCGGGCTCGACCCGCCGCCGTTCGCGGGTGAGCCCGAAGAAGTCGCCAAGGACATCTTGAAGGCGATCGAGCGTGGGACGCCGATCGTGTACACGCCCGGAATCTGGCGCTACGTCATGGTGGTGATACGGAACCTGCCGCGCTTCGTCATGCGGCGGATCTCTTTCTGAACCTACTCCGGTCCCGATCGCCGGATGTATTGCATCTTCCGAGAATGAGAAGGCTGCAGCGGAGAAAGGCTACACGTGCAAAACGTCTACGTTGCCCGCATTCCCGTAGGACAGGATACGGTCATCTCGCGTCGCGATCGCCCATCCATTCAAGCGCGCAGTGGCAACGAGCATGCGGTCCGCCGGATCGTGATGGAACGTGCCAGGGAGATTTACGGATTCGATCGCGATCTCCCCCGTGAGAGGAGCTTCGATGAAGCCGGAAGTCTCGAGGACGATTTCTCGCCAACGGCGAACGGGAAGAGAAAGGTTGATCCGCTGCCGCTCCTGAAGCATTGCGACCTCCCAAAACGAGATCGCCGAAACCGCTAACCCGTCGGCTCGTGTGACATCCTCCAAGCGCGCGACCGATGAAGACTCCAGCTCGGCGGTGCCTTCGGCGAGCCAGATGAGAATATGGGTGTCGGCCTCAACGAGCCGCATCCCACTCGACGTCGATGGGCTCCACGATATCGCCGCGAATCGTAATGCAGCCCCGTGCGAAGCCGAAGAGCGATTTGCGCTCCCCGTCCGCCGGCACCAACTTAGCGGTGGGCCGCCCGCGCTTCGTAATCACGACAGGACCTCGGCCCTCTGCGACGTCAGCGATCACTTGACCGCATCGAGCTTTGAAATCGCTGGCGCTAATCGTTTTGTTGCGAGTGGTCATGTTTACACGCTCATGGTCAAAAGGAACTGACTATATACTAACCTAGAGAACGGTGACCCTGCAAATCGACAGCCGCGGCTATCCTTTTGGGCGTGCTAGCAGGGATTAGGGTCTGATCGCGCGAAGTCT
This sequence comes from Candidatus Marinacidobacterales bacterium, assembly GCA_965237955.1. Classification (GTDB taxonomy): domain Bacteria; phylum Acidobacteriota; class Vicinamibacteria; order Marinacidobacterales; family SMYC01. Next base: position 5,196,255 of record OZ250169.1, on the reverse strand, counting down.
CAAGGAAGTTGAATCCGCTCCACGTGCGCGGCGACGAGCCTCTTTTTTCGGGGTCACGAAGCGTATCTCCTTGAAGCTGGTCGTCAGGCTCGCTGACGTGAGAACGTCGCCGTTCATCGCCACGGTCATCACCTGCGGTAGCGCGCCTTCGGGTGTGCGCGCGGTCACGGCGATCCGCAAGCCGAACTTGCTCACCGAGCGGGATGCGGACGTAGGCCTCCGGGTAGAGAGACGACTCTCGCCCGAGCGTGCCATCCGAGAGAACACAGGAAGCCTCGACGTCGGCGTGGTGTCGGAAGCTCTTACACGTAGCCCTTCCAACCGAAGCGTGGGTACAACTCGTTGAAACGGCAGGCAGAACAGGAACGCCACCATGAGCTCGCCCATACCCGACCGTCACCCTTCTTGACAATTGGATGTCGCTCATCGCGGCGATCATGGTTCGTTTCAACACGTTACGCGAGTGGATCGAGAGTTGCAACGCGTTCGAGATTGCGAACGACTCGAGTTCCCGGGTCCTTTCAGGAGTGAGTGAAATGCGCAATGCTATTCCCGCAACAAAACCGCGCAGTGAGCGATCGCGTTATCCTCTGGCCGCGCTCCTCATCGTCGTGATGTCCTCATCAAGCGTAGAAGCTGGCATCATCAGCTTTCTCGGCGATCTCGATTTCATAGCGCCGCCGCCATCCGTCGTTCTCGGCGCGTTGGAAGACGATCTGCTCACCCGGGTTTTTCTTGAGCAATCCGCTCTCATTCTCGGCTCCGACGTGGATGCAGACGTCACGTCACCGGGTGTCGTGGACGAGGCGGCGGATCTCACGCCGGGAACGATTTTATCGGGGACGCGCGTCGACTCCTATCTGTTCCATTTCGACCCGCTGTCCGGTTCTGGAGCTTCCGGTGGCTCGGTGACGTTCAATCGCGACATCCTGGGGATCCTCGTCCAGACGAGCTCACTCGACGCCACCGACGCGCTGCTCGGCGCTCTCGCGACGACGTATCAGCTCGACGATTTTCGCGGAGTGGAAGGACCCGGCTTCGAGACCGAGGGTATCACAGTGAACGACATCGTCACGCTCTCTGCAGATTTCCGCACGGTTCGTTTCGATTTCTCCACCACATCGCGCCTCGATGAGATCCGCGTGATTACGGCAGTCCCCGAACCGGCCGCGCTGGGGTTCATCGTCATCGGCGTCGTCGGCCTTCTCGCGGACCGAAGAAAACGAAGCGCGCTGTAGACAAAAACAAGGGCGGGCGCGAGCACATCGCGACGCCGGTCACGACGTCACGAATCCTTCGTCACCCGCCTGGGCACCGAGATTTCCGAGCCGGCCTTCGAAGTCGGTGACGGAGCGCTCATACAATCGCGCCCGGCGAATCTCTGTCTGACGACGAACCCCATCGCTGCCGCGCAGAACAGAACGAGCGCTGCTGTCAGCGTTGTGGTCGCGCGCGCGCGACTGAAGGTCAGGCGGCCGGGCCGCCGTAGCTGGCGTCGCCGAACGCGAGCATGGGGCCGAAAATAAAGGGCAGGAATACGAGCCCGATTCCATACCCGACCCCCTGGCCGAAAGACTTCGCGAGATCAATCGTAACGAGGATCGCGATGATGGCACCGACGAGGGGAATAAACATCAGAACGAGCCGCCATATCGGGCGCCCCACGATCTTGAGCAGCACGACGACGTTGTAAATCGGGATGATGGCCGCCCAGCCCGGCTCGCCGGCCTTGTCGAATATTTTCCAGAGGCTGGCCACCATCAACACCAGGAACGCCAGGTAAATCAATCCACCAATCGCGCCGGCGATGCCGCCGCCGTCGTTGCCAAGATCTTGAAGGGCTAGGATTACGAGCATGCGAGATTCCTCCTTCTTCGAGGATACTGGATTGCCACGCGATGAGGCAAGGCGCGAATCCAGCAAAGATCCGCACGAGCGCTCTTGCAAACGTCGCGTGTTGGAAAAGAGTGTAAGTACGCGCCCGGACACTGCCTCGCTTCATGATGCGCCGGCCTTCTTTTTGATCACGACGCGACGGTTCTGAGCGCGACCTTCCGGTGAGTCATTGTCGGCCACGGGCTCGGTCTCACCCTTCCCTGCAGCACCGAGACGACTCTCGGCAATGCCGTTCGCCACGAGATAGGCCACGACCGACTGCGCGCGACGCTCGGACAAACTCAGGTTGTAGGCGTCTTCGCCTGCACTGTCCGTGTGGCCCTCGATCACCACCTCGAGCTCGGTGTGCTCGGCGAGCGTCGCTCGAATCTCCTCGAGAACCGGTGTCGATTCGGGACGCAGCACGTCGCTGTCGAAATCGAAGAAGATGCCGCGCGTCGTGAACTCGCCCCTCGCCATCAACGAGTCATAGAGCTTGTCGATGCCCACGGCGACGACGACGTTTTTGATGTAGCTCCTGAGTCGCGCGTTAGCGGTGACGTGAAATTCGATGACGTTCGAGCGGACGAGCTCGGCCTTCGGTAGATTGGCAGCGCGCTCGGTACCGACGTACATCATCGCGGACTCACCGTCAGCCTGAAATTTCACGTCGTTCATCTGATCCGCGATGCCGCGCTGCGCATCGATCATCGACACGGGTTGCCCGTGGGAATAGACACCAGGTCAGCGGTTCAGCGTCAGGTACACACCCGAGTGTGTCTTCATACTTCCCTCGAGTGGAGAGAAGAAGATCCTAGTGGCTTGATTGGGCGCGCCCGCTCGCGCCACCACCTCGAGGGTAAACTCCTCGGGAAGCTCTTCGGGCAAGTTGATCCGAAACACGCTGTTCGTCGATACCTCAAGTACCTTTTCTCCGTCGGGCTCGACGATTTGCATGTTGCCTTTGACGAACTCTAACTGGCTCACCGGAAACCGGCCCACGGGTTCTTCCTAGAAATCAGTAGCCACCCAGGCGGTCTTGCCGGGCGTAAAGTCGTAGTTGCGCCAAACTCCTTCACCGGCTTTGTCCTGCGCGGCGAGGGTGGTGGCGATGAACACAATCGCAAGCGTGAGACGCATCGAAATCCCCCCGTTGATAGCACCGAGACTACATTTTGTGGATGGCGGGATTCTAACCGGTGCACGCTAGAAGCGCTACTCCCGGTCCCGGTACCAGTAGTCCTGACCCCACTCGTGAAGTGCGGTTTTATCCCGAAAATACCAGTACCGGGAGCGGAAGAAATTCACGAGATAGTGCCAGTCGCCATACCTGTCGAACTTGCGTGTCGAGGTAACTGCTTTGGCGGCGGTGGCTCGAGCGAATTTCTCCCCGCGGCCGCGACCGAGCTTTCTCAGGTCCAGCAGGAATTGGACATCTTCCGCGAAATCTTTGTCCTCGCGGTATCCTCCGATGGCGTCGAAATCTGTGCGCCGACAAAACACGACGCCGTTGTCCAAGCCACTCGTCCACACGAACGCGAGCATGATTGCGTAAGTGACGGCGAGCCCGGCGGACATTCGTGACATCTTGAGACCGGTCGCGCCCCCGACAATGTCCTCGAGGGACATCACTTCATCGATGGCGTCGAACGTCTCGGGATGAATCCACGAGTCGGCATCGACGAAAGCGACGACCTCGCCACGCGCCGCCCGGCCTCCACCGTTGCGCACTGCGGCAATGACGCGCTTTTCTACGCGGACGACGGCGCAATTTCTTGCGCACGCGATGTCAGCCGTACGATCGGTCGAAGCGTTGTCGGCCACGATGACCTCGACGGCGTCCGGCCCGTGCCGAAAACGTGCTCTCGCCTCATCAACGCTATCGAGAAGTGCCGGTAAATAATGCTCCTCGTTCCGTGCCGGGATGACGAGCGACACGCGCGGAATCGGCTTCATGTCGCGATGATACACTGCCTAAAAATGAGCGGCGACACTCGGAACGAGCTGACGAAGGTCCTCGGCCGGCACGACGTGCTCGCCCTCACCTTCGGCGCGATGATCGGATGGGGCTGGGTAGTTCTCTCCGGCGAAATGACGGCGCGCGCCGGCACCATCGGTTCCGCACTTGCGTTCGTTCTCGGTGCGGTCATGGTGTTCCTCGTCGGCCTGACCTATGCCGAGCTCACGTCGTCGCTGTCTCGCGCGGGCGGCGAGCTCGCGTTCACGTACGCCGGCATCGGTCCCCGCGCGGCCTTCGTGTGCGGATGGGCGCTCGTGCTCGCCTACTTGACCGTGGTCGCGTTCGAAGTCGTTTCCCTTCCTACCGTCGCGGGGTACGTCGTCACCGGATTGAATACCGGCTATCTCTACACGATCGCCGGTTGGGACGTGCATTTGCCGTGGGTCCTCGTCGGGATCGCAGGTGCTGTCGGGATTGGCATCGTCAACTACTTCGGGATCCGATTGTCGTCGTTCGTTCAAGGCGCTGCTGCCACAACCCTCTTTCTGGTAGGGCTCGCCTTCTTCATACCGGGCAACGTTACCGGCGACACCGCAAACCTCGCACCTCGCTTCGTAAGCGTCGAAGGATTCTTCCGCGTCGTCATCATGACACCGTTTCTATTTCTCGGCTTCGACGTCATCCCGCAAGTAGCTGAGGAAATCAAGATTCCATTCCGCACCGTCGGAAAACTGATGTTGGTCTCGATCGTCATAGCGATGACCTGGTACGTCCTGGTGCAGTGGACCGTCGGGCTGAACCTCGATGCCTCCGCCCGCGAAACCTCCGCGCTCGCGACGGCCGACGCGATGGCCGCGGTCTACGACTCTCCGTGGGGAGCACGAGCACTCATCTTCGGCGGCCTCCTCGGAATCATCACCAGCTGGAACGCCTTTTTCATCGGCGCGTCACGGCTGCTCTTCGCCATGGCGCGAGGCGGAATGCTGCCTGCCGTGTTCGCCCGACTTCACCCCCGCTACGACTCCCCCGTCGCCGTCATCATCCTGCTGACCGCGATCTCCACCGTCGCGCCGTGGTTCGGCCGCCAAGTCCTTGTATGGCTCGTCAACGCCGGCGGCCTGGCCACCGTACTCGGCTACTTCCTAGTGACGGTGTCGTTCCTACGACTGAGAAAGCGCTACCCAGATCTCGAGCGGCCCTACCAAGTCCCCGCCCCCAAGCTGGTAGGTTCGCTGGCCCTCATCGCAACGCTGTTCTTCATCCTCCTCTACCTCCCCGGAAGCCCGTCCGCCCTAATCTGGCCCCAAGAATGGCTAATCCTGATCCTATGGTCCGCCCTAGGCCTGATCTTCTACCTAGCCTCCCGATCCCGAATCGCCCACGAAGGCAAAGCAATCCTCGGCCCCTACTCGAAGAAACTCGCCTAACCCGAAGCCGATGACGTTACAATAAGACGAAACGCAATATGAAGTCCGCGTAGACAACTGAATGCTGAATGCTGGATGCTGGAATGAAAGAAACAGGCCAAAACTTCTACGAATCCAGCGGCCGCGTCTTCATCAAAAGCCAGGCCGAAATAGACACCATGGCCAAGGCGGGCCGACTCGCGTCGGAATGCCTCGAGTGGATCGTCAAACAAGTCCAGCCCGGCATGACCACCCAAGACATCGACGACCTGCAAGTCGAGTTCGCCAAGAAGCACGACGTCGTCGCCGCGCCGCTCCACTACCGGGGGTTTCCCAAGAGCATTTGCACCGCCGTCAACGAAGTCATCTGCCACGGCATTCCGAATCCAAGACAAGTACTGACAGAAGGTGACATCGTCGGCGTCGATGTGACCCTCATCGTCGAAGGTTTCCACGGCGACAACGCCTCGACCATTCCCGTAGGCGAAGTCAGCGAAGACACGATGAAGCTACTCGTCGCCACGCTCGAAGCGCAGCGTCTGGGTGTCGCGGCCGTCGAGCCCGGCAACCGCTTGGGCGACATTGGACACGCCATCCAATCGCACGTCGAGCCGTTGGGCTACTCTGTCGTGCGCGATTTCGTCGGACATGGCACCGGTCGCGGGTTTCACGAAGCACCGCAAGTCCCCCACTTCGGCGAGCAAGGGCGAGGCAAACGCATGACCCCCGGCCTGGTCTTCACCGTCGAGCCGATGATAAACGTTGGCGGGTGGGAGATGGAGGTCCTCGACGACGGCTGGACCGCTGTCACCATCGATGGGAAGCTCTCAGCGCAATACGAGCACACTCTCGCCGTCACTCAAGACGGCGTCCGCGTTCTGACGGTGCAGAACGACGAAGGCAAATGGGAACCCCCGGGCCGCTGGTACCCGCCGGGGTACTCGGCCTAGGCCAATCGCGAGTCCCATTGTCACCGTGGTCTAGATTAGGTCGCTGATGCTGGGGCCGCACCTGCGGGACAACGAGAGGACTACATCAGCTAATCGAGGGACGCATCAACGAGGACGAGGCGCTCCAACATCTCGTCCACGATACGGACTTCGAACCCGGCGTCCTCGAGGTACTCGGTCGCTTTCGGCAACAGGAACGTCAAGTAGTACATGACGAACGGCGGCGACCAGAGGGCGTTTCTAACGTGCATGGCGGCGTTGAAGCCACGGGAGACCCAATAGCTGCTAGACCACATCGAAGGCATGCGGCTAGTGACGAACACGAAATGCCCGCCTGGGCGTAGGCATGATTTCACTGCGTGCACGAAAGGTTGCTCGTCGGCGGGAAGGATGTGGCCGAGCGCGCTGAAGCAGGTCACGAGGTCGAATGCGGCTTCGAATGGCGGATGCAATGCGTCCGCGCGCACGTACGCCGCAGATGGAGCGTTCTTGCGAGCGACTTCCATCATGCCCCGGCTCCTATCGAGCCCAACCGCGTGTTCGTAATCGAGCATCTCCAGCACCGCTCCAGTGCCGCAGCAAAGATCCAAGACTCGCCCCGGCTCCAGATGCTCGCTGATGTACGCGCACGCGCGGGTCAAGATCGCGTCAGGTGTGCGAAACGGTGTGACGTCGAACTTCGGCGCGATGAGATCGTAGCCATGCTCGGTGGAGGAAAGTGCCTGGCGGGCCAACTCCCAAAACGTCGGCCCGTCGGGATGAAACATGATCAGGGCTTGGGAACCAAGTCCAGTTTCTTTTCGTCCACGAGCCTGAGCTCGAACCCCGCGAGCGCGAGAAGCGTCTCGTAGTCGGGGAGCTCGCTGTCATAGATGTAGCGCGCGCAAAACTCTTTCGCGAATGTCGCATCACCGGTCACTGCGGTGAGAATAGGTGCCGTCGTTTGCAGAACGCCGGCCACGAGCGCGAGCGAGTGGTAGAATGCGGAGAGAAGAAGTAAGTTCATGGCAAGTCGTGCGCACGCCGCTCCATCAACAGGACGCCGTCACTCTCCTCCCGGCGTCTGAAGCCGAGTAGATGCAAGAATTCGAGCGAGTACCATCGCGCGACTCGGCGATAGACAACCACCCGGTGCTCTTCGCCGTCGACGCGGTCGATACCCGGAAGCCAATGCGCGATCCTACCCGCGCGCGCGTAGCGCAGCAGGGCCGACAGCCACAGCCAGAACACCCACACTTTCTGGACGACGAAGAAGCCGTCGTCACCCTGGCTCTGGTAGAGAGGCATGAGGAGGTAGCCGCTCTCGGGCACCGCCACGTCACCACGCACATCTTCGGCAATCACCTGGCGTTGCTCGATGAGCTGGAACGAGCTAAAGCCCGGCAACATGAGGAAGCCATCGCTCGGTGCGACCTCGTGCCGATAGGTGACTTCGAGTACCCGGGGGGCATCTTTCGCCACACGCTCGAGTGCACGCCGTTCGGCGTCCACGCTTCGCTCGACGAGTCCTAGGTAGGCGAGTGCAAGCCATACGATGGACGCCAGGTGGTCAATCGATTTTGGATCGTCGTGCTGGCCTCCCTCGAAGCCAACGGCGACGTGGCCCTTCAGTCCCACGAAGTCGACGAGCGTTCCGGCGAGCTGTTCTTCGAGACCGAGCACGAGCGGAACGGGAAAGCGGCGCGCGAAGTTACGGCTCACCATCGTGTCGGCAAAGACACCAAAGGGCGCGCCTTTGCCGGAGGTGGTGTGAAGGTCGAGGAGAACGACGGGACCGCGCGCGTTCGCGAACGCGTCGTCGAGGAAGTCGAGAAGCTCGGTGCGTTCGCGATCTTCGGCAACGTCACCATCCACTGACCTACGGGAAAAACGACGGTTCAGATCCTCATCGAGGAAACGCTTGCCAACCTCCAGGGCCTTCAAATTCCCCGTGAGGGCGAGCACGTCACCGCGCACGAGAGGTGCGCCGTCTTGGAGTTGCTCGACCACGCGCACGAGCGCATGGGCTCCGGCACGCTCGTTGCCGTGGAGCCCACCGACCGCCACGAGCATCGACCCCGGGTTGGGACTCGATAGCCGGCCAATGATGCGTCGATGAGGAAGGGGCGTCGTCAATCTGTGAATTCTGCTCTGGTAGGTCTGATTGAGCCAACGCGCGCCTCGAGCAATTCCCAGAGCCACGGAGCGCGCCTCAGTGCGATGTCCACAAGATAGAATAGCAAAGCGAGTGCTGCGAGGAGCGGCCATAGCTCCGTGGGAACGCTCGCGGACTCGTCGAGGTCGGCAAAGATGTCGGAAACCTCGGGTCGGAATTTGCCGCCGGTCTCGGTCGCGATGGCCTCGAGCCTCGTCGCATCGGGCGGGTAGAAGCGATACTCGTCCGGATACGGATAGAACACGGCACGCGTCGCGCCTGCGTTGCTCAGCGCCTCTTCCGGCAATCCGTTAGCCGAAAGACGGAACCGCCACGGCGAATCCGGTGAGATCGTGAGCGGCACCGACGCGCAATAGACACCGGGCGCCGTTTGGCGCATCGCCTGGGTATGGACCGCGCTTGCCGGGTCTGTGATCTCGAGCGCGGGCCTGAGTCCTTTGGGATAGTGGCCGTCTTCGTCGATGACGCGAAGCTCGACTTCGGCCGCATCGCCTTTTCTCACTACGCGAAAATCGACTTCCGCTCCGTGTTGTCGCCTAAGGGTCTTGCGGACGAGCTGCGCCCAGAATTTCCCATAACCGTCCCACGTGAGCCAATCGACGGCCCACCGGTTCTTGACGTCCGACGTGAACATGACCGAGCGGCCGATACCGTAGTGCCACCGCGCTAGTAGCGGATCTTCGTCCTGAGCTTCGAGGATGACTTCCGCGGTGTCTTTGGGAAGCGTGCTGACGTAGCCCTTCAACTCGGGCGCGGTATCGAAATCGATCCCGCGGAACGCTTCGATCTCGAGCTTCACGAGAGGCGCGAAAGATTCTTCGATCAGAGTCGACTCGAGCGCGATTTGCGTTTCCTCGATGAAAATCTGCTGGACACGCTCAGCATCCGCAATGAAGTAGCTCCGGCCGTCGCCCCACTCGGCGATGTCCGCCAGAAGCTCCTGGTCCGCCTCTTCACCGACCGCAACCGTGGAAAGGGTAATGTCCTCTTCGGTCATCCGCTCGACGAGCTCTTGGTAATCGTCCGGGTACGTCTTGCCGTCCGAAAGCAAGATAACGTGTTTGACCTTCGAAGGACTCTCTCCGAGCTGCTCGAACGCGCGCTCGAGGGCCGGGTAGATATTGGTTTGTGCGCTCGCCTGAATGCGGCTGATGCCGTCTTTGATGACGTCCTTGTTGGCGGCGAGCTGAAGCGGAATCGTGGTGTACGGATTCCAGTCGAAGGTGATGACGCCGAAGCGATGGGTTTCTTCGAGCAGATCGAGCGCCGCCTTGGTCGCTTCTTTCGCGAGCGCGATCTTGCGGCCGTACATGCTGTAAGACTTGTCGAGCACGATGATGAGCGACAGGTCTTTCCACTTCTCCTCGACGCGAAACTCCACCGGGAGGATCCGCTCGACGATGGTGTCGGAATAACCTTCCTCGCCGTAGCTGGTTTCGCCCGCGGCGAATATGAACCCGCCGTCTTCGTCGCGCACGTAGCGCTCGAGGGCGCGCATGGTCCTGTCATCGAGGCTCTTTACGGAAACGTCACTCAGGATGACAGCGTCGAAAGAGCTCCACGGCACCGAAGCCAAGTTGGCGCCCGAGCGGACGGTCACGTCCAATCCCTCGGACTCGAGCGCCCCTCGCAGGTAGCGAGCGCTCGCGAGATGGCCTTCGACGTAGAGCACCTTCGGCGCCGCGCCTACGGACACCGTCTCGACCCGTATGTCGTTGACTTGGAAAGGGTCCTCCGCGGTCTCGATCCGCGCCTGTAAGTCCACCAGTCCTTCGTCGGGTAAGCGCACCTCGAACGGAATCCGGGTGAAGCCCGGTGACAACGACAGCTCGCGGCCGGCAAGGCGAGCGGATGACGTCTCGAGCGTGATCATCGCCTCTTTCTCGCTACGGCTGAACACGATCACGGAGACCTCGTTCATTTCCTTGGCACGAACGTTTCCCGGGATCTCGACGGACTCGATCCAGCTGTCGCCTTCTGCGCGCACCGCGGCCGGAACCGTGAAAACGCGCACGCCTTGCTCCTGGAGCTCGGCGAGAACGTCATCGAGAGACCCTTCGGTCTCGTGCCCGTCGGTAATCAGGACGAGGCGCCGGAGCTTGTGAGGCGCGAAGCTCGTGAGAGCGTGACGAAGAGCTCGCTCGATGTTCGTGCGGCTCTGGTCGATAGCGCCGGGCGAAAGACTCGCCCCGGATTCTACCGAGGCGCCGTCATAGACGGCCAAGGAGCCGAGCTCTTCGGCGCGCTCGACGATGGCCGACCGCGCCGCAAAGCCGATGAAACGGGCGTGGGCGGGCTGTCCGGTCTCGACCGCCTCGCCACTCCATTGGATGGCAGCACTGAGGAACTCGGGCGAAATGCTACGCGAGACGTCGACGAGGAAGATGGACGAGATCTCTTTGCCCGGCCGATTCAGAAGCGGCCGCATCAGCGCGAGCAGCAGCAGGAAGACGACAGCGGTACGGAGGGCGGTCAGAAGGTTCAAATGCCGCGGTGACAACGACGTATCGGTACCCCACCGGACCCACCACAGGTAAGCCACGGCCGGCAGCAGGAGTAAGGGCCAATACGCTTCGAAGCCTAGCGACATCAGATCCGATGGATTGTACTTCAACGCGGCGGGGACGCGCATGCGGCGTTTTTCACCACGGAGGCACGGAGGTCACCGACGTTCGCGGGGAGAATGCGCGCACGCAGCCTATACCGCGCGTTTTCGTTCCCCGCGGCATGGAAAACGTGCTCCACTCCCCTTCAACAAGCGGGTAAAGGTGCGAAAGACTGCGAGATGTAGAGACTCGTGAGGACGGTTGGCCGTGAAGGCCTCAGAGAGTAATACAGCGTGAGCCAGCGCACGGCTCGACTGCCCGAAAAGTCGCCGTAGGGTAGGTCGTTCTTATAGGACTCGGAAAAATGTCCTCCCGCTGAGACGGTAGCAAGACTCATCGACGGAAAATTGAGCTCAGAGGAGCGAGCGGCACTCGAAGCCCACATAACGGAGTGTCGGGAATGCTATCGCGTGCTCACGGAGTCCACCGAGGTTTGGTGGCGCATTAGAGACGGGCCAAAGTAGAGGGAAAAGCGAAAAGGGGCAGCGCTTGCGCGCTACCCCTTTGATGCGTGAGCCTAAGCAAACCTACTCGAGAAACGCGGTAGCAGCGGGAATCGGGCAAGCGATCTGTGCACCCGAGGGATCCACGTAGAGCGCACCGGTACCCGAGCCCGAGAACGAACGCGCACCCGTCAGACCAAGGCTGGCCGGCGAGGAGTCGTAGCAGTAGTCCAACACGCTGGCCGGATCCAGGTTCGTCGACACGTTCGTCGGAGCCTGACCCGCAGTCCACTGGCGCGAGTAGCCGGACTTCGTGTAAGGCGAAGTGCGGCCGAGGTCGCCACCGCAGAACTCCGGAGCGGCGGTCGGATAGTTCGGGATGCCGATGCCGGCGCAGTTGCCGCCGTTCCGGCAGAGGTTGACCAAGTTCGAGAACATTCCACCGTTGGCGGACGCGTACGTCTGCTCAGCGGAGATCACCGAACGGGTGTCGCCAATCGCCTGGGCCTCGTTAGCCGAGACGCGGGCGCGGAGCAAGCTCGGGATCGCGATCGCGGCGATGATGCCGATAATCGCAACCACAATCAGTAGCTCGATAAGGGTGAAACCTTTGTTGTTCTTCATTCCAATGCCTCCCAAAAGGACTGTTTTGTCTCTTCCGTCCCTCGTCTAGAGCAACCCCCGTGCCAGTTCGGAGCGTCGGCACCACGGTGTGAGTCTAACGTATAAGTACCTTAGAAACAGATGATTGGCAAGAGCAACCAACGGAATCGCCCGGCTGTCATCAACGTGCCTCAACGGAAGATCTTACATTTTGTCACTCTACAGGTAGGTTTCTACCCCCACGCCCACCGGGGGCCAAGCAGGGCTTGCCCCGGCTGTTCAGCTAGTGATTGTAGCAAGCTCCTCGCGGAGCCTGTCTTTGTGCACGACGAGACGTCTGCCTTTGGAGCCGACGAGACCGCGCTTTTTCAGATCCGACAGGGTGAGGCTCACGATCTCGCGACTCGCCCCGATGAGGTTTCCCAGGTCTTGTTGGCTGAGGGGGATGGACAGCAGAGTGCCTCCTTCGTGCTCGACCCCATAGCTCTCGGCTAGTTCGAGCAGTTGATTGACGAGCCGCGTCGGGACTTTATGGAACACATGAGCTTCCAAACGACGCTCGAGCTTGTTGCACCGATCGCCGAGAAGACTGGCGATGCCGAGCGCCAATCCGGGATGCGTCCGTAGCAGACGCTCGAAGGTAATGCGCGGGATCGAATAGACGGTGGCTTCCTCGAGAGCTTCCGCGTAGCTCGGTCCGCCCCCGACGTGCGTCGCGCCAGAATCCTCGGAGAGAAACGAAAGCTCGCCAAACACGTCCCCAGGCTCGACGAGGTCCAGAAGAATCACTCGGCCCGCGTCCGAAAAACGCAAGACTTTCATGCGGCCACATGACAGCACGTGCACGCCTCGGCCGCGGCCGTCTTGGAGACAGATGAGCTCGCCTCGCCCAATTCGAAGCGGAACCGGTGTATGGCCGAGCCCGGACATCGCCGCGAGGATCTGTCCCGAAAGCGTGAGCATGACCGTCTCGTCAGCTAATGTTGCGCTCGCTTGCATCGCGTCTTCATTTCAGTGCAATCGAGGTGCCAGTAGCTTGCCTTCGACGAAGCCGCGACAACGCAAGCAGTTACAGGAATGTTGCGTTCGGGCCCTGTCGCGATCCGTTTACGAGTTTCGGCGAAGCGAGCGAAGATCGTAAATCGACGCCGCTACGAGCCACGGGTCAACGAGGTAGTCCCAAAGGTTCCAAGACTCCATGAGCTCGAGCGCGTGGCTCGAGACCGCGACCAGGATACAGAGAAGCAAAACGTGGAACTGACGGAGCCAGGCGAGCACGGCGACGACGAAGAGAGCCGCGAGGAGCCCCGAAGGCACGAAGCCCAACCGGTAAGGATCGAACGAACCCAAGCCGAGGGCCATGGGATAGAGGAAGAGGGCTCCGAGAACAACGAACACGGAAAGCGCACGCCGCTCTTTCGGCTCGACACCGCCCAAAAAGCCCACCGACAAGAGGACTAGCGTCGTCACGCTCAAGTCGCCGGTGACCCCGCGGACGTAGCCAGCGAGCGTGAGCCCTCCAAGCGGTGCCAGCGCGAGCCCGAGGGCAACGGCCGCAAACCAGACGCCGCGCCGCCCCGTGCCGAGTGCAAACCCGGCTCGCACGAGCAACAGAGTCACGCCAAAAAGACCGATCACCGCCCGATTACCGATTGTCCAAGAAGCCATGCGCGGTTGAACCTCACGTGCGCGATGCGGTCCCGGTCCCATGTATACAAGAGGTGGAGCTCGTCGTCGGTGGACTCGAGCAGCCACGGGTATGCGAATCGAAGCGACGGGACATCCACCGGCGCGGGCACCGGCGCGGGAGGCTCGAAGACGTGGACTACTTCCCAGCTGTCGCCGTCGTTCTCGGATAAAGCGAGACTCAAGTTACTGCGATCGTGCTCGCTGTCGTTGAACGCGACCAGTAACTCACCGGAGGAGGTGCGGAGAGCCGCGATAGAAGCATCTGGATTGGCGAGCGGTGTCGGGGTCATCGCGCTCCAGCTCGAGCCAGCGTCGCCCGTCTCCACGGAAAGAACGCGCGCCGGACTGTTTCCGCTCTTACGCATGAGTCCGACCGCTCGCACGGTGTCGAGAGGCACGACCACGGGTTGGAGAGACGAGTACCCGGAGGACATCCGCGCTTTGTCGAGCACGCGACCTTCGCGACCCAGGCGGATGTATTCTCCGAACTTCCCGAGCAACTCGTGATACACCGGAACGCCTTGGGTCCCATCCGCGTAGAGCACCGCCGGGCCGCGAACGAGCGTGCTGATGTTGAGAAACGGCGACGTGACGAGCCGTCTCGCCACGCTCCAGCTCTCGCCTTCATCTTCGGAGACCCGGAAGTTGATCGCACTTCCCGACCAGCCGCCGACGGAAACACTGACGTAGAACAACCACAGCCTTTTGTCGCGGTCGCGTGACACGACGGGGTTTCCGAGCTTTTTGACGTAGCGACGAACATCCGCTTGCGTCTCCGCCCGCGTAGTCACCACGACCTCGCGACTCCATTGACCGCGCTCGTCGTCGAACAGGGACGTGTAGATCGCGACGTCGGTCGCGCCTTCGCGACTCCCGCCGTACCAGAACGCGCGAATCCGTCCACCGGTGAGCTCTACCGCGGTCGCGCTATGAACGGAAGGGGTGGCACCTGAGGACGCGAACCGCGTCTCGAAGAAAGGGACAGCCTCAAGGCTCGCAACGGGCCGTACGGTTGCGTCGATGTCGAACGCGGCGGGCGGAAGCGTCGATACCCGTGTCAGCGCAAGCCCGAACGCCGAAATCGTCGCTAACAGCCACGCGATGCGCTTCATCGAGAACGAAGTATAACCGCGCCTCTTGCGCTAGAGTGAGATCGTGACCAACACCCTCTCCGATCTCGAGCGCGCGCTCGATTTGGCTGGTCCCGCCGCGACCCGGGAGCGCGTCGACGCGCTCAATGCGCTTGCGTGGGAAGTTGGTTTCACCAACGTCCACCGGACCGCCGAGCTGGCTAAAGAAGCGACCTCGCTCGCACGCGAGCTCTCGTACCCGCACGGGATCGCGTGGGGGCTCTTGAACGACGCCTATCGAGACTATTTCGTTGCTCGCTATGACGTCGCCATGAGCAAAGCGCTCGAGTCTCTCGAGATCTTCGAAGAGCTCGAGGAACCGCGGGGCGTCGGAAACGTGCGTATGGGGCTCGGGCTCATCTTTTGGAGTCTCGGCGACTACGAGCTAGCGGTTTCGCACCTGCACGCCGCCAATCAGCTCTTCTGCGACCTCGGAGACACCGACCGGTAAGCTTGGGGGCTCACGTCCCTCGGCGGTGTGTACGAGAGCATTGGCGACTTGGACAAATCCATCGAGTGTCACACGCGAGCCCTCGAGCTGTTTCGTGGCAACGACGATGGGCTGGGTGTGAGTCGAGCGCTCACCGGGCTCGGTACCGTGTACCAGCGACAGGGAGGGCCTGACAGCCCTGACATGTTGGATAAGGCACTCGAGCACCATTTCAAAAGCCTCGAGCTGGGCCGTGAAACCGGCCATGGGCTGGCCGAATCGCGCGCGCTCAACGATATTGGAACCGTCTACCTCGCCAAGGGAGAGCTCGACAAAGCGGAAGACTACTTGACCCAAGGACTCGAGATCCGTCGGGCCCTCGGGAACCAATCCGCCGAGATCACGAGCCTGCTCGATCTCGGGTCCCTCTTTATCAAGAGGGGCGACACCGAAGAAGCCACAGCGACGCTCGCGAGAGCTCTGGAGCTCGCAGAGCAAACCAAGACCAAGCCCAAGATCTACCGCGCCCATGAAGGCCTCGCCCGAGCGCACGCGTCTCGCGGCGATTTCGAGAAGGCACTCGAGCACCAGCGCACGTTCCAAAAGCTCAAAGAGGAAGTGCTCGGCGAGGAGAGCGCCACCCGCCTCAAGAACCTCCAGATCAAGTTCGAAGCGGAGGCCCTCGAGCAACTGAAGCAAGCGCAAGCGCGGCTGATCCAGTCGGAGAAAATGGCGGCGCTCGGCAAACTCGTCGCGGGCGTGGCGCACGAGATCAATACCCCGGCGGGCGTGATCCTCAGCACCACCGACGTCCTCGAACGAGGGCTCCGCCGGCTCGCCACCGATCTCGAAAAGGACGCGGCGGCGCAGACGATGATCGAAAATCTGCAGGAGAGCCGTCGAGCTGCATCCGATGCAGGCCGGCGTCTGAGCAAGATCGTCGAAAGCTTGAAGAGCTTCACCCGGCTCGACCAGGCTGATTTCCAGCTCGCGGACGTTCGCGAGGGCATCGAGAGCACGTTGTCCCTGCTCGAGCCGCAGTGGGGCGAACGCATCCGCGTCGTCCGGGAGCTCGGCGATGTCCCCGCGATTGAGAGCTACCCCACCGAGCTGAACCAGGCGCTCATGACCCTACTCGTGAACGCGGGAGAAGCCATCGAAGACGAGGGTACGATCACGGTGAAGACTACGCGTGAAAACGGCTACGTTCGCATCACCGCGAGCGACACCGGACGTGGCATTCCAGAGGAGGGATTGGCGACGCTTTTCGACGTCGGCTTCGCCGAGAAGGGCTCGCGGATACGCCTCCATGTCGGCCTCGCGAATGTGCAGGCTGTGATCTCGAAACACCACGGCGAGGTCACTGTCGAAAGCACGCTCGACAAAGGCACGACCTTCGAAATTCGCCTCCCAATCAAGCAAACGGCACGATAAAGCTTTTTCACCCCCTTTTTTTTTAACGCAAAGGCGCCAAGGCGCAAGGACGCAAAGAGAGAATCAGCGCCGAAGGCGCTTCACTTTGCGCCTTCGCGACTTTGCGTTATTCTTTTTCGGCCACCGTTGATGAGGAGCGGCTAGTCAAACACCCGAAAAGTTGCTAGCATAATACACGGTCGATCCGGCCCAGCAATCAATCCTAAATCAACTGAATAAGAGGTAACGCATGAGCGATGAAGACGGCGCTGGTGGCTGGTTGGTTTGGATCGGCGTGCTCATCCTGGTCAATTTCTTGAGCTGGATGTTCGGCTGGTCTTTCTGGATCTACTGAGCCAGGCCCCATAGCTACCCAAACGACTGCCGTGCCTGCGGCAGAAGGACCAACACTCGAGCGGGTATTCGACACCTTGCTCGCGGTGTCTGTCGCTTCGTGGGCAGCGCTCGGCTTGATGGCGACGACCGCCCCGGCGACGACAACGCGATGGGCGATCTCGCTACTACACCTGACGGTCGCGTACGCGATCTTCCGTCGCGCCCCGCTCGAGCGCCTCGGCTCACCACGAGCCCTGGTGTCGAGTTTGCCCGCGCTGGTGCTCGCCGGAGTGGCGTTGCGGTTGGCCGCGCCTCTGGGAACCTGGCCGGTATTCCTCGAAGTGGCGTTTCTTGTCGGGGCTGCGCTCGCCATTTGGACCTTCCTGGCGATGGGCGAGAGCTTCTCCGTGCTCCCCGCCCGGCGTGGCATCGTCTCCCACGGCCCGTACCGACTCGTGCGCCATCCGGCGTACGCCGGCGAGCTCGTCATGATCTTCGCGTGCGCGCTGTCCGACGCTTCGGTGTGGTCTGCCTTGGTCCTCGTTGCCGCATTGCCGTTCGTTGGGCTCCGTATTCACGCAGAGGAGCGTCTTTTGTCCGGCTCCGAAACCTATCGTCGCTATCAAGTGGAAGTGCGCTCTCGCCTGATCCCTTGCCTGTGGTGAAAACCAGGGTTACGATAGATCCGTAAACACTTGACAACCTGAGCTTTCGCTTAACAGCACCTCACGGAAGGATCCAAGCCCGACAGGATCGTCGGGCGTGCAATCCCATGGCTTTGAACGGACGCCTCGAGGATCTCAACCTCCTGGAGATTCTTCAGATCGTTGCCTTCGCCAAGAAGACAGGGACGTTGAAGGTCGAAGGCAACGTCGCACGGGGCGCGGTGTTGTTTCGGGACGGTCTGGTGTTGTGCGCGCTGTCGTCGTCCACGACTCCGATCTTGAGCCCGATGGCCGGTCGGACGCTCGACCAGTCGCGAGCCTTGCTGCTCGAGGACGAAATCCGCATCGCGTTGCGCGAGCTCGTGGGTCTGCGCGAAGGACGTTTCGAGTTCGTCATCAGCACCGAGCCCCCCACTCACTTCGAAGGAATGGACGTCAGAAAGTTCTTGCTGACGAAGGGCGTCGATCCGCAAGAGCTCATGCTCGAGCTCGCGCGAGAGATCGACAACGAGAGGAAGGACAGCTCGTCACTTCTCGAATCTTCCGGTGCGGTCGCGCCGCCAGAAGTCGAGCCAACTAACATCGCGGTACCGTCGCTCGCGGACAGCGACGTGACCGTCCTGCTCGTGGACGACGAACCGCAAGTGCTCGACGTCGTCCGCGAGGAGCTCGAAGGAGCAGGATGCACCGTGGAAACCGCGGCGGGCGCCGAGGACGCTCTCGCGCTCGTGGACAAAATCGTGGAGTCGAGGCGGCCGATGATTCTCGTCACCGACGTCGCCATGCCAAGCTCGGGGGGGGATACGTTCGAAGGCGGCATCGAGGTGATCGAGCATGTGCGGAAGTCGAGAGGTAAAACGCCAACCATTCTGATGACCGAAAGCCTCTCGTCCGAAGCGCGCGCGCGCGATCTCCCTAGGTGTTCGCAAAGTCACATTCAAGCCAGCGCTCACGAAGCTGGATGCGGATGCGGATGAGTACGGCGCGGATTTGCGCTCGTTCGCGACCGTCGTACGTCGCGAGCTCGCAGCGTTGATGGAAGACGCGAAGCAGGAGGCGGAATTGTCTACCGTGCCCGATCTGAACCACGCCGTGATGTTCGACTTCCTGAAGACGATGACCGATCAACTGACATGCCCGGCCAATGGAATAGCACGCATGATCCTCCGTGTCGGATCGAAGTACTGCGAACGGGTCGCTCTATTTCTCGTCAAAGGCCCCAAAGCGCGCGGGCTCGCGGCACTCCACCTCGGACGGCCTGCCAGGCACGTCACCGAAGAAATTCAAGACATCTCGTTCGAGCTTCAGGAAGTGCGATCCTTCGCCGAGGTCGTCTATTCGCGCGAGCCGCTCGCGCTCAACCACGAGAAAAATCCGCTGCCGCCGTTGGTCGATCCCGGAAAAGCGCGCGAGTACATGCTCCTCCCGCTGCTCCACAATCACGAAGTGCTCTCGATCCTGTACTGCGACAACCCCAACTCCCGAAAGGCGCTCGGAAAATTGTCCGGGCTCGCACTTTTTCTCGCGCAAGCGGGAATGGCGATGGAAAACGCGTCACTCCACCGAAGGCTTCGTTCGTTCGAAAGTCAGTTCTCGCTGGACAATCAAGGACCGCTGACTCAAGAGCTGACGAAGATCACGCGGGAGGGATACTGACCCATGACGGAGAAGCGGACCAACCCACGATTCGGCCCACTTGTCCTCAAGGCCCGCCTCGATGTCGACGGCGAGATTGGGGAGGGCTATCTGACGAACATCAGCGCCAGCGGAGCGTTTCTAGCGACGGACGTTCCTCCTGAAATCGGCACCGAACTCTCGATCCGCGCGCCTCTCCCCTGGAACCTGGGCGAGCTTCGCGCCCGAGCGCGCGTGGTGTGGCGAAACGATCCAAAATCGCCGGATACGAGAACCCCTCGAATCAACGGCGTCGGGCTGGAGTTCACCCGCATCGAGAAAGGGTCGGAAGATATGCTCGACGCGTACCTGCAACGTTTCGCCGAGCTCGCCGCTCGACTCGACGAATCATCCGCGGCTCATGGCGGCCACTGACTGCGGGCGATAGCCCGGGAATAGCGCAGCCGACGGAAAAAGCCCCAAAGCCTCACCCGCGACTTCGGAGAAGACGTCGCGGAAGTCCGTCGTCACCGGCAAGTCTCTTCCCTCGTAGAGATTCCGCTTTTCGAGGCCGAGCCATTCGCCATGGACGCGGCCGCCTCGCACGCCGTGCCCGACGACCATCATCGCGCCTCCGTGGCCATGATCGGTTCCGCCCGCGCCGTTGAGCGCCACCGTCCGCCCGAACTCGGTGACCAGCAACAGCGTTACCGCGGCAGCGTCACCAACATCTTCGACGAATGCGGCCACACTACCGGCGAGCTCACCCATCAAATTCGCCATCGCTCCGGTGGCGGCACCCTGCGCGAAGTGCGTGTCCCACCCGCCGCTCTCGACGAACGCCACGCGCACGCCGAGGTCGGCCCTGATAAGTTTGGCGAGCTCGGCGAGCGGGTTCGATTTTCTACCGCGCGGGTATTGCACCCCGTCGCTCGTCGGTTGCGACTGCGGATCACGATCGCGCATGAGCCGCATCGCGCGGAACGCATCCTCTCCAGCATCTCCGAACAGAGCACTCGAGTCTTCGCGGTACAGACGCTCGATACGCTCGGTGAGTGGGTCGCTTCGACGAGGAAACGCGATTTTGCCGAAATCCTCGAGCGCGATCGCGTCGTGGGTGCCGGCGAGCGAGCGCGGCATCTGACTCGTCAGCGCCACGGCGGTGAAGGGGCTCGCACTTTCGAGAGCGAGTGCTTTGACCGCACGCGCGAGCCAGCCATCGCGCGTCGACTTCAATCCGGGTGTCCCGGACTCCATGTAGTCTTGTGCGTCGAAGTGCGAGCGCGTCCCGTCGGGCGAGCCGACATTGATGATGGGGGCGAGGCGTCCGGATTTGTAGAGAGGGTAGAGGGGAGACAGAGCGGGATGGAAAGCAAAGCCACCGCCCAGGTCCAGGGTCGGGTTCTCCCCCCTACCCGGCTCCTCGAGGGCAAGCGCACCTCGAAGCTCACGATACTTTGGATCTCGGTACGGCACGAGCATGTGCAGCGCATCGGCGGCACCGCGCTGGAACACGACCACGAGAACCGGCTGCCGGCGCTCGGGCCGAGCCAGTGCCGCAAGCGGGGTGCCACCGAGCAGAAAGAGTGTCGAGCTTCCTAGCCGCAGGAACTTGCGACGCCCGATAGTTTCGCCGATAGTTTCGATGATAGCGTTCTCAGTCATGACTCATCCTCATTGGCGTTGAAAATCGGGGCTTGCGAGCAGGAGCGCCAGCTCCGGCGGATCCTCGCGCGGTTCGGGCAGGCGTACCCCAGGGATATTGCCGGAGGCGAGCGCACCCGCGAAACGAATGCGCGTCAATACACTGCCAGCCGATAACCATGCGGACGCGTCCTCGTCGTAGCCCGTCGGCGGTTGGCACAAGTAGAGCGGCATCCCGAGCTCGGCGACGAAGTGAGCCGGAGCAGGTCCATCGACGGCTCCACCGATCGCACGCAGCGCGCTCGCGACGAGCTCGAGCGGTGTTTTGACTTTGACTTTGTCAGTGGCGTTCCCCTCCTCGACGAAACGGGGTGACATGAACATCGTGCGCAGCACGGCGCTAATGTCTCCATCGGTTCTCGAGAACGTGTCGCTCATCTCGTTCACGAGAGCGTCCGAGGGCGTATCCGAAACGAAACGCTTGGCGAGTTTCGTGGAAACGAATCGCGCCGTCGACGGATGCCGGCTCAAGATCCGGATCACCTGTAGCCCGTCGTCGATGCCGCCCTCATCGATACGCGTCCCCAACACCGGCTTGGGACTCTCGTCGTGCGCCATCTGGTTGAAGAAGAAGTTTCCTTCGTCGGGAATCGAACGAAGTGCCGCAGGCACTCGATTCCGTCCGGCGCGTCTGGCGATACGCTCTCGTATCTTCGCCGCCTGCGGACCGACGACCGACCACCCCGTCATCGCTCGCGCCACTTGGACGACGTCTTGCTGGTCGTATCCGCCGTCGACGCCGAGCGTGTGAAGCTCCATGAGCTCGCGAGCGTAGTTCTCGTTGATACCGAACGTTCGCGACTCGCCCTCGTCTCGCCGAGCTCGTCCCTGTCCAGGACGTCCACGACGGCGCCCGCCCGTCATCCCGCGTATCTGGGCCTGGAGCGCCTCGCGAGGGTTGAAACCGTCTTTCGTGTTGATCCAGTTGTCGAGGTAAAAGAGCATCGCCGGATGCTCGGCGGTGGCGAGGAGTAGGTCATGGAAGCTTCCGAGCGCATGCGGTCGGATCGCGTCTCTCTCGTACGACGGTAGCGCGAGCAGGGTATTGCGGTTCTTACGCGCGTAGACGTTGAAGTGGTTGAACCAGAAGTCGGTCATGACTTCGTGAAGCTGGCGCTCCGAGTGCACGGCGCGAACGAGCTTCGCGTGCGACAGGTCGCGAAGAATCGTGCGGGGCCCCTCGCATGCCAGGCATCCGGGATCCCTGCTCTCGCGCCTTTTGCATCGCCTGGCGCTCTTCGCGGGTCGGCCGCGGGTACTTTTTCATCAGCTCGGAGGTGGAGAGCTCGAGGTTGTCGAAGCGCGCGAGCTTGGCATCAACGACGGAATCCTTGATCCGCTCGGGCTGAAGCTGCTCGTCGAGCCAGCTCTCGGTGCCCTGCGCCACGAGCGCTTCCAAATCTCCGGGCCGCGCGCCATACGTGGCGCGGGAGAGAAGAAGCCGAGCCCTATCCCGCTCCGTCAGACCGGTCTCCGAGGAAACAACGACAGCCGGGAGGACGACTGCCACCGCAAGCCACAAAAGTTTCGATCTCATATGGAGTTGGACCTAACGAGAGGTGGTTTGGTTTAACGGTCGGGCGGACTTCCTGCTACGGGTACACTTCTGACAGCGGCCGAACATCTGATGGCGGTGGGACTCGATGACGAAGCCGTACGCCTCGGCAATCTCGTCTTGGAGACGCTCGATCTCCTGACTCACGAACTCCAAGATGGTGCCGCATTCGACGCAAATCATATGATCGTGGTGAGCATGGCGGAATTTGTGCTCGAAGCGGGTGAGGCCGTCACGGAGCTCGATCGCGTCTGCGAGCTGGGCATCCACGAACACCTTGAGGGCGCGGTAGATCGTGGTGCGCCCGACACCGGGATGCTTTCGATGGATGACGCGGTAGAGATCGTCCGCCGTCATGTGCCCGCTGGTGTCGAGGAAGTGCTGGAGGATGGTCTCGCGCTGTTTCGAATGTTTGAGGCCGTTTTTCGCGAGGTAGTCGTCGAGGACGTCGAACTCCTCGCGACGCTCTTTTTGGGCAGCCATGAT
Organism: Candidatus Marinacidobacterales bacterium; assembly: GCA_965237955.1. Lineage (GTDB taxonomy): Bacteria > Acidobacteriota > Vicinamibacteria > Marinacidobacterales > SMYC01. The sequence continues at coordinate 5,173,235 of OZ250169.1, read as the reverse complement.
CCTAATCCCGAAGCTTAACCCAAAGACGCCGCGATGGCCTCCGCAGTGACGCCGGCATGGGAGACGTGCCAGACGACCTCGCCACTCCTCAGCACGAGAAGCTGTGGGGATGCGTGGCGGACACCGGTTTTTTCCTCGACGTAGTCGGACACCCGCCTCGACTCGATGACTTCGACTTTGTAGACCGCCTGCTCGGGATTCTCGGCGAGAAATCGTTCGGTCTCGTCGTGCGCGCGAGCGCTGATCCCGCACATGGTGCTGTGCTTGAAGATGATCGCGAGGGGCTCGACAAGAAGACGCTCGAAATCTTCGGTGTTTCGAAGTAGTTCCATGCTTCACCCATCTTGCCGCACCGAAGCTCCAGTTCCAACTCGGTGTCCCCTGCCCCTGCCCCTGCCCGTCCCCGCTCCTTCCCGTTCACTCCCCTGCCCTTGCTTCTGCCCCGTGCCCGATCGGAACCTGAGGCAAGGGCGGTAAGCGCAAGCGTCCTACCGACAGCCATTTGCAGCCCTAACTGCGGACTTTGCCCGTTCGCCCCGCCCTTTGTCAGCAGGCATTGTTCGCTTGCTTTGCCCCCACATGGAGTGTAAGTTAGTGTGGCTCTGAAGGTAAGGAAGCTGGATGCACCCGCACCATACTAAGTGTCTGCCACTTAGCGGGTCCGGGTTTCCCACCATTTCACCACCAACTCAGCAAGTACTAAGGAGGAACTCATGACGTTTACCCGTCGTGCGTTTTTGCGCACTGTAGGACCAGGAGCCCCCTCCCCTGCGATGATCACCGCCAGGGGTCGTGAGGCCTTGGAAGGGGAATTCGGCGTTGTAGAAGTGGCGCTCATTCCGCCGGCCGACGTGGACGAAATCCGCATCAGCAGCAACGAGAATCCGTTGGGACCGGGATCGTCCGCAATCCAGGCGATCAAGGACAACATCGATCAGTCGAACCGCTATCCGATCAGCAGCCGGATCAAGTACCGCGACATTCGTGCGCGCCTCGCCAAGATGTACGACGGTGCGACCGCGGACAACATCGTCATGGCCCCCGGCTCGGGAGAGGTCCTGCGCAATTGTGTTCGCGCGTTCTGCGGCCCGAATCGTCCTCTGGTGACGGGCGAGTTGAGCTACGGAGCCCCGGTGGAGACCGCCGAGCTCTTCGACCTCCCAGTCAAGAAGGTCGCGAACTCCGGCGATCTAGGCCTCGATCTCGACAAGATGGCGGGAGCCGCCATCGGTGCGGGCCTCGTGTTCCTCTGTAACCCGAACAATCCCACGGCCACGGCGCACAGCAAGCGCGCCATCACCGATTTCGTCCGCTGGGTGGTGAAGGAATCGCCGTTCACGTACATTCTGCTGGACGAGGCGTACAACGAATACGTGACCGATCCGGCGTACGAGACCGGCGCCGACCTCGCTCTGAAGTACAGAAACGTTCTCCTCGGACGCACGTTCTCGAAGGCGTACGGCATGGCGGGGCTTCGTCAAGGGTACGCGCTGGCGACCAAGGAAACGGCCGCGAAGATCCGTGGCTACATGCTCACGTTCGGTACCAACATCCTCGGCCTCGCGGCGATCTCCGGTACTCTCGACGATCCCGCTCACCTGGAGAAAGAGGTCGAGCGCAACACCGCCGTTCGCGACTACACGCTCGACTTCTTCCGCAGCAACGGCTACTGGACAACCGATAGCCAGACGAACTTCATCTTCGTGAAGACCAACATGACCGCGAAGGCCTTTCGCGAAGGGTGCGCGAAACACAAGGTGACCGTGGGCCGCGACTTCCCTCCATACGAGAAGGAGTACGCTCGCATCTCGCTCGGCACCATGGACGAGATGAAACGCGCCACGGAAGTGTTCCGCGAAGTGCTTGGTATCTCGGCCACCGACGCCGGCTCGGGCAGCAACGACTAGACCGAGTCGAATGTCTAGAGACAAGTTTTCAGAACAGATTCAGGAGGTTGCTATGTCGCAATCGCGACGAAATTTCATGAAGACTTTGGGCGTCGGTGCTGCAGGAGCCTATGCCGCGACGCTCATCAGCACGCGGAAGCAGGAGTCCCTTGCTTTCGCTGCCGAGACGGGAGTCCCCGTCGACGAGGTGATCAACCTCGCCACCAACGAGAACCCGATGGGACCGGGACAACCGGTGCTCAACGGCATCGAGGCGGCCCTCGGCATGCACGGCGAGAAGCCCGGACGCTATCCCTTCGACCTCGCGACGCCGCTCAACGAGGCCATCGCCGTGAAGTGGAACGTCAAGCCGGAGAACGTCCTCGTCGGCGCTGGCTCGACCCAGATCCTCGTAGACGCGACGCAGACCTATACGTCGAACAGCCACGCTCTCGTGGGCTCGCTCCCGACGTATGAGGAGTGCTTCGGCTATGCGGCTCTCGTCGGCCACAAGACGAAGGCCGTACCGCTCACTAGCGAGTACACGATGGATCTCGACCAGACGTTCTACGCCTGCAAGGGTGCCGGGATGCTCTTTTACTGCAACCCGAACAACCCCGTGGCGTCGCTCGTCAACCCGAGTGAAGGCCCCGAGTTCATCAAGCGCGTTCTCAAGATGAACAAAGACCTTCGCATCCTCGTGGACGAAGCCTACATCGACTATGTGACCACTCCAGGCCACAAGACGATGATCGAGGCAGCTCTCGACGAGCCGCGCCTCATCGTCGCGCGGACGTTCTCGAAAGCCTACGGAATGGCTGGACTCCGCGTCGGCTACGCCATCGCGCACGAGGACACGATCAAGGAGCTCTCGAAGTACCACCATGCCAACGCGATCTCGAGCCTCACCTACGCGGCTGCCATCGCCGCGCTGGAGCGCGACGCCAAAGATCCGAGCTTCATCCCCAACGAGCAGAAGCGCAACAGCGAAGCTCGCTCGTTCACGCGGAAGTGGTTCCACGATCACGGCTACCAGGACACCGACGCGCAGGCCAACTTCATGTTCGTCGACGTCAAGATGCCGATCGAGGATTTCCAGAAGGCATGCCGCGCCGAAGGCGTGCGCGTGGGACGTCCGTTCCCGCCGCTGTGGACGCACTGCCGCATCTCCATCGGCACGATGGACGAGATGCAGAGGGCGGTCAAGGTCTTCGACACGGTCCTGAGCGCAGCCAAAGCACAGGCTGCGTAACCACCGCAAGCGACAACGCTGCCCGCGCCATCGCGTGAGGGGGGTGTCCTTCTGCGGCTTCTAGAATCTATGGCCGACAACACGCGCCGCTAAAGCGTCAGTTCTGGAGCTCGACGACGATCACTTCGATCGTGCCCGGTCCTTCGTTCAAATCGCCGTGCAGAACCTCGGGCGGATCTTTGTCCAGCCAATAGGCCTTACCGGCCTTCCACTCGTAGGTATCGACGGTTTCCCCCGCTTCGTTGACGACTTTTAGATCGCCATCGGTGGGTGCAATCAGTGCACGACCGTTCTCGTGACGGTGCAAACGTAACGGCTGGTTCGGAAGAATGATGCTCTTCCACACTTTGACGTGATCGTTCTCGAACTGGGGCTCGCGCCGCGTACGCTGCTCCTGTACTACCAGAGTCGCGGCCGCGGAGACCAACGCAGTCACCAGCATCAACAAAAGAACTCTTGTGTTCGACATTCTCTACTCCGCTTTGTATAGGAGTTTACCGCCCACGATGGTCATGACGACATTCCCGTCGAACAGTTGCCCGGGCTCAGCGTCACCCACGACGAGGGGGTCGATGGCCTCCTCTTCGGTCTCCACACCGATGAGAATTGACCCGCACCTCGAGCTTACCGAGGTCGTCGACATGCGTGTGGGAGTCAATGAGACCAGGCAATACCGTGGCACCCCCGACATCCATCACTTCGGTCTCGCTCCCCCGGTACTGCTCGACGTCGGCACTCGAGCCGACGAAAAGAATTGCGCCGTCCTTGACCGCGACTGCCTCGGCGTCCGGGCTCCATCCGCTCTCGGAGTGCGGCGCGTCCGGAGCGGGTGTGCCGTCCGGAGCGGGCTCGCCCCAGTGAAAGGTGTAGACACGCCCGTTGTGGATGATGAGATCGGCGGCGTTTTCGGGATCTGGTGCCGCGCAGCCAACCGCGAGTGCGATGATGCCGAGTCCTACCCAAAAGTTACGTTCCATCGATGGCTCCATGTACCAGTGCGCGGGGATTATATGACCACGACGGCGACAGTGCTATCCTGACTCGTCATGGTGGTGCTTCTATGGCTCGTGCTCACTCAAAGCGTCGACATCGAAGCGATGGGTAATCTCGCGCTTCCTTATCGCGCCGATTTACGTCGGCTCGGAACGCTGCGGCGCATGTCACCAAGATCTCATTGAGCAACAGAAGACCCACCACATGGCGCACACCGGGCGTCGTGCGAAAGCGCGCGACCCGCTTTTCTCGATCCCGGCGGACGCGGGTTCCCAAGTGATTCCACGGCCCGAGGACGTTTCCGCCATCCTCGGCTCGGGAATCCACGGCGTCACCCCGATCCGGGCCGCTCCCGGACGCACGATCCGCGAGCATCTGCTGTCCTACTCGGTCATTCTCGGATCATGGTTCCGCACACCGGGCACGGACGACATCGACGACCCCCTCGGTAGCCTCAAGACGGTAGAACAGTCACGGGAGTGCCTCGCATGCCACGCGACCACGATCGCATGGCAAGACGACGTGCTCGACGCGTCGCAGTCCGTATTCGGGATCCAATGCGAACGATGCCACGGCCCCGGAAGCACGCATATCGACGCTGCCGTAGACGGCTCGCCGGGAACACCCAAGATCTTCAACCCCACGGTACTGACCCGACACGCACAGGTACGTTTTTGCGCGCAGTGCCACCGTCAACCGATCGACTTCGAGCCGCTCGAAGTGCTCGGGCGCACGAAGAAGCTCGCCCGTCACGCGGGGGCGGGTTTGATGATGAGCGCATGCTTCCGCTCGTCGCCGCGCGATCGCACACTGACATGCACCGACTGCCACTCTCCGCATAGGAACACTGCTGCCGCCGATCACGTCCAATACCGCGAAACGTGCTTGCGTTGCCACGCCGAGCCCGGTTCCGCGCACGAGTACGAGCAGGTCACACCGGCATCAGACTGCATCGGCTGCCACATGACGAACGAGTCGGAGGGTTTCTATGGCATGACGTTCACCGATCATTGGATTCGGGTACCAGGCGCCAGGCCGCCGCTCGGCTCCGCGCGTCAACGTGACGACCTGAACTACCTCGAGCTTCTCTACCGCAACGGGTGGGAGATCGAGGCTCGGCGAAGAAAAGCGCTCTCGCCTTGCACTCGGGCTCGCGGAAATCTTCTTCGGGCTCGAGCGACACGAGGACGCGTTCCAGTGGGTACGCGAAACGGGCCCATTTCGATCTCGGCGAGGTCGCTTCGGAGCGCGGCGCGTATGAGCAAGCGACGACCCACTACGAACGGGCTCTCGCCATCAGCGCTGGTTTCGCCGAAGGCCACGCCGCTCTGGGCTCGGCGCTGCGGCAACTGAATCGATTGACGGAAGCGCTCGAGCATTTTCGTGAAGCGGATCGCCTGGCACCGGATCATTCGATGGTGCTCAACGGCATCGCGTGGGTGCTCGCGACGCACCCCGAGCCCTCTTCGAGAGCGCCCAAGGAGGCGGTGCGACTCGCCGAGCGAGCAGCGGCCGCTACCGGCTACAACAACCCCATCATGCTCGATACGCTCGGCGCCGCCTATGCTGCCTCCGGAGATTTGGAGACGGCACGAAACGCCGTACTCAAAGCGATCGAGATTGCAGAAACGGCTGGAGCCAACGAGCTGGTTGCGCTTTTGCGCGAGCGGCTCGCGCTCTACGAGAGCGGGGCTGCTTTCGTTTCGCCGCCTCCGCGCTAGCTCGCGACGAGATCCCAGTAGTTCTCTTTGCAACAGTCCCGTCTGAGCTCCAACGAACGCTTGACCTTCGATTAAGGGCTCCCGCTACCGGCGCTATCGAGTCCTTCGAGCCGTACCTTCACACCCCCTTGCTGCGGGTTGAGCTCGAGCGAGCGCTCGTAGTACTCCCTGGCCTTGGCGTTATCACCCAGGCGCTCGTAGCAGTCCCCGACCGCATTCAAGAGGCTCGTGTCCGGTGCTCGAATTCCCGCCGAGCGCTCGAGGTAGTCCTTCGCCTGGGCATAGTCCTGCTTGATGTACCAGGCAAAGCCGATGCCTTCGACGACCTCGTACTCGTTGGGGTGGGCGTCTACGAGTGGCAGCAGTAGCTCCAACGCACGATCCGCATCGCGCGAAAAGAGCACCATGCTGGCGAGGCGCCACCGGGCCATGGGGAGATCGGGATTGTCGAAAGCGACGGCCCGCTCGAGAGCTGCCTCGGCCTCGGCCGTCCGGCCCGCGGCCATGAGCTGATTGCCCAGGGTGAAGTCCAGAAAGCCCGGAACGCCGGCGTTGAAGCTGTGCCGATAGACGAAAGCGGGTCGGGGCACGACGGTGCGAGGGCTCACCACAAAGGGGGCTTTGCGCGTCGCCACGACCGAGCCTCCCTGATCCGCCAGCTCGACTTGGACCTCGTAGTTTCCGGCATCGAGACCCAGAAGCGACATCGTTTTCGCCGCGGCGTCCCCAGAATCTCCCACGGGTTGCTCCTCCTCGCTCACCGTTCCCTCGGGACCGAGGATGGAGTAGCGCAGGCTATAGTCGGGCGGAACCTCGAGGGCTTGAACGAGCACTTCCACGTTCGCGGACACTTGAAAGGAGGCCTCCTCCGTGACGGGATAGACTTCCGTGGCACCGAGCTGATAGGTCAAGTGACCACCTGGACGGGTGCTGGCAATTCCCTTCCCGTAGCCGAGAACGATCTCTCCGAGGAAAGGCTTTCCGGGCTCGACCGCGGGCACGTGGATCTCCCGCTCGAATGCCGTGTACTCCTTGGTCGCGCGATTCTTCAGGACGACGCTCACTTTGTAGTCCCCGGGAAGAACGGGGTAGTTGTCCCGATAGCCGAAAGGAGAGCCATTGGCTTTCTGGAAATCGCTGGCACTGAGCTGCAGTAGCGGCTGGTTGAGGTCCGTCGCCATCAGACGACCTTCCGCGTCTCGAATCTGGAGGTCGACGTCCAGGGTCGTGTAATACCTCGTCTCGTCGCGGTCCGACTCGAGGGTGAACTTCTCGGGAGCGATCTCGAGGGCGTAGTGGACGAAGGGCGTTCGGTTCGGCCCGTAGAGGACGGCCACACTGTGCTCCACGGCGAAGTACTTGAAGCTGTAGTCCGCCGACACCCGGTCCCCGAACTCGAGATAGCCATCCAGATACTCGGTGTCGACGCGCCGCATGGGCGATTCGATGATATCGGCGAGCGTGCGGTTTACGTTCATGGCAGGTCGAACGTTGAGTTCAATGGGATCCCTGGAGTTACGGTAGCTGAGAAACTGCGTCGTCGTCTCCGTCAAGTCGATGGTCAGAGAGGCCCGCGCCAAATCGATAGACAGGCCCTCGAGGATGTCCATAGCGATATTCTGGTTTACCTGAAAGAGCTGGTTCGCGTAGCCTCCGCGCAGGAGTCTCTCCGGGCCGTCCCCCAGAGGATGATAAAGCGTGTACTCGCCGATGTCGTTCTCCTTGAAGAACATCAAGTTGAATCGGCCGGGTAGCCCGTACTTCGCATCCCCCATATAGAACCAGATCTCGATCGCCACCACGTCCGCCTCCCCGTCGTATCTCTGGATCTCGAGGGGCTTGCCCAGGATGATGTAGTACTCACCCCGATCCGTCCTCCAGCCGGCCCGCGGGGCGTCGCGGGCAAGGACGGTATTGGCGTAGTCCAGGCGCCGATAGTGCTCGACCTTGAACTCGTTCTCTAGCGTCGCCGGGTCGGTATCGCGCCGGTCCCAGAAGGACTCGATGAAGCGATCCCGCTCCTGAATCGTCGTGAGGTCGAGAAAGACGTTTTTCTCACGCTTGGTGATGATGTAGACGACTTCCTCTTCGAGCCACTCGCGGTACGCCTCGGGAAGCCGCTCCACCCGCTCGTCGGCGGCCAGGGCGGCACTCGTCGCGAGGGCGAGCACCAGCGGGACTCCCATGAAACGTGAAACGCTCATCGCCGTTTCTTCCAATGAAAACATTCTCTGCCCCAATAGGTTAGCCGTGCCCGACCGCCGGAGGCAAGCCCGGTCGAGCGCAGGTCGAAGCTAAGGGCCCTAAGGGAGCGAGACGCGCCGGGGCTCGGACCAGCCTTCGCGGATCTGGACGAAGCTGTCGAGCGGGATGTCGGTGAAGATTTGACGACGTCCGGAGCCCGCCCAGACTACCTCGAGCTCCAGAAGACTCTCGGCCTCTCCGAGACCCAGAGTCTGACGAAAGGAGTTGGCGCCAAAGGTGCCACCGCTGTTGACGTGCTTGTACACGTCGAGGCTCCCTCCCCCTACCCGTATGCGAGCGCGGAGCCGCGTGCCGACCGCAAGGCGATTGGATTGGACGCCGAAGAGCTCCACCGTGAGCCAGCGGTTGCCGAAGCCCGGGTTCTCGTAGAGCGCGTCGTGGAACCGGTCCCCGGCGAAGAAGCCACCCATCTGCTCGAACACGTCCTGATCGCCGTCGTGGTCGAGATCCGCGAACACGACCCCGTGGCCTTTCTGCAAGTGAGAGAAGCCTCCCGCGGCGCTCACGTCGGAGAAGCGCTCGCCCTCCCGGTTCAGATACATCACGTTCGGCATGAGGTCCTCGTAGGGCGGCGCTCCCGTACCCAGGTAGAAGTCGAGGAACCCGTCATTGTCCAGATCGCCGAAGTTGGAGCCCATGGTGGCCGCCGGCATGGTCAAGTTGCGGTTCTCGGCTACATCGACGAAGGCTCCTCCTCCATCACCGCGGTAGAGCTTGGCCAGCTCCTTCGAGAAGCCGAGGCCGAGGTGGACGCCCGCGAGATCCCCGATGCTCGTGTCATAGGACGTCACGTAGAGGTCTAGATGGCCATCGTTATCGAAATCCCAGAACCAGGCGGGGAAGCTCACTTGGGGGTCCGCCACGCCGAGATCCAGCGCCACATCCGTGAAACGCCCGTCGCCCCGGTTGCGGTAGAGCCGATTGTCGCCGTGGATGTTGGAGACGTAGAGATCGAGCCAGCCGTCGGCGTCGTAGTCTCCCCAGACGACGGACTTCGTGAACCGCCGGTTCGTAACCCCTGCCGCCGCCGCCACGTCTCGAAAGTACCCTCCGTCGTTTCGAAAGAGCTGGCACGGCGCCTCTCGAAGCTCGGGCGTCGTTTCGTTACCCACGTAGAGGTCGAGATCCCCGTCGTTGTCGAAATCACCCCAAGAGGCGGTCTGCGTGGGCAAGTGCACCTCACCCAGCCCGACGTCGAAGGTGATATCGGTAAAGCTGCCGTCACCGTTGTTGCGGAGGAGCGAGTTCGGATGCCTGCCCTCACGCACCATCCACCCACCCCGAAGCACGAGCACGTCGACGTCTCCATCGTTGTCGTAGTCGGCTTGAACCAGGTTCAAACCGCCGAACAAGCCAACGAGTCCGGCCTCACGGGTGCGCTCCGGTGAAACCGCCCTCCTCGTCGTTAATGAACAGGCGCATCTGCCCCGCGGGATCGCCGGTGGAGACGACGAGATCGAGATGGCCGTCGAGATCGAAGTCCTCGGCGATGGCACCCCCTGCGAGGCTGAACGTGGCGACGCCGGCGCCGAGAGCCACGTTCTCGAATCGCGGGAAGGCGAGCTCGGACACAAAGCGCTCTTCGGGGATGAGGTAAGAGGGTGGCACGTCGTCCGGGTAGCCGTCCACCGTCATGTAGGCGATGTTGATGAGCCACCTCGCGGAGAGGTAGGGGTCCGATCCGAAAGGCGCCTCCTCGAGGCACTCGGCGAAATATCGTATGGCTTCGCGCGAGGGCTCCGGGTCCACGTGAATGCCGCCACCTCGAATGGGAAGGATGCAGGCGTCGGGAGAGGTTGTGAGGGCGCAGTTCCGCGTCTCTCCCAAACGGAGGTGCGCCATTGCCAGACGGAAGAGAAGCCTGACGATCCACTCTTTGGCCACGTCCTCCCTCACCCGTGGAAGCAGGCGATAGGCCGCGGTCAAGCTCTCGATGGCGGCGGTCTCGTTCCCGAGGCGCTGCTCCTCCTCGCCGAGCTTCAGGTGGAGCTCGAGGCGGACGAGATCGAGCGCCCCCGGCTTCATTTCGGCCAGGCGTGCCCCAAGTCGCCGCGCCTCGCGATCGCTCAAGTACGTATGCTCTTCCGGGGCACGGTCGCGGATCTCGGCCAGGAGCGACAGCATCCTCTCGTGGCTCGATTCCGAGGCGAGCGCGATCCCGGCTCGAAAGACGAGCACAAGCGTGACGGTGCGCCTCATTTTCTCATTCCGAGCCAGGCCTCTTCTTTCCCGTGCCCTTCTCGACAACCAGGATCCGGTTCAAAGCACCGCCTGAGAAGCTCTCCTCGGAGCCGTCGGGCCAGCGCACGAGAATCTCCTCGAAACGCTCGGCGACGACGACGGCGAAGTGGGCGCGGGGATCGTTGCTCGAGAGATAGCTGTAAGCAGGGTCGGCGGTTCGCGTGTCATGCTTCTCCCGCCGGCACGCAGGGTAACGACGGCACCGTGGGCGTCACGTTTGCCTTCAACGGTACGAACGAGAAGCCAGCTCCCCGCCTTCGCCGCGTCATTTCGGAAGAGTCGGGCCGGGCCGCCGGTGTGGGTCATCAGCAGGTCCAGATCACCATCGCCGTCGACGTCTCCGAGAGCGAGCCCGCGGCTCACCTCGACCAGCCGTCCAAACTCCCCTGTACGCTCACTGGCGTCCGTGAATTTTCGCCGCCCGTCGTTCTCCACCAGAAAATTCGGCTCCGCATAGGGACCCCAGTATTCGTCGCCGCTCGCGCCGGGAAGCGATTCGGCCCAGGCCACGCGACCGTTCACGACGACGATGTCGAGATCGCCGTCGTGGTCGAAGTCGAAGAAAGCCGTTCCGAAACCCGTGAATTTGACGCTGGGCGCGCCCAGACCGCGAGCTGAGGTCACGTCTTCGAAACCTCAGTGGCCGTCGTTCAGATACAAGGTGTTGGTCTGGTTCTCCAGGTGGGTCATGAAGAGGTCGAGATCGCCGTCGCCGTCCACGTCTCCGAGGGCTACACCCATGCTCGCTTCCGCCTGCCCCATGGCGTTCAGAGCGGCGCCCAGCAGGATAGCCGCATCGGCGAACTTCCCGTCACCCTGGTTCTCCCAGAGCTGGTTGGCCTCGCCGTCGTTGGCGACGTAGAAATCGACAAGCCCATCGCCGGTGAGATCCGAGCACACGACTCCGAGACCGGGGGCGTCGATACGGCCGATACCGGAGCTCTTCGAAACGTCGGTGAAACTCCCGTCTCCGTTGTTGTGATAGAGGGTATCCGGATCGTAGGCAAAGCTCTGCGGGCTGCAGTAGTCGGGGGCGCCGTCGCCGCGAACGCAGGCCTTGGAAGCATCGTGGCTCACATAGCTCGTGACATAGAGGTCCAGGAAGCCGTCCCCGTCGTAGTCACAAAAGACCATGGAAGACGTCCAGGTGGGAACCGAGATGCCTGCCCGCCGCGTCACCTCGGTGAACTTGCCGCCACCGTCGTTGCGGCAGAGAGCGTCGGGCCCATAGTTTCCCACCGTAGACGTCGACGAGACCGTCGTTGTCGATATCCCCGACCGCGACTCCCGTTCCATAACCCCGATCTCCGAGCCCGGAGTCCACCGTGATGTCGGTGAAAGAGCCATCATCGTTCTGGTGGAAGAGACGATTCGCTGGTCGGTCTCTCGCTCCCGATTCCGGAAGGGGGCCCGACTGGACGAGATAGACGTCCAGATCCCCGTCGCCCTCGACGTCGAGAAAGGCCGCTCCCGCACCCATGATCTCGGGAAGCACGTACTTCCCTTCGGCGCCCGCCTCGTGGACGAAATCGATGCCGACTTTCCGTGTGATTTCCGTGAAAATCGGCCCCTCGGCCGCCGCCGCCGCGGTCGCGAGCCACACTACACTCAGGGCCGGGTGTTTCATGCTTTCGTAGATTCTGTTGTGCGATATGAGAGTTGTCAACGCGGCGGCTAGCGGGACCACGAAACTTGCTCAGGTCGGATACCAAGCTCTATCATCAACCGTGCCCGACACATCCGAGAGTCGACGAAATCCTCTGCTGGCGGCGGCCGTGCTCGCGATGGCGCTCTTTTTGTCCTGCGACCCCTTCCGCTCGGCAACCCCCAACGTTCTCCTCATCAGCATCGATACGCTGAGGGCCGACTACGCGACGAGCTACGGTTTCCCACGTGAGACGACGCCGAACATCGATGCCATCGCGCGAGCGGGCGTGCTCTTCAAACACGTGATCTCCCCCGTCCCCACGACTCTGCCCGCGCACAGCTCGATGTTGACGGGAACCATCCCTCCGGTCCACGGCATGCACGATAACCTCAGTTATCGCCTCGACGACGCGAACGTGACCCTGGCCGAGATGCTGGGAGAAAGGGGCTACACGACGGGAGCCATCGTCTCAAGCTTCGTCCTGGACTCGAAATTCAACTTGAGCCAGGGCTTCGATACCGATGACGACCGCTTCGAAGAGGAGCACAAGATACTCCTCTTGGGCGAGAGGAAAGGTGATGAGACGACGCGATTGGCGCGGCAATGGCTCGAAGACCACCGAGACGAAAACTTTTTCCTGTTCCTCCATTACTACGATCCGCACCACGACTACGATCCGCCCGAGCCCTTCGCTTCGCGTTTCGCCGACGATCTCTATGCCGGTGAGATCGCTTTCGTCGACCACGGTGTCGGCCAGGTCGTGGACAAGCTCGAAGAGCTCGGCCTCATCGACTCGACGTGGATCGTCCTCACCAGCGACCACGGCGAGATGCTCGGCGAGCACGGCGAGCGCGACCACGGATACTTCATCTATCAAAGCGCGCTCGAGGTGCCGCTCATCATCAGGCCGCCGGGCCTCACCGAGCCGAGGCAGGTCGACCAGACGGTCGGGCTCATCGACATCGTACCTACCCTGGCCGGCATTCTCGGTCTGGATCCGCCCCCGGCGGCGCAAGGCGACGACCTCTCGCCCCTGCTCTCGGGAGAGCCCGTGTCCGGCAAGGCGAAAGAGTTCTACGCTCAGAGCCTCACCCCGACCCGCTTCTACGACACGAGCTCGCTTTACGGGCTCGTGACCTCCAAGTGGAAGTACATCCAGTCGACGCGGCCCGAGCTCTATGACCTCGAGAGCGACCCCGACGAAGAACGAAATCTGGTCCAGGAAGAGACCGAGCTCGCCGAAGCGATGAAGACGCGGCTGGCGGAGATTCTGGAATCCCACAGCCGGCGACAAGAGAACGAGAACACCCTCGAGCTCGATGACGCCTCGATACGGCGTCTGGAGTCCCTGGGGTATCTCGCCCGGGGCTCGAACGCGATCGAGCTTCGCTTCGAGCAGGGCAAAGACGATCCGAAGGACTGGATCGAGTTCTACGGGGATCATCAGCAGGCGACGGAGCTCGTGCACGAAGGAGACTACGATCGGGCGCGGCCCCTCGCCGAGCGCATGCTAACAACGCATCCCTACTACGTCCCGGCTCACCTTCTGGTCGCAGAGATCGCCCAGGGACAGGAGGAACCGGCCAAGGCCCGAGACGCTTATGCACGTGCCGTGGAGCTCGAACCCGAGAAAGAGAGCGCCCATTTCGGGCTGGCGCGTGCCCTGAGAAGGCTGGGCGCGACGGACGAGGCCATCCCCCACCTTCGGAGAGCCATCGAGCTTCGGCCCGACTTCACGGAGGCCAAGGCCGGCCTGGCGCGCGCGCTCACCGAGCAGGGTCGGATCGATGAGGCCGCGGCCTTGCTGCGCGAGGCCGTTGCCGCGGAGCCGGACAGCGCCGAGGCCACCGCCCACCTCGGACTGGTGCTGGCAACCGAGGGCAAGCTCGACGAGGCGATGACGTACTACCGTCGGGCTCTCGCTCTCGACGGTGGCTCGGCGGAAGCGCACTTCTACTTCGCGAACGCCCTTTTGGCTCAGCGAAAGCCGGAGGCGGCCCTGGATCACTTTCGCGAAGCGCTTCGGATCGATCCCGAGCGCGCCCCCGTGCGGTACCGTTTCGGCGTCGCTCTCCGGGATCTCGGGAAGACGAACGAGGCCAAAAAACAGCTCGAGGAGGCCTTGCGCATCGATCCCGACCTCGCGCCTGCGCACAACGAGCTCGGGGTGACGCTCAAGCAACAGGGCAAGTCGGACGAAGCTGCACGCCACTACCGCCGGGCGTTGGCACTCGATCCACACCTCGCCGCAGCGCACAACAATCTCGGCAGCCTGGCCGGATCGCAGGGCGAGCTCGAGGAGGCCATCGTCCACTTTCGACAATGTCTCGAGACCGATCCCAGGCATGCGGAAGCGCACAACAATCTGGGCCTGGCCCTCCGCATGAGGGGCGAGGGCGACGAGCCCCTCGCCCACTTCCGAGCCGCCCTCGCCCAGAGGCCGGAGTGGACCGAGCCGATGAACGAGATCGCCTGGATCGTCGCCACCCATCCCGATGAAGCGAAGCGGAACCCCGAGGAGGCCGTCCGGCTCGCCGAGCGCGCCGCGGAGCTCACTGGGCACCGGCAGCCCGTCGTTCTGGACACCCTGGCTGCCGCTTACGCCTCCGCGGGCGATTTTCCCAGAGCCGTCCGCGCCGCCGAAAGAGCGGTTGCGCTGGCTGCGACTCGAGAGGGGGGACTGGCGGACGAGATTCGGACGCGACTCGAGCTCTACCGTAGCGAAGAACCGTTCCGCGAGCGGTTCTGAAGCGCTTCGATCAGATCGGGAGAGACGGTCTCAGCGAGCTCCTGGGCCCTCCTAACGTGCTCCCGGGCTTTTCGAAACTCCCCCCCCGGCAGCGAGAGCGATGGCGAGCTCGACATGGAGACGGCCGAACTCCGCCCGAACCTCGAGCGCCGCCTGAAAGTGCGCCACCGCCTCCTCGAACTTCTTCTGGTTGGAGAGAAGGAGGCCGAGCTGCCGGTGAAGGGCGAAACTTGCGGGCTCGGCCTCGAGGGCTTGGCGAAACAGCTTTTCTGCCTCGGCCGGCTTGCCTTGGTAGGCGAGGAGACTCCCGAGATTCACGAGAGTCGGGACGTGATCTCCCCGAACCTCGAGCACCTTTCGATAATGACGCAACGCCTCGTCATGGCTCCCCTCGAGATTGAGCATGTTCCCGAGCCCGTAGAGCGCCGCGGGTTGATCGGCGTTCAACTCGAGTGCCTTCCGGTACGCCTCCTTGGCCTGGTCCCGCTTGCTCTGACGGGCCAGCGCGTCGCCCAGACGCGCGTGCATGTCGGCATCTTCCGGCCTCGAGCAGACAAGCTCACGATAGATGCGCTCGGAGCGCGCGAACTCGCCCGCCTCGTCCGCGGCCTGGGCCCGGCGGAGCTGAGCGGTGGTGGAGACGGACTCCCCCGTCATACGAAAGTGGACGGGGTCCTCCACGCCGACGGGATCGTTGTGCTCGGAGGCGATCTTGGCCTCCCGAACCGCCGCCTCTTGATCGCCCAGCCGTCGATAGACTTGCGCCAGTGCCGCGTGAACCGATCCCACGCGGGGTGACAGCTCCGAGGCTCGCTTCAGGTGCTCGAGGGCCGAGTGGTCGTCGCCGCGGGATCGGGCAATCCGTCCCAGGCCGAACTCGGCTTTGGCGATGTTTTCGTCGAAGGTGAGCGCTTTCCGGTACATTCGAGACGCCTCGTCGAGAGCGCCGTCTTCCTCCAGGAGCTCACCGCGAAGCGCGTAGAGAGGCCCGTAGTCCTCACGAATCTCGCCGGCACGCGCGGCCCTTTCGAGGGCCGCGCCGCGATCGATCTGCCGCAAGGCGTGCGCCCAAAGATAGTGCCATCGAAATTCCCGAGCCTCGAGCGTCGCGGCCCTCTCGTAAGCTTCCGCGGCCTCGGCCTCGAGCCCATGAGCCTGGAACACCATGCCGAGTCTCCCCCAAGCTTCGTGGGACCCTGGATCCTGGAAAACCGCCTCCCGGTGCGATGCGATCTTCGCCGCGACCGGAGGCTCCATGACCGAGCGATCAGGATCGGGGACTTCGGGGAGCTCTCGAGAGCGGAGGAAATAGAGAGATGTGCCGACAACGAAGACACCGAAGATGACGAAGAGCGCCAGAAGCCCCAGAGGCCCCAGAAATCGACGACAAGCGCGCTCCTTCTCCTGCCTCGGTTCCGGAGCTCGAGCTTTTGTGCGCTTCTTCTTCGCCATGCGGCAATCGGAAAAAAAGGGCGGGCCGAAAGGCCCGCCCTTCGCTTAGGGCCCGGGCAAGAATAACTACCCATTCTTGGACGCCGATCCATCCCGTCTGGCTGCGTTGCTCGTCGGTCATATATCTAGATATTATTCACTTCTCGCGCCTTGCCAGACGGGCGCCTCGACGCCCAAGAATGGGCATTTATTCTTGCCCGGACCCTTAGTTCCGAAAGACTCTAGAACAAGAACTTCACCATGAACATGAACACGCGCGGGAAGCCGCCCTGTCCCGTGATCACGCCGAAATTCCCTGCTCCGATGTTGTTCACCGGTCCGCTCCAGTTGGGCTGGTTGAAGAAGTTGACAAACTCGAAGCGGAGGCTCACGTTGGCACCACCACCGAGGGACGTCATCTTCTCGAAGGAGACGTCCCAGTTGTACAACCCAGGCGTGCGAACGTCATTATCGGTGTGAGGCGCGCTCCCAAAGGTGAAGAGACCGGTTTCGGCATAGGCGGCCGGGTTGAAGTAGCCGTCCACCCGATCCTCGGTGCTGCCCGACGTATTCGGATCACCGGTCACGTTGGGCCGCTGATACTCGTAGCCGAACGCGCTCCCCCAGTTGGCCCCCTGACGGATGACCATGGGAAAGCCGCTCCGGAAGATGGTCGACACCGACACCGACCAGCCACCCGCAAGGACCTCGGCCGCGCCGCCGGCCGGGCTGGGAAAGCGGTAGAGGCCGTTCAAGTTGACCTGGTGCGGGACGTTGAGGCGGGAGCGCCCGAAGTCGTCCTCCTCGAAGCCCGTCCGGTAGACGCGCCGGATCGTCTCATCACCGTCATGCGCCCTGATGCGGTCCGTTCCATTGTCACTCTGATTGGTGAAGGAGTAGTTGATTCGAGCTCCCCAGTTGCCGCGGAAGCGCTTCTCCACCTCGAAGCGGACCGAGTCATAGCGAGACCGACCCGTGCTCCGCTGGTGCACGCGAACCTTGTCGAACTGCGGGTAGGGGCGCAGGAGCTGACCTTGTGCAACCGTCTCTCCCGCGACCACGCCGACTCCCAACGGGGTCCCAAAGAAGGGGTTGGGGACCAGATCGTTCAGCGCATCGCCGAGGACCAAGTGCTCCGGGGCCAACTGGTTGAGGTTGGTCCATTCGTCTTCGGTGCCACCGATGCTGAGGTTCGTCCCCTTGCTCCCGGCGTAGCCGATGGACAGGGCAATGTTCGATCCCAAATCACGCTGGAAACCGATGGACCACTGCTGGATGTAGGGCGATTCACGGAACTGGTCGATGAAGTCGAGAGTTCCGCCCAGGTTCTGGAGACGTCCGTTGGAGCTACCCACGGGCTGGTTGACGCCCTGGGGGAAGGGGTTCGACAGCGTGGCTTCGCCGCTATTCACCAGACCCTGGAGAACACTGGTGGACGCGCTGAACCCCAGGAGTGCGCTACGGTTGATGCTTGGATTGTTGTACGCGTGCGGCGCCCAGAAGACGCCGTAGCCGCCGCGGATGACCGTTGACTCGTTGACGGAGTAGGCGAACCCCACGCGCGGTCCCAACTTGACGTTCTTGGGATCGGTCGCAAAGTCCGGAGCCCCGTCAACGCCCGCATAGAGCAGACCTCCGCTGATCGTGCGGAAGCCGTCGACCTGGATCGGGAAGGGCGCATCCCGTTCGAACCCGACCACCATCCGGTTGTCTCTCTCCTTGAGGCCGTCCTCATGCTCGATGCGAAGCCCGACGTTGAGAACGAGGTTGTCGTTCACCCGCCAGTCGTCCTGGACGAAGCCGCCGTAGTAGTTGATGAACTGGTTCGCCGGATTGCCCACCTCGGCGCTGCCGCTGGTGGGCAGACCCAGCAGCATATCGGCGAGGTTGTCATTGGACCTGTTCTGGTCGAAGGTGAAGTTCATCGCCGCGGTGCGGTCGAAATCCACGTCCTTTTGCGTGAACCCGAATCCGAACTTGAGCGTGTGGGAGCCGACGAACTTCGAGTAAACGCCGCTGGCTTCGGAGGACTTCCAGACGCGATCGGCGGTCGGCCAGCTTCCGTGGGTATGATCGGACCCGTAACCCCCGACGATGACGTACGGGAACTGCCGGATGCCGTCGCCGATGGCATTCATCTGATCCGCGTTGAAGCCTAAGCCGATGGCGTCCTGGGCCGTGAACTCGGGGTTGAAGGGGCTGTCGTTGAAGCGTGCATAGCCGAAGCGCAACGTCAAGACCGAGTCGTCGGTGGGAATGAAGGTGTTGTTGATCGCGAAGATGTTGACATCCCTCAACAAGATCGCCGTGTCGTCGTAGACCGGAGCTTCGGAGGCGCCGAAGACTTCCCGGTAGTAGGTGTTGCTCGGCTCTTCGGACTGATAGTACATGTACGTCCCGCTGAGTTGCCACGAGTCGCTGAAAGAGTGGTTAACGTTGCCGCTCATCTGCCAGGCCCAGCTATGGAGGAGAGCCGTCACGGAGGGGTTTTGTGCTCCGGCCTCCTCGGACACACCCGCCAGCAGGTTGGCCAGACCGACACCGACGGGGTCGAGGCGATTCTGGGGAATGACGTTCCCGGGAAAGGGTAGGCCCGTCTGCGGATCGGTAAGCGTGATGCCGGTCCCGGAGAAATCGCCATTGGCCATGGCTGGCGTGGCAAGAAAAATGGTGCGCGTCCGCGTATCGGTGTTCAAGTATCCCTCGTGGGCCCACCAGAAGAAGGTCTTGTCGGGAACGATGGCCCCGCCAAAAGAACCGCCCCACAGCTTGTAGGGTGACTCGGCCGCGACCTGCCCCTGTCTCGCCTCGAAGAACGTCAAGGAGCGTCCAAATTGGGGGCGGGTCTGGTAGAGAACACTACCCGCCCACTGGTTGGAGCCACTCTTGTGGATCGAGTTGAAGACGCCGCCGCTGGTGCGCCCCATCTCGGAATCGTAGGTTTGGATTTGAACCTTCATCTCCTCGAGGGACTCGAAGCTGGGATTGATGGAGGCCCGGTTCCTCATGTCGGTGATGGACACGCCGTCGAGCGTGTAGTTGTTGCCGCGCATTGGCCCACCGCCGAGCGAGAGAAGCGAGGCGTTCGTCTGGTCCTGCATGCGAACGAAGATGGGGTCGCCGGCATGGACCACGCCCGGCGTCGTCACCGCCATGATGAAGACGTTCCGACCCGGCGTCGGCAGCACTTCCATCTGCGCCTTGTCGATGGCGGACGAGAGTGAGGCCGTCCCCGTCTCGATGAGCGGTGTCTCACCCGTTACCGTGACCGACTCGGCGATGCCGCCGACCTGGAGCGTCACGTCCACGACGAGAAAGTCCGCCACACCGATTTCGAGTTCTTCTCGGGTGAACGGTGCAAACCCGGGGAGCTCCACGCCAAGGTCGTACGTGCCCGGTGTGAGGGCGGCGAAGACATACTCCCCGCGCTCGTTCGTCACCGCGGTACGAGGCAACTGGGTCTGGGTGTTAATCAGCGTCATCGTGGTGCCTGGCAACACCCCGCCGTCACTGTCACGCACTGCCCCTCGAACACCACCCTGAAACGTCTGAGCCGACGCGAAGGCGGGTAGGAGGAGCATCAGACTAATGAGCACGTAGATAAAGTCTCTCATGCATGCAAGGGAAATGAAACCAGTGGTGAGATGCGATACTCGTCGCCAACAGCGAGTTCGAGCATCGCGGGAGACGAAAAGGAGCCAGGCTCCCTACCCGATGCGCACGAAGACGCCCTAGCTGGTATGGCTCCAACTTCGCAACCGTCAAAGTGTGCACCAGATACATTACGGATCAAACCGACGGGCAGACTATCACCGATCGGTTGTTTCCCGAATCCTCGACAGCAATTAACAGCAAACAGGCCAACGTCCGCCGGAGCTATCCAAAAACGGACGAACCACGCAAACTATTGATATTTAATGCCTTAGGAAAAAACTGCTCTGCTTATAGCCACTCCAAATGTTTGAATCCCGATACGAATCGTCGGATCCTCCTGGCCCGCAGGATGTTAGCTATCACGCAATTCATCGTGTCTAGCCCGGCTCACGGCTGTTTCTCCCAGTTCTGGAGAACACGAGCCGCTTCACACCCGGGCGCGCAGATGACGAGGGCCTTCACGGGCGCGTCCCCCGGCACCACATGATTGACTTCGTCGGGCGGCCGAACGAATCCCAGCATTGCAGAGCGCACAACATCTACATGGCCGAGCAGGATTACGGGAAAGATGTGATGAAGCGTTACCGACGGTCGCCGATCCGTGTTTCCGAGCCCGCAGCCACGGACGGCGTGCGTCGTCGAGCGGCTCTAACGAGCCGCCTGGTGATCGTCACCGCGGACACCGTCGCGAAACCTGTTCGCACCTCACATCGCAGAACGGGACCGTGGAGCGCTGGATCGCCAACTGTCGGCGCGAGCTCCTCGAGCACGGCGTGGTACTCAGCGTGCGGCAGGATTGATAACGATGAGGGGAATTCCTGGAGTCACTGTGAATACTCGGGGTGACTCACGATTACGCTTGCCGCATTACCCCCGAAACCGGACGCGTTCACCATGATCGCCCGAAGCTCTCTCGGATCCCCGTTGAGAAGTACGGGGTAGGGAAAGGGCAAGCACTTCTGGTGCTGCAGCATCAGGATTGCGAGCTCCATATTCAGGGCACCGGAAGCGCCCAACGTGTGACCAATCTTCCACTTGTTAGAGAAAAGATAGGGGATGCGTTCTCCGAAGAGCTTTTGCACTGCGTTCAGCTCCGACCGACCGCCTTGCAACGTACCGGGGTCGTGCAAGACGATCGCGTCGACCGTCTTCTTGCTTTCCAAGGCGTCCAGAGCCATCTTCATCGAGTTGTAGATGCACTCCCCCTCTTTCGATAGAGACGCGTGGTGGGAAAGCCGCTCAATTGCATAGCCGACGCTATCGACGACGGCGAGAGGCGGGGATGCATCCTCTTCACTTGCGCCGTCCCGTCGATCCACGCAAAAGACGGCAGCGCCTTCGCCGAGAACCATGGAGTTCCGAGAGGCGTCGTTCGCGAGCGGCCGACTGGGATACTTTTCGTCGACTCGGTCGGAGTAGATACGCAACGCCTTCATCTGCGCCACGGTGAAAGCGGTCAGCGGCGCCTCGGTCCCGCCGACGATGAAGCGGTTCGCCATGCCCGACTTCAGCCAGGCGATGGCGTTGACGAGACCCTGGAGCGCCGTGCTACAGGTCACGGAGTGACTGATGGTCACGCCGTTACTCTGCAGATCTTGAGCGACCCACGAGGAGAGATTGCCGAGCGTGGTCAGTGGTGAGGTGAGTGAGGGAACCCGGCGGTTAGCATGGGTTAAGAAAAAGTCATGAAACTTCTCGAAGAGCGAGGTGGCTCCCCGGGAGGATCCGATGTTGATGCCGATGTCGAGCCCCGAGCTCCAGCCGGATTGAGCAACGGCCTGGCGGCTGGCAAATATCGCCATGGCGACGGTTTTGTCGAGCTCCTGATAAGGCTCCTTTTCTTTCCCGAGCTCCTCGAGGCAGGACTCGGCTCGCTCGTTGAGCGCGGCGACCCGCGTGGCGCTACCATCGAAATCTCGAAAACCAATACAGCTCGACGGGGACTGGTAGCTCTGCCAAACCTCCTCGAGCGAGCAACCGAGAGGAGAAATCGAGCCCATCCCCCTGATGACAATCGATGGATTCACCACGGCCTCATATTCTCTGCTGGGCAAGAGCCTCGAGGGCATCTTCAATACTGTGGTAGACGGTGTCGAGCTGCTCGTCGGAGATACAGTACGGAGGCAGTACGTAGACCACGTTGCCGAGCGGGCGGAGTAGGACGCCCTTTTCGAGGAAGGAGCGATAGAGCTGGTCGCGAATCTCGTTGAAATAGGAGGTCTCGCTTCCAGAGTCGATCTCCACGGCCAGAATAGTGCCAGTCTGACGCGCGTCTCGCACCAAACGGTGATCTCGGAATGCCTCGATCTGCTCCCTGTGACGCGCCTCGATGCGTCGAATGTCTTCCCAGCACGCGTCGCGCTCCAGAAGGTCCAGACTGGCGAGAGCGGTTGCACATCCGACGGGATTCGCCGCGAAGGAGTGCCCGTGGAAAAACGTGTGCCTCTTGTCCTCCGAGTGAAACGCCTCGTAAATGTTACCCGAGCAGCTCGTAGCTCCCATCGGGAGCGTACCGCCGGTAAGCCCTTTCGACAGGCAAACGATATCCGGAGGTACATCCTGGTGGTCGACTGCCAGGAATCGGCCGCACCGTCCGAACCCGGTCATCACTTCGTCGGCAATGGTAACGACGTCGTGTTGTCTGCATAGAGTGAGGAGATCCTTCAGAACATCCGGAGCATACATGATCATTCCGCCAGCGCCTTGCACCAAGGGCTCGAAGATGAACGCAGCGACGTCTCCGTTGCTCAGCACGTTCTTCAATGCGGCCAGCGTTTCTTCTTCGTGGCCCGGAGTGGGTGCCGGAAGGTGGCTCACCTCGAAGAGAAAGGGTGCGAAGGGTTGGACGAAGGCGCCTCTGCCGCTCGCCGACATGGCTCCGAACGTATCTCCGTGATAGCCGTTCTCGAGGGCAATGATGCGCCGTTTCTCTATGCCGCGATTCACCCAGTACTGAATCGCCATCTTGAGACCCACCTCGACCGCCGTGGATCCGTTGTCCGAGAAGAACAACTTTGAGTGGTTCTTGGGCATTTTTTGAAGCAGCCGTTCCGCCAGCGCTACTGCGGGGGCGTGAGTGAATCCGGCGAAGAGGACGTGGTCCAAGCGCGCCAGCTGCTCCTGAATTTTCTTGGCGATGTGAGGATGGGAATGCCCGTGCAGGCAGACCCACCATGACGAGATGGCATCGATGTAGGCGCGGCCGTCCTCATCGAACAGCAAGGTGCCTTCGCCGCGTGTGATGGCAATCGGTGGATCGGCGGTTTTCATCTGGGTGTAAGGGTGCCAGATCGCCCGGCGATCGCGTTCGACCAGATTCATCTTTTTCAGAAGTGAAAGAAGCTTAGTGCGCCTGATATGTCTAAATGGCCCGTTGCGCTACGTGCCGACCGCCCGCTGCCGACCGTGGCGGGCCCATGCGGGCGCGAATTCGTCTGCATAACGTCGAATGAGCTCCGGGGTGAGCGTCGCTTCCCATCGAACGCATCCCAAGAGGGCGACGCCGGTCCTGCTCAGGATCACGGACTCGGTCTCGGAGTTTTCTGCGCCATTGAAAACGAGACCGAGTATCTTGATTCCGCGCCGCCGCAGTGCTTCGATGGTCAAGAGCGTGTGGTTGATGCTTCCCAGGTAATTTCTAGAGACCACGACGGTCTCGCAGCGGAGCTTCGCGATGAGATCCACCATCGAATGGCGTTCGTTGATCGGTACGAGCACCCCACCGGCACCTTCGATGACGAGAGGCCTTCCTCGAGTAGCTGAAGGAAGCTCGAACCTATCGAGATCGATCTTCCGTCCCTCCAATTTGGCCGCGGCGTGCGGGGACGCGGGTATCCGCAAGCGCACGGTCTCGGGATGAAAGTGCGAGAGCTTGTTGGTGACGAGCTTCCTCACGCGATCGGTGTCGGTCTCTTCCAAATCGCCGGCCTGAACGGGTTTCCAGTAGTCCGCACACAATGCTTCGACGAAGATGGCCGAGACGACCGTCTTGCCCACCTCGGTCCCGATTCCGGTCACGAAGATCGGTCTCATGACCCGGCCACCGCCGGCCGCGCTGCATCCTGGAGGCAGGTTCTCAGGAGCTCGGTCAGACGTTGAATGTCCTTCGGTGTATTGAAGGCATGGAGGCAAATCCTCAACCGTTCTTTTCCCCGCGGCACCGTCGGTGACAGGATGGGCCGCACGTCGAAGCCTTCGCCCCCCAAGTAGCGGGCGGCGTGCCTGACGCGCTCATTCCCCGAAATCAGCAAGCACTGGATGGGGCTATCGCTTTCGATGAACGACTTGCCGAGCTCCGCCGGTATCCCCGAACGAAAGAGCTGGATATTGTCGTGCAGGTTCTCGACGAGTCTCTGGGATTCACCGAGCACGTCGTAAGCGGACTGAATGGCCAAGAGACTGTGGGGCGGCAAGAAAGTCGTGTAGATGAACGAGCGCGCAAAGTTGATGAGGAACGTCCGAAGCGAATCGGAACCGAGAACGATGGCGCCATGGCTTCCCAATCCCTTTCCGAACGTGTGGACGCGGGCGAAGACCTGGTCGGTGAGGCCGAGCTCGACGGTTCGGCCTCGCCCGCCGGGCCCGAAGACCCCCGTCGCGTGCGCCTCGTCAACGATCAAGTGACAACTGTGGTCTCGGCAGAGCTCCGCCATTTCCGGTAAGGGCGCGGCGTCGCCATCCATCGAGTAGATCGACTCGACGGCGACGAACACTTGCCCTCGACCTAGGCCGATCTTCTGCTTCAGGTCATCCAGGTCGTTGTGGCGAAACGAGTAGGACTTAGCGAATGTCAGACGGAGGCCGTCGCGGATCGAGGCGTGCGCGAGCCCGTCGTAAAGGACCGTATCCGAGCGTTGAGGAACGCAGGAGATCAAGCCGAGGTTGGCATCGTAGCCGGAGTTGAAGATCAGGCCCGCTTCGGCTCCGTGAAAATCGGCAATCCGTGCTTCCAACGATTCGCAGAGCACGGAGTTTCCGCTGATCAGGCGCGACCCGGTGGAACCCAGGAAGTCGTTTTCGCGACGGGCATGGCGTTCCTGCACCATGCTGCGAAGTTGGGGAGAACGCGCGAAACCGAGGTAGTCGTTCGAGCAGAAATCGATGCGGTCGCCGGGCAAGGTCAGAGCCCGCAGAGCGTTGGCGGCTTTTCTCTCCTCGATCGCTGTCCTCAGGTAGGCTTCTAAATCAGCGTCCGGCATCTCTTACACCAGGCGGAGAAGCACCTACAGCGTGATCGAAGGCTGGCTTGGCCATCAAGCCAAGCTGATCGAACAGAAAATCGTCCTCACTTCGTGACGGATTGGGCGTCGTCAGCAACTTCTCACCGGCGAAGATGGAGTTCGCGCCGGCGAGAAAGCAGAGAGCCTGGGCTTCCGGGGACATATTCAAGCGCCCCGCGGAAAGCCTCACCATGGACGAAGGCATGAGGATCCTCGCCGTGGCGATCATCCGGATCATGTCCCAGGTCGGTACCGGCTTGGAGCTCGCAAGCGGCGTCCCTTCTACCGCAACCAGCAAGTTGACGGGCACGGACTCAGGGTGTGGCTCGAGGGTCGCCAGGGTCTGTAGCATCTCGATGCGATCGGACTCGCTTTCTCCCATGCCGACGATGCCACCGCAGCAAACCGTCAAGCCCGCGTGGCGAACCGCCTTTAGGGTGTCGAGTCTTTCCTGATAGCTACGCGTGCTGATGATCTCCGCATAGAAAGATTCGCTGGTGTCCAAGTTGTGGTTGTACGCGGTCAATCCGGCCTCCTTGAGGCGGCGCGCTTGCTCCGGTTTGAGCATCCCGAGGGTGCAGCAGACCTCCAGTTCGAGGTCCCGAACCGCGTGGACCATCTTCAGAATTGCTTCGAAGTCCTCGTTGTCCCGCACGTCGCGCCACGCGGCGCCCATGCAAAAGCGGGTCGAGCCGGACGCCTTCGCTTTTTGGGCGGCGTCGAGGACTTCATCCATGGAAAGCAGCGCGTGAGGTTTCACACCGGTCTCGTACCGGCTCGACTGCGGGCAATAGGCGCAGTCTTCCGGACAACCACCCGTTTTGACCGACAGAAGAGTGCAGACCTGGACCTCGGTGGGGTCGTGAAACCGTCGGTGGAGCGAGGCGGCTTGGTAAAGCAGCGACAGGACGGGCTGCCCGTAGATCGTCTGCACTTCGTCCACGGACCAGTCGTGGCGGATGTCGTTGTCAATAGGCATCTTGTCTCTTCTTATCTCATCGTATCTCGTGGGGCAGGGAGACAGCGCGGCGATCTTAACACAGCGTCGAGGCTCTCCTCCTGGTGGTGGCGTCGGCGAAGGAGGCGTCTAGCAGGCCGTCCTGTCCGAAAACGAGAACGGACGCCAAGGGGCTTTGTTGCATGGCTCGATTCGCCATGCACCAAAGCCGATCCAAATCGTTGAATCCTGGTACGAATCGTCGGATCCTCCCGCCCCGTAGGATGTTTAGCTATTACGCAATCAGCCTATTCATCGCGTCTAGCCAGGCTCACGTCTGTTTCTCCCAGTTCTGGAGAACACGACCCGCTTCACCCCCGGCGCCCAGATGACGAGCGCCTTCACGGGCTCGTCGCCCGGAACTTTATGATTGACCAGGTCCGGAGGCCGTACGAGTCTTCAGCTTTCCTGTATCAGCCAGCGGGTGCGGGCCTTGTCGATGGCGTAGATCACGAGGCCCAGCATCAACGTGGCTAGCCCCGCGAGCGACTCCTGGGGCCGGCTCAGGAGCATGAACGTCAGGCTCCATCCGCTCAGGACCAGGAAGATAATCGGCGGCCACGGGTAGCCCCAGGTACGATACGGCCGCTCGATGTCGGGCTCACGCCGCCTGAGCACAAAGACGCCGGTCACCGTGAGCGCTGTAATAAGGGTGAGAGTGAACCCGGCGTAGAGGAGCACCTGCTGAAACGTCGCCGTATAGATGAACCCGAGCGTGATCGCCGATTGAACGATGACGGCGTAGGTCGGGATGCCGCGCGCGCTCTTGTACGCGAGCGGCTTTAGAATCGGAATATCCTCCCCCATGACCTGAACGACCCGAGGGCCGACGTAGATCATCACGCTGACTGTCGATGTCAGGATGAGCGCGATCGCCACCGCCATGAGACTTCCACCCGCCGTGCCGAAGATCTTGGAGGCCGAAAGGTAGCCGACCTCGATTTGCCCGGCGAGCTCATCGAACGGAACCGTGTACATGAACCCATAGTTCACGAACGTGTAGAGCACGAGAACAATAGCGGTGCCGATGAAAAGGGCCCTCGGGAGGTCTCGACTCGGGTTCTCCATTTCGCCGACGATGTAGATGGCCGCGTTCCATCCCGTGTAGGCGAACGCGACGTACACGAGTGACACCGCAAACGCGGGCGTGGCCACCAGTCCCCAATCGCCGGCCTGTGGAAACAGAGAGATGTCCTCAGGCGCCGCCACGCGATAGGCCGAGACGATGAGCACGACCAGGAGGACGACCTTCAACGCGGTCAAGAAATTCGTGAATCGAGTTCCCCACCAGACGCTGACGCAATGGAGCACGGTGAAAAAGACAACGAGAGCTGCCGCGGTGTGGACCACGTGTACCACCGGAAACGCGTTCGACAGATACCGCGAAAACGCAATGGCGGCCAGCGCGGTGGGTGCGGCGAAGCCCACCGTGGCGGACACCCATCCGGACAAAAAGCCGAGGACGGGGTGCATGATGCGCGATAGTAAGTGGTACTCACCGCCCGAGCGCGGTAGAGCCGTTCCCAGCTCGCCGTAAACGAGCGCGCCGCAAAGAGCGGCGCCGCCGCCGAGAACCCACAGCAAAACGATGGGAAACGCCGAAGGAATGTCGGACACTTGAAAACCGAGACTCGTGAACACGCCGGTCCCGATCATGTTGGCGATGACCATGAAGGTCGCCGTCCACACGCCGATCTTGACGGTGTTGCCGGAATCCGATGCCATGTCAGAGATAGCGTTCGCGAAGGATGCGCTTGTGATGGATCTCACGCGCCATGATTTCGAGAATGTTCCCTTCCGGCACTTGCTCGAACGACGCGTGATACAGCGCGTCGAGCTCGGAGGGGTCGGGTCTCATCAACATAGGGGCGCAAGTGTAGCTCACTTGCCTTCTCGAATGCGCGTGATATCGTGCCGCTTCATTCACACGAACTCTAAGGGGAAGACATGAACACAACATCCAAAATTTTGATAGGCGCAGGTCTCTTGTTCGGGTGCGCACTCGTGGTCGGAGGCTTGTCGGCAGCGCCTCCGGTCGCAGAAAAAAAGGCCGTCTACGGCGAGTCCAAGCCAGTAGGCCCTTACTCACCTGGCATCGACGTCGGCGACACCGTCTATCTCGCCGGCCAAATCGGAATTGCCGGCGGCAAGATGGTTGAGGGCGGCATCGAAGCGGAAACGCATCAAGTAATGAAAAACGCCGCGGCGGTTTTGAAGAACACCGGACTCGATTTCGGAAACGTGGTGAAGACGACGGTCTTTCTGACCGACATCAAGGACTTCCAAGCAATGAACGCCGTCTACGCCACCTACTTCGAAGGTACAATCCCACCGGCCCGCTCGACGGTCGCCGTCACGAGCCTAGCCGCCGGCGCAACAGTAGAAATAGACTTCATCGCCGTCCGCTAGTTTCTTTTTCAACGGTAGAGTGACGCAGACACACGGCGCCTTGTTCCCGAAACGCTTCTACCTCGCGATGCGTCACTGACTCGTCTCGCTCAAAGTTTCTGCGGATAAACCCATTCGTGCCTATCCTACCTCCATCGGACACGTCATGCAGTGCGCGCCGCCGTTGCCGCGCAAGAGCTCGTCCGCGGGGAACGGCGCCAAGTGCCAGCCGCGCCGTGCCATCTCTGATGTCACCCGAGTCGCCGTCTCGAACCCGACGGCGGTCTCGGACTTCTTGGTCACCACGACGTTCAGGTGGCCGTCGAGGCGCTCGTCCCGCGTGATCGCGATGGTGCGCACATCTCGCTCGCGCAAGAATTCTTCGAACATGATGTGCCGTGGTTCGCTTTCCCCGTCCTGGTAGAGCCGGCACGGGAAAACGCGGAACGATTCCGGATAGATCAGCGCGAGGTTACGGTCGAGGATCATGAAGATGCCGTCGATGTGGATATGACCGAACGGAAGTGGGACTTCGAGAAAGTATTTAACGTCCTTACCCAGCACGAGCTCCCGCAGCATGTGCGTGGCGGTCTCGTTCGCCCGATCGCAAAGCGACACCACGACGGTGTCGTCGCCGATGAAAGTCACCCCTCCACCTTCGAGAAACCCGGGTGGCTCGATGGTGCCCAGAACGGGCACACCGAGCCGTTCGAATGCGCGCCCGAGCATCAACTGGTCGCCCCACCGGCCTTTGAGATGAGGCGACATCAACACCGCACCTCGCGAGAACACGCTCGCGAGATCCCGGGTGTACGTCATGTTCGGGCGGTGCGCGATGTAGGACA
Source organism: Candidatus Marinacidobacterales bacterium (assembly GCA_965237955.1). Taxonomy (GTDB): domain Bacteria; phylum Acidobacteriota; class Vicinamibacteria; order Marinacidobacterales; family SMYC01. Next base: position 5,143,946 of record OZ250169.1, on the reverse strand, counting down.
ACGCATCAGCGTCGTCCTTGAGCACGTCGGTGAGCATGAGGGTGTCGACCCCGTGGGCCTGGAAAAGTCCGGCCATGGTGTCGTATTCAGCGGCAAATCGCTGCCGGTTCACGGGTCGCTCGAAGTGAAATTCTTCGAGCGTCCGCTCCGTCACGAGATCGAGCTCTCGTCCCGGCCGGTGCATCAGCACGCGTTTCAGGTCACCGTAGGCGTTGGGCACACCGAATCCACTCACACAACATCCTCCTGTCGGTCTGGTCCGCCCAAGTATAGAAGATAACCGCGTCGCGTTTGGAAGCTTCGCCGCCGCCTCTCTATAATGAGGTTTCTCGCTCGCTTGGGAGGATTTTGTGCTAGTGCTGCTCGTCTTACTCTTATCCGCCGTGGCCGTCGCCCAGGAGCAAACGCCTACGTTTCGAACCGGGGTCAGTTCCGTCCTCGTCGATACGTTGGCGCTCTACTCCGATGGAAACCCGGTGTCCGATCTGACAGTGGACGACTTCGAAATCTACGAAGACGATGTCCGCCAGACCATCCAATCGTTCGACGTCACCGATTGGACGTCGTACGTGGCGGCGAAGACGTCCGACGCGCCAGCAAACTCGGGAGGAAGCTCGTTAAACACCTACCCGCGGCGGTTTATTTTCATTTTCAACCGGCAGGGCGCGGCGTTCGAATGGCTCGTCCGGGCGAAACGCGCGCTCAACGAGTTCGTGGTGGAGTCGATGGCGGACGGCGACGAGGCGATGGTGATCAACGTCGGGTTCTCGACGAAAGTCACCCAGGAGCTCCAAGCGAGCAAAGAAGAAACGCTCGAGAGCATTCGCAAGCTCACCCCGATGGCGGTCCCCTACCCGATGGGTGCCGACCGCGCCGCCGGTTTTCTCTACCGAGATCTCGAGGCGCTCGGGAAGGACCTCGCCGAGATCCCCGGACGCAAGGTCATCGTTTTGCTCTCGAACGAGCTTCTGACGTTCCCCGGACCGGGCTCGCTGCGATCGAACGAATCGTTCGCGCTCCGGGATGCAGTCGAGTCGTTGAACCAGGCCAACGCGAGCGTGTACACGATCGATCTGCGTGGGGCTCACAGCCGCCCCACACTAGCCGGCGGGTTGTCCCCGCTCGCCACCGAGACCGGGGGGCGTTACTTTCCCAACGCCATCTCGTTCGAGACGCCGCTTCGTCAGATTGGACGAGAAAATCAACGGTACTACTTGATGAGCTACGTCCCCACGAACTCCGAAGCCGATGGCACCTACCGGCGCATCGACGTGCGCACCTCTAAGCCGGATGTCGAGCTCATTGCGCGGCAAGGGTATTTCGCGCGCGCACTGACGACGCCGACCGTCGCTGACTCAGCTGAGGAGGAGCAAGCGCCCGAGCCGACACCCGCGCCCTCGCTCGCAATTCCGGCCGCGGTCGAGATGACGAGCTACTTTCTCCCGACGGGAACGGGCACCGCTCGGGTCCCCGTGAGCATCGCGCTACCGCGAGATCTGTTGGCGGCCGACGACCGCCTGTTGACGGTGACGATTTCGCAAAACGACGAGACGCTACACACGTTCGAAGAGAACGTCAGCACGGCGCACTACTACCTCGTCGAAAACGTCGAGCTCGAGCCCGGCGCGTACTTGATGCAAATCACACTGAGCTCCGACGGCGAGCAGTTGTACCAAGCGTCGACCGCCATCCACGTTCCCGCCGGTTTTGGTGAGCGCTTCGGGCTTTCGAGCATCGTGCCCGTGGTGGCGCCCGAGTGGGCCGGTAACGTGGGAGGTGATGTTCCGCTCCTTCCCACCCCCGCGCTACCCCGCGGAAGCGATGCGTTTGTCCTGTTCCAAGTCTTTCCCGGGCGCGAACGTCCATCGCAGCGGGCGTATTTGACGTACACGATCTACGACGGTGACAACGAGGTCGGTGCCGGAGGCAAGGACGGGCCACTGGAGCTGGCCTCGGAGCAGCCCGGCGGCACCCCGGTCGTTCTTCGCATTCCGATGTCGGTACTACGGTCGGGGACATACCGTATCGATATTCGCATCGAGGATCGGTCCCTCGGGCGGCGGGCCGCAAGTGAGATCGAGCTGAGAATCAATTAAATAAACGCCACGAGGGAGGTCGAGCGCCCTTTTTCTCGTCTCTTTTCTTCATTAGCAAGAAAGGAGACGAACCATGATTCTCTTACGTACCGTCGCTTTGGTAGTACTCGTTACGATTCCCCACGCGGCGTGGCCTACGCCCATCGTCATCCAGGAGGTTCTCTACGATGCTCCGGGTCCCGATGCTCCCTTCGCGTTTACCGAGCTCGTGGGACCACCGGGCATCAGTCTCGATGGATGGTCCCTCGTCGGTGTGAACGGATCGACGGGGACGCCGTACCGCACGATCGACCTCACCGGCTCGTCGATACCACTCGACGGTATCTTCGTCATCGCCACGGCATCCGCGAGCATCGAGCTAGCAGCCGAGCGCAACCTCATCGGAAACGTCGACTGGCAAAACGGCCCCGACGCCATCCAGCTGAGGAACACCCTCGGTGAAGTCCCTGAAATCATAGACGCCCTCCAGTACGGCGACGCCGGCGAAGGCAACGCGGGCGAAGGCCGCCCCGCACCCGACATCGAGCCCGGCTTCAGCTTGTCGCGAGACCCGCTAAGCACCGACACCAACGACAACGCCACCGATTTTCGCGCCGCAACCCCGACCCCGGGCCGCGTGGAGGTCGTGACAATTCCCGAGCCACCGAGCTTAGCGCTGGTGTTTCTAGGCCTTGCCGCCGTGCTCCACCGCAAGAAACCTCTCCCCCAACAGGGGGAGAGGTCGGGCGCCGTCGTCGCTTGACGACGTGGAGACGACGCCCTCTTGGTGCGCCGCTCCAGCGTCACTCATCCTTTTACATTCTTGACAAAACTTTTGCGTACACTTGACGACTTCGGGAGTCCGAGCTGTTTACGATGTCTAATGAACTCGGGCTGAAGCTTCCGCGCTGGTTTCGGCCAAACGACGACTGAAAGAAGAGGCGCGCATCCCATGCAAAGGCGTATTCCCCTAGTCTCTGGTCAGCTACGCCCCCGGCCGGAGGCCGGGCCTATCAAGTAGGAAACTACCAAAGCTGGTAGAAAGGTTGTCGGTGAAGGCTCCGGCAGCGAGCCCCGTACTGTCATTGGTGCATGATGCCCCAGGGTCAGCTTGGGTCCGAGCCGGCTCCCTATCATTGGCGAGGCTTCCAACGAAAGCACTCCCCACGGTCAGAATCCATTCGATCGCCATCTCGGGCCGGAGCCTTCGCTCACAAAATACACTTGAGGTGAGCGAATGAACAAACGAAGGAAGAGCAAAGCGGCGAAGCGTCTCTCACGGAATTCCCTGCCGTCGATACGACCGATGGTAGCGGGCATCGATCTCGGGAGTCGAGAGCATTGGGTCTGCGGTCCGCAGCTAGCTGATGGTCGGCCGAACGTGCGGGTGTTTTCCACGACAACGCCGGCGCTGGTTGAGCTTGCGGATTGGCTTATCGAGCAAGGTGTGGAGTCGGTGGCGATGGAAAGCACCCACGTCTATTGGATTCCGGTTTATGAGTTGCTCGAATCCCGTGGTATCGAGGTCGTTCTTGTCAACGCTCGGCAGCTGAAGAACGTTCCGGGTCGCAAAACCGATATGCAAGATTGTCAATGGCTGCAGACGTTACACAGCTGCGGACTTCTGCGTGGCTCGTTTCGCCCGGGGGAGTCGATTTGCCGATTACGCTCGATGCACCGGCAGCGTCAAGAACTAATCGAGCATCGGGGCCAAGCCGTCCAATGGATGCAGAAGGCTCTGGACCAGATGAACGTGCAAGTCCACCGTGCGGTGACCGACATTACCGGTAAGACCGGAATGCTCATCGTTCGTGCCATCGTTTCTGGCGAACGTGACCCGATGAAGCTCGCCGAGTTTCGAGATCATCGATGCAAGAAAAGCGTAGACGAAATCGCAGAGCATCTCACCGGCACTTGGCGTGACGAGCATCTTTTCAATCTCGCATCGGCGCTGCGCCTTTACGATGTGCTACAAGCCGAAATCGAACTCTACGACCAGCGTCTATCCGTGAAGTGGTCATCGAGCTTCAGCCGACCGAGCGCAGACACGACAGTGTGCCCGCTCATCCGAACCCGAACAAGCAAAGCGCCATGCGGCGCCGCGGCGAGCAGGAACAGCGAACCGAACTGTGGCGTTTTGCTGGATGCGATCTCACCCGCATCGACGGCATCAGCCCCGATACCGCCGCGATCCTACTCACCGAGGTCGGGTTCGACCTCTCTGCCTTCCCCAGTGAAAATCACTTTGTCTCGTGGCTCCGTCTTGCGCCGCGCCGCCCCATCTCGGGTGGAAAGCTACTCTACAAACGCCCCAATGGCACCGGCTCCAACCGTATCGCCGGTGCCTTACGCATGGCTGCATTGTCACTCAACCGTTCGAAGACCGCACTTGGTGCTTACTATCGCCGCATCGCCCGACGTAAAGACGCTAAAACCGCGATCTTTGCCACCGCAAGAAAGCTCGCTCAGCTCGTCTTCCGCATGCTCAAATATGGTCACGAATACACAGACATCGGTGCATCTGCCTTCGAGGAGCGCTTTCGCCGAAACCACATCAACGGCTTGCGAAAGGCAGCCGAAAAGCTCGGCTTTACACTCACTCCCGAGGCTGCTGCAAAGTAGTTTCCGGTCAGCTTCTGATAATCGCGCTCGTCTTTTACGTAGGGTACGGAGGGTGCGGAGGCGACGGTGAAGAAGCCGTGCCAACCGGACCGGAGGTCGTGGAGACCACGCCGGCAGTTGTCGAGACCGTTTCGGAAGGACCCGGGCGGCCGAGCGTGCTCAGGTTCGACGGCGACGACGACCGGGTCACGGTTCCGTACAGCCCCACGTTTCCCACCGAGGTCTTCACCCTCGGCGCCTGGATCAAGCTCCCGCCGCCGAGTAGGCGGGCGGCTATCATCGCGCGAGGCGAGGATGACAACTCCTTCAATCTGAGCTGGCAGCTCTACGTACTGCCGGATGGGACCCTCGAAGTCATGCTGGAGGACTCCAGAGAGAACAACTACTGCTATCCGTCGAATAGCTGCACGCCGCTCGGCTCGTGCAGCGGGGGCGACCTCTTCGTGGCAGACGATGTCTGGCACCACGTCGCTGTCACGCGTGAGGCGTCGGGAACCCTGAGTATCTACGTCGACGGAGACCGGAGGGCAAGCTGCGATGGAACAGGCGTGCCCTCGTCGAATAACTTTCAGGTGTTGTCGATCGGGTGCACCTTCGGCACGATCGGACCGCCGCCCGGCGGCCGCGAACCCCCCACCTGGTTTTTTCCAGGGCTCATAGACGAACCCGCTATCTGGGCCCTCGTTCTGCCGGACGCCCAGATCGGAGCCGTTATGAGCTCCGGAGCAGATGCGAACTCCCCCGGTCTGGTCGGCTATTGGAACTTCGACGAGGGTGGCGGACAGTTGGTCGCCGACCTCTCGGCGGCCGGGGAACGACGGTTTCCTGGGAGAGAGCCCTCTGCCGGACAGTGCGGACGCGGTATGGGAGGCCGAAGAGGCCCGATAGCGTGGTTCGGCGGCCATCGACCGGTTGCCGACACATGAAGCGTGAACAGCCTCTTCCGCACTTTAGTCGGGCTTCGCGCCGAACCGATGGACGACGGTGCCGTCGTCGCGACGTACTTCAATGAATACCGGTTCGTCGTGTTCGAGTCGGTCACGGTCCTCGCCGAGGGTCTCGACGTGAGCGATATGAACAGTCAGCCCCGACACATCGATCGCTTCGAGTGCCCCGGTGTCGGCCAAATCGCCCACATCGCCGAGATGCGCTCTCGCGCGCGCCACGGGGTCTTCGAACCAAAGACCGACGTCCACGTGGAACGGCGGGTTGTCGCCGAGAACGACCTTGCCGCCGCGGAGGATGATGTCGTGCTCGATGCGCTCGTTCTCAGGCAACCCCTCGTAGAGCGTGGCGTTCGCGTCGCGATAGCTCCCAGTGGCGATCGCGTCGAGTGCTTCCAGGATCCCGATCACGTTCAACCGGCGAAGCTCTTGCTTCTGAGCATCGCCGCGAATCGCTCCCGATTCGATCAGCACCGTGCTCGTTCCCCATGACTGCATGAGATCGCCGAACGCGCGCGGGGCGAACGCATCGTCGTACTTCGCGATATGTCCGCCGATCTCGCCTTCGAGCGCTGATACGATGGTCGCGGCCACGAGCCGGGCGCGGCTTCGCACCGCGCCATAGGATCGTGTCTCGTCAGCCGCGGGTGCCAGAAGCGCAATAGCGACTTGCTCGCCACTTTCACCCGCCAGCTTTCGCGCCTCCTGGTCGTGGAGATTGAATCCGAACTGAGGCTCGATGCGTTCGCGGAGCGTTTTCAGCGCACGTCCTTCGGGCGTTGCTAGCTGCCGCGCATCGCGGTTGACGTCGACGCCGATCGCATTCCAGCGAGTGAACCGCTCGGCGCCGTCGGGATTGAGCATCGGCACCATGGTGATGGTGAGCTCTCGCCCGAGCCGCTCGCGCAACGGATTGCCCTCCGCTTCGACGAGAAACCGCGTGATATCCACGAGGGCCATCGTCGCCGTCGACTCGTCGCCGTGCATCTGCGACCACAGGAGCACGCGCGTGCTCCCTTGACCAAAATGAAGCGCCCGGATCTCGCGCCCCTGGATCGACCGCCCGATCGCCTCGACGCCGATCGCCGGCGACTCGACCAGCTGCTCGAGCACCTTCCACAGCGTTTCATGGTTGAAACGGCGGTCTTCGAGCCCGGCTACACGGTAGCCGTCCGCCACGTCTTTCACGCCTTGGCCGGCTCCGATGAGAATCGCGAATACCATCGCCACATGACTCACTCGAGCATATCCTCTTTAATAATGATGTCGAACCCGTCGAACTGGTAGCGCTTCAGCCCATCCTGCTCTGCGAAATTCCCTCCTCCTTCGAGAATCGTGCGGAACGCGTCTGGCAAGCGCACGCACTGAGAATGAACAGCAAAAGAAGTCGTTTCATGAGCTTCGTTCCACCGGAAGGATGAGACACGTGGGGCCGCCGGCACCTTTCCGAAATTCGGACAGGTCGACTCCGTGAACTTCGACACCGTTCGCATCGAGGATATCCATCGCTTCCACATTCTCGGCTTCGTTACCGATGATCTCGTTGGGCGCGACGCAAATGACGTTCCCCGTCAACGGTCCACGCTTGTCGACTTCGACGACGTCGAACCCTTTGAAGAAGCCTCCGGGGTAGTCATCACGTACGACGAGTAGCCGATCGGGTGCGATCGCGCTCACCGCGCCTCCGAGATGCAAGTATCCTCGAACGCTCGTCACGCGGACTTCGTAACCCATGCCCTGCAACAGCGCCGAGATCTGGTGCACGCCGATTTCGTTGGTGCGAGCCGAATGGCCTATGAGCGCGACGTTTCCGTGGAGGGTGACGTCGCCTCCTTCGACGGTGCCCGGCGCTTCGATCTCGCCGGCGCGCGGCTCGTCGTGGTCCGCTAGCACACGCGCAAGCCACTCCTCCTCACCGCGGCGCGTATCGAGACCCATCCGTAACTTGATGTAGCCCTGAGGCGTCGCGAGCGACGCGTCGCGAGTGAACACCGAGTTGGGATGGCCTTCGAGCTCGGGAGCGTCAATCACTTCGGCGCCGGCATCCGTCATCGCCTTTTGAAGTGCGTTGTGCTGGCGAATCGTGGTTTCGGGATCGGCGGCCTCGTTCATGTTGTGGGCTTCCGTATCCGAGACAGCAAAGTATTCCTTGCGCGGAGTCGACACCACGACGCGCGTCAAACGCTCACCTTCATTCCTCAGCATCTTCTTCCTCTTGTGATAACCGCTCCTGGAATCGCGACTGGTATGGCATCGTGCAACGCCGCTTCGTTCCACCCCGCGTCGTAAACCGCTTGAACGTCGGAAGCGACAATCTTCGGCTGTGTTGTCGTCAGCTTGCCCACGAGCGCAAGGATGGGCTCGAGTTTGGCATTATCCATGGCGTTGACGTCGCCCAAGTCGACCCCGTAGGCCTTCGCCGCCGTGGCCGAGATGTCGACGCACATCGGACAGCTGTTCAGCGAAGAAACGTGGGCGCCGATGAGCTCACGCTCGCCACGGGAAAGCGGCGACTCTCCCCGGGTGACGCGTTCGACCATTTGCACGAACGGCTCGTACACGTCGGAACGCGAGACTGAGCTTGTTGCTCGGCGAGAGGCTTTTCGATCAGCCGCCGCGCCGCGATCGGCCCCTGATCGACACGTAGGTTGAAGCGCATCCCGTGGTACGCGCACTCGATTTCGTCGCCCTCGAGCCGCCCCATCGATAGCGGGGCGCGACGATGAGGACAGCGGTCGTCCATCGCCACCGCGGTTCCGTCCTCGGTGCGATACATCAGGACGGGCACGTCGAGAATGCGGCGTGCGAACGGCTTGGCTTCGACTTCGTGGCGTTCATGACGGGCGAACATGCCGATGGCGTCACCGTCGATGCTGACGCGATCGTCTCCGCGAAATCGGTCCTCCGCGGCAGCGGAGATCGTCGCGATGCCTAGAAAAGCAATGAGTAAGAGCCATACGGTTTGTGACTTCATGTCCATCTCTTGCCTTCTGGAGTAGCATTCTACGATGTTTGGGCCTGCAAAGTAGGACAAGCCGATAATCGGCGTGATCCACCTGCCGCCGCTTCCCGGCTACGAAAACAGCCCGGGAATCGACGCCGTCGTCGAGAAAGCACTGACCGACCTGCGCGCCCCCGAGTCCGGTCCCGTCGGCGGTGTGCTCTTCTCGACGCATCGGACGGGGCGATCGTGGGCACGAGCTTGAAGACCGGCGACCACGTCGACAGCGCCAAAGTGAGGAAGATCCTGGATGAACGTCGTTTGTGTCGGTGATTGCGGCGTCGACAGCTACGCCGATCAAGATCGTCCCGGGGGCATCACCTCAACTTCGCCGTCCATGCGCGGCGGCTGTTTCCTCCCGTCGACCGCATCATCGTTGTCAGTGCGCTCGGCACCGATGACGAGGCTAACGTCGTCACGAGAGCGCTCGACGAGTTACCCATCGAAGCGTTTCTCGTCGGCATGCCCGGCCGGACTTCGATCCAGCACATCGACCTCGAAGCCTCGGGTGAAAGAATCTTCGTGAAATACGAGCAAGGCGTCCTTGGTGACTATCGCGTGGGCGAAAGGGAGCGCACGCTCATCTCGGAAGCGGACTTGCTGATGGCGCCCCACTATCGACAAATCGATGGGTTCTTCGAGTCGGTGATGAAAGCGCCCTCTCGCGGGCTTCGTGCCGTCGACTTCGCCGACATCGCCGAAGATCCGGTCACCACCAACGTCGAAAAATACCTCGACCACTTCGACATTGCGTTTTTCGGCTTGTCGATCACGCATGCGGCGCTCATCGACAAACTTCAATCGCTGGCCGAGCAGGCTGGAAAGCTCTTCGTCGTGACCCTCGGCCCGGACGGAAGCCAAGCACTTTCGAAGGAAGGAAGGCTCACCTGCCCCGCCGCACCGGTCGACAAAATCGTCGACACTACTGGCGCCGGAGACACGTTCGCCGCCGCGTTTCTCTGCGAGTACTGCGTCTCCAAAGACATCGCGACGAGCCTAAGCCGAGGCGCAGCAGCCGCCGCCACGACGATCCAGCACATCGGGTCATTCTAGGCCACGTCCCGTGCCCATTCACGAGACGAACGTCGAGAAGATCGCAAAGGAAACCGTCGCGAAGGAGCTTCACGTCACCGGCTTCACCGACGTCGACCGCGACATGCAGTTCAGAAACCCACGGGTATACTTGGGAGGGTTGCTACGTCCGCCCGAGTACACACGTTCAGTGACGGACGCCGGCAAAATCGGGACGCTGGTGCGCCTCGCGGAGGGAAGCGATGACTAACACGCTATTTCTCGTCGCGCTCGCGGCGAAACTCGTATGGATGGATGTCGATCCGGCAGTCCTCCGCGGCGGCAACGAGCCCGACGACGGCCTCGCTCTCCTTCAAGCGTTCCATTCGAGCGAGCTCGAGCTTCGCGGCGTGAGCGTCGTCTTCGGAAACTCCGCTGTCGAAGTCGGCTACCCGAACGCTAGCGAGATCGTCGCGCGCTTCGGCCCCGAAGGCCTACGCGTCTACCGGGGTGCCGCGAGCAGTGCCGAACTCGGACAGGAGAACGACGCGACCCGGGCGCTTGCGGCCGTGCTCCGCGAGGAGAGGCTTACGATTCTTGCCCTGGGTCCGGTGACCAATGTCGCGACCGTACTAAAGAACCACCCCGAACTTGCCGCCCAAGTCGACGAGATCATCGCGGTCGCCGGACGCCGTCCGGGTCAAACGTTCGCGCTCGGCAAAGGCGGGCAGCCTCTGATGGACATGAACTTCGAGTACGACTCGGAAGGGATGCACGTCCTCCTCGATTCAGGAGCACCTATCGTCCTCGCCCCCTTCGAGATTTCTTCGAGGACACCGCTTCCGGAGAAAGACATCGAGCGGTTCGCCACCGAGCCGGAGCTCGCCGACTTTTTTCTAGAGCCGCTCCGTGACTACGTCGATTGGTACGACGAGCACTTTGAAATCCGCTTGATCTTTCCGTTCGACACACTAGCGGTGGCCTATCTCACTTCGCCAGAATGGATAAGGTGCGAGGATCTCCCGATAGAATTACAGACACTCCCCGACGACATCAAAGCGGGAGAAGAAAAACCTTACTTGATCGTGTCCAGCGAACTGATTTCACCGAAGCGTGTGAAGTATTGCCACACGGCGTCCGAAGAGTTCGTACCGGATTTGATGCGCCGTCTGCTGAATCGATAAGAGAAAAAAATCCTTCGCGCCTCCGCGTCTTTGCGCCTTTGCGTTGAAAAAGGATCAGGCGCCGACGGCGCTTTCCTTTTCCTCCTTCACGGAGATTGGGCCCTCGCCCGGTTTTACCGTTACCGGATCGAGGAACGGCATCATCTTGCGGAGCTCGGCGCCGACGCGCTCGATCAAGTGGTCTTGCTCCTTGGCGCGGGTCTCGTTGAACCACGGGCTGTTTTTCTCGTTCTCCTCGATCCACTTCTTGGCATAGGTGCCGTCTTGGATCTCGTCGAGGACGCGCTTCATCTCCTTCTTGGTCTCGTCGGTGATGACGCGCGGCCCACCGGTGTAGTCGCCGTGCTCAGCGGTGTCGCTGACCGAGTAACGCATATAGTTGATGCCGCCTTGATACATGAGGTCGACGATGAGCTTGAGCTCGTGGAGACATTCGAAGTAGGCCATCTCGGGCTGATAGCCGGCCTCGACGAGCGTCTCGAAGCCCGCTTTGACCAGGTGGCTCACGCCGCCGCAGAGCACCGTCTGCTCCCCGAAGAGATCGGTCTCGGTCTCCTCGGCGAACGTCGTCGCGAGCACGCCGGCTCGCGCCACACCGATTCCTTTCGCGTAGGAGAGGCCGAGCGCCCGAGCATTACCGGAAATGTCCTGGTGGATAGCAAGAAGTGCGGGCGTTCCCCCTCCATCCACATACGTTTCCCGGACACGGTGGCCCGGTGCCTTCGGCGCAATCATCGACACGTCGACGCCTTCAGGCGGGACGATCGTCTTGTAATGGATGCTGAACCCGTGGGCGAACATCAACGTGTTTCCCGGCTTCAGCCCCGGCTCGATCTCCTCCTTGAAGATCTTGGGTTGCTTGGTGTCAGGCGCGAGCACCATGACGACGTCGGCCCAATCGGCGACGTCTTTCACGCTTGCGACTTGAAGTCCGTCCGACTCCGCTTTCGCACGGCTGCGGCTGTCGGCACGGAGGCCGACGCGTACATCCATGCCGCTGTCCTTCAGGTTCAGCGCATGCGCATGCCCCTGCGAGCCATAGCCGACGATGGCGACCTTCTTGCCACGTATGAGATCGAGGTCGGCATCCTTATCGTAGTAAATCGTTGCCATTAACTTACTCCTTCGAGAGATGAAACTTCTTCCGTGGTGGCTCTTACCATCGCCACCCGTCCAGTGCGCGCCAGCCCCAAAATGCCGAACTGCCGGAGCACGTCGACGAGACTGTTGATCTTGTCCTCGGTGCCGGTGATCTCGAAGATCAACGCCTCGGGACTCACATCCACCACCCGGGCGCGAAACACTTCCGCCACCTGCAGAACCTCGGCGCGCCGGTCGTGACCCGCTCTGACCTTGATGAGGGCCAGATCCCGCGTCACCGATGGCGCGTTCGAGACGTCCTGCACGTCCAGGACATTGACGAGCTTATACAAATTCGCCTCGACGAGTCGAGCGATACGATCGTCGGCGTTCATCACCACGGTGATGTGCGAGACTCCGGGCTTGTCGGTGTGCCCGACCGCGAGCGATTCGATGTTGTAGCCGCGGCGCCGGAACAAAGACGCGACGCGATCCAGCACGCCGGGCTTGTCCTCGACGAGCACGACGAAGGTACGCGTTTTGGACGACGGCTCCGTCACGACTCTTCGCTCTTGGCCAGCTCAGGGGCAGGACGGCGGATCATCGCCTCGATGGTGCTCCCGGGAGGTACCATCGGATACACCGTGTCTTCTTTCTCGACGCGGAAGTCGATGACGACCGTACCCTCGTCGGCACGCGCGGTGCGCACCGCGTCTTCGATCTCGGAGCGCTTATCCACACGAACGCCTCGCAAGCCATGCGCTTCGGCGAGCTTGACGAAGTCCGGGTTGACCATCGGCGTTTCGGCGTAACGTTTATCGTAGAAGAACTCTTGCCACTGCCGCACCATGCCGAGAAAGCCGTTGTTGACGATGGCCACGTTGACCTTCAAGTTTTCCTGCTTGCACGTCGAGAGCTCGGCGGCGGTCATCTGGAATCCCCCGTCGCCTACGATGACCCATACCTCTTCTTCGGGTCGAGCCACTTTGGCCCCCATCGCTGCGGGGAGCGCAAAACCCATCGTTCCGAGTCCTCCCGACGTGATGAGCTTTCTCGGATAGTCGTGCTTGTAGTACTGCGCCTCCCACATCTGGTGCTGACCGACGTCGGTCACGACGAGAGCTTTGCCTTCGGTCAACCGCCACAGGTCGTTGATGACATGCGCGGCGTAGAGATGTCCGCTGCCCGGGAGCTCCTGAATGTCACGAACGGCGGTGTCACCCTTGAGATCGTTGATGAAGCCGTGCCAGGTCGAAAGAGCTTCACAATCGAGCTTGGGCATGAGCGCATCGAGCGAGCTCGACAGATCGCCTACTAGCGCCACGTCGACTTGAACGACTTTGTTGATTTCCGACGGATCGATGTCGAGATGGATTTTGCGAGCGCCGGTCGCATACTTCTTGGGATCGCCGATCACGCGGTCGTCGAAGCGCATGCCGAGCGCGAGCAAGACATCGGCATTTTGGATCGCTTGATTGACCCACGCCTCACCGTGCATGCCCATCATGCCCAGGTTCATGGGGTGCGACGCCGGAAACCCGCCGAGACCGAGAAGCGTCATCGCCACTGGGATGTGCGTCTTGTCGACGAGCTCGCGCACTCGCTGCCCTGCCCCGGACATTATCACGCCATGTCCACACAGAATGAGCGGACGTTTCGCCGTCGACAAGATCTCGGCTGCTCGCGCAACATCGTCCGGATTCAATTGGCCGACTCGCGACCGGTTCGAAAGCTCGATGGGTGTGTCGTCCCACTCGTAGTCGATCTCAGCTTGCTGCGCGTCTTTGGTGATATCGACGAGGACCGGACCGGGGCGCCCTTCACTCGCGATGTGAAACGCCTTCCGCATCGTCGGAGCGATGGCCTCCGCTCGCGTCACGAGAAAGTTGTGTTTAGTGATCGGGAGCGTCACTCCGGTGATGTCGGTCTCTTGGAACGCGTCCGTACCGATGACCTTGCTCGGGACTTGCCCGGTGATGCACACCAGGGGCGACGAGTCGAGCATCGCTGTGGCGATGCCGGTGACGAGGTTGGTGGCGCCCGGTCCAGAGGTCGCCATCGCAACCCCGACGTCGCCGGAGGCGCGGGCGTACCCGTCAGCCATGTGGGCCGCGCCTTGCTCGTGGCGGACCAGAATGTGCTGGATACACGAGTCGAGGAGCGCATCGTACGTGGGAAGGATCGCCCCGCCCGGGTAGCCGAACACGTGCTCGACCCCAAGCTGTTCGAGGGCGTCCCAAATGATCTGGGCCCCTGTTCTACGCCTCGTCATGGTATTTACCGACCGGTTAGTAACCAGGACATAGTAGCACAGTGGTGTCTTCCGCGCCGCTTTTTTCGGCGCGCTAACCGACTCAGCCACAACATATTGACACGACCCCCAAAATCTGAAACCCTGCCGGCCTCGTGAGGAGCCGAAGACACTTTCTGGCCGCCGCTGGAGCCGCCCCGCTGAGCTCCGGAGTCCAACCCACATCGCGCCGACCCAAGACGAAATTCGCAGTCAACGTGGCCGGGGTGTCATGGGTTTCTCCTCTAGCGTTACGAAGGCGAGGAGCGCAAAGACATCGCGCGCGAGATGGGAAGGCTCTTGAGCTATCCGGAAGAGCGCATCGAGCGCATGCTGTCAGAATCGGAATAGTTTCGTCATCTTCACCGCAAAGGTGCGGTTGAGCAAGAGCGGAAAACCACCGAGCCCGGCCTCGCGGCCGTCGCTGTAGACGACAAAGAGGTCGCTTCCCGGCTCGTACTCCCAGCGGAAGCGAACGTTCGAGCTGAGAGCGCTACTGCTCGAGTTGTACTGGAACAAACCGCTCACGAACATCCGCGGCGACATCGAATAGGTGACACGCAAGCTCACAAGATTCGACGTGAAGTCTCCCTCCGGAAGATCGACCCAATTCAGCGCGATGCGAGGCTCGATCGAAAATTTCGACGTGACCTCGATGCGGCCGTTATAGCTCAATTCCTGCCGGTAACCGCTAAAGAAACTGCCGGCCCGGAAGGTCGCGAAGGCGGGAACCCGTCGTTGTGGTCCGAAACGGTAGATGAAGTTCACGTCCTGGTAGGTATAGGCGCTTCCGGCGGGCAGGATGATACCGTCGGAGATCTCGAAATCCTCGGGTAGGAACTCGTATATCCTGTTGTACTCCACCGTCGTCTCGTCACCCGCGTTGAACTCGATCCCAGCCTGAGCTTGGAGACGACGCGTCTCCACGAACCCGAAGGGCTCGTTGGTGATGTAGTCGACCTCCGCCTGGAAGATAAAGCGTCTCACCGCGTCGATCGACGGTGCCCGCGGGCTGAACCGCACTTGACCGAAGCTACGAGTAAACGCCTCGCGCGGCATGAAACCGAGCTCCGGGCTGAACGACTCACCGACTTTGAGATGCTCGAGCTGTAATCCGTATCGGTCACCGCCGTAGTCGAGCCGCCCCATGTAGCTCGTCTGGTCGCCAGGCAAACTCTCTTCTTCGAGGTCTGTCTGGCTCACCGTGTAGTAGGCGTTCAACCGGAGGTTGGTGAAGAAAGCAAAATTGCCGTCGATTCCGAACACACCGTTCGAGACACCGAGCTCCGACACCGACGTGTTGCGGTAGGTCGCGATCGCGCCGATGTCGCTCCTGCCGAACAGGTCTCGCCGCACCCGCAGCACGGAAAAGTTGCTCGGGTCCACCGCGCCTTCGATGCCCTCGGTCTGGATGTTGAGCGCACCAATCCGGTAAGCGCCCGCTCGTCCGGTCACGCGACCACCTATTATGATGGGATCGACGCCATCCGCGGTGAGGCCAATACGGCGGCTGAAGAACATGATCGGCGTCAAGTTCCGACCAGTGCGTCCCGGACGAAAGGACCCACCGCCGCGGAGCCGCACGCCCGCGAACGCGAAGATGTTCTGACCTTCCAGAAAAAAGTCACGCTTCTCGGGAAAGAACAAGCTGAACCGGGTCAAATTGACCTGCTGCTGATCTACCTCGATCTGGGCGAAGTCGGTGTTGTAGGTAAAATCGGCGATCAGGCTCTTCGTCAAACCGTACTTCAAGTCGAATCCGACATCGGCGTTGACGTCGTTCGACACGCGGGGCTCGGCATTGTTGTCCGTGATCGCCGACGTGATGCCGTATGGCTTGAGCTCGAGATTCCGCGACGACACCGGCGCCTGGATACCGACGAGGGTCGCAGCCTCGGAGAATCGATAGATCCCCCGGTAGCGATGCGATGCGGCCACGGGAGAAAGAAACGATTCCTCGTTCTTCCACTGCACCGTACGCCTCAAGTTGATGCTCCAGATCTGGTCTCGACCTTTCTTGTAGCGCAACGATTTGAACGGAATCACGATCTCGGCGATCCAGCCCTGCTCGAAAACCGAAGCGCCGACATCCCACACCGTGTTCCAATCATTGTTGTTCGACTGCCCCTCGTCACCGACCGCCTGGTCGCGCAGCGCTCCCAGCGGGTTCGTCTGGAAGAAGAACCCGTTCCTCCGATCGTAGAAGGTATCCAGCACGACGGTGAAGCTCGCGTTTTCGCGGATATTGCTGTTGTCCCGGCGCATCTCGTTGATGATCATGCGTTCGGGATGGCTATCCCAGCAGCGGGCAGTGATGTAGACATTGTTGTCGTCGAAGAACACCCACGACTCGGTTTTCTCGGTAGCGGGCGCGCCTTCGTTAGGCTCTTGCTGGATGAAACCGCTCATGGGACCGACGCGTGCGTAGACCTCATCGTCGAGCTTCCCGTCGATAACGATGGCTTCGGAGATGCGGGTCGCTCGGACGGTCACCCGACCGGCCTCGTCGCGCGCGACCACCGCGGGCGCCACCGGAGCCGGCGGTCCGTAAATGACGACACCGCCGGTCTCGTCGTCGTCGTCAACATCGTAAGCGGCCCAGACAGGAATCGCCACGAGCACGCATAGCGCGGAGAGTGCCAAAAGGCGCAGGAGAGTGATCATCAATGCCTAGTCCCCTGTATCAGAACAAACTAGATAAAGCAGAGCTTGCCGAAACCATTCTAAGTGCATGAATCTTATGAATATTATGGGCTGGCGAAAAGCCTAACTTTGTATAGTAATCAAAGATCCAGGGGACTAGCTCAACTTATCCCATTCTTGCCGACCGAGCCACACCACCGATGTCACCGCGAGCACAGCGGCACCGTTCGAGACTAGATGCGATGCCCGGCGCGCGAACACGGCCGCGCCACCCGAGCGTCCCATCAGAGCGACGAAGCCTCCGATGAACGCGAGCAGCACGAGGACGCCGGCGTTGTAAGAGTCGGTGAGCTGCACCACGAGGTAGTCGCGGATCAAGCTCGTGGCGGCGGTGATCGGATTGCCGCGCTCGAGTGTCAGCACGCCTATATAGACACCGAGAAAAAGCGCTAGAATCACTTTGCGCGTCACCACCGCGCACGCGATGGCAAGAAGAACAGGCAGGATCGACCAAAAGCCCAAGTGCTCCGCATACTGCACAGCCGCCCATTGTAAGGGAAGCGCGGCTTGATGAGTCAGGACCATTTCCTCGATCCGTCCGACATCTCGAGCCTCGAGCGCTACGCGAAGGGTCGAGGGTTCATCTCCGCCGATGAGTCGCTTGTCTCCGCGGAGAAAGCGGGCGAGGGCAACATGAACCTCACGCTCCGGCTCAAGACCGATACTCGCTCGTTTATCCTCAAGCAAGCCCGTCCCTGGGTCGAGAAGTACCCGCAGATCCCCGCACCGGACTCGCGTGCGCTGGTCGAAACCGCGTTCTACGAAGCGGCCACGACGAGAACCACACTTCGGGACGCGATGCCAAAGCTTTTAGCGAGCGATCCCGACGCGCAGGTCCTCGTGCTCGAGGATCTCGGTGAGGCCCGCGACTTCACGTCGCTCTACTCCGGAGACCGCTTGTCCCAGGCCGATCTCGACGCGCTCGTGTCCTATCTCGTCGCGCTCCACGTGCGGTGGAAGGAGCTACCGAAGATTTTCAACCACCGCGAGATGCGCGTCCTCAACCACGAGCACATCTTTCAGCTCCCTCTCCAGCCCGACAATGGTATCGATCTCGAGGCCTCCACGGACGGCCTGCAAGCCGCGTCGGAGCTCTTGAAGAGGGATTCCACATACGTCGAGCGCATCACCGAGTTGGGAGAGCTGTATTTGAGCGACGGCGAAATCCTCGTTCATGGTGACTATTTTCCCGGGAGCTGGCTACGTACCGCCGACGGCGTGCGCATCATCGACCCCGAGTTTTGTTTCATGGGGACGGCGGCGTTCGACGTAGGCGTCATGCTCGGCCACCTCTACCTCGCCAACCAGCCCGAGGAGCTCATCGATCGCGTGCTCTCGAGCTATGGAGCCGACGCGAGCACACAGGCTCTCTCCCGCCAGTGCGCCGGCGTCGAGATCATGCGCCGGCTCATCGGTGTCGCTCAGCTGCCGCTCAGCTACGGCATCGACAAAAAACGGGAGCTTCTCGAGTTGTCACAAGAACTCGTCCTCACCGCGTGAGCAAGCGCGCGGGCACCTTCGCAACGGGACTCGTTCTTCTCCTCGCGAGCGCTCACTTCATTCACGACGTCTTTACCGCTTTCTTGGCGCCGCTCCTCCCACTCATTATCGACAAGCTCGGCCTCACCCTGTTTCAAGCGAGTACGCTCGTTGTCCTGACGCAAGTCCCGTCGTTCTTCAATCCGTTCCTAGGATCGTTCGTCGACCGCTCGCAGCTCCACCGGCTGTTCGTTGCCATCGGGCCGGGAGGATCGGGCACGCTCATGTGCTTGATGGGACTCGCACCCTCGTACGGCGTCCTCGCGGTCATTCTGCTGACCGCGGGACTCAGCGTCTCGACTCTCCATGTGTCCGCGCCGGTTCTGATCCATCAGGTCTCGGGCGGGAACGTCGGGCGCGGCATGAGCTTTTTCATGGTGGCGGGCGAGCTAGCACGTACCGTCGGTCCTCTCGTCGCGGTGCAGGTCGTGTCTTGGTACGGGCTCGAAGGCATGTGGCGGATGATCCCCATCGCCCTTGCCTCGTCGGCGCTTTCGTGGTGGAAGCTCGGACAAGTCGACATCGAGCGCCCAAGAAATCCGCCGCTTCATCTGTTCCGCGTCTTGTCGAAAATGCGTCGGGTGCTAATCGGTGTTACCGGGATCCTCGTCGCGCGAGCATTCATGGCCGGCGCCCTGACGACGTTTCTTCCGACCTTTCTGTACGGCGAAGGGCAGAGTCTCTGGCGTGCGAACATTTCTCTGTCGCTTCTCGAGCTCGCCGGTGCCGCCGGTGCGCTGACGTCGGGAACACTCAGTGACTACGTGGGTCGCCGCCGCGTGCTCGCCATCAACCTGGTGGCCTCGCCTCCTTTGATGCTGCTCTTTCTCCAAACGGAGGGCCTCGCGCAGCTCGCCGTGCTCGCGCTCCTCGGTATCACCATGTTGTCTAGCGCTCCCGTCATCATGGCCATGGTTCTCGAAAACGCCGGGGACAACCCAGCGGCCGCGAACGGCACGTACTTCATGATCAGTTTCGCCGCGCGCGGGATGATTCTTCTCGTCGTTGGCGCCCTCGGCGATTCGATAGGGCTCCGCGCCGCGTACTACTGGTGCGCCGGCTTCGCGATGCTCCGTCTGCCGTTCGTGCTCCTCTTGCCCAAGAGCCCGTCTCGGTTGTAAGCTCCCCGCGCGCTACCGCGTTTTCAGGAGATTGACATTGAGAATGACACGAAACATCTTGGGACTTCTTGCCTTCGCTTTGGCATCCGGGTGTGCTCGGGAGGACACGAAAGAGCCCGCCGACATGGTTTTGACGAACGGAAGAGTCGTCACCGTCGACGAAGCGCTTCCCGAAGCTGAAGCGGTCGCCATCAAGGACGGTCTGGTTCTCGCCGTTGGGACCAGTACAGACATCGCGGGCCACATCGCGGACGCCACCGAAGTGATCGATCTCAAAGGGCAGCTCGCGGTGCCGGGGTTCATCGAAGGCCACGGCCACTTCATGAGCCTCGGCAACGCCAAGATGATCCTCGACCTGACCAAGGTCGACAATTGGAACGAAATCGTCGCCATGGTCGGCGACGCGGCCGAAAACGCCGAGCCGGGGACATGGATCCGGGGTCGCGGTTGGCACCAGGAAAAGTGGGACGCTCTGCCCCCGCGCGCTATCGACGGCATGCCCGACCACGCCGGTTTGAGCGAGGTCTCTCCGAACAACCCTGTCTTCCTCGGGCATGCTAGTGGACACGCGGCTTTCGCGAACGCGGCCGCCATGGAGCTCGCCGGCATCGATCGGAACACTCCGGATCCGCCCGGCGGCACCATCGTGAGAAGCGCTGACGGCGAGTCCACGGGTGCGCTCCGGGAAACCGCACAGCGTTTGGTGAGCAACCTCGTCCAAGAGTATTTGGACAACCGAGCGCAGGAAGAGCGCCGCGCCGATGACGATCTGCGCGTCGAGCTCGCGAGCGCTGATCTTCTCGGCAAAGGCATCACCAGCTTCCACGACGCCGGTGCCAACTTCCAAACCATCGACTTCTATCGGGAGATGGCCGAGGCGGGACGTCTTCCGGTGCGCTTGTACGTCATGGTGCGGCGCGAGTCGAACGAGACCATGGACCAAAAACTCCCCGAGTACAAGATGACGAACGCATACGACGGCCATCTCACCGTGCGATCGATCAAGCGCCAGATTGACGGCGCGCTCGGCTCCCACGGTGCGTGGCTTCTCGAGCCCTACGAAGATCACGACTCCGTCGGTCTCGTACTCGAGACCGTCGAAGACATTACCGGCACGACGGAGATCGCGGTGAAGCACGGCTACCAGGTGAACACCCACGCGATCGGTGACCGCGCCAATCGCGAAGTCCTGGACATCTACGAGAAAGCGTTCGAGGCCGCGGACAACGGTGGTACCGACCTCCGCTGGCGCATCGAGCACGCACAGCACATTCATCCCGACGACATCCCTCGCTTCACCGAGCTCGGCGTGATCGCGGCGATGCAAAGCAACCACTGCACGTCCGATGCGCCGTGGGTCTTCAAGCGACTCGGCGCCGAGCGCGCCGAAACCGGAGCGTACATGTGGAGAGCTCTTCTCGATTCGGGCGCAGTCGTGACCAATGGAACCGACGTTCCCGTGGAAGACGCGGACCCGCTCGGGAGCTTTCATGCCGCGGTCACCCGCATCGCCAACGACGGAAGCGTGTTCTTCCCCGAGCAGGCGATGACGCGCGAGGAAGCGCTCGAATCGTACACGTTGAGCAACGCCTATGCCGCGTTCGAAGAAGACGTCAAAGGCTCCATAACACCGGGCAAGTACGCCGACATCACCGTTTTCTCGAAGGACATCATGACGATCCCTGCCGACGAGATCCTCGATGCGAAGATCGTCTACACGATAATAGGAGGCAAAGTGTTCCACGGCCAGGGAAGCGACTAGACAATATTGAAAAGGGACCTGGATCTAATCCGGCAAATACTCCTGGACATCGAAGCCGAGGGCGAAGATTCGTCGCGGCGTCCGGGCTTCGCCAACATCGCCGACAACGGCTACGATCCGGAATCCATCCAATACCACGTGCAGTTGATGCACGACGCCGGTCTCATCGTAGCGGACGAACTCGTTCCCGGGCAGTGGTGGCCTGAGCGGATCACGTGGGCCGGTCACGAGTTTCTCGATCTAGCGAGAAACGATACGCTGTGGCAGGCAACCAAGCGAGATGTCGAGAGCAAAGTCGGTTCCGCGCCTTTTCAAATCGTACGAGATTTGCTCGCGCGTAGAGTGAACGAGCAACTCACTCCCAACCCGCGCACTCGAAAAAAGTAAGCGGTAACGTCCTCTTTCGAGGACAATGCCACCGCTACGGGTACCGCGCCCGCGCAATGTAACCGTCTCTACTTAGTCCAGTTACCCCAGTTATCGATGTTTCGACGTTTTGGCACGGCGACTGCTTTGATTCTAAGTGAGAGGAGTCAGACCTATGTCGAAGCAACTCGCTCTAGCTGCCGCACTCGCGCTCGGGTTCGCCGTCACCAGCTGCGCGCAAAAAACCGTCAACGACGTCCTGGCCGATCCGTCTCGCTACGCGGATCGAAGCATCACCCTCAAAGGTGAAGTCGTCGAAAGCTACTCGGTCGCCGGAAACGGTTTCTATCGTCTGGAAGATACGACCGGTCGGTTGTGGATTCTGTCCACGAAGGGTGTGCCGAGAAAAGGCGCCTACGTTCAAGTCAAAGGCAAAATCAAAGACGGCTTCGACCTCACGTCGGTGGGAGACTTCTTGAGCCTTCCCGAACCGATCCGAGAGCGCATCGAGTCTGGACTGTTATTGATAGAAAGCTCCCACAAAGCTTCGAGTTGATCGTCATACCTTTTTCAAGTGGCGCTCGTAGTTGAAGTGACCGACTTGGAGCGTGCCCTAGAGGGCAACTAGCATCAGAGTTCATCAGTACGCGAGAGAGAGCGTCTCGCGCCGGACGTCGCCGGCGGCGATCATGAGGTCGGTCTCGGGATCACGGTAGGTCACGGTAAGTGCCCCCGTTTGCCAGTTCCAGAGTCCCCATGGCTCGACGTGGTGCCCTTTGGCCCGCAGAGCCTCGAACGTGTGCTGCGGGATTCGATCCTCGAGCTTGAGGACGCCGGGGTTTCGATTGACCTCTTCGCCGGTGCCGGAAAAGTTGTAGCTTCCGAATCGCGGCTGATCGACAGCGTGCTCAGGCGACATCCCCCACACGATAACGTTGAGAAGCACCTGCATCATCGCCTGGATTTGCTGGTCGCCACCCGGAGTCGAAAGACCCATGAACGGTTTGCCGTCCTTCATGACCAGTACCGGGGTGTTAGTGTTTCGCGGTCTCTTCTTCGGTGCCATGACGTTTGCAAGGCTCGGGTCCAAGTTCAACTGCCGCATACGGGTGCCCAAGCCGAAGCCCCAGCCCGGGATCATCGGGCTCCCCATATGGCCGTCGCTCTCTGTCATCGAGAAAAGATTCCCCTCGCCATCCATCACGTTGAGCGACGTCGTATCCCCGAGCGGTAGTTCCTCGATCACCTCGCCCGTTCGAGCAAGCGCGTCGGGCGCATCCGTTGCCACGCTCTCCATCTTGGCGGGATCCCCCCAGGGCGGCATGTCCTCGAACGCTTTATCCCGATCAATGAGCTCGACACGCTTTTTCGCATATGCTTTCGTGTAGAGCGCCTCGGGTGTTTCCACGACGTCCGGATCACCGATGTACTTGTGACTATCGGCCATTCCGAGCTCGATGATTTGCGACAACACGTGGATGTAGTCCGCGGTGTTGTAGTCGAGCGCTTCGACATCGAAGTTCTCGAGCATGTTCAAGAACAAGATGAACCGCGGCCCCTGAGACCAGCCGTCGCACACGTACACGTCGTATCCGCGGTAGCTCGTGTGAAGCGGTTCCATCCACTTGCTCTCGTAGGTAGCAAGGTCTTCGTACGTCACCAGACCGTCGTCGAACCCCGCGTAGAGCTTCGCAGCAGCGCGTGCCGGCTCACCCTTATAGAAAGCGTCGCGTGCGGCCCAAATCGCCTCCGAGCGGGACGCCCCTCCCGCGAGCGCTTTCTTCTCGGCATCGCGCATGTAGCGGATGAGCTTCCCCAGGCCCGCATTCACCATGCGGTCGCCGAGCTCTTGCTCACCAACCCCGTTCGGGAACCAGAACGAAACGTTGTACGGGAAGCGAAGGATTTGTTCCTGTTGGCTATCGAGAAGCCCTTTCTGGTGCTTATAAAGATGATAACCACCTTCCGCGACCTCGAGCGCCGTGGCCGACGTCTCTTCGAAGCTGAACGTCCCGTATTCGCCGAGCGTTGCGAGCCAGACGTCGACATCCGCGGGAATCAGTGCGGTATTGATGGGTGTTTTGCCGTGCTCGCGAAAATGCGCGAGCGTCGCCTTTGCCGGCGTAGTCCCAGCACCGACACGGGTGATGACCCGATCTTCCTCGGCGCTATAGAGAATCAGAGGCGCCACGCCGGTCCAGCCGGCATAGCCCATCTTGGTCACTTTGAGGGCCATCGCCGCGGAGACGCCGGCATCGAACGCGTTCCCGCCCTTCCGGAACGCTTCCATTCCGGCAAGGGTCGCTAGGTAGTGGCCCGTAGAAATCACTCCGCGCGTACCCATGACACGCGGGCGCATGGCTTCGACGCTCTCCGAGTCGTACACGTGCCCGTAGCTCTTGAACGGACCGATAGTGTCGAGGAGGTCGACTTCCTGCGCGCTCACCACCTGACATCCGACAAGCCCTATCAACGGAACCCAAGCTCGAACCTTCATTAGCCTTCCCTTTCATAAACGTTGCGCCCGCCAACGATAGTCATGTCGACTTCGACTTCGGGCCAGCGTTCCGGTGCGATCTCGAAAACATCCTCGCTCAAGATCACGACGTCCGCGAGCTTGCCGGGCGTGATTCAGCCTTTCCCTTTCCCTTTCCCTAATTCTCCGGGCGAACCTTTCCGGCGACTCGGCATCCTTGAGATGCACGTTCGTGAGCTGTCCCCCTGCTTGAACGAGGTGTACGTGTGAGTCGTTGAACCCTGGCAGAACTCTCCTGCCACGCGCGTCAACCACACGCGTGCTCCCGCCGCGCCACGACGCGACTCGAGACGAGCTCCCCACGGCGACGATACGGTCACCAAGCACCGCCAGGGCCTCCGCCGTGGGCTGGTCGGGATCGACGGTCCAGATCCGAGCGTTGTCGATCACGAGATCGGCCACCGGACCGCTGCCACCGCTCCGAGCAGGCGCACGCGCAGCCAGCAAGCAAAAGGCCGAACTTCCCGAGCGACATCATGGGATCTTCTCCCCTGGTGGTACCTCACCGCAACCAAAATCGGAACGCGAAGACGCCATGTCGCTAGGACGCGACAATAAGTCTATTTACACTTTCCACCTCACCCGTCCTCCCCCCAAGGAGAGGCCCATGGCAGAGAAGTATGTAGGTTTTGATGTGCACGCCGCAACCACGAGTTACTGCGTGCAAGATTCGAAGGGGAAGGTCGTAGCAGAGGGCGTCGTTGAGACCGGCGCGGCAGAGCTTGTAAGCCTGGTAAAAAGCTTTGTCGGCAAGATTCACCTGGCGTTCGAGGAAGGTACCCAAGCGGCGTGGCTATATGACCTGCTCAAGCGGTGAGTTGCCGAGCTGGTTGTATGTGATCCTCGCAAGTTCCGCAAGCATGGCAACAAGAACGACCGAGTGGATGCGAGGAAACTATCTCGGCTTCTAAGAATGCGTGAGTTGTCACCGGTTTATCACGGCGAGCACGGCACGCGCGGACTGAAGGAGCATGTGCGAGCACATCGGGAAACCGTTCGGGATCTGGTCCGGAGCAAGAAGGGGCAAGTATCAACTCTCCCCATGGCCCGAATGAACTCGAGGTCCATCCCCAAGGATATTCTCCCCCGGATAACCGGATATTGCCTTAGTCCTAGAGTCTCAAATAGAAGCGTTGGTTACCAAAAACATATATTGGCAACGACGACGAACGACAACTTCACCTCCGAGGCACAAACATCCTACGCCACAAAAAGCGTCCGATAAGAACCGGCTGAGAGGCCACGTACGAGGAGAGCGATGAAACTCACAGCGCTTCAGCGACCTCCGACACACGAACAAGGGGGAGAGGGACTTGCTAAAAAAGGACTTAGATAGCAGGCGCAGCGTTAATGGGTGACGGCGCCTGATCAGCCGCGGATACGCCGATGTTTTGGTTGCGACTCCGCTGCGCGGTGTCTCTGTAGCCTATAACCAGCTCCCGGTTGGCCGAGGACGAAAACGGCCATAAAATGACCCCCGCTCTCCTAGTCCTTTTGGAACAAAGTGAAGAAGCGGGAAGTTGTCGAGTCCGATCCTAATGAGCGGGAGCACGAGGAGACCGCGGAAGCGCTTCGTATCAAACCCGCCCCGGTGTAACCGGACAGCAGTGGAGGCGTGAAGGAGGATTGTCATGACAGCCTGGCCGCAAATGACGCTCGCTGGAGGACCGGTGCAAGTCACCGATCGAACGCTCCGAGAGCAATCTCGCCCGGTGCTCTACCACTACGACCCCGCCTTCATCGAGCTGTTCGCGCGCACCTGCGACCTATTGCAAAAAGTTTACCGAACGCGCTACGACGTGGTCATCATGCAGGGCGAAGCGATCCTCGCGCTCGAGGCAGCCGCCGCGTGCCTTCTCTCACCCGGCGACAAAGTTCTGAATCTCGTCTCCGGCGTCTTCGGCAAATGGTTCGAGCTATTCATCGACAACTACGGTGGTGAGACCATCGAGCTAGCGGTCCCCTACAACGAGGCGATCGATCCCGACGACGTCCGGAAGGCGCTCGAGAACGACCCCGGCATCAAGTTCCTTTCCGTGGTGCACTCCGAGACACCCTCGGCGACGATCAACCCCGTCGAAGCGATCGGTGCCGTGGCCAAGGAATTCGGCGTGCTCACGATCGTCGATACCGTCTCAGGCATCGGAGGTGAAGTCCTGAGCCCGGAGAGTTGGGGGATCGACGTCGGCATCGCCGGTCCGCAGAAATGTCTCGGAGGTCCCCCGGGGCTTTCGCTTCTTTCGATAAGCCCCCGAGCATGGAAAGCGATGGAATCAAAAGCCGACCCGCTACGGGGAAGCTTTCTCTCCATCCTCGATTGGAAAGACACGTGGATCGAGAAAAAGACGTTCCCGTACACGCCCTCGGTGAGCACGATGTACGCGCTCGAGTCGATCCTCACCCAGGCTCTCGAAGAAGGGATGGAACAGATGGCGACGCGCCATGCGACCATTGCGCGCGCGTGCCGCCGCGGCGTCGAGGCGATGGGTCTCGATTTGTGGGCGGCACGAGAGGAGATCGCTGCGCCCTGTGTCACCGGGGTGGTGATGCCCGACGGCATCGACGACACGGACCTTCGAGGCCATCTGCGCGACCGTTACGGCGTGATGATCTCGGGGGGCTATGGCGACCTCGCCGGGAAGCTCTTCCGGCTCGGTCACATGGGTCTCGCAGCGCATCCGACGTATCTCACCGCCCAGCTCGCGATGCTCGAGCGCACGCTCGTCGATCTCGGCAAAAGCGTCAAACTCGGAGAAGGCGTCGGGGCCGCGCTCGAATCCTTGTCCGATTGGAAGGGTTCGTGAGACGAGCGACGCTCGTCGTCTTGTTGACGCTCGCCACCTCCGTCGCGGAGTCGCGCGTCGTTCGTTCGCCCAAGAGGGCGGGAGCGTGTCGCGCGCCGAAATCGTTGCATTCGAGCAGGAGCTCGAGGAAACACCGCGCGAGGTGTATTTGCGGATACGGCGAGGCGGCAACGAGCAGAGGCTCCTTGCAACGCTCTCGTTGCAGCCGTTCTAGAACAAACTAAGCGAGGATGGAGCGCATGATTGTCGCGACGGCGAAACCGAGGTAGTTCCCCACGGCGTAGCCCGCGAGACCGACGGCGACACCCGGGAGCAAGCGGTCGCCGTAGCCGCGCGCGCTCGCCATCGCCATCGCCGAGGCGGCGCCCCCCACGTTCGCCTGGGAGGCAATCGCGAGCGTTCCCAGGTCGAGTTTCAGGAGCCGCCCGACCCCGAAAATGACAATCCCATGGATGGAAACGGTCACGCAGGCAAAGTAGAACACCGCCGGGCCGATTTTCACGATGTTTTGGATGACCGACTGCGCGCCATTACTGGCAAGAAACAGCAGCACCAAATAGTTCCCGATCATCGCACCTCCCGACAAACGTTTGACCGGCGGCAACTGCGCCGCGACGAGAGCAACGCTCGTGAGCCACAACACCTCCGGCAGGACGGGAACACGCTCACCGAGAGCTCGAGCCACCCATACGGCACCGAACGCGATCACCACGAGTGCCGCGGCATCGGCCAACGAAACGCTGCGCCCGCTCGAATAGAGCGCGCGTTCGAGCGTCACGGGGACGTCGGCCATCGTGGTCTCGCGTGCGAGTACTTGCTTGCGCTTTCCCAGCAGAACAGGAACCGCGAGGCACGCCTCCATCCATATCGCCGTCAAGATGACGTCCGCGGCCAGCGCCGCGGTGAAGAGATCGTTCGACGTGTCGAATGCCCGCCCGAGCGCGGCGTAGTTGACGCCTCCACCCGTGTACGTGCCGGTGAATTGGCCGGCCCGCGACCTCACCGCGCACTACTCCGATTTCGGTATTCTCCCGCGCGTCGACCTCCTGACGGTGGCCAACGAGTGGCGGCCCTCGATCCATCTCATGAGCGGGTCGGCGAAGATTCAGGCATGTCTCCTCATTGTGGCGGGCGTCATGGCGCTGGCGCTCGTCGTCGGCTACCGCACTCGGGTTGCGACGGCCCTCAGCTGGGTGCTCCTCCTTTCGCTCCACACGCGCAACGAGCTGATCCTCCACGGCGGGGACAGCCTTCTCCTGCTGATGCTCTTCTGGAGCCTGTTTCTACCTCTCGGGGCGCGATTCTCGGTGGACGCCGCGCTCGAGCCCGACGCGCCGCGGTCGCAACACCACTATTTTTCTGTGGCCACGATGGCATTTCTGCTCCAGATGATGTTCGTTTACTTCTTCGGAGCGCTTCACAAGACCGATCCGATGTGGATTCCGGACGGCACTGCCGTGTACCACACGCTGCAGTTGGATTTCATGACGACGCCTTTCGGCGTCTGGCTGGGACGGTTCGAGGGACTTCTACGCGTCATCACCTACTCGGTGTGGGGACTCGAGCTCCTTGGTCCCATCCTCGTGTTCTCTCCGCTCTGGAACGCGCCCATCCGGCTCGTCGTCCTCGTGCTCTTGACCGGTACGCACCTTGGCTTCGTCGCGTGCATGAACCTCGGCTTGTTTCCCTGGGTCAGCATCCTTTCTCTGGTCGCGTTCCTTCCCAGGTCTTTTTGGGATGCCATCGAAGCGCGCATCAGAACGCCCGAGCGCCTCGGGCTCACTCTGATACACGCTCCCGGCGCGGAGCTCTCGGCGAAGGCGTGCCGGCTGATGCGCGCGTTTCTGCTCTTCCCCGACACCCCGATCGTTGCGCCCGGCTCCGAGGACGCGCAAGCCTCCTTACCCGAAGGACGACGCTGGGCGTTACAGGAATCCGATGGCACGAGGTTTTGGGGCTTTGATGCCCTGGTGCGCGTATTCCGGCACTCCCCGATTTTCTGGCCGTTTGCCTACTTGTTCGTCACCCGTCCCACGAGGCGTCTGGGGGAGCGAGTCTACGAAGCCCTGGCCCGGCGCCCGCATCTCGAAGCGTGGCTGGATCGTGTTCTCGTCGATCGCGCAGTTCGACTCGCTCCGCTGCCGGGCATGGGCCTTGTAGTCGGTGCGCTGTTGGTGTTCGCCGCCTGCATCAATATTGTCAGCCTACCGGCGGTATCGTATCGGCTCCCGCAACCGCTGCCTGGCATCGCCCGACTGACCGGGCTCCAGCAGCAATGGAATATGTTCGCCCCACCGTCGAAGGCCGACGGCTGGTACGTCGTCGCCGGCGAGCTCGAAGACGGACGTGTCGTGGACGTCGTCGCCGGTATCGGCTCTCTGCCGACGTTCGAGAAACCCGCGTACGTATCCCAGATGTATTCCAGCTACCGCTGGCGCAAGTACCTGAGGCTCGTGTCGCACGTCGATTACCACCAGTACCGACCTGCCTACGCCAGCTACTTGTGCCGTTCCTGGAATCGGGACCATCGAGGCGGCGCCGGGCTCAAGGAGCTCAAAATCTACTTCAATCTCGAGAGGACGCTCCCGAATTACCAGGTCGAGGAGGTCGAGCGCCTGCTCCTCGAGGTGCGCCAGTGCTCATCCTCTGCCGGGGAGAGTCAAGCGACTTCCTGAGTGGCGAGTCGCTCGCGCTTCAATCGGCCAGAACTCCCGCCATTCCTTTCAAGCCCACATCCATGAGCTGCCACGCCATTCCTGCGTGGAAAGGCTCACCCGCGCGAAACCGCATCGCTAGTCCCCTGGATCTTTGATTACTATACAAAGTTAGGCTTTTCGCCAGCCCATAAGATTCATAAGATTCATGCACTTAGAAGGGTTTCGGCAAGCTCTGCTTTATCTAGTTTGTTCTGATACAGGGGACTAGATAGACGCCGAGGAGCTTGGTAGGGTCGGGGGCTGGCGCGACTAGATGTAGGTAAGGGGAGTAAATCGGGAGCGTCGCATCGATGGCATTGATCTCGTCTTGGACCATCGAGGTGAACGTCATCGAAGCTTCCTCGGTCCGCATGACAAGGCTCAGCTAACCGTAACCGCTCGCCCGGGGGCCCGAGCGGACAGTACAATGCGGGCGTCCAAAACGGACTATCGGGAGTTCGTCGCTGTGAAGAGTTTGATGTGGGGCGTTTCGCTATCGTTGATTGTTATCGCCACCGCGGTGGCGCAACCGCGGGAGCGCTTGGACGTGTCCGAGATGCCGCGGCCGATCGAGGCCCTCGACAGCGTGTGGATCGAGGAGCTCACCACGCTCGAAGTCAGAGACGCTATGCGCGATGGCAAGACGAGTGCGCTCATCTTGACGGGTGGTATCGAGCAAAACGGCCCCTACCTTGCGACGGGCAAGCACAATTATGTGTTACGTGTCATGGGCGAAAAAATCGCGCGAGCTGGGAAACGCGTTGATTGCGCCGATCGTAACGCTCGAGCCCGGCGATCCCGAGAAAGTTCGCCATCCCGGGACGGTCTATCTGTCCACGGAGACGTATAAGGCCGTGCTGAAGGACATGGCGACGAGCTTGAAGACGCAAGGGGTTCGAGAATGTCTTCCTGATGGGCGACAGCGGCGGCAACCAAACGTCGATGCAGGAAGTCGCCGACGAGCTGAAGGTTGCTTGGGACGGCGGCCCCTCCGGCACCACGCGCATTCACTTCATCCGCGAGTACTACTACTACGTCGACCGGGACGCGTTCTTGAAGAGCCTCGGTATCCATGAAGTCTCCGAAGGCCTGCACGACGGCGTGCACGTCACGTCCATCATGATGAACGGTGATCCGACCACGGTGCGGATGGAGCAACGTATCAAGGCCGGCAAGTTCTCCATCAACGGGGTCGATCTCGCGCCCGCGGAAAAGACGATCGCGACCGGAAAGCGCATCATCGATTACCGGGCGGATGTGACCGTGAAGGCTATCCGTAAAGCGCTCGACGGCACTACGTCCAACTGACGAAGATCTCCCAGAAGCGGCTACGCCGACATTGATGGAACTTTTCTCCGGCGGCCTCCGTTCACGTGCATGAGGTGGCTCCCCGATGACGTTGCTAGCGCCTCGGTCAGCGTCTGCCGCCGGATCGCAGTAGAAGCGTGACCAACTCGCCGTGCTGGTGCTCGAGAGCGAAGCCGAGCGCTGTCGTACGGCCCATCCGCACGTTCACGTCCGCGCCGGCTTCGATCAGAATCCGGGCGCTCTCGATGTGCCCGTGGATGGATGCGTACACCAGCGCAGTCGCCCCTTTGCTGTCTCTCGTGTCGACGTTGGCGCCCGCTTGGATCAGGACCGGTAAAAGCTCCGGGTGGCTATCGGTTCCGGTCGCTCCCGTCGTCGCCCAGATCAGCGCGGTTCGGCCTTGCAGGTCTCGCGCGTTGGCGTCGGCGCCGGCCGTCAACAAAGCTTGGAGGGTCGCGTGACGATTCGCGCCTCCGCCTCGCCGCGGTCCGCTTCCGTCGGGATTTCGGGGTCCGTCACCCGCGGATAGCCTCATCGCCGGAGTCAGGCCTTGATCGTCGGCGGCGTTGACGTTCGCGCCCGCCCGTATCAAAGCTCGCGCGATTCGGGGATGCCTCGTCTTCATCAGTGGTGTTTCGCCATAGCTGTCTTCGAGATTCGGGTTCTCGCCCGCGCGAAGCAGAAGTTGCACCACCGCCAGGTGACGATTCGCGGCCGCAAGACCGAGCGCGGTGTCTCCACGGAGGTTCTTGACGTCCACGCTCGCTTCCACATCGAGAAGCGCGGTGACCAGCTCGGCGTACCCGTTCTCGGCCGCCTGCATCAGCGGGGTTTTGCCGTCACGACCCTTGATGTCGAGATCGAGCTCGCTCTCGAGCAGCGCATTCACACTGTCGACACCATTCGCCGCAGCAGCCATGGTCAAGGCGGTCTCACCCGTGCGGGATCGGACGCTCGCATCTGCCCCCGCCGCAAGCAAGACACGCACCGCCGCGCCGTGGTTTGCGCGCGACGCCGCTATGAGCGCCGTGTGACCATCGAGCTCGCTCCGTTCGTTCGCGTCGATACCTTGTCCGAGCATGAGCTCGATCGTTACCACGTCGCCGTCCCGGGCGGCTCGGACGAGTGTATTGTCGCCGTCCGGCGTGAGCAGGCTCAGAACGGGTTCGGGCGGTGCCGTCTGCTCCTCGATATAGCGTTCGAGTGAGGCCCACACTTCATCGTCGCGTTCTTTCCCGAGTAGGTCCTTCAGCCGGAACGCGGTCTTGTACGCTTCCTCGCGACCCAGCTTCTCCTCGAGCTCCGCCCAAATTTCCCGGGCGCGCTCGTCGCCGACGTAAGGTAACAGAAATTTCGTCGCCCGCGAGGCGAGATCACGCCCAAAAAACGGGTCGAGCATTTGGAGCGCGCGCGCCGGCGTGTCGTCGGGAACCACGTAGACCTTACCACCCGACTCGACGCCCCACGGGACATGGCCCACTCCCTGAGACTGCGAAAAGAACACGATGCGGTCACGGCTCATTGAAAGCGTCAGCGTGATCAATGGATGGTCGTCCGCATGGGTCACGTTGGGGACGTACTCTCGATCGAGAACCGGGGCCTCGGCGAGTGTCGCGAGAAACGCTTCGATATCGGGTGATGGGATCAGTGAGCTCGGGAGTGTGATTGGCTTCGCGGCGTCCCGAACACCGTTAGCCTCGAACCCTCCTTCGGTAGCGCGAAGAGAGTACCCCTCTTGAAAACGGCCACTCGCACCTGTCCAGCTGTAGTCGATCTCGATGGCTTCGGTTTGCATCACGCGCCCGAGCACGGAGGCAGTCAGCGCGCGATCGCTTCGCGCGCGCTCCGAGGAAGTAATGCCGTTGATGGTGAGGTTCTGGTCGTCGTCACGAAAGGTGAATGCGGTCGCGCCCAAGTGTGGGGCCGGAAAAACGAAGACGCCGCGAAGGATCGGGTTATCAACCGAGAGTCGTCCCCCATCGGCGGCAGCCCCGCGAATCTCGATGTGGTCGTACCGGTTGCCGAGGTTGTCGACGAGGTACATTTTCTCGTTTCCCGTGTCCGAGGCTTTGTCGATCGTCCCCCCGGCCAGGCCCGATGCCTTCCAACTCGCCGTCAACTCCAAGCGCCCGGACGCGGTGACAACGACCGTTTCGACGCGCCAGGTGAGCTTGGCATTCCGACCCAGGTCTATCTCCGCACACGCTCCGTCTTGCCAGTAGGTCGTGACCGCCTGTACCGCGGCCTCCACGGCAGACAGAGCCCCGGAGACGACGAGCAGAGAAACGACTCGTTTCCACACGGTGGTTCACCGAAACGAATTATTCAGGGAGAAACTTAATTATAACGCCGGCAGAACGCCGGCGGCAAGGGGAGGGCGGACCGGACCGATAGGCGGCAGGCGCCGCCTATCGGTTGATTCGACTACTGCTTTCGTTCTTCTGCAGCCTTGAGCGCGTCGATGACGCCTTGTGCATCATCGACCTTGTCATGGTCGGATGCGAGAGCGACGAACTTCTCAAAGTGCGCGAGGGCAACGTCGTTCTCGGCTTGGCCGGCGGCGATCATACCCAGTTGATAGTACGCAACCGCCTGGTCTGGATCGATCTCGATCGTTTTCTCGTACGCGACGGTCGCAGTGTCCACATCTCCCGAGTTCTGGGCGTACACGGCGTAGTTGAGCATCGCGCCGGGATCGATTTGTTTGATGTCCATCGCCTGTTTCATCGCCGCCGCGGCGTTGGCCCACTGCCTGGCTGTGCCGTGGATTTCGCCAATCTTGATCCACGAATCATATGCGAGCTCCGGGTTCTCTTCCGCAGCCTGCGTGTAGTACTTGACGGCGTGTTCCCCGTCTCCCATGCTCTCGTAAGTGATCGCGATGTTGAACACGATCTCGGTGGAGGTGGGCATCATCTCGTAGAGCTCGAAGAGTTTTTTTAACGTCTCTTCGTCTTCGCCCGATTCCGAAGCATCGGTCACGTCGGCGAGGAGAGCGGTCGCGCGCGCGTGATCTTTCTCGGACAACTCTCCT
This sequence comes from Candidatus Marinacidobacterales bacterium, assembly GCA_965237955.1. Taxonomy (GTDB): domain Bacteria; phylum Acidobacteriota; class Vicinamibacteria; order Marinacidobacterales; family SMYC01. The sequence goes on along the minus strand of OZ250169.1, from coordinate 5,109,870 downwards.
GCGGCGAGCGGAAACAACACTTGCCGACCGAGATCGGCGAGACCCATCGACGAGATCTCGGTCTGGAGCGCCAGCGGATGAAAGCCGTCCTTCTCGCAGCGGATCGTGTACATGCCGGGCCGAAGACCTGGTCTGACGAACGAGCCGTCGTCCTTCGACTTCGTCTTCGTGCGCCGGCCACCCCCGTCGGAAAGCTCAATGGTGCACTCTGCGCCAGCGACAGGGTTGCCCTGGTCGTCGACGAGCCTGCCCAACACGGACCCAGTTTGCGCAACCGCCTCCGCGGCTACGAACGCGAACACGGCCGCGACCGAGAAACGACTCAATTGCATTCGTTCCTCCCAAATTAGCTGCACCGACTCTTGCAGTTGACGGCTATCGCCCTTCACGAGTGGGTGTCGTGGTAGTTCTTCTCTCCGGCCTCGATGCGAATCTCGAGACGGTTCTCTTTCGTCGGCATCGGGCACGTCGTGTGCGGGTTGTACGCGCACGGCGGGTTGTACGCGCGATTGAAATCGATAGTGACTTCACCGTTCTCGGGCGCGTCCGCGCGCAGGAACCGCGCAGCGGGGTAGACCTCTTTGCCGCTGGTCCCGTCCCGGAACACGAACTTGAGCGTGCCCTCGCGCGCGGACGTAGGCTCCATGCGCACCGACTGGCCCATGATCTCGAAGTCGACGTAGCCTGGGCTCTCGAACGACTCGATGTCCCCGAAGATGTTCAACATGTCGATTTTCTTGGGCTCCGCGTGCGGCGTGAACTTGGCTTTGACCTTGTAGCGGGGATCGACGGGAAACCACTTCAAGCCCGTGAACTCCTTCCGCAACGGGGCGTTCAAGTCACGCAACCGGATCGCGAGGCGCGGTCCGCTGTAGTGAAGCCACATCGCAAGGTTGTTAATGGCGAGCGCGTGCTTTTCGCCCATTTCGAGCACGACAGTTTGCACCCTCTTGCCATTCTGGGTCACGGTGACGCCGTCAGCGGCCTTGAACGTCGCCGTACGGTCTTCGAACTCGAACACCCCGACGACATCCGGCGCCGAGCCTTGGGGTAGCACGAAGTCGTTGGTGCCGCCGGCACCGACCCAGTTTTCACCTTCGCGCAGCCAGTAGAGCCCGGCCACGGTGAGCCAGCTGGAATCTTTCTTCAGGCTCGCTTCACGCTCGGCCTGCCAGCTCTCGATCGTCTCGACGTAGCTGGGATCTTCGGCCACGGCGGCGCCGAGAAACAGGAGCGACAGCAGCATCGAGGCCGCGCCCACGGCGTAGAAATGCGTCTTCCAGGATTTCACAGCCTAAGCTCCAGCAAAATACCCCTCGCGCGCATTGTATTCCAGACAGGGCACCGGCGCCTAGCCGCGCTTCCGGTGGAACTTATCTCTTGTATTGGAGCACGTTTACAGGGTCGGGGCTCTCGAACGTCGAATCGGGAACGCCCACGAGCACCGCGACGTCCTCGTGTTGGCGCTCACCGCGGCTAGCGGACAGCAGGATCGCGCCATGGCGTTCCCAATCGAGCCAAGGGAGCTGGAAGCTTGGCTCGGCATCGGAAGCCTTGGGATAGTAATCCCATTGGGTGACGAGCCTCGATTCGTCGTCGACGTAGACATGGTACTTGTTCTCCGGGGTCCGGCCGACGTTTTCGAATGTAAGCTCGAGAACATCGGCGGACGCGCCCGCCTGGGTGGTTCCCTTACCCAGGTATTTGAGCGTCACGCCCGTATCTTTCAGTTTGTAAGGCATGAACACCCAATAGGCGTCGTTGATCCACGCGCTTTCGCCGCCTTTGAGCGCTTCGTCGCGCGCGGCTGGGTCGGTCACCTCATGGCCGTCCGTCCACACCCGGCCCGTCTTCGTGTTGAGATTCATGAGCACGAGCGTGCCCTCGTTCTCGTAACGCAGGTTGCCGGTATGCTTGTCCCAGACATGGGTGCGCTTGCCGAAGAACTTCCAGGTGACGCAGCGCGTGTCGTCCCAAGCTTGTCGGCCGCCGAGCGCCTCCATCACTTCGTCTGCAATCTCGATCGCCTTAGCATCCGACCCCTCGGCGTCAAAGCCAGGCATGGCCGGGTTGTCGCTCTGCGCTCGGACCAGCGTCGCCAATGCGAGTCCCACGATCACCCACCCCAAACGTCTCGTGCCTGTCATGAGCCTCTCCTTCCGGGAGGGATTGTACCTCAACGCCGTCGTCAGTTTAGATGCAGCTCGTCGTGAGTGCCCGAACCCAGTTTCCTATCGGCAAGGGGATGAACCACGGAAGCACAGAGACGCAGAGCAGCGAAGCCGCAACCAAGAGTCGCCGCAGACAGTTGAGCGGGAAGTCGAGACTTCGTGTGAATCCCCCCCCTCACCCGAGGGGGAAAGTGTGAATAGACTCACCTTCTCGTCTTAGCGGCTTGGCTTCTTTGCGCTGCTTTTTTGGCTGCGGCTTCCTTCGCTGTGCCTCTGTGGCCATATTTCTAGCCAGGATCAGCGGGGTTCGAGCACTAGTGAGCTCCCGCGCGCCGCCTGACGGCGTTCGATGCTTCTGACGACGATAATAAGGAGAAGCGCCGCTAAAGCCCGCAACACTTCCAGAATCGCTTGTCCCCACACCGCCGAGCTCGCCGTTAGCGTGGTGTAAGGGACGAGATTCCACGCGAGGCTAGAAATCCACAACGCCCACCACATCGGAAGGACGATGGGTACCGGCTCCATACGCCAGGCGGCGCCGGCGGTTCTCGAGCTCGCCTGATAGATCTCTTTGACCGCCCGGTAGGGGCCGATGAGGTTCACCACCGGGATGAAACCGACGGCGACGGCCCACGCTGGGCTGAAGAACATGCCCGACGCTCCGAGTACACGCGCGTCCCGATTGGCGCGGTAGACCCAAACGCAAAAACTCGCAATCGCGAGCGCGAGAAACGGTCGTGTCACCGCCCAACTGACCCCGAGCGTATCCGGGGTCAGCCACATCGCCGCATCGCGCACGACGTCCCAGGGTGACATCACCGCCACATAGACCGTCGCGCGGAAGGCGCGTACGGAGAGCACGAGGAAAAGAGCAAAGACGAGAACGCTCGCCGCAAGGGCGCTCGTTCTGTCTGGCGGGGCGAGCGAATCGTCCGGCGGCGAGTACGGGTTCGATGTATCGGTGGCCACGGCCGTGATCCTAGATCCAGACCGGGTGAAGAAGATAGGCAATTGGATTGATTTCGCGCTGCCGCGTTGATAACGTTTCCGAAACGACAACTGCTGCGGAGAAGGAAGAAAAAAGTCGTGCCCAAGCGCGACGACAACGAGCTCAAGCTGCAAGAGGAGTTAGGCGCCGCCCGGGAGCGGATCGCTCAGCTCGAGCGCGAAGTTTCGCGTCCCCGTCCGGCCGAAGCCCTCGGTGACTCCGAAGCGCGTTTTCGCGTCCTCGTCGAGAACTCGCCGGACGTGATCATGACGCTCGACCGAGACGCGACGATTCTGTTCACCAACTACACGCTCCCCCACCTCTCGGTGGAGCAAGTCGTCGGCACGAGCGTTTTGCAATACGTGGAGGCGGCCGACCAGCCTCGATACGAGCGTGCGTTAGCTGAAGTTCTCCAGAGTGGGAGCTCACGCTCACTCGAGCTCGCCGCGGAAGGTCCGACGTGGTGGCTCACGCGGCTCATTCCGATCAAGACCGACGGCGACGACGTCGAGGCCGTTCTGGTGATCGCGACCGACATCACCGAGCGCAAGCGGAGCGAAGAGGCACTCCGAGAAGGTGAGAACAAGTTTCGCGCGCTCACAGAAACGACGGCGGCGGCCATTTTCATGTTCCAGGGCGCCAAAATGCTCTACGCGAATCCGGCTGCCGAGCTGATTACCGGCTACTCCCATGACGAGATCTTGCGCATGAATTTCTGGGAGGTCATCCACCCCGACTACCGGGACCTCGTCAAGGAGCGTGGGCTGGCTCGCCAGGACCAGTCGGACGTGCCGGCTAGATGGGAGGTCAAGCTTCAAACCAAAGCAGGCGAAGTGCGCTGGGTAGACTACGTCGCGACGCTTTTCGACTACGGCGGCGGACCCGCGGTGTTGGGAACGGCGGTCGACATCACCGAGCGGAAGCGAGCCGAGGACGAACGGCGAAGTCTCGAAGCTCAAGTTCAACACGCCCAGAAACCCGAGAGCCTCGGTGTGCTCGCCGGCGGCATCGCGCATGATTTCAACAACCTCCTCACCGGCATTCTCGGAAGCGCGAGCCTCGCGATCATGAAGGTTCCCGACGACTCACCGGCCAAAGAGCAGCTTCAGCGTATTCTCACCGCCTCCGAGAAAGCCGCTGAGCTGACGAACCAGATGTTGGCGTTTGCCTGCAAGGGACGCTTCGTCGTAGGTCCTCTCGACTTGAACCAGCTGGTTCAAGACGTGATCCCGCTCGTGCGAACCTCCATCTCCAAGAAAACGACGCTCCGGCAGTCGTTCGCCGAGAACTTGCCCCATATCGAAGCCGACAAGACCCAGCTTCACCAAGTGGTCATGAACCTCATTACCAATGCATCCGAAGCTCTCGACGGCAACGAAGGTGAGGTCTTGATTCGAACCGGCGCGCTCGAGGCGCGCGGCAATCCGGAGGGGCCTGCCGCCCAGATTTTTCTCGAAGTGTCAGATACGGGTTCCGGCATGGACGTCGACACCAAAGGCAAGATTTTCGATCCGTTCTTCACGACCAAATTCACTGGGCGTGGTTTGGGCCTTGCCGCGGTGCAGGGCATCGTGCGAGCCCACGGTGGAACGATTCGCGTCGACAGCAAGCCACATCGGGGTACAAAGTTCACCGTCTTGTTCCCGGCATCGAGTCGCCGTCTGTCGCCGATCCTAGAGGAGGTCGAGACGCCGCTGGTGTTCGACCGATCCGGCACGATCCTGGTCATCGACGATGAAGAAAACGTGCGCGACGTCGCGCGGGTCGCGCTCGAGGAAACCGGCTACGCGGTCTTGCTCGCGCGTGACGGACGTAAAGGAATCGAGGTTTTCAGCGAGCGCGCCGACGAGATCGATGCCGTGCTGCTGGATATGTCGATGCCGCGCATGAGCGGCGAGGAAACCCTCGCCGAGCTCAGAAGCATTCACCCTCAGGTTCGCGTCGTGCTCACGAGCGGCTATAGTGAACAGGAGATCTCCTAGGAATTTGCAGGAAAGGGATTGGCCGGATTCGTGCAGAAGCCGTTTCGCGCCTCCGAGCTCGTCAACAAGATCCACGGCGCACTAACAAGCGCGAGCTCGAGCTCGACTCAACGTTGACGCGACAGCGCCAATAACTTCTGAGCAACAAGAAGTCGTCAAAGCTCTCGCGGACGGTCTCTCTCGGAGGCGGGGCATCCCAAAGCGGCACGAGAGCTCCCAACCAATGCCCCTCCACTTTCGAGCGAAAGTAGCGCTCGTGATCCCATTCGACCTCGGCCAAGTGGAGCAAGTCCGAGACGAAGTGGCCATAGCCCGATAGGACGGCGAAGCGAGCGGCATCTTCGTACTCGCGAACGTTCCCACTCTCGAGTCTCCCCGCTCCGTACATCGGGATGAGCCACCCGCCAACGCGGCATAGCCAGCCGATCGTAGTTCCGATAGCGAACATCAAACGCTCCCGCCACGGATCGGGGTCGATGCCGAGCTCGGCAAGCATCGCGCGCACCCGCGCACGGTGCTCGATCTCGTCGAGCTCGATCTGATGCACTTCGGCGATCTCATCGTGGCTTCGTAGAGAGCGCCAGTGCCCGCCATACGCGAGTGCCGCGCCACGCTCTCCCGCATGCGCTCCTTGAAGGATCTCCGCCAGCGCGCGTCTTGCTGCCTCGTGACCGAGCTCGATGGAAGGCTGCATCGGACGCCTCCTTTGACTCTCATTATTCGAACTTGGAGGCCGCTCCGCAACGTCGTTGTGGTACGTTGGTACATTGATAACAGGGCCCATTGGAGGCGTTCGATGACAAACAACATTCTTATAGGCGAGGGGACGGGATTCCGACATCAGCCGGAGGACGTTTGGCGGAAGGAGCTGGCGACGGTGCTGGCAACCCCCTCGCCGCGGCTCGAGTTCATGACCCGCGCGCATCATCTCGTGCGTGACACGGTTTTTCTTCTGGTCAGAAGAACACGCCCGTGACCTACCGGGAAACCCACGAACAGGTGGATGGAACCTACCTGACGCTGAAACAGGCCGCCTAGGGCACCGTAGTCGGCCAAGCGTCGTTATTCGCCATTGATATGGAATCGGGCATTCCGAGCAGGCCGCGCAGGTGATCCCTTTTTTCGTGCTACGATTTCGTGCCTGTGGTGAAAGACTCGGAAGAAAACGAAACCAAAGAACGCGAAGGCTCGCTCGACTTCATCCGCGCCATCGTCGACGAGGACACCAAAAGCGCCAAGCACGGCGGCCGCGTGGCGACGCGGTTTCCGCCGGAGCCGAACGGCTATCTTCACATCGGACACGCCAAATCCATTTGCCTCAACTTCGGTGTCGCTCAGGAGTACGAAGGCACCTGCAATCTGAGGTTCGACGATACGAATCCCGTCAAAGAGGACGTCGAGTACGTCGACTCGATCCAGGAAGACGTGCGCTGGCTCGGATTCGATTGGGACGACCGTCTCTTCTACGCCTCCGACTACTTCGACAAGATTTACGAGTGCGCCGTTAAACTGATCCGTGACGGCAACGCCTACGTCGACAGCCTCAGCGCCGCGGAGATCCGGGCTTATCGCGGCACTCTGACGGAGCCCGGCAAAGACAGCCCCCACCGCAATCGCTCGCTTGAAGAGAACCTGGACTTGTTCGAGCGCATGCGCGCCGGTGAGTTCGAGGACGGCGCCCACGTGCTGCGCGCCAAGATCGACATGGCGTCCGGCAACGTGAACCTGCGCGATCCGACGCTCTATCGTATCCGCAAAGCGCACCACCACCGCACCGGCGACAAGTGGGTTATCTACCCGATGTACGACTTCACCCACGCGCTATCGGATGCGTTCGAGCACATCACCCACTCGCTGTGCACCCTGGAGTTCGAAGACCACCGGCCGCTCTACGATTGGTCCGTCAACGAGACCGAGGTCCCGTTCAAACCGCGGCAGATCGAGTTCGCTCGGCTGAACCTCAGCTATACGGTGCTCAGCAAAAGGAAGCTCCTCCGTCTCGTCGAAGAAGGCCATGTCGGCGGCTGGGACGACCCGCGCATGCCGACGATCAGCGGCTTGAGGAGACGCGGCTACACGCCGGAGTCCATCCGCGCATTCTGTGATCGCATCGGCCTCGCGAAACGGAACAGCGTCGTCGACGGCGCTCAGCTCGAGCACGCGGTCCGCGAGGATCTCAACCAACGTTCAACCCGGGTGATGGGCGTTTTGCGGCCCATCCGGGTCGTGCTCGACAACTACCCCGAAGACCAAGTCGAGGAGCTCGACGCGATCAACAATCCCGAAGACGAGAGCGCCGGCAAGCGCAAAGTACCTTTTTCGCGGGTGCTCTACATCGAGAGCGCCGACTTTCACGAAGATCCGCCGAAGAAGTTCTTCCGACTCGCCCCGGGCCGCGAAGTACGCCTGCGCTACGCCTACCTTATTACTTGCACCGACGTCGTGAAGGACGACGCCGGAGAGATCGTCGAGTTGCGTTGTGCCTACGACCCGGAAACGCGCGGAGGTACTCCCCCCGACGGCCGCAGGGTTCGCGGGACGCTCCACTGGGTGTCCGCCGAGCACGCGCTCAACGCCGAAGTCCGGCTCTACGACCGGCTGTTCCTCAAAGAGAATCCCGACGACGTCGCGGAAGGCGAGGATTTCATCAGCAACTTGAACCCCGACTCTCTCGAGATGATCCAAAACGCCAAAGTCGAGCCGAGCCTCGAAGGCGCCGCCCCCGGCACCCGCGTCCAGTTCGAACGGCAAGGCTATTTCGCGGTGGATCCGGATGCGTCGACGGACAAGCTGGTATTCAATCGAACCGTGTCCTTGAAGGATGCGTGGGCGAGAATTCAAGCGCGCGGTAAGACATAAGGCGCGCCATACGTCGTAGAGCGCCCAGTTCGGCATCCAGCATCCAGCATTCAGTTGAATGCGCGTTGTGCCGGTAGGTGTTCGCGAAGCACGACGGATCATCGGTTGACGCCCCAATAGGAACTCATTACTGTTCCTTCAATAAGGAGTCCGTATGATCGAAAAAGCCTTCCTTTTCTCACTCACGATCTGTTTGCTCGCGGCCGGTTCGTGGGCACAGGATCGCCCCGCACCGGGCGCCAAGCTCGGACGCTCTCCAGTCCTCGCCACGCGCGGGATGGTCGCGACGAGTCAGCCGCTAGCCGCCGCGGCCGGCCTTCGGGTGTTGCAAGAAGGCGGAAACGCCATCGACGCCGCCATCGCTACCGCGGCCGTCCTCAACGTCGTCGAGCCGATGATGTGCGGGATCGGTGGAGATCTCTTCGCTCTCGTCCATTACCATGAGTCCGGGCGCAACGAGTCCGCAAGACTTTACGGCCTCAATGCGACGGGACGGGCTGGATCCAAATCGTCCGCCGATTGGATGCGCAACGAGGGGTACGAGCGCATGCCGGACTCGGGTATCTACGCGGTCACCGTTCCTGGCGCGGTGGATGGTTGGGATCAGCTGCTCGCACGTTTCGGTACGCGCTCGCTCGCGGATCTTCTCGAGCCCGCGATTTACTACGCCGAGCACGGCTTTCCGGTCTCTCAGATCATCGCGACCGAGTGGCAAGGGCTCAAGGAGATTCTCTCGCGTCACCCCACCACGGCAGCGAACTACTTGATCGACGGTCGTGCGCCGCGACACGGCGAGCTCTTCAAGTCACCCGACCTCGCGCAAACGTTCCGGCAGATCGCGGACGAAGGACCGGAAGCATTTTACAAAGGGTCGATAGCGCGCGCGATTGCCGACTTCATCGACAGCGAAGGCGGCTTCGTCACTTACGAGGACATGGCGAATCATCGCTCCGATTGGGTGGAGCCGATCTCGACGACGTACAAAGACGTCACCGTCTACCAGATCCCACCGAACTCCCAGGGCTACGTCGCGCTCGAGATGCTGAACATCCTTGAGGAGTTCGACTTGAAGTCGCTCGGCCACAACTCCGCCGAGTACCTGCATCTTCTCATCGAGACGAAGAAGCTCGCATTCGCCGATCGCAACGCTTACTTGGCCGACCCGAGCAAGGCCAATGTGCCGCTCGACAAGCTCATCTCGAAAGAGTACGCGGCCGAGCGACGGCGGCTCATCGATCGCGACCGCGCCGCTTCCGAAGTCGAGCCGGCCGACATCGATCCGACCGAAACCGTCTACCTGACGGTCGTCGACGCGGATCGCAACGCGGTCTCGCTCATCTACAGTGTCTTCAGCGATTTCGGCTCCGGGCTCGTCGTTCCCGGCACTGGCATCACACTCCAAAACCGTGGCACCGGCTTTTCTTTGAAACCCGGCCATCCCAACGAGCTCGCACCCGGCAAGCGCGCACTGCACACGAACATGCCCGGCATGGTCTTCAAGGACGGCAAGCCCTGGATTAGTTACGGAGTCATGGGCGGCGACATGCAGCCGCAAGGGCACACGCAAGTGCTTCTCAACATGCTCGAGTTCGGGATGAACGTGCAGGAAGCGGGCGAGGCGCCGCGCTTTCGTCACTTCTCCGAGAGGAACGTTGCGTTCGAGTCGGGCGTCGGCATCGACGTGCTGCAACAGCTCATCCGCAAAGGACACCGTCCGATGACGCGCATGGGGGTTTATGGTGGCTATCAAGCCATCATGATCGATTGGGAGCAGGGAGCGTTGATCGGTGGCTCGGACGTCCGTAAGGACGGCGCAGCGATGGGTTATTGATCCGCCATCGGCTTGCTAGCTGGCTTCAGGGCGGGAGAAGGACGTCTCTTCGAGCACGCCGCCGGACGCTCGTGACGTCCGGAAGAATCCTCGCGCGAGCAGGCCGTGGATCAGACGCAACACGGTGAAGTCGGTGAACGGCGACTCTTCCATCACTTTCACGATCGTCTGATAACGGACGAGATACTGATAGGTCTCGATCTCGTCGGGGCTCAGCGTGTTGATCGCTTTGGAACAGTCTTCGTCGAGGGTGATCTCGTACACCATCGGTGGAAGTTGGGCGGTCAATCGCTCGAGGGCTTCGATCTGCTGCATCGCCTCGAGAACGATGAGCTCCGTCTGGCCTGCGATCGTCGTCGGCACCGATGCATCGGCAGGAAACTCCAGGATCTCGTAGCGTCCCTTCTGCTGCGCGAGAACGCGGTGTAGCGCTTTCGCTTTTCTCACCGCGCCTGCCTCACAGTGGACGATTTGTCCTTTGTCGACGTAGATGCGACCCGCTTCGCTCTGGTTTCGGATCACCACCATCGCGGTGGTGTTGTGGGCCGCAAGTTGAACGACCGATTGCCCGTCGGGGGAGATCCTCGGAGCCCCGACGGTTTTGAGCGACAGGATGTCCTCGAACGTCACCGGGCGCTCGTCCCCGGCCGAGACCAGGGGCGAAAAAACGAGCAGAAAAACGCCTGCTGAGACTGCCGCGTTTCGCAAATTCATGAAGCTTCTATACCACAAAGCCAATCGTCGAAGCAGCACGCTAGAATAGTGGACATGGACGACGCTTCCCCGGCCCCGGCCCCCCAGAGCGAGCCTCAGCTCGAGCCGCGCCGGTTTATCGTCACGCCGACCCTGATCGCGATGAACGTCGCGTATTTCCTCGCGATGGTCAGCGTCGGGGTGTCGGCGACCGCGCCAACGGCAGCGGAGGTCCTTCCGTTTGGCGCCAACTTCGGCGCACTCACCGTGAACGGCCAGTGGTGGCGCCTGGCGTCCTCGACGTTCATTCACTACGGCGTCCTCCACCTCGGCTTCAACATGTGGTGTCTGTGGAGTCTCGGAAATCTCGCCGAGCGGCTGTTCGGCAACGGGCGCTTCCTGATGATCTACATCCTCAGCGGGCTCGGCGGGAGCGCCGCAAGCCTTGTGTGGCACCCCTATGTCGTGAGCGCCGGGGCTTCGGGCGCGGTGTTCGGTATCGCGGGCGCGCTCGCCGCGTTCTTGTACCTGGCGCGCATCCACTTGCCCGAACGAGCCGCCCGGGGCCTCCTGACGAGCATCCTGATCTTCATCGGCTTCAACCTGGCGTTCGGGTTCACGGTGCCTGGTATCGACAACGCGGGACACCTCGGAGGCCTCGTCATCGGTGCTCTTCTCGGCGCCGCCTTGCGGTATCGTCGCGCGTTCCTGGCGAGCGCCGCCGCCGTGGCCGTCGCGCTGGTTGCCACGGCACCTCTCGCGAAGAGCATTGCCCAGGCCAACCCGATCGTGATGCTGACGGAAGCGGACCTGTTGCTCGGCTCCGACAACGCGCCGGCCGCCATCGCCAAGCTCGAACAAGCCGTCTCAGAACATCCGGAGTTCGCGAGCGGACACGAAATGCTCGCCTTCATGTACCTAGACGATGGACAACTCGAAAAGGCCGTCCTAACCTCACGACGTGCGGTAGAGCTCGACCCCCAGCTCGAACAAGCGCAATACGTTCTCGGCACCGCGCTGTATCTCAACGCAGACTATGAAGCTGCCGTCGAAGAGCTACGGATCGCTATCCAGCTACACCCGAAAGAGCTCAGCACCCACGCGAATTTGAGCCGCGCGTTGAACGAACTCGATCGCGGCGATGAAGCCGTGGCCGCGCTCGAAGAGGCGATGACATGGGCGCCCGACTCTTGGTTCCTCTTTAGTGAGATGGGACTCGCACATCTCAACACCCACGAGCTCGACCTCGCCGTCGCGGCGCTAGAAAAAGCGATCGAGCTCGCCCCGGACGAGCCCGAGAATTACAACCGCTTGTCACTCGTCCTCGCTCGTGCTGGAGCATACGAAGAAGCTCTAGAGGCTGTCGAGAGGGCGCTCGCGCTTCGACCCGGCGCGGCTCACATCATCGACAGCCTTGGAACGGTACGCCTCTACCGCGGTGAGCTCGACGCGGCGGCCGCCGCTTACCGTGAAGCCATCGAGCTCGAGCCCGACTCCGGGGTCTACCACTACAACTTGAGCGTCGCACTCGGCCGCATGGGGAGCGATGCGGAAGCGGAAGCCGAAAAGGCGGAAGCATTCCGACTCGACCCCGACTTGGATCCAGCGGCGGACGGAAGCCCCCTCATGTAGTTCGCCATGCCGTGCGCAATTGTCATCGGGGGCGGCGGCATCGGTGTCGCCTCGGCCTACTATCTAAATCGCTCCGGTTGGGACGTCACGCTCGTCGACAAGGGCGAGCTCGGCCACGGGTGTTCTTACGGAAACTCCTGTCTCATCGTGCCCAGCCACTCCGATCCGATTCCGGGGCCCGGGGTCATCGGACAAGCGCTGCGATGGATCGCGAGACGCGACAGCCCGTTCTATGTGCGGCCCCGTCTCGATCCGAGCCTCCTCAGTTTCTTCTGGCAGTTCCGGCGCTACTGTGAACCGACTGCGGCCGAGCGCGGGTTTCGTGCGCTCCTGGGTCTCAGCCGTGGGAGCCTCGAACTCTACGAAGAGCTCATCGAAAACGGCGATGCGGAGTTCTTCTTCGAACGACGAGGCCTGGTCGAAGTGTTCCACTCAGATGCGGAGCTCGAGCACGGCCGGCGCGTTCAGGAGATACAAACCTCGGAAGGCTTCACGTCGACGATGTTGAGCCGCGACGAAGCGTTGGAGCTCGAGCCCGCACTCTCTCCTACGATTCGAGGCGCACTTTTTACCGAGGGCGAAGCGCACGGCTTCAGCTACGGCTACGTCCTCTCGCTCGCGGCAACCCTCGAGAAGCGTGGCGCTCGCTTCGTCACCGGACGCGCTGTTTCTCGTGTGCTCGTCGAAAACGGCACCGCGCGTGGCGTCGTGGTCGAGGGTCCGGAAGAACAACTCACCGCGGACATGGTGGTTCTCGCCGCGGGCGCGTGGTCGGGAGGCCTCACGAAATCGATCGGCATCGATATTCCGATGCAGCCCGCCAAGGGCTATAGCTGTACCATCGATACCTACGAAGGTGCCCCGGCGCTTCCCATCCTCAACAAGAAACGACGCGTCATCGTAACGCCGCTCGATTCCCGATTGCGTTTCGGGGGCACGCTCGAATTGACAGGCTTCGATCAAACGATTCACGGTGCACGCTACGACGCCGTCGTTCGCGGTGGTCGTGAAGTGCTCAAAACGCCTCCGCCGATGAAAAACGAAGAACCGTGGTGCGGACTCCGTCCGCTGACACCGGACGGGCTTCCCATCATCGACCGCTCGAGCAAACTCGACGGGCTCGACGGACTTATAGTGGCCACCGGACACGCGATGCTGGGTTTCACCCAGTCGCCGATGACGGGAAAGCTCGTGGCCGAGCTCGCGAACGGCGACGAGCCATCGCTCGCTCTCGAGCCGTTTCGGCTGGATCGCTTTTGAGCTTCCTGCCTCTCGCCCTGGTCCTAGCACTTTCTCAAACGATTTCCGCCATTCAGAATGTCCAGAGTGTTCGAGTCGAAGGCAACGTGCGGGTCACGGCAGACGCGATCCGGACGCACGCGTCGATGTCGAGCGAAGACGACCTTCCCGCCGCGTTCCGTCGCCTGTGGGACACTGGGCTATTCGACGACGTCCGTTTCGATCTCGAAGAGGGCGTTCTCGTCATCCATGTGGAAGAAAAGCCCATCCTCACTTCGTTCCGCTTCGAAGGGGAGCGGGTAAACGAAGACGAGCTCGTGCAAGCGCTCGAGCTCCGTCCGAACCAACCGTTCGGAGAAACGGAACGCCGTGACACCGAAAGGCTCGCCCAAGAGTTGGTCGGAGACGCCGTGAAAGTCACGGCCACGACCACGACTGACGTCACCGAAGATCTCGTGACGCTGGTCATTTCGGTGGAGCCGGTCGAGCTCGAGACGATTCAGCAGATCCGGTTAATAGGCAACGACGCGATCCCGGACTCCGAGCTTCGCGACGCGATGCGATCGCAACAAAAAGGCTGGACCACGTGGATCACGGATAGGGACAAGCTTCGGGCAAGCGATCTTCGCGCGGACGAGGAACGACTCGAGGACCTCTATGCGTCGCGCGGGTATCTCGACGCCCGTGTCGGCCCGATCGTGGCCGGGACTATGATCACCGTCCCCATTTTCGAAGGGCGTCGGTACGAGCTTCAAGCCCTTACTGTCGAGCCCGGGTCGCTCCTTACCCAAGAGCTCATCGCCGAGTGGCTCCCCGAGACCGGCGGCGTCTACGACGGGAGGGCGATCGACGCCGTCGTCGCTCGCCTCGAGCGCTACTACCAATCCCGTGGCTACCCGGGTGTCACGGTTTTGCGTGAGCAAAACGTAACCAGCCCGGGTCGCATCGCGATCGATCTCCGTGTCGAAGAGGGATCGTTTCTACGCGTCGGCACGATCACGTTCCGCGGGAATCGCCGCCACCGCGACCGGGATCTTAGACAGTTTCTCGACATCGACGAGTCGGACCGCTTCAACCAGGCGCTCGTCGACCGCGGCGTCCAATCGCTCGCGAGGCTCGAGACGCTCATCGACGTCGTTCCCGAAGTCGATCTAAGCGCCCGTCCCGGACGAGCGGATGTCACCTACCGCGTCAAAGAAGTTGATCGATTCGAGTACCTCGTCGGCGGCGGCGTCAACGGCACTCGAGGAGGCACCGGTAACGGTCAGTTCATCGCCAAAAGCGTTCTCGGAAGAGGCGACGTGTGGCGGCTGGATTTGGATCTCGGCAATCGCTTGCAGAGCTTCGTGGCGAGCTACCGTGACCCGTCGACGCTCGGGCGCCGGCTGTTCTTCAGCATCGATGTCGCACGTGCGAACCTGACTTTCCCCGACGAGACCAGTGAGGACACGCTCGATTTCGCGCTCCGTGTCGGCGGTCCTCAGGGAAAGAGATGGCAGTTTCTCGGCGCGTTCCGTGTCGCCCACTTCACCTTGGGCTCGGACCTCGAAGAGTTCGTGCCCTTCCTGACGCCATACCTCGGCGAGCGATTCCGCACGAACCGGGCGAGCTTCACCGTGGCCTACAACGGCCGCAACCAGCCGGTGTTTCCCACCCGCGGCACCGGAGCCCAGATGGGCGTCGAGCTCGTCACCGGAGATATCGAGGCGATGCGCGCCCGCGCCCAGCTTTCGCAGCTGGTCCGATTGAGCCGGCGGCACCTACTCGCGTTCTCCGGTCGTGTCGAGGCGGTGTGGCCTTTCGGCAAGACCGAGGTCGACGGCCTCCCGCGCTTCGAGCGCCTCTTCCTCGGGAGCGAGAACGATCTGCGCGGCTTTGCGATCCGCGGCGTCGGCCCGCGCGATGCGGACGTGGTCGTCGGTGGCGATCAACTCGTCTACGGCACCGCGGAGTACCAGTTCGTGGCGCACCCGCGCCTGCGGCTCGTCGGCTTCTTCGATGTCGGCAACGTCTACGCGACGGACTTCGACGGCCTACCCCTTCCCGATCTCCGCTACGACGCCGGCGCGGAGATCCAGTTCCTGACACCCGTGTGGAACCTCCCCTTCCGCGTGGGCTACGGGTTCAATTTGGATCCTGTTTTCGACGAAGACAAAGGTCGTTTCTTCGTCACTCTCGCGGTGCGCTTCTAAGACAATGGAGGACGGCATGCGCAAACCCTATCCGCGCGATGTAGTCGGCTATGGCGGCGCGCGGCGCGCGCTCAACTTCGTCCTGAACTATGAGTCTGAGCGCTTCATCGATCGGACCCACTACCTGGTGATGGAGCTCGTCGAGTGGCCTTGCGTCTGCGGTACCACCCATTGCGGATTCACTCATCGGTTCGTACAATTATCTCAGTCACATCCACACAACCTGAACTTTCCCTTTCGGTAGAGGTCTATGAGCGACGTGTCCCCACCGTCGGGCCGGTCCGGTCTGACCGGCTTGAGTGCCAAGATCGAGCACGTCTTCGAGCACTTCCTCTGGTACTTTCGCCTCGTCATCGTTCTTGGTGTCGTCGGCCTTCTGATGGGCTCGAGTGTCGTCTTCATCCTCGGCATCCTCGAGACGAGCCATCTCGTCGGAAACTTCTTCGCGACGCTGTGGATGAACCACTTGCATCTCGCCGAAGAGACCGGACGCGGCCTTCTGACCTACAACGAGCTCATCATGGCCGTCATCAAAACCGTGGACGACTTCCTCGTTGGGATCGTGCTCTTGATTTTCGGGCTCGGTTCTTACGATCTGTTCGTCTCGCGCATCGACCCAGCGCGCGACCAAACCGACATTCGCCCGGACTGGCTCGTCTTCGGCTCACTCGAGGAGCTCAAGAGCGTGCTCGGGAAGGTCGTCCTGATGATCCTCACGATTACCTTCCTGCAGGTGTGCGTCAACATGAAGTTTTCGACGCCGCTCGATCTCGTGTACCTCGGGGCAGGGATCGCGTTCGTGAGCCTCGGCCTCAGGCTCACTCACGGCAAGGACATCAATAAGACGACGGCCGCATCCATCAAGTCCGAAATCCATCAGGGCGGAAAAACAGTAGACGCGACCGACCCAACTCGTTAAAGTTCGGCGTTCATGTCCCGAGCTCGCGAGTTCATCTACCTTGCCATTGGCACGTCGTTCGGCCTCGGGCTATCTCCCATTGCCCCGGGAAGCTTCGGCGCCTTGCCCGGTGTCGCCTACCACGTTGCCATCGCACTCTACGCGCCGGCGTCTTGGCAGGTGCCCGCGCTCGTCCTCGGGCTCGTCGCGGTGGTGGCAGCGAATCATTGGCTCACCCCGTGGGCGGTGAAGTACTGGAAAGACGAAGATCCCCGCAATTTCGTGCTCGACGAGGTAGCGGGCTATCTCGTCGTCCCCATCCTCTTCCGCGGCGGTGAGCTGTGGCAGGTCGCGCTCTGGGGTTTTCTCCTGTTCCGCGTTTTCGACATCATCAAGATCCCGCCCGCACGCCAGATCGACCAGAACATGCACGGCTCGTGGGGCATCGTGCTGGACGACATCATTAGCGGCATTTACGCCGCGCTCGCCCTGTACGCCCTCGTCTGGCTCGGTGTTTTGTCTCCCTGAACACGGGTGGCAGGGTTATCCCCAGTTGCTACACTAGTAACAACGCTTCACTGACAATCTAGACAATTCCCGTTCCAAACGAGGGCCACCCCTATCCATGGCATCGGATAAGGCGACGTTTCGACAACGATGGCGCTACCGCGTCGACAGTTTCCTTACGCGCGGCAGTAGTGCTCTGTTCGTATCGCTCGTCTTCGCGTTTTTGGGCTCCATCCTCCTGATCGCGCTCATGCGGTTCGTTTTCAACGCCATCGCGCCCGATACGGAGCACAACTTCGCGGGGCAAATCTGGGTCATCTTCCTGCAGCTCACCGACCCCGGGAACATGAACCAGGACAACGACTCGCCGTCGATCTTCAAGACCGCGGCCGTCGTCGCCGGCCTCACCGGTGTCGTCATCTTCTCCGCGTTGATTGCCTTTCTCACGACCGCCCTCGACCAGGCGATTGCCCACCTCAAGAAGGGTCATAGCCAGGTCCTCGAATCCGGACATACGCTCGTCCTCGGCTGGGGTCCTCGGGTCATCGAGATCCTTCGCGAGCTCGTCGAGGCGAACGAGAGCGAGGCCGACCCGGTGGTCGTGATCCTATCGGAAACCGACCAAGAGAAGATGGACGAGTTCCTGCGGACCAACTTCACCGACCGGCGCAATACCCGCGTCGTCACCCGGAGCGGGCCCACCGCCTCGGTGCAAGCTCTTCAACGGGTGAGCGCAAGCGACGCGAAGTCTGCCATCGTCCTCGCTTCGTGCGACCCGGCCGCGAGCCTCGACGTCAAGCTCGCGAGCGACTCCAAGGTCATCAAGACCGTTCTCGCGCTCGATTCACGCATGGCGGACGGTGCCGACTTCTCCATTGTCGCCGAGGTGTTCACCGAGCGGAACCGACAGGTCGTGCAAGACATCGCTCCCGACATCGTCTCCGTCATCGACGCCGAAGAGATCCTCGCGAAGATCATGGTGCAGACGTCTCGGACGAGCGGACTGGCCGTCGTGTATTCGGAGCTCTTGAGCTTCGAAGGTTGTGAGATGTATTTCCACAACAACCCGAGGTGGGACGGCTTGAGGTTCGACCGGCTCCAGTACCATTTCCCGGACGGCGTTCCCATCGGGATCCGAAATCCCGACGGCGAGATCGTCATCCGCCCCGCGCTCGACACCGTCATGAAGGCCGACGACGAGATCCTCATCGTCGCCGAGGACGATTCCACCATCGAGTACATATCGCAGCCAGTCATGATCCCGAAAGCTCGCGATATTCCGGATCGGCGTATCAACCAGAAGTTCGAGCGCCAGCCCATTCTCGGCTGGAGCTACAAAGCGCCCATCATCATCCAGGAGTACGCCGACTACGTGATCGACGTGATGATCAAAGACCCGCCGCCACAACTCGCGGAGACGATCGAAAAGCTCGATCAGAACAGTACCGTGCAAGTCCGGCTGATCGACAAGGACCCTCTCGACAGCAACGACCTCGAATCGATGGATCCGTTCCTCTACAATAACGTCATCGTGCTCCCGCAGAAGCCATCGATGGACAGCGAGCCGGAGCGCATCGACTCGGAAACGATCGTCGTGCTGTTGCATTTGCGAAAACTGCAAAAGGTGTTGACCGATGCGGGAAAGATCGTGGAGACGAAGCTCATCACCGAGGTGCTCGAATCCGCCAACCGAGAGCTGGTAGCGCACGCCGGCGTCGACGACTTCATCATCTCGAACCGCATGGTGTCGATGATTTTCGCTCAAATCAGCGAGGAGCCTGACATTCAACGGGTGTACGCCAATCTCTTCCAAGAAGATGGCTCCGAGATCTATGTCAAGCCCGCGTGGCTCTATTTCGATTCCCTTCCGGCGACCTGTCGGTTCGGCGATCTCATGCGCGTCGCCCAGAAACGGGACGAAGAAATCTGTCTCGGCTACAAGCTCAAAGCGCTCGAAGGCGATGCGGACGCCAACTATGGGTGTTAAACTGATCCCTCTCAAGGATTCGGAGATCACACTAACCGAAGAAGATTGTCTCGTCGTCGTCGCAGAAGACGACCGATAGCTGCAAACGCTACAAGACCCCCTGATGGATTTCGAGCAGCTTCTTACGTCCCTTGCACTGATCACCGTCGCCAGCGTCGTGATTATGTACGCGAGCAACACGTTCGAGTCCGCTTCGAGCTATCTCGGCCGCAACATGGCGGCCGGGATCAAAGGAGCTACCATCAACGCCGCCGGCTCGTCGATGCCCGAGCTTCTCACCACGGCGGTGTTCCTGTTCGTCTACCAAGATCTCGACGGCTTTTCGGCCGGCGTCGCCACCGCCGCCGGCTCTGCAGTCTTCAACGGGCTCATCATTCCGGCTCTGTGCATTTTCGTGGTTGTGATCTGGGGCACAAAGAAAGACGGCGTCGAATCCAAAGTCCGCTACATCGAAGTCGACTCACAGAACGTCCTTCGCGACGGGATTTGGCTCGTGATCGGGGAGGTCATGCTGATCGTGTTTCTCGGAAACACGACGCTGACGTGGGTCACGGGCGCGCTATTGCTCGCGTGCTACGTCGGGTATTTCCTCCATCTCATGTACCACAATCGAAAGTATAGAAGCGCGCCCGAAGAGGACGAGGCCGAAGACGAAACGCCCGAGAAGACTTCCAAGCTCAGAGCGATTCTGACCTTCGACTTCAACACGCTCTTTTTCGATGGCAAGCCGTACACGACCGGCTCAGCGTGGACCGTCCTCGGCGCCGCCATCGTCGTTCTAGGTACGGCGTGCCTCCTGTTGGCGAAAGCCGTCATCGAATCCGCCGAGGCATTGACTATCCCGACGTATTTCACCGCCGTCGTTCTCGCGGCGGCGGCGACGAGTGTTCCCGACACCGTGCTCTCCGTCAAGGACGCGCGCAACGGCCTCTATGACGACGCCATTTCGAACGCGCTCGGCTCCAACATCTTCGATATCTGCGTATCCCTCGGTTTGCCGCTTCTTGCTTACTCGCTCTTGTTCGGCGAGGTCTCGCTCAGCGCCGTGGCCGGAGAGTCGGCCGCCCAGGTGCAAGTGCTCCGCATCGTGCTTCTGTGGGTAACGGTGGCGGTGATTTCGCTCTTCCTCATGGGCAGGAAGGCAGGAATAGGCAAGGCAACGATCATGCTCCTGATCTACGGCGCGTGGATGACGTGGATCGCAGATTCGGCGTTCGAGCTAGGGATCTTTCCTTCGTAGAAACTTCACTCCCACCGACATCCCAATGTCTTCGAACGCGGTGTTGTGGTCCACAAAGGTGAAATGCAATGCAGGCGATTGGCTGAGCTTGTCGAAGTTCAGCCCGGGCGCCTCGTGCCATACCCCAACCAGCCGCTCGGGGTCTTCGAACGGCAGGGGCTCGAGAAGCACACTGTTGACCACGCTGAAGATGGCGGTGTTGGCGCCAATGGCGAGGCCGAGCGTCAGTATCGAGACGGCCGTAAACACGGGCGCTTTCGCGAGCTTACGAAGAATGTACGAAACCTGCGAGATCCAATTGCGCATGAGCTCAGCTCTCCCCACCTTCATACGCAATTGAATCCGCGAAAGTTCGCAATTTATTCGAGGCAAATGACAAAGAACAACGTTCATGCGGTGGCTCCTTAGGTATTGGTCGGAAGAAGAAAAGCTATTCGGAAACGAGGTCGAGCAGGATCACGGGCGCGGCGTCTTCGGCCGCAGTGACCGTCACTTCGATGCGGCTCCCTGACGGGAGCGCGATCGGCGCTTCGAGCCAATACTTGCGGGGCCAATCGGGGTCGGGTCGGTAGAGACGAAGGATGCGTTCGCGGGAGCCATCGGGGCGCACGAGCTCGGCGACGACGGTCTCGACTTCGGTGTCGACTCGCGCAAGCAGGGCGACGAGCTCGGCGTCTCGCTCCACCATGTAGGCCGAGCCTGCGGTCACGGCCACCGTGTCGACAGGCTTCGCGGTGTCGCTCTCCTGCAAATAGATCGCGAGCACACTCTGGTCTTCGACAGCAGTCCCTTCGGAGAGCCAAGTTTTCTTGTAGTGCGCCCCTTGAACTCCTTCGCGTTCAGCGGCTCGGAAAAATTGTTGAACAGGTAAACGCGGAACACGCCTTCCTCGGGATGCATCGGGCAGACGTAGCGGACCTCTTCGGTGATCGGGAAGAGGTCTCTCTGGCAGATGGGACACTGCCCCGACTCGCTCTCCACGACCACGGCGTGGATGGGGCACGACCACGCTAGCTGTACGAGCGTTTGCACGAGCTGACGCTCACAGAACTGGCATTGCCCGGCTTCGGTCTCGGTGACTTCACGGTGGAGCGGGCACGTCCATACGAGCTTCTGCTCTTGCTCAGTCTCGCCTTGCTGCGGGGTCGCGATCGCTGATGTAAGCAGCGCGACAATTAGGATGCCACCTTCATCATCCGTCCGAGCCGATCCTACCACGCCAGTGATAGACTACCCGCCTCAAAAACCAATGGATCCTAGAGTCGTCACGCACGATGAGTCCCTCGAGCGCTACACCGACGAGCGTTGCCACATCCTCGAGAGTTGGAACGACCCGCGCGACCCCGACGTTGCGATCGCGCGCGCGCGGGTCGAGCCCGGCGTCACCACGGCGCGGCACGTCCTCGAAGTCGACGAGCGCTACCTCATTACCGGCGGCCACGGACGGGTTGAAGTCGAAGGTCTCGATGCCATGGACGTTACCGCAGGCGACGTGGTCGTGATTCCCGCGGGACGCGCCCAGCGGATCGCCAACACCGGCGAGTCCGACCTCGTCTTCTACTGTGTGTGCACACCGCGGTTCGAGCAGCACCACTACCACGATGTCGAGGGAGAGAAACCGTGAGCGCTACGGTATTACCAGGGGTGTCCGAGCTCCTGGATTTCACCGGAAGCGTTGTCGTCGTCACCGGAGCTTCCAAGGGGATCGGTCGCGGAATCGCCGAGCGATTCGCCGCCGCGGGCGCGGCGGTCGCGGTGCACTACCGCTCGGGAAAGGCCGAAGCCGAAGCGATCGCGACATCACTCGAGAGAGCGCTCGCCGTCGGCGGAGACCTGTGCGATCTGAACGCGGTCGAGCAGCTGTTTAGAGAGGTCGTGAAAAAGCTCGGGCCTGTCGATGTCCTGGTCAATAACGCCGGCAACTATCCCATGCACTCGATTCTCGATGCCCCCGCGGACGAGTGGCAGGACGTCGTGGACGCCAACTTGCGCACGACTCACCTGTGCACGCAGGCCGCGGCGCGCTCGATGAAAGAGCGAGACACGGGCGGCGCTATCGTGAACGTCGCCTCGATCGAAGGACTCCGCCCCGCCCCACTCCACAGTCACTACAACGCGGCCAAAGGCGGGGTGCTCATGTACACGCAATCAGCCGCGTTCGAGCTCGGCGCCTACGGCATTCGCGTCAACGCCGTCTCGCCGGGACTGATCTGGCGAGAAGGCATCGAGCAAGCGTGGCCCGAGGGCGTCGAGCGCTTCGGAGAGCGCGCGCCGCTCAAAAGGCTCGGCCGCCGCCCCGAGGACATCGCGGACGCATGCCTGTTCCTCGCCAGCAAAGGCGCCAGGTGGATCACCGGTGCCAACCTCGTCGTAGACGGCGGCGTCCTCACTGCCACAGCGTTCTAAAACTCCGCGCGAGCGGGTGCAGTGGCAACTACACGGCTATGCATGGCCTAAACCTATCGCGCCGAGGCCCCTTGTGAAAAGAGCAAAAAAACTCGTTGACAACGACGCGTGCGCGATCTAAAAGAAAGGGGTCACGGCCGCACGACGCGGCCAGGAAGGAGGCACCACCCATGACGTCTCCGCCCGACAATCTAGGGCCCTCAGGGCTTTGAAGGTCATAGCTCTGAGAGGCCACACACCCACCGCGGCTTCAGTGAGTTCCGTGTCAAAATCGCGCCCCCTTGCCCGATCGTAAGACAGTCGACGCCGAGCGCCACGAGCCCTAGAGGTTCTCAGGAACTGCACCAGCCGCAATTAGCAGAAGACGGCTCATCCTCAGTCGAACTGCCAGTGCCCTTGCCTCGTGGGCCGGCGGACCGCGTCTGTGAGCACGGTGAGGTAGCGTTCGCGCGGCCAGGTCGTCGCGCCGAAGCGCGCGAGATGGTCGGTTTCGACCTGGCAGTCGATGAGGGTGATATCCCACGCTACCAGTCGACGCACGAGCGCGACGAAAGCGACTTTCGACGCGTTGCTTGCGCGCGAGAACATCGATTCACCAAAATACGCAGCACCGATCGAAACCCCGTAGAGACCGCCTACGAGCTCCCCTTCAGAGTGCCACGCCTCGACCGAGTGCGCGAAGCCTTGCCGGTGCAGCTCGGTGTAGGCCGTTTTCATGTCTTCCGTGATCCAGGTTCCCTGCTCTCCGGCGCGAGGCGTCGACGCGCACGCTTCGACCACATCCTCGAACGCCGTGTCCATCGTCACCCGATAGCGTCCGCTCCTTATCACGCGAGCGAGGCTCTTCGGAACGCGAAACGTTTCGTCTGTGAGGACGAACCTCGGGTCGGGTGAATGCCATAGGATGGGCTCACCTTCCGAGTACCACGGAAAGATCCCGCTCGAGTAGGCGTGGAGAAGCCGCTCGCAGCTGAGATCGCCGCCTACCGCGACAAGGCCGTGCTCGGCCTCCTCAAGGGGCGGAAAAACAATCTCAGGACCAAGCAAGTAGACCGGCATCCGATGCAAACGCGTCAAGACGCGTCGGCCGGTGACGGCGTCTGCGCCGGAGCGGGTGGACTGGACGCATCGACGTCGAAGGTGAGCGCCTCACCGTCGAATCCGATCGTCACCGTGCCGCCCTCTTCGAGCTTTCCGAACAGGATCTCTTCGGTGAGCGGGTCGCGCACTTCCGTTTGGATCGTCCGGGCGAGCGGCCGCGCTCCGTAGGTCGGATCGTAGCCTTTCTTCGCGAGGTACGACCGTGCCTCCGGAAGCAACGTGAACGCGATGCGCCGCTCGCGAAGCTGGGCTTCGAGCTCGAGAATGAACTTCTCGACGATCGTTTCCATGACGTCTACGCTGAGAGGATCGAACGACACGACCGCGTCGAGACGGTTGCGAAACTCGGGACTGAAGAGCCGCTCGATCGCTTTTTTCGCCTGGGACGGCGCGTCCTTCGCAGAGTTACTTCCGAAACCGACACTGAGTTGGCTCATTTCGCGCGAGCCCGCGTTCGACGTCATGATGAGAACCACGTGCCGAAAATACGCCTTCCGCCCCTGGTTGTCGGTCAGCTCCGCGTGGTCCATCACTTGCAACAAGATGTTGAAGAGATCCATGTGCGCCTTCTCGATCTCGTCGAGCAACACCACACAGTAAGGGTGCTGCCGCACGGCATCGACGAGGAGTCCACCCTGCTCGAAACCCACATACCCCGGAGGCGCACCGATGAGCCGCGCCACGGCATGCTTTTCCATGTACTCGCTCATGTCGTAGCGGACGAACTCGTTGCCGAGATGAAGCGCCAGTTGGCGGGCGAGCTCCGTCTTGCCCACCCCGGTGGGGCCGGTGAACAGAAAACACCCGGCCGGATGATCCGGTAGCCCGAGACCCGCGCGTGACCTCCGGATCGATTTCGCCACGATCGCGACCGCTTCTTCCTGGCCGAAGACGACACGCTTGAGCGAGTCTTCTAGAGTGCGCAAGCGTTCTTTGTCCGAATCCGAGGCTTGCTTCTCCGGGATGCGCGCAACCCGCGCCACGATCTTCTCGATCTCCGGAATGTCGACCGCAGGCGACGCGTCGGGCGCGGCGTCGAGACGCAGCATCGAACCTGCCTCGTCGATCACATCCACAGCGCTATCGGGCAGACGATATTCTCTCAAGTGACGTTGTGCGAGACGTACCGCGGTCTCGAGCGCCCCGGTCGTGTACGTGACTTTGTGGTGGTCTTCGTAGCGCGACTGCAACCCTTCGAGGATCTTGACCGAGTCTTCGAACGACGGCTCCTCCACGGTGATCCGCTGGAGGCGACGATGAAGCGCCTTGTCTTTTTCGAGGTGTTTGAACTCCTCGAACGTCGTGGACCCGATCAATCGAAGTTTCCCCTCGACGAGCACCGGCTTGATGAGGTTCGCCAGGTCCATGGTGCCGCCGGTCGTCGCCCCGGCACCCACCATCGTGTGGAGCTCGTCGATGAAAAGGATCGGGTTCTCGCGCTCCTCCAGGCGATTGATCACCGCTTTGAACCGCTCCTCGAAATCCCCGCGATACCGCGTGCCCGCGATTAGCGCGCCCGAGTCGAGAGCAAAGATCTCAGCGCCTTTCAGAATCTCGGGAACGTCGTCACCCAAGAGTCGTTGAGCGAGCCCTTCGACGAGTGCGGTCTTGCCGACACCGGCATCACCGACGAACACCGGGTTGTTCTTACGGCGTCGACACAAGATCTGCATCGCGCGTCGAATTTCCGGTTCCCGTCCGATGAGCGGATCAAGCTCGCCGCGGGCAGCACGATCGGTCAAGTTCGAGGCGAAAGCTTCCAACGGATCGCTCAGCCCCGAAGGAGCATCTTCGTCACCTTCTCCAGCGGTCGCGCGATCGTCATCACTCGGCCGAAGCACTTTCGTGATCCCGTGCGAGATGTAGTTGAGGATGTCGAGCCGGCTCACATCTTGCGCTTCGAGAAGCTTCGCGGCCTGCGAGCGTCGCTCTTGCAAAATGGACGCGAGCGCATCTCCCACGTCTGCTTCACTCTTACCTGAGCTCTGGACGTGCAAAACCGTCTTCTGCAAAACCCGTTGGAACGCGAGAGTCTGGATCGGCTCCTGATCCGCGTCATTGGGCATGAGCTCCACCGCGGTCTCGAGATGGTTCTTCAACTGGTTACGGAGCTCGTCCAGGTCGGCGCCGCAGGCGATGAGAATGTCTTCGCCCTTGGGATCGTGCGCGATAGCGTACAAAAGGTGTTCCAGGGTGAGGTGAGCGTGCCGTCGCGAGTCCGCTTCGCGGTACGCGACGTTCAAAACCATTTCTAGGCTCGTACTGAACATATCGGTTTTTTCTACTCAGGTTCGATACTGCAGCGAAGTGGATGTCCCGCTTCCTTGGCCGCCTCGTGCGTCAACGCGACTTTGGTCTCGGCCACCTCGTGTGAATACACGCCGGCGACACCAACGCCACCGGTGTGGACGTTCATCATCACCCGGTGGGCTTCGGCGGGTGATTTGTTGAAAATCTGCTCCAGAATAATGATGACGAACTCCATCGTCGTGTAGTCATCATTATGAAGGAGGGCCTTATAGAGCTTCGGGGTGTCGGTCTTCTTGCGTGTCTTTTCGAGAACCCCGCCCTGGCGTTTACGGTCCGTGTCTCCCATCCCACCTATTGTAGAGGGCCTTCCGTGGACACACCAATCAATGCGGTTCGAGGAAAAAGGGGCTCCACTTCGAGGTTACTTCCGGCGGATCGCGTTCACGACGCGCCGCGGTAGCCATCCATATCACCCATGGACACGTCGTCCGCGTGCAGTAGGGGCGTGCGAACCCGGACCCCGAGCGTGCGCGGGTCGAACGGATAGTACTCGACTCTTTTTTTACCCTCACCGGCTCTCTCCGAACAGCGCGCGATACTCTTTTTCGAGCGCTTTCGTCTTCTTGGTCGAGAGCCCTCCGAGAAGCTCGATCGCGTGACGAAGTCTCGTGCGAGTGAGGTCTCGACCCAGGAGCGCTATCGAGTCGAAGAGCGGCGTCGATGCTTTCGAGCCCGTGATCGCGACGTAGAACGGCCGGGTCAAGTCGCGAAGCTTGATATCAAGCGTTTCCGAGAGTGACCGCAATACGCCTTCGATGGACTTCGTGTCGAAGCTCGAGAGCTCGTCGAACATCCACACCGACATTTGGAAGATGGCGGTGAGATCCGCCGGCTCCTTCCCTTTCAAGGTAAGCTCTTCAGCGCGAACGGGAACGCGATCCGCGAAGAAAAACGCCGTCAAAAAGCCCCAATCGGATAGCGTCTCGAGGCGCGGTTGCGCGAGGGGGACGATTTTCTCCAGGTACTCGGGGCCGAGCGCCCAATCTCGAAGCAGCTTCGAAAGAGACTCGGCATCGTAGTCCTCTCGAATATAGCGGGCGTTCAGCCACCGCAGTTTCTCGACGTCGAACACCGGGCCGCCGACGGAAAGGCTCTTGATGTCGAGGTTCTCGGTGAACTCGTCGAGGGTGAACTTCTCTTCGCCTTCCGCGCGGGTCCAACCGAACATACCCATGAAGTTCACCAACGCCTCGGGAAGAAAACCCGCGCGACGGTAGTAGTTGATGGACGTAGGATTTTTTCGCTTGGAGAGCTTCGACTTGTTGGCGTCGTTGTTGCGAAGAAGCGGCAGGTGGCAAAACACCGGCGGCTCCCAGCCGAAATACTCGTAGAGCTTGAGATGTTTTGGAACCGAGTTGATCCACTCTTCACCGCGGATCACGTGGCTGATTTCCATCAAGTGGTCGTCGACGACGTTCGCGAGGTGATACGTGGGAAACCCGTCGGATTTGAGAATGACCTGATCGTCCACCGACGCCCAATCCTTCTTGATCTCCCCGCGCAAGAGATCGTGCATCACACAATCCCCGTCGATAGGAATCTTCATGCGCACAACGAAGGTCTCGTCCGCCTCCGCGCTGGTTTTCGACTCTTCGGCGGGAATGTCGCGGCAGCGCCGGTCGTATCCGGGAAACACCTTCTTGTCACGCTTCTCGGCGCGCATGGCGTCGAGGCGTTCCTTGGTGCAGAAGCAACGGTAGGCGCGTCCCGCGGACAGAAGCTCGTCGACGTGCTCGCGATAGATCGGAAGCCGCTCACTTTGCCGATACGGCGCGTGCGGTCCCCCGACGTCCGGGCCTTCGTCCCAGCTGAGGCCGAGCCATCCAAGCGAGTCCAGAATCATTTGCTCGGACTCACGCGTCGAGCGAGCTTGATCGGTATCTTCGATGCGCAGGATGAACTTGCCGCCGTTCTGACGCGCAAACGCGTAGTTGAAGAGCGCCTGATAGGCAGTCCCCACGTGGGGATCGCCGGTAGGCGAAGGAGCCACACGTACCCGAACACTCATTGCTGCGGCATTATCCAGCATTCGGCTGGCCGCAGCCAGCCCAGCAGTGATATTTGTTAGAACATGAGGGGGAAAGGCACCTTTTTCTGATGAATGCGAATGCGATGCGCCGTATGCCGTATGCCGACTAAACAGTCATGCGGCGGTGGTAGGTCCACCACTCGGCGAGGACGAGCACGAGCGCAACGAGCACGAGGACAAGCCACAGTTCGCCGCCGCCGACGGAGCCGGTGAGGTAGTCCACGATACCAGCGGCGCTGTCCTCTCCTGCGAACGCGGACGCGTTGACCGCGGATACATCGGGGTTGAGAAGGTTGGCCGAGATGACGAGCTCGCCGTCCTTCGTCCGCACCGAGAACAAACCGGGTGCGTCCGGGGTGAACGCAGTGAGTGCGCCCACCGATCGCGTCGGGACGTCCTCTCCCCTCATGTCGGTGACGGCCGCGCTCGCCGCGGGCACGGTAATCGTTCCGAGCGGCGTCGCTACGACGTCGGTACTCGTAAGCCACGTCACCGCGTTCGCGAGAAAGATCGGAAACCCCGCTTGAAGCGGAAAGTTCGAGTCGCCGAGGTCGAACGTGAGCTCGGCCCACCGGAGCGGATTTTCGCCCGCCAAGAGAATCGGCTGCTCGCTCGTTCCGGCCACGACCTCGTGCTCGCCCGGGGAAACGGAAGCCGCGCTCTCGACGACGACGTCTTCGAGCGAAACGTGTTGTAGAAGCGGGTGGTCGCTTCGGACGCCGGCGAGCGACAGCTCCGTCATTTCTGCGCCCGTCGGTTTGGGAAGCCACGAGGTTGCCTGTGGCCGGAACAAAAGTGCCGGCGCAACCGGCATCTCCGTTGGCCCGAACCGATCGAAGACGTAGAGGTCGGGCACTTCGTCCGCCGTCTCGGGAACGACGTAGCCATCGGGCTCGATCGTCTCGAGCGCGACACGCGGATCCAGATCGAGGAGAGTCTCGAGAAAAGCGTTTCCTCTCGTCACCAAAATCGTGCGCACTCGCCTGGGCGCAGCGAGGTAGGTGTACGCGACGTTGTCGAGCGCCAACGCATCACCCGGCGCGTCGATGAGCACCCGGATGGGTCCCGACAGAAAGTTGTCGACGTTCAAGCTCTCACCGAGAACCTGTCCGGGAGCGAGCGTGACCGCGCGCTGAACGCTGGCGCCGCCGACCCCGTCGATTTGAAGAGCGACTCTCGTCGACTCGCTCCCGTGGTTCGAGAGCTCGAGAAACCCCTCGTAGCGAGTCGGCTCCGCGGGCACGGGTCGCAAATCGAACGCGGTGATACCGACGTTGTCGGCCGGCTCGAACACCGAGATCGTGGTCACGTGCGACGGCACCTTCTGAATCAGCACACCGTCACCAATGAAGTAGACCTCGGTCTCGTCATCATCCGCGAGAGACGGGTCGCCCTCGGGGAAACGCACCTGGTCTCGAAGTGACGGCCGTAGCTGGTCCAGGAGCTCGACGGCTCGAGTCCGGCTGGTGAATCCGGTGCCCGGAAGCTGCCCGCCGGTATCGGTCACGAGATACTGGCTCGCAACGCTTCCTTCGTTGAGAAGCTCGCTCGCCCTCGCCACCGCGATGTCCCACCGTGTCTGACCGGTGGACGTTCCGGTCGCCATCGTCGGCGAGTTGTCGAGCACGATGGCGATGCGACGCGCTCGTCCCGAGAGCGCTTCCACTTCGGGCTTACCGATCGACGACGCGATCATCAGGCCGACGACGAGCGCAATGATGAGCGACACCAGCCACCGCCAGAAATCCGAGCGGCGCTTGCGCTCTTTGAGGACGAGTTCCCAGATCCACGTCGAAGGCACGACCACCCGCTGCGGCGGCGGCTTCAGCCAGTACAAGAACACGATGACCGCCGTGGTCGATGTAACCAGCAGCAACGCCTGGAGAAGACTCAGCGATGAGAAGGTCATCGCCACTAACGGATGAACCGGTCTTGTTTGAAGATCTGCATGATCAGATCTTCGAACGGGATCGGGGTTTGCGTCTGCACGTAGCCCCATCCGTAGCGCGAGCAATAACCTTCGATCCCGGAGCGGAGCTTCGCCATCTCCGCTTCGTACGCGGCGACGAGCGTCGGCGACATGCGCAAGCGCTGGGACGTCCCTCTCTCGGAGTCGACGAGCATGGCTTCATCCGGAAACTGCGGCTTCAGCTCTTCGGGAGTCAGGATGTGGACGTGGAACACGTCGTGCCGGAAGAGCCGGAGGAAGTCGAAGGCGGGCTCGAAGCCCGAGGGATCCATGAAGTCGGACGCGATCACGACGAGTCCGCGCCGTCTCTTCGTGCCGAAAAACGTCTTGAGCGACCGCTCGAGCGACGTCTCCCCGGATGTCTCCATGCGCTCGAGGAATTTGAAGATGCGCCAGATTTGGTTGCGGCCGCGCTTGGATACGATCTGCGCCGAAACACCGTTGTCAAAACCGATGACGCTCACGCGGTCGAGGTTCAAAAGCCCGATGTAGCCGAGCGCCGCGGCCACTTTGCGCGCGTAGTCGAACTTCGACGGATCGCCGAAGTTCATGGACAGGCTCGAGTCCACGAACAGATAGATAGGAAGGTCCGCCTCTTCGTCGAAAATCCGCAAGATGAGCTTGTCGAGCCTGAGGTAAGCCCTCCAGTCGACGTCTTTGGTGTCGTCGCCGCTGACGTAGGGCCGGTAGTCGGCGAACTCGACACCAGTGCCCTTCTTGCGCGCCCGGTGCTCTCCGCGCAGTTGCCCGGGAATCATGCGGTTCGCGACGAGCTTGAGATACTCGAGCTTCCGGAGGAATTCCTCATCGAAGAGAGTGCTGACCTCACCCATGATGCGGCCCGCATTATAGCGCTGATACGCAAAAGGTTGACAGAGCTCGACCTCACGCATACGCTGTCGACCCTGATGGACGTTTTCTCCCACGATGTGCTCATCGTCGGCGGCGGGGGCGCCGGTCTTCGCGCCGCGATCGCGGTCTGTGAAGCCAACCCGAAGCTCGGCCTCGCTGTGGCCTCGAAGGTCTACCCCATGCGAAGCCACACCGTTTCCGCGGAAGGTGGCGCGGCCGCAGTCATCAAAGAAGATGACAGTCTCGACGATCACGCGTACGACACGATTTCGGGCGCGGACTGGCTTTGCGACCAGGACGCTGTCGAGATCTTCGTCAACGAGGCTCCCGGTGAAATGTTACAGCTCGAGCACTGGGGTTGCCCGTGGAGTCGGCTTCCCGATGGCTCGGTCGCAGTCCGCTCGTTCGGAGGCATGAAGATCCAACGCACGTGGTTCGCCGCCGACAAGACCGGCTTCCACATGCTCCACGCGCTTTTTCAAACGACGCTCAAGTACGATCCGATAAGACGCTACGACGAGTATTTCGTCACCAAGCTACTGGTGGATGAGGGCTGCTGTCGCGGCGTGGTCGCGATCGAGCTCGCTACCGGCAAGATCTGTACGATTTTGGCCAAGTCGGTTCTGCTGTGCACCGGCGGCTGTGGGAAAGTCTTCCCGTTCACCACCAACGCCAACATCAAAAACGGCGACGGCATGTCGCTCGCCTACCGCGCCGGCGTGCCGCTCAAAGACATGGAGTTCGTGCAGTACCACCCCACCGGACTCCCGTTCACCGGCATCTTGATTACCGAAGCTTCGCGCTCCGAAGGCGGCTGGCTTCTCAACAAAGACGGCTACCGCTATCTTCAAGACTACGATCTAGGCAAACCCGAGCCCCACCCGGTGCTGCGCTCGATGGAGCTGGGTCCGAGGGACCGGCTCTCCCAGGCGTTCGTGAAGGAGCAAGAGAAAGGCCGCACTTTCGAAGGCCCGTACGGCAACTACGTCCATCTAGACATCCGTCATCTCGGGGTCGCGAAGATCGACAAGAAGATCCCGTTCGTACGCGAGCTCTGCCGCAAGTACGTGAACATCGATCCGGTGCACGAAATGATCCCGGTCCGCCCCGTCATCCACTACATCATGGGAGGCGTCCACACGGATACCAACGGCGCCACTCCTCTCGCTGGACTCTTTTCCGCGGGCGAAGCCGCGTGCGTCAGCATCAACGGCGCGAATCGCCTCGGCTCGAACTCGCTCACCGAGCTTCTCGTGTTCGGGGCACGAGCCGGTAGCGCCGCCGCCAAGTTCGCGATGGAGGTAGAAGACAACGGCAACTCCGCTGTTCTCGCTCAGGCGCGGGACGAGCACAGGCGCATCGAGAAAGATTTTCTCGAGAAGCAAGGTGGCAAGGAGCGCATTGCTACCGTTCGTGAAGACATGCAGACAATCATGGAGGCGGCCGCCGGCATCTACAGAAACGGAAAAGACCTCGAGCGGGGCGCGGAGCAGCTAGCGAAGCTTCGCGAGAGAGTCGATAACATCGCGCTCGGTGACACAAGCCTCACCTTCAACACCGAGCTCACCGCCGCGTTGGAGCTCGCCTACATGATGGACGCCGCCGAGGCCATCATCCATTCCGCCAAGGCTCGCCACGAGTCCCGGGGCTCGCACCAGAGAACGGATTATCCGGAGCGGGACGACGACAAGTTCCTGCAACACTCGCTCGCGTACCGAACGCAGTCGGACGCGCCCAGAATCGAATACGCGCCGGTGAGCATTACCCGCTGGCCGCCCGGCAAACGGGTTTATGGAAAGTAGGTGCGCATGGCCGATACCATCACCGTCAGCGTCAGCCGCTATCGACCGGAGCAGGAATCCGAGCCGACTTGGGAGGACTACGATGTGCCGCTCACGGACAATTGGGTCATCCTAGATGCACTCAACTATATTAAGGATGCGGTCGATGGCTCCCTCTCCTACCGGTGGTCGTGCCGGATGGGCGTATGCGGCAGCTGCGGGATGATGGTGAACGGCGAGCCCACACTTACTTGCGCCGCATTCTTAGCCAAGTACGCGCCCGGCCCGATTCGGATCGAGCCTCTGCAGTACTTCCCCGTGGTGCGTGACCTCGTCGTGGATATCACGTCGTTCATGACGAAGCTCAAGAAGGTGAAGCCCTGGATCGTCCGCGAAGAGGAAAAGCCCCTCTCTGAAGGAGAGTACCGGCAGAGCCCGGACGAGCTCGATACCTACAAGAAGTACAGCATGTGCATCAACTGTCTGCTGTGCTATTCCGCCTGTCCCGTGATCGGGCTCGAGCCGGACTTCATCGGCCCGGCGGCCACGGCCCTCGCCCAGCGCTACAACCTGGACTCGCGCGACCAAGGCGCGGCGGAGCGCCTTTCGATTCTTTCGCAGGATGATGGAATGTGGCAGTGCACGTTCGTCGGCGAATGCTCGGAAGTCTGCCCCAAGGATGTCGACCCCGCCGGCGCGATCCAGCGCTACAAGCTGACGGGGGCGGCGAACTGGTTCCAGACTATGCTCCCCTGGGCCTCGAAATGACGACCGAGGCGCGCTACACGCGGTATCACCCGAAATGGTATCGGCATCCCGTGTCCGTCTGGTGGTGGCTTTCGAGCTGGCGCTACACGAAGTTCGTACTGCGCGAGCTGACGAGCGTACCCGTCGCGATTTTTTCTCTCTTGACCTTGTGGCAAGTCTGCTCTCTCGCGAATGGGCCGGTCGCTTACGCGCGGTTCGAGGCGTGGATGTCGACTCCTGCCGCCATCGCGCTCAACGGCCTTACCTTCGTCGCCGTCTTGTTTCATGCGCAGACGTGGTTCCATCTGGCCCCCAAGGCGATGGAAGTTCGTCTCTCGGGAAAACGCGTTCCCGATCTGTTGATCATCGTGTCGAACTACATAGGCTGGCTCGTCGTATCCGCCGTCGTCGCGTGGCTCTGGCTCGGACGGTAAACGTGCTGAAGAGAATGACACCGCTTCTTTGGTTTCTCTTCAGTGCCGGAGGCACGGTCGCCGCGCTCCTTTTCCCTCTTCACGTGCTCGTGACTGGACTCCTGATCCCGTTGGGATGGATCGACGCTCCGGGTTACGATTCGCTGGTGAGCTTGGTGAGCCATCCTCTCGCCCGGCTGTATCTCTTCGTCCTGATCTCGCTCCCCTTGTTCCACGGGGCGCATCGCTTCCGCTACACCCTGTACGACGGTTTGAAGTTGAAGCACTTGCACGTTCCCATCGTCCTTGCCTGTTACGGCAGCGCTCTCACGGGAACCGTCGCGGCAGGGTATTTTCTCTGGAATTTCTCTTGAAGAAGTTCGAGCTCAAGTCGATCTCGGAAAACGCCGTCTCCTCGGCGCTCGAGAAGGCGGTCTGGTATCGTGCCTTGAACGAGCCTTTGGAAGCGGAGAGCATTTGTCGCGACGTGCTCGAAGTGGACCCGGAGAATCAGCAGGCCGTCGCGACTCTCCTCCTCGCGCTCACCGATCAATTCGCGCGCGGGCTCGGGAACCGAGTCCGTGAATCGCGCGAGCTCGCCAAGTCTCTGAAGAGCGATTACGAGAAGGAGTATTACGCCGGTCTCATTTCGGAACGCCGAGCGAAGTGCCAGTATCAAAAAGGGACTCCGGGCTGCGGGCACCTCGCCTATGAGGGACTCGCTGAGGCGATGGATCACTACGAGAAAGCGCAGAAACTCAGCCCCGAGGGCAACGACGACGCGGTGTTGCGCTGGAACACGTGCGCCCGCATGATCGACGCCAATCCCGACATCGCCCCCGAGCCCGCATCCCAAAGCGAGCCCCTCGAGCTCGAGTGACGGGGGCGAACCCGACGTCGGCGAATCTACGCTGACGTTGCGCGCCAATTCGCCTCGCGCGTCCTTCGGGCCGGTCCGTCTCGGTTGCCGCACCGACGCTGGTTTCGGGTACGACGTTACCCCTGTGGCCAAAATACTCGAACGTTTTATTCTTCATGCTCCTGGCTTCGCGACGAGTTCATATTGCCGGCATCACACCCTATCCGGACGGCCCGTGGATGACCCAAGTGGCCCGGAATGTGACCATGGCGGATGTCGGCTTTCTTCGCTCGACCCGCTACTTGATCCACGCTCGCGCCTCGTCCCACCACGATAGACGTAGCAGGGGATTTCATTCATCGTCGACGGCCGACGGGGAATTTCTGTCGCGCCGCGATCTCGGCAAGCGCTTTGCGGATCGTTTCTTCGAGCGCGGGCGATGGGTCGTAGTCGAGCGCTTCCACCAGGTGTTGGTAACCTGCGGTCGGCGAGTTGAAGACATGGAACTGCAGGAGACCAGCGTTCGTGTGCCCTTCCGCGGCCTTCGGCCCACTCGGATAGTCTCGCAGTTGCCGTTGGAAAACGGTGAGCGCGGCTCGTGACTGCCCGTTTTGCGCGAGCCAGCTGCCGAGAGCGAAGGACACTTCGGGTGCGATGAGGCGTCTCGACCGTGCCGCCGGAATCTGAAAGTACAGATGAGCCGCTTTGTCGAGCTTGCCGTCCTCGACCGCGTGGGTGATCGCTTCTACGGTCGTTCGCGGGCGAGCCGAGCGTGGCTCGGAGCGGTACTCCTTCGGTGGCGAAAACATCTCGCGCCGATCCATCACGAACGCAACCGCCAAACCCGCCAGAAAGCCTCCGATGTGCGCACCGTGAGCGACGCCGCCGCCCTGACTCTGCGTCACCAAGAACGGCAGAATATTGCTGAAGACGATATAAAAGCCCAAGACCACACGCGCCGGGAAAACGAATACTCGAATGAAGAAGAATAGAAAAATGAGCACGCGGACCCGATTGTGCGGAAACCACATGAAATAGAACCCGAGCACGCCGGAGATCGCCCCGGAGGCACCCACCAACGGCACCGGCGATCCGCTCGCGAAAGCCGCGTGGAAGAGCGTTGCCGCGGCGCCGGTCACGAGGTACCAGACGACAAACAGGATACCGCCGAGGCGGTGTTCGACGTTGTCGCCGTAGATCCACAAAAAGAGCATGTTCCCTAAGAGGTGCAACAGCCCGCCGTGCAGAAACATGGACGTAAACAGCGTCACCAGCGACGGCTCGCTCGGTCGGTACCCGTAGTGGAAGACGAAGAGATCGTAGGCCGACATCTGCTGTGGCACCTGATCCGAGCTCGCCCCAGGCGGAAGACTCGGTCTCACCACGTCGAGGTAGTCCTGGTATGCTGGGTCCTGCGGGTCCGCGGGCCGCGTCATCTGGGGCATACTCACGAGCACGAAGACCACGACGTTCATCGCGATCAGCGCGTAGGTGAAAAACGGCGTACCCGGCGGGTTCGGCTCGTCTCCGATGGGCAAGAACATTGCCGCGAATATACCCCATCCGCCGGCGACGAACTAACGTAGCCGCGACTTCGAGCCGCAACGTGGTGGTGCCACTTCACCCTGAAGAGCCTATTGAGCCTCATTAAGGAAGACTCGAAGCAGCAGGAGGCGTGAGGCTTGCCGGGAATGTCTGGAAGGCTAGGCATCGATTCCTGGGCGACGAAAGCCGACTCGTCCAAGGCACCGGTTGGCGCAGGAAGCTCCAAAGGTAAGACTGCGCCGATAATCCAGGCCTATCGCTACACGCGGCAGCAGGCGAGCCCGCTCGGGCCACCCATTCGGCACACCCGGCAAGCCATCAACTCAATATTTATAGGTTCTCCTGTCGTTTCGGGGGATCTGATTTGTGTTGGAGGGCATGGCCTATGGACGCTGCCGCGATTGTGGAAAACGCCGGAAACTCCGGGCGAGAGAGGCGTTTAGGGAAAGGTTGTGAGCACGTACAAACGTGGAGCGGCGTTTTCCACAATCGCTTGGAAAACGCTTCGCGTTTCCCACGAGCGCCCACAGGCCCCTCCTGATATATATACAAGAAAGATTAATTCATATGGAATAAGGAAGGGGGGGCTCGATTAGTGGAGGCTATGGAAAACGCCCTTCCAGGCTTCGAAGAGAACTCAGTCGTGAGCAAGGTCTGAACGACCAGAACCGTGGGGGCGTTTCCCACAGCCTCGTCTCCCGCTGAGGGGCAGTGGCATTTGGTGAGGCCCGTGGGTTGAGAGGGTAAGCCATGTGTAGATGCGCATCGGCGAGAACGCTAGAATCTTTTTTTCCGAAAGAGAAAAGAGCGTTCCCGCGATGCGCGTTACTACGTTAGTCAACAAGCTCATCGGATTGCAAGGCCTGTGGGTCCGAGGTTTCCACTTCCAGGCGGACAAAGCCAGAGTGGTGGTGGATGTAGTACCACGGAGGAGGAAGCCTCTGTGCGGGATTTGCGGACGAAAGGTCCGCAAGAACAAAGATCGCTACAATCGCTACTGGCGGCACTTGGACCTGTTCGGAGTCCGGACCTATCTTCGCTACTCGATCCGACGAGTAGTATGTCGGCGGTGTGGAGTGGTCAGAGAAAAGGTGCCTTGGGCAGACAAGGGAAGCCGCTTTACCAAAAGCTTCGAACAAGAGGTAGCGTGGCTGGCACAGAGGACGGACGTCAGCGCCGTAGCGAACTATTTCCGAGTGACGTGGCGTTCGGTGCGACGGATCATCCAGCGAGTGGTTGCCGAGCAGCGGGATGAGCGGCGCGAGCTCGATGGATTGCGGGTGATTGGGATGGACGAGATCAGCTACCGCAAACGCCACAAGTACTTAACAGTGGTAATAGACCATCTCAGCGGCCGGGTCGTCTGGGCGGGAAAGGAGCGCAAGGCCAAGACGCTGCTGCGGTTTTTCCGCAAGCTCGGACCACAAAGAGCCGCGGAGCTCGAAGCGGTCAGCATGGACATGTGGGAGCCGTACATAACTGCCGTCGGCAAAAAGGCTCCTCAGGCACGGGTGATCTTTGACCGCTTCCACATCGTCAAGCATCTGAACGAGGCCGTGGATAAGACCCGGCGCGAGCTGGTGCGCGAGCTCAAAGGGACTGCCCGGCGCAACCTCAAGAACACCAAGTTTCCCCTTCTCAAGGCCAAACACAACCGCAGCGCGAAAGACAAACGGGTGCTCCGCGAGCAGGTGCGAGCTAATCGTCGCCTCTACCGCGCCATGCTTCTGCGCGACGACTTCATGGACCTCTACACCTACAAAACCGAGACATGGGCCAAGAAGTTTCTCCGAGGATGGCTGCGGCGCGCTATGAGCTCGAGGATAGAGCCCGTCAAACGCGCGGCGAAGATGATCCGCAGCCACTTCGATGGCGTCATCGCGTGGGTCACGTGGAGACTCAGCAACGGCCGACTCGAAGGAATGAACAACAAAATCCGGCTGCTGAGCCACCGGCAGCTTTGGACTCCACTCTGCCGAAGCTCTCATCAGTCTCGTCTACCTAAACTGTGGCGGTCTCACCCTCGAGAGGATCCACTGAAATGGCAGGAGAGGCTATTTATATATCTCCGGGGCCGAGCTGTAAACCCCGCAAATTTACCAGGTTGCCGAAAATACGAAGAACGGTTGCCGCGGTGGCTGGGCTCTTGTATAAACGACAATCGAAACTTGCTGGATCTTGGAGATTTTCGGGAGGAACCCTTTGATGTACATGAGCAGACGTTTTGGATTTATTGCGATTTTGGTCCTCGTCCTCGTGGCCGGAGTGGCCACCGCCCAGGACCAGCCGCAGGTGGATCCGGCCCCTGACCGCGGAAACCAGGGTGACGGGCCGTTCGAGCGTCTGATCATCCGCGGGGCGACCGTCATCGACGGTACCGGCGCCCCGCCCGCCGGCCCCATCGATATCGTCATCGAACAAAACCGCATCGTCGAGATCAAGAGCGTCGGAACCCCGCACGTCGAGATCGACGAGTCGGGACGCCCGGATGGCGCGACCAAAGAGCTCGATGCGACCGGCATGTACGTCATGCCGGGCTTCGTCGACCTGCACACCCACACCGGCGGGGTTCCCAAAGCACCGCAGGCCGACTACGTCTACAAGCTATGGATGGCGCACGGCGTGACGACCACCCGCGACGCCGGCGCGGGTGCGCGCGACCTCGTGCTCAGCGAGAAGAAACGGAGCGCGAACAACGAGATCGTCGCGCCGCGCATCTTCGCCTACGGGCGCCCCGGAACCGGCGACGGATGGGACGGCGGGCCGATCACCACCGCGGAAAAAGCCCGCGAGTGGGTGCGCTGGGGCGCGGACAAAGGAATCGACGGTCTCAAGCTGGGCGCCTACGACCCGCACATTATGGAGGCGCTTATCGACGAGGCCAAGCTGCATAATCTCGGCACGATGGCGCATCTCGGGCAAAACGGCGTGGGACGCATGAACGTGCTCGACGCTGCACGGCTCGGCCTCGGCACGCAGACGCACTTTTACGGTTTGTTCGAAGCACTCCTCAAAGACCACTACGTCCAGGATTGGCCCGTCGACCAGAACCAGGGCGACGAACAGCACCGCTTCGGTCAGGTCGCCCGGCTGTGGGATCAGATCCACCCGCGTGGAAGCGAGAAGTGGAACGAGCTCGTCGACGAGCTCGTCGAGCTCGGCCTGACCATCGATCCGACGATGACGATCTACGCGGCCGGACGTGACGTGATGGCGGCGCGCAATGCCGACTGGCACGAGCGGTACACGCTCCCGTCGCAGTGGGATTTCTATCAGCCGAGCCGCAAAAACCACGGAGCGTACTGGTACTACTGGACGTCGCACGACGAAATCGCGTGGCGGAACTTCTACCAAGTGTGGATGCAGTTCCTGAACGACTTCAAAAACGCCGACGGCCGGGTGACGACCGGATCGGATTCCGGTTTCATCTACAAGCTCTACGGTTTCGCTTACATCGAAGAGTTCGAGCTTCTGCAAGAGGCTGGTTTCCATCCGCTCGAGGTCATCCGATCGGCCACGTTGAACGGTGCCGAGACGCTCCACGAGCCGAAGGGCGTCCCGATCGAGTTCGGCATCATCCGGCCCGGACTGCTCGCCGATCTCGTCGTCGTCGAAGAGAACCCGCTCGTGAATTTCAAAGTTCTTTATGGCACGGGCGCAGTGAAACTGAACGACGACACCGGCGAGGTGGAGCGTGTCGGCGGCGTGAAGTACACGATCAAGGACGGCATCATCTACGATGCCAAGGAGCTTCTCGACGATGTCGCCCGCATGGTCGAACAAGCCAAGCTCGAGCGGATGGGCCCGTGAACGGACGGCAGCTAGACCAGGAGGCGCTTTA
Source organism: Candidatus Marinacidobacterales bacterium (assembly GCA_965237955.1). Classification (GTDB taxonomy): domain Bacteria; phylum Acidobacteriota; class Vicinamibacteria; order Marinacidobacterales; family SMYC01. The sequence goes on along the minus strand of OZ250169.1, from coordinate 5,069,798 downwards.
CCCAGCCGCCGATTCTGCGGTATAAAAGACTGTATTCTCCCCCGTTTTGCGGAGAGGAGCACTACATCTAAGCGAATCGACTAACACGAGACGACGCGACGCGAATAGCCCGCTACCGGGGATAGTCCGAGGAGGCATGTATGGACTTACTCAGGATTGCGCGAACACCTCCGGTCACCATCGGGCCGCGCGCGAGCGTTCTCGATGCCGTTGAGTTGATGTCCGATTCCGGCGCCGGCGCCGTCGTCATGGTCGACGCCGGCAAAGCGATTGGGATCTTCACCGCTAGCGACCTCCTTCGCCGCGTCGTCGCCAAAGGCCGACGTTTGGACGTCACGCCACTGGCCGATGTCGTGACGTCTCCGCTCACCGTGGCGCATGCCGACACCGCGTGCGAGAAGGCACTTGCGCGCATGGTGAAGAACCACATCCGGCACCTCCCCATCGTCGACGAGCTCGCGCACGTCCGGGGCATGCTGTCCACGCGCCACTTGCTCCGCTGCATGGTGGACGACCTGTCGCAGGAATTGCTGTCCCTGGACTCGTACTACACTGCCGACGGCATCGGGGGTTAGTAAGACAGGAGTCAAGGCGACAGCGCTGACTGAACCGCGGGCGGAAAAAGCTGCACGACGTCCCCCTCCAGCCGCAGGGTTACGCTCGCATGGCGGTCGTGATCGGTCTCGCCACGGTTGATCACCACGTACGGCACTCCCCTTTCAGCGACCGCCAACGGAAACGACGCCGCCGGGTAAACCGAAAGCGTCGAGCCCACACGAGATGGCAAGGTCCGATTCTTCCACGGCCTCGGCGGCGCGGCGAAGATCGTCCGCGCGCAGATTCTGACCAAAGCTGATCGTCGCGGGCTTGACCCCGCGGATGCCGGTGCCGACGAGGGCTACACGAGTCTTCGCCGGTTTCGGCTGACGTCCCAAAACGGCGATGCCGCTCGTGACAAGAAAGTCTCTTCGTGAAATCATGGTCACCTCTGCAGGAAGACTTGAGCGCGATCATACAACGAGAGGGAGGCGACGAGCGTCACGACAAGATGCGCGTCGTGATCTCCCCTTACCGCATCTGTCCTATCGGGGCGCACAGCGATCACCAGGGCGGCCCGACGCTGGGGATGGCGGTGAGCGCCCATACCGTCTTGACGTTCACGGCGGAAGCTTCGCCGACCATACGTCTCGCCAGCGACAACTTTCCCGGTGACGTCACCATCGATTTGGAAACGCTCGAGAGCGTCGACGACCACGACGATTGGGGTCGCTACGTCGCCGCCGCGGCGCTCGTTCTCCGAGATCGCCTGCCCCGCCCCGCCGTAGGGCTCCGGGGTCGAGTGCAGGGCACGCTACCCAGCGGCGGATTGAGCTCGTCGGCATCGGTGCTGCTCGCCTATTTGACCGCACTCGCTGACGTCAACGACGTCACGCTTTCCCCTTCCGACAAGGTCGAGCTCGCTCTTCGAGCCGAGCGGGAGTTCGTCGGGATCAAAGTCGGCATTCTCGACCCCGCGGCCATCGTCGGCGCCCGCCGCGGGCACCTCCTTTTGATCGATTCACGAGAGGGACGATGGGAACCGATACCGCTCGGTGACAGCGCGCCTCAGTTTCAGATCCTGGTTGCCGCCACCGGCGTCACCCGCAATCTCGCCGCCACGGACTACAACCGCCGCGTCGAAGAATGCTTTGCCGCGTGCAACAAGCTCACCGCGTTCGCCGGGCGCGATGACGTCGCCGGGCTCCACGATCTCGACGACACGGTCTTCGAAGAGTTCGGCGACCGGCTGCCGCGCGCCGAGCTACTCCGCGCGCGGCATTTTTTCACCGAGCGAGCCAGAGTGCGCCGTGGCATCGAGCTCTGGAAGCACGGCGACCTCAAAGGCTTCGGCGAGCTGATGAACGCATCGTGCCAAAGCTCGATCGAGAACTGGGAAGCGGGCTCGCCGGAGCTCATCGAGCTGCAGCGGACACTCGAGCAAACCCAAGGCGTCTACGGCTCGCGGTTCAGTGGAGCGGGTTTCGGAGGATGCGTCGTCGCGCTGGTCACCGACGTCGAGGCGGTCACTGACAAGCTCAAGCTCAAGCTCCCCGTGAACGTGTTCGCCGTAGAGAGCGACGACGGAGTGCGCATGCTGTGAAGGCCATTCTTCTTTGCGCGGGCTTTGGTACGCGCATGTACCCGTTGACGAAAGATCGCGCCAAGCCGCTTCTCTCTGTCGCCGGAAAGCCGATCGTGGGCCACCTCGTGGATCAGCTCGAGGCAACGGAAAACTTCGAGGAGATTCTCGTCGTTTGCAACGAGCGATTCCACACTCAATTCGTGGAGTGGGGCGATGGACGAGTCACCGTCCTCAACGATGGCACGACGACGGACGAGACCCGTCTCGGTGCCGTCGGCGACCTCGCATGGGCGATCGGGCATCGCGGAGTGGATGAACCGATCCTCGTGGCCGCCGGAGACAATTTGTTCAGAGATTCCTTGGCGGCTTTCGTGGCCGACTATGACGCGAAGCCTCGAAATCTCATTGTCAGATACCGCGAGCCCGACGCGGACAAGCTCAAACGCACGGGTGTGGCCGAGATCGACGATGACGGCCGACTGGTGCGGCTCGAGGAAAAACCCAAAAAACCCGTGACTGCATGGGCGTGTCCAGCACTCTACATTCTCGAAGCGGACACGCTCGCCGAGCTCAGGACGTTCGTCGAGGAAAAACACCGCGCCGACGCGCTGGGGAGCTTCATCGCCTGGCTCGCGCCCCGCGTTCCAGTATTCACCCACGAGATGCAAGGAAGCCGCCTCGACGTGGGGGACCGGGAGGGATACGCTAGAGCCGAATCGTGGCTGACGAAGGGAGTTTGAACCGATGCGCTCTCCACATTTCCTGCTCGCTGTTTTAGCGTACGCAACCGTGACGACCGCGCAAGAGGATGCGACACCGGAAATCCGGGTTACCGGCGAGGCGACGCTCAGCGTCGAGCCCGATCAAGCCGAGATCGATCTCGGCGTCGTGACCCAGGCTCCGACCGCACAGGCGGCGTCCGAGGCCAATGCCACCAAGCTCGACGCGGTCCTCGAGGCGCTGAGAAACATCGTCGGCGGCGTCTCTGGCAGGGGCAAGATCGAGACCACCAACTACAGTCTCCGCCCCAACTACACCCGACCTCGCGGCGGCGGCGAGGCCACGATTGCGAGCTACACGGCGACGAACGTCGTGCGCGCGAGCGGCGTTGCCATCGACGCGACCGGCGAGCTCATCGATGCCGCGATTGGGGCCGGTGCGAACAACGTCGAGCGATTGAACTTCACCGTCGCCGATCCCGAGACACCGCGGCTCGAGGCGCTAGCCGACGCGGCACGCCAAGCCCGCGCGAAGGCCGAGGCGCTCGCGGCAGCGCTCGAGCTCAAGATCGTCCGCGTGCTCTCGGTCGCCGAAGGGACACCGACGATCTTACGCCCCTACGCTCCTCGCGCCGCGATGATGCAAGCCGAGGCCGCGGCTCCCACGACACCTGTCGAGCCCGGATCGGTCGAGGTGCGCGCGAGCGTGACGTTACGGGTGCTCGTCATGCCGCGTTAGCCGGATGGCGAAGTATGTCTGCCTGCTCCTGAGCGTCGCGGCGCTTTCATGCGGCAGCGCCGATCGGGTGCGCGTCGTCAAGCTCGCCCACGGCCTACCTATTAGCCACCCCGTTCACGAAGCCATGGTGTTTCTCGCTGAGCGCGCGTGGAAAACCTCCGAGGGCAAGATACGCATCGACGTACACCCCGCGGAGCAGCTCGGCACGGAGCGCGAGTGCCTCGAGCTTCTTCAAATCGGCGCCGTGGGCATGACCAAAGTTTCGGCGAGCGTCCTCGAGAACTTCGTGCCGCGGTACGCGGTGTTCAGCCTCCCTTACCTTTTTCGAGACGAAGCGCACCGGCTGAAAGTCTTTCACGGCGCTATCGGCAAACGAATCCTCTCGGCGGGCGAGGCTCAGGGACTCCGGGGACTGACGTATTACGACGCCGGGAGCCGTAGCTTCTATACAAAGGAGAAGCCGATTCTGCGTCCGGCGGATCTCCAGGGTCTCAAAATCCGCACCCAGGAAAGCACTCTCGCGATCGAGATGGTGCAGGCGCTCGGCGGCGCCGCGACACCGATTGCGTGGGGCGAGCTCTACACGTCGCTGCAGCAAGGCGTCGTCGACGGCGCCGAGAACAACCCGCCGAGCTTTTACCTCTCGGGGCATTACGAAGTGGCTCGCTACTATTCGCTCGACGAGCACACCGCGACACCGGACGTGCTTCTGGTGAGCGCCGCGCTGTGGCAGGACCTGACGCCGGAGCAACGCACGATCTTGAGCGACGCAGCTGACGCGTCCGCAGAGTTGCAGTTGCGATTGTGGCGCGCGGCAACCGAGGCGGCACTCGACGCCGTACGCGCCTCCGGTGTCCAGGTGGTCTCACCGGACAAAGCTCCGTTCGTCGCTGCCGTCGAAGGGATCTACGAGCGATACCGCGACGAGCCGGACATGCTCGAGCTCATACGGGACATTCGGGACATTAGGAACGGGGAGTGACACTCAGAAACTCGAAACCGCACCTCGATCGTGCCCTCGAGCGCGCTCTCGCGCTGCTCATGGCCGCGATGGTCCTCGCGGTGCTGTGGCAAGTTGCGACCCGCTATCTCTTGCGTGATCCAAGCTCTCTCACCGAAGAGCTCGCTCGATTCGGTCTCATGTGGCTCGGTCTTCTCGGAGCGAGCTACGGTTTCGGACAACGAGCGCACTTGGCCGTCGAGCTTCTCCCCCGAAACCGCATCCTCGAGCTCGTCGTCGCCGCGTGCGTAGCCGCATTCGCGATGTTCATCCTCGTCATCGGTGGCCTCCGACTCGTGCACGCGACGCTCGCTTTGGGACAAACGTCGCCCGCGCTCCACCTCGAGCGCGGCTATGTCTATCTCGCGCTCCCGTTGTCGGGCGCTCTCATTCTGTTCTATACGATCGAAGCCGCCCTCCCGCGTGCCCGCAATCATGGATCCGCTTAACACCCTCGTCCTGCTGGGCACCTTCGTCACGCTCATCGCGCTGGGGACGCCGATCGCGGTCGGCATTGGTTTATCGGCGTTCGTCGCTCTGCTTCTGACCATGAGCTTCGAGACCGCGTCCATCACCGTAGCTCAGCGCGTGGCCGCTGGATTGGATCGGTTCACGCTCCTCGCGATCCCGTTCTTCATTCTCTCCGGCCAGTTGATGAATCGCGGCGGCATGGCGCGGCGGCTCATCGATCTCGCCCGTGGCGTCGTAGGGATGCTACCGGGCGGGCTCGCCTACGTGAACATCGTCGCCGGCATGCTCTTTGGCGCCATCTCGGGATCCGCGGTCGCAGCCGTGGGCGCCGTGGGTGGGTTCATGGTCCCGCGCATGAAGGAGCAAGGCTATGACCTAGGCTTCGGTGCGGCGGTGAACGTCGCGTCGGCCACGACGAGCCTCGTGATCCCGCCGAGCAACATTCTCATCGTCTACGCGCTCGCTGCCGGTGGCGTTTCGATCGCAGCTTTGTTCGTTGCTGGATACGTGCCCGGCCTTCTCATTGGTCTGCTCCTCATGATCGTCGCCGGCACGATCGCCAAAAGGCGTGGCTATCCCGTGGACGCACGCGTCGGCGCGCGCGAGCTCGCCCGACGATTCTTCGCCGCGCTCCCCAGTCTGTTCCTCGTCGTCGTGGTCATGGGCGGCATCATCGCCGGCTACTTCACCGCGACCGAAGCCGGCGCCGTTGCGGTCTTGTACAGCTTCATTCTCGCGGTCGTGGTCTACCGCGAGATGGCGCCACGAGAGATACCCAAGGTCCTGGTAGAAGCGTCGACCACGACCGCGATCGTACTGCTCCTCGTCGGGGCGTCGATGGCGTTTTCGTGGGTGTTGGCTTACGAGCGGATTCCGGAGCTCATAGCCTCGGCGTTTTCGCTCCTGGAGGGAAACACCGTCGCCACGCTTCTCATTATTAATTTAGTTCTGCTCGTAATGGGGACCGTCCTCGATATCACGCCCGCGGTCCTGATCTTCACGCCGATGCTGCTACCGGTCGTGACCGCCCTCGGCGTAGACCCGGTGCATTTCGGCATCGTCATGGTCATGAACCTGTGCGTGGGCCTCGCCACACCACCGGTCGGTAGCGTTTTGTTCCTCGGCTGTACCGTGTCCGGCGCGTCGATCACCGAAGTTAGCCGCGCTTTGATCCCGCTCTATCTGGCCATGCTCGCGGCACTCCTTCTCGTCACCTTCATTCCCGATATAGCGCTCGCGCTCCCCCGGTGGCTCGGTATATGACCTCTCCCCCTTTCAGGGGGAGAGGGTTTCACAGAGGCGAGCTCTGGCAACTCTCGCCGGGTGAGGGGGGCGACGCCGTCGCGTACTACCCCTTCTCCCGAGCCTTCAGCGCAACCACCCAAATCGCTGACGCAAGAATGAAGTTGATCACCATATCCATCGTGATCGGTGGCTCGGTCGGGATGTTTCCTTCAGCCACTCCGTAGATGAACCCGTAGTACGGGACGAGAATTCCCGCGACGAGAAGCGCGATGTTGATCCGTGCCTCGAGGAGGCCCAGGCGAGCAGTCCAGTCCGGACTCACGGTCGCAAACACACCGATCCCGATGCAGAAGACGTAGTAAGCGGCCTTCCACCACGGGTGCCCCTCGAGCGCCGCGGTGCGCAGGTTGGCACCGAGATATTCGTCTAGGACCCAGAAGACAGGCGTCAGCCAGTAGTACGCCAGGATTGGGCTCAGTGCGCCCTCCTAGTTTTTTCCGCTAACTTCCATCTTGGAAGTGAACCCAGTCGTTCCCGAGTAGCTGAACGCCTTGTCGTCGCCGCGGTGGCTAGTCTCGATGGATTTGTACTGCGTGAAAATGTGACCCTCCCGAATCTCAATGAGCCGCGAGCCCTCGCAGTAGTCATGAGTGTGCCTCGAGCCGAGATTGCACGGGCAAGTGATATCGCAATTGCAACTCTCGGCCACATCCGCGTGGACCGCCCAATCCTGGGCACGAGCGGAAGTAGCCATGAAAACGGCGACGAGCACGACGACCGACGCTTTTCGCAGATACATCATCAGAGCTCCTTGCTTGTGCTCGCAACATCTCAAGGACGCTGCCGGATGTCAAGAGTTACGAAGGGCCCAAAGTATAAGAAGCGTAAAGAAGAGGACCGCAACGACGACAACCACGCGCACCCACGGCGCCAACGGCGCCAACGGCGCCAACGCCGAATGTTCCGTCGAATCCCTGTCGGTCTCGAGGTGTTGTGCGGACTCGGCGAGTACCATCCGGCGGTCGGGGCATCGATCGAGATGGGCCATGAAGCGATCGCGTTCGTCACTGGGCTCGCGACCTTCGAGAAGACTCGTCAGATCGTCGTTGGTCAAGCAATCGTCGGGACCCGCCACTGCGGAGACCTCAATTCCTCTATTCCGCTATTCCGCTATTCATCAATGACACGTTGAGGGCGCGGCTACGATGAGTCGCTGCAAGGTCACGAGAAGCTGGTGGAAGCGGCGGCGGCATGACCGGGCCTCGAAATGAAACGCGCGGGCGATCTCCCTCACGGCGCAACCGTGTTTGAACCATTCAACTAGAAGACGGACCTGGACCCGAGAATCCATGGAAGACTCCAAAAAATTGACCTGAGCGCAACATTGGCTAGTCACTACCAACGATCCTCGATAAACTGTTGTTATGGCTAAGAAGAAAGATGATCGGCTCGAGGATCTCAAAAACTCGTTCGATAAAGTGTGGCTCGCGGGCCTCGGGGCGCTCGCTCAGGCCGAAAAGCAAGGCGGCAGGTTCTTCAAAACGCTCGTCAAGAAAGGCAAGAAGTACGAGGAGCTCATCCCCGTGGCCGGGGACGCGGTGAAGGATTCCGTAAAGGCCGCCCGGAAACAGGCCAACGACGCTTTTCAGGGTATGGAAGCGGCGTTCGACCGGCAGGTGAAGGCGGCGATGAAACGCGCCGGCGTCGCAAGCAAGAAGGACGTCGATGCGCTGAAGAAGGAAATCGCAGGCCTCAAAAAGAGCGTCAAGAGCACGCGCTCATCCACGAAGAAAAGGACCACCACGAAAAAGACGACGGTCACCAAGAAAAAGAAAAAGCCTGCGACCAGGAAGCGAACGAAGCGCTAGTGCCTGAACCCGCACGTGATATGGTTGTGCGTGCTATGCTGCGTAATCGCTACCCCACCCAAACGGTACTACGGGACGAGCGTCGTGTGATGATCCGCCCGTTTCGCTCCGATGACGTGGACGCACTGCATGCCTTCTTCCTCGGACTTCCCGCCGAGTGGCGCCGATTCGCTTGGGATCGCATCGAGAGCCGAGGGCTCATCGAACGCTGGGCCGACAACATCGACTACGACAAGACGCTGCCGCTTCTCGCCTTCGACGGATCTCGAGTCGTGGCCGACGCGTCCCTACACCGCCGCGAGTTTGGACCTCTTCGGCTCACCGGCCGCATCAAGTGGCTCCTCGACCCCGACTTCAGAGCGGCCGGCCTCGGTGCCATGCTCGTGAACTTACTCATGGACGAAGCTCGGGACATGGGACTACGTCACCTCACGTGCATGCTCATCTCGGATCTCGAGCAAGACGCGATCGACGTGCTGAAGCCGCTGGGGTTCGATGAGTATCTGATCCCCGGATACGGCGTCGACCCTGACGGCGCCACGCACGACATGAGCAAGCTCGTGTTCTCGTTCCCGTAAGCGCCGTCAGCTCTGCCGAGCCTGTCGCTTCGCGACCGAGAAAAAGTCGTACCACGTCGATTCGGACCCGCCGAAACGTCGCTCCACTTTGACGTCGAGGACGTACGGCCGGCCTTCACGCATCGCCCTTAGACAACGTTCGATCGCGGGGCCGACTTCACCTGGCTCTTCAACGAGATCTCCGTCAACGCCGTAGCCCTTCGCGAGCGCGACGTTATCGATTTCCGGACTAGCGAGATTGCAGCCGATGTACTTGCCAGTCTCCGCGGCACGGCCACCATACGCGTGTAGAAAACGTCGGTTCGCCTGGTACTGGCCGTTGTTCCAGATAACGATCCCGACCGGCACTTCGTAGCGCGCGGCGGTCCACAGTCCGTGTACTCCGAACTGGAAGCAACCATCACCGACCAACGCCCAGCATTCACGATCTTGTCGCCCGATATGCGCGCCTATTGCGGCGGGCACGCCCCAACCGAGAACACCGCCGCTGGTCGCAAGATTCCGTCTCCGCTCGGTGCGGGTATGATCGATGTCCAAGTAATAAGGAACGTACGGCTCGGACGTGATGAGCTCGCTCACGACGATCGCGTCGGGGGCAATGCGTCGATTCAGCTCGACCATCAAGCGTTCGTTGGTAATGGGACTTCGATCCCAAGCTGTCTCCGTCTGACGGGAGCTTCCCGAACCCGAACATGGTGCCACCGAGCGCCCAGTAGAGGTCGATGTCGGTCGGATAGCTCGGGTCCTGGCGAAACATGCCGGCGTAGTGCGGGTGCGTGCTCGGAAACACCATCGGCCCGTGAGCCATGTAGATGTCCTGAAACACCGGCGCTTCAAGAAGCTCGGCTAGCTCCATGAGCGGCTCGCTCGGATCGAAACGAGCGCCTTCCTTTCCCACGGCGATCACGGAGAACTCGGCTTCCACCAACATGTCGGCGATACGCCGCACTTGCTCTTCGTTGGGCGCGACGTCGACTTCGATTCGAGAGCGCTCGCGCGGCAAGATCTCGGCTTCGTCGACACGCACTTCCCACAGATCCTTCGAGAACGTGAGAAACGTCGGGCCACCCGGAGGCGATTGCGCCAGCACGAACGCACGCCGCACGACTTCGGGGATCGTCTTCGCATTCATGACGTCCCCCGTCCACTGCGTGTATTCCTGCGGCAGCTGATTCAAGTTGACGGATTCGAGAAAAGCGTTCGTCCCACGTATATCGGTCGATTGCCGGCCCACGGTGACGACCACCGGGATCCGATCCTTGAACGCGTTCACCATCGGCCCGAGCGCGTAGGCTGCACCGGCGACCGAATGGAGGTTCATGATCGGCACGTCCCCGGTCGCGCGCGCATAGCCATCCGCCATCGACATCACCTAGGCCTCGTGGATGCCGTGCACGTATTGGAGCGCGAGCCGGTCCACGAGTGCGTCGAGAAAGCCGACTTCCTCGGAGCCGCCGAGGCCGAACACGTAGGGCACGTTCCACTCTACGAGGAGCTCCGCCATGAGCTCCCCTCCGGTCATGCCTCGAACGACGCGCCCTGCAACAGGTTCGGACGGAGCCCCCTCGAGGCCGCTCGCGAGTGAGCTCGCCGCCGAGCTCGCCATCCCGATTTGTCCCAGCCGATAGATGAACGCGCGCCGGCCGATCTTGCCATCCAATAGAAGTTTTGTAGCTTCCCTCATGCCGGGAACGTAAGTCGAACAAGACCCGGGCGTCAACGCGAAAAGGGTTAGAATCCTGCGGTGAGATTTTGGGCGCCATGCTTGTTCTTGTTGACGGCAATCTCGTGTGAGGAAGCGAGTCGACCCGAAACTCGCTCCGGTGGCAACGTGGCAGGCACGGTCCGGCTTGCCGAAGGCGTCGAGCTCGAGCCAACCCGCATCGCGAACACCACCGACCCCGAGATCTGCGGAGAAGGACAAACGCTCGAAAACATCCTGTTCTCCGAAAGCCGAGGCATCGAGAATGTCATCGTCTCCGTTCGTGGTGTGCCCGCGGTGGAGGCCGAACCCGAGACCCTCGTGCTCGATAACGTCGAGTGCCGATTCGAGCCGCACGCGGCCGCGATTACCGCCGGCAGCACGATTGAAGCGCGGAACAGCGACGCAGTGCTCCATACGACGCATCTGTACGGCCCCACGGAAATCAACTTCTCACTTCCGATCGAGGGTGCTTCGAGCTCACGCTCGCTCGACGAGCCCGGCATGTACGTGGTCAAGTGCGACGTTCACGGCTGGATGCAGGCGTTCATTCGTGTCGACGCGCATCCTTTCCATGACGTCACTGATTCCGATGGACGATTCCGTATCGAAGGCCTTCCCGCCGGCCAATACACGCTCGAGCTGTGGCACGAAAAACTCGGCCCGCTCGAGCGCGAAGTCCGCATCGACGAGACGACGCCGACTTCAATTGAGGTAGAGTACACGCCATGAAAACGCTCCTAGCCCTTCTTCTTATGCTTCAAGCGACGCTGCGGCAGCAGCCCGGCGCCGACATCACGCTGTACGCCCCCGAGGATCACGATCTCTACGACGGCCGCTTCGTCATCTCCACGAACCGAATCTACCAGGTCGGAACGCTCGAGGACCCTCCCGGTTGGAACCACATCGGCAACGACGCCTCGAACCTGCGCGAGGTGTCGGGCACCACCGAGATCGACGTCAACGAGCGCGACAATACCGGAACGTTCGTCGCCCACATGACGCTACCCGAGGGCGAGCTCGTCCTCGAGGTCGATCGATTCCATCAGTTCAGCCCCTGCCAGGACGGTGGCATCGCCGCCTACATCTACGAGCACGGCGATTCGGGATGCGGCGACACCAACTGGCCGAAGACGTTCATCTATCTCGCCGGCTGGGGTTTCGGATCCGCGACCCTCGACGGCAAGAAGATTTACGAGGACTACCAGATGCACTTCATGGTCACGCAAGGCATGCGCGACCGCGAGACGCTGAAAGTGAACTACCCGCTACTCAACAAGGAGACACCCGCAGGTGCCGTAAACCCAGGCGTGATGCAACTGGACTTCTACATCCGAAGCCCCGAGACCGACGACAGGAACAACCCCGGCCGAAAAGTCTTCGACCACTTCTTCGCTCTGGAAGTCACGTGGAAATAGATGTGCCAACGAAGTTGGCAGTACCGCTAATCCCTCTCCCCCGCGGGGGAGAGGGCCTGGGTGAGGGGGATGTTGCAGCCCAAAGTAGGCACAACGGCTAAAGCTACAGCCCAAAAACAAACAGCGCTTGCCCCGAAGCTACCGCGATGTGCTGCTCACCATCGATCATGAACGAGATAGGATTCGATCGCACCGCCCCACCCGCTTGAAACTGCCACAGCGACCCACCGGAGCCCGCGTCGAGCGCAAAGAAATTCCCTTCCCCCGATCTGGCGAACACCAGACCACCCGCCGTCGACATCACTCCCGCCCACGGCGGTGAATGCTAACGAAAGTTCCATTTCGTTTCGCCGGTCGTGACGTCGATCGCGCGGATAGCCCCGGCGGCATCGTCACCCGAAAGCGCTTGCTCCCCGCCTCCAAGGAAATTCTTGCCGGGCTGTATTCGGCTTCGGTCTTGAAGTAAATCGATCCCATCTCCCGCACCGCAACATAAAGAAGCCCGGTACCCGGACTGTAGGACGGGCTGAACCAATTGGTAGCACCTTGCAGACTCGGCCCTTCCCCACCAGTACCACCGATGCCGTGGCAGCGTGCGCATTGAGCGTCGAACACGGTCTGGCCGAGCGTCTGCGCCGAGACAAGGCCGGCGGTCGACAAGATTGCGACGGTCAATATCCGAATCATGTTTGAACCTCGAGACGATTGGTGTTTTCGAGCGCGGAAGCCTACCATTCCGCACGAGTCGACAACAAATCCACTGGAGGTCTCGTGCCCGCTGGAAACGTCCGAAAGCTTCTACTCGCCCTCATCGTGATGTCTGGCTGTACATGTTGTACCGGGGTGGAACCCCCGGACGAGACGAGTGCGAGCGGCGAGCTCGTCTACGTGACCAACGAAGACTCTGGTGATCTCAGCGTGATCGACAGCGCCGCGAACGAAGTCGTCGCGACGATCCCGATAGGGAAGCGCCCGCGAGGCGTCCGCGTCAGCGCCGACGGCCGAACCATCTTCGTCGCGGTGAGCGGCTCCCCCAAGTGCCCGCCATGGATGTCCGATGAAGACTGCGAAGCCCAGACGACCGACAAAAGCCTCGACGGGATTGCCGTCGTCGACGCGGTCGAGCGCGTCGTCACCCACGTTCTCCCGGGCGGATCCGACCCCGAGCAGTTCGACATCAGTGGTGACGGCAAACGATTGTGCATTGCCAACGAAGACGCCGGCCTCGCCACCATCGTCGAGCTCGACTCCCGAGAGATCGTCGCGACCGTCGAGGTTGGCGAAGAGCCCGAAGGCGTGCGCACTAGCCCGGACGGGCAATATTTCTACGTGACCGGAGAGACCGATCACAACATCACCGTTATCGATGCCGAGCAAGGCGAGCGAGTCGCCCAGATTACCGTCGGCCACCGCCCTAGGGATACTGTGTTCACGTCGAACAGCGCCCGCGCGTATGTGAGCTCCGAGATCGATGGCACGGTTTCTATCATCGACGTTCCCAACCACAAGGTGATCGAGACCGTCGCGCTCCCCAAAAACTCCAGAAGCATGGGGCTCGCCTTATCCCCCGACGACAAGCTGCTCTATGTCGCTAACGGCCGCAGCAAGACCGTGTCCATCATCGACCTCGGTACAAACGAAGTCATCGCAACCTTCGAGGTTGGTGACAGACCGTGGGGTATTGGCGTCAGCAGCGACGGCAAACGTTTGTACACGGCGAACGGCCCCTCTGACGACGTCTCCGTCGTCGACACGGAATCGCACGAGGTCGTCGCGAAGATTGCGGTCGGCGAAACCCCGTGGGGCATCGCCATCGCACCACCGCCCTGAACAAGAAACCCTCGCAGATACGAAGAAATCAACCCCGACCAGCGGGTTCGAGCACCAGGCGCTATTTAGTCGTTTCGACCCGCCTTGCGCGGCGAGCCTGTCGAGGGAGCGCACCGGCGCGCTCCGTGACGGCTGCGCCGTTCAACAATCTTCCGCTGGATGAAAGCCGCCCCGTAGACGCGTTCCGCAGCTAATCCATTGTGCGAGGCAGTGGAGTTGAAGAAATCGCTCGTCGTTGCTGCGAAAGATGCCAAACGGTCGCACATGCTCAATTTGAAGTCCGGTGCGTGAGCTACATCGCGTCCCGTCAGAGGCGCAAAATTCGCATTGGTAATTGGCGCGATCGTGCACCCGCTCCGAAACCTCGGAGGCGATGTAGCGGGACTTGGCTGGCTCGTCGTTTTTCGCAATCTGACCGGAAACTACTTTGCAGCAGCCTCGGGAGTGAGTGTAAAGCCGAGCTTTTCGGCTGCCTTTCGCAAGCCGTTGATGTGGTTTCGGCGAAAGCGCTCCTCGAAGGCAGATGCACCGATGTCTGTGTATTCGTGACCATATTTGAGCATGCGGAAGACGAGCTGAGCGAGCTTTCTTGCGGTGGCAAAGATCGCGGTTTTAGCGTCTTTACGTCGGGCGATGCGGCGATAGTAAGCACCAAGTGCGGTCTTCGAACGGTTGAGTGACAATGCAGCCATGCGTAAGGCACCGGCGATACGGTTGGAGCCGGTGCCATTGGGGCGTTTGTAGAGTAGCTTTCCACCCGAGATGGGGCGGCGCGGCGCAAGACGGAGCCACGAGACAAAGTGATTTTCACTGGGGAAGGCAGAGAGGTCGAACCCGACCTCGGTGAGTAGGATCGCGGCGGTATCGGGGCTGATGCCGTCGATGCGGGTGAGATCGCATCCAGCAAAACGCCACAGTTCGGTTCGCTGTTCCTGCTCGCCGCGGCGCCGCATGGCGCTTTGCTTGTTCGGGTTCGGATGAGCGGGCACACTGTCGTGTCTGCGCTCGGTCGGCTGAAGCTCGATGACCACTTCACGGATACGCTGGTCGTAGAGTTCGATTTCGGCTTGTAGCACATCGTAAAGGCGCAGCGCCGATGCGAGATTGAAAAGATGCTCGTCACGCCAAGTGCCGGTGAGATGCTCTGCGATTTCGTCTACGCTTTTCTTGCATCGATGATCTCGAAACTCGGCGAGCTTCATCGGGTCACGTTCGCCAGAAACGATGGCACGAACGATGAGCATTCCGGTCTTACCGGTAATGTCGGTCACCGCACGGTGGACTTGCACGTTCATCTGGTCCAGAGCCTTCTGCATCCATTGGACGGCTTGGCCCCGATGCTCGATTAGTTCTTGACGCTGCCGGTGCATCGAGCGTAATCGGCAAATCGACTCCCCCGGGCGAAACGAGCCACGCAGAAGTCCGCAGCTGTGTAACGTCTGCAGCCATTGACAATCTTGCATATCGGTTTTGCGACCCGGAACGTTCTTCAGCTGCCGAGCGTTGACAAGAACGACCTCGATACCACGGGATTCGAGCAACTCATAAACCGGAATCCAATAGACGTGGGTGCTTTCCATCGCCACCGACTCCACACCTTGCTCGATAAGCCAATCCGCAAGCTCAACCAGCGCCGGCGTTGTCGTGGAAAACACCCGCACGTTCGGCCGACCATCAGCTAGCTGCGGACCGCAGACCCAATGCTCTCGACTCCCGAGATCGATGCCCGCTACCATCGGTCGTATCGACGGCAGGGAATTCCGTGAGAGACGCTTCGCCGCTTTGCTCTTCCTTCGTTTGTTCATTCGCTCACCTCAAGTGTATTTTGTGAGCGAAGGCTCCGGCCCGAGATGGCGATCGAATGGATTCTGACCGTGGGGAGTGCTTTCGTTGGAAGCCTCGCCAATGATAGGGAGCCGGCTCGGACCCAAGCTGACCCTGGGGCATCATGCACCAATGACAGTACGGGGCTCGCTGCCGGAGCCTTCACCGACAACCTTTCTACCAGCTTTGGTAGTTTCCTACTTGATAGGCCCGGCCTCCGGCCGGGGGCGTAGCTGACCCGAAACTACTTTGCAGCAGCCTCGGGAGTGAGTGTAAAGCCGAGCTTTTCGGCTGCCTTTCGCAAGCCGTTGATGTGGTTTCGGCGAAAGCGCTCCTCGAAGGCAGATGCACCGATGTCTGTGTATTCGTGACCATATTTGAGCATGCGGAAGACGAGCTGAGCGAGCTTTCTTGCGGTGGCAAAGATCGCGGTTTTAGCGTCTTTACGTCGGGCGATGCGGCGATAGTAAGCACCAAGTGCGGTCTTCGAACGGTTGAGTGACAATGCAGCCATGCGTAAGGCACCGGCGATACGGTTGGAGCCGGTGCCATTGGGGCGTTTGTAGAGTAGCTTTCCACCCGAGATGGGGCGACGTGGAACGAGGCGTAGCCATGAGACGAAGTGTTTTTCGCTGGGAAAATCGGAGAGGTCGCATCCGATCTCGGTGAGGATGATGGCGGCGGTGGTGGGACTGATGCCGTCGATGCGGGTGAGATCGCATCCAGCAAAACGCCACAGTTCGGTTCGCTGTTCCTGCTCGCCGCGGCGCCGCATGGCGCTTTGCTTGTTCGGGTTCGGATGAGCGGGCACACTGTCGTGTCTGCGCTCGGTCGGCTGAAGCTCGATGACCACTTCACGGATAGACGCTGGTCGTAGAGTTCGATTTCGGCTTGTAGCACATCGTAAAGGCGCAGCGCCGATGCGAGATTGAAAAGATGCTCGTCACGCCAAGTGCCGGTGAGATGCTCTGCGATTTCGTCTACGCTTTTCTTGCATCGATGATCTCGAAACTCGGCGAGCTTCATCGGGTCACGTTCGCCAGAAACGATGGCACGAACGATGAGCATTCCGGTCTTACCGGTAATGTCGGTCACCGCACGGTGGACTTGCACGTTCATCTGGTCCAGAGCCTTCTGCATCCATTGGACGGCTTGGTCCCGATGCTCGATTAGTTCTTGACGCTGCCGGTGCATCGAGCGTAATCGACAAATCGACTCCCCCGGGAGATGCCCCTGAGATAGTTGAAGGTTAGGAGTGGCGGCTCCTAAGGCCGGGTTCGATAGAATCCGGCTGTGAAGGAAAAAGAAAGGAGCCACCACGATGTCAAATCACCAAATCATCGATGCGAAGAACAGGAAGAAGCTTCGAGAGATACTGAGCTCGAAGGGGCAAGCTCTGTTGCCGTTCTTGGATGCGATTGAGCGAACCGAGATAGCGATCGACGAAGTGATCGACGTTGCTGGCCGAGCGACGATCGAAGCGGTCTTGGATCTGTCAGCCCAAAGTGTGGCTGGGGAGAAACACCCGGGGAAGAAGGGTAGCGATGTTCGCTGGCACGGCCGGCAGGGTGGCGTAGTAAGCCTTGCGGAGCGGAAGTTGAGAGTGAGCCGGCCACGTCTGCGGCGTAAGGGAAAGGCAGAGGGAGGGGAGGTTGCGATTCCTGCCTACGAAGCGGTGAACAACTCGTCTCGGCTGAGCCAACGCATCTGGGAAATCCTGATGCTGGGTGTGTCGACGCGCAAGTACGCGTCGGTTCTTCCCGAGATGGCGGAGACGGTAGGGGTTAGCAAGAGCGAGGTGAGCCGTGAGTTCGTGGAAGCAAGCGCGGAGCAGTTGCAGGGGCTGATGGAGCGTCCGCTGGACGAGCTGGAGATCGCGGTCGTGTACCTGGACGGGATTCGCTTCGGCGAGCACCACGCGCTGGCGGCAATCGGCGTAGATACAGAGGGATACAAGCATGTTCTGGGGCTTCGGGATGGAGCATCGGAGAACCAGATAGTGTGCAAGGCGCTGCTGGAGGACCTGGTCGAACGAGGCCTGAGCCCAGAGCGGTGTCGGCTGTTCGTGATCGATGGCTCCAAGGCGCTACGGGTCGCCGTCGACGCTGTGTTCGGTACCCACAACAAGGTCCAGCGTTGCAGGAAGCACAAGGAGCGCAATGTGCTCGGTTATCTGCCGCAGGAGCTGAAGCCGCAAGTGCAAGCGAGCCTGCGTTCGGCCTGGCAGCTCCCAGCAAAGAAGGGCAAAGCGCGGTTGGAGCAACAGGCGAAGTGGCTCGAGGACGACTACCCCTCGGCGGCGGAGAGCATCCGGGAGGGGCTCGACGAGATGTTCACCATCAACGAGCTCGACCTCCCCGCATCTCTGAAACGCTGCCTTGGATCGACGAACATCATCGAGTCGTGCTTCAGCGGTGCGCGAGGTCGTACCCGTCGCGTCACCCGCTGGCGCAATGGCAAGATGGTTCTGAGATGGGCCGCTTCGGCTCTGCTCGCCACGGAGAAAAATTTCCGTCGTATCATTGGATACCAATCGCTACCGATCCTCGAAGCGAAGTTAGCGGAGGTCACTGAGAATCAAGCGCTCGACAAGCACGCCAAAGTCGGGTAAACCATGTGTCAGGAGCCGCCACCACCTCGAACCTTCAACTATGGTGGGGGCACCTCCCTCCCCCGGGCGAAACGAGCCACGCAGAAGTCCGCAGCTGTGTAACGTCTGCAGCCATTGACAATCTTGCATATCGGTTTTGCGACCCGGAACGTTCTTCAGCTGCCGAGCGTTGACAAGAACGACCTCGATACCACGGGATTCGAGCAACTCATAAACCGGAATCCAATAGACGTGGGTGCTTTCCATCGCCACCGACTCCACACCTTGCTCGATAAGCCAATCCGCAAGCTCAACCAGCGCCGGCGTTGTCGTGGAAAACACCCGCACGTTCGGCCGACCATCAGCTAGCTGCGGACCGCAGACCCAATGCTCTCGACTCCCGAGATCGATGCCCGCTACCATCGGTCGTATCGACGGCAGGGAATTCCGTGAGAGACGCTTCGCCGCTTTGCTCTTCTTTCGTTTGTTCATTCGCTCACCTCAAGTGTATTTTGTGAGCGAAGGCTCCGGCCCGAGATGGCGATCGAATGGATTCTGACCGTGGGGAGTGCTTTCGTTGGAAGCCTCGCCAATGATAGGGAGCCGGCTCGGACCCAAGCTGACCCTGGGGCATCATGCACCAATGACAGTACGGGGCTCGCTGCCGGAGCCTTCACCGACAACCTTTCTACCAGCTTTGGTAGTTTCCTACTTGATAGGCCCGGCCTCCGGCCGAGGGCGTAGCTGACCTGTAACTGACCACCGGAGACGTGCACGAGGCCTATCTCGAGTGCGTCCAGCTCGGCAGTGCTCCAGCTGATCCCGCTGACAGTCCACGTGACCGACTCCGAACAGCAAGTGACACCGACGCCGAACGGAGAGCTATCGACGGGAGCTCCATCCCAGCCGATTCTCTGATAGCTGAGGCCAAGCGTCGGACTCGGAGCGCCAGGGTTCCCGACTTGGGCGCGGATCTCGAGCTCGACAATCGTGGCGCCGAGCGGAACGGTGCCGTCGTCCAAGGCGAACATCTCCCGGTTGGTATCGCCGTCACCGTCTTCGAGATAGCTCGTGAGCCCGTCGTTCGCGACGGCCGGACCGCTGCCAGCGTTTCCCGGCTGATCGTTGACGCAGTCCCAGTTGTCCGGAGCACAGCCACTGACAATCGTAAAGGTGTTGATCGAGCCGTTCCCGGTTGGATGAAGGCTTATTTGCCCACAGGCTAGACTGCCGTCTTTTTCGTAGCGAACCAGAGCGTGATCTCGATCGGCGTCGTCCGTGTACCCCACGACGACAATCCGTCCATCGGCCTCGAGGGCGACCCCGGCACCGCGGTCGTCCCCGGAGAGCAGAGGTGTCGTCACGATGCCGCCGGTGCCGAACGTTGCATCGAGACTCCCGTTGATCTTGTAGCGCCCTACGGCGATATCGAAGTTGGTGAGGTTGTCGCTGTGTCCAGCGACCACGATCTCGTCGTTCGGTTGCACGACAATGGCGTTTGCCAAATCGCTTCCACCTCCGATCGCGGTGGTTACGAATCCGTCGCCGTCGAACGAAGTGTCGAGGCTTCCGTCCAGGTCGTAACGCACGAGGATCCAGTCGTTGTCGGTTGGGCTCCGGTCAGGAGGATTTCGCCGTCTGACTGGATCGCGAGCGCGGTCGCGGTTTCGTCCCGGGTACTGAAGGATGTGGTGACGATGCCATCGCCGTCGAACGACGTATCCAGGCTCCCGTCTGGGTTGTAGCGCGCGAGGGCGAGATCCAAGTCGACGAGATTCCAAAAGTAGCCACCGACGACGATCTTGCCATCGAGTTGGATCGCAACGGTACGCCCGATATCCCACGCAGGTCCAATAGAGGTCGTCACGATGCCGTCGACGTCGAAAGACGTGTCGAGAGTTCCGTTGGTGTTCAAACGGATGGCGGCGAAGTCGTCGTCGGTCATGAAGGCGCGCCCGGCGACGACAATCCTGCCGTCGCTCTGGATCGCGACGCCGTGTGCTTGGTCTTGGGCGCCAATGGATTGGGTGGACACTCCACCCGTGCCGAAAGAGGCATCCAGGCTCCCGTCCGGATTGTAGCGAGCGACGGCGAAGTCGTCGTCGGTTCCGTTGAAGGCGGAGCCGGCAGCGACGATTTTCCCGTCCGACTGGATCGCGACAGCCCGGGCGCGATCGTTTCCTACACCGATAGGCGTCACCACGATCCCGGTACCACCGAACGACGTGTCTAGGCTAAGGTCAACGTTGTAGCGGATGACCGTGAAATCCTCATCCACGCCGTTGAAGCTGTATCCAGCGACAACGATCTTGCCGTCGGCCTGGAGCGCAACGGCAAGTGCCTCGTTATCGCCGGCACCGACGGGAGTTTGGATGAAACAACCCGACTGAGCCGTCGCGGTGTTCGCGAGCGGGTGCGCCAAGGCGTAGAGCACCACCATGAGGACCGTGGCGCGCACGGCGCGGCCCCCGGAGCTGCGAACGGCTCCCATCACGATTCACCTCTGGATTGTGGAATTGAGGTGGTGGGGTGCAACTTGCGTGCCGCCGAGGCGACCGTTGGTTACCGGCCAATCAGCTGATTCGATGGGACTTGTAGTCGGCAGTCGCACGCCGATCGGGTCCTACCGTGGGGGACTCCCAACAGCGGCCACAGAAAAGCACCCCGTCACAAGCGTCGGGGATCGGGCGCCCGCCCGTCTATAATCGGACATGGACCACCTACCGCGCCGCGTTCCCCGAAGACAAGTCTCTGTGTGGCTCGATGATCCGGCGCAATGCACAAGGCTGTTCGGAAGGCGGCGGAGGCACGGGAGTTCATGCCGAAGGATTTGTAATAAAGGCCAAGGCAGTGATGCAAGTCCGCGTTTTGAGGCGCGATGCGCAGAGCTTCGATGTAGTGCCGCTCCGCATTGATTCGCATGACGGGATGCCGGGACATCGCGTTTGCAAGCATCCCATGATAGACGGCGTTGTCCGGTGCAAGCGCCACTAGCTCGAACAGAAGTGAGACGGCGCCCTCCCAATCGCGTGACCGAGAGTGCTGCTTGACGTCACGGAGGAGCTGCTCGATGCGGCACTCTCGAGCCTCGCGTTCTGCAGAAGACGATTCGGTGCCGCGGTGATCAGCAGGCGCGGTTCGCTCGGGAGAGGATGCCCTCGCGCGGCTCTTCTTTTTGTGGCCGCGGGCGCGCCGCTCGCGTTTGCGAGACGCGAGAGCATCTCCGTTCGGCTGGGAAGCGTCAGGGATGACCGGCTCGGCGGCGGGCGCACCTTCGTTGGATGTCGATGTCACGTACGACAGAAAGCGATCGTGCGCTTGCTTCAGGTAAGCTTGAATTGTGTCGACCTTGCTCGCCAGCGATGGCTCGCCTTCGACGACCTCCCGCTTGCGAGCCCACGCTCGAGACCGCTCGTCATAGGCCCGTTAGATCTGGTGAGCGTCGGCTTCGTCATAGATGCCTAGCGCCTCCTCGTCCGGGATGCGCTTTATCCGATCGAACTCCATCAGAATTTCCTGCCGGACGTTCTGAGCCTGGACATGGGCGGCGTTTTTCTCCAGTGCCGATAGCCGGAAGCCTATGGTCTCCTCCTGCACCCGCCGGGGACGCCAGGTATCCCTCGGGTCGACGGGCTCGAATATCCCCGACGCGTAGAGTCCGTAGCACGCACGGAGAAGCACCAACTGGTCTCCGGACAACTTCTGCAGGATGGACTCGAGCGCTCCGCCTCTGCCGACGGCCTGGTGCACAGCTTGCTCTGCCGACGTCAGCTTGTCGACGTCCATGGTAAAAGGCGGGCGTTCGGCGATCTGAACCCAATTTTCCAACGGGGCAGCCCCTTTTGAATCAACTCAACGCAAGTCATATCGCGGATGCCCTCGAGCAGAATACGATGAATCGAAAGACTCACCATCAGTTCGACTGGGATGGCGCAAGGTCTCTCGTCGAAGCTGTAGATGGCGTCTTGAAGCTGGAAGAGAGAAAGGATGATGCCGTTGACTTGGCTGGCGACCTGGTGGCCAAGCTCCTCCTCGGACATCAAGCCAGCATCGACGAGAGCCTGCCCGAGCCGGCGGTTTCTCCCCACGGTGAGCTTTGCGGCGGCGGCAAACTCGTTCCTGGATATGTGACCCGTTTGAATGAGGCGGTGCCCGAGCCGGTCTGCCTCCAGGTTACTGGAGGCGAACACGACGAAGCCTCGATCGAAGTAAATGGTCTTGACGATCGCCCTTGAAATGACTTGCAGATCACCGCTCTTTTCTTCGAGCGCGATCCTTTTGAGCACGTCCGCTAAAGGCACGTCGGCGAGAGACACAACCCAAGCCCCGGCGGGGGCGCCTTCAGAAACCGGGCTCCCGGTCGGGAGAATTCGTTTCTTGATAGAGCTACGAGCCGGATTGCTCATCTTGCAATACCTTCACCTTCGCGCGACAAAAAAGATGGCTCCCTAGGACGCCCTTGTTCTCCTGTTCCCTGTTCCCCTGTTACTTTGTTACGCGGCGCCAGTCTCGCCGGACGCTTTCGGATGCGTCCCAGCGAGCTCTTTGTCGTCCTCGCCCAGGTAGTCGCGTCCCGCGACGAGGACTCGGTTGCGTCCCTTTTGCTTGGCCAAGTACAGCGCCTCGTCGGCAGCTCGAAGCAAGCCGGTACTATCGTGGGCATGGATACGATAGAAGGCGACGCCACCGCTGACGCTCAGAATTCCAAGTGGTTGACGCTCGGCAAATGGGAAGGCGTGCGCGGCGATAGAGGCGCGCATCTTTTCCGCAACCACGAGAGCTTCCGCATCGCTGGTGTCCGGAAGGATCAGCAAGAACTCCTCGCCGCCGAAGCGACCGAAGATGTCTTCATCTCGCACTTCGCTGCTCACGAGCTGTGCTAGCTCGCGGAGAAGCGCATCGCCCTCCACGTGACCGTTGACGTCGTTGTAGTTCTTGAAGTTGTCGATGTCGAAGAGAAAGACGGAAAGCTCCGAGTGGATTTCCCGCGCCTCAAGAATTCTCTCGGCCAAATCCTGGGTCACGAACCTCTTGTTGAAAGCACCCGTGAGCGCGTCCACATCAGCCGAGAACCTCGTCTCCCGATACACGGCGGCGCTTTGAAAAGTACGGGCACCGAGTTGAGCGATGACTCTGAGCGCGGCCTTGGTATCGGCGGCTTCGTACGGGCCATAAGGCGTGCCCGAGAGCGCGACGACCCCCACGGTCTTGT
Organism: Candidatus Marinacidobacterales bacterium; assembly: GCA_965237955.1. GTDB lineage: Bacteria > Acidobacteriota > Vicinamibacteria > Marinacidobacterales > SMYC01. Next base: position 5,046,480 of record OZ250169.1, on the reverse strand, counting down.
CATCAGAGACCATCGGCGCCACCAGCTCGGGCTCGAAGCCCGGCAGTTCGTCGTCTCGGTTCTTCCGCCGCCCAAAGGAGCGCTCCCGGTCGAAGTCGTAACGAGTCATCGTCATCTGAGTCCGGACCACCGTGGCGAGCGCGCCATGACGCAACGGAACGTCGACCCCAGGCCGGATGGAAGAATCGGGAGGATGCGCCGCGGCCACCACCAAACGACGCTCATTGCTATTGGTCCCGGTGTTGGAGCTGGCACGGCGGCACAGCAAAACCACGGCTTGCTCGGGCTCCAGGCTTCGGCAGATGACTTCCAGAAGGATTCCCGGGAGTCGTCGCGCCTCGACTCGACTGTGAAGCTCCCGCGTGAGATCGGGGAGATCACGAATAAAACGCGCCAGAAATCGCTGGTGGTTCTCGATCGATTCCAGATTCTGCCGGAGCTCCGCCGAGTTCCGCCGGTGAAATTCCCGTTCACGCGAGAGCTCCAAAACCACCCGTTCGAGCTCGGAACGGAGGCGAAGGTTCCACCAGATCGAGACGAAGCAGATCCCAAGAATCATCGCGCCGACCACGAGAACCAGCACTGGTAGCAAGAGCGCACACCTCCCGGCAAGAAATTGCAAGAATGGTGCCTAGCGGTCCCAACGTGCACGAATACCGACCAGGCTGACAATCCCTTCACCAGAGGCTATTTAGAGGCGGTCCTGCTATCGGCATCCTGCCGCGACACGTCTCTGCGTGTAGGGAAAGGACCCCACTCGTGGGTTGGCCAGTGTGTGGATAACCCAGAATGAGGACTCGAAGAGAACCTTGACTATGTTCTGGGGGAGCGCCCGTTTGTCTGATTTTCGAGCTCCCGAAGGACGTGCGGACCGAGAGGCTACCTCCCGAAGAATGACTCAGGCGCTCTCGTCGTTCGATCGAGAAGCAGGTGGGACAACGGCGCGCGCTTCGGCGGGCTCCTGTGTCGTTTCGTAAGCGAGTAGGTCGAGTGCAAGAATCGTCATCACCACGTAGTGGATATGATCTCGTTCGTCGACCGTTGTGGGAAGAAACTCTATTCCGAGCCCCACGGTCGAGTCCATTGCCCGACGCGCCACGACACCGCGCACAGTTTCGGGCTCGGTAGAGCCTGGCACCTCGATTTCGAGCGTCACGACGACCCCGGGCTTGAGCGCCATCTCCGTCGCGATGAGGGCCCCTTTATTATTGATATCGACGAGGCGTCCCAAGCCAGAATGCGCGCCGCCTCGTAGATGAACACCGATAGGCTCTTCGGTCTTCATCCGCGGTTCGGCACGGCACTCGTTGTATGGCTTCTTCTTCATGGCCTCTATTTTCTTGCAATATGCAAGGAGCATTCCTATTCGGCACTGTCTCCGAAGTCCCGCAGAATCTGTCCCCTTCAGGAGATGACGGTCGGAAAGCTGTAGGTGATTACCCACGTCGCGCGAAGCGGTTTTACCCCACTTGCTTTACGAGCTGTTCACGGGCAGCGAAGCCTGGCTCGAGGGCGGCCACACGGAGCGTAAAGAGGCATTTCTCGAGGTTCTCGAGAACGAAAGCATCGAGCAAATCCAGCGACTGGGCGGGCAAATCGACGAATCGCACTCCCGCTTTCGCGGACAGCCCTGCCTCACTTCCCCAGACCACTTCCGCCTCGACGGTGAGTATCGGCCCTCTGACACCGGGGAAACTCGTGAAGCAAAGTGACAGCGGGGCACCGCCCTGGAGGGAAACCGGTGTCGCAAGGAGGGCGCCACCGCAGCTCAAGTTCACGAGATCCGCGATGTGATGCTCGCATTGATAGACGACGACGACTTCCGACTCCACTCGCACGCGCAGTCTCTCTCGAGGCCGTACACGCTCGCGGATATCCGCCGCCGTGAAACCGGGTGCTGATGCTGTCGAGGGGAACCCTTCTTGAGCCATCAGCACGTTATAAAAGGGCTTCAGCTCCGCCCAACGCCGCTCGTCGGCAGGGGAAAGTTTCCCGCGGCAGCGACTCTTGGTATCGTCAAGGGCTGCGAATTCGGTTGTCAGATCGAGAGTGGTCTTCACACTTCCTCCTCTCGCAAGTCCGGTTGGGACGGTTATCCGAAACCAAATTTTCTCGTGTACCTCGCATTGTACTGCGAGTACTGTGGTTTTACAGTGACTTGAATCGTCGGATCTCCCCGCCAGCTCTCCGATAAAGAAATGGGGGGAAAGCGCCCACACCGAGTGAAGACTCCAGCGCTACACGGCGGAGATTGGGGCCCGGCGTAGTGATTTCACTACGCTACGGCTTTTAGCCGTTCGTAGGTTTTTCCCGGGGTTCGGAGCGAGCCATGGGCTCGTCTCATCCGGTGACGATTCTGGGAAGCATCATCTGGTCATCAGAATGCGTCCACCCGTGAAATCACAGACTTGCGCGCCGTCGTCGACTCCGTTAGAACCTAATTAGCCGAAGCGTACGCAATACACGGGTGGCAGGTGGGTCGATAGAGTGTTCCACGAGTCACCCTGGTTTTGGGTAAGCCAGAGTGATCCGGTCGTCGAGCCCATCGCGAGCACATCGCCGGTCGCGTCGATGTCAAAGCTGTGGCGGAACACGACGTCGTACGCGTTCTCCTGCGGAAGACCTTCGCGCAGAACCTCGAAGCTCTCGCCGCCATCGCGGGTGCGGGCGACGACGACCTTTCCATCGACGGGCACGCGGCAATCGTCTTTCACGAGAGGAACGAGCCACGCGGTCTTCGGGTCTTCGGGGTGAATCGCGGCGGCAAACCCGAATTTCGACGGCGGCGGATGCAATTCTTCCCAGCTCGCTCCACCGTTCGTCGAGCGGAAAACACCGTTGTGGTGCTGCGCCCAAAAGGTGTCCGTCGCCGCCGGACACTGCACGATGCGATGAGGATCTTGGATCGAGCCGTCCTCCCGTCGCTCGGGCGGCATGTACTCCGCATACATCCCTTCGGTGCTGCACGTCCACGACTCGCCCGCGTCGTCCGTGATCCAGACACCGCCGCAGGACAACTCGAGCTCTTTAGTTCCCACTTCCCCGCTGCATCTCGAACGCCAGGTCGAACGAAAACGAAAACTCCCTTGCGTGTGCCGACGAGCAACCGATCTCTCATGCTCTATCCCCCCGATAGTGCCTGCATCACGAAAATATCTTGATTGGCTGCCACGGTGTCGCTGAGGCGTACGCGATCGCGGATCAGCTCCCCGCCTACGAAAACCGCGACGTGTTGGCGAAGCCGGCCCTGCTCATCGAGCACGTAACCGCGAAGCTGCGGGTTGTCCCGAAACACCGCCTCGAGAGCGGCGGCCACCGTGTCCGCCGCAACCGTCACTTCAGGGCAGTCGAGGTGGCGCTGAAGATTGGGTGTGAACGCAACTGTCGGCATGCCTTCCCCTCCGCGAGCACTAGTATACAATCCTCACGCTACAACGATAATGAGCAGACCGTCCGTTCTGACGCTTGCGCTGATAGTCCTCCTGGGTTGCAGCGTTCGCATCGCCTATTTGCTCCACGCCAAGTCGCAGCCTCGCTACGAGTGAGTCGACCCGGACCACTACAAGCTCAAGGGACGCATCCTGGCCCGAGACGGCGAAGGGTGGCGGTGGACGTTCGATGCGGTACGACACTCTTCGTACGATCAGCGATTTTACGTCTTGCCACCCGCGTACCCCGTCTTTCTCTCGCTGTTCGCGCTGTTCCCCGGTTATCCGTTCAGCGCGCAAGTTGGCCAAATCTTCATGTCGACGGCAACGATCGCGCTCCTATTTTTTCTCGGACGACAACTACACTCCGAGCGCGCCGGCCTCATCGCGGCAGCCATCTACGCCGCATGGCTCCCGAACATCATCGCGGTGTGGTCGACGATGCAGGAGGCGATCTACGTTCCCATCGTGCTCCTCGCGTTCGTGTTGTTGCTTCGGGCCGTCCTCAAACAAGACGGGTTGAGTCACTGGGACTTCGCAGCCGCGGGAGCCGTCTTCGGCATTGCGACTCTTGCTCGCTCGATGCCGATGTACATGCTGCCGTTTCTCGCCGCGCTGATGGTCTATCGTGATCGCCGCCGAAGTCTTTGGAATGTAGCGGCACTTTTCGGCGGCTTCTTTCTGTTGACGATACCCTACAGCGTCTCCTTGTCGCAGCATCTGGGCCAAGCGACGTTCGTAGAGAACCACGGCAGCATCTTCATCGTCGAGCGCTACGGAGGCGTCGAGGGCGATGAGCCCGCATCGCTGGCCAAGACCGCCATCATTCTGCTCGGCGGTTTCGTGGACGCCCCCATGGCAACGATGAGCGATTGGTGGAAGACGGTCGAATCGGTTTTCCACGTCAACGGTGGCCGTCTTCTGCAAATTTACCTGGGCGCTGCGACAAAAGCTGGGGCGCTGTTCGCAAAATTCACCTCGCACCTATTCGGCGACCTCGCCTTCGTCGTGTGCCTCCTCCTCGCTCCGCTCGGTGTCGTTCTTTGCCGGAAGCCGTTTCTCGCAACGTTTCTTCTCGTTTGGATCGCCGTGAACATGGGCCTGGTGGCGCTCTCCGGCTTCGGCGGTCCGCGCCTGCGCGCTCCTATCGAGCCGCAGCTCATCGCACTTGCCGCCGTCGTGCTCGCGGGTAGTTTCGGTAACGTCGACAAGAAGATCTTGGCAGTAGCCGGGCTTGCCGCAGCGATTCTGGCCGTTATCGTCCTCCCTCAGCTGCCGAGAAGCTTCAGTGCTCGCGCCGACTACGGAGTCCACTGGCCTCTCAAAGTCCCTCCCAAACGCTCGGCGATGACGGGCGCGGCCGGCTTCAACGTTTTGGTGACTGATGAAGCCGAAGCCGAAGCCGAAGTCGAAGTCGTTCGCTTCAACGTCCGCCCGCGCAATCCCTCGGGTAGAACCGAAGTCGAGGTCCGACTCAACGGAAAGACCGCCGAGCGCGTTCGTCTCTCCGAGGGAGAGCACCGCTTCGAGCTCGCCTGGCCAAACCCGGGTCTGGTCTACGTCGAGCTCTTCGCGACCGATCCGAGAACCGGCGAGCCAGTGCGCCTCTACGTCATCGTGCCGAAAACGACGTGAACATAGAAAGCGGCATCGTGCTCGAGCTCGAGACCGTGGACTGCGGCGTGTGCGGCACGGACCCCAGTCGCGGCACGACCGTGTTCCAGGGACATGACATCGAGTTCCGCACGTGCGACAACGCCTTCACCTTTCTCGAATGTGGTGAGTGCGGCCACTGGTATCTGACGCCTCGACCCAAGGAAGAGGACATCCACCAGATCTACGCGAACTATCTTACGCTCAACGACGACTCCGCGTATCACCCGTCCGGGCTCGTGGCATCGATCAAGCGCAACTTGTTCGACAAGCGACGCATGAAATCAGTCTTGTCGAATCTCCGCAAGGGCTCCAAGGTTCTGGAGATCGGAGCCGGCTCGGGCCGGCAGCTCGAGTTCCTCGGCGACATCAGCCCCTGCCCCATCGAGCTCTACGCCAACGATATCTACTTCGACGACGAGACCCGCTCCGCGCTCCGGACGAAGAACATTCGCCTGTTGGAGGGCGCCGTCGAGATCGTAGAAACCACAGCTCGGTTCGACGCCATCATCGGCATCCACGTCATCGAGCATGTGATCGACCCGAGGGCGGTGTTTCGGTGGATGTCGGAGCACCTGGCGCCCGGCGGGGTTTTGTATCTCGAGACGCCCGACACCAACGCGCCGGCTCGCTACATTTTCAAAAGACAACTGGGGCATGACGCATTTCCCGAGGCACTTCCATTTGTTCTCGCGCAAGACACTCGCCGGGCTCGCCCGGCGAAGCGGTCTCGAGATCGCGCGCCACGGCGCGACGACGTCGGCTCCCGCATGGAACATGCGCATCCGAAACTCGATGAAGATGGACGCTTTGACCAAACACAGAAGCGTCTTCGAGATCTTCAACTACTCGAACGTGGTGACGTTGTCGTTTTTCACCGGCGTCGACTTGTTGTTGATGCTCCTCGGGTTCGCCACGTCGACGCAGCAGCTGATCGCACGAAAACCAATCACGGGAGGCACCTCATGACGCTGGCTCTTTCCTTAATACTTGCAAGCAGCTTGGCGACCCAGGCAGAACGCTTCGACGCGTTCGAGAAGACGATCCCCGAGCTCCAGGATGCGATGGAGCGGGGCGATGTCACCTCGGGCTCTATCGCGCTCGCCGATTTCACGAGAATGGAGGACTACCAGCCGATCACGTAATCGCTCTTCGCCGGGCTGACGCCTCCATGAAAAAATGCCCGTCTCCGGATCGATCCAGACCATCTTGACCGCCCCCGCGCCCGAGGTGGCCTGACGATAAGGCTGCTGCAGCGGAATCACCTGCACGTTGTGTCCCTTGGCTGCCAGCGCCTCGGCCACTTCGTCGCCGAGAACTTGGGGCATGGTGAGCTTGCCGAGAATCCGGCCGGGATACATCGAGGCGCGGAAGGCGCTCGACGTGACGGTCGGAGCTTCCACCGCCTGCTGCACGTTCATCCCGAAATGTACGAAGGCGAGAAAAGCTTGAAGCATGGCTTGCGGCTGGTTATCCCCACCGGGCGTGTTCCAGGCCAGATACGGCTTGCCATCCTTGAGCGCGAGCGCGGGGTTCACCGTATGGCGCGTTCGCTTTCCCGGCACGAGCACGTTGACGTCGTCCTCTTCGAGGCTGAAGTACGGCATGCGGTTGTTGAGGAAATAGCCCCCACCTTCGACCGCCATACCGCTTCCGAAGCTGGAGTTGATGCTATGCGTCACGGAAACGAGATTTCCGAATTTGTCCGCAATGGAAAACGAAGACGTCTCGCCGTCGAGCAACTCTGGCTCCGACGTGCTCTCGACCGTTTGAGGTTCCGCATAGGTCGTTTCGAACCCGTCCAGGACGGCTTTGCCGGCACGGGGTCGCCCGGCGGGGCGGCGACGAAAGCGCGACCGCGGCGTATGAGTGCGCGCCTCTTCGCCGCATACTCCTTGGAGAGAAGACCGGCGACAGGAACGTCCACCACACGTGGGTCGGCCACCCACTGGTTCCGGTCCGCGAAAGCGAGCTTCATGGCTTCGGTGACGAGGTGCACGTACTCGGGGCTGTTGTGGCCTAGTGCTTCCAGGTCGAAACCCTCGAGAATATCGAGCGCCATCAGCATGACGATGCCCTGCGAATTGGGCGCGCTCTGATAGACCTCGAGACCCGCGTACGTTGTTTTGATAGGCTCGGCCTGTTCGGCTTCATAGCCAGCAAGATCTTCGTACGTGAGCAGCCCGCCCTGTTTTTCATAGAACGAGGCCGATTTGCGTGCGAGCGAGCCTCGATAGAACGCCTCGGCTCCTTGCCTCGCTATCGTCTCGAGTGAGCTCGCAAGTGCCTTCTGAAAAAACATTTCGCCGGCGCGCAATGGGCGTCCTTGGGGCATCAAGAGCTCGACCGAGCTCTGGTACGGAGAAATCTTCTCGACCGACGTTTCGTGGGAGCGCGAGGCCCAAAAGTCCAGCGGCTGTCCCTTGGCTGCCTCGATGGCCGGCGCGAGAAGCTCGTCGTAAGGCATCGTGCCGTAGCGCGAAAGCGCCAGGTCGAAGCCTCCCACCGCGCCGGGGACGTCCGTCGAGTACGGCCCCGCATCAGGGATCTCACCGAGCTTCTCATAGAACTCTCGAGTCGCACGCGCCGGTGCGGGGCCGGTACCATTAATAAAGATGACGCGATCCTCTTTGGCGATGTAGGCGAGGATGAAGCCGTCCCCTCCCAAACCGGCCTGGTGCTGTTCCACCACCGTCGTCATATAAAAGACGGCGACGGCCGCGTCGATGGCGTTTCCGCCCGCCTCGAGAACCTTCATCCCCGCCATCGCCTCCAGTGGATGCTCGGCGGCCACCATGCCGTGCGTTCCCATGATCACCGGCCGCCAGAACGGCCTCTCCGCGGGCCCGGGCTCTCGCTCCTGGACTTCGCCCTGCGCTCGGGCTGAGGGCTCCTGGGCGAGGCCAAACGTGGAAAGCCCAAACGTCATCAGCAACAGGAATCTCATGGTTCCCTCCTGGAAACACCAACACCATGAGCAACATGGCGATCCCTACCGCACGGACGAGCTGCGCTGCGGCGGCCCAATCTCGAGCTAGAGCCGAAAGTGGCCGGGGCCTCGAAATCAGCGGCTCATCTGTTTTTCAACCGGCTTGGAGACCTCGGGCACGGATTCCGCCATCTGCGTCGCCTTATTCCGACGATGGCGACGATTGGCCGCCCAACCTTCACCAACAATCTTGGCAAGGTTCGAACGGTTCTGCCACACCAGTTTAAGCAAGTGGCGTTTCGTCATCTGCGGAAAGTAGATTCCTCGGAAAGTCAATCGAGTCACCAACATGACGGCTCTTTCCACGAATGGGCGGTGTTCAATCCTCTTGAGGGCCGATGCAATGGCCTTGGGACTGTAGCACTTGGCCCAGGCCTCGCGCACTTCGGCCTCCGCTTGTTCGATCGTAATGCTCTCCGGCGCAAAGGCCATCTCAAACGGCTTGAAGTCTAGCCAATGTTTCGGTCGCGTGAGCCGACCCTGTTGCAACAGACGGTCATAGAGCGGTGTCGCGGGATAAGGTGTCAGCAAACCAAAAACGGGGAGTCCCGGAGGCCAAGACTCGATCGCCTCGATCGTCTTGTTCGCCACTCCCGGCTCGTCGCCATCCATTCCGAAAATGAACGACGTGATGGAGTAAATGCCCCGCTGAGCCAAGCGATCCAGCACGTCGCCGTACTGAGCCGGCTTGTTGAACCCTTTGTTGACGGCCTTGAGATTATCGGGGTCGATAGACTCCAAGCCCATGAAGATCCATCGTCCACCACTTTCCTTGATCAGATCTACCAACTCCTCGTCCTTGAGAAGATTCATGCTGATCTGTGCTATCCAAGGAATTTGAGCGCCTTGGCGGATCATCTCTCGAAGCAATGATTTGGTGCGTTTGACATTGATGGCAAAGTTATCGTCGATGAAGAAGACCGCTACCTGTCCCCCCTCGGCAGTGGCACGCGCTTTCAGCCGCAGGATTTCGTTGACGACGCTCTCGTCCGTTCGGAAACGGATGGAGTCTCCAAAGAACCCGGTCACCGTGCAAAAGTCACAGCCGTACGGACACCCGCGACCGGACTCAATCGGCACCAAGTAGAAACTGGTCCAGGAAATCCCAGCCTTGCGGATCAGATAGCGCGCCAATTTTGGAATCTTCGCGACCAGATTGAACTGGGTGAGATCCATCTGCTCCCACGGGATACTGGGATAGTCTTCCAAGGCCGGTTTGACCTCTTCCCCGGCCTCATTAACCGGCAGGTAGACCTCTTTGAGCTCTCCGGCCTCACAATCGCGCACGATTTGCGGCCAGAGCGCATCCGCCTCACCCAAAGCGACGGCATCCGCGTGCCGGGGCTCGGTGTCGCGGCCAATGGGCTCGTCGGGAACCTCTGTGACGTGCGGACCTCCCATGACCACTTTGGCGCCTGCCGCACGGATAGCATCCGCCATTCGGTAGGCCCTCGCGGCCATGCGCGTCATCGCTCCAATGCCAGCGAGCTCGATTTCGTTTTCCCGAACAAAGTTCGCGATCTCCTCCTCGTTCATCGGCTGGGCGTTGCCATCAATGAGGAACACCTTGTGCCCCGGAGGGGTGAGCGTCTGGAGGAGGAACATCCATAGGTGAGGCATGTAGTTGTTCGTTACCTCGTTATCGGGATTGTAGAGAAGGATGTTCATTAGTTTTGTCTCCGCTTATCGAGCCATTTTGTCCGCATCCATCCGGCAGCCAGCAAGTCCGCTCATCTTATCATTCATTTGCCAAGGCACGGAACACGTGACTGTCGCCGAAGATGCAGTGAATACGGCACTCACTTTCGGTGACTCTTGAGCAGGTCGTTGGACTTTACGAAGCTGAGCGAAAGTACTGGGAAGCGGAGGTGCTGTATAGGCGTGCCCTGCGAATCCGACAGCACGCACTCGAATGGAGTGTGCCCCTTCCTCGCCGCGATCTCAAACGCGACATCCGCTCTTTGGCCGGCGCGTAAGTCTATGAGTTCAAAGGAAGACGGGATTCTCATAAGGATGGGGATTATACAGGAAAGGGTTCGGCCGCCGAGGTCAGCGGATCCTGAACGTGAGCCCGCGTCGGCACGACGTCACCGAGCCGGTCTCCCAGCAGACTTCCGCGCGCCACTTGCCATAGAGCCCATAGCGCGTGATCATCGTGCCGGAAACCCGTGTTTCGGTTCAGCTGGAACATGACAGTCCTGAAGTTAAAATACGCACATGGAAAAAGGAGCTGTCATGAGCAAAGGTCGTCGTCGTCACACTGCGGAGCAAAAGGCAGAGCTGTTGCGCCAGCACGTTGCCGAGAAAAAGCCGGTCTCGGAGGTATGCAACGAGGCAGAAATCCAGCCGAGCCTGTTCTACACATGGCAAAGGGAGCTATTGGCTGGAGCCCATACGGTGTTTTCGTTCCGTCGTGCGCCGAGCCGTGAGAAGGAGCTAGAGGAGAAGCTCTCCCGTCTCGAGGCGAAGGTGGCCCGTAAGGATCAGATCATCGCTGAGGTGACCGAAGAGTACGTGACACTCAAAAAAAACTTGGGGAAGCCTGAGTGGTGCCTGGATTCCCCATGACCGTCGTGACGAGGTTGTCGACTTCGTGAACACAATCGCCACCAAGACCCAGCTTCCGGTCCAGCAGATCGTTCAGTGGTGCGGGATCGCTCGGGGCAAGTTCTACGACTGGCGCAAGCGGTACGGGAAGGTGAATGAGCACAACGGCCTGGTGCCGCGGGATCACTGGATCGAAGAATGGGAGCGCCAGTCCGTGATCGACTACTTCGACTGCCACCCACTGGACGGGTATCGCCGACTCACGTTCATGATGCTGGACGAAGACGTGGTGGCAGTTAGCCCCTCGACGACGTACCGGGTGTTGTCGAAGGCGGGTCGTCTGGACCGTTGGAACCCGAAGCCGTCGAAGAAGGGAACGGGCTTCGTTCAGCCGCTGCGAGCGCACCAGCACTGGCACACGGATATCTCGTACTTGAACCTGGGTGGGACGTTCTACTACCTCTGCTCGTTTCTGGATGGTGCGAGCCGCGCGGTGGTTCACTGGGAGATTCGTGAGTCGATGACGGAAGCGGATGTGGAGTGCATCTTGGAGCGAGCAAAGGAGCGGTACCCCGATGCGCGGCCTCGAATCATCTCGGACAACGGTCCGCAGTACATCGCGAAGGACTTCAAGGCATTCATCCGCATCTCAGGGATGACGCACGTGAGGACCGCACCGTACTACCCGCAATCGAACGGGAAGATCGAGCGTTGGCACAAGACGATAAAATCGGACGCCCTGCGTCCTGCCAGCCCCACGAGCCTCGAAGAGGCTCGCCGCTTGATGGAACGATTCGTCGAATATTACAACGGGGTTCGCCTGCACAGCGCGATCGGCTACATTGCGCCGCTGGACTTCATGGATGGCAAGGCCACCCAGATCTGGTCGGAGCGAGACCGCAAACTCGAGCAGGCTCGGAAGCTGCGGCGTGAGCGCCGTGCGAACAAGGTGCCCGCATGAACACTCTGATCCCAGGAGCCCCACTCCGTTCCCTCTCGCCCACAAGCATTGAGTACCAGAGAGCGCAGGGGGCGTCAAGGGCGGCGAAGCCGGCGCGCGCAGCGCGCTTTACCCTTGACGCCCCCGAGCACTCTGGTACGATCCCTGGGGCGATAGGGGACATCCTGCCGCCGGGCGTTGCGTTAACGTCCAACCTCGCTGTCATCTTCACGCTGAACCAATACACCCGTACCCGCGCCGTCGCAGCCGGGCGGCCGCGCTTGCGAATCGATTCGTCTTCGAAGGGCTCGAGATCGAGCGCGCTGTAGAGATCGCCGTTCGGCAAGTAGAGCTTGACTTGGCTCGGCCGCTCAAAACCGGGACGTCCCCGCTGAAAGACATCGAACTCGATCGTATGGGTTTTGTAGGCTCGGAAGCGCCGCCGGCGCGAGCGCTTTCTCGGGTGCGCTCCGGTCTCGAAGTCGACCACGTGTGCGCGCAGCAAGAACGGACGTTTTCTCGGACGCTCGCCCATCATCGCTTCACTACCCGGCGTCGCGAGCAGAACGATCGCGGCGAGGAGAACGCACCAACCAGCTCTTCGCAACTTCATCGTGTCCGCTCCGTCATGGGATGGGCCAGGGAATGCCGTGGACTTTGCCACTGGTATCACTCACGTACAGCGTGAGATGAGGAATGGAGAACGCTGGTCCACCGAGCCCCGACGTGGAAAGTGTCAAGGTCCGGGGCGTCCGCGGGTTGGTGGGTACCACCCGATCGAAGGTAAATTCTCGCAAGTCTCCGTTCCCGAGGCCGACGTAGACCTTATCGGTCCCGGGAACGTAGAGAATCGGTGATGCCGGCGAGCCCAGCACCTCCGTCCAGTTCGTGCACGGAGGCGTGACGCAGCCGCCGGTGGCGGTGAACTGAACCGAGTGGACTTCGTCATCGGTCGACACCAGGAGCGTGTCGTACGAGAACACGGGGAAAATCGGCGCCTTCAGCGCACCGTTGGCGAGCGCGAGCGTCCACAGCGGCAAGATACCGACGTCGTTGTAGCCGATGAGATTCCCAGCCCTCGAGCCCACGAAGAGGAGGTTCTGGTAGAGCGTCGGGCCGGCATCGATCGCACCGGGGTTGTCCGACCAAATCTCGACCGGCGTCGCCGGGAGCACGCTGACATCGATGGACCACACGTTTCTGTTCCCTCCGCCCGAGCCGTTGTCCGATGTGAAGAAGACCGGGCCGCTCGGGTATTTGACGGCAACACCGGTGATGGCGCCGATGTTCGCCGGTTGGCTCACATCATCGAAGCGCTCGACGAGATCGCCTGTGAAAAGGTCGAGAACGAACAGAGAGTTCGACGACGCGTCCGACGTTCCCACGAAGACCTTGTCGGCTCCTCCTCCCGTCGCACTGTAGTCCGCAACGAGCGCGGCGGGAGCCGCGTCGATCGACCCGCCCAGGTCCGGGCTCTTCCAAACCAGCCTCCCGGTGGCGATGTCGATCGCGTACACTCGACCGTCCTGGGCGCCGAGAAGTGCCGTCGGGCTGCCTGTGAGGCTGACGATCACCGGACGGTGTTGAACCGCGGCCGGCAACTTGTAAGGCGCCCATGCAGAGAGAGGCCACTCGCCCGAAGTGGGAAGAGCGCCGCCCTGCATCGCGTGGAAGAAACTGTCGTTCGAGACGACGAACGCGTTCGAGCCTCGCACACCCGCGGGCTCTTGCGTCGCCGCTCTCGTCGCATAGGTCCACTTGGGGGGGACGGCTCCGGTGTCGAACGGCAGCCCTATCACGCTCGTCTCTTTCGAGTAGTTGCCACCGAAGTCGTAGACGAAGGCCGAGTAGTAATACGGCGTGCCGTTGACACGAGGAAGCATGTCCGCGCACTGTCCTTTCGTTCCCGGAGCCGGTGTTAAGTAGGTGCACGCCAACATCGGGACGGACAGATCTGTCAGAAAGGCGGTCGAGCTCCGGTGGACTTCGACAAAGTCCATCGGCCCGAAGTCCGGGTGCTGCCACTCGAGCTGGACGAGGTCGAGGGCCGATTTCGCTGTCAGAATCTTTGCTGGATTCGCGGACGAGCTATCCGCCTCGTCGGCGCCGATATCGGGAGTGCCGCGAGGACGGCCATCGATATCATCGATCACGGCCGCGATTGCCAAGCCCTGATCCATGACGATACTGCCCCTCATGATGTGCAAGTCCTCCGGAAACGTCGAGGAGACGAACTAGATCGCGGGGAGCGCGATTCCACCCACGCCACCGTGAGTCGCCCCGGTACCGTCGCCGGACCAATTCTTGGCGCTCGACGGATCGGGAGTGAGCGCGTCGAAGTCCGCCAATGTGTTGGAGTGAGCCAGGTTTCCGTTCATGACGATGACGTCGTTGTCGGCCGGGGGGCTTGGCGAGTGCAAGCCGCGCACATTCTGGTAGAACGTGTTGTGGTAGAACTCGAACAAGCCCGGCGAGGCGGCTGTCAATCCGGCGACGTGCACTCCGTGATCCAAGCCGTAGAGGATGTTGTTATAGAAGAGAACCTTGGCATCTTCATCGTCGACGTGGAATCCGTACGCGGTGTTGTCATCATCGTAGAACAACACGTTGCGCACGACGATTTGGCTCGAGAGGCCGATGTTGTCGGCAAGAATCTGATCGTCGGTGTCTCCACGGTGCAGCTCGATCCACTCGATGGTCACGAAGCCGGTCCGGATTTCTGATGGCGGGGTCGCCTGAACCATTGTCGAGAATCACACCCGTGTCCAGCACGCCGTGGTGGCGGTTGGGCGGGGTGACGGTTAGCGTGATGGTGTGGACCGCGTCGGTAGGGACGTTTTCGAGATCAAGCTTGTCACCGCCCGCATTCATGAGGTACACCGAATCCTTGTAGACGACGCCTACCTCGATCCGATCGTCCGTGACCAGGCTCGACGAAGAGGCGCCGTCGCACCCTACGTCGTTCGAGATGCAATCGTCCCAGTCTTTGAGCATCCCGAACTTCCGGGAGATCGTGTAGAGCGCGGTGAACGTCGTCGGGTCGGTGTAGGGCTGGGTGAGCGTGAGCTCGTTCTCGGCGTCGACGGATAGAATCGTGTACGGCATACCGCCGATGACGATGCGATCGCCCCGGCCCCGATTCGCCGTTTTCCACTGGAGGTCGAGCGAGCCGACGACGCAGGTCTCACCGTTGACCGCGGTGACCGTTCCGGTCGTGTAGTCGAGAGCGCTGCCAATGGACCGGTAGTGCGTGGTCTGCGCCCCGGACGGGCCCGCGGCCAAAAACAGGGCGCTCAACGCAAGCACAACGGAGAAACGCGGCATGACTCCTCAATGTCTCGGTTCGGGGGAATTCCCCATTCGAGAAAGCAATCCGCGTGCCGAAACCGAGCCTGCTCTAAGTTATTGAAACAAAGACATATTGCTCGGCGGCGGTAGTTTGGAACGTGGGGTTTTAGCCCCGCGCCGACCGCCACAGGGCGTCACCCTGGTATCCTTATTAAAGGAATGCTCCAAGTCACCGAAGACCTCGCCATCGACGAGTCCGAGCTCGAGGTGAAGTTCGTACGCTCGGGAGGCCCGGGTGGTCAGCACGTCAACAAAGTAGCGACCGCGGTGCAGCTCCGGTTCGACGCTGGCGGCTCCCCGTCACTGCCGGAGGACGTCCGTGCTCGCGTGGCCGAGCTCGCGGGCAGCCGGATATCGGACGACGGCGTCGTGACCATCGAAGCCAATCGTTTCCGTTCCCAGAAGCGCAACCGCGGAGATGCTGTCGAGCGTCTCGTCGAGCTCCTGCGCCGGGCGGCGGAAAAACCGAAAAAGCGCCGTCAGACCAAACCGACAATGACGGCGAGAAAAAGGCGCCTTGATGACAAACGCCATCGCTCCGCAATGAAAGAGCAGAGGCGTCCCATTCACGACGAAGACTGAAGAAAGGAGACCATCTTGATTCTGAGCAATACGGAGAACGTCCCGGGAAAAACCATTCTCGAGTTCTACGGTGTCGTCACCGGTTCCACGGTGCGCGCGAAACATATCGGCCGAGACATCATGGCCAGCTTCAAGAACATCGTCGGTGGCGAGTTGAAGGGTTACACCGAGCTTCTCAACGAAGCGCGTCAGGAGGCCGTCCAAAGGATGGTCGCTCAGGCGCACTCGATGGGGGCCAATGCCGTTGTCAACGTGCGCTTCACCACGAGCTCCGTGGCCCAGGGCGCGGCCGAGCTGTTCGCGTACGGCACCGCGGTCAAGGTGCAGTAGCGATGGCTTACGATGCACTCGTTCAGCTCCTCGTTGCGCTGGTGCTCCTAATAGGCGCGTACTTCATCGGCACCGCGATCGAGAAAAAACACTACCGGGCGCTCAGGGCTCGGGAGCACGCGTCGCGACATTTTCTCACGGTCACGTTCCCCTATGAGCCACCGGACCAGGAAGCGGTCGATACGATGATGGTGACCGGCAGCGTGGTCATCTCTGTCGACTATTTCAAGCGGTTCCTGGCGGGTCTTCGCATGCTGTTCGGCGGCCGCATCGCGTCGTACGAATCGCTGCTCGACCGCGCGCGGCGAGAGGCGATCATGCGTATGAAAGACGAAGCACGCCGGAAGGGTTTCAACGCGGTCATCAACGTCCGCCTCGAAACGTCACGAATTGCGAGCTCGCACGGGAACAACAAGGGCACAGCCGCGGTCGAGATCCTGGCCTTCGGTACCGGCGTCAAGTTCAAGAGACCAGCGACGGTCGCGTGAACTTCAAACCGCGCCTTCCCCGCGACGACGTCAACGTCACCCCGCGTCATCCGCTGAAGGAGGGTGTGGTGCTGGTCGTCGGCGTGATCGTCGTCGTCGCCGTCCTTCTCGGCCTCGCGACGTTTCTCGTCGATCGTCTCGTCCCCTATCTGCCGCGGTCTTGGGAGGCGAGCATCTTTCCCAACTTCGAAGCGATGCGGTACACGCCGACGAACGACGTCGAGAAAGCCCAAGAGCGCGAGCTGGAGGCGCTTTTGGAAAGACTCCTCGTCCACTGGCCCGAGCACCCTGACGGGCTCCGGGTAGGGCTTCTCGAATCGAGCCAACCCAACGCACTCGCTTTTCCGGGCAGGCTCATCCTAGTAACGACCGGGCTCGTGGCTCAAGTCGAGAGCGAGAACGAGCTCGCGTTCGTGCTCGGGCACGAGCTCGGTCACTATCGCGATCGCGATCACGTGCGCAGCCTGGGGCGCGGTCTCGCGCTCGCTCTGATCCTGACGGCGATGGGGCAGAGTGGGACCGTGGCGGAGCTAGTGGCGCTTTCGGGCCAATTGTCGACTCGGAGTTTCAGCCGCGAGCAAGAATCGAAAGCCGATGCGTTCGGCTTAATGCTCGTCGTGGCCGAGTTCGGTCACGTCGCAGGCGCTACGGATTTCTTCGAGAAGCTTCCTTCCCCGGATACGGCTTTGGAACACTCCCTCGCTAGCTATCTTGCAACGCATCCGCTCAGTGAAGACCGCATCGAAGACATGAAGCTGCTCGCGGAAGAAAAAGGGTGGGAGACGGAGGGAGAAACTACGGCGATCCCGCGTTGATACCGCTGGGTCCTAAAACGCGAGCCCCTCTCGCTGCATAAAGTCGGACGGGAGGGAATCGCGTGACACTGACAGAAGCTTCGTCTCGAGACTGTTCGACGACGTACGCGTCGAGGGTCTCCTCTTCTTTGGTGCCGAGTCCGGCAAACTGAACGCCCATCCGGTAGCGGAACGTGCCGTTGCCGGCGCCCGAGTCCGCGCTCCACACGATCTCTCCGTTGATTGGAAGCACTTCAGCGCCTCTAGAGACGTTCGCGAGATGGAGCAGAACTCCCGTGCCGACATCGAAGCCAGAGTCACTCAGCAGCAGGACGCCCCCACAGCTCAGATTCCCAACACGAGCGAAATGAACTTCCGACTCCTTCATCATTACGATCTCGAGGTCGGTGCGGACCCGGAGCCCCGATCGCTTGGACACCGCGTTTCGAATCTCGGAGGCGGAGTAGCGAGCGACCGGGTGCTCGGGCAGGCCATCCTGTGCCATCAGAAGCTCGTAGAATTCTCTCAGCTCGTTCCACCGCGCTTCGTCGTCGGGTGGCAGAACGCCGCCGGCCAAGGTCTTGGCATCGTTGAGCGTGGCCCATTCCTGGATCAAGTCGAGCAACGTTTTCATGGCGAGACCTTGCTGAATCGGATTCTTCGATACGTCAATTATACTTGTCAACCGAGAATGTTTTCAATCTCCGCGGCGAGCCGCTCGGCGGTATCGAGATCGGGCAGGCGCTTCGCGGCGACGTGGGTCTTACCGCCATGCTCGAGAATCTCGATCTGGTAGAACAGCTTATTCCCGGACTGCATTCCACGTTTCGGCGCGACTTTCTCGATGTCGGTGCGGCTCAGCTCGCGACGTCTCCCGCCAAACAGTCCGGCGGCAAAGCTCAGCCCCCCCTCTCGCACATCGATGCGGCTCGAGAAAAACCACATATCCAGCACGCCCAAGAAGATGAGAACGTCGAACAGGCCGAAGACCCATGGGAACAAGCGAGGCGCATCGGAGTACCAGAGACCGACCGTGATTCCGGTCAGAACGGCGAAAAAGAGCGTGAGCGCAAGTGCGCTTCCAACATGACGAGCCATCGGAAACACGAACCGTCTGCCGGACGCTAGGTGCTCGACACGGGCGCCCGATTTGCGAAGCTGCTCTGCAAGGGGCACGTCGACGCGAAACGGCGGGTCGACCCCGTCGCTCGGATCGGGAGCGTGCGTTGAGCTGTGCTCGGTACGGAACACGGGAACCTCGAACTCGACGTGGTAGTCGACACCCAACACTTCCGCCTTCACTTCCAACTTCCAGATACGTTGGTTGTCGGAGTCGCTGTCGTCGGTCGGCTCGCAGTCGTACGGCATCTGAAACGCGATCGGGATGCCCGGGCCCGATCGAGCGAGCGCGACCCGATACGATTTCTGCCAGAGCACGTCTTGATGGGTGCTTCGATTCTTTCCGCTTCCCGAGCGATAGCGGTGTACCGAGCTGAGCATCACGTCGAAGCCCGCCCCCGGACGAATGTCCGCGCTGACGCGAATCGTCCCCTCGAGCGGTCCTCCAATGACGCCCGGGATCGTCCGCATTTCGAAGATGGACTCGCCGAACTTGCGCCACTGGATGAAGCTGCGCGCGGCCCATACGACGAGGCCCACTCCTACGATGGGAAACAAGAGCGCCACGAGTGCAATGCGGTTGTCAGGGTCGAAGATTTGCTCGTGTGCGAACACGACGACCGGCATCGAGAGCAAGTTCCACACGCCGGCGAAAACCGCGCTAGTGATGAACGCCGCCTTGGTCGACGAACGTATGCGGCCCTCGTTCCAGTCTTCGTTCTGGAGCCAGGGCTCGTCGGGGTGGAGCGCTTCGAGCTCTTCGTGCCGCTTCGCTTTCCGCGAACCATAGAGACCCGCCGCGATCATCCCGAAGCCCGCGCCCCCGAACAGCACCACGAAAAGAAGATAGAAGCCGACGAGGCCGTAGCGGAGATCGCGATAGAGAACGGCATCGGAGGGCGAGCTCGGATCGACGAAACAACGGAATGTCTTGCCCCGGTAGCCGGAAAGCTCCGCGTAGGCGTCGCGGTGGTGGTGGCCGATATTGTCGGAGCCCGAGTGGAGAGCGACTCGTGATCCGCTGTACTCCTGGCCGTTGACGACGTAACGGTAGCTCGCCGTCACCTCATAGGTCGTCGAATCTGAGCCGCTGTTCCGCTGTAGATTGACGGAAACGATCTCGGCGTCGACGCGCACCCACGATCGCATCGACCATTCGACGAGCGTCGCGACGGTGAGATAGCCCATGAACACGCCCACTCCGACGAACGGAAGCGCGAAAAGACACAGGCATCCGAGGCTGCCGTGATTGTTGGACCTCGAGCTTCTTCTTGGCACGGGCGATGCGTGGACCTTCGTTTTCAGGGTTCATCTCAATTATGCCAGCCGCTAATTCTGACGCAAGAAGAACACCGCGAACATGTAGATCCAGTAGAGAACCGTCGAGATCGTGAGCGCTTTGGCGAGCTCGCGGAGCTTGTCGAGCCAGCGTCGCTTGCGCTCGGCGGGCGTGAACGCGTAGATAACGGAAATCAGAAGAACAATCGTGACGATGGCGCGAACGCGCAACATACGCTACGGCTCCGGCGGGCTGGCCGCCTCCAGATCAGTCGCAAAGCATCGAGCCGCAAGCCTGCGGACCCGATGGCCTCGTCGAGCTCCTCGATTTTGACTCGAGTACGCTCGATCTCCTCCGGCCGCACGTGATCGTTGACCTCGGTAAGCGCGACCAGGCGGCGAAGCTCTTTTCCCATGACCGTCTGCATCGCCTCTCGGCTCGAGCGAATCCGCTCCAGCCGCTTCTTGTTCGCTAGACGACGCGTTTCGGCGATCATCTTCGGCATGGGCTCCTATCTTACCGCGGTCGACTTCGGTATTCTGAGACAACGCTATGCAAGAGTACTCACCGCTGCCGCGCCATGTCATGCTTGGAAGCATCCGCTACGAGAGATGCCCAAGCATACGCCGCTCTTCGTCTCGGGCGGGTCCAGCCGGAGCTATCGCGTCGCGTTGCCGAACGGCGTCGCCGGCTATGTTGCCGAGAGTGAAACCGACCCCACGAGCCGCGCGATCGATACGGTGGAGCTCGCTCGAGAGGTACCTGTGCTCGATCGACCGGCGAGGGACGCAGTGGTGATGCAACACATCGACGCCGGCACCACCATCGACGTCCTCGGGCGCTACGGAAACTACGCCTGGGTCGAGTTGGGAACACCCCGCCCCACGTGGATCCGTACTCCCGAGCGGCCCGCGGCCACCACCTCCCCGTAACGGCTGCTTTTCTCTTTTGGCATCATTGTGGGTTTCCTACCACGTTTCCTGGCGGGAAAACCCAGCAACTCGTGTCACAGGTTTCCCTCCGCGCATCCCGTAAGCTTGTCAGACCAATCGGAGGTCGATCGACGCTATGACAAGTGTGGCCACGGAGTCGAGCTGGATGGGGGCGTTTTCGCCCGTTGCGTTTACCAACGTTCTCAAGCGAGTCGCTGACGAAGGCCGCTCGGGCGAGCTTCAGATCGTCAGCGGGAACTGGATCAAAACGATACGCGTCGACGACGGCGCGGTGCGCTTCGCCAAGAGCAACATGCGACAAGATCGCCTCGGCGAGAGCATGCTCGCGCACGAATGCATCTCGAAGGGCGACTATCGTCTCGCGAGCGAGAGGATGACGAACGACAGCTGCCGCTTCGGCGAGGCCCTCCTCAAGATGGGTCGGCTCAATCGGAAGCAACTCCATCGCGAGCTCGGCGTCCAGGTGCAGAGAATCGTGCTGTCACTGTTCCGCACCTCCGAAGGGCTCTACAGCTTCGAAGAGGCCGAGACCGCCGGGACCAATGACACACGCCTGCCGTTCTCGTTGTCGGTACCACCCCTTCTACTGAAAGGGCTCAGGCGCGTCGATGACGGTCGCCTCATCCTCTCGGCCCTACCGCCGGCCGATACCGTCGTCCGCATGGCCGAGCGACCTGCTTACAACTTCGATCTCAGCAAGCTCGCACGGCTAGAGCGAAACGTTTTGGAGAAGGCCGGGGGCGGTGTGACGATCGGCTCGATCGTTCGCGACGCGTCGCTCGAGAGAAGCGCCGCGCTTCGAGCTTGCTACGCGCTTCTCACGCTCGGCCTCCTCGAAATCGCTGATGCGGGAGAGGACGTGAAGCAGGAACGTGCCCCCGAACCAGTCGAGGCCGATCTCGTTCTCGTTCCCGAATCTCTTCCCGAGGAAGAGGAGGAGGAAGACGCCGCCGACGGCATCGCTCGCATGAACCGCATCGAACAACTCGAGCGCGACGCCAAGCTGCACCTCCACGTCAAAGAATGGGACGGAGCGATCCCTCTCTTGCACGAGCTCGTCGCGCTCGCGCCGGCGAACGCGAGCTATCAGTTGATGCTGGGGCAGGCGATGCAATTCCACCCGACCCTCGAGAAGACGGCCGAAGAGCATTTTCTCCAGGCGGTGACCCTCGCTCCGAACGACGCACACGCCCACGTGGCCCTCGGTCGCTACTATCAGCGAACCAAGAAGCACGCGCGCGCGATTACCGAGCTCGAGCGCGCGCTGAAAATCGACCCCGGAAACGAAGACGCCACGCGCTATCTCGAGAAAGGTCATCAACCGACCCGGATGACGAAGCTCTTCAAGAAGATCTTCGGCTAGATTAGACAGCTCAAGGCAGAAAACGCCCGGCGTCTTCCGATTCAGGAAGGCGGCATGCGTCGAATTTGCCGAACCACCGGTATCGGTGCTTGGCGATGAGCTCGTACACGGCATCTCGAAGCGCCCGCGGAACAAAGTGAAACCACGACAGCACCCGCCACATTCCCCCGAGGTCGTACAGTATCTCGAACGCGGCGTCGGAGCGTTCGTAGAGCCGTTCGCTGTCGCCACCCATACCCCGTACGTATAAGATGGTCGACAAGCTTTGATCGGCGTCCGGGTGACGCGATAGGACGGCCTTTCCGGTTTCGCCTTGAAGCGGCGCGTAGTGGAGCACGAGCTTCTTGTCGGCAGCGATGAGCCATCGCACGGAAGCATCGCACAGAGCGCAGACGCCATCGAAGAGCACGACATGCATGCGGGTTACTGCTCGGCGATACCTCGATCGACGCGCACGATCTTCCACGCCGAGCCGTCACGCGTAAGTGTGGCGCGAACGAGCTCGGGCTGAAACGGAGTCCCGACCACGACCATGCGATCCTCACCGCGGAAGGCAACCACCACCAGCTCGAACCGAGCCGCCGCCCCGTCGTCGTCGACGCTCACGTCCATCGCCTGAATGGTAACGTTCAGCCGGTCGAACCGCTCGAAAGCACTCTCGATGCGCTCGGCGAACGTCGCCCGATCGGCGTGCACATAATCCGAGTAGCTCGCATCGAAAAACGACAGAAACGTCGCGGCATCGACTTCTTCGGCAGCAACGGCGGCCCCTTTGATCGTTCGCTCGACCCGCGCCTCCAGCGACAAGAACATCGTCCACGCAAAGTAAGAGACCACGATCGCCGCCGCCCCGCCGACGATCGCCCATCCCTTCTTGCCCATAAATTGATTGTGACACAATGGCGCTCCCCATGAAGAATGCCAAGAAGCTTGCCGATATAGATTGGGACACCTGGGAAGCCAAGGACCCCGCGACTCTCGTCTTCGTGGTGAAAGACGGCCACATGCTTCTGATTCGCAAGAAGCGCGGGCTCGGCGCCGGGAAGATCAATGCTCCCGGAGGCCGGCTGGAGCCGGGCGAAGCGCCGCTCGAAGCTGCGATTCGGGAGGCGCAAGAGGAGCTTTGCATCACACCCCTGAATCTCTCCTACGCGGGCGAGAACTTGTTCCAGTTCGTGGACGGCTACTCCATCCACGTACACGTGTTCAAAGCCGGCGATTACGAGGGCGAGCCGACCGAGACCGACGAGGCGTCGCCCATCTGGTCCCCCGTCGACGCGATTCCCTACGAGGAGATGTGGGAAGACGACAAGCTATGGATTCCACACGTCCTCGACGGCGTGCGCTTCTACGGCCGCTACCTGTTCGACGACGACGTCATGCTCGACTACGCCCTCGACTACTGAGGAAACGACGTCGGCGGTGAATCCATATACCCTTCGCCTTCCAACGCTTCCATCATCGCGATCAGAGCGTCGGTCTCCTCTTCGGTGAGGCGTCAAATCGAGACCCATTGTCGACCCGATTCTATTAATATTGAGGATGATCCCCCCAAAATAGGAGGAGGTGTTCGTGTGAGTCGGATTCCCGAGCTCGAGAGATATCAGCTCTCACCAGAGCAGACGAAGGTCTACGACGCGATTTTGGCCTCTCGCGGGAGCCTCCATGGCCCGTTCCGGGTGTGGCTTCACAGTCCCGAGCTGGCTCAGCGCGCACAGCAGCTGGGTGAGCACGCGCGTTTCCGTACCACCCTACCGCCCCGAATCCGTGAGCTCGCGATCCTCGTCACCGCCCGCTTCTGGGACGCGCAGATCGAGTGGTCCATCCACGAACCCGCCGGACGTGAAGCCGGAATTCTACGCGCGGTCATCGAAGACATCAAGCGCCGCCGCACGCCGGAGTTCGAACAGCGCGACGAGGAGTCCGTTTACAAGTACACGTTCGAGCTGCTGCGCGACCACTTCGTCGAAGACGACGTATTCTCGGCCGCGGCCGAGCACCTGGGTCCCCGTGGTGTTACCGAGCTGACCATTCTCATCGGCTACTACAGCCTGGTCGCGTTGTCGCTGAACGCGTTCCGGATTCCGGTGCCGCAGAATTTGCGGCCGCTGCTCAGTGATGTGGAATAACTGAAGAAGGACGTCTTGCTCGTGCGAGCGTGGTCATCAGCAGGGGTTCTAATTTGTCCAGGGCCAGTAGCGTGTCCCCGGTGAGTTGGATGACGAGGGCCGGTTTCGCAGCGTCGGTGCCCGACAGGGAGGCGTCATCCGTGTACAGAAAGGCCTTTTCGTCTTCTTTGCCCCGGGCGAGTTTCAGAAAACACCGCGATACGACGTCTTCGAGGCCCGGGTGGCGGGCGAGAACCCTCTCGAGCGCCTCGGCCACGCGCAGTCTATCCATCCATCGGCTGTCGAGAGCATCGAGGTGTTTTTCTAGAATGTCGATAGTCTCGATACTGTGGACGGCTTCCCTTTCCTCCAGGAACGCCGCCTGAAGCTCGGCATCCGCGCGTCTCGAAGCCACCACGAGCGCCTCTTCGACGAGCTCCCGCGCGAAATCGATAGGGACCGGCCCTCGTTCGAGCTTCATGGCTGAGTTGTCACCTTTGTTGTTGGGAAGTAGACCACGGTAACTTCCTGGATCGCAAGCGCTTTTGTTATACAATGTGAAGTAGATTTCTGAGCATCTACCAATCGGCACAAACGACAACTCCCACGCCCATCTGGCACGAGACCTAGGGCAAATATGACGACGAAGTCGACGCCAACCGTGACGAGATCCCTCTGGCAACTGATGCTCTGTCTCGGCGTCGGTGGACACGTTCTCGGACTCCAAGAAGCTGAAAAGCCGGACACACCGTCGACCCGGCCGTTGACCCAACCGTTAACGGTTTTCCGCGTGCCTATCGAAGGCACGGTCGATCTCGGGATGGCGCCGTTCGTCGCGCGCGTCGTCGAAGAGGCGTCTCGGGTGGAAGGGGTCGTTATCCTCGACATCGATACTTTCGGCGGACGCGTCGACGCCGCGGTGCTCATCCGTGATGCGGTCATCGAAGCGCCGATCCGAACCGTGGCCTTCATCCACCCCCGCGCGATTTCCGCCGGTGCCCTGATCTCGCTCGCGTGTGAAGACGTCGTCATCGCGCCGGGCGGCTCCATCGGCGCCGCGACTCCCATTACTGGCGGGGGCGGCGACGAAGAGCCCACCGCCGTCGGCGAAAAGTACATGTCGTACGTGCGCACCGAGATGCGCACCACGGCTGAGACCCGCGGCCGGCGTGGCGATGTAGCGGAAGCGATGGTGGATCGCGACGTCGAGATCGAAGGCGTCGTCGAAAAAGGCAAAGTGCTCACGCTCAGCACTGACGAAGCGCTCGAGCTCGAGATCGCGGACTACCAAGCAGCGACGCTCCAAGAAGTACTCGAGGTGTTGAACCTATCGGGTGCCGAAGTCAGAGAGCGCGAGATGAATTGGGCCGAAGTCATCGCCCGCGCAGTCTCGGAGCCGATGGTCAGCTCGCTGCTGATGAGCATCGGGTTTCTCGGGATCATGATCGAGCTTTATCAGCCCGGCTGGGGTCTTCCGGGAACTCTGGGCGCGGTCGCGCTGGGAACGTTCTTCTTCGGTCATCATGTGGCGCAGCTCGCGGGCTGGGAAGGGCTCTTGCTCTTCGCGATCGGCGCCGCGCTCCTCGCGGTGGAGGTGTTCGTCATTCCGGGATTCGGTGTCTTTGGCGTTGCCGGCGTCGCTTTGATGCTGGTCGGTGTCGTTTTGTCTCCTCGTCGGGCTCGAACTCCGTGTTTCCTGGGATCTCGGTTTCATCAACCGCGCGTTGATGATGGTATCGACGTCGGTCATCGTGACCGCGGTCGGTGGAGTATTGATGCTGCGCCTGCTGCCCGCGACCGGCGTCACCCGGCGCTTCGTTCTCGGCAAGTCGCTCTCGACCGACAAGGGCTTCACTTCGCACGACGAGACCGAGAAAGATAAATTTCCGCTCGGAACCATGGGCGAAGCCATCACCGATCTCAGACCTGCCGGCAAGATTCGCATCGACACCGACCGGATCGACGCTGTCTCCGAAGGCGAGTTCATCGCCGCCGGCGCCACCGTCAAGATCATCGCGTGGCGATCGGGTAACGCCGTCGTGCGCGAGGACGACTAGCACGTGACCGATCCGGCCATCACCGTCGTCGCCTTGCTCGTCACCGGCTATCTCTTGATGGCGGCCGAGATCTTCGTGATCCCCGGCTTCGGCGTCGCCGGCATCGGAGGCTTCATCTGTCTCGGAGCCGGTTGCTACCTGGCGTACGAACACTTTGGGCCAGCCTACGGTGCCCTGACCATCGTCCTGGTCATGGCGTCCGCTACCGCGGTTTTACTGTGGATTCCCAAGAGCCGGTTCGGTCGTGACGTGGTGCACTCGTCGACTCTCGCGGACGCGCGCGCCGCCGAGACCGAGCTCGCGACCGGCCAGGTAGGCGTGACCGAATCCGACCTCCGTCCCGCTGGATTCGCCCGCTTCGGCGAGCTCCGCCAAAGCGTCGTCACCGAAGGCGAGTTCATCGCCACCGACTCGAAAATCGTCATCACCCAAGTTCAAGGCTCCCGCATCGTCGTCGAGCTCGCACCGGAAGACAAAGAGCCCACTTAAAGGAGGTTTTAACCCATGGGTCTAGCTGCCACTGCTCTACTCATTCTCGTCGGAATCATTTTCATCCTCTACTTCGTGCCGGTCGCACTCTGGATCGCCGCGTTTTCATCCGGCGCGTATGTCGGGATCGGCACGCTCATCGCGATGCGACTGCGTCGAGTGCCGCCCTCGGCGATCGTGAATCCGCGCATCAGCGCGGTCAAAGCCGGCTTGAGCGTGAGCGTCGACGAGCTCGAAGCGCACTACCTCGCGGGCGGTCACGTCGATCGCGTCGTGAATGCGCTCATCTCCGCGGACAAGGCGAACATCAAGCTCTCGTTCGCGCAAGCGACCGCCATCGACCTCGCCGGCCGGAATGTGCTCGAAGCCGTACAAATGAGCGTCAACCCCAAGATCATCACCACGCCGAAAGTCGCCGCCGTGGCCAAAGACGGCATCCAGCTCATCGCGCTCAGCCGCGTCACCGTGCGCGCCGACATCGATAGGCTCGTGGGTGGCGCCGGCGAAGAGACCATCGTCGCGCGCGTAGGAGAAGGCATCGTCTCCACGATCGGCTCGTCCGAGTCGCACAAAGCCGTCCTCGAGAACCCGGACGCCATTTCGAAAACCGTGCTGGCCAAAGGCCTGGATGCGGGCACGGCGTTCGAGATTCTTTCCATCGACATCGCCGACGTGGACGTGGGCTCGAACATCGGTGCGAAGCTCCAGACCGAGCAGGCCGAGGCCGACAAGCAGATCGCGCAGGCGAAAGCCGAAAGCCGCCGTGCCATGGCCGTGGCTCAAGAGCAGGAAATGATAGCGCGGGTCGGCGAGATGCGCGCGAAAGTCGTCGAAGCGGAAGCCGAAGTGCCCCTGGCCATGGCCCAGGCCTTCCGCGACGGCAACCTTGGCATCATGGACTACTACAACATGAAGAACGTTGTCGCGGACACCAGCATGCGCGATTCGATCTCGCGCTCGACCGATAAATCCGACGACAAGCCCAGTGAATAAATCAGAAGAGACGCGACTGCTCGAGAAGGCGCTCGAGGATCCGGTCGAGCTCCGGAAGAAATTGATTCTCGCGATCGCACTGGCGCCGCCCCGCTCCCTCCGCAGGGGGGAGAGTAAGCCACGGCAGTCGAACTCGGCACGCGCAACCAGGCGCCCGCGCGGGAAGTAGATCGCCGTGGAGGGTTCTGATTTCGTCCCCCTCGTCTTTTTCGCGCTGTGGCTGTTCTCGCAGATCGCTAAAGTAGTCAAGAAGAACAAGGAACGACAACAGCAAGCGGCGCAACAGCAAACGGCCACCCCACCGCCGAAGCCAGTCGCTCCCCGACCGGCACCACCCTCTCAGGAACAACAACAACGGGGCGAAGGCTGGCTGTTGAGCTTGAGCGACCTCGAGCAGGAGATCGAAGCGACCCTTCTCGAGATCGACGAGAAGGTGCGCGCTCAAGTGTCCTTTCTCGTTGACCACGATTATCGCGACAAAGCACAGGCACTCAAGAGCGAGCTCCGTAACGAATCCTCGCCCGAGTTTGCGCGTGTGAGCCAAGAGACCCAGTGGCTGTTGTCGCACTATCGTGGGCTCTTGCAGACAGCGCGGGTTCATTCAGGCATCCGACAGCGCCGCGAGCTTCAGGGGCCGCGCGTCATCGCTGATCAAGTGGCCGCGGAGCTCGATCAACCGAGAAACGTCGGAAACCCGTTACCGCCGCCGGTTGCCATCGTGTGGGACGTTGCCGCCCAGGATCGACTGCGTGAATCCGCGCTCGCCGATGCGACGCTCTTCGTTCCCCGCACGGTTCTTCAAGACCCTTCGCACTGGTCTCTGATGGCCCCTGAGATGGCGCGCTACCTGGGCGCGTCGGCGCCGACGCTCTATCAGGACATCTATCAGGGTTTGGAGCTCGGGGCCGCCGAGGCACAGGTGGAAAACGATCCCGCCGCGCTCACGCGGGTGTTGTTCGCTTCGTGGATCGAGCGCATCGTATCCGACGCGATGGGCGCACTCTTTTTCGGCCCGTCGTACCTTCTTTCGATAGCGCAGCTCTATGCGCAGCCGGCAGGGCCGGCGCAGGTGACGTCGATCGTGCTCAACCAAGACGGGACGGTGCACACGGAGCCGCCAGTGCACGTGCGCGTTCATGTCACCGCGCGCTGGGTGACCCGCATGGGCTACGCGGCAGAGGCGACGGAGATCTGGCGCGAGTGGGACGAGCGGCATGGCTCACCCGACACCTTTGGGTTTTGGGGCTCGATGACGAGCCTCCCCGTGGCGCCGGTGCTCGCTGCGGCCACGCAGCTGACGGACGAGCTGTTCCAACTCCCGCTCGATGCGTTCGGCAAGGTGCGTCTCGCTCAGGTGCCTGGGCTCGCCGGCTGGGAAAGCCATGCGCGCCAGGCGACGAGCGCGAAAGAGTCGCTTCTCGCGGGTGAACGCGCGCAGGGATCCGTGCGCGCCATCGTGGCCGGCGCGATCGAAGCCGCGCTCGCGAGTCCGGAAGCCAACACGATAATCCACGCCGCGCTCTACGAGTCTCTCAGCACGGTCCACGCTCGCGCGCCGAAACCGACGGCCCCGACCGGGAAGACAAAGGCACGGGCTCGCACGGCCAAACCGGTGGCGACAGGTCAGCCGTTCGCGCACCTCACCGGACGCGATGTTGCAGAAGCTCTGATCCTCGGCGAAATCCTCCTCGAGCCCCGCGCGCGCTAGTCTCGCCTTCGCCTTGGCGAAGGCGGGGCGCTATCATGCGCACATGACGAAGCCGGTGGCCGAAAATAAAGGGCCTCGAGAAGGCTCCGTCGGCGTCGTTGAAACGCAGTACCTCGACCTGCCGCGACCTCTGCCGCTCGATTGCGGTCGGGAGCTCTCCCAGGTCCGTGTCGCCTACGAAACATACGGCACGCTCTCCCCTGCTCGCGACAACGTCATCCTCGTGTGCCATGCGCTCAGTGCCGACGCGCACGCAGCCGGTTACAGCACAAAGCCTCCGGAAGAAAGTGCTTTGGACGGCTTCGGCGCGGACGAGCGCGACATCGCGAAAAAGACCGGCCTCGGATGGTGGGACGGCATGATCGGTCCCGGGAAAGCGTTCGATACCGACGATTACTACGTCGTCAGCACCAATCTTCTCGGAGGCTGTCGAGGGACAACAGGGCCGTCGTCGTTGAACCCCGCGACGGGAAAGCCCTACGGCACCGATTTTCCCGTCATCACCGTCGCCGACATGGTGCGCACCCAGCGGGCGGTCTTGGACGAGCTCGGCATCGAAACACTCCACGCCGTGTCCGGAGGCTCTCTCGGGGGGATGCAAGCCCTGACGTGGGCGGTGCTTTACCCGAAGGCGGTCCAAAACATCGTCCCCATCGCGAGCACCCACGCGCTGAGCTCCCAGGGCATCGCCTGGAATGCGATCGCACGCAACGCCATCACCTCCGATCCCGACTGGCAGGGTGGACATTATTATGAGACCGGACGAGCACCGCACGCGGGGATGGGCGTGGCGCGGATGGTCGGCCACATCACCTACCTGTCTGCCCCGTCCATGAAAGACAAGTTCGGCCGGCGGCTGCAGCGAGGCGACGACATCAACTACGAGCTGACCATCCCCGAGTACGAGGTCGAGAGCTACCTTCGCCACCAGGCGGACAAGTTCGTCAAACGCTTCGACGCGAACACTTATCTCTACACGTCCCGGGCGCTATCCTATTTCGACCTCGCGCAGGAGCACGGAGACGGAAGTCTCGAGACCGCGTTGCAAAACGTCGAAGCGAACACGTTCCTGATCTGCTTCAGCTCCGATTGGCTATATCCGCCGGAGAACTCGCAAGAGCTCGCGGACGCGCTCGAAGCGAACGGCAAGTCGGTCGAGCTCCACATCATCGAGGCACCGTACGGGCACGATTCGTTCCTGCTCGAGGAAGCGCGTCAAATCCCGTTGATTCGGAAGTTTCTAATGGAGGGCAGCCATGGAAGAGTCTCGTGACTTCGGCTTCGAGACGCGACAAGTACATGCGGGTCAAAGGCCCGACCCCAACACCGGAGCGCGCGCCGTTCCCATCTTCCAGACGACGAGCTACGTCTTCGAAGATCCGGAGTCGGCGGCGGCGTACTTCAACCTCAAAGAATACGGGAACACTTACTCGCGCATCATGAATCCCACCGTGGCAGCGTTCGAAGAGCGCGTGGCGAATCTCGAAGGCGGCTGCGGTGCGGTCGCGTTCGCGAGCGGGATCGCCGCTCAAGCGGGAGCGCTGTTCACGCTCCTCGAGCCCGGCGATCACGTCGTCTCCTCGGCGGCTCTTTACGGCGGCACCGTCAACCAGCTCAAACACTACTTCCGCAAAATGTCGATCGAGCTGACCTGGGTCGATCCCGATGATCTCGAGGCGTGGAAGAGCGCGATCCAAGACAACACGAAGCTCTTTTTTGCCGAGACCATCGGAAACCCGGGCGGCAACGTGCTCGACATCGAAGCCTTGGCATCGATGGCACACGAGCGCGACATCCCGCTCATGATCGACTCCACGTTCGCAACGCCGTATCTGTGCCGCCCGATCGAGTGGGGTGCCGACATCGTCATCCACTCCGCGACGAAGTTCATCGGCGGCCACGGCACGAGCATCGGGGGCGTCGTCGTGGATTCGGGGGAGTTCAACTGGTCGAACGGCCGTTTCTCCGTGGTGGCCGATCCATCCCCGGCGTATCACGGGCTCTCGTTCCACGAGACCTTCGGCACTTATGGCTACCTGATGAAGCTCCGTGCGGAGACGCTACGCGACCTCGGCGCGGCGATGAGCCCGTTCAACGCGTTCCTGTTCCTTCAAGGATTGGAAACGCTCTCGCTCCGCATGGAGCGTCACGTCGACAATGCTCTCGCGGTCGCGAACCACCTCGAGGCGCATCCGATGGTCGAGCGCGTCACCTATCCAGGGGTTCCAGGAAGCCGGTACCGGCCACTCGTCGACAAGTACCTGCCCAAGGGCGCCGGCGCCGTGTTTTCCTTCGACGTCCGCGGGGGCCGGCAAGCCGGGCAGGATTTTATCCGCGGGGTGACGCTGTGGTCGCATCTCGCGAACGTCGGAGATTCCAAAAGCCTCATCATCCATCCGGCGAGCACGACCCATCGACAGCTGAATGACGACGAGCTCGCGGCCGCCGGTGTCCGACCTGGAACGATACGCCTCTCCGTCGGCATCGAAGACCTCGACGACTTGATTTGGGATCTGGGCCAGGGCTTCTCCGAACTCGAGAAACTCAACCGCAAGGAAGTCGTCCGCGCATGAGCACCGCCACGTTCGACCTGACGCGGTATCAGGACACGGGCACCATCCAGCAGGTCCTCTACAACGCGAAGACGATCGCGGTAATAGGCCTGTCGAACAACGTCCTCAGGGCGAGCTACTTCGTCGGGTTCTATTTGAAGCGTCACGGGTATCGCGTCATACCGGTGAACCCGCGCGAGTCGGAGATCTTGGGAGAGACGAGCTATAAGAGCCTCAGCGACGTGCCCATCCCCGTCGACGTGGTGAACGTCTTTCGCGCGCCGGCGGCGCTCCCGGGAATCGCCGAAGAAGCGGTCTCGATCAAAGCATCCAACTTGTGGTGCCAGTTCACCGTCATCAACGAACAAGGCGGTCGTATCGCGGAGGACGGCGGGCTATCGGTCATCATGGACCGCTGCATCAAGGTCGAGCACGCACGCTATGTCGGACGCATGCACTGGCTGGGATTCAACACCAACCGGATTACCTCGGTGCGTGGGGGATTGCAGTAGGGATTCGATCTTGCGGCGGTCGTCTCGAGTTGCTTAATCTTTTCATGTCGTTCACAACAACGTGAAATCGCGAAAACGGTCGCGGCAGCACCCGTGACGCCAACCGTCACCGATGACCAGATCCGTATCCGCGCGTTCGAGATCTATTGCGCCGGCCAAAACCCGCGCAATCCCGACGCGGACTCGCACCAGGCCAAGCAGGAGCTCCGGACCTAAATCCGGCCTCAAGGCCTGACCCGCCGCCTTTACAAGAACCCGTTTCTTCCCATATGCTTATGCGCGATTTTCGAGTTCTCATGACCCACACACTGCAGGACGGAGCGGAGTGCAACGATCGGCGGTTAACTTTTTCAAAGAGTTCGTCACCAACCCCCAGAAAATCGGCGCCATCGCCCCGAGCTCGGAGGAGCTGGCGGCGGCGCTCGCGGGAA
Organism: Candidatus Marinacidobacterales bacterium; assembly: GCA_965237955.1. Taxonomy (GTDB): domain Bacteria; phylum Acidobacteriota; class Vicinamibacteria; order Marinacidobacterales; family SMYC01. The sequence continues at coordinate 5,013,817 of OZ250169.1, read as the reverse complement.
GCATCGATTGGGATCGGAGTCCGGGTCGCTGCCGAGTATGGCCCCGGGCTCGGCTCGATCACGAAAGCGTTGCTCGAGCGGCTCGACGGCCAGGATTTCTTTGCCATCGAGTTCAACGAAGCCTACGCGGACGCGTTGTCCAAGCAGTTTCCCGAGCTCTCGGTCTATTGGGACTCCGTCGCGAACATCAAGAAGATTGCCGCCGCTCATGGCGCGACCCCAATCGACGCCGTCGTGAGCAGCCTTCCCTGGGCGAACTTTTCCGACGGCGTCCAGGACGAGCTTTTGGATGCCACGATGAGCGTGCTCGCACCGGACGGCCAATTCGCGACGTTCTCGTACGTGCACGGTCTCGTGCTCAAGTCGGGGCTGCGGTTTCGTGAAAAACTCGAGCGCCGGTTTCGCTCGGTCGAGCGCAGCGACGTCGTGTGGCGCAGCGTTCCGCCGGCGGTCGTTTATCACTGCCAGCGCTAGTGCCCGAACCCTCGCGCTCACGAGTGAGCGCCATCCTCACCCGCCGATGCCCCCGATGCCTCGAAGACGCGTTGTACCAGAAAATCTCGAGATGCAGTTACCATCTTCTCAGTGAGTCGTCGTCATGGCGGCGACCACGTTGCCTCGTAATACGCAGCAGGGTCTGCGTCATCGTAATAACCGCCCAACGGGTCGAGCGCGCGGTCGCCGGCCCAGGCTGGATTGATCCACACTTGCCGGAACGTCGCTTTCCACGTGCCGGGATCCCCCGGGTCGGCGAAGATTTCCACGAGGACGAAACCGTAGTGGCGCCCAATCGTGCTGTCGGTGTAGTGGAAAACCTGGTTGGGGTTCAACAAGCTACTCAGCTCGTCACGAATGCCGTCGCCCATCGATCCGGCGACGAAGTAGCGGATCACGTGGCTCGGATCGCCTCCCAGGCCAGAATCTCCCCTCGTCTCGCTCATTTCCACCATCTCTTCGTGTCCGTTGAAGACGGCGGTCACTCGATAGCGGTGGAATAGCTCATCGAGCTGCCGCGTGGGAAGGCCGGATTGATCGTCGATGCCTGGTGGCAACGCATGTGGACCCGAAGAGAAGGCCGCGTGATGCCAGTAAACGAAGATGAACGGGCTGCGAGCCTGGGCCCTCTGTAGCTGCTCCTCGAGCCACTGATACTGGCGCGAGCCCGGAGCCCAGTCGGGCGCGAACCCGCCATCCGGGTCGTTCTCCCCGAGAATATTGAAGTTCGTGTCGTTGCTCGACCCGTTGGGAGATTGGTTGTTGACATCGATGGCGATGACCGTCGCCGGGCCGTAGTCGAAAGCAAAGTAGCGCTCGTCCTGCGCCGCGCGCACAGCCGGGGTCAATTCCGAGGGCCAGGCGGGATCGATGATGGTCGTCGGTGCCGTGTTCGAAGGATTATCGAAATGCTCGAGATATTTGTGCACCCCGTGGATTTCGCTTCCGGGCTGAGAGAAGCCGAAACCGTAATAGTCGTGGTTTCCTAGTGCAGCGAAAATTGGAATGCGGCTTGCGAGGGGTGGCGTGGCCGTGTAGAAGGCGTAATTTCGGTCGTTGACTTTTCGAAACAACTCGTCCCAGTCGTCGAGTCTTCCGGCCTGCTCGACGATGTCCCCTGCGATCAGGATGAAATCAGGATCGAGGGAACTGCTCGCGAGAACGCCGGCCATGATGCCTTCGTTTTGATCCATGGGATAGCCGGAGGGCGCTCCTGAGCCCAAACTCCCATGGGAGGCGAGCTCCATCTCGGTGTCGGCCCACACCACAAAGCGAATGGGCGTAAGCGTCTCCGCCGGGGCGGTTTGAAATTGTGATACGAACGCGATTGCGTCTTGCGTCACCCGGTACTGATATCCCGCGCCCGCCGTCAGGCCACTGAGGCGTACTTCGTGCTTGTAACGTGTGACGTTGCCCGCGATGTCGGGACGGGTGAAGGTAACCGGCTCGGGGCTCGACATCACGGAGTTGTCGAAACTTCCAATCCCGTACTCCAACAAGCCGGCTCGGTCAGTCGGCGTCCACCAGAGCACGGTGATTCCGTTCATCGTCGAGTTTTGAAGGTACGGATGCCCAAAGTCGGCTCCCACGAACGGACTCATCGTGAGCTCCAGTTCGCGCGTCGCGACGTCGAGACTGACGTCCTCCACACGAACGGTGAAGGTCGTCGTCTCGCCCCAGGTCGGATCCCCGCTGATGGTCCCGGAAGGCGCGAGCGTCAGCCCCGAAGGCAGGCGTCCGGACTCCAAAGAGAAGAGATAGGGAGGCAGGCCCCCCGTCGCATTCAGGCGTGCGCTGTAGGGCGTATTGACGGCACCGTCAGGGAGAGTGTCCTCGACGATGGATAGTGGCTCATCACCGACGAAGACCAAACGGACGGCATCGGCAGAGGCTTGACCGTTCTCGCTCGAAACCTCGACGTAGTGCGAGCTGCTCGCGTCCATCGGCACCGTACCAATCAGGTTCCACTGCCCACCCAACGACAGGTCGTGCTGGTTCACGATCGTCTCCGTGATCCCACCGGCGTGCGATATCCGGTACGGCACCGCGCTCGAACGATTCGCGTGATACGTCCACCACGCGTAAACCTCGTACGTCCCTGCGACCGCAATCGTTGGCAACCACTGGAAAGTATTCCCGCCGTTGTTGTACAGCGACCTTCGACATACGCGCTCGCGCTTGGTTGGGGGGCGCAACACTAGCACCCGAACTTACGGCGGTCAACATATCGGGTGGGAGCGAAAACCTGCAGGGGCTCCGTCTGGGCTCCGTCGATGGCTCATCCTTCAGGTGGTGGGTCCGCGCTGATCGTGGCGCCGCCGAGGCAGACGTCACCGTCGTAGAACACCGTGAGCTGCCCCGGCGCGATGCCGGGCTCCTTGCGGTCGAGTCGTACACACGCGCGCCGGTCGGAAACAACGTCGACGTCGGCGTTGAAGAGAGAGCAGCCGTGGCGGACCTTGACTTGCAGGTCGCCTCGCTGCGGCGGGCCACAAGTCCAATGGAGCTTTTCAACAGTGTACGCATCCCTCGACGAGTCCGGCAGATCGTCGGCGTGCGCCACGTAGACGACGTTCCGCTCGATGTCTTTGCTGTGAACGAACCAGGGACCGTGCGATAAACCGAGGCCTTGGCGCTGGCCGATGGTATGAAACCAGTAGCCTTGGTGGCTGCCCAGTACGTCCCCGGTCGTGAGCTCCACGATGTCGCCTTGCCGCTCTCCGAGATGGTGGCGGACGAACTCGCTGTATTTGATCTTTCCGAGAAAACAGATGCCCTGGCTGTCTCGCCGCGCTTTGTTCGGTAGATCCAGCGTCTTTGCGCGTTCGCGCACCTGCTTCTTGGTCAGGTGACCAATGGGAAACATGACCCGTTGGAGCTGGTCCTGAAACAGGTGCGAGAGAAAGTACGTCTGATCTTTGACGGGATCGACGCCCTTTTTCAGTCGGACAGCACCGCCGCGGCGCTCGAGGCGAGCGTAGTGACCCGAGGCGACGCGCACGAAGCTCGCGTCGATCTCGTCGAAGAACGCGCCAAACTTGATGCGCTGGTTGCAGAAGATATCCGGGCTGGGCGTCAGGCCGGCCTGGAGCTCGTCGATGGTGTAGCGCACCACACGGTCCCAGTACGGCTTTTGAAGCGAGCGGACCTCGAGTGGGACATCGAACTCCTTACAGACGGCGTGCGCGAGCTCGAGGTCCTCCTCCCAAGGACAATGCCCGAGATATTGAAGCTCGTCCTCGAGCCAGACCTTCAAATAGAAGGCGGTCACGTCGTGGCCTTCGTCCTTCAAACGGCTCAGCGCGACGGAGCTGTCCACGCCTCCGGACAGCAAGATCGCAATTTTCACGCTTCCAATATACCGTTCGGCAACCTTTTCCGGAGACCTGGCCGGGGGCGGGTTTCTCGAAGAGGAGAACGACCCCGGGAGCGACCGCGTGGTCATCCTCGGGCACGGCCTGTGGCAGCGACGATTCGGCGCGTCCCCGAACGTGGTTGGCGAAACGCTCACCCTCGATGGAGCGCCGTTCGAACGGAGCCGTTTCACGAAAACGCGCGCGCGTTCGGTCGAGCTTCTCTTTCAGTGACAAAGAAATCCCCCTATTTTGTTGGAACTCAGTACGTCGATGAGCTACAACGGGAGCATGAGCCAGGACAGCGCGGGCGTCAAGGTCCCACCGCCGTTCATTTTCTTGATTTCCATCCTGATCGGGCTGGGGTTGAACTGGGCGCGACCGATGAGTGTCGTGCCGGAAAACCTAGCGATGCCCCTCGGCGTTGCTTTCATCATGGCCTCAATCGCCCTCGCCTTTCTTGGTTTCCGCGAATTGGGACGGCACAAAACGACCATACGCCCGGACGAGCCGTCGTCGGCGATCGTCAAAACCGGCCCCTATCGGTTCACCAGGAACCCGCTCTACGTCTCGCTCAGCGCGCTGCAGCTCGGGATCGGCTTGTGGACGAACAACCTGTGGGTCGTTGCGATGCTGATCCCCGTCGGGATCGTCATGACGACGCAAGTCATCGCCCGAGAGGAAGCGTACTTGGAGCGAACGTTCGGCGAAGACTATTTGAGGTACAAAGCTTCTGTGCGGCGCTGGATCTAGTCGGACGCCCAGTGAGCAACGAGACGCACCGTTACAGTGAAGCCGCCGTGGTCGCCGTTGTCCCCGCGCACGGTGCCGCCCATGCTCTCGACGAGCCTTCGCACGAGCGCAAGGCCCATCCCCGAGCCCTTCGTCGATGAGGCATCCGGGGTCTTGCCCCGGTAGTAAGGCTCGAACACGTGAGGTAGTTGAGCCTCGTCGACACCGGGACCGTAGTCGCTGACTTCGATCTCCACGTTGGCTTCCACCGCTCGGGCGCGGATCGAGATTTCGTTGTTCGTGCCCGTCGCGCCGCCATACTTGATGGCGTTGTCGACGAGGTTGAACAGCACTTGGAGCAAGCCGTCGCGATCGTGCGTCGCATCGGGAAGCTCGCTTTCGATATCGACGCGAAGCTCGAAGCCTTCTTGCCGAGCGTGCGGGCCGAGGGTCTCGAGCACCTGGTCGAGGACGGGTCGCAACGGACCCGCCGCGGGCTCGGGTCGCGGCTCGTCGCGCGCGAGCTTCGACATTTCCAGAACGTTGTTGACGAGCCGGGTGAGGCGTTCGGACTCGGCGGTCATCACTTCGTAGTACTGCTGTCGCTTTCCCTCTTCGAGGACGACTCCATCGCGCAGCATCTCGGCGTGCATGCGGATCGCGGTGAGCGGCGTGCGCAGCTCGTGCGAGACCGCGGAGACGAAGCTCTGCCTCTTTTCCGCGAACGCGAGCTCCGCGGCGACCATCCGGTAGAGGCCGTAGAGACCGGCGGACGCCGTCGCAACGAGAAGCGCCGACAACAGGTAGACGTAGTTTGCGCCACCGGGCTCCGGAAGCGTCGCGAGAACGAGAATGCTTTCGATATCTTGGAACGGTTCTGCAAACCGATGTCGGAAGCGATAGCCGGGACCATCGGCGTCGGCCAGCGAGGTCAGGAACAGCCGGGCGCGACTCTGAAGCTCGTTCTCTTTCAGCACGCGTCTTTCGAGCCACGTCACCAGTGGCCCAAGCTCGAGCACGAGACCCTGCCGGTACACGGAATCTTCGGCCGAAACTCTGCGGTGGAGCAGGAATCGCTCCCCGTCCACGCGCTCGCCCACCATCGTGCCAAGAAAGACTTCGACCGTACGCGGTGCGAGGGTCGTCGCTTTCGTAGGCGGCATCATGTTCTGTACCGCCGTGTACGCATTCTGGGTAAGTCGATTTTGCCGGGCGAACGCACCCTTGTTGAGCGCTCGCAAGTACTGCTCCGACGTCACCGCCTGTTCAATTCGCTCCACGCGCTCGATACGAATTTCCGGTTCGCGCGACGCCGTGAGGAAGGAGCGATTGTCGTCGACGTCGATCCATCGCTTGCCGACCACCGCATGAATCGTCGTGACCGCGCGGTGAAGCGACTCCGATGGCTCCCAGCCGCGGACGGGTTTCGGCACGAGCTCACCATCGACGAGCGGAGTGGACACCGCACCCTCGGAATCGACGTGAAAGTGCCCGACCACGAAAGTCTCTTTCGGGAGATCCGCGAGCGGAGACCGCACCAGTGCCGCTTCGGGAGCGTCCTCGTCGTAAATATAGAAGTATCGATAGTGCTCGAACGGACGCTCCTCTTCGGTACGCAGGAACGCGGTCAGCTCGCGCTCCATTTCGTCGAACACGCGCTCGGCCACGATCTCGTGCCGCAGGTCCTGTTCGGCTTCGACGCTTCGGATCGCCCGGCTCACGAGGAGACCGAGCGGCAAACACAGAATCAGCGCAGCAACGACGATGGTGAACCGAAGCCGCTTCATTTCAGCCGTCGAAACGATAGCCGGCGCCGCGGATCGTGGTGAGGAGCTTCACGTCGGGATCGAGCTTCTTTCTCAGCTTCGCGATGTGCATATCGACGGTCCTGGTTTCGATCTCGTCGGCGTGCGACATCCCCCACACTTCTTTGAGCAATGTGCGGCGACTCACCACCCGTCCTTTCTCGCGAACGAAAAGCACGACGAGCTGGAGCTCGCGCGGGGTGAGCTCCCGAACATCGCCGTTCGCACTCGCGCGCAACGAGGCGGGCTCGACCGTCCACGGTCCGAAGAGAATCTTCTCGGGTGTCGCGTCCACCGCGCCGACGCGACGCAAGAGCGCTTCGACCCGCATCAAGAGCTCGCGGATCGAGAACGGCTTGGTCACGTAATCGTCGGCACCGGAGCGAAATCCGGTGACGATGTCGTCTTCCGAGCCTTTGGCGGTCAGCATGAGCGGGTCTCGCGAAGGCGCCCGCAAAGCTCGAACCCCGTCGAGCCCCGGCAGCATCACGTCTAGGATCGCGATGTCGAACGCTTGACTCTCGCTGTGCGCCAAAGCCCCCTCTCCGTCTCGGAACGCGACGACGTCGTAGCCGTGGTACGTGAAGACGTCCTCGAGCCCTCGCCGAATGCTCGTCTCGTCCTCCACGAGCAGTACCGAGGGTTTGGCGTATCTTTGCATGGGCCTTCTTCCATTCTACAGGGGCGGTTTTGGTCCTTTTGTAAATAGAACGTAAAACTATTCCTGTCAGTATTTCACGACGGTTTTGCACCCTTCGACTCGGTCGCGGCTATAAGGGATCGAGGAGGGATTACAAATGCGACACGCTGCCTCGTTGGCCCTGGCACTTTGGGCTATCTCGTTTTCGCTGCCGGCGCGAGCCCCGCGGAGGCTCATCACCGGCGAGTGACGGAACGCTGTCTCTGGAGGCGCACGCGGACGTAGAGAGGGCGCCTGTCGAGCTCATAGCGGTGCTCGATAGCTCGGAGTCGATGACGAACCGGCGGATGGAGCTCGCGCGCTCGCGGAGCGCCGGCTCGATCAAGGCGAGCGCCCCAACGTCTTCAGGAACTCGCGTCTTGGCGTCGTCATGCCCCGAGAATGCTCCAAATCTCGTCTAGAATACCCACATGACTCAGCAGGGACGTCTGGAAGCCATCTGGATCAAACGATTCAAACGAGGCCCCATGGACCCGAGCTCCGAGGCCACCATGGTCAAGGGCCGCGGCATCGAAGGCAACGCCAACCAGAGAGGCAAACGCCAGGTCACCATTATTTCCAAAGAGATGTGGGAGAAGCTCATGGACGAGGTCGGTGGCGACAAGGAACCTGCCTCGCGGCGCGCGAACCTCATGGTGAGCGGCGTCGATTTGAGTGAGATCCGAGGACCAGTGCTCGCAATCGGTAACGTCCGTATCCGCATCCACGGTGAGAGCCGACCGTGTGAGCGCATGGAAGAGGCGCAGCCCGGATTGAAGACCGCCATGGAAGCCCCGTGGCGCGGAGGAGCGTTCGGTGAGGTGCTCGACGACGGGACCATCTCCGTGGGCGATCCCGTCGAATGGCGCACTTGAAAATCGACCTCGAAGAGCCGCTAGCGCGCATCGCCGCAGCGATTCATGACGCCTCTGGGCGCGCGCTTCTCGTCGGGGGCCACGTTCGCGACTCCCTGCTTTCGATTCCACCGAAAGACGTCGATATCGAAGTCTTCGGCTTGACGCTCGAAGCGCTCGAAGAGGTTCTCGCGCGCTTCGGCGACATCACTCACGCCGGACGTGCCTTCGGCGTTTTGCGGGTCAAAGGTATCGACGTCGACTTCTCCCTACCCCGCACCGATAGCAAAGTCGCCGACGGCCACACCGGTTTCGAGGTCACCTATGACCCCGACATGTCGTTCGAGGACGCCGCCCGCCGCCGCGACGTGACCATCAATAGCCTCGGCTACGACATCTCGAGCGGTGAGCTTCTCGATCCGTTCGATGGCCAGAAAGATTTGAACGACCAGATCCTGCGCGCGACCGATCCGGAGCACTTCTCCGAAGACCCGCTCCGCGGGTTGCGCGTCGCCCAATTTGCCGCGCGTTTCGAGATGACACCCGATGGCGAGCTGAAAGGTCTTTGCGCCGAGCTCGATTTGTCTGAGCTATCGGTCGAGCGCATCCTCGACGAGCTCGACAAGATTTTGCTGAAATCCCATCGCCCATCGATCGCGTTCGAGTTTCTTCACGAGACCGCTCTGCTCCGCTTTTTTCCCGAGATCGAATCGATGATCGACGTCCCTCAGGATGCCGAGTGGCATCCCGAAGGCGACGTGTTCGTCCACACGATGCTGGTGATCGACGAAGCTGCTCGCTTGCGAACGGGCGACGATGATGACCGAGCCCTCATGTACGGTGCGCTCTGTCACGATCTCGGCAAGCCGCTCACGACGGAGGAAGTCGCTGGGCGTATTCGCTCGCACACTCACGATATCGAAGGTGTTGTCGTGACCGAACGATTTCTCGGGCGGCTGAAAGCGCCCGCGAACCTCGTCCGACAAGTCGGCGCTCTCGTGAAACACCACCTCGCGCCGGGGCTCTATTACCGAGGCGGCGCCAAACCAAAAGCCTATCGCCGGCTCGCCCGGGAGCTCGAAGCGGCCGGCACGAGCATGGAGCTTCTGTTGCGCGTGGCCACAGCGGATCATCTGGGACGAACGACCGAGGACGCGCTCGCGCGCCGCTTCCCCGCCGGCGATCACTTCCGCCAGCAAATGGAAGAGCTCAAGATCCAGGACGAAGCGCCCCAAGACATCGTCTTGGGCCGGCATCTCATCGCTCGCGGCTTGAAGCCAGGCACGAGCTTCGGAGCTATACTGGAGCACTGTCGCGAGGTCCAGGACGAGCACGGTTGGACCGACTCCGACCAGATTCTCGATTACGTACTGACCGAAGGAGATCCGAAATAACCAGGTGGCTCATCGCGGATGGATCCGTTGGCGTCGCGCCCATCAACATTCGAACCAAATGGCTCGCTACAACATCCGTGCAGGCGCCGATTCGGATTGCAACCCCGCAACCGCTGCGGGCGTTCTCGGCGTCATGTTCGGATACGACGCGATACCGACCGAGTGGACGGCGGGTCTTGCCGCCATCGAGCCGCTCGACTTCGCGTACACGACGACGTCTCTCGAGGAAGTCTACGAGCTCTCGTTCCAGGTGGTAGAATCTCGGCCGTGCGAAAACTACTTGGACTCGCTTTGGCGCTTTGTCTCGTGGGTTGCCAAGAACCGGGCACGGGCACGGGAGATTCGGTGGAGAAACCGACTCCCATGACGGTTGATACTTTCGGAGACGCACTCGCGTTCTTGCGCGAGCATACCGACGTCATCCTGCTCGCGGACGGCGACGCGCAAGTTGCCGTCGTCGCTGAGTATCAAGGTCGGGTGATGACGAGCACCTCGGGCGGCGCGGACGGCCCGAGCTATGGATGGATCAACCGAGAAGCCATCGCCTCCGGCGAGCGTCAACCCCACATCAACGTGTTCGGCGGCGAGGATCGCTTTTGGCTCGGTCCCGAAGGCGGACAGTTTTCTATTTTTTTCGAAGCTAGCGACGCATTCGATCTCGAGCACTGGCAGACGCCGGAGCCGATCGACTGGGGCGCGTGGGACATGATTGAGCAAGATTCGAGCTACGCGAAGTTCGGGAAATCCATCGAGCTCGTGAACTACTCGGGGACGACACTGAAACTCGACGCCGATCGCACGGTGCGCCTGCTCGACGACGTCGTCCGGCGGCTCGGGCTCGAGCCGCTCGAGCAAACGGGCATCGTCGCCTACGAGTCCGAGAACACCATCACCAATACCGGCGATGCCGCGTGGCAGAAAGACACCGGTCTCCTTTCGATTTGGATTCTCGGGATGTTCAACCCGTCGCCGCGCACCACGATCGTGATCCCGTTCGTCGAAGGTGCCGACGGTCCAATCGTCAACGACGCCTACTTCGGCAAAGTGCCCGCCGACCGCCTTCGCATTGAGGACGACGACGGCGACGGCGACGGCGACGGCGACGGCGTTTTGTTCTTCCGGGGTGATGGCGAGTACCGGAGCAAGATCGGCGTGTCCCGGCAGCGAGCGAAGCCGATCGTCGGGAGCTACGACGGCGAAGGCGGCGTCCTGACGCTGGTCCACTACTCGCTTCTCGACGGCACGACCGACTACGTCAACAGCATGTGGGCGATCCAGGACGAGCCCTACGCCGGCGACGTCGTCAATAGCTACAACGACGGCCCTCCCGAGCCGGGTGCTGTGCCCCTCGGACCTTTCTACGAGCTCGAGACGTCATCGGCCGCCGCGGAGCTCGCACCCGGCGAAAGCCTGACGCACGTTCACCAGACGTTCCACTTCCAGGGACCCGAATCCGAACTCGACGCCATTGCTCGGGCGACACTCGGCGTTTCACTCGAGCGCATCGTCACAGCGTTTGCGCCGTGATTCCCTTCGACACAGCGGAGATCGGCCACACCGGACTTCGCGTCACGCGACTCGGCTTCGGCGGCGCTCCCCTCGGAGGACTCTTCACGGGTGTCGACGAGGGCACCGCCACCGACACGGTGCTGGCTGCTTACGACTCCGGCATCCGCTACTACGACACCGCGCCGTTTTACGGGCACGGCAAATCCGAAGGACGCCTCGGCAGCGTCTTGCGGCAATACCCACGGGACGACTTCGTCCTGTCGACGAAAGTCGGGCGGGTTCTGGTTCCGGCAGAAGGCGGTGCGATCGAGGATCACGCGTACCGCGACACCCTGGATTACAACTCGGTGTTCGATTTGAGCCCGGACGGCATCCGGCGCTCGTTCGAATCCAGCCTCGAGCGGCTCGGCCTCGACCGGATCGATATCGCGCTCCTGCACGATCCCGACGACCACTTCGAAAAAGCGATCGAGCAAGCGTTCCCCACGCTCATACGCATGCGGGAAGAGGGACTCGTCACCGCCATCGGGGCCGGGATGAACCAATCGGAGATGCTCTACGAGTTCGCCCGCCGGGTCGACGTGGACTGCTTTCTGCTCGCAGGCCGATACACGCTCCTCGACCAGAGCGCCTCGGAGCTGCTGTTCCCCGAGTGCGAGAACCGCGGCATCTCCATCATCCTCGGTGGTCCGTACAATAGCGGCATCCTCGCCGGTGGCGAACACTACAACTACGAGGCGGCGCCGCACGCGATGATCGAGAAAAAAAACGCCTCGACAAGCTCTGCGCGGATCACGATGTACGGCTGAAGGCCGCGGCGCTCCAGTTTCCCTCGAGACACCGCGCGGTGGCGTGCGTTCTGGCCGGGGCTCGCACCGCGGCGGAAGTCAGAGAAAATGTCGGCATGATGGCCACGGACATCCCGAGCAGTTTCTGGGATGCGCTCACGGAGGAGCTCGATGCATAGATTCGCATTCGTCTTCGCAATCGCCGCGTTCGTGTCGTGCACGAGCACGAGCAACGACACATGGGACTATCGCGGGATGTTCGGCCGCTGGGACGTCACCGTCCACGGCGAGAACAGCTACCCACTGTGGTTCGAGCTCACCGGCGATCGCGGAGCTCTCGGCGGTCGCTTGCAACCACGAGGCGGCCACGCGCTTGCTTTCGAACGTGTAGAAGCGTCTGGTGACACACTCTCGATGACGGTCGGCGAGACGAGCTACGAAGGCGTTTTCGACGGCGACACCTGGAAGGGTACCGGCTCCCGAGGTGAGACGAGCTTCGAATGGACCGCGGTACGGGCGCCGGTTCTCGCCGCGCCCGACAACCCGACCTGGGGCGAACCCATCGAGCTCTTTAATGGCGAGGACTTGACCGGTTGGGTCCTGCTTCCCGGCGGAGAGAATCAGTGGAGAGCGGAAGACGGTGTGCTCGTGAACGAAGAGTCAGGGGCCAACTTCAGGACCAAAGAATCCTTCGATGACTTCAAGCTCCATATCGAAGTGAACGTTCCCGAACACAGCAACAGCGGCATCTATCTGCGCGGCCGGCACGAGATTCAAGTTCAAGACGATCATGGCAAGGAGCCCCATAACCGCAACATGGGTGGTGTGTACGGGCAAGTCACACCGACCTCGAACCCCGCGCTTCCCGCCGGTGAGTGGCAAAGCTTCGACATCACCCTTCTCGGTCGCTGTGTCACCGTCGAGCTCAACGGCGAGACCATCATCGACCACCAGGAGATTCCCGGCATTACCGGAGGGGCACTCGATGCGAACGAAGGCGACCCCGGCCCGATCTACCTCCAAGGAGATCACGGTCGCATTCTCTATCGCAACATCGTTCTGACCCCGGCGTCATGATCGCGTTCGTTCTCGCCGCAACGTTTGCGCTTACGCAGCAGCCGTCGGGAACGACGGCACGCCTGCAGGCGATCAGTGCCTCCGGCGACGACGTGATCTGGGCGAGCGGGCTCGAGGGGACGTTCGTCCGCTCGATCAATGGCGGCGCGACGTGGACGGCCGGCGTCGTCGCCGGCGCCGAGGAGCGACAGTTTCGCGACGTTCATGCCGTTGACGCCGACACGGCTTACCTCCTGAGCGCGGGCCCGGGGGACGCATCACGCATCTACAAAACCATCGATGGTGGCGCGAGCTGGACAGTTCAGTTCGTGAACCCGATCCCGGAAGCGTTTTTCGACTGCATGGATTTCTGGGACGAGAACAACGGCCTCGCTTACAGTGATTCCGTCGATGGTGAGATCGTCGTCATCAAAACGGCCGACGGTGCGACGTGGGAGCGCATCAGCGCCGATCGCTTGCCGCCCGCGCTCGCGGGCGAAGGCGGCTTCGCCGCGAGCGGGACGTGCGTCACCGTCCTCGGCTCATCGACGGCGTACATCGCGATGGGAGTAAACGGAGCCCGCATCCTCCGCACGAGGGATCGAGGCGAGAGCTGGGACGTGATCCGCACGCCGGTTCCCCACGATAACGAGACGTCAGGCCTGACGTCGGTCGCGTTTCTCGAAAGCGGCGCTGGCGTCGCCGCCGGCGGCGATATCTCGACTCCGGACGACTACGAGGACACCGTGGCGGTGTCGGAGGACGCCGGCGAAAGCTGGTGGCTCGTCGCCGGGCCGACGTTTCCCGGCGCGGTTTACGGGATCGCGTACGTTCCCGGCGCGCGCACGCTGACGCTCGTCGCCGTGGGACCGGGCGGTGCGAGCTACTCGATCGACAACGGCAGCACCTGGGCCTCGATCTCGGCCGACAGTTATTGGAGCCTCGCGTTCACTCCCTCGGGCACGGGCTTTCTCGTCGGCCCCGACGGGCGCCTCACCCGGCTCGACTTGACCTTCTAGCGGACGACACGCGATATCGGCATCACCACCGGTCCGGCAGTGCGAATGCCGGAAGGCATGGTCTCGATACCGCGTTGCGCTTCCGCGCGCGAACCGAAGAGACCCCAATAGATCCCGAAGCAGCTTTGACCAACCCGGGGAACGCTGAGCAGGAACAGCTCGGGTGCGTAGCCGGAGTTGACTACGTGCGCGGCGACGTTGTTGCGATCGCAGAAGAGACCGATCGCGGCGGTGAACTGGTTCTGGTCTTCCTGCCGGAGATGCACCGTGAACGCGACGGCGGCGAGCTCGAAGTTGCCGTCTCGGCGGCGGTGGCAGCGGTTCGATCGGAGCAGGCTTCTCCACTTGGGCCGGTGGCGGGGGCAGTTCCTGCATCTCCGGCAGCGGTAGGGCTGGGATTGGACAGAGGGCTCGGTGAACGTAACGATGGTGACGCCATCCGACACCCCGAGCACCGCGACGCCGCCCAGGGCCTCGAAGTAAGGCGTGACCGCGCTATTGTTACGACTCGACAACCGGCACGCCTCCCATGAAATCCCACAGGGCTACGGAAATGCCCCCCTCGCTCTTGTAGCTCGTGCCGACCTCGCCGACGATTCCGAGCGAGCGATTGAGATTCCGAGCATACGAGACGTTCCAACCGATGGGAATGTTGATGCCGCCCTCGGCGAGCTCCCTCAAGAACACGTACTCCACCGAGATTTGGTTCGAAGGAGCGCCACCGCGGAAGTCCGGTTCGAACTGAATGGGCGCAAACGCCGGAAAGATGCTAGACGCGTCCGCTAGCGCTGTTCCGGGAAGCAACAACCCGAGAAAAAGACATCGGAGCCCGAAACCGATTCGCGTTTTTGACCTTCGCGGCAGCATCCTCGACTTGTGTCGCTTCCAGTTGTCGATTCGAATTGGACGAGAGTACGCGGCATCCCCAACAAAAGCAACCTCGGATGACGGGAGCCTGCGCTCTACGTCTTCAGTTTTTCCTGGGTGAAGTCCCAGTGAACGGGCGCGTCGCGTTTGAGGGACTCATTTATAATGTCAACTCATCCGCACACCGAAGACGTACGACGTCGCGATTGTAGGCTCGGGTGCCGGCGGCGGGATGGCGGCGAAAGTGCTCACCGAAGCCGGAGCCGACGAAAGAAGAAAACTACGGAATCCTCTTCCCGGCGGGCGCATCATCCATGAAGTCGACGTCACCCGCATTGCGACGCCTCCGAGCGGGAAGCGCTCCTCGACAATTGACGGGATGTCCCGAAGAAGCGCTCAGAAAGCTCGGGCTCGCCTAGCGCCGGCTAGTCCCCTGTATCAGAACAAACTAGATAAAGCAGAGCTTGCCGAAACCCTTCTAAGTGCATGAATCTTATGAATCTTATGGGCTGGCGAAAAGCCTAACTTTGTATAGTAATCAAAGATCCAGGGGACTAGCGAATGTGGATGACGGAGCTCACCGTCTTCGTCCCGATCCTTTCGACCTTCCGCCATGAGCTTTCGTCGTTGAGCGGCACCCAGCGCTTCTCTTCCGTACGGTAGTGCCAATCCTTGTCGGTTTGGTAGTAGACCTGAATGCCGATGCTCTCGATGATGTTGAGGATCTCGTTGTTGTGATAGTTCCGCTCGTCGAAGTCGGTCACCGCCGACTGTCCCATTTCCGAGTACAGACCGTGCAGATCGAGAAGCATCTGGTTGAGCCGCGGGTCCAGATCTCTCACGTTGAGCCCCACTCGCTGCGCTTCTTGTCGCATGATGGGGTAGTCGTGCGCGGGATACGCCGAGTTGAGGTGGATACTGATCGCTTCCGCCTTCGACTTGTCCTCGAGATGGAAGCCGAGGATCTCGCTGCAGAGCTTTACCGAGAGCGAGCTCGAGCGGTCGACCGCCCCGATGACGAGCGGATGGACGTGGGGAAATAGATCCGAATAAGGATTCTCGGAGTCTTTCGCCTCGGACTCCTCGTGCCACAGCTTCACCACACGGTTGAGCTCGTCTTGGCTCACGCTCACGCGTCGATTGTGGACATCCATAGGTGAGAGGTCGTGGGTGATCGAGGTGTCGACTGCGGTGAGAAACGCGAGCGGTCCCATTTGAATCTCGTCCGCGCCGAGTGCCACCATCGTCGCCGCCGACGCGCACTCGAGCGGGAGCTGGGCGACGAGCCGCTCGGCATAGCGCCGGAGCAAATTGACGATGCGGAGCGATGCCGTGCCATCACCGCCGTCCGACTTGATGAAGAGATGGAGGTCGTCCTGGTGACCGATGCGCTGCAGCACTTCGTAAAAACCCATGACATCGTTGTGGCACACGCTGCCGCCGGCGGAGTTCCAGTAGGTGAGAAACGTCCCATCGGTCTCTTCGGCGATCGCCCGCACGATGCGCTGGGTCTTCGAAAAGAGAATGGGCGGCTTCTTGAGCTTCGTTTTTCGTTTCTGAACGTTCTTCATAGCCACGGGGAGGGAGCTTACTACAACCAGGTCACGTGCGTCCCATCACCTGTCCTCTCCCCCACGGGGGACGAACGGTGCAGTCTTCAACCTCTCCCCCGACGGGGGAGAGGTCCAATCGCGCTCGAACATCGCGTAGACCGCGCCGTCCACAAAATGGTCGTTTACCCACTCCGACTCGCGGAGCGTTCCCTCGTGGGTGAAGCCGAGACGCTCCGGAATCGCGCGGCTCTTCTGGTTCTCGACCGCCGCCCGGATCTCGACGCGGTGCAGTTTGTACTCGCGGAAGGCAAAATCGACGAATGAGCGGCAACACGCGGTCATGATCCCGCGACCTTGATACTCCTCCGCCAACCAGTAGCCGATCTCGGCGTGCTTGTGGAACCGATCGACTCGGTGAAATCCGATGACGCCAATGATCTTCCCCCGGTAGCGAATGCAACACTGGAAACCGTCACCGAGAGCATACTGCTGTTGCGCTGCGTAGACGAACGCCTTCGTATCCTCCACCGACACACTGGCATCGACCCAAGGAAGCCATTCCCGAAGGTACATGCGCGACGCGTCCACGAGCTCGAACAGCTCATCGGCGTCGCGCATCTCGACCAACGCAAGCGTCGTGTTCTCGTCGATCGAATGGATGAACATTATCTTTCCACAAAAAGGATCACGACGGCCAGCCATGACCGGCAAAGGTCGTAAGCGGCTCCCGCAGCTCGAGCCAGGACGCGGGCAGCGCATCCTCTCCAACGACACCGGCCACGATACCGCCGACGATCGCGCACGTCGTGTCGCGATCGCCGAGCCCGCTCACCGTCGTCCACATCGCTTCTTCGAAGTCGTCCCGATGGCGTGCGGCGCACCAAAGCGAAAACGGCACCGTGTCCTGAGCAACGACCTGCGAGCCATTTCCGAGATCTTCCACTGCAACCGCGACGCTCGAATCCGGAGACAGCGCCGCGGCGCGCTCGATCCCGTGCTTCGTCTCGCTCGCCGGCGTAAGTCGTAGGGCTGCATCCAGGAGATCCTCACCGTTGATGGCAGCGGCCGCCGCCACTGCGACAGCGATCGCCCCCGCCTGCCCTTCCAAATGCGCGTGAGTTACTTCGGCCGAGCGCCGCGCTTCGAAAGCGGCACGCTCGATGTCGTCGGCAAAATACGCGCCCAGAGGCGCCACCCGCATCGCTCCCCCGTTCCCCATCGAGCCGGCACCGCCGAAAGCGCTCGGCGCAACGTCCCTCCAGTCTTCACCGTTGCCGACCGCCCGGAGGATGCGGTGGGCGTTGCTGCCGTAACCCCTATCCGGATCCTCGGCATACTTCTTCGCGAACAGAACAGAGAGACGGTTCGATTCGATCTCCCCGTGACGCTCGAGCACTTCAACAATAGAGAGCGCCATCACCGTATCGTCGGTATAGCGCCACGGTCCGGTGGGCATCGCCCGTTCACGAAGTAGGAAGTCGAGCACTTCGGGCGCACAGAAGAACCGCTCGCCAAATCCGTCTCCGAGCGACAGCCCTTCGAGACTCAGCCGTGCGCGCGCAATGGCATCCATGCGTGAAAACCCGCGACGTCCACGATAAAACGTGTTACTATTTCGATCGTCATGATACAGCGGCTTCGGCTATCCGAGTTACTTAGCGGCCCAAGAGGCGGTGTGCACCGGTCCGCTTCGGAGGTGGAAGTCTAGACTCGATCGAAGATCGAATCAAAGCCCCTTCGGCGCGGCCGCAGGGGCTTTTTTTTGCCCGGCAACCACACGGAGGTCATTCGAACAGGACAAGTGTGCCCAGGTGGCGCAAACTGGCAGACGCAGCAGTCTCAGAAACTGATACGTTAGCAACCTAACGAGTTGAAAGTAAAAGGGTTATATTTCCAAGATCCCGAGTGTAGTGAATAGCGTAGTGAAAAGGATCCGGTCCCTAGAGTAATGAAAATTACCGTACGCCTCGCTTAGCAGGGCCTAGCTTCGCGGTCCCGCGTTTCGTCGTCTTCTCACCGTTGGGACCTTTACGCCCAACGATGGATTCAATCGCGTTCGCGAGGTGCGCTGGTGACAGGTGCGTGATAGCGCTCCACCATCTGAAGCGACTTCCAGCCACCGAGCTCCTGCACGGTTTTTTACCCGAGTTTCGCCACCTGAGTCCCAACAGATTTCCCAACACCAAAAAACGGTCCGCGTTGGAACGACCGTTTGCATTCAGCCCGCGCATTCCCCAGAATTCCTCCAGAATCGCCGTTAATTTCACTAAGCTATGCCTACGCTCGATTTGAAAAAATAAGGTTGTCGTAATGCAGCATTTACAAGCGACGACAGGAGAAAAAGGATGAGCATTCGCGATGCGCAGCACAAGCTTCGGATTCTGTATGGCCTCTTTCAGGACGAGCCAACGCCTGCCCAGGTTAGAAAATGGAGGGACCGCGTACGTGCGCTTACGAACCAGGGCTTATCCTCCGACGACGCCGGCGACCGGGCCGCAAAGGAAATCTTCACGACCAACATGACGCACAACTATGCCGCGCAGCCAGACACGATTCACGATATCTTGAACGATATCGATAAGGATTGATGATTCGTGGCTCTAGATTGCAACGTACTTACATCACTCTCACAGGCTCCGTCAGCCGCTCAGCACCGACAAAGCCTCAGGATCCCGAGCAGGGCGTTCCAGAGCACGGGGTGCGCTTTCTCGATCTCATCGAAGAGCACTATCACACGGGTCAGCGCGTTCTCCGAGCCGAAGAGCGTTAGAGCGAGCGCTTAGGCCGTCTCCGTTTGTCCCAACGCTCCGTCGGACCCAATAATAATACACTCAAGACTGGACGCGAGGATCGCGAAGGCCGGCCAGGACGCGAGGAAACGTGCAGGTCAGCGCCTGCAGCGCGAGCTCTTGTCCGATGATCCGTCGCTCGAATACATCGGCAAGGGCTCGGTTTGGGCCGTCAAACACCGAACTTCCATTTCTTCTCGCAGACGATCCTTGGCCGCAGAAACGCTCGCAGAACTCCCGTGGGGACATGGTCACGGGTCGCATGGTAGCATACGCCTTGAGACCCAGCATGGCCGACGGGTACCGCAGCGAGCGGCTCCTGCACAACCCCCTACAGGCGCAGCGCGACTACTTCGGCGCTCACACCTACGAGCGGTTCGACGAAGAGGGAACTTTCCGCTCCGAGTGGCTTCGACTGCGCCGCGGGGCCCAAGGTGGTCTCGGGCTGATGGATCTCGATGCACCCGTCCAGCGTTTCGACGGCAATCCGATCCTGACGTGCCACGACGTCAACGCCGTCTGGAAGAGTCCTGACCTCCAGGTCAGGACGGTTCACAACGCGGGGATCGCCGAGCACGGCGGCGAGAGCCTGATGCTGTTCAGGTCGCACCTTCGAGACGGCATCTCCGTGCTGGGCCTGGCCCGAAGCGCCGACGGCCTCCACGACTGGCGGGTCGATCCGTAGCCGGCCATGCTTCCGTGCCGCGAGGGCGATCTCTTTGCGGACGGCGTCGACCGGGCCCGGCTGGTCGAAAACGAGGCGGGCGGCGTCGAGGATGCGCGCATCTCGAAGATCGGCGACACCTTTTTTGTGACCTACAGCGCCTATCACGCCCGGATGAAGGACAGGGTGCGGGTGTCGCTGGCCACGACGACGGATTTCAACGCGTTCACCCGCCACGGCCCCGTCCTCGAAACGGACATGCGCAACGTCGTGATCTTCCCGGAGGCCATCGGCGGCAGGTTCTGGGCGCTCTTTCGCCCCAACCAGGCGTTCGCCGAGATCAGGATCGGGACCACCGACCGCATCGAGTCCGGCCGCTGGGAAATCTCCGACGAGCCGCTGTGGCGCGCCGGGGGGGGCCGTCGGCGTTCGCCGACAAGATCGGTCCGGGCGCGCCGCCGATCAGGACCCCGCACGGCTGGCTCGACATCTTCCACGGGGTCCGCACCACGATGGACGGGAACCCGTACGTTCTCGGTGTCGCCCTGCACGAGCTCGAGGCCCCGGCGACGGTGCGGGTGTCGGCCATCCCGATTCTGACGCCGAGCCGCGCCGACTGTGCGGTGCGCGACACCGACTACGTCCACGTTCCGAACGTCGTGTTCACGTGCGGCGCGTTGAGGCGCGAAGACGGGACCGTTCTCGTGTACTACGGCGGCAACGACACCGTCATGAACGTCGCTCTCAGCCACGAGGACGTGCTCGCCGAACTCTGCCGCCGCTATCCCATGGACCCCCGCACCGGCCGGCCGGCCTACGATCTTCGCCGCGGGCTCGCGGGCAGGACGTATTAGCCACCCATGCGCATCGCCATGCTCGCTCCCATCAGCTGGCCGCTTCCTCTCGGCGGCTACGGACCGTGGGAGCTGGTGGCGTACAACCTGACCGAGGCGCTCGTGCGGCTCGGTCACGACGTGACCCTCTTTGCCGCCGGCGGCACGCGGAGCAGCGCGAAGGTCGTGACCACCGTTCCCCACGCGCTCTCGACTTGGCCGGAGGCGGAACGCTGCAGGACGACGGAGTTCGATCCGGATACGGGCCACCTGGAAGGCCCGCCGGACGCGCGCGTGCTGGAAGAGTTGCACATTGCCGCCTGCATGCAACGCGGTGCCGAGGGGGAGTTCGACGTCGTCCACTCGCACCTGCACGTCCATGCGCTCGTCTTCGGCCGCCTGATCCGCTGCCCGCTGGTCACGACGCTGCACGGCTCGGCGTGGGTGCGGGCAACGCACCCGATCCTGCGGCGCCTACCGGGAGCTGCCTTTCGTGTCTCTCTCGGACGCCGAGCGGCGGATGCTGCCGGAGCTCAACTACGTCGCGACCGTCTACAACGGCATTCGGATCGAGCAGTTTCCGTTCGAGGCCGAAAAAGACGACTACCTGCTCTTTGCGGGTCGCCTCTCACCCGAGAAGGGTCCGGACAGGGCCATCGAGGTGGCAAAGCGATCCGGCAGACGCCTCCTCATGGCCGGCATGATCGAGGCCCGGTACCAGGAGTTCTTCGACGCCCGGGTGCGGCCCCACCTCGACGGTGGGCAGATCGAGTACCTGGGCCTGCTGTCGCAGCAGGAGTTGGCGCCGTACTACCAGAAGGCGGCGGCGGTCCTCTTCCCGATCAACTGGTGCGAGCCGTTCGGTCTCGTGGCCGTCGAGGCCCAGTCCTCCGGCACGCCGCTGATCGCGACGCGCCACGGCGCCCTGCCGGAGATCATCGTGGACGGCGAGACGGGGTTTGTCGTCGACTCGCTCGACGAGGCGGCCGCCGCGGTCAAGGACCTCGACGGCATTTCTCCCGCCGCCTGCCGCGCGAACGCCGAGAGACGCTTCTCGGTCGAGACCATGGCGAGGGGCTACGAGACCGTCTACGTCTCGCTGGCCTCCGAGGGAACCGCTCACTCGTGGGGACACTAGCCGGAGCGATGCTTCCGAAGCTCGCCAAGTCAGCCTCGCGGTTGTCGGCTTGTTCAACCGTCTTGAGGTTGCTAACGTAGTATAAAAGCGAAACGACACGTTATTTGTAGCATCCCCTGGGTGAAGCTTTCCGGTGGATGGCAGGAAACCCAGCTTGTTGCGCTTACCCGCTGGGCAAGGAGTTGTGACGGTGATCGAGTTTGTGGATAGTACGGCACCGCCATCGGCGGACAAGCCGATGATGCATGAGCGAAGAAGAGACCCCGGACGCCAGCATGCCGACGATCTGTCGATCGCCTTCCTCGGGACCTATCCGCCTCGCATGTGCGGGATCGCGACGTTCACGCACGACCTGAGCGACGCCGTGATCGCAGCGGACGAGAGCGTGCGCGCGACGGTCCTCGCGATGACGGACGCCGACTCGACCTACGAGCAGCCCGAGCGCGTCCGCTTCGAGGTCCGCCGGGGGGTGGACGCCGACTACCGGCGCGCAGCCGAGTTCGTCAACGTCAGCGATATCCGGCTCGTCTCGATCCAGCACGAGTACGGGATCTTCGAAGGGACCAACGGCGCGCGCGTCCTCGACTTTCTCGCCGCGCTGCGCAAGCCAGCGATCGCAACGCTGCACACCGTCCTGAAGGACCCGACGGAATCGCAGCGGGAGATCGTGCTGAGGATGGCCGAGCGCTGCGAGCGCCTGGTCGTCATGAGCGAACTTGCTGTTGAGCTGCTCGAGAGATCCTACGGGATCCCGCGTTCGACAACGGAGATGATCCCGCACGGGATTCCGGACATACCGGCGGGCGAGCGCGACGCGCACAAGGCCGGGTTCGGCGTCGCCGGCCGACGCGTGCTGCTCACCTTCGGCCTGCTGAGCCCCGCGAAGGGGATCGACGTCGTGATCCGGGCACTCCCGGGTCTCATCGAGAGGTTTCCCAACCTCGTCTACCTCATCGTCGGCGTGACGCACCCGGAGGTGAAGCGCCGCAACGGCGAGGAGTACCGCCACTCGCTGAAGCGCCTCACCGAGTCGCTCAACATCTCCGACAACGTCGTCTTCCGGAACCAGTTCGTCGACGACGCCGAGCTATGCAGGTACCTGCAGGCGGCGGACGTCTGCATCACTCCATACCTCGGCGAAGCGCAGATCGCGAGCGGCACGCTAGCGTACGCGATGGGGTCGGGGGCCGCCGTCGTCTCGACGCCGTACTGGTACGCGAAGGAGCTGCTCGCCGGGGGTCGCGGGCGGCTGTTCGGTTTCGGCGACGTCGAGGGGCTGAGAACCGTCCTCGGGCAGCTCCTGGCCGACGAGCAGGCGATGGCGCGGGCCCAGCGATCGGCGTATGCGTTCGGACGGCAGATGATCTGGCGGCCGGTCGGGCTCGCGTACGTCGGACTCGCGCGGCGCGTGTTGAGCGATGCAGTTGCGCGCGCGCCGCGACCGGCGCGCAAGCGCAGCCTGCCCGAGCTGCGACTCGACCATCTGATCCGGATGACCGACGACACCGGGCTCCTCCAGCACGCGACCCGCAACGTGCCCGACCGTCGCCACGGCTACTGCGTCGACGACAACGCGCGGGCACTGCTCGTCGCGCTGCCCCGGCAGCCGGCGGTGGAGAAATCATACAGCGACAGCCCTAGTCCCCTGTATCAGAACAAACTAGATAAAGCAGAGCTTGCCGAAACCCTTCTAAGTGCATGAATCTTATGAATCTTATGGGCTGGCGAAAAGCCTAACTTTGTATAGTAATCAAAGATCCGGGGGACTAGGCGATTGGCGCCGAGGAACCATTCAAACGACTCGCGCATGAGCGCCAGGTACTGATGGTCGCCGGTCGCCGCGTACGCGGCGTGAAACGCGAGTACGAAGGCCGCCGCGTCGACCGGTTGCTCGTCGACAACCGCCCTCTGCGCTCCCCGCTCGTACCATCCCTTGTTGCCGATCAGCGTCAGGTACCCCTCGGAGAAACAGATCTCCTCGAGGAACGCGAGAGTCTCTCGTGCGACTCCGAGCGCCGTCTCGTCGGTCGTGAGCCTTGCGACTTCGAAGAGCGCCAGCGGCAGCACGGCGTTCTCGTACGTCAACTTCGGCTCGAACCAGCGCCACTTGCCGTCGGCCTGCCGTTCAAAGCGCTCGATCAGAGCGCGCTCGAGCGACTCGAGAGTCGCGCGCGCGATGCCGTCGCCGGGCTCGGCTTCAAGGTAGGCGACGAGCCCGAGGATCGCGAGCGCGCATCCCCGCGGGCCGAATCCCAGCGCGCGACCCACGCCTCGGTCGAACATCTCCTTCGCGAGCGAGCGGCATCCTTCGTCGGGTCCGAATCGGACGGCTGTCCCGAGCGCCCAGAGCGCCCGACCGACGCAGTCTTCCGAACCCGGCTCGCTGTCGATGTTCCGGCGGTAGTCGGAGGTGCCCCCACCATAGTTGAAGGTTCGAGGTGGTGGCGGCTCCTGACACATGGTTTACCCGACTTTGGCGTGCTTGTCGAGCGCTTGATTCTCAGTGACCTCCGCTAACTTCGCTTCGAGGATCGGTAGCGATTGGTATCCAATGATACGACGGAAATTTTTCTCCGTGGCGAGCAGAGCCGAAGCGGCCCATCTCAGAACCATCTTGCCATTGCGCCAGCGGGTGACGCGAACGGGTACGACCTCGCGCACCGCTGAAGCACGACTCGATGATGTTCGTCGATCCAAGGCAGCGTTTCAGAGATGCGGGGAGGTCGAGCTCGTTGATGGTGAACATCTCGTCGAGCCCCTCCCGGATGCTCTCCGCCGCCGAGGGGTAGTCGTCCTCGAGCCACTTCGCCTGTTGCTCCAACCGCGCTTTGCCCTTCTTTGCTGGGAGCTGCCAGGCCGAACGCAGGCTCGCTTGCACTTGCGGCTTCAGCTCCTGCGGCAGATAACCGAGCACATTGCGCTCCTTGTGCTTCCTGCAACGCTGGACCTTGTTGTGGGTACCGAACACAGCGTCGACGGCGACCCGTAGCGCCTTGGAGCCATCGATCACGAACAGCCGACACCGCTCTGGGCTCAGGCCTCGTTCGACCAGGTCCTCCAGCAGCGCCTTGCACACTATCTGGTTCTCCGATGCTCCATCCCGAAGCCCCAGAACATGCTTGTATCCCTCTGTATCTACGCCGATTGCCGCCAGCGCGTGGTGCTCGCCGAAGCGAATCCCGTCCAGGTACACGACCGCGATCTCCAGCTCGTCCAGCGGACGCTCCATCAGCCCCTGCAACTGCTCCGCGCTTGCTTCCACGAACTCACGGCTCACCTCGCTCTTGCTAACCCCTACCGTCTCCGCCATCTCGGGAAGAACCGACGCGTACTTGCGCGTCGACACACCCAGCATCAGGATTTCCCAGATGCGTTGGCTCAGCCGAGACGAGTTGTTCACCGCTTCGTAGGCAGGAATCGCAACCTCCCCTCCCTCTGCCTTTCCCTTACGCCGCAGACGTGGCCGGCTCACTCTCAACTTCCGCTCCGCAAGGCTTACTACGCCACCCTGCCGGCCGTGCCAGCGAACATCGCTACCCTTCTTCCCCAGGTGTTTCTCCCCAGCCACACTTTGGGCTGACAGATCCAAGACCGCTTCGATCGTCGCTCGGCCAGCAACGTCGATCACTTCGTCGATCGCTATCTCGGTTCGCTCAATCGCATCCAAGAACGGCAACAGAGCTTGCCCCTTCGAGCTCAGTATCTCTCGAAGCTTCTTCCTGTTCTTCGCATCGATGATTTGGTAATTTGACATCGTGGTGGCTCCTTTCTTTTTCCTTCACAGCCGGATTCTATCGAACCCGGCCTTAGGAGCCGCCACTCCTAACCTTCAACTATCTCAGGGGCATCTCCCGGTAGTCCATGAAGTTGTGGAAAAGCCCGTCCTCGCGCTGCGAGTGGTGCAAGTAGCTCAAGTACGTCGTGATGAGCCGCCCGGTCGTGGCCGAGCCGGCGACCCGCTGCGCGAGCTTGAACGAGAACCAGGGCGCGGAGAGTCTCGTCTCGCTCCTCCTCGCGCTTCTCGCCATGCACGACCTAGTCGGCGACGGACTCGACGGTGGCGCCGCGGAGAGGGACGCGACGACCGCCTTCAGGTCCCTTGCTCTCATCCCATCCAGCAAGAGAGCCGGTACCATTGCAGGAGTGTGTGGACAGGGTCTTCGCGCGCCGCCTGCGGTGGCGGAGGGTCGCCCGCTGGGGACGGGCCGGAGATGAAGGCGGCGAAGCTGCGACTGACGAGGACGCGACACAGGTTTCTACCCGATCCGAAACGCGTCATCACGCGGCCGTTCGTGCCGGGCGAAGAGGGTTTCGTCTACGGGCAGTCCCGCGTCGATCTCGTCCTCGAGCGGATCCTCGCGATTCCGGAGGAGCAGGTTCAGGCGCTGCTGGACGAAGTCCGGGGCGCGTTCTCGCCTCGTCACCGCGACCTCACGAAGGTGCTCGACGACCACTTCCAGCTCGTGGCGCGTCACCTCGAGAACGGCGATCGGATCTCCTCTGCGCGAAGACTTCTGATCGGCGCCTACTTCACGCACGAGTACTCGATCGAAGGCGCCGCGCTGTTCAACCCGTCGCTCGTTCCGGCGCCCGACCAGTCGGACCTGCCGAGAGGCGCGCTTCGCTTCGTCATGAGTCTGCGGGCGGTCGGCGAGGGGCATATCTCGTCGATCGAGTTCCGTTCCGGAGTGATCGGACCGCGTGGGAAGATCGTTTTCGACGCCAGGAGCCCCTTCGTCTCGACCGGGCACCGCACGCCGAATCCGTCCTACAAGAAGGAGGTCTTCGAGAGGAAGCTCGAGGAGCTCGGTCTCGACAACGACCTGTCGCGTGCCGTACTCGACGCTCTTGCCGATCGTTTCAGCTTCACCGAGCTGACGGAAGCCTGCGCCTCGTCGGAGCGCCGCGAGATCCGGGCGCGAACCAGGCGCGAGACCATCGAGGCGATACACTGGCTGGCGACGTCCAACTACGAAGTCGAGTTCCCACTTGACTCGGCGGTCTCCGAGCGCGTGATCTTCCCCGCCAGCCCGAATGAGAGCCGTGGCATGGAGGACGCGCGGTTCGTGCGTTTCGTCGACGACGACAGGACCGTCCGATACTACGCGACGTACACGGCCTACGACGGACATGACATCCTTCCGCAGCTGATCGAGACCACTGACTTCGTCACCTTCAGCGTCCGGACCCTGAACGGGCACCTCGTCGCGAACAAGGGAATGGCGCTGTTCCCCCGGCGCATCGACGGGAAGTTCGCGATGCTCTCGCGCCACGACAGCAAGAACATCCACGTCATGACCTCCGACGACATCCGGTTCTGGCACGAGGCGGAAAGGCTTCAGACGCCGCAGAGCTGGTGGGAGATCATCCAGATCGGGAATTGTGGGTCACCGATCGAGACCGAAGCGGGATGGCTCGTTCTGACGCACGGCGTCGGACCGATGCGCCGCTACGTGATCGGGGCGATGCTGCTCGATCTGGACGATCCACAGCGCGTCATTGGGAAGCTCAACGAGCCGTTCCTAGTGGCCGAGCAGGACGAGCGCGACGGCTACGTCCCGAACGTCGCGTACACGTGCGGGGCGATCGTCCACAACGGACGGCTGGTCCTCCCCTACGGCTTCTCGGACATGGGCGTGGGCATCGCGACGGTGCCGCTGGCGGACTTGCTTTCGCGGCTCGACGAGCACCCGCGAGGCTGAGACGGCGGTTGTCCCTCATCATTCATTAATCCGGATGCCCGTAGGGTCAGCTTCTGCTCGGTGATGAAGGAGATGACGGGTAGCTGAGCGCCACAGTCGCGCTCTCAGTAGCGCAGGCTCACGCCGGGCCGGTCCAGTCAAACGGAATGTGCGCAGCCGACTTCCCCGCCCAGTCCCACTGGAATCCGAAGGCGTCGACGCGATTGTCGTTGGCCTTTCCCCAGGTGACGACCTGCCCCGGACCGGTCTCCGACCCCGGCGCGTTGTGGAGCTGCACCCGCTCGCCCGGCGGCGTCGTCGGACCGGAGAGGGCCTCGGCAAAAGCCGTCACTTTGGATTGTATGAGCCCCTGATTTGCAGTGCAATCAGGCACACTAGAACAATGCCAAACGCCCCGTCGTATACTTTCAGGAGAATCTGCTCTTTTTTGCGAAGGATTGAACGTGCTGGACGCCTCTAACGGTTGGAGCGAAATGACCGAGGCGCGAGGAAATGACAAAGCGCTCGTTGACAGCATGTTAGCGGGCGAGGCCGAGGCTTTCGACCTCTTCTTCGACTCTCGCAGCATTGTGGCTGCGGTGCGATAGGGCATTAACGAGGCCCATTTCGTTTCTAGATAGAGCAGTTCCGGGCTCGTGTGCTCAGGCAACACCGCCTTCAACGGACATACGAGAGCCTATGCAAACCGGGTAAAGGCGGCCCGCTTCGAGCGGTAGAATCTCTTCGACGCGATTCTCCAGCTCCGAGTTGTCAATGAAGTTGTACTGATAGATCCGGGAGATTTCATGGCTGGAGCGTACGTCAGTCCAGCCGCCGTGTTTGCCGCACCCCCTGGTTTTTAACGCTCTCGACTTTCGCTCCTTCCAAAAGCGTCACCTCTATCGAGAAAAGCGCAACGCTCTTCTCGGTCCAACAGACGCATGATACAGATCACAAAACCATCTTCGTTCGTGACAGCGCTCACGCTCCCATCGAACGACGTTACGCTCCGAGCGTATGAAAATCGTATTCGCTCCGAATCCTTTTGGTGCGATCCACTCGGTTTCTCCCCGTTTCACGCAACTCTCGCGGTGAGCCGTGCACATCGTGAGGCTGGCAGAGTTCTTGCTATATCGATAGGCATGACGGCCAGACACTACGAAGGAATAACAACGAGGACGCGTTGAGCGTCGTACCAGGCGCCACACTCCCAGCCGAAGGCTCCAGGCGTCTCGAGCCGCAAAGTGCCGTAGACAGGAAATAGCCATGAGATTAGCTCGGACCGTTTCCGCGGTTATCGCTTTGTTGTTGACCTGGCAATTCGCGGGCGAAGAGGCCTCCGCCCAGGAGAGGTTCTTATCAGGCACGGCCTCGGTGATTCGGGGGGACGGCCCCCCGGGATCCGGAATCGCGCTCGCAAGGTATGTCGTTGCCGACGACCAGGGTCGGGTGACGGAGCTCGATCTCAGCGAGGCTCAGCTCAGGAATCTCGGGGGGCCGGCGGGTCTGGACCGCAGGCGAGTGACGGTCATTATCGACGAGCGAGCGATCGCTCTCGACGACGTCGGGTCTCGCCCCGCTCCGCTTCGGCCTCTATCGATCCAACTGGATGAGCCTGCGGCCTTATCGGCCGATCCGTCTCTACCGATGGCGGTGAGTGGGTCGCAGCCCTGGGTGACGATCCTGTGTCGTTTTTCCGACTCTGCCTCGGTGACCCCGCAGCCCCGATCCTATTTCGAAAACTTGATGGGTAGTTCCAGGCCCGGAATGGATCACTTTTGGAGAGAAGTCTCCTACGACAACGTCAACTTGACCGGTAGCGTCGTCGCCGGGTGGTATGACTTGCCTCGTCCGAGATCCGATTACGTCTTCGACGATATCGGCATGCCTGGCATCAGCTTCGATGGTCTCGCCCAAGATTGCACCGGGGTCGCGGACGCGGATGTGTTCTTTCCCGACTTCGCCGGCATCCACTTGGTCTTCAATGACAGCCTCGACTGCTGCGCCTGGGGCGGAGCTCATGTACTCGATCGGGACGGACTGGTGAAGACCTACAGCACGACGTGGATGCCGCCGTTCGCCTACGAGAATCAAAGCGTCATGGGTCACGAAATGGGACACGGTTTCGGACTACCCCACTCCTCGGGTCCGTACGCGACACCCTACGACTCTAAGTGGGATGTGATGAGCACCGGCGGAATATGCTCACCGTCGCACGCCGAATTCGGTTGTTTGGGAGTCCATACCGTCGCGCATCACATGGACTTGATGGGATGGATTCCCCCCTCGCGTCAGTATGTCGCCATCGACGGGAGCAGGCAGTCCATCACCCTGGAGCCTTTGGGCGGACCCATCTCCGGCGACGGCTATCTCATGGCGAAAGTTCCCATCGCCGGATCGGGCACCGAGTTCTATACCGTCGAGGCACGACGCTTCGTGGGATACGACGACCAAACCCCCGGCGAGGCCATCCTGATCAACCGCGTCGACTCGACCCGCGGCGACCGTCAATCTCAGGTGGTCGATCCGGACGGGAACGGAGACCCGAACGACGGTGCCGCAATGTGGCTTCCCGGAGAGACGTTCACCGACGACACGCACGACATCACGATATCGGTGGACGGCAGCTCACCTTCTGGTTTTCAGGTGACCCTATCGTCGGGTGCAGCCTGCGGCTTTTCCATCGACCCGACGACAGCGTTTTTCCCGCTGGACGGCGGCGCCGGCGTCGTCACCGTGACCGCAGACGCGAGATGCGACTGGACCGCCGAGAGCCACGCGGCCTGGATCCACGTGGACTCGCCAAGCGGCGGAGCAGGCGACGGCATCAACACCTATATCGTGGACGTCAACCCGGGCTCGGCCCGAAGCAGTACGATGACCATCGCCGGTTTGACTTTCTCCGTAGAGCAGGAAGGTAGCTTCAACCTACCTCCGTCCATTCCATCCAGTCCGTCGCCGACGGCCGGAGAAATTGACGTTTCCACCGTAGTGACCCTATCGTGGACAGGCGGGGATCCGGACCCGGGCGATACGGTGACCTACGACGTCCACTTCGGCACATCGATTGATCCGCCGCTTGCGAGCTTCGACCAGCCCACGACGAGCTGTGATCCGGACACGCTCGTGGATGGCGCGGTGTACTACTGGAGGGTTGTCGCGCACGATAGCGAGGGAGCGACGAGCAACGGGCCGATGTGGAGCTTTCGGACCGCCAGTGCACTGAGCTGTGTCGATGCCGTAGCGGACGGAGGCTTCGAAGATGGCACCCCGAGTCCTCACTGGAGCGAATTCTCGAGCAACTTCTTGACGCCCCTGTGCGATGGCGACACCTGTGGCTCAGCCTTCGCGCGGACCGGGGACTGGACCTCTGGTTCGGGGGTTTCGCGGGAGGCGTCGAGGAAGGTGCCGTCGAGCAAACGCTAACCATCCCCCGCGGATCCGCGACCTTGAAATTCTCTCTCTGGATTCCGACGTCGAGTGACAACGGCGTCGATTTCGCCAGGGTTCTCCTGGATGGCACGGAAGTCTTCTCCGTGCTCGAGGGCGAGCCGGCCTACGCCGGCGGTTACGTTCAGATCGAGCGGGATGTCTCCACGTTTGGCGATGACGGAACGCATCGACTCCGTATCGAATCGCGCACGACGGGTTTCGATGCAGGAGGAGCCCACGCATCTTCCAGCTTCTTCATCGACGACGTTGCGCTCGAGTCTTGCCCAGCTGAAGACGTCGATCTGGACCTCGACATCGCCCGTTTCAAAGTGAGCCGGGCCGTGAGACTGGGCGCTGGGGGCGTCCAGATCAAGATGGTGGTTCGGAGCCGAGTCACGGGTGAAGGTGCCAGAGTGGCCACCGTCGTTGGTGTACAGAACAGGGTCGAGGTTTATCGCGAGAGTCTGTTGGTCGCACCGGAATCACGTAGTCGGGCCAGGTACGAGTTCCCATCCTACACGCCCATTGAGAGGGGCACGATTCGATGGACCGCTACCATCGTCGATGAATACCCTGATCGTGATGAAAGAAAAGCCCGAACGAGGGTGAGGAGAGCCCGTAGACGATGAACCGCCGATGGGGCCTACGATACTCGGTCGGTGTACGAGCTGCTCGGTGAGGTCGGCACCGCGGACATCAAGATCGTGATCCCACCTCGACGAGGGGCGGTGCCTTTGGACAGCGCCGAGGGCACGTGGGCGCAGCGGAACGCGACCCTCGAGACGATTCGCAATGTCGGGCGCGAATCATCGATGCGCGCGGATAAGGCGCGGACCGGTTCGGGAAAGCCACCGTACGACAACACGGACATGCAGCGAATGCCGAGGGCGCGGGCGCGCGTGAGCACTTTCTTCGCGAGCGCGCGTTTAACGTCGGACTTCCAAACGCTCCCCTGCCCGTGGCCTGTTCCCGTCGCTTCATCGCGGATAGGATAAACTACTCCGCCTATGACGCGACACACCAGAGAGATCGTCGTGACCGGGGCGGGTGTTTGCTGCCATTTCGGCGACGATCTCGACCAGATCACCGCGGAACTTCGCTCCGGAAAGAACACTCCTTTCGTAACGTATGACGAAGCGGTCCGCTACGGCGGCCGCTGCCAAATCATCGGGCTGTATCCGGGTGAGCTCGAGCTCAACGACCTCGACCTCACCAAGCAGCAAGCGCGGTTCATGGGCCGCGCACCGAAGCTCGCGCTGAAGGCGGCACGGCACGCCTTGAAGCAATCGGGCGTCGACCCGACCCCGCTCGCCGTCATCGTCGGAAGCGGCGCCGGCAACGTCGAAAGCCACCGCGAGGTCGCGGCACAACTCGAACAACACGGCATGCGACGTATCTCCGCCACCGTCATTCCCAAGTTGATGGCTTCGACCGTCTCGGCGAACCTCGTCAACGCGCTACGCACGAAAGGGCCGTCGTTCACGGCGAGCGCGGCGTGCTCCGGCGGCGCCTACAACATCTTGCTCGCCGCGGGGTTCATCGAGATCGGGATCATCGACGCCGCGCTCGCGGGAGGGGTGGAGGTCGCCGACCCACACTTTTACGCCGGATTCGACTCGATGCGCGCGTACAACGGGCAAGACAACGACCACCCCGAGCGCGCGTCGCGTCCCTACGCGAAGGACCGCGCCGGGTTCATCTTCTCCGAAGGCGCCGGCATCGTCATTCTCGAGGCACGTGAGGTAGCGGAAAAGCGCGGCGCGCCCATCCTCGGCGTGCTCAAAGGTTTCGGGATGAGCTCCGATGGCGTGGGCGAAATGGTCGCACCGTCATGGGAAGGGGCCTTCGCCGCCATGAAGAACGCTTTGAACGATGCCGGCATCGAGCCCGATGACATCGACTACATCAACACCCACGGCACATCGACACCCCTCGGCGATTTGTCCGAGGTGCGGGCGATGCGGCAGCTCTTCGGTGAGCGCAAGATCGCGTACTCGTCGACCAAGGGTTACACCGGCCATCCGGTGAGCGCCGCGGGTGCGATCGAGACGGTCTTCACGATGGCGATGATGCGCGACGGTTGGATCGCGCCGAGTGTGAACGCGTTGCCGCTCGACCCCGAGCTCGTTGACTATCCGCCCGTCTTGGAGCCGACCGACAAGTCGATGAGCATTGCGCTTTCGAACTCGTTCGGCTTCGGCGGCACCAATGTCTCTTTGGTTCTAGGAGCGCCGTGACGTGACCACCACTCGCGTCGAGCTCGCGTGGGTATCTGGGCAACGATTCGATACAACCGACGCATCCGGTTCGAGCTTGACTCTCAACGGCGACACCGAGAGCGGCTTCTCACCTACCGAAGCGCTCCTGTCGTCGCTCGGAGCGTGCATGGGAATCGACGTCGTCGTCATCCTCGAGAAGATGCGCGTCGGTCTCGAAGGGTTGAGCATCACCGTCGAAGGCGAGCGCGTGGCCGAGCCCCCGCGCTACTTCCATCGCATGCGCCTACAAATCC
The DNA here is from genome assembly GCA_965237955.1 of Candidatus Marinacidobacterales bacterium. Lineage (GTDB taxonomy): Bacteria > Acidobacteriota > Vicinamibacteria > Marinacidobacterales > SMYC01. The sequence continues at coordinate 4,980,664 of OZ250169.1, read as the reverse complement.
GGATTCGAGGCGACGTTCCGCGCGACAAGGCCGAGCGCGCGGTCAAGCTGTCCTTCGACAAATACTGCAGCGTGTTCCACACGCTCAGAAACGACATCGACATCGACACCGTTATCGAGCTCGTGGAATAGAGACGTTAGCGGCGTTTGGGAGCCTTCAATGCTCTCTGCCGTTGCGGTTGCGGCGCCGCACCTTTCTGCTGTTGCTGCGGCTGCGGTTGCGGCGCTTTCTGCTGCTGCATGTTCTTGTAGATGCGAGCCGCGAGCGCACGCTCTTCTCGAAGCTCGCGGGTAGCCGCTTCGGCCCGCTGTAGAGCGAAATCGAGCCGCGCCAGCTTCTCGGCAACGTGATCGACGACGCTTCGCTGCTCTTTGAGGTTCTCGAGATTCGCTTCGACATCGGAGATCACGTTCGCGAGGTGATCCATCTTGGCCTCGGCCTGGTCGATGGCTCCGCGCCGCTTCTCGAGCCCCTCGTACTTGGCGTTGAGCACCGAGGCTTCGCGCAGCAGGAACTCGAGACGCTTTCCGGTCTCGAGCACGTCCTGGCGCGCCTCGAGGACGTTCATCGCGTCGTTGCGTGTCTGCTCCGTGGCTTCGAAGAGATTCTCCACTTGCTGTTTGACCTGTTCCACGGACTGTTGCTTCTGGCCGACCTCCGCGATCTTTCCATCCAGGCCTTGCATCATCCCCTCGATCTTCGCTAGCCTCTCCTCGTGTTTCGCAATGCGCTGTTCCGAAGCTTGTAGCTCGGCGCGTTTTTGCTCGAGCTCGGCAGTGAGCGCGCGAAGCTCGGCAAGCTGTTCGTTGGTGGCTTTCGATTGCGCCTGAACGGATTTCTGCTCTTCGCCCACGCGGTGAACTTCCTGCAACCACTCACGGCGTCCGTCGTTGAGGCGGCCGAGCTCTTCGTTCAAGACGCTCACGCGGTCATTGTTCTGCCCGACGGTGCTCTGCAAGCCCGCCAAGTAGTCGCCGAGCTCCTCGGCGCGTTTCTCGCGATCCTGAAATGCCTGTTCCATGAGCTCGAACGCCTGGAGCTTTTCGTCGAACGACTCGAGCCTGCTCGCCATCGACACGGTGCGCTCTTCCATCTGCGGCAAGCTCTTGTCTTCCTTCAGGGACGTCACCAGCTTCTGTAGGTCCTTGACGTGCGCCGATAAACCCTCCTGGGACACCTTCATCGAATCGAGCTCGCTCTTACGCGAGAGCTGACTATCGATACGACCGTCGACCTCCTTGCTGATCTCGCCTAGACGGTTCAAGCGCGCCTCGACGCTCTCCACGAACTCCGCACGTGGTCGAAGCTCTTCGATCCGCGTCTCGAGCTTCGACGACAGATTGTCGAGGGTCGCCAACCGGGACTGAACCGCGTCGACGATCTGGAGCCTGGGTGTCATTTCCCGAACCGAGGCTTCCGCGGCCACGGCGGCCTTTCTGAATTCGGTCACGAGGTGGCGTGCTTTTTCGACGTCCTCGTGACTCCGCTTCAACTGCTCGAGCTCGTCACTAAGCGCGGCGCGGGTCTCACCAAACTCGGCGATCTGGTCACGGGTCTCCTTGACCATGTTCTCGCTGGCGGCCACGGCTTGCGCTTGCTCCGAGACCTTGTCCGCAAGCGCCTTCATCGAATTGAGACGCTCGTCGAAGTTCTTGAGCGACTGCACCTTGGTTTCGATGCCTTCGACATCTTTTCTCTGGGCATCGAGACGTGAGCTCAGCTCGTCGGCCTGCTGTATCGCCGTGCGAATCGTGTCGTCCTTGTTCGCGAGCGCCTTCAAGTGCTCTTCAAGCTTGGCGATGTTGTCGTAGACCTCCATCGCGCGCCGGTTCGCAACCTCGACTTCTTCCTTGAGCAATGCGGCGCTCTCGAGTCGCTGTTGAATCTCCCCTAGAGCTCCCGCGATGTCCGCTTTGAGCTTCGCGACCTCTTCGGTGAACTGGCTCTTCTGCTCGCGGGACGCCTGCAAGTCATTCGCGAACTGCTGTTGCAGCTCTTGGAACCGCTCGACGTTGCCTTCGATCTCTTTGAGCCACTGGCTCTCCTCGGCCGTTTTCTTGAGCTTGCGATCCATGTCCCACACGAGCTCGTTGACTTCGTTCAACTGGCCGCTGGCTCGATCGACGAGCTCTTTTGTGGCGCCGAGGGAGCGGAGCTTCTGGTTCACGTGCTGCGCGAGCGCATTCAACTGCCGCAGCTGATCCTGGGTGGATTTGGAGAGCGCCTGTGAGTTCGTCAGGCTCTTGACAACGTCTTCGACGCGGTGGGTGATGTCTTCGGCGCGCGCGAGCTCGGTTTTCACGAAACGCGCTTTGTCGTCGATGTTGCCGGATTCCTTGCGAAGTGTCGAGATCGTATCCTGCAGTCGCTCGTAGTCGTCACGAATGAGGCCGAACTGCTCTTCGAGCTGGTCGAGACCGCCCTTCACCCGCTGGACGTCGCCCTGAACGCCCGCGACTGCTTTCGCCTGATTCTTGAAGCTCGCAACTTTCGCATCCGCTTCGACGCTCGACGAGATGAGCTTCTCGATGCTCGCCCGCGCTTCGCTCAGCTTTCCGTTGCGCGCCTCCACTTGGCGGATCCGCGCATCGGCAGAGGTTACGAGCTGATCGAGCGTTCCGATACGGCCTTCGAGCTCGGCCGACGCCTCGGTCATTTCGCGCGCTGCTGTAGCGCGTTGTTCGAACGCTTTCAGAGTGCCATCCGCAGACGAGATGCGGGACTCGACTGACTTGATGGACTCCTGCATGCCGGCCTTGGCTTCCAGCTCCCGTCGAGCCTGGTCGATGAGCTGCGCGAGGCGGGTGGTTTCCTCCTGAGCGAGGTCGGCGATTTGTCGGAGCTCCTCGGCGGAAGGCTTGGTCTCCGTGTCTCGGTTGAGCAACTTGTCGATAATGGTGGGCATGGTGGTCTCCTGATTGAGGTGACGATCCTCCTTATAGAACGCAACAGTCGTGCCAGTTACGAGGTAACCGGGATTTTCATCTAAGCGCTTGTCAGGCCGTGATTTGTACGACAACGACGCCCGTGGCGAGGACCAAAGTGCGGGCTCCAGCCCACGCCCCGTGGGGGTTTCCCATGACTGTGGTACAAGAGCTGAACGTGATCTCGCCCTGGGACCATCTCGTCGTTTTCGCTTCGCGATCGTTCTCCCTGTGTATGCGCGGTACAACTATCCTCGCTTCAAAAGGGCGTTGGAGTCCGGCGTGCCGGAGGCCCGCTCGCGCCAGTACCGGAGAACGACCGTGCGGCAGTGGTCGCTCGCGCTCGCAGCGATCGCCGTCTGGTTCCACGCCGGCCGGTCCGTGGAGGAGCTCGGTCTCGGGGTTCCATCCGGCCCGCGTTTTTGGATTGGACTCGTCGCCGCAGCGGCACTCGCCATCACGTGGCGTCGAATGTTTCTGGCGGCGATGAACGACGAGGCAGGCCGCGAGCGCCTGATGAGCCAGCTGAACGCAGTGCGGCCGCTGCTACCCTCGAGTGTCGGCGAGCTTCGGTACTTCACCGCACTCTCGATCACCGCCGGGATCTGCGAAGAAGTTCTGTTTCGCGGCTACCTGATCTGGTATTTGGCCGTCTACGTCGGGTTACCCGCGGCTTCGGTTCTGTCAGGAGTCGCGTTCGGCCTTGGACATCTTTATCAAGGCCGTCGACAGGCGGTAAAGATCATCTTCGTGGGGTTTGTCTTCGTGTTGTTCTACATCGGCACGGGGACACTCTGGATTCCCATGGCTCTTCACGCCCTTCTGGACGCGGCGCAAGGGCGCCTGGCGTACAGGCTCTTGAAGAATGAAGCTTAATCCTCAGTGGTCAGCTTGATGCGTCGATGCGATTTCGTCATGCTGTGCATATGAGAACCACGATTTCCCTGGAGGATCGTCTCGCCCAGCAGGTTCGCCGGAGGGCGGAGGAGGAGGGCTTGAGCGTCAGTGCCTTCATTGCCAGGACGCTCGACGATGCTCTGAAGCGGATGGCTCCGCAGTCATCCCCTCCTTTCCGGCTGGTCACGGTGAAGGGGGAGGGGCTTCACCCCGAAATCGAACTCGATCGCCCAAGAGCCCTTGTCGCCGAGGACGATGAGGCGATCTTTGCCAGGCAGCCGCGCAAGCGCTGATGCTCCTCCCCGACGTGAATGTCTTGATCTACGCCCATCGGGAGGATTCGACTTCGGATCATCCACACTACGCGGAATGGTTGACCCAGCTCGCCACCGGGCCACAGCCGTTCGCCCTTTCCGTGCTCACACTTTCCGGACTCGTCAGGATCGCGACGATCGGGAGCGTTGGCGTTACATTCTTGACAGATTTATTACGGCTCCTTCGAGAGTTTTTCCTGATCGGATCGCTCCCACGGACCCCTTTGTGTCCGTAGCCAGTGTTGGGTGAAACGTCAGGCACTGGGAGCGGGGAGGCCCCCCGCTCCCATTTTTTTTACGACGGACGCTCCTTGCGCTCTTTTTCGCGCTCAGCAGCCTTGTCACGGAGGGCGCGGCCCTGGTCTGGCGTCGGATCGGTCACGATTCCATAAATCTGCCGGCCGTCGTGGTTTTCGGGGAGATACTCCGTGATCGGTTGGCCTTTCTCGTCCACGAACAGAAGACAGTGGCAATACTTGTAGATCTGCATGTCGTCGCACGGGCAGATCCACGTTCGGTGCTTCACTTCCTCTTGCTTGTCGGGATAGAAGCGACACGGGCAAAGAGGTTTTCCGAGCTCGTCGAGATGGCTCGCGAGGCCTTCGACGACCGCATCGGTCACACCTTTGTCGGGATGGGTCGTGGTTCCCGACTTCTTGGTGAAACTTTCGACGAGCTTGTCCATCCGCTTCCGACTTTTCTCGCTCGGCATGTCACCTCACCCTGGCCGCCGCCATCAGCTCGATGTCGCCCACGATCTCGTCTCCGAGTCCTATGGGCTCGAGGTAGCGCTCCCGCAACTGCTCCGGCGTCGGCGATTCCTCCAGAGTATAGCCGTACGCTCCCAGAAAGCCAGCCAACGCATCTTGGCGTATCCCCCACTTCAGAGGCTCTCCGACGAGTTTGAGAGCAGCGCGCATGAAGCCGGTGTGCTTGCCAGTGACGAGCTCTCCGTGCTCGCCGGTGCAGATATGGGTGAACAACAACGTGGTTCCCGTCGCGGTCGTGGCGCGCACGCCGTCGAGAAACTTGGTCACATCCGACTCGTCGAGGTACATCAAAACGCCCTCGGCCGTGACGACGGTGACCACACCGCTCTTCCAACTGGGAGCTTGCTCGAGCGCATCGGGAAGACTCGTGGAAGCAAGATCGACGGCCACGAGATGCAAGTTGGAACGCTCGAGCTTCAACGATTCGACAGCCGCACGTTTGACCTGCTGCGTCGCTGGGTGGTCGATTTCGAAACATTGCACGTCGGGAAGCTGTTCCGCTATGCGGAGTGCGAGTGTGTCGAACCCTGCGCCGACGATCAGAAGCTGACGCGCCCCTTCATCGATGGCTCGCCGAGCTTCATAGTCCATGAAGCGCTTGCGAATCGGAAGCGTCATCATCTGCCAGGGCGTCGTGTGGCGTGCGACCCGGTGGGCGAAGCTTCGGAACCACGGTTTGCGGTACAGCTCGACCATCCACGGTTTGATTAGCTGCGCCTCGGTCAGCAGTTTCGAATTCAGCTCGACAGTTCCCGGAGGCAGGAGGTCTCGCACGCGTGGATCTTCGGCAACGAACACGATGCCGCGAGCGATCTTGGTAGCGGTGAAGCTCGGGCGGCTTTGCCGCATGAGCTATATAGTCTCGATCTCGGCCGCGCGTAACCATCCGGTCAGCCCGTTTGCGAGAGTGACCTGATACCAGCCCTCGCGTTCGGAGATGACGCGCACTTTTAGACCTTCGTGGATCTCGGCTAGTCGCGGGTTGGCGTCGCCGGGTCCGCTGCGCACGTAGGCGTTCTCGGTCAAAACGATGGCTTCGACACGATTCGCGGCTGCGTTTACTTTTGACGCCAGCGCGCCTCCCGAGGCAAGCGCCAGCGTCGCGCAGATGACGAGAGCTACGACGGCAGATGAACGCCCCCATTGAGGTTGACGCCACGCGTCGTAGAGCACGAGCGTGAGTGCCACACCGCCGAGAACGAAAGCAATGCTCAACAAGATTGCGAGGAAGTTGGGCTGCAAGCTCCGGTAGACGTCCACCGCCCATCGGACCGCGAGTGGTAGCGGCGCTTCCTCGACGGCGTCCGCCACGAGCTCGTTGGCGTACAACAAATTCGTCCGTACGTCCTCGTCGCTAGGCGCTAGCACCAATGCCCGCTCGTAGCTCAACACCGACAGGCCGAGCCTCCCGGCTTTGAAGTAAGCGTTGCCCAGATTGTAGTCGAGCGCCGCGTCTTCGATGCCGAGTGCCCGCATGCTCTCGTAGACTCCAGCCGCCTCGTCATAGCGTTGCTCTTGATAGAGCGCTTCCGCCCGGGCGAACGCCTCTTGCGGCGACTCTACCGCGAGCTGCATCAAAAGCGCGAAGACGAAGCTCATGCGAGTTGTCTTTCCACCCAGACGATCAAAGCCTCTGTGCGAGCGCGGAGCGTCTCCATCTCATCGCGCGTGCGCGTTCCGGGAGTGAAGCGCGCCTCTTCGCATTTCGACAAGACCGCGAGGAACTTCGCACGCGTTGCGCGGGAAACACCGCCGTCGTCGAGAAGAGCGTCGATACTCTGCGTCGTGAGACCGGAGGGGCTGACCGATTTCTTGTCGCCGACGTATTTGTAGAGCGCCGCGGCGATTTCTTCGTAGAAATCCTTGGAGCCCTCGGCCGCGAGTTTGGCGGCGCGTTTCAGTCGATCTTGCGCCATGCGATGGGCGCGGCGGCTACGGAAAAGACTCGAGTGAGTTTTTTCTTTCTCACGCTGCCGCAGATAAGCGACGAGCCCGAGATTCCAAAGGATCGGAAGCGCGAGCGAGAGATAGAAGAGGGTGCTTCCGTAGTACGGCGTCGATTGAACGCCCAACGTCCGAGGCGCCTCTTTCAAGTATCGAATGTCCTGCCGTAAGAGCGTGACTTCACCGCGCGAGCTCGGGGCCGGTGCCGCACCGGCGGCGGAGCCCGACACACGAAGCGTCAGCGGTCCCGCGGTCGTGTCGACATACTTGCCGGCGGCGGGATCGAAGTACTGAAAGCTCCACGGTCCAATCTCTTTCGTACCTCCCGACTCGGGAACGAGGACGTACTCCCACTGCTTCGAGCCGCGCAGTCCCCGACGGCTCGCGCGTATCGTTTCGTCAGTCTTGGGATCGAACGTGCGAAACCCGGGGGTATCGGGAAGAGACGGCGATTCGATGGTGCGAAGATTCCCCCGACCGGCGATCGAAAGTGTCAGCGTCACCGCATCGCCCGCTTCCACTTCTTCCCGATTCAGCTCCGCCGTGAGCTCGAACTCGCCCACCGCGCCCGCGAACTCCCGCGAGCGGCCAGCCGAAGGAAGCGGTTTGACATCGACCTTCACCGGCGCCGATCGGACGACGATCGGGCTCGAGCCGCGGGAGAAGAAGGAGTCGAAGGGGTCACTCGACGTCAGCCGAAACGCCGTCGACAACGTCAGCGGTGGAACCTCGAGCTCACCCGTCTTGGTCGGAAACAGGATGCGCCGTTTCAAAGGAAACACGAGGTACGGCTCCCCATCGATCGTCTGGCGCTTGGCAGTGTCGCTGTCGTCGAGATCGACCTCTTCCGCCCAGAAGCCGGTCAGCGGCGGGTCGTCTTCAATCTGTGGACCGAGGGGAACGTAGCGGCTGTAGAGGCGATAGGTCACGATAATCTCTTCGCCCTGGTAGACGGAGCTCTTCGAAACTTCTGCTTTCAAGTAGGCATCGCCGGCGGTGACCGAAGGCGTTCGTCGTGATCGCGGCGACATCGAGCCGAACGGACTCACACCGCGCCCGCGAGGAACTACCGAGCCGGAGACGACTTCGATCTCGATCGGCTCGGTGCGATGTTCCTCACCCGAGACGTTGACGGTGATAGGCCCGATCGTGAATCGCCCTTCTTTTTCAGGCAGCAGCTGGTAGATGTAGGAGTTCGTCGACGTCATCTGTCCGCCGACGATCGAGGCCTGGCTGGATGTCGAGCGGCGGCCGTACACGCGAAAACCCTCGATCTGGGGAAGCTGCGGCTCACCGGCGCCGCCCTCGATCGCGATCGTCAGCTGAAGTACGTCTTCTCGACCGATGCGATTCGCATTGACGCTCGCCTCGACGCGGACCTCCTGCGCGGCGGATGCGAGCGCGCCGGTGGAAAAAGCTAGCGCGAGTACTAGGAGTCTCACCAGTACTTGCCTTTCGCTCGAACTTTGGCCCCCTGCTTTGGCTGCTGCTCCATTTGCTGGGCTTGCTCCATCTGAGCGAGTGCCTGAAGGATCTGCTCAGCCTCTTCTCGAGTCATCTCCATCGGCTGCTGTTGGGCATCCTGTTCTTCCGCGCCCTGCTCATTGGGCGACAACTGCGGTGATTGCTCTTGCTCGCTTTCGTCCTCGTTGCTGCTCTGTTGCGGCTGTTCCTGCAGCTTTTGAAGCGCGAGCTCCAGGTTCTGCTGCGCTTCGACGTCGTCAGGATCGATGCGGAGCGCATCGCTGTACGCTTTGACAGCATCCTCCCACTCTTCGCGCAAGTAACGGATGTTGCCGGCGTTGTAGTGCGCGCGCCGCTTCAACTCCGCGTCAGCATAGAGCGCGGCGTGGTACTCCTCGAGCGCTTTGTCGAGGTCGTCCTTGCGGAACTGTACGTTGCCGATGTTGTAGTGAAGCTCATGTGCATAGGGGTGCTCGACCTGCGCTCGGGTGTAATTCTTGAGCGCTTCGTCTAGCTCGCCTTCCTGATAGGCGTCGTTACCTGCTTTGGTCGTGCGATCCTCGGCGGGCCCCAGCAGCTGAGCCACGACCAGTGCGCTCGACCAAGCTGTTAGGACCTTCATGTCATCTCTCCCGTGGGTTCGCGGCCCTCACGCTTTTGCCTCGACAGGACGGTATCCACGACCAAGAGCGTGAGGGCAATGACCAGCGGCCAGTAGAAGCGCTCTTGGTAGCGGGTAAAGAGCTGCGATTCCAAGTCCTCGCCTTCCATATCCATGATGCGTGTTGCGATACCCTCGATCTCTTCGTCCTGCCCGGATACGCGGAAATACTTCCCGCCGGTGGTGAGTGCGAGCGTGGAAAGCGTCTCTTCGTCCAAGCGGCTCAAAACAGGCTGGCCCGACTCGTGTCGCACATAATCCGAGACCTCGCCCCGTTCGTTCAACACCGGAATCGGCTCGCCCCCCGGAGTACCCACCCCGATGGTGTGGATCACGATGCCTTCGTCGCGCGCTTGCTCCGCCACGGAAATCACATCGCCGGTCTGCTGCTCTCCATCGGTCAGAAGAACGATGACTTTGTACTTGGAGTTTCGCGAGACGAAGCCACGCTTGGCAGCCTCGATCGCCTGAACGATGTTCGTTCCCGGCACGGGGACGATACCGGTGGCCACGGTGTCGAGAAAGATGCGGGCCGCGCCGTAGTCCAGCGTGAGTGGACACTGGACGAATGATGCTCCCGAGAACACGACGAGGCCCAAACGATTTCCTTGAAGCCTACCCATCAGCTGAGACGCGACGTAGCGCGCTCGCTCCATGCGCGACGGCGCGATGTCGGGCGCGTCCATACTGAACGACGTATCGAGAACGAGAAACACATCGACGCCGCGAGCGAACACTTCCTGCTCGCCTTGACCCCACTGCGGCCGCGCGATCGCGAGCACGAGAAAAAACACCGCGGCGCCGATAAGCGCCGGCTTGATGCGTTCGCGTGATGGGCTCACCCGCAACGATAGCCGATCGATGAGATCGACGTCCCCGAGAGCTTCGGCCGCTTTTCGCTTACGCCGCATGCTCCAGTAGATGAACCACGCCAGCACCGGCAGCAAGAGCAGCAAATAGAACGCGTTCGGCGTGTGAAACTGCATCAGGGAAACCTCGCCAAACGCGTTCGCGACAAGAGCGTCTCGGCCGCAAGGAATCCGAGCGCGGCCAACATGAAGTACGTCGCCAGCTCGGTGTAGCGCACGTATTGAATCTGCTCGATCTCCGTGGTTTCGAGAGCGTCGATCTCCTCGTAGACGGCTTTCAGCGACTCCGCATCGCGAGCGCGAAAAAACTGGGCACCGGTGATAGTCGCGATCTCTTCGAGACCCTCTTCGTCGATCGGGATCTCGACTTCGCGATACACCGTTCCATACAGCGGATCGCGAAACGGGTACGGCACCAAGCCGCCCCTTCCAACACCCACGGCGTACACGCGAATGCCGAACGTCTTCGCGAGTTGCGCGGCGGTGAAGGGATCAATTTCACCCGCGGTGTTCTCACCGTCCGTCAGCAGGATCATGATGCGCGATTCAGCGTCAGAGTCTTTCAGGCGATTCACGGACGACGCGATGGCGTTACCGATGGCGGTTCCGTCCGCTATGGTGCCAATCGCGACATCGTCGAGGTGGGTCAACAAGATGTCGTGGTCGAGAGTGAGGGGTGTCTTCGTGATCGCGTGCCGCGCAAAGACGGTCATCCCCAGGCGGTCGTTGTCTCGTCGTTTGATGAAATCAGAAACCACTTCTTTGGCTACGTGGAGACGATTGTTGGGACGGAAGTCCTCGGCAAGCATGCTGCTCGAAACGTCGATCACGAGCATGATGTCGACGCCCTCGGCACGGATCTCTTCGCCCGTCGCCCCGCTTTGAGGTCGCGCCAGGGCAACCAGCAGAAGCGTGATAGCCGCCACGCGCAGCGCGAATGGAAGCCACGAGAGACGAACCCAGACGGAGCGCGGGAGCCGCGCGAGGCCACCGACGTCCGAATAGCGAAGTGATGGCACGCGCTCGCCCCAGCGAAATCGCAAGTAGACGAGGAGCGGCACGAGCGCGAGCGCCAGCACCATCCACGGATAGGCGAAGCGGGTCATGACGTCGCCTCGAGCGCCGGCGGCCGCGTGTCGCGCACGAGGTCCAACGCCATGGTCAACGACGAGCGGCCTTGTTGCTGTCCTGGCATCTGCTTCGCGAATTTCACGAGATCAGCGATTTCCAGAATAGCGCGCAGCGGCGGTGTCGAGACCTGTTTGGCGGCCAGATCCGACAAAACCTCCTCGGTGGTTCTCTCGAGATAAGGCACCACGAACCGCCTACCCGCATAACGCTTCATGATGTCGGTCAGTTCCGTGTAGAAGAGCGCGATCTCGCCCTTTTCGATCAAACCCTTCTCGGCGAGACGCGCCAGAGCGGCTTCGGCCTCTTCGTGCGGGGGCCGCGGCGGCGGTACCCAGGCAGGGGCAGCCTCGTCCTCGGTGTCTTTCCGGAGCTTTCTATAAATAAGGTAGGCGACGAGGCTCGCGAGAAGCGCGAGGAAGAGCCACAACAGCAAGCTCCAATCCCGGGGGACCTCGAGCACCATGGGGTCTTTGATGTCGTGGATATCGGTCACATCCGGGGTCAACGACGTCACCACCCGAACCGCGACGGGCTCGCTCTCGACTCTCGCCATCTCACCGGCCTCGTCACGGTAGCGGATCGTGAGCGGCGCCACTTCGAGCTCCTCGGGAAGCTGGTACGCGGCGAGCCGGAAATGAAGCCTTGTCTCGACGGGGGAAACTTCCTCGGTCCACGTCTCGAGAACATCGAAAGGCTCGAAATCGACTTCCGACGGAGGGACGAAGTCACCTTCCGGAGGGTGCGTCAACGCGAGCGTGAACGTGAAGTCGTCACCGACCTGCACTTCAGGGCTCGTACTCGATGCAGATACGGACCACTCCACCGGACCTTCGGGAATCTCGGGCGCGTTTTCGCGAGTGCAGCCGGCCAACCAAACGAGAGCCGATACGAAGAGGGCAGCTCGCTTCATCGTCGAAGCCTTCTCGCCCGCATCTCGAAGAACCGAAGCAGCGGTTTGTCATAGGGAACGTCAGTGTGGATGTCGATGAGATCGACGCCCATGCTGGCGAGCGCCGCCTGCTGGTCCGTCCGATGCGCCTCGACAGTTTCGCGATACGCAGCCATCGCGTTGCGATCGGAGGTGTCGAGCACAATTTTCTGCCCGGTCTCGGCGTCCTGCAGCTCCACGAGGCCAACGGGGAGGAACTCACTCTCGCGCGGATCCGAGATGAAGATCGAGATCAGGTCGTGTTTCTTCGCGGCCACTCGAAGTGGCTTTTCGAACTTCGAGTCCATGAAATCCGAAAGCACGAAAACGACGGCGCGCTTTCGGGTGATGCGGTTCAAGTACTCGCACGCGTGGGCGAGGTTGGTTCCTTTGCCCTTCGGCTCGAAGTAGAGCAGGTCGCGGATGACGCGAAGGACGTGAGCGCGTCCCTTACGAGGAGGGATGTACATCTCGACCTCGCTCGTGAACACGATGGCGCCGACGCGATCGTTGTTCTTGATGGCGCTGAACGCGAGGAGCGCTCCCATTTCGGCGGCAACTTCGCGCTTGAAGTGGGCGTGGGTGCCGAAATCGGAAGATCCGCTGACGTCGAGCACGAGCAACACCGTGAGCTCACGCTCTTCGGTGAATTTCTTGACGTGGAGGTTTCCGGTGCGCGACGTGACGTTCCAGTCGATGGTGCGGATGTCGTCGCCCATCTGGTACTCGCGGACTTCGGAGAACTCCATGCCGCGGCCTTTGAAGATGCTGTGGTACTCACCCGCGAGGGCGTCGGTGACCATGCGGCGGGTCTTGATCTCGATGCGCCGAACTTTTTCGATGACTTCTCGAGGAAGCATGGAGTGGATTACACGAGCTGATGGGTGACGGCCGATGGCCGATGGCGGCACGCCGTACGCGACACTACGGCACCTCCACCGTGTCGAAAATACGCTGGATGATTTCTTCGGGCTTGATGTTCTCGGCCTCGGCTTCGTAGGAGAGGATCACGCGGTGGCGCAACACATCGGGTCCAATGGACTTGACGTCCTCGGGCGTAACGTAACCACGTCGACGGATGAACGCGTGTGCTCGGGAGGCTTGCGCGAGAAAGAGCGTCGCCCGGGGCGAAGCGCCGAACTCGATGAGCGGAGCAATATCGAGCCCGAACTCATCTGGATTTCTCGTCGCAAAGACGATCTCGAGGATGTATTCCTTGACGCGATCGTCCATGTAGACGTCATCGACGACCTTGCGCGCTTTGAGAATCTCTTCCGCTTCTACGACACGATCGGCGCGCGGCTGATCCTCGGTCGACATCCGCTCGAGGATCTCGCGCTCGTCCTTGCGGTTCGGATAGTCGATCTTGAGCTTGAGCATGAATCGATCGACCTGCGCTTCGGGGAGAGGGTACGTGCCTTCTTGTTCGATGGGGTTTTGCGTTGCCAGCACGAGAAAGGGCTCGTCGAGCGGGTAGGTCGTATCGCCAATCGTGACTTGGCGCTCTTGCATAGCTTCGAGGAGCGCGCTCTGCACTTTGGCGGGCGCGCGGTTGATCTCGTCCGCGAGCAGCAAATTCGTGAAGATGGGCCCTTTCTTGGGGACGAACGTGCCTTCTTTCTGGTTGTAGATGAGCGTCCCGATGAGGTCGGCCGGAAGCAGGTCGGGCGTGAACTGGATTCTTTGGAACTGGGCGTGGATGGCGTCAGCCAAGCTCCGGACCGCCAGGGTCTTGGCGAGCCCGGGGACGCCCTCAAGGAGCACATGACCCCGGCTCAAGAGGCCAATCAGCATGCGATCGAGCATGTCCTGTTGGCCGACGATGACTTTGCGGAGCTCCGTCAACAGGGTGTCGACGAAGACCGCCTCTTCTTTGACACGATCGTTGATGGCTTCGATTCCAGTCATTTTGGCATTTATTGGGCCGGCAAGCGCACGGATTATAGCAAAATCAGACGCCGAGGCCTGTAAGTGACTGCGAAATTGGCCGTTGTGGTGGGCCGCCTTCCGCAGCGAGCGAAGTCGAGCGGAGGGCTAGCCCGCGCGAGGAGCGCGGGCGCGTTGGTTCGAATGCAGTTTAGGAGGAACGCCCCGCCGTTGGGGACGGCGGGACCACTCCACTCGGTTGAGGAATGACGTTGGGGTTTTGTTCGATCACCATGGGAATACTGTAGACGAAGTAGCGTGCCGTTACCGTGACTCAAAGCGCGGCCGATCTACCCCGCCGAATCGAGGGAAAAACACCACGACTCGAAACGCTGGAAAAACGAAACGCAAAGGCGCAAGGGCGCAAAAGCGCAAAGAAAAGCGACCTTATGGACTTTGCGTCTCTGCGCCTTTGCGCCTTTGCGTTAAAAAAGGATCTAAAAGCGGATGCCGACGCCGAACGAGAGCTCGACGTTATGGACGCGTGCGTCGGTGCTCGCCAAACCGAGGATGTCGCCGATGATACCGAGCCCGAAGTCGCTGAGGCCTAGCGTCGTGATGTGGTCGCGGATGTCCACTCGAAACGCGACCCGCGCGACGTTGATTTTCAACCCGCCTCCGAGATTCCAACCGAACTTCGTCTGGCTCGTCGTCGTCAAGTCGGCGAGATCGAAGTTCAAGTAATGAACGCCGATGCCACCAGTGACGAAAGGCGCAATTGGCCCCGGAAGGATGATCACGAGAGCATTCGCTTCGACATAGAGAATGTTGGTCTTGATGTCGAGTTGATCGTTGATGCCACCGATGAGCGCAGATGGGCTGTAGGTCAAGCTCCCTTCGAAGCCGATGGGAAAGCCGTACGAGCCGACGCGCATGCCGAAAATCGGGCTGTTCTTGATCGACGTCGCGAGGTCGAGGTTGCCGCCATCGGTCAGGAGGCTGAGATCGCCGCCGATGTTGGCGCCGCCGAAGACCGTGAGCGCGCTCTCGGCGTGAGCATCATCTGTGGCGATTCCCGCAACGAAGAACACGATCCAGAGCAAGCACAGTTTTCGCATCGAGCCTCGCTTTCATTGATTGAACCCGAACCCGAACCGCGCGGACTATAGCGTGAACTCGGCGGCGAAGCCAATTGCGTATTAGAATGCCGCCCACTGTAGGAGGTGAGCTGTGAAGGACAATATCAATTGGGCACGCGTTGTTCGGAGGCGGTCTCCTGGCCGGTCTCATCATCAATATTGGAGAGTTCATTCTGAACGAGCCGATTCTGGGCGCCGAGCTCAAGGAAGTCATGGCAGGCATGAACCAGGAGCCCCCTGGCTCAGGCGCCATCATGATTTTCGTGATCATGGGTTTCGCCGTCGGGATCTTGGCGGTGTGGCTGTATGCGGCCATCCGCCCGCGTTTCGGCCCAGGAGCGAAGACCGCCGCCTGCGCCGGCCTCACGGTCTGGGCTCTGGGGTGGCTTGTCCCGAACATCAGTTTCATGGCGATGGGCTGGTTTCCCATGAATCTCCTTGTGATCGCGACCGTGTGGAGCCTGGTCGAGGTCACCCTCGCGACGGTCGCGGGCGCGTGGCTCTACACGGAGTCTGATCAGCCGGCGTCCTGATGCCACTCGTCCAGGCTTCGATAGCGACCGAGGCCGACGAGCTCGAACTCTTCGATTCCCGGGGCTGGCTGGACTCCCAGGGCACGAAGCGCCTGGTTGATCGAGCCTGCTCCATCGAGGGGGCCGAGTGCTATCTTGCCGTGGCTCCACACACCCGCGCGCTCGAAACCTTCACCCCCGACATACTCGGTCTCGATGTACGCGAGCGCGGTGCCCGCCGAAAGCGCCTGGACCCACGCTTCGATTCCCGGGGAAAGAAACTCGAACGCCCCGGCGACACTGGCCCCACCCGGGGCCGCCCCCGCCTTCTGTATCTCCGCAAGGAGGTCTTCGGCGAGCGGAACCATGCTGAGCCCACCGCCCAGGCGCAGGCAGCGGGCACTCGTGAACGACTGCGGCTTCGGCTCCAAGTCGTTGGTACGTCCCAACAAAGCGTAGAGTGAGTACACGGCGCGCTCGGGTAACAGTCTATTGTCGGCCAGACAGAACCGCAAGCCAGAGTATGCTCGGCACTTGCACAACCACTCTATGTTGTGATATTCCCAACCACGTATTTGGAGCACGGAGCTAGGGGCCGCGCACCCTAGAACCACTTTTCGCACGCCCTTCGTGTATCGAAGGAGAGGTGACCTTCCCATGGCAGAGACAGAATTTGAGCCAAGATTAGATCAAGACCAGAGTTATTCGAGACGCAACTTCATCAAAGGCGTCATCGCCGGAGGAGCAGCGACGTACTCCGCCGGCTATCTCTTCCGCGCGGGCGTCGCTCACGCCCAATCGGGTGCGCCCGGCGCTGTCGAACGGCTTATCACGCTGCGCGTGAACGGCCAGGACCGCCGCGTCGACGTTTTGAAACAAGAGACGCTGACCACGACGCTTCGTTACAAGCTCGGGCTTACCGGCACCAAGATGGGTTGCGATCGAGCCGAGTGCGGTAGTTGCACCGTGCTTCTCGATGGCACGACTCATTACGCGTGCTCCGTGCTCACGCACAGCGTTCGCGGTCGTGAAGTGACGACGATCGAAGGCCTCCAAGACGCGGACGGCACTCTCCATCCCGTGCAACAAGCCGTCGTCGACGGAGCGGGCTTCCAGTGCGCCTTCTGCGCGCCCGGGTTCATCATGAGCATGGTGGCGATGGTCGATGCGAACCACAGTCCCACGCGCGCGGAAGCGGCCGAGGCCCTCGCGGGCAACCTTTGCCGGTGCTGCGACTACAACAAGATTCTCGACTGCGCGGTGAGCGCGGCCGACTATTCGCGGAGGGGTTAACGTGGCCAACGGAAAACTGTTCGGAACCGACTACTCCGCGCCGGATCTCGTCGCGAAGATGACGGGAAAGGCGAAGTATGCGGAAGATTTCCGGGCCGAGGGCATGCTCATGACGAGACTTCTCATGAGCCCCATGCCTCACGCACGTGTCCGCAACATCGACACCCGCGCCGCCGAAAGGATGAAAGGTGTCGAGGCCATCATCACTGCCGACGACTTGCCGGAGACCGACAACCTCATCGGTAGCGATCGCGCTCTCACCATGGAGCCGATGTACCAGGGCGAGCCCATCCTCGCCGTCGCCGCGGTAGACGAGGAAACCGCCGCCAACGCCATCGAAGCGATCAAAGTCGATTACGAGCCTCTGCCTTTCGTGATCAACCCGCTCGACAGCCTTCGTCCTGGTGGCCCGAACGCACGGGAAGGCGGTAACACCGTCAAGGACAGGAAAGAGGTCGTCGAGATCAAGTGGACGGCGCAGGACTTCAGCGACGCCGGCGAAGACATGCCCATGGGTCAGCCCGAGGAAGAGTTCGAGCTCGGCGACGTGGCGCAAGGCTTCGAAGAGGCCGACCTCGTCCTCGACGAAACCCTCTACCACCAGTCGCAGACACATCACCCGCTCGAGACAAGAAGCTGCATGGCGTACTGGCAAAACGACAAGCTCTACGTCCACCCGTCGACCCAGAGCACACAGCGCACCGCTAGCCGTGTCGCCCAACAAGTCGGTATCGACCCGACGCAGGTAGTGCTCATCGCCGAGTACTGCGGCGGCGGATTCGGGAGCAAGATCGGCGGCACGGTGAACATGGCCATCGCTGCCCTGTTGTCGAAGAAGGCGGGCCGGCCGGTCATGCATCGTGTGACCCGGGAGGAAGAAAACGCTTACGGTCGTGCACGACCGGGCTTCCAAGGCCGCATCAAGATGGGCTTCAGGGCCGACGGCCGTATCACCGCGATCGACATGTACATCATCCAGGACAACGGCGGGTACGGACGCTCCGGAGATTTCCAGAGCGCCAGCCGGTGCGTGTCGCTCAACTACACGCCGCTCAACATGCGCTTCCGCGGTATCTCGATTCTCACCAACACGCCCACGCGGGCAGCGCAGAGAGCACCGGGTGGTGTCCAGATAACGGCGATGGTCGAACCGGTGATTGACAAGGCGGCGAAGGAGCTCAACCTCGACCGCATCGAGATCCGGAAGATCAACGCGCCCGACAACGACACCGTGTACGGCTCGAACCAGCACCACGTCACCTCCGCCTACGTCCGTGAGACTTTCGACAAAGCCCGTGAGATGGTGAACTGGGAAGAGCTCAAGCAGGAAAGCGGCAAGACGAACGGCAGCAAAGTTACCGGCGTCGGCGTCGCGCTGTCGTCCTACGTGGCCGGAAGCCGCGGCTTCGACGGTCTGATGGTCATCAGGCCGGATGGAAAGCTCTACGTCCATCAAGGTATCGGCAACCTCGGGACCCACTCGACCTTCGACACGGCGCGCGTGGCGTGCGACGTGCTCGACATCCCTTGGGAAGACACCGTGGTCGTGTGGGGTAACACCGGCAAACATCTCCCCCACTCGGCCAGCCAGGCAGGAAGCCAGACGACCCATGCTCACACGCGCGCCAACCACGCGGCCGCAACCGCGCTCAAGAAAAATCTCCAGGAGATCGCGGCCAAAGACCTCGGTGGGTCGCCGGACAGCTACGATGTGTCCGGTGGTCGCGTGCACCGCAAAGGTAACCGCGCGAGCGGCATGACACTGGCCCGTGCGGCCGCGCGCGCGATCGAGCTTGGTGGCACGTTCGACGGGCACGAGGTGGCCGAGGACTTGAACAACTGGACCAAGGCGGCCGCAGCCGGGCTGGCCGGACAAGGCGTCATGGGCGCCGCCAAGGACAACTACGGCGGCGAGGGTGACCTCTGGTCCTTCGTGGTCGGCGTCGCCAAGGTCGAAGTCGACCGTGAGACCGGTGGCGTCGACATCCAGCACTACACCGCTGTATGCGACACCGGCAGCGTCTTGAACCCAAGAGGCCTGAGCGCCCAGATCCTGGGCGGCGGCATCCAGGGTTTTGGACTCGCCCGGAGCCAAAAGTGGGTGTACGACCCGAAATGGGGCGTACCGTTCACGCAACGGCTCTACACCGCGAAGCCGCCGTCCATACTGGATGTTCCGCTCGATATGAAGGCGGGCGCGGTCGAGTTGCCCGATCCGCAAAATCCTGTCGGCGCCAAAGGCATCGGCGAGGCACCGTTCGGTGCCGGCGTCGCGGCTGTTCTGTGCGCCATCCAGGACGCTATCGGTGAGTTCGACCTCAAGCGCTCACCGATGACGACCGACTTGATTCTGAATCAGCTCGAGAACAGGCCGCAGCCCATCAAGGTCCTCGAGACCGACGTCTAAGGAGGAAATGCAATGGCCGTGATCCGTGACACGATTCCAGCCTTCGAGCTCTTTCAGCCTTCGAGCCTCGAAGACGCCCTGGCGCTCAAGCGCCGCTACGGCAAAGCCTCCTGGGCATACGCGGGTGGGCTCGACAGCCTCGACTGGTTCAAGGATCGCATCAAGCGACCCGATGCCGTCATCGACCTCGGCGGCATCGAAGAGCTTCGCGGTATCCGTGACGTCCCTGACCTCGAAGACGGCGTCGAGATCGGCGCGATGACGACGCTCACCGAGGTGGCTGCTCACGCCGGCATCCAGTCCAGATTCGGGCTTTTGTCCGACGCGGCCTCCAAGGTGGCGACGCCGCAGATCCGAAACCAGGGAACGATCGGCGGCAATGTCTCGCAGGACACGCGCTGCTGGTACTACCGTGGCGGCTGGCCCTGCTATCGAGCGGGTGGCAATATTTGCTACGCTGATACACCGACCTCCATCAACCGCGAGCACGCGCTGTTCGAGGCGAACCGCTGCGTGGCTGTCAACCCGTCCGATACCGCTCCGGCGCTCATCGCCCTCGACGCAAAGTTCGTCATCCAGGGTCCGGGCGGCGAGAAGGTCGTCGACGCCGAAGACTATTTCATCACACCGGCAATCGACATCACCCGCATGACCATCCTCGAGCCTGGTGACCTCCTGACGTCGATCCGTATTCCCGGCACGTGGGGAGGTGCGCGGTTCTACTTCGAGAAAGTCCGGGATCGGCAGGCGTGGGACTTCGCGCTCGTGAGCGTTTCGTCCGCGATGAAACTTTCCGGCAACACGATCGAGGACATTCGTATCGTGGTGAACGCTGTCGGGCCGCGGCCGCTTCGTCTCCGTGATGTGGAGCGCCAGCTGAAGGGACTCTCAGCGACCGAGGACGTCGGCAAGGCTGCCGGTGAGCTCGCGATTCTCGGCAACCGTCCGCTTCAGCACAACGCGTACAAGATCCCGCTCATGCGGAATCTCGTGAAGCGCGCCATCCAGGGAGCCTAGCATGAGCATATTCCAGTGGGCGCAGAATCCCTGGGGTCAGGAAACCCTCATCCGGATCTCATGGGATCTGTTCTGGCTCTCCATGGCGGTGGGGGCGGCTTTCGTTATCGGACACCTCATCTATCGCGCGAAGAACCCGCCCGCAAAAGCGGAGGGCGCAGTGACGGACGCTTCCGTTGCGGGCATTCCCGACAAGGTCGTCCGGCACTCAGTCTCGTCGCGACTGTTCCACTGGGTGATGACCGTTGCCGTGTTCGTTCTCCTCGTGACTGGTTTTTTCCCGGTGCTGGGCATCCAGTTCAACTGGCTGGCCATTCACTGGATTGCTGGTCTCGCGTTTATCGCCACGATCATCTTTCACATCGTCCACGCAACGTTCTGGCTGAAGCTGAGGGACATGTGGATCGACGGTAAGGATTGGAGCGAATGGAAGCAAGAAATGCGGCGTGTCATGAGTAAGGGGGGCAAGGGGGGCAAGGGAGGACCGCCGCCGCCGAAGTCGGCTAAGTACCCAGTGGATCAGCGCCTGTTCCACGGCATGATCAGCCTCGCCGCCTTCGGCGTCATGCTTACCGGGCTCGTCATGCTGGTACGTGTCGACACCCCCCTCTTCGCTCGCAATCCCTATCTCTTTGCGGACAGCACTTGGGGCCTTGTCTACGTCATCCACGGACTCTCCGCGGTGGGGTTCGTGGCCATGCTCATGGCCCACGTCTATTTCGCGGTGCTGCCAGAGAAGCGATGGATGACAATCTCCATGATCGTAGGTTGGATCACGAAAAAGGATTTTGTCGAACATCACGACCCGGAGCGATGGGTCGTGACCGAAAAGGCCTCGGAGTAAACCTATCCCTCCCCTCTCCACCGCCGAGTGGAGAGGGGATTCTTGTGTGCGCAAGTTTATGTGTCTGGGCAGTTCGTAGAGCATGACGACGCTAGCAGACCTCAAGACCCTTATCGAAATCATCGAAGAGACCTACGAGTTCATGCTCGCTTACGCCGCTCAAGGACTCGATGGCGACGAGGGCAACAAAAGCGCCGGGCAGCTTCGAGATTTTCTCGTGAAGGCCGACGAAGCCGTCTCGAAGCTCCCACACGAGTTTCGAGCGCTGGTGACCTCCGAAGGCCTCGAGCCGGCGGACCGCTACCACGCGTTCATCAACGTCATCGAGCAGGACGCGCGGGCAGCGAGTGCGGGGCTGCAACTCGTGCTGGCGCAAGCTTCGATGAGCTCGCAGCTGATCGACAATATGAACGCCTCGATTCACCTCAGAGCCCTCCTGACGGATCTGTTCCTGATCGACGAGATAGTCAAGCGCGCGTTAGCGCAGCGCTAGCTAGTACCCGTCCTGAAGCCTGTAAGGGATTGAGAAAAAAGGAGAAATCGCAAATTTAGGGCTAGTCTTCTGAGGGGGTGTCGATTAGGACCGTGTCGTTGAAAACATCCGATTCTAAATGACTTAACTCCAAAGGAGACCAGCCCTAAATGCGAAAAACGATCAACCCACAGCCAAATCTACGTGAGCCCTGGCTGGAGCTGGAGCACGCACGCGAACTCGAAACGATCTCGTCGCTGCTCGATGCCCATCCTAAGCTCAATGAGCTGGTACTGCAAGACCTGAAGTCGGTCACCCCATCGGCAGGGAGCGATGTTGGTCGTGGGGGAATGAGCGCGGAGCAGGTTCTCCGGGCGTTGTTGGTCAAGCAGCTGAATCAGTTCAGCTATCGAGAGCTGGCGTTTCACTTGGCAGACTCTCGAAGCTATCGGACGTTTTGCCAGCTCGGCATCATAGAGCCGACCCCGTCGAAGTCGACCCTAGCAGCAAACATCAAAGCCGTGAAGTTCGAAACGCTGGAGCAGATCAACCGAGAGCTGGTGAGCGTTGCCGAGGATGCTGGGATCGAAAAGGGAAGAAAAGTACGAGTGGACTGCACGGTAGTGGAATCAAACATTCATCCGCCTACAGACTCCGAGCTTCTTTATGACTGTGTTCGGGTTCTCACTCGCCTGATGTGCGGAGCTCGCGAACTGCTGGGTACAGTAGTGGTCTTCGGCAATCGAACGCGTCGAGCGAAGAGACGTCGACTGGGAGTTCTGAACGCGAAGGATAAGCAACAAAGGCGTCGCGTCTATCGAGATCTACTGAAGGTGACGGAAGAAACCTATCGCTCCGCTCAACGCGTTGCAGAACAGTTGGAAGAGTCGGGCTTGACCGAGCCTGTGAAGCGAGCGAGTACGGAGAGGATCGCCGCGGATTTTGCGCACTTTCTCGTCCTCACCAAGAAAGTCATCAACCAAACCCAACGCCGAGTGATCGACGAAGAGCGTGTGCCTGCAGAGGAAAAGGTCGTTTCTGTCTTCGAAGAACACACCGACATTATTCGCAAAGACCGGCGCGAGACCCTCTACGGTCACAAGGTGTGTCTGACTGGTGGTTCGTCCTCGATGATTTTGGATTGCGTGATCTTGGATGGGAATCCGGCCGATTCAACTCTCGCGGAAACCATGATCGACCGTCTAGTCGAACTCTACGAGCGGGCCCCGCGCCAGGTCGCCTACGATGGCGCGTTTTCTTCAAAGGCAAACTTGGAAGCCATCAAAGGCAAGGGAGTTGAAGATGTTGCCTTTACCAAGGCTCAAGGTTTCGCCGTGACCGATATGGTCAAGAGTTCCTGGGTCTATCAACGCCTGCGGCGATTTCGCTGCGGGATCGAAGGCGTCATTTCGTTCTTGAAACGAGTCTTTGGTCTCGACCGATGCACATGGCGCTCATTGCCTTCTTTTAAATCGTACGTATGGGGTTCCATCATCACCTGCAATCTACTGGTGATGGCGAGACATCTATTAAGATAATAACTATTACTCTTCCGCTCCCATAGCCTTGGATTCCTGACGATTCGCCTCTCGTTTCGTCCAAGATTTTCATTCGCTCTCAACCCTACGAAGTTCCCTACCGAAACCGTATAATACCCACATCTTCGGTAGGCCTGTCGCACACCACAAGTTATGGTGTTTCTGGACAGGAACTAGCTAGCTAACTAACTAACAATCGTCTCATCAAATCCTTCATGTTCCACCGGCTCGCGCTCACCCTGTATCATCGCGATCGCGCTCGTGATGTCGGCGATGATGAGATACACCGCCGGCACGATCAGCAGGGAAATAAACGTCGCGAACAGCACCCCGAAAGCCAGGGACACCGCCATCGGGATCAAAAACTGCGCCTGAAGGCTCTTTTCCATCAGCAGCGGCGTAAGCCCTAGGAACGTTGTCATCGACGTCAGCAGGATCGGACGGAAGCGTGCCCGTCCCGCCTCACGCACGGCCGCGCCGAGGGAAAGTTCGGCTCGACGTTTACGGTTGACGAAATCCACCAACACCAGGCTGTCGTTGACGACGACGCCGGTTAGCGCAACCAGGCCGAACATCGACAAGATCGTCAAGTTGATGCCCATGAAGACGTGTCCCCAGATCGCACCCACCACGCCGAACGGTATCGCGGTCATGATGATGAGCGGCTGGATGTAGGATTTCAGGGGTATCGCCAGGAGCGTGAAGATCACCAGTAGCGCGACCACGAACCCGCGTTGCAACCCCTCAATCGAGTTGCGCTGCTCTGCCGCCTGACCTTCGAACGAGAAATAGACGCCCGGATAGTCGGCCAGGATCTCGGGAACGATTCTGTCTCTCAGGTCGGCGATGACGTCTCCGGTAGCCACGACGTTCGCGTCCACATCGGCGGTAACACTAACCGCGCGCTTGCGGTCGACGCGGCGGATGGACGAATTCCCCCGGCCCTCGTCGAGAATCGCGACCTGGCTGAACGGAACCTCGTAACCCGAGGGGGTGCGGATACGCATGTTCTCGAGATTACCGAGCGACGTCCGCTCTTCGTAGGGGTAGCGCACCATGACGCGAATATCGTCTCGACCGCGTTGAATACGCTGCGCCTCCTCGCCGTAGAAAGCTTGACGAACTTGCCATCCGAGGTCGTTCAACGTGAGCCCGAGGAGCTCGGCCTCGGGCTTGATGTCGAGCTTGATCTCGCGCTTACCGGTACGGAACGTGTCGGTGATCTGAGACACCCCTGGATACTCGCGAAGCCGTGCCTTGATCTCCTCGGCCGCCATCCTCAAATTGTCCAGACTGGAACCAGTAAGCTCGACGTTGACGTCCTCGCCGGTCGAGAACATCGAGGCGGTGAACTTGAGCTCGACCGCGTCCGGTATCGCGCCCGCGATCTCTTCCCACCGTCTGGCGAGCTCCTCGCTTCCGATCCCTCCCCGCGCCTCCGCAGGAGTCAGCTCGATCGTAACCTCGCCGAGGTGGGACCCGGACGCGGCCGCGCCAAAGCCGAACCGTTGGCTCTGCGCCGCGGTATAGGGCTGGTCACCCACGGAAGCCGAGATATGTCGAAAGATGGGTTGACCGGTTTGCTCTTCGAGCTGACGGCTGAGCTCTACCGCGGCGTTCTCCAATCGCTCGACCGCCGTCGACGTGACGTCCACGGGAGTTCCCTGCGGCATCGTCAACGTGGACGCGACATGGTCGGCCTCTACCGCCGGCAAGAAGTCGAAACTCACCCAGCCCGCGCCCACCATCCCGAGCGTCACGATCAAAAGCGCCATTGCCATTGAGACCGTCAGGTACCGAAACCGCAACGCGTGCTCGAGAACAGGCGCGTACACGTTGTGCGCGAACCAGCTGAGGCCGCCGGAGAAACGCTCTTGAAACCCTTGCCACGGCCCTTTCTCGCCGAGGAGCTCCTTTGTCCCGATATGGGAAAGGTGCGACGGCAAGATGAACTTCGACTCGATAAACGAGAACAGCAGGCACGGGATCACGATGAGCGGAAGCACCCGCATGAACTTGCCCATCACACCCTCGGCGGAGAGCATGGGAGCGAAAGCGGCGACCGTGGTCAGGACGCCGAACGTGACCGGCACGGCCACTTCTTTCGCACCGTCAATGGCCCCCTTGAGTCCCAGACCGTGCTGCTGCTGATGCGTGTAGATATTCTCGCCGACAACGATGGCATCGTCGACGACAATCCCCAACACGACGATAAAAGCAAACAGCGACATCAAATTGATCGAGACATCGAAGTTGGGAATGACCCACATCGCGCCCAGAAACGATATTGGGATACCCATGCTCACCCAAAAGGCGAGACGGAAACGCAGAAACAACGCCAGGCTGATGAAGACGAGGACGAGCCCGCCGGCACCGTTTCGCAGCAAAAGGCTCAAGCGATCCCGAAGCGTTTTCGACTGATCTTGCCAGATCGTGAGCGAGATGCCCTCGGGCATCCGCGCTTGCGCCTCTCTCACGTAGGCGTGCACCGTGTCCACGAGCTCGAGCACGCTCTGGTCGGACGAGCGGTGAACCTCCACGAAAACGGAAGGCTCACCGTCGAACCGGGCTTTCTGATCGGTCTCGGCAAAGCCATCGACAACCGTGGCGACGTCGCCGAGCTTGATCCGGGTTCCGTTCCGGCGGGTCAGCAGAACGAGCTCTTCGTACTCGCGTCCGACGTAAGCCTGTCCTTTGGTCCGGAGGAGAACCTCCCCGCCTGCGGTCTTGACCGAGCCTCCGGGCAAATCGAGCGACGACATCCGTACCGCGCGCGCGATCTGATCGAACGTCAGGCCATGCCGTCTCAACGCTTCCTCGGAAACCTCGATCGAGATCTCGTACGGCCGTGCGTTCTGGAGCTCCACCAGCGTAATGCCTTCGAGCGCCGAGATCTCGTCCCGGACGCGCTCACCCAGACGCTTCAGAGTCGTTTCGTCCGCCGGCCCCGACACCGCCACGTTGATGACCTGATGCTCGTTCGTGATCTCACGAATGATGGGCTTTTCTGTCTCCGAGGGAAAGGTCTCGATCGCATCGACGCGGGATTTCACTTCGTCGGCAACACGGCTCGAGTCGGCACCGATGTCGAGCTCCGCCACAACCTGGCCCATGCCTTCGGCCGACGTGGAGGTAATCCGCTTGACGCCATCGATCCCCTGGATCGCTTCCTCGATACGGACGGAAACACCCTCTTCGACTTCTTCGGGAGCCGCACCGAGATAGCGAACTTCGACGGAAATGAGGTCCATGTTGATCTCGGGAAAGACTTCACGTTTGGTGGTGACGGTGCTCATCAGGCCTCCCGCGAGGATGAGCACCATGAAGAGGTTCGCCGCGACCGGGTTTTTCGCGAACCACTCGATGGCACCGTTCATAGCGACTTCCCTTCCTCGTCGGAAATCCGTACCGTCATGCCATCCGTGGTTGCATCGAGTGGCGACAACACCACGAGCTCACCATCGTGCAAACCCTCGGAAACGATGACTTCGCTCTCGGTGGCTCGGAGGACGACGACGTCGCGGTAGCGCAGCCTGCTATCCGCGTCGACGACCCACATGCGGCTTCCGGCCCTGAGCGCCGCGCGGGGCAACACGGTGACGTCCTCGACTTGCCGGCCTTCGATCTCGGCGTGGACGAACATGCCGGCGTTGAGCGGTGGGCGCCTGGGGTTGTCGCCTGGTGCGTAAGGATCGTCGACACGAGCGACCGCGTGGATCATGCGCGTCGCGGGGTCGATCTCCCCTTCGGTGCGGACGATGCGACCCCGCCATTCGTGTCGCTCGCCCGCGAACGTGGTCGACAACACCACGGGTGGCTGGACACGCGCCTCGCCCCCGCCGCGATACGTCATCGGCAAATCGACGAAAGCCAGATCGTCGTCCGGAAGCGGAAGCCTCACTTCGGCCGCGTCGACGGAGTAGATCGTCGCGATCGGAGCTCCGATGGTAACGAACTGCCCGACGTCCACACTCTCCTGTCGGATTCGGCCCGCGTAGGGCGCTCGAATCACGGTTCGCTCACCGTTTCGCGCGGCGCGCTCGACGTTCGCGGCGCCGGCGTCCACCGCAGCGTGTGCGTCCGCGAGATGGGGCTCACGAAGCGTGAGCGGCGTGCCGTCGCCACGGCCCAGCTCCTCCCACTCTTCCCGCGCGACGCGGGCTTCGGCCTCTTCCTGGGCGAGGCGCAGCTTGGTGCGAGCGAGCTCGGATTTCGCCGTAACCAGTGCCTGGTCGTAGTCGAAGGGATCGATCTTGACGAGCACTTCACCCTTCTCGAAAAAACCTCCGGACGCGAACGAATCCGAGACCCAGATCACCTGACCCGACACTTCCGGAACGAGCTGGCTCTCGGTGCGCGGGCTCACCGTCCCCTGGCTTTCGACCGTCAGTCGCCGGCTTTCGAGCTTCACCGTGGCCACACGCACGAGCGGTTGTGTTACGACGGGAGCGCGCGTCTCTACGTCCGGTTTGAGCGCAATCATCGTGAACGCAACGACGATTCCCATGAACAAGACCGCCGCAGGTGCGATGACGGTCCAGAGAATCTTCCGTTTCTCAATAGCCATGGAGGTCACCTGTTCGGATCCTGGTAGCGGTCAAACCCGCCGCCCAGCGACAGGTAGAGGTCGACGCGGTTGTCCAATCGGACGCGGCGGACGGAAATGAGAGCACTTTCGGCATCGAAGGAGCGCCGCTGGGATTCCAGAACCGTGACGTAGCCTTCGAGACCGGAGCGATAGCGATCGTCCGCGAGCCGCTCGGCCGCGGTGGACTGCCCCGAAGCTTCCGCCAGCGCCGTCTCTCGCTCGGCCAGGAACGCCTCGGCCGCGAGGGCACGCTCGACTTCGAGATACGCGGTCAGAACCGCGTTGATGTAGACGGCCAGCCGCTCGTCCTCTGAAGCCTCGGCACGTTCGATGTTGGCTCGAATCCGACCGCCCTCGAAGATGGGTTGCACGAGATTCCCAACGAGGCTCCACACACCGAAGTTGCCGTCGAGTAGACTCGTGAGCGCGGCGGTGGCGGTTCCAGCGGCGGTGGTGAGGGTTATTCTCGGATAGCGGGCACGACGCGAGAGAGAGACGAGCTCGCCCGAAGCAACGAGGCGTCTCTCCGCCGCTGCGAGATCAGGTCGCCGTGCCACGAGCTCCGCGGGCAGGCCCGGCGGAATCTCGGGCGGCGTGGCGCCGAGGGCCGCGGGCGTTTGGATCTCCGCACCGGGATAGCGTCCGAGCAGAACTTCTAGCTGACGCTTTGCAAGGTCGAGTTGCTGTTGCCGATTGAACAGGTTGGCCTTGGCGGCGGCAAGGTTCGCGAGCGATAACCGGTAATCGAGCGACGGACGAATCCCCGCCTCGTAGCGCTGGCGAACCTGATCTGTCGATTCCTGGAAGCTCGCGAGGGTCGCGTCCGCCAGACGAAGCTGCTCGACGGCTTCCGCCGCGGCAAACCACGCTTTGACCGTCCGTCCGGCAATGGACAAACGCGCACCGTCCACGTCGGCGGCGCTCGCCTGATAGCTCGCGAGTGACGCGCGCGCCTGAGCGGACAAGCGCCCCAAAAGATCGATCTCCCAGCTCGCCTCGATGCTAAAGCCGAGGTTGGTCGACGTCGACGAAAGGACTCGGCCCTCGCTTCCCGGGATGGGAAACCCGATGAAGTTCTGCTTGCGTCTCGCACCGCTCAGGTTCGCACGAACCTGCGGGTACAAATCGGCCGCGGCTACCTTCGCGTCGGCCGACGCTTGCTCGAGGCGCGCCGCCGCGATGGCAAGGTCGTAGTTGGTTGCGAGCGCTTCGGCGACGACGCTGTCGAGCTTTTCGTCGCCGAACGTTCTCCACCACTCCGGATCGAGCTCCGACGAAACTTCCTCTCCCGTGGTCCACACTTCGGGTGCCTGCACGGGAAGCTCGGGCGTTTCGATCGGCGGCGCTTTGACGCAGCCGGCAATGAGTAACAAGAGCGACCGGGGTAGTAGCCAGCGAGTGTTCATCGTTACCCTTGAGATATGACGCTTCTCACCGGGGCTCGCAAACCGGCGACGGCAAAATCGACCAGGTTCTCCAGAATCGCGTCGGGCTCCGGTAGGGCGTGGACGAGTGGCATATCTTCGTGCCGGCAGAAAGCGAACGTGTGCGCCATGGCCCCTACGACGAAGTGAAATCGCGAGCTGAAGACGTCGGGAGGTAGCTCGGGAAGCGCCGCCTCGAGTGCTTCGGTAAAGCGTTTGGCGATGACCTGGACTTGCTCGAGCAGGCAAGCACGGATCTCGTCGTTGGTGTCCGAGTGCGTGCGGCCCACGAGTTGCATGAACTTTGCCCAGCCGTTTCCAGGCTCGCGCAAACGCTTGAACAGCGGAGCGAAGAACGCACGTAACAACTCTTCGACATCCGGATCGTCGAGCGAATCCAACCGTTCGAGCCGCTCCGCATTCACTGGCCCGAACCGTCGAGCGAAGACAGCCCTGAGCAAGTCGAGTTTCGAGCCGAAGTGATAGTTCACGGCAGCGAGGTTGACGTCCGCTTCGGTGGTGATATCCCGCAGCGACGTCGACGCAAACCCTTGGTCCGCGAACAGCTCCTCGGCCGCATCCAAAATCTTTTCTTTCGTACTCACGGATCAGCCTAGCCTCATTCAAACGTTCGTTTTAATCATACGTATAAGCGAGCCGGAGATCAAGAAGATTTTTGAGGATCCAAGCGCTCTTTCTTAGGTGGAGCGCCAGTGCCGTCGATCAACGTGACACCCGCGTGTGACAACTCGCGGGCTTGCCAATTCGTGACGCGAGCACGGCTCGACGGACGGCGCGTTGCAGGACTGTCTCGTGGAGGAAGTGTCGGCGGCGCTCGCCCGTCTCCCGATGGATGAAGTTTGCTTGCGTTAGTCCGGGCTGAGGTGTCGGATGGGATAAAGGAAAGGGGCGTCTTCCACTGCGAGCGCTTCGAACTTCTGGATGAACCAGCCTTCACTCAAGCGGCGATGATGATCCAGCTCCCAAACGATGAGCCCCGTGAACGTTTTACCTTCCGCGAGCCATTGCTCACCGGTCGCTGCTATCCGGTTGTCATTGGTGACGAAGACCCGTTCCTGTTCAGCGGCGTACGGGAAGAGGACGGAGTCGAGGGTCCCTTCAGGAAAGACGTCAATGGCTCTTTGAACATCCCAGCCTCGTTGCACAAGCCCGTCAATGAGCTGTTGCCGGACGTGGTTGTCTGTAAAGAGCGGGAACCGAGGCACTAAGGGCCGGCGACAAAATAAGTTCCCGTTTTCAAGACGGTCGGATGGTGTAGTTCCATTTGGGTAGAGTCTGGTCCTTTGTAACGGAAAGCGCCTGCATCCGCTCGTCAGTGATTTTGACGCCCTTCGGATAACGACGCCGGATAAGGTGTGCGCGTACTCGCAAACCGGAAGAGGTGGTGGTCGTGCGGATGTATTTGAGGATGGTTTCGTAGCTGTCGAGAGGCCTGCCCGCCCAGTTCTTGCTGATCTCGCTGAACAGACGGTGCTCCACTGGATTCCACTTGGATGTACCGGACGGATAGTGGGCTATGGTGATAGCGATGTCGTGGCGATTGCAAATCCGCGTTTGAAGCCCGTGCTTCCAACCCCGACACCGATAGCCATTGCTGCCCCCGGCGTCTGCCAATATCGCGAGGTCACGGGCTGCAGGATAGCGTCGCCGTCCTTCCGTTCGCCACCACTTCTCGATGGCATTCACGGCGAAGTCCGGGGTGTTGTACGAGGTACCAATGAACACTGTCCCGCGGTTCGCGAGCAGATCGTAGACGCCGTAGGGGATTGCGATGCCGTTCGATTCGGAACGGAAGTCATGGTCTTTGACGAGAGTCGGCTCACGGTTCCAGGCCTGCCCGCCGTTTTTGAATAATCCCACCAGCTCCCGTTTCTTCGTGTCTACGCTGATGATGGGATGACCAGCTGCGGCAAAACGCTCGCGCAGTTCGGCGATACACGCGAATTGGGTATCGCGATCTTCGGACGTGGCACCGCACAGCTTCTTGTGGTTCACCCGCAACGAGAAGCCGAGCTGTTTGAGCAGTCGACCGACGGTTTTGCTGCTGACGTTCACACCGAGGCTTCTTAGCTCGCAAGCAATCTTGTCGGTGGTCCGCCGCGTCCATTTCACTCCCGTCATCGGATCGCCCGCGGTGTCGTGCTTCATGAGTTCTTCGATCTTGGCGATGACTTCTGGCGTTTTTTTTGCACGGCGCGCCGTCCGCCACCCTTTCGCCGAACTCCGTCGAGCTCAACATCTCTCATTAGCAATTCCCTACGACCTCTGGCTACCGTGCTCGGATCCATCCCGAGCAGTTCGGCAATCTGTTGGTCGCCACCGT
This sequence comes from Candidatus Marinacidobacterales bacterium, assembly GCA_965237955.1. Lineage (GTDB taxonomy): Bacteria > Acidobacteriota > Vicinamibacteria > Marinacidobacterales > SMYC01. The sequence goes on along the minus strand of OZ250169.1, from coordinate 4,949,318 downwards.
GACCGAGCTTCATGGCCTCGACTCCCGCGTAGAGACGGCGCTGCTTTTCATCGAGCAGGCTGTAGAAAAGAACGATCGCAGCCTTCAACTCCACGGGGAGCACGCGGACTCCCCCGACCCAGCCCAACGTGGAAGGTGACGCCTCATGTACCTGGCGGGCCGAGAGCTGTTGCTTGCGCGTGCTCACATCGGTGGCCAGATACAGATATCGGCCGAACACCTGCTCGCGCGCCAATCTTTTCTCTCGGACCAGTTTCAACAGAGGAGCCTTGACGTCAACCTGCACCACGTCCTCGAGCTCGTCGACGTAGTAGCCTGCCTCACAGGCCGCGACCAACGCTTTTACCGTCGCAAGCAACGTCCCGTACTTCGAGAACCACACTGAGCGCAACGACCAAAGACCTTTTCGATCGAACTGGGCGATCTCGTCCAACGTGTAGTAGCTACCACGGTGGGAGTAGCTTGTCCGATACGCCAACTCATTGAGCTTTCGGAAGACGGTCGAGTCCACATCGGTACCCAACACTGCCTTCAAATCATCGAGGGTAGCTATTTTGTGCTTCCTCAACAGGCGGTCGAGATCTTCAGACTGATAGCTCGTAGGTCTCATAATAGGAGAAGTGCTCCTTGATAGGCGTAATCCTCCCTAAAATGAGGACCGTTTGTCAAACACGCGCTGGTTGCTGAAGATCTACAAATGTTCCGTTTCTAGGGAGCTTGCCAGGCTCTCGTGATGCCAGACGACATCGCGATCACGACCTGAAACAGGAAGAGTGTGCTCAAAACTAGACAGTTATTTTGTCGGCGGCCCTAAGGTTGGGAGTGTCGTTTCAGAAACTCGGCCCGTTTCCGCTCGGATTCTATGGCGCTTTCGTGCGCCTCGGTAAAGGAGGCTTCGATCTCGGCCTGGTGATCGTAGTAATAAGCGAGAGCAGCGTGCACTTGGCCCAGAGTAAGCGGCACGGCAAATACGTTGAGCATCTTCTCGGGGACGTAGCCTTCACGCTCCAGGGCGACGATATCCATCACGCGGATGCGAGTGCCATCGATACAGGCTTTCCCACCGCAGACTTCCGGGTCCTTCGTGATGTGAGCGTAGATGGTGGTCGTCGTGGTGGCCATGACACTACTAGTATACCTTGCGGCCTCCTTGATGGCTCCGCTGGGCCTGACCGCCTCGATCCGAAGAGGCTTGTCCGGAGTCGGATCGGGATAGAGCGCGAGAAGCTCGACGTCTTCGGAGAACGTGTAGCTCGCCTCGGAAACTCGCATCGCCCGCACGGGACGCGCCGAATCCGAGAACCGAATGCCGAGCTCGCTGCGGTCGGTGAGGCGCTTGCCTTCGTCTTCCCAACCTTTGACGTAGAGGAGCTCGACGGCGAGGCTCGCACCTGCTGGCAACTCTTGTCCGCTGCCGCCAGCCAACGACAGGCTCCCCCGGGAAGCCAAGTTGCTAATGGCCGCGTGCCCTCGCACCATTCGCCGAGGGAAATCGTCGCGCGCCGGACGATCGTCGCGAGGCCGGGCTTCACCTCGAACTCGGAAGCGACGCGCGGCTCACTCGTCCTCGTCGGGAGCACGAGACAAACAGAAAGCTCGTAGTCGTCTTCACCGATGACAACGTCGTCTTCGGGCTTCAACACGAGGTCCGTCAGCGTCGTCGATGCGCGCTTCGAACGGCGTCGCATCGATGGGCTTGGTGAAATCGTTGTAGAGGTAGAGACGAAACGTTCCCTCTTCGTCGAGCGTGCCTTCGAGATGGTTGTACCCATTGGGCGCCATGAACAAGATACCGCCGTGTTTCGCGTTGTGATCCCCGTGCGCCATGGGAATGCTTCGGATGTGCATCGAAGACCCGTCCGGACAGTTACCGGGCTCGGCACTCAGAATCTCGGGGTTGTCGAGACGTGTCCGCCCGATCACGATCTGTCAGGTTCACGACGATCGCTCGAGAGGCGCGCACGAGATTCGCAGGCGTGATCAGAATCTCTTGTCCCCACTCGCCCGCCCCGACTCCGAGCATCGGCTCCTCGGTGAGCGCCTCGTCGACGAAGGACCGGAAATCCGTCGACTGCCAGTGAAACGGCGGTACCGAGCCAATCTCGTACCCGGTGACTTCTTTCACCACCTCGGGTCGAGCCATCTTGATGTTGCGGTTTCCGATCGCTTTCTTGAGATGTCCGGACACCGCGCTCTTGTCGCCGCCCACCATCACCAACACGCGCTCTCCCGTGCCGGACTCGAAGATCAGCGTTTTCACCATCTGGTGCTCGCGAAAGCCCAGGGCTCGGGCAACGTTCGCCGCACCTTTCTCGGTGGTCGCGGGAAACTCCTTTGTTTCGTATGCAACACCCTGCTCGTCGAGGTAAGTGTGTGCGGGAAGGCTCATGATGAAGGACTCTACCTTGACAGCACCTCCGGCGCAGGCTATGCTATCGCTTGTCTCTTGGAGTGAATGAATTGAGTCTCTACGCTACTTCGAGCCGAACACGGCAGATGCTCGGCATGTATATGCCCTGGCCGGGCTGTGCTGCCCGGCTCGTCATGAAGTAGTGCTTCTCCTCGAGCTGATGTAGCACCCGCCCGGCGTTCCCGGGGGCGGTGCTTTTTTCGTTTTTGGACATCAGCTGAGAGGAGACGATCGTGTTCTACCCATCTTTGGCTTCGGCCAACTTACCGATAACCATTCTCAAATTCGGCGGATCTGTCCTGTCCGGGCCCCATGCTCTCACAAACGCCGTGGCGGAGGTCGAGCGCACACTCCGGGCGGGCTCCCGCGTTGTCGTGGTGACGTCGGCGTTTTCCGGCGTCACCGAGCGCCTGCTGAACAAAGCGCGAACGCGCTTTCGGGCGCCGTCCGAAAAACCACTCGCTAGCCTGCTTGCAACCGGCGAGTCACGCTCGGCGGCGTTTCTGTCGTTGGCTCTCGACGACGCCGGTGTGACCAACGAGCTACTCGACCCCGACCGCATCGGGCTGACGGTGCGCGGGTCGTCGCTCAACAGCGAACCCGTCGACATCGATGTCGCCAGCGTACACAAAGCCCTCGGACGAGCACCCGTGATTGTCCTTCCCGGTTTTTTCGGGCGGCGCCTTGACGGCTCGGTTGCTGTTTTTGGTCGCGGTGGGTCGGACCTGACCGCGTTGTTCCTCGCGGAACGACTGAGCGCTCAGGCGTGTCGGCTAATCAAGAACGTCGATGGCCTTTTCAGCCACGATCCAGGCTCCGGCACCATCAAGCTGTACCGCCTACGACGCGGCGAGTTTGGACGAGCTCGCCACCGTCGGTGGAAGTCTCGTGCAGAAGAAGGCTATCGAGTTCGCTCGCAAGCATGGAGTTGCGTTCACGATCGCAGCGCCGCTCTCGGATCTCGGCACACGGGTGCCCTCATGAAGCGCGAGACCGAGTGGATACAGTACGAGCCTTCTCCCGACGATCCGTACGCACCGAGTGCAACACCGCTCTATCAAACGGCGACGTTCCGCCTCGACGACGACAGCGAGTACGACTACACGCGCTCGGGAAACCCGACGCGCCGCGTTGTCGAAAACCAGCTCGCTCGCGTCGAAGGCGGCTCGTCAGCGTTTGCATTCTCGAGCGGCATGGCCGCGATCACGGCAGCGTGCGCTCTCGTGTCCGCGGGCGAAGAGATCCTCGCGTGCGTCGACCTCTACGGTGGAACCTATCGCTTGTTCTCTCAGGTCGCGACTTCTATCAGAACGCGACCGGAACGGCGCTCTCTCCGTTCGAGGGATGGCTCCTCGAGCGCGGCATGAAGACGCTCCCGCTCCGCCTGGACAAGCAGCAATCCAACGCCGGTCTCTTGGCGCCCTATCTTCGATCCCATCCCGTAGTCGAGCGCGTGCACTACGTGGGTCTGCCCGAACATCCAGGACGAGACGTGCACGAACGCCAAGCACGCGGCGCCGGGGCCGTCATCGCGTTCGAGACCGGTGCCCTCGAGCGCTCACTGGAGCTGATCCGCTCGCTCCGACTGTTTGCCGTGACCGTGAGTTTCGGCGGCGTCCGCTCGTCGGCGAGCCTTCCCGCCCGGATGTCGCATGCCAGCATTCCCGACGACGTCCGTACGGAACGGGATTTTCCGGAAGACCTCGTGCGGCTCTCCGTCGGGATCGAGCACGTCGACGATCTCCGGGACGACCTCCGGCGCTCTCTCGACCGCGCGGCCGCACTGACGGGGGCTTCGTCGATCGCTGCCGCATTCCGTACATCGCGCCGAGTCTCGGCGGAGTCGAGTCGCTCATCGAGATGCCGGTCTTGATGTCGTATTGGGATCAGACGCCCTAAGCGCGGCGCCGATTCGGGATCACGGATTCCCTCGTGCGGTGCTCGTGCGGGATCGAAGACACCGTTGATCTCATCGACGATCTCGAGCAGGCGCTTCGAGCCGTGTAGACTTCAGTTCTTCGAGAGCTTCTTGTATCGGATCGGATGTGGCCGCTCGGCGTCTTTACCCAATCTTCTTTTGCGGTCGGCCTCGTAGTCGGAGTAGTTCCCGTCGAACCAGACGACGTTGCTATCCCCCTCGAACGCAAGCATGTGGGTCGCGATGCGATCGAGGAACCAACGGTCGTGACTCACCACGAGCGCGGTGCCGCCGAACTCAAGAAGCGCCTCTTCGAGAGCTCGGAGCGTATTGACGTCGAGGTCGTTCGTCGGCTCGTCGAGGAGCAAGAAGTTCGCGCCTTCTTTCAGCATGCGCGCGAGATGCACACGGTTTCTCTCGCCTCCGGAGAGGTCGCCGGCTTTCTTTTGCTGATCCGATCCGCTGAAGTTGAACCGGGACACGTAGGCGCGGGATTGGACTTCGAGCCCACCGAGCTTCACGGTGTCTTGCTCGTCCGCAATCACTTCCCAGACGGTCTTCTCGGCAGGGAGCTCCCGTTCCTGTTCGATGTAGCCGAGCTTCACCGTATCGCCTAGACGAAGCGTCCCGCCATCCGGCTCCTCCGTACCAACGATCATGCGGAGAAGCGTCGTCTTGCCGGCACCGTTCGCGCCGATGACACCGACGATGCCTCCTGGCGGTAGCAGGAAGCTCAGATCGTCGATCAAGACATTGTCGTCATAGCCCTTCTGAAGGTGGTCGGCCTCGAGAACGATGTCGCCAAGCCGAGGGCCCGGCGGGATATAGATCTCGAGATCTTCCGCAACCTTCTCGTGCTCGTGCGAAACGAGCTCCTCGTAGCGCGCGATGCGGGCCTTGCTCTTCGCGTGACGTGCCCGAGGCGCCATGCGGATCCACTCGAGCTCGTTCTCGAGTGTCTTCCGGCGCTTCGACGCACTTTTCTCTTCCTGGGCGAGGCGCGCTTGCTTCTGCTCGAGCCACGACGAGTAGTTCCCCTCGAACGGGATACCTTGCCCGCGGTCGAGCTCGAGGATCCAACCGGCAACGTTGTCGAGGAAGTAGCGATCGTGCGTCACCGCGATCACCGTTCCCTGGTAACGGCTCAAATGCTGCTCGAGCCACTGCACCGTCTCCGCATCGAGATGGTTCGTCGGCTCGTCCAGAAGCAGGATGTCCGGCTCGTGGAAGAGCAGGCGGCACAGCGCGACGCGGCGCCGCTCTCCACCGGATAGGTTATCGACGAGCGTGTCGGGTGGCGGGCACCGGAGCGCACTCATCGCGATCTCGAGCTCGGTCTCGAGCTCCCATCCGTTGGCCGCCTCGATCTTTTCCTGAAGCTCGCCCTGCTCGTTCAGGACCTCGTCCATTTCCTCAGAAGAAAGCTCTTCGCCGAACCGCTCGTTGACTTTCTCATAGGCCTCGAGCAGATCGAGAACTTCCTGACGTCCTTCCTGAACCACTTCCTTAACGGTCTTGCCAGCAGTCAGTTGCGGCTCCTGCTCGAGGTAACCCACCGAGTAGCCTTTGGAGAACGTCACTTCCCCGATGTATTCCTTATCAGTGCCGGCGATGATGCGGAGGATCGTGCTCTTCCCTGCCCCGTTCAACCCGAGCACACCGATCTTCGCCCCGTAAAAAAACGAGAGGTAGATGTCTTTGAGGACCTGGCGCTTCGGAGGATGGATCCTCCCGACGCCGACGAGGGAAAAAATGATCTGTTTGTCGTTAGTTTTCATTCGTTAGGGTCTGATTGAAGTGTCGGACGACGGTTTCGTTCGCCAAGCTCACAGCTTGTGCAATCTACGCACCCCTCAAAGTGAGCTCAGGGTGACGGGCTTTGCCACAGCGTGAGGCCGATGAAGAACGGGCCCATGTGCTGCATGAACTCCGAGGTTTGTCGTGTCTTACGCATCGTTTGGACGAGATGCGAGAGAGGGTGCAGCTCTTTGCCGGTGAGGCCGATGACGAACTCGTTGTCGTGGGTGTCGATGCCGTGGCATGCCAGGCGGATATCGTGCGCAAGGTCCTGCTCGCCGTAGAGACGACCGATGCCGCCGTGCTCGCGAAGGATGCTCGCTTGCTCCTTCTCAGGTAGCGCGTTGAACGCACCTCGGCGTCGCAGGGGATACCACACCGCCCACGGCCAGTCGGGGTTGAGCGCGTTGCACCGCGGCTTCTTTAGGAGCCAATCTTCGAGGTTCGGCTCGTATCCGCTCGTGTAGGAGCGGCCGAGCATCGTGAATTCGGGCCGGAACGTGAGTTCCCGAAACGGCCCTTGATTCACCAACGGGCGGACTTCCTTCACGAAGTGCGCCGGCTCTTCCGACATCGTGAGAAGCCCGACGCCTCGTGGATCGTTGACGTCGAGATAGACGGCGGCTTCGATGCCCGAGCCTTCCACGGCCTTCGCAATCGCTTCTGCATCGGTGCAGCCGGTGAAGACCTGAAGCTGCATGAACAGACGCCGGTTCGTGGAAGTCTTCGTGCCGTCACGGTCCATCCCGTGCTCGTGCACATCGATGCGCGATTGGGTTTCGGTCTCACTCATCTCAGTTCTTCTTCTTCCGTCCACCGAGGAGTCCCCGAAGCGCGTCCCCGGCGGCTTCCGTCGCTGCTTCTTTCACTTCGCGCTTGGCGCCGGCACTTGCCTGCGCCATGAGTGCCATTGCGTCGGGTCGCACTGTCGCTTGTTCCATTGTTCCCGTGATCGTCATAGGAATCGGAACCCACCCCTCGTCGTCGGCAAGAACATCTAAAACCGTCGCGGTGGCCCCGTCGATGTTGAGCCCCTCGCGCGGCGTCGCCACCGAGAGACCGAGATCGATCGGACCCTCGAGACTGATGGTGCCGTCGAGATCGAGACGGGCGAACTCGGTGGTGAAGCGAAACGGCGCGAGCCGAATGATGTTGTTGTCGAGCACGAAGCTGAGCTCGGTCGCCTCGTACGGCGCCCCCGCGACGACTTGCTTCCCGAGGGCCTTATCGATGCCAGTGAACACGTCGACGGAAGGAAATTCGCCCGCCGCAAGGTTTAGACCACCACTCGCGTCCACATCTTTGGTATCCGCTCCCGCGCCGTCGGCGTCGAGCTGCACCGTAGCCGGCCCAAAGCCTTCGCTAGCGCCCACCATCCCATTGAGGTCGAGCGGATCGCCGGTGGCCGTCATCGTGTAGGTGAACGGCACCGGGTTGAAGTCGACGTTCGCGTCCGCGGCAAATTTACCGTGTGCCGTCGTGAACACGAGCTCGCTGAGATCGAACACCGCGCTCGCGAGCTGAAACCGACTGCGAAGCTCGCTCAAGGCCAACGTGTCCAGATTGATTTCTGCGATCGTGAGCTCTCCTTCCGCCGCGAGCGCTGCCAGGGAATCGGCCGTCGGGTCGAACTGCAGGTTCTCCATGGTGAAGTCGAGGCCCTCGACACGGGTCTCGGAGCCACTGTCGGTGTTCCGCATGACGATCGAGCCATCTCGAACGAGAATCTGTTTCACTTCGAGCGCGAGACCGCCTTCCTCTTCCCCATCTGTCGCGGTCGCGTCCGCGGAGGGCTCGGCTTCAGCGGGCTCTGCTTCCGCCGCCGGCTCGGCCTGGGACGGTGTTTCCACGAGCTCGAACTGCGGGTGATCCAAAACGATGCGATCGATTGCCACGGTTCCGGAGAGAAGTGGACCGAGACGATGCTCGAACACGAGCTGATCGAGCGTGAAGTCGAGCTCCCTGCCGGGGCTGCTCGAGGACGCGGTGACGTTGTCGAGCTCGACGCCCTTGAACAAATTGAATCGGAAGCCCGTTGCCGTCATCTCGACGCCGGTAGCCTCACCGACTTTGTCGAGAAGAGCCTGCCCGAGCTCGGGAGAGTCGTAGTCCTTGGCGAGCAGAAAAATGCCCACGAGCAGAAGGATCGCGACGACAATGAGAATTTTCTTCAGCATGGAAAGCTCCTCGTTCCGCACATCCGGAAGAGAATAGCGTACCGCGCTTTCCGACCCTTTGCCATTGGCGACCCTTTTTGACAAACAAGTTCTTCCGCGAAGTCTCGTTTCTGACCGGAGTCCCCCGGACCGCCAACATCTTTACAACGACAGACAGCGAGCTCCTGCGCATCGATCGGGAGGAGCTCAGCGAGCTTGTGGCCGAGTACCCGAAGCTTCGCGGGGTATTAAAGAAATTCCACCTCGACCGCGTCGCGGAAGCCGTGCAACGTGCGAAGGCCCGGGCCTAAGGCGTGTACCAGGTCGGCGACGTATAGGCCCGTTCTTGGGTCGACGTCGGTGCGCCCTCCGGCAGGCTGGTGCCAAAGCGAAACGCATCATAGGTCGTCCATCGCGGCGTCGGGATCTCGATCACGCGCGCGTAGTAAACAGCCTTGTGCGCCGGGTCGAAATCCGGATCCGTCCACACCACGCCCAGCTCTGGCGCCCCAATCGTGTTGGTCCAGTTCGCATTCGCCACATCGACGGTGGTGCCTACCGGCGGCAGCTTTCCGTTCGATCCAATGCTGCGATCTCCGGACCAAACAACGTCGTACACCTGCTCGTGGGTCTCACCGTTCGCGTCGAGCCAGCCCTTGATGATCTGAATACGGTCGAGATTGGCTCCGATCGGATCGCGTAGCGCATAGACCATGAACGTGGGCGCCGGCGCGCTTGCCGGCTTCGCGCGAAGATCGCCTCCCATGGGAACACCTTTTTCGTAACCAGCGAAGGCCGGCTGGCGACTGTTCAAGTCCTGCTCGGTATACTCCCATCCACCAAAAAATCGAACGCCCATACGCGAGCCGGTCGTGGCGTAGGCTTCCTTCCGCTCCATGGCGTCGAAAATCGCCGCGCGGGTGTTGTCGGTCGCCCACACAGCAGCAAGCCCGGAAGCGACTTGCTGCCACGCCCAGAGCGTTCCCGCTTCCGTTTGCATGAACGGGTGGTCCATGCGGGTGGGGCTGGGCTCGTAACCGGAGTGCTTGCCGAAGAAGTTATCTTCCTCGGCCGTGGAGAGCGACGTGTGTGTATCGGTGGAGCCGATCATGCCGATCTTGTAAGGGTTGATACCGAGCGTTGCCTCGATCGCGAGCCCCCGCTTCAGCGCTTCGCGTGCATACTCGCCCGCGAGCATGTCGTTGGTCTTGGCTTCGGAGGCGTCGAGATTGCCGAGGTCCCACGTCTCGTAATCGGCGAACTCGTCGTCGGGTGAAAGGAACGGATGCGCTTCGCCGTCACCTTTGATCTGAGTCGCCTCGTAGAGAGGCTCCCACATCGCACGTTGAGTCACGTAGTCGTCGTCGAGCATCACGCCGTCATACTGAGCCATCAGCGGGAACATGATGCCATTGGCGAGATTTCCGTTGTGCGCGATCGCGAGCACATCGCCGCCGGTTGTCTGTTCGTACATCGTCAACCATTTCCAAAGGTCGCGCGGGTTGATGCTGCCCGTCGGTGCCACGGTCGTGAACGGCACCATCTGCCCGCCCTTGTCTCCACCGTCACGGTAGATGACGACGCGGTGCATGTTGTTGCCGCGTACGAGTGACGTCCATTCGTAACCGATGAATGCGGTGAATCGACCAGGCTCGTTGTACCCTTCGGCGGCATCGACCGTCGCCTGCCACGCGGACTTGTAGGGCGCGGAGTCGGGCGTGTACATGAGCGCTTCGGGAAACTGTCCTTGCGAGAACAGCCCGATGAGCTCGAGCGCTACTCCGACGCCTTCGCCGGCCATGACCCGGTCGTACCAGTCTTTACCGGTTGGATCCTTCAGAATATGGGGCTTGGCGTCGAACAAATCGGGGAAGAAGCCCATGTTGTCCGAGTGATCGGCCACAACGAGAAAATCGAGGGGCCGCGCCAGTTTCACTTTCAATCCCGTCGAGCTCGTGACTTCCTCTCCTCGCGCTAGCCGGTAGGCTTCGTCGAGACCGAGGCGGTTGCCGAAAGCGCCGGCGTCCATGGACAGCGCCGTATGCAAATGGGTGTCGCCCCAAAACATACGACTCGGAAATCCCCTCCCGGCATACGGTGAGTAAGCGCGTCCTGGATAGAGCTCGGAGAGCGCTTCGCTTCCGTCCGGCGGAGGTGGAATCTGTGGCCACACTGGTGGCGCGCTCACGGCCAGTGAAAGCGTTGCCATACTCAAAACGTAAATCCCGTTTATCCAACGTCGCATGTTCGATCTCCCCTTCGTCACGTTGCTCCTTGGGCTTTTTAATATCACAATACGCGGCGCGGATAAGTATATGCCGAAGATTCTAGTTGCGGACGACATTCGGGGCGATCGCTCGCTGATCGTGAAGCTTTTCAAAAAGCGTCCCTTCAGCGACGTCATTGCCGTGGAGTCCGGCGAAGAGGTCCTCGCGCGGCTCGATGCTGGCCCCGCGGATGTCCTCCTGGCCGGATCGAGTCTGCCTGACATGGACGCGCAGACGCTGTTCAAAGAGGCTCGCAAGCGCCAGCCTAGCTTGCCGATCATCTTCCTGACGCGTGAACGCCCTGATGAATCGATCGTGAAAGCGCTCCATCTGGGAGCGGTGAGCTATGTCCCACGCTCCAGAATCGCGCGCAGTGTCGAGGACACCGTGGAACGAGTCCTGTCGCTGTGCGAGAAAGCTGTCATCGGTACCAGGCTCCTCGACACGATGACGGAATCGTCCATGGTGTTCGAGTTACCGGGGGATCCATCCCTGTTCTCGGACGTGATCCACTATCTCCTCGAGCAGATCGATCACTTCGCGCTTCGCGGCTCGCTCGATCGAATCTCGATCGGGGTCGCGATTCAGGAGGCGCTTTTGAACGCCTGGGTCCACGGCAATCTCGAGATCGAGTCTTCGAGCCGCAAGGAGGATTTCGATGCATTCGATCGACTCATTGAGGAGCGCCGCCGAACGGCCCCTTTCAGCAACCGCAAAGTTACGGTCCGCTCGAAGTTCAACGCGTCGGAGGGACGGATCGAGATCCGGGACGAAGGTCGTGGCTTCGACGTTTCCACCGTTCCCGACCCGAGGTTACCGGAGAACGTGCGGCGCCCGAGCGGTCGCGGACTTTTCTTGATGCGTCAGTTCTTCGATGACGTGCACTACAACGACACCGGCAACTGCGTCACTCTCATCAAGCGTGCTATCGTGTCGGCGCAAGGATAGACTTGAGAGCTATGGCTACACACGATCAGTTCATCGGTGGTGAATGGGTCAAGGGCGACAGCTACGCCCCGAACATCAATCCCTCGAATCTGGCAGAAAGTGTTGGCGAGTACGCCCGCGCGGACAAAAAGCAGGCCGAGGACGCCATCCAGGCGGCGCGTGCCGCTTTCGCGGGCTGGGCGCAATCTGGCATCCAGGCGCGTTCCGACGCACTCGACGCTATTGGCAGCGAGATTCTCGAGCGACGCGAGGAACTGGGACGCCTCCTCGCGCGCGAAGAAGGAAAGACGCTCAAGGAAGGCATCGGTGAAGTCGCCCGCGCCGGTTACGTCTTCAAATTCTTCGGGGGTGAAGTGCTCCGTACCGGCGGTGAGCTGATGCCCTCGGTCCGCCCCGGCGTCCGTGTGGAAGTGACGCGCGAGCCTCTCGGTGTCGTCGGGATCATCACGCCGTGGAACTTCCCCATTGCCATTCCTGCTTGGAAGATCGCGCCCGCGTTGGCGTTCGGGAACACCGTCGTGTTCAAGCCCGCGGAGCTGACCCCGGGCTGCGGCTGGGCCATCGCCGACATCATCTCGCGCGCGGGCATTCCCGACGGGGTGTTCAATCTCGTCATCGGCAAGGGTTCGATCGTCGGCGACGCAATCGTCAAATCGCCCGAAGTCAACGGGATCAGTTTCACCGGCTCGGTCGAGACCGGTCATCAGATTCTCATGGAAGCCACGAAGCGCCATGCGAAAGTCTAGCTCGAGATGGGCGGGAAGAACCCTCTGGTCGTGCTCGATGATGCCGATCTCGACGTCGCCATCAACTGTGCGGTCAACGGAGCGTTTTTCTCGACGGGCCAACGGTGCACGGCCTCGTCGCGGCTCATCGTGACCGAAGGGATTCACGATCGCTTCGTCGACGGTGTCGTGGAGAAACTGAAAGCGCTGCGAATAGGTGATGCCATCGCCGATGACACCGACATCGGCCCGGTCGTCGATCAGACCCAGCTCGACCAGGATCTGTCCTACATCGAGATCGGCCAGAAAGAAGGTGCGCGTCTCGCCTGCGGCGGCGAGCGGGTCACCCGCGACACCGAAGGGTTCTACTTGAGCCCGGCCCTTTTCGTCGACACCGACAACCAGATGCGGATCAATCGCGAGGAGGTTTTCGGACCGGTCGCGTCCGTGGTACGCGTCAAGGAGTACGACGAAGCGGTCGCGGTCGCCAACGACACCGACTTCGGTCTTTCCGCCGGCATCGTGACGACCTCCCTCAAACACGCGGACGATTTCAAAAAAGCATCGCGCGCGGGGATGGTGATGGTGAACTTGCCGACCGCGGGAGTGGACTACCACGTACCGTTCGGCGGCACCAAGGGCTCGAGCTACGGCCCGCGTGAGCAAGGCGGTTACGCGAAAGAATTCTGGGTCTACGCGGATTCGTGTGGGTAAGTTCTGACGGAAAAACAGTGTAACTCATTGTGTGGAAAAGGTATCGAGTACTTCATCAGGTGCTGAAAAGTGGTCCATTTTTAGGATAGGCTAACCGAGTGAAAAATTCCCAGTCGATCCGCTCGCTGTTTGCGCTGCCAGGTTTCGTGGTGTGCCGGATTGAAGGGTCTATTCGGTGACCGATACGCCCGCGTCATCCAGCTCAAGAGGCGAAAAAAACAGCTGTGTGCTCTTACTGTGGGCAACGGTGCCGGGGGCGCTATGACAAGCAAGTGTGCCGGGTCCGCGACCTGTCGTTGGCAGGCTGGCGGATCTATCTGGAATACGAGCGTTGGCGCGTCAACTGTCCTGGGTGCGGCGGTTTGCATGTAGAACACCTGGACTGGCTGGCGAACAACTCGCGCTACACCTAGCGTTTTGCGACGCATGTGGGCAAGCTGTGCCGGACAAGGCGGTGGCCGAGATGGAACGTCTGCGCCTCCTAGTTGAAGGGGTCAACAACAAAATCCGTGTGCTGCAACGACGCGCCTACGGCTATCGCGACGAGGAATATCTCAAGCTGAAGATCGTGGCGGCTTTCCTTCCGCCATTACCCAGAAATGCCGTCTTCAACCCACACGAATCCGCGTAGACCCAGAATTCTATACGACTGTAAAGACGGCTTACGTGACGACTTGAGGGTCGCCGTCTTGAGGCGCCGTCGGCCATCGGCTATCAGCCGTCAGCTGGCGGCGGATGAACGCCGCGCTCACGCCGAAGCTTGTTCCGCGGACTCGTCGGCTCGGGCGCGCAGATAATCGTAAAAGGCCATTTGCGCGCGCACGGCCTTCCCTTTGCGCGGCCGGTATTGATTCATCATCTCGGCGCTGAGAATCCGCGCCTTCACGTTGTCCTGCCACTGAATCTCTAGAAGCGCTTTGAGCTCTTGTTGCAAGTCGGCATCGTAGACGGGGAAGGTAACTTCGACCCGCCGATCGAGATTCCGCGTCATCCAATCTCCGGACGACAGAAACACTTTTTCTTCACCGCCGTTATGGAACACCAAGATGCGAGTATGCTCGAGAAGCCTGTCGATGATCCCGATGGCTTCGATGTTTTTCTGATGCTCCAGCGTATGAGGTAGCACCGAGTACATTCCGCGCACGTTGAGGCGAACGTGAACGCCCGCCTCCGCGGCTTCGTACAGGAGGCCGATCATATCCGGGTCGGTGAGATTGTTGAGCTTGAGATCGATCGCGGCTTTCTTGCCCTTGCGCGCGTTCTTGATCTCCGTGAGCACGAGCTCGACCATCCGCTCACGAAGCGTAAACGGCGCGACCACGAGGTGTTTGAATGTGGGTACCCGATAGTTGTCCTGAAGAAAGTCGAATACGGCGTCGACTTCGCGCGTCAGCCTGCGATCGGTCGTGAACAGGCAATGATCCGAGTACAGCTTGCCGGTATCCTCGTTGAGGTTCCCGGTACCGAGAAACGCGTAGCGTGCGATCTTTCCTTTCTCCTGACGCAAAATCAGGCCGATCTTCGCGTGGACCTTCAGCCCGGGCACGCCAAAAACGACCTGCGCACCTTCCTCCTGGAGCTGGTTGGCGAGCGCGATATTGGTCTCCTCGTCGAATCGGGCCTGGAGCTCGATGATGACCGTAACGTCTTTCCCGTTGCGGGCAGCGTTGATGAGCGCATTCGCGACGCTCGAATGGCGAGCCACGCGGTACAGAGTCACTTTGATCTCCGTCACTTTCGGATCGATCGCGGCCTCACGTAGCAGATCGATGATGTAGTCGAACGACTCGTACGGGAAATTCAACAGGAGATCACGCTCTCGCATGAACGCCATGATGCTCCGGGTCGTTTCGAGGGGCGCCACCGGTACGGGATCGAGCCTGGGATACAAGAGCGCGTCTTTACCGATCTGCGGAAAATCGATGAAGTCCTTAAAATTGTGGGTGCGCCCTCCCGGTACGGTGCTGTCTTCACCGCGAATGCGCAGCTTGCGTTTGATGAAACTGAGAAGCTCGGTGGAAACCTCACGGTCGTAAACGAAGCGGACGGGATTGCCTTCCTTGCGGTGTTTGACGCTTTTCACGACTTTGCGAAGGTAACTCTCGGTGACGTCGTCGTCGATATCGAGCTCCGCGTCGCGCGTCAGCTTGATCAGGTGCGAGTCGATGGCCTCGAACTTGAACAACGAGAAAATCTCTTTCAAGTTGTAGCGGATGACGTCCTCGAGCAGGATGACGTATTGATGAGCGTCGACTTGCGGCAGGATCAGAAAACGCGATGACTCGGGAGTTGGCACTTCGATGAGCGCGTATCGATCCGGTTTCGCTCCGCGCGTCCGGAGCCGCGTCGCGAGATAAATCGACCTGTCCTTGAGCTCGGGAAACCGCATCTTCTCGCTCACCATGAGCGGCGTCAGCTTCTGGCGGACGTGCTGACGGAAGTAGCTCCTCACGAACTCGCCCTGCTCGGCGGTGAGTTTCGTCTCGTCGACGACGTGGATACCTTCCGTCGCCAACTCTCCCAGGAGATGCTCGTAGACCCCCTGAAAGACTTCCTGCTGCCGCAAGATGATGTCTTTGATCTCGGAGATGACGGCACGGGGGTCGTGGCCGAGAAGCTTTTTGCCTTTCTTCCCCAGTCGCGCCAGCCGATGCAGCGTCGCCACCCGAACACGGAAGAACTCGTCCTGGTTCGACGAGTAAATGCCTAGAAAGCGAATACGCTCGATGAGGGGGACGCTTCGGTCGCTCGCCTCCTGCAGAACCCTTTCATTGAAAGAGAGCCAGCTAATCTCTTTGTTTTTAAAAGGATACGTCATGCCGCACTCGCAAGAGGGGTAAGGGAAAATTGCGAGGCGGTATTATACCCGAAACTAGTGAATCTTCACTCGTCCTGGTCGGTTATCACCAGGGCGATCTCGTGGCTTCCGACGCGAAACTTCGAGCGATTGTCGATGGACACTTCGCGAATACGCTCGTCATCCATGAAGGTACCGTTGGTGCTGTCGAGGTCTTTCAGCGTGACCTCCGCACCCTGAATCTCGACCCGCACGTGGCGACGTGACAGCTCCGGGTCGTCGACGACGAGATCGCAACCGACGCGACCGATGGTCACCACCGACTTTTCGATGTCGAGGACTTTGCCCGCTTCCTTGCCACTGACAATGAGGAGGGTATATTTCTTGTTCGGATCGAGGCCGGGTTGCGGCGCCGACGACGGCGACGACATTAGTGGCGTATCCGCGATCGAGATCGGGATGGTCATTTCCGGCAACGTCAACGGCTCCTGGCATTGTGGGCACAGGACCTGGGCGGATTCTGCCAGCCGGGGCAGTTCATCATCGATGGCGAAATCACAGTTGGGACAACTGAGAGCCATACCAAGAGTGTAAGCGGGAGAAGCCGAGCTGACAACCCGGGTCCATCCCGCTATAGTCAGCGACATGTCGACGTTCACTCTTGTCACCGGCGCATCGAGCGGGATCGGGCGCGAGTTAGCCACGTTGTGCGCGGCGCATAAAAGAAACCTCGTGCTCCTGGCTCGCAGCGAGGACAAGCTGTCTTCGCTCGCAGAGTCGCTGCGCTCGGAACACGGGGTGAGCGTGGAGGTTCTCGTTCAGGATCTCGGCGAGCCCGGCGCCGCCGAAAAGACTCGAGCAGAGATTACCTCGCGCGGTCTCGAGGTCGGCGCGCTGATCAATAACGCCGGATTCGCGTATCTCGGCCCATTTCAGCAAGCCGAATCCAGCAATCAACTCGAGATAATACAGGTGAACATCACCGCGTTGACTCATCTCACGCGTCTGTTTCTACCCGACATGGTCGATCGGGGGCGTGGACAGATACTGAACATCGCCTCCACCGCAGCTTTCCAGCCCGGCCCGTTCATGGCCGTGTACTATGCAACCAAGGCCTATGTGCTCTCGTTCTCGGAAGCGCTGACGGAAGAGCTCCGCGGTACCGGGGTGACCGTCACCGCCCTTTGCCCTGGTGTCACCGCCACCGGATTCCAAGCCCGCGCGCAGATAGCGGATTCCGGTTTGATCCGTCTGGGGATGCAGGACGCCCGTTTCGTCGCCGAGGTCGGCTATCGCGCCATGGTCAAGGGGAAGGCTGTCGCCATTCCCGGTCTCGCGAATCGTTTTCTGGCGGTTTTGGTCAGGCTCTCACCCCGCTTCGCCGTCCGCCGCGTCGTCCGGCATCTCAACTTGGGGCACTAGGACTAGTACTAGTTCAGGCCGCGCTCCATCAGCGCGGCGAAACGGCGGGCGAACTCGGCGGGATCGGAAATCTCCGACCCCTCGGCCAAAAGCGCGTAGCCGTAAAGAAGCTCCGCGTACTCCGGAACCGCTTCCGTGGTCTCTTGAACGTCGAACTTCGCCTTCAACCCCGTCACGATCGGATGGTCGGGGTTCATCTCGAGAATGCGTTTTTGCGCTGGCGCGTCGCCCTGTTGCTGTTGACGAAGCCACTTCTCGACCCGGGGGCTGACGTCCTGCTCGCCTCCGACCAGGCATGCGGGTGAGCTCGTGAGGCGCGAGGACAGACGCACTTCTTTCACGCGATCCGAGAGCGATGTCTTCATGCGCTCGAGAAGCGCCTCGAACGTCTCCGCCTTCTCGTCGAGCTCTTTCTTGTTGCCTTCTTTTTCTTCTTCGGTACCGAGGTCGACGGTGCCCTTCCCCGCCGACTGGAGCTTCTTGTCTTTGTACTCGGTCAGCGTCTGCACGAGCAGCTCGTCGACGGCGTCACTCAGGTAGAGGACCTCGACGCCCTTGTCGCTGAACGCTTCGAGGTGCGGCGAGCTCTCGATCACCTCGCGACTCTCGCCGGTCATGTAGTAGATGGCGTCCTGCCCTTCCTGCATACGTTCGAGGTAGTCCGCGAGCGATGTGAGCTTCTCGGGATCGCGCGACGAGGCGAATAGCAACAGCTCCACGAGCTTGTCACGGTTCTCGAAGTCTTCGGCGACGCCTTCTTTCAGAGCGCGTCCGAACGGTGTCCAGAACTTCAGGTATTTCTCTTCGTCGTCCGCCTTCATCTTCTGGAACGTGTCGAGAACCTTTTTCTGAAGTCCTTTGCGAATCTGTCGGATTTGCCGGTCATGCTGGAGGATCTCCCGCGAAACGTTGAGCGGTAAGTCGGCTGAATCCACGACGCCCTGCATGAAGCGGAGGTAGCGAGGCAAAAGCTCCTCGCAGTGCTCCATGATCGAGACCCGCTTCACGTACAGACGAAGTCCGGACTCGTGGCCCACGTAATAGAGGTCGACCGGCGCCTCGCTCGGAATGAACAACAGAGCCTTGTACTCGATGAGCCCTTCCGCGCGCTGCAGAATCCGCTCGAGGGGGTCGCGCCAGTCGTGCGAAATGTGCTTGTAGAATTCGCCGTACTCTTCGTCGGTGACGTCCGAGGCGGCCCGCTCCCAGATCGGCTTCATCGAGTTGAGCGTCTCGTCTTCACCGTCCTCGACCCGGAGCACGATCGGGTACGCGATGAAGTCCGAGTACCGGCGGATGATGCGGGATAGGACATGCTCGTCGGTGAAGTCCTCGAGACCTTGCTCTTCGTCGACTGGCTCGAGATGAAGGGTGATACTCGTGCCGCTGGTCTCCCGCTCGGCCTTTTCGATGCTGTAGTCGCCCTTCCCGTCCGATTCCCACCGCGTCGCCGTCTTCTGCCCGGCTCGGCGCGTCGTAAGCTCGACTTTCTTCGACACCATGAACGACGAGTAGAAACCGACGCCGAATTGTCCAATGAGCTCGCCCACGTCGCTCGTCTCTTCTCTTTGGCCTTTCTGGGCTTTTTTCATCTTCGCTTTTTGAATCTTCTCGGTGAGCTCGCGCGTTCCCGACTTTGCGATCGTGCCAATGTTGTCGACGAGCTCTTTCTTGCTCATCCCGATCCCGTTGTCGTGGACGGTGAGCGTCCTGGCGTCTTTGTCAACTTCGAGCCGGATCTCGAGCTTCGCCGCTCCGCTGTCCGGGGTGAGAAGCTCCGGCTTCGTGAGCGCTTCGAAACGAAGACGGTCGCTCGCATCCGATGCGTTTGAGACGAGCTCGCGCAAGAAGATGTCCTTGTGCGAATAGAGCGAGTGGATGATCAGCTCGAGGAGCTCTTGAACTTCGGTTTGAAACTGGAATGTCTCGGTTGCCATTCTTACTCCGACGTTGACAGTTCGAGGCGACACTGCGCCCAGGCTTCAGGGTTTTCCCAAATCTTGATAGTCAGGCCTGACAGGTTGGACAGGCTCAACAGGCTTCTCTGATCTAGCCCGTCTCGAAGCGACTCGGCAAAGACGCGCGAGAACTCCTCGCATCCGGGGTTCTTGCCCTCGAGCTCGGGTAGATCGTTCAATATCGCGTCGCGGTAGCGCGCGGCGAGACGCGCGAGCTCGGCTTTCACGCGCACGATATCGACGAGGAAGCCGTGCTCGTCCAGCTCGTCGCCCTCGAGGACGACCTCGACCCGATAGTCATGGGCGTGCAGCTCGCCCTCCGGACCGAATTCTCCCCCGACGAGATAGTGCTTCGCGGTGAACTCGGTGTTGACCCCGAGTGCGTACTTCGCCATGTCGGCTCAAGTATAGGTCAGCAGCACCTGCAGACACGCATCCGCTCGCTCGTCGATGAGCGCGTACGCGTCCGCGGCACGCTCGACCGGGAAACGATGGGTGATAATGGCTTCCGCGGGGAGGCGAGAGAGGGCATCCGCCGCGACCTCCATGCGGCGCGCCTTCGTCCAACGAGACAGGAGCGGCGAGCCGAGGTGGCTCACCTGGCTACTGATGATGAGGAGTTGCAGCCGGCCGCGATGAAAATGCGTCCCCAGATCCACGGACACTGACTTGTCGCCGTACCAGGAGCCAACAACCACCCGGCCTTCGAAACCAGTGGCGCCGATGGCGAGATTGAGTCCCGCGGCCGATCCCGATAGCTCGATGGTGAGGTCGAAGCGCTCGAGAACGCCGGCGTCGTTTGCCTCATCAGGATGAAACGAGCTGGCGGCGCCACATCGCTCCGAGGCGGCTCGCCGCGATTCGATCGGCTCGATCGTCCAAAGCTCGCCGAGTGGGAATCGGGACAAGATTGACGTAGTTGCCAATCCGACCACGCCCTGTCCGACGACGAGCACGCGCTCGCCGACGAGCGGCCGCGCATCCAGAACGAGATTCACGGCGGTCTCGACACTCGCCCATAGCGCGGCGGCTTCCGACGATAGGTCTTCCGGCAGCTCGTACAGCTCGTCTTCGTCGGCGACGTAGTGACTCACGTGAGGCTGAAACGCGAACACGCGCCGGCCATCGTCGACGACCTCCCCCACCGACGCGTAGCCGTAAGTCGCCGGATAGCGAAACGGCTCCTGAAGGGACGGCAAGCTCTCGTCGAGGAGCACACCTTCGGAAATATCTCCGCGATAGACATGAAGCTCGGTCCCCGCGCTGATGCCCGAGACGAGCGTACGCACGAGCACCTCGCCTGGTTGCGGGGATGGGATGTCGTCGTCGGTAACTTCGATGCGACCCGGCGCCGCAAACACGACCAAGCGGCGGTTCATTCGTCGGGTCATTCATCAGACCAGGCGAGCTCGCCGGCCATGATGAGATCCTCCCCGACCCGCTCGGTCTGCCACGACCGAAGACGCGGAAACGGGGATAGCTCGGTCTCGCAAAGCGCGGGAACCCCGCCAACGAATTGAGGCGAAACCGTGATGACGACGTAATCCACGAGCCGAGCTTTCAAGAAGCTCGTCAAGATACGAGCGCCGCCTTCCACGAGAAGATGTGCAAGGCCGCGCTCCGAGAGACTCCCCATGAGGGCCTCGAGGTCGACCCAACCGTTGTCGAGAGCCGGCGTTCGCAGAACATCCGCACCACGGGCCCGGACACGTGTTTCATCCTGCTCGCCGGCGTCGGGTGTCACCGCGAGCCACGTGCCGCGCCCACTTTCCATGAGATGGGCCGCTTCGGGGAGTCGCAAGCGGCTGTCGACGACGATCGGTTGCGGATCCGAGCCGGGAACGAGGCGCACGTTCAGTTGTGGGTTGTCGGACAACACCGTGCCGATCCCGACGAGGATGGCGTTGTGGGCGGCGCGGAGCTCATGGGTAAGCTGGAGAGAGCTCGGTCCGCTCAAGCTGAGAGGACGACGCCCCTGCCCGGCAATGCTCCCGTCGAGACTCTGAGCGTAGGCGAGCGTAACGAAAGGACGCCCGCGAGCCGCGCCGTCGTGCTCGGCCTCGTCCAAACGCGCATGGAGATCCCCGAGAATCGGACTCGAAACGCGATCTCGCTCCAGCATGCGACTGGCTATATCCTATCCTCGTGCACGAGCTAGCGCACTACCTCGAGGCGAAGCGCACCGTCGATGACCGCGCCCTCGACCGCCGCGTCCTCGAGCGGCTTCGGCGGGAGCTCGAGGGAGTCGATGCGCCGACGATCGTGGACGTCGGCGCCGGAATCGGAACCGGCCTCGAGCGCCTGCTCGATTGGAACGTCGTCAAGGAGCCCGCGTACACTGCGGTCGAGCAGGACGCCGCTCTCGTCGAGATCGCCCGCGCTCGGCTCGACGGGCGTGTCCAGGCGGAGCTCGTCGCGTCAACGCTGGCGGATTTCGCATCCGACAACTGGAACCTCGCACGGTTCGACTTCGTGATAGCCCACGCGTTTCTCGACATCGTCGATCTCGCCCCCGCGTTGAAAAGCCTCGTCGCACTGGCCCGTCCGGGCGGGCTGCTCTACTTCCCCATCACCTTCGACGGCGAGACCGTTTTCGAACCGGCCCATGAAGACGACCAAACGATATTGTCGCGCTACCACGCGTCCATGGATGGTATCGGAAACAGCAAAACCGGACGACGATTGTTCCACGCGCTTTCGAGCGAGCCGGTCGACGTTCTGGAAATGGGAAGCTCCGACTGGATCGTGCGTCCCGAGGGCGACGGCTACGCGAACGACGAAGCTTTCTTTCTCGAATGCGTCGTCGCTATGGTCGAGCGCACCGTCGGTGATGCCGCCGAGGGTTGGGCTTCGACCCGACGTCAACAGATCGAAGAGCGCCGCCTACTGTATATCGCCCATCAGCTCGACTGCCTCGCTCGAAAGCGCGTCTGATCTTCGCCGAAACCCGATGTCGTCCAGGATCACGACACCGCTACCCTCGGTGCGAAACCGGATGGCGGCGAGCGCCTCCACGTCGAGTCCCTCGAACCGCGCAAGCGGAATCTCGTAGCTCTGAAACGTCGGCTCCCAGTTCTTGGGAAATCGCTTGGTGCTTGCGCCGGTCGCTGTTGATCTGTCGCCCTCAAGCAGGTGAGATCGTGGGTGAAACAGCTGGGTTTTCAGCCCGGTACACTTGTGCGATGAGGCCGATCGACCACAAAGCATGCTTCAAGCCCGGGTGCGACAACTTTGGAAAGCGGGGCGTCAACATCGTTGGGCACGGCTGGTTTACGACCAAGTCGGGCCGACGACGGCGGTACCGCTGCAAAACATGCGGGGGAACGGCCAGCATGAATACGGGCACAGCGTACAGCGGTCTCCGCTGCACTCGGAGGGAGTTCGACCAAGTAGCGACCCTGCGAATCGAGGGCGTGAGCATTTCTGCGACGGCCCGGGTGACGGGTCATTCCCGCAACACGATCGCCCGCTGGCTCGAGCGGGCCTCGAGAGCGGCAGAGCGCTTCAACCGGCAAATGCTGCGGGACTTCGAGATCGTTGAGCTTCAGGCCGATGAACTCTACACGTTCATCGGCAGCAAGAGCAGACCCATGTGGCTGTTTGCGACCATCGAGGTGTGTTCCCGCTTGTGGGCGAGTAGCCTCGTCGGCCGCCGCTCCTATCGAAACACCAAGGCCGTACTCAACGACGTCATCCTCCGCGGACGCTTCGTCGGATTCCCACTGATCGCCACGGATGGCTTCGAGTACTACTTCGGGGTGATCGTGCGCCTCATCGGTCACGCGTGCGTCTATGGTCAAGTGATCAAGACTCGGCGGAACAATCGCGTCGTCCTAGTCGAGCGGCGCGTGAAGATCGGCACGGCGAGGCGTTTGAAGGACGCGCTGTTGGAGTCAGAGGATTCCGAGACCCTGAACACATCGTTCGTCGAGCGCCTGAATCTGACCATTCGTCAAGGGTCGGCGTACTTGCGCCGGCGCTCGCCATGCCACGCCCGATGCGAAGACCAGCTCCGCGAGCACGTTGAGCTCCTGCGTTGTCATTACAACTTCGTCCGGCCGCACAGAGCTTTGAAGTCGGGCGCGAGACCCGGACGCCGGCGATACAGGCCGGCTTGGTGAGCAAGCCATTGACCTTTAGCGACATCTTCACCGCACGAGGTTCTCTACGTGTTTTTGTCGCGGCCGTGTGCGTCTCCCTTCCTGACCACGTCACACAATCTGACGCAGCCCAGCTGCCGACGTTCTCCTGCTCGCCCGATCAAAGAACGGCTGCCTGATCAACAGCGAATGGCGCAAGCACCGAGGCGGGAGCGAGGTCGAGCCTCCGGTTCAGGCCGTCCAGCACGACCATGACTTGGACGACATAGTGGCGCGTCTCCGCAGCAACGCGATCGCTCCCGTTTCTCAGTCGCCGGGCGTTGATGGGGCCACCGTTGTACTCCGCGAGCACGAGCCTGGGGTCGCCATACGTTTCGAAGAGCTTGTCCAGATAGAGCGCCGCTAGTCCCCTGGAACAGAGGTTCGTGGCCTAAAGCTCGACGCCATTTTGTGGGCTGGCGAGGCGTGACGACGAAGTCATATTGGAATATTTCGAGGAGGAACAACGAAGCCAGCGCGCAAAAAGGGCCCGAGATTTAGGCTACGAACCTCTGTTCCAGGGGACTAGCTCGGTGTTCTTCGCGGGCTCGTAGAGTATCGCCTCGGAGAAATCCCACCCGAGCTCTCCGGCGAGCCAGCGGCCGGTGGCAGGCCAGATCTGGTAGAGACCTTTCGCTTTGTGCGTATTCCAGCCATCGTGAACGCCGAATCCAGAGCAAGCTGAACAGCGAATCCGGTGAAGCCGAACGCTCATCGAAGCGATGAAGTGTTGGGTGACCTCCTTTCCACTGATTGAAAACGTGAACCTATCTTACCTGCGTGTTGTGTAGCAAGGGGCGGCAGGTCGGTGCCGGAGGGAGCGGGCGTAAGGAAAGACGCGAAGCGACCTTCCCGCTCCCGTAGGCAGCGACCTGCCGCGGCCGAACCCCGGGCGATGTGGGGCTGGTTTCGGGGGGTTGCTGGGGTATGGCCTGGCTCGAGAAGACGCTTCCTGAGGCATTCTCGCGCGTCGTTTTGGCGCCGCATCGTCTGGTACCCCGGGTTTGGCGGTTTCACCCGTTTTTATCGCATCGACGCTGTGGTCCCTCGCTCGCTCATGCATCGGCGTTGTCAAATGCCTTTGGCGCAGCCTTGGTCTTTCTCAGAGAAGCTCCTTTGAGAGTGATGCGGTGCGCGCTGTGGAGAATGCGATCGCAGATAGCGTCTGCCTGGTTTGGGTCGCCAATCGCTTCGTGCCACTGCTTGAGCGGAATCTGGGTCGCGATGAGTGTGGAGCCACGCTCGGCGCGGTCTTCGATGACCTCCATTAGATCCCGTCTCTCCGATTCTTTCAGCGGGTGAAGCAGCCAATCATCGATAGCCAGTAAGTCCAGCTTGGCGAGTTTCGTCAAAAGCCGGGCGTAGGAACCATCACCACGAGCGACCGCGAGCTCGTGGAGCAAGCGCGGTGCTCGCACGTAGCATCCGGTGAAGCCGCGACGACAGGCCCGCTCCACGAAGGCGCAAGCCAAGAACGATTTGCCAATCCCCGTCGGGCCGGTGATGAGCAGGTTATGGCGCTCACCGACAAAGCGGCAGTTGCCCAGGCTCAAGATCTGTTCGCGGTTTAAGCCTCGAGGCGCTTGGAAGTTCACGTTCTCCAAACATGCCGGATAGCGGAGCTTTGCCGCTCGCAGTCGTCGAGAAAGCTTACGCTGTTCGCGGGCGGTCCACTCGGCATCGACCAGGAGTCCCACACGTTCCTCGAAGCTCAGCTCCTTGTATTCGCTCGAGCTCAACTGGGTTTCGAACGCGGACACCAAGCCGAACAACTTCATGGCGTTCATCTTTTCTATCGTTTCGGGTGTCAGCATCGGGACTCTCCTCCTTCGTAGTGATCCGCGCCTCGGATGTTCTCGTGCTCCTCTCGCGGTTTCGCTTCGGCGTCCGATTCGAGCACCACACGATCCAGACCAGCCGAGAGAATGTTTTTCACCGTGCGATAGCTGTAAGAGCTCAAAGCTTCCGCTCGTGCGCAAGCGGCCTCGAGACGCTCACTGCCCCAGCGGCTGCCTAGTCGCATGACTCCCAGGCAAGAGCGAAATCCCTGCTCCGGGTGAGGCCGACTCTCTAGAATCCCCGCAACCAGCCTTCCCGTGGCGCGACCTGACTGCTCCGCCCAGTGGAGCAGCCGCGACGGCGTCCACTCCAGGTGCTCCCGATGCGAACGTGGCATATGCTCCGGGTTCGTGGAGTAGTGCCCCTTTCCTTTCTTGCGGGGATGCGACGCGACGCGCTTTCCCTTGAACAGGACCTCCACCACCGAGGCCGTCACCCGTGCCTCGACTTTCTCGTGAATGAGCTGATAGGGAACGCTGTACAAGTTGTTCTCCACCTCCACGTGGTAGTCGATGTTCACTCTGCACCGCTTCCACGTCGATAACTCGTAGCTCTCCTGCGGTAGCGGTTTCAGTACGGGCCGGTCTAGCCTTTCGTACAACTCCCGCCGACTCACACCGAGCTTCTGCATCGGACGCGCATTCAGGACCTCTAACTTCTCCCAGATGGCTTCGTTCAGTTCCGCCAGGCTGAAGAACGTGCGATGACGAAGCACCGCCAGGATCCAGCGCTGCGCCACCTGCACTGCCGACTCCACCTTCGCTTTGTCTTTCGGCTTGAACACCCGAGCCGGGACCACAACCGCACCGTAATGCGTCGCCAGCTCTTCGTACGTCCGGTTGATCCCTGGCTCGTAACGGTCCACCAAATCCACGCCGCTCTTCAAGTTGTCCGGAACCCAGATCTCCGTACTGCCACCGAAGTAATCCGACATCCCCTTATGGGCCTTCGCCCACGATTCCAGCGACTGGTTCAGTGTCGCTTCGACGTAGGTGTAACTGCTCGCGCCCAACGTCCCGACGAACAGCTCCATTTCGACGAGCTCTCCCGTTTTCGGATCGACGATGTGAGGCTTCTTCCCCGAAAAATAGACGAATGTCTTCTCGCCTGCTCGATGCCGTTGACGCATCGTCGGGTTCAGCTTCTTCTTCCACTGACCGTACAGCTCGCAATAACGGCTGTAGCCGTACGCTCCCGGCTTATTCTCCGCGTACTCCACCCACAGCTGCAGCAACGTCAGCTCTCGGTGACGCCTCAGCTCCTCGTGGATGTGGGCATAGTCCAGACCCGGCCGTGCGCCAGACGAGCCCGGCGGCGGAAACAGCCCTGCCTCCAGCTCCCCTTCGCTCAGCTCCTCCGGGAGCGGCCAGCTCAGACCACCCTTCTTCGCCTTGGCCAGGTACTCACTCACCGTTCCAACCGCCACGCGAAGTGCCTTTGCGATCATGCGGTGAGTAAAACCCAGCTCGTACTTTAACCTTAGAACCTCTCGTATTTTTCTCATCGATAACCTCTTAGCTGCCATTTCCTAGATCGTCCTCCTTCCGGGTACGACCTAGAGTTGCCTTGAAACGTGCTATCGATGAGCGTTCGCGATGCCGGAACCGGCGTTCACGTTGCCTGGAATCCGTGTTCACCTTCCCCGGAATCGATGTTCACGATCCCCGGAATCCGTGTTCACGATGCTTTGGAATGGATGTTCACCTTCGGCTGGAATCTGCGTTCACGATGCCCCGGAATACGCACGCTTTGGCCTGACTCGTGGCCCGGGTGTCGAAATGACTTTCTACGACACCGACCGCCAGCAGAAAGAGCGGATCGACGGAGGTGTACTTGTCGGTGATTTCGAGCAACAGACGGCTGTAGGCACGCGCCTCGACGATCTCGAGCCTCGGGTTGGCGCGTCGCATCTCCTGCTGGATCCATTCGCCGAGCTGCTCGCGCTGGTTCAATTGGCCGAGTCGACGCCCCAGTCCGTCGACTCGACGCTCTATCGCCTGGAGCTCGCTCCGCCCTATCGGAGCGAAGCGCTCGAGTGATCGGAGCGAGGCGACGGTGCTGCCGAGCGAGAGCACACCTGCCACGAGAGCGGTGGTGATGAGAATGGATCGACACGATGCTCGCCATCCTCGGCGCGTCTGTTCCTCGGGCACCATGCACGCTGCTAGTGCAAGTTTCGTACCAACGAGGCGAGAGGAAGGAAAGACCCACGAGCTATGGATTTAGCGTGACAACCTTCGCACAGACTGTAGTGGACTTCGCTACACGGTGGACGACGACAGAGGCAGATCCGTGATCGGGGTCACGGCAAGTCCCCCTCAGAGCCCCAGGTGAAGCGAGCACGTGTACACCACCGAGCACGCGCGGTCCGTCGTCGTCGTCGGTGCTTCCGCCACCAAGTGTTGCAAGGCGGCTAGAGGCATTCGTGCAACCGGAGGACGGATCGACGTGGCTGAGCTGCCGAATACGAAGGCGATAGCCCTCTGCGGCAAACGGGCGTTGTTGCACGAATCGGTTCTGGCGCGGGTGCGAAGATGGCCGAGCTTGCGGAGGCCGCAACGTCAGACACACGCTTCATGACGGCGATTCCGGTGCGGCTTCAGTGGGACAAATGGGTTTCGTTCCGACTCACAAAGGGCCATTCGCTTCAGTCTCGATTCGAGTATCTGCGATACCAATCAATCACCCGGGACTACGACGAACAGAAAACGTTGCTCGATCAGCTCCACGAGCGAAACGAAGAGGATGTGTTCGTTGCGAGCTACACCGCGACACAGAATAGTGAGACGGGGAAGGTGTCGAGTTACTGCGTGTGCTCGAAGGGCGTTGTGACGCTTCTGCCGGAGGCGGATGCCGTCCATTTCTTCGACGATGAATTGTCGGAGGAGGAGAAGCTCGTCGGGAGTGCGTCATGGGACCGTGTTCTCGAGATCACCGGAGGCATGATGAGAAAACAAGGCATGTGCCCACCGCGATATCTCGTTGACGCGTTTCCGAGTCGGGAGCAATTGGCGGAATTAGTCCGTTCAGCAGCGTCCGACGGCTACACGTGATGTTATACAGCTGTGCCGTGCCATAAGTCACGCGGGTCAGCTTGAATTCGATCTATCGAACCATAACGTCCTTGGGTCCGCTACTCGCGATCCGGGGACAGAGTCATCTGCTGGGCTCGTTGTCATGAGCGTCGAGCTCTGGGTCGGTGGTGGAATCGCCACAACTCTCGGAGGTCCAGCCCTTCTGCCACACGCCGTGTTCGTCCTGCTCCAGATACCACACGAGGATGACAGGGCGAGCGCGGTAAGAGAGGCGAGAGCGAGGGTCCTGCAGGAAATGCGCTCACGCAAGGCGGACTGGCGGACGGCTGGTGCGAGTGCACGTGACGGCGTGCTGTCCAAGAACTCGATCGAACCCTGAAACCCGGGTCAGATGACGCTTGAGAGCTGACCCGTTTATGCTTGGCTCGCCATTAAAAGCTAGAATCCGTCGTCATGAACACCGCGATCCAACCGTGGACATTCTTGGTCGTCGCCGTGGCTGGTTGGATCCAACGGGACCAGCAGGTCGTCATCGATTACTTGCTCGAGGAGAACCGAGTCCTCAAAGCTCGGCTCCGCGGGCCAAGACTTCGCTTCACCGACGACGAGCGGCGGCGGCTCGCTGCAAAGGGCAAGGCCGTCGGCCGGAAACTCTTGGCAGAAGTCGCCGGGATCGTCACGCCGGACACCATCTTAGCTTGGCACCGAAAACTGATTGCGAAAAAGTGGGACTATAGCTCGCAAAGGAAGAGGCCTGGCCGCCCGCGGGTCATGCTCGAGATTACCGAGCTCATAGTGTGCATGGCGAAGGCAAATCCGAGGTGGGGGTACACGCGAATTCGAGGTGCCCTCTCGAATCTCGGCCATACCGTTTCCAGGGGCACGATCGCGAACATCCTTAGAGAGCACGGCATCGAGCCCGCACCGGAGAGAGGCAGGCGGACCACGTGGCGCACGTTCCTCAACGCGCATTGGGAAACTCTCGCCGCGACCGATTTCTTCACCGTCGAAGTCTCCACCCTCGGGAGGCTGGTGACGTTCTACGTGCTTATCGTGACCGAATTGTCCTCGCGAAGAGTGCACATTGCGGGAATATCTCCCGGTCCTGACAGCGCGTTCATGATGCAGGTCGGTCGGAACCTTACTGACCCGGTCGACGGCTTCTTGCTCGGCAAGCGATTCCTTATCATGGACCGGGATAAGAAATTCGCCGAGGGATTTCGCAGTCTGCTGGAGGCTGCTGGAACTCGAGTTGTTCGACTGCCACCGCGCTCCCCAAATCTGAACGCGTATATCGAACGCTTCGTTCTTTCCATCAAAAGCGAGTGTCTGGACCGGATGATCTTCTTCGGTGAGCAATCGCTGTGGCGTGCCGTCACCGAGTTCGTTCGTCATTATCATGGAGAGCGCAACCATCAAGGGTTGGGTAACGCGTTGATCGAGCCCGAAAAGCGCATCGGAGAGCGTCAAGGCCCCGTCCGGTGTCGCCAGCGCTTGGGTGGACTACTCAAATACTATTACCGTGAGGCCGCGTAACGCTTGGCGCCTCCATCGCGGCAAGTTTGCTCGGCTCCGATCTGCACAAGGGCAACGGTTCCAGCCGCGGCTCAGCCGTCTCGCAGACAGGTGTTCGAGCTGCCATTCAGGCCGTTTCAGTTTTTGGACACGACGGGTTGGAGCACCGATGCGATGAAGAGATACATAACAGTATTATTGCTCGGGTTCCTTGCTCTACTCATTATCCCTATCCTGGTTACCCAGTTCGCCAAACCAGAACGGCGGAGCTTCGAGTGGGTCGAGCTTAACGATACGAGTTATCAGGAGATCAGCTTTCAGAACACCGCGCAGGACTTGGAGCTAGCGGGCATGTTGTTCGTTCCTGAAGGAGAGGGCCCGTTCCCCGCGGCTGTGATCGTCCATGGGTCCGGCACCAGCCGTCGCGATAGCGGCTGGTATCTCACACTGACCCAGTCTCTGCAAGAAAACGGCGTTGTGGTTCTTCTTCCAGACAAACGTGGATCGGAACAATCCGAAGGTGACTGGCGTACGGCAAGCTTTGTTGATCTCGCCACTGACACCTTGGCAGCTGTATCTTTTCTTAAAAGTCAAGATGAGGTGGCTGTCTCCAATATTGGAATAATCGGTATGAGCCAGGGAGGGCACTTCGCTCCTCTCGTCGCAACTGAATCGCCAGACGTCACCTTCTTAGTGAACGTAGTAGGCGGAGCGCTTCCGATGCACGATCAACTGGTGTACGAGGAAACCCACAATCTTAGGGAAATAGGCTTCCTGCCCGGCTTATCGGACTTGCTCGCTTACCCATCATCCTGGATGATCATCAACGTCCGTCAAAAAGTGTTCTGGGATTCCATCGGAAACTTTGATGCTGTCCCCTATTGGCAAAGGCTTTCCATCGAGTCCTTGGTCTTGTACGGCGAGCTGGATACAAACGTGCCCTCGAGCGAGAGCGCTGAGATCTTGCGATCCCTTGGCAAGCCGAACATTGATGTAAGAATTTACGAGGGCTCCGGGCATGCACTTGAATCACCCACAGGAGAAGGAAACAGCATCTTTCGGGAGGACGCCCTCAGGGACATCCGAGATTTCGTACTTTCTGCGACTTCCTCCCGTAGATTCTGATCACATTGGAAACAGGTTGTTCGTACTAAGGGGCCGCAGAACCATTCGCTGGAGCCGACGGCCGGCACCTACGGCTCGACCAACGATTCAGATCTACATCATCTTCAACGAAGCCGGCCGCAGCTCAGCAGCACGTTCGTCGTCTCTTTGCGTAGACACAGTGAATGTGACCATGAGGCCTTCTATCCTGCTGACCGCACCCTTTCTAGCTTGGGCGGTGGCATGCGATCGTCCTGCTCCCAGGCCGGACGCGAATGGTGTTCCAAAGGCGACGCAGTCAATACCGCTCCGGGCGCCGGCCTTTCGTGACCGGTGGGATGTACTCTCGGAAGAGGAACGCCAGTTCTGGATGATTCAGCGGCAATACTCGTTTCGGTTCGACAATGACAATGTCACACGCACATTCGTTCAATGGGCCCCGGACGAGCGTTGTTACGAGGCCTGCTGTGCAATACGCTTGTCTGTGTTCGAGGGCGACAAATTACCGCGCCGAGTGGCGTCCTACGATGGTCAATGCGACGTCTGAGCGTTCATCTATCTCGGAGCGATTGAAAGGAGTGAATATGAGAAATCAGAGACTTGGATTGGCGATCCTGGTGGTGGCGGCGCTATCCGCAGGAGGCTGTACCGGACCGCCGGGCCCTGAGGGGCCTCCTGGCGCACCAGGCGTTTCGGAATACGACGTGGTAGTGGGTGAAACCTCGAATCATCTCGGACAACGGTCCGCAGTACATCGCGAAGGACTTCAAGGCATTCATCCGCATCTCAGGGATGACGCACGTGAGGACCGCGCCGTACTACCCGCAATCGAACGGGAAGATCGAGCGTTGGCACAAGACGATAAAATCGGACGCTCTGCGTCCTGCCAGCCCCACGAGCCTCGAAGAGGCTCGCCGCTTGATGGAACGATTCGTCGAATATTACAACGGGGTTCGCCTGCACAGCGCGATCGGCTACATTGCGCCGCTGGACTTCATGGATGGCAAGGCCACCCAGATCTGGTCGGAGCGAGACCGCAAACTCGAGCAGGCTCGGAAGCTGCGGCGTGAGCGCCGTGCGAACAAGGTGCCCGCATGAACACTCTGATCCCAGGAGCCCCACTCCGTTCCCTCTCGCCCACAAGCATTGAGTACCAGAGAGCGCAGGGGGCGTCAAGGGCGGCGAAGCCGGCGCGCGCAGCGCGCTTTACCCTTGACGCCCCCGAGCACTCTGGTACGATCCCTGGGGCGATAGGGGACATCCTGCCGCCGGGCGTTGCGTTAACGTCCAACCTCGCTGTCATCTTCACGCTGAACCAATACAAAACGAGGAGGCTCTACTCGCGTGAGAGTCCTCGGGGGGGAGTCCTGGTGAGCTCAGGCGGCGAGTCGGGTATATCGGTGATGGAGGCCACCTACCTTCGGAATGGCACTCACTTTACCCATGGCGAGAGGCTCCACCGGCCTAGAGTCGGGCGCATCCTTCTCGAGCGACAAGTGCGTCCGGCAAGAATGATAGTAGCCAGTGTAGTCTCTAAGGATTCGCCTCAGGTGCCGCTCGCCCAGGATAATCATGTGGTCGAGACATTCACGACGAATCGATCCGATGAGCCTTTCGACGAACGGGTTTTGCCACGGCGAACGTGGCGCCGTCAGAACCTGCTCGATCTCGAGCCCCGCGACACGCCGGTCGAAGTAGCCTCCGTAGATTTGATCTCGGTCCCGCAGCAGGTAACGAGGCGCCGTGTCCCAAGGAAAGGCGTCAACCATTTGCTGCGCCGTCCACTCGGCAGATGGATGTTCCGTGACATTGAAATGAACGATACGGCGACGATCGTGACAGAGGAGGATGAAGACGAACGGAACCCGGAAGGTTGCAGTCGGCAAGATAAAGAAGTCGACGGACACCAAGTCCTTCACATGATTATCGAGAAAGCTCCGCCAGGTCTGGGACGGTGGCTTCAGGTGGCGAACCATGTACTTGGACACCGCGGCCTGGGAAATGGATATACCAAGCTTCACCAGCTCGCCATGCACGCGGGGAGCTCCCCAGAGAGGATTGGCCTCGCTCATCTTCCGGATCAGTGCGCGTACCTCGGGAGCGACGGCGGGTCGACCGGGCCGACGCCTCCCGCTCTTCCATGTCCAATAGCGTCTGAAACCTGAGCGGTGCCAACGGATAACTGTCTCCGGTTTCACGAGGACCAGCGACCGCCTCCAGTCCTTCCAAATCCTGGATAAGAGGACCCAAAACCCGCGGTCGAAGTCCGACAAGCGGGGGCGTTTCACGGGACGACGGAGGACGGCGAGCTGCTGCCGTAGTGCGAGATTTTCGAGGGCTAGCTCGCGACGAGACTTGAACACCGAGGCGAGACAGCGAAAAAAGGGCAAAAGCATGCCAGGATGTTGGCGCGGCGAGTGACGCGGAATCAAGTCGGGGGCCGCGGATGAATAAATAGAAGGGACAACCGGTCCAAAACGTCGTGGATCTATTGTTGTCGGAGGTAGTCATCGGTGCCTTCGAGCCAGTCCTGGCGCGGAGGCGAGAAGATATCGACGTCGAGCGTGTCCTCGAGAGCCTCGGCTTTGTGAGGAACGTTCGAAGGCAGTACGAGCACTTCCCCAGCGCGCACGACGATGGGCTCGGCGTCTTCCGAGCCGACCCAGAACTTCAACGCACCTTCGAGAACGTATGTGATCTGCTCGTTCTCATGATGGTGCATCGGCACCTGACAGCCCTTTTTCATGTAGACGTGGGTCAGCATCCCCTTCTCGCCGGTGATGATGCGCCGGTCGAGATATTCGGTGAGCTTTTCCTTGGGCATGTCGTCCCAGCGAACGTGTTGGACGTCTTTGATGTCTTTATTATCTGGCACGCGTATCCTCCTCAGTGACTCGCGGCGTACATTACTATAATGTGGGTTGGGGCGAACATGGGAAACGGGCTCATCAAGGTCGAGCGCGATGGCTGGTTCATCGACATCGAACCCTCGACGTCTCGGAGAGCGGCCCAACTGGGAAATCCGATGCCGCATACGGCGCTCGAAACAGGAGCGCGACGTTCTCCGGGAGCTCGACGAGATCTTCGCCGAGCCCGAAGACGGGCTCGACTCACTACGGCCCCTCACAGCGTCGGACCTCGACTAGAGCCCGAGGACGTCCGCACCTTGCTCGAACACGACGTCAACAGGAATACCTTCGTCACCGAGACGATCGAGGTTCTGCTGCAACGCGTCGCCGACGACCTGATACGTCTCCATGAACTCCCCGAGCCCTTCGTAGTCGCCGTCACCCTGGAATTTCAAGATGACGCCCGCGAGCTCGTTGACGGCGTCGCCCATGGTCTCGAGATCGACTTCGTACGTCCCTGAATCCGCATCGTACGAGAACGCGCCTTTCTCTTCGAGAAAGTTGAGCTGCATCAAGTTCGCCCGACCATGGGCGCTCGCCGCGCCGAAGCGAACCGAGCGGAAGATCGATGCCAGGAACGTGACGTAGTTATCGTCGAGGTTGTCGTCGTCGAGCTCACCCTTGTTCGCAAGCTCTGTGATCATATAGAGACCGAGGACGTCGGCTTTTGCTTCTTCGAGCGCGGACGCGCGCTCCTGAAGCGCCTGGCGAACCCGACCTCGGCCGTTGATCGTGTTCTTGATCCCGAGACCGTGCGCGACTTCATGGAACATGATGTTGGAAAAAAACGCATCGAAGTTGACGAGCGAGCGCTGCTCCTCGGCGATGAGCGCGTCTATTATCGGCAGAAGAATCTTGTCGAACTTCGCGCGCATGGCATTCTTGAGCTGCAGTCGTCGGGTTCCCTTTTGCAGCTGAACGTCTTCATCGTTCGGCAAGTTGACGGCGATCGCCTTCGAGCCCGCGTTCGCGTCGCCCGCGTAGTAAACGACATCGTACGCGTTCAAATCGGAGTCGAGGCCCGGGGTTTCCTGCTTGTAAGCATCGTCCACCGGAATCGACTTCTGAAGCTCGGGTAGAAGGGTCACGTACCGGGAGAGCCGGTTACTCCACTCTTGATCTTTCACGAGCACGAACGACTCGTTCGCGGCTTTGAAACCGAACAACTGATCCTCGTACGTCTCAATTGGACCGATGACGATGTCGAGCGTGTTGTCTTTCATATCCATCCACGCCATGTCGCTCGCGCGATAGTCGTCGCTGAGGAGTGCATCCGCACGGAGCTCGAGGTAGCGTTTCAGTCCTGGATCCTCGGCGAGCTCGGCCGCCGCGCGAAGCTCTTCCGCCGCGGTGCCGTAAGCATCTTCAAAAAACACGGAATACGGGATCGCGGTGAGATTGCCTTCTTCGTCGCGGCGCACCATCGTGTACAGGCTTTCGAGCGCGGCACCATCGAGCTCGTCTTTCGTCATGTCGGCCGGATAGAAGTTCGCGCCCGCGGGCTTCGCTTCGACGCCGTCGATGAAGGGCTCGTTGTTGGCCAAACGATCCCAGGGGCCGAAATTGATCACCGCGAATGTGCGCGCGTCTTCATCCTCGAGACTGGCCATCAACTCGTCACGATCGCCGTACGCCTGCTGCCAGTAGGCACCTTCCATCGCCTGCGCCGCGCGGATGAGATGCGGGATCATCGCGCGCTCGGCTTCCGAGAGCGTGCCGACATCTGCGGTGAGCCGCACGGTGGTGTACTTGGCGAGCCGCTGCTGCATCGGGCTCGCCACTTCCGTCTCGTCAGCCTCATAA
This sequence comes from Candidatus Marinacidobacterales bacterium, assembly GCA_965237955.1. Taxonomy (GTDB): domain Bacteria; phylum Acidobacteriota; class Vicinamibacteria; order Marinacidobacterales; family SMYC01. Next base: position 4,913,862 of record OZ250169.1, on the reverse strand, counting down.
GGTGGCGGCGCCTCACATGCTACCAGCAGAGCAACCAGACTCGATGCAACGACTAAGCGATTCATTCTTCGCCTCCTCGAGATTCATTGTACATTTCACTTGACATGAAACGATAGTTCTGGAATAATCGAAATATGGATGAGCTGTCAGCGGAGGTAGCACGCATGTTCGCGGCCCTCGGGCACGAAAACCGGGTCGCCATCATCCGTCTCCTGCTCGCAGCGCACCCCGGAGGGCTCGTCGTCGGCGAGCTGCAGGATGAGCTCGCTATCCCGGCGTCCACCCTCTCGCACCACCTCGACGCACTTCGCCACGAAGACCTCGTCGAGCAGGAACGCGAAGGCCGATTTCTCCGCTATCGCGCCGGCACCGCGCAACTCCAAGTCCTCTTGAACTTTCTCTACGCCGAGTGCTGCACTCGCCAGCCCGTCGTCAACATCTCCGTCCCCGCAAAGGCATAACTCCGATGAGGTCTTCCACCGCAGGGACACAGGTTTCGCCAAACAGTTCGATTTTTCTAGAACCATAGGAGGCAAAGATGAACAAGATTCACGTTGCTCTCAACACCAACAAGTTCGACGAGTCCAGTCGCTTTCTACCGGGGCTTTTTCGGCAGCGAGCCGGTGAAGCTGAAACCCGGCTACGCGAAGTTCGAGCTCCGAGAGCCCGGGCTCAACTTCACCCTCAACAAAAGCAAGGAAGCGCCGCGCGACCCGGGTGCGCTCAACCATCTAGGTATTCAGGTGAGCTCGGCGGAAGAGGTCGCCAAAGCAACCAAGCGTCTCTCCGAAGCCGGCTTCGAGACCCTCGAAGAAAACGACACTGTCTGTTGCTACGCGCTCCAAGACAAGGTGTGGGTCAGCGATCCCAACGGCTACCGCTGGGAAGTGTTCGTCGTGAAGGAAGGCGACGTCACCGACGAAAGCGATCCGGCCGTGCAAGCGGCGAAGACCGAAGAACCCTGTTGCGAGCCCAGCTGCTGTTCGTGAGACTCTCTGAACCTCTCCTCATCTCCCGCGATTACGCAACATCAAGAAATCTGACCGGAAACTACTTTGCAGCAGCCTCGGGAGTGAGTGTAAAGCCGAGCTTTTCGGCTGCCTTTCGCAAGCCGTTGATGTGGTTTCGGCGAAAGCGCTCCTCGAAGGCAGATGCACCGATGTCTGTGTATTCGTGACCATATTTGAGCATGCGGAAGACGAGCTGAGCGAGCTTTCTTGCGGTGGCAAAGATCGCGGTTTTAGCGTCTTTACGTCGGGCGATGCGGCGATAGTAAGCACCAAGTGCGGTCTTCGAACGGTTGAGTGACAATGCAGCCATGCGTAAGGCACCGGCGATACGGTTGGAGCCGGTGCCATTGGGGCGTTTGTAGAGTAGCTTTCCACCCGAGATGGGGCGGCGCGGCGCAAGACGGAGCCACGAGACAAAGTGATTTTCACTGGGGAAGGCAGAGAGGTCGAACCCGACCTCGGTGAGTAGGATCGCGGCGGTATCGGGGCTGATGCCGTCGATGCGGGTGAGATCGCATCCAGCAAAACGCCACAGTTCGGTTCGCTGTTCCTGCTCGCCGCGGCGCCGCATGGCGCTTTGCTTGTTCGGGTTCGGATGAGCGGGCACACTGTCGTGTCTGCGCTCGGTCGGCTGAAGCTCGATGACCACTTCACGGATAGACGCTGGTCGTAGAGTTCGATTTCGGCTTGTAGCACATCGTAAAGGCGCAGCGCCGATGCGAGATTGAAAAGATGCTCGTCACGCCAAGTGCCGGTGAGATGCTCTGCGATTTCGTCTACGCTTTTCTTGCATCGATGATCTCGAAACTCGGCGAGCTTCATCGGGTCACGTTCGCCAGAAACGATGGCACGAACGATGAGCATTCCGGTCTTACCGGTAATGTCGGTCACCGCACGGTGGACTTGCACGTTCATCTGGTCCAGAGCCTTCTGCATCCATTGGACGGCTTGGCCCCGATGCTCGATTAGTTCTTGACGCTGCCGGTGCATCGAGCGTAATCGGCAAATCGACTCCCCCGGGCGAAACGAGCCACGCAGAAGTCCGCAGCTGTGTAACGTCTGCAGCCATTGACAATCTTGCATATCGGTTTTGCGACCCGGAACGTTCTTCAGCTGCCGAGCGTTGACAAGAACGACCTCGATACCACGGGATTCGAGCAACTCATAAACCGGAATCCAATAGACGTGGGTGCTTTCCATCGCCACCGACTCCACACCTTGCTCGATAAGCCAATCCGCAAGCTCAACCAGCGCCGGCGTTGTCGTGGAAAACACCCGCACGTTCGGCCGACCATCAGCTAGCTGCGGACCGCAGACCCAATGCTCTCGACTCCCGAGATCGATGCCCGCTACCATCGGTCGTATCGACGGCAGGGAATTCCGTGAGAGACGCTTCGCCGCTTTGCTCTTCCTTCGTTTGTTCATTCGCTCACCTCAAGTGTATTTTGTGAGCGAAGGCTCCGGCCCGAGATGGCGATCGAATGGATTCTGACCGTGGGGAGTGCTTTCGTTGGAAGCCTCGCCAATGATAGGGAGCCGGCTCGGACCCAAGCTGACCCTGGGGCATCATGCACCAATGACAGTACGGGGCTCGCTGCCGGAGCCTTCACCGACAACCTTTCTACCAGCTTTGGTAGTTTCCTACTTGATAGGCCCGGCCTCCGGCCGGGGGCGTAGCTGACCGGAAACTAATTTACGACGGCGTTGGGAGTGAGAGTGAAACCGAGCGCTTCGGCTGCTCTTCTTATGCCGTTGAAGTGTTTTTGGCGAAAGCGCTCTTCGAAGGCCTGCTCGCCGATGTCGATGTAGTTTTGTCCGAACTTGAGCAAGCGGAAGACGAGCTGGGCAAGTTTGCGCGCGGTAGCAAAGACGGCGGTATTCCCATCGTTACGACGAGCGACACGGCGATAGTAAGCCCCGAGGGCCGTCTTGGATCGCGAGAGAGCTACAGCGGCCATACGCAGGGCCCCGGCGATACGATTGGAGCCGGTGCCATTGGGACGTTTTTTGAGTTGCTTACCGCCGGAGATAGGGCGACGTGGAACGAGGCGTAGCCATGAGACGAAGTGTTTTTCGCTGGGAAAATAGGAGAGGTCGCATCCGATCTCGGTGAGGATGATGGCGGCGGTGGTGGGACTGATGCCATCAATCAGAGTGAGGTCACGGCCAGCAAAACGCCACAGCTCGTTGCGGATTTCGTCTTCGCCTCGATTGCGCATGTCGTATCGTTTTTGTGGCTTGGGATGGGCTGGCACGGTTTCGAGTCTACGTTCTGGCGGCTGAAGTTCCGTGAGCACTTCAAGGATGCGCTGGTCGAAGAGTCGGATTTCAGCTTGCAGCAAATCGTAGAAACGCAGAGCGGATGCGAGGTTGAAAAGATGCTCGTCACGCCAATTGCCGGTCAGATGCTCCGCGATTTGCTCTTCACTCTTCTTGCAGCGTCGGTCACGCAACGCAGCAAGCTTCAACGGGTCGCGCTCGCCATCGACGATGGCGCGCACGATGCGCATCCCGGTCTTGCCGGTAATATCGGTCACCGCATGATGAACCTGCACGTTCATTTGGTCGAGAGACTTTTGTATCCAATGAATGGCTCGAATACCCTGCTCGACGAGGTTGCCGCGCTGTCGGTGCAGCGCGCGTAGTCGGCAGATCGATTCGTTTGGACGAAATGAGCCCCGCAACAGACTGTATTGGTTCAGCGTGAAGATGACAGCGAGGTTGGACGTTAACGCAACGCCCGGCGGCAGGATGTCCCCTCTCGCCCACAAGCATTGAGTACCAGAGTGCTCGGGGGCGTCAAGGGTAAAGCGCGCTGCGCGCGCCGGCTTCGCCGCCCTTGACGCCCCCTGCGCTCTCTGGTACTCAATGCTTGTGGGCGAGAGGGAACGGAGTGGGGCTCCTGGGATCAGAGTGTTCATGCGGGCACCTTGTTCGCACGGCGCTCACGCCGCAGCTTCCGAGCCTGCTCGAGTTTGCGGTCTCGCTCCGACCAGATCTGGGTGGCCTTGCCATCCATGAAGTCCAGCGGCGCAATGTAGCCGATCGCGCTGTGCAGGCGAACCCCGTTGTAATATTCGACGAATCGTTCCATCAAGCGGCGAGCCTCTTCGAGGCTCGTGGGGCTGGCAGGACGCAGGGCGTCCGATTTTATCGTCTTGTGCCAACGCTCGATCTTCCCGTTCGATTGCGGGTAGTACGGCGCGGTCCTCACGTGCGTCATCCCTGAGATGCGGATGAATGCCTTGAAGTCCTTCGCGATGTACTGCGGACCGTTGTCCGAGATGATTCGAGGCCGCGCATCGGGGTACCGCTCCTTTGCTCGCTCCAAGATGCACTCCACATCCGCTTCCGTCATCGACTCACGAATCTCCCAGTGAACCACCGCGCGGCTCGCACCATCCAGAAACGAGCAGAGGTAGTAGAACGTCCCACCCAGGTTCAAGTACGAGATATCCGTGTGCCAGTGCTGGTGCGCTCGCAGCGGCTGAACGAAGCCCGTTCCCTTCTTCGACGGCTTCGGGTTCCAACGGTCCAGACGACCCGCCTTCGACAACACCCGGTACGTCGTCGAGGGGCTAACTGCCACCACGTCTTCGTCCAGCATCATGAACGTGAGTCGGCGATACCCGTCCAGTGGGTGGCAGTCGAAGTAGTCGATCACGGACTGGCGCTCCCATTCTTCGATCCAGTGATCCCGCGGCACCAGGCCGTTGTGCTCATTCACCTTCCCGTACCGCTTGCGCCAGTCGTAGAACTTGCCCCGAGCGATCCCGCACCACTGAACGATCTGCTGGACCGGAAGCTGGGTCTTGGTGGCGATTGTGTTCACGAAGTCGACAACCTCGTCACGACGGTCATGGGGAATCCAGGCACCACTCAGGCTTCCCCAAGTTTTTTGGGTCTACGCGGGTTCGTGTGGGTTGAAAACGGCATTTCTGGGTAATGGCGGAAGGAATGCCGCCACGATCTTCAGCTTGAGATATCCCTCGTCACGATAGCCGTAGGCGCGTCGTTGCAGAACACGGATTTTGTTGTTGACCCCTTCAACCAGTCCGAGACTGACTTTGTTCTCAGGATGACAGTAGGAGGCGATACCATCCCAATGGGACTCAATCATTCCGGCGAACTTCTGGTAGGGATGCAGGCGCTGCCATTTGAGGCTGTCTTTCCAACGTGTGAAAAAGGCGCGAGCCCCGCGTTCGGTGCGGTAATCCCAGAGTTGCCCGAAGGCCTCCTTCAAAACATAGGCGGTGTTCAGGCGCCGGTTGGCCTGGAGCAACTTCTTGAGTGCGCGGCGACCGTCCAGGCTCAGGTTCTCCCGCCGGGAAAGCAACGTGTAACGCTGCCCCTTGATATACGACCGGTCCTCGCCGCTGAGGCGTTTGTACTCACGGCGCCGGACCTCATCGAGAGCCTTTGACAGGTGACGCATGATATGAAACTTGTCGAAGATGATCCGCGCATTGGGTGCGTTGTTAATCACCGAGTTCCGGAAGGGCTTCCACATATCCATGGCGGCCAGCTTGATACGGGCGCTTTTCTTCCCGCCCAGCGCCTTGAAGAACAAATCGATGTCGGTTTCTTTGCGACCCTCACCGCCCACCCAGATGGGACGCGCCCGCTCCAGGTCGCTGACAATGACACGATAGTTATGTCCCTTGCGGATGGAGATCTCATCGATACCGATGGCCCGAGGCGCCGGCAGCCCCGCCCGCTCGACTTGCTCTTGCATGTAGAGCTTATCCAGGTCCTTCACCGTAGTGTGGTGCAGACGTTCCATCTCGGCCACCGCCTTGTTCGGCATATCCCGGCACAGCTTGCCCACATGCGTCGCAAAGCGCTGGGTGTAGCGCGGGTTGTTCGCCAGCCAGTCCAAGTGTTCTACATGCACACCACCGCACCCACGACAGTTGACGCGCCAACGCTCGTATTCCAGATAGATCCGCCAGCCTGCCAACGACAGGTCGCGGACCCGGCACACTTGCTTGTCATAGCGCCCCCGGCACCGATGCCCACAGTACGAGCACACGGCTGTTTTTTTCGCCTCTTGAGCTGGATGACGCGGGCGTATCGGTCACCGAATACACCGTTCAATCGGGCGCCAGCCACGAAACCTGGTAGCGCAAAAAGCGAGCGGATCGACTGGGGATTTTTCACTCGGTTAGCCTATCCTAAAAACGGATCACTTCTCAGCACCTGATGAAGTGCTGAATACCTTTTCCACACAATGAGTTACACTATTTCTCCGTCAGCATTCGCCCACAGATTTCCGCGTAGACCCAGTTTTTTTTGGTTCTCCTGTCGTTTCGGGGGATCTGATTTGTGTTGGAGGGCATGGCCTATGGACGCTGCCGCGATTGTGGAAAACGCTTCGCGTTTCCCACGAGCGCCCACAGGCCCCTCCTGATATATATACAAGAAAGATTAATTCATATGGAATAAGGAAGGGGGGGCTCGATTAGTGGAGGCTATGGAAAACGCCCTTCCAGGCTTCGAAGAGAACTCAGTCGTGAGCAAGGTCTGAACGACCAGAACCGTGGGGGCGTTTCCCACAGCCTTGTCTCCCGCTGAGGGGCAGTGGCATTTGGTGAGGCCCGTGGGTTGAGAGGGTAAGCCATGTGTAGATGCGCATCGGCGAGAACGCTAGAATCTTTTTTTCCGAAAGAGAAAAGAGCGTTCCCGCGATGCGCGTTACTACGTTAGTCAACAAGCTCATCGGATTGCAAGGCCTGTGGGTCCGAGGTTTCCACTTCCAGGCGGACAAAGCCAGAGTGGTGGTGGATGTAGTACCACGGAGGAGGAAGCCTCTGTGCGGGATTTGCGGACGAAAGGTCCGCAAGAACAAAGATCGCTACAATCGCTACTGGCGGCACTTGGACCTGTTCGGAGTCCGGACCTATCTTCGCTACTCGATCCGACGAGTGGTATGTCGGCGGTGTGGAGTGGTCAGAGAAAAGGTGCCTTGGGCAGACAAGGGAAGCCGCTTTACCAAAAGCTTCGAACAAGAGGTAGCGTGGCTGGCACAGAGGACGGACGTCAGCGCCGTAGCGAACTATTTCCGAGTGACGTGGCGTTCGGTGCGACGGATCATCCAGCGAGTGGTTGCCGAGCAGCGGGATGAGCGGCGCGAGCTCGATGGATTGCGGGTGATTGGGATGGACGAGATCAGCTACCGCAAACGCCACAAGTACTTAACAGTGGTAATAGACCATCTCAGCGGCCGGGTCGTCTGGGCGGGAAAGGAGCGCAAGGCCAAGACGCTGCTGCGGTTTTTCCGCAAGCTCGGACCACAAAGAGCCGCGGAGCTCGAAGCGGTCAGCATGGACATGTGGGAGCCGTACATAACTGTCGTCGGCAAAAAGGCTCCTCAGGCACGGGTGATCTTTGACCGCTTCCACATCGTCAAGCATCTGAACGAGGCCGTGGATAAGACCCGGCGCGAGCTGGTGCGCGAGCTCAAAGGGACTGCCCGGCACAACCTCAAGAACACCAAGTTTCCCCTTCTCAAGGCCAAACACAACCGCAGCGCGAAAGACAAACGGGTGCTCCGCGAGCAGGTGCGAGCTAATCGTCGCCTCTACCGCGCCATGCTTCTGCGCGACAACTTCATGGACCTCTACACCTACAAAACCGAGACATGGGCCAAGAAGTTTCTCCGAGGATGGCTGCGGCGCGCTATGAGCTCGAGGATAGAGCCCGTCAAACGCGCGGCGAAGATGATCCGCAGCCACTTCGATGGCGTCATCGCGTGGGTCACGTGGAGACTCAGCAACGGCCGACTCGAAGGAATGAACAACAAAATCCGGCTGCTGAGCCACCGCAGCTTTGGACTCCACTCTGCCGAAGCTCTCATCAGTCTCGTCTACCTAAACTGTGGCGGTCTCACCCTCGAGAGGATCCACTGAAATGGCAGGAGAGGCTTTTTTTTTGAGTGTCACGTACTCTTCGGTCACCTCAGCGATGATCTGATCCTTACGGGCCACCTTCGCCTCGAGACGGGAGAGCTTCTCCTCTAGCTCCTTCTCACGGCTCGGCGCACGACGGAACGAAAACACCGTATGGGCTCCAGCCAATAGCTCCCTTTGCCATGTGTAGAACAGGCTCGGCTGGATTTCTGCCTCGTTGCATACCTCCGAGACCGGCTTTTTCTCGGCAACGTGCTGGCGCAACAGCTCTGCCTTTTGCTCCGCAGTGTGACGACGACGACCTTTGCTCATGACAGCTCCTTTTTCCATGTGCGTATTTTAACTTCAGGACTGTCATGTTCCAGCTGAACCGAAATAAGACCGCAGCTGTGTAACAGCTGCAGCCACTGACAGTCTTGCATATCGGTTTTGCGCCCCGGGACATTGCTGAGCTGGCGCGAGTTTACCAGCATGACCTCAAGGCCCCGGGATTCAAGCAACTCATAGACCGGAATCCAATAGACGTAGGTGCTTTCCATCGCCACCGACTCGACCCCTTGCTCGATGAGCCAATCCGCCAGTTCATTCAATGACGATGTTGTTGTGAAGAACACCCGCACGTTTGCCCCGCCGTCCGCCAGAGCGGGGCCACACACCCAATGCTCACGACTGCCAATATCGATGCCCGCTACGTTCGGCCTTATCACGGGCAGCGACTGCGCAACGTTGTCCGAGTTGGTTCGACCCTTGTTCCTTCGCTTGTGCATCACTCACCTCACATGTATTTTGGCGAGTGAAGGCTCCGGCCCGAGATGGCGATTGTTTGGATTCTGACCCTGGGGAGTGCTTCCGTTGAAAGCCTCGCCAATGATAGGGAGCCCGCTCGGACCCAAGCTCGTCCTGGGGCATAAGCGCACCGGTGATTCAAAGGGGTTTAGCTGCCGGAGCCTTCACTCACAACCCTTTTATCAGCTCGGGTAGTTTCTCGCCTGATAGGGGCGGCACCAGCCGCAGGCTTCGCTCGTTCGAACGAGATTTCGCTCAGGACAGATCGAAGATCGTCACGCCGATTCTCTCAGCAGCCTTCAGCATGCGCTCGTCGTACGTGGCAAGCTCGACGTCTTGATTCTGACGCCTCAAGAAATCGACTGACGCAAGGTGGAGTGCCTCCAGAGTTCTAATCGGCCCTAATAACGTCTTCTAATTTTTTTCTCATTCCGAATAAAAATAGATCATACAGGGGGTATAATCGCAATCAAATCGGTCAAATTGCTGGAAAGGTTAACGTCGTCTAGTGAACCCTGAGTTCGCCGAGACCTTCGCGCGCTCCGAAAAACGAGCGTTCGACGGCCAGCCACTGCGCCTGACCGCCGACGGCATCTGGCTCGCGATGCCCCTCGACGTCCTGGATGCCGCGCTCGAAAAGCTCCAGGCCACCGGATTCTGGTCCCGACTCGGCACACGAGCCAAGGTGCTGGACGCCGGCATGGGAGATGGCCGGCTGGTGGCCGCTCTGTGCACCGTGCCTCACGATCTATGGGCATACGGCATCGAATCCCATCCGAACCTGTGTCAGCTCGCGCAAGACAACCTGCGCATGCTCACCGAGCGCGGGATGGCTTCGAGTTGGCGCACCTGCCAAGGCGACTACTTCGATTTATCGACATATCCGAAGCTCGGCATCCGCCTCGAGGACATCGACGCGTTCTTCAACTACCCCGACGGCAACGAGCACAAGCTCGCCGGATTCCTCCGCGAACACGGACGGCCGGGCGCCTTCCTCGTCGTGCTCACCCCCGAGCGCGGGCTCGAGCTCGAGGGATTGGCACGCGAGGAAGAGCTAGCTATCGAAAGAGGTCCGGGGGTTCCTGAATTTCGTCTCGTGCTGTATCGTATTCAACGCACAGGACGAGACAGCTAACTGAGCCGGGTTAGCTCTGAAAGAACACCACGAAGCCTTTGAATAGGGCCCAGATATCGGCCTTGGACGCGACGGCGTAGGGGGAGTGCGTGGACCAGATGCCGACGCCCCAGTCCGTGACTTCCATATTCCAGCCCGCGAAGTAGTACGAGATCGTGCCGCCGCCGTAGCCCGCTTTGTAGCTGTGGGTCTGCCAACCGACGTTACCGTCGTCGAGGATCCTCCGAAGGTGGGCGACGAACTCGCTGTTAGCGCTTCTTCCGGGCCCGTAGAGCTTGATGACGAGGCCGTGGTGCATCAAGGCCGCGTTGTCCTTGGCCTGGGGCGCGGGCCAAAGCGGGTTGGTGGCGGTGGTGGTGTCGGCCGTCACCGTATGGGTGTTGGAAAACGATTCCATCACGTCGAGCTCGCTGACCGAACCCTTCTCGGCGACAATCATCTCGGACACCAGCTTGCGAAACCACTCGGAAGAGACGCCGATGTTCCAACGGCTTCCGACTTCCTCGTCGGCGACCATGTAGGCCATTGCGGTATGGGCCGGCGCGGTGAGCTCGTCCAGCGCGAAGAGACTCACCACCGCCGTGAGGCGATCGTCCAAGCCGAACGCGGCCAGGAGCGCGCGGTCGAGACCAACGTCGCGGGGCGCGGTCGCCGGCACAATCTGGATGTCGGCGCTTATCCAGTCGTCGCGCTCGATTCCATACTGCTCCTGCAACAAGTGAAGCGCCTCGTCCAGCACCGTCTCTCGATCGGAGCCCTCCGCTGGGGGTGCGGAGGCGATGACGGGGTCGAGCTCTTCACGCTCGATGGCTTCCGCCCGGGTGCGGTCGCGGTAGTCGCGGTCCACGTGGGGTGCGAGATCGGGAACGAGGAAGATGGGGTCGTCGTCATCGAGCCCGATCTCGAGCCACACCGTGGTCCCGTCCTTTTTGTCCACACGGCCGGTGATGGCGAGGGGCACGTTGGTCCATTGATAGCCCTTGACGCCTCCATGGACCAGAGTGTCCATCACGACCGCGCCGTTTTGCTCGCGAAGAGGATGGGGTTTGGTCTCGAGCCGCACCGAGTCGATGTGGCTGTTCACCAGCCGCATCCCGCTCGCGAGCGGCTCTTGGCCGACGATCCACAACACGATCGTTCGATCCCGGTTGACCGCGTAAAACTTGTCCCCCGGGCTCGGCGTCCCGCGAGCCGGATCCCAGGCGACGAAGCCGCGCGCCTCCGCATGGCGGATGGCCTCTTTCACCATCATCATCTCGCTTCGGGCAGCGCCGATCATCACCTTGAAGCGCTCACCGAGCTCCATCGCTTCCAGGCGCTCCTCTTGAGTCCAATCGGCCCAGAGGTTGCCGCGGCTTCCGTAGTCGTCTTGAGCGAGTACGGTCGGCGTCGTTGCGAGCAACGGCAAGAGAACGAGAGTGCGCTTCATCCAGTGCATCTGAAAGGCCTCCTTTCCTGTCGAGAGCGGGTGTGAGTATACTCGGCCTGGCAAATAGATGAAGGCGATGACGCGAAAGGTCGTGTCGTATCAAGCGGTGTTCGATTCGCACTGAATAGTCGTCTAGTCTAAACAATGGCTGCCACGGAGCACCGCAAGCTCATCGAGGGCGCGGGTGCTTTCTACTCGCCGAGTGGTCATTTGATCTTCAGGTCTGCGGGTGGGCTCCTTGCCGTTCGCTTCGACCTCGACGCGCTCGAGACGTTCGGGACACCGTTTCCCGCCGTGGAGAACGTCGCCGGCCCAAGTTGACCCGGAACCTCGGAGCGCTATTTCGCGGTGGGACGCGACGGTACACTCGTCTACATCCCGACCGTCGAGCAGTCGCGGACCGTCGTCTGGGTCGATCGCGAGGGCCGATACGATCACGCGTTCGATGGTTCCTACCACTGGCTGAAGCTTTCTCCCGACGGCTCACGCGTCGCCGCCGACGATCTCGCCGACCGGATCTGGGTGCACGACATCGCCCGCGGGACACGCATTCTCGTCGCCGAAGAAAACGGGCTCGTTGAGCCGCTCTGGAGCCCGGACGGCACCGAGCTCGCGTACACTAGTGGCGATGGCCACATCTATGTCAAAGCCGCGGATGGCACCGGAGAAGCGAGGCGCCTCCTCGCGCGCGCCAACGTGCAGTGGCCACTCTGCTGGGCGCCAGATGGCGAGTTCCTCGCGATCACGAACATCGGCGACACCGAGGGACGTGACGTTTTCATCCTTCCGCGGGGCGGCGATCCGTTTTCCATTCGTCTCTTCACCGGCCAACGAGAACGCGGCCGCGTTTTCGCCGGACGGAACGTGGATCGCCTACGTGTCGGACGAGACCGGAAGAGCGGAGATCTACGTACAGCCCTTTCCGGGCCGGGGACGCGCGAGCCGGTCTCGTCGGACGGCGGAAGGGCTCCCGTGTGGGCGCGCGACGGTCGAGAGCTCTTCTATCGCCAGGGGACGGCGGTCATGGCGGTGAAGGTCTCGACGGAGCCTGCCTTCCGCGCCGAGAAGCCCATGATGCTCTTCGACATCGTATTGAACCTCGCGGATGAGCTCAGACGGCACGATGCCGGTGACAACTGAGACTCGAGCGGTCGCAGCTCAGCGGGGATCGGCGCGAGAGACAGGTGGCCCTTTCGTCCGGAGGCTGCTCCGACCATGGCGACGGCCGTGTCTCGCCGGGATTAGCTCTGAAAGAACACCACGAAGCCTTTGAATAGGGCCCAGATATCGGCCTTGGACGCGACGTCGTAGGTGGAGTGCATGGACCAGATGCCGACGCCCCAGTCCGTGACTTCCATGTTCCAGCCCGCGAAGTAGGACGAGATCGTGCCCCCGCCGTAGCCCGCTTTGTAGCTGTGGGTCTGCCAACCGACGTTACCGTCGTCGAGGATCCTCCGAAGGTGGGCGACGAACTCGCTGTTAGCGCTTCTTCCGGGCCCGTAGAGCTTGATGACGAGGCCGTGGTGCATCAAGGCCGCGTTGTCCTTGGCCTGGGGCTCGGGCCAAAGCGGGTTGGTGGCGGTGGTGGTGTCGGCCGTCACCGTATGGGTGTTGGAAAACGATTCCATCACGTCGAGCTCGCTGACCGAACCCGTCTCGGCGACAATCATTTCGGACACGAGCTTGCGAAACCACTCGGAAGAGACACCGATGTTCCAACGGCTTCCGACTTCCTCGTCGGCGACCATGTAGGCCATGGCGGTATGGGCCGGTGTCCCGAGCTCGTCCAGCGCGAACAGACTCACTACCGCCGTCAGGCGATCGTCCAAGCCGAACGCGGCCAGGAGCGCCCGGTCGAGACCAACATCGCGGGGCGCGGTCGCCGGCACAATCTGGATGTCGGCGCTCATCCAGTCGTCGCGCTCGATACCATACTGCTCCTGCAACAGGTGAAGCGTCTCGTCCAGCACCGTCTCTCGATCGGAGCCCTCCGCTGGGGGTGCGGAGGCGATGACGGGGTCGAGCTCTTCACGCTCGATGGCTTCCGCCCGGGTGCGGTCGCGGTAGTCGCGGTCCACGTGGGGTGCGAGATCGGGAACGAGGAAGATGGGGTCGTCGTCATCGAGCCCGATCTCGAGCCACACCGTGGTCCCGTCCTTTTTGTCCACACGGCCGGTGATGGCGAGGGGCACGTTGGTCCATTGATAGCCCTTGACGCCTCCATGGACCAGAGTGTCCATCACGACCGCGCCGTTTTGCTCGCGAAGAGGATGGGGTTTGGTCTCGAGCCGCACCGAGTCGATGTGGCTGTTCACCAGCCGCATCCCGCTCGCGAGCGGCTCTTGGCCGACGATCCACAACACGATCGTTCGATCCCGGTTGACCGCGTAAAACTTGTCCCCCGGGCTCGGCGTCCCGCGAGCCGGATCCCAGGCGACGAAGCCGCGCGCCTCCGCATGGCGGATGGCCTCTTTCACCATCATCATCTCGCTTCGGGCAGCGCCGATCATCACCTTGAAGCGCTCACCGAGCTCCATCGCTTCCAGGCGCTCCTCTTGAGTCCAATCGGCCCAGAGGTTGCCGCGGCTTCCGTAGTCGTCTTGAGCGAGTACGGTCGGCGTCGTTGCGAGCAACGGCAAGAGAACGAGAGTGCGCTTCATCCAGTGCATCTGAAAGGCCTCCTTTCCTGTCGAGAGCGGGTGTGAGTATACTCGGCCTGGCAACGGTGGAAGGCGATGACGTGCTATCGCTTCCGGAAAAGTGAGCTAACTCGGCCAATATTCCCACACGAAACGCTGGACGACCGCCGCGCCGAACGCAATGCCGCCCCCGGCTAGCGGGTGCGCGCACCACGGACAGTGCGGTCCCATCGGCGCATGAATGTTGCAGTACGTCGCGTTGCCATTCCACAGCGACAGGCAGCCGCATTGGGACACGACCACACACCAATCGACGAAAAAGGACACCCGTGACTGCGAGGGCGAGCAGAAAGGCGACGTGCTTCATTCCCGAAACGAAACTGTGGCCTAGCCCACAATCCCGAAGCCGACAACGGCGAAATGGTGGTCAAAGCTGAACGCAATACGGATTTTCTCGCGGCTCATGATAACGAAGCTCGTAGCGTCGGTCGCTGAGAGCTTGTGCAAATCTCGGCGTTCGAAGTAGGGCCAGCACAGGTCGAGATCCTTCGGCCGACATTCCAATGTCTTGAGCCTACTGAGCTTGGAAAGCGAGTCCTTCCAAGCGAGCGCGACGTCGCGCATTGCATTGCGTTCGAGGAACGTGAAGGTCTCGAGCACGACTGGAACCGAAGTTCGCAGCTTCAGGCCGCCGTCCTTGATCGATAACCAGATCTCGGACGCACGATCGTGCAGCGGATCGCGGGTGCGAGAGCAATCCAGGCATCCGTATCAACGAAAACCTGCTCGCCCTGACGCATCAGGGAGCGTCGTAGATAGTGTCGTGCTCGGACGAGGTACGACGCGGTTCGCCGTCCCACAGCGCAACCGGCTCCTCGGGTTGGATGCCTGGGCGCAACCATACACGGCGGATTGCCTCCCGCACCAGGTCGGCCACACTGCGGCCGAAATTCAAAACAAGCTCATCTGGCGATCGAGAATCTTGCTGACGGACGTTCCCTTCACCTGCAGCAATGCGTCGGCAGCCGGGGCGAGCTGGCGGTCGACGTAGTGCTGGTAGTCAATCGGTGACGGGTTGTTGTCGAGCGGCTCCGGACCGTTCATGGTGATGAGGTAGCGTACGAACCGGCCGGTTCGTTTGGATTTCCGCGCCGCTTGCGCGTGCGGCGGGACGTTCTTCACGTAATCCTGAAGCTTGCGTCGCAAGCGCTTTCGGTAGACGAGGTCGGCATCGCGCTTACCGGTGACGACGGCATGCGCGGTCTCTTTGACGTAGTCCTCGAAGGGCTCGTCGTGGAATACGCGCCGGTAAATCTCCCGCTGGAACTCGCGCGCGATCGGGGTCCAATCCGAGCGCACCGATTCGAGTCCGGTGAACTGAAGCTCGACGTCGTCACCCCGGCGCACCAAACCCGCGTACCGCTTCTTGCTGCCGAGCTCCGAGCCGCGCACTGTCGGCATGAAAAAGCGCAAGTAATGCTTTTCGAGCTCGAGCTCGAGATAAGACGTCAGGCCGTATTTCTCCTGAACTTCGTTCGACCAGAACGCGGTCAGCTCGACCGCGAGACGGCCGCCGATCTCCTGGCATGCATCCTCTTCGAGGTCTTCCTCGAGAAGGACGAACAGCGAATCAGTATCTCCGTAGATCACACGGTGTCCGGCGTTCTCGATAAACGCGCGGCTCCGGGTGATGATCTCGTGCCCGCGGAGGGTAATGCTCGACGCGAGCCGCGGATCGAAAAAGCGACACGCGGTCGTTCCGAGAACGCCGTAGAACGAGTTCATGATGATCTTGATCGCGCGGGAGAGCGCATCATTGTTCGCGCGCTTCGCGCGATCGCGAGCACTCCACAGATGTTCGATGAGCTCCGGCAGGATGTGCGTGTCCTTCGAAAAGCTCGCGCCTTTGAACCCCGGGACAGTATTGACCGGGTCGGCGGATTCGACCGCCAAGCCGAGCGGATCCACGAGGAACGTCCGGATGATGCTCGGGTACAAGCTCTTGAAATCGAGAACGACGACGTTCGCAAATAGCCCGGGCTCGGAGTCCATGACGAAACCGCCCGGGCTCATCTCGTCGACATCCATGTCGTGCTCTTCGACGTTCGGTGCGACCCGGCCGGCACGATGGAGTCTCGGCAGATACAGGTTGTCGAACGCAGCGACCGCGCCACCTATTCGGTCGAGGCCGAGTCCGGTGAGCTGCGTCCTTTCGATCGCGAAATCGATCAAGAGCGTGCGCTCGAAGATCCCTTCGACGAGACGGCAATCCTCGAGGTTGTACCGCGCCAAATCCCACGGTGCGTCGCGATACAAACGTCGGATCTCTCGAATCTTTTCCTCGTTGTCTTCGGCATCATCCTCGATGAGCTTGCCTCGCCCGAGGAGCTCGCGTGCCACCGCGTTCAACCCGAAGTCCTCGAAGCTCCACGTCGCCGTTCTCAACGTATCGATGCCGTCGAGCACGGGGCGACCGGGGATGCGTGCGACGCGTTTTCCGCCCGGACCACTCGGCCCGAGGAGTGCCGCGCGGTCCTTGCCGCGACCGACGGCAAACGAGAGATTCAATCGTTGGCAGCACTGCTCGATGAAGTTGAGGTCGAAGTCGATGACGTTCCAACCAATGATGACGTCAGGATCGACCGCCGCGACCCACGCGAAGAACTCTTCCAATAGCGTGGTCTCGTCCGGGTGGACGGAGTGTTCCACATCGACGCGCTCGCCTTGCACGTTCGAGCCCCACTCCGGTGATCGTAGAAGGAACACGTGCGAGCGCTCTTTGGTCGTGGCGCAGATCGAGTAGAGCGTCTCGACGCTGTCGGTCTCGATGTCGAGTGTCAGAACGCGAAGCTCAGGCCGATAGTCGCAAGGCTCGATGAGCGGGTTGCGATACTCGCGATACGTCGGGTGCTGGTGCGCATCACCGGTCACCACCAGGCCACCGGTCACGAAGCGCTCCATCAAAAAACGATCGGGTGGTTTGACGTCGGATTCGTGAAGGCGCGCACCACCCGAGCGCAGGAGCCTCCTCGCGTCGACGAGTGCGTGTCGAGTGGGAAAGTACACCCCGTCGACCGGAGCTCCGGCAAGCGTGGCAAGCTCGAGCGGCCTCGAGCGCCCGCCCAACTTTTCGGCGTCGAGCGAAACTCGATGGGCTCGCTCGGCAAACCCGACTGCTTCTTGCCTGTCGATTTGAATCCGGATCGGTCCGGAGTCGCTCGTCGCCCAGAAGACGAGCTCGATCCCGTCCGGCGTGTCGCGCCACTGCCGGGTGAGCAGAAACGCCTTTTCCGAACTGGAGGGCGACATCAATGCGGCAGGATCCAGACGTCCACGCGCCGATTCGACCGGCGGCCTTCGAGCTCGACATTCGAGGCGAGGGGCTCAGAGCTACCTCGACTGTCGACCGTCATCCGAGACGGGTCGACGTTTTGTTGTTCCAAGAACTCGGCGACGGTGCGGGCGCGAGCCGCGGCGAGCTCGTCGCGAGCTTCTCTCGGCTCCTCGTGGCCCGTGATCCAAAGGCCTTCATCGCTTCCCGTGAGACGGCTCGCCACGTCGGTCAAATCTCGTTGCGCGTCAGCGTCCAGCCGACTCGCGCGGAAACCGAAGCCGACCCGTGTCAGTGAAACTTGGGCGCGGGGGCGAGCTCGCGCCGCGGATCGAGTCATGGTAGCGAACGCTTGCACGGGTACGAGCCCCGCGTCGGCGACGAGAGCGGGGCCGCCGTGAAAATACAGAAACCTCAGGAAGTGGCCCAGCTCGTCGTCGGGATCGCCGACGGTGTAGAGCCTGAGCGGATAGCGGAGCGGGTAGGTCCCGTCGCCGACGGTGACGGCGCTCGGGCGAAGAGCCTCTCCCGAAGCTGCGACGATCGGAACCGTTCGTACGCGCGAGCGGTCGTAGCTCATGCTCACGAAGCCGACCGCGCCCCGATCGGAGGCGACTTGTTCGAGAATCTCGGCGCTCGACATCAGATATTCGGCGCTCGATGCAAACTGAAAGGTTGGATCGTGGAACACGAGCTCGCAAAACTCCGTTTGGGCTCCACTCCATTCCGCCGCGATCAGAAGTTGCACCACTTCATCGATCCCGCCGAAACCCAACCACCGCACGATGCGCCCGGTGTAGAGCGACTCGAGCTGCTCGACGGACAAGCTCTCCACGTCGTTTCGAGGATGAACGATGACCGCGAGGCCATCGAGCGCGAGGATGCTCTCCCTGAGCTCGAGTCCGAGCCGGCTCGCGAGATTCACTTCCTCGGCGCGAACACTCCGCGAGACCACGCCAACATCAGCGTCTCCCGAGAAAAGAGCCACGAAAGCGGACCCGGACCCCGCCGAGTCCCACAACAGCTCGACGTCTCCGAAGCGAGCGGTGAAACCGTCGCTCAGCACGGAGCGCAACGCGTCCGCCGCGCTCGCCGAGCCTCGCAGGCGAATGTCCTCTCCGCCGCTAGTCCCCTGGAACAGAGGTTCGTAGCCTAAATCTTGGGCCCTTTTTGCGCGCTGGCTTCGTTGTTCCTCCTCGAAATATTCCAATATGACTTCGTCGTCACGCCTCGCCAGCCCACAAAATGGCGTCGAGCTTTAGGCTACGAACCTCTGTTCCAGGGGACTAGCCTGCGGTGACAATGCGAGCGCGACGACGATACCTGCGAGATATCGCCGCACGCGCATCGCGCTATTGGAACTCGACCATCCAGTCGAGCCAGGCGGGAACGTTGACGCCTTCGCGCTCACCGGGAGTGAATCGATAGCCTCGAACCGTATCGAGCGCGATGCGCTCGTAGAGCTCGAGATCAGGGCTTGGCGTCACGACCTTGGCGTCGACGACGCTTCCCGTCTCGTCCACCAGGAGGCGGAACGCAATCCGGGGACGAAGACCTCTTTCCGGAAGCGGCGCCTCGGGAGACTCTCCTGTGACTAGCGTGGGAAGACTATCTCCCGGTCGCTGGTCCTTGAAGTACCTGGCGTCGACCGGCCGCGGATCGCTTACGTGCGTCGTACGAATAAAGTCGACGGGCCACACGACCCACACTGGCACGAGAACGCCTTCTCGCCGGCCGGGAGTGAATCGATAGTTTCTGGCGGTCTCGAGCGCGACCTCCTCGAACGCGTCGAGACCTGAGCGGTGCTGGTAGACCAACGCCTCGCGCACGAGGCCACGGGTATCGACGAGAACCCGGCACAAGACCGTCGGGAGGAACGCCGCATCGTTCTCGGGCGCTGTCGCGGGCGCGCCCGACAAGAGCGTTGGGATCACGTCTCGTGGTCCAGTGAGATCCGTCACCTCGACCGAATCGCGGTGCTCTTGCCCGGCGAACCAGCCACTGCGCCACCCGAAGATCGTGCCCGCCACGAGAAGCACGATACCGAGGATCACAGCGAGCGCCTTCAGCGCCTTGCTCCCCTCTTGTGTTTCCGCGGCCTCTGGATCGGCGAACAAAATACGTCCGGTTGCTCGCCTCAGTGCTTCGGCTTCAGGACTCTTCTTGGATTCGTGGCTTCGTGGCCGCGGCGGCTTGCGTCGCGCGCCCGACGCCGCAAGCTCGATGGACGCTTGTCGGGGGCGGCGCAGAATCCCTTCGTCGAGACGCCGCATCGCTTCGATGAGAAGCTCTTGCGCGCCGAGGTCGAGCGTGTGACCTGGAATCTCGGCATCCGCCTCGACTTCGAAGTCGACGTTCTGCTCGGTGACGAGCACATGCGCCGCGTCGAGCGGTGGAAGCTCACCGTAGGCCGCGTGCACGATGCGCCCGGATTCGATCAGAAGCAAACCGTCACCCGCCGGCCCACTCAACGTCAAGCGATGGTTTCGCGGATCTTGTGCTTTGACGACGATCAAATCCGCGAGGGAAAATTCCCTCGTATTCCCGGATAGCGCCATGATGGGGCTCCGTGATGTTCGCGAGGACCTCGAGCCCGGGCCCTGACAAGATGCCCTCTCCAGATCTGGCGCAAATCATACCAGAGTACGTCGCAGCTTTTAACTTTCTCTCGACACTCCTGGCATTTCAGCGTGGCACGGCTGCGGGTGAAACAGCGTGTTATCATGGATAACTGCTTCGAACTGTTCAACTAACGTGCGCCTGAGATTTCTTACCTACAACATCCACAAGTGCATCGGCGGCGTCGACCGTCGCTACGACCCACTAAGAGTCGCGCACGTCATCGCCCGCTACGATCCTGATGTGGTGATGCTGCAGGAAGTCGACCAGCACGCGCGCCGCACCAACACGGACCGGCAGGTCGATCTGCTGGGCGACTTCCTCGGCTTTCGCCATCGCAGCTATTTCCCGAACGTCAAAGTGCGCACCGGCGGCGAGTACGGGAACGCGATCTTGAGTCGCTTTCCTCTGACCGAAACGTCGAATATCGACGTTACCGTGCCGCCCAAGAAAAGGCGCAGCATTCTCCACGGCCGCTACCGCATTCGTCTCAACGGCGCGCTGGGAAAACACACCCGCACCTTGCACATCTATAACATCCACCTCGGGCTCTCGGGCATCGAGCGGAAGATCCAGCTGCGGAAGTTTCTCGAAAGCCACCCGTTCGTGGGCCTGCATCATCGCACTCCCATCATCGTCGCGGGCGACTTCAATGATATTTGGGGAACGCTCGGAAAGAAGCTCCTGACGCCGGCGGGGTTCACCGGGCCCGATCGCCCCATCCGCACGTTTCCCGCCTGGGGGCCGCTCCGAGCACTGGACTCGATCTACGTGCATGGCGACATCCGCCTCACCCACGTGTACCGCGCGCGATTGCGCCTCGCGAAACGCGCCTCCGATCATCTCCCGCTGATAGCCGAAGTCGAGATCGAGTAAGCTTCCGAGAATGGCAGCGAGGGCGGAGCCGAGACCTGAACAAGACGCGACCCGGATCAACAACGAGCCCGTCGAGAATCCCAAAAAGCTCGATTTCGCCCCGCTCGTCGAGGCGCAGAGACGTTTCTTTCGCTCCGGCGCAACGCGCTCTTACGATTTCCGGCGCAAGCAGCTCGAAAGCCTCAGGGGGCTCGTCAACGCGAACGAGTCCCGCATCCACGACGCTCTCGCTCTCGACCTGGGAAAGCCGCGGTTCGAGGCGTTCGCTTCGGAAACCGGTTTCGTCCGCTCGGAGGTGAGCTACGCGCTGAACCATCTCGAAGAGTGGATGGAGCCCGAGCACGTCGGGACACCGTTGACGTTCTTCCCCGCGACCAGCTCGATCCGCCACGAGCCGATGGGGGTCGCCCTCATCATCGCTCCGTGGAACTATCCATTCCAGCTCGTCATGGCGCCACTCGTCGGTGCCTTGAGCGCCGGCAACTGCGCGCTCGTCAAGCCGTCGGAGTGGGCCGTCGCCACGTCGACGCTGGTGTCCGAGCTCATCCCAAGATACTTCGAGACCGAGCTCGTTAGCACCGCGACCGGCGGAGTCGCGACCGCGGAAGCGCTCCTGAAAGAGCGCTTCGATCACATCTTCTTCACCGGCGGCGCATCCACGGGGAAGATCGTGGCCCGTGCGGCCGTGGAGCATCTCACTCCGGTCACGCTCGAGCTTGGTGGCAAGAATCCAGCGATCGTCGATGAAAAAATCAATATGAAAGTGACTGCACGTCGGATCGCGTGGGGCAAGTTCTTCAACGCCGGCCAGACCTGCCTCGCGCCCGACTACGTGTTGGTGCCGACCCGGCTCAAAGACGAGCTCGTGTCCCGAATTCAAGCGAACGTCCAGCGCTTTTTCGGTGACTCCCCGAATGAGAGCCCGGACTTTGCGCGCATCATCAATCACCATCACTTCGACCGCATCACCGGCTACCTCGACGAAGGCCGCGTCGTGTTCGGCGGCGAGTCCGATCGCGACGAGCGCTACATAGCTCCCACGATTCTCGACGAGCTCCCGCCCGACGCGAAAGCGTTGAGCGAGGAGATTTTCGGACCGGTGCTTCCCATCGTTCCCTACGACGGCCTCGACGAGGCGATCGAGCTAACGAGACGCCATCCGGATCCGCTCGCGCTCTACTTCTTCTCGAAAGACCGAGCACACCAGGAGCGCGTTTTAGCCGAGATTCCCTTCGGAGGCGGCGCTGTCAACGATGCGCTGGCGCACTTCTCGAACCCCGAGCTTCCCTTCGGTGGCCGCGGGCCGAGCGGCGTGGGGAGCTACCACGGGCGGTACGGCTTCGAGCGCTTCTCGCATCGCAAATCCGTCGTCGAAGGCGCGACGATCTTCGATCCTCCTCTTCGCTATCCACCGTATTCGGGGAAGCTCCGCTGGCTCAGAAAGCTCGTGAGGTAGAATCGCGGCCGTGTTGAAGACGACACGGCCTCGAATCGACGTGAGTCACGCGAAGAAGATCCTGCGCGATACGTACGACATCGACGCGAGCGAGCTCACAGAGCTTCCGAGTGAGCGCGATCAGAACTTTCTCGTCACTACGCCACGGGAACGGCTCGTTCTCAAGATCGCGAACGTATCCGAATCGCGCGAGATTCTGGAATTTCAGAACGAGGCGCTTCAGCACGTGGCCGATCGAGACCCCGATCTCCCTATCCCCCGACTACGAAAAACGCGCGCGGGCGGCGCGATTGCTGATCTCGAGAGCGGTCATCTGTGCCGGCTTCTGAGCTATCTGGACGCGAAGCCGCTCGCAAAGACGAAGCCACACTCAACCCACCTGCTCCGATCGCTGGGCCGCGCCCTGGCGCGGCTCGACGTCGCGCTCGAAGGTTTCTCGCACAAAGCTCAGGGCCGGTACCTTTATTGGGACTCGAAGCACGCGGTCAAAACGATTGGGGACGGCATCGAGCTCATCGCAGATGACGATCGACAACAGGTCGCGGACATCTTGGCCGCGTTCGAAAGCGATGTCGCGCCCCGGCTCGACACTTTACCGGCAGGCGTCATCCACAACGACGGCAACGACTACAACATTCTCGTCGATCTCAAGGGCGGCGGCGAGATCGCGGGCGTTGTCGACTTCGGCGACATGGTCTCGAGCGCTCTCGTGTTCGAGCTCGCCAACGCGGCGGCGTACTGCATGCTCGACAAATCCAAGCCGATCGGTGTTGCCGTCGATGTCGTCACCGGCTATCACGAAGTGCGCCCGCTCACCGACGATGAGCTCGCGGTGCTGTTCCCGTCGATCCGCATCCGGCTCGCGATGAGTGTGGCCGTGGCCGCTCGGCAAACGAAGGACGAGCCCGACAAGGACTATCTGCGCGTCAGTCAGGCGTCTGCGTGGAAGCTCATCGCCCAGCTCGCGAACGAGTGCCCGCGGTTCGCGCACTACCGCTTTCGAGATGTGTGCGGGCGGACACCGCACCCGCGGGGCGATGCCATCGCCGAGTGGCTCGGGCAACAGCAATCGACCGTGCTTCCGTTGGAGCTCGACGAAACATCGGTGCATTCGCTCGATCTCAGCGTCGGCAGCACCGAGCTCGGCGGCCTCGACGTATTGGATGATGTCGAGCGGTTCACCGCTCACGTGTTCGGGACAATAAAGACCGCGGGAGCCACGGTAGGGATCGGGCGCTACAACGAAGCGCGCTCGCTCTACACGAGCGAAGCGTTCCAACCGAAAAAAGGCGAGAGCTTCAACCCGCGCACGGTGCACGTCGGGTTGGATCTGTTCGTCGAGGCCGGCACCCCGCTCCGCGCGCCGCTCAAAGGGATCGTGCACAGCTTCCAAGTGAACGATGCCCCGCTCGACTACGGCCCCACGATGATTCTCGAGCACGCGACTGAAGAGGGTGACCGGTTCTGGACCCTTTACGGGCATTTGTCCACACGTTCTCTCGAAGGCCTCAACGTGGGGAAAGTGTTCGAGCAGGGCGACGTCGTCGCGACCGTCGGCGACTATCCCGTGAACGGGAATTGGCCCCCGCATGTGCATTTTCAAATCATCCTCGACATGCTGGACAAAGAAGGCGACTTCCCCGGCGTCGTTCCACCTTCGGAGCGAAGTCTCTGGCTGGGGCTTTGTCCGGATCCGTCGCGGCTTGCCGGCGTCGCCTCGACTGAGCAGGTCGAGGTCGTTCCGGAGCACGCGAGCGAGAGAATACGGACCCAACGCAAAGACCACTTATCGGGAACGCTCAGCCTTTCGTACAGCGAACCGCTCCACATCGTCCGTGGCTACCGATCGTTTCTCTACGACACCGAGGCCAGGCCGTACCTCGACATGGTAAATAATGTTTGCCACGTCGGCCACTGCCACCCCCGCGTCGTGCGCGCCGCGCGCGAGCAGCTAGCCGTCCTCAATACCAACACCCGCTATCTCCACCGGAATATCGTCGACTACGCCGAACGGCTGACCGCGAAACTACCGGATCCCCTCGAAGTGTGCTTTTTCGTGAACTCCGGAAGCGAGGCGAACGATCTCGCGCTCCGCCTCGCGCGCATCCACACCGGACGAAACGACACCCTCGTGCTCGACGGCGCCTACCACGGAAACCTGTCGTCACTCATCGAGATAAGCCCGTACAAGTTCGATGGACACGGCGGCCGCGGCGCCCCGCCCCACGTTCACAAGCTCCCAATGCCCGACGGCTATCGCGGCAAGTTCCGCGCGTCGGACCCCGACTACGGCACGAAGTACATCAAGGACGTTCAGCAGGCCGTCGAGCGCCCGATAGGCCCGATAGGAACGTTCATCGCCGAATCGATCCTGAGCTGCGGTGGACAAATCGTACTACCTCCCCGGTATCTCGAGGAGGTGTACCGCATCGTTCGCGGCGCGGGCGGCGTCTGCATCGCCGACGAAGTGCAAGTCGGTTTCGGGCGCGTGGGCTCGCATTTTTGGGCGTTCGAGACCCAAAACGCCGTCCCCGATATCGTGACCCTGGGAAAGCCCATCGGAAACGGCCATCCGCTCGCCGCGGTCGTCACCACACGCGACATCGCCGAGTCGTTTCAAACCGGGATGGAGTACTTCAACACTTTCGGAGGCAACCCGGTTTCGTGTGCCATCGGTCTCGCCGTCCTCGACGTAATCGAAAACGAGGGGCTCCAAGAAAAAGCTGCCACGATGGGAGAGTACCTGCTGAACGGCCTACGCGTGCTGAAGACACAGCACCCGATTATCGGCGACGTGCGCGGCCGTGGACTTTTCCTCGGCTTCGAGCTCGTCAAAGATGAACGCCTCACCCCAGCGGCCGACCAAGCGACCTATCTCGTCAACCGCATGAAAGAGGAAGGCGTTCTCAACAGCACCGACGGCCCGCTCGAAAACGTCATCAAGCTCAAACCACCGCTCGTATTCACGAAGTCCAACGCCGAGTTCTTTCTGGACAAGCTCTCGGCTGTCCTGATGGAAGATCCTCTGCAGATATGAGTCGCGAACTTCTCGACGCCGTTGAAATCCAACCCGACGGTACGCCGCAAGCATCCGTCATCTGGCTCCACGGCCTCGGCGCCGATGGTAACGACTTCCCTCCCATGGTGCCCGCCCTCGGCATCCCCATGGATGCCGGCGTTCGCTTCGTCTTCCCGCACGCCCCGATGAGGCCCGTCACCATCAACGGCGGAATGACCATGCGCGCCTGGTACGACATCAAGAGCATGGACCTCGATCGCCACGTCGAAGCCGAACACCTCGAGGAGTCACGAGAGCAGCTCGAAGCGTGGATCGCCCACGAGCGCGAGCTCGGCATCCCGTCGGAGAAGATCGTGCTCGCCGGTTTCTCCCAAGGCGGCGCCATCGTACTCTACGCGGGATTGCAATGCGGCGAGACGTTAGGCGGCATCATGGCGTTGTCGTGCTACCACCCGATGGGAGAGCTCATCGAAACGCGCGCCTCCGAAGCGAACCGAAGCGTTCCAATCTTCATGGCCCACGGAACAATGGATCCCGTGGTGCCCATTCACCTGGCCGAGGGTACGATCGAAAAACTACGGGCCAACGGCTACGACCCCGAATGGCACTCGTACCCGATGCCCCACAGCGTGGCCCCCGAAGAAGTCCAAGATATCGCTAACTGGCTACGACCGCTGGTAACCGCTTAAGATCGTCGCACTCATGTCGCTGGAACCCGGTAAACGCTTGGGACCGTACGAAATTGTCGGTCTCATCGGCGCCGACGGTATGGGCGAGGTGTACCGCGCGCAACCGAGCGACAAGCAACAGCAGGCCATATCAACGTCGTGCTGAATTGGTTCGAATAGCTCGAGAGGCTGGTCCCGACCGACGGTCAATAAGGTCGTTGACGACCTCGCCGTTCATCGATCTTTCGTTGAATGAAATCCGCTCCGTACACACGCTCCGCGGCCAATCGATTATGCGCTGGGCACAAAAGTCGAAGAAAACGCTCATCGTGACTGTGAAAAATACCGAACGGCCGCACATGCTCGATCTGCAGCCCGGTCCGTGACGGACATCGCCTCCCGTCAGAGGCGTAATGTTCGCACTGGTACTCCCCGCACGCGTGCACACGCTCCGAAACCTCGGAGGCTACGTACCGGGACACGGCCGACTCGTCGTTTTGCGCAATCTCGTTCGAACGAGATCTTGCTTTCCCCCGCTTCTGCCGCCGCTCGAGCTTTTTTTAGGGTCTTTCTTCTCGAGCGCGATGTCGACGGCCTTCTCGAGAATCTCCGCCATGTGCTTCTGAGCATTCTCGACCCCCAAGACCTCGGCGAGTCGCTCGAACTTGACTTTGAAATCCCGGTCGGCGGCAAACCGGAAGTTGTACTCGTCGGGTCGCGCCGGCTGAAGAATTGGCGGGCTCTTCTTCAGCCATGCTTCGAGTCGAGGTGCCGGCGCCTCGACTCGAGGGGACGGCGCCGCCGGCTGCGGTCGTTTGCGGATCGACGGCTCGAAGACAGGCTTCGGCCTGAGCGCCACGAGGTACTCCTCGGTCGCCTTGCGCGTCATCCCGGCGCAATCAGAAATCAGCTTGTCGACGTTGTCCTCGCAGACGTGAGCTGCCAGGAGACTCGCGACGGTGAGACTAATACGGTTTTCAGCAAACGCGACGAGCAGCTGGAGGAACCGCCGCGAAACATTGGCCACATGAATCCGTGCGGGCACTGCGCCCTCACTCAAGTTGAGGCGTCGCACACAGTAGTCGAACAGATTCTTGTAGCCGAGCTCGAGTGCGGCCTTCCGAGCCGACATCTCGGCGATGTGAGCGCTGAGCTTGGCGATGTTCCCGTTCTCAGCCACAACCATTTTTTCGGCGGAACGATCGAGCTCGGCGCTAGACAAACGTTCGAGCTTTACGAAGTAGCTCTTGAATTGTTCGATCATTGTCTTTCGCTCCCTCAGTAACGAATTATACTCCCGGCTTTTTGCGCACCCAGAGACGGCATTGGAAGACCGAAACGCGATCGATTCGAAACGAAATTCAAAACTGCGCGACGAATGCGGCAGAAGCGCGCGTGGCGCGCCGTGAGCGACCTTCTACGAGACGAAGTCATCTCGACCGATTTCGTCACCGGAAAGCTGTCAAGCCTTTTTGGTCCGGACCGGGTACATTGGTGACAAAACAGACCGGCGACATGGGTGACAATCCCTTTACCAGGGAGGTGGCCGATGCCGTGGGACGAGACGAATTGCATGAATGAACGAGTGAGATTCATCGCTGCGCGCCTTGAAGCTGGGGAGCCGTTCAGTGCCCTGTGCGAACGGTTTGGGGTGAGCCGAAAGACTGGCTACAAGTGGGTCGAACGTTACGAGTTGGATGGGGTCGCAGGTCTGGAAGAGCGTTCTCGCGCCCCTTTGTCGCATCCTCACGCTGTCGCGGACGACGTGGTGGAAAAGATTCTGAGAGCCCGGAAGAAACACCCGCGTTGGGGACCGCGCAAGTTGCGTGTCATCCTGCAACGGCACTATCCGCAGCTCGCGCTGCCGGCGACGAGCACGATCGGAGAGGTTCTGCGTAAGAATGGGCTCATCCAGAAGCGGCGGCGGATACGCCGAAGCTCTCCGTATGGCGATCGTCTGGGCGACTACGGGAGCCCCAATGCGGTGTGGTGTGCCGACTTCAAGGGACATTTTCCGGTTGCAGGGGAGCGTTGTCACCCCTTGACCGTGAGCGACGGATGCAGTCGCTATTTATTTGCCTGTCAGGGTCTTCACCGGCCATTGTTCAAGCCGACACGGAAGATATTCGAATCGGTATTTCGAGCATACGGTCTGCCGGACGCGATTCGAACCGACAACGGAGCGCCGTTCTCAACTCTTGCGCCAGGAGGACTGTCCAGACTTGCTGTTTGGTGGATTCGTCTCGGAATCCGTCCTGAGCGGATTCAGCCCGGCCGACCCGATCAAAACGGAAGACATGAACGGATGCACAGCACCTTGAAGTCAGAGACGGCTAAACCGCCCCGAGCGAGCTTTCGAGCACAGCAACGGGCATTCGATCGGTTCCGGGAGGAATACAACGAAATCCGCCCGCATGAGGCACTTGGTCAGGAGGTTCCTGCATCTCGCTATCAGCCCTCGAACCGCCCCTACCCTCGTCAGCTCCCGCAAATCGAATACCCGGAGCACTTCTACGTCGCTCAAACCTATCCCAACGGAATGATCTCTTTTGAGTCCAAGCAGTGGTACATAAGCAGCTGTCTAAAGTCAGAGCGCGTCGGTCTCGAGCAAGTCGATGACGACCGGTGGAAGGTTCACTTCGGTCCCGTCCCTCTCGGGATTCTCGATGTTCGAAACGCCAGGGACCGTGGATATCGCGCCTTTGGGCTTCTAGTTTCTCCCGAACGACGAAGCAAGAGGCCATACAAAAGACGAGGCCCGAAATGATCTCGAAGAGAATCCACGACACCGCAAACTGTTACCTATGTGCCCGGTCTGTTTCGTTACCGATGTAGGCGGTTGCACATTTTTGTCTTTTTTTCGGACAGGGTTTATTGGCGGGCAGCCTCGGCTCGCTCGAGAAGCTCGACGACTTCACGGTGGCCATTTTCGCTGGCGGCGATCCGTGCCGTGCGCCCGCTCCGTGTTTCGAGATTCACGTTCGCCCCCGACTCTAGAAGTCTCTGGACCACGGAGACGTTGCCGGCCCCCGCTGCGATCATCAAGGCGGTCGTGCCGCGGTCATCCAACGCGTTCACCGAGGCGCCTGAGTCCAAAAGGAGTCGCACGATTTCCTCAGAATCATCGCGTCCGCACGCGGCCATCAGCGCGGTGGCTAGGCCTCGATCTCTTTGGTCCGGATCCGCGCCGGCGCGGATGAGAGCTCCCACCATGATCGAGTCACCGCGAGCGGCGGCCTCCACGAGTGGCGCCGAGGGAGAGGGGCTCTTTTCATCCAACTCGGGAGCGCCAGCGTCTAGCAAAAGCCTCTCCAACTCTCCATGTCCCGACACTCTCGCAGCCCGCAGCGGACTCCACCCCCAACCGTCGGTTCCACCCACAGGCGCATCCGCTTGCAAGAGCACTCGTGTCATCTCTTCATTCCCGAGCCAAACGGCCACGATCAAAGACGCCGTACCTACCGGCCCATCCAGCTTGGCGCCCGCGTCCAGGAGCGCGCGCACGATATCGACATGGCCCGCTCGGACAGCCAGCGTGATCGGCGCGGTTTTGGATACTTCCATACGCCGATTGACGTCGGCACCCGCACCGACGAGCACCTTCACAGCGTCAAGGTGGCCTTTGAAGGCTGCCGATCCCAGTGCGGTCACTTCTTCGCTAACCGCGTTCGGATCGCTTCCGGCCTCGAGGAGAGCGCTCACAACGGCGGCGCGTCCCGCTTGGGAGGCCAGCATCAGCGCCGTCGTTCCCACATAGCTTCGAGCGTCGGGGACCGCGCCCGATTCGAGCAGCAACGAAACCGTTTCTAGATGGCCGTTTTGGGCCGCACGCATCAGAGGGGAAAAACGTTCCGCGTACACTTCGCCGTCCACGCTGGCTCCCGCGGCGAGGAGTTCTTCCACCCGCGCGGTGTTCCCGAGAGCGGTCGCGCTCAAAAGAGCTTCCTCCAATTGTTGAGCCGGGAGCGCTGCGATGGAGTCTGGCAGGCTGAGCAAAACTAGGATGACAGCCAAAGAGGATGGAGCGACCGCGCTTGGCATGTCAGAGCTACTCGTCAGTTGTCTGTCGGGACGAGCCGCTTCAACTCTTCGGCCCAGTTCTGGACGAGGACCAGCTCCGTCGGCGGCCGTGCTGACTCGCTTCGATCGATCATGATGAAGCGCTCGCCGTCGGCACTGACTTCGTAGGATCTAGGATGGGTTCGATAGGAATCCGACTCGAACAAGAGCCGTGGCTGTGCGAGGACCCGCCCTCGATGGAGACCTGCCGCGTCGCTCCAGGATACGGGAAGGCGCAAACGTAGATCTCCACGCGTCCGGATTCGTCGGATTCGTACGCCATCCATCGCCCGTTGGGGGAGAAGCCTGCGAGAAACATGAGCGCACCAATCTTAGGATGACGCCGCATAAGGAGCAAGGCCGATGGCTGATTGGCTGCGATACTATGCACGATCAATGCGCAAGAAAGTCACGCTGGTCACCGGCGCGGCCGGTGAAGTCGGAACATCCCTCGTCCAACGGCTCGCGGATTCCGGCGAGCGCTACCTCCTGACCCTCGATCTCACTCCTCTTTCCTACGAGCTGTCCTCCGACCACACGCACATCCAAGGCGACATCCTCGACGAGAGCTTGCTCGCTCGGCTCGTCGCCGAGTACGAGATCGAGACCATGTTTCATTTAGCCGCACTTCTATCGACGCGCTCCGAGTACACTCCCGAGACCGCGCACCGCGTCAACGTCGAGGGAACCCTCACGCTGCTACGGCTCGCGTCAGAGCAGTCGCAATGGCTCGGGCGCCCGGTGCAGTTTATCTTTCCGAGCTCCATCGCGGTCTACGGCTTGCCGACGCCGGAAGCAAAAGGGCGCTACTCCCGCGTGCGCGAATGGGAGTGGACCAACCCGACGACGATGTACGGCTGCAACAAACGCTACTGCGAGCTTCTCGGCCGCTATCTGAGCCATCACTACAAGCAGCTGTCGGCGGAAGAGCCGGTGATGATCGACTTCCGCAGCCTCCGCTTTCCCGGACTCATCAGCGCCGTCACCGTGCCTAGCGGCGGAACGAGCGACTACGCCTCCGAGATGCTCCATGCGGCGGCGCAAGGCAAGCCGTATCGCTGTTTCGTCGAGTCGCACGTGCGCATTCCGTTCATGGCGATGCCGGATGCCACCAACGCGCTCGTACACCTCGCGGCGGCGCCCAAAGAATCATTGTCGCAGCTCGTGTACAACGTCACCAGCTTCTCTCTGTCCGCGGCGGAGATCCGCGACCTCGTCGTCGCCGCGTTTCCCGATGCGAGCATCGACTTCGAGCCCGACATGAAACGACAAGCCATCGTCGAAACCTGGCCCGCCGATCTCGACGACACCGCGGCCTCACAAGATTGGAAGTGGCAGCCCGATTACGACCAGGACCGTGCCTTCAACGATTACCTCATCCCCAACATCAAGAAGCGGTATAGCTCATGAAGAAACCTTCATCGCTGTTCATTCGGTTTCTCGACGTCGTGGAACGGGTCGGTAACTTCCTCCCACACCCGGCGAGCCTGTTCGCGATCATGGCGCTCGCCGTCGTGGTGTTGTCGGGCATCTTCGCGAGCCTCGAGCTATCGGTCACCCACCCTTCGACGGGCGAGACCATCGAGCCCGTGAGCCTTCTCACTCTCGAAGGGCTCCACCGGATGCTCACACAGATGGTCACGAACTTCACGGGCTTCGCCCCGCTCGGCACGGTCTTCGTATCGATGCTCGGGATCGGGCTCGCGGAGTCGAGTGGCCTCATCGGCGCCGCTCTGAAGAAACTCGTGCTCTCCGCGCCGCCGCGACTCCTGACGTTCGCCATCGTCCTCGCCGGTGTCCTCTCGAACATGGCGAGCGAGATCGGCTACGTCCTCCTCGTGCCACTCGCGGCGATCATTTTCTATTCCGCGGGCAGGCATCCGCTCGTCGGACTCGCGGCCGCGTTCGCGGGTGTTTCCGGCGGCTACAGCGCCAACCTCCTGCTCGGAACCGTCGATCCGTTGTTGTCCGGCATCTCGGAAGAGGCCGCCCAGCTCGTGGACCCGGAGTACACCGTCAACGCCGCAGCGAACTATTACTTCATGGCAACGTCGACGTTTTTCATCGCGGGCGCGGGTACGTGGGTGACCGAAAAGATCGTTCAGCCGAGATTGGGTACCTATAAAGGTGAAGTCGAAGTCGACGAAGGGATGACGACGCTCACGAAACAAGAAGAGCGCGGGCTCAAGTACGCGCTCGTGGCAGCGGTCGCGTTCGCTGTGTTCTTGCTTTGGGGCACGGTGCCGACGACGTGGGAGCTCATTCCAGGAGCGGGCTTTTTGCGCAACCCGGAGACCGGCGGCCTTCTTCGCTCTCCGTTTCTCAGCGCCATCGTCGCGTTCATTTTTCTAGGAGCGGTCGTGGTAAGCGTCGCCTACGGGAGAGGCGCGGGAACGATCAAAAACGACACTCAAGTCGTGGAAGGCATGGGCACGGCCATATCGACGCTCGGCACCTACACCGTGCTCGTCTTTTTTGCCGCTCAATTCGTCGCTTATTTCAACTGGACCAATCTCGGCTACATCTTCGCGGTGAAGGGCGCCGAGAGCCTCCAGGCGCTGGGTTTCGGTCCCATCTTTCTCATGTTGAGCTTCATCCTGCTGTCCATGTTCATCAATCTGTTCATGGGGAGCGCGTCGGCGAAGTGGGCCATCATGGCGCCTATCTTCATCCCGATGTTCATGCTCCTCGGCTATACGCCGGAGTTCGTGCAAGCGTCCTATCGCATCGGCGATTCGGTGACGAACATCATCGCCCCGATGATGTCCTACTTCGCCCTCATCGTCGCCTTCGTCGCGAAATACGACCCCAAAGCCGGGATCGGCTCGGTGATTGCGTTGATGCTCCCCTATACACTCGTTTTCACGATCGTCTGGTCCCTGCTATTGACCGTCTTTATATTGTTGGGGCTCCCCGTGGGCCCGGGCGCGGAGCTCTATTTACCGGAATAGGCGCCCTGTGAATCCCTCTATCCCCCTGTTTTTAAAGGGGCAGTTGACGGCCGGCGGAAATCCACGTAAATTTGAAGTAGGTTTTTGCCCAAAACAGAATAAGAGCGATCGCAAACCCCCTTTGCGGGCGTTCGTTTGCCGTGCCTTCTTGCACCGGGAACGCCGGAGATTGGTTCGGAATCAACTAGCACGCGATGCAAGGAACGCTGAGTCCCGAGAGTCTGTCGGCGGCCTTTCGCGAGCTTCAAGCTCGTGCGGCTTCGGGCATCCTCTATGTCGACGACGACGACTCGACGAAGCGGGTCTCGTTCAAAAACGGCCGCATCGTGGCCGCGGAATCGAGCGATACCAAGGACCAACTCGGCGAGACGCTCGTGCGCCGGCAGAAGCTGACGCCGTCCGAGCTTCACCGCGCTCGCGTCGCGGCCGAACACGCGGGAAAGACTCTACCGACGGTGTTGGGGGAGCTCGACATCCTGTCAGCCGCTGCGCTCGAGCTCGAGATGTCGAGGCTGTCGTGCGCGATTGTCGACGCGCTGTTTCGGCTGCACCGGGGTGAGTACCGCTTCGAGGAAGCGGCATCCGACAACATCGACAGGCTCTCCGGCGGCAACCTGGACCTTGTGCCAGAAGAGGTAGCCGCAGAAGCGCTTAGCCGGGCCGAGCGAAAACTACGCGGAGAGCTTCGATGGTCGAAGGACGCGGAGCATGGCCTTCCCTACGCGGAGTCGACGATTTCGACCAAGCACAGCGCTCTCGTCGATCTACTGAAGGAACGATTCCACCCGGGACTCACGATGTCCGACGTGCTCGAGATGTCCACGCTATCGCGAGACGACACGCTCGACGGCCTCGAGGCTCTCATCGCCGCCGGCATCTTGAACGTCAGCACAAACCAGGAGCTCCACCCTGATACCGAACCCGATCCCAACCAGGGCGCTCCTGCTCCTCTATTCCCTTCCGGCACACTACCGACCAAACTCGGCCGGTTCGAAGTACAACGCGTTCTCGGTCGAGGATCGATGGGTGCGGTGCTGCTCGCACAAGATCCGGCGATCGATCGCATCGTCGCCATCAAGCTCATCCAGACCGCGGTGCACCTGCCGCAATCGAGCCAAGAGAAGTACAAGGAGCGTTTCTATCGGGAGGCGAGCGCGGCGGGGCAGCTCATCCACCCGAACATCGTCACCGTCTTCGACGTCGGTCATGCCGATGACGATACGCCGTTCATCGTCATGGAGTTCATCGAAGGCAAAACCCTGTCCGAGATCCTCGAGACCGAGACACTATCGTTTACTCGAGCGTTTCAGATCGCGCACGACGTCCTCGACGGACTCGCATTCGCGCATTCCCAAGGCATCGTCCACCGCGATATCAAGCCTGGCAACATCATCGTGACGCCGGATTTTCGCGGCAAGATCATGGACTTCGGGATTGCGCACGTCGTCGGCTCCAAGCTCACGAACGACGACGACGTCCTCGGAAGCCCCTATTACATGGCGCCCGAGCAGCTCTCCAGAGGAACCATCGATCGACGCACCGATCTGTTCTCGTTCGCGGTCGTGCTATACCGTATGCTCACCGGCACGCTCCCATTCGTCGGCAACTCGTTCGCGGCGATCGCCCAGTCCATCCTGAACGACGAGCCGATTCCCCCCGACGAGAGGAATCCTTCGGTCACGGTCGCGCTCCGCTCCGTCATCCTTCGCTGTCTAGAGAAAAACGCCAACGATCGCTACGACAGCGCCGAGGACGTCGCCGCGGCGCTCAAGTCCGCGCGGAAAGGCCAGGAAGAGTCGAGCGGCAATGTGGTCACGAGACGCGTGCGCCGAACCGTCCAAGCGCACCGCGATCGCTGGCTTCCGATATCGGTCGCGCTCATCTTCGGTGCGCTTCTCTTCTTCGGGCACGCGCTCACCGGCGAGCGGCAATCCAGCTCGGTGGATTCATCACCATCGCTATCCGAGATCGGCCCCACGCCGGCGGGCGTGGCCGAACCGGATGAGCCCACCGAAACGCCCGAACCATCCGAGGGCATGACACCGCCCCCTCCCGAGCCCGTCCCCACGATCACAGCCGAGCCACCACCACCCAAACCGAGACCGACGCCTGCGCCCACCACCGTCCCGCCTCCGAAGCCCCCGACGATCGAGGCACCCATGATAGCCGATCTTTTCTACCAAGCGAGGATGGCCCTCGAGCGCGGTGAGCTCGAGGAGAGCCAGGCGTGGCTCGAGGAGCTGTTGTTGAAGGACCCGACGTTCGAAGGCGCGTCCGACCTTCTTATCGAAGCGACCGATCGCATCTGGGAGGAAACCCTCCCGCTCACGTTCGCCGCACGACACAACCATCGTTTCCGAAGCTGTCGCGGCGAGCTGAACCTGACGACCCTCGGCGTACGCTACGTGTCGGAGGCTCACGATTGGGCGTGGAGCCACAAAGAGATCCGTGTCCTCGAGCGGCCCGACGACAACACGCTCTACGTCGAGACGTTCGAAAAAGACATCATCGGTCTCGGCAAGAACAAGCGCTACAAGTTCGAGCTCGACGGTGGATTGTCGGAAGCCGACTGGGTCCGCTACGAACGCCTCACCAGGTAGCTCAGAATTTTCTCCGGCGTCAACGGCGTGTCGATATGTGTCACCCCGAGGTGAGAGAGGGCATCCACGACCGCGTTCACGACGGCGGGTGTCGATCCGATGGTGGCCGCTTCGCCAATCCCCTTGACGCCGAGGGCGTTCACAGGCGTCGGCGTTTCCGTACGGTGGGTCTCGTAAGACGGCAACAAATCCGCACGCGGCACCGCATACTCCATGAGGTTGCCGGTGACGAGATTGCCGGACTCGTCATAGACGGCGCCTTCCCATAGAGCCTGACCGATCCCTTGCGCGATCCCGCCGTGCACTTGTCCTTGCACGAGAAGTGGATTGATCACTTTCCCGCAATCGTCCACGGTGACGAAGCGCAGGATAGAAATTTCTCCCGTGTCCGGATCGATCTCGACCACGCACGCATGCGCCCCGAAGGGAAATGTGTCCCCGGACGGTTTGAACTCGTCCGCCACCTCGAGCTTGCCTCGAAGCTCCGCCGGAAGCTCATCGGAGTGACCTGCCGCCGCCACGTCTTGCCAGCTCAGCGACCGCGAGCGCATCCCGACGACATGGAAGGCGCCGTCCTCGAGCCTCACGTCACGGGCGGCGGCTTCCAGTAGATGCGCCGCAATCGCAATCGCTCCTTCTCGAACCCCTTCGGCGGTCTCGAGGACGGCAGCGCCCCCGACAGGAGCGCTGCGACTCCCGAAGGTTCCCATACCTTTGGGAACGATTGCGGTGTCACCATGGATGACTTCGACGTTCTCGATAGGCACTTGAAGCGTCTCGGCTGCAATCTGCGCCCAGCTCGTTGCGTGCCCCTGTCCCTGAGGCGACGTACCGCTCAGCACGGTGACGTTGCCGTCGGGGGCGACCCGAACCGTGCTGTGCTCCCATGGACCGAAGCCGCAGATTTCGACGTACGACGCGATCCCGACACCGAATGGCTTTCCGCCCGCCTCGCGACGCTTTGCTTGCTGTTCGCGCAATCCTTTGTAGTCGATGTGCTCGAGGAGTTTGTCGAGCGCAACCGCGTAGGCGCCGCTGTCGTAGGTGAGTCCGGTCGCGGTCTTGTGGGGAAATCTTTCGGGAGCGATGAAGTTCCGTTGCCGAAGCTCCACCGGGTCGAGCCCGAGCTCGTCGGCGAGCTTGTCGACGGCGCGCTCCAAGAAATACGCCGCTTCGGGTCGCCCCGCACCGCGATAGGGCTCGGTCCACACTTTGTTGGTGAACACGCCGACGGCGCGTGCGCGCACGTGCGGGATATCATAGACTCCGGTCATCATCACGCCGGTCAGCGCCGGAATGATCGGCGTCACCCGACTGAAATAGGCGCCGCAGTCCATGGTGAAGGAGAGCTCCGCACCGAGGATGCGTCCGTCGGCGCTCGCGCCCAGCCGCATGACTCCGATTTGATCGCGGCCGTGCGAGGTCGTCAGATAGTCTTCGCTTCTCGACGCCACCCAACGGATAGGGCGCCTGAGGCGCCACGCAAGCAAAACCGCAAGGACATCTTCGCCGTAGACGTTGCACTTGGCACCGAAGCCGCCGCCCACCTCGGGAGCAATCACGCGAAGACGCTCCGCATCAATCCCCGCCATCCCCGCAATGAAGTCGCGCAGTAGGTGAGGGATCTGTGTGGACGACCACAGCGTGAACCCATTCTCTGCATCGTAGGCCGCCGCGACCGCCCTGGGCTCCATCGCGTTGGGAACGAGTCTCTGAATGGAAGCACGGAGCTCCACGATCTTGTCGGCGCGCTCGAGTGCCTCGTCGACGTTGCCGCCGGTGAGGCTCCATACAAAGGCGCGGTTCCCCGAACACGCTTCGTGCACCAAGGGGGCCCCTTCCGCAAGAGCCGCCTCGGGATCGGTGACGACGGGTAATGGCTCGTAGTCGACGAGGACCGCATCCACCGCATCCGCGGCGACGTATGGGCTCTCCGCCACCACGACGGCGACAGGGTCACCGACGTGCCGCACGCGATCGGAAGCAAGCGGAAATCGCTCTTGCTCGAAGACCTCCTCGAGGGTCCCGCCATCCACTCCTTTCATGAAAGGAAACGGCTTCGCCACGTCGGGGTTGAGGTCCTCCGCGGTGAAGACGGTGAGAACACCGGGCATCGCGAGCGCCTGCGACCTATCGATGCCGTTCACGTTCGCGTGCGCGTACGGGCTCCGAACCAAGGCCATCGTCGCCGCGCCTTCAAGAGCGATGTCGGCCACGAACTTGCCGCGGCCAGTAATGAGCGCAGGGTCTTCCCGCCGCCGCACCTCGGCGCCAATGAATTGAGGGATGCCGTCCCGCATGAGGTATGGCGCTCTAGCGAGCACCGGGGACGTTCGCTCCGCCCCGGTCTCTCATCGATTCCTCGTGGATGTACATCATATAGAGATGGTTGACGGTGTACTCGGTGCCGAAAAACGGCGTGGCCATGTCGTAGTAGCCGGACGCGACGAACACTTTCATGTCTCGGCATTATAGAATTTCTCTGTCACATTTGCCTGTTCCGCACTGACCGAAAGACCTAGGACAGGTATACTTCGTTGTCGTGAGGGTTGGGCTCATCGTTTACGGCGATCTCGACCTCGTTTCCGGCGGCAATCTTTATGATGGGATGCTTGTCGAGCATCTTCGCGGTCGCGGTCACGACGTCGACATCCTTTCTTTGGCTCACGAGAGCTATGCCCGCCATTTGCTGGAGAATTTTTCGCCGGGATTGCGCCGCTCGCTCTCGGGAGCCGAGTACGACGTATTGATTTCCGACGAGCTCGTGCACCCGTCGCTTGCCCGCGTGAACGAGCGGCTACGGCGCACCGTCTCATACCCGCTCGTTTCCATCGTCCACCATTTGCGATCGAGCGAGGATCACTCTCCGTGGCAAAACGATTTCTATCGTCGTGTGGAGAAACGCTATCTGGAGTCGATCGGCGCGTTCG
This sequence comes from Candidatus Marinacidobacterales bacterium, assembly GCA_965237955.1. Taxonomy (GTDB): domain Bacteria; phylum Acidobacteriota; class Vicinamibacteria; order Marinacidobacterales; family SMYC01. The sequence goes on along the minus strand of OZ250169.1, from coordinate 4,875,446 downwards.
TGTTCAACAGCCACACCACGAGAGAATCGGTCGAAGCGCTTCTGCAAAAGAAAACCCGCAACGTCGTGGCGACGCCTGGCGGCGACCGGCTTGGAGCCGGCCTCTCGCGTGCCGAGATTCACGAGCGCGCCCGCGCGGAAGGTTCGCTACGGCTGCTCTTCGTCGGCAACCTCATCCCGCGAAAGCGGCTCCACGTGCTGCTCGAAGTGTTGGGAGAGCTTCGCGACGCTCCGTGGCAGCTCGACATCGTTGGCAGTCTCGATATGGATGGAGGCTACGTTCGCAGAATCCGAGCTCAGATCGAAAGCCTCGCGCTCGGGTCGAAAACCTCGTTACACGGGACCCTGGACGGTGAGCGTCTCGCGGACCGCTACCGGGGAGCTCAGATGCTCGTCGTTCCTTCGAGCTACGAAGGATTCGGCATCGTCTACCTAGAAGCGATGGCGTTCGGACTTCCCGTCATCGCGGGCGCGGCGGGTGCATCCGACGAAATCGTGCAGCACGAATCGACGGGCTATCTCGTGCCGCCGGACGACACGTTCAGCTTGAGGCTCCTGCTGGAGCGCGTCATCGGCGACCGCGCGTTGTTGGCAGAGTTGAGCATTGCCGCCTTCGAGACATTCAGCCATCACGCCACCTGGGAACAATCGATGACGAGCATCGAAGACCTGCTGAAGGAGCTGTGCGACTAGCGCTTCATCAGCATTTTCATTCCCCACCACAGGCGGAGACCCGCCACCAATCCCGTGCGAACATCGCGAGCGTGGCGCCCCCGAAGAGCGGAGCCACGAAGAGCGACAGCTCCGACGGGATCGGCGGCCACAGCGCAACGCTGAGATAGGCCATCTGCACGCCGGCGAAGACGCGTCTCAGCGGGTTCGGGTCGAGCTCCCAGTCGTTCTCGATGCCAATCTTTGAACGACGGCGGCGCCACGCGATCCCGAGAACGAACGCATAACGCGCAAGACCAATCGCAAGATACCAAGATGGGACCTTCCCGTAGTGGATGGCGAGTAGCGACGCGATCAGAATCCCCGCCGCGTCGAACTCCATGTCGAGCCTCTCCCCGAGACGGGTCGTGCGGTCGAGCGCCCGCGCCAACCGGCCATCCACGTGATCGAGAACTGACGCGAGTGAATAGGCAATCGCAGGCATGAATCCCCGCGCCCCGAGCGGCATCGGGAGAAAGAGAAAGCCCGCGGTCACCGCCAACAGGGCCCCGCGCACGACGGTGACGAGGGTAGGCCAGCCAAAGCTCGCGAGGGGCACTCCCTCGCCTTCGCGATAGTTATCCTCGAGACCGCGGAACAAGAGCCAAAGGCAGTACGCCCACACAACCATCGAGCCGACGAGCCATCGAGGCTGCGACAAGCCGAACGCCAGAATGCCGGCGCACCCTATTAGAGCGAGTGCGCGCCATTGGCGTCTGAGGGCGGCTGCGGCAGGGCTCATGAAGCTAGTGGTCCATCGTTGCGAGCGGAACGTCACGTCCATCGTAGATCTGGAGAAAGCCATCGAGAAAATCCGCCATTCTCAGCGCCGTGGGCGTGAGCGGGACGAGCCCCTCTTCGAATCCCAGCGGTTCGAACGCACGCACGAGCTCCTCGCGCTTGCTGAAGACGTGGATGGGCACCGCCCAACTGTCGTTATCGTGGGTGACGAGCTTGGGCGGCTGGTGATCCCCGACGACGATGACCACGGAGTTTTCGGGCACGTACGACAAAAGAAAGCCTTCGACCACGTCGAGCTCGTACCGAAACGCTTCGACGTACCAGGTCGAGAGCTCGCGCAGGTCGGCGTAGGCGTCGTGGGCCACGGATTTGAGGCCGGCATCGAACGCGGTGTCGTCGTCAAATCGCGACCAGTCCTGCACGTACTCGGGCACGGGAAAGTACGGGATGTGGCTCATGATGAGCGAGAGCTTGGCAAAGAGCGGTGCTCGAGCGTCCCGGATTTCATTCTTGTAGAGACGATAGAGCGTGAACTGATCCGGGATCTTCCACCACCCCATCGGCGGCCCGTCGTAGTCGATATCGTCGAATGCGTAGATGCGATCGAACCCGTAGAACTCCCCGTCGGGCCAGAACCATTTGATGCCGGGCTCGACCGCGACCGTGCGGTAACCGTGCTCGGAGAGCGCCGACACGAGCGTTTTTCGCTCGGACGCCAAAAGCGCGTTGTACACGTGCTCCGATTCCACATGAAACCCGCTCAGAAGCGTCGCGTGGGCGCGCCACGACCCGCCGCCGAAGGTCGGTGAATGGATCTGACTGGAAGCGAAGGTGTAGCCGGCGCTTTTCAAGAGACGCTCCATCTCCCGGTAGCGCGGTGCGATCGCATCATAATGATGCGCGTCCTCGATCAAAGTTACGCCGTAGGATTCCACGAAGATCAGGAACACGTTCGCGCCGCCGAGACCCTCGAAATCCGAATCCACGTTTTGGGCGGGCCAGTCGATCTCAGCGACAGCACGCTGCTCCGCCTCGCCCGCCCGCAAGTTCCGTATCTGCTTCGCCACGATCGCGCTCGTCGGTACCGCAAACGTTCCCGACGACGTGACGAAGAACGCGCCGACGAGCACAATAACAGCAATGAGAACAACCCGCTGGAATCGCTGATGCTCGAGCGCACGCTCCCACACGCCGAGCCCGATCCAATTGAGCGTAAGCGCGACACCGCTGACGAAGGCAACCACTCCGAGCACGAGAAGTCCGGAGGACAACGACATCACCTCCCAGAACATCGCGAACACGCGGTGCACGTGCGGGAAGTCGCCGTGGAGGTTGAACTCCCTGCCAAGGACACCGAGCGCCGTCACATCGACGTAGCGGACGAGCGTCAACAAGAAAATCAGAACCGCGAGCGTCGCCTTGGTGAAGCGCGAGAGACGCCCGACGACCGCAAGCGTGCCCAGTAGAGCAACGACCTCGATCGACAGCTTGGCGACGGGCGTCAACGCCGGCGTCGACGGAATGTTCTCGAATGTGAAGAGGGCGTTGAAGTAGAGAAACGACAGTAACAGGAACAACCTTTGTTTCATGTGCTACTGCCGGTGAGCCTCGAGCTCAATGATGAGCTCGACGTTTTCGCCCACGAGGCCGTCGAGAACGCCGTACGTCATCCCGAACTCACTCCGCGCAAAACTGCCCCGGGCCGACAAGCCGGCGACGTAGGGATTTCCCGGAAGCGGCGATTCGCCGCTCTTATTCCACGTCACCGACAGCGTCAGCGGCTTGGTCACGCCGAGAATCGTGAGACGGCCCGTCAGCGTTCCTTTGTGATTCTCTAGCACCGATCGATCCGCTTCGAAGATCATCTCGGGAAACGTTTCGACGTCGAGGAAGTCGCCGCTCTTCAAGTGCTGATCGCGAGCGTCGACGCCGGTGAAAACGCTCGCGGTCTGCACGACGACGCGAACGTCCGAGATCGTGCTCGTTTCTTCATCGAACGTGAACCCGCCACGCGCGTCACGGAACATCCCGAACACTTTCGCGAAACCCACGTGGTCGACGAGAAAGCCTATTGTGAGATGCTCGGGATCGATCTCGTACCGCTTCGATTCTGCGTAGCTCAAGCACGAGAGCGCGAGAGCCATCAAAACCGCCGCGTGCGCCCTGGCCGTCATCATAGCTCGCCCTTCTGCCATGCTCGGTAGCGGTAGCGCACATGGCCGTGCTTGAGACATTGGCGAAGCGCATGACCGCCGGACAGGGACATCCACCGAAGGCACCATAGGCACCGCGGGCTCGCGCTGAAAACCGGCCTTCCCAATACCACTACCGCGCCCAAGACTCGGTCGCGAGGACGGTCGAGCTCGAGGAGCGGGGTGAAGTCCTGATCGTCGACGAGCTCGAAGCCGTGGGCTGCCGCGATGGCGTCGACGCGCTCCGGCTTCAGAAGCGAGCTCACATGCCAGCCCTCCTGGAAATCCCGGACCCAACGCTCGTGCTTCGCGCCGGCGAGAAAGTAATCGCACAGAGCGAGCCGGCCGGAGGGTCGCAGCGAGCGAGCCACGTTCGCAAAAAATGCTTTCGGATCGGGCGCGTGCACGAAGGACTCGATACCGAACGCGATGTCGATACCTCGAGGTAGGGACTCGGAGCAGAAGTCGCGCTCGTAGATGGTCGCGCGTTCTCCCAACCTCTCGCGCGCCAGCCGCGCATGGACCGAGCTGTTGGTCACGCCGTATGCGACTGCGTCACTACCTTCGACCACGGCAGCGAGGCTCGCGCCCGTGCCGCACCCGAGGTCTAACACTTTAGGTACTTTCGACGCTCTCACGATCGTAATCTCGCGTCGCAACAAGCCGTGCACAAAATGGAACGCCTCCCCGCGGCTTCTAACGCCCGCACCCCAAACCGCACGGTGGATAGCTCCGTGAGAGCCTCCCTGCCCTCGGGCGAGGAAGCTCTTCGTGTTGGCGTCGTAGTAGCGGGTGACGTCCGCGCTCGCGAATTTCACGAAGCATCCTCAGCGGGCTCAGCGGGCTCAGCGGGCGCTACCGCCTGCAATCCCAACAGGAGCTCGGCAGAAACGTAGAGCCATGCGTCTTTGGGGATGCGCCACTTCCGCCCCGCGTTGCTCACGAGAAACGGGTAGAACGCGTGGAGCGCTTCGCCATCCTCGAGTGCGATGGAGAGACGTACGAGAGAGGACCATGCTTCGATGCCCGGACGTTTGTCGCGGGCGACTTCGGCGGTGCGTCCGTAGTAAGTACCGCGCAGATTCGGCATCCGCTCATGGGCGAAGTCGACGACCTCCCGTCCAATCGCAGGACGTCCTCGCACCGCACAAAACGCGACAGTGGCGGTGTTCGAGATTTGGATCGCGTCGTTTGGCGAGAAGATCACCGCGCGCTCGTCGTCGAGGAGCGTCGCCACCTCCGGCTGTACCATCGCATACAGAAGTCCGCTCGGCGCGCGCGCTTTTTCAAGCAGCTCATACGAGCGCTCGGCGATACGTGCTAGATCCTCACGACCCATCGCTTCGGCGACTTCGGCGACGAAATCGGGCGCGTAGTCGACCAGGAACGAGTTTGTCGCGAACGATCGCGTGTCGATGTTGAAGTAGTTGCGGATCATCCACACACCTTGCTCTTCGGCGGCGTGCCGGGCGTAGCCGTCCAGTACGAAAAGAGCCGTTTCGCGATCGGTGTCCGAGTCGAACGCTTCCGCGCCCCGCCACAGACCCTCGGCCAAGCGAAGCGCCTCCGTCGTTCCCGAGGCATCGGGTGCGATACCCTCGCTGTAACGCCACGCCACGAAGCCTCGCGTATAGGGATCGTCGTCGGAATCGAGCAGGAGATGCTCGAGCGCGAAATCGCGGAGCGCTCCATACATCGCCTCGTCACCCTCGCCCGCAGCGAAGATCATCAGAAGCCCCACGTCCACGGCGTAGACGTAGCCATCGGTCCTCGCAAGCGTGCCCGCTTCGACACGCGCCCGGGTGAGCTCGTGGAGGTCTTGTTTCGCCTGCCGGGCGCCTGCGGGCTCGCTCGGCGTATCGCGCGCGCACGATGAGGTAACGAGGGTCGTTAGTACGGCGAGTACGACGGCGGCGACCGCGAGGCCTAGTGACCGCGTCATCCTCATCGCTAGATCCTATAGCAGACTATAATTTGCCGCCATGAAACGACTCGTGCCCGCGCTCATATGCCTGGGCCTCGCGGCGAACGCGGGTGCCCAGCGTCCCCTGAACGAGCTCTTCGACGAAGGTTTCATCCTCGAAGACAGAAACGGCGTCGTCGTCGTCGATTTCGTCAACGTCGAGCTCGTGCTCGGGGAGCAACCTATTGCCGCAACCGTTGCCTCGGCCGCGGACGTCGCCGTCCGCCTCGGCTTCGAGACCATGGCGATGAACTTACCACTCACCGCAAGCGAGAGCGGTGTCGGGATCGCCATCGGTGCCGAAGCGGCGTCCGGACTCGGTGTGAATATCGACACGCTGTCCCCCGACGAGGGCATCGTCACCACCGCCCACGTCGAAGGACGCGACTGGGTCGTTATCGCCGGCCCTTACGAATCGGGCACGCGCAACGCCGCGCTCGCGTTTGCCGGGCGTCTTCCTCACCTGTGGGATCCCGACGGCGCGTCGCTGTCCGATGTCATCGACGATCTCCGCGAGGCTCTGGCGGAGCAAGTCGTCGAGCTCACCGATATCCGAGTGACGCGGATGACGGTCCGAGACGACCGTGTTTCCGAGCTCGCCGTGACCCTCGAAGTCCCGGACACGCAAGTGCAGATGGCGCGTCGCATGCTCCTGGACTATGCACCCTCGTACGACAACGTCGAGACGGTGGTGCTTACGATGGATGGCGCCGAAGTTCGGTTTCCGCGGGTCGAGCAAGAGTCACGAGACAGTCCGATTCCCGCGCGGCCGGGCTCGGGCCCGAAACGCGATCTCGACTTCTCGAATCTGTTCACGCCCAACGGTCTCCTGGGCGACGCCGATACGAACCTCATCGCCGATCGCATCGACGTCGTGTTGAGCCCGGCGGACGGAATCGAGAAAACGATCGACCTCGCCGCCCGGCTCGGACTCGAATCGGCCGGTATGTCGGTTCCGATCGTGCGACTGCCGCATGAAATCGAAAACGCCTCGGACGAGCCGACGCTCGTTCTCATCGGCGAGCATCCTCTACTGGGCGAAGACTCGATACCAGACATAGAGCTCGATGTCGGCGAAGGTGCTATCCGCGTCGTTCCCAACGCGTTCGGCCCGAAAGGTGCTGTCGTCGTTCACGGCGGAGACGTCGAGGGCGTCGATCGCGCGATCGAGCAACTCTCGGAGCGTTTTCCGAACATCTGGGAGCGCGGCAAGGATCGCACCACGCTCGACGATGTCGAGATGGATCTGTGGCGATTCTTCTCGGGCCGCTCGCCCGCGGGCCAGGCTGCGATCGCGCTCTACAAACTCGACCAGTTAATCGTGAAGCTCGGGGCCAAGTTCGCGAACGCCGAGCTTCGCTCGGCGAAGGTCCTCGTCTCGCTCGAGAAACCCGACGACGGCTTCGGCGATGTGGTGCGCGAGCGCGCTCAGGCACTCGGCGCCGGCTCCATCGACGTCGTCATCGACGATCGCGACGTCCAAAACGCGGCAACGGTTTTCGACGAGCGCTTCGAAGTCCCCTCCGAAGTGGACGAGTTCTGGCGACTCTTCCGCGAGAGAGCGCTCCCGCACGTTGCCGGCAAAGACGGTGTCGCCGTCGAGCTCCGACTATCCGAGCCTCCGGAGATACGAGCTCAGCTGACGAAAGCGATCGAAGAGGATCTCGGTGCAACCGCCGAAGTGCGCGTCCTGTCTGCATACAAGCAAGGCTACAGCTGGCTGTACGACGTCGTGCGCCCCGCACTCGCCGACACGGCCGTATCCGCTATCACGATTCGATTCGCGCGTTATGACCCGCCCGAAGAGTGACGCCAGCAAGCGATGGGCACGCCGCTCCGGTGGCTGCACGAAGCCTTCCCCATCGACGAGATCCGCGCGCGCGAGCTCGACCTTGGGACCGAAGCGATTCGCTTCGAAGCCGCGTCTGCCGACGCGCCGCCGTATGAAGTGATCGCAACCGCAGCCGATGGAAGCGAACTGTTTCGCGGGACATTCGCGCCGAAGGTCGTGCTGAGACCCTACATCGACCGCTTCCGCGACTACGAGATGGTGAACGTCACCACCGGATGGTTGACGGTCACCGCCGAATCCGAGATCGTCGTGGATCAACGTATCGCGACCGACGCCGAGAGGTTTTGGGACCACTTTCAAGAGCGCACGATCCCGCAGATGTACGACTACGTCATGAAGCTGCACGAGGGGAATCCGCGCGGGGCCGGACGCGACGCGCCGTATTTCGGAAAGCTCCAAATCGATCTCAGCTTGAGCGAGCCGCACGAGCTCCTCGACCTCGACAACGAGCTCGTCTCTTCCATCGACGCCCTCCACGAGGACATCTACTTCACCACGCTCATGTTCTACCGCATCCTCGGGCGCAACGCGCGCGGCGACGAGCTGACGTATCCCGGACGTGTTCTCCCGATCCTGGAGCCGAAAGCGGACGGCAAACCCGGCACGGCCCGCATTCATTTCACCGGCTTCGCTACGAGCCGACCTGCCGTGGTCATCGACTACGAAGAGAACGACGGCACGACAGGCGAGCTCCGCCTCGACATTCCCAAGATCGAGATGGATCGCCCGCGAGCGCTGGCCGCTCGGGTCCGCGCCGGCGAGCGCGGCATCAGCCGGCTCGACGTCCGCGTCAAAGTCGACACCGAGAAGGACGAGCGTGACGAGCTATCGAAACAAACCCGCTCCGAGCGAGTCGACGAGCGCATCCTCTCCGCCACACAAGTGAAGGCGACGATCGAGCACTTGAGCCGGATGCGCGCGGATGGTCTCTACCTGAACGCTCTCGCCTATCACGATCTCGGCGAGATCGTCGTCGGCGCGGGGTGGGAGCATCGGATCGATTGGGAGAACGAGGTTACAGCACTCCTACCGGCGAACGGCGAGCCCGCCGCCGTTCCCGACATCCACCGCTTCCCGGTGCGTGCGGCCGACGGAGAGCTCGTGCAGTGGGATACGCCGATGCCACCAGGCGAGGCGTATGGCGTTCTTGCAAAAATGGCGAGCTTCGACGAGGCCACGCTCTACAAAGTGGGCGAGAGCTACCTCGGCCAGGAAATTTGGGCGATGGACCTCATGCCGCCGCTCGAGGCGTCGCACTTTTCGCATTACAAAGCGACGACGCTGAAGCCCACCATTATTTATTCGGCGCGCCAGCATGCGAACGAAGTCTCGTCGACCTCGCACGTGTTGAAGCTCGCCGAGCTCCTTCTCACCGATCCTGAGCATCGCAAAAAGCTCGACAAGGTGAACGTCATCGTCCATCCGATCACCAACGCCGACGGCGCCCAGCTCGCGTACGACCTCTACGAGAAAACTCCGGACCTGCTGCAGCACGCGGGCTATTACGCGTCGCTCAGGGCGGACGTCACCTCTGACGGCAACCAGCCGATGCCTATCTATCCTGAAGCGCCCATCAGAAGGCGTCTTTGGAACATGTGGCTTCCCGATATTTTCTTGAACCCACACGGCTATCCGTCACATCAACTGGTGCAGCTTTTTTCCGAGTACACCGGGCTCGTGCGCCGCGGTCGAATCACCGAGCGCAACTGGAGCATGAACAAGGGATGGTTCATCCCCCGCTTCAGCTACACCGACGATGCACGCTTTCCCCGCCACAAGGACGCCGCGTTTCAGATCCGTGATTACATCGTCGATGCCATCAACGAAGCCGAGGATGTCTACGCGATGAATCAACGGAACTACGGCCGCTACCGGCGCTACGGCGAAGCGTTCGACGACGAAGAAGTGTTCAAGGTTCCCATGGTGGACGACGTGATGATCCATACCGCCATCAAAGGCGCACGCGCACCCGCGCCGGGCCCGCAAACGCGGGGCTACAACCCGAAGGTGACGATCTGGAGCGGTAGTACCGAAGCGCCGGACGAGCCCGCGTATGGCGCGTGGATGAAGCTAGTCGCCACGGCGGGGCTTCAGTGGGACCAGGCGATCCTGCAATACCTCGTCGACGGCGACCATAAAGTCGAGCGCAAGGGCAAGAGTTTTTGGGGTGGTATTAGCTGGAGTCTCGATCGCCCGCGACCGCCCAAGCTACCTGATGATGATGATGAGGAGGAGCGGCCATGAGTGACTTCTGTCGTCGACGCATGACGGCGATCCCGGTCAGCCCGGCACCGAGAAGGAGAAGCGTCATGGGCTCGGGCATGCCGTTCCTGTGTGTCTCGGCATCGTGGGAGAACGGCGCGAACCGGTCACGGTCGAATAGATCCTCACTGGTCTCGCTGAGACTCAGCAACTCGATGTCGCCGACCATTTCCGTGCTGTAGAGGTCGAAGTGCAAATTGAAGCCCGAGGCCAGGAGGCTCGTGTTCACCGTGAATCTTCGGAAGAACGTTCCCGTGCCTAGTAAATCGAGGTCACCGCCCGGCGTGTCCTGGGAGTTGTATGTTGCGGCCTCTTGGTCCTCGTTAAACATGAACGAGAACTCGGAAAACAAAGTTTCGGAAACGCCGTGTCTCGAAAGGTCCCTCGCGTCGAACGCCCGCAACGGTTCCTCAGGCGGCACACCGAAAACCATGTCGGCCGTGAGGGTAACGGGTTCTCCTTCTACGGGTCCGAACGTAAACGAGCCGAAATCTCCAGACTCCTCGACCGCAGGAAGAAGCGCTGCCGAAACAAAGTAGGTGTCGCCGAGCATCTCAGCGAGGTCGTCACTCGGCCTTGGGGTGAGGAGAGCGACAAGCGTGATCTCCTCGCCCGACGGGGCGACGATGGTCTCGGTCTCCTCATCATAGATGCCGCCCACGACGTCCAACTGAAGCGTGGGAACGGCAAAGCCCGGCGCAGCAGCGAAAACGGATATCCCGAGGACAACGAGAACGATTGCGCTTGTTGATCTCGACTTCATGTTGAACTTCCCCCGTTCAGTGCTGAACAAACTACACCTACTCTTCACGATTGCAAGACGCGGGCCATCCCACGCCCAAAGAAGGGATATTGTTGTATCCTGATGCTTTTGAACGAGATGGACCTGAAAGTGTCGCCTGGGAGGCGGCGGTGGAAACCGTCGAACTGTAAGAGAATCGGACAGTCCTTTGGGGAATGGCCCGTAACTATCTTGCCCGTTACACTTAAACTGACATGACTTCGTAAGGGGCCCCGACACTCATGGAGCATCGTGACGCCCACCGGCTCTCCATCAAGGCAGCTCGCCGTCTTCAACGAGAACCGACTCCACCGCATGTGGCGATATGTAGAGATTGTTTCCGCCTCGCTTGAGCTGTACCCAGCCGTTGTCGAGGAGCCGAACGTCTTCGGGCGCGATCGTCGTGTCGTCCCCGAGTAGCTGGTTGACGGTCTCGGTGACACTCTGCGAGCCGTCCGCGATATCGATACTGACCTTGCCGCCTGGTTTCATCGGCGATCCCTCCTTCGGATTCCGAAAACCCACGTCCATACGAGAAGCAGTAGCTGAAACGGAGCGCGCTGCCACAAATAAGAGGGGCCATCCAGGTGCCCGCCGAGGCCGGTGTGATTCATTGCCGCGTAGATGTTCGCGGGGAAAACCGCGATCAGAAACGCGAACAGGCACCACGCGGCGAGCTTCGACGTGCGCGGCACGAGAGAGCCCGATCGCGCCGAAAATCTCAAGAACGCCCGTCCCCCACACTGTCGCCACCGGTGGAAGCGGCGGCGGCACCATCTGCGCCATCGGCTCGGTGACGATGAAATGCGCAGCGCCGGTCATGACGAACAACGCCGCGAGCGCGATGACTTTTTCGATGCCGAGCACCACGACGAACGTCCCCAACAGAAGCGCCAGAATCGGTATCATGGGCCCGATAGTATAGGGGTTAACAATGACAAATTGGTGGGCGAAAGGGCTGATCTTCGAAAACTGTAGCTGCCAGCTCGTGTGCCCCGGGCACATTCACTTCGACCAGTTGTGCACACACGAACGCTGCCGCGGATACTGGGCGTTTCAATTCGACGACGGCGAAGTCGATTCGACCCGGCTAATAGGACGCCGCGCCGTGATTGCGTTCGACAGCCCGCAGCGGATGGTCGACGGCGGCTGGACGCAGATCATATTCGTAGATGAAGACGCGTCGGAGGAACAACGGAGCGCGCTCGAGTCCGTTTTCCGCGGCGATCTCGGTGGTCCGTGGGGAATCCTGGCAAAGTTCGTTTCGAAGAGGCTCCCGACCCGCTATCTGCCCATCGCAATGGAGACGGAAACACCCACAAAAACCGTCATCATACCCGGGGTGCTCGAAGCTACGGTCGAGATGATCCGCGGCCACGACAGCTCCGAACCGGTGCGGTTCGAGAACATCTTTAATCAAATCCACTCTCCATCGCAGGTGATCGCGTTCGGAGATTCCCGCTACGACGACGGCGTCATCCGCTTCGACACGGAAAGGACTCACGGCTTGTGGTCGCAATTCGATTGGAACGTGTCGAGCGATTAACGCCGCTAGTCATCGTCGCGGTGGCTGCGCTCGCGTGGTCGCTCCTTCTCGTGTACGGCCATGCGAGCGGGTTCGCGGCGTCGTTCGTCATGTGGAACGTCATGATGGTGGCCATGATGCTTCCGTCCCTCCTGCCATGGCTCGTCCTGTTCGAGCCATCCCAGGCTGTGCGCTTCTCGTCTGGATACTTTGCCGTTTGGGCCGTGTACTGCCTCGTGGCGGCAGGGGCGCAGCACTACCTGCGCGGGGAGCAGGCGGTGTCCGGAGAAGCCGCCGCCGCGCTCCTCGTCATCGCCGGAGCTTTCCAGTTCACCCCGATGAAGCAGTCCTGTCTCAGAAAGTGCCGCTCACCCCTCGGGCACGTCTTGACTCATTGGCGCAGCGGGCGCGGATTCTGGCTCCGCGTCGGGCTCGGGCACGGGATGAACTGCCTCGGCTGTTGCTGGGCGCTCATGGCGGTCGCGTTCGCGCTCGGGGTGATGAACCTCGCGTGGATGGCGGCCCTCACCGTGCTCCTCGCCGCCGAGAAGATGCTGCCCCAGGGTGAGCGCTTCAGCCAGGTGACCGGCGCCGCCCTCGTCGCCTGCGGCGTCGCCTGGCTAATCTAGTCTAAGTGAAATTGAAACTCTATTTCAAAATAGATCTTGAAAATGGGTATCATTTTCATCTAAACTCTCATCCGCACGGGGACACAAGGAGACCCTGCGGATGTTGCGCGAAATCAGCACGATCACCCTGGTAGCTCTAATTCTCGCCGGCACAGTCACTTCCAGCGCTCAGGACGATTCCGACGCAAAAGACGACGACAAAAAAACACTGGAAGAAGCGATCGCCGAGGCCACGCTCCGCATCAGCGAGCGCGTGAACGTCGTCGGGAGCGAGAGCGCGCTCGAGACCATTCCCGGCTCCGCCTACGTCATCGACGGCGAGGCGCTCGAAGCTCAACGTCAAGGCTTCGACGACATCCACCGGATGCTCCGCCAAGTCCCCGGGGTCGTCATCCAGGAAGAAGACGGCTACGGGCTGCGACCGAACATCGGGATGCGAGGCACAGGCTCCGAGCGAAGCGCCAAGATCACGCTGATGGAAGACGGCGTTCTGATCGCGCCGGCCCCGTATACGGCACCGTCCGCCTACTACTTCCCCGTCACCGGACGGATGGAAGCCATCGAAGTTCGCAAAGGGTCCAGCCAAATCAAGTTCGGACCCCGCACCAACGGTGGTGCTTTGAACCTCGTCTCGACCAGTGTGCCTATTAGCCTGCGCATGAGAGCTGACGTCGCGGTCGGCACCGATAGCGCGTTGAAGGGTCATATCAACGTCGGAGACTCGTACAAGAACGTCGGCTGGCTCTTCGAAACCTACCAGCTACGCACGAACGGTTTCAAAGAGCTGGATGGAGGGGACCGCACGGGTTTTCACGTACAGGACTACCTCGGGAAGCTTCGATTCAACACGTCGCCAAGCACGCGGATTTTCCAATCGCTCGAACTGAAGGTTGGAGCCGGCAAGGAAGATTCAAACGAGACGTACCTCGGCCTGACGGAGCGCGACTTCGACGGCAATCCCGTACGTCGCTACGCCGCATCGCAGCCCGACAACATCCAATGGAACCACCAGCAGTTTCAAGCTCAACACTTCGTCGCAGTGCCCAACGGCATCGACATCACCACGACGTTCTATCGCAACAACTTCGAGCGCAACTGGTACAAGCTCCAGAGCATTCTCGGAACGGGTATCGGCGGCATCTTCGATGACCCACTCGAGCATGCGAGGGAGCTGGCGATTGCGAAGGGCGCCGACAGCGACCCGAATGACCTCAGGGTGCGCGCCAACGCGCGCGAGTATTACTCGCAAGGCATTCAATCGGTCGCTGGCTTCACTGCGCACACTGGCGCGACCGAGCACGACTTCGAGCTCGGCGTACGCTACCACCAAGATGAAGAGGACCGGTTCCAGCACGAGGACGGGTTTCAGATGCTGAACGGGCTCATGGGCCTCACGAGCGCCGGTGCGCCCGGGAGTCAATCGAATCGTGTCAGTGATGCGAGCGCGCTCGCGCTCTTCGCACAGGACACGATTCGCATCTCGCGATGGACGCTCCTGCCCGGAGTGCGCTACGAGACCATCGAGCTGACGCGCACCGACTACGCCACGTCGGATCCCGGTCGAAGAAAGCCACGGGTCCGAGAGAATCACGTCACCGCGGTCGTGCCCGGCATCGGGATCACGTACACGGCCACGCCGAGCTTGCACGTCTTCGGCGGCATCCACAAAGGTTTTAGTCCTCCCGGTCCGGGCTCGACCGAGTTCATCCAATCGGAAGAAAGCCTCAACTACGAGCTTGGTCTCCGCGGCCAGAGTAGATCGCTCGGCGCCGAGGTCGTTTTCTACTACAACGACTACAGCAACCTGCTCGGCATCGACACGCTGTCGGCCGGCGGGAGCGGAGAAGGTGATTTGTTCAACGGGGGCGCGTCGCGAGCCACCGGCATCGAGGCAAGCCTGAGCTACGATTTTGCGGAGCTGTCCGCAAGCGGACTCCGATTCCCCTTCCTGTTCTCGTACACGCTGAGCGACGCCGAGTTTCTCACGAGCTTCGACAGCACGTACCTACCTTGGGGTGACGTCCAAGAAGGCGACAAGCTCCCCTACCTCGCCCGGCACCAGCTCTATGCGAGATTCGCGGTCGAGGAATCGGGTTGGTCGGCCGGCGTGGATGCCAACTTCTCAAGCCGCATGCGCACCGAGGCCGGCCAGGACGATATTCCCGCGGGCCAAGGAACGGACGCGTATCTGGTCGTCAACGCATTTGCGGAATTCGACTTGGGCGAAGACATCCGGTTTTTCGCGACCGTACAAAACGTCGGCAACAACGCGTACATCGTCTCCCGGCGCCCCGCGGGCCTGCGCCCCGGCCTCCCGCGGACGTTCATGACCGGGATCAAGCTCGCACTCGGCCGCTAGTGCGGGAGAGACCCTAGATATTGGCCTGAACCGAAGGCAACCGCATCTTCCACAAGAACCCGTCGTAGTAGAAGTGTACGAGCGACTGGAACACGCTCCAGTAGAACGCCCACCGCTCGATCGTCGTACCTAGAATCATCGGGTTCGTCGCTTCGGGAACGATGAGATAGCCCCAAAAGCGCATCAGAAGATACGGCACGGTGATGCCGAACGTGAAGATGCCGTACGCGAGCCAAGGGTGTTGCAGGATGCGTCCGAGACGTGGCTCGGGCACGCGCGGCGCATCGTACCGGCGCCGCTGAAACGCCCACACGAACACCATGTACTCGACCGCGTGCGAGAACGCGAACGCCATGAAGACGTGGACCGGGTTGAAGATCAGAAACGATGCGGACAAAAGCGTCGTGCCGAACGCCATCGCAAGCCGCGGGGCATTACGAAGTCCCTGCGTCTTCCACTCGTAGTACAAGAAGATGCCGAGCCCCGCTACCACGCAAGCAATGGCAGGAACGAGCAGAATCGGAAGCGCTCGAGCCATCGCGTCGACCAGCGGAAGCGCAATATCGCGGACGGTGGGAAACGCGTTCTCGATCTGGTCGCGGTACGACGGTCCGAGCCACACGAGGTAGAGCGGCGCCCAGCAGAAAAGCAGCACCCGGTCGACCCACCGTGGGCTTTCGGTCGAGCTGCCGCTCTTCGCGGCGTACATACGCAGCACGCCGAATTTCTGCGTGTACACGTGCCAGACGTTCCAAGCTCCAGCAACGAAAACGATCGCCGCCACGACGATACGAGCTCGCGTGTTCCACAACGCAGGGCTTGCCAGAAACCCGATCAGCATGAGGAGCGGGAACCACGTGAACCGTTTTGGGTGCGTGTCGAAAATCTCGCGGTCGAGATAGACGTACGGCAAGGTGTAGTGACGATGCGCGAACGTGAGCCCCACGACGATGAGGAGCATCACGATCTGATGCTCGCGGCTGGAGAAATACGCCAGGGGAAGAAGGATGAAGAGCCAGCTAAACGCGTAAGCCGACACGTCGACGACCGGGCTCACATGCCACCGAGAGGCCGTCACGAGGGAAAGGATAGCTCTGTTCCCTTAGTCGAGCAACGAATTCCTTGCCTTTGACTTACAGTAGCGAATAACGCTACTTTTCCAGCTCAATGGCACTCTCCGCCGGTGAACGCCTCGGCCCCTACGAGATCCGCGAGCTTCTGGGCGCTGGCGGTATGGGGGAAGTCTACCGCGCCCGCGACAGCAAACTGGGACGTGACGTTGCCATTAACCGGAGGAGTTCTCCCAGGACAGCAAGCGACTCGCGCGGTTCAAGCGCGAAGCGCAGTTGCTCGCCGCTTTGAATCATCCGAACATCGCGGCCATTCACGGTCTCGAAGAATCGGGAGCAACGCTTTACCTCGTCTTGGAACTCGTGCCGGGAGAGACACTCGCCGACCGCATGTCGAGGGGTCGTCTCGCCGTGGAAGAAACTCTGCGCATTGCAACGCAAATCGCCGAGGCGCTCGAGGAGGCCCACGAGAAGGGGATCATCCACCGGGACCTGAAGCCGGGCAACATCATGCTCACCGAGGACGGCAAAGTAAAGGTCCTCGACTTCGGCCTGGCGCGAGCGTTTGCGGAGGACACTCCGAAGGCTGATAGCTCTCTTTCCCCTACCCTCACTCGGGACGGAACGCGGGCGGGAGTCATTCTTGGCACCGCCGCCTACATGAGCCCCGAGCAGGCGCGGGGACGAGAGATCGACAAGCGATCGGACATCTTCTCGTTCGGTGCGGTGCTCTACGAGATGCTGAGCGGGAAGAAAGCCTTTGCCGGCGAAGACGTCTCGGACATCCTGGCCTCGGTCATCAAGCTCGAGCCCGATTGGGCGGCGCTTCCCGACGCGCTCGACCCGCGCATCGAAAGACTTCTGCGGCGATGCGTCGAGAAAGATCGCAAGAAGCGGCGACGCGATATTGGCGACGTGCGCAACGAGATCGAGGAAGCGCTCACCACCCCGGAGCGTGGCCGTGCGGCGCTTCCGGAACGAAGTGGAGGCCGACGGCTATCTTGGGTTGCCGGCATTGCCGGCCTTTTGGCGGGCATCGCCGCAACCGCTCTCATCCTGTCGCCTTCGGCGGAGCGGCCGGTGACGCGATTCGCCATCTCACCAGAGGGTCTAACTATTCTTCGTGGCCGCAACGTGTTGGCCATCTCTCACGACGGACGAACCATCGCCTATTTCAAGAACGGACAACTCCACCTGAGAAACATGGACCGGTTGGAAACGACAGCGATGCCAGGCACAGACGGAGGCAGAAGCCCTGCTTTCTCGCCCGACGGCCAGTGGATTGCGTTCTGGTCCGACGGCCTCAAGAAGGCGCCGGTGGGCGGCGGGACCCCGGTGAGCCTCTGTGCTGCTTCCCCCCCTTTGGGAGTGAGCTGGGTGGGCGACGCCATTTATTTCGCCGAACCAAGAGGCATCCTCCGTGTGTCTGCAAACGGCGGCGAACCGGAAGTCGTCGTCGAGCCGGAGGAAAACGAGCAGCTTTTCTTTCCTCGACTGCTTCCCGACGGGCGCACGCTTCTCTTGACTCTGACACGCGCCGGTCAATCGAACCGTCTCATCATGTCGCATTCCCTCGACACAGGCGAGCGTCGGGTTCTCGTCGACGGCGGCTCGGACGCCCACTACCTTCCTACGGGACACCTCGTCTATCGCGTCGGGGCCACGCTTCAAGCCGTGCCCTTCGATCTCGACGCGCTCGAAGTGGCGGGTGGCGCGTCGACCGTCGTCGAGGAGGTAGCTCGGGTGGTCGGTGGGTCCGATAGAGGAGGAGCGCACTTCGCGGTTTCCGAGAGCGGAAGCCTCGTCTACCTCTCGGGAGGCATCGACGACAGACGGCTGGTGTGGGTGAATCGGCAGGGTGTGAGCGAGTCGCTCTCGGCACCGCCCGCTGCCTACGGAGGCGCGCAGATTTCTCCGGACGGGGCTCGGTTGGCGATCCAGCTCGAGAGTGATATCTGGCTCTACGACATCGCGCGCGGCGCGATGAGTCGACTCACATTCACCGCGGACAACATGAGACCCGTCTGGACACCCGATGGAGAGAAAATCGTGTTTGCCTCGCGCCGAAACGGTGCCGACCAATTGTTCTGGCAACCGGCCGACGGAAGCGGCGAGGCCGAGCAGCTCACCACAGGCGAGCTCCGTCGCCATCCGGACGCCATCTCTCCCGATGGCTCCGTCCTCGCGTTCCACGAGCACCACCCCGACAACCTAACCGACCTCTGGGTGCTCGAGATGGAAGGTGACCGCGAGCCGCGCCCGTTTTTGCGTACCGAGTTTCACGAGCGCGTAGCGGATGTGTCCCCGGACGGGCGGTGGCTCGCCTACACTTCGGACGAATCCGGCGAGAACGAAGTTTACGTGAGGCCTTTTCCCGACGGCGGCGCCAAAACCCTCGTCTCGACCGGTGGCGGCGGCAGCCCCGTCTGGTCACGGGACGGGCGCGAGCTCTTCTATCGCGACGGCGATCAACTGATGGCGGTCCAAGTCGACTCCGGTGATGAGCTCACCGTGGGCGCACCTACGTTCCTCTTCGAATCGAGTTTTTCCGGTCCGGTTGTTTTACCCAACCGCCTCGACGTGACCGCCAACGGCGAGCGCTTTCTGGTCGTGGAGTCGAACATAAGGGCACGCGGTGAGCTGCAGGTTGTTCTCAACTGGCACGAAGAGCTGCTTAGGCTGGTTCCGGTGAATTGAGTGGGGATGTGATGGACGCAGCTCGCGAAAGAACATGAAAAACATTTCCGGTTAAGGCAGACTGGTGCGGTCCGGAGCGGTGAGATCGACGAACCAGTGGGGCCGTTGAGACCGTTCAACTGGCTGATCCGGCGTGTGCGTTGGTAGAGCGAATAAGTAGGCGTCGCCGTGAGCGCTTTGTCCACGGTGCGAGCCTGAGATCCTGATTAATGAAGTTGATTAGCACGCGCTCCGCTGCGGCGATGAGGAGGAGCGATGCCAAACCGGATTGCTGGGATAGACGTTCACAAGAAGATGCTGGCGGTGGTGGTCGCCGACATCGCAGTAGAGGGCGAGTATAAGTTTTCGCGCCGGCGTGTGGGCACGAGACCGAGTGAGCTTCGGGCTCTGGCGGAGTGGCTGGTGGCCGAGGGGGTCGATGAAGTAGTGATGGAATCGACCGCGCAATATTGGCGCCCGGTGTGGGAGGCGTTGGAGCGGTCCTGGGCTCCGCAGTGCCGAGCTCGGCCGGGCGCGGGTGCGCAGTCGGGCAACTTGCATCTGGCGCAAGCAAAGTCGAATCGCGGCGCGCGGGGTCGGAAGCGGGATTTTCCGGATGCCGAACGATTGGTGAAGCGTTTGGTGGCGCAGGAGCTGACTCTAAGCTTCGTTCCCGAGCCGGAGCAGCGCCTGTGGCGAACGGTGATGCGCCGCAAGTACCAGTTCACGCGTAACCGGGTTCAGCTCCAAAACCGCCTAGAGTCGTTGCTGGAGGAAGCGCATCTAAAGTTGTCGAGCCTGGTGTCGGATCTTCTGGGGCTGAGTGCGCGGCAGATGTTGCAAGCCTTGGCGGACGGGGAAACGGAGCCGGCCCGCTTGGCGGAGTTGGCCGACCGTCGATTGCGTGCCACGCCCGAGCAGTTGTGCGATGCGCTCGGCGCGTGTGCCGATCTCAACCCCGTCTATCGGAAGCTCGTGCAAATGACGCTCGAGGAATTACGATTGCTCGAAGAGCAGAGCGCGCAACTCGATGAAGAGATGGCGCATCTGCTCGGCGAGCATCAAGCAGCTGTGCAACGACTCGCTGAAGTGCCTGGGCTCGGCGTGGATTCGGCGCAGCAGATCATCGCGGAAGTCGGGGCGAGCGCCGAGACGTTTCCGTCGGCCAAGCACCTCGCGTCCTGGGTGGGCGTGTGCCCCGGAGAGCACGAAAGCGCCGGCAAAAGCTACAGCCATCGCTCGCCCAAAGGCAGTCGGCCGATGCGCCGCCTCCTCAATCAAGCCGCCAACGCGGCCGTCAAGACCAAAGGGAGTTTCTTCCAGCTCGTGTACCGGCGGTTGGTTCCACGCCTGGGGCACGCGCAAGCCATCTGGGCCGTTGCCCATCGGTTGTGTCGTTTAATCTGGAAGATTCTCCACCAGGGCGTTGACTATGAGGAACGTGGCCCCGACGTTAGCCGCGCGCGCTCCAAACGACGCATTGCCAATATGATCCGCGACCTGCGCAAACTCGGATATCACATCGAGCCTTCTCTACGGGGAGATCCAGCATGACGATAGATGTTTTTCGACCCTGGTTTCAGGAGCTCGAGCGCCTCGTGCCGACGAACTAAGGAAGCTCGATGCGACGCAGGATGATGTTCGTGGGCTCGGAGCTTCGCCAGGGGCCTTCGAGGTTGTTGACGTAGAGCGCTCGCCCATCCGGTGACACGGCGATGCCGTTCGGACGCGCGAGCGTCGCCTCGAGCACGGGCCCGTCATCCAGGCCGAGCTCGCCCGTGCCGGCGAACGCCTCGATGGTTCCGGCGCGATCGATCCGGTAGATGCGGTTCGATTCGATCTTCGTCACATAGAGCCCGTGCTCCGTTGCCGCGACGTGGGCGTTGCGTCCCTCCGGCACCTCCACCCACGTTTCGGCTTCCCCGTCGGGAGAGACGCGGACGAGATAGCCGTTGTTGAAGCTTGCTACGATGAAATCGCCACTCGGATCGAACGTGATCCCGCTGGGGCAATCGAAGTCGGGCTCTCCGCGAAGCGGGTTGCGCGTCCGCTGCCATCGACTTTGGCGATGAAGTTCCCGGAGCAGTTGCACACGTAGAGGTTTCCCGAGCCGTCGACGGTGATGCCAATCGGACCATCGAGGCCGTCGGAGACATAGGTCTCGAGCTGGCCGGTCTTGTCGATGCGGACGATGCGGTTGTCGCGGAAGCTCGCTTGATAGAGGTTTCCCGCTCTGTCGACGGTGTTCCCCGATGATCCCCGGAGCGAGTTATCGACGACTTCGACACCTCCCTCGGGCGAGATGCGCCAGATGGTGCTTCCGAAGTCAGAGACGTAGATGAAGCCGTTATCGTCGACGCTGACACCACCGAGGCGTCCGCGCGACGGCAGGTCGTCGTCGAGATCGAGCGTGGTGACGCGCGGCGCGGAGTCCTCGGCCAGCGCGAGCCCGACAACAACAGTGCCAAGAGCGAGTGCGAAACGAAGCATCCAATTAGTTTACGGGTGGATTTTCGATTTCGCTATCGCTACTCGGAGCGCAAAGTGACCGTCGGCTGCACTAAGAGTCGTCAAAGGCGAGGCGCGCGTGTGGGCTTCGCGTCAAGACAAGAGCATCACGTCCACGCCGGAGAACTTGCGAAAGCCGCGGTCGAAAGTGGCGAATGGCACGGCGCTCGCTCGAGCGAAAGCGGCCAAATAGGCGTTGGTCCAGAAGTTTTTCGAAGAGCGCCTGCCGCGGCAGAGCTCGTGCATTGCCGCTTCGAGCCCGTGTGGCTCATCGAGGTAGACGACCGGAGGTTGCGCGAGGAGCTGACGGTAGGTCTCCCACGCCTCCGGCACGCTCTGCCGCTTTTTTCCCATGACGGCTTCGTTCGTCAGTAGGCGCAACAGCCCGAGCTGGGTGACCCGGCAGAACGATACCTTTCCCCCTAGAGGCGTTCCCAAAGGCAACAGCTCGTCCGACCACCACCGCCGCGCCGCTTCGTGATGTGGATGAGCGTCGACGATCGTGGCCAACCAGATGTTAACGTCGGCGAGAACCGATCGCGCGCTCAACCTCCTCCTCCTCGAGGATCTCGTTCAGCTTCTCACCAGTGGCGTCTTGCATCGCCGGTCCACAGTCGCCTCGGATGAGGGGGAATACGCAATTGTCGGCCAGCACGAGCACATTCGCCTCTTCTTCCGCCCCGTCCGCGACGCGCGAGGACGAAGGCGCGCCGCTCGGGTAGTGGAGGGCCGCTTCGAGAGCCTCCGCGACGAGCTCCTTGAGCTTCATGCCGCGAAGCGCTGCGCGAGCTTTTGTCTGCCGAAGCAGCTCGTCGGGGATTTCTATCGTCGTCCGCATTTTTACATTTTAATGTCTTTTATGTATTTATCCATACAGGGTCGCCACACGGAGCATGAGAGCTTCTGCGTCGAAGCCACTCGGTGGCTCGGCGCGCGTTCCGATAGCCGTCCGCAGCTCGAACGCGAGCGCGTCGACGTCACCCCATGGTACGAGCGGGCCTGGATGCCACTCCGAGATACCGCCGCTTTCCCACGCCACCACCGGAGCTCCCATGGTCAAGGCCTCGAGTCCCACGATACCGAACGGTTCCTGCCAGCGGGACGGCATGAGCACGGCGGCGGCGCGTCGGTAGAGGGCCGCCATGCGTTCGCGAGGCACCCAGCCCAGTACTTCGCAGCCTTCGAGCTCGTCGCGCAACGTCCCCGTGCCCGCGAGAACGAGAGGCAACTCGACACCGGAACGCTTCCACGCCTCGATCGCGTCGAGAACGCCTTTGGCCTCGACGAGCCGCCCCGCGAACAGAACGCACGGCGGTCCGTCGGGCGCGACGTTCGCATCGAGGCCGTGTACGAACGGCGGGATGACATGAACGCCAGGGAGCCCGAGCTCGCGCTTCATGTAGTTGGAAAGCACGACGACGCGAAAACGCTTCAGCGCTTCGAACCGCTCTTTTGTGAGCGTCAAAATCTCCCGGTAGTAAGCGTCATCCTCAGTCGCAAAGCACTTCGTACATAGCTCCTCGGACATGCGCTCGGAGCAGACCTCGCCATCTTCGGTCCACTTCCCTTTCCCCGGACAGAAGAAGCGATGGTCTTGAACCGTGAGAACTTTCGTGACGCCGTCGAGACGGCCCGCCTGCTCGAGCACCTCGGGGTTCGTGACGGTATGCACATGAACGACGTCCGGACGGAGCTCGCCGACGAGCGGCGCGAGGTCGACGGGCACGCGGGTTCGTGACTCGAGCCCGGGTAGCTCGGTGACGGCGCACTGTGCGGGAACCACACCGTCATCGCGGCCGACAGCCAAGTGAACGTCGAAATCCGGGTCGTTCGACTGCTTCGCGACGAGCCCGAGCAGGTGCCAATACGCGCCACCTCGTTCCGTGAGGCGGTCGCTTACGTGGAGCACCCGCATGTCGTTACTTGTCGCTGATGATTCGTCTCGGGTGAACCTCGACGGTCTCGCCGATCGTTATTTTCATCAGGTCATAACCCACGGCCAAGGGTCCGTCGTAGGTGCGGCGTGTGGGTGGAATCAGATCCTCGGCGATCGCCGGCGACGGCGCGATATGGGAGTAGACCGCAAGGCGCGGCTCGACGCGCGCGAAAATCGATCCGGCCTGTTCCTCACTGATGTGGTGGGCGATGACCTTCTCGACAGCCAGAGGGCCCTGGACCTGCGCACGGCGCATCTCGACTTCCGCGCTGATCACTTCCATGACGAGAACGTCGACGCCTTTGGCGTGCTCGATGATGCGCTCGTCGTATCTCATGTCTCCGGAGAACACAGCCGAGTACGCGCTGTAGTCAACGCGGTAGCCGTAGGCGGGCGCAATCCCGTCGCCGTGGTCGACCTCGAACGCCGTGATGGTGAGCCCGCCGGACTCATAGATGAGAGAAGGCTCGACGTCTTTTGTCTCCAGAACGATGCCTTCGCTCTGAAACCTCGCGTCACGGCCGCGGACCTTCCTGTCGAACGTGAACGCTTGATCGAGGTGGTCGCACATGGATTTCGTACCGGGAGGGCCCATCACCGGAAGCGGCCGGTCGCGACCGAAGACCCAACCGGTGAGCCAGAAGTCGGGAAAGCCCACGATGTGATCCGAATGGAGATGAGTGAACAACACCATGTCGACGTCACGGATCTGCTGAGCGGCTCCGATCTGGAACAGACGCTGGATGGCGCCGCGGCCGACATCGATGAGGATGTCGGTCTCGCCCGCCTCGACGAGGATCGAAGGGCCGAAACGCTCCATCGACGGCCGTGGGTTCCCCGTTCCGAGCAGCGTAATCTGAAGCGGTTCCTGCGCGAACGTGGGAAATGCCAACGCCAGCACACCGATCACAAAAACAGTTCGCATGGTCACCTCCATATCCGGTCACACATCCCATCGTACGTTCAGCGCCTTGGGGCCACGGAACTCGAAGCCGTGGAGCTCGACGTCGTCCCAGCGCGTCACCAGCCACAGGTTCATGCTCGTCATCGAAATCGCGGGATTGTACCTCGCCTAGTGCTCGGACCCGTTGATCCTGTCGGCAAAGTTCTGAAGTGGGTAAAAAAGAAACAAAAAATCTCCCGCAAGTGCAAACAAGTAGAGAAGTTAACTAGCTGCCTGATTTGACTTTACGTCATGTTTACACTTAAGATACACCTAACGGAAGACATAGAAATCTACCCGCCAACGAGGCAGTTTCCGGCCAACTTGGAACCCATGAGGCAACCCACGTACGGCGAGGAATACTTGCGCAACGACGAGCTCGCCGAGGAGATTGCCGCACTTTCCGCCCAGCTCCAGTCAGCCGATTACCGGCTGTTGGTGCTGCTCCGCGAGTTCGATGAGAAAGGTGGTTGGGCGCAACAGGGCTGCAAGACATGCGCTCACTGGCTGTCGTGGCGCGTCGGCCTCAATGCCGGAGCGGCTCGCGAGAAAATCCGGGTGGCCCGCGCTTTGGCGAACTTGCCCCTCATCAGCGAGTCCATGAGCAAGGGTGAGATCTCCTACTCGAAAGTGCGCGCGGTGACGCGCGTGGCGACGCCGAACAACGAGGAGCCATTGCTCACCATCGCGCTCGGCGGAACGGCGTGTCAGGTCGAGCGCATTGTCCGCGCCTGGCGCAAAGTCGACCTCCAGGCGGAAAAAGACCACGCCAACTACCAGCAAGACCACGCGAGCCTCACGACCTACGTAGACGACGACGGGATGGTCGTGATCAAGGGCAGATTACCGGCGGAGGTTGGTGCGGTCGTCGTCAAAGCGCTCGAAGCGGCATCGGACGTTCTCTATAAGGATGACAGGAGACGGTCACTAGAGCATCGGCGGGTCGAAGCGTTGAAGCTCATCGCGGAAGCCGCTTTGAAGACAGAGCTAGACCCCGGCAACAGCGCGGACCGCTATCAAGTGGTCGTCCATATCGACCAGCAGGTACTCGAGGACCCAGAACAGCCCGGTCAATCCGCTTTGGAAGGCGGGATCGGCGTTTCTGCGGAAACGTCTCGACGGATCGCGTGCGACGCGTCGATCGTCGAGATGAAACACGACGAGAAAGGCAACGTGCTAGACGTCGGGCGCAAAACCAGGAAGATCCCACCCGCGATTCGGCGCGCTCTCGACGCTCGCGACCCCACATGCGTGTGGCCGGGCTGTCACAGCAAGTTCGTGCAGGGCCATCACCTCGAGTTCTGGGCGGAGGGAGGTGGGACCAAGCTCCGAAATCTTTGCAACCTCTGCAAGTTACCACCATCATTTGGTTCACGATGGCGATTATCGTGTCGAGATGCTCGCCGACGGCAAGTTTCGTTTCACGCATTCCAGGGGATGGGTGATACCGGAAGTTCCGTCACCGCCGAAACCGCCCGACAAACCGCTTACGGATATCGAGCTCGAGGGTTGGGAAGGCCAGCCGAAGTGGGGTTACGATCCGATCGACTTGCCGCTGGTGATCAATACGATGTGGCGCCCGAGTTGATCTCGGTCACACACGCCACGACCGTGCTTGGTGTATGGTCCGGGCATGGCGAAGGTCACGAAAGCACATCGTACGGCCTGTGCCGATGCTGAGACTCAGCTGAAGTCCCACCCCAACGTCGTTTCGATCGGTATCGGTTTCAAATACAAAGGTGGCGTCCGCACCGACGAGGTCTGCATCGTCATAGGCGTCAAGAAAAAGCTCCCCGAGGCGCAGGTTCCAGCGGGGGAGCTCATCGCGCGCAGCATTGGAGGCGTCGACACCGACGTCATCGAGTACGGTGAGATCAAGGCACTCGCCGACGTGATGGATGTCGGCACGCAGTCCTTGACGCAAAAGCGTCGTCCGTGCCCTCCCGGCTATTCCGTCGGCCATCCCCAGGTCACGGCGGGTACCCTGGGCGCGTGGGTCCATCGCGGCCCGGGCGACGAGCACTATATCCTTTCCAACAACCACGTCATCGCCAACAGCAACGACGCCGTCCTCGGCGATTTCATCCGCCAGCCCGGCCGTGCCGACGGCGGGACGGACAACGACAGGTTCGCTCGGCTTACGGAGTACGTCCGCATCCGCTTCGATAGTGGGAACGGGAACGGCGGCAAGAAATCCTCCGCAGCGTTCGGCTGGAAGCTCTGGAAGTGGCCCGCGAACGCCATCGCCAAGATGCTCGGTTGCCCCTACCGGCTCGTCGTCGCCCGACCGAACGTCATCGACCAGCCCGAGCCGAACCTCGTGGACGCCGCCATAGCGCGTGTTCTTCTCGAGGATTGGGTCGACCTCGAGATCCCGGCAATCGGCGAGATTCAGGGTTTTCGCGATCTCGACCTTGGCGATCGCGTCATCAAGGCGGGCCGAACCACCGAGACAACAACCGGCACCGTCGAGACCGTGAGCGCAACCAGCCAGGTGGACTACGGCACCGGCAAAGGCATCGCCACGTTCGGCGATCAATTCGTCATCCGCGCCGACAGCGGCGACTTCTCACAAGGTGGAGATTCCGGCTCCGCTGTCGTCGACGAAGACGGATTCGTAGGCGGCCTTCTGTTCGCCGGCGGCGACGGGGTCACCATCGTGAACCGCATCTCGCACGTCGTGTCGCTTCTCGGGATTCGGCTTTAATCGTCACCATGCAGCCTTGAGAACGAATGGGCCAGACAAGTTCGATACCTGCCGCTCTGACACGACGACGCCACCGTTATAGAATCGGACCCATGTGGGGTCTATTAGCCTCGGGCGACGGCACGCAGATCACGCTGACGTACGTGGTCGGTGGATACTACTCCGCCGGAGGCGGGCTCGGGCTCCCTCGCCGGAGCCGTCGACGGGGTTCTGCGCGGCCAGCTCGAGAGTTTGGCGAAACACGTGGAGGAGCTGTGAGCCACTTCTTCGCTTACCTCTCGCGGATGAAGTTCATCAGGCGGTGGGGCTTGATGCATAACACCTACTCGGAGAACGTCCAAGAGCACAGCCTCCGAGTGGCGCAGATTGCGCACGCGCTTGCGCTCATCCGGAACCGCCGGTTCGAAGGCTCGGTGAATCCGGAGCGCCGTCGTGGTCCTCGCGCTGTATCACGACGCAAGCGAGGTTCTCACTGGCGACCTCCCCTCGCCCATCAAGTACTTCAATCCAGACATTCAGAAGGCATATCACGCTATCGAAGCCTCGGCGGCCGAGAGACTCGTGGACATGGTCCCGGATGAGCTGACGACGGACTACCGCGATGTCCTCGTACCGAACGACAACGAGCACGTTCACATCGTCAAGGCCGCCGACAAGCTGTGCGCGTACATCAAATGCCTGGAAGAGACCGCGGCGGGCAACACCGAGTTCTCACAGGCCGAGCAATCGCTCCGGAAGACCGTGAACGCCATCGCCATCGACCTCCCCGAGGTGACCTACTTCATGGAAACGTTCGTTCCGAGCTTCAAGCTGACGCTCGACGAGTTGGGCTGACATGGAAACCCGTCACAGAGGAAACCGATATATGAGCTCTGAGGAACCGCGAGGGCAGTTGTCGCTGCGCACACTGGCGATGCCGCGAGACGCGAACCCGAACGGCGATATTTTTGGAGGCTGGGTGATCTCGCAGATGGATATCGCCGCGGGGATGGCAGCGAGCCTGCGCTCACAAGGACGCGCTGCCACCGTCGCCATCGACGGAATGATCTTCAAGCTCCCCGTCTACGTCGGCGATATCTTGTGCGTCTATACAGACATCGAGAGCATCGGTACGACGTCAATGACCATCCATGTCGAAGCCTGGGTGCTCCGGGACCGCAAAGGAGAAAGCGTCAAAGTCACGGAAGGCGTGTTTACGTTCGTCGCGATCGATGACGAGCGCAAGCCGCGACCGGTTCCGAAGGAATAGAGGTCGTCAGAGTCCCCGATACCACTCGGCAATACCCTCGCCGATCGCGTGGGGATGGTCTTCCTGCAAGTAGTGGCGTCCCTTGCCGAGGTTGATGCTCGTCAAGTTCTTGAGGTTGACCTCACACCATTCGACGGCGGGCTTCGGAAGGATTGCGCCGGGCTCGGCGTAGAACAACAATTTGGGAATGTCCCACTCGACGAGCTTGGCGTTGTATTTGAGGACGGCCTCGTTGACGTCAGACGGCTCGCCTTCGATCGGGATCTCGTTCGGCCAGCGCCAGAGTGGCTTGCGCGTTTCCGGTTCGAGATAAGGCTCGCGGTAAACGTTCATCTCTTCTTCGGTCAGCTCGCGCACGACGCCGCTCGGGAGAATCTTCTCGACGAAGAAGTTCTTGTTGACGATCAGGTCCCATCCGACTTTTTCGGTACGGAAGGACTGAAAGATCTCTTTGAAATCGCTCGAGAACGTGTCCCAGCTCGGCACTGGCAGGACGATCGCTTCCATGAACGCAATGGCTTTGATCCTGTCCGGTTGGAGCGCGGCGTAATGGAAGCCGAGCCCCGAGCCCCAGTCGTGGATGACGAGGGTGATATTCGAAAGCCCGAGGGCGTCGATGAAGTCCTCGACGTAGTTCGCGTGCTCGAAAAACCTGTATTCGAGATCGGGCTTGTCGGATTTACCCATCCCGATGAGGTCCGGCGCGATACACCGGCCGTGCCCGCTCATGTGCGGGATGACGTTGCGCCACAAATATGAAGACGTTGGATTGCCGTGCAGGAACAGAATGGGGTCGCCCTCCCCCTGCTCCACGTAGTGCATCTTCGAGCCCCGAACTTCGAGGAATTTCGATTCGAACGGAAACGCCGCTGAGATCTCCTCGGACATCGAACCTGCTTCTCCTGTACGTCAGTATAGCGCCACCCAGGATGGGTTGCGCCACTCCGGGTAGAACTGGCGTCAGTAAAGGAGATTCTAGCGGGGCGCTAGTGCACGGTGAAGCGTAGAAGCGTTCACGGTAGATAGGAACGCGTCAGGTTGCGATGCCCATCTTGCGTCACTACGACGTTGTCTTCGATGCGGATCCCTCCCAAAGGGGCGAGCTCGTCAATGAGGCTCCAATTGAAGCGCTCCGCGTGCTCGCCGTCTCGGAACTCTCGCAGCAGCATCTCGATGAAGTAGAGACCGGGCTCGACGGTAAAGACGTGACCCGGCTCGATGGTCCTCGTGTTTCTGAGGTGGGGGTGTAGCTCCGGTGGCGGCGCTTTCGCACCGCTCGCGTCGGCAAGATGGCCGCCGACGTCGTGCACCTGGAGTCCGAGATGGTGGCCGAGCCCGTGGGGGAAAAACGGCCGGCTCAAACCGAGGCTCACCGATTCCTCAGGATCCGCACGAACGATATCGCTCTTTTGCAGCAGCGCAGCGATCTTCAGGTGCGCTTCGTGGTGCAGCTCACCGTAGGGAAGCCCGGGCTTGACCGCGGCACAGAGCTCTTGCTGCAACGCGTCCATCCCGTCGCGCAATCTGACGAAGCGCGGGTCACAGTCGCTCGCGACATGAGTCCTGGTGATGTCCGAGGCATACCCACGCACTTCGCCACCGGCATCGATGAGGAGCACCTTCCCGTTACCCATTGTGCGCTTGGTCTCGTAGTGCAGAAACGCAGCTTTCTCGTTCAGCGCGACGATCGTGGGGTACGGCAGCTCGGCATCCGTCTGAGCGAGCGCTTGCACGAACGCATAGTGAATATCCAGCTCCGAAGCGCCGGACTCGAACGCTGCTTTCGCCGCAACGTGCCCCTTCGCGCCGAGCTCGCTCGCTTCGTCGAGGCATTGGAGCTCGTAGTCGGACTTGTAGCCCCGATCCCAGTCGAGCCGCACCACGAGCTTTTCGGGGTTGACGGATAGACCGGCCGCCTCCGCGTGCGTGGTCTCGTTGCCGACATAGGCAGCGTTTTTCAGCTGGCCGAGCACTTCCCACACGGCATCGACCGTCCCCGCCTCTTCGAGGTCGAGCTCGGAGAGCCAGAAGGGACTGCCTAGCGTCGCGGGCTCGTACCAGTAGTCCTCGGGAGCGTAACGGACGAGTCGCGGACGTTCGCCGGGCTCGAGCACCAGCACGTGGTGAGGGCCTTCGAGAGGGCACCAATGGGAGAAGTGATCGGCGGAGTGAAACGGCGCGTCCTGGTCGTCCGCGAAGTAGGTGAACGGCGAGCCGCTCGAAACGACGAGAGTGTCGAGCTCCGTCGCTTCCAGGGCTTTGGCGAGCTTCTGCTGCCGCTCGGCAACGTGAGCTTTGAAAAGCGCATCCAGATTCATGCCCGCCATTGTGACAAAGCTGAGTTGTGATTGGAATCGGTGCCGGTCAAAGTTTGATGGAACGTTTGGGGGAGCCGGCCTCAATGAAGCGTTTTGAGGTGCTCGATAATCGCCGCACGCTCAACGGGGTTTTCGACGGCACCGGTCCGCATGCTCGTCCCCGGGACCTGACCAACGGGATCGGCGAGAAAAGCGTCCAGCCGTCGCTCGCTCCAACGCGCGTCCTGTTCTTTGAATGCATCCGAATAGTGAAAGCCCGATGCCGTGCCCATCGCCCCTCCGACAATCCCATTCAAATCCGGCCCGATTCCGGCAGACGGTCCGCTTCCATCGCCGTGACATCCGCCGCATCGGGTGAGAAAGAGCATCTCGCCCCCGTCTAGAGGCGCCGCCTCGAGAAGACCCACGATTCCTCCATCCAACCAGAGCACGATGCGTCCACTCGAGGTTTCTACGAAGTCTCTGACGCGTCGTCCAATGGGGATGGGCTCGACGAACACCACCCGGCCCTGTCGGATCCGCACCCGGAATACCGTTGTGCCTGCGAGAGAGCCAACTAACAAATCGCCACGCCACGTGGGAAACCGCGGCTGCTCCACGCGGATGACGGAAGTGATGCCAATAGAGGGGACCCACGAAAAGACCGGTGATACGAATCCGAGGTGCTCACCTTGGTTCTCGTTCAGTGGCCAAACGACACTTCCATAGTTCGTTCCGTAGGTCACCCAAGGCCAGCCATAGTTCTGGCCGTGCTCGACGAGATTGAGCTCATCGCCGCCTTGGGGGCCGTGCTCGGTCAGCCAAACGTGGCCGTTCGCGTCGACATGGAGGCCTTGGGGATTGCGGTGGCCGACGGTGAAGACGTCGTCGTCACCACCCGGTAGTCGAATGCGGACTGTCTTACCGTACGACGTCGACGGATTCTGAGACAAAGCCTCATCCGTATTCCATCCGTCGTAGCCGTGATCGCCGACCGAGAGCAACAAGGTGTCGGTGTCGAGCATGGCCATCTTTCCGCCGCTCAAGTTCCCTGCAAAGAAAGGCCCGCGCGCGGTTTCGAGCGGCAGACACGGCTTGGAATCGAACAGGGGTTCCCAGGAAGCCTGCGCGCCCTCGGCGAGGAGCGTCTCGACCGAGCTCGTCAACGTCGAGACCCGGAGGACGTAGCACCTCTCCTCGGTATTCCAGTAGTGATGCGACGCGAAAAGACGTACACCGTCAACCGTCTCTTGCGCCAGTATGCCGGTTGCGCGGAAGTCGTTGGTTCGTATGCCTTCGGACGCGGCCTCGGAAAACGCGGCCGCGTTCAACGGGATGCGTAGGTCTAGAGGCGCTGCGACGAGAGATTCGTCGTTCATCGGCCAATCGACGTGAAACACGCGACCGTCGCCCGTCGCGAGGAGCACTCCGTCTCCAAGACGCGTCACGCCACCTCCCATCACTCGAACGTTGTCGATATAGCCGGAGTGTTGAGTCACCACCACATTCGTGAATCCGGTTCGTGCGACCTCCCGAGTCACGGTGGGGTTGGGGCGGAGGCGTACGATCAGATTCCGAACCGCGACTCCAGAAACCATGATGAAAAGGAGCTGGATCCCGAGACGCCAGAAGCGATGTACCCGCGTGCCACCAAAGACAAGCGTCATCGCCAGGGGGACCGTGCTCGCTATGGCCTCTCGCGAGTACGGAGATGGAGACACGAGGAGCCAGAAAAACACGAAGACGAAAATGCCCAGGGCAGGCGTGGCGAAACGACGGGGCGTGGCGTCGCGCACCAGGGCGGTGGTTGAAACCACGGCAGTTGCGAGATATCCCATCACCAGGATGGTGAGGGTGCGGCGACCGGCTCCCGGGACCCAAAAAGGAGCATCGATCGCAAGACTTCCGATCAAAAGCAGAAGACACGCACCGAGTGCGTGCCAGAGAAAGGCGACAAGGATCTTCGAGGGCATAGGGTTCCGCGACGCCACCGCGAAGGCGCGTGAGTTGTTTGGGTTCCAGTTTGGATTGCAGAAATTATAACACGCGATCGTGAGACATCTCGAATATCGCGGAGTGGAGTAGTTTTGCGGGCTCGTTCCTACGGATATAATAACGGTAGAAGGTGTAGATGTCCCGTGAACGAGTCCCCGCGACCCGCTTGAGTTCCTACAATGTGAGTAATGGTTGTTATCATTCTACCCGGCTGCGCTAACTACCCAATTTTGGCTATCATTAGATATAGTCAATCATGCTCCGACGAGTTATGTTCGTGTCAGTCTCAGTGCTTACCATGGCGCCTATCGGGTTCAGTGCCACTGCTGACGAGCCGACACCGGTTTACTCGTACAAGGTCGTGAACACGTACCCTCACGATCGGCGGGCCTTCACGCAGGGAATCGTCTACCAGGACGGTGTTTTGTATGAGAGCACTGGACTTCGGGGGCACTCCGATCTGAGGCGGGTCGAGCTCGAGAGCGGGCGGGTTCTCGAGCGCCGTGCACTCTTACTGCCCTACTTCGCGGAAGGCATCGCGATTCTCGACGATCGGATTTATCAGCTGACGTGGACCTCCGGGGTCGGCTTCGTGTACGAGCGCGAGTCGATGAAGCTCGTGCGCGAGTTCCGCTACGGGCTCGAGGGCTGGGGAATGACCCAAGACGGCGAGAGCCTCATCGTGAGCGATGGATCGTCGACGCTCTATTTTTGGAATCCGGATACCCTCATGGAGACGCGCCAGCTCACCGTGCGTGACGGCGGTGTCCGCGTCGAAAACCTCAACGAGCTCGAGTACATCGATGACGAGATCTACGCCAACATCTGGATGCAAGAGCGCATCGCCCGCATCTCGCCCGAGACCGGGAAAGTGCTGTCGTGGATCGACCTCACCGGAATTCTCGAAAAACGCAGCGGACAGGAAGACGTCTTGAACGGGATCGCGTGGGACGAAGCCGGAAAACGCCTGTTCGTCACCGGCAAGCTCTGGCCCAAGCTCTTCGAGATCGAGCTCGTTCCGAAGTAGAATCCCCGGCACCGTGAGGCCGGAGGTTTCCAAACCCGCAGGTTACGTGGCCTGGTTCTGTGTGGCCGCCTTCGTTGCCGTGCTCTGGCCGGTCTACTCCTGGTTCAGCGACATCTACCCCATGGTGCTCGGGATGCCGATGTCGCTCTTCTATCTCGTCATCGTGATCGCGACCGTGTTTTCCGTGATGCTCGGTCTGTTCCTCTGGGAAGATCGGAACGGCCGGCTCGGCTGATGGAAGACTGGCTCGTCGTTTTCCTCGTTACCATCGGGTATCTCGCGCTCTCGCTCGCGGTCGGCTTGCTCTCGGGGCGCAAAGCCACGTCGAGCACCGAGGGCTACGTCGCCGGTGACCGCAACCTCGGTTTCGTCGTTCTCTATTTCATCCTCGGGGCTTCGATCTACAGCGCGTTCGCGTTTCTCGGCGGACCGGGCTGGGCGTACTCACGGGGCGCGGCGGCGTTCTACATCATCGCCTACGGCACAATAGGTCTACTACCGTGGTATTTTCTCGGACCGCGCATCGCGCGTCTCGGGAGACAGCGCGGCTACGTCACCCAGGCAGAGCTTTTCGCCGACCGTTATCAGAGCTCCTATATCTCGGCAATTCTCGCGCTCATCAGCCTCGTCGCCTTCGTGCCTTACTTGATTCTGCAGATGCAGGGTGCGGGCTACGTGTTCTCGGTCGTCACCGAGGGACGGATTCCGATGTGGGGCGGCGCCGCGATCGCGTACGGCGTAGTCATGATCTACGTCTTCAAGAGCGGCGTGATGGGCATCGCGTGGACCAATACGTTCCAGGGAATCCTGATGCTCACGCTAGCGTGGGTGCTCGGGCTCTACCTTCCCTACAAGCTTCATGGCGGGGTCGGGCCGATGTTCGAAGAGCTCGCTCGGGTGGCGCCCGACATGCTGCGCGCTCCGGGGCTCGACGCCTCCGGCAACCCCTGGACGTGGGGCGGCTATTCGAGCTCGATCGCGATCTCGGTCCTGGGGTTCAGCGTGTGGCCGCACTACTTCATGAAAATCTACACCGCCCGGGACATCAGGAGCCTCAAGCGGATGATCGTGTTCTACCCGACGTTCCAGATTTTTCTGATCCCAATCATGTTCATCGGTTTCGCCGGGGTGACGGCGTTTCCCGACGTGACGCCCGTCGACACGATTCTCCCGACGATCGTGACGTCGATGGGGCTTCCTGCTGTCGCGGTGGGCTTTTTCTGCGCGGGCGCGCTCGCCGCATCGATGTCGTCGGGCGACGCGATCGTACACGCGGCAGGCTCGGTCATGGTCAAGGATTTCTACGGGGTGATGCGTCGCGAGAAGCTCGATGGGTACCAAGAGACCCGTCTCATCCGACTCTCCGTCGTCGTCATCGGCCTCGTCGCATACTATTTCGCTGTGGCGTCGAGTTTTTCTCTCGTGTACCTACTGCTTCTGTCCTACGGGTTCATCGCGCAAATCTTCCCCGCGCTGATCGCCGCCTTCTATTGGAAGCGCTCTACGCCCCAGGGGATTCTTGCCGGCCTTCTCGCGGGATGCGGCGTCGTGGTGCTCTGGAATCTCGTGCCATCGCTCCAGTGGCAAGGCATCCACCCCGGCATCTGGGGAATTGGCGCACATCTCATCGCCCTCGTAACGGTATCGCTCCTGACTCAACCCATGGATTCCGAGCACGTGCGGAAGTTCATCGAAGCGTAGCGAGAGCTCGACGCGTGAACTAGAAAAAGGGGACAGGTGAGGGGGAAGCGTGAAATCCGTGGTAAGAAAACTATCTTTTCGACCGAAACTCGCTGGTTTCGCTCCACTTGGGCCAGGCATCGGTTGTCGCTAGTTGCAAGCCCATTCCGTGGAAGAGGTCGAGGTCTTGCACCATTCCCGAGAGCTCGTACCAGTCTTTAATCTCGTCCGAAGGCTTGTGGTAGTCCTCGGCGGTGTAGATATCGCGCTGGCGCTCGCCCCAGCCTTTGGGCCTACCTTCGAACGTGACGCCGATGTCGGCGTAAAACGCCGGGATGCCGACTTTCGCGAGCTCGAAGTGGTCCGAGCGGTAGTAATAGCCCTTCTCGGGCTCGGGATCGGGGAGCAGCGTGCGGCCCTGCCGGCCGGCGATCTCTCTCGCGAGATCGTCGAGGCTCGATTGCCCCATTCCGACGACAGTGACGTCTGTCGTCCGGCCCCAAATATTGAGGCCGTCCATGTTGATGGCAGCGACGGTCTTGGCGGCAGGGTACAACGGATTCTCAGCGTAGTAGCGTGAGCCGAGGAGCCCTTGCTCCTCAGCGGTCACGGCGAGGAACAAAATACTGCGTCGCGGAGTCGGATCCAACTCGCTGAAAACCCGTGCCAGCTCCAAAAGCCCGGCGACTCCGGTCGCGTTGTCGTAGGCGCCGTTGAAGATGTTGTCGCCTTCCATGGACTCTTGAGTCCCGAGGTGGTCCCAATGGGCGAGGTAGAGGACCGTCTCGTCCGGCGCGGCGGCCTCAGTCTCAGTGCCTTCGAGCTTCGCGATCACGTTGGCTGACGAGACGTTCCTCAGCTCGTTCTCGATCGTCGCCTTCATCCGCGTTCCCAGTGACACCGGGTGGAACGATCGGTCGGCGGCGGCTTGCTTTTGCTCTTCGTAATCGAGACCAGCTCCCTCGAAGAGCGCCCGTGCAGCGCTCAGCGAGAACCAGCCTTCGACGGGAACCCGGCCCATGTTCTTGTCCGGTGTTTCGAGGTCGAAGGATTCGCCCATCCAACTTCCACTCACGACTTCCCATGGATAACCCGCCGGAACGGTCTCGTGAACGATGAACGCGCCGGCCGCACCTTTTTCTGCAGCGATCTCATACTTGTAGGTCCAGCGCCCATAGTAGGTCATCGCATCGCCGCCGAACCCAGACTCGATAGGCGGGTCGTTGACGAGCATGACGAGCACCTTGCCTTCGACGTCGACGTCCTTGTAGTCGTCCCAGTCGTACTCGGGCGCGACAACGCCGTAGCCGACGAACACGAGCTCGGCGTCGACATCGACTCCCTCGACGACTCGTTTCGTCCACGCGACGTAGCCGAGCCCCTGGGTGAGCTCCTCTTGTTGACGACCGCGGACGATAGAAAGATGGCTTCCGTCCGTGGCGGTGATGCCAACGAGAGGGACCCGCTGTACGTAGGTCCCGTCCGGGTTTCCCGGTTTCAAGCCGTAGGAGCGGAATGCTTCGGTGAGGTAGGCGACGGTTTTTTCCTCTCCGGGAGAGCCGGGCGCTCGTCCGCCGAAATCGTCCGAGGACAGGACCTCGATGTGCGACCTGAGCAGGTCGGTGCTGAATCCGCCCGCCGGCGCTCGTGTATCGTCGCCCGTAGGCGCACACGCCCACGTACCGGCGAAAACCCAGACCATACCGAAACCCCACGCTCGTCGTTGCATAGCCGGAATCCTAGCAGAAGCCAGTCGATTTCTGGTATCGTGAGCTTTCGCCCGAAGGAAAAATGTGAGCCCGCAGTGGTTCTAAAAGCAAGGTGAGCCCATGACCATCGTCATCAACACACCGAACGGGAATATCGGGCGACGAACTGCAGAGCGCCTGCTCGACTCGGGCGTACCCGTCCGCATCATCAGCCGCAATCCGAACAAGGTGACCGACCTCACGTCCCGCGGAGCGAGCCTCGTGATCGGCTCCACCGACGATGCGGTCGCGCTCGCGAAGGCTTTCGACGGCGCCGAAACTGTTTTCTGGCTCACACCGCCGGCTTACCGTCCGGACTACGCCGCTTGGGTAAGAGAAACGGCCCAGAAGGCCGCCCAGGCCATGGCGAGCGCGAAAGTGGAGCGCGCGTGGTCAACATCTCGAGCATCGGCGCGCACGCGGGCGCCAACACCGGTCTCATCGCATCTCTGGGCGAGGTCGAAAGCATTTTTAGCGAGGCGATGCCGAACGTCGTCCATTTACGACCGGGCTCGTTCATGGAGAACCACCTCGCCGACGTCGCCACGATCGCATCCGAAGGCTCGATATACTCACCCCTGCCGAAAAACGCCCCTATGGCCACGATCGCGACGAGTGACGTCGGCGACGTCGCCGCCACTTATCTCCTTGGCGCCGACTGGTCAGGTCAGAAAGTGCACGAGCTTCACGGCCCGCGGGATCTGACGCCGACGGATGCCGCCGAGCTCATCGGAGAGGGTATCGAAAAACCCGTCAACTTGATCGAGGTCACCATCGATCAAGCGAGAGAAGGCATGCTCGCCACCGGGCTACCGGATTTCGTGGTGGCGATGTACGCGGAGATGTTCACCGCGATGCGCGAAGGACGCATCGTTGCCGAACAGCCGCGCTCGCCAGCAACGACGACTCCCACCGGTCTCCGCCGCTTCGCGGCCGAGGTATTGAAACCCGCCGTCGACGCCGCGTAGCTCAGCTAAGAGAGCCGTTCAGCTTGAGCAGTTTCAGCGCGTTTTTCCGGTAGATCTTTCCGCGGTCTTCATCGGAGATGTCGAGACCGTCGACGATCTCGATGGTCTGGCGGATATAGGTCCATGACGCGGAAGCGCTCGTCCAGGTCGTAGAGCATCGGAACCCCGCGCACCCGTTTGCCCATGTCCTCCTGTTTCGGTGCGACTTCCAGCATCAGCTCGTAGAACTGCTTCGGAAAAATGTGATTGAATATATCCAGTTTCTTCATTCTGAAGCCGCCCTCCTGCCGGCAGCATGT
This sequence comes from Candidatus Marinacidobacterales bacterium, assembly GCA_965237955.1. Taxonomy (GTDB): domain Bacteria; phylum Acidobacteriota; class Vicinamibacteria; order Marinacidobacterales; family SMYC01. Next base: position 4,837,329 of record OZ250169.1, on the reverse strand, counting down.
GACCGACTCGCCATTAGCATTTGCAACGATGCCGCGCTATGCTCCCGCCCCTGAAAAAGAAGGAGGAAGCTCCAAGCATCCCGAAAGCGGTGAATGGCTCGACAACATCAAACCACTGATCGACGACATCGATTTCCTGAGCGACGCCGACCGTAAGATGATCTACGAGGACAACGCGAAGCGAGTATTTAATCTCTAGTTCAGATTATGCAAGAAGAGACTTTCTGGGAGCTCGTCGACGAGGCCCGGGAAGAGTCCGGAAACGACGAGGAGCGGTTCCTCGAAGTGCTCGAGCGCGGCCTCATGGAGCTGCCGCCGAATGCCATCGAGGGGTTTCGCGAGCGTCTCGACGACGTTCTCGCGCGCGCGTATCGGTGGGACCTGTGGGCGGCGGCTTACATTATTAACGGCGGAGCCTCCGACGACGGCTTCCAGTACTTTCGTGCGTGGCTGATTTCCAGAGGCCAACGCGTGTTCGAGCAGGCTTTAAAGGATCCCGCGGGCCTCGAGACATTCGTTCCCAACGACCCCGAGTGGTTGGCCGAGTTCGAAGAAATGCTGTATTTACCAGTGTACGCGCTCGAGCAAAAGACCGGCGAGGAGGTGCCCCTTCCCGAGCCGCTCGAGACCACTGAGGAAGTCGCCGAGCCTGCGGGCGAGCCCTGGAACGAAGCAACGGTGGACAAGCTCTATCCCGGATTGGCCCGGCAGGCGAAGGCGAGATTCTCGAAATCGTGAGGTAGACATGAGCGACGATCAACCCGCAGGCACCATCGTATGGAAAGATCTTACCGTCGAGAACGCGGACGTCATTCGAGATTTCTACGGAGAAGTCGTCGGCTGGAAACACGAGCCCGTCGACATGGGAGGCTACGACGACTACAACATGGAGCCTCCGCAAGGCGGTGCGGCGGTGGCGGGTATTTGCCACGCTCGCGGCGCGAATGACAACTTGCCGGCGCAGTGGCTTCTTTACGTGAACGTCGAGGACGTCGACTCGAGCGTTCGTCGCGCGGTCGAGCTCGGCGGACACCTCGTCGACGGTCCCCGCAAAATGGGCAAGAACAGGTTCTGTGTCATTCGTGATCCCGCGGGCGCGGTGATCGCGCTCATAAGCGAGTGAATGCTTCTCCAACATTCCGGCGTACCTGCCGCCTTTTCTGCTGAGTCCGACGCGGGTGATGACCGCCCAACGTCATTGAGAGGAAACACGCCATGATTTACTTCCCCGAGGTCAAAGACCCTATTGCATACGAGGGAGCGGATTCGAAGAATCCTCTCGCGTTTCGCCACTACGACAAGGATCGCTCCGTGGCGGGAAAGACGATGTCGGAGCACCTCGAGTTCGCGGTGTGCTACTGGCACACGATGCGCGGGATGGGCGCCGATGTCTTCGGCGGCCGAAGCTTCGTGCGCCCGTGGGGCACCGAGTCCGATCCGGTGGCTGCGGCGGAGTCCACGTTGGCCGCCGCGTTCGAGTTCTTCCAGAAGCTCGGCGTTGGCTACTACTGCTTCCACGATCGCGACATCGCGCCCGAGGGGAGCTCGATCGAGGAAACGAACCACTTCCTGGATCAGATGATCAAGCGGGCGAAGAGCCACCAGGACGAGACCGGCGTGAAACTCCTGTGGGGGACGGCTAACCTCTTCAGCCATCCGCGCTACACCCACGGCGCCGCGACGAATCCCGACCCGCTCGTGTTCGCTCACGCCGCCGCCCAGGTTCGTCGAGCCATGGATGCGACGGTCGCACTCGGCGGCAGAGGTTACGTTTTCTGGGGCGGGCGCGAAGGCTACACGACGCTTTTGAACACCGACCTCAAACAGGAGCGCGAGCAGATGGCGGCGTTTCTGCACCTCGCCTCGGACTACGCGAAGGAGGCGGGCTTCACCGGCACGCTCCTCATCGAGCCGAAGCCCATGGAGCCGACGACGCACCAGTACGATTTCGACGCCGCGACGACGATCAGCTTCTTGCGCGAGTTCGATCTCTTCGATCGCTTCAAGCTGAACATCGAGTCGAACCACGCTACGCTGGCGACCCACACGTGGGAGCACGATCTGCTCGTCGCCTCGACTGCCGGCCGGCTCGGGAGCCTCGACATCAATCGCGGCGACCTCAACCTCGGCTGGGACACCGACCAGTTCCCGACCGACCTCGCCAGCGCCACGGTGGCGATGCTCGTGGTTCTCGGACAGGGCGGCTTGGGCGACGGCGGACTGAACTTCGACGCCAAACTCCGGCGCGGCTCGTTCGACACCGTGGATCTATTTCACGCGCACATCGGCGGCATGGACACGTTCGCTAGAGCCCTGCTCGTCGCGAACAAGATCATCGAAGACGGCGCGCTGTCGAAGCCGCTCGCCGAGCGCTACGCGAAGTTTCGCGATACCGAGATGGGGAGAAAGATTCTCGGCCGCGACACGTCGTTGCCGGAGCTCGAATCGTTTGCCGCGTCGAACGACGAGCCCGAGCGCGTCAGCGGCCGCCAGGAGGCTCTCGAAAATATCCTGAACGATTACTTGTACGGCTGAACAGCAACCGCGCTTCACTTCGTCGCGTCGGCGGCGTCGGCGATGAACATGATCTCGACGAGCGCGTCGGGGGACATGAGCGCCGTGCCGATGGTCGTGCGCGAGGGGCGCGGCTTGGGCACGAGCTCGCGGTAGACCTCGTTCATGTCCGAGAAGTGACGAATATCGGTCAAATACACGGTGCTCTCGACGACGTCGTCTAACGTGAGGCCGGCGGCTTCGAGGGTCGCTTGCAATCGGGCGATGCACTGCCGCGTCTGTGCTTTCACGTCGCCGGGCGCGTAGCCATCGGGGCCGCGACCCGTCATGCCGGCGAGAAACTGTCGTCCGCTTGCGACGACGGACGGTGAAATCGTGGCGCCGGGCTGCGCGTTTCCGGCGACCTTGCGCGAGGCGTCTTTGACCGCTACCGACTGCATCTCGATGCGGGCGGCGGGAGCCATGATGCCCGCCCTCACCGTGGCGCGCGCCGGCCGCGGCTCGGGGAACACCGACCGGTAGACCTCGTTCATTCCGGAGAAATCGCGTCCGTCACGGAGGTAGATCTTGTTGGACACGACGTCCGCATAGCTCATGCCCGCGGCTTCGAGGACTTCGCCGAGGTTGTCCAACGTCTTCCTCGCCTGCGTGCCGATATCGCCGCCTATTAACGCGCCTTGTTTCGGGTCGCTCGACACCAGCCCGGACACGAACAGCGTATCGCCCGCCAAGATGCCGTAGGCGAAACCCTGCCGCGCCGGCCGCCAGCCCTCGGGAGTGATGTGGCGGAGCTCGACGCCTTCGCGCACCGCTACCATCGAAATCTCGATGTAGCCGTTGGGAGCGGCGAGGTCGGTGCGCACCGTGGCGCGCGTCGGAGCCTTGGCCTGGTCGGGAAAGGTCTCTCGGAAGACCTCGTTCATGGCCTCGTAGTGGCGGTCGTCGGTGAGATACACGCTCACGCTGACGACACGCGACAAATCGGACCCGGCGACCTCGAGCACGCGGGTGAGATTCTTGAACGTCTGGCGGGTCTGCTCTTTGATGTCTGGAGAGTAGCCCTCGCCTGGCACGCCACCGAGCGAACCCGACGTACGGAGAAAGTCCCCGGTCCAAACCGCCGAGCTGAACGGGAGGTCGGGATTGGCACCCGGAAGCATGACCGCCTTTTTCTCAGTCGCCCCCGACATGGATGCGTGGACGAGTACCGCCATAACGATTGCGTTTCTCATAATTCCTCCTCGCTACCGCTCGCTATCAAAGCGTGTCAACTGTCAGTGCGGGAAGATATCACGCCTGGTCACGCGGCTTCACCTCGCGCCACGATGCGACGATCGCCCCCAGTCTTTTCCAGCCCTAGTGGACTTTGGCGGTGATCTCGCAGATGTCGAAAGTGCCCTTGTCAGGGTAGCGGATGTTCTTGCAGCCGAGCCCTGCAGCCGTGGCCACGCCGTTCGTGCCACCGCGGCGGGTGAAGTCTCGGAACGCGCGATAGTGCTCCCCGCCCGCGAGCGCTTCGGCGACCCGATTGCGAACACCTTGCAGGTTCTTTGGCATGGGGACGCGGTAGTCGAGACAGAGCAATCGCCTTGCAACCCGTGTCACCTCGCGGAGCACGGGCTCGCGCGCTTCGGACGGCATCTCGTGGAGTACCAGCGCCATCGTCGCTACGTCGAAGTAGCGGTCAGGTTTTTCAGCCACTACCTCCGTCACATCGCCCACGATGATCGACACATTCGTGGTCGAACCGCCCAGCCGTCGGGTCGCGTACTCCGCCATCGCGGGTGAGAGCTCGACTCCCACGACTTCGACCGCCGCCGGCGCCAGACGGACCGCGAGGTTGCCGGTGCCGCACCCGACGTCCAACACCTTGGAGCCGGGCTCGACGAGCTCGGCGACGATTCGATGCAAACCCGAGACGAACGGGTCGACGACGCGCGCGTAGAAGCGACCATCGTAAAACCGGCTGCGGGGCGTTCTCGGCATCGGGTATCGTAGCACTAGGATGGATCGGGACCTGGATTGGATACGGCGTGTTCCTCGAAAGAGAAGACCTCGAGCGTCTCGCCGGGTTTCTGAACCTCACGCCGCGTGCGTTCGCCCGGAAGTACTGCATCGACGAGTACGGTGAGCTCGCGCTCGCTCCAGTGTCGCACGTATCATGACTGGTTTCATGCCTGGTTTCGTTAACGATACCTCCTGAGCATGTGAAACGTGTGTGGGCTCAACGCCTGAGAGCGGGACCGCCTTGGCTTCCGTCCAATACGAGGAGAGCGTCCCGGTCTCCTTTTCGGAGCGTGCCGTAGGCGAACATCGTGTAGGTGGCGTTTCCTGCGAGGCCGTACGGTACGACCGGTATGAGCGGGCCGCGAGTCCCCTGTCGCCGGAGCTCGAGAGGATAGTTTCCACGGGTGACGGCACGGTAGCCTCGGTCCTCGAGATACTGGACGTTTCTCAGCAACGGCGATCCCGCGCGCAGCCAAAGCTCGAGCGAGGCGGGGAAATCGGACATCGCATTGATGAGGCGGAGGCGCAGGCGCGTTCCGTCACCGTTTGCGGCGAGCTCGTCTCGGAACACGGCAAGCGAGAGTGTCCGGGTGTCGACCAGGCCGGCCGCGACCAGGGTCACTGCTTCGCCGGTTGCGACCGTGAGCTCGATGTCGAGTTGGACGGTACGCGCATCGATCGGTGTCTTCGCGGACGGGATGAATCGGATTCTGTGGTTGCCGGGGTCGACGCGGCGGTAGCCGGTGACCTGTGGGTAGCCGACGGTATCGCGGATGATCGCACCGTCGAGCCGCACCTCGGCACCGGCGAGATCGGCGCTCAAATTGGCGAGGCGCAGTAGCGCGCCGCTCGGCGCGGTCACGGCGGTGGTCGAAATGACGGACGAGGTCGGGGATGCGTCATCGCCACATCCGACCAGAAACGCTGCAACTATCGCCAAAATCCAGATCATTGGGCCCATCCTCGAGCTCGGAGAAACTCCCTTAGTGTAGCGTCCGAGAGCGATGTTTCTGGCAGCCAGCTCGCCACCCGCTCGCGCTTCCACCATGCGGACTCAGCGGGCTCAGCGAACTCGTAGCGAAACAGCTCGACTCGAATCGACCGGGGCGGAGTGTTGGGAAACGGGTTCGTCTCGATCAAGCTCAGTGTAGCTGGATCGTTCTCGAGAAGCTTCCACACTAGGTGCGCCACCCAAGGATATTGCCGGGGACGCCCCATCGCCGCGAACCACAAAAGCCAATCGAGTCGATAGTGATACGGCGTGATGACGCATGGACGCCGATCCACGCTCCCCGCTTTGCACTTGAACTCGTACTCGCGCCACGTCGTCCCGTCGTCGGAGCCGGCGAAGACGAGCTCCAACCGTTCGCGGCCGACGCTTCCAAACGCTCCATAAGTGTTGACGAGATGAAGCCTGTCGAACGACGTATTCATGACCTGACGGCTCGAGACGAGGTTGAGCGCGGGACCAAGGCTCGAAAGCGCGACGAGGACGAGAAGACCGAACGCGACGACCTGCTGGGCGCGGTGGAGGGAAGCCTGTCTCCGCCGCTCCCGCCAGCCGGGAGAAACGAATCGTGCGAAGAACGAATCGTCGAAGCACGCGAGCGCCGGAATGATCGTGAGCCAATTGAGAAACGAGAGATTCCCACTGAGGATCAACGCGAGTTGGAAACTCACCATCAAGACGCCGGCGACATGGCGGGCGCGACGAGGGCCGAAGGCAAAAAACGGAGCGATGAGCTCACACACGTAGTTGAAGAGAACGCCAATCTTGTGGAACCACACCGGCATGAAGTGCAGGAGCGCGCTCAACGGGTTCGGCACCGGTTGGGTCTCGTAGTGATAGACGAGGCACGTGAGATCGCGCCAGCATTCGTCTCCGCGCAATTTGATGAGTCCCGCGCCCAACATGATGCGGACGATGAGCCAACGGTAGAGCCAGATCACGACGACGGGGGGCGGACGCTTGGGAAACGGCCGGCCGTCGAAGAGCGGACAAAGAAAGATGGCAAGAAAACCCGTTTCGAGAAGCTGCAACTCCCATCCGAACCCGTACCACACCTGCCCGATGTGGACGAACGACATGTAGAGACACCAGAGGAACGTGAGCAGCACGGCATTCGCGTAGCCGAGGGTCACGAGCAACGAGACGAGCAACCCGAGCCACGCGACACGCATGAGAAAGGCGTCCGACACAGAGAGCCAGAAAATGCTCGGGAGCTGAAGAAAACCCTCGGTGCGGGAGGCCAGAGAACTTTCGATACGCTCGACGTAGCTCGCCGCCGGCGTCAACCCATCGCTCCCGATCAACGGAAGACCGTCGTTCACGATGGTCAAGAACCCGACGAAGTAGACGAGCCCGAGAAGACGCAGAATCAAGAACCGCGTAATCCAATAGCTCTGCCGGTTCTCGGATTCCCACAGACGTTCCCACCACGAGGGCGCCGGCTGCGCGAAGAGCTCCTCGTCACTCATGTCGTCGGACGTAGACCAGGAACATGGCGAAGAGCGCGATGTTGACGACGGCCAACAACAGTGTCAAGTCGAAGCCCAAAGCGGTACGAAGCCCAGCGGAGCTCGCCGCGATCGACTCCACCGCCAGGTAGCGCGAACCGTAGAACCGGCCGATGCCGGACAGACACAGCATGTTCAACACGTAGCTCGCGGAGAGAATCCCGACGAGCCACGCGAAGTGCCGGCTGCGAATCCCGGTGGCGGCGAACGCGAGAAACATCACGTGGGGGTGGTTGTGATGAACGCCGAGCGCAAGCATCGCGTACGCAAAAATGAGCCCGCCACCCATCATGACCGCGTCTTTGGTGCGGGAACAAATAAGAAAGGCGGCGACCGTGAATGCGCTGACAGCGAGGACGCCCGCAAACGGAACCAAGTCCTTGGGCGCGTAGGGCTCATCCGAGAGCAACCACCCGACGAGCCACCACGGGTTGGCGTAGCCCGCCGAAAGCCGTTGTTGGAACAGGATTCGGAAGACATGGGTCACGGCTTCGTCGAGCGTACCGGCGACGATGAAGGGGATGAGTGCGACACCGACGACAGTCAGTCCCGATAGGCCCGATAGAATTGCCCGCCGAGCCCCGAAACCAACACTAACACCGGCGAGCACGATTGCCGCCGCCGGTGCCACGATCAGAGCCTGGGGCTTGATGAGTGCGGCCAGTGCCACGAGCACTCCCGACCACCCCGCCCGTCCAGCCGAGGCCGCCACGAGCGCGCCGACCGCAAGCGGTGCGTACGCGCCGTCGAGAAACCCCAAAACGCCGCTCGAAAGCCACGAGACCGGCGTCGCCCAATAAAGCGCTGCGAGGGTGAGCGCCCGTCGACGCTCGCGGCGAAAAATCCACAACAAGAGCGCGACGGAAGCGATGTCACCGAGAAGCGGCGGGAGTTTGACCGCTACGTTTTCGGCTTCGCCGAGCTCGAGCCCGGGAGCGACGGCTCGGACCAGAAACCACGACCCTCGCCACATCGCCATCGCACCTGGCGGATAGTCCACGACGAACTCACGGCCCCGGTAGGCGGTACGCCAGAGCGCCGATCGTCCCCAAAGCTGGTCGAAGAACGCGCCCTCCCCTACCGCGTCGGGATCGCCGTACACGTGTGTGGTGCCGTGCGAGACGGCGCGCGCCATCCATGCCTTCCAATACTCCGTATCCCACGAGCCCGCGGACGGAAGAAAGTACACACGCACCCACACGCCAAAGATCACGGACGCGGCAAGTCCGCTCGTCGCCCAATAGAATCGGCTCCGCCGACCGATGAGAGCGCTCGAGACCACGAACAAGAGCGGTGTATTGGTTCAGCCAAAATGAGACTTTTGGGGGTCGTAGTAAGTGACGGTTTTCGCCTCTGTCTTATACTCAACGAAGGGAGAAGGCAGAGATGGACGGCAGGAAACGTTGGTCAGCGAAGGAGAAGCTGCAGATACTCAAGGAGTGCCAGGAGAGTGGTGCGACGGTGTCCGAGGTGTGTCGGCGCCACACATTGAATACAGGGCAGTACTATCAGTGGCTGAAACAATCGGAGGAGGCGACACTGGAATCATTTCAGAATGGCAAGAAGGAGAAGGCGTCTCGCCGCGAGGAGAAGCTGCGTCAAGAGCTTGAGAGGATGAAATCGGTGGTGGTAGAGATCACCATGGAGAATCTGGACCTAAAAAAAACGCTTGGAAGCTAGTCGACCGGTGTCGTTTCGAGCCGCACGAGAAGTTGAGGATTTTGGATTGTATCGAGCAGACAATGGAGAGAAGCCGGGTGAAGCTGGAATGGGTTGTCTCGAAGCTCGGGCTCTCTCGCTCGCTGTACTACCGCTGGCAAAAGAGGCGCAAGGAGGGAGCGCTGGAGGACATCAAGCCCAAGGCACCAGACTTGGACCAGGTGCTTGCCGAAGAGGAGGAGGCGGTGACGGTCTATGCTTTAGCACACCCACGGGACGGCTACCGGCGGCTGTGCTGGATGATGGTGGACGAGGATGTCGTTTGCCTGAGCCCGAGCAGCGTGTACCGCATTCTGGACCGGAACGATTTGCTCGCAAGGTGGAATGCCACACCGTCCGTAGGCCGCAAGCCCGAACTTCCGAAACGCCCCCACGAACGCTGGCATACGGACTTGATGTACCTGTGGATCGCGGGACGGTGGTATTTCTTCATCGGAGTGCTGGACGGCTTCTCGCGCTACATCGTGTACTGGGAACTGCTGTCGCGCATGACCGCCGCCGAAGTGACGGATGTGGTCCATGCAGCGCTGGAGCGCTACCCTGGAGAACGGCCCCAGATTGTCAACGACAACGGCAGCCAATTTACCAGCAAGGACTTCCGCAAACTCATCAAGCACTTCTCATTGAAGCAGATTCGTATTCGCATTCATCATCCGCAGTCCAACGGTGCAATCGAGCGATTTCATCGCACGTTGCGCGAGGAGGGCCTCTCCGACAAGGAGCTTCGCAATCAGCTTCACGCGAAAGACATCATCGGAGAATGGATAGAGATTTACAACGCAAAGAGGCTCCACGCAGGAATCGAATACCTCACGCCCGAAGACCGGTTTCTCCTCCGTCACGAAGAGCGCAAGCAGGTACGTCTCGACAAACTCGAGAACGCACGCAAGCATCGCCGCGAAGAAAACCTCAAACGGCTCGGAGAATCCAGTTGTCAAATAGCGAACGGGGGCTCTGCCCCCGAACCCCCGGGATTTTCCGCTTTGAGCGGATCCGGTTTGGCTCATACCGGAGCCCGGGAGCATGAACACAGTGCGTAATAATGCCAACCGTATTCCGGCCACCGGGCGCTCGGGTTGCTTCCCAGCAGTGCCCTATCCTCCCGGTGGCGATACCATGGCAGTTCACCCAGGCAGGGGAGAGAACCCGTCACTTGCAGAAAGTCTCATTTCCGCTGAAGCGGAACAAGCGGCAGCCAAAAGCGCGTCGTCGCAAAGCCGAGCGCTACCATCGCCGCAACCGCGAGCCCGACCGCGAAGACGATCTCGAGCTCCGCTCTATCGAGCAACGCCGCGATGGTGAGCGCCACGAGAATGAGCGCCAGTATCGGCGGCCACGGAGAGCTCGGCGCGGTCACGGTCATAGAGAGCACCCGGAGCGGTGCACTCGTCGCGACCAGCTCGAGCGTCGCGGACGGCGTCGCCCGCGGCGGGAGGCTCACGATGAGCTCCCCGTCTCGATTCGCACGCACGGTCCGAAGCGCTCCACCGTCGACGCCAACTCGAGCCTCGGTGCGCTCGTCGGCGAAGTAGATCAGAATCTGCCCGGGCTCCGCGCGCCTCAGACCGGCAAGGCGCACCCGCGCCCGCTCGAGCACGCGGCCGCTCGGCGTGGCGCCGCCGACCGCGCGGCTGAAGGCGCGCTCGCCAGGCTCTAGCTCCAAGACGCCGGGATTGACGAGACGAACCGCCACGGCCGCGAGCAGGCTGACCTGACACCGAGAACGAGACCCGCTCTACGAAGCACGACGGACGGCGCCACAAGCGTCGCGGAAAGCGGCCATCAACTTGCCGGCGAGGTCGAAGCTATCGGAGATGGAGCGGTCGTGCGGCAGCAAGTGGGTGGTATCGGCAGCGACGAGGTTCGGCACCGGCGTTCGTAAAGGGGCGAGTTTTTTCTGAAATCCCACGGGACACACCGGTTGAGCGAACCGCTCGCGAAAAACGCGGTAATCGACGACCGATGCCCGATCGAACTCCGGCCGGACGACCGCGATCGCGTCGAGTGTTTCCTCGAGGACTTCCTCATCGGGACGGGCGTACTCAGGGTCGGTGCGGGGTACGTACGTCGGCGAATACACGAGGCTGTAGCCGTCCGCGGGGTTCAAGTTCGTGTACTCGATGAGCCCACACAGAGGGAGGCTGTCATCGTTCACATTCACCCAGAAGTACTTCGTCAACGGTTTCGCGAGCTTGAGAAGGATGCAGCGGACGCCGATGTTGTCGAGCGCGAGCGCATTGTCGACATAGTCGGGCGGAAGATCGGGTCCGATGCGGGTGAGGATGGAAAGCGGCACCGTGGACACCACCGCGTCGGCAGGATGTTCCACGCCCGAGGCGCTCACACCCACTGCCCGGCCGCCATCGAGGTGGAGGCGCTCGACCGGCGCTCCACATTCGATCCGGCCGCCGAGCGCGCGGACCGCGTCGACGAGCGCGGTCACGAGCACGTCGGTACCGCCGTCGAGAAACCCGAGCCGCTCCTGGAACATCCGATTGCGCGAGCTCGCGAGACGGTGGATGCGGCTCCAAATCCACGCGGCTGAAATCGTATCGGTGTGCGGCCCGAATTTCTGGCGCAACAGAGGCTCCCACACGACACGGTACGACTCCTCGCCGGTGCCTTCGATCAGCCACTCGCGCGCGGGAACGTTCTCGAGCGCACGCCAGTCGTCGAGTCGTTTGGCTTGTAGCACATGCAACCCGTAGCGCACGCGCGCGTTGAACGACAGCGGTTCGAATCGTAGGAGCGATAGCGCATCGCCGAACGGGTAGAGCCGTCCGCCGTGGAAGACCGACATCGACGTTTGGCGCCACGACAGCCGCTTCGCGAGGCCGAGACGACCCAGCCAACGGAAATAGCCATCATCCGCGCCACAGATGAAGTGGTAGAACTTCTCGGCGGGCGCTCCACCGAAGTCGAAGGAGCCCGCCATACCGCTGGGAGAGAGCGCCGCCTCGATGACGGAAACGTCGTGCCCTTCCTCGAGGAGATCGAGCGCGGACGAAAGGCCCATGACCCCGGCGCCGATGATGACAATCTTCAAGGAAAACGCCTCATATGCTTCAAAGCGCGAAGGTTAGGCCGGATGCGACCAGCGGTCAAGTGGTCTTCGGAGGCTTCTAGCTGATATAGTCTCGGCGCCTAATTAGGCTGCCAAGGCTTTCGATTCCGATGCCATCGACGGAAGAAAAAAGAGGCAAGAAAAACCTCATCGCTCAGTGGGCGTTCGATACTAGCCCCATTCTCGGCCGCTTCCACTTGTGGCTCGAGGACGTCGAAGTCGAGGAAGAGCGGCATCGAGAGCCTGGTACGCGGTTTTCGTTCCTACCGGCAAGGATGGAGTCGCTCGTCGCTATGACCGCGGCGCTGACGGCGCTCGGCACCAAGCTCTACGGCCGGTTCGGCGAGGGCAAAGGACTCGACAAGGCCGGGCTGAATCAAGTCAAGAAAGACGCCGACGCGATCTCGGCGTATGCGATGAGCGAGTCGCTCTGGTACGCGACCCGTCAGCTTCCGGAAAACCACGCGATCATGGTGTCCCTTGGCGAAGGGCTCATGCCGAAAGCGGGCGAGACCCCCGAGATGGGCTCGAATCCGCAGCTCGGGTTCGGACGAGTGTATGCCCGCCCCCAAGTTGCCAAGTGGGTCGATGAGCGCGTCGCCCGGCTGATCAACGATCCCGATTACGACTTCGAGCACTTCTACGATGAGGCCCTGGGTTCGGGCATCACCATCTGGAGCGCCGCCATCGACACGCTCGAGAACACGTCGCGGTTTGCCCAAGGCGAAGAGACCGGCCCGCTCACGGTGTTGCATCTCTTCGATCAGCCGCTGCGGGTAAGCCGTCCTTATGAAGGCTACGTCGGCAACTTGTTCCTTCCTCGCGAAGTGGTCGAACACGCTGCCGAGCGCGCGATGCTCGTCGATTACCGCACGCATCGGACCAAGATCGCGGAGGCCATCGAAGGGACCTACCCTGGGATTCGTCGCGAGAACATCCATGTATGGACCCTTTCCGGCCCGAGCCGGGAAAAACGCCTCGGCACGCTGTGGGCCGAGTGGCGGGAAGCGGGCGTCCATCTCGTCGAAACCGGCTATCGCCTTCCTTCGGGCATGGAAGCGTTCGTCGACTCCGGCAGCTACGCGCCGACCTATCAGGTAGGTGCGCGCAAGGACGACGACGGTGAGTGGCACGTGTTTATCTGCGACGGCTATTCGGGATCGGCGGAAGCGATGCAGGCGGCGAGCCTCGCGCCCGTGCTGGGACTGGAAGCATCGTTATCGGTATTCACGTCCAAGTACGCTCTTCCCTGGGATGTCGAGCGCAACGTAATGCAGCTCGATCCCGAAGCTGCGGATTTCGGCGACCGATTGAAGCGGCTCGCGACTGAGGACCTCCCGCTCGATGCCCAACAGGTCGAGGCGTATCGCGATGCGATTCGGGCCGCACGGGACGCGGGCATGCCCATCGATCGGTCGGTCGTCCGCGCCGATGATTTCTTTCCCGAGAGGCGATGGCGCGTGCTCGCGGCGTGCGGGTACATGTGCACCGACCCATACACCGGCTCCCCTGCGGTCGAAAAGCTCGACGCATCGACGCACCGGGTCACCGTGGCGCTCGCCACGAGAAAAGGCCGGAAAGTCATCAAGCTCACGCTGCGCAACGAAGAAGACGACGAAAGAGCGCGCCTGGTGTTCAATCCGCTCCTGATGCGCTTTCTCGCGGGCGAAGATTTTCGAGACCGGGCGGTGCGGATCTCCGACTCCGGTCGCATCCGCAACGAGCTTCAGACACTGTGCTCCGAAGCGCTCGATCACGACGGCCCCAACATCCGCGTTCACTTCGATCGCATCCCACCGGAAGTGATCTCGGAAGAGCGCCAGCAAGCGTTGCGCGACATCCTGACCTGGTACAAGAAAGAACACCCGCTGTGGTTCGGGTGGCTCGAGCTCGTTGACTGACTCGATCTGCTGTGGAGGGAAACCGTGCTTCTTGGGGTCTTTTGTTTGTTACTCGCTGGTTCGCTGACTCACCGAGAACGCCTGCACCCCGAAAACGCCAACCGCGGCGATGACCGCGGCAAGGATGGCGAAGCCACCGACCAAGATGGCGTTCAGTCGCTGGGGCGCCACCGTTTCGGCACGTACTTGTTCCAGCCAACCAGTTGACTCATCCCATCCTCTCCCGAAGCTCCGAAACCCAACGGCCGTAGGCCTCCTCGTACTCGGACCTACTTTCGGGGTCCGGCTCGATCGTTGCCACGCGCTCGAGCCCTTCGAACGCCTCTGCCAAAGTGAAGTGTTTTGCGCCGATGGCGGCGCCGCGCGCAGCTCCTTCGGCACCGTCGGTTTGGTAGAGCTCCACGCTCACACCGCTCGCGCCGGTCACCGCGGCCGTGAACAGTGGGCTCGAGAACATGTTCGCGCGGCCGGCGCGGATCACCTTCGGGCGCATTCCGAGCTCCCCCAGGATGTCCATCCCATAGCGAAACGAGAACGCGACGCCTTCTTGTACCGCTCTCGCGAGGTGGGCGGCGTCGTGGATATTAAAATTGAGGTGTGCGAGCGACGCCCCGGGATCTCGGTTCTCTAGCATACGCTCGGCGCCATTCCCGAACGGAAAGACGACAAGCCCGCCTGCGCCAATCGGAATCGCGGATGCGCTCTCGTTCATTTCCTGGTAACTCTTCGACAGGGTTTCGCGCAGCCACCGGTACGAGCTCCCCGCTCCGTTGATGCACAGAAGAATCCCGAGCCGCGTCTCGTCACCGGAGTGGTTCACGTGCGCGAAGCTATTGACACGAGAGCGCGGATCGGCGCGGACGGTATCGCTGACGCCGTACACGACCCCCGACGTTCCCGCGGTCGCTGCGATCTCTCCCGGCTCGAGCACGTTCAGCGACAGCGCGTTGTTCGGTTGATCGCCGGCGCGGTAGACGACGGGCGTACCGGAAGCGAGGCCGAGCTCCTGTGCAGCCGCGTCGGTGAGCCGGCCCTGCTCCCCGAACGTCGAGACCGTCTCGGGTACGACCGAATCCGGTATCCCGAAGTGCTCGAGAACGAACTGCGCCACACGGTTCTCCGAGAAATCCCACAACATGCCTTCGGACAGCCCCGACACCGTCGTCGCCATGCGGCCGGTCAGGCGCCAGGCGAAATAGTCGCCGGGCAACATGAGTTTGTCGACGCGCTCGAAGACGTCGGGCTCGTTCTCGCGCACCCACGCGAGCTTGGATGCGGTGAAATTACCGGGCGAGTTGAGAAGCGTTTCGAGGCAGCGCTCGCCGCCAAGCGCTTCGACAGCGCGCTCCCCAACCTCGACGGCCCGGCTATCACACCAGATGATCGACGGGCGGAGCGGTTTCCCCTGCTCATCCACGATGACGAGGCCGTGCATCTGGTACGAGATGCCGATCCCGCGAATCTCGGACGGCGTGATGCTGGCGCTCACCAAGAGTCGCTTGGTCGCGTTTTTTGCCGCGTCCCACCATGAGTCCGGGTGCTGCTCTGCCCAGCCCGGCTGGGGCGCATCGATCGTCATCTCGCGGTCCGGGTACGTGCTCCGCGCCACCCCTCGACCGAGCTCGGCGTCGAGGAGGCACGCTTTCACTGAGGAGCTACCCAAGTCATAGCCGAGGAAATACATGGCGCGACACATTAACATAGGCGTGCAATGAACCCGATCGAGCAGCTGGTGAAGGAAAAAGGCTACGTGCTTCTCGACGGTGCCCTCGCGACCGAGCTCGAGAGGCATGGTGCCGATCTGAACGATCCGCTGTGGTCGGCCAAGCTCCTCCTCGAGGCGCCGGAGGCCATCGAGGCGGTCAACAACAACTACCTTCGAGCAGGAGCGGATGTCGCCACCACCGCGACCTACCAAGCCACGTTCGAAGGCTTCGCCGCCCGAGGCATCGACAAAGGCGAAGCGAGCCGGTTGATGCGGCTTGCGGTGGACATCGCTCGGCGGGCGTGTGGTCGGCATCGCCGGGGTCTCGTGGTCGCCTCCATCGGCTGCTACGGCGCTTTTTTGCACGACGGCTCGGAGTACCGCGGCGACTACGGCCTGAGCCAAGACCAGCTGATGGATTTCCACCGCAGGCGTCTCGAGGTCCTCATCGGCGCGGCGCCGGACATCGTCGCCTTCGAGACCATCCCGAGTCTCGTCGAAGCGGAAGCGATCCTGGCGTTACTGGACGAGCTTCCCGACGTTCCTGCCTGGATCAGCTTCAGCTGCCGGAACGAGACCGAAGTCTGCCACGGCGAGCCGTTCGCCGAGTGCGTGGGCCTCGCCGGTGAGTCAGCCCAGGTCGTCGCCGTGGGCGTGAATTGCACGCCGCCTCACTACGTCTCTGCGCTACTCCGCTCCGCCGCAGAGGCGACGACCAAGCCTCTCGCTGCCTACCCGAATAGCGGTGAGGGCTGGGACGCGACGCGCCACGAGTGGCTCCCGGCCGAGCAGTCGTTCTCGATCGTCGACCACGTCATCGAGTGGCGCGATCTCGGCGCCCGACTCATCGGAGGCTGCTGCCGCACGACTCCCGCGACAATCCGCGCCATCGCCGCCAAACTAGAATCAAGCTGATGGCCGATGGCCGATGGCTGAAGGCGGAACGTCTACCCAAACACGTTGTAGCGAAAAATGCACCACAACGCGCGGACGCCGTCTTTCCAGCCTATCTTCTTGCCTTCCGAGTAGGTTCGGCCAGAGTAGGAAATGCCAACCTCGTAGATGCGGCATCCACTGCGGGCGAGTTTGGCGGTCACTTCGGGCTCGAACCCGAAGCGGTTTTCTTTGATATCGATGCCCTGGATGACCTCTCTGCGGAACGCTTTGTAGCACGTCTCCATGTCGGTGAGGTTCAAGTTGGTGAATATGTTCGAGGCCAGCGTGAGCAATTTGTTGGCCGCGTAGTGCCAGAAGTAGAGAACGCGATGCGACTCACCGCCGGCGAAACGGGATCCGAAGACGACGTCGGCTTTCCCCTCGAGGATCGGGGTGAGAAGCTTAGGGTACTCGCGCGGGTCGTACTCTAGATCCGCGTCCTGCACGATGACTATGTCACCCTTGGCCCGGGCGAACCCGGTACGCAGACAAGCGCCCTTCCCCATGTTTTGCTCGTGGTAGACGACGGCGACGGCGACATTAGTGCCGAGCCCCCCCGACAGCTCGCGCAGCTTTTCCCGGGTGCCGTCCGTCGAGAAATCATCGACGACGATGATCTCCTTGCTCTCGACGTCGCTGGCCGACACCGCCGCGAGAATGGCCTCGATGGTGTCGACTTCGTTGTAGCACGGGATGACCACGGAAAGCGTGGGCAACAAGGCACCTCCGTCTCGTTAAAGCCGCTAACTATAACAGCTCGGGAGGTGTTGGATGGGCTAGTGGTTGGACCGCTGGCGGATGCGATCCAGATACGACGTCGAGACTCGCTCTTCGTCGAGGCCGAGGCAACGGGCCATTTGCCGGGTAAAGTTCCGCAGGTACACCGGTGCCAGGAGACGATCGATGCGCTCGCTCTCGATGTACTCGAGCATCGAGCTACCGATTTTCGTCTCTTCGGAGATCGTGGAAAGCTCGAGCCCCATCGCTTCTCGCGCTTTGCGGAGAAACTCCCCGCTCGCCTCTTCGGATGGCCGGAGCTGTATGGGGCACTTGCGGGGCTCGTCGCGTGCCCGCGCCGGTTCGACCTCGGGTACCCTGTCGAACTTGTCGGACTCCCGGGTCTCCTCGACGACTTCTTCGACCGGCTCGTGCATCGGGACCGGACCTCGAAGGGGACGGTTCGAGCTCTCGGTGAGCCCGAGGCGCCGGTCGTACAGGCGACGGCTCTCTTCGGCTATGAGCGTCTGGTAGGCTTCGGCGATCCGATCGAAAGTACGTCGGCGTTCATGCTCCGACAGAATCGACCCGGAGACCAGGACGTCGTGACTATAGATGTCGCGCGCGACTTCGTAAGCGGACTGGATCTCGTCCGCGCTTGCCTCGTAGGAAATTTCCAAAACTTGATAGTGGTTCTGATCGTTCAGACGCTGGAACATCAAATCTCTTCCGCGAGACGAGGATAGGTCGGCGGACACAGAAGCGATTGCGCGACATTTTCGAGCGCGATCCCCGCCGTCGATTCGGGAGAGTCCAACATGAACGACCTGCGCTTGCGATTCGCCTTCCATACGCTCTCGTCGAAAGGAATGGCGCCTATGGCATCGATGTCGATACCGAGGTGGCGGCGGCAAACCATCGCCATCGAGCCACCCAAGCGCTCGTCTTCGGGATAACGAACCTGGTTGATGAGAAGCCGAGGACGAAACGCTAGTCCCCTGTATCAGAACAAACTAGATAAAGCAGAGCTTGCCGAAACCCTTCTAAGTGCATGAATCTTATGAATCTTATGGGCTGGCGAAAAGCCTAACTTTGTATAGTAATCAAAGATCCAGGGGACTAGCGCCAGCTCCTTCAAGTACTGTCCTGTGGACGCGTCGAGCTGCTCGACCGCCTCCAGCAGATCGAACGGCGTGCGAATCCCAACGTTGTTCTTCTGGTCCATAGCCTGTTCAACGACTTTGCGGGCGGGACTCGCTTTGAGCCCGCGCCAGAGATGACGGAAGAAACTCATCTTGAGGAAACGATAAGCGTTCTCGATCGAGCTCGGCTCGGGGATCACGATGAGGAGCCCTTGCTCCGCAATCAGGAAGAAGTCGACGATGTTGAACGAGATGCCGGCGCCGATATCGAGGAGGATGTAGTCGGCATCGACAGTGGCGATCCGGGACAAGAGCCGGGTCTTCTGGAAGTACTTCAGGTTGGAAGCGGTCAAGTGATCGTGGGCGCCGCTGATGAGGCCCAGATCCTTGACCCCGGTCTCGAGAACGACGTCCTCGATGGACTCGACGCGCCGGGCGATGAAGTCCGACAGCGTACGTGCCGGTGTGGACAGGCCGAGGCACGTGTGCAGGTTAGCGCCGCCGAGATCCGCGTCGATGACGACGACTCTCTGTCCGTGCTGGGCAAGGCTGATCCCGAGGCTACTGGTGACCAGGCTCTTGCCGACACCGCCCTTGCCACCGCCCACCGCGATGATACGACCACGAGACGGCTCCGCTTTCTTGCGCGGCCGAGCGGCTTTGACCACGGGAACCGCGGATGGGCTCGACGCCGATTCGGCGAAGGCCGCGGCAGCTCCCGATGCCTTGATGTCGGACACACCCGTCCATGAGCCGGACGGAGCTTCCGCTGAAAAGACCCGTGCTTTGGGATCCGAGTCCACGGTTAGTTCCCCTTTTCGTTGCGTTTAAACGGTCAAGGATGCCGGACGCCCGAAGGGATGAGAATTATGAATTTACAGCGCTTTTTAAAAGAGGCAGGGCTCGAATACCCTCAATAACGATGTATCGAAGGCTACCGAGGTGTGTCAAGTCGGCACAGATGTGGGAATCACCCCGCACGCGGAGACTATTGGCGCGGAACGTCGGAAACGCCCATGCTGAGAACCGCCGGGATCGGGATGCCGTTGAGGCTCGCAGGCTGGTAGGTCGCCTTGAGCAAGGACATCATCATCATCGTGGCGGTGCCTTGGGTCTGCGATCCGATCTCGGCAGCTTTGACGTTACCTTCGTGATCGATGAGGAGCGAGAACCCACCGTTGGCCCAAGAACGACGTGAATCCATGTTCTTCGGTGGCGCCACGCTGTATCTCACGACCCGCGGCGGCAAGTACTCTCCCTCTTCTTCCGCTTCGCGCAGGGCGATGACAAACGGGGCTAAGTCGTGGAGTAGATAATCGAAATCGTTCTCGAACGCAGCGCCGAACTGCTCGCGCGCGCGTGTACTCTCTTCCTGAAGGGCGTAGAGATAGCCGAGATGCAGATGAGCTTCGGCGTCGCCGCGCAACGTCTGGGCCAGGGCCTGGTAGAGATTTTGAGCGTCCTCGAGATTTCCGTCGAAAACGTGGGCGCGAGCGAGCAGACGTAGCGCGCGCGTATTGCTGGGATCGATGAGAAGCACCTCGCCCAGCTCCTCGATAGCGTCTTCGTACTCTTGGTCCGCGAGAAGCGCCTCGCCCACGAGAAGCTTGACCTCGGTGCGCTCCTCGTCCGAAGCCGGCATGAACGTATTGAGCCAGGTGAGTGCTTGGCGGTACTTTCCGTCCCGGATGTACTCGCGCGCCTGCTTGATGGGATCGTCGAGCCCCACGACGCGAACGAGCGGGCCGGGCACTTCCGTCGGCTTCAACATGAAATGACGCGCGGGAACGATACCTTGACGCTCGAGGCTCCCCACCAGGGTGGGGTAAGAGCTCGAGAGACGCCGGTACGATTCTTGGAAATCATCGATGATGCGGAGCTGGTGCCCGCGATACACGATGCCGTCGGACGAGTTGTCCGCCTGGATCGTGCCGATGTACACCGGCCGATCTTTGGGTACGAGAATGCGGCTCGTCATAGAGTCGCCCGCCTTCGGGCTCACCTTATAACGCTGGCGAATCGGTCGGTATTGACCCGGGGTGCTCGGGCGCGTCGTGGGGGGATAGTAGACGGCTTCGAAGCCGAGCATGTCGTAGATGCCGGGCGGGATCGTCTCGGCGATATGGCCCAAGGCTTTGCCGATCTCCAAGACCTCGACCTCGCCGGTAGTGACCTCGCGGAGCCGCACCTTGCGAGAGCGGTAAAACCTGCTTCCGAACTTGCCGACGAATCTCCCGAAAACCAGAGACTTCTCGTCGGAAGCGATATCGTTCCAGGAATCGTCGTCGTCAGGACTGTCCGCGGCGCACAAGGTCACGGCAAAGAGACCGAGGACGAGAAAGCCGACGAATTGTCCCAAACGAAGTCCCCTCACTCGGTCAGCCTTTCCCGGTTACCCCACGAGTGGGTGATGATACTACAACCATGGTGCCCGTGTGAAGAGCCACACTCGGAGGAGCGGTTTAACGTCGGCGGATGGAGTGAAGTTGGTTGAGCGCCTCCGAGGCCTTCTGCGCTTCGGGGATGTTCGGGTCGGGGAACATTCCGACGGCGTCCTCGAGCGCGCTCTGGGCAAGCATGTATTCCTGCTTCTCGAAGTGCCGCAGCCCGATTCGCGCGTGCACGATCGCCATTTCTTGCCGGATCGAGAGGTCGTCCTGCCGGAACATCTGCGCGAGCTCGAACTGGTCGAGCGCTTCGTCTAGCCTATCCGCGGGTCCGGCGAGAAACTTCCCGTAGGCCACGTAGTAATCGGGAGCGGTCTCGGGCACGACCGCGGCCGCCGCGGCCGCCGCCCGGTAGGCCTGCTCGGCCTCGTCGAGCTGTCCCGTCCGCTCGAGAAACAGTCCGAAGCGGTGTTGGGCCTTGGGGAGCGTGGGATCGATCGTGACCGCCTGCTGGTAGGCCGCCAGCGCGAGTACGTAGGGGTCTTCGGGATCTTCGGTATTGCCGCGCCGCCCTCTCACGGAGACGCGACGAGCGTAGAGATCACCGACTCCGACGTTCGAAGGTGCGTGCCGGGGGTTGATGGACAGCGCACGACGGAACGCTTCGAGGCTCGACTCTTCGTCGGGCGATAACGGGGCGCTCGCGTCAGACTCACCTGGCTCACCCGCTTTGGCGAGATAGCACAGCCCGCGGTAGTAGTACGCCTCGGCGAAGTTCGGATCGGATTCAGTGGCCGAGGCAATCCTCTGAAGAGCGCCTCCGTAGTCGCCCGACTCGTACAGACTCCGGATGGCCTCGAGCTCAGGGTTGACGGCGTTTCCGGACGTCGACGACCCCAGGAGCCTGTCCTTCAACTCAGTGACGCGATCGCACGCGAGACCCCCGAGACAACAGCAGAGCACCGCGAGCAGCAGCGGTTTCAACGATCGCATTTGACCTCCTGGCGGGTTCCTCGGCTGATGGATTTCTCGGTCTTCTCTGTCAGGGGATAGGATCGGCAGATGCAGACAGCCTGCCTTGCCGGAGTCTGGCTATCGCGACGTTCGCGCGATCGGCCACTTCCGAATCAGGGTCGGCAAGGAGCGGCTCTAGATACGGGATCGCTCTCGGGTCACCAATCTCCATGAGTACCTGTGTCATTTCCATGCGAACGAGCGCGACCGGATCCGCGAGGTAGGTGACGAACTCGTCGAGGAACTCGTCGCCGAGCTCGACGGCATACGCTTGGGCCTGGTGGCGGCGCTTCTTGTTGCCGAGATCGAGCGCCACACGGTCGACGTACTCGCGCTGTCCGAGATAGCTGAGCGCAAAACAATAAGCGAGCTGCACTCTCGGATCGGGCTCCCTCAGAAAATCTTTGATCAACCCCGGAACCATGGCCAGGTCCTCCAACCGCCCGAGTCCTTCGACGGCCCAACGACGCTGGCCCGCCTTCTTGCTCGTCATGTGATAGTAGAAAACACTGCGGGCGTCGGGAGCCCCCATCGCGGCCAACGCTCTTAGCGCGCGGTCACGGAGCTTGTTCACGTTGGAGTCGTAGATACTGACGAGCTGCGGCGCAGCCGGCTTGTACTTCATGTGACCGAGCGCGTCGACGACGTCGCCGGTCAGATCGTTCGCAGCTCCTCCTAGTGCATCGCGGAGCGCCTCGCCAGCGTCGTCCGATCCGATCTGGGCGAGCGCGTGGATGGCTTCGCGCCGCACGCGCTTGTCTCCGTCGTATAGCGACGAGGAAAGACCGGCGACGGCACTTTCGGCGCCCAGAACTCCGAGGGTGTACGCGGCTCGCCGTCGGATCGCTGGCTCCTCATCCTGGAGCCGAGCCGTAACCGCATCCGCCACCCGCGGGTCGAAAGGGATGAGCCCTTTCAGTCCAGGGGTTCGCTTGCGATCTCCGGTGATCCAGCTCAACGCACTCTCGCTCTCGGCGTTGCCGGCTCCGACATAGACTTCGAGCACAGCGGTGAGCGCGTCACGACGGACCACTCTGTCCTCGTCCTGCAGTCCGATGAGGAAACCATCGACGGCTTCTGACGAAGTGAAGCTCCGAAGCGAGCTCACCGTCTGGCGGCGAACTTTGAGCTCCGGATCACGCATCGCCTTGGTGAGCGCGGGAATGGCCTCTGGGCGTCCGGACTTGCCGAGCGCCTTCGCAGCTCTGACGCGGGTGCCCACGTTTGGGCTCCGGAGATTGGCAATCTCGTCCTGAAACGAGCTCTGGGCCGCTCGCGGGGCTGCCGCGACGGAAGCTAGAGCCAGGATACTAATAGTACAACCAGTAACCATCGCGAGGACGAACGAAGGTGCGCGTCCCATAAATGAACCTCCATGAAAGCAGACATACTCGATTGGATGGAATCGCAACAGGTGGTATGTTAACAGAAAGCGTATGCAGGATCTAGTAGGTGGTGATTTTATTGCGGCTTGGCCTGTTGCGCCCTCTTGCCCTCAGAGGCTTCGCTCGTGCCGGAGCTCGCGGCCGCGGCTCGCTCCGCGTACGCGACCGGATCGCTCAAGAGCTCGGCCGCCAGCGGCAGCGCATCGAGTCCAGCATTCACCGTGGGATCGTACTGGACTTCGATGGTCCGGGCAGCGACGGCTCCCCAGAGCGCGCTGAAAATCTCGACCTCGATGCGAAGCGCCAACCGGTCACGGTGCTCGGCCAGCTCTTCCCTCGAGTAGGCCATGCCTTCTTCATCGAGGAAGCTGAAGAAGTCTTCCAGAACTTCGTCGTCGACGCGAAATCCCTTGTCGATGAGCCGAATATTCTTCGGGCGGGCTGTCCGTACCTCTGCGGGTTGGATTCCAGCTCCATCGAGAAGCCGCCGGTCATCCTCCGCGGCGAAACGGGTCGAGTACTTGAAAAAAACATTCTTGCTGTTCAAAGCCAAAACGGCCTTCGGCAACCGCGGGTACCTAACGGGGATATCCGGGTTGATGCCGCCCCCGCCGTAAACCTCCCGACCAGCGGTGGTGTACTTCACTTCACCACTCGGGGCTTCCGGCTCTCCGTTCCGCGCGTTGTAGTAGTAATCGTCGAAGGAGCCGGAGTAGTCGCGCTGGATGCTTCGACCGCTCGGGGTATAGTACTTGGCCGTCGTGAGCGCTAGTCCATTGCCTTCGCTGATGCGGTAGATCGACTGCACCAGGCCCTTGCCGAACGTGTTCTCGCCGACGATGAGCCCGCGGTCATGGTCTTGGATCGCACCCGATACGATTTCGGAAGCCGAGGCGCTCCCCCTGGACACGAGCACCACGAGGGGCATATCGGCGTTGGAGCTCGCCTGCTCGGCGAGGTATTGGACATCCGATCCGGCGGTGCGCCCTTCGGTGTAAACGACCAGGGAGCCCTTCTCGAGGAACGTGTTCGAGACGAGAACGGCCTGGTCGAGAAGTCCTCCGGGATTGTTGCGCAAATCCAGGACCATCTTCGTGGCGCCGTCGATTTGGAGCGCGACGAGATTCTCGTGGAGCTCTCGGTCCGTCGTCTCGGTGAAATCTGAAATACGCACGTAGCCCGTATCCTCGTTGAGCATGAAGGCATAGGGAACGCTCTTGAGATCGATCTTGTCGCGAACGATGGTGAAATCCAACGGCTGGTCGTAGCCCGCACGGGTGATCGAGATCGTGACTTCGCTACCCTTGGGGCCACGAAGCTTCTTGACGGCGGCGTCGAGCTCGACCCCGTGCGTCGGGTCGCCCTCGATCTTGGAGATGATGTCGCCGGAGCGAATACCGAGCCTGTAGGCCGGAGTCCCTTCGAACGGAGAGATGACGGTCAGATTGCCTTCCCGCATCTGCACCGAGATGCCGAGCCCGTGATAGCTTCCTTGCTGCCGCTCCTGAAGCTGGGTGTACTCCTGCTTCGGCAAGAAGTTGGAATGCGGATCCAGCGTCCGTAGCATGCCCCGGATCGAAGCGTGCACGAGGTCCTTGGGCTCGACCTCGGTAACATACTCTTCTTCCACCAACCGTAGCACGTAGGTATAACGGCGTAGAAACTCGGTGTATTGGTCTACCTTCGCCTGCGCGCTGCTTCCGAACAAGCCACCGATGACGCCACCCGCGATCACGAAAGACAGAACCACGGCCAGTGCAGATTTCTTCATGGACAACCGCCTGCGACAAGTAGAGTTTTAGCGACAAATACCATCTTTACTCATCCTAGCAGACGGCGGATCTCAAGTAAAATAAACGCACTGCAGGCACTATGCGAGGATCCGCTCTGGTTTCGCTAGGTACAGCCAAAGGGGTGGTTCGTCGCGGCCCTTCGTCCTATAATGGGGCCGGCTACCTAACGTATTAGGGGGGGTTTTTACCATGCTAGGCCCAATCGGGGCGCAAGAGCTCATCATCATCTTCGTAATAGCCCTCATCGTGTTCGGCCCCCGCAAACTCCCCCAGCTCGGAAAGTCCCTCGGCCGTAGCATCGGCGAGTTCAAACGGGCCAGCAACGAGCTGCGCAGCACCCTCGAGCAGGAGATCCGAGTGGAGGAGACGCGGAAAGAGATCATGGAGCCCATCGAGACCATCAGCAACGAGGCGAAAGAGGCGATCAAAAAGGCCACGGAGCTCGAAGATGACTTCGAAGGCGAGCGCGAGGACGCCGGGTCAGCGCCTCCACCCGGGGCTCATGCCACGGAGTCAGAGAAACCCGAGAAACCACCCGAAACGAAAGTTTAGTGGCCCAGCCCGCCGCGCTCCCCCCTCCGGACGACGATCAGTCTCCGGAAAAAATGTCCTTTCTGGAGCACCTGGACGAGCTCCGCCGCCGCATCGTCTTCGCAATCATCAGCCTCGCGGTCGCGTTCGTGGTGTGTTTCACGTTCTCGACTGAGATTTTCGAGTTCTTGATGGGTCCGATGACCAAGGCCCTTCCTGAAGGTGGAGAGCTCATCGCGACCAAAGTGCCGGAAATCTTCGTTCTTCATTTGAAGATGTCGTTTTTCGTGGCCATTTTCGTGGCGTCCCCGGCGTGGCTCACCCAGGTGTGGTTGTTCATCTCACCAGGTCTGTACAAGAAGGAGCGGAAGTTCGCCGTGCCGTTCATCTTCTTCGGTACGTGCTTTTTCTTGTTGGGCGCCGCTTTCAGCCACTACATACTGTTCCCGACTGCGGTGAACTTCCTGACGACGTTCGGAAGCGAGGAGATTGCCATCAAGCCGACGGTCTCGGAGGTGTTCGGTTTCTACAGCCGGGTGATTCTGGGTACGGGGTTCGTCTTCCAAATCCCCACCGTCGTGTTCCTCTTCGCGCGCATGGGGCTCGTCACCCCCGGCTTCCTGTGGCGCAACTTCAAGTATGCGGTCCTCATCATCTTCATCACCGCCGCCATCATCACGCCGCCCGACGTCGTCACCCAGACACTGCTGGCCTTCCCGATGATCGCGCTCTACCTGCTCTCAATCGGGATCGCGTGGACGTTCGGCCGCGATCGCGAACATCCTGAAGACGACTAAGGCGTCCTCGAGCGGGCGCCCGATTTCGAGGCTTCAGATCAACGGAACGAATCTCACCGCACCCAGCCGACAGAGTCTGAACCCAGACGAATCCTCCGGATCCCGCTCATGCAGCTCCAGCTCCTGCAAATCGGGCGGACCGATCGGAATCACGAGACGCCCCGCTGGCGAAAGTTGATCGCGTAGCCCGGCCGGGACCTCACCCGGCGCCGCCGCCACGAGAATGGCGTCGAAGGGCGCCTCCTCAGGCCAGCCTAGGCGTCCATCGCCGATCCGATAGCGGACGTTGTCGTAGCCCAAACACGCGAGGCGCTCTTCGGCAGCCTCCGCGAGGTCTTCGACCACCTCGACGGTGAGAACTTCCGCTGCAAGCTCCGCGAGGATGGCCGTCTGATACCCGGAGCCGGTACCGATCTCGAGGACCTTCTCACACCCCTCGAGCTTCAGCGCTTCCGTCATGAGCGCCACCACGTACGGCTGCGAGAGGGTCTGTTTTGCGCCGATCGCTATGGGGAAATCGCCGTAAGCGTTCGCCAGACGGTCGTCGGGGACGAAGCGATGCCTTTCGATACGTCCCATGACGTCCAGCACACGCTCATCGCGGATGCGGCGACGCACCAGCTGCTCGTCGAGCATGCAACGCCGCCGTTCGGCCATGACGTCGCTGGACACCGCGAGAGCGTAGCACATCTTTTTCGAGGGAGGTCACCGCCCCTTTTTCTCGTCTTACTCAACCAAGGCTCAACCAAGGAGGTGTGAGTTGAAACTAGCGGTTCTCATCGTTTGCCTGGCTCTTCTATCCGTGATCGTCGTTGCGCGGGATCTTTCGTCCATAGCTCGCAAGGAGCGCGCGCGGCGCCAAACCATCCACTCGTCAAGCGAGCGCTCAAAAACATTTACCAATGCCGATCTCGACACGTACGCCGCCCACCCGCGCGTCGAGACAAGCGCAAAAAACACGAGGCGCCGGCCCCAAACCGAACGCGATCTCGAGAAGGAGGAATCGTTCTGGCGCAACGAAAAGGCCCGCCATGAGCGCGAGCTCGCCCGGCTCAACGCAAGCATTCGCCGCTTGGAGTGGCGCCTCCGCGACCGCCAGATAAAGGCGCGCTTGAAGGGTCGGCGGCGAGAGGACACGGCGGTGGCGCTTATCGAAGAAACTCTGGAAAGCTTGCGCGAGGAGCGTGAAGAGGTGGCCATGGATTTCCGAGAACGTGCCCGCAAGGCCGGGGCCTTTCCCGGCTGGCTCCGTTAGCTATTTTTCGGCACGAGTTTTGATAACCTGTCAACCTGTTGGGGGGTTTCTGAAATTGAGTGTACGACGGTTGCGGCAATTGCATCAGGCGGGGGATCCATACCCCGTCCTCCTTGGAGAGAATCTCGTCGATCGTGTCGGGACGCTCATCAAGAAGTTATGGGGTACGCGTCGCGTCGCGGTCGTTACCCAGGCGGTCGTCGAGCGGCTGCACGGAGACAGGCTCTACGAAAGCCTCGACCGCGCGGGCATACCGCGGACGACGCTCAAGATGGCGGCCGGAGAGAAGAACAAGAACCTCGACACCGTCAACCGGCTGTATGACCAGCTCCTGCGAGAGGGCTTTTCTCGCGACGACGCCGTGCTCGCGTTCGGTGGAGGCACCGTGGGCGACACCGCGGGTTTCGTCGCGGCCACGTTCTTGCGCGGGGTTTCCTACGCTCAAATCCCAACGACGCTTCTCGCTCAAATCGACAGCTCTATCGGCGCGAAGGTCGGCGTGAATCATCCTCGTGGCAAGAATCTCATTGGCGCGATGTACCGTCCTAGTGCCGTTTGGATCGACCCGTCGTTTCTGGCGTCACTTCCGAAGCGAGAGCTCCGCTCGGGTCTGTTCGAGCTCGTCAAGTATGGCTTCATCGGGGTGCCGCGGCTCCTGAGACGCGTCGAGCAAGAGCCTCTCGAGGTCGGCTCGGAGGGTCTCGTCCGCTCCATCGGCGATGGCGTTCGCCGCAAGCTCGACGTCGTCCGTAGCGACGAAGGCGAGCACGGACTCCGTAGAATCCTGAACTTCGGCCATACGATCGGACACGGGCTCGAGGCCGCTTCCGATTACAAGCTACTGCGACACGGGGAAGCCGTAGGTTGGGGCATGATCGCGGCGGTGCGCCTGGGTGAGCGACGCGGTTCGATCGACGCGGGGCTGGCGAGCCGGCTCGAGACCGCGATTCGCCGCATCGGCCCGCTCCCGGCGATCGCCAAGCTCAAAAAAGCGCGCGTGCTTGCTGCGGTGAACAAAGACAAGAAACGTAGCCACGCCGGGCTGCGTTTCATCCTGCCGGTGGGTTGGGGTCGCGTCGATACCATCGAAAGATTCCCCGAGTCCGAGATCGCGTGGGCGCTCGCGAGCCTCGGCGTGGACCACTGATGCCGCAGCCGCAAGCGTCTTCAGTACGGCAGATGTTCGAGGGCGTTGCGCCCCGCTACGATCTGCTGAACCGCGTTTTGAGCCTTGGCATCGACCGTTCGTGGCGCCGTCGAGTCGTCGAGGCCCTAGGTCTCGGCGCGGAGCACGTTGTACTCGATCTGTGTTGCGGCACCGGAGACCTCGCTCTCGAGATCGCCGGGCATGCCCGGTGCGTCGCGTGCGACTTCACCTGGAACATGCTGACGCGAGCGCAATCGAAGTCTACAAGCTCCGAAACCCCGCTCGGGCTCGCTGCTGCCGATACGCTTTCGCTGCCGTTTCTGGACGACACCTTCGACGCGACCACGGTGGCGTTCGGTCTCCGAAATCTCGCGGATATGGACAAGGGGCTTCGAGAGATGAGAAGAGTGCTGAAGCCTGGAGGCACGCTTGCGATCCTCGAGTTCTCGCACCCTCAGGGTATTTGGCTTCGCGCGCCGTACCGGTTTTATTTGAACGTATTATTACCGCGCATGGGAGATTTGTTGAGCCGGAAAGGAGAGGCGTACCGCTACTTGGCCGAGTCGATCATGGGATTCCCGGACCCCGACACGCTAATGGGAATGATGGGAACGGCCGGGTTGAGAGATGCGAGTTATCGGCGACTTAGCGGCGGGATCGTGGCGATTCACAGGGCGACGAAGTGAGAGGGGCGTTTTTAGTCGGGCACGGGCAGGGGGGCGATGCGCTACCTGCCAAGCAGCATGGTCAGGATCGCCTTTTGCACATGAAGGCGGTTTTGCGCTTGTTCGAACACGACGCTCTGCGGGCCGTCGATCACCTCGGCCGTGACCTCACGGCCGCGCTCGGCCGGAAGGCAATGCATGAAAAACGCGTCGGGTTTGGCCATCGCCATCAACTGGGCGCTGACCGGAAACGGGGCCAAGAGCTCGGCCCGAGCGTCGTCGACAGGATGGCCGGGCGCGCTCCACCGGTCGGTGTACACGGCGTCGGAGCCCTGGATCGCGGCCGCTTCGGCGATGCTCGCAAGCCGTGACGTCAAAACCCGTGTCGGTTCGTCGGCTTCTCGTTCGATTTCCGAAGCAATACGAAGGGAAAGCTCGCGGGATTGTGTCTCGAAGAGCTCGGTAAGGAGAACCTGAGAAAGGTACGACACCTGGAGGCTCTGGCTATTGGTGAGGACGAGAACGAGGATCAAGAAGGCGAGGAAGAGGCGAATTCGTCCTTCGCGACTGAACATCATCAACCCGACATGATCCGCCATCGGCCAGCGGCCATCAGCTCGCTCCATATCAGCTTGCGTCATGGCGTCAAAACAGCCCCGAGTACCAGGCGATCGCGAAAGGGCCCGCGTAGATGGTGGCGATGGCGCCCATGCCGAGGAACGTACCGAACGGGAGCTTCGTTTTCATGTCACCGTTCGTCATCGCGATGACCGCGAGCCCCACGATGGAGCCTGTGAACGAGCCGAGAAACAGCGTCAGGAGCACGCCTTTCCAGCCGAGGAAAGCCCCGACCATCGCCATCATCTTCACGTCCCCGAATCCCATGCCTTCCACCTTCTTGATACGGAAGTACACTTCCGACACCGCAAACAGGAGCCCACCGCCGAGCGCGGCACCTTTGAGTGCATCGACGACCGTGATCGCCTCCCGGGGCCACGCTAGCACCAACCCGAGCGCGAGGCCCGACAGGGTAACCGTGTCAGGGAGGATTTGATGGTCGAAGTCGATGAAGATCAGGGCGACCATCGCCGCGACGAAGGTGAGCTCAACGACGTATTCGAGACTCGGTCCATGCCGCAGAAACGAAAAAAGCGCCACGGCGCCGATCGCGAGCTCGATCGCCGGATACCGAAGGGAGATCCGAGCTTCACAGTGCCGGCAACGCCCCTGGAGCACGATGAAGCTGAGCACGGGTATGTTGTCGTAGGAAGCGACGAGGTTCTTGCAACCAGGGCAGCGCGATCGGGGCGAGACGATCGACTCCCCGAGAGGGAGCCGGTGGATCACGACGTTCACGAAGCTTCCCCAAACGAGGCCGAAGAGCGCTGCGAAGACGGGGAGAAGCCAGGGAACTTCTTCTTGAAGAGTCACCGGGTTGGGAGAACCCCGAGAGTGGAGGCCGGAGACAGCTCTACGTCGTGAGTGGTGCTATCGAGCACATAGGGGCTCCCGGTGGGGTCGAGCGGAGCTCCCTTCAAGAACCCTGCTTGGATGAGCTCCTGCCAGCTCGACGGATAGTCATCAGTGTTCTCATGGTAGGTGGTGATGATCTCGTGCAGGATATCGATCTGATCGAGCGCATCGAGCTGCCTCAGGTGGATGACGGCGTTGTCGCGCTGCTGATCGGTTTCGGCGGTTTCATAGAGCAGCTGCCAAAGGCCGCGGGCGGTGTCACGCTCGCCGCAGCCTCCGAGGGTGCGACCCGCGGTCGCGATCATCCAATATGGGGCGCCCGGAAGCTCGCTTCCCTCGAGAAACACTTCGGCTGCCTTCTCGCAATCTTTGAGGTGCCAGAAATAGATGAACCCCTTGTCGAGATAGAAACGCCAGTACTCGGGATGGTTCTCCATACCACGCTCGATAATCTCGATTCCTTTCGACGGAAGCCCGGCTCCCATGGGAAACGGCTCGGAAAGAAACGTCGCACCATAGGTGTAAGCAATCTTGAAATCAGGATCGAGATCGATCGTGATGTGGAGGAGGGGCTCGAGCAAATCGTAGTTCTTGCCGGTAACTTGTGAACGCTGCCCACCGAAATACTGGACCGTCCGAAGCCAATAGAGATCGGCAGCGAGGTTCTCGAACCCAACCATGACCTTTTTCATCACCGCGCCGTTCTCGACGTACAGGATCTCCTCGGTGGCGCGATAGTTCCCGAATTTCTCATCGATGTGAGTTTGGATCCGATAGAGTGCGCCGACGAGAACCGCCAACACGATGATCCTGAGCCTCATGGCGTTCACTACTTGAGATTGCGCTTCTGAAACACCCAGGTGGAGACCGTAAGCAACACCGCGATGTAGACGAGTGCGTACACCGTGGCCCATCCGATCTGAGAAAACGGCACCGGATCGCCCGCGACGATCGGCGCCTTGATGTCGAAAGTCTTGAAATTCGGAAGTACGTAGTAGAGCGCCGTCGTTATCGCGGGAAGCACACCCGATTCGACGACACTATCGAAGTTCTTGAGATCCGAGGAGAAATAACCGGCAACGTAGGTGAACCCGGTAAACAGACCGGCGAGAATCGAGGACGAGAAGGTGCTGAAGAGAAGGGCCACACCGACGAGCACCGCGAGCTTGACGTAGATCAGGTACACCGCCTTCAGAAGTGAGGGCTCGAACGGCTCCGCCATGACGAACAGCAATGTGTAGAGACCGGCCGTCATGATGGCAACGTTTACGAATAGCGTGAGACAAAGCCCGAAATACTTGCCGAGCAAGAACTGAACCCGCGAGATCGGTTTCGGCAGAAGGCTGTAGAGCGTCCTCTTGTCGATTTCCTTGGAGACGAGCCCAATCCCAATGAAGATCGCGATCACCATGCCGAAGATCGAGATCGAAGCCAGCCCGAGATCTTTGATGATCTTGATCTCCTGGTACACCGATATCTTCGCAAGAATGAAAGAGCTCAGGATCATCAACAGCGCAAACAGCACTAGGTTATAGAGCACTTTGTCACGCACCGTCTCGCGGTAAGTGTTGAGCGCGATGTAGCCGACGCTGGTCACGACGCCGCCTCTTTCCCGAGCTCTTTCACGAAGTGATCCTCGAGGGTTTGCGTGACCGGCGTCACCGAGACCAACCGCGCCCCATCACCTGAGAGCATCTCGAGCGCCGCGTCGACATCGCCCGGCTCCGCGAGCGCGACGCTGAGGCGGTTTCCGGTGCGGCGCACGTCGCGCGCGTGCTCTCGAATTCGCTTCTCCAGCTCGGCGCTCGCGTTGTCGAGCACGACCTCCACCGTGTGCACCGACACATCCAAGATCTCGCTGAGTCGCCCGATCTCGACGAGCTTACCCTTGTTCAGAATCGCGACACGGTCACAAAGTTGCTCGACATCCGGCAGGATGTGCGAGCAGAAGAAGACCGTTACGCCGGACTCCGAGAGCTCTCGCACCAGAAGCGTCATCTCGCGTCGACCCACCGGGTCAAGCCCAGACATCGGCTCATCGAAAAAAACCACTTTCGGCCGGTTGATCAACGCTTGGGCGATGCCGAGTCGCTGGGTCATGCCCTTCGAGTACTTTCGAAGGGGCATATCGGCGGAGTCCGTCATCCCGACTCTCTCGAGAAGCTCCTCCGCGCGCGTCTGCCGTTCGGTCTTTTCGAGGCCGAAGAGCTGCCCGAAGTACAGAAGGAGCTCGCGACCGGTCAAGTAGTCGTAGAAGTACGGATGCTCGGGTAAATAGCCAATCTCACGCTTCATATCGCGGTCGGCGACGGGTCTACCGAGGATTTTGGCCTCGCCCTCGGTCGGGAAAACGAGACCCATGAGGAGCTTCAGCGTCGTCGTCTTGCCGGCGCCGTTGGGACCGATGAGCCCGAACGTCTCGCCTTCCTCGACCGTCAGATCGAGACGGTGAAGGGCACGGCGCGTCTTCGTCGCGATGTGCCCGATTTCGTAGTCCTTGGTGAGACCTATCGTTTCGACGACAAGCATGTGAGCGTTTTCCGTGTAGGCGTTGTTGGAGCTTGCAGGGCTCGGTTTTGCTGGTGAGCTATCAGGGCTTAGGCGCTATTTTACCACACCGCAAGACGGGTGCTGACGGCCGATGGCCGCACGCGCGGTGCGCCACCGCGGGCAGCCGCGCCGCTAACTCAACGTATCCGTGCCCATCGGCACGGGACAAGCGATTTGCACGCCTGTCGTGTCCTGGAAAATCGCGCCGGCAGAGCCGCCCATAAACGAGCGCACTCCGGTCAACCCGATTTGAGTTGGCGAGGCGGTGTAGCAGAAATCCAGGATCGAAGCAGGATCGCAAAGAGGGCTCACCGCGGTCGGAAACCCATTGGACAGGTAATCGCGCGTGTAGCCGCTCTTGGAGTAGGGCGTGACGCGACCTAGGTCACCGCCGATGAATTCCGGTGCCACCGCCGGATAGTTGGGAATACAAATCGCGCCGCCACCGGCGGTGGTCATGCACATCATGTTGGCGGCGAAGAGCCCACAGTTCACCGAAGCGTAGGTCGCACTGGCAGACATGACGCTCCGAGTGTCTCCGATCGCTTGCGCCTCGTTGGCGGAGACCCGGGCCCTCAGGAGGTTCGGGATGGCGATTGCGGCGATGATGCCGATGATGGCCACGACGATGAGAAGCTCGATCAGCGTGAACCCCTTCTCTCGCGTCTTGTATTCTCGATGCTTCATTTTGAAGACCCCCCCAACTACTGTGCCTTCTTTTGGACCTTTTTTCTGTTGTTGTGCTTTAGGGCGGCGCCCCCCAGGGCGCCACCCCACGCATTCTATACGTTATTCGAGAAACGCGGTAGCAGCGGGAATCGGGCAAGCGATCTGTGCACCCGAGGGATCCACGTAGAGCGCACCGGTACCCGAGCCCGAGAACGAACGCGCACCCGTCAGACCAAGGCTGGCCGGCGAGGAGTCGTAGCAGTAGTCCAACACGCTGGCCGGATCCAGGTTCGTCGACACGTTCGTCGGAGCCTGACCCGCAGTCCACTGGCGCGAGTAGCCGGACTTCGTGTAAGGCGAAGTGCGGCCGAGGTCGCCACCGCAGAACTCCGGAGCGGCGGTCGGATAGTTCGGGATGCCGATGCCGGCGCAGTTGCCGCCGTTCCGGCAGAGGTTGACCAAGTTCGAGAACATTCCACCGTTGGCGGACGCGTACGTCTGCTCAGCGGAGATCACCGAACGGGTGTCGCCAATCGCCTGGGCCTCGTTAGCCGAGACGCGGGCGCGGAGCAAGCTCGGGATCGCGATCGCGGCGATGATGCCGATAATCGCAACCACAATCAGTAGCTCGATAAGGGTGAAACCTTTGTTGTTCTTCATTTTGGTTTTTCTCCTAAAACCCGCGCGCACGCGGGGCTGATTTGCTCACCCGTCGTCCCCGGCCCCATGGATTCCCCCAACGTCGAGCCAAAGCTTGCCGGTAAGCAAGAAAACAAAGTCAGTTACCAATCTTCGCATTGTCTTAGCCTTGCCTTAAGCAACCGGCATGCCAGTTCAGCTCAGACGGGCCAACGAGGACTTAACAGCATAACATCTTACATATCAACATATTAGGTGAGTCCAACGTCCAGCCCCGAATGCTCCCCGCCCGGCGCTACACCCGGCTTCCACTTTTTGTCGGGAGCATAAATCAATTTTTAGTAGACCGACTAACGTTTGCTAGGTGATAGTCAGATGAAACTGTGGATGAGTGCTCAACACACGCGGCATGCGGCAGGGCCCCTAGTCCCCTGTATTAGAACAAACTAGATAAAGCAGAGCTTGCCGAAACCCTTCTAAGTGCATGAATCTTATGAATCTTATGGGCTGGCGAAAAGCCTAACTTTGTATAGTAATCAAAGATCCAGGGGACTAGCGCAAGTACCCGAGGGCTTTGAGCTCTTCGAGGATGCGCTCTTCGAAAGGGCTCTCCGCGTCGGGTCGTCGGTGGTCTACCAGGCCGTCGTAGGACTCGATCCATCGAGATGGACGGTTGTCGGCAAGAGCGTCGACGAGCACCTCTCCCGCCATGTCCTTCCCGACCGGCATGTGCAGCAGATGGAGAACCGTCGGCGCGATATCGTAAAGCCGCACCGAAGCCAGCCGTTGGCTTTTCTTGAATGCGGGTCCCATGGCGAGGAAGATGCCCGGCGGCGCGGTCTCTTCGTGACCCCACCCATCGCTCTCCCACCGAAAACCGTGGTCGGAGAGAATGACGACGTTGATGTCGTGACCCGCGGCAGCCAGTAGACGGCCCAAAAGCTCATCTTCGTAGCGATAGACGGGCTCCAGTAGCCGAGACAGCTCTTCGTCGCTCGGGGCATTGCTGGAGTCTGGGCTGGACTCTGGGCTCGAGCCAAACTGCCACATGTAGTGCGATGCGATGTCGATTTTCCGCGACAGGTAGCCGAGGAGTTGTGGGTGTGGCTGATTGGCCAGCAGGTGGAACGTGGCCGTTTCTCCCCGATAGTCCTGCCCGTAGAGGAAAAGCGCCTGACGGGTGCGCTCTTCGAGCGAGCCAACGGCGCCGGCTCCGACCCGATCGGACAATACTTTGAGCGCGCCCGAGCGAAGTTGTTGCGACAGCCAGGGCCAGTCGAGACTCTCGCCGTCGAGAGCGACCTCTTCCATCAGCGCGTCGGGAAACGTACCGCGATCGAGCACCTCACCCGCCCGCGCGCGCGTGAACTGCTCGGACACGATGAAGCCGTTCACCGGCTCTGCGGGCCACGTGGCCCACCAGTTCACGAAGCCGACGCGAAGTCCCGCGGCCGTCGAGATGTTCCAAAGCGCCGGTACGAGCCGGCGCGTCGAGCTCATGAGACCTTTCTCGCCGGTATCGGGGTCGACGTAGGACCAGTCACGGATCCCGTGTTGTTCGGGAAGCTTCCCCGTTGCGACGCTCGTCCACAAAACGATGGAAAGGCAAGGAAGCTCGGACTCCATCGGCGCCGAGACACCCTCATCCACGAACCGCTGCAAATTCGGAAGCGCCCCCCGATCCAGCAAAGGCTGCATCACATTCCAAGAAGCCCCATCCAACCCCAGCAGAAGGACCTTCATCTTCGAAGCCGGTGCCGCCGCTGGCTCGCTCCCGCAACCCACGAAGGCAACGAGCGCCAAGAGCGTCAGGCTGATGGCCGATGGCCGCAACCCTCGTCATCTCAAGTTGTACTTCTGAAGCAAATATCGAAACGACCGCAGGTTCATTCTCAAAAGCTTCGCCGCTTTCGTTTGGACGCCTCCTGCATGCTTCATCGCCGACGAAAGAAGCTGTCGTTCCACGTTCGCCACCCGATCGGCGAAGTCGATTCCCTCTTCGGGGAACTCCTCGTCTTCACTGGCCGGCGCGCCTCCCGCCGGGACTTTGCCGAAGTCTCTCAGTTTTTCCGGAAGCCGCTCGGGAAGGATCACGCTCGTCACCTCGAGAGCCACCGCGCGTTCGATGACGTTCTCGAGCTCACGCACATTGCCGGGCCAATCGTAGTTCGTGAGCATTTCGATGGCCTCGTCGGCGATCTTGGTGATGTTCCTCCCCATCGACTCCCGCGCCTTGACGAGGAAATGGTCCGCGAGGAGCGGCACATCGTCACGACGATCTCGCAACGGGGACAGGTGTATCGGAATCACATTCAATCGGTAGTAGAGACCTTCGCGGAACGACTTGTCCTGGACGCCTTGCTCGAGGTTCTTGTTCGTCGCAGCCAGGATACGCACGTCGATTTCGATCTCTCCGGTCGAGCCGATGCGCCGAATCCGCTTTTCCTGCAGCACTCGCAGCAGCTTCACCTGCATCGTCGGACTCATCTCAGCAATCTCGTCGAGAAAAATCGTGCCTCGGTGAGCGACCTCGAACAGGCCCTTGTGGTTCGTGATGGCTCCGGTAAACGAGCCTTTGAGATGACCGAAGAGCTCGCTTTCGAGAAGGGCCTCGGGAACGGCCCCGCAGTTGATGGATACGAACCCTTCGGACGCGCGCGGGCTTCCGACATGGATGGCACGTGCCGCAAGCTCTTTGCCGGTGCCGCTCTCTCCGGTAATGAGCACGGTGGAGCTCGTGATCGCGACCGCACGAATGTGATCGAAAAGCTCTAGTCCCCTGGATCTTTGATTACTATACAAAGTTAGGCTTTTCGCCAGCCCATAAGATTCATAAGCTTCATGCACTTAGAAGGGTTTCGGCAAGCTCTACTTTGTCTATTTTTTTCTGATACAGGGGACTAGCATCTTGGAGCTCCTGCCGAGCAGGTTGTCGAGTCCGTGCTTGTGTTTGAGCTCACGCTTGAGGTGGACCACCTGTTCCTTGAGGCGGCGTTTTTCGAGCGCGTTACCGATGTTCGCTTTCAGCTCGTCGATCTTGAACGGCTTCGTCAGGTAGTCGTACGCGCCCAGGCGCAGCGCTTCCACCGCGGTCTCTGCGGACGCGTACGCGGTCACCATGATGACCGGGATTCCCGGATCGGTTTCTTTGATATGGCGCAACACCTTGACACCGCTCATGTCGGACATTTTTATGTCGGAGATGACGAGATCGAACGACCCTTTGTCGATGAGCTCGCACGCTTTGCCGCCCGACTCCGCGACGGTGATGCGGTGGCCGTCTTTACCAAGCGCTATCTCGAGTAGCTGGCGCATGGACTCTTCGTCATCGACGACGAGAATACGACTCAACCGATTGTCCTCCGGTCCAACGGAAAGTGCACGGAAATCTCCGTACCTTTGGAAGCCAGGCTATCGACCTTGATGACTCCATTGTAGTCTTTGACAATACGATACACGATTGCGAGCCCAAGGCCGCTGCCGCGCTCGAAACTTCCGGAAAATGGCTCGAACACCTTGTACACCTCGCCATCGGGCATCCCGACACCTTCATCGCGAAACGCCATGACCACTTCCCCGGCGCCGTTTCTCGCGAGGGACATGACGAGCTTTCTACCATTCGGCATTGCCTGGAGGGCGTTTCGTGCGAGGTTCCACGTGATCTGTTTCATCTGATTGGGATCGGCGAAAACGTGAACCGGGGTGTCAGGGGTGTCCAACACGATCTCGTGCTCGGGTAGCACCTCGGAGCTGTGCGCTAGAAGCGTCGCCGTTTCCTCGAGCACGGGGCGCAGATCGATCTGACCCGGCTCGAATCGTGGCGGTCGTGCATAGGCCAGAAACTCGGTCAAGGTCCCCGAGAGTCGCTCCGACTCCCTGACGATGATGTCCATCAGCCGCTTTTGCTCGTCGCTCAGAGTCTCGGCCTCGCGCAATACCTGCACCGAGCCGCTGATGGACGCGAGCGGATTTCTGATTTCGTGCGCCATCCCTGCGGCCATTTCACCCATCGTGGCAAGATTTTCTTTCAGGCGAACCTCGCGCTCGAGCCCATCCCGAGGTAGATCTCGTCTCCCCGACCGTTCAAGTAAGTTCCTTCGAGCCGCAGGTAACGTCGCCCATCGGAAAGGCTCTCCTTGATCCGCTCGAGAAAGTCGTCGGTCTCGGCAAGGAGCTCGGTCACGTTCGCGCCCACCGCTCGAGCCGGGCTACGGGCGAAGATAGTCGCAGCGGCCGAGTTGAAGAAATTGATCAATCCCTCGAAATCCGTCGTCATGAGCCCCGACGTGATCGAGTCGATGATCGTCTGATTGAAGACCTGGAGATCCGCCAGAAAATCGGAGGCTTCTTCGAGCTTCCTGCCGGTGAGACGGAGATTCTCGGACAGGTAGCTCGTGAGCAGCGCGACGGTATAGAAGCCGAACACGTTCACGAAAATCGTGTACGCCACGACTTGTGACGGCATCACCACCGGAGAGGCGCCGCCGGCGGTGGGGTACGGAGGCAACGTCCCCAAATAGAGCCCTTGAATCAGCGAGCCATAGAGGATCGACGCCGCGCTCGCCGCAACCAACCCACCCCGGCGAAAGAGAATGATGCTGGCAGCAATGATGCTGAAGAAGTAGAGCGACGAGAAATTGCTCTCGGTGCCGCCCGTGTAATAGACGATCCCGGTGATGATCAGAAGGTCGCCGAGAATCTGCACGTAGGCCAGCTGTTTTCGATAGCGCGCGGTGAAGGGCCAGGCGAGTGCGTAGACGAGCGTCAACAGGTAGGTGAGCGCAATGAGAAAGTACAGCGGGTCGCCGGGCCCGCGTGGCCTGCGGATGACTTCCGTCACCACCGCCGAGCCCATGAGCGCCGTCACCACGACGACGCGCAGGAACATCAGCCACA
Organism: Candidatus Marinacidobacterales bacterium; assembly: GCA_965237955.1. Taxonomy (GTDB): domain Bacteria; phylum Acidobacteriota; class Vicinamibacteria; order Marinacidobacterales; family SMYC01. The sequence continues at coordinate 4,797,906 of OZ250169.1, read as the reverse complement.
CCAGAGGTGTATCGGCGATTTTCCGGACGGCATCCGCCCTGTTCGTGGCAGTCATAGGTCAACCTGTACTTGGCTGTGCTCGGCGGCGTTTCTCGGGAATACCGGCGCAACGACGATGGGAAGGGCAACTTCGTGCCCTTCCCGCGCGTCGACTCCCGAGCCAGCTACGACATCTGGTTGATCAGGTCGAAGATGGGCAGGTACATGGAGATGACGATGCCACCAACTACCGTGCCGAGAAACAGGATCAGGAGCGGCTCCATCAACGTCATCAAGTTCGCGACCGCGGTATCGACTTCGTCTTCGTAGAAGTCCGCGATCTTGGAAAGCATGTTGTCGAGAGCACCGGTTTGCTCACCTACCGAGATCATTTGGACGACCATGGGCGGGAACACATCCGTTTGCTTGAGTGGCGCCGCGAGCGACTGACCACCTTCGACGCTTTTCCGCGTCTCCATGATGGCGTCTTCGACGATGGCGTTGCCCGACGTCACCGCCGTGATCTCGAGCGCGTCGAGAATCGGCACACCACTCGAGATCAAGGTCGCCAACGTGCGGCAAAAGCGGGCGACCGCGATCTTCCGCAGGATCATTCCGAGAATGGGCATTTTGAGCAAGATGCCGTCGAGAACCCGGCGCCCTTTGTGGGTGTCGTGCCACCGCTTGATTCCGTAAACGCCAGCGATCCCCCCGATGATGGCGGGAACGATCAACCGCACCGTCCAGTTCGACATAAGAATGACAATCCGGGTCGGAAGCGGCAGCTGAGCCCCTAGCCCCGCGAACAGAGCGGCGAACGTCGGGATCACCTTCCACAGGATCACGGCGACAACGAGGCCAGCGATGGAGACAACAGCAATCGGGTAGACCATGGCCGATGTGACTTGCGATTTCAGCTTGACGGATTTCTCGATGTAGACCGCGAGCCGCTTGAGAATGAGATCGAGGATACCGCCCGCCTCACCGGCCGCGATCATGTTCGTGAACAGGTCGTCGAACACCTTGGGGTGTTTTTTCATGGCGTCCGCGAGCGACGCGCCGCCTTCGACGTCCTGGCGCACTTGAATCAGAACTTTCGCAAAGTTGGGGTTGTCCTGCTGGCTTCCCAGGATCTCGAGACACTGGACCAGCGGCAGACCGGCGTCGATCATGACCGAGAACTGGCGGGTGAAGATCGCCACGTCCTTGGAACTGATACCGGTCCCGAACTTCGGAAGGGCAATCTCCTTCCCCTTCTCTTTGACGCTCGTGACCAGGATCTGCTCGCGGCGGAGCATGGCAATGACCGCGTCCTTCGAGTCCGCGGTTCGCTCTCCCGAAGTCGCTGCTCCCGCGCGCGTCTTGCCTTTGTTGAACACGTTTAGGCCTGCATCGTTTTGCCTCCTTAGCTTCCCACTCCCCAGTTCAAAATCGACCCCGCCCTCAACATCATCATCAGCGCCTCACCACACCGCCGCCCTGTCGGCCTGCGGCAACGGGAGGACGTCCGCCGGGAGTCACCAGACCCGTACCGCGGTTGATCATGTCCTGAAGCTCGTCGCTGTTCGACGACATCGCGAGCGCGAGCTGCAGCGTAATCTGCTTCTTGAAATACAGTGTCGCAAGCGACTGGTTGAACGTCTGCATGCCGTGGCGTTCTTGGCCGGTCTGCATCGACGAGTAGATCTGATGGATCTTGTCCTCGCGAATGAGGTTCCGAATAGCCGAGTTCGGAACCAGGATCTCCATCGCGAGCGCGCGGCCCGAGCCGCTCGCTCTCGGAAGGAGCGACTGGCACATGATGCCTTCGAGCACGAACGAGAGCTGAGCTCGAATCTGCGACTGCTGGTGGGCCGGAAACACATCGACGATACGGTTGATGGTTTGCACCGCCGAGTTCGTGTGAAGCGTGGCGAACGTCAAATGGCCCGTCTCCGCGATACGGAGCGCTGACTCGATTGTCTCGAGGTCGCGCATCTCCCCGATGAGCACGACATCGGGATCTTCACGGAGCGCGGAACGAAGGGCGTTGGTGAAGCTGTGCGTGTCCGAGTGAATCTCACGCTGATTCACGATGCACTTTTGATGATTGTGTAGGTACTCGATCGGATCCTCGATGGTGATGATGTGCTCGTAGCGCTCCTTGTTGACCTTGTCGAGCATGGCGGCGAGGGTCGTGGACTTCCCGCTTCCCGTGGGGCCGGTGACCAGGACCAATCCACGCGGTTTGTCGCAAATCTGGGCGATGACCGGTGGAAGCCCGAGCTCCTTGAATCCTTTGATCTCGTAAGGAATGGTTCGATAGACCGCGGCGACAGAGCCCCGCTGCTGGAACACGTTGGCGCGAAACCGCGCGAGGTTCTTGATGCCGAACGAGAAGTCGAGCTCGAGGTTCTCTTCGAAACGGTGCTTCTGGTTGTCGGTGAGCACGCTGTAGGCGAGCTGCTTGGTTTCGACAGTCGTGAGCGGCGGCATGTCGAGCGGCCTCAGCTTACCGTCCACACGGATCTGCGGCGGTGAGTTGTTGGTGAGATGCAGGTCCGACCCGCCCATCTCGAGCATGGTCTTCAAGAGCTGATGGAGGCTAACCGCCATATCGAATCCTCACTTCGCTAGATGCCGTCGGAATTTACTTCACCGTCTCTCGAACGACCTCTTCCATGGTCGTCATACCGTCGCGGACTTTCTGGAGCCCGCTCTGGCGAAGCGAAATCATGCCTTCTTCGGTCGCGCGTTGCTTCAGCTCGATAGACGATGCGCCCTCGAGAACCAACTGCCGGATCTCATCGGAAAGCTCGAACACTTCGTAGAGACCGACGCGCCCCTTGTAACCGGTGTTGTTGCAGGTCCCGCAGCCGCGGCCTTTCTGCGGTTGCACGCCCTTCGCCTCTTCGGGAGTGTAGCCGGCGTCGATGAGCGCCTGCGCCGGAATCTCCATCGGCGCCTTGCACTCCTTGCAAATGCGGCGCACGAGACGCTGCGCACAGATGAGGTGCACCGACGTGGCCACGAGAAACGGCTCGATGCCCATGTTCATGAGACGGTTCACCGTCGACGGGGCATCGTTGGTGTGGAGCGTCGACAGCACCAAATGCCCGGTCAGAGCGGCTTTCACCGCGATCTCCGCCGTCTCGAAGTCTCGAATCTCTCCCACGAGAACGATGTTCGGGTCTTGCCGCAAAAACGATCGCAGCGCAGCCGCGAAGTTGAGCCCGATGGACTCTTTCATCTGGACCTGGTTGACACCGGCGAGGTTGAACTCGACCGGATCTTCAGCGGTCATGATGTTGGTCTCGGGAACGTTGAGCTGACTGATGGCCGAGTAGAGCGTGTTCGTCTTGCCGCTGCCGGTCGGGCCGGTCACGAGAACCATACCCCACGGCTTGAAGATGGCTTCTTCGAAGTGCTTCAGCGATTCCACCTCGAACCCGAGCTTGGTCATGTCGAGCATGAGGTTCTCTTTGTCGAGCAACCGGAGCACGACTTTTTCGCCCCAGAGGGTGGGGAGCGTCGAGACACGATAGTCGAGCTCGCGCAACTTTCCCTGGTTGTTCATACGGATCTTGATACGGCCGTCTTGAGGTAGCCGTTTCTCGGAAATGTCGAGCTTCGCCATGATCTTGATACGCGAGATCATCGCGTCTCTGAGCTTCATCGGCGGGTTCATGACGACGTAGAGCACACCGTCGATGCGGAACCTGACGCGAAACTCACGCTCGTAGGGCTCGATGTGTATGTCACTCGCCCCGCGACGGAGGGCGTCCGTCAAGATCAGGTTGCAGAGCTTGACGACAGGAGCTTCTTCCGATGATTTTTCGAGCTCCTGGAGATCGATCTCGTCGCCTTCCTCGAGAACCTCGACGTCATCCCCGAACTCGTCGGTCTCGACGAGCTTGTCCATCTCCTCTTTGATCTGGAGAGAGTGAACCGAGCCATAGTACTTCTCGATCGACTCCATGATCGCCGTCTCAGAAGCGACGACGGGCTCCACGTTATAGCCGGTCATGAACTTGATGTCGTCCATGGCGAACACGTTGGTCGGATCGACCATCGCGATGGTCAGGTTCGCTCCGGCTCGCGAGAGCGGGATAATCTGATACTTCTGAGCTGTTTCGGCTGGGACGAGCTTGATGACCGAGGGATCAATCTCGAAGCGCGCCAGGTTGATCGAGGGCACGCCGTATTAACGGAGAGCAGTTGCGTGATCTCCTCGTCCTTGACGAATCCGAGCTTGACTAAGTTGTAACCGAGTTTTCCGCCGTGCTGTTTCTGGTACTGCAGTGATTCTTGAAGCTGCTGGGGCGTGATCAGGTTTTCCTTCACCAGCAGCTCGCCGAGCTTTATAGGCATCCAACCACTCCGCGGGCTGTCACTTGGACGGACTAAACTTTACGGTTCTCCTGTCGTTTCGGGGGATCTGATTTGTGTTGGAGGGCATGGCCTATGGACGCTGCCGCGATTGTGGAAAACGCCGGAAACTCCGGGCGAGAGAGGCGTTTAGGGAAAGGTTGTGAGCACGTACAAACGTGGAGCGGCGTTTTCCACAATCGCTTGGAAAACGCTTCGCGTTTCCCACGAGCGCCCACAGGCCCCTCCTGATATATATACAAGAAAGATTAATTCATATGGAATAAGGAAGGGGGGGCTCGATTAGTGGAGGCTATGGAAAACGCCCTTCCAGGCTTCGAAGAGAACTCAGTCGTGAGCAAGGTCTGAACGACCAGAACCGTGGGGGCGTTTCCCACAGCCTCGTCTCCCGCTGAGGGGCAGTGGCATTTGGTGAGGCCCGTGGGTTGAGAGGGTAAGCCATGTGTAGATGCGCATCGGCGAGAACGCTAGAATCTTTTTTTCCGAAAGAGAAAAGAGCGTTCCCGCGATGCGCGTTACTACGTTAGTCAACAAGCTCATCGGATTGCAAGGCCTGTGGGTCCGAGGTTTCCACTTCCAGGCGGACAAAGCCAGAGTGGTGGTGGATGTAGTACCACGGAGGAGGAAGCCTCTGTGCGGGATTTGCGGACGAAAGGTCCGCAAGAACAAAGATCGCTACAATCGCTACTGGCGGCACTTGGACCTGTTCGGAGTCCGGACCTATCTTCGCTACTCGATCCGACGAGTGGTATGTCGGCGGTGTGGAGTGGTCAGAGAAAAGGTGCCTTGGGCCGACAAGGGAAGCCGCTTTACCAAAAGCTTCGAACAAGAGGTAGCGTGGCTGGCACAGAGGACGGACGTCAGCGCCGTAGCGAACTATTTCCGAGTGACGTGGCGTTCGGTGCGACGGATCATCCAGCGAGTGGTTGCCGAGCAGCGGGATGAGCGGCGCGAGCTCGATGGATTGCGGGTGATTGGGATGGACGAGATCAGCTACCGCAAACGCCACAAGTACTTAACAGTGGTAATAGACCATCTCAGCGGCCGGGTCGTCTGGGCGGGAAAGGAGCGCAAGGCCAAGACGCTGCTGCGGTTTTTCCGCAAGCTCGGACCACAAAGAGCCGCGGAGCTCGAAGCGGTCAGCATGGACATGTGGGAGCCGTACAGAACTGTCGTCGGCAAAAAGGCTCCTCAGGCACGGGTGATCTTTGACCGCTTCCACATCGTCAAGCATCTGAACGAGGCCGTGGATAAGACCCGGCGCGAGCTGGTGCGCGAGCTCAAAGGGACTGCCCGGCGCAACCTCAAGAACACCAAGTTTCCCCTTCTCAAGGCCAAACACAACCGCAGCGCGAAAGACAAACGGGTGCTCCGCGAGCAGGTGCGAGCTAATCGTCGCCTCTACCGCGCCATGCTTCTGCGCGACGACTTCATGGACCTCTACACCTACAAAACCGAGACATGGGCCAAGAAGTTTCTCCGAGGATGGCTGCGGCGCGCTATGAGCTCGAGGATAGAGCCCGTCAAACGCGCGGCGAAGATGATCCGCAGCCACTTCGATGGCGTCATCGCGTGGGTCACGTGGAGACTCAGCAACGGCCGACTCGAAGGAATGAACAACAAAATCCGGCTGCTGAGCCACCGCAGCTTTGGACTCCACTCTGCCGAAGCTCTCATCAGTCTCGTCTACCTAAACTGTGGCGGTCTCACCCTCGAGAGGATCCACTGAAATGGCAGGAGAGGCAACTTTACTGTTCACAGTGGATTACCGAGATTTACTAATGTAACTGACGCCTGGAATAAAGTCAAGACCGACTAGTCCCCTGGATCTTTGATTACTATACAAAGTTAGGCTTTTCGCCAGCCCATAAGATTCATAAGATTCATGCACTTAGAAGGGTTTCGGCAAGCTCTGCTTTATCTAGTTTGTTCTGATACAGGGGACTAGCGCGCTAGAGACAAACCAACCCAGTAGGCTTCCTCGCGGCTGCCGCTCGAGCCCAGATAGGCGATTTCGAGCTCGAGTTTCCACAGGTGGACGCCACCGCCGACGGAGAACGCTGGGCGCGAGCCGAGAGCCGAGCCAACCTCGGCTCTGAGTCCACCGCGAACGAACGCGCGACCGCCAAAACCCTTCTCGGCACCGAGTGAAATCTCGCGCCACGTCTCTGAGTCCAACCCTTGAGTTGAGAGGTCGATGTCGAAGGCGACGAGAAACGATTGCGGTAGTCGGAATGAAAACCCGGCACGCGCATGACGCGGAACACGCAGCCGTTCATCGTCGGGCAGAACGAAACGCGCCTCTCGCAGGTGGCTCAGCATGAGACCCACCCGGAAAACTCGGTTTCGCTCGTACATAACGCCAAGATCCACATCCCATGAGTCGCTGCCGCTCTCCACACCTCCGAGCGAAGTCGTTCCACTAAGGTAGTGCACGTTACCGGCCACAACCAGGTTATCGATCGGCAGCGACTGGAGCACCGAAACCGCGACGTCGAACGTGTCGAGATCACGTGGCCCACGTTGGTCATCGCCATCACCAACACTCTGATGAAATTGAGTGAAGGCGACACCCATGAAGGTGTACTCGAGTGAGAGCCCGTTCGCGCGATCCTCGAACAGGCTTCCACTCCGCTCGGATTCTTCCCGACCGTGATAGATGCCGGCCGAGAGAAACGGCCCAAACGCGATCCCGGCAGGATTCCAGTAGAACGCGGTCGAGTCGTCGGCCACTCCGGTAAAAGCTCCGCCCATGCTGGCCGCGCGGGCCCCCATGTGGATCACACGGGACTGCGTGGCAGCATCGGTGGCGAAGAGCAGCACCGCGATCAAGAGTAGCGCTTGTCGCACGCGCTTCACTATAGCATTCAGCATTCAGCATCCAAGCATTCAGTTCAACTGGATGCTGAATGCTGAATGCTGGAGGCTGACAAATTTGACACAGACCGCCGTGAGTACTAAACTTTCTCGTACCGTTCTTCTTACCTTATGGGAACGCACGACTGAATGCGGACGATCGCGGTCATACCAGCCCGCTTCCAGTCGAAACGTCTCCCGGGAAAACCCCTCGCCGACATTCACGGCAAGACTCTCATCGAGCACGTCTACCAACGCGCCTCACAAGCGAGGCGCGTCGAGCGCGTCCTCGTGGCTACGGACGATGAGCGCATCTTCGACGCTGTGACCGACTTTGGGGGCAAAGCAGTCATGACGTCAGCGGAACATCCGAGCGGAAGCGACCGGATTGCCGAAGCCATCGCGGACATCGACGTTGAGCTCGTCGTCAACGTCCAAGGTGACGAGCCCCTCATCGCACCGCAGGCGATCGACGAGGCGGTTCAGCTCGCGGAACAAACACGGAAAGTGGCACCGGGAGCGATCGTCACCCTCAAGAGCGCGATCGTCGACCGGCAGACGCTCCTCGATCGAAATGTGGTCAAGGTCGTCACCGACAGCAAGGGCTTCGCGCTCTATTTTTCGCGCTCGGCAATACCAGCAGGCCCAGCAGGCCCGGTCCCGGTCGACGGAGATGACGAGCTACCGCCGAACCTTTATTACAAGCACATCGGCCTCTACGTGTATCCGAAGGCCGTACTCACGGAGCTCACTCGCATCGCGCCGTCTCCGTTGGAGCTCGCGGAGAGACTCGAGCAGCTCCGAGCGCTCGAGAACGGCATCCGCATCCGACTCGAGGAAACAGAGCACGACTCGATCGGGGTGGACACGGTCGAAGATCTCGAAGCGGTGCGCGCTCTTATCGCCGGACGAGTTACAGTACAGTAAGCAGATGATCGCGAATCGAGAATCTTAGGGAGTTTTCATTCCTATGCCGCTACCGAAGGCCAAGTTCATTTTCGTCACCGGAGGGGTCGTTTCATCATTGGGAAAGGGATTGGCCTCGGCTTCGATAGGACGCCTGCTGGAAGCGCACGGCTACCGCATCTCGTTCCTCAAGTTCGATCCCTACATCAACGTCGACCCCGGGACGATGAGTCCTTACCAGCACGGTGAGGTGTTCGTCACCGACGACGGCGCGGAAACGGACATGGACTTGGGTCACTACGAGCGCTTTACCAGCGTCGAGCTCGCGCGAACGTCGAACGTCACCACCGGGCAGATTTACGAGGCGGTGATCGCCAAGGAGCGCCGCGGTGATTATCTCGGCGGTACGGTCCAGGTCATCCCCCACATCACGAACGAGATCAAAGCCCGCCTAGAACCGGTGGCCGAGGGCGCGGATATCGTCATCGTAGAGATCGGAGGCACCGTCGGCGATATCGAGAGTCTTCCGTTCCTGGAAGCGGCGCGGCAGTTCCGCATGGAAGCGGGTCGCGCCGGTGCGGTGTTCATCCATTTGACCTTGGTGCCCTACATTTCGGCAGCGGGCGAGCTCAAGACCAAACCGACGCAGCACAGTGTTCGCGAGCTCAGGGCTATCGGTATCCAACCCGATGTTTTGCTGTGCCGAACCGAGCGGCCGCTCGCGCGCGAGCTCAAATCCAAGATTTCGTTGTTCACGAACGTCGACGAGAAAGCGGTCATCACCGCGCGGGATGTCGAGTCGATCTACGAGCTACCGCTCGTCCTTTCGGACGAGGGCATCGATCGCATCATTCTCGACATGCTCGAGCTCGACAGGCTCGAGCTTCCCGCCGAGTCGAAGCAACTCGAGGAATGGAAGGAGCTCGTCCATCGCATCAAGAACCCGACGGGTGAAGTGACCATCGGTGTAATAGGCAAGTACGTTAGCTTGCGCGAAGCCTACAAGAGTTTGGGCGAGGCATTGACGCACGGCGGCATCGCGCACCAGCTACGGGTTCGACTCCGTTGGATCGAAGCGGAGGATCTCGAGACCGGCGATCTCTCCTCGCTCGACGGAGTCGACGGCGTGCTCGTGCCTGGCGGCTTCGGCCCCCGGGGCACCGAAGGCATGGCGGCCGCGGCCGGATGGGCGCGACGAAACCGGGTGCCGTACTTCGGCATTTGCTACGGGTTTCAATGGGCGGTTGTCGAGTACGCTCGTTCGGTCGTAGGCCTTGACGAAGCGAGCTCCTCCGAGTGCCATCCCGAGTCACCGTCCAAAGTCATCTTGAAACTTCGAGAGCTCGTCGACGTCGAGGAGATGGGCGGCACGATGCGGCTCGGCGCCTACGATTGCATCGTGAAGGAAGGCTCGCTCGCCGAGAGCATCTACGGAACGACCCAAATCTCGGAACGTCACCGACACCGCTACGAGTTCAACCAGGAGTTCGAGAAGGTCCTCTCCGACGCCGGCCTCCAATTCTCGGGACGCACCCCCGACGGCAAGTTCGTCGAGATCGCAGAAATACCGGATCACCCATGGTTTCTCGCGGTTCAGTTCCACCCCGAGTTCAAGTCGCGCCCGCTCGCGCCGCACCCACTCTTCAAGGAGTTCATCGGCGCCTCGTGGAGGCACAAGAACCAGGAGACTCATGGCACGAGCGAGAACACTGAGAACGCCGTGAGCGAGGCTTCGTCGGTGATCGGGCAGCGGTGAATGCCGAGCTCGATTCGCACTCGAACCGTCAAGGTCAGATCTCTCGAAATCGGCGGCTCTCGCCGCTTCGCTCTCATCGCCGGACCGTGCGTCATCGAGAACGACGAGCACCCGTTCTTCATGGCGGAGAAGATCCAGGCCATCACTAGAGACTTGGGCGTTCCTTACATCTTCAAGGCATCGTTCGACAAAGCCAATCGCACTGCCCTCGACTCCTTTCGCGGCCCGGGCATGGAGGAAGGGCTCGCCATCCTGAAGGGCGTGGGCGAGCGTTTCGGAGTACCGGTCACCACCGACGTTCACGAGCTAGGACAAGCCGAGCCCGTTTCCGAGGCCGTCGATCTTCTCCAGATTCCGGCGTTTCTTTGCCGGCAAACGGACCTCATCCTCCGCGCGGCCGAGACCGGAAAGGCCATCAATATTAAGAAGGGCCAGTTCCTCGCTCCGTGGGACATCGCCCACGCCGCCGAGAAAGCCCGGAGCACGGGGAATCCGAACGTCCTGGTGACGGAACGAGGCACGACGTTCGGGTACAACAACCTCGTCGTCGACATGCGCGGCTTCCCCATCATGCGCGAGAGCGGCACACCGCTCGTATTCGACGTCACCCACAGCTTGCAGCTTCCCGGTGGCGCGGGAAAATCGTCGGGAGGGCTGTCCCGATACATCGGCGAGCTAGCGTCGGCCGGCGTCGCCTGCGGAGTGGACGCGCTCTTCATGGAAGTGCACGACGACCCCGAACACGCCGCTTCCGACGGGCCCAACGCCTGCCCGCTCTCAGAACTGCCTGGGATTCTCGAGCGGCTCGTCGCCATCGAGCGCGCGGTCTCGAGCTCTCGGGATGAACGATGACGCTTCCGCTCGCACGGCGCGTTCTCGAGATCGAAGCCGAAGCGATCGCTCGACTCGTCGAGCGCCTCGACGAGAACTTCGAGCGCGCGGTGACGCTGGTCAACGACTGCGAAGGGCGGGTCGTGGTCACCGGGATGGGAAAGTCCGGGATCGTGTGCCGGAAGGTTGCGGCCACCCTCGCGAGCACCGGCACGCCCTCTCTGTACCTGAGCCCCGCCGAAGCCGTCCACGGAGATTTAGGAATGATCGTTTCCGGGGATGTCGTCATCGCCATATCGAACAGCGGGAGGACTCGAGAGCTCTTGGCGCTTCTCGAGCCCATCAAGCGATTGTCGGTACCGTTGATTGCGTTTCTCGGCGATACCGGATCGGAGCTCGCCGCGGCGGCCGACATCGTACTCAATGTGTCGGTGGCGGAAGAGGCGTGTCCGATGGGCCTCGCCCCCACCGCCAGCACGACCGCCTCGCTCGCGCTAGGAGACGCGCTCGCGATGGCGGTGTTGGAGAAAAAAGGCTTCACCGAGGACGATTTCAAAACGCTGCACCCAAAAGGCCAGCTGGGATTCAAGCTCCTGCGCGTCGAGGAGGTCATGCACACCGGCGACGAAATTCCTCGCGTTGGCAGAACCACCTCGATGCGCGACGTCGTGTCCGAGATTTCACAAAAAGGTCTCGGCATGACCAGTGTGGTCGACGAAGCCGGTCAACTCCTCGGCGTTATCTCCGACGGCGACTTGAGACGGCAGCTGCAAAAAGATGATGAGCTCCTCGCGAAGAGCGCCGAGGAATGCATGACGAGCGATCCAGTCATGGTCTCCCCGAGCGAAGCAGCAACGGCAGCGCTGGCCTTGATGGAACAAAAAAGGATCACGGCACTGCTCGTACCTGACGAGGGCGGAACGCTGGTCGGTGTTCTACATCTCCACGATCTATGGAGGATTGGGAAGTACTTCTAGATATGGACAACGAGCTTCGATCCAAAGCACGCAACATCAAGATGCTACTGCTCGACGTCGACGGAGTTCTCACCGACGGGTCGTTTGTACCTGGCGTACCTGGGGACGGGAGCGAGTCGAAGCGCTTCCACTCCCGTGATGGCATTGGCCTCGTTCTCGCGCGCGAGGCGGGACTGAAGCTCGGTCTGATTTCGGGCCGTCGGTCCACGATCGTCGAAGCCCGGGCTGACGAGCTCCGCATGCACTTCGTACGCCTCGGGGTCACCAACAAGCTTGCCGCCCTCGACGAGTGCTTGGCGCAGGAGTCGTGCGAGCTCTCCGAGCTTGCCTACATGGGCGATGATCTTCCCGACCTCGCGATTCTCACGCGCGCCGGTCTGTCGGCCACGGTCGAAGACGCACCTCTTGACGTGCGATCCCGTGTAGACTATGTAACGCGAGCGCGTGGCGGCTACGGGGCCGTGCGCGAGCTCGTCGAGCTGATCCTCTCCAGTCAGGGCAAACTCGACGATCTCATTCGAAGCTACTTGAGGTAAAGCCGTGGGAATCATTCGTTCCATTATTTGGCTTCTAATCGGGGCCGTCCTCGCTATCTTTCTCTTCTCCAACTACGACCAGAAAGTGGTCATCTCCTTTACTGAGTTTGCCCCGTTCGAAACCGTGCCGATATCGCTCTCTGCAGCCCTCGTCACAGCCCTTGCCGGCGGGTTCCTGCTTGCGGTCGCGTTGTCGCTCCCCAACCAGTTTCGCTTGCGCGGACGTGTCCGCGAGTTGCGGCGGAAACTCGAGCATCTCGAGAACGAGATCGCCGAGCTTAGAAAGCTCCCGCTGACGGACGTGTCCGAGTCGAGCTCGGACAATCTCGGCTCGTCATCCTCGATCGGCGAAATCGGCTCAGTCGGCGAAATCGGTTCAGTGGGCTCCAAAGCCGGTAGCTAGGCCGTATGGACGTCGAGGAGCAGACCCTCCTCGTACTCTTGCTTGCGTTCGTGGCCGGTGTCGCGCTCGGTCGCTTTTGGGCGAGCGCGCGCGCCTCCCATCGAGCGGATCGCCGGAAGGACGCGTCCTCCATCCACTTCATTCTCGGCCTCGACTTTCTCGCTTCCCGCCAAATAGACCGCGCCGTCTCGGAGCTCACCATCGCCGCGCGCAAGAATACCGATGCCATCGAGATCTATCTCATCCTCGGCAACTTGCTTCGAGAAAAAGGGCAGCTCGAGCGCGCTATCCAAATTCACCAGAGCATTCTCCATCGCCCCGGGCTCTCCGGAGACGAGCGCGCACACGCGCTCTTGTGCCTCGGTATGGATTTCAAACGCGCGGGCTTTCGCAACCGCGCCATGGATACGTTCCAAGAGGTGATAGAGCTCGAGCCCGACAATGCCTACGCGTTATCGAACCTCATCAAGATTTACGAGGCCGAACAGGACTGGGAGCGGGCGCTCGCGACGCAGGAGAAGTTGTTCCAGGATACCGGAGAGCTGGACACGACGCTCAAGGCGTTCCTCTACGACCAGATCGGTCAGGCGGCCGCTCAAGCGGAAGAAGGACCGTCGGCGGAGCGCGCGTTCGACGACGCCATCCGCACCGACCCGCACGTATCCGCTCCGCATCTCCATTACGGAGACATGCTCGAGAGCCAGGGACGACTCGAAGAAGCGGAAAAGAAGTGGCTCGCACTGGCTTCCGACAACCCGCGCCTCGCGTACCTCGTATTCGACCGGCTGCAACGGGTACGGGAAAGACTCGGCCGCAGCGAGACGATGGCATCGCTTTTCAAGCGCGTCATCGACGAAGACGACAACGACTGGCGAGCGCACCTCGCTCTCGCCCGAGTCGAGATGAAACGAGGTGAGACCGACGACGCTTTCAGCTTGCTGATGGACGCGGTGCACACCAACCCCCATGCGCTCGCGGTGCACCTCGAGGTGTGGCGGGCGCTCGTCTCGATGAACGAGCGCCCGGCTCGAGTGCAAACCTACTTGGACGAAGTCGCACAGTCTGCGTTCTTCCTCGACCCGTACATCTGCATGAAATGCAACTATCGCGCGAACGGCATCCTATGGCGGTGCCCCCATTGCCAGGAGTGGAATACGTTTGTGGAAGAGCGGGTGGAGACGGTAGATCGATAGGCCATCGGCCGTCGGCCATCAGCCATCAGCCTCTTTCGCCTCAGCCTTTAGTTGCTCGAGTACCGTATCGGTTTGCTGCAGCGTCTGCTCCATGGTGCCGGTAGTGTCGATGACGTAGTCGGCGCGGTCGCGTTTTTCTTCGACGGGCATCTGCGCGGCGATACGGCGTTGGGCTTGTTCTCGAGACAAGCCGTCTCGCGTCATCAGCCGTTGTTGCTGCATTTCGCTCGGACAGTAAGCGACGACGACTCGGTCGTATCTCTCGCACGAGCCTGTCTCGTACATCAACGCCGCGTCGACGACGGCGACGTCGGCGCTTGTTTTGCGTGCGTCATCGAAGAACGTCTCGATCGCCTCGAATACCCTCGGGTGGACGATCGCTTCGAGGCTTTCGCGTTCAACCGCGTCTCGGAACACGACTGCGCCAAGTGCTTTTCGATCGACGGAGCCGTCCGCTTTCAGCACGTTCGCGCCGAAGCGCTCACGGACGTCCTTGGTCACGTCAGTCCCGGGTGCGAACAAACCATGCACAACGCGGTCGGCGTCGAGCGTCGGCACGCCGCGGGCGTCGAACCGGCGCCGGATGACGGTTTTCCCGCAGGCGATACCTCCGGTGAGCCCGACCGCGAGCACGGTTCTTATCCGCGTCGCGCCTTGGCGAGGTCGAGGGTGTTCGAAAGCAGCATGGCGATCGTCAGAGGGCCCACGCCTCCGGGTACCGGCGTAAACGCCGATGCGACTTCCATCGCATCCTTGGGATGCACATCGCCCACGAGGGTCGAGCCACGTTTCTCGAACGTCCGAAGACGCTTTTCGTCGTCGCCGAAAAAGTCCTTGACCTGCTCCAGCGTTTCCGCGCGATTCATCCCGACATCGACGACGACCGCGCCTTCTCGAATGAACTCTTTCCGGATCATGGCGGGCCGGCCCATGGCAGCGACGAGGATCTCGCCTTCCCGCGCGACCGCGGGAAGGTCTTTCGTGCGCGAGTGGCAAACGGTGACGGTCGCGTTGGCGTGCGTGAGCAACATCGCCATCGGCTTTCCCACGATGTCGCTGCGTCCTACGACAACAGCGCGTTTGCCCTCGACGTCGATGTTCTCACGGCGAAGCATCTCCATGATGCCTGCCGGGGTGCACGGCCTCGGGCCCGGCCGTTTCTGAACGAGCTTCCCCACGCTGACGGGATGAAAGCCATCGACGTCTTTCGCGGGGCTTATCCGATCGAGAAACTCCTCCGCGTCGAGATGGTCAGGTAACGGGAGCTGCAACAAAATCGCATCGATGTCGTCTCGTTCGTTGAGCTCGTCGAGCTTCGCTCCCAGCTCCTCCCGAGTGGTTGCGTCCGGCAACATGACTGCTTCCGAGTGAAGCCCAGCCTCGGCGCTAGCTTCGGTCTTGCTGCCGACGTAGAGCTTCGACGCCGGATCGGCACCGACGAGTACGGCGGCCAACCCTGGTACTACGCCCTTGGCAATGAGTGGCTTCGCGTTCTCTTTGACCTCGTCGCGGATTTCCTGCGCCACGCGTTTACCATCCAGTAGTCTTGCGGTCACTCTACCTCCCGTCTAGACAAGGTTCTCGAGAAACCGCGTGGTGTAGCGCCCGGCGCGGAAATCCGGTTCATCGAGGATACGCTGATGCAACGAGATCGTCGTCTTCACGCCTTCGATGACCATCAAGCGCAAACACCGGCGCATGCGCTCGATCGCCTCGGGCCGGTCGCGGCCATGGACGACGAGCTTCGCAATCAGGGAATCGTAGTAAGGATGGACCTCGCACTCCGCGTGCGCCGCGGTATCGACGCGAACGCCGGGTCCGCCGGGAATATGGAAGGAATGGATCGTTCCCGGCGACGGAACAAAGGTAGTCGGGTCCTCGGCATTGATGCGGCATTCGATGCTCGCACCGCGCACCGCGATGTCCTTCTGACGGTAGCCCAACGGCTCGCCTCGAGCCACACGGATTTGGTCCTTGACCAAATCCATCCCTGTAACCATCTCGGTAACCGGGTGTTCGACTTGGATGCGAGTGTTCATTTCCATGAAATAGAAACGACCCTGCTCGTCCAACAAGAACTCCACGGTACCGGCGCCCTCGTAGTCGACCGCCTCCGCCGCCTGAACCGCAACCCGGCCCATTTTCTCCCTCAACTTGTCCGAGACGGCAGGCGACGGCGCCTCTTCCAGCACTTTCTGGTGGCGCCTTTGGATCGAGCACTCGCGCTCCCCCAGGTGCAAGATCGTGCCTTTCTGATCCGCCATCACTTGGATCTCGATGTGGCGCGAGTTAGGGAGAAACTTCTCGATATAGATTTCGTCGGAGGCGAAAGCGGCGATCGCTTCTTTCCGGGCAGCCAAGAAGGCCTTGCCGACATCGGCCTCGCTCTCTACGATGCGCATGCCCTTGCCGCCACCGCCGGCGGCAGCCTTGAGCATCACCGGAAACCCGATCCTTTTTGCGATCGCTTCGGCTTCGTCGGCTCCATCGACAACGCCCTCGGAGCCGGGGAGAACCGGCACCTTTGCCTTTTTCATCGTGGCGCGAGCGAGGGCCTTGTCGCCCATTATGCGTATCGCCCTTGGCGACGGTCCGATGAAACGGACACGGCACGCTTCCGATACTTCCGCGAAATGTGCGCTTTCGGCGAGGAACCCGTAACCAGGATGAATCGCGTCCGCCCCCGTGATCTCGGCAGCGGAGAGGATGCTTGGGATATTGAGGTAGCTGTCAGCGCTTCTCGCGGGTCCGATGCACACTTCTTCATCGGCAAAGCGGACGTGGAGCGAGTGGGCATCCGGCTCCGAGTAGACGGCCACCGTTTTGAGCCCCATCTCCTGACACGCGGAGATGATGCGAAGAGCGATCTCCCCGCGGTTGGCGATCAGAACTTTCTTGAACATCGTGGGGGGCCCGGTGGAAGGCAAGACGCGCGTTGAACGCTGAGGAGCTCGCTACATCTCCCGGATCGCGAAGAGCTTGTCGCCGTATTGCACACTGTGCCCATCCTCGACGAATACCTCGACCAGCTCTCCGGAGAGCTCTGACTCGATCTCGTTCATGAGCTTCATCGCTTCGATGATGCAGAGTATCTGTCCCTTTTTGACTTGCTGTCCCTTGCCGGCGAAAGGCTCGGCTCCGGGCTCGGGCTGTCGATAAAAGGTACCCACCATCGGGGCTTGGACGATTGAGAGTCCGTCGAGGCTTTGGTCTTCACCTAGGGGGCCCGGGGCGGCCGCGTCTGGTGGAGACTCGATGGCGCCGACGATAGCGGGCTCGACGATTCTAACGTTGCCGCCGTCTTTTTTGATACGGAGCTTTACACCCTCTTCTTCGAGCTCGAACTCCGTGATGTTCCGCTCCGCGATGAGCTCGAACAGCTCCTTAAGTTCAGCAAGATTCACAGTTGAAGTTTCTCCGTAAGTCGTAAACACAACAATCTAGCACAAGCCGGTGACCACACTCCACCCTGCGGATGGCGGATGGCGGATGGCTGATGGCTGATGGCCGAGTCTAGAGAAATTCCTTCTCTAACGCTAGCGCGGCCCGTTTCATGAGAAACCGAGCTTTTCCGTAGTTCGTTCCGCTCTTGACCGCACCAAAGAGAACGTACTCCTCCGTAATCGCGACGGAAAGCACGACCACTTGATCGGTCATGAAGATCAACTCGCGAAGGAGACCGGCGCTGACCTCTTCAGAGGCCTGACGCGTGGCGCGGAGCAGCGTCGTGCTCTCGGTCGCGAGCATATCGAAGTTGGGGGTTCCATCTGCCGGCGCCTCGGGAATGTAGCGGTCGATGGGAATGCCGTCCATTCCCATGACGACGAGCCCGATACACCCCTCGATCTTGGAAGACACGTCTTTCAGGACCTCGGTAAAGACCAATCAAGCCCCCCGCGACCGGCGAATGCCGTCGAGCCACTGCTCCAAGACTTCCATCGTTTGCTGTCTTTTCGACTCCGACAGCCCATCGCCTCGAGCTTCCACGGTGGCGGCGGGCGCCGCAGTGGCGGAATCGGCAGACGCGTTCGCAAGCATTTCCAGCTCTTCAATCCGTTCGAGATATTGTGTCTCATTTGGGTCGCGCGTAAGAAGGTTTCTGTAGACGAACACGGCTTTGTCGAAGTGCCCCTGAGACGCGTAGAGCTCGGCCATCGTGGGTGTCTCGATATCGTCACTCGAAAGAGGTGGTTCTGCCCCGTGCTCTGAAGGTGCCGCCGGCTCCACTGGAAGCGGTTCTACCGGCATTGGCTCGACGACCGGTAGCGGTTCTTCCAGCGGCACCGCCTCCGGCGCCAGTGGCGGCGGCTCGAAAGCTGCGGGCTCCATCGGGGGCGGTTCCGTCGGTGAGACGAGAGGCACCGGCTCGGGGGGAGGCTCGTCCGCAAACGGCTCGCTGGCGCGCGCATAGGATTCCGATGCCGGCTCGAGAACCATCGGCTCATCGACGTCGACCAGCGGAATCGGAGCTAGCTCGGCTGACTCATCCGGCGCCGGCGGGGGCTCTTCTTCCGTGGGTGCAGGAGGCGGGGTAGCGGCGGCCGCCTCTGGCACCGCGGGAGGAGGTGGCCCCTGTGGCATATCAGGCTCAGCGGGCATCGGCGGAGGAGCTTGGCTCGCTTCAGGAACCGCGGCCCGCGCGTCGACGAGCGTCGCCTCTAGCGGTGGGTCCGTCCCCGCGGGCGCGGCCCCGCTCGGAACTCCCGGCGGTGACGAGGTGTATTCTCGGGGATCCGCCGCCGCGGTATCGTCTCCTGGCTCGGCAGGCGGCGGTGGGGGTCCTCCCCCCGCCTTCTCCGCCTTCACGGCCTCGATCTTCCCGTCGAGCTCGGCGTCCTCGGGCGCCAGGGTCTGCGCAATCTGATACTTCTGGATCGCCTCGTCGTATCGGCCGAGACGATGATAGGTCTCGCCCAAGAACTTGTTGGCGAGAATGTTGTCCGGAACCTGCGCGAGAACCGCTTCGAACTCCTCGCGCGCGCGGTCGAAGGTCTCGGCTTCCAGAAGCGCCCGGCCCAGGGCGACGCGAGCCGAAGGATATTGAGGGTGTTTCTTCAGACCCCCTTCGCAGATTTCAATGGCGTTTTCAAGGAGGCCTTGCTTTCGATACTCCTCGGCGAGCTGAACGAAGATCCGGGAGCTCGGGTCGGCGGCGAGTCTTTTTTCGAGCTCTTCGATGCGGCTCATTCGTCTAAGGGGAGAAACCTCAAGGGCGGGCGACTATTGTCGCCCGCCCTCCTCATCCAGTTCGATCAACCGCCGGCTACGGACACGGATCAACCATACTGAAGGACGTCGCCGTGGTCGCGGTCGCGCCACAGCTGTTTCTGACGGTCAGGGTAACCGTGGCGGAGAAGCCAACGAGAGTAGACGGGTAAACATTCGTGGTAGTCCTACCGGAACCGGATGAACCATCGCCAAACGACCAGCTATACGACGTGATGGTTTCGGCCGGGTCACCGGAAGTCGACGTGCTTGCATCGAAGCGGGTGACTTGAACGTCGTCCGCGAGGATGTCGCCTGACGCACAAATCGCGCTCGTGGTGAACGACGCGGTCGGGGCCGTACAGGCTGGCGGCGGTGGCGAGCCACTCGTCGTCACCACGACGTCCGCCGTGCACGAAGTCTGCGCGCCTGAGACCGACTCGGTCAGGAAGAGAGTGACCGTGAAACTGCTCGGCTCCGTCGCGTCAGGATCGCCCGCGGACGTGAAGATATGGCTCTGGTTGCGGCCTTCGACACGACCGCTACCGTCACCAAAATCCCACTCGTATCTGGCGATGGGATGTCCGGCGCCGCCGGTGACCTGCGTGGCCGTAAAGTTGATCACATCACCGACCGCGTAGGCCGTGTCCAGCGGCTCGATCATGAAGCAGGCGCCGCCGGGGAAACTCGGGCGGTTGGCCGCTCGCAAGAAGATGGTCACGTTCCTGAACGTCTGATTGGCAAAGTTCGTAGAGGCTTCACGGCCAGTGATCTGAACGGTCGTGTCGTTCTCCTGGTCGGTGCGGAACGGCGCCCAGTATCGGGCTCGTGCGACACCACTTCCGTCCGACACGGCCGAGACCGGCCCCGCCTCAACGCCGCCAAACGTCGGCCGGGGGCCGTTCACCGGAGCGAGGTTACCAAGATCGAGGAACCCGACGCCAACACCCGGCGCGGAAGGCGCGCCGGCGGTCGTGATATCAGTCGCTGGATGGCATCGATGACCGAGGTGGAGTCCATGATCTGGCCGTCCACGATGGCCTCTTGAGGTAGATACTCGAGCCCGATTGTGGTGAGTTGCCAGGTCTCGCCCTTTCCGGGCTTCATCTCGACTGCCTTGACCGAGCTCGATCCGATGTCAAGCCCGACGAGATTTTTGTGCTTACTGAAAAGACCCATGGGTCCAAGCTCCCAAACTCAACTTGTCGTCAGCGATACTTACCTGGAAAATGTTAAAGTGCTTTATGAGCCTACGGTATAAAGAAACTGGATGTCAAGCAAAAAAACGGCCACAACTATTTTGGATTCTTCAAGTTATTATGAGATATGGTTCGAGTTTCGTCAATCCTTTTTGGTGGGTTTTCCCCTCATTGTGAGGCTCCTCGACCCCATTATCCGGCCTAGACCTCAACAGAAAGGGGGCCACCCGTGAAGCCTCCACCACATCTTGGGCCATTGTGAAACTTCGAAATCGCACCTTTTTGTTAGCGGCGGGCGTAAATTGCACACTTATGGCGGACGAAAATTGCACACTCGGCCATCCGTAAAAGGAGGCCGTTGTCGTGTGTCTGGAGTGCCAGACATGACGGCGCGCCTTCAATCAGAATGGCGTTTCCGGAGTGGAGGCGCCGATGTACGGAAGGGAGAAACGAGTGCTACTACGAGAGTATTTGGAGCAGGGAATCAAGAAGGCGGCGCTAGCAGACAAGCTAGGAATCAGCCGCCGAACGGTCCACCACTGGATAAAGACGGGTCAACTGGACCGAGAGTTGGACGAGGAAACGGTGCGCTACAAGAAGCGTCCGCGGATCGAGCGCAGGATCGACCCGTACCGGGAGATCCTTCATTCGCGCCTGCACGAGTTCCCGGAGCTGAGTTCAGTACGCCTGCATGATGAGATCCGTGCCGCGGGCTATGAAGGCGGCTACACGCAGGTCAAGGAGTACGTGCGGCAGATTCGCCCACAGCCACCGGCGGAGCCGCTGGTGCGTTTCGAGACCTCACCAGGCCACCAAGCTCAGGTCGATTTTGCACACTTTCGTTTGCCATGGGGTCGTCGGTGGGCACTTCTCGTGGTGCTCGGATACTCGAGGCTGCTATGGCTTCGGTTTTTCAAGCGACAGGACATGCGGACGTTGTTCGCGGGGCTTGAGCAGGCCTTCCTATTTTTTGGAGGAGTTCCCAAAGAGCTCCTTTTTGACCAGATGCGTTCGGTCATCGTCGAGGATCACCGCCGGGAAGGTGGCCCTCTCGTTGAGAACCCAGAGTTCGTCCGCTTCGCCCACCACTGGGAGTTTCGAACAAGAGCGTGTCGCCCGTATCGGGCGAAGACCAAGGGCAAAGTGGAAAGGCCAATCCGCTATGTGAGAGGAAGCTTCTTCTACGGTCGCCACTTTATCAACGATGACAACCTCGATGCTCAGCTCGAGCGTTGGCTGAGTGACGTCGCCAACGTCCGACTCCATCGCACAACCAACGAACGACCGATAGAACGATTCGCGCGCGATGAAAGGGCCACTCTGAGACCGCTCGTTGAGCGGCCATATCGCTCTCTTGTACTGCCAAACCAACCCGCGAGAAGAACTCCAAAAGCCTGCTTAACCACACTGCCTTCGATGGATGTCGAGCATCGTCCCCTCGAAGTCTACACGCGGCTCGTTGGAGGTGGACAATGAAAGCGAGCACAATATCGCGACGTGAGCAGATCCGTACGATGCTGGCCGACCTAAAGATACCTGGCGCGCTCGAAGCTGTCGACCGCGTACTATCTGATGCCGATGGCGGTGCGGTCACAACGGCGGAGGCCATCGAGAACCTTCTTGGAGCGCAGATCACGTTGAGAAACAACCGTCGTCTCCAAGCGGCGATGCGCTCCTCACGACTCCCCGCGGTCAAAACAATCGATGAGTTCGATTTTTCGTTCCAGCCATCGATCAAACGCGAGCAGATTGAGAACCTTCACGAGCTCGGGTTCGTTGAACGTAAGGAGAACGTCGTCTTATTGGGACCTACTGGTGTGGGCAAAACTCATCTTGCCATCGCCGCTGCCCAGAATGGACGGCGCGTCTATTACGGCACCCTGGCTGAGCTCATCACCTCCCTCGAAGAGGCTCGTGACGCGGGCCGCCTCACTCGTCGACTCGCGGTTCTCAGTTATCCGTCACTGCTTGTTGTCGATGAAATCGGATACCTACCCGTCACCCAGACCGGCGCGGTGCTTTTTTTCCAGCTCATAAGTAGGCGATACGAGCGCGCTTCGACCGTGCTCACCTCTAACAAAAGTTTCGAGGAATGGGGCGAGATCCTTGGCGACGAAGTCATGGCCGCCGCTCTCATCGACCGCATTCTGCACCACTGCCACCTCGTCAACATCCGAGGAAACAGTTACCGCATGAGAGAGCACTCCGAACTGTGGCGAGCGCTCCATCCGGCGGGTTCGGACGAACCTCACCCGCCGGCTAAATCTCATAGGAAATACACGGAGGCGACGGCGTCATAGGGTTCGCCACCCATGGCTCGGGTGTGCAATTTTCATCCGCCATGAATGCGCAGTTTTCGGCCGGCGTTGACACTTTTTTTGTTTTTTGGGGAGAAAGCGCCCTCAGAGGCAGGCGAAAGGCCGTGACCGCCCTAAAGAAATACTTGAACAGCTACTGATAATGCGTGACTGCGGAAGCGAAACATCGCCTCGGTTTGCCTATATTCTGCCTATTCTCTGTTAGATGCGTTCGCAGCATCCGTCGGTCACTGGCGCGGGCGGAGCCGGTTTTTTCCCTTGACAATTCTCGTAACGATACTTAAATTATACGTTTGGGCGATTTGCGTCGCCCATTATTTTTTTCTGATCACAGGAGGCCCTTTGGCGACCACGTTCATCAAGAAAGTTGATGTCCACCGCGCGTGGCATGTCGTCAATGCGGAAGGTCAAGTGCTAGGTCGCCTCGCAAGCCGCATAGCCCGTGTTTTGACGGGCAAAGACAAGCCTGAATACGCACCGTTTCTCGACACCGGCGATCACATCATCGTCATCAACGCCGAGAAAATCATCCTGACGGGCAACAAAGAGCAGGACAAGGCGTATTTCCGTCACACGGGCTATCCGGGCGGTATTCGTGAGACTCGTCCAGAAAAGCTCCGGGCCACGCACCCCGAGCGCCTCATCGAAGCCGCCGTCCGTGGCATGCTGCCGAAAAATCGTCTCGGACGAGCACAATTCAAAAAGCTGAAGGTCTACAAGGGATCCGAGCATCCCCATGAGGCCCAAAAGCCCGCCCCGCTCGAGTTAAAAACTCGCGTACCCCGCTAAGCTTGTTTATGCCTTCCCGATCGTCGCGTGCCCGGCTCGAACCGCGGCCCAGCGATGACGGCTTTCTCCGCTAACTAGAAGGAGCTCGAAGGACTTTGGCAACTTCCAACAAGATTCAGTACTACGGCACCGGTAAGCGCAAGTCGTCGATCGCGCGTGTGTATCTCAGGCCCGGAAGCGGGCAGATCACCATCAACAAGCGCACCATAGAAGACTACTTTCCGAGCGACGCCCTGAAGATGATTCTCAAGCAGCCGCTCGCTTTGACCGAGTCCTCGGAAAAATTCGATATCTATGCACACATTGCGGGCGGCGGCTCGACGGGGCAGGCCTGGGCCTTGCGACTCGGCATCAGCCGCGCCCTCTGTGATTTCAACCAAGAGCTTCGAGGCAGACTCAAAAAGGGTGGTTTCTTGACGCGTGATGCACGCATCAAAGAGCGCAAGAAGTACGGCCAGCCTGGCGCCCGCAAGCGATTCCAGTACTCCAAGCGGTGAGGAGGATTTTTTGTCTTCGATTACGATGAAAGAACTGCTCGAAGCGGGCGTGCACTTCGGGCACCAGACGAAGCGCTGGAACCCGAAGATGCGCGAGTACATCTTCGGCGAACGCAACGGTATCTATATCGTCGACCTTCAGAAGACGCTGAGGCTATTCAAGGAGGCTCTCAAGTTCGCCACCCAGCTCGGGGTAGAGGGCAAGAAGATCCTCTTCATCGGAACGAAGCGACAGGCCCAGGAGGTTGTTGCCGAGGAGGCTCAACGCGCCGGCATGTTCTACGTCAACCAGCGATGGCTTGGCGGTCTGCTGACGAACTTCGTGACGATCGAAAAGAGCATCGCGCGGTTGCGCGAGCTCACGGCGATGATGGAGGAAGGACGTTTCGAGGAGCTGTCCAAGAAGGAGCTCTCGCGGCTCGACAAAGAGCGCAAGCGGCTCGACAAGAACTTGCGAGGGATCCTGGACATGGGCGGGCTTCCGCACGCCGTCTTCGTCGTCGACGCCAATCGGGAAGAAATCGCGGTGCACGAGGCCCGCAAGCTCGGCATTCCCATCATCGGCATCGTGGATACGAACTGCGACCCCGACGTGGTCGACTACGTGATTCCCGGCAACGACGACGCGCTCCGAGCGATCAAGCTCTTCACCTCCCGCATCGCGGACGCGGTGATTGCGGGCCGGGACATGTCCAAGGCGGTGACGCCGGAAGCCGCCGCGACGCCGGATGACGAACCTGGCCCGACGACGGACAAAACGGACAAGAACCAGTCCGCAGGACCTGCAGGAGACGACGCTAAGGTCGAGAGCGCCGAGCCTCAGAAACCGGGCGACGACCCGGCTCAGCCTGCTCAAGAAGAGACGGCACCAGCCACACCTCATCCCGCCTAGGCCGGCACTGACTCGCTTTTTTATCGATTTGCGCTCTTGAGGGGCTTGTCCGCCGTAGCCTTGGCGAAGGCGGAGGGCTCGTCCCGCGGGCGCT
This sequence comes from Candidatus Marinacidobacterales bacterium, assembly GCA_965237955.1. Classification (GTDB taxonomy): domain Bacteria; phylum Acidobacteriota; class Vicinamibacteria; order Marinacidobacterales; family SMYC01. The sequence continues at coordinate 4,773,107 of OZ250169.1, read as the reverse complement.
CTTCTATTTCTGAAAGAGGCAGAATCATGGGCACGATATCCGCGCAGCAAGTCAAAGAGCTCCGGGAGAAGACCGGCTCGGGGCTGATGGAGTGCAAGAAAGCGCTCCAGGAGGCCGACGGCAATCTAGAAGAAGCGGTCATCATCCTCCGCAAGAAAGGGCAAGCGGCGGCGGAAAAAAAAGCCGGGCGCTCGACGAGCGAGGGCGCGATCGGGTCTTACATTCACACCGGAGGCCGCGTCGGCGTCCTCATCGAAGTGAACTGCGAGACCGACTTCGTCGCCAACACCGACGAGTTCAAGGAGCTCGTCCGGGACATCGCGATGCAAGTGGCGGCCGCGTCCCCAGCCTCTGCGCGCTGGGTCCGCCGAGACGAGGTTCCCGACGACGCGCTCGACAAGGAGCGTGACATCCTCAAGAGTCAGGCCGAGGCCGCCGGCAAGCCGGCCAACGTGGTCGAGAAGATCGTCGAAGGCAGGCTCGCGAAGTTCTTCTCCGAGAACGTGCTCATGGATCAACCGTTCATCAAGAATCCCGATCAGACGGTCGACGAGTACTTGAAGTCCAAGATCGCGATCATCAAAGAGAACATCCAGGTCCGGCGCTTCGTCCGCTACGAGCGCGGCGAAGCGATGTAGTTTTCCGAGGTTGCTTTTCTCCGCGCCCTGCTAGTACTCTCCTGGCCGCATGAAGGATAGGCCTGCTTTCAAGCGCGTTCTGGTAAAGCTTTCCGGGGAAGTTCTCATGGGCGCAAAGTCCTTCGGCATCGATCCGGACGTCGCGTTGGCCATGGCGGAAGAGCTCCATCAGGTCCACGCGCTCGGTACCGAGACCGCCGTGGTCATCGGTGGCGGCAACATCTTCCGCGGCGTAGCGCCGTCCGCTCGCGGCATGGACCGCGTCGCTGCCGACCATATGGGGATGCTCGCGACGGTGATCAACGCGGTCGCGCTTCAGGATGCTCTCGAAAAGCTCGGGACGCGCACCCGGGTCATGTCGGCCATCGAGATGCGGGAGATCGCGGAGCCCTTCATCCGGCGCCGCGCGATGCGCCACCTGGAGAAGGGCCGGCTGGTGATCTTCGCCGCCGGCACCGGGAACCCCTACTTCTCGACCGACACCGCGGCCGCACTCCGGGCGATGGAGATCAAAGCGGAAATCATCCTCAAGGGGACCCGGGTGTCGGGCATCTACTCCGCCGACCCGGAGAAAGATCCGTCCGCCGAGTTCATCGAGCACATCACTTACATGGAAGTGCTCGAAAGAGGCCTCAAGGTCATGGACACCACCGCAATCTCACTGTGTCTGGACAACTCGCTTCCGATCATCGTGTTCGACGTCAACAAGCCGGGGAACATGAAGCGCGTCGTGAGCGGTGACAAGATCGGCACCCGGGTCGAGTGAAGTGAAGGAGATTTCCGATGGTCAAAGAGCTCATGGATGACGCCAAGCGGCGTATGGACAAATCCCTCGAGCACCTGCGCCAAGAGCTTGCGTCGGTTCGCACCGGTCGCGCCTCGCTCTCGATTCTCGACGGGGTCAAAGTGGACTACTACGGCACGCCGACGCCGCTCAATCAGGTCGCCACCCTTGCCGTGCCCGAGGCCAACCTCATTACCGTCCAGCCGTGGGAGCCTCCCATGCTCGAGGTCGTCGAAAAGGCGATCCTGTCTTCCGATCTCGATCTGAACCCGGCGAACGATGGCAAGATTCTCCGCATCCCGATTCCGCCTCTCACGGAAGAGCGCCGCAAGATGCTGGTGAAACACGTGGGCAAAATGGCGGAAGAGGGACGAACCGCCGTCCGGCAAGTGCGCCGCGATGTGAACGATCGGCTGAAGAAGATGCTCAAGGACAAAGAGATCTCCGAAGACGACGAAAAGCGGGCGCTGAAGGACGTGCAAGATGTGACCGACGCTCACGTCAAGAAAGTGGACGAGATCGTGAAGAACAAAGAGCAAGAGCTCATGACCGTGTAGAAGAGACGAAAACACCACGCAGCGAAGCCGCAACCAAGAATCACCGGTAGAGTACCTTGCATGACGAAACGACTCTATTTGCACGACCCTTACGTCACGTCGTTCGATGCCGACATCATCGAGACGCGTGAGACTGACGAAGGACCTGCCGTGATCTTCGAGGAAACCTACTTCTATCCCGAGTCCGGCGGCCAGCCCTTCGACCTCGGGACCATCGACGGTGTGCCGATCACGAGAATCGTCGAGACCGAGGACGACGCCGTACTCCACTTCGTCGAGCGACTACCCGAGAGGTCGCGCGTTCACTGCGAGATCGACGCCGCGCGCCGCCACGATCACATGCAACAACATTCGGGCCAGCACATTCTGTCCGCCGCGTTCGTTCACGAAGCGGACGCCGAGACGATGTCGTTCCACCTGGGCGCGAAGGTTTCGACCATCGACCTGGATAAATCACCTCTGAGCCGAGACGATATCGAGCGTGCCGAGCGGGCGGCGAACGCGGTAGCCCGGCGCGGCGTTCCCATTCGCAGCAGTTTCGTGACCTGCGACGAGGCGCGCGAGCTCAAGCTCAGGAAGCCACCTCCCGAAGGCGAGAACTTGCGCATCGTCGAAGTGCAAGGCTTCGACTGCCAAGCGTGCTGCGGCACCCACCCACACTCGAGCGGTGAAGTCTCTCCGATCGTCGTCCGGAGCTTCGAGAAGTTCAAGGACGGAACGCGCGTCGAGTTTCTCTGTGGCGAGCGTGCTCTTGTCGATTACCGGGACACGGTAGCGAGAATCCGATCACTCGCCAGCGTTCTGAGTAGCTCCGAGGCCGCGCTCGTCGACACCGCAACGAAGCTCCAGCACGATCGCAAGTCGATGGGGAAAGAGCTTCGCCGGCTCAAGAACCAAGTGTTGCTCACCGACGCCGAATCGTGGATGGACGAAGCAACGGACGTTGGCGGTCGCTCGGTTCTCGTCAAGGAAGCCGCCGAGCTTGGCCCCGGCGAGCTTCGCGCTCTAGCACAAAAGCTCGTCGCGAAACCCGGTCGCATCATTCTCCTCGGTTCGGTTGCCGACGGGCGCGCACACTTGGTTTTCGCCCGCTCTGACAACACCGATGCCGACATGGGCGCGCTCCTCCGCGATGCGGTCGAAGCCGTAGACGGACGCGGCGGCGGCTCACCGGAGATCGCCCAAGGCGGCGGGCCAAACACGGACGGTGTTGCCGACGGGCTCGACGTCGCGATGAAACTACTCGTGTCGTAGCGCGTCGACGGCCTGGATGCGAATCGCCCGTCGCGCCGGGACGAAGCACGCGACAACGGCAACGACAGCCAGGAGCTCAAACAGTCGAGATCAACACTTCCACATCGAACCCGCCGGCTTTGCCCGTGTCCGCTTGCGAGACTACAATGTCGCTCGACGCTACAGTGAACACGGAACATGGTGCGCTTCGCTTCCTTTCTCATCGCGATTTCCCTCGCGAACTGTCGCCCGGCGAGCGACGGACGAAAAACGCCGGTTCCCGTTGAAAAACCCGCTCCCGGTGAAGAGCTTTTGGAGACGGCTTCGATCGATGGTGAGGAGGTCCAGACCCTCCCGGCTGAGCGCAGGGTGGCGCCGGCGCCCCTCGGCCCATGCTCGTGGTCGAGCGCGTGGCAGAAAGACGATGTGCCCAACCCGCACCTCGCCGGAGTCGGGGGGTTACCGATGCCGGTCAAGACGTCGCACACCGACGTCATGATTCCCGGCGACAGGCCAGAAGCATCCTCCGAGATCCACGCAGAGATACTGATCGGCCCCTTTGGCGCGGTGCTCGAGGCCACGATCGTGCACGCATCCGAGCCGCGTTGGCCCGAGGCCGAACAAGCGATTCTCGACGCGGTTCGACAATGGAGATACGAGCCGCAAACACTCGACGGCAAACCCATCACGGTGTGCTCGACACTCGTGATGAAACCGTGAGCCGGCAGCTCTCTCTTTTCGCGCCCCAGCTCACCGTCTCTTGCCTGGAGCAACCGCTCTTGTTAGCATGATGGGTTTTACTGGCTCCAACACGTGGGCGGCTAGCTCAGTTGGGAGAGCGCGGCGTTCGCAATGCCGAGGTCGTGGGTTCGATCCCCATGCCGTCCACCATTTTTCGCGGCTTCGCCGCGAAAAATGCCCGCCGTAGCCTTCACCAATCGCACCGACGAAGGCGGACCAGCAACTCCCAACCCACAACGCGACTCGACACCCCCCCTCACAACCCACTTTAACCCTTGACACCCCCAACCGTGTGTACAATAGGCCTATGCTCGGCATTCTGGTAGCCCTACTAGCAATACCCACCACCGAGCCCCCAGAGATTGATATCAAAGTCCTAGTAGAACGCCTAGAAGCCCACTACGACGCCCTGGACGGCTTCGAGGCCGAGTTCACCCAGCGCTACCAGCGCAAGATCTTGAGAAGGGCCGTCGAGGAGAGCGGTCGCGTCTTCGTCAAAAAACCGGGGCGCATGCGGTGGGAGTACCAATCCCCGGAGGAAAAGCTCTTCGTGACCGACGGAAGCCGGAGCTACTTCTACATCCCCATCGAAAACCAGGTCATGGTCAGCCATCACCCGCAAGGGGCGATGGGAATGGGGGAAGGCTCCCCGTTCGAGCTTCTCACCGGGCGGAGCCGTATGACCGACAGCTTCGCGTTTTTTGCCTCGGATGCGCCGCCGACACGCGGGGGCAAGGTGCTGCACCTCATACCTATTAGACGGCACGAAGAGTTCGAGGACGTGGAGATGGAAGTCGACCCAGAGACCGGTGAGCTGTTACGAGTCGTCCTCATCGACGCTCAACGCAACCGCACCGAGTTCATCTTCGAAAACATTCGGAAAGATATCGATCTTCCTGAGTCTCTTTTTCAATTCACCATCCCGTCCGGCGTCGAAGTCGTGGTCCACTCGGACGAGCCACGAGACGCTCGCTAATTCATCAAAGAGGATCAAAATGAGCAGTCTCAACAAGCTGAAGAGGAGATCCCTCACTCTCGTCGTGACCCTGGGTCTTGTAGCTCTCATCGGGTGCGCCGGCTCGAGCTACCTGAAAGACGCCGAGACCGCAGAGAAACTGGGCCGCTACGATCAAGCCGTCGCCCTATACACCCAGGCACTTACCGAGAAACCAGACGATCGCCATATCCAGCAAGACCTCGGCCGCGCCAAGCTGCGCGCATCGGCGGCTCACGCACTGAAGGCGGCGCGACGCATGCAGGTCGGGGATCTCACGGGTGCCGAGGAGGAGTACGCGGTCGCCCTGACGTTGAACCCCACCGACGAGCAAATCGCGAAGCAATTGCGGGAGCTCGAGGTGACGATCGCCGAACGAGGTGAAGCGGCGGAACGACGCTCTCTCGACGCTCTCAAGAAACAAGTCAGCGACGCACCCTTCGGGAGGCTTCAGATCGCGCCCGGCGCTGCCGCGCCGGCCGGGTTCGTTTTCCAGGACGCGAGACTGCGTGACGTGTTGCTTTCCCTGGGAACGTTGGCTGGCGTGAACGTGGTCTTCGACAGCGACTTCCGGGACGAAGACATCTCGATCGATTTGGAAGACGCCACGTTCGAAGAAGCGTTTCGCTCGCTGTGCACGACGACGCAAAACTTCTATCGGGTCGAAGGTGGCAACATGTTAACCATCGTTCCCGACACACAGGCCAAGCGCCGCGAATACGAGCAGCAAGTCACGCGCACGTTCTACCTGTCGACCGCGGACTTGAAAGAGACGATCGATCTGCTGCGAATCGTTCTCGGTGCCCGACGAATCGCTCCCCACACCGCCAACAATTCTTTGACCATCGTCGACACCCCCGAGCGCGTGAAAGCGGCGGAGCGGATCATCGGCTCGGTCGACAAAGGTCGCGCTGAAGTCATCGTCGAAGTCGAAGTGCTCGAAGTAGACCGCAGGCGCATGGAGGAGTACGGAATTCAACTCCGCTCGGCCGCCGAAGAAGGCGGCATCCGTGCCGGCATTTTCGCCCTGGACACGACGGCCGACCAGTCCCCTTACAGTGCCAGTAACCTCACGGTTGTCGGGCTCCCGGGAGCCGTTTTGAGCCTGCTGCGCGCCGACAGCGACACCCGCGTTCTCGCGAGTCCCAAGCTGCGGGCGGTCGACGGAGAGACCGCGCAGGCCGAGTTCGGCGAGCGCGTGCCGGTTCCGATTACGACGTTCACCCCGATCGCGACCGGCGGCCTTCCCCAGCAACCGGTGACGACGTTCCAGTACGAGAACATCGGGGTCAACATTCTCGTGACGCCGCGAGTGCATCACGACAATCAGGTGAGCATCGCCCTCGAAGTGCGTCTCAGCACGATTTCAGGAACCGGCTTCGGAGGTCTTCCCACGTTCGGAAATCGATCCGTGAATACGGTGTTGCGCCTCGGCGACGGAGAAACGAGCTTGCTGGCAGGGCTCATCAACGACGTCGAGCGAATCAGCCTCGCGGGAACGCCGGGGCTTGCGAGCGTCCCGCTCCTGGGTCGCATGTTCTCGGCCAACAAGAAAGAGGTCGAGGAGTCCGACATCGTCCTGACGCTGACCCCGCGGATCATCCGCAACACCGACGTGACACTGGACGATCTGCTACCGTACGTAATCGACGGCGTCGGCGCTGGCGGCAACTTGTTGTACGAGCCACCTATCCCCAGGCGCGATCCCACACAAGGCGAAAGACCCCCGCGAAACTGAGGACAATTCAGCGCTCACTCTGCAATCTTGAAGATAACCGGTACGCGGCAGAGAGTAATTTCATCACCGTCTTTGACCGGCGTCAGGACACCGGTAGGGATGCGGTTGCCGTTGATGTAAGTGCCGTTCATCGTTCCAATCTCTTCGGCGATGTAGTGCGTTTCGTCCTTGTACAACAGACGGGCGTGGCGCCGGCTGACGTTGCGGTTGTCGTCCTCGTCGGTCAAGTCGACCTCGGGGTGTCCCGTGACCGAATCGTACCTGCCGATGAGAACTTCGTCTTTGTAGACCGGGTAGATCTTGCCACTCTGCTCGGGACCTGCCGATGAGAACTTCGTCTTTGTAGACCGGGTAGATCTTGCCACTCTCTTTGGCGACGAAATAAGCGCGAGCGGTCGCCGTCGAAGGCACGGTACCTTCCGGACCCTTAGAGGGCTCGTCGACATCGGGGAGATCCCCCTTCTCGACGACGTTTTGCTCGGTCATCAGCTTTTCGAGCTGCTCCGAGTACTCGCGCATGCGCATCGAGTACTTGCGGAGCATGCGCACCGCGATTTCGGGGTTGGAGCGGATCATCTCCCCGAAGGTCGCGCTGTTGATGGTAATGACGCCGGCATCCTCCTCGACCTCGGCGTCGGCCGTGCGCGGCAAACGCTCGAGAACGGACATCTCGCCGAAAAAATCGCCTTTTTCGAGAACGTTGACGGTGGTCCGCTTGTTGCCGATCGTTTTGCGGATCGCGACCTGTCCGGATTGGACGATGTACATCTCATCGCCTTCCTGGCCTTGTCGGAAGATGAAGTCGCCCTTCTTGAACTTGGTAAGGAACTTGGCAAACGGGCTTTCTTTGCCTGACATTCTCTGCGGTTTTTTCTGGTTAGATGGGCTACGTCCTTGTACTAGAGGAAGATAGCACGCCCCCCCAAACCCTGTCAACATTTGGTGTGAACTGCCGCATAATTTACCTACGAGTTTGACGTCTCGCCCGAAGCCGTGGTAGCCTTACCCCCAACTTATTGCGACAGCGTCGTTTCCTCATTCCGTCTCAGTGGTTCTGCGAAAGATGAAGCTGAGCGATCCATCTGAATATATCGACAAGCTGAAAGCGGTCCTGGAAGTCACCAAGGCCTATCGAAGCATCATCCATCTCGATGTGTTGCTATCGACGATCGTCGAAACCGCCGCGGAAACGGTGGGCGCCGAGGCGGGCTCGATTCTGCTCTACGACGACGAGGGGAAGCTCCGTTTCCACACGGCGTCCGGACGCGCGGCCAGCACGGTCAAACCGATGGCAGTCGAGCCTGGACAGGACATCGCGGGGTGGACCGCCGATACCGGCGAGCCTGCGATCGTCAACGACGTCGAGTCCGACCCTCGTTTCGAACGTCGTTTCGACCGGGAGACCGGCTTCCAAACCCGATCCATTCTCTGTGTTCCCCTGACGTTCGAAGACAAAGTCATCGGGGTGATCGAGCTGCTGAACAAAAAGAAAAACGGCGAGTTCGACGCAGAGGATCAATCACTGCTTTTCTCTCTCGCCGACCAGGCCGCCATCTCCATCGACCACGTTCGGCTGACCGACGCGCAAAACAACTACTTCACTCACGTGAGCGAGATCCTAATCGGCGCGATGGACACCCACGTTCCCATCAAGTCGGGACACGCGCGCCGAGTGGCCCGCTACGCGCGGCTGGTGGCGCAGGGGCTCGGCCTGTCGGATGACGAGCAGAGAAACCTCTACTTCGCGGGTCTGCTGCACGACATCGGGCTCTTGAAGCTCGACGCCACCGAGGAGTGGACGCGGGAGCGTATCGAGCTCCACCCGCTCTTGGGCTACGAGATGATCAAAGACATCATCTTTTGGAAAGACCTGGCCGGAATCGTGCTGCACCACCACGAACGTTGGGACGGGCGCGGATACCCCTAAAAACTGGAGGGCGCGGCCATTCCCAAGGGCGCCCGGATTATCGGAGCGTGTGAAGCCTTCGACGTCATCACCGCCAAGAACTCGTATAAATCTCCGCTGCCGTACGACATGGCGATTCGCGAGCTGGAAGCGCACGCAGGAACGCAATTCGACCCTGAGATCGTCGACGCGCTGAAGACGAGCATCTCGGAGCAAGACACGATCGAGAAAAAGTCGACCCCTCCTGCCAAGCCGGGCAACTAGAGCGTTCCCATCGGCAACGGCAGGTGCAGGGGAACTACTACGACAAACCCACGCGGGATTCGTCACCAGCCGCTTCGTCGGTCTCGCCGTCGCGGCTCGCATGCAGAACACCGCGCTTGCTCACTTCGCGCAAAAGGGTCTTGAGGTAGGTCTCGAAGCGGTGCGCGATTTGGATGAGACCGGGAATGTTGTCGCACTTCAGAAGCTCCGCAGCAAACGATTCGAAGCTCGACCAATCCCGGTACATCAGAAACCGCAGGGATCGATCATAAAAATGTGAGATCAGCCGCTTCATCGAGCCGGCGCGGTCCTCGCTCGGCTCGACCGCGAACTTGTGCACAGCGCCGATGAGCGCAAGGAGATCGCGCTTCAAGAGCTGGGATTGTTCCAGATGCGTCTGGTACTGCGGGAAGATCCGCTTGCCTTCGATTTCGGGATCGAAGCCTTGCGCCAACTGAATCACGCTCTGTTGGAAGCAGTCTCGAAGGATGCCGTGAGAGTTCTCAATCCGCATGTAGATGGTGTCGGCCTGCTTGAACGACGTCAGCTCGGTGAGCTCGGTGTTGATCACCTTGCGAAGCTCGAGCGGCACGCAGTAGACGAAGCTTCCGAAAGTGGCCGGAAAGGCGGAGTCACTTCCGAGACGCTCTTGTTCCTGCTGAATATAGTCGACGAGCGCCCGGGTCTCGGACGCGATCAGCGAGAATATCAAGACACTCGTACGGAGCTCGTCCAAGTGACGTCGCCTGGGGTCCGCATACTCGAGGTAGTGCAGCAGGCGGAAGAACTGGAGAAAAATGTTGGCGATGAGGCGTCGTCGCGCGCGGTCGTCGATGCGCTGAATCACCTCGGCGATAGGCTCCGCGGAGATACGGTCGTACGCGGGCTTGAACTTCTTGTCCATGAGCAAGCTCAAGTAGTCGTTCCGCCGGATTTCGCGATAGATGAGGCGTCCGATGCTCTGGAACGTGCCGTACGGTATGCGCGAGAGTTTCGACAGCTCCTTCAGGAGGAGGATGAGGTCCTCGAAGCTCTCTCGAAGGAGCGTCAGCCCCGCCTGGGGGCTACTTTGCCGGAGCAAACGCGCCACGTAGGGGTCTGCGATGTCGTCGGTTTTGAGGAAGTTCTCGACGTACTTCTCGAAGCGCTCCTGAGAGACCTGATCTTCGCTCGATAGCAGAGCACAAAGCTTCGTCACCCGGTCGATGGCATGGGCGACGAGTCCGATCTCCTCATAGAAGCTGCGGATGGCGAGGGTACGCGTTGACTCTTCGGACAGCGGTTGGTTCTTGATTAAGAAATAGCGCTCGAAGCTTCGAAGCCACATCTCGAGCTCGAACAGGAACTCCGTCCGACCGGTCTGAGAGAGTCCACCGACCCAATGGGACATTTGGCCGAGCAGAAATTCAGTGCGCTGGGGCAACCCGAGATACCCCTGCCGTAAAAACTAGGCTAGTGTAGTCAACCAGTTACCAGGATAGCATGTTTTAAAGCGCGGAAGGCGCGGGCATGCCGCGCGGCTAGTGTCCTGCATGGATCGGGCAGAGCTCGATCGTGTATAATGAACTTCTCCATCGATCATAAATAGAAGAAACACGAATTGCGAAACATGGACGCGGCTCGCTCGCGCCCGAGCCTCATATCGGCCTCATGCACAAGCCCGGCAAAGCCAGCGAGCTCCGCGCGCTCGAGAAGCGCAACGAGCTTTTGGAGTCGCTCAGCGACGTGGGCGTCGAGCTCGCCGGAAGTTTCGACATCCGCGCCATTCTCACGACGACACATGATGCCGCCTCGCGGCTAGCCAAGGCCGCGGCCGTCGATGTTCTCTACGTCGGCTGGGTCGCCATCAACTCCAGGCCGATGTGGTATCCCGCCGCGCCGTCGGTATCCGGTCTCACCCAGGCGGTTCGCGACGACATCCTCGCCCGTTTACAGGCCTCGCCGGACGAGCTCAACGGGCTCAACGGGCCCATTGAGCTCGAAGACGGAAAACATCGGTGTCTGCCACTCAGCTACCAGAACGAGCGACTCGGATGCCTGTTCGTGGCGCCCGCCAAGGATTCGGATGCCGACGTGGATACTGAGGCCGAGCGGCTGCTTTCGATCTTGACGCTTCAAGCGGCAACCGCGCTCCGCAACATCCATTTGACCCAGGAACGCATTCATTTCGAGCGCCTATCCGCGATAGGGAGAATGATCGGATCGGTGGTGCACGATTTCAGAAGTCCACTGACCGCGCTACGCGGCTACGCCGGCATGCTCACCAACCTGAAGCTCAACGATGGTGAACGCGCGGCGTACGGTCGCTATGTGATCGAAGAGTGCGACCGGCTCAACTATATGGTGAGCGAGCTCCTCGAGTTCACGCGCGGCGGAAGCTTCGAGCTCGAGCCCGCTTCAATCCACGTACGTCCGTTCATCGAAGGGTTCGCGGGTCGCGTGCGCGCGCATTTCGGGGGACGTGGCGTTCGCGTCGAGCTCGACCTCGACGACACCGAGGAGATCTTCGTCGACAAAGACAGGATGGACCGGGCTCTTTGGAACGTCGCCACCAACGCGTGCCAGGCCATGCCCGACGGAGGCGTGCTTCGAATCCGCGTCCACAGAAAGGATGATTCGGTCATGATCTCGATCGAAGACGAAGGTACCGGTATTCCCGAGGAGGTGCGTCACCGCATCTTCGAGCCGTTTTTCTCGCATGGCAAGTCGGAGGGAATCGGGCTCGGGATGCTGATCGCGCGCAAGATTGCCGAAGAACACGGCGGTGCCATCGCCGTCGAAAGCGAAGAGGGCGTGGGCACGCGCGTCCGCTTCGAGCTTCCCCTAAGCGTCTCCGAAAAAGCGATCGCAGCCACTGCTGCCAACACCGCTGACTGAGCGGCAAGGGCAAGGGGCGACTAGCCCGACGAGCGACTCAAGGCGTCGAGAAGCTTCTCATGCAGCCCGCCGAATCCTCCGTTCGACATCACCATCACCACATCGCCTGGTCGCACGTCACCTTCGAGAAAACGCACGATGTCGTCGGGCGCGGCAATGAACGAGGCCGGTGTCCCCGACGCGCGCAAATCCGCAACCAGCGTCTCTTCGGCTAGCTCGTTCTCCTCGGGAAGGCGTGACGTTGTCAGCACTCCGGCAACGACTACCGAATCGGCGAACGCCAACGCGACCGCGAGCTCTTTCTGAAACACCGAGCTTCGCGCGGTAAACGATCTCGGCTCGAAAACACCCCAAATCCTCCGCCCCGGAAACCAACAACGCGCGCTTCGTAACGTCTCACCAATCGCGGTGGGATGGTGCGCGAAGTCGTCTACGACGACCACGCCTCCCTCCTCGCCGCGCACTTCGAAACGCCGCCGCACGCCGCGAAACGATGTCAGGGCACTCGCGAGCTCGTCACCGGTGACACCGAAGGGCTCGGTGGCGGCGATGGCGGCAAGTGCGTTTCTGAGCGCCGCGTCGCCCCCAAACGGGCCCTCGGTCTCGGTGACGGTATCGCCGTGGTGGAGTACGCGGAAACGAGTCCCGCTCGCATCGCTCGACAAGACCTCCAACCTCCAGTCGGCGTCTCCGGCCAACGCAAACGTCGTCACTGGACACGGAGCGTTGGAAGCGATGGTCATCGCCAACTCGCTCTCGTAGCCCACCACCAACAAACCGTTTTGGGGCACTAGGTTTGCGAACAAGCGGAACGCCCGCTCGACGTCGGAAACGTCGCGATAGATATCGGCGTGGTCGAACTCGACGTTTCCGATAATCGCGACTTGGGGAAGATAGTGAAGAAACTTGGGACCTTTGTCGAAGTACGCGGTGTCGTACTCATCGCCTTCGACGACGAACGCCTCTCCCGAGCCACTCCGATAGCTGACTCCGAAATTGAGGGGGATGCCACCGACGAGAAACCCGGGATCGTGCCCGGCGCTTTCCAGCAGCCAGGCGACGATCGAGCTCGTCGTGGTCTTGCCGTGGGTACCCGACACGACGACCGGGGTGCGGGTGCGGAGGTAGAGCTCCTTGAGAACCTCCGGCATCGACGCATACGCGACGCGCCGCGCGAGAACCGCCTCGAGCTCGGGGTTGCCGCGGGAGATCGCGTTCCCTATTATGACGAGATCGCAATCGTGGGGTACGTTGTCGGCTCGATAGGGAGAGCGCACGTCGACTCCGAGCTCCGCGAGAAGGTCGGACATCGGGGGGTAGACGTTCTCGTCCGAGCCGGTGACGGTATGCCCCGCCTCGATCAGAAGACCGGCCAACGACGCCATGGCGGTGCCACCAACGCCGAGAAGGTGAACCCCACACTCCCCGATCGCCGGGATCAAGCGACGGCCCCTTCGAGGAGATGGAGTCCATCCTCATCGAGGCGCGCGCGGACACCGAGCGGAAGCGTCATCGCGTCGGTTACGGTGTGTCCCGATGGAAAGCCATACAGCACCGGCACTCCAAGAGGAGCCGTCCAATCCCGCACCATCTCTTGGAGCGTGTAGCCTTGCTCCGGCTGCTGCTCGCAGTTCGCCATTTGGCCGAAGACGAAACCGCGAATGGAATCGAGGCAACCGGCGAGTCGCAGCTGCGTCAACATTCGATCGATCTGGTAGGGTTTGACGAGCGTGTCTTCGAGAAACAGGATCGCATCTTCGCACGGAGGGAAAAAAGGCGTACCCGCGAGAGAGGCGACGATCGAAAGACAGCCGCCAAAAAGAGTCCCCTCCCCAGAGCCCGAGTGCAGCACTTCCGTTCCGGTTGCAACCAAGGCGCCCAGAGGCTCTTTGGATTGAATCAGGCGAAGCAAACCCTCGGCGTCGTAGCTCCCGCGCGCGATCTTTTGGGCGACCATCGGGCCGTGAAACGCGACCACGCCCGCACGGGCGCCGAGAAAGCCGTGCACGGCGGTGATGTCGCTCGCCCCGACAAACACCTTCGGTCGCTCACGAAACCGCTCAGGCTCTAGCGATGAGAGTAGCTCCATGCTGCCGTAGCCGCCGCGGGCACAGAAGATCGCTTCGACCTCCGGATCATCCCACAACGTGACGAGATCGTCGAGGCGATCTTGCCAGCTCCCCGCGGTGTAGCGGCCCCGGTCGTACAGATGCGCACCGAGCTGCGGCCGAAACCCGAGCCGTGACAGCTCCTCCACACCACGCTGGACGAAATCCCGCCGTACCGGACTTGCAGGAGCAATGACGCCGACAACAGCCCCGTCTCGAACAGCTGGTGGCTTCAACACGGCCTAAATCACCGCAGAGACGCAGAGGACGCAGAGATTCGCCTCTGCGGTGAGTTTTTCTTTCGAGGTGAGCTCAAGATAGCTTCGAGCGAACGATCTGGTTGACGACTTTGCCGTCCACCGTCTTTCCGGTCTTCTTGAGGCGAGCCATGGTCTCCTTCATGACGTTTCCCATGTCCTTGGGGGCGCTGGCTTGTAGCTCGTCGACGACCGCAGCGACCACTTGGTCCACCTCGTCAAGGGAAACCTCCTCGGGCAAGTAGGCCCGCACGAAGGTCAGCTCTTCTTTTTCCTTGGCAGCGAGGTCCTGGCGATCCGCTTTCTCGAACGTAGCAATGGACTCGTTTCTTTGTTTGACCGTCGCCTGGAGCAGCTGGATCTCCTGCTCGGTGGAGAGTGCCTCGCCGAGCTCGATCTCTTTGTTCTGGATCGCGGACTTGATGAGGCGCAGCACGCTCACCCGCGTGGTCTCACGGGCTTTCATCGCTTCGACGAGATCTTTTTGGAGACGTTCAGAAAGGCTCATCCGATCTTACTCGGGCGGTACTCGCTGGCGTGGAGCACGAGCTGGCACTTGACCCGCGCGAACTGCAGCTCGTCTCCGAAGCCCACGGCCGAGTGGGTGACGATTTGACCGTTGACCCGGGTCTTGTTCGCGCTCTCGAGATCCACGACGGTGACGCTCTGATTGGAGACGAGAAGCTTCGCGTGAAACTTGCTCACCAAATGGTCGGGTATACAGATGTCGTTCGACGGATCACGCCCGACGCTCGCCTCACGCAGCTTGATGGGAAACCGTTTTTGTTTCCCGTTCTTGTTGGGAACCAGCAAACAGGGGTATTCAGGATGGGTTCGTATCTTCATGGCTGGAATAGCACTCGCGGGGAATAGAAAAACACCGAAGACAAGACTACCACAGGATCACGGCGCGGCGGAGCCGCAACCCATTGACCGCCGCGAGCCATCAGCCATCAGCTCGTGGTGCTCGGCGCTTCGCGCCTCGGTCCAATTCTCTGCAGGGACACGCCCCAAATCCTCGCCGCCGTGTACGTCCCGAGCTCCGAGGTTAGCGATCGGCTTGCTCGTGTTCTTCCGGCACCAGCGTGGGATCGAGCATTGGCTCGAACGTGGCCGAGCCACTTCCTGAGGTGTCAGGGTCGCGCTGTTACACGAGCTCGTTGAAGTTGCGTGCGATGGTAGCAAGATCCGAGTACGGCCGGTCCTCGGCGAGGCTTTCGACGAACCCGCGCCGGAGAGCTTCGACATCGTCTTTGAGCTCCTGGACCGGCAGGAGCGTCCATCGCCTCGCCACCAACACCGCCGCAGCCACCCCCATCAGAAGGAGAAGCGATCCGAGCACGAGCATCACCACGGTCCACCTGGAAACCGCGGCGCCGACGCGGTAGTGCAACACGGCAACTCCGAGCCGTCGCCCCTGGGCGCGAACCGGTAACGCGTACACGGTGGTGTCGTCCCCGGCTCGGCTTTCGCGGAACGCGCGGATGTCCTTCGCTTCGACGTCGAAGCCGAGATTCGAAAGGAGTGGTCCCGACGACTCACCGGGCATCGCCGCGGGGGCGAGGACCCGCCCCATCGGATCGAGAATGTACGCCCCGACCACGCCTGGCTCACCGGCGACGCGTTCGGTGGAGAGCGTCTCCGGACGATTCTCACGCAACGCCTCTTCGTTGGTTGCCGCCAGCAGATCGACGAGGGCCCGGCCTCGAAGCGAAGACTCCGCCGCAAGGGCGCTCCCGAGCGTGCGCAGCAACGGCATGGCCAGAACGACGAACGCAAGCGCCGCGATCGCCGCGACCAAGCCCACGAACCGGAGAGTGCTCGCCTGAAGTGGACGTGCCGCCCGGACGGGGGGCTCGAAGTCCCAGGATTGCTCGCCCGGCTGCACCGATGTATCGGGCGACGCTTCGGGCAACCGAGGCGCGCCGGGGGCCTGCATCTTCGTTTCGGCGGCACCGCCGGCGGGCGCGAGTCGAGTCGCATCGTCCATGGCGGGAGCGGTCTTGCCTCGAAAGATGACGGTCCCGGTATCGGTTGCGGCTCGAGGTGCGTTCCCTTGAAGCATGATCGTTTGCTCGGAGCTTCCTTCTCGGGCTTCTCGAGCGACGGTGTCGGGCTTTCTCAACGTCGGGTCTTCGTGGCCCACTTCTACCCTGCGCGTCGTCGAGTCCTGCGCCGGGGCGTTCGCGTCGGGCGTGTCGGGCGGGGGGAGGATGACCGTGCCCGCGTCCCGCGGTGGCTCGGCATCCGGCAAATCATTGCTGGACAACACCATGGTCCCGCTATCGTCCGACGGGGGCTCCGCCGAAAGGTATACCGTCGACTCCTGGTCGTCGCGCTCGGCCGGTTCCGGCTCTGCTTCCAGAGTGACCGATAGGCTGCCGAGACGAACGGCGTCGGACGGTGTCAGAAGTTTCTTCTCGACCCTCTCTTCGTTGACCCAGCAGCCATTGCGACTTCCCAAGTCCACGAGCCGGATGCCGTCACCGTCTCGCTCGAAGCGCGCGTGGCGCCGCGAGAGCTTCTTGTCGGCGAAAAAAAGATCGCACTGCGGGTCGCGGCCGACGACGAGCGGATGGTCATCGATCGGATGCTCGGTCACGCGCTCGCCGTGTCGAATGATGAGCTTGTTCACAGAAACCTCGTCCCCCCCAACAGATAGCACGTCCTTGCGATCCGCCCGCCGGCGCGTGAAAAGCGGCGGTTCGTCACGCACTGCTGCGGCAAGTATGGATCGTTCTCGCCGCGAGCGCTACTGGCCGAGCTCGCGGAGGCGGCGTTGGGCCAGTGGTGCGACTCTCGGGCCGTCGTTCGAGTGGAGGGTCGCGTCCGGAAAGCCGAGTGCTCGTTGGAACAGGCGTGCCGCGTCGGCCCTCTCGCCGAGTTTCAAATAGGCGAGCGCCGTGTAGTACAAAACCGTCCCTTGAGAGATCCCGGTCGTCTCCGGCAGCACCACCCGAGGCAAATACTCCTTGAGAGCGGTCTCGTAGTCACCCAGCTCCATGTGACACAAACCCACGTTCAAACGAGCAAGGTTCTCGTTCTCGGGCTCGGTCACCATCCGATGGCGTAAGTCGACGATCGCTTTGTTGTAAAGAAAGCTCGGATCGCCTAACGGGACTTCGAGCGGTGTGGTGCCGACATTGAGCGAGAGCGAGGAGCTCGAGCCGCCTCGGGTAATGTTGAGGGCCACGCTCGCGCCTGGCTCGGCCGCGCGGACCGCCTCCAGGAGATCGAGCGCTCGGGTCACGGGATTCCCGTCTGCGGCGACGACGACGTCACCTGGTTGTAGACCTGACGCCTCGGCCGGTCCGCCGGCACCGACCGCGAGGACGATGGGCCCGTCGTTGATACGGGTGTCGACGGCGAGAAATCCGGCCCAGCTTCCGTGAAGCGGCGTCGGCGTCGACAGCTCGTCCAGAAACGCTGGGAACGCTTGCGGGTCGAGGTAGTTGAGCGGGTATACGTCGGGAACGGTCGAGCCCACGGCGATAAAGTGCAGCACGATATCTTTGACCAACCGCTGTGACGGGACGTAGGCGACGAGAAGCGCTTCGGCTTCGAGTGCTTTTCCGAGTTTTTCCGAGAGCTCGCGGACCTGATCGGTGCTGACATCAGCGTCCGATCGCGCCGGGACGAAAGCAGTCAACCCCGCCGCTCCCATTTGGGTCCTTACCAGCTCGTCTTCGGCGAACACGAGGTTCATTCGCTCGAGGTTTTTGAGCTCCTCCCGGAGCTTTTGCCGGATATCGGCCACATCGCGCGCAGAAACCTCTTCATCGGCGACGATGCCGACGATGGCGAGCGTAGGTCGAATCGGACACTCGAACGAGAGGGATTCGTCCGGACCGACGTCGATGTCTTCGACGTACTTCCCGGTGACGTGTTTCACCTCGAGATGGTGCGGACCCGAGCACACCCGCTTCAGATCGAGTGGTGTCGTGCCCCGGAGCTCTCCGTCGATGTACACGCTCGCCTCCGACGGATTGGAGGTGATGGTCAAGCTTCCGATCGAGTCCTCGAGCTTGACGATTTGCGCCGTGTAATCCCGTGGCTCGTCCGCGTTGAACGGAAACGAGACTGACCGGTAACAATCCAAGCGCAGCTCGATCTGATGCTGTCCCAGGGGAAGCGCCCCGAGCTCGTACGGAGCCGAAAGCCGGTTCGGATCCATGTTCGCGGGCATGAAGCTTCGAAGATCCGGAGGTAACGTTCCGGATGTCGCGCCGACGACTTCCCCGTCGACGACGATCTCGACACCGGACGGATCGGTGATGATCGGGAGTCGGGCGCTGGTGCGCGTCAACGCGAGATCCAGCGTCGTGATCTCTCCCGGACCAATCCTCATTTCGTCATCGGCGTATGTTTCGTGTCCTTCGAGCGTGACCTCGATCCGTGCGATCCCGGTGTGCACCTCGATCGGAAAGAAGTTGGTGATCCCGATGAAGTTACCGTTCACCATCACCCGCGCGCCTGCGGGCTCGGTGGTTACGGCGACATAGCCGATGAGCTGCTTTTTCAGATCTTCGAAGAAGTCGACGAGCCGTGGCGACAGCGCCTCGGTATCGAGTCCGTAGCGAGGGTTGTCGAGCAGGAGCTGGCGGAAATCGTCGGTGGCACCCTGGAGCTGTCCTGCCGTAAAAAAAGACCGCGCTCGATGCTCGAGCGAACGCTGCTGGAGAGCGATGATCTCCGAGGCCACTTCCTCCTGGGTACGCCGCTCATCGTTCACCGCATCGACGATCTGGGTGAAAAAGTAGATGGACTGTGACTGCCGCTGCGGATCCTCGAAGAGCTCGAGCGCTTCCTGGAACTGCTGCGAGAGCCGGAACAGGAGCTCCTGCTCCTCGAGCGTCAGCGCGCCCCTCGCTGGTTCAAGCTGCTCGGCCTGCCCAAAGCCCGGCGCCTGCTGAGCTCGAGCTTGAGCTTGTCCGGGCGCGAATGCAGTCGCTGCTAGCAGGCAGCCGAGAACAACATGGACAACCTGAACGGGCTCAATGAAGCCGGATAATCGCTTTCGCCTTGTCATCATAAACATAGAGAGCTCCGGAAGCGTCGACGTCCATGGTAACGGGCTTTTGGAGAGCACCAGAGCCGAGGCTCTGAGCCGTCAACGTCGTGAGGTGTTGGTAAGCGGCGTCGAACACCGCGATTTGCGCTCGGTCTTGGTCGAGAATGTAAAGATAGCCTGCCGGATCGAGGGCGATGTCGGTCGCTTTCTTGAGCGTCACCGGGCCACCGCGCTTCGTCGGGATCCTCGCGAGCGCCCGGCCCCCGGGAGAGTACACGATCACGTCGCGATCCTTCTTCAGCAGCAGCACGAGATTGCCGAGCTGGTCGACTTCGATGGCCAACACCTCGCGCGGTGTTGCGTCCGGGAACGGGCCGAGCAGTTGCCCGGTTTCATCGAACCTCAAGATCTTTTTCTGCTTCTCGTCATAGACGTAGACTTCGCCCAATCGATCGCGAGCCGCCCAGCGGATCTTCTCGAGGGGCTCGGGTCCGTCCTTCGCCGGCACGGTGTAGCTCCTGGGTGCTCCATCGAGGATGAGACCCTTCTCGCTGGCGATGACGAGCTGGCCACGCGGGTCGACGGATAACCCGTACGGGTTGGCGGCGGCGATCGTTCCCGCCAGCTGGCCGGCTCGGTCGAAGGTGATCACGCGCTTGCGCCCTCGCTCGAGGACGTGGATTCCGCTGTCGGACACCCGCAGTGCTCTCACGTCTTTGAATTTGTCCCGGAGCGCTGGCTTGAAGCTCGAGTCCTTCCGGAAGGAGACCGACTTTCCCAGCATCGGTGCGCCGTAGAAGCGGTACAAGAGCGTCAGCCAGTCGAGCGCCACGTCGGCCTCAGCCGTATCCGGATAGTTGTTTCTCACTTCCTGGAACTGAGCCATGGCCCCCAGCGGCTCGCCTTGCCTCACCGAGCTTCGCCCGACCCCGAGCTGTGCACCGGCCGACCAATCCGATCGGGAGTGGTCCACGATGACTTGAAAGTAGGCGTCCACGGCGTCCTGAAACCTGCCCTGGCGCTCGAGCGCACGGCCGGTCGAGTACAGCGCGGCCGGAATCCAAGGATTGCCCGCATAGAGAAACACACGCTGATAGTTCGCGAGCGCATCGTCGATCGCGCCACCGGTCCGGTCCGAGCGAAACACCACCTCGCCCAGGTAGTAGTACGCGCCCGGCGCCGCATTGCCCGTCGGGTAGCCGCGCAGCGCCGCGTCAAAGCTCTCCTTGGCCTCGTCGAAATCCTCTTCGATATCGAGGTAGTAGCGTCCGATGAGGAGCAGGGCGTCGTCCGCGTATTCGGTATCGGCCATCGAGGTCACGATAATCTGGAAGTCGTTCAACGCCTGCTTGTAACGACCCTGCTCATAAAACTGAGTGCCGCTCTCGAGATGCTGACGCGCCAAATCCGTCGGCGGCCCCTGAGCAAAAGCAGTTGCCGCAATCACAAGAAGAAGCCAAGCAAAACCACCCGAAGTCTCAACCGATCACTCACAACAAGTCCTCCTCAAAGGCACGCCGCCCAACCGATGGCTGATGGCCGATGGCTGATGGCGCATCATGGTCTTTGCCCGATCACATAAGCCGGCTGCGCCGCGCCCACCGTGACGGTGTGAACATCGGTAACGTCGCCCAGCCAGGTGAACACGAACTCGTGTTCCCCCGTCACCACCTCACGGTTCATGAACGGCGGCGCACCGGCCGGCATGCCGTCGATAGTCAGGGTACAGTTGCCGGGGTTGGCGCGGACGTTGACGCGCCCGAGCGGTGGCGCCTGGTGCGTGGTCACGTTGGCCTCACGGATCGTCACTTGGACCGAGCGGTTCAAGAACTTGTCGGGCGCCAACAGCCGAAGCTGATAACTCCCCGGCCGAAGCTGCACGCTCGGGCTCGTCGACGCGGCGGCCATCTCTCGTTCCCCTCGGAGGATCGCGACGGGAGGATCGCGACGGGATAGCTCGCTTGCACTTGAAACGTCCCTGGCCGCCCCAGCGGTGTGAGCTGGACCGGCCCCGAGGGACGCGGCTGGCCTCGGGCGATCTCGACCGTGGCCGAGCGATAGTCCGTTCGTGAAAGCCGAATCTCGTGGTCATCGTCCGAAAGCTCCAGGGTCATCGGCGTGACGCCGTCGATGGTTTCCCCGTCGAGCGTAACAGTCGCTCCTTGGGGTGCGGTTCCTAGCTCGAAAAGCCGCATCGTCGATGTCAACACGAACTCGAGCGGCGCCGGCGGGTCGATCATCAACGTGACGTCGTTCGAGGCCGACTCGAAACCTTCGAGCCGGACTTCGATCGCGTGCGACTCCTCGGTCATGCCCGAAAGGAGCAGCTCAACGCCGTCGTCGTCCTAGTGGTCACGAGTCCGGTGGCGGCTCCGTTCAGGTAGACCGCGGCACCCGGCGGCTCTGAGCGAACTTGGATCGTGTGCGACACCGGTTGTGGTCCGGGTGGCTCGCGCAGGAACAGCCAGTACAACACTCCGGCGAGACCCAGCAAAACCACGATAACCAGCGCCCAGATCGGTGCGGCGAGAGCGCGCACTGCTGCTGTCGACTCGGGCTCTCCGCTTCCTTCCTTGGCTTCACCGGCCGGGAGCGGTTCGAGCGAGCTCCTCGTCGGCGTCGCGGTGGCGAGCTCGGTTTCGTCGGACACACCGCGCATCGTGGCTGAGCGGGAGCCGTAGAGGTCGGTGAGCTCGTGCTGGATCTCTTCGAGGTGACGGGTCCGGTCCTCTGCCGTCAGCTGATGCTCGGTCTCTTGGTGGCGCAGCTCACGTAGGGCCCGTCGGAGATGGCGCCGCGCTTCGTCGAGCTGCGGATGGCGCTCGAGGAGCTCCCGCGCTTTGGGCACGAGCTCCTGCCACTTTTTCGCGCGGCTCAGAGCGGAGAGCTCGTCCAGACTCTGCTGCAACACCTGCGTGGTGCGAGGTAGCGTCTTGCGAAAAACGTTGACGATCTTCTCGATCTCGCGAGCCATTTCTCCGGCGGCCTTGAACCGATCATCGGGATTCTTGGCCATCGCACGATCGACAACGTCCTGGATTTCCTGAGGAAGGTCCGTATTCTTCTCGACGATCGGCGTCGGCGTCTCGTTCACGATGTTGTAGAGAATCGACGTAGCGGATTCACCGGGGAAGGGTCGCTCACCGGTGAGAAGCTCATAGAGGATGCAACCGGCGGAGAAGATATCGGTGCGGCCGTCGAGCTTCTGACCTCGAATCTGTTCGGGTGACATGTAGTGCAGGGTCCCGATCATCACCCCGCTCTTGGTGATCTGGTGGCCGCCCTCCATGCGAGCGATGCCGAAATCCATGATCTTGACTTGACCGTTGTCGAGATAGCGCAGGTTGGCCGGCTTCACGTCACGGTGCACGACACCATTTTGGTGAGCGAAATCGAGAGCACGACACAGCTGAACCGTGATATCGAGGGCCTCGGCAATCGGCATACCCTTCTTGCCGATGAACGTCGAGACGTCCGTACTCTCAAGATACTCCATCACGATATACGGCTTTTCGTTGCCGCCGAAGTTCCCGAGCTCGTAGATCGTGACGATGTTGGGGTGTTGCAGCTTCGCCGCTGCTTTGGCTTCGCGCTCGAAGCGACTACGCGAGTCCTTGTCGGCGATGACATCGGCCGTCAATGTCTTGATCGCCACGCTGCGATCGAGCGCCGGATCGTGCCCCTCGTAAACGGCCCCCATCCCCCCTCGCCCGAGACGGCGGATGATGGTGGATTTGCCGATGCGAACGTCTGTATCTTTATCCGTCATTGCTCACCGGTACATTTTAATGATCGAGACCCCTACCCCAACAGCATGCCCGAAACGTCCGGGGGGGCGGAGCTTTCGAGCAAGCCGGCAAAACCCAAAATCACGGAACCCGGAGCAAAATCGTCGTCGTATTATCCTCCCCTCCGTTTCGATTTGCAGCCTCGACGAGTCGGTCGGCCGCCTCGACTCCTCCATCGAGCACGATGTCGAGTATCTGACTGTCGTCGAGCATCGTCGTCAGTCCGTCCGAACACAACAAAATCCGATCGTCGGTCTCGAGCTCGAGCGTCTGGACGTCGACTTCGAGATCCGACTTGCCGCCGAGCGC
Source organism: Candidatus Marinacidobacterales bacterium (assembly GCA_965237955.1). Classification (GTDB taxonomy): domain Bacteria; phylum Acidobacteriota; class Vicinamibacteria; order Marinacidobacterales; family SMYC01. Next base: position 4,749,902 of record OZ250169.1, on the reverse strand, counting down.
GCGGGTTACGACATTTTTCAGAGGATGGGTGCGCGCCTGGTCGCTGTCGATGACTCCCGACATCACCTGCTCGTTCACCCAGGAATGATCGCTCGTAAGGCATCGAATGTCACCGCTTCGAACCAGATACACGCGAGAGTCACCAACGTGCGCGATGTCCGCCACGCCCTCTTCGACGAGCACCGCCACCACCGTCGTCGCCATGCCCTCGCAGTCCGACTCTTGTTGGGTGTGCTCGAGCAGCTTCTGGTTGGCGAATCGAATCGACGTCTTGAGGCGGTTCGAGTTGAGGGTGAGACCTTCGTCGATTCCGTACGGCCAGGTGATCTCCTGGTCGCCCGACGTGAGCTTGATGAAGTCCGCGATGGTGTCGACGGCAATGCGCGAAGCGACTTCACCATGAGCGTGACCACCCATCCCGTCGGCAACCACGTACAGACCTTCGTCATCGTTCGAGCAGAAGCTGTCTTCGTTGATGGGGCGCTTGAGGCCCACATCGCTGAGAGAACGTGATTCGACCATTGTCAGCTCTACTTATCCTCCTTGACTTGCGCAAAGCGGCGCTTGAGCTCGGGGTGATTCGGCAACTGCTTCAACGCGTTTTCGTAGACCCGCTTGGCGCGGACGAGCATACCCGTTCTCGAGTAGAGCGCGCCGAGCTCGAGATGTGGCTCGGGTGAGGTCGGGTCCTTCTGCATCGCCTGGTTGAAGAGGTCCACCGCCTGGCGCTGCTTGGCCTTGTCCTTGGCCAACAAACGCCCCGCCCCGCGAGAATGTAGTCGACGTTGTCCGGCTGCAGGCGCATCGCTTCGTAGTAGAGCTTCAAGGCGTAGTCGTATTCTTGAGCTTGCTCACGCAACTCCCCGTTCTTGAAATACAGACGAGCCTCCTCCTCGGGGGGCTTCGTCACTTTCGAGAGATCCCTATCATACTCCTTACGGTTTTTCTCATCACGTAGTTGGTTGAACGCTTCGGTGATCAGCTGGAACCGCTGACCGGCCTCGTCGCGTTCGGCCGGATCCTTGAATCGATCGGGATGGTTGTCCCGGGCCAACTGCAGGTAGGCTTTTTTGATCTCTCCTGTGGACGCGGTCTTGGCCACGCGGAGGATTGCGTAGTAGTCGTCGGTCATCGATCCTAGCTCGGCTATTTGTTTGTACGCGTACGCTTTTGCGCGAGACGACGGACCTGCTCAGAGACATTACGGTCCTTAATCAGTCGCTTCAAGTCGCGATCTTTGAGTCTTGCCAGGAGCTTGGAAGACACCTCGTGCGGGGTCTTCGGGTTTTTGACGAGCGCGTGCGCCACGATGTAGCGCTTCACGAACTGACGGTTTTTCGCGATCTCTCGCAACACGTCGGGGGCGACGTTGCGCATCTTGGCAATCTGCTCGGCGTCGGATTCGTTCATCTTGGGGCTCGAGAGGACGGCACTCCACACGGTACGGTTTCGATCGCGGATGAGCATCATCCGCGCCTCGCGCTCGCCTTTCAGAGCCTTCATCATCTTCTCGGCGGCGGTCATGGTGACGAGCTCGGCCACCAAGCTCTTCTTCTCCGCCTGCTCTTCCTCGGTGGCCTCCGTATCATCTGATACGCCGTAGAGCTCTGCCGCTTCCTCGGTCGAGCGGGGCGGGGGCTTCTCTTCTTCGGCCGGTCCCGCGCCCAGATCCAGTTTCTGTGGGGCTTGTGGTTCCGGCCGCGGCGGCTCGGTCTCCTCGGCGGGGCGGTCGAGCTTGAAGTCGAACTTGAGCTCTTTGATGCGCCGCTCCTGGTCGAAGTTGAGATTCTCGTTGGCGTCGAGAGCGGCGAGGACGGGAGCGTGCCTCAGAAGGCGCATCTGGTTGACAACGACGAACTCCAGATTGGTCTCGGTGAGCTTGGGGACGAGTATCGCAACCGTCTCGTCGGGGGTCGACGCGTTGCGGACGAGCGCCTGTTGGACCTCGTCGGAGCTCGCCCGAGTGCCGAAAAAAGCGAGCACGTCCACCGAAGTGGCCTCCTCTTTCAGCACGCTCACGAGCGACGCCTCGTCCAGCACATGGAGACTCGTCTCCGCTTGCTGGCTCACCTCGTCGTCGCGGTCACGCGTGAGCAAGAACAGAGTCACGAGGGGCGAGCTCATGACGACCCCGACTCCGCGCTCACGAAGTCCATGAAGTTGTCCGGCGTGATCGACAGATCCTTGCGAACTTGTCCCGCACGGCCCAACGGCTTGAGCGGCTGATCGTTGACCCAGAGCGACACTCCGCCGGCATTGCCGAGCCAAAGCCGCAGTTCGGTATCGGCGGTGAACTCTTGTCGAAACCCTTCTTCTTTGAGTCCGGTGGTAACCACCTCGCCATCCGCTTCAATCTCGAGCCAGCAAGACTCACCGACAGCCACGACGAGGCGGAGTGCTCCGTCGGCCGGCGCTCCTTCGCGTGACGGCGTCAGCATCGGGACATTGTTACTTGGGGTGGCTGGCGACGAGCTCCGGGAAGCCGACGACGAGGAGCTCGCGGCCGCATCGGCGTTTCCATCGGAGGACAAGGATCCCGCGCCGGCGGTGGCAACGTTGGCGTCATGCGTCACCGGCGCCCCGGGTTTGGTGGCGCGCGGCGCGGCACTCTGCGCCGACTCCGCGGGGTCTGAGCTCGAGAGGGCGAAGAACACGGCAATGAGAGCGAGAACGCAAGCAGCGACAGCCCAGGGGAGCCACGCAACCATCCCAGGACGGTTTTGGCCCTCGTGGCTTTCGTCGTTTCTGTCTTTCTGCTGATGGACAAACGCATACGCGTTGACGGCCCGGTCCTCGTCCAATCCGAGATACCGTGCGTACGCGCGGAGGTAGGAGCGGCGGTAGAACTCGCCCGGTATGAGCTCGATTCTGTCTTCTTCGAGAGCCTCGAGAAAACGGACTCCGATTTTCGTATCGTCGGAAATCTGCTTCAAACTGATGCCGCGAAGCTCGCGTTCGCGCCTCAGCTTCTCGCTAAGCGACGCCATGGGAATTGGGGCCAGTCTTTGGCTTGGAAGAGACCGAATGCCGCTATCCCCCTCAGACTGGGGCCTTCTTGCTGCTACGCTCCTAACAGGGCTATTGTGTCAGACGTGGAATTTCCTGTCAACGAGGGGACGCTATCTCCTCGCCAGAAAGGATCTTACGGACGCGGATCGCGACGACTGGGCGCAGCTCGTTGTTCTTGATGAGAGCACGCAGCGTTCGGTGTGTCATGCGAGAGACGAGTGTCAGCGCCACGTGAACGGGCGTGTTTCGATGAGACACGATCCCGGTCCTTACCGGAGGCCGGACGACCCATCGCTCGCTCTGAGCGACTACCCGCAAGACGGATCCCGTGGTCGTGTCTCGTTTCACGAGTGCCAGAACCTCTTGCTCGCGCATGCGCGGGTTTCGCAAGAGCGATTGAATGACCCGCGCATGGTTACAGGCGGCGAGCGCGGGAATCAGGCCGGGCGGCGCCGAGTGTGCGATGGAGATTTTCTCGCCGAGCTCGAGCTCGGGCAGTCGTTCTTTGAGTCGACTCTCGGCGGCAAAACGGAGCGGCATGGGGAGACGAATGTTGGCGGCGACGCGGAGCTGCTCCCTCCAGAACAGCAAAGATAGCAGTCGGAGCGCCAACGTGCGCGGCGTCTTCATGTGGTTGACGATCGCGCATCGCACGACGTGACGCTTGTTCCAGCGATCATGGCGGGCCACCGCCTCGATCACGGGCGTCGCCAGCTCGCGTTTCCTCAACAAGGCAAGGATGTGCGCTTCGTCGGCTTCCGCATGATCGAGTAGCCGCGCGGCGTCGCTGCCAGCGCTATGCGGCCCCAACGAGTCGAGAATCTCACGCAGGTTCATCGCACACTCAGCATTCAGCATTCAGCCCACACCACGCCCAGCCCGTAAATGGCGCATCGCTCGTCGGGCTCGGCATGCCGGCAAGCAAAACGCCCGCTACCGGCGACGCCGCGAACTGACCTGAATGCTGGATGCTGCTCTTACCGCTCTTCGGGGGCGGCGAGGACATCGTGCTTGGACGGGCCGGCGTCACGGTTGTGGCCAGTGTGCTCGTGCTCGCTCGTTGCGTTGTAAGCCGCGCGCCCACCGCTCACGGCGCGCAAGCGATTGAGAATCTCGGCAACGCCGAGATAGACGTTTGCGAGACCGAGCCCACAGACGGCACCCCTAAGCGTCGGTGACAAGAGAAACGGCCTCAACTCCGGGAACGCCTCGAGAAAATAGTTGTGCTCCCAGATCGCCGACCACGGAACCAGCATCAAGAAGAAACCTACCTCCAGACACACGAGAACGTAGAGAACGAACCATTGTCTGTCTCCCACGGTCACCGCGCGCAGCCGCCTTCCGCAGCGAGCCTGTCGAGCGGAGGGCTAGGCCGCGCCAGCGGCCGAACTGGAACAATGCTAATAGCCCTCAGGACCCTCAGGGAAATCTCACTTTCGCGTCGCTTGGAGCGCACTTACCCGGTCCTTCACGTCCCGGAACCGGGCGTTGTCTTTGAAGATTTCCATGTACAGCTCGAGCGCATGCTCGAGCTGATTTGCAGCCTCGTGCGCCTGCGCGAGGTCGTATCGAAGGCCGTGGTACTCCTCATCCCGGCGGCCGGGAAGCACGAGACCCTTGGAGAACCATTTGATGGCGATGTCCGGCATGCCCTTCTCCATGAAGCACAACCCGAGCATGCTGCAACACTCGAGCCCCCGGAGCTCGTCTTTCTTCGCGAGCTGGAACTCTGCGATCGCCTCGTCGAGAAGCCCCATCTCCTTGTAGGCGATCCCAAGATTGTAGCGGGTGTCGTAGTCTTCCGTCCCGAGCTGTTTTTCGACGCCCTTACGGAACTCCTTGAAGATCTGATCGAGACCGGGATCGGTGAGCGGGCCTTCTGGCTCGTCCTCTTCATCGTCGATGACGCTCTGGGTCCCGAAGATCTCGTCCGAGAGCTCGGACGCGAGATCGATGAACTGCTTCCCGGATGCGGCGGCTCGAGCCGGCGACGGCTCCGGCGACGGTGCGTACACGAGCGCCTCGATGCCGATCTCATCGTCGGTGAGCGGCGCGTCCGATAGTGCGGCTGCGAGCGGATCTGGCTCGTCGTCAACAGGCGGCGCCGTTGGCACGAATTCAGCCTGCGGCGGGGACTCGTCCTGAACAGGTTCGGGCGCAACCGGGATCGCGAACGTCGGTGCCTTCGCGGGTGCCGCGTGACCTTTTTGAACCTGCTCTGCGGAGAACCCCAGCTCTTCGATCTTCGCAAGCACATCCTGGTTGCCTGGGTGCTGTTTCAAGAGCTCGCCGAGCGTGTCCTGCGCGTCCTCGTATAACCCGAGGGCTATGTACTCGTCGACTTCTTCCAATTCCGCTGCGAGCGGACTAGCGGCCTGACGCGGCTGAGCCGGCCGCGGAGCCGACGGGATGTCGATCTCGATGTCGTCGGAAGCGTCCGCGGGACCTCCTAGATCCGGAGACACGATCTCGTCTTCAATTTCAGGAATTTCAGGGATCTCCGGAAGCTCGGGCGCCGCGGGCGGCTCCACCGGCATCTCCAGTGAGAACTCTTCGTCCGCCGCGTCAGGCTCATCAGGCTCCATGGAAATGTCGAGCTCTTCGCCGAGGGCCTCACCGAGACCTATGGTTTCGACGGGAGCGGCTGCGTCTTCCTCGACAACAACATCACCGGCATCACCGGCCACGTCGAACGAAATCTCGTCGGAGGACACGTCGAGATCGATCTCGATTTCCAGACCATCGGCATCACCGAGATCGAGGCTGGGCTCGTCGGGCTCAACGGTGGGCGCTTCGGGCTCTTCGAGGTTAGCGACGACGCCTAAATCGATATCCGAGCTGGCGATGTCGACGTCCGCAGCGCCGAGATCCACCTCGACCGGGATTTCTTCTTCGATGTCGACGGAAACTTCCACCGCGCTCTCCTCGAGCGAGATGACGATTTCGGGAGCGTCGTCGACGACTATGTCGATCTCTTCTTCGACGGGCGCCTCGGCAACGGGGGGCGCGGCCTCCGCGATCGGAATCGCCACTTCGGGAGCGACGGCAGGCGCTCCGAGATCGATGTCCACATCGCCGAGATCCGAATCCGTTTCCGGCGACAGCGTCAGCTCGATCTCCTCCTGCGCCGCTAGCTCGGCACTCGCGGCCTGCGCCGCGAGAGACGGGTTCAGCTGGGTCGCTTCCTCGCGCGCTTGGACGCTTTCGTCACGGCGCTCCAGCTTGTCGTAGACCTGGGACAGCTGCATGAGCTGCTCGGAAGCTTCGCCCGACATGCCCTGGTCTTTGTAGATCTCGATCAACTTCTCCCGCGATTCGGTGTGAAACCGGAAGCTCTCTAGGACGTCCAGAAGCTGAGCGATCGCCTTGTCCACCAAGCCGTAGCGAACGAAAACTTCGGCCTCGGTGAGCTTCTCCTTGATGTTCTCTTCGTCTTCTTGGGTCAGCTCGATAACGTCGCCGAGGTCGGCTGCCGCGGCAGCGGAGGCGCTCGCCGGCTGATCATCGACGTCCAGCGTGAGCTCGGCCTCGAAACTATCCGCAACCGCTCGGCCGAGATCGACCTCGTCGTCCTTGATCACGCCGAGATCATCGAGGGCAGGCAGATCCTGATCCAGTTGCACTTCAGGAGACGGAGCGAAAACCGCGGAGGGCGGTGCGGTTGCTGCCGGTTTCGGCCCGATGAGCTTCGATTTTAGGAAGTTCAGCCGGTCCTTGTGCTGCGCGTTCTCCGGCTCGAGCTCGACGAGCTGCTCAGCCACTTGAACGGCCTTCTCGACGTCTCCAGAGCGGTTGTACGCCTCGCACAAGCCGTCGTAGGCGGTCAAACGAGCCGAGTCTTGTTTGAGGATCGTATGAACTTCGGCCAGCTTGAGGAGCGTCTTGACGTGATACGGCTCTTTGGCCAGCACTTTTTGAAGCAACTCAGCTGCTTTGCCGCCTTCGTTGTCCGCCACCTGTTTGTCGACGAGCGGCGTCAACTGCTCGAGCGCCGCGTCGAACTTCGATTGGGCGATCCGCAGATCGGCGAGACGCATGACGTTGTCCGGATTGCCGGGCTCGGCCTCGTTCAGCTGTTGGAACGCGGTCTCGGCTTCGGCGGTGTTTCCGGAAGCAAGGTACGCTTCGCCCAGACGACCAAGCACGTTCGGATCGACCGGATGGGATTGCCGAACCTCCTCGAGCATGCGCACCGCTTGCGCGTGGTTACCCTGCAACGTGTGCGCTTGTGCGAGCTTGATCTTCAGCGCCGGGTCGGCAGTGTCGAGCGAGCGACCTTGCTCTAGAATCTTGACTGCTTCGTCGACGAGTCCCTGACCGATGAACTGGTCTGCGATTCCGACGTACTCGCGCGAGGCCTCGTCGGACTTACCCTGCTTGCTGAGGAATTCCGCGTACTTGTAGCGGACCTTGACGTCCTGAGGGTCGATGTCGGCGAGCTTCTTGAAGACTTCAGACGCGCGGCGTTTGTGGCCTTGCTTGTTGTAGAGCTCGACCAGCGTCTGGTAGTGCGATTTGGCCTCCATGAGAAGGCCTTCTTCCGTCTGCAGCTCGGCGAGGTTCCGCATCGCCGTTTCGTTCTGCGAATCGAGTCGCAGAATCATCTTGTGGGTCGCGATGGCGCGCACGTTGAAGCCGTCGCGCTTGTAGGCGTCGGCAACGAGGGAGTAGCTCTTAATGGCTTCGTCGTTCCGGCCGATCCGATGGTACAGGTCGCCGACGACGCGGACGGTGTTCCAATCCTTGGGATTCTTCTTCAGCCACGACTCGTACTCGTTGATGGCTTTTTCGATCTTGTTGGCGCGGATATACTTGTCTGCGGCTTTGAAGATCTTGTCCTTGTTCAGGGCCATCGGTCTATACGCTCAACGGAGACGACGAAAAACTCCTGACTGACATTCCAAAACGACTGGACGCTGCATGCTGGATGCTGACTGAGCGCGTGCGCTCCATCGCCTAAAGGCGATGGGTTCACGTCGCCGACTAAAGTCGGCTTGTCCTTGCCTCGTTTCACTACTCGCTAACCTTGAAAGAATCGTCGTCCTGGGGCACGGCACCTTGCAACTCTATATACTTCGCTATCACCTCATCCGTCACGTTGCCCGTCGTCACCACGAAGTAACCCCGTGCCCATAGGTGCCGACCCCAGAACTCCTTCCGCATCGTCCGAAAGTCTCGCATCAGACGATTCGACGTCTTACCCTTGATCAACTGCATCACTCGACTCGGCGACAAATTCGGCGGCACGCTCAGTAACAGATGCAACTGCTCAGGCCGCACATGACCCTTCAGTATTTCTATCTGGTTCCGAGCACAGATCTCCCGGATGAGATCCCGGAGACGAACCGCTACATCCCCTCTCAAGGCCGGCTTGCGGTACTTCGTGATAAATACGAAGTGATAGTTTAACTGGTACGTCGTGTGCGATGATTTACGATATCCTTTCACCTGGGGATCGTACCCCAAGCCTCCTAAAGGCGAGGGATTTCAACCATCCCCGAGTGAGACATTAAGACGTTCTCTTCTCCCGAAGCCGGGCTGCCTTACCTTTGCGCTGCCGCATGAAGTAGAGCTTTGCTCGCCTTACATGGTGTGAGCGCAGGACCTCGACCTTATCGACGGTTTTGGCATGAAGCGGAAAGATTCGCTCGACGCCGGTACCGAAAGACGTCTTGCGAACGGTCATGGTGGCGCGCGGCCCACTACCCTTGAGGGCAATGATCATGCCTTCGAAAATCTGAACGCGTTCCTTGTCTCCCTCGGTAACGCGGACGTGTACTTTGACGGTGTCGCCAGGCCGGAGCTCGGGGAGATCGCTCTTGAGCTCGCGGGCGTCCAATTTATCGATGACGTTCATTGAAGATTCCTTCTCACTAATTTAGTTTTTTGTAGTCAGTAGCTCTGGCCTTCGCACTTTGGTGTCGGTGAGAGCTTGTTGTTGTCGCCATTTTTGGATGGCGGCGTGGTTGCCAGAGAGCAAAACCTCTGGAACGCGCAAGCCTCGAAACTCCTCGGGCCGCGTGTAGTCCGGACAATCGAGCACTCCGTGGCTGAACGAATCCTGCTCGGCCGATTCGGGATCGGAGATCGCGCCCGGGAGCAAACGTACGAGCGCATCGACCACGACCATCGCCGGAATCTCACCACCGGACAGCACGTAGTCTCCAATCGAGAGCTCTTCGGCACCCGTGGCCACCGCGAAACGCTCGTCCACGCCTTCGTAGCGGCCCGCTATTAGAACGAGTTGCTCGACCGTAGAAAGCTCTTTGACTTTATCTTGCGAAAACGGCACGCCGCGCGGTGAGAGCAGAACGAGGCGGCCCTCGGCGGCGGCAATCGCCTCCACTGCGTTGACCAGGGGCTCGACCTTCATCACCATACCGGGACCACCACCATAGGGTGCATCGTCCGTCGAGCGATGCTTGTCCGTCGTGAAGTCGCGGAGATCATGCACGTGGACGTCCACGAGGTTCGCCTCGCGGGCACGGCGCACGATGCCGAAATCGAACACTTCGCGAAACATCTCCGGGAAGATGGTGATGATGTCAATTCGCATTTACGTCAATCAGTCCTTCGGGCGCTTCCACCTCGATGCACCCGGCATCGGGGTCGATGCGGCAACAAATCTCGGAGCAAAACGGCAGCAGCAGCTCCTCGCCGTCGGGCGATCTCACGACGAGAACGTCCGTCCCGCCCGTTCTCAGCACTTCCTCGGCAGTACCGATGAAGCCGTGGTTTCGGTCGACCACACGCAATCCCGAGATTTCGAAGTGATAGAAGCTCCCATCGGGGAGCGAGATGAGCTCGGATGTCGGTATGCGCATTTCCTTCCCGGCTAGCGCCTGTGCCTCGCTGATACCCGAGACGCCGGCGAGTTTCACGACCGGGCGAGCCTTGTGCACGCGGGCGGCTTCCACGGTAAAAGGCACGGGCTCGCCACCCGCGCCCTCGATGAACACACGAGTAAGGCCGATGAAACGCTCCGGGAAATCGGTCAGCGGGTTCACTGCCACTTCGCCTTCGCGTCCCTGGGACTTCGCGATGACGCCGATTGCGACGAGCTCGGCCCACTCGAGAAGTTCCTCTTCAATGATCGGCATGATCGGCTTTGTCGCCTTGGTCGGCATCGCGCATGGTCTCACTCGATGATTTCCAAATGAAAGCGTTTTCCCAATTTCGTGCCGCCTGCAGACAGCAACGTTCGAATCGCCCGTGCCGTCCTCCCTTGCTTGCCGATGACCTTACCCAAATCGTCCTGAGCTACACGCAGCTCAAGGATGGTCGTTTGTTCTCCTTCCACCACAGAAACCGAGACTTCGTCCGGATCGTCAACGAGCGCTTTCGCAATGAGCTCCAACAGTTCCTTCATAGCCGCTTCCTCCTGCTAGCGCACCCGCGAGTCGTGGAACCGTCCGGCGTTTCAAGTAGTATTGTGCTTCTTGATGAGACTCTTCACCGTATCCGTCGCTGACGCTCCCTTCGAGAGCCAGTACTCGATGCGTTCCCGCTTCAATTCGACTTTCGCTTCGGCGGGTTTCGGCTCATAAGTGCCGACGCTTTCCACGATATTGCCGCCGCGGCCCATCGTGGAATCCGAGACGACAATGCGATAATGAGGGCGCTTTTTACTTCCCCTGCGTGCTAGCCGTATCCTCAACATGAATTTCTCACTCACCTCCCTTTCGTTTCGCTATTGATGTTCATCTTCCAAATCCACCGAGCATCTGGGCGAGCTTCTTCGAGCTCCCTTTGCCGCCCTTTTGGATTCGAGAAAGTTTCCGAACCATCTTGCGGGCTTCGGCAAACCGTTTGAGTAATCGGTTGACGTCGGAGACCGCAGTACCGCTGCCGCGGGCAATCCGCCGCCGGCGTGAGCCGTTGACGACCTGGGGATGGCTCCGCTCGTCGAGCGTCATCGAATCGAGGATCGCCTCGAACCGTTGGAGCTCACCTTCATCGACTTGTGCAGGAAGCTGCGATGCTCCAGGAAGAAACCTCATGAGCTCTTGAATCGACCCCATGCGCTTCATCTGACGAAGCTGGATGCGGAAGTCTTCGAGCGTGAGCTCGTCCCGTTGCATCTTGCGGGCAAGCTCCACCGCGTCCTTCTCTTCGAACGATTTCTCCGCACGCTCGATGAGGCTGAGCACATCGCCCATCCCCAGGATGCGGGACGCCATGCGATCGGGGTGGAACACCTCGAGCTCGTCGAGCTTCTCCCCCACGCCTATTAACTTGATGGGTACACCGGTGACGGCAGCAATCGAGAGCGCGGCGCCACCACGCGCGTCGCCGTCGAGCTTCGTCAGCACGTGCCCGGTCAACCGTACCGATGCCCCGAAGCTGGTAGCACTCTTGACGGCGTCTTGTCCGGTCATCGCATCGGCGACGAACAAAGTTTCCGAGGGTTCGGTAATAGCGGCGAGAGCGACGAGCTCTTCCATGAGCTCGTCGTCGACGTGCATGCGACCCGCGGTGTCGACGATGAGCACGTCACGGCCATGATCTTTGGCGGAGCGCATCGCTTCTCGCGCACGCGCGACGGGATCCAGTGTCTCCGGCTCGATGACGGGTAACTCGAGTGTGGCGCCGAGCACTTTGAGCTGTTCGAGCGCCGCGGGACGCCGAACGTCGACCGACACCAGGGCCGGATGCTTTCCCGACTCCCGGAGGAGTCGAGCTAGCTTGGCGGACGTCGTCGTCTTGCCCGATCCTTGAAGCCCGGCCATCAACACGACCGCGGGCCACCGATCGTTGAGCTCGAGACCGGCTTGGCGCCCCCCGAGGAGCTGCACCATCTCGTCGCGCGTGATCTTGATCACTTGCTGGGCGGCCGTTAGCGAGCCGAGGATCTCCTCACCGACCGCTTGATCGCGCACGCGCTTCACGAAATCCCGCGCTACACCGAACTGGACGTCCGCTTCGAGCAACGCGAGGCGGATCTCTTTCAACGCATTGTCGACGTGCTCCTCTTTGAGTCGCCCTTGCCCCCGGAGCTTTTTGAAGGCACCCTGAAGCTTTGTTGAAAGCTGCTCGAACATGGCTAAAGTGTGGCTCGGGAGACGGATCTCCCCTTTAAGTAGTGCAACAGCTAATGTTAGAAGACCGCATGGTCAAAGTCAAGGAGGATTCCGGCCGTTCGAGGCGGTACGTGCCCGGAGCTAAGACATTACTTGAGGCTTCGGGAGGGAAAGCTGCGACCGACCTAAAAAACCCTGGAGATCGCGAACAGGGCTGAAAACTTCTCGTTGGTGTCGCGGACCCTCTGCGACAGCGTTCGAGCGAACCCCCAGAGGAACTTCAACGCTACATCGGGCCGTCGCTCGAGATGTTCTTTGAGCGCTTGGTTTCGGATCTCGAGAAGCTTGGCATCTTCGTGAGCGACCGCGCGCGCAGAGCGTGGCTCGTCGTCGAAAAACGACATCTCGCCCAGAAAATCCCCAGCGCCCAACACAGTCAGCGCCTCTTCGCCCATGTTCTCGAACAACTTGCTGATGCGCACCGACCCCGCGTAAATCACGTAGAAGCAGTCGCCGGGCGCGCCGTCTTCGAAAATAACGTCGTCTTTGGCGTACTCCTTGACGGCCCCGAGCATGAGAATCTCGGCAAGCTCCGGGTCCGACAGCCCCTCGAACAGCTGGACCCGTTTGAGGAGCTCGGGGTTCATCACGGAAGCGTCAAACCTTCTCGAGCAGGTGGCCCAGGCGTTCCTTCTTGGTTTTCAGGTACGAAGCCGAAACCTCGTTTGCGGGTACTTCGATCGGCACCCGTTCCGCAATGCGAAGCCCGTACGCCTCGAGAGCGACGAACTTCCTCGGATTGTTGGTCAAAAGCCGGAGCTTGCGCACACCGATCTCGGTCAGGATCTGCGCGCCGATGCCGTATTCGCGTTGATCTGCTTTGAACCCCAGCCGTTCGTTCGCGTCGACGGTATCCAGGCCCTCGTCCTGGAGAGCGTAGGCCCGGATCTTGTTCACGAGACCGATGCCGCGGCCCTCTTGATGCAGGTATAGCAAGACACCGCGCCCTTCTTTGCCGATCTGCTTAAGCGCCGCGTCGAGCTGCGGTCCGCAGTCACAGCGTTTGGAATGGAACACTTCCCCGGTGATGCATTGCGAGTGCACGCGCACGAGGATATCGTCCTCGGGCCGGATATCGCCGAGAATGAGCGCCATGTGCGTCGTGCCATCGTTGACGCTTTCGAAAGCCGCGATGCGAAACTCGCCGAAATCAGTGGGAAGACGTGCCTCGGACACACGCTTGACCAGCCGCTCGGTCTGCAACCGGTATCGAATCAGATCCGCGACGGTAATCAGCTTGATGTCGTGGCGTTTCGCGAAGCGCTCGAGGTCGGGAACACGGGCCATGGTGCCGTCTTCGTTCATGACCTCGCAGATCACACCCGCAGGATACAGGCCGGCGATGCGGGCGAGATCTACCGCCGCTTCCGTCTGACCGGCGCGCTGCAAGACACCTCCCACCTTCGCGCGGAGCGGGAACATGTGGCCCGGGCGAACGAGGTCGGACGGCGTCGTCTGCGGGTCGACCGCAGCGAGCACCGTCCGGGCGCGATCGGCAGCGGAGATGCCGGTGCTGACACCGGCCTTCGCCTCGATGGAGACACAAAAGGCGGTGCCATAGCTCGAGGTGTTCTCGGAGACCATGAGCGGGACGCGCAGCTCATCGAGTCGCTCGCCGGTCATCGGCATGCAAATCAGACCGCGCCCGTGGACAGCCATGAAATTGATGACGTCGGGCGTAACTTTCTCGGCCGCGATGGTGAGGTCGCCCTCGTTCTCGCGGTCTTCGTCGTCGGCGACGATCACCATCTTGCCGGCACGGAGCTCCTCGAGAGCAGCTTCGATGGAAGCGAATTGCTTCGATCGGTCGTCCTTCTGCGGTTCCATGAAAGCAACCCCCGTTAAAACGTCACTCGGACCGCTTCCCCAGATAAGGCTCCGCGAGCCGAACCATATATTTTGCCAGTATATCGTACTCGAGATTGACGCCGTCGCCAGGCGTGAGCAGCCCGAGGGTGGTCACGTCGAGTGTATGAGGAATGAGCATCACCTCTAGCCACGACGGCCCACAGCCGGTCACGGTGAGACTGACACCATCGATGGCGATCGAGCCTTTCTCGACGACGAGAGGGTCCGCCTCTTCGGCGTGCTCGATCGAAAGCACGTAGTCCCCGTCTCGAGGACCCGCGTGCGTCACCCGACCGGGGGCATCGACGTGGCCCTGAACGAAGTGACCACCGAGGCGGGCATCGAAACAGAGCGGAAGCTCGAGATTGACAGCGTCACCCAGGGCCAGCTGGCCGAGCGTGCTGCGCCGAAGCGTCTCCCGAGCAACGTCGACTCGAAACCGGGGTGGTTCGATACGCGTCGCAGTGAGACAGACCCCGGAAACGGCGACGCTATCACCGAGGTTCAGCAAGGGCGCTATCTCTTGGCTTTCGATCGTTAGCTCGACGAGCTCGACTTTGTCGTTGGGCTCATCGGGCTCATTGAGCTCGGTGCGCTCGATGCTCTCGATGGTTCCCATAGCCTCCACCAGTCCGGTGAACATCAGCCGAGCTCTCCTTCGATCATCCACTCGTCTCCCACGCGCGTACACCGAGCCTGCCGGAGCACCGACGCTTCGCCGACGCCTCCGACGCCGTGGCCGCCAATGAGCGCCCGCGCCGACGTCCCACCGATGAGGCGCGGCGCTACGTAGAGGACCAAACGATCCGCGAGGCCCTGCTCGAGAAAGCTCGCGTGGACCTCTCCCCCGCCTTCGACGAGAACCTTGGTCAAACCGCGCTCGGCGAGCTTCCGCAAAACCGCTTCGAGGTCGAGTTTTCCTCGCCGACGGCCGACGGTCTCGACGTCGATACCGGCGGCCGACAGCCGGCGGCGCTTCGACGGCGCCCCGTTGGGCCCGCAAAACACCACCACCGGTCCTTCCCGAAGGGTCGTGACCAGCCTGGCGCCGAGCGGCAGGCGCAACGATCCGTCGAGCACCACCCGCACGAACGGTGCCGCCCCCGGAAGGCGTGGTCGACGATTCAACCTCGGGTCGTCGGCCAACGCAGTGCCGATACCGACCACGATTGCGTCGTTTTCTGCTCGCAGCACCCGTGCATGTCGTCGAGCGGTGAGCGAAGTGATCCACTTGGAATCGCCGGTGCGCGTCGCAATGCGCCCATCGAGGCTGAGAGCTCCCTTGAGCGTCACGAACGGAAGCCCCGTCTTAGCTCGCTTCGTGAACCCTTCGTTCAGTTGGGACGCTTCATCCCGCAGGAGCCCGATCTCGACTTCGATGCCGTGGCTTCTGAGCGCTCGGAAGCCGCCGCCGTTCACCCGTGGGTTCGGATCCCGCATCGCTGCAACCACACGGCTAATCCGTGAGCGGACGATCTCGTCCACGCACGGCGGTGTTCGTCCGGTGTGACAGCACGGCTCGAGATTCGTGTAGAGGGTGGCCCCGTGCGCACTTTTGACTTGCCCCAGGGCGAGAGCCTCGGCATGAGGCTCGCCGGGACGCCGGTGATACCCCTGGCCGAGCACGCGCGCACCGCGCGCCACGACCGCACCGACGAGCGGGTTCGGCGTCGTCGTCCCTCGCCCCAGCGTCGCGAGAGCGAGGGCGCGCCGCATGTGTTTTTCGTCAGTGTGCATTTCGATCCGGATAGTACTGCAGCCATCGGCCATCAGCCATCAGCCATCAGCAGAATCGTGTCGCCCGCGCCTCGGAAGGAACACCTTCGCTATCGACTCCGTCGCTTCACCCGAAGGTGAAGTCAATACCGGAGGGCTGATGGCCGACGGCTGATGGCCGATGGCGGATCTTACTCAGCCTATCAACGCGTCTACGAATTCCTCCGCGTCGAACTCCAACAAATCATCCACGTTCTCTCCCACGCCCACATAACGCACCGGGAGCTCCAGCTCTTTCGCAATCGCGAGCACCACCCCGCCCTTCGCGGTGCCGTCCATCTTGGTGAGGATGATCCCGGTAAGGTTCAGTGCCTGTGCGAATTGGCGGGCTTGCATCAGACCGTTGCTTCCTATTGTGGCGTCCATGACGAGGAACGTTTCGTGAGGGGCTTCGGGGACCACGCGGGTCGCGACGCGCTCGATCTTGGCGAGCTCGTCCATGAGCGGTTGTTTCGTGTGGAGTCGCCCGGCGGTGTCGACAAAAACCTCGTCGATACCGCGAGCGAGGCCCGCTTGAACACCGTCGTGCACGATGGACGCCGGGTCGCGTCCAGACGAGCCGCCGATGACGTCCACACCGACTCTTCCGGCCCAGGTCGCGAGCTGCTCTTGCGCGGCCGCGCGAAACGTATCGGCGGCCACGACGATCGCACTCGCGCCGCTCCCGACGACCAATCCTGCGAGCTTCGCAACCGTCGTCGTCTTCCCGACCCCGTTGACGCCCACGATCATGGTGACCCGCGGCGGAGCAGCGGGCTTGGCCGCGCGCGCGGGACCGTTTACAATGGCAAGCAACTCGTCCCGAAGACCCTCGGCGCTACCGCGAGCCCGCAACCGCTCGAGGATTTCCTTAGTCGCCGGAATCCCAACGTCCGCAAGAACAAGAGATTCCTCGAGAGCGTCCCAATCCGGCGTCTCGGAAACCCCAAGGGAAAGGACTTCCCTGGTCCGAGCAAGACCAGCCTTCAACCGCTCGCGAAAGGTCCCGGAGGCTACCAAGTGCAACTGCCGATGGCTGACGGCTGATGGCTGATGGCTGTTCTAACTGCCGCTTTTCAAAGAGTCCAGACGAGCGAGCGCCAGCTCTCCAATCGGAGAAAAGCGGTCGACCTCCACCACACGTCGATAGAACTCGGACGCTTCGGCGGACTCGCCGCGTTCTTGGTGCAAACGGGCGAGCTGATAGAGGCTCTCGGTATCATCTTCGGTGATCTCGATAGCCTTATGGAACTCCCGCATCGCCAAGTCGGGATCGTTCATCATGAGATGGACCTTACCAAGGCCTCGGTAGCCTAGACTGAACTTCGGCTTCTTCTCGACGGCGCGTTTGAAGTGCATCATCGCGAGCTCGGCGTTCCCGTCTTCGAGATACAAGTTGCCGATGTTGTAGAGCGCTTTCTCCGGCGTCAGGTAGGTCGGGTTTCTGACGGCACGGCCGAACGCTTCGAACGCCTTGTCGCGTTCGCCCAACTCATTGTAGACCACGCCAATGTTGTTGTAGACATCGGTCAAATCCGGATTGAGCGCGAGCGCTTTGTTGAAGGCCTTCAGCGCTCCCTTCAAGTCACCAACGGCAGCGAGCGCGAGTCCCATAGCGTTATGAGCGAACGGACTCTCGGGGTCGAGCTTGAGCGAAGCTCGATACTCCGAAATCGCTTCCGCGTATCGCTTCTCTTGGTGAAGCGTTTTCCACCGATTGAAGATCGAGATCGCTTCCTCGATCTCAGCGTCGGTTTGAGCCTGAGCGAGGGTCGTCGCCCAAAGACCCAACCAAAGACCCAAGACGACGAGGGCGGAAACCTTCCGTGACGCCATCCATGACCTCCTTGTGCTGTTCAAGAAGGCCGTATTGTAGCGCAAACAAGGACTTAGATACTACTGCCGAATCCGATTCGAGACTGGCTGGCCAGCGGGGGCACTTTGCTCACCACCGCCCGTCGGGGATTGAAACGAGGGAGCCCGGAAGATCGTCCGGCGGCGGTGGCGGCTGTTTGGCGACCGTGGGCGACGTTTTGATGACGCTCTTGACCTTCATGTTCGGCCGAACCAGTCCCTCTTCGTAGGCGGTGATCAGCGCTTCGACGATCCTCTGGTCGAACTTCTTGCCGATGAAGCTCCGCATGCGTGCGAACACGTAGGTAATCTCCATGGCTTTCTGATAGGGACGATTCGTCGTCATCGCATCGAACGTGTCGGCGACGCTCACGATCTTCGCTTGTAGCGGGATCTGATCTCCTTTGAGCCCGTCGGGATAGCCCGTGCCGTTCACGTTTTCGTGGTGGCACTTGATGCCAGCCATCATGGCTTCCAGCTGGGGAACGTGATCCATGATCGCAGCGCCGACCGACGGATGAGTCTTCATGATCTCGAACTCTGAGTCGGTGAGCGGGCCTGCCTTGCGGAGAATGCTGTCCTCGATACCGATCTTCCCGACATCGTGCATCAGAGCCGAAACGCGGACGTTCTCGACGTCCTCTTCCGGAAGGTCGAGAATGGCTGCGATCGTCGCCGAGTAGTGCGCAACGCGCTCGGAGTGGCCTGCGGTGTAAGGGTCCTTCGCGTCGATCGCCGCTGCCAACGAGCTCACCGCACCGAGAAACATTTGCTTGTTCTCCTCGGCGGCTTTGCGGAGACGCTCGATGAAACGGCGGATCTCGAGCATCATGAAGTTGAACGTCTCGGCGAACTCACCGATCTCGTTGCCACTGGTAACGTCGATGTTCTGAGTGAAGTCGCCGGATGCGATACGGCGCGCGCCTTCGGCGAGCTCGGCGACGGGCTGTGAGAGTCGGCCTGCCGACAGAACCGCCAAGAACACGGCAAACCCAGCCGCGATCACGGCGATGACGATACTGTCGGTCATGATCTCGCGCACCGAGAAAAACACCGCTTCCTCCTCGGCTTGCACGATCGCGCCCCAGCCGAGCGTCGTCAGAAACGAGACCGAGGAGTTCCGATCCCCGATGGGTGTATACGTGCCCAAGAGTCGTTGGACCCGGCCGTCCTGGGTGAGCTCGAAGTTGACCGAACCGCTCGCCTGGCCGCGAGAGTCTTGAAACGCTTTCACGATCGCGGTGTTCGAGACGTCGACCCCTTCATAGAGGGTCTCGGGGTCCGAGTGCGTCACCAGCTGTCCGCTCGCGTCGACCACATACACCGAGCGCCGATCGTTGCCTTTCTGCCGAACGATCTCCTCGATCGGCTTCAGGCTGACCACGGCGGAGACGACACCGGCGACGATCGGCTCTCCCTCTCCCCCGTAGGAGGCGCGTACCGGCGCCGACATGATGACGACGGTGTCGAGAAGCGGCTCGGAGATGTGAGGCTCCGACACCCATGAGTTGCCTTGAAGCGCTTCCACGAGTGATTGATGAAGCGAGTTCTCGATGGCCTGGTCGTCGAGCGTGTAGCCGGCGACGTCAAATCGTCCTTCGCGATCGAACACGGTGATGGAGCGAACCCGGTCTTCTTCGACGAAATCTGCAAGCGCCTCGGGAGTGACCGACGCGATGCGCGCCTGCACCGCTCCGGGGCTCGATGCAAGCTCGAGCGTCTCGGCGATCGCGGAGATCTGATCGTGCATCGACTGCAAATAGAGACGCGCCTGCTGCGCAATGGAGCGTGTCTGGTCGATTTGGAGGAGTCTCTCCGACGCTTCCAGCGCGTCGCGGTTTCGCCCGAAAATCCAGATCGTCATCAGCACGAGAGGAATGAGACCGGCGGCGAGCATGACGCCCATCAGCGAGTAGAGAATCTTCCCTCGTCGTCTCACGCGCGTGGGCGAAGTCGTCCCGCTCGGCCTCATGGCTTCACCTCGATATCCAAGTGGTTAACGTCAATGGGTTTTCTCCGACACCACTTCGTAGACCTGAACGGTCTTGCTCTTTCCCTTCAGCGTCACCTCGCCGAGATCGTTCATTTCGAACTTGCCCTCCACGAGATCGTGGGTACGAGCACCGATGACGATTTGCCCCTTCTTCGCGACCATCGACTCGATGCGGGAAGCGATGTTGACGGTGTCGCCGAGCACGGTGAACTCCCGGCGTTTTTCCGAGCCCATCGGCCCGGACACGGCCCGGCCGCTGTGGATACCCATCCGCATTTGGATGGGGGCACTGCCACCTCGCTCGGTGTTGAGCTCGTTCAGCCGCTGGCGCATATCGAGAGCCACTTGCACCGCCCGTACGGCGTGATCCTCTTGAGGGTACGGAGCGCCGAACACCGCCATGATGCAGTCGCCGATGAACTTGTCGAGCGTTCCCTCGTGCTCGAAGATCGGCTCTTCCATGCGTGAGAAGTACTCGTTCAAGAGCTTGGCCACCGACGGCGGGCTCATCTTCTCCGCCATCGGCGTGAAGCCGACGATATCCGCGAACAGCACCGAAACTTCGAGCTCTTGAACTTCCTTTTCACCTTCCGAAAGAATCCGGGTCGCGACGTTCGGCGAAAAGTATTTCTCGAGCCGCTCGCGCGCCACTCTTTCTTCCTGAACCTTCTTGTTCAAGCTCGCCTGTTGGATTGCCACCGCCGCGTAGTTCGAAAGCGCTGACAGTAGCTCGAGATCGTCTGGGGTGAACGTCTTCGTCTGCATTGGCGAATCTACATGGATGATGCCGATGACCGCGTCGCCCTTCCACAGGGGCGCGCACATGGCGGAGCGAATGCCGTGGAAGCGGATGCTGTCGCCGGAGGCGAATCGCGGATCGACTTGAGCGTCCGACGTCAGAATCGCGACGCGATCCTGAACGACGCGGTCGGCAATCGTCTTGCTGATCGTGATCTTCTCATCGTCACCGTGACGATGATGGACCACGCGCGGCTTCAAGTTGCCCTCGTCGTCGTACAGCATGAGGAAACCACGATCCGCGGGTATGTGCTCGAACACGGCGTCCATCACGCGGGCCGGCACTTCCTCGGGCTGAGCCGAAATCAGAGCTTTCGCGAGCTCGGACAAGCTTCTGAGAACGCGATTGATCTTGGCGAGCTCGTCGTCTTCCTTGGGAGAAGGAGCGCGCGGCTTGGTCTCGTCCTTGGGTGGCTTCTCATCGAGAAAAAACTTCGAGAGCTCGCCGACGCTCCGGATGATGGTCCCCGCCTCCTCGAGCATCGGTTTCTCTTCGTCGAGGACGACCTTTTCGTCGAGTGTCTTTCGAAAATAGACCAGGAACTTCCCGAGAAGAATCTGGTCGCCGTCGGCGAGAAGTGCCTCTGGCACCCGCACCCCGTTGACCTGGGTGCCGTTTTTGCTCTTGAGGTCGACGAGCCGGCAGCTCTGGCCGTCGACGACGACTTCGGCGTGACGGCGCGAAACGCCGAAATCCTTGATCACGACGTCGCAATCCGGCGAGCGGCCCATCACGACGCCCGCGGGACGGATGGGTACTACTTGCTCACTCCCGTCCTCGTGAAACGCTAACTCGTACATATGGCGCGATGGTTAGAAACGACAGATCCCTGTAACTTCGTATTATACCAGCTATTCTTGCGGGCCCTAAGGACCCAATCTGAATCGCTCGACGGCGTGATAGCTGGCGCCTCGTGGGGAAAGCCGGCTTTCGAAGAGAACGACTTCGGATACGCGAGTCTCGCCGAAATCGCGCCCCTCGAGCGCCTTCATGAGAGGTGCCACTGACTTTTCGGGCGGTTTGGACGGTTTGGACGTTTTGAATCGGGCGATGGTGAGATGCGGCTCGAAACCACGGCCTTCCGGCCCGAACCCGTGCGGTTGCACCGCCTTGTCCGCGGCTCGCTGCAGGCGGTGGAGCTCGTCGGGAACGGGATCGACGCCAACCCAAACGACCCGAGGACGCTTCGCGTTGGGGAAACACCCGCCGCCTCGCAACGAGAAGCTGAACGGCTGACAGCCACGGACACTTTGTGGAAGCGTGGCGACGAGCGCCGCCACAACCGACGGCTCGACCTCCCCAAGGAAACGAAGCGTGAGATGCAGATTCTCCCCACGAACCCACCGGGCCGACTGAATCCGGGGCTTCCATTCATCCTGAAACGCTGCGATACGGTCTCGCACGGTCGAGGAAAGCTCAACCGCGAGGAAAACTCTCATCATCGAAAAGAACAACGCAAAGACGCTAAGGCGCAAAGACGCAAAGAAAAACGAGCATCCGAACCCAGATCTTTGCGCCCTTTGCGCCTTTGCGCCTTTGCGCCTTTGCGTTGAAAAAAAGCGGTCACCGGAGCAACGCGAGGCGGACCATGTTGAGGGCCGCTTGGGACGTCCAGCGTTTGACTTGGCGGCGGGCGCCGGGGAATTGGAATCGCTCGACGTGAACACCATTTTCGGCCGCGAGCGCGATGTACACGAGGCCGACCGGTTTTCGCTCGCTTCCACCGGTCGGGCCGGCGACGCCGGTGACCGCGACAGCGATGTCGGCCCCGCTTCGCTCCCATGCACCCGTTGCCATCGCGCGCGCGACTTCCTCACTGACGGCTCCGACGCGCTCGAAAAGCTCCGCCGGCACGCCGAGGAGCGCGCTCTTCGCTTCGTTGCTGTAGGTGACGAAGCTTTCATCGAAGTATCGGCTCGAGCCCGGCACGTCGGTGATACGCTCAGCAATGAGTCCGCCCGTTAGAGACTCGGCGACGGTGATGCGTTTCCCGCTCGACACAAGCAGAGATCCTACGACGTCCTCTAGCTCTTCCTCGTTCTCGGTGAAGATCGCATCTCCGAGGATCTCTCGCAGGCTCGACGCCAAGATTTCGTTCTTCGCGGCTGCAGCTTCGGAAGTTTGATCGGTCGCCGTCAGCCGAATTTCGACTTGTCCCGCCGACGCGAGGATCGTCGTCGACGGGTTCGCTACACTCCGGTAAGTAGATGCGATCTTCTGTTCCACCGAAGACTCGGCAAGCCCAGCCACCCGGAGTTTTTTCACCTCGTACACCGCCCCCGACGAGAACGGGTTAAGCCGCGGTGCGACGTGATCCCGAAACATGGGTTCGAGCTCGGGGGGAGGTCCGGGAAGAAGCACCACGGCCTTGCCCGATCCTATTGGAATCCACAGCCCGGGCGCGGTGCCGCGACGATTCGGGAGTACGGTGGCTTCTTTTGGCACCATCGCCTGGCACCGATTCACCTCGGGCATGGTGATGCCACGCCGCTCGAAGCGGGCGCGGATGCCGTCGAGAATCGTTTCGTCGAGGGACAACTCGAGCTCGAGCGCGCGCGACACCGCATCCCGAGTCAAGTCATCGGACGTCGGCCCGAGCCCGCCCGTAAGAAAAACGAGGTCGTTCGCCTTCAGCGCGCTCTCGGTCGCAAGCGCGATGGCTTGTTCGTCATCACCGACAACCGCGCGGAAACCCACCGGAATTCCGTATCGCGCGAGCTGCTCGGTCAAGAAAACGGAATTGGACTCGACGCGCCCGGGAGCGAAAAGCTCGTCACCGATCGCGAGAATGGCGGCTGTCATCGCCGATCATCTTATCTCGCCCCGCCTCACGAAGCAGGAGGCGGTTTCGGGCGCACACGCACCGTCTTCATGTTGGATACTCTGACGAGACCGGGTGGCGCGCCTTTGATCTTGCTCACGTTGCGACGCGCGGTGACCATGACATCGACGTAAGTGTCGTTTCGTCCCTTGCTGAAGTAGGCCGCGTAGCCGGCAGCCTCTGAGATCTCCTCTTCGTCGGGTTCGATGGACCCCGAGCGCTTCAACACCACGTGGGAGCCAGGCATGCCCGATGCGTGCAGCCACAAGTCGTCCGGCTTGGCCAAGCGAAAGGTGAGCTCGGCGTTCGAGCGCGCCGATCGTCCGACGAGAACGACGTTCCCGCGATGGGTGGTAAAGCTCCGTGGTGGAAGCCGCTTGGTGCCATCGTCTGAACGAACGCGGGTTTTCTCCGGAGCGAGGAGATGTTGCTCTTCCATTTCTCGCCGAATCGACTCGAGCTCGTCGAGCGCGGTCGCATCGTCGAGACTCACGCGCACGCCCTCGGCGTACGTCAACTGTTGCTCCACTTGTTCGAGTCGCCTCCGAAGCTCGATCTCTGTTCTTTCGACTTTGCGCGAGCGACGGAACATGCGCTCGGCGTTTTCGGGCAGGCCCAGCCTCGGATCGATCTCCATTTCGATCGGACGCCCTTCGGGATGAAACGGATCCGGCAAGCGAACGTGAGTGTCATCGATGCGCTCCGCTTGTCGGAGCCCCGCGAGTAGCGTCTCGCCTTTTTGGCGGAGCTCGGCCGGCTGTAGCAGCTGGCCTTGCTGCCTAACGAGTTTCTGCCGAAGCGTGCGCAAGCTCTTGTCGCGTCGCGAAACAGCAGAACCGAGCCGTTGACCGAGAGCCTGTGATCGCTCGGCGTCGCCGGTGAGTCGCACCGCCTCCGCCATCACCGCATCGAAGCTTGCCATCGGGCGTGGCTCGAGCTCGGTCTCGCTCTCCAAAGTGATTGGCGACAACAGCACAATAGACGTTCGCTCGGGATTGACGTACATCACCGGCCGGGACGCCCTGAGTCGATTCTGCAAATTATCGAAGGCCGAGGCCGGCGACTCGCCTTTTTCTTTGATCAAGAACTGCATCTCTTTCACGAGCAGAGGCGTCCATCCGGTCGCGGACAAGAGCGTGGCGTTGTCGAGCTCGTCTTCCTTATTCGGCTTATTCGGCTTATTCGGCCCTTCTGGCGTCGCTTCCGCAATCCGCCGCTCGAGCTCGTCGGCATTCGCCGCGGGCAAGGACGCGTACGGCGGCGGATCGAGCGCACGGTAACGATCGCCTGGGTTGAGACGTGCGGTTCCCGTCGACAAACAATCGACGACGTTCGACGAGTCGACGTCGATGACATAAACGCTCT
This sequence comes from Candidatus Marinacidobacterales bacterium, assembly GCA_965237955.1. Taxonomy (GTDB): domain Bacteria; phylum Acidobacteriota; class Vicinamibacteria; order Marinacidobacterales; family SMYC01. The sequence goes on along the minus strand of OZ250169.1, from coordinate 4,725,378 downwards.
TGCGCACGGCCATGAGCTCGAGCACGAGCGCAAGATGGCGCTTCTTTCCGCTGAGACGTGTTTGTTCGAGGACGATGGTGACGACGCGATCGAGCTCCGACATGTCGACGGATACGATCACCGACGACGCCAGTAACTTTTCGAGTTTCGCCTCACGCGGCCGAGCGCGACCTGTTTTTCGTGCGATCTCGCTCGGTCGCATGAACACGCCCGCGCTTCCCGGACCCAGATGTAGCTCGAGCTCTGAGGACGCTCCAGATTTCTTCCCAGACTTGTTCCCAGACTTGTTCAACGACAGCGTCAGCGACCGCCCGTTGCTATCGACTCGAACCCCGCGAACACGAGCCCCGGCAACCGCAGAATCGATCTCACGCACGAGCCCGGCTAGAAAGAGACGATCCACGATGACTGGCCAAATAAAAGATGACGACGGATAGCGGCGCGTTCAGCCGCGGACGACTTTGGTGCCCGCGAGACGATCGTGCCAGCCGCGCCGCTCCGTATCCGTCCACAAACCGAGAAAGCCTGCACCGAGAGGCACAGCCGAGAGAACAGCACCAACCAGTCTGAGCGCCGCGCGGCTCGCACCGAGCGCGCCGCCGCCGCCACTGCAGTCGACGACACGGCCACCCGTGAGAAGCTTTCCCAACGTCTGTCCCGAAAGACTCCAGAAGAACAAGAAGTAGCCCGCCGCGAGTACGGCTCCCACGAGACCCATGGCTACGAGCGCCGACGTAGGAAGAGCACCGAGGCGCTGCGCGACGAGGTGCGTGGTGAGATAGAAGAGCATGAGCTGAATGAGCGAAACGAACGCCATGTCGATGCACCCGGAGAGCACCCGTTCACCCGGCGAGGCGAGTCCAAAGGCGATGAACGGCTCGGCAGACGGTGACGATAAATCGGGCATGGGAGCGTCGCGGGCGATCTCGAAATCAGCTCCCCGGGCGAGCTCGTCAGAACCGAACTCTAGGGTAGTAGGATCGATTGCGCGCTCGACCGCGACGTCCGCCGTCGATTCCATGCGGGCCACCGGATCCGATTGAGCGGAATGAGCATGCGCCGATCTAGAAAGCGCTCGGGCAGCGACCGCTCCCCCACGCGAAGGGACTTCGCCAGCATGAGAACGAGCGTCGAGAGACCGGGTATGTCGCTTCGACATCCGCTCTTCGACACGCGCTCGGATCTCGGCCCGGCGCGCTCGTGCTGCTCGGTCTTCCTCGTCTTGCTCCGAAGTTTCCGGAAAAATCGTGAGTTGACGTGCCTCGTCGTCGTGTTTCGTTTGCTCGCGTCTTCGCTTCGCTTTGTGGCGCTCCACGGTTTCTCTGACTTGCTGTCGCCAATGAACGTCTTCGCGCCCGTGCTGAACGCGAACGCCGCAAGCGGGGCAGATAACCATGACCGGTTCGAGCTCGGACTGACAGCTTTCGCAAACCACGGTGACGCTACCTCACTGCCCTGGTTGTACCGTATCGTCGGAGCTCGGCGGAAACTCTCCACCGCGCAAGAGCCGGTCTTCGATTCGCAAGATGAGACTCCGCGCTCGTTCAAAAACGGCGTCGTCCCGCCCGACGAGGCTGAGCTCAGCCAGGGCCTCACGGTAGCGGCCTTTCGCGTAGAGCCTCGCCCCGTTGTAGTAACGGAGCTCCGAAGCCCCGGGCACGCTGGCATCCGTCGGCCCTCGACCGCCCGGAGCGAGCGCGCTCCCAGTGACGAACGCACCGTCGCTGACGATGGACTCCCAATTGAGATGTAGGTAGAGAGCACCCGACGCGAACACGAGGATCACACCCAGCCCGAAGCCCCCCATCTTGAACCCCGCCATCTTGCTAGACGACGCGTTGCTCCTCGGGCGCAGAGTTGGTGGCGCCTTGCGGGAGACCCGCAGGAGGAGACCGCGTTTTTTTGACGGGGGGCTCTCGCTCGCGTCCTCGTCCACGACCGCGTTCGTCGGAATCACATCGTTCCGCCGGTTCCGCGCGGCGATGCGCTCCGCTAGTTGATGGCCTTCCGCATACCGAGGGTCGATGGAAAGGACGTGTCGGACTCCGCTGGCTGCCGCCTCGATATCGCCTGTATCGAGAAGCTCCGCTGCCGCGGCGAGCTCGACATCGAGCTCACGCTGACGCTCGGAGACGGCACGTTTCGCCCGTTCGATAGCGCTCTTGGCGCGTGTGTCCCCTCGCTCGAGGAAGAGAATGCGCGTCCAGACGTGTATCGCCTGCTGGTACATTCCCAGCGCATAGAGATTTTCGCCTTGGCGAAACAGTTCGTCGTTTTTCGGTGGTTTCTTTGTGGGGCTTACTTCGGGTTGGGGGACGCCGGGAGAGACGGCTTCGGCGGTGGCTTTACCGTCCTTGCCGAGCTCTTTCTCTTTTCGATCCAAGTCCGTAGTGCTCTCGCCTCCCATGGCGTCTCAAGAAATATACTGCCAAACGAGGCCGAATGGTAGTGTGTTGCCTGATTTTGCCGGAATGACATTGCAAATGTTGATTGAAGCGATACCCAACATCATGGTCAGTAGACTGAGATTGACAGAGGAGCCCGGGATTCTGGAAGAACGTCTGAAAAAGGTTGGGGCGAGCTGAAGGGGGGGTTGATTCAGCCATCAGCCATCGGCCATCAGCAGGCTCGAGTCGCTCGCGCTCCGGCGGTGCGGACATGGGCAAGCAACAAGGACCTTCCGTCAAGCGCGAGCAGCTCAGCCCTGCCAATGGCTGATGGCCAACGGCCGATGGCCACAGCTACCTGATTCCGAATGCCTTCATCTTCCTATACAAATGCGAGCGCTCGATCCCGAGCGCTTCCGCCGTTTTCGAGACGTTGCCTTTGTTGGCACGGAGCTTGTTGACGATGTACTGCGTTTCGAAAGCCTCGCGCGCACTCGACAAGCTCGGATAGTCATTGAAAGCTTCGAATCCCTCGTCATCCGTCGGTGACACTGCGACGGGCAGATCGTCGGCTTCGATGACGTCCCCCGGGACCATGATCACCAACCGCTCGATGACGTTTTTCAACTCGCGCACGTTGCCCGGCCACCCATAGGCGAGGAGCCGATCCAAAGCCGACGGGCTCATCTCTTTCGCTTTCTTGCCATACTCGGCGCAGAAGGCAACGATGAAGTGCGTCGCCAGAAGCGGTACGTCCTCGCGGCGATCGCGAAGGGGCGGCATTTGGAACGGGATCACGTTCAATCGAAAGAAGAGGTCTTCGCGGAAATTCCCGGCGCGAATCTCTTCCGCGAGCTCTTTGTTGGTGGCAGCGATAACGCGGCAATCGACTCCAATGGATTGGGTGCTTCCCACCGGTTCGAATTTTTGCTCTTGAAGCACGCGGAGAACCTTCGCCTGTGTCTTGAGGCTCATGTCCCCGATCTCGTCGAGAAAGAGTGTGCCCCCATCCGCCGCCCGAAATTTACCTTCCTTGTCGGAGACGGCGCCGGTGAAAGAGCCTTTCATATGACCAAACAGCTCGCTTTCGATGAGCTCCTCGGGAATGGCGGCGCAGTTGACTTCGACGAACGCGCCTTTGCTCCGAAGCGACTGCGCGTGCACCGCGTGCGCGACGAGCTCCTTACCGGTGCCGTTCTCCCCGAAGATGAGGACACGTCCGTTCGTCGGGGCGGCGATCCCGATTTGCTTCTTCAGCTCGTGCATCGCCGGGCTTTCACCGATCAACGCCTGACGTGATTGGACCCGCTCGCGCAAGTCGCGGTTCTCTTGCTCAAGCTTTCCTTGGCGGAGCGCATTCTTGACCGCGATGACGGTCTTGGCGAGCGACAGCGGTTTTTCCACAAAATTGTACGCGCCGAGCTGGATCGCTTTCACCGCGCTTTCGATCGTCGCGTGGCCCGAGATCATGATGACGGGCGTATCGAGATCCTCGTCGCGCATCTTCTCGAGGGCCTCCATACCGTCCATGTTGGGAAGCCAGATGTCGAGGAGGACGAGATCGTATTCGTCGTGCGCGAGACGACTGAGCGCACCTTCGGCGCTCGCGTCCGTGTCGACACGGTACCCTTCGTCCTCGAGAATCCCCTGAAGCGACGACCGCACCCCGGCCTCGTCATCGACAATGAGAATCCGCTCCTGGCTCATCAGTCGCCAGTCACCAGTCGCCAGCTTCCAGCCGCCGTCCGCAGCGAGCCTGCGAGCGGAGGACGGGGCGCTCGGCAGTACGAAGAGAGAGCGCCCACTGATGAGTGCACCGACGAGAGGCCGAGCGAATGAGCGAAGAGCTCTGCATCTTGAGCATTAAGCACTCGATGTCCTGCTCGTTACGTGCTTTTCGTCACGGTCACCGGTGGGGGTGTCTCCGGTCTCTACTGGGAGCTCGACGATGAAGCGCGCGCCTCGGGGTTGGTTCTTCTCGACACGGACGTGCCCGCGGTGCTCGGCGACGATGCGTTTGACGATGGCGAGGCCGAGACCACTCCCCCGTCGTTTCGTCGAGTAGTACGGCATGAACAACTTGTCCTGCTCTTCCGGCGAGACCCCCGGCCCGTCGTCGGCCACGGCCACCCGCGCCAGGTTGAGCTCCGGCTGGTAGCTCGTCTCGACGATGACCTCACCCTTGCCGCCGTTCGCTTCGATGGCGTTGTCGATAATATTGATAAAGACGCGCCGGATGAGCTCCGGATCCACGAGCACACGGGGAATGTCGTCCGCGAAGCGTCTGGTGATGACGAGCCCGTCGAACAAGCCATCGTAGAGCTCGAGCGTCCCCCGGACGAGAGGAACAAGAGGTTGAGGCTCCGGGGACACGGTGGGCATCCGTGCAAACTGCGAGAACTCGTCCACGAGATTCTTCAACGAGTCCACTTCTTCGATGATGGTGCCGGTACCTTCTTCCACGACCCGCGAGAGATCCTTGGAGCGCTCGCGGAAATGTTTGCGGATCCGCTGCGCCGAGAGCTGAATGGGGGTGAGCGGGTTCTTGATCTCGTGCGCGAGCCGGCGCGCGACTTCGCGCCACGCCGCCACTTTTTGGGCACGCAGAAGCTGCGTTAAATCGTCCAAGACCATCAGGAGCCCCGACGGCACATCGTCGACGCCGGTGAGCGTGGTGATGTAGACCGACAGGTGGAGCTCACGTCCTTGAACGGACACATCGAGCTCTTCTTCGAGGGGAGCGCGAGAGTCGATGCCGCCCATCTCATCGAGCAACAAACGAAGCGCGGACAGCTCTTCGTCCCGGAACAGCTCGCGATAGTGTTGACCCACGAGGGTCGCGTCGAGTTGGAGCATTTTGAGCGCCGCCTGGTTGATGCGGGTGACGAACCCTTCGCGACCGAGCGAGATGATCCCGGTGGTGATGTTCTCGAGAACGGTTTCCATGTAGCCGCGGCGGCGGTCCAACTCGAGGTTCTTCATCTCGAGATCCTGACGGGACGACTCCAGCCGCTCTTGGCTGGCCTTCACCTGGGCAGTCATGCGGTTGAACGATTCCATCAACAATCCAAGGTCGTCGACCGCGGCCCCCGACACCGGATGATCGAGATCCCCGGCCATGATGCGCTCGGTCGCTTCGACGAGCTGGCCCACGGGACCGGTGATGCGCTTGGCGAGATAGAGCCCGATCCACGTCGACGACAACAAAAGGAGCAACGACACCATCACGAAGAACGATAGATAGAGGTCTTGAATCGGCTCCTTCTGCGCCTCGGCCTGTTGATAGACGTTGGCCTGGCGATTCACGTCGTCCAGGATCGTGGCCAAGTTCTTGGGCACGAAGTACGACACCACGACGGCGCCTTCCACTTCGGGCACTTCGCGAGTTCCGGCTCGATAGATGGGTGAAACGTATTGCACCAGCGTTCCGTCACCGAGCGAGTCCTGAAGCAACGTTTCCTCTCCACCGAGACCCGTCTCCGCGAGACGAAGGGTGGAGTCGGGGTTGTATTGGGGCAGGCCCGGCCGAGCGGACGTCCACAGCGGCCCGTCGGCCGAAAGCACCGTCACCATATCCAAACGATACCGAGTGAGCCGGTCGTTCATCGTGCGGCTCAAACGTGAAAGCCGCGCCGGGGTGAGAAGCCTCGATTCTCCGATCTCGCGTGACAGGCTGCGCGCGTAGAACGTGGCGCTCGCGTGTTTTTCCTGAAAATAGTGCTCCACCACCTCCTGGGCTCCGACGAGAACTTCTTCGACAGGGTGCGAAAACCACCGATCCACCGACGCCGATATCAAGCGGCTCCCTATTAGAACGATCAGCGCGGAGGGAAGGAGGGCGAAGCCGATAAAAATGATAACGAGCTTCGTCTTGAGCTTGGCACCTCTCACCGAGTGCTTTCGCTCCAGGAAGAGCTTGATGAGGTTTCTTCCGAGAACGAACGCCAGGACGAGGAGCAAAGCCCAAATCACCAGGGTGAAGCCGAAGAGAAAGGCGCGGGCCATGTAGTCCGGTTTGAACGACTCCGCCTTGCCGATGAGATACGTGCTCACCAGCGTCACCGAAAGCAGCAGAAGTACGGTGACCGCAACAAGACGGAGGTTGCCCCTGGACTCTTTTTTCGCTTTTTTCCCTTTGTTTGAAGACGAGCTCCCGTTATCACTCATGGTGCGAGGCCTACGGTAGATACGTGAAGTGCGCCTCGCGCCAATCGGCGCCGACGTTCCATGGAATGAGGAGCAACACGTTGCGATCTCTCATGACACCGTTCGCTCGCAGATAGTACTCCTCGTTCGGCTCCATAAACGAAACGTCGAACAGCAGGAGTGATTCGAACGACGTCATGAAGCGTCTCATCGCATCCGGGTTATCGGCGACCTCGGTGGCGTCGATCTCACCATCAATCTCGCGCGTCAGGCTGTAGCGTTTCGTCAAGTTGTCATAAGCGACGGTGGTCTGGATCTGACGCGACGCGGCTTTGTCGTCGAACCAGGCACGCCGAACCCGCCTCAACTCCACATTGTAGCGAAAGCTGACCTCGAGCCCGGTCTCGATCGCTTGCACGATATCCTCGTCGAAAGCTTCCTCGACGCGAAAACTGACGAGAATCCCTTCGCTCCGGATCACGGGGACGAGCTCGACGATCTCGGCGGCCGAGATCGTCGCCGATATCGTAAACGACAACGCCAGCGCGACAGCGCATCCGGCAATCGTCTTTGGCACTCGACGTTTCATTCCGCGGGTTCTTGCCGTCCCAGAAGTGAGCGAATGGTCTCGACGAATTCATTGGCGTCCTTGAACTCCCGGTACACCGAAGCGAACCGTACGTAGGCGACTTGATCGAGCGCTTTGAGCTCCGACATCACGTGCTCTCCGACCTCGGTCGTCGACACCTCTTTGTCGGAGGTGTCGTGGAGTCGATGCTCGATTTGGTCCACGATCGCCTCGAGTCGGGTGAGAGGAATCGCTCGCTTTTCACACGCCTTGAGAATTCCGTTCATCAGCTTCTCGCGGTCGAAGCGCTCGCGGGAGCCGTCTTTTTTGACGACGCGGTAGTCGATGCGGTCGATGCGCTCGTAGCTGGTAAAACGACGCCCACACTTCAGGCACTGGCGGCGGCGGCGGATTGCCTCACCTTCCTTGCTCTCTCTCGAATCGACCACCTTGTCTGCCGAATGACCACAAAACGGACATTTCACCCTTGCTACTCCTGTTCAAGTTTCACTGGAAATCGTCTTCAGCTGACGGAAGCTTCCGGCCGAGCCCGGAAACAGAAAAATACCGATCACCGTGACCGGCAGATAAGCGATGGCATGGTTCACCAGGGCGACCGCCCCGGCTACGCTGGGCTCGACACCAAGGAGTTTCGTGAGCGCCAACGCGGCCATGTAGTGGTAGCCACCTACCGCGCCCGGCGTCGGGACGGCGACACCTACAGTGAGAAATCCGATGATGAGAGACGTGTCTCCAAACGGGTAGTCGACGCCCAGGGCGCGCGCCCCGAAGTAGAACCCGGCCCCGATGCTGAACCACACGCAGATCGATAACACGATGGCTTTCAGAAAACTAGCCGCGTCGACGAGAACCGCGAGACCCGCAGTGAAGGTCTCCGCGAACCACGTCGCTTTGGCCTCGAGTTTCGCGGGCAGTATACGAAAGATTCGCTCGAACAACCGTTTTGCCCGCGAGCGATCCCGCGCGAGAGAGAACATCACCCCCAGAGCTCCCACGGCTCCGACGAAGCCCACCAACCCGCCGGTTTTCAGGCCGAGCATCACTTCCTCGCTCGACGACGGAAGATCCGCGACCACGAGCCACAATCCAATCAACAGAACGACCGTGACCAAATCGAGGATGCGCTCGAGAAAAATGGTGGCAAAGGTGCTCGAAGCGGAAAAACCCTCCTTGCGTGCCAACAGATACGGACGCGCGATCTCGCCGAGCCGACCAGGAGGCACGAGAAAGTTGACCATGAAGCCGATGATGGTCATTGCAAAACAATTCCAAAGTCCGGCCCGGCCGAGTGGGGCGAGAAGCACCTTCCACCGTAGCGCGCGCCACAGGTTGGTCACGAGCGTCATCGCCACCGCGGCAAGAAGGAGGGCGGGTTTTGCTTCGGCAAGGTGTTGCCAGATGGCGCCCAAATCGGTGCCACGGAAAAACAGCCACATCAGCACCGCCGCAAGCGCGGCACCCAGGAGGGCCTGCGTGGTCGCAGACGAGAGCTTCGGTCGGTCGGACACTCTTCAGTTCAAGGATGCTGTGGAGGTCGAGGTCGTTTCATCGCCCCCCCTCCGGTGAGCCAGAAACCGCGACGTCGGCGCACTACGCACTAGGCGGTGCCCTACGGGATGCTAGATTTACTAGAATACAGGCCGAAAGTCAACCGTCGCTACGATTTAGAGGAATTACTCGAATACCGATCCAAGACGCTGCGACAGATGGAACATTCCGTGGACGAAGTGCGTTTCGGGGTGTGAGTTAGAGAGAAAGAGCGGAGACCAGGCGAGTTGGTAGAGGAAGCCGATCTGGCTCGTCGCTGCGCGAAGGGCGACGAGCGTGCCTGGACGGTGCTCGTCGAGCGATATCAGCGGAGGATTTGGCATGTGGCGTACCAGTTCACCGGACGAGCGGACGAAGCAGAAGAGCTCACTCAGGAGATCTTCTTGCACCTCCTCGCCGCGCTCGAGAGTTTCGACAGCTCGGGAAGCTTGCCGGCATGGATTCAGCGCGTGGCACGCAACTACGCGATCGATCACTATCGGCGCCGACGCAGGGAGCGCTCTCTCGTCACCGACGGCGAAGAGTTCGACAACGCCGTGCGTTTTACCGAAGACGCAGATGCAACCGCGGACCCTCATCGCGCTCTCGAACAAAAGGACTTGTCCGGCTGGCTCCGTGACACCATCGACAGACTTCCCGTCGAGCTCGCCCAAGCCGTCATCCTTCGCGATCTTCAAGAGATGAGCTACGAAGACATGGCACAAGAGCTCAGCGTTCCGCTCGGTACTGTCAAATCGCGTATCAACCGCGGGCGCGTCGCGCTCGCGCGCCGGCTGAAGCGGCGAAGAGCGGAGTGGAGCGATCGTTTTCGGGAAAATCTCGAGGGAGGCGATCGGTGAACTGTCGGCGGGCGGAGGAGCTTTTTTCGGACGAGCGCGAGGGCGTGCTCACGCCGCCGATCGAGCGGGAGCTCTCGGCGCATCTCGATACCTGCGACGAGTGCCGGGGCCTGTACCAGACGTTTCAAGAGGTAACCGACGCACTCGGAGCGATGTCGGTTCCCGCTACGCCTGACGCGCTCACGGGAAAGCTCGTCGTCGATTTTGCCCGGAGCGCCCGGACCGAGCCGACGGCGCTCAGAACGACACGCGAAGGGACACGTTTCACCGTACCTTCTCCACGGCTCGTCGCGGGCACGAGTTGGCTCGCCGTTGCGGCAGTTCTCGCGATGGTGCTCTTGTTCGCTCCACCGGAGCTCGCATCGGAGGTGTACCGGAAGACATCACGAACGGCGCGCCACATCTACAGTTTCGCGATTCGGACTCACGATCAAACCGAACGGTGGATCGAGGATTTGAACGTGCTCCGCATGACCGTCGGCGTGGCCTTCGAAGATCGCCTCGACCAGCTCAACGAACAGCTGCGTGACCTGGAGAACGCGGGCCGCCGGTCCACCGAAGACGACGACGAACACTCGAGGCGTCATTTAGAAACCGAGGGCGAACCCGAGGGCGAATCTGGCTCGCACCCCATGGCAACGAGGAATGACCTCGGCTTCCTTTCAGAACGTTCTTCAAGGAGTCTTTTATGAAACGCTCTCCCGCCGCGGCTTTCTGGCTGTCTTTGCTTCCAGGCGCCGGGCATGTTTATGTCGGTCAACCCACGAAAGGTCTCGTGCTCATCGTGTCCGTCGCGAGCGCCATGTATCTCGCGTCGGAGGGAGCCGGTGCTTTCGTCGGGATCATCATTCCGTTTCTGTGGATCTTTTCGATGATCGACGCGCACCGCAGCGCAGTCGAGCTCAACCACCTCGTGGATACTGGCCAGCCGCTGCCGACCCAAACCGAGGTCTTCGCGTTCAGCAAGGGGTGGGGATGGGCGCTCATCGTCGTCGGGGTGGTGTTCACCGTCGACAACTACGGATGGTTCGAAATCGATTGGATTTTGGACCTATGGCCGGTCGCCATCATCGCGATGGGTGTCTACATTTTGAAGAAGCCAGCGTCGGCGCCACCAGCGATCGGACCTCCGTTGCCGTCACAAAACGATGCAACCCCGTCACAAAACGATACGCCGGACGGTACTACCGAATCCGACAATGGCTAGAGCGCCGAGCCCGCCGAGAACCGGATGCGCCGTTGTGTCCGGCGTGTTCCTCATCGCGGTAGGCTCGCTTTTTTTGGCGCACAACGTGTTGAGCTTCATCGGCGTTTCTCCCGTTCGAGTGGGAACGCAAGTGCTCATCTGGTTCGGGGCCTATTGGCCGCTACTCCTGGTCGCGTGGGGCATCTACAAGGTGTACCAGCGTATCGTGCATCCGGAGCGTTCCTACGTCACCGCCGCCGAGATCGTCGTACTCGCCTGGATCCTCGTCTCCGGCCTCGTCATTCGGGGTGCGCAGCGGGCAATGGAAGAGATAGCGACGGAAGTTTCGCTCGACGGCTTCGCTTTCGTGCTGGGCCCCGATCTTCTCGGCCCGGCGCACCGCGTCGTGGAGACCGAATCGTTCGACCTCGACGGAGCCTCGGTTCTCATCATCGAGAACCAACGTGGCGAAGTCGTCGTCATCGGTTCCGATAACCCGGACCTCGAAGTCAATATGACGAAGCAAATTCACAGTTTCTCCGCAGCCGGTGCGGAGCGCGCCCTGTCGCAGGTGAGTCTTGAGCTCCAGTCGGGTGACGAAGCCAAGTTACACACGTCACGGGGACAGGGAGGACGCGCCGTGCTCACGCATCTGGAAATCAGAGTCCCCCGAACGATGTCAGTGAGAGTGGCCAATCGCAGAGGCGCCGTTCGTCTCGAGGATCTGAACGCGCCGGCGGACGTCAGCACCACACACGGAGGCGTGGAGGTCTCTAACTTGTCGTCCGGCATCGAAGTCCAGACGAGCCACGCGACGATTCGTCTCGAACGGATTTCAGGATCGATCGTAGCGAGGAACGAGCACGGGGCCGTGCGCGCGGTCGGTGTCGACGGAGATGTGACGGCGGAAACCGAGCACAGCTCGATAACCATCGAGGACGTCACCGGTAACGTCGCTCTCAAAACCGAGCACGGCACCGTGCGAGCAACCAACATTACCGGCGGCGTCGACATCGAGAGCCCTTACTCCGAAGTATCGGTGGAGCGCGCCGGGGGAAGTGTGACGATCGCGTCGAGCCATCGTCCCGTCTTCGTGCACGACGTCGGAGGACGTCTCGACCTCGTGTCGCGATACGCGCGCGTCATCGTGCGCGGTGTCGCACGAGACGTTTCGATTGAGAACCTTCACCGGCCGGTGAGCGTTGCCGATGTCCGCGGGAGCGTGTCCGTGACCGGCGAGAAGTGTTCAGTAGAGGTCGACGCCGTCGACGGCGCGATCACGATCACGACCACGCATGATGACATCCTGGTTTCGGAGCTCAGCGCAAGCCTCGACATTCGGGCATCGGACGCGGATGTCGATGTCACTGCAAAACGACTCACCGACACCGTGCGGGTGGAGACGTCACGCGGAGATGTGACGATCGGCTTGCCGGCCGATGCCTCGGCGCGCATCACCGCGAGCACACGAGACGGGGAGCTCCGCTCCGAGTTTCAATCCCTCACGAGCACCGAAGGCGCCGAGCTGCGGCAACAACGGTGGGAAGGCGTTCTCGGATCGGGGACGCATCCGCTGACGATCGTCACCAGCTACGGTGACATCGTTCTGACGCGGGTTGGTCCCAGGTGAGGCAAATGCGTGATTCCATGGCGCTCGTCGTCTTGTTCGGGGCCCTCGGCGCGTTCATCGCCTTCGGCTGTGACCACCAGCGGGTGGAGGAGTCCACGACCGAGAAGCTTCGGTTCGACACCGGTGAGCGCACCGTCGTAGAAGTACGCATCGACGATGGACGCGTGGAAGTCGTCGGCGGAGCACCGGGTGTGGTCGAGGTCGTTTTCAAGAACCGGGCGCGCGCCGCCGATAGTGCGGGGGCCCGGTCGCTTCTCGAGAACATCCGGGCCGAGGCGGTTCAACACGGCGATGTCGTGCGGGTGAAGGCTCGCACCGGCCGCAGCGCGGTAACGCTCGGTGGAAACGTCTGGACCGACGTCGCGATTCGAGTTCCACCGGAGTCGACGGAGCTCGATATCCGCACCGAGGACGGCCGCATCGAGATCGGAGGTGTCTCCGGAACGATCGTCGCCGAGACTGGAGACGGTCGTATTCGGATTACGGACGTCGAAGGCACCGTGAGACTCCGGACGCGCGACGGCTCCATCACCGGTAGGAACCTCGCCGGTGATTTCGACGTCCTCTCTGGCGATGGCCGCATCCGGCTCGGCGGAACCTTCGGGCAGTTGAGGGTGGTGTCCGCCGATGGCAGTGTTCGCGTGAGCGGGCGCGACATCACGACGATCTCGAATGACTGGAGCATTCGCACATCGGATGGCTCGATCGAGCTCGCCCTCCCCGCAAGCCTTGGCGCGCAGCTCGACGCGACCACGGGCGACGGCCGCGTCATCAACAACCTCTCCCATTTCGAAGGTACCGAACATCGAAACCGCGTGAAAGGAACCCTTGGCACCGGCGGTCGACTTATTTTGGTAACGACGATGGATGGCAGGATCGTGCTGAAGGAGTCTTAGTCGGTATACGGCGTACGGGTCAAACCGCGCCTTGCCGTCAAGGAAAGGCACGCCGGTGCTTACCGTGCCCGTCTTCGGCAACGTTTCGCACGAACTCCGACCGAAACAACGTGCCTGATCGGCGACGTGGTTGTCGACAACGCGTCGTTTCTTAGCGGCGAAGCCTTGGTCTGACCCGTATGCCGTATGCCGCACTGATCCACACAAGTACTTGACGTCCTCGCGCACGTTCCCTACAATACGCCGCCTCAGCTCGAGGGGTCGGGGGTACAGTCGTCGGCGTCTCTGGATTGGAGAACACCGGGTCGCTGCGGCTCGAAATAGCCGCCTGAGCCAACTGAACCTACTAAGAAGGCGTCGATTCTATCGTGGCGGTAGCCAATGTTGTCATCGAAACAGACTTGGGCGGGCTCGTTCCGCGCGCGCGGGGCAAGGTTCGAGACATTTACGAGATCGGGAAGCATCTGTTACTCGTCGCCACCGACCGCATATCCGCGTTCGATGTCGTGCTCCCTAACGGGATTCCCGACAAAGGAAAAGTACTAAACCAACTCTCGATGTATTGGTTCGACAAGAGTCGTGACCTCGTCGAAAACCACGTCGTCACTAGCGACGTCGACGCCTACCCGGACGAGCTGGCACCCTACCGCGAACAGCTCGCGCTCCGCTCGATGTTGGTCGCGAAGCTCGAACCGGTGCCGTTCGAATGTGTCGTCCGCGGCTATCTCTACGGTTCGGGATGGAAGGAGTACCAGCAGAAACAGAGCGTGTGCGGTATCTCGCTGCCCGAGGGCATGCGGCTCGCCGACAAGTTCGAAGCGCCGTTGTTCACGCCCGCGGCCAAAGCGACGTCGGGGCACGATGTCAACGTCAGTGAGACCGTCATGGCGGACGCCTTGGGCGAAGAGCTCACCGCGCGGCTCAAAAACATCTCTTTACAACTATATGAGCTCGGGCGGCGCGAAGCCGCGGACAAGGGCATCATCATCGCCGACACCAAGTTCGAGTTCGGAAGCGATCCACATACCGGCGAGCTCTATCTCATCGATGAAGTGCTCACACCTGATTCATCGCGCTTTTGGCCGCGGGTCGACTACGAACCGGGACATGACCAGCCGAGCTTCGACAAGCAGTTCGTGCGCGAATTCCTCGAGACGTTGGATTGGGACAAGAAGCCTCCCGGACCCGAGCTCCCCGCCGACGTCGTCGAGGGCACACGCGAACGCTACCTGCACGCCTACCGTTCTCTGACGGGCAAGAGCGACTTGTAAAAAAATGGGTAGCCGGAAGTCCACCGACGGCAGAGCTTCGATGAAGCAGAAGCTGGACGAGCTGATCATGGAGATGATCGAAGGCGGCATCCGCTATCCCGAAGCCAAACGCGAGTTCGAAAAGCGATTTCTCTCTCGAGTCATCGAACGCGAGAAAGGCAACCTCTCCCGCGCCGCAAGGGTGTTGCATATTCACCGAAACACGTTGAGTAAGAAGCTTCAGGAATTGAAGATACGTCGTTAGATCTGCCATCGGCCATCCGCCATCAGCGGGACTGAGGCGTTGGGACGCCCTCGCCGGTACCGGCACGGCACGACAGCCAAAGCGAAGGCTAGCTGATGGCCGACGGCTGAAGGCAGAATTGATCCTTAGTCCAATTCCTACTATAGTCTTCAGTTCGTTCGCTCACGAAAGGAGGTTCGATGAAGGTTCGGCCACTGCACGATCGTATCCTCGTGCAACGTCTCGAGGAAACCCAAGAGAAGTCCGGAGGCGGCATCATCATTCCCGACACCGCCAAAGAAAAACCCCAACGCGGAA
Organism: Candidatus Marinacidobacterales bacterium; assembly: GCA_965237955.1. GTDB lineage: Bacteria > Acidobacteriota > Vicinamibacteria > Marinacidobacterales > SMYC01. The sequence goes on along the minus strand of OZ250169.1, from coordinate 4,710,345 downwards.
AAGTCACCGCGGTGGGAAACGGCACGACCCTGGACAACGGGACTCGGGTCGCGCTCGAAGTGAAAAAAGGCGACAAGGTGCTTTTCGGCAAGTACGCCGGCACTGAAGTCAAGATCGAGGGGAACGAATACTTGATCTTGCGCGAGGACGATATCCTCGCCGTCGTCGGTAAGTAAAGGCCAGGTGCTTCCCCGTTGTGCCGGGAAGCGCGGAGTTTTGGGGGGGCACCCCTCACCCCCCTCGCTTGCGCTCGGGACCCTCTCCCCATCGGGGAGAGGGGTGTTCGGATGTCCCCGCTTCGCGGGGACGTCTTGATTTAGGCTCGACCTTCGCGGCCGCCTCCGCCTCCTGGGCGACGGCGCCTCGATCTTCCGCCACCATCGCCTCGGCCATCCCGACCGTCACGATCGCGTCGCGGTCGCGGCTCTTGAGGAGGCTCCGGCGGCAAACCGGCCTGCTCACGGATCACCGCTTTCCTCGAAAGCTTCACTTTCCCCTGGGGATCGATGTTGATGACCTTGACCAGGATCTGATCTCCCTCGGACAGCTCGTCATGGACGTCGTTGACGCGGTAGTCGGCGACTTCCGAGACGTGAACCAGCCCATCCGTCCCCGGAATGATCTCGACGAACGCGCCGAAGTCGACGATCCGCGCCACCTTGCCCAAGTATTTCTTGCCGACCTCGGGGACAGCGGTGAGCTCTTCGATGATTTGGATCGCTTTTTTCGCGGCGTCTCCGTCCGACGAAGCGATCGACACCGTGCCGTTGTCCTCGACGTCGATCTTCACACCGGTTCGCTCGATGATGCTCCGAATCATCTTGCCGCCGGGTCCGATGACGTCGCGGATTTTGTCGGTAGGGATCTGCAGGGTGAAGATGCGCGGCGCGAACGTCGAAATCTCCTCCCGCGGCGCCGGAAGAGCGCTCGCCATCTTCTCGAGGATGAACATGCGCGCTTGACGTGCCTGCTCGAGCGCCTCCGCCACGAGCACTTGCGTCAGACCGGTGATCTTGATGTCCATCTGGAGCGCGGTGATGCCGTTCACCGTTCCCGCCACCTTGAAATCCATATCGCCGTAGTGATCTTCGGCGCCGGCGATGTCCGTCAGGATGGCGTAGTTGTCACCTTCTTTGACGAGACCCATGGCGATACCCGCAATGGGAGCCTTGAGGGGAACACCCGCGTCCATCAACGCGAGACACCCGCCGGTGACCGACGCCATCGAGGACGAGCCGTTCGACTCGAGAATGTCCGACACGATCCGGATCGTGTAAGGAAAATCCGTGTCTGACGGAATGACCGGAACCAGCGCTCGTTCGGCGAGCGCGCCGTGCCCAATCTCCCGGCGACCGGGCCCGCGCAGAAAGCGCGCTTCGCCGACGGAAAAAGGAGGGAAATTGTAGTGGAGCATGAAGCGCTTCTGGAAATCTCCCTCGAGGAAGTCCATACGCTGCGCATCGTCCGACGTTCCCAAAGTCACGGTGACGAGCGCTTGCGTTTCCCCGCGGGTGAACACCGAGGAGCCGTGGGTTCGCGGCAACACGCCGACCTCACACGTGATCTCGCGCACCGCGTCGAACGCGCGCCCATCGAGCCGCTGACGCTTTTCGAGGACTTCTTGCCGTAGCGCTTTCTCTTGAAGCCCCTTGAAGATCCCAGAGACCAGGGCGAGCTCTTCGGGCTCCCTCTCCGCAAATTCTTCCTTCAGCTCGGCCTTGATGACATCGACGGCACTCTCGGCAGCAAGTTTGCCCTCCGTGCGCATCGCTTCCTGGAGCTTGGTGTAGAGTTTTTCTTCGATCTCTTTTTCCAGAGCAACGTTTTGCTCCCGAGGCGCGACTTCCCGCTTTACCGGAGCGATGGCTTTATAGAGCTCTTCCTGGAGCGTGACGAGTTTCTTGATCTCCTCGTGCGCGAAACCGAGAGCTTCTACCATCTTCGCTTCGGACACGTCGTTCGCGCCGGCCTCGACCATGACGATCGCTTCCTTGGAGCCCGCGACGATAAGGTCGAGATCGCTGCTCTTGACCTGTTCGAACGTCGGGTTGGCAACGAACTCACCGCCGATGATACCTATTCGCACGGCCGCGATCGGCGTCGTGAACGCGATGTCCGAGCAGTAGAGAGCCGTCGATGCACCCGTCAGCGCGAGAACGTCGGCGTCGTTCTCCTTGTCGGTGGAAAGCACGAGCCCAATGACCTGGGTCTCGTAGTGCCATCCGTCCGGGAAAAGGGGTCGGAGCGGTCTATCAATCAAACGGCTGGTCAAGACCTCTTTTTCGTTCGGACGCCCTTCCCGTTTGAAGAAACCGCCGGGGATCTTGCCGGCGGCATAGAAGCTCTCGCGGTAGTCGACGGTGAGCGGCAGAAAGGTGACGCCCTCCCGTGCATCTTTGGACATACAGGCGGTGACGAGCACGACCGTGTCGCCCATGCGCACGACGGCTGCACCGTTGGCTTGTTTGGCGAGTTTGCCCATTTCGATGGACACGGTGGTTCCGCCTATCTCCACCTCTTTTCGATGAATCATTTAATTCTCCTCTCGAATCCAATCGGAGGCCCCGCCGAAAATGGCACGAGGCGATTACACAGGAAGCGCCACGCTGGGACGGGGGGCATCGTCATCGGGACGACGTCCAAACCAAGGATGGTCTCGCCAGTTAGCAGGGACCGGAGGACCGAGGGTATATCGGATAAACGAAGACCGGCGCACGGGAGCGGGCTAAGAGTCCGCCCGAAGTCAAACGACACCACATGGCAATCGAGCCAGGTGATGAATCCATTTTATTTGCGGATTCCGAGCCGCTGGATAACGCCTCGATAGCGGCTAACGTCTTTCTTCTTCAGGTAGTCCAGCAATCGGCGCCTCTGGCCGACCATTTTCAAGAGGCCGCGACGCGAATGATGGTCTTTGCTGTGGGTCTTGAAGTGCTCGGTGAGGTAGCCAATGCGCTCACTTAGAATGGCAATTTGTACTTCTGGTGAGCCTGTGTCCGAGCCGTGAAGCTGGTATTCTCCGATCAGATCGGTCTTTTTGTCCTTGGTGAGCGTCAAATAAGGTCCTCCGCGATTCTACTCTTTTTCCTTTCCTATACTATCTCCGGCATCGTAGCACAGCGCCAAAGGGCTGTAAAGAGTTACGTTTTAGGTGTTTTTCGCGCTTTGCCCCCAAACGACCAGCGGGCGAATGCCCCGTTCATCGGGCCCACCCACCGCTAACAGCTCGCCCGAGGGACCGAGCACGCGAATATGGCGGGGCGCAGCCTGGACGTCCCAAGTCGAGCCAATCTCGTCCCATCGTGGGGGTTGGCCGTTCACGAGCCGTCGGGCGGCATCGGGCCCGACGTGGACGCTGGGTAGATCTCTCAAAGCGTCTTCGGGCGATAGCAGCGACGCAACCGCGCCCCCTGTCCCGAATGTCCCGAATGTCTCGAGCGTCTCCATATCGACCGCCTCGGACACGGAGAACGACGCAATAGCGGTCCTCCGGAGCTCTTTGAGATGAGCACCGGCTCCGAGCTTCTCACCGACGTCGTGCGCCAGCGAGCGGATATAGGTCCCGCTCGAAACCGTTACCCGGATGCGAGCCTCGGCACCTTCGACATCGAGAAGCTCGAGCTCCCGGATCTCGACCTCGACGGGACGCGCGGTGGCCGGGACGCCTTCCCGTGCGAGCTGATACAGGCGTTTGCCGCCGAGTTTCTTGGCGGAAAACGCCGGCGGACGTTGCATCTGGCGGCCCTCGAAGCTCGAGAGTGCGCGCACGAGGACGTCCCGCTCGGGCTCGTAGTCGCGGACATCACCGAGCGGCGTGCCCGTGCGATCGTACGTATCGGTCGCGTAGCCGAATCGGATCGTCGCCACGTAGCTCTTGAAAGCGGCCGTGAGAAATCGAGACAACCGCGTTGCACGGCCGAGGCACAAAATCAAGAGTCCGGTCGCGAACGGATCGAGGGTGCCGGTATGACCGCAACGTTTCTCATCGAGAATGCGCCGGACGCGTGCCACGATATCGTACGACGTCGGTCCGGACGGCTTGTCGACTAGCAGAACGCCATTCATTCAGCGTCATCGGCCGCGAGGGACCGTCAGCTTTCCTCGGCGAAGCCGTCGTCGGGCGACTCCGGCGCGGGCGAATCATCGTCGGAGGGACTCCGTCGTTTGGTCTCTTCGATCAGCCCCTCGAGTCGGATGCTGTACTCTACCGAAGGATCGAACACGAAGACGATCTCGGGGGACACTCTCAGTCCCAGGCGCCCGGCGAGTTGGCGCCGAACGTATCCGGTCGCGCTTTCGAGCGCCTGCATCGAGCTGTCCTTCTCCTCGCCGAGCACGCTCACGTAAACCTTTGCGTGACGAAGATCGTTCGTCAGGTCGACTCTCGTGCAAGTCACGAGACCAAGCCGTGGATCCTTCAGATCGTTTTGGAGAATATCCGCAACGTCCATACGTAGTTGTTCGGCCACCCGTCCGGGTCGGATTCTCTCGCCGCGCTGCCTAGCCATTCGGTTCTACTCGATGAGCTCAAAGCTCGTCTTAACGAGCTCGGAGCTGAATTCGACCTCGAGATCGCGGGTGACCGCTTCGAGCTGTGATTCCAGCACCGGGCGCGCTCCCGACACCGAGACCACCGCGAGCTCGGACCGCTGCCATAAATCGAGATAGCCCGTCTCGGCGATGGATACGTTGAACTTTCGCCGGATGCGGTCTTTGATGGACTTGACCACCATGCGCTTCGTCTTCAACGACTGCGCCTCCGGGAAATGAAGCTCGACTGTAAGCAGGCCGATGATGGGGCGTCCTGCTTCTTTGGATGCTTTGCTGCTCATGGTGCTTCGCTGCATTGGAATTCAGCATCCAGCATTCAGTTCACATCAAGCCCTGCTGGTGGGTAGCGCTGTCAATTGACCACCGTCCCTGCCGGTAAGCGAACCCGATTAGTACCGGCACCGCGCAAGTTGAACTGAATGCTGGATACTGAATGCTGGATGCCGAATCTTACGCAGTCGTAGGCTGCACCTTCTCCATCGTGAAGGCTTCAATCACATCACCGACTTTGATGTCGTTGTAGCCGGCAAGACCGATACCGCACTCGAAGCCCTCTTTGACCTCACCCGCGTCGTCCTTGAAGCGCCTGAGGCTTCCGATTTTGCCTTCGAACACGACGACGTTGTCGCGAAGCAGCCGAACGTCCGCGTTGCGCAGCACTTTGCCGTCCGACACGTAGCAGCCAGCGACGACACCGATTTTGGGCACCTTGAAGGTGTCGCGAACTTCGGCGCGGCCCAACGTGACCTCTGTGAACGTAGGTTCGAGAAGACCTTCCATGGCTTTCTTGAGCTCGTCAGTGATGTTGTAGATGACCGTGTGCAGACGGATATCGATGTTCTCTTTGGCGGCCAGCTCCTCGGCCGAGCGCTCGGGCCGGATGTTGAAACCGATGATGACGGCGTTCGAAGCCAGCGCGAGGGTGACGTCGTTGTCGGTGATGGCGCCGACGCCGGCAAGAATGATCTTGATCTTCACTTTTTCGGTGGAGAGTTTTTGCAAAGTGTTGGTTAGAACCTCGGCCGAGCCTTGCACGTCCGCCTTGACGATAATCGGAAGGTCCTTAACATTACCTTCCTGGACTTGCTGGTGCAGGTGGTCCAGGGTTAGGCGCGCCGACGACGCCAATTCACGCTCGCGGAGCTTCTGTTGGCGCAACTCCGAAATCTGTCGCGCCTTGAAGCTGTCGCCGAAGACCTGGAACTGATCGCCGGCTTGGGGAAGCGAGGTCAGCCCGAGGATCTCCACTGGAGACGAAGGCCCGACCTTTTTGACCTTGTGCCCGCGATCGTCCAGCATGGCGCGAACTTTTCCGTGAACCGCCCCCGCGATGAACGGATCGCCGATCTCGACGCTTCCGTTCTGGATGAGCACGTGAGCCACCGGACCTTTGCCCTTGTCGAGCTTGGCTTCGAGCACCGTGCCCATGCCCGCGCGTTCGGGATTCGCTTTGAGCTCACGGAGGTCCGCGACGAGAAGGATCATCTCCAACAGGAGATCCAAACCCTCCCGCTTCTTCGCTGAGACCTCGACGAACACGGTGTTACCGCCCCAATCTTCGGGCACGAGCTCGAGCTCGTTGAGCTGCTGTCTGACCCGATCGGGGTTGACGTTTGGCTTGTCGATCTTGTTGATGGCGACGAGGACAGGGACTTTGGCGGCACGCGCGTGGTCGATCGCCTCTCGCGTTTGCGGCATGACGCCGTCATCCGCCGCCACGACGAGAACCACGAGATCGGTCACCCCGGCGCCACGGGCCCGCATCATGGTGAACGCTTCGTGGCCAGGCGTATCGAGGAAGACGACACTCCGCTCGTTCACGGTGACGCTATACGCGCCAACGTGTTGGGTAATGCCGCCGGCCTCTTTTTCGACGACCTTCGTCTCCCGGATGGCATCGAGCAAGCTCGTCTTTCCATGATCGACGTGGCCCATCACCGTAACCACCGGAGCGCGGCTCACGAGATCTTCCGGCTTCTCTTCGCTTGCCTCTTCGCGGAGAACGTCCTCCTCGAACGAGAGAATTTCCGCTTCCGCGCCGAACTGCTTTGCTAGCTCTTTGGCGGTGTCGGCAGTCAGCGTCTGATTGATCGTCGCGAGAACGCCGCGACCAAGAAGAACCTTGATGACGTCTTTGTGCTTGACCTCGAGTTTCTCCGCAAGCTCCTTCACGGTAAGTCCTTCTGTCAATGCGATCTTGCGGAAGATCTTAGGCGCGGCCTGATTGCGCTCGTCGAGCCGAGGCATGGGCTCGGGCAGAGCCTGTTCGGCGGCATCGGGCACGGCGGCGGCACGCTGGGGCCGTTTCCCCTTCCGCTTGGATTTGGGCTTGCCTTCATCGGCGCGTGCGGGAACGCGCTTGATCGGTGCTGCGGGCCGCGGACGTGACGGCGCCGGCCTGGGCTGATCACGTCGAGCACTGGGCGTTGGCCGTGGCAGCGCCGGCCGCGTGCGAACGTATTGCGCCGTCGGTCCGGGGACGAACGACTCTCGACCCGGAGCGGGCAGCGCCGTCGTCGCGACGGGCGGCGCCGCGGCAGGAGGAGTCGCTGGCGCGGGAGGCAGCTTGGGAGCCGGCGTGGCTTTTGGCACGTGGGCTGAAACGGAGGGCTTTCGCAACAGATCAACTCTACGATCCATCGGCCCCGGCATGGGCGCCGCCTGGACAGACTGACCAGGCTGAGCAGGCCCGTCGGATGCGGGTAGCTCGACCGGCGCATTTGCCACCGGCCCCACCTGCCCTACATGGACGACACCATCTTCGCCAACTCCTGCTGGCGCTTCCGCATCGTCCTCGCCAATGGCTTCGAGCTCGGCGAGAGCAGTGGCATCGGCGGCGGCCTCCCTCTCGCGCTCTGCTTCGGCGGCCTTCCGTGCTGCCTCTTCGGCCTCGAGACGCTCTCGTTCTCTTTTTTCGCGCGCCGCCTTTTCGATTTTCTCTCTCTCGGCGCGGTCCTCGTCGTCCATCTCCTGGAGCAACGCGAGCCGGGCCTTTTCGGCGCGGCGCTTACGCGCCGACCGAGCGTCGCCTTTGCCATCTCCCGCAGCGGCCGCTTCCGTTTTTTCGGCTTTCTTCCGCATCGCGGACGAGCCTTCGAGACGCAGCAGCCGTTTCAATTTGATGGCAGTGTCTTCCTCGATCGTGCTCGACGCCGACTTCACCCGAATCTTGAGCTTCTCTTTGAGAAGCGCAATTGTCTTCGGGCTCGTGATGCCGAGCTCGCGAGCGAGCTCGTAGACTCTGACCTTGTCCATCAGCGCTCACTCCCAGAAGCTTCGTCGAGCCCGCTCAAATCGGGCCCCGGCTCCACTTCGGCAATGCCGCCGGTGCCATCTGCAACCGACATCGCCACTACTTCCTCTTCGTTGACTGGTTCGCCGTCTTTCGGCGCCGAGTCGTCGCTTATTACCGGCGTCTCGGCACTGCCGAGAGACGCACGGGCTTGGGCGACGAGCTTTTCAGCCGTCTTGACACCGACACCGGGGACGTCGGTCACCGCTTCGGGCGTCGCGACCACCTTCTCGAGCGAGGTGAACCCGTGCGCGATGAGCTTTCTCATCGTCTTCTCACCGATGCCCTCGATGACGCGAATATCCGTCCCTACGGACGGCGCCATGGCCGCGTCCATTTGCGTCTGGATCTCGAGCTTTTTCTCCTCCTCGCCCTTGATGTCGATGCGCCATCCGAGGAGCCTCGCGGCCAGCCGGACGTTCTGTCCACGCTTGCCGATAGCAAGCGAAAGCTGCTTCTCCTCGACGATCACTTCCATCACCTTGTCTTTCTCGTCCACGATGGAGACGCGGCTGACCTTGGCAGGATTAAGCGCGTTGAGCGCGTAGTTCCGTGCATCGTCGTTCCATTCCACGATGTCGATCTTCTCGCCCCGAAGCTCGCGGATGATGTTCTGCACGCGCGCTCCTTTGATGCCGACGCACGCTCCAACGGGATCGACGTCCTTTTCCTTGGAGAACACGGCGACTTTGGCGCGGTCCCCCGGCTCGCGAACGGCGTTCTTCACGATGACGGTGCCTTCGTAGATTTCCGGAACCTCCATCTCGAAGAGCCTTGCGAGAAGCGCCGGGTCGGTGCGAGAAACGATGACTTGCGGGCCACGCGCGGTTCTCGACACCCTGGTGATGACCACCCGAATCCTCTCACCCGGGTTGAAGATCTCGGCGCGCGACTGCTCGCGTCGTGGCAAGAGCGCTTCCGTCTTTCCGAGGTCGACGACGAGGTCACCGCTCTCGGCGTGTTTCACCAAGCCGGTGACGAGCTGTCCTACACGATCGCCGTACTCGCTGAAGATGTGATCGCGCTCGGCCTCACGAACCTTCTGAAAGATGACTTGCTTCGCCGTCTGGGCAGCGATACGTCCGAGCACGTCGGTCGGTTTATGAAGCTCCACTTGGCTACCGAGCGTTGCCGAGCGCACGACGCGCTCGGCGTCTGGAAGCGCAATCTCGGTCTCGGGGTCGGTGACGGTTTCGACCACGGTCTTGACGAGGAAGACTTCGACCTGCCCGGTCTCTTTGTTGAAGCGAGCCTGGTAAGGCTCTTCGGTGGCGTAGTACTTCTTGACCGCCGTCAGAATGGCATCTTCGACAGCCTCGACGATGATCGCCGCATCCACGCCCTTGTCGCGGCTCATCTGCTCGATGTGCTGGAAGAGCAGGCTCATGCGCGCTTCCTCGAACGAGCCCGGTTGGACCGGTTGAAGATGCCCGGCGGGTCGAGCTCGACCTCGAGCCGTCCACTTTCGACCGCCGACCAAGGTAGGCGGGCCGTTGCCCCCTCTCCATCGAGCGACAAGAACCCTCCCGAAATCCCGGCGAGCCGCCCGACGAACCGTTTCCGGCCGTCGACCGCTCGATTCGTTTTCACCTGCGCGAGTTTGCCCGTAAACCGCAGGTAGTCACGCTCGTCGTGCAGAGGTCGATCCAGCCCGGGAGTGCTGACTTCGAGGGTGTACGCCGAATCGATGGGATCTTCAACGTCGAGCACGACTCCGAGCTTCTTCGACACGCGCTCACACTCGGCCAGACCGACGTCGCCATCGGTTCTCTCGATGAACACGCGCAACACCCGGGAGCCGTGCTTCCCCTTCAGCTCGCACCAGGCCACATCGACGCCTTCCGCGGAGGCCGCAGAACGAGCCAAGCCCTCGAGCTCTCGAAGCAGATTCGCGTCGACGTCGACGTTATCAGGGGTCGTCATGATTCCATGTGCTCAAGCTGCAGCGTCTAAAGAAGGCGCTAGGGTTCCAATCACCTCGAAAAAACACCTCGACTGTCTATGGGGTCGCGCGAAAGGACGTTCGAGCGTTCAAAGCCATAAAAAAAGTGGGCAAACGAGCGCCCACTCCGTGGTCCCGTAAATTAGACCCCAACTATAGACTAGGGCGATCTTGAATTCAACCCGTCATTTCCGGCTGGACGACGTGTCCGATCAAGTCGTAAGGATGGGCTTCGGTGAGCTCGACATCGGCGAAGCTGCCGGGCTGGGCCTCACCATCATTAATGAGAACCACCCCATCGATACCCGGGGCCTGATGCTCGGTACGCCCCTGGAGCAGCAGGTCGGTCTCATCCGCGAGCCCCTCGACGAGCACGCGCACCCGTGAGCCGATCCGCCGCTGGTTCTTCCTCAAAGAGATCTCACGCTGGCACTCCATGAGGCTGTCCCGGCGACGCGCCTTCTCCTCGTCCGAGACGGTCTCGATGGGCACGTACGCCTCGGTCCCTTCCTCATTGGAGTACGTGAATACGCCGAGGTGGTCGAGCTCGACGTCCCGACAGAAATCGAGGAGCTCTTCGAAGTCTTCCTCGGTCTCACCGGGAAAGCCTGTGATGAAGGAGCTGCGCACCGCGACTCCCGGAACCGCGTCTCGAATCCTCTGGATCAACGCTTTGTTGCTGTCACCGGTTCCGGGCCGTTTCATGGCTTTGAGCACGCGGTTGCTCGCGTGCTGAAGCGGGATATCCACGTAACGGCAAAGCTCGGGCTCTTCCGCCATCGCGGAGAGCACGGCGTCATCCACCGTCGTCGGGTAGGCGTAGAGAAAACGCACCCACTCGATCCCGTCGACTCGAGCGAGCTGGCGCAAAAGATCCGAAAGCCCGTGCCGGAGCCCGATCTCGTCCCCGTAGCGGGTCGTGTCCTGGGCGATGAGGCACAATTCCTTGACGCCTTGCGCGGCGAGCGCTTCTGCTTCTGCCAAAATCGAGTCCGGCTGGCGGCTTCGGTACGCGCCTCGAATCTTCGGGATGATGCAGAACGTACACGGGTAGTCACACCCTTCGGAAATCTTGACGTAGGCGTAGTGAGTCGGTGTTGTCAACACCCGAGGTGCTAAGTGGTCATAAAGGTAGGCAGCCGAACCGTCCGCGCGGAGCGATTCCACCCGTCGCTCCTTGCCTTCGGACGCATCCACAATCGTGTGCAGCTGATCGAGCCCGATGACGGCATCGACTTCGGGGAACTCGGCGCTGATGTTTTGAGAATACCGCTGCGCCAGGCAACCGGTGACCACGAGCCGGCGGCAGTTACCGTCTTTCTTGTAACGGGCCATCTCCAGGATGGTGTCGATGCTCTCTTGTTTAGCGGCGTCGATGAAGCCGCAGGTGTTGACGACCAGAACTTCCGCGTCCTCAGGAGCCTGGGTAAGCTCGTAGCCGGACTTCGTCAAATGCCCCAACATCACCTCGGTGTCGAGGAGGTTCTTCGGGCAACCCAAGCTTACGAACCCGACTTTCTTGCTCATGAAGACGCTAGAGTAGCGCAAGATTCGCCTTTCGGCCATTAGCTCTTTGTGAAGGTCTCCCCCTTTGTCAGGATAGTTTTGTCGCATGTCCGATGCATGGATGAGTCCGTGCTGGTACTCGAGGAGCTCGCCTCGGGTGCTTAACGGTTTTGAGGGCTGAAATGGGCCCGAACGGGGGTGGTTGGAATAGGTCGCGAGGCTGTGCGTCGAGCCCCTCCGGATAATTCCTACCTGTCCTGTAGGGTGGCACATATGTGCCGGTTTGACGGCGGGGCGGTTTCGATGGCGTCGGAGAGGGATGGAGGCTCTCGAGACGCCCAAGGGCCTTCTACTCAACGCAGCCTTTGTTCAGGTGAACTAGGCGTCGTCGGCTCGGGACAGGGAAGAATGGAGGGGTACGCAGCTAGCTGACTACAGGGTTGCCCGAGCCGGATCCAAGAAGTACTATCCGCGCTGGACAAAAATTTGTCGGGCATTTGTCGGAAGGACCCAGAATGAAGAAGAAAATCAGTCGGGGTTATTTCGTTTTGAGGAGTGCCGCTGGTGTCGCGGCTGCTACCCCGGCCGCTGCGTTCGGGTCGTCTCCGACCATGCCCACCATGATCGTCCCAAGCGAAGTCAAGCCGCTGGTGATCGCTTCCGGAAACGGCAATACGGTCAAAAACGGCGGGACGAAGACGCGCGTCGAGACCGCGTTCGAGATGATGACCGAGGGAAAGGACGTGCTCGAGTCGTTGATCGCTGGAGTCAACATCGTCGAGCTCGACCCCGAAGATAGCGGGGTCGGTTACGGGGGACGCCCGAACGCTGATGGAGTCGTGCAGCTCGACTCGTGCTGCATGCACGGACCGAAAAAACGCGCGGGCGGCGTGGGCGCCATCGAGGGTGTACGCACCCCGTCCAAGGTCGCGCACGCGGTCATGGAGTACACCGACCATCACCTGCTCGTCGGCGATGGCGCGCAAGAGTTCGCTCGGAACATGGGTTTCGAGATCGAAGACGACTTGAACACCGAGCGCTCCCGCAAGATGTGGCTCGAGTGGAAACGCCGGATCGATCCGGAACATTACCTGGATCCGAAGAAGCGAGCCGACGCCGGCCTCACCGCGGCCCGCCAGATGCTGAAAGAGGGCCTCGTCGACGAGGAATCGTTCTGGGGCACCATCAACTGCGACGGCATCAACGCGAACAGCGACATCTGTGGCGTGACCACCACCAGTGGTCTAGCGTGGAAGATACCGGGGCGGGTGGGCGATTCCCCGATTCTTGGCGCCGGGCTGTGGGTGGACAACGAAGTCGGCGCCTGCGGCTCGACCGGGCGCGGTGAAGCGAACCTCTACGGGCTGTGCTCGTTTCTGATCGTCGAAGAGATGCGCCGCGGAAAGCATCCGAAAGACGCAGGCATGGAAGCGCTACGGCGCGTCCAGGAGACGACGGTGGAAAAACGTCTGCTGAACGAGAAAGGCCTCCCGAACTTCGGGCTGAGCTTCTACATTCTCAACAAGAAGGGCGAGCACGCTGGTGTCTCGATGTACTCGTCGGAGAGATCGCGCTTTGCGTTGTGCACGGAAAACGGCGCCGAGTCCATTCGACCCGAACCGTTTCTGGAAGGGCAGTCGACCGATTAGAAAAAAACGCAAAGGCGCAGGGGCGCGAAGACGCAAAGACGCAAAGAGCTCGGTTTCTTTGCGCCCTTGCGTCTTTGCGTTTGTTTTTGAGTGGCAGCTACGGCGTCAAGCGGTACAGCATTCTCGGGAACGGTATCGCTTCCCTGAGATGCTCTAACTTGCAAATCCACGAGATGAATCGCTCGATCCCCATCCCGAACCCCGAATGGGGCACGCTCCCGTAGCGGCGAAGATCCAGATACCACTGGAACTGATCCTGCGGCAGTTCGTGCTCTTTCAGGCGCTTTTCGATCAGCTCGTGGTCGTGGATCCGTTGTCCGCCGCCGACGATCTCGCCGTAGCCCTCGGGGGCGAGGATGTCGACGCAGAGGACGCGATCGGGCCGCTCCGCATCGGGCTGCATGTAGAACGCCTTGATGTTCGTCGGGTAGTGCGTCACCACCAGGGGCCGGTCGAGGTCGTCGGTCAGGGCAGTCTCGTCCTGTGCTCCAAAGTCGTCGCCGGGCGTGAACTCCGTCCCCTTCTCCTTCAGTTTCGCCGCGGCATCGTCATAGGTCATGCGATGAAACGGCTTCTTGATGGAGGCGAGCTTCGACACGTCGCGCTCTAGCACGTCGAGCTCGGTACGTCGGCGCTCGACAACGGTCTCGATGATGGTGCAGATGAGGTTCTCCGCGAGGTCGATGGTGTCGTCAAGCTCGTGGTACGCGACTTCGGGCTCGATCATCCAGAACTCGATGAGATGCCGGCGGGTCTTCGATTTCTCGGCGCGGAACGTTGGTCCGAAGCAGTAAGTCTTGCCGACGGCCATTGCAATCGCCTCGTTGTAGAGCTGCCCGCTTTGGGCCAAGAACGCCTTGTCGTCGAAATACTGCGTTTCGAAGAGTGTCGTCGTGCCTTCGCACGCATTCGGTGTAAAGATGGGCGTATCGCTGCAGAGAAAACCCTGATCGTCGAGGTAGCGCCGCGCCGCCATGACGACTTCGTTCCGGATGCGCAGGATTGCGTGCTGCCGTTTGGAGCGAAGCCACAGGTGCCGGTGGTCGAGGAGAAAATTGACCCCGTGCTCTTTGGGGGTGATCGGAAATTCTTCCGCGACTTGAAAGACCTTCACGTCGGCCACGGTGAGCTCGTACCCACCCGGCGCGCGCACATCTTCGCGGACGGTCCCCGAGAGCTCGATCGAGCTCTCGTGAGTGAGCGCCAAGGTGTCGTTCCACGCGTCCTCGGAAACGTCCGCCTTCGAAACCACCGCCTGCATGAACCCCGAGCCGTCGCGGAAGATCAGAAACTGGAGCTTGCCACTCGATCGCCGGTTGTGAAGCCATCCGCGCATGGTCACGGATTCGCGGTTGTGCTCGGCGAGCTCCGAGATGTAGACCTGTTTGTCGCCTGTCATCCTATCTCCTCGCAATGACGTGCCAGTATACGTCGCAGTGAGTCCCACCTAGGGTTCCGCTCTAGATTCGCTCGCACCATCGAAAGCGTTCCGTCCAGGTAGCGTTCGTAGACGGCGTTGTCACGGCGTCCGATCTGGTAGCCGAACGTGCCCAGCGCCTTGAGATTGCGCTGAAGCGCCGCTACGTCGTAGTCCTCCGACACGTCGGCATCGACCGCACGCTCGAACCGCTCCGTCATCACGCCTATTAACTCCGGTGTGTGCGCAACGTACGAGTCGTTCAGAAGCGACACCAAATCGTACGCGCGAGGACCCTGGCGCGCGTCTTGAAAGTCGATCACGGCGAGCTCGGCGGCGGAGGAATCACCGGAAACGATCATCAAGTTTCTGGAATGGTAGTCACGATGGCATAGCACGAACGTCTGTGCGCAAAGCTCCGCGCTGAGAGCTTGGAACGCGGTCTCGAGACCTTCGCGGTCGGCGGGCTCGATCACACATCCGCGGAAACCCTCCAAGAAATGCTCGCGGAAGAAGTCGAGCTCCCACGTGAACTTTTCCGGATCGAACGCGACCCGATACGGAAGGAAGCGCTCGCTTTTAAGCTCGGCGCCTCTTCGCTGTAGCCTCGCCAGGATGTCGATCGCCTCCTCGTAGAGCTCGGTCTTGTGTCCGATCGTGGCTCCGTCAACGACGTCCTGCAATATGTTGTCGCCGAGATCCTCCAGAACCAGAACTCCCTGTTCGCCGGCTACGTGAATCACTTCGGGAACTCGAACCGGGATCGCCGATAGTAGCCGAGCGACATTGAGAAACGGGAGCGACTCCGTCTCGAATGCTTCCGGCAAGAGCGCGACGACCCGAGTGTCGTCGTCGTCGAGCACGATGCGAAAATAGGCTCGATTCGACGCGTCACCGACGAGAGACTCGATGCGCGCGACGTCAAACTCGGAGATGCCGGCCAGAAATCGGCGCATGCGCTCGAGTGGCTCGACTCCGGTCAGGCTCACAGTCCTCGCGTCCGTCCGCTCCTCAGATTCGCAATCAGGAGCTTGTCCCGAATCTCCCGTTTTCTGAGCTCCGACTCGTCGCCAGCTACTTGCATCACCAGCCGGTCGGTGAGCTCCATCCCTGCTCGAAGCCGTACCCCTTCGGTAATCACGCAGTTCTCGAGTCGCGTGCCTTTGGGAACGTCCACCTCGTCCCAGCAAACGGCACGCTCGATGTGGGCGCCGCGAGCGACGCGACACCCCGCACCCAGGACGACATCGCCGTGAAAGTCAACACCCGGTTCGATGCAAGTCCCGGGGCCGGCCCACACCTTGGTCGGTTCGTAATCCGATACCAGCTCTACGTTCCAATCGTCTTCGAAGAGTCGCTCGCGGGCCATCGTCAGGCACGCGCCCCAGTACCGGCTGGGGGTGTCGATGGTAATCCAGTTTGGTTCCTGCGGACACGCGTACGCGGCTCTTTCTGCTATGAGTCCAGGCAAGAGCTCTTTTTCGAGTCCACAAGGCGCGCCGGAAAGCCGCTCCAGTATCTTCGGTGAAAGGACCCACACACCTGCGAACATCCACTCCCCGTCGCTACCCCCAGTCACGATGGAGTTGATCCGTCCATCCGCTCCCACATCAACCGTGGAATAGGGGCTGCGCGACGGCTTGGGCCTCAAAAGCAGCGTCGCCAACGCTCCGGAATCTCGATGCACACGCATCATCGCGTCCAGATCGAAATCGACGAGCGTGTCGGCGTTCAAAAGTAGGAACGCGTCTTCCGACGCGAAATGGCACTCGACTTTCTTCAAGCCACCGCCAGTGCCGAGAAGCTCGGCCTCGACCGAGCGATGGATGGAAAGTTCCGCCGGCGCGCGCTCGAGTGACGGCGTCACCGTTTCCACATGATGGTGCAAGTTGACGATCACCTCACCAACGCCGGCTCTCGCCAACCGCCGGAGGATGTACTCGATGACAGGACGCCCCATGAGCGGGAACGCCGGCTTCGCCGTGTGGACGGTAAGTGGTCGCAACCGTTTGCCAAAGCCCGCCGCCAGGACCATGGCCTTTTTAATCCGAAAGCTCATGATGCTGGTGACGCGTTCTCCGGGAACACCATGAATTCCGGCGCATCTGGGGTTTCGAGCCGGAAACGCTCGTACAAACGCGGATAGCTGACGCTGATGGCATCGGCCATATCGAGCCCGAGCTTTTCGGCCAGCTCGGTGATGCGTGCGGGGGCAGCCTCAATTTCCATGAACGCACCAATGGGTGTCTCGTCCAACGTCAACACCGCATCTTCTAGACGGTGGAGACGGTACGACGTACGGTACTTCTCGTAGCGGAAACACTCCTCGACGCCGAGGGCCTCGAGGATCCCTTCCACCGCGTCACCATCTTCGAGCAGGGACTCGAGCTCGCGGCGTTGTTTGATACGTGAAACGCCGTGTTGGGGTCCTTTCCACGTGAGCCAGGCGTCGTCACCGACACGCCTCAGGCGAAGTGCTTCGTCGCGTTTCGACAACCGTCCATCGGGAAAGTCGTAGTGTATGTTCGCTTTGAAGTGGCGTTTCGTTTCGACGCGAGCGCCGAGCGCGGCAAGCTTGGAAGCGCCCGCGTCGATCGAGGGCAAAGGAAACTTCACTTCCTGTTCGAGCTGAATCGTCACGTGGATGCGCAGTGTAGACCGCGGGTTTCACGCGGCGCAATCGCGCGCCGGAGGGCGGAAAGCGGAAAGCGGGTAGCGGCTAAGAAGGCGACGCTACCGCCTCGGTGGCCAGCGGCTCAGGTTCGCCAAAATTCACCGATACGAGCTTCGAGACACCCGGCTCTTCCATCGTGATCCCGAAGAGGTGGTCGGCCATTTCCATGGTCTTGCGGTGGTGGGTGATGACGATGAACTGGGTCGTATCACGAAGCTCTTTGACCATGGCGAGAAACCTACCCACATTCGCATCGTCGAGCGGGGCATCGACCTCGTCGAGGAGGCAAAACGGAGAGGGCCGGTAGCGAAAAATAGCGAACAGGAGCGCAATCGCCGTCATCGCCTTCTCGCCGCCGGACAAAAGCAAAACGTTCTGGAGCTTCTTTCCCGGGGGCTGCGCGATGATGTCGATACCGCTTTCGAGAGTGTCTTGTTCGTCTATTAGCCGAAGTCCCGCGCTTCCGCCGCCGAAGAGCTGACGGAACGTGACGGCGAATTCCTGGTTGATGGCTTCGAACGCTTCCTTGAACCGCTGCCGGGAGGTGCGGTCGATACGGCTGATGGCGGTCTCGGTGCTCTGGATCGAATCCAGGAGATCCTGTCGCTGTTTGGTCACGAACTCGTGGCGCGTCTCGAGCTCGCGGTACTCTTCGTCGGCCATGGGATTCACGGGGCCGATCGCGTCGATCTTCTCCTTGAGGTCATCGAGCTCGTCGCGCGTCTCGGCGTCGTCACGCAGAAGCTCGACGGGATTCAGGATCGACGCTGCTTCTTCGAGCGTCATGTCGTGGCTGGTCTCGAACCCCTCCTTCAGATGTCGAAAGTCGTTTTCTTCCTTCGCGAGAACCACCTCCTCGGCGGAGCGTCGCTCGCGGACATCCTCGAGCTCCTTGCGGCGCGCTTTGAGAGCGTTTTCGGTCACATCGACGCGGTCCCGAAGCTCGTTCACGCTGTCTTCGAGCGCGCGGGTGAGCGTTTCCTTCGCGGCCCGCGACGCGACCGAGGCCTTCAGCTCGTCTTCCGCGCGCGCGATCTCGTCCTTGAGGCTCGCTTTGCGATCGGTGAGGCCCTGCTGCTCTGAAACATTGGTGTCGAGGCGAGTGCCCAGCTCTTCGACACCTTCTTTCAACCGCTCGACGTCGACGCGAATCGCGTCGCGGCGTTCCTTGAGCGCCGCGAGTCGTGACGCTTCCTCGGCTGCTTTGACCTGCAGCTCCTCGACGCCGGTGCGGCGGTTCGCCAACTCTCCTCGCATCGCCTCGAGGCTAGTGTCCGCGACGTTCTTCTGCCCCTCTTCGACTTCGAGCGCAGTTTCCATCTCGGTGCGTTTGGCCGCGAGCGAGCCCTTCTCCGATTCCGAGCGTGCGCGCTCGCTCGCCAACACGTCGTGCTTGCGACGGAGTCGCTCCGACTCCTCGTCGAGCTGTTCACGTCTGTGCTCGAGCCCTACGAGCGTCTTGTCGAGCGCATGTTGGGAGTCGCGCACCTGCTCGAGGCGCGCCCATAAACTATCGAGCTCCTCTTGCAGAGAGCCACGCTCCCCCGTCGACGTTTCGAGGCGCTCTCTCTTGGCAGACACCGTGCCTTCGAGCTCGCGGATCTCGCGCCTCGTTTGGAGAAGCCCCTCACTGGCGCCACCCGGTCCGAGCCCCACGACGCCGCGAGGGCTTACCACCTCGCCATCGAGAGTGACGTACGACGCTTGTTCGTCCCGGTAGCAGCGAAGCGCGACCTCGAGGTTTTCCACAACGATGGCGTTCGGCAGCGCCGACGTGAGCGGTTCCGAGGTCCATCGGATGTAGTCGCTGAGAAGCCCTATGAGTCCCGAGATACCGAGGCTCCGCAACCGCTCGAGCGTGTCTTTCAATGTTGGCAGGGACGGTAGTTTCGGCAGATCCGATGGTTTCACGCGGGACGACGTCGCAAGTGATTCGACGAGAAGCTCCGAACGGGTAGCCTCCTCGTCTCCCTGCAGCAGATCGCGAGCCTTGCGGACGTCGTCCTCGCTCTCGACCCGAACTCGCTGGAGAGCGGTATCAAAAAACGCTTCCGCCGCGCGCTCGAAACGCTCTTCGACTTCGATCGCGTCCGCGATCGACCCCTTCGTGTGAACGCCGTGAGCGTTGCCCTTCTCCAGAAGGAGCCGGGCGCCGCTGGCAAAATGCGCCCGAGCGGAGACGAGCTCCTCGAGCGAGGCAAGGCGTGCGGTGAGTGCTGCGAGCTCATCTTTGTCGGAGCTCACGCGCTCGTCGATCGCTTCGAGCCGCCGACGGACGCTCTCGGCTTTCTCGTCGAGCTCCGTGCGCTCTCCCAAGAGCGTTTCCGCGTTTTGTTTCAGGCTGTCGAGATCGCTCCGCACCTCCGCGAACGAGCCTTCGACTCGACCACGCTCCGCATCGGCCTCCCGCACTTCTTCGGAGAGTTTGAGGAGCTCCGCGGAAACCTTGTCGGCGTTCGCGAGCACACCCTGGAGGAAGTTGTTCAGCGCGGCAATCTTGCTGATGCGGTGTACGATTTCGGAGCGACGCTCTTCGATCCTCGACTCGAGCTCCGAGAGCGACAGATTCGCCTCTTTCAAAAGTGTTTGTTGCTTCTGTGTCTGCTGCTCGCGTCCTTCGAGCTCACCGGCAAGCTCCGCTTCTTCTCGTTGCCGGCTCTCGAGGTGCTCGATCACGGGCCCCCGCCGCGCTTCGAGCTCGTTCATCTCCGTTTCGAGCTGATCGCGACGCGAGTCCAACTCGACGAGCTGCTGTTGGTCGCCCTCGATCGTCTGGTCGAGGCGCTCGATGGTGAGCTCGAGTTGGTGCACGCTCTCACGCGCATCGGTGAGCTCGACTTCGAGCTCGGCTTGCCGAAGTCGAGTCCGCTCGAGATGGCCCTCCACCATGGTTAGACTCGTCGAGCGGCGCAACTCCTCATCGGAGACCGCCTCGAGTCGAGCGCGCACGTGGCGAAGCGTTCGCTCTTGGTGCTCGGCGCGCTTCACCGAGAACACTTTCTCCAACCGATCCCTGGCGTCGCGCAAGCGGCGATACCGGCGGGCTTTCCCCGCCTGGCGTTTCAACGAGTTCATCTGACGAGTGATTTCGTAGACGATGTCGTTGACGCGGAAAAGGTTCTGCTGCGCCGCCGTCAGCTTGAGCTCGGCCGAACGGCGCCTGGACTTGTATTTCGTGATCCCGGCCGCCTCTTCGATGATCATACGGCGATCGGTGGGCTTGCTCGAAAGAATGAGCCCGATTGTGCCCTGCTCGATGATCGCGTACGCTTTCGAGCCCACACCCGTCCCCATGAAGAGATCCTGAACGTCCCGGAGCCGGCTTACGACGCCGTCGAGCAAATACTCGCTATCGCCGGCACGGTTCAGCCGGCGCGTGACCAGGACTTCGCCTTTGGGGGCATTCGATTTGTCTCTATTCTGGCGCCCCGGGACGATGACATTCGATACCCGAAGATTTACTTCGGCTAGAGAGAGAGGAGGGCGGGACTCGCTGCCGTTGAAAATGAGATCTTCCATCTTCTGACCGCGCAACGATTTAGCGCTCTGCTCGCCCAGGACCCACCCGATGGCGTCGGCGATGTTGCTCTTACCGCACCCGTTCGGACCCACGACGGCAGTCACGCCCTCGTGAAACGTCAGCTCCGCCTTCTCACCGAAGCTCTTGAACCCACTGATGTCGACCCGCTCGAGTTTCATGTTGACCCCGGAAAAATTAATCCTAGCACACGGCCAGAAGGCGAGCCAAGGCAAAAACTACCAGATATAGTAGATATTCAAAGGGTTACCCCAAAATGAGGCTCCAATATCTTGGCGCTTTGCCGATGCGCTATGTTAAGTTGCACGTGAAGCTACCATGATGCGGATCCTCGACCGCTACGTCTTCAGGGAAATCATCCCGAGCTTCATCCTCGGAATCTGCGTCTTCACGTTCGTCATTCTCCTGAACGAGATCTTGCGTTTCGCGCAGCGCCTGGTCACCCAGTCCGCGTCGCTCTCGGACACGCTCGGCATCCTGTTGAACTTGTTGCCCAGTGTCCTGTGCCTGACGATCCCGATGGGGTTTCTGCTGGGCGTCCTGATAGCGCTCGGGCGCCTCGCCGCCGATAGCGAGATCATCGCGATGCGCGCGAGCGGCGTGAGCCTCTATCGCTTGCTCACACCAATCCTCGTCGCCGCCACCCTCGCGTGGGGCGCGACCTCCTACCTCATCATCAACGTTTTACCGGACTCGAATCAGCGGGTGCGCCAGCTGTTCTTCAAGGTGTTGACGTCTCACGCCGGGACGGAAGTACGACCGCGGGTGTTCTACGATCGCCTCTTCCCGAATCTGATGTTCCTCGTTCTCGATACACCGACAGACTCGGACTATTGGGAAAACGTCATTCTTGCTGATTTGTCCGAGCCCCAATCCCCGCGGGTGACGTTCGCCGACCAGGGACGGCTCCTCATCGACCCGGAGGCGCGGACGGTCATGTTTTACTTGCGGGACGCGGAGCTCCATCAAGTCTCGCACCGCCGGCCCGCGGAGTATCAACGCCAGCTATCGAAGGAGATCTTCCTGCCGCTTCCGACGGAAACGTTCTTTCCGCCCGAAGACATCAACGTGCCGCGAGGCGCGCGCGAGCTCAGCCTTGCCGAGCTTCGTACGTCCTATCGGGAGACCGAGCTTCCCGTCTACTTGACCGAGATCCACAAGAAGTTTTCCATCCCATTCGCGTGCTTCGTGTTCGGAGTTTTAGGACTCGCTCTCGGGATTCGCAACCGGCGCGACGGCCGCTCCTGGGGCTTCGTCATGAGCCTCGCCGTCATTTTCATTTACTACGTCCTCATCGATGTTGGCGAGAACATGGCAATCGGCGAACGCTTGTCGCCGTTTTGGGGTATGTGGACTCCGAACATCGTCCTTGGTGCAGGGGCGATAGCACTTCTGGTTCGCGCCGCCCGCGAATCCCAGCGAGGTTTGTTCGGCGTCGACACATTGTGGCCCCTGCTCGGTTCGAAGCTCCGTTCGTTGCGAAAGAGCTCACAGCACCCCCGGAGCCGCACCGTGATCCTGCTCCGCATCCCTCGCATGAGCCTGCGCTTTCCCAACACGCTCGACCGCTACATTACCCGGGAGTTCACCCGCTTTTTTCTTCTCATCCTCGCCGCGCTCGTGAGCGGGCTCCTCATCTATGTGATCGCGGACGCGTTCAAGAACAACTTTCAAGGGAAAGTCGTTCTCGTTAACTTCGCGTTCGCCCTACTGCAGATCTTCTTTCACATGCTCCCGCTCGCAACGCTCGTGGCAACGTTGGTTTGCTTCGTGATCTTGCTCCGTATGAGCCTGCGCTTTCCCAACACGCTCGACCGCTACATCAGCCGGGAGTTCACCCGCTTTTTTCTTCTCATCCTCGCGGCGCTCGTGAGCGTGTACATGCTCGGGCTCCTCATCGATGTGATCGCGGACGCGTTCGAGCACAACATTCAAGGGAAAGTCGTTCTCGAGTACCTCGCGTTCGCCCAGCCGCAGATCTTATTTCATATGCTCCCGCTCGCAACGCTCATGGCGACGCTGGTTTGCTTCGCGATTTTGACGAAGACGAGTGAGCTGACAGCAGCGAAGGCCGGCGGCATCAGCCTCTATCGACTCGCGGTGCCCGTGGTCCTCATGGGTGTGGTCGTGAGCGCGGGCTGTTTCGCGCTTCAGGAATACCTCCTTCCCTACGCCAACCGGCGCGCCGCCGAGCTTCGGGACGAGATCAAAAAGCGTCCGGTCCAAACGCACAACGTTTTGAACCGCAAGTGGATGATGGGAGAGAGCCAGGAGCTCTACAACTACGCCTACTACGATCCCAACTCACGGAAGTTCAGCGGGCTCGCCGTCTACAAATACGCTACGAATCCCTTCGAGATCACCGAGCGGTTTTACACCGAGGAGGCGAAGTGGGAGTCCGACATCGGCGCGTGGGTGTTCAGCAAAGGGTGGAAGCGCAACTTCGCCGAAGGTCGGCAGATCGAGCGCTTCGAGGCGCTTCCGGTGCACGACATGGAGCCCCCGTCCTATTTCGTCAAGGAGCAAAAACGCTCCAATCAGATGACCTACCTCGAGCTGACTCGCTATGTAGAGGATCTCAAGCAGGCCGGCTACGACGTGGTTCCGCTCGAAGTGGCCCGGCAAGCCAAGTTCTCGTTCCCGCTCGCAGCGATGGTCACGGTGCTCATCGGCGTGCCGTTCTCGTTCGCACCAGGGAAGAAGGGTGCCCTCTACGGGATCGGCATCGCGATCGCGATCGGTCTTTCCTACTACGTGACCACGCGTATCTTCGCGTTCATGGGTGAAACGGCAATGCTGCCGCCGTTCATGGCGGCGTGGGCCCCGAACGTGCTCTTCAGCATCGCCGCGTTGTACGGCTTATTCAACGTCCGCACTTAGGGCCGCCGACAAAATAACTGTCTGGTTTTGAGCACACTCTTCCTGTTTCAGGTCGTGATCGCGATGTCGTCTGGCATCACGAGAGCCTGGCAAGCTCCCTAGAAACGGAACATTTGTAGATCTTCAGCAACCAGCGCGTGTTTGACGAACGGTCCTCATTTTAGGGAGGATTACGCCTATCAAGGAGCACTTCTCCTATTATGAGACCTACGAGCTATCAGTCTGAAGATCTCGACCGCCTGTTGAGGAAGCACAAAATAGCTACCCTCGATGATTTGAAGGCAGTGTTGGGTACCGATGTGGACTCGACCGTCTTCCGAAAGCTCAATGAGTTGGCGTATCGGACAAGCTACTCCCACCGTGGTAGCTACTACACGTTGGACGAGATCGCCCAGTTCGATCGAAAAGGTCTTTGGTCGTTGCGCTCAGTGTGGTTCTCGAAGTACGGGACGTTGCTTGCGACGGTAAAAGCGTTGGTCGCGGCCTGTGAGGCAGGCTACTACGTCGACGAGCTCGAGGACGAGGTGCAGGTTGACGTCAAGGCTCCTCTGTTGAAACTGGTCCGAGAGAAAAGATTGGCGCGCGAGCAGGTGTTCGGCCGATATCTGTATCTGGCCACCGATGTGAGCACGCGCAAGCAACAGCTCTCGGCCCGCCAGGTACATGAGGCGTCACCTTCCACGTTGGGCTGGGTCGGGGGAGTCCGCGTGCTCCCCGTGGAGTTGAAGGCTGCGATCGTTCTTTTCTACAGCCTGCTCGATGAAAAGCAGCGCCGTCTCTACGCGGGAGTCGAGGCCATGAAGCTCGGTCACGGTGGCGACCAACAGATTGCCGAACTGCTCGGGATGGATCCGAGCACGGTAGCCAGAGGTCGTAGGGAATTACTAATGAGAGATGTTGAGCTCGACGGAGTTCGGCGAAAGGGTGGCGGACGGCGCGCCGTGCAAAAAAAACGCCAGAAGTCATCGCCAAGATCGAAGAACTCATGAAGCACGACACCGCGGGCGATCCGATGACGGGAGTGAAATGGACGCGGCGGACCACCGACAAGATTGCTTGCGAGCTAAGAAGCCTCGGTGTGAACGTCAGCAGCAAAACCGTCGGTCGACTGCTCAAACAGCTCGGCTTCTCGTTGCGGGTGAACCACAAGAAGCTGTGCGGTGCCACGTCCGAAGATCGCGATACCCAATTCGCGTGTATCGCCGAACTGCGCGAGCGTTTTGCCGCAGCTGGTCATCCCATCATCAGCGTAGACACGAAGAAACGGGAGCTGGTGGGATTATTCAAAAACGGCGGGCAGGCCTGGAACCGCGAGCCGACTCTCGTCAAAGACCATGACTTCCGTTCCGAATCGAACGGCATCGCAATCCCCTACGGCGTCTACGATCTGCTCGCGAACCGCGGGACAGTGTTCATTGGTACCTCGTACAACACCCCGGACTTCGCCGTGAATGCCATCGAGAAGTGGTGGCGAACGGAAGGACGGCGACGCTATCCTGCAGCCCGTGACCTCGCGATATTGGCAGACGCCGGGGGCAGCAATGGCTATCGGTGTCGGGGTTGGAAGCACGGGCTTCAAACGCGGATTTGCAATCGCCACGACATCGCTATCACCATAGCCCACTATCCGTCCGGTACATCCAAGTGGAATCCAGTGGAGCACCGTCTGTTCAGCGAGATCAGCAAGAACTGGGCGGGCAGGCCTCTCGACAGCTACGAAACCATCCTCAAATACATCCGCACGACCACCACCTCTTCCGGTTTGCGAGTACGCGCACACCTTATCCGGCGTCGTTATCCGAAGGGCGTCAAAATCACTGACGAGCGGATGCAGGCGCTTTCCGTTACAAAGGACCAGACTCTACCCAAATGGAACTACACCATCCGACCGTCTTGAAAACGGGAACTTATTTTGTCGCCGGCCCTAAGGCAATTGCTCCAGGTGGGCCACCACGACGCGCTTTGATGGTGGTGCCGCTGGCCCTTGTGCTGGCCTGCGGGGCGGCCTTCGCGCAGGAAATCACGGGAGGCATCTACGGCACGGTCACGGATCCGCAGGGGCTTGCGGTACCGGGCGCGACGGTGACGATCTCGAGTCCACAGCACATTTCGACCGAACTTCGAGTGACCACCATGGAGGGTACCTACCGTGTCCAGCGGCTAACACCCTCGAGCCACTATACCGTGGTGGTGGAGTTGGGAGGATTTGGAACCGTCACCTTTGAAGAGGTGATCGTGCGTGCCGGGCAGTTCATTGCGGTGGATGCGCAACTGGCCCCGGCCGGACTGCAGGAGCGCGTGACCGTCATTGGAGAAACGCCGCTCCTCGATGTCAAGAGCGCGCAGGCGATGCGGACGCTCGAGCAGGAGCGGCTCGAGAACATCCCCCCTGGGACGCAGTTATGACGATCTCCTCACGTCGATGGCGGGCGTCCTGGATTCTGAGTATCTTTTCGCTCCGGCACAAACGGTTCACGGGAGCGACCCCCGGGCCAACCTGTACACCATCGATGGAGCGGTTGCCAATGACACCGTGGTCGGCTACATCTTGACGGAAATCCCGATCGACATGATCGAGGAAGTCCAGGTCACGACCTCGGGTCAAACGGCGGAGTTTGGCATGGCCCCCGGTGGGGTTTTCAACTTCGTGACCAAGTCAGGAGGGAACGACTTCACCGGTGGAGCGTACATTTACTACCAGGGCGAAGGCACGGAGTGGGACAACCTCACGCCCGAGCTCGAGAAGCAAATCGGGGTCGGATCGAGTGTGGTCAAGGACCAGGACATAGGCGGAACGTTTGGGGGACCGATCAAGCGAGATACTATCTGGTTCTTCGGCAATATCCGTCGGCTGAACCACGAGCTGCAAGAACCCTTCTTCCCCACCCAGCCATTCGAGATCAATCAGACCCATACCTTCGTCAAGGTCACGGCTCAGTTGGCCGCGGCCACCCGGCTTCACGGCTCGTTGACAACTCGGGACCTAGATGTTTATCCGTTCCGTGTGGGTTTTGGTAACGCCGACAGCCCGGAGACCTGGAACAGCCACCACCGGAACCAGCAGATCTTGAATTTCAATTTCACGCATCTGTTTGGCGATGACACCATTCTGGACGTCAAGTACAACCGGCAGTGGAAGGAGTTTATTGACGACACTCCCAACAACCCTGACCAGACCATCGGCCTTTTTGACCCCGTGACGGGGAAGACATCCGGGGGGCTCTTCGGGTCTCTCGGCCATGTGATTTGCCGGTGTATGTGTGCCTTGGTGCACAACTCGCGATCTCGGGCCACAATTGTCCTTTACTCACGGATTCGAGGTTCCCCATGAGCATTTTCAAACGCACTCAGCGGAAGTATGTGAAGAAGGCCTATCGCGTGAGGAATTGGCGTGAATATGAGGCGGGTCTACGCAACCGTGGGAGCCTGACCGTCTGGATCTCGCTCACCGCCGGCAAGCTTGTGAACTGGGACGCGCCCCGGCCAAGGAGGAGGAAACCGGGCCGTCAACGCAAGTACTCGAACCACGCCATCGAGACGGCTGTCACCCTGGGCATGGTGTTTCATCTGTCATCTAGGCAGAGCGAGGGATTGCTGCGATCGTTGTTCGCTCTGATGAAGCTAGACAATGATGTGCCCGATCACACCACGATCTCGAGGCGCAAGGCGAAGCTGGGTAAGGTCCCCTTCTTACCAAGACAAGCAGAAGACGCCGTTGCACATCTTGATCGACAGCAGCGGTCTCGCTGTCCACGCCGGCCAGCTGCGCAGAGCACCAAAGAGCAGGGACTATCGCAAGCTCCATCTGTGTGTCGACGAGCAGAGTGGCGAAGTCGTCGCCGGCGAGCTGACGAGCAAAAGAGCCCGCGATTCATCGCGGGTTGCATCGCTTGTCGGACAGATCGACAGTCCCATCTCATCGGCCAGAGCTGACACCGCATACGACGCCGGCGGCGTCTATGAGGCAATCGAGAATCACAGCGCTCATTGCTCGCCGAGGGTGCTGATACCGCCGCGCAAGGGCGCCCAGCTCGCATCGGGGCCGGCGAGCAGCCGACAGCGCAATCGCAACATTGCAGCACAAGCTCGGCTCGGCAAACGAAAGTGGCACACAGAATCGGGCTACAGCAAACGGAGCAAAGTCGAGACAACGTTCCATCGCTACAAGGCTATCGTGGGCTCAGCGATGCGAGCGAGAGGGTTGGCGGCACAGAGAGTCGAGGCAAGGATCGGGTGCAAGATTCTCAACACGATGACGGCGCTCGGGATGCCTGATAGCGAGATGATCGGATGATGGGAGTCGGGGCCAAGCGAGCTCTCGGCCTCTATCGGAGTTGTGCACCAAGGCATCGTTTCTCCCGTTTCCTCGTCTCGCACGCGGGCTCGTGGCACCCGGAGCTCGCGAGTTCCCACCGACGTCGTCACGCGACGGGTTTCGGCTCCGTTGCGATATCCACGGCGGTCTTCCGCACGCTCGTAGCTACCACACCCCAGCGCTTGGTTGACTTCTTCCTCGAGCACGACCTCGATCGCCTCCAGTACCCGCTTACGCAGCCGAAGTTGGACGAACTCCCGGTACTCGCTTACAGACTCCTTCGATATGCTGGTAGGCTAGCAGCATCTTTTCTAGTCATATTTTGGGAAGTATGGCCAATTGATCGGCAAGAGGTTTTTCCAAGAAGAGGTTAAATTCGGCGGAGAAATCCTCCGATGACATCCCGAAGGTTTTTTGGAACGCTCCCTCCCACCCAAGTTCGTTGAGACTGGGATAGAAGGTGTCTAGTAGCGCTTCCTGGCCTACCTTGTTTAGCAGATAACCCATTGCCCAGGCACCCAAATCATAGGCCGCACCCGAACAATCATTGTCGTAAGTAAGTTCATGTAACTTGACCCCAGGGCAGTTCTTTTCGATCGTCTTCTTACCCTTCTTCATTTTGTTTTCAAAGGTCTGTTCGAGGGAGCTTAAACTACTATTGTCGATCGTGGTCAACTTACCTGAAGCCCACAACTTTCTGGTAGCAGTTTGCGCCATGTAGTCAGCTCCACCTTCTATAAACCATACGAGTCCCGAGAGTGCTTTCCTTTCATCATTATCTTGAGCAAAAATGTGAGCTTGCTGTACTGCGTGAAAGTACTCATGAAATACGCCTTTTTGCTCCCCTCCTGGACTTGAACCAAAAAGTCTATCAAAGCCGAGAGGATACGAAGAGGTATAAAAATGAATACCCCATTCTCGATTACCATTCCAGCCCATGGAGCCACTCGCCTTCCTACGTTCAATGGCATCAGCGCCTATCTTCCGATAGGACTCAAAGTCATGCTCGTCCCTGTGACGACTTAAACATTCAGATTTTTCCCACTGCCCAAGCTCTGAGCGACGTTCGCAGAAGAGTTCAGTAAGCTCCTGGGCGGCCTTTAGATCCGTCCCCAGCACCCAATACTCCAGCGGGCCGTAGTTTCCCCATTCAGAAGTTGCTACAAGCAATGTATTGGTTAAACCGCTACGCACATCATCAGACAAGTCTGCTGCAAAGAATGTCTCTGGTGGAGCCTCGATAATTTGTCCCCAAGTGTCTGCCACCGTATCTTCATTTGCCGAGCTTTCTGAAGTTGTTTGAGTTACCTCAGCTATAGCCTTTGAACTGGTATCCCGATCTTGAACTTTGACTCCCACACAAGAAATCAATAATGTTAATCCAAAGAGTAAAAGTAGTTTTCTCATTCTTGAAAATCCTCCCACTATTTCTGAACACCTTGACCCCCGACCACTTCCTGGCCATCGTGGTGCGGGGAAGGACGTATCGGAAAGTCTCCCAGAAGTTCAAGGCGGCGATGTCCTGAACCGCCCCGGGTTTTCCGGAGACTGTTTTAGTTGAGTCTCGCCATCTCTAGCGAGCCTTCCTGCGACCGATAGTAGTTCATCTCGTACTCGACGGGGGCGACATTTCCGATCGGCTCCAAGAGTCGTTGCGTGTTGTACCAATGCACCCCGTCCTGTGCCAAAACTCGGCCCTTTTGAAATAGGCCATAAATCAGCAGCTTAGTGTCTGTGTTTGCGCCGGGGCCAAGGGCCGTAGGCTTTACAATCGTCTGGCCCGAGGGTGTTATCTTCAGATCCATGATGACGTACCACGTGCAATTCCTACTGCTCGTTCTAGCTGGCTGGGTCAACCGCCAGCAGCAGGATGTGATCGACTACCTGCAAGAGGAGAACCGTGTGCTCCGAGCCGGGCTTCGGGGCAAGCGTCTCAGTCTCTCGGACGACGACCGGCGCAGGCTCGCGGTCAAGGCCCAGGCTTTGGGCCGCGAGGCGCTGGCCCAGATTGCGTCCGTTGCCACACCCGCTACGCTTCTGCGCTGGTACCGCCACCTCATCGCAGCCAAGTACGATGGCAGCAAGAACCGGAGTCCAGGCCGACCTCCGACGGCGAAGGACATCCGTGAGCTCATTGTGCGCGTGGCGCGGGAGAACCCGACGTGGGGATATACGCGCCTGCGAGGCGCACTCAAGAACCTAGGACATGAACTCGGACGCAACACTATCAAGAGGATCCTCGCCGAGCACGGTATTGCTCCTGCGCCGGAGCGGGGCAGGAGCATGTCGTGGAGCACCTTCATCAAGGCTCATTGGGGTGCCATCGCTGCGACAGACCTGTTCACCGTCGAGGTTGTGAACCCGTTCGGGCTCGTCCGCTACCATGTCCTGTTTGTCATCGATATCGCCACTCGCTGCGTGTGCATCGGTGGGATAACGTCGGACCCCAACGGGGAGTGGATGAAGCAGGTGGCAAGAAACCTCACTGACATGTGGGATGGTTTCCTCCTTGGCAAGCGATACCTCATCCACGACCGAGACCCGCTATTCACCGAGGCGGTACGTGGGCTGTTGAGAGATTCAGGCGTGAAGCCCCTTCGCCTTCCCGCTAATAGTCCGAATCTGAACGCATATGCGGAAAGATTCGTTCTCTCCATACGTCGAGAGTGTCTCGACCGCTTCGTACCTCTCAGTGAGCGACACCTGCGCACAGCAGTAACCGAATACGTAGTGCACTATCACACAGAACGGAACCACCAAGGTCTCGGCAACGAGCTCCTCACACCTCTGCCGGCAAGCGCGAATGACGCTGGCCCCATCGTGTCGCGAGAGCGACTTGGGGGCATTCTCAACTACTACTGCCGTGCCGCGTAGATGGTCGCCGGCGACGGTAGCCCCTCGGCGGGCTCGACCGGCGTAGCGTGGAAACCGCTTCAGGAACACGCTTCGATATTCGCTCTCGACTAGGTGGTCATCTGCATGGTGACGACCCGCCCGCCCAAGACGATTGTAAAGCCCACGGCCCTTGGTCCAGTCGCAAACACAGACACTAAGTTGCTGATTTATGGTCTATTTCAAACACAGACACTAAGTTGCTGATTTATGGTCTATTTCAAAAGGGCCGAGTTTTGGCACAGGACGGGATCGCGCCGGACGGATTCTCGACTTAGCAATCGCTGAATTGCAGTCCGCTCTTGAACTGCAATCGGAACTTGACCTGATTGCAGACGACTATGACTGCAACGATTCCGAAGTGCCGTCTATTGAAGGGCACGTTCAGAACGAAGGCCACGGAGGTGTTAATTTCTTAGTTCGAGTGCTGATGGACTCTTTGCCTCAGGCCGCGATTCTAGATCGAGATCGTACGAGGAGCCTTGTAACTGGCTTGAAGAGCCTTCCCGGGCGAGTTGGACTGCGAATTTGTCTCCATGCTATGCGCGGTGTCGAACTCTTCGACGCAGACGAGACGATGGCGAGCTTGCTGTCCGCCTCTGATGTCGACTTCTGGCGTGTATGTCGCCTTCGTCATCGACATCTTCGCTCGACTCATCGTCGGTTGGCGAGCGACGACATCGTTGACTGCCGGCATCGCTCTCGATGCGTTGGAGCAGGCGCTGCACGAGCGCCGACTAAACCCAGAAGATCCATTGGTGCAT
This sequence comes from Candidatus Marinacidobacterales bacterium, assembly GCA_965237955.1. GTDB lineage: Bacteria > Acidobacteriota > Vicinamibacteria > Marinacidobacterales > SMYC01. The sequence continues at coordinate 4,678,925 of OZ250169.1, read as the reverse complement.
CACAGCGATCGCGGCGTGCAGTACGTCTCGACCCGTTACACCGAGCGGCTCGCCGAGGCGGGTGTTGAGCCGTCCGTCGGCAGCCGAGGCGACTCTTACGATAACGCTTTGGCTGAATCCATCATCGGCCTCTACAAGACCGAGGTGATCCGTCGACGCGGGCCCTGGCGTGGTCCTGAGGACGTCGAGTTCGCCACCCTCGAGTGGGTGCATTGGTACAACACGCAACGACTCTTGGAGCCGATCGGAAATGTCCCCCCGGTCGAGTACGAGATGAACTACTATCGGTCGCAGGAAGGCTCGCTAGAGATGGCGAGACTCAACTAAAACAGTCTCCGGAAAACCCAGGGCGGTTCAGTCTGTTTCTGCCGGCAGACCGGAGACTGATCAAGTTCGGTGCGCGTGGATGAATATATAGAAGGCACAGCCGGAGGTGCTACAATGTGGGCATGTTGAAGGTTCGCGAAGTTCGAGCGTTGCCCAAGTACAAGATTTGGGTGCGTTACGAGGATGGCACCGAAGGCGAGGTGGACCTCATTCCCTTCGTCGGCAAGGGCATATTCTCGTCGTGGAGTGATCCTGCATTCTTCGAGACCGTCCACGTGAGCCCCCACGGAAGCATCGCGTGGAACAAAGACATCGAGCTATGCCCGGACAGCATCTACCTCGAGCTAACCGGAAAGAAGCCGGAGGAGGTTTTTCCTCGAATATCGGTCGCCGATGTAGATGCCTGAGCTAAGCCGGTTTTATGGCATCGTCGTGCGGATGTTCTTCAACGATCATGCCCCTCCTCATTTCCATGCGTATTACGGGTCCGACGAGGCTCTCTTTGCCATCGAGACGCTATCGCTGACGGCAGGCCGCCTTCCCGCTCGCGCGACCGGTCTCGTTGTGGAGTGGGCCTCTCAACATCAGGATGAGCTCATGAGAGCTTGGAAGCGAGCCCGAAGTTTCGAGGCTCCCGGTCGGATCGGTCCACTCCCTTAGGCGCCCGCTACATTTTCGCTGCCGGCCGCACAATCGTTTGAGTGAGCGCGTCGTGTCAAAAAACACGAACGAACTCAAGACTTGCATCAGCCGGAGCGTTTCGGATGGTACTGTCAAGTTTTTCACGGCCTGACGGCCACCCCGTATGAATGAAACGCGGTAGTCTCTGTAGATGGCACCGGCTCAGAGGTCGGCTCAACGTTGGTGCGACTGAGCCCGTTGTCAAGTTTGGCTGGGAGTCCTGCGCGTACCCCAAATTGCGTTTTCTATCCAGCTTGGATTGTTGAGCGCGTCTATTAGATTACAAGTTCGTGGGCTCCACGCCGGTGCGACGTGAAGGAGGCTGCGATGAGAGTGGTTCATAAGCGATGCCGTCGTGTCCAAAATACAAACGTGTTGCCAAGCCCTTGATGGTTGCACTCTCCATGATAATGATAGATGAACTCGGCGACGTCCCGGCGCGCGGGTCTTAGAGTTCGTTTGTATTTTTGGACACGAGTGCGTCCAGCGAAGGCTGGCATGTTCAGTGGGAGAGAGTCCCACCGGGGAAAAAGTTAGCGCCCCGTAGCTTGAGTCACGTTCGTGGAGGAAACGAGACGGATGAAGCTGACTGACAAAGCCATCTTGAGGATGGTGAGCGAGTCACCGGGCCGTAACACAAGTGAACCCATAGGTGGCCCCGACAAAAAAATAGACCCCAGAGGCCGAGTTTTCTCGTGTCGGACGAAGGCAACAGGGATGTGTCGCCAGACTATCTGATGAGGCACATCCCTCTGGCGGGGTGGTAGGGACAGCACGGTGACAAGGACATGCCAAGCAACTGGAGAAGCCGTCCTCGTCCCGTCGAGAAATCGACGGAGCAAGGTAGACCGCATAACCGGAGGCCCCGGGAAAACGGTTGAAGACGAGACGGTGGCGGCTGGGTCCGTAGTAGCGTTGAAACGGGGCAACGCCCGTGGAGCAAAGGGGCCCTGCTGCACACAACTCCTTCGTCAACAAGCGAGGCAGGGGTGAGATGACAAAATCACCCATCACTCTGCAGGAGCTGAGATGAAGGATATACGTCAAGGCGAAGGCCGAGAAGTCTTGGCGCTTCTTGCGCCAAGGTTTCGGCTGGAAGCGATGGAGCAGGCGATGGATGTAGGCGACTGTCGGACTGTTCACAGATTACCGAGTTCGATATCTCGTAGATTCGCCGAAAGACGCCCCGGCTCGATAGGTCACATAACCCTTCGCGGGAAGTGTGCAGGAGCGCGTAGTGCGGGAAAGCCGCACGCTGCGTGCGATGTGGCGGGGGCTGGAAACGGACTTACGGTGCGGCTAGTGAGGCACTCCCATAGGAAACGGGGAGAAACAGATAGGCCGCGCCTACGGAGCACCGCGCCAGCCCTCGACCTTACCGGGTACGCGATTTTCTTTTTTGCGGATCACAACTAAGCTGCTGATTTATGGTCTATTTCAAGAGGGCCGAGTTTTGGCACAGGACGAGGTCGGTCGACCGGCAGCCAGACAATACCCCCAGGGCGTCCGCCTTACAGACTGCCCTTACCTCTGATGACAGAAGCACCACTACGACTTCATCCGTCGCAACAAATTCCGCACACGCCAGAATTGTCGTGCCTGACTCACGGGAAGGGCGTCATACAAGCGCAGGATAAAGAGCCTGCTTCTTAAGAACACCGGAGACGAATCGCCTTCCGCCAGCTGCTCGAGTAGCATTGCCAGCGCCGACGCCCTCGCTTGGCCGTTGGGCTCCCACCAAGTGCAGCCGACGAGTCCGGCGAGAATTAAATCCGAGACCAGTTCTTTTTTCTCCGCTTCCAACTCTGCATCGTTGAGCTTCTCCGCTGCGGTGAGAATCTGCGCTTCAATTCTCGCTCGAACCTCACTTCTCGCATGCGATGCCTGCAAGGCCATCACACCTATGACTGCAACCGCCAGTAAAGGATCCCAATGTATGTCGTCCTGTGCCAAAACTCGGCCCTTTTGAAATAGGCCATAAATCAGCAGCTTAGTGTCTGTGTTTGCGACCGGGCCAAGGGCCGTGGGCTTTACAATCGTCTGGCCCGAGGGTGCTATCTTCAGATCCAGTACCATCCATTGACCACCAGCAGGGCCACCGGCAACCACCGCCGCACGCCGCTAGCGACCGCACTTCCTGGATCAGCTGCCGGAAGAGAGAGCAAGCCGGTTTCCCGCATCGCCGAGCCATTCATCCAGTTTCGACCACCGCCGCCGTCCCGAGACATTGCGCACGGCGATGGCCACAGCCTTCTTCTGGCCGACCAGCACAACCAGCCGTTTGCCGCGTGTCACGCCGGTGTAGAGCAGGTTCCGCTGCAACATAACGTAGTGCTGGGTCAGAACGGGGATGACGACGGCGGGATACTCCGAACCCTGGCTCTTGTGAATGGTTGCAGCGTATGCCGGAACCAGCGTGTCAAGCTCGCCGAAGCCATAGGCGACGGCGCGCCCGTCGACATGCGCGGTCAGCTCGCCGACTTCGGGATCGACATCGTCGATATAGCCGATGTCACCGTTATAAACCTCCTTGTCATAATCGTTTTCGATCTGCATCACCTTGTCGCCGGGCGCGAAGGTCCAGCCGAAGCGCTCGACCTTGCGCTCTCCGGCCGGATTGAGGGCGGTCTGCAGCTCGATGTTGAGCGAGCGGGCGCCGACGCCGCCGCGGTTCATCGGACACAGTACCTGGATGTCGCGGATCGGATCGAGCCCGAAGCGCCTTGGGATGCGCGTCTTCACCAATTCGATGATCATCGGCACCGCGGTTTCCGGATTGTCCGCCTGCACGAAGTAGAAGTCGCTGTCGCCCTCGGGCTTCGAAAGATTGGGAATGGAACCCCGGTTGATCCCGTGCGCGCTGGTGACGATCCGGCTTCGCGCGGCCTGACGGAAAACCTCGGTCAGCCGCACGACCGAGACGGCACCGGAGGCGATGATGCTGGCCAGTACCTGGCCCGGACCGACCGAGGGCAGTTGGTCGATATCTCCCACGATCAGTAGCGCGGCAGTGTCGGGGACCGCCTTCAGCAAGGCCTGCATCAGCATGACGTCCACCATCGAGGTCTCGTCAACGACCAGCAGGCCGCAATCGAGAGGGTTGTTGCCGTTGCGCTTGAACCCACCGCCCTTGGGATCGACTTCGAGTAGCCGGTGGATCGTTTTCGCCTCGAACCCGGTGGCCTCGGTCATCCGCTTGGCGGCGCGGCCGGTTGGGGCGCAGAGCAGCAGGGTCACGCCCTTGGCGGCCAGGATGCGCAGGATGGCGTTGACGATGGTCGTTTTGCCCACGCCCGGCCCGCCGGTGATGACCAATGCCTTGGAGGTCAGGGCTAGGCGAACCGCCTCGGCCTGGCTTGCCGCCAGCGACAGACCGGTCTTCCCCTCGACCCAGGGTAGCGCCTTGCCGGCATCGATATCCGGCCAAGGAAGCTTGCCGCCCGTAATCCGGAGAACCCTCTCGGCGATCACCCGTTCGGCACGGTAGAGGCCGCCAAGGAATATACAGGGAGTTCCGGCAACCGCCGCAGCGACGACGGTGCCTTCTGCCAGTTCGAGGTCCAGCGCGTCTTGAACCAACTCCTTTGACACTTCCAATAATTCGACGGCGAGCGGTGCAAGCTCTTCGGCCGGCAGGCCGCAATGACCATCGTCCATCGCCTCGGTGAGCGCATGAGAAATCCCCGCGCGAACCCGGATCATGGCTGTTTTCTCGATGCCGAGCTTCATGGCGATCATGTCGGCGGTCTTGAACCCGATGCCGCGAATATCTCGTGCAAGGCGGTACGGGTTCTCGGTCATGACCTGAACGGCATCCACGCCGTAGGTCTTGTAGATCCGCACCGCGCGCGCCGTGCCGATGCCATGGCTGTGCAGGAACACCATGATCTCGCGAACGATCTTCTGTTCCGCCCAGGCGTCGGTGATGCGTTTGGCACGCACACGGCCGATGCCGGTCACCTCGCGCAGTCGTTCCGGCTCGGCCTCGATGATATCGAATACCTTTTCGCCAAACGCCTTGACCATCTTCCTAGCGTAGACCGGCCCGATGCCGTGGATCATGCCGGAGCCAAGGTATTTCTCGATGCCGTCGATCGACGATGGCTCCGAGGTGCGCATGAAGCCCGCCTTGAATTGCTGGCCGTGGGTGCGATCGTTGACCCATTCCCCCGCTGCCGTGACCCACTCCCCGGCCGAAACGATGGCGGCGTGCCCGGCGACCGTCACAAGATCGCGATGACCCCGGGCCTTGATGCGCAGAACGCAGAATCCATTATCGGCGTTGTGGAACGTCACCCGCTCGACGAGGCCAGCCAGAACCTCCTGGTTTGGCGCTTTCTGTTGTCGCCTGGCCGCACCGGTCACGATGTGCCGAGTGCGGTGGTGGTCTTCCGGTCCGTTAAACCGGGCTCTTCCGCCAGCAATTTGCAGACCCTGTCTTTCAGCTGACCTGACCCCGTCCTGTGCCAAAACTCGACCCTTTCGAAATAGACCATAAATCAGCAGCTTAGTGTCTGTGTTTGCGACCGGGCCGATAAAAGGCCCACCGATGAGGCTCCTTCATCACTATTATAGTCGGCACCCTGGGCATCAGCGGGGGAACTGTCCGGCCCAGCAGGCTTCTGGTCAGGCTCCATCGCGGTAGGGTCGAGGGCTGGCACGGTGCTCCGTAGGCGCGGCCTATCTGTTTCTCCCCGTTTCCTGTGGGAGTGCCCGTAAGGTCAAAATACTCATGCGGCTTCCCTATGGTAGAAACGTAGCAACCCGGCAAGCCGTTCACGGGAGCGCGCCATAGACACTAAGCTGCTGATTTATGGTCTATTTCAAAAGGGCCGAGTTTTGGCACAGGACGGGGTCCATTGGTACAACACGCAACGACTCTTGGAGCCGATCGGAAATGTCTCTCCGGTCGAGTACGAGATGAACTACTATCGGTCGCAGGAAGGCTCGCTAGAGATGGCGAGACTCAACTAAAACAGTCTCCGGAAAACCCGGGGCGGTTCAGTTCGTGGGGTTGCCCAGAACGAGCTTGGTCTCGACGCCGCGTCGACGCAAGCGGAACGGTGCGAGGATGCGGAGTGCATCCTCGCGAATGCGTTCGGGTCCCATAGAGAGGCAAGCAGCGAACGCATTGCGGTCGAGCAGGATGGACACAGAGCCGGGGCTGATGTCGACCCGCCGGATAAGACGGAGCAGGGGGGCTGCCGAGGCACTATCATTATTACTGCCGGAACACAGCCCGTCTAAAAAGCGACGCACCGAGGCGAGCTCTTGCATCGTCGGAGTGTGGATCAACGAGGCCGAGAAGGTCGTGGCATCCACATGCTGTCGGATGAGATGCACGACGGTCTGTTCCAGCATCGGGGCGGGCAGTCGCCAGCCGGAGAGGTCCTTTTGGCCACTGTGCTGGATGAGGCGCCGGGAGACGTAGTAGCGGAGCCGTTGCCCGTTTTTCTTTTTGGTGTGGCTCGGCGTCAGCCGGTCCCCGGTCTCGTCGAAGAGCTTGCCTGCCAGTGGGGAACGGGCTGCACGGCCCTTCGTCGTGCGTCTCCTTGGTTTGGCAGCCCCTGCCTGCAGCTGCGCCTGGACCGCGTCCCAGAGCTCCGGAGCAATGATCGATGGATGCTGGCCCTCGTAGACACGCCTCTGGTGCCGGATGCGGCCGGCGTAGAGAGGATTGGTCAGCAGGCAGTGGAGGTGTCCGCGACGGAACGGCAGCCCGCCCGTTCGGGTTCCATCCGCGGTGAAGCGTTGCTTGGTACGCAGTCTCAGGCGGTCCGCCTCGGCCTTCACCTGCCGGAGCGTTTCGTGCTTTCGGTACAGCGCATAGAGCGTCCGGACCGTTTCGGCCTCAGCCTCGTTGATGCGCAGCGTGCGCCCGTCCTTCTCATAGCCTAGCGGTACGCGGCCGCCCATCCGTAGTCCCTTGCGCTTGGAGGCAGCGTCCTTATCGCGGATCCGCTCGGCCGTGACCTCGCGTTCGAATTGTGCGAAGGACAGCAGCATATGCAGCGTCAGTCGTCCCATGCTGGTCGCGGTGTTGAAGGACTGAGTCACCGAGACGAAAACCGCGCCGGCCGCCTCGAGCCGTTCGACGAGCTTTGCAAAGTCGGAGAGGGAACGGGTCAGTCGGTCGACCTTGTAGACCACAATCTGGTCGACGAGACCGGCGTCGATGTCGGCGAGCAAGCGCTGCAGGCCCGGGCGCTCCAGGGTTCCTCCCGAGAGCCCCGCGTCCTCGTAGACGGTTGGCAGCAGCACCCAGCCCTCCGCTTTCTGGCTCGCGACATACGCGGCGCAGGCTTCTCGCTGCGCATCGAGGGAGTTGAACTCCTGTTCGAGACCCTCTTCCGCACTCTTTCGCGTATAGATGGCACAGCGGATCTTCTTCATGTTAGGCCTTGCGCTTGGGCGTCAGACCGAAAAAGCGTGGTCCAGGCCAGTGGGTGCCGGTGATTCGCTTTGCGATGGTAGTGAGGGACGGATAGGTTTTGCCATCGAACCGATAGCCGTTGTCGATTACCTCGACCTGGTAGGTCCGGCCATTCCACTCGCGGACGAGATGGGTGCCGGCAGAAACGGACCCTGCGGGAGCGCCGGAGCTTGGTGTCTCGTTCGCCATGGCGGCCAGAGCGCGCCGGGTTGCGGCCGAAAGCCCGCCATGGGTCCGGCACTGGCGTTCGTGCAAGAGAACGCGGCGCAGGAAAACACGCGAGAGCGAGCTTGGAGGAGCAGCCCCAAAGGTCTGCTCCCAGACCCGCCGTAAGCTGGCGAAGTCCAAACCGTCCAAAACGACGTTCCGGCCAACCCCTGTATCCTGCGGCATCACCGAACGTTCGCTCTTGTGCTCGATAAAGTCCAGTCTAATGAGGGACTTCCGGGTGCGCAGTTCACTGCCCGTAGCTCGCCCCGCAGCCGATTTGAGCCAGCCGTGCGCACCCCCGGTGGGCCTGTCGCTCGCCACCCGCAGCTCTGGGGTCGGAAGCCAGCCCTGCGGCGCGAAATACCCTCGATTCTGCGCGGATTCCAAGGGCGTCTAAGCTGCTGATTTGTGGTCTATTTCAAAAGGGCCGAGTTTTGGCACAGGACGGGGTTGGCCCTGCTCATGTTCCGTATCAGCTCACGTATTTCGGGAGCGACGCCTGGTCGTCCGGGCCTACGCCGTCGACTCTTCCACGCCCAATATCGTCTGAACCCACAACGGTGCCAGCGGACGACCGTCTCAGGTTTCACGATGACGAGGACGCTCTCCCAGTCAGTCCAGATTCTGCGCAACAGCACCCAAAACCCACGGTCGACATTCGAGAGCCGCGCCCGTTTCACCGAACGACGGAGGACGGCGAGCTGCTGCCGAAGAGCGACATTCTCGAGAGCCAGCTCGCGACAAGCCTTGAAGGCAGAGATGAGAGCGGGAACCAACGACGAAATCATGCCGACATGGTGCCGGCAGACCGGAGACTAATCAAGTTCGGGGCGCGCGGATGAATAAATAGAAGGCACAGCGAGTTCTTGTCACTCACCCCTAGGCTCACCCAGGCGGAAGACCACAGGTAAGACAGGATTAGGTCCCTTCCCTGTACGACTGTGGTGCTCGCTCTGGCACGCATCAGAAATGAGATTTTGATTTTCCTAAAGATCCAGGTGCCTGCCGAGTAGCTAGGGTTAACCGGGATGTCCCATCGGCGTCTCCGCCCCTGACTCGTCCGCTACGTTCATATCCCAGACCGTGACGATTGGCCCGCCACGTTCGAGGGCCCCGAAGCCGGAGAGAGGCAAGTAGAAAGCATCGCGCCGATAGAAGAACGGTGTCTCCTCCGAATCAGCACGAAAGGGATCGAAGCGCCGTAGGGCGGTGGCACGTCTCGCGAGCAGTTCGTGAACGTCCGACGCGAGTCGGTGCTCAAGGGGAGGGTATTCGTAGGTAACGAGGTAGCGCGCACCAGAAGCCAGAATCGCGTTAACAGAACAAACTATCGTTACCGGCTCGAACGCTGGTGGGCGCCGACGGTCCGAGTTGATACTAGGTGCGCCGTATCCACGGCAGAGGGCGATCTTCGACCGTTTGGGGAGATTCTCCTCGATCCTCTCGGTCGCGAGCAGTCGTGTGTCGGTCCGAGCCGCGAGACGATCGAATCGAACGGAGCTCGCGAGCGAAGGCACGACGAGCAAAACAGTCAGGACCGCGGTAGCAGCAGCTCGGTGTCGAAAGCGGGCTGCAAGCCAAACGGAACTTTCGGCGGCGAACGCGGCAAGTACCGGTATGAGGGGCAGCACGTATCGCGGGAAGACGATGCGTGCGCCGGCGATAGCGGCGAAGTAAACGACAGCGAATCCAACCAGCGCGAGGTCCTCGGGTCGCCGCCGCCAGCCGGCGCGACCAAGCCCCACAACAGCAGCGGCAAAGAATGGCCACCCCATCCCTCGGGGAAACGTGTCGCGCAGGTGAACCCACAGTGCCAATTCGTCAGGAGCATCAGTGAGGACGCGACCCATGTGCGTGACGAATCTGTAAACCTCTTCGTAGTGGAGAACGACGAAGGGCGATGTCACTGCAAAGACCAAAACCGTCACCAAGCCCGCGACTGCAAGATTGGAGAGGGATCGGGCTCGCTCCTTCGCCTCTCCACCGAAGAGCACGGCGACGACGGGAAGGACGAGCGCCGAGACAACGACGGCGGCGTTGTACTTACTCGATGCAGCAAGGCCGGCGAACATGCCCGCGACGACATAGGACGACGTTTTCGACGACGAAGCTGCTCGGACGGCAAAGAGTACCGCCGCCGTCGCGAGAAACGTAGTGACCACGTCCACGGTCGCAAACCGCGAGTAGATGACATGAAGTAAGCTCGTGCCCAGGAGGAGAGCAGCCAGCCATCCTGTGTCTCGAGTCTGGAAGGTCGTGGTTGCAAGCAGATAGACGAGCGCTACCGTTGCGACGCCAAAGACGAGATTCACAGTGCGTGCCACTCGGTAGTGAAAACGCGGGCGTAGTACGACCATGTCGAAGAGCATGTCGAGACGCCGATCGTAGCGGCCCAGGAACTCCCCCACCTTGTAGTAGAGACGCAACGCCGCCACGTCTAGGTAGACGATGAAGCTTGGATACGGCAGCGAAACCGGATCCGGATTCCCGCTCGCGAACATTTGATAGCGGCTTCCAGAGTAATCTCTTCATCTGGGCGCGCCATCGGATGCGGAAGGCCGTAATCCCAGCCCCACCAGCGCAGCACCGCCGCGAGAATGAGAATTGCGAGAAGTACGGCAGGGCGTGTCAGAGAAGCCGTCGCAGTCCAGCGCCGGAGCTCTGCCATAAGAAGGCGGGTATCCTAGCACACGTCTGAGACATGGATGCCTCGATGGGCCTCAGTCCGGTACGGCGACGAGCTCCATCCGGTAAAACGCTGCCCCGAGTTCGCGGGAATCTGCACTCAGGTCGAGCTCCGAGGGGCGCTTCGTCTTAACGAGGCGGAACGCAAGGACGTTGACTCCAGGCCGAAAGAGCTCAGCGGAGAGGACCCATCGCGCTGTCAACGTTTCGGCCGTGCTCAAACGGCGACCCGGCTCGGTCGAGCCATTCACGGACACCCGAAGCTCGTTGGGCACGGTCTCAGAAAACGGCCGTACTTCGACGTTCAACTCGTACTCCCGCACGGCCCGCAACGGGACTAATAGCTGAGACACCTCGCCTAGCGACCATCGAAACGGTCGTCCATCAGCGTCGAGCTCTGCGTCTCCCCAGCCGGTTGCAACAAACGGCTCGCTACCCGAATCGAACACCAGCTTAAAATTTCCGAAGCCCTCGTGACCGAAGACGCGGTCAAACTTCTCCGGCGAAACGCCAAAGCGCCTGGCGAAGATCCAATTCGCAGGCGCGGCAAACGGGTAGCCGAAGCGGTCATATAGCTCTCGGACGGTCCTCTCCGATACGCTTCGGAAGGAGACGAGGCGATCGGGTGGCACGAGCCCTCGCCGCGTTTGATGCGCAAGTTCCAGATTCCACAAAACGAGGGCTAGGCTTCCTCCGAGAATTGGGATGATGGGATGCCGACGCAGCCAATCGAAGAGCACCGCGAGACCCACCACGAAGAACAGGAAACAACCGTCGAAACGCCGCCCACCGAACGACCAGCCTGCCCACCAGATACCTACGCTTGCATTCACGTAGATCGACGAGCAGAGTGGCGAAGTCGTCGCCGGCGAGCTGACGAGCAAAAGAGCCCGCGATTCATCGCGGGTTGCATCGCTTGTCGGACAGATCGACAGTCCCATCTCATCGGCCAGAGCTGACACCGCATACGACGCCGGCGGCGTCTATGAGGCAATCGAGAATCACAGCGCTCATTGCTCGCCGAGGGTGCTGATACCGCCGCGCAAGGGCGCCCAGCTCGCATCGGGGCCGGCGAGCAGCCGACAGCGCAATCGCAACATTGCAGCACAAGCTCGGCTCGGCAAACGAAAGTGGCACACAGAATCGGGCTACAGCAAACGGAGCAAAGTCGAGACAACGTTCCATCGCTACAAGGCTATCGTGGGCTCAGCGATGCGAGCGAGAGGGTTGGCGGCACAGAGAGTCGAGGCAAGGATCGGGTGCAAGATTCTCAACACGATGACGGCGCTCGGGATGCCTGATAGCGAGATGATCGGATGATGGGAGTCGGGGCCAAGCGAGCTCTCGGCCTCTATCGGAGTTGTGCACCAAGGCAGTGAGCCGCTCGGAAAATCATGGGAGACATCGTGGAACAGATCGTATTGCTCGTCGAAGACGAAGTCTCGAACCGGAATGCAGTGAAGCGCGTGTTGCGTCCCCAGGAGCTGGCCTTCCTCGAGTCGGAAAACGGGCGCGAGGCCCTGGAAGTGCTCGAACAGCATCGTCCCGATCTCATCTTACTGGATATTGCGATGCCCGTCATGGACGGTCACCGTTTCCTGAAGGAGTTTCGCAGCAACGATGCCAATCGTTCGATTCCGGTCTGTGTGATGACGGCATGGTCCGATGACGTCAGCCGACTGAAGGCCATCGACCTCGGTGCCGATGATTTCATCGCCAAGCCGGTGGATCCGACGGAACTACGGACCCGCGTCAAATCGATGCTGCGGATCGGGGGCTACCAGAAACAGCTCAACCAGTTCAATGCCACGCTGGAGACCCAGATCGAGGCGCGCACGAGAGAGCTGACCGAAACGGTCAGGACTTTGGCTGCCGCCCGGCAGGAGATATTGCTGGCCCACCGGGAAACGGTATTGCGGTTGACGGCGGCAGCCGAGTTCAAGGACAAGTGCACCGCGGCACACCTATCCAGGATGAGCCACTATTCGGCGCTGCTGGCCGTCCGGTGTGGCTGGTCGGCGGAAGACTCCGATATGCTACTCTCGGCCGCCAAGATGCACGATATCGGCAAGATCGGCATCCCGGACGTGATTCTCAACAAGCCTGGAAAGCTGACTCCGGAGGAATTCACGATCATGAAGCGCCATCCGGGAATCGGGGCCGACATCCTTGCCGGCTCGGCATCAAGGCTCCTGCAGCTGGGCGCGGAGGTGGCCCAGCATCATCATGAGCGCTTCGATGGAAGCGGCTACCCGCGTGGCCTGGTGGGCAATCAGATCCCGGAGGTGGCCCGAATCATCGCGATCGCCGACGTGTTCGATGCGTTGATGACCAAGCGCTGCTACAAGCCAGCTTTCTCACTCGAAGACACACTAGCCCGGATGCGCGCGGCGTCCGGTAGTCACTTCGACCCAGAGCTCCTGGATCTGTTTCTCGAGAATGTCGATGACCTCACGGCCATCCATGACCGTTTCGCCGATCTGCCGGAACGTTCGCCCGGTTGTCTGGCAACCCATCTGAGCTTCGCCGAGGACGGTTTGGAGCCTGGGCTCCGATGGACGCGGGAACGAGACACGGGCTCCGAAGCAAAAGACGAGCGCCTCGTTCCCGGCGGGCGCTTGTAGATTGCTCTCGCCTTGGAATTGGAAAGATGTCTAGTGATCCTAGTCGGCTCAGGGCGGGCTGAACTTTAGCGAGGCGATCCTCCTCAAATCAACGGATCTCTTCCGAGCGGTCGGCTCGTCCCTCTCTTGCGGTGCTTCCGTTCGATAACCTCGACGGGGCCGATGCGCTCGAGCTCATCGCTGCGAACGTCACGGTCGCGATCACCGAGGAGCTCGCGGCGCTCGGAGTGTTCGACGTGGTGCCGCGTGCCGATGTGCTCGAGTACAAGGGGCTCGCGGGCGGCGCTCGGGAGATCGCCGAGGCACTCGGCGTCGACTACGTTCTCGCCGGGAGCGTGGAGCGCGACGGGATCAACGGGCGGTTGCGACTGCAGGCGTATTTCGTCATGCCGGGGGATCAACCTCGTATCTGGGCCGACGAGTACTTCTACAGCGGCGAAGAGGCCGAGCGGATCCCCGCCGAGCTCGCTAGGTCTCGCAGCCGCAAGTCGCCTCACCGTCCTTGAGAACACGCTACAGAAGATGGACGACCGGTGCGCAGACTGGGATTTCAGTAGGATTTTCGGTGGGTGCGGCGCAGTTTTCTAACGAGTTCAAGGGAACCGGACGAGGATTTTGTTCGCACTTTTCAGCGGGCGCGAGCTAAGTGATTTCATTTCAACAGCTTTCAGGTTTACCTGGCTAGCTTTAGCCGGACCTTTCGACGGGACCTCCGTTTCCGGAACGGTCCGTCTCCAAATCGTCTCCAAAACCACGGGAGGATTCCAGAGGACTCGGCAGGACTGGGAGAGTATTAATTGGGAGAGTATTAATAATGATGGTGAAGCCGTTGGGGTTGAGGCACTTAGTGACGAAAGTCGCGCACCATCAGCCAGTTGAGAAAATGGCTTGATCGGGTCAAATCCCGCCCCCGCCACCAACTGAACGAAAGGGTTACGGAGCTTGGAAGTCACGAGTCTCACGATCATCATCGAGCCGAAGGATCGAAGACCGCGTGGCCGGGGCGAGGCCCCCAGGACCTCCTGGCAGCGAGTGCCGGTATAGCCAGCCGCTCGATGATCCGGAAAAGCTCCTCGTTGTCGATCGGCTTCGAAATGTAATCGTCCATGCCCGCCTCGAGGCATCGCTCCCGGTCGCCTTTCATGGTGTGGGCGGTCAGTGCAACGACAGGAGACCCGCGCCAACGAGCAGAAGGGTCGCAATGGCGATCTCCGCGAGAGCGAATACCCCCGAGCGCACGGCGACGGCCGCACCCCGAGCGCGCTCCGTCCTTCAGGACGTCGACGAGCCCGTCCCGCGCCGCCGTCAGCGCGGGGAACAAGAAGAGGTTGGCCAGGTTGACGTAAGCGAGGAGCAGCAAGAATCCGACCGCGGCCAGAAGCAGCAGAAGCGACGATCGGTGATCGGAAACGGCTTCGTCTTGTGCTCGACGAAGTTGGACTCCGCGCATCTCGTTCGAGACGGGGTACGTTTCCGAAGACGTTGCGAGTTACGAGGTTGTTCGAGGCGCCAGCGTTGGAGCGCGGCACCGAGGAAGTTGCCCTCGACCACGTTGCCGCCGCCGCCCCACATGGCGATGTCCGAGCTGCCGATGTATTATTCCTTATGCCAATATTTACCCGTCGTAATGATTACACGCTCTTTGCGATTGTCTCCTCCCCGCAGCCTCGCTGGTCTCGCTTTCAACCTGATTCGCTTGAAATCCGAGCGGTTACATTCTAAGGTGGCTTGACGGTCCCGGCTTTCGCCTGGCTCCTGTCTGAAATGAGTTCTTCGATGCGAACGCTTCGATTTTTCTTACAATCGACCAGCGTCCTCCTCCTGTTCGCGCTGCCGACGGTGGCCTGGGCGCAGTCCGAAAAGCAGGAGTACGGCAAGCTGTCCTATGCTTTGCACCGCATTGCAAAAGCGTCGGAACGGCGAGAGCTGGCGTTCGCACGGGGGCTCCGGTACCTAGATTCGAACACCCGCATGGTGACCGCAGTGATCGTCCTTTCCCCCGGGGCGACGGCGAGCGACGTCGTCGGGGTGGTTCAGGACGCAGGAGGAACCATCGAAGGCCAGTTCCGAGAACTGGTGAAGGTGAGATTGCCGGCGAGCGCGGTTCGCCGGGTGGCAAGCCACG
Source organism: Candidatus Marinacidobacterales bacterium (assembly GCA_965237955.1). Classification (GTDB taxonomy): domain Bacteria; phylum Acidobacteriota; class Vicinamibacteria; order Marinacidobacterales; family SMYC01. The sequence goes on along the minus strand of OZ250169.1, from coordinate 4,663,840 downwards.
CCGCAGTCGCGAGAATGCGGCCGCCTTACTACCCGAGCCCCAAGGAAATCACGAGCGAAGGAGCGCCGGTGATCGGAGCAGACGACTTCATCATGCGAATGGGCGTGGACGGAAGCGGGGTCGTCGTCGGTGTGCTGGACGTGGGTTTTCAGAATGCCGAGGCGCTGATCGGGAGCGAGCTTCCCGCGGAAAGAACCTCCGCCACGTTCGTCCTAGGCAACCTGGAAGAGTTCGAGAGCCCGCACGGCACTGCGTGCGCGGAGATCATTCACGACATCGCGCCCGGGGCGGAGCTGTATTTCGCCGCCTTCGAGGATCTCGTCTCTTGGGGCGAGCAACTGGACCAGCTCATGGGAGCGAGGGTCGACATCATCAGCCACTCCATAGGGTTCGACAACCTCTTTTCTCCCGACGGAAATCACATCATCGCTCAAACGGTGGACAGGATCACCGCCTCCGGAATCCTCTTCGTGACCGCAGCAGGCAACGAAGCCGAGAAATACTATCAGGGAACCTGGCAGGACATCGACCAGGATGGATTCCTCGAGTTCGGCGACCAGCGTCTGTTCGCGGCGCCCATAACTGTGAACCCGTATCAAACTACCATGGTGAGCCTACGCTGGGACGATCCGTTTGGTGCGAGCGAGCACGACTACGATCTCTTTGTGGTCAAGCCGGGCTTCACCGGCAGCTGGGATATTTCGGAGGACAATCCCGACATCGTGGCCAGCAGCCGCGATGTTCAGGCCGGTGTCCAAGATCCACTGGAGCTCCTCAGCTTCGAATCCGAGGAAGAGGTTCTGTACGCGATCGTCCGTCACGATCCGGCAAGCCCTCTGAACTCCTCTCAGAAGTTCTACCTCTGGGCGAGCAACAATGTCTCTGCGAACTTGGCGACGCCAGCTGGCACGCTCACCCTGCCCGGCGATGCTCGGGGGGCGTTGAGCGTGGGAGCCGTAGCCTTGGACTCTCTCGAGGTCCAATCCTTCAGCTCTCGCGGGCCCACAGCCGACGGTCGCGTGAAACCGGATCTGGTTGCCCCCGACCAAGTCTCCACCGTTTCCTTCGGCATAAGACGATTTTACGGCACCTCTGCCTCGACCCCTCACGTGGCAGGAGCGGCGGCGCTCGTGCTTTCCGCGAACCCGTTTATGGATGTCGCCTCGCTACGCGACGCGCTCGAGGCGGCCGCCGACCCGCTGGGCCAGCAGACAAAGAACAATGACATCGGCCTCGGGCTCATCGATCTTCGGCGGCTTCGCTGAGCCCGCCGCCTTCCTGCGAGGCCCCTCTCGGTTCTCCTGGAGGACGCACCCGCACAGCCGCGAGAAAGGGTCCCGAGGTGATGAATGTCACGTACTCCCAAGAAGGACTCTGAGAAGTCCGGCGAGCAGTCCACCCGTCAACTGGAGGAGCTGCGCTCCGAGGTGGCTGAACTCGAGGCTGCAAGAAAGGAGTGGAACAAGACCGCAGAGGCCCTCCGCACAAGCGAAGAGGCCTTTCGAACGATCTTTGATCACTCCAATGATGGGATCCTCGTTGTCGACGCAGACCGCGACGAGATTATCCAAGTCAACCCGAAGGCCTGCGAAATGCTGGGATACGCGCGTGAGGAACTCCTTTCCCTGCCGATGTCGGCGATCCACCCGGACGAAATGCCTAAGGTCAAGGCCTTTGCGAAGCACGTTCGCAAAGAGGGGGTCGGCTGGACGAACGAGCTCACGTGTTCGACCAAGTCCGGGAGGAAACTGGCGTCCGAGATCTCGGCCTCCCTCATCGCTGTCGACGGCAGAACGTGCATGATCGCGATGGTTCGGGATGTGAGTGAGCGCAAGAGAGCCGAAGAGGAGTTACGGAAGGCAAACAAGCGGATGAGAGCCGAGCTTGAGGCCGCGGCCGAGATTCAAAGATCCCTCCTGCCAAAGCGTGCTCAGGTGCTGGAGAAGGTGAGGGTTGCGTGGGAGGTCCAGCCGTGCGAGGAACTCCATGGCGATACGCTCAATATCTTTCAGTTGGATAGGGAGCATCTGTGCCTCTACCTCCTCGACGTCAGCGGACATGGGGCCTCGGCGGCGATGCTTTCCGTTGCCCTTCACCGGGTCTTGACACCCATCCTAGGCCCTACTTCTTTATTGACTCGACTGCAGGATGGCGGGTCCAGCTACGACATCGTCTCCCCGGCCCTGGTCTTGAGAGGCTTGAACCGCCTGTTCCCAATGGACGCGGAGGCCGTAATCCCCCAGTACTTTACGTTGATCTATGAGGTCCTCAGCACCAAGACGAGGCAATTCTGCTATGCCCTTGCTGGCCACCCTCCACCTGTTTACAAGCCTCCTCGGGGGCCGGCGTTTGAATTTGGAGAATACGGTTTTCCGATTGGACTCTTCAGCAACGCCACCTATGAAGAGCAACTCATAAAAGCTGAGCCCGGTTCTCGACTCTACTTCTATTCGGACGGATTGACCGAAGTCGTCAACCCGCACGACGAGGCTTTCGGCAGGGATCGCCTGAAGCAGGCCGTCGACGAGAGTCGCGACCGACCTCTCCAGGACGCGATTTCTTATCTGCTGGAACGCATCCAAGCCTTTAGCGGCGATGCCAAGCGGGAAGACGATGTTTCACTCTTGGCGGTAGAAATTGAGTAGCCACCTGTGCCTCATCAAAATGCGTCCGCGTGTGAAATCAAAGACTTACGCGCCGTTCTCGCCTCCTCTGAGCGCTCGCGGTTGCTCCGTCTGGGTACTGACGAGTTCGTTCTCGTCTTCCTTCCCTCGCAGCGACCAATCGTCCGATGCCTTGCCCGCCGACGGGCGTTGGCCCGCGAACCCGTCCGGATTAGTATTAATAATGATGAGCGACAGGCCGCACCCGAGTCGTTTCGCGCTCGGCTGGACGATCTCCGAATGGAAATCGTCTACCTCAAGGTGAAGTCACACGCTACACGAGGACCGGGGATCGAGCACTAGCGCCCTTGTCCGCACGGAGGTAGGTCCATCCTGCGAGGAAGGAAGCATTTCCTTCGAAAACCCGTTCCATGGCTTTTCGCATGAGGGCCAGGCGATCTTCTATTGCCTTTGGCCCGGGCCGCTTGCCCTCGATCCGCTCGCTACCGCCGACCCAACCCAATACACCTTCGTGATAGGTGTTCACAAACTGATACCACTGTTCCACGTTGGCGTCGTAGGCCCTGTTAGAACACGTCGGTCACGGGGAGGCCCGCCTGCTCAAATGCCTCCAGGTAGTAGTCGAGGTCGCGCACCGGAAGGAAGAACTTGCGGCGAAGGCGCTCGTAGGCCTTCATCCGCTCGGGCTCGCGAGTCCCTTCGACGTAGAGCCGATAGTCCGGATCGGCGGCGACGATGCGGAGGGCTTCCTCGTGAACGGCCTCGACCGTTTCGTCGATGATCCAGTGTTCCGCCGGCGCGCGTGGATGGCGGATGTTGCCCGACTGCGCGAACACCGCGCCGTCGCGGCACAAGATCCGCTTCCAGCAAGCGATCGTTGCGGGAACGTCGTAATAGAGGTGAATGGCGTTCGTGCTCGAGACCGCTTTGATCCCGCGAGTCAAGAGCTCGCCGCGTATGACTTCGTCTATTAACTGGATGCGTTTCTCGTCTCGCAAGTAGCGAACCCATCGAAAGGCGACACGCTCGTCGTGACGGAACTTCTCGAGAGCCAGTCGTAAGAACTTGGGCGAGGAATCGACGAGCAGAATTCCGAAGTCGGGATCTCCGGTAAGAAGACGGCTCGCAAGGATTCCGGTGCCCGCCGAGTAGTCCAGGAGCACGTCGCCGTCGTTCAAGAATGCAGCGAGCGCCGTGACGGTCGGCTCGAGGTTTCGATACCAGCCGTGGGCCTCCACGGTGTCGTACTTGCGCGCGAGCTCTTCGATGGGGCGACGGCCCCACTCCTCGTCGGGGATCCGCACGAAGTCGGAAGGCCATTGAAACGTCATGAACCATTGTAGCGCTGCCGAAGACATCGCCCTTCGAAAGTGTGACCAAGCTCATACAGTACGCCCGTACGCCCGGGACTTCGCGCTGGTGAGCGCGCTAACAGATCGAACATCGGACTCGGAAAGCCTTGTGCTACCATGGCGTCATGAGAGTGCTCCTCTCACCCTCCTTCCAGCTAGAGCTGGACCCGAAGCAAACAAATGTGCTCGAGCCTTATCCGCCTCTGGGAACGCTGTACGCGGCGTCGGTCTTGAGAGAGCGAGGGCACGAGGTGTTCCTTTCGGATTCGATGTTGGCGTCGGGACACGACGAGTATGAGACCGACCTCGACCGCTTTCGCCCCCAGCTCGTGGCCCTTTACGAAGACAACTTCAACTACCTGTCCAAAATGTGCCTCACGAACATGCGGAGCGCGGCCTTCGAGAAGGCACGTCTCGCGAGGTCGAAAGGGGCTACGGTTGTCGTGAACGGATCCGATGCCACCGATCGGCTGGAGGAGTATCTGCAGGCGGACATCGATGTCGCTTTGTTGGGAGAGGGCGAGCTGAGCCTCGCCGAGCTCGTCGAGGCGTTCTCTCTGGGAGGGCCGACGGCCGAGCTCGGGAGCGTCGCCGGGCTCGCCTACCTCGGCCGTGACGGCGAAGTGGTGAAGTCGGCGCCTCGCGGATTGATTCAGGACCTGGATGGTCTTCCTTTTCCCGCTTGGGATCTCATCGACGCCGAACGATACCGGAGCGCGTGGCGAAAACGTCACGACATCTTCTCGATCAACATGGTGACGACCAGAGGCTGTCCCTATCACTGCAACTGGTGTGCGAAGCCCATCTATGGACAGCGTTACGGCGTGCGCTCACCCGCGAACGTCGCCGAAGAGCTCGCGTGGGTGAAGCACAACCTCGAGCCGGATCACATCTGGTTCGCGGACGACATCTTCGGTCTCGAGCCCGGTTGGGTGGAGGCGTTCGCTCGAGAAGTCGAATCTCGCGGGGTGGTGACCTCGTTCAAGATCCAGGCCCGCGTCGATTTGATTGATGAGACCGTGGCCGACGCGCTCGCCCGCGCCGGATGCGAGAGCGTATGGCTCGGAGCGGAGAGCGGCTCTCAGAAGATTCTCGATGCTATGGACAAGGGAACGCGTGTCGAACAGATTCACGACGCAGCGAGACTCCTTCGCTCGCGTGGAATCCGCGTTTGCTTCTTTCTACAGTTCGGCTATCCCGGCGAGGAGTGGGAAGATATCGAGAAGACTCTGGAGATGGTGCGGCTTGCCAGACCGGACGACATCGGTATCTCCGTCAGCTACCCGCTACCCGGAACTCCATTCTACGAGCGCGTCCGATCCCAGCTCGGTGACAAGAGCAACTGGACCGACAGCGACGATCTGGATCTCATGTTTCGCGGCCGGTACACGCCGGGTTTCTACCGGGCGCTCTATCAGTTCGTTCACCGGGACTTCCGCTTGCGCCGCGAGCTCGGACGCCTGCCCCGGCCGATGGCCGCCGCCCGAGCCGTAAGGGAGCTCGTCGGGCTCATGGCCGCCCGGATGCGCCTCGAGATCCGCTCGCACCGGCAGAACCGTGCCCTCGGTGTCGCTTGAGCTCCGACAGCCGGCTTTCTCGTTTCGTAACTTGCTTACGCGGGTTGTAAGGCCGGCTCGAAACGCGCCTAAAAATGCCTGCTCCGTCGCACGCGCCGCCGGCACGGAGATTGCTTTTCCCTGTTTGGATGGCAAACACAACAGAAGGAACGAGTCCAGACGCCGACGCCCGCAGCCGAGCGTTCGTCGCAAGTAGCGGCAAGCTCTTCTGGGATGTCTCGTCCCGTTCGCTGAGCTTCCTGATGGCGATCGTGCTCGCGCGGCGTCTCGGCGCCGACGGGTTCGGTCGTTTCGCCGTCCTCTGGTACACGGCCTGGATGCTGGCGCAGGCGACGGATCTCGGGCTCCACGTCGTCGGGCTCCGGAGGCTCTCGCGCCACTTCCGGGCGAAAACGCTCCGCGGCATCCTCGGCGCGAAAGCACTTCTTTCCGGGCTCGCGGCCGCGGGTATCGCCGTGCTCCTGGCAACGCAGGCGCTCGACGCAGATGCGTTCCCGCTCGCCCTCCTTCTGTTCGTGCAGTTGGCCGGCTCATGGGTCGAACTCGGCGGTGTCGTGCTCCGGAGTCGCGGGGGCGTGGCCCGCGAGGGGGTGCTCCTCGTCGTGCTGCGTTCGAGCTGGCTCGTCGCTTCAGTTCTCGCCGTGTGGCGGAGCACGGATCTTCGCCAGCTGGCCATTTACCTTGCCCTCGCGAGCGTTCCTGCGCTCTTCGCCGCGGCTGGGGTCTTGAGGCGACGAGCGGCGGGATCGGAAGCGCAGGCCGCCACGCCCGAGCCGGGACCGCTCGTTCGGGACGTCCTGCCGCTCGCGGCGACGTCCGTCGTCACACTCATTTACTTGAGGGCGGATCTGCTCATCCTCGCCGTGCTCGGCGCGCCCGTCGAAGTGGGTCTGTTCGCTGCGTCGTTCCGTCTCTTCGAAGCCACTTTCGTCATCTCCGCGGCGATCGTTGCGGGCGCGTTCCCGCTCCTGGTGCGCGCCATGGGCCAAGGTACCCATGGGCCGCTGATACGGCTGCTCGGAACGTGGCTCCTCGCCGCCGCCTTCCCCATCGGCACCGTCTTTTTCGCGCTAGCCGGGCCGACGCTGACCGCTGTCTACGGGGCTGGATTCAGCGACGCGGCGCCCGTCCTCGCATGGCTCGGCCTCGCGATCCCGGCCGTGTATCTGAACGCGCTCACGACGCACCTGCTGATCGCCGCCGAGAGACCTCGCCGGCTCCTCGCCGCCGTCCTCGTTCGTTTCTCGGTAGGGATTCTGCTCGACGTGATCTTGATTCCGAGTCACGGCGCCTCGGGAGCAGCCATGGCCGTTTGCGCCGCCGAGTGGAGTCTGACCGCGGCGAGTCTGGCCTTTACTTTGGATCTGCTCCGTCCTCCCGTTGGCTCGCTAACGACTCCCGAGCGCGTCCACGAAACCGTCGAGACGGTTTCGCCAACGCCTTCGGGGAGGATGCTTTCACCGACGGACGTCGGCAGCCCCTGAGGAAAGATCATGCTTCTGGGATACGACGCCACCACGATTCGGGGCAACAAGACCGGGGTCGGCTATTACTCGTCGCGCCTTCTCGATAGGCTCACTCGCGTCGGGGGAGACACAAACCCCATCGACGAGCTTCTCGTTCTATCGAATCGACCTATTGCTTTCGGACCGCTTCCGCGAGCACGGCAGGTGGCGTCGGGCTATTTTCCGTTGCGCGCGCCGTGGATGCAAGGAGTGCTCCCGTTTATTCTGCGCGAGATGAGCCCCGACCTTTGCCATTTCACGAACTATCTCGCCCCGCTCGCGCTCGACCGGCCATTCGTGGTGACGTTTCACGACATGACTCTGCAGCTCTTTCCGCAATTTCACAGGTGGCGGAAACGATTGCTGACGGCGACCATCGCGCCCGCTATTGCCAAACGGGCGCGGCTCGTCATCACGCCGTCGGAGTCGACCAAGGAGGACCTCGCTCGCATCTTCCGCATCTCGAAGCACAAGATACGAGTGATTCCCCACGCGGCGGACACGCACTTCCGCCCGAACACGAGCCGGAAGAGCTGGAGCCGCCTTCGAGAACGCTTCCAGCTCCGGAAGCCGTACCTCTTGTATGTGGGAACACTAGAGCCGAGGAAGAATCTCGTTCGCGCAGTCGAAGCCTTTTCCCGGATACGGCCTCGCTTTCCCGACCACCGCTTCTACTTGGCCGGCGACGTCGGCTGGCGGTCCAAAGAACTATTGCAAAGCCTCGAAGCCTTCGGGCTCGATGGCGCCGTCAAACACCTCGGCTACGTTGACGAGGACGCGCTTCCCGCGCTCTACTCCCATGCCGAGCTGTTCGTTTATCCCTCTCTGTACGAGGGGTTCGGCTTTCCCGTGCTCGAGGCGATGGCTTGTGGTGTGCCCGTGCTCACCTCGAAGACATCCTCCCTCGAAGAAATCGCGGCGGAGGCGGCGCTCCTCGTCGATCCGCACGACGTCGACTGTCTGAGCGAAGGAATGGAGCACGCGCTGTCCGACACGAGAGACCGCGAGACGTGGATTGGGGCCGGGCTCGCTCGGGCGCGCTCCTTTTCATGGGAGCGGACCGCGCGCGACACGCTGGCCGTTTACGAGGAGGCGCTCGAGCGGCGGACGGTGCGAGTCCGCCATCGGATCGCCGAAACAACGAACGCAAGGGAAGCTCGCGCGGTCGTGGACACCATCGCCTACGGGGCCCATTTCGACTACCCGATGACACTTCCGGAGATCGAGCGCTCTCTACTGGGCGTCACGCTCTCGCGACGAGAGTTACGCCGGATTCTCGACGAAGATCCTCACGTGCTCGGGGCGGTGGAGCGCGCGCCGCCTTTCTTCTTCCTAAAAGGCCGTCGCTCCTCGGTCGAGTCCCGCGCGCGCACGCGTCGCCTCTCGCGCGTGCTCTTGGAAGAGCACCGCGGCGTCCTGGAGCTCGTTCGGCGTACTCCCTTCGTGCGCATGGTGGCGCTCTCGGGCGCCATCGCGAAAGAGAACGCCGCCGACGGAGACATCGACCTCTTTCTCATCACGAAGCGAGGGAAGACCTGGGCGGTCGCGCTTTTTCTCTTCGTGGCAATGAAGCTTCTGGGACTCCGGCGCACGATGTGCCTGAACTATTTCCTGGGCGAGGATCGTCTCACCCTGACCGAGAACGACGCCTTCACCGCGAACCAGATTCTCGGCTTGCGACCCATCGCGGGTCACGCGGTCTACCGGCGCTTTGTCCGGGCCAACGGCTGGGGAGCGCGATTCTTCCCGAACTTCTGGGAACGTTTTCGTGAGCACGAGCCCATTGGCGGTGACGAACCGCCCGCGGGTGCTTCTCGGCTCGAGCGGTTTCTGTCTGTGGGAGGTGGCGCTCTCTTGGAGTGGATGGGACGGCTACTTCTCCGGAGCCACCTCCGTCGGCAGTGGCGAAGGGCGGGCGGCCCTGAGTCCGTAACGCTCAAGACCGGTGTCATCAAGCTGCACTTCAACGACCACGGAGCCGAGCTCTCCAGGAAGCTCAACGGGCTGCTGGGATTAGATCGCGCCCTGGAGGAGTCCGGTACTACCTCCGTTTCGAGGCAAATGAGTCATGTCCATCGCCTATGACGCCTCCCGTCCGGAAGAGGCCCCGCTCACTACTACCGACGCTTTTGATGGATGGAAGCTCCGCTGCCCCGAGTGCGGTTCCACCGCCTTCGCCCTCGGGTTCGATCTGGTCTGTCCCGCCGAGGGGGGAAGAATCGAGAGTCGAGGCGAGGTCCTTCCCCTTCTGTCCGAGGAGCGTGCGCGTACGTTCGCGCAGTTTCTCGACAGCTACGGCCGGCTCCGGCGCGTCGAGGGATGGAGCGGCGACGCGGACTATTACCGCGCGCTCCCTTTCCTCGAACGAACCGGAAGACATCGGAGTATCTGGAGATTGCGCGCTAGAAATTTTAGACACTTTCTTTCGGTGCTTCGCTCGATCGAGGCGGGTGAGCGAGGCGGCGCGTGCGGACGGCGCGTGCTCCAGGTCCTCGAGCTTGGCGCCGGGAATGGGTGGCTCTCCTGGCGTATGGCTACGAGGGGGCACTACGTTCTGGCGACGGACATTTCTCTCGATGAGGACGACGGTCTACTGGCGATGGACCGGTACCAGAGGAGCTGCCGCGGGATTCACGATAGAGTTACACGGGCCCGGGCCGACATGGAATCTCTCCCGCTGGACGACTCTCAGTTCGATTTGGTCGTCGCCAACGCTTCCATTCACTACGCGGAGAGCCCGCCGCGCGTGCTGAAGGAGTCCCGCCGTCTCATGCGGCGCGGCGGCTTCTTGATTCTCCTGGACAGCCCGGCGTACGACGATCCTCGCGTAGGACGCGCCATGGTGGAGCGCCGCGAGCGAGAGCACCGCGAACGATACGGAATCAACGACGATCCCCGACCGGCGGGCTTCCTCGTTCTCTCCGAGACGGTCGCGCTTCTGCAAGAGCTCGGCTTCGACGTGGACGTGAGGCTGCCCTTCGAGGGCACGAGGCGAGCTCTGCGGCGCCGCTACTGCCGCCTGCGCCGTCTCCCGCCGCCCGCGCGGTTTCCTCTGTTCATCGCGGAAAAGAAGTAGATGCAAGCCGTCGTCGCCATCGGTCTCCTCGCAGCGCTCCTGCCCTTCGAGCCCATGGAGCCCGTGGCGCACGCCCTAGGTTTCGAGATGAGCTTGCTCGAGGTCGTGGCGTTGTTGCTCCTTTCGACCGCCGGCTTCCTTTTGGGGCTCTACCCGAAGGGCGGGTTCCACCGCCGTCCGGTGCCTCTCGCGGCGTGGGCTCTCTTGTTGCTCCTTGCCTTTATGGTGTCGACCCTGGCGTCGGCTCCACCTCGAGTCCTGCCGCTCAAGTTCAGTCTCCGTTTGACGGCGGGAGTCGTTGCATTCTTCCTCACGTCCTCGGCTCTCGGGCCGGTGGCGCGTTGGGGCGTCGTCTTCACCGGATTCTCCGTCGCCGGAAGCGTCACGGCGATCTTGGCCGTCGTCGAGGCTCTCCGTCCCGTCGCGATGGCGTCGTGGCTCGCTCCGTTTCGCGAGCATCCTTTCGAAGTGGGCGGCCAGCCTCGAGTCACGGCGACGTTTGCTTTTCCGAATACGACGGCGGGGTTTCTCGTTCTCGCTCTCCCCGCCGCGCTGTATTTCGTGAGCCATGAACGCACGCGGCGTGGCGTGAGAACGCTCGCGGGTATGGCCGCTACCGGCATGTTCGCTTCCATTCTCTTGACCCGTTCGCGTGGCGCCGTTCTCGGCGCGGTGAGCGCCCTGTTGCTCCAGTGGCTCTGGCTCAGACGTCGGAGACCGGACGGCTCGCGGTTTCTCTTCTGGCTCTTGCTCGGGTTCGTCGCGCTTCTGTTCGTCTCGAGCCTGTCCGATCCGACGTTTCGCTTGCGGGTCGCGAATGAGGGAGATGCCGCGTGGTACCGCGCCGCGCTTTCGCCGGAGACGAACTCGCTCTCGCTAGAGCCGGGCGAGCGCCGGACGATGCGTGTGAGCGTAACAAACACAGGAAGGATGCCGTGGCCCTCCGAGAAAAGAGACTTCTTCCTCTCGTATCGGTGGTTTACCGCCGACGAGCGCGGCCTCGTGCCCCTCGGCATCGAAGGCACTAGGACCCGGCTCGATAAATCGCTCGCACCGGATGAGCAGGTGGATCTCTATGCTGACGTTCGGGCGCCCGCACATCCTGGACAGTACGTTCTGATTTGGGACATGGTGCACGGGCGCATGACTTGGTTTTCCGACAAGACGGGGATCGGCGCTTTCGTGCGAGTCGCCGTCGGTCCGGTCGGTGAGGGCGGTCTTTCTGAGCTGGCCGAGCTCTCCGAGCTCGGCGAGAGGATCGCGAGCCTCGCGTGGCGTCCCGGGCGTCTGGAGCTCTGGGGCCTGGCGCTGTCGCTGTTTCGAGAGCAGCCGCTCACAGGCGTCGGTCCCGACAACTTCCGTTGGCTGTACGGCCGCGCCGCCGGCCGGAGCTCATGGGACACGAGAGCGTTCTCGAACAGTCTCTATTTGGAGATCCTGGCGACGACCGGTCTCTTCGGCGCCGTGGCATTTGCCCTTCTCGTCGCAAGCACATTGCGAGGCCTTTATCGGGTGCGCAAGGGTGACGCTACCCTCGCCGCCGCGACCGTTACGGCGGCGCTAATGGGCTTTCTCGTGCACGGTGTCTTCGACTACCTCCTCGCGCTGACCCCGATCTATCTCGCTTTTTGGATCCTTCTCGGCGTCGCCTCCGCCGCCATCCGCGAGGAGCGCGCATGAACCTGCGAGTGGGCTTGAACTTCTTCGGTGACCGCCTGCACGGCCTGCCGCTCGGCATTGTGTACGTGACCGAGCGTTGTAATTCGCGCTGCGTGACGTGTGATTTTTGGAAGAACGGAGTCGAGGAGTTGTCTTTGGAACGAGCCCGGGAGCTCGCCGATGGATTTAGGGAGCTCGGCACTGAGGCCGTACTGCTCACCGGCGGCGAGGTGTTGTTCCACCCGCGATGGGGTGACATCGCGGCGACGTTTCGATCGCGGGGACTCGCGCTCTGGCTTCTCACCGCCGGACTGTCGCTCGAGAGAGAGGCCGATCGCGTCGGTGAGCTCTGCGAGCGCGTCACGGTGTCGCTGGACGGCGCGACGCGAGAGACCTACCGTGCGATCCGCGGCGTCGACGCGTTCGAGACGGTGCTCGACGGGATCGAGGCCCTCGTGGCTCGTGACACGTGGGTGTCGCTCCGCTGCACAGTCCAGCGGGCAAACTACCTCGAGATACCCGAGCTCGTCCGGCTGGCGAGACGCTCGAACGTGCGGGAGATTTCCTTTTTCCCCGTCGACGTCGACGGAGGGACGGCTTTCGCGCACGGCGACGAGGTGTCGCGTGCTGCCATGCTCGACGAAGAAGACTTGCCTCGTTTTCGCGACGTGCTTTCCCGGCTCGAACGGGAGTTCGCGACGGAGATCGCGAGCGGCTTCGTCGCCGAGAGCCCCGAGAAGCTAGGCCGCATGCTGCAGTTCTTCGCGGCCCACCACGGCCTCGACGAGCTCCCACCCGTCCGTTGCAACGCGCCGCGGTTTTCGATCGTGGTGCGCGCGAACGGCGCGCTCCAGCCCTGTCATTTCATCGAAGGCCGACCACCGTCCGGATCCGGAAGTTTGGCTCGGGATCTCAACGACCCGCAGCTGATGGCGATCCGGGGAGAGATCCGAAGGGGAGAGCGAGACGCCTGCCTTCGCTGCGTCTGTCCGTCCTTCAAGGCGCCTCGAGAGCTCGTCCGGGCGAGACCGTTCGGAGTGTAAGCCATGCACGTTCTTTTGACACACGGCTACCATCTCGCCCTCGACGAGCACGAGGGAGAGGTCATGAAACCTTATTCTCCGCTCGGGCTCCTCTACATCTCGGCGTACCTGAAGAAACGTGGTCTGTCCGTGTCCGTGTTCGACGCGACCTTCCGCGCTCCCGAAGACTTCACCGCCGCACTCGAACGAGAGCGGCCCTCGGTCGTTGGAATCTACTGCAACCTCATGACCAAGCGACGGGTTCTCGACATGGTGCGAGAGGCGAAAGCCGCGGGCGTTCCGGTCGTCCTCGGCGGGCCGGACCCTCCGTTTCATGCCGAGGAGTACCTCGCCCGCGGCGCCGACGCGATCGTGATCGGCGAGGGCGAAGAGGCCATGGAGGAGCTCGCGCTCGCACTCTCCCGCAGCGCGTCCCGGAAGCTCCACAGTGTTCGCGGTATCGTTTTCCGCGACGACCAGGGTTCGGTTGTCCGCACCGAGCCGCGCGCTTTCCTGACCGACTTGGACGTCCTCCCAATGCCGGACCGCGACGCGATCGACATGGAGCCCTATCTCCGCGTGTGGAAAGAACATCATGGACGAAGCTCCCTCTCGCTCATCTGCGCACGCGGCTGTGCCTACCACTGCGACTGGTGCAGCCACGCCGTCTACGGAAAGACCCACCGCCGCCGCTCGCCTTCGAACGTCGCCCGAGAGCTCGAGGAGCTCGAAAGCCGCTACCGGCCGGACCAGGTGTGGTACGCAGATGATGTCTTCACCATCAAGCCGTCGTGGCTGTTCGCCTATGCCGAAGAGCTCGAGCGGCGGGGGCTCCATGTTCCTTTCGAGTGCATCTCGCGCGCGGATCGACTGAGCGAGCCCATCGTCGATACCCTCGCCCGCATCGGATGCTTTCGCATCTGGATTGGATCGGAGTCGGGCAGCCAGAAGATTCTCGATGCGATGCGGCGCGGGGTAACGGTCGAGCAAGTGCAAGCCGCGACCCGGCTCTGTCAGAGCCGAGGTATCGAGGTGGGGATGTTCATCATGGTGGGTTACGAAGGAGAAGAAGAAGAGGACCTGCGGGCGACGGTCGAGCATCTCAAGAAAGCCGGTCCAGATGTCTTTTTGACCACCGTCGCCTATCCGATCAAGGGAACGGGATATTACGAAAAGGTTCGCGATCGCGTGGGCTCGTCGCGCGCGTGGGAACATCGCTCCGACCGGGACCTCGTCGTCGCCGGAAGGCACTCGCGTCGCTACTACGAAGCCGCGATGAAGTGGATCGTGAGCGAGGTTGGTTTCCACCGTGAGCTCCACCGTCCGGGAATTGAGATCCGCCGCATCGGCCGTCTGGCGAAAAGAGGCGCCCGGTGGGCGACGGGCCGCCTGCAGATGGCGCTCCGCGCGCGGGAGGTCGAGGGGTGATGGGGGCTTCCATCGCTGCGTTCGATCGGGCGGCGCCGAGCTATGACCGCACCTTCACGGAAACGAAGCTCGGTCGGGAGCTCCGGAGCCTCGTGTGGGAGCGTCTCGCCGCGCTCTTTGCGCCCGGCGATCACGTCCTCGAGCTCAACTGCGGGACCGGGGAGGACGCCTGCTGGCTCGCCTCGCGAGGAGTGCGGGTGACGGCCACCGACGGCTCGAAGGCCATGCTCGCGCAGGCGGAACAAAAAGCGCGCGGGCGGCGTCTCGAGGAATCGATCGCGTTCCGCATCCTGGATCTCGCGGAGCCACCCGCTCTGCTTGCATCGGAGAGCCTCGATGGGGCGTTCTCTAATTTCGGCGGACTCAACTGCGTTGCCGAGCTCGGGCCTCTCGCCGAGGCGCTCGCGCGCTGGGTGCGACCCAACGCTCCTGTCGTCTTCGTGGTGATGGGGCCTTTGTGTCTGTGGGAGCTCGCGGCCTCGATGATGCGGCTCGACGCGGGACAGGCGTTTCGGCGTCTCTCGAGAAGCGGCTCGACGGCGCGGGTCGGAGACGTGCGCATCCGGATCTCCTACCGCTGGCCCGAAGAGCTCGCCCGCGCCTTCGAGCCCGGGTTCCGCGTGGAGCGGTTATCCGCGCTCGGATGGGCGCTCCCTCCGTCGCTCTGGTCGAGCGTTCTCGAGAAGCGACCGAGGCTCCTCGCCGCGATGGCAGGGGTCGAGAGATCGCTCCGGCATTTTTGGCCTTTCGCTTATCTCGGCGATCACTACGTGCTGGAGCTCCGGAGACGCTCGTGACGGATCGAGCACGGATCGTCGCGCGGCCGTGGACCCGAGCCGCTGCGCCCGGTCGCGTTCTCGCCATCCGCCTCCAGGCGATGGGCGATGTCGTCATCACGCTTCCCTACTTGACGGCTCTCCGGAGAAAGCTTCCAAAAACGGAGGTCGATCTCCTCACCCGCGAGGAGACGGCGGAGATTCCGAGGAGCCTCCAGACGTTCTCCCGTGTCTTCGCGATTGGCGGCGGCCGGCATTTCAAGAAACAGTGTCTCTCGACACTCGGCCTTTTGCCGCGTCTCGTCGCGAGACGCTACGACGTCGTGATCGACCTACAGAACAACGAGATCAGCCGTTTCGTCGTGGCGGCGACGAGGCCTCGGGCGTGGAGTCGCTTCGACAGAGGAAGCCCGCTCCCGGCCGGAGAGTGTACGCGCGCGGCGATCGACGCCTCCGGGCTCGGTCCGGTTGGGCCGGATACACGTCTCGAGCTTTCGAGCGACGGACGAGTCGACGTGCTCCTCGAGCAAGCGGGCTATCGGAGCGGGTCGAAGCTCGTCGTTCTGAACCCGGCGGGAGCCTTTCCCTCGCGCCACTGGCCTCTGGACCGCTACGTCGCCTTCGCCCGTGAATGGCAACGGCTCGTGCCCGCGCCCACGCGGTTTCTGCTCCTCGGGCTTCAGACACTGAAGCCCAAAGCCTCGTACCTGAGCGCCGAGCTCGGGGAGGCAGTCGTCGATCTCGTGGGTCGGACGAGCCCGGCCGAGGCGTTCGCTCTCGTGAGGCGCGCCTGCTTAGTCCTCTCTGAGGACTCCGGTCTCATGCACATGGCCTGGGTCTCGGGTGTCCCGACGCTCGCGCTGTTCGGATCGAGCCGCGCCGATCGTTCGCGACCCCTCGGGCCCGCGTCGGTCTGTCTCCACTCCGGCGATCTCGAGTGCGGGTTCTGCATGGAGGCGGAGTGCCGCTTCGGGGACGTGCACTGCCTGACTCGATACGACGCTCGGGACGTGGCCAAAAAAGCCATCGAGCTCGTCGCTTCGAGTGCGGAGCTAAGACCGTGACGGACCGGGCCACCTGGTATGCGATCGGGAACCGTCTTTGGGGAAGCGCCGCCGGTCTCGTCACGGCGGCTCTCGTGGCGTACCGTTTTTCGCCGGTGCTCCAGGGTTACTACTTCACGTTCATGGGACTTCTCACGCTTACGACTCTTGCCGAGCTCGGGCTCGCCCACGTCCTCCAGCAGTTCGCGAGCCACGAGTGGGCGCGACTCGAGCGGCGCGAGAACACGGACGAGACACAAAAGGCACGCCGGCGGCTCGCCGAGCTCGAGCGGCTCGCGGGTCGTTGGTACTGCGGGGTCGCGCTCGTGCTCTTTTTGGGACTGGGTTTTCTCGGGAGTCTCTACTTCGAGAGGTTTCGTCCGGCGAGCGGAGCGATCGAGCACTGGCGTCTGCTGTGGTGGGGCGCTTGCCTCGCGACGTCGGCAGGCGTGCTCCTCACGCCGGTTCTGGCGATCCTCGAGGGGCTGAACCAGGTCGAGCGCGTCTATGGCGCGCGGCTTGCCCAGGCTCTCGCAGGCCGCTTTGTGAGCTGGGCCGCGATCCTGACAGGTGGGGGGCTTCTGGCCATCCCGCTCTCCCGGATCGCGACGCTTCTCACCGGTGTGCTCGCGCTCCGGGAAGAGGCCCTTCGCATCCTTCGGGGCCTTTGGATTCGGCGAGCTCCGGCGGTCCGGACGACCGCCCTCTCGTGGCGGCACGAGGTCTGGCCTCTCCAGTGGAGATTCGCGGTGAGCTGGATCGGCGGCTATCTCGCGTTCTCCCTGTTTACTCCGGTGCTCTTCGCCTTTCATGGTCCGGAGGTCGCAGGCCGGATGGGAATGACCGTCATGTTCGCCACCGCGATCTCCTCCGTCGCCTTCGCGGTCGTGGCCACGAAGGTTCCGCGGCTCGCCATCCTCGCCGCGCAACGCGAGTACGAAGCGATGGACGCGCTCTTCCGCCGCGTGACTTTAGGCTCGCTCGCGATCGTCTCGGGAGGCGCCGTCGTGTTCTGCGGAGGCGTCGCGGCCCTCGAGCTCTTCGGAAGCGATTTGGCCGGCCGCTTCCTTTCGCCTGTCGCAAGCGCTCTCTTTCTCGGGGCCATCGTGCTCCAGCAGCTCCGCTTCGCTCTCGCGAGCTATCTTAGGGCTCATAAGAAAGAGCCTCTCGTGCTCGTCTCCATCGTCGAAGGCGCGGCCGCTCTAATAGGTCTTACCGGTCTCGGCAAGTTGTATGGCGCCCTCGGCATGATCGCGGGGTTCTTCGCGCTCAGCACTGTGACGCTGGTGCTGACGCTCGTTATTTTTCAGCGCTGCCGGGGCGCCTGGCACACGCCGCGCGGCATTCACGGAGGGCACAGAGGGCGGCGCGCGGCAGCTCTGGGAGCGGGGGTCGAGACTTGATCGTTCTCTACAACCCGCCGAGCAGCGCGACGCGAAAGCCGGTGCTGCCGATGTCACTACTCGCTCTCGGCTCCGTTCTCGAAGGACAACGTGATTTCACCATCGTCGACGGCAACCTGACCCCGGACGGGCTCGGCGCCATCGATCAACGGATTCGTGATGATGGCGCTTCCGTGGTCGCGATGACGGTGATGCCCGGACCGCAGCTCTCACACGCGGTGCCCCTCTCCCGAGCGCTCAAGGAGCGACACCCGCACGTCACGATCGTCTGGGGTGGATACTTCCCGACGCAGCACAAAGATGCCTGTCTCCGCGTTCCTTACGTCGACTACGTCTTGAGAGGACATGCGGATCTCACGTTTCCACGGCTCCTCGAGGCGCTCGAATCCGGAGACAGGCCCGGTCTCGCGAAGGTTCCCGGGCTCGCCCGCCGCGCACCGAGCGGTGAGACAGCGGAGCTCGTCCTCCCCGAGCTGCCGGCGCCCGACGCGCTTCCCGACTTTCCCTACGATCGCGTGCCTATGGAGCGCTATGTCCGTTCGACGTTTCTGGGACGGCGAACGCTTCCGCATCACTCGAGCTACGGCTGTCCCTTCACCTGCAACTTCTGCGCGGTCGTCAACCTGGCCGAAGGACGCTGGCGCGCGCAGTCCGCGAAGCGAACCGCCGCCGTCGTTCGCCGGCTCGTACGCGATTACGGGGCCGACGCCGTCGAGTTCTACGACAACAATTTTTTCGTGGACGAGGCCCGCGTGCGTGAATTCTCGGAGCGCATCGTCGATGCGGAGATCGGATGGTGGGGCGAGGCACGCATCGATACGCTGCTCGGGTACGCCGAGAGCACCTGGAAGCTCATGGCCGAGAGCGGGCTCCGCATGGTGTTCCTCGGGGCCGAGTCGGGCTCCGACGAGGTCTTGAAACGGATGAACAAAGGCGGCACGGCGACGGCGGAAAAGACGATCGAGATCGCGCGGAGGATGGCCGAGTACGGCATCGTTCCCGAGCTGTCGTTCGTTCTCGGCAACCCGCCCGAGCCCGTGAAGGACACCGAGCAGACCATCGCCTTCATTCGCCGCGTCAAGAGAGTCAATCCCAGCTCGGAGATCGTGCTGTATCTCTATTCTCCCGTACCTCTCGCCGGTGTGCTCTACGAAGAAGCGAAGGCGAGCGGATTCCGTTTTCCGGAGACCCTCGAGGAGTGGATCTCGCCGGAGTGGCAAGCGTTCACCCAGAGGCGAAGCCTTTCGATGCCGTGGATCGAGCGCTCGCTCCGACGCAGGGTCTTCGACTTCGAGCGCGTCTTGAATGCCTACTATCCGACGTCGACGGATCTTCGGCTCCGTGGGCTGCGACGCGGTGTCCTTCGGGCGGTAAGCGCGTGGCGTTACCACCTCGAGGTGTATCGGTATCCGTTCGAGCTACGAGCACTTCACAAAATCATGTCGTATCAACGGCCGGAGACGACGGGCTTCTGAGATGAACGTCGGCCTCGTCGTACCCGGGTTCAGCTCTCACGAGGGGGACGAGTGCATCCCGGCGCTTCTCGCGCTCGTGCGCCGGCTTCGGGAGAGCCACCACGTCCGCGTCATTACGCTGCGATATCCGGAAATGCGCCGCGACTACGCCGTGCACGGTGTCCAAGTTCGCGCCCTCGGAGGCGGCGGTGCGCGGGGGCTCTCCCGGCTTCCGCTGCTCGCTCGCGCCCTCAGGGCCGTCAAGCAGCTTCACCGGCAGGAACCTTTCGACATCCTGCACGGTATTTGGGCCGACGAGCCGGGCTTCGTGGCGGCACAAGCGGGTCGCCGGCTCGGGATCCCCCGGGTGGTGAGCTTATTGGGAGGTGAGCTCATAGCGCTCCCGGATATTGGTTACGGCGGTCGGCTCAGCGTTTTGAACCGCCTCCTCACGGCTCGAGCCTTGAAAGACGCCCAGGCTATTACCGCCGGCTCGCGCTACCTCGCCGGACTCGCCGAGACGCGCGGGTTCGTTCCCGCGTTTCTCCCTCTCGGCGTCGACACCGCGAAGTTTCACCCGGGAGCTCGTGAGCCATCACTCCTCGAGGGAGGTCTCAAGCTTCTCCACGTGGCGTCTCTCGTTCCCGTCAAAGATCAATCCATGCTCCTCAAGGCGTTCGCTCGCACGCGCACCGAGCTTACCGAGGCCGTCCTCCACGTAATAGGAGACGGGCCGCTTTCGACGAGACTGCGGAGCTTGGCGGCTTCCCTCGGTATCGATTCGCGGGTTCGTTTCCACGGGCGCCTGCCCCACGAGACGCTGCCCCGTTACTACCGGTCGGCCGATCTCCTCGTCATGAGCTCCCGTCACGAAGGACAGGAATGGGTGACGCAAGAGGCGGCGGCGTGCGGCTGCCCCGCGGTGGGGACGCGCGTCGGTGTCCTGCCCGACCTCGAGCCCGCGAGCGTCGCCGTCCCCGTCGGAGACGAAGAAGCTCTGGCGCGGGCTCTCGTGGCGACGGCGCGGGATCGTACCCGGCGTCGCCTCATGGGCGAAGCGGCACGACGGCGGATCCAAGAGGATTACTCTCTGGACGTCACCGTGACGAAGCTTACGGCTCTCTACCGGGAGCTCGCGCGCGGCCACGCGCGGTACAGCCGGAGCACTTCGTTCACGAGGTCGCGCTCAGTCACGACTTCGACGTCGAAGCCCGCCTCGCCGAGCGCGTCGACGAACGGCAAATCCCCATCCGTCGAGAGGCAGACGAGTGCATGCCCCCCCGGCTCGAGATGTTGGCCGAGATCTCGGGCAAATCGGTGGTCCAAGTCGGGGCTTCGCCAGGCGCGATCCCGGAGATCCCGGGGCTCGCCTCGATAAAAAGGCGGATTGAACAAGACGACGTCGAATCGCTCTCCCGCCACCGGAGCGAATAGGTCCCCCAGACGCACATCGATTTTCGTCTCGAGCCGGTTCAGGAGAGCGTTGATGCGCGCCGCTCGCACCGCCTCGGGGTTGATGTCGATGGCGACGACGCTTTCTGCCCACTCGGCCGCGATGAGGGCCGCGATGCCCGTCCCCGTCCCGAGGTCGAGAACGCGCGCACCGGGGGGGACGAGAACGGCGCTCAAGCTCTCCGCGATGAACGCGCCCGAGCGCAGGAGCTTCGGGTCGAAAACACTCGGAAGCACGATCAAGGGCCGGCCGAGAACCTCCTCCAGGAGGGGTCCGCGCTTCCCGGTCTCCTCGGCACGGCGCACCCGGTGGAATCGCCAGTGCAAGAGCTTCCGCCACGCCCGTCGGAGGAGACTGTTCTTCTTACGCATTATCGGGCGAGCTTCGTCGTTGACGTGCCCATGGTCGCTCGCTCAGGGGCCGGGCGGGTGGAAACGCTCGGGATTCACCGATGTTATGCAGTTAACTCTTTCCATTTGCTCGTTCCGGTATAATGAGAAATGCTAAGGACCGCACCGACAAGGTAAATTCATGCATGGCATCGTAACGAAACGCTTGCTTCTCTGGTCGCTCCTTCTTTCCGCACTTCCGGTCGCGTGGGCGATTGCCCAGCAAATCCCGACGACGGGAGCGGAGTTTCCCGTCAATCTTACGACGGTCGGTCCGCAGACCGCTCCCACCGTGAGCGCAGACGCGAGCGGGAACTTCGTCGTCGTGTGGGAGAGTGAGCAGGACGGAAGCGGACTCGGGCTCATGGGCAGGCGTCTCGACCCTTCCGGCGCCCCCCTTGGCGACGACTTCCAAGTCAACGCGTTCACGTCGAGCCGGCAGTCCCAACCCTCCGTCGCTGCGGATGCGGCGGGGAATTTCGTCGTGGTCTGGGAGAGTGAAGGACAGGACGGAAGCGGTGATGGTGTGTTCGGCAGAGTCTTCACGGCAGCCGGCACGCCTATGAGTGGAGAGTTTCAGGTCAACAGCTTCACTGCCGGCCCCCAGTCCCGGCCCGCCGTCTCGGCCGACGGCGCCGGGAACTTCGTGGTCGTCTGGCAGAGCGAAGGGCAGGACGGGGGCGGCCCGGGAATCTACGGCCGCCGGTTCTCGCACACGGGGGCTTCGGTCGGCGATGAGTTCCAGATCAACATGTTCACGAGCAACGCTCAGCAAAATCCTTCCGTGTCCTCGAACGTCAGCGGGTCTTTCGTCGTCGTCTGGCAAAGCGCGGAGCAGGACGGAAGCGGTGATGCCGTCGTCGGACGCTTGTACGATGCCGCGGGCCTTCCCATCGGCGACGAGTTCGTCGTGAACAGCTTCACGACCGACGCTCAGACGGAACCGGTTGTGGCCTCCGATCCCGCGGGGAACTTCATCGTCGCGTGGACGAGCCAAGGTCAGGACGGGAGCGGTGAAGGCGTCTTCGGACAGGACTTCGATGCCTCCGGCGCCCGTCTCGGAGGCGAGTTTCGCGCGAACACCGTCACCGCGGAAAGCCAGAAAGGCCCCTGGGTGGCCAGAACGTCGAGCGGCCGCTCTCTCGTCGTCTGGACGAGCCTGGGTCAGGACGGAAGCGGCGAGGGGGTCTTCGCCCGGCTTTTCGATCCGTCCGGAAACCCCGTAAGCGATGAAGTTCGGATCAACGATTTCACCGGCGAGAACCAGCAGGCGCCCCAAGTGGCCTCCGACGGGCTTGGAAATTTCGTCGTCGTCTGGCAGACCGAAGGGCAGGACGGCGACGGCTTCGGGATCATGGGCCGGCGCTGAGCGCGCGAATTTCCCCCCGTCGCTCGTCACTTGCCCCCCGCGCCGAGTGCGCGGGCCTCGGCGCTCACCAACGCGACGAAGGCCAGCATCGGCACCATGTGCAAGCACGCGCGGTTGATCTGCGTGTAGTCGATCGCGAACTCGGCGAGCGAAGTGAAGACGTAGACCCCACCGACGAAAGCGAATGCGGTGGCCACGAGAATCGCCATCGCGCGGAAGACAGGCTGGCTGACGACGAGAGCCGGCATCGTGACGACGACGATCGCTAACCACAGGTACCAGAACAGATGCCATGTTGCCAAGGAGAAGAAGACGGCGGTGAAGACCCCGAACACGTCGGGGTGGAAGCCGAGCTCGTAACGACCGAGGTAAGGAAGTGACACATGCGGTCCGGAGATCGCGAGCCCGATGACGGAAGCTCCCGCGACGAGCCCTCCGGCCATGAGGAGTTTCTTGGGTACTCGGCACGTCGCGGCGACGAAGGCCGGCACGAAGGTCAGCATCCACATCAGCCCGGGTACCTTGATGAGAGCGCACGTCGCGGCAAGGGCTAGAGCCAGAAGAGCCTGCCGCAGCTCCCGCGTGCGGCACCACTGCAAAAACGCCATCGCTGCAAGCCCGTAGACGGCGGCGAGCCAGAGATCGGCGCTTCCGGCGAGAGCGACTTGCGTATTCAATAAAGGAACGGAGAGCAGGAAATAAACGGCGACGAGAGAAGGGAGTGCGCGCACGCCCCAGACGCGTGCCTGGCCGTAGAAGCCGAGTCCCAGCGCTACCGCACAAAAAAGCCACGGCAGGTTCATCAACGAGTCGTCCCAGCGGCCGAGGGCAAGGCTCATCCACACCTGAATGAGTGGAACCGTGGGTGGGTAGTGGTGGGCCGCGATCGTATAGGCGCCGCCGGGCCCCTGCTGGAGCCAGGCGCTCCAATCCACGAAAGGCACGAGCGTCCGTAGCTCGTACCAGACCCGCGCCTTCGGCGCCCAGCTCGCCCAGGCGTCCCACGCGAAGGTCGGCCGCCCAACGAGCTCGAGTCCCAGGCCCGTGTAGCGCACGAACAGCAGGAGGATCAGGACCGCGAATACGGCTTTGTCCACGGCTCCCTCCCGGCCCACTCCGGACTCCTCTCCCCGGTGCCGCCAAGGAACGTCTCTCGTAACAAAGAGGCCGAGTCCGGCCAAGCCCGCCAGTGTGAGCGCGGTCGCCGAGAACGTCAGCGGCAGGCCAACCGCGTCGAATCCTCTGAGCAGCAACGTCGTCAAGACGAATCCGAGAACATAGCCGTAGCCGAGCCAGAGGGCGAGGGCGCCTTCGGGGGCGTCACGCCATCGATAGCGCAGCCAAGCGACCCCGGTGAGCCAAGGCAGGAAAATGCCGATCCCGATCCGCACGGTGTCCATGTCAGGGTCTCCGGTACAAGGAGATCGAGGGCGAAGCATGAATGCGCTCGAGCTCGAGCTGACCTCGATCCGCTGGGTCTCCGGTCTCCCAAAGGAGCCGCCCCGCGGCTTCGTCAAAATCTATATCGTCCCGAGGCTCGATCACGAGAACGTACTGGCCGGGGGCGATCTCACTCGACACCGGTGGATACCGGTAGTTAGCGTTCACGTTGTGCGGCAGCAGGTGATAACGCGTGCGGAGCACGACGTAGCGGTCCGCGCCCTCAGGGTCCCGACTCACGAGGAAGACGACTTGGGGTGCTTCGGGAAGCATTCGCTTCAACTCCATGACCAAACGGAAGAGCTCCCCGTCGTCATCGGCGAGCTTTTTTTCCGTGAAGGACTTGCCCTCGAAGCGCTCTTGCGTCAGCCGAGCCTGGCGCCAGAGATCCCACTGCCACCGTGCGTCCACCAAGAGCCATCCTGCGAGAACGATCGCGGCCGCGGCGCCGCCGCGAAAAGGTCTTGCGCGTATGCGGGTCGTGACCCCATAAACGGCGAGGACGAGGAGCAAGGCGAACGCGACCGCCGGCACGAAGCGCACGCGTTGAGACGACAGAGCCGAGCCTCCGATGACGAAATTCATGGAGTAACCCTTCAAGCCCTCGAACGCGGTCCACTCGTGCCAGACGGAAAGCCATTGGGCGCGTGCCGAGGAGGGCCGGAGCGTCAAACGACCAAGGGTGATTGGAGCCTTCAAAGGGCCGGTCCACCCGATACCGATGCCTTCGATAGAACCTCGCCACTCAGGATGCGAGCCGACATAGAGCATCGTCTCGTCGTCCTCCGGCCGAGGGAGAGCGACGCCTTGGACGGTATCCGGATCCGCGGACGTCGTCCAGAGAAAGAACAGCTCCTTCGTGATCGGTGCTCGAACGGCGATCTCGACATAGTCGTAGGTCGACGCGTCGAGCTCCAGACCCGACGTGAAGGCGCGGGCCCGTTCGCCTTTCACCGTTGTGAGAACGCGGAGTCCGTCCTCTCGCTGCTCTCCCGTCGCGCCGGAAAGAAGGAGCGCGGGAGCCTCGATGACCTGGGATTCGAGGTGTCCTTGCGCCTGGGACGAGCCCTCGGCCATGAGAATCAGTGTGAGAACGACTTTCCATCGCTGCATGGCATCAAGGGCGGAGCGCGCGAATGCGGTATCCTCGAGCCGCGAGGCGCTCGCCGAGCGCATCGAGGTGTTCGGCGAAGGAGGGCGCCCGCTCGGGCGTGCCCAAAGGCGGGAGCTCGCTCTGGAGTGTCAGCTCGATCGCACCCAGCCGGTCGAGCTCGCGGCGCACCTCGTCCAGGCGATCTCGGGCCTTCGCCTTCGGCGATCCCGCGAGCGGGCGCGGGTTGATGGCGGCGGATCTCCGGAACGCATCGAACGCCTCCGAGTAGAGGCCGTTTCGGGTATAGAGCAGTCCCAGGTTATAGAACAGCACGTCGTTGTCCGGGGCCGCCGCGGCCGCCTGGTCGAGCTCAGCCAGGGCGCGCGGCCAGTCGCGTCCGGCGAAAGTCGTCCCCAGCATGTAGTGGTAGTGTCCGATGAGGTTCTGCGTCAAATAGTCTTTCGGGACGTTCGGATCCCCGTCTCCCGCGAGATTTCCCGACGGTACGAGTACGGGCGTTTCCAGGGCGGGGTCCGTGCCGTCGCGTCCGGTGCCTGCTCCGACTCGGCGGACGCCGGCAACGCGGAACGCGAGACCGGCGGGAACGATTTCCAGACCCGCCACACTCCAGTTGGGGTGGTGCGTGAAGTAGAGCGCGTCCTCGTCGGGACGAAAGCTCAACGGGGGACGATCCGCGTCCAAGACGCCCTGAGGGATGAGATGCACGTCCGGACGCACGACTTCGACATAGTGCAGGTACATGAGCGGGAACAGAACGTTATCCCCGCTCGCCGAAAGATGGGCGTTCTCCGGCAGCGAGTTCAAGAGCTTCCGGCCGAAGTCATCGGCGACTCGGTAGTGGCGTCGGTCGAAATCGCTGACGCCGAGGAACAACCCCGCCAGAGGAAGCACGAGCGGAGCCAAACGCAGGCCACGGGGCAGCCGCCGGCAGAGCTCGTCACAGCCGAACGCAGCCAGAAGCGACGCCATGACGTAGGACGGGATGTAGTAACGGTGCCAAATGAAAAGGTCGGTGCGCGATCCATGAAGAACCAGGGCGAGAAGATTCGCTCCCATCACCATGGGTGGGAGGAGCCGGGGCCAGTCGCGGCCGCGACTCGTGAGCGCGCCCGCGACGGCCAGCGCGGCGCCGAGCCACAATAGCTCCGTTCCGAAGCTCCACACGTAATCGCCCGCCGCGCGGATGGCATCGAACGGTCCCTCCACCCAAGCCTGGCCCCAATAGTCAAGCCGGAGCACGACGTCCAGAAAGCCGGCGACGGTTTCCGGGCTGCCCCAATCGACCGGCGGGTTGGCGCGCGCGCGTAGCGGAAGATACAGGTAGGGAACAAGACCGACCCCGAACGAGCCGGCGATTGCGGCGAGCCGGACGGCTTTCGTGGCGAGGCGCGGCTCGTAGACGAGGGCCGCCGCGAACATGGCGGCGGCCTGAACGGCCATGAAGGTATGGTTCGTCGCACCGAGGCCGGCAATGAAGAAGCTGAGATAGAGCCATCGAGCGTCCCGTCGATCCAGGCAACGATACCACTCGAAGAAGGCGGCGATCGACGCCATCACGAAAAACGCGTTCAGGCTGTACACGCGTTGAACGTTCGCCTCCCCCCAATAGCTCGGGCTCACCGCCAAGAGGCTCGCGCCGAATACGCTCGCCACCGGATGAAGTCCCGCCCGGCGCGCGGTGGTGTAGAGGAGGCCGACCGCACCCGCGGCGAAGAACGCACTGAACAAGCTCATGCGGTAGGCGACCGACCCGAAGGGAACGAGGAGTGTAAAGAGCTTTCCGGTGAGCACGTAGAGCGGGTAGCTGGAAGGGTGGGGAATGCCGAGAGTATGGACGGCGGCGACGAGCTCGCCGCTGTCACCAACGAAGATCGTGGGACTTGCGCCTGCGGCGTAGAGAAGAAAAATCCAGACGGTGACAACGACCGCCTCCAGGACGCCGTCCCGGTGGCGGGAAGGAGGTCTTCGGACGACCGGCATAACTCGGGTGGGGAAGCTCGGGCGACGTCGCCGCGCCAAACCCCGGCGCAGGGTAGCATCTCTCGTTCCGATCACGAAGTGAAGCGGCTAACAAACCCGGCCCGCGCTCGCTTCGGCCGCGATGGCTTACGTCTCACGCCAGCGACGCGTTTCGTCCGAGCCGAGGCAGCGGTCCTCGGCGAGAGTCATCTCGTTCGACTCATGCGCTCTTACATCTGTACTACCACGAAGACCGATGCCACTTGGGACTCAAGAAAGACACCCCGAACGCAAGAGCAATCATGCCGCGACCGTCACCTATAGCAAAGGTGGTTGCGCTACCGCGGGTGGGCGGACTCCACCACCGTTACGAATGGCGCGAAGCGGCCTGAGAGGGCAGTCAACTCTCGCCGCTTGGATTTGAACAAGGGCGTGGGGGTTCGTTCTCACCAACCTGAGCCAGTCTCCTTGCGCTATCAACCATAGCCATCAGCCACACTCCTGTGAGCTCGACCGTATCGGAAGACGACCTTTTGCGACCGGCACCGAGTGGTCTTGCCGGTCAACCTGTCGCGTCAACTTGACAGCAATGGCACCGCCCGTGTGGGCGGAGGTCATCGGGGAATGAACGAAATCCGTTCGTTCACTCGAAAGCACCGTGGGCAGTTCGTTGAGCAACAGCGCTAGTGTGGGGCAAGCGGACGAAGCAGGTCGATGATTCTCTCTGGCCAGCTGCCCAAGACCCAGATATCCGCAAGCAGCTGGGGAAGAAACGGTACCAGGCCGGGCGGCACGTCGAGTGCCGCTTTCTACTCGCGGGTCGTCGCAGCGGGCGTCGTCAAAATTCTACCGCAGGCCGAAGTGGCGCTCCCGTCGTGCCCTGAAACCGGTTCGGATCGAACAGCGGCATCTCGGTTTCTTTTCCCAGAATATGCTCGGCCAAAAGCTTTCCCACGTACGGCCCGATGGTGAAGCCACCGCGGGTACAACCGACGACGAAGGCATTCGGCAGTTCGTTCAACTCACCGGCAAGCGGCATGTGGTCGGGAACGAAGCCCTCGAAACCATGCCAGGTCCGCACCAATCGCGTCTTTGCCAGGGCGGGAATCGTGTGCTGCGCCAGACGGAGGTTTCCGATCAAGTTCTCGATGACGATGTCGGTTCGGCTTTCATCGAGTGTGCCCGAGCCTTGCCAGCCGCCACCGATCAAAACCGTTCCGTTGGTCGACTGCTTCAGCGTCAGTACACCAAGAGCGTGAACGAGGACCCGAGTGATGGTTGGAGGGAAGCGCTCGGTTACCGCCACCTGGTTGATGCGAAGGTGAACCGGCAGAGAAGCGCCGAGATTGCGGGTGAGCGTTCCGAGCCAAGCTCCTCCAGCCATGACGAGACGCCGAGCCCGAAGGGTGGCACCGTTACCGGTCACGGAGAAACCATCTCCGTCTCGGGCCAGCGCGGTGACTTCGAAACCCTCCCGGACATCGACTCGGGCCTGGAGGAGCATCTTGCGATAGGCAAGCCCGGTGAGAGCGGAGTTAGCGAAGCCCTCGAAAGGGCAGAAGCTCGCCAGAACGACGTGTGAAGAGAGTGACGGCTCGAGCTCGCGAGCGCGAGCCGCATCGACGATCTCGATGGGCGCTCCCGCTTGCCGTTTCTCCTCCATGTGGGTTCTCATGACTTCCGCCTCTTCCTCGGTGAAGGCGATGGCGAGGCCGCCGATACGGCGGTAACCGACCTCGACACCCGATCGCTCCGCCATCGTTTCCCACAGATCCAGGCTTCGGAGCGCGTAGGGTATGAGACCGACTCGCTTGTTCTGAATGGACAGCGTACCCGCGTTCACCCCCGAAGCCAAGGAGCACAGACCGCGGCGGTCGAGCACCGCGACGCGCATCCCCGCTTCCGCCAGGTGGAGAGCAGTGGTTGAGCCCATGATGCCCCCACCAAGGACGACGACATCGAGTACACCTTTCAGTTCCAGCATCGTCATCTCTCCTTTTCAACGAGGAGCGGGTGGCGGAAGGGAAATCTCCTCGTAACGAAACTCTCCGGTGAGGATCTCCATGGGGACAGGGCGAAGCGGTGCTCGCCCCGTCCATTGCCCGACTTGGTCCCGGTTGCCCACGCGTGCCGCGAGCAGGCTCGCCACCGCCTCACCGCACATGCGTCCCTGGCACGGTCCCATCCCGCACCGCGTCCAGGCCTTGAGCTGATTCAAGTCTCCGGCACCGTTGTCGAGGGCGTCGTCGATTTCGCCTCGGGAAACGTCTTCACAGCGGCACACGACCGTGTCGCCAGTGATCGTTCCCACCAGACCGGGACGAAGCTTCATGAGCCGGCTCATCGCCGAGCCGAACCGCTCGGCGCGACGGAGCCGCCGTCTCGGCGTCGACGTCGCCCGGGCCCAATCGTCGCGAGACACTTTTCCGAGATCGTAAGCAGCGGCGAGGCCGGCCAGCTCGCCCCTCAACGCGGCTGCCTTCGCTCCCGCGATCCCCGCCACGTCTCCCGCCACGTAGAGCCCGGGGAGCGACGTGCGAAAGAGCTCGTCGTGGGTGGCAACCCAGCCTCCCTCGTCGGCTCGATATTCGTGGTCTACGCCGAGAAGTCGGCTCACCTCGGTTGCCGGAACGAGCCCGTGACCGACGGCGAGAACGTCCGTCTCGAAGACACGGGTTTTTCGGTCGGGGAGCGGCTTCCACTCAGAATCGACGGGGGTAACCCGAACCTCACGAACCCGATCCTCACCCCTCACTTCCGTGACCGCATGGCGGGAGAGCGCCGGCACTCCGGCGCCGCGGATCCGAGCCATCCAGCCCATGCCTTGCAACGCGAGATCGGGCCGGCCCATGAGACGAGGGGCCACACGAAGCGCATCCGCCGGGCCGTTCAAATCGACGACAGCCACGAGCTCCCCTCCCCCTTTGAGCACGCCGGCAGCAACGGCAAGAAGAAGAGGGCCGGCACCGGCGACGACCGTACGGCGGCCCGGCAACATCTGCTGGCTCTTCAGGAGGAGTGTCGCGGCGCCAAGACCGATCACGCCGGGTAGCGTCCATCCGGGAAAAGGAATGACACGCTCGAAGGTCCCGGTGGCGAGGATCAAGCTCTTCGAGCGGAAGGACTCCAAACCGCCGGGGCCCACCGCTTCCAGGACGAAGCCGCGGCTCACCAGCCATACGGTACGACCGAAGTACGTCTCGACGTCGCTCGCCGCAAGCTCGTCGCGCAGGCGCGCTCCCCGCTGGTGCTCCGCTCCGAGAGCTCGGCGATCATCGACGGTGAAGCTCGACGGTGGTGCTTTGTAAATCTGACCTCCGGCGACGGGAGCGTCGTCGATCAACGCCACCCGGAGGCCGTGACGGCTGGCGGCGAGCGCCGCGCCTACTCCCGCAGGACCAGCCCCGAGAACGACGAGATCACTTTCCACCATCGCTCAGCGCCTGAGATGGATTTCCATTCCATCGCGGATCGGCGTCAGGCACGCGGGCACGGTACGCCCGTCGACCTCCACCACGCACTCCTGACAGACGCCCATCGCGCAAAACACTCCTCTTGGTTGACCCAAACGCGGGCTCGATCGCAGGTAGAGGACGCCGGCAGCGAGAAGCGCCGCTGCCACGCTCTCTCCCTCGTAGGCGGAGAGGGGCTCGCCGTCGACGATGACCCTCGCCGGCAACGGTCTTTCGACTGCCTTGCCGATGCGGAGGTCCGTCGCGCGATGTCGGGATCGTTTCCAGAAAGCCACGGCGCTACATCCGCCCCGCATCGATGCGGAGAAACTCGCCGGTAATGGCGCTCGCGGCATCGCTGGCGAGGAACAGCGTCGCTTTCGCGACCTCATCGGACTCGACCCACTGCCGAAGGGCGGCCACTTCGGTGTAAGAGCTCTTGATGATCTCCTCACGCGAGCGTCCCTCCACTTTAACCCGACGATCAACTACTCGTTCCATGAGCTCGCCGTGCACCGCGCCGGGGCAGACGGCGTTGACCCGTATTCCGTACTCTCCCACCTCATGGGCGACGGACTCGGTGATGCCGTTGACGGCAAACTTGGTGGCCACGTAAGCGCTGCGCTTCGGATACCCCCTCAAACCCGAAATCGAGGACACGTTGACGATGGAGCCGCCGCCCCGCTCCTTCATCATCGGGATGGCGTACTTGGTACACAGAGCAACCCCGCGTACGTTGACGGCCATCACTTCATCCCAGAGCTCCATGTCCATCTCCGAAGCTTCTGCGATGGGGCCGATCACACCGGCGTTGTTGACCAGCACATCGAGCCCGCCGTAGGTGTGGCGGCAGAGCTCGAACAAGGCGGCCACGTCCTGCTCGCGGGAGACGTCGGCGCGGCAGGCGCTTCCGGAAATCTCCCCCGCCACTTCCTCGAGCGGCTCCTGGCGGCGCCCCGCGACGACCACCGAGCAGCCCCGGGCGGCAAACAGCCGAGCAATGGAGCGGCCGATACCGGTACCACCGCCGGTGACCACGGCCACTTTGTTCGTCAGCACAGCTTCTCCGTTTCTCTCCGACGTCGTCATGCCCCTCCCCGAACGAGGCGCTCGAAAGCAGAAAGGAAGTTCTCGATCTGCTCTTCGGTCGTCGCCAGCGACACGCAACCGTGGAGCTTGGTCGTCAAGAGGAGCCCACCTTCGGAATGTGAGCATCTTACTCCTTTCGTAGCTCTCTCAAAAAGGTGAACGAGTCGATTGCAGATAGCCGCGAACCGATCTTGCCTCCGGCCGAGCTTGACACTATTGTCTGGCGTCAGCTTGATTGAAAGACGCAAGGAGGAAGAGTATGCGCCTCGAAGGCCGGCGAGCGCTGGTCACCGGAGGTTCGCGAAGCATTGGGCGCACCATCGCGATGGCACTGGGTCGCGAGGGAGCCGACGTGGTGGTGAACTTCAAGACGCACCGCGAGGCGGCCGAAGAGGTCGTGGGCTCTCTTTCCTTATCTGACGTTGATGCTGGCGCTCACAGTTGTGATCGCTCGTGCCGGAAATTGTCCTTGTTCTTGCCGCGACTGATGGGGTACTAAGCAGACGAGGAGGGGACGACATGAGGGCTTCGTCCTCGAGAACCATGACATACGCTATACTGCCAGCTCAAAAGCTCGCGCGTTGCGAGCGCCTCAACGGCTTCCGATGAAGATCACGGACGTCGAGACCATCCCGCTGCGGCTTGCCGAAGTACGGCCGAACGGCGACGGATTGCAGGACGTCCTCATCCTTCGTGTTCACACTGACGAAGGCATCACCGGGATCGGAGAGGCCCATACCTCCCCACTGGTGCTGAAGGCGATCATCGATGCCCCCATCTCGCAGCTCACCGGACAGGGGCTTCGGCAGCTTCTCCTCGGCAAGGACCCTCTCCGCATCAACGAGCTCTGGGACCTCATGTACGAGCACACCTCGACGTTCGGTCGGCGCGGGGCCGTCATCCACGCAATGAGCGGGATCGATATCGCCCTCTGGGACATCCTGGGGAAGGTGACCGGCCGCCCGCTCTATCAGCTTCTCGGCGGGGCGAGGCGGGACCGTGTCCGGGTCTATGCCAGTGATCTCACGCCCGAAGACAAGACTCGAGTCGTACCGCGGGCCAAAGAACTGATCGACCAGGGCTACACCGGGGTGAAATTCGGGTGGGGGACGCTGGGCCAAAACGTGCGCGAGGACGCGCGTTGGGTAAACGAGCTCCGCCGTGGCGTCGGACCGAAGCTCGACCTCATGGTCGATATGGGTGCTGCCATCTCCTTTGGAGACGCGCTGTGGCTCGGGAACGCGCTCGCCGAAGACGACGTTTATTTCCTGGAGGAGCCGCTCTCGCCCGACAATCTCGACGGGTTCGCCGAACTCGTGGCCGCCTCGCCAACCGCCATCGCCACAGGAGAGAAGGAGACGACACGCTTCGGGTTCCGGGATCTCATGGAACGAGGAAAGCTGCGGATCATCCAGCCGGATATCGCCCGTGTCGGCGGCATCACGGAGATCCGGCGGATCGCCGCTCTAGCCGAGATACGAAACGTGCACGTCATCCCTCATTGCTGGGCCACCGACATTCTCGTCAGCGCCACGCTCCACTTTCTCGTCACCCAGGCCGATGCGCCCTATCAGGAGCTCAACGTCACCGAGAACCCTCTTCGGCGGAAGCTTCTCCGAGAGCCTCTCGTCCCTCGAGACGGGTTTCTCGCCGTTCCCCAGGCGCCCGGGCTCGGCATCGAGCTCGATGAGAAAACGCTCGAGACCTACCGGTGGGATCCTCGGAGAACGAGATGATGAAGACGCGAAAGCTCGCACGCTGGGTAACTGCCGTATCTCTAGCGCTGGCAGCAATTATTGCTGCCACATCTGTGGGCTGCGCATTTCCCGCCGATCGATATCCCAACCAGCGCGAGGACGCACGGACGGTAGGTATGCCCTATGTCGTTTTCACCACCACGGAGCTCGATGCCGACATCGTCTACAACCTCACCGGGGTGATTGCCGAAAATCGAGAGCGACTGGTTGCCGCTCACTCGGCGTTCCATCCGGGAAGGAGAGAGCCCATGCGACGGAGTTGGGAGTGCCTGGGTAGACAATGGGTTTGACGAGCCGTGAGCTCCGCCGCGGACAGGAAAAGCCCCTTCGGGGAGGAAAAAACGGCCGGAGTCCTCTGGCAATGGCCGTGGGGGCAGCGCTTCTGGGTGGCCATGTCCTGGCGTCACCGGTACAAACTTCAGGAGGCTCCTTGATCGAGCTGAACGTCGGCTCTCTGCAAACGGGATACTCCCGGCCTCTGACCATCTCGCCGGACGGGGCGCTGCTGGTCGTTGCTGCTTTCGAGCACGGATCGACACGGCTCTACGTCGGAGAGCTCGATCGTTTCGATGCCCGTCCGATTCCCGGCAGCGAGGGAGCCCACAATCCGTTCTTCTCTCCCGATGGCAAGTGGATCGGTTTCTTCGCCGACGGCGAGCTGAGAAAGATCGAACTGGCCGGAGGGTCGTCCCATACGATTTGCCAGGCGCCTGCCGACAGCCGGGGCGCGGCCTGGGGCGCTGACGACTACATCGTGTTCGCTCCCAGTGGTGCGTCGGGCCTCCATCGAGTCTCCGCAGATGGAGGTGCGCCCACGGTACTGACAACTCCCGAATCCGATCAGGGTGAGCACAGTCACCGTTGGCCCGAAATCCTGCCGGGCGGAAAGAACGTTCTGTTCACCGTATGGGGAAGCTACGAGGCGAAGGATGCGCCCATCGCAGTGCTCTCCCTCGAAACGGGGGAGCGCAAACGGCTTCTTCGCGGAGGTACAGACGCCCGCTACGTACCGACCGGGCACCTCGTGTACGCAAAGCTCGCGGGACTCTTTGCGGTTCCGTTCGACCTCAAGGCGCTTCGCGTGATCGGCCCCGAGACGGCGTTGCCGCAGAAGGTCCCGGCTCATCCGGTCTCTGGAGTCGCAAACTTCGCGATTGCTCGCAATGGGGCTCTCGTCTACGTCGAGCGAGGGATAGCTGCGAACCACCTGCTCGTCTGGGTCGATCGGCGCGGGAAGTCGGCGCCGGTGTCCGATCTCCGTCAGGACTTCTGGTATCCACGCGTTTCCCCGGACGGACGGATCGCGGTGCGCATCGTCGAGGAGAGCGGCCGCCGCGACATCTGGATCTACGAGGGGGAGAAACGTCGCCGGTTGATTCCCACGTACGAGGGCGAGAACCTCTTCCCGGCGTGGACGCCGGACGGGAAGCGGGTGACGTTCAACTCGGAGCGGGAAGGAAGCCTGGGTCTCTATTCGAGAGCGGTTGAGGGAGGCGTTACCGAGCATCTGCTGTCTCGAGAGAACCAGCAGGTGCCCGGTTCGTGGTCGCGCGACGGCCGGTTCCTCGCGTTCTACGAAGTCCATCCGTCCACGCAACGGGATATCTGGATCCTTCCCATGGAGGGTGAGCGTCACCCGAGACCTCTCGTGGTGACTCCCTTCAACGAGCTGGCCCCCATGTTCTCGCCGGACGGCCGATGGATTGCCTTCGTGTCGAACCGCTCCGGCCGGAACGAGGTCTACCTGCTCCCGTTTCCCGGGCCCGGTGAGCCGGTCCAGATCACGACCGAGGGCGGGGCCGAGGCAGTCTGGGGGCCAGACGGCTCGGAGCTCTTCTATCGAGAGGGGACGCGGTTGATGAGGGTTTCCATCGCGACGGAGCCCGAGCTCAAGGTGAGGGAGCCACAAGTGTTGTTCGAGGGAGTCTATCGCACGAACGCTTATGGCAATCCATCCTACGACGTCGCGCCGGACGGTCAGAGGTTCCTGATGATTCTTCCCGGGAGCGAATCGAAAGCGCGCTTGAAAGTCGCGACCGGCTGGCTTGCGGAGCTGCAACGACGGGTGCCGACGAATCGCTAGATCTGACTCCCGGCCCGGTCACCGGAGTAGCAGAAGCCGTATCCTTGGAGGCCATCCGCTGTGCCGATACGTGCCAGCGTGTACTGGCGCTGATCCACCCTTCGGGTTGCGAAGGCCAGAGGTTCGCGCAAGGGGATGGAAACCGTCCGCGCCTCCATGGATGTAACTTGCTTAGCCCCTTCGGACCGAGAGGCTTTTATCGCTGTAGCCGAGTTCCGATTCGTCATATGATCCTCCGCGAGCCAGCGTCGACGAGCTTACCAGCCGCCGATACAGAGACTCTCGCGATCGCCCCGCGTCGTTCCAACAGGCGAGGCTCCTCCGTTGGCAGTACTGGGTGGCGCTGGGCTCGAAGCTCGCAGGCGCTTTGCCGGACCTGAGAGCTTCTCGAGTCCGCGCTTGCGAACCACAACGTGAATCATACGACAATGGGCATCAAAAGGAGGGGGACAGAAGCACGAGTGCTACCAAATCTGTCTTGTTGGGCATTCCCGGGGACAGTTTCCCTGTCGAGGCCGCTTCTGTCCCTATCCCACTGCGTCGGCCTTGGTCTAACATTTTGCTGTTACGGAGTTTTTCAGTGTTTCCCGGGAGTGCCCAGCCCATGTTGATAGGCTGTGGGGCATGAGTGTGTTCGGACGTTCTCCGAGGGGACGGCGCTCGTCGCGACGGACGAGATTCCGATCTCGTTTCGGGCTGGCCGGCCGCCTTGGCAGCCACCCTCACCGTCCCCTGGCTCGGCTGGGCCGAGTCGCTCGGCGTGACAGAGGCAGAGCTCACGCCCTTGCGTTGGCGCTTGATCGGCCCTGCTCATATGAGCGGCCGGGTGACCGACATCGCCGTTCCCAGGAAGGAGAGCTATACCGCGTCTACTGTGCCACCGCTACCGGCGGTGTGTGGAAGACGATCAACAACGGGACCACCTGGCTGCCAATCTTTGACGAACAAGGATCGAGCTCCATTGGAGCCATCGCCGTTTCCGACTCCGACCCGAACGTTGTGTGGGTGGGAACCGGAGAAGCGAACGCGAGCAGTTACAGCTCATGGGGTGACGGGGTGTACAAGTCGGGGGACGGCGGGAGCACCTGGAAGCGCATGGGACTCGCCGACACGCACCACATCGGCCGGATCGTGATCGACCCCGTCGATCCCGACATCGTGTACGTCGCGGCCCTGGGGCATCTCTGGGGTCCCAACACGGAAAGAGGCCTCTACAAGACGACGGACGGCGGCGAGACGTGGCACAAGGCCATGTTCATCGGCGAGGACGTGGGTTTCGTCGACGTGGCCATGGATCCCGCGGATCGGAACACGCTGTATGCCGCCGCCTACGCCCGCCGCAGCGACCGCTTCGATGACTTCGACAGCGTCGGCATCTACGTGCTCGACGGCGGCGGTCTCTACAAGACCACCGACGGCGGCGACACGTGGAGCCCGCTCCGTGCCGGTTTGCCGAGCGAGCGCGTGGGGCGCATCGGCATCGCTATCGCGCCCGCCAACCCCGACGTCGTCTATGCGATCGTGGAGGTCGCGCCGCGTTGGATCCACCCGCCGGAGGCGAGCGTCGACCGGCTACGCGAGCTCCTGCGGCAGGATGAGAGACCGGACCAGTCCGAGTTCGCTCGGATCGAGCTTATGATGGGGGCGGCACCACCGGGAGATTTGTCGGGCAGCATCGTGGCCGGATTGAGCCGCCGCCAGCAGGCGCAGATGCGGGTTCTTCTGGATCTCGATGAGCTGGACACCGGCGGCGGGCTGTTTCGATCGGACGACAAGGGGGAAAGTTGGAGGCGCGTCAACAAGCTGAACGAAAGAGAAGGCTACTACTCCCAGATCCGGGTGAACCCCGCCGACGCGGACCACGTCTACGTGCTTTGGGTCCGAACCTGGGAGTCCACGGACGGTGGGCGTCGGTTGCAACAAAAGGGCTGGGCCTTCTCGTCCTGGCTGACCAGCGATTTCATCCACGGCGACTTCCACGCCATGTGGATCGACCCGGAGAACTCGGACCACCTGATCGTCGGCAGCGACGGCGGGCTCTTCACCAGCTACGACGGTGGGGACCATTGGGAGAATCATCCCATGCCCGTCGGACAGTTCGTCGGGATAGCGGTCGACATGCAGCAACCCTACTGGGTCTATGGCGGACTTCAAGACAACGGCAGCTGGGGCGGGCCGAGCGCCACCCGCCATCGGAGTGGAATCGCCGACAGGGACTGGTTCAAGCTCGGCACCGCCGACGGTGGTTACGTCCAGGTCGACCCGGGCGATCCGGCGACGATCTACATCGAGTCCCAGTATGCCAACATCCACCGGCTCGACATGAAAAAAGGTGTGAGGAAGTCCATCCGTCCCCGCGCCGGTGATGAAAAACTCCGATTCAATTTCAACACCCCTTTCGTCATGTCCCCGCACGATTCCTCGACGCTTTACCTCGGCGCTCAGATGCTCTTGAAGACGGACGACCGAGGCGAGAGCTGGACGGCGGTCAGCCCCGATCTGTCCAGGGGCCGGCCCAGTCGCGACACCGGCGAGGGAGCCACGATCACCGCCATTGCCGCATCGCCCCTCGGGTCCGCCGTACTCTGGGCGGGCACGAACGACGGGAGCCTGCACATCAGCCGTGACAGCGGCAGCTCCTGGACGAACGTAGCCGGACGGATTGCCGGACTTCCCGCGGACACTGGGGGATCGCCGCGTGCGTGGGTCAGCTCCCTGGAGGCATCTCATTTCGATGTCGCCACCGCCTATGCGGCCTTCGATGATCACCGGAACGACGATTTCGGCGTTTATCTTTTTCGCACGCGGGACTACGGCGGAACCTGGGAACCCATCGGTGGAAGTCTTCCTCCCGGGGTGCCGGTCAGAGTCATCAGAGAGGATCGAGTCAACCGTGATCTCTTGTTCGTCGGAACCGAGAACGGGGCGTTCGTCTCCATCGACGCTGGCGAGCACTGGCTCGCTCTCCGCAACGGTCTCCCGACGGTCCCGGTGAGGGACATGGTGATTCACCCGCGGGAAGCGGATCTGGTCGCCGGAACGCACGGTCGGAGCATCTACATCATGGACATCGCGCCTCTTCGAGCGCTCACCCGCGAGGTGCTCGCCAGCCCGGCGCATCTCTTCGCGGTGGAGCCCACGACGCTCCTCGACGTCGACATCACCAGGAACAAGGGCGCGAGCGGCGCGCGGCGTTTCGCGGCTGCCAACCCCTACAGCGAGCTGGTGTCGGAAAGCGATCGGAGCGAGCTGGCTCCCCCGGGGGCCACGATCTACTACTTTCTTCGCGAGACGCGGGCGGCACCGGTGACGATTACCATTCAAGATGCGGAAGGGAGGCTGGTACGCGAGCTCTCCGGGTCCTCCCGGGCGGGTCTCAACAGGCTGGTGTGGGACTTGAGGAAACCTTCGCGCTCTCCCCCCCCGCCCTGGCAGCGAGTGGGCAGCAACGATTCCCGGCGCCTCACCCGGCGCAGCCGGCAGGGGCGGCCGGTTCCACTGGTGGGTCTCGGCGAGTACGAGGTCACGCTCTGGGTCGACGGGCAGGAGCTTTCGCGTCCGCTGCGCGTCCAGCCCGATGCCCGATAACGTGCAAACGCCGCCCGATTAGGGGGCGAATCCTCTTCCAGGTAGGACAGTTTCGTACCGATTCGCGCTTCTGTCACTTCCGCCCCGAATCTCGCCGCATTACTTTCTGTAGAGTCAAAGGTGTCAAACCGACTCCATCTATGGCCGTTGACTCCAAACAATCCTTGAGGTCGGTTCCAATGACAAGAGGGAGGTACTTACAAATGGATTCAGGCCGCAACGTACTCGTTTACCACCACAACCCGGAATTCTTGGACCGTTACCAAAAGCTGTTGGAGGAGGCTCGGCAAGATCTCAATTTGCTGAATTGCAGGGACGAAGCTGCAATCGCAAACGTCGTCAAAGACGCGGAGATCATCTTCGCCGGTCACACCTTCCCGATGCACGCCATCAGCAGGGCGAAGAGACTCAAATGGATTCAGGCCATGGGGGCCGGCGTGGAGAATTTCGTACGATCCAAGGCTTTACCGTCGCACGTGACCTTGACCAAGATCAGAGGGTTGTTCGGCTCCATCATGGCCGAATACGTGCTTGGGTACATGCTGGCACTCACCCAGCGAATGGAGGAGGTGTTCGAGAACAAGCGGAAGAAACGATGGGCTCCTTTCTTGGTAGAGTCGATTCGAAGCAAAACCGTGGGAGTCATGGGATTGGGATCGGTAGGGTCGACATTGGCTTATCGGATTCATCTCGCGGGGGCGAAGGTCATCGGCCTGGTTGAACAGGAAAGAGCTCTGCCTTATGTGGAAAGGGTGTACCCGCTGACGGAGAAGGACACGTTTCTTCAGGAAGTCGATTTCTTGGTGCTCGCTCTACCGCTCACCGACCGGACCGAAGGGATTCTGGGTGACAGAGAGTTCGCACAGATGAAACAGAGCGCTTATCTCATCAATGTGGCTAGAGGGCCGCTGGTGCAGGAGAGAGCCCTGCTGGATGCGTTGAGCCAGAAGCGGATCGCCGGGGCGGTTTTGGATGTGTTCGATGAGGAGCCTCTGCCGGCGAATCACCCCTTGTGGGAGGCGGAGAACGTGGTCCTTACACCTCACATATCCGGGCCGAGTTTGCCGGAGGAGATTACCAAGGTATTCCTGAGAAATTTGAAGAGATTCGAAGAAGGCAAGACGCTGGAGGGGGTGGTCGATATCTCGAAGGGATATTGATACCGACTAACTTCTAGCCAAACTTCATGCACGGTATTGCAGGTAAATTTCAGTGTACGCTCTCTAGGCCCGACTACGGACGAACGGCGGCGCTAGCGAAGAACACGGCTCGCACGCTGAGCTCAGTTCGACGCAGGCTCCAAGATGGAGAAGAGTCTTACCGGATTCCAAAACTTGTCCATTTCGTCGTCTAGGCCGGTGATTTGCCACCGGAGGAGGGACAATGGAACCGATCCCAGGGTGGTGATTTGGTCGTGGAAGTGCTTCAGATCGAAATCCTCCTTGAGCTGCATCTTGCGATCCGGCCGTGGACGGACACGATAAAGCGAATCCCTTGGTCGGCGGAGGTTAGCGCATTTCATGCCAGCGGCGTGTGTGCAACTCATTGAGCCGGTGAAGACGGTCTGATATGACCCTGAAGCAACTGGCATCCCCTCTCATTCTGAGGTATAGATTATTAGAATGAGCTACAAGAACAGGAAGCCAATGAGAGTTAGCCGCGCGTTACTCCTCCTCGTGGCTTTTGTCGGCGTTGCTTCGGCCGACGATCGCGAGAAGAATCTCTCGCCCGAGCACAAAACCTGGTTGAAGGAAGAGGTCGTGTATATCATCACCGAAAGGGAACACGAGGTTTTCCTCGATCTCGGGACCATCGAGGAGCGCAACCTTTTCATCGACTCTTTCTGGAGAAAGCGGGACCCCGTTCGCGCTACCCCGGTCAACGAGTTCAAGGAGGAGCACTATCGCCGGCTCGCGCACGCGAACAAGTTCCTGGGTCGGGAGACGTATCTTCCCGGTTGGAGGACCGACCGGGGGAGGTACTACATCATCCTGGGCGAGCCTAGGGACGTACAGCGCTTCGACGGGTACAACGACTTGGTCTCGAGCGAGCTGTGGTTTTACCAAGCCCCTCCGGTATCGAGGCTGCCTGCGTTCTTCTACTTGTTGTTTTTCCAGCGAGACGATATCGGCGAGTACAGGATCTACCACCCCATCATGGACGGACCTACCTCTCTCATCAGGAGCAGCGAAGTCCACAGCGTCGATAACGTCAGGGCTGTCGACATGCTAACCGACATCAGCCCCGAGCTGGGGGTCGCTTCGTTGTCTTTCGATACCAGCGATCCCCCCGACTTCCGGGGCGGGATTGCGTCGATGGGTACCGACTTGATGATGGCCAGGGTGGAGGAGTTTCCCAAGCGAGCGATTCGCCCTGACTACGCGGACGCCTATCTCCGATACGGAGACCTGGTCTCCGCCGAGTATTCGTTCAACTTCGTGCCGAGTCGAAGTTTCTTCGCGGTGCTCTTCGGGCCACAGGATACCGCCTTCGTCCATTACAGCATCGAGCTCGACCCGCAAGACTTCAGCATGGAGATGGACGAAGAGCAAAACAAAGGCTACACGACCCTGGATATCAGTTTGGAAGTTCGGGACGGGGAGGACCGTCTGATTCTGGAGCACACCAAACAAGCCTACGTGGAGTTGTCGCCGGACCAAATTCACCAAGTCCAATCCTCGCCGTTCTCCTATCAGGATAATTTCCCCATCGTCGACGGGCAGTACAAGGTGAGCGTGATCGTCCGCAATCGAGTGCTCAAGCAGTTCACGGTCGCGGAGCGAGAGCTAACCATCGAGCCGCTGACCGGCGTCGAGCCCCTGCTCAGCGAAGTGATTCTGGGCTACGGGAAGATCTCTTTCGCGGCCAACGAGCCGCCCGGTGATCACCGCGCGTTCCGGGTGGAAGGCCGTCGCGTGCAGCCGGCGGCGGGAGGTGTTTTTGCGATCGGCGAGACGGTGCAGGTCTTTGCACAGGTGCACGGCGTCGGTCCCAACTTCGGATTGCGGGTTGCCTTGCTCAACGGGGAAGAGATCCTCGATTCGCGCGAAGCAAAGCTCGCCCACTACGGAGCGGGACCGGTCGTCGAGGAATTGTCCCTGTTGAAAATGATGGGCGGCAACTACGAAGTCGTGGTAGAGCTGTTGGAACCTGCCGGGACCGTCGTGGCGGCGCGAAGAGCCCCATTGACGATCTCTCCCCGAACGGCGATTCCCAGGCCTGGCATCGTTTATCGTCGCGCCGTCAACGTGCGTGCGCCCGGGCTCCTGCAGCTGCAGCGGGGAGAACAGCTGCTGGCGCTGGAGCGTTTCGATGAAGCGACGCGCGAGCTCGAGGCGGCCGTGGCAACAAACAACCCGCAACTGCCGAGCGCGCGTTGGACTCTTGCGAAAGCGCTTCTGCGCGCAGGTCAGGCCGACCGCGTCTTGGAGCGTCAGGCCGACCGCGTCTTGGAGCTTCTTCAGCCGATGGCGGATAGCTTCTCGAGCCAGTTCGAAGTCCTCGACGGTCTCGGTCGCGCTTACTACTTGAAGAGCGATTGTGCCAGCAGCCA
The DNA here is from genome assembly GCA_965237955.1 of Candidatus Marinacidobacterales bacterium. Classification (GTDB taxonomy): domain Bacteria; phylum Acidobacteriota; class Vicinamibacteria; order Marinacidobacterales; family SMYC01. The sequence continues at coordinate 4,621,675 of OZ250169.1, read as the reverse complement.
ACGACATCTGGAAAAGGCCATTACGATTCGTCCTCCCGACACGACGCTGCTCAACACTCTAGGGGATTGTTACCAGCGAACTGGAGAAGTGGAAAAGGCCAGGGAGATGCTCGAGCGCTCCTTGCAGATGGATCCCGATCAGGAGGCAATCCGTCAACAGTTGAACGACCTCCCGTAACCATGGTCACCGTCAACGGGAAGAACTGGTCGCTCTGGTCGCAGCTCGTGGACTGGATGCCACCCGACGAGTGAATGACATGTCGCTCTCGGAGACGCGGTCCCCTGGGTGGGGCTCGGGAGGTCTATATCGCGTTCTATCTTGAGCGTCTCAGGATTCTGCCGGGGCGGGCGCCGGTGGGTTCTTCCTTCTCCACCACGACTTCGCCGTTGACGATGACGTAGGGGATGCCCTTGGGGAACTGGTGGGGATCGGCGTAAGTGGCCTGGTCGGTGATGCGTTCGAGATCAAAGACGGTAATATCGGCCCACATATTCTCGCGAATCAGGCCCCGGTCCTGGATGCCCAGCTTGGTTGCCGGGAATGAAGTGATTTTTCTGACGGCCTCCTGCAAGGTGAGGATGGTTTTGCCCACCTCTTTGGGTTCTTCCGCGCGGGTTTCTCCGCGCACGTACTTGCGAAAGGTGATGGGGAAGACGCCATAGCTGCGGGGATGGGGCACGCCGTCGCCGACCTTGTATATGCGGCCATCCGATTCGATCATGGAGAGCGGGTGGCTGACCAACTTGCGGATGTCGTCTTCATAGTGCTGCTCCATCACGATGCTCACGCCACCTTTGTTTTCGATGATGAGCTGAAAGACGGTGTCCAGGTGGTCGAGTCCGCGTTCGTCGGCGATTTGAGCGATGTGTTTGCCGCTCACCCAGATTTTATCGGCATGCCCGTCTCCGAGAAGGGCGACGGGCGGAGTGGTGTGTGATTCCTTCTCCTCATAGACGTAGTGTCGGATCTTTTTCCTCTCTTCGGGATCCTGTACCCTTCTCAAGACTTCGGGGTCGCCTCCATCCAGCGCCCAGTTGGGCAGAATCTGATAAATCGTGGTCGAGCCCGCTAGGTAGGGCGGCAGGTCGGTGCTGACGTCCACGCCTCGGGCACGGGCCGCTTCGAGCAGTTTGATAATCTTTTCTTCATCGCCCCAGTTCGGGTAATGGCTCTCCTGATGGGAGACCTGCAGATGAGCCCCGCAGTGTTCCGCGGTTTCGATCGCTTCGAGGACGGATTTTTTCCAGGTGGAACTGGAACCTTCGGTACGGATGTGCGTGGCGTAGAGGCCATCATATTGGGCGACGACCTTGCACAGCTCGATGAGCTCATCGGTTTTGGCGAACATTCCCGGCGCGTAAGCCAGACCGGTCGACATGCCGAAAGCGCCATCCTCCATGGCGCCGTTGAGGACGGATTTCATCCTGTCGAGCTCCTCGGCGGTGGGTGCCCGATCATCCTCGCCGACGACGTAGCTTCTCAGATCACCGTGTCCCATGAGGGCTGCGACGTTGACCGTAGTGCCATCTTTTTCGAGGTGGCCGAAATATTTCTCGAACGTGGGCCATTCCTCGCGCGGCACGGTCGAGTGACCGCAGTTGCCGATGACCAATGTGGTGGCGCCCTGCCGGATGTAGTTTTCGGCGAGGGGCATTTCCAGCAGCTCATCGTCGGAGTGATTGTGGATATCGATGAAGCCCGGCGAGACGACGAGGCCGGTGGCATCGATGGTGCGCTCTCGGCTGATGGTTGCCAGATCGCCGACATTGGCTATTTTGCCGTCGACAATGCCGACGTCGGCGGCAAACCAGGGACTGCCCGTACCGTCGACGACATGACCGTTCTCGATGACCAAATCCAATATGGGCCGGTCGCTCTCGCTGCAGGCGGTGAGGGTAACTAGGAACAAAGAGCAAAGGCACAGGGCTCGTATTGCAGGACCTCTCATTGATTTCTCTGCTCCCTAGGTTGCTACCAGAAAGATCGTTGGCAAATTCTTCTCCCTCAGCAGATCGGTGAAAGCAGGGACGTCCTTGTCGAGCAGCTCGTTCAGCCGATCCTGGTGGGTCGTCAGTCGCTTCTTCAAGAGCTCATGCACCTCGACTTGCGAAGTCGTCGGTGCAAAGTCATTGCCGGCGCCTCCCCACGAACTTCCCACCTCTGAAGCAAGCACGAGGAACCGCCCCAAGAGCCTCGTCTTCCAACGCCAAAAGTCTGCACCTGGCGTCTGTTTCATTTGAAAGAGACCTTCTTCCACGGCTTTCAGCTTGTTGTCGAGCTCCTCCGCTGCACTAATGACCTCGCCAGCGTTTTCGTCCTCCTCGAGGAGTATCGTGAGATCGTAAATCTGCCCTCGGATTGTTTCAATTTTGTCGATCATATCCATGATGGAGTTGACGTCTTCCCGAAGCTCGAGCGACATCTTCACTTGAGCCTGAATGTCCGCCTCACTGCCGGCCGAGTTGGGATCCTTCTTCACGGTGAGCTTCTGACTGAGTTCCTGGCCCTCGACACTTAGTTTTACTGTGTAAATCCCCGGTACCGCTTGTGGGCTGATCGACCCGCCTGCGGGCAGGGGTCGCGTTTGCGTACGTGAGTCGAGCTCCACATGAGGGCCATACTCGTGGTTGGTTCTCAACATGGCTTGCCTGGATGGCTCATGCCTCAGGTCCCACATCACCCGGTTGATACCGGGCTCCTTGGATCCCTCGAGCGTTTTGATTGTCTGATCCTTCTCGTCAAGGATGGTGATGGTGACGTCATCGGTCGGAGCGGACTTCAGATAGTAGTTGATGGAAGCACCGTAGGGAGGGCCTTGTCCTATGGTCTGCGCATTGTAGACGGACATTCGACGACCGACATTCCGGAAACGGTATGCCGGCCGCGCAGCGAAAAGATGGACCTCGGAATCGACAACCTCCGACGTGAGCTGCTGGAGGGGGGTGATGTCATCCATAATCCAAAAGCCTCGCCCATAGGTGCCTACCACCAGGTCATTGAAATGCTCTTGAACGACCATCCAGTGCACCGGCGTGTGTGGCATGTTGTTTTGTAGGGGAACCCAGTTGTCTCCGTCATTAAAGGAAACATATAGCGCGTTTTCCGTCCCAAGATAGAGCAGCCCTTTCCGTACCGGATCTTCACGCACACAACGGGCATAACTGAATACGCTCCTGGGAATATCCGAGCTAATGGATTTCCAGGTCTTCCCATAGTCCGTTGTCTTGTAAACATGAGGATCGCGATTGTTCACGTGATGCAAGTTCACCGTAATGTAGCTGCTGCCAGCATCATACCGGGAAGGTTCTATGCTGCTGACCGTGCCCCAGGCCGGCAAACCGGGGATATTGCCAGTGACGTTAGTCCAATTGGCGCCCCCGTCCCGGGTCACCTGGACGTTCCCATCATTCGTGCCCGCCCAGATAAGCCCCTCTTCCAGAGGTGACTCGGCGATGGCAAAGACGACAGAGCCAAATTCGAATTCGACGCCGACACTGGGAGACTTGGAGCCATCTGAATTCTCGAGAAGGGTCTCATCGTCCGTGCTCAGGTCCGGACTAATGACCTTCCAGTTACGGCCACCGTCCGTCGTCTGGTGAACGTATTGGCTGCCAACATAAACTCTGTTGTGATCGTGCGGCGAAATGGCGATGGGAAAGGTCCAATTAAAACGATATTTCATGTCGCCAGCTGAAAAGCCAATGGAGGTCTCCGGCCAGACCTTGACGGACTGCGCATGGCCCGTGTCGAGATCGAATCGGTCGATGGCACCGTCATAGCCGCCCGACCAGACAATGTTGTCGTCTACCGGGTCGGGAACGGCCCAGCCACTCTCATTGCCGCCCACGTATCGCCACAGACCCGCCGTGATCCCGCCACCCAGTGGATTGCTCGGGCCTCGGAACGAGGGGCCATCCTGGCGGTTACCGTAAACGAAGTAGGGAATTTTGTTGTCGACTTCTACATGATACATCTGGGCGATGGGAAGGCTTCTGTTGCTCCAGGTCCGACCACGGTTGGTGGTAAGGACGGGGCCCGGATCGGCACCCAAGATCATCCGATCGGGATCGGTCGGATCGATCCACATGTCGTGGTTGTCACCCCCCCGGAGCCCTTCCGCGCTCACACCGCCATCGATCGAACGGACGAGTGTACCGCCTATGAAGTAGACGTCGTCGGCATTGTCCGGTGCCACCGCCATACGCCCGTAGTAATGAGTTCGCTCGTTGAGACTGTGGTCATAACTGATCAGTTTCCACTCCTCACCGCCATCCTCGGACCTCCAAAGGGAGCCGTTGCCGATGTTCTTTCCCTCCTGGGGCACGCCGTCCCCGGTTTCGATCGTGGCATAGACCCGATCGGAATTGCTGGGAGCCACGGCGACCGCGATCTTCCCCAGGGTTGTGGCCGGAAGCCCATGGCCGCGGAGGGGCGTCCACGTTGCTCCGCCGTCCGTGGACTTGTGGAGACTGCTACCCGGTCCGCCGCTGAGGACACCCCAGGTTGTGACCAGAACTTGCCACATGCTCGCGAAGAGGATCCGCGGATTGTTGGGGTCCATGGCGATATCCGCGCCACCGGTGTTCTCGTCTACGAACAGCACCTTGTCCCAGGTCTTGCCCCCATCCGTAGTGCGGTAGATCCCACGCTCGGGCTGGGGACCATGACAATGCCCCATCGCCGCAGCAAGAACAATATCGGGATCACGCGGGTGGATCACTAACCTGCCAATCCTGCCCGTCTTTTCCAATCCCATATGTTTCCACGTCTTGCCCGCATCGGTGGACTTGTAGATGCCATTTCCGATCGAGATGTTATTGCGGAGAAAGGTCTCTCCGGTTCCCGCCCAGACGATGTTGGGGTCGGAGGGCGCAATCGCCAGAGACCCGATCGAGGACACCTCCTGGTCATCAAAAATGGGCTCCCAATTGATACCTCCGTCAATGGATTTCCATATTCCGCCGGAAGCCGCGCCGGTGTAGACGATATTGGGATCCCCCGGGACGCCGACGACAGCAACCACTCGGTTGCCCTGCGGACCAATGTGTCGATACCGTAGTTCGCTGTATACGTCAGAATCAATCTCTTGGGCGTAGCCTGGCGACAGAAAGCCGGCAAGAATGAGAACGCTTACCCAAGCAATCCGGTGAATCTCCGGCCTCGTGTTTCTCCTTGACATTCGATACCCCTTTTCAGCCCTAGTTAACCAGGCTTCTTCTGAAGTGTCCCGTTCCCGGGGACGGGTTGAACAGTCGGTTCTAGGCGACGCGATAATACCTGTTTTCGATTCGAGAGGCGAGCCGTAGTCGATGGCGGGGAGACGTCGTGGTGGGTTGTAATCTTCGTTCCCGTCTGCCTCAGTCGTTCCCCTGCCCGCTCCCGGAAGAGGCTCCCCCATTGCTGGCCGAGAATTTGTAAATAGTCGTGTGTGTGTACACCCTTCCCGGCTCCAAGACCGTCGATGGGGAATCGGGCTTATTGGGAGAGTCGGGAAAATGCTGCGTTTCCAGACAAAATCCGGAACGATGCTCGTAGCGTAGACCGCCTTTCCCGACTTGGCTTCCGTCGAGGAAATTTCCGGAGTAGAACTGGAGACCCGGCTCGGTGGTGTACACCTCCATGACCCGCCCGGTCGTAGGCTCGTAGACACGAGCGGCCAGCGCCAAAGAACCGTCCTGGCCCTTCAGCACCCAGTTGTGATCGTAGCCACCTCCGAATTTCAATTGCGGGTCGTTTTGGTCGATACGGGCTCCGATGGCCACCGGCTGCCGAAAGTCCAACGGAGTGCCCCCCACGCTTCTCACCTCGCCACTTGGAATCAGCCCCTCAGCGACCGGCGTGAATCGATCCGCGTCGATCATCATTTCGTGTCCAAGAATGTCGCTCGCACCGGCATCCTTGAGATTAAAATAGGAGTGATGGGTCAAATTGACGACCGTCTTCTTGTCCGTCGTGGCCCGGTAGTCGATTCGGAGCCCATTGTCATCGGTCAATCTGTACTCGACTTCGACGGAAAGGTTACCCGGATATCCCTCTTCCATATCCTTGCTCAGATACTCGAGTCTGAGCGACGGATCGTCATCGTCCTCGACTACCTCGGCCTTCCAAACGACCTTGTCGTAGCCGCGGAGACCTCCGTGGAGATGGTTCTCGCCGTTGTTCGCGGCCAACGTGTACTCGACACCGTCGAGGACGAGCTTTGCCTTACCGATCCGATTGCCGTATCGCCCGATGAGCGCACCGAAATAGGGATGGCTTCCGCGATAGGATTCGAAGGTGTCGAATCCCAACACCACATCCGACACCTTCCCCTGTCGATCCGGAACGTTGAGTGACACCACAATTCCGCCATAGTTGGTGATCTTGGCTTCGAAACCGTTGGCGTTGTTCAAAGTGTAGAGATCGACGGAGGTCCCATCCGGCATGGTTCCGAAGGCCTCTTTCGTAATTCGCGATCCTTGCTTGCCCTGCAGGCTGGGTTGTTCTTGTTTACCCATACTTGCAACTCGGTCCAAGACATAGGGTGATCACCGCTAGAACGATTGCTTTGGAATCACTCATTTTACTCCATCATCTCCGTTCACAAGCGAAACGAATCGTCCAACTCAGACCATGCACCCGCCGACTACTGACAAGACATTCTAAATCCGTTCGGTTGTGAAATCGACCGACTTCGGCGGTACAATTCCGGCAGCGGTGTCTGGAGCTCCATCCAAACCGGAGCTCCCCGTTTTTTAGATCGGTTGAACTCGCGCGCGATTACAGAGCAGATGAGATTACGTAATGTCGACATTTAATGGTCTCGATTGGGTCGTCGTCGGAATCTACTTTCTCATACTCATGGGCATTGCCTGGTGGGTCGTCCGGAAAAAGACGGAGTCTTCCACGGAGTACTTCTTGGCCGGACGTCACGTGGGCTGGTTCGTGATTGGAGCTTCCATCTTCGCGTCGAACATCGGCTCGGAGCACATCGTCGGACTCGCCGGAACCGGAGCCAAATCGGGCGTGGTGATGGGTCACTACGAGCTTCACTCGTGGCTCGTTCTCATGCTCGGCTGGGTGTTTGTGCCTTTCTATATGCGGAGCCGGGTGTTTACCATGCCGGAGTTCCTGGAGAAGCGGTACAGCCCTGCGGCACGTTGGCTGCTTTCCGTCACGACACTCATCGCCTATGTCCTTACGAAGATCTCCGTCACGATCTACGCTGGTGCCGTCGTCTTTCAAGTCCTCATGGGTATCGACTTCTGGACCGGCGCGCTCTTCATCGTGCTCTTGACGGGCGTGTATACGGTCCTCGGCGGACTGCGTGCGGTGCTCTATACCGAAGCCCTTCAAGCGATCGTCCTCCTCGCCGGTTCCGTCACGGTCACCCTTGCCGGTTTGATCAAGCTGGGAGGGGTTGACCGGCTCATCGCCCTCGCCGGTCCCGACCATTTCAACATGTTTCTGCCCGCCGATCACCCGGATTTCCCTTGGACCGGCATGGTCTTTGCTCCGCCCATTGTCGGACTCTGGTATTGGTGCACCGATCAATACATCGTGCAGCGGGTGCTGGCCGCGAAGAACGAATTAGAAGCTCGGCGCGGCACGATTTTTGCCGCCTACTTGAAGCTCACTCCCTTTTTCATCTTTCTAATCCCCGGCGTCATCGCCTATGCCCTCGCCCAGAGCGGCCAGCTCGAGTTGGCCGAAGCCGATCAGGCCTTTCCCGCCATGGTGGCCACACTGTTGCCGGCGGGTCTAAGGGGTCTGGTGGCAGGCGGACTCTTGGCGGCGCTCATGAGCTCGCTGGCCGCGGTTTTCAATTCCTCCTCCACGTTGTTCACCATGGATATCTACAAGAAGCTCCGGCCGGACGCCTCGGAAAAGACGCTCGTTCATGTCGGTAGGGTAGCAACGAGCGTCTTGGTCGTCACCGGAATCGCTTGGATTCCTCTACTCAGAACCCTCTCCGGCGAGCTCTATCACTACCTTCAGAGCGTCCAGGCCTACGTGGCGCCACCCATAGCGGCGGTCTTCTTTCTCGGGTTGTTCTCGAAGCGCATCAATGCCGCCGCCGCTCTCGCCGCGCTCGTGGGCGGTTTCCTGCTTGGTATGGGACGACTGATCGCTGAGCTCAACAAGGAAGCACTGAGTGGCTGGCTGTATACGTTTGCTGATATCAATTTCCTCCATTTCGCGATTTTCTTGTTTCTCTTCTGCGTTTTCTTGATGATCGTTGTCAGCATGGTTACCCCGCCCCCGCCCGCGGAGAGTATTCGCGGTCTCACCTATGCCACGACCGTCTCAGCAGACAGAGCAAAATCGCGTGCGACCTGGAATTGGATCGACGTCGCCCTCTCTTTGATCGTGCTGGCGGTGGTTGTTATGGTTTTGGTGTACTTCTCTCCGTTGAGGACATTTTTTTAATGCCAGCGGGCAGACGACCATCTATAAGTTGAAATCGATGAGCGTGAGAGAGGGAAGATGGGAGCAAAGATGGCACCCCCTTCGTGAAGAGTGGGTCATCGTGGCGGCACACCGGCAAGATAGACCATGGATTGGCGAGACCGTGTCGGGCGAAGAAACTCCTCTTCCATCATATGCTCCCGATTGTTACTTCTGTCCGGGTAACCGGCGCGTCAGTGGTAAGCGCAACCCCCGGTACGAGCAGACGTTCGTATTCGATAATGATCATCCCTGTGTGGCTGTCGATGCTCCTACCGATTTTCCCGAATCGGAATCCTTGGGAATCTACCGACGACGACCCGCCACCGGAATTGCCCGCATCGTTTGCTACAGCCCCCGGCACGATCTGACACTGGCTGAGATGGAACAAGAAGAAGTGGAGGCCTTGATCGGCACGTGGCAAAAGGAATACGTCGATCTAGGTAGCCGGCCGGAGATCCACCACGCATTGATGTTCGAGAACAAAGGGGAGGTGGTTGGAGTCTCCAATCCCCATCCACACGGCCAGATCTATGCGACCAATTTCGTATTCAAGACTATCGAGACAGAAGCAAGGGCCAGCGAGCGGCACTTACTGGAAACGGGGCGCGTTTTGTTTCAAGACATCTTAGCCAAGGAGTTGGCCGATGGGCGGCGGATCGTGCACGAGAACAACGAGGCCGTCGCCTTCATCCCATTCTTCGGTCGATACGCCTACGAGGTCTTCGTGGCCCCGCGAGCCACCCGTCCCAGCGTCGCTTCGCTGACCGATGCCGAGGTCTGCGATTTTGCCGATGCCCTACGACGCATCCTCATCAAGTTCGACAACTTATGGCAGATGCGTTTCCCCTACGTCATGCCGCTCCATCAAGCCCCCACGGACGGCGGGGATTACCGTGGTTTTCATTTTCACGTCGAGTTTCATCCTCCGCTGAGAAAATCCAAGTTGCTGAAGTACCTCGCGGGACCGGAAATCGGCGGCGGAAATTTCCTGAGTGACACCATTCCCGAAGAAAAGGCAGCCGAGTTGAGGGCTTCGCCGGACCTGCACTACCGACATCAATCGAGATGAGGGACGTTACCGAACTGCTCGATGCCATTCGGCGATTGCACGAGATGATCCGCGGCGAGGTCGTCGCGGCCTGCGAGCAGGCCAGCCTCGACGAGTTGGCTGCCATCTCCGAGGACGGGGAAGGGGAAGGGGATACGATCTATGCTATCGACCGTGTGAGCGAGGCAACGCTGGTCGAGTATTTCAACGAGGTCATCGCCTCCAAGATCCCCATCGTGCTCGTCGGCGAGGGGTTGGGGCGCGGCGGCCAGATGGTCTTACCTGATGGTGTACCCGAGGACGAGGCGGTTTGGCGCATTATCATCGACCCGATCGACGGCACTCGAGGGACCATGTATCAAAAACGAAGCTCCTGGGTTCTGACCGGGGTGGCCCCCAATCGAGGCGGGAGCACGAATCTCGGTGATATCGCGCTGGCGGTGCAAACGGAGATCCCACTCCTCAAGCAGCATTTGTCGGACGTGGTCTGGACCATCGAGGGGAAAGGGGCCGGTGCGGAGCGATATGACCGTTTGACCGGAGAAAGAAGCGCTCTCGACCTGAGACCATCCCGTGCCCCGACCATCGCTCACGGATTTGCCATGGTCTCCCGATTCTTCCCCGGCATGCGGCAAGAGCTGGCAGCCATCGACGAGGAAATCGTTCTGGGAGCGCTCGGGCCGGTGCAACGAGGGAAGGCCCACTGTTTCGAGGATCAATACATCTGCAGCGGTGGACAACTTTACGAGTTGATGTCCGGGCACGATCGATTCACCGCTGATATACGGCCTCTCGTGGAACCGCTTCTCGCCAAGCAAGGCCTTTCCCTGGGCCTCTGTTGTCATCCCTATGACTTGTGCACCGAGCTCATCGCGCGGGAGCTTGGAGTCGTCGTGACCGACGTCGACGGCGGCCCCTTGTCGGCCCCTTTGAACGTAACCGCAGACGTGAGCTGGGTCGGATATGCCAATGTTGACATCCAGGCGCAAATCGAGCCTCTGTTCCAGAAGGCACTGCGCAAGCGAGGGTTGTGGCAGGATTGAGACGACAACTCGTCGCATGTCCGAGATGATGAGCGAAAAGGTTGGCGATTGGCCCGATGTAGACCGTTTCGTCCGAGCCCTCCATGCGCCGAGCGGAGTGGACGGTTCGAGGCTGCGCCAGCATTGGAACCCCAAGGCGTCGATGGTCCTGACGCGAGCCCCCGGTCGGCTGGATGTCATGGGTGGGATCGCGGACTATTCCGGCTCACTCGTCCTGCAACTAACCACTCGCGAAGCGACGTTGGCTGCTTTGCAACGGGACACCGCCCGGGTGCTGACCATCGTCACCTCGAGTGAGGAACGAGACGACGCCGCATCGGTTTTCACCATGCCTTTCGATGACTTCGAGGCCGACGGAAACCCGATCACCTACGAAGAAGCGAGAAACTACTTCCGGCGCGATCCGGACACGTCCTGGGCAGCCTATGTGGCGGGAGCTCTTCTCGTCCTCATGCGGGAGAAGGCGGTGGCTTTCCCGGAGGGGGCCCGGCTCTTCATCCATTCGAGCTTGCCCGAAGGCAAGGGTGTGGCTTCATCGGCGGCACTGGAAGTGGCAGCGATGATGGCTATCGATGCCTCCTTTGACCTCGGGCTCGAGGAACGCGAGGTGGCCCTATTGTGCCAGAAGGTGGAGAACCTTGTTGTGGGCGCGCCTTGCGGCATCATGGACCAGATGAGCTCCGTCTACGGTGAAGCGAACCGATTGCTGGCTCTGTTGTGCCAACCGGCAGAGGTGCAGGGAACGGTGGCCGTTCCCGAAGAGCTGGCATTTTGGGGTATCGACTCCGGAATCTATCACGCTGTTTCCGGCGCCGACTACGGGTCCGTGCGTGTGGGGGCGTTCATGGGCTATCGGATCTTGAAAGAGATGGCGGGTACGGACTGGGGAGGTTACCTCGCGAACCTGACCCCATCCGAGCTCGGGCAAAAGTACTTGCATCATTTGCCGGAGGCCATGGTGGGGGCTCGGTTCATCGAGCGATATGGTGATACGGAAGATGCGGTGACCCAGGTCGACCCCGAGGCAACTTACCCCGTTCGCCAAGCTACCACCCATCCCGTCTACGAGCACTTCCGTCTCCGAACCTTTGCCCACTTGCTTTCGGGTGATGCCTTGGCACATGCGCCTCTGCTCGGTGAGTTGATGTATCAGTCCCACGCGAGTTATTCGGCTTGTGGCTTGGGCTCAGAAGGGACGGACCGGTTGGTCGAGCTGTCGCGGGCCGCCGGACCAACCCAGGGGATTTTCGGAGCCAAGATAACGGGTGGGGGCAGTGGTGGCACGGTCGCGATTCTCGCTCATAGAGATGCAGAGGCATCCGTCCGAACGATTGCCCAGCAGTACGGGAGGGAGACGAGCCGTGAGCCTCGTATTTTCGCCGGGTCGTCCTCCGGGGCGAAGGAATTTGGACATCTTTATCTGGATGCTAAGTACTTCAATCCGCGATTAAGGTGACGTATTTTAAGAACGAACGCAAAGGCGCGGAGGCGCGGAGGCGCAAAGGGACGAGATGCGACCGAGAACGAGCTGAGTGGCATTATCGTAAACGCAGCCATTGAGGTACACCGAACCTTGGGCGGGCCTGGCTTACTCGAGAGCATTTACGAAGAAGCGCTCGTCTACGAACTGGAGCAGCGAGGGCTAGGCGTTGAGCGACAGAAGGTGGTACCGCTCATCTACAAAGGCAAGCGCCTGGCGGCTGAACTGCGTGTCGACCTGCTTATAGAAGGCCTCGTCATCATTGAGTGCAAAGCGGCCAGGGAGGACAATCCTGTTTTCGAGGCCCAGAGTTAACGTACTTGCGCCTACTGGATCTGAAACTCGGATTGGTCATCAACTTCGGAAGACGGCTTGTCAAAGACGGTATCCATCGTGTGGTGAATGGTCTATGAAGTTCGTTGAGCAACTTCTCGCGACGAGCTTTGCGACGTTGCGCCTTTGCGTCTTTGCGTTAGTTCTTGTCTTATGCGGCGGCACTCATTAATACGGGACTGTATAGGGGGGGCCGGCAAGGACGAGCGAGGAAGGAGGGACGACCATGGATTTCGCGATTTGTTTGAAGGGGGACATGGGCACGAAGCGAACGAAGGCAATCTGCCACCAGGCTGAGCTCGCCGGTTTCAGCCATTGCTGGTTCTACGATTCCCACATTCTTTGGCGCGACCCCTATCCGACCATAGCGATGTGCATGGAGCCAACGGAATCCATTCGCTTCGGTCCCTTGGTGACCAATCCCGACGTGCGTGACTGGTCGGCTGCCGCGAGCCTCTTCGCGAGTCTCGCCGAGCAGAGCGAGGGCCGGTTCAAGATTTGCGTGGGACGGGGTGACAGCTCGCGCCGCATGATGGGCTTCAAGCCTGCCAGCATTGCCCGCATGAGCGATTTCATCACGACCGTCAAGGCGCTCTGTCGAGGTGAATCGGTCCGCTACGGAGACTGTCCGGCCGAGGTGCAGTTCACCTGGAGCCAGTTCGAGCTGCCAATCTGGATCGCGGCGTACGGGCCTAAGGCGCTAGCCGCCGCGGGTGAGCTCGGCGACGGGCTAGTACTGCAAATCGGCGATCCTGGACTGTGCCGATGGTTCACCGAGCAGGCCGTCCAAGCGGGAGAGGCGGCCGGACGGGATATGTCCGGGTACAACGTCATGGCGGCGGCACCGGCCTGGATCGATCCCATGGAAGCTTGCCTCGAGCAGACCCGGTGGTTTCCCGCCATGGTTGGAAACCACGTCGCCGACATCGTCGACAAGTACGGAAGGGACTCGGAGCTCGTGCCTCAGAGTCTCACCGGCTACATCGATCGGCGTAAGGGATACGACTATCGGCAGCACGGCAAAAAGGACGCCGAGCATCTGGATTTCGTAACCGACGATGTCGTGGAGAGCTTCGGCATCCTCGGTGAGCCCGAGCAGCACGTGGAAAAACTAAAGGCACTCGAGGAGGCAGGGGTCACTCAATTCACCATCTACCTCATGAACACCGAGGAGGAGCGCATCGTCGCGGAGTATGGCGACAAAATCATTCCCCGATTTCGTTGAGTTGTTTCATAGGGACTGCACCCTGCGGGACGGGCTTCTCGATATACACAAGGGTCTAACTTCCAAGATAAGCTCTCTGAACATGGCCGTTCCTTCCAAAAAACCCATTGTGGTAGAGTACGATTTACGATACGACTGCGAATCGGATCGCATCGACCGACTGGGGCAGATAGACAACCGCCGAATCGGCGTGAGAGGCCCTTGCCTAAAGTCTTCATCTCACCCACACCATCCGCCGGGCCATGGGGTCGACCGATATGAACGGCCGATCGGTCATCAAGAGGTAATCATGAAATTCGCGCTAGTTCTTTATCGAGCCGCAGCAACTGTCCTATGCATAGCGGCCATGGGATGTGGACAGGCGGCGATGGAGGAGGCGCCGGCTGCCGGTGATGAGGGGACGAGCACACCGCAGTTCAGAGTCGATCCCTTCTGGCCGAAGCCGCTCCCCAGCGACTGGCTCATTGGACGGATTGCCGGGATGGCGGTCGACTCGGAGGATCGTATCTTGGTCCTTCAGCGTCCGGGGAGCCTGACTCCGGGCGAGCTGGGCTTGGCGCAAGATCCGCCCCTATCGATGTGTTGCAAGCCGGCTCCACCGGTCCTGGTGTTCGATGCGGAAGGCAATCTCCTGGACTCATGGGGTGGTCCGGAGCCCGGCTACGATTGGCCCGGCACCGAGCACGGAATGTTCGTCGACCATAACGACAACGTCTGGCTGGGCGGAGAAGGCATCGGCGACCCAGAGACCTTACTTGACCACCGCGTGCACGGGGAGGCCAACCCACGGTGCCGAGACCACATGGTGCTGAAGTTCAGCAGTGATGGCACGTTCCTCCTCCAGATCGGAGAGGCTGGCAAGACCCGCGGAAGCAACAATACGAAGTTTCTGGGACACCCCGCCGACATCGAAGTCGACCCCGAGACGAACGAAGTCTACGTTACCGACGGCTACCTGAACAAGCGCGTGATCGTGTTCGATGCGGATACGGGGGAATACAAGCGGCACTGGGGAGCCTACGGAAACGTGCCGGACGATGCCCCGCAAGAACGCTACGATCCGGACGCTCCGGTGTCGCAGCAGTTCGGCGAGAGTGTGCACGGGATTCGAATCTCGAAAGACGGGCTCGTATACATAGCGGATCGCGGGAACAACCGTATTCAGATCTTCCGAAAAGACGGCACCTTCGTGAAAGAAGTGTTCATCGCTAAGGAGACCCGGAGCGGAACGGTGTGGGATATTGAGCTTTCACCGGATGAGGAGCAGACCTTTCTCTATGTCGCCGATGGAACCAACCAGCGGGTCTGGATCCTGCGACGAGACGACATGGAGATTCTCGATTCCTTCGGCCGCCGCGGCCGCGGCGCCGGTGAATTCCATTGGCTGCACAAGATGGCAGTGGACTCCCGGGGCAACATCTACACCGGTGAGGTGCACATGCAACGGCGCCTCCAGAAGTTCGTTTTGGTGAAGACTCTCTAAACAGAGACAGCGAGCACTGGACGGTCCGTCTTCGATTAGGAACCGGCATCATGTGCAAACATGACATTCGTACTGACTTGCTTGTCGGAGAGCAATCCGACTAACATTCCCGATTTCGAACTCTCGTATCTCTTAGGTAACGACAGTCATCCCGGGGAAGGATCCCGTGCACAACGCAAATCAGCTTTCGCTTACCCACTGTTTTTGTCTCGGCGCCATTGTCTGCCTCTTCGCTCCCGCAAGAAGTTCCGGCCAGGGAGAATCGAGTTTGGCCGTCGAGCAGGTCGAGGTCACCCTGGAAGAGGGAACCGACCTCGCGGCCGCCGTCTCCCCGGACGGGGGCATCATCGTCATCGATCTTCAGGGAACGATCTGGCGGCTGCCGATCACGGGAGGTACCGCAAAAGCATTGACCGACGCCTTGGGAGATGCTCGCCAGCCGGCCTTCTCCCCCGACGGCAAGCGGATTGCCTTCCAATCCTACCGCGACGGGAACTGGCATTTATGGACCGTCTCGGCCGAGGGAACCGATCTGAGCCAGCTTACCTTCGGCCCTTTCGATGACCGCGAGCCTCACTGGTCCAGCGACGGCTCCAAGATCGTTTTCTCCTCCGACCGGGAAGGCAGCTACGACCTCTGGGAGCTGGAGTTGGAGACGGGTCGACTCCACCGGCTCACGACCGGCGCCGGAAACGAGTTCTCGCCCGCATGGTCGCCGGACGGCCGGAGGATCGCTTACGCCTCCGAACAGGAGTCGGCCCGCTCGGTGCGGGTCCTCCTCCGCGATGGCAAGCAGTGGACGGTTGCCCGGCTCACCGGCGACCCCTCGGCTCCGTCATGGAGCCCCGACGGGACCATGCTCCTTTTCAACGAGATCGAAGGACTCGAAAGCCGCCTTCTTCTGGTGGACGTGAGAGGGAGCGGATCGTCGTCATCTGCGAGCAAACCCCGACGCGTCACTCTCCCCGACGAGGATGTCTTCCCTCTACGGGCCTCATGGCTTTCGCCAACCGAGTTTCTCTACACCGCCGATGGCAAGATCAAACGCCGTTCGGTGGATCTGAGCGATTCCGAGATCGTGGCGTTCCAAGCCACGGTGACATTGGAAAGACACATCTATCAAAGACGGCGAAGGGACTTCGATTCCACCGATCCCAAACCGGTGCTGGGCATCGTCACGCCGGCTGTCTCTCCCGACGGCAATCACATCGCATTCGTCGCTCTCGGTGATCTCTGGCTCCTTACCATCGGCGGGAAGCCGGAGCGACTCACCGAGGATGTTTTCCTCGAGCTCCATCCCTCCTGGTCGTCGGACGGGGAGCGGCTGGTTTACGCTTGCGATCGCGCCGGGACGATGGACCTTTGGATCAGGAACCTCCGCACCGGCGAGGACCGACAGCTTACCGACCGCCCCGGCGCCGAGACCTTTCCGGTCTGGTCCCCCGACGGCTCCCTCGTCGCCTTCTCCGGGGGCCGAGACGCACTCAACGTCGTCGACGTCACCTCCGGAGAGGTGGAAGAGCTCCACGCTCGGCTCTTCGGGCCGGCGGGGCGGGCAACCTGGTCTCCCGACGGGACCATCGTCGCGGTCTCCGCCCTCAACCGGTACTCCTCGCGCTATCGCGAAGGCCGCAACGATATCCTCCTCATCGCCCGTGATGGTTCTCCCGATCGCAGAGTGACGCCTTTTCCCCACCGCTCGATCGGATCGAGAGGGACCGACGGCCCGGTGTGGTCTCCCGATGGAAGCAAGATGGCCTTCGCGAGTGATGGAGCCCTGTGGGTCGTCCCGGTGAGCAAAGCCGGTGAGCCCATCGGACCGCCGCGGCGATTCGCGAACGAGCGGCCCGCTGCGATCTCTTGGACGGGAAACTCACGAGCGATTCTCTTCATGGCCGCGGACCGCCTGCAGCGCGTCTCCCTCGACGACGGTCGAGTGGACACCATCCCGCTCGAGCTTACCTGGGAGCGGAAGCTTCCCACTGATCGTCTCGTGGTTCATGCCGGCCGGCTTCTCGACGGCCGCTCCGATTCTCCGCGCCGCAACGTGGACATTATTATTGATGGTCACCGTGTGCGAGAGGTCGCGCCCCACCGGTCGGAGCTTCACTCCGGGAGGGTCGTGGACGTCGCTCAGGGAACGGCGATTCCCGGGCTCATCGATATGCACACCCACCAGAGGGCCGGTTTCGGGGAGGTCCTCGGCCGCATCTGGCTGTCCTACGGCGTCACCACGGTGAGGGAGCCTGTGTCCAACGCCTACGAGGCACGAGAGCGCCTCGAGTCCATCTCCTCCGGCAAGCGCATCGGCCCCCGCGAGTTTTTCACTGGCCCAGCCTTCGATGGGTCGCGGACGCACTCTGCGGGCATGTTGTCTGTGGACGCCGGAGCGCAGGTGGAAGCGGAGCTGGAAGTGGCCCGAAAGCTCGAGTACGATTTCATCAAGACCTACGTGCGGCTTTCCGATCCCGTCCAGAAGCGAGTCGTAGAGCGCGCCCACCAGATGGGAATTCCGGTCACCTCGCACGAGCTCTATCCCGCCGTTGCTTATGGCACCGACGGGACCGAGCACTACCGCGGCACGAGCCGGCGCGGCTACTCGCCCAAGACGACTCTTACCTACCGGACCTACCAGGACATGACCGAGCTTCTCGCCCGCTCGGGAATGACCATCACCCCCACCGTGGCGATCTGGTCCTTCCCCCTGGCGGCGGTGCGCGAGCCGGCGCTCATCGAGGACCAACGCATGGATCTCTTTCCTTCCCCGGTCATCGAGTCGACCAAAGCCGCGATGGAGCGGGTCCGGAACGACAGGGCTTCCGAGGAGGCCTTTCTCGAGCGGCTGGTGAGCATCGTGAACGACATCCACGAGGCCGGGGGCCGCATCCTCGGTGGAACCGACTTTATTCCCTATGCCGTTGGCCTCCATACGGAGCTCCAACGTTTGGTTGACGCGGGGCTCAGTCCCTATCAGGCCCTCCAGACGGTGAGCCTCCATGCCGCCGAGGCACTGGGTGCTGGCGAAGACCTGGGAAGCATCGAAGCCGGAAAACTGGCCGACATCGTCATCGTGGACGGCAACCCGCTCGAGGATATCCGGAACGCCCGGCGAGTCCGGACGGTGATCAAGAACGGAGAGGTTTACGAGCTGGAGGATTTGCTGAAGCGGCCGTGACCGCGACCTCGACCGGCGCATCAGAAAAAATTCGAACGCCGGTTGCCCGAGCTATGGAGCCGAGCCCCTTGCGAAACTAAGAACGATCGGGAGCCGACGGCCACGAATGTCAGGCGTCTTCAGCCTGCGATGGAGCACGAAGATGAAGAATGTCGTTGTTTCAACCTTATCCATACTTGTCTTGGCTGGGAGTTTGAATTCTCAACCACGTACGGAAGAAGCACAGAAGCGAGCTCAACGGGTCAAGGCGGAGAACCAGCCCAGTGCAGATCTCGGCAACGGATATTACCAAAATCCTATCATGGCGGGTGATTACGCCGACCCGACCATCGTCAGAGTCGGGGAAGACTATTACATGGCCTTTACCCGCCGGATTGGAGTCATGTTGTGGCATTCGCGTGATCTGGTCAACTGGAGACCCATCGTCAGGCATAGTTTTGACGACCTGGATGGCATTTTGGCTATTGACTTACAGTACTTCAACGGAAAGTTCCATATTTATATGCCGGCTGGTTCCTGGCCGGGCAAAGCAGCGGAGCTTGCACCACCTAATAGGGCAAATTTCGTAATCAACTCCGAAAAGCCGGAAGGACCCTGGAGCGAGCCCATCCGAGTCGATAGAGACCCTATCGAGGATGATCTTTACGTTGGCAATGACCCCGGATTGATTCAAACGCCAGAAGGTAAGAAGTATCTTCATACTGACGTTGGCTTCGTGATGGCGCTTTCCGACGATGGGTTGAGAGTCACGGCTCCTCCAGAACTTGTATACGACGGCTGGAAATATCCCAAAGATTGGATTGTGGAAGCCAAAGGTTTAGAGAGTCCCAAACTATTTTTCAAGAGCGGCTTTTACTATTTGGTAACTGCAATGGGCGGAACGGGTGGACCGTCAACGGCTCACATGGCGGTCGTCGCTCGTTCGGTGTCGCCGACAGGGCCATGGACTGATTCACCCCATAATCCCTTGGTTCATACCTATTCCCATTCAGAAAAGTGGTGGCGCCAGGGCCATGCAACCGTCCTCGAGGCAGCAGACGGATCATGGTGGACCGTTTATCATGCCACGAGTGGCGAGGGCGGCGGCTTGGGCAGACAAACGTTGTTGATGCCTGTTGCGTGGACTTCGGATGGATGGCCGGTGATCAAAGACGGGTTGAAATCCTGGGATACCATCCCGATGCCCAAAGGAGAAAACGTCGGGCACGGTATGCCTTTATCGGATGACTTCTCGTCAGACGAACTGGGCATTCAATGGGTATACAATCCAAGTGAAAAAGAACGAGTTCAAGTCCGCAACGGTAAACTTTTGCTGGAAGCCAGAGGAGAGAACAGCAAGAATGCGAGCTCTATATCAGTCGTGGCTACCAACAAGAGTTTCGAAGCGACGGTAAAGATCGAATGCCCGGAAGGAGTCTTGGCAGGCTTGACATTTGGCAACCATGAGGGACTCAAGACGGACGGAGAAAAAGTAAGCTACACCAAAGGGGACATGTCCTCCGCCTCTTATGCCATGCGCTCCGTAGCCTGGGGCGGTCGCAGCAACGATGTGCCGGTAAAGACCAAAGGTAGTGTTTACTTGAAAATAAGAAACGACCGCGGGGACCTCTCCTTCTATTCTAGTGATGATGGAGAACATTGGACGACGTTTCAGAACGGTATCAGATCCAGCAATCACACGATCCGACTCTTTGCGGCTCGAGCACACGACCGCTCTACCAGAAAAGTAAAAAAGGCCTCCTTTAGCCAGTTCAAATACATCGGCCTGGAGTCGTCGGGCACCATCCCGATGCCGAAAGGTGACAATGTAGGTCACGGTATGCCTATATCGGATGACTTCTCGTCAGATGAACTGGGCATTCAATGGGTATACAACCCAAGTGAAAAAGAACGAGTTCAGCAACGGTAAACTTTTGCTGGAAGCCAGAGGAGAGAACAGCAAGAATGCGAGCTCTATATCAGTCGTGGCTACCAACAAGAGTTTCGGAGATGCCCCTGAGATAGTTGAAGGTTAGGAGTGGCGGCTCCTAAGGCCGGGTTCGATAGAATCCGGCTGTGAAGGAAAAAGAAAGGAGCCACCACGATGTCAAATTACCAAATCATCGATGCGAAGAACAGGAAGAATCTTCGAGAGATACTGAGCTCGAAGGGGCAAGCTCTGTTGCCGTTCTTGGATGCGATTGAGCGAACCGAGATAGCGATCGACGAAGTGATCGACGTTGCTGGCCGAGCGACGATCGAAGCGGTCTTGGATCTGTCAGCCCAAAGTGTGGCTGGGGAGAAACACCTGGGGAAGAAGGGTAGCGATGTTCGCTGGCACGGCCGGCAGGGTGGCGTAGTAAGCCTTGCGGAGCGGAAGTTGAGAGTGAGCCGGCCACGTCTGCGGCGTAAGGGAAAGGCAGAGGGAGGGGAGGTTGCGATTCCTGCCTACGAAGCGGTGAACAACTCGTCTCGGCTGAGCCAACGCATCTGGGAAATCCTGATGCTGGGTGTGTCGACGCGCAAGTACGCGTCGGTTCTTCCCGAGATGGCGGAGACGGTAGGGGTTAGCAAGAGCGAGGTGAGCCGTGAGTTCGTGGAAGCAAGCGCGGAGCAGTTGCAGGGGCTGATGGAGCGTCCGCTGGACGAGCTGGAGATCGCGGTCGTGTACCTGGACGGGATTCGCTTCGGCGAGCACCACGCTCTGGCGGCAATCGGCGTAGATACAGAGGGATACAAGCATGTTCTGGGGCTTCGGGATGGAGCATCGGAGAACCAGATAGTGTGCAAGGCGCTGCTGGAGGACCTGGTCGAACGAGGCCTGAGCCCAGAGCGGTGTCGGCTGTTCGTGATCGATGGCTCCAAGGCGCTACGGGTCGCCGTCGACGCTGTGTTCGGTACCCACAACAAGGTCCAGCGTTGCAGGAAGCACAAGGAGCGCAATGTGCTCGGTTATCTGCCGCAGGAGCTGAAGCCGCAAGTGCAAGCGAGCCTGCGTTCGGCCTGGCAGCTCCCAGCAAAGAAGGGCAAAGCGCGGTTGGAGCAACAGGCGAAGTGGCTCGAGGACGACTACCCCTCGGCGGCGGAGAGCATCCGGGAGGGGCTCGACGAGATGTTCACCATCAACGAGCTCGACCTCCCCGCATCTCTGAAACGCTGCCTTGGATCGACGAACATCATCGAGTCGTGCTTCAGCGGTGCGCGAGGTCGTACCCGTCGCGTCACCCGCTGGCGCAATGGCAAGATGGTTCTGAGATGGGCCGCTTCGGCTCTGCTCGCCACGGAGAAAAATTTCCGTCGTATCATTGGATACCAATCGCTACCGATCCTCGAAGCGAAGTTAGCGGAGGTCACTGAGAATCAAGCGCTCGACAAGCACGCCAAAGTCGGGTAAACCATGTGTCAGGAGCCGCCACCACCTCGAACCTTCAACTATGGTGGGGGCACCTCCAGAGTTTCGAAGCGACGGTAAAGATCGAATGCCCGGAAGGAGTCTTGGCAGGTTTTACATTTGGCAACCATGAAGGACTCAAGACGGACGGAGAAATAGTAAGCTACACCAAAGGGGACGTGTCCTCCGTCTATCATGCCATGCGCTCCGCATCCTGGGGCGGTCGCAGCAACGATGTGCCGGTAAAGACCAAAGGTAGTGTTTACTTGAAAATAAGAAACGACCGCGGGGACCTCTCCTTCTATTTTAGTGATGATGGAGAACATTGGACGACGTTTCAGAACGGTATCAGATCCAGCAATCACACGATCCGACTCTTTGCGGCTCGAGCACACGACCGCTCTACCAGAAAAGTAAAAAAGGCCACTTTTAGCCAATTCAAATACATCGAGCTGGAGTAGCTCTGTGGGACCCCGACGATTCGTGAACGCCCTCCGTTTTCTCCTCCCCTCGGCGCTGGGCCTCGCCTTTTTTGCGCTCCCCGTGCCGGTTCAAGGGCGCGTCACGGTTCCGTTCGATTTGGTGGTGCGGTGGCTCGTCCGTGAAATGCCTACCGCGGTGGCCGTCTACTGCCTGGCCCTCACCGTTGTCGGTGCCGCAACGGTAGCGGTCCGCTGGCGCCCCACGATACCGAAGCTCCTCGAGGGCTTCCGGACCTCGACGCCCTTGATCCTACTTAGCCTCGCCGGCCTTGCGCTGGCCATCCTCTACTTCTTCCGCATCGGTCCCGAGGTGCTCCTTCAGGATGGTGTGGCCGACCTCATGTGGAACACCCTGGCCCTTTCCGTCGCGGTCATCGTTCCTCTCGGGGCGACCCTCCTCGTGCTGCTCGTCCGCTACGGCCTTCTCGAGTTCATCGGCACCCTCATGCGCCCCGTGATGCGACCGCTCTTCCGCCTACCCGGCCGGTCGGCTCTGGATAGCCTCACCTCCTGGGTCGGTAGCTACTCCGTAGGCCTCTATTTGACCCGGAAGCTCATGGAGGAGGGTTACTACAGTCGCCGCGAGGCGCCTATACCATCGTGACTTGTTTCTCCACGGTGAGCATCGGTTTCGTCGCCGTGGTAGCCCAGACCTTGGCGATCCTCCACCTCTTCCTCACCTATTTCCTTGCCGTCTACCTGATGACCGCAATTCTTGCACGGACTTGGCCCATCACCGGAAAGTCCGAGGAATACCTGGGCCCCCCGCGACGCGAGCCAACCGCGCGAGCGGACGGAGGCGGGCTACTGAGGACCGCCTGGGAGGGCGCCATCCGTCAGGCGAACCAGGCGCCTGGCCTTCGCGGCATGTTGCGCGAGGGGTTCACGGACGGGCTCGTGCTCGCTGCGACCATCCTGGGAAGCATCCTTGCCGTCGGCACGGCGGCACTCTTACTCGCTCGGGAGACGCCGATCTTCACAATCCTGGGGCAACCCCTCGTGCCCGTGCTGGATGCACTGGGCCTTCCCGATTCCGAGACCCTCGCGCCCGCCGCCCTCGTCGGAGTCGCGGAAATGTACATCCCCGCCCTCCTGACTCGAGAGGCCGCCCTACCGGCTCGTTTCTTCATTGCCGTGCTCTCCATCTCTCAGCTCATCTTCTTCTCCGCGGTGGCACCCATGATGATCGACATGTTCCGCGCTGTCCCCGTCCGTGCCCGCGAGCTCCTCGCCCTGTTCCTCATGCGAACCGCCGTGCTCATTCCCGTGCTAGCGGCCATCACCGCTCTCCTCGGTTGGGCGGGCCTTCTAACGGAGTAGACCCATGAAGAAAGCACTTACTTTTTCCGTTTCTCTGACTTTGATGGTTCTATCCTGCACGAATCACACCGGCCAAAAAGAAACCGAGTCGAATCCGTTTTATTCAGAGTTTGATACTCCTTTTAACGTACCGCCGTTCGAAAAAATAAAGGACGAACATTATCTGCCGGCTTTTCAACGAGCCATGAAAGAGCAGGAAAAGGAGATCGAAGCGATTGTCAACACCCTCGAGGCCCCGACTTTCGAAAACACAATCGAAGCCCTGGAGCATAGTGGGGTTTTGCTGGAAACCGTCGGCAGCGTCCTTTCGGTTCTCAACTCGACCATTGCGAATGACAATAGGCAGGCAATAGCAAAACAAGTCGCTCCCCTGACATCCAAGCACCGGAGCGACATCACGTTGAATGAAAAACTATTCGAGAGAATCGAAACGGTTTATGGCCAGAAAGATGAATTGGACTTGACGCTGGAGCAAAACGCGCTCCTTGAGAAATACTACAAAGATTTTGTGAGGGGCGGCGCAAAACTCGACGCGGAAAAGAAAGCCCGGCTGAGAGACATCAACGAGGAGCTGTCCCCCCTCATACTCGAGTTTGGTGACAATGTCTTGAAAGCAAACAATCGGCTCGAACTCGTCATCGAAAAGGAAGAAGATCTCGCCAGCCTGCCCGCCGTGGTTGTCGACAGAGCCGCAGAAGTTGCAAGAGAACGGGGACACGAAGGGAAGTGGGTATTCACTCGAAATGATGTGTTTCGATTCCTGCGTTATTCGGAAAAACGTCCCCTCAGGGAAAAATTCCTGAACGCTTACATCAACCGCTGCAATAACAACGATGATCTGGACAACAAAGCTACCGTGTCTCGAATAGCATCTCTTCGCGCGGAACGGGCAAATCTCTCCGGCTACAAAACCCACTCCCATTTCGTGCTCGAAAACAATATGGTCAAGAACCCGGAGACTGTTTACGGATTTCTCGACCAGCTTTGGCAACCGGCTTTGAAGTTGGCCAAAAAAGAGGCCGCCGAGCTTCAGGAGATGATCGATAAAGAGGGCGAGGCTTTCAGACTGCAACCCTGGGACTGGAGGTACTACGCGGAAAAGCAAAAAAAGGCCAAGTACGACCTCGATGAGGAGGAGTTAAGGCCCTACTTCAAGTTGGAAAATGTCGTAGAGGGCGCTTTTACGGTCGCGAATCGACTCTACGGCATTCAGTTTGTCGAAAGAACCGACATTCCCCGCTATCACGAAGATGCGAAGGTGTTTGAGGTCACCGAAGCCGACGGCTCGCATCTCGGTATCCTCTATATGGACTATTTCCCAAGAGCCAGCAAAAACGGCGGGGGCTGGATGACGAGCTTCAGAAAACAATCGAGACGGGGCGGCAAGGATGTTCTTCCAGTCGTACTGAATGTTTTTAACATGTCGCAACCAACCGGCGACGAGCCAGCACTCATCAGCTCGGGAGAAATATCGAGTTTGTTTCACGAATTGGGACATGCACTTCACGGGTTGCTTTCCAACTGTACGTATTCCAGCTTCTCGGGAACTGCGGTAGCCGGAGATTTCGCGGAATTCCTTTCGCAGATGATGGAGAATTGGGCCTTCGAACCGGAAGTCCTCGAGATCTACGCAAAACACCACGAAACTGGTGAAGTTATTCCTCGGGAACTGATTGATAAGTTAGAGAAAGCAACTCACTTCAACCAGGGCTCTGCGACGGTTGGATACCTGTCGGCTGTTTTCCTGGACCTCGAACTGCACACACTCACCGAACCCCAAGAACTGGATTTAGAGAAGTTTGAGACCGAGTCACTCAACAAGATCGGTCTGATTCCGGAGATTGGAGTCAGATACAGAAGTACCCATTTCGAACATATCTTCAACCACGGACACTCCTCGGAATTTTACAGCTACATATGGACCGAGGTTCTCGATGCCCACGCCTTCGAAGTATTCGAAGAAAGAGGCATCTTTGACCAAACAACGGCACTGTCATTCAGGAAGAACATTCTCGAACGAGGCGGCACGGAAGATCCGATGACCCTCTATAAACGCTTCAGGGGGGCTGAGCCCAGCATTGAGCCTTTGCTGAAGAGAAAAGGTTTCGTATCTCAGTAAGATTACAACCCGCTCTGGCCCGTTGTGTTTCTTGATATCGCCTTTCGAACAAGGGGAGGCGGAACCTGTTGGAGGTCAAGATGAAAGATCCAAGGCGACACCTATCGAAGCCGTCCAGCATGAAGTGGAGTCGACGGCAGTTCTTCGGCGCCGGGCTCGCGGGAGGACTATTTGGCGCTTGCTCGCGTCCGTCCGACCGAGCTTCTGTGCCAACCAACTTGGCCCCGCTCGTGAATCGCCTGAACGGCGACAACATCTACACGCGGCTCCTGGGGGTCTATCCGCATGTGCCCTGTCATGACAACCATACCTCCATGGGAGGCTCTCGAATGCCGGCCGAGGTCATTGAAGCCATCGCGGAAGCCAACCGGTACTTCGTGGACATGCACGAGCTCAACCGGGCCGCCGGCAAGAGGATCGCCGAGGTGGTCCATACCGAGTCCGCAATGGTCGCCTCCGGCGCCTTCTCCGCGATGATCCTCGGCGCCGCCGCCTGCCTCACCGGGACGGACGAAGAGAAGATGGAAGCGCTACCGCACCCAGCCTGGCCGAAGGTGGAATGCCTCATCCAGAACGCGCACCGTCTGGATTATGACCGCGCCTATCGCGCTGCGGGCATGGATTGAGGCCCGCGAATCCCCTTTCCCCCACTGAACACCAGCAGATCCGCTCCCATCTCGCCGTAGCGGGTCAAATTGACGGCGGGGGGAAGCTCGGAAGCGGCATCGATCAGAACCGGAACGCCGGCCCGCTTTCCGATCTCCAGAAATTCGTGGGGCTTCATGACCTCGGGCTCATCGGCTCGCACATGCTCCTGCCGGGCCAGAACGTGAATCATTGCCGTCTTGTCGTTCACCGCATTCCTGAACTGCTCCCGGGTCTCCACGCCGACGATCGTTCGACAGGAATTCTCGCAGGCAGGAAGGATCTCATCGAAGCGGCGCTGATGCAGGCCTCACCCAATAGCCACCTCGGACGCGGGATGAAGGTCGGTAAGGAGGAGATCATCGGCCTCATCGTGGCTCTGAACCGCTACGAGCGGCTCGATCACGAGGCCCTCGAGGCGGAGTGGGCCCGAAAGGCTCGCTACATTGTCGGCGAGCTGAGCGACGTCAAGGGCCTTACCGCGGCGGTCAGGATGAACACCAGGGGATTCGCGGAGCTCGATCTCGCCTGGGTGCGTATTCCAGCCATCGTGAACGCCGAATCCAGAGCAAGCTGAACAGCGAATCCGGTGAAGCCGAACGCTCATCGAAGCGATGAAGTGTTGGGTGACCTCCTTCCCACTGATTGAAAACGTGAACCTATCTTACCTGCGTGTTGTGTAGCAAGGGGCGGCAGGTCGGTGCCGGAGGGAGCGGGCGTAAGGAAAGACGCGAAGCGACCTTCCCGCTCCCGTAGGCAGCGACCTGCCGCGGCCGAACCCCGGGCGATGTGGGGCTGGTTTCGGGGGGTTGCTGGGGTATGGCCTGGCTCGAGAAGACGCTTCCTGAGGCATTCTCGCGCGTCGTTTTGGCGCCGCATCGTCTGGTACCCCGGGTTTGGCGGTTTCACCCGTTTTTATCGCATCGACGCTGTGGTCCCTCGCTCGCTCATGCATCGGCGTTGTCAAATGCCTTTGGCGCAGCCTTGGTCTTTCTCAGAGAAGCTCCTTTGAGAGTGATGCGGTGCGCGCTGTGGAGAATGCGATCGCAGATAGCGTCTGCCTGGTTTGGGTCGCCAATCGCTTCGTGCCACTGCTTGAGCGGAATCTGGGTCGCGATGAGTGTGGAGCCACGCTCGGCGCGGTCTTCGATGACCTCCATTAGATCCCGTCTCTCCGATTCTTTCAGCGGGTGAAGCAGCCAATCATCGATAGCCAGTAAGTCCAGCTTGGCGAGTTTCGTCAAAAGCCGGGCGTAGGAACCATCACCACGAGCGACCGCGAGCTCGTGGAGCAAGCGCGGTGCTCGCACGTAGCATCCGGTGAAGCCGCGACGACAGGCCCGCTCCACGAAGGCGCAAGCCAAGAACGATTTGCCAATCCCCGTCGGGCCGGTGATGAGCAGGTTATGGCGCTCACCGACAAAGCGGCAGTTGCCCAGGCTCAAGATCTGTTCGCGGTTTAAGCCTCGAGGCGCTTGGAAGTTCACGTTCTCCAAACATGCCGGATAGCGGAGCTTTGCCGCTCGCAGTCGTCGAGAAAGCTTACGCTGTTCGCGGGCGGTCCACTCGGCATCGACCAGGAGTCCCACACGTTCCTCGAAGCTCAGCTCCTTGTATTCGCTCGAGCTCAACTGGGTTTCGAACGCGGACACCAAGCCGAACAACTTCATGGCGTTCATCTTTTCTATCGTTTCGGGTGTCAGCATCGGGACTCTCCTCCTTCGTAGTGATCCGCGCCTCGGATGTTCTCGTGCTCCTCTCGCGGTTTCGCTTCGGCGTCCGATTCGAGCACCACACGATCCAGACCAGCCGAGAGAATGTTTTTCACCGTGCGATAGCTGTAAGAGCTCAAAGCTTCCGCTCGTGCGCAAGCGGCCTCGAGACGCTCACTGCCCCAGCGGCTGCCTAGTCGCATGACTCCCAGGCAAGAGCGAAATCCCTGCTCCGGGTGAGGCCGACTCTCTAGAATCCCCGCAACCAGCCTTCCCGTGGCGCGACCTGACTGCTCCGCCCAGTGGAGCAGCCGCGACGGCGTCCACTCCAGGTGCTCCCGATGCGAACGTGGCATATGCTCCGGGTTCGTGGAGTAGTGCCCCTTTCCTTTCTTGCGGGGATGCGACGCGACGCGCTTTCCCTTGAACAGGACCTCCACCACCGAGGCCGTCACCCGTGCCTCGACTTTCTCGTGAATGAGCTGATAGGGAACGCTGTACAAGTTGTTCTCCACCTCCACGTGGTAGTCGATGTTCACTCTGCACCGCTTCCACGTCGATAACTCGTAGCTCTCCTGCGGTAGCGGTTTCAGTACGGGCCGGTCTAGCCTTTCGTACAACTCCCGCCGACTCACACCGAGCTTCTGCATCGGACGCGCATTCAGGACCTCTAACTTCTCCCAGATGGCTTCGTTCAGTTCCGCCAGGCTGAAGAACGTGCGATGACGAAGCACCGCCAGGATCCAGCGCTGCGCCACCTGCACTGCCGACTCCACCTTCGCTTTGTCTTTCGGCTTGAACACCCGAGCCGGGACCACAACCGCACCGTAATGCGTCGCCAGCTCTTCGTACGTCCGGTTGATCCCTGGCTCGTAACGGTCCACCAAATCCACGCCGCTCTTCAAGTTGTCCGGAACCCAGATCTCCGTACTGCCACCGAAGTAATCCGACATCCCCTTATGGGCCTTCGCCCACGATTCCAGCGACTGGTTCAGTGTCGCTTCGACGTAGGTGTAACTGCTCGCGCCCAACGTCCCGACGAACAGCTCCATTTCGACGAGCTCTCCCGTTTTCGGATCGACGATGTGAGGCTTCTTCCCCGAAAAATCGACGAATGTCTTCTCGCCTGCTCGATGCCGTTGACGCATCGTCGGGTTCAGCTTCTTCTTCCACTGACCGTACAGCTCGCAATAACGGCTGTAGCCGTACGCTCCCGGCTTATTCTCCGCGTACTCCACCCACAGCTGCAGCAACGTCAGCTCTCGGTGACGCCTCAGCTCCTCGTGGATGTGGGCATAGTCCAGACCCGGCCGTGCGCCAGACGAGCCCGGCGGCGGAAACAGCCCTGCCTCCAGCTCCCCGTCGCTCAGCTCCTCCGGGAGCGGCCAGCTCAGACCACCCTTCTTCGCCTTGGCCAGGTACTCACTCACCGTTCCAACCGCCACGCGAAGTGCCTTTGCGATCATGCGGTGAGTAAAACCCAGCTCGTACTTTAACCTTAGAACCTCTCGTATTTTTCTCATCGATAACCTCTTAGCTGCCATTTCCTAGATCGTCCTCCTTCCGGGTACGACCTAGAGTTGCCTTGAAACGTGCTATCGATGAGCGTTCGCGATGCCGGAACCGGCGTTCACGTTGCCTGGAATCCGTGTTCACCTTCCCCGGAATCGATGTTCACGATCCCCGGAATCCGTGTTCACGATGCTTTGGAATGGATGTTCACCTTCGGCTGGAATCTGCGTTCACGATGCCCCGGAATACGCAGCCAAGAAGGCCCAATAGTGGTTCAGCCGCCTTCAGGCGGCTCATGAACCTGCCCCTTTGAGGGGCTAACAAAGATAAGCCCCCGGCTCTGCCGGGGGTCATTTAACTTAATTTAATGCAGCGTAAAGTCTTAGCGTCATCTCACCAACACTTAATGGGCATGTATTGGTTCAGCGTGAAGATGACAGCGAGGTTGGACGTTAACGCAACGCCCGGCGGCAGGATGTCCCCTATCGCCCCAGGGATCGTACCAGAGTGCTCGGGGGCGTCAAGGGTAAAGCGCGCTGCGCGCGCCGGCTTCGCCGCCCTTGACGCCCCCTGCGCTCTCTGGTACTCAATGCTTGTGGGCGAGAGGGAACGGAGTGGGGCTCCTGGGATCAGAGTGTTCATGCGGGCACCTTGTTCGCACGGCGCTCACGCCGCAGCTTCCGAGCCTGCTCGAGTTTGCGGTCTCGCTCCGACCAGATCTGGGTGGCCTTGCCATCCATGAAGTCCAGCGGCGCAATGTAGCCGATCGCGCTGTGCAGGCGAACCCCGTTGTAATATTCGACGAATCGTTCCATCAAGCGGCGAGCCTCTTCGAGGCTCGTGGGGCTGGCAGGACGCAGGGCGTCCGATTTTATCGTCTTGTGCCAACGCTCGATCTTCCCGTTCGATTGCGGGTAGTACGGCGCGGTCCTCACGTGCGTCATCCCTGAGATGCGGATGAATGCCTTGAAGTCCTTCGCGATGTACTGCGGACCGTTGTCCGAGATGATTCGAGGCCGCGCATCGGGGTACCGCTCCTTTGCTCGCTCCAAGATGCACTCCACATCCGCTTCCGTCATCGACTCACGAATCTCCCAGTGAACCACCGCGCGGCTCGCACCATCCAGAAACGAGCAGAGGTAGTAGAACGTCCCACCCAGGTTCAAGTACGAGATATCCGTGTGCCAGTGCTGGTGCGCTCGCAGCGGCTGAACGAAGCCCGTTCCCTTCTTCGACGGCTTCGGGTTCCAACGGTCCAGACGACCCGCCTTCGACAACACCCGGTACGTCGTCGAGGGGCTAACTGCCACCACGTCTTCGTCCAGCATCATGAACGTGAGTCGGCGATACCCGTCCAGTGGGTGGCAGTCGAAGTAGTCGATCACGGACTGGCGCTCCCATTCTTCGATCCAGTGATCCCGCGGCACCAGGCCGTTGTGCTCATTCACCTTCCCGTACCGCTTGCGCCAGTCGTAGAACTTGCCCCGAGCGATCCCGCACCACTGAACGATCTGCTGGACCGGAAGCTGGGTCTTGGTGGCGATTGTGTTCACGAAGTCGACAACCTCGTCACGACGGTCATGGGGAATCCAGGCACCACTCAGGCTTCCCCAAGTTTTTTTTGAGTGTCACGTACTCTTCGGTCACCTCAGCGATGATCTGATCCTTACGGGCCACCTTCGCCTCGAGACGGGAGAGCTTCTCCTCTAGCTCCTTCTCACGGCTCGGCGCACGACGGAACGAAAACACCGTATGGGCTCCAGCCAATAGCTCCCTTTGCCATGTGTAGAACAGGCTCGGCTGGATTTCTGCCTCGTTGCATACCTCCGAGACCGGCTTTTTCTCGGCAACGTGCTGGCGCAACAGCTCTGCCTTTTGCTCCGCAGTGTGACGACGACGACCTTTGCTCATGACAGCTCCTTTTTCCATGTGCGTATTTTAACTTCAGGACTGTCATGTTCCAGCTGAACCGAAACAGCCGGAAGCACCGGAAGTTCGCCAATCTCATACAGCTCGAGTTTATGGAAGGGACACCCGATACTCCAATGCACAATACTTGTAGAGCAATCCATTCCCGGATCAAGGCGTTGCGGACGCAACCCACCAAGGCGGGCGAGAGGGCGGGGATTCTCGTAGCGAACATCGTCAGTCTCCCTTGCGTTCGAGATGACCGCCTCGCTCGAGATTGCTGTTCTTCCGAAGTACTGGAAGAACGAGCTACCACTCCCTACGCCGGTATCAACCGGATCAGGTTCCGAGGGTTTGTTCTCAGGCCGAACGGCCACCCTAGGCTGATTACTAGCTGTTAGACTCGCACTCTCGGGGATGTCCCGGCCGCTGTTGAATTTGGTCGGGTAGCGGCGGCACCTGTGAATACTCTTAGGCAGCAAACTCATCGCTGTCAAGAGATTTCTGTTTGCTTCTAAGCGCGTGAACGAGAGCGCCCATATGGCGATAGCCTTTGATACGCCGGAACTCTTTCTGCGCGGTGACGACGCCAAGAGCGGTCCATCGGCGAACCATGGAAGGACTCTTCCAACGCTTGACGTTTCTCGATACTCTGCGAATGGTTCCGTTGAGATTCTCAATGGCGTTCGTCGTGGCAAGAGACTGGCGAAGTAAGGCGGGCAGCGCGAGCTTCACGACCGTGAGTGTCTCTTCCATCCCTTCACGAAGGCTTCCGGCAGCTTCGTCGTAGCCGTTTCGCTCGAGCCACGACACCAATGCCTGAAGTCGCTTGCGCGCCTTGTCGGCACTCTTGCACTTGTAGGCTTCCTTCATCGTCTGGAGCACGTAGGCGTGACGAGACTTGGGAAGGTACGAGCGAAGATTTCGGAGTTTATGGATCTGGCACCTTTGGATGACCGCGAGGTCCCCAAAAACGTCGACGAGTGCCTTGCGGATGCCTTTGCCTCCGTCCACTACGCAGAGAATCGACGCATCGACGCGCAAGCCTCGCTCGAGAAGGTCCTGCAACATCGCGGTGCACACCCGAGAGTTCTCCGTCGAGCCCAGCCATATACCCAGGGGCACCTTCGTTCCATCTATTGTGATACCGAGAGTTACGACGACGGTCTGTCCGGCCACCTCAAGGCCATCCAGCATCAGTGCCGCAAGCTCGAACTCCTCTAGCCGCCGAGACAGGTATTCCTCGAGCTTCTTAGTCGTCTGGCTCACGAGGTGACGGCTGGCGGCACTCTTACTCGTGCCACGAGACTTCAACTTGGCCGCGGGTTTGTCCAGACTCGATTCGTAATTTCGGGTCGATACCCCCATCAAGATCTGATTCAACACTCGCTCTGGAAGCGGGTCTTCTTCGCGGAAGGCTTCGAAGTGTGGAAGCGACGCCTCCTCGCCCGACTTCGAGCGAACTCGAGGTCGCGACACTTGGATGCGACGACCACCGAAGCTCAGCTCTCCGTTCGTGCTCCCCCAGTGGTTATGAGTTCGCTCCTTCTCGTGCTTGCCCTTGAGCCCCGCGATCTCCTCGGCGTCCTCTCTGAGCAGTAGGTGCAGAGCTGTCAGTCCTTGCTCGTACACCCATTCCGTCAGATCCGCCTTCGTGGCCGCGATCCCAGCTATCATCGGTAGCAGTATCTGTGAACCGCCCCGGCTTTTCCGGAGACTCCAACTCTTGAGAGGATGGAGTCATGGCAAGACGAAGCAGGTATTCACCGGAGGTGAAAGAGCGCGCGGTGCGGATGGTCTTGGACCAGCAGCATCAGCACGAATCTCAGTGGGCGGCGATCGTCTCGGTCGCGTCGAAGATTGGGTGCACGTCGGAGACGCTGCGCAAGTGGGTGCGTCAAGCAGAACGTGACACAGGCAAACGCGTGGGGCTGACGACGGACGAGCGCACGCGACTCAAGGCGCTCGAGCGGGAAGTTCGCGAGCTTAAGCGAGCGAACGAGATCCTACGCAAGGCATCGGCGTTTTTCGCCCAGGCGGAGCTCGACCGCCGACCGAGGTGATGGTGTCGTTCGTCGATAAGAACCGCGAGAGCTACGGGGTCGAGCCGGTCTGCCGGATGCTGCCGATCGCCACTTCGTTCTACTACGAGCACAAAGCCCGAGAAAAGGACCCGAGTCGCCTCCCGGCCCGGGCCAAGCGGGACCGAGAACTCCGAGAAGAGATTCGGCGTGTGCGGAAAGAGAACTTCGACGTGTACGGAGTGCGTAAGGTATGGCGCCAGCTGCGTCGCGAAGGCAGCGACGTGGCTCGGTGCACCGTGGCCCGTCTGATGCGCGAAATGGGCCTCCAGGGAGCGGTCCGTGGACGTCGATTCAAGACGACGAAGCCCGACCCGAACGGGTCCCGTCCGACAGACCTCGTCGAGCGCGACTTCAACGCGACCCGTCCGAACGAGCTCTGGGTGTCGGACCTGACCTACGTCGCGACGTGGCGCGGCTTCGTCTACGTCGCTTTCGTCATCGACGTGTTCGCCCGACTCATCGTCGGTTGGAGAGCGACGACATCGTTGACCGCCGACATCGCTCTCGATGCATTGGAGCAGGCGCTGCACGAGCGTCGACTCGACCCCGAGGACCCGTTGGTTCATCACAGCGATCGCGGAGTGCAGTACGTCTCGATCCGCTACACCGAGCGGCTCTCCGAGGTCGGCATCGAACCGTCCGTCGGCAGCCGCGGTGATTCCTACGACAACGCTCTAGCCGAGTCCATCATCGGTCTCTACAAAACCGAGGTGATTCGTCGGCGCGGACCCTGGCGCGGTCTCGAGGACGTCGAGTTCGCCACCCTCGAGTGGGTGCACTGGTACAACACGCAACGACTCTTGGAACCGATCGGAAACATCCCACCGGTCGAGCACGAACTGAACTACTATCGCTCGCAACAAGGCTCGCTCGAGGTGGCGAGATTCAACTGAAACAGTCTCCGGGATTCCCGGGGCGGTTCACTCAAGGCCACGGCAGCGAGTCGTCCACGGCCTTGATCCAGTACTGAAGCCCGTCTGGCTCGAACGCGGCGAGCTCGTCGCGGTACGTGTCGAAAAGCGCGGTCGCTGCGACTCTGTGGCCATCCCTGATAGGGTGTCGGGGGAGGGCTCAGCCGGCGCGGGGAGCTCGTCGTACGAGATCTCGGGTTTCACGCCAGCGGGTTCGAAAGCGTCCATACTCCATGCTAACCTCTTTTCTGGAGTCCGCGTGCGTTTTTGTCTATCATGGGTACATCGCCGCCGGGAAGGACGCCAAATTGATCATGCTGCGTTCTATCTGCATCTTGAGCCTGGTCACATTCCTTGGGGCCGCGGAAGACGGTCCGAGGGTCAAGCTCGACGGATACGCGGAATACAACGAGGGCGGACTCCTCGTCGTCGAAGGCCAGCGCGTGTACGCGCTCAACGACACGAGGTTCAAAGGCGACGGCATCCGCACGCTCGCGAGTATTCCGCTCGGCCATGAGGTCAAAGTCGAGGGCCGGCGCCAGCCAAGCGGCATGGTGCGCGCCACCAAAATCGAGGCCAAGCCGAACGGCAGCGCCATGTACGAGTCCGAAGTCGTGAGCGCGACCAACCGGATCGAGAAGATGTGGGTCGACGCGGGTGAGATGTACATGGAAGATGGCCGACGGCGCCGAAGCGTGGGTGACATCCTGGACAGCGGCCCCGAGGTCGAACGCGTCCGCGGCATCTTTCGACGACGTGAACCCGCACGTCGTCGGCTTCGACGTATGGCGGAAGGAGCTTCAACAAAACGAAACAGTGGAACGCATCGGCCATGGGTAACGGCGCGATTTGGGTGTACACCGGTCTCGTGAACGACATGAGCGACGACGAGATCGCGATCATTCTCGGCCACGAGCTCGCTCATTACACCCACGAGCACTCACGGCGTGGCATGAAGAAGAACATGTGGGGTCAAATCGCGGGCGTCGCTGGAGCGGTCGGAGCGGGCGCAATCGATAGTGGCGCGGGACGCTCTGCCGCCGGGCTGGGCGCTTCGCTCGGAATCTCCGCATGGCAAAGCGGCTACAGCCGCGAGATGGAAGACCAAGCCGACCGCGTCGGTCTTCGCTACGCGTACGAAGCCGGCTTCGACGTATCCCAAGGCCCGGAGCTGTGGAAGAAATTCCGCGAAAAGTACGGCGAGCAAGACACGATGTCGACCTTCCTCTTCGGAAGCCACTCGAGGCCCACGGACCGGATCCGAAACATAAACCGTGAGCTTAGAGTGAACTACCGGG
The DNA here is from genome assembly GCA_965237955.1 of Candidatus Marinacidobacterales bacterium. Lineage (GTDB taxonomy): Bacteria > Acidobacteriota > Vicinamibacteria > Marinacidobacterales > SMYC01. The sequence goes on along the minus strand of OZ250169.1, from coordinate 4,586,096 downwards.
ACACGCTGGATTAGTGCTCGGACCCGCTCCCCTCTGGCCACTCGTCGTCGTCGCCGAAGAACTTGAGGAGCTTCGTCACCTTCAGCAGATCTTGGATTCTCTTGCTCGGATTTCGCAATTTCAGCCGGCCGTTCTTGCGCGACAGCGTCGTGTAACAGCGGACGATCTCTCCTAATCCGGCGCTATCGACGTACGGAACGTCGGCGAGGTCGAGGACGATTCTCCGGTGCCCCGCTTCCACCAGACCCTCGACCTTTTCCCGGAGCAAGATGTCGCCGTCGCCGATCATGAGCTTACCTTGCAGGTCGAGGATTACCACGTTGTTTGCTTCGTGATGCTCTTCAATTTTCATATCAAAACTCCGATAGTCGCCACCCGCCCGAGTCGACCTAAGGGCCCGGGCAAGAATAACTACCCATTCTTGGACGCCGATCCATCCCGTCTGGCTGCGTTGCTCGTCGGTCATATATCTAGATATTATTCACTTCTCGCGCCTTGCCATACGGGCGCCGCCCAAGAATGGGCATTTATTCTTGCCCGGACCCTAAGGTGTGGACTCGCGTGACGCTGAAAAGCATATCAGACACGCGGCCAGGGCGAATCCAGCCCGGCGAAAGCGCCTAGTGCTCGGTGCGCTCGATCCACGCGGTCACGAGATCATCGAGGATCGGTAACGGCACCGGGCCGTTCAACAAGATGACATCGTGGAACGCGCGCACATCGAAGTCCTTACCGAGGACGTTCTCGGCACGCTCGCGAAGCTCCCGAATCTTGAGCTCACCCATCTTGTAACCGAGCGCTTGCCCGGGCCACGAGATGTATCGATCGGTCTCGGTCGAGATTTCGTGAAGCGAGAGCGCGGTGTGCGACGCAAGGTAGTCGATGGCTTGGCGGCGTGTCCAGCCCTTGGCGTGGAGCCCGGTATCGACGACGAGACGGCACGCCCGCCACATCTCGTAGGTGAGACGTCCGAAATTACTGTAGGGATCTTCGTAGAAACCCGCCTCGAGCCCGAGTCGCTCGGAGTACAGTCCCCACCCTTCGCCGTACGCTCCGATACCGGAGTAGCGCCGAAACTCGGGAAGCTCGGTCAACTCCTGGCGAAGCGCGTTCTGCAAGTGGTGACCCGGAACCGCCTCATGAAGCGTCAACGCTTCGAGCGTGTAGAGCGTACGGCTATCGAGCTTGTACGTGTTGACCCAATACGTCCCGGGTTCGGTGCTGTCGATCGGCGCGCCCACGTAGCGTCCCGCGGTGTATTTCGGCGCGATGTGGTCCGGAACCGGCGCGACCCGATACGGCTGCCGGGGGAGCGTTTTGAAAAGCGACGGCAGCATACCGTCCATCTTCTTGGCGATGAAGGAGGCTTCTTTCAAAAGCTCCTCCGGGCTCTCGGGGTAGAATTGCGGGTCGGTGCGCAAGAACGCGAGAAACGCCGCGAAGTCGCCTTCGAAACCGACTTCCTCGATCACATCGTCCATCTCTCGACGAATGCGAGCGACCTCCTCGAGACCGATCTGGTGCACGTCATCGGGGGTGACGTCCATCGTCGTAAAGTGCCCGACGAGGTAGGCGTAGTACGCGCGGCCATTGGGTAGCTCCGATGCTCCAATCGTGTCGCGCGCGCCCGGGATGTAGTCCTCGGTCATGAACTCGAGAAAGTCGCTGTAGCCCGGGACCACGGATTCGATGATGGCCGCAGCACCGGCGGTTCGAAGTCGATCCTGCTCCGCCTGTGGCACGGTGGTTGGAAACGATTCGAACGGCGCGAAAAAAACACTCGCTTCGGCCCCGTCGACTACGTGGCTCTCGATGGTGACCTCGTAACCGGAAAGCACGACCTGCGGGACCGTCATACCGATGCGAATCCCCTCCCGCATCAACTCGATATGCTCTCCAATGTAGCCGCGGGCCAGCTTCAAGCGCTCGATGTAGTTTTCGTAATCCGCGACCGTCGCCAGCGGTACCCGGCTCGGCAGACGCGAGAAACCGATATGAAAGCCGGAGTCGGCGTTGATGGGCAGGAGGTATCCCTTGAACTCGAATTCCTGGACGTCGTCGTGTTTCGGTTCAGCTGGAACATATCGTAGTTGAGGCGATCGGAACCACTGAGCCCATCGCGATCGATGGCGTCCAGCCGCGCCAGGACGCCATGGTAGTACTCGTCGCGACGGCGTTGATCCTCCGCGGTGACCCCCGGCAGGCGGTCGCCGTACGCGTGCTCCCCTACGGACGTGGCACGGAGCGGGTCTTCTTGCAGTCGAAACGCCCACGTCTCCTCGAACAGCGCATCGAGCGTTTCTTTTTGGGCCTCGGCGGGCGCGGACGCCATCGCGAGCGCGATAACGAGGAGGGGAGAAAAGATAGTGTGGCTCATCAGAGCGCACATTCTACGTCGAGGCGAAGACATGCGCACGTCCGTACGGTAGAATAAGTTGTTCCACGTAATTCAAGACAGCCGGAGGCAGAAGGATGCTGGACGAGCTCAAGGATATCGACCGTGAGCTGGACCGTTTGAAACGGCGTGTTCGACGTCTCATAAGCCACTTGGAAAAGCGCCACGTGCGCTTGATGCAGCTCAGCGACGACGAACTCCTGAGCGAGGTTGGCTCTCGCACCCTGCCCGCCACCGACATCGAGAAACTCCTCGCTACCGCCGAGAGACCTCGAAAAAAACGAGACAAGAACTAATTGTCTCAGTGCCGATTCCAGTTCGAGTTCCCCGGCTCGGGTACCGCTCTCGTCGAGAAAATCCGAGCGAAGATGACCGACGCCGGCGGCCACTTCGAAGGCTCGCCCGCGGTGGGTCACTTTTCCCTGCCGACGCCGGTCGGCGCGTTCGAGGGCTCCTACACTATCGACAAGAACACAATCTGGGTCGAGGTGTCCGAGAAACCGTTCTTCGTTCCCTGTAGCGCCATCGAAGCCAAGCTCGTCGCGATCGTGAAGACAGAGCGTCGCTGAACGAGCGACCCAAAGAAACCCTGGCGCGGGCTGCGGCCAAACGACCAAAAGATGGCCACAGAGGTACCGCGCAACGATGCCGCAACCAAGAATCACCGCAGAGGCGCAGAGGACGCAGAGATTCACAGAGAAAAACAACGCTGGGGCTCAAGGTCGAAAAAAAGAGAATCGGTACGAGGTGCTCTTCCGCGCAGCGGCTCTCCACTCTTACCAACTTCGTGGGTCAGGCTTCCCGGCTTTCGCCGAGCCAGCCGAAGAGTTTTTTTGCGGCGACGTACACGAGGAACACGACGAATACCATCGCCACCAACGGCAGGAGAATCGCGAACGTCGAAAGGAGCAACGAGGCTCCGGCCTCGAACGATGACAGCATCCAGTTCGCCAACCCACCGGTCATCGCCGTGGATGTGCCGCGCGCGAGTGTGGTCGTTCCTTTCACAATCCCTGCGAGCCCACCGCCGCCGATGATCGCGAGGCTCCATTTCAACAGCGGATCCATCTCCGTGAACGTCGCGGCGGCGATGACCGAGCCGGCCACGACCGCCGATGGGCCGGAGACGGTGTCCAGCAGGTTGTCGAGCCAAGGTATGTAGTACGCGCCGATCTCGAGAAATGTGGCCGTCGAGAACGCGACCAGCGCCGGCAGCGTGCCGATCCAGCGGAAGCCTTGCCCGAGCTCGAGGTGCCCCGTGTAGGCGGCAACACTCATCACCAGAAGCGGGACGAAAATCCGAAACCCCGCAGCGGCCGCGAGCCCCAAACCAAGGCAAATGCTCAAAGCGTGTTCCACGACAAGCCCTCCTGGACCGTTACCACCATTATTACAAAAGAACGCTTCGTAACCGACACCGGATGGTAGGTACTCCCGCGCCAGCCGATCGGTTCACGCGTTCCTGGGATTTTGCAGTTCCCGTCCGTCTATCCACGAGGACACGCCATCATGGTGTGGTTGAGAGCCTTGCGGAAGAGGGGCTCGGTTGGGCCGCGCGCGAGCGGTGAGCTCCCGCTCCCGCAAAGCTCGAAAAACCGCCACCATCTGCGGGAACGTGAGTGGCCGGAACCTTGCGCCATCCGGTACTCGAGCATTTGAACCGCATTCAAGCTCGCCGTACAATCTAAAAGTTCGTTACAGGCACGAGTCAGAGGCGGGAAGCTTTGATCGGCAATACCCTTTCGCACTACAAAATTATCGAAGAGATCCGCCGTGGCGGAATGGGGGAGGTCTACCGCGCGTGGGATACTCAGCTCAGTCGCGAGCTCGCAATCAAAGTTCTCCCGCAATCACTCGTTACATCAGACCCTGATAGTCGAAAGCGCTTCGTTCAAGAAGCGAAGGCGACCGCTGCACTCGAACACCCCTACATCGCCACGATCTTCGAAATCGCAGAGGCCGACGGCTTTACCTTCATCGCGATGGAGTTCATCCGCGGACGCGAGCTCACCGATTTGATCTTCCAAGGCTCACTCGATCCCTAAACCATCGTCGAGTACGCGCTCGAGATCAGCGAAGCTCTCGCGTTCGCACACGACAAAGGCATCATCCATCGCGACCTCAAGCCCGGGAACGTAATGGTCACCGACGAAGGGCACATCAAGATCATCGATTTCGGCTTGGCGAAGCTCATGCAGCCGCTGCCCGTCTTCGAAGAGTTCGGTGATGACACCACGGAGCGCGCCCCGAGCCGCTCGGACGCCATAAAAGGCACGCTGTCCTACATGGCACCGGAGCAGGCCCGTGGCCTGCCGCTCGATCACCGTTGCGACATCTTCAGCTTCGGAGTGCTTTTGCACGAGATGCTCTCGGGAAAAAATCCTTTCCTGCGGGACAGCACCCTCGAGACCGCGCATGCCATCATCCATTCCCCGGCGGCAGAGCTCTCCGAGTCGGTGAGGCCCGATGTGGCAAGCCGCCTCCAACCGATACTCGATCGTTGCCTGAAGAAAGAAGCGGACGAGCGGTACGAAGACACGAGAGAGCTGGTCCAGGAGCTCAAGCGCGCGCGGGTCCAGATCGAGTCGTCGACGTACGAACGATTCGTCGTGAAACCCAAACGCGCCAAGCGCATCGGCACAGCTGCCGCGTTGGTCGCGGTCGCGGTCATCATCGCCGCAATCCTATGGCCGCGGAAACACACGATTGCCGTCCTACCGTGGGGCGACGAAGCGGTAATAGGAGCTACCAACGTCGGCCAAATCGGGCCACTCGCTGTGAGCGACCGATTGAGAGACTTCGTCGGCCTCGACGTGACGCCGTTCTCTATCAGCAGGACCTTCCCGTGGGACGAGGATCCTGGGGTGGTTGCCGAGCAGCTCGACGTCGAGTGGATCGTGCGAGCGGAGTTGGCCGAGGGCGCGAGCGGGCTGACGGCCACGGTAAGCCTCATGCGCCGCGACGGCGATGCGCGCGGGTGGCCCCAGGAGCTCACCACCGGAACCCCTGATACCCTTGACGCTCTGGATCTGGCAGACATCGTCGCCACATCGATCGCCGACTCGTTGGGTGCACGGGAGGGCGACGACCGACATACGCCTACGAGCAATGTCGCGAGAGAGAACTACCTCGAGGGCCGGTCTTATCTATGGGGTTGGGAGGCCGAGCAGGACCACGCGCTCGCAGCGGAAGCCTTCCGCCGCTCCATCGACGCCGAGGAGAACTTCGCCGAAGCGCATGCGGGACTCGCCCTGGCGCTGTGGGAGCTATACGTCGATTCCAGAGAGCCAGCTCTCGTCGCTCGTTCCGTCGCCGAAGCCGACCGCGCAGTGATGCTCGACCCCGAAATCGCCGAAACTCATCTCGCCCTCGGTGTCGTCTTGCTCGGCCGCGGCCAAGCGGGTGGACGCCGAAGTGTCCTTTCAGAGGGCGCTCGCGCTCGCCCCTGCCGACGACGCCGTCGTCCGCCTCATCGCAGACACCTACGAAAAGCGCGGGCGTTTGGATGACGCCGAGGCGATGTATCAGAGCGCGATCGATCTCCGCCCGGGGTATTGGGGCAACTACCGGGACAAGGGCGAGTTCTACCTGTACACGAAGACGGATGAGCTCGACGCCGCCAAACCGCTCTTCCGCGAAGTCATTCGCCTTAGACCCAAAAGCGACGTCGGTTACAACAATCTCGCGGCAGTGCACCTTATGTCGGGTGAGATGGAGCAGGCGGAGCCTCTGCTTCAGGCCGCGATCGGCATCGACCCCGATGGTCCCGCGTACAACAATCTCGGCGTGGTGTACTACTCAATGGGCCGATTCACGGATGCCCTCGAGCAGTTCCGCAAGGCTATCGAAATTTCCGGGCTCGAAGACCCACATTACGTGACCGGCCTTGCCGACACCTATCGTCAGCTCGATCTAGATGCCGCCGCGAAGGAATATTACACGCGCGCGGACGAATTGTGGCGGCAACAATTGGAAGTGAACCCCAACGACAATCGAGCGAGAGCGATCCTGTCGGCAGGGCTCGCGGGTCTCGAACGTTGTGACGAGGCCGTCGACGAAGCATCACGAGCGGCACCGCCGAACTCCGATCTCGCCGAAGTCAACTTCATCGTTGCGATCGCGTATTCGATCTGCGGCGACCGCGAAGCGACCGTCCACCACATGGAACGCGCCATCCGGGGCGGCGCGATCTTCAACGTCGAGAACGACCCGGACTTGAGGCCGTATTTGAATGATCCGGCCCTTGCTGAGGTGCGCGTCGACCGCTCCGAGTCTTGACAGTCTCAGCTGGGCTGACTCTTCTTGTGCAGCCCGAACTGCTCTAGCCGTTTGTAAAACGTGTCGGGCGAGATTTTGAGGAGCTCGATCGCTTTGCGCTTGTTGCCCTTGGTGAACTCGAGCGCACGCACGATATGCGAGCGCTCGTGCTCCTCCATGATCTCCTTCAGCGGCCGCGGCGCTTCCGACGAGCCCGACGAGTCTCGGTAGCCTTCGGTGGCGCCACCATCGACCGGGTCATTCGAAGTGCGGGGCGAAGTGCGGGTGGGCGCGCCGCGGATGAACTCGGGGAGGTCGTCCGGTATGATGACGTCGTTGTCGGAGAGGCAGAGAACACTCTGGATGACTTGACTGAGCTGGCGCACGTTGAACTCCCAACGATAGTTCACCAAGAGGTCCATCGTCTCCGGCGCGTACGTTTTCTTGACCGAGCCGCGATCGAACATGGACGTGAAATGGTCCACCAGGGTCGAGATGTCCTCTCGGCGCTCGCGGAGTGCCGGCAGGTTCACGGTCTGGCCGAGCCGAGCGAGTAGGTCGACTCGGAACCGGCCTTCTTCAACCAGCTTTTCGAGCGGCCGATTCGTGGCCGACACGACGTACGCATCTACGTAGCGCGGTCTCGTGTCCCCGACACGGTACAGCTCGCCAGAATCCAGAAACCGAAGGAGCTTCGTTTGCAGCGCGAGCTCGATGTCGCCGACCTCGTCGAGAAAGAGCACACCGCCGTGGGCGACCTCGAGGCGGCCTTTCTTGTCTTGCTTCGCTTCGGTGAAGGCACCTTTCACGTGCCCGAAAAGCTCGGATTCGATCACCGTCGGCGCAAGCGCGGGGATGGGTACGGGAACGTAGGGTTTGCCGCGGCGATCGCTGTTATCGGCGTACGCGCGCGCGAACAGCTCCTTACCAGTGCCGGTCTCGCCACGCAGAATCACGCTCGCCCCGGCTGCCGCGAGCCGCCTGACCTGGTCGAACGCGGACAGCAGCTTGGGCGAGCGCCCGACGAGCTGGTAGCGCAAAAGCTCGTCCTCTAACAAGCTCAGGCGCTCGTTGCTGCTTTTGAGCGCGTCGCTGTTCTTTACATACTCCCGCGTGCGCTGCACCAGGATCGCCGTATAGAGGGACAGCGCGGTCACGAACTCGAGATCCTCGCGGCTGAACATGCGCCGGCCACCACGATTGTCGAGATAGATCAAACCGCGCACCGGATTTTGTGCTAACGGAACGCAAATGATGGACCGAATGCTCAAGATGTGGACGCTTTCGGCATCCTTGACGCTGAGGTCGTCGAACTGATCCGTCATGAGGACCGCGAGGCCGGACTCCTTCGCCTTGCGGCACGCGGTGTGGCTGAGCTGCCACTGGCGCTCCGGCCCGGTGAGATCGAGGCGGTGTGACGCGAGCGGCTTCATGGCCCCGGTACGCGAGATGCTGAGCACCGCCGCGTGATCCGGTTGGAGGTGCTCGATCAACGCGTGATGGATAGTACGGATGACTTCACGGGGCTCGCGCTGCTCTAGAAGCTGTCGTCCGATCCCGTAAATCGACAGCAACCGGTCCGGGTCGGGGTCGGCCTTCAGACTCTCACTCGATAGGACCAGCTTGGGATCGAGTGTTTCTTCGGTTCTCGCTCGCTGTTTCGTCGCCATCAGCACTCCGTCCCCGGGGGTGTCGGGACGCTAACAGGTTGAAAAATCGGGCGCGGCGCGCCAGTCATTACGACAAAGGCTAACCATTCCCGCGAAACGATGCAAGACAGGTGCTCGAAATAACCCTCCCCACCTATATCTTTGGTGCTTCGGCCATGAACTGTTGGTGGCCAGGCGGTAACCCGTTCGCGTGCTAGAGTTTGAGCCTAAATTCGAGAGAACGAGTTCTCTCGTGGACAAGGCCCACGCGAAGTGAAGAATTTGAGCTGTCTCAACCCCGAATGTCCGCTGCTGGGAAAAGTGAGTTCTGGAAGCGGCATCTTGATTCGGATCGGCGGAGCGGCACGGCGCTGTTCGTGGGCCGGCAGGTCAAACCGTAATTCTTGTTCGCGGTTTTGGACGGGAAACGGCCTAATCGGATTTTTGGATATTCAATTCGGGTTCATGCCCGAGCACAACATCTAATACCGCAAAAGCGATTGGAGCGACGACTTTTAAACCACCCATATTGCTCATCGCGACGACGCCCGCAGATTGATCCGGCAGCAATATGAGTACCGACTGATATCCCGTATCGCTGCCCGTATGGATCCGGATCGGTTGATCACGATGCCTGTCGAGGAACCAGGAGAGACCGATGCATCTTGGGCCGCACTCGGTTTCGAGCCCCGGGTTCCAGAGCAGTTCGTAACTGGACGACTTGAGGATGCGTTTTCCGTTGAGGATTCCCCGATTTAAGTTCGTGATCGCCCAGTGGCACATCTCGATCGCATTCGATTCGAGGGTGGAGCTGGGCCCATGGGCACGGTTGTACGGATACATAGAACTGACTTTGGGCTCGCCTTTGGATCCTCTCACATGGCCGGTGGTCCAGAGGCGGGATGAAGTGTCCGGCCGGAAGAAATTACTCTCCCTCATTCCTAGTGGGTCAAGAATATGCACCTTGACATAATCCGTGAAGGATTGTTGCGAGACCTTTGCAATGACGTCTCCCAGGATCTCGAATCCCATATCGCTATAGGAAAATTTTTCTCCCGGCGCCGCGATCATTTTCACTTCATGGAGACGGCGCACATATCGTTCTAAGGCGCCCGAGTCATATTCCGGCCTGTCCCAGTCGAAGTTACGATTTTCGTTTTCCAGGTAGGGCAACCCTGCGGTATGGGTCAGTAGACGACGAATCGTAATCTGCTTAAATCGAGGGTCTTTCAGTTGAAAGTAGGGAAGGTACGTACGCACAGGATCATCGAGCTGGATCTTGCCTTGTTCAAGCAGCTGCACGATCGCCGTGGCAACGAAGGTCTTGGAAACCGAAGCCATATGAAACAAAGAATCAGGCGTGATGGGCTCCCGACTCCGAAGATCCTTGACCCCAAATCCTTTGGCGTAAACGATCTTGCCGTCTTTGGCGACGGCGAGCGCCAGTCCCGGGACGTCATAGGATTTCATGGTCTGCTCAATCAGGGGCTCGATCTTCTCTGTCAGCGCTTCCGTCAGGTTCGTGCTTGAAATCGGAATGCCGGAAGGTCGCGGTGCGGAGCAATGAAAGAGTACGAGAAATCCGACAAACGAAAATACGCGGGCTTTCTTCATGATAGGGTTCTCCAACATGTTCTTAATAATGCACCCTATCATATTCTACCAGACCCTATTTTTGAAATTCCTATCCAAGGTTGCCTACTTCTTTTTCGACTTCTTCCAAGATCTCGCCGCTAGCCACAAGAGCTTTCATTCGGTCGTGATCACCGTACAGTGGTCGGTCCTCGTCCAAATGCTCCACATGCAAGCGTACGACGCTATGCGCAGTGGAGACTCCACGACCTGGCCGAAAGTCCCGAAAATCCAACGCCTGAGCCGCCGCCATGAGCTCGATGCCGAGCACTCCATAGGCGTTGTCCAGGATTTGCAGGTTCTTGATCGCCGTATTCATTCCCATAGAAACAAAGTCTTCCTGATCGGCGGCGGCGGGAATGGACATCGTGCTTGCCGGGGCCGACAGGATTCTCTGTTCAACGATGAGGGAATCCGCCGTGTACTGACTGAGCATCAAGCCGGAGAACATACCTGCACCCTTGGTCAAAAAGGCAGGAAGCCCCTGACTCAATGCGGGATTGGTGAGACGGTTCAAACGACGCTCCGAAAGGACGGATACCATCGTGACGGCGGCCCCCACCATGTCCATCGGCAAGCAAACCGGAGTGCCTTGAAAATTCGCGCCCGTCAGTATCAGTTGGTCCTCGGGAAGAAAAATCGGATTGTCTCCGACACCGTTTAGTTCGATCTCGACCTGCTTTTTTGCATAGGCGACGGCATCGTGAACGGCACCGATCACTTGCGGGGAGGACCTCATGGAGTAGGCATCTTGCACTCGGGTCTTGATTTTTCCCGTCACGAGATCGCCACCCTCCACACACTTCATGATGCTCTTTGCAGAGCGAACGGCACCGGCAAAGCCGCGTTTTTCGTGCAAGCGCACGTCGTAGGGCTTCAGGTTTGCAAAGAGTGCTTCCAATGACATCGCACAGGCAATTTCTGCCTGCTTGAGCCAGCGGTCAATGTCGTAGAGTTGTAGCGCGCTCATCGATGTCATGAAATTGGAACCATTGATTGTCGCTAGACCATCGCGAGCTTGGAGTCCGGGTATGGGTACCACGGCCTTTTCCATAGCCTCTCTTGCCGGCAGGCGCTTGTCCTCATAAAAGGCCTCGCCTTCACCCATCATCAACAAAGCGATTTGAGCCATGGGGGCCAAATCACCACTGGCACCGACCGAGCCTTTTTGGCAGACGACAGGTGTCACGCCTTTGTTGAGTAGCGTCACGAGGGTCTCGGTGATCTCCGGCCGACACCCTGAGTTCCCTTTGGCGAGAACATTGATGCGACTCGCCATGGCGCCCCGAACCGCATCGATCGCTGCGGGCTCACCAATCCCCGCGGCATGGTTGTAAATCAGGTATTTCTGGAACTGCTGTACTTGTTCGTCATCGAGAACGACTTCAGAGAACTCTCCGATGCCCGTGTTGACACCATACATGGTCTCTCGCGCAGCAATTTTTTTTTCTAGCATGGCTCGACACACCTTGATTCGCGCAAGGGCGTCGGGATGGAGCTCAACTGGTTCACCTCGTCTAGCGATTTGATCCAGTTTTTCAACCGTCAATGACGAACCGTCGAGGACGATAGGCATACAGCACTCTCTTCTAAAAGATCACAACTCCAACTGTGGCACACCACTTCCCAAGCTTTTGATGCTAATCGGATCGAACAAGGAAAAGCAAGCGCGATTCTGCGCTTGCAGCGTCGAGATTGGAAACCCGCGCCTTATCGCCTGGACTACTCCACTGCGGCAGAGCGCTTCAACCTTACCATTCGTCAAGGGTCGGCTTAGTTGCGCCGTCGCTCGCCATGCCACGCCCGTTGCCAAGACCAGCTCCGCGAGCACGTTGAGTTCTGCGTTGTCATGACAACTTCGTCCGGCCGCACAGAGCTTGAAGTTCGGGCGAGAGACCAGGACGCCGGCGATGCAGGCCGTTTGGTGAGTAAGCGATTGACCTTGAGCGATATCTTCACCGCACGCGGTGTCTCTCTACGTCTTTTTGTGCCGGTCGTGCTCGTCTCTGTTACCGTCCACCTCACGGAACCTCGCGCAGCCGAGCTGCGGTCCTCGTGGCCGCCCGATCAAAGAGCGGCTGCTTGATCAACAGCGAACAGCGCAAGCACCGACCCGGGCTTCGCTCGCCGAGCTGCCGACCGTGGAGGGACGAGCAAGCGTCCCATAGAGCGACCCAGCTTCGAGTGGATCGATCTACCAGCTTATCGAAAAAAGAACCCCCTTCCGGTCCCTCGAGAGAATGGGGGAGAGCGAGACGGTGAACGAGCTACTGCTCGACCCGGGAGCCAGGTAGACCAGATCCGATCGCGAACCACCAATCAGCGCGTCCACTCCTGCTCCGACGCCGAAGCCGATGCCTGTAAATATTCCCATATAGGCAAGGTCGTCGGCAAGAGTGGCGTGGCAATCAGCGGCTCGACGACAGTACGCTGCAAGACCGACGTAGAGACCACCACCGACTGCGGCGCCGATCGCGGCGCCTTTCCAAACCGTATCCTTGTGCTCACGCGAAATTCGCCTCACGCGATTCTCCGGGATCACGATCTGCGCTCCATCCTCCGTCGACGTCACCTCTAGGTCGGTCGCCCCCGACGGCGGGGACTCCACTCGGACCGTGATCGCCGTGTCCGTCACGCTTTCGACCTTGGCCTCTGTCTCAGTGTAACGGGCCTCCTTCCTCCAGGACATACGTGATCAAAACCGTATCTCCCTCCTTTAGCGCCTGCTGGCGGTTTAGCTCGGCAAACGAGGGAGCGGCAGTCTGCGCAGCTGCGATGGCGGGAGCGGACATCATCACTAGAAACACGATTGCCTTTCTCTTGGTTGCCTCCCTGGCTTTGGTCTTCCTGCTTAACCACGTGAGCATCTGGATGGCGAGAGGTTTACGAACGAGGACGGGACCGCCGCCGACCGAAAATGTACTCCCGTCACGCAATGAAAGCAAACCGCTCGACCTCCATCTGCTTCAATCGGAATTCTTACCTATTTCGTAATAGGTCAGTGGACTAAGCATCCTCGCATCGCGGGAAGTTTCCCGCCCCAAATTTCGTCTATATGAGGTATCAGGCGGAAACGTGCCGGGCAAGCTCCCTGTCCGCAGGGGCGGACCCGAGCCGTGCCGATGACACTACATAGAAGCCGAGCGCTCCAGGGGGTATTGTCAAGTTGAGGGCTTCGAAGCCAATTCGACCCCAAGATATGGTTGACGGCGCATCCTTGAGCCCCACGATATTGGGCGCGATTCGCCAACTTGATAGTGCCGGTGGCGGCGTACCCGCAAAGCGGCTACGGCCTCATGTGGTGGACGACCGCGGTCCCGCGTATCACGCACTCGGGATTTTCGGACAGACGGTCCACATCAACCCGGAGTTGGACTTGGTGATCGTGACCCAGAGCGCCTGGCCGACGGCGCTGTCCGGAGTAGAGTTGGAGCCGCCGTTCATAAAAGCCGTGGAGGCAGCGGTCCAGGATTGAGCCGACTCTGCGCCAATGGCGGCACGTGCGGAACTCACGTGAAGCGGTTCAGCGAGTTCGGCTTCGCGGAACGCCCTCTCACACTGGACGAAATCACCAGTCGTTGATTCAGCGGGCACTCAGTGGTGCCGGGGAGTGGAATTGAACCACCGACGCAAGGATTTTCAGGGGGCTCGCGCATGTGGTCTCTGCTGGTCGCTTCTGGTGGATTCTGGTTAGATTCCATCCACTGATCAGCCTCCTGGAAGGTGGAAACGACCAGAATCGACCAGAACCCGCGAGCAAGACGGAAAGTCGGGGCAAAGTGAGGGGCGACGGATTACGTGGTTGCCGACGTTATTCGGTTCGCGTTTTCGCCTGAGAATCCAAGCCCTGGGGCGTTCCCTGGGACGCGAGCCGAACGCGGGCGGTTGCGCTAGGACGCCCGCGTCGGGATTCGCGTTGGTTAGTTAGTTAGTTCCTGTCCAGAAACACCATAACTTGTGGTGTGCGACAGGCCTACCGAAGATGTGGGTATTATACGGTTTCGGTAGGGAACTTCGTAGGGTTGAGAGCGAATGAAAATCTTGGACGAAACGAGAGGCGAATCGTCAGGAATCCAAGGCTATGGGAGCGGAAGAGTAATAGTTATTATCTTAATAGATGTCTCGCCATCACCAGTAGATTGCAGGTGATGATGGAACCCCATACGTACGATTTAAAAGAAGGCAATGAGCGCCATGTGCATCGGTCGAGACCAAAGACTCGTTTCAAGAACGAAATGACGCCTTCGATCCCGCAGCGAAATCGCCGCAGGCGTTGATAGACCCAGGAACTCTTGACCATATCGGTCACGGCGAAACCTTGAGCCTTGGTAAAGGCAACATCTTCAACTCCCTTGCCTTTGATGGCTTCCAAGTTTGCCTTTGAAGAAAACGCGCCATCGTAGGCGACCTGGCGCGGGGCCCGCTCGTAGAGTTCGACTAGACGGTCGATCATGGTTTCCGCGAGAGTTGAATCGGCCGGATTCCCATCCAAGATCACGCAATCCAAAATCATCGAGGACGAACCACCAGTCAGACACACCTTGTGACCGTAGAGGGTCTCGCGCCGGTCCCAGCATCCTCGGCAACGCTCACCAGCTCTCGGTTGATCTGCTCCAGCGTTTCGAACTTCACGGCTTTGATGTTTGCTGCTAGGGTCGACTTCGACGGGGTCGGCTCTATGATGCCGAGCTGGCAAAACGTCCGATAGCTTCGAGAGTCTGCCAAGTGAAACGCCAGCTCTCGATAGCTGAACTGATTCAGCTGCTTGACCAACAACGCCCGGAGAACCTGCTCCGCGCTCATTCCCCCACGACCAACATCGCTCCCTGCCGATGGGGTGACCGACTTCAGGTCTTGCAGTACCAGCTCATTGAGCTTAGGATGGGCATCGAGCAGCGACGAGATCGTTTCGAGTTCGCGTGCGTGCTCCAGCTCCAGCCAGGGCTCACGTAGATTTGGCTGTGGGTTGATCGTTTTTCGCATTTAGGGCTGGTCTCCTTTGGAGTTAAGTCATTTAGAATCGGATGTTTTCAACGACACGGTCCTAATCGACACCCCCTCAGAAGACTAGCCCTAAATTTGCGATTTCTCCTTTTTTCTCAATCCCTTACAGGCTTCAGGACGGGTACTAGTTAGTTAAGGGCGTAGTTCACGGTGACCGTCATCACGATGGGCACCGGAACTCCTTCCAGCAACGTTGGCTCGTATTTCCACTGCCGTACCGCGCCGATAGCGGATTGATCTAACAGCGGAATGGATTGCAGAACCCGTACGTTGGTTACGTTGCCATTGGGGTCGATGATGGCTTCGAGGATGACGATTCCCTGGACTCGCGCTTCCTTTGCGTCTTGCGGGTAATTTGGTAGTACGTATTTGACCCTCTTCGGTGTCCGGATATTCCCGCCCACCCTGACAGGCGTAGTAGTAGACCGTGCTCGGGTCCCGCTTTCACTCCCCTGGGAACGCCGAAACCAGTCCTCCTTAAGCTTCTCATTGTGAACGAATCCGTGAAGGTCCCCATACTGTACCTCCCAATAATTACCCTCCGCTTTACCTATGATACGAACTGTTTCACCGTCCGCCAGTTTCGCAAGACTCTTGCTCGTGCCGGTCGGCCGTTCCCTAATGAACGTGTTTTTCCTGACCTTGATGGTGCGATTGAGGCTCGCTTTTGCAGGCTCTTCGGGAGCATCAGGTTGAGGAGTTGCTGTGTGGAGACGACTCCCATGCCACGGACAGAACTTCCACGAACCGCTCAATTCCTCTCCGTCTATCGGGCACAACTTTGAAGGGACCAGGGCTCCTAGCGGCAGCCGCCATGTGAATTCGTTTTCGGCGAGCCTAATTGAAAATGAGCCTTCCTTTGTCGAGTCAGCGATCAATTCGCCTTTCTCAGTTGTCCCCGGAAATACGATCACGTTCCCTTCTTGTCCCTCTGGGAAGTTAGCGCTTAGTGCTGGCCCCAAGGATCGCGCAAATTTCTTCGCGTCAGCGTTCATGTCTTCGTCGTTGATCGGTCGATAACGAGTTCCATCGCTGTCGACGAGCTGAATCATTTCACGAATTTCCGCGACCGGTAATGGTGTGATGGCACCAAACGGTCCTGAGGTGCCCGAAGCGACAAAAAGGATCAAATACGGACGAAGAACCTGTTCAATTTGGCCCAGCATTTCTGCGGTAGCACCTTGCTTAGCCGCACCTATCTGAGGGAACTCTGTCGGCATCCACATGATAACCGTCTGGTTCGAGCTGTCCAGCGACATTTTCATTGTCTCAAGAATCAGTTTCGCGGGATCGACTGCAGCCAATTCCTTCTGTGCCGCTTGGCCGCGAGCCACGCCCGCTTCTGAACGACGAACGGAGAATCCTTTTGTGGGTGAAGGCGCGAGGGTAATTATCAACGAAGCTGAACCGCCCCGGGTTTTCCGGAGACTCCAACTCTTGAGAGGATGGAGTCATGGCAAGACGAAGCAGGTATTCACCGGAGGTGAAAGAGCGAGCAGTGCGGATGGTTTTCGACCAGCAGGCTCAGCACGAATCTCAGTGGTCAGCGATCTCATCGATCGCGTCGAAGATTGACTGCACGCGGGAAACGCTACGGACGTGGGTGCGGCAAGCAGAGCGTGATACTGGGAAGCGCGCGGGGCTGACGACGGACGAGCGTCAGCGGCTGAAGGAGCTCGAACGAGAGAACCGTGAGCTAAAGCGGGCGAACGAGATCCTTCGCAAGGCGTCGGCGTTTTTCGCCCAGGCGGAGCTCGACCGCCGACCGAGGTGATGTCGTTCGTCGACGAGAACCGTGAGAGTTACGGGGTCGAGCCGATCTGCCGCATGTTGCCGATTGCCCCGTCGACCTACTACGAGCAGAAGGCTCGTCAGAAGGACCCGGCTCGCTTGCCGGCGAGGACCAAGAGAGACCAAGAGCTTCGAGAAGAGATTCGCCGCGTGAGGAGAGAGAACTTCGATGTGTACGGAGTTCGCAAGGTGTGGCAACAGCTGTGTCGAGAGGGCAGCCAAGTGGCCCGGTGCACCGTGGCCCGTCTGATGCGTGAAATGGGGCTTCAGGGCGCGGTCCGTGGACGTCGATTCAAGACGACGAAGCCGGATTCGAGCGGCACTCGCCCGATGGACCTCGTGGAGCGCGACTTCAACGCCACACGCCCGAACGAGCTCTGGGTTTCGGACTTGACCTACATCGCTACGTGGCGCGGCTTCGTGTATGTCGCCTTCGTCATCGACGTCTTCGCTCGACTCATCGTCGGCTGGCGAGCGACGACATCGTTGACTGCCGGCATCGCTCTCGATGCGTTGGAGCAGGCGCTGCACGAGCGCCGACTAGACCCAGAAGATCCATTGGTGCATCACAGCGATCGCGGCGTGCAGTACGTCTCGATCCGTTACACCGAGCGGCTCGCCGAGGCGGGCATTGAGCCGTCCGTCGGCAGCCGAGGCGACTCCTACGATAACGCTTTGGCGGAATCCATCATCGGCCTCTACAAGACCGAGGTGATCCGTCGACGCGGGCCCTGGCGTGGTCTCGAGGACGTCGAGTTCGCCACCCTCGAGTGGGTGCATTGGTACAACACGCAACGACTCTTGGAGCCGATCGGAAATGTCCCCCCGGTCGAGTACGAGATGAACTATTATCGGTCGCAGGAAGGCTCGCTAGAGATGGCGAGACTCAACTAAAACAGTCTCCGGAAAACCCGAGGCGGTTCAAGCTGCGACGGGCGCGAAAAGGATCTTCCTCTTGCTGGTCTTCACGGATCACCTCCGTTTAGAGTTGGCCGCCGGGACCTTTCGTCTGCGAGCCTCGTCTGTGAGTCCTTTATAGCATTAACGAATTTATTTTTCTAATTGAATTGCACTAGCTTTGCGAACACGTGATTCACGCGATGGTCATGCGTCAGTCGTCAACATGTATCTCCCCGCCGCGCGGTTGGGATCGTGAGATCTTGAGGAGAAGCGACGCAGCGGGGCGTCGTAACACGCTTGGGAGTGGCACCGTGCCGGAATGCCCGATGGCGGCGCAGGCTGCCTTGGCCATTGGGGGCGGCCTCAACAGCGACGGCTCGAAACCAGGGAATTCGCGAATAGATCGCAAGGATTTTCAGGGCTCGCGCATGTGGTCTCTGCTGGTCGCTTCTGGTGGATTCTGGTTAGATTCCATCCACTTATGAGCCTCCTGGAAGGTGGAAACGACCAGAATCGACCAGAACCCGCCAGCAAAACGGGCAAAGTCGGGGCAAAGTGAGGGGCGACGGCCTAAAGCTGTCCCTCGAAGTGCTACTCGTCTTGTGATTCGGCTGGTCCTTGCTTTCGCTTGTCCTGGAATCCGAACCTCGACCCGGAGCCCCCAGGCGGGAGGTTAGTCGTCGCTATGGCTGAGGCCCGACTTCTTCCGGTAGCCGTACCAGCGGCTGAGTGAACCACACCTGGAGATATGGGAAGATGTGGGTCAACCGCGTATTTCTGGCGGTAGTACCTGAGAAACGTCCTCCCATTGTGTATTCCGGGGCATCGTGAACGCAGATTCCAGCCGAAGGTGAACATCCATTCCAAAGCATCGTGAACACGGATTCCGGGGATCGTGAACATCGATTCCGGGGAAGGTGAACACGGATTCCAGGCAACGTGAACGCCGGTTCCGGCATCGCGAACGCTCATCGATAGCACGTTTCAAGGCAACTCTAGGTCGTACCCGGAAGGAGGACGATCTAGGAAATGGCAGCTAAGAGGTTATCGATGAGAAAAATACGAGAGGTTCTAAGGTTAAAGTACGAGCTGGGTTTTACTCACCGCATGATCGCAAAGGCACTTCGCGTGGCGGTTGGAACGGTGAGTGAGTACCTGGCCAAGGCGAAGAAGGGTGGTCTGAGCTGGCCGCTCCCGGAGGAGCTGAGCGAAGGGGAGCTGGAGGCAGGGCTGTTTCCGCCGCCGGGCTCGTCTGGCGCACGGCCGGGTCTGGACTATGCCCACATCCACGAGGAGCTGAGGCGTCACCGAGAGCTGACGTTGCTGCAGCTGTGGGTGGAGTACGCGGAGAATAAGCCGGGAGCGTACGGCTACAGCCGTTATTGCGAGCTGTACGGTCAGTGGAAGAAGAAGCTGAACCCGACGATGCGTCAACGGCATCGAGCAGGCGAGAAGACATTCGTCGATTTTTCGGGGTGGGGTCGGCAGTGCAGGTGGCGCAGCGCTGGATCCTGGCGGTGCTTCGTCATCGCACGTTCTTCAGCCTGGCGGAACTGAACGAAGCCATCTGGGAGAAGTTAGAGGTCCTGAATGCGCGTCCGATGCAGAAGCTCGGTGTGAGTCGGCGGGAGTTGTACGAAAGGCTAGACCGGCCCGTACTGAAACCGCTACCGCAGGAGAGCTACGAGTTATCGACGTGGAAGCGGTGCAGAGTGAACATCGACTACCACGTGGAGGTGGAGAACAACTTGTACAGCGTTCCCTATCAGCTCATTCACGAGAAAGTCGAGGCACGGGTGACGGCCTCGGTGGTGGAGGTCCTGTTCAAGGGAAAGCGCGTCGCGTCGCATCCCCGCAAGAAAGGAAAGGGGCACTACTCCACGAACCCGGAGCATATGCCACGTTCGCATCGGGAGCACCTGGAGTGGACGCCGTCGCGGCTGCTCCACTGGGCGGAGCAGTCAGGTCGCGCCACGGGAAGGCTGGTTGCGGGGATTCTAGAGAGTCGGCCTCACCCGGAGCAGGGATTTCGCTCTTGCCTGGGAGTCATGCGACTAGGCAGCCGCTGGGGCAGTGAGCGTCTCGAGGCCGCTTGCGCACGAGCGGAAGCTTTGAGCTCTTACAGCTATCGCACGGTGAAAAACATTCTCTCGGCTGGTCTGGATCGTGTGGTGCTCGAATCGGACGCCGAAGCGAAACCGCGAGAGGAGCACGAGAACATCCGAGGCGCGGATCACTACGAAGGAGGAGAGTCCCGATGCTGACACCCGAAACGATAGAAAAGATGAACGCCATGAAGTTGTTCGGCTTGGTGTCCGCGTTCGAAACCCAGTTGAGCTCGAGCGAATACAAGGAGCTGAGCTTCGAGGAACGTGTGGGACTCCTGGTCGATGCCGAGTGGACCGCCCGCGAACAGCGTAAGCTTTCTCGACGACTGCGAGCGGCAAAGCTCCGCTATCCGGCATGTTTGGAGAACGTGAACTTCCAAGCGCCTCGAGGCTTAAACCGCGAACAGATCTTGAGCCTGGGCAACTGCCGCTTTGTCGGTGAGCGCCATAACCTGCTCATCACCGGCCCGACGGGGATTGGCAAATCGTTCTTGGCTTGCGCCTTCGTGGAGCGGGCCTGTCGTCGCGGCTTCACCGGATGCTACGTGCGAGCACCGCGCTTGCTCCACGAGCTCGCGGTCGCTCGTGGTGATGGTTCCTACGCCCGGCTTTTGACGAAACTCGCCAAGCTGGACTTACTGGCTATCGATGATTGGCTGCTTCACCCGCTGAAAGAATCGGAGAGACGGGATCTAATGGAGGTCATCGAAGACCGCGCCGAGCGTGGCTCCACACTCATCGCGACCCAGATTCCGCTCAAGCAGTGGCACGAAGCGATTGGCGACCCAAACCAGGCAGACGCTATCTGCGATCGCATTCTCCACAGCGCGCACCGCATCACTCTCAAAGGAGCTTCTCTGAGAAAGACCAAGGCTGCGCCAAAGGCATTTGACAACGCCGATGCATGAGCGAGCGAGGGACCACAGCGTCGATGCGATAAAAACGGGTGAAACCGCCAAACCCGGGGTACCAGACGATGCGGCGCCAAAACGACGCGCGAGAATGCCTCAGGAAGCGTCTTCTCGAGCCAGGCCATACCCCAGCAACCCCCCGAAACCAGCCCCACATCGCCCGGGGTTCGGCCGCGGCAGGTCGCTGCCTACGGGAGCGGGAAGGTCGCTTCGCGTCTTTCCTTACGCCCGCTCCCGTAGGCAGCGACCTGCCGCCCCTTGCTACACAACACGCAGGTAAGATAGGTTCACGTTTTCAATCAGTGGAAAGGAGGTCACCCAACACTTCATCGCTTCGATGAGCGTTCGGCTTCACCGGATTCGCTGTTCAGCTTGCTCTGGATTCGGCGTTCACGATGGCTGGAATACGCACTCCCATCTCCTGTAGTGACGAGTTGGTTTTCGTTTAGCTCCGGTAGAAGTCCATTCTGGATGAGAACAGCTTGTATGACTTGACTCTGTTCCGGGGGAAGCCTGCTCGTCCCCACCATGATATCGAGAGAACCCTTGAGTCCCGGCTCTTTTGCGAAAAAGCGAAGCGCATACTTGCTAACAGGTGCCAAAAACTTTCTAGGAAGGTTTGTTGTTTCGCTCTTCTTAAGCTAAACACCGGCGCGCGAAGTGTGGCTCGTGGTCGCCGAAGGGAACTCGAGGGCGCAACGGTTTTTCGCGCGCCACGGATTGCGTCTCCGAGACGGGGTAGGCGTGTACCCATCCGGGCAGCGTGCGTTTAGAATGGTGAAGTCTTTGGAGGTGAAGTCATGAAACTCGACCGAAGAGCGTTCCTGGCATCCAGTGCCGCGGGCTTCGCCGCCGCTTCTCGCCCGTTGGCGGCGCAGGAGAGTCTCAATGAGCAAGTGCGTGCTCTGAGGGAGAAGCTGCTCGTTGATCCGTATCGGCCAGGGTATCATTTCGTCATACTCGAGGGGCGAGCTTCGCCTTTTGATCCTAACGGCGCAATCTTCTGGAAAGGCAGATACCATCTTTTCTATATTTTCCAGGACTACCGGGGTCACAACTGGGGACATATTTCGAGTATAGACCTGATGCACTGGCGTCATCACCCGACGGGACTGGTGACTGGTATGTTCAGCGGAAACTGTTTTCTCAATAAAGACGGCGTGCCGACCATGTGCTACCACGAGACGAATTTGAACCGAGACTTCGTCCAACAGGGCAATGCTATGGCAGGCAATGCTATGGCAGTTGCGCTGGATGATAATCTGGACACCTGGAAGAAGCTAGATTCAAACCCCATTACTCCGGAAACCGGCCAGGGCGACCCTCATCATGGCAAGTACGGTTCATGGGATCCTTACGGCTGGCTTGAGGGGGATACCTACTACGCTATCTTCGGCGGGAAAAGGCCCGCAATCGTCAAGTCCAAAAGCCTGGAAGGACCGTGGAAGTATGTTGGTGACTTATTTGCACACACTGTCGGCGATGTGAGCATTAGCGAAGATGTATCCTGCGCCGATTTTTTCAAGCTAGGCAATAAACACATGCTTCTGAGTATCAGTCACAGGCTTGGCGTTCGTTATTACCTAGGCCAATGGAAGAACGAGCAGTTCTATCCTGAATTCCACGAGCAAATGAGCTGGGTTGACAATGCGTATTTCGCTCCCGAGAGTTTGCTGGACGACAAGGGCCGCCGGATTATGTGGGGCTGGATACGCGACACCAGAAGCAAGAAAATACACATCGGAAGCGGTTGGCGGGGAACCATGAGTCTGCCGCGGGTGCTTTGGCTGGCAAAAGACGACACCCTTCGGATGTCACCGCCGGAAGAACTCAAAATGCTGCGATACAATCCTAAAAAGATGAAGAATCTTACTGTCAAAGCCGATTCCGAGTTGCCATTAAACGATATCCGCGGTAACAGCATTGAGATTTCGATAGAGATGGTGCCCAAAGGTGCGCAGCAGTTCGGAGTCAAGGTGTGTGCTTCGCCTGATGGCCAGGAAGAGACGCTTGTCTATTTCGATACGAACGATATGAAGCTCAAGGTCGATACCAACAAGTCCAGTCTTGGCGAGGGTCCGAAGTCCGTCGAGGCAGGCCCGCTGGAACTCAAGCGGGGTGAGACACTGAGGCTGAGAGTGTTCGTGGATAAATCCGTTGTGGAAGTTTTTGCAAACAATCGCCAGGCTGTGATACGTCGTATATATCCCACGAAGAAAGACAGTGTCAATGTAGTTGTTTTTTCAAAAGGCGGTTCTGTGAAGATTCCGAAACTTGAGGCGTGGGACATGATGCCGTCGAATCCTTATTAGTCGGTGCAGGCACCGGCAGAGGCCACTACCAGTGATTAGCCTGAATCGCCCGGTTTTCCCACATCGCCTGCACCGCTGCCCGCACCACCCGTGAGAGGAATCTCTATCGGAAAGCTCGAGGGGCAAAGTCAGCGGGACTTTGGAGTCCAAACGAAAACACCGACGCCTGGAAAGTGTTGAGATGATTTGATCTGGCGTGGTGCCGGGGGCCAGAATTGAACTGGCGACGCAAGGATTTTCAGACCCCGCGGATGTGGTCTCTGCTGGTCGGTTCTGGTCGGTTTTGGTTTGTTTCCCGTCTCTTACGAGAGGGCGTGCAGACAGCAACAACCAGAACAGACCACAACCCGCCAGCAAGACGGGCAAAGTCCGGGCAAAGTCACTTGCCCATCCGCCCGCGTGAAGAGCCAAATAGAGGGTCATCGGGCGCATCACTCAGTCGGCGGACAGATGGTCGGCTTTTTTTGCGCACGAGCCCCTGAAAATTCGGGCGGAGTGTCACCCTCGCCGCGATCTCAAGCGTGAGATCCGCTCTCTGGACGATGCGAGAACGCGCGTAAGTCTCTGATTTTACACGTGGACGGATTTTGATGAGGCACAGCCCCCCGTGAACGAGCCGCTTGGTCATCGTCAACGCGGACAAGGAATCGGGATCGATTCCAACGATACTGGAACTGGCTCTCCAAGAGGCGCTATCCTGGCCGGCCTCGTATCGACGCCGAGATACGTCGGCTCATCCGGGTGATGGCTTCAGGACGGCTGGGGCGCACCGCGTGGCGTATCCACGCGGAGCTCACGAAGCTCGGATTCATTGTCTCGGACTTGAAGTGTGTGTGCCGGTGCGGCCCGGCCGGATCAATAATGATGAATGACAGGAGCGAGGTTCGACTGAGTGTCACGACCCGATCGGGACTTTCCGCCACCCGTCGCTCTCAGTGAACTCGCGGGCCGCGAAGCACCAAATGACCAGCCGCTTGTTGGCCCAGTACCCGGGCATTCGCTGAGCACGCCGCAACAGGTTGATCCGCGCCGCTGTCGCCCCAGAGCCGCGCACTCCCACCAGGTCGATCGCAAATCCAAATTCCAAGGCGAGCTGATCGGCCAGGCCAGCCCCCTGCGCGTGCATGTCGCCGCCGGCATGGAACATCAGCGTGTGGCTGTCGCCCAGAAGCACAACCGGGCTCCATGGATCGGACTCTACCGGGGTGAGAGCGCCTTCGGTGCCGGTTCCCACGAAACGCAATGAGAGTCGCTCCTTGGCCAGCGAGGGCTCGGCTAGCGCTCGCCACAGATCACCGGCAATCTCCACCGTTTTCCACCCGTCCTGAAAGGTTGTTTTTGCCGCAGCCTCGAACCACGGCTTGGAGTCGACGTCGGCGGCGATCTGCTCCGCCGCGAGGGCCGTGGCGATGCCCGACCAATGTGTGTCCTGCTGGCAGTACAGAGGGCCATTGGGATGCACTCGATTCGACAGAAAAACGGGCGTAAGGTCCAGGACCTTCACACCACTCTCGCGAAGCAGCTCATAGAACGTCTGATGATGGACGTCGAGACGTGGCAGCGGCTCAGCGCCGAACTCGACGGTGGACGGAAGCTTATCCGGGTAGATGATGCTCTTGGGCGGTACAGGTACGATCACGAGCCCGACGCCTGCCTCGAGGAGCTGTTTGTGAAAGTCGAGCACAGCCGGAAGCGGGTCCCCCCATTCCGGGCGTCTTGCCTTGCTCACTGCAGCCGCGGCGTCGCCCCAGAACTCGCCCACGCCGACGTGCCGCAGCTCGGGGGCGAAGAACAACCACCCCTCACTGCCCTCGACCACAATGGACCCTTGCTGCTCAGCGGACCGAGCCAAGCTCGCCCATTCGGTGAACAGCGCGTTTGCGTCGGGTGGCTGCGTGCCTCCCTGGCTACACGAAAAGACCAGGAGGGCAATACCGGCCGCCGCAGCGCTGCTTCGTAACACTAATTAACCACCTCGCCCCACGTCGGCTCTTCAAACTGCACGTCGTCGTTCGTAAGCTCGGTGCGGCTGATACTGTCGTACTGATCCGCCACATCTAACCACGGCCGGAGGCGGACCGCGATCGTGTCTCCCGCCCGAAACTGTGCGGCTTCCTTCAAAACGTGGTCACGCATTCCCCAGATGTACACGACGGCCTGGCCCCCGCTCACGCCTGCCCGCTCGCTAGCAAGCTCCACGAGGTGCATCGCTGTGATGTGGTCCGCGTAAGGAACCGTACCCGGGCGCGGAATCGGGGCAATCTCTCGAATGGTCCCGGTTACGACGACCTCCTCTCCGACGTCTGGAACGAAGAAACGGCCTGGCGCTGCCTCGCCCAGAGTGAGATCCACGAGCTTCCAGTCTCCAAAGGCCAGCTCCCTCTCCGCAAACTGGAAGACCACGAGGCGCTTGCCCGCGAGGCGATCCCTGCCGCGCGCCAGCTCGCGCCCCAGAAGCTCCCGTGTAGCAAACGCCCCGTCGGCGTTCTGAACGATCCGGTCAATAGGTCGTTGCATGAGAAAACTCAGCTGCTCGGCAAATCCAGCAGACTCACCCCATCCCATCTCGGCAAGCGAGTAGATGTTGCTGAAGCTGTCACCGAGCAGCAAGACGTCTGCAGATCGACTCGGCTGCCAGAGCGCGTGATCCGCGCTGCGGATCTGTCGCAGCCGGACGTTCTCCGCTGGATAGCAAGACTGCCCTTCCGGCAGATCCAACATCCGGGCGACGTCGCCCGGATTCGTGACCTCCACAGGTGTAGTGACGTAGCCGGCTGGCGGCGTCGGCGGCAGATCGACATGCCGCGTCACAAAATCACGAAGACGAGCGGCCACCAACTCCATTGCCTCAGGTCGCCAGTGCGTGTCGGCCATCAAGTGCTGAGACGTTCCCCTCCGACGCTTCGCTTCGAGCAGGTCCGGGGCAGGATCGAAAACGAGCATGCCGCGCTGCTCGAGCTCACGAATGAAGGTCGCATACGAAGCCGGCCGAAGCGGATCCTTCCGGCCCTCGAAGCGACGGCTGAAGCGTTCCGGATGAATGGTCGACTTGACGGGTGTCGGCATGACGACGAGTTGGATCCCTCGCTCATCGAGCTGCGCTTTCAGCTGCAGGATCGCCGGGCGCGGATCCGGTTGCAGGCTATCCCCGAGGTCGTTCGTCGCACGGCGGGTCGCAAGCTGCCTGGGCTCGAGAAAGCCGGGTCCTGTGAGGTAGTCCAGCCCCTGGCGATAGAACAGCCACCCCGTACGCCCGATGTAGGCCTGTTCGTTACCCGCGCCGAGGCCCGCGAGCCCGTATTGGGTTGGCGGCCGCAGCTGCCGTCCAAGCAGCGATACATCCTCCGCCGCGTCCCCAAACCGATCGAGCTCCCGGATGAGCGCTCGGTTCCGCGAGACGATCCGCGAGACAAGCGGTGACGCGGTCTCGGCATGGTCCGTGTCCGCCGGCAGGAACGTACGCACCAGGCGTGACAGTCGTTCGCGGAGGGTGTCTGTCGCCTCGGGATTCCGACGGTCGCGAAGGATCTCGCTGAGCGGCACCGCACCGACCACGAGCAGAAACTGCGCCACGAGAACCCAGGCGGTCCGTCGCCCAACCGTCGTCCGGCCCACTTCGCGTCTGGCGAGCTCCTCTCGGAAGTCTTGCAGCGAGGTCTCCGGCATCGGCAGCTAATGTCCTTTCAAAAAATGAAGTAGATGAACGGGTTGTAGGTCTGCGTTGCCAGCACGGCGAGTGAGACCAGCCAGAGCAGGACGAGCGCACCCGCCTTCAGTGGCGTGATCGTGCGTGTCCAATCCCAGGTCTGTGGGCAAGTCCAGGTCACCAGAGCCGCAACCAGGACGGTGCCGAGATAATACGGCTGATACAAAATCCCGCTCAGAAGCCCGGCGCTTTCGTATGCAGCCTCGAGCCCGAACATGCTTCGAAGATAGAGGAGCGCCGCTGGCAGATCGTCGGCCCGAAAGAACACCCAGGTGATGAGCACAAGGACGAACGTCACGGCCCGGCGGCCAGCTTTGGGTAGCCACTGATACGGGGAGGTCTTTCCGCGGAGGCGCTCCGCGGCGAGTAAGAGGCCATGCAAGCCTCCCCAGATAACGAAGTTCCAGGCCGCGCCGTGCCACAGGCCTCCGAGGAGCATGACGACGCCCAGGTTCAGGTAGGTCCTTGCCGGTCCTCGGCGACTTCCGCCGAGCGGAATGTAGAGATAGTCTCGGAGCCAGGTTGACAGGGAGATGTGCCACCGCCGCCAGAACTCGGTGATCGACTGGGCGAGGTAGGGAGAATCGAAGTTCTTGGAGAAGACGAATCCCAGCATGAGGCCCAGCCCGATTGCCATGTCCGAGTACGCGCTGAAGTCGAAGTAGATCTGGAAGGCGTAGCCGATCACGCCGTACCAGGCATCCACGAGACCGATGGATCCCGCCTCGAACGCCACATCCGCCACCTTGCCACAGGGATTGGCGAGGAGGATCTTCTTCGCTAGCCCGACACTAACGAAGGCGACGCCACGCGCGAACTTCGTGACGGTGTGCGTCCGCTCGGCAAGTTGGTCGGCGACCTCCGAGAACCGGATTATCGGCCCAGCCACGAGCTGAGGAAACATCGACACGTAGCAGGCGAAGTCGATGAAATTCCGAAGCGCGCGAGCGTGACCACGATAGACGTCGATGGTGTAGCTCATCGACTGGAAGGTGTAGAAGCTGATTCCGAGGGGCAACACCACGGTGATCACCCTCTGAATCTGGAGCTCCGGCAGGCCGAGCCAGGTCAGGATCGCATCGAAGTTATCCGCGGCGAAATTGAAGTACTTGAAAAAGCCCAGCAGTGACAAATTGGAGACGATGGACAAGGTCACGGCGACACGCTGGGAGCGGGTGCGCGGTGTCCCGGGCTGGAGCTTTCGGATCGGATTTCCCCAGTTGCGCACGCCGTGCTCGGTAATCACGAGTCCACAGAAGTAATCCACCGTCGTCGATCCCAAAAGGAGGAAGACAAAAAGCGGGTTCGCCCACCCGTAGAACAGATAGCTCACCAGGGTGAGGAGAAGGTGTTTACCTCGACGCGGTGAAGCGTAGTAGAGGAGCAGGACAACCGGGAGATAGTAGAAGAGGAAGAGGTACGAGCTGAAAACCACTCTTTAGTGCCTTTCCAACTATCTACGCCCAAATGTCGGCGCCACGGCAGGTCGCTCGTGCCGGCACCTGGGCAACGGGTTTGCTAGCGAAACAAGTTGGAACGGCACTAGCTGGCGATGTCGTAATAGAGGCGCAGGCCAAATTCGTCGCTATCCATGACGAGCCGCTCTCCTTCCAGCTCCTCGTGCTCGTCATAGGCGCCGAGCGACATTCGATGGACCGTGCCCCGTTCTCGCGCCGCCGTGGCCAGCACTTCGTCGTCTCGAATGACCCAGTGTGCAACGAGGATCTTCTTTTCTTCGTAGGCGCCGGACAGAACGCGGACGACTTCGTATTCGATGACGAGCAGCGCACGCCGATAGGGGAGGATCGACTTCGGGGTGGGAATCGGACCGCTCTCCAGCACCCGGGCCTCAACGACCAGCGGGGCGCTCGCTTCGGCGGCCGGCGCCGCTGACGGGGGCGCTGCCTCAGGTCCGACGTCACGCACCATGCTGGTCGGGAGTTGCTCGGTCGGATCAATCCAAGCATCTGGGTAAAAATCGGCGCGCCGGTTGGCCGTCACCCTGACCCAGTCCCCGACGGAGGTGAAATCAGCGGCAAATCGCCCAACGTAGATCTCGACCTGTTGACCACCCCCACGGATCTTGTTCGCCTCGTTGCCCACGGTGTAGGGACCGGTCATCGTGAGGAACCGGGGATGGTTGGTCCACCGTGGATGATAAATCTCGTAACCCTCGATGCCGGGCGCACTGTTGATGTTGACCCGCCACCGTTCGTCACGTTCCAGATCCACCATGGTCAGGTTCCGGTGAGCCCCGTCGAAGTACCAGAACAATGAGCTCGAGCCACCTGCCAGAGCCGTCCAACATCCCTTTCCCAGGGGCCGCCACGATCCATTGGGCAGCTCCGCCACACCCGCATTAGGCCAAGGAAACAGGCCGCCGGCGAGGCGGCCGTCCGCTGACAGCTGGAAGCTATTGTGGTTCACCGGTTTCTTGTCCCAGACGACTTCTCTCACGTCTAATCGATCGATCTGGTACCGCGTGACGATTCGATAGGAGGGAGCTCTGGTCGGCGCTTCGTCCGTGCCGATGTAGACCCACTCGATTCTCGTATCCGGATCGATCCAGGTTGCGAGAGCAAACCCTTCCTCAAGCCGCCTCAGGCCGGATCCATCCCAGTTCACAATGAACGCGCTCCCTTGCTGGTGGTCCGAGAACACAACCCGGTTGCCAAGAGGCGTGATCAGGGGTTTGGAATAGTTAGCCGTTGTGGCGAGGATAGGTCGCTCGCCGAGGTCGTCGTGGGTGTCAAAGCCCATCAAGATCAGCTGATTCCCCGCGCTGAGGATGTCCGTCCCGTCGGCGACATCCTGGGTCCAGACGACCCGGGTTCGAGCACCGGTCAGGCTACGAAGCTCACCCCCCTCCGAGGACGCAACCTGCTTGCTCCCGTCTTCTTCGTCGCGCTCGCGGGCGGCCTGCGCATCGCCACCTGGTGTACGAGCATCCACCCGGCTGTCGTCACTCTGGTTGTCTTGCCATGGGCCGGAGGATCCACACGAAAGAGAGACTCCGAGCCAGGCCGCCAAGACCACCCCAAACAGGGGCAACCTCTGAGAGGCTATCTGGAAGACTTGCGCCATGCTGGAAACCTTTCTCGGGTAGCCTGTCCATTGTATCTCTCTCCAGGAGGGGATGTCCCGGCCCGGCCGCTGGGCGTTGGTGCATGAATCAGTGCGGGACACGCACGGAACCTTTTGGCGGCCCAACTTACTCCCCGACGATCGCTTGGGATTCAGGCTTGCCCAGCTCAGCCATCCGGCTCAATACATTGCACCCGATCCTTGCCTCCCGCTTCTGCGATTCGTAGCCGCGCGCGAGAAGGCTGTTTCCGAGCGTGCGCTTGTACCTGAAGAAAAGATTCTGGACGGAGCCCTGTCGTCGATACCGTGACTTCCGCTGCCAGCCTTGGCGTCCGACATTGCGAATCGTCTCGAGGGTTGCGTTCCGCTGCGCCCACGTGCCCTCGGCGCCGTCCGAAGGCACCGCCCCTCGTCGAGGTGGGATCACGAACTTGATGTCCGCGGTGCCGACCTCACCGAGCAGCTCGTACACCGACCGAGTATCCTAGCAAGAGGCGGTCGATTGACTGAAGCGATCGATACGCTAGAGGACGGGCTTCAGTTCTACTACGATCAGAATCTTCACAACCGCTACGCTCTAAACGCTCTGCGCGTTCAACTAGGCCAAGCCTACTTGTACGCTATGGAGTGTTTCTTAGAGCAAGACGATGTCTACAAGACCTATTCAGCGCAGTGCCCGAAACTCGTCGAGAGAATCCTTCATCTTGACGCGAACAGCCGGGAAGGTGTCGTGCTGATGCAGAATCTTCACCAGCACTTTGGGGCTAATGTCGGTGTACCTCGTGAGCGGTGAACAGTCTCTAGCCTTCTGAGCCTTGGCACTCGAACTTCGAAAACCCGTCTTCAAGGCAAAAAGATGCGTGAACTTCCACTTCCGAATGGTCCCGTCCGAGAGAGGCCACAAATCCTCGCCAGTCGCTGCACGGTTTTCCGTCTCCTCAAACGGCAGTGTTTGTTGCAACGCTTCTCGAACGGAAGGGCCGACAAGAGAGGCGCGCGTCGAGGATCCATCGCAAGCCAAAGAAAGGCGTCCCCCAATTCGGCTCTACTATGCTGTCGCGAGAGCCATAAACTACTGATAAATATGGTGCCGGGGAGTGGAATTGAACCACCGACGCAAGGATTTTCAGTCCTTCGCTCTACCGACTGAGCTACCCCGGCAAAAAGAGCCCCCCATTTTTAGCGGCGGCGCGATGAAAGTCAAGATCTGCAAACAAGTACGTCGGCAGAGCTTCGACGAGCAGGCTTCTATGGCATCTCCGCCAGCTCGTCTGCTGACAGGTCGGCTTGTTTCAGAACAGACGCCAACGTCTTCTTGGGCAGGTCCTTGTTGGTATAGGGCACTGAACCGCCCCGGGAATCCCGGAGACTGTTTCAGTTGAATCTCGCCACCTCGAGCGAGCCTTGTTGCGAGCGATAGTAGTTCAGTTCGTGCTCGACCGGTGGGATGTTTCCGATCGGTTCCAAGAGTCGTTGCGTGTTGTACCAGTGCACCCACTCGAGGGTGGCGAACTCGACGTCCTCGAGACCGCGCCAGGGTCCGCGCCGACGAATCACCTCGGTTTTGTAGAGACCGATGATGGACTCGGCTAGAGCGTTGTCGTAGGAATCACCGCGGCTGCCGACGGACGGTTCGATGCCGACCTCGGAGAGCCGCTCGGTGTAGCGGATCGAGACGTACTGCACTCCGCGATCGCTGTGATGAACCAACGGGTCCTCGGGGTCGAGTCGACGCTCGTGCAGCGCCTGCTCCAATGCATCGAGAGCGATGTCGGCGGTCAACGATGTCGTCGCTCTCCAACCGACGATGAGTCGGGCGAACACGTCGATGACGAAAGCGACGTAGACGAAGCCGCGCCACGTCGCGACGTAGGTCAGGTCCGACACCCAGAGCTCGTTCGGACGGGTCGCGTTGAAGTCGCGCTCGACGAGGTCTGTCGGACGGGACCCGTTCGGGTCGGGCTTCGTCGTCTTGAATCGACGTCCACGGACCGCTCCCTGGAGGCCCATTTCGCGCATCAGACGGGCCACGGTGCACCGAGCCACGTCGCTGCCTTCGCGACGCAGCTGGCGCCATACCTTACGCACTCCGTACACGTCGAAGTTCTCTTTCCGCACACGCCGAATCTCTTCTCGGAGTTCTCGGTCCCGCTTGGCCCGGGCCGGGAGGCGACTCGGGTCCTTTTCTCGGGCTTTGTGCTCGTAGTAGAGCGAAGTGGCGATCGGCAGCATCCGGCAGACCGGCTCGACCCCGTAGCTCTCGCGGTTCTTATCGACGAACGACACCATCACCTCGGTCGGCGGTCGAGCTCCGCCTGGGCGAAAAACGCCGATGCCTTGCGTAGGATCTCGTTCGCTCGCTTAAGCTCGCGAACTTCCCGCTCGAGCGCCTTGAGTCGCGTGCGCTCGTCCGTCGTCAGCCCCACGCGTTTGCCTGTGTCACGTTCTGCTTGACGCACCCACTTGCGCAGCGTCTCCGACGTGCACCCAATCTTCGACGCGACCGAGACGATCGCCGCCCACTGAGATTCGTGCTGATGCTGCTGGTCCAAGACCATCCGCACCGCGCGCTCTTTCACCTCCGGTGAATACCTGCTTCGTCTTGCCATGACTCCATCCTCTCAAGAGTTGGAGTCTCCGGAAAAGCCGGGGCGGTTCACACGGCAACTAGCCCAGCGCGTGTCGCGTGTTTCAAGAACCTGTGAGAGCCCGCGGCAGTGCGAACTAGTCCCCTGGATCTTTGATTACTATACAAAGTTAGGCTTTTCGCCAGCCCATAAGATTCATGAGATTCATGCACTTAGAATGGTTTCGGCAAGCTCTGCTTTATCTAGTTTGTTCTGATACAGGGGACTAGCCATTTCTGTTGAGGGCGCGAAAGACATGCTTGCCGGAGACGGCAGGAAGTCGCCTCAAATGGCTAGCTCAACTACGCGAGGAAGATAGACCGGCGTAGTCGGCTCACTGCCCACCTTAGCGGAAGCCTCTAAGTAGCCGATGATCATATCCTTGGCCATCGCTAGAGCCTCCTCCTCGTCGGAGCCGAAGGTGCAGATGTCGTTCAGCTCTGGAACGGTAGCCGTCCAAGCGTTGGCTTCGCTGTCCCACTGGAGCAAGACCTTGAACACCATCCAAGTCTCCTCCCTCAGGATAGCCCGACCGCCAGAGCACGAGCCTAGTCGAACTTACCGGCGGCGCGGGGAAAGTCGATTCCCGCAACAAATACGGCCGGAGTCCCGTTAGAAACGGGACCCCGGCCTTGCGCCCGAGGGGGGTTTTAAGCGCCGCGGTCGGCCGCGACTTTGACTTCGCGGGGACCACTTCGAGTCGCTTTCGACGCCTTCGGGGCAGCGGCCTCCTCGTGCTTGTCAGGCTTTTCAGCCTTTTCACCGGCGGGTTGGGAGTCGCCGTTCGAGGTCAGGCCGAGCTCTTTGCGCACCTTGGCCTCGATGTTCGAGGCCGCCTTGGCGTTCTCTTGCAGGAAACGGCGCGCGTTCTCGCGGCCTTGGCCGATGCGCTCGTTTCCATAGGAGTACCAGGCTCCGCTTTTTTCGATGATGTTCTGTGAGACCGCGAGGTCGAGCAGGTCGCCCTCTTTCGAGATGCCGTGGCCGTACAGGATGTCGAACTCGGCCTGGCGGAATGGTGGCGCCACTTTGTTCTTGACGATCTTGACGCGGGTGCGGTTCCCCACGATCTGGTCGCCGTCTTTGATCGACGCGATACGGCGGATGTCGACGCGAACCGAAGTGTAGAACTTGAGCGCCCGACCACCCGTCGTCGTTTCGGGATTTCCGAACATGACGCCGATCTTCTCGCGAATCTGGTTGATGAAAACAAGACAGGTGTTGGATTTCGATGTAATGGCCGTGAGCTTGCGCATCGCCTGGGACATCAACCGCGCTTGAAGCCCCATCTGAGCGTCGCCCATCTCGCCGTCGAGCTCGGAGCGGGGCACGAGAGCGGCCACCGAGTCGATGACCACCACGTCGACCGCCGCACTACGGATCAACACTTCGGTGATCTCGAGCGCTTGCTCGCCGCTATCGGGCTGCGAGACGAGCAAATTGTCGGTGTCGACCCCGAGTGCTTTGGCGTAGATCGCATCGAGAGCGTGTTCCGCGTCCACGAACGCCGCCATGCCGCCCGTCTTCTGAGCTTCGGCGATGACGTGCAACGCCAACGTGGTTTTGCCCGACGATTCCGGCCCGAAAATCTCGGCGACACGTCCTCGTGGCAGCCCGCCAACGCCGAGCGCGGCATCGATCGAGATCGAGCCCGTGGGGATGGATGGGATGTTCGAGATCTCGCGATCGCCCAGCTTCATGATCGAGCCTTTGCCAAACTGCTTTTCGATTTGGCTGAGCGCGATATCGATTGCTTTGGATCGTCCGTCTTTGTCTTCCGCCATGGTTTTCCTTTCCGGGAAGCCTACCCGCGTAGGCCTCGTTTCGTTTTAGATTCGACTTTGGGGCCGAAAACGGCTCCCGCCACCGGTGAACGGCCTTCAGGCCGCACCCTCAGTCGATCTAGACGAGATTGAGGGGCTCGAACCTCCCCGGTCGGCTGGACACTACCATATATAGAGCCTCCAAGCCAGGCTAATGGATGATGTTGTTGTCTATGCTACTCTCTCTCCGCAAGCTCAATGCCTACGCCTCTCGCCCACGCGCTCGCCGGCACCGCCGTCTACCTGTCGACATTCCGTGGTGGCCGACGCCGCAAGGACCTCGTGCTCTTCGCGGCGGCCGTCGTGGCTGCCTGTTTCGCCGATCTCGACTTCGGCCTCAACTTTCTGACCGGCGAAAACTATCACCATCATTTCACCCATAGCGTCGCTTTTGCCAGTCTTTTTACGATCGGGGCCTATTTTTTTTCGAGGCTCTCCACGCGGGTGGCACCTGGCCGGGATGCCTGGATCTTGGCGCTGGCGTATCTGACCCACATCCTTCTCGACCTGTTCTCCAAGGACATTTCGGCGCCATATGGGCTGGAGCTGTGGTGGCCGTTCTCGGACGCGTTCACCATTGCGTCGTTCACGGTCTTCGACGATATCTGGAGGGGAACCCTGCCGAAGCTACTGTCGCTTCACAATTGGCTGGCGGTCGCGCGGGAGGTTCTGATCGTCGGGCCTGTCGTGCTCTTCTTTTGGTGGCGACGCCGTCAATCGGGATAGTCGTAGAAGCCCTTGCCGCTCTTTCTGCCAAGATAGCCCGCATCGACCATCCTCACGAGGAGCGGGCACGGACGGTATTTAGGATCGCCAAAACCGTCGTGCAGCACGCGCATGATGCTGAGGCAGATGTCGAGACCAATGAAGTCCGCGAGCGTCAACGGCCCCATGGGATGGTTCATGCCGAGCTTCATGACAGTGTCGATGGCCTCTTTGCTCGCCACCCCCTCCATATGCGCGTAGATGGCTTCGTTGATGAGCGGCATGAGCACCCGATTCGAAATGAAGCCGGGCGCGTCGTGCACTTCCACCGGAACTTTGCCGAGCTTTCTCACGAGCTCTTCCGTCAGCGCGTAGGTCTCGTCCGACGTGCCCAGCCCGCGGATGATCTCGACGAGCTGCATGACCGGCACCGGGTTCATGAAGTGCATGCCGATGAACTGCTCGGGCCTCGACGTCGTCACCGCGAGCTTGGTGATCGAAATCGAAGACGTATTGGTCGCGAGGATCGTCTCGGGCGGCGTGATTCGGTCCAGCTCTTCGAAAATCGCCTGCTTCGCGTCGGCGTTCTCGATGATCGCCTCGACGACCAAGCCCGCGTCTCGTGCGCCTTCGAGCTCGGTGCCGAACGAGATCCGTTCTCGAACGGCTTTGGCCTCGTCGTCGGTCAGCTTTTCTTTTTTGACCAACCGGCCCAGGCTCTTGTCGATCGCTCGAAGCCCACGTTCGATGAACCCGTCTTCGACGTCGCGGACATAAACGTCGAAACCCGACTGGGCGAACACCTGCGCGATGCCGTTACCCATGGTGCCGGCACCCATGACCGCCACTTTTTCGATGGTCATGACACGAGCTCCACGGCGAGAGCGACTCCGTTGCCGCCACCGAGACAAAGCGTCGCGATGCCGCGCCGGCCGTCTCGATCCTTCAAAGCAAAGAGGAGCGTCGTGAGTACGCGCGCACCGCTCGCACCGATCGGATGCCCGAGCGCGACCGCTCCCCCGTTGACGTTGGTTTTCTCCGTGGCGAGACTGAGCTCTTTGGTGACCGCGCATGCCTGAACGGCGAATGCCTCGTTGAGCTCGACGAGGTCCACGTCGTCGTTGGTCCAACCCGTCTTGTCGAGAAGCTTCTGTACCGCGGGAACGGGAGTCATCATCACCCACTCGGGCTCGAGCCCGGAGATCGCCTGCGCTACGACGCGGGCGATCGGTTTCACCCCATGCTCTTCGACCGCCTTCGCCGAGGCCACGACGAGCGCCGCCGCGCCGTCGTTCATCCCCGGGGCGTTGCCCGCGGTCACGGTGCCGTCTTTCTTGAAGATGGGCTTCAGCTTCGAAAGCGCTTCGACGTTCGTGTCCGAGCGGATGGGCTCGTCTCGATCCAAGACGATCGGATCGCCTTCGCGCTGCGGGATTTCCACCGGAAGCATCTCGTCCCGGAACTTGCCCGCTTCGGTGGCGGCGGCCGCGCGCCGATGGCTTTCGGCGGCGTAGCCATCCATCTCCTCGCGGGCGACGTCGTACTTTTCCGCGACCTTCTCGCCAGTCATGCCCATGTGGAAGTCGTTGTAGATGTCCCACAGCCCATCGTGCACGACCGCGTCCACGAGCTCGCCGTGACCGAGCCTGAGCCCTTCTCTCATACGATGGACGAGATAGGGCGCGATTCCATCCCCCCGGCGACGACTACCTCCGCGTCGCCGGCGATGATTGCCTGTCGAGCGAGCATCACTGCTTTCAAACCCGATCCGCATACCTTGTTGATCGTCAACGCTGCGACAATAGGTGGAAGCCCCGCACCGAGCGCTGCCTGACGGGCGGGGTTTTGCCCCAGACCCGCCGAGACGACGTTGCCCATGATGATCTCGTCGACGTGGTCGGGTCTCAATCCCGCCCGGGAGACCGCCTCACCGACGACCATCGCGCCGAGCTCGGTCGCC
Source organism: Candidatus Marinacidobacterales bacterium (assembly GCA_965237955.1). GTDB lineage: Bacteria > Acidobacteriota > Vicinamibacteria > Marinacidobacterales > SMYC01. The sequence continues at coordinate 4,549,232 of OZ250169.1, read as the reverse complement.
TTGAAGCCTTTCAACGCGCCCAAAAACTTCCCCGTCGGCGTGCGGACGGCGCTGACAATGAACACATCTTCCATCGATTTACTTCCTCCTGCGCCTCTTGATCTTTTCGCGTTGCTGCGCGTTCAAATAGTGGGCTGCACTACGAAGGACGAGCTCTCGCAGCTCGGGCTCTTCGATCGCCGCGGCGGCGTCGACGACGAGCGGCGGCGGCTCGACGGCCTCGGGCTCGCGCTCCTGCCGCTCAACTTCTGGGGGCGGGCGCTCGAAACGGCTGCGTTTGGTGAAATTGATCCTCCTCACCAAACTCGAGCCGAGCGCGCGGTTCAGCGCCGGGATAATCCGGCCCTGGAGCTTGTAAATCATCTTTCCCCAGACGGGATCGGTCACCCGCACGGTGAGCACACCCTGGCTCAGCGCTTCCGGCTCGGATCGCCGCGCGAGCTCGTCTCCGACGACTTCCGCCCAGCGTTTGTGAACGAGCTCGACCGAATAGATGCGCTCCCGCGCGGGAGCGGGAAGAACTTGTTTCAGAAGTTCCTTCAAGGACGTATGTTGTCGCCGCACGCTGCTATTATAGGATTAGTTAGCCACAGAGGCACAGCGCAGCAAAGCCGCGACTAAGAATTTTTTCTTTCCCGGAGGCAATAGCTCACGAGCATCATCGCCGCGATTATCCTCGCTGCTGGCGAGTCTCGCCGCATGGGCTCTCCGAAAGCATTACTTCCCTATCCGGAGAACGACGGCACGGAGAGCACGTTCCTCGATCATCTTCTTAAGGTCTTCGGAAGCTCACAGGCGAAGCCCGTCGTCGTCGTCCTCGGACACGACGCCGAGAATCTCGCGAGCAGCTTTCGATTCGGCGCGGCCCGTATGGTCGCCAACCGAGACTACCGCGACGGCATGCTGTCCTCCATCCATGCGGGCATCCGTGCGCTCGACAACGACGACGTCGACGGGGCCTTGGTGTGCCCGGTCGATCATCCTGACGTCGATCCTGTGGTGGTCGATACGCTCATCCATCGATTCGAGGAGCACCGAAGCCCTATCGTAGTGCCGGTGCACAACGGCCGCCGGGGACATCCGGTGCTCTTTTCGAGCGATGTGTTCTCCGCGCTGATGGATGCCCCGAAGACGGTTGGCGCGCGCCAGGTCGTGTGGGATCATCAAAAGGATCTTTTAGAAGTCGAAGTCTCAGACGCTGGCGTGACGGTCGATATCGACACGCCCTCGGACTACCGTGCGTTTCGAGACGATGCTGAGTAGGTACTGGTAGCCCAATGAAGAATCTAGCCGATTTGACGCTAAAACTTTCTAACGATCTCTCCCGTCTCGAGAAGCGCTGCGGTCGTGAGCTCGCCTCTGCCGATCGCGATCGCGATCGCGCGCTCGTGACCGGCGGTGCCAAGAGCATCCTCTCGCGCTACCACAAGGACCTCGACGACGCCAAGCAATCGCAGCTTGGGTCCGTCGAAACGGCCGACGAGGTTCGGGGTCGTGAGGTTCTGAGAGCGGAGGACAAAAGACGGGGCGAACTTCTGAAAGAGGAGCGCAAGTTCCGCGCGACCCGCAAGAAGGCTTCGGACAAGAAGCGTGACCAGACGCGCAAAGCCGAAAAGAAATGGCGCGACGCGGTGTCGAAGGCGCGGAGGACTCCTCTCACCGGCCAGCGCGCGCTCCGGAAAGTCGCGGACGAAGCGCTCGAGCGTGCCCTCGAAGACGCGCGCGAAACGTTTAACTTCGCGATCGAAGACGGGCGACTCGCCTACCGCGCTGCCATTCAGGATGATCTCGTCGACGAGCGGCTCGCGATCGAGAAAGCTCATCGGAAAGCCGAACGCTCGATGACCGGGGCCGCGATCGCCTACGAGCGGGCGGTCGCGCACGCTGAAACGACCATGCGCCGCGAGCTTCAAGGCCACCCCGAAGCACACCTCGCCCAGCAAGCTCACGACCGCAAGATCTCCCAGATCCGACAAGCGTGCGAGCGCGACAAAGAAGCGGTGTTCCGCAAGTTCACCCGAGAACGCCGTAAGCTTTCCAAGCGCCGGCGTACGAAAAAGTGAAGCTGATCCTTGCTTCGTCCTCACCGCGACGCGAAGCCTATTTGAAGGACCTCGGCATCCCGTTCCGCCGCGTTTCGCCGGACGTCGACGAAACGCGGCGTCGCGCCGAATCGCCACGCGCCTACGTGCGCCGCCTCGCCGTCGAGAAAGCCTCGGCCGTTTCCGAACGCTACCCGAGGTCATGGGTGGTCAGCGCGGACACGACCGTCGTCGTGGACAAGACGGTGCTGGGAAAACCGCACGACGCGGCCGAGGCGCGGAAGATGCTGCGCACGTTGTCGGGTCGCAGCCATCGTGTCTTGAGCGGGATTGCTCTCGTGCACCGTGCCGAGGCCGTCGCTCGTAGCGCCGTGTCGTCGACGCGTGTCTTCATCCGCCGGCTGAACGATGACGAGATCCGCTGGTACGTCGGAACCGGAGAGCCTCTCGACAAAGCCGGGGCTTACGGCGCTCAGGGCAAAGGGGGGCTCCTGGTGGCGCGCGTCGAGGGATCGTTTTCGAACGTCGTCGGCTTTCCCCTGGAGAAGTTCTACGAGCTCGTGAAAGCGTGCGGGCTTCGATTACCCGGCCAAGGGCCCGGACCCTAAGGGACCCAGTTCAAGATCTCGAGCCGTGGGCCTCGGCGATTGAAGACGATCTCGCTCACCGAGCCGTTGTTGCACGCAAGGCCGCGAAACACCGCGAGGTCCAGACCGAGATAGTGCGCGACGATCACGCGGAGCGGGTCGCCGTGAGAGACGACGACGACAGTGCCCTCGGCATGCCGCTCGCGCAGCCGCTCGCAACCTCGAACGGTGCGCGCTTGCACTTCGGCAATGGGCTCGATCGCATCGCAACGGTGCGTCGGGTCCTCGATGATGCGTTCGAGGTCTTCGTCACCGCGGAGCTCGGAGACCGTCTTGCCTTTCCACGTGTCTGAAAGCCATACCTCGTCGAAATCAGGCTCGACCACGATGTCCCCGGCAATCTCAATGTCAATGTTAGTGGCCGCCGCAAGCGGTGCCGCCGTCTGTCGCGCTCGCACCTGTGGGCTCGAGTAAATGGCATCGATCGTGCGGGGCGCGCGAGGGGCGAGCGCTTCGGCGACGCGCTCGGCTTGGGTTTGCCCCCGGGCGTTGAGCTCCACGTCGGAGCGGCCCATGAGGCGGCCGTTCTCGTTCCAATCGGTGAGCCCGTGGCGGACGAGGATGAGTTTTTTCACGGTCTCCAATCGGGAAACCGCTCGTTGCCTCCGTCATCCGTTAACCGGACGAGCCCACGCCCGTTCATATCCATGACGAAGATGTCCCACTGCTCGTTGTCGCCGCGAACGATCGTCGACGCCATGGCCAAAGCCGTCCCGTCCGGAGAAAACGCGGGATCGTAGTTGTGTGCGTTCGCGCGCGTCGGCACTCGCCAGGCGCTGCCTTCGCGCTCGCCTTTCATCTCGCGAAACCACAAGTCGGCTTTGTCGGTTTCACGCGTGCTCACGAACGCGAGCAGCCGGCCATCGGGCGACCACGCGGGACGGCAAGCCCCGCCACCTCTCGTGACCGCTCGCTTTTTGCCGCTGCCCTCATCGCGAACCGAGATGTGCCACCGAATCAGGCTCTTTTCCATGAATGCGAGCGTTCGCCCGTCCGGCGAGTACGCCGGGCCGAGCTTTCGTTGCACCGATGCAGTCACCCGCTTCACCGTACCGGTTTCGAGATCGACACAATAGACCTCCGCGCGGCCGTCTCGCTCGCCTTCGAACACGATCGCTTTGCCGTCCGGAGTGAACCGCGGTGCGCCCTCGTAAGCCGGATGATCGGTCATCCGACGAACGTTATCTCCATCCGCATCCATCACGTAGATATCGCCTCGGCCAGTGCGCTCCGAGGAAAAGGCAATGGTCCGCCCGTCGGGCGACCACGCTGGGTTCTGGTCCGCCGCGAGCTCGTCCGTGAGACGGACGAGCTCGGTGCCGTCGGCCTCGACGCGGTAGATATCCCACGTGCCGTTGCGATCGGACTGGAACACGAGCGTACCGGTGTAAGTACGAGTCTCCGTAGCTTCTTCTTCGACCGGCTGCGAACCATCGGGCGCGCCGCAGCACGTGGCGGTGACGGCCAGCAACCCGACGAACCGGATCAGTCTCTGAGCTCCGACGAGAGCACGTTGAGATGAAACTGCTCGAGGTTTTTCATGCTCTTCTTGAAAAAGACGGAGTATTCGAGCGCGGTCGAGTTCTGCTCGATGATCACGGCCGTCTCCCTACCTGCTTCGACTTCGACTGAGAACGACCGCGAGATGATGTCCATCCACCACGGGAACGACCGGTCTCCTTGGTTGACCTCGTAGAGCATGCGGACGAGCTGGCGACCTGAGCTCACTTCGGCCGGGAGCTGGACGACGAGACCAACTTCGCCATCCTCGGCTTTTTTCCACGAGCACTGGAAGCCCTCCAGCGTCTCGACGAGACGAGAGTCCGTCGGGGAGAATGTGAACGAGTTGTAGAGTGAGGCCCCGTCCACGGTGTCGGGCTTTTCATCGATGAAGGTGCATGCTCGCGCGCTGCCGATGTACAACCGCAGTCGAATCCTGGTGTCGGCGGGGTTGTCTTCTGGTGATTCGAACGCGTACCAGAACGAACGCCCGATAATGTTGAGCGTGATCTGCGCGCGATCCCCGGGGACTTTGGCACGCGCGGGCCGAGTATCCTCTTTAGGTGCTGCCGGCGGAGCGGGAGCTTCCCCCCCTTGGTAGTCGATCCGTTGGATGTCTTTCTTGGGAATTTCGAGCTTGCCGTAGGCGGTCTTCAGCGTGAGCTCGGTGTTGTTGGCGGCGACGAGCTCGCCGTGGATGATGTCGCCGTTATTGAGGTAGACCACTTCCGCAAGCGCGAGGCCCGTGAGTAAACTCAGGGCAGAAACGATCAAAAACACGTCCCGTGCTTGTTTCATCTTGCCGTGCGCCTCTTTTCCTAGAACTCTTTTCCCGTGGCCACATTATAGCCCGTGGTAGCCTTCACGCACATGAGCTCGAACGCGGTCGCATCGCTAGCGGCCTTCGCCGTCTTACTGCTTGTGCTCGAATGGTTTCGGCGAGGTCTCGGTGTCGCCGCCGACGTCACCCGGAAGCTCTTCCATATGAGCGTTGGGCTCGGGGCGCTTGTCGCGGTGTCGTTGTTCGACGATGGCGTTCACGCCGCGATTCCGTTTCTGGTCCTGGCCGCGGTCATGTACCTGTCGTTTCGATTCGAGATTTTCGAGGCTCTCGAAGACGATGGTGCGAGCCTCGGCTCGGTGCTGCTACCGCTATCGTGCGCGATGTTGCTGCTGTGGTTTTGGGGCGACCGCGTCTACCTGGCCGTAGCTGGCATTTTCGCGGCGAGTTTCGGGGACACGACCGCGGCGCTAGTAGGGCGTCGGCTGGGGACGCGTAAGTACCGCACCCTCGGCCATCCACGCTCCATGGAGGGCACGCTGAGCCTGTTCCTGGCTTCGGGGCTCACGATGGCGCCGGTGCTCGCCATCCTCGGTGGACTCGACTCGCACCAGGCGGTCGCCTTTGCGCTGATCGGTGCAACCGTGGCGGCGTCGGTCGAGACCGTCTCGGTGTACGGGACGGATAACCTGACGGTACCGGTCGCGGCGGCGGCGACCCTAGAGACGCTGGTCCGCTTCAGTCAGTAACGATCGACGGTGATGCTCTCGGTCGCGACGATGGGCTCGGCGGAAAGCAGCACGGTGCTGTTGATGGGCACCAAAGCCTGATAGAAGCGTTCTTTGACCTCGAGCGCGATCTCGTAATAGCCGTCGCTGTGGATTTGAAGGAGCTTGCCTTTGGCTCCTTTGACCCCGAGGGCCTCGTTGTAGACCCGTACATGATTCTGCTCGTCCATGCTGTGTGCCGTCCCTTTCGCCTAAATTGAATCGCTAGCAGGCTTTATACGTCATTGTAGGCAACGTCCGACGACCCGTCAACTTGGAGGGCTTGGTCAAACAAGCTTGGAAAGCACGCGCCCGACGATCGCAAACCCCTGGTCGATGTCTTCTTTCGATACACTCAACACTGGGCGAAACCGGATCGAGCGTACCCCGCACCCGAGAACCAAAAGCCCGTTGTCGAACGCGAGCTTCAGGAACTCATTGCGCTTGTCGGCATCGGGCAAGTCGAAGGCACACATGAGACCCCGACCGCGCGCGTTCGATACCTGCTCGGGCCTCTCCGCCTGAAACCCGTACAGCTTTTCGAGCAAGTAAGCACCCACGTCGCGTGCGTTGTCGATGAGGCGTTCCTCATCGATAATCTCCAAATAGCGGCCGAAGCGCACCATATCGACGAGGTTGCCGCCCCACGTGGAGCCGATGCGCATGGATTCGGAGAAGACGTTGTGCTCCACCTCGTCCACACGTCGGCCCGCGAGAATGCCGCACACTTGCGCCTTCTTGCCGAAGCTGAGGATGTCGGGCTCGATCCCGTAGTGCGCATACGCCCACATTTTTCCCGTGAGCCCGACGCCCGTCTGAACTTCGTCTATTATCAACAAGAACTCGTGCTCGTCGGCGAGCTCGCGCAGCTTCTGGAAAAACTCAGGACGAAAATGATTGTCGCCGCCTTCGCCCTGAATCGGCTCGATGATAAGGCCGGCGATATCGTTCGGGTTGTCGGCGATCGCTCGTTGTATTTGCTCGACTGCTTGTTTTTCGAGCGCGATGACAGCGTCGAGATCCTCTTCGAGTGGAAACGTGATCTTCGGGTTCACGATCCGCGGCCAATCGAATTTGGGAAAGTACATCGTCTTTCGCGGATCGGCGGTGTTGGTCATCGACAACGAGTAGCCCGTTCGACCATGGAACGCTTCTTGGAAGTGAAAGATTTGCTGACCTTTGTCGCCGGGAATACCGCGCTCGCGATTTCTGCGCACTTTCCAGTCGAAAGCCGTCTTGAGCGCGTTCTCGACGGCAACGGAGCCACCCCCGACCATGAACAGATGGGGCAGGCTTTCGGGGATGCCGACACGCGCGAACGTCTCGACGAACTGCGCCATCGGCACCGTGTAAATATCCGAGTTGCTCGGATTGTGGATCGCGATCTCCGCCATGCGTTTCATGAAGTCGGGATCCCGCATCTTGGGATGGTTGATACCGACGGGGTTGGTGGCAAAGAATGAAAAGAAATCGACAAATCGCCGCCCCTTGCGGCTATCGTAGATATGAGAGCCCTGAGAACGCTCGAGATCGAACACCAGGTCGAGTCCATCGACCAGCATGTGTTTCTCGAGCGCGCTATGGACGTCGGCGGGCTTCAGCGTCAACTTGGTTTCTCCTCGAGGGGTTACCGGTAATAATAATGTAGGGGGAATGGGGGAGAGTCGAGAGAAGCTCTACGTCACCCCGTAGAGGTAGATCGCGAACAAGACCTCGTTCTCTTGCTTCGACATGACTCTATCTAGTCTATCATTACTTAAACGATTGGCCGCATACCCCTCCCCCTTGACCGTGCACTTTTGCCATCGTTATAATCGTCATCCTCCGCCTCGGCGCGAGAGCTCGTACCCCTCCAAGACACAGGAAATGTATGACCGCTGAAGACTTCGGAGAGCTCGACGACATCGGTTTTCTTCGTGAGGCGGCTCTGTTCGAAGACATGCCCGAGTCTGTCATCCGCACCATCGTCACCCAGGGCGAAACCATCGAGCTCGGCGCCGGCGAGCTCGTCGTCAAGAGAGGCGAGCCTGGCGACAGCCTGTTCGTCGTCAAGACCGGGGTAGTGGAAGTCGTCAACCCTGCCGACGGGCCACCGCTCGCCTATCTCGGACGAGGTGACAGCTTCGGCGAGATGGCGCTTCTAACGAGCTCGGAGCGGAGCGCCGACGTGCGCGTGCCGCAGACGGCCGAGCTTCTCGTGATCGATCGCGCTTTGTTCGAAGACCTCATGGCCAACCACCCGGGTTTTGCGAGCCAGCTCGCTGTGATTCTCGCCCACCGTCTCGTCGGCGTACTCGAGGACCTCCCCACTCAATCGAAGAAAGAACTCCAAGGCGATCTCAAATACTTCGACCTTGGGACCATCGTCCAGACTTTGATCGGAGCGTCCCAGTCGGGCGTGATGACGCTCTCGAGCGGAAAGGAGCTGGTCGCACAGCTCTACTTCCAGAACGGGAACGTGTTCAGAGCTCACTACGGACACCGCCACGGTGACGAGGCGGTGCACCATCTCTTCCAAGCCGAGCCGGAGGGAGAGTTTTTGTTCGAAAGCAAAGGTGCCGAGTCCGTCGCCGACGGACCTGACCCGGGCATCACCGTGCCGGCGATGGCGCTGATGATGGACTCCGTGCGACTCCAGGACGAGCTCAAAGTCCTCTTGGAAGAGCTGCCGGCGGACAGCACCGTGATCCAGAGGAACGTGGACGCATTGGATTGGAGCGACGATGAAGGGCAGGCCGACGCGCGCCAGGTGTGGGGCTGTCTCCATTCGCCCATGACCGTTGCCGAGCTCTTCGAGAAAGCTCATAGTTGCCACTGCCATACCGCTCGTATCCTTGCCCGGCTGCTTCAAACGGAGCAGGTCAGACCGGCGGTAGCCTGAGGGCCCAAAAAAGCCCTTAAGAGGAATCGAAATGCTGTCGCAGACCTTACGCTCGGTTGCTGTGTTGCTCGTCGCTCTACCGACGGGGGGTCGCGCCCTGGCGTTCGAGGACATCCCCAACGATCTCGTAATAGATATTCGGGTTCTTGAGGCGCGCAGCAAGACGCCTGACTTCAAAGCGATGGAAGGGCTGCACTTTTTCGTCAATACCGACGGCCAGGGTGTCACCGAGCGTGAGTGGCTGGCAACCATAGCGCACGAGGCGGCGGACTCGTTCCTGGCAACGCTCGCCTTCGAGACGCTCACGGTCGACTCACCGACGACGGCGGAGCTCGAGCTCGAAAAACGCTCCCGCAAGCTGAGACTCTCGCTGGATCTTTCCGAGTTCGCCGCCGAGGGGGTGTTCACCGCTACCGTCGATGGTGAGTTGCTGCGGCGCTCCGAGTCCCAACGGTCCTTCCGCCAGACCATCGAGCTCCGCGTGGGACAGACGTACGTGTGGAGCAGTCGTGATCTGGAGATGTCAGCGAGCGAGTATTTGTCGCATTTTCGAGACTACAGCGATCGTGATCACCGTGGCGAGCTCTACGACAAGCTGCGCGATTTCACGACGTTTCTCGTCGTGGCACTGTCGCTTCGCCGCGCCGGAGGAGCGCCTGCGCCCGCCGATGCCGTCCAGTTGAACCTTCCCGACGACGCCACCATCCCGGACCTCGAAAGCACGCTCGGTATCGATCTCGTCGGCACCATCGAGCTCGAGCTCGACATCAATGATGCAGGCACCCCGACCGACGTGAAGATCGTGCGCTCGTCGATCCCCGAAGTGAATTCGAGAATTCTTGGAGAAGCGGAGGCTTGGCGCTTCCCGGAGGCGCGGGGAAAGAAAGGCCGACTCGTCTTGGAGCTGAAGGCTTCACCAGGCAGATGATGTCGCTACCCGCTATCCGCGGATAGCCCAGTTGCGAACCACCGCTGACTGGTAGCTGGCAGCCGGATCGTGCTAGTTTTCTCCTAAGCAATGGAAAAGACGTTATCGCCGGACCAGTTCGTGATGGTCACGATCCTCGTGAAGCTCGTGGTCATGGCCTCGATCGCGAGCCTGCTCATCCGTTTCGGCGCCTTCAAGCGCCTGCTCTACAGAGAAGAGCTGTCCCTGAAGGAAAAGCTCATCTTCGCGCTGCTGTCCGGCATGCTTCTCTCCTCGGGCGTCATCGTGCGGTTGTTGCTGAACTACGACGCGGCCGATCTTTCACTCTCGGGTACGATTCTGGTCGGGCTTCTCGCCGGCCCACTCACCGGCGCTGCGGTCGGTCTCATGGTGGGCGCCCCCGCCGCGTTCAACGGGGAGCTGCTCGCACTCCCGCTCGGCGTTCTCTACGGCGTGAGCGGTGGAATCGTTCGTGAGCTTTGTCGCAAAGAGGACATCTGGAGCTTCTCGCCGCTCATCTTTCTGAACCTCTACCGGATCGGAAAGACCGCGATCCGCGACCGAATCTTCGACTGGCAGATCGTGATTTTCGCGGTGACGGTGGGACTCGAATCGCTCCGTATCTTCATCGGCGTGGAGCTCGCTCCCGGCCTCGTGTTCCATTTGTCGTCACAAAACCCGTGGGTGCTGCTCGCGATCTACATCAGCACCCTCGCGGCCCTCGGCATACCTCTCAAGATCTGGAACAACGTTCGCCTCGAGCGCAAGCTTGCCGAGCAAGAAGTGCTCGTGGTCCGCGCACGACTCCAGGCCCTTTCGAGTCAAATCAACCCACACTTCCTGTTCAACACCTTGAACTCGATTGCCTCGGCAACCCGTACCGATCCCGACGTCGCCCGTCGTTTGATCCGCAAGCTGTCGTCCATCTTGCGGAAGCTACTCCAGGAACAAGAGCACTTCATCCCCTTGAAGGAAGAGCTCGAGTTCATCGACTCCTACCTGGATATCGAGGCGGTGCGATTCGGCGCGGGGAAACTCGTGGTGGAGAAGGAAGTCGAAGAAGATACGCTGAAGACGTACGTGCCGTCGATGATCATCCAGCCACTCGTCGAGAACGCGGTGAAACACGGCATTTCGTCGCGCCTCGAGGGCGGTCGCATCGTCATCCGTGCGCAACGAGGCATCGGAAGCGTCATCATCGAGATCCAGGACAACGGGAGCGGCCTCTCCGGTGCCTCCGGCGAGAAAGCGGACGACGGCCACGGGATCGGGCTCAGCAACGTCGGCGAGCGCCTCAAAGTAATCTACGGTGATCAGTGCAAGCTCGAGCTGACGAGCGAGCCCAATCGCGGAACCATCGCCCGGGTAGAAATCCCCGACATCGACATCTCCTACCTTCGAGCGAGTTAGTTGTGTCGTTGCGCGCTCTCGTTGTCGACGACGAGCAGCTCGCTCGTGACGAGCTCTGTTTCCTTTTGGAATCGGTTCCAGATATCGAAGTCGTCGGGCAAGCGTCGAACGGTCTCGAAGCCGTCGAGCTGGTGGAGCGGTTGTCTCCGGAGCTGCTGTTTCTCGACATCCAAATGCCTGGGCTCGACGGTTTCCAAGTGGTGCGTGAGCTCATAGGACGCGCCAAAGTGCCGCAGTTCATTTTCGTGACCGCCTACGATCGGTACGCGATCAAAGCTTTCGAGGTGAACGCGGTCGACTACCTGTTGAAGCCGGTGGAGAAGGCGCGGCTGAAAGAAGCGATCTCGCGCACGTCTTCCCGGGGCGCTGACCATAGCCCCATCAAGAGCCAGCTCGAAAAGCTGTTGGGAGCGCTCGAGCGTGAGAGCGCTCCCAAGCAGCTCGTGGTGAAGGTGGCCGATCGCTTCATGCTCGTCCACTCGCAGGATGTCATTTATGCGAGAGTCGAGGACGGCGTCGTGACCCTCACGACCGATCGTGTCACCGGCACATCGAACGTGCGTACGCTCGAGGAGTTGTCGGCAACGTTGGACCCCGCCGTATTCTGGCGAGTCCATCGCTCGTACATCGTCAACCTACAACGCATCAAAGAAGTGATCCCCTGGTTCAACCGGACTATCCAGCTGAAGATGACCGACCGAGCCGAAACCGAAATCCCGGTGTCGCGGTCCCACACGCGCCGATTGAAGAACCATTTGAAATTGTGAAGCACGGCAAGCGGAAGGTGTTGTCTACAGTCAGTTAGCGAGGAACTTTTGATGAGGTGAGGATGAAGTCCCAACCGGGATAAGGTACCGCCTCTCCGATTTCTCCCCCTCGGATTATATCTTTAGAGAACGGCTACCCTCACCCAGCTCCACCCTCACCTCGCATTCTAAGGGCACCTGGGTCAGCCGTGGCCGTCTATGATCGCCTTTTGACTGATGGGCGAAGCTTACTCGCGCTTGGCTATCCTGTCAAGAACGTTTTTCTATACGCAATGACGGGCACCCCCGCGCTAGAATTACGTCTGGTCCGTCCTATCGAGAAATGTTTTGAGCACAGTCATTTACGTCTCCGTCGCCGCGTTCGTTGTGACACTGGTGAGCGGTCTCGGCGCGCTCTATTTGAGAAATCACCGACCCTTGGTGTTCGCGTTCTGCTCGGGGGCGCTGATCGGGGGTGCTATCATTTTGCTACTCCCCGACGCACGCCAACTGCTCGAACAAAGCGACAGCCGGCTTTCGCCGGATCTGGTTTGGCTCGCGTGCGCGCTCGGCTTTCTGTTCTTCTATTTGTTCGAGCGTGGCGCGCACGGCACGCGGTCGGCGCGGATCGCGGGGCTCGGCGGTGCGATAGGGCTCGCGACGCACAGTTTCCTGGACGGGGTCGTCATCGGACAGGGGTTCCGTGCCGGCGAAGACATTGGCGTGGCGCTCGCGGCCGCCGTGCTCTTGCACAAGCTCGCCGATGGCGTCAGCGCTGTCGGGGTGATGCTCGGAACCGAGCACAACGTTCGCGAAACCACGACGATGCTCGTGATCACGGCCGTGGCACCCTTGCTCGGTGTCGTTGCGCAGTCGTTTCTCGTTCTACCGACGTCCATTCTCGCGCTGTTCTTGGCGTGGTTTGCGGGGATGTTTCTCTACCTCGGGGCCAACCGGCTCTTACCCGAGGCTCGCCGGGAAAAGCCGTCGCTCGCGGTTCCCGTACTCTCGTTGACCGGCGTCGCTGTCGCCTACGTGGCGCAGATACTGTCACACTAGCGCGTTGACGTCCACGTCTGGTAAAACTCATCGTTTGGAAGGAGGCAGCAATATGAAAAAGGCGTGGCTCGTAGCCCTGGTACTGGTCGTGGCTGTAGCGTGTACCGGCTACGCCCAAGAGGATGTCCTCGGGAAAATCGACTTCCCGAATTCCGGCAAGGCCGAAGCGCAACGCGATTTCTTGAACGGCGTGCGCATGATGCATAGCTTCGGGTGGGAAGACGCGATCGAGTTGTTTCAAGAAGCGCAGGAAATCGATCGGGATTTCTACCTCGCCTATTGGGGCGAAGCGCTGAGCCACTACCAAGGCCATCACTTTTCCGCGAGCTCCACGGACGTCCCTGCGGGTCGCGCCGCACTCCAGAAACTCGGGCGCGCCAAGAAAGAGCGGCTCGACAAAGCAGCGAACGACCGCGAGCGAGGCTACCTCGAAGCGGTCGAGCTCCTGTACGGGGCGGGCTCGCCTGAGGAGCGCACGCTCGCGTACTCCGACAGGATGGCCAAGCTCTGGAAGGATTATCCCAAAGATCACGAAGCCGCAACGCTGTACGCGCTCGCTCTGATGCGGACCAAAGTGAGGGGCGAGGACAGCATTCGCACAGACATGCAGTCTGGCGCGATCGCGCAGATGGTGTACCGCGCGAACCCGGACCATCCTGGCGCCGCGCACTACGTCATCCACGCGTACGACGATCCGATTCATGCTCCCATCGCGCTCTATGCGGCGCACAAGTATTCGGAGATCGCTCCCGCGGCAGTGCACGCCCTGCACATGCCGGCCCACATTTTCGTGCAGCACGGCATGTGGGACCATGTCGTAGAGAGGAACGACGAGTCGTACAACGCGTCGGTGGCGCGCGCGAAACGGAAGGGACTCTCACCGACGCGCCACTCCTGGCATGCGCTCTACTGGCTCCAATACGCCTACCTCCAACAGGGCGAGTACGCGAAAGCTCAGGAATGTATCGACGAGATCAAATCCATCGCGAGCCGTGACGACGCGTCCCGACGCATCGCCAATACCGTCATGCGCATGGAGTCGCTCCAGATCGCCGAAAGCGAACAGTGGAACGTGCAGGACATCGATACCGTCCTCGCTCAGATTCGGGGAAGCGGAGAGCTCGACGAGGGCGCCGCCGCCGCGGTCCTGCTCGCGAACGGAATGAGCGCGGCCCGAAAAGGTGATATCGAGAGCGCCGTGAAAACGCGAGACGGCCTCAAAGATCTCACCATGAAAATGGAAGCCGACGCGAACGGCCGCAAGCAGGTCGAGATCAGCTGGCTGGAAGCCGCCGCGGTCCTCGCCCAGGCCGAAGATCGGCACACCGACGCTATCAATCTCATGAGCGAAGCCGTCAGGATCGCCGAAACAATGCAGCCGCCGTCCGGACCCCCAGGGGAACACGCGGCGGATACACCGGTGAAGCCGCCGCACGAGCTCTACGGCGAAATGCTGCTGGCAAACGGCAAGGCCGAGGCGGCGCTCGCGCAGTACGAAGTCTCGCTCCTCCGCACACCGAATCGCGCACGGTCGCTTCTGGGCGGTGCACGGGCCGCCGACAAGACCGGCGACACCGAGCTCGCGGTGGAGCTCTACAGCGCTCTCGTGAACCTCGGAGGCGCTGGACCGGATCTCCCCGGACGCGAGGAGGCGGAGCACTATCTCTCGACCGCGACCAATGAAGACCGCTAATGGGAGTCGCTTTCACATCGATTCCAACCGACTGAAAGATCGACTCACCGAGATTTCCGCGTTTGGGAAAAACCCCGAGCGCGGAATCTCCCGGCTCGGGTTCTCCGAAGCCGACGTGAACGCCCGCGCCTGGGTGGTCGCCAAGATGCGAGACGCCGCGCTCGAGGTTTGGGTCGATGCCGCCGCCAACATTCATGGACGCCGCACAGGCATTGAGCCCGACCTTCCTGTCATTCTCTTCGGCTCCCACATCGACTCGGTGCCTGAGGGTGGGATCTTCGACGGAACGCTCGGAAGCCTGGGTGCGCTCGAAGTCCTGACGACGCTGAGAGCGGAAAATCGCGAGACGCGTCATCCACTCGCGATGGTGATCTGGGCCGACGAAGAAGGTGTGCACTTCGGCCAGGGTCTCTTTGGAAGTCGCGCTGCCACCGCCGGTCCGAAGCGGGGCGAGCTCGACCTCACCGGCGACGACGGGTTGAGTCTCTCCGAGTGGCTCGAGCGCTACGGCCAGCGTCCTCGCGACATCGACCGCGCGGTGATCGATCCCCGGGACGTCGCTGCGTACTTCGAGCTTCACATCGAGCAAGGTCCGTACCTGTATCGAGGCGAAGTCCCGATCGGAATCGTCGAAGGCATCGTCGGCATTTACCGCTTCGAAGCCACCATCGATGGGTACGCAAACCATGCGGGCACGACGCCGATGAGGGAGCGACGCGACGCGATGGTATCGGCGGCGAAGCTGACCCAAGCCGTGCGCGAAGAGGTGATGGCGAAGCCGGGTAGACAGGTCGGAAACGTCGGTCTGCTCCGCGCTTTTCCGGGCGCGCCCAACGTCGTTCCCGGAAAAGTAAAGCTCCCGATCGAGCTTCGCGATGTCAACCCGCTCGTCGTCACCGACGTGCTCGAGCGCATTCGGGATCGCGCGAACGCCATCGGCAAAACCGATCGAACCCGTATCACCATCGAGCCGTTCGCCTCCGAAGGACCGGCGCCGACCGATACGGGTCTTCAGGATCATATCGACCGCGTCGCTCGAGAGCTCGGACTCGACACGCTCAGGCTCCCGAGCGGAGCCGGACACGACGCACAAAACGTCGCACGCCACGGCATACCCACCGCTATGATCTTCGTTCGCAGCAAAGACGGCGTCAGCCACAACCCGGACGAATGGACCGACTGGGACGACTGCGCCCGCGGCGTCGAGGTGCTCTACCGCGCCGTCGTCGAGCTCGATGAGCGATAACCGCGCTCCGGACGTCCTTGTAAGGCGTGTCCGGGAATTCCTCCGTCAGGACGTCGACGCCGAAGACCGCGCGGAGCTCGAGTCTCTGATCGAGAACGGATCGTTCACCGAGCTCGAAAGCCGCTTCTCCGGTATACCGACGTTCGGCACGGCCGGAATTCGTGGAGTGCTCGGTGCCGGCGAGAGCCGCATGAACCGAAGCCTGGTGATCCGGGTGACGTACGGCGTCGTGCGACATCTTCTCGACACCGTTGCCGACGCTACCACTCGCGGCGTTGCCATCGCGAGGGACGGTCGACATCGCTCCGACGTGTTTCAAAAAGATGCCGCCGCGGTCGCGGCTGCTCTCGGTGTTCGCGTTCACTGGCTCGACGGCACGAGCCCGACGCCACTTCTCGCGTTCGCTGTGCGGCACCTTGGTGCCGCGGCCGGAATCGTGATCACCGCGTCTCACAATCCACCGGCATACAACGGCTACAAGGTGTATTGGGACAACGGCGCACAGATCATTCCGCCGGTCGATACCGGCATCGCTACCGCGATCGAAGCAGCACCTTCCGCGAACGAGATTTCTCGACACGAGGACTCACCACGAATCGAGACCGTTCACGTCGCGAACGCCTACGGTGACGCTCTCGCGGCCCTCGCGCTCGCACCGGAAATAGACGTGTCCGACATGCGCATCGCTTATTCGGCGCTTCACGGCGTCGGGCAGGCGACGTTTTTGGAGGTGATGAGGCGCCGCGGGTTTCAGGACCTGTTCCCCGTTCCCGAGCAAGCCGAGCCCGACGGCGACTTCCCCACCGTCAGCTTCCCCAATCCCGAAGAGCCAGGCGCGCTCGATCTCGTTCTCGCTCTTGCGGGTGAGCACGACTGCCCTCTCGTGCTCGTGAACGATCCCGACGCCGACCGGCTCGGTGCCGCGGTGCGCGATCGCGACGGCCGCTACGTCGCGTTGAGCGGCAACGAGATCGGCACCCTGCTCGCCCACTACATCTTGTCGCGCACCAAGGAGGAGAAACCGCTCGTCGTCTCGACCATCGTCTCGTCGAGGATGGTCCAGAAGATGTGCTCCGAGCTCGGCGTGCGCTACGAAGACACGCTGACCGGCTTCAAGTGGATCACCAACGAAGCGATGCGCATCGAAGCAGAGGAGGGATGCCGTTTCGTGTTCGGCTTCGAAGAAGCTCTCGGCTACGCGATCGGAGCGGACGTCCGCGACAAAGACGGCATCAGCGCTGGCCTCTTGCTCGCGGAGATGGCCGCCGGGCTCGCGGCCGGCGGACAAACGCTCTTGGATGAGCTCGCGCGATTGCGCGAGCGCTACGGCTTCTACGTCAACCGCCAGACGAGCTTCACGCTCACCGGCACTGAAGGCGCCGCTAAGATCCGAGAGGCGATGCGGTTGCTCCTTGAAGACGAGCGCGACCACAGCGCGTCGGAGCGGGTCGAGCGCCACGTGAGAGAGGACGTTCTCATCTACGACCTCGAGGACGGAGGACGCGTCGCGGTCAGGCCGAGCGGTACCGAGCCGAAGCTCAAGTTCTATCTCGAAGTGGTCGGGAACGACGCGGAATCGCGTCTCGACGCGATCGAAGAGGACCTCTTGCGAGCAGCGGGACTCGATTCAAGCTAGCCTTCGCGGCGCCAATTGTTGGCGATGAGACGCTCCCAGAGCGAGCCGGGTTCGGGTTTCGGGAGCGCGAGACGGCCTTTGAGATGACCAGCTCTAGCAGACACCGAGAAGAAGAGAGTCGAGCAGGGCCGGATCAATACGACGATGATCGTCTCCGCGGACGGTAGCAAGCTCTTCGTGTCCGGAGTCGGGAATGCCATCAACGTCGACGACGGTGGGTCTCGTCATCGTCGCCGCGCAGGAGCTATCGGGTGAGCCATCGCTCCCGGGTCGTCTCGACGGCGTCATCACCGTACGGGCAGACCACGAGCTGGAAGCGGATACGATCCGATACGAGAACGGCGTCTTCGTGGTGCCTTGGTGCACAACTCCGATAGAGGCCGAGAGCTCGCTTGGCCCCGACTCCCATCATCCGATCATCTCGCTATCAGGCATCCCGAGCGCCGTCATCGTGTTGAGAATCTTGCACCCGATCCTTGCCTCGACTCTCTGTGCCGCCAACCCTCTCGCTCGCATCGCTGAGCCCACGATAGCCTTGTAGCGATGGAACGTTGTCTCGACTTTGCTCCGTTTGCTGTAGCCCGATTCTGTGTGCCACTTTCGTTTGCCGAGCCGAGCTTGTGCTGCCTTGGTGCACAACTCGCGATCTCGGTCCACAATTGTCCTTTACTCACGGATTCGAGGTTCCCCATGAGCATTTTCAAACGCACTCAGCGGAAGTATGTGAAGAAGGCCTATCGCGTGAGGAATTGGCGTGAATATGAGGCGGGTCTACGCAACCGTGGGAGCCTGACCGTCTGGATCTCGCTCACCGCCGGCAAGCTTGTGAACTGGGACGCGCCCCGGCCGAGGAGGAGGAAACCGGGCCGTCAACGCAAGTACTCGAACCACGCCATCGAGACGGCTGTCACCCTGGGCATGGTGTTTCATCTGTCATCTAGGCAGAGCGAGGGATTGCTGCGATCGTTGTTCGCTCTGATGAAGCTAGACAATGATGTGCCCGATCACACCACGATCTCGAGGCGCAAGGCGAAGCTGGGTAAGGTCCCCTTCTACCAAGACAAGCAGAAGACGCCGTTGCACATCTTGATCGACAGCAGCGGTCTCGCTGTCCACGCCGGCCAGCTGCGCAGAGCACCAAAGAGCAGGGACTATCGCAAGCTCCATCTGTGTGTCGACGAGCAGAGTGGCGAAGTCGTCGCCGGCGAGCTGACGAGCAAAAGAGCCCGCGATTCATCGCGGGTTGCATCGCTTGTCGGACAGATCGACAGTCCCATCTCATCGGCCAGAGCTGACACCGCATACGACGCCGGCGGCGTCTATGAGGCGATCGAGAATCACAGCGCTCATTGCTCGCCGAGGGTGCTGATACCGCCGCGCAAGGGCGCCCAGCTCGCATCGGGGCCGGCGAGCAGCCGACAGCGCAATCGCAACATTGCAGCACAAGCTCGGCTCGGCAAACGAAAGTGGCACACAGAATCGGGCTACAGCAAACGGAGCAAAGTCGAGACAACGTTCCATCGCTACAAGGCTATCGTGGGCTCAGCGATGCGAGCGAGAGGGTTGGCGGCACAGAGAGTCGAGGCAAGGATCGGGTGCAAGATTCTCAACACCATGACGGCGCTCGGGATGCCTGATAGCGAGATGATCGGATGATGGGAGTCGGGGCCAAGCGAGCTCTCGGCCTCTATCGGAGTTGTGCACCAAGGCAGTCTCTCAGCTATCCGCTGCACGCACTCCCGGGCTTTTGTTCACCCCCACCGCGAAAATTCCGCTCCCGGTTCCCTACGTCCCAGGATAGAATTTCCTATCCTTTATCCTTTTCGTGGCACGCGAATTTCCTCGACGAACTGCTGTACCTCGAGCGGGGGTGGTTCGGTAAACGAAGCCACCGCCCAAGCAACGAGGAAATTCAGTGCCATGCCGACCGTGCCGATGCCTTCGGGTGACACACCTAGCCACCAATGTTCAGCACTGTTGAGCTCGGGATGGAAGAATTTGAAATAGGCGATATAGAGTGACGTGAAGGTGATGCCGGCGACCATGCCACTCACCGCGCCGTAGCTATTCATTCGCTTGCTAAAGATTCCCAGAAGGATGGCCGGGAAAAACGACGACGCCGCCAACCCAAAGGCCAAAGCAACCACCTCGCCGACAAAGCCAGGTGGGTTGATACCCAAGTAGCCGGAAATGATGACCGCAAATCCTGCAGTGATGCGAGCGACCAGCAACTCGCCTTTTTCTGTAATGGATGGACGGATGGCGTTCTTGAACAGGTCGTGCGCAATCGAAGTAGAGATGACCAAGAGGAGACCTGCGGCGGTCGAAAACGCAGCGGCCAGTCCGCCTGCAGCGACGAGCCCCGTAACCCAGTGCGGAAGATTTGCGATCTCGGGGTTCGCAAGCACCATGATGTCCCGATCGATCGTCAGCTCATTCGGAACCTCTGAGGCGGGGCCGGTGTATTGAATCAGCCCATCTCCATTCTTGTCCTCGAAGTGGATCAACCCGGTGGTCTCCCAATTCGTAAACCAGCTCGGCACATCTCGATAGGGCGTGTTGGAGACAGTGGTCAGAAGGTTCACCCGAGCAAAGGCGGCCACTGCCGGAGCCGTCGTGTAGAGCAATGCAATAAACAGCAGCGCCCATCCAGCAGAGCTTCTCGCTTGCCACACTTTGGGGACGGTGTAAAAGCGCACAATCACATGCGGCAATCCGGCCGTCCCTAGCATCAGCGCCGCGGTGATAAAGAGGACGTCGAGCGTGCCCTTTTGACCGTCGGTGTAGGCGGAAAATCCCAACTCCCGCGCGAGACCATCCAGACGGTCGAGGAGGTAGGTCCCAGAACCGTCCGCGAGTACGCTGCCGAAGCCGAGCTGAGGAATCGGGTTTCCCGTCAATAGCAATGAGATGAAGATCGCGGGTACCAGGAAGGCGAAAATCAGAACGCAATACTGGGCGACTTGTGTATAAGTGATGCCCTTCATTCCGCCGAGCACCGCATAGAAGAAGACGATGCCCATGCCGATGAGGACTCCGGCCTCGATGCCGACGCCGAGAAAGCGTGAGAAGACGATTCCGACGCCGCGCATCTGGCCGGCGACGTAGGTAAAGGAAACGAAGATCGCACAGATGACAGCGACGATTCGGGCGACCTGGGAATTGTAGCGATCTCCGACGAAGTCTGGCACCGTGTACTTGCCGAACTTTCGTAAGTAAGGAGCAAGCAGAAGCGCCAAGAGGACATAGCCACCGGTCCAGCCCATCAAGTAAACCGAGCCGTCCCGTCCCATGAATGCGATGAGACCCGCCATCGAGATGAACGATGCGGCGCTCATCCAACCCGCAGCTGTGGCCATGCCGTTGACAACCGGCGATACCTGCGCGGCGGCGACGTAGAAGTCATCGGTCGACCGCGCACGGGACCAGATGGCAACACCGATGTAGAGCGCGAAAGACGACGCCACCATCACGAACGTCCATGCCTGGACATTCATGAGCGATCCTCCCGCTCATCGACGTCATGGGCGCGATCGAGCCGGTTCATCAGGCGCACATAGACAAAGATCAGAATGACGAACACGTACATCGAGCCTTGCTGGGCGAACCAAAAGCCGAGTTTGAAGCCACCGATTCGGATATGGTTCAACGGCTCCACGAGTAGGATGCCGAAGCCAAAGGATACGATGAACCAGATCGCGAGCAGAGCTCCGACATAGGTCAAGTTCTTTTTCCAATACTCTCGTTTGTCGCCGGACGATTGCATACCTTTCCTTTCGCCTAAGGCATTCAGGTGCGCCTGGGTCTCGAGAAGCGCCCGGCGCTTGTCGTCCTAGTTCGTCGGAACAAGCCGTTTCAATTCCTCGAACCGGTTGAGGACGACGTTGATTTGGACTGGTGCTGAGTCCAGCTCGCTCTCTTTGATCATCACGAAACGCCGGCCGTCGGGGGCCACGTCGTAGTTATGCATAAAAGCCGGGAAAGGGCCGCACGTACACCTCTCTCTGGCCCGACTCGTTCGCCGTGTAGGCGAGGCAGCGGCCATCCAGTGAGAGTCGCGGGACCAAGTAGCCTCCTCGTGTCTCGGTGAGAGGATGCTCGACTCCCTCGCGATCGACCCAGACCAACTCGCGCATTAGGGACCCAGCTTGGTGCCGGGGGTCAATGACATGGCTAGCCCTTATCATATAAGAAGATGTTATCGGACGGTGGGGCAAGCCGTCTATTGGTGGGGCGTTACTGCTTGTGCCTTCCATTTATTCGTCCGGGCGCGTCCCTCTTGATCTTTCACAGAACTCCGCGTCAGCATTCGCGCATGATTTCCTCGTTCCTTTGCTCCCTCGTTTCGGCGTTCAAAACGCGCCGCTCGCTGGCCCTCGAGAATCTCGCACTCCGGCAGCAGCTCGTCGTCCTCCAGCGCTCGGTGAAACGGCCGCGCCTCTCGAATGTCGACCGCGGCTTCTGGGTTCTTTTGCGAAGAGTCTAGACGGACTGGGACAACGTCCTCGTCATCGTGAAGCCTGAGACCATTGTCCGGTGGCACCGCGCGGGGTTCAGACGCTATTGACTTGGAAGAGCCGGAAACGTCGGCCCGGTCGACCAGGCGTCGCTCCGGAAGTACGCGAGCTGATCCGGGAATGTTCGAGCCAATCCGCTCTGGGGAGCGCCGCGCGTTCACGGCGAGCTCGCGAAGCTCGGCATCTCCATTTCCCAGGCCGCTGTTTCCAAGTACATGATTCGCCGTCGCAAACCACCGTCCGAGGCCTGGCGGAGCTTTCTCGACAATCATGTCAAGGACTTGGTGTCCATCGACTTCTTCACTTTCCCAACCGCAACCTTCCGAGTTCTGTTTGTCTTCATCATCCTTCGTCACGATCGGCGAAGTATGGTCCATTTCAACGTCACCGAACACCCTACAGCCGAGTGGAGCGCCCAGCAGATCGTGGATGCCTTTCCATGGGACACGGCGCCGCGCTATCTGCTGCGGGACCGGGATGGATCTACGGGGCGTACTTCGATCGGCGCGTCGCGGGACTGGGCGTCGAGAAGGTCCTCACGGCACCACGCTCGCCGTGGCAGAATCCATTCGTCGAAAGGATGGTCGGATCCATCCGCCGCGAGTGTCTCGACCACGTGATCGTCCTCACCGAGCGGCACCTCAGGCGAATCCTGAGCGAATACGTCGACTACTATCATTCCTGCCGGACTCACTTGTCGCTCGAGAAAGACGCCCCCGAGCGACGACCCGTCCAGTCTCGCTCGATAGGGCGAGTGACAGCTGTTCCGAAGGTCGGGGGTCTCCATCATTATTACAGCTCGCTGCGTGAGGGTCGCCGCCCTTGATGCGATGTCCTTCCCGCAAACAGGCCCGCCGTTCACGCGATGGCTCCGATCCCGTGATTGCCGTGACGCCGACCAGAGCATTCGGCGCGCGTGAACTCGCTCCGAGGGTCGCGGATCGAATTTATTGGAAGGCACAACCCACACCGGCGTCAACTCTCCAGAGCGAAACAACGACGCCAACTTCACCGCGTCACGACGATCCGTTTTCACCCTCTCTCCGGCTTTCTTCGGAATCTTGGATGGAGCCACCACTTCACAGTCGTGGCCCGTTTGCTTGACCCAACGGTACAGCTCGTATCCGCACGGACCTGCCTCATAGCACAAGCCAAGAACTTTTCCGTTCGGTGATAGTTTGTCGACCAACTTCAGCACCGACTTCTTCGTGTTCGCGATGATCCCCAGCGACTTTGGTTTGCTCCGACCCGGCGACGCCACCGCGACCGCGATCGTGTCTTTTGTGAACATCCAATCCTACGTATTCGCTATACTCTTCCATGACCTGCCCTCGTTGATTGTGGCTCTGTGCCTTCGTGCTAATCCGCGAAAGCGTAACCCACGCTCTCAAGGTAGGGCAGGTTCAATACATGATGTCTAAGTTTTAGGAAGGGCTCCGTGATAGTACTGAGGATAGTATTCAATAGTGGCCAGGGAAATCCCTCCTCCCTAGAGTGGCCAGTAATAAAAGTACTATCCGGGAATTCATATCCGTGAGCATACATTACCAGATTGTTATTCCAGTTAGCCTGGATAGTAATCTTATACATAGAACATAACTTGCGAAACATGCAGAAAAATCAAGGTTTTATAGTTTTTATTTCCCGTTGAGGCGTCAATGCTTTATTAACTTGCTTCACGATAAGTTCCTTACCCAGTTTAAAAGTAATTGTCTGTTTGATATCCTTTGAGGAAGCGCCTACCTTCACAGTATAATTTCCCGCGTCTGCAACCCAGGCTGAAGCCTCTGTATCAAATGAAGCAAGGTCAATTTTGTTGATCACAAAGCTTAGCGTTTGAGCCTCTCCAGGTTCCAATAATTTGGTTTTTCCAAAGGCTGCCAATTCTTCTTCGGGCTTATCGAGTTTACCGGCAGGAGCGCTGAGGTATACCTGAACTACTTCGCGACCGGCAACTTCACCCGTGTTTTTAGTATCAACAGAAACAGTAAGGTTGTTTTCGAATTTCTTTGAGCTGATCTGAATGTTATCGTACTCAAATTGGGCATATGACAATCCGTACCCAAATTCATAGGCAACGGGAACATCGAATGTATTGTAATACCGGTAGCCTACGTAGATATCTTCTTCGTAAACCAATTCGGCAGGTACTCTGAGTCTGGACCCAACGCCGCCTTCGTTCGCCCTCTCCGATTCCGGCACTTCCAGTTCAATGCCAGGGAAATTGTCTGCTGAAGGCACATCCTGGTATGAAACAGGGAATGTGGTGGCAAGCTTACCGGAAGGATTGACCTTACCACTGATTAAGTCAACAATGGAGGTTCCGACTTCCTGCCTGGGTTGCCATGCCAGCAGGATGGCATCCGGAATATCCCTCCAGCTGGTTGTTTCAATGACACCCGCAATGTTCAGGATAACAATGGCCTTTTTGCCTTGTGCCTGGAACGCCTGGGATACAGTTTGAATCAACGATTTTTCAGTTTCCGTTAAATTAAAATCCCCTTCTTCTTTCCGATTCTCCAAATCTGAATTTCTGCCGATAGTGATGAGAGCAATATCTGTCTCGTTAGCCATTTTACCGGCCAACTTATCGGAGATAGGCATTTCCGGCATAAACGAAAATTTCCGCTCGGGCTGCGCAACTCTGCTTTCTTTGATATAACTCAGGTACTCTTCCTGCAAGGATTCATCAACGGCATATCCTCCGTTTTCCAATCCCTCAACAAGTTCTATATGGTAGGTCGTGACATCAGCACTACCTATTCCTACGGTAATAACTTCATAGGAAGTTTTCCCGAATGCAGCAATCTTCTTAATATCCTCAGCCAGAGGGAGTGCTTTATTTTCATTTTTCAGCAGGACCATTCCCTCCGTGGCAGCCTGGCGTGCAAGCCGGGCATGCCCTTCAAGATCGGGCTTATTGGTATAGTCGTAGCCTTTGAACTTGGGTGTTTCGAGTAATATATTCAGAATCCTTTCCGCATTCTTGTCCAAAACTGTCTCATTAAGATTTCCCTCTTTCACTGCATTTACAATGTCTTCTGATTGTTCCGGCCTCCCGGCCATCAGGATATCGTTACCGGCTTCCATCTGGGCCACGACATCGTCTCCGCCTTCCCAGTCGGTCATCACATAACCTTCAAAGCCCCAGTCATCACGTAATATTTTTGTTAAAAGGTCATGGTTCTCAGAAGTATCAGGGCCGTTGAGTTTATCCATCGATGACATCACAGCCCAGGGTTGGGCTTCTTCTACTGCTATACGGAACCCTTCCAGGTAGATTTCCCGTAAAGCTCTTTCACTAACGATGACGTTATTATTGGTTTTCTGATTGTAGGCTACAAAATGTTTGATGGATGTACCGACACCCTGTGATTTTATTGCCTTTACCATGGCTGCAGCCATTTTTCCCGTGACCAGAGGATCTTCCGAAAAATATTCCAAATTCCTTCCAGCCAAGGGATTACGGTGAATGTTCAAGCCAGGAGCCAATAACACATCTACTCCATACTCGAGAGCCTCATTTCCTAATGCTTGTCCAACAGAGTAAATCAACTCTAAATCCCAGGTCGAAGCCAGCAGGGTGGCAATTGGAAAATCCGTGGAATAATAAGTTTCAGAGTCGTCTCTTCTGGTTGGACTTATTCTGAGTCCTGAGTGTCCATCAGCTAAAACAATGGCAGGAATACCAAGACGGGAAATTTCATGTGTTCTTCCGGCAGCACCGGGAATAAGTTGAGGCTCTGCACCGGCACCGACAACCACCATGGCTTTTTCTTCAAGAGTCATGGCCGCAATGACTTCTTTTACCGGATCTTTCCCAAATTGGGGTACTGAACCGGATTTTTCCTGGATACATGCATGAAAGCAAAAAAGTGGTAAAACCAAATGGAACAATATGTTCCTTAATCTGCTTTTTTTCATGATTTTTTCTCCTTTTTTTTGCTTCCTCAGCAGAATCTGTGGGTCATATCTGGCTCCGGTAGATCTCCAAGCGTGTGAAACAGGGCGAGTTCGGCGGCTTTGAAGGTCCGGAACCCGAAGGCTTTTCTGGTAGTCAGTTTCGCTTTGTTGTTGAAGCCCTCAACCATGGCGGCGGAGATGGTTTCCCTGGCACGGAACCAATTGAGAATGAGCTCACGATGGTTGCGCATCGAGCGAGCCACCCTTTTCATCGGCTCGATTCGTGAGCGCATGACTCGAGTACACCACCGGTCGAGGAATCGACCTGCCCAGTAAGGAGAAACATATTTCCACAGGAACTGGAAGTCCTCCTTCAAGAGATAGCTCCGAATGGAACGGAGGTTGTATTGAACAAGCTCCGCGAGCTTGACATCCTGCGCTTCGGTGAGATTCTCCCTTCGCTTGAGTAGCAACCAGCGCGAGCCCTTCAAGACTGGCTCGTAACCTTGAACACGGAGCTGGTTGGCTTCCTCGGCCCGCACTTTATCGATGGCTTTGCTCAGCATCGACATGATGTGGAATCGGTCCAGGATAGGCACGGCCTGAGGGGCTTTTTTGGCAATGACCTTCAGGTATGGTCGCCACATGTCGGAGCAGATGAACTCGGGCGCAGCGCTTCGCTCCTTGCCGAACCAGCGAAAGAACCTGAGCAAGGTTTTGACGCGACGTTTGTCGCCCAACCACACAAGCCTCTTGCGGTGCTTGTCGATCTGGTAGACCACCGTGAGGAAGTGATGGCCTTTGTGCCATCGGATCTCATCGATGCCAATAGCCCCGATATCATTCAAATCCATATGCTTACGGCCCCACTCGACGGCCATCTCGACCGCGCGGAACACATTCTCCCAGCTCGTGTGAAACAGCTCAGCTACCTCTTTCCAGCTCATCCGCTTCGCCCACGTGGCTAAGAACCAAGCATAGGCTCGGGTGAGTCGATGTTTGCCTTCCGACCATGGAAGCTTCTCCACCTTCACGCCACAGCGTAGGCAAGCCACCCGGCGGGGCGCATAGAGGAAGAAGACCTTCAGGTTCCACAACGGAACAAGCTCGAAGCGACGTTGAGCGAGGGTGTCGTAGCCTGGAGCCGGGCGCTTGCACTCGGAACAGATCGCTCTGCCGTTCTTTCGGGGCCGGAGTTCGACCTCGATCTGTTCGCCAACGACACGCACCATCTCGTAAACAAAGCTCCGATGCTTTCGAACCCGATACAAGATAGTCTTCAACTGCATCCTGTGCGACTCCCAAGAAGGTTTTGTTTTTGCAAACTCATCTTCTCAGAGTCGACCTCGGGATGCGCTTGTTTCCGGGGGGACGTCGGGATGAACCCAGTGCGCAGAGCCCCCGCCGGAGCCCCGTTCGCCCATCGCCCATACTCGCTACCACCACGCAGCGCCGTCCGCGTCCAGGCCGGCGCAGCCGCCGAGCAGAAGCGAGGGAAGCCTTGACGCGGGCGAGCACCGTGGTCCACTGAACGGGCATGGCAGACGCTTTTCTACCCACAGATTCTGCTGAAGACCCTTATTTACTTAGGTTCTACTGGATTGCCAAAAACAGTAAACTCGATGATGCCGACAGGAACCTTAGGGGGTGCTCCGGTAACGGTCAGCCTGACATACCGGCACTTTACTGGGTCAATCTCGTCATATTCGACATTTTTCGTTAGGTTGTTTTTTGTCTTATCAACCGCTGTTCTAAAGGTCTCTCCGTCTGATGAAACCTCGATTTTGTACTGGTAAGGACCTGGAACTATACCTTCAGAACGTTTCAGCTTATAGGCCGTAAATATAATCCGTGAAGAATTAATGATGAACTCCTGGTCAGTGTCGAGAAAGCCGAGGTCAATCATCAGCCTGGGTTGAGGATCATTTGCATCCGCCTCCCACCATGTTCTGATGTAGTTGTCGAAGGCATATTGTGCATCACGTCCCGGAGCTTCACTGCTGACAGAATATTCCGTTTTATTGATTGATACAGGGATGACGTCACCAATAGCGTCATCCAGGGCTTGTGTTTTTAATCCGGGCCCCCATTGTGGAGTCTCAGTAGGACCGAGAATATTCATGTTCCCATCTTCATCAAACTCAACAGGGTCCATGCCAATGCGCCTTTCTTCCAGACGACCCGGCAAGTTCTGGTACAGGATATTGAAAAATGCCCACAATGAGCCGTCCGGGGCATCGATGACACAATGATGTCCAACACCGTTGATTAAGCCTTTGTTGTGCACAAGAATGGGACTGCCCGGGTAATAGGTGAAAGGACCGAGTGGACTGCTACTGGTATAGTATCCTACGGCATAGGTTTTCCATTCGGTCCCTGGACCAGAGTATTGCAGGTAGTAGGTTCCATTGTGTTTGGTCATCCAGGGAGCCTCGATCCAGGAGAGCTTGGAATACTCGTTGCGATCACCGAATCGCTCCCAGATATGTGATGGCTCGAAACGGAAAAAGTGCGTGGGGGCGGATTTAAATTTTCTTAAATCATTCTGGTCAAGCTCTACCCCGTAAATTCCGTCAGCCGAGTAATACATATAAACACGCTCGTCATCATCGACGAACATCATGCAGTCGCCTAAGCTAAAGGTTTCGCCTTTTTCATCCTTGAACTCGCCGATGAATTCCCATGGGCCCAGGGGGTGGGGACTGCGGAATAAATCTTGAGTGTTGCCGCACATGTAAAAATTACCCTTATACTCGGCAACGTCGGGTGCTACTGCGCTTCTGCCCTCGGGCAGGGTTACAGGATGATATTTCCAGTTCACCAGGTCGGAGGAAACCCATGCCATGCCCTCTGTGCCGAACAGATAATACTGTCCATCATGCCGTACGACCGTGGGATCCGCGACATTCATCCTATCAAATCCATCACCACCCGCTGATGAATGGACAGGATATTCCAGGGGAAGCGGGTTCACATAACGCCGTACCTTCTGTTCCGACGGAATGGAATCGTCCTCTTCCTGGGCCTGTTGACTGGGCATTTCCGCATCAATTGGTACGGATTTAGCCGTTGCAACATGGCACAGGCCCAAAAACATGGACAAGAAAAGGTTTGCACAAACAACTTGTCGAGTAAACATCAAGATAGCCTCCTTTCCTTACTGATAAAACTTTTTGGATTTTTTTGATGCACTTAACACCTCCCTTAAAACATTTGATCCTTCTATTTACGTCCTCTATCAGCCCAAATCAAGAAACAGAAAAGCCGAGCTTCTCGACCCGCTCGAGTTCCTTGCCCGGGTGCTCATCCACATTCCCCAGCCTAGCCAACATTCGATCTTGTACTACGGCCACTACGCTCGACGAAGTAGAAAATATTCCCGAAAGAAACCACCTGCAGCCGACGACGAGCTCAACGCTACCCAGCGTAAAACTCTTCGCCGACGATGGGCCAATTTGATCCGCCGTGTGTTCAAAACCGACCCGTTGATTTGCAAAAAAATGCGGCGGCCAAATGCGCATCGTTTCTTTCATCACCGAGCCCAAGGTGATCCGACGGATTCTCGATCATCTCGATAAACAAAACCCACCCGCGCGCGCTCCTCCAGGTAAAAACCGCGATCCTGATTCCGCTTCTTCCTAGAACGAGCTCTCTCAGCCGACCGTTCCATGGCCGTGCTATGTCTCAATCAGAGCTAGCAGCTCCTCTCCGCGTGAATTCCGCTTGCCGTGCGTCGGACTCAGCTCAGCTTTGACCAACGACTCATGCGAACCCCCTCAAAATTGAGTTCTGCCTCTCCCCGGCACGCCAACGGACCTTGATTTTTCCTATTGATCGACGGTGCTTCCGCCATCAAGACCTTCCCGTAGAGACCGAATCCGTCCGTGACAATCAACGGAAGTTTCGCGAAATCCATTCGCGTCGAGACGTCGCGAACGAGCTCCAAAGTTTATTGACCTTCGGCATCCGTTGAAGTGAGATAGTCCGACACCTCTTTCAGACCCAGCACAGAATACCCACTCCAGATGTTCTGGAGCTTCCGATATTGCTCGCTGGCCAGCGAGCGATTGCCCATCGCCGCATGGGCGCGCCAGTCCACGAACGGAGGTGCTTCCGTCATTAAGTGTTGCTGGGATGTCTTCAGACATAACGGTTCAATAGCTTACAGTCCATTTGGACGTTGTCGAGTCCAGCTTGCCTCAAACTTGGTATAATCGCTTTGCTCGCATGGGGATACGTACGGATCGCCAACAGTGGACGGCGGAAGCACCACTCTTAGGTCCACAAATGTCAAACGGAGCTTCCCTCTGTGCCAATGAAGGCAATCTGCCTGGTCTGTGCTTTGCGACTGACACCAATTAGCGCCTGATATATTATTTACAAGAATCCTGAGACTCATAAGATTGAGGTAGTTAGGTGACGAAAGAAACTGTTTTGGATACCGTTGATTCGATGTCGAACGATGTCATCATATTCTTGCAGCAACTCATCGCTTATCCCAGCGTGACCGGTAGCGAAGGGGAGATCCAGAAGTTTATTGCCGAGAAGATGGCGGATTTGGGGCTTGCTGTCGATGTATTCGAGCCGGACTGGGAGGCTCTTAAGAAACATCCTGCCTATGTTCCAGTTTCTCGCGGATACGAAGGCCGCCCGAACGTGGTCGCTACCCTAAAGGGGAATAGCAGCGGCCGGTCCCTATTGTTAAATGGACACGTTGACGTTATTCCCGCTGGTGCGAAAGAAGCCTGGGAGCACGACCCCTGGTCTGGAGATTTGGCTGACGGCCGGATCTATGGCCGTGGCACTTCGGACATGAAAGCGGGCGTTGCTGCTATGACTATGGCTGTAGAAGCCGTGGTCCGTTCTGGTGTCAAACTGGCCGGCGACGTCATACTGGAATACGTGGTGGATGAAGAGCTTAGTGGAAATGGCACGCTAGATTGCGTCATGCGAGGGTACAAGGCGGACGCAGGAATCTGCTGCGAGACCAGCAGCATGAAGGTCCAGCCAGCATCCATTGGGCGCATCTGGTTTGAAATTACGGTTAGGGGCAAAGCAGCAGGTATTCAGCGCCAGTGGGAAGGTGTCAATGGCATTGAAAAGGCTTACCCCGTGCTTCGAGCCGTCGCCGAATTTGAAAAGCTCCGCATGTCTAGAGTAAGCCATCCACTTTATCCGAACATCAAGTGTGCGATTCCTTGCATGGTGGGTGCATTCGAGGCGGGCAGTTACAACAGCGCCTTCCCCGACACTGCACTTCTGAAAGGTAGCCTTGCCACGGTGCCGGGGGAAGATTCCGATGCTGTCAAAGCTGAATTCACATCTTTTGTCCGGGAACGCGTCGCCTCCGATCCTTGGCTGGCCGAACATCCACCGGAAATTGTTTTTACCGGGTATTTTGCTGTACCTTCCGAAATACCAGTGAACAGCCCAATTGTCCAAACAATAGCTCGTAAGTTTCGGGAGTTAACTGGGCAGGAACCGGAAATCTCCGGCCGGGAGGGAGCGGCCGATATTCGATTCTTGAACCTGCCTGGCCAAACCCCGACGGTCATCTTCGGACCGGGAAAGACGGAACAGATGCATGCCAACAATGAGTGGGTGCTGGTAGATGATGTCATAATGGCGACCAAGATTCTGGCTGCCTCCATCTTAGATTGGTGTGGCGTATCAAGATAAACGGAGGATAATTCATCAAGTTTGATCGGTTATCACTGATCGGGCTCAGTCACCTGCCGCGCGTGGCGATCGATCTCGGGCGCATCTACCTGGGTCTGAGAGCTGCCCGGCGCCATCGGGAGCGGCAGGGTGCCTTGGTGCACAACTCCGATAGAGGCCGATAGCTCGCTTGGCCCCGACTCCCATCATCCGATCATCTCGCTATCAGGCATCCCGAGCGCCGTCATGGTGTTCAGAATCTTGCACCCGATCCTTGCCTCGACTCTCTGTGCCGCCAACCCTCTCGCTCGCATCGCTGAGCCCACGATAGCCTTGTAGCGATGGAACGTTGTCTCGACTTTGCTCCGTTTGCTGTAGCCCGATTCTGTGTGCCACTTTCGTTTGCCGAGCCGAGCTTGTGCTGCAATGTTGCGATTGCGCTGTCGGCTGCTCGCCGGCCCCGATGCGAGCTGGGCGCCCTTGCGCGGCGGTATCAGCACCCTCGGCGAGCGATGAGCGCTGTGATTCTCGATTGCCTCATAGACGCCGCCGGCGTCGTATGCGGTGTCAGCTCTGGCCGATGAGATGGGACTGTCGATCTGTCCGACAAGCGATGCAACCCGCGATGAATCGCGGGCTCTTTTGCTCGTCAGCTCGCCGGCGACGACTTCGCCACTCTGCTCGTCGACACACAGATGGAGCTTGCGATAGTCCCTGCTCTTTGGTGCTCTGCGCAGCTGGCCGGCGTGGACAGCGAGACCGCTGCTGTCGATCAAGATGTGCAACGGCGTCTTCTGCTTGTCTTGGTAGAAGGGGACCTTACCCAGCTTCGCCTTGCGCCTCGAGATCGTGGTGTGATCGGGCACATCATTGTCTAGCTTCATCAGAGCGAACAACGATCGCAGCAATCCCTCGCTCTGCCTAGATGACAGATGAAACACCATGCCCAGGGTGACAGCCGTCTCGATGGCGTGGTTCGAGTACTTGCGTTGACGGCCCGGTTTCCTCCTCCTCGGCCGGGGCGCGTCCCAGTTCACAAGCTTGCCGGCGGTGAGCGAGATCCAGACGGTCAGGCTCCCGCGGTTGCGTAGACCCACCTCATATTCACGCCAATTCCTCACGCGATAGGCCTTCTTCACATACTTACGCTGAGTGCGTTTGAAAATGCTCATGGGGAACCTCGAATCCGCGAGTACAGGAGAATTGTGGACCGAGATCGCGAGTTGTGCACCAAGGCAGGTGTCTGGTACAACCAGCGCTAAGCCCCGTTCGGAAAGCTGCTTCATGCTTGTCGGGTTAACGGCCCGGGTCAGCTGCGAGCGGCGTCACCCTGATCCCTCTTAAATAAGCCCTCGCCGATCGTCAGTTGCACGCGCGGTTATACCGCTCCAGCCCGCCTTTGTCACGATCCCAGCGAAAGAATCGTAGCCGAACGGCTCGCGCAGAAACGTTCGCCCCTGAAGGTCTCCGAGGTCTCTATGGTGCACGATTCTCACTTAACCGCTTTGGTTCTCCTGTCGTTTCGGGGGATCTGATTTGTGTTGGAGGGCATGGCCTATGGACGCTGCCGCGATTGTGGAAAACGCCGGAAACTCCGGGCGAGAGAGGCGTTTAGGGAAAGGTTGTGAGCACGTACAAACGTGGAGCGGCGTTTTCCACAATCGCTTGGAAAACGCTTCGCGTTTCCCACGAGCGCCCACAGGCCCCTCCTGATATATATACAAGAAAGATTAATTCATATGGAATAAGGAAGGGGGGGCTCGATTAGTGGAGGCTATGGAAAACGCCCTTCCAGGCTTCGAAGAGAACTCAGTCGTGAGCAAGGTCTGAACGACCAGAACCGTGGGGGCGTTTCCCACAGCCTTGTCTCCCGCTGAGGGGCAGTGGCATTTGGTGAGGCCCGTGGGTTGAGAGGGTAAGCCATGTGTAGATGCGCATCGGCGAGAACGCTAGAATCTTTTTTTCCGAAAGAGAAAAGAGCGTTCCCGCGATGCGCGTTACTACGTTAGTCAACAAGCTCATCGGATTGCAAGGCCTGTGGGTCCGAGGTTTCCACTTCCAGGCGGACAAAGCCAGAGTGGTGGTGGATGTAGTACCACGGAGGAGGAAGCCTCTGTGCGGGATTTGCGGACGAAAGGTCCGCAAGAACAAAGATCGCTACAATCGCTACTGGCGGCACTTGGACCTGTTCGGAGTCCGGACCTATCTTCGCTACTCGATCCGACGAGTGGTATGTCGGCGGTGTGGAGTGGTCAGAGAAAAGGTGCCTTGGGCAGACAAGGGAAGCCGCTTTACCAAAAGCTTCGAACAAGAGGTAGCGTGGCTGGCACAGAGGACGGACGTCAGCGCCGTAGCGAACTATTTCCGAGTGACGTGGCGTTCGGTGCGACGGATCATCCAGCGAGTGGTTGCCGAGCAGCGGGATGAGCGGCGCGAGCTCGATGGATTGCGGGTGATTGGGATGGACGAGATCAGCTACCGCAAACGCCACAAGTACTTAACAGTGGTAATAGACCATCTCAGCGGCCGGGTCGTCTGGGCGGGAAAGGAGCGCAAGGCCAAGACGCTGCTGCGGTTTTTCCGCAAGCTCGGACCACAAAGAGCCGCGGAGCTCGAAGCGGTCAGCATGGACATGTGGGAGCCGTACATAACTGTCGTCGGCAAAAAGGCTCCTCAGGCACGGGTGATCTTTGACCGCTTCCACATCGTCAAGCATCTGAACGAGGCCGTGGATAAGACCCGGCGCGAGCTGGTGCGCGAGCTCAAAGGGACTGCCCGGCGCAACCTCAAGAACACCAAGTTTCCCCTTCTCAAGGCCAAACACAACCGCAGCGCGAAAGACAAACGGGTGCTCCGCGAGCAGGTGCGAGCTAATCGTCGCCTCTACCGCGCCATGCTTCTGCGCGACGACTTCATGGACCTCTACACCTACAAAACCGAGACATGGGCCAAGAAGTTTCTCCGAGGATGGCTGCGGCGCGCTATGAGCTCGAGGATAGAGCCCGTCAAACGCGCGGCGAAGATGAGCAGCCACTTCGATGGCGTCATCGCGTGGGTCACGTGGAGACTCAGCAACGGCCGACTCGAAGGAATGAACAACAAAATCCGGCTGCTGAGCCACCGCAGCTTTGGACTCCACTCTGCCGAAGCTCTCATCAGTCTCGTCTACCTAAACTGTGGCGGTCTCACCCTCGAGAGGATCCACTGAAATGGCAGGAGAGGCACATTATTAATCCGTAATTCTAGGTACGTCGTCACCGAAAGCCGATTTGGTTATCCAGAATATACACCTTGGCCTGAGATCGGCGTCTGCGAACAGTTACATCAGACCGAGGGCGCGCGTTGCTCCGTTTTGCCATCGGGAAGCCGGATGAGTCTTTTGGCCACAAGGAGCTCGAAGTCAAGGAATCAACGCCGGATCGAGTTTTTGCGGACCATAGGAGCACAACCACTCGTGTCGTCGACCTCACCGTATGGCATCATTGAAAGATGGAGCGTTTTCTCAGTATCGCAGCCCTGATCGTCTGGGTAGCGATGTTGTTTCTCCCATTCAGGCCTAGGAGAGCGCTCGAGCGTCCACTAGGGTCCGTGTTTCTCGCAACGTATCTGAGCTCCTCCATGTCACCGCAGACTACCGTCTTCCGCTCGGAGCGTGAGCTCGTCATGCTCTACAATCTCCATCTTCTAGAGATCTACGGCAACCTGGAGTTCCAGGTCCGCTCGTACCGGAACAACGTCGTCGTCTCCGAACAGATCCTCTATCAGCCCCTCGATGGAGACTGGAACCCGCTCGCGTCAAATGACGACTCGATTTGGCCGGAGATCGCCTCCCACTCGCCGGCTGCGATGCCCTTCCTCGTCCCCGGTGGTCCCCCGAACCAAGAGAGCACGTTGCGGGGCCACGGATTCCAGCCGGGCGCCAAGGTCTTCGCCTCCGTCGACGACCGGAAGGGACCGAAGCACCAGATTGAAAGTCGATACATCTCCAACGACGAGATGACCGCGAGTATCCCGTTCGAGCTTTGGCGAGAACGCCTCACGTTCTTCCGTATCGTCGTCCACGCCAAGACTGGTGAGTCTCGTCCGTCGAGGTGAGAACAGAGGGGCAATGTCTACCGCATGACGACGACGACGCTCATGAGTCTCACATCTAAGCTGAAGTCGAAACTCACTGGGCTTCTGCTCGTTACTAGGGTGCTAATCAGAGCAATCGTTGTGGGTTTGGGTTTTCTAGTCGTGGGAAATACCTACGCCCAGGACATCAGCATAGATGACTACAGCAAGAGGTGTGCGGATGGCCAAATCAATCTGTGCGCATCGCTTGGGGTTGTTTTCGAGCGGAACGTGTCAACAACTTTGAGACACCCGCGGACTGCATTTAGTGAGCCTCAATCAATGCAGTAAGACTCGTGGGCCCGGGGCGGTCACCGTCTGCGTGCGGCGAGATCTGGTCGCGTTGGCCTGAATCCGGGGGTACCCCAGGTGTGGACCACCTCGAGAAAGTGGCTCCGGCGGCCTCCTGGCGCGTCGTTTTCTCCGGCGGCGGGTTGATCCAGGCCTGAGGAGGCAAAACGGGGGGCTGTGGCATTCCGCGAACGAAGCGTTCGGGATGAGCCCGATGAGCTTCGAGGAGGATTTGGCGCCGGGCAGTGGTGAGCTGTTCCGCGAGACCATCGTGAACGGCGGCCGGTGTCATGAGGCCGATTCCCGAGTGCCGGCGTTCGTGATTGTAGTAGTCGAGGAAGCCGCCGCAGAACAGCCGGCCGTCTTCGATGGAACCAAAACGGCTCGGAAACTGAGGGCAATACTTCAGAGTCTTGAACTGGGACTCGGAGTAGGGGTTATCGTTCGAGACGTAAGGTCTGGAGTGGGTCTTGGTAACGCCGAGGTCAGCCAGGAGCATAGCTACGGACTTGCTTCGCATCGAGCTGCCACGGTCGGCGTGGATGGTTCACCGATGTCGGCGGCACGGTCATGAAATCAGCCTTCCTGTTAGACGTCAGCCTCCCTCGATCAGCTTCACGAGGGGCACGGAACGCAAGAGCTCCCCGTCTTCCGCAGGTTGCGCGAACAACCCGCGCCGCGCGGGGAAGACTTTCGTCAGCTCCTTGGCGGAGACGAGAGTCTCTCGCTCGTTCCTCACGGGGCTCATACCTTCGTCGTCATCGCGTCAAGCACGGCAGTGTTCAGGTAGCACGCGGCACGGTGGGTACTATGGCCGTCGACGTCTTGAAGGGTGGGAACTTCCTGGTCGCACGCATCGAAGTGGTCCGGACACCGAGCTTGGAACGCGCACCCGGCCGGGAGCGTGGCGAGGTGGGGCACCGTGCCCGTCATTGCGTGGAGCTTGGCCTTTCCAGGCTTGTCGCCGCGCGGCTTGGGGAGGGATTGCCACAGCCCTCTCGTGTACGGATGAGAGGGATTCGAGAGGATGCTGTCCGACGGTCCGAGCTCGACGAGCCGCCCCGCATACATCACCGCGACACGATCGGTATTTTCTTTGACCAGGCTGAGATCGTGCGTGATCAGAAGAAGCGACAAGTTCCGATCCTCTTTGAGACGAGCGAGGAGCTCGAGAATGTGCGCTTGAAGCGTCGCGTCGAGCGCCGTCGTCGGTTCGTCGGCGATGAGGAGCTCGGGGTCGCATGCGATCGCCATCGCGATGAGCACGCGTTGTTTCATCCCGCCGCTGAGCTGGTGCGGGTAGTCGGAAACGCGCCGCTCGGGCTCGGGGATCTGCACTTCGCGAAGAAGCTCGATGGATCGATCGCGCGCGTCTTTTCGGGACAAGCCGAGGTGTGTCCGGAGTGGCTCCATCAGTTGAGAGCCGATCGTCCGTACGGGATTCAGCGCGGAGCCGGCTTCCTGAAAAATGAGTGCTATCTCTTTGCCGCGGATGCGGCGGAGCGATTCGGAAGGCATTTCCAAGAGGTCACGTTCCTTCCACAGGATACGGCCGCCTTCGAAGCGCGCCGCGCGCGGCGGAAGAAGCATGATGGAAAAGGCAAGCATGGACTTGCCCGAGCCCGACTCGCCGCCGACCGCGAGGGTTTCTCCCGCGCTCAAGCTGATCGAGACATCGTTGACCGGACGGATCGTTCCTGTGTCCGTCGCGAGCGACATCGTCAAGCCTTGAATCTCGAGAAGCGTTTGTGTCACCAGCTCGAACGGTACTCTCCGAACACTTTGCGCAAACGGTCGGAGATTTCGCCCAAAGTGACGTAGGCCGATACCGCGGTCAGGATCGGGGGCATCAAGTTGGCGTCGGTTTTGGCGGCGCGCTCGACATCGTCGAGCGCTTTCGTGGCGGCCGAGGCATCACGACGTGCGCGCACGGCTTCGAGGCGAGCGACCTGATCCGTCTCGACGGTCGCGTCGACCGAGAACACTTCGACTGGCACTTTCTCGTCTTTTTCGAAAACGTTGACCCCGACGACGAGACGCTCACCTGATTCCATGTCTTTCTGAAAACGATAAGCGGCCTCACGGATTTCCCCTTGCGGCCAACCGGCCTCGATCGCTTCGAGCGCTCCGCCCCGACGGTCGATTTCGGCGAGGATCGCTTCCGCCTCGTGCTCGATCGCATCGGTCATCGACTCCATCGCGTATGAGCCGCCGAAGGGATCGATGGTGTCTGCCACGTCGCTTTCGTAGGCGATGACCTGTTGCGTGCGCAGCGCGACCTCGGCTGTCTCTTCGGTGGGCAGTCCGAGCGCTTCGTCGAGAGCGTTACAGTGTAGCGATTGGGTGCCGCCGAGGACCGCGGCGAGCGCCTGCAACGTGGTGCGCACGACGTTCACGTCCGGCTGCTGCGCGGTCAGCGTCGAGCCCGCCGTTTGCGTGTGGAATCGCAGCATTTGCGCACGAGGGTTTCTCGAGTGATAGCGCTCGCGAAGCAGTTTTCCCC
Organism: Candidatus Marinacidobacterales bacterium; assembly: GCA_965237955.1. Classification (GTDB taxonomy): domain Bacteria; phylum Acidobacteriota; class Vicinamibacteria; order Marinacidobacterales; family SMYC01. The sequence continues at coordinate 4,510,911 of OZ250169.1, read as the reverse complement.
AGAGCCTGCGTGCGGCGCGAAACTTTGCGATCTCCTCGAGAAAGTTTTGGTGGGAGTTGAAGAAAAACGATAGCCGCGCTCCGAACTCGTCCACGTCGAGTCCGGCAGAAACCGCGGCTTCGACATAGGCAAGACCATTGGCGAGCGTGAACGCGAGCTCTTGTGCGGCCGTCGCACCCGCTTCGCGGATGTGGTAGCCGCTGATGCTGATGGGGTTGAAGCGGGGAAGCGTGTCTTGGCAAAAAGCGATGACGTCGGTTGCGATCCGCATCGACGGGCCGGGAGGATAGATGTACGTTCCTCGGGCCATGTACTCTTTGAGGATGTCGTTTTGGACGGTGCCCGAGAGGTTTTCATCCGCGACTCCTTGACGGCGGCCCACGGCCATGTAGAGCGCGAGCAAGATGCTCGCGGTGGCGTTGATGGTCATCGACGTCGAGACTTTGTCGAGCGGGATACCGTCGAAGAGAGTCTCCATATCGTCGAGCGAATCGATGGTGACGCCGACGCGACCCACTTCCCCTTGAGCCATCGCGTGGTCGGAGTCGTAGCCGATCTGAGTCGGGAGATCGAACGCGACCGAGAGTCCGCTCTGTCCCTGCTCGAGCAAATAGCGATAGCGCCGATTCGATTCGGCCGCGGTCGCGTAGCCCGCGTATTGGCGCATCGTCCACAACCGCCCGCGGTAGCCGGAGGCGTGGTTTCCGCGCGTGAACGGTGAATCGCCGGCGCGACCGAGTGACTCCGCCGGGTTCCAATCGGCGAGATCGTCTTCGGTGTACTCGCCTTTCAGCGATTTTCCCGAGCTGGTGGTGAAATAGGAATCTCGCGCCCCGGGCATAGCCGGATCTTAGCGTATCTACGAGCGCCGTTGCTGCCGTAGGACCTCGTACAACACGACGCCCACGGCGGTCGAAAGATTCAGCGAGCGCAGGGTTTGGTCTTTCATCGGGATCGAGAACTGCCGCTTCTGGTGCTGCTCGCGGAGCGATTCCGGCAGACCTTTGGTCTCGCTGCCGAAGATGAGGACCGAGCGCGCGGGAAAATGCGCGTCCCAAATGGTGCGCTCCGCTTCGGGAGACACGAAAAAGGGCTCCCCCATCGAGGGCAACTCGCGCTCGAGCGCGTGCCAATCTGGCCAAAGTTTCGCGGGAACCCTCGACCAATAGTCGAGCCCGGCGCGGCGAACCTGTTTCGCGTCGAGCGAGAACCCGAGCGGCTCCACCAGGTGCAGCATCGCGCCCGCCGCCAGGACCGTCCTTCCGGCGTTCCCCGTGTTCCAGTGGATTTCGGGCTCCACGAGAACCACGTGGAGATCGTAATCGTGATACGAGCTCGCCATCGACCGCTATTCGCAAAGGTAGCGGCAGAACAGGACCGACGTGCTCCACACTTCGGAACGCTTCAAATCGATGAGGCAAAGCTCGTCGACGTCGTCTTCGTAGAATAACGGGCATCGATTGACGGTCATGGCATCGTCGACACTTTCTGACGATGAGCTGTAGGACCGACTTCTGAGCTCGAGCTCGACGTCGTGCGCTTCGGCCCACGCCTCGAAGTCTTTCAAGAGTAGCTGGACTTTGCGTCGCGCCTGCTCCGTCGTGATGTCTCGAGCGTCTTCTTGCTCAATGATTGTCGCTGCGCGTCCGCGAAGCTCGAAGAGCTCCGTGGTGCTAGCTCCCGGAATGGCGCACACCAGCAGCGCGGTCGTGAGGAGTTTCATCGGTGAGGTTTAACACGAGCAGCTCCCAGTTGCTAGCCAGCCTCCGCATGAAGCTTCGGCTGGCCCGCCGAAGCCAAAGGCGAAGGCGGGTCTCCAGTCTGATTAGCGCTTGGAAGCTGAATCGATCTACCGTACCACCAATGTCCGATCTGTGCTTCTTATCTGCGACCGAGCTGGCTGGCCGATTACGCGCGCGTGAGCTCTCGGCGAGCGAAGTGCTCGAGGCGCACCTACGGCAAATCGAGCGCGTGAACCCAGAAGTCAACGCGATCGTCACGCTCGACGAAGAGGCTGCGCGCGCCCGCGCGCGCGAGCTCGATGACCTGTCGGACAAAGGCGGCGTGCTTCATGGGCTTCCGATTGCAATCAAAGATCTCGAGCTTACCAAAGGATTACGTACGACCTTTGGCTCGCCGATCTACGAGAACAACGTCCCTGACCAAGACGCGCTCTTCGTCGAGCGGCTCCGCGCGGCCGGCGCTGTCGTCATCGGAAAAACCAACACGCCCGAATTCGGCGCGGGCTCACAAACCTTCAACCCTGTATTCGGGCGCACGCGGAACCCCTACGATCTCGAAAAAACGTGCGGGGGCAGTAGCGGGGGCGCTGCAGTGGCCGTCGCGTGCGGCATGGTACCGTTCGCCGATGGAAGCGATCTCGGTGGTTCGCTGCGAAACCCGCCGAGCTTTTGTAACGTCGTCGGACTCCGTCCATCGCCCGGGCGTATCCCGCGTTGGCCCGCTATCGATCCATGGAACGCACTCGACGTGCTTGGACCCATTGCGAGAAGCGTCGAGGACGCCGCCCTGCTGCTGTCGGTCATGGCCGGTCCCGATCGCCGTGCGCCGTTGTCGAGCGAAGAGCCAGGTGAGATTTTTCGTGGTTCGCTCGGGCGCGATTTCGGCGGCGTTCGAATCGCTTGCAGTCGCGACCTGGGAAGCTTCCCGGTCGAGAAACAAGTTGCGGCTGTCTTCGATGAGGCGGTCGAGTGTTTCGCCGAGCTCGGATGCGAGGTCGACGAAGCCCACCCTGATTTCGGGAACGCACCGGAGATCTTCCAGACGTTGCGCGCGCATAGCTTCGCCATCGCACACACTGAACATCTCGAACTCCACCGCTCGCTCATGAAGGAGACGGTCGTTTGGAACACCGAGAAAGGGCTCGCGCTCGCGGCCTCCGAGATCGCCCGAGCCCAGCGCGAGCGCGGTGAGCTCTACGAGCGCGTACGCCGTTTCATGGATCGCTATGAGTTCCTGCTGTTGCCGGTCACGCAAGTGGCGCCTTTCGATATTGAAACCGAATGGGTGCAGGAGATCGACGGCGTCGCGATGGAGTCCTACATCGATTGGATGAAGAGCTGCTACTTCATCTCCCTGACAGCGTTGCCTGCGATGTCGGTTCCCGCGGGATTCACGCCCGAGGGCCTCCCGGTGGGCCTTCAGATCGTGGGGCGCTACCGGCACGAGCGTTCCGTGCTCGCGCTCGGGCACGCGTTCGAGCGCGCCACCCGTGTGGGCGAAAACCGGCCGCCCATCGTCTAGTGCTTTTCTAAAGCCCGTCGATGCTCGCTTCGACGCGGGCGATCTCGTTGTGGGAGCTCCGGAGCTCGTTACGGGCCGTCTCGAGACGGTCTCTCTCGGCGCGTACGAACCGCGTGTACGGCGCCATCGCCTCCTGAATCCTCACGAGGCTTCCCTGTATCTTGGTATCGAACTGCTGCCGAAGCGAACTCATGAGCTGGTTCCGGACCTCCGCGACTTTCTTGTTGAGCTCGGTTTTGGCAGCACGCCGCTTCGCGGGGAGAACGAGAAGGCCGACGACGGACAGGGCACTTGCTGCGAGAATCCCGGTCACGTCCGCAGCCGTCGTGGTGGCGATCGCAGTGACGAGCGCACCGAGTCCGAGCGCGCCCACTTCGAGTAACGCAGTGCTCGCAACCGCCGTGTGGACGGATTCGGCCAGCCTGGTCGACTCGCTGTCGCGGTCGTAGCCGTCGATCGCCTTGCGGGCGGCCGCGCCCACGGTTTCCAGGAGCCTCTTCCGATCCTGGACGAACGTCGGGGGGAGCTTTCCGACGATGCGGTCCTCGCGCGCCTTCCGGCGCTCGTCGAGGTGCGTCATGATCGCCTTCCACTGTTCGAGCTCGCTTTCGACCATCCAGTCGATAACGGCTTCGACCCGTTGCTCCACGGTTCGAGGGAGATCGGCGATAACTTTCCTTTCGAACTCGCCCTTGACCTTGGCTTTGTTGATGAGGTCGAACACGCGGCCGAGCCTCAGTGTCTCCTCGAAAAAAGCGCCGCCGCGGCTCTCGAAGTCGAGGAGGGCATTGTCGATGTCCGACAGCCGGTACGCGAAGTCGCGATGCTGGTCGCGCTCGTAGACTTCTAGCTGGGAGTCGATGTCGGTCAGCATCGCGAGGTCGTCGGCGAGCAAGTCGAGCTCCGCCGCGACGACGACCATGTACTTTTCCGAGAGTGCTTTACCGACGCCGAGAGGGTTGAGCAGTTTGAGCCGAACGCGCTCACGATCGTCGAGCGTGCGCACGATGAAATCTTCCAACGCGGTAAACCGACTCGTCTCGAGCACCCGGGCGTCGTTTTCCGACTTCGCGAGCGCGGCCTGTTTCGCGGACACCGGAAACACCTCTACTTCGGTACCGAGAAGGGTTGCGGCATGGTCGCGCACAAAACGTGTCACTTCGTCCACGTCCGCGGGCTTGTCGAGAATATCGATCTTGTTGACGACAACGGCGACTTTCTTGCCCCAGTCGCGAATCCCCTCCAGAAACGAGCGCTCACTTTCCGTGAACGGGCGGTCCGCGGACGTCACGAACAAAACCATGTCGGAGCGTGGAAGAAACTCGCGCGTCAACTCTTCGTGCTCGCGGTGGATGGCGTTCGTTCCCGGAGTATCGACGATATTGACGTTCTCGAGGACGTCGAACGGCGCTTGGACGATTTCGAACGCGTCGGTCTTCGTGTTGCGGTTCTTGGATTCGCCGTGCTTCAGGAGCGTGACTCGTGACGTCGTCGTCGTCACCCCTTCGTCGAGAAGATTCTCGCCGACGAGGGCGTTGATGAAGGCACTCTTGCCCGCGTTGAACTCACCGGCGACGACGAGAAGGAACAGTTCGTCGAGCTGGCAGATCGAAGCGTCGAACGAGGCGGCATCGTCCGGTTCGACCTGCACGCGTTCGAGCGTGACCCGAAGCTCGGAAAGCACGCGCCGGGTATCGGCGAGAATGCTTTCTTCCTTCTCGGTGAGAATGCGCGCGCGGGTCATCGGCCGAGAAAGTGTAGCGCAAAGGCAGAGTTATAACGATCGACGGCGGGCGATGGCCTGTTCCACGAAGGGGTCACAAAAAGAGAGGCTGTTGACCTCAACGCTCTCGCCCTCTCGCCCCGCGCTCTGTGTTTGGAATGCGCCGGCCATGCCCTCGAGGACCGCATCGATAGAGATGCCCGCGTCGAACCATTCACGCGTGCGCGAGAAGTCCGCCGGTGAGAGCATTCCTCGCCGGCCTTTGAGGCGAAAGAATTCGAGCTCGATGCGCTCGCAGTACGCCTCGAAGTCGGTGTCGATCACGAAAGACCCTCCGTGCCTATGGATTCGACCGCCGCGGCCGCCTCGCGGGTCGCGAACCGGACTGCCTCTGCAAGGGAGTCTCCTTGTCGGAGCGCAACGACGAACGACGCGGCAAAAACATCGCCGGCACCCGTGGCATCGACTTCGCGCGCCGGAAGTGCCGGAAAATTGAAAATATCGGCGCCCGCATAGACGCGGCATCCTTCACTACCCTTGGTGATGACGAATGCCCTACCGGCGAAGCTCTCGGCCAGCTCCTCGGGGACAATCGCATCTTCTTCGCTCATACAGACGATGTCGGCCCGTTCGAGCGCGCGTTCGGCTCCGTCCCATTCGCGTGTCGAAATGCGCCCGGTGTCGTCCCACTGTCGAAAAAAACCTTGGGGCGCCACAGCGGTCAGCCCCTTGGGTGAGAGCGGGATCAGCGGAGCCTCGACCTCGTGGACCACGGGACAGTAGAGCACGGCCGCATCTTCGGCGACAGGGAGTCCCGAGACGTGCTCGGCCCGGATAGCAGAAGCCACGCGGTGTACGCGCTGGTGTCGCTCGCCATCGAGATAACGATGCTCGAGCTCTGTCGTGTGCTCGGAGTCGATCGTCGTCATGTGAATGCCCGTGAAACGCTCCCAGTATGGAAAATCGGGGCCGGCGGACGTCACCAGTCCAACGTTGACGCCGAGGTGACGTGCGGTCAGTGCCGCGTACGTGGCAGCTCCACCCAGGCGCTTCTCACGCTTTTCACCCCTTCCGTTATCGACGCGGACGTGATCAATGGTGACGTGGCCGACCGCGACAAATTCGATAGGGTGTTGCTTCGTCACGAAATGCCTTCTAGGATCCGCACCGATGATTTGGTCGTCCCTCATTGCCCAGGGCAAGCGCCAGCTCGTGATGTCGGTTCTCGTTGCCACACTGATCGCGGTCGTCTTTTTCCATTTCGCACGATTCTACCAAGGCAGTGCGTCGTCGTGGCTTTTCACGATCGGGTGGGTTCCGGTCCTTTTGAACCTGCTGCGCGCGGCGTTGAAACTTTTGTACGGCCTGGACCGCCAGCCGTTCCGAATGCTCGATCTTGGGCTGGAATCCGATCAAGTGGTGCCGGGGGGCGCGTTCGCGATGGAGATTCGCCTCGAGGTGCGGCGCGAGACGACGCTGCGGCGCATGTCGGCAGAGCTCCGGTGTACGCGACAAAAGTCGACGGACCGGGGGAGGCAGCTCTCCGTTCTCGGCAGCGACGAGCGGGTGTTGGAGAAGAACCTCGAGCTCGGTTCTGGCGCGAGAAAAGACTACCGCGTGTCTCTGCCGGTTCCGCCGGACGCTCCGTTCTCGTTTCGCTCCATGGAAGCTAAGATCGCTTGGACCCTACACGTCACCGTCGATGTAGAAGGTTGGGGAGAGCTCACGGACGAGCTCGAAGTGACCGTTCAACCCGGGTAGCAGGCGTCGAATGCCCAAGTCAAGCCAAAGTCAATGAAAGTCGCGCTCATCTTCAATCCTCGCTCCGGTCGAGGCAAACGCAAGGACGAACTGCTCCCGCGCGTGCTCGCACGCCTCGAGCAGGCGGGTATGGACGTTACCGCGACGCCCACTGAGAAAATGGGCGACGCCATCGAGATCGCCAGAGACGTCGCGTCAGCGGGTTTCGACACTGCGATTGCGTGGGGCGGTGATGGCACACTCAACGAAGTCGCGTGCGGTCTTTTCGAGACGTCGACGGCTATGGGCGTTCTTCCCGGGGGCACCGTTAACGTGTTCGCGCGTGAAGTCGGGATCCCGTTGAAACTCGACAGAGCGCTCGACGCGTTCGTCTCCGGACGCGTATCGAGAATTCCGATGGGGCTCGCGGGCGAGCGCCCGTTTCTTCTGATGGCAGGCGTAGGCCTCGATGGGGAAGTGGTCTATCGATTGAAAGCGGGTTTCAAAAACGCCCTGGGCGCGACCGCGTTTTGGCTCGATGGCTTCCGGCTTCTAGCGAGCTATCCGATGACATCGCTTCGCATCCGCACCGAAGGGAGAGAGATAATAGGCACCGGGCTCATCGCGGGCAACATCCGGCGCTATGGTCCGCACTACAAAGTCACTCCGGACGCGAGGCTCGAAGAACCCAAGCTCGACGTTGTCATCTTCAAAGGGACGAACCGCCGAGACTATCTTCGCTATCTTGCCGGCGTCCTCGGGCATTTCCACCTCGAGTTCACGGACATCGAGCACTTCAAAACCGATGCGCTGACGATCGATGTGGACAGCGGATCGGATGTTCGTTTCCAACTCGACGGCGAGCCAGCCGGCTACGTGCCGCTCGTTCTCGGGGTGCGCGACAAAGCCCTGGCGGTGGTGCTGCCTTCGCACGACGAGTAGCGTACAATGGGTTTTCGCGGTGACGTTATGAAGTTATTCACCGGCAGTTTGTTGCTAGCCTTGACCGTGTCCGCTCCATTCGCGTTCTCGGAAGATCCCGTCGTGTCAGGCGGTGATGTCGAACGGAGAGGGCGTGCACTTCGGCGCGTCCGAGCCCCGACAAGACGGCGCGGCGATTCCGGAAGCTCCGCCCGTCTTCAAGAATTGATCTGCTCTGCGAGGTAGCGCTCGCGGCCCACTTCCTCGACGAGGTGGAGCTGCGCCTCGAGCCAGTCGACGCTTTCTTCTTCGTCCTCGAGAATCTCCTCCAGTAGCTCGCGCGTGCCGTTGTCGCCTTTGTCGCGAGAAAGAGCGATGGCCTCGTTGATGCGTTGGACGGCCTCGAGCTCGAGCTCGAGATCGACCTGGTGTTGCTCCACCGGCTCTTCGCCCACGCGCACAGGATTCAGACGCTGCATGTTGGGGACGCCGTCGAGGAAGAGAATCCGTTCGATCACGTTGTCGGCGTGCTTCATCTCCTCCATAGACTCCTCGCGCTTCTTGCTCGCGAGGCGCTGGTAGCCCCAGTTGTCGCACATCTTCGCATGCACGAAATACTGGTTGATGGCGGTGAGCTCGGCGGTCAGGACGTCGTTGAGGGCTTCGATGACTTTCGCATCACCTTTCATAGCCTCTCATCATATCCCGAGGCGTCTCGCGTTGCCGCTTTTCGGTCACCACGAGACGGTCGATCGTCGGGCGGCAGCCGCCGCACTCGCGGCCGGCATCGCAGACGCGGCCAATCTCGCGTATGGAGCACACGCCGTCGCGAATCAGGGTGCGGATGGTGCGGTCGGTGATGCCTTTGCACAAGCAGACGATCATCACATTCACTATAGCTGAAAGTGAAAACCGATGTCAATTTCAAAATGTAGGATCGGGTTGAGGTAAGCTCTCCGCCATGGACGTGAATCGACGCTTATTCTTGAAAACCTTGGGTGCGGCTTACTCGCGTAAGCTATTGCAACAACAAAGCTTCGACCTGGTGTTGCGAGGCGGTTCTGTCATCGATGGAGCGCCCGCTCGTCCGGCTGACGTGGGTATCGCCGGGGCACGGATTTCTGCGGTCCGAGACCTGTCTGGAGTCACGGCGGCACGAACGCTCGACGTCTCGGGGCTCACGGTCACGCCGGGCTTCATCGATGTGCACACCCACAGTGAGGACGAGCTCATCACCAATCCCAAGGCGGAAAGCAAGATCCGCCAGGGGGTGACGACCGAGCTCGTCGGCATGGACGGCACTTCTTTCAAGCCCGCAGTTTTCGGCGACGAGCTCGAAAAGCTCGAGAGCTCCGGTATCGCCGTGAACGCTGGCTCCTTCGTAGGACAGGGAACGCTCCGCGGCCTGGTGATGGCGATGTCGGACCGCGCCGCGAGCGCTCGCGAGATCGCGGAGATGCAAAAGCTAGCGGCGTCTGCGCTGCGACAGGGAGCTCTTGGTATTTCGAGCGGTCTCGAGTACACACCCGGCGGTTTCGCGACCGCCGAGGAAATGGGCGAGCTTTGCCGGGTGATGGCGGGCAGTCGAGGTTTGTACGCAACCCATATGCGCAACGAGGACGACCGCGTGAGAGAGGCTGTCGGGGAAGCGATTGCAATCGCTGAACGCGGCGGTGTCGGGCTTCACATCTCGCATCTCAAATGCCAAGGCCGGCGCAACTACGACAAAGTCGACGACATCTTCGCGCTGATCGAAGACGCTGAGTCTCGCGGCGTATCCGTGACCTTCGATCGCTACCCGTACATCGCGTACGCGACCGGGCTCGCCAACCTCATGCCGCTCTGGAGCCGTGAGGGCGGGACGGCGAGATTCATCGAGCGTCTACAGGATCCCGACGTATGGCCGCGCATCCGACAGGCGACTGCGGACAAGATTGCACTTCTAGGCTCGTGGGATACGGTCATGATCACGTCGGTAAGGCTCGAGAAAAACAAATCACTTCAAGGGAGGACGATCGAGGAGATCGTCGAAGAGACGGGCGACGATCCGTTTCTCTACACGCGTGATCTCATCATCGAAGAGAACAACCGCGTCAACATGGTCGGCTTCGGCATGGGCGAGGAGACGACGGCGCGCATTCTCGCGCATCCGAAGTGCATGCCTGCCTCGGATGGGTCGGCGTTGGCGACGTACGGATCTTTGGCGAGCGGCAACCCGCACCCACGCTCGTACGGAACGTTTGCACGTGTTCTCTCGAAGTACGTGCGTGAAATGAAAGTGATGGCTCTCGAGGAGTCGGTTCGGAAGATGACGAGCCTTCCCGCGGAGCGGTTCAGTATCGCGGACCGCGGGCGAGTTGCCGCGGGTTACTTCGCCGACATCACCGTGTTCGATCCCGCCGCCGTCGAAGACAAGGCGACGTTCGCGAAACCTCATCAGTACGCGCATGGATTCGAAGCGGTGCTCGTGAATGGCAAGCTCGTGCTCGAAGGCGGTGAGCGGAGCGATGAGCTTCCCGGCATGGTCCTGCGCGGGGACGTGACGCCCACCGTGTGAGCCACGGTTTCCAGTTGACTCGAACCGTTGTATAAAACGTCCTCTACGGAGATTCGTTCGAGGAGGGGCATTCTAGTGAAGCGGCTGTCCACGAAAAGGATTGGTTCGCTCTTTGTCACGTTGACAATCGCGTCCGCCGTATTTATCGAAGCCCAAGAGCTCCGCGGCCGCATGGTCGGCTCGGTTCACGACAACACCGGTGGGGTGTTACCGGGGGTAAGCGTGACGCTGACCGGCGCCGCGCTCATCTCGCCCCAAGCGACGGTCTCGGGTTCCTCGGGAAGCTATGCGTTCGTCTCGGTGCCGCCTGGTCTCTACGACGTGGTGTTCACACTCGCAGGGTTTCGGACGGTTCGGCGCGAAGGCGTTCGCGTCAACCTCAACGTGACCTTGACCCTCAACGCCGACATGCCGTTGGCGGGTGTTTCGGAGTCGTTGACGATTACCGGGGAGACGCCGGTCGTCGACATCAAAACGACGACGACAGCGGTGAACTTTACCGAGGAGCTTCTCGAAGACATCCCGAACGCGCGTGACATCTGGGCGGCGATGGCGCAGGCGCCCGGCTTTCAAATGAACGGCTACGACGTCGGCGGCTCGCATGTGGGTACCCAGACGGGTTACGTCACTTACGGCGCGGAGTCACAAAACCGCACCGTTCTCGAGGGCATCAACGTGACCGAAGGCGTGGACTTGAACGCCGGCTACTTCGACTATGGGAGCTTCGAAGAGTACCAGCTTGGCGGCGCCGGCAACCAAGTGGAAACGCATGGAATCGGTGCGTTCCACAACATCACTGTCCGTTCGGGTGGGGACGAGCTCAAAGCCGATGTCTACTACGACTACGTCGGGGGCGGCATGGTCTCTGACAACGTGCCGCCCGAGTTCGAGCCGGGCGCCAGCGGCGAGAGGGACGGTTACTTCGCGCCCGGGGGAGGCGTCGTGAGAGGAAACCCCACCGACACGCAGTGGGATCTCAACGCCGGTATCGGCGGGCCCATCGTTCGCGGCAAGGCGTGGTGGTTTTTCAGTTATCGAAAATACAGTCAAGACCAGTTCGTTTTCGGTCTCGAGACAACGGCCCATACCGAGCTCGTCAACTACACGCTCAAGGGAAATTGGCAGGTCAACGACAACAACCAGATCATCGCGTTTTGGAATCGCCGTACCAAGTTCCAGCCGGAGCGCGGACTCGGCCCGACGCGTCCCATCAACGCGGCGCATTGGCAGTCGTCGGTGAACAAGCCGGCGAAGCTCGAGTGGACGAGCCTCCTCAACGACGCGACGTTTTTGGACGTCCAATGGTCGTGGTGGAGGAACGAATTCCCGCTGTACCCGACTGAAACGCAATCGAGCTCCGTCGAAGGCGTGGACGTCGGCCGCTTCGATCGGGACATCGGGCAGTTCGCCGACGCGGCGTTCAGCTACTACCACTTCCGCGACACCCAGAAGCCTCAGCTCACGGGCTCGCTCTCGTACTATGTGGACGATGCCAAGGGCTCTCACAGTCTCAAGCTCGGAACCGAGTGGTATCGCGAGCGCCGGGAGTACTTGCGGTTTCAGCCTCACAACCAGTTCTACTATGACGATGCCGGCGTTCCTGAGGACGTGGACATCTACAACACGCCGAACAACAACACCAACGACGCGAAGCTATTGTCGTTGTGGGTGACGGACTCGTGGACCATCAACGATCGATTGACGTTCAACCTGGGTCTGCGCTACGACCGCTACGCGCTCGGCTGGCCCGTGCAAGGGATCGAGCCTGAGCTTCCCGGCTTTCCCTTCGACTCGGTCGAGACGCCGGCGACGACGACGAACATCCTCAACGGGCTCGGGCCTAGAATCGGGCTCGCCTGGGACGTGACCGGCCAAGGTCGCACGGTGGCGAAAGCGTTTTTCGGGCGCTTCTACTCGAACCCCAGCACGGTGTTCGTCGACGATGCGAACCCCGTCAGCACGGTGCGACTCCGCTACAGGTTCAACGACTTGGATGGCGATCGAGTGCTCACTCCCGGACCGTGCGGCGAGATCTGGTGCTCGCCCGAGCTCGGTCCGCTCCAGAGAACCCTCGGTGGCGGCGGTAGCCGCCAAGTCGACCCGGATCTATTGTTCGAGTTCGGTCAAGAGGCGTCGGTGTCGATCGAGCACCAGCTCAGGCCGAATCTTTCGGTTCGCGCCAACTATGTCTACAAGAGCGTTGGCAATGGCTGGGAAGAGGTCGACCTCGAACGCTTCGACCAGTACACGATCCCGTTTTTGTATCAGGACGCCGGCGATGACAACATCGCTGGAACACCGGACGACCAGGAGATTTTGCTCCACGACCGTCCCGCTGGCATCGGCTCCGAAAGACTGTGGACGAACCCGGTGAAATACGACGGCATCGAGCCGTACGAAGGTAAGGTGAGCACGTTCGAGGTCGCGCTCAACAAACGCTTCTCCGACCGCTGGATGTTCCTCACGTCGTACCTGGTCACGAAGTCCGACGATTTCAGGAACACGACCCAGGAGTCGACCAACCGGATCGCAGCGGCGCGGACAGCCATCCTCTACAACTGGGAGCGGAATCTTCAGGAGTACTACGGCCGGCAGGATTCGACGTTCTGGAATTTCAAAGTCGTCGGCCGCTACGTGTTCCCGAACGAAGTCGGTCTCAGCACGTCCTTCAAGCTACAAAGCGGCTACAACTACGCGCGTAGCATCAGCGCCCGTCTGCCGAACGCCGGTAGCGAGCGCATCCACGCGACCCCGATCGCGGACAATCGAGCCCGAAACGTCGGTATCTGGGACATTCGCGTCGACTATACGTTCTTTCTCGGAGCACGCACTCGTTTCACGGTCATGGGTGATGTGTACAATCTTCTGAACGCCAATCCGGTTGTGAACTTCCGCGCGTTCAGCGGCTCTCGCTATCGGGAAGTCATTTCGCTGCTCGACCCGCGCGTGTTCCGGGTCGGCGTGCGCTTCGAGCTCTAGTCGCGGAACTCGACTAGTAAGTTGACCCCGACGGTTTCAGGTCTCGATGGATGATCCCCTTATCGTGAGCAGCCTCGAGACCGTTAGGGAGAGTCAGCGCACAGGAATCTAACGGCGCGAGAGCTTGCCGACCGGGGCGCCCGCCTCGACGTCCTTGATCGTCTTTTGTTCGGACGCGTCTTGTGAAAGACTAAATCCCCCTTAGCCTCAGCTGGAAATGCCCGAGAAAGAGAATTCCCGTTTCCGCATCGGCTGGCTCGTTGTCTTGCTGATGTACGTCGCGGTTCTCGCCTTCTTCGTCCATCGGGACAGAGAGGAAACTGCGGCCGTTTCTCAAGTCTCCGTCTTCGAGCTCGAAGAGCTCCGCTCTATGGAGCAAGTCTCCGAGCGGCTCGGTCAACTGGGCCTTCACGTGTTGGTGCGGGCCGCACGGTTTCTTCCCCTCGGTGTCTTCCTGGCGCTTTCGTTTCCGCGGCGCCGGCGTTGGTTCTCCCGTTTGTTCGTGACGCTCTTGCCGGCGTCGGCCTTCGCCATCTTGCTCTCCACGGGGCTTCTGGGATTCGAGCTCGGCTCGGGGCCGGGGCTTCGCGACCTCGCTCTTCCTTCGATCGCCTGCGTTGTGGGAGCGCGGCTCGGGACGAGCGCGAGTCGAGGCTTCGGCGCCTTCCTCTTGTTTTTCCCCAAGCTCGCCTTGTTGGGTCTCGTGGTCGCCGGCCTGGGCCTTGCGGTCGCCTATCTCACGACGTCGACGGAGCCTCTCGAGCTCCGTGCTTCCGAAGTGAGCTCGGAGAAAAAGCGGGAGCTCGTCCGGCTCTTTCGGGGGAGCAACCCGACGAAGCTGAATGAAGGAGAAACGCGAAAGCTCGCGTTGACCAACGAGGATCTCGATGTCCTGGTGGCGTGGGGGCTTTCCGTCGCCGGCCGCTCGCCGCGGGTCGAGGTCAACACCCGTCCGAGCGAAGCGATCCTCCAAGCCTCGGCGCGGCTCCCGGTGGTGGACCGTTATGGCAATCTGGTCCTCGGCATCGAAGGCGGCATCGATCGCGGGGAGCTCGAGCTCGCGTTGAGCAAGCTGAGCATCGGGGGCATCGATGTACCGGGAGTGCTGCTCGCACCGATTTCCGCGGTGGGTGTCGCTACGGTAGAGCGCGATCGGACGTTGAGACCGATCTTGGAAGGAATCGAGCAACTTCGTTTGGACGACGATCGACTGACCGTGACCTACGGCCCGATGGATATTCGTGGCGAGGTTCTCCCTGGCCTTGTTTCTCGCCTCGGTCCCGAGGAAGCCGCTATCGAAGCCGCTCGGGCCCAGATCCGTCAGTTAGGATCGATAGCGCCACAGTTGGCTAGCGGCGACGATCGTTTCGGGGCGGTGGTGGAATCAGCCTTCACCCTGGCGAAGGAACGTTCGGCGGCGGGCGACCCCGTCATCGAGAACAGCGGTGCGCTGCTCGCCTTGGCCAGCGTTCTCGGCCACCCGCGGCTCCGCGTTTTCTCGGGGCTCGATTCGGATGACTCCGCCATTGCCGATGCGCGTCGTGCGCTGGGAACGGTAACCCTTCGAGGTCGAGCTGATTGGACGCAGCACTTCTTCGTGAGCGCCGGACTCACCCAGCTTTCGTGGGCCGCCCTCAGCGATGCTGCCGGAGCTCTGAAAGAGGAGCTCGACGCGGATACTGAATCGGGCGGCAGCGGTTTTTCTTTTTCCGACCTCCTTGCCGATCGCGCGGGGACGCTCTTCGCACGAGTCGCGACGCTCGATGCCGATCGGGCTAGGGCGCTTCAGGATCGATTGGAAGGCGGATTCCGGGTCGATGCGTTCTTTCCGAGGGCGGACGACCTCCCCGAGGGAATCCCTGACAGTGTTCTCCAGTACCATTACGGTGGCGTCGGCGGGGCCGAGTACGAGCGTGTTATTCGAAGGATCGAGGGGAGGCTCGAGCGTTGCGGAGCGTATCGTTGAGTCAGACCGAGTTTAAGGGACAGAGCTCGACGGCGTGAGAGTATTAAGCCCCGACGCGCTCGGCCATTCGCTGAAATTTCCTATCCTTACCTACGCGCCTTTTCTGGAGATGATTCGGGCGAACCAGTTCATCAATCGGCCAGGAAAGCTCTTCACCATCATCGGCCGCGGTACGTTTTCCGCCGCGTCCAACTTCGTCACGGACATCGAGCGGGCGACGAGCACACTCCTTGTCGGGGAGGCGACCGGGGGGAGCCCCAATCAGTACGGCGATGCCGAGCACATCGAGCTCCCCAACTCGCGACTCCTCGTTCTCGTGTCGACGCGATACCACCAACGCAGCGGGCCCGACGATCCGCGCCTCACTCACGAGCCCCACATCCAGGCGCCGCTCTCTTCGAGCGACTATTTCGCTGGCCGCGATCCTGCTCTGGAGGCGATTCTCGACAGCCCGCCGTCGCGATCTCCCGGCCAGGCGGTGCAGGCTACTCGCTGAAGAACGGACTGGACCATGCCGCGCCACCGTCTTCTTGGATCACCCGAACGTAGACGACTTGACAGCACCCGCTAACCGAAAGGTGGACAGCACCCGCTAACCGAAAGGTGCCACCCTTTTGTAATCGCAAAGCCGACGGGCTAAGGACCGTGCTCGAGAACGGTGCGCGATCTTCTGAATTAAGCTACCGGCAAGGTGGACCTGGCACGCATTCGATTATCATTTCGTTCCAGACTATGATCAGCGCCTTCGAAGTCCGCCATTGGGGGCGGAAATTCATGCGTTCTTATGGCGGGCCGACGGCCCTTGCCAGCCGTTTCTCGTTGCCAACCGTGGCTATGTTGCTGGCAGCGGGCATTGCTACCGCCCAAGTCGAGGACCAGCTCGAATATAACTTTCTTGGCGCTGGAGCGCGGGCCAATGGAATGGGCGACGCCTTCATCGCCGTTGCCGATGATGCCACCGCGATCTTCTGGAATCCAGCAGGGCTCTATCTACTCGACCAACCTGAGACCTCGTTTGGCTTCCAATTCGTCTCTGAGACAGTTGAACAAGAGCGGCGAAGGCAGATGCTTCTTTTCGCTTCCGACGATCCCGGCGGGAGCGTCGGTCTGAATTTCGCCAGCTTCGTCTTTCCGAAGAGATTTGAGCAGAAGAAGTTTGTTTTCGCGTTTGCAATCCAAAAGGCATTCGATTTCAAAGCCGAGTTTCTAGAAATCCAAGTTCCCTTCGTTCTCGACCAGGAACGGAGCAGCGGTGGTCCTTTCAGTTATTCGGCGGGGGTTGCTTTTTCTCCCCTTCAGGGGCTGATGCTGGGGTTGTCCGTGAGTCTTTATCGGGGTGGTGCCGAAGGTTCGGGGATCCAAATTGTCACCCTGGGCGATGGGTTTGTGGGCTCCCTTTCGGGTTCCAGCCGGATACCTGTCGACGGAACCTCCGTCGGTATGGGTGCGTTGTACGATTTTCAGTCGAGGGGCGGCCCGCCGCTGAGGCTCGGATTCAAATTCGTTCCCGGTTTCGACCTGTCGGGAAGGATTGACACCGATCTCGCAATCCGGATCGACGATTCGCAAGGAATTGTGATCGAAGAGACGACCCCCGCCGACTATGACTACGTGCTGGATTTTCCTCTCGACCTCGGGATCGGCGTCGCTTAGAACCCACGGCGCGACCTGTTGGTCGCTGCCGATTTCGAGCATAGGCGGTTTCGCGATTCGGCGTTGCGCGTCTTCGGAGCCCCGGGACGTGACCGCCGATGAAGATGGCAATCTGACGATCCAAAGGATGGATGAGGTCAACATTTTGAGCGACAGTGGCGCCGACCTCAATCAATGGCGAGTCGGATTCGAATGGAGTTGGGTGAACGAATTGACGGTGATTCCCATTCGAGTCGGCGCCAAAAACCTGCCCCAAGTGAGCGCCCATGAGCGAAGATTCGTCGATCCCGAAGACGGAGAAATCACAACATCCTTTGACAATCAAGTTGTCGGCACCGCTGTTACCGCCGGGGTGGGATTCGTGACCGATGCCTTCGTTTTTGACTTGAGTATGGAGTATGGCGGTTGGAGACAAGAGCTCTTTCGGTTCGACAGCGAGGGGACGAATTTTCAGGAGTCTAAGACCCGCCGCCTCGCCCTAAAAACGTCTCTGGTCATCTATTTTTAGCAAGTGAGTCATCGAAATCTATTCTCCAAGCCGTTGCTCTTGGCGGTGTTATGTCTATCGTCCTTCGCCGCCACCCAGGTCCCCTGGCATCTCAACTACGAGAGAGGTCTCGAGGCTCTCCGATCGCGAAACTATCAAGACGCAGTCGAATCGTTGCGAATGGCACTGGATGTCAATCGCTCTCCGGCCTCCCGGGTCAAACTCTACGGAACCCGCTACATTCCTTATTACCCATGGTTTCATTTAGGCAAGGCTTTCTACGAACTGGCAGAGAGCGACGAAGACAAAGCTGCAGAGTATTACGAAGAATCTGTGACTGCCTTCGACGTTTCCATTGAATACGGCGAGATCAAAAAGGAAGTCGCTCTTGGCGCTGAAATAGTGGCATTGCGTGAGAATGCCGTCGCCCAGATCAACAGGCTCCGTCAGAAGGATGAAGCCATGAGGTACGTAACCGCTGGCAAACAGAAGTTCGCTGCCGGCGAGTTGCAAGCTGCCTATGAGGAATTTCTCAAAGCCGACGCTCTGCTGCGAGATGATCCGGAGGTCCAATCGCAGATCGCCGCGACCCGTCGTGCGATCGATGAGCGTTGGCGGCTCGACCTGATCCAGCAAGGTCGTCAAGCTCTCAATGATGAGCAGCCGGACGAAGCCCAAAGGCTGGCTCAGGAAATTCTACGTCGCTTTCCCATGGATTCCGATGCCGACCTTCTTCTTCTCTCTGTTGCCCGGTATCGAGCAGAGGAGATCGAACTGCGCCTTCGGTTGGAGGCGGAGCACGAAAGGAAGCAGATTCTCGAACGGGAACATCGTTTGAAAGTCTTGTCACAAGTTCAAGCGGATTTGGCGAATGGCCGATTTATCGAGGCGCGGCGCCTCAACTCTCAAGTTCTCGAAAAGAACCCACGCGATGAGGAGGCCCTGCTCTTGGCCGACCGAATCGTTGCGGCTGAAATCACCCAACGCGAAGATTAGCAAACGGAGGAGTTCTTCAGGGACGGTCGGGCGCTATTTGAAGACCAAGAGTGGCTGGAAGCGATACGAACTCTCTCTCAGATAAAGCAAACTCACTACCGGGCTGCCGAAGCGGCGAAGGTGATTGAGAGTGCCGAACGCGAGCTGAACAGAATTCTCGTCACTTTCGACAGTCCGGTGGAAAATCAGAGAATTAGGGGGAAAGAGGTTTTAATCCGGGGTCGTGCCAAGGCAAGTGCCGGCATTCGGAGCGTTACTGTAACCGTCAACGGCGAAATCGTCCACCCGATATTCCTCATCGAGCGGGGCGGTGAGGCTCCGGATTCTTTGGAGCTAAACCAGGCGATCATGCTCGGAGAAGGCCGTAACGTTCTCATTCTTGAAGCTGAGGACACTCTCGGACGACGTGAGACCCTACGAGCCCGCACCGTCAATGTCGTTCTGCCTTTCTATCGCCGGCCGCTTCCGCTGGCTGTCACGACGCTGTCGCTGCTTCTCTTTTGCTTTGGCGTCTATTTTGTCGTCAAGTATCGTCGAGAAGCGTCGATGCGAAGGAATATGGCGGAGCTCGAGCGAGCTGTCCGCGCCCGCACCGAAGAATTAACGGCGGCCCAACATCAATTGGTTCAGTCAGAGAAGATGGCAACTCTAGGCCGCGTCGCGTCGAGTATCGCTCACGAAATCAATAGTCCACTCGGCGTCATCACCAGTAGTAAACAAATCTATGAAACGGTCTGCCGAAATCTTTCCAACGACACCGGCTCCGGTGACTTGAGGTCGACTATGAGTGTTTTTCAGTCGACCCTGCAAAACGATCGACTCGCCATCGATAGAATCGAACAGCAAGTCACCAACTTGAGGCGTTTTGCCAGCCTCGATGAAGCCGAAGTAAAGCGAATTACGATTGATGAAATCATCGACACGGCGCTCGCCATGCTTGGGAACCAAATCGCGAGCCGAATAGTCGAGATTACCCGAATCACCGATCCGCGCCCTGCCCGCCGCCTCTACCGGGCCTCCGATTTGATCCAAGTTTTTCACGGAGTTTTAGAATTCTGTCTTCAGCAAATGGCGGATCGGCAGACCATCAGAATCAACACCACCTCGATTGCAGCCCAAAGTACCCAAGTGGAGATCGAATCACCATTTGAAGCGCCGCTACCGACACCACTCGAAGGTGTGTTTGAACCCCATTTCCGCAAGTCGGCGGGCCGCATCGGCGCGGATATGAGCCTCACCCTGAGTCGCCATCTAGTCCAGGAGCAGGGCGGTCATCTGCAACTTGAATGCGTGGATGGAGCCGCCAACATTTATCGCTTCACTCTCGATCTGCGTGAAACGACCTAGTCCCCTGGATCTTTGATTACTATACAAAGTTAGGCTTTTCGCCAGCCCATAATATTCATAAGATTCATGCACTTAGAAGGGTTTCGGCAAGCTCTGCTTTATCTAGTTTGTTCTGATACAGGGGACTAGGGAGTTTCCGGCGACCCCGTAGTGTGCCGAAACCCGATCGAGCGACTCCATCATTATTAGAAGGATTCTCGGCGTTGAGAATGCGGAGACGGCTGTCGGGAAACGAGGCGAGCTTTGATAGGGTGCCAGCCGTCGGCAAACTGCTTGGGAAACTATATTGGCGTTAAAGTCCGCTCACGCCGCGTCTCGATAGCAATATCGGAGCGTTCCGCCGAGGCGCTCCCGACATCGGATGCGACCGTCGGACCCCAGCGAATCCTGTGCCGAGCAGATGAGCTCGTTGTCGAGACCTTGATGATTCCTCTCCAGATGGTAATGGGCGACGAAAGCGCGGATACTCGCGCGGAGATGATTCTCTCCCAAGGGAATCATCCGACTGAGGCACTCGCTTGTGATGGACCGCACAAAGCGTTCGGCGTAGGCGTTCAAATTCGGACTCCTCGCCGGCAGCTTCACCGTCTCCACGCCGACAGCACCGAGTGTGGCGCGGAACGATGCTGAAAAGAGCGGGTCGCGATCGTGGATGAGAAAACGCGTGTCCCGCAGAAACCCATCAATCGCGTCCGTCAGGTTGCGCGCCATCTGCTTCATCCATTCATCGTATGGTTGATGGCTGATGCCCGCGATCTCCACGCGGCGCGTCTTCAGGTCGATAACGAATAGCACGAAGTATCGAACCAAGCCATGCCTTGTCAACACTTCGACGGCGAAGAAGTCCGTCGCAGCTATGGCTCCCCAGTGAGCCTTCAGGAACGTACTCCAGGGCATTCGTCTACTTCGTTCATTCGCGGGCTCGATCCCATGCTCCGCGAGAAATGCGCTTCACGGTGTTTCTACCAACGTCGTGGCCCAAGTTTCGGAGAGCGCCGCAAATTCTCGTATAGCCCCAGGTCGAGTTCTCCGTCGCCATCCTGACCACGAGCTCGCGTATCGTTTCCAGCACACGAGGCCGTCCTGGCCCGCGGCGCTGGCTCTTTTTGCGATCAGCTCTTTGTACCAGCGCAACAAGGTATCGGGCGTCACGAGATCCGCGATTTCCTTCAGGCCATCCCTACCCAACGTCCTCGCCTTCGCCGCGAGCCGCCGCCGCTGCGCATCGGTAAAACGTAGTCGGCGTCCACGCAGTTGTTCCCGAACAACGCGATTCTCTTCTTTCAGGTATTCGATCGCGTCCTGTTGGAACCGGTTGACCCATCCGGCGAAGGCCATGACGAAGAACTGCCAGAGGTACGGTTGCATGGGCTCGGATTCTAGCCGCCCATTGAGTCCGGCGGGCCCGGCGTTGATCGAGTTTTGGCACACTACGAGCTCTCCGAGAAGCTCTCGATGAAATAGGAAATAGCGTCTCATTCGTCCAGGCTTTGGGACGAACTCTACGCCGAGGTTCTGCTGAGGACACGTCAGCTGTTGCCGAGGCCTGCAGACGGTGCCGATACGGCATCACGTCGTGGTCCCAGCTAACGCCTCTCGATTCGAATCACGGTGTCCTGCAACTCGAAGCGGAACCCCTGAAGCTTGACGATGAGATCCAGCGCTTGGTCCCACGGGACGTCGGTGAGCTTGAGGGTGATCCGGCCGGAGAAACGCTCGTCAGCGACGATCTGAAGGCCCGTTGTGTCTGAAAAGAACTTCATCACTTCGTCGAAATCGCTTCCAGCGAAATCGATTGAGATGATGTTGCCACGGTAGTCTTTCGTCTCCATTTCGAGATAGCTCGTAAGGCGCTCGGGGTCGCCGACGAGGAGGACGTGGTCGCGGCGGCTGAACTCGAGTCCCTGGCTGTTGAGCACGTAGAAGAGCGCGCGGTCCCATGGTTCTTCCGAGAGCCTGAGGTTCACTCTGCCGCGCGTGCCTGGAAACACGACGATGTTGAGGCCGCTTATGTCGGCGAAAAGCCGCAAGACGTCGCCGAGGTCACCGTCGCTGAAGTCGAGTGATATGAGCTCCCCGGACGCTTCGACACGCCGTGTTGTGCGGAGTCGCTCGAATGCCGCAGCGTCCCCGATGATCTGCACCTTACCGTCGAGCTCGACATCGAGCTGCGCTGCCCTCGCCACGAGGTGGAGCACACGGTCCCAAGGTGTATTCTCGAAGCTCGCCGTTACTTCCCCTTCCCCTTCCGCGTACATCGCGAATGAGAGACCTGCTGACTTGCTCAGCTCCTGCACGATGTCTATGACGGAGGCGTTCTCTTTGTGCACGGACACGGCCTCGCCGCTGTAGTCCCGTTGAGGGTCCGAATCGAACCCGGGCCAACGGACAACCGGGGTCGGGTGCGGAGTCTGCACGACGTCGAGCGATACCTCTCGCCAGACGGACTCCCATCGCGCGGGACCTGGAGCGACGCCGGTGACCGCCAAGGTCAGAAAACGAATCGCGTCAGAATCGTCAGCATAGTTCTCGAAGACCCTTTGGTACGCCGCCACGCTCTCGTCGTGGCGGCCGAGTTGCGCTTTCACTTGCCCGAGGCGAACGAGCGCTTCCCAGCGAAGCTCCGCCGGAGCCTCAGAGTCATCCGCGACGCTTGCGAACAACCGCGCGGCCGACTCGAAATCTCCTAAGTCGGCATCGAGCCTTCCCTGGGTCATGAGAGTTTCAGGCTCGACGCTTTGGAAAAGGATCCCAGAGAGCAGTATCGTGGCGACTGAAAAAGTTCCGTTCAGACTCATAACGTCCTCCTCGAACCCAGCGTAGGAGATAACGGACTCGCGTGTGTCAGCGCTCTGTCAACGGCGTCAAGCATCAAGCATCAGTCGCGTGCCAGCCGGTAGCCAATACCGCGTACCGTGTGAAGCCATCGCGGCTGTCGAGGGTCGTCGCCGATCGCTCGCCTCAGGGACACGATGTGGTTATCGACTGTGCGCAGAGTGGCATCGGAGTCGAGACCGGACACTTCCTCGAAGATGTCGGCTCGCGGCACCACTTCTCCGCGTCGTTCGATGAGAACTTTGAGGACGAGAATGTCGTGGGGCGTCAGGTCGAGCGGTCCCGCCGGCCCACGAGCGATGAGACCCTTGAAATCGAACGAGGCTTCCCCGATAACGATCTCACGCACCTGGCCACTGTCGGCGGCACGAGCTCGGGCCGAGCGCCTCAGAAGAGCTCGGACACGCGCAAGAAGCTCCTGGAGTGCGAAAGGCTTCGGAAGGTAATCGTCGGCGCCGAGCTCGAGCCCGATCACGCGGTCGACGACGACGCCTTTGGCTGTGAGAAGAAGTACTGGAAGCTCGTGGTTCAATTGACGCAGCTCCCGAAGTACATCGAGCCCCGAGCGACCCGGTAGCATGATATCTAGCACGACAGCGTCGGGCTCGAATAGCTGGATCGCGTCCAGCACGCGATCACCGCGAGCCACGTGATATGTCACGAATCCCTCCGCGCAAAAATTGTCGAGAAGCCCACGGGCGAGCGATAGTTCATCTTCTACCAGAAGGAGTCGGCCGTTCACGTACGCACCTTTGGGGGTTCATCGGCTTCTGGATTCGTGGCGTCTGCTTGGGGCGGAGCCAGCGGAAGCGTGAGGTAGAACCGACACCCTTGACCGGGCGCGGTCTCGAGATCCACGCGACCGCCGTGCGCCCGCGCAACTTGCTCCACGACATGGAGTCCGAGCCCGGTGCCCGCGCCGGCGCCATCACCTCGTTCGAATCGACCGAAGACGCGCTTGCGATCCTGCGGGCGAATCCCGGGTCCGTCGTCGATGACGCTGAAGCGGATGCCGTCGTTTGCACTCTCTACCCCCAGAGTGACGTGGCCGTCGTTCCCTCCGTGCTGGATCGCGTTTTGGAGGAGATTGATGAGCGCCCCGCGAACCGCCTCACCGTCCCACATCGCCTGCGGGAGCTCTCGCGTCGGGAGCTTCGACTCGAGGCGGACCGAATGAGCCGTGGCGCTCTCTCTCAGAAGGGCTACTGAAGCTTCCGCGAGAGCGCACGGTTGAACACGCGCGAGCCGTGGAGCTTCGTCGAGGCGAGTAACCGTTAGAACGCGGTCGACGAGCCCATTGAGGCGCTCACTTTCCTTGGCGATGAGCTCTCCGTATTCGACGGGGTCGCCCCGCCCTTGGCGAGAGACTCGCCAAAGACACGAATCGCGGCGAGCGGTGTGCGCAGCTCGTGGGTCACGTTGGCAAGGAAACGTTTCTCACGCGCAATGGCGCGCTCCTCACGCTGGTGCGCACGGAAAACAACGAAGAGCCCAATACCCAAGAGCCCGACACTTGCCCATAGACTGAAGCGGAGCCAACTGAGTGCGACAGGCGACTGTCGCAAAGGCTCCACCGAGACGAAAAGTCCCGCAATGCCCGGAACGGGAGTCCGATTTCTGCTGGACGGTGCCGCTATCCGCACGCGCTCGGAGACACCCGATTCGTGCAGTAGAACGCTCACCGGGATCCGGTAGTGCAATCGTCGCCTGCCTCGTCGAGACCATCCATTTACGCTCTCGTCGCTGAGGGTACGGTCGAAGTCAGGAAAACGGGACAACGTCTCGGTCTCCGGAGCGCTTTCCAAGATGGCGCGCAACGTTGCGATGCGGTGCTCGTCCGTCGCGCCAAGACGTTGCGCGAGATGCGAGAGATCCTGTGGATGGACAGGCAACAGGCCGGATAGCAATCGGGCTGCAGCGTCCGCCTTTCTCGTCGCCGCGTTCGGAGCACGCCTTCGCTCGAGTGCCAATGCCGCGACCGCGGCCACGGGAAAACCGTACGGCGAGAGTCTCTCAGAATCGAGAAGCTCGACGAGCTCGAGTGACGGACGCTCGGAGTACGGGACGAAACGACCATGAGACGGCACGCTTGACGGAGGCATTGCGAGACGCTCCACCCGCACTCCTTCGCTTGGCGCACCGACGACGATTGAAAGCTCGAGCTGGGCCAGTGCGGCGCGGAGGGTCATTGCCCCGAGCCGAGCCGTTTCCCTCGCTTCGGCGCTAGCGGCTTCGACTGCGGCGCTGCGGCGCTCTAGGAGCGCGATGTCCGCGAGCCAACCCAGCACCAAGAGCACGAGCCCGAGAAAGCCCCCGATGAGCGCCGATCGCCGATCCATGCCCTCTATTCTGACTCGAAACGGCCGCTCGGTTGTCAGGCTATTGTCATCGGTCAGCGTTAGACTCGATCGCGGCCGAGAGGGCCGTACAACTCGCCGCGGAAGTACAGGCGCGCTTTCAGGTTCCTCCGGGAGGCGGGCGGCCCACGGATTCTTCTTGGAGTGATAAACGGCTCGTCCCCATCACGCCTCGAACGCTGAAGCGCCTCGAGCGGATTGCCAAGCGGCTCCACGAACACACGGGGATTCGGGTCGAGCCTATGCAGCTCGCTGCAATCCTTCTGGAAACGACGGCTGAGAATATTGCGGCCGAAGATGCCGAGAAAATGGTGACGTCTCGCAGGAGAGCCGAGTCCAACTAGGGTGAGCTCGTGATCGTTCACTATCGCTCGTTGCTAGCACATCTATTCCTGCCGAGGCGTTACTTCGCGATTACGTTGTTGTCGCATGTGTTGACGCGCGAGACGAGCCTCGACGAGCGCGTCCTCCGCCACGAGTGGGCCCACGTCGAGCAATGGCGCCACGACGGATGTTTGGTTTCCTTGGTCCGATACCTTTGGTGCCACGTCAAGTACGGCTACGATGGAAACCCATTTGAAATCGAGGCCCGCGAGGCGGAAAACGACGTCCAATGAGCCCCCGCCCCCATCGGCCACGGCACACGGCTAGCGGTAACAGCTGATGACCGATACCCACTCCGTCTTCAAAGCCTGAGCGGACGCGACGTTGCGATCGTTGTCGGGTTGCCGGTTCGCTGCCGGACGGTCCAGCATGAGCCGCATCAGGAGACGTTCCCGGGGCGCGAACGTCTCGACGCGACGATGCAGGAACGGGAACATCACGTCGGCGCGCGAGTCGCTGTGCCCGAGACCAAACATGTGCCTGAGCTCGTGGTGCGTTGCCGATGTCCGCGCGGTTTCGAGGGAGTCGTAGGTAACAGTGCCTCCGATGATGTTCCAGCCGGAAAATCTCCGGAGCGCCTGGCCGACGACGTTGCCCTCGAGCTGCGCGGGGTCGATCACGAGCTCGAAATAGATCGAGCCCGGCGGCGGATCGGACGCGACCGCGAAATTCACTTCACCGCGCGTAAAGGCGTTCATCTCATCGATTGCATCGTTTACGGCTCGCATGGCTCGGACATCGCCGAGAATCTGGCCCGACGGGACTACGAACGCCATGTCCGTCAAAGGGCGAATCCGCATCATGTGGCTCGATTCGCCACCCCGCGCCAGGTGGTAGACAACATCGAAAACGAACGCTTCGGTCAACCCGGTGCTGCTCTCCTTAGGCCAGAGGCTGAACTCCGCCCCGGTGAGTCTGTGCAGTCGCGTTTGGCGGACGAGGAATCCCGGCGCCACAATATCCACCAACGTCCCTTCGTTGAAATCGTGCTCGAGCGTGATCGTACCCGCGTCGTTGGTGACGAGCGTGTCGGCGCCGATGGTGACTTCGGCACCCGGCATCGGCGCACGATTCTCTCCGGAAACGATGCGAATGGATGTGCCGGCAGGAAAATCGGACGTCGGCGACTGCGCTCTCGTTGCCGTCGTCGTGGGCGTCATCGGAGAGCCGTCGTCGCCGCAGGCTGACAACACTCCCGCGGCCAAGAGCACCCACCCCCAATTCCCCGAGTGCATGGACGCGCGTATAGCACTGGTCAGGTCGGAAAGTCTAATGGGGTCGACTACGGGGGTGCGTCAGCGCCGCACTCGATCGACGTAGGCCCGAATCTCATCGGCGCCCTGTGCGTTCGGGCGCATCTTCAAGTAGGTCTCGAGCGAATCCTAGCTCCGCACGCTTCGAGCAGCTCATGAGAAGGGTTTCTCTCCTTCGTTCAAAAGATGCACCGTTGCCCCGCGAACACGCTAGAAATCGTGACGAAGCGCTGCACCGCGAGATCCGAACGCACACGCTCAAAAATCGACCACAGCGTCGCCCGCTGCTCTCCCCGAGGCGTTTCTTTCATCCGAGGCGTGGCACATCGCGATAGGACTCCCACGTCGAGAGCTGCCAACGCTGCGACGACGTCGCGCCACTCGGTCTCGAGAAATCGACCACTTCCAGACGGACTCCGGGCCGTTTCCGAGTGCAGGCCGCGGGCTTGACGTATATGTATGAAATGTGCATACTGATGCATATGAGAACAACGCTCAACATCGAAGACGATCTTCTCAATCGGGCGGCGCGGTTGACCGGCGTCAAAGAGAAAACCGCTCTCGTTCGCCTCGGTCTCGAAGCGTTGATTGCTCTCGAGAGTGCTCGTCGACTGTCGGCACTAGGGGGTAGCGAGAAGAAGCTCAAGCCGGCTCGCCGTCGCGCGAGCGCGTGATCCTGGTTGATACGTCCGTCTGGATCGACCATTTGCGGAAGGGCGACCCAGAGCTCGCGAGTCTCCTGAACGAAGGTATGGTACTTTGCCATCCTTTCGTGATTGGCGAGCT
Source organism: Candidatus Marinacidobacterales bacterium (assembly GCA_965237955.1). GTDB lineage: Bacteria > Acidobacteriota > Vicinamibacteria > Marinacidobacterales > SMYC01. The sequence continues at coordinate 4,483,663 of OZ250169.1, read as the reverse complement.
GGCCTGCGGCAATCTGAAGAACCGCCACGAGATCCTCTCCTTGCTGGAGGCCCTACCCACGGCCACGGTGGCGAGCCATGAGGAGGTGTTGCACTTGGTCTCGGATCGGAAGCTCCACGGCAAGGGACTTGGCTGGATCGATACGCACCTACTTGCGTCTGCACTTCTCTTCAAGAGCACGCTTTGGACGAGGGACAGAACGCTCGCGGCCGCGGCACGCGCACTCGAGACGGGAGCGTGACGGGCTCACAACTGTGCGTCCGGACGGAAGTTCCGAGCCGACGAACAACACCCATCGGGACGTGTGGAAAAATCGTTCTTTTCTCCAAATGACGTTCCATTGCGTTGGACCCGGGGCGACTCCCGTTACCGCCGCCATCACCACGGGGAGTCGCCACGCCCCCGGCCCACATCGCATCGACCTCGTAGGCTGCGATGTGTTCATCTGCGGTGAGACCGGTAGTCCCTCAATTGTGCCTGTGCAACGATGAGACGATCGAAAGGGTCATGAAAATGTGCCGGCAACGAAGCCACCTTCAAGGCGTGAGCATGCTCGATGGCGAGCCCATGCATCTCTTGGGCGGCAAGGCGACTCGGGACGTAGCGTTCGGGAGGTTCGGGCAACGTCAACTTCCCAAGTGATGATTTGATCGCGATCTCCCACGAGCTAGCGGCGGAAAGATAAACCACGTTCTCACCGTCCCCGATTAGATTAGAAGCCCCTTCAGCCCGCGCGGATTCCATCCTTTGCCAATTGTCGGCATTTTTTGAAAGGTCTCTGCTGGAAATGAGCTCTTCAGTTCTACCTACGGCCAGCTTCGAAGCGAATGCTCGCCGCGGGATTACGATTCGACGTCTTCTGTTTGCGTTTGGGGGGCAGTAGGGTGTCTTGAAGTCCGCCCCGGATTCGTGCGGGTGCCTCTATCTGAGCCTCAGGCCAGGATCCCCCAGCAAGTGATAAATGCTCAGAAGCTCGGGAAAGGCTCCCGTCTCGGCATAAGCTTCCTGCGCGGCCAAGACGGCATCGCCTAGGCGCGGGTGTGCTCCGTTGAAGAGCTCTTCGAGAAGAGCCTGGTGGAAGAGGCCCGCCGGGCCGTTGAGGCTCAGCCCGCTGGGCGAGAAGGCTGCGATGGCACCTTTGTCGCTGGCTTTGACGAGCTCTTCGGCGAGAGAGTTGAAGTACGGGAAGTGGAAGTATCCGTTTAGGCAATTCATTGTGAGCACGAGCGGCTGCTGGGTCTGGGGAGCGAGCGAGGCTCCGTCGTCGAAGCTCTGCAGAATCGCGTCTCGAGTGGCAGCGGTGCCGAGCTGGCTCAGGTAGATCTTGTAGGGATTCTTCGAAGCGAGGACGCTGGCCGCCAGTCGGTCGGCATCCGCCTCAAAGTTGCCGGCGCGGTCTGGGTTGTCCGCCACGAGCACCACCGCGGCCCGATCAAGGCCCGCCTGTCCCGTTTCATAGGCCACGATTTTGTGGACCATCGCATGGACTTGTTCAACCGTCGCCGCCGGCAGGCGTCCAATGGCGAGGTCGGGCAAGATGTCCTCGCCGTTCACGGCGGCATAGCTCGGGTCCGACGCCGTCCACAGATAAGACGTCTTCACCATACGAGGCGGCACGTGGTTCGTCACTCCCGTCTGCAAGCGATCCTTGAAGTCATACGTCGCATCACCCACAAGCACCACGTAGCGCGGCGAAGGTGGCCTCCAGTTGTGGTACGCGTAGCTCAGAAAATTCTTCACCGCCTCGGGAGTCGTCTCCCCGAAGCCGAACTCCGAATAGACCTCTTCGATCGACACCGCTTGGACCCTCAGCCCCTCGCTCTTTCTCAGCTCCAGCAGGGGTATCGCGGCTTCCAAAAACGCCGCCTCCTTGCCGATCGCGCGCGGACGCTCTTCGCACGAGTCGCGACGCTCGATGCCGATCGGGCTAGGGCGCTTCAGGATCGATTGGAAGGCGGATTCCGGGTCGATGCGTTCTTTCCGAGGGCGGACGACCTCCCCGAGGGAATCCCTGACAGTGTTCTCCAGTACCATTACGGTGGCGTCGGCGGGGCCGAGTACGAGCGTGTTATTCGAAGGATCGAGGGGAGGCTCGAGCGTTGCGGAGCGTATCGTTGAGTCAGACCGAGTTTAAGGGACAGAGCTCGACGGCGTGAGAGTATTGAGCCCCGACGCGCTCGGCCATTCGCTGAAATTTCCTATCCTTTCTTGACGTCCTCCAACCGGACACCGCGGCCGGCTCGCAAGCTCGTCCTTGCCGCTTCGACCCTCTCCAGGAATCGAGCGTCGTTTTCCAGCCGGTAGTCGAACCAATCGTCCTCGGACTTGAATCCGATGAGGATGCCGGCCGGCTTTCCATGCCGTGTGATCACGACTTCCTCTTTTTCCGCGATACGCAAGTATCTGGAGAGATCGTCTTTCACGTCTGACAGGGCAACTTTTTTCATTCCTTCTCTCCAATCTCCTTTAGCCACTCCGAGGCTCGTGATTTCTCTACGATGGCAAGAACCTCTACGACGCCGTCGCCGACGTCGTAGAAGATGCGAACATCGTCGACACGGAGCCGGTATTGGGGCCGAGAAATGCCTCGCAGGCGCTTGATGCGGCCTCGACTCGTCCGCGCCGGCTCGTGGCGCAAATGAGTCTCCATGGCCTCTCGAACCCTGGCTCTTACCCCAGCTTTCAGGCGGCGAAAGTCCTGGACCGCCTCTGGTGCGAGCTCGACCTCGAACCGCATTTCTGGCTATATTATAGCCAGAATGTGACGTGCTGAAAAGAGTCACCAAGGAGTGGTGGCGTTGGCGCAGGGAGTCGGCGTGCCTTTGAGCTCTAACGAGAAAGTTCCATGCGAGCGAGGCGCTTGCTGACGGCGTCTTGAGCCGGGTCGAGCTCGAGCGAGCGCTCGAAATAGCGTTTCGCTTTTTCCTCGTCGCCGAGGCGTTGGTGAGAATCACCAAGCGCGTTCAAGACACTCGTATCGGGAGGACGGATTGCGGCGGCGCGCTCCAGGTAGCCGACAGTTTTCTCGTAGTCTCCCTTTAGGTAGAAGCCGAGGCCGAGCCCGGCGACGACTTCGAACTGAACGGGGAACGTCTCTTCGAGCGGTGCGAGAAGTGCCAGCGCGCGATCGGCGTCACCCGCGCGAAGGTACGCGGTCGCGAGCTTCCATTGCGCCTGCGGTAGGTTCGGGTTGCCCGCGGCCACGGCAGCCTCGAAGGCTTCTTGCGCGGCCTCGAAGCGAGAGAGGCGCCAGAGCTGATCGCCGCGTACGAGAGCGAGAAGTCCCGGCGCTTGGGTGTTGAAACCGCGGCGGTAGACGAACGCGGGCCGAGGGACATGGGTCCGTGGGGAGAGCGTTAGCCCGACTCGTTTTTCGGCGGCGACCGCGCCGCCCGAGCCCACGAGCTGCACGCGAACCTGGTAGTCGCCACTGACTAGGCCGAGCGTCGAGAGCTTACCGGTGAGGGCACCGGCGTCGCTCGCGAGTACGTCGTCTCCTAAAACAAGATCGAACTGCGTCGTCGTTCCCTCGGGGCCGTCGGGGGGAGCATGAACCTGTGCGAACACGGTAACGGTGTCGCCGATGGCAAAGATGTTTCCAGTGGCGGGCTCGAGGCGCACGCGGCCGAGTTGGAACGTGCGCAGCTCGTCTGGTTCGATGTCTTCGGCGGAGACCGTGGCTTGGTGGCAAAGAATGACGTCGACGATCGCGGGCGTCATTTTTAGTGTTAGTGGCGCGAGCTCGGGTATCTCTAGGTCCGCCTCGGCGACGGTGTAGTTCTTCAAGGCCCGGTTTCGCGCGATGACCGAAATCGCGTACGTGCCAGGAACGAGTGGGAAATCGTCCTGATAGGCGACGGGCGCGGTTTGGATTTCTTCCACTTGTTGCGGGGTGAGCTCGATAAACGTCGACCGTGCTGTCGAGTGAACGAGAATCCCATCGGAATTGGTGGCCTCGACGGTGACATCGAGCGTGGTGTAAAACTTGGATTGGTCTTCGTCGGTCTCAAGCCCGAAGCTCGTCGGATCGAGCTCGATGCTGTAGTGGACGATGGGCGTCCCTTCGGGGCCTACCATCACGGCGAAGAGGTGCCGGCTCGGTACGAAGTTGAACGAGTACTCGGCGGAGACGCGCTTGCCGTACTCCGTCCACGCGTCGATGTAGTCCGTGTTGATGGCGCGCTTGGGAGAGTCCTCGATGCGCGCTATCAGGGCATCGACACCAACCGCAGCACGGCCAGTGAGCAAGTCCGGCGGTTCACCGGCATCGAGTGAAAGCGATGCGTGCGCAAGCTCGGTATCGATTTCCTCGAGCCTCTCGACCGCAGCGAGGTTGTCCGTCGCGCGGCTGATGTCGGTTCCGCGGAGAAGCGACGCGGGGCCGTCGATTAGAGGATGGTAGAGCCGGTAGTCACCGACCTCGTCGCGCTTGAAAAACAACAGGTAGAAAAAAGCAGGAAGACCGCGACCTTCCTGACCTTGAAAGAACCACAGCTCGGCCTCTTTGAGCGCGTTTCTGCCGTAGAACCTTTGTATCGTTCTCGGCTCGCCCAGGATGATGTAGTAGCGGCCGCGATCGGTGCGCCAACCCGGCAGAAAGCTTTCCCTCCCGAGGAACTCGTTCGCGTAGTCGATGCGACGATAGTGCTCGTCCTTGAGCTCGTTGCCGGGTGTGGTGCGGTTCGGGTCGCGCTTCGCCCAAAAGGCAGTGATGAAGCGTGCGCGCTCGTCCAGCGTTTCGAGCGACCGGAAGAGCTCGCGCTCGCGCTCGGTGATGATGTAGCGGACGTCTTCTTCGAGCCACTTCTCCTGCTCGTCGGCAAGGGACTCCGTCTGCGCGGCCGAAGCGGCAGCGGACGCGAGGAGAAGTGCGAGGGCGATACGGTACCTGCTCACTGCGCTTCCATATTATTCTCTGGATGCCTTGAGCACCACGAAACGCCTCCCTCGCGAACGACGGATCGTCGAAGTCCTCAAAACGCTCGCGCGCGAGACCCGCAAGGGACGTTATCGGGAAGCGCCCGTCTACGCGGGGCCATTTTCGCGCCGGACGTCGCCGTTCATGGAGCTCGTGAGCTGTCTCGTCAGCCAGCGCGTCCGCGACGAGCAGACAACCGTAGTGTGCCGAAAGATCTTTGCAGAGGCGAGAACGCCGGAAGAGCTACGAGCGCTTCCGACCCGTCGGCTCGAACGCATGTTGTACGGCGCGGGCTTCTATCGGCAGAAAGCGCGCACGCTCCGGGCTCTATCTCAGGCAATCATCGATCAGGGCGGTAAGGTTCCCGGGACCCGCGAGGGACTCGTGGCCCTTCCGGGAATCGGACCCAAGTGCGCGAATCTGATCCTCGCGCACTGCTTCGGCAAGCCCGCAGTGGCGGTCGACACCCACGTGCACCGCATCTCGAACCGATTGGATTGGGTTCGAACGAAGACACCGGAGAAGACCGAGCAAACGCTTAGCCCGCTAGTGCCGGTGCGCTGGCGCGCTCGAGTCAACCTGCTCCTGGTAGCGCACGGGCAGCTGGTCTGCCGGCCCATCGGCCCGAAGTGCGACGTGTGCGCGGTGGCGGAGCTATGTCCGCGCCGAGGCGTGAACCGCTAGCGACTGCTGGCCGCAGCCAGCAAAGCGAAGCCTTGGTGGCCGTTTCGCTGGAGCTGTCGTTGAAGGCGCTCGGCGCCGTCGCGTTCCCGAAACTCGCCGACCCAGACGCGGTAGTAGAGCATGCCTCCATCCTCGAACTCGGAGACCAAGACGAAAGAGTAGCCTTCCGCCTGCAAGAGCATCGAAAGCTCGGTCGCGGTGGTCATGTCCGTGAACGAGCCGACCTGAACGCGCCATCGTCTCTCGGCGAGCGGACCTTCGAGACCGATCACCTCGATGCGCACCCTCGCAACGCCCTTGTCGACGATGCCGAGGTCGCGCGCCGCAGCGAAAGAGAGATCGATGATACGGCCACCGACGAACGGGCCGCGATCGTTGATGATGACCTCGACTTGCTTTCCGGTGTCGAGATCGGTGACGCGCACGAGCGAGCCGAAGGGAAGTGTTTTGTGGGCCGCGGTCAGTTTTTCGGGTGCCATGGCCTCACCGCTCGCCGTGGCGCGTCCCGCTTCTTCGAGGCCGTACCAAGACGCGAGACCTTCGTCCACGCGAGATGGCGGCGTTCCGGGGGTTCGTGGCGGCTGCCGAGACGAGCAAGCGCCTGCCGAGACGAGCGCGATGACACACATTAGAAAACGTTTTTTCATGTACGGGGATTATAACTTCTGGGCGGCTCGGTTATCCTACGCACCGTGCCTTTATAGCCGGAGGGATTCACATGAGGAATCTAATCTTACTAACCATCGTCGTCTTGGTCGTTGGCTCGCTTGCGGCCTTCGCGCAGGACGTCGAACCATCCAAAGGGTTTCGGGCGAATCGCACCACGTACTCGCCGCGCATGGATATGTTGGCGAGCTCGCGCGATGTGGAGGTCACCGACGCCCAGCTCGAAGAGCTTAAGACGCTTCAGCTCGAGGCTATCTGGGACGGTCTCGGGGCCCCTGACGTCAAAGCTTCTTGTAGCGTCCGGTCGCACTTCCCGATTGGCCTTTCCGGATGCTCAAGCTCTGCCATCCTTCTGCGCTGACAAGTCGGGCAACGTAAACGAGTTGGCCGATGTGATACGAAGCATGGGCGATTTGTCGCTGGATAGCTTCGAGCACCGTGTGCTCTTCGCCGCGGATGACGACCGTCTTGTCGAGGTCCTCCGCGGCGAGCGCACCGAGTGATTCGAAGAGTGACGACCAGCCGCGTTCCCAAATTTTCAGGAGCTCGTCGCGGGTTCGTTCCGGGTTCGACCCGAACTCGGCGTCTCGATGACGGGTTGGCTTCTCGCCGTCCGACGTCAGGAAGTCGGTCCACCGGGAAACCATGTTGCCGCTCAGGTGCTGGATGAGAACGGCGATCGAGTTCGAGGCCTCGTCGAGCTCGAAGTGGAACCCGTCCGCGCTCGGGATCTGCTCCATCGCGCGCTCGGCGAGTCCCTTCATACGCTGGAACTCGAAGCGCGCGTTTTCGAGATAGTGTTGTCTGAACTCCATTCCTGTTCTCCTTTTGCCGGCTTCGTAGCGCCTTTCACCGAAATCCAAGCGACGCCTCCGACAGAGAGAACGATGCCGAGACCCTGGAGCCAAGAGATGCGCTCGCTGAGGAGAAGCGCGGCGACGATCAACGACACCATTGGTTGCACCAACATTAATAACGATGTCTCGAGCGCGGCGAGACGAGGAAGCGCGTACGCGATCATGAGCCATCCGGCTACTTGAGAGCCGAGCGCGAGCCCGAGCAAGTACCCGTGGCTCGGCCACGAGAGCTCGAGGCTGAAACCGGGATCGAGTTGACCAACGGCAAGTGTTGCCACCGAAGCGCCAATCGTTGCGTCGAGCAACGGGCCCGCGGGCCGAGCGAGCTCGCGATTCGAGGCTCGGAACATGAGGAGGAACATGGCGTACAAAAGGCCGCTCGTCAAGGCCAACAGAGTACCGGCGACGGGCGCCACGCCGTAAGCGCTATCTTGTCCGAGACCCGAGATACAGGCGGCACCGATCAGGATCACCGGAATTATCTGGAACGCCGCCTTCGTGGGTTGCTCGCGGTGGAAAACCCACGCGAGCAGCGCGACGAAGACAACTTGGGTGTTCGCGAGGATAGTCGAAAGCCCGGCGCCGATATAGGCGATGCTCTGATGCCAGACCGTGAGATCGACCGCGAGCAGAAACCCACTCGCAACGGCGAGCATGCGAGCACGCGCCGAGCGCTCATCTCCTCTACCAGCGAAAAACCAGATGAGCGTCAACGCCGGGAGCGCGTAGCTCGATCGAAAAAACGCCGCCGTGGCTGGGGACACGTCCGCGAGAGCAACCCAGATGGGAGATAGGCCGACGGCGACGATTCCAACGACAGCGATCAGATGATTCACGGCCCTATCCTACCGCGCTAGTCGCCGTCCTTCGGGTTGAGGACGACGAACTCGTTCTCGTGGTCGAAGTAGATCGAATCGAACAGCGTTCCTGGGACGAGCCCGTCGGCATTGAACAGCACCAGCCATATTTGTTCGAACGTGGAGTGGCAATTGTCATTGGCCTTGCGGGCGTCGCTGGCGCCTACGCCCAGTGAAAGACTCGGAAGATCAGCAAGAACCTTTCGAAGACGCTCTCGAGCTCGGCGATGACGCGGGTAACGGTCTCGGCGTCGAACGCAACGATGATGTCGCCGAAAACGTAGCGGATAGGCTTAACAGGCTCAACAGGAATCGCGGCACCGGTGACCTATCTATTGCGCCTATCTTATAGAGTAGCTCGCATGTTCACCAAGGCGCTCGATATCGATGGGCCGGTTGGCCGCCTCGAGGCGGTGCTGATGACGCCAGCGACTCCACCGGTGGCGGCGGCGGTGCTCTGTCATGCGCATCCGCTTCATGGTGGGATGATGCACTACAAGGTTCTGTTCCGCGTCGCCAAGGTTTTTCAGGAGAAGGGCTACGCCGTGTTGCGCTTCAACTTTCGCGGGGTGGGGCGGAGCGAAGGCGTGCACGATGACGGGCGCGGAGAGCAGGATGACGTGCGCGCAGCGCTCGACACGCTCGAGCGTGATTTTACCGGGCTTCCGATCGTCTGTGGCGGGTACTCGTTCGGCTCGGTCATGGCGCTCAGAGTCGGTGTCGACGATGCGCGCGTCGGAGCACTCGTGGCGCTAGGCCTTCCGGTGAACGTCATGAAGAGCACCGAGCTCGTGACGTCATCGACGAAGCCGCGTCTTTTCGTTCAAGGGGAGCTCGACGAGTTCGGCGACGGTGAAGCCATGACCCGATTCGTGGCGACTCTCCCCGAGCCCAAAACACTCGTCGTGGTCCCCGGGAGCGATCACTTCTTCACCGACAAAACCGGCGCCCTCGGAGTCGCCGTTTCGGAGTGGCTCGAGTTGATATAATCTGAGGATTCTCATGGCGCATCATCCGCGACGTCGCTTTCTCCGGACGGTGGGCTCTTTGTCCGCCGCCTGGCTCCTCGCCGAAAAGGCGCCGTTCGCTCAAACCAAGGAGCACGTCGTCATCGAAGGCAAGGAGGGCCTCGTCGTTCTCAGCGATCGTCCCCTCAACGCGGAAACACCGCTTACGCTCCTCGACGACGACGTGACGTCGAACGCGGCCCACTTCATTCGCAACAACGGGCTCGTTCCCGAGCGAGCAAAGAATCAGGACCTGACCGGTTGGAGACTGACGGTCGACGGCAACGTGCGGAAACCCTTGAAGCTCAACCTCGAAGACTTGAGGCGCTACCCGAACAAAACCGCGCAGCTCGCCATGGAATGCGGCGGCAACGGTCGCGCCGGCTTCAGCCCTCCCGCGCGGGGTAATCAATGGAAGCTCGGTGCGGTCGGATGCGCGGAGTACACTGGGGTTCGCCTAAGGGACGTCCTCGAGGATGCTGGTCTCGAAGCTAGTTCGGTGTACGTCGCGTACTACGGCGAAGATCCACATTTGAGCGGCAACACCGACGAGGTTCCGATCTCGCGGGGCGTTCCTATCGAGAAGGCGCTCAATGATTGGACGCTCCTCGCGTGGGAGATGAACGGCGAGCCGCTCCCGGCGCAACACGGTTTTCCGTTGCGTTTAGTGGCTCCTGGTTTTCCCGCGTCGGTGTGCGGCAAGTGGCTCACGCGTCTTTGGGTCCGCGACCAAGTGCACGATGGGCCCAAGATGGGGGGCTACTCGTACCGTATCCCGCGATATCCGGTCGAGCCTGGCGCCGACGTGCCCGAAGCCGACATGAAAATCATCGAAGCGATGCCGGTCAAGTCGATCATCACCCGTCCTGCGACCGGGCACGCGCACCGGCACGCACAACCACTCTCGTTGCGCGGGCACGCATGGTGTGGCGATGGGCCAGTCGCCGCGATGCACGTTAGCTGGGACTTCGGTGCGACGTGGGTCGAAGCCACGATGCGAGCGGCGCGCAATCCGTTCGCGTGGCAACACTGGACGGCGTCCGTCCGCTTTCCGACACCGGGGCACTACGAGGTGTGGGCGCGGGCCACCGATCATGCCGGGCGCCAACAGCCCATGATCATTCCCGGCTGGAACCCTCGTGGTTATCTCAACAACGCCATGCAGCGCATCTCGGTGAAGGTGTCCTGATGCCGCAGCTCGCGCTCGTGTTGATGGCGTTGGTCGCTCAAGTGGAGAGCTCGGGACTCGAACCAGGTGAGGGACGAGAAACGGTTTGGGTGGTGTGCACCAGTTGTCACACCGCGGAGATCATCGTCGCATCGCACATGAGCCGCAAGACGTGGGATACGACGCTCACGTGGATGGAAGAGACGCAAGGTCTCAACCAGCTCGAGCCGGATATCCGTGAGTTCGTTCTCGACTACCTCGAGGAAACGCAAGGACTCGACGAACAAGAGGACGGTGCCTCGAGCCCGTGGGCGAGCCCTCTCTATCGCCCGAATCCTCTCTGGTAATCGTGGAAGTTTTCGATCGAACCGGCGCGCTCGACCGACTCGGTGGCGATGTCGATCGGCTCGAGGACCTGCTCGAAGACTTTCAGATGAAAATTCCCGCGATGATGAAGGCGATGGCGAACGCCGCGAGCAAGAAACGCTCAGCCCGGCTCGAGGAGCTCGCCCGAGAGCTCTGCGATGCGGCTCACGGCATCGGGGCGGAAGGGATGGTGGGCCTCGCCGAGCAATTAGGCGACGCCGCGCGCTCCAAAGATTACGGGAAGGTCGGTGCGCTCCTCACCCACATGGGCATGGAACTCGACTGGCTGATGAGGGTTCTCGATGAGAATCGCTGCTCAGGAAATCTGTAGCGAGCGGTCGTTAGTTTCCAATGTTCACGTTCGAGAACTCGCCACGGATGATCGCATCGCGGATCCACGCGCCTGATTCTCCCGCTTCCGTCTTCTGTTTCGCGTAGACCGCCTCTTTCAGGCACACCATGCAGGTGGAAGCGTGCTCGTCGATGTAGCAATCCAGAAGGCTGCGGTGATCGTCCGACGTGTTGTCACAGCCGCACAGGCATGGTTGCTGTGCGAGAACTTCGGGAATCTCTTTGGCGATAGCGTACGTATTGGCGATCCCGGCGTTTTGGAACTCGCTCGGGGGTAACGTGACGGGTAGCGGGTGCGCGTCTTCGGGGTTTTCGAAGTAGCGGTGCTGGCCGGTCTGACCGGCGGCCTTGGGAGGAGTCGCGGGCCGAGAGCCATGGTCGTGGCTCGCGGCCGGCGTGGGCGGACCTTCGGAGTTGAGGGCGTACAGGAACACTCCAGTTCCGAGCATCAGGAGACCTACGGCGATCCAGCGTGCACCGCCCCCGCCCCCGGGAGTCGTTTCCGGTTGCATCTGTGGCGAATCCGCGTTCTTCTCGTTGCGTTTTTTGCTCATAGCACTTTCATTATAGAAGACCATGATCCTGCCCGCGACCGCGACGACGATATTTTTGGGAGCGTTCCTCCTTTTCGTCGTCCAGCCGCTCACCGCGCGGCGTCTACTCCCCTGGTTCGGCGGAACCCCCGCGGTGTGGGTGGTTGCACTCCTGTTCTTCCAGGCGACTCTTCTGTTGGGCTATAGCTACGCTCACCTCGCGGGGAAGTATCTCGACGGCCGGCGGCAGGCGATCGTCCACGGTGCGTTGGTCTTAGGTGCGCTCTTTTTTCTGCCGTTGGGACCTGCTGAGGCCCGTCCGCGAGCAACCCGGATCCGACGTTTACAATATTGGGTCTTCTGAGTTTGAACCTCGGGTTGCCTCTTCTGACGTTATCGGCGACGAGTCCGTTGCTGCAGCGTTGGCTCGCGCCTACGATTGCACCCGATCGTCGCGCGAGCATCTACCGTCTGTTCGCACTTTCGAACCTCGGCTCGCTCCTGGGTCTCTGGTGTTATCCGTTTCTGTTGGAGCCCAGGACGACGCTCGCGTTTCAGGTGAGCATGTGGACCTATGGTTACTCGGTGTTCGCCGCCTCCACGATGGTGTGCGTTTGGTACGCGTATCGCGTGCGGGCGCAGCCGACGCGCATTGACTCGTTGCCGGGAGACCTTTCCGTGCGCGCGCTCTGGCTCGGTCTCTCCGCGACCGGCGCGGTGCTGCTCATGGCGACGACGAACCAGCTTACGCAAAACGTCGCCGCGGTGCCGTTTCTGTGGGTAGTGCCGCTCAGTCTCTATCTGTTGTCGTTCATCATCGCGTTCGAGCACGACCGCTGGTACGTGCGACCGCTTTGGGCCGGCGTCTATCTCGTGACACTTCTCGGAGTGATGCATTGGCTGAGCCAAAACGACGAGCCGGGCTTTATCGCTCAGCTCGTCGTCTATTCGTTGAACCTGTTCTCGGGGGCCATGGTGTGTCACGGTCCACCCATGGCTGAGGGCCTCTTACTTCGTTCGTCCCACTGTCGCGTCTGCCGCATCATTGCTTGGCGGTGACGACGACACCTGGCACGAGGCGGACCGCATCACCTGGGGTCCGGCGGCGTATCGTACGAGCTTCCGAGCGCTTTGGACACCTGCCGGGCTTTACCTTCGCTACGATGCCTCGGACCGCGGTCCGTGGAACACGATGGAAAAGCGCGACGATCACATCTGGGACGAGGAGGTCGTCGAGATTCAACGTCTACCGTATCGACGATTCATCGGTGAGTGCCACGACTTGTTGGCTCGCTGACACCGCTCGGCTGCGGCATAATGGGGTATCCCCCGTGCTGAAAGTGATTATTGTTCTGGCGGTCGTGCTCCTCGCACTGTTCCTGTTCTTCCCGGACCAGATGGAGGATGCGGTGGACGAAGTGCAGGACACCGTCGAATCGGTCGCAGACGACGTAGGCCTCGGTGGCGGTGGTGAGGTCAGCCTTGCGCCGTCGGACACGACCGATCTCGAGCTGACGCTTTTGGACGCTGCCGCGGCCGGCAACGACGCGCGCATCCGTGAGCTTCTCGGCGCCGGCGCGAAAGTCAATGGACGGCGAACCGACGGCTCGACGCCTCTCATGGTTGCCGCTGAAGCTGACCATGACGGGACGGTTCGCCTTCTCATCGATCGCGGCGCCTCCGTCGATGCGCGCGACACACGAGGTCGCACGAGCCTCTTACTCATGGCGGCGAAGGGGCGTGTCGACACCATCAAGATTCTGCTCGCTGCCGGTGCCGATTCCAACCTGAGCTCCAAGACCGAGAACTTCCCGTTGTTGGAGGCGTCGCGCTACGGGAGCACCGAGATCGTGCAGGCGCTTCTCGCTGCCGGCGCCGATGTAGAAGCCCGCGCTGCGAACGGTTGGACCGCGCTGCGAGCGGCCGAAGAGCGAGGCCACACCGAAATCGCGTCGCTTCTGCGAAAAGCCGGCGCGTCCCGCTGAGCTGTATTTTCGCCAATTGACGTTGTGGGAGATTGTTCCCACAATAATACAAACAGCCCACCAGACATGAGCCAGGGGAAGAAGTCGGTCGCCGACCACATACGCCACCTTTTGGGCCGTATCGTCCAATTGGAGAAAAACGTCGAGGGCCTCGGCGACATCGAGTCGAGACTCCGAAGTCTCGAGACCCAAAGCGCGGGCTCCTCGGCGGCACCGGACGGGCCTCCTCCAATCGACCGAGATGTTTTGGCTCAGGTTATCGAGCTCGAGAATCGCTTGCGGCAGGTCGAAGAAGAGAATCAAGCCCTGTCACAGGCGTGCACAGAGCTGCAAGAGCAAAACGAAGCTATCTCGAACCTCTACGTTGCCAAGCATCGCCTCCACGCGTCTCTCGATGCGACCGAGATCATGAACATCGTGACCGAGATTCTCGTCGAGCTCGTGGGCGCCGAGGAGTTCGCGATTCTGTTTCTGGAGCAGAAGACGAAGGTTCTCAAGCGAGTCTCCGGGCGCGGTGCCAAAGATGTTTCCGACACCGTGGCGTTGACGGAGGGCATTCTCGGCCGGGTCGCTTCGAGCGGCAAGCCGTTCTATTGCGAGTCTTCACACGAGCCGCAACCGAAGGGTGTCCCGCTCGCCGTCATACCCTTGAAGGCAGAAGAAACATCCGTGGGCGTGATCGCCGTCTATCGGTTGCTGCCGCACAAAAACGGTTTCACTCCTGTCGACCATCAGCTCCTCGAGCTCGTGGCCGAGCACACCCCGAGCGCGCTCCTTTCGGCTCGTCTCCACCGCCTCAGCAAAGCGAAGGTCAAGCGCGGCGCTTGAGGCCCCGTTCATGAATGTTGGATTTCAAGCACCTTGATGCATTTCGAGCACTTGGATATGCTGGGGGGCAGTGAGACGGCAGACAACGCAGCTCCTGATTCTCGCGGTTGCGATCGTGAGCATTACCGCGGCGCATTACGTCACCGCCATCGAATCGGGCTTCCTCCATAACCTCTATCAGCGGCTCTACTACCTGCCGATCCTCGCCGCCGCCTACTGGTTCGGGGTACGCGGCGCTCTCGTGGTGGCACTTTTGTCGGCCGCGAGCTACCTGCCCCACATCGTCACCGATTGGCAGGATCGTCCGATGTACCGGCAAGCCCAGTACGCCGAGCTCCTGATGTTCCAAGTCGTGGCGCTCGTGGTGGGCACACTCTCCGAGCTCGAGAAGCGCCGGCGCCGGGAGTTGGGGGAGAGCTTCGAGCAATTGAGACGCGCCGAACGTCTTTCCGCATTTGGGGAGCTCTCTGCCGGACTCGCGCACGAGATCAAAAACCCATTGGATTCGATGAAAGGCTCTCTCGATATTCTCAACGAAGATTTTCCAATAGGACACGAAAAGCGCGAGTTTCTAGACATCTTCCAAAAGGAGCTCGACCGGCTGAACGGCGTTCTCAACCAGTTCCTTCAGTTCGCACGAACGCCGACGCCCGATCGCCAGCTGTGCAGCGTGGAAGACGTCGTCAGCTCCATCCAGTCGCTGTGCTCGCAGCAGGCTGGCCGCGCAGGCGTCGTGATCGACGTAGACGCGGAGAGCGGATTGCCAGAGATTTCCGCCGACGCTGGGCAGCTCCAACAGGCGTTTCTCAACATCGTGTTGAATGGCATCCAGGCTATGCCGGATGGTGGCCGTCTCGAGATCGGTGTTGCGAGACAAGACCGCAAGCTCGAAGTTCGCGTCACCGACGAGGGGCGAGGTTTGCCGCAAGACGCGCGGCGCCACGTTTTCGATCCGTTCTTCACGACGAAGGACGATGGCACCGGGCTCGGCCTCGCCATCGCGCACAAGCTCATTCAAGGTCACAACGGTGAGATCCAGATCGAAGATGCGAGCCCACGCGGCACTACGTTTATTGTGAGTCTCCCGGTATGAAAGAGCACATTCTGATTGTCGACGACGATCCGAGCTTTCGGCGTGTAGTCGACTACACGCTGAAGGAAGCCGGCTACGAGACCACGCTTGCGGTGAATGGACGGGAAGCGCGAGAGAAGTTCGACGAGGACGATTGCGCCGCGGTCATCACCGACGTGCTCATGCCGGAGCTCGGCGGTCTCGAGTTGTTGCGCCAGCTCGGCGCCATCGCTCCCGAAGTCCCAGTCATTGTCGTGACCGCGCATGCGGCGGTGGACGATGCGGTGGACGCGATGCGCGAAGGTGCTTTCGACTACATCGCCAAACCCATCAACCGTGAAGAGCTCAAGCTCGTTCTCTCTCGCGCGCTCGAATTCAAGGAGCTCGTGCGTGAGAACCACCGCCTGCGCCAAGTCGTGTCCGATCGTCTCGACTTCGGCAACATGATCGGTAGCGCGCCGAAAATGCAGTCCGTGCTCGAAGTCGCTGCCCAGGCAGCGCAGGTCGACTCGACGATCCTGTTGCTCGGCGAGAGCGGCACGGGCAAGGAGCTTTTGGCGAAAGCGATCCACGTGAACGGGCCACGAAAGAAAGGTCCGTTCATTGCGGTCAACTGCGGTGCCATCCCGGCCGCCCTCCTTGAGTCCGAGCTCTTCGGCCACCGGCGAGGTGCGTTTACCGGCGCGGTTCTCGATCAACGAGGGAAGGTCGAGGCCGCGAGCGGGGGCACGCTTTTTCTCGACGAAGTCGGCGACCTGGAGCCGGCTCTTCAGGTGAAACTCCTGCGTCTGCTCCAGGAGAAGGAAATCGAAAAGCTAGGTGCGGGAAAACCAACCAAAGTCGACGCGCGCATCCTCGCCGCGACCAACCGTGATCTCGGATCGCTCGTAAAAAGTGGGGGCTTTCGCGAGGATCTCTACTATCGCCTGTCGGTCATCCCCATCGAGCTTCCGCCGCTTCGAGAGCGAAGAGCGGACGTACCGCTTCTCGCAGATCATTTTCTCGACAAGTACGCGCGAAAATTCGGCAAGGAGCTCAAGCTCGAGCGGTCCGTATTCCGGATCCTGGAGCGCTATCCGTGGCCGGGGAACATTCGCGAGCTCGAGAACTTGATGGAACGTCTCGCGGCGTTGCACCCCGCGGGGACGGTGTCTCCCGGGGATCTGCCCGAGAACTTTACGAGCGACGCTTCCACGGTCGGAGAGGTGCTGCTCCAGATCCCGGCCGAAGGGCTCGATCTCCAAAAACTCGAAGAAGGCCTCATCAAAGAGGCTCTCGAAAGGAACGACTGGAACCAAACACGCGCGGCGAAGTTTCTCGGGCTAACCCGCAACACGTTGATTTATCGCATGCAGAAATTCGGGTTGAGTCGCGAGAATGTATAGAAACGTGAACGAGGAGTCTCTTTGAAAGACGAAACGAAATCCGGTGCCGTGGATCTTTCGGGCGAGGGTATCTATTGGGATCCCGAAGGGGGGATGACCTACGGGAGCTACCTGGCGCTCGATCGTATCCTCGACGCGCAAAAACCCGTCTCGAAGCATCACGACGAGATGCTCTTCATCGTCATCCATCAGGTCACCGAGCTGTGGATGAAGCTCTCGCTGCACGAGCTCACCGGCGTGCTCCGCCAGATTCAATCCGACGAGCTCGGCCCAGCTTTCAAGATGTTGTCGAGAGTAGCTCGTATTCAAGGTCAGCTCATCCTTTCGTGGGACGTGCTCTCGACCATGACCCCGCTCGACTACGCCTCGTTCCGCGACGAGCTTCAACAAAGCTCGGGCTTTCAGTCGTATCAATACCGCACCCTCGAGTTCACGTTGGGCAACAAGAACCGCGAGCTCATCGAAGTACACCGTGGGGTCCCGGCGATTTACCAGCAGTTGAAGGAGACGCTCGAGAAACCGAGCGTGTACGACGAGACGCTACGGATGCTCGCGCGTCGCGGCTTCGAGATTCCGTCGACCCACGTCGAGCGCGCCTGGTCCGACCCCTACGAACCCCATCCCGAGGTCGAGGCGGCGTGGCTGAAAGTCTATCGGGACGTCGACACCCATTGGGACCTCTACGAGCTCGCCGAGAAGTTCGTCGACCTCGAGCACAAGTTCCAGCAGTGGCGCTTTGCGCACATGAAGACCGTGGAGCGGATCATCGGCGGAAAGCGCGGTACCGGCGGATCGTCGGGCGTGAGCTATCTGCAAAAGGCGCTCAATCTGAAATTCTTCCCCGAGTTGTGGTCAGTACGGACGTCCATATGACGGTTGCACGCGCTGATGTCGAGTCCTGGGATGCGACCGATCCGCTTCGGTCCTTCCGCGACGAGTTTCATGTGCCCGACGACATCGTCTACTTCGATGGCAACTCGCTCGGAGCTCTTCCGAGGAAAACGCCTGAACGGGTGCGCAAGCTCGTGGAGGATGAGTGGGGCCGGGACCTCATTCGGAGCTGGAACGCGCACGGGTGGATTCACTACCCGCGGCGGGTCGGTGACCAAATTGCATCTCTCATCGGCGCCAAGCCCGGGGAAGTCGTCGCCGCCGACACGACGTCGGTCAATCTGTTCAAGCTTCTCGCAGCGGGCGTCAAGCTCGCTCCCGAGCGCCGCGTCGTCGTTTCTGAGAAAGAGAATTTTCCGACCGACCTCTATATCGCTCAAGGTCTCGTCGAGCTTCTCGGAACCCACGAGCTTCGCCTGGTGGAGCGCTCGGAGCTCGAAGCGGCCATCGATGCCGACGTAGCGGTGGTGTTGCTGACACACGTCGATTTCCGAAGCGGTGAACTTCACGACATGGCCGGAATCACGGTGAGGGCGCTACCGTGCTTTGGGATCTGAGCCACAGCGCCGGAGCTGTCCCGGTGCATCTCGACGAAGCGAATGCGGATTTCGCGGTCGGCTGTGGTTACAAATATCTCAACGGAGGCCCGGGAGCTCCGGCGTATCTCTTCGTCGCCGAACGACATCAAAACAACATCCACCCACCGCTGAGTGGTTGGATGGGACACGAGGCCCCGTTCGCGTTCGATACCGACTACCGTCCGGCGCCGGGCATCGAGCGCCAGCTCTGCGGCACGCCGTCCGTCCTCGCAATGGCCGCGCTCGAAGTCGGCGTCGAGATCCTGACGCGCGCCGATCTCAGCCGCGTGCGCGAGAAGTCACAGCGCATGGGCGACCTGTTTCTTCAGCTCGTCGACGAGCAGTGCAACGGCTTGGGGCTGAGCCCCGCATGTCCGCGAGACAGCGAAAAGCGCGGCTCTCAAGTCTCGCTCCATCATGCCGAGAGCTACCCGATCATGCAGGCGCTCATCGCCCGCGGCGTGATCGGCGACTTTCGAGCGCCCGACGTCCTCCGTTTCGGCTTTACCCCGCTCTATCTCCGCTTCACCGACGTTTGGGACGGAGTCGAGATACTGAGAGAGATTCTCGAGGCCGAAGCCTTCCGCCGCCCCGAGTTCCAAAAACGCCAGCTCGTCACTTGATTTCGAACCCTCCCATGTACGGATAACGATAGTCGGTCGCCGGTACGAAAGTCTCTTTCACGGTGCGCATGCTCGTCCATCGCATCAAGTTGCCCGCGGAGCCTGCCTTGTCGTTGGTTCCCGATGCACGGCTACCCCCGAACGGCTGCTGACCGACGACGGCGCCGGTGGGTTTGTCGTTGATGTAGAAGTTACCCGCGGTGTGCCGGAGTACGCGGAATGCGGTCTCGATCGCGGCTCGATCGTTCGCGAAGATGGCGCCCGTCAACCCGTACGGCGACGTGTTGTTACAAACCTCGAGGGTTTCTTCGAACTTGTCGTCGGGATAGACGTACATCGTGACCACCGGACCGAAGATCTCCTCTTCCATGAGCCTGAAGTGCGGATCACCGGTGACGACCGCGGTGGGCTCGATGAAATAGCCTTTGGAGCTGTCGTAGCTTCCACCGGTGAGGAATTCTGCGTCGGGGGAGTCCTTGGCGTAGTCGACGAACTCGGTGATGCTGTCGAACGCCGCCTTGTCGATGACGGCACCCATGAACGTGGAAAAGTCGGTCACATCGCCCATCTTGATGGTGTCGACTTGCGCCACGAACCGATCCTTGAACTCGGGCCACAAGCTCTCGGGAATGTACGCGCGCGAAGCGGCGGAGCACTTCTGTCCCTGATACTCGAACGCACCCCGGAGCGTATTCGTGACGAGCGCGTCTACGCTCGCAGAGGGGTGAGCGAAGACGTAGTTCTTGCCGCCGGTCTCGCCTACGATACGCGGGTAGACTTTGTAGTCTTTGATGTTGTTGCCGACCGTGGCCCACATGCTCTGGAAGACTTCGGTCGAGCCGGTGAAGTGGATGCCGGCGAGCGTGGGAAGCGCCATGACCGGAGCTCCGACTTTACCGCCCGAGCCCGGGATGAAATTGACGACGCCGTCGGGAAGGCCGGCTTCTTTGAAAAGCTCCATGAGGTAGTGCGCGGAAAAGACTGCGCTCGACGCCGGCTTCCACAAAACGGTGTTCCCCATGATGGCGGGGCTCGTCGGGAGGTTTCCAGCGATCGATGTGAAGTTGAACGGGGTGACCGCGAACACGAAGCCTTCGAGGGCACGGTACTCGACGTAGTTCCACATCCCCTCGTCCGAGAGCGGCTGCCCCGAGTAGATGTCCTGCAAGTAACTCGCGTTGAAGCGGTAGAAGTCGACGAGCTCGGCAGCGGCATCGATCTCGGCCTGGTGCGGTGTCTTGGACTGACCAAGCATCGTCGCGGCGTTGACGATCGGACGGTACTTGCCGGCAAGGAGCTCGGCCATTCTCAGAAACACGCTGGCACGCGCACGCCAATCCATCACCGACCAGTCGTGCCACGCATCCGCGGCCGCTTGCGCGGCTTGCTCGACGATTTCGGTCGTTGCCTTGTGGTAGTGGCCGAGAACATGCGCGTGGTCGTGCGGGCACACGCAATCGCCTAGATCGCCGGTACGGATTTCCTTACCGCCGACGATGATCGGGATCTCGATCTCGTTTCCAAGCATATCCTTGATTTGAGCCTGGAGCGTCTTCCGCTCCGGAGTTCCGGGCGCATAGCTCGACACCGGCTCGTTCTTCGGCTCGGGTACATTGAGAATCGCGTTCGACACGTCGTCTGCCTCCTTTGTAGAACCCCACATTATAGAATAGGGAGCATGCGCGACGCGGAGATCGTAGCGGAAGTTCAGGCCGCAGAAGCGACGATCCGACCCTATGTTCGAGAGACGCCACTCGAGCACTCGCCGTTTTTGAGCGAGCTCGGTGGCGCCGACGTCTATCTCAAGCTCGAAAACCAGCAGCTCTCGGGCTCCTTCAAGCTCCGCGGTGCGATGAACAAGATCCTTTCTCTGAGCTCGGAAGATCGAGCCCGGCCCGTGGTGACGGCGTCGTCGGGAAATCACGCGGCCGCGGTCGCGTACACGCTCGATGGTTTCGGCGGTCAAGGCATTATTTATCTTCCCGAGAACGTCGCGAAGGCCAAAGTCGACGCGCTATCGCCCTATGACGTCGAGCTCCGCTTCGTCGGCCAAGACTCTGTTGTCGGGGAGCTGGTAGCGAAGAAGGCGGCCGCCGAAGAAGGTTGGACGTACGTATCTCCGTACAGCGACGCGAAGATTATCGGTGGTCAAGGTACGATTGCGCTCGAGATCGAGCGGCAAGGGGATCCGATCAACACGATCTTCGTTCCGGTGGGAGGCGGCGGGTTGATTGCGGGGATCGCCGGGTATCTGAAAGCCCGCGATGCGTCCATCCACGTCGTGGGGTGCCAACCGGAGAGATCCCGTGTCATGGCGGAGTCGGTCAAAGCCGGCAAGATTCTCGAGCTCGACTCCGAGCCGACGCTGTCCGACGGGACGGCCGGCGGCCTCGAGCCCGACGCGATCACGTTTCCTATCTGCCAGCGCGTCGTGGACGAGTTCGCTCTGCTCGGCGAAGACGCGATTGCTGAGGCAATGCGTTTCATGATCGACAAGCACTACACGCTCATCGAAGGAGCGGCGGCGCTTTCGATAGCTGCCTATCTCGAAGATCCCACGCGCTATCGTGATCAGACCGTGGTGCTGGTCGTGAGCGGCAAGAAAGTCAGCCTCGAAACGTTGACGAAAGTCCTCTCGAAGTAGACTTTTTGAATCGATCGCGCTCGTGAAGCGTAGGCTTTTTCACCCACGTCCGCGCGAGCCTTCGGTCGAAACCACAGAAAACGTTTGACATCCATGCCGGGGGCTCCTCGGAGCTCCTCCGACTCTCCCGCGTCATCCGCTAAGCCTCCCCCGCCGTCACGCGTCACCCGCGCTGTAGGGGATTCCCGACATCGCGTCGAGGTGGCAAACCGAGAACTTCCTTGCTGGCAACGGCTTCGGCCCAACAGAAGATTGGCGTTCTCTTTGCATCAACTCGTGGGTGGAGAGGTGCCCTTTGGATTCTGTTCCCGTGGATCAACGAGAGGCCGTTCAAGGCGAGCTTGGACTGGGGACTCTCCCTGCGCTCATCCGGAAGCTGCACGAGGAGCGACGAACCGGGACACTCCACATCCGCGCGTGCGGCTCCGAGCGGCGGGTTCGCTTCCAGTGGGGGGCCGTCGTGTTCGCGGGCTCCGATCGAACCGGAGATCGGCTCGACCAGTTGCTCCGTGCCGAAGGTCTCGTCGATTTGGCGACGCTCAAAGAGGCGCGTCAAGCACAGGAATCCTCGGGCAAACGTTTCGGTGAATGCCTCATCGATCTCGAGGCGCTGAGCGAAGACGAGCTTCTCGCGGCCGTCGAACGTCAAGTGCGGTCGATCGTCACGTTCTTGTTCTCGCTCGATCGAGGACAATACCGTTTCGAAGAGACCGAAGACCCGGTGGAACAGGATCTGACTCTCGATCTCCCGATGCGCGAGATCATCGTCGACGGGATCCGATCGATGGAGGATCCCATTGCGCTTCAAATCGGTGTCGGTGCCATGACCGACTACCTGCATGCGGGGTCGACGAGCGAGAGTGCCAACGTGAATGCAGCAGAAGGCTTCGTGCTGTCGCGCGTGGACGGGCGAACCAACATCCTGGACATTCTGTCGGTCTCGCCCTTGGGCGAAGTCGAGACGCTCAGAAGTATTTGTGCGCTTTTGGCTATCGGCGTCGTTGAGGCGAAGCCCGAGCCCCTCGAAGTACACAAACCAATTCCTGAGACGCCGCCGGCGCCGCTACTGACAGTCCCGCCGCCACGAGTGGCCGAGACGGAACCCGCCGATGCTCGAGCTCCGGAGTCCCACAAGGAGACGTCGGCGGAAGACAAACGCGAGGCCGCGGAGCAGCGCTACCAGGAAGGTCGGCGACTCTTTTCGCGACGGAAGTATCACGAGGCTATAGGCGCATTGATGGAAGCGGTCCGGCTCGACGGTACCCAAGCGTCGCACCATCAGCTTCTGGGCCAAGCATACGCGCGCAACCCGAAGTGGAGAAGCTCGGCCATCGAGCACCTCGAACAGGCCACGAGTCTCGACGAATACGACGACAAAACGTACTACCTGCTCGGAGAGGTCTACGAGCAGGAAGGTCGCGAGCCGGAAGCGAGGGCCGCGTTCGAGAAAGTTCTATCGCTCGAGCCCAATCACGAGCGGGCGCGACAAAAGCTTCAAGAGCCGGGCGTGGTGTCGCGGTTGAAGTCGATGTTCAAGAAAACTTCTCGCCAAACTTCTCGCTAATCAGGGCGTAGACCGCGCGCATTCCCATCGCTTCTCCACCCTCGGGGCGTCCCGGACGAGAGCTCGTGTTCCAGGCCATGACGTCGATGTGGACCCAAGGGATGTCGGGCTCGACGAACTCCTGAAGAAACAGTGCGGCATTGATCGAACCGCCGAGTGGAGTGTCTGCAGAGTTGGTGATGTCGGCGACTTTTCCGTCGATGAGCTTCCGATAAGGTTTGTACAACGGCATCCGCCACAGAGGATCGGATTCTCGCTCGCCGTGGACGAGAAGTGCCGCTGCTGTTTCGTCGTCGCTCGAGTAGAGCGCGGGAAGCTCGGCGCCCAAGGCGATGCGCGCAGCGCCGGTTAGAGTCGCGAAGTCGACGAGAAGCTCGGGCGCATCCCCCGACGCTTCGGTGAGTGCGTCGGCGAGGATCACCCGGCCTTCGGCGTCGGTGTTGCCGATCTCGATGGTCGTACCTTTCCGCGTGGGGACGACGTCGAGCGGGCGAAGCGCTGAACCGGAGACGCTGTTCTCGACCGCGGGAATGATGACCCGCAGGCGTACCGGCAACTTGGCGTCCATGATCATGCTCGCGACACCGAGGACGTGTGCGCCACCGCCCATGTCCTTCTTCATCAGCTTCATGTGCGCCGCCGACTTGAGATCGAGCCCGCCGCTGTCGAAACAGACGCCTTTACCGACGAGAGTGGACTTTCGGATGCGATGGCTCACCCCAGGTGAGGTCGATGAGACGAGGCGCGCGCTCAGGCGCGGCGGCACGGCCGACCGCATGAACGGCGGGAAAACCCTTCTCGAGGAGCTCGGCCCCGACGAGGAGCCGAACGGTCGCGCCGTGAGCTTCAGCCGTTTTGTTGCCCGATTCCGCGAGGTCCGCCGGACCCATGTCCGACGCGGGTGCGTTGATTAGATCCCGGACGAGGAACGTCGCGCGTGCGGCGGAGGCGACCTTCTGTCGGTCGCAACCCTCCGGCCATGCCAACACGGCGTGGCTTTTGTCTTCACTTTGTTTGAGGCGATCGAATCGATACGTTCCGAGCGCCCACCCGAGTGCGGCGTGGTTTGCTTGCCCGTCGGTAAGCTCGCCGACGACATGATACGCGTGCGTGGGAAGCTCAATAGGAAGGCCCGCCCAATCCCATAACGTCTCGCCGACGCCCGCGAGGACCTCGCGGATGGCGCCGTCGTTTCCGGGCACGAGACACGTCGTACCCGGCTTGGCTTCGAAGCCGGTCGATACGACCCAGCGGGTTACGCTTTCGGGCTGGTCGGCAAGCCACGTGGTCAGCTCGTCCCGCCGTAGCGGGCGAAGCGGTATGGACGCCTCGCTCGGCGCCTCGACGAAGTTCATGTTAATCCTCAGTCCTCTTCGATTCTTTCGAATTGCGATCGGTAGTAAGCGAGCTCTGCCATTGACGCTTGGACATCGTAGTAGGCGTCGTGTTTGTCGCCCGCGATCTTGTCCTTGCCGCGGTAGTACTTTCGGATATTCTCGGGATAGCCGAGCTTTTCGAATCTCGGACCACGGTGGTGGAAGAGCCACTCGAGCTTCAGCGTGGTGACGTCGAAGAGCCGATAGTTCAAGTGGGACAGAAACCGAGGAAGAAACTTGCGTGCGAGAAAATAGTCGGCATAGATGCTGTTGCCGGCGAGAGTCGGGCGCACGCGGATGTCCTCGTCGCGGGTCTCCGGAAAACCGTCGAGGTAGCGCGACAGGTACGCATCGACTTCCTCGACGGTTCGGCCTTCTCGCTCGCACATCTCGAGCAACGGCTGGTAGTGCTCCAACACGTGGTCCGAAATCTCTTCCCGGGGTGGCAGCTCGAGGCATGCCGAAAACCCGTCGTTTCTCAGGAGCTCGGGAGGGACGCCGTCCGGCTTGTACGCGATCGGATTCAGCCGGTCGTCCGACACCACGAGCGCGACTTGGAGAAGCTTGGCCCGCTCGAGCTCGAGAGTCGTGTACTCGGTATCGAACCAGCAGTACAGGTAGCGCGGCTCGGTCAAGGGGATGGTCCAGCTTCGGGGGTTGATTGAGTCGACGACGTTGGCGGAGCGTGTGGCGTGTTCATCGTAATAATGACGATCGAGATCAGCATACCGGCGATGCCGACCCACAACAATCGGCTCGCGTGGAGCCGCCCGCCGGAGGCGAGAATCGTGTAGATAGCAGTGATCGTGACCGCGCCGCCGAAGACGACGGGCATGACCGCATGAGGGATGCGCGCCCCGCCGCTGAACATGCACAACGTGAGGCTGAACGCCCCGAGCGCCCCGAGCGTTCCTGCTGCGAGGCCCCACAGACCCGAAGCACCGGACGGCGAAAAACTGTCGCCCTTGTACCACATCCCGATCATTCCACCCGCGATCGCGATGACGAGATAGGCGAACCCGATGCCCACGTAGGGCTTGAACGGGGAGAGATCGGCGTCGACGAGGCGCGCTTTACCGAGAGTCGGACCGTAAAGACCCCAGCAGAGAGCGGTGCCGAGCGCGAATAGAAAAGGGAGATAGTTCTTCATGGGTTCTCCTGTTGCTTACGGACCGAAACTATATCGCAACGAGTTTCACGCGCCCACTCGTGCGCTCGGCGAGAGCGTCTTCGAGCACCTGCGAACGATCCTCGGCGAAACGAATCAGAAGCTCCACGTGCTCGCCGTACGTCGACGAGCCTACGGTGACCTCGAGCTCCTCCAGAAGTCTTCGGACAGGTTGCTCCTCGGCATAGTCGAGTCTCAGCCGGGCCTCTCGTAGCGGCGTGTTGGTGACGACCTCGAGGCATTCCATCACCCCGCTCGCGCTCGACGAGTACGCGCGCACGAGACCACCGGCACCGAGCTTCGTGCCCCCGAAATAGCGCGCGACGACCAGCAAAATGTCGCCGACGTTCTTGTGCTGCAGCACATTCAGGATGGGCTTGCCGGCCGTTCCCGAAGGCTCGCCATCATCGTCCATCCGCATCTGCCAGCTCGTCTTGGGGCTAATGTTTCTATCTATTTATATCAGATTGATTAGATTTGATCTCTTGACATACTCCTAACATTTACTTATACTCATCCCGTGAAAGCGCTGCACCGCACACGTCCAACGACACTCAGCCACAAGATACATCTCGATCCTACACCGCAACAACAAGTCTACCTACGGTGCGCCTGTGGTGTTGCTCGCTTCGTGTGGAATTGGGCTCTCGAGCGCTGGCGGCAAGAATACGAAGCGGGCGGTCAACCCTCGGGATTGGCTCTCAAGAAACAGTTCAACGCCATCAAGGGCGAGGAGTTTCCTTGGGTGTTTGAAGTCACGAAGTATGCAGCCCAGCAACCGTTTCTTCATCTCCAGTCGGCGTTCCGGAACTTTTTCGCCAAGAGGGCACGCTATCCACGGTTCAAGAGGAAGGGGGTGCACGACAGTTTCTATGTTGGCAACGATCACGTGAAGCTCGCGGGCAAGCGCGTTTGGATCCCGAAGCTCGGGTGGGTACGGATGCGGGAGGAGCTTCGGTTTCGAGGCAAGCTGGTCTCGGCGGTCGTTTCTCGAACGGCGGACAAGTGGTTTGTGAGCCTATCGGTAGAGCTCGAGGAGACACCGGAACGTTGCGAGAGCCAAGCAGCGGTGGGTGTGCTGCGGCTGGCAACGTTGTCTACTGGGGAGCAGATCGCGGGACCGAAGCCGCTGAGACGAGAGCTTTCCAAGCTGAGGCGCTTGTCTCGCCGCGTGTCGCGCAAACAGAAAGGGACCAAGAATCGCGAGAAGGCTCGTGTGGCTCTGGCGCGGCTACACTACAGAATCCGCTGCGTTCGCCAAGACGCACTGCATAAACTCACGACCTACTTGACGAAAAACTATGCGGGCATAGCGATTGAGGATCTGAACGTAAAGGGCATGCTGGCGAATCGGCGCCTGGCGCGAGCGATTGCGGACATGGGCTTTCACGAGTTTCGCCGCCAGCTCCACTACAAGGCGGAGCTTCGCGG
The DNA here is from genome assembly GCA_965237955.1 of Candidatus Marinacidobacterales bacterium. Taxonomy (GTDB): domain Bacteria; phylum Acidobacteriota; class Vicinamibacteria; order Marinacidobacterales; family SMYC01. The sequence goes on along the minus strand of OZ250169.1, from coordinate 4,456,711 downwards.
CAATCACGTCGAGGTGTGCGACCGTTGGTTCGCGTCTTCGAAAACGTGCTGTGAGTGCGGCGTGCTCAACAAAGATCTGACTTTGACAGAGCGCCAGTTTCGATGCGAGGAGTGTGGTTCGGAAAGAGATCGAGACTTGAACGCAGCGCTGAATCTTTTTAGTACGGTGAGCTCAACCGGACCTCAAGCCTGTGGAGAGGAGCGCTCTGGCTTCGGTATACGCCGAAGTGAAACGCTCCTCGATGAAGCAGGAACCTGGGCCTGATCAGATTTGATCAGATTTTGGAGAGCGGTTTCCGAGAACGTACGCCCAGCAGTGGTGGGTGGCGTCGGGAAATTCCTTTTTCAGCGTGGCAAGCGCTTCGGTGGCGTCTCTGGCCGATGACACCCGGGTCGCGACGCCGATAAAGCGACTTTTTTTGATCTCCTGCGCGAATCGGGCCTCGCGAGCAAGGAACGGTGTAACCCATGATCTATCTTCTTGGAGAGAGTGCGTCTGATCCAAAAAACAAACGCAAAGGCGCCAAGACGCGGAGGCGCAAAGAAAGCGAGTCGAGTGAAGCGAAGTGAACCCGAACCTTTGCGCCCTTGCGACTTTGCGTTATTTTTTTCCTGCGTCATCACCGTTTTCATTCATGGCCCTGCTGGAGCCGGCATTCTATATCGGGGTGCGGATCGGCAACTCATCGCCATCGAATCCGAGAGCTACCGCGTGCAGCTCGTGGAGCACGTGCGCTCGCAGTATTGGAAAGAAGACGTCTACGACGAGCTCGAGAAGGTCAAGACGAGGCCTTGAGCCAGCGAGGGACATAGAAAAGAGCGACAGCCACCCCGGCGACGACCCACGGCAAGCTGACGACGGCAGTCGCGCCGAGGAGAAGGACGGCGACGCCTTTGTACATCACCGTCGACAGCACGAGCTCGACGACCTCGGCGACGCCGAGCGTCACCACGGGTTCGGCGTCGCAGAGCGGGCACACCAGATCCGCCTGAGTGATAACGGGTGTCGCGAGCGCGAAAAACGCCAGAAGGACGATTGGGATCCGGTTCTGTGCGTGTCTCATTCAGAGCACCGTTGCCAAGTGCTAATACAAGTTCCGTGCCACGGGTCCATCATTGCAACTATGTGTAAACACCTGGCTTAACATTCTTTACGTTAGCGTCGCCGTAAAGAATCTATACGATTTGGGACAACGCGGTTCCCACTCCCGGGCAGGGGCAGGGGCAAGTGCAGGGAGGGAACTTTCTCGTCGCTAGGGGCGACACGGAAACAGGATCGAGGACGGTACGAAGCGCCTCAGTTCCTCTTCGCATGACTCTCGCATGGCCTTCTCGAGCTCCGCCGGATACGAGACCATGCGAGTTTCTTCGTCGAGGCCCGCAAAGAGTTTTTCCTCCGGGTAGAGCTTCTGCATGCGCTGAAAGTAGTCGCGTGGCATCCGGAACGGACCGAAGCTCACCGAGTGGAGGCTTCGAACGTCGAGCTGGGAGAAGATCGCTTCGAAGAGCCCACGATAGTGTTGCCGGTAGTGCTTGGTGTACAGAAGCGGATCGAAGCGTAGCCCGAGACGATAGCCTCGTTCGGCGAGCTGCCGCATGGCGCCGACGCGAGCTTCCAATTTGGGCACGCCGTGCTCGAGCGCATTGCCGAAAGCGACCGGTGTGAAGCTGAATGCAACGACGACGTTTGCACCGGGCTCGTGTGACAAGAGCGGTCGAATGGCGGCGGATTTTGTGCGTAGCTCCAGGTATGTACGAGGATGTTCCGCAAAAAACGGAACGAACGCGTCGACGAACCCGGTGATGCTATCGAGAGCGAGGCTGTCGCCGTCATAGCCTGAGAAAAAATAAACGTCTTCGTCGGGACGCGCGATCGCGGTGGACACGATCGCGTCTTGAAAATCTTCGTAGTTCACGAATACGACGTAGTGCGCCGAACGATACATGCCTTGCAAGAAGCAATAGCGGCAATCGTAGAGGCAGTTGAGAACGTGAGAGAAGTAGAAGTTTTGCGCGCTCCCGATGCCGTAGCCCTCGGGCGCCGGCAACACCCGGTTGCCTTGCTTCTCCGCGAGGATCAACGAGGGCTTTCGTTTCTGAAGTCGGAAGCTCTGATGATTGCGGTTGAACACTTCGCCATAGCGAGTGACGGGAATTGCCGCTGCTTTCGAAAACCTCGAGAGTATCGATTGCACCCGCGGATGGGACGCCACCGCGTCTTCGACGTAGATTGTCTCGATCATTCGATTACTGGCTCGCCACGAGCGCCTGCACGATGACCGAAAGACCAGCGAGAGCCGAAACACTCAGCACGGCGACACGCGTGTAGCCCCGGTCGAGAATTGGTGCGATACGGCTGGACGCCGCGTAGCCCACGATGGCGCCGGGGAGAAGGCACGCTGCGAGGTGGAGCTCCGGCCGGCCGAAGCGGCCGACGATAGCGAGAGCCGTCAGGGTGATCACGAGCCCGACGACGAAGATGGCGGACATCGTTCCGCGGAGCTTGGCTCCTGCCGCGTCATGGTAGAGGGCCGCGATCGGCGGCCCGCCAATCGAGGTCGTCGTCCCCATGAAACCCGAGAGCGTCCCCGCGCCCAAGAGAACGCGCGGGGTACGCGGAAGGCTCATCCCTGAGCCGGTGAGACCAACCGCGACGAACACGACCACGCCGACGAGAATGGTCGTCGCCTGTTGAGGAGCGATCGCCATGACCATGGCACCCAAGAGCGTGCCGGGGAGGCGGCCGACGAGCACCCATCCGATGCCCCTGAAGTCGATGGCATGCCGCTCGCGTTGCGCAACGAGGAGTGTCAGCGCCAACGCGGCCGCCAGAAGCGGAGCGGGCACGAACCCGGGATCGATGAGCACCAGGAGTGGCGCCGCCAGCATGCCGAGGCCGAACCCGACCGAGCCTTGAAGGATCGCACCGAGCATCACGATCGTAGCGGCTCCTATTAGCTCGAGCGGCGTCAAAACTCCCGCTGCTCCGAAGCGAGGGTTCGCACGCGGTGGTCGAGCTCTTGCAAGACCGCCGACGCCGCTTTCAGTTGGCGGAACTCCTCAGCCGTCGGCAGACTTTGGAGCGCACGGTGGCGAACGAGAAGCCGAGAAAGCCGCCGCCTTTCCGATGTGGTGAAGTGCCATGTCTCGAAGAAAGGCTCGACGTCGGGCGCATCTCCCAAAGGCCGCAAAGGCTCGAGCTCTGTGGCCAGTGTTTCGAGATGGGCGACGACATCATCGATGGCGTGGAGGTTACGTTCCACGAGCTTGCTGACGCGCTCAACCGTGAGCGCGTCGGTGCCAGTGTCCACGTTGTCGCTCACGATCTTCGCGCACTGCACGAGCTCGGATGTCGAAAAGCGAACCGCGGTTTGGTAAAAGCCCGACGCCTCCATGTCGAAGACGTCGCGCGAGGCGAACTCGGTCTCGGGTACGTCGACCGTGGTGACGCCTTCGGTCTGGATGTGAGGAAGGCCGAGGAGCGTTGGATAGAAGCGCTCACCAGTCCCGGTGTCGGTGACGCGGTGCGCCCGCACGAGCTCACCCGGTGAGCGGTCGCGGTGACCGGCGATACCCACGTTCAACCATACTTCTAGGGGCTTTTCATGAAGATACGTTACCGCTGCGGCCGCCGCTACTTTACCGACGCCCGAGATCACGAGACTACGGCCGCTTCCGTGAAACGCACGGAATGCGCCATCGTCGCCAGGTTCGAGTGCTTCGAGCTGGTAGCGGTCGATCAAAGGGCGCGCTTCCGCGCGAAGGGCAACGACGAACCGAGTCATGTTTCGAGCCTACTCTCATACGCCTGTGCCTCCGCCAGCTTGCCGCGCTTTTTGGCGCCCGACGCGTAGATCGCGATCTTGTGCGCCAACATCGATTCCGCCGCGGCGCGATCCGCTTCGCTGAGCGTTTCCGCCGCGAGGATTTTTTCGAGCGCGGTGATGCGGAAGCGATCCATACCCCAGTAGCGGCGAGAAAGCTGATCGTCGTGGCCGCCGTGCTTGACGATCAACGGCTCGTCGATGAAGAGGACGGGAAAGCGTGCGGTGACGCGGAGCCAGAGGTCGTAGTCCTCGCACGCGGGCAAATCTTCATCGAACCAACCAACGGTTTCGAAAAGACGCCGATGCAACAGCGCCGACGAAGGCGAAATGACGCACAAAGGAAGACAGTGCTCGAAGATGTGCCCGCCGTGCTTCCGATGCTTTTTCATCGGGTTCACGCGGCGGCCGCGCCGGATCCAGATTTCGTCGGTGTGGCAAAGGACGGTGTCGTCGGTGGCCACCGCGCGCAATTGGCGGTCGAGTTTTTCGGCAAGCCATTCGTCGTCGGAATCTAGGAGGGCGATCCAGGTTCCGGTAGCCGCTCGGATTCCGGCGTTTCGTGCGGCACTGACGCCGTGGTTTTCTTGCTCGATCAAGCGAACGCCGGGGAACTCGGCGCGCACCCGCTCGGCGGTATCGTCGGTGGAGCCGTCGTCGACTACGAGGATTTCGTCAGGCGGACGTGTCTGGAGGAGGATGGATTCGAGCGCTCGCGTGATGACGCTCGCGCGGTTGAACGTCGGGATGACGACCGAAACGGTCGTTTTAGTGATCGACACTGCCGTCAGGGTGGACGGTGAAGGCGAATACGAGGTTGTCGTTCCGAGCGGCCAGTGCGACGTCGTTCGCGACGATACTCGGGTTGTCGCAACCGAACGGAGTGGTAATACGGACCGATTGTCGGCCGACGGGGACGTTCTCGAAGAGCGCCGCCCAGCGTCCTTCACCCGTCAGGATCATGGTCGCGTGGGTGAATCCCCACCAACTGGGGTAGATCCGCGCGACGCCGTTGCACCCGAAGTTTTGGGCCCGTTGGTCCGATGTGGCTTCGTAGTGGAACTCGACGCTCGCCATCACGGGAGACGCGCCTGTGGGCAGGCCACCCCCACCTCCACAAGAGGAGCACAACAACAACAACAGGGCGATCAGGCGTTTCACGGCGACCAGTCTACTACGGCTCGAGAACGACCCGAGGCCAGAGGTAGGGAAGAACAAGAAGCGTTGGAAAGAGAGCGCGCATAATGCATTATAAGCACTCGAGCCATGACGGTCGCTATCGAGCCCGAAGTCGAGGCATTCATCAAGAAGCTCCTCGTGGCGCGCCTGGCGACGGCCGATGCGGAGGGGAGACCGAGCGTCGTCCCGGTTTGCTTCGTGCTCGTCGACGGGTATTTCTATACGCCTATCGACGAGAAGCGTAAGAGCGTCTCGTGGGGTCGGCTGAAGCGGCTTCGGAACATCGAGGTGAACCCTTCGGTGTCACTCGTGATCGACCACTACGAAGCCGACTGGACCGCGCTCGGTTACGTGCTCGTGCGCGGCGTGGCCGAGACCATCGCTCCCCGTGGGCGTTACGCGAAGGAGCACGCCACGGTCATCGCGAGGCTACGTTCCCGATACCCACAGTACAGAAACGCCCGCATCGACCAGAAACCGCTGATCAAAATCAGCCCCGAGTCGGTCACGCTCTGGACTGCCACTGGCTAGCGCCGGTGTAGGGTTTTCTCCACAGTTTCCGCCCGCCGCATCGTTTTGGTGCCCGTTTCGTGTTGATCCGCGGGAACTTATGGCGCGACGGCGATCGTCACGATATTGGCCTGCAACTTGCTTCTGTCAAAGTTGGGGAGATCTGCAGATTGAGCGACACCTTTGACACCAAAGCGGCGCGCGCGATGCGGAGCGCATTCGAGGCAGGCAAAAACGGCGCGCTCATCAGCGAGGCGGGAGACGCCAAGCGGTTGGTCTTCTTCGAAGGCGGCGAGCTCGTCGGCGCCCGATCCAACGTTCCTGAAGAGCGTCTCGGTGAGGTCATGGTGCGCGAGCAGCAGATCACCGCGACCGAGCTCGACCACGCCATCAGCTTCATCCGCTCGGGCCGCAAGCTCGGCCAGATCCTCGTCGAGCTCGATTACCTCGGAGCTGGTGAGATCGAACGCTTCGTCCGCATCCAGATCCTCGACATCGCTGGTGCGATTCTCATGAGCCCGTCGGACCGGCTGGTGTTCTCGGAGCAAATGGAGGTCGAGGCGGTGACGCTGTCGCCGGTATCCATCGGCGACGTGTTCCTGTACGCGGTCAAACGCCTTCCCGATGTGGGGCTTTATCGCGACAAGGTTCTCATCGAAGACTACGTGCTCGAACAGACCGCCGGCGCGCTCGCGGTCGCCTCCGGAATGGAGCTGACGCCCGAACAGGCCACGCTGTTAGACCTCGTCGACAGCGAGAGCACGGTGGGAGAGATCTTGAAGTCGTCGCCGCTCGACGAAGAAGACGCGGTCCGCACCCTGATTGCGCTCCATCAGGCTGGCGTCGTAGAGCTCAAAGAAAGAAGGGTCAGCGCGGATCCGCCAATCGGTCCCCGGCCGACACCGCGTGACGCCGCCCCCGATCCGTTCGAGAAGGAGCTCATCGAGCTCCATAACGACATCCAGTGCCACAACCACTGGCAGGTCCTCGGGCTCGAGCGCGGCGCGGGGGACGCGCAGATCGAAGCCGCGTACAGCGAGCGCTTCCACAAGTTCGATCCCGAGAAGTGGGAGCACATTCCGGACTCGGATTTTCAAGAAAAGCTTTCGTTCGGGCGCGCCCGCGTGAAAGAGGCCTACATTACGCTAACGTCGCAGACCTCTACGAACGCGTATCAAAAGCTCGATGACCACGAGAGCCAATACCAGGAATCGAAGCAGCGTTGGGAGGTCATCACGTCCGAAACTTCGGTGCGGAAGGATTGGATCCGTCCAACGGACTCCGGGGAGGGCGGGCGGTTGTTCAAGCGCGCGAAGCGCGCCATGAAAGAAGAAGATTTCTGGAGCGCGATCGAGCTCTGCCGCCAGGCGATGGAGCTCGACGAGGACAACGACCCCGCGCGCTATCACTTCCTCGGACGCGCGCTCTCGGAGAACCCGAAATGGCGGCAGGACGCGGAGCAGAATTTGAAGATTGCCCACAAGCTCGAGCCGTGGGAGCCGCGGTATCTCTTGTCCCTAGTCCCCTGGATCTTTGATTACTATACAAAGTTAGGCTTTTCGCCAGCCCATAAGATTCATAAGATTCATGCACTTAGAAGGGTTTCGGCAAGCTCTGCTTTATCTAATTTGTTCTGATACAGGGGACTAGCTCAGCTGTACCAGAAGGAAGGGCTCACCGAGCGCGCGGAGCGGGTCTTCGATCAGGTGCGCACCCTCGACCCGGACTTTCCGATCCCGGATGCTCCCAAGGAAAAGGACGAGCACAAGAAGACCGAAAAGTCCGAAGAGAACAAGAAAGCCGGCTAGCCTCTAACCTTTTGCTTCTTTGGCTGCCTTGGTCAGCGCCGGCACGATCTCGAACAGATCGCCCACCACACCGACATCAGCAATGCCGAAGATGGGTGCGTCGGCATCTTTGTTGATGGCGACGATGTACCCCGAGCTCTTCATGCCCACGACGTGTTGGATCGCGCCCGAGATACCGCACGCGACGTACAGTTTAGGGCTGACGGTCACGCCGCTGCTGCCGATTTGATGCTCGTGGGGAAGCCAACCCGCGTCGGTCACCGCGCGCGAAGCGCCTAGCTGCGCGCCCAACGCGTCCGCGAGCTCACGCACGACGTCGAGTTTCTCTGCTTCCCCGACGCCTCTGCCTCCCGCGACGATGACCGCAGCCTGCGTCAAATCGAGCCCGCTCGAGGCGCCCTTCTTGATCTCGACGAAGCGCGAGCGCAGATCGCTCTTGTGAACGGTTGGCTCCACCTTGCGCACCGAGCCCGACGTCTGGCCTTCGAAAACCGAGGAAGCGCCTTTGTCGATGGTCGCCATGAGCGGGCTTTGATCCGATATCGCGACTTCGTGGACGAACTTTCCGTTGAACGCCTTGCGCTTGAAGCGACCCTCGTCTCCCTCGAGCGTCACCTCGGAGCAACCGGTTGCGAGCGGCACCCCGAGCCTGGCCGCGACGAGCGGCGCTACATCCCAGCCGTTCGGCGTGTTGCCGATGAGAAAGAGCCGCGGCGCTTCTTCCTTGACGATGGGCTCGATGGCTTTCTGATAGCCGTCACCTGTGTATTCCTCGAGCGCCGCGCCCTCGACGTAGATCACTTCTCTCGCGCCGCGAGACGCGAGCTCTTCCGCGAGGCCGTCGACGCCGTTTCCCAACAGGAGCGCTTTGACCTCGGCGTCCGCGATGGCGTTCGCCATCCCGAGAAGCTCGAACGAAATGTCTTTGAGGGTAGTTCCGTCGTGCTCGGCGAGAATAAGGACTTTGGTAGGCATATCTCAGATGACTCCTGTGTTCTCGCGGATACGGCCGATGAGCTTTTGTGCGATCTCGTCGGGAGAGCCGGTCAGGATCTCCGCGCCCTTGCCCTTGGATGGCGGGGCGAATCCCACGGTGCGAAGCTTGGCGGCGCCTCCGCCGACGTCCGAAGCGTCGAGGCCGAGATCGGCCAAGCCGAGGTTCGCGACGGTCTTTTTCTTCGCCGCCATGATCCCTTTGAGGCTCGCGTAACGCGGTGTGTTGATGCCGGTTTGCACCGTGACCACCGCCGGTAACGTCAGGTCGACGACCTGAAGCTCGTTGTTCTCGAGCTCACGTTCGACCCGAAGCGTGGTGTCGTCTTGGAGGTTCAGGTTCCCCGCGGCGCTCGCGCATGGAAAGTCCAGGAGACCCGCGAGGAGCCCGCCCACTTGCGTGTGGTTGTCGTCGTCGGCCTGAAGGCCGGCGAGAATCAGCGAGAACCCTTCGTCTTTGATGGCGGCATGGATGACGCGAGCGAGCGACAGCGGATCGCATCCAGTGAGAGCGTCGTCGTTGACGTGGATGGCGCGATCGGCGCCGGTCGCGAGACAGGTGCGGAGCGCGGAGCTCGCGTCTTTGGGGCCTATTGTCAGAGCAACGACCTCTTCGACTTTCCCGGCGTCCTTGAGCGCGAGAAGCTCTTCGAGGGCGTAGCGATCGTAGTCGTTGACTGCATACGACAGGCTCGACGTGTCCACCCAAGTCCCTTCGGCATTGATGCGGAACACGGAGTTGGCGTCGGGGACGTACTTGACGAGAACAAGTGATTTCATGACCAAGTATGATTACCGCTTCGGCCGAATCGGTCAAACTATGGATTCTTCGGGGAAGAAAGTCGTCGTCGCCATCGTCGCATTCGGAGCCGTGCTGGCGACGATTGCGTACTTCGGAAAGCCTGTGGTGCGACTCAAGCCCCAGAGCCCTAGCGCGAGCCCGTCTGTTGCCGTCCTGCCGTTCGGGAACCTCGACGGCGCCGACGATCTCGAGCTCATCGCGTCGAATACCACGGTGGCGATTACCGAAGCGCTTATGGAGCTCGGGAGTTTCGATGTCGTCCCGCGTGCTACCGCGCTCGACTACCTTGGTATTCCTGGCGGCGCTCGCGCGATCGCGGAGGAGCTCGGCGTCGACTACGTGCTCGCGGGGAGTGTGGAGCGCTATCAGGGCCAACTACGGCTGCAGGCGTATTTCGTGAAACCAGGCGACCAGCCACGCATTTGGGCCGACGAGTTCTTCTACGACGAGGAAGACGCCGAGCGGATCCCCGCTGATCTCGCACGACAGGTGCGGGAAGCCTTAGCCTACGAGCGGGCTCCGTGAGCTTTGCACCACGCCCGAAAAGCTTGTTTTCCGGGAAAGAAAAAAACAACGCAAAGTCGCGAAGTGGGCGCCTCCGGCGCGGGTTCGCGTCTTTCGATCCGGCGACATTCTTGGTGCCTCTTCCGGTCGGCTCATCCGCGAGCACAATCGACGGGTCGCCGCCGACGGCGCGTGCTACGGCGACAGACAAACGATGGCGCCCGTCGCGAACGGGGACGGACAGGGGCAGGGGAGGTGCTACCGCAACAGCAGCGCTGGCAGGAACTGCGTCAGCCATGGCACGTAAGTTACGAGTAGCACGGCCACCGCGCGGATCACCAGAAAGGGCAGCGCCGCACGATAAACATCCGGAAGCGGCTGCTTGAACCGGTACGAGGCCAAAAAGAGGTTCATCCCCACGGGAGGGGTGAGGTAACCGAGCTCCATATTGGTAAGAAAGATGATGCCGAGGTGGAACGGGTCGATGCCGAAGACCAGGCCGAGAGGAGTGATGAGGGGGACGACCACGACGATCGCCGAGTAGATATCCATCAAGCACCCGACGATCAGCAAAAAGATGTTGAGCAGCAGGAGGAACACGAGCGGTGAGCTCACGATGGTCTGCACCGACTCCACCGCCGCCTGAGGGATTTCGGCGAAGATCAAGTAGTTCGTCAACCCGAGCGCGACGCCGAGGATGATGAGCACGCCGCCGATCAACGTCGCCGCGTCGCCGCCGACGCGCAGCAGATCCTGTTTGATCTTCAAGTCGCGGTGGATGACGAACTCGAGGATGAAAGCGTAGAGCACGGTGATGGCGGAAGCCTCGACGAGCGTGGCAAACCCCCCGAGGATGCTCCCGAGAACGACCACCGGAATCGCGACTTCCCACTTCGCGATCCAGAGCGCCTTCACGGCGCGTCTGGACTCGAACGAGACACGCTCGATCCGGACTTTCCTTGCCAGGTAGAGCGCGAACGCGGCCACGATCCCGATCTCGAGGACCGCGGGAATGAACCCGGCGACGAAAAGCTGCCGGACCTCGACCTTCGCGACGAGGCCATAGAGGATGACGGCGAGCGACGGCGGGAACAGCAGCCCCAGCGAGCCTGCCGACGTCAAAAGCCCGGTCGCGAACTTCGGCGTGTACTTCCGATCGAGCAGCATCGGGAACAACAGCCCGCCCATGGCGAGGATGGTCACGCCGCTTCCGCCGGTGAAGCTCGTAAAAAACGCGCACACCACGATCGCGACCACGGCCACGCCGCCAGGAAGCCAACCGACGAGTGCAGTGAAGAGCTCTACGAGTCGACGCGGCGTTCCCCCTTCCGCAAGGATGAAGCCCGCGAGCGTGAACAACGGGATCGTCGGAAGAATAGGTTTGATCGCGAGGTTGTAAGCCTCGGTCGGGATCGCGGCGACGGGGAAGAAGTCGTGCCACAACAGGACCGCGGCTACGCCGCCGATGCCGACGAAGATCGGCGCGCCGAGCGCGGTGGCCCCAATGAGGGCAACGACGAGCGGCAAGTACAAGCTCGTTTCTTGAAGGGCTTCGAAGCGCCACAGCACGAGTGGCACGAGTGCGAAACTCGCCGCGAGTAGTCGTCCTTTCCAGTTCGGTGACGCTCTCAGCAGAAGGCGCACGCCGATCAGTGCAAACCCGACTGGCATGATCGCCTGTGCGATCCAGACGGGAAGACCGACCCCGATCGTCCGCCCGCCGTCGCGCTCGACGTAAACGAGCACCAGGCTTCCGTACAGAAGAACGAGACAAACGGCGACACTGATACCACCGACGACGATATCGATCCACGCGCGGGAGCGCGCCCCCGCGAGCTGGGCCCCCGCCGTCAACGACAACAGCTCGCCACGACGCGCGGCGATCGCGGCACCGAGAAAAGCGACCCAGAGAGCAAGGTGTTGCACCCAGATGGTCGAGCCGGAAATCCCGCCCGGATACACCGTGCGGACGATCGCTTCTGCGAGCGGCAGAAGCGCCATGGTGAAGAGCGCCGCGATAGAGATACCGTTTTCGAAAGCATGGAGCCCCTTGAAAGGCGGAAGAGGCGCCGCCTCGGGCCCGGGGTCTTTTATGATTTCGCTCAGGGTTGGCTGGCCTGCCGCGCTCGAAATTCGTCCCGGAGCTCTTCGACGCGATCGAAAATCTCGGGGGGTACCAGGTCGTCGCGCACCCGCGGGTACGCTTTCTCCGCGACCGCACGCCATTCGTCGAGGATCTCGTCGGTCACGTCGATGACTTGAAGCCCTCGTTTGGTCATGGCATCGAGCGAGCGCTGTTCATGTTGCCGGTTCGATTGTCGTTGCTCTTCACCGATTTTGCGTGTGATCCGGAGCACGTCGGCCTGCTGATCGGGGGTGAGCTTCTTCCAACCGTTCTCGTGCATGACGATGGCGCCTTGAAGGGGCGCCCACTTCATATCGGTCATGTGCGACACCTGACGATAGAGCTGGGAGCCTTCCGCGAGAATGAGAGGCACGTAGGTCGAGTCAACCAAGCCCGTTTGGAGCCCGGTCATCATGTCGACGGTCGATATCGGCACCGGGTTGAATCCAGCCCACTTGAAGATGTCGATCGTCCGCGTCTCGGTATGCGAGCCGGCAAGCTTCATGCCCGCGAGGTCAGTAGGCGTGCGCATCGGAGCTTTGGTGAAGAAATACACCCAGCCGACGTCGGACCACGTAAGAACGATGAATCCTTTCTCGGCCAGATTCTTCTCGAGAATCGGGTTGATCTCGTTGCGGACGTAGTCCCACTCTTCGTAGGATTCGAACATCATCGGGAGCATGAGGGCATAGGCTCTGGGATCGAGCTCGGCAAGCCCGGCGTTCGAGATGCCGGCGGCCTGCAGCTGGCCGATGCGCATCTTGCGGATCATCTCGCCTTCGTCGCCCACCGTGCCGCCGGCGTAGATGCGCAACCGCACTTCTCCATCGGTCGCTTTACCCCATTCGGCGCCCATGCGCCTCATGAGAAGCTCCCAGGAAGAGCCTTTAGGCGCCACTGTACCTAGCCGCACCACGACGCGAGCTTCGGCCGCCATTGCCGCCGATAGAAGTAGGGTGCACAGGAAGCCTCTAGACAAGTTGCTCAGTCCGCGCTTCATCTCAGGTTCCACTTTCCAAAAAGAGCTCGTCGACGGTGTCTTGCAACCATCGAGCTCGTCGCTGTGCCAGGATGTTGAGCAACCGGTTTTCGGGATAGGCGCTCACGTCGAACTCGAGCACCTGTTCTACGAGCTCCAGGAACTCACTCCGGTTTTGTTGGGCCACGGAAACGCTCTCGGCCCAGCTCAGCCAGATCGAAGGCTTTTTGCTGGGACCGAGCGCGAGAGCGCGATCGTAGTGCATGCGCGCTTTCTCCATGTCGCCACCGAGCCTCCCTGCCTCGTACGAGAACAAGAATTCATGGATGGTGCCGCTCTCGAAATCTTCGTCGAGCGAGAGCGCCCGCTCTAACAACGCGCCGACGACGGCGATATCGGCGGTCGATTCCGGATCGTCGATGGCGACGCCGATCGCGCCGCCAAGGGCGGCGGCGGTCCAGACCGTAAGAGGGACGTCCTCGAGGGTAAGGCCTTGTGCCACTTCGTCGGGGCTAGCGCTCAGACGCTCGCCAATACCCGGATGTTCGACTTCGAGTCCGCGGATGCCGTAGCGGTAGGCACGGCGGTACAGCCGTGCGGCACGAAGCCGCACCGCTTCGGCTTCGTCGAACTCGGTGTATTCCAACTCACGCGTTTCAGGCTCGACGAAAGCGTACGTGTAGAGAATGAATGATTTCGTCGAGGTGAGGAGCAGACCTCGATGGTTGGGGTTGGTCTCGAGCAGCGTCTCCATCGTTTTCATGTTGAACGGAAGCGCTGCGGCGATGAGCTCCGGGTCTTCGTCCGAGAGATAGACGGCTTCGCCGTCACCGAGCACGTCGGCGAGAGTATCGACGGCGCGGCTCTTGAGGGAGCAGCCGCCAAGGAGAACCAGCATGACGAGAACCACAACAAGGACGACAGTAATCGGTCTAGCGTTCACGACCCCGACTCCATAAACCCAATGCTCGAAACGGCCCATGGTAACAGATTTCCAATTGAGGGCCCGTTGGTGCGAGGATCCGTACCTGAAGGTGGGCGAAGCGTCGATGACGATCCGCTTCCCGAGCGGAAACCGTATGGTGTTTGCGCGGAGCTCGGGTTTTTGAGGCGATGCGCTCTTACGGAGCGCGGGAGTACTGTGCCAATAGCTGTCGAGCTGCTTGGGATGGTTGTGGGCGGCTGATCAGAAATCCCTGGAAACCGTCGCACCCGCTCAAAAGCCCAAGCTGTTCCTCGGTCTCGACACCTTCCGCGACGACGTCGAGCCGAAGGTTGTGACCCAAGCCAATGATCGCCTCGGCGACGGTGCGGTCGTCGTCGTTGGTGGTGATGTCGTGGACGAAACTGCGGTCGATCTTGAGGCAATCGAGAGGAAACGTCGTCAGGTAAGCAAGCGAAGAATACCCGGTGCCGAAGTCGTCGATGGCGATGCGTACACCGAGCGCTTTCAACTCTTGAAGCGTTGCTCGCGTACGTTCGGTATCGCGCATCAAGAGACTTTCGGTGATCTCGAGCTCGAGATCGGTTGCCGGAAGCCCCGACTCCGAGAGCGCCCGCTCCACCGTGGCCACGAGGTCGGTGCCTTCGAACTGCCGCGCGGATAGATTCACCGATACCCGCAGCTCGGGAAAGACTTCATCCTGCCAGAGCTTGACCTGGTGGCACGAGGTCTGGAGCACCCAATCGCCCACACCTTTGATGAGGCCCGAGCTCTCCAGAAACGGCATGAAACGCCCCGGCGGGACGAGACTCGCTTTGGGATGGTTCCAGCGGACGAGAGCTTCCACCGCGACCAATCGCTTTCGATCGAGCGTCAGCTGCGGCTGGAAGAACACGACGTACTCGTCGCGCTCGAGCGCGTGGCGGATCCCGCTTTCGAACGTGAGTCGCTCCAAAACACCGGAGCGGGATTCCTCGTTCTCGTCGCTGTAGAGCGCGTAGCCGTCCCGCCCGTTTTGTTTGGCGCGGTACATGGCGCGGTCGGCGCGCTGGAGTAGCTCTGTCGCCGATTCCGCGTGGTCGGGATAGAGCGCGACGCCGATACTGCCCGTCGATGCGATCTCGTAGTCGTTGAGTCTTGCGGGAGGTGTGAGCGCCTCCAACAGACGTTGTGCGGTAGCCACCGCTTCGTCGTCGCTCGATACACCTTCGAGGAGGATCGCGAATTCGTCACCCCCGAGTCTGGCGGAGATGTCGACGTCTCTCAGATTCTCACGCAAGCGATCGGCAACCACTTTGAGGAGACGGTCCCCCATGTCGTGGCCGAGAGATTCGTTGACGATCTTGAATCGATCCAGGTCGAGCAGCAGCACCGCGACCTTCGCGTCCGGGCTTCTCGCGCGGCTGACGGCGCGCCCGAGATCTTGGAGGAGCGACGCTCGGTTGGGTAGGCCGGTCACCGGATCGCTTTGCGAGAGGAACGTGAGACGGTCCTCGAGTTCCTTGCGCTCGAGCGCGTAACGCACCGAGCGTCTCAGGTTGTACTCGTCGAGGCGGCTCTTGACGAGGTAGTCTTGCGCGCCCGCTTTCAAGACTTGGTTTTGGACGAGCTCATCGTCGAGAACTCCGAGAACGACGAGGGGGAGCTCCGGAACGGTGCGCCTCAAGCTCAGCACCGTCTCGAGTCCGCCGCTGTCCGCAAGCTCCAGATCGACGACCGCGAGGCGGAACGCGCGCTCCGCGAGCATCTCGATCGCGTGCGAAAGACTTTGCGCGTGCACACAGCTCGTGTCGGGCAAGCTCTCGGCCATGAGCTTGCGTAAGATGGTGACGTTTTCGGGATCGTCTTCGACGACGAGGATGGGAAGATCCTGCGGCTGCTTTGCGGAGCCATCCGACTGGCGCGCGCGCGCGCGGTCGACGGCGCGTTTGAGAATCTTCGCGAGCTGGCTCAGTGTCCACGGCTTCGAGACGATCTCGTCCACGAGCGGCTCGCCGTTGGCCTGGCTCGGCAGGTCGAGGTGGGACGCGCCGGTGACGATCAGATAGGTTGCGTCGGGCCGCTTGGGCCGGAGCAGCTGGATCAGCGAGAGCCCGTTCAACGTGGGCATGCGTATATCCGCCGCGATGACGGCGTAACGGCGCCGGCTCGCCATCGTGAGCGCCTCGCCGCCGCCGTCGGCGGTATCGACCCGAAAGCCTAGCTGGATGGCCGCGTCCGCGAACGCCTCGCGAGCGATATCGTCGTCGTCGACGTAGAGGATGCGCTCGTCGGGATGGTCAGGGCGGCCGGGCTGGAGAGCATGCGCTTCCGCGCTCTGAATCTCGACCTCGGATTCGTCTTCTTGGCTCGGGCGAGGCTTCGTCGTCGACAGCGGATCCACATCGCTCTATCGGCTGGCGGACGGGGTACTTTAGGTGCGAATCTGGCTTATTTGACGTCGGTCAGAAGCGCGCGTTCCACGATGCGAAGCCGGCCACGGTCGATGTCGAGTAACCTTTGCCGGCGGAACTGGTTGAGGATGGAGCACACCGTTTCCCGGCTGCTCCCGATCAAGTTCGCGATTTCGGTCTGATTCAGAGGGGTCGCGAGCTTGCCGGAGTGCGGATCCGATACTTCGAGCAGCAGATGCGCCAGGCGCTGGGGGACAGTCTCGAACGCGAGCCGCGTCGCTGCGGTTTCGGCGTCTTGGTGCCGTTTCAGAGCTTGCCGAAGGAGGCCGGTCGCGAACCGGGGATTTTGCGCCAGTGTGTGCCGGACCGCAGAAAGGGGAACGACGAGGAGCACCGAATCCTCGAGCGCCTGGGCGAGCGTTCGGGATTCCAGCGGGTCGGCGAGCGCCCCGAAGCATTCTCCCGGACGCGCCAGCGCGACGATCAGTTCCTTCCCGTCCTCTGAGTGGCGGACGAGCTTGATGCTTCCGGTTTGGGCGAGGTAGAGGTGCGTCAGCTTCTCGCCTTCGCAAAAGACGACTTGCTGACGGTGAACGCGGTGGCTCGTGCTCGCGGCCAGAAGCTCTTCGAGCTCGTCGCCGGACAAGACGCGGAAGAGTGGGACTTCGGCCAGGGATCCCTGGGGATCGACTTCCGTGCTCCCCCGGAGAAATTGGGAACTGCCTTCACTACTTCTTATAAGCGTCGCCATAAAACGACGTTACCGATTCTTGCGACCCATAGACTGTGAAAAAGTTAACTCGTGAGATGCTTTTTTGGGTAAGCCATTGAATATTAGCTGGTTAGCTGGGCCAACTTCAGCCTTTTCAGCTTGTGCGGCGCGTCTCGTCTTGATATTCTCCGGATTCTTTTCCGGCATTCTTCAGGGGTTCCACAAGGAGGATTCGAAGCATGACCACCGCAGTTGCGCTTGACCAGCTGTGCGTCAACACAATCCGCACCCTGGCCATCGATGCGGTACAAAAGGCGAGCTCGGGCCACCCTGGCCTTCCTATGGGCGCGGCGCCCATGGCCTACGTGCTGTGGCAGCGCCACCTTCGACATCAGCCGCAAAATCCCGATTGGCCAGACCGCGATCGGTTCGTCTTGTCGGCCGGACACGGCTCGATGTTGCTCTATGCTCTGTTGCACCTGACAGGCTACGACGTCACCATGGACGACCTCAAAGCCTTCCGGCAGTGGGGAAGTCGCACTCCCGGCCATCCCGAGTCGTTCGACACGCCGGGGGTCGAAGCGACCACCGGCCCTCTCGGCCAAGGTTCGGCGAACGCCGTCGGCATGGCGCTCGCGGAGCGCGCGCTCGCGTACCGTTTCAACCGGCGCTCTCATATGATCGTCGACCACTACACCTACGCGCTCGTCTCGGATGGCGATCTCATGGAGGGAATCTCCGCGGAAGCGGCTTCGTTTGCCGGCCACGTGCGCCTCGGAAAGCTCATCTATCTCTACGATGCCAACGACGTCACCCTCGACGGGCCGGCGTCGCTCACGTTCAGCACTGAGGACGTCGGGCGCCGCTACCAAGCGTACGGGTGGCACGTGCTGCGCGTGCAAGACGGAGACACGGATCTCGAGGCGATCGACGCCGCGATTCGGGAAGCGAAGGAAGAAACGAGGCGGCCGTCGATCATCATCGTCAAAACGACCATCGGGTATGGCTCGCCCAACAAGCAAGGCTCGTCGTCGGCGCACGGCTCACCGCTCGGTGCGGACGAAGTCACGCTGACGAAAGAAAGCCTCGGGTGGGACGCCGAGGAGCCGTTCTACGTGCCCGAGGAAGCGAAAGGGCAATTCGGCAAGGCGATCGAGCGTGGCGACGAAGCCGAATCGCGATGGAACGAGCGATTCGCGTCGTATCGAAGTGCTCACCCCGAGCTTGCGGCGGAGTGGGAGCGCCGTTTCTCGAATAAGCTTCCCGCGGGATGGGAGGCAGCGATCCCGAGCTTCGAGACCGGAGACAATCTCGCCACGCGCGAAGCGTCGGGCAAAGTGCTGAACGCGATTGCGGCCGCGGTGCCCGAGCTTCTCGGCGGCGATGCCGATCTGTCGTCTTCGACCAAGACCGCGCTCAAAGACATGGGCTCGTTCGACGGTCAGACCGGTGAAGGTCGCAACATCCACTTCGGTGTGCGCGAGCACGCGATGGGAAGCATCGTCAACGGCATGGCGTACCACGGCGGCCTGCGCGGCTATGCCTCGACGTTTTTCCTTTTCTCCGACTACATGCGGCCTGCGGTGCGTCTCGCTGCGCTCAGCAAGGTCCCGGCGATTTACGTGTGGACGCATGATTCGGTCGGCTTGGGCGAAGACGGTCCCACCCACCAGCCGGTGGAGCATCTCATGGCGCTTCGCGTCGTTCCCAACCTGCACGTGATCCGACCCGCCGATGCGAACGAAACCGCTGAGGCGTGGCGTTTGGCGATGGAGAGAACCGAAGGCCCAACGGCGCTCGTTCTGACCCGCCAGAAAATCGCGACGATCGATCGCTCGAGCTACGGCGATGCCTCCGGGACGAGGCGCGGCGCTTATGTGGTCGCGGAGGGTGACGACGCGGCCGTGATCGCAACCGGCTCGGAAGTCGCACTCGCACTCGAGGCGCGCGAGCTTCTCGAAAAAGCGGGTGTGAGTTGCCGTGTGGTCTCGATGCCGTGCTGGGAGCTTTTCGAAGCGCAAGCGGACGACTATCGGGAGTCCGTCCTTCCCGAAGCGGTCAAGGCCCGGGTTTCGGTCGAAGCCGGCGTCACCCTCGGCTGGCGGCGCTACCTCGGTGAAAAGGGGAGGGCCATTGGAATCGATCGCTTCGGCGCTTCGGCACCGGGCGACACCATTTTCGAAAAGCTCGGCCTCACGCCCGAAAGCGTGGCGGAGACGGTGAAGCGTCTGGTGTAAGCGCGTCGTTACTCAATGCGCCCCTCGATTAACGACTCGCTTCTCGACGTCGACGCGCTCACGAAGAGCTTCGGAGCGCGAGAAGCGGTGCGGTCCATTTCGTTCTCGCTCGGGCGCGGTGAGATCTTTGGCCTGCTCGGCCCGAACGGGGCCGGCAAAACCACGACGATCGAAATGATCGCCGGAATCCTCGAGCCATCGGGTGGCACCATCAAACCCGCGGGCAAGTTAGGCCTGGTGCCGCAAACCATCGCGCTCTACCCAACGCTGAGCGCGGAAGAGAACCTGCACTTTTTCGGACGCATCCACGGCCTATCGACCGAGCGCGTCAGAAGCCGCACCCAATTGCTGCTGACGCTTTCCGGGCTGACGGCGCGCGCGCGCGATCCGGTGTGTCAGTTCTCGGGCGGGATGAAGCGGCGGCTCAACCTCGCGTGCGGTGTGATCCACGAGCCCGATGTCGTGTTGCTCGATGAGCCGACCGTCGGCGTCGACCCCCAATCCCGCGAGCACATTTACGAAGCGCTGGCCGGTTTCGCGGAGGAAGGCACAGCCCTCCTTCTCACCACGCACTACATGCAAGAGGCCGAGCGTCTGTGCGGGCGAGTCGCGATCATGGACGAAGGGCAGTTCATCGCCGAAGGCACCGTCGACGAGCTCGTCGACCGCTCCGCGCTCGAGCACACCGTCGAGCTGGATTTGGTGAGACCTGCGACGGAGAAGCTTCGACAAAAACTCGAGTCGCTTGGCGGCGTATCACGTTCACTGGGCGGGTACTTCTTTACGGGAAAAAGCTCCACGCAATCGCTCCCCGCGATCCTCGCCATAGTCGTGGCCGAGGGGAACGATGTACACAAGCTCAACGTGCATCGCCCGGATTTGGGTGATGTGTTCTTGCATCTAACGGGGAAGGGGCTGCGGGATTAGGTCAGTTGTCGGCAGGAGCAAGGCGCTCGAGCTCTTCGAACCAATTGAAGATGACGCGTAGCTCTGTCGGGGAGGAGTCCCGTCGGACGACGAAAAAGCTCTGACCGTCGGGCGCGACGTCGTACGTGCTGCTTACCACCTGGGAGTTACGGAACAAAGTGTACGGTCGCCCCACCTCGAACTCCGGCTCGGTCTCCACCGAAACAGCCATGACTTGACTGCCTTCCCAGTAAAACAGCTCCCCGGTTTCCGAAGACCATCTTGGTCCACTGCCTCCATTGGTCGACACGATCCACTTCCCTCCCGGCCCGGGGTAAGGACGCACATAAACTTCGTATCGACCGGATTCATCAGAATCGTACGCGATGAATCGTCCGTCGGGCGAGAAGACAGGACCTTTCTCGTTGTCTGAAGTCATTAGAAATGGGTTCAGCGTTCCGTCTCCGAGGTCGAGCACGTGGAGATCGCGGCGCGTGCTCGGGTGCACTTCATAAAAAGCAAGAGCGTCGCCATCCGGGTGAAACGAGCCTGGAAGGATCTGATGCTCTCGACTCGCGAGCTGCTCGAGCCCCTCGCTCCCATCAGCCGGCGCCCAGTAGATGGTTTCGCCTGTAGCGACGGCAACGCGTTTGCCGTCGGGCGTCCACACGGGAGTGATGTATCCGCCGGGAGCCAACAGCGTGCGGCTCCCGCGTTCCAGATCTAGCACCCACACATCCCATACGCCGCTTCCGGAGATCTGGCACACAGCGAGGAGCGATCCATCCGGAGAAACGCGCGGCCATTGAAGGGATCCGCCATCGCGCACCATGAGCGTCGTAGCGTTCCCCTCACGATCGATGCGTGCGAGCTCCATCCCACCCGTGTCCGCTACGAAGGCGAGAAGACCAGTGTCGGAAACGGACAGTAAGATGCTTTGGGTCGACGCTGTCACCATGACATCGCTTTTGCTGTCGAGTGGGTGCGTCAGACGCGTCGGAAGCACTTCCGTCCGCGACGAGCTTCGCGAGCCCGAAGTCCAGAAGCTTTACCCCGGACTTCGTCAACATGACGTTGGGCGGTTTCAGGTCTCGGTGCGCGATCCCTGCGCGGTGAGCCGTATCCAATCCGTCTACAATCTGGATTCCGTATTCGAGAGCTTGGTCGAGCGGTAGCGCGCCTTTCTCGAGCCTCTCCGCCAGCGTCTCGCCCTCGATGTACTCCATCACCAGGTATTCAACGCCGTCCTGGCTTCCGACATCGTGAAGGATGCAGATGTGGGGATGATTCAGCTTTGAGATTGCCCTCGCTTCGCGCTCGAAGCGTTGTTTCCGTTCGGGAACCTCAGCGAAGTTTTCCGGTAGAACTTTGATAGCGACGGTGCGGTCGAGGCGAGTGTCTTTGGCTTTGTAGACTTCGCCTATCCCGCCCGCTCTAATCGGCGCAACAATTTCGTAAGGTCCAAGGCGGGTTCCGACACTGAGCGCATCCGTGGAATGTAGCCGCTTCAACGCGGCGATTCAAACGGTAGGGCCCGAGTCAACTCCGTCTAGACGGAGGACGTGATAAAAAATTAAGCTTGACTAGCGGTACAGCTATGTTATAGAGTGACCAGCATGGGATACGTGACAAAGCTGCAGGTGATCAAGCGAGCCAACGACACCCGTCAGTTCTATGTGATTTGCCCGTCACCTTTAGCCCAGGCGCTAGAGATGGAGCCGGGCGAGGAGCTGGAGTGGGTGGTGGAGGATCGAAACACACTGATTGTGCGTCGGACGCCTAAGGCAAAGCGTGGGAGGAAGCGGGGTAAACGTGGGTGATAAGCAAACGTCACTTCCAGGCTTTCCGAGTCCGCGAAAACGCAGCGATGGTGATGACGGCGATGAGGGAGCGCGCGTGACACAAGCTCGGTTGAAGGTGGTCGATAGGGCGCAGCTGCTGCTGCGGACGGTCGACGTGGAGCGTTTGATCCCAGAGGATCACCCAGCGCGTGCGATCTGGGAGTTCGTGGGTCGGCTGGATCTCAGCGGGTACACGGATCAAGTCCGCTCGGTCGCGGGTGGCGCAGGCCGGCCTGCGTTTGATCCTCAGCTACTGGTGAGCCTGTGGGTCTACAGCTACAGCCAAGCCGTGAGTTCGGCCCGCGCGGTTGAGCGGCTGTGCGAACATCATCCGGCGTATCAATGGCTCAGCGGAATGCAGAGCATCAGTGCGCACACGCTGTCGGACTTTCGGATGATTCATAGGGAGATCCTGGACGAGTTGTTTGTGCAAGCTCTGGGAGTTCTGAGTTCGGACGGATTGATCACGCTCGAGCGAGTCATGCTGGATGGGACGAAGGTGCGCGCGAACGCTTCGTCGAGTGGATTTCGCCGCAAGCCGACGGTCGAAGAGTGTCTGGAGCAGGCGCGTGAGGCGGTAGAGACTCTCAACGCCCAGACGGAGGAGGAATCGAGCCGGCAGATGCAGGCAGCGCAGCAACGCGCCAGCCCTCTGTGCCAACGTCCTTGAGACACTTCGCCCCTTGAAATTAGTGTAGAGGGCGGAGGAGGATCATGAATGACTACGTTGATTGAGAGAATGACCCCGGCGGGATCGGAAGGAGCCCGTAGGGCGACTGCAGATCGCGCCGGCCGCGATGCGGCAGGGGTCCCGGATCCCGAAGTGAGTGAGCAAGCGAAGCGTCGACGCTTTACCGCAGAGTACAAGCTGCGGATAGTGCGCGAGGCCGATGCTTGCAAGGGTGACGGGGATGTTGCGGCTCTTCTGCGTCGAGAGGGACTGTACTCGTCGCATCTTTCGAGTTGGCGTCGCCAACGTGACAAGATTGCCAAGGCGGGGTTGACATCGAGGAAGCGAGGACGGAAGGCGAAGGCAGAGGATCCACGGGTCAAGGAGCTCGAGCGCGAGAACGCGCGATTGAAGCATCGCCTGGCTCGGGTGGAGACGATGCTAGAGATCCAAAAAAAAACCTCCGACTTCTGGGGATCCCCCTGAATCCACCAGACAGCGACGAGAACGATTGATGGTGGCGGCCGAGGAGCTGGCGGGACGAATTGGACAGACGGCGGAAGCCTGCGAGGCCCTTGGAATAGCTCGCTCCACGTTGTATCGCAGGCGCCAGACGGTGACGTCCAATGCGAAACGCCGCCCTCGGTCGCACCGAGCCCTCGATGTGACCGAACGTGAGCTGGTTCTCGGTGCCTTGCACTCCGAGCGGTTCGTCGACAAGGCGCCCGCTCAGGTGTGGGCCACGCTCCTGGACGAGGGAATCTACTACTGCTCGATCCGCACGATGTATCGGATTCTGGCGGAGAACGGAGAGGTCCGAGAGCGCCGGAACCAGCTGCGACATCCGAATTATCAAAAGCCGGAGCTGCTGGCCGAAGCGCCGAACCAGGTTTGGTCGTGGGATATCACCAAGCTGCGTGGCCCCGTCAAGTGGACCTACTACTACCTCTACGTGATTCTGGACATCTTCTCCCGTTACGTGACCGGGTGGATGTTGGCTCGACGAGAAAGCGCTGAGCTCGCTCGTCGTCTCATCAGCGAGAGCTGCCGCAAACAGAACATCGAACCAGACCAGCTCACCATCCACGCCGACCGTGGCAGCTCGATGCGAAGCAAGTCCGTAGCTATGCTCCTGGCTGACCTCGGCGTTACCAAGACCCACTCCAGACCTTACGTCTCGAACGATAACCCCTACTCCGAGTCCCAGTTCAAGACTCTGAAGTATTGCCCTCAGTTTCCGAGCCGTTTTGGTTCCATCGAAGACGGCCGGCTGTTCTGCGGCGGCTTCCTCGACTACTACAATCACGAACGCCGGCACTCGGGAATCGGCCTCATGACACCGGCCGCCGTTCACGATGGTCTCGCGGAACAGCTCACCACTGCCCGGCGCCAAATCCTCCTCGAAGCTCATCGGCTCATCCCGAACGCTTCGTTCGCGGAATGCCACAGCCCCCCGTTTTGCCTCCTCAGGCCTGGATCAACCCGCCGCCGGAGAAAACGACGCGCCAGGAGGCCGCCGGAGCCACTTTCTCGAGGTGGTCCACACCTGGGGCCCCCGGATTCAGGCCAACGCGACCAGATCTCGCCGCACGCAGACGGTGACCGCCCCGGGCCCACGAGTCTTACTGCATTGATTGAGGCTCACTAAATGCAGTCCGCGGGTGTCTCAAAGTTGTTGACACGTTCCGCTCCGCACCTAACTACAACGTCCAAGTCTCAACGGATGCCGCACACGGCCTGATTGTCGACATCGATGCCACGCAGGCCGGTAGCGATTATCAGCAGCTGACGCCGGCCATAGAACGGATTGAGCAGAGCATGCAGCGTGCGCCCGAGCAGATGGTCGTAGATGGAGGCTACATTAGTAGCAACAACATCGCGGAGATGGCGAAGCGCGGCATCGATCTCGTCGGCCCCGACCACGAGAACAAGGCAGCAGAGGCCAATCGGCGCAAGTCGTATAAGCACCACGGCGTGAAAGCGGAATACGAGGCGTCGAAGTTTGTCTTCGATACGCAGACCAACACGTATGTGTGCCCGCAGGGCAAGCACTTACGCTACGACGCCAAGCAGGAAAGCCATGGCACGATGCGCTATCGATATAAGGCGTCTAAGCAAGACTGCCAGACGTGTCCGGCCAAAGAGCAGTGTTGTCCTCGTACGCAGCACGGCCGCTCGATCGAGCGGCGCGAACTCTTGCCCGACATAGCCGCGTTCCGGAAGAAGATGCAGACCGACGAAGCCAAGGCCATCTATAAGACACGCTCGCAGGTGGCCGAGTTTCCGAATCTCTGGATCAAAACCAAGTTCGGCCTGCGGCAGTTTAGCGTGCGCGGAGTCGCCAAAGTGCGCACTGAATCTCTGTGGGTCGCCCTCACCTACGATATCTTGCAGTGGATTCGCCTCCGCTGGAGGCCGAAGATGGTATCGACACTCGTGCCGACGTGAGCGCGTTGAGCACACGCAGCCCGACTTGTTAAAGCGCTAGCAATACGCACCAACGAAACGCCGATACGATATCGGGTGAATCCGTACCGCGCGGACCCGACCCCCTAGTTGACAGAAGTGTGGACCAACCATCCCCATCTCCCTTGGGAAACGCGATTTTTTCTCACGTCCGGAGTCGCGCCGCTCGGCTCCTCAGCTGGAGGCAGCTTGCGACTGGACCTCTCCCCCAAGCGGGGGAGAGGTTATCGCTCGCGCGGCACTTCGGGCCCTCATCCAGCCTCGCAGCTCGCCGACTTCGAAACCGGTCGCCCCGTCTTCCGGGTAGGACTCGGCGATGAGCTTGCGTAGATCGGGCTCATCGAAGCTTCATCGTGTCTAGTATTCGAGGAAAGGTTTGAAGCGGCGATGGAACCAGCCGAACCAATGCTCGGGGCGCTCGCGAATCCACTCCCCGATGATCTCATTGTGTCTTTCCTGGATCCGGCTGAGCCGCGCCTCGCGGCCTAGGCCGTCCAGTTCGAAGGGTTCGACAGCAAGATAGACGTCGTAGACGCCATCCGATCCCAAGATTGCGCAGGCACTCACGACGCGCGCACGCGTTCTTTCCTGCAATCCCGCGACGGCTCGCACGGTAGAGGCGGTCTGGCCCAGAAGGGGAACGGGTATCCCGTTGCGGCCCGGGTGCTGGTCGACGAGCACCGCCACGCAGCCCTTGCGCTTCAAGATTGTGAGCGCCTTCCTTGTAGCCTTGGCGTGGTGGATGGTGTGCACGCCTGTCGCGAGACGTCTTTTGTCGAGCCAGCGTTCGACGAAGGGGTTGTGCATCGCCTTGACGATGACGTGAAGATCGCCCACCGAGGTGCCGAAGACGGGAGCGAGCAGCTCGAAATTACCGAAGTGCGCCCCGAGCGCGATGGTGCCCTTTTCGTCGAGGTCGCGGAGAATCTCCCGGCCGTGGATTCGCCCGCAACAGGTCCATGCAATATCGCCCCATGTTTTTGTAGAGCTCGGGTACCACGCGTCGAATCTGCTCGTCGGCGCCGAGACCGACATGGCGAAGATTCGCAATGACGACGGAGCGTCTCACGGCAGGGTCCGAGCCGCCAGGCCGAGCCAAGCACCCATTGCGTGAACCACGTTCCGAGGTAGGACCACGGCAACGGCCTCTAGAGACCGCACGACCGCGTATTCGAGCCACCACCGCGACCTGCGGCCCAGACTGGCGGGGGCAGCCGGGCGCTCCGGTTGTGCACGGTTGAATTGTTCATGCTGCACCACCCGGAGTATTTTAGTGTCGTCTTCTGCTCTTCGCTCAAAAGTCCCTTCACTCCACAGCGTCAGGCACAGAATAACCGCAAGACTCCAAGGCAGCCGATCTATGAGCTCCAACACAACGACAACTTAGAGCCAAAGTACCGCGAAAGGTTCCCGAAGGCTGGCTGGAAGCTGATCTATACCGGTTCGGCCAGTTGGGGGCGATGCTTTTGCATCCACTCGCGTACGGACGCTACCGCTACCTTCTCCACTTGACGGATCCGCTCGCGCGACAATCCTAGAGCTTTGCCGATCTCTTCGAGCGTGCACTCCTTCGGGTAGCCGATGCCGTGGCGCATGGAAAGGATGACGCGTTGGCGGTCGGGGAGCTCGTGCAGGACGGTTTTGATGACGCGCCGGGTTTCTGCATCGATTGCTCCGTCGAGGGGCGTCGGTGTGGTGCGGTCTTCGAGCACGTCACCGAGCTGCCGGTTCGTCGAGCCGATCGGTGCGTCCACCGAATCGATGGGGGCGATGGCGGGAAGGAGCTCTTCCACTTTGTATTGCGGGAGGCCAATCTCCTTCGCGATCTCTTCGGGTTGCGCCGGACGTCCGAGCTCCTCCGCGAGATGCGCGCGCGCGTACATTGTTTGCCGCACTTCGGGAATGCGGTTCACCGGGATGCGGATCATGCGCTCTTTTTCGGCGAGCGCGCGGCGAATGCCTTGTTGGATCCAATGGGTCGCGAACGTCGAGAAGCGGGCGCCGACCGCGGGGTCGAAGCGATCGACCGCGCGCATCAGCCCGAGGCTTCCTTCTTGGATGACGTCGATGAAGTCGAAACCGCGCCCGCGGAATCGCTTCGCCACCCAGACGACGAGGCGCAGGTTGCGCTCCAAGAGCTCGCGACGGACTTCGTCCATTTGCCAAAGCGTGTCGCTCAGGCTCGTCCGATGGGCTGTAAGTCGCTTTTTCGTGAATCCGTTCGGAAGCGCGACGCGACCGGGCGTCTTCAACGCGTCGTTCAGCTCGCGCGCCAGGAGCTCGACGTTCGCCAAACGCCGTCTTGTCGACCGTGTTACCGGACGCGTCGGAGGTGACGTTTCGATGATGCTGGGAAACTCACCCGGAAACTCACCCGATCCGGCGCGAGCGCGACGCAGAATGCGCAGCAGTCGCCGGCGTGCCGTCCATAGCGCTGCACCCAGCGTGCGCTCTTCTTCGGCGGTGAGGAGCTCGTGCCGCCCGGCCATGGTCATGAAATAGCCGAGGTCGTTTTGTGAAACGTCGCTCGCCTCGGCTTCGGGAGGGGGGACCGGTTCGCGAGCGGGAAGCTCCCACTCGAAGAGCTCGTAGGTGATCGGAGAGACGTATTCGATGTCGACGTGGGTCGTCATGCAGCACCGCCTGGCGTTTGGGATGCGAAAGGAAAGGGCACCATCTCGACCATCGCCTGGCGCGCGTCGCGCTCGTCCTGGAGCAACAACGTGAGGGGCATGTTGTCGAGCAATTTTTGGATGTGGTAGTTCAGCGTGCTCCACACGGGTCGGAGCCCGCAATTCTTGTTGTGGACACACTGAGTTCCTTCACCGGTAAAGCGCTGGCAGATGGCAGCGTGAGTGAGAAAGCTTCCGAGAGCGCGCACGACGTCCCCTACGGTGACGTCTTCGGGGCGTCGTTTGAGGCGAAAGCCGCCGCGAATCCCCCGGACGGACTCGGCGAGTCCGGCCTTCGACAATTGGTACAGGAGCTTCTCCGCGTACGCGGTCGAAATGCCCTCGTTCGCCGCGACTTCCCGCACCGTCACCGGACGCGCCGCGCCGGCGTTTTTGGCTAGCTGGAGGAGGCAACGGAGCCCATATTCTTCTTGCGCCGTAATCCTCATGGTCGCCTCCCGTTGTGATTAGTATCTCAAAACATGACTTTTTTGTCAAGTATTGACTCGGGGCCTGTGGTATAAACTGTCGGCCAAATAGGTACAGCGGTGCGCGCGCTCATTACGTTGATAATTAAAGACTTGAAACTCCTTCAGCGGGATCGGTTGGCGCTCTTGTTACTGCTGCTCGCGCCTGTGGTCGTGATTACAGTGGCGGGGTTCTCCCTTTCGACCCTCTACCGCGCGGAGCGGCACGCGTTCCCAGTGGCCGACCTCGACGAGGGGGAAGTCTCTCAGCGTCTCGTGAGCGAGCTAGAGGCATCCGATGAGCTCGAGGTCATGCGGGTCGATCGCAACGAGGCCCGCAGGCTCGTCGCCGACACACCAATCGCGGGCTCGGCGCTCGTCATTCCCGAAGGCTTCTCCGATGCGTTTGTCGCCGGTGAGCCCGTCGAGCTTCTGTTGTGGACCGATCCAGTCAAACATCTGGAAGCGATCAAAATTCGCGCGGCCGTCGAGCGGGCACGAGCGGGGTTGGTCGCCACTCAAGTGGCGGCCCGGATCTCGGTCGTCCAAGTCTTGACCCATGCGGGCGACGCCGACTTCGAAACGCTGTTCGAAGACTCCGCGGAGTTAGCGGGTCGTCTCCTCGACAAGTCCGTCGGCCTCGATGAGACGAGTGTCTTCGGCGGCCCGCTCGAGTTCAATTCGTTCGATCAGAACGTCCCCGGCTTCAGCGTGACGTTTTTGCTCTTGGGAATGCTGTTCGGCGTCGGCGTGGGTCTCATCGACGAGCGCGAATGGGGGATGTTGCACCGCATCGCCGCGAGCCCCGTCGGGGTGAAACATGTCGCGACCGGGAAGGTGTTGTCGCGTTTTCTCATCGGAACCGTCCAAATGATTGTGCTGTTCACGTTCGGGCGTATCGCGTTCGGTATCTCGCTCGGTCCCTCGATCGCCGCCCTCGGTCTCGTCATCCTCGGCATCACCTTCGCGTCCGCCGCCTTCGGCTTGCTAGCGGCGACCCTCGCGCCTAGCCGGGAGGCGGTGCTGCCGATGGGGACGATGGCGGTGGTCGCGATGGCAGCGATCGGAGGGTGCTGGTGGCCCATCACCATCGAGCCGTTCTGGCTCCAGCGGGTCGCCCATGTGTTCCCAACCGCGTGGGCAATGGATGCGTTCAACGATTTGATGCTGCGACAAAGAGGTTTCACGGACATCTTGCCGGCGACGGCGGCCCTGTTCGGGTTCGGGTGCGTGTATCTGTTCTTGGGTTGGCATCTCTATGAACGAAGTAGTACGTCGTGATCGTTGTCTCCGCCGTTCTCGTTGCACAGATATCCGCCGGAGCGATCGTGGCCCGCGTCAAACAACAGGAGCTCCGCATCGAGGATCTTCAAGCATCAGCGCTCCTCAAGATTACGACCGGCGGTGAGGTCAAGACACGGCGTTTCGCCCTCTCGATGAAACGCGAGGGAGTCGACTACCGAGCCGTTATCGCCCTCGAAGAGCCGCGCGCGATGGCGGGAACGAAGTTCTTGATCCAGGCGGAGCGTGGCAAGCGCAATCGCGAGTGGGCGTACTTTCCCGATCTGGATTTGGTGCGCGCGATTCCGGGAAAGAGTCAGGACGATCCCTTTCTCGGCTCCGACATCACCTACGCGGACCTTGCCGGCGGTGCGCACCTCGACGACCTGTTGCACGAGCTAATAGGCGAAGCAGTGATCGACGGCGAGCCGTGCTACGTCATGGAGGGGACGCCGCGGCGAAAAATCGTCTACGGCAAGTTTCGAGGTTTCATTCGCAAGAAGGATTTCGTCAACGTCAGGGCGTTGTTCTTCGATCGGAACGGCGGATTGATGAAAGAGGCTAAGTTGACGGATATCCGCGATCTCGGCGACGGCATCCTTCTCGCGCATCGGATCGAGGTCAAGAGCGCGACCACGGACAGCACGACCGTGTTCACACTGAGCGAGGTGCGCGTCAACCAGGCTCTGGTCAAGGAAGAATTCACCGAAGACGCGCTATCGAGGAAATGACATGAGAATCGCGAGCGTCGGCACGGCGTTTCCCAAGAACTATTACTCCCAGGAAGCACTGTCGGCCAACTTGAAGCAGCACTGGGCGAAGCGCCACCACAACCTCGAGCGTCTGGATCAGCTGCACCAAAACGTTCTCGTTGGAGGGCGGCACCTGGCGCTTCCCATCGACGAGTACCTGAAGCTCGACTCGTTTTCCGACGCCAACGATGCCTTCATCCGCGTCGCCGTCGACGTCGGCTCCGAAGCAGTCCAAAACACCCTCGAGCCTTTGGGAATGACCTTGCGCGACGTCGACCACGTGTTCTTCGTGAGCACGACCGGCATCGCGACTCCGTCCATCGATGCGCGCATCTTCAACCGCCTCGGCGTGCGCTCCGATGTCAAGAGAACGCCGGTGTTCGGTCTCGGATGCGTTGCCGGAGCCGTCGGTATCACCCGTGCTGCCGACTACGTCCGGGCGTTTCCCGATCAAACCGCGCTCGTCGTCTCCGTCGAGCTTTGCAGCCTTACCCTCCAGCGCAAAGACCTCTCCATCCCGAACATCATCGCATCCGGGCTTTTCGGTGATGCCGCGGCAGCCGTGCTCGTCGTCGGCGCCGAGTGCGAGCCGAGCGGGCCGAGTGTGGTGGCGACGCGGTCCATCTTTTACCCGGATACCGAGCGCGTCATGGGGTGGGACATCAAGCAGGAAGGGTTTCACGTCGTGCTCTCGGCCGACATCCCGAATCTGGTAAAAGCCGAAGTTCGCGAGAACGTGGACGACTTTCTCGAAGCGCACGGGCTCACCCTCGCAGACATCGAAACGTTCGTGTGTCATCCGGGTGGACCGAGGGTGCTCGAAGCGTTCCAAAAGGCGCTCGAGATCGAAGCCGACGCGCTCTCGATTACCTGGGACAGCTTGAAGCGAATAGGGAACGTATCCTCGGCGTCGGTTCTGATGGTGCTCGGGGAAACGCTGCGTTCGCGTTCGCCCGCCGCCGGAAGCTACGGGATTCTCACCGCCCTCGGTCCCGGTTTTTGTTCCGAGATGGTTTTGCTTCGATGGTAGGTCTCTACCTTGCTTTTCTGCTCCTGCTTGCGGGCGAGCGTCTCGTCGAGCTCGCCATCAGCAGGCGCAACGCCGCGTGGTCGCTCGAACAAGGCGGCATCGAATACGGTGGTGAGCACTTCAAATACATGAAGTTGCTCCATACGTCGTTTTTCGTCGCCTGCGCGCTCGAAGTGATCCTGCTCGATCGTCCGTTCATCCCGAGTCTCGGCTTTCCGATGTTGGGCGTGGCGCTTTGTGCGCAGGCGATCCGCTATTGGGTGATCTTCACGCTGGGAAAACGCTGGAACGTTCGCGTCATCGTCGTTCCCGGGTTGCCCGCGGTCACAGCGGGTCCTTATCGTGTGCTGAAACACCCCAACTATTTGGCGGTCGTCCTCGAAGGATTCGCCGTGCCTCTCATCCACACGGCGTGGATCACCGCGGTCACGGTCACGTTCCTCAACGCGTGGATGCTCTCGGTCCGGATTCGCTGCGAGAACGAGGCGCTGGCAACGCATTGTCAATAATCGTGGACCGCGCGAGTGTTCTCCGCGATGTGCGACAGGTTCTGGAGGAGCATCTGACCATCGTCGACGTCGATGAGGCGACCCATCTTTTTCGCGACCTCGAGCTCGATTCGATCCAGCAGCTCACGTTCGTGGTCGAGATCGAGAACCACTTCAAGATTTGCTTCGACGAGGGCGACGAAGCGGGCATCGAAACCATCGGTGACGTGGTGGATGCGGTCTCGAATAGGCTTGATACGAAGTGACCGAGCCGAAGACCCTCTCCGGGTGCCTCGAACGTGCCGCCGGCACTGATGTCGCCGTCGGCGTTCACTTTGCCAGACGCGCGGGGAGTGATCGTGACGCGTTCCATAGCTACGCCGACATCCACGAGCGCGCCCTCGACGTCGCTTCCGGTCTGCGATCGTTGGGTATTGTCGAAGGCGATCGGGTCGCCGTCGCCATACCGACGAGCATCCAGTTCTACGACGGGTTTTTCGGCGCCGTGGTCGCGGGAGCGGTGCCGGTGTCACTCCCGCTACCTCGACGCTTTGGCCCCGTGGACGACTACCTGCGTTCGACGGCGGGTATGCTACGCGCGTCGAGGGCGCGGATCTTGTTGGCGGGTGAGCGGAACCGGAGCCTTCTCTCGCGAGCCTCGAGCGAGCTCGGCACGCTGTGCGTGTCCGAGCTTCCTCGCGGCACGCGGGCAAAGGTCGAGGTCTCCCCCGACGCTTTGGCTCTCGTTCAATTCTCTTCGGGCACTACCGATGCACCCAAGGCAGTTGCGTTGACGCACGCGCAGGTTCTCGCCAATGTGCACGCGATCCTCGGCGCGTTTCTCACCGCGTACCCCGAGAGCGATGGGTTCGAGCATCGTGGGGTGTCGTGGTTGCCGCTCTATCACGACATGGGGTTAGTCGGCGCGCTTCTCACCGCGCTCGTCCGTCCGGGACCGCTAGCGCTGATGTCGCCCGAGCTTTTCGTCGCCCGTCCTGCGCGTTGGCTTCAAGCGATCTCGCACTACCGTGCGAGCGTGAGCGCTGCTCCGCACTTCGCCTACGCGCTGTGCCTCGACCGTATTCGTGACGATGAGCTCGACGGCATCGATCTGTCGAGTTGGCGCCTTGCGCTCGATGGCGCGGAAGCGGTGACGCCTTCGACACTCGAACGCTTCTACGAGCGCTTTCGCCACTACGGCCTGCGCGAAGAAGCGTTGACGCCCGTGTATGGCTTGGCCGAGGCGGGGCTCGCGGTGACATTCTCCCCTCCAAAACGCCGATTCCGCATGCGTACCTTCGAGGGCCGGCCGATCGTGAGCGCAGGCGAGCCGCTTCCGGGCTTCGAGGTCAAAATCGCGCGCGGAGCCGAAGGTTTTGGCCGTGTTCTCGTTCGAGGCCCCTCGATCATGAGCGGCTATCTGGGCAACGATGCCGCGACCAAGAACGCGCTCGTCGACGGCTGGCTCGAAACGGGGGACGAGGGGTTTCTCGATGAAGGTGAGCTCTTTCTTACGGGGCGGGATCGCGACAAGGTCGTGTTACGGGGCGGCAACTACGCGCCTGAGCTTTTCGAGGAGGCGTTGGAGGGTGTTGCAGGCGTTCGCACCGGCGCGGTCGTGGCGACATCGATCGTGACCGATGGAGGCGAAGAGCTCGTCATCCTCGCCGAGTCGAAATCGCCGAGACCCGATGCGGTGAAGTTGATCTCCGCGGTGCTGTCGGAGCGCACCGGCTTCGTACCCCACCGCGTCGTTCTGCTCGACCCGGGCGCATTGCCGCGAACGTCCAGCGGAAAGCTCCGCCGCGAAGAAGCCGCGCGACGTTTTTTGCGCGGCTAGCGCGATTTGTCGTCCAGCCCCCCTGCCGCTGTCCCGCGCGTGGTGTAGTTGGTGCGCGACCCCAGCGCTGGTGGGTGTCGATGCGCTGGCCGTCCACGTCTACACCTGATACAAACCTCCCCCTTGTGGGTTGATTCCGTCCCCACAGTCCGCTAGATTCCTCCTCAGGTTAGGAATGGCTCTCACCTCCGGAACCCGCCTAGGCCCGTACGAAATCACGTCGGCCATTGGAGCCGGCGGCGTGGGTGAAGTCTACCGTGCCCGCGACACGAGGCTCGACCGCGAGGTCGATGGTACGACGCGGTTCTCGTGGATCTCCGGATGCCCGCGCACCGCGCATACGAAGGCCTCGCGCAAAAGCCGATTTACGCGGACAGAGACGGAATTCATGTTATGTGGCTCAACGATGCCCTGCTGGGGTATCGCCCAGGTCGAGCGGTGGGCCTGATCGCCAAGCCAGTCGTACCCAGTAGCGAAGTACAACGGCGAAGATCCCTTTCTGTAGAGGTACAGAAATGAAGAAGGACCAAAACAAGACAAAAGCCGACCTTCTACGCGAATTGGCAGAGCTCCGCCAACGACTAACTGAATTCGAAGCCTCGGAGCCGGGGCAGGCTCAAAAACGTCTTGCCGCCTTTCTGGAGGGGACGACGGATTTCACCGCCTTTGCCGATCCGAAGGGGCGCGTTCTCTATATCAACAGGGCCGGTCGAGAAATGGTTGGCGTTGGGAAAGATGAGGACGTCTCAGGGTTGAGCAGTACGGAACTTCATCCTGATGGGACAAACACGCTGCTGTTTGACGAAGCGCTTCCTGCAGCCGTGAGTGACGGTGTCTGGACTGGAGAGGTCGCGTTCCTGCACCGCGATGGACACGAGATTCCCACGTCGATGGTGCTCCTCGGCCATAAGATGCCCGATGGGGAGATTGAGTTCTTCTCCACCGTCTCACGTGACATCAGCGAGCTCAAGCGGTCGGAGGAGAGGCTGCAGGAGAGCGAGGAGCTGTTTCGTCAGATTGCGGAGAACCTCCAGGAGGTCGTCTACCTAGCAGATAACGAAGATTACACGGCTTTGTACGTCAATCCTGCGTACGAGCGGATCTTTGGCCGAACATGCGAGAGTTTGTACAAGCAGCCCTCTTCCTGGGCAGACAATATCATTTCGGAGGATGCTGAGCGCGTGAACGCCGCGTTCAAGAAATCACAACGAACAGGGGAATACGACGAGGAGTATCGCATCAAACGACCCGACCAATCGGTCTGCTGGATACACGACCGCCTGTTTCCGATCCGGACCGATCGCGGAGACATCCACCGCGTTGTCGGGATCGCGGAAGACATCACCGAGCGCAAGCGGGCGGAGGAGACGTTGAGGGAGAGCGAGGAAAGGTCTCGCGCATTAGCTGAGAGACTCCGCAAGGCAAACGAAGAACTTGAGCAGCGTGTCCGAGAACGCACTGCCGACTTGCAGACGCGGCTCGCGGAACTTGATCAAGTCTACACGACTGCACCAGTCGGCATGTGCCTGTTAAACACGGAGCTCCGGTACATGCGTATCAACCAAGATTTGGCGGACATTAACGGAAAGCCGATCGTTGAGCACATCGGCCGAACCCTTAGTGAGGTCGTCCCGGATATCGCACCGAGGGTAGAACCGCTCTATCGCCAGGTTCTCGAAACCGGTCAGCCGGTACTTGGCATCGATGTCCACGGCACGACTCCAGCCCAACCTGGCGTGGAAAAAGATTGGGTGGTCAACTTCTACCCATTCAAGTCGTCCGAGGGTGTCATGCAAGGTGTATCAGTCACTGTTGAGGACAGCACCGAGCGCAAGCGGACGGAGGACGCGCTGCGGCGTCTCACTGTCGAGGGGACGGCCGCGGCGACTGGTGAGGAGTTCTTCCGGCAGTTAGTTCGGCAACTGGCCGCGGCAATCGAGGTAAAGTTTTCATTCGTATCTGAGTTGGCTGACGCGAAAGGTGAGAGGCTCCGCCTCATTTCCTTCTGGACGGGTACGGGCTACGGCGAAACCTTCGTTTACTCCGTAAGAGGTACACCGTGCGAAGAAGTGATAAGCAAGAAAGTCACGTTCTATGCCGCGGGCGTCCAGGAACATTTTCCCGATGATATTTGGCTCAGAGAGGCCGGGATAGAGAGCTACTTGGCGATCCCGCTTTTCGATTCAGCGGGCAATGCGCTTGGACATCTGGGTGTGATGCACGATGGGCCGATGGAACAGCGCGTTTTGCCGGAGTCAATATTGAGAATTTTCGCCGAGCGAGCTGGTGGTGAACTGGAGCGCAAGCGCCTTGAAGAGCAGCTTCGCCAGGCGCAAAAGTTGGAGGCGATCGGCCGACTGGCCGGCGGGGTGGCCCACGACTTCAACAAACATGCTCATGGTCATCATTGGTAACGCCGAGCTTCTGCTGAGCGATGACTCGCACCTCACCGACCTGCAGCGCGGAGAGGTCCAGGAGATCAGGAAAGCCTCGGGACGTGCCGCCTCTTTGACCCACCAGCTCCTGGCCTTCGGCCGCCGGCAGATGCTGGCGCCCAAGATACTCGATTTGAACGCCTCCGTGGCCGAGATGGAGAAGATGCTCCGCCGCGTGATCAGCGAGGACGTCGAGCTGATCACCGCTCTGAGCTCTAAACTCGGCAGCGTCAAGGCCGACCCGGGACAGATCGGGCAAGTGATCATGAACCTCGCACTCAACGCCAGTCTACGGGATCGTGAAACAGAGCGACGGCTTCATCAGCGTTTACAGCGAGCCGGGGCATGGCACGATGTTCAAGATCTACCTGCCGCGGGTCGACGAGGCCACCGAGCTGCTCGAACCCGAGACTGTCCCAAGGCCGCTGCACGGCACCGAGACCGTGCTGCTGGTGGAAGACGAAGAGGCGGTGCGCGCCCTGGCTCGCAAGACCCTCCAGAGGAACGGCTACACGGTTCTGGAGGCGCCGGGCGGCCCAGAGGCCATCGAGATCTCCGAGCGGCACGAGGGGCCGATCAATCTGCTGGTGACTGATATGATCATGCCGGGGATGAGCGGTCAAGAGCTGGTCAAGCGCCTAATCTCACTGCGCCCGGAGCTGAATGTGCTCTACATTTCGGGCTACTCGGCCTGGGCCGTCGGGGGCGGCAGTCTGTTGAGGCCGGGGACGGCTTTCCTTCAGAAGCCGTTCACGCCTGACGTCCTGACGCACAGTGTGCGCGAGTTGCTGGATGGTCTCGCCAACCGGTAGAGGGCAGTGGCGCTCCCGTGAGTGGGATCATCTCGTCGATCCGTGGCACGCAGGTCGATGTAGTCCTGCATCTCGTCGATCGCGATGCCGTCCGCGAGCTGACGTTCGCGATAACGCTCGAGCTCGTCAAAGAATTCGTCGAGCTTTCGGCGCGCGCGCCGAGCGAGATAGGGGGTGTCGATTTTCTGAATGTCCTTTTCGAGTTTCCACCCGAGCCGTTGCAGCTTCATCATTTTCCCGTCATCTCCAAAAGGTGTGGGCGCATGAGCCCCAACGGGGATTACGGCTACTACGGTGATGGTCTCGCGGAAGAGATTACGACGACGCTCGCGAGCGTCGAAGGGCTCCACGTCGTGCCGCGGACGACGGCATTTGCGTTCCGCGACCACGAGCTTGGCGCTGTTGGTGAAGACCTTCAGGTGGATGCGGTGCTGCAAGGCAGCGTACGCAAATCGGGCGATACGCTACGCATCGCCGCGCAGCTGATCCGTGCCAGTGACGGCCGCCAGATTTGGAATGAGAGCTACGAGGAAGCTGACGACAGTGCGTTCCAAGTGCAAGAAGGGATTGCGCGGTCTGTAGCGACTGCGATCGAGAAAGAGCTCGGCGTTTCCGAGAGCCCGACGCCCTTACCGGAGGCTTACGAGGAATATCTGAAGGGCCGGTACGAGCTTTCCCGAACGACTCCCGCCTCGGTGAACCGAGCGATCCTCCTCTTTGAAAGCGCGATCGAAGCGGATCCCGACTATGCCTCTGCTCATGCCGGTCTCGTTCAAGCGTACGTAGTGAACGTGCTCTGGGGTTTTGCCGCACCGAACGAGACGCGGGAGCTCGCGCGGGAAGCCACTGAGCTCGCTCTCGCGCTGGACGAAGGCGATCACGAGGAGGCCCTTGCGGCTGCGGCAGCCTACGAGCTCATCTACGAGTGGGATATGGAACCGACCCAGGAGCTTCTCGATCGTGCGGCGGACGCCGGGATCCGAAGCGAAGCGATCCACACGATGCAGGGTCTGCTCTTCACGGCGCAGCATCGACTCGACGAAGCCCAGGCTGAGCTCGAAAAGTCGATCGAGATCGCGCCGAACGTTCTACTCCAGGAGGTTGGAGTCCGCTGAAGTGCGTGGGGAGCCGAAGTTCATGGAGGCGGCGCTCGCGGAAGCGCACCGCGGCATGAAGCGCGGGAATGGCGGGCCGTTCGGGGCGGTGATTGTGCGGCGGGGCAAGATCATCGCCAAGGGGCACAACGAGGTTCTGCGCTCGAACGACTCCACGCGGCACGCCGAGATGTGCGCCATTTCACGGGCAGCGCGGAAGTTGGGGACGCCGCATTTTCGAGGCTCGGAAATTTACTCGACGACCGAGCCGTGCGTCATGTGCTTCGCCGCCATCAACTGGGCGCAGATGCGGCGCATCACCTTCGGCACCACGGTACGGGACGTGAAGCGGCTCGGGTTCAACGAGCTCGTCGTCTCGAATCGAAGGCTCAAAAGCCTCGGGGGCGGCCGCGTCGAGCTCGTGTCCGGTTTCATGAAAGACGCCTGCCAGCGCCTCCTCGACGACTGGAGCGCCCTACCCGACAAAAAAGCCTATTGAGTGCTACATTGGAAGGCTACTCATGAGCTTCCAGGACCATCCCTACGCCGATTTCCTTCACGAGGTGTCGAAGCCTGCGCGCTACGTGGGAGGCGAGCATTTTTCGGTGGCAAAGGATTGGGACACCCTCGATGCGAAGATGGTGTTGGCGTTTCCCGATGTCTACGACATTGGAATGAGCCACCAAGGAACGAAAATCCTCTACTCCATCATTAATAAACAAGACGACCTGTGCCTCGAGCGGGCCTTCTGCCCGTGGTTCGACCTCGAGAAGGAGCTCCGCGAGCGAGAGCTCCCGCTCGTGAGCCTCGAGACCCACCGCCCGCTTTCGGATTTCGATATCGTCGGATTTTCGCTTCAGTACGAGCTCACGTTCACGAACATCCTCACGATGCTCGACTTGTCCGGCATCCCACTCAGAAATCGGGAGCGTCGATTGTCGGATCCACTCGTCGTTGCCGGGGGACCGGTGGCGACGCAGCCGGAGCCCATGGCGCCGTTCATCGACGTCTTCGTGATCGGCGACGCTGAAGAACGGCTTCCACGGCTCATGCGTCACTACGTCGCGCTCCAGCGAAACGGCAAGCTCACGCGAACCGAAATCCTCATCGAGCTCGCCAAGGAAGGTGGCGTCTACTGCCCCGATCTCTACGAGCGGGAGTTGTGCGATCGCTCCGGCTTGATGACGGTCACTCGACCCAAATACGCCGGTGTTCCCGAACGGGTGAAGCGCGCGTTCCTCGCTGATATCAACAAGTTCCCCTATCCGGACGACTCGCCCGTACCCGTCGCCGAAGCCATCTTCGACCGCATGTCGGTCGAGATCGCGCGCGGCTGCACCGAAGGATGCCGTTTCTGCCAGGCGGGCATGATCTACCGGCCCGTCCGTGAGCGCGATCCTGCCCAGATCGTCGACACGCTCGTCTCGGCGATCGAAAAAGGCGGCTACGATGAAGCAGCGATCACGTCGCTGTCGACGGCCGATTACTCGTGCATCTCTCCGCTCGTGAAGAACGTGATGAAGGAGCTCCGACCGAAAAAAGTGGCGCTCGGCATCTCGAGCTTGCGCGCGTACGGGCTGGATGAAGATCTCCTCGACGACATCGCGACGGTGAAGGCGACCGGGCTCACATTCGCTCCCGAAGCGGGTACGCAGCGCATGCGCGACGTCGTCAACAAGAACATCACCGAAGACGACATCTACACGACCTGTCATCGCGTCTTTTCCCGCGGATGGAGCAAGATCAAACTTTATTTCATGATCGGGCTTCCTACGGAAGAGGATGAGGACGTCGTCGGGATTGCGGAAATGGGACGCCAGGCGAAAAACATTGGGCGGGAATACCACAAGCGCAAGCCCGCGACGGTGACGGTGACTGTATCAGTGTCGAGCCACGTGCCCAAGCCGCATACGCCGTTTCAGTGGTGCGCCCAGGACTCGATGGATGACATCGCGCGCAAGCAGGATGTCCTCGTACAGGCATCCAAGCGAGACGGCTTCAAGCTACGAACCCACGACCTTCGCGTGAGTCACCTCGAAGGTATTTTGGCGCGAGGTGACATCCGGGCGGCCGAGCTCATCGAACGGGCTTGGCGCCGCGGTGCGCGGTTCGACGGCTGGGATGAACATTTGGCGTGGGATGTATGGTGTCGAGCCCTCGATGCTTGGGAGCAGGAAAGCGACGTCTCACGGCAAACGTTTCTTCAGACGCTCCCGGTCGACGGAGCGCTTCCCTGGGATCACATCGACGTCGGGCTCGCCGATGGCTTTCTCGCGATGGAGTACAAGCGCACGCTCAAAGGGCGATTCTCGCCGCCGTGCGGAAAGCCGGTTCATGCGAAGGTGCATCACACCAATCTCGAAGATGCCCGTGCCGATCATCGCAAGCTCGTCTGCTACCACTGCGGGGTCGCTTGCGATCTCACCGGTATGCGGGACGAGCGCCTGGTGTTCCTCGAGCAGATGGGTGCGCACCAAAGGCCCGAGCCAAGCGCGGCGCGCCCGGATAACGTTACCCAGAGGCAGAACGCACACACACGGGTCGAACAGGGTTTGGCGCCGCATGACTTCGCGCAAGGAACGCCAGTGCGGTATCGGCTCCGGTATCGAAAAACGGTGCCGATGAGCCTTCGCGGGCACTTGGGCATGGTGCGTGTGCTTCCGCGCATTTTTCGTCGTGCGGGCCTTCCTCTCTACTACTCCGAGGGTTTCTCGCCGCGTCCGGTTCTCACGTTCGGTCCGGCGCTGGCGCTCGGGATGCAATCGATCGCGGAGTACCTAGACTTTGCGCTGACGGAGGAGAGACCGGAAGACGTGCTGCTGTCCGCGCTCCAGGGAGCCACCGAGGGGGGGCTCGGTTTCGTCGGGCTCCGACGTCTTTCGGAATCGGAGCCGGCGCTTGGCAAGCGGATCGACGCGGTGGGCTACCTCGTGCAGCTACCCGCTGATCCTGACGCGTTGAGCTATGGTGCTCGCTTGGACGCGTTCGAGCGGGCACCCAGCTTGCCGGTCGACGTAACGAGGAAAGGCAAGCGACGCTCGGTCGATGCCAAGACGGTGGTTCTCAGAGCGACCCTCACCGCCGCGGGCGAAACCGCGGCGCTCTGGGGCGGGGCTCCTGACGAGCTCGTACTGGAGCTGCACCTCGCGGAATCGAGCAGTGCACCTTCGCTCAAGCCGATCGAAGTCGTGAAAGCTTTGCTCGACGTCGACACGTCGCCGACCACCCTCGTTCGTGTCGGCTGTTGGGCGCGCCACCGCGCCGAGGATCTCCAAGATCTCAGGGACCCCCTCGAGCGCGCGCTCGAAGTCGTCGAAGCTTGACGTTCGTTTCTCGGCTATTGAGGGATTCCGATGTCGCCGGTCTCGGCCACGCTCATCAAGAACTGGTAGTCGAGTATCTCGATGGTTACGCCCTCTTGGGCAGCCGGGCGCACTTCGAGGATGTCGACGGTAACCTCCTCGACGATCACTTGCACCGTTCCTTCGGGCGGTACCTCGACCTCCACGTCCTGAACGGCTAACGCCGTCTGGACGGCGAGCCTGAGAGTGACGTGACCCGCCTCGACGCACGTGACGTTCTCGGGGCATCGAGTATCCCCGAGCACGTCGCTCATTTGCACGATGACGGTGGTGCTCGGCGTCTGGACCGCGACCGTGTCACCCAGACGAAGGACGAAGGGCGAGCCTTCCCCCGCGAAGAAATCGGCATCGGGGAACGTTGGGGTAGTGCGTCCGGTGCAGCCCCATAGGATGGTTACGGCGACGATGGCTAGAAGAACCATAGGTGTTCGAAAGCGCACGTTGTAGTTGTCCTCCTGGTCGATGCTAGTACGAATTTTCCGACGGGGCAAACTTTCAGGGCCGCCGACGACCAGCGCTTCGCCTTGTTCTTGTTCCGCTGGAACACCGACTTGTTCCCATTCGGCGCAATACGCCGGACGCAAACGTGGTTGGGTCCGGGGAGCCGAGTCATGTAAAGCTAATATTGGCAGTGGCTTACGCGAACATTTACCTCTAGTCCCCTGTATCAGAACAAACTAGACAAAGCAGAGCTTGCCGAAACCATTCTAAGTGCATGAATCTTATGAATCTTATGGGCTGGCGAAAAGCCTAACTTTGTATAGTAATCAAAGATCCAGGGGACTAGTCCCCTGGATCTTTAATTACTGTCCAAATTCGATTTGCCATGTGTATCGAGCGTTCGCTGGGCGAACCGAGCGATGGTTTCGAGGATTTGGTCGGCGGATTTCGTCCACTTGAACGGCTTTGGGTTCTCGTTGTGAGCATCGAGATAGTCTTGTATCGCAACGGCGGAGCTGAGGCACGCTCGTGTGCGAGCCTCGTCGCAAGGCGTGTTCGGTGAGCAAGCCAAAGAAGCGCTCAGCGAAGTTGAGCCAAGAGGCGTGTGTCGGTGTGAAGTGAAAGTGGAACCGAGGTCGCTTGGAAAGCCAGCGTTTGATCGCCGGTGTCTTGTGCGTGGCGAGATTGTCGAGCACGACGTGGATGTCCAACTCGCTGGGAACGGCTGCTTCGATCTCAGCGAGGAACTTCTTGAACTCTAGCGCTCGATGTCGCGCGTAGCACTTTCCGAAGACTTCACCTGTTGGGCGTCGAGTGCGGCAAACAGGTCAGTCGTTCCATGCCGAATGTAGTCGTGGGTTTGTCGCTCGGGCTGGCCCAAGCTCATGGGCAGGACAGGTTGAGCACGCTCGAGCGCTTGAATCTGCGATTTCTCGTCGTCGACACCGGAAACTGCGTGTCGCGGCTCCCTCTTTCGCACCTGAAACACGACCATGTCGATCGTGGTTCTGAGCTGCGACAGGGTGAACAAGAACCCCTTGAGCGAGTCGGTGATCCTCTCCGACCCGATGATGACCAACACCGGGTGCAGGGTTGCCACGGAGCGCGCCGCGTTCATCGACGGCGGCTCCCAGTGAAGGGGATACCCGAGTGCAACGAGTTGCGTGCCCACCGATCCACTCGGGAGCCCGCGGCCGCCAATCCATAGGATGGGACGATGCGAGCGCCGGTCGATCGACTGCGA
This sequence comes from Candidatus Marinacidobacterales bacterium, assembly GCA_965237955.1. Classification (GTDB taxonomy): domain Bacteria; phylum Acidobacteriota; class Vicinamibacteria; order Marinacidobacterales; family SMYC01. The sequence continues at coordinate 4,413,902 of OZ250169.1, read as the reverse complement.
TGAGGATTTCTTCCTAGAGGACATAGTGTGCGCTGTTGAAGCCGTACTTTTCCGGGTCGACGCAGTGCCGGATCGCCCGTCCCTTGTGGTCAGGATGGGACAGATCGGCGAGAAGCGCCGGCACCGTTTGCCGGGTGTTGTCCGTCACAATACGAACTTTGGGTTGATGGATGTGTTCGGGGTCGGGATTGGATTCGACGACGACAGCGAGCTCTCCCGTCGAGAGCGCGACCGTCGAGCCAATCGGATAGATTCCCATGCAGTTGACGAACGCTTTGACGAGAAGGGGGTCGTAGCGCTCACCGGCGAAGCGGTGCATGAGGGCAATCGCCTCGTCGGGAAGATATTGGCGTTGATAGATCCGCTTCGTCGTCATCGCGTCGAAGGTGTCCACGATCGCGGTAATCCGGGCGTAGAGACTCTGCGTCGTCCGAATACGAAGCCGGGGATAGCCGGTGCCATCGAAGCGGAGGTGATGTTGGAGTGCGGTGAGGATGCGGTTCACCGTTCCCCGATCGATCTCGATCAGCGGAAAGAGGGTTCGCGCGGCGAACACCGTGTGATTGCCCATCACCGCCCACTCTTTTTCGGACAGATTGGTGTGGTTGTTCAGAACGTCGAGGGGAATGTGGAGCTTTCCCATGTCGTGATATAGCGCGCACAGCCCGAGCTGCGCAAGATCTTGCCGCCTCAGACCGAGGCGTTGACCGAAGGCAATGGCGAGAACGCAAACGTTCACCATGTGGTTGAAGGTATAGTCGTCGTGTTGTTTGATCGACGCCATTCCCGCGAGCGAGAAGCCACCGCCTTCTTCGTAACTCAGATCGACGAGTTTTTGAACGGTCCGCTTGGCTTTTCTAAGGTTGACTTGAGCAGGCGAGTCGATGCTTAGCATCGAGTCGCGGATGAAATCGAGCGCTTGTTGATACGCGTTCACGGCACGTTCTCGCCGATCCGGGGCGCGAGCCTCGTCGTCAGGAACCGGCGTCTCCTCCCGAAGGTCGAGGAGCTTGATGCTGGTGATGCCGCGCTCGGAGAGCGCCCCGTTGAGGATGTCGATCACGGCGAGCCCGTGCGGAGCCGACTCGTCATCCGCATCGGAGCCACGGTGGCGCGACAGCACCTCGAGGAGTCCGCTCAGGGTCGCGACGGTCGGCTTGGATTCGAACGCGATCCCGCCCATGTCGCGCTTTTGAAACTCGGTCAGAACGTATTTGTAAGCGTGTAGGGTCCTGATCTCCATCCGCAGCCGCACGCCGTTGGCGAAGAACTCTTCCCCTCCACGCTCGAGTCGAAACCGCCCTTCGGCCTGGAGCAGGCGCCCGAGGACTTGTTCGAGCTTCGCTAGCGGCTCTTCGAAAACCTGGTTGCCGAGGTCGTGGAGATAGGAGTTGCGGATGAGGACCGCGAGTTGCTGAAGCGCGTCGCGCGAGCGCTCGACGAACACGCGACTATCCATGGCGGTTGCCGACGTTTCCATGGCGAGAGCCAAGCTCATCGCCCGAGCTCCTTCGCGCACGCGGCTTTCACGAAGCGCGCTCCGTCGCCGGCGAGGCGTTCGAGGAACGCGAGGGCGGCATCGGTTCCGATCATTCGGATCCCGTGACTCACTGCTTCGGCGAGCTCTTTGTCTTTCCTTGATGTGAACCAGCGATCTTCCTTGCCAGTGAGCTCACCACCCAACTGATCGAGTACCGACTCGCCACACAACTTCGCCACGGCCGCAAAAAAGCGGCGCTTCTCGTTGGAGCTCTGCTCCGCCAATCCGCTCGTGCCGAGCAAGCGGTTGAGCGCTTGCTGCCCGAGCTCCTTTTTACCTCGACGTACCACAGTATCGAGGGCGGTGGCTCGTATTTCCGGATCGCGGTCCGAAAGCCGGTCCAACAAGAGCGCGTCGACGCTATCCTCAGGATAGCGGCTGATGGCAACGAAACTCTCGCGGCGTGTCTCCGGATCGTGGGCGTGGAGTATCCGCTCGAGCACGGGTAACGCGCGCTCTCCCGGGTGCTGCGATATCGCGTGTAGCAGCTCACGGACGAACTGCCGATGCTCCAACTGCTCGTTCCGGCTCGCACCCGGCGCGCCTAGTGGAAGGTTGTCGGCGAGCGCGGCCACCCCGCCGTCCTCCGAGACCAGAAGCGCGTTCGTCACCGCGCGTCGATACGCTGACGAAGAAAGCCGGCCCATCCACTTCAGAAGCGTGGGCGTGCATTCGTTTCCCATCCGAGCGAGATACGCGGTGAGGACCTCGGGTTTGGGCGCGTGATGTTCATCGACTTTACCGAGAAACGCTTCGACTCTCGCCGGCTCCGACAGGTGTTTCAGAAATGTCGCCGCCAGGTTTCTCACGCGCTCGTCGTCGCGAAAGACCATCGTTGCGAGGCCGTCCAGATGCTCTTCCATCGCCGCGAGCTCTTCGAGATCTCCGTCGGCGATGAGGCGATCGCTGATTGCGACGAGGTTTCTGATGAGCTCGGCTCTCTCGTCTTCGTTTTCTTCGAGGAAGGTGAGCTCGATCGCAAGCTCGGTCACGACGTGTTGGAAGGGCATCGCGACTTCGCTTGCGAGCTCGGCTCGTAGTGCCTCGAGCTCGGCGTCATCGAGGCGGCACGCCTCGACGGGAACGGTGCTTACCGGCTGCTCGAGATCGAGGCTGACGCCTTCGGCTCGACCTTCGGCGCCTTCGCACGAGAGATCTTCGGTCGCGAGCTGTTCCTCCAGGCGGGGGTAGGTATCGCCGGTCGAGAGCTCCTCGATGGCGAAGTAGCGGATCCCATGGAAATCTTGCTCCCAAAAAAGCGTCACCAGATCGTCCTGTTCGTTTGCGAGCACCGCTACCCGATTGAGACAGGTCAGGAACGCTTGCAGCTCTTCGGGCTCGAGCCCGGGATGAAAACTCAGACGTCGTACCCCGTCGCGGTAGAGCAGGAACGCGAGGCTGTCATTTCGGTCCTGGCTGTCGTAGACAACGTCGTCCTCGAACTTGAGGTGGAACTCGAGCACGACCAGATTGATGGCGCCATCGCTCTCGAGGAAGTGCGACAAGCGATTGAAGAGGTCCGTCTCGAGTTTCTCTGAGATCGCGTTCTTGCGGTCATAGAGCCGCTGCGCCTTCTGTGCTTTCACGAGCAAGCGCATCAGCTCGCGAACCGCGGCCTGACGTGCGACCTCCGGAGCTTCGGGCGCTTCGGACCCTTCGGGAACGAGTCGTTCTGACAGTGCTTTCTCGGTGGCCAATTTGAGGGGGAATCCTCCGGCGGTAAAACTAGCAATATCCGGACCAGTCCTGCTCGGCCGTTAAGTGTTGTAAACAAAGGTCTAGCGGAAGAAAAACGTTAAGAAATGAAACGGCCTTCAGGTGACGCTTTTTGTCGTTTCGAGGGATCAACCCCCCAGGCCAGGAAGCCGGGCACCGAGCAGTTTGGAGCACGGGAACTCGGGAAGAGCAGAAACGCCAGGTCTTTTTCCTGCCTTCCTGCCTTTCTGCCGCTCTTACCGATCTCTCGACGTGGGCACGGCGTCAACGTTCGTGGACGAAGTCATCGTCCGGTGGCGGGCCGTCTTGCCCGTGTTTTCTGGGCCGCCAAGGAAACCAGGGAAAAGCCAGGAGGCCTAACGTGATGAACGAGGACGCTGCAGTCGTGGCAGCTCCGGTTCGGAGCGACGGAGGCTGATAGCGGAACGTTACGACGTGCTCGCCCGCCGGCACCGCCACCGCGCGCATCGCCCACTGAGCCCGCAAGACCGGACTTGCCACGCCATCGACCTCCGCGACCCAGCCGGGGCGGAACGTATCGGTAAGCACCGCAAAGCCATCCCGCGGCGAGCTCGTCTCGAGCTCGACGAGCTCGGGCTCGTAGCGCGTGAGCTCGGCGGCGTTCTTGCGGAAAAAGCCCGACGCGCCTTCGCCGGTCTCGGGATTCTGGACTTGAACTCCTTGGTGCACGCTCCAGCACTCGAGGCTCTCGAGGGTCTGAAGCTCGTTCGGGACCGGCGACGGCACGGTAAAGTACGTGCGCGGCAAGGCGTGCAAGTTGATTTTCACGTTCACGTTGTCCAGGGAAAGGAAGTCGGCCTTGAGCCCGAGCGGGTTGAGGTCGACTTCGATCGCGTCGAGCCGGACACCGCCGCTTCCGGGATCGACCCGGACGGTGAAGCTATCGATGAGCGTGGGCTCGTCGAAGCGCACATCGAGCGGACGATCCGGTTCGAGACGGTGCCGGACACCGCGTAGCTCGACTTCACCGAGCGCGGATCCATCGAGTGGTTGCCAGTCGAGCCGAAAGCTCGACGCCGTTACCGCCGGGATCAGCCGAATCTTAGCGGGCGCGATCTCGGGAGAAATGTCGAGAAGCGGGCGCGGTGACGCGAAACGTGCACCGCACCATGGATAGTTCGTCGCAGCGGCGCCGCGTGCGATGAACTTGGCGTTGAGGAGAGCGAGCGCGTTGGCGCTCGAGTGACTCAAATCGAGAAGCTCGGCATAGCGCGCGTCTATTAGCGCGGCATGGCCTCCCGCGAAGTCTACGCCGTGGATCATCGCGTAGTTCTCGAGGTTAGACTCGGAAACGTAGCGGCTCCGGTAACCTTGAGCGCGAACGATGCGGTGCACCGCTCGCTCTTGCGCGCGGGCAAGGCTTCGGTACGGACGCTCGCCGCGATCCTTTACGAACGCACCGAGATCAAAAACGGCGACGACGGCGATCATGGGAATGACCCAGCGTTCCTTGGGACGCCACAACACCATGACGAGCAAGACGACGTTCAGCGTGCCCAGAAGAACCGCCCAGTACGCGCCGCCGACGAGCCGCTCCATTTGCGCAGGCTCCAACGCACCCGGCTGCACGACCCGAGTGTGAAGGTAAGCTGCCCACGCGGCTAAGAGCGCGAGCGTGACCCACGCCGTTTTGAGGATTCCCCGTAGACGCACCCGGGTCTTGCGGCTTCTGTCTTCGAGCACTTGAACACCGAGCCCCGCCAATACCGCCATCCCCAACGTGTAGACGCCGAGAAGGCGGTAGGGAACGCGGAACTTCTCGAAACCGGGAACGCCGGCGTAGAACCAGTCGAACAGCGGTGAGTCGCGCCCGAACGAAAGAAAGAGTGCAACGAGAGCGGATGCGGCAAAGAACAAGCGCCATCGCTCGCGCGCGAGCGTGAGACCGATAGCGGCGAGTAGGAGCGTTCCGATGCCTACGTAGAAATGCAGCGGCGCCGCATCGATCTGGCCGGGGAGTCCGACTTGTCCACGCGGAACGAACGCCGACGCAAGAAAGTACGGTGAAAACGCGAACGATGACGAGTACTCGTAGCCGAGCTCCGCCCGGGAGGAGTCAGCGGCGAGCTGATACGTCGGGAGAAGTTGGACGGCGCTGATGCCCACGGCCAACACCGCTGCGGGAGCGAATCGCGTCAACGTTCTCTTGAAGCCGCCGGTGGCGAGCGCGAAAGTACTCGCGAGTACGATTCCGTAGTAGGCGACTTGCGGGTGCCCCGCGAGAATCATCCCGGCGAGGGTGAGGGATGCCACCCCGATGGAAACGGTGCCTGTCCCGAGCATCGCCTTTTTGACTGCGTACAGCGTCCACGGAATCCAACTAGCGGTGAGGACGATGGCATGGTGCCCCGGTGTCGTGAAGAACCCGGTGAACGTGTAAACGAGTGCGGCGAAGAACGCGCCCAGAGTGGAAACGCCGAACGAACGCATGAGAAGCCACATGCCGAGGCCGGCGAATACCTGGTGGCCGAGCTGGTACGCCTCGAGAGCGATGTAGTTCACGCGGCCATCGACTTGGAACGGCAGGAGGAGATACGTCGGCGGGTAGAAGATCGCGACCTGCGGGTTGGCGTGGATGGCGACGCCGCCTAGAACATGGGGGTTCCACAGCGGGAGCTCGCCGGACGCCACTCGAGAGAGCGCATAGCTCTTCCACACGAAATGTTGGTTCAGGAAATCGCCGCGAAAGATCTTGCGGTCTCCGGGATCGAGCGCGAAGAGCTTCCAGTGCAACGCGAACGGGAGGACGACGAGAGCAACAAGCGGTGCGAGGCGCCGGAGTCGACGCAACTACATGACCTCAGTCATACCGGCGTCAACGTTCTTCACTTTCGTGGCGTTCTGCATTGGCTTCATTGGTGCGGAGAACTCTCGAGATTTCGTCGGTGACGAAACGAGGGAGCTCTACTCGCTCTTGCCCCCGGAGCATTTTCACGCCGTGGTCTCGTTCTACGGCCCGCCCGATCACGAACGCCTCGACACCTTGCTCTTCGAGGCTTTCGAGAACGCCCTCGGTGTCCGGCTCGCCGACGGTCAGAACGAGCGCCCCCGAGCCGATCGCTCCCAAGAGATTGAATCGAAATCGCTCGGCAAGCTGGGAGGACTCCCAAAAACGCGGTATCTCCGACTCGCTGACGACGAGCCCGACGCCCGACGCATCCGCCATCTCCCACAGGGCGGTAGCCACGCCGCCCTCGGTGACGTCGTGCATCGCGGTGACGCCGCCCGCATCTGCGGCCGCGCGCGCATCGGGGACAACAGAAAGACCGGGATCGTCGAGAAAGCGAGCCGCTTTGTCGAGAAATGCCTCGCCGAACTCCGCGCGGATCTCGTCGGCGCGCTCTTCGGCCAGGATCGCGGTCGCTTCGATCGCGACGCCCTTCGTTAGCAGCAACATGTCGCCGGGACGAGCACCGCTCGAGGTGATGAGCCGTTCGCGCTCGACTTCGCCGACCATGGCGCCCGCCACGATGGGTCGGTCGATGCCACCGGTGACCTCGGTGTGGCCTCCTACGGCGAGACAACCAATCTCGCGGCACGCACTCGCGATGTCAGTGAGGATCTCACGCACCATCTCGTCCGTTGCCTTGCCCGAGGGCAGCAAGATCGTCGACAGGAAATACTGGGGCTTGCCACCCATCGCTGCGATATCGTTGGCGTTGACCTGAACCGCGTACCAGCCGATACGTTTCGGCAGGAACGTGATCGGGTCGGCGGCAAGCAGCAGGTAGTGGTCGCCGCGATCGATCGCCGCAGCATCTTCACCGGGAGCGGGGCCTACCTTGATGCTGACGTCATCGAACGAGAGTCTCGACAACAGCTCCTTTAGCAGCTTATTGGGGAGCTTTCCGTCGGGTAACGATGTCATGAATGCGACGAGCGTAGAGGAACCGCTACTTCGCCGTCAAGCCCCAGGAAATTGGGTACTGTTTTCGGTCAGGAAGGCAGGAAGGCGCTTGTGCGAGCGCGCGCTCGAGGTACGGTTGCAGATCGTCGGTGTACTCTTCGGAAGCGAACGCGTGCCGGAGCCGCCTCAAGTTGGCTTCGGGAAGCCGAGACGGCTCGCTCGGCTGATTCTCACCGGGCTCACCGGGCGGCGGACGAGGGCGAGATTAATGCGAGTGATACTCATCGTACAACTCTTAGAAGAAACTCTCGTTGACCACGACGACGTCGCCTTCGACGAGAATCACGTCCGGCACTTTTCCCGAGAGGATGTCGCCGAGGTTCACTTTGATGGCCGTGTCGCCGTCGCGGACGCGGCGTTTGATCTGGAGCCCCTTTTTGGAGGCGCGCTCGTTGAGGCCTCCCGCCAGAGCGATTGCTTTCAGTAGCGTCGCTTCGTCACCGACGGGAAGTTTGTGGACGCCCGGAGAGTTGACTGCGCCGAGCACTGAAACGGCGATGGCTTGTTCCGGGGGAACGCTCACGACGTCACCGGGGATCAGAGCGATGTTCCACCGGGGATCGCCCTGCAGAAGCAACTCGTTCAAGGGCACGGTGAGCCGTGCGCTTCGCCCGTCGGGCGTCTGGCGAAACACGTAGAGCGTCTTTCCCGCATTCGGAGCGAGGCTTCCCGCTTCCGCTAGCACTTGCAGAAGGCGCCTTTGCCCGATGAGCGGGTAAGTCGACGGGGATTGTACTGCGCCCAGTAGATGCGCATCGGCGAGAACGCTAGAATCTTTTTTTCCGAAAGAGAAAAGAGCGTTCCCGCGATGCGCGTTACTACGTTAGTCAACAAGCTCATCGGATTGCAAGGCCTGTGGGTCCGAGGTTTCTACTTCCAGGCGGACAAAGCCAGAGTGGTGGTGGATGTAGTACCACGGAGGAGGAAGCCTCTGTGCGGGATTTGCGGACGAAAGGTCCGCAAGAACAAAGATCGCTACAATCGCTACTGGTGGCACTTGGACCTGTTCGGAGTCCGGACCTATCTTCGCTACTCGATCCGACGAGTGGTATGTCGGCGGTGTGGAGTGGTCAGAGAAAAGGTGCCTTGGGCAGACAAGGGAAGCCGCTTTACCAAAAGCTTCGAACAAGAGGTAGCGTGGCTGGCACAGAGGACGGACGTCAGCGCCGTAGCGAACTATTTCCGAGTGACGTGGCGTTCGGTGCGACGGATCATCCAGCGAGTGGTTGCCGAGCAGCGGGATGAGCGGCGCGAGCTCGATGGATTGCGGGTGATTGGGATGGACGAGATCAGCTACCGCAAACGCCACAAGTACTTAACAGTGGTAATAGACCATCTCAGCGGCCGGGTCGTCTGGGCGGGAAAGGAGCGCAAGGCCAAGACGCTGCTGCGGTTTTTCCGCAAGCTCGGACCACAAAGAGCCGCGGAGCTCGAAGCGGTCAGCATGGACATGTGGGAGCCGTACATAACTGTCGTCGGCAAAAAGGCTCCTCAGGCACGGGTGATCTTTGACCGCTTCCACATCGTCAAGCATCTGAACGAGGCCGTGGATAAGACCCGGCGCGAGCTGGTGCGCGAGCTCAAAGGGACTGCCCGGCGCAACCTCAAGAACACCAAGTTTCCCCTTCTCAAGGCCAAACACAACCGCAGCGCGAAAGACAAACGGGTGCTCCGCGAGCAGGTGCGAGCTAATCGTCGCCTCTACCGCGCCATGCTTCTGCGCGACGACTTCATGGACCTCTACACCTACAAAACCGAGACATGGGCCAAGAAGTTTCTCCGAGGATGGCTGCGGCGCGCTATGAGCTCGAGGATAGAGCCCGTCAAACGCGCGGCGAAGATGATCCGCAGCCACTTCGATGGCGTCATCGCGTGGGTCACGTGGAGACTCAGCAACGGCCGACTCGAAGGAATGAACAACAAAATCCGGCTGCTGAGCCACCGCAGCTTTGGACTCCACTCTGCCGAAGCTCTCATCAGTCTCGTCTACCTAAACTGTGGCGGTCTCACCCTCGAGAGGATCCACTGAAATGGCAGGAGAGGCACATTAACAACTAGCTCGTACGTTCAGGAGGAAACGCGGGTTGAACTTCGTGTCGTAGAAAGATCTGTTTCGCACTGCCACTCGGCTTTGAGGCACACGACTCCACGGCTCGGGTGCAGCTCGTAGGGGCGCCACGGCATTTCTGGGGGCAGGATCTCGAAGCTCAACGCATTGTCGATATCGTCGACGTGCTGCAGGAACGGAATACCTAGAAAGATCCTCAGCCGGTAGCGGCCGGGCATGAACGTGGGACTCGGGATTTGCACCCGAACCCGGCAGCGCTTGGCGGACGGAAACTCGGCGGCACCGTCGTCCACGTTCATCACACTCGTGACCGGTTGCCCCTCTTCCGAGAGAAACATCAGCTCGAGGACCAAGCCGCGGAGGGTGTGGCTTCCCATCGCGTTCGTCGTCTCCACGTCGATGACCAGATTGAGGTCTTTGTCGCATGGGCGAGAGCCGACAGCGCGTCCGTCCTCGTCTACCATCTTTACGTTCACGACGCGCGCCCATCCCGCGCCTTGCCGCGTGTCGGTGGAAACCGTGCGACGTCCGTGTCCGCGGCCGACGCTCGAAGGTACTCCCTGACAACGTTTGTCACCGGACCTTGGTCGGCGAGACGGCCGTTTTGTAGCAAGATCGCCCGCTTGCAGAGACGCTGTACGGCTGCGAGGTTGTGACTGACGAACAGCACGGTGCGTCCGAGCTGGGCAATATCGTCGAGCTTGCCGAGGCACTTGCGTTGGAAGTTCGCATCCCCGACGGCGAGCACCTCGTCGACGAGAAGAATCTCCGACTCGAGGTGAGCTGCTACGGCGAAAGCAAGTCGGACGTACATCCCGCTCGAATAGCGTTTCACCGGCGTATCGATGAAGCGCTCCACTTCCGCGAAATCAAGAATCTCGTCGAACTTACGATCGGTTTCCCGTTTTCGCATTCCGAGAAACGTGCCGTTCAGGTAGATGTTGTCGCGGCCGGTCAAATCGGGATGAAATCCGGTCCCGACCTCGAGCAAGCTTGCCACCCTTCCACGAAGCTCGATTCGGCCCTCCGTCGGCGATGTAATCCTCGACAGGATCTTGAGCAGCGTACTCTTCCCGGCGCCGTTCGGTCCGATGATGCCAAGAATCTCACCAGGCGCGACTTCGAAACTCAAATCTTTGATCGCCCAGAACGTCTCGTCTTCCTGCGTCGGCTCGATTCGCATCGAGCGAAGTCGCCGCCAAGGCGCCTTCAGCAAATTGTCGAAGGCCTCGCGAAAGTCGCCGTGGCGGCGAGGTGCACCGCCCACGCGGTATCGTTTCGAGAGGTGCTGGCTACGAATGACAGGCTCGGTCACGAGTCACACGATATCGGCAAAATGGCGGTCCATTCTGCGAAACTGCCACCAACCAGTGGCAAGGAACACGATCGCCACAACCACTGAAACGCCGAGCGATTGCCAATTGATGGGTGTCCCGAGTGCGGACGCCCGGTACGCGGCGATGACGCCCGCCATGGGATTGAGCTCGTAGACGAAACGATAGCGTTCGGGCACGAGGCTTCCCGGGTAGACGATCGGAGTGGCGAACATCCAGATCTGCAATAGGAACGGCGTCGCTTGCTGGACATCGCGGAACTGCACGTTGAGCGATGCGAGCCACATCCCCACACCCAGCGCGAGTGTGGCCGTGAGCGCGGTTAACGGCACGTAGAGAAGGCAGCTCGCGGCGGGAGGAAGCCCGAACCACAGCATGAGACCGACGAGAACGCACGCGGCGATGGCGAAATCCACGAGAGCCGCGAGCGTAGAGCTCAGCGGGATCAAGACGCGCGGAAAGTAGACCTTGCCGAGGAGGCTCTGGTTCGCAACGATGCTGGCGCTGCATCGGCTCACCGTACCCGAGAAGTACGTCCACGGTAAAAGCCCGAGATACGCGAAGACCGGATAAGGAATGTTGTCGCTCGGAATCCCGGCGAGCCGCCCGAGGAAAACGCTGAACACCACCATGGTCATGAGCGGCTGGAGCACCGCCCAGGCAGCACCGAGGAGCGTTTGCTTGTACCGGACGGTGATCTCTCGTCTCACCAGAAAGTAGAGAAGATCGCGGTAGTGAAGTAAATCCTCGAGCTCGTCCTCGAGCGCGCGACCTCCGGGCTCGATGATGACGTGGATGTCAGTGCGGTCGCCATCAGGCGCGCTCATATCGGGATCTGAAGTGACGGCGGCATCGCCGTCGGCGAATTGCACTGTCTCGCTGCCTTGGTGCACAACTCGCGATCTCGGTCCACAATTGTCCTTTACTCACGGATTCGAGGTTCCCCATGAGCATTTTCAAACGCACTCAGCGGAAGTATGTGAAGAAGGCCTATCGCGTGAGGAATTGGCGTGAATATGAGGCGGGTCTACGCAACCGTGGGAGCCTGACCGTCTGGATCTCGCTCACCGCCGGCAAGCTTGTGAACTGGGACGCGCCCCGGCCGAGGAGGAGGAAACCGGGCCGTCAACGCAAGTACTCGAACCACGCCATCGAGACGGCTGTCACCCTGGGCATGGTGTTTCATCTGTCATCTAGGCAGAGCGAGGGATTGCTGCGATCGTTGTTCGCTCTGATGAAGCTAGACAATGATGTGCCCGATCACACCACGATCTCGAGGCGCAAGGCGAAGCTGGGTAAGGTCCCCTTCTACCAAGACAAGCAGAAGACGCCGTTGCACATCTTGATCGACAGCAGCGGTCTCGCTGTCCACGCCGGCCAGCTGCGCAGAGCACCAAAGAGCAGGGACTATCGCAAGCTCCATCTGTGTGTCGACGAGCAGAGTGGCGAAGTCGTCGCCGGCGAGCTGACGAGCAAAAGAGCCCGCGATTCATCGCGGGTTGCATCGCTTGTCGGACAGATCGACAGTCCCATCTCATCGGCCAGAGCTGACACCGCATACGACGCCGGCGGCGTCTATGAGGCAATCGAGAATCACAGCGCTCATTGCTCGCCGAGGGTGCTGATACCGCCGCGCAAGGGCGCCCAGCTCGCATCGGGGCCGGCGAGCAGCCGACAGCGCAATCGCAACATTGCAGCACAAGCTCGGCTCGGCAAACGAAAGTGGCACACAGAATCGGGCTACAGCAAACGGAGCAAAGTCGAGACAACGTTCCATCGCTACAAGGCTATCGTGGGCTCAGCGATGCGAGCGAGAGGGTTGGCGGCACAGAGAGTCGAGGCAAGGATCGGGTGCAAGATTCTCAACACCATGACGGCGCTCGGGATGCCTGATAGCGAGATGACCGGATGATGGGAGTCGGGGCCAAGCGAGCTCTCGGCCTCTATCGGAGTTGTGCACCAAGGCACCCTGCCAGTACAGCTTGTACCGAGTTTTCGGGTCTATAGATCTATGCTACCAAGAGCGGCGCGGATGTGCGATGCCGTCAGGGCGACAAAATGACCTTGGTGCAGCTTTCCAGTTTTTGCTCGAAAAGCTCGTAGCCCCGGACGCCGTCGGCGAGCGGGAGCCGGTGGGAGACGATGGCGCCGAGGTCGTATTTCCGGCTCTGGACGAGAGGGAGGAGCCGCTCCATATAATGTCGCGCGGGGCACCGCCCGGCTCGGTAGGTGAGGTTCTTGTCATAGGCGTCGCCGGGCGAGAACGCGAATTTCGGCTCCGTGTGCACGCCGACCGCGGACACGACGCCGCCGGGACGGACGAGATCGACGGCGAGGCGGGTCGCGTCGGGACTCCCGACGACCTCGAGGACGCCATCCGCGCCACGGCCTTCGGTTGCGTCGTCCAAGACTTCCCGAGCATCCTGCTCGTTGGCATGGACCGGCGTTGCGCCGAAGGCTTCGGCGAGAGCGAGCCGCTCGGGCAAAACGTCGACTGCGATCACCTTCTCGGCCCCGAGCTCACGGGCGCCGACGATCGCGAGCAAGCCTACGGGACCACAACCGATCACGGCGTAGGTGCCCCCGGGCGAGACGTCCGCCATCTCGGCGCAGTAGAAGCCGGTCGCGAGAATATCTCCGAGAAACAATGCCGGCTCGGCATCCACACCGTCCGGCACACCTTCCGGAATTTTGAACGCGGTCGCATCCGCGAGGGGAACGCGAACGTACTCCGCTTGTGCGCCGGGAAGTCCGTCGCCGTTTTCGACCCAGCCATAGAGCTGCCCCCGTGTGCACCGACACGTCAGGCCTTGCTCGCAGTAAAAACACGCGCCGCAATTCGTCGTGAACGGCGACACGATGACGTCGCCGCGCTTCAACTTCGTGACGTTGGCGCCGAGCTCCACGACCTCACCGAGGAATTCGTGGCCCATGGGCGTTCCCAGATCGTTTCCCGTCTCCCGGCCGAGGTAGACGTGCAAATCCGATCCACAAATTGCAGTGAGACGGGTTCGTACGACGACGTCGCTCGGCATTTCGATCGCGGGATCCGGAACCGATTCCACCGCAACGCGCCGCGTGCCTTGGAACGTAACCGCTTTCACGGTGCGAGCACGTCTATTAGCGCCGCGAGCCACCGATCAGACAAGTGGATCTCGCCGTCTGCGTTCGGGTGGACACCGTCGTAGGTTTGTCGGGTCGCGTCGAAGCCGGTGAAGTGATCGACGACGACGACGCGCGATGTCGCTTCTGACTTCGAAGCGGCGAACTCGGGGATGCGAGCGTTGAGCTCTCGGATCCCAGCGTTGGCGTTAGCCATTGTCGTTGGGATGATCTGCGCGAGGAGAAAGGTGGCCTCGGGTCGCGACTCGCGGACAGCGTCGATGAGCTCGCCGAGCTCGTCGAGCGTGCTCTCGACGTCTTCGCCCTGGAACACGTCGTTGGATCCGAGGTGGATCAGAATGATGTCAGGCTCGCTGTCTTCGACCCAGCCCCGGATACGATCGAGGATCTCGTCGACACGCCAGCCCCAGTGTCCTTCGTGATCTCGATCGAAGTCGTCGCGTGGCGGCGGACCTCGGTGGTGGGCTCGCAGGCTCCCGACGAAATCGACGTCGTAGCCGTCCGCTTCGAGACTTTTCCAAAGCGGAAGCCGGTAGGTGTTGTGGTCCGCATCGCCCTGGGTGATCGAGTCGCCGAGCGGCATGATCCGCACCGTCTGGGTTGGTGCTTGCGCGATCGATGTGGTCGCCCGTGGCGCCGTCGACGGCACGTTGCCATCGGAGCGGCAGCCAGGGATCGCAATCAGAACAGCAAGGAGCGGCAGCCGCATGCTCCGGAGAGATTACCAGGTCACCCGGCGGAGCCCAAGTGGATGGTGTATTATGCAGGCGGCTGAATAATTGTTTTTATGCGAAGTGACCAGGACCCGGTAAACCGCAAGCGGATTGTCGACTTTCTGGGCCGGGTGGACCGGCGCCTGCGCGGAAACGATGCGCTCGAGCTCTTGACACGCGGCCTCTGGGGGCTCGTAGGCCTGCTCGTCATCTTGAAGCTCGCCGGATGGTGGGATTCCCCGACCACGCGCTCGGTGCTCCTGGTCGCGTACGTTATTGTGGTTGCCGGGGTCATCCTGTGGCGCGTCATCCTGTGGCCCAGGCGCGAGCGAAACCTCGCTCGCTCTGCGGCAGTGGCCGACTCCGTGGCAGGTCTCAAGGACGCCCTCAAGAGCGCGCTCGCGTTCCTCGGGTTGGATCAGCGCACCGAGTGGATGGTCGTCCAGATCGAGCGAAGCGCGGACACCGCCGACGCGTTGTCGCCCCCGGACATGGCCCCCACCGTTGTGCCCCGACCTCTCTTCTACGCGAGCGGCATCGGCGTCGCGCTCGTCTCGCTTTACGCATGGAACCCGGGATGGCTCCAGGAGCTCGAACAAGCGGAGTTGTTCACGGCATCGCAGCAGGGCCAAGTCGAGCACATCGAAGAGCTTCTCGATCAAGCTCGAGCTCTTGCACCCGAAGAGGAAAAACTCGAAGAGCTGTCGGATGCGTTGGAGCGGTTGCGCCGGCGGGACATCGAGCTCTCCGAAGCCTTGCAGGAGCTGAGCGAGGCGCAGGAAGCGTTGGCGGCGAGCCAAGCGGAAATGGAGCGGCTCGAGATGGATCTCGAAGAGCTCGGAGCGCAAATGGAATCCGTGCCGGCCCTGGCCGAGCTGTCCGAAGCGCTGAAGTCACAGAACACCGAAGAAGCCGCGGAGCTTTTGCGAGAGCTCGCCGAGCGGCTCGCCGATGCGCAGTCGTCGGAAGAGCTCCAGGCACTTCTCGAGTCGCTCAAGAACTCGAACATACAGAGCGAAGAGCTCGCCGAAATGATGGAGAACCTCGAGCAAGCCGCCGGTGATTTGACGGCCGAAGACCTTGCTCAGATGGTACAAGCCCTCGAAGCCATGGCCGAGCAGATGGAGAACCTGGGCGAGCAAATGGCCGCCCGCCAGGATATGGACGAGATGGGCCAGGAGATGCAGCAGCTCCAAGCTTCACTCGGACAACAGCAGGCCGGGCAACAGCAACAGGGTGAACAGCAGCAAGCGCCGGGTCAGGCGCAAAGCCAGGCCGGGGCTCAGATGCAGGGCGACCCTTCGAGTGCCGTCCCCGTGGACGCCGGACCCGCGGGCGATACCGCCGGGCAGGGAGGTCCGGGCGAGGATCAGGTTCTCGGTGAAGCGACGACGCTCGATGTACAGTTGGAGATGGAAGTCCTGAGCCCCGATGAGCAAGCAGAGCCTGTCCCCGAAGAAATATTCGAGCGCCTGTCCCGGGAAGAGAAGTCCACGCTCAACTACGAGGATGTCCAATCGCCTGGAAGCTACGCGGAAGAAAGTGCCATGGAGCGCGACAGCGTCCCGTGGCAGTACCGGTCTCTAGTGAAACGTTACTTTTTGTCCATTCTCACCCATTCGTCGGAGTCGACCTCAGAGCCATGATCGCGATCGAGAAAAAAATCGGCCAGTTCCACAAACAATATGAAGCCGTTCAGCAGGAGATGGGCCGCGTCGTCGTCGGCAACCGCGAGGTCATCGGGAGCATCTTGTCGTGCTTGCTCACCCGCGGGCACGTCCTGCTCGAAGGTATCCCCGGACTCGGGAAAACCCTGATCGTTCAGACGCTCGCCGACGTGATGAACTTGAAGTTCAACCGTATCCAATTTACTCCCGATCTCATGCCGGGTGATCTCATCGGCACCAACGTCCTCCGCGAGACCGAGACGGGCGAGAAATACCTCGACTTCCAGCAAGGACCGATCTTTTGCAACCTCATGCTCGCCGACGAGGTCAACCGCGCCACGCCGAAATCGCAGTCAGCGTTGCTCGAGGCGATGCAGGAAAAGAGCGTTTCCGTCGGCAACATCACCCACAAGCTCGAGGAGCCGTTCTTCGTCATGGCGACACAGAACCCCATCGAGCTCGAAGGTACCTACCCGCTTCCGGAAGCGCAGATGGATCGTTTCCTGTTCAAGCTCAAGATCGAATACCCCAACATCGACGAGATGCACCAGATCATGGACCGCACCACGCAAGTGGGCGAGGCGCAGGCACAAGCCGTGCTCGAGCACGGCGAGGTCATGCAGATGCGCGAGACCGTGCTCTCGGTGCCGATCGCGAAGCCGGTGCAGGACTACGCCATCCGGCTCACGCTCGCAACACACCCGAACTCAACCCACGCGCACGCTCTGACGAACAAGTACGCGCGCTTCGGGGCGAGCCCTCGCGGAACCCAAGCGCTCGTTCTCGGCGGCAAGATGCTAGCGCTCCTGAACGATCGGGTCCACGTGGCGTGCGAGGATATCCGCAACGTCGTCATGCCCGCCCTTCGGCACCGTATCCTTCTCAACTTCGAAGGTGAAGCCGAGCACGTCGACACCGACGACATCCTCAAAGAGATCATCAAGGACGTGCCCGAGCCGACCGGATAGTCGCGTCCGCTAACCGGGGGTCACGACGCGGTTCCTGCCGCTTCGCTTGGCTTCGTAGAGTGCGGCGTCGGCTTGTTCGAGGAGCGCCTGGGCCTTTGTGGCGTGCGCGGGAACGCTGGCGGCGCCGAAGCTCGCCGTCACCCGCAGCTTCTTGCTGCTGAGGGTGGCTACTTCGAGATCTTTGCGGATCCGCTCGGCGAGGCCCACGGCTTCTTCTGCCGAATATCCAGGTAGAAGGAGCGCGAACTCCTCACCGCCAAACCGGTAGGCGGCTCCTTTGCGGACCGTTCGGTTCACAACGAGCTTGGCCAGTTCGAGGAGTACTTCATCGCCGACGGGGTGCCCGTGAACGTCGTTGACCTGCTTGAAGTGGTCGATGTCGATCATCACCAGCGCGAACGGCTCGCCGTCGCGCTCGGCCTCTGCCACCGCGCGGGCGAGGTCACGGTCGAAGGCACCGCGACGGCCGAGGGGGAGTCGATCGTCGAGCTCGACAGGATCGATAGGGGCGCTCGCGCCCTGTTCGTTATGCTCTTTCGCTTTGCGTGCGCGCTCCATCTCTTCGCGGAGCTCGGCCCCCGTTTCGGCTTTGATGCTTGCCGCTTGATTCGAGACTCGATTCCGCTCCGCTTGGCCGGTGGCGCCGAGCGTTGCGAGAAGCTCCGATGCGGCTTCGTCTACGTGTGCCTCGAACGTCGAGCCGAGCCCGTCGGGAACCGCGAGCGCGTCGAAGATCGCAAGAAGGGCGATGTAGTCCCGTAACACCCGCGCACAATGGCCTCGGAACAGGTCTCCACAGGCGGCCACCCGTGCGCCCCGCGCCATCGCCGACGAATCGTCCCCGGCCGCGGCGTTGGTATCAGCATCGATCGCGTGGCGAAATGCCTCGAGCCTGCGGGAAAAGAGAAGCTCCGCCACTTCCTGGATCTCGGAATCCACGCTTGCCTCCAGGTTATCAGGGAATAATTCAGTGTCGCATACGCGGCGGAGAACGGAAAGGGAGAAAGCTAGCGTCTCACGCCGGGAAACCCCGGCATGGGCATTCCGCGCAATGCCTGGTAATTCGTGAACGCAAAGTACGCCGCGAAAAGCGCCGCTAGCGGGTAGCCGTACAAGAGCGCGGTTACGGCACCGGCCGCGGCGAATGCGATCGAGATTTGACGGGGAAGCCGCTCGTCGACACCGCCTCGGGAGATGTGGACGAGCGATCGCATCACGTTCCCGCCGTCCAGAGGGAGAATCGGCAGCAGGTTGACGAGGCTCCAAAAGATATTGACTACGAGGAGACGTCCAAGCGCAAACTGGCCGAGCGGGTTGAGCTCGGGCATGTCGATCAACATGATGCCCCAAACGACCGCGCCCAGCAGAAGCCCCGCGCCCGGGCCCGCGACGCTGACGAGAATACTCTGCCCGCGCGTGAGACGCCGCCCGGTTCGCCACGACGTCAGCCCACCCATCGCGTACAGGAAGATCTCGGGGTGCATGCCGAAGCGGCGTCCGACGAGAGCGTGGCCCATTTCGTGAAGCAGCACCGACACGAACACGACGCCCATCCAGACGAGCAGGACGTACAGATCGCGGCTGCGCCCGAGAAGCGCCGCCACGAGGAAGAACGACCAGTGGATTTGGATGGGGAAGCCGGCCAGCGTGAAGGGGCGCATGTCTCTAGGACCTACTCGTTCAAGTTGCGATAGAGCACGCGGATCATCTGGTAGGCGAGCACGTAGTCATCTACCTCGAAAGTCACCGCTGCTGCCGTGCGAGTCGTTCACGAGAAATTCGGTCGCACCCGCCTCCCGCGCGCCTTCGATGGCGGAGATGCCTTCCATGTCGACGGAGATGAAAACCCGGATGGGCTCTTGGGAGGCCGCGGCGGGAGGCGAACAGCGAGAACGCCAGTATTAATGGAAGCTTCATAGCCCCTATCTTATCGGGGAGAGGGGCCAAAGCTCTACAGTCGGCTCCGGAGCGTCCCGAGACGCCTCGCCGACATGACAGTGGAGGCAACCCTCGTTCTGCCGACGTGGGAGTCCTGAGAAATGTCCCAGGGGAGCACTTGCAGGTTCTCGTACGGCTGCGCACGGACAATGCCGAGGGTCGAGAAGGTAAGAAAGCCAACAGTCAGGATGCATAGAAAGCTGCGCATGAGGATCCTCCTCAGCGCGATTCTAGCGTAGGGACAGCCTTGACTCCGCGTCGCAGTTGCGAGAAAAGTGCGTCATGAAGAACTCCGTTTGGTTACTCTTGGCCGTCACCGCGTGCGCCGGCGCGCCCGAATCGCCGCCTGGCCTCGATCTCGCCAGCGCACGGCTCATCGATCTCTCCTACACCTACGACGACGAGACGCTCTACTGGCCGACGTCGCCGACGAGCTTCCAGCTCGAGGAGCTCGCCTACGGCGTCAACGAGGCCGGCTACTTTTACTCGGCGTATTCCTTTTGTACGCCCAAGCACGGCGGCACACATCTCGATGCGCCGATTCACTTCGCCGAAGGCGGCCGCACGACCGCAGAGATTCCCGTGCGCCAGCTCATCGCTCCCGGGATCGTCATCGACATGTCACAAGACGCAGAAAAGGATACCGATGCGCAACTCCGTCTGGACACGGTGACCGCGTGGGAGGAGCGGAACGGTCCCGTCCCCGAAGGTGCCATCGTGCTGCCTTGGTGCACAACTCGCGATCTCGGTCCACAATTGTCCTTTACTCACGGATTCGAGGTTCCCCATGAGCATTTTCAAACGCACTCAGCGGAAGTATGTGAAGAAGGCCTATCGCGTGAGGAATTGGCGTGAATATGAGGCGGGTCTACGCAACCGTGGGAGCCTGACCGTCTGGATCTCGCTCACCGCCGGCAAGCTTGTGAACTGGGACGCGCCCCGGCCGAGGAGGAGGAAACCGGGCCGTCAACGCAAGTACTCGAACCACGCCATCGAGACGGCTGTCACCCTGGGCATGGTGTTTCATCTGTCATCTAGGCAGAGCGAGGGATTGCTGCGATCGTTGTTCGCTCTGATGAAGCTAGACAATGATGTGCCCGATCACACCACGATCTCGAGGCGCAAGGCGAAGCTGGGTAAGGTCCCCTTCTACCAAGACAAGCAGAAGACGCCGTTGCACATCTTGATCGACAGCAGCGGTCTCGCTGTCCACGCCGGCCAGCTGCGCAGAGCACCAAAGAGCAGGGACTATCGCAAGCTCCATCTGTGTGTCGACGAGCAGAGTGGCGAAGTCGTCGCCGGCGAGCTGACGAGCAAAAGAGCCCGCGATTCATCGCGGGTTGCATCGCTTGTCGGACAGATCGACAGTCCCATCTCATCGGCCAGAGCTGACACCGCATACGACGCCGGCGGCGTCTATGAGGCAATCGAGAATCACAGCGCTCATTGCTCGCCGAGGGTGCTGATACCGCCGCGCAAGGGCGCCCAGCTCGCATCGGGGCCGGCGAGCAGCCGACAGCGCAATCGCAACATTGCAGCACAAGCTCGGCTCGGCAAACGAAAGTGGCACACAGAATCGGGCTACAGCAAACGGAGCAAAGTCGAGACAACGTTCCATCGCTACAAGGCTATCGTGGGCTCAGCGATGCGAGCGAGAGGGTTGGCGGCACAGAGAGTCGAGGCAAGGATCGGGTGCAAGATTCTCAACACGATGACGGCGCTCGGGATGCCTGATAGCGAGATGATCGGATGATGGGAGTCGGGGCCAAGCGAGCTCTCGGCCTCTATCGGAGTTGTGCACCAAGGCATCCAGTCCGTGCCATGACTTTGTGATATCAGTAGCGCTCAGAGTTATCAGCCGGCGCGAGCGCGGGAGCCGTGTCGAGAGCGAATCTCGTTCGTTCTCGAAACGACGAGCAAACGTCGCATTGAGTTGGCTGAGCGCGGTGGCGACGGAGGCCGCGATGCGGCGCCAGGAGCCGGACTCGAGATAGGACCCGTCCGGATTAATAATGATGAGAGACAGGGCGCATCTACGATGAAACGGAAGAAAGGAGGAGAACATGGTTCTTAGGAGAGCAAGCGTCATCCGCTTCTTGCTTCCCGTCGTTGTTCTGTTGGTCGGGGTCGCCGGCAGCTTCGGCTCATCCCCCAGGCCGGTGACGGCTACGATGCAATCGGCGGGTCCGCCCGCGGTACAGGCAGAGGTCCAGAGGATCGTCGACGCGGTTTCTCCGGACTCGCTCCGCTCGACTCTCACCCGCCTGGTCTCGTTCGAGACGCGCCACACGATGTCCTCGACCGAGGACCCGAACCGCGGCATCGGTGCGGCCCGCAACTACATTCTCGAGACGTTCCGGAGCTACAGCGGCAGACTGCAAGTGGATTTTGACCGCTACCAGGTCAAGGGGGACGGACGCGGCGTGTTCCGGGACGTCGGTCTGCGAAACGTCGTGGCGGTTCTTCCCGGCAGCCATCCCGGTGGCCGGGAGAGGATACTCATCGTCGGGGGACACTACGACAGCTCCGCTCGTGCTCTCGAGGGAAGCGAGTGGCCGCGAGGAGATTCGCCGGCGCCGGGAGCGGACGACGATGGCTCGGGAACCGCGGTCGTGATGGAGCTCGCTCGCGTGATGGCCGATTATCCAACCGAGGCGACCGTCATGTTCGTGGCGTTCGCCGGCGAGGAGCTAGGTCTGGTGGGCTCGACGTTGATGGCGCAGCGAATGGCGGGTGAGGGAGCTTCCATCGAGGCGATGATCACCAACGATATCGTGGGCTCCCCGGAAGGCGGCGACGGGCAGGTGGACAACGCGCGAGTGAGGATCTTCTCGGCGGGACCTGCCGATTCGGGTTCCCGCAGCCTGGCTCGCTACATCCGGCGGCGCGCGGTCGCGTACCTTCCGTCCATCGAAGTCGACACGATCTTCCGCTACGACCGTTTCGGCCGAGGCGGCGATCACACGCCCTTCGTGCAGGAGGGCTACTACGGTGTACGGATCACCGAGAGCCACGAGTTCTACGCCCGCCAGCACACGGTCGAGGACAAGCTCGAGTACGTCGACTTCGACTACATCGCCACCGTGGCGCGAGTCAATGCGGTGGCTCTGGCCTCTCTTGCCAACGCCCCTTCGCCGCCGCGCGTCACCAGCGACGACGGTCGGCCCCTGCTCGGCCGCGGCGAGAGCCGTTACGATGCTCACGTACGCTGGGAACCGAACCCGGAGCCCGACATCGCGGGCTACATCGTGGTCATGCGGAAGACCACGTCGCCTTTTTGGGAGAGGTCCTGGTCGGTGGGGAACAATACCGAGCTCGTGTTACCCGACGTTTCCATCGACGACTGGACGTTCGGTGTCATGGCGGTGGACCGGGACGGTCAAGAGAGTCTGGTTTCTTCCTACGTTTATCCACCGCCGCAGCGCCGCACCTACGAGATCGTTTCCCAGGCGGGCGCGCCACACTGACGGGCTTGAGTCAAGATAGACATTGCTTTTCCGCCAGGCGAACTAGAAGGCGTGCTCGAGGTCGACTCGCTTCACCCGGCTTTCTCCAGTGCTGCGCGAATCTCTCGCGAAATACGCCACCGGGTACGCGGATCGATCGCGCCCGCGAACGGCGTTACTTGGCGCATCGCCCGTGCGTGCTCGCCTTCGTCCACCAACCAGGCACAGATTTCTTCGACGGAGCGTGAGAGCACGGCGTCCCACTCCTTGGCTCAGTAAGACGCTACCTCGCCGGTCTCGAGCCACCGTCGACGTAGAAGTGGCAACCGAAGCACTCGTCTGCACGCCGCGCGCCGAGGCTCTAGAATGGGGGGCGTGGGCATTCGCTTTCTCGTTGTCGACGCGCTGAACCTAATTCGCCGCGTGTACGCCGCGACGCCCGAGGATGAAGGACCTCAGCATTTCGAGGGAGCACTGCAAGCGACGGTGCAATCGCTTCGCCGGGCGCTTCGAGACGCCGGGCCGACGCATGCGGTTGCTGCGTTCGACGGAACCGAGCCCACGTGGCGTCACGAGCTGTACGAGGACTACAAGGCCGGGCGGAAGCCGATGCCGGAGCCGCTGCGAGACGGCCTCGATCAGTATCGAGTCGCTTTCGAAGAGCTCGGCGTCTCTTCGGTGAGCAAGCCCGAACTCGAGGCGGACGATATCGCGGCGACGCTTGCGACGAAGGTCGCCGAGCACAACGGCCAGGCTGTGATCCTTGCCACGGACAAGGTGTATTGTCAGCTGATCTCCGAGCGCATCACCATCCGGGATCACTTTCTGAAACAGGATCTCGATCGCGGCCATGTCACCCAGAAGTTCGGGGTTGGACCGGAGCTGCTCGTGGATTTTTGGGCGCTCGCTGGCAATGCGTCGACGCACATTCCCGGTGTGCCGGGAGTCGGTGCGAAGACGGCGGCGAAGTTACTGGAGGAGCATGGGAGTCTCGAGGGGGTCCTCGCGGCTTCCGAGACAGTGAGTGGAAAGCTCGGGGAACGGCTGCGCGATGGAATGAAGCAGGCGCGTACGTCTCAGCAGCTGGCTCGTCTTCGGTGCGATCTTGAATTGGGGTGGAATTTGAAGATGTTTCGGGTTGCTCGTCAGGGGGGTTGATGCCGTCGTTAAGGGGACGGAGACGCGTTTGCTGCGTCAAGCTGTCTGGTCACACCCCCCTATCGGGTCGGGGGGAGAGGTTCATGCTAGATCTTCGGCAGTTTGGTGGTCGAAGTACTCTTGGGGGGCTCGGTCGATGAAGCGGGAGGGCATGGGCCAGGCGTAGCGGGATCTTGCGGTTTCTCGGGGCCATACCACGTAGAGAGAATCTTTGGCGCGGGTCACGGCGACGTAGAGAAGCCTCAGCTCTTCGTCGAGTGCTTCCTCGTCTTCGTCGTCCTCGAAGTTCACGACCATCGGGATGTACCCATCCCGCGCCTGGATCACGAAGACTGCTTTCCACTCCAGTCCTTTCGCGGAGTGCATCGTCGAGAGAACGAGCTCACCGCTCGATGCGGATGTCGCGAGGCCGTCCTCGCGGGACATGTTCGGGGGATCGAGGGTCAGGTCGGACAGCATCGAGCTCAGGCTTCGGTAGCGCTCGACGAGACCGACCAAGGTTTCGAGGTCTCGTTTGCGTCGTGGCCAATCGTCATAGCGGTCTACTAGAAGCGGATCGTAGGCTTCGACGGCCGCCTCGAGACATCTCGCGGGCTCGGACTTCAGCTCTTGAATCGTCGCGAGGAACTCCGCGAGCTCATCCAGACTCGCACGGACTTTCCCTCTTGCCTTGTAGTTTCTCAAGCCCTGAACGGGAGGAGTGCCTAGAAGCGACTCCTGAATTTGGCGGGCGCCCTTCTTGCCAATCCCGCCTCTCATCAGAAGAACACGTGAGAGTGACAAATCGTCCTCTGGTTTCTCGACGAGTCTCAAGTGGGCAAGGACGTCCTTGATATGTCCCGATTCCATGAAGCGGAAGCCGCCGTATTTCACAAAAGGAATGCCGTGATTGGCGAGCTCGACCTCGAGCGCGAACGCGTGCCGGCTCGCACGGAACAAGACGGCGATCTCGGCAAGACGCACGCCCTCGTCTCTCAATCGCTCTACTTCAGTAGCCACGAATGCCGCTTGCTCGCGCTCGTCGAACGCCTCGACGAGAAGCGGACGCGCTCCGCCCTGTCGTTCGGTGAACAGGCGTTTTCGAAACGCCTCGGACATTTGGACCATGAGCGCGTTCGCTACGTCGAGAATGGGCTGCGTGCTGCGGTAGTTCTCTTCGAGGGTCACGACCTTCGCATCGGGGAAGCTGTCTTTGAAATCGAAGAGGTTGCGGTGGTTCGCACCCCGGAACGCGTAGATGCTTTGGGCATCGTCGCCGACAACCATCACGTTCTGCGATTCTCCCGCGAGCAGATGGGTAATGCGCGCTTGGAGCACGTTCGTGTCCTGATACTCGTCGACCATCAGGTAGCGGTAGCGGTGATGGACCTTCGCGCGCGCCTCGTCGCTCTCTTCGAGAAGACGGATGAGAAGCACCAGCAGGTTGTCGAAATCGACGAGGTTCCGCTCCTTCTTGTATTTTTCGTAGCGAGAGGCGGCCACATCGAGATATTCGGTGACCCCGAAAAACTGAGGGTACTCCTCCGAAACGATGTCCTCGATCGGGGCCTGCTTGTTCGTCGCCTTACTAATGATGGACGCAATCGTCTCGCGGCGCGGCAGCTGCACTGAGGCATCGGTCGCCTTCAGATCGGTCCGTATGCCGCTCAACACCTCGAAGGTATCTCCCTGATCCAGGATGGTGAAATCGGGAGGGACGTCGATATCGCGGCCGTAACGTCTGAGAACAAGATTTGCGAAGGAATGAAAGGTGCCACCGGCGGCCGGCTCATGCTCGCCCCCGACGATCTCGGAAGCTCGGGCAATCATCTGCTCGGCGGCGCGGCGCGTGAAGGTGAGAAGGAGGATCGCCTCCGACGCTACGCCAGATTCGACGAGCTTCACCAGGCGATGGACGAGCGTGTGGGTCTTCCCCGTCCCCGCGCCGGCGATGACCAGGACAGGCCCTTCCAGAATCTCGGCCGCCTCGCGTTGGGTGGGGTTCAGGTTCTCCCGCATGAGCGGAAAACGCTATCACGACGCAACGTTCCGTGCCCCCGGATCGTCTAAAACGCCATGAATGGAACCAGTTTGCTGGCGTATACGGTTGGCCAGCGCACGCACGAGATCGCCATTCGCATGGCGGGCGGCTCGTGTGGACCCGATGGTCGCGTTGCGCTATGAGTGAGGGCGCTAGTTATTTGGTGACACCCTCACCCGGCCTCGCTTTGCTCAGCCACTCTCCCCTTCGCAGGAGAGGGGTCATTGGTCGTCCCAGCTTCGCTGGGACGGCTTGTTAGGACGCAGAGATCGGGAATCGCCGCACGAAGAACTTCGTCGACGTGGTCGACGAAGATAAACTCCGTCTCCGCGCGCACGTCATCGGGCAAGTCGTGTAGATTCGCCTCGTTCTGCCGCGGCAGAATGATGCGCTTGAACTCCGCCCGGCGGGCCGCGAGGACTTTCTCCTTCAATCCCCCGATCGGGAGACCGAGCCCGGTGATGGTGATCTCCCCCGTCATGGCGGTATCCGATCGCACCGGCTTTCCGCAGTAGAGAGAAGCGAGCGCTGTCGCCATGGTAATGCCGGCGGACGGCCCGTCTTTGGGGATCGCGCCCGCGGGAACGTGAAGGTGAACGCCGGTGTCGCGAAAGCGCTCCGGATCGATTTCGAACTCGTCCGAGTGCGACCATAGATAGCTTTGAGCGGCACGAGCGGATTCCTGCATGACGCTTCCGAGCTGCCCCGTCATCGTCAGGCCGCTCCCTTCAGGAAGAAGCGTCGATTCGATGTAGAGCACGTCCCCGCCGGCAGGCGTCCACGCTAGACCGGCTGCGACGCCAGCCGGCATCTCGTCGCGCGCCTTCTCGATGTGAAACGTTTCGGGTCCGAGCATATCGAGCAAATCGTCGGGCGTGACCGTGACCGGATCTGTTTTCCCCTCAGCGAAACCGACCGCAACTTTGCGCACGACCCGGCCGATGATGCGCTCGAGTTGGCGAAGCCCGGCTTCACGCGTATAGCGACGAATCAGCCGTAACAGCGTGTCATCGGGAAGCTCGCACTGCTCCCGAGTGACGCCGCTCTCCTCGAGCTGGCGAGGCAACAAATACTTTTTGGCGATACCCAGCTTTTCTTCCTCGCTGTAGCCGGTGAGCGACAACACCTCCATGCGGTCGAGGAGTGGGCGCGGAATGGTATCGAGGGTGTTCGCGGTCGTAATGAAGAAAACGCTCGATAGATCGAACGGCAAATCGAGGTAGTTGTCACGAAACGTGTCGTTTTGCTGCGGGTCGAGGATCTCGAGCATCGCCGACGCCGGATCACCGCGGAAATCGCGTCCGAGCTTGTCGATCTCGTCGAGCATGAGTACCGGATTGTTGACTTTCACGCGCCTCAGCGCTTGGATGATGCGCCCCGGCATCGCCCCGATGTAAGTGCGGCGGTGGCCACGGAGCTCGGCTTCGTCGTGGAGTCCGCCGAGGCTCATGCGCTGGAACTCGCGGTTTTGCGCGCGCGCGATCGATTTTCCGAGCGACGTCTTTCCAACCCCGGGAGGTCCGACGAAACACAAGATCGGAGCTTTCGCATCCGGATTGAGTTTCAACACCGCGAGGTGCTCGAGGATGCGGCTTTTGACGTCATCGAGACCCAGGTGATCTTCGTCGAGCACCGTGCGCGCGTGCTCGAGATCGAGCAAGGCGTCGGAGCTTTCGTTCCAAGGAAGCTCGAGAATCACTTCGAGGTAGCTCCTGAGAACGTTCGTCTCCGCGGACGCCTGCGGAAGCCGCGACAACCGTTTGAGCTCCCGCTCCGCTTCTTTGCGCACCTCGTCGGGGAGGTTCGCCTTGTCGAGCCGCTCGCGCAAGAGCTCCACTTCGGCTCCTTCCTCGTCGGTCTCGCCAAGCTCCTGCTGGATGGCCCGCATCTGCTGGCGCAGCAACATCTCGCGTTGTTGCTTGGTCATCTCGTTGTGCACTTTGCTCGCGATGTCGCGACGGACCTCCAGGACTTGCGCTTCGTACTGGAGGTAACCATGCATCAGCCGAAGCCCATCCGCGAGGTTATCGGCAGCGAGAAGCTCCTGCGCCTTGGTGAGCTCGAGACCCATGATCGAAGCGAGCACGTAGTGCCAGCGCACGCGGTCCTCTTCGGCACCGGCGAGCTGCGAAATGTCGATCTCTGCTTGCGGTTGTGCAAGCGCGAGCACTTTCGCGCCCAGCGCTTTCACTTCGCGCTCGAGCGCCTCGACATCCGCGCCCACGTCGAGCGCAATCGGAGCGGGCTCGAACTTCGCGCGGAGAAACGGCTTTTCTTGCGTCAGCTCCCCGATCCGAACTCGCGTCGTACCCTGAACGAACAGCTGAATGCCACCGGTGGGCACGGGCGCGAGGCGCCGGATCACAGCTTTCGTTCCGACGTCGTAGAGGCCGTCGCGTGTCGGCTCCTGCACCGTCGCGTCTTTCTGGGCGACGACGAGAATCTCCTTTTCCTCCGTCGCCACCGCGGACTCGATGGCGGCGATGGATACCGCACGGCTCGCCGCAAGCGGGATGCCGAGGAACGGAAAAAGCGCCATGTTCTTGAGCGGAAATACAGGAAGCTCGAGTGCTTGGTCGTCGGACACGATAAACCTACTCCCCCGCCTCGATCGTCACGATCAGTAGACCGTCCATGTACTCGGTGGTGATCGACGCTCCTTCGCATACACAGGGCAAATGGAGCGTGCGCTCGAAACGCGAGTACGAAATCTCCATGGAATGATGGCGATAGCCACGCTCGATGAATTGATCGCGCCTGACGCCGGCTACGCGGATGACGGAGCCTTCGGCTTCGATCTCGATGTCTCGAGGGTTGACCCCGGCCAGGTCGAACTTCACGACCCATCCGCTGGGCGTGCGATAGACATCGGCCCTCGGCGAGAAATCGAGTCCACGAATCTCCTCGAAAGAGTCGTACTTCACGCCGGAATTGTAGCAAAATGGAGTGAGGGATCGATATGAGAGCTCTTACGGTCGTATTGTTGATATCGGTGGCGGCTGTCGCGGCCGCGCAACATAGCGCGCGCGACGACTCTTTCGGGTACGACGCTCCACGTTTTCTGAGCGGCAAGACACCGGAGCAGCCGCCCCTGGCCTCGACCGGCGGGCTCACGATCCTCGAGCTCGACATCGCGCCGTCTGGGATCGCGACCGATGCGATCGTGCTCGATGAGGCCTCTCCGTTCACCGAAGTCATCCAGAAGGCAGCGGTTTTGTGGAGGTATCGCCCGGCCGAGATCGACGGTGCCGCCATCCCCTCGAAGGCTCTGGTCATCGGTGTTTTTCGTCCACCGGTCTTGATGGGAGCGAGATTGCCCGAACCGAGGTCAGTGCGACCACCGTCGGATGGCGTTCCCTACCCCACCGCGACCTCGATGCCCGAGTATCCACCAAATGCGCTCTACGAAGGGGTCGCGGTCGTGGAAGTTGCGATCGACGCAGCCGGCGCGGTGGTCGAGGCGAAGATGCTGAGTCGAGAGGAGGGCTATGACGAAGCGGCTCTCGATGCCGCGGGCGCGTTCCGATTTCGAGCTGCTCGGTATGACGGGCGAGCGGTGGAATCGTTTGCGCTTATCTTTTTTGGGTTTCGGCAGCCGCTGACTACGCCACGAATACCACGGCGCTAGGAAAAAATAACGCAAAGACGCAAGGGCGCAAAGACGCCAAGAGCCTGACCAACACTTTGCGCCTTCGCGTCTTTGCGCCTTTGCGTTGATCTTTTCAAGATTTGCTTAGTCGTCGTCGGGTTCTATGTGGACGGTGACGTCTTCGATCGATAGCGTCGTTAGCAGCGCCTCTTCGACGGCGTCGGCGACGTCGTGAGCTTCGCTCGTCGGCATGTCGGGGGCGACGGTGATGACGACGTCGACCGCCGGTTTCGATCCCACCCAACGCGAGCGCACGCGGTGGACCTTCCGAACGCCGTCAACTGGTTCGACCGCGGCGGCAATCTCTTCCGGTTCGTGCGAGATGCTGTCGACGAGTCCGGGAATCGCGCGACGAAAAAGCCCGTAGGCGAGATACATGACCAGGCACGCGACTAGGAGCGCGAACACGGTGTCGAGCCAGGCATAACCCCGGGCGGACAACTGCCAACCCACGATGACCGCAATCGTGGTGAGGACGTCGGCAAAAGTGTGCTGTGCGTCCGCGGCGAGAATCTGGGAGCCCAGTTTTTTCGCCCAGCGACGTTCCCAATACGAGAGTCCGGCGTTCACGCACAAAACGCCGAGCATGACCGCCAGAGCCCAGTCGTTCTCGAGCACCTCGCGGTCATGGCTCTCGATGGCGCGCACGACGATCTCGAACGCCAACACCGCGAGGAGCACAGCCAAACCGAAGACGGCCAGCGTCTCGAACTTCTGGTGTCCGTAGGGGTGCTCGCGGTCGGGCGGCTCGCTCGCGATCTTCACGACGATCAAGGCGACGACGTTGTTGGCGAGGTCCGCCAGGGAGTGAAGGGCATCGCCGAGGACCGCAAACGAGCCGGTGGTGAACCCGACAGTGGCCTTGGCGACGAGAACGGCGAAGTTACAGGCGCCCTCCACGATGAGGACGTAGCGTACTTTCGGCAACATGGCCGCTTGATTCTAATGCACCGTCAGCACCGGAATCTCGGATATGCGCACCATTTTTTCTGCCACGCTCCCGACCAGGAGATGGTCCAGCCCGGTGAGCCCCCGCGTGCCCATGACCACGAGCTGCGGATCGACGTTTTTGCGGATATCTTCGATCTCCGCGTACACGTCGCCTTCGCGGACGACGATGCTCGTGACGGGTTGTCCTTCGAGAACATCGTCGGCGAGTCCGATGCCATCCAAGAAGCGGTACGAGTCGGCGGCGTGCAAGACGTCAAAGTAGATGTCCGCGTGATCGCCTCATCCAACCGCGACTTGAAGAAAATGATCGAGGCAGAGACGTTCCGACGCGATCTGTTCTACCGGCTAAACGTCATCACCATCTCGCTTCCCCGACTCCGCGACCGCGGTGATGACGTGCGCCTCTTGGCAAAATGCGGGCTCGGCCTCGGGCTCGCGATCACCCGAACCCTCGTCCACGCTCACGGCGGGTCGCTTTCCGTGGTCTCGCCCGCCGAGGGGGTACCGAATTCGTAATTTTGCTCCCGCACCAGAGCTAGGTCGCGGCCGGGCGGCAAGCAGCTGATTCGTGGAGCTGGTAGGCAGCGCCAGCTAACGCACTGGAGCGGCGGGAACCAGCGGGTAGCACGAATGAAGAAACGCCACCACCGCCGCTCTCGCCATCATTCCGGCACGATGAGAATCGGGCACGGCGACGAGCGAACCATCTTGTGGCAGGTCGAGCCAACCCAGCCGAGATTGCGCCGGCCGTGCCCGCCGCGTCCCATGACGACGAGGTCTATGTCGTGCTGTTCGACGGCGTCCAGCATCGCGCGATAGGCGGAGCCCACGGTGGAGACGACCTCGACCGGTAACGACGAATCGGGGAAAAGCTCGGAGAGCTCCTCCCTTCTCTCGGCAGTGAGCGTGTCCTTCAATCGCTCGAGCTGCTCGGGTGTCAGCCGTTCCATCGATCGATCGTTGAGCACGACGTACGGCACCGGCACGGCGTGCGCACCGAAAAGCCTGGCTCCGAAGTGCTCGGCGAGCCACACTCCGTGGTCCGTGGCGGACGACGCTTTTCGTTTGGGAATTACATCCAATCGTAACCAGGTCTTCTAGCGAGCTCGTTTCCGCTTCCGTTCCTGCATGAATTTCCACTCGTCACGGCCCTTCGGTGGGGTAGCCAGAATCGCCTTCATGATGTTCTCGGGCGTGTCTGGAATTGGCTCTGGTATGGGGTAGGTGACCGGGCGGCCTCTGCGCTTCTTCGACTTCTCCCTCGTGCGCTTCATGTTTCCTCCTTAGAGCGGTGTCGGGTGTAAACCATGCTTCTGATTTAAGTGTCTCCGGTGTTCTCTGTGTCGCCGTGCTGTTCGAAAGTTCGGCGTGCGGTCTGTCAGAAACCTTGACAGCTTATCGTCTGGAACAATGATAATTCCGGCATCAAGGTTCCCAGCTATAAGCTCCTCGCGAAGGTGCAGTACGTCAACGGCCAGAAGGTCACTACGTCCAGAAACCTGAATCTCTGCGCCAATCTTGCTACCTTGCTCATTCCCCTTTGTCCAGTCTACCCCACCGACCGTTAGCTTACGCCAACCGTCTAAAGCCTCGATCTGGTCGTCGATTTGTTGCCGGATCTGTCGTGTTCCGTTCGCGTGGCGTTCTTCCAATACGCGAAGCCGGAAACCGGTCACCGCAGCTTCTATATCGTCAACAAGGCGATCCAGTCCGAGACGCTGGACCTTCGCTAGAAATCCGTTATAGTCGCGGCTGTCCGTCAGGATCGGCATGTTTCAACATAGTCGCTGTTCGCGTGATTTTGAACTTGACCATCGAGACGCTGCCGGATCGGTTCAAGATCTTCAAGCTCCACACCGATCCAGCGCCGACCGCGTTGCTCACAAACCGCATACGTCGTTCCGCTTCCGCCGAATGGGTCTAATACAAGGTCGCCTGGATCAGTACTCATTTCGATCACGCGCTCGACGATTTTTGTGCTGAGCGCATTAGCTGAACGCCCTTCTGGCTTATACTTCGCATGACGAACTGGCGGTATATCAGTCCACACGTCTTTGAGGGTTACTCCGTTTCGATTCATCGCGGGACGATGACCTCCGTAATCCTTGATCTCCAAACCGCAGTGACGGCAAGTTTCAACAGGAGTCCGAATTCGGCGAAACGTCGCAGGCTTGCCTAGCGTGTAGTAGATCAAAGAATAGTGTGAGGGATACAGACGCCCCTGAATCGGTAACCGCCCGGTGTGCTCAATAGCGATCCAGTGGCGAAACGAGAGTCCATGCTTTTGGAGAATAGTGCCGAGAGTGACGTTCCAGCGCGGCAGGTTGTAGAGGAAGAACGCCCCACCCGATTTCAGCACGCGCACACATTCTCGAATCCACATCTCGCACCATTGCACATACTCTGAATTCGATCGATTATCATTGACGCTTGGACCGTACTCTTTGCCGAGGTTGAACGGTGGATCGGCAAAAACGGTATCTACGATACCGGCTGGTATCTCCGGTAGAACCGTGAGACAGTCGGCGTGATAGAGGCGACCAAGTTCCGTCTGAACTTCTGGTTTTGGCATGGCCTAGCCAGCGACTTGTCCGCCGGGCTTGATGGCCGTGAGGTCTCGATACCGTAGCCGTTTCCCGTCCATGCCGCGAATCATGGCGGTCATCTGATCGATCGTATCAGACTCACGCTGGTTGTGTCTGCCCTCAAACTCGCAGACGTAACGCCCAAGGTGGTTTGGGCTCATGCGATGGTACGTACCATAATAGCCACGTTTGAGCAATGCCCAAAAGGACTCGATCCCGTTGGTATGGGCTTGTCCGTTGACGTACTCGCGGACGCTGTGCCGGACCGATTCGTGATTCGGTAGTCCATGGTAGCCTCCGTGGTCGTCGGTGTAGACCGTGGCTTCCTCGGCAACCCGAGACTTGACGAAACCTTGAAGCGTTGGGCCATCTGTATTCTCCACGACGGCAGCAGAGACTCGGTTCGTCTTGCGGTCCTTCACGCCTACGACGGCCGTCTTGCCGACGGTCCCGCGCCCGGCATTCAGCTTCTTGTGGGAGTGCTTGTTCCGCTCCTTGCCACCGATGTAAGTCTCGTCCACTTCCACCGGACCTGAGAATGTAGGTTGGTTATCTCCCCAAGCTTCTCGGAGTCTGTGCGCCAAGAACCAAGCGGCTTTCTGCCCGATTCCTAGATCGCGGTGGAGTTGCATACTCGCCCGACCCTTGAGGCCAGTGGCGAGAAGATACGTGGCGATGGCCCAGACTTGCAATCCTAGATTACTTCCAGCCATCGCGGTCCCAGTTTTCACTCCGAAGAACTTCCGGCATTGCTGTTCCCTGCAACGGTAGTTCTGGGATGGGTGTTTCGCACCGACCTGGACGTTAAGGCTTCCGCAATGCGGGCAAGCCGGATCGTTCCCCCACCTGGCTTTTGCGATCCATGTTTCCGCTGCACTATCGTTCGGAAACATCTGCGTGATCTCAACTAGCGAAAGCCCCTTCCTAAAATGTTTGCCCGGTGCTTGCCGCACCATCTTTAACCTCCTCGTCTAATTTTAATGTCTAATCGTAACATGGCGAGGCTAGGATGTCGAGGGTTTTTGGTTACGATTGGATGTAATTCCCTTTCGTTTCCGGACCAAAATCAACGGCGAGCAAGATGTTCTTCGGGGCGTACGGGGCATTACGTGATCTGGGAGAAAACGACAGGAGCGGCACCTGGACGCGGTGAAGCACTTTCTCCATGACCGAGCCCAGGAGCAGTTTCTGGAGCCCCGAGAGCCCGTGGGTTCCCATCACGAGCAAGTCGACGTCTTGTTCCTCGGTCGCTTTGACGATCACGTCCGCGGGAACGCCGTCCTCGATCACAACGCGCGAGCCCGCAAGGTCCAGCTCGTCGGCCCACGCCGCCATCTCGTTCTCCGCCTGGCTCCGCAGCTCGGCCGCGCTATCCGGAGCCGCCACGAGATTCCCGACGTTCAACAACGCCGTGTCGAGCGCATGGAGCACGGTGAGCTCGCCCTCGAGCTCTTTGGCGAGCTGGCAAGACCAGCTCACGGCCATCCGAGAAATGTCCGAGAAATCAACCGGGCACAGAATGCTCTTGTGGGGAGTCGTCACACAATCACCTCTTGGACTCGTGCTCAATCACCGCCGCCATCCACGGACAGGTATTGTGTCGCCGCATCCAGCTCGCTCGCCAAGTGGTCGATTCTGTGCTCGAGCAGCCCGCAATCCATCACTGTCGTCCACCCGGGGGATCCGATCCAACTGGAGTCGCATGGCGGACTGAGCGAGTTTTACCACAGCAAAGCGGCAAAGTCCGCACCGAGAGGGCACCGCCGATGCGATATGCTTTCGGTCGATGAGGAAGCGACGGTGGGAGAACCGCCCGGTCATACGGTGGTGGCGATATGAACTTCGCTTGGGCGTCGCCATGCTCGTCTTGTGGACGTTACTCGCACGGACCTTAGACGAGCGCGGCGAAGTCAAGTTGAGACGAGGTGGCGCGAACGAGGTCATCTCGCCGTATAACCTCGCGAGTCATCGCATTCTTCAAGCCGCCACAAGCCCCACGGTGCTGCAGTTCATGAAGCACGTCGCCGACCGGCACTACATGGAGATGAGCCTCATCGAAGCCAAGGTGTCCGAAACCTCGAAGCTGACAGGGCTTTCGATCGCCGACGCCCAGCTTCGCGCCGACTTCGGAGTCATCATCGTCGCCATACGACGCGGGCACGATGACATGCTGTTCAACCCGGGTTCGCAAGAGCAGCTTATGGGCGGCGATGTGCTCGTGCTCATGGGACACGATGAGAAATTGGTCGAGACCGAGCGGGCGTTGAGTAGCTAGTCCCCTGGATCTTTAATTACTGTCCAAATTCGATTTGCCATGTGTATCGAGCGTTCGCTGGGCGAACCGAGCGATGGTTTCGAGGATTTGGTCGGCGGATTTCGTCCACTTGAACGGCTTTGGGTTCTCGTTGTGAGCATCGAGATAGTCTTGTATCGCAACGCGGAGCTGAGGCACGCTCGTGTGCGAGCCTCGTCGCAAGGCGTGTTCGGTGAGCAAGCCAAAGAAGCGCTCAGCGAAGTTGAGCCAAGAGGCGTGTGTCGGTGTGAAGTGAAAGTGGAACCGAGGTCGCTTGGAAAGCCAGCGTTTGATCGCCGGTGTCTTGTGCGTGGCGAGATTGTCGAGCACGACGTGGATGTCCAACTCGCTGGGAACGGCTGCTTCGATCTCAGCGAGGAACTTCTTGAACTCTAGCGCTCGATGTCGCGCGTAGCACTTTCCGAAGACTTCACCTGTTGCGGCGTCGAGTGCGGCAAACAGGTCAGTCGTTCCATGCCGAATGTAGTCGTGGGTTTGTCGCTCGGGCTGGCCCAAGCTCATGGGCAGGACAGGTTGAGCACGCTCGAGCGCTTGAATCTGCGATTTCTCGTCGACGCACAGGACGACCGCGTTATCCGGTGGGTTCATATACAGGCCAACAACGGCGCGTACTTTTTCGACCAGTTGTGGGTCTTGCGAGAGACGAAACGATTCCGAGCGGTGCGGTTGAAGCCCGAACGTTCGCCAAATACGTCCAATCGTCGAATGACTCAGCCCAAGATGCTTGGCCATCGAGCGCGTACTCCAATGGGTTCTCCCCTTTGGAGTCGTCTCCAGCGTCTTGGTCACGACTTCCTCGATCTGGTCATCGCCGATTTTGCGAGCCGCTCCCGGCCGAGGTTCGTCGTACAACCCTTCCATTCGTTGTTCTACAAAGCGTCTTCGCCACTTGCCCACCGTGCTCCTCATGGTGTGCATCTTCCTAGCAACTTCCATATTCGTCAGACCCGCCGCGCAATCCAGCACGATCTTCGCTCGGAAGGCTTGGTGCGGCGAACTACGGCTGCGTCGCGCCAGTCGCGTCAGCGCTTCGCTTTCTTGAGACGACAGCTTCAATTCGGCTTTTCGCCGGCCCTTGTGTTTCATGCATTTAGCAGATCACAGAAGTGCCAGTGTTGTCTATCTTTTTCTGTTCCATGGGACTAGGGCGAGTTGGGAGTCGCCGCTCTCACCCGACTATTTCTAATTTTGCCTCTCCTGCCATTTCAGTGGATCCTCTCGAGGGTGAGACCGCCACAGTTTAGGTAGACGAGACTGATGAGAGCTTCGGCAGAGTGGAGTCCAAAGCTGCGGTGGCTCAGCAGCCGGATTTTGTTGTTCATTCCTTCGAGTCGGCCGTTGCTGAGTCTCCACGTGACCCACGCGATGACGCCATCGAAGTGGCTGCGGATCATCTTCGCCGCGCGTTTGACGGGCTCTATCCTCGAGCTCATAGCGCGCCGCAGCCATCCTCGGAGAAACTTCTTGGCCCATGTCTCGGTTTTGTAGGTGTAGAGGTCCATGAAGTCGTCGCGCAGAAGCATGGCGCGGTAGAGGCGACGATTAGCTCGCACCTGCTCGCGGAGCACCCGTTTGTCTTTCGCGCTGCGGTTGTGTTTGGCCTTGAGAAGGGGAAACTTGGTGTTCTTGAGGTTGCGCCGGGCAGTCCCTTTGAGCTCGCGCACCAGCTCGCGCCGGGTCTTATCCACGGCCTCGTTCAGATGCTTGACGATGTGGAAGCGGTCAAAGATCACCCGTGCCTGAGGAGCCTTTTTGCCGACGACAGTTATGTACGGCTCCCACATGTCCATGCTGACCGCTTCGAGCTCCGCGGCTCTTTGTGGTCCGAGCTTGCGGAAAAACCGCAGCAGCGTCTTGGCCTTGCGCTCCTTTCCCGCCCAGACGACCCGGCCGCTGAGATGGTCTATTACCACTGTTAAGTACTTGTGGCGTTTGCGGTAGCTGATCTCGTCCATCCCAATCACCCGCAATCCATCGAGCTCGCGCCGCTCATCCCGCTGCTCGGCAACCACTCGCTGGATGATCCGTCGCACCGAACGCCACGTCACTCGGAAATAGTTCGCTACGGCGCTGACGTCCGTCCTCTGTGCCAGCCACGCTACCTCTTGTTCGAAGCTTTTGGTAAAGCGGCTTCCCTTGTCTGCCCAAGGCACCTTTTCTCTGACCACTCCACACCGCCGACATACCACTCGTCGGATCGAGTAGCGAAGATAGGTCCGGACTCCGAACAGGTCCAAGTGCCGCCAGTAGCGATTGTAGCGATCTTTGTTCTTGCGGACCTTTCGTCCGCAAATCCCGCACAGAGGCTTCCTCCTCCGTGGTACTACATCCACCACCACTCTGGCTTTGTCCGCCTGGAAGTGGAAACCTCGGACCCACAGGCCTTGCAATCCGATGAGCTTGTTGACTAACGTAGTAACGCGCATCGCGGGAACGCTCTTTTCTCTTTCGGGAAAAAAGATTCTAGCGTTCTCGCCGATGCGCATCTACACATGGCTTACCCTCTCAACCCACGGGCCTCACCAAATGCCACTGCCCCTCAGCGGGAGACAAGGCTGTGGGAAACGCCCCCACGGTTCTGGTCGTTCAGACCTTGCTCACGACTGAGTTCTCTTCGAAGCCTGGAAGGGCGTTTTCCATAGCCTCCACTAATCGAGCCCCCCCTTCCTTATTCCATATGAATTAATCTTTCTTGTATATATATCAGGAGGGGCCTGTGGGCGCTCGTGGGAAACGCGAAGCGTTTTCCAAGCGATTGTGGAAAACGCCGCTCCACGTTTGTACGTGCTCACAACCTTTCCCTAAACGCCTCTCTCGCCCGGAGTTTCCGGCGTTTTCCACAATCGCGGCAGCGTCCATAGGCCATGCCCTCCAACACAAATCAGATCCCCCGAAACGACAGGAGAACCTTAATTTTTTGCGACGACTAGGTCTCTCAGCAGCGTTGCGCTTTCGCCTCCGGGTATCAGAGTGATCTCGCCGCTGGTCTCGAGTAGTTTGTTGACTTCGAGGACGCGTAGGAGTGCTGTGACCACGTCTTGGTCTTTGGCGATCTCGCCGAAGGCTTCGCCGACCAACTGTGGGCGGACCGCAGCCGCTCGCGCGAACTCGACCGCTGCTTCTCTCTCAGCGGTACTCTCGATCACGTTGACTCGATTCTCGCCCGCTTGGCGTATGGCGGACGTCACCTGCCGCAAGCGGTTGACCACTTTCTGCTCGATCTGGTCGATCATTTGTTGATCGCGAAAGTGGACCTTGCGGATATAGACCGAGCCGATCTCGTAACCCCACGCCGCCGCTTTCGGGGTGACGTCCTTTCGGACCGAGCGGCTCATCGCGTGTCGATCCTCCAACATGTCCGACAGCGGCAGGTTCGATAGCTCTCGCACTGTCGCGTTGGCCACGTTGGCGCGAAGCGAGCCGGCAGGATCCGCGTTCTCGAAGAGGAACGCCACCGCTTCGCGAACGCGCATTTCGTACCACACCCCGATTCCCATCGGCGTGCCTTCTTCCGTGTTCACCGGCTGGCTTCGAAGATATACCTGGTCGAGCCGAAGGTCGATTTCGGCGACGCGTCCGAAGAAAAAGACCAGACAGGCGTGCGGGCCAAACGTCGCAATAGGGAAATGCAGCCCGGGCTCGTCGAGGACACCGAGCACCTTTCCGAAAAGGATGTACACCTTCGCGTGGCATTCGTGAACGATGGCGTAGAACCCGAAAAGGCGGCCCATCGCGAGTCCAATCGGAACTCCGATGAACGACATCAAGAAAACGATGAACGTCGTCACGATGAAGATCATGACCGCACCTCGGCAATGATCCGCTTCGCACGCGACAACAAGTCGAGCTCGATCTTGCGAAGGTACGCCGCGAGGGCTTCGCCGCTACGCTGCTTCAGCTCGGCAAGTTGCTCCGAAAGTCGGAGGAGCGGCTCGACCTCGGCTCGAGCGCGCATGGTCTCGATCTCGACCGCCCGTTTCGACTGCTCGATCTTCTGGTCCGCAGTAGCACGCGCCAGACTCACCGCCGCCGACACTTCGTTGTGCGCGGTGTTGATGGCGGCGAGTGCAGACTCGATCTCGTCGGGTGGATCCATACCGGTAATGAGGGACGCGTCCAAAACGACGCCGTAGCGGGCAGCCGACGAAAGGCATTCGCGATCCATTTCGAGGTTCACCTCGTTCAGGTTCTTGCGCAAGTCGTTGATCGAGATGCCCTCGATCGCCGGCGTATCTGCCACACCGTCGACCGGCGCGGGTTCTTGGCTTTCCTGTTTGGCCTGGAACGTCGCAATGCGCTCGCGGAGCACCGAGACGAAGTAGCCCATCACGTGAGCGATGGGATAACTCACTCCGAACAAATACGCGTACAGGTTGTCCTCACTGAGCTTGTAGCGAAGCTGACCGCGAATCCCGATGTTCAGCTGATCCTTGGTGACGGCATCGAGCATGGTGTTGTTGTGATTTGCCGAGGGCACCTCGGGATCAAAGGCAGCGTTGACCGTCTGGATGGCGACGTCGACCGTGTGGACTCGTTGCCACGGCCACTTGAAGTAAGGCCCACCGGTACCGATGACGCGTACCATCGGGTAACGGTAACGCTCCCGCTGCTCTTCATTGAGGTGCTCGGCCACCGGCGAGTCCAGGCTCGTGCGGCCTTCGATGCGATCGGCCCTGCCGAACGACGACAATACCGCACGCTCGTTCTGTTGAACGGTGAAAAAGCCGGCAAGCACGACCCGCACGGCGAGGTAGAGAAACACTCCGGCGATGACGCCAGACCAAAAACCCAGCATGAACGGCCTCCAGATTGGATTTTGTCGAGTTTCGATTGGTGGCGTGGATCTGTTTCAATTCTACATCGCGCGCGGGAGCTACGACAGTATCAGCAGGAGATAGCCACTACTTCACGATGATGACCGGGACTTCACAGAATCGGGCGACTTTCTCCGCTACGCTTCCCACGAGGAGGTGCGGAAGGCCCGTGAGTCCGCGACTCCCCATGACAACGAGGCGCGCGTCCAATTTCTCCCGCCAATTGAGAATAGCTCCCGACGACGACGACCCGTCGACCGCGGCGACTTCCGCTTCGGTCTCGCCCAACGTGTCGGTCAGTGCTGCGACGGTTTTCTCGCGCAGCCCGGGCTCCCTTGCAGTCACGAACCGGGCCAACTATGCTCGCTGGCCTTGACCGTCCGTTGTCGTACGTTGGCGGGCCACGGCTGTGTCATTTCGTCGACGAGGCGGGCGTTTCGACGCGCCATGTGCCAGCCAGAGAACGTCTGCGGCGGGCGGGCAAAGTCCTAGGGCATTTGGATTCTTCAACTAGGGGTCCCGCTCTCCGAAACCTCAAATCTGATCAGGCCCAAGTTCCTGCTTCATAGAGGTAGACTTCCTGTTGCGGTGTAGGATCGAGCTGTATCTTGTGGCTGAGCGTCGTTGGGCGTGTGCAGTGCAGCGCTTTCACGGGATCAGCAGCATAAGTAAAATGTTAGGAGTATGTCAAGAAATCAGAAATCTGATCAAACTGAACAGATATAAGTAAATAGAAACAGATATCTAGCAGCAGTTGTTGGCCCCTATTCTCGCGCGATAGGTGGCGTCGGACCTCCAACTGGAAAAAGGAGAGTCCTGATCCGGCCAATCGAGAGGAGGTGGAACATGACGGAAGAATCCCAGAGAGTGCCGCGGTTTCCGACTTGGACGTTTCATCGACGCGACCGTGCGGAGAGACTTCGTGAGATGCTCGAGACCCGGTTCTCGAAGTTTCCGTGGGCGATTCTGATCTACGACTGGACGGGCGCCACGTATGCAATCGGAGGCGAGCATCAGCATTGGTGCGGCGAGCCGCTCACAATCACCATCAAGAGCGATCGCGCCGGCGGGAAGCTTTTGGCTCTCGACGCGTTCCGTTTCCTCGAGTGCTTCCTGAAAGGAGAAGTGGACCTCGACGGGAATCTCTATATCCTGTCTGATATTGCACAAACGGGAATATTTCCCATGAAATTCCTCCACGGTCTCTGGACGATGTTGAAAAACAATGCGTTCCAGAACCAGGTCCGGGCGCGGTTGAATGTCCAGAGCCACTACGACATCCCTCAAGAGGCCCTCGATCTCTACCTGGACGAGAGCTACCGGTCCTATTCCTGCGCCATGTTCGAGAATCCGGAGATCCTCGGACGGGACGAGCTCCTGCGCGTGGGGACCGGAAGGGACGACGCTTTCGATTCTCTCGAGAAGGCCCAATGGCGGAAGTTCCACGTCGTCGTCGATTTCATCGCCCCCGCGGCAGGCGAAACCTACCTCGACGTCGGCTGCGGGTATGGCGGTCAGCTGAGGGTCGCTCTGGACACGGCTCCGTTCGGAAAGGTGGTCGGCTGGACACACTCCTCGAACCAGGCGAAGTTGGGCACGGCCTCACTCGAAGGTTACGATCGTGGCAGGTGGGAGCTTCACGAAGGAGATTATCGTGAGGAGTCTCGCGTCTTCGATCACGTCAGCTCGGTGGGGATGGTGAGTCACGTCGGGCCACGCGGCTTAGTGCCCTATATACGAAGGGTCCGCACCCTTATGCGAAGTGGTGGAAGATACGTTCATCACGCCATCATGATCGCGCATGACTCGACCCCTCACGATCTCCAGGTTGGCCTCGCGTTCAACAAACGATACATGTGGCCGGGCTTTCATTGGTTCACCTTCGGCACCCATGTGCGCGCCCTCGAGCGGAACGGGTTCGAAGTACAACGCGCCGTCAACCTCTCAGCGCACTATGCCAAGACGACGGCGGCGTGGTACGAACGGATGATGGCCAATCGGTCGGAGATGGTGCGGTTGGTGGGTGAGCGAGTCTTTCGTGCCAAGCGAGTCTTCCTGGCCGGGATCTCGGGGGCGTTCGTATCCAAGCAAGTGCACGTCTACCGGTTGTATTGTCACGCGCTTTAATCGCGGTTGCAGGAAAGGCTCGCAAGGATGAAGGTCCAACCGCACATCGAGGTTTCGCGCTCGCTTTCGTATTGGCCGCACCTGCGGTTACGGGGTTGGCGTTGCCGCGGCTTCGGCTCCGCCAGCTTTGAAGAGACCACGAGCTCATTGCCCTGCTCCCCGAGAAACGTCGATGCCTTTTGCTCCAGCCTCTCGTAGAATTCTTTTTCTTCGTCCACGCCTACACCCGGAATCGTCTGGATCACGTGCAGCAGGCAAATGCTTCCGTTCGGCGCCACCACGCGACTCGCCATCGCGACGGCTTCACGGTTCCTTTCGGTGAGGTCGGCGGGAACAAGGATACGTTCGAACAATGCGTTACTCCTCCGCGGCCAACTGGGAATTGTCGGAGAAGTCGACCGGGCATAGAATTTTTGCGAACTCTGTCATTGGCGCTCACCTCCCGCGATCGTAAGGACGGGGCACTCCGCATGTCGTACGACGTGTGTGGTCGTCGAACCGAAGAGCATCATATCCAGCGGATTGCGCCCGCGCACACCCATGACCACGAGGTCGACGCTCCGCTCGTGCGCGAGCCGGAGGATCTCTCGGTAGGGTTTGCCCGACTTGACAACCGTCTCGTTGTCGCACCAATCGCGA
Organism: Candidatus Marinacidobacterales bacterium; assembly: GCA_965237955.1. Taxonomy (GTDB): domain Bacteria; phylum Acidobacteriota; class Vicinamibacteria; order Marinacidobacterales; family SMYC01. The sequence goes on along the minus strand of OZ250169.1, from coordinate 4,371,204 downwards.
GCCTCCTTGGGAACGACCTCGTCCAGGCGTTTGCGGACGTTGTTCTCCATCTCGGTGCGGTACGCGTCGACGTTGAATTGAGTCTCCCACCCGGGCTCTTCGGAAAACCATTCCACCACGTTGAGGAGAAGAAGCTTACCGCCGGCTTCCTGGGCGAGCGACAGAGCGTAGTCGAGCGAGCGCAGCGACGGTCGCGCAAAGTCGACGGCGCAAAGGATGCTCCGGAAAACCGCAGGCTGAATCACACCTTCCTCGCCCGGTTCGGAGATCGTCAGTACCGGGCACGCGGCTTTGCGGAGGACTTTTTCGGCGACCGAACCGAGCACCAACCGCTCGAAGCCCTCTCGGCCATGCGTTCCAAGACAGATGAGATCGGCGTCGGCGTCCTCTGCCGAGCTCATAATCGTCGTCACCGGCGCGCCTTCTTTCACGCTGAAGCGCGATCGGATCTGCTCCGCACGGGTCAGCGCGACAAAAGCATCGAGGCGATCATGAGCGCGTTGTCGTACTTCGGGTTCGGTGCGCACCGGCTCGACCAGATAGGGATATTGGTCCGGATGGAGCAGCACTTCGGGCACGACATGAACAAAGTGCACCTCGCCATCGTAGTGCTTCGCTAACGCGACCGCGTAGTCAGCAGCACGAAACGAAAACTTCGAAAAATCCGTGGGGCAGAGGATACGCTTGAATCGGATCATCGCCTTTGTTCTCCGATAAGAAACAGTGCAGGCTCCGTACCAAGTCGGAGCACACCCCCACAGGTGAGTCAGACGACGCTATTTCACTGCAAGAACGGGAACTTTGGCCTTTCGAATCACTCTCTCGGTCACGCTTCCCAAGAGCACGTGATCGAGACCGCTGAGCCCGCGCGTTCCCATGACGATCATCTGTACCTTGCGGCTTGCGGCCGCGTCGAGAATCTCCTGGGCCGCTTCGCCCTCGGTGACGACGAGCTCGCCCGGCCCGTCGTAGAGCGTTTTTCTTCGAGGGAGTCTTTCAGCTTGCCAGGGTCTGCCGCGTGCAGCGTGACAACGTGGAACACATCGAGCCGCGCCTGCAGTTGCACGGCAAGCTCGACAGCTTGCCGCATCGCATGATCGGCGGACTCGGAAAGGTCGGTGGGCAAAAGGATGCGCGTCATCGTGCCGCGAATTCTATCAGGTGCGGATTGGAAGCTCTAGTCGCGCCATGCAGCCAGGCCGGTCGTTTCGAGTCTCCAACTCCAACGTCCCGCCATGCGCCTCCGCGATTTGGGGACTGAGGACGCGGCCGATGCCACTACCACTGATCACCGTACGGACAAGGTTCGTCGCTTCGAGCGCCCCGAGTCTTTGATCGTGGAGCGTTTCCCCGAGCACGTTGGCTTCGAGCATGACTTGGCCGAGAGGTTCTTTCGTGCTCGCACCCCGCGCCCGGATCGAGTAGTCCCCTTCTCTCAGGGCCGCGAGTAGATTCGATAGCGTTTGCAGCGGGGTGACCACGCGCTCCCGGACCACGCACGAGAACCCGTGCCAGCCACCAACGATGAACAGTGTGAGCGTCAGGAGGAGGATGTGAACGTCGTGGGACAACCGGCGGCCGGGAGCCGGCCCAGCACGCTACAGCCGATATCGCTCAATGCGGCGATACAAAGCACTGCGGCTCAAGCCGAGTGCTTTGGCCGCGTGGCTGACGTTTCCATTGTATCGAGCCAACGCCTTTTGGATCAGCAGGCGCTCCACTTCATCGAGGCTCATGTCCTCGAGCGTACCAACATCGTCCTCCGAAACGGCTCGCAGGCCCAGGTCCGAGACCTTGATAGTTCGTCCCTTGCGCCATCAACACGGCCCGCTCGATCGCGTGGTCGAGCTCTCTGATGTTGCCGGGCCAGGGAAAATCCTCGAGTGCCGAGAGCGCTTTGTCGTCGAAGCTTCCGATATTCTTGCGGTAGTGCCGCGCGTGGTGATCGAGAAACGTCGTCGCGCGAGGCTTGATGTCCGAGCGTCGATCGCGAAGCGGCGGCAAATGGATCTCGATCGTATTGAGCCGAAATAGCAGATCCTGGCGAAAGCGTCCCTCGCCCACGTCTTGACCGAGGTTCGAATGGGTGGCCGATAGGATCCGCACGTCGGCACGTTTCGTCTTCGACGAGCCGACGCGCTCGAAGTCCCCGGTTTCGAGAACGCGCAGGAGCTTCCTCTTCTGAGAATGGGGCACGTTCGCAATCTCGTCCAGAAACAACGTTCCCCCGTCGGCGAGCTCGAAACGGCCGACACGGTCGGCCTTGGCGTCGGTGTAAGCGCCTTTCATGTGCCCGAAGAGCTCGCTCTCGAACACTCCTTCGGACAGACCGCCGACGTTGACCTGGATCATCGCTCTCGACGCGCGCCGAGACGAGGCATGCAACTGCCGGGCGACGACCCCCTTGCCGGTGCCGTTCTCACCGGTGATGAGTACGTTCGCATCCGACGGACCGACTCGCTCGATGAGCTCCAACACCGGCTTCATCGCAGCGGAATCGGCAACGAGCTTCGGCGAGTCTTGCTGGAGGAGCTCGTTCTCGCGCTGGAGTCGATCTCCGCGACGAAGCGCTTGGCCGAGCTCGATCTGAGTCCGCAGAATGCTGAGAAGACGCGCGTTGTCCCACGGCTTTTGCACGAAGTCGCGCGCGCCGGAACGCATCGCCTCGACCGTCAGCTCGACGCTTCCCCAAGCGGTCATGACCACGACCGGAAGCGTGTCATCGACGTTCTGCAATCGCTCGAGCAAGTCGAGGCCCTCACGACCCGAAGTCGTGTCGCGCGTGTAGTTCAAGTCCATCAGCAGCAAATCGAAATCCTGGCCTTCGACCGCTTTGACGATGGCGTTCGGATTGTCGACCGCTTCGGTGCTGTAGCCTTCTGCTTTCAGCAAGAGCCGCAACGCTTCGCGCACGTCGGGCTGGTCGTCGGCGACGAGGACCCTTGGACTCGCGCGGCTCACGTTCACGTCAATTTCTCTCGACCCACCCGTCCTTCAGCCTGACGATGCGGTTGCCATGTTTGATCCCGGAAGCACGAGGATGCGATCGACTCGCCCTTCCGTGCTCGCGGCGAGCCAGCGGATTTCTACAGGAACGAGGGTGCCCGGGCCGCGCACTTGACGGCGCATCAGCCCCCGAGCGACCGTGTCCATCCACACCTGCGACCGATCGACCGATGGAGCCGCCGGCTCGAGCTGCAGGACCCGTGCGAGGATGGATCAGAAACAGGACAGCACCGACCGCATACAGGATCGCTGTTTGCGCTGGCGCGCTTCGACGACGCCTTCCCGTTTCACATCCATATTAATAGGCTCCCCGAACAACCTTCATAAAAGCAAGTTTGACGCCAAAGGCTGTGCTCGAGCCAACTCTTTCAATCACAATACTTAACACTAGTTCTCTCACACCGTCTTACCCCGAAAGTGTCCGAATCCGAACACCTAACGACGATCCCCCGAACAAACTCGACTGTCCCATATGTTAGCGGCGGGCGTAAATTGCACACTCGGCCATCCGTAAAAGGAGGCCGTTGTCGTGTGTCTGGAGTGCCAGACATGACGGCGCGCCTTCAATCAGAATGGCGTTTCCGGAGTGGAGGCGCCGATGTACGGAAGGGAGAAACGAGTGTTACTACGAGAGTATTTGGAGCAGGGAATCAAGAAGGCGGCGCTAGCAGACAAGCTAGGAATCAGCCGCCGAACGGTCCACCACTGGATAAAGACGGGTCAACTGGACCGAGAGTTGGACGAGGAAACGGTGCGCTACAAGAAGCGTCCGCGGATCGAGCGCAGGATCGACCCGTACCGGGAGATCCTTCATTCGCGCCTGCACGAGTTCCCGGAGCTGAGTTCAGTACGCCTGCATGATGAGATCCGTGCCGCGGGCTATGAAGGCGGCTACACGCAGGTCAAGGAGTACGTGCGGCAGATTCGCCCACAGCCACCGGCGGAGCCGCTGGTGCGTTTCGAGACCCCACCAGGCCACCAAGCTCAGGTCGATTTTGCACACTTTCGTTTGCCATGGGGTCGTCGGTGGGCACTTCTCGTGGTGCTCGGATACTCGAGGCTGCTATGGCTTCGGTTTTTCAAGCGACAGGACATGCGGACGTTGTTCGCGGGGCTTGAGCAGGCCTTCCTATTTTTTGGAGGAGTTCCCAAAGAGCTCCTTTTTGACCAGATGCGTTCGGTCATCGTCGAGGATCACCGCCGGGAAGGTGGCCCTCTCGTTGAGAACCCAGAGTTCGTCCGCTTCGCCCACCACTGGGAGTTTCGAACAAGAGCGTGTCGCCCGTATCGGGCGAAGACCAAGGGCAAAGTGGAAAGGCCAATCCGCTATGTGAGAGGAAGCTTCTTCTACGGTCGCCACTTTATCAACGATGACGACCTCGATGCTCAGCTCGAGCGTTGGCTGAGTGACGTCGCCAACGTCCGACTCCATCGCACAACCAACGAACGACCGATAGAACGATTCGCGCGCGGTGAAAGGGCCACTCTGAGACCGCTCGTTGAGCGGCCATATCGCTCTCTTGTACTGCCAAACCAACCCGCGAGAAGAACTCCAAAAGCCTGCTTAACCACACTGCCTTCGATGGATGTCGAGCATCGTCCCCTCGAAGTCTACACGCGGCTCGTTGGAGGTGGACAATGAAGGCGAGCACAATATCGCGACGTGAGCAGATCCGTACGATGCTGGCCGACCTAAAGATGCCTGGCGCGCTCGAAGCTGTCGACCGCGTACTATCTGATGCCGATGGCGGTGCGGTCACAACGGCGGAGGCCATCGAGAACCTTCTTGGAGCGCAGATCACGTTGAGAAACAACCGTCGTCTCCAAGCGGCGATGCGCTCCTCACGACTCCCCGCGGTCAAAACAATCGATGAGTTCGATTTTTCGTTCCAGCCATCGATCAAACGCGAGCAGATTGAGAACCTTCACGAGCTCGGGTTCGTTGAACGTAAGGAGAACGTCGTCTTATTGGGACCTCCTGGTGTGGGCAAAACTCATCTCGCGATTAGTCTTGCCATCGCCGCTGCCCAGAATGGACGGCGCGTCTATTACGGCACCCTGGCTGAGCTCATCACCTCCCTCGAAGAGGCTCGTGACGCGGGCCGCCTCACTCGTCGACTCGCGGTTCTCAGTTATCCGTCACTGCTTGTTGTCGATGAAATCGGATACCTACCCGTCACCCAGACCGGCGCGGTGCTTTTTTTCCAGCTCATAAGTAGGCGATACGAGCGCGCTTCGACCGTGCTCACCTCTAACAAAAGTTTCGAGGAATGGGGCGAGATCCTTGGCGACGAAGTCATGGCCGCCGCTCTCATCGACCGCATTCTGCACCACTGCCACCTCGTCAACATCCGAGGAAACAGTTACCGCATGAGAGAGCACTCCGAACTGTGGCGAGCGCTCCATCCGGCGGGTTCGGACGAACCTCACCCGCCGGCTAAATCTCATAGGAAATACACGGAGGCGACGGCGTCATAGGGTTCGCCACCCATGGCTCGGGTGTGTAATTTTCATCCGCCATGAATGCGCAGTTTTCGGCCGGCGTTGACACCATACGAGGGCGAAGACGCGGATGTTTGATTTCGGAGCAGTTGGACCACGCGGACTCTGTTCAGACGGCTGCAACCACCAGGGCTGGGACGACCAACGGAATGCGCGGCTGCATGTTCTGGGACGTCACTACACTCGCCCCCTATGTCCAACGCTGGGATTCGCCCGACAGGAAAAGCGGGTTCGGGCCCAGGGAGCACGTGACTCGTCTCTGCACACGTGTGAGCGCGTGCGTTCGAGGCTATTTTTGGTGCTGCTAAGGCGCTCCGACGAAGTCATCTCTAGATATTTCGAGCCGGCTTCCGCAGCGAGCCTGTCGAGCGGGCTACACCGAACTGCCACAATGCGGCAACGCAGTCAGCGGCCCGCGACGAGATCGAGCCGCGCCGTTCGGATGGGTTCGGGTTTGTTGGTCATTTAGATATCGCCAAGCTCCCCTTGGGGCCGCGAAATCAGCGGGCCGTATCGAGCAGCGTTCGGGCGGGAACGAGGCTTCGGCCAGGCAGGTCGGCTGGGATTTCGAGCTCGAGAAGCTCGAGCACCGTGGGGACGATATCGATCGAGCGCACCTTGCCCCAGTTGATGCCCGCTCGAACCCGCGGTCCCCACGCGGCGCAAATCGACAACATCTCCCGGCGCGTGGGGACAAAGATGTGGTTCCCGCGTGGCTCGGTTCGCTCTATCACCTCTTTCCCATCCGTCCACTCCGTCGGGTAGTAGCCAGGCGCAAACTCGAGGAAGAGATCTCCTGTCGACGCACCTCCCGGCTGGAGCAAGCCATTCCACGCTGGCTCGAAAAACGCCGTGATCACGCTCTCCCCCGTCTCAGGGTCCGTTAACGCGCTCAAAGCTTCGCGAGCGAGTCGAAGAACGTCGTCGCGTTCCTCGGGCACTACGATGCCTCCCGCGCGGTCGGTGGTGTTGACCGCGATCGACGCGTCGGCGAGTGGCAGGGCGAGCGCCCGCGTTGCCGTAAGATCGATCGAACGGTCGGGGTTGAGCGAGAGTAGCCCGGCTTGCTCGAGGACAACGTTGAGATGAACGAGGCGATCGGTTCCCGCCATCCCGTGGTCGCTCACGACGATCACGTGGGCGGAATCGCGCTCCGCCGCCTCGAGAATAGCGCCCAGATAGCGATCCTGCAGCTCGAATCCCTTGGCAATATCTTCCCAGTGAGCTGCCGCGCGCTCTTGGTCAAAGCCGGCGAGGGTCGGGTCTACGAGGCCGGTCAGCTCGTGGGCCAAGTCGTCGGTGACGGGACTATAGAGCACAACGATCGAGTAGTCTTGGTCGAGCGCGACCGACGCCTGGCGAATGATTTGTTCTTGAAGATGCGCGAGTGTTTCGTGAAAACGAGCTTCGGCAGTGCCGTCACCGCCGGCGCTCCGTGTCGGTCCGAAATCACTCCTCGAGTACGATCGGGTCGCGCTGTGGCCCGCATAGACTTGCATGACGAGAAGGTCCGCCCTCGGTGTGTCCGGGTTCGAGAGCGCCATCTCGACCGCGCCGGAGCGATACAAGAGAAACCGATCGGCATTCGTCGAGACTTCGAAAACACGGATCGAGAACCAGACGTTGGTACCGGAGGTCGCAGCAACGATCGGTATCGAAAACCCAGCGTCGGTTCCCGTGTTGACGCGAGCTTCGAACTCGGTGTCATCGCGATGACGGACGACACCGAGCGTATCCACGCCCTCCGCGGGGTCCAAGGGGTCATCGAAGAAAAGTCCCCAGAAACTCGTGTCCCCGACGGTGAAACGAAACGCGCGCGCCTCGGCACCGTGCGCTTCTGGAATCGCCCAGCCGGACGGAAACTTGAGCGGCGCGGTGCGTTCATTCCAGGTCTCGCCCCGCTCTTGGACTTCGGTATAACCGTGGATCAAAAAGAGGTGTCTCTGTTCGTCCGCATCGAGATCTCGAATCGCGGTCTCGAAAGGATACGACTGGGTCGCGTGCACGGCGTAGGCATCGAGACCCGCTCGCGCCACGCGCACCCACACCGGATCCACTCGAAGAGCCGTCGAAAAATAGCCGTTCGAGGTCTCGAGACGATCATGCTCGGACGCCGGAAGCATGAGGACCGAGTTTCCGGTGATGCCACTCTGGTGACCGTAGTAGCCCGTGAACAGCACTGCGTGTGCCGCGGCGGTCTTGGTGGGGAAGCTGGAAACCATCCCGTCCGTCCACGCTCCCTCTCGAAGCATGCGCGTTAAATTGGGCATGCGTCCCTCGGCAAGGAGCCGCGACGTCATCGCGTAGCCGGCTCCATCCCAGGAAACGAGAACGACGCGCGGGCGCGCGCTCGCGCTCGCCGCCCCAACGAGGCACGCCGCCGCTAGGAGTAGCACTCGTCTCACGCGCCGATCTCCTGTCGCACGGAAGCGATGAACTCATCGCGTCGCTCCGGAGCCACAACGACCGTGCCATGGGTCGTCACCAAGAGCACCGTTTGATTCGCCGCGCGGCCGTATAGCTGATACTTGCCGATATCCTTACGATAGAACGTCCCGTAAATGCCGAACAGACCGCTGTTGCCCCCGGGCGGTGCTTTCAGCGAGAGGCCGAGGAACACGTCGAGTGGCTTCACTTCAGAGACGGACGCGAGCGGTATCGTTACGTCCCCGGCGGGCCGCTCGATCCGGAGCACGCCCTCCCCAAGGTGAAACGCCTTCGGAGTGTAGACATATGCGTACACGGCAATGCCGACGATGAAGATCGTCGCCGCCACCAGCCCGACGTTCAGGATGGTGCCGCCGGCGCGCGTCGCCGCGGCCGTCAGAATCCCGAACACGATGAACCCGAGCACGACGAGGACGGACGTCGTCATCCAGAAAACGAAGCCGTCCATCCGGGCTGGGTAGACGGTCACAGCTCGAGAAAGGGAGCGTCGCCGAGCGCGCCACCGGTCGGGATGATCTCCATGAATCGTGAGTTATAATACGTACAAGCCAACCATACAAGGGCTTTAGAGGACTGCGCCGCTGTTTGAGCCACCGTTGATGATGTTCCAACGAAGTATCTACGTCATCACGCTGGTGGCGCTTGGCAACGTTCCGCCCGCGATCTCCCAAACACGCTCGCAATCGCAGGCGGTGCAGTCGTTCATCGCGGAAATGGCCGACAAACACGGATTCGACCACGCTGAGCTCCAGGAAGTGTTCGGAGACACCCGTTTTCGCCCCCGGATCGTCGAGCTCATGAACAAGCAGACGAAGCGAAAGCCCTGGGACGACTACCGGTCTCTGTTCATCAACAACGAGAAAATCACCGGAGGCCGCCGGTTCTGGCAATCGAATCGCGCCCAGCTCGCACTCGCTAGCGAAAAGTACGGGGTTCCCGAAGAAATCGTCGTCGCCGTCATCGGCGTCGAGACACATTACGGCCGCCATACTGGCCGTTTCAAAGTTCTCGAGGCATTGACGACACTCGCCTTCGACTACCCCGCGAGGGCTTCCCTGTTTCGCCTGGAGCTGGAGCACTATCTGCTTTTGGCGCGCGAAGAGTCGATGCAGCTCGGAACTCCCCTCGGCTCGTACGCCGGCGCGATGGGCATCGCGCAGTTCATGCCGGGAAGCTATCGGCGCTACGCGGTCGACTTCGACGGAGATGGCAAGCGCGATTTGTTCGACAACACCACCGACGCCATCGGTAGTGTTGCCAACTACCTGACCGCTCACGGGTGGCAGCGGAACGAGCCAGTCGCAGCGCCCGCTATCCTCGAAGGCACACAAGCCAAACCCCCATTCGAAGCATCGAAACTGTCGACGCGTTTCAGCTTGGAAGAGCTCAAGCGGCGAGGCGTGACCGCCCCAGGGGCGTTTGCGGGCACGAAACGCGCCATCCCGCTCACGCTCGAAAACCGCGACGGTGCCGAGTATTGGCTCGGGTTCGATAACTTCTACGTCATCACGCGATACAACCACAGCACGTACTACGCGATGGCCGTTTATCAGCTCAGCCAAGAGCTCCGGAAAGACCAGGAACAGCGTGCGGCGGAGTAGGCGCGGTACTCCGAAAATTCGCAGGTTTCCGAGCAGTTTTACACAAGAGAACCGGCCTCGGTTGGTTCCGTCACGATAAGAACGCGTGGCTTTCGATCCCGCGCACAAAACGCGATTACTCCTTACAAACCCCGTGAAACACGCCCTTTCCACCTAAGAAGATTTGCTCAAGAACTGTGCAGATTGTTGCTCGGCCTTTATCAATGGGACTTATACCTACGGCTTGACACGCGCCCGCCGCTTTCGGTGGGCGGCGAGGCTGGATTTGGCATGGCGCTTCCGCTCGTCGTCACCGTCCTGCGGCTTAGGTTTGATTTTTTTGGTGCGTGGTAGCGGGCGTTTTCTAAGCAAGTCGTTTATTTACAACGGCTGAGGTACGCGGTGTGGATCGTAATAAGTCATCGTGTCTCCCGTTGGGAGACAGCCGGACGAGCCCGGCCTCGGTGAGTTCGGGCGCTGTGGGCTGCGCCAGCAGCCCAGCCATGTAGCGGCGGCGGATTTCCCTGTTTCCTAGCGGCTTCCGTGTTCCACTATCGCCCTTATGGGGTTGTTAAGCTAGTCCCCTGTATCAGAACAAACTAGATAAAGCAGAGCTTGCCGGAACCCTTCTAAGTGCATGAATCTTATGAATATTATGGGCTGGCGAAAAGCCTAACTTTGTATAGTAATCAAAGATCCAGGGGACTAGTCCCCTGGATCTTTAATTACTGTCCAAATTCGATTTGCCATGTGTATCGAGCGTTCGCTGGGCGAACCGAGCGATGGTTTCGAGGATTTGGTCGGCGGATTTCGTCCACTTGAACGGCTTTGGGTTCTCGTTGTGAGCATCGAGATAGTCTTGTATCGCAACGCGGAGCTGAGGCACGCTCGTGTGCGAGCCTCGTCGCAAGGCGTGTTCGGTGAGCAAGCCAAAGAAGCGCTCAGCGAAGTTGAGCCAAGAGGCGTGTGTCGGTGTGAAGTGAAAGTGGAACCGAGGTCGCTTGGAAAGCCAGCGTTTGATCGCCGGTGTCTTGTGCGTGGCGAGATTGTCGAGCACGACGTGGATGTCCAACTCGCTGGGAACGGCTGCTTCGATCTCAGCGAGGAACTTCTTGAACTCTAGCGCTCGATGTCGCGCGTAGCACTTTCCGAAGACTTCACCTGTTGCGGCGTCGAGTGCGGCAAACAGGTCAGTCGTTCCATGCCGAATGTAGTCGTGGGTTTGTCGCTCGGGCTGGCCCAAGCTCATGGGCAGGACAGGTTGAGCACGCTCGAGCGCTTGAATCTGCGATTTCTCGTCGACGCACAGGACGACCGCGTTATCCGGTGGGTTCATATACAGGCCAACAACGTCGCGTACTTTTTCGACCAGTTGTGGGTCTTGCGAGAGACGAAACGATTCCGAGCGGTGCGGTTGAAGCCCGAACGTTCGCCAAATACGTCCAATCGTCGAATGACTCAGCCCAAGATGCTTGGCCATCGAGCGCGTACTCCAATGGGTTCTCCCCTTTGGAGTCGTCGCCAGCGTCTTGGTCACGACTTCCTCGATCTGGTCATCGCCGATTTTGCGAGCCGCTCCCGGCCGAGGTTCGTCGTACAACCCTTCCATTCGTTGTTCTACAAAGCGTCTTCGCCACTTGCCCACCGTGCTCCTCATGGTGTGCATCTTCCTAGCAACTTCCATATTCGTCAGACCCGCCGCGCAATCCAGCACGATCTTCGCTCGGAAGGCTTGGTGCGGCGAACTACGGCTGCGTCGCGCCAGTCGCGTCAGCGCTTCGCTTTCTTGAGACGACAGCTTCAATTCGGCTTTTCGCCGGCCCTTGTGTTTCATGCATTTAGCAGATCACAGAAGTGCCAGTGTTGTCTAGCTTTTTCTGTTCCATGGGACTAGCGGTATAAGTCCCTTATCAATAGGGTCGCGGACCCTCAGCACCACAGCTTTTCCACAAAGTTTTCCACACGATCTGTGGGTCTGGTCCACGTGCCCGGTGTTGACGTAAACTGCGCGCAACCGAGGCGATCTGGCACGGGCACGGCGTGAACGCACTAGCCGGGTTGGGGCACTGGTGCCTACCGTGATAGCATGCACGGCCGTTGACGAATCTAGAACGACGACAGAACGAGTTCACCTCCGAAGCCGTTACCCGCGGCGTTCGGGTGCGTGTAGTGTCGCGCTATTCGCGAGAGCAGTCGCATCCCGAGCAGAATCGCTGGTTCTTCATCTATACGGTCACCATCTCGAACGAAGGCGAAAAGACTGTCCAGCTTCTCACGCGTCATTGGATCATCGAGAATGCCGATGGCGACGTCGATGAGGTGAGAGGGGATGGCGTTGTCGGCGAGCAGCCGACCCTCGAAGCAGGTGAGGCGTTCGAGTACTCTTCCGGCTGCCATCTGTCGACGCCGTTCGGTTCCATGCGCGGCACCTATCAGATGCTGGTCGACGACGGCGCGACCTTCGACGCGACCATCGCACCGTTTACGTTGAGCGAGCCCTACACGGTTCACTAGTCCTCCTCGGGCTTCCTCATGGCCAAGAAAAAAGCCAAGCCAATCGCTCGCACCGCCGACAAACACATCCTCTATCAGGAAAGCGTCCAGGCTCCGGAAGAAGATGCCCACTTTTTCGCGCGCTACTACAAGAAGTACACCGGAAGGCCACTTCGTATGTTTCGTGAGGACTTCTGCGGCAGCGCCATCCTCTCGTGCGAGTTCGTCCGCCGGCATCGTGACAACCACGCCATCGGCGTCGATCTCCACGGCCCGACGCTCGCGTGGGCGCGCAAGCACAACGTGAGCTCCCTCGAGCCCGAGCAGCAGAAGAGGATTTCGCTCGTCCAGGCCAACGTCCTCGATGTGAGAGACCCGAAGGCGGACGTGATTGCCGGCTTGAACTTCAGCTACTCGGTGTTCAAGACGCGAAAAGGCTTTGCCGCTTACATCCAGAACGCCTTCAAAGCCTTGAAGCCGGGAGGTCTGTTCGCGCTCGACGCGTGGGGCGGAGGCCAGGCTCAATTTCTCATGAAAGAGAAAAAAAAGGTGAAGGGCGCCACGTATGTTTGGCACCAGGCGGATTTCGACCCGATCAACCACCACATCGTGTGCAAGATCCACTTCGCGTTCAAAGACGGTTCGAAGATGAAAAACGCGTTCATCTACGATTGGCGTTTGTGGACGTTGCCGGAAATGCGGGAGCTCATGGAGGATGCGGGCTTCCAGGGTATTCACGTTCTGTGGGAAGGGACGGACAAAGAGACGGATGAAGGGAACGGCGTTTTCCGTCGCGTCGAGCGTGGGGGCGACGAAGAGGCTTGGATTGCGTACGTGATTGGGCAAAAGCCCTAGTTGCGTTAGCATCCAGCATCCAGTCGGTTGCAGACGCGGTGCAGATTCCGCAGGATCTAGCCATGCTCAACGGCGGGTATCGCTATTCGGAACGTCTGGATGGGTCGGCTTCGGGGGTCACGGTGTTGGACTACCTCGTCAAGCGGTATCCGCATTCTTCTGTGGACGCTTGGGGTCAGCGGATTGAGGCGGGGCGTGTGTTCGTGGACGGCTCCCCGGTTGAGGCGTCGACGAAGCTCTCTCCTGGAGCGGTTCTCGGGTGGCACCGGCCGCCTTGGGTGGAGCCGGAGGCGCCTTCGAGCTTCGGCGTGCTCTATCGGGATGCGGACGTTTTAGCGGTGGCGAAGCCTCGTGGGTTGGCGGCGATGCCGGGCGGGGGTTTTCTCGAGCGCACGCTTTTAAGGCGCGTGGCGGCGTACGATCCAGCGGCTTCGCCGCTTCATCGGCTTGGGCGGGGCACTTCGGGGATTACTCTCTTTGCGCGCAGAAAGATTGCCCGCCGCTACCTCACGGACGCCTGGCAGGCGGGCGCGGTGGAGCGGAACTACGTCGGGCTCGTCGACGGCAGGCCACCGTGGCGGGAGGTTAGTGTCGACGAGCCCATCGGCCCGGTGCCCCACGCGCGTCTCGGGAGCGTGGCCGCCGTCAACCCCGACGGCAAGCACGCCGCAAGCCACGTGCGGCTGCTGGAACATCGCGAGTCGACATCGCTCGTGGAAGTGACGATCGAGACCGGTCGCACCCACCAGATTCGCATTCACTTGGCCGCTCTGGGATATCCGCTCGAGGGAGATCCGCTCTACCCGGCGGGCGGCGTGCCGGACGCCTCGACGAGCTCGCTCCCCGGCGATCTGGGATATTTCCTTCACGCAGGTTCCATCCGCTTTCCCCACCCCGCGCGGGATGGGAGCGTCGTCACCCTCACGTGCCTGCCGCCACCGGTTCTCCGCCGAGTAGCCCAATGATTGTCTGTCCGTTATCGGTACGCTGAGTGCGCCATGCAGACCGCGGCCGCGCTCATCATCGGGAACGAAATCCTCGGCGGCAAGATTCAAGAAACGAACGTCTACGCGCTGGCGCGGTTGCTCCGCGGCCTCGGGGTCGAGCTCGCGCGCGTTCTCGTCGTTCCTGACGATGTGTCGACGATCGCCAAAGAGGTCCTCGCACTCTCGCACGGCTTCGACCACATCTTCACCAGCGGCGGCGTCGGGCCCACTCACGACGACGTCACCATGGCCGCCATCGCAAGCGCTTTCGGAGTGGACGTCGTCCGCGAGCCGCGGCTGGAAAGGCTTCTCCGCGACCACTACGGTCCGGCAGTCACCGACAATCACCTGTTGCTTGCAAACGTCCCCGAGGGCGCCGAGCAGCTGTACATCGACCGCTCTGCCTGGCCGCTCACCGTTTTTCGCAACGTCTGGATTCTCCCCGGAGTTCCCGAAATCTTCCAGATGAAGCTCGACATCGTTGCCGAGCATCTGAAAGGTGACGTCCCGTTCGTGAGCCGCGCTGTGTTCACGAAGCTCGACGAGGCGCGCTTGAAACCAATCCTGGATAGCACCGTCGCCGAGCACCCGAACGTCGACATCGGCTCGTATCCACGCTGGCAAGATCCCACCTACGAGACGAAGGTAACGTTCGACGGCAAGGAGCGCGACACCGTGGAGCGCGCGTTCGAGGACTTCCAGAGAAAGCTCCCCGACGGCGAGCCTCAATGGACCGAGTGAGGATACTGGCGCCGACGCTTCTCGCGGCGGTCGCACTTCTCTCTCAGCAAGGAGCGCGGTTCGGTCCCTTCATCGTTCCGGAAATTGCGTTCCGCTGGATCCTGCTCCTCCTCGCGGCCATCTTCCTGTTGACGCCCAAGCAAAACGGGAGGCGCCTCGGGGCACGCGATTCGATCCTCGCCGCAGCGCTCGCGCTTTCGTTCGCCGTGCTCGCGTTCGCGCGCGCCGGCGCTTTGCACCCGCCCCTTTCGCTCGCGGTGACGCTGGATGGTGATCGCACCGTGATTACGGATTCGCTGCAGCTCGACCGACGGCGCGATCTTAGACGTCTGAGCGGACGCCGGCGCAACGTGACGCTGCGGTCGGAAGCCGTGCTCGAAGTTCCGGGAGACGGCGACTATCGATTCGACGTCGACTGCGACGACGGATGCAACATCGTCATAGGTGAAGCCCGTTTTCGTGGCACCCAAACGCTCGTGCTCGAGCGCGGCGAGCTTTCCTTCTCTCTCGTCTATCGACAGCTCGGTGGGCCCGCGCGGCTTCGATTCGGGTGGAACACTCCGGCTTTTGTCGAGCTCTTGCCGATGGAGTATTTCCTGCGGGCACCCTCTGGGGAAAGCCGGAAGCCACAACGGCTGAGCGCCCACGCGACGCTCGTGCTATTCACCCTTTGGTTCTGGGCGTTTTCGACATGGCTCGCCCGGATCGCCCCGTACCGCGTCCAGATTTTCGAGCGCCGCTGGGTTCCGGCGACCGCAGCCACGGTCATCATTCTTTATGGAAGCCTTTTGCGATTCGACGCTCTCTTGGTCCACTCGGGTCAAGACGCTCACGTGCACCTCAGGCACTGGGTTCCGAACTATGGCGTGTTCAACCCCGCCAACGCGCCCGACGATCCCTACCGCGCGGACGTCCGGAGCTACCTCGAAAGGGCAGAGACGTTCTCGTTGCGCTCATTTTACGCGCCTTCGTTCCGCGAGCCGTTCTACATCGCGTTGAGCGTACCGTTCCTGAAACTTGCCGGCGGCGAGATCGGGATCCTCATCCAGAGTTTTTTCTTCTCCTCCGCAGCCCTCGTCCTGTTCTTCTTGATCGCAAAGAGGCTCCACGGCATTTGGTGGGCCACAGGCCTTCTCGTGCCGGTAGCACTCCACGAATGGCTCATTCTCGAAGCGCCGAGCGGTTACCGCATGAGCGCCTATGCGTTCTTCCTGCTCGCAGCGGTGGCCGCGATGTTCTTGTTGTCCGCGGGCCGGCGCGGCCGAGCGTGGTCGGGTGCTCTGTCTGGATTGCTCTGTCTCATCCGTTTGAGCGCGCTGAGCGTGGTCGTGCCCCTTCTGGCACTAAGGCTTTGGCCGCTTTCGTGACGCGAACGGATCGAATACGGCGGGCTCGCACTCGTCATACTACTGGTGCTCGTCGGCCCGTTTCTGGTGACGAACGCCGTGGCACACGGTGATCCGTTCTACGCGGTGAGTTTTCACACCGAGTTTTGGATGCGGGCCGAGGGGCTCGATGCGAGCGAAGGCCCGGTGTCCTTCAGTCGCTACTTCACGGAGTTTGGTCGAGCGGGAGCGGTGGCGAAGGGAAGCTTCTTGGGCCTGACAGCGTTGCCCGTCAAGACGTTTTGGAGAGGGCTACAATTGTTTCCGTTCCTGAACGCCGCAACGCTTGGATTGGGAGCACTCGGGCTTTTGCTCAGTATTCGATCGGAGCATCGATTCCTGCCGGCCGCTTATTTTTGTCACCTCATCCCGTTTGCTTACATCCAGAACTTCCCCTCAGGCGAGATGCCTCGTTTCGTAATGCCGGCGTACTTTTTTCTCGTGCTCGCGATCCCAATTGCGGTGCGAGCGATCACTCACCTATTAACGAGTAAATCTCCGTTCCAGGGTTGAACGCCGCCCAGGCGAACCAGAACGCGGTGAATGCAGGAATCTTCCTGAGTCGCTCGCCTCCAATAGGCCCGACACGGCGACACCGTTCAGGTTCCACAGCGACCCCGTTTCCTGGTCGCGCAGCGAAAACGGAAAGCCGGCGTCTTCCGCGAGCTGGAACGTCAACACCTCTCCGCTCTCGCGGGTACGATCGAACGGCATCGCGAGCTCGGACGGGCCGTCGAAGACGACCAGCACCGAAAGCCCGTTCACCACGTCGTTGATCGCGCCCCGCGCCGCAACACTCCCCATCCGGGTCATCGAGTACGCGCGCGAGATCCCGCCATGGGTAATCCCGAGAACGTTCTCCTTCGTCGGCAGTCTGGGATCGACGGTCGTTTGCGGGAACAGCAGCTGGGCGTTGTCGACGCGGTCGTAGTCGCCGTAGGGGTAGCGGTTGTAGTCCCGGCTGAAGCCGGTATCGAAGCTCACTGCCGTGGTCGTCGGGTGCATCGCCTTCCACGCGGCCCAGGTGGACTGGACGACGGGAAGAAGCGGCGGCCGCGTTCCCGACAAATCGCCGCAAATACTATCGAGTCGCATCTGCGACCAGAGCGAGTCGGTAGTGCGGTCGAACATGATCAAGTTGTTGTCGAAGAGAAGCCCTGAGACGCCGAAGTTATGAAGCTGGCCGTTCAAGTCGGGGTCGGAGACGATGCCGCTTCCCGTCAGCGGGCAGAAACTCACGAGGATCGGCCGGCCCCCGAGAACGTCGTTGATGATCTCGTGCCACCACAGCACGCCGTGCGGATACGCTCTGGCTTCACCGTTGATGACGACGCCGAGCACCAGATCCTCGGGCACGAGAAACGTGGTGGCGGTCTCCGCCGGTACGACTGCCGGGTTGGTCAAGGCAGGGATGCCGTCTTTGCCGAGCCCACCGCTCACGATCAGATTCTGCGGGATGAGGCATTGGGCGATCGCGGTCGCGGCGACGCCGATGACGACAACAAATAAGGGCACGAGACGTTTCAGCATCAGATGTAGACTCCCTTTGCCTTCGACACTATCGCGCTCGCAAACGAACCTGTATTAAGTTCCTCACACCGGCTTGCCCGGCGCTCACAGGATAATGCCGCCTCGATGCTACGTGGAAGTTACCGTACCAGTCTCCGTGCGGGGTCGGAATTGGCCGGCGGGGCCTGTCTTTGCCGTGAGCTTTGTGAGTCTGTTCTAGCTGCGCCATCGGCCATCGGCCAGCCCGTGGGCGTGGTATCGTTGCCGTTGTGAGCGGAGCGGTAGAAGCAGGCCCGGGACGTCCGTGATGAAAGTCGTGATCAGCGGCGTTTCCGGCCTTATTGGAACGGCGCTGCGTTCGAGCTTGACGAGCGACGGGCATGAGGTGGCTGCGCTGACGCGTCGGGCGAGCCTCCCGCCTCTGGAGACGATCACCTGGGACGTGGACAAGGGTCGTTTCGACGCGAGCGGTCTCGAGGGCGTCGACGCCGTGATCCATCTCGCCGGCGAGCCGGTAGCCACGCGATGGAATGAAGCACGCAAGCAGGCCATTCGACAAAGCCGCGTTCGTGGGACGAAGCTTATCGTGGAAGGGCTCAAGAGCCTGAAGAACCCGCCAAAACTTCTCGTGTCGGCGTCCGCCGTGGGCTTCTACGGTGATGGCGGCGACACCGAGCTCGACGAATCCGCCCCGCCGGGTGAAGGATTTCTGCCGGATGTCTGCCGGGAGTGGGAGAAAGCGACGATGGACGCGCTCGGGCTCGGCATCCGCGCCGTGTGCATGCGTACCGGCATCGTTTTGTCGACGAAAGGTGGTGCCCTCGGACAAATGCTCCTGCCCTTCAAGCTCGGCGTGGGAGGACCGATTGGAAGCGGCAAGCAGTGGATGCCGTGGGTCCATATCGACGACATCGTCGGCGCGTTCCGCTACGTGATGGCCAACGACGACCTCGTGGGAGCCGTGAACGGAACGTCACCAAACCCGGCCACCAACGCGGATTTCTCCAAAGCGCTTGGCCGGGCGCTTCACCGACCGGCGTTCCTGCCCGCCCCCGCATTCGCCCTGAAGATCCTGTTCGGCGAAATGGCCCAAATCCTCCTCGAGGGCCAACGGGCACTTCCCAAAAAGCTCCTCTTCGCCGGCTACGAGTTCAAGTATCCGGATCTGTCGGACGCGCTCGAAGATGTGATCTCGCAGAGTAAGTAGCATTCCGCATCCAGCATCCAGTTCGATTCGCGAACTGCGACTTCGGCAGCCATTCGCGCCCCACGGACCGGATCCGTAACATAAACAGTGAGCTTAGAGTGAATTACCGAGATACGCTGGATTAGCGGGCACCGGGCAAAAGCCCAAATGGTCACGAAATGGTCACGCCGAGCCGGAGCGAGGCTAACCCCGCTCCTGGCGCCCGGCTTTCACTTGTAAGCCGATCTCATCATCGGCGACACGCGTTTCGCCAAAAACGACGCACGAGAATCCCCCCCGAATCGTTTTGAAGGGTGATCCCCTACCGAGAACGCGTGAGTTACAGCGATTGCGCGCGCGGCTCGCTCGCGTTCAATACCCTCGTTTCCAAAAATGCAACTTCTATGGTATTCATAATTCGCTTTCATTGTGAAGGAGATCAGCGATGCGTCTTATCGCGCTCGCCGTTACCGCGTGTGCTCTCACTGGGTGCGCTGACCCACTAACCGAATAGAGTACAGAGCACATCACCCTATTGGGAGAAGATGGCAGTCGTTCAAGCAGGGACATGGAACCCCCCCATTGCATTGTTAGGAAGCTTCGAACGCGTAATGAAAGAGGTCGAGGACTTGTGTCCTGAGTCGGGGCAGCAACTTGGGGACATGATTGTGAAGTCACATCAACTCATTACGAAGCACCGCGAAGATATTTCTCTTCTGGAGGTAGCGGAGTCGCTGGCGGAAATGCGGCGGGGGTTTGACTTACCAAGGAGCCCTTGCAACGATCAGTTGGCTGCTTACGTCGTGCTCACGACTCCCGCCTTATGACTCTCCGCTGCCGCGTTCGCGATAACAACCCATGCCGCCATGAATCAAACCCTACTACAACCATGGAAAAGGGGTTACGGGAATAAGGATTCCCAGCACCATCAAGGGGTCGGGCCCGACCCTTTGATCGAAGCACCGCGCCGGGATGTAGTAAAAGGGGGGAGAACGATGAGAGCAATGAGAGCAAAAACGAGTATCGAAACAATGCAATCTAGTCCAGCTGTGTTCAGGGTGGTTGTAGGCCTCGCCCTCGCTGCGGCGCTAGTGGTTCAAACCGGCCTGGCCGGGGCGCAGGAAGAGCAGGAAGAGAGGATCCGGGAAACCTATCGGGCGCGCGCCATTTATTCGACCGGGTTCGGCAGAAAGCAGCCGTTGACGATCAGCATCGACCGCTGGACGACCGACGAGGAGCACAAGCAGCTCATCACAACGCTCGTGGAGAACGGGCCTAAGGATTTTCTCAAGGCGCTTCAGAAACAGGAAGTCGCGGGCTTCGTCCACCGGCGCAGCGCTTCAAGCGTCCGCTTGCGCTATGCCCGCGAGATCCGAGTGGAGGGCAAACGCATCATTCGACTGGCCACCGGTGAGCCCATCGCTGATTATACGCCATTTACTTCGGACCTTTCGGACCCTGATGTTGGTGCGCGGGACACGGGTGATTTTGCGGTGCACTACCCGTTCAGCCTGATCCAGCTCCGCCTAGACGAAAACAACGAAGGGGAAGGCACATTGTGCCTGGCCGTCCAGATGAAGGTCGACAAGAAGAACGCCAAGCTTCGTGTGGAGAACTTATCGCCCGACCGCGTGCGTCTCACCGAGGTGACCAAGACCAATTGACGTGATGGCTCCGCCTTTTTCCAGGCTAACCCGTATGCACCGTGCAGTCCACAAGTGCGAAGGACTCCCTTCATGAAGGAGCCTTCCCGCTCTAAATTTCGTCTTACAAGGAAAAGAGGCGCGGTAGGGCCAGGGGTCGCGGGAACGTAAGCTTCCCGGTAGCTTTGTCGCCGGCGAGGGAGCGGTCGCGTAGCGTCTCCGTTCGCTATTGTCCGAGCGCTATTTCCAAGTTGCGTTTAGCCTGCGCGTAGTTGGGGTCGAGCTGGATGGCTTTGCGGTACTCGGCGATGGCGTCGTCGAGCTGCCCCTTGTCCTTGAGCGCGAGGCGGCTGTGGGCGGCCGCGTTGTTCGGGTCGAGCTCGATGGCTTTGCGGTACGCGGTGATGGCTTGTTCTGGTAGGCCTTTCACGTCGAGCAGATCCCCCCGACGCATATGGGCGCCAGAGCTGCCAGGATCAAGGAGGAGTGCTTCGCTAATCAAACGATCGACCTTTGTCAGCACAATCGGGTCGCGGATTCTGAGACTCCCAGAAATGAACGGTGTCCCCTCTTCGCCGCCGAGCAGGTCAAACGCTTCATCGAGCAATTCCTGTATCTTTTGAGCAGTCTCCCTTTTAGCTGCGTCTCGAGTCGCCAGGGAACTATAGATGCCCAACACGGCACCAACTAGCGCGATCGCTAAAGTGAACCAAGGCATTGCGCGCTCGATTCCGGATTTCTTCTGTTTCCGAAGGACATCCGCATACCATGAGCCTCATCATGTCGCGGTCCAGAGAGGCAGTACCCGGTGACGGGTCTGCCTTCGACGCGGCGTCTTGTTTGGCTCGCGCAGGCTCGGCAGCTTCTTCGCCTGCAGCGACCACTGCCGGCTCGGGCTCGGCGGTTGATGGTGATTGGGTTTCTGCGGTTTTCGGTTCGTCGGCCACACGCCCTCCTCAACCAGGGAATGGGAGGTTTTCTTGCCCAAACTTCTTTAGGCCCAATCCATCGGGGCTAAAAGTAAACATCATCCCCAGTTGCCGCCGCAAGCCCCCTCACGAGAGCAGCGACACTGCGCGCTCGTCGCGGCGGCCGTAGCCCGCCGTCGCCATCTTCACGTTGAAAGCCGGGCCCGAGGGGCGCACTAGCGCCCCTCTCCCGGCAAGGCTCGAGGACGGAAGAAATATGAAAGGCTCTATCAAGCGACGCGGCAATTCGTGGCGCGGTAGAATCGACGTAGGCGTCGACTCCGCGACCGGAAAGCGCCGCTTTCGCTCGGTCACGAAGCGCACGAAGAACGAGGTGGAAAAGGAGCTTGCCAGGATCAGCGCCGGAATTGATGCGGGCAGTTACATCGACCCGAAGAAAACCAACTTCGGCCAATGGCTCGATGTTTGGTACGAGAACACCAAGCACCAGAAACGCCCAGCAACGCAAGAGCGCTACCAGGGAATCATCGACAAGCACCTGAAGCCGAAGCTCGGTCGCATCAAGCTTCAACGACTCCAGGCGACGCACATCGAGCGGTATTACCGGGAGTCGAAGCTGTGCGCGTCCGGGCTGGAGCTTCACCACGTCGTCACACAGTCCGCTCTCGACTCGGCGAAGAAGAAGAAGCTCGTCACGGATAACGCGGCCCGGCTCATCGACGCGCGCCCCAAGAGCAGCAAAGAAAACAACGCCGACGTCCGCGCGAACTGCTGGACATCCGATGAAGCGAAGACGTTCTTGAAGACGGCCCAAGAAGCCGGACCGCAGCAAATTGCGTTTTACACGACTGCGCTCGAAATCGGGTTTCGCAAGGCCGAGCTTTGCGGGCTCAAGTGGGAAGACGTTGACGTTGATGCGTGCACCATCACGCTCAAGCATCAGCTCACCAAGGAAGGATCATCGCCGGAATTCGGACCGTTGAAGTCTGGAGAAGAGCGAACGCTAGAAATCACGCCCGAGCTAGCCGACCTCCTCAGCACTCACAAAGCCCATCCGGCAACGTTGAAGATGAGGAACCGTGGCGTCTATCGCGACCATCAACTCGTCTTCGCGAAGGAATGGAAAGACCTAAGGAAAACGAATCAACGCACCATGCTTGGCGACTCACTCCCAGTGAGAAGCATCGGCGTGCGGGAATTCGCGAAGCTCGTCAAGGAGGCCGGGTTGCCACCCATCAAGTTTCATGGCCTCCGTCACACCGCTGCGACGCTCGCGCTGATAGCTGGCGTCGATGTTAAGACGGTTTCCTTCCGGCTCGGCCATACGAAAACGCAAATCACGCTCGACCTTTATTCGCACGTAGTGCCCGAGCTTCAGAAAGCCGCAGTCGAAAAGACCCGATCAGTTCTCCACGGATGAAATGGTCACAAAATGGTCACGGAATTCTCAGGACGGCACGGAAACCGCGATACTCGGCGACATGAGGAGCCGTCTAAGATGTTGAAAGATAACACTAAACGGAAAACACGCACTTGACGATACCTACCTAGCCGAACTGAGACTTCGGCAGCGTCGCCGCCGCGTGTCGAGCGCTCGCCGTCGAGTAGCCCAACCTGCCGAAGGCGACGCCCTGTCGTGTCCGGAAAACGTCAACGACGGCAAGGCTCGCGGGTCCAACTGGATGCTGGATGCTGAATGCTGGATGCTGGTCCCTGACCGTCTATAATAAGGTTGCGCCCCGCGAGACAAAATCTATGGAAACCGAGAACTCCCCGGAATCACCTGAGAAAGCGGTTCGTGGTCGCAAATTACTGAGATTCATCGTCGTCGGCGTCTTGTTCGCCCTGGCCGCCGTCGGCGGCACACTGACGGGCCTCGTCCTCGCCTACCAGCGCGATCTCCCGATCATCGAGCAGATCGAGAACTACCAGCCGAGCATCATCACTCAGATTTTTGCCGACGACGGCGAGGTGATCGCCGAGTTCGCCGTCGAAAAGCGCGTCGTCATTCCGTACGCGGACGTACCCGAAGTCTTGCGGAACGCCTTCGTCGCCAAAGAAGATCAGCGATTCTGGAGCCACCACGGCTTCGATCCCGTCGGCATCTTGCGCGCCGCGTGGGACAACGTGTGGGCGGGCGAGATCGTTTCCGGCGCGAGCACGATTACACAGCAAGTCTCGAGACTTCTCTTTCTCACGCGTGAGGAAACCATCGCCCGCAAGATCAAAGAAGCCATTCTCGCGTTCCAAATCGAGCGCGCCTATACGAAAGAGGAGATCTTCACTTACTACTGCAACCTTCTGCATTTCGGTCACGGCCTCTACGGTGTCCAGGCGGCGTCGGAGTACTACTTCGGAAAGGACACGCGCGACCTCACGCTGGAGGAGGCGGCCCTGATCGTCGGACTCGCGCCATCGCCGGGAAACTACAGCCCGTTCGTGAACCCGGAGGCTTCGCTCGAGCAGCGCGACGTCGTGCTGCAGCGTATGGAAGTGGAAGATTTCATAACAAAGGAAGAGGCTGAGCGCGCCAAGAACGTGCCGCTCCAGCTCCGACGCAGGGGTGCGAGCGGGAACATCGCGCCTTACTTCGTCGAAGAGGTCCGTCAATACCTGGAGGAAAAATATGGGGCCACGCGTATTTATCGCGGCGGCCTCCGGGTATACACGACGCTCAACCGGGCGGTGCAGGAGCGCGCCAACGGCACTATGGATCGGGCGGTGCGACAACTGGACAAACGCCAAGGCCTCAGGCCGGTGGCGACCAACGTGCTGCGCGACATGGAGATTTCCATTCAGGAGTTCCACTCCGACGATTGGATGGAGCCGTTTAACCAGGGACAGATCGTTGCCGGCGTGGTCACCGAGGCGGGGAGCGACACGACAGTGCGGATAGGCCGGTTCACCGCGACGATCGACCCCGAATCCGCCGTGTGGACTGAAAAGCCGCTGGGCCAGTTGTTCGCCGTCGGCGACGTGTCGGAGTTCGAGATCGCGAGCATCGACTCCGAGCTTGCGACGATGGTGGTAAAGGTCGAGCAAGAACCCGCCGCCAACGGGGCGCTCCTTGCGATCGAAGCGCGAACCGGGCAGATCAAGGCGATGGTGGGCGGTTTAGATTTCGAAAAGAGCAAGTTCAACCGGGCGACCCAGGCGAGGCGACAGCCTGGCTCAGCGTTCAAAGCGTTCGCTCTCGGTGCCGCCGTAGACGAGGGCTACACCCCCACTTCGCTCATCCTCGATGAACCGGTGCGCTACGTCGACCCGCACATCGAGGAAGCCTACGAGCCACGGAACTACGATCGGAAATTCGAAGGCTGGATCACGCTGAGACGACTGATCGAGGCCTCTCGTAACGTTCCTGCGGTTCGGCTGACGCAGCAGATCGGTCCGCAGAAAGTCGCAGACTACGCGAAGCGGCTCGGCCTGTCCGGCCCGATTCCTCCATATCTCAGCATCACCCTCGGAGCAGCCGAAGCGACGCTTCTGGAAATGGTCTCCGCTTATTCCGCGTTCGCGAACCAGGGTATTCGTATGCAGCCTTTGTTCATTACCAAGGTCACCGATCGCGACGGCAACGTTCTCGAGGAGACGTACCCGAAGGCCGCCTCGGCCATCCGCGCCGACTCCGCGTACATCGTCACCAACCTGTTACGGGGCGTGGTACAGAGAGGGACCGGCATCCGCGCCTCGAGGCTCGGACGACCGATCGCAGGCAAAACCGGCACGACGAACGACTACACCGACGCCTGGTTCCTTGGGTTCGACCCGACCCTCGTCGCCGGGACCTGGGTCGGATTCGATCAGAAAGTCACGCTGGGTGATCGTGAGACCGGGGCGCGAGCGGCTCTACCGGCGTGGATCGATTTCATGGAATTCGCGCTCAAGGACAAGCCCATTGAGGACTTCCCCGTCCCCTCGAACATCGTGTTCGTACCGGTGGACAAGAAGACGGGATACCCCACCTACTCCGGACAAGGCTCGGACGTTATCCTCGAGTCGTTCATTTCCGGCTCTGAGCCAACCGGTTACCCGGGCCAGTGAAGAGTGAAGATGTGGTGAGGGGCTTAAACTTAATAATATGCAGTTGATACACTCAAATATAACAGATGGAGGTTACTCTTAAATTACTAGTTATAAATAACTTACACATCATTTGACAATTCAACACTAAAGCTCGATAATGGCGCTGTGGGCTCATGGCGCAAGGCTTGAGAGAGTTCGCCTGGACTGATACCCTAGATGGGGGACCCAGCGGCACACCATCGAGGTAGCAAATGGAAGAATCCGAACAAATCAAACGGCCCGTGAACGGCGAGATCCATCGGGCCGTGCCGATCCTCCCCCTTCGCGACACGGTGATTTTCCCGCAGTCGATTCTGCCGCTCGCGGTCGGGCGCGACTCCACGGTGCGCCTCCTGAACGAGAACGGCGATTCTGCGGATTTCATCGGGGTGGTCACCCAGAAGGACGCGACCATCGAGTCGCCCACCGCGTCAGATCTACACGCCGTGGGCACCAGCGTTCGCATTCACAAATCCGTCCGCATGCCGGACGGGTCGATTCGCCTCGTCGTGCAAGGCGGATTCCGATTCAACGTTCTGAAAATCACTCAGGTCACTCCCTACATTCGCGCGGACATCGAGATCGTGGAAAGCCTCGCACTGCCCGAAGACGCGATCGAGATCGATGCCCTGACGAGAAACGTCCATTCGGTGTTCTCCAAGATCGTGGAGATGTCGCCGTCGCTCGCGGACGAAGTCGGCTCTCTCGCCGCCACGCTCAACGACCCGGGGCGGCTCGCCGACTTCGTTGCCCAAAGTTTACCGAGCCTCGACACCGAGTCTCGCCAGCGAGTGCTCGAGGTCTCGCGGGTGAAGGACCGCCTCACGACCGTCCACGAAGCGCTTCAGCGCGAGCAGGAGGTGCTCGAGGTCGGCAACAAGATCGAATCACAAGTCAAGAACGAGGTCGGACGCACGCAGCGCGAGTACTACCTGCGCGAGCAAATGAAAGCCATCCAAAAAGAGCTCGGCGAATCCGACGAGAACGCGAAAGATATCGACGAGATGCGCCTCAAAATCCAAGAAGCGAAGATGCCCGAAGAGGCGGAGAAAGAGGCGGTACGCGAGCTCAACCGGCTTGCCAAGATTCCGCCGGCCTCCGCGGAGTACACCGTGGGGCGCACCTATCTCGACTGGCTCGTAAGGGTGCCGTGGTCGAAGAAAACCGAAGACGTCTACGACATTCCCCGCGCCAAAGACATTCTCGAAGCGGACCACTACGATCTCGAAAAGGTCAAAGACCGCATCCTCGAGTTTCTCGCGGTCCGCAAGATAAAGCCCGACATCAAGGGCCCGATCCTTTGTTTCGTCGGCCCTCCGGGCGTCGGCAAGACGAGCCTGGGAAAATCGATCGCCAAAGCGCTCGGACGCAAGTTCGTCCGTATGAGCTTGGGCGGGATCCGCGACGAAGCCGAGATCCGCGGTCACCGGCGCACCTACATCGGTGCGCTGCCGGGACAGGTCATCCAGAACCTGTGCCGCGCGGGCACGAAGAATCCCGTGTTCATGCTCGACGAGGTCGACAAGCTGGGAATGGATTTCCGCGGCGACCCGAGCTCGGCACTTCTCGAGGTCTTGGACCCCGAGCAGAACGACACGTTCCGCGATCACTACGTCGACTTGGCGTTCGATCTATCCGAGGTCTTGTTCATCGCGACCGCGAACATCATGGACCCGATTCCGGCGGCGCTCAAAGACCGCATGGAGGTCATCAACCTCGCGGGCTACACCGAAGAAGAGAAGGTCCAGATCGCACATCGGCATCTGATCCCGCGCCAGCTCGACAATCACGGGCTGACCGACGAGAAGATCGCACCGACGTTCGAGCGCGAAGCGATCTCCCACATCATCCGCTACTACACCCGCGAAGCCGGGCTCCGCAATCTGGAGCGCTCGATCGCAACGATTTGCCGGAAGGCAGCGCGCAAGCTCGCTGAGGGCGAGACCGAACCGCTACACGCAACCGCCGACGGCCTCCAAGAGCTTCTGGGAGCGCCCACATCGCTGTCGCGCGAGATCCATGATCGCGTGAAAGTGCCGGGCGTCGTGATTGGGCTCGCATGGACGCCGGTCGGCGGCGATATCTTGTTCGTCGAAGCGTCCAAAGTGCGGGGTGCGAAGAACCTCACGTTGACGGGACAGCTCGGCGACGTGATGAAGGAGTCGGCAACCGCCGCTTTGACGTGGGTGCGCGCCAACAGCTTGGCGCTCGGTCTCGAGAGCGACTTCTACCAAAAAATGGATCTCCACTTGCACGTGCCCGAGGGCTCGACTCCTAAAGATGGGCCTTCCGCGGGCGTGACCATGGTGGCATCGTTGATCTCGATCCTCTCCGATACCCCGGCGCGTCCGGAAGTCGCGATGACGGGAGAGATCACCCTGACCGGACACGTGCTGCCCGTGGGTGGGCTCAAAGAGAAGCTCCTCGCGGCGCATCGCTATGGGATCAAGGAAGTGCTCATCCCGAAGCTCAACGAAAAAGCGATACTCGAGGACTTGCCCGAAGAGATTCGCAACGAGCTCAAGATTCATCTAGTGTCGAGTCTTGATGAGCTCCTTCCCGTCGTGTTTCCGGATCTGCCGATGAAGATGGCGCCCGCGCGACCGCCGGGCGACAAGGCAGAGATTAGAGTCCAATAAACTCGTTCGGATGCATACGTGGTCTAGCTGCCGCCATCAGCCATCAGCCATCAGCCATCAGCGAGATCCGAGTGGGCGACGATGGCCGATGGCGGATGGCGCCGCGGCCTAGAAGATGGACTACAAGGACTACTATCAACTTCTTGGCGTCGCGAAGAACGCGAGCGAGAAGGACATCAAGCAAGCGTTCCGCAAGCTCGCCCGCAAGCACCACCCCGACGTCAACCCCGGTGACCTCGGTGCCGAACAGAAGTTCAAGGAGATCAACGAGGCTCACGAAGTCCTCTCGGATCCCGACAAGCGCCGTAAGTACGACCAGCTCGGCGCGAACTGGAAGCAATACGAGCAATACGCCCGTCCCCGTACAGGAGGTCCAGGAGGTCCCGGCGCACCTGGCGGTTTTCCCGATTTCGGCGGTGGGGGCTTCAACGTCGAGTTCGAGAGCGGCGAAGGCGGCGGGTTTTCCGATTTCTTCAGAACGTTTTTTGGGGGCGGTGTCGATATCGATGACCTCTTCGGCCAGGCGGGAGGCAGTCACCGGGGCACGAGACGCGGCGTCCGACGTGGTCGCGGAGCGCAGGGGTTCGGCCAACCACCGCTGCAACCAGGCCGTGACGTCACCGCTCAAATCGAAGTCACGCTCGAAGAAGCGTTCCACGGCACGGCCAAGAGACTCACGCTCGACGGTCAGTCTATAGACGTCCGCCTTAAGAAGGGCGTGAAAGACGGCTCGAAGGTGCGCGTCGCCGGCAAAGGAGAACCTGGCGCAGCCGGTCCCGGCGATCTTTATCTCGACGTGAAGATGCGACCCCATCACATCTATCGGCGCGAAGGTGACGACCTCTATGTCGACGTGCCGGTGACCTTCGCCGAGGCGGCGCTCGGCGCCAAGATCGAAGTGCCCACGATGTCCGGAAAAGTCGGGATCAAAGTACCTGCGGGGTCTCAGAACGGGCGGCTGCTGCGCCTCAAGGGCAAAGGCATGCCCAAGCTGAAGGACACAGACGAAGGGGATCTCTTCGCCAAGCTGACGGTCGTGGTGCCGAAGAAGCTCAATGAGCGCGAACAGGAGCTGGTGAAAGAGCTCGCGTCGCTCGACGAAGAGAACCCCCGAGCCCACTTAGGATGCTCGTAGTGCGCGACAGGCCGGCGGATGGCTGATGGCCGATGGCCGACGGCCGCGGCCATCGACCGCGTCATCGTTCTCTTCGGGGGCGATGGGAACGAACATCGCGTATCGGTTGCGTCGGCGCAGAACGTCGCAACACACCTACGCGACGCGCGCCTTTGGTATTGGACGATCGGCGGACCGGTGCTCGAAGTGAGCTCCGAGGAACTTCTCTCCTTCGAACGACCTTTCGAGAACGACTTCAGCCCGGCGTCCAAGATCGAGTGGTCGGGTATTTCGCAGGCACTTCGGGACGACTCGGCTGGTGGCTCCGTTTTTTTTCTTGCGCTCCATGGCGGCTCCGGTGAGAACGGTACGATACAGGGCGAGCTCGAATCCCTTGGCCACGCCTTCACCGGATCGGGCTCGCAAGCTAGTCGACTCGCGTTCGACAAAGTCCGCGCGCGTGATGTTGTTGCCGCGCGAGACATCCGAGTGGCCGACGCGTGCATCGTAGATGCCGATGCCGCAACACATGAAAAGCTTGCG
Organism: Candidatus Marinacidobacterales bacterium; assembly: GCA_965237955.1. Classification (GTDB taxonomy): domain Bacteria; phylum Acidobacteriota; class Vicinamibacteria; order Marinacidobacterales; family SMYC01. The sequence continues at coordinate 4,341,580 of OZ250169.1, read as the reverse complement.
GCGCTCTTCGAAACGCACGGCAAAGTCGTCGTCAAGCCCGTCGCGGATGGCTCAAGTCACGGGGTTCGTATCGTCGAGAACGAGCGCGAGCTCGATGCGGCGATCATCGCCATCCGACAAGGCGGCGGCGTTGCCCATCTGGCGGAAGCGTTCATCATGGGTCGCGAGCTTACCGTCGGTGTTGTCGAGCATGGGGACGAGGATGAGCGAACACCTCTTCCCTGCTCCGAGGTGAAGCTCGACCAGGGCTGCTCGTTCGACTATGAAGGCAAATATCTCGGGAAAGGTACGGTCGAGCTCACGCCGGCGCCCGTATCCGACGAGGTTGCCGCGGCCGCGCAACACGTCGCCATGACCGCGCACCAGGCCGTGGGTTGCGCCGGTTATTCACGGACCGACATCATCATTGAGGAAACCGAGAACGAGAACGGTCCCGTGTTTCTCGAGATCAACACGCTTCCTGGTCTCACGGCCGCATCGTTCATCCCGCAACAGCTCGAAGCCGCAGGAACGACGATGAAGGATTTTCTCGCGGGCCAAATCGAGCTCGCGCGGAAGCCCCCCTCACCCGGCTCGAAGTGCCCGAGCGAGCCTCCGTGAAACTCTCTCCTAGGGTTGGGGTGGCGTTCCCCGAAGGCGCTTCCGACTTCGAGGCCGAAGAAGGCGACCTCCCCGCGAGGCACAACCCAAAACGAAGAGGTTACTCTGAAAGCACCATCGCCAGGAGCTTCACCGCGTCGACATCGGTGAACATCCCCTTCAGCTCGGCCCCGTCGACGATCAGCACCACGGCAATAGCCTCATGGGCCATCGTGTGAACGACGTCGCGAAGACGGCAGCTCGACGGCACGCACGCCGGGCCTGCCATCATCGCGCCTTGGACCTCATCGACGGTGAAAACCCCAAAATCGTCAACAACCGCCTGGGAACGCGCGCGGAGAATACCCACGACACGCCCGCGGCTAACGACCGGCAAATAACGGAGGCGATTCTCCTCCATCAACTCCCGCGCCTCCGAGAGCGCGGTTTCCGGCGTCACCGTCGGCAGCGATCGTGTCATGAACTGATGTATCGGCGCGGTCGCATTGAGCATAGAAGGCTCTCCTCTCGGATTGGTTGCGTTGCGGTAATGAGAGGATTACCATGATCTGTTCGTCTGATTCCACTCGAAAACACCTTCTCACCCGAATGACCTCCAGGCACATGCGAACCGACCTCCATGGCTAGCGGCAACTCCCAGAGAAAGAGCAGCACGGCACACAAATACGGCGGCTTGAAAGAGCTGCCCGCCACCGCGATCTGCGGCAACGACATCACATCGTCGGTTCTCTACGTCTCCGCGCTCGCGATCATCGCGGGCGGCAAATGGGCGGCGGTGTCGCTCGCGCTCGTCGCGGCGGTGCTCTTCTTGTTCCGTGGCATCTATGCCGAAGTCGTGGGCGCGCTCCCGTTCAACGGCGGCGCTTACAATGCGCTTCTCAATACGACGAGCAAACGCTGGGCTTCGATCGCCGCGTGTCTCACCATCCTCTCGTACATGGCGACCGCCGTCATTTCGGCAGGCGTGTCGATGCACTACGCGCATACGCTCTGGGCCGGCCTCGACGTCTTCATCGCGACCATTGTTCTACTCGGCATCTTCATGACATTGACGATCATCGGTATCCAGGAATCGTCTCGTGTCGCTGTCGGGATCTTCCTGCTTCACCTGGCGAGCCTTACGCTCCTTCTCATCGTGATCTTGATTTACCTATTCCGGAACGGGCTCGAGACGTTCAATCTCAACTGGAACGCACCATCGGATCTGAGTATTCCCGAAGCGCTGTTCCTCGGGTTCGCCGCGGGCATGCTCGGCATCTCCGGGTTCGAGAGCTCGTCAAATTTCGTCGAGGAGCAAGCACAGGGGGTGTTCCCGAAAACGCTCCGGAACATGTGGGCCGCGGTGAGCGTCTTCAACCCCGCGATTGCGCTTCTGGCACTCGCCATCGTCCCCATCCCCGAAGTCGACAACCACCGCGAGGATTTACTCGCGCACATGGGCGGCATTGCCGGCGGGGACTGGCTCGCCTATTTCATCTCCATCGACGCCACTCTAGTGTTGAGCGGTGCAGTGTTGACTTCGTTCGTGGGCGTCAACGGACTGATGAGACGGATGACGCTCGACCGCGTGTTGCCGCAGTTTCTGCTCAAAACCAACCGCCGGGGAACGACGCACCGGATCATCATCGGCTTTTTTCTGTTGGCCGTGTCCGTCCACGTCATCACCTCGGGCGACATCGCAGCCCTCGCGGGCGTCTACACGATCTCGTTCCTCGCGGTGATGGCGCTCTACGGGATCGGCAACGTCTTGTTGAAGGTGAAGCGCGCGCGGCTTCCGCGTCCGTCGACCGCGCCGTGGCCGGCGGTGCTCCTCGGCATCGCCGCCGTGTTCCTGGGCCTAATAGGTAACTACGTCCTCCATCCTGAGTACTTCTGGGTGTTCATGGTGTATTTCGTCCCGACGGTACTCGTCGCGTTCATCATGCTTGGACGCATTTGGATTCTAAAAGTCAGCCTCTACTTCATCCGTCAGACAACTCAGAGCATCTCGAAAGTGACCGGGGCGGTGTACAAGGCGATCCACGACAAGATCGACGAGATCAACTCGCAACAGGTGGTCTTCTTCACCCGCGGCGACAGTATCGGCAACTTGAACGAGGCGATGCTCTACGTCCGCAACAACGAGCACACCAACCGCATCAAAGTGGTGACGGTGGTGCAAGACGAGAAAGAGGTGCCACCGCGCTTGAAGAAAGATCTCCAGTTTCTGGACGAGGCCTATCCCGAGATCGACATCGAGTTCGTCATCTACAAAGGCGAGTTCGGCCCCAAGCTCGTCAAGAAGCTCTCGAAAGAGTGGAAAATTCCGACGAACTTCATGTTCATCGCCTCACCGGGGGATCACTTCCTGTACGGACTTGCCGAGCTCGGTGGGGTGCGCCTCATCATTTAGTCGGCACGAGCCGCTCGAGCTCTTGGAACCAGGATCGAAAAACATCTATCGTCATGCTGGATCTCCCCGTAGAGAAGGCTCGATGTGATATCCGAGTTTGCGCAGGTCGCGGATCATATTGGCAATGCGTCGTTTGGAGCGCGCGCGGCTAACGTTGGGGCCACGTTCCTCATAGTCAACGCCCTGGTGGAGAATCTTCCAGATTAAACGACACAACCGATGGGCAACGGCCCAGATGGCTTGCGCGTGCCCCAGGCGTGGAACCAAGCGCCGGTACACGAGCTGGAAGAAACTCCCTTTGGTCTTGACGGCCGCGTTGGCGGCTTGATTGAGGAGGCGGCGCATCGGCCGACTGCCTTTGGGCGAGCGATGGCTGTAGCTTTTGCCGGCGCTTTCGTGCTCTCCGGGGCACACGCCCACCCAGGACGCGAGGTGCTTGGCCGACGGAAACGTCTCGGCGCTCGCCCCGACTTCCGCGATGATCTGCTGCGCCGAATCCACGCCGAGCCCAGGCACTTCAGCGAGTCGTTGCACAGCTGCTTGATGCTCGCCGAGCAGATGCGCCATCTCTTCATCGAGTTGCGCGCTCTGCTCTTCGAGCAATCGTAATTCCTTGAGCGTCATTTGCACGAGCTTCCGATAGACGGGGTTGAGATCGGCACACGCGCCGAGCGCATCGCACAACTGCTCGGGCGTGGCACGCAATCGACGGTCGGCCAACTCCGCCAAGCGGGCCGGCTCCGTTTCCCCGTCCGCCAAGGCTTGCAACATCCGCCGCGCACTCAGCCCCAGAAGATCCGACACCAGGCTCGACAACTTCAGATGCGCTTCCTCCAGCAACGACTCTAGGCGGTTTTGGAGCTGAACCCGGTTACGCGTGAACTGGTACTTGCGGCGCATCACCGTTCGCCACAGGCGCTGCTCCGGCTCGGGAACGAAGCTTAGAGTCAGCTCCTGCGCCACCAAACGCTTCACCAATCGTTCGGCATCCGGAAAATCCCGCTTCCGACCCCGCGCGCCGCGATTCGACTTTGCTTGCGCCAGATGCAAGTTGCCCGACTGCGCACCCGCGCCCGGCCGAGCTCGGCACTGCGGAGCCCAGGACCGCTCCAACGCCTCCCACACCGGGCGCCAATATTGCGCGGTCGATTCCATCACTACTTCATCGACCCCCTCGGCCACCAGCCACTCCGCCAGAGCCCGAAGCTCACTCGGTCTCGTGCCCACACGCCGGCGCGAAAACTTATACTCGCCCTCTACTGCGATGTCGGCGACCACCACCGCCAGCATCTTCTTGTGAACGTCTATCCCAGCAATCCGGTTTGGCATCGCTCCTCCTCATCGCCGCAGCGGAGCGCGTGCTAATCAACTTCATTAATCAGGATCTCAGGCTCGCACCGTGGACAAAGCGCTCACGGCGACGCCTACTTATTCGCTCTACCAACGCACACGCCGGATCAGCCAGTTGAACGGTCTCAACGGCCCCACTGGTTCGTCGATCTCACCGCTCCGGACCGCACCAGTCTGCCTTAACCGGAAATGTTTTTCATGTTCTTTCGCGAGCTGCGTCCATCACATCCCCACTCAATTCACCGGAACCAGCCTAAGCAGCTCTTCGTGCCAGTTGAGGGTGACCATGATTTGGGTTGGCATGCCACTCTCCGCCACCCTTTCGTCGATCATCAAGAATCGTTTCCCGTTCCGAGAAATGTCGTAGTGCGGGTCGCCTGGTCCCATGGCACGGTACAGCTCATCGAAAAGAGCTTGTGGTCGCCCAGCTTCGAGCGTTGGATCGGTTGCCACAGCCACGGCCATCATCTGAGCCTGGTTCAAGCCGCGATAGAAGATCTCGGCTCCATCCGGTGACCACACCGGCGCGCGTCCTCCACCGATGGAGATCGCGACCTTACCACCGGGACCTGGATAGGGCTGAACATAGACTTCTTCGATACCCGATTCGTCCGAAACATAGGCTAGGAAACGACCGTCGGGAGAGAACATCGGCCCATCTTCGTGAGCCGGCGTCGCCAAGAACGGCGAGGGCCCCTCGTCGAGAGACAGCACCCAGATGTCGGCTCCAGTTTCCGACGCCCTGCTCGTGAACGCGAGGAGAGATCCATCCGGTGACCACGAGTTGCCCATCCACACCCGTTCGTCCATCAGCAACGACTCGGCTTCGCGACTACCGTCCGCGGGTCGCCAAAAGAGGCCAACGCTAACTATCGAGAACGCGACCCGTTTCCCATCCGGCGTCCACACGGGATGCGCGCCTCCCTCCAGAGTCAGTCGCGTACGAGCGCCTCTCTCCACATCGTAGATCCAAGTATCACGGACGGCGTCAGCGGTCGTCGAGGCTAGATCGACAGCCATCTGCTCACCGTCAGGTGAGAGAGCGACATCAACGTAAAACTCCGAGCGATAGGGCAAGTGTGTCGCTTCGCCCTGCCGATCCACCCAAGCCAGCCGGTTCTCGAATGTACCGCCCCGCGTTGCAGGCAAGGATGCGAGAACTCCGTTGTTCGACAGTGCAAAGTTGGCAGCGCCGCTACCGGTTTCCAATACACTTTGGGACAGAGCTACCGGATCACCCGTCACCTCCAGACGGTTCGCATCGAAAGGGACCGCCTGCAACTGGCCCGACAAGCTGTAGACGATATGGCCCGTAGGGGAATCCCGGGGAAAGGTCCCACCATTGATGAGGACGAGAACTTCCTCTCGCTCGGTTTCGAGCGAGCGCACCGCTATCTTCCAATTGCGCGCATCAACTCCTTGCCGAATCGTGAACAACACGGCGCGGCTGCCCGGCAGGATCTCCGGCCAGTGGTGAGCGAGCCCTTCAGGCTCGGTCAACGCTTCCGGTTCACCCCCACGCGCAGAGACGCGGAACAGTCCGCTTCCTAGGCTAGCTCCACCGAGGGCAAATACGATCGAGCCGTCGTCTCCCCAACTGGCGCCGTGGAGGCCTCCGCTGAAACCCAACCCAACTCCCCCCGGAATCGCGCAGATCGGCGTCGGGGCGCCCCCGCGGATGGAGACTTTCTTCAGCTCGTGGCCATGGACGAATCCAACCCAGTCGCCATCAGGAGAAACGAACGGCGAATTCAGGGAAAGACTCTCCGAGCTCGTGAGGACGGTTGTCGTGGTGCCGTCGAGAGGGCGGAGCCGGAGCTGCTGGTCTCCGTCAACGTTGGTGCGGTAGACGAACATCGTACCGTCGGGCGTGATCGCAAGGCTCGAGCGTCTCGGATCGAGCAGGATCGGCTCGGAAGGTGGAGGAGAGATCATGAGCCGAGCAACCGGAGGCGACTTCGTGCGAGTGCTACTCCAAACCGCGAGGCCGGAAACAATGGCAGCGAGGGCAGCAGCGGCTAAAAGCTTCGGCCAACCCGTCGCCGCAGTTTCCGGGGTGGCATGGCTCGCGTCCTCGGACACGGCCGCGTCTTTTAGCTCAATGCGGGCGTCTGCCGCATCGGCAAGGCGTTCACGGCGATCTCGTTGCAGCGTGCGACGCAACAGTCGGCGCAGTGACGGCGGCGTGTCCGCCGGCAAGGCGTCCCGCCGACCGAGGTGATGTCGTTCGTCGACGAGAACCGTGAGAGGCCAGCGTCACCGTGACGTTCTCACCCTTGAACGCGCGCTTGCCGGTTAGCGTCTCGTAGACGACGACACCGAACGCCCACAGATCGGTTCGCTTGTCGATGGGTTTACCGCGCGCCTGCTCCGGGCTCATATAGGCGGCGGTGCCCATGATTTCGCCGGCAGCAGTTCCTCGGGTCAGCGTCGGCGACTGCGAACTAGTGGCGGCGGAGGCTTCGCTTCGCCACGCTTTCGCGAGACCGAAGTCGAGGATTTTGATGCGGTCGTCCGGCGTGATCTTGATGTTCGCCGGCTTCAGATCGCGGTGGATGACTGCCCTCTCGTGCGCCGCTTCGAGGGCTTCGGCAATCTGGATGAACAGCGGGATGGCTTCTTGGATAGCTACCGGTCCTCGGGCGATCCGCTCGGCGAGCGTCTCCCCTTCCACCATCTCCATAACGAGAAACTGCGTGCCGTCGGATTCTTCGAGACCATGCAGCGTCGCGATGCCGGGATGGTTGACCGAAGCCAGCAGCTTCGCCTCGCGCTCGAACCGGGCGAGTCGTTCTTTGTCGCTCGCAAACTCTTCGGGCAGGACCTTGATAGCGACGTCGCGCCCGAGCCTCTCGTCGCGGGCGCGGTATACCTCGCCCATACCACCCCTACCGATGAGCTCGACGATCGCGTAATTCGCTAACCGACTGCCGGATTCGAGAGTCATTGAACAGTTAGTTATAGCAGATCCCCCACCGGGCGGTCCCCCCCAGAGATGGCTCTCGATCTGACGCTCCCGCGCTCACATCCTCCGCGCACACGTGTGCGCCCGAGCCACCGTCGGGACCGAGCGAGTGGTAACAAGTTGGTCCGAGGAATCGAACCGAAGGGCGGCCCGCGCTAGTCGCGGGCAGGCTCGGCGACGACGGCCACCAATGCGTCACGCACCTTCGCGACCAGCGCCTGGGCGGTGTACGGCTTTTGGATAAAGCTCGTTCCCGACAGTCCCGCGCACCGGACCATCGTGTCCTTCTCGCTGTAGCCGCTCGACAGGATCACCGGTACCTCGCGCGAGATCTGGCGGATGGCGAAGAGCGCTTCCACGCCGTCCATCCGCGGCATGGTAATATCGAGCAGGATCGCTCCAACCTCGGAAACGTGCGCACGGAAGCGGCGCAGGCCATCATGGCCGTCTTCCGCCACGAGCACGCGAAACCCTTCGAGCTCGAGCACCGAGCGCGCGGACCGGCTCTTCGTCATCGACCACGAGGATCGTCCCGCACGGCTGCGGCAGCGGCAGCGGCGCCCGTGGAGACCTCGTCTTCGAAGGCTGGGCCCCGACGCTCACTCTGACAGTGACGAGGGGCAACAGTAGCAAGAACGTCGTGCCCTCTGCCGGCGCGCTGCGGACTTTGATGAACCCGTGATGCCGTCGAACGATCCCGAGCGCCGCCGACAGACCGAGTCCTCGTCCAGTGAACTTGGTGCTGAAAAATGGCTCGAAGATACGCCCGATCGTATCGGCATCCATGCCGCAACCGGTGTCCGAGATTTCGAGGAAGGCGTAGTCATCCTCTTCCACCTGTTGCTGTGGAAGCGCGTCCGTCACCAGAGCATCGGTTACGCGGCGAACGCCAGTCTCGATACGGATGACACCGGCTTCGTCTCCGAGGGCGTCCGAAGCGTTGGTGAGAATGTTCATCACGATCTGGCCGAGCTGCACCGGATCGCCTTCGACGAAAAGATCGGACACCAAGTCGACTTTGAGCTCTGCCTTTTTCGAGAGTGCGCTTCTCAGGAGCTCCCTGGTTTCTCGAACGAGTCGCGAAAGGTCCACCGTAACCGACGGGACTTGTCCGCGACCGGCGTAGGCCAACAGTTGCTGGACGAGCTCGGCGGCGCGGTCAGCCGATTTCCGGACGCGGGTGAGGTGACGGTTCGCGGATGCGCCTCGGTCGAGGCCCGTCATCGCGAGGTCGACGTTTCCGAGAATACCGACGAGAATGTTGTTGAAATCGTGGGCGATGCCGCCCGCGAGAACCCCCAGGCTCTCGAGCTTCTGGCTCTCGCGCATGCGCTCTTCCATTTGGCGGCGCTCGTGCTCTGTCTTCGCGCGCTCGGTGACGTCTCGGAAAGTCCAAACCCGCCCAACGACCTGCTGGCTTCGGATGAGCGGAGCGGTTGCCAACGTCAACACACCGCCCGATTTGAGCTCGAGGTCGACGCCTTCGGCCATGGTTTTGGTGTCGCGCGCCAACGCGCGCACGCGCTCGGCGTCTTTTGCATCGACGCGCGTTACGAGCTCATCCACGAGACCTCGCTCGTCAATCCCGGCGGGAACGACGCGGGAGAGATCCCACATCTGCCAGAACCTGTCGTTCGCGTACACGAGTCGGCCCAAGGCATCGACGACGAAAAGACCGTCGTGGATGGAGCCGAGAATGGCTTCGATGCTCGCGGCTTGCTGCGCCGCTCTCTCGGTTGCTTCGTGCAGCTTGGTCTCGTCTCGAAGCCGAATCCCGAGGCCGCCGCGTGACGGCCACCGTCCGGGAATAGGAGTGGATTGGAGGCGCATCCACCGACACGGGTCGTCGGTCCGGCACACTTGGAACAGATGACCTTGCTCGGGCTGGTCTTCGGCCATCAAGATCGAGAGCGCGTCTTTCCCGTTGACGCCGAGCCGCGCCGCGAGAAACTCGACGAAGAACGAATCCGGCGTGAGTGCGTCGGCACCGACGAGACGCGCTGCCGCGGGATTGGCGAGAACGAGTCTTCCATCGCTGTCCAACACCGCCACGCCGTCGCTCTTATGGCGGGTGAGGTGATCCAGAGTGAGCCCGCTGATACAACCGGTTCCTGAACATGCCGAAGAAGACAAGAGCGAGACCGACGCCGAAAGCGGCGACGGTCGGATCGAAATTCGGGTTCCAGATCCGAGTCACGTACAGAAAGTTGGCGACGATCGGCAAGACCGGCGCGAGCAGGAGAATGTCGAGCTGCGTGCGCGTCGAAGCGCGCTGCTCCTTCCCCATCCGCAACCATGCGATGAGCGCGAACGAGCCCAAAAGGCTCAGATAACCCGAGACCGCTTGAACATACCAAAGCAGGCGGTATTCGTTGCGCCCGTTCCAAACCGGTTCGATGAACCCCCCGTGAAGTGGATTGGTCACGAGGACGAGCCAGCAGAAGATGCCGATCGCGAGCGGAGCAAACTCAATGAAGGGTGTTGCCCACTCGGGCCTTCGTGCTCGCAGTTGTGCGAACCGGAGCGTGACCGACCACCATGTCGGCGGACCGGTCAGGACGCCCGTGTACAGCACCAAAAGCCAGTTCCAATGACTCGCTGGACCGGACGAACGCGGTGCCTAACTCACCCAGGGACCAGAGCAGACCAGTGACGCTGAACCAGAACAGAGCGGGCCACACCGGTCTGGGCGGCCGGAAGCGTGCGACGAGGAGCGCGAGCCCCGCCCAGCAGACGACGGTAGCGACACAGACCCCAAAGGCCAAATTCATGGCTTGTTATCGAGCTGAATTGTCCCCGCGGAATGAGAACTAGTGTAGCAGCAGCCAGTGCTCGCAGAGGTGTTTGCAGCCGCGGAACCGGTTTCCGTATTAAGGAAGATAAGTTTCTTCAGCGATCCAACAGGAAGGCTTTAATCAAAGCGTCCAGGTCGCCGTCCATGACGCGGTCGACGTCGCCCGTTTCGACTTTGGTGCGGTGGTCTTTGACCATGCGGTAGGGCTGGAACACGTACGAGCGAATCTGATTCCCCCAGGCGATGTCTTTCTTGACTTCATGCATCGCATCAACTTTTTCCTGCTGTTCTTTGAGCCTCAGGTCGTAGATTCGCGCCCTCAGCACGCGCATCGCCATCTCCTTGTTGCGGTGCTGTGATCGCTCGTTCTGGCACTGGGTCACGATGCCGGTCGGGATGTGCGTGATCCGCACCGCGGAATCGGTAACGTTCACGTGCTGGCCACCCTTGCCACTCGAGCGGTAGGTGTCGATGCGGAGGTCCTTCTCGTCAATCTCGACGTCGACGTCTTGATCGATCTCGGGAAAGACGAACACCGAAGCAAACGACGTGTGCCGCCTCTTCGCGGCATCGAAAGGAGAGATCCGGACGAGACGATGCACGCCCACTTCGGAGCTCAGATAGCCATAGGCGTACGGCCCGGTCACGGTGAACGTGGCACTCTTGAGCCCCGCCTCTTCACCCTCCTGGTAGTCGATCATCTCGGTCTCGAATTCGTGCTTCTCGGCCCACCGGAGGTACATGCGCAAGAGCATCTCTGCCCAATCCTGCGACTCGGTGCCGCCGGCGCCCGGGTGGATGCTAACGATGGCATTGGTTCTGTCATGCTCTCCGCCGAGGAGCTTTTGTAGCTCCGCCGCTTCGACTTCCTCGTGCCACTTGTCGAGGTGGGAAACGAGATCGTCTCCGACGCTCTCGCCCTCCTTGGCCCAGTCGACGAGCGTCGAGACTTCTTCCTCGCAGTCGTTCAGCTTGCGGATGAGATCGAGGTCCGTTTGCAGACGGCCGCGCTCGCGCGAGAGCTTTTCGCCTTTGGCTGGATCGGCCCAAACCTCCGGGTTTGCGAGCTTGCCTTCTAACTCTTGAAGCGATTTTCGAAGCGCGGCCTCGTCAAAGATAACCTCGCACGTCATGTGCGCGACGTTTGAGGTCCTGGTAACGATCCAGCAGTCCTTCGATAGTCGAGATCATCGTTATTGCTCGCTCCAAGTTTGGCTATTGGGTGATGTAGGGCTTGAACCTCTCCTCGTCCTGTAGTTTTTGCGCGACTTTTTTGGCTTCGGCTCGGGTCGAGAACCGGCCCACCCGAACGCGGTGAAGCCCAGCTTCACCGCCATCCTCAAGATAAGCCCGATAGTTCTTCTGCTTGAGTCGGTTCAGGAGCGACTGAGCCGCGTCTTCCGTTTTGAGCGCAACCACCTGAATCGTGAACGCACCTTCGCTCTTGCCGAGAGTCGTCGCCCGCGGTTTTGGCGGCGGCGGTGGTGCTTTGGACCGGCTGGTGACACGGGCCACGGTCTCTGGGCTTTCGGATTTCACCGACTGCACCGGTTCGAGCCTGTGCTGCTCCTTGTCGCTCTCGAGCCGCTTGGTGTAGTCCAAATTGGGCTTGTTCGCGACCGGCATCGGTTGCGCTTCCGTCGTGTTGGTTCTGAGGCTCATCGCCGCGATGTCGTTCTGATCCGCTGCGAGCGTCGCGTCGTGAACGCCGCGACCGACCATGACACCGCAGAGGAAAACAACTACAGCAATGGCTAGGGTCGCCATGAAGAAGAAGACCAGCTGCTTATTGTTCAGCTGGACCTCATAGTAGGCCCCGTCATCGTACTCGGCCATCTCCCATCACTCCTTTGTAACCCCAGAGAAGTTTAGGTTGTCTCAGAATAACGTATTGTAACCCACAGTGAGCGTGGGATTTCAAGTTTCATGCAGCTCCCAGCGACTGGAAGCTGTCTTCTCATCCAGGTTGTGTCTGGCTGAGAATGCTCGTTGCCACCGTCTCCTGCTCGCTCTTGCCGAGCTCGCGCCCGATCTGGAGCAACAACGCATAAGTAAGCTCGTTCAGACCGTCGACGAGGACGGCTTTCTTGGCCTCGTGAGGCTTGTCGCCGAGGTTCTGGAGCAGCTGGTCGAAATCCACGCGCCCCGCACTACCGAGCTCGACGCTTTCGAAGAGGAGCAGAAACTGCTTCGCCACTTCCCCCATGACGCGGTCGGTGAACTGGATCGCCTCGTCATCATCGAGCTTCTCGCGCAGGAAACCGCACACTCTTTCGAAGTTTCCGTTATAGTGCTCCACGACTTCCTGGAGCTCGTATTCGAGCTCGATGCCGCGCTTTTCGGCTTCCTCCGAGCCGCCGCGCTCGAGAACTCCGCCCGAGAGGAGGCCGAAGAGGATGCGCAGTGTCTCGAAGTTCGGCAAATAGCTCATCGCCAGGATCTGCTCGACGTTGAGCCGTCCGTTGACGAGCGACAGGACCTGCGATTCGTCCTCGTCGAGATTCAGCTTATGGGTGAGGCTGTCGGCGTTGTCCGACGGCCGCAGCACCGTCTCGAGCGGCCCCACTCCCGCGTAGATACGGGTGAAGTCCATGAGCCGTCGAATCCCTTCGAGGATGACGTTCTCGGAGTCCAAATCGAGCACCATCGGACCTTCCGCGGTGAGGTCCTTGATGACGAACTCGTACTCTCCGCGGGTCCAATCGAACAGGCTGTAGACAATGGCCTCGGCGTGCCGGTGGATGGCGACGAACAGATCGTCCGGGGTGATGATGCGCTGCTCCACCAGAACCGCGCCGAGCTTTTTGTCCGGCTGGATCATCTTGCTCGCTTCGAGAAATTGACGCACCGTGATCTTGGCGGTCTTGAGCAGGAACTCGCCAAGGCGATCGTCCTGCGCGTTCGACATCGCATATATGATGCGGCCCTCTTTGAAATAGATCGCCTTCCACCGCCCCGCATCATGGAAGTTGAAGATCCCCGTCTCTTTGCTCCGGCTGATGGAAGCGAGCAGCTCGGGCAGGCTCGACTTGGACAAAGAGCCACGGATAGTCAGGTCTTCACTTTCCATGGTCATGAACGCTCCTTTGACAGTGCCGCTGTTTCTGCGGTTACGAGCCCTGCTTCTTCTTCCACTCCCTGAATCCGCCGAGGAAGGGCTCGACGAGCTCAATCGGCAGTGGAAAGATGATAGTAGAGTTTTTCTCGGTCGCGATCTCGGTGAGCGTCTGGAGGTAGCGAAGCTGCACGCCCAGAGGATGCCTGCCGACGATTGCCGCGGCCTCGGAGAGCTGTTCTGATGCGAGCAGCTCACCTTCGGCGTGGATCACTTTGGCGCGCTTCTCGCGCTCGGCTTCCGCCTGTTTGGCGATGGCGCGCTGCATCTCGCTCGGAAGGTCGACGTGTTTGACCTCGACCGAAGTGACTTTGATACCCCAAGGATCGGTGTGTTTGTCGAGTATGTCCTGGAGCTGCAAGTTCAGGCGGTCGCGCTCGGCGAGAAGATCGTCGAGCTCCGCTTGACCGAGGACGCTCCTGAGCGTCGTCTGTGCGAGCTGCGACGTCGCATGGAGGAAGCTTTCGACTTCGACGATCGCCTTGATGGGATCGACCACGCGAAAGAAGACGACAGCGTTGACTTTCACCGTCACGTTGTCCTTGGTGATGACGTCCTGCGGCGGCACGTCGAGCGCAACGAGGCGGAGACTCACCTTCACCATGCGGTCGATGGGCGCGAACACTATCACCAGTCCCGGTCCCTTCGGCATCGGGAGCAAATTACCCAAACGGAACACGACGCCCCGTTCGTACTCATTGAGAACTTTGAGCCAGTTGAGCAGAAAAACTGCGCCAAAAATCAGGCCAGCAAGGATTCCGATTGGTAGTCCAAGCATAATGACTCCCTTTGATTAGGATTAGGATTAGGATTCGGGTACGCGCTCGACTTGAAGCATCAGGCCGTCGACAGCGACGACTTTGACGCGCTCGCCTTCGTCGATCGATTCGGCCGAGCGAGCATCCCAGTATTCGCCATGAATGAAAACTTTGCCCTCACCGTCGATTACGGTCCTCGTCGTCGCGAAACGGCCGACGAGGCTTTCGTTGCCGGTGAGCGGAGGCCGCCGCTGGGCCTCGACGATCTTGCGGCCCACGAAAACGACGATGAGCCCGAGAAGAATCGCCACCGGTAGAATCATCCCCAGGCTGACCTGCAGAGCAGGTGTCGGTAGCGGTTGCTCTTCGAATAGAAACAGCGCACCGAGAACGATCGCGATGACCCCACCGGCACCCATCACGCCGAACGACGGCGTGAACGCTTCTATTATCAGAAGCCCGAAGCCGGCGACGAGCAAAATGACGCCGACGATGTTCACCGGAAGGATCTCGAACGCGAACGCGGCGAGGAGAATCGCGATGCCGCCGAGAATTCCGGGAACGAAGCTTCCGGGATTCGAGAACTCGAGGTAGAGACCGGCGAGGCCGATCATACCGAGCAAGACGGCGATGTTCGGGTTGGCGATGAACGACAGAATCTTTTGCTTGCGCGTCATCTCGCGAACGACGACTTCCTGACCGGCGGTCGCGAGGACGATGTCACCGCCGGCGCGCTCGATGGTCATCCCGTCGAGGATGTCGAGAAGCTCTTCCTCGCTCTCCACGATGTAGTCGATGAGCCCGGCTTCTTTTGCCTCGGTCGCGGTCCACGAAAGCGTTTCCGTCACCGCCTTTTCTGCCGTCTCCGGATTGCGACCCCGTCTCTCGGCAATCGATCGGGTGTAGGCGGCCGCGTCCGAGATCACTTTCTTCTGCATCGTGCCCTCGAGCTCCGGGCCGATTCCGGACACGGGTGTGGCCGCCCCGGTGTTCGTGCCCGGCGCCATGACGGCAACGTCGGCCGAGATCATGATCAAGAAACCGGCCGAAGCCGCCCGCGCTCCAGCCGGAGCAACGTACACGACCACGGGTCGCTCGCTTCCGAGAATCGCCTCGATCATGTCGCGCGTCGACACCAGGAGGCCGCCCGGAGTCTCGAGCTCGATGAGAACCAGCTCGGCGTCATCTTCGGCGGCCGCGTCGATGGTGTCGATGACGTGTCCCGCGGTCACCCCGTGGATGACGTCGTTCAAAACGACTTTGTAAATCGGTGCCGCGAGCGCGGAAAGCGGGAAACCCACCATCACGGCAAGACCGACAGAAGCGGTTGATAGTAGGCGAGATAGTCGCATGCTTTATCTCGGAATTATAGCCTTCGGGGTGAACGGCTGTCAAGGCAGCGAAACGCTTAAGTCCATCCAGAACATACTGTTAGAGCAACCTGGCGCGGTCCGTGACACTCGTGCTAGTGTCGCTCGGATTCCATGCTCGCTCGCCTTCTCGCCATCGCTCTCGTCTTCTTTGTCCTGACGTCGGTCTTCGCGCTGCCGCTCAGCCTCCACCCGGCCACGGAAGCGCTCGACCTCGGTCCGGACACGCGGCTGTTCTTGTGGACTCTCGTATGGGACGTGCACGCGTTGGTACGGCAACCGCTCGCGATATTCGACGCCAATATCTTCTATCCTGAGTCGAGAACGCTCGCCTACTCGGAGCATCAGATCGGTAGCGCGCTTTTCGCAGCACCGGTGATCGCCGCGGGTGGCAATCCACTGCTGGCGATGAACCTCGTGGTTTTGCTTTCGTGCGCGCTTTCCGGGATCGGCGCGTTTTTTCTCGGGCGCGAGCTCGGGCTCGGCTGGTTCGGCGCGCTCGTTTGCGGGATCGTCTTCACGCTCACACCGCCGCGGTTTTTTCGACTCGGGCAGCTTCACTTGGCGACGGTGCAATGGATCCCGTTTTGTCTCGCGCTCCTCCATCGCTACGCGCGTGGAGGAACGACACGCCACCTCGTCGGCGCTGGCCTGTTTTTCACAGTGCAGGCATGGTCCGGCGGTCAGAGCGGTCTCTTTCTCGCGCTCGCCGCCTTAGCACTCGGGCTCTACCAACTCGTCCTCGGTGAGGTGAAACCCGGAAGCCGGCTCTCGGTCGACTTCGCCGGGACGACGCTTCTCGTGCTCGCTCTCAACATCCCGTTCGTGCTGCCGTACCTGACAGTCCAGCGAGAGCTCGGGCTCGAACGCAGCTTGCAAGAGGCGATCGTGTGGTCTCCGAACGCCGAGAGCTTCATCGCGTCCCCGACCCATGTCGATCGCTGGGTGCTCCGCGTTCTCGGCTGGGAAGACCGCGTCCGCCGCGAAGCAAAAGCGTACCTCTTTCCCGGGCTCCTTCCGCTCGTGCTCGCGATGTTCGCGTTCGTCCCCGCGAGAAACGGGACGAGAGCGCCGCCGGCGGGACCGCTCCTGGATCTGATCATCCTCGCGCTCGCGCTCATGGCGATCGGAATCGAGTTGGCCGGGGGCGTCCGAATCGGTGGGTTTTCAGCTAGCGGCGGCGAGCGAGCTCTCGTTCTCACGATCGTGCTTCTCGCCGTGCGGTTTCTAATCTATCGTCGCGCGCCTTTTGCCAAAGGTTATCGGGCGCGGTGGAAGACATGGACGGAGCGTCGTATCGGCGTTGCCGCCGGTTTCTATTTTTGGCTGGGCGCGTTCTCGTTGTGGGCGTCGCTCGGTCCACCCGCGAGTCTCTATACGGCCCTATACCGGGTGGTCCCCGGATTCGACTTCATCCGCGTGCCATCGCGGTTGACGCTCCTCACGGTGCTCGCGCTCTCGGTGCTCGCAGGTTTCGGCGCCGAGCTCGTTGTCTCGAAACGGAAGCGAATCGCGCCTACGATCGTTTTACTCGTTGTCCTCCTTCTAGTTGAGTTCGCCGCGTTTCCGCTCGAGACGACCCACTACGAAGTAACGACGTCGCCCATGGACCAGTGGCTCGCGGATAGCTCCACATCGGATCCGATCGTCGTCCTTCCGATTCCGGATCCGCGTGACGACGTCGCGTCGGCGAGGACACACTCGACCTATATGTTGTACTCGCTCGCGCACTTCGCGCCGCTGGTAAACGGCTACAGCGGTTTCACACCGCAATCCCACGAGCGATTGTTCCAGCGCTTGGCGCGCTTTCCCGATGACGACGGGCTCGCTGAGCTCGAGAAGCTCGGCGTGCGTTTCGCGGTGTTCCACCGAAACGGCTACACCGATCGCGAATGGGAGGCGCTGATTCAAAGAGCCGAAGCGCTCACGGAGAGCTTGGGCTTTCTACTCGTCGCCTCGTTCGACGAAGGACGGGTCTACGAGCTCCCTAGGGCCGTTAGGCGTTAATCAGTCGCGTCGTGGATCGTGACGAGCTTGGTGATCTCGAAATTCTTGACGCCGCCCGGCGTCTGGACGTCGACCTCGTCGCCTTCTTCTTTTCCCATGAGCGCGCGTCCGATGGGTGACGTCGTGGAAATCAAACCTTTGGCGACATCCGCATCTTCGCTCATCACTAGCTTGTAAACGACCTCGTCTTCTTTTTCGAGATCGTAGAGCGTGATCGTTGAGCCGAACGACACTTTGCCGTGCGGGATGTTGTCGAAGTTGACCATCGACAGCTCGGCGAGACGCTTTTTCAGCTGCCCGAGACGGGCGTTCACGAACCCTTGCCGCTCTTTGGCGGCATCGTAGTCGGCGTTCTCCGACAAGTCCCCGTGCTCGCGCGCCACTTTGAGCGCTCTGGGAAGCTCGACGCGAAGCTCTTCCTCGAGTGCTTTGATCTCGTCCTTCAGCTTTTTGGTGATTTCCTGGGTCATGACTTTTTGGCATGATAGCGAACGCACTTCTGCTTGCGCAAGAGATTAATGAGACGTATCGAGTCACCGACCAACCCGCTCGTCAAAACTCTGCGCCGGCTCGCTCACCCGCGCAAGCGTGAGGTGCAGTTTCTGCTCGAGGGGAAAAAACTCGTCGACGCCGCGCTCGCAAGTGGTACCGAGGTCGAAACGATCGTCGTGTCAAGCGCGTACCGTGGCACGCCACCCCCAAACGCTCCTACGCTCGAGCTCGTCGAGCTCAACGAAGCGTTGTTTCGCAACGTGTCGACGCTCGAATCCCCCGATGGGATCCTAGCGATCGCCCGTAGACCGTCACCCGAGGCTCCGCGGTCGGGGCTCATCGCCGTTGCCGCCGGGATCCAGGATCCCGGCAACCTCGGCGCTCTCGCGCGCGTGGTCGAGGCGACCGGCGCCGCCGGGCTCGTAGTCCTGAAAGGCTCGACGGATCCTTTTGGCCCGAAAGCCGTGCGCGGCTCCATGGGGAGCGTCCTCCGTGTACCGGTGTGCGAGATCTCTGACATGAGCGAGCTCGACGCGTTTCGGAACATCGCGCTCGTGCCGCGTGGCGGCAGCGATTATCGCGAGATGGACTGGGCTTCACCGTGCGCCGTCGTTCTCGGCGGTGAAAGCGCGGGGATCGACGACGAGATGTTGGCGCGTTGCGATGCGAACGTGAGCATCCCCATGCAAGGCAAGGTGGAGTCTCTCAACGTCGCCACCGCCGCAGCGCTCGTACTCTACGAGGCGACTCGACGCGAGAGCTAGTGCGCATATACTCTGCGCATGGACCAGAGAAATCTCTTCTCTAGACCCCCGAGACCGGAAGCGGCCATCGACGAGACGTGCCCGCTCGCGGAGCGCGTGCGGCCGCGCGATCTCGACGAGCTCATCGGCCAGGAGGAGATCGCCGGTCCGAACACAACGCTCGCGGCCGCGATCGAAAAAGACGCCGTCGGCTCGCTGATTCTGTGGGGTCCCCCGGGCTCCGGCAAGACCACCCTCGCTCGCATCATCGCGCATCGTAGTGGATCGCACTTCGTCCCCTTCAGCGCCGTCGTTTCCGGCATCAAAGAGATCAAAACGGTCATGCAAGAGGCCGAGCATCAGCGAAACGTCTACGGACGCCGCACGCTCTTGTTCGTCGATGAAATCCACCGTTTCAACAAAGCTCAACAAGATGCGTTCCTTCCTCACGTCGAGTCCGGGAACGTGATCCTCATCGGCGCGACCACCGAGAACCCGTCGTTCGAAGTCAACGCCGCGCTGCTATCGCGCTGCCGCGTCGTCATCCTTCGCCAACTGACACCGGTCGAGCTCGTCACCCTGATGCAGCGGACGCTCGGGGACGACGAGCGCGGACTCGGCGGACGCCTGCGCGTCGACGACGAGGCGCTCGAGTGGCTGGCGCGGCAAGCGAACGGCGACGCGCGGTTCGTTCTCAACGTGCTCGAGGCGGTCACGTCCTTGTCCGCGCCCGGTGGTGTCATCGGCATCGCCGAGCTCGAGACCGCACTCCAAAAAAAAGCTCTCCTATACGACAAGAGCGGCGAGGAGCACTTCAACATCATCTCCGCGCTTCACAAGTCGATCCGAAACTCGGACGTCGACGCGAGCCTCTACTGGCTCGCTCGCATGCTCGAGGCCGGCGAAGATCCGCTCTACATCGCGCGACGGCTCGTCCGTTTTGCCTCGGAAGATGTCGGTCTCGCCGAGCCGGGTGCGCTCGCGCACACCGTCGCTGCGAAAGAGGCCTACCATTTCATCGGTCTTCCGGAAGGCAAGCTCGCCCTCGCTCAAGCCGTCGTGTATCTCTCGGCGGCGCCGAAATCGAACGCCGTCTATCGCGCGTACGCCGCCGCCGCGAAGGATGCGCTCGAGGACGCCACCGAGCCGGTGCCGCTTCATTTGCGAAACGCGGTCACCGATCACATGAAAGCGTGGGGCTACGGCAAGGACTACGAGTACGCGCATGACAACGACGAGAAGGTTGCCGGGATGGACTGCCTTCCCGAGCGTCTGCGCACAAGGCGCTACTACACGCCCACCGACGAGGGCTTCGAGAAGCGGATGCGGGAGAGGCTCGCACACATCGACCGGACAAAGAAGAGCTTGAGAAACAAAGACCGGTAGCGTATCGTCCCCTCCGAACGGAGGTATCAGAAATGCGACAGCGCAACCGGATCGCCGCTTGGCTGATGGCTTGGGTGTTGTTGGTCGCGACCGCGGTCGCGGCCGAGGGGTCACTCGAAGTCGGTGACAAGGCACCCGAGTTCCCGAACCCCTTACCCTCCTCGGCTGGTGAAAACCCCGGAGAGGTGAAGCTATCTCTCAGCGACGTGTTGGGCAAGAAGAACATCGTTCTCGCCTTCTACGTCGCCGATTGGACCGGCGGGTGAACGCTCCAATTCTCGTCCTACAAGGACGACATCCAGAAGTTTCTGGATGAAGATACGCAAGTCTTCGGCATCAGTGTCGACACTCCTTACTCGCAGTGGAACTGGCTGAAAAGCGTGGGCGAGCAATCGGAAGGCATGCGCGTGGTCGCGAAGCCGGGAGAGATGAAAGGACTGGTGCTCTTGTCCGACAGAAACGCCGAGGTCATCGACGCTTACGGCGTCAAACCGCTCGAGATCAACGGATCGAAGTACGCGAGCCGGGCGACGTTCGTCATCGACAAAAAAGGCATCCTCCGCTACGTCAACTACAACTACAAGGTACGTGAGGACTACGAGCCGTTGCTCGATGCCCTCAACCGTCTCGAATGAAAACTCCATGAGCGCAAGCGACGTCCATTTAATTCGGCTCGAGTGCGATAACGCGAACGCGATCGACGAGAAACTTCTCGAGACGCTCACCAGAGGTCTGCGTGCGGCGGTCGATGCCGACAAGAAGGCCGTCGTTCTCACCGGGTACGACAAGTTCTTCTCCGCGGGGTTGAACCTCAAGAGCTTGCCGGAAGACCGGGACGGCATGGCCTCGTTCGTCGATAGCTTCGAAGAGGCGCACCTCGCACTCCTGCAGTTTCCCCTGCCCGTTGTCGCCGCGGTGAACGGCCACGCGATCGCGGGTGGGTGCGTGCTCGCGTGCGCCGCGGATCTCAGAATCGGTGCCGAGGGCAGTCACAAGCTCGGCGTTTCCGATGTCAGCCTCGGGATCGTTTTCCCCGCGACTGCGTTCGAGATCATGCGCCACGCATTGACAAAAGCATCGACTCCCGAGGTTCTGCTCGGTGCGAAGCTTCTGTCGCCCCGTGAGGCGCAAACCGCCGGTATCCTCCATCGTGTCGTTTCCGGGGAGACACTGCTCGACGAAGCAATGGCAGCCGCTCGAGAGCTCGGGGACCAGCCTAGCCACGCGTTCCATCACACCAAGCTAGCGCTCCGGGCGCCCATGCTCGAGCGCATCCGGGCGACGCGCGATGAAGCCCGGCGCGGGTTCCTCGATTCGTGGTTCTCGGCGGACGTCGTCGAGCGACGCAAGGCAATGCTCGCATGAAGCGGTCGCGGTCCGTTGCAGTCGTCTTCAGCCTTCTAAAACCGGATGGTGAATCCTCCGCCCCACTCGCGAAAAACAAACGCAAAGGCGCACGGTCGCGAGGGCGCAACGTGAAGCGCCTTCGGCGCGATCCCCTTCTTTGCGGCTTGGCGTCTTTGCGTTACAAAAACAGGCCGGACTAGCTGACTTTGATGCGGGCCAGCGCATCCATCGCCGCCCTCACCACCTGGAGGTCGCTCGCCTCGACAGCGGTCTCGAGCACCGAAACGCTCCCGAGAGAGCGCAAGTTGCCGAGCGCTTCGAGCGAGAGTACCCGCACCGGGCTCCCGGGTTCGGTCGCGAGCTGCTCGAGCCAGTCGCTCGCCCAACCATCGGCTCGTGCCTCGAGGCTCAAAACGGCCACAGCCGCCTGCAGCTCGTCGCCGTCATCGAGCTCGCGCTCGACCGCCGCCCGCAGCATGAGGTCGAGAGTCGTCGACGTGCGCGACTCCGGGAAACACTGCGACGCGAGGACGAGATCACGTCCCACGAGAGCTTTGACGAGTCGAGGGCCATCTTCTCGTAAGCCACAGAGAAACGGCAGAGCACCATGAAAGGGTCCACGGCTTAAGTTCAAAGGACGTGTCGAGCCGCCATCGAGATAACGCCAATCAGCAGGCTGTACCAGATTCAGAATCGTGTTCGGCGCGGTGTGACGGAGCGCATACGCCGTCAAGAACTCCTGAAACGCGAGGTTCGGGAACGTAAACGCCTCCGGCCCACGGAGCAGCCGCGTCTTTTCGACTTCGGCAAGAAGATCGTCCGCACCCATGGCGCCGGTGCTGCGGAACGCAACTTCGAGAGCCAAACCGGCCACGCCGCTCCGGCGCCGGCGTTGTTCGAGGTGCTCTCTTCGGAGCGAGAGGCGATCGCGCTGGCTCATGAAAAAAGCGAGCTGCGGTAACAGATTCTCACGAGTCTCGGGAGCGATCGATTGACCGGCGACGCGAAAGAAGGCTTCGAATGTACCCGTCAAACTTAACGGGACGCGGGCGCCTTCGCGGTAGAGGCGTCGCGCCAGAGCGAGAAGCTGTGGGTTCCCGACGCGCGCACCGTGCGTTTGCACCAACTGCTCGTACAACACTTTCGCCGATTCCGCTCGGATGCCTCCGTCGGCGACGAGAAAGTCCAGCGCCTCCCACTCGGCGAAGGGCAACATCTCGGCCCAGTTCGGGATCTCGACCGGCTTCGGGCTCGGGCGTCTCGCGGTCACGACGAAGCTGTTCAAAGGGTAACGACGCATGAACGCATTGAGCGCTTCGGCGCGACGCGAGGTCGCGTGCGCACTCAAACCGTCGAGCGAATCCAGCAGGAACAGAAAACGGCCTTCCTCCAGATCGCTGGTGAACAGATCCCGGTCGAAGCCGGACGCGAGGAGCTCTTCGAGATCGGCAGAGTCAGCGAGATCCGGAAGCGACAGGTAAATCGGAAGCGGCGATTTTGTTTCGTACGAGAGGATCGCCTGCGCCGCCTCGTAGAACAACCGGTAGAGCGCCATGCTCTTGCCCGAGCCTGCCTCGCCGAAGAGCAACAACCGCTGGAAACGGCGGGTGAGATCGGCGGCACTCTGAGGATGTCCGAGGAATTCGGCCGCGTGCGCTAGCCCGACGAGTGGCTCGCCGTGAGGCAGCCATCTCGCAAGCTGGGGAAAATACCGTTCCGGCTTCGGCCAGAACCGGTTGAGGCTTTCCCGGAGACTGCGGCGGTAGCGACCCTCCGAGATTTGATACACGTCGGTGATGGTGCCGCGCGTCGGGCTGTGGAGGATGTTGGCGTCTTTCCGCGACAGGTACAACGATGGCGCCACCCACTCGCTCTCGGTTGGAAAATGGGTGAGAACAGCGTTTCCGGCATCCGCGAGAGCAGCGTCGACCGGATTCAACGCACCGAGCGAACGGTAGAGGGCACTCGTGTAGCTGACCAGGAGCTCTTCCGGCATGCTCAGCCGCTGGCTGAGCAGTGCGGGCACAAAATCCAACAGCCTATCGGCCAAGCTCGGCGAGACCACGCCGGTCTTGGGTCCGCCGCTCCACACGAGCAAGCATGCGTTAACGGGCTCGAAGGCGCGTGCAAATGCGTCCAGCGACATCCCGTCACCGCCGAGCAACAGGCGTGCTGTCTCACCATCCCACTCGGCGCTACAGATGAGGTGAACGACGTCGTAGTTTCTAGAGAGGATCGAAGCGAGTGAGTCGGCGGTCAACGGATCTTCGCCGAGCTCGGTGCCGGCTTCACCGACGGTGACGATACCATCGGAGGCGAGCTCGGCTAGAGCGCGC
Organism: Candidatus Marinacidobacterales bacterium; assembly: GCA_965237955.1. Lineage (GTDB taxonomy): Bacteria > Acidobacteriota > Vicinamibacteria > Marinacidobacterales > SMYC01. The sequence goes on along the minus strand of OZ250169.1, from coordinate 4,317,925 downwards.
CGCGCCACCCGAGCCTCGCGTGCTTCGCGCGACGGCGTGCCGGGCTGGGGCGATTCGGCGGCCAACAACACCCGAAGGGGCAGTCGGCCAGGGACCGACGGCGGTTCCATCGCGCGCGGCTGCCGATAGCGGACCAGGGTCACATCGTTCGAGACGCTGAAAAACGTCCGGCTTCGAGTGTCGTAGAGACACTCCCACGGAAGCCGGGCGACGATGGGCGGCTCGATCTTCAGTCGAACGCGCAGCCTCGCGCCCGTATTGCGGACCTGTTCCAGCAAGTGGACGTAGAGGCGGAGAATCTCGCCTTGGAACAGGGAGTCGAACAGCCGGGCACCGACGTAGTGAAGCTCTTTCGAGCTAAGCTCTTCCAGGCTGTCAGCGAACTGAACAAACCAGCGGTCGTCGAAAGGAAGGTAGATGCGGACGGTCGGTGTCGTGCGGCCGAACTCGTCCTCGGCTTTGGCGCAGAAAAACCCCGGGGTCTCGTGGGCCCACACCGCAACGAGTAAATCCCTGTACTCGATCGACTCCATGACGCACTCAAACCAGCCCAACAGGCGCCGGGCCAGCGCTCCCCAACCGCTATATTATAAATGAAATAAGCTTGCAGTTGTTTCATACCTCAGAGCCGAGCTCTGTGTCAACAACCGCACCTGATTCACCCCCTGCCCCTGCCCTTGCCCGTCCCCGCTGCAGAGGGGCAAGGGAGGTTCTATTGCAGCAGCAACAATGGCAAGAACTCAGCCTAAGGGCCCACACGCCAGCGCCCCTAAAAGGCACGGCTTGGTTTGAACTGGATGCTGGATGCTGAATGCTGGATGCTGATCAACTTGTGAAGTTAGCCTGCACCGCACTCTGGCGATAATCGTCCCCATCGATACGCACATCCCGACACATCTCGTAAAGACGCGACCGCAGACGGGCGGTGACGCGATCGGAGAGAGTGTCTTCTCGACCACCCATCCGCTGGGAGCTCCGGGACACGCGGACCGGGCCCGCCTTCATCGGACGGTCCGAGTAATTCGTGGTGATGATGGTGAGCTTCTTTTCGTTGTAGCGACGGTTGAGAATGTGAAAGAAGGTGTCGAGGACCCAAAGGGTCGGGCTCTCCCCACCGAGGTCGTCGAGCACGAGAGGCTCGGCCTCGAGCACCGGCCTCAAGATCTGCATCTCCGATTCGGGTGTATCGGGGTGGTACGAGCCTTTGATCTCCCGCAGTAGCGATCGGTAATCGCAAAAGAGCGCGGGCGCGGCGATCTTCCGCTCGAGGAGGATGCGCCGGAGAATCCCGACCGACAGATGCGTCTTTCCCACTCCCGGCGGGCCGCTGAAAAGAAGACCGGCCTCGGAGTCGGGGAAACTATCCGCCCAGCGCTCCGAGATCTTGTGAGCGCGCTCCAGACTCGACTTGAGACGGAAGAACTCGTTGCCCCCGGTGCGCGCATCGAGCGCACACTCCAGGTAGCGGCTGGGAACGCCGGCCTTGGCCATGACCGACTCTTCCCGATCCCCGACCCAACAGCTACACCGGGCGACGCGCGAGATTCCGTCGACGACGGTCCGTCTCCAGGACGTTCCATCGCACTCGGGACACACTTGGGAGGTTCCCTGAGGTCTCTCGGCTTGTTCGTGGGAGCTACTCACGGTTCTTTCTTCACGAGATCACGGGGGGGAAGCCGTACGAGCGCGTTTTGGACGCGATCCTTCCAGCCCTCTTCCTGTTTCCCAATCTCACGTTGAACATACTCTATAAACTCGCTGATCTCACACTGCATTTTTTCCATTTTGAGACGCATGTTGAGAATGATCTCGACGCCGGCGAGATTGACGCCGAGATCCCGGGTCATGTTTAGAATCGTCTCGAGCTGACGGAGATCTTCTTCGGAATACAGGCGCGTGTTGCCCTCGGTGCGGGAGGGGCAGAGGAGTCCTTCGCGCTCGTACAGGCGGAGGGTCTGCGGATGAATCCCATAGGTCTCGGCCACCGCGCTGATCATGTAGTACCCCTTGCCTTTGCCTCGATTGCGCGGCCCGTCTTGCTCCGGCGTGGCGCTCCTTTTCACCGCGAGACCTCCTCACCGCGCTTTCCGAGCCCCGCTCTAGGTTCGCTCGGCCTGCCGAGCCCGGCTCTCGGCTCGGACGGATTGATACGATCGAGCTCGCGCAGAAGGTCGCGCGAACGGTCATCGTAGACCGTCGGCGTGACCACCTGGATCACGACGAACAGATCGCCCCGGCTCCCGGCCCTTCGGCGGGAGGTTGCGCCACGCTCCGACAACCGAAGCTTCTGTCCCGACTGCACCCCCGCGGGCACCCTCAGCGTCACCGCGCCGCCATCGGGGGTTGGAACATCGATCTTGGCACCGAGCGCCGCTTCAGCGAACGTAACCGGAACCGTGCAAAACAGGTTGTCGCCCTTGCGCGTGAAAAACGGATGCTCCTGGACGTGGATGTGAACGTACAAATCGCCCGGACGTCCCGAACCGCGACCTTGCCCCCCCAACCCCGGCAAAGAGAGCTTGTCCCCGTCGGCGACGCCCGCGGGAATATCGACCGAGACCGAGTGCGATTCGGGCATGCGGCCGGCACCGGCACAATCCGGGCAACGCTCGCGGGACACCATGCCCGAGCCCTGGCAGTGGGCGCAAGGTTTCGCGAACAGCATGAAACCGCGGACTTGCGTGGCCCGACCGCGCCCGTTGCACCGCGCGCACGCGCGCGGCTCGCGCGCTGGGATTTCGCCCCAGCCCTCACACGTCTCACAGGACACGTGCCGTGCGAGCCGAAACGTGCTCACTTGCCCGGTCAACGACTCCTCGAACGAAATACTCAATCGATGGTGAATGTCTTCGCCATCGAGGCGGCTACGATCGGGAGCGGCAGCGGGGCGCCGAAACAAGTCGGGGAAGATGTCGACTTCACGTTCTCCCGGAAGCGAGAAATCGAAACCTTCGAAACCGTAGCGCGTCGGCTCCGATCGTCCGGCCGGTTCCGCCTGCACTCCGACACGGTCGTAGTGCTCGCGCCGACCCGAATCGGTGAGCACCTCGAACGCTTCGTAGATTCGCTGGTAGCGCACCGCGGCGACGTTGTCCCCGGGGTTGATGTCGGGATGGTACTTGCGCGCCAGCTTCCGGAACGCGCGGCGGATCTCCGACTTCGAGGCGGACTTTTCCACGCCAAGCAGTACGTAGTAATCGTGACGTGACATCCTGCTCTACTTCTTCTCCTCGGAGTCGACGATTTCCGCATCGATCACGTCATCGTCACTTGCTGGCCCGCCGCCACCTGCGCCCGCTCCAGGCGCACCACCCTCGGCGCCCTCGGCTCCGGCTTGGCTGTACATGAACTCCGCGAGACGATAGCTCGCTTTTTGCAACACTTCCTTGGCGTTTCTCACCGCCTGGATGTCGGCTTCTTTGACGGCGTTTTTGGCGTCTTCGAGAGCAGCTTCGATCTGCTTCGCGTCTTCCTCCGGGATCTTGTCGCGATGCTCTGCGAGAAGTTTCTCGGTCTGGTAAACGAGGTTGTCGGTCTCGTTCTTCTCCTCGACTTGCTCGCGGCGTTTTTTGTCGTCTTCGATGTTGAGCTCGGCGGCTTTGCGCATCTGCTCGATTTCTTGCTCACCCAGCCCGCTGGAAGCAGTAATCGTGATCGCAGTCTGCTTGCCGGTCGCCATGTCCTTCGCAGAAACGTTCAAGATGCCGTTCGCATCGATGTCGAAAGTCACTTCGATCTGAGGGACGCCTCTCGGAGCCGGGGGGACGCCGACGAGGTGGAAACGCCCGAGGGTCCGATTGTCCCCTGCCATCGTCCGCTCACCCTGCAAGACGTGGACCTCGACCTGGGTTTGGTTGTCGGACGCGGTCGAGAACACTTCGCTCTTTTTGTGCGGAATGGTCGTGTTGCGCTCGATGAGCTTGGTGGTGAGGTTGCCCAGGGTCTCGATCCCGAGAGACAGAGGGGTGACGTCGAGGAGCAACAGGTCTTTGACTTCACCACCCAAAACGCCCGCTTGCACGGCGGCGCCGAGGGCCACGACCTCGTCGGGATTCACGCCTTTGTGGGGCTCCTTGCCGAACAGCTCCTTCACTATCTCCTGGACTTTCGGCATGCGGGTCGAGCCGCCCACGAGGACAACCTCCTCGATCTCGGAGGCTTTGAGCCCCGCGTCTTCGATCGCTTGCTTGCACGGCGCGATCGTTCTCTGGAGCAGGTCGTCGATCAACTGCTCGAGCTTCGAGCGGGTCAGACGCTCGGACATGTGCTTCGGCCCAGTCGAGTCCGCGGTGATGAACGGCAAGTTGATCTCGGTCTCCATCGTCGACGACAGCTCAATCTTCGCCTTTTCAGCGGCTTCCTTGAGACGCTGCAAAGCCATGCGATCTTCGGAGAGATCGATGCCCGCGGTGTTCGCGAATTGGTCGATGAGCCAATCGATGATCCTCTGGTCGACGTTGTCACCACCGAGATGCGTGTCTCCGTTCGTCGACTTCACTTCCACGACGCCTTCGCCGACTTCGAGGATCGAGATGTCGAACGTGCCACCACCGAAGTCGAAGACGGCGATCTTCTCGTCTTTCTTTTTGTCGAGGCCATAGGCGAGCGCCGCGGCGGTGGGCTCGTTGACGAGTCTCATGACTTCGAGGCCCGCGATCTCGCCCGCGTCCTTGGTCGCCTGGCGCTGGCTGTCATTGAAATAAGCCGGGACGGTGATGACCGCTTTTTCGACTTTGGTGCCGAGGTAGTCCTCGGCCGCCTGCTTGAGCTTCTGCAGCACCATCGCGGAGATTTCCGGCGGTGAGAACTGGTGACCTTTGATGTCCACACGTGCGTCGCCGTTGTCGGCCTTCAGCACTGTGTACGGGACCATCTTCATCTCTTCGGAGACCTCGTCGAAACGACGTCCCATGAAACGCTTGATCGAAAAGATCGTGTTCTCCGGGTTGGTGATGGCTTGCCGCTTGGCGACCTGTCCCACGAGCCGTTCGTTGCCTTTGGCAAAAGCGACCACCGAAGGTGTCGTGCGCCCGCCTTCCGGATTCGTGATCACCGACGGGCTGCCACCCTCCATAATCGCAACCACGGAGTTGGTGGTACCCAAGTCGATACCGATGATCTTGCTCATTACTGCTCCTTCTTCGCTTTTGACTTCTCCAGACTTTGTCCAGATATTCTTAACAGATGTTTAGTCAGACAACAAGATACGATATGAGTGTTGATTTGTCAACTTTCAACGTCTGGGCATGTCTACGCTGGGTCACAGTTTGTCCTCGAACAGCGACTTGGATCACGCTCGAGCGAACCACGTTGAGATCCACAACAGCTTAGTCATCAACTATTTAGAGTTGTTTACGAACAGCACGCGATCGTGGTATACAGGTTGCAAGTGAAGGACACCAGACGCTGAGGCGCGTCGGGCGCCTACCAAAAGCCTCAGGAGGGTCAGGGATGAACGGGAAAGCATCTCTTTATACGAGCGTTCTCTCGGTCGGATTCCTAGCGTTAGCGGCGACGGGCGAAGCCCAAGAATACACGTACGAGAGCGGATACATCCGCTACGTCGACGGGGGCGTGAGCTTGCAGCGCGCGCAGAACCCGGAACCGGAGCAAGGCGGCATCAACTTGCCGGTGCTTCCTGGCGACCGGATGTGGACGACCGCAAACTCGTTCGCAGAAATCCAGTTCGTCGACGGCGCGCTCGTGCGTCTCGGCGGAGAGACTAAAGTCGATTTCATGGCATTCGGCGCCAAGCCCAACCTGCGGCTCTGGAACGGAAGCGTCGTCGTGAAAGTGGACTCCGAAAGCTCGCGCATCCGCATCGACACACCGAGCGGTAGCGTCTATACACAAACCGCGGGCACGTATCGCGTCGACGTCGTTGACGGCGTCACGACGACAGTGACGACAGTATCTGGGCTCGAAGCCGTTGCCGAGCTCGCGTCGGAGCAGAGCTCGGTGCTGGTCGGTACCGGACAGAGAAGTTTCTTGGAAGCGGGAGGACAACCGCAGGAACCGTTCGTCTTCGACCGTTCGCGATCCGATGGACTCGATTCGTGGAGCCACGCGCGCGACAGTGAACAGGCTCGACGGCGTAGCGTCCCGCTGGCCGAAGTTCCCACCGAAGTGCACCGCTATGTCGACGACCTCACCGACTACGGAACGTGGCGCGACAACGAAGAGCACGGCGCCGTGTGGTATCCGACGAGCGTCGGAGCCGGCTGGGCGCCGTACCGGGACGGCCGGTGGGGTTATACGAGCTACGGATACACCTGGGTGTCGCATGAGCCGTGGGGCTGGGCGCCCTATCACTACGGACGCTGGGGCTACAACCACCACGGTTGGTATTGGGTTCCCGGACGGCACTGGGGCCCCGCGTGGGTCTCGTTCGCGGTTGGACCGGCTTGGATCGGATGGAGCCCGCTCGGGTTTCACGGTGGATCGGTCTTCGCCTACGGCCACGGCTTCTACGGCGCGGGGCGCTACCCTCATCACAAAGGGCGACGCCACTACCGTGGCGGCAGGGCTGTTCCGCGGCACGTATACGACCACGGCGCCGGGTGGAATTTTTCCCGCAAAGAGCACTTCGGGCGTCGCAGGGCGCGGCTGAGAGCATCCGATGTGCGCTCGACGTCTGCGCGCGCCCGGATGCATCAACAAGGCGCGGTCTTGGATCGAAACCTGACTGCCCACGCCGGCGGCGGAGACAACGCGCTCGCGCCACGAGGACCGCAGGCCAACCCGTTCGCAAGGAGAGCAAGGGTAAGCGGGACGCGTGGTCGCGCAGTGCCGCGAACCGGCGTTCGACCGCCTACAGTGGATCGTGGTGTTCAGGCCACGCTCACCGCCCTCGCCCCGAGCAGGACGTCGACACCTCGACGCCAGGCGAGGCCGCGTGGTGACGTTTCCCGGACAAGAGCGCGGACGACCGGTGGCCGGAGTCGTGTCGGCGTCAACGTTCCTCGATCGGGCTCGCGCGTATTCAGGGCACCGGGCACGGCGCGCGCCACCGGAGCACGCGGGCGTTCTCTAGAGGGGACGGGCACCGCAAGGCGTCGCACACCCCCCACGCGCAGCCGAGTGACGCAAACGACACCGACCCGAACAGATCGAACAGCGGTGCGTTCGCGCGCGCGCACGTTCGGCGCGGGCAATCAGCAAGCCCAACAAGCCCAACAATCAACGAGGAGCTCGTCACGCCGCGAGGCCGTGACCCGTTCGCCGTCGCGATCGCGCCAGCGCACGACGACACGAAGCGGGTCTACACCGAGCCGCAACCGCGTACGCTCGTCCAACGTCAACCGGGCCACGCCGCGCTCTCAGCGCAACGTGACCGGCCCCTCGAGAGCACCGAGTCGAAGCCGATCGAGCGTCACCCGAACCGCTCCCCGATCGCAGCGAAGCTCAGGCCGCGTGAGTGGCTCGAGAAGCGGCTCCCGCTCATCCGCCGGCCGCGCACGAAGCGGCGGACGTCGAGGCGGAGCCCGCCGCCGCAACTAGAAACTGCGGACCACTTTTTTTAACGCAAAGGCGCAAGGACGCAAAGAGAGAATCAGTGCCGAAGGCGCTTCACTTTGCGCCTTCGCGACTTTGCGACTTTGCGACTTTGCGATTTTTTTGCCTTTGCTTTTCTCTGCGCGCTCTGCGGTGAAAAAGGATTAGCGGATTCGGAAGATTCGCGGCATCAGCAGCAACAAATCTTCGCGCGCCAGCTCTTCGATGAGCGATATCCGGCCTGCGAGATCGGACACGAGCGAGCCCCCGTTGAGATCGACCAGACCAAACGTCAAAAGCTCTCGTAGTCGGGCGCGACGTCCGTAGACCACGACGCGGGATCTCGCGCGGTCGAGGTTCGCTTCTTCGTGAGCGAGCTCGATCGCATCGTGCAGTCCACCGAGGCCATCCACGAGACCAACGTTTTGGCCTTGGCGTCCCGTCCATACACGACCGCGCCCGGCCTCGTCCGCCTCCTCGAGCGTTATCTTTCGACCCTCGGCGACGACGGTTAAAAACCTGGCGCGGTAGAAATGATCGAGATGCCCGCGATGCCGGGCGCGCTCCTCCTCGGTGAACGATCGTAGCGGCGAGAACATGCCCGCGTTCGTCCCAAAGGACAAGCTCTCGCGAGCGATTCCGAGCCGGTCGAGAAGTCGCTTGACGACGAGCTTCCCGCCGAGAACTCCAATCGAGCCGGTCAGTGACGTACCCTCCGCGAGCACCGTGCCCGCCGCGGCGGCGATGTAGTAGCCGCCCGAAGCCGCGATGTCGCCCATGGAGACAACGACTGGTTTTTCCTTCGCGACGAGAGACAGCTCCCGATGGATGGCGTCGGAAGCGAGGGCTCCGCCGCCAGGACTGTCAATCCGGAGGACCACCGCGCGCACCCTCGGCCGCTCGCGAAGGCTCGACAACAGCTCCGAGAGCGCGCGTGCGCCGACTGTCACGCTACCCGACGGCGAGCTCCGAGAGTCACCAGAAGTCAGAACGCCGCACGCATGAACGATGGCGACCTGGGGGCGTCGCCAGCGAAGAGCGCGCCGGACGAGACCCGGGGGTGCTATGTAGCTCGCGTGGGGCACGTAGCGCGGGGCATGCCCCCCATGGCCCAACTTCTCTTCGAGATACGATTTGCAGAAATCCGCGTGTTCGATGTGATCCACCAGGCCGGCGTTTTTTGCGTCCTCAGGCAGGAACGGCCCGGATGTGATCGCGGCGGCGACAGCGGCGGCCGGCATCGTGCGACCTCCGGCAACGAGCGCCACGAACTGAGCGTTCAAATCCTCGAGAATCGACGTCATCTCTCGGCGGTGCGCATCCGATGATTCCCGTCGCTCGAGCGCTTCGCCCGCCGACTTGAACTCCCCCACGGCATCGAGCTCGGGACTTACGCCGATCTCGCCGAGGAGATCCTTGAAAAACAAGCTGTCGCTCGAAAGAGATTGAAGCGACAACAACGCGGCGGGCGCGAGCACGACGCTCTCGCACGCAGACGCCAACATGTAAGTCACGTTGTCCGCTCCGGCGAGAAAGGCGACGGTAGCCTTACCGCTCGCGCGCACGTCACGTATCGCGCGGTGCAAGCTCTCGGCTTTCGACCAGCCGATGCTAACGTCGGCAAGCTCGAGCAAGACCCCGTCGATTTTGCGATCGTCTGACGCGCGACGAAGAGCCGCTTCGATGTCGTAGAGTGATGAGCGCTCAACCCGTGGCCACGAGAATCGCGCCGGAACCTCGCTTATCGCCCCGGTGATTCGGATTTCGAGAACGCGTCGCCTTTTTGCCATGATCCCGCTTCCAAGCCTAGATGTGGGGAAAGTCCTACGCCAATGAACTCAGCCTTGTGGTAGCCCTGGAAATCATAGACAATACCCCCATTCCAACAAAACATCACGACGGCAAGTCGATGGAAATGCTCGATTCTCGACCGATGGCAACGACAAACCGGGAGCGCTCTAACGTAAGCATCGACTGGGTCGGCTCGCTCCGTGGCGTTCCGCTCGCCGAGGTATTGCGCAAAGTCGCCACCGAGGAACGAAGCGGCGACCTCCAAGTCAACCTCGGCACCGGCATCAAGAGTATTTACTTCGATAACGGGTTCATCGTGTTCGCCGCGAGCAACCTGAAGCGCGACAGGCTCGGAGAGAGTCTCATCGAGGCGGGACGCATCTCGCGTCACGAGTTCGCACTCGCGAGCATGCTCATGAAAGGTAGCAAACGAAAGTTCGGCCAAGCTCTCGTGCAAGCGGGGGTGATGTCGGAGGAAGAGCTCGGCAAACAAGTGGCGGCGCAGGTCAACCGCATCGTAATGTCGCTGTTCAAGATCAAAGACGGCGTCTACAGCTTCGACGAGCGCGGCAACGTGATTCCTGTCGAGCTCATGGTCAGCTTGTCGATCTATCGCATCCTGCTCGAAGGGGTCCGACACATGACGGATGGAAGGCTCATTCTCTCAGGGCTCCCTCCGCTCGGAACGCTGGTGCGACCTTCCGCGCGACCTCCATTTACGGTCGAGCCCCGCAAGTTGAAACCTCTCGAGCAGGCGGTCCTTCGAAACGCGGGCAAAGGAACCCCCCTCGCCGCGATGATCCAAAGCATGGACGCAGATCGCGGCGTCGTGCTGAGAGCGTGCTACGGACTGTTCGCCGCCGGCCTGTTGGAGCCGGCCGACCAGGGTCACCGAAAACCGCTGAAGGTGCAAGAAGAGACCGGTGTGTTCGTGCTGTCGGAGATCCAGCGCAAGTTCGCCAAAATTCAAGCGACGAACGCGAGGCAAGAGATCCTGATGGAGTTCGATCGTCTCGACCGAGCTTCGGAGAAAGAGCTCCTCGGGCTCGACGAGCTCGGCGGGCAGCCGGACCAGGCGAACATCCAACAAGCGTTCGAGACGCGGCAAGCAGACTGGCAGAAAAAGCGGGCGATGGTCGAAGCGCAGCACACCCTGGTCACCAAAGTCGAAGTCATCCAAAGCCGACTCGAGAAGGCGTACGAACGGATGCTCGAGGAGAAAGAACAGCGCGCGTCCGAGTCCTCGAGCAAGCCGATTCGAGCGGAGGTCGATCAGGAAGCCTTCGAAGTTCCCACCGAGCAAACGCTTCCGCCACTGAACGAGGAGCTGTTCGAAGAAGTCGGTATCGATATCTCGTCCGACGACGTCATGACCCCATCTTCCGAGCTCGTCGACACGCAACCTCCGGAGGACTCCGTTGCATCCGATAGGGGCGATATAGGCGACGACCAAAAAGCCCTGTCGGAAGTCGGCGAGGATGCGGACTCGCTCCCGAGCGAAGCGCCAGAGGGGATCGAAGAGGAATCCGAACGCAAAGGTCCGTCCCTTCGCTCGGGAGCGCAGCTCACCGGCGCGGCGCGGGTCGAGCGCGTTCGCCAGCTCAACCGCGACGTAAAGCTCCACTTTCAAGTGCGCGACTGGGAGCACGCGGTATCGCTTTTGTACGAGCTCGTCGAGCTCGAGCCTCGAGACCCCGTACACCACGGCATGCTCGCGCGTGCGATGGCGCGCCACCCGGTGATGCGCAAAGATGCCGAGCGTCACTTCATCGAGGCACTCCTGCTGGCGCCTCAAAACGCCGATTTACATTTTTCGCTCGGACTCTATTACAAATCGTTCGCTATGCACGCACGCGCCCAGACTGAATTCCGCACCGCGCTCCGCATCCGTCCGCAGCATGAAGGCGCCAAGAAGCACCTGAGCACGGGCGGAAGAGGCAGCAAAGACCCTCTGAAGGACATGTTCAAGAAGATTTTTGGCTGATCGCGCCCTCCCTGACACAACGATTCGACGAAGATCTCTTGAATTCTCGGTGAGCGTTTCGGCCAGTTCACCTATCATCCACTTAAAGCAGCACTTGAACAGTTCCGCGCTAACTGTTTTTCCGAGTGCCCAAAACTACACCCAAAATTACGTATACGACGACTAATGATAAGACCAATATGAACTTTTCGCGTGATTCTTCGTCTGACGTAAACCCCACCCTTTCAGAAGCTTCCCCCAACATTTAGTGGGTCCAATGGACACATAGCGCAAAATCTAGTATTTTTTTCTTGACAGCGAATCATGGCTCCGTTTATAAAAACAAATCCAAGGCTAGCTCAACAAGAACTCAGTCTTGTTCGGGCCGTCAGCGAGGGTTGGCGGCTAGCGCGCTCCCGCATTGCCTTTTTTCGCGCGAATGAAGGCACTCCGGAGACGGTCGGAGTTTCTCAGAAGGGTCTTGGATAACGATTTTCGGTTTACTACGTAGACCGCGTAGAGTTGAACAGTAGCGTAGCAGTAGAGCCGTGAGCTCGCGCCTTGGACGGCGGGGCTCTTTCGCGAGCGGAGGGGATTGGAATGGCGACGACGAAGAAGGATATTTCGCTGATTGTGGACACAGAAAACGGCACTTCCAACGGTGACACGGCCGGTGCTCGGAAGACACAGCGAGCGAAAGCGCTCCACTTCGATCGCTTCTTCACCGAAAAAGGCATTTCACCTTACGACGCCATCGAATGGGACACGCGTGATGCGGTTATCACCGACGAAAACGGTGACACGATCTTCGAACAGAAGAGCGTCGAAGTACCCAAGAGTTGGTCGCAAATGGCGACGAATATCGTGGCTTCGAAGTACTTCCACGGAACTCTCGGCACCGGAGATCGCGAGAACAGCGTACGCCAGTTGATTGGGCGCGTCGTCGACACGATGACGCGGTGGGGACAAGAAGGCAGTTACTTCCAGACGAACGAAGACGCCGAGACGTTTCGGGACGATCTCACGTTCCTGCTTCTGAACCAGCACGCGTCGTTCAACTCCCCGGTGTGGTTCAACTGCGGCATCGAGGCCAAGCCGCAGTGTTCGGCGTGCTTCATCAACTCCGTCGACGACACCATGGATTCGATCCTGAACCTGGCGAAAACGGAAGGCATGTTATTCAAGTGGGGCTCGGGCACCGGCTCCAACCTCTCCACGATCCGGAGCTCTAGAGAACGGCTTTCGGGGGGCGGTATCGCGAGCGGGCCGGTCTCCTTCATGAAAGGCTACGACGCGTTCGCGGGCGTGATCCGAAGTGGGGGCAAGACGAGACGCGCGGCTAAGATGGTCATTTTGAACGTCGACCATCCCGACATCATGGACTTCATCGAGTGCAAGCTCCGTGAGGAGCGGAAGGCGTGGACGCTCATCGATGCCGGCTACGACGGCTCGTTCAACGGTGAAGCCTACGCTTCGATCTTCTACCAGAACGCAAACCACAGCGTGCGCGTCACTGACGAGTTCATGAACGCCGTCAGCGAGGACAAAGATTGGGTTACTCCGGCGGTCCACACCGGAGAGCCGCTCGGAACCTATCCCGCGCGAGCCGTGCTCAAGAAGATTGCCGAGTCTACCCACGCGTGCGGCGATCCCGGCATGCAATACGACACCACCATCAACCGGTGGCACACGTCCAAGAACACGAGCCGCATCAACGCGTCGAATCCGTGCTCCGAGTACATGTATCTAGACGACAGCGCGTGCAACTTGGCGTCGTTCAACTTGATGAAGTTCGTAACCCCGGACGGCCAGTTCGACGTCACCGCGTTCGAGAAAGCAGTCGACGTCGTCATCACCGCGATGGAGATCATCATAAGCAACGCCAGCTACCCGACACCGAAGATCGGCGAGAACTCGGAAAGGTTTCGTCCTCTCGGGATCGGATATGCAAATCTGGGCGCCCTGTTGATGTACCAGGGCATCCCGTATGACAGCGATCGAGGTCGGGAGACCGCAGCAGCAATCACCGCGGTGATGACCGGACAAGCCTACGGACAGTCCGCGCGCATCGCCTCGACCCTGGGACCGTTCGCCGGGTACAGCGAGAACCGAGAGCCGATGACCGCGGTGATGGACATGCACCGCGACGCCGCCGATGGCATCGACCCTGCACGCGTCCAGCCGGATTTATACCGCGCGGCCAGAGATGTCTGGAATGAGACGGTCGAGCTCGGGCGAAGGCATGGCTATCGGAACGGACAATCTTCCGTGTTGGCGCCCACCGGAACGATCGGTCTCATGATGGACTGCGATACGACCGGTGTCGAGCCGGACCTGGCCCTCGTCAAATACAAGAAGCTCGTAGGCGGCGGTCTCATGAAGATCGTCAACCAGACGGTTCCAACGGCACTCGCTCGCCTCGGTTATCGAAGCGAGGAAGTCGACGCCATGGTCGACTACGTACACGAGAACGGCTTCATCGAGCGCGCACCGTTCCTGCGCGACGAGCACCTCCCGGTGTTCGATTGCGCCGTGCAGGCCCCTGGCGGCAATCGCGCCATCCACTATATGGGCCACGTGAAGATGATGGCGGCCGTCCAGCCGTTCTTGTCGGGGGCGATTTCGAAGACGGTCAACTTGCCGAAGGAGTCGACCGTCGAAGAGATCATGAATACATACGTCGAGGCGTGGAAGCTCGGCCTCAAATCCATCGCTATCTATCGTGACGGCAGCAAACGCACGCAGCCTCTGAACACATCCAACAGCGGCACCAAGTCGAGCACGTCCAGTCAACCTGGTGAGCCTGGTGAAATTGCCCGGCCGATTCAGCACAAGCTTCCGGTCGAGCGCCGAGCCATCACCCACAAGTTCAGCATCGCGGGCCACGAAGGCTACATCACCGTGGGTATGTACGATGACGGCTCACCGGGCGAGATCTTCATCAACATGTCCAAAGAAGGCTCGGCCGTTTCCGGCTTGATGGACGCGTTCGCTCGAGCTATCTCATACGCGCTCCAATACGGAGTTCCCCTCGAAGTGCTGGTCGACAAGTTTGCCCACACCCGTTTCGAGCCATCCGGATTCACTGGAAACGATCAGATTCCCTACGCGAAGTCGATCACCGACTACCTGTTCCGCTGGTTGGCGTCGAAGTTCCTCTCGCCGGACCAACAAGCGCGTGCCGGCGTCGTCGACGACGGCATGCCGTTCGGCGAAACGACGAAATCACCTAAAGAAACCGCCCAAGCCGCTGTTTTCTCCGAACCCACGGCGGGTGGAAAGACGTCGGAACCCCCGCGTCTTTTCGACGACGCACCCCCGTGCTCGACGTGCGGCTCGATCATGGTGCGCAACGGTAGCTGCTACAAGTGTTTGAACTGCGGCACCACCAGCGGTTGCTCGTGACCTGACGTGGCTGCACTTGACGAGACCTGACAAACCCGATTTTTTTACGAATGTGATCTAGCTCACGAGCCGAAATGGCTCGGTAAGCAAGATTTGCTTGCCTGCCCCCTCAGGTGGCTTCTATAGTTAGCGCGCCCGCCGCACCGACGGACACGTTGCCGGCTCAGGAGGATTCATCATGGGACCCCGACCCAGCCCGCCCCGCTCTCGAGGTTACTTTCATACCGTCCTAACGCTATTCGTCATCTTGTCACTTCGTGCACCTTCCATCGAGGCGCAGACCGGCCCCCGGATTCTGCATGACGGGCCTGCGATGTGTTCTCTCCGGCGAACACCTCATCCTCGAGGCCCTCGTCGAGCCGACTGACGGGTTGACGACGGTGAAGGCGTACTTCCGGGCGAATCTGTACCCGCAGTTCTTTTACGTCGAGATGGTCCCCGCGGGTGACGTCTACCAAGGCGTCTTGCCCAAGCCAAGCCCCGAGATCACCGGCTTGCACTACTACCTCGAGGCCATGGATTCATCATTCAACTCCGTGCGCACCGCGGAGTACACTCCCGAGGTCGTATCGAACGAAACGAGCTGTCGCGAGCAAAATCCGACGCCCGCTGCCTACCTCGATGGCACCGGAGCCATCACCGTGGGCTCCACCGGCGGAGGGTCGGCCATGCCATCGGGGTTTCTGTCCGAAGGAATTGCGGCCACGATCCCCGCGATCGGTCGTACGACGGGAGGCAGTGGCCTGCTGATTGGCGGCGTGGCCGCAGCCGGCGCCGCTGTCGGCGGTGGCGTCCTCGCTGCAGGAGGGGGGAATTCCACGACCACTATCCCGGGTGGCGTCACGACGACGACCGCCACGACCAGTGTCCCCCCAACGACGTCGATACCGAGCTCCGCGGTAATGGCGTGCTTCGAGACGTCTCCATCACCGCCGCGGATCGGAGTCGGGGGCTCGATTCGCTTTGACGCCTCGTGCACCGAACCGCCGCGCGAAGAAATCCAATCCTATGCCTGGGTTTTCAACGACGGACGAGGCGGACGCGAAGGCCGCGTCGTGAACCGTGTGTATAACGCACCCGGTGTCTTTGGCGCCGTGCTGACGGTGACCACGCGCGCCGGCGCCACCGACACGTTCGAGATGGACGTGATCGTCGACGAAGCTATCGCACCGCCTCCCGGCGGAGGAAGCGGCCGGATCGTTCGCATCGTGAAGTCGGGTCCTGGGACCGCGACGGCAGGCGTCGAGTTCGCTTACAACATCAGCATCACCAACACCGGTGCCTCCCCGGCAACCGGCATCACGATAACGGACCCGATACCAGCAGGGCTGACCCTCGGACCGGTGACGTTCTCCGCCACGGTCGATGCCTGCGGTGGTGGCGCCGTCGTAACCTGCACGATCGCTTCGCTGGCCCCGGGCGCGACCGGCTCCATCACGATTCGGGTGACGCCGGTGTCGGGCAACTACACGAATACGGCTAACCTGACCGTCACCAGCCCGAGCGAATCCGCCTCGAATCGTCAACGTACTTCCGTGCCGCTCATGGCGCCTCCTGGCTCACCTCGCCGCATCATCACGCGCCTTACGAGCCATCTCGACCTTCCGCCTGGCGACGGCAGCACTCAGGCCCAAGTCACCTTCAACGAGTTCTCGAGCGCAGTGACCGACAACAGCGGCCGGTCTACACACGAGGTGCCCGGGCGTAGCGGTGAGAACATCGTCGAAGGCTTCGTGACCAGAAACCCGAGAGGGGAAGGTGTCTGGCGATTCGACTTCCGCGGCGCCCCCGGGTTCTTGGCCGGCAGCTTTCTCGTGGACACCGGGCAAGTGGTGTCGCGCCTAACGCATGAGATCGTCTTCCGTGTGGCGCCGGGGGTGAGGCGGGTCCGGTTTCGTTACCGGCTGGAGTAGATCAGTCGCCAGTCAGGAGTCCCCAGTCCCAATCGTTCTGCTCGAAGCTCCGTTTAGCGCAACGTGGACGAGAAGCTGGAGGATGAGCGGTGCGTCTTGACGCTCTCGGAAGAAGTGGTGCGGCAGAGCCTCGGGTAGTTTTTCTCACCGCCGATTAGAGCGCAGGCGCGTGTAACCGTAGGGAGAGAGTGACCGACATTGCCACTTTCGTTTAGCAAGCGGGTTCCTAGTTCGCCCATAGTCCCCTCTGTGTCCCACTTCCCACGCACGTCGGTTCTCACGCGGGTCTGCGTAACGAGGCTGCAAAGTTCGCTTCATGCCGCGGCCCGGTGGATTACTTGCCCTACACCGAGAAGGACTTGTACTTTCGAGCTTTCACCTCCTAGAGTCGCCTCTATGAAGCGTCGAATATGACTACACAGGCTCATGACCAACTCCTGTGGCCGGACTTTCACCGGCAAGACACGCACCGTATGGGCTGCGGGCAGAGCACGCACGGCGCACAGCGCAGCGAAGCCGCAACCAACTCACGACGCGGATGGTAGAGCACTCCCTCGTGCCATCGCCTGGTCAGTGGCCCACGGTGCTCGCCCGAGTCAAGGTTGCCCTCGCTACGCTCGGGGCCTCCGGCGGGGGCTCAGGGCACCAGGTTCGATCGTGCGGTGTTGCGTTGTGTTTCGTTGCAGTTTGTTTCCGCGGTGCGAGTCCGTCCGGACGCAGTCGCGTGGACCACCCCGCCGCAGTCTTCGCTTGTCGCGCACGCCTGACGGTAGTATCTACCCATTGACAAGGTCATAGCGCACGGACGCAGAGTCGAGAATACATCCATGCTCCGACAACGCCTCAACACTCTCGGTTCCGCCCGGCGGTCGCAGCCGGCACATTCGGTTGCGATTGCGCCGCGCCACGATCCCTACAACCCAATCTCTTGGCCTTGGAACAAGTTCGCGCCGCACCAGCATGATTTCTTCGGAAAAAACAAACAATTTCAGAGAAACGCGTTGGACCTCGTTAGACGGCAATAATCCAGCCGATCACCGAGGTCGACATCTTTCTTAGCGAAAAGGCGCGAAGGCGCAAAGTGAAGCGCCTTCGGCGCTGATCCTTTCTTATGCGACCTTGCATCTCAGCGTCTTTGCGTTTTCCTCTTCGTTTTTCTCTGCGAGTCTCTGCGTGCCCTGCGTGCTCTGCGGTGAGTTCTTGCTTTTCCAGCGACGTGCGGTGGCGAGTGGAAAAAAGCTGCTGGGGACCGGGGACTAGAAGCTGGAAGCTGGATCTGATCAAATAACAGCGACTGGAGACTGGAAATGACGAAGGCCTACGAGCTCGAGCCTCTCCCCCCAGAGCTCGATGCTCTAGAGATCGATCCCGGCGAACAGAAACTCAGCGAAGACGAGCTGGTGCGCATGTACCGCGCGATGCGGCTCGCGCGCACGTTCGAAACGCGGCTCGCGTCTCTCTACCGCCAGGGCAAGATCATCGGAGCCGTCTACCTCGGTACGGGCCAAGAGGCCATTGCCACCGGCGTCGCCGCGTTGATGCACAAGGACGACATCTTCAGCACCGTGTCCCGGAGCCTCGCCGCGTGGTTCTACCGGGGCATCGAGCCGAAGCATGTCGTCGCGCGCTGGTTCGGCAAGGACATCCCACCGTCGCATGGGCGCGAGCTCGGTTTGTTCCTCGCCGACCTCGCAGGCCACGGTATCGCGCCGTACCACAACGGCTCGATGGCGTCTTGGATTCCTTCCGGCGCCGGGTTCGCTCTCGCGTTCAAGATGAAGCGCCAGCCGAACGTTTACGTCGCGTTTACCGGCGACGGCGCTACCAGCCCCGGTGATTTCTACGAAGGGTTGAACTTCGCGTCCATTCACAAGCTTCCCCTGGTCGTCATCGTCGAGAACAACCAGTTCGCGTACTCCACACCGATCCACAAACAAATGCCCGTCGCCAAAGTGTCGGACCGCGCTCCGGCGTTCAACATGTACAGCGACGTCGCGTTCGGAAACGACGTGTTCGGCGTGATGCGGCACGCGAAAAAGGCCATCGACCATGCGCGTAGCGGCCAAGGACCCGCGTTACTCGAGCTCATGACGTTTCGCCTCCGGGGCCACGGGGAGCATGACGACGCATCCTACGTCTCCGGCGAGACGCGCACGTACTGGGAAGCCCGCGACCCGATCAAATTGTATATGGACTATCTAGTGGGAAAGGGCGGCTTCGGTCAGGACGTGCTCGAGAAAATCGATCTCGAGTGCACCGTCATTGTAGACGAGGCGGTGCGCTACGCCGACTCTCTACCGTTTCCCAAGCCTGAGTCGGTGACGGAGCGGTTGTTCGCCCCCCGATCGCGTTGAGCGAACCGAGCGCCAACTCGGTCATCTCGTCAGGCACCTCGTGAATCGTCACGCTTTCGATCTCGTTCCGTAGCGGCTCGGGCGATACCACACCCACGCGGAGGTAGTTGCTCGTCAGACCGGTCCACAACCCACTCTCGTTTTGTTGCTCGAAGAGCACGTCGACACTTCTTCCCAAGTAGCGACTCGCGAGCTCGCGACGTTTTTGGGTCGACAGCGCACGCAACGCCTGGCTTCGCTCCTTGATGACGTGAGGGCTCACGTGCCCGTCGAGACGAGCGGCCTTGGTGCCGTAACGCTTGGAGTAGCTGAACACATGAAAGTACGCGAACGGTAGCGCCTCGAGGAAGCGATACGTCTCCTCGAAGGTCGCGTCGGTCTCTCCCGGGAAACCGACGATGACATCGGTCCCGAGACCGACTTCGGGAACGGTGTCGACGATGCGTTCGACGAAGTCTCGATACTCGGCCAGCGTGTAACGGCGGTTCATCTTGTCGAGGACGGTGTCGCTCGCGCTCTGGATCGGAATATGGAAGTAGTTGCAGAGCTTTTCCGAGCGCGCCATGTGCTCGACCAACGAGGGCTCGATCGTCGTCGGCTCGATGGACGTTATCCGGATACGCTCGAGCGCGTCGATCTCCTCGAGCCGTCGGATCATCCCGCCGAACGTCGTGCCGTCTTGTCGATAGCGGCCAATGTTGACCCCGGTCAACACGATCTCTTTGTAGCCCTGCCCGGCCAGCTCCCTCGCCTCGCGCAGCAGGTCCGAGAGCTTGCGGCTGCGCTCACGCCCTCGGGTGAACGGGATGATGCAGAACGAGCAGAAAAAATCGCAGCCATCCTGGACCTTCAAGTTCGCCCGCGTCGTGCGGTAGTGCCCCGTGCCGGCAACCTCGAAATCCGCATCATCGATCAGGGCGGAATGGAGCACGACCGGATCGTCGAGCTTTCGGGGCTCTCCGATGAACGCCGGAAACTTGTCCTTGTACTCCGTGCCCACGATCATGTCGATGCCGCGAATCGAACGCAGCGCCTCGAGGCCGACCTGGGCGTAGCAGCCGGTGACGACGACGAAGGCTTCGGGCTGGCGCCGGAGCGCTTGGCGGATCGCGCTGCGGCAGGCGGCCTCGCCCCGCTCGGTGACCGAGCAAGTATTGATGACGACGAGGTCGGCGGGCGTACCCCAGTCTACGATCTGATAGCCCTTCGCCTTGAAGGCTCCTGCCAGGACGGCGGCCTCGGTCTGATTGAGCCGGCATCCGAGCGAGTGAAACGAAGCGGTCGACACCCGTATCTCCTTGAATCGAAAAGTATAGCACGAGGTCGAGTGCCGACCGGAAGTGTCGCTAAAGATCTCGACGTTCCTGCCGATTGGGATCAAAGAAGATTTCACGCTCATGGAGATTCTGATTGCCGAAGACGACACCACGTCCCGGAGGCTCCTCGAAGTGTCTCTGGTACGTTCGGGTTACGGCGTCGTATCGGTCGAGGACGGCCGCGAAGCTTGGGAGATCCTGCAAAAACCCGATCCTCCAAGGCTCGTGATCCTCGACTGGATGATGCCGGGCCGAGACGGGATCGACGTCTGCCGCGAGCTTCGCAGCCAACAACGCGACGCCTACATTTACGTCATGCTCGTGACGACGAAGACCCGGCCCGAAGACATCGTCGCCGGCCTCGAGGCAGGCGCCGACGACTATCTCACCAAGCCGTACGATCCCCACGAGTTGCGGTGCCGGGTCGCCAACGGTGCGAGGATGCTCGAGCTACAATCGGAGCTCGCGGGCAAGATCGAGGAGCTCGAAAACGCGCTCACCCACGTAAAGCAACTGCAGGGCCTCCTACCCATCTGCATGTACTGCAAGAAGATCCGTGACGACAAAGACGCGTGGCACCGGCTCGAGACTTACATCGAGAACAACTCGAGCGCGATGTTCAGCCATTCGCTGTGCGAGGATTGTAGGGAAGAACACTACCCCGCGCTGTCTTCCGTCACCGATTAAGACTCCACCCAGTTTCTCAGGGCGTCCATGGTGACTTCGCGCTGTTCGTCGCTCGGATCCCCTCGAGCGCGGCGAACGAGTGCCAAAAGGAAATGGCACTGTTCGCAGACATTCAAGTGGTCCCCCAGCCGATCTACCAATGCCGCTCGCGTCAGCATCTCTGCCAGCTCAGCGCCGCTGTAGTGCCCTCATACCCAAGTCTCCCCTTCTTCTACAAGAGACGACACCAGGGGCGATTTTCTCGCTCGGTCTAGGAAGTTTGTTCTGGGCGGCTCATGATTTCGCGGATGGTTTCCTGGTCCGCGCTCGACGGAAGCCCCCAACCTTCTCGATAGCCGAAGTGCTCACGGACGCTCTTCGTCCGCAGACGGTCATCGACGATATCGAGCTGATCCGCGGTGATGAGAGCGGGATGCGGCACGCCGCACGCTCGAGAGAGCTGAAGCAGCTCTTTGCGGAGCGTGACGATGTAGTTCGCGAGCCGCTCGGCCTTCGAGGGTACGTCCAGCCCTCGCACCAGCCAGCGCTTCTGGGTGGCGACCCCGGTCGGACAATGTCCCGTGTGACAGCGCTGAGCTTGGATGCAACCGACCGCGAGCATGGCTTCTCGCGCGACGTTCACCATGTCGCACCCGAGCGCGAAAGCGAAGAGCGCCTTCTCGGGAAACCCCAGTCGACCAGACCCGATGAACACGATCTTCTCGTCGACGTCCTCTTCGCGGAAGACGCGATAGACCTCGCTCATTCCGATCTTGAATGGGAGCGCGACGTGGTCGGTGAACACCAGCGGTCCAGCACCGGTTCCTCCCTCGCCTCCGTCGATTGTGACGAAATCGACCGCTCGATCGGTGGTCGCTACCAGGTGAGCGAGCCGTTTCCAAAAGGCCATCTCCCCCACCGCCGACTTGATCCCGACGGGTAGCCCGGTCGCGTCCGCGAGGCGCTCGACGAAATCCAGGAGGGCGTCCTCGTCGCCGAACGCTCGGTGCGCGGACGGACTGAGACAGTCCTTTCCCAATGGAATCCCACGAATCCCGGAAATCTCCGGCGTGACTTTGGCCGCAGGCAGAACGCCGCCCATCCCCGGCTTCGCGCCCTGGCTGAGCTTGACCTCGATGGCACGGACGTCGTTTCCCTCCACGGTCTCGAGGAAACGCTCCATGCTGAACCCACCGTCTTCGGCGCGGCAACCGAAGTAGCCGCTCCCGATCTGCCACACGAGCGCCCCGCCATGCCGGTGATGTGGTGCGATGCCGCCCTCGCCCGTATTTTGGAGACAGTTCGCAAGGCGCGCACCACGGTTCATCGCTTCGACCGCATTTGCGCTCAACGAGCCGAAGCTCATGCCTGAAAGGTTGACGACCGAGTCGGGCCGGAACGCTTTTTCGCGTTGACGGTACCCGCCGAGCACTTTGGCGGCGGGCACGCGGTAGGTCAGAGAGTAACCGGGCTCTCCTTCGCGAGGCGTCGGATACGGAAACGCCGCGTGCCTGATGATGAGGTAGTTCGGCGTCGTCTCGAGATCGTTGTCGGTGCCGAAGCCGAAGTAGTTGTTCTGTTTCTTCGCCGACGCGTACACCCAGCTTCGCTCGTCACGGCTGAACGGCTTTTCCTCATTGTTGCTGGTAACGATGTATTGGCGAAGCTCGGGCCCGAGCATTTCGAACAGGTATCGGAAATGGCCGAAGATGGGAAAGTTGCGCAGAATAGCGTGCTCGCGCTGAGAAACGTCATAGATCACCAGCAGCGCAAAAGCCACTCCGAGACCGGCCAGGATCCACATGAGCATAGATTACATCGTTCCGCATTCTGCTACTATGCTCACGCCGCGCATAGGGAGGGGGACGTCAAAGCGCACAAGATGGAAACGAACCTGCTGCCCACGATGCGGAGCCACGGCGTCGACATGTGGATCCTGATGAGTCGAGAGAACCACCGTCATCGGAGCTCACTCGAGCGATCACTTGAAGCGGTTCTTCGTCAACATCGTCCCTTACGGCGAACCGGGCGGCGGATAGCGGTTAGCGGAGAGCGCAAGCCCGGCTGCGGTGCCGCCGTACCGGATGGGGGCTGACGACAGCTGCGCGCTGATATATGCTCACGCGCTGGAGGTCCAGATGAAGGTCTCACGCAGAGGGTTCCTTTCGGGCGCCGCGGCGGCAGGACTCGCGAGCGGCACCGGCGCGGCGGGCGCGACTCAGACCGACATCTTCGATACGCCACCCACGGTCGAACACCGAAACGGCATGCCGTATCGGGCGTTCGGCAAGACCGGCGACAAACGTCTCAATCCTCGGCATCAGCGGTTACCACATCGGTGTTCCCGAGGAAGCCGACGGCGTTCGTCTCATTCGAACCGCTATCGACGCCGGCGTCAGCTTCTATGGATAACGCGTGGGACCACGACGGCGAGAGCGAGCGGCGCATGGGGCGCACACTTCGTGATGGCTACCACCAGAGGCAACACGGTTTCAGTGACCCGTAACCCCGGCATCACCGGAGCACTTATTCTCGTCCTGCTCACCGTCGTCCTCCTTCAGATACTTCCGGGCGAGCAGGCGCTCGATTTCCTTGCCGCCGTTCTCGTCGCCGCGGGCGCGGTCTATATCGGCGCGGCCCTCGCCGGTGACGACAACTCCACGCTCGCACTCGAGGTCACCGCCGGCGTCGCGTTCATCGCGGTCGCCCTTCTCGGTCTGTGGTACGCGGTGGCGATTCTCGCGTGGGGTTACTTCGCGCATGGGGCCTGGGATTTCCTGCATCACCGAGGGATCGCCGGTGCCAACGCAGGCAAAACCTTTCCCGTGCTCTGCTGGGTCTATGATTGGAGCATCGCCGTCGTCATTCTCCTATGGTTCTAAGCGCCGGGCTTCTCATGTTCCGTCGGAGGGGTGGCCTCGAGTTGTTCCTCGTGCACCCGGGTGGGCCGTTTTTCCGCAACAAGGACCGAGGGGCATGGAGTATCCCAAAAGGTGAAGTGGAGCCGTCCGAAGATCCGCTTACGACCGCACGGCGGGAGTTCTCCGAGGAGACCGGCATCGACGTACCCGAGAACGGTTACGTTGCTCTCGGTGAGGTTCGACAAAAAGGAGGCAAGCGGGTGACGGCGTGGGCATTCGAAGGCGACTGCGACTCCGCCGCGATCAAGAGCAACACGTTCGAGATCGAGTGGCCACCACGCTCCGGTCAAAGGCAAACGTTTCCCGAAGTGGATCGCGCCGAGTTCTTTTCGCCCGACGCCGCGCGCGTGAAATTGAACGCCGCACAAGCCGAGCTCGTCAGCCGCCTCGAGGACGCACTCGCTAAACCCGAGAGCGGCTAAACTTCGCTGTTTTCTTAACGCAAAGGCACCAAGACGCAAAGAGAGAATTGGCGCCGAAGGCGCTTCACTTTGCGCCTTCGCGACTTTGCGACTTTGCGTTGAAATTCTTTCACCGGACACATCCGCTCATTCGACGATGTGCGCTCCTGACACGGCGCGGCATACGTAGAGCTCCCCTGCTCCGTAGGCGTTTCGCACATCGGCCGCGAATGCCGCGGTCCCCTCGGCGTTCACCAGCGCGACCGCGCAGCCTCCGAAGCCGGCACCGGTCATGCGGGCGCCACGACACGAGGGGTGCGCCTTGGCGATCGAGACGATCTCGTCGAGCTCCGGGCTCGAGACCTGATAGAGCTTGCGCAAACTCTCGTGCGAGCCGTCCATAAGCGCGGCGATCTCGGTCTCATCATCAGCACGAAGTGCGCGTGCCATGCCTAGCGTACGCTGGTTCTCCCGGACCACGTGGAGCGCACGCCGGTAGTCCGTCGGATCCATCTCGGAGCGGCAGGCATCGAGAGCGCTCTCCCTCACGTCGCGAAGGGCGCGCACGTCCGGATTGCGCTCGCGCACAGCGCGCACAGCGCGCTCGCAGCTCGCGCGCCGATCGTTGTAGGCGCTTCCCGCGACCGATCGTCGCGTTCCCGTGTCCATGACAACGACCGACAGATGCTCGGGGATCAATACCGCCTCGACGCTCAGGTCGCGGCAATCGAGAAGCATCGCGCTGCCCTCTCGCGAGAGCGCAGACGCCATCTGATCCATGATGCCGCTCTTCAGCCCAATGTAGTCGTTCTCAACGCGCTGTCCGGCGAGCGCAGCACGCTTCCCGTCCCACGGTTCTCCGGAGGCATCCGAGAGAGCGCGGGCAAAAGCGAGCTCGAGAGCCGCGGACGACGAAAGACCGGCGCCAATAGGAACGTCTCCGGACACGACGAAATCGATACCTGTCACCGGCACGCTCTCGGCGGGTCGCACCCACGCGACACCGGCCGCGTAGTCGAACCAGCTCGGAGAGCCGTTACACGGTGATAGCTCCTCGAGAGACGCCGCCCGCTCTTCATCGAAGTCGATCGAATAGCCTCTCAGAATCGAGTCGACCCGTGGAGCAAACACGATCGTCACGTAACGGTCGATGGCGACCGGTAGCACGAAACCGTCGTTATAGTCGGTGTGCTCGCCGATGAGGTTCACGCGACCGGGTGCCCGCGCAACGCGGCACCGAGCGTGGTCCTGGCCGAAGCGTTCGTGAAAGACTGCGATTTCGGCGTTCATCACGTCGGGCACGCTTTGAGCCGCTCGCATGCTTCCTCGGCGGTAAAGTCGCGCTGCGGTTCCGACGTCATCTCGTAACCGACGAGGAATTTCCGCACCGTGGCGGAGCGCACGAGCGGTGGCAGATAGACGGCGTGGAGTCGCGAGCCTGCTCGAGTGTCGCCGTCGCGCGGGCGTTGATACCAGCCCATCGAGTACGGAAACGGCGTCTCGAAGAGCGCGTCGTAGCGACGAGTGAGCTTCCCTATGATCTGGGCCAACGCGACCCGCCCGTCGTCGTCGAGCTCGCTCACATGACCCACGCGCCTTCTCGGCACGAGCATGGTCTCGAACGGCCAAACGGCCCAAAACGGCACGACGTGGACCCAGTGATCATTCGACTCGACGATGCGCTCGTCTCGACCGAGCTCTTCTTCGAGGTAGTCTCCTAGGAGGTCGCTACCATGCTCGGTCCAATATTCTTCTTGCCGTTGTGTCTTCCGCGCCGGAATGGTGGGCACGTGCTCGGTAGCCCAAATCTGTCCGTGAGGATGCGGGTTGCTCGCACCCATCATCAGACCGCGATTCTCGAAGATCTGAACGTAGCCCGCGTCCTCGTCTCTCAACCAGCGATCCGATTCTTCGGCCCAGGCATCGACCACTTGCCGAACCGCCGAAGGCGTCATCGCGCCCAAGTGCCAATCGTGTCGCGGTGAAAAACATACGACCCGGCAGTGCCCGCGCTCGGGCGCCGCCACCAAGAGCGCCGAGGTGTCCGGGGTCGAGTCGTCGGTTGACTCAGGAGCCGTCAGCGCCGGGTAGTCGTTATCGAAGAGAAACACACTCGCGTAGTCCGGGTTCTGCTCGCCCGACGCCCGTTTGTTGCCGGGGCACATATAGCAATCGGGATCGTAGGCGGGCGGCGTCGCCGGCGCGGGCGTGGGCGTGTCAGTCTGCCCCAACCACGGGCGCTTCAACCTCCCCGGCGAGCATAAGACCCACTCGTCGAGGAGCGGGTTATAGCGGCGGTGCGACATATCGCGAGCGTATCGGCTTTACGCTTTTCGATCCAATTGTTACTCTGGAAGTTGGACCCCACCCGAGAGCAAACAGGAGATGCGCGCATGCGGTTGGTTACGCGAGGAAATCTGGACGGGCTCACGTGCACAGTGCTCATCGATCATGCCGAGAGGCTCGATGACATCGAGCTCATCCATCCGCAGGACATCACCGACGATAAATTCGAGGTGAAACCCGGCGATATTCTCGCGAACCTTCCCTATCACCCGTCTTGCCTCAAGTGGTTCGATCACCACTCGGCGACTCGCACTTACGAAAAGCCGCCCACGGCTTTCGATGGCAAGTACGGGCTCTCACCGAGCACGGCGCGGCTCGTCTACGACTACTACCTTCACGACAACCCGGGCTTCAAACTCTACGACGAGCTCGTCAACGAGACCGACCGCTACGACGCCGCGAAGCTCACCATCGAGGATGTGACCAATCCCGAACGCATTGTTCTCCTCGGTTTCACGATGGATCCGCGAACCGGGCTCGGAAGCTTCAAGGACTACTTCATCAAGCTCGTCGACGTCTTCCGCGAAGGAACCATCGACGAGGTCATGGCACTTCCCGAAGTCCAGGAACGAGCGCGCAGGATCGCCGAAGAGCGTGAGAGCTTCCTGGAAGCCATGCGAGAGCAGTCCCGTCTGGAGACGAACGTCATCGTGACGGACTTGCGGGACGTCGAGAACCTGCCCGCCGGGAATCGCTTTCTCATCTATACGCTATTTCCAGAAGCCAACGTGTCCCTGCGGATCGCCTGGGGGCCGAAAAAGGAGTTCGTCGTCGCCACCGTGGGCCACAGCATCTTCAATCGCACTTGCCCCGTGCACGTCGGTGGACTCTTGGCGAAGTATGGGGGCGGCGGTCACAAGGGCGCGGGCGCAACACCGCTTGGGCGCGACGCCGCCGACGAGCTCATCCAAGAGCTGATCACGAAGCTCAACGAAACGCCGGTCAGCGCCTGCCTCTGAGGACCCTAAGCGTCAACCCGTCCACCGACTCCACGATCACGCTCTCACCGGCCGGAACGGGCGCGTCCTTCGCCGCAAGCTCAGCGACCCACAGCTCCCCTCGGAGCTTGACGTAACCTCGGGGGCTGAGCGTCTCTTGCGCCACCGCGTGTTCTCCGAGAAGGCCTTGGTGCGCGTCGCGCTCTCGAAAAACGTAGTGGGGTTTGAGGATGGGATAGAGCACGGCGTCTTTCAGTAACCAGAACGCGAGCACGATGACAGCGGCCAGCGGTGACAGTCCCAGCCAGAAATGCGCCACCGCAAGAAGCCCGGTTAGAACAACCCAACCCGGAATCTGGAAGAGCCAGTAGCGCCAGAAACCCGTCAATGCACTTTGTATTTCGGAGGATTACGATCGGGCTCGGGCGGAAAACGGTCAGGCTCGAAGCTCTCGGGTTGGACGTCCACGATCGGTCCCGGGTCTACGTCGAATCCCATACCCGAGACATGCACGTGCACTCGGTTTTCTTCGATGGCCTTCTGGAAGCGCGTGAGCACGACGTCTTTGATGCGGTTGCGGAACGCGGGGACCAATAGCGAAAACCCGAACGCGTCGGTGAGAATCCCCGGGGTCATCAAAAGCGCGCCGGCGACAACGATCATGACGCCGTCCGCAAGTGAGCCCGCGGGGAGCTCGCCGCGGTTCATCTGCTCCTGCGCGCGCGTCAGAACCGAGAGACCTTGCAAACGCGCGAGATACGCGCCTACCATGCCGGTGAAGACGATCAAAGCGAGCGTCGGCCACGTGCCCAGATAGATTCCCACCTGGATGAGAAGGCCGAGCTCGACAGCAGGGACTATGATAAACAGCAAAAGAAGCTTTCCCATACCTCTATTATAGGAACCTTCCCCGGCCGCCGCCGTAAAAAGCACTAAGAGATGGATAACCTGTTGCAAAGTCTACGATTCGCTTTTCGGGCCCTCGTCAAGAATCGGCTGTTGAGCCTCGCCGTGGTTTCCCTGGCGCTTGCGATTGCCGGGACGCTACCATAGAAAGAAACCAACCAGAGCGATCGTTCGCGGGGACGTCACTCGAGGTGAAACGCTTTCGATGGGCGCGATCGACGAAGAATTCGAAGAGACCCTGAGCGGCCTCCGGGAGAAATTTCGCGCGCGACCGGATCGAGAGCTCGAGCAATTGTTGCTGCTCGCGCTCGAGCGTGAACAGCTGGTTACGGTCGCCTACCGGAACGATCTCATGACTTCCCGCCTCGAGGAGACTTCGCTCGACCCGGAGCTCATCCGCGTATTCGGGCAAAGCCTCGCATGGGCGTGGAAAGACGAGCAAATGCACGCGATCTATACGCGGGGGCTATTGTTCCGGTGGGGCCGGCCGTGGGTGCGCTTCGGTGCACTCGTGCAGCAGCTGGCAGGCTCGATCGGTGGCTGGGCGAGCTCGGTAACGCAACACGTCACCTGGTCTCGGGCACCGCTCGCGAGACTCCTCGCAGCCGCCGTGACCTGGGCCGGACGTATGGGCGGCAAAGTTCCGCGAGCGGTGCGCAAAGAGCTTCGGTATCTAACCTTCCAGGAGTTCTGCGAGTTTCAAGTCGGCGCCGAGGCCACCGCGGCTTTGTGCTGGAAACGTCTCTCGGAGCTCTCGGGGTCGCTCTCCCGAGTCGACGCATCGACGAAGCTCGAGCTCGAGCGCATGTGGCACGACGAGGTATCGCACCGCCGCGTATTCGAGACAATCGCTACTTCGTTGGCTAGATCCGACGTTCGGCAGAACGCCGTATCGAAGCTTCGAGACATCGACGAGTATTTCGTGCCGAGAGAACATCGCTCCGGCTCACTTGCAACCCACCCGCTCGGCGCGGGCGGCCGGGTCCACGTGCTGACAGGCGCACCCGATCTCGAAAAGAGGACGGCGCTTCGTCAGGTGTTAGAAACTTCGGAGCTCGAGCGCAAACTGAAAGCGAAAGCGACCGAGCTCGAAAAACCCGTCGACGAGCTTCGTGTTCTCGTGAAGGCCACATTCATGCTGGGCTACGATCGAAACCACACGGCCGTCATCACTGATCCGGAGCTTGTCGATGAGCTCGCGCAGTTTCTCAAAGGCCGCGGCGTTTCCGACATCGTCGTCGGCGAAGGCAGGAACATCTACGATCAGTATTGCGAGCACCGCGACGTGCCGCGCGTCGCCGAGTACTTCGGCTACGATTCAACGCACTACCAGGTCGTCGACCTCTCCGCCGACCAGGTGCCCCACCGCTATCCGCGAGGCATGGCGCAAGAAACCCTCAGCCGCAGCTGGCGGGACGCGGAGTTCCGGATCGTGTTCGCCAAAATGCGAAGTCATCCCGTGGACTTCACCCACTTGACGATCGGAGGGATTCAAGGCGTCGGCGCCCGTCTCGAACAATTTCTTTTCCTGGAGCGATCCGCGCATCGTGACACCGCGCTTCTGATGCCGCTCACCGAGTTTCCACCGGACTTCGCGCTCATCGACGGCTACGCCTCGGCTGCGGACGGCCTTGTCGGAATCATCGCCTGTCCCCGATTCCCAACGCCCCACCGCCTCTATGCAGGCGCGGACGCGCTCGCGGTCGACATGGTGGCCACGCGGCATATGGGTCTAGTCCCCTGTATCGGAACAAACTAGATAAAGCAGAGCTTGCCGAAACCCTTCTAAGTGCATGAATCTTATGAGTCTTATGGGCTGGCGAAAAGCCTAACTTTGTATAGTAATCAAAGATCCAGGGGACTAGCGAATCCGCGGGCATCTGTCGTTCTCGAC
This sequence comes from Candidatus Marinacidobacterales bacterium, assembly GCA_965237955.1. Classification (GTDB taxonomy): domain Bacteria; phylum Acidobacteriota; class Vicinamibacteria; order Marinacidobacterales; family SMYC01. Next base: position 4,287,617 of record OZ250169.1, on the reverse strand, counting down.
GCTGCTTGCCATTGGTTCGGTGATCCCACCGATGCGATCGAAGTCGTAGGTAGGGACGAGCCCGTGTCTGAGTGGCGAAGTCCTTATGCGAACGGATGGACGAGCTTTTTGAGCCTCCTCGCGAACCCCGTGTACCAGTTCGCGAGTGCCCGTGGAGAGACGTTCCTCCCGCCGATGGATGTGGATTTCTTCCCTCCCAAGAGTTCCCCGAGAAACATCGTCCGCCTCGAGCGGGCGCTGCTGAGAAAGCTTCTCGGAATGGTCTAAACGCGTTTGACCAAACGAGTAGCGATCATCGGTGCTGGGATGGGCGGTCTCACTGCATCGATCCGGTTGGCGCAACTCCAATACGCGGTCACTGTGTTCGAAGCGCGATCCTCCGCTGGCGGATTGGCTTCGAGCTTCGAAGCCGGGAGCCTCAGATTCGACGCGGGACCTTACGTTTTGCTGGATCGACCTGGTCTCGATTGGGCATTCCAGCGGCTGGGTCTCGACCTTCGGAGCGAGATCCCGCTCATCCGCATCGAGGAGCTCTACGACGTGCGTTTCGGGGACGGCGGGAAGGTTCAGATCTACGCGGACCGTCATCGGACCGCGGAAGCGATGGAGAAGAGCTGGCCCGGCAGTGCGAAGCGCTACCTCGGATTCGTCGAGGAGCTCGAAAGCGTCCATCGCAGCGTGCACCCACTTCAATACGTCGCCACACCCGGTTGGCGTTCGCTTGTTCGCACCGGCGCCGTCCGACACGCTCCGTTTCTGATGCGTGGGTTGCGCTCTGCGCTTCGCCGTTCAGGACTCGCATCTGAGATCGTCGACGCGCTCTCAATCTGGACGCACATTGCCGGGCAATCTCTCGACGAGGCCCCGAGTCTTCTCGCCTTGGTGCCCGCCCTCGTTCACACCGTCGGCGCTTTCTATCCTCGTGGCGGGATCGGTGTCATTCCCTCGCGGCTGGCGCAAGAAGCAGAAACGCTGGGCGTAACATTTCGATTCGACACCAAGGTCGGCAAACTTCGATTCGATCCGCGTCCCGCGGTCGTCGTCGACGGTGAGCTCGTGGAGTTCGACGCCATCGTCTCGAATGCGGGGGGCGTCGGGACGTATCTCGAGCTGTGCGATCCAACGCCCTCCGGCGCCGAGCGTCTTCGCGAGCTTCCACTTCAATCTCCGGGGCGCTGCACCTACTTGAGCATTGCGTCTCCCGAAGCCCCTTACCTCCGTTTCTATCTAGGGCCCGAGGGGTGTGAACTGCTCGCGCAGCCGAGCCTAATAGACGACACTCAGATTCGAGCGGGGCGGCATCCGGCGCGGCTGATTTCGGCCGAGGCCGTAGCTTTCGATGACAGTTGGTGGACGGACATGGCGAAGTCTCGAAAGACGCTCGCGGTACGCACGCCGTCGGACTGGGGCAAAGAGTTTCATCTCTATCAGAATTCCATGAACCCGGTGATGACAGCGCGGCTCGCTCGCCGTGGTCGGCTTCGTCATCGCAGTCCGAATGTGAAGGGCCTGTACCTCGTCGGAAGCTCCACGCACCCTGGTCAATGGGTCAGCTTCTGCGCGATCTCAGGAATTCTGGGAGCGGAGGCTGTGCACGAGGATTTTGCGGGATAGCTGATGTTGGACACGCGGCTGGTGACGACGAGGGAAGGGCACAAACTGCGCGTCGCTCGCGTTGGCGACGGGAGCCCTCCGCTCGTCCTCCTCCACGGCTATCCTGAGACGCTTCAGATTTTTTGTCGCCTGGCGAACTTGCTCGCTTGCCACGTCGAGGTCATCGCATTCGATTGGCCAGGGATGGGGGCAAGCAAACCCTGGTCCGGCGGGGCCTCGCCGGTCCACATGGCAAAGCGATTGATTCAAGTCCTCGATGAGCTGAAGCTATCCAAGGTTCATCTCGCGGCCGTGGACATGGGTGGTCAACCGGCGCTGGTCGCGGCCGCCGAGTATCCGGAGCGGATCGAAAAGATCGTTATTATGAACTCGCTCGTGCTATCGGACGAGCCGACTTCGTGGGAGATCCGCCTTCTTCGACAGCATGGTTGGAATAGATTCTTGATCGAGAGGTTTCCCCGGATCGTGTTTCGCCGGGCAGAACAGACTTTTCTCGAGCGGCCGGCGAAGCTTCCGCGAGAGCTTCACAGTGATTTTTGGGAGCATTTTCGTCGCCCCGATGTGCGTCGCTTCATCTCCCGGATGTGCGGCGGCTATCAAGGCTTCTTGCCGGAACTGCCTCGATACTACGAGAAGATTCGTCGTCCCACGCTCGCATTGTGGGGCGAGCGGGACCATCATTTCCCCCCGAGCCATGGTGAGCGGCTCGCCGAGCTCGTTCCCGGAGCCGAAGTCGAGCTCGTAGCCGAGGCGGGTCATTGGATGGTGTGGTCGCACGCTGAGAGGGTGGCTTCGAGCATCGAGCGTTTTTTGTGAACCGAGTCGATTCGGAACCCGTTGGGCGTTGGTGCATGAATCAGTTCTGGACACGCACGGATCCTATTGGCGGCCCAACTTACTCCCCGACGATCGTTATCCTTGCCTCCCGTTTTTGCGATTCGTAGCCGCGCGCGCGAAGGCTGTTTCCGAGCGTGCGCTTGTACCTGAAGACAAGATTCTCGCCAGCGCCCTGTCGTCGATGCCCTGACTCCTGCTGCCAGCCTTGGCGCCCGACATTGCGAATCGTCTCGAGGGTCGCGTTCCGCTGCGCCGTGCCCTCGGCGCCGTCCAAAGGTACCGCCCCTCGTCGAGGTGGGATCACGATCTTGATGTTCGCGGTGCCGACCTCACCGAGCACTTACAGGGGTAGCAAGGAGCTCGATCACCCGCCGGTAAATCGGGCTCAAACTCTAGCACGCAGGCAGTTTAGGGCTCGGCCGCCAACACTCGATGGCGGAAGCACCGCTCCTCATATCTTTACGGGTGGCACGTCCTGCACCTGCCGCCGTGACCCCTCACTTTTTAGCGCTCTCCTAGTTCAGCTTCTGGTCGAGGAGGGGCAACGGGTGAAACGAGGAGAGCTCCTCGCGTTCCGTGACTCTCGTGACCATTGTGGTCGATCGTAACTCAAGTCAATCTTCAGGGATTCTTCAATCCGAGATCCTACGATGCTCCTGCCATGCCCCTACGAGAGGAATTTGCGGTCGCGGGTTAGTTCTTGTTTCGCTGGCGTAGTTATTTTCCGCTCGCCGCACTGGCTCTCGTACTGTCCCAAATGCGGGCCGTCTCAATTCGACCCGGCTCACCGTGGGAATCGTTTTGCCTAGCTACCGCCTTTGCGGGGCTCTTGGTTCGCGCTTACGTCGTGGGACACGCTCCGAGTGGAACCTCGGGACGGAACACTCGATGTCCAATTTGCGAGCACCTCAACACGACCGGAGCCTATTCGCTCGTGCGGCACCCGCTCTATTTGGGGAACTTTCTCATCTGGCTCGGCGTCGCGCTCGTGCCTCGAAGCTGGTGGCTTGCGTTTTCGGTAGCAGCTGTTTTCTGGATCTACTACGAGCGCATCATGTATGCGGAGGAAGAGTTTCTTCGAGGCAAGTTCAAAAACCGCTACCTTCGGTGGGCACGGCAGACGCCAGCATTTTTTCCGAACGTGCGACTCTTTCGTCAGCCCTCCTTGCCGTTCTCGGTGAGAACCGTACTCCGGCGAGAGTCCTCGAGCTGGCTCGGCGTCATCGCGACCTTGGTGCTCCTCGAGCTGATGGGAAATTGGAGCGTGGAAAGTCGCACTACGCTCGATCCACCGTGGATAGTGGTCCTTGCCGGCGGGAGTCTTGGGTACGTGGTGCTCCGGTCTCTCAAACGACACACACCGTGGCTGAACGTCGCGGGTCGCTGATAGGAGGCTTCAGCATTTCTTCAGAGTTCTCACATACACTGCGCTCGTGGAAATCCTGATCGTCGAGGACGACGAGCGCATGGCGGCCCTCCTGGAGCGGGCTTCGAGCGGGAAGGGCCACGTCACCACGGTGACCGCGGACGGCGCCGAAGGGCTCGATTTCGCCGTGCCGCGGGGGTTCGATGTCGTGATCCTCGACGTCATGCTCCCGGTGATGGATGGCTTGGAAGTAGCGTGGCGGCTTCGGGACCAAGGCTTTCACACGCCGATTCTGATGCTCACCGCTCGGGATACGCCGCGAGACGCCGTCACCGGGCTCGATACCGGCGCCGACGACTACGTCACCAAGCCGTTCTCGTTCGATGAGCACCACGTTTACCTTACGTTTTCAAGGGGGTGACGCATGAACGGACGAGTTTGCTTTTGTTGGTCTCTTCTGGCGCTTGGCATCACGTGCCCGCGGGCCGTTGGCGGTGAGCGGCTCGATCCCTTCTTCATCCCGAGGACCTACTTTTACGGCCAGCGCACGACCGAACGGGTCGAGGAAGAGGACCGCTCGTCTCCGAACCTCGTGCGGCAGATCGGAATCGACTTCAAGAACGTCTTCACCACGAAAGAAAACCTCGCGATTGTCGGCGTCGGTCTAGGGGCGGCGTGGGGGGCGAGCCACTTCGACCAACGCGTTGCCACCAGCCGTCTGAACTCCGAGCTCAACGAGCTCAACAGGGGAGGCTCGCTCGACCAAGTCTTCGAAGCGGGCGAGATCGCGGGCGCCGGTTACGCGCAGGCCGCGATCGCGGTGACGACGTTCGGCCTGGGAAAGCTTTTCTCGAACCCGGGCGTGGAGGATCTCGGGCGCGACCTCGTACGTGCACAGGTCGTCGCCGGGGTCATCACCTTCGGGATCAAAGTCGCTGCCGGTCGAGAGCGGCCAGACGGGTCGGGCACGACCTCGTTCCCTTCGGGACACACCTCGGCGTCGTTTGCGACGGCGACGGTGCTGCAGAAGCGATACGGCTTACGCGTCGGCATTCCTGCCTACGCGTTCGCGAGCTACGTCGCGAGCTCGCGGTTGAACGAGGGGCGGCACTACTTGAGCGATGTCATTTTCGGCGCGGCGCTCGGGATCATGAGCGGTCGCACGGTGACTGTCACTATCGCCAAGGAGCGGCTCGCGCTCACTCCGATGCTCGTCCCCGGTGGCGCCGGCGTTCAGCTGACGTGGCTCGGCCCGGCCGACCCGCTCCGTTGACCATTTTAATCACGCTTCAACGAGCACTCTGAATGTATGTTGCAAAACCATTCAGAATCTTCTTCGCCGCTGGCGTGAGTGGTTTGGGCGTCGTAGCGGCCTTCGCCGCGACTCGGCCCACACTTGGTAGTTGGGCATTTCTTGCCGCGTTCGTCGGGATGTTCGTCGCATGGACTCTGGGAGAAGTCGTTATCAACAAAATCGATTTCTGGCTTCGACGAACCACCAAGGACGCGCGATGGCTCGCGTCACACGAAGGTCAGACGTGGCTGAAGACGCCCGAAGGCAGAGCGTGGGAGAAGAAGTAGGTATACCGTAACGGGGGGAACGAAACACACCCACCGCCTCACTTGAAGACCGTCGCAGCGTCCCCTATTCTGGATCTCGACATCCAACACTAAGCCATGCCGATGCCCGCGCGCACCGCCCGTGTGCGGTGGTCACAGTTTCTGACGTTCGTCGTCATGTGGATCCTCGCCGCGATAATAGGGAGCACGCTTTTGTTTTACTTCACCGGCCGTTCGGGTCCTCCGCCTGCAGCGCCCGAGCCCGAGCCGACGCACGTGGCTCTGGAAGATCGCGCCCCCGAGCCATCGCCCGCCCCCGTTTCCGAGGACGCGCCTGAAGCCCCTGCGCCCGAGCCGATCATCACGAAACTCCGCGACGAGCCGGCGCCCCGCACTCGCGTGCGGATGATGACCGCAAGCGAGAGAGCGTCGAAGGTCGCTGCTCACATCCGCCGCGCCACGTCGGCGACGGAAGCGGGCGACTACGAGGAGGCGATCCTCGCCTACGAAGGTGCCCTCAAGCTCGAACCCAACAACTTCGAAGTCAAGATTCTGATGGCGCAAGTCGTGAGCTTGAGCGAGCTCGAGGCGCGAGAAGCAGGACAACGATTCCAAGAATCCAGCACCGAGCTAACAACCGACGGCTCGCCGAGCGAATCGCGTGCCGCTGAGCTCATCATTGAAATCCTTCCATCGGCGCCCAATCCCGGAGACCCGTACGTTCTCAGAGTGCGAGCGCACAACCTTTCGAATCAAGGTCTCGCGTTGATTTCGGTGGAGCTTACCGACACCCACGACAGCATGAATAGCGAACGGGGGCGACCGGTCACGCCACTGGCTCAGCGCCTTGGACCGAAGGAGACGGCGCTTTTGTGGGAGAGGCGAAGCGATTGGACTGCGGCTGACCGGAAGGGGAGCATTGACGTCGTTGTTACACTCGCCGATGGGTCTCGACTTTCTAAGTCGCTTCGGTGGTAGATCGGAGTTGTTTGGGGGCAGCCCCTACGAGATCCCCCGGAACACACTGAACAGGGACTTCGCGAGCTGCCACTCCTCGAGGGCGCGACGGCGTGACGACGTTATAGACCATGCCCGTCGTTTTTCCGAACTCGGGAGCGAAGCCGGAAGTGACGACGTTCACTTCCTGCACCATGATCTACGAGATCGGAGCGAGCCTGAGCCCGGCACGGTTTTTCTGCATGTCAGTGTTCCCGTCCATCTGGTAGTTCGTGCGCATCTGCGTTCCGTTGGCATTGATGCGGGGAACACCGAACTCTTCGTTCTCGTAGCCGGTCACGTTGGCCTGGAGCAACGCGAAGTTGAAAGGATTACGCGACACCAGCGGGTTGTTGTCGATCTCTCTCGAGTCGAGGACCCGGCCGAGCTCGATCTTTCCCGGCCGCACCACCGGAGCATCCGCGGATACCGTGACCGATTCTCGAACCTGACCCACGTTCAGCGTCACGTCGACGCGTGCGGTCATGCCCGCGGTGAGGACGACACCGTCTTGGGCGAAACGGGTGAACCCGGGAATCTCGGCGGAGACTGGCAGGTCCCGAGCGGAAGGAGCCGCGCGCGGTAGTATCCGGCCTCGTTGGTCGTGACCACGCGAGCAAGCCCGGTGCCGGTGTTGATGACGGTAACGGCCACGCCGGGCACGGCGCCTCCGCTCGCATCCTGAATGACGCCTTCGATGGTGGCATTGATGGCCGACGACTGCCCGAATGACGAGCCCGAAATACCGGCAAGAGCGACGACGGCGATGGTGCGTGTCCCAAACATATTCGGCGCATTCTAGACCCGGACGACCTCTATCCCAAATTCCTACCAAGCCTTTGAGTTCCGTACCGCATGTGCTAGGCTCTGCGCCGGTCAACGTAAGGATGCGGAAGGAGGCGCTCAACCGTGACCCCTAGGCTCTCCGCGCGCTACAATTCGGCTCCTTGGCCGGCCGACCCCGAACCGCCACATTATTATCAGCATTGTCAGCATCAACGGGGCGGAGGCCCAACGCGATGAGCATCTACGTCCTCTCGTTCCTTTCTCTGCTGCCGATCCTCACGGTCGCGCTGTTTCTCGTGATCCTGCGATGGCCCGCGGCTCGCGCGATGCCGCTCTCTTACATCGTGGCGGTCGCGCTCGCGCTACTCGTTTGGCGCGTTCCCGGCGTTCAAGTCGCGGCGGCGAGCGTCAACGGACTGATCGTGGCGGGAACGCTTCTCTACATCATTTTCGGCGCCATTCTCCTGTTGAATACTCTCAAAGAGAGCGGCGCGCTCAGAACCATCCGCCAAGGTTTCGTCAACATCACTCCCGATCGCCGTGTTCAAGTCATCATCATTGCGTGGCTCTTCGGTGCATTCATCGAAGGCTCCGCCGGGTTCGGCACGCCCGCGGCCGTCGCCGTTCCGCTTCTCGTCGGACTCGGCTTCCCCGCGCTCGCCGCGGTGATGGCCGGCATGATCATTCAAAGCACTCCGGTTTCGTTTGGTGCGGTAGGAACCCCAATCCTCATCGGCGTCAGCACTGGCCTGACCGACGCCGCGAACGTCCAAGCATTCGCTGCCGCACAAGGACTGTCGGAATGGCCCGCGTTCCTGGCGATGATCGGAGCCAAAGTGGCGCTGCTCCACGCCGCAGCGGGCACGCTCGTCCCGCTCATCGTGGTCGCGTTCATGACACGTTTTTTCGGAAAACATCGCTCGTTCGCCGAGGGACTCCGCGTGTGGAAGTTCGCGTTGTTCGCGGCGTTCGCGATGACGATTCCGTACTTGATCATCGCGAACGTACTCGGCCCCGAGTTCCCTTCTCTTCTCGGCGCGCCCATCGGGCTCGTCATCGTCGTTGTTGCCGCCAAGAACGGACTGTTGATGCCGAAACCGTCCGAGTACTGGGACTTCGAGCCGAAAGAGACGTGGGAGCCGGAGTGGTCGGGCACGATGGAGATCCGCGACGGCGACCGCGCCGCGAAGACGATGAGCCCTGTACTGGCTTGGTCGCCTTACGGCATCGTCGTCGCGCTCCTCATCCTCACCCGACTGAGGAACCTGCCCTTTGGAGGATGGCTGAACGGGTGGTCGGTGTCATGGCAGGAAATCTTCGGCTCGCCCGTCAACGCCAGCTTCCAACCGCTGACGCTCCCGGGAACAATTTTCGTCGTAGCTTCACTGGCCACGTACTTCCTCCACAAAATCGACGGCCGTTCGTACAAGAACGCGTGGACCAGCTCGCTGAAGACGACCGCAGCCGCTTCGGTGGCGCTCGTCTTCACCGTCCCCATGGTCCAAGTCTTTCTCAACAGCAATAACGGGGCCGCGGGATTGGAGCGGATGCCGATTGTGCTTGCAGATGGCGTCGCATCCCTCGTGGGCGGTGCGTGGCCGATCTTCGCCCCGTTCATCGGCGGTATGGGCGCGTTCGTGGCCGGAAGCAACACCGTCAGCAACATGATGTTCTCGTTGTTCCAGTTCGGTGTAGGCGAGCGCATCGGTGTCGACCCGAGCTGGGTCGTCGCCCTTCAAGCTGTCGGTGGTGCCGCGGGCAACATGATTTGCGTCCACAATGTCGTCGCCGCCTCCGCGGTCGTGGGCCTTCTCGGGCGAGAAGGGATGGTCATTCGCATGACATTCCTTCCGTTCATTTACTACGCGCTCTTACCCGGCTCACTGGGCTATCTGATCGTGTGGTATGCCGACAAGGGCCTCGTGAACGCAGGAACGGTGCTCGTTGCCGCGATCGTGCTCGGCACCATCGCCTTCGTTCGCTTCCAACTCGCGAAGCCACGCTGAAAGCAAGTTTCATTTTGCACGACCAGGCGATCTCGCCGTAGGGAAAAGCCTATGTCTAGCCTGGGGACAATGGCCGCGCCCCTGTGATCTTATTGAAACGTAAGTACTTCGACCGACCCTTTCCTGCCTGGAAGTGGCGCGAACGTTGCAACGTAGTGGGCAGAGCGTGCGGCACCCCCTTGCTTAGTACGCTATCCCGAAAGTTCGGTGACGTATTTTTCAACGGTCAAGCGGCGGAAGCAAGACGAGGTTCGTATACGGCAAGGCGTTTCATCAGCTGTTTGAGGTCTTTGCGGGTGAATTTCCATTGAAAGGGTCGAGCGATGTCCTCGTAGTAGCGTTCGAACTTGGAAAGATGGAAAGGGATGTCGTCGGGTGCCAAGAAGTCGTTCGGGGTGAGGACCTTTCTTTGAACGATAGAGAAGAAGATCTCGACTTGATTGAGCCAGCTGGCATGGGTTGGGGTATGAACGAGTACGGAATTAGGCCACTGTTGCCGGAAGCGCTCGACAGAAGCTTTGCCGCGATGAATGGAAGCGTTATCGACGATCCAGAAGACTCGCTTCGCGGTGCGATAGGGCTTGCGACGCATGACTTGCCCGACGAAGCGCTCGAAGGAGACGATCGTGCTCTTCGGTTCGCAATGACCGAAGACTTTCGCGCGGTGAACATCCCATGCGGCAAGGTAGTTCACCGTGCCTTCACGAGAGTACTCATGCTCGATGCGCATCGGCCGCCCTGGAGCCGTCGAAGTCGTCGGGTATGTGCGAAGCCGGCACTGGATACGGGGTTTCTCATCGGCGCTGATGACGAACTCGTTTCCAGAGAAGGGCTTACGACGCCAACGTCCTTGGTAGAGGTCGAGAATGGGAGCTGCTTTGGCTTCGAAGTCCGGGTCGCGCGGGAACACCCAGCTACGATGGGTCCAGGGCTTAATGGCGTCCTCACTCAACCAACGCCAGATGGTCGTCTGTCCGATGTTCGCCACGATCCCACGGTCGATCGCGGCTCGACGGAGGTCCGCGGTGCTGAGTCGTGAGAGCGGCAGTCCAGTTTGGTGCGGCAACTCACACGCGAGAGCCTTTACGGCGACGACGACGGAGGGGGGAAAACTGGCCGGGCCGCCCCCGGCGGGGCTGCTCTTGCAGCCCTGCCAGGCGTTGGTCGAAAAAACGCTTCCGCCACTTGCTCACGATCTGTCGCGGAGTGTCGAGGCGCTCTCCAATCTCCTTGTTCGTCAGGCCTTCGGCGGCATACAGAATGATCTTTGCACGAACAACATCGATATACGGTGACGTATATGCTCTGGCTGTTTCTTCAAGGATATCGTGCTCGTCGACGGTCAACTCAATGTCAAACGGCGATTCTCTAGGCATTTATCTGCTCCAATGGGCAGAATCATGCCAGAGAGGCGCTCTTTCAGCAACTTAAATATACGTCACTGTACTTATGAAAAAGACTACTTAGTGCTCGGAACGGGCTCGAAAATCACACTGATGACCAAGTCACTCCTCCGCCAACTCATCTCGTGGCTCGCGCCCGTACTCGTGCTCGCTATTGGCGGCGGCTATCTCTTCGCCGGGCAGCCTCCCGGTCCTCGCGCGGTAGCCTACACTCTGAGTTTTTCGATCGCCCTCGCGTACGTGGTGACGATCATCCAACGAATCATTTGCGCGCCGCTCGCCCGAATCGCCAAAGGGCTCGCTCAGCTTCGCGCGGGCTCAGGACCCATCCCGAAGGAGCTCCCCATCCAGCGAGCCGACGAGCTCGGCCGTATCTCTCGCGAGGCCGCTCTACTCGCCGGCGAGCGAAACGTCTCCGAGCTGCGCCGTCTCGAGAGCGAGACCAAAGTCGCAGCTCTCACCGACGCGATTCCCGACACCATTTTTCGACTCGACCACGACGGCCACGTGCTCGGCCACCAAGCGCCAGAAGGCGCCCCATCTCTTGTCACTTCGGAGCCCGCTGTCGGCAAAAAGCTCAGCGAAATCGTTCCCGAGAGCGTTGCCGATCAGTGTGTCGAGGCACTCGCGCAGGTCTTCGTCGAAAACAAGCCCCAGCACTTCGAGTTCGTTCTCGACGAAGGTGACGAGACACGAAGCTACCAAGCGCGGTTTGCGCTCTCCGGAGACAACGAAGTGCTTGCGATCGTCCGTGATACCACGCGGCAGAAAGCGACTGACTCGTCGAAAGAGCGCCTCGACACCATCCTCGACGCGATCCTCGATCCGGTGGTGACGACGACGACACGCGGCGAAATACGCTACATCAACCCGGCGGCGCGGGTGCTTCTCGGGATCCACGAGCCTCGCCAGTTCGGTTTGCGGCTCGACGATTTTCTACCCGAGTGGGCGCGGAAGCAGATCACGCACAACGCCATCCCCACGGCGATCGAAGAGGGACGGTGGCAAGGAGAATCCGCGCTTGTCGGCGTAGACGATACCGAGGTGCCGATCTCACTCACCGCTATCCCCCACTGCACCGAAAGTGGCGCCGTCGAGCTCGTTTCGCTCATCGCGCGCGATCAGACCGAGCGCAAACGCTTCGATGACCACCTACTGTTCCTCGCCGATCACGATCCGCTCACATCGCTGTACACGCGTCGTCGCTTCGTCGAAGAGTTCGGTCGGGTGATCGCGCGCGCCCAACGTTCGGGCGCTGGCGGTGCCGTACTCTTGCTCGACCTCGACGATCTCAAATACGTCAACGACAGTCTGGGCCACAGCACCGGTGACAAACTCCTGAGTGGGCTCGCGCGCCTGCTGCGAAAACACGTCCGCGCGAACGATATGCTCGCCCGCCTCGACGGCGACGAGTTCGCAATTCTCATCACCGAAACGCGTCCTAGCGAGGTGGAATTCGTCGGCGAGCGGTTGTTGAAGGAAGTGCGCAATCACTCCGTCGACGCTGGCGACCAACCGGTGGGTGTGACCGGAAGCGTCGGGGTCGCGTTTTATCCCGAGCACGGGGCGAGCGCTGAAGAGCTTCTCTCCCGTGCCGACCAAGCTCGCGCGCGCGCGAAGCAACGCGGCCGCGATCAGTTCGTGGTGTTCAAGCCCGACGAGAACTGGCAGGCAGAGGTCGATTCCAGACTCTCCGGAGACAAACTCATCCGCGAGGCGCTGGCGCGGGGTCGGTTCGTCCTCCATGCTCAGCCGATTCTCGACTTGAAGACCAACACCATCGTCCAGTTCGAGATCTTGATCCGCATGTTGGGCGAGAACAACGAGCTGATGCCGCCGGCGTCGTTCCTCCCCACCGCGGAGCGCTTCGGGCTCATCCGTTCGATCGATCGCTGGGTGGTGCGCCAATCCATCAAGCTGATGGGGCGCCAGCAAAAAGTCGGCAACAACATCCGACTGTCGGTTAATCTCTCGGGGAAATCCCCTGGGAGACTTCGAGCTGACGACGTTAATCGAAAAAGAGCTCGACGAGAACGACGTCGACGCGAGGAACCTCACATTCGAGATCACGGAAACCACGGCGATCTCGGATAGCGAGCGCGCGAAGATTTTCGCGATCGCTCTGAAACAAATTGGCTGCCACCTGGCACTCGATGACTTCGGGGTCGGGTTTTCGTCATTCCACAAGCTCAAGACCCTACCCGTGGACTACTTGAAGATCGATGGAAGCTTCATCCGCGACCTTCCGAAGAACAAAGTCGACCAGCACCTCGTCCGCGCCATGGTCGAGGTGGCTCGAGCCCTCCGCAAACGCACCGTCGCCGAGTTCGTCGGAAGCGAGGAAACGCTCACGCTCGTCAGGGAGGCTGGCGTCGACTTCGGACAGGGCTTCCACATCGGTAAACCCGACGCTGTCGAAACGTTCCTGCCTCAGCAACCGGCTACCGAGCCACGTTCGAATTAGTGCTAGTCCTGGCGGAGCGCCAGCATAAGGTCCACTCGTGACGCTCGCCACGCCGGCACTAGCGATGCTCGCTGTGCGGCTGCCCTCGGGCCCGTTGGCTCAGCGGGGGGCGTGTTCAAGGCCCAGAACCTTCAGCTCATCCCCGCCTGTATCGCGTCCGATGACGACCCGCACGGGAAGCGGTCCACCCGCGACGGAAACCTCCACGACGAGCATGGGCGTGCGGCCGAAACGGTCGGTGGGAGGCCCTGCCCTCGCGGCGTCTCGGGTGATGGGAATCTCGGGGACGTCGACGGAGGACACGGAAGATATCCTCCCGAGCCTCGAAGGCTCTTCGAGCACGAAGGTATAGGTCCTGTCCTCGGGGCGAGCGTACTCGCGCTCGACGCCGAGATCGCGGAATCGAAGGACGAGCTCGCCTCCGGACGGGTGGAGCTCGAAGTCCTCAAGGGGGCTCACGACGCCGAACCAATATCTTCCGATCTTGTCGCGGCGCTCGCGGAAGACCCGTTCGAGATACGCGCGCACCTCGGGACGGCTGTATTGGCCTGCCGAGACGAGGGCTGAGACGAGCTCGTCGTCGAAGGCAGTTACGATCTTGGCGCCCCAATAGGCGTCGCTCGCATCCATTTCCTCGAAGGCGAGGTTGGGATAATTGGCCTTCCAGGTCCGAGGCTCGAAAAGCTCGGACTCGAAGTGGCCCACCTCGGGTAAACCGTCCTCTTCCCGCTCCCACGGCCGCTCCCAGCCTCCGAGGGTCACGAGCGATTTGCCGATCGCCGAGCCGTCGAAGAGATGTTCGTGGCCGACGCGCTTCGGCCCGTTCATGAAGTCTCCGCTTCCCATCGTCGAACCGAAGTCGATGTAGTAGTGGCGTAGATGACCGGCGTCACCCCGGGAAACGAAGACGTCGAGGTTGTTGACCTCCTTTACATCGACGTGGTTGAACCACGAGGCGATCACCCGCAGGCCTCTCAGCTCACGCCGTAGCTCGTGGGGAATGAGGTCGTTCGGATCGTCCTGGCGCGTTCCCGAGTAGGGAAAGTTTCCCTTCGGGATTCCAGGCAGGTAGTGACTCGCCAGGGCACGGATGGTGCCGTCGTCACGCCGGGTGAGCGTGGAGAGCACTGCCTCGAGATCGTTCGAGGTCAAGGGACGCCTACGCCCGAGCATGTCCTCGAACAGCGCGTCCTCCGCCTGCACGATGTCGGACGGCCAGAAGTAGATGATGCTGTTCTGCGGGGCGTAGTAGCCCGCCGCGTGCATCAGGAGCGATCCGATCCTGTCCGCGGCGGAGTTCCGCTCGGGAGCGTCGGGGTCGAACTTGAGCACGAAACCTTCGCCGGCAGAGTCGACGAAGCGCAAGCCCGGTGTGTAGCCCTGGGTCTTGAGGCGAACCGCCTCCCACCTTCCCGGCCGGGGCGCCACGCCGGGCGCCCCTTCGAGGAGCTCCTCGACGGAGACCGGGCGGCGCCCGATCCGGTTCACGAACCAGGACGAGTCGGGAACCTCGTCCCAGGCGTTCACGTTCATGGCGGGCCTGTTCGACAACTTGAGGCCGACGTATCCTAGATCCAGGTGACGGAGTCAGGTGTTGCGCAACCGATCGAAGAGCTCGGAGACGTCTCGCTCCTCGGGCTCCGGAATGCTTTTGTCGTCGGCATCCACCCATAGGGGCGGCCGCAGGAACAGCTTTTCCTCAACTGCTTCGCACGGCAGAGCGCCGAACGAGCTCACCAGGCTCAGCAGGCTCAACACGCGCACCTGGAACGTCTTCGTCTTCTTCATGGCCGGTAGAGCGGGTAGCGAACCGGGCCGGCTCCGAAGGCGCGGACCGGCCGGTCGCCGAAGGTAATGTGCACCGAGAACCCCTCGTCGCCGGTGGCGACCTCGAGGCGGAACTGGGTGCCGGTGGCGTTTCGAAGGCGGATCCCGAACCCGTAGTTGCGGTGCCAGTCGAAGAACTTCAAGTCCCGCGTGTGGTCGTAAATCTGTCCCGAATCGTGGAAAATCGCTGCCTTGGTGCACAACTCGCGATCTCGGTCCACAATTGTCCTTTACTCACGGATTCGAGGTTCCCCATGAGCATTTTCAAACGCACTCAGCGGAAGTATGTGAAGAAGGCCTATCGCGTGAGGAATTGGCGTGAATATGAGGCGGGTCTACGCAACCGTGGGAGCCTGACCGTCTGGATCTCGCTCACCGCCGGCAAGCTTGTGAACTGGGACGCGCCCCGGCCGAGGAGGAGGAAACCGGGCCGTCAACGCAAGTACTCGAACCACGCCATCGAGACGGCTGTCACCCTGGGCATGGTGTTTCATCTGTCATCTAGGCAGAGCGAGGGATTGCTGCGATCGTTGTTCGCTCTGATGAAGCTAGACAATGATGTGCCCGATCACACCACGATCTCGAGGCGCAAGGCGAAGCTGGGTAAGGTCCCCTTCTACCAAGACAAGCAGAAGACGCTGTTGCACATCTTGATCGACAGCAGCGGTCTCGCTGTCCACGCCGGCCAGCTGCGCAGAGCACCAAAGAGCAGGGACTATCGCAAGCTCCATCTGTGTGTCGACGAGCAGAGTGGCGAAGTCGTCGCCGGCGAGCTGACGAGCAAAAGAGCCCGCGATTCATCGCGGGTTGCATCGCTTGTCGGACAGATCGACAGTCCCATCTCATCGGCCAGAGCTGACACCGCATACGACGCCGGCGGTGTCTATGAGGCAATCGAGAATCACAGCGCTCATTGCTCGCCGAGGGTGCTGATACCGCCGCGCAAGGGCGCCCAGCTCGCATCGGGGCCGGCGAGCAGCCGACAGCGCAATCGCAACATTGCAGCACAAGCTCGGCTCGGCAAACGAAAGTGGCACACAGAATCGGGCTACAGCAAACGGAGCAAAGTCGAGACAACGTTCCATCGCTACAAGGCTATCGTGGGCTCAGCGATGCGAGCGAGAGGGTTGGCGGCACAGAGAGTCGAGGCAAGGATCGGGTGCAAGATTCTCAACACCATGACGGCGCTCGGGATGCCTGATAGCGAGATGATCGGATGATGGGAGTCGGGGCCAAGCGAGCTATCGGCCTCTATCGGAGTTGTGCACCAAGGCAGCTCGACAGTGCATTCGGACCGGCTAGGGGAAATGCTCGTTCGCAAGGGCGCGCTCACGCGCTCGAACCTCGCCCTCGCATCGAACAAGATGCGCGCGAGGCGCGAGAAATTGGGGACGACGCTCGTCGCGCTCGGGCTCATGAGCGAGCATCAAATGCAAACCCGGTTGGCGGAGCAAGTCCGCGGGATCATCCACTCGCTGTTCAAGTGGAACGAGGGAGTCTTCCGGTTTCAGCAAGAGTCGAGCGTCGTCGAAACTGGCGTACCGCTCGACCTGCCTACGGTTCCTATCATCTTAGAGGGAACGCGGTTCATGGAGCCCGCAGTAGTTCGCGCCGCCGTGGGCGACGTCGCCCGCGTCGCGACCTACACGAAGGACCCGCGAGTCATCGCTCACTACGCGAATTTGACCCCCGAAGAAGGGTTCGTGTTCTCGAGGGTCGATGGGACGGCTACGCTCTCCGACATCGTTTCGATGTCACCGCTGGACGAAGTAGAAACGCTTCGATGCCTCTACGGTCTGCTAGCGAGCGGCTTCCTCGAAGTGGGCAAAAAGAAGAGCCGAGAGGTCGCACCGTCGGTACAGAAGCGACAAGAACCGATCGACGTCTTTCACCAGCCGCCTGTGCGTACGGTGGCGAAGCCGAAGCGCGACCCGAGGACGGCGTCGACAGCCGACGAGCGTCGCGTTCAGGAAGACATCGAAGAGAAGCTCCGGTCGCTATCGACCGGCACGTATTACGACTGGCTGGAAGTGCACCGGACCGCTGCACCAAAAGAGCTCAAGAAAGCGTTCACGACGCTCATCAAGAAATACCACCCGGATCGACACCCCCCAGAGATCGTGGAGACCGCTGGGAGGAAACTCGAGGCGATCCTGACGAAAGTGACGCAGGCGCAGGAAACACTTTGCAACGCGCAGTCGAGGAAGCGCTACGACAACTCATTGCGTACCGAGGCGCCCAAGGGTGAGGTCACTGCCAAAGCGAGCATTCCGCCGAAGCCGGAACCCAAGCCACCGACATCCAGCGAGAACATGGCGGAGCGTTACTACCGAGAAGCGAAAAAATATTTCGCGCAGCGGGACTTTCACGAGGTCGTGAAGCTGATGGAAGAAGCCGTTGGGATCGGGCCTTCCAAAGTTCGCTATCAATGCCTCCTCGCGCAAGCGCTGTCACGAAATCCGAAGTGGCGAAGGAATGCCGAGGAGCACTTCAAGGAAGCTCTCGGGATCGATCCGTTCGACACCGAGTCGCTCATCGGATTGGCAGAGCTTTACGAAGCCGTGGGGCTTGCGCATCGAGCTCAGGCGCTCTACACAGAAGCGGTGGAGATCGATCCGGGGAATGCGATTTTGCGAATGAAGTTGACCGCATTCGAGTAATTGTTGGCGGGATCTTCGAGTGGCGACAAGTTATTTTGGGGCACCCCTCACGCGCTCTTTGAGGCGGCGGCGAGTAATGGGAAGAAGAGCTTATTTAGGCTGACTTGCTCGCCGCCTTCTGCCACGGGACCACTTCTTGGCGTTGTTTTCCTAGACCTTCGATTCCGGATTCGATGACGTCGCCAGCTTGGAGGAAGCGCGGCGGCTTTCTTCCTAAGCCAACGCCCGATGGCGTGCCGGTGCTGATGATGTCGCCGGGCAGAAGCGTCATGAACTGGCTCACGTAGCTGATGACCTGCGGGATCCCGAAGATCATGTTTGCGGTGGAGCCGTTCTGCATCGTTTTTCCGTTCACGGCGAGACACATCTTCAGGTCGTGCGGGTTTCCGATTTCCTCGGGCGTCACGAAATGCGGACCTAGAGGCGCGAACCCGTCGGCGCTCTTCCCTTTGACCCATTGCCCGCCGTGATCGAGTTGGAACGACCGCTCCGAGAAATCGTTGACCACGAGGTAACCGGCGATGGCGTCGACAGCCCGGGCTTGAGGAACAACGCTCGTCCGCGCGCCAATGACGACGCCGAGCTCGATCTCCCAGTCCACTTTGCTCGCACCACGCGGGATGACGAGGTCATCGAACGGCCCGGCTGCGGCCGAAGTAGCCTTCAAGAAAACGATGGGCTCTTTGGGGATCTCGGCGCCGGTTTCTCGTGCATGATCGCGATAGTTGAGCCCGACGCAAACGATCTTGCTCGGCCGGGCGATCGGTGGCCCGTAGCGCACTGGGGCATGGACCTTGGCCGCCGACGTTGCGAACGTGGCCGCCCAGCGACGGAGACGCTTGAGGCCACGATCGCCGAAGAAGTTCTCATCGTAGTCTTCGCCGAAAATCGAGCAGTCAATCACCGAGCCGTCTCGGAGCAACATCCCGGGTCGCTCTTTCCCCATCTCGCCAAAGCGAATCAGCTTCATCTATGTCTCCGAACCTTCCACCCTCTACAGTAAGGAGGATCATAACGAAGATCGGCCCGAGTCGATAGCGGCTCACCGGGTTCGGGCACTAGCGAACATAGGGGATCGTTTGTGGTCCTCGAGGCAACACGCACAGCGTTCCCCCTTCCCCTGCTTCCTCGAGCGCGCGCCGGGCGGCTTCGGAAACGTCCTCCATGGGCTCGAAATGCGCGCCACGAAGCGCTTGCTCCGAGAGAAAGCTCGTCTTGACCTGAACCCGGGCGCGCTTTTGAATCTGCGCCTGAACTTGAATCTGCCACTGATCCGGTTCTGCGAAACCCGGCGTGTGCACCATTTCGAGAAGCTCGTCGGGTGAGGATCCACGCTTCAAGAGCTCGGCGTACGCGCCGTGATCCGGCAACCCGTCGCGACACTCTGCCGCACACAGGATCACGCCGCCGTCCTTAACGACCTTCGCCGCCGCCGACATTCCTTTGATCGTCTGGTAGAGATTTTGGTCCAAGGGAAACCCGGAGTTGGTGGTGACGACGACATCGAACGGCGCGGGCACTTCTCGCATCGCCTCGAGCATCGAGGTCTCACAAGCGGCTCGATGCTCGGCGAAGAGCTCTCCCGCGAACGCCGCCGTGATCTCTTTTTCACCGTTGAGGGTGACGTCGAACGCGAAGTCCACACCGGTCATGCGTGCGATGTCGCGCACATCATCGTGGATTGGGTTTCCCTCGGTGACACCCCATGTCGCCTTCGGATGGCCGACGTGATGCGCATCGTGCAGCACCATCGTCGTCTCGAGCCCGGCAAGACCGGGCGCCACCATCTTGGGTCCGCCGCTGAAACCGGCGAAAAAGTGCGGCTCCACGAAACCGGTGGTGATGCGAACGTCCGCTTCGATCCACTCGCGGTTCAGAAAAACGGGTACTCCGTTCGAGCTCTCACCGACCGAAGCCAGCGTGCTCCCATCGCGTGCGTCGTGGTTCACGACCCGATAGCGCTCGACGATATCGTCGCCTAGCATCGCTTCTAGCTCGACATCGTTGTTAGCCCGATGAGTTCCTGTCGCAATCAAGATCACGATATCTTTCGGGCGCACATCCGGCATCGACTCGAAGAGCGCGCGCAACATGAGCGCGCGCGGCTGCGGCCTCGTGCCGTCGCAAACAGATATCGCTACCCGCTCGCCCGCCTTGACGATCTCTCGTGGCGGCGTCGCGTCGATCGGTGAGGCCAGCGCCTGTCGAAGCGTCTCCTCGGGATCGTCGACGCCTGGTGGATACGCGGGCTCGATCACGGTCGTGCCTTCGTCTGGGAGATCGACTTCCAGCCCGTCAGTACCGTAGTCGAGCGTGACTCTCATCGTGGACGGCTCTCACAGATCAACGATCGTTCCCAAGTTCTTTCTCTTCGCTTCTTCGAGAACACGTGCGCCGACCGAGACATCTTGGACGGCATTGCCGACGGCTTTGAACACCGTGACCTGATCGTCGCTCGTTCGTCCCGGTTTGGTGCCGGCGACGATTTCCCCGAGCTCCGCATGGACGCTGTCTTCCGAGATGCGGCCCTCGTCACGAGGGATGATCAAATCGCCGGACTCCGCCCACACCGCCGCGCGAGAGTCAACGACGAGGAGACAGCGCTCGACGGTCTCGCCGGGAAGCTCCTGCATCTGGGGGGTGAACGAGCCGATCGCGTTCACGTGGACGCCGGGGGCGAGATCTGCATCGGAGAACACTGGCGTCTTCGATGTCGTGGCCGTGCAAACGATATCCGCTTTGCGAACGGCTTGGGCGGCGGTCGTGGCAACTTCGATTTCGGCGGAGACCACGTTGGCCATTTCGTCGCGGAAAGCCTCCGCGGCGGCGTCACGCTTGTCGAATACGAATACCTTCTCGATCGAACGGACGGTGCATACCGCTCGCAGCTGGGTTCGCCCCTGTACTCCGGTACCGAGCACCGCCACGGACTTGGCGTCGCCTCGGGCGAGCAGGTCGGTCGCCGCGCCGGAGCCGGCACCGGTACGAAGCGCCGTCAGGTAAGTGCCGTCGATGATGGCAATAGGAAGCCCGGTCTCGGCATCGACGAGGATCACCATGGCGTTGATAGTAGGAAGGCCTTGCTCGATGTTGCCGGAGAACACCGACACCATCTTCATGCCGAGCTCGTCGGTCTGTTCGAGATACGCAGGCATGAACAAGGTGACGCCGTCGTGGAGTGGAACGCCGAGCTGGGTGCGGATGGGAACACTGGCGCTTCCGGTGGAGAGCTGCTCGAACGCAGCTTTCACCGTCTCGATGGCTTGCTCCATGCTGACGGCCTGTTTGACCTCGTCTCTCGAGATGACGTGAATCTTCATGGAGGTTGCATACTAAGTCCGGCTCGCCCTCCCTGGCAACTCGTGATAAAAAACGTCCGCCATGATCGAGTTAGAAGGTGTCTACACCGTTTTGCCGACCCCGTTTGACAAGTACGGCGACTTCGATTCCGAAAGCCTTCGCCGCGTCATCGACCTGTTTATCGAAGACGGTGTCTCCGGGTTCACCGCACTCGGCGTGACCAGCGAGGTCGCTCGGCTCAACGACCGCGAGCGTCACGCGATCCTCGACGCGACCATGGAGCACACCAACGGTCGCGTCCCGGTGATCGTCGGCGCGACCACCGCTGGTCTCGACACTTGCATCGACTACTGCGAGGACGCGAAAACCGCCGGCGCCGCCGGGGTCATGGTCAGCCCCCCGCGCATGCCCAAGCTCAACTCCAGCTATATCCGCCGGCATTTCAGAACCATCGCCGATCATTTCGACGACGCGATCGTAGTGCAGGATTTTCCCCCAATCTCGGGGTATCACATGGAAGCGTCTCTCCTCGTCGACATCTGCCGGGAGATTCCTTCTGCACGGACCATCAAGCTCGAAGACGCTCCGACACCGCACAAGATCGCGCGTATCCGCGAGATGGAGGACAGACTAGGGCTCGACACTGACATCACCATCAACATCTTTGGGGGATTGGGCGGAAGCTACCTCCTAGAAGAGCTGATAAGCGGCGCAAACGGCGCGATGACGTGGTTCGCCTACCCGAAGCTCCTTGTCGAAACCGTCTCCAAGTGGAACGCCGGTCAGCACGACGAGGCGGCAGACTTCTTTTATCGTCACGTCCCGCTGATGCGATTCGAGTTCCAACCCGGGATCGGCATGGCCATTCGCAAAGAAATCGTGAAGCGACGTGGTGCCCTGAGCCATGCAGGAATCCGCGCGCCGGGCGCCGAGCTCGATGAGCCTACGAAGGCATCGCTCGATCGCGTCCTGAAGTGGCTTGACTTATGAGCCTATTCGACAGGCTCATTGCCGCGACGCTTCCCATCGTCCCCAAGCCAATGGTGCGTGTTTTTGCCAGCCCTTACATCGCCGGGGAAACGCTCGCCGATATGATCCGTGTCATCGAGTCATTGAACCGGGACGGCCTCATGGCTGCGTCGGGCATTCTCGGCGAGTTCGTCACCCGGCGAGAAGAGTCCGAAGAAGCCGTCCGCGACTACAAGAAAGCGCTCGACGAGATCGCGGCGCGCAAGCTCGACAGCAACATCCACATCAAACCCACACACCTCGGGCTGAAGCTCGACAAGGAGTTCTGCTACCAAAACATCGGCGCGATCCTGGAGCACGCGAAAAGCCACGGGAACTTCGTGCGTATGGACATGGAGGACTCGCCGACCATCGACGATACCCTCGAGCTCTTTTTTCGGCTCCGCGAAGACTTCGACAACTTCGGTTGCGTGATCCAGGCCCGCATGCGCCGGAGTCTCGGCGACGTGCGCCGGCTCGCCGACGTCGGTGCCAACGTACGCCTTTGTAAAGGCGTGTACCTCGAGCCCCGGGAGATCGCCTACACCGATCGCGCGATCATCCAGGAAAACTACGTGATGCTCCTCGACGAGCTCTTGAGCGCGGGGTGCTACGTCGGTATCGCGACCCATGACGAGCTTCTCGTGTGGGAGGCGTACCGCCTCATCGACCGGCTCGGCCTCGAGCCCCACCAATACGAGTTCCAGATGCTTCATGGCGTCGAGCGCGAGCTCAGGAAGATCGTGCGCGATGCCGGGCATCGCTTGCGCGTCGCCGTCCCTTACGGCCCAAACTGGTATCCGTATTCGGTCCGCCGACTGCGCAAAAACCAGGCGATTGCGGGCTACGTTCTCAAGTCGATCTTCAAATAGCCGCGTGCTATCCTCGCAAGCCACGATCGGAGGTCTAGGGCTGACCAGCAAGTTCGAGCTCGAGAGTCGACGCGGATTCCTTCGCTTCTTGGCGACTAGTCCGCTCCTTGCTTACCCAGGCCTAGGGTTCGCTCAAGAATCGAGACCGATATCGGATCCCAAAGACGCGATCAACGTTTTCGATTTCCACGAGGCGGCCAAGGAGACGCTCCCCGTCGCGCACTACGGCTATCTCGCCACCGGTACCGACGACGATGGTACCGTGCGTGCTAATCGAACGGGCTTCGATAAATTTCAGTTCCGAACGCGACGACTCATCGACGTAAGCAACATCGACACTTCCATCGAGTTGATGGGAACCAAGTGGGACACACCGATCGTCATCGCGCCCGCCGGAAGTCTGAAAGCGTTCCACCTGGAAGGTGAGGTCGCCGTCGCTCGAGCAGCGCGCAACCAAGGCCACTTACAGATTCTTTCTACCGTCACCACGTCCTCGGTGGAAGAGGTGGCCGAAGCCAGAGGCGCTCCCATCTGGTACCAGCTCTATCCGTCGAGTGAGTGGAGCATTACCAAGCGGTTGCTCCAGCGCGCCGAGGGCGCGGGCTGCCCCGTGGTCGCGCTGACCGTCGACCTGCAGGGTGGCAGCAACCGGGAGACTGCCGAGCGCTTCAAGCGTCGGGACGAACGGCAATGCGAGATCTGCCACGTCGAGGGAGGTTATTATGACCGCAAGCCGATGTTCGACGGCGTCGACCACTCCCTCATCAAGGGCCGATCCCCGCGCACCATGACGTGGGATTTCGTCAAGAGGCTCCAGGACACGACGACGATGAAAGTCTATATCAAGGGAATCGTGACCGGGGAGGACGCTGCACTTTGTGTCGACGACGGCATCGACGGCATCGTCGTGTCGAACCACGGCGGGCGCGCCGAGGCCAGCAACCGCGGCACGATCGAGTGTCTGGCGGAGATCACCGACGCGGTGCAAGGCAGAATCCCGGTCATCATCGACGGCGGCTTTCGTCGCGGCACCGATATTTTCAAAGCACTCGCCCTCGGCGCCGACGCGATCGCGATCGGCCGACCGTACCTGTGGGGACTGAGCGCGTTCGGTCAACCGGGCGTTGAAGCGGTCCTCACCATCATGCGCGCCGAGCTCGAAATGGTCATGCGCCAAGCCGGCACGACATCGATAGACAAGATTACGCGCGACTACATTGTGTAGCGGCCAGTGAGCACATCCAAAGAAGAGTTCACGTCTCGATGGGGGATCCTGCTGACCTCGCTCGGCATGGCCATCGGCACCGGCAACATCTGGCGTTTTCCACGAGTTGCCGCCGCGAACGGAGGAGGATCGTTTCTCATCCCTTGGGTGATCTTCTTGTTCGCGTGGGCGATCCCGCTGCTTCTCGTCGAGTTCGCTCTCGGCAAGACCACCCGCCGCGGCCCGGCGGGCGCAATAGGAACGTTGATAGGAGAACGCTACAACTGGTTGGGTGTTTTCGTGGGCCTGGTGACGTGCTTCATCATGTTTTATTACTCCGTCGTCACCGGGTGGTGTCTGAAGTACTTTACCGTTTCCTTGGGCACGGTGTTCTCCGCCGACAATGCCGAGAGTTACTGGACGCGATTCACTGGCGATCCGATCCAACCGGTGATCTTCCACGCCATAGCACTCGCTATAGGATGCTTCATCATCTATAGAGGCGTCGTCCGTGGTATCGAGCGCACCAACCGCATCCTCATCCCCGCGCTTTTCGTGCTCCTCGTCATCGCGGCCATCCGTGCGGTCACGCTTCCCGGGGCCGTGAAAGGCCTGGCCTATCTGTTCACGCCGAACTGGGAAGACCTCGGAAACTACCAAGTCTGGCTGGCAGCGCTGACCCAATCCGCGTGGAGCACCGGGGCGGGCTGGGGCCTGGTGACGACCTATGGCGTGTACTTCCGCAAACAAGACACGTTCACGCTGACGACACTCACGACCGCGTTCGGCAACAATTCCGCTTCGCTTCTCGCCGGCATCGCGGTGATGTGTACCGTCTTCGCCCTTCTTCCGGAAGACCAGGCCACGGCCGCTCTCGCTGCCGGCAACGAAGGCCTGACGTTCATCTGGATGCCGCAGCTTTTCTCGTCGATGCCCGGAGGGCGAATCTTTCTCCCCATTTTCTTCCTCGCGCTGAGCTTCGCGGCGATTTCTTCGCTCATCGCCATGCTCGAAATGGCGTCTCGCATAATGATGGACCTGGGGTTTTCTCGCGCTCGCGCCGTGCCCACGGTCGGCGTGGTGTCGTTCGTGCTCGGCCTTCCCTCGGCGTTTTTCATGGGCTTTTTCAAGAATCAGGATTGGGTCTGGGGCATCGGCCTCATGTTCTCCGGTTTCTTCATCGCGGTGACCGTCATCAAGTATGGAGCGGCGAAATTCCGGGACGAGCTCATCAACACCGAGGACGAGAACCACCCGATCGGTAGCTGGTTCGTGTGGGTCATCTCGATCGTCGTGCCGCTCGAGTTTCTTGCCATGCTGGCATGGTGGTTCTACCAATCGGCAACGCAATTCGATCCCGACGGCTGGTGGAAGCTCCGGAGTGAATCGAGCGTTGGGACCGCCGTCATCCAAATTTCGGTGCTCGTCGTCGTGGTGGTCATCACCAACACCTACTGGGTCCACCGCCTGAACCGTTTGAAAAAGACTAGGGGCTCGTGAGCTTGGAGCTCACGAAGAGAGACAAAGCACTCCTCGCGGGCGAGCTCGGTCGTGCTGCGAAGATGGCGATGTCCATCCTCGTGCGCATGGCCGACGTCTACGGCGCGGAGCGCATGCTCGACATCACGGGCGCTCACGTCGACAGCACCATCTACGTTGGCGACGCTGGGCTCGAGTTCGCCGAGCGTCTGGCCGGATCGGGTGGCCAAGTCGTCGTGCCCACGACGCTCAACGTGAGTGGTTTGGACGAAGAGCACTGGCAAGAATGGGACGTTCCGGCGGAGTGGGCGGAGAAAGCGCACCGCCAAATGCTCGCTTATCAAAAAATGGGAACGCTCCCGACGTGGACCTGCGCTCCGTACCAGACGGAACACGCTCCGAAGCTCGGGCAACAGATCGCGTGGGGCGAGTCGAACGCGGTCGTGTTCGCGAACTCCGTGCTCGGTGCGCGTACCGAACGCTATCCGGACCTGCTCGATATTTGTGCAGCCCTCACCGGACGCGTCCCGGCTTCCGGACTACACCTGGACGAAAACCGCGGTGGGCAACTCGTCTTCGATCTCGCCCCGGTGCCCGGCTCGCTCGCGGCGCGCGATGATTTCTACCCGGTACTCGGACATCTCGTTGGACAGGCCGCAGGCGACAAGGTGCCCGTCATCGTCGGCCTCGCCGCCTCACCGAACGAAAATCAGCTCAAGGCGCTGGCAGCAACCGCAGCCTCTTCGGGCAGCGTCGGGCTGTTCCATATCGTCGGCGTAACGCCCGAAGCCCCGACGCTCCAGGATGCCCTGCGAGGCAAAGCCCCGGCAGAACATGACAATCTCAGTATCAGCGTCGGAGCCCTGCGTCGCGCACGGAAGGAGCTGACGACTGCGATTGGCAAGACGCTCGAGCTCGTTATTCTTGGGAGCCCGCACTTCTCCCTCGACGAGTTCCGCCAGCTCGCGCCTCTGATCGAGAAAAAAATGTCCGAGGGCAAAAAGCGCCACCCCAAAGTGAGCTTCCTCGTAACCACGAGCCGTATCATGCGCCAGCTCGCGGACGCCGCCGGCCTCATCGAGCCGCTCACGCGTTTCGGGGGACGGCTGACGGTGGACACCTGCATCCTGGCAACGCCGATGCTGTCGAAGAGCGTTCGCACGCTGATGACCAACTCCGGCAAGTACGCCTTGTACTCCCCCGGGCTACTCGACGTGCACGTGGCATACGGAAGCCTCGAGGACTGCATCGAGTCCGCGGTAGCGGGAAAAGTCGTCCGAAGCCCGTCCCCCTGGGACGCCTAAAAAGAAGAAAAAAACGCAAAGGCGCAAGGACGCAAAGGACTGACATCAGTTCTCTTCGCGTCTTGGCGCCTTGGCGTTGATTTTTTTCCCTAGCCCACCTCCGGAATTCGGCCCGGCGACAACGACCGGTCACGTTGTCCTTACCGCCGTTGTCGAGAGCGCTCTTCACCAGGGGCCTCGCACGCAGGATTCGACGCCCGCTCACGCTTCAAGATCTCCGCGATTTCTTCGTCTTCGACCATGTCGTGTAAGCCGTCGCTACACAGCAGAATGCGGTCGCCATCAAACAAACGCATTCGATGGATCTCGGCGTTGCCTTCTGATTCTTCGCCGCCGAGAGCGTTGGTGAGAACATCCCCAGCAACCAACACCGTGGCACCGGCAACGCAGGGGGGCCGAAGTCAAAATCCTCTCCTTGATCACCGAGTTTCAAACCGCAAAAAAGATCCTCGACTGCAGCGGCTTGCCACCACAAAAACCCGAGCCCCTTGCCCATTCGCCTCCCCTTTTCAGCGACACGGTCTACGTTGCCTTATGAACCGTTAGCGTTGCGCCGAAGCCAGGGCAGTGCCGCGAAACGCCACCCGTCTATTTCCCGACCTCGTACGAGCACGCCTTGGCACCTTTCACTCCGCAAGCCACGTTGTCCAGTCCTTTTTGAACGCACGAGTCACCCCCCATAATAACGTTCCCCACACCCCTTGAGCACGCCTTCTAGTTCGCCCGGCGGAAAAGCAATGTACTGAAATGTATTGAACTGTCAAGCCCCGGCACACCGTTTTTTATAGCATCCGATCTCCCACGCTCATCTGGTCAGGGCACGAGCAGCATGAAGCGACGGTGAATCAACTTGAAATACGCGTGTTGGTTAGCGCCTGACATGTATTCGTCGCGGAGCTGCCTCTGTCTATGGTCGAGTGTTCTCCCGATAGGGGAGTCTCTTAGTACATACCAGGATTCTCCAACCGGGCTCCTCGTGCCCTGGCCACATCGGTGCGATGCCGCCCTGGTCTGCCTGTTGTGCGGTATCGTGTGTCGTGGTGACTCACCTCCTGAGTCTGGAGCCCCTTGCGGAGGGGGGCCTCCGGGGGACTAGATTCAGAATCGATTTCTTCGTGTTGGCGATCACCCCCAGCGATTCGGGCTTAGACCGACCCGGGTACGCCACCGCGGTCATGAACACGGTCCGCTCATCATCATCAATTTCAAAGAAGAATCGCCACGCGCCAATGCGATACCGCCACGGGTCCGGCGTGTAACCCTTGAGTTTGCCGATGTTCGGCCCAAAGAGCGGGTGTTGCCTCAACTGCGGATAGACGACCCGTTGCAGCTTTCGCACGACAGCAGGCTGCCCGGATTTCGAGAGCCCCCTCAGGTCCTTCTCGTGTTGTTACGCCACCTTTCATCCACGGGGCTAGTTTCGAAGCGCCCAACGTTGCACTGCGGACGGGCAAAGAATCTCGCGCTCCATCAGGTCATGGTGATGGACACCACGATATCATACGGCTTCGCTCAGAGGAGGTCGATTCATGCGTAGCAAACTCCTTCGTTTCTTCCCGGGGCCATCGCTTCTTGTTCTGGTCTCGGTTCCCCTTCTCGCGCAGGCGCCACGACCCGAGCTCGATCTGCGGCAGCACTACATCAAGTCCGAGCGCATGATCCCAATGCGGGACGGCGTGAAGCTCTTCACTATTATCTACGAGCCCAAAGACAAGACCCGGCGCTATCCCTTTCTCGTGCTGCGCACGCCCTACTCGATCCGTCCCTATGGGCCCGACGAGTACCGCGACCAGCTTGGTCCTTCACCCGAGTTCGATCGAGAAGGGTTCATCTTCGTCTTCCAGGACGTGCGAGGGAAGTTTCGCTCCGAGGGAGAGTTCGTGGTCATGAGGCCTCCCGCGGCGCCGGACGCGGGTCCTTCGGCAACCGACGAGAGCACGGATAACTACGACACCATCCAATGGCTGCTCGACAATCTCGAGAACCACAACGGCCGGGTGGGGCAATGGGGTATCTCCTATCCCGGTTATCAGACGGTCATGGGTATGATCGACGCCCATCCCGCCCTGAAGGCCTCCTCGCCACAAGCGCCGCCTTCCGACATGTTTATCGGCGACGACTGGCATCATAACGGCGCCTTCCGGCTGATGTATGCGTTCAGCTGGCTTTCACGTAACGCCCGGGTAAGGACCGGTCTCACCGAGGAGCGAGAAGCGGGCTTCGACTACGGTACGCCCGATGGCTATCGGTTCTTTCTCGAGCTGGGCCCCATCGCCAACGTGAACGAAAGTTACTTTCACTACTCGGTTCCGACCTGGAACGAGTTCATGGAGCACGGCACCTACGACGAGTACTGGCAGCGGCAGAACCTGCTCCGTTACTTGAAGGGCATCACGCATCCGGTGCTCAACGTGGCGGGCTGGTTCGACGCCGAGGATTTCTACGGGCCGATGAGCATCTACTACGCGATGGAAAAGGAGATTCCTAGCAACCAGAGCACGCTGGTCGTCGGGCCCTGGCTGCACGGTGGTTGGGCGCGGATGGACGGAAGCTCACTGGGGCATATCGATTTCGACTCCAAAACCTCACATTATTATCAGCAGGAAGTGTTGTTTCCCTTCTTCATGCATCACTTGAAGGACGCTCCCGATCCGGAGCTCCCCGAGGCGGTGGTCTTCGAGACCGGCGCGAACCAGTGGCGGCGCTACGATCGCTGGCCGCCAAGCGAGGCGATCGCTCGCCAGCTTTATTTCCACGGGGATGGCAAGCTTTCCTTCGAGCGGCCCGGCGAGTCGGTGGAAAGAGGGGAGGTCTTCGACAGCTACATCAGCGACCCCGACAGACCCGTGCCTTTCTCGGCGGAGATTCGCACTACCCAGGGGCATCTCTGGATGATCGAGGACCAGCGCTTCGCATCGCGACGACCCGACGTACTCGTCTACGAGACCGACGTCCTCACCGAGGATGTCACCATTGCCGGGCCCATCATCGCGAAGCTCGATGTCTCGACCACCGGCACCGACGCCGATTTCGTGGTGAAGCTCATCGACGTCCTGCCCGGCGATCATCTCGATCGAGAGCCCAATCCGAGCGGCGTTCGCATGGGAAATTTCGAGATGCTACTGGCCGGTGAGGTCTTTCGCGCCAAGTTCCGCAGCAGTTACAGCGAGCCGCAGCCCCTGGTCCCGGGAGAGATCACACGGCTCGCCTTCGATCTGCGCGACCGCAGCCACACGTTCAAGAAGGGGCACCGGATCATGGTTCACGTTCAGAGCAGCTGGTTTCCCGTCATCGATCGAAATCCCCAGACGTTCGTGGCCTCGGACGATGACATTTAGCATCCCTCCCACCTGGAGCTCCGCCTCGGACGATGACTTCCAGAAAGCGGGCGAGATCTCTTACTCGAAAGTGTGCGCGGTGACACGCGTGGCGACGCCGAACAATGAAGACCCTCGAAGGCGCCGTTGGTCTTTCCAGCGGTTTGAAATACGTGCCCGGCGCTTACGCAAAAACAGAGGAGGTGATCGAGCTCGGACCCTTTGAGATCCTGTCTGCCATCGGCAGAGGAACCGCTGGACGTCGGCGACATCGTGTCTACCGCTCTGCGCAGCATCCCTCCCACCTGGAGCTGAGGGTCATCGAGCGGTAGATTTCGGCCGGGGGTCGTGCCAGAACGCGTTTCGTGCTTGAAACGAGTCTTCGTTCTCGACCGACTCGCGAGAAAATCCGCTTGGCCCGCGCTTTGGCTAACTTGCCCCTCATCAGCGAATCCATGGGCAAGGGCGAGATCTCTTACTCGAAAGTGTGCGCGGTGACACGCGTGGCGACGCCGAACAATGAAGACCCTCGAAGGCGCCGTTGGTCTTTCCAGCGGTTTGAAATACGTGCCCGGCGCTTACGCAAAAACAGAGGAGGTGATCGAGCTCGGACCCTTTGAGATCCTGTCTGCCATCGGCAGAGGAACCGCTGGCTCTGCACCCTCTACGACGTCGGCGAGCCTGCGACCTTCGTGCAGACTTCCTGACCGGAAACTACTTTGCAGCAGCCTCGGGAGTGAGTGTAAAGCCGAGCTTTTCGGCTGCCTTTCGCAAGCCGTTGATGTGGTTTCGGCGAAAGCGCTCCTCGAAGGCAGATGCACCGATGTCTGTGTATTCGTGACCATATTTGAGCATGCGGAAGACGAGCTGAGCGAGCTTTCTTGCGGTGGCAAAGATCGCGGTTTTAGCGTCTTTACGTCGGGCGATGCGGCGATAGTAAGCACCAAGTGCGGTCTTCGAACGGTTGAGTGACAATGCAGCCATGCGTAAGGCACCGGCGATACGGTTGGAGCCGGTGCCATTGGGGCGTTTGTAGAGTAGCTTTCCACCCGAGATGGGGCGGCGCGGCGCAAGACGGAGCCACGAGACAAAGTGATTTTCACTGGGGAAGGCAGAGAGGTCGAACCCGACCTCGGTGAGTAGGATCGCGGCGGTATCGGGGCTGATGCCGTCGATGCGGGTGAGATCGCATCCAGCAAAACGCCACAGTTCGGTTCGCTGTTCCTGCTCGCCGCGGCGCCGCATGGCGCTTTGCTTGTTCGGGTTCGGATGAGCGGGCACACTGTCGTGTCTGCGCTCGGTCGGCTGAAGCTCGATGACCACTTCACGGATACGCTGGTCGTAGAGTTCGATTTCGGCTTGTAGCACATCGTAAAGGCGCAGCGCCGATGCGAGATTGAAAAGATGCTCGTCACGCCAAGTGCCGGTGAGATGCTCTGCGATTTCGTCTACGCTTTTCTTGCATCGATGATCTCGAAACTCGGCGAGCTTCATCGGGTCACGTTCGCCAGAAACGATGGCACGAACGATGAGCATTCCGGTCTTACCGGTAATGTCGGTCACCGCACGGTGGACTTGCACGTTCATCTGGTCCAGAGCCTTCTGCATCCATTGGACGGCTTGGCCCCGATGCTCGATTAGTTCTTGACGCTGCCGGTGCATCGAGCGTAATCGGCAAATCGACTCCCCCGGGCGAAACGAGCCACGCAGAAGTCCGCAGCTGTGTAACGTCTGCAGCCATTGACAATCTTGCATATCGGTTTTGCGACCCGGAACGTTCTTCAGCTGCCGAGCGTTGACAAGAACGACCTCGATACCACGGGATTCGAGCAACTCATAAACCGGAATCCAATAGACGTGGGTGCTTTCCATCGCCACCGACTCCACACCTTGCTCGATAAGCCAATCCGCAAGCTCAACCAGCGCCGGCGTTGTCGTGGAAAACACCCGCACGTTCGGCCGACCATCAGCTAGCTGCGGACCGCAGACCCAATGCTCTCGACTCCCGAGATCGATGCCCGCTACCATCGGTCGTATCGACGGCAGGGAATTCCGTGAGAGACGCTTCGCCGCTTTGCTCTTCCTTCGTTTGTTCATTCGCTCACCTCAAGTGTATTTTGTGAGCGAAGGCTCCGGCCCGAGATGGCGATCGAATGGATTCTGACCGTGGGGAGTGCTTTCGTTGGAAGCCTCGCCAATGATAGGGAGCCGGCTCGGACCCAAGCTGACCCTGGGGCATCATGCACCAATGACAGTACGGGGCTCGCTGCCGGAGCCTTCACCGACAACCTTTCTACCAGCTTTGGTAGTTTCCTACTTGATAGGCCCGGCCTCCGGCCGGGGGCGTAGCTGACCTGAAAGTATACTAGCCGTTCTGATTCATGGAGGGCGTCATGACCTTGGGAAAAATCGTTCTGTTGTTCCTGGGATGTTTTTTGTCGACGTTCGCCTTGGGGCAGACGAAGCGCGCGATGACGATCGTCGATCTTCTCGAAGTGCCGCGGCTCGGGGAACCCCGGATGTCTCCGGATGGAAGCCAGCTCGTCTACACGCTCGGCGAGGCCGACTGGAAGGCCAACAAGCGGGTGAGTCACATTTGGCGGGTGGACACCGAGGGTGGCGACGCCGTGCAGCTCACAAACGGTGAGAAGGGGGAGCAAAGTCCCCGGTGGTCGCCGGACGGTCGGCTCATCGCCTTCATCGCTGAGCGCGGTGAGGAAGAGAACGCGCAGATCTATCTGCTCAGCAACCAGGGCGGGGAAGCGGCGCCTCTGACGGAGCACGACGCCTCGGTCTCGAGGATCGAGTGGTCACGGGACGGCAAGCACATTTATTTCGTCGCGCCCGACCCGAAGACCGACGAGGAAAAGAAGAAAGACGAGCTGAAGGACGATGTTCTCGCCTTCGACGAAGATTACAAGCAACAACATCTGTGGCGCATCTCGGTAGAAGCCAAAACCGAGGAGCGCATCACGGACGGTGATTTCTCCGTCGGTGGCTACCGGCTTTCCCGCGACGGCGCGAAGGTCGCGCACCACCGCACACCGACGCCTCTGTTCGACAACCGGGACGAGGGCGAAGTGTGGCTCATGAGCTCCGATGGAAGCGAGGCCGTGAAGCTCACCGACAATACGGTCTCGGAGTACGGGGCCGAGCTCTCGCCCGACGGCCAGTGGGTCCTCTTTCGCTCCGACTCGAACGAGGATTTCGAGACCTATTACAACGACAACATCTTCCTCGTACCGGCATCGGGCGGAGCGCACCGGATGCTGGTCGAGGACATGCCTCACGAGGTCCAGAACGCCTACTGGTCGAAGGACGGTTCGGCGATCTACTTCGCGGCTAACACCGGAGTACGCAGCGAGCTCTTCAAAGTCGACGTGGCTT
This sequence comes from Candidatus Marinacidobacterales bacterium, assembly GCA_965237955.1. Classification (GTDB taxonomy): domain Bacteria; phylum Acidobacteriota; class Vicinamibacteria; order Marinacidobacterales; family SMYC01. The sequence continues at coordinate 4,254,227 of OZ250169.1, read as the reverse complement.
CGGAGGCGAGCACTCAGTTGACGCAGGGCGACCATTCACTGTTAGGCTGGCAGTACGTCCCGCAGCTGGAAAGACACATCTTCGGTATCGACGAGCCTACGAACGCGGGCGATGTGCACTCGATCCCCGCCGATGGAGGCGCCGGTCCCGTCCGGATTACCCATGTGTACGACCATCTCGACCAGGATTTCGAGCTCCCGCGGCAAGAGGCGATCCAGTGGAAAGGCGACGACGGGGCGGAGGTCGAGGGTCTTCTTTATTATCCGCTGGACTACCAAGGAGGCACGAGCCATCCCCTTGTTGTCCAGACGCATGGCGGACCGGCGTCGTCGGACAGGTTCGGTTTCGGGAGATGGAACCGTTACGTACAGGTGCTCAGCGCGATGGGGTACTTCGTCCTCAAGCCCAACTATCGTGGAAGCACCGGCTACGGCGACGAGGTACTGCGCGACATGGTGGGGCATTATTTTCGCCAGTCCCATCTGGACGTGATGACGGGCGTCGATCACCTGATCGACGAAGGCTTCGTCGACGGCGATCGGATGGCGAAGATGGGCTGGAGCGGTGGCGGCCACATGACCAACAAGATCATCACCCACACCAACCGTTTCAAGGCCGCTTCGTCGGGGGCGGGAGCGGTCAACTGGATCTCCATGTACGCGCAGAGCGACGTGCGCATCTACCGGACGCCGTGGTTCGGGGGCACGCCGTGGCAGGAGGACGCGCCCATCGATACCTATTGGGGACAATCACCGTTGAAGGATATCTACAAAGTCACGACGCCGACGATCATTCTCGTGGGTGAGAACGACGTCCGCGTGCCGCCGCCACAATCCGTCGAGCTCTATCGTGCCCTCAAAGCGAACGGCGTGCCGACGCATTTGTACATCGCTCCTCGCGAGCCCCACGGATGGCGCGAGCTGCGGCACGAGCTCTTCAAAGTCAACGTCGAGCTCGACTGGTTCGAAAAGCACGTGAGGGATCGGGACTACGTTTGGGAAACGGCGCCGGGCGACGCGGAGGAAGAAGAGGTAGAGGTGAAACCTACCGAGAATCCATAACGCGGCGAAGTATCCGATATCTGAAGGGCGAAGTACTCAGTCCTCGGGCGCGAGCTCGAGCTCTCGCGGCGTGCCGCGGAGCGCGCGGTAAGCCAGCGCCGCGAGGGTTCCAAAGAAGAAACCGCCCAGATGCGCGCCGAAAGCGACGCCGAGCACGGTCGAGCCCAAGGAGGCGAAGAAGATCTGCTCCAACAACCAGAGCCCGATGAACGCGTATGCCGGCAGCGAGAAGAAGATGATACGCGGCGCGAGCGCCACCATGGCGACGAGCACGAGGCGCATGGGGCGACTCCCGTGAAGGACCGCGAGCATGCCCATCACGCCGGCAACTGCTCCCGACGCGCCGATGGCCGGCTCGGAGCTCGCCGGGTTGAGCGCGGCGTGTGTCAGAGCCGCAGCAACGCCGCTCGCGATGTAAGCGGCGAGAAAGAGGCGATAGCCGAGGATCAGCTCCACGAGGGCGCCGACCGCCCAGAGGAAGAGCATGTTGAACGCCAGGTGCAGAAAGTCGGCGTGCAGGAACTGGTGCAGAAACAATTGCCGGATTCCGATTTCGGAAGGTACGAAACCGTGCCGATAGAACGGATGACTGACCCGGATCTCTCGATAGTCTTCGAGGCACGAGTTCAGCCGCTCCCTTTCCTCCGACGCCTCGACTTCGGATAGCCACGAATCGTCCTGGTCAAGGAAGGCGAGTGTGGTCGGGAAGCGACTGGCTCGCTCATCGAGCTCGGCGTTTTGCCGGCGTGGCTGTCGTAGCGACCACTCGGCGATACGCTCGAGCTCGGCTTCGCGCTCGGCGAGCTTTTGGCCCTCGTTCGGGGACGTGAGCAGAAAGGCGAGCAGATTCACGACAATCAGCGCTAACGTGACTCGCGCGGCGCGGAACGGCTGCTCCGTTCCCGACGGAAGGAGAACCAGCATCGTCGCCTAAACGGGGCTCAACGGGACATGAGCCAGAGCTCGCTGTGTGCGGCTCGCTGCAGAAGCTTGACGTCAGTCAGTACCTCGTAGACGAAGCGCTTTCCGTCAGGAGACAGCGCGTACCGTTGCTTGAACGGGTGCTGGTTCTCGAGCCGTGTGGCGGTCGTCGAACCGATGGTCACAATGTGTACGTCGGCTGGACTCTCTCCGGTCATGATTTTGGCCATCGCTAGATCCGCTTCCACCGGTGCGACGAACAGAGCGTACTTGCCGTCCGCCGTGAGCCTCACCGAGCGTGGGTCGACGATATCGAGCGAAGCGGGGATCACCACCTGCCGGTCGCTACCATCGGGATTCATCGTCCACACTTCGGCTCCCGAGGCGCCGGCGGTCTGGTAGAGGATTCGTCGACCGTCGGGAGTCCAGGAAATGAATGACGAGCGACCATCGTTCGTGATCTGGCTCGGTCGCGTGCCGATGAGGTCCATGACGAAGACGTCGCTCGTGAAGGGAGGCGGCTCCGTGGATCCGTCGCCTCGCTTCCCCTCCATGTAGCTGCGTGCCTCGAGCTCGCGCGACAGATCCCGGGTGCCCTCGAGAACGTTATGGGGGTCATCCGAGAGTACTCTGTCGATAAAGCCCTCGAACTCCTGTTGTTGGAGCTCGAGGCCCGACTCGAGCGCACCCTCGTCGAACTCCACATGGTTGAAAGCGATCTTGTTGAGCACCGAAGAAAACGAGAGGTCCCGAGCGTCGACCTGCGCAACGTCCCGGCTCTGTCCCGTATCTACATTGAGACGGCAGACGTTATGAGACGGCTGAGCCCACTTCTCGAGCCAGTTCCCAACGGAGCCGAAATCTACGGAGCCGTACTCCGGGGTGCAAGCCACGAGCAAGTTCGCTCCGTCGAGGTACCACACCGGGGAGGAGCCATTCCCTACGCGGCGCGTCTCGCCGCTCGTAACCTCGGCCACCCAGATGGTCTCCTGCCAGTCCCCTTCGGCAGGGTCTCCCTCGTAGGCGAGACGCTGCCCATCGGGCGACCAGGCGAATGCCGAAGCGTCCCATCCCGAGATATCGCTCAAGATCCGGTAAGAGTCTTCGCGCATGTCATAGACCGCCAGTTCTACGCTCTGGCTCTTCTCGATCAGGAAGGCGAAGTGGCGACCCGTCGGGGACCACTCTGCCCCATACGCCCGGAACTCGCCCGATGCGATCAGACGCGTCGAGGGAAACAACACCCGGATGACCACTACTGCAAGGAGGATCCCCGCCGCCGCAAGGACGAGGAGCTTCGGGCGACGAAACGCCAGCTCGCGTGCCTTCTCCAATGGGCCGGAGGGTGGCCGCGGCCGCGGGCGTGGACGCGATGCCACCGTCCCGCGAGACGAGGGCACCGGAGCTGCCACTGGGTTCTTCAGCTGATCGAGCCGGTGTTGGATGTAGACGTCTCTCGGATCTACCGTGAGGAGTTGCTCCATAACACCGATGGCAAGGTCCTTACGGCCGGTGTCGACGTAAATTTTTGAAAGCTGCAGGTAGAGAGCCTTGGCGTCCGGGCTTTCCGCAATCCGCTGCTGCAGCCTTTCTACCTGGGCGAGCACCTCGGGGGAGGCTTCGAATGGAGGCGGCGTCGATTCGGCGGGTGCCGCACCCTCCGCCGGAGTGGTATCCCGCCCCTCTTTGACTTCAGGTCGCGCGGATGGGCTATTCTCCGCGACTTCAGAGAGCGGCTTGTGACATTGCTGACACACCGTGCTCCCGGGCGGATTGAATACGTCGCAGCTGCGGCAATGCACGAGCTCCATAGCTCTTGAGCTCCTTGATGGTTCGAGATTTCCGAGAGGTTATGGCCTCTATTGACCATACGGAATTCTGTTTCCGGTGGCAAGCGTCGACGAGATCCTTCCTGAAAGATGCGAGATCACTCCGGGAGATAAGAGAGCCCCTCGGCGACACCGGGTGCGCAGCACGGAGCGGGAGGCATCTCGTCACGATCGGTCCCAGGCTCAGCGGTCTGTCCCGCAAAACCAGACACTGGGCGCACGCGACTCCTAAGTACGACGGGATTTCTTGATGTGAAATCATGCACCGAACACGGCAAACCGTTCTCCCGACGTAGAATGCGCGCGTGAACACCTCGAACTGGTTGAGATGGCTTCCCTTCGCGATGATCCTCCTAGCTTCGGGTCTTTGCTGGGTCGTCATCCTTCGTGGCGGGATGGCCGGCATCGTCGCCTGGTACACGTTTCAGATCGGGGTGCCACTCCTGGGGCTGGCTATGTTGCTGGTCGTATCCGTCTACGCCCTGGTGAAGCGGCGTTTCGACAGGACCATTCTTGCCAGCCTCATCGGATGCGCGGCGGCGGTGGTACCGGCCGCCTGGTTCTTCGGGTTTCTAGCCATTGCCTATCCCGCTTCCATCGAGTCCACGACACCCTCCGCAACCGTTCGGCTTCCGACGAACGAGCCTATCAAAGTCGCGTGGGGTGGGGACACGCTCAACGTCAACTACCACGCCATCGTCCCGGACCAGAGATGGGCCTACGATCTGTTCGTCGCGCCCTATCTCACTGGAAGTGAGAACCTGGAAGACTATGGATGCTACGACGTACCGGTCCTTGCTCCCGCGACCGGGACGGTCGCATCCTCTCATGATGGCGATCCGGACGTCGTTCCCGGACGGCCTTCGATGAATCTCAAAGCGCCCTTCGGCAACCACGTCGTGATCCAGCTGCCGACGACGGGAACGTACCTAGTCATTGCGCATCTCCAGGAAGGGAGCGTGGTGGTGACGTCAGGAGAGTTGCTCGAAGAGGGCCAGCCTATCGGGCGCTGTGGTAACTCCGGGAACACGAGTGAGCCTCATATCCACATCCATCATCAGCGACAGGACCCGGCGGCGTACCCGGTCAACTTCGCCGAGGGGCTGCCCTTGTTCTTCAGAGATCACGACGGTCCTCCGATGCCGGAGGGTGGCCTCCGACACAGAAACGGCGAGCTCGTGGCCACAGGAATGGCAGTGCGACACCAGAACCAGTGAGGCCGCTCTAGGCGAAGTGCTCGCTGCCATTCACCCCGAAGGGTGCCCAAACTCGAGTTGAAGGGCCCGTTCGCTGTCGGGAACGGCTCGGTGGACTGCTCCGATACTACCTTGGGAAGCCGCATGAGTTTTTTGACTCTACCGGGACAAGCTCGGGAGTGGCTGCGGACGCGTCGTCCGAGGATCGATGTATGGTTCGACGACCCGCCGCTGGGCGTCGAGCGCTAGTCCCATGGATCTTTGATTACTATACAAAGTTAGGCTTTTCGCCAGCCCATAAGATTCATAAGATTCATGCACTTAGAAGGGTTTCGGCAAGCTCTGCTTTGTCTAGTTTGTTCTGATACAGGGGACTAGCGCCTATGGCTTCTCAGTGGGCTGGATCGAAAGTGTCCTCGTTTCCGTGCCTCTCAGGAGTTTCACTTCGCTAGTCACTCCCGATGCGATCTTCGGTTAGAAGACGCAGCAGGTCGTCGATGCCTTGCACCGGCGTGGAGTCGAGGGCGATGACGATGTCACCCTCGCGAAGTCCGGCTTCGTCTGCGGGGCTGCGCTTCTCCACAGAAACAATCAGGACGCCTCGTTCGTTCGTGATCTCGTGAGCACGCGTCAGGCGTCTCAAGACGGGAACGTCCTGACCGCGCACACCGATGTAGCTTCGTCGTAATCGCCCATCTCGGATCAAAACGCCCGCGGTGTGCGTGATGATCGCGCTCGGGATAGCAAAGCACAGACCTTGAGCTCCCATGATCGCCGCGGTGTTGAGGCCGACGACGCGTCCCGCGGAGCTCACGAGTGGTCCACCGGAGTTTCCGGGATTGAGCGCGGCGTCGGTTTGAATGATGCCTTCGATGAGACGACCGGATTGAGAACGGAGCGATCGGCCCAACGCGCTCACAACGCCCGCGGTGATCGTGCATTGGAAACCGAGCGGGTTCCCGATCGCAACGACGATCTGACCGACTTTGAGCGTGCGCGAGTTTCCGAGCGTGGCGGCTACGAGGTCGGGCGCACCGATGCGGACAACTGCCAGATCCGTGTCCGGGTCGTCGCCGACGAGATCGGCCTCGAAGGAACGTCCGTCGAGGAGGGTGACCTCGATGCGCTTGGCGCCCGCAACGACGTGGCTGTTCGTGAGCACGAAACCGTCCGGCGTGAAGACGAAGCCCGAGCCACTGCCGGAGTCACGGCGGCGACGGAATCGTGACTTCCGTTCGGCCTTCTCGACGTCGACTTTGACGACCGACGGGCTGAGCTCTTCGGCAACGCGCGTTACCACTTTCGAATACGCGTCTAGAACCTCAGCTTCGTCGACGTCGACGATCATTTTCTTTTGCCTAGTAGCACGCTGACGGTTTTCTCTTCGCCCGCGCGGAGAATTCGCATGTCGACGTTCTGACCGATGCGCTCCTCGGTGAGGTAGGTCAGGAGTGCGATCGGGCTCTCCGCGATTTCGCTCTCGATTCCGAGGACGACGTCACCGAGAAAGAGCCCGGCCGCCGCGGCGGGACTCTTTGGTTGCACTGAGAGGATCAAAAGTCCGACGGCTTGCGATTCCACCGTGTCCGGAAGTCGCACCGGCGACGTGGTGATACCGAGAAATCCGCGGCGAACCTCACCGTGCTCGATCAAATTGTCGACGACGCGACGAAGCGTTTCCGTGGGAACCGTCAACGGTTTGCGCCGCGCGAGTCCGGTGGTGTTCATGCCCAGCGCCTGGCCGTTGCAATCGAGTAGAAGGCTTCCCGAGAAACCGCGGAAGCGTTTCGGGTCGATCTCGATGTAGCGATCGAGCCGGCCGCCGCTTCGGGTGGTCCACTCTTCGTCGACCACGTTGACGGCGACGAGACCGGCTCGGCGAGGCGCCACGACCACGGCCAGGTGTCCGGCCTCGAGGCGGCTCGTATCGGTCCAATCCGGTGCGGGTTTGTCGAGGTCGGTGGCTCGCAGGACAGCGACGTTGGTGCCGGGGTCACGCCCGACGAGCGCGGCGTTTTTGCGCGCGCCTCCCGCCTCCGTCAGCTCGAAGCTGTCGTCGGATTCCAGCGTGTGCTCCGCGGTGATCACGATCCCTTCGCCGTTCCATATGATCCCGCTTGAGGGAGCGACACGGCGTCCGTGGATCGCGACGACCCGTGGGTGTGCTTTAGAAGCGATGCGTGCGATGTCTTGGGATAGTGCGTCTAGTGTGTTGCTCATGCACCGAGATTAGCCGTGAAGCTATCGCCCTCGCATCAGGAGAATGGGTAGGTGCGGCCTACCCATTCGGGTAGTTTTTAGAACGTGACGAGACCGGCGCGGGCCGCCATGGCGACGACCTCGGTGCGCGATGTGGCGCCGAGCTTGCTGATCAACGAGTTGACGTGAAACTTGGCGGTGTGCGGGCTCACGCCGAGCCGGCTTGCGATGTCTTTATTGGAGAGCCCCAGCGCGAGCTGCTCGAGCACTTCGAGCTCTCGGGGTGTCAGGGGCTCCATAGTCGTAAGGCCGGACGACATGGGCGGGGGCGGTCGCATCGCTTCTTCGGCGAGCTCATCGTCGAGGACGACGAGACCGTCGAGCACGGCGTCGATCGCACGCGCGATCCGCCTGGCAGAAGCGTCCCTCAGGAGCGCGCCGCGCGCGCCGGCCGCGAACGCTTGACGAGCGAGAGCTCCGTCCGGAACGAGCGCGACGACCGGGGGTCCCGATGGCAGCTCGAGCTCGCCGGGTGGGTTGGCGCCGAGATCCCAAATGCAGACATCGGCTTCGTCGACTGCCGCATCGGACGGCGCGGCGGTCACGATTTGGCGTGGGTCGATTTCGTTCCCGAGGACATGAGACAAGCCCTCGATCGCCAGCCGATCGTCGCCCACGATGATGATGCGGCGTGGCTCGGCTTCCACCATCTCGAAGTCAGTATAGGCACAGCAGCGGCGAATTCCACGCAACCGAGGATCGATTTCGTATGTGGCTCGAGGATCCCCGATTGGGCTGAATCAGCGTGTGGAAAACCGCTGTCGGAAAGCTGTGGAAACTAGGCCCCCGCGGCGCGTATTTAAGGTGCTTCCGCAATCCAGTGTTGGCGGAAGCACCTCTCGAACTCAACCGCTAGCGCGGTGGGAGCGCGACTTCAGGTCCGTAGCCTGACGCCGGAAGCCTGAAGCCACTCAGCGTCGGATTCCGTCGTGCGGCCCGGAGGTTTCATTTACAATGTGCGCGAATTCATCGGAAACCGGGGGTTCTGAGAGGAAAAGGGAGAGGGTGACATGACGACGAACAGAGTTTTGTATGCAGGCATGGTGGGGGCGGGCATCGCCGTGTTCTTGGCCGTCTCGCTGGCCGGGATGAGTGCCTGCCAACCCACCGGCAAGGCGGTCAGCATTGACAGCGATGACCTCGGCGGCGTGGTCACCAGCGCCCAGGGGCTGGAAGCGGGCGTCTGGGTGATCGCGGAAACGACCGACCTGGCCACCAGGTTCAACAAGATCGTGGTCACCGACGATCAGGGGCGCTATGTCGTGCCCGATCTGCCCGACGCGACCTACGACGTGTGGGTGCGCGGCTACGGGCTGGTGGATTCTCCGAAGGTTCGGGTCACACCGGGCACGATTCAGAACCTCACAGCGGTGGTGGCACCCAATCCGCGCGCGGCGGCGGAATACTACCCGGCCGGGTACTGGTTCTCCCTGATCCAGGTGCCGGACAATAACGAGTTCCCGGGCACGGGGCCCCAGGGGAATGGCATTTCGCCAAACATGGAAAGCCAGGCCGAGTGGATCAGGAACCTGAAGTCGGATGGCTGCACGGCGTGTCATCAGATGGGCAATAAGGCCACGTGGGAGATCCCCGCGGAGCTCGGCGAGTTCGACTCCCTGGTGGCCGCGTGGGATCGGCGCATCCAGTCCGGACAGGCGGGCGGGAGCATGAACAACGGTCTCAACAGGATGGGCCGACAGCGGGCGTTGGAGATGTTCGCGGACTGGACCGATCGGATCGTTGCCGGCGAAGGGCCGCCGGTACCGCCGCGGCCGCAAGGCGTGGAGCGAAACGTCGTCATCACGCAGTGGGACTGGGCCGACCCCAAGGCGTATCTCCACGATGAGATTTCCACCGACAAGCGGAATCCCACCGTCAACGCCAACGGCCCTATCTACGGAGCGCTCGAGGCCAGCGCGGATTACATGCCCGTGCTGGATCCGGTGAGTCACACGGCGAGCCAGGTGAAGGTACCGGTTCGCGATCCGGACACCCCGGTTGCGGCGGGGCCGCCGCTACAGCCGTCACCGTACTGGGGGGACGAAGCGATCTGGAACAGTCGGGCCAACGTGCACAATCCGATGCTCGATCACAAGGGGAGGGTCTGGCTCACCTCGAGAGTCCGCCCGAGTGAGAATCCGGGCTTTTGTAGAGAGGGGTCGGACCATCCGTCGGCGAAGCTATTCCCGGTCGAGCGAGCCCGCCGCCACCTCGCCGTCTACGATCCGGCCACCAAGGAGTTCACCCTCATTAGCACCTGTTTCAGCACGCACCACTTGGTGTTTGCCGAGGATGCCAACCACACGCTGTGGACGAGCGGTGGCGGCCGGGTCATCGGCTGGCTGAACACGAAGATGTTCGACGAGACCGGCGATGAGGAAAAGTCGCAGGGCTGGACCGCTCTCATCCTCGACGTCAATGGCAACGGCAAGCGGGACGCGTATGTGGAGCCCGACGAGCCGATCGATCCCACCAAGGACAAGCGGATCAACGCCGGCTATTACGGCGTTGCCGTGAGTCCCGTCGACGGGTCGATCTGGGGATCCTCATTGGGCTTCCCCGGCTCGATCATTCGGCTGGACCCGGGGCCGAACCCGCCGGCGACGGCTCTGGCGGAAATCTACGAGCTGCCGTGGGGCAACCCGAACGCGCTCGGGCAGGGGTACTCACCGCGGGGTATGGACATCGACCGCAACGGCGTCGTCTGGACGCCCCTGGCAAGCGGGCACCTCGCCAGCTTCGACCGCCGCAAGTGCACGGGGCCGCTCAATGGGCCGACCGCGACCGGGCAGCACTGCCTCGAAGGCTGGACCCTCTATCCGGAGCCGCTCCCGCAACTCAAAGGCGTGACGGATTCGGGCAGCGCTGAGGCCAGCTACTACACTTGGGTGGATCAGTTCGACACGTTGGGGTTGGGCAGAAACGTGCCGATCAACACCGGCAATGGGTCCGAAGGGCTGCTGGCCCTGAAGGAGGGAGAGTGGGTCGTCATGCGCGTGCCCTATCCGCTCGGGTTCTACACCAAGTGGATGGATGGCCGCATCGATGATCCGAACGCCGGCTGGAGAGGCAAGGGGGTGTGGGCGACTTACAGCACCCGAACGCCTTTTCACCTCGAAGGCGGTAAAGGCACGACGAGCAAGGTCGTGAAGTTCCAACTTCGCCCCGACCCGCTCGCGAAGTAAGCCGATAAGGAGAATATCGTTCTCGCGTTGACGAAGCCCGGTCCACGAAGCTCCGCTGCTTTAGGGAACGCGTCGAGAGCTTCCTCGTGACGGCCAAGCCGGGAATAGATCCCCCGATCGCGTAGAGCGCGACCAGGTAGTGGGGTGCGAAACGCCCTTCAAGCGCGGGTCCCGACATTTGGTATCAGCGCAATCGAGTGATAAGAACATCACCGGAGGCATAGCATGAATCTCGACCGCGCGGACCGTAGCACTAGCTACCAAAGAAGAGTCCATCACCTAGTCTACGAAGGTAGCCGACAAACGACATGAGCTCGATAGTTCGGGTAGAAGGTTTCGCCACACCCGACGCACCGACGGACGCCCAGGTCGAGGTCACGCAAATCGCTCTGCGTGACCCGCTCACCCTGAAGTAGCTACGGCGTCACGCAGCGCTCGCTCACGACGACGACCTCGTTTCCGCCGAACGCGGTCTCGGACACGGAAAGGCCACGCACGAGGAAACCCTTCCTCCCGTATTCCGAAAGCTCTTTCTGCATCGTCGATGTCCGAGAGGTGGCATGAAGCTCGTACTCGCACACCGGAGCCTCGGCATAGGGACTCCGTTCCATGATGATAACGACTTCTTCGCCGCCGAAAGCGGTCGTAAAGACCGTCTGTGCGACGAACGCGAATCCTCTTCGAGCCGCGTCGTTGAGCTCGTTCTGCATCGTTCCGGTACGATTGGTCGCCAGGACGAGGTATTCGTACGGCTCGGCGTGATCGACCCCGTGGTCACGCTCGACGACCGCGACGAGCTCCTCACCGCCATGCTCGGTGTGGCCGCCCATCGCTTGTACCAGCACGAAACCGTCGAGAGCGGCTTCGTTCAACTCGCGCTCCATGGTCGAGGTCTTGTTGGTCGCGAGCAAGCGGTAGTCGACGTCGACCGCGTCCTTCGCTGCGAGCATCGAGGTGGGTCCAACGCCCACGCCCATGAGGAAGATTAGCCGTCCCAAGTACTTCATCACCTACCCCCTATCTTGAACACTGGCAGAGTGTGCAATGGCCGTGCCAGACAGGGGTTACACGCACGGGTGAAACGACCCGCTGGTGTCCTCGAATCAGGTCAGCGCGACGCTCGGAGTGAACAAACGTCCCCTAGTATCTTCCCGAGGCGACCTACAAGGTCTGGGTGAGAGGGTATGGGCTCGTGGACTCGGATCCCGTCGACCTGTCACCGGGTCGGGTCGTCTCGCTCGAGGCGAAAGTGGCGTCCACCCCTCGCGAAGCGGCCTTGGTCTACCCCGCGAACTACTGGTACTCGCTCATCGAGCCTCCAAAGGCGAGCGAGTTTCCGGGAAGCGGTGCGGAAGGGATGAGCTCGGCCCATCGTTTGTTCGCGGCACGTCGAGTTGGAGTCGGCTTGGCTTCGTCATCGGGACGAATCTGGACTCGGTAGGTTTGTCGAACGCGATTGGCGTAAGCGCCGTAGAAATGAACCAAGTGCTTTTGGGGCTCGGGGGTGTGGATGAGCACTCGAGCTAAAAACTCGAGCGGGTCGGTCAAGGCGTCGTGGTCGAGCTCGTGACCGAGTTTTGGCTCATAGACGACGGAAAAGCCCTTCGATCAAATCGCAGAATGTTTTTGCTCAATGTCGTTACCCCGATATCAACGATTATTGGTCTGGCAGACCGACGTGAATACTACATATTTCAGAAGATCCTAATGAGATTCGTTCACCATTATCACTTGCCGCCTCATGCTTGTCGCCCGGTCATTGTAATCGGCAAGATCGTTGTCAATGAGGCGATCGAGACCTTCCAACTCCTGGTCAATCGCCGATACCAATTGGTCGCGAACCTTAATAGCCGACTCGGTGGGGGGGTGATCGCTCATCGCCACCAATCCGATTAATCCTGCAAGTTTGTCATTGAGCCGATTGCGCAAAAATCTGTCTAGCTGATCCGTGCGAAATTCCATTTTTGTTTGATACAAACTCTCTTCGAATTGCGTTAGCAGTTCCAGCATAGCCTTACCCGCTGAGGTCAGCTCAGCATAAGCTGAATCGTGTGATGTACGATCTGTGGCCGCGGCAAGTTGGGACTTCAAACTTCGAATTTGGCCTAAGGCCTTGTGTGCCTGCGTCAACTTATGATTTAGATGCAACAAGAAATCAAATTGTGCCTGGTAGTCCTCTGGTGAGTTGGTCGAACGAGGATCTGCGCGAATTGTCAATGGCACTTGCTGCTCCCATTCACCGACCGTAAGCCTAGCTACATACTGGCCCGGTACAGCCGTGGGTCCGGCGAGGGCAGAGCTGTGAAACAAGATCATATCCTTAAGCGATTCAGCGCTTGGCCATCGCATGTCCCACACAACCGTATTCAGGCCTTTCTCAGCACTCAACAATCGGTCATCATCACTGAGTGGTCGAGACGCCGTCGAGGCGGCAATACCACTGACCTTGCGTGTGAATGTGCGAATAACCTCACTATCCTCGCGCTCAATTCTCAACTGCAATAAGCTCTCGGGTGGTAGTGTTTCGCGCAGCCAGTAGCGCAGAACTACACCAGCGGGTGGATTCTGTCCCATGTTTTTGGGCGAATCTTCTGACCCGGTGAGTACGCGGTATGTTGGCATCGGATTGAACAGCCGAGCATCGGCGGAAAACACATCTCCTTTAAGCTGTCGTAAAAACGTAAGATCATCTAAGATCCAGTATCCTCTGCCTTGTGTTGCTGCCACAAGATTTCCGTCCTTGATGGCCAGGTCGGTGATAGGTGAGATGGGAAGATTAAGTTGTAGAGCACGCCAGTTTTCGCCGTCGTCATAGGAGATATAGAGGCCACTCTCCGTACCGGCGAAAAGAAGGCCCTGCCTCACAGGGTCGGCGCGGATCACCCGAGTAAAATGGTTTTCAGGAATCCCGTCAACTATTTTCATCCAACTTTTCCCATAGTTATGGGTGACATACAGGTAAGGCCGAAAATCATCCAGTTCATACGCTGTCGCCGCAACGTATAGCCCGTCCGCCTCAAAAGGGTGCGCGTCAATTGAGTTGATCTGAACTTCCTGCGGCAGTCCCTTGGGCGTCACATCAGTCCAGTTGGCACCATCATCGAGGGTCAAGTGCACCAACCCATCATCGGAACCTGTCCAGATGACGCCGGGCTCCGTCCGCGATTCAGCGAGGGCAAGAATGGTGGCGGCAAGTCGCTCACCAGATGCGTAAACATTCATGCCCCAGCTGTCATTGCGAACCGGATTTCGCGTGAGATCAGGACTAATCGTGGTCCAGGTCTGACCTTCGTCGCTTGTCCTGAACAAGACATTGGCCACCGCATAGAGCACATTTGGACTATGGTTCGAGAACACCATTGGAAAGTTCCAGTTAAATCGGTATTTGAGCTCCTCTCCGAGCCACCCGTAGGGGAGGTCGGGCCAGATGTGGATTGAGCGCACGTCGCCTGTGCGATGATCCATTCGTTCTAGTCCCATGGAACAGAAAAAGCTAGACAACACCGGCCCTTCTGTGATCTGCTAAATGCATGAAACACAAGGGCCGGCGAAAAGCCGAATTGAAGCTGTCGTCTCAAGAAAGCGAAGCGCTGACGCGACTGGCGCGACGCAGCCGTAGTTCGCCGCACCAAGCCTTCCGAGCGAAGATCGTGCTGGATTGCGCGGCGGGTCTGACGAATATGGAAGTTGCTAGGAAGATGCACACCATGAGGAGCACGGTGGGCAAGTGGCGAAGACGCTTTGTAGAACAACGAATGGAAGGGTTGTACGACGAACCTCGGCCGGGAGCGGCTCGCAAAATCGGCGATGACCAGATCGAGGAAGTCGTGACCAAGACGCTGGCGACGACTCCAAAGGGGAGAACCCATTGGAGTACGCGCTCGATGGCCAAGCATCTTGGGCTGAGTCATTCGACGATTGGACGTATTTGGCGAACGTTCGGGCTTCAACCGCACCGCTCGGAATCGTTTCGTCTCTCGCAAGACCCACAACTGGTCGAAAAAGTACGCGACGTTGTTGGCCTGTATATGAACCCACCGGATAACGCGGTCGTCCTGTGCGTCGACGAGAAATCGCAGATTCAAGCGCTCGAGCGTGCTCAACCTGTCCTGCCCATGAGCTTGGGCCAGCCCGAGCGACAAACCCACGACTACATTCGGCATGGAACGACTGACCTGTTTGCCGCACTCGACGCCGCAACAGGTGAAGTCTTCGGAAAGTGCTACGCGCGACATCGAGCGCTAGAGTTCAAGAAGTTCCTCGCTGAGATCGAAGCAGCCGTTCCCAGCGAGTTGGACATCCACGTCGTGCTCGACAATCTCGCCACGCACAAGACACCGGCGATCAAACGCTGGCTTTCCAAGCGACCTCGGTTCCACTTTCACTTCACACCGACACACGCCTCTTGGCTCAACTTCGCTGAGCGCTTCTTTGGCTTGCTCACCGAACACGCCTTGCGACGAGGCTCGCACACGAGCGTGCCTCAGCTCCGCGTTGCGATACAAGACTATCTCGATGCTCACAACGAGAACCCAAAGCCGTTCAAGTGGACGAAATCCGCCGACCAAATCCTCGAAACCATCGCTCGGTTCGCCCAGCGAACGCTCGATACACATGGCAAATCGAATTTGGGCAGTAATTAAAGATCCAGGGGACTAGGTTCCCGGCGAAATTTACGCCAAATACAATATCCGGATCATCCGGCTTGGCCACGACAGTACCGCTTTCTCCGCCGGCAGTCGGTTCCCAGTCTCGCACGCCAATAGCAGAGCCTGTTGCCGATCTTGAGCGGATCCGCAAAGAGGTATTGTCCTGTTGACCACCAAGGAGCCGATAGGGAAACGCGTTGTCTGTTGACACGCGATACATTTGAGCGGTCGGCTGATTGTCTTGGGCCGACCATGTTTGTCCGCCGTCGAAACTGATATTCGCCCCGCCATCGTTGGCTTCGATCATACGGTGCGGGTCATTCGGGTCAATCCACAAATCGTGCTCGTCGCCGTGGGGAGTATCAATTACCGAGAAATTCTTTCCTCCATCTGTTGATCTGTAGAACCGAGTATTTAATATATAGACAGCATCCGTGTTTTTCGGATCAACGTAGATTCGATAGTAGTAGTATGGTCGGTTGCGCAATCGTCGCTCTTGATTGACGCTTTCCCATGTCTCCCCGGCATCGTCGGAACGAAACACGCCGCCCGATTCAGCTTCGATGATTGCGTAAAGCCGGTCCGGGTTTCTTGGTGACACGGCGATGCCAGAAATGCCAAGGGGTGGCTCGGGCATCCCATCATTGCTGGACAGTAACTGCCAGCTATTTCCGCCGTCGTTCGTCTTCCACAGGCCCGAACCTTCGCCACCAGAATCGATGGTATAGGGCGTTCTTCGAACTCTCCAGGTGCTGGAATATAGTACCCGTGGGTTGGTGGGATCCATCACAAGGTCGACCGCGCCAGCGCTGTCATTCACGTACAGCACTTTCTCCCAGCTCGCTCCGCCGTCGATTGACCGGAACACACCGCGTTGTTCATTCGGGCCATGCAAGTGTCCCAATGCGGCGACGTACACGATATCTGGATCACGCGGGTGAATCCGAATCCTCGGGATATGATGGCTGTCCTCCAAGCCAACGTGACTCCAGGTACGACCGGCATCGGTGGACTTCCATATCCCGTTTCCACTGGAAGTGTTGCCGCGGACAGTTTTTTCACCAGTACCGACGTAGATGACATTCGGATCCCAGGCAGATACGGCGACGGAACCTATGGAACCCCCAAAGTACCCGTCTGAAATGTTCTCCCAACTTACATCACGATCGACGGATTTCCACACACCGCCACCAGTGGCTCCGAAGTAATAGACATCGCGATTTTGTGGAATACCTTCGACGGCTGCGGAACGACCGCCACGGTAGGGGCCAACTTCGCGCCACTTGAGACCATCGATGTCCGCTTCTGTCCAATCGGCGAATCCCGATTGAACTGCTGAGCTGAGAATAGCGCCGATCAGTAACGCCGATTTTGGATTCATATGTAAGCTCACTGCTGTCCCAACGTTTGAGTTAAATGTGTCTGTAGCCCTTTGTTATTCAAAATGAACTCATTTATGCCTGTCACCGACTTGAATTTACCTGCCTAACTGCCGCCCTCGAAGCTTCTTTGGCCTGCCGAGGATCGTAGCGCATGTTCACGGACAGTCTCATTTTCTCTCAAGTGATGGAGCATTTGCCGATGCACATCTTTCGACGATGTGTCCAACGTTATTACTGCGGTGCCGTCGAAAAGGAAGGCGCCACCTCTACCTGCAAGTTCCCCCCTAAATAGTATCTGGCCGTTTTCATTCAGTGACGGAGGCTGGTTTCCCAGAGCTGTGATGCCACTTCCGGCCGTTACATCAATGAGTTGGTTCCCGTCGAAGAAGACAGGCCCGTTATCAGTTCCAAATGCAATCTGGCCGGAGTTGTTAACTGTACGGTGCAGCACTCCTGCGGGTTGAATCGAAAAGCTCCCATTCGTGATGTTCTGAAAAAGACTTCCATCGAAGAAGATCACATCGGTATCCATCGAGAAATCCGGTATGGATGCAATCACAAAGGCTGCCTGCCCTAGGTCGTTGATGGCGCCTTGACCGACCTGGATAAACTGGCTTTGAGTCAAGTTCGTGATGTTTCCGGCTTTGTCTACCAAAACGAACTCATCTTCACTTCCGATCCGGACCACTGTCCCCACTACGCCCGAGGAATTGAGAGAGACCCCGGACCCGAAGTTCAAGCCTGAGCCTTGTGTCAAGGTGATGATTTTGAATTGGACGGCGAACCCACTTGATGGAAACCACACAAGACAGCCTATGACGCCTATCAGGATGGCGAGGCCCATAGACTCGTACCTCGCGCTCCGGTGTCTTCGGCAGTGAGGGCTCAAGTTGGCGTTTGCATCGATCTCGGATGCTGTCATGGTGAAAAACTCTCTGAATTTCCAGTCCTTTCTACTTTTTCGCTAACGGAAATGCAATCGCGACGGACGGAGGCTTCCCGCCCGAAATTTCGTCTCTAGTCCCCCGGATCTTTGATTACTATACAAAGTTAGGCTTTTCGCCAGCCCATAAGATTCATAAGATTCATGCACTTAGAATGGTTTCGGCAAGCTCTGCTTTATCTAGTTTGTTCTGATACAGGGGACTAGCGAGAAAAGGCTCCTTAGTCTCTGCAACGGCGATCGTAGCTATCGGGGCGCTACGCACGCAAGAGCCGGCAAGTTGCCCGCCCGGAACGAATGCAAACTCTCTTGGACCTGCTGACTACATATTAGCTACAGTTCCAGAACTCGATGCGGATGAACGACTTCTGACGAGCGGTCACCAGTCGGTCGCATCAAAACTGGTGTGAATTGCAAAGACCGCCGTGGCCGGTTGTGTGTTTGAGTTTCCGACGACCTAATGTGGCAAACTCCACATCTCAAGGACGCAGATGCCATGGGAAACCGAAACCCTCACGCGCGAGCAGCGCTATCAGTTGGTATGGGAGCGACCAGTCCAGCACGTTGCGGAGAGCATCGGCGTGGGTCGCCGCGTGCAGAGGCTTGCCCCCCATGATCCACCGCTCGATCTCGTAGATCCGGCCCGCGCGGCAAAATGCCACGAGTTCCACGATTTCCTCAGGGTCCGTAGCAGGTTCGCAGCGAGCCGGAGGGGCAGGGGGTTCTGACGTGGGTCCACCCAATTGTCATTAAGGTGCTTCGTCATCGCGGCCCTTTCGAGTGGAGCTTGGCAGCCTATTCTTAACATCGCTGGCTTAGCTTGTGCGGAGCCGTTGGTAATGGTTTGGGATCGGATTTAGGATCCTCCGGATGGCGCAACGACGCTCTCTCGCGGCAATTCGGCGCGCAGTCTATTCGCCATCGGACGACCCCGCGAGGGCGAGCAATGTCGCGGCGGCTCGGACCGCCAGAGGAGCACGAGTCATGAGAATGCGAACGCAACGAACACTGTTTTTGTGGGCTTCGATCCTTCTCTTCGCCGGACTCGCTCATGCCGGGCAGGAAGGTGAAAACTCTCCCTACGATGTTCTCATCCGCGGGGGACAGATCGTGGACGGGAGCGGCAATCCCTGGTTTCACGGTGATGTGGGAATCCGCGACGGCCGCATTAAAAGCGTCGGACGATTGGTGGATGCAAAGGCCTCCCGCATCATCGAAGCCGAGGGCCTGGTGGTGGCGCCGGGATTCATCGACCTGCATACACGCTCCGACTACGCCCTGCTGGCCGACGGGCTGGCACAGAGCAAGGTGCGGGAAGGCGTGACGCTCGACGTGCTGGGAGCATCTACGACGGTGGCGCCGCGCGACGGCTTGAGCGAACGCATGGGTCGGCGTTTCGTTCTTCCAGGCTCATATTCGCTATCTTCCTCCCTCGATTTCGCTGAAATCAGCGGCGGCATCGAGATCGACTGGACCGACTTCACCGGCTACTTCCAGAGATTGAAGAGGTAAGGGATCTCCATGAACGTGATCTCCCACGTTTCCGCCGGTCAAGTTCGGCGTGTGGTAATGGGCGACGAGACGCGGCCCGCCACCGAAGTCGAGCTCGAGGGAATGACCAGCCTCGTGGCGCGCTCCATGGAGGAGGGGGCATGGGGGCTCGTGACCCGCTTCGAGAGCGGCGGGCCCGCCCATCCTGATGAGATTCTCGCCATGGCCAGAGTGACCGCTTCGTACAGTGGCAATTACGCCTCGCACCATGGAGGCCAAGGCTTCGAGCATGAAAAGGAGATCAACTTCGCAATTCGCGTGGCCGAGGAGGCGCGGATTCCCGTACACCTCTTTCACTTGAAGGTAAGGGGCCGCGACAACTGGGGAACCATAGGCCGGTTTCTCGATCAAATCGAGGCGGCCCGTGCTCGGGGACTCGATATCACGGCGAACCAGTATCCCTACACGGCGCTGTTTCACCGATGGAGCTCTGTCTTCCCGTTGTGGATGAGGGAAGGGGGCCCGGAGAAATTCGCGGAGCGGCTCCGAGATCTTTCGCTGCGGGACAAGACCAAACGGGATCCGGAATTCATCACCTGGTCCAAGGAGCACGGTTGGTGGGAGGGGATCGCGATGGTGTGGGCCAGCACGAGCGAGAACGAGAAGTACGAGGGGATGAGCATCGCCAAGATCGCGGAGCTTCGGGGTGATGCCGACCCGGCCGATACGTACATCCATCTCATGGCCGAGGAGGGCGACAGGATCTCGGGTATCTTTCATGCCATGTCCGAGGAGGACGTTCGAAAGGTGATGCGAAAGTCCTGGGTGGCGATCGCCAGCGACGGGTCGGCGATCAACCTGGATGCGCCCGGCGTTCCCCATCCGCGCAACTACAGCACCAATCCACGGGTGCTCGGTCACTACGTTCGAGACGAGAACGTGCTAGCGCTCGAAGACGCGATAAGGAAGATGAGCTCCCTACCCGCCCAAATTCTCGGATTGCGCGACCGGGGACAGCTCCGGGAAGGCTTTGCCGCCGACGTCGTGGTGTTCGATCCAGAAAAAGTGCGGGGGACCAACTCCTTCGAGAATCCCAAGTCTTATCCCGAGGGCATCCCCTACGTGCTGGTCAACGGGGTGCTCGTCATCGACGGCGGCGAGCACACGGAAGCGCGACCGGGCAAGGTGATTTACGGCAGGGGCTATAAAGGAGCAGGCAGGACTTCGTCGAGCGGTAGCTAGCTGCTTCTCCGGGTCCCATTTGATCTTGTGGCCGGTGCGGACAGCTATGTCGCTGAGATGGCTAATGCAATCGGATTGCAAGGTGGCGAGTTTCGGCGTTGCCTGGTACTCGCAAACGGGGAGAAGTGTCGTGAGGCTTGCCGTCACGATCCTCTTTCGCTTCGGATACCTCTTCATAGGTATGGCGGCCACGGCCTACTGGGCAGTCGTTCCCGGACAGCATCCGACATCGCAAGCGGCGAGCGCTTTCCTTCTGCTCTCCTATATCGTGTCGGGGACGTCGCTGTTCGTTGCTGGCGCAAAGCATAGCGCACGGCGCGGCTACAACTAGGTCGACGATGTCGACGATCCCCTCCAAAACATCGTCAACGGCAAGCCCTTCAGCTTAGGCATCTTGTCCCATTTGCGTCGATGCCGACGATGTTTCTCCTTTCTTTGAAGGGAAAAAAGGAGAGAAGGAGTAACAATATATATATGGGTCTACGCGGATTCGTGTGGGTTGAAGACGGCATTTCTGGGTAATGGCGGAAGGAAAGCCGCCACGATCTTCAGCTTGAGATATTCCTCGTCGCGATAGCCGTAGGCGCGTCGTTGCAGCACACGGATTTTGTTGTTGACCCCTTCAACTAGGAGGCGCAGACGTTCCATCTCGGCCACCGCCTTGTCCGGCACAGCTTGCCCACATGCGTCGCAAAACGCTAGGTGTAGCGCGAGTTGTTCGCCAGCCAGTCCAGGTGTTCTACATGCAAACCGCCGCACCCAGGACAGTTGACGCGCCAACGCTCGTATTCCAGATAGATCCGCCAGCCTGCCAACGACAGGTCGCGGACCCGGCACACTTGCTTGTCATAGCGCCCCCGGCACCGTTGCCCACAGTAAGAGCACACAGCTGTTTTTTTCGCCTCTTGAGCTGGATGACGCGGGCGTATCGGTCACCGAATAGACCCTTCAATCCGGCACACCACGAAACCTGGCAGCGCAAACAGCGAGCGGATCGACTGGGAATTTTTCACTCGGTTAGCCTATCCTAAAAATGGACCACTTTTCAGCACCTGATGAAGTACTCGATACCTTTTCCACACAATGAGTTACACTGTTTTTCCGTCAGAACTTACCCACACGAATCCGCGTAGACCCATATATATAAGAGGAACGCCCCGATCATCGTCGTTATCGTCCACCGAGACGAAAACCCATCACCTAGAGCCACTTACCCGCGCCGATCCTTAGTTGCCGACCGTCGACCATCGGCGTAACATCGTCGCCCTGAGTATGTCCCTCCAACCCGGTCACAAACTCGCCCACTACGAGATCCTCGAGCCCATCGGCAAAGGTGGGATGGGGGAGGTCTATAGGGCCAAGGATTCAAAGCTCGGCCGGGACGTTGCCATCAAAGTCCTTCCTGAAGAGTTCACGCAACATCCGCAAAAGCTGGCCCGCTTCGAGCGCGAGGCGCGGCTGCTCGCTGCCTTGAATCACCCTGGAATCGCGACACTTCACGGTTTCGAAGAAGCGGAAGGCAAGCCGTTCTTGGTCATGGAACTGGTCGAGGGGGAAACCCTCGCAGAGCGGATCGCACGCGGACCGATCCCCGAACAAGAAGCACTGCAGCTTTCCATACAGATAGCGGAGGCATTAGAAGCCGCGCACGAAAAGGGCGTCATCCACCGCGACTTGAAACCCGCCAACATCAAGGTCGACGCCGAAGGCCAGGTGAAGGTGCTCGACTTCGGCCTCGCGAAGGCTTTCGCGGAGGAAGTACCCGAAAGCGATTCGTCTGCATCTCCCACGCTGAGCCGAGCGGGGGTGAACCGCCCCGGGTTTTCCGGAGACTGTTTTAGTTGAGTCTCGCCATCTCTAGCGAGCCTTCCTGCGACCGATAATAGTTCATCTCGTACTCGACCGGGGGGACATTTCCGATCGGCTCCAAGAGTCGTTGCGTGTTGTACCAATGCACCCACTCGAGGGTGGCGAACTCGACGTCCTCGAGACCACGCCAGGGCCCGCGTCGACGGATCACCTCGGTTTTGTAGAGGCCGATGATGGATTCAGCCAAAGCGTTATCGTAGGAGTCGCCTCGGCTGCCGACGGACGGCTCAATGCCCGCCTCGGCGAGCCGCTCGGTGTAACGGATCGAGACGTACTGCACGCCGCGATCGCTGTGATGCACCAATGGATCTTCTGGGTTTAGTCGGCGCTCGTGCAGCGCCTGCTCCAACGCATCGAGAGCGATGCCGGCAGTCAACGATGTCGTCGCTCGCCAGCCGACGATGAGTCGAGCGAAGACGTCGATGACGAAGGCGACATACACGAAGCCGCGCCACGTAGCGATGTAGGTCAAGTCCGAAACCCAGAGCTCGTTCGGGCGTGTGGCGTTGAAGTCGCGCTCCACGAGGTCCATCGGGCGAGTGCCGCTCGAATCCGGCTTCGTCGTCTTGAATCGACGTCCACGGACCGCGCCCTGAAGCCCCATTTCACGCATCAGACGGGCCACGGTGCACCGGGCCACTTGGCTGCCCTCTCGACACAGCTGTTGCCACACCTTGCGAACTCCGTACACATCGAAGTTCTCTCTCCTCACGCGGCGAATCTCTTCTCGAAGCTCTTGGTCTCTCTTGGTCCTCGCCGGCAAGCGAGCCGGGTCCTTCTGACGAGCCTTCTGCTCGTAGTAGGTCGACGGGGCAATCGGCAACATGCGGCAGATCGGCTCGACCCCGTAACTCTCACGGTTCTCGTCGACGAACGACATCACCTCGGTCGGCGGTCGAGCTCCGCCTGGGCGAAAAACGCCGACGCCTTGCGAAGGATCTCGTTCGCCCGCTTTAGCTCACGGTTCTCTCGTTCGAGCTCCTTCAGCCGCTGACGCTCGTCCGTCGTCAGCCCCGCGCGCTTCCCAGCATCACGCTCTGCTTGCCGCACCCACGTCCGTAGCGTTTCCCGCGTGCAGTCATCTTCGACGCGATCGATGAGATCGCTGACCACTGAGATTCGTGCTGAGCCTGCTGGTCGAAAACCATCCGCACTGCTCGCTCTTTCACCTCCGGTGAATACCTGCTTCGTCTTGCCATGACTCCATCCTCTCAAGAGTTGGAGTCTCCGGAAAACCCGGGGCGGTTCAACCTGCTGACGCGCCGGCAAGCTATCCCTTCCTGTGGGGCACCGATCAATCCAGCGTTGTCCAGTGGACCGGATTCGCCGCCAATGTAAGTGGGGCCGGAGCTCTGATACGGAATGGCGGGGAGGTCATTGGCGTGTATGGCAAAGTACAGCTCAGCGACAGCGATACCTACGCATCCAGCATGCTGATCGAAAACCTAGGCAGGCTCGAAAACTGGGTACGCGAACTAAGCTCGCCACAGTGGCCGCAGGATGTCTTTCCCAAGATCGATGCTGCACAGGCTGCCAAGGGCGAAGTTTTATTCGCAGCCCAGTGCGCCCAGTGCCACCAAGTGATTCCACGAAACGAAGCGATCAAGACTGCGTACAAGGCAGTGATCACTCCTATCGATGAGCTTGGAACGGATCCGGGCGAATTGAACAACCTGAGCCGCACCTATGAGGCAGGTCCGTTCGCTGGCAAGAAAGTCGTTGTGCTCGCGGGCGACAAGATTCCCGACCCAACCACTGGCCTCAATCCACTCATCAACAGCGTGGCCGGCTCGCTCCTGCATCACGCCGAAGAGTCCCTCAAATCACTCATCAAGGAGCATGCAACTCACACCGGATCGAGCGACGACAATCAAGGCTACAAGGGACGTCCACTCAATGGTATCTGGGCGACCGCGCCCTATCTTCACAACGGCTCCGTGCCGAATCTCTACGAAATTCTCCTACCCGCCGAGGAACGCAGCAAGACCTTCGTTCTGGGCAGCAGGATGTACGACCCGATCCGGATTGGTTATGCGATGGACCAGTCATCCACGACTGGAGCCGGCTTTGCGCCCTTTACATTCGACGTGAGCCTGAAGGGCAATTCCAATGCCGGGCACGAATACGGAACCAAGAAGCCAGCTGATGGTGGTTTGACTGATGAGCAGCGCTGGCAGCTGGTCGAATACATGAAGACCCTGTAGAGAACGCGAACAGCCCACCGCACGGACATTGAGGTCAGGACGTATGAAAGACATGGAAATCGGAAAGTTGTTTTTGATGGCAGGTGCCATGGGGCTCATTGCAGCGTGTGTCAGCACATGTAGCAGTGCGCCTCCTGAGCCATCTCACCCTGCTACGCCCGGGCTGGAGAGCATTCCCGACGACGAACCGGAGGCCATTCGCGCCGTCACCGATCTCCTCACTGGCTTTATTCACAAGGAGTATCCGCCGGGCAAGCGCCCTGCCCGGCGTGATGCACACGCCAAGGCACATGGCTGTGTCCGAGCCGAATTTGAGGTTCAGGAACTGCCTGCAGAGATGCAGATCGGCGTGTTCAAAGAGCCTCGCAGTTTCGATGCTTGGGTGCGCTACTCCAACGGAAACCCGACGCCACAGCCCGATAAGATAGGCGACGGCCGCGGCATGGCAATCAAGCTCATGGGAGTCGAAGGCAAGAAGCTACTGGCCGACGAAATTGACGAGCAAACGCAGGACTTCTTGATGATCGACTACCCGGTCTTTTTTGTCGACAAGGCCAGCAACTACCTAGAGTTCACAAGGGACCAGCAAGACGGCGACGTTCTAAAGTACTTTGTCGGGATCCGGAATCCACGTACTTGGCACTTAACAGGCGCAGAAATCGCCAGGGCGATTACCAAAGTCGACGTGGTCAATCCTCTCGAAACCCGATATTGGAGTATGGCGCCCTACCTTTATGGCGAGCAGGCTATCAAGTTCTCGGCGAAACCCTGCGAAGTGGACAAGGGTGTCTACAAGAAGACCGACTCAGACGATTTCCTAGCCGACAACATGCAGCGCAACCTGGATGAAGGTGAAGGTTGTTTTGACTTCATGGTGCAGTTTCAAAAAAACGCCACATCGATGCCGATAGAGAACCCCATGGTGGAATGGTCGGAGGAAAAGTCCCCTTTCATCGAGGTCGCACGTGTTCGCATTCCCTCGCAAAGTTTCCGCTCCGAAGAGCAAATGAGCTTCTGCGAGAACCTCTCCTTCACGCCTTGGCACGCCTTGCCAGTGCACCGCCCCCTCGGTGGTATCAACAGGATGCGCAAAGTCGTCTACGAGACCATCTCCCTCCTCCGCCACGAGCTCAACGGCGTCATCAGGAAAGAGCCTGTGGCCGGACCAGACTTTCTCAGCGAAGCGCAGGCACCAGGGCCTGTACAAGAGACAACACCTGTAAAAGTGACAACGACGACTCCGGCAAAATAGGCGCAAGTGCTTCCCAATGCCCGTAGGGTCAAAAAACTCATGCGGCCGCCCGATGGCAGCGGCGAATCTCCTTGGTGAGAACCGGTAGGGTCAATAAACTCGAACGCGCTCCCGCACAGCGGTATCCGGGGCGAGTTCTCGGTGGTCAGATCTGTTGAATTAAGTGTCAGTTATTCTTCATACACCTGGCTACCCGGCGCGTTTATATTGCCGGCATCACACCGTATCCCGACGGGCAGTGGATGACCCAGGTGGCACGGAATGTGACCATGGCGGATGTCGGGTTTCTCTCCTCGAGTCGTTACTTGATCCACAACCGGGACCCAAAGTTCTGCGAGGCGTTTCAGATGACCGTCGAAGTCGAAGCCGTGGGTATCAAAACCGTCAAACTGCCCGCGAGAAGCCCGAATCTGAATTCATTCGCGGAGCACTGGGTGAGATCGGCGAAGGACGAGTGCCTGTCGAAGCTCATCCTCTTCGGGGAGAGGTCGCTTCGGCTCGCGCTGAAACACTATGTCGCGCATTTCCACGAGGAAAGGAATCACCAAGGCAAGGGCAATCTATTGTTGTTCCCGGCCGTCGAAAGGATGCGTCGGGTCGGCCTGGTTCGTTGTTGGGAACGGCTCGGCGGACTGCTCCGATACTACTATCGCGAAGCTGCATGAGTTTTTTGACCATACGGGGATCGCCGGGGCGAACGGCGCTGCCCACCTCATGACGCGTGACGCGCCAAAGAGCGAGCGCGCTGATTCAGCGCGCCATTAGCGCCTGGCCCGAAACATTGTCGCGGGTTCCACCGCCTGTGGTACGCGGTGCGCCCTGATCGTCCGGATGGACTCGAGAAAGCGTTCGAGAGCTTTCTTGATCTCGGCGATCCGCTCTTCGCCTTCCACCACTTGATCGGTGAATGCCAGGAAGGCCTTGACGGTCTCGTCGGAAAGCTCTCCCTTTTCTTCAACCTCGGCGCACGCGGTGTACAACAGCGTCGTCCCGGCAGCGCCGATGAACAACTCTCTACGACTGATCAATTGGGCCATGTGAAGTCCTCCGAAGGATCAACCTAAAGCTGGATGTCGTTTATGCCACGTCGTGGCCTGTTCATAGGCACGCGCCAGTTGAAGAATCCCGCTTTCGTCGAACGCAGCACCGACAAACTGGATGGCCATCGGTAGCCCCCCCTCCGTAAATCCGCAGGGGACGGAAACCGTAGGAACGCCGACCAGGTTCGAGAACAGACTGATCCTCGGATGCAAAGCGCTGTCGGGGTCCTCGGGGTCGGTGCGCCGGGTCCGGTAGATGACCCCGCTTTCCGATGCATCGGCGTCCCATGCCGTCCCCATCCAGGCCGGCGTCACGAGCGCTGCGTAACGGTCGAACAACTCGCTTGCATACTGCATCATCTCGACCCGAATCCTCTGCATCTTTATATAGTCGATTGCAGGAACCATGCGGGCAGCGGCCCACCTGTTGATGTGATCCTTCCTGAGCAATTCGTTGACTCTCGGCGACTCGATCAAGGGCTCGAAGTAGCTGGCCTCTTCGATGGCGACCAACCGCGAGACCTCGCTGTACGGAAGATCCCTGAGCTCCGTCTCTTCGAGGACGAGCCCGAGGCTTTCCAGGACCTCCAGAGGGGCATTGAGTATCTGTCTCAACTCAGGGTCGTCGGGCATGTCGAACTCGTCGCGCAGGACCCCGATCTTTTTCCCGCGGATCCCCGCTTGCGGCGGGATTTCGAACGGAGCATCCACCGCCGTCGGGTCGAGAGGATCCGCTCCCATGACGTGCCGGAGCACGGTGGCGCAATCGTCGACGTACCGACACATGGGACCGGGCTTGTCCATCGTCCAGCCGGCCACCATTACGCCGTATCGGCTCACGCGCCCGTACGTCGGGCGCAGTCCGACGACCCCATTGACGCTTGCAGGCGAAATGATCGACCCCTCGGTCTCGGTCCCGATCGAGAACCCAACCAGCCCGGCCGCCGTGGCCGCACCGGGTCCCGCCGAGGAACCACTGCTGGAGCGACTCGTATCCCAGGGACACCGGGTGGTACCGCGGAACCATTTGGCGCCATAGGCCAGCTCACCGGTCGCAAGCTTCGCAATGAGCACAGCCCCGGCGTCATGTAGCTTCCGCACCACCGTGGCGTCGTAGTCAAACGTCTGCCCGCCAAACGCGGGCGATCCCCATTGCGTCGGTATCCCGTTGGTGGCAAACAGATCCTTTACACCCCACGGGATTCCGTGCAGCGGTCCGCGGTAGCGGCCATTCATGATCTCCGCTTCCGCGGCGCGTGCTTGCTGGACGGCCAATTCCTCGGTCAGCGTGACGACCGCGAGAAGTTGTGGGTCGAGTTTGTTGGCCTGATCGATGTAGGCAGCTGTCAACTCGAGCGGAGAGATCTCCCGGCTGCGTATCATCCGGCCCAACTCGGCCACCGAGCCAAAGAGAATGGCTTCTTCCATGAGAGCCCCCGGTGGCAACAAGATCGGGCAGCGCCGCCCTTCCCTCCCGCCACAGAATCCTCGTGCGTAACGGATTTTTGAAATACATACACGTGCCGATGAACCGTGTCAAACGGAACCCGCGCCCGACGGATGACGTTCTCGTTGATGTCCGAGGCTCCCGGCGCGGCCGACATCGAGGGGCTCAGAGCCGCCCCGGAACGTCAGATGGGTTCGGCGACTGCTGGAGTTCCGCGCCCCAGATGAGTATCTCCCCAAACAATGCGCATCGTCGCCCTCATCACAGCGCCCAAGGCGATCGACCGCATCCACGATCACTTACGCCGCACCGGGCGCCGTTCCCGTGCCCCACCCGTCCCAACCCGGTTTGCACCTTCCCTCGCAGCAACCCATTATACGTATCAGCCGCCGCAAGAGGGCGTTTGAAATTCCTACACCTGAGAAGCTCACCGGCAGAGGGACCGTCAGGGCAATAAGGCGATTCATGAGGGAGCGGAACATGAACAGGAACAGGCGAGATTTTCTGGAAACCGCGGGCACGGTTGTTCTCGGCCTTGCAGCCTTCAGCCGCAGTTCTGTCGCCAAGAGCGTCAGACGTCCCAACGTTGTTTTTATCCTGACCGACGACCAGGGCACACTCGACGCCCACTGCTTCGGGTCGACGGACCTGCATACGCCGGCTATCGACAAAATCGCAGTCAGCGGTGTGCGTTTCACCCAAGCCTACGCACATACGGTCTGTTGTCCCGCCCGGGCCATGCTCATGACGGGCCGGCATCCGCAGCGATCGAATGTGAACTCGTGGACACAGGGAAGGACGTACGGTCAAAAGAGTCGAAATATGTTCCTGAGCGAGGTCACTATCGCTGAGGTCCTTCAGGCGGCTGGTTACCGTACGGGGCTTTTCGGAAAGTGGCATTTGGGCGCGCATCCAGATCACGGGCCGACCAGACAGGGCTTCGATGAGTTCTTCGGCATCCGTGACGGATTCATCGACAACTATATCCACTATCAGCTGCACGGCGCCGGTTTTCACGATCTCTACGAAGGAACCGAAGAAGTGTTTCATCGTGACCACTATTTCCCCGACCTGATGAGCGAACGCGCGCTTTCATTCATCGAGAGGAACCAGGACGTTCCATTTTTTCTCTATTTTGCGCTCAACATCCCGCACTATCCCGAGCAGTCTCTGGCTCGCCACGGCGAACGATACAAGCATCTACCTGAGCCTCGGAGGTCGTACGCGGCGATGATTTCGACGACCGATGACTACATAGGCCGCGTTCTGACGCAGCTTGAGGCACTGGAACTTCTGAAGGACACGATCATCGTTTTTATGAGTGACAATGGACACTCAGACGAGGATCTCCAGATCACTGTCGACGGCCACCTGAGCGGGTACCCACGCGGCCACGACTACGGCGCCAATGGCGGTGGCGGCAACACCGGGCCGTGGATCGGCGCGAAGGGCAGCTTCCTCGAAGGAGGCATCCGCGTTCCTGGTATTCTGAGCTATCCTGGGAAGCTTCCGAATGGGATTGTCCGCGACCAGGCTGTCACGGTCATGGACTGGTATCCAACGGTTCTCGAACTCTGTGGCGTGAAGGTTCCCGCCGGCGTCGAGTTGGACGGCCACAGTGTCCTGCCTATGGTTGAGGATCAAACGGCTTCGAGCCTGTACTCCGTGATGCACTGGCAATGGGAGCAGTCGTGGATGGTCCGCGAGGCCAACTGGAAGCTCCTCGTGGACGACAGATACGCGCTCCGCTATAAGGTGCTGGACGCCGTTCACCTAGCGAATCTGGCCGACGAGCAGCCTGAACGCAGGAACCACGCACGTGAGCGGCCCGACATCGTCGAACGGCTGGATCGAATTCACAAAGAGTGGGAGCAGGAGGTGACACCCAAGAACGTTCCGGAACTTGAGGACGGCCTCCCTTAGCGCTTGGGACCGCAGGGCCAGCTTGTTCGGGAAGTGCAGTAAGATGGCCCGTTTCCATACTAGATGTTCATCCGGGATCGAGAATGATCACAATCAGTCGCTGATGACCACCTCCGGCAACTACGCCTTGTATTCCCCGGGCTACTCGACGTGCACGTGGCATACGGAAGCCTCGAGGACTGCATCGAGTCCGCGGTAGCGGGAAAAGTCGTCCGAAGCCCGTCCCCCTGGGACGCCTAAAAAGAAGAAAAAAACGCAAAGGCGCAAGGACGCAAAGGACTGACATCAGTTCTCTTCGCGTCTTGGCGTCTTGGCGCCTTGGCGTTGATCTTTTTCCCTAGCTCACTTCCGGAATTCGGCCCGGCGACGACGACCGTCACGTTATCCTTACCGCCGTTGTCGAGAGCGCTCTTCACCAGGGCCTCGCACGCAGGATTCGACGCCCGCTCACGCTTCAAGATCTCCGCGATTTCTTCGTCTTCGACCATGTCGTGTAAGCCGTCGCTACAAAGCAGAATGCGATCACCATCGAACAAACGCATTCGATGGATCTCGGCGTTGCCTTCCGATTCCTCGCCTCCGAGAGCGTTGGTGAGAACATGACGCAGACGATGCGTGACGACGGCCTCGGGACGAATGATGCCCGCGTCCGCGAGCATTTAGGCGTGAGTGTGATCCCTGGTGAGGCGCCGCAGAATACCGTCTCGGTACAAATACGCCCGTGAATCACCGACGTGCACGACGAACAGATCGTCGCCGAGACTGTACGCGCCTGTCATCGTCGTCCCCATCCCGCGAAGCTCTGGCTTGAGACGCGCCTCCTTGACCAGTTTCTCGTTGACCTCTCGGTAGTAGGTTGCCGCACGCCGCATGACTTTTTGCGCGTGCTCTTCGTCCAGTCGCAGGATCCAATCGGGAACGTGCAACACAATGTTGATGAGAGTGGTGATCGCGAGGCGGCTCGCGACTTCACCGCCCGCGGCTCCGCCCATTCCATCGGCCACGATCGCGATGTAACCGGTCTCGTCGAAACGCGCCGGAAGCTCACCTTCCGGCAGATTCGACAACAGCGTGTCGAGATGCCTTCCGGCCCGTGCCACGAGAAAGTGATCCTGGTTGGTGTTGCGCTTTTTGCCTTTGTCCGACTGCGCGGCGACGTCGACGCGAATCAGAGAAGAAGACGGTCGCACGCGCTCGGCGGTTTGAGGAAGCGGGAACTCTGCGGCGTCCAGCTTGCTAGGATCGATCATCTTAACCCCCACAACTCATAGTGAAGCGCGCTGAAGCCCGGACGAACGGCGCGGATCTCAACGTGCAGATCGGAACCCCCGACGACACTCGCCGGAAGCAAGAAGTCGCTCTCGACCTCGGACTCGTAGGCGTTCGTCGCTCTCGGTCACGAGCACGCCGCGATCCTATCACTGTGGACACCGTGGTCACGCGGATGGAATGATGGCCCCCATGAGCTACCGGTTCCACGCCGACATCGTCGTCCCTGGGAAAGCTTCGGGAGAGATCCTCAAAAGCTCCCAACCTTTGAGCTTTTGGGGAGGCTACGATGCGGCGACGGGCGAGATCGTCGATCGTCGGCACCCTCTCTCGGGCCAGATCGCGGCAGGCAGAGTTCTCGTGGTTCCGTTCACCAAAGGCTCGAGCACGACGTCGGCCATCCTTCTCGAAGCAGTGCGCGTCGGAACCGCTCCCGCCGCCATCGTGAGCCGCGGCCGCGATGCGTTTCTGTCTCTTGCGTCGATCGTCGCCGACGAGATGTACCAAAAGCCGATCCCAATTCTCGCAGCGTCGGGCGAGGATTTCGATCGGTTGCGCTCGGGGCAAACGTTCGCGATCGACGCCGACGGCGCCGTGACCATAACAGATAACGAGCTAAGTGATGATTCAACTCTGGATGACGTTGGTTCTTAGCGCGATGCCGAGTAAACGACCTTTACGATCGCGTCGAGCAGGGCCACGCCGACAGCGACGGCGTGAAGATCCACTACGCGAGCCTCGGCGAGGGACCGCTAGTAGTGATGATCCACGGATTTCCCGATTTCTGGTACACGTGGCGCGATCAGATGGACGCACTTTCGGGCGATTTCAAAGTCGTCGCGCTCGACTTGCGTGGCTACAACCGTAGCGACAAGCCAAAAGGCGTGGAGCAATACCGCATGCCGCTTCTCGTCGCGGACGTCGCCGCGGTGATACGTCACCACGGCGAAGACAGCGCGATCATCGTGGGCCATGATTGGGGCGGCACCCCAACGGTCTCGCTCGGGAGCTTCGCACCAACCCCCAGCAGTACGAGAACAGCTCGTATGCGCGCACGTTTCAGGAGAAGGGTCCGGAAGCACCGGACGTCTTCTTCGGGCGTCCGATGACACCCCAAACACTTGCCGGCTGGGTCAAGGATCCGGCGGCGCGCGAGCGCTACGGCGAGGCGTTCGAGCGGTCGGATTTCACCGCGATGCTGAACTACTACAAAGCGAACTACCCGCGCGCGAAGCCAGGAGACCCGGCGCCCACCGGACCCGCGCTTCCCAAGGCGACGATGCCGGTGTTGATGTTCCACGGGCTCGATGACCAGGCGCTCCTGCCTGGCGGGCTCAACGATACCTGGGAGTGGCTCGAGAAAGATCTCACCCTCGTCACCGTTCCTGGCGCAGGACACTTCGTCCAGCAGGACGCGAGCGACCTCGTGACGAAGACGATGAAGTGGTGGTTGGAACGTGACTTGGAGTAGCCATCAGCCATCGGCCATCAGCCGGGAGTATCGTTCACCTCCGTCGTTATAGACTGTCGTCCGTTCAACTCACGGATCTCGGAGGCGGTGGAAGACTCCACGACTTGTGGGTCGACGTCGAGAAGACCGGCTAGGCGGTGTCTTGCAACTCGGCCCGAATCTCATCGACGTCGCTCGCTTCGAGCCCAGGGGAGAAATGCCGTAGTCGATCGACAATATCAGTTGTCCCGAAGTAGTTCTTCGCACACTTCGGGTGGATGTATCCCGAGGGCTCGACCCTCCACCCTCGTCGTAGTAGACGACGGAGATACGCCAGGAACCTTTTTCGATCAGATCGCGGCAGCTTCGACAGCGCGCCCGGCCCGTGGGGGCGCGGTCGGCGCCGTTGAGACGTGGGAGGCGCTCGTACTCCAAACTTCGCTTCGCTTCGCTTCTCTCTCGAGCCACGCGGCGTTCTCAATCGTCTCCATCGTATCCCGCGCTGCCTCGAGATACGCCTCGGGGCGCTTGTACGCGCCGCACGCGAGATGAAACCAAAGCGTCAGCTCCCCTTCGACAAAGGGATTCGGTAGACGCGCGCCGAGTCGAAGGCGTGGTGATACACCCCGTCAACCGCGAGACGCCGTCACCGGCCAGCCACCTCGCGGGGCGAGCCACGGTGTTGACCTATTGGCAGGGCTATCCGTTCAGCTTCGCCCCCGCCGAAGAGGTACAACGGCGCGCCGCCGACATCACGACATTCTTCAAAACCGAGGACCCTTCGCTTGCACGTTCGATTTTGAGCAAGTACGGAGCGACGTGGGTTTACGCTCCCGCGACCAACCCCCTCCGTGCGCCGGTCGCAGAGATTCTCGAAGAAGTATTCCGTAACGACGGCGCGACGCTCTACCGCTCGACGTCTACTACGGGCACTACGGCCTCTACGGCCTCTACAGATCGATGAGCTCTCTCGAACACGACGAAGGTCGCGCTGTTTTTGAAGACGCTGTGCTCGAACTCGCGTACCCGCACGAGTCCGATGCTCTGAATGTCTTCTTCCGACAAACGACGTCCCAGCTCGTCTACACGCACGATGACGGTACGCACGTCATGGACCTCGTCAACGAGCTCTAGTGTTTTCGCGTTGGCAGGTATGTACGACCCACCGGAGCGGGTAGTTGCGCAGCACAAAGTCCAGTGCGAGGGAGACCGGCGCTATAACAACGCTACCTTTGTCGAGATTCAGGCTTTCCATGACCTCGACGGCGCGCGCGCCGTCGGTGGCGGTGAGCCTTTTCGCCAAGCGCCCACTGCCCCAATACCCAAAAAACAGCAGGCAGACGATCACCGCCACCGCTGGGAGCTTGCTTCGAACACGCGAAACCCCGGACGACACCAAGGGGGCAACGCTCACCGCCAAAAACGGGACCGTGAACAAAATGGCACGCAAGCCTCGATACTCCCATGTATAGAACACGGTGATCACGAGCGTCATCATGACAAAAAGAAGCCCCGAACCGAGTGCGAGCCGATCGCGCCGGTCGCCTCGGGCGAGGACGACCAGCGCCACGACGCAAAGGATTGCCGTCGGCACGAACACGTAGTCGAAACGCGCGGCGTGAAGTCGCGGGTAACATCGTCGATGCGGTCGACGCCGTCAGCGATCCGGAGAACACGATTATGTTCATCGTCTCCGATCATGGCGAAAACCTTGGCGATCACGGCCACGCCACCCATATCTTCAACCTGTACGACACGAACTTGCGGATCGTGTGTCTCGTTCGAGGGCCCGGATTCCGCGAAGGGGCGCGCGAAGAAGCGCTGGTGCATATCACCGATGTTCACACCACCGCCCTCCGCGCGGCTGGCCTTCGGCCTCGGCCGGGCGCGCAGGGTGTCGATCTCGCAGCCGAATTACCCGCCGAGCGGACGGTATCGGCAACGCGCGAGTATCCGAGGATCTCGCTCGGCCTGTTTCCCCGGCGTGTTTCACGAACCGGTGTCCTCGATCGCTACAAAGTGGAATTGAGAGCTTCGATCGGTCCGCGCTTCAAATTGCTCCGCAGCACCGTCCGCGACGGCCGGCTCGTTCGCGAGGAAGTCTATGACCTCGTCGAGGATCCGCGCGAGGCAACGCCTTTTCATCCTTCGTCTGTGGACGTCGATGTCCTGGAAGCGCTGCGCCGAGCGATCCGTGGAAGCACTATCGGACAGACGGCGATGCCGCTCGAAGCGCTGGACGAAGAGGTGCTCGACAGCTTGAGGGCGCTCGGATACGTGCAGTAGCACTCATCAGCTCCCGAGGCCAGGCATGTCGAAGTCGACCGCCTGCAGGTCGGCAATGAGTTTGTCGCCGTCCGCCTCGACCAACTCTACCAGAGGCGGGCGCAGCCGGTTCCACTCCGGGTCGCCCGCGTAATGAGAGATGATTTTCTTGAGCGCGGGAACGAGCGGAAACTGCTGCACCGCCCCCCGCACGTCGTTCAAAGACGATTGCGCCGAGTCGGCATCGTCGGTTTGCCAGTTCTGGAAAAGATGATCGATCGCCTTCGGGTTGACGTTGGCCGTCGCCGAGATGCATCCGACGCCGCCGGCGCGCATGTTCGCCAACAGCAGCGTCTCGTTGCCGGCGAAGTAACCGAATCCGGGAAAAGCCGAAAGCACTGCGTTCAGGTTGTCACGATCGCCTGAGCTATCCTTCATGCCGACGACGATTCGGGGAAACGATTCGCGTAGCCGACCGACGAGCTCGATACCGAGAGGGACCTGGGACATTTGCGGGAAGTGATACAGATAAATGCGCAGGCGATCGTCACCGACGCGCTCGATGATCTCCGCGAACGTCCGGTAGAGCCCCTCGTCGCTCACGCCCTTGTAGTAGAACGGCGGCAGCATCAGAACACCGCCGACACCGTGCGCGAGAGCGTGTTTCGTGAGCGTCACCGAGTCCACGATGGAGCAGCATCCGGTTCCCGGCATCATCCGCTTCGGATCCAGGCCCTGTTCGATCAGCATGTCCAAAAGTTGGGTACGTTCGCCGACCGACAGCGAGTTGGCCTCGCTGTTGGTTCCGAAGACCGCCAGACCGCAGTTTTGATCCTGAAGCCAACGACAGTGCTTAAGAAGCCGTTCCGCGTCGGGCGTGAGGTCGGATGTGAACGGAGTGACGACCGGCGCCAGTACGCCGGACATGAGGTCATTCGAGTTCATGAAACTCCATTATAGAATTACTCTTCAGGATTTGCGCTGATCGGCGGTGTGTCCCATCGCGCTGTCGGCGGACGCGAAGTCGAGGTCGCTGTCGGACAATCGACCCCATGGCCGGACGACACCCATACTGGTGATGACGACCTCGTTCGTCCGCGCGCGTGCGAGCGGCTCGAGAAGCTCCTGTTTCGTCAGCATAACGCCTGAGTCAAAAGCAGTGCGACGGGTCGCGACAGCTCGTTTGCCTGCTCGAACGCTCGGTGCACTCGAGAGATGTCGACGACGTGCGAGACGCTTTGTCTCTCGAGCTCATCGACGAGGGTCCGGGCTAAGGGCACTAAGGGCCCGCGGTGCGTAGGCACGGTCGCAGATTCTATCGCAGCCGTCCTGCTGGAAAAAAAGCCTCCAGAGTGGAACAATCTGTCATCCTGCGGGTACCAATACTAATAGTGGCTTCGCCGCCCTGCCAGGAGGGTTTGTCATGAATCGCCTTGCTATTGCTCTCGTCATCATCATCAGTGCGGCTTGTGTGCTCACCGTCATCGCTCTTTCGCGCGGCCCGGAGGCTTTGCCGGCTCACACCGCGTCCCCCCAAACGAATCCGCCCCAAACACCGGTCGCTTCGACACCATCCGGCCCGGACGATGTCAAAGGCGGTGTCCTACGGGGCACCGATGCCGACGGCGCGGTGCTTCAATTTCCACTGGAGCATACCGATGTCCGCGCCGAGGTGACGGGAAACATCGCCCAGGTCGAGCTCATCCAGATCTTCCGGAATCCATACAAGAAAAAGATCGAGGCCGTGTACGTCTTCCCGCTTCCGAATCGTGCCGCCGTGAACGGTATGGAGATCAAGATCGGTGAGCGGACGATCGAAGCGACCATCAAGAAACGCGATGACGCGCAGCGAATCTATGAGGAAGCCCGGGCCGCTGGACACGTCACCGCGCTCCTCGAGCAAGAGCGGCCGAACATCTTCACCCAGTCGGTCGCCAACATCCTTCCGGGAAACTCCGTGGAAGTCACGATTCGCTACTTCGAGACGGTTCCTTACGAGAACAGCGCGTACACGTTCTCGTTCCCGATGGTCGTGGGTCCCCGGTTCATTCCCGGCGAGCCATCCACTAGCGGTGAGCGCGGGTGGTCCCCAAACACCACCGATGTTCCCGACGCGTCACGGATCACGCCTCCGGTGCTCGAGCCCGGGCAGCGAACCGGCCACGACATCTCCTTGAGCTTGCAACTCGACGCTGGCGCGACCTTAACAGAGCTCGCCGCTCCCTCTCACGACGTCACTATCGAACGGAACGGAGAGACCAGCGCCGTCATTCGCCTCGCCAACGAAGCGGTAATCCCGAACAAGGACTTCGTGCTGCGCTACAGCATCGACGGCGACGCGCCACGTGTTGCGCTGCTCCCCCACCGCCGCGACGGCAACGGCTACTTCCTGCTGCTCGTGCAGCCCGAAACCGAGCCTCCCGACAAAGATATAAGTCCGAAGGAGATGATCTTCGTCGTGGACGGCTCGGGCTCGATGAGCGGTTTCCCCATCGAGAAAGTCAAAGAAGCGATGCGCTACGCGCTGAAGAATTTGAACGCGCACGACACGTTTCAAATCATTCGCTTTTCCAATGGCGCGGAGAGCTTCCAGCCGGGCCCGGTACCGGCGACGAGTGCCAACATCCAGCAAGGTCTCGCCTACGTCGGGACGCTTTCCGGCCGCGGTGGAACCATCATGCTCGAAGGAGTCGAGGCGGCGCTTCGACCTCCGAAGGACCCGGAGAGGCTTCGCATCGTCTCGTTCATGACCGATGGCTACATCGGAAACGAGGACGAAATTCTCGCTTACCTGAATACGAATTTGGGTGGTGCGAGGCTCTTCTCGTTCGGCGTGGGGAACTCCGTCAACCGGTATCTTCTCGACAAGATGGCGGAGTTCGGAAGGGGTACCGTCGAGTACGTTTTGCTGGAAGACAAAGCAGACGAGTCGGTGGCACGCTTTTACGATCGCATCCGCAATCCTTACCTCACCGATCTCGAGATCGATTGGGGCGGCATTCCCGTGGAAGACGTGTACCCGAAGACGATTCCCGATCTCTTTCTCGGGCAACCCGTCGTGCTCCACGGAAAGTACAAAGAACCGGGCAAAGGGAAGCTAAGGCTGAGGGGAAAGCTCGGTGGCCGGCGGTACGAGCAGGAAGTCGAAGTCCTCCTTCCCGGCGAGCGTCTCGAAGGCGAAGCTATCGGAACGCTTTGGGCACGCGCCCGTATCGAGGATCTATCGAACGAGAACATCGTCACACCGACACCGCGCCTCGAGGAACAGATCACCGAGGTAGCGCTCGCGCACGACCTGGTTTCTGCCTATACGTCGTTCGTAGCCGTGGAGAAAACCTTTGTGACCGGCTCGGAAGAGCCTGTGCTCGTCGAAGTGCCAGTTACGATGCCGGACGGTGTGAGCTACTGGGGAGTTTTCGGCAACCGGCGCGCGTATCGACAAGGAGGTGTCGTCGGCGGTGTTCTCGGCGGTGTCCCCGGCGATGCCTCGTACGCGCCCAGGCTCGCCCGACCCAGACAGTTGAGATCTCTCCAAGCCGCGCCGGCTCCACCTCCCCCGCCGCCTTCGCCCCCAGCGGTCGTGGACCCATCGGTACGAATCGAGGCGAACAAGGCCACCTACAAAGTCGGTGAGCGCATCGAAATCACGGTCACGTTCGCGAACACCGGCGACAACGCAATCGACGCCCCCGCGGAGCTCGACGTTGCCCTCGGGACCGTACAGTTTCAGATCGTCGACACCGAGTGGCGACGCGTTCCGCACCCGACGACGCCGGCGAAGCCCGCGCTACAGACGCTACGTACGGGAGACGAGGCCGCAATCACCGTCGTCCTGAACGGCACGGGGCGCTTCAAGCTCCAAACGCCCGGCACGTACCACATCGTTTTGCTGGGTGAGTCGCTCGGCCTTCCCAACTCGAACACGCTGACCATCCGGATTCGGCCGTAAACGCGAACAGGGATTCCCGCCTCGCGCGGGGATCCCGTTCATTCTCGTCAGGCGCGGATTCTCGTCCACTTCGCGTTGTCGTTCGAGCTCGCGACCGTGGCCTCGATGAACGCCATCCCCCGCACGCCGTCTCTAATCGTCGGGCAGTCGGCCTCGCCGCCTTCGAGAAGCGCCGAGGCAAAGCTCCGGTAGAGATTCGCGAAGCCTTCGAGGTAACCCTCCGGGTGGCCGGCGGGAAGCCGGGTCGCACCGAGCGCATCGGGAGACAGCCGAGCGTAGTTGGCACCGGCGCGCACGAGCTCGCGAGGCTTATCGGGCCACTTCAACAACAGCGTGTTGGGCTCTTCCTGATGCCACTCGAGACTCCCCTTCTCCCCGTACACCCGGAGGCTGAGCCCGTTCTCTTCGTCGATAGCAATCTGGCTCGCCCACAAAACACCACGTGCGCCATCCACTAGGCGCAACATCACGCTCGCATCGTCGTCGAGAGGCCGGCCGACGACGAACGTCGAAAGCTCGGCGGAGACCTCTTCGATCGGAAGGCCGGTGACGTACTCCGTGAGGTTGGCGGCATGCGTGCCGATGTCCCCGACGCAGCAACTGGCACCGGCGCGTTTCGGGTCGGTACGCCAGTTGGCCTGCTTTTGTCCGGTGGACTCGAGGCGCGTGGCAAGCCAACCTTGCGGGTACTCCGCGACCACGCGCCGTATCTTCCCGAGCTCACCGGCCCGGACCCGCTGGCGCGCCTCTTTGACCATCGGGTAGCCCGTGTAGTTGTGCGTGAGGCCGAACAGGAGGCCGGTTTTATCCACCGTCGCCTCGAGCTCTTTGGCTTGTTCCATGTTCAAACAA
This sequence comes from Candidatus Marinacidobacterales bacterium, assembly GCA_965237955.1. Classification (GTDB taxonomy): domain Bacteria; phylum Acidobacteriota; class Vicinamibacteria; order Marinacidobacterales; family SMYC01. The sequence goes on along the minus strand of OZ250169.1, from coordinate 4,214,549 downwards.
AGAGGTTTGTCGCACATCACCGGAAAGCCGGCCTCGAGTGCGAGCTTTGCAGGCCCGTGGTGCTGGTCGTTCGGGGTGACGATGGCGACGAAGTCCATCTTCTCGTCGGCCGGGAGCCGAGCTTCGCGCTCGATCATCTCGCGGTAGTCGCCGTAGACGCGGTTCTCCGGCAGGAGAAGATCCGCACCCGACGCGCGCGAGCGTTCCGGGTCCGAGCTGAACGCGCCACACGTGAGCTCGATCGTGCCATCGAGCGCAGCGGCAATCCGATGCACCGAGCCGATGAACGCGCCGCGACCTCCCCCTACCATTCCCATGCGAAGCCTTCGTTTCATGCTATCGGTCCACCTCGTGCCGGCCGCTATGTTACCCTCGTTCCCGGTTTCATTGGGATTTGGAGGGAATCATGGTTGCGATCGGTGCTCTGTGGATGCCTATTCTCGTTTCAGCGATTTTCGTTTTCATAGCAAGCTTTCTCGCTTGGGTCGTGTCGCCGCATCACAAGTCCGACTGGAAACAGCTTCCAGACGAAGACGCGGTGCGCGAAGCCATGAACAAAGAAAAGCTCGAGCCCGGGCAATACATGGTTCCTTACGCCTCCGATCAAAAAGCGATGCAGGCCGAGGCTTATCTGAAGAAGTGCTCAGAGGGACCCGTCGGTATCTTGACGATGCGGGAGCCTGGCCCGCCCACCATGGGTAAACCCATCGCGATGTCCTTCGTTTACTACGTCGTGGTCTCGGCGGCCGTGGCGTATGTCACCGGCCGCACGCTCGCTCCGGGTGCGGAGTACATGCGCGTCTTCCAGATCGCGGGTACGGTCGCGATGCTCGCGTACGGCGGCTCATTTTTCCAAGCCGCCATCTGGTTCGGGCGTCCTTGGGGGCCGACACTCAAGGAGGTCGGCGACGCGATCGTCTACGGGCTTCTGACGGCCGGCGCCTTCGGCTGGCTGTGGCCTCGATAAACGACGTCGACGTCGTTTGCTGCATCGTCGGCGGAGGTCCGGCAGGTGTCGTTCTCGGCTTACTCCTGGCGCGGAAGGGTGTGCGCGTCGTCCTTCTCGAAGCCCAGGACGATTTCGACCGTGATTTTCGCGGCGACACCGTGCATCCGTCCACCCTCGAGATGCTCGACGGTATCGGGCTCGCGGACAAGGTACTCGCGATCGATCACGTCAAGATGTCGCAGATGAGCCTCGTCACCGGCGATGGCGCCATCGCCCTCGCGGATTTTTCGAAAACAGGCCTGCGCTATCCCTACATCGCTGTTCTCCCCCAGGACGAGCTTCTCGATCTCCTCGTCTCGGAGGCAAAGCAATATCGGAGCTTCGAAGTGCGTATGGGTACGCGGGCGAATGAGCTCATTGAAGAAGACGGCCGCGTTCACGGCGTGCGGCTCATGGACGGAAGCGAGATTCGAGCGACGCTTACAGTAGGCACTGACGGTCGCGGGTCTCGGATCAGCCGGCTCGCTGGGTTCGAGGCCGTCAAAAACGCGCCACCGATGGATGTGATGTGGTTTCGCCTGCCTAGGCGCGCAGGCGAGTCGGCGCGCGAGATGACCGGCTTCCGCGTCGGCTCCGGGCACGTCATCGTTGTCTTCGGAAGAAAACACGAGTGGCAGCTCGGCTACATCATTACCAAGGGCACGGTTCGGGAAGTGCGGGACGCCGGTCTCGATGCGTTGCGGCAATCCGTCGCCACGCTCGTTCCCGAGCTCGCTGATCGCGTCGACACGTTGAAGGAATGGACCGATGTGCACTTTCTATCCGTGGAATCGTCTCGCCTTCCCAAATGGTACAAGCCAGGGCTTCTCGTGCTCGGGGACGCGGCCCACGTGATGTCGCCTGCGGGGGGCGTCGGCATCAACTACGCAATCCAAGATGCCGTTGCCGCCGCGAACCTGCTGTGGCGGCCGCTTTCCGAGGGAACCCTTTCGATCGAACACCTGGAGGCAGTGCAGCGCCGTCGCGATCCCCCGACGCGATTCATCCAACGTGTTCAAGCCATCGTGCAAAAGCAGCTCATTCGACGCGCGCTCGAGGACAAGGAGTTCATCTTGCCGTGGCCGGCTAAGCTCGTGAGCAAGATTCCGTTTCTTCGATCGATGTTGGCAAAAACCATCGGCATGGGACCCCGCCCCGAGTTCGTTGAAGACTGAGAGGTTTGTTCGTGAAATTCAAAATGATGTTACCGCTCGTCACGATCGGGACGATTACGGCCGTCATGTGCCAGTCCCAGGGAGATCCCACGTTGACGGAAGTATGGGAGCCCGTTCCCGCGATCGTCGATGCATCGGCAGGACGTCCGCCATCGGATGCGATCGTACTCTTCGACGGCACCGACCTCTCCGCGTGGAACGGGGATTGGGAGCTCTATAAGCTACCGCAACATCTGGATACGAGAACTCTGGCCGCCTAGCCAGCCTAGACGTTTACGGAATCTTGCTGTTCGCTGAAGGCCTGCGCGCCGAGCTCGTCGATCGCGGCTTCCATCTCCGACTCTGGAATATAGCCTTTCCACACGAGCCAGGAGCACAGATCGGCGACGACGGTGGGAGCACGCTCCAAGACGTCGATGTCCGCCGAGATGGTCTTCCCGAGAAAGCGGCGGAGGAAATGGCGGATCTCTGCAGGAATCTTCTCGGGACCGAACACTTCGCTGAAGAGACGTCGATAGCCTTTTCCCCGCTCGTAGTATGCGCGGTAGATTCGACGCTCGGTGTCACCGAGTGCGGGGACGGCATGAGCATTGATGCTGCCCTCGAAAAAGGCGATGGTCTCCCGGTAAGTCACGAGCTCCTCTGGGTCGAGCGACGAGGCTCGCCAGCCGAAAAACTCGTTCATAACCCTCTGGATCGTGTGCATTCTCACGACTTCGGCGGTCATGGACCCTCCCGGTAGCGGATCATATCAGAGCGTGGCGATTTGCAACTAGGCTAGCGCCGCGCAGCTACCGGACGGTGTTTTCCAATGTCCCTATGGGTTCGATCGTGATCGTGACCACGTCGCCGCTTTCCAGTGTGAACTCGGCGTCGGGGACGATGCCGGTGCCCGTCAGAAGGTAACAGCCTGCCGGGAACGTGGCCTCGCGGAATAAGTAGCTTACGAGCTCTTCGGGCTTGCGCTTCAACTCCGCGAGCGACGTCTCTCCCTCGACCACGACGTTTCGGCCCCTCGTCACCCGGAGCGCGATTTTCGTCGACGTCGGGAGCGGTTCTTCGGACAGGTACAAACAAGGTCCTAGCGCGCAGCTCCCGTCGTAGATCTTCGCCTGCGGCAAATACAGCGGGTTCTCCCCTTCGATGCTGCGCGAGCTCATGTCGTTGCCGATCGAATAGCCGAAGATACGTCCGGCGTGGTCGATCGCCAGCGCGAGCTCCGCTTCGGGAACGTTCCAGTCCGAGTCCGCCCGGATCACGACTTGTCCGCCGTGCCCGACGACACGGTGCGGCGTCGCCTTGAAGAAGAGCTCGGGCCGCTCGGCACCGTAGACACGGTCGTACACGTCCGCTTCTTTCTCGGATTCCTCCATCCGCGCTTCCCGACTTCGATAATAGGTGACGCCGGCAGCCCACACTTCCTGGCTCTGGAGAGGCGCCAAAACGGATTCGACTCCGCTCTTCGACTCCCGGAAATGTTCGACCCAGTCGCCCCCGTCGGTAGACGCGGCGCCGCGGAAGACCTCGTCGATCGAGAACGACGTGGATTCGAGCAGCTCTCCGTCACGCTCGAGGAGCGTGGCTCGCTGGGTGCGGTACAGTTTCATATGTTAATCTCCGGCGATGCGGCGAGCAGCCTGATTACTTCTTCTCGCGGTTCGGGCCGGGGCCGAGTCTATACGAGTTCCCCCCCCGCACTAAGCCGCTCACGAGAAAGGCGTCGTCCATCGTGACCTCAAACCCCCAAACGTCAAGATCTCACCGGGCGGGGACGTCAAGGTGCTGGATTTCGGTTTGGCGAAAGTCTTCGGCGGCGAAGTCGCTGGCTCGGCGCGCTCGGAGTCGCCGACCCATCACCCTGGAACCGACGGCGACCGGTGTCATCCTGGGACGGCTGCTTACATGAGCCCGGAGCAAGCCCGGGGGAAGCCTCTCGACAAGCGCACCGACATTTGGTCGTTCGGTTGCTGTCTCTACGAAGCCTTGAGCGGACGCGCAGTGTTTCTCGGCGAGACGATCTCCGATACGACGGGTTGCCGACGGGCAACCATCAGCGTAACATCGTCGACGCTCTGTCGTTCCAACCTGGTCATAAACTCGCCCACTACGAGATCCTCGAGCCCATTGGGAAAGGCGGTAGCTGTTGACGAAGCTATCGAGCTCGCGATGAAGATCGCGGAGGCACTCGAGAACGCTCACGAGCAAGGGATCGTTCACCGAGACCTGAAACCGGCGAACAGCAAGATCACGCCGGACGGCAACGTGAAGGTATTGGATTTTGGCCTAGCCAAAGCCTTCATCGAAGACGCTCCTGACGCCGACAGCTCGATGTCGCCGACCCTCACGCGGGACGCGACGCGGGCGGGGGTGATTCTTGGAACGGCAGCCTACATGAGTCCGGAGCAAGCGAAGGGCAAGAAAGTCGACAAGCGAGCGGACGTGTGGGCATTCGGCGCAGTCGTGTACGAGATGCTCACCGGCAAGCGTGCATTTGCGGCCGAGGATGTATCGGACACACTCGCCTACGTTTGGCTAAGGAAGCGGATTGGGATGCCTTGCCGGTCGATATCTCGCCGACGCTGCGAGCGTTCCTCACGCGCTGTCTGGAAAAAGATCCGAAAGAGCGCGTGCATGACATCGCTGACGTGCGACTGGCGATGCAAGGAGCGTTCGAGACCGCGGCGGCACGGCCAACCGATAGCACTCCAGTGACGTCCCGACCCGTCCTTCCATGGGTCGCGGCGACGATCGTTTTGACGGCCGTCGCGGTTGCTCTCGCCGTATGGAGTCTGAAACCAACCGAGCCGCGCCCGGTAGCCCGCTTCGTCCATGACTTGCCAGAGGACCAACGATTTTCGGCTAGGCGCAGGGTGGCCCTGGCAATCGCTCCCGACGGAAGCCGAGTGGCCTACACCGCGAACAACCAGCTCTATCTACGCAAACCTGGACGAGACGACGGCGCTGCCCATTCCTGGAACGGATGAGCGCCCGCGAAACCCCTTCTTTTCTCCGGACGGCGAGTGGATTGGATACTGGGCCTCCGATCAGCTGAAAAAGATCGCCGTCGGCGGTGGAGTACCGGTCCCACTTGCGGACGTGGGCGTTCCTCGCGACGCCGTCTGGGGTGAAGACGACACCATCGTGTTCGGGCTGGAGGAAGGTGTGATGCGCGTATCGGCGAACGGCGGGACGCCGGAACGCTTGATTGCCGGGGACGATATCGATATCGGTGGGCCGTCCATGCTCCCGGATGGAGAGACGGTGCTGTTCGGGACCAGGGGGGACGGGGGGGACCTGCAGATTGTGGTACAACCGCTCGGCTCCGGGGAACGGAAAGTCCTGCTCGAGGGCGACCGAGCGCGATACGTCTCGACCGGGCACCTGGTCTATGGACGCGATGGCGCACTGTTTGCCGTGCCTTTCGACCTGGACGCACTCGAACTGGTCGGGGGCCCCGTCCCCCTCGTGGAAGGAGTCCTGGGGCCATCACGGATGCACCACTATGCCATTTCCAACACGGGCACCCTCGTTTACGTCGCTGCCTTTGGAACCGTCGCCGAGCGCCGCGTTCTCGCCCGGGCCGGCCGCGAAGGGGAGACCGAGCTCCTCGACCTGCCCCCCGCCGAGTATTTGAGCCCCCGCCTGTCTCGGGCCCGAGTTCTCCCCCGACGGCCGGTGGATGGCTTACGGCTTTGGGGATCAGTCGCTCCGCTTCGCCGGTTCCATCCGCTGCCTGCCAAAACAAATTCCATCCTCCTGACCGACCCGAGCTGAAAACGACGCGCGCACCATCCGGAGTCCACATGGAACTGGCGTTGTTCCACTCGAAGGTCAGTCGGCTCATCGTGGCGCGCGCCATCTCGTAGAGCCAGACGTTGGCATTGGCTGCATCGATGCTCAGGGGCGCGATATCGCCCGAAGGAGAAACGCGGAGCTCGGAAATCGGTCCCGATGCGCTAGGTAGCGGGCTCGTCTCACCGCTCCGATCGACCCAGACCAACTTGCGGCGGGGCATCATCGGCGGACCGGAGGCGTAGGCGAGCGTTCCGGATTCTGATACGGCAAATTGAACCGAGCCATCCAAGGGTTGGGTGACAACCCCTTCGACGACGGTCACGGCGGGTCCTGTCAATTCGAGCTCGTCCAGGTCGAAGGGGGCCGCCAACAAGTCGCCTGCTCTCCGTTTTCGAGTGACAGGATTGAGATGGATGCGTCGTCGAACGACGTGATCTCGTTGTCCCTTTGCGCGAACATAGCGGCCGTGCCGCCCGGCAGGGTCTCGGGCCATCGATGACTGCTCTGTCGCCTCCGATAGGCATGTGGGAAACGGCTTCGGGCTCGAACCGCCCCGGGAATCCCGGAGACTGTTTCAGTTGAGTCTCGCCACCTCGAGCGAGCCTTGTTGCGAGCGATAGTAGTTCAGTTCGTGCTCGACCGGTGGGATGTTTCCGATCGGTTCCAAGAGTCGTTGCGTGTTGTACCAGTGCACCCACTCGAGGGTGGCGAACTCGACGTCCTCGAGACCGCGCCACGGTCCGCGCCGACGAATCACCTCGGTTTTGTAGAGACCGATGATGGACTCGGCTAGAGCGTTGTCGTAGGAATCACCGCGGCTGCCGACGGACGGTTCGATGCCGACCTCGGAGAGCCGCTCGGTGTAGCGGATCGAGACGTACTGCACTCCGCGATCGCTGTGATGAACCAACGGGTCCTCGGGGTCGAGTCGACGCTCGTGCAGCGCCTGCTCCAATGCATCGAGAGCGATGTCGGCGGTCAACGATGTCGTCGCTCTCCAACCGACGATGAGTCGGGCGAACACGTCGATGACGAAAGCGACGTAGACGAAGCCGCGCCACGTCGCGACGTAGGTCAGGTCCGACACCCAGAGCTCGTTCGGACGGGTCGCGTTGAAGTCGCGCTCGACGAGGTCTGTCGGACGGGACCCGTTCGGGTCGGGCTTCGTCGTCTTGAATCGACGTCCACGGACCGCTCCCTGGAGGCCCATTTCGCGCATCAGACGGGCCACGGTGCACCGAGCCACGTCGCTGCCTTCGCGACGCAGCTGGCGCCATACCTTACGCACTCCGTACACGTCGAAGTTCTCTTTCCGCACACGCCGAATCTCTTCTCGGAGTTCTCGGTCCCGCTTGGCCCGGGCCGGGAGGCGACTCGGGTCCTTTTCTCGGGCTTTGTGCTCGTAGTAGAGCGAAGTGGCGATCGGCAACATCCGGCAGACCGGCTCGACCCCGTAGCTCTCGCGGTTCTTATCGACGAACGACACCATCACCTCGGTCGGCGGTCGAGCTCCGCCTGGGCGAAAAACGCCGATGCCTTGCGTAGGATCTCGTTCGCTCGCTTAAGCTCGCGAACTTCCCGCTCGAGCGCCTTGAGTCGCGTGCGCTCGTCCGTCGTCAGCCCCACGCGTTTGCCTGTGTCACGTTCTGCTTGACGCACCCACTTGCGCAGCGTCTCCGACGTGCACCCAATCTTCGACGCGACCGAGACGATCGCCGCCCACTGAGATTCGTGCTGATGCTGCTGGTCCAAGACCATCCGCACCGCGCGCTCTTTCACCTCCGGTGAATACCTGCTTCGTCTTGCCATGACTCCATCCTCTCAAGAGTTGGAGTCTCCGGAAAACCCGGGGCGGTTCAAGCAGCCGACAGCGCAATCGCAACATTGCAGCACAAGCTCGGCTCGGCAAACGAAAGTGGCACACAGAATCGGGCTACAGCAAACGGAGCAAAGTCGAGACAACGTTCCATCGCTACAAGGCTATCGTGGGCTCAGCGATGCGAGCGAGAGGGTTGGCGGCACAGAGAGTCGAGGCAAGGATCGGGTGCAAGATTCTCAACACCATGACGGCGCTCGGGATGCCTGATAGCGAGATGATCGGATGATGGGAGTCGGGGCCAAGCGAGCTCTCGGCCTCTATCGGAGTTGTGCACCAAGGCACCGGATTGACAGGAGAGATAGAATATATTAGTAATAAACTGCCCCGATCAGGGAGGCCGCGTGTGGCTGGGTCGGTGTTGCGACCCGGCCCTGCGCCCGATAGGGGAGGCGACAGGTACGCTATTCTTCGCAACTCACAGGGCTCGGACACTAAGGCAAGGACCACATGATGGACGCATTCAAATGGATCGGCGGGGGCGGAAAGGCGCAGCGCCAGGTGGAGGATCTCCACAAGCTGATCGAGACGGCGCGGGAGGAGCGGGGAGCGCTCAGTGCCATGCTCACCCAGGTCTCGACGCGCAGCTCGAAGCTGGGCAAGGTCGGCAAGTCGCTTAAGGCGGTCGACCAGAAGGCGAATTCGATCGGCGAGCGGCTCGGTGAGGTGCTGTCGCGTATCGACGGCCTCGAGGCCCGGACCAAGGCGTTCGACGAGGTGGAACAACGCGTCGAGGCGATGCTGCAGACGGCCGGGGCGGCGCAGGAGGTTGCCGAGAAGCTGATGGCGCCCGACGGCGACCTCCAGAAGCACCGCCAGCAGGTGCAGCACCTTTCCTCGCAGACGCTGGAGACGCGGGCGAGCGTCGAGGCGCTGGCGCACGAACGGGCCGTGCTCGAAGATCTGCGCAAACAGATCGCCCAGTCGAAGGCCGAGACGTGCCAGGCGATCGAGGCGGCCGGGGGGCTTCGTGGCGAGATCGAGCAGGTGCGTGGCACCGCGGGACAGCTCGGCCAGGACTACGCGAAGCTGCGTGACACGACCCGCGCGGCGCGCGAGGATGCCTCCGTGGCGACGGCCGCGGTGAAGGACATCGAGCGCCGGCTCGGCCCGCTGATGCAACTCCAGAATCGGAGTGAGACGACCGAGGACAAGCTCACCGCGCTCAACGCGCTGGCCGAGCATGTCACGCAGAAGGCCAAAGCGCTGGAGAGCCAGAAACACACGATCGACCGGGCCACGGTGGAGGCGAACCGGCTCAACGAGATGGTCTGGGCGATGGACGTGCAGATCGGCAAGCTGAACGAAGGGCTCAAGAAAGCCGCCCGCGGCGAGAAGGTGGTGACGCGCGTCGAAAAGCTCGTCGAGGACGTGACCGCCCGGGCGGAGGGCGCCGCCAAGGTGCGGGACGAGATGGCCCGCGAGGCCGCGCGATTCAAGAAGGACTGGCGGGCGCTGGTGGATCAGATGCGCGCCGCGCTCGATCGGGTCGGGCAGGAGAACAAGAGCCTCGAGGTCTATCAGCAGCGGGTGGGTGTGCTGCAGTCGTCGGTGGGCGAGGCCGAGAGCCGGATCAAGGCGCTGAGCGCCCGCGAGCGGCACCTGGCGCCGCTCGGCCAGCGCGTCGATGGTCTGAGCAAGGCGTTCGAGGGCTTGCTGGCCCGGGCGGGGGATCTCTCCACCAAGCAGGCCGATCTGGAGTCGCTCGGCGAGCGGCTGACGGAGGTCGATGCGCTGTCGAAGCAGACGACAACGCAGTTCGAGGGCTTGAAGCAGACGCGGAACGATCTCGACCGCCTGCGGGTCGACATCCAGGACTTCCACAAGTCGCACGCCGAGGCCGTACGGCTGCGTGACCAGATGGGGGCGGACCGGTCGGCGCTCGAAGGCTTCATCGGCCGGATCAGTGAGTTCAAGGCGCGGACGCCCGAGATCGAGGCGCGCCTCGACACCGTGCTGGGCAAGTTGGCGCAGGCCGAGGAGGGCACCCGGCAGGCGGTCAAGCTCGGCGAGGTGGTGGGCGAGCTCGACGCCCAAGCCACCCGCGTGGGCGCGCGCGTGCAGTTCCTCGACAAGCTCGACGGGCGGGTCGATGCGCTGCACACGCTCACCGTCGACATTGACGGCAAGCTCGCGGAGCAGCTCGCGCGCCGCACCGAGCTCGACACCCTGCAGGCCCAGTGCGACGCCGTCGTGGCTCAGATGTTGGAGGCGCACCAGAAAGTCGAGGCCGTGGCGGCGCTGCAGGCGAAGGTGCTGCCGATGGAGAACCGCGTCGCCATCCTGCAGGATCACCTGGGGAAGACGCAGGCGCAGGTGACGGCCGTCCAGCAGGACGCTGCCGCGCTCGACTCGCAGGAGGCGCGGCTCGGCGCGCTGGTCGAGTCGAGCCGGAGCCTGACCGCCGAGACCGAGGAGCGCCTCACGCAGATCCAGTCGCTCAACGAGCAGCTGGCACGGGCGGGGACGGCGAGAGACGAGCTGGTGGGCGAGCTGGCGCGCGTGCAGGCCAGCCAGCGCGACGCGGTGTCGCAGACCAAAGCCGCGGAGGATCAGCTCAAACGCGTTGAGACGATGTACACGTCGTTGGAGCAGCGCCGGTCGCAGCTGGCGTTTGCCGAGAAGCGCGTCGGGGCGGTCGAGGCGCTGCTGGGCAGTCTCGCCGGCCAGCAGCAGGCCGTCGAGGAGAAAATCAAAGCCCTGGCCGACCGCGACGCGATCGTCGCCGCGGTGCGGACCCAGGTGGAGGGGGTGCACGAGGTGAGCGCCCGAAGCAAGGCCGACCTGGAGTACGTCGCCGCGCATCGCGACGAGGTGGCGGCTGTGCGCGCGGGGGTGCAGAGCCTCCTGTCGATGGCCCGCGACACCGAGCAGAAGATCGCGTCGATCGAGGGACGGCACGCCGTCGTCACCGATGTGCAGGCCAAGACGAACCAGATCGCCCACCTCCTTGAGGACGTGCGGGTGAATCTCGAGATGGTCGGCGAACAGAAGGCGGTCATCGACGACGTGGGCGAACGGATCGCTCGTCTCGAGTTCGTGATGCGAGAAGCGCAGGGGACGTTGCAGACTCTGCAGCACGAGCGCGAGCTTGCGGAACGCATCGAGAAGAACATCCAGCAGCTGCGCGGACAGACGGCCCGCGGCAAAAAGAGCCCCGCGAAGTCCGCCTAGAGCCGCGACGGCACCAGAACCCGATCTCTTGTTGGTGGGTCGTGTGCGCGTTCAACCATCGGCCCGCCTCGAGGGCCTGTGCTCCGCAAAAAGTCGATCCAGCGTTGATTGCGCGGTTTAGACCTGCCACGATCGGCTGGTCCGTATCGGTCGACCCGACGATGCAACAGGCGTCTTATGAACGTAGAGAGGCTGGGTACCTGCTGTGGTGGCAGAATCAACTTGTCTCGCAGCAGAACGAATACATTGAGCAGCAAACTAGAGCCAGTCAGGGACAGTCGGTAAATTTTCTCCTCTCGACGTTGACTTTTGAGGACGACGTGAAAAACGAGGTCGCGCTCGTTCAGCTGAATTGAGTATGGGGAGCCCGGATTCGACGCGATTACCCGCCTTGCGAGTACTTCGTCTAAGTACGAGCTGAAAAATGCAGTGTGGCGAGTGCTATTGAACCAAGGAAACGAGCACTCTCCGTCACAAATTTCACGGGTGCTCACGTTGGCTGCGTCGGAAATGCGTTCTCGGCACTACGCACTTAGGGCCGGCGACAAAATAAGTTCCCGTTTTCAAGACGGTCGGATGGTGTAGTTCCATTTGGGTAGAGTCTGGTCCTTTGTAACGGAAAGCGCCTGCATCCGCTCGTCAGTGATTTTGACGCCCTTCGGATAACGACGCCGGATAAGGTGTGCGCGTACTCGCAAACCGGAAGAGGTGGTGGTCGTGCGGATGTATTTGAGGATGGTTTCGTAGCTGTCGAGAGGCCTGCCCGCCCAGTTCTTGCTGATCTCGCTGAACAGACGGTGCTCCACTGGATTCCACTTGGATGTACCGGACGGATAGTGGGCTATGGTGATAGCGATGTCGTGGCGATTGCAAATCCGCGTTTGAAGCCCGTGCTTCCAACCCCGACACCGATAGCCATTGCTGCCCCCGGCGTCTGCCAATATCGCGAGGTCACGGGCTGCAGGATAGCGTCGCCGTCCTTCCGTTCGCCACCACTTCTCGATGGCATTCACGGCGAAGTCCGGGGTGTTGTACGAGGTACCAATGAACACTGTCCCGCGGTTCGCGAGCAGATCGTAGACGCCGTAGGGGATTGCGATGCCGTTCGATTCGGAACGGAAGTCATGGTCTTTGACGAGAGTCGGCTCGCGGTTCCAGGCCTGCCCGCCGTTTTTGAATAATCCCACCAGCTCCCGTTTCTTCGTGTCTACGCTGATGATGGGATGACCAGCTGCGGCAAAACGCTCGCGCAGTTCGGCGATACACGCGAATTGGGTATCGCGATCTTCGGACGTGGCACCGCACAGCTTCTTGTGGTTCACCCGCAACGAGAAGCCGAGCTGTTTGAGCAGTCGACCGACGGTTTTGCTGCTGACGTTCACACTGAGGCTTCTTAGCTCGCAAGCAATCTTGTCGGTGGTCCGCCGCGTCCATTTCACTCCCGTCATCGGATCGCCCGCGGTGTCGTGCTTCATGAGTTCTTCGATCTTGGCGATGACTTCTGGCGTTTTTTTTGCACGGCGCGCCGTCCGCCACCCTTTCGCCGAACTCCGTCGAGCTCAACATCTCTCATTAGCAATTCCCTACGACCTCTGGCTACCGTGCTCGGATCCATCCCGAGCAGTTCGGCAATCTGTTGGTCGCCACCGTGACCGAGCTTCATGGCCTCGACTCCCGCGTAGAGACGGCACTGCTTTTCATCGAGCAGGCTGTAGAAAAGAACGATCGCAGCCTTCAACTCCACGGGGAGCACGCGGACTCCCCCGACCCCGTCCTGTGCCAAAACTCGGCCCTTTTGAAATAGACCATAAATCAGCAGCTTAGTGTCTGTGTTTGCGACCGGGCCAAGGAGGGTAGCTCTGCTCAATGGTTGTTGCAGGCCCCACCGTCCACGCCCCATCGCGCTGCTGCTCGGCGGCGGCCTCGTGGCTGCACAGGCAGCCACCCTCGCCACCGGCCTCCCCTTCGCGCTGGTGCTGGTCGCCATGTGCTACAGCACCTGGAAGGGGCTGCGCGCAAGCACAGTGGGCAGGGCCAGTTAACCCTGCCACGCGTCCTGTGCCAAAACTCTGCCCTTGGTGGATAGAGTCTTCGAGGGTTCATTTGTGTTTTTGGACACGACGGGCTGACGAAAGCGCTGGAGAAGTGGCCGGGGTGCCGGTTGCAGCGATGTACCGAGCACAAGCGCGCCAACTTGCTCGAACATTGCCCGGCGCACGCACGCCGTGAGCTGTGATCCGCAAAAAAGAAGATCGCGTATTGACGGGCAGACAGCCATGGGAGTTGAGGTCCTGCGAACTCGTGTTCGCCTCGGTGGAGGTTCTGCACTCTGTCGCTGCCGGGCCACCGACGCAATAACGTGCTCGAGAAAGAACGCGTTGTTCCCCGCGAGAAGCTAGGTCCGTCAGGCGACGCGTGACAACCGGTAATCGTGATGGAGCCCACCAAGGACCGGCCTCGAGGCAACGGCGCGCTCGCGTATGACGCCGTCGCCTCCGTGTATTTCCTATGAGATTTAGCCGGCGGGTGAGGTTCGTCCGAACCCGCCGGATGGAGCGCTCGCCACAGTTCGGAGTGCTCTCTCATGCGGTAACTGTTTCCTCGGATGTTGACGAGGTGGCAGTGGTGCAGAATGCGGTCGATGAGAGCGGCGGCCATGACTTCGTCGCCAAGGATCTCGCCCCATTCCTCGAAACTTTTGTTAGAGGTGAGCACGGTCGAAGCGCGCTCGTATCGCCTACTTATGAGCTGGAAAAAAAGCACCGCGCCGGTCTGGGTGACGGGTAGGTATCCGATTTCATCGACAACAAGCAGTGACGGATAACTGAGAACCGCGAGTCGACGAGTGAGGCGGCCCGCGTCACGAGCCTCTTCGAGGGAGGTGATGAGCTCAGCCAGGGTGCCGTAATAGACGCGCCGTCCATTCTGGGCAGCGGCGATGGCAAGACTAATCGCGAGATGAGTTTTGCCCACACCAGGAGGTCCCAATAAGACGACGTTCTCCTTACGTTCAACGAACCCGAGCTCGTGAAGGTTCTCAATCTGCTCGCGTTTGATCGATGGCTGGAACGAAAAATCGAACTCATCGATTGTTTTGACCGCGGGGAGTCGTGAGGAGCGCATCGCCGCTTGGAGACGACGGTTGTTTCTCAACGTGATCTGCGCTCCAAGAAGGTTCTCGATGGCCTCCGCCGTTGTGACCGCACCGCCATCGGCATCAGATAGTACGCGGTCGACAGCTTCGAGCGCGCCAGGCATCTTTAGGTCGGCCAGCATCGTACGGATCTGCTCACGTCGCGATATTGTGCTCGCCTTCATTGTCCACCTCCAACGAGCCGCGTGTAGACTTCGAGGGGACGATGCTCGACATCCATCGAAGGCAGTGTGGTTAAGCAGGCTTTTGGAGTTCTTCTCGCGGGTTGGTTTGGCAGTACAAGAGAGCGATATGGCCGCTCAACGAGCGGTCTCAGAGTGGCCCTTTCATCGCGCGCGAATCGTTCTATCGGTCGTTCGTTGGTTGTGCGATGGAGTCGGACGTTGGCGACGTCACTCAGCCAACGCTCGAGCTGAGCATCGAGGTCGTCATCGTTGATAAAGTGGCGACCGTAGAAGAAGCTTCCTCTCACATAGCGGATTGGCCTTTCCACTTTGCCCTTGGTCTTCGCCCGATACGGGCGACACGCTCTTGTTCGAAACTCCCAGTGGTGGGCGAAGCGGACGAACTCTGGGTTCTCAACGAGAGGGCCACCTTCCCGGCGGTGATCCTCGACGATGACCGAACGCATCTGGTCAAAAAGGAGCTCTTTGGGAACTCCTCCAAAAAATAGGAAGGCCTGCTCAAGCCCCGCGAACAACGTCCGCATGTCCTGTCGCTTGAAAAACCGAAGCCATAGCAGCCTCGAGTATCCGAGCACCACGAGAAGTGCCCACCGACGACCCCATGGCAAACGAAAGTGTGCAAAATCGACCTGAGCTTGGTGGCCTGGTGAGGTCTCGAAACGCACCAGCGGCTCCGCCGGTGGCTGTGGGCGAATCTGCCGCACGTACTCCTTGACCTGCGTGTAGCCGCCTTCATAGCCCGCGGCACGGATCTCATCATGCAGGCGTACTGAACTCAGCTCCGGGAACTCGTGCAGGCGCGAATGAAGGATCTCCCGGTACGGGTCGATCCTGCGCTCGATCCGCGGACGCTTCTTGTAGCGCACCGTTTCCTCGTCCAACTCTCGGTCCAGTTGACCCGTCTTTATCCAGTGGTGGACCGTTCGGCGGCTGATTCCTAGCTTGTCTGCTAGCGCCGCCTTCTTGATTCCCTGCTCCAAATACTCTCGTAGTAACACTCGTTTCTCCCTTCCGTACATCGGCGCCTCCACTCCGGAAACGCCATTCTGATTGAAGGCGCGCCGTCATGTCTGGCACTCCAGACACACGACAACGGCCTCCTTTTACGGATGGCCGAGTGTGCAATTTTCGTCCGCCATAAGTGTGCAATTTACGCCCGCCGCTAACAGCGAGAACCGATGCGGCGCGATTAGACTGTGCCTCACGCTGGCCGGCAAGCGTGAAGGACGCTGGCCCCGTCGTGTCGCGAGAGCGACTTGGAGGCATTCTCAACTGCTACTACCGTGCCGCATAGATTGTCGTCGGCGACGGTCGCCCCTCGGTGGGCTAGACCGGCGTAGTGTGGAAACACAACTTCAGTAACACGCTTGGATATTCGCTCTCGACCAGGTGGTGGTCTGCATGGTGACGACCTGTCCGCCCAAGACGATTGTAGAGCCTACGGC
Source organism: Candidatus Marinacidobacterales bacterium (assembly GCA_965237955.1). Lineage (GTDB taxonomy): Bacteria > Acidobacteriota > Vicinamibacteria > Marinacidobacterales > SMYC01. The sequence goes on along the minus strand of OZ250169.1, from coordinate 4,198,757 downwards.
CCTTGGCACGGTCGCAAACACAGACTCTAAGCTGTTGATTTATCGTTTATTTCAAAAGGGCCGAGTTTTGGCACAGGACGAGTCTTCGACTTGTTCAGTCGGGCGTCGTGGGGTGGGCGCCAGAGGTACACTACAGGTCCCTGTCGGACGCAGCTATTATGGCATCTGCGACTTCAGCTATTCCCTGCCCGGTTTCGATACCTACCAAGCCAGCCAGAGATGGCGAGCGTTCCGCCACGTCAGCATGGCTAAGTCTGTGCCACACGGGAAGGATCACTTTTCGACCTTCCACAGCAGCCCGCGCAGCAAGGCCATCAAGCTCGGCCTGCGGCCACGGCTTTTGGAAGAAGTCCGGACTCAACACAACCACGCCAAATCGGCTGTTCTGTAGTCCTTCGTCGATCTTTCTGAGAAGACTGTCTCCGAGCGTTATCTCGAACTCGCTATACCACACTGTCCGGCCTTTCCTCCTTAACTCATTGACGAGAGGATCGACACACGTACGTCGATCCTCACCGGCGTGAGAGATGAAGTAATCTCGCATGCTAACCCCTGGCCGATCAGTTCCGGCAGCTTCGGTTCTTCGCTGGCGAAGCTTCACCCGGCCGAATGCAATCGATGCGTCCCGCTTCAGGCTCGAAACAGATACTGACATAGCTCTATTGGCAGCTCCCGGTATAGCTCTGTCGCCACGGTCTGCTAGTTGGGCGATTGTGGTCAGTTCTTCCATCACGGATTGTCGAAGGCCGACACTTGTCTGCTCTACAACCTTGGAGAACTTCTCTTCAAGCCAGTCAAGCGCTGCCTTGGTGCACAACTCGCGATCTCGGTCCACAATTGTCCTTTACTCACGGATTCGAGGTTTCCCATGAGCATTTTCAAACGCACTCAGCGGAAGTATGTGAAGAAGGCCTATCGCGTGAGGAATTGGCGTGAATATGAGGCGGGTCTACGCAACCGTGGGAGCCTGACCGCCTGGATCTCGCTCACCGCCGGCAAGCTTGTGAACTGGGACGCGCCCCGGCCGAGGAGGAGGAAACCGGGCCGTCAACGCAAGTACTCGAACCACGCCATCGAGACGGCTGTCACCCTGGGCATGGTGTTTCATCTGTCATCTAGGCAGAGCGAGGGATTGCTGCGATCGTTGTTCGCTCTGATGAAGCTAGACAATGATGTGCCCGATCACACCACGATCTCGAGGCGCAAGGCGAAGCTGGGTAAGGTCCCCTTCTACCAAGACAAGCAGAAGACGCCGTTGCACATCTTGATCGACAGCAGCGGTCTCGCTGTCCACGCCGGCCAGCTGCGCAGAGCACCAAAGAGCAGGGACTATCGCAAGCTCCATCTGTGTGTCGACGAGCAGAGTGGCGAAGTCGTCGCCCCCTCTGTGCCAACCTCCTTGAGACACTTCGCCCCTTGAAATTAGTGTAGAGGGCGTGATTTGAGTGATTTGACCCCGGCGGGATCGGTGCCTTGCAGTGTAGAGGGCGGAGGGGAGGATCATGAATGACTACGTTGATTGAGAGCGCCGAATGACCCAAGCTGGCGGGATCGTGAAGGAGCCCGTAGGGCGACTGCAGATCGCGCCGGCCCTCTGTGCCAACCTCCTTGAGACACTTCGCCCCTTGAAATTAGTGTAGAGGGCGGAGGAGGATCATGAATGACTACGTTGATTGAGAGAATGACCCCGGCGGGATCGGAAGGAGCCCGTAGGGCGACTGCAGATCGCGCCGGCCGCGATGCGGCAGGGGTCCCGGATCCCGAAGTGAGTGAGCAAGCGAAGCGTCGACGCTTTACCGCAGAGTACAAGCTGCGGATAGTGCGCGAGGCCGATGCTTGCAAGGGTGACGGGGATGTTGCGGCTCTTCTGCGTCGAGAGGGACTGTACTCGTCGCATCTTTCGAGTTGGCGTCGCCAACGTGACAAGATTGCCAAGGCGGGGTTGACATCGAGGAAGCGAGGACGGAAGGCGAAGGCAGAGGATCCACGGGTCAAGGAGCTCGAGCGCGAGAACGCGCGATTGAAGCATCGCCTGGCTCGGGTGGAGACGATGCTAGAGATCCAAAAAAAAACCTCCGAACTTCTGGGGATCCCCCTGAATCCACCAGACAGCGACGAGAACGATTGATGGTGGCGGCCGAGGAGCTGGCGGGACGAATTGGACAGACGGCGGAAGCCTGCGAGGCCCTTGGAATAGCTCGCTCCACGTTGTATCGCAGGCGCCAGACGGTAACGTCCAATGCGAAACGCCGCCCTCGGTCGCACCGAGCCCTCGATGTGACCGAACGTGAGCTGGTTCTCGGTGCCTTGCACTCCGAGCGGTTCGTCGACAAGGCGCCCGCTCAGGTGTGGGCCACGCTCCTGGACGAGGGAATCTACTACTGCTCGATCCGCACGATGTATCGGATTCTGGCGGAGAACGGAGAGGTCCGAGAGCGCCGGAACCAGCTGCGACATCCGAATTATCAAAAGCCGGAGCTGCTGGCCGAAGCGCCGAACCAGGTTTGGTCGTGGGATATCACCAAGCTGCGTGGCCCCGTCAAGTGGACCTACTACTACCTCTACGTGATTCTGGACATCTTCTCCCGTTACGTGACCGGGTGGATGTTGGCTCGACGAGAAAGCGCTGAGCTCGCTCGTCGTCTCATCAGCGAGAGCTGCCGCAAACAGAACATCGAACCAGACCAGCTCACCATCCACGCCGACCGTGGCAGCTCGATGCGAAGCAAGTCCGTAGCTATGCTCCTGGCTGACCTCGGCGTTACCAAGACCCACTCCAGACCTTACGTCTCGAACGATAACCCCTACTCCGAGTCCCAGTTCAAGACTCTGAAGTATTGCCCTCAGTTTCCGAGCCGTTTTGGTTCCATCGAAGACGGCCGGCTGTTCTGCGGCGGCTTCCTCGACTACTACAATCACGAACGCCGGCACTCGGGAATCGGCCTCATGACACCGGCCGCCGTTCACGATGGTCTCGCGGAACAGCTCACCACTGCCCGGCGCCAAATCCTCCTCGAAGCTCATCGGGCTCATCCCGAACGCTTCGTTCGCGGAATGCCACAGCCCCCCGTTTTGCCTCCTCAGGCCTGGATCAACCCGCCGCCGGAGAAAACGACGCGCCAGGAGGCCGCCGGAGCCACTTTCTCAAGGTGGTCCACACCTGGGGTACCCCCGGATTCAGGCCAACGCGACCAGATCTCGCCGCACGCAGACGGTGACCGCCCCGGGCCCACGAGTCTTACTGCATTGATTGAGGCTCACTAAATGCAGTCCGCGGGTGTCTCAAAGTTGTTGACACGTTCCGGCCGGCGAGCTTGACGAGCAAAAGAGCCCGCGATTCATCGCGGGTTGCATCGCTTGTCGGACAGATCGACAGTCCCATCTCATCGGCCAGAGCTGACACCGCATACGACGCCGGCGGCGTCTATGAGGCAATCGAGAATCACAGCGCTCATTGCTCGCCGAGGGTGCTGATACCGCCGCGCAAGGGCGCCCAGCTCGCATCGGGGCCGGCGAGCAGCCGACAGCGCAATCGCAACATTGCAGCACAAGATCGGCTCGGCAAACGAAAGTGGCACACAGAATCGGGCTACAGCAAACGGAGCAAAGTCGAGACAACGTTCCATCGCTACAAGGCTATCGTGGGCTCAGCGATGCGAGCGAGAGGGTTGGCGGCACAGAGAGTCGAGGCAAGGATCGGGTGCAAGATTCTCAATACGATGACGGCGCTCGGGATGCCTGATAGCGAGATGATCGGATGATGGGAGTCGGGGCCAAGCGAGCTCTCGGCCTCTATCGGAGTTGTGCACCAAGGCAGCGGCGCGGCGGCGGCCGGCCGGTTATGGTCGGCCCCCTACGGAGGGGCACCGGCACCGGCTGCGGCCTGTTCGAGATCGAACCGCGGTCGGCACCGCGGCTCGTCGGTCAGTGCGACAGGCTACGCGCCGAAGAACTCCTGAGGCCGCTTCCCCCTCTGGAAACCGCCATACCCGTAGTAAGTCGGATCGTACGCCGCAACCGGATCCACGCTGCGATCCAGGGAGATCTCCGACTCCATGCCCATGCACCAGTAGATGCCGTTGATTACGAGACGACGCAGCGACTGGTCTTTCAGATCCACGGCCGCTCCCATGGTGGAACAGAGGATACGCCCGGTGCCGGTCTCGGCTTTGGGCTGGCGTATCCACGCCACCGGCATGGTAGGCGTGTCGGGCTTCTCCGGATCTTTCGGGTCCATGCCAATCAGCACGTGGCCGTCCACGAGAACCTCGACGTCGTCTGGCGGATGCGCCTCATACACATCGGTGGGACACCAGATTGTGTCGACGCCTTTCAGGATCGGGTGATCCTTCATCGCCGCATTCGGTACGCCGCGCGTGGCCTCGTACGCGTGGTGGCCGTGGTGGGCAACCCAGGTCTCGCCAAGCACCTGGCGCCCGAAACCGCCACGGTACTCGACGTGGTCGCACGTGAACTTGCCATACGGGCTGGCTGGTCGGTAGCCCGCGCAATCCGACGGCCGCCCCACCGGATCGCGTCCGTATTGGAACGCGTGCGTGGAGGTCCGTAGCGCCAGAATCGGTTTGCCCGCAAACGTGTAGTCGATGAAGCGCCCCATATCCTCGTCCGGCAGCTCGCGGAAGCGAATCAACATCACGATCATGTCGGCCGTATCGACGTGGTGCATGCCTGGGATGTTCGTCTGCACTTCCGGGTCGACGAAGCCCGTCTCCGGGTCGATCGCAAACAGCACCGTGCTCTTGAAGCCATGGTGTCGCGCCATCACCTGTGCCAACATCGGCAACGCTTCTTCCGAACGGTATTCCTCGTCACCACTGATGAAGAGGATGTGCTTCCCCTTGCCCGGTCCGTCGGTACCCTCGACGGTGATCCAGAGGTCGTTGTCGCTCATCTTCAGGCTCCTTCAAACGGGTGGATAACGACCTTGCCGCACTGGCCGGTCATCTGCAGCTTCCATGCGTCTTCGATCTGATCCATCGGAAATCGGTGCGTGATCATGATGTCCAGCTTGTCGCCCACGCGACCGATCATGTTCAGCATGTCGGGTGCATCGCCCAGGTTCCAGTGCCAGATGCCGTGCAGGGTCAGACCGGTCCGAATCATGCCGTCGCTAATCGGGACGGGATACTCGCCGCCTTCACCGATGATGCCGACCTGGCCCTTCCGGCGGGTTGCTTTCATCACCACATCCAAGTAGGTGTGGAACCCCGTTGTCTCGACCGACTTCGAGGCGCCAAGTCCATCGGTAAGATCGAGGATCTGCTGCCTGACGTCGTCGGCAGTAGGGTCCAAGACCGTTTCGGCACCGAGCTTCATTGCCAGGTCGCTGCGGTATGCTTTGCGTCCGAGGCAGATCACTCGCGCACCGCGGTAGGTCGCACAGATGATCGAACCCAGCCCGATTGGCCCCGTACCGGCGATGAGGACCGTGTCGTCACCGTTTACATCCATCGTGCGCATGGCGTTGAGCGCGGGCCCCAGGCCGCAACACGCCATGGCACCATGGTCGTAGCTCATGTCATCCGGAATCGGCAGCAACAGCCAGTCCTGTTTCAGGCAGTACTCGGCATATGACGCGTCGCCGGCCTCGCATGCGCATACGGCCAGCGGATCGACCTCGTTCTCGCAGTGGATGTACTCGCCCGAAAGGCAGTACCGGCAGTTTCCGCACCAGAAACCGGGCATGACGGCGACTCGGTCGCCGACCTTTACTTTACCGGGCTGTGCAACCTCGACGACCTCGCCGGCTGCTTCGTGTCCAATAGCGTCCGGCGACTTGAACTTGCGGTAGACGCTATCGCGGTAGTCCGCGTACTCGGTGCACAACGGCGCCGAGAGGATCTTGACCACCGCAAAATCCTCTTTCGCCGTCGGCATCGGTCTGTCCACGATTGCACTGGACTGCTTTCCGGTAATCGCTACGGTCTTCATCGCTTCGTCAATCCTCCCAGGGGTGAACGATCACTTTCCCGCACTGCCCGGCGAGCTGAACATCCATCGCCTCTGCGACCCGGTCGATCGGGAACGTGTGCGTGATCATTTGGTCGATGCGTGCCCGCGAGCCGCGAATGGTGTTCATCATGCGCTCGGTATGGAGGGATAGGAAATTCCATAGCGCATCGTGAAGCGTGTCCCTCCAATTTCCTCGGCTTGCATGGGCTAATCCGGGTTGTTGAGGCTCGTCGAGGATATCAGAAGGGTAGGGGCGCCTGAAAGCGGTTCAGACCGCCTGTCCCTCGTCAAAACCCATCCGCCCGCGAAATCAGGAACTTAGGCGCACCTGTGCTCCGCCGGACTTGAGATGACGCGACGGGAACGGCACACTCACCGTCATGTTTCGCTTGCTCATCTTCCTCGTCTCACTCGGCGCCCGTGCAATCAGGGCGATTTGTCGCCGCCGCGCCGACCTCGTGATCGAAAACCTGGCGCTCCGGCAGCAAGTGGCCGTGCTCAAGAGAGAGCGACCGCGGCCACCGCTCGAGGACACCGATCGGGCTTTCTGGGTCGTCCTTCGCCGCTCGTGGCCCCCGTGGGTGAGCCGCCTGCTGATCGTCAACGCGGACACCGTCGCGAAATGGAATCGGGAGCGATTCCGGCGATACTGGGCGAAGATCTCCCAGCGACGCTATCCGGGTCGCCCTCGCGTCGACGCCTAGATTCGTCGACTCATCCGGACGATCGCTCAGGACGGCTGGGGCGCACCTCGTATCCACGCAGAGCTCACCAAGCTCGGTTTCGTCATCTCCGAGATCACGGTGTCGCGATACATGCCGCGGCGCCCGGCCGAGCCCGACCAAGTGAAGCGCTGGGTTACGTTCTTGCAGAACCACATGGGCGACATCGCTGCAATGGATCTGTTCACGGTACCGACGGCGTCGCTTCGGTTGCTGTACGGCTTCTTCGTCATCGAGCACGGCCGTCGACATATCTTGCACTTCAACGCAACGTTTCACCCGACATCGGCGTGGGTGACTCAGCAACTACGTGAGGCGTTTCCATACGACACCGCGCCGAGATACCTCATCTTCGACCGAGATTCTATATTCAGCTCTGCAGTGGTCGAGTTCATCAAGGCGATAGGCACAAAGTCTGTTCGCATTTCTTATCGCAGTCCCGCAGAACGGAACCGCCGAGCGCTGGATCGAGAGCTGCCGGCGCGAGCTCCTTGCGCACGTCGTGGTCCTTGGCGACCGGCATCTCGTCCGACTTGTAAGGGAGTACATCAGCTTATGCCGATATCGGCATAAGCTGATGTATGCCGACTACCGGATTATGCCGCGTAGAGTGGCCTGAGGCGCTTTGGCGCTGTCTTTAGCGGATTTCTGGTCGGCATAAAACTATCTGTTTTCTCGTGTCATGGTGACGCCTTCCCGGCCAATGCCGGGGAAGGAGGTCCTATGACGACAATACCGCGCATCCGTATTAACGGCCCACTCGTGCCTTTCGTCGGCAGAGTTTGGTCACACCTGCTTGCGCAGGGCTATAGACCGCGTACGAGCAAGAACTTATTGCATCTGGTGAGCCATCTGAGCCGTTGGCTTGTTGCCGCTGGGCTGCGGCTGAGCGATCTCACGCGTGAAAGCATCGAGGCGTTTTTTGGCGATAGGAGACAAGCTGGTTACAAGAGTCATCTCACACCGTTGTCGCTCAGACCGATATTGCAGTATCTGGAGGCCGAAGGCGTTGTGTCGATTCCGGAAGTTCTGGTGACGCGCAACACGGTCGAAGAGCTCTTGGATGAATACGAGCACTTCCTTCTCAAAGAGCGCGGGCTCCAAGTCTCGACGGCCCGCTGTTACCGTCAGTATGCTGAGAAATTCCTATCCCATGGGTTTGACTCGAAATGCGTAGAACTCGGCTGCCTCGGCGCAGACGACATCACAACGTTCATACTGCACGAATCCAAAACGTCGAGCGTAGCCACCACAAAGCTTGTGGTGACCGCGTTACGCTCGTTACTTCGCTTCCTGCATCTTCGAGGCGATCTCCAACGCGAGCTTGTAGGCGCAGTGCCTGGCGTCGCGGGTTGGCGACAAGCCGGCGTGCCCAAGTTCATTTCATCTCGAGAGCTTCGGCTACTTCTGAACAGCTGCGATCGCCGCCGCCACGTGGGTCGCCGTGATTTCGCCATCCTGGTTTTGCTCTCGCGACTCGGACTTCGCAGCTGTGAAGTCGCGGCCCTCCAACTCGACGATATCGATTGGCGAGCAGGTGAGCTCATCCTCCATGGCAAAGGCCATAGTGATGAGCGGCTACCTCTGCCCAGCGATGTTGGACAAGCGATTGCCGGATATCTGAAACGGGGACGGCCATCCTCACTCTCAGAATCTAGAGCATTTTTTCTTACGAGCCGGGCACCCTATCGGCGTTTATCTCGCGGTCGCGTCACTGGGATCGCCGCTGCGGCCTCAGCGCGTGCGGGTCTACGGAGAATCAGCAGTCATCGTCTCCGCCATACTGCAGCAACGCAGATGCTCCGCAACGGAACATCGCTCACCGACGTTGCGCTTGTTCTGCGACATCGAAGCATCGATACGACTGCCATCTACGCCACTCGTTCGCAGTCAAGACGATTCGCCGCTGGTACGAAGCCGGTTTAGACGTCGAGCCGAGACTGCCTTCTTTGTCGACCTACCTCGGTCATGTCAGTCCAACATCAACCTACTGGTATCTGACCGCTACTCCTGATCTGATGGCGCTTGCCGGAAAACGACTCGAACGCGCTATGGAGAAACTGCCATGACCACTCTCTCGCCTTTGCTCGAAGCGCTTTTTCTCGATCGACTACTCCGGCAACAGCAGGCTAGCCCCAACACCATCGCTTCTTATCGCGACACTTTTCGCCTCCTCCTCACCTTCGCCGAAAAACATCTCCTCAAAGCACCCTCCGCGCTACTCCTCACCGATATCGATGCTCCTTTCGTTGCCTCGTTTCTCGATCACCTGGAAACGGAACGGAACAATAGCGTCGGAACTCGCAACACTCGCCTCGCCGCCATCCACTCCTTTTTCCGCTTCATCGCGTTAAGAGAGCCGGCCCATGGCGCCCTCATTCAACGCGTCCTCGCCATCCCGCATAAGCGCTTTGACAAAAACCTCGTCTGCTTCTTGAACCGCACCGAGATCGATGCCCTACTCGAAGCTCCCGATAGAAACTGTTGGATCGGATGCCGAGACCATGCGCTCCTGCTCACGATGATCCAAACCGGACTTCGTGTCTCGGAGCTCATCCAGCTGAAGTGCGAAGATATCTCTCTTGAATCTGTTGCTCACGTCCGCTGTCGAGGCAAGCGCCGTAAGCAACGTTCTACGCCTCTCACTTCTCAGACAGTCGCGGTTCTCCGAAACTGGATTAAGCAACAACGTGCAACTCCAGCTGAGCCGCTGTTCCCCAGCCGTCGCGGCGGCGTCCTGAGCCGCGACGCCGTCGAACGGCTCGTCAAAAAGCACGCCGCCGCCGCTTGCAAGAAGTGCCCGGCTCTCATCAACAAAAACGTATCCCCCCACGTCCTGCGCCACACCACCGCCGTTCAGCTCCTCGAGGCTGGGGTCGACACCAGCGTCATCGCCCTTTGGCTTGGGCACGAATCTGTCGAGACCACCCAGATCTATCTGCACGCAGATCTCGCCATCAAGGAACGTGCGCTCGCAAAGACCGCTCTGCCCAATACAAGGCCTGGACGCTTCCGCCCTCAGGACCAGCTACTCGCCTTCTTGGAGAGCCTTTGATTATGCCGCGTAGAGAATGCCTTCAACCGCGCAAAACCAGCGCCAACCGTGCATCGATCCAACGCGCACCACCTCTACGCGGCATAATCCGGTACTCGGCATAAATCACCTACTATCACGAAGACCGATGTCACTTGGGACTGGCCAAAGACACACCCAACGTAAGAGCCGTCACCCCGCGACCGTCACCAACGGCTAAGGTGGTTGCCATGCCGCGCGTGGGCGGACTGCACCACCGCTACGAGTGGCGGGACGCTGCGTAAGGAGGTTCTCGTCGCCGCGCGTCGCTGGCTGGATCCCTCAACAACCGCGTCCTCAACCGTCTGAACCCGCCGGTCGTGCGATCCCGGGCACTGCTCGCACGTGTCGACCCGGCGTTCCTCGGTCGTCGCCGGGCCGCGTAGGCCTAGGTCCCGTCCGGATCAATATTGATGAGGGACACCGTGGGTTGCAGCGTGTGGCCGGGCCTCTCGAACCGCAAAAACCCCCGAGCCATTCGGCGAAGCTCGGTGTAAACGAGAGGGGTCAGCTCATCGAGGACATCGTCGTCGCCATCACTCCACCTTCGCAGCAGACCACTGATGTCCCCGGTGAGTGCGGCTTCGTCATAACAAGGGAATTCTATGATGCCTCAAATCACCGAGCGCTGGCCGCGCTCGAGCACCTGAACGTTAATGTCTCACTCGGGGATGGTTGAAATCCCTCGCCTTTAGGCGAAGCCTTTAGGAGGCTTGGGGTACGATCCCCAGGTGAAAGGATATCGTAAATCATCGCACACGACGTACCAGTTAAACTATCACTTCGTATTTATCACGAAGTACCGCAAGCCGGCCTTGAGAGGGGATGTAACGGTTCGTCTCCGGGATCTCATCCGGGAGATCTGTGCTCGGAACCAGATAGAAATACTGAAGGGTCATGTGCGGCCTGAGCACGTGCATCTGTTACTGAGCGTGCCGCCGAATTTGTCGCCGAGTCGAGTGATGCAGTTGATCAAGGGTAAGACGTCGAATCGTCTGATGCGAGACTTTCGGACGATGCGGAAGGAGTTCTGGGGTCGGCACCTATGGGCACGGGGTTACTTCGTGGTGACGACGGGCAACGTGACGGATGAGGTGATAGCGAAGTATATAGAGTTGCAAGGTGCCGTGCCCCAGGACGACGATTCTTTCAAGGTTAGCGAGTAGTGAAACGAGGCAAGGACAAGCCGACTTTAGTCGGCGACGTGAACCCATCGCCTTTAGGCGATGGAGCGCACGCGCTCAGTAGTAACGTTCATCGGGAGGCTAACGGGATCGGCGCGACGCCTCCCGCGCCAGGGTGTCCGGTTTCCTTACGCTCCGTATAGTTCCGGCTCCTCGATTCGCAAAGATCTAAGCAACAAGCAGATCGACGAACAATGCCACGTCGAAGAGAGGTTGGAATCTCAGAGGTCTGTCGGCAAGTTTTACGAGTTTGTCAAAGCGCAACGTGAAGTCGTTCCAGCAAACCCTGGAGAGAAACGCGTTACCGGTTCAGGAACGCACCTTGCATATGGATCAAGCCATTCTGGAGGTAGCTCATGACGCGAACAAATCCGGTCTATTGGCTTTCGGTCGCCATGTTGGGGGCAGTTTTGCTCGTCGTACCGACCAACGCGAGCGCGGTCCTGATTGGCGGCGTCGATTTCCCCGAAGGTGCCGTTTCGTTCGCCGATTCCGTCTTCGACTATGACCCGTCGTTTGGTGGCGGGGCCGTCCCGAGTGCCGCGAACAGCGAGCCAACGAATGCCCTGGGAGTTCCCGAAGTACCGGGCGATACACCATAGGAGCCTGTGTTGGCATTCCCGCTGATTGTCCGTTCGTATCACTCGGAAGCGGTGGACGGCTCGCGCTCGAGTTCACCGATAACCTTCTCACCGGTAGCGACAGCGCAGACCTCGATCTCTGGATCTTCGAAGTGGGGCCCGATATCGAAGATACGTTCGTCGAGATCAGCATGGATGGCGTCGCCTGGTTCGGTGTCGGCAGTGTCTTCGGCACGACCGGCGGAATCGACATCGATGCTTTTGGTTTCGGCTCCTCGGACCTGTTCCGCTTCGTGCGCTTGAGGGACGATCCGATGGAGGGCGCGACCGGCGGTCTGAGCGTTGGAGCGGACATCGACGCCGTTGGAGCCATCTCGACGATACGAACGGCTCCGGAGCCGGCCACGCTCGCCATGCTCTTGATGGGACTAGCCGCGTTCGGACTCACACGGCGCCGTCCATAGAGCTAACCGACTGCACGCTTCTTGCACCGGACAAGGCCGGCGCTAGCCACTTACGCTTCCCTTTAAGAGGCGGCTCCCTATCCGCCCGCACCGGGAGGCGTGTCCACATACCAACAGGCCCCTCCCTTTATCGCGCATCTCTCGCGATCCTACCTGTATCTGTCGGCTCAATTGCGGCCAACTCCAGAATCAAAGTTTTCTACATCCATCACCTTCTCGCTTCCGCGCTTCAGAGACTGGACGGACGCGTGCTCGTCATGACCATGCCGGATCTCGATCTCTACCCCGTGAAGCGAAGCCGGAATCCGGTGAATTACGTGCACCTGTTTCACGGAGTGGGGAGCATTCATTTTCAATACAACAAGAAGGCGTTCGATGGGTACGACACGATCTTTTGCATCGGTCCCTACGATCGTGACGAAGTGCGCAAGGCGGAGGCGCTCTAGCGCTTGCCCGAGAAAGAGCTGGTCGAAGCAGGATACTACTGGATTGAAAAAGTGTTTCGCCTATGGGCACCGCGTGCCACACCCTTGAGCCACCTTCTCTCTACCGACCGCGCAACGCTCGAGCGAGCCCTCTCTATCAGCTATTCGAGACCTACTACGACGACGTCAAGGCCGTCTCGGAGGAGGGATAGGAAATTCCATAGCGCATCGTGAAGCGTGTCCCTCCAATTTCCTCGGCTTGCATGGGCTAATCCGGGTTGGTGAGGCTCGTCGAGGATATCAGAAGGGTAGGGGCGCGTGAAAGCGGTTCAGACCGCCTCTTTGTGGGGAGATTGGAAGCCTACGGATACAGTCACACCGCTCTCCAAAACCTGATCAAATCTGATCAGGCCTAGGTTCCTGCTTCGCAGAGGATGGTTTCGCTACAGCGTATGCTGGAGCCAGAGCCTCCCTCTCCACAGGCTTCAGTTCCGGTGGAGCTCACCGTACGCAAAAGATTCCTCGCCGCATTCTCGTCTCGGTCGAGCGTCGAGCCACACGCTTCACATCGGAAGCTCCGTACGCTCAAAGGAAGAGCTTTCTTCACCTCGCCGCACGCCGAGCACATCTTTGACGAGGGAAACCAGCGGTCCACCACCTCGATGTGATTTCCTCGCAGCACGGCCTTGTACTCGAGCTGCCGACGGAGTTCATAGAACCCCATGTCGGCGATGGCCCGAGAGAGACGACGGTTCGACAACATGCCTTTCACATTCAAATCCTCGAGGGCGATCGCCGCATAGTTGTTCGTCAGGTACGTGCTCAGCTTGTGCAAGGCGTCTTCACGGATGCAGCGTAAACGGTAATGAAGCCGGGCCAGCGTCAACCGAGCATTCTCGCGGGTTTTCGACCCTTTCTGTTTACGAGACAAACGCCGGGAACTTCGCCGAAGGTTTTTGAGCTCTCGCCGCAGGGGCTTCGGCCCTTCGATTTTCTCCGCGCCAGACAAGGTGGACAAGGTCGCCAGACGGTTTATACCCAAATCCACACCCACCGCTGCTTGGCTCTTGCAACGCTGAGGCATCTTTTCGAGCTCCACCGCCAGGCTCACAAACCACTTGTCCGCCGTCCGCGATACCACCGCCGAGACCACCGAGCCTCGGAAACGTAGCTCTTCTCGCATCCGTACCCACCCGAGCTTTGGGATCCAGATACGCTTGCCGTCGAGCTTCACGTGATCGTTGCCGATATAGAATCTCTCATGTACCCCCTTTCTCTTGAATCGCGGATAGCGGGCTCTGTTAGCGAAGAAGTTCCGGAACGCCGTCTGAAGGTGAAGAACCGTTGTAAACCACGATTGAGGACTCCTCCCAATGCAGGATTTTATTTCGCCAAAGTGTCCGGCGGCTGAACCCCTGGAGAAGCCGGGCTGGAAGTCATCGAACACCAAATTGCCGACACCAAAAGAGAGCTGGGGGAGTCAGGTTAACCGGGGGCGTGATACCGAGAGAGAGCCATGAGAGTAACTGAGCTTCGAGAGCATCTCGCGGGTGCGGAGTACTACGGCGTTGTACGGCGAAATCCTGACCCGAACACACCGTGGCAACGAAAATGAGGGGTAGAGCTCTCATCACGGGCAAGTTCCCTAGTCGAAGCTTCGGATGGACTCCACCTCGGCTGTTGATAGCTTCTCGATCATTGCCACCACGAGCTTCACCGTGTTGTCGTAATCCCGCCGGGCGATGACGCCGGACTGGCTGTGCCCGTATCGGGTGGGAATACCGATGTTGACAGCGGGAATGCCCTGGGCCGAGCGCTGGAGCACGGAGGCGTCCTCTCCGTATCCCGAGACCGACTCGAACTGAATGGGAATGTTGCTCTCCTTGGCCACTTCGATGATCCACTCCACGAAGTTGTTGTTCGGAATCATGCTCCGGTCGTAGACGAAGATGCCGGGGCCCTTCCCGAGAGCTTCTTGGGAGAGTGTAGGCGACGTCATGAGAGGGAAGTCGCTGGCGATTCCGATCTCCAGATTGATCACGATGTGGGGGTGGGTGCTCGCTTCCACGACAGCGGCACCCCTGAGCCCGATCTCCTCCTGAACCGTTGCGGCGACGTGAACCTCGTTCGGGTGAGAGGCGTCTCTCAGCTCGCGAAGCGCCTCGGTGATGACGGCAAGGCCTACCCGGTCGTCCCAAGCTTTGGCGAGATAGCGTCCCGTCCCGTTCAAGACCTCGAACTCGGTGGCGTAGGTAATAGGAAGCCCGGGCCGGATTCCCATGCCTTGGGCTTCCTCCCGGCTTCGCGCACCCACGTCGATGAACATCCGCTCGAGGGGGATCATCCGATTGCGCTCGTCGGGTCTCAAGATATGTCCTGACTTCATCCCGGTATACCCGAGGACGGGTCCGTTCGCGGTCAGGATGGACAGACGTTGGGTCAAGAGACTCTGGGCGAAGTAGCCGCCCACGTTGTGGAAGTAGATGAAGCCTTGCTCGTCGATGTGTCGGACGAGAAAACCCACTTCGTCCATGTGGGCCATGACGAGCACCCGGGGAGAACCCGATGAGCCCGCAAGAGAGCCGAGTAAGTTGCCGATCCCGTCGGTGTGAAGGTTCGAGAGCAGGCCTTGCCACTCTCTCCGGAGTATGTGTCTGACTTCACTCTCGAATCCGGGAACGCCGTGGGCATTGGTCAGCTCGGCTAGAAGGCGCTCTGTGGCGTCGAGTTGTCTCTCTTGAGCGCTTACAGAGAAAGCCACGAGGAAAAGCGCGGCGGTGAAGAGGGTCTTGTGTGTGTCGATCATTTCGTACCTCCTGTTGCAAGAGCTTTCGCGGTGAACCGTGTAGAGTCCGGCGCCAACGATGATGGCTACCCAGACGGCCCGTTTCGGAAAATCACCAAACTCGGTGAAGGCCAGGAGTGTAGCCCAAACCAGCGACGAGTACTCGAAAGGAGCAACGACGGAAACGGGGCTCTCTGGAAGGCCAGAGTGATGCCAAAGTGCCCTCCCACGGCCAGGACTCCCATGGAGACGATCAGTGCGAAGTCGACGGTGTCCATCCACGACCGTTCCATCAAAGGGACGAAAACGGATGAAACGCGGACGGTGGATCTCTCCATCAACACCGTCAAGCTCCTCACGAGTCACATTTGGCTGAACGAGTCGATCATCCGGGAGAGCTCTTACCTCTTCACGTCCTCGACGGGAACGCTCCTGGATCACAACAACGTGGTGAAGCTTGGGACTCAAGAAAGACACACCGAACGCAAGAGTAATCATGCCGCGACCGTCACCTATAGCACAGGTGGTTGCGCTACCGCGTGTGGGGCGGACTCCACCACCGTTACGAATGGCGCGAAGCGGACTGAGAGGGCAGTCAACTCTCGCCGCTTGGATTTGAATAAGGGCGTGGGGGTTCGTTCTCACCGACTGTTAGCGGCGGGCGTAAATTGCACACTTATGGCGGACGAAAATTGCACACTCGGCCATCCGTAAAAGGAGGCCGTTGTCGTGTGTCTGGAGTGCCAGACATGACGGCGCGCCTTCAATCAGAATGGCGTTTCCGGAGTGGAGGCGCCGATGTACGGAAGGGAGAAACGAGTGTTACTACGAGAGTATTTGGAGCAGGGAATCAAGAAGGCGGCGCTAGCAGACAAGCTAGGAATCAGCCGCCGAACGGTCCACCACTGGATAAAGACGGGTCAACTGGACCGAGAGTTGGACGAGGAAACGGTGCGCTACAAGAAGCGTCCGCGGATCGAGCGCAGGATCGACCCGTACCGGGAGATCCTTCATTCGCGCCTGCACGAGTTCCCGGAGCTGAGTTCAGTACGCCTGCATGATGAGATCCGTGCCGCGGGCTATGAAGGCGGCTACACGCAGGTCAAGGAGTACGTGCGGCAGATTCGCCCACAGCCACCGGCGGAGCCGCTGGTGCGTTTCGAGACCCCACCAGGCCACCAAGCTCAGGTCGATTTTGCACACTTTCGTTTGCCATGGGGTCGTCGGTGGGCACTTCTCGTGGTGCTCGGATACTCGAGGCTGCTATGGCTTCGGTTTTTCAAGCGACAGGACATGCGGACGTTGTTCGCGGGGCTTGAGCAGGCCTTCCTATTTTTTGGAGGAGTTCCCAAAGAGCTCCTTTTTGACTAGATGCGTTCGGTCATCGTCGAGGATCACCGTGGCATCGGTCTTCGTGGTAGAAGGTTGTCCGTCGCGTCTTCGGGCCAGCGTGTCTCTACGGCCAAGTCCTCAAGACGCGCAGGAATGATCGTGTCGTGAAGGTCGAACGAAGATCGGTGTACGGGGCGGCGTGGCGATTTGAGGAAGCGCTCAATAACTCCGAGGGCTCTTCTACATTGAACACGTCGTTCGTTGAGCGGCTGAATCTGACCATACGGCAAAGCTCGGCATATCTTCTCAGGCGCACACTCTGCCACGCGCGCTCGAAGGAGAGGCTCGAAGAGCACCTGGAGTTGCTGCGTTGCTATTACTTCATCCGGCCGCACGGAGCTCTGAAGTTTGGACGTGAGATTCGGACGCCGGCGATGCAGGCGGGACTCACCACGCGGCTGCCCACGGTGCGCACGGTCGATTTCGAGATAGAGGTATCCTGAAACGACGCTCTATCGGGCGCACCGTCGAAATCGAAATACTGGACGCCTCCCGGCACGCCGTCGATACCTTCGCTTGATGCGCGCACGAACTGGACGCCGAACTTGAGCTCATGGTTGGCGTCGAGAAACTCCTCGGCGAAGTGAGTGATCGTCGCGCTCACCGGGATCCGGGAGGACTCCCACTCGTTGAAAAAAAGCGAACCCTCGATCCAGGTGTTCGTCCCGTTGTCGAAGCGAAACGGCGTCTCTCGGCTGCCTTGGTGCACAACTCGCGATCTCGGTCCACAATTGTCCTTTACTCACGGATTCGAGGTTCCCATGAGCATTTTCAAACGCACTCAGCGGAAGTATGTGAAGAAGGCCTATCGCGTGAGGAATTGGCGTGAATATGAGGCGGGTCTACGCAACAGTGGGAGCCTGACCGTCTGGATCTCGCTCACCGCCGGCAAGCTTGTGAACTGGGACGCGCCCCGGCCGAGGAGGAGGAAACCGGGCCGTCAACGCAAGTACTCGAACCACGCCATCGAGACGGCTGTCACCCTGGGCATGGTGTTTCATCTGTCATCTAGGCAGAGCGAGGGATTGCTGCGATCGTTGTTCGCTCTGATGAAGCTAGACAATGATGTGCCCGATCACACCACGATCTCGAGGCGCAAGGCGAAGCTGGGTAAGGTCCCCTTCTACCAAGACAAGCAGAAGACGCCGTTGCACATCTTGATCGACAGCAGCGGTCTCGCTGTCCACGCCGGCCAGCTGCGCAGAGCACCAAAGAGCCGGGACTATCGCAAGCTCCATCTGTGTGTCGACGAGCAGAGTGGCGAAGTCGTCGCAGGCGAGCTGACGAGCAAAAGAGCCCGCGATTCATCGCGGGTTGCATCGCTTGTCGGACAGATCGACAGTCCCATCTCATCGGCCAGAGCTGACACCGCATACGACGCCGGCGGTGTCTATGAGGCAATCGAGAATCACAGCGCTCATTGCTCGCCGAGGGTGCTGATACCGCCGCGCAAGGGCGCCCAGCTCGCATCGGGGCCGGCGAGCAGCCGACAGCGCAATCGCAACATTGCAGCACAAGCTCGGCTCGGCAAACGAAAGTGGCACACAGAATCGGGCTACAGCAAACGGAGCAAAGTCGAGACAACGTTCCATCGCTACAAGGCTATCGTGGGCTCAGCGATGCGAGCGAGAGGGTTGGCGGCACAGAGAGTCGAGGCAAGGATCGGGTGCAAGATTCTGAACACCATGACGGCGCTCGGGATGCCTGATAGCGAGATGATCGGATGATGGGAGTCGGGGCCAAGCGAGCTCTCGGCCTCTATCGGAGTTGTGCACCAAGGCAGAGGCTACCGGAGAAGGACGCATTGTGGGGACGGTGGCCTACATGTCTCCCGAGCAGGCGCAAGGCAAGAGCGTCGATCACCGCTCCGACATCTTCTCAATTGGAATCATCCTTTATGAGATGGTGACGGGACAACGCCCTTTCACAGGAGAAACGGCCGCTTCCGTTCTTGCCTCAATCATCAAAGAGACGCCTCCGTCGGTCACCGAAGTCAATCCCGCTCTGCCAAACCTCCTTTGGAGAATCGTCAGACGGTGTTTGGCCAAGGATCCCGAACGCCGGTATCAGTCTGCCAAAGACATCCGAAACGAGCTGGAGGAATTGAAGGGGGAGCTGGCCTCGGGAGAGCTGGAGGAGGGAGCGGTTGTTCCGATGCGCTCTCCGGTCGTGAAGTGGTTTGCAGCAGCCACCGTGACGATGGCCCTGGCCCTCGTGGGAGCGCTGGCCTACTTCCTCCGGGAGTCATCGAGCACCCGTCTTCGCTTCACCAACCCGATTCAGATCACCTCCGCAGCGGGCGTGGAAGACTTTCCCACGTGGTCTCCCGATGGCCAGCGCTTGGCGTTTCAGTCGGACGAGAGCGGCAATAACGACATCTGGGTGGCCCAGCTCGGAGGCGGAGGAGCGGTCAACCGAACGGTGGCTCGCGTCGAGGAAGACCGAAGTCCGAGGTGGTCTCCCGACGGGTGCGTATTCCGGGGCATCGTGAACGCAGATTCCAGCCGAAGGTGAACATCCATTCCAAAGCATCGTGAACACGGATTCCGGGGATCGTGAACATCGATTCCGGGGAAGGTGAACACGGATTCCAGGCAACGTGAACGCCGGTTCCGGCATCGCGAACGCTCATCGATAGCACGTTTCAAGGCAACTCTAGGTCGTACCCGGAAGGAGGACGATCTAGGAAATGGCAGCTAAGAGGTTATCGATGAGAAAAACACGAGAGGTTCTAAGGTTAAAGTACGAGCTGGGTTTTACTCACCGCATGATCGCAAAGGCACTTCGCGTGGCGGTTGGAACGGTGAGTGAGTACCTGGCCAAGGCGAAGAAGGGTGGTCTGAGCTGGCCGCTCCCGGAGGAGCTGAGCGAAGGGGAGCTGGAGGCAGGGCTGTTTCCGCCGCCGGGCTCGTCTGGCGCACGGCCGGGTCTGGACTATGCCCACATCCACGAGGAGCTGAGGCGTCACCGAGAGCTGACGTTGCTGCAGCTGTGGGTGGAGTACGCGGAGAATAAGCCGGGAGCGTACGGCTACAGCCGTTATTGCGAGCTGTACGGTCAGTGGAAGAAGAAGCTGAACCCGACGATGCGTCAACGGCATCGAGCAGGCGAGAAGACATTCGTCGATTTTTCGGGGAAGAAGCCTCACATCGTCGATCCGAAAACGGGAGAGCTCGTCGAAATGGAGCTGTTCGTCGGGACGTTGGGCGCGAGCAGTTACACCTACGTCGAAGCGACACTGAACCAGTCGCTGGAATCGTGGGCGAAGGCCCATAAGGGGATGTCGGATTACTTCGGTGGCAGTACGGAGATCTGGGTTCCGGACAACTTGAAGAGCGGCGTGGATTTGGTGGACCGTTACGAGCCAGGGATCAACCGGACGTACGAAGAGCTGGCGACGCATTACGGTGCGGTTGTGGTCCCGGCTCGGGTGTTCAAGCCGAAAGACAAAGCGAAGGTGGAGTCGGCAGTGCAGGTGGCGCAGCGCTGGATCCTGGCGGTGCTTCGTCATCGCACGTTCTTCAGCCTGGCGGAACTGAACGAAGCCATCTGGGAGAAGTTAGAGGTCCTGAATGCGCGTCCGATGCAGAAGCTCGGTGTGAGTCGGCGGGAGTTGTACGAAAGGCTAGACCGGCCCGTACTGAAACCGCTACCGCAGGAGAGCTACGAGTTATCGACGTGGAAGCGGTGCAGAGTGAACATCGACTACCACGTGGAGGTGGAGAACAACTTGTACAGCGTTCCCTATCAGCTCATTCACGAGAAAGTCGAGGCACGGGTGACGGCCTCGGTGGTGGAGGTCCTGTTCAAGGGAAAGCGCGTCGCGTCGCATCCCCGCAAGAAAGGAAAGGGGCACTACTCCACGAACCCGGAGCATATGCCACGTTCGCATCGGGAGCACCTGGAGTGGACGCCGTCGCGGCTGCTCCACTGGGCGGAGCAGTCAGGTCGCGCCACGGGAAGGCTGGTTGCGGGGATTCTAGAGAGTCGTCCTCACCCGGAGCAGGGATTTCGCTCTTGCCTGGGAGTCATGCGACTAGGCAGCCGCTGGGGCAGTGAGCGTCTCGAGGCCGCTTGCGCACGAGCGGAAGCTTTGAGCTCTTACAGCTATCGCACGGTGAAAAACATTCTCTCGGCTGGTCTGGATCGTGTGGTGCTCGAATCGGACGCCGAAGCGAAACCGCGAGAGGAGCACGAGAACATCCGAGGCGCGGATCACTACGAAGGAGGAGAGTCCCGATGCTGACACCCGAAACGATAGAAAAGATGAACGCCATGAAGTTGTTCGGCTTGGTGTCCGCGTTCGAAACCCAGTTGAGCTCGAGCGAATACAAGGAGCTGAGCTTCGAGGAACGTGTGGGACTCCTGGTCGATGCCGAGTGGACCGCCCGCGAACAGCGTAAGCTTTCTCGACGACTGCGAGCGGCAAAGCTCCGCTATCCGGCATGTTTGGAGAACGTGAACTTCCAAGCGCCTCGAGGCTTAAACCGCGAACAGATCTTGAGCCTGGGCAACTGCCGCTTTGTCGGTGAGCGCCATAACCTGCTCATCACCGGCCCGACGGGGATTGGCAAATCGTTCTTGGCTTGCGCCTTCGTGGAGCGGGCCTGTCGTCGCGGCTTCACCGGATGCTACGTGCGAGCACCGCGCTTGCTCCACGAGCTCGCGGTCGCTCGTGGTGATGGTTCCTACGCCCGGCTTTTGACGAAACTCGCCAAGCTGGACTTACTGGCTATCGATGATTGGCTGCTTCACCCGCTGAAAGAATCGGAGAGACGGGATCTAATGGAGGTCATCGAAGACCGCGCCGAGCGTGGCTCCACACTCATCGCGACCCAGATTCCGCTCAAGCAGTGGCACGAAGCGATTGGCGACCCAAACCAGGCAGACGCTATCTGCGATCGCATTCTCCACAGCGCGCACCGCATCACTCTCAAAGGAGCTTCTCTGAGAAAGACCAAGGCTGCGCCAAAGGCATTTGACAACGCCGATGCATGAGCGAGCGAGGGACCACAGCGTCGATGCGATAAAAACGGGTGAAACCGCCAAACCCGGGGTACCAGACGATGCGGCGCCAAAACGACGCGCGAGAATGCCTCAGGAAGCGTCTTCTCGAGCCAGGCCATACCCCAGCAACCCCCCGAAACCAGCCCCACATCGCCCGGGGTTCGGCCGCGGCAGGTCGCTGCCTACGGGAGCGGGAAGGTCGCTTCGCGTCTTTCCTTACGCCCGCTCCCTCCGGCACCGACCTGCCGCCCCTTGCTACACAACACGCAGGTAAGATAGGTTCACGTTTTCAATCAGTGGAAAGGAGGTCACCCAACACTTCATCGCTTCGATGAGCGTTCGGCTTCACCGGATTCGCTGTTCAGCTTGCTCTGGATTCGGCGTTCACGATGGCTGGAATACGCAGTCGGGAGCCAGATTGCGTTCCTCTCGGGGACGGACGTCTTCGTCATGCCCGCGGTGGGTGGCCCGCCTCGCAAGGTGTACGCTCCGGAAAGTGCGCGCGTCAGTTTTGGAGTTGGCTGGTCGGCGGACGGGGCCGAGCTTGCGGTCGTTTTCGGGGCACCGGAAGGGTGGTTCATTGACATCTTTTCCCTCCCGTCACAGGAGATGCGGCGAATGTCTCTTTCGAGATTTTGCTGGGACATGAGCGGGTCTCCGGACGGGGGCTACATCGCTTGCGTCGACGCAAGTAATCCTCGTCAGCAGCAAAGGACAAGCCTCTACCTTTTCCCTGCCTCTGGAGGTGAGCCCATCCCCGTCACCGACAGGAGCTCGCGCGACTGGAGCCCGAGCTGGTCCTCGGACGGACGCCGGCTCTTTTTCGTCTCGAACCGCGGCGGGAGCAGGGATCTCTGGCAGCAACGCATCGGGGAGGAAGGGCCGGTAGGTGCTCCGGAGCCCTTGACGGTCGGTGTCGGCATGCGAAGGGCGGCCTTTTCTCCCGACGGGACGAAGCTCGCTTACTCCAAGGGCCGGTTGGTGTCGAACGTGTGGCGCGCGCCCATTCTTCACGAACGTACAGCGAGCTGGGCGGATGCCGAGCAGCTCACCACAGGCCAGTCACTCACCGTCCTCGGCGACATCTCTCCTGATGGCCGGAGACTTCTGGTGGGCTCCGATCGTTCGGGCAGCGGGGGTATGTGGGTGCTCCCCGCCGAGGGGGGCGAGATGACCCTGTTAACGACGGATGCCGGGGGAGGAAGATGGTCGCCGGACGGACGGGAGATTGCCTTCTGGTCAGGCCGCAGCGGAAACCTGGATATCTGGGTGATGCCCGCGGAGGGGGGTCCCGCCCGGCGGCTTACTCGAGACCCAGCGCAGGATGTCCGCGCGACGTGGTCTCCAGACGGGACGGAGATCGCCTTTGACTCGTGGCGGAGCGGCAACCGGGATATTTGGGTGGTCTCCGCGGATGGGGGTGAACCGCGCCAGGTGACGGATCATCCCGGAACCGATCAAGTCTCCGCGTGGTCGCCCGACGGCAAGTGGTTGGTGTTTCAGTCCCATGGGCGCGGGGCCCGTCTCTGGCGCATTCCCGCTAGTCCCCTGTATCAGAACAAACTAGATAAAGCAGAGCTTGCCGAAACCCTTCTAAGTGCATGAATCTTATGAATCTTATGGGCTGGCGAAAAGCCTAACTTTGTATAGTAATCAAAGATCCAGGGGACTAGTGGAGGGGAAGCCGAGCCTGTCACCGAGGGCAGGGCATACGGACCTCGCTGGTCGCCCGACGGCAAGGAGATCTACTTCGTGCGACCGACCGACATCAACGCCAACATCTGGGCGGTGTCGTTAGAGGATGGGCGCGAGTACCCGGTGACCGATTTGTCGGGACGGCACGGGAGCCTCTACAAGTTCTCCCTCGCCACGGACGGAGACTACCTCTACTTCGACTGGGAAGAAGACCTCGGCGACATCTGGGTCATGGACGTCGTCCAAGAGTGACCGTGTATCTCACACGATCGGATTCCTGAAAGGGAAGACGGCAGTGCGCATTCACCGTGAGTCGTCTCATGATCTGCGGTCCGCTAAACCCGTGCCGATAATCCGTCAGAGAACAACGCTGGGACCTGAAAGGCCATGTAAAGAGGAAGCGAGAGCAACCGGTAGTCCAGAGCTCCTCCTGGCATTTTCACTTGATGATGCTCGTCCGCGACTGGGTTCGAGTGAAGCCGCACTGCCTCGTTGAGACCAGCGCGCCGCAGGAACTGGTGCAAGGACTTGAGCGCTCCCGAGGCAGCGGCCTTCACTTCGATAGGAAGGAGGCGGCCAGAGACCGCCATAAGAAAATCCACCTCGGCATTGCTCCGGGATGACTCGTTCACCCAAAAGTAGAGTTCTCCCTCTTGTGGCCCCAAGGCCGCGAGGAGCTCCTGGCCAACGAACATCTCTGCGACGCGTCCCCCGAGGATCTTGTCGAGCGGCCATCGCCTGAGCTCAGAAGCATCGAACCCCATCGTCGTAAGGGCCAGAGCCGTGTCGAGCGGAAGGAGCTTTGGTGCAGAGCGCGTTCGCACGACCGGTGGCGCCGCGAGGGAGCTCGTGGGTCGAACGCGGGTGATGACGAGCGCAGCCTCCAGCTTGCCAAGTGCAGACTTCATGAGCTGCGACCGGTAGCCGGGAGCGAAGTTTTCGTACTTGAATCGCAGCCCGTAGTGATGCCTCAGGTTTTCGAAGGCCGCCTCGAGATAACTGACGTCACGGACGCCCCGGTATTTTTGAAGATCCTCGGCGAGGGAGTCGATGAGATCCCGGTGGACCTGTCGCGCCGACGCTGCAACACCAGACTCGATCCAACTCGTGACTGCCTCGGGCATGCCGCCTACCTGCATATAGGTGGTCAGTAGCTCGCTCGCCTGATTGTGCAGAGGCATCGGCAGAGGCTGGCGCTCGTTTGCCGCCGAAACCATCTCCTCCAAGAGCACCTCATGCCCGGCCGCGCTCAGAAACTCCCTGAACGTAAGAGGCCGGAGGGTGCGGAAGGTGACTCTGCCGACAGGGAACGAGAAGCCGCGCTCTTGCAACCGAACCTCCATCAGCGAACCGGCCGCCACGACCGCAAGCTCGGGGTGGTCTTCGTGCAAGAAGCGCAGCCAGCGAATGGCCTCTGGGCTTTCCTGGATCTCGTCGAGAAAGAGCAGAGTGCGATCGGGAAACGAGGTTAGATTGTGCCGCGCCCGCAGAGACAACAGTAGCTCCTCCGCCGACTTCGAGGAACGTACCAAAGCAAGATCCTCGTATCGTTCTAGATTGAGCTCCAGGCAAAGCTCGTATCCTGCTGCTAGCTCACGGATCGAGGCGGTTTTCCCGGTCTGGCGAGCACCCCGCAGGATGAGGGGCTTTCGCGACGTCGAGACGCTCCACTCCCTGAGCACATGATCCATGTCCCGCCGAAGATACACTTCGAGCTTATTATGCAATAAACACGTTGGTGTTTACAATATTAATGTGTGACAACACGTGGGTGTTTTTGTGCTATTCAGCTGGGTAGGACAACGTCAGACGAAGAACGCGTCGTCCGTAAGCAGACCTCGCGTGAAGTGCGGCGAACTCAAGCAGCGAGGCGAGTGTAATAATGATGGAGACCCCCGACCTTCGGAACGGCAGTCACTCTCCCCATCGGCCAGCGACTCGACCGGGCGGGGCACCGGCGCGTCCTTCTCAAGCGACAAATGGGTCCGGGACAAATGATCGTCGTCGACGTAGTTGCGTAGGATTCGCCTCAGGTGCTGCTCGTCGAGGACGATCACGTGGTCGAGACATTCGCGGCGAATGCTACACCAATGAGCCTTTCGACGTACGGGCTCTGCCACACCGAGCGCGGCGCCGTGAGAACCTGTTGGACGCCGAGTCCGCCGACGCGCCCGGATGAATAAATGGAAGGGACACCTGCAGCGGTGGTTTCGAGGAAGCTACGTCGGTCCAGTGAGCTCATTGGGTCTCTCCTTTTAAGTGTCGTCCGCTTCCGACGGCTCGGGCTCGGGCTTGGGCTCGGGCTTGTTCACGAACCAGACGTTTTCGTCACCACGGTTCTCGACGAGATTGTCCACGTATCGTAGCAGTGCGTTGCGCCGGATGATGATGGCGTGGACTTGAGGTTTGAGCAGCAATCGTCCGAACCGGAAGCTCAAGTACTCCACATTCCAATGCTTCACGCTTTCGATCTGCTCTCGATCGAATCGGGGCGGCAGTTTGTCGAGTTGCTCGTCGAGGTAGTGCGAGCTCGAAAAAGCCTGGGAGTGATCGATCAAAACGACGTTCCACTCGTCGTCGACCATGTAGTTCCGCTGGCCGCGATCCCAGTTGCCGATGACTGTGTCGAAGACACGCATGCGCGAGATCTGTTGCTCCCAGGAGACGGTCTCGTGATCGTCACCTTCGACGTCCTCGTAGAGGCGGCAGCCGTCGACCCAGAGCTGTAGTGATCCTTTTTGCCCGTCGATTTCTTTCACGACTGTCGGCGGCACCATGTCGAGGCCGAGCATGCGATCGATTTTGTAGGCGGCGACTTCGGTCTCGTAGCTCTCCCACGCCCACTCTTTGGGACCGCGTTCTATCGGTTTCCACAAGCCGCGTAGCGTGCGCTCTCCCTGTCGTAGCGTCACTAGCTTCGGGTTGTTGGCGCCGCATCCGAGCTCTTGGATCGAGACGACTTCGGCGTTCTCGAGGAGCTCCTCGAACTCCTTTGCGTGCCCAGCCCAGATTTTGGCCGAGTCGGCTTCCAAGTGGCTCGCAGTGAGAGTGAGGATGCAGAGCGCGACCACCAGAACTGGCAGCGTGAATCGTCTTTTTCCACCCATTGTTTCTACCCTCCTACCCATACAGGCGGAATTCGGGCTCGGATTGGCTCATCGAAAATCACGTAAAAGCTCGCGCCTGAGCCACGCTTTCGCGAGGTTCCAGTCCCGCTTCACGGTGGCCGTCGACGTCCCGAGCACCTCGGCGGTCTCCTCGAGGCTTAGGCCGGCAAAATACCGTAGCTCAACGACTTCGGCTTGGCGCGGATCAATGTCCGCAAGACGCTTCAGCGTGATGTCGAGCTCGAGCACGTCCACGGGATCGGGGCCGGGTGTCCCCTTGGCCTCGTCGAACGTGACCTCAACATCGCCACCGCCTCTCTTCGCGGCGCGTTTCTGCCGCGCGTGATCGATGAGGATCTGACGCATGGCGCGAGCGGATACCGCGAAAAAATGCGCCCGGTTCTCGACCGCGCCGCCTTGAACTTGAACGAGGCGCAAAAACGCCTCGTTGACGAGGGCCGTGGCCTGGAGGGTGTGGTCCGAGCGTTCGTTCCGAAAGTAGCTCTGCGCGAGACGCCGAAGCTCTTGGTGAACAATCGGTATCAGCTCGTCGAAGGCGCTCCGGTCCCCATCGCTCCACCGCTTAAGGAGCCCCGTCACATCGCCCGGCGACGTCCCCGCCATCCGCGCATTATATTCCGACTCGTGAGCCAATCCTCAACCCGGACTGCGCCTATGCGGGCGAAACTCTACCGTCCAGGCTCGATCCGCGAAAGCCCTCGTGGACGGCGACGGCTGCGTGGAGAGCGTCTCTCGCCGCAAGCTCGTCGTATTCATCTAGCCAGCTCGCGACGAGTCTTGAACGCCGAGATGAGCGAGCAAAGGAAAGACCAAATCATGCCGGGATGCTGAGCCGCCGTGCGCGAAAGATCAAGTGCGACGTGCCCCGATGAATAAATGGAAGGGACAGCCTACACAAAGGAGCAGTTCGCGGCTAGAGATCGCGCGGCAGCAATCGAGGCGCACCGCGGAGCACCACGGCGCCGAAGTGGCGTTCGTCGAGAGTTGCGATGGCCTGGGCCTTCGTCCGCTCGGCCACGGCCATGACGATCGCGTCCACCAGGCCGAGGTTGAGATCGCGGTATTGACGAATCAATTCGTCCGCGCGACCCAGATCCGAATCGGCACCCAAATCGACACGGTACAAACTCCTCGACAGGTCCGACACGAACACCTGTTCCGTAGGGTTGCCGAGGTACTTCGCTACCAGATAATCCACCTCAGGCAGTATCGCCCAGGGAAGCAGCCACCGCACAGGGTCCTCATTGAAAAGATCAAGAAGCGTTTCGTGGTGACGGTCATCTCCGTCGATGAGCGCGACGATGGCACCGGTGTCGGCAATGATCAACGGCCGATTCCATCCAAGAGCTCCTCGGCTCTTTCACTGAGGTCGCCACGTCCACTCCGGCCGGCGCCGAGACTTTGAGGAGGCTCGCTGACCGCATGGCGATGGGCGTATTCAGCAACAGCCTCGCGCACGAGCTCCGCCGCCGGCCTTTTCTGGGCTTTCGCTAACTCCTTCAATCGTCGATACTCAGCCTCGGTGAGATAAACGGTGGTTTTGACCAGTGTCGGCATATGGTAACCATATATGGTTAGTTACGGAGCTGTCAAGTCCGGCGCGGGCTTAATCCGCTCCTAAATCCGCCGAAGGATAGAAAAATCATACGCGTCCGGCCCCGTCCGCACGAAATTTCCCCCCTGGGATGGGACGGTGCACTCCGATTCCTGGTGAGGGTAGCAGAGCTCGAGCAAACAGGGCCAAGGCGGTTGAGGAGCGTCTCGCGCCGGGGGGATAAGTGTTAAGAGACACTTCGGCCGTTCTCGTGTCGGGGTATTCGGACAAGTGGACGATCACGTGGTCGAGACACAAACCCGATGGCCCGCGTCGACGTCTACCGCATGATCCGACGACGCGCCCAAGACGCCGGCATCCAAACCCCCATCGGTTGCCACTCGTTTCGGGCGACCGGTATCACCGCGTATCTACAGAACGGCGGTCGGCTCGAGCTCGCACAGCAAATGGCCGCACATGAATCCGCCAGAACGACGGGGCTCTACAATCGGCGCGATGAGGAGATTACGCTCGATGAGGTGGAGCGAGTGGTCATTTAGAGCTGTTCGGATCAGTTCACCTGACAGATTCATCTTTAGGGGTCAGCGGCTCAATCTAGATCATCTCTGACGATCTGCACCTTGACGGTGACCCACCCGATTGGTTTACCGTCGAACTCCACAAGCAGCTGATAGGCTCCTTCACGAGGGGATTCATGGTTAACCGTGTCTCCTGGACGAAACGCCAACCGTCGATTGTGCCGTCGAAGGTTCCTGAGATCATGAGACGATTCACGGTGAATGCGCACTGACGTCTTCCCTTTCAGGAATCCGATCGTGTGAGATACACCGTCACTCTTGGACGACGTCCATCACCCAAATGTCGCCGAGATCTTCTTCCCAGGTAAAGTACAGGTAGTCTCCGTCCGTGGCGAGGGAGTGCCTGAAGAGGCTCCCGTGCCGTCCCGAGAAATCGGTCACCGGGTACTCGCGCCCATCCTCTAACGACACCGCCCAGATGTTGGCGTTGATGTCGGTCGCGATGTCGGTCGGTCGCACGAAGTAGATCTCCTTTCCGTGGGGCGACCAGCGAGGTCGGTATGCCAGGCCCTCGGCGACAGGCTCGGCTTCTCCTCCAGCGGCGGGAATGCGCCAGAGACCGCTCCCGCGACCGAGGGACTGAAACACCAACCACTTGCCGTCGGGCGACCAGGCGGGCTGGTGATCGCTTCCGGGATGATCCGTCACCTGGCGCGGTTCACCCCCATCTGCCGAGACCACCCAAATCTCCGGGTTACCGCTCCGGTCCGAGCCAAAGGCGATCTCCATTCCGTCAGGAGACCACGTCGCGGTTCCATCCGCTGCTGGATCTGAAGTCAGTTGCCGGGCGGGACCCCCCTCTGCGGGCATCACCCAGAGATCCGCGTTTCCGCTGCGGCGTGAGCTGAAGGCAATCTCCTGTCCGTCCGGCGACCATCTTGCTTGCCGATCTTCCGTGGGATTCGTCGTCAACTGGGTCATAGCCCCCCCCTCGGCAGGGAGCACCCAGATATCGTGATTCCCTGAACGGTCGGAGCTCACCAGAAGTCTCCGGCCGTCAG
Source organism: Candidatus Marinacidobacterales bacterium (assembly GCA_965237955.1). Taxonomy (GTDB): domain Bacteria; phylum Acidobacteriota; class Vicinamibacteria; order Marinacidobacterales; family SMYC01. The sequence continues at coordinate 4,169,194 of OZ250169.1, read as the reverse complement.
GAGAGAGGTCGAGGTAGCGGATGGATGCCTGGTCTATGGTGATCTGCTCGGCATCCGTCCAGCTCGCCGTACGTTCGCGGAGAATGGGCACGCGCCACACATTTCCCACCAGCCAGCCCTTGGAGTAAGCGAGCTTCGTCCCGTCGGGAGAAAAGGCCGCCCTTCGCATTCCAACACCGACCGTCAAGGGCACCGGCGCACCTACCGGCCCTTCCTCCCCGATGCGTTGCTGCCAGAGATCCGCGCTCCCGCCGCGGTTCGAGACGAAAAAGAGTCGGCGTCCGTCCGAGGACCAACTCGGGCTCCAGTCGCGCGAACTCCCATCGGTGACGGCGATGGGTTCGCCTCCGGTGGAAGGGAAAAGGTAGAGGCTTGTGATCGCGACACGAGGATTCGACGCGTCGACGCAAGCGATGTAGCCCCCGTCCGGAGACCAGCTGATGTCCCGACATATGCTCAAAAGGGACATTCGTCGCATCTCCTGTGACGGGAGAGAAAAGATGTCGATGAACCTCCCTTCCGGTGTCCCGAAAATGACCGCAAGCTCGGCCCCGTCCGCCGACCAGTCAACTCCAGCACTGACGCGCGCACTTTCCGGAGCGTACACCTTGCGAGGCGCGCCGCCCACCGCGGGCATAACGAAGACGTCCGTTCCCGAGAGGAACGCAATCTGGCTCCCGTCGGGAGACCACCTCGGACTTCGGTCTTCCTCGACGCGAGCCACCGTTCGGTTGACCGCTCCTCCGCCTCCGAGCTGGGCCACCCAGATGTCATGATTGCCGCTCTCGTCCGACTGAAATGCCAGGCGCTCGCCATCGGGAGACCACGTGGGGAAGTCTTCCACGCCCACCGCCGTGGTGATCTGAATCGGGTTGGTGAAGCGAAGACGGGCGCTCGACGAGTCTCGAAGGAAGTATTGGAGGTTGTCGTACGAAGGCGCTTTCGTGACGGCTGGCAATTGATGGCCGCCTACAACCTCAGCGAAACCGTAGGCAACATCGCCAATGACTTCGCCGGCACCACGACCTACGAACCGATTTACATTAACCCCAATACGCTCATCAATGCGGAAGGCAAGCTGGCCCTGGACGCTACCCACGCGTTCAAGCTCCAGGGGACCTACACGTTGCCCTGGGATATTCTCGTGAGCGGCTTCTACCAGGCCGTGACCGGTTTTCCCATCCATCAACTCAACACTGGCTTTGAAGACCTGGCTGGAGCCTTCACGGCGCGCTACTTCCCGCTCTGCCCCGGTACTGGGGTAACGAAAGGAGATGGCGGCGGCGGTGGCGGTTGCAGGCCGCCTCCGCTTGGTGTTCCCGGAATCGTGGTGGAGGGCGTCATCAATGTGGCTGCATTCGCAAGGGGTACCGAACGCCACGCCTTCAGAAACAAAATCGACGTTCGAGTGGAAAAGCAGTTTCGGTTCGGGGACAGAATGAGACTGGGGCTCATCGCCGATATCTTCAATCTAGGCAACATCAGCCGGGTTACGTCTTTTCAGTCACTGAAGATCGACCAAGCCCAATTCCTGGTGCCAGCGGCGAACGAACTACCCCGTGTTTTTAGATTGGGAGTGCGCTTCACTTTTTAACCAGGGTTTCAAGGTTGAGACGGCGTAAGTTCTAGGTCTCGAAGGACGACACGCGTTGGCTCTGCCGGACGAAGACTGAGAACGGGGACTCAAAACCGGCGAGCGCCCTCACCGAAGAGAGCGCTTTGAGTCGAGAACCATCCGGAGCGCTTGACGCTCCCGTGTTCGGTAGGCCGAGAATCCTCTGCGATCGAGCGTTAGGATGTCCCGGACGTGCAGTGCTTCCGCCAGGAGCAAGAGCGTCGCGTCGGCGAAGTCCATGGGCGTATCGTGGTACTGTTCCATCAGAGAGACGGCTGCGCGAAGTTCCCGAAGCGCCGCAAAAGTCATACACCTCCGCGCCACTAGTCCCCTGGATCTTTGATTACTATACAAAGTTAGGCTTTTCGCCAGCCCATAATATTCATAAGATTCATGCACTTAGAAGGGTTTCGGCAAGCTCTGCTTTATCTAGTTTGTTCTGATACAGGGGACTAGCCGAAATGAACTCCGCCAGTCTTTGAGGACCGCTCCGAGCAGGAGCCACGAAGTGCATCGTTTCGGTGACGACCGCACTGGTGCTGGCCAGTCCTCCATCGAATTCCTCCAGCCGTGAACTGACGCGCTCGTGATACGGGTCCGTGCTATCCAGGTAGGCCACGATCGGAGCAGTGTCGATCAGCCAGATCTTCACGAGCGCCAGTTACGCTCTCGTATCTCCTGTCGCCAGGAGTCCGTGCTCTTTCTCGGAAGCTCGAGACTACCTTTCAGCTGAGAGATTCTCTCTTTCAGAGGTCGCTCGACGAGCGCGTCTTCCAGAATCTCGCGGACGAGCCGGGAAAGGCTCTTGCCTTGCGCCGCAGCTTTCTTCTCGAGCGCTTCCCGCAGATCTGGGTCGGTACGGATCGTCAGTGTCGTACTCATGTATTACATTGTACGACGTCAATGTACACGGGAGCAAGTTCGACCGAGCTTCGCTCGATCGAACGTCACTCCTTTTTCTCTTTCTGCTGCTCCAGATAAGGGACGCCCTCGGTTATCCACTTCGGGGCCTCTGCCCCTCGCAGATAGTGATCGAACCACTCGAGGATGCGCCGGTGGTAATCGATCTGGTTGGGCTTGCGGAGGACGTGATGGTTCTCGCCCGGATACACGAGCAGGACGAACTGCTTCCCGGCGCGGCGCGCCGCGTTGTACATCTCGATACCCTGGTGCCAATCCACCGAGCCGTCCTTGTCGCCGAAGGCCATGAGCAAGGGCGTCTTCAGGTTTTGGATTCCAAAAATGGGGGAGTTACGGATGAAAGCGTCCACATCCTCCCAGAAAGGGACTTCCATTCGCTCCTGGCCCACCTCGAAGTGCTCGGTCTCGGGAATGCCCGTGTTCCAGAAGATGGAGCCGTACATACTGAAGAAGTTGTTGAGAGGCGCGCCGGCAACGGCGGCTGCGAAGAGATCGCTTCGTGTCGATACGAAGCTGGTCTCGTAACCGCCCCAGGAATGTCCGATTAGGCCGAGGCGGCTGGGGTCGATCATTCCGGACGCGAGGACTTTCTTCACCGCAGAGGTGATGCAGTCGAGAGCGGACGCGCCGGGCTCGCGGGCCCGGAAGACGATATCCGGTCGGAGGACGAAGTAACCACGGCCTGTGAAAACAGAGATGTTGTACGGACGACGTTCCGTCGGGACGACGTAGTCGTGCACCTCTTGGGAAAGCTTCTCGTAGATGTAGACAAGCATGGGGTACTGTTTTCCGGCCTGATAGCCGGCCGGGTAAAAGAGAGCACCCTGAAGTCGGTCGCCATCGTGGTTTGTGTACTCGATGAGCTCCGATTCGCCCCAGGCGTAGTCGTTTTGAAAAGGATTGGTCTCGGACACCTGTCGGGGCCGTGCGAGATCGGGGCCGGCGCTGAAATAGTCCGGTGAGTCGGCGAAGTTCTCCGCGATATAGGCGTACACTTCGGCGTCGCTTGCCTTGGCGAGCCGTTGAACCTTGCTATCCGACCAGGCGAGCCGCTCAGGCCCCGAGTTCGCCCCCAGCCGAGCAAAGCCGAACTTCTTGCTCCACTCGCCATAAAGGCTCAGGTAGAGGGGCTTCGCGCGGTCGATGAATTCCTCGTCCGGGTCGAGCTTCACGTAACGATGTTGAATCTGTTGCTGCGAACCATCGGTCAACCGCTTTGCTCCCGAGCCATTCGGTTGGACCTCCCAGAGGTCGTACTTGTCGTGGAGAACTACGGCCTCATCTCCTTCTTGCCAGCCGGCGATGCCGTAAGGCGGTTTTTGCTCCATCGGATGATCGTCTTCCCAATTGACGAATGAGGTCTCGATGTCTTCGGTTAAGTTCGTGTGTTTGCCGGTCTCGAGATCGTAGGTCCAGTAGTCATCGTCCTTGAGATAGATGACGTATCTTCCGCCCGGACTGGCATTCAGCAAGGAATCGGGGAACTGCGGTTCACCCTGGAGTGCTTCTGTGATCTTCCTTCTTTCGCCGCTCGTCACATCGATGACGTAAACATCCCGGCGCCCGCGGCCGAACATGCCGGGGCGTTCGTAAGGGTTGACGTCCAGGCCGATGGCAAAGCGTGAGTGCCTCACCGGCCAGACATCCTCGATCCGCTCGTCACCAAGCCTCACGAAGCGAGCCGAGTCCAGTTGCCAGGCGGCGAGCCAGTTCTTCTCGCGGTATTGCTTCTCACGCAGCTTCTGCTCAGGAATGACGTGGGAATCCTTGACGTGCCAGACCTCGACGTTGGGCTCCTCGTCCCCGTCGTCCTCCTCGGGAGAATTGTCCTCGACGGGCTCCTCGCGCTCCGTTTTCTTCCATTTCTTGATTCCCAGGAACACCGTGGCGCCATCGTCCGCCCACTCGAGAGCCCTGAAGTCCACGATGCGAGCGTCGGTCGGGAACTCGGAGTCCGCCGAGGGATCGTAAACGAAACGCTCGGGCGCACTGGAAAGGTCCTTCCAGGCCAGGACGATATTCGTCTCGTCTTCGTGCTGCTCGTCTTCAAGAGTGCGAAGAACCGCCAAGTCGTCACTGTCTTTTCTCCAGGCAAGGCGGCGATAGCTTGAGCCAGAAGAATCCAGCACGCGCAAGACACCGCTGGCGGGCTCGAAGAGCTGAATGCCGTTTCCGGTTCCGCTTTCCGTCGCGATGATCATCGCGACCAACGTTCCCTTCGGTTGCCAAAGAAACTCGGAGACGTTGCCGAAGCTGGCATTCCTTCGGGTCGAGAGATCCCGAACCATCAAGTCCGCGCCGAGGGTTTCCTCCTCCTCCTCCTCCTCCTCGTCCTCCTTCTCGGGAGGATAGCGGTGAATGGCGAGATAAGGGCTTCCTTCACTGAAAGCGAACGTCTGGACGCCCTCGGTGACCTCGGTCGTACCATCGTCCAGGCTGACGAGCCCCATCTTGTCCCGCACCGGCTTCTTTTCTTTCTCGGCCCGGCGCCGCTCGTCCTCGTGGACCCCGATCCGGTACGCCATGAATCGGGAATCGTCCGAGAAGGCCGGTTTGCTGCCGAAATAGGCAGTCTTGAAGGGTTCGTTCAGCTTTTCAGCCTGCAGCTTGTGGAGGCGCAGCTCGTCATTGCCGTTGACGCGGCCGATCTCGTAGACCAGCCACCGGCCATCGGGAGAGAGAGCTCCTTCTCTCAAGGTCTCCCAGCGACCATAATCTTCGGACGTGACGGGGTGCTTTTCTTGCGCGCCCGCCGGCGGCGCTGTCAAGAAAAAAAGTAGCAAGCCGGCGGTGGCATATCTTGGCAAAGGCATCATTTCGTCCGGGCTAACTCTGCGGAATCTTGCTCAACGCTTCCTCGACGCGCTCCCGTGCAGCCGATGGCGGCTCGCGTTGCCAGCCATTGTTTCGCCCTCACTCTGCGCTCACGCGTTGGCCTCCGCTCGACAGGCTCGCTGCGCCGGCTGCGGGTTGCGGGCTCTCGAGCCGGGAACCCCAGAATAGTAGATCGTGGCGGCGGTCAGTTCAAACGGCCGGCGAGCACGGACCCCGTCTTGGGTTGCACCCTCGAGGTTCTTGCTATCATGGGTCCGAATACTCTCGGGCTCGGACTCGATCTTGACGACGAACTACATCATTGTCGAGTCGTACGCTTTGGTGCAGAGCAGACTCGGAATGAAGGCCCTGCGAGCCCTGGCCGAGGAGGTGCTTCCAGCCATCTCGCTGGAATGGGTCACGTCAGAAGATCACAAAGCCGCTGCCCTTGCAGTCTTGGCAGCGAACCGCAGAAATCTGAGCTTCGTTGATTGCACCAGCTTCCAGGTCATGCGACGACTCGGCCTTCGCTCGGCCTTCGCCTTCGACCGGCAGTTTCGCCAACAGGGCTTTCAAGTTTTGCCACCTTGAAAGGATAGGAAAAGGCCATCAGGCGGAAAAGCAATGTACGATAGGCCCTGACGGCCACCGTGAAGCGGGACTGGAACCTCGCTAAAGCGTGGCTCAGGCGCGAGCTTTTACGTGATTTTCGATGAGCCAATCCGCCCCCGAATTCCGCCTGATGGGTAGGGAGGCACACGTGCGCCGGGAGCGTTGGGAGCGCATCAAGGACATCTTCGACCAGGCCCTCGCCCGGGACGAGGCCGAGCGCGACGCCTTTCTCGTGGAGGCTTCCGGCGATGACGGCGAGCTTCTCGCGGAGCTCAGATCACTTCTCGCGGCGTTCGCCGAGAGTTTTCTCGAGCCTTCCCCGGCGCTCGAAAACGGTGCGTCGGAAAGAAGCGAGGCTCCGGCTGAGCTCGTGGGAGCTCGCGTGGGGAACTACCGCATCACCGAAAAGATCGGCCGCGGCGGCATGGGTGAGATCTACAAAGCCGTTCACGTCGGAACGGGCAAGGTCATCGCCTGTAAGCGTCTGGGCGAGCACGCACTCGAGCACGACAAGGCGGCACGCCGTTTCCTGCGCGAGGTGCGAGCCGCCAAGGAGCTTCGACATCCGCACATCGTGCGGGTCCACGGGCTTGCCGATTGGCCGGGCGAGCCGATCCTGTTGATGGATTTCGTCGAGGGCCGAACGCTGGGCGAGGAACTGAAGACGCGACGTCGCACCGTGCGCGAGGCGCTCGACTTTGCCGTTCAAGCGGCGAGTGCGTTGACCGCGGCACATGCGATCGGGATCGTGCATCGCGACATCAAGCCCGACAACGTTATGGTGACGGCGGACGGATCGATCAAGCTTCTCACTTCGGGCTCGTCAAGATCGTGGAGGGGCAAGACGTCCATCACGCCCTCACGATCTCGAAGAGCGCGCTCTCGGAAGAAGGCTTCGTGCTCGGGAGTGCGAGCTACATGTCGCCCGAGCAAGTGAAGGGCGATCCTCTCGATGGACGGAGCGATGTGTTCTCGCTCGGAGTTCTCGTCTACGAGATGCTCGCCGGCGCGCGAGCCTTCGACGGCGAGACGCCTCTCGCTGTTGTCACGTCGATCTTGTTCGACGAGCCCGAGCCACTGACGGTGAAACTTCCGGAACTCCCGAGGGAGATCGAGGACGTGGTGATGCGCGCGGTCGCGAAGAAACGCTCGGGGCGCTTCCAGAGCATGGCGGAAATGAAGGAAGCGCTCGACGATCTTCGCACGCGCTTCCGGGACGGCACGCTGACCCTCGAGAGGGCGTCGACCGGCCAACGCTCTTGGATGCGTTCGCTGCTCGACCGATTTCGTCGTCGGTAACTCGCAATGTTGACGAGTAAGAAAGCCATCGGCGGCATCGTTTGCGCTACTAACTACTTGGGATGTGGATGTTTCACCAGATGAGAATCAGACGTTTCTCTACATCGCCGATGGAACCAACCAGCGGGTCTGGATCTACATGGCGGGTTGCCAACCCTCGACGGATCGGTCCGACGGGACCAAAACTACTTGGATCGTTTGACGCCCCTTCGATCGCGACGTAGAATCGTCGGCGGCCGATCGGCTTCAACGACGCGTTCCGAGACCGCAAAGGCAAGAGGATAGCGCGAAAGACAGTGGGGCAAGCAAATCAAACCTCTTATATAAAGAAGATGCGTGCGATGCGGGTTAATCGAAGGGAATTTGTGAAAACGGCGGCTTCGATTTCCGCGTTGGCAGCCGGAAGCACCTCCGGGCAGGGAGCGCAGAGGCCGGCTGACACGGGGCCGGAGATATCGAGCCGGCTCCGCCAGCTTTTTGCTTCCTCGATCAGCATCGACGCGCTGTTGTACACCCAGGACCATTCCGCCACCCTCCCCTCCGCCACGCTCGAAGCCATACGGGCATCCGGTCAAACGGCTGCCTTTTGGGACGTTTCCATCAACCCGCGCGGGCGCTCGTTGGACGCCATGGTGCGACACATTGCTCACTGGAACGAGGAACTGGACAAACACCGCGACGTTGTGGTGCGAGCCCTTTGTGCCCGGGACATCGAGGAGGCGAAGCGAAGTGGGAAGTTTGCCATCGTCTACCTGTCACAGGATGCCAGCATCCTGGATCGCGAAGTGGCGATGGTGCGCACGTTTTTCGACCTGGGACTACGGGTTTTGCAACTGACTCACGACACCCGGAATCAGGTGGGCAACGGCTACCGGGACCGAAACGACGGAGCCCTGAGCCATTTCGGAATCGAGGTGGTCAAGCGGTGCAACGAGCTGGGGATGCTGATCGATCTGTCCCACTGCGGGGACAAGACCACGCTGGATGCCATCGAGGTCTCCAACCGGCCGTGCATTTTTACGCACACCGGGTGCCGGGCCCTGTACCGTTCGCTGCGCAATCGCACCGATGAGCAGATGCGCGCGCTGGCGGACAAGGGAGGCGTGGTCGGTATCTTCAACATCAGCGAATGGCTGACGCGCGCCGATACTGCAACCCTCGACGCTGTGCTCGACCACATCCAACATGTGGTGCAGATAGCAGGGATGGATCACCTCGGTTTCGGAAGCGACCATTCGATGGAGGCGCTGGACAACCTCGAGGAACTATTGCGCTACTCGCAGGCCACCGCTCCAGAAGAGATCGAAGGCGGGTTTTCGGAAACGGTGCCGCAACACGTCGTGATCCCGGAGTTGAACACCCCCATGCGGATGCTGGTCCTGGCCGATGCCCTCGAGAAGCGAGGCTATACGGACTCGCAAATCGAGAAGTTGCTGGGGGGGAACTTCCTGCGCGTGTTTCGTGAAGTGGTTGGCTCTTGACAATTTCTCCGACCAAATTGAAGCGGAAAGATCGAAAGTAGACAATTTCGGAACGCTGAAACTGAGACACCCTAGACGGAGTCTCGAAAGGAATCCAAGATGAACCTGCGACTTGTTTTCGGAATCCTGACCGCCGTGTCCCTTGCCCTTTGCCTTTCGGCCGCGGAGGCTCAAGTCATCGTCATTCGTGCTGGCGAGCTCGTCGATCCCGAGACGGGTACGACCCAGTCGGACCAGACCATCGTCATCGAGGACGGGATGATTCGGGCGGTGGGTGCGAATCCGACGATCCCAGCCGATGCCGTCGAGCTCGACCTGTCTTCGTTGACGGTGCTTCCCGGTCTCTTCGACACCCACACTCATGTCGGCTCCGCCTACGACGCCGACAACTCGACCCTCTTGGAGTACAACGTCAACGTTTCCACCGCCGAGCGTGCTATCCAGAGCCTGGTCAGTGCTCAATCGTTTCTTTTCAACGGGTTTACAACCATACGCGATCTGGGAAATTCTGGACATTTTGCGGATGCCGCACTCCTACGCTTCCTCAATGCTTCTGCGGTTCGCAGCAGGGGCCCGAGACCCGCTGGAAGAACGCGAAACTGGGTAGACGCCGGTATGGGGCGAACCGGCAGGGCGCTCGGTCCGACGATGTTCATTTCCGGCAAGATCCTCGCGCCTTTCGGGGGGCAGTTCCGCCTCAACCCCGACCAACCCGACGTGGGGCTGGTCGACTATTTCTACGCCGACACCCGCGATCAGTTACGCGACGCCATCCGCCAGAACATCCACTACGGAGCGACGTGGATCAAGATCATCATCGATGACTACCCATACCTCTATTCCGTGGAGGACATCCAGTTCATCGTGGAAGAATCGCACGCGGCGGGAGTCAAGGTGGCTGCCCACGCTTTGACCGAGAGGGGAGCGCGTCACGCTATCGAAGGAGGCGCCGACTCCATCGAGCACGGCTACGAGATGAGCGATGAATTGCTGGAGTTGACCAAGGAGAAAGGAATTGTTCTCGTGGGCTGCGAGCTCGCGTTCGGACCTGACCCGCATAACGAGCTAAGCCATCCCAACCAAGTCGAGTCGATCATCGACCGGTTGACACGAGCCTACCGCATCGGGGTCGACATGGCGTATGGCGCCGATATCCTGAGGCTCACCCCCGGATTCACAAAGGGAGAAACCGCCATGGGGGCCATAGACGCCTGGGACGAAGCCGAGATCCCCGCCAAGGACATACTGCGAGCCATGACCGTAAACGCCGCGCGGTTGCTCGACGTGGCGGACGTGCGTGGCGCCATCCGACCCGGTATGGCCGCCGACATCATCGCCACGCTGGAGAATCCCCTCGAGGATATCCAGGCGCTAAAACACGTGTCCTTTGTCATGAAGGATGGAATTGTGTACCGGCACGATTAGCGCAAGGCGTGTCGCGTGGTTTGTCGACCGGTCCCTCGTCAAAACTCGTCCGCCTGCGCAACAGGGTGCGGTGATCTGGGTATTCATCGGTGATAGCGGTTTTTTATCAAACGGGTAATGAGAGCGAGAAGATTGCTGTTTTCCGAAGGAAGAACAATTCTGGGTAGCATAATGAAAAACAAATTCAATCGTCGTCGAGTGTCCTTGGGTTTAGTGACCGCAATGAGCTTGGCACTATCTCAACAGAATTTTGCCCAAGAAGACTATACCTCCAAGGTGCCGCAGTATACGTTTTCTGAAACCCTGGCGGAGCAGGAAAAGGAATTAGCGGATAACCCTTTACTCAAACGCTTCACCGAGTCGCGTAAAAAGTTGATGGAGGAAGACCCTCATCGCCCTTACTACCATTTCACAAGCCCCGAATACAAACTAAACGATCCCAATGGTTTAAGTTATTGGCAGGGGCGCTGGCATCTGTTCTATCAGGCTTATCCTCCCGAAGACCCTCGCCAGCACTGGGGACATGCGGTCAGTACGGATTTGGTTCACTGGCGCGATTTGCCCTACGCGATCTACCCCAACCCAGAATCCAAGGTGTATTCCGGTTCAGCCTATGTGGAAGAGGATCGTGTCATTGCCATGTATCACGGGGTTGACGCTGGAACCATGGTGGCCACCTCGGACGATCCGCTGTTACTTAATTGGGACAAACTCACCGGTCAAGCCGTGATTCCCTTTCCTAAAGACGGTGAGCCCAAGCCGCCTCACCCCATTTCCGATCCAAATATTTGGAAGAAAGACGGTATCTACTACACGCTACTTACGGGAGCACAAGCAACCGGTCCTGGCGGCAAGCGTGTTCGACTCCAATCTCTATTGAAATCGAAAGACCTGAAAAGCTGGGAATATATGCACCCCTTTGTAGAAAATGATCGCTACTCCTTAGTGGGTGACGACGGCGCCTGCCCCTATTTCTGGCCGATTGGCGACAGTGGTAAACATATATTGTTGTACTTCAGTCATATGAGCGGCGGCAAATACATGATTGGTGACTATGACACGGAAAAAGATAAGTTCTTTGTCACTGGTGGCGGCGACTTTAACCATGGTGCTGTGCATCCAGCCGGGGTCCATGCCCCATCGGCTTCCCCAGATCCGAATGATCCCAGGAGTGTGATCGCGATATTTAATATGAATCAGGGTAAGCCACTCAAAACTTGGGATCGGTTAATGACCTTGCCGCGTCGTTTGATCCTTGAGGGAGAGGATCTTCTCTTGCAAGAACCAGCCGGAGATATCGAATCACTTCGTCGTGAGCACCACGTTGTTGGCGAGACGAGACTTCCTGCCAATGAAGAGGTTGTGTTCGAAGAGGTCAAGGGTAATGCCATGGAGTTGATCGCGGAAATAGACCCTAAAGACGCAGCGATGATTGAGATGGACGTGTTGCGCTCACCCGAAAAACAAGAATACACCCGCATTATGTTTTACAGGGATCGTGGCTTTAGTAACAGAGATCGCCCCCACGATCACATCGCAGGAGTATGTCAAATCCCCCAGTACAGTGCTATTTCCATAGATACCTCTAATTCATCTACCTTGCCTGAGGCGCTTTCACGGCCACCAGAAACGGCTTCAGTTTTCCTGAAGGAAAACGAACCTTTGAAGCTGCGGGTGTTCGTCGATCGCAGCGTGGTTGAAGTGTTTGTGAATGGCAGGCAGGTGGTCGCTGTCCGTGCGTACCCGGGGCGCGACGATAGTCTCGGTGTATCGCTGAGGGCGCAAGGCAGAGATGCTCAGTTAATATCTCTTGATGCCTGGCAAATGGAAAATATTTTCGAATAGTGATCGAAAAAGAAGTCCCTCGGCGAGCGGCATCTCGCCCGACTCGTGCGGTCTTACATCAGCTACTACATCTCGACCGTATCGGAACGCGGCCTTTGCGACCGGTGTCCCGTCCGTATTAATAATGATGAGAGACAGGTCACAGTCGGCGTGGTCCGTGTTGTATACAACCCGTCCCTCCTATAGATTCTGATCTCCTTCGAGCCGTTTTGGGTCGTTGACCAGAGGGGAGCAACCATGTCGGAATTGCTCAGACGCACGGCGACCAACTCGCGAGCGCTGCTTGCCGTACTCGCGATCGTTTCCGGCGTGAACGAATCGAGTGCGGCGCAGGGCATCTCGCCGGATCAGTACGACGCGCTGTATTACCGGCACATCGGACCGGTTGGCAACCGCATCGCGTCCGTCGCGGGTATTCCGGGCGATCCAATGACCTACTACGTGGGCGCCGCGTCGGGTGGCATCTGGAAGACGGTTGACGGCGGAGTGTTCTGGGCGCCGATTTTCGACGGCTATCCGGTGCAGGCGATCGGCGCCCTGTCGGTGTCTGTGCTCGATTCGGAGATCGTCTGGGCCGGCACCGGCGAGTCGCATATCCGCTCCAACGTGACGATCGGCAACGGGGTCTGGAAGTCGACCGACGGCGGCGCCACCTGGCATCACATGGGCCTCGATGCCACGGGCCGCATCTCGCGCATTGTCATCCACCCGACCAACCCCGACGTCGTCTACGTCGCCTCGCTCGGTCACGGCCACGCGCCGCAGCCGGAGCGGGGCATCTATCGAACGAAGGACGGCGGCGAATCCTGGGAGCACGTGCTGTTCGTCGACGAACACACTGGGGCGTCGAGCCTCGAGATGGACCCGAACAACCCCCGCATTCTGTATGCGGGGATGTGGCAAATCCTAATCAACACCTGGAAACGCAAGAGCGGTGGACCAGGCAGCGGCATCTTCGTCTCGCGTGATGCGGGCGACACGTTGCCTTGGTGCACAACTCCGATAGAGGCCGAGAGCTCGCTTGGCCCCGACTCCCATCATCCGATCATCTCGCTATCAGGCATCCCGAGCGCCGTCATCGTGTTGAGAATCTTGCACCCGATCCTTGCCTCGACTCTCTGTGCCGCCAACCCTCTCGCTCGCATCGCTGAGCCCACGATAGCCTTGTAGCGATGGAACGTTGTCTCGACTTTGCTCCGTTTGCTGTAGCCCGATTCTGTGTGCCACTTTCGTTTGCCGAGCCGAGCTTGTGCTGCAATGTTGCGATTGCGCTGTCGGCTGCTCGCCGGCCCCGATGCGAGCTGGGCGCCCTTGCGCGGCGGTATCAGCACCCTCGGCGAGCAATGAGCGCTGTGATTCTCGATTGCCTCATAGACGCCGCCGGCGTCGTATGCGGTGTCAGCTCTGGCCGATGAGATGGGACTGTCGATCTGTCCGACAAGCGATGCAACCCGCGATGAATCGCGGGCTCTTTTGCTCGTCAGCTCGCCGGCGACGACTTCGCCACTCTGCTCGTCGACACACAGATGGAGCTTGCGATAGTCCCTGCTCTTTGGTGCTCTGCGCAGCTGGCCGGCGTGGACAGCGAGACCGCTGCTGTCGATCAAGATGTGCAACGGCGTCTTCTGCTTGTCTTGGTAGAAGGGGACCTTACCCAGCTTCGCCTTGCGCCTCGAGATCGTGGTGTGATCGGGCACATCATTGTCTAGCTTCATCAGAGCGAACAACGATCGCAGCAATCCCTCGCTCTGCCTAGATGACAGATGAAACACCATGCCCAGGGTGACAGCCGTCTCGATGGCGTGGTTCGAGTACTTGCGTTGACGGCCCGGTTTCCTCCTCCTCGGCCAGGGCGCGTCCCAGTTCACAAGCTTGCCGGCGGTGAGCGAGATCCAGACGGTCAGGCTCCCACGGTTGCGTAGACCCGCCTCATATTCACGCCAATTCCTCACGCGATAGGCCTTCTTCACATACTTCCGCTGAGTGCGTTTGAAAATGCTCATGGGGAATCTCGAATCCGTGAGTAAAGGACAATTGTGGACCGAGATCGCGAGTTGTGCACCAAGGCACCTGCATAGCCGGAGTTCGGATCTCACGTCCGAACTTCAGAGCTCCGTGCGGTCGGACGGTTGTAATAGCAACGGAGCAACTCCAGGTGCTCATCGAGCCTCTCCGTCGAGCGAGCGTGGGAAAGCGTTCGTCTCGAAAGGTATGCCGAGCTTTGCCGGATGGTCAGATTCAACCGCTCGATGAACGACGTGTTCAATGTCGAGGAGTCCTCGGAGTTATTGAGCGCGTCTTCGAATCGCCACGCGGCTCCGTGCAGCGCACTCCGTTCGACCTTGATGATACGATCGTTCCTGCGCGTCTTGAGGACCTGACCGTAGAGACACGCTGGCCCGAAGAAGCGACGGATGACCTTCTGGTAGAATTCGAATCCATCCGTGACGATCAGGGGAAGACGCCCGAAATTCATCCGCCTCGAAAGGTCGCGAAACAGAGCGTGAGTGTTCCGGTAGCTTCGCCTTCCCGTCACCGTCGATGGCCAGAGCCGAGACCAGACCTCGATCGCAACGAAGACCCAACTCGGAGTCTTCTTGTTGCCCGCGAACGTGCGAATCTCGTCGGCTTGAAGCTCTTCGGCAGCGAACCCGGCGAATTGCGGAAGCACCAAAAATCTAAAGGGAAGTTAACAAATGAGAAAGATGAGCATAAAGGTCGTTTTGAACCTATTTCTCTCCATGAGTCTTATTTCCATAGCCTTAATAGCGAGCGCATGCGCGCTGGGAGATGACCTGGACAAGAATCCGAGACAGAAACTACTCATGGACGAAGGCTGGCGTTTCTACCGGGGAAGGATAGAGGGATTCACTCCCTTGCCCCGGGGAAATATCATAGAGAAGTGGCGCTGGAAGGAGAGCAAGCAGGGCGCAGAGGAGGCGGAAGAGATGGCGGCGCCTGGGCTCGATATCTCAGGTTGGGGGGAGACGGAGCCGGGTACCGACGTGTTCGAGGGCAAGGAGGGTCTTGCCTGGTTCCGTGCGGAGCTCGGAGACTTGCCGCCCGGACCGACCGGAAGGCCTCGGCTCTATTTTCAATCCGTGGACGACAACGCGACCGTCTACGTTAACGGGAAGCTAGCCTACTACCATGAGGGAGGGGACTTCCCGTTCGAGATCAATCTGAACTACACCTGGACTGATGGCGGGCCGAACGAGTTGGCGGTGCTGGTGCACAACACCGAGGGCAGCGGAGGCATTGATGGCACGGTCCTGTATAACCGGCCGGCCCTGTGGGAAGACGACCAGAAGATGCGGTCGGTGAAGACGGCGTCGGTCGACTTCGACGACAGCGGCTGGGAAGAGGTCCGCGTTCCCCACGACTTCGTGGTGGGGGGCGAGTTCGACCCCAAGGGGGCGGACAAGCCCCAGGGTAAAAGGGAAGGCGAGCTCTGGTACGACAGGGACCATGGTTACAAGCCCAAGGGCGTCGGCTGGTACCGCCGTGCCTTTAAGCTCCCGGCTGCGGACAAGGGCAAGCGGATATGGCTGGAGTTCGACGGGGTCTACAGGAACAGCAACGTCTGGATAAACGGTCACTGGCTCGGCCACGACTGGAGCGGCTACACCGGTTTCTATTACGACATCACCGAGGCGGCGAACTTCGGCGGGAAGAATGTAGTGACAGTGCGCGCCGACGCTGACTGGGATGAGGGCTGGTGGTACGAAGGCGGTGGCATCTATAGACACGTCTGGTTGACGAAGCTCGATCCCCTGCACGTCGGACATTGGGGAACTTATGTCACTACGCCGGATATCACAGATGATTTGGCAGCAGTCAACATCAGGACGACCGTCGTCAATGATGGCGCGGAAGCGATTGAGTCCACTCTCACCAGCGCTATTGTCGACATGGAGGGGAATACGGTCGCGACATCTGAAGCGGTGGAGAGTATCTCGGCGGGCCAGGAGTTCGAATTCAGCCAGGACGTTACGATACAAGATCTGACTCTGTGGTCCTTAGAGAATCCATACTTATATAAGGTGGAGACTACGGTACAAAGCGGTGAGCGTGTGACCGATCAATATGAAACGACATTTGGGGCGCGGTATTTTCGCTTTGATGGGAATGGGTTCTTCCTCAACGGTAAACATGTGAAGATAAACGGATCCAACAGCCACCATGACTTCGCGGGAGTGGGGGTCGCGCTCCCAGACAGGATCAACGCTTACAAAATAGAGAAGCTCAAGGAGATGGGCAGCAACGGCTACCGCACGATGCACAACCAGCATACCGAGGCGATACTGGACGCGTGCGACCGCCTGGGGATACTGGTGATGGACGAGAACCGCCACATGGGTGATTCAGAGGAAGTGCTCGCCGAAGTGGAAAGCTTGGTGAGGCGCGATAGGAACCACCCCAGCGTCATCATCTGGTCCTTGAAAAACGAGGGGTTGAAGCAGGGCTACGAGGAAGCAAAGAAACAAACACAGGCGATGTCTGACGTGGTCAAGCGGCTGGATCCCTCCCGACCCATCATCTCGGGCGTGGGGAGCATGGGAGGAGCGCGCACGCCTGATGAGATTGATTTATTTGAAGATCTCCTAAACTTGTCAGATGTAATTGATAGCAGGGGTTTTAACCCGGGTTATGACAGTTACCATGCTAAAAATCCGGAGCGTCCGATGGTGGCCCAGGAGATGGGTCACGGCTTGACGACGCGCGGGGTATATGACGAGAACAGAGAGAAGGCCCATCTCAGCGTTTACAGAACGGGCGAGCGGAGCTGGCGCAGGATAGCCGAGTCTGATTACGTGGCTGGCGGATTCGTCAACTTTGGCTTCGACCATCGCGGCGAGCCGCATCCTGTCGACTGGCCAGGGATCAACTCACAATTCGGCTTCATGGACACCTGCGGTTTCCCCAAGGATGCCTATTACTACTACAAGTCGGTCTGGAGCAGCGAGACCGTCCTTCACCTATTCCCTCACTGGAACTGGGCCGACAGAGATGAGAGCGACAGGACGATCGACGTCCGGTCCTACACCAACTGCAAGAGCGTCGAGCTGTTTCTCAACGGCGAGAGCCAGGGACGCCAAGACGTGCAGCCGTACTCGAGCCTGTCGTGGAAGGTCGAGTGGGAGCCGGGAGTCCTGGAAGCCAAGTGCTACCGGGACGGAGAGGTCGTCGCCGAGACCAGGCGAGAGACGACGGAGGAGCCGGCCGGCATAGCGCTCGAGCCCGATCGCTCGAGTATCAATGCGGACGGGGAAGACGTTTCCCTGGTGAAGGTTTCCATCCTCGACGCGCAGGGTCGGATGGTGCCGACCGCCGGGAACGAGGTGCAATTCAGTCTAGACGGCACCGGGGAGATCATCGGTGTGGGAAACGGGAACCCCTCGAGCCACGAGCCGGACAAGGCGGAGAAGCGCAGCGCCTTCAACGGCCTGGCCATGGTCATCATCCAGGCGTCGAAACGGCCGGGCTTGATCAAGCTGACCGCAGAGTCTTCGGGCCTGGAAACCACAGTCGTTGAGATAAAGGCGGTAAAGGCGGCGATACGACCAAGAGTCCAGTGATGGGTGATCCCAGAAAAGATCATCCGTAAATCGAGATCCGGGCGAGCGCGATTTGGGCCTGCACCTGTTGACGGAGGCGGTGAACCTGTCCATCGTCTCAATAGATCCGCGCCTCATGAAGGGCCGTTCTGCTCGTCCTGCCGCGTCGATTGGGCTCAAGAGTAGTCAGATTCATTACGCGCACAGCGTTTGCGCGGGGGGCGCGCGAACTCTCCGGTGACGCGGGGTCCGGGGAGCGAATGCGCTACGCAGCTTCCCGCCATTCGTAGCGATGGTGCAGCCCGCCTACCTTCGGTAGCGCTACAACCTTCGCGGCGGGCGACGGTCGAGGCGTGATCGGCCTCTCGTTCGGTGTGTCTTTGTCCAGTCCCAAGTGGCAACGGTCTTCGTCGTAGTAAGCGATGTACAGACGTACAAGACGCACGAAATGCCGCTCGCCGAAGACCACGACGTGCTCGAGCAACTCTCGACGACAACTCAGAATCCGGCGCTCGGCGGTACCGTTCTGCCACGGGCTCCGATACGAGGCACGAATGGGAACGATGCCGAGCGTCCTGACGAAATGGACGACGGCCGGGCTGAAGATGGAGTCACGGTCGAAGATGAGATACCTAGGCGCGGTGTCGTAGGGGAACGCCTCGCGGAGCTGCTGCATCAGCCAGGCCGACGTCGGATGGAACGTGGCGTTGAAGTGAACGATGTGTCGCCGGGGGCGCTCTTTCTTGAGCGCCGTAGCTTGCTGTCGTAGAGTCAGATTCTCGAGCACGAGGTCGGCTCGGCGCCGACACATCGCCCGGATCGCTGCGTAGCTAATGAGATGAGGAAGACGACGACGCGGAGCATAGCGGCGGAGTTTGCCCCTTCCCGGGGCGGGATCTCAAGCGGGAGTGAGCTCCTAGGTGGGTGCTCGTAAGTGTTTGATTTCAGGAGTGGACGAGTTTTGACGAGGGACACCCTCTTTTGCTTCTTTTCTAATCATATTTGGGAAGTATGGCCAATTGATCGGCAAGAGGTTTTTCCAAGAAGAGGTTAAATTCGGCGGAGAAATCCTCCGATGACATCCCAAAGGTTTTTTGGAACGCTCCTTCCTGCGTATTCCGGGGCATCGTGAACGCAGATTCCAGCCGAAGGTGAACATCCATTCCAAAGCATCGTGAACACGGATTCCGGGGATCGTGAACATCGATTCCGGGGAAGGTGAACACGGATTCCAGGCAACGTGAACGCCGGTTCCGGCATCGCGAACGCTCATCGATAGCACGTTTCAAGGCAACTCTAGGTCGTACCCGGAAGGAGGACGATCTAGGAAATGGCAGCTAAGAGGTTATCGATGAGAAAAATACGAGAGGTTCTAAGGTTAAAGTACGAGCTGGGTTTTACTCACCGCATGATCGCAAAGGCACTTCGCGTGGCGGTTGGAACGGTGAGTGAGTTACCTGGCCAAGGCGAAGAAGGGTGGTCTGAGCTGGCCGCTCCCGGAGGAGCTGAGCGACGGGGAGCTGGAGGCAGGGCTGTTTCCGCCGCCGGGCTCGTCTGGCGCACGGCCGGGTCTGGACTATGCCCACATCCACGAGGAGCTGAGGCGTCACCGAGAGCTGACGTTGCTGCAGCTGTGGGTGGAGTACGCGGAGAATAAGCCGGGAGCGTACGGCTACAGCCGTTATTGCGAGCTGTACGGTCAGTGGAAGAAGAAGCTGAACCCGACGATGCGTCAACGGCATCGAGCAGGCGAGAAGACATTCGTCTATTTTTCGGGGAAGAAGCCTCACATCGTCGATCCGAAAACGGGAGAGCTCGTCGAAATGGAGCTGTTCGTCGGGACGTTGGGCGCGAGCAGTTACACCTACGTCGAAGCGATACTGAACCAGTCGCTGGAATCGTGGGCGAAGGCCCATAAGGGGATGTCGGATTACTTCGGTGGCAGTACGGAGATCTGGGTTCCGGACAACTTGAAGAGCGGCGTGGATTTGGTGGACCGTTACGAGCCAGGGATCAACCGGACGTACGAAGAGCTGGCGACGCATTACGGTGCGGTTGTGGTCCCGGCTCGGGTGTTCAAGCCGAAAGACAAAGCGAAGGTGGAGTCGGCAGTGCAGGTGGCGCAGCGCTGGATCCTGGCGGTGCTTCGTCATCGCACGTTCTTCAGCCTGGCGGAACTGAACGAAGCCATCTGGGAGAAGTTAGAGGTCCTGAATGCGCGTCCGATGCAGAAGCTCGGTGTGAGTCGGCGGGAGTTGTACGAAAGGCTAGACCGGCCCGTACTGAAACCGCTACCGCAGGAGAGCTACGAGTTATCGACGTGGAAGCGGTGCAGAGTGAACATCGACTACCACGTGGAGGTGGAGAACAACTTGTACAGCGTTCCCTATCAGCTCATTCACGAGAAAGTCGAGGCACGGGTGACGGCCTCGGTGGTGGAGGTCCTGTTCAAGGGAAAGCGCGTCGCGTCGCATCCCCGCAAGAAAGGAAAGGGGCACTACTCCACGAACCCGGAGCATATGCCACGTTCGCATCGGGAGCACCTGGAGTGGACGCCGTCGCGGCTGCTCCACTGGGCGGAGCAGTCAGGTCGCGCCACGGGAAGGCTGGTTGCGGGGATTCTAGAGAGTCGGCCTCACCCGGAGCAGGGATTTCGCTCTTGCCTGGGAGTCATGCGACTAGGCAGCCGCTGGGGCAGTGAGCGTCTCGAGGCCGCTTGCGCACGAGCGGAAGCTTTGAGCTCTTACAGCTATCGCACGGTGAAAAACATTCTCTCGGCTGGTCTGGATCGTGTGGTGCTCGAATCGGACGCCGAAGCGAAACCGCGAGAGGAGCACGAGAACATCCGAGGCGCGGATCACTACGAAGGAGGAGAGTCCCGATGCTGACACCCGAAACGATAGAAAAGATGAACGCCATGAAGTTGTTCGGCTTGGTGTCCGCGTTCGAAACCCAGTTGAGCTCGAGCGAATACAAGGAGCTGAGCTTCGAGGAACGTGTGGGACTCCTGGTCGATGCCGAGTGGACCGCCCGCGAACAGCGTAAGCTTTCTCGACGACTGCGAGCGGCAAAGCTCCGCTATCCGGCATGTTTGGAGAACGTGAACTTCCAAGCGCCTCGAGGCTTAAACCGCGAACAGATCTTGAGCCTGGGCAACTGCCGCTTTGTCGGTGAGCGCCATAACCTGCTCATCACCGGCCCGACGGGGATTGGCAAATCGTTCTTGGCTTGCGCCTTCGTGGAGCGGGCCTGTCGTCGCGGCTTCACCGGATGCTACGTGCGAGCACCGCGCTTGCTCCACGAGCTCGCGGTCGCTCGTGGTGATGGTTCCTACGCCCGGCTTTTGACGAAACTCGCCAAGCTGGACTTACTGGCTATCGATGATTGGCTGCTTCACCCGCTGAAAGAATCGGAGAGACGGGATCTAATGGAGGTCATCGAAGACCGCGCCGAGCGTGGCTCCACACTCATCGCGACCCAGATTCCGCTCAAGCAGTGGCACGAAGCGATTGGCGACCCAAACCAGGCAGACGCTATCTGCGATCGCATTCTCCACAGCGCGCACCGCATCACTCTCAAAGGAGCTTCTCTGAGAAAGACCAAGGCTGCGCCAAAGGCATTTGACAACGCCGATGCATGAGCGAGCGAGGGACCACAGCGTCGATGCGATAAAAACGGGTGAAACCGCCAAACCCGGGGTACCAGACGATGCGGCGCCAAAACGACGCGCGAGAATGCCTCAGGAAGCGTCTTCTCGAGCCAGGCCATACCCCAGCAACCCCCCGAAACCAGCCCCACATCGCCCGGGGTTCGGCCGCGGCAGGTCGCTGCCTACGGGAGCGGGAAGGTCGCTTCGCGTCTTTCCTTACGCCCGCTCCCTCCGGCACCGACCTGCCGCCCCTTGCTACACAACACGCAGGTAAGATAGGTTCACGTTTTCAATCAGTGGAAAGGAGGTCACCCAACACTTCATCGCTTCGATGAGCGTTCGGCTTCACCGGATTCGCTGTTTAGCTTGCCCTGGATTCGGCGTTCACGATGGCTGGAATACGCACCTTCCCACCCAAGTTCGTTGAGACTAGGATAAAAGGTGTCTAGTAGCGCTGTTTGGCCTACCTTGTTTAGCAGATAACCAACTGCCCAGGCACCCAAATCATAGGCCGCACCCTCACAATCATTCCCGTAAGTAAGTTCATGTAACTTAACCCCAGGGCAGTTCTTTTCGATCGTCTTCTTACCCTTCTTCATTTTGTTTTCAAAGGTCTGTTCGAGGGAGCTTAAACTACTATTGTCGATCGTGGTCAACTTACCTGAAGCCCACAACTTTCTGGTAGCAGTTTGCGCCATGTAGTCAGCTCCACCTTCTATAAACCATACGAGTCCCGAGAGTGCTTTCCTTTCATCATTATCTTGAGCAAAAATGTGAGCTTGCTGTACTGCGTGAAAGTACTCATGAAATACGCCTTTTTGCTCCCCTCCTGGACTTGAATCAAAAAGTCTATCAAAGCCGAGAGGATACGAAGAAGTATAAAAATGAATACCCCATTCTCGATTACCATTCCAGCCCATGGACCCACTCGCCCTCTTACGTGCAATGGCATCAGCGCCTATCTTCCGATAGGACTCAAAGTCATGCTTGTCCCTGTGACGACTTAAACATTCAGATTTTTCCCACTGCCCAAGCTGTGAGCGACGTTCGCAGAAGAGTTCAGTAAGCTCCTGGGCGGCCTTTAGATCTGTCCCCAGCACCCAATACTCCAGCGGGCCGTAGTTTCCCCATTCAGCAGTTGCTACAAGCAATGTATTGGTTAAACCGTTACGCACATCATCAGACAAGTCTGCTGCAAAGAATGTCTCTGGTGAAGCCTCTATAATTTGTCCCCAAGTGTCTGCCACCGTATCTTCATTCGCCGAGCTTTCTGAAGTTGTTTGAGTTCCCTCAGTTATAGCCTCTGAACTAGTATTCTGATCTTGAACTTTGGCTCCCACACAAGAAATCAATAATGTTAATCCAAAGAGTAAAAGTAGTTTTCTCATTCTTGAAAATCCTCCTACTATTTCTGACCTTGCACCAGCTCATCGAGCATCCTGTCCCTTCTATTTATTCCTCCGCGCGCGTCGCTATTGATCTTTCTCGCACGCCGACGTCAGTATCCCGGCATGATTTGGTCGCTTCTCTGTTCGCTCATCTCGGCTTTCAAAACGCGCCGCTCACTGGCTCTTGAAAATCTCGCTCTGCGCCAGCAGCTCGCCGTCCTCCAACGTTCGGTGAAACGACCGCGGTTGTCGAATGTGGACCGTGGTTTCTGGGTGCTGTTGCGAAGATTCTGGACCGACTGGGCCAGGGTCCTCATCATCGTGAAGCCCGAGACCGTTGTCCGGTGGCACCGCTCCGGGTTCAAACGCTACTGGACATGGAAGAGCCGGAGGCGTCGGCCGGGTCGACCCGGCGTCGCTCCCGAAATACGCGAGCTGATCCGTGACATGTGTCGAGCCAATCCGCTCTGGGGAGTGCCCCGCGTGCACGGCGAGCTCGCGAAGCTCGGCATCTCCATTTCCCAGGCCGCCGTATCCAAGTACATGATTCGCCATCGCCGTCCACCGTCTCAGACGTGGCGGAGCTTTCTCGACAATCATGTCAAGGACTTGGTGTCCGTTGACTTCTTCACGTTGCCAACCGCCACGTTCCGGGTTCTGTTTGTGTTCATCGTCCTTCGTCACGATCGGCGCCGTATCCTACATTTCAATGTCACGGAACATCCCACGGCTGAGTGGAGCGCGCAGCAGATCGTCGACGCCTTTCCGTGGGATAGCGCGCCTCGCTTCATGCTGCGGGACCGGGATGGAATCTACGGGGCGTACTTCAAACGTCGCGTCGCGGAACTCGGCATCCAACAGGTTCTCACGGCGCCGCGCTCGCCGTGGCAGAGCCCGTACGTCGAACGAGTCATTGGAAGCGTTCGCCGCGAGTGCCTCGACCACGTGATCGTCCTCAACGATCGGCACGCGAGACGAATCCTGCGCGAATACGTCGACTGCTATCATTCCTGCCGGACTCACTTGTCGCTCGAGAAAGATGCCCCCGAGCCGCGAACCGTCCATCCCCCCTCGATGGGGCGAGTGACGGCCGTTCCGAAAGTCGGAGGTCTCCATCATTATTACCGTCGCCTCGCTACGTGACGATCGCCGCACTGACGTGATGTCTTTCTCACGAAAAGCGCGGCGTTCTTGCGCGGGCTCCGATTCCGCGATGACCGCGACGCCGACCGAAGCATTCAACGCGCGTGAACTCGCTCCCAGGGTCGAGAGCAGCTTGAGGGTTGCGGATCGAGTTTATGGAAGGCACACGCGGATAAGATAGTCAGCGAAGTCTCCTTTGCCGGAAGCGTACGCCCTGAGTGCCCGGCCCTAAGGGTAATGCATCCCGTCCACGATGAATTCAGGGTCGTCCATGAAGATTTCTCCGTCGCAGTGAACGGCGATGGAGTATTTGTACACGCCCTCCGCTGCATCCGGGGCTACGTGCGCCGTTATCTCACCTCTGCGGCCGCGCAACGTGACGGCGCTGTTTTTTTCGGAGTCTATAAGTGGAGTGTTCCATCCGATGAAGACAGTCATGAAAGCCGTGTCGGGGTCTTGCGCCGCAAATTTCCACGTGATCCGGCCGTTCTTGCTTATGCGCGTATTCTGCGGAAAGTTACTTGCGCCGTTGTTGAATTTATAGGAGAGCTCCTCGCTCTCGAGCGTGACTTCGATAGCCAGTTCCGTCACTGTTACCAATCTCGACATTTATCTTCTCCTTAGTCTCTAGACTCTGTTCCTGTCGTGCCATTGTCGAAATCAACTTCGAAAAAGACGATGAGGCCGGCTTGGGGACGACGCCCGCAACGATCGAGGGCTTCATGGTCTCTCTCCATCAGCGAACGCCAGAACGGCGGCGAATCCGGGGTCGTTCCTTAATTCAGCGTGAAACGGCTCATGTTTGACGAAATCAGGTGAGTATCCTGAAGCGAACGCCTGGCGCAAGTACTCCAACGCGTCGTCGCGCTTTCCCGTCAGCTCATGGACGAGCGCGGCGCGGGCCAAAAGTTCGGTATCGTGGGGAGCGAGACGTTGTGCGCGCTCCAGCGCCTCGTGGGCCTGTCCGCCCTCGCCTAGTCCCCTGGATCTTTGATTACTATACAAAGTTAGGCTTTTCGCCAGCCCATAAGATTCATAAGATTCATGCACTTAGAATGGTTTCGGCAAGCTCTGCTTTATCTAGTTTGTTCTGATACAGGGGACTAGTTTGGCGTAGTACGTTGCCAGCCGGCTGAGAACGGTAGGATCGTTGGGGTTGACCTCGAGATCGTTCTCGGCCAATTCTATCGCCTCGAGATAGGCCGCCGTGGCTTGTGCTTTCAAACCTTCGACCCAGTATCGGGCGTCTGCGAGGTTCGCCCAGGAACGATAGTCGCTCTTCCGCAGCTCCATGGCGCTCTCCATCTCGCGCACGGCATCAACGTATTTTCCCTGGAAGTAGAAGATCGTGCCGAGGTTGGAATACGCGAAGTACGTGGGCTTGATTGCGAGTGGAAGTTGGAATGCTTTGATCGCGCGATCATGCTCTCCCATCGCGAAGTAGGCGGTTCCGAGGTTACTGTAGGCTCGCATGTTGGCTGGAGTGAGCTCGGTGACTTTCTCGAACTGTTCTGCCGCTTCGGCGTTGCCTTGGTGCACAACTCGCGATCTCGGTCCACAATTGTCCTTTACTCACGGATTCGAGGTTCCCCATGAGCATTTTCAAACGCACTCAGCGGAAGTATGTGAAGAAGGCCTATCGCGTGAGGAATTGGCGTGAATATGAGGCGGGTCTACGCAACCGTGGGAGCCTGACCGTCTGGATCTCGCTCACCGCCGGCAAGCTTGTGAACTGGGACGCGCCCCGGCCGAGGAGGAGGAAACCGGGCCGTCAACGCAAGTACTCGAACCACGCCATCGAGACGGCTGTCACCCTGGGCATGGTGTTTCATCTGTCATCTAGGCAGAGCGAGGGATTGCTGCGATCGTTGTTCGCTCTGATGAAGCTAGACAATGATGTGCCCGATCACACCACGATCTCGAGGCGCAAGGCGAAGCTGGGTAAGGTCCCCTTCTACCAAGACAAGCAGAAGACGCCGTTGCACATCTTGATCGACAGCAGCGGTCTCGCTGTCCACGCCGGCCAGCTGCGCAGAGCACCAAAGAGCAGGGACTATCGCAAGCTCCATCTGTGTGTCGACGAGCAGAGTGGCGAAGTCGTCGCCGGCGAGCTGACGAGCAAAAGAGCCCGCGATTCATCGCGGGTTGCATCGCTTGTCGGACAGATCGACAGTCCCATCTCATCGGCCAGAGCTGACACCGCATACGACGCCGGCGGCGTCTATGAGGCAATCGAGAATCACAGCGCTCATTGCTCGCCGAGGGTGCTGATACCGCCGCGCAAGGGCGCCCAGCTCGCATCGGGGCCGGCGAGCAGCCGACAGCGCAATCGCAACATTGCAGCACAAGCTCGGCTCGGCAAACGAAAGTGGCACACAGAATCGGGCTACAGCAAACGGAGCAAAGTCGAGACAACGTTCCATCGCTACAAGGCTATCGTGGGCTCAGCGATGCGAGCGAGAGGGTTGGCGGCACAGAGAGTCGAGGCAAGGATCGGGTGCAAGATTCTCAACACCATGACGGCGCTCGGGATGCCTGATAGCGAGATGATCGGATGATGGGAGTCGGGGCCAAGCGAGCTATCGGCCTCTATCGGAGTTGTGCACCAAGGCAGGTCATGAGTGCAAAAACCATTGGATCGGCTCAGTTCAAGGAGAAGTGTCTGGCGATTCTAGACGAGGTCGGGCCGGAAGGTATCGTCGTGACGAAACATGGAAAGCCCGTGGCAAAACTGATTCCTATCGAGGCGGATTCCGCTCATCTCATTGGTAGCCTAAAAGACGAAATCGAGGTCAAAGGAGACATTCTTTCGACGCGCGTGACATGGAATGCTCAATCTTGATACTCACATACTAGTCTTCGCCCTCGCCGGAGAGCTCAACGAAAAGGAACACTCGCTTCTTTCGGAGACTCGTTGGAGCATCTCTGCCATCGTTTTATGGGAACTCTCGAAACTTGTGCAACTCGGCCGCATTGATGTCGAGCTCGAACACCCCAAGGTCGAACGAACTCTGAGGTGCATCCACACTTGGCCCTTGACGTTGGAAATCTGTCGTTAAAGCTGGCGTTTGGATATCAGCGGCGACCCCGCCGACGAGCTTATCGCCGCGACGAGTGTAGTCGAGAACATTCCCCTGGTGACGCGTGACCGCGCACTTCTCGGCTCCGAGATCATTCCGTTCCCCGTAGCGTAGATACGGAGGTGACAATGTGAAGGGCGAGCTGTATAAGTTCAGCTGGAGCAGACGGCCGGCACGTACGATTCGCCCAAAGAATCAGATTACGCTATCTTCAATGACGCCGGCCGCAGCTCAGCAGCACGTTAGGCGGGCGAGAAGAGTTCGATGATGAGACCGACATCGCGAGACCGTCGGATCTACTGTGTCGCAATTGCCCTTGCCGCAGCCCCGTTCGTCTTCGGATTAATGCGGGCGTTTAGCAGCCGCCACGACCTTCGCATGCTGTGGATGGCATTCGCAGCCTTCCTTGGCGCCAGCGCAGCCATGGCGATCGGGAAGACACACAGCCGGAGGCGGACTTTATTACTCGTACGATCGGCCGCGGCACTAGTCATTGCCCTGCTGCTTGCGACTTGGACGGCGGTTCAACTCTGTGCCACGGCCGCTCCAGGTCATGCCTTGTGATACTGATCTGTACTTTCGCGTAAGCGACTGCGAGGCAGAGGCCGCGTTACTCGCGGACGCAGAGCTTGAACCGATTCGATCGGACTTCGGGCACGCAGCGGGCGGTGGCTTTGATTCGATGGCGGCGCCCAGCCTGAACGCGCGGATCAAGGCGTTTTTGGAAGGCTGACCTGGAAGCGCACGAGACCTTGCGAAGACTCCGGCAAGCACCGCCTAACGAGCCGAGTTGCTGCTGAACTCGTCGCTACAGACGATAGCGGTCAATATCCACACCTAGCTGGGTTTCTCTTCCGGTGGCCTGCCAGTACTCAGAAGGCGCCAGCAGGCTCCCGGTGTTAGCGGCGGGCGTAAATTGCACACTTATGGCGGACGAAAATTGCACACTCGGCCATCCGTAAAAGGAGGCCGTTGTCGTGTGTCTGGAGTGCCAGACATGACGGCGCGCCTTCAATCAGAATGGCGTTTCCGGAGTGGAGGCGCCGATGTACGGAAGGGAGAAACGAGTGTTACTACGAGAGTATTTGGAGCAGGGAATCAAGAAGGCGGCGCTAGCAGACAAGCTAGGAATCAGCCGCCGAACGGTCCACCACTGGATAAAGACGGGTCAACTGGACCGAGAGTTGGACGAGGAAACGGTGCGCTACAAGAAGCGTCCGCGGATCGAGCGCAGGATCGACCCGTACCGGGAGATCCTTCATTCGCGCCTGCACGAGTTCCCGGAGCTGAGTTCAGTACGCCTGCATGATGAGATCCGTGCCGCGGGCTATGAAGGCGGCTACACGCAGGTCAAGGAGTACGTGCGGCAGATTCGCCCACAGCCACCGGCGGAGCCGCTGGTGCGTTTCGAGACCCCACCAGGCCACCAAGCTCAGGTCGATTTTGCACACTTTCGTTTGCCATGGGGTCGTCGGTGGGCACTTCTCGTGGTGCTCGGATACTCGAGGCTGCTATGGCTTCGGTTTTTCAAGCGACAGGACATGCGGACGTTGTTCGCGGGGCTTGAGCAGGCCTTCCTATTTTTTGGAGGAGTTCCCAAAGAGCTCCTTTTTGACCAGATGCGTTCGGTCATCGTCGAGGATCACCGCCGGGAAGGTGGCCCTCTCGTTGAGAACCCAGAGTTCGTCCGCTTCGCCCACCACTGGGAGTTTCGAACAAGAGCGTGTCGCCCGTATCGGGCGAAGACCAAGGGCAAAGTGGAAAGGCCAATCCGCTATGTGAGAGGAAGCTTCTTCTACGGTCGCCACTTTATCAACGATGACGACCTCGATGCTCAGCTCGAGCGTTGGCTGAGTGACGTCGCCAACGTCCGACTCCATCGCACAACCAACGAACGACCGATAGAACGATTCGCGCGCGATGAAAGGGCCACTCTGAGACCGCTCGTTGAGCGGCCATATCGCTCTCTTGTACTGCCAAACCAACCCGCGAGAAGAACTCCAAAAGCCTGCTTAACCACACTGCCTTCGATGGATGTCGAGCATCGTCCCCTCGAAGTCTACACGCGGCTCGTTGGAGGTGGACAATGAAGGCGAGCACAATATCGCGACGTGAGCAGATCCGTACGATGCTGGCCGACCTAAAGATGCCTGGCGCGCTCGAAGCTGTCGGCCGCGTACTATCTGATGCCGATGGCGGTGCGGTCACAACGGCGGAGGCCATCGAGAACCTTCTTGGAGCGCAGATCACGTTGAGAAACAACCGTCGTCTCCAAGCGGCGATGCGCTCCTCACGACTCCCCGCGGTCAAAACAATCGATGAGTTCGATTTTTCGTTCCAGCCATCGATCAAACGCGAGCAGATTGAGAACCTTCACGAGCTCGGGTTCGTTGAACGTAAGGAGAACGTCGTCTTATTGGGACCTCCTGGTGTGGGCAAAACTCATCTTGCCATCGCCGCTGCCCAGAATGGACGGCGCGTCTATTACGGCACCCTGGCTGAGCTCATCACCTCCCTCGAAGAGGCTCGTGACGCGGGCCGCCTCACTCGTCGACTCGCGGTTCTCAGTTATCCGTCACTGCTTGTTGTCGATGAAATCGGATACCTACCCGTCACCCAGACCGGCGCGGTGCTTTTTTTCCAGCTCATAAGTAGGCGATACGAGCGCGCTTCGACCGTGCTCACCTCTAACAAAAGTTTCGAGGAATGGGGCGAGATCCTTGGCGACGAAGTCATGGCCGCCGCTCTCATCGACCGCATTTCTGCACCACTGCCACCTCGTCAACATCCGAGGAAACAGTTACCGCATGAGAGAGCACTCCGAACTGTGGCGAGCGCTCCATCCGGCGGGTTCGGACGAACCTCACCCGCCGGCTAAATCTCATAGGAAATACACGGAGGCGACGGCGTCATAGGGTTCGCCACCCATGGCTCGGGTGTGCAATTTTCATCCGCCATGAATGCACAGTTTTCGGCCGGCGTTGACACCCGGGCATCCCCCCTAACCGCTTCCACCACCCCAGCTCGGACACTCATGGGTCTATTTGGCCTGTTTGGGTGGTGGGGTCTTTTGAAATCGGCAGCGCACGATTACGGGAAGTCCAGACCCTGAACACATTTCCACCAGTTTCATTGAACGATCCAACTTGACAGTTCGGATGAGCATGCGTCGCTAGACTAGGTTGACGAACGCCTTTTCAAAAAAGATCACGAACCATGTTGCGGCTTTCGCACTCTTCGTTATGTACTACAACTTTGGCCGTGTGCATCAAAGTTTACCTGTTACGCCCGCGATGGAAGCTGGCGTGAGCGACCACGTTTGGACCATCGAAGAAATGGTAAATCTCCTAGAAAAGACGGAAGCGAAGAAGCCCCGCAAGCGCGGGCCCTACAAGAAGAAAGCAAAAGAATAATGGTTCTCCTGTCGTTTCGGGGGATCTGATTTGTGTTGGAGGGCATGGCCTATGGACGCTGCCGCGATTGTGGAAAACGCCGGAAACTCCGGGCGAGAGAGGCGTTTAGGGAAAGGTTGTGAGCACGTACAAACGTGGAGCGGCGTTTTCCACAATCGCTTGGGAAACGCTTCGCGTTTCCCACGAGCGCCCACAGGCCCCTCCTGATATATATACAAGAAAGATTAATTCATATGGAATAAGGAAGGGGGGGCTCGATTAGTGGAGGCTATGGAAAACGCCCTTCCAGGCTTCGAAGAGAACTCAGTCGTGAGCAAGGTCTGAACGACCAGAACCGTGGGGGCGTTTCCCACAGCCTTGTCTCCCGCTGAGGGGCAGTGGCATTTGGTGAGGCCCGTGGGTTGAGAGGGTAAGCCATGTGTAGATGCGCATCGGCGAGAACGCTAGAATCTTTTTTTCCGAAAGAGAAAAGAGCGTTCCCGCGATGCGCGTTACTACGTTAGTCAACAAGCTCATCGGATTGCAAGGCCTGTGGGTCCGAGGTTTCCACTTCCAGGCGGACAAAGCCAGAGTGGTGGTGGATGTAGTACCACGGAGGAGGAAGCCTCTGTGCGGGATTTGCGGACGAAAGGTCCGCAAGAACAAAGATCGCTACAATCGCTACTGGCGGCACTTGGACCTGTTCGGAGTCCGGACCTATCTTCGCTACTCGATCCGACGAGTGGTATGTCGGCGGTGTGGAGTGGTCAGAGAAAAGGTGCCTTGGGCCGACAAGGGAAGCCGCTTTACCAAAAGCTTCGAACAAGAGGTAGCGTGGCTGGCACAGAGGACGGACGTCAGCGCCGTAGCGAACTATTTCCGAGTGACGTGGCGTTCGGTGCGACGGATCATCCAGCGAGTGGTTGCCGAGCAGCGGGATGAGCGGCGCGAGCTCGATGGATTGCGGGTGATTGGGATGGACGAGATCAGCTACCGCAAACGCCACAAGTACTTAACAGTGGTAATAGACCATCTCAGCGGCCGGGTCGTCTGGGCGGGAAAGGAGCGCAAGGCCAAGACGCTGCTGCGGTTTTTCCGCAAGCTCGGACCACAAAGAGCCGCGGAGCTCGAAGCGGTCAGCATGGACATGTGGGAGCCGTACATAACTGTCGTCGGCAAAAAGGCTCCTCAGGCACGGGTGATCTTTGACCGCTTCCACATCGTCAAGCATCTGAACGAGGCCGTGGATAAGACCCGGCGCGAGCTGGTGCGCGAGCTCAAAGGGACTGCCCGGCGCAACCTCAAGAACACCAAGTTTCCCCTTCTCAAGGCCAAACACAACCGCAGCGCGAAAGACAAACGGGTGCTCCGCGAGCAGGTGCGAGCTAATCGTCGCCTCTACCGCGCCATGCTTCTGCGCGACAACTTCATGGACCTCTACACCTACAAAACCGAGACATGGGCCAAGAAGTTTCTCCGAGGATGGCTGCGGCGCGCTATGAGCTCGAGGATAGAGCCCGTCAAACGCGCGGCGAAGATGAGCAGCCACTTCGATGGCGTCATCGCGTGGGTCACGTGGAGACTCAGCAACGGCCGACTCGAAGGAATGAACAACAAAATCCGGCTGCTGAGCCACCGCAGCTTTGGACTCCACTCTGCCGAAGCTCTCATCAGTCTCGTCTACCTAAACTGTGGCGGTCTCACCCTCGAGAGGATCCACTGAAATGGCAGGAGAGGCAGAATAAATTCTTACGCGTTGGCGCGACACGTTCATCAAGGCGTGCAAG
The DNA here is from genome assembly GCA_965237955.1 of Candidatus Marinacidobacterales bacterium. GTDB lineage: Bacteria > Acidobacteriota > Vicinamibacteria > Marinacidobacterales > SMYC01. Next base: position 4,137,185 of record OZ250169.1, on the reverse strand, counting down.
GTCGCCGTCGCTACACTGTACTCAGGCAGAAAGTAAAGAAGAACCTAGCCAGACTCTTCCTGGTACAGCCGAGCCCCTACGAGGGTGGCCAGGACACTGGCCACCAAAGAATAGAGAAATAGCAGGAGGAACGGGCCAAGCTGCCCAAGGCCAGTCGCAATCAAAAACATATCGACCACAAAGATGGTCCACCATATGATGACGACTGCAATTACGGCAGTCTTGGGTCCCGGGCCGAAACGAGGTCGTATGGCGGCATACACCCACAAAATCGTTATTGCGACCAGGATATTTGCGCTTAACGCCATCGCAACCACCCGCGGGGACATCCTCTCCACGTTGAGAGCTTTTAGTACATCACCACCAACGAAAAACATCAGTGGCAGCGCAAGGAGACAGTAGATCACACCGGCCACCACTCCACCCAGAAACACTCGACCCAAATTGATTGTTCCCACGACTCCCTCCCGGATTTGTAAGGTCGGACTTGAAGGACAAGCATAGGATCTGAGATGTGGAGGTGTCAATGATTAGAGCCTGCCGGTAGTGGGGTCGTTAAATTTGGAATGACCCCACTACCCCTGTTTGGGAGCTGTTGCGTCACAATTCGAGGGCTGATAGACTCACCCACCGTGTTGGCTTTCAGCGGCGGCAAGAATCTGCGGGGGACCCCAGTGCGCCGGTTTGCTCCTCGGGAAAAAGGAGCTCATCGACGCAGCCTATGCGAACAGCGCTCCGCACAACCATTTCGCTCGGATCGCGAAGGTGGGGAGGAGGAGATCGTCGGTCTTCTCCGGGCCGTCGAGGTGTACGTGAACGAGCGCGACCACAAAGCCGAGCGGGAGGAGCACCACGCCATGCTCGAGCGCGCTCGCGACCGGCTCGAAGGACTTCCCACCGTCGTCACCGAGTACGCGACGAACGACGACTATTCGCACTCGCCGCGGCTGACGGTGCAGCGGGACGAGAGCGCACTCGGGCTGACGCTCGAGGACGTCATGACCGAGCTCCGAGACGGCGAGCCCGGGATTATCGCCACCAACATGGAGAGGTACCGACCCGCGCGGAAGGGCGTCGGTATCTTCCCGTACAACCTGCAGCCGGGTGAAGAAATCATTGTCGCCGACCGGTTCCGGGAGATCCTCGGGCGGCGCGCGTAAGGAGCGGCGGTATGAATCGACGGGAGTTTCTAGGGACCTCGATGGCTGGTGGGCCGCTGCTCGGCGGAAGCGCGGCCCAGGAAGAACAACCGATCCCACGCCAGCCGGTCTCGTCGGGAGAGAGGGGAGTGTCGTACGACGTCGAGGTGACCATCGAGCGCAAGCGCTCAGGAAAGCCCCACGCGGGTAAGATGCTCGCCGCCATCCAGGCTCACTGTGATGATATCCCGATCTTCGCCGGTGGCACCGTGTTGAAGCTGATCGACGAAGGTTATCGCGGTATCTTGATCAACTTGACCGACGACTCGATGGCAGGGGTTGGCCGGTCGATCGGCGACATCACGCTGAAAAACGAGAACGACACCGTCGAAGTGGCGAAACGTCTGGGCCTCGATCAGGTCTTCTTCCTCAATTACCCCAACCACAACATGGACGGCTGGTCGGTTCTCGAGATGCGCGCGCGCCTGATCTTCATCTTTCGGCTGATGAAAGTCGACACGGTCATCTGCTTCGACCCGTCCACACTCTACGAAAAGAATCCGGATCACTCGGTTACCGCCAAGGCGATCTTGACGGCGTGCTGGATGTCAGGTTCCGAGTGGGACTATCCGGAACATTTCAAGGCCGGGCTCACCGCGCACGGCCCGCAGGACAAGTACTACCATGCCCGCGGGCCCCAGCTCGTGAACCGCGTCGTCGACACGACGGACTTTATGGATGCCAAAGTCCACTGCAATCTCGCCAACGTGACTCAGGGTCCTTCGGGCAACAACGGGGCGAGGCTCCGGCGGGAGCTTGCGGAGCGCGGACGGCGGTTGCCGATCCTCGGCGACGACGACGACACCGCGAATCGCGAGTACACGAAGCACATCGCGCTCCGTCGGGATCGGCTGCAAGGGATGCAGTACGGGTTGGAGTACGCGGAGTTCTTTCACTACAGCCCGGCGGACGATGACTACGAAGCCGAGTACGTGCGCGAGCACTCGGCAACAATCTAGGGGCACATGCCATCATGACGACTCGCCGTGAGTTTTTTCGCAACAGCGTGCTGCTGCCCGCGACGCTCGGGAGTGCCGGGACGGCTCGCGCTTCTAGTTGCGTTTGCTTGCGACGGGCCTCCCGAGGCTGCTGAGGTTGCGGGTCGGTACTTCCGCGCTCTGCGCCAGCTTGGGGTCATCGGCTCTCTTCACATCGCGCACGGGACGAAGTCGGACGGTGGCGATCGAAAACCATTCGGATCGAGGTTCTGGCACAACGGCGCTCGCTCCACCTGGTTCATCAAGCAGGACAAGGGAGCACCAGACGGGTCGGAGGTGACTGTCGGTCTGTATAACCGAAAGGCCAACCTGGGACCGCGGCGTTCAGCCGTTGGGTTGAAGGCCGTGTTCAGAGGGGACGAGACCTCCATTCAGCGCGTTGACATCGCTCACGTGCCCGAACTCGCGGTCGACCTATCGCTACCGCAGAGAGTACTCGCGGTGCTGAGCGCCGGTCGTGCACGCAGGCCTTCGCAGTAGATCGGAGGAAATATCGTGACGGATCGATCGGTTCATCTAAAACGAAAGCACTTCCCTTCAGCTCATTACAAACAACCCCTCACCGCGCGGCGGTGGCCAATCTCGCTTGCGTTCATGTTGATCATCGGTGCAACACCCGCCCTGGCCCAACTGAAGGGCGCGAAGCTTGCCGGGATGAAGGCACGCTCCATTGGCCCGGCGAGCATGAGTGGTCGCATCGGCGCTATCGTGGGCGTGGCCAGCAACTCGGACCTGCTCTACGTGGGAGGGGCCAGCGGCGGGGTTTGGAAATCCATCAACGGAGGCATCACCTGGCAGCCGGTTTTCGACGATCAGCCGGTCCATTCGATCGGCGCCATTGCCGTCGATCCCGGCAATTCGGATGTCGTCTGGGTGGGGACGGGAGAGGGGAACCCGCGCAATACCGTCTCGGTGGGAAACGGCGTCTACAAGAGCACCGATGGTGGAAGAACGTGGGCTCACCTCGGTCTGGAGAAAACCGAGCGCATCGCCCGTATCCGGATCGATCCGCACCACCCGGACACCGCCTATGTGGCGGCCATGGGAAAAACCTGGGATGAGAATCCTGAGCGAGGCGTCTTCAAGACCAGCGACGGTGGTCAGACGTGGGACAAGGTCCTCTATGTTGACGAGAAGACGGGGGCGGTGGATCTGGTCATGGATCCGACCAATCCCCAAAAGCTAATCGCCGCCATGTGGGAATACCGTCGCTGGCCATGGTTTTTCAAGTCGGGGGGACCGGGCTCCGGTATTCACCTGACGGTCGATGGCGGCAAAACCTGGACGGAACGGACCCATGAAGACGGTTTGCCCAAAGGGAACCTGGGGCGTAACGGACTGGCCATCTCCCGTAGTCGTCCGCAAGTCGTCTACGCCTTAGTTGAGGCGGAGAAGAACGCCCTTTATCGCTCGGACGATGGTGGATACGAATGGAGCCTGATCAATGATTCGGACGACGTCCATCCGCGCCCCTTTTATTATGCCGACATCCGAGTGGATCCGCAGAACGAGAACCGCATCTACACGCTGCAGGGTCAGCTCATGATGAGCGAGGATGCAGGGAAGTCCTTCCGGAGCGTCGTTCCCACCGCGACGATTCACGGTGACTATCAGGATCTGTGGATTCACCCCGAGAATCCCTTGTTCATGATCTCGGGAAACGACGGCGGATTGGCGATAACCCGCGATGGGGGAGAGCGGTGGCGGTTCGTCCAGAACCTTCCTCTGGCCCAGTTTTATCACGTCAACGTGGATATGGAGACGCCCTACAACATCTACGGCGGCGTGCAGGACAGCGGCTGCTGGCGCGGCCCGAGCCAGTCGTGGTCGCTCAGAGGGATCTTCAACTACTACTGGGACCGGTTGAATACGGGGGACGGGTTCGAGGTGCTGCCCGACGCGAGTGACCCGCGATATGGATACGCCATGTCACAGGGTGGCAACTTGGTTCGCTATGATCTGGTAACCGGCGAACGGAAAAGCATCCGGCCGGCGCACGCCGAGGACGTACATTTACGCTTCAACTGGAACGCGGCGATCGCCGCCGACCCTTTTGAGGCGAAGACGGTCTACTACGGGAGCCAGTTCGTCCACCGTAGCACCGACCGGGGTGAGAGTTGGGAGGTCATCAGTCCCGACCTCACGACGAACGACCCGGAAAAACAGATGCAGTTGGACAGCGGAGGGCTCACCATCGACGCTTCCAGCGCCGAAAACCACACCACCATCTTGACCATTGCTCCGTCACCCGTGGAGCGCGGCGTCATTTGGGTGGGCACGGATGACGGGAACGTTCAGCTTACCAGGGACGGTGGCCAAACCTGGACCAACGTGACCGACAACATCCAGGGTGTGCCTCGCAATACCTGGATTCCTCACATCGAGGCGTCGACGTTCGAGAGCGGGGAAGCGTTCCTCGTATTCGACAACCACCGTAGAAGCGACTGGGCGCCCTACGTTTACCAGACGTCCGATTTCGGTCGAACTTGGCGGAGTCTGGCCACGGATGAGCTCTGGGGCTACGCTCTCGTCATCGAACAGGATCCGGTCGAGCGAAATCTCCTGTTTCTCGGAACGGAGTTCGGTCTGTACGTGAGTATTGATGGCGGAGCACACTGGACCAAGTGGACGCACGGGTTTCCCACCGCCTCGGCGAAGGACATGATCGTTCACCCGAGGGATCACGACCTCGTGGTGGCAACCCACGGCCGCGCGATTTACGTGCTGGACGACATTCGTCCACTCCGAGCGCTGGCCCGGAGCGGCGCCGACATCCTCGACCAGCGGCTACATCTGTTCGAGGTGCCCGATGCTATCCAATATGTCGTCAAGGAGACCAAGGGACTGCGCGGACCGGGCCATGCTGAGTTTCAAGGTGAGAACCGGCCCTACGGGGCTCTGATCACCTACGTGGTCAATCCTCCGGAGACCGAGGAATCGGAAGCCAAAGACGAAGTTATCCTGGAAGTCCTCAATCAGGACGGAGAGGTGATTCGAACGCAAAAGGGGCCGGCCGAGCCCGGCGTCAATCGGACGTCTTGGGGACTCAGACGAAAAGCATTCCGCAGCCCCTCAGCCGATCCACCGGGTCCCGACGCCGAGGAACGAGCCGGTCCCCTGGTGCTGCCGGGTACCTACACCTTGCGCGTCCGTTACGGTGATCAACAAGACACGAAGCCGGTCGAGGTGCTGCCCGATCCACGTCAGAACATTCCGGCGGCCGATAGGCGAGCCAAAGAAGAGATGATCCTGAGAGTCGGTCGGGAGCTCGACGTTGCGGCCAAAGCGGTGGAACATCTTCGCGGTGCTCGAGAAGCGGTCGAGAGGATTTCGAAGCGCATCCAGGGCCAAGAGGATCCCGCGGCACAGGACATCCGTGGGCGAGAGAAGACGATCAAGGATTCCATCGAGGAGCTGATCGGACGGATCACTGCGCCCGAGGTCCAGGGGAACCGGCCGGATCCGGTTCTCTTCAGTGTGCGCCTCGGCTCGGTGTATCGATCGATTCAATCCAGCTGGGAAGCGCCCACCGAAGCCCAGCGAATCTATCTACGCCGTTCTGAAACCAAGCTCCGAGAAGTGCTGACCGAGATCAATCGCTTCTTCGAAGAAGACATGCGGGCCTACCAAGAGGCTGTCGAAGCTACCGGCCTTCCTCGGTTCGAAGAGTTCGAGCCGTTTTCACTGCCCTTGACATAGCAGTTTCCCTGACCGAGATTCTCGGCACGCCGTTTCGCCGAAGCACCCGGGCCAGGCTTCCGATCCAGGTCGTTCGAGCCTACTCCGGATCCCGATTGAACCTCTGCTCGGGGGCCGATACAATCCCCTACAGGTTGACCAACAGCTTTCCGTTCCACATTACGCTAGGTAGCTCCCAGCCCCGTTACACGCGCTCGTGTGCAGAGAAGCAGAATTCGACGAGACCCGCAGATTGGACTGGGAGTGCCCAAGGACGGGCGCATGCTAGTTGGGTAGCCTGACGATGAGGAGTCGATCAACTACTCACGCAAGGAGGCGTACATGACGGGTTCAAGGATCGGCGTTGGCGTTCGGTACCTGCTGATGAGTGGCGTTTTGTTGGGTCAGGGTCACACGCCCGGTGGGACGCCTGAGCTCGGCAACGACCCAGCGAGTATTTACACAAAGTTCGGCGTGAGAACCATCATCAACGTGGCTGGAAGCTCCACGCGGGTCGGCGGAGCCACGATGCCACCGGAGGTCGTCCAGGCGATGGCTGACGCAGCGCTCGATGCCGTCTCGCTCATGGAGCTTCAGGCGGCGGCCAGTCGACACCTCGCGAAGGCGACCGGCGCCGAAGCCTGTTACGTGACATCGGGCGCTTCGGCCGGTCTAACTCTCGCCACGGCAGCGATCCTGGCGGGGCTCGATCTGGCGAAGATGGAACGGCTGCCGGACACGACCGGGATGAAAAACGAAGTGATCATTTCTCGGGAGCACCGCAGTGGTTACGACCATGCGATCCGACTGGCCGGCGCGAAACTGGTCGAGGTGGGGATGAACGAGCGCCTGTCAGAGGCCGGGGTCCGGCGCACCGAGGCCTGGGAGTACGAAGCTGCCATCACCGACAAGACGGCGGCAATCGCGTACCTGACCACTGAGGACAACCGGCCTCCTTTGGCGCAGGTCGTCGAGGTCGCCCGCAGGCACCAGGTGCCCGTGCTGGTTGACGCCGCGGGTGAGCTGCCGCCCGACCTGCGCCAGCTCATACAGACCGGGGCGGACCTCGTGGCGGCCAGTGGCGGAAAGGGGCTCAGGGGACCGCAATCGAGCGGGATCCTGTGCGGTCGTCGGGAATACATCGCCTCTGTCGCGCTTCAGCACCTGGACTTGGACGAGCATTTCGATATCTGGGATCCGCCCGAGGATCTGATCCCGAAGGCGAAGCTTTCCGGCATACCCAGGCATGGCATCGGTCGCGGCTTCAAGGTCGGCAAAGAAGAGGTCATTGGCTTGTTAACCGCGCTGAGGCTCTTCGAAGACGGCAGGTACGAGTCGGCCGCCGAAGAAGGGCGCAGACACCTGGACGCCATCTCCAGTGGCCTCCAAGGTCTGCCCGTTGAGCCGCGTTTAGTCCTCCCGCGATCGAAGAACAGATCGCCCTTGCTGCACTTGGCCTTGAACACGGAGAGGCTCGGCCGATCAGCATTTGCCATCTCGCGTGAATTGAAGCAGGGGGATCCTGGCGTCTTCGTGAATGAAAAACTCTTGGATCAGGACATCCTTGTCATCGCCTCAATCAACCTGAATTCAGCACGCACGACGGCGCTCACTCGACGCCTGCAAGCTGTCTTGTCTCAAGGAGCGAGGTGACGTCCGGACCCCGCACGTTACCGCCTCCACGCGAACCACCGACTCAGCAGCGCGCGCCGCTTCTCGGTATTCTGCGTTCTGGTTCGCCTGGGCCGCCTTCAACCGAGACACGGAGATTTATTCCCCGTCCTAGAGCTTGGGATGCTTCAAGTGGTGATCGGTCTGCGCCTGGAACGCATGTGCCAGCAGCAGGATTTCCGGCTCACCAAAGAGCTTGCCCGTAAACATCAGGTTCGTGGGTGAGCCCTGAAAAAAGCCACTGGGCATGCTGATCGCCGGATGACCGGTGAGGTTGGTCAAGTAGACACTGCTTCCTTGACCGACCGCTGAGATGAAGTTTGTCCTCCAAACCATTGGTCACCGTCGGCCAGCGCACCGTCATGATCGCGGCGATCGTGATCGTGGCGAAATACGGCGCTCAATCGCTATCGCCGAAGTCGCGATATAGCTTCTTGCCTCAGGAAGCCGCTCGACCGCCGGTAGGCTGAGAACACCGAGGGTGGTCGGGCGACGGCAGGCGGTGTGCAGAGCGATGCGGCCCAGGTTGTGGAAGGGGGACATGGGCGATAGGGTGGTGCTGGCTGGAGGTCACGTGAGCATCACGAACAACAGTGGAGTCAGGATCGTGCGATTCAGAAAGATGCTGGGGGGACTGCTGCTGGTGGTTGGAGTGATGGGCGCTTGCGGGGTGGCGCCGGCGCCGGAGCGGCCGCCCAACTTCGTGGTGATCTTCATCGACGACATGGGCTATGGGGATATCGGACCGTTCGGCTCGGCGGTGAATCGAACGCCGCACCTGGACCGGATGGCGGCCGAGGGGATGAAGCTGACGTCGTTCTACGTGGCGGCTCCGTTGTGTACGCCATCGCGGGCGGCGCTGATGACCGGCTCCTATCCGAGGCGGGTGGGACTGGCGCGGGGATCGCAGAAGGCCACACTGTTTCCGGGGGACCGGTGGGGGCTGCATCCGTCGGAGGTGACCATCGCGGAGGTATTGCGGGAGGCGGGCTACGCGACGGGGGCCTTCGGGAAGTGGCACCTCGGGGATCAACCCGAGTTCCTGCCGACCGCTCAGGAGTTCGATGAGTACTACGGCATTCCGTACTCGAACGACATGTGGCCGCACCATCCGCGATTCAGCGATGGCGGCATCGGAACTTCCCGCCACTCCCGCTGATGCGCGACGGCGAGGTGGTGGGCCGGATAGCGGACATGGAGGACCAGGGGCTGCTTTGCCAGCAGTTCACCGACGCGGCGGTGGATTTCATTCGCCGCAACAAGGACGGGCCGTTCTTCGTGTATCTACCGCATGCGTTCATCCACCATCCGCGGGGCGCTCGGAGGGAGTTTCTGGGGTTGGAGGAAGGTGAGCAGATCGACTGGGACAGCGTGATCCGGGAGCCCTGGGACTTCGAGGTCGAGCGGCGCACGCGGGCCCAGATCGAGGAGGTGGACTGGAGCGTGGGCCGAATCCTCGACACGTTGCGGGAGCTGGAGCTGGCCGGCGACACGCTGGTGCTGTTCACCTCGGACAACGGCGCATCCCGAGGCTCCGTGAACACGCCGCTGCGCGGCGGCAAGGGCAGCACCTGGGAGGGCGGCATGCGGGAGCCGACGCTGGCGTGGTGGCCGGGCCACGTGTCGGCGGGCACGGTCGTCGACGAGATGGCCACGACGATGGACCTGATGCCGACCCTCGCCGGACTGGCGGGGAGCCAGGCTCCGGCTGAGCGGATCATCGATGGGAAGGACATCTCGGCGCTGTTGCTCGGGGAGGAAGGCGCGCGGTCGCCGCACGAGGCGTTCTACTATTACGCGGGCTACGAGTTGCGGGCCGTCCGCTCGGGGCAATGGAAGCTCGACGCGAAAGACGGGGGTGCTCTACGATCTGGAAGCGGACATCGGGGAGACGACCGACGTCGCGGCGGGAAACCCCGACGTGGTGGCGCGGTTGTCGGGGTATCTCGACGACGCCCGCGCGGAGCTGGGCGATGGTCCGGACAACTGCCCGAACTGCCGCCCGGTGGGGGTGGTGGAGAACCCGCGGACTTTGTTGCCGCGGGGGAAGGATTGAGGATTCAGGATTGAGGATTCAGAATGGGTGGTGAACCGAAGGTTGATAGATCTCGCCGCAGGTGCCGATGCGCCCGGCCGGCTCCTGACCTTCGATGTGATCGAGGAGGGGAGCTTCCCGTTCAACCTCAAAGATAGAGAGACGGGCACGGTGTGGAGCTTGACGGGCATCGCTCTCACGGGCGAGCTCGAAGGGGCCAGGTTGCAGCCCATCGCGACCTATTCTGCGTTCTGGTTCGCCTGGGCCGCCTTCAACCGAGACACGGAGATTTATTCCCCGTCCTAGAGCTTGGGATGCTTCAAGTGGTGATCGGTCTGCGCCTGGAACGCATGTGCCAGCAGCAGGATTTCCGGCTCACCAAAGAGCTTGCCCGTAAACATCAGGTTCGTGGGTGAGCCCTGAAAAAAGCCACTGGGCATGCTGATCGCCGGATGACCGGTGAGGTTGGTCAAGTAGACACTGCTTCCTTGACCGACCGCTGAGATGAAGAGGTCGAGATCGGACATGGCTTCATCCACTTCTTCCATCACCTGCATACGTAAGCGGTTGGCTTGGATGTACTCGACGGCGGGAATGAAATTGGCGGTGCGGAAGTGGTCCGCCGGCCCGTGGCTCTCCTCGGGCAGCTCTTTAATCTCGGGCAGCTCTTTAATAAGGTTGAGCTTTCCGCTTCGTGTCGGCTCATCGAAGGCCGCAGCCGATTCCGTATTCTCGATGAAGCCGAGGGCTTCGGTAGGCACATCAGGTAGCTCAAACGGTACCACCTCGACGCCCAGAGAGCGGATGACTCGCAACGCTTCTTCGTTGTTCTTGCGGGTCTGGCGTCGTAGTGCGGCGCTCTCTGGGTTTTCCGGATCCTCAGGGATCTCACCTTCAAACGCCAAGCGCCGGTAGCCCACGCGCAGCTTGGTCACGTCGGCCGTGGCATCCCAGTTGAAGGGCACGTCGAGGACTGTATTGTCCTTCCCGTCGGGTCCGTAAATGACGTCGAACACGAGCGCGCAATCCTCGGCCGAGCGGCACATCGGTCCTATCTTGTCCATCGTCCACGCACGCGCCATGGCTCCGTAGCGGCTGACCCGTCCGAAGGTAGGCCGCAAACCGGTGACGCCGTTTCGAGCCGATGGGAACATGATGGATCCTCCAGTTTCCGTCCCGATGGAAAAGCCCACCAGTCCGGCCGCCGTCGCCGAGCCGGGCCCGGCGGAAGAGCCGCTGGATCCTTGCTCGGTGTTCCAAGGGTTTCGGGTTTGTCCTCCAAACCATCGGTCACCGTCGGCCAGCGTACCCGTCGATAGCTTGGCGATCAGTATCGCTCCGCCTCCGTCAACCGCCGGTACACGGTGGCGTCGGTGTCGATGACCCGGTCCTTGTACGGTGAGGCACCCCACGTCGTCTTGGTCCCCCGAACGGCAAGCAAGTCTTTCGCTCCCCAGGGGATTCCGTGAAGGGGGCCTCGATAAGTCCCCGCGGCAATCTCTTCGTCGGCTCGCTTCGCCTGCCGGTGCGCATGCTCCTCGGTGAGATTGACGACGCAGTGGAGCGTGGGGTCATGATTTTTCAGGCGCGCGAGATACAGCTCGGTGAGCTCGGTGGGCTTGATTTGACGGCTCTCCACCAGCTTGGCTAGATGGGTCACCGGGAGAAACGCCAGCTCTTCGTCCGTCGCGGGCATCGAGACATCGATCTCCTGTCGCTTCAGAGGTCTTCGCTCGCTCGGGAGCTCCTTGCCGGGAGGGACGGGATTGAAGACGGTGGCCGGCTGGGTGGCGTTGCCAAGGTTGGCGGCTCTGAGCGTGTCGAAAGCCGCGAGCGGGCTTCTCTCTCCGTTCAGCCTCTCGAGGATCCACTGTTGCTCTTCGCGCGTAAAGGACAACCCCGCGATCTTTTGCGCGGCCTCGATCATCTCGATGGTGATGGTCTCCGCGTCTTGAGCCACGGCAGCGAGCGCGCCCGGCATCAACGGCGAACCGAGGCCTGTTGCCGACAAGGCCATGAAGCGACGGCGGTTCATGGTGAATCTTTGGTCATCCATTACGTTTCTCCTCCCGATCGATTAGCCGCCCGCTCTATGTCCGCTCGCTTCGCGCCCGCCGTGCGGCAACGTCCCGCAGCGTATGAAATGTACTATCCTTTTGAGAAGCTGTAAACCGAGTCGAGCCTCGAGTCCTCTTTGTGCTCGGAGAGCCATGCCTCCAAAGCGGCATGACAGCTGTCCAAAAGTTGATCGGCGCTCATGTAAAGTGTGATAATCCCGTGCGGCTACGCTCAGTGCCGCACGGGATCGACCATCCCTTATCCTGACTTCACGGAGTAGGCCGCCATGTACGCTGGTTTTCTCGCCTCTTTCACAGTTTTCCTCGCCACTATCCTTGTCGCGGCGTCCACAGCGCAGTCCCAGACGGTGGACATTACCCAGCTTAGCGGTTTAAAAATTCGGAGCATCGGCCCCTCCGGGATGAGCGGCCGTATCAGCGACATTGATGCCGTCGACACCGACCCCAACATTATCTACGTGGGCTCGGCCACGGGCGGTCTATGGAAGTCCACCTCCGGCGGCGTGACGTGGAGACCGCTCACGGACGGCATTCCTGCAACGTCGATCGGAGCGGTCGCGATCTACCAGGCGGCGCCCGAGCTGGTGTGGATCGGCACCGGTGAGCGCGGCCGCCGCAACTCGGCCGGGGTCGGCACCGGGGTGTACAAGTCGCTCGACGGCGGCAAGAGCTGGCAACATGTGGGGCTCGAGTCGACGGGGGCGATCGCCGCCATCGTGCTGCACCCGAGCAATCCGGACGTGGCCTACGTGAGCGCCTTGGGCAACACGTGAAGGAGAGTGAGGACCGGGGCGTGTACAAGACCACCGACGGCGGCAAGACGTGGGAGAACGTGCTCTACATGAACGAAACCACAGGTGCCGCGGACCTCGTCATGGATCCCGGGAGCCCTAACCACGTCATTGCCGCCATGTGGGATCACCGTCGCTGGCCGTGGTTTTTCCGCTCGGGTGGAGCGGGAAGCGGGCTCCACGTCACCTACGACGGCGGCGAGAGCTGGAAGCGGCTGAGTCCGAGAGAAGGTCTCCCGGAGGGCGAGCTCGGTCGCATAGGGCTCGCCTTCGCGCCGGGGAATCCCAAGGTGGTTTATGCGGTGGTCGAGGCCAAACACAGCGTCATGATGCGCTCCGACGACCGCGGCGAGACGTGGAAGGTCGTAAGCGATAGAGGCGGCTTGCGATCGATCGCGAGACGCCCGTTCTACTTCGCGAGGTTGGTGGTGGACCCCGTCAACGAGAACCGTGTGTACAACTTGGTGGGGACGTTGAATCTCTCGGAGGATGGCGGCAAGAACTTTCGCAGGCTCCAAAACGGGCGGGTGCACGGGGATCACCACGCGCTCTGGGTGAGCCTCGACGGCAAGATCCTGATCGACGGCAATGACGGCGGGGTCACCCTTTCACATGACCGGGGTGCCTCGTGGCGCTTCATCGAGAACTTGCCGCTCGGCCAGTTCTACAAGATCAACGTGGACCTGGCGACGCCGTTCAACGTCATGGGCGGGCTCCAGGACAACGGCATGTGGCACGGACCGAGCTCGGTGTGGAACAACGTCGGCATCGGCTTCTCCGACTGGAAGGAGGTGGGATCCGGCGACGGCTTCGCGACGCTCGCCGTTCCCGGAAACCCGCGCTACGTTTACTCCACGAGGGAGGCCGGCTACATCGTCCGATCCGATCTTCAAACCGGTGAGCGCCACACGATCGGGCCCGCCCATCCCGAGGGGATCGATCTCCGCTACAACTGGAACCCGGGGATGGCCATCGATCCCCACGATGGATCGCTCTACTTCGGGAGCCAGTTCGTCCACCGCAGCACGGACATGGGAACGACGTGGACCCTCCTGAGCCCAGACCTCACCACCAACGACCCCGAGAAGCAGATGGCGGACCAATCCGGCGGGCTCTCGCGCGACGACACCGAAGCGGAAAACCACACCGCGATCCTCACCATCGCGCCGTCGCCGGTCAAGCGTGGGGTGCTCTGGGTCGGCACCGACGACGGCAACGTGCAGCTGACGCGTGACGGCGGCGGCACCTGGGTCAACGTGGTGGAGCGGATCCGCGGCGTGCGCCCGAACAGCTGGGTGCCGCACATCGAGGCCTCCAAGTTCGAGGGTGGCACGGCCTTCGTGACCTTCGACGATCACCGTCGGGGCGACAACACGCCCTACGTCTTCAAGACCATGGATTACGGCACCACCTGGACCAGCCTGGTCACCGCGGACATCGAGCCATTCAACTTCGTTCATGTGATCGAGCAGGATCCCGTCGAAGCGAATTTGCTGTTTCTCGGCACCGAATACGGCATGTACGTCTCGCTGAACGGAGGTCAGAAGTGGCATCTGTGGCGTCACGGACTCCCGCGTGCTCCGACCCGGGCCCTCGTCGTGCATCCTCGGGATCACGACCTGGTGATCGCGACCCACGGGCGCTCGGTGTACATCCTGGACGACGTGGGGCCGCTGCGCGCGCTGGCGCGCGATCCGGCGATCTCAAACCGGCCGCTACACTTGTTCGAGGTTCCGGTGACCACTCGCCATCTTCTGTGGCGCCGGTATATGACCCGTGGCAACGGGGATGGAATGTTCATTGGGGAGAATCGGCCGTACGGGGCGCTCGTGACCTACTCCATTTCTACCGAGTCCGTAGCAAGCGACACCGCGAAGGTGACCATCGAAGTCCTCGACGAGGCGGGTGCCACGATTCGCACGTTCGAGGCTCCGGCCAAGCCGGGCATCAACCGGACCGCGTGGGACTTGCGTCGGGACTCGATCCGCCTGCCTCCTGCGGAAGTGACATCGGCCCCGTCGCTCCACCCGGGGCCGCAAGTGCTGCCCGGCCGCTACACCGTTCGCATCGAGCTCACGGGCGAGGAAGTGAGCGCGGCGGTCGAGGTCCGCGAGGATCCGAGATTCGACGTCCCGATCGCGGCCCAGCGCGAGAAGCTGGACTTCCTCATCACCGTGGGCCAGCGCGTGGAAGTCGCCACGGAAGCAGTCAATCGTCTGCGATACGCGAAACGTGCCGTCGACCGCGTGGTCGAACAAGTCCAGGCCAACCGCGGGGCGAGCGACGGTACCGCCAAGGAGCTGGCATCGGCCGGTGGCGACCTCAAGGAGGCGCTCACCGACGTGGAGGTGCTGTTCACCGGAGACACGATGAACTTTTATCTCGACGGAGGGCCCCAGCGGATTCAGGGGATGGAGAGCTGGCCCGACGACGTGCTACCGCAGCTTTTGGACCTCACCGGCGACGGCGCCCTCGGCACGTTCACGCCGTCACGCGACGCGCCCACCGAGGCGGAGCGGCTGCATCTGCAGGCAGCCGAAGAGGATCTAGAGCAAGCAATCGAGCAAACGAACCTGGTTTTGGCGGAGGAGGTGGGGCGCTTCCGGGACCAGGTGGCGGCGGCGCTCGATGTGGAGTTCTTCCCGGCTAAGGAGCCGCTGACGCTCGATTCGAGTCCGCCGCGATAGGTTCTCTATGTGTAAGCACTTCACGGACGTGTCGTCCGCTCGCTATCGGACCAACCGTGTGTTCGAGTAAGCCGAATACCAGCCGAACCAGAACGCGCGATGGGCAGGTAGCCGGTAAAGCACGCGGCCGTCGGAAGACTCGAGTTGGTCTTCGCTCAGCGTCCAACGCCCATCGTCCTCGTCCACTGCTGTTCTCTCGAGATCCCACTTCTTGAAAGTGATCCCCTTGGTTTCGTAAACCCGATTGGCGCCGGACGGATCTGTAAGCACCACGAATTGTAGATTGCCTACGCGATCGTGATAGAGGGTGTTCTTGGCCAGATATTTCGCCGAAATAGCGAGAGGCTTAGCCGGATGCCGGCTAAAGATCAGACCCAGGACCTCATCTTTGTTTTTTAAGCGTTTATCCAGCTTGGGCACGCTGAACATGAGCTTGTCCGTGGCAAAGTAGTCCCGGTAGGCGGCGCCTTCGGAGTAGTCGCGCTCGTATCCCGTATCTATGGAAAGCACTTGTGAGTCGGGGTGTCGACGACGCCACTCACCCCAGGTCGTCGTCACGACACTCATCCGCTCCAGTGTGATGTCCCGATCCGCAAGTGGCCCAATCACCGGTTGTCCCCAGATCGTATTCCAAAGCGACTGTGTCTTTTGGTCATACATCAATTTGTTGGAACGATACAAGAATCCACTGGTACCTAACTCGTGGTTGACCCCTTGGTGAACCGTTTTGTACAGGATCATGGTCCCGCACAGGGTACAATAAACACCGGCCACCGGCACGCCACCCACATCATCGACAAACATCTCGTGCCAACCCAGGATGCGCTTGGGGTAGGCACGCGCATCACCATTGACCTCGAGACCAAAGATGATCCCGTCATCGTCCAGATAATCGGCCTGCTTGGCGGCGATCATCTTGGGATAGCGCAGCGGCGGGATGCCATCCTGGCGTACCCCCCCCCAACGCACCTCATCTAGTCGGATCTTCGCGGTGCGTTCATTGCTGAAATAGTCTTCAAACTTCGGGTCGATCCGGCCGTATAACTTACTTTTGAAATCGGCGTAACGCGGATGAACTTGCGGTTCCTGACTCCAGATCCACTCGTACCACTTGTTGACATCGTATTGGTACTTTTTTTTGGTCTTAGTTTCTAGGAGTTGCCTCAGGCGCACGGCAAATGACGGATCGCGAGTCAAGTTGAGAACCTCCAACAACATGGGTGTGAAAGTATCCTGCCACTGCTCGTCAATGACAGCAAAGGCCTGCTCACGACGCGCTGTATCCTCGACCAGAAGCAGAACAAATTCTTCAACTATCGGTGTGGAGCCATCCTTAGTCTGCGCACTGCTAAGACTCCGTGCACACAGAAAGACTATAAGGACGGTTATCGCTATTGCAGAACGAATGTCATGTTTGCACATGATGCCGGTTCCTAATCGAAGACGGACCGTGCAGTGCTCGCTGGCTTCTCTGTTTAGAGAGTCCTGATGCTGATTTCATACCCACAAGCTCCGACAGGCCTAATAATGTCCAATTGTAAAGTAAGCCCCGACGGGCGGCCGGGGGATGAATCTAGAAGAATTTTCTCGAAATGTTGAATCCAATAAACCAGTCCTCAGGACCTTGTTGCCCACGAGCAAGTTGAGCGGACGTTGTACCCAAGTGATTCGAGAAATTGACCTGAAATACGTGACCGCCGAAAACCTTCTCGATGCCGAAGCTAGCGCTAAAATCGGGTTCGCCTCCTCCGAAAATGCTTTCGTCAAATCCAGCTAGTCGGGGTGAAATCTCTCCGACCAAGGCCACCATATCGAAAAGCAATAGCCGCCCGCCAACACCTAGGATGAGTGTGGAGCTGTCTAGAAGACGATTCGTTCCTCCGTGCTCGCCTGGTAATTCTAGCAAATTGGTATTGCTAACCCAGCGAGGCACCAAATAGACGGCGGCGCGACCCCCGAACCTACGGGAGACAACGACGCCCACCGATGCCGAGCGCTCGCTTCGGAAATTATTCATTCCCTCCATCGACACGGCAATACTCACTCCGATCGGACTCCCTCCCTGTTCAAACAGATTGTGCCGTCCCGAAAGCTCGATGGTTCGATCGCTTGTGCGGTAGAATCCCACTTGCGTCCTCGGCGAAAACCCATAGCGGAGCTCGAGGCCTATCTCGGCTCCGCCATCCAAGCCAAACAGATCTTCGAAAAGATTCGTAGGACTTCCTTGACTGAGAGGACGGCGGAAGCGATGGGTGACGCGGAAGGCAAACCGGTTCCGGGGAAGCCGCCGAGTGGTGGGGAGATTGATCAAGGTGAAATTCGGCTCCACTAAGTTGGCCTCTACCGCGTCCACTCCTACAGTTTCAGCGGAGAGTACCACCAGCTCACCCACCATGCCGAAGTGTCCATCTCCACAAAAGGTGGTGCAGCCGAAGGGAAAGGTACCCGGCTTGTCGGCGGTGAATTCGATCGCGACGGGCTCACCACTTGCTGGGATGTTTGCCTCGACGTCGAAAACGGGCAGACCAAATCCATGATCCACATCCGTCGAGCGCAAGATGATGCGTACTCGGTCGCCCAGGTTGACTTCCAAGCGGGAAGGCTGGAACTGGAACCTAGAAGCGGTGACCTGAAACGATCGGACGTTTTCTTGGGCTGAGCCCAAAGCGGTCGACGTGTCTAACCCACATAGAGCGAGACTGAACAAGGAACACAGTCGAAGGCTTAGCTTGCATCTCGACATTGACTACCATCCTCTCCTTTTGAGGTCGACGTCCATTCATAGAATTGCAACGAGTTATGTAGAACGAGAAGTCTCGCCGGCTGTAAGAATCGGCATCCCCTGGTAGATCGCAACACGTTAAATGCCGGTGCGCTCCTAGAAGTTTTGGGTGAAAAGGATAACCAGAACCGGGCCCGCCGGCCAGTTGCGACCGCGGAGAGAAATGGGGACGGTGAGCTCGATGCCTGAAGCTTCCGTGACCGCGAAGGTGACTCCTGGTTGGAAGTAGACGACCTCGCGACGAAGCGATTCGATGATGAGGTCGAAGCTGGTGGAGTCGAGACCGTAGAGACCCCGGAAAAGCCCCTTCACCGTCACTCGCGGATGGAACTGCCAGCCGAGCTCGATGTGCCAGAGGATCTCGTCGCCCTGATCAATGCCGGTCTCCTGGTTCTTCGCGCGCCAGCGGTAACCCATCTTGCCAGTGACGTAGCCCGGCTTCGGCCAGAGGGAGCGGCCTACTTCGACGAAGAGGTCGAAGTCGTATTGGCCTTCTCCCACGGGAACGATCTCGGCATCGTTGACGAACTCCCCGGTAGGAAACTTGATGGTGCCTCCCACGGCGGCCACCAGCGGAGATTTAACGAAGTTGTAGCGGGCTTCCAGCCGCAAGTCACCCAGGCCGGTGCTGGTGCGATCGTCGCTGAAGTCGTCGAAGGAGATGCGGAAGATGGGAAACTGTACCTTAACGTCGAGCCTATCGGTGAGGCCTCGTTGGTAGTCGAAAAACAAGGCCTGGGTTCGATTCCTGCCGTCGAAGAAATAGGGGATGCGGCTGCCGTCCAAGAAGTAACGCTCGCTCGTGTCCTGGAACATGAAACCGAGCTGAAGCCAGTTCTGTCCCCTGGGGAGCGTCCAGGCGCCGGCCTCGGCCGAAGCGGCCATTCCACTCAGCATGAAAGCGACGGCCGCAACGCCCGCCGAGTGCCGAGAGCGATTGGGTTGCAAGTGGCGAGGCGAAGCGGCGTCGCCGGTTATGGGGAAGCGGCGGTCGACGGGGAATAAATCTCCGTGTCTCGGTTGAAGGCGGCCCAGGCGAACCAGAACGCAGAATAGGTCGCGATGGGCTGCCTTGGTGCACAACTCGCGATCTCGGTCCACAATTGTCCTTTACTCACGGATTCGAGGTTCCCCATGAGCATTTTCAAACGCACTCAGCGGAAGTATGTGAAGAAGGCCTATCGCGTGAGGAATTGGCGTGAATATGAGGCGGGTCTACGCAACCGTGGGAGCCTGACCGTCTGGATCTCGCTCACCGCCGGCAAGCTTGTGAACTGGGACGCGCCCCGGCCGAGGAGGAGGAAACCGGGCCGTCAACGCAAGTACTCGAACCACGCCATCGAGACGGCTGTCACCCTGGGCATGGTGTTTCATCTGTCATCTAGGCAGAGCGAGGGATTGCTGCGATCGTTGTTCGCTCTGATGAAGCTAGACAATGATGTGCCCGATCACACCACGATCTCGAGGCGCAAGGCGAAGCTGGGTAAGGTCCCCTTCTACCAAGACAAGCAGAAGACGCCGTTGCACATCTTGATCGACAGCAGCGGTCTCGCTGTCCACGCCGGCCAGCTGCGCAGAGCACCAAAGAGCAGGGACTATCGCAAGCTCCATCTGTGTGTCGACGAGCAGACTGGCGAAGTCGTCGCCGGCGAGCTGACGAGCAAAAGAGCCCGCGATTCATCGCGGGTTGCATCGCTTGTCGGACAGATCGACAGTCCCATCTCATCGGCCAGAGCTGACACCGCATACGACGCCGGCGGCGTCTATGAGGCGATCGAGAATCACAGCGCTCATTGCTCGCCGAGGGTGCTGATACCGCCGCGCAAGGGCGCCCAGCTCGCATCGGGGCCGGCGAGCAGCCGACAGCGCAATCGCAACATTGCAGCACAAGCTCGGCTCGGCAAACGAAAGTGGCACACAGAATCGGGCTACAGCAAACGGAGCAAAGTCGAGACAACGTTCCATCGCTACAAGGCTATCGTGGGCTCAGCGATGCGAGCGAGAGGGTTGGCGGCACAGAGAGTCGAGGCAAGGATCGGGTGCAAGATTCTCAACACGATGACGGCGCTCGGGATGCCTGATAGCGAGATGATCGGATGATGGGAGTCGGGGCCAAGCGAGCTCTCGGCCTCTATCGGAGTTGTGCACCAAGGCAGGATGATGCCGCAGTTCTTGTCGCGGTTCGATACGACCCTCGTGCTCGGCGAGCTCACCCCGGAAATCCTGGAGACGATCTTCGTGGGGACGAAAGACTCGATCTTCGAAGCCTCGAAGCGCTTTTTCGAGCGCTTCAAGATCGAGATCCGGATTACCGATGGCGCGAAGAATCTCATCGCGCAAAAGGCGGCTCTCCAACCGCGCGTCGGCGCCCGTGCGCTCAAGGACGTCTACAACCGCGTCATCAAGTCGTTCGAGTTCGATCCATTCCAGGAGGGGCATCTCGAGAAGCTCGACGATGGGCGGTACGTATTGACGCTCACCGAAGAACTGGTGCAACAGAGCCTCGGGTAGTTAGGGGGAGACGCTAGTCGCTGGTGAACAGCTCGAACTGCTTGCCGGACAGTACGGGGGGGGTGAACTTCGTTGTGTCGAGGGGTTCTAGGGGCTTGTCTAGGCCGTATTTTTTTGTGGCGATGCGGAAGCGGTTTTCTAGTAGGTCGGCGTATGGGCCTGTTCCGCGCATGCGCTCGCCGAACTCGGAGCGGTAGAGGGCGCCTCCGCGCGTTTCTCTCAGCAGGTTCAGAACGTGGTCTACCTTGTCCGGGTAGTACGTCTCGAGCCAGTCGGTGAAGAGGTCTTTGAGCTCTAGCGGTAGGCGTAACAGGATGTAACCTGCCGAGCTGGCGCCGGCGGCCGCGCACACTTCCAAGATACGCTCGAGCTCCGAATCGTTCAGGGCCGGGATCATGGGAGATGCAAGCACGCCGCACGGTACGCCCGCATCCCGGAGCTCTCGGAGCGTCGCGACGCGTTTTTCCGGCGTCGACGCACGCGGTTCCATGTTCCGGGCGAGCTCGGCATCGAGCGTCGTGATCGAGACCAGCACGTGGGCGAGTCCCTTCGCCGCCATCGGCGACAGGAGGTCGAGGTCTCGCAGGACGAGGCTCGACTTGGTCACGATCGCGACGGGGTGATCGTGCTCCGCGAGCACTTCGAGCACGCCCCGGGTAATGCGGTGTTCCCTTTCCGCGGGTTGATAGGGGTCGGTGTTGGCACCGACAGCGAGCGTCTCGGCGCGGTAGTCGGGCTTGGCCAATTCCTTCTTCAGAAGCTCGGCCGCCTTCGGCTTCGAGAAGATCCTGGTCTCGAAGTCGAGACCGGGCGATAGGCCGAGGAAGGCGTGGCTCGGCCGTGCGAAGCAATAGATGCACCCGTGCTCACAGCCGCGGTAAGGGTTGATCGAAAGCGAGAACGGCACCTCCGGGGAATCGTTTTTCGCGATGATCGACCGCGTGTGGTCGGGAGACACGACGGTCTCGATCTTGTCGCGCTCGACCAGCGGCACGTACCGAAGCCGCTCGAACCGGCCCGAGGCATTGCTCGTCGCTCCACGTCCCTTGTGCTTCACTGCATTAAACTACCTCAATGACCCAATGGGACGCCATCGGTGTGGGACTCGTGGTCCGCGATTTCACCGTTCTCATGGATCGCTATCCCGACTCCGACGAAAAACTCCCCGCCCGCGAGATGCACGAGTCCGGCGGAGGTCCGGTGCCGACGGCACTCGTCACCATGGCGCGTTTCGGTCGCAAGACCGCGATCTCGGGGCTAATAGGCAACGACATCGGAGGCCGTTTCCTCGTGGACGGCTTGGAGCGCGAGAACATCAACACCGACGCGATCGCGGTCCGCGATGGGTTCGAATCGCAGACAAGCGTCATCGTCGTCGAGAACGGCCGCCGCACGATCCTGGAAGCACCGCGAGGTGTCGGTTTTCCGCTGACGTGGGACGACGTCCGCACTCTGCCTTTCGACGATTGCCGCGCGCTCCTGCTCGACGCCAGAAAGATCGACGTGCAGCTCCAAGCGGCTGAGCGCGTGCGCGAAGCAGGAGGCCTCGTCGTCCTCGACTGCGGCCACCCGCGCGATGGCGTCGATGATCTCATCACACTCAGCGACGTCGCCATCTTCTCCCATACGTATCCATCGGCGCTTCTGGGCCCGAGCTATAACGTGGAAGATTTTGTCCGCCAAATCGTCGACAAACTCCCGGCCAACGGTCCGGCCATTGCCGGCGTGACCTTGGGCGCCGACGGCTGCGCTCTCATGAGCCGGGACGAGCCTTTTTTCCAACTCCCGGGAGTCGCGGTCGAGGCAATGGATACGACCGGTGCCGGCGACGTGTTTCACGGGGCTTTCACCCATGCGTTTTTGAAAACGAAGTCGGTGGGCGACGCGGCGCGGTTCGCAAACCTCACCGCTGCACGCAAATGCGAGGGAATGACCGGACGCGCGCCGCTTCCGCCCGAAGAAGACCTGTGGGCACAGCTTTGAGAAAAGAAGGTATGTCGATGAGACAATCGGGTACTTCTACTACATTATTATATAGGCGCCGTCGTGCTGGCTCTGGTCGTCATGAATCACATCCTCGTCGAAGGTGGCACCATCCCATCCATCGTTCCCGAGCGAGCCACCCAGTGGTTACTTCATCCATGCCCGGGACCGCGAGACGGTGGAAAAGCTCCGCGGCAGAATCGAGACGCTCGCGCGAAACACGGCCGAAGCGAGCGGCACTGACGTTGCCAAGCTGGGTCACGCCGCGTGGGGGCTTTTCTCGTCGCATGCCTCCCGGCCGGTGTGCCATCGCACCCGTGGCAATGGGCGTCATCGGCGAGAAGAAGTGACTAGACAAAAAAAGAGGGGGGGAATCCTCACCCCCCCTCTACCCCTGAGGAAGTCGCTACTTCTTCTTTGCAGCCTTCTTCTTCGTTTTCTTTGCAGCCTTCTTGGCAGCCTTCTTTTTCCTCTTCGCCACTCGAATCACCTCCTCTCTTCACGGACTAGAGCGGTAAACCGCCCCGATGAAGACGTGCGAAAACAAAATGTGGGTTGAGGAATAGTGTTTAACACTAGATGTAGGGTAAAGACGTCTGCCACACCTGTCAAGCGTTTTTTGGTGATCTAGTGGTGCTGCCACGCATCACCATTCGGAAATGAGAACGCATCTCGCGACGCCTTCTTCATGGTGATGCCATAACCCGGACGTTCGGGTGCGCGATACCTGCCTTCGGTGACGACCACGGGGTCTTCGAAGTGCTCGTGCAGGTGGTTGACGTATTCGATCATGCGTCCGTCCATCGATCCGCTGACACAAACGTAATCGAAGAGCGACAGGTGCTGTACGTACTCGCACAGTCCGACACCACCTGCGTGGGGACAGACGGGAACACCGCTCTTGGCCGCCATCAACAACACCGCGAGCACCTCGTTCACCCCTCCGAGACGGCAGCTATCGATCTGGCAGAACGCGATCGCTTTTGCTTGAAGGAGCTGTTTGAACATCACGCGGTTGTGACCGTGCTCTCCGGTCGCGACCCCGATGGGTGCGACCGCCCTTGCGATGGCAGCGTGGCCGAGAATGTCGTCCGGGCTCGTCGGCTCCTCGATCCATAGCGGTCGAAACTCGGAGAGACGTTCCATCCAGTGGATGGCTTCGTCCACATCCCATATCTGGTTCGCATCCATCATCAACGCGTTATCCGGGCCGATTTCTTCACGCATGAGAGCCGCGCGGCGGACGTCGTCATCGACGTTGCGGCCAACCTTCATTTTGAACGCCGTGAATCCCTGCGTGAGCGCATCGCGGCACAGTCCGCGTATTTTCTCGTCGCTATAGCCGATCCACCCGACCGACGTGTTGTACGCGGGATAGCCCCGCTCGAGGACATCCTGTATGCGAGTGTTTTTGGTTGGCTCCAGCTCTTGCAGCATCGAGAGCGCTTCGTCGGGCGTGACGAGGTCCGTGATGTAACGAAAATCGATGGAGCGCACGATCTCCTCCGGGCTCATGTCGCACAGAAGCCGCCATAGCGGCTTCCCTTCGGCCTTCGCGTAGAGGTCCCACAAAGCGTTTACGACCGCCGCGGTGGCGAGGTGGACGACACCTTTCTCGGGCCCGAGCCATCTCAATTGGCTGTCGCCGGTGAGCTCGCGCCAGAAGGCACCCCAGTCCGACGTGATGGAGGAGAGACTACGGCCGGAAACACGTTCGGCGAGTTGCTCGATAGCGGCGACACACAGATCGTTCCCGCGGCCGATGGTGAACGTGAGGCCGTGCCCTTCGTGCCCGTCGTCGGTATGGAGAATGATGTAGGCCGCCGAGTAGTCCGGGTCCGGATTCATCGCGTCCGAGCCGTCGGATTCACGGGACGTCGGGAAGCGAATGTCCTGAGTTTCGAAACCGGTGATCTGCATCAAGTCTTCTCCAGCCGTCGGTGGCGCCAACGGTCGATGGCGACGGCGACAACGATGATCGTACCGGTCACGATCTCCTGCACCCAATTTGGGAGACCCATTTGCGACGTCCCGGCGCGGATGACGGTCATGATGAAGGCACCAACAAGTGTCCCGAGAACGGTACCTTCTCCGCCGGAAAGACTACCGCCACCGATGACGACCGCCGCGATCACGTCGAGCTCGAGACCGACGGCAACCGTGGGATCACCCACCGTCAATCGCGAGAACTGCAACACGCCGGTCAAACCGGCGAGCGCGCCCGAGAGCATGTAGACCGCGATCTTGACGCGCTCGACCGGAACACCGCAAAGGCGCGCCGTGTTCTCGTTCGAGCCTATCGCGAAGATGTGCGCACCGAGCCTGGTGTACTTCAAGACGACCGCCGTGAGGACCGCGAGCCCTGCCAGAAGCCACACGCCCGGCGGCACGATCATCCACTGTCGATCCGCCGGCAGAGACGATAGTAGCTCCACGAGCCACGTCATCGGCGCGTCCACCTTCTGTTCTTTGCCAAGCCCTTTGGCGGCGCCTCGGACGATCAGCAGCATGCCGAGGGTGACGATGAACGGAGCGACCTTCAAACGCGTGATCAGGTTCCCGCTCGCAAAACCGGTGAGCGCTCCGGCAGCCGTCGCGGCCAGGATAGCGACGAGCGGTCCACTCCCCCCAGCGAGCACCAAGGCAACGATGACCGACGTCATGGCAACGATGGAGCCGACGGACAGGTCGATGCCGCCGAGGATGATGACCAGGGTCATGCCGAGGGCGGCCGTGCCGACGATCGCCGTTTGCCGCGCGATCGTCTCGAGCGTCCGGACCGACGTGAAACTGTCGGGGCCGGCGAGCGCAAAGAAGAGATAGACGAGCGCGAGACCCATGAGGGGTCCGAGAGCGGAGAGCCACGCCGTCCTCTCGCGCGCCGATTTTGATGTTTCGGTCACGACACCGCCTCCTGCATGATGGACTCTTCGTCGAGCTCGGCCACGGGATGCGCCGCACCGAGACGCCCTCGACTCATGACCGCCACGCGATCGGCCATCCCGAGAAGCTCCGGCAAGTAGCTGCTGATGAGGAGCACCGCTTTGCCGCTCGCCGCGAGCTCATCGATGAGCCGGTAGATTTGCGCTTTGCTGCCGACGTCCACGCCTCGCGTCGGCTCGTCGAGGAGAAGGACGTCGAGCGCATGGTAGAGAAGACGCGCTAGAGCGACCTTCTGTTGATTGCCTCCAGAGAGATCCGACACTCGTTGACGCGGCCCTCGGCACGCGATGCTGAGCTCGTCGATCCACCGGCGCGCCGCGGCGTCGATGCGTCGCGGCTGGACCCACCGCGGCAATCGCGAGAGCGTCACGTTCTCACCGATGGTCCTCGACGTGGCCAGACCTTCGGTTTGCCGGTCCTCGCTCAAAAGCCCGACGCCTTGAGCAAGGCGATCCCGCGGAGTGGCCGGACCTTCGAACACACCAACTCTGATGTCGCCGCGTCGAACCGGGTCGAGCCCGAAGACCACGCGCGCCATCTCGGTGCGCCCCGCGCCCATGAGCCCGGCGATGCCGACCACCTCGCCACGGTGAAGCTTAAAGCTAGCCGTCAGCGGAAGCGTCGCTCCAGCGAGCTCGTCGATCTGGAGAAGAAGCTCGCCTTTCGTCCGTTGCGACCTCGGAAACAGGTCGTCGATATCCCGCCCCACCATCGAGCGGACGATGCCAGGGACCGAGGCGTCGGCAATAACGCCCTCGTCCACCGAGCGTCCGTCGCGCAGCACGGTGAAGGTCTCGGCCACTTCCCAGACTTCCTCGAGAAAGTGCGAGATGTAAATGATGGCGAGACCGCGCTCTTTGAGCCGACCGATGAGGCGAAAAAGCTTCTCCACGTCCGGCCGGGACAAGCTGCTCGTGGGCTCATCGAGGATGAGGACCTTGGCCTCCAGGATCAGCGCCCGCGCGATCTCCACGATCTGACGGGCCGCGATCGAAAGCGAATCGACGCGCGCATCCGGAGAGATGTCGTCGTGCTCGATCTCTCGGAGCGCGTTCGACGCGCGCTCGCGCATCTCGGCACGCCGGAGCAGCCCGTAACGAACGGGCTCGATCCCGAGAAATAGGTTCTCGGCAACGGTGAGGTGCGATGCAAGCGCAAGCTCCTGATGCACCATGACGACCCCACGATCACGAGCATCTTTCGGGCTCGACGGCTCGTAAGGCTCCCCATCGAGCAAGATGGACCCGGCGTCCGCCAAGAACACGCCGGAGAGGACGTTGACGAGAGTACTCTTCCCCGCCCCGTTCTCCCCAACGAGCGCCCGGACCTCACCGGCCGCAACCGAAAAGTCGACCCCGTCGACGGCAACGGTGGGACCGAAGGCTTTACGAACCCCGCGCGCGACAATCCGACTCGATGACAAGCTTAGTCCTCAGTCCCGGCCGATGGCCGACGGCTGATGGCAGCACCTATTGCAGCCACCTGTCCACATCGGGTCTGAGAAGCTCCTGCATCCGTGGCTCGTTCATGTTGTCCCCGGTCACGAGCGTCACGCCCGTGTCGACACGCTCTTCGACCGGCTCGCCCCTGAGGTGCGCCACTATGGTCTTGACCCCGAGGTAGGCCATGTTCACCGGGTCCTGCAGCACCAGGGAGTCGAACTCGCCGTTTTCGAGGCCACGCACCATCTGCTCCGACGCGTCGAAGCCAATGAACGTCACCGTGCCCGCCAGGCCCGAATCCTGAAGCGCTCGCAGCATACCGAACGCCGTGCTTTCATTCGGACAGTAGATGCCGTCGACCTCGAGATTCCCTTCCGCGTCCTTGAAACGTCCCAAAAGATTCTCGCTCGCCTGGTACGCGAGCTCCGAGGTGGCGCCTGCGTGTTGATTCGAGCTCACGATTTCCATCGTCGGGTTGTCGGCCATGACGTCCATGAAGCCGTCCTCGCGCTTCATCGTGCTCGCCGAGCCCTCCATGTAGCGGAGCATGATGACACGCCCTGCGCCGCCCAAGACCTCGACCATACGCTCGCCCGCGAGCCGGCCGCCCTTGTAGTTGTCCGTGGCGACGAAGCTGACATAGTCCTCGCTGTCGAGCGCGGAATCGATGATCACGACCGGAATGCCACTGCGCGCCGCGTTCATCACCGGGATGCGGAGCGCTTTGTCGTCCGTCGGCGCCAGCACGATACCCGAGACGCCGCGGCTGATGAACGTCTCGACTTCGGCGACCTGCGCCTCGCGGTCGTCCTCGCGCCCCGGCCCCTTCCAAATCACCTTGACGCCTAGCTCTTGGGCTGCCTTCATCGCTCCGGCATGGATGGCGACCCAGAACGAGTGTGTTGTTCCCTTGGGAATGACAGCGATAGTGATCGTTTCGTTCGCGGTGTCCGTCGATTCCCCGCCACAGGCTCCCAGAAACAGTGCAATGAGTACGGCGAGTACGGCTTTAGTGCGCATGCGTAGATGCCTCCAGTTTGTAGAACTTCTCGGCAGTGCCCCCAAAAACGGCGGCCTTGTCGCCCTCGGACAGGGGCTCGATATATGACGAAACGACGTCCATCACCTGGTCGTAGCTCGCTGCCAACGTGCACACGGGCCAGTCCGAGCCGACCATGATGCGACTCGGGCCGAACGCTTCGAACACGACGTCGAGGTAAGGCGTGAAGTCGTCTCGTTTCCATCCCTTCCAATCCGCCTCGGTGACCATCCCCGAGACTTTGCAAAAGACGTTCTGAGCTTCAGCGAGCTTTCGAATCTGAGACGCCCACGGCTCGAGCTCACCGCGTGCAACGTGCGGCTTCGCAATGTGGTCGAGGACGAGGCGATGGTCCGGGAAACGCTCGACGAGCTCGAGCGTGGCGGGTAGCTGTTTCGGATAGACAAGGATGTCGTAGGTAAGCTCGCCCAGAAGCGCCACGCCCCGCAGAAAATCCTTGCGCATCAGAAATCGGTCGTCGGGCTCGTCCTGGACGACGTGGCGGACGCCCACGAACCGCGGGTGCGAGCGGAAGCGATCGAGTTGCCGCTCCGCGTCCGCCGCGCGGAGATCGACCCAGCCTACGACGCCGCGGACGATGTCGTCTTCGTCTTCGTCTTCCTCAGTGAGCCGAAGCAGGTATTCCGTCTCCGCCAGGTGCTGGCGGGCCTGCACCGCCACCGACCCATCGAAGCCGTTCGCGTCCAGAAGCGGCTTCAAATCACTCGGAGCGAAATCTCGACGGATGACGTCCATGCGCTCGTCGATCCAGCCGTACTCCTCCGGGCGGTAGACCCAGAAGTGCTGGTGGGCGTCTATGCGCATCGCGGCCATAGTATAAGATTGCACCGCGATGACCGAGAAACCCGAGAATGTACGCGATGTCATCCGCCCGACGACCCTCATCGAGCCGCGCCGCCTCGAAACGCATTTAGGCGTCTCGCTCCGACTCGCGAGCGAGACGTTCCAGCACACCGGGAGCTTCAAGTTCCGAGCCGCCTACAACCTCGTGGCCCACATCGAAAGAGACACGATCCTGACAGCGTCGTCCGGCAACTTCGGACAAGCGCTCGCCTACGCGTGCAAGCTTCTCGGCAAGAAATCCATCGTGGTAATGCCGGAGACGTCGGCCCAAGTCAAGATGGACGCCGTCCGTGAGCACGGCGGACGCGTCGAGCCGGTCGACGTCACCGTCCAAAGCCGTGCAGAGAAAGTAGACGAGCTCGCTGAGAAGCACCCCGATGCGGTGGTCGTAAGCGCCTATGACGACCCCAGGGTGATCGACGGGAACGCGACCTTGGGCGAGGAGCTCGCATCGCTCGACTTCGACACCATCGTCGTGCCCGTCGGCGGGGGCGGCATGAGCTCCGGCCTCATTCAAGGGCTTCGCGATTCCGGCAACTCCACGACTCGAGTCATCGGCGCCGAGCCGCTCCTGGGAAACGACGCAGCGCGCTCGCTAAAGGCCGGTCACATCGTAAAGAACGAAACGGAGCCACTCACCATCGCCGACGGCGCTCGCACGGTAAGCCTGGGTGAGCACAACTGGGCCATCTTGAAGGACGGCATCGAGACGATTGTCGAAGTGCCGGACGAGCATATCGAGGAGGCCGTGCGGCTTCTTTTCGTCCGAGCCAACCTCAAAGCCGAGCCGACGGGCGCGCTCGCGGTGGCAGCTCTTCTGACGCAGTCGGAGCTCTTTCGCGATCGCTCTGTATGTTGTGTCGTGACCGGCGGCAACGTCGACCCCGAAGTCTACCGGCGAATCCTGAGCGGTGACTGAGATCCTGGACGCCGGCGTCGAGATCATCCACTGGCTCGAAGCGTACCGCTCTCCCGCTCTGACGAGCTTTCTCTTGGTCGTGACCGATCTCGGCTCGACGGTCGGCTACTTGCTCATATTGCCCATCATCTGGTGGGGCTTTTCGTGGAAGCTCGGCGCGAGGATCTTCGTCGCGCTCGTTCTCAGTGTCTATTTGAACTCGCTCATCAAGGACGTCGCGGCTTTGCCGCGTCCCTTCGTGTACACGGACGACGTATCGAATCTCAGGACCCCGAACGAGTACAGCTTCCCGAGCCGGCCACGCCCAGCAGGCGGCGATGTTCTGGGGGCTTCTCGCGCTTCACTTTCGAAAACGATGGTTCAGTGCTCTCGCCGCCACCATAGTCTTCCTCATCGGGTTCTCGAGGGTCTACCTTGGCGTTCACTTCCCGAGCGACGTTGTCGTCGGCTGGACACTCGGCGCCGCGATCGCGTGGAGCTACGCGCGCTGGTTCGGGCCGGTGGCCGATTGGGCGAGTCGACTCGAGCTCAGCTCGCAAACGCTCCTCTCACTCGGGGCGCCGGCGCTGCTAGCGCTCATCCATCCGTCGCGAAACGCCGCCATCGCCATGGGCGGTCTCGCCGGGGCGCTCGGTGGTCTTGCGTTCGCCTACCACAAGGGCCTCTACCCCGAGGGCGAGCGATCTCACAACCGGCGGTCTTGGTTCATCGTGGGGCTTCTCGGCTTGCCGGTTCTCTACTTTCTCCTACGGCTACTTTCTCCCGGGAGCGAATCCTTTTACTATCATCTCTACCTCTGGGCGCGTTTCGCGGCGATTGGACTTTGGGTGAGCTTTCTCGTCCCGAAGATCGTGTCGTCCGCGAAGAAAAGATGGGCTGCATGAAAACGCTCTTGCTTCTGCGACATGCCAAATCGAGTTGGAAGGACGAGAGTCTCACCGACCACGACCGGCCGCTGAACAAGCGCGGCAAGAAGACCGCGCCGCTCATGGGCCACCTGCTGCGCGAGAAAAACATGGTGCCTGACCTCGTCGTGTCGTCGACGGCCGTGCGTGCGCGGAGTACGGCGGAAGCCGCTGCCGAAGCCTGTGGCTACGCCGGCGAGATTACTCTGACCGACGAGCTTTATCTCGCGACGGCGGGTGAGATCTTGCGATACGCGCAAGAGCGGACCGAGGAGACACTGGGCCGCATCATGCTCATCGGTCACAACCCCGGCATGGAGGATCTCGTGAACATGCTGTCGGGACAGAAGGAGCCCTTCCCCACCGCCGCGCTCGCCGCATTCGAGCTCAAAATCGACAGTTGGCGCAAGCTCGAGCTCGGCGTCGAGGTGAAGCTCAAAAACCTCTGGCGCCCACGGGAGCTCGAATGAACGCACGAATGTTTCACATCACCACGCTCCAGGTTTGGGAGCAGCAGAAGGCTACCGGCTCGTACCGACACGAATCTCTCGAGACGGAGGGATTCATCCACTGCTCGAACGAAGGCCAGGCAACTCCGGCCTCATCATC
This sequence comes from Candidatus Marinacidobacterales bacterium, assembly GCA_965237955.1. Classification (GTDB taxonomy): domain Bacteria; phylum Acidobacteriota; class Vicinamibacteria; order Marinacidobacterales; family SMYC01. The sequence continues at coordinate 4,106,051 of OZ250169.1, read as the reverse complement.
CTCGAGATCAACGTCGAACGGCTAACGAGCGAAAAATACGCTACGAAGAGGGAGAGCCGGGCGAGATGTTCCCGCACATATACGGCCCCGTGAACGTAGACGCCGTCACCAGCGTCACCGTGTTGCCGTAAGCTCCCGACCGTGCCAAGATCTACTCAAATGTCGACGATTTCACGCTATGACGAAGTCATCTCGCTGCCGAGGGCCGTCCGTTTCCCGGTAGAGATGGTGCCTCCCGCCCGGTTCGACGCCAACAAGCTCGAAACCTGGCCGAAGGTCGCAGGAAGCCTCGAGTATGTCGACGGGAGGCTTCTGTTCATGCCACCTGGCGGAGACTTCCAACAAGACACGGTGACTGGACGTCGTCATTACCCTTGGTGCGTGGGTCCGTCGTCATCCTGACTTCGTGCTCGGTACGAACGAGGCCGGGATGCGCCTCGGTGAGGCCACCCGAGTACTCGTCATATCCTCTAACGATGAAGCTCGCGTCTCCGGCGACGAGAGAATCCAAGCGCACCCTGGGCTTCCTGAGCTGAGTCCTAAAACTGGCGAGTTGTTCGTCCAGGTAAGCTCACGCGACTAACCTCTCACCCGACTCGCGAACGCCCAACAGCTAACGTTCGACGCAAACCGAAGATTACCTTCCCATTTGGTTTCCGGATGGAGCTGGCTTGGTCTACATGGTGACCAGAGCCAGCTCATGGGAATTCAGATGGATGAATTCTACTTCATCGCCACGGACGATCGCGCCGGTGACATCTGGGCCGTCTCGCTCGACGACGGTTCCGAGCAACCCATGGCCGATCTCAGCGGCCGTATGGGCCAGATGGGCCGGAGTGCGCTCGCCACCGACGGAACTACCTCTACTTCGTCTGGCAAGAAAACCTCGGCGATATCTGGGTGATGGATGTCGTCTATTAGAGGTTGCCTCCCCTCCTCGCTACCCCTAAGATGGCACGGTTCCACCGGGAGGTGAACGATGCGTTTTCGGTCATGGATCGTTGCCGGGCTTCTGGTTGCGAGCGTCGCGAGCGCGCAGGAGTTTCGTCTTGCCGAGGCGACCATTGACGACGTCCACGGGGCGCTGAGCGCGGGCCACATCACCTGCCGCAAGCTCGTGCAGCTTTACCTGGACCGCATCGAGGCCTACAACCGCAAGGGGCCCAATCTGAACGCGGTTCAATTCATCAACCCGCGCGCACTCGTGGAGGCGGACGCGCTCGACGCGGCCTTCGAGTCGTCGGGACTCGCTGGGCCGTTGCACTGCATCCCGGTTCTCCTCAAAGACCAGGTCGAGACGAGCGACATGCCGACGACGTACGGCTCGGCCATCTTCGAGGACTTCGTCCCCCAAAGGGACGCCACCATCGTTATCAACATGAAAAACGCTGGCGCCATCATTCTGGCCAAGACCGCAATGGGTGAGTTTGCGTCTCGCTACGTTGGCTCCGCTTACGGGATGATTCGAAACGCTTACGATCCGGCTCGCAACCCGAGCGGCTCTTCGGGTGGCACCGGTGCGGCGGTTGCTGCCAACTTCGGGATGATCGGCATTGGAGAAGATACCGGCGGTTCGATCCGTGGTCCTGCAGCCGTCCATAGCCTGGTCGGTTTGAGACCCACTACGCCGCTGGTGAGCCGTTACGGCATGATGCCGGCAAACCCGGCAAACGACACGTTGGGACCGATGACGCGCACGGTCCAAGATGCCGCGATTCTTCTAGATGTTGTCGCTGGCTACGATGCGAACGACCCCATCACCGCGTACTCGGTGAACCACGTGCCCGATACGTACACCGCGTTTCTCCGAGAGGATGGCTTGAACGGTGCCCGCATCGGGGTCGTGCGCGAGCCGATGGATCCAAAGGCGGACCCCGCTTCCGAAGACTACAAGAGGGTTCGTACGGTCATCGATCGAGCCATTGGCGATCTGAGATCACTCGGGGCTGACGTGGTCGATCCACTGACCGTCCCCCAACTCGCTTTGGCCGACCCAACCTATGTCAGCGACAACTTCGCCACCGAGCACGCCATGGACGAGTATCTGGCTGATCATTCCAACGCGCCGGTCAAAACGCTTCAGGAGATCCTACTGATCGGCAAGGTCACACCCTGGCGCGCCCGTGGTCTGATGAACGTGGTTGGAAGAGCGGCCGATGAACACGAACATTTTCAAGTGCTTCAGGCAAAAGAAGAGCTTCGACGTAGCATCCTGATGGTGATGGCAGACCACGATCTCGACGTGCTCGTGTACGCGACGTTCGATCACGAGACGAGTCTGATTGCGCCGGATGCGACGACGAACGCCAACACCGAAGACGCTTACGGCATCGGTAACAACCGCTATCTGAGCCCGGTCATCGGATTCCCCGCGCTGACTGTACCCGCGGGTTTCACCAGCGCTGGACTTCCCGTAGGGCTCGAGCTAATGGGAAGGCCGTTTACCGAAGGGCTGCTCATCCGGTACGCGTACGCGTATGAGCAGGGGACGCACCGCCGCCGTCCACCGGCGACAACCCCCGCGCTTGCCGGCGAACCGTAACGGATTCGAGCGGTATCGTTCAGTGCGAGTCGAACACCGCTTGATATAACGTGACCGTCGTCCGAATGGCGCCGAGCTCTCTCTCGGTCGGATGCTCCGGGTCCGACGGGACCGGCAGGCTACCGAACTTCATGAGGCAAGCCATCAACACGAGTGCTTCGCTGTTTTGGATCGTGGCCGTCGGGCCCGAGAAAACCGCGATCTTGGGTTTCTGCGCAACGGCGGGCGCCGCGGCAGCGAGTGAGAACCCGTTCGCAAGCAGGCAGGTGCAAGCGGTCTTCGAAAACATCGGACGTCCTTGTCGTTTAGAAACGTCCGATTCTAGTCGGCATACAACGGGCGACACCGCCAAAGTGAATTCCGTCTCGCCTCGAGCAGGGGGCCGACGCTAACATAGAGGCCGTGAGCTTCCATCCGCGACGTGCTGTGGCCTCCATCGCGCTTCTAGTGGCCTCCGGGTGTGGAGGCGGCATCCAGATCGCGGACATCGAGATTCCAAGACCGGTCCCCGAGAACTCCTGTCTCGTGATCGGGTTTCTGGGAGGACGCGACGCCTGGGACGACTCGAGCAAGGGCGTGCGGCAGCTCGCCTTGGAGCTCCGTTCGGAAGGCCGCCTCGCCGAGACGTTCGAGAACCGACGACGTAGCGTCGCCCTCGAGGCCGTTCGCGATGCTCTGGACAGGAACGGCGACGGCGCGATCGACGTGCAAGAGGCCGGAACAGTCCAGAATGGCCAGAATGTCCGGCTCGTCGTCTACGGCCAGAGCTTCGGCGGCGCCGCCGTCGTCAAGTTCGCACATGAGCTGAACGAGCTCGACGTCCCCATCGAGCTGACCGTCCAGGTCGACAGCGTCGGGCGAGACGACGCGCTCATTCCTCCGAACGTGCGGAGCGCGGCGAACCTTTATCAGACCGACGGATGGTTTCTCGACGGCGAGCACCCCATCCGGGCTGAAGATCCGGAGGCGACCCGTATCCTCGGAAACTGGCGCTTCGACTACTCGGAGCCGCCCGGAAGCGAAATCCCACTGGACGGTGTCCCCTGGTGGAAGCTCGCCTTCAGGATTCCCCACGCCCGGATGGACCGTGACCCGGAGGTCTGGGCGCGGGTCAAGGAGCTCATCCAGAGCGCGTGCGATCCCGCGGGGCTCGACGGTTAACACCTGCCGACGGCCGCCGGCGATGGCGACCGCTATCCTCCTCGGCGCGCAAGTGTGCGCCGGTATCCACAGGTTTTTCCACATTTCTTCCACAGCTCATGACTCACATGAGTCAAGGCACACAGCTCGACTTTCTCCGATGAACGAGCTCCGTCTAGACGGAGGACGTGAGAAAAAATTAAGTTCGACTAGCGGTACAGCTATGTTATGGAGTGACCAGCATGGGATACGTGACAAAGCTGCAGGTGATCAAGCGAGCCAACGACACCCGTCAGTTCTATGTGATTTGCCCGTCACCTTTAGCCCAGGCGCTAGAGATGGAGCCAGGCGAGGAGCTGGAGTGGGTGGTGGAGGATCGAAACACACTGATTGTGCGTCGGACGCCTAAGGCAAAGCGTGGGAGGAAGCGGGGTAAACGTGGGTGATAAGCAAACGTCACTTCCAGGCTTTCCGAGTCCGCGAAAACGCAGCGATGGTGATGACGGCGATGAGGGAGCGCGCGTGACACAAGCTCGGTTGAAGGTGGTCGATAGGGCGCAGCTGCTGCTGCGGACGGTCGACGTGGAGCGTTTGATCCCAGAGGATCACCCAGCGCGTGCGATCTGGGAGTTCGTGGGTCGGCTGGATCTCAGCGGGTACACGGATCAAGTCCGCTCGGTCGCGGGTGGCGCAGGCCGGCCTGCGTTTGATCCTCAGCTACTGGTGAGCCTGTGGGTCTACAGCTACAGCCAAGCCGTGAGTTCGGCCCGCGCGGTTGAGCGGCTGTGCGAACATCATCCGGCGTATCAATGGCTCAGCGGAATGCAGAGCATCAGTGCGCACACGCTGTCGGACTTTCGGATGATTCATAGGGAGATCCTGGACGAGTTGTTTGTGCAAGCTCTGGGAGTTCTGAGTTCGGACGGATTGATCACGCTCGAGCGAGTCATGCTGGATGGGACGAAGGTGCGCGCGAACGCTTCGTCGAGTGGATTTCGCCGCAAGCCGACGGTCGAAGAGTGTCTGGAGCAGGCGCGTGAGGCGGTAGAGACTCTCAACGCCCAGACGGAGGAGGAATCGAGCCGGCAGATGCAGGCAGCGCAGCAACGCGCCAGGCGAGAGAGACAGGATCGTCTAGAATCAGCGTTGAAGGAGTATGACAAGCTGAAAGCCGCGAAAAGCCGCATAGACCGCGTGAGCACGACCGATCCCGACGCGCGGGTGATGAAGCAAGCCGAGGGCGGCTCCGCACCTAACTACAACGTCCAAGTCTCAACGGATGCCGCACACGGCCTGATTGTCGACATCGATGCCACGCAGGCCGGTAGCGATTATCAGCAGCTGACGCCGGCCATAGAACGGATTGAGCAGAGCATGCAGCGTGCGCCCGAGCAGATGGTCGTAGATGGAGGCTACATTAAGTAGCAACAACATCGCGGAGATGGCGAAGCGCGGCATCGATCTCGTCGGCCCCGACCACGAGAACAAGGCAGCAGAGGCCAATCGGCGCAAGTCGTATAAGCACCACGGCGTGAAAGCGGAATACGAGGCGTCGAAGTTTGTCTTCGATACGCAGACCAACACGTATGTGTGCCCGCAGGGCAAGCACTTACGCTACGACGCCAAGCAGGAAAGCCATGGCACGATGCGCTATCGATATAAGGCGTCTAAGCAAGACTGCCAGACGTGTCCGGCCAAAGAGCAGTGTTGTCCTCGTACGCAGCACGGCCGCTCGATCGAGCGGCGCGAACTCTTGCCCGACATAGCCGCGTTCCGGAAGAAGATGCAGACCGACGAAGCCAAGGCCATCTATAAGACACGCTCGCAGGTGGCCGAGTTTCCGAATCTCTGGATCAAAACCAAGTTCGGCCTGCGGCAGTTTAGCGTGCGCGGAGTCGCCAAAGTGCGCACTGAATCTCTGTGGGTCGCCCTCACCTACGATATCTTGCAGTGGATTCGCCTCCGCTGGAGGCCGAAGATGGTATCGACACTCGTGCCGACGTGAGCGCGTTGAGCACACGCAGCCCGACTTGTTAAAGCGCTAGTCATAGAGCACCAACGAAACGCCGATACGATATCGGGTGAATCCGTACCGCGCGGACCCGACCCCCTAGTTGACAGAAGTGTGGACCAACCATCCCCATCTCCCTTGGGAAACGCGATTTTTTCTCACGTCCAGAGTCGCGTAGAACTCCACCGCCACCCAGCCACCCCCGCGGTCTCCAACCCCGGAGCCCCGACCAGAGGGATCGCCACGGCGTGGAGTTTGCGAATTGCTTGCTGCTAGCTGTATTGCACACGGAGGAAAAACGAGAGCGCCGGGCGAGCATCGCATGCTTCACTGCTTCACTGGGGCACTCCGGAGTCAAACGAGCTCGGTGAGCTCTTCTCCCTCTGTTTTCAGCGAACCTTGACCACGCACGCTAGTTTAGACTTTTGTCACTAATCAAAGATCCGGGGGACTAGAGCACCGCCTTTCTTCCATCAACTCGAGCGCGAACACCCTCTCGACAAACGTGATCCAAACGCTCCCGTGAGCTGGTGCCGGGTCTGGGCATCACTATTAATGAGCTCCTTCATCAACGGAAGGTAGGTAGGTAACACTCGCCGCCACAACCTCGACCAGCGTTCCGCCGAATGTTGGCATCGAAGCGATTCTGGACCGCCGTCTTTAGCCGGGCGCATCGACCCGGCGGAGCGGGTACCCGAGGAACCACTCGATCCCCTCGGCCACGAGCACGCGCACGATCAGGCGGCGGCCACACCGCTCAGCGACGGCAAGCCTATCGATAGGATGGAAGACCGGTCTAAGATCCCTCGAGCCGCGTGGCGGTCTGGATCTCGCGCTCGGCGTCTTGGTAGCGGCCGAGGCGGTTGTACACGTCGGCCAGGATGTAATGGCCGAGCGGCGCCATCGAGGGCTCGGGGCCGAGGGCAATGCCTTTCTCGGCGAGCTCTTGCGCTTTTTCGAGGTTCTCGGCGTCGAGGTAGAATTTTGCAAGATAGAGATGGCCGATCGCAAACTCCTCGTTCACTTCGATGGCTTTCTCGAAGTGATCTCTCATGCTTCGAGGTTCTCCAACACTCCCGTAGAGCTTCGCCAGATTGAAGTGGGCTTTGAAATCCTTCGGTACGATCTCGACTTCCTTGACGTAAGCCTGGATGGCGGCGTCGACGTCGCCGCGCTCTTCGTGAATGAGGGCGAGGTTATAGTGGGCCGTCGCGAGCTCGGAGTTGATCTCGAGCGCGCGGTGGACCGCCTCCTCCGCCTTGTCGAGCTCCTTCAAGCCGATGTAGCACTCCGCCATGAGGTTGTGAAGGGGAGCCCGTTCGCTCCCGGTGTCGGCGGCCTGCTTCAGTAAATCCAGAGCGTCGGCGAACTCATCACGATCGGCATAAATCCGAGCCAAGTTGAAATAGGCACGGTTGTCTCTCGGATCGAGATCGAGAATGCGCCGAAAGCCTGCCTCGGCATCCTTGGGGCGGCCGAGCTGCTTGTAGGTCAGAGCGACGCCGAAGAGCGCGGGCTTGTACTCGGGGTCTCGCGCCAAGGCCTCCTGGTAGGCACCGAGGGCCTTTTCGAGCTCGCTCTCTTTCGACAGGAGGTTTCCCATGATGTTGCGAGCTTCGAGGATGTCCGGATCTTCGATGAGAACTCTCTCGATCTTTTCCATGGCTTCGGCGACGTTCCCCGCGCTCGAGTCCACTCCCGCACCCTTGATGAGGTTGAAGAGTCCGATCTTGTCCTTCGGATCGGCGAGAGGTCGATCGGGTTGGATCTTCACTTTAGACGGGCCGCCCAGGTACCCGAGTGCCGCGAGCTGTGCCTGCGCTTCCTGATCGAGAGTCTCGGGGCCTTTCTCGTCGATACCCTCGGCGCCGAAGCCCTCGACGAGCTCGCCGAGTGCGGTCTTCATCCGGCGGACGGTGGCGGCTCTTTGGCGCGCGAGGTTGTTCTTCTGAAGAGGATCCGCCTCGACGTCGAGAAGCTCGGGATTCGGGGCATCGATGTAGTGGAGGGCGCCGTTGCGAACGGACTTGAGCTCCGACCAGCCGTAATGGTGTCGTGGGTAAAAGGACTCGCCGTACGCCATGAGACCCAAGTCCTCGGTGTCCCCGGTCACGAGTGGAACGAGGCTGGTTCCCTGAACCGGCTCGGGAGTCTCTAAGCCGATGAGCTCCAGAAGTGTCGGCATCAAATCGATGGTGCGCACCTGAGCCCGCGCCCGATGCCCCCGCGGCATCTGGCGATAGGGTGCTGTGAGGACGAAAGGGACGTGCATCGTGGCGTCGTAGATGAAGAAACCGTGGGTGTTCTCTTGGTGCTGTCCCAAGCTCTCGCCGTGATCGCCGATGAAGACGACGATGGTGTCGTCTTCGAGTCCAGCACCTTCGAGCCAGTCGAAGAGCTGCCCCATCAATTCATCTACATAGGGCGATCTCGCCGTCGTAGCGGCTCCCGCGGTAGCCGCTGTATCGGCTGAGATACGGCTCGGGCGGATCCCAGGGCGTGTGGACGTCGTAGAAGTGGAGCCACGCAAAGAACGGATCCTTGACGTCCTCCATCCAACGGAGGCCCTCTTCGAGCACCTCTCCACCCGGCCGCTGCACCGTGTCGAGAGCGATCCGATCGTATTGCTTGAAATCGAAATCGTCGAAGTAACGATCGAAGCCTTGAGAGAGCCCCCACCGCAAGTCGAGGACGAAGGCTGCGACGAAGCCCCCGGTCTGGTACCCGTTCTCTTGCAGCGTCTCCGCGAGCGTGATGTGCTCTTCGTCCAGATAGTAGCCGCCGTTATCCCGGCGCGGTGGGGGCGGTCTTGTGCTTGGAGGCGTCACGTCTGGCACGCAACAACCGCGACTGGCATCACCTGATCGATCTGTGGGGCTTGGTTGGAACGTTGCTCATCGACCCCGAGGGCGTCTACGATCCGCGCTTGAGCAACGACCGACTGTTGCTCGGCCTCAAGGGCACGATGAGCGAGTACGAGCTGACGCTGTTTCGTCAACGCTCGCTCGAGGCGACTCAAAATAGATTGGGAGAAGCTCAGCGGCTGCGCCGTTTCCGACATCCGAAGAGCTGTACGGGTACATGCGCGGCGCAACGCCCATGTCGAGCTGGGATCCGGATGTGGTGGGAAATCCGGAGGCGGCTCTCGAGAGCGCAGCGACGGTCGTCGAAGCCGAATACGACTTCCCTTTCCAAGGGCATACAGCCTTCGGTCCAGCCCATGCCCTGGCCGACCCGTCCGACGGTCAGATGACGATCTACTCCAACGACATGAAATCCTACGGCATGCGGCGCGGGGTCGCTGAGTTTCTTGGGATAGAAAGGGATCGGGTGCGCGTGGTATGGATGGAAGGCCCTCAGGCCTACGGACGCACGGCCGCAGACGATGTCGGCTTCGATGCCGCGTTTCTGGCGAAAGAGATCGGCCGGCCGGTTCGCGTGCAGTGGATGCGGGACGAAGAGACCGCCTGGGATACGAAGGGTCCCGCCTATACCTTCAGGTTACGTGGAGGATTGGACGCCCAGGGCAACCTCGTTGCGTTCGACTACGACGCTCAGAGCCCGACTACAATCACGTCGGATACAGCGAAGGCGTACTGCGGATCGTTCGCGATCGCCATACCTTCTTCGGGGCGCAGCCTTACCACGATATGTGCTCATCCTGGCCATGCCGAGTGCATCCTGGAGTTCCGTATTTTCTCGATGGTGGGGGTCACGCAACTAGCCGAATTTGAAGTGCCTCTTCTAGAGCCTCCGAGATTGCAGCAAGCGTCTTGACGGTTGGATTTGATCGTCCGGGGGTCTCCAGCTTCTGGAGTTGTTGGAGGGTGATTTTTAGGCGCTTGGCAAGTTGGTTCTGCGTCAGTCCGCGGGACAATCGTGCCTGGCGGATCATGAGCGGGACAGCGACGTCCACAAATGGGTGAATCCAGACGTAACGCCTGCTCTTGCGGGACTTTGGCTTCGGAACGCTCCACTTGGGGTCTCGGGCTTCCTCCAGGTAGAGGCTCAGCGCTTCGCGAGCGTTCTCGGCGGCGTCATCTCGTGTGTCGCCGGTGGAGAAGCACCCGGGAAGGTCCGGGAATGAGACGCTGTAGCTTATTCCATCCTTCTCGATAAGAGCTTGATAACGAATCATATGAGCCTAACTCCCGTTTCCTTCTCGATTTTCTTGACGAGTCCTTTGCCGAGGTCCTTGTTGCCGTGGACCGGAACGATGACGATTGCTGCGAATTCGTTTTCGAGCTTCACGTGAGATCCGGACTGGCTCTTGACCGTCCATCCGTTCTGCTTCAGCCGCTTCACAATCGCTTTCCCCGATATCGGCACCAAATCCATTATACAGTATATATGCTGTATAATGAGGTTCAGCCCCGACCGGATCTTCGAGGAGGTGGCGTTCAGGGAACGGAAACGATCTCGGCGCCCTCTGGCCACACCCGGGTGAAGTGGACGGTTCTTCAGGTACAAGCGCACGCTCGGAAACAGCCTTCGTGCGCGCGGCTACGAATCGCAAAAGCAGGAGGCAAGGATCGGGTGCAATGTATTGAACCGAATGGCAGAGCTGGGCAAGCCTGAATCACAAGCGATCGTCGGGGAGTAAGTTGGGCCGCCAATAGGATCCGTGCGTGTCGCGAACTGATTCATGCACCAACGCCCCTCGGCGTTTCCAAACCGAAGCGCGGGCGATCTAGAATCGGTCACCGTGGCTCGGAAACCCCAGAAGCTCGAGGAGCCTCCGTTACCGGAACCAGCCGCTGACCGTCTGGACTCCTGGAAGGCGATCGCCGCCTATTTCGACCGTACGACGCGCACCGTGCAGATCTGGGAAAAGCGCGAGGGGATGCCCGTCCACCACCAGCATCGCGGAAGACCAGGCAGTGTCTACGCCCTTCGGAGTGAGCTCGACGGCTGGTGGGAGAGCCGGCGCACCACACTCGAAGCGGAACCCGAAACACTTGTCCATGACCGACGTCGTCTCGCTGCTCTCGTTCTAGCGGTCCTGCTCTTTCTGGGTGTTCTCGCTTCACATCGCCTCTCCGCACCCATATCGCCGGTCGGCGCCGATCGGTCGTCGCTTGTGCTGCGCCGGTCGGTCGAGCCCTCGAGCTACCGGTTTCTTGGAAGACCGTCCGCGGATGGCCGCTATCTCTCGTTTACCGACGACACCGGGGAGCTGGCCCTCTTCGACTTCGTCACCGAACAAACCCAGGTTCTCACCGGCGATGGCTCCCTGGAGGGGTCGCAGGGGCTCGCCTACCGCTCGACCGTTTCTCCCGACGGCCGTTCTGTTGCCTATTCATGGGTCGAATCTGAAGGGGAGCGGGTGGAGCTCCGGCTCGTGAGCCTCGATGGCTCGGAGAAGCGGACCTTGTTCCGTCCCCAGGATGGAGCAAGCATCGAGCTCGTGGACTGGTCATCGCGCGGGAGAGAGATTCTGCTCGGTCTATCCGGCCGTGACGTCGCGAACCGGATCGCGCTCGTCTCGGTCGAGGACGGAGCGCTTCGTGTTGTGAGAGATCTAGGGGAGTGTTTCCCACTCGGCATGAGTCTTTCGCCCGACGACCGCTATCTCGCTTACGATTTGCCGACCGATGCCTCGAATCGCGATGTCTACCTTCTCGACCTGGAAACCGGGCAGGATCGAGCCATCGTCACCCACGGAGCGCACGACGTCTATCCATTCTGGGCTCGTGACGGAGAGACCCTCGTTTTTGGTAGCGATCGAGCGGGTACTTTCGGTGTGTTTGCACTCTCCATGCGGGAGGGCGAGCCCCAGGGGACTCCTGTCGTGGTGCGAAAGGATATGGGTCGATGCCGCCCTCTCGGACTCACCCGCGACGGCGCCTATTATTACCAGTTCAGCGCCGGAGGGAGTGAGGTGTATCTGGCCTCCCTGGATCCGAAGTCCGGGGCCATCGAAAAGGTGCCGACGGTCGTGGACGAGCGGCACATGCGGGCCGCCGGCTACTCCGACTGATCGCGCGACGGAAAATACCTCGCCTACGTTTCACAGCGAGGCTATCTTCCCGGCGTTCCCGGCTTCCAGACTCTCATTGTGCGCGCGCTCGAAAGCGGAGAGGAACGTGAGCTCGTCCCCCATCTGCGACAGCTCGGACGCCCACGTTGGGCTCCGAATGGACGCCGGATTCTAATCCACGCGGATGCCGCACATGGGGCGGCCGGGATCTACGGCGTCGACGTCGACACCGGTGCGACGGAGCGCTTGCTGGCTGGCGACGTGGCCGATTTCGAGCTCGGCCCGGACGGAAAACGCCTCTGGTTTTCGCGTCGCGGCGAGCTCCTCTGGTACGACATCGAGAAGGGAAGCGAGCGAAAGCTCGACGGTGCCGGAATCTTCGACTTCGCATTGTCTCCGAGTGGCCGAGCGCTCGCCTTCCAGAAGGAAGGTCGGATCTACGTCATGCCGTCGGAGGGGGGTGCACCGCGCCTTGTCTTCCAGGAGCAAGACGACGTCCACATTCAGACGTTCGGTGGAGAGGGCTCGTTGCTCGTCGTTAGGAAACGCGCCGAAGAAGAAGCCTCTGTCTGGCGCATCCCGCTGGACGGAGGAGCGGCTCAGCCAACGGGACTCGCGATGGACGAGCTCCGGGATCTGCGGCTCCACCCCGACGGCCGGCGCGTTACGTTCACCGCAGGTGCTCCCCGCCTCGAGCTCTGGGTTATGGAGAGCTTCTTGTCTCCTTCGTAGAGCTCGCGTCGGCGACCGCGCCCGTCAAAAGGTTGTCGAGGGCCCACACTTCGGTGCCTTGGTGCACAACTCCGATAGAGGCCGAGAGCTCGCTTGGCCCCGACTCCCATCATCCGATCATCTCGCTATCAGGCATCCCGAGCGCCGTCATGGTGTTGAGAATCTTGCACCCGATCCTTGCCTCGACTCTCTGTGCCGCCAACCCTCTCGCTCGCATCGCTGAGCCCACGATAGCCTTGTAGCGATGGAACGTTGTCTCGACTTTGCTCCGTTTGCTGTAGCCCGATTCTGTGTGCCACTTTCGTTTGCCGAGCCGAGCTTGTGCTGCAATGTTGCGATTGCGCTGTCGGCTGCTCGCCGGCCCCGATGCGAGCTGGGCGCCCTTGCGCGGCGGTATCAGCACCCTCGGCGAGCAATGAGCGCTGTGATTCTCGATCGCCTCATAGACGCCGCCGGCGTCGTATGCGGTGTCAGCTCTGGCCGATGAGATGGGACTGTCGATCTGTCCGACAAGCGATGCAACCCGCGATGAATCGCGGGCTCTTTTGCTCGTCAGCTCGCCGGCGACGACTTCGCCACTCTGCTCGTCGACACACAGATGGAGCTTGCGATAGTCCCTGCTCTTTGGTGCTCTGCGCAGCTGGCCGGCGTGGACAGCGAGACCGCTGCTGTCGATCAAGATGTGCAACGGCGTCTTCTGCTTGTCTTGGTAGAAGGGGACCTTACCCAGCTTCGCCTTGCGCCTCGAGATCGTGGTGTGATCGGGCACATCATTGTCTAGCTTCATCAGAGCGAACAACGATCGCAGCAATCCCTCGCTCTGCCTAGATGACAGATGAAACACCATGCCCAGGGTGACAGCCGTCTCGATGGCGTGGTTCGAGTACTTGCGTTGACGGCCCGGTTTCCTCCTCCTCGGCCGGGGCGCGTCCCAGTTCACAAGCTTGCCGGCGGTGAGCGAGATCCAGACGGTCAGGCTCCCACGGTTGCGTAGACCCGCCTCATATTCACGCCAATTCCTCACGCGATAGGCCTTCTTCACATACTTCCGCTGAGTGCGTTTGAAAATGCTCATGGGGAACCTCGAATCCGTGAGTAAAGGACAATTGTGGACCGAGATCGCGAGTTGTGCACCAAGGCATCAAACGTGTGGAAAACCCCACGAACGCCGTTTTCCCCACACAAGCTGGGGGAGAGGGTTTTAGTTTGCCGTCGTGACGCTTTTTGCGTAAAATCATATAATCAGATAATATGAAATCAAAGAAACGCCTTGTGGACCGAGTTCGGGAGACGCCTCCGGAGTACGGGTCTCAACGGACGCTCTCGGCGACCGAGGCTTCGCGTAACTTTTCCGCCTCTCCTGCCATTTCAGTGGATCCTCTCGAGGGTGAGACCGCCACAGTTTAGGTAGACGAGACTGATGAGAGCTTCGGCAGAGTGGAGTCCAAAGCTGCGGTGGCTCAGCAGCCGGATTTTGTTGTTCATTCCTTCGAGTCGGCCGTTGCTGAGTCTCCACGTGACCCACGCGATGACGCCATCGAAGTGGCTGCTCATCTTCGCCGCGCGTTTGACGGGCTCTATCCTCGAGCTCATAGCGCGCCGCAGCCATCCTCGGAGAAACTTCTTGGCCCATGTCTCGGTTTTGTAGGTGTAGAGGTCCATGAAGTCGTCGCGCAGAAGCATGGCGCGGTAGAGGCGACGATTAGCTCGCACCTGCTCGCGGAGCACCCGTTTGTCTTTCGCGCTGCGGTTGTGTTTGGCCTTGAGAAGGGGAAACTTGGTGTTCTTGAGGTTGCGCCGGGCAGTCCCTTTGAGCTCGCGCACCAGCTCGCGCCGGGTCTTATCCACGGCCTCGTTCAGATGCTTGACGATGTGGAAGCGGTCAAAGATCACCCGTGCCTGAGGAGCCTTTTTGCCGACGACAGTTATGTACGGCTCCCACATGTCCATGCTGACCGCTTCGAGCTCCGCGGCTCTTTGTGGTCCGAGCTTGCGGAAAAACCGCAGCAGCGTCTTGGCCTTGCGCTCCTTTCCCGCTCAGACGACCCGGCCGCTGAGATGGTCTATTACCACTGTTAAGTACTTGTGGCGTTTGCGGTAGCTGATCTCGTCCATCCCAATCACCCGCAATCCATCGAGCTCGCGCCGCTCATCCCGCTGCTCGGCAACCACTCGCTGGATGATCCGTCGCACCGAACGCCACGTCACTCGGAAATAGTTCGCTACGGCGCTGACGTCCGTCCTCTGTGCCAGCCACGCTACCTCTTGTTCGAAGCTTTTGGTAAAGCGGCTTCCCTTGTCGGCCCAAGGCACCTTTTCTCTGACCACTCCACACCGCTGACATACCACTCGTCGGATCGAGTAGCGAAGATAGGTCCGGACTCCGAACAGGTCCAAGTGCCGCCAGTAGCGATTGTAGCGATCTTTGTTCTTGCGGACCTTTCGTCCGCAAATCCCGCACAGAGGCTTCCTCCTCCGTGGTACTACATCCACCACCACTCTGGCTTTGTCCGCCTGGAAGTAGAAACCTCGGACCCACAGGCCTTGCAATCCGATGAGCTTGTTGACTAACGTAGTAACGCGCATCGCGGGAACGCTCTTTTCTCTTTCGGAAAAAAAGATTCGCCTCTCCTGCCATTTCAGTGGATCCTCTCGAGGGTGAGACCGCCACAGTTTAGGTAGACGAGACTGATGAGAGCTTCGGCAGAGTGGAGTCCAAAGCTGCGGTGGCTCAGCAGCCGGATTTTGTTGTTCATTCCTTCGAGTCGGCCGTTGCTGAGTCTCCACGTGACCCACGCGATGACGCCATCGAAGTGGCTGCGGATCATCTTCGCCGCGCGTTTGACGGGCTCTATCCTCGAGCTCATAGCGCGCCGCAGCCATCCTCGGAGAAACTTCTTGGCCCATGTCTCGGTTTTGTAGGTGTAGAGGTCCATGAAGTCGTCGCGCAGAAGCATGGCGCGGTAGAGGCGACGATTAGCTCGCACCTGCTCGCGGAGCACCCGTTTGTCTTTCGCGCTGCGGTTGTGTTTGGCCTTGAGAAGGGGAAACTTGGTGTTCTTGAGGTTGCGCCGGGCAGTCCCTTTGAGCTCGCGCACCAGCTCGCGCCGGATCTTATCCACGGCCTCGTTCAGATGCTTGACGATGTGGAAGCGGTCAAAGATCACCCGTGCCTGAGGAGCCTTTTTGCCGACGACAGTTATGTACGGCTCCCACATGTCCATGCTGACCGCTTCGAGCTCCGCGGCTCTTTGTGGTCCGAGCTTGCGGAAAAACCGCAGCAGCGTCTTGGCCTTGCGCTCCTTTCCCGCCCAGACGACCCGGCCGCTGAGATGGTCTATTACCACTGTTAAGTACTTGTGGCGTTTGCGGTAGCTGATCTCGTCCATCCCAATCACCCGCAATCCATCGAGCTCGCGCCGCTCATCCCGCTGCTCGGCAACCACTCGCTGGATGATCCGTCGCACCGAACGCCACGTCACTCGGAAATAGTTCGCTACGGCGCTGACGTCCGTCCTCTGTGCCAGCCACGCTACCTCTTGTTCGAAGCTTTTGGTAAAGCGGCTTCCCTTGTCGGCCCAAGGCACCTTTTCTCTGACCACTCCACACCGCCGACATACTACTCGTCGGATCGAGTAGCGAAGATAGGTCCGGACTCCGAACAGGTCCAAGTGCCGCCAGTAGCGATTGTAGCGATCTTTGTTCTTGCGGACCTTTCGTCCGCAAATCCCGCACAGAGGCTTCCTCCTCCGTGGTACTACATCCACCACCACTCTGGCTTTGTCCGCCTGGAAGTGGAAACCTCGGACCCACAGGCCTTGCAATCCGATGAGCTTGTTGACTAACGTAGTAACGCGCATCGCGGGAACGCTCTTTTCTCTTTCGGAAAAAAAGATTCTAGCGTTCTCGCCGATGCGCATCTACACATGGCTTACCCTCTCAACCCACGGGCCTCACCAAATGCCACTGCCCCTCAGCGGGAGACGAGGCTGTGGGAAACGCCCCCACGGTTCTGGTCGTTCAGACCTTGCTCACGACTGAGTTCTCTTCGAAGCCTGGAAGGGCGTTTTCCATAGCCTCCACTAATCGAGCCCCCCCTTCCTTATTCCATATGAATTAATCTTTCTTGTATATATATCAGGAGGGGCCTGTGGGCGCTCGTGGGAAACGCGAAGCGTTTTCCAAGCGATTATGGAAAACGCCGCTCCACGTTTGTACGTGCTCACAACCTTTCCCTAAACGCCTCTCTCGCCCGGAGTTTCCGGCGTTTTCCACAATCGCGGCAGCGTCCATAGGCCATGCCCTCCAACACAAATCAGATCCCCCGAAACGACAGGAGAACCACTTTTCCGAGGTCATGAATCGAGTGAAGTATCGGGGCGAATCGTTCATTATCGAGCGCGGCGGCGAGCGCATCTGTGAGGTCCGCCCTGCCGCGCCCGCGAGAGGTTTACCGGCGCGGATTTGGTCGCGCTTCTACGCTCGCTCCCCGCCGTCGATGAGGACTACCTGGAGGTCGTGGAAGAACTGACGCGATCCCAGAAAAAGCTCCCCAAATCGAAATGGGAGCGCTGATCGACTCGAGTGTCCTGATCGCCGCGGAACGCGGCGCGCTCGATCTCGCCGGCATTCTGGACGAGCACCGGGAGACAGAGTTTGCGCTATCGGCGATGACTGTCTCCGAGCTCCTCCACGGCGTGCACCGCGCGCGCAGCGAGGCTCGCCGTGGAAGGAGGGAAGCGTTCGTCGAGGCTCTCCTGAGCTCGTTGCCGGTGATCTCCTTCGACCTCGTCGCCGCCAGAGTTCACGCGCGCCTCTGGGCGAAGCTCGCCGCCAAAGGAGTCGCCATCGGACAGCACGATCTGGTAATCGCCTCAACCGCCGTATCGCGCGGCCTAGACGTCGCAACGCGAGACACCCGAAGCTTCGCCAAAATACCCGGTCTGTCGATTCTAAGCTGGTGAGCCGATGGCGTGGCGGATGGCCGATGGGTGAACAAAAAAAGCCCGCCCCGTCGAAGACGGGACGGGCTTTTTCTCAGATCTACACGTCGATCTGAACGGTCGGGGCCTTCGGCTCGGTGGCCGCGGGCTGCTCGTTCAGAACCTGCTCGCGGTAAAGCTTTTCCATCCGCTCGTCCTCGGCGTTACGTTGGACTTTCCCGTCGCGGGCAAGACGCTTCTCGTCGCGGGCGTTCTTGGCGATGCCCTTCTCGTCGAGGTCGGTCTGGACGCCCTTGTCGACGTCGTCTTGCCGTAACAAGAGCGTGTGATTGACGGTGGGAAGGTCGACTTCCTTGTTACCAGCGTAGATGAAGTGGCGGCCACGCTCTTCATACCACTTGTTGAGCGTCGCGTTCATGTGCATCTTCTCGACGATATGACGCCACCCGATGCCCGTGTTGTAGGCGCAGAACGAAATCTCGCCTTCCTGGGTGGCGTACGGGATGATGCACTGCTCGGTGCGGCGGAAGTCGTAGTTGAACAGGTCCTGGAACCACATACCGGCGATGAACAGGAAGTTCCAGCGATCCTGCCGCCGCTTTTCGATGTCCTCGAACGTACGGTCGGGAGTGACCTTTCCGTAGTCGCGTCCGGTGACACCGTACGTCTTGTCGAACTTTTCGAGAAGCGATTTGAGCGTGAACTGCGACGGTGCTTTGAACGGGTTGTAGTTCCGCATCACCGACAGCGCCATCCCGAGCCCGGAGAGGAAGGGCCCGCGGGCCGCGTCGTTCAGCGTCTTCACGTCTTCCGCGAGCTGGTCGCCGTTCAGAAACGACGTCACCGGAGCGGATTCCTTCGTCTCTTTGTCGACCATGATCGCCATGCCGACGCCGCAATTCGGATGGCAGCCGCAGTTGAACTGACCCCAATCGCGGCCCGGTCCGTGCGCCAGGTCCGCCCAATCCGAGAACGTTCCTAGGAACGAGATCGGATACCAGTCGCGTGCCGGCTCGCCGAGACCGGTCTGAGCCTTCACGTCGTGGGCGAGATGCGAGAGCGTGTAGCGTTGGGCGAAGCGCCGCTGGTCGGTGATCTCTTCGTCTCGTCCCGTGAACGAGACCGGCTGGAACGCGAGGAACGGGATCTTCTTCGGGTTGTCGAGAGCGAACCGGATGAGAGAGCCGACCTGCTCGTTGTTGACGCCATTGATGAGCGTCGTGACCGGTACGATGTCGACACCGTTTGCGTAGAGGTTTTCGACCGCTTGGAGCTTGACGTCGAAGAGATTGCCGACGCGGCGGTGCGAGTTTGCGGCGTTGCCGATGCCGTCGAACTGTAAGTATGCGTAGCGCAACCCGGCTGCGGCGGCTTCGCGCGCAAACTCGGAGCTCTTCGCAAACTCGATGCCGTTCGTCGCCGCCTGGGTACTGATGTAGCCGATCTTCCGCGCGTAGCGAACCGCGTCGAGGAAGTACGGAGACAACGTGGGCTCACCGCCGGAGAACTGAACCGACATCTGGCGCTTCGGTTTGATGGTGGCGGCGTTGTCGAGGAGCGTCTTGATGTCATCCCACCCGAGCTCGTGAACGAAACCAACTTGGTTGGCGTCCATGAAACACGGGTCGCACATCATGTTGCAACGGTTCGTCAGGTCGAGGGTGAGCACCGAGCCGCGACCGTGCTTGATGGTGCTCGAGCCGTGATTGTGGAGCTTGTCGTCGTTGTGGGCGCGGATGTCGCGTCCCGGGAACACGTTCTCGAGATGTTTGAAGAAGTCGATGTCGATGGCCATGAGATCTTCGAAGTGCCCGTGGATGGGGCAGTCTTTGATCATCCGGATCTCACCGTCGCGCTCGATGATCTGGGCCTTGATCTCGCCGATCTTCTCGTTCACGAGGGTCGAGACCTCGCCGTCGCCGTTCAGGATCTTGTCTCTCGCCTCGGGAATGCACTTCGGGCAGAGCGAGTCCGTGGTCCTGGGCCAGCCTAGAGTCGGCTTGGTTTTCTGCCAGGATTTGAGAAGCGGTTTGTCAGACCATTTGGGCGTGAATGTGGGGTTCGGGCTGATTCGATTCAAGCGCTCGAACACTTGCCAGGCACCATTGGCTGCTACACTGAGGGCTTTCTCGAAGTATTTGACGGGTGGATGCATTGGGGTTCTCCGACGTAGATGGAATGCGCGGAACCCTCGGTTGGATTCCAGGCTAGAGAATAGATGCAGAATCGGCCCTAAGCCAACACTTATCAACGAATTAGCCAATTCCGGTGGTGTTTGGGCCGGATCGGGGCGTGAACGGGCGCCTCTCACGGCTCAGGAAATACTACCAGACCTGGCTGTAAGTAATTGATTCCGCGCCAGTTGCTAGTGGAGCGTGCTCTGCCCTTCGATCCCCATGTCCGTGGGCACGACGTTCCTGTTGATGTGTCGGTCTAAGTCTATGACGTACGTCTCTTTAGCCTCGAGGAGGACCGGAGAGTGCGTCGCGGTGATGATCCGGAAGTTCTTCTGATCGACGAGCTCCATCAGCATCTTCAATATCCGACGCTGGTTGGACTGGCTGAGCGCCATCTCGGGCTCGTCGAGGAGCAGCACCGTGTTGTCTGGAAGCTTCGGGAAGCTGTCCTTGAACATCGTCAGCATTACTTGTCCGTGGCTCGCCATCTGGAGGAACTCCTTCATCTCCGGCTGGTCGTCGAACAAGTGGAGCTGGTTTCTGGGATTGTGCTGCTCGGCATCGAACAAGTAGATGTTTTCGGGATCGATGCCGGCGAGCTCGGTCCGGTAGACGTAGCCATCGACTTGCTCGCCTTGGAGCGCGTAGTGCAGTGAGTGCAAAAGCGTCGACTTCCCCGAGCCGTTCTCACCTTTGAGCATGATGAGCGGATGCGAAAGATCCACCACCATCGGCATGTGGAAGTTCAGACCCGTGAACACCGGGTGGGCGAGAATTTTCAAATACATCTCGAACGACATGAGCGCACGTTAGCACAGCGCTCAGGAGCGAGGCAAAAGCTCGTGCTAGGATAGGAGCTCGCGTAAGAGGAG
The DNA here is from genome assembly GCA_965237955.1 of Candidatus Marinacidobacterales bacterium. Classification (GTDB taxonomy): domain Bacteria; phylum Acidobacteriota; class Vicinamibacteria; order Marinacidobacterales; family SMYC01. The sequence goes on along the minus strand of OZ250169.1, from coordinate 4,085,654 downwards.
CGATCATGGCCGTTCTAGAACAAAGTCAACTCCTTGGGTTTCTCGAGGGGCAATCTCAGAGGGCGTGGCTCGACGCGCTCGATGAGCTCGGCCCTTCCATGCACTCCGTCGATCGCGATGCGACCCGAATCTGGTTCGCGTTTTGGCCGCTCGAGCTGAAAGAAGCGCTCGAGTCACCGGAAGGCGCCGACGAGATGGCCCGGGCCATGGATCTCGAGGGTGAGTGGCGACTCGAGGATCAAATCGACTCCGCTGTTGCCTTCCTGTACGGCGCGCACTATTGGGCGCCCGTCAAAAAAGCGGTGTTGGGCCATGACGGGGGCAACTCGACTCTGGCCGAGACGATTCGCACGATCGCGAACGCGGTCGCCGAGACGGAAAAGGTCGACGTCGGCCTCGTGCTCGGCATCACCGCCATCGGTCTCATGACGCTTCGTCAACTCGGCCAAGAGGCGTTCGAGAAGACGTTGGACAAGCCGGCCGAAGGGGAGCTCCTTCTCAAGAATCCCGAGCGGGTGATCGCGAGACGAAAGCGCGAGAGCCGCGATGGTCTGCTGACGTTCTTGAAGGGCCTCAACCGCCGCTGGGATGTGCGCTGGAACGAGCGCACGAAGAACGGAACGTTTCGAGCCATCACCGGCCAGGACATCGCTATGGCCGGCGACGCCGTGGAAGGGGACTTTCGCAGCCTCGATTACCGACGCATCGCTGGACCCGTGCCGGTCGAGTGTCGTGTTGGGTCGTGTGGTTACTGCTGGGTGGGTCTCCTCGAAGGACGCGAGAAGTTGTCGGAGATCTCGGACTACGAGCGTGAGCGTCTGGCCTACTTTGGCTACGACACCATCAATGACGAGAACGACAAGCATCCACTGATTCGCCTCTCATGCCAATCGCAGTGCCACGGCGACGTGACTCTCGCGATCGCACCGTGGAATGGCGAGCTCGAGCGCCGCCATCAACAGGGACGTAAGAAGCTAGGGACGGCCTAGCGCCGTCCGCTATCCGCTATCCACCGTCCGCGGTGGCTCACGATTGCGCCTCGGCTTACCATCAAGCCGTCGTGTCTCTCCAATCAGGGCGACGTCTCGCCCACTACGAGATTGTCGAGTCAATTGGCAAAGGTGGGATGGAGAGGTCTAACTCGAGTGGAGTGTCAACGTGTAGACCGTGGGTCCTGGCAGGAGCGGCGTTGGGCGGCCCTCCTCCCAGTCTTCGTGGCCAGCGCCGTAGTAGGGGGAGAGCGGGTGGCCGCTCTGGCCGCCGGGCATGTGGAATAGCCCTTCGTCTTCACGGCCCGGCGACACCACGAGTCGCTCCGATGCGCCGTGGGTCGGGCTTTGCACGCGGGGCATGTGGCTGTCGCCGGGGAGCGGTCGCGACGGCATGTCGAGCCAGCGGGCAAGAAACGGTACCGCTCCGCTCAAGGGGTGGCGGATGTCCGACATTCTCGTGGCTCCCCATGTGCGCGCCTCTAATGGTTCATCCCACTCCGCGACCGTGCGCGCCACGATGTCGTTTATCCATGCGTCCCAGTTTTCATGCCGCCGCGGCACCAGATGCTCTGGTTTCTCGGACACCAGCTTCCACACCGGCCCTTCCCATTGGCGTTGTGCCCAGATGTTGAAACGCGCGTCTGCCGCGCGCGCGTCCGCCGTGATCGTCGATAGAACTGCTTCGTAGACAGCGAGCCTCAGCTCGCGGACAACGCGGTAGCCGACGGAGTCCGTGGAGGCTCGCCCGGTCCACTCGTCTTCGATGACGCTTCGTAATCCTTCGTCTTTGATCGTCTCGAGAAAAAATTCGCGCCACGTGCCCATGAACAACGCGCGGTCGTCGAGCTGCACGTCCAGCATGTCGCGCTCGCTCGCTTCTTGTAGCGCGAGTAGATCGTCTCTGATCTGACGCGCTCGCGCTCCGAGATCGTAGCCGCCGTCGCCGAGCTTCTCGAGTTTCTCGCCTCCGACCACCCGCGCGTTCGCGGTCCAGATGACGCCGGCTTCGGGATTGCGGATGACGGGGTAGTCCTCGGCGTCGAGCCAGCCGTCCCAGCCGCGTGTTCCATCCGCCCAGGACGACGGCAGTCGTCCGTCGAAACCGAATCGTCGAGGAATGCGCCCCGCGATCGTCCACGCGATCGCGCCCGAGGCATCGACGCAGACGAAATTCTGCGGTGGTAATCCGCTCTCCTGAGCGATGGCGAGCGCCTCGTCGAGCGTTGCCGCCGTCTCGAGCTTGCTGAGGTTCAAGTTGATGCCGCCGACGTCGTGCGCGATCCAGCGCGCGGCGCGCGGCGTGCCTTCGTGGTCTTCGTCGACGATAGGTCCCCAGATGGTTTCTCGTACCGTGAAAGCTTCGGGCTCTCCGCCCGCGACGTGAATGGTTTCTTCGTGCACATCGAAGGCCGCCCAGCCTTCGGTCGTTCGATAGGTGTCGACCCTCTCAGGGTGCTTTTCGATCTCGACGAGGTCGCTCCAGTCCCCGTTCGCGTTGGTAAAGCCCCAAGCGACATGCGTATTGCTGCCGGCTACGAGAAAAGGTGTACCCGGCAGGGTGACGCCGACGGCGGTGTTCGCGCCAGTGCTCAACACCGCGCGGTACCAAATGTTGGGTACGGCATGACCGAGATGCATGTCGCTCGCGAGTAGCGCTCCGCCGTGCGTCGTGCGTGTGCCCGCGACGGCCCAGTTGTTGCTCCCGAGGGTCCCGCCACTCAATGTCTCGACACGAGCGTCACTCAGTGAAACGGGTTTGGCGGGTACGACGGCGGGCCCCGGGAAAAGAGGAACAGGCGGTGTTGCGAAGATCTCGCCTTCGACGGGCGCGTCCCAATCAGTTCCGAGCGGCGACAAGAACTCCGCGAGCTCGGGCGGGAGCACGTCGTGGATCAAGCCGAGAGTCGATTCGTAATGTCCCTCGGCGTCGTTGAGCTCGAAGAACATCGACGCGACCACGAGGACGCTGTCTTCGACGACCCACGGACGTGGCTCTTGTCGAAGCAACAGGTACTCGAACGGTGAAGCTCCGAGCGCGGCGAGACCCGCGTTGACGCCTTCGGTGTACGCGTCCAAGAGTGCGCGCTCAGGCGCGCTCAACCCGGCCACACTAAAATCTGCGCGCGCTCGCATGCGGTGGATGCGGTGTTTTCGATCGAGAGGGAGCGCGCCGGCTCCTACGAGCTCCGCGAGCTCTCCCGCGGCGCGGCGCCGCATGAGATCCATTTGGAAGAAACGCTCTTGCGCGTGCACGAATCCCAGGGCACGACTCGAGTCCAATCGATCCTCCGCTTGCAAGGTCGCCACGCCGTTTTTGTCGCGCACGACACTCACCGGTGCTGACAGTCCCTCGAGCTCCACGTCGCCGTCGATATCAGGAAGGCTCGCCCTCACAAGGTAGTAAATCCAAGCCCCGACGACGGCAAACGCGAGAACGAGGAACAATCCCACTCGGGTCACCCATTTCATGGCCCCTGATAGTAATATTGCGTTCGATACTGGACAACACGAGGAGGTGCCGCGTGGAAAGACTGATTGGATTTCTCGCCATTGGGCTCGTCGCCGGCTGGCTGGCCGGCCAGATCATGAAGGGCAAGGGCTTCGGCCTCATCGGCAACATGGTTGTGGGCGTCGTGGGCGCGATTCTCGGCGGACTCATGTTCGGCGTGCTCGGCCTGTCCGCAAGCGGCACGATGGGCTCGCTCCTGACCGCGACCGTAGGAGCGATCGTGCTCCTCTATTTGTTGTCGTACGTCAAGAGGGCGTAGCGTTCAGGAAAAGAATCCCTTGAGGCGATCCTGGAGGGAGGTGTCGTCGCCTTTGAGCTCGACGAGCGCGCTTCGCGCTTTGGCGTGTTTGGGGTCGATGCGAAGCGCGGTCTTGAACTCTGCGAGCGCCCGCGCGTTCAAGTCGAAGGATTGGCAGTAGCGCCCGAGGTAGTAGTGAAGCACCGCGTTTTGCGGATCGAGAGAGACGGCGCGACGAAAGTGGCGTTCGGCTTTTTTCTTCATCACGTCGTGTGACGCGAGCGCTTGCGCGAGGAGCGCCTCGTACTTCGCGTTTTCGGACTCGAGCTGCACCACCTCGTACAGAAGCGAGATCACGCCTTCGTCATCGTTCACCATTTTGCGCAGCTTGATCTCGCGCATCAGCCGTTTGACTTCGTCCTTGTTGCCTGCCGGTTTCGTCTTTTTCGGCTCGGGCGACGCTTGGGTCGCCTCGGCTTCGAGCATCGCGGCCTTAGCACGCTCGAGCCGACGTTTGATCTCTTCGACTTTCACGCAAAGCGTGCTTTCGTTGTCGAGCTCTTTCTGCTTTTCGTCCCACTGCGCTTGCTTGTCGGCAAAGGCGCGGCGAACTGCCTCTTCCGACGCGCCCTCCTCGACGTCCAGTAGCTTCTCCGCGGCAGCGTGCTCCGAGCTTTCGTACTCGAGAAGCACTTCCTGGCGGACGTTCTCGGCTTCCGCGTGGTCGTCGTCGTCGAGTGTGGAGAGCAAAAACGTGCCCGTCTCTTCTTGGACCTTCAGTGGAACTTCCGGCTCGTCGGGATCCACGCGCTCGAGAATTCCGGCGCTCAACAGCCCGTAGGCCGCGCGCAGCACTTCATCCGGTCCGCGGCCGACACGCCTGACGATTGCCCGGAGCTCACGCTCTTTTTGCGCAGCTTCCATGACGAGGAGCTCGATGGGCATGAAGTGCACGTCTTCGAAGCTGAACGGTGGACACTGCGACATTCGCACGACTTCTTGAAGAGGCGGCAGGGACTCGACGACGAGTTTTCCGTTCTTCATCTTGCGAATGCCCTCGAGCTGCAATCGATACATCGACAGGCTGAGGCGAAGCTCCATCGGGATCGGACACTCCTGCTGTTCGAACCGGTACATGCCCTTCTTCAGCGCGTAGATCGCTGTCGCTATCCGGCGAGCCTGGCAGGCGAGCTCACGACCGAGCTCTTCTTCGGTGAGTAGTCCGGCGGCAACGATCGCCTGGCCGATGCGGCGGCTGCGTGAGCTCATCAGACGCGCGGCCAGCTCGAGCTCGTGCTCCGTGACCCTGCCCGCCTCTAGAAGACACTGACCGAGGCGGTCTTGCTTCGACGTGCTCGCCGTAAAAACCACGAAGCCGCGATCGAAATAGATGGTGCGGGCGGTCTTTCCCGAGCTCGCTTCGAGCGATCCGGACAGCTCGTTCAACGCGATGCGCTTGAGGATCTCGGGCAGGGCGACCCGCGCGAGCGAGCCCACGTTGGCCATGGGGGCGTTGGCGGGCCATTGTCGGGCCTGTCCAGCTTGTTCGGCTACTTGTTCCATCGTTCGAAACACGATTTGAATTCAATCTTCGTGCCACCGCGCATGCCCGCGTAACGCGTTGCAAAATAGAAGGTTCATTCTTGGCGTCTTGCCGTGCCCGTAGGGGAACTCCTACATCCTGTCGGCCCGTGTTACGCTTTGGCCCGATGCGAACGCGGATGATTGCCGGATTGATGGCGCTCGTGCTTGAGCTCCATGCCCGCCGAGCATGCCGAAGATGGACCAAGGTCAAACGGATCGAAATTAGAAATGGATTGGATCAAAGAAGGGACGACGAGCTGGGATCCCGGTAAGAAACGCATAATAGGTGACGCACCGGCCGGTATCTTCGATCGCCGTTATGACGAGCTCGCCATCGGAGATATCGTGCCTGGCGAGTGGTGGCGCGCCGAAGACAACGGCGACGTGGTCGGCTATGGATGGCTCGATATCGTTTGGGGCGATGCGGAGATACTCTTGGCAACCGCGCCCGAGTCTCGAGGCCGCGGCGTGGGCACGTTCATTCTCGGTGCGCTCGAGAAAGAAGCGCGCGGACATGGCGTCAATTACCTCTACAACGTGGTGAGGACAACCCATCCCGACGCCGCCCGTGCGACAGCATGGCTCGAAAAACGGGGCTTCCAGGCTTCGGAGGACGGCAGTCTCCGGTGTAGAGTTTCCTCCAGCTAGCGGTAGTGCACTTTTCCAAGTTCGGCATCAAGTTCACCGAAGAGTCCGGCATCCTTCAATTGATGGATGACCTCGGTGAGGCTCTCGCCGCCGACGATAACTGGCTCATGCTCGGGGGTGGCAACCCCGCGCGTATTCCCGAAGTCGAAGCGAAGTTCCGCGCTCGCATGAACGTGATGATGACGAACGCGTCCGAGCTCGAAAACCTCATCGGAAGCTACGACTCGCCCAAGGGAAACCGTGAGCTCATCGACGCGACGGCCGCACTTTTGCGACAACACTACGGGTGGGAAATCGGTCCCGAGAACATCGCGCTCACGAACGGAAGCCAGACGTCGTTTTTTTTCTTGTTCAACCTCCTTGGCGGCGCGTCCCCGAACGGCGTGCACAAGAAGATACTCTTGCCGATCACACCCGAGTACATCGGCTACGCCGACGTCGGCATCGAGCACGACTTCTTCGTGTCGCGGCGGCCCGAGATCGAGCTCATCGGCGACGATCTGTTCAAATACTACGTGGACTTCAACGCCGTCGAGATAAGCGACGACATCGCGGCCGTCTGCGTCTCGCGCCCGACCAACCCGACCTCGAACGTGCTCACCGAGGACGAGCTCCTACGCCTCGACGCGATGGCGAAGGAGAACGGCGTTCCCTTGATTATCGATAACGCCTATGGGACCCCGTTTCCGAACATCGTTTTCATGGACATCGAGCCGATCTGGAACGAGAACATCATTCTGACGATGAGCCTTTCGAAGCTCGGCTTACCGGGTGTTCGAACCGGTATCGTCATTGCCAACCAGGAAATCGTGTCGGCGGTCTCTGCGCTCAACGCGATCGTGAGCCTTGCGCCGGGAAGCTTCGGGGCCGCGCTGACCCGAGACATGATCCGGAGCGGGGAAGTCTTGCGAGTGAGTCGCGACATTATTCGGCCGTTCTACGAAAACAAGTGCGAGCAGGCGCTCGAGCGGATCCGCCAAGACTTGGAAGGTCTCTCCTATCGCGTCCACAAACCCGAAGGGACGTTCTTTTTCTGGCTTTGGTTCGAGGGTTTGCCGATCACGTCGAAAGAGCTGTATCAACGGCTCAAGGAGCGAGGTGTTCTGGTCGTTCCCGGAGACTACTTCTTCCCTGGACTCGAGGAAGACTGGCAGCACAAGCACGAGTGCATTCGGCTGAACTACTCGCAGGACGACGAGACCGTTCGCCGAGGGATCACGATCCTCGCCGACGAGCTGCGCAAGGTGACCTAGTAAACAACGCGAACCAGGTAGTAGCGCTCGAATGTTAGCTGGTAGTTGAGCTTTCTACCTAGCTGTCGCAGCCGCGCATCACCTGATTGTACGGCGAGCGCGGCCAGCGCGATCGCTTTCGCGTCTGGCTGAAATCCTAGCTTCAGCGTGATGTCCCGCGGTGCATCGCCGTCGAGGCAGCGCGCGAGAATCCTCTCGTCCATCGTGCCTTCGGACAAGGCGGCGATCGCAGTTTGGAGCTCCACTTCAGCTAAGTTGGGCTCGCCCGCACGGCGCGCGGCGATGTAGACGATGAGGCGGTCGTAAGCCGTGCTTTCCGCGGCTTCTAGCGCGTCGAGAGCAGCTACAATGTCACCGTTCGCGACAGCGGCTTGATACTGCCAGCGTGGCTCCTCGATCGAGCTCATGCTCTCCTGATAGGCCTTCCAATTGCCGGAACCGAGGTGGTACAGCGAGTCGAGGTAGGTTCGCCACGATTCCGCATCTTCTTCTGTTTCTTTCAGTAGCTGGACGAACGCGTCGATGATCTCCTGGGCGCGTTGTCTTTCGCCTGCCGCGACGTGGAGTCGAACGGCCTGAGCCACGCTGTTCCCGTCGTGGGGGCTCTCTTCGAGAGCCCGGTCGGTCTCTTCAATCAACACGTCGAAGCGACGAAGCGCCAGCAAAGCTTCGTTCTCCGCATAGGAAAACAGAGTGTTGTCGGGCTCGAGGTCTTGGGCACGTCGCGCGAGCTTCAAAGCCTCCTCGAACCTAGCGTCGGTGACGCGCTGGTACGCGAGACCGTGGACGCCGTAGGCGCTCGGCGGATCGCTCTCCGCCGAGGCGCGCATCAATCGTTCTGCCACGTCCGGATCGGGGGTCACGCGCGCGAGAAGATACAGGAGGTCGGCGTTGTCCGGCTCCGCGTCCAGCAAGCCACGGTAGTCGTTCACGAGCTCACCGCCGCGCCCCGCCGCTTCCAACGCCGTTTGGTACATGCGGTGCCACTCCATCTCGAGCGGGCGCGCGTCCAGCTGCGGTCGAGCGAGCTCGGCAAACTCTTTGGCGGGCACGACGCTCGCGGCGAGGGGTAATGTCGCCTCATCGCCCGGGTTGGCTCGAAGCCGAGCGATGAGGTACGCGACCCCGTCGGTGCGGATACCGAGCTCGAGGGCCGCAGAATAGGCGTCGGTCGGCTCCAAATCGAAAATCCTCCAAATGCGGTCGCGTCGCTCCGTCGACTGGGCCGAGTCGAGCGTGATCTCGTCGGGAAACTCCTCGAACACGTAGTCTAGGTTGTCGAACGAATGCAGTCCCCGCCCGAGGTGCACCCGCGTGGGGTTCTCGCCGTCGGTTGGGTTGACGCGGTACTCCGTCTGTTCCCACATGATGACGGCGGTCCGGTCCGGATTGACGACGTACGTTCTTCGCTCGAAAAGCGAGCTCCAGAAGTTCGTCGCCATCGAGAGGTTCACGGTTGCGGGCCAGCCGATTTCTTGCTCCGAGACTTCGGCAAGGAGCTCGGCGCGCCGCGGGATGGTGATTTCGATGGTGGCGAGCGGCGCGAGGTGGTTTGTCTCTCCCGAAATGCGTACGTTGTATGCCCGGTCGAGGCCGTTGACGAGGTAGACGTCTACTCGTTGCGTTTTTTGGAAGAGGAAGAAGCCGGTGACGCTAACGACGGCGACGATCACGGCAGCGCTCGTCAAAACCGTACGCGAGTTGTCGTACCCCAACGGTTTTCCCTTCATGAGCGGGGACGCGAGCGATCTCGTGCTTCCAGCGCGCTTCGAAACGCGCTTGCGATACTTTTGAAATATCTCGTCGTTCTCGAGACCTCCCACGTTTTGCGACATTGCATCAAGAACCTCACTCGCTTCGCGGTGCATCCCCTGTGCCTGGTACGCCTCGACGAGGAAGTAGAGTGTGGTGAAGTCGTCGTCATCGGAGGGTGTCAGGAGATGCCATACGAACTCCTTCGCTTCGGCGGGACGGCGTCGGTTGATAAGAAGGATGCCCAATGAGTGGCGGACGCCTGGATCGTCCTTGAGCATGAGTGACTTGCGGTAGGCTCCCTCCGCCTTTTCTGGTTCCTTGAAATATTCGTAGGCCGAGCCGAGAAACGCCATGCCCGAGGCGTCGTTGGATAGAGCTTGATCGATGCCGGATTCGTGACGCGCGAGGCTCTCGCGGGCGTGGTAGCCGGCACATGTTCGGACGAACTCCATCGCGTTTTCGCTGTTCCACGGATCGCGTTCCAGCGCGCTGACCGCTTCACTGACGGCGTCCTTCTTCTGCTCGTTCCACTCCGCGAGCGGGACCGCGTAGTGCTTGGTGCAGGAACCGCACTCATCGACGACGCGGAAACGACCGAGCGGAATGATCGGAATGTAGACGAGCACGACGAAGTTCCTGGTGTCGTAGGACGTGAGCTCGGTGTAGTTACCGCAATGCTCGCACGTATCGTCACGAACGTGCTTGTTCTTCTTGCCGTAATACCACGTTCCGATACCGTTGAACGTCTGGGGCATGGAAGCCTCCTGGAGGTGAGTCGTTTGGATTACAACTAGAATCGCAAGAGATTCGTCTTAACGCAAAGGCGCCAAGGCGCGAAGAAATGGCCAGGCGGCTTTGCAGGTTCCGCTTGAACTGATTGCTTCGCTCCCTTCAAACCCGTCCCCCCGTTCGCCGGCACGCGGACGTTGTGCGCTAGCTCGTCCACTCCATGGCGCTTACCGGTTTCGGGGAATGCCAAGCGGATTGCGGATACCCTGGCCGGTGCCGGGCCGATAGCGCTTGCAACCTAAGGCGAGCTCCGGCATTCTGGATAACAACCACTTTACGACAATCTACGGTTCTGGATCAGAGCCATGAGAACCGCGGTCTTGGCCATATTTCTGTGCATGGGCACCGGCCCTCTTCTTGTCGGTGCGTCACCTCTCAGTGTCTCCAACGAGCCGCAGTCCGATGACTCATACGACAAGGCGCGGGAGGCTGTAGAGCTTTTCGGCGGACGACAGGCGTTCGCGTCGTTTCGGTCTCAACTCCTGTCCATGATGACAGAGCTCGATGGCCAAGTCGCTCCCGGATACTACGACATCCTCGTCGACTCGGTTCGGCGCGGACTCGAGCCGGACCCGCTGTTCGAGCTCTGCGTGTCTCGATTCGCCGCGCGTAGCGACGAGTCCAACTTGGACGCCTGGCTCGAGTGGCTTCGGACACCAGCGGTGCAAGCCATCGTCCAAGAGGAAAACCGCGCGGACGCGGCGTCCCAATGGGAACGAGAAACCTTCGTCGAGGGCTTGACGATGGCACCCCCTACCGTGGAGCGGGAAGCCCTCATCGACCGCCTCGGTCACGCACTCGATTCCGTGGAAGTGGGCTTTGCTACCTACGCACTCGGTCGCGACGCGATTCTCACGGGATTGAACCAATCGGTGCCGGACGCGCCGGCGGTGCAAGCTCAATCGGAAGTCTACGGGCTCACTCAAGACGAGATCGCTCTCGTCACAGAGCTCACACGACAGGATCTTCTCTTCAAGTACCGCAATATTTCTGCCAGCGCTCTCGAGGACTACGCGGCGTTCTGGGAGTCGGCGCTCGGGAAAGCGACAATGGATGCGCTCGTGCCCGCCGTGCTCCAAGCCCTTCGCACGGGTTGCGAAACGACGGGACGGCTCATCGGCGAAAAGGGCCGGCCGTATCTGACCGCGTCGGGAGATCCCGCGCCGCCCGGTATGCCGCAGTTTTTCGAAAAAGGAAATTTCAGCTTCAACGCGCCCGCCGATATGGCCTGGGCTCCCTGGCACGCGGAGCTCGTCCACCCCGGAGCGATCGCAGGCTACATCCGCAGCGCCCCCGAGATGTATCTCTTCATCGCTGCTGAAAGCATGGATACGGCTGGAATGGAGCTCTCCCTAGAAGACGTCGTCCCGCTCATCCGCACGCGGCTTGAGTTGACGTCGGACGCCCACGAGATCCTCTATCAAGAACCCTACACCAACAACGGCTACGACGGGCTGCTCGTCTCCGCGCGGATCGATGCCCTCGGACATACGCTCAAGTATCTCCACTGGGTTTACATCCGAGACCGCTACGTCTACGAGATCGTGAGCCATGCGCGTGAGGCAACACCGGACGATCAGTTCCTGGCGCTGGCGCAGAGCGCTTTTTCGGGCTTCCAGCTCCTGGAACCATAGTCGCTTCGGCTGGACCCTCTCGCACACTGGAAGAGGTTCGACGTCCACTGAATTCAACTCCAATCTGCGTAGCCATCTGATTCGACGGGCAGAGTGGATTCTGGAGAACGTCGACGCCGAGGTTTGCCGACAAAGCGGAGAGCGTTTCTATCACGCCACGACGCTCGACGCGATCGACAAACTGCTCGAGGGGAAGCACGAAGTCAAAAAGAGCATGGAAGTCGTCAGCCTCTGAGGTTCCTCGCTGACGCGGCTCGAACTTCAAAGGCGAGTCTCAGCGCGCTACGGCCGACTGGCGCCGGTCTATTCGTCGTCGCGATCTAGTCATCCCGCCGGCCAGGAGAATCACGTCGGCACCGACGCGCGATGTCGGGCAAGCGATTCGGCCAGCGCCTCCTCTCCCCAACTACGACGCCAGGAGTGTCTCGACGTGGATGGGCGAGCGGTCCGTGTGGCCATGGCCTGGTCAGTGAACCACGGAGCGCGCGCGCCGTAACGATTCGGTACGTGGGCGATGGGCGGCCGGGCCTTCGGCGGGCGCCGGGCACGCGGTTTGTGGCTGTCGTGCGAGGGCGGTGTGTTTCAGGCAACGTTGTCCCGGCAGAGCTCGAGCGTGGGCTGAGGTTCGCCGACTCGGTCGGCCGAGCGCCGGTGCCGGTCCATTTTCTCCCTACCGTAGTCAAGCTCAGCCATGTAGGCGTTATGAGCCGGGCACGCCAGTCGTACGTTGTTCACGCTTCGATCTCCACCTAACGCGTAGGGTTCGTCGTGATGGAACTCGAGCCGGTGGCGCTCCGGGCAGCGTTTGCCCCGGGCGTTGAGGAAGGTACATTGACCCCGATCGCGCGCCCAGACGGCGCGTTTCACCGCGGCGGAGATGCCGCGCACGCCCGGTCAGGTGTTGGCGTCTTCGAGGTTTTTTCTCGGCTTGTTCGTCTTGCCATACCGTTTGGCTTCGAGACGTTCGAGTTTCTCGCTCACGGCTGCGTCGATGATGGAAGCGAGGTCGCCGCCGGGTATGAGTGCTTGGAGCCGCTCGAGTTTGTCACGGAGCTCCTCGCTCGCCGTGAACGCCACTTTGTAGCGCGCAGGTGACAGTGGTTTGACGGTTGCCGGCCTCTCACGAGTCGCCCGAGGCTCTGGCTTCGCTGCCGGTGCCTTTGGTTCAACTGTGTCCGGACACAGTTGGGTCGACGAGCTCAATTTCAATGGCTCGGACTCGGCTTTGCGTTGTGGCCGCTTTCGAATCGTCGGAGCAACATCAGGCTTCGGCGCGAGCTCGGCCACGAGCTCTTCGAGCTCACGTTTAGTCTTGTGAGTGGCTCGAGCCAAAACGTCTTCGTAGTTGGCGTCCGTTAGATGCTTTTTCAGTACTGCGATACCAGCCAAGTGAATGCGTCCATCCTCGAGCATCTTTAGGAGCACAGGATAGCTGCGTGAGAGACGAGCTGCTGCGATGCGTCGATAGGCTTCCGACTCCGACAAATGCAAAACCTCGAGGCAGTATTGAAACATCGAAGGTGATCCTTCACTCGCATAAAGTTGCCGCGCATCGACTTCGGCAATGTGTGCGACAAGAACCCACTCCAACCGCCGCGACTGCGCCAACACCTCGGACAAACAACGAAGCAACTCGTCGTCGGAAAGTGATTTCAAATCGTCTTTGTCGTTCATTTGTTTCTTATAGCATGGACTTTTTCGTCGCTCGCATTTCGCGTGTGCGAAGCGCCGAGACGTCAACCCTCTTTCGAAGTCTCGACGACGACGACAAGGCGACCATCGTGTCTCTAACGCACGTACAGGCGCACGACAGAGCGCATCTACGCTTTTTTCCAAAGCGCTTCCAAAAGGCTGTCAAGCAAAACTTTGGTTTTGTTCTACTTTTTTTCTAAAGCGCTCACACCAACTGTGTCCGGACACAGTTACCCCAAGCACGACGCCCCAACCTGGTGCCGGCGCCCCGTCCGCACATCGCCCACTTATCGAATCACCACGGCGCGTAGTGCGTGTCGCCCTGTGTCAGGGTCGCGAAGCGCAGAGCGAGGCGAGGGAAGCCTTGACGCGCGCACCGTGCCCTCTGTGGCTCTGTACTTCTGTGGCGTTTTTCCGTTCCTACGAAAGACTTGGTGGGGATTCTTCAGTACCTGTCCCCTTTTTTCCCCTGGCCGAGTCGGGTGCCGGGTGCCAGGTCAAAGTGTCCCATGTCACTCCGTGGGAACGCGCTCTTTCAGCTCTTCGTGCCAGTTGAGGACGACGGGAATCTCTCCGAGCCGTAAGCCGAACGAAACCGTCACGAAGCGCCGTCCGTCGGGCGAAATGTCATAGTGCCTACGACCGAACGTTCCGACGAGTTGGTCACCCGCCTCGAAAAGAAAGCGAGGTTGACCCACGGAAGGCTCGGCCCGAGCATCGAACGACACCACCATCAGGTCGCCTCGTGCGCCATCCCGGTAGAAGATCTCGCGGCCGTCACGGGACCAGCTTGGCTCGGTTCCGCCTGCCGTCGACACTTTGATGCGCTGGCCCGGACCGGGATACGGCTGGAGATAGACCTCGATTCGGCCGGACTCGTCCGAGGAATAGAGAAGCCACCGTCCGTCCGGTGAGAGCTCGGGTTGTCGTTCCGCGAAGGGTGTCGCGAGGAACGGTTGCGGTTGGCCGTCTCGCGGCAACACCCAGAGATCCCATCCCGTGGACGGATGCAATACGTTGAATACCAGCGTTTCGCCGTCGGGAGACCACGAGCCGAGCCGTGATCGATGCTCGAGGCTCGCGAGCTGCTCCGCCTCCCCGCTTCCGTCCGCCGGTTTCCAGAAGACGCCCTCGGCTCCACTTCCTGCGCTGCCTGAAAAGGTGACTCGAGCTCCATCCGGCGTCCACACCGGCGCCCGCGCTCCCCCCACGGTGAGCCGGCTGAGGGTGCCGCGGGCGACGTTGAGTATCCAGATATCGCTGTCCGCCCGGACGGCGATGCGCCGTCCATCCGGAGAGAACCGTGGCTCCGTGTAAAAGCGCGGCTCGTCGACGAGGGGCGTGGACGCTCCTTCGCGATCGATAGCGTTGAGGTTCCCAAACCAGGCCCGCCCCGATCGGTAAGCAAGGGAGCCGTCCGGCGCCACGTCGTAGAGCGCCCTGCCACCGCCGGCATTGACCTGCACATCTTCGACGACGGGCGCCGGTGTGCCTTCGACAGTGAGCCTATCGGGATCGAATGGCACCGCCCAGAGCGATGCCTCCCGCCCGAAGACGAGATGGCCGGACGCGGCAAACCGCGGGCCCATTCCATCTACCAAGATTTTCATTTCCCCCGACTCGAGCGACAACACCGCGATCTTCTTGTCCGAGATAGGTCGGCCCTTCGAGATCGTAAAGAGAACGGCTCTGCCGTCCGGCAGAAACTCGGGCCAGTTGTGGCGGCCCTCTTCCGGGTCGGGCGTTGTCAGAAGTGTCGGCTCCCCTCCCGCCGCCGGAACGCGCATGAGGCCGGGCGCACTCAACGAGGCGAACACGATGGTGTCGTTGGGGCCCCACGTCGCCCCGTATCTGTGGTTTGTCGGACAGAGCGTCACGGACGGGCCCGCCGTCCACCGCCACCTTCTTGAGACTATCGCCCGTGAAGAAACCGACCCACTCGCCGTTGGGCGAGAAGAACGGGCTCATCGCCCCTTCGGTATCCGGGAGCGGGATCGGCTCGAGACGGTCGCGCGCCCGTAAGAACAACTGCACCACACCGTCCCGACTTGCCGGGTAAGCGAGGAGCTTACCGTCAGGCGACCAGGCGAGACCGCTGTTGATGCTCACGTGGTCGGTCTCGGGGAAGACGAGCGTGTAGCGGGTGACGGTGCCCGGCTCCGATCCGGAACGCCAAAGACTCCATGCGAGGACCGTGGTGATCGCGATCAAGAACAAACCCGCGAGCAAGAGAGGCATCGAGCGCTTGCTCGGCGCGGAAGCTTCTGCTTTCGGGGCGTCCTCAGTCTCGGTTTCGGTCTCCTTAATCTCCAGGCGAGCGTCACCAATGTCCCCCAGGCGCTCGCGACGGTTTTTGGTGAGCGCGCGCCGAAGCAGTCGTCGAATCGCCGAGGGTGTTTCGGCCGGCAGTGCACCCCAGTCGGGCTCGGCGCGCAGCACCGCGGCGAGTGTTTCCGAGACATCCTCGCCATCGAAGAGGCGCTTTCCCGTCAGCATTTCATAAAGCACGACACCGAACGCCCAGACGTCGGTCCGCCGGTCCACTTTTTTCCCTTCGCTTGTTCGGGAGACATATAGGCCGCGGTGCCGAGGATGAGACCGGCCGCTGTCGCCTGGCGCGAGAGCGTGGGTGATTGCGAGAGCTCGCTCGACGCCCGGCCTTCTACGGTGTCTCCGGAAAACGCTTTCGCCAAACCGAAGTCCAGAACTTTGACCTGACCCTCCGGCGTCAGCTTCGCATTAGCCGGCTTCAGATCGCGATGGATGATCCCCTTCTCGTGAGCTTCGAAGAGCGCTTCGGCAATCTGGCGCGCGATGCGAAGAGCTTCCTCGAGAGGAATCGGCCCTTCTTGGATGCGCTCCGCGAGCGTCGGCCCCTCGACGAGCTCGAGCACCAGGAACAGCCGGCCGCCGTCTTCTTCGAGACCGTAGATAGACGCGATGTTGGGATGGTTGAGTGAGGCCAGCATCTGCGCCTCGCGCTCGAAGCGCTTCAACCGCTCTTCGTCGCGGGCGAAAGCTTCGGGAAGGATTTTGATCGCGACCTCGCGCTTCAGCTTGGTGTCATCGGCGCGATATACCTCCCCCATGCCGCCCTTGCCGAGCAGGCTGAGGATGCGGTAGGCGTTCAGACGGGTGTCGGGGGCAAGTGACATCGGCACATTGTAAACCCCGCGCGCAAAATACCCCAACGCGGGAATGGTTCAGACGTGGTTTAGGCTTTCATCGTCTCGGATGTAGGCAAGCTGTTGCCCGAGGTAGGGCAGTGGCGGGAGACCATGCCAGACGCGCAGGAGATGATAGGCGGCGGAATGGCGCGCCGTACCGACGACCTTCACCGTGTCTTTCACTGCGGTACAATGCTTAAGGAACAGATACCATTGCCTCAACATTCTCGGGAGCGGTGGTGACCAACGGCATGGCCGAAGATTTCTCCTGGGAGCAGCAGGCGGAGCGCTATGTCGCGATCTATCGCCGACTCCTGATACATTAGCGGCTGTCTCACGTTTCAGGGGTCAGCGCCGTGCACGTCATTCTCATCGAACCTTCGTTTCCGCACAATCAGCGGGAGTTTGCCCGCGCGCTCCTGACGTTGGCGTCGTCGTGACCGGCATCGGTGAGCGTCCGAAGGACTCGCTCGACGACGACCTCAAGCGTTGGTTGACACATTACGAGCAAGTCGGTTCGGTCGTGGACGAGGGGGCGGTCGCGGAAAAGGTCGGTTGGCTGCGCTCGAAACTTCCGGTAGATCGGCTCGAAGCGACCGTCGAAGCCCACATCCTCCCGGCGGCCCACGTGAGAGAGGCGCTTTCGATTCCGGGAACGTCCACCAAACTTCCCCGTGCGGGAGAGCCGACCCAGCCTGTCACCGAGGGTTACATGGCGAACGCGTGGATTCGCATGCGCCATCCGGACTACGATCAGCTGCGTCGAATGTTGGACCGTACAGGAGAGACGGTGAAGGTCAGGGCAGAGTGACAAAGGAAAATCGAACCATCTGGCTCCTCGGCCCGCAATACCATGCTCCGAGTCTCGGAGAGCGATTCGAGGAGCTCGATCTTCCCGATGGACCCATCGCGGTGGTGACTGCCGGTTGGCAAGAGCGGGAAGGGGAGGATGAAGAGCTCGACACCTATTTGAATGGACGCTCCCTGGACCTGGAGCTCTACCGGCGCGCCGATCATGTGTTCAGGACCGATCCGGAGTTTCGAGAAGCGCATCGCGAAATGCAGCGTATGCTGCGCGAAGTCGAGGGATTCTACGACTTGCGGCTGTCGTACGTCGTCGAAAGCGTTCGCCGCTTGCTCGTTGCCGACGGCCATCGAGAGGTCCTCGAGCCCGAGCAGGAGCATGCGATCCAACAGCTACGCGAGCTCGACGCCTGGCATTTACAACGCATCGTCGAGATACGAACCGAGTTCGAGCAGAAGTGGAAGCCTGTGGAGCGCGACGCGATCGCGCACGAACGAGAAGAGGTGAAAAGTCTTCTCACAAACGCGCCCGCGGTGGTCATCACTGGAGGGCATGTCGCCGTGCTATTGAATCGGTTGCGGCTGTTCGGTATGAAAGAGCTTCTCGATGGGAAGACGTTGATCGCCTGGTCCGCGGGCGCCATGGTGCTCACCGAGCGCGTGGTTTTGTTTCACGATCACCCACCGCAAGGACCGGGAAACCCGGAGGTCGTCGAAGAAGGCCTCGGCCTCTGCCCCGGTATCGTCGCCCTGCCCGATGGGCGGAAACGCCTCGACCTCGAAGAGCGGCACGGCGTGGCGTCGTTCGCGAGACGTTTTCTCCCGGACTTCTGCATCATTATGGGTGATGGCGACTGTATTTCCTGGGACGGCAAAGCGTGGTCGGCACACGACGAGGTGCAGCGCCTCGCAACCGCCGGAGAGGTGGAGACGGTGACATCGTGGTAACGCGCGAGCAGGAACAGATTATCGAGCGCAAGCTCGCGATCCATAGCGTCGCCGACAAGAAGCCGAGCCGCGCGGAGATCGACGCGTTCATCGAAGAGCACGAGTTCCCTGTGAACGAAGGTTCGTACACGACGTTCGTGTACCGCGGGCCGGCCGAGGCGGTCTACCTCGGGCACTGGATCTACGGGCTCCCCTCCTCGCAGCTGTTCAAACACGTCGAGGGCACCGACCTGTGGTATTTGGTGATGGAGCTTCCGCCCGACTCTCGCATCGAGTACAAACTTCAGCAGACCCATCACGGGAAGATGGAGTGGCTCCTCGACCCGCTCAATCCGCACCGCGCCTCGGATCCTTTCGGTGAGAACTCCGTGTGCCACACGACCGGCTACGAGGTTCCCGAATGGGCCCAGCCCGATCCCGATGCGCGCCCCGGTACGCTCAAGGAGATGGCGTTCGAGAGCCAAGCCCTCGGGGGCACACGGCAGGTGTTGCTCTATTTGCCGGCTCGGTTTCGTACCACGAGGCGATACCCGCTTCTGGTCGTTCACGATGGACCGGACTACCTGAAGTACTCGGGCCTGAAGACGGTGTTCGACAATTTGATGACTCGTCTCGAGATTCCGGGGATGATCGTCGCCATGACCCATCCGGAAAAACGGTTGGTGGAATATGCGAACCATGAGCCCCATGCGCGCTTTCTCACCGAAGAGCTCGTTCCGTTTCTCGAAAGCGAGCTTCCGCTCTTGAAAGCGCCCAAGCATCGGGGACTCATGGGTGCGAGCTTCGGTGCGGTGGCGGCGCTTTCCACTGCCTGGCGGTATCCCGGTTTTTATGGACGCCTATTGCTGCAGTCGGGCTCGTTCGCTTTCAGCGATATCGGCCAGCACCAGCGCGGTCCGGCGTTCGATCCGATCGTGGAGTTCATGAACGCGTATCGTGAAGATCCGAAGTCGGTGAGCGAAAAAGTCTTTGTCAGTTGTGGCACCTACGAGGCGAATATTTACGAGAACCGCTCCCTGGTGCCGTTTCTTCAAAAGACGGGCATGGAGATCCGCTACGTCGAAGCGCGTGACGGTCACAACTGGGAAAACTGGCGTGACCGGAGTCGCGAGGGGCTGTCCTGGCTCTTTCCCGGTCCTCTTTGGATGGTGTACGAGTAATCTTGAGCAAGCTCGAGACCGTTTCACAGCCGATGGGGCCTACGACACGCGGTCAGTGTACGAGCTGCTCGGTGAGGTCGGCACCGCGGACATCAAGATCGTGATCCCACCTCGACGAGGGGCGGTGCCTGCGGACGGCGCCGAGGGCACGTGGGGCGCAGCGGAACGCGACGCTCGAGACGATTCGCAAAGTCGGGCGCCAAGGCTGGCAGCGGGAGTCAGGGTATCGTCGAGAGGGCGGACAGGGCGGACAGGGCGCCGTCGAGAATCTTTTCTTCAGGTACAGGCGCACGCTCGGAAACAGCTCTCTCGACATTAGCGGCTTTCCTGGAGGGTCGAATCTACCTTCTTGGAGTCGGCGGGCGATTCACCAAATCGAGGCTCCGGGAGACCTAGCAGGAAACCCTGGCCGTACTCGACACCAAGTTCCTTCAGGGTCTCGAGCTCTTCGGGTCGCTCGACTCCCTTGGCGATGATCGTGCACTCTAGCCGGTCGGCGAGAACTTTCATGGCTTTTATAGTCTCGCGCCGCACGTAGTCGTTGTGGATTTCTCGCACGAGCTCCACGTCAGGCTTTACATAGCGGGGACGCAGGTGGGCGATCTTCTCCAGGGAAACACCAACTCCGATGTCGTCCACGGCAATGCTCAATCCGCTCTCAGCTAGGTCTTCGATTGCCTTTTTGAGCGTAGAGTCGTGCACCATCTCGTGCGTCCCCGTCAACTCGAAGATCACTTGTTCAGGAGCCAGCCCTAGATTGTCCAAGACGCGACAGACGTTCGCGGCCTTGAATTCGGGATCGTACGTCGTAGCAGGCAAGATGTTGATGAAAACTTTGGCTGAAGGCGGCAAGCCACGGGAGCTGGTGAGGGCCAAGCGCCGACAGAGCTGGTCGAGCTCGAACGTCAAGCCTGATTCGGCGGCTACCTCAAAGAGCTCGAGCGGACTTTCCATCGTCGTGCTCTCGGGGCCGCGACTCAAAGCCTCGTAGCCCAGCACTGCCTCCGTCCGCATGTCCACAATGGGTTGATAGAGCGTCGTGATCTCTCGGTTGAGGAGGATCTCCATGAGGTGAGAACGTTTCTGGTACTGACGCTGAAGACGCTGGAAACGAACAGAATCCCAGGCTTCGTCCACCAAACGCGAAATGAGGCGTTGCGGCGCCACCAGCGGGTTGTGCAGCACGATCGCGGAGCCGACCGTCACATTCAAGGGCTTGCGCATGTAGGGTGAGGGCAGCTCGGCCAGCGATCGGTTTAGGTAGTGTTCGATGCGTCCCGCCGCGGCCTGAAGCCCGGATAGGCGCAGGGCCTGCCGCATACGCTGGGGAGATAGAAAGACCAGGAACGCATCTCTGGCCTTTTCGCTGGTGGCAAGGATGTCGCCGGTCCGCACCTGCGTCCCAATGAGCCTCAAGATGAGGTCGGACGCTCGGCCCAGCTCGCTCTCGTAGGCACTCGAGCCGTAATCGTGCTCTGTTCGGGAGACTTGCGTTAGGTCAACGAGGAGTGCCGCCAGGCTTCCACGCTGAGCCAGGATTGCGAGGAGCTCCTCTAGCCGTTCCTGGTAGGATATTGCGTCTAAGTCAGTCATCAAACTCATCCTTCTGGGTCAGCAAAGCAAAAAACGTGCCCTCCTCGCTCCCCAGGATCTCTCCGCAAGATCGGCATCGTAGGGGCCGTGAGCGCGGGGTTTCCCCCATGGCTCGGGGGGGAATCCCCTTACCGACACGAATGGATACGGCCAAGCACTAGAGAGTAGCAATACGGCGTAGTGCAACAACCACACCGAGACGGCGGCTGGACCCTCGGCCAAAGACATGTAGGTTCAGAGAAAACGGACGAACCGTCATTGATTTCTTGCGATCTTTAATCGATTCCGACGCTTGGCAATGAACCGGTTACACTTTATAATTGTTCTCATAGCATAAAGTCTGAAACCCTCGAAGTCCAGTCCCCCCTTTGGCAAGCGGGAGTCTCGATGAAGTTTTTTTCCAAGACAGAACTGGATCCGTTTGCAGAAATCCTGCAGTGCATTCGGAAAGGAGATTACGAGCGCGCGCTCGGTTGGTTTCAGCAGCTACTCGAGAGGGATCCGAAGAATACCCGAATCCGGCTCCGTTATGCTGATGCCGTGGCCCTTACCGGGCGGGACGATGAGGCCGTCCGACAATATCGGATGGTCGCTGACGAGCTGGCGCAGGCGGGGTTCAAGATCCAAGCTTTGGCCCTCAACAAGAAAATCGTCCAGTTGGATCCCAGCCAGGCGATCGTCGACCGCGCACCAGCTCCAGTTGGACCGAGCTCCACACCTACTCCGACGGAGACCACGCCTCGAAAGGCGCCGCCCCGGGATGCCACTCTCTTGAACCGAACAGTATCGACGTCTGAGAATTCGATCGACTCCTCAAACGGCTCGATGCCTTCTCCCGAGCCCCGGGATCTCAAGTGGCGGAATTGGCTCGGTAGATTGGCTGGCCCGGGCGGGATGAAGCAACCTCGAACTGGTTCCAGAACACATGAAGCTAGCGAGGCCGATGCGCAGGCCGCCACGAAACTCGACGTCGCTCACGATTCAGATTCGGGAAGCGATGCGCTGTCCAATGCGCCGGTTCAGATGTCTCAAACGGAAATCCACGCTGGCGAGCTTTCGGTTGAAAAGGAAAGTACGAAAGCGGCTACCGGCGAAGCCGAGCCGGAGCTTGAAGTAAAGGCGAGCTCGCGTGAAACCGCGCCACCCGAAAGCATCGAGATTGAAAGTTGGGCTGCGGCCGTGGCCGTCCCGCCGCCGGCTGACGAACCTTCGACGAGCGCTGGAGAGGAAACGGCAGGTGGCGGTGAAGTGGAGCTCGACATTATGGTCGAGACCGTGCCTGGCGTGGCCGAATGCGACGCGGATGCGTTCGCGTGGTTCCAGGAGGAGATCGATCTCACCGCGCCATCATCGAACGATAGCGACAACCTGGTGGGCGAGCCCGCACCGCTCGCGGCGGACGATCCTATCGGAGCCCAACTCTTCTCGGCTCTAAACGCTTAAGAGCTCGCTGATGCCATCGCTTGGCTGCGGCCGGAAGGGACCGATCTCGCCATACCATCCGGGAACGATAGCGACACCGAGTTGGGCGAGCCCGCACCGCTCGCGACCGATGAGCTAGTCGGGATCCCACTCTTCTCGGGACTCAACGCTCGAGAGCTTACCGGTGTTGCCCGCACGCTCGTCCGCCGCAAGGTGGAGGCGGGTACGGCGATTCTTTCGGCGTCCGACTCGAGTGACTCCATGCTCATCGTGAGCACGGGCGAAGTGGAAGTCACTTGCCAGCAACAGGGCCGGCGACTTCGAGTAGCCACATTCGCAGAGGGCGATTTCTTTGACGCGCTTTCCGTCTTGAGGGGTTTACCTCCCGAGGCTGCCGTGACTGCCCTCGCCAATACGGAGCTTTTGAGCGTGAATCGCGTTGACCTGAACGCGTTGTTGGGTCTCCATCCAGCCGTGGAGACCCAGGTTCGCCGAGCTTATGAGGATCGAGTCACGGAAAACCGGTTGATGGTCCTGGAGAGACGTGACGCGATGAACGAGTCGCAAGCAGGACACGCCGCTCCGAAGCTCTTCGAGGCTGAGTCGCTGCTAAAGCTGAGGAGGATTCGGACCCAAGGCGGTCGGCTGCTCGGGCATGTGAAACGAGCCCCGCAGCGACGAAACGAGTCGCCGGCGGCGTTGTGGGAGGTAGCACCATCCTTCCTCAGTGTAGCGACGGGGCCGGTTGCCGACGAGAAACAAGCCGTCGTGCCTTTCGACGGTGCGCACCTCGAATTCACCAATCTAGCGGCGCATGGCGAAACGGCCAAGGCAGCAAAGTCCTTCACCCAAAAGTTCGGTCCGCTTCTTTGGGACGGACATTATGAGTTGAAGTTGGCTCGACCAGTTGGCGCCAGCGATACCGGCAACAAGGGAATACCCACTCTGCTCGATTGGAGCCTCCCCCTCGAGCGCTTTTGGAGCGAGCAACGACGTTTCCGATTTCTGTTCCGCCTCGGTGTTCTCATGACGCCAGCGCACGCAGGCACGCTGGGAAGAGACTCGCCTCCCGGCACGGAGATCCGAGCTGAGGTGCTCAGGATCTTGAAGGAGAACTTGGAAGCCTTTGAGGAGATCGAGAGGCGACTCATTGACTCGACCAATCCAGTGGGTGGGTTCAAATCCGCTCGGAAGCCGTTCAAGGACGAGTCTGACCACGGTGCTCAGCTGACCCGTGTGATGGATTGGCTAGAGCGTTTGGGAGGAAATGTCCTGGAGTCGCCAGACCACTGGACCAAGGAAGAGTACCTCACATGGCTAACTGCGGCCGAAGGCGTGCGCGAGGTGCTTGGCGCCGCCCGGAGGAAGTCCTTCAAGCACGAATACAACATTCAAGAGGGTTGGAAGGCGAGCACGGAGTGGCACAATGTTCTCGACGCTCTCTACTTTGCGCTCGGGGAGGCGCTCTTCGGTAATCATGGCTACCGGCCGTGCACGAAGTGCCCGCGTGTTTACCTCCAAGTCGAGTCGGATCGCGACATCTGTGGCCGGTGTGGTGGAGCCGAAAAGAAGCGTCGAACGCCCAACAAGCCAGGCACGCCGCGAGAACCACGAGGCCGGAAACGGCTAGAAGCTCGTGCGGAGGAACAGGACTCTTCCCTCTTGGTGGCCTCGCCTGCGGAGTCAAGCTAGAGCTTCATCCGAATCAGCCCGCTCACCTCACGAAAGAGGACCATTCTGACACTCGGGGCTGGGCGGAACGGAGCCTCTAGACTTCCGGCTGGTGATCGTGCTCTGCGACGAGAAAATCCACGTCGTGAAGGAAGCCACTGGCGATGTAAAGACGAGAGGAGGCGTCCAGCTTTTCCTGATCGGAGGACGATAGTCGCCCAATCCTGTCCATGATAAACCGGTTCTCCAGCGTAAAGAACTTGAGCCGAACGAGGCATGAGGCCCCAAAGCCGGCTTCCGGGTAGTCCTTGAGCAGGATGTCGCCGGGCCAGGGCCGGTGACCCCGAGTCGTTATCATCGACAAGATGGTGTATCCAAACTCGTTGAAGGTCTTTGTGCTGATCACTAGAGCGGGGCGCCTCTTGCCTTTGACCCCGGCAGCGAAGGGGAACGGTATGACAACGACATCGCCCCGTTCACAGACCATGGAAGGCCTCGTCATCGATCGGGGTGTCCCACTCGTCCAGCGTGAGCGAAAGGTAGTCGTGGAACGCCTCGTTCATCGCCTCCACCGGTCGGAGCGCAACACCGTCGTCCTGAACCTCGTACGCAATCAGATCGCCTGGTCTGACCCCAAGGCTTTCCCGAATCGCTTTGGGAATGGTCACTTGACCTTTTGATGAAATCCTACTCACTTTCATGGCACCTCCTTGCCTCGTCAAAAAAGTAAAGAAGATAACAAGTAAAGATGGCTGCCCTGGGGCCTGTCGATTCCGTTTTAAACTAGGGAGGCGTTGGGAACATTATAAAGGTTTCCTTTACTTCTTGGAAGTCAAAAATCAAGTCACCAAGGAGGTCACTTGATCTCTCGATGAGATTCCGGCACGTTCTCACCTGTTCAAAGAAAGAAAGAAGACAAAAAGTAAAGACAGCTGCCCTGGAGCCTATCGATTCGTTTTAGAAAACCAGGCGGACAACAATTCCAGAGAGCTTTCCTTTACTTCTTGAAACCCAAGAATCAAGACACCAATTCCGCTTGAAGGGGGCGAGCGGCTCCTCCATAGACCTCGAGCATTTGAGAAGGCGAATCACAGTCGAGCTTTGCGGGAAGGGGCAGGAAACAGAAGAGCAGCGAGGATGAGCACGAACCCCCATCGCGCGGGAGTGGCGGCCGACACCCAGAGTGGTGCCGCGTGGCCGATCCAACCAGAAACCGCGGAAAATCGACGTCGCCTCCTGCCCGCCATGTCGTCGTTCACCTGCAAAAGAACAGGCTTAACCGAGGCCGACGTTGAGAAGACGCGCTCGGTCGATGGACGTACACATCGCCGAGAGCGACTTCGCGTCCATCCGAGGCGCGAACCGCTCGCCCCCATTGGACGTTGGATCGTGTCCATCGCGGGCGCTTTCCTGGCACTAGGGTTCATCTTCACGCTCATATTCGCTCTCATCGGGGCTCTCCGTGGGCGTGGGGTCTCGTGGGTGGTGTGGGTTTGGTGTTGTTGCTTGCAAGAGCGCGGTCCATACCTGACAATTAAAGGAGATATCCCCCCACACAATGGAATAGGAGTGTTCCCCGTTGGAGCCTCGAGATCTGCGGCTGGAAATTTCGGAGCTGCGCAGCCAGCTACGCCGCAACCAGGTCTATTTGACAACGGCCCTGGCCGTGATCGGTCTGGGTACGCTCGTTTCGGTTGGCCTGGTCGCCTCCTACGGCCTGCGCCTCGGAGGCCAGGTATGGGAAGCTCGGGCGGATATCGGCGCTTTGGATGTCGAGTCTCGCACACGGAGCAAAGCGCTCTCGCTGGACCTCGCTCGGCAGGAGCGGGAGCTCGCGGCGATTCGAAAAGCAGCCAGCGCCGACCTGGTCGCGATCCAAGAGGCCCATCGGAAAATCGCATCCATTCGTGATCCGCGCCAAGAGCTGACGGCTCTCCGCGAAGCGAACGAGGCGCTCTGGACTGAGCTTGCGGGCCAGCGCGTCGACCTCCTGCGGGCCTTGCAAGAACGAGAGGTGCTGGTGAGCGAGCCAACGGGAACCGCCGAGAGGTTCAGCCTCGGCGAGACCAGCTTTGTCGACCCCCGCCGCCAACCCGGCGAGATCAAAGGGTTCATCAAAGGAGACGAAGATGTATACCCAGCGCACGCCCTTCGGGGGAACCCCGCGCATCTCCTCATCGAGCTCAGCCCCAGAGAAGTGCAGCTCGGCGATCGCTACCGGCTGGCGGTGCGGCTGGTGAACCGGAGCAACCAACCGCTCGACCCCGACACGTTGCGCTTGGACTGGTCGTTCGGAGGAAAGAACACCGGCGGTGTCGTACCCCTCGGTGTCGGCCGCATCGACGCGCGCGCGCGCGCCGTGCTCTATCAGATGTCGGGACGGTGGACCCCGGCGCACGAGGACGGCCCGGTCGTCGTCACCGCGACGCTCAAGTTGGACGGCGGTGAGCTCCTGGCGAACACCTTGCGCTGGTAGCGCCTACCTCACGAGTTTCTCGCGCGTCAGCTCCTGCACCACGAGACGCACGACATCATCGATCACTCTTCGAGCACGCGAAGCTCAAAGCGCAAGCCGCCACGAGCGCGATCGCCAAAGATTTATGAATTGCCATACTGCTTCTTGTGGAAGTCGCGATACTCCGCACTTCCGCGCTTGATGCGTTGCCACCATTCGGGATGATCCCGATACCATTGAACCGTCGCCGCCAAACCTTCATCGAACTCGACCTCCGGTTTCCATCCGAGCCCACGGAGCTTTTCGGTGTCGAGGCTATAGCGTCGATCGTGACCCGGTCGATCCTTGACTTTCTCGATGAGGCTTTCGGGCTTGTCGAGAATTGCGAGGACTTTTTTCGTGAGCTCGAGGTTCGTGAGCTCGTGGCCGCCCCCGATGTTGTAGCTTTCGCCATCGACACCCTTGTCGAGGATCCGATCGATGGCCCGCGCGTGGTCGTCCACGTGCAGCCAGTCGCGGACTTGAAGGCCATCGCCATAGAGGGGCAGCGGGCGGTCTTCGAGCGAGTTGGTCACGAACAGCGGTATGACTTTCTCGGGGTATTGACGTGGACCGTAGTTGTTCGAAGCGCGGGTCACGATGACCGGAACATCGTAAGTGACGAAATACGAATAGGCGAGCCGGTCCGCGCCAGCCTTGCTCGCCGAGTAAGGGTTTCGAGGCGCGATAGGGTCCGTCTCCTTGGCGGAGCCGGTTTCAATAGCGCCGTAGACTTCGTCCGTCGAGATTTGGACGAAGCGTTTTGGTCTCTCGGCGGATCGGAACGCCTCGAGAAGCACGTGGGTGCCGAACACATCCGTGAGAATGAAATCACCCGGATCGTGGATGGAGCGATCGACGTGGGTCTCCGCAGCGAAGTTCACGATGTAGTCGGATTCCGCTACCAAGGGCGCCACGGTTTCGCGGTCGCAGATATCACCGTGCACGAAGTGGTAGCCCGCTCGATCTTCCACCTCCGTCAAATTTTCGAGATTTCCCGCGTAGGTGAGCTTGTCGAGGTTGATGACATCCCAGTCCGGATGCGCTGCGACGAGATAATGGATGAAGTTGCTGCCGATGAAGCCCGCGCCGCCTGTGACGAGAATCGTGATGCTCATTCGATGAAGCCCGACTATAGCGTATTGAAACTCGGGTTGAAACGGACACTTTGGATCAGGGTAGTGGGATTTCGACCGCGTAGAGAATGCCGGCGTCGGTTCCGATGTAGACGATATTGCGTGCGCCGTCGAGAGATGGGCTTCCGCCCGCTCCGCCGCCGTCTCCTAGCGCCACCGAGGTAATCATCGGCGTCGGCCCCGAGACATCGAGTTGATACAGTTGGCCGTCGCTCGAGCCGACGAACAGAAGGTCGACGCCTTGGAAAAAGAGCGGCGTCGACGGGGAAGGTATGGAGCCTTCCTGCCAGTTGAGCGATGCGTCGGTTCCATCATCGGCAATCGACCACACGTTGTTCGTCGTGGAGAAAAAGAGCTCGTTGTCCCCCCATATGGGCCAGATAAAGCTCTTGATCGGACCGTCACCGGCATCGTACGGAGCACCCCAAAGGTCGCTGCCGTCGTCGGCATCGAGAGCGTGTACTTCGCTGGCATTCGTGCCGACATAGATTTTCCCGCCGATCAGGATAGGGCTTCCGTCGATATTGCCGAGGTCGCGCTCCCATCGGAGTGTCGCGCTCGCGCCATCGAAATCGAGACACCAGAGCGTGCTCGGACTTCCACCGCCTCGATTGCGACTGGCGAAATAGACACGATCGTTCGCGTAGTCGACCGAGGCCCCTCCGCTGATGATGCCGATCCCGCCGGTGCCGCTGAGGTTGTCGAACATCCACGAGACCGACCCAGTGCCGAGGCCGAGACCATAAAAGATGTTGTCGGTCGACGAGTTCCGGCTTCCGACGAGGATGAGATCATAGGCTCCACCGAACGTGGTGAACATCCCGGCCGGTGCGGCTTGGACGCGATCGCCGAGCATCGGGCTCGGCCACACGAGGGTGCCGGTATCGGCGTCGACAGCATACACCTGCCCGTCTTGCGCGCCGAGGAATACGACCTTGCTCGCACCGCCAACGGTGACGGGTACGACCGGCGCGCGAGACTGAGCCGGCTCGGGCGCTTCGAACGGCGTCCACCCGATGGGCCAGTCGCCTCCGGTGGGTCCGGGCGTCATCGAGTACAAAACGCGATCGTTCGAAGCGGCGTAAACAGACCCGAGGCTCGGCGGCGCCATCGACGCAGCTCCGGTCGTGAACGCCCACTTGACCGGTCCCGAGTCGTCGAACGGTCGTCCGCTGGTGAACTTGCCGGCGGTGAAGACGGAAAGACGCTCCACGAACGCTCCGTAGTAGTACACGGTGTTGTCGATGAGCCCCGTGTGATCGAAGATCTCCTTCGCGCCCGCGGTACCGCCGTTGACGATCACGGTGCCGTCGGTCTCGTTTGCAGGAAAGCGTGTCGTGTTCGCCACGATGTGGGTCGCGACGTAATCAACCGGCGTGGGGTTCAACCACTCGAGCCGGTTCTGACCCGTGGTCGCTTTCGCGGTGAAGAAACGCACCGCGTCGCTCGGGATGTTGACGACGGTGCCCTCGCTGTCGATGTTGTTGCTTGTGTCAGGGTCGGTCTCGACCGCGGTCACGTTGGCCGCGTTCGATAGGCCGGCGAAATTCGCGAGGACGTCGATGGTGACGATCGTGCTCCACGTCGGCGGGAGACTCCCCATATTGCACGTCACCGTTCCCGCCGCGTAGTTGCACGTCGGAGCGCCCGGGACCGAGGAGAGAAACGTCACCGGCGGGAGCGCGTCGGTGACGACGATGCCGGTCGCTTCCGAAGGACCGTTGTTGACCACCGTCAACGTGTACGTCAGCGTGGAGCCGGAGGTGACCGGATCGGGACTGTCGGTCTTCGTGATCTCCATGTCCGCTTCCGGCGTCAGGACGTCCGAGTCGACGGCGACGTTGTTGCCTGGCAACGGATCGACGATGGGCGGGGGCGGCGCTACCGTGACCGAGTTTGCCAGCGTTCCCCGCGCCGCCGGGTCGACGGTGCCGGCGAGGGTCATGGTGATCGATCCGGCGGGAGGCAGAGTGATGCCGGTCCAAGCACCGGTCCCGCTGTCATAAACGCCGGCTGAGGGAGTGAACACCGGCGTGAGGATTTCCGGTGGCACGGTGTCGGTAAGAGTAAGGCTCGTCAGAGCGGCCGGTCCGTTGTTGGTCACGGTGATGAGATACGCGATCGGCTCACCCGGTACCGCGGTCGTTTGACCGTCGTCTTTGATCACCGTGAGATCCGATGCTTGCGTCGTGCGCCTATAGAGAAATGCGTCGTTGTTCCCGTTGAAATCATCGGGCACGAGGTCGGTGGCCTGCGAGCGAAACGCCACGTAGTCGCCGTTACCGCCGAGCACCGTGCCGTCGGCGAACTTGTTCCCCGTCGTGGCCGTGGTGGCGGCCTTCAAGCTCACGACACTTGTCGTTCCCGCAACGCGATCGTGCAGAAATGCGTCTGGGGAATTGTTGGTATCCATCTGTCCGAAAGCGAGGTTGGTCGCCGAGCTTCTAAACGCGATCCAGTTCCCATCGCCGCTGATGACGGATGTGTCGGACGCTTGGTTTCCCTCGGTCGCCGGGGTGCCCGCTTCGTGGCTGACGAGGGTGTTCAGACCCGTCGCCCGCTCGTAAACAAAAATGTCGTCGCCAAAAACCGACACCTGCCCGGCGACGAGGTCGGTCGCGCGGCTCGTGAACGCAATGTACGAAGCGTCGTCGCTCATCGCGAAAAAGAGCGAGTCGAAGCTTCCTGTCGTTGTCGCGGCCCCCACCTGGTGGCTGATGATGCTCGTCGTCGCGAGACCCCGGTCGAACACAAAGAGGTCGTCCGCTCCGTTCGTGTCCACTTGCCCGACAACGACGTTCGTCGCCGCGCTTCTGAATTCGACGAAGGATCCATCGAAGCTGATCCTGGGCCTTGACGAAATTCCGTTTCCGGTCGTCGTCACCGTGCCCGCGGCGCGACTCACGAGCGAGACGACACCGGTGGGTCGGTGGAACAGGAAGGCGTCGTCGCCCCCGTTGGTATCGATCTGGCCGGTGACGATATTGGTCGAGCGGCTTTCGAACGTAACCCAATTTCCGTCCTTGCTGATGTGGTTGTCACTCGAGAAGTTGTTCGCGGGCGTTCCCGGCGCTCCCTGAATATGACTCACGAGGGTCACGTTGCCGGTCGCTCTTTGGAACAAGAACACGTCGTTGGTGCCGTTGGTGTCGGCGGGGATGAGATCCGACGCGAAGCTCGAGAACGACACCCACGTCCCGTCGGCGCTGACCGACGGGACGCCGGAACCGAGGTTGCCGGTCGTGGTCGGCAGTCCCGGGGGATGGCTCAAGAGGGTGATGTTGCCCGTCGCGCGCTCGAACAGGAACGCATCCGACGACGTATTCCCCTCGATCTGTCCGGGGACGAGGTTCGTCGCGCCGCTTCGAAAGACGACCCAATTCCCGTCGTCGCTCACGTTGGCGAGGTCGGAGAAGCGATCGCCGGTGACGTTGGGTGCCCCGGCGGCGTGACTGACCAAGGTGACGGCCTGGGTGAGCCGAACGTAGAGAAACAAGTCGCTCGCATTATTGGTGTCCACTTGTCCGGCGACGAGGTTCGTGGCGGCGCTCACGAACAGAGAGTACCTGCCGTCTGCGCTCATCCAGTCCCGGCCGGGATCGGTGGAGCTTCCCCCGTTTGCGCTTCCGGAGGGAGAGCCGACGTCGATGCGAGACACGATGTCGTTGTTCCCGGATGCTGTTTCATGGACAAAGACGTCGGGGCGATTGTTCGAATCGGCGAGCCCGCTGACGAGGTCCGATGCATTGCTCCCATAAGTAATGTAGGCGCCGGCGGCGCTCATGAGCGCTTTTTCCGAGATGTTGTCGGCCGCCGCGGTCGCGGCGCCTATCGTGTGGCTCACTAGCGTCGTGGTTCCGCACGATCTCGCAAGAAGACGTCGTTCACAGCGTTGGTGTCGACTTGGCCCGCCACGAGATCGTCGCCCACGCTGACAAACGCGATGCGTTCCCCGTCGTCGCTCATCGAAAGCTCGAACGACTCGAAAAACGACGTGTCCGTCGTCGTCCCAGGGATGGCGCTTACGAGCTCGATCGTTCCGCTCGCACGCTCGTAGCGGAACACGTCGTTTTGTCCGTTGGCGTCGATTTGGCCGACGACCAAATCGTTCGCCCGGCTCAGGAATCCAACGAAGTCACCGCCGGGGCTGATCGCGAGTCCACGCGGATAGGCGTTGAACCCCGAGAAGCTGTCTCCGGTCTGGGTGTTGTCTGCCGGAACATGACTCACGAGCGTCACCGTTCCCGTCGCGCGCTCGAACAGGAAGACGTCCTCACCGAAGTTGAAATCGGTCTGGCCCGCCACGAGATCGTTGCCGAAGCTGATGAAAACGACCAACGAACCGTCGGCGGTTATGTGAGCGCCGAACGAATCGCCGTCGGCCGTTGTCACTGGACTGGCCGGAATGTGGCTCACGAGGGTGACGAGTCCGCTCGCGCGTTCGTAGAGAAAGACGTCATCGATCACGAGGTCGACCTGACCCGGGACGAGGTCGAAACCCGAGCTCGTGAACGCAACGTATGCTCCATCCGCGCTGATGCGAGGACTGTAGGAGCCCCCATCGGATGTCGTCGTGAGCGATGCGGGCACGTGACTCACGAGGCTAATCATGCCGGTGGCTCGCTCGAAGACGAAGACGTCGGTGCCTCCGTTCACGTCGATTTGTCCCGCGACGAGATCCGTTGCCCAGCTGACGAACACCGCGTAGCTTCCATCGGCGCTCAAAAGAGACGTGAGCGCCGGAGGGAACAGAGGGAAATTGGAACTGGCGTCGCCCGTGGTCAGTGGAGAGCCCGCCCGGTGGCTCAGGAGCGTGACCATCCCCGTGGCGCGCTCGAACAAGAACATATCGGACGCGCCGTTGGTGTCCACCATACCGGTGACGAGATCGTCCGCGTCGCTCTGGAACAGGACGAACGCCCCGTCGGCGCTGATGCTGGCGAGCGCCGACGTGTCGTTGCCCGTAGTGTTGACTCACGAGAGTCGTCCCTCCGGTGATGCGGTCATAGAGGAAAACATCAGGTCCGAAGTTCGAGTCGATTTGGCCTGGCACGAGGTTGACGGCGTCGCTTTCGAAGACCAGGTAGCGTCCGTCGGCGCTGATCCCGTGCGGGGAGCTATTGCCTCCCGGGGTCTCGGATATCGTCCCGGAATCCGCTTTCGACATGAGCTCGACGATTTGGGCGTAGCTCGTCGCTACCACCCCGACGTGTAACACCACGATGGCGGCAAGCGCGCGCACGGATCTCCGTCTGATTCTCATGTCTCAACGGGAAGATAAGAGCCATGCGAGACGCCACCGGGGCGGCGCCGTCCGTGATAAGAACGTTTTCGAGATGAACTGGATCCAAGATAAGGCCCGTGCGGGTCCTAGTCAACCGGAGGGAGTGTTCTATTGTTGCCTATGTATCACGGTTGAAGGGCAGGTAAAATCGTCGGCATGGTGATGGACCTGTGGACGGGACGGGTCGAGCCGGATTGGGTCGACTACAACGGCCACATGAACGTGGCGTACTACCACATGGCGTTCGATCAGGCGACGGATCGGGTTCTTGCGAATATTGGCCTCGGAGAAGACTACGTTGCCCGTGAGTCCGGCTCGATGTTCGCGCTCGAAGATCGTCTGACGTATCAGCGCGAGCTCGAAGAAGGCGACCCAATCCGAATCGACTTGCAGTTTCTGGATTTCGACGAGAAGCGAATGCACTACTTCCAGCGCATGCACCACGTCGAAAAGGACTACCTCGCGGCGACGTGCGAGCATTTATCGATTTTCATCGACATGCGCATCCGGCGTTCGACTCGAATGCCGCCGGTGGTGCACCAAGCTCTGGCGAAAGTGTTCGAGGAACACCGCCACCTGGACCGGCCCAAAGAAGTGGGCCGGCTGATGGGGATCCGGCGACGCCAGCCCCCCTCGGACCTCTAGACGTCCTCGCCGCCATATCCGATAATAAGAACTTACCCGAAAAACTAAAGCATCCCGAACACGCGCTTCCGCGTGTGCGGGCCCGAGGAGGCGGTTCCATGAGAAGAACTGGCTGTTCTCTCTGTCTGCTGGCGTGCGTGCTGTTACTTGCTGTTCCGGCGACCAGCCAGGAAGGACCTGTCACGTTCGAGTTCAGCTTCTCGAATCCAGGGGCGCGGAGCATGGGTTTGGGCGGCGCTTTCGCCGCATTGGCAGACGATGCGACGGCAGCCTTCGCCAATCCGGCCGGCTTGGTCCATCTCATCGAGCCCGAAGTCTCGCTCGAAGGACGCTCGTGGTCGTATGACATCCCGTTCGTCGCGGGAGGACGTACGTCGGGGACTCCGACAGGGATCGGTATCGATACCGCCGGCGGACTCCGCTACGGCGTGTCCTCGAGCACGGTCAACGGACTCTCCTACTTATCATTCGTCTACCTGGGCGACGGCTGGTCGGTTGCGGTGTACCGGCATCGATGGGCCAACTTCGCGGTGTCGCGACAGATCGATAGTCTTTTCGGCGTCATCGACGGTGAGCTCGAGCGCTCCGAGGACATTCTTGCCACGACCGACCTCGACGTTACCAACAACGGCTTCGTCGGAGCCTACGAGCTCACCGACGGCCTGAGTGTCGGTGGCGGCCTCGTCTACTTTCAGGCGCGAATGGACTCGCGGTCGCAAGAGTTCGCTGTCGAAGACGAAGATTTCTTTGCGTCCAACCCGCGCGACCCCGAGCTGCTCGACACGAGCTATACGCTCGGTGGAAGCGACTCAGGGTTCACATTCCACGGGGGATTCTCGTGGCGCCCCAACCCTCAATGGTCGTTCGGCGGATACTTTCGCGAGGGACCGGAGTTGACGGTGGAGGTAACCGAGATTGTGGGTCCGGCCAACGATGAAGCTCTGGAAGGTACGGTGGAGCTGGACGTCACCACTCCCCTCCGCTTGCCCTCCGTTTACGGTCTCGGCGCCGCGTTCCGTATGCTAGACGGAGCTTTGACGTTCAGCTTCGAGTGGGACCGAGTCCGGTACTCGTCAATCACCGAGAGCCTCGACACCAACGTCTTCGATCCCGGTCAAATCGAGCTGTCCGATGGGGACGAGCTTCACTTCGGAACGGAGTATGTGTTTCAAGCGGCCCAGCAGGTGTTCGCGCTCCGTTTCGGTGCGTTGGCGTGACCCGGCTCATGGCCTCGATTCTGGTCCAGATGCCGATCTGTTCGAGCGTGCCGTCTTCGACGGAGGAGCTGACGACATCCATATTGCTGCGGGAGTGGGCGTCGTATTCAACCACGTCCAGTTCGACGTCGGGTTCGATCTGTCGGACACGGCGGATCTGTTGTCGGTCTCGATCGTCTACAGGTTCTGACGAGGTCTCGGTGCAGAGTCAATGGCGCTTCCTCGCCTTGGTCTCCGCCCTCGCGTTCGCGTTGGTGTTCGCTCGTGCTCCTCGAGTTTTCGCGCAAACGTGGTTCGAGTCTTATCATCGGGCCGAGGAGGCTCTCGAAGACGAGAACTGGAGCGAGGCGATCCGCCATCTCAACGATGCGGTGCAGCAAAAGCCCGGCTCGGCCGCACGGGCCCGTACCTACGGCATGCGGTTCATCGCGTACTTTCCGTTTCTGAAGCTTGGTGTTGCTTACGAACGTCTCGGCCAGGCAGACGCCGCATTACAAGCTTTCGAGACCGAGGAGCGTCAAGGCGAGATTCAGAGCTCCGCAAAAGACTATGCGGAGCTCCAAAGCTACCGAGATGCCATCCTGGAGGCCAAAGCAGAGGCGGAGGATGCACGACGACTCCGCGCCGAGGAAGTCGTTGCCGAGAATCTCCGGGAGGCGCGGCGCCTAGAGGGGCAGGGCCGCTTCGACCAAGCTCTCGATGCGATCGCGAAAGTAATCGCGGTGGCGCCCGAGCTCGAAGACGCTCAGCAGTTGCGGCGGCGTGTGCTCGCTGCCGTCGCCGCCCGGCAACGCCAGCAAGAAGCCGGCGAGCGGGTCGCCAGGTTGTTGGAGCAGGGGCGAGCGAGCTTGGCGTCGAGAGACTATCGAGAAGCGGCGCTGAGCTTCACCCGCGCGCTCGATCTTCGTCGCGATGCGGATACGTTAGCTCTTCTGACACAGGCCCAGGAAGGTATTCTCGCCGGGGCGGACGAACCAGAGAACCGACGTCTCGTCCGCGAGAGTCTCGAGCGCGCGGCTGAGCTCGAGGTCGCCGGCGAGCTGGAGCAATCTCTGAGTGAGTTGCAGCACGTGCTCGCTGCCGATCCGCGAAACGTGGAGGCCCGCCGCCAGCAGGAACGCATTCTTGCGATGCAAGCTGCGGCTGACCAGGGCGATAGAGTTCAGACTCTACTGAGCCGAGCGGAACGCGAGCTCGAGGCTCGCAACTTCGAGCAGGCGTTGAGAAGCGCCAACCGGGTGTTGGCTCTGGCGCCTGACCACGAAGGCGCGCTACGGCATATCGCGCGAGCGTACGCCGGGCTCAGCGATGCGTTGCTGGCGATCGACAACGCACCTCCTTCGATTCTGTTCGACGATGTGCGCGTGGATAGAGTTGACGGAGCCCGCGTCGAAGTGATCCGCTCACCCGAGTTCGTCCTCACCGGGACCGTGTACGACAACACTCCGGTCGAGCTTTCGATCCGAAGCGCGGACGAGGAAGTCGGGAAGACGAGCGTCCACAGCAGAGAGTTTTTGGGTGTTTGGATTACCGAATTCAGATTCCAGCACGAGCTCCCTCCGGGTGTTTCTACGCTCGAGCTCGTTGCGGTCGATCAAGGGGGCAAATCGACGCAAGAAGCGTACTCGGTCGAGTACGTCGTCCCGTTCTCGAGGTCGTTGTGGTTTCCCGCGTCGATCGGTGCCGCGTTGATTTGTCTCGGCTTCGGGCTTGTCGGCACCAAGGCCCACCGTCGCCGGCAGCTTCTGCGAAGGCGTTTCAATCCTTATGTCGCCGGCGCTCCGATTCTGGAGCAAAAGAGATTTTTTGGACGCGAACAGTTGCTGGACCACGTCTTGCGGAGAGTTTACAACAACAGCATTCTTCTGTACGGTGAGCGACGTATCGGTAAGACGTCGTTCCAGCACCAGCTGAAGAAGTGTTTGACCACGCTCGATGATCCCGACCACGTCTTCTATCCGGTTTTCATCGATCAGGGAACGCCCGAGGACAAATTCTTCGCCACGCTCGCAACCTAGATTTTCGACGAGCTTCAACCTCGCTTGGGCGGTCTCGAGCCCCATCCGTCGCTCGACGAGGACATGTACGGCTACCGCGAGTTCGTGAAGGATCTCCACGGTGTGGTCAAAGCCTTGAAAAACGGCTCGACCAAGCGTATCAAGCTCGCATTGTTGATCGATGAAGTCGACGAGCTGAACGACTACGACCCCCGTGTCAACCAAAAGCTACGCAGTTTGTTCATGAGAACGTTCGCGGACAGTCTCGTCTCGGTCGTTTCCGGCGTGGCGATCAAAAAACAATGGGAGCGAGAAGGCAGCCCCTGGTACAACTTCTTCCAGGAGATCGAGGTCTAGCCGCTGGATCGAAAAGAGGCAGCTGCACTCATCGAGGCGCCGGTCAAGGGCGTTTTTACGTTCGCGGACGGTGTTGTGGACGAGATCCTCCGGCGGACCAGCTGCAAGCCCTATCTCATCCAGAGGATCTGCTGTGCGCTCGTGGATCGAGGCCACGAGGAGCAGCGGCGGAGCTTCACGTTGACGGATCTCGAGACCGTCTGCCAGCCGGAGGGGCTCTAGAGCATGTCGGTGACGCCCTACGTTGTCGGCCAGTGGGTTCGTGGGGATAGCTTCTACGGACGGAACGAGCTCATCCAAGACATTCTTCACGGCAATCGAAACTGTCTTTGGCTTCTAGGCACTCGCAGGGTTGGCAAAACGTCCACACTCAAAGAGCTGGAGCGACGGACGTCACTTTCGGCGGAGCTCGGTTACTTCCCGTTGTTCTGGGACTTCCAAGGTGCAGAGAAGCCGGAAGATCTCCACGAGAGCCTGAGCGACTCGCTCCTCGACGCGATGGACCGTCTCGAAGACATCGGCGTTCCGCTCGAGCGCGTCGAGGCCGACGATCTGTTCGAGTCCATCAATCGCCTCCGCCGCGAGCTTCGCTCGCGTGAGCTTACGCTTCTGCTTCTCGGTGACGAAGTGGAAGAGCTCATCACCATCAACGAGCGCGAGCCCCGGTTCTTGCGTCGTCTGCGGCGGGCCCTGCAATCGGCAGAGAACATCCGCACCGTCCTGGCGTCCAAGATCAAGCTGTGGGAGCTCGCGAACGAAGACACGAGCACGTCGCCATTTCTTCATGGTTTCACACCGCCGCATTACGTCTTCGGGCTCGAGGACGACGCCGCACGGTCTCTGATCCGCCAGTCGCACCTCCCCGAGGATTCTCGGCCAGATGTCGACGAGCGTACCATCGAAACGATCCGAGAACGCTGCAACAACCATCCCTACCTCCTCCAGCTCGTGTGCGAGCGATACATGGAGCTCGGAGACCTCGATAAGGCGATCGAGGAGATTGCCGCTGACCAGATGGTTCGGCATTTCTTCGCCGTCGATTTCGAGATGCTGAGCGAGACCGAGCGCAATATCATCCGCATCGTCAGTGCACGGAGAGAGTCGACGACCGATTCCATCGGGAACATTCTCGCGGTGGAGTCGTCCGTGCTGAACGGTGATCTGTCGCGGCTGGAACATCTCGGCTTCATTCACCGTGCACCTGGTGGCGGTTATGCGCTCGCGAATTTCTTCTTCAAACGGTGGTTCAGCGAGCTACCGAGCGTTCAACGTGCCCACCGTCCAGACGGCAACCTGCCGCGAACGACGATCGATGAAGCTACGCGCCAGGAATCGGTTTCGGCCGACGCTCCGCGCTGCGTCGACGGGCGCTACGAGCTACTCAGTCGCCTGGGACAAGGCGCCGCCGGTGAAGTGTACAAGGCGCGCGACACTTTGCTCCGGACCGACATCGCGATCAAGCTTCTCAAGCGCGAATACAGCACCGATGGAGACGCCGCCGTCCGGCTGCGCCGCGAAGTGCTCTTGTCTCGAGACCTCACCCACCCGAACGTTCTCAAGACCTATCATCTCGGTGACGACAACGGTCAGAAGTACGTCACCATGCAGTTCGTGGATGGCCCCGACCTCGCCGAGGTCATCTCGAAAGAAGCGCCCTTCACCTTCGAAAGGGCGGTTTTGCTCGGGGCCAAGCTCGCGGCCGCGTTGGCGGCCGCTCACGGCGCTAACGTCATCCATCGCGACATCAAACCGTCCAATATTCTCATCGATGAGCACGGCGAGCCTCGGATCACGGACTTCGGTTTGGCCCGTCTCGTCGACGGGCCCGAGATAACACGCCACGGCAGGTTCGTCGGTACGCCGGTGTACGCCTCGCCGGAGCAAATCCGAGGTGAGAGCGTCGACGAGCGCTCGGACCTGTATTCCCTCGGGATCGTCGTGTTCGAAATGGTCACCGGGCGCCGGCCGTTCAACGGCGACTACATCAATGAAGTCGAAAGAATGCACCTCGAAGTCGATCCTCCCAACCCGGGAGAGGTCCGGCCGGGTGTACCGGA
Organism: Candidatus Marinacidobacterales bacterium; assembly: GCA_965237955.1. Lineage (GTDB taxonomy): Bacteria > Acidobacteriota > Vicinamibacteria > Marinacidobacterales > SMYC01. The sequence goes on along the minus strand of OZ250169.1, from coordinate 4,046,608 downwards.
TGAGTTGTCGAGCCTCATTCTTCGCTGCCTGGCGAAGGATCCCGGAGAGCGCTTCCAGACGGCGGCGGAGCTCGGCGACGCCCTCGCGGCGCTCGATCACTAACGAAGCCTGAGTCCCGTCGGTCCAAGCCTTGCACTACGAGTAAAAACCTCAGAGAATCCGGCCGAAGGAGGTGCCGATGAACTTGGCACGGTTCCCGCGCCGGCGTTACACGGAAGGCCGGACACCCATCGAAAAACTGTCGCGTCTCTCAGCGGAGCTCGGCGGCCCGACGATCTACATCAAGCGCGACGATCTCTTGGGTCTGACGTCCGGCGGCAACAAGACGCGCAAGCTCGAGTTCCTGGTCGCCGATGCGCTCGACAAAGGCGCCGACACTCTGGTGACATGTGGGGCCGTCCAGTCGAACCACTGCCGGCTGACTTTGGCCGCCGCGGTCAAGGAAGGTTTGAAGTGCCGGCTGGTACTGGAAGAGAGAGTCGAACGTAGCTACGACGCTGACGCGAGCGGCAACAATTTTCTTTTTCGTTTACTCGGTGTCGAAGAGGTTCGTGTCGTTCCCGGTGGCTCGAACATGGATACGGAGATGGCGGTTGTTGCCGACGGGCTCAAATCCGAAGGGCGGAAGCCCTATGTGATCCCCGGCGGCGGCTCCAATCCCATCGGGGCGACAGGCTACGTTGCGTGCGCACTCGAGATATTGTCGCAGACGTTCGAGTCCGAGATCGCCATCGATCGAGTGGTGACGGCAAGCGGAAGTTCGGGAACGCACGCCGGGCTGGTCACTGGCTTCGAGGGCGCCAACGCAAGCATCCCCGTCGTCGGGATCAACGTCAGTCGCCCGAAAGACGCCCAAGAGGAGAAAGTCTACGATTTGGTGCGGCAAACGTCGGGGCGGCTCGGCGTGCGCTCCGAGATCCCGCGAGACAAAGTGCTCTGCTTCGGCGACTATGTCGGTCCCGGATACTCCTTGCCGACACCCGAGATGGGAGAAGCGATACGGATGCTCGCGCGACTCGAAGGTGTCTTACTCGACCCCGTCTACACCGGCAAAACCATGGCGGGCCTCATCGACCTCGCGCGCAAAGGGTTCTTCAAAAAGGACCAAAACATCCTCTTCATCCACACCGGAGGATCCCCGGCTCTCTACGCCTACCGCGAAAACGTTCTTGATTAGGCCCTACCCTCTCCCCCCTCCCGCCTTCGCTAGCAGCCGGGTGAGGGGGAACGACGCAGCCGCCGCGCTGAGCACTGGTTTCCACTCCGCGAGTTCCTCACTGACGAGCGGCGATCGCGGTGACCTCGAACCGCCCTCCCGATAGCAGAGGCCCCGAGCCGATGAACGCGCGCGCTGGGAAATGGTCGGAGAAGTAGGTGCGATAGACGTCGTTGAAGTCGGCGTAAAACGATAGATCCGGGCAGTGCACATTGACCATGACGAGGTCGTCCATGCTCATACCTACCATTTCGAGCCGCTGTTTCATGCCGTCCATCAAGTTCTTGACTTCGTCTTTGACTTCTTCCGGCGGAGCGCCCGTCGCTGGATCGATGCCGATGTCACCGGCCAGATAGAGAGTATCGCCGACGAGAACCGCATCGCTGTACGGGTTGTTACCGCTTCGCCCCGGCACGTTCAAGAAGCGATGCTCGGTGGCACCTTTGGACTCTCCTGGCCAAAACAGACCGAGCCCCGCGAGCAATGCAATCAACAACAAAACCATCGACAGATGTTTCATAACGCCTCCTTGAGCGCGGTAGTCTACGTCAGCTTCCAGTCGCCTGTGATCCCTCCTCACTCGATGAGGGGGAAGCGTGAATTTTCTGTTTCCGCCGCTCTTTGCGGACCCATTCTTCGGCGTCTTTGGCGAGGACGCCCGCGACGCGCTTCCATGTCACGAACGCGCCGGCGAGCGCGATCTCGGCTTCTTCGATCGTAGCGCCGCTTTCGAAGCGGAAAAACACGATGTACCGGCTCTCGTAGTGCGTCTGGCTGAGTGCTCCGCCCCAATCGTTGGTGCCGGATTCATTCACTTCGATGCGTCGGTCGAGAATAGTGACGACGACATCGGCGTCGTCCCGATCTTCAGCGGTTTCGACGCCGTTCCTCTTTTTCAGCTGCTCGCGGACGTCCCGCGCCGAATCTGCCAACTCGCGGCGTTCTTGCTTGGAAAGGGTTTCGTTCTCGTTGACGGTGACGTAGACGGTCGGAGTCGCCTGCCCGAAGGCGAACGATGCAACCGCCAGCAAAGAAATCGAGATGAGAGTCCTGGGTGCCATCGGATTCACGGCCCAACGTTAGCACGAAACGCTCGAGAGAGAGCCTCGAGGTCTTTGAAGCGCGGGCAATCGACGCCATCCCAATCGTCGAACGGATCCACGAGTGCGGTATGAACGCCGGCGGCGCGCCCGCCTTCGATGTCCGTGGAATAGAGATCACCCACATGAAGCGTCGACTCGGCGTGAGTGCCGGTCGCCTCGAGTGCGTGCAAGAAAAGTCTCGGATCGGGTTTCTCGAAACCCACGATGTGCGAATCGAACACCGCGTCGAGATAGGGTCTGAGTCCTTGTCGTTCGAGAACCCGCTCCACGGTTCCGTCCGAGTTGCTGACGACCGCGAGCGTTCGACCGAGAGACTTCAATTGATGGAGCGCTTCGGGTACTCCGGGAAGCACGTAGCTCCATAGTCGCTCGCGCCCCGGACCGCGGAATATCGGCACCAGGCTTTCGACAAGAGCGGGTATCGCGTCCGCCGACGTCCCGAGGTTGCTCAGGATCGTTTTCAAGTAAAGCTCGAAGATGCTGAAGCCCTCCGTGGATCCCTTGCCCGCGACGGCTCGAGAGACGACTGGACGCGCTGCCGCTTCCGCGCGCATGAGGACTTCGAGCTCCGTCGAGACCCCAACGTTCGCGAGCTCATCACGAATCCAGACGTAGTCCATGGAAACGAGCGTATTCCCCACATCGAGGAACACCGTTTCGATGTCGCGAAAGGGAATGGAGGCAACCACGCTGCTAGCTTATCTCAAGCGTTTGCTCTTGAGGATCGTGCGGCGCGGGGAGATCGCCGTCGTGGGATTCAGAGTCGAAGCAGGCTTCGGCAGCGCCCCCTCACCCGGCTCGCGTACGCGAGCCGACCTCTCCCGGCGCACGTCCAGAAGGTCTGCGTACGACACTCCGGCGTCGTCCCAATCTTCGGGAAATTGAGTCGGGTGCGTTCCGTGCAGCGAGATGACACGGTGCGATCCGTCTCCGAACGGGAGCGGTCGAAGCAACAGGCCATTGACGAGGCTGAAAACGACGGTGGTCGCTCCGATGCCGAGGGCGAGAGTCGAAAGCGCCGCGGTCGTGAACCCGAGCGCGTGTGTCAGGGAGCGAAGGGCATGGCGGAGATCGTGCAGCATAATAATGATTCTAGTGCAGGTTCTGGGCCAGCCCGAAACACCCACCGCCGAACGGTCTTGTCCACAGCACCGGATGTGCGCTGTTCGATTCTGGGACACGGCGTTCCGACAGCGCTACAATAGGGCGCTTTGTCGACGACGAACGGAACCCGACCGGAAACGCAAACTGAGCTCGTTCTCGTAGGGGGAGGTCACTCCCACGTTCAAGTGATCCGCCGCTTCGCGATGAAGCCACCGGCGTCGACCCACATGACCGTGGTGGTCGATCAGCCGGTCGCGGTCTACTCGGGCATGGTCCCGGGTTTCGTCGCTGGTCAGTATCGGGCCGACGAGCTCGAAATCGACGTGGTGCCCCTCGCACGGCGTGCCATGGCGCGGGTCATCCTGTCGCCCGCGACCCGTATCGATGCAGGCGAAAAGTTGGTGCACCTCGCGGATCGCCCGCCGATCCGGTATGACGTTGCATCCGTCGACATCGGATCAACCGTGGTGGGGTTGGAGCTTCCCGGCATCCGGGAGCACGCGTTGCCCACCAGACCCATCACGGAACTCGTGCGCAGAACCGAGGCGCTCGTAGAGAAGGTTCGCAGTCGCAAGCCGGGCTCGAGCTTTCGGGTCGTGATCGTGGGGGGCGGTGCCGGGGGCGTGGAGCTCGGGTTCACGCTTTGGGAGCGGCTCGGGGTCCGCGAGGATTCTGCGATCCAGATGGCGCTCGTACACGCGCTCGATGAAGTGCTGCCCGGCTACCCTCGGAGTCTCGTCGAGCGCGTTCGGCGCAACGCGCGGGAGCGCAGTATCGATATCGTGCCCCGGCGCCGCGTGGCGTCGGCGCGGGATGACGTCATCGTGTTCGAAGACGGCGACACCATGCCGTACGACGCTTTGATCTGGGTGACGGGCGCTGTGAGCCATCCGGTGTTTACCGACTCGGGATTACCGACCGAGTCCCGCGGGTTCGTGCGCACGCGATCCACGTTGCAAGTCGAAGGCCACGATGATCTGTTCGCGGTTGGCGACTGCGCAACGATGAATGATTACCCCCAAACGCCGAAGGCCGGTGTGTACGCCGTGCGCCAAGGCCCCTACTTGGCCGATAACCTCCGCGCCAAGATCGAAGGCAGGGCACTCGAGAATTATCGGCCGCAAAAAGATTTTCTCACGCTCTTGAACCTCGGCGACGGCACCGCGCTCGGCGCGAAGTCAGGGTTGTCGTTCGAAGGCGAATGGGTTTTTCGGCTCAAGGATTGGATCGATCGTCGCTTCATGACGAAGTTCCAGGTGTTGGATCGGGACGGTACCATGACCGACGAGTTCAAACGTCTTCCCGATATGTCGCAGGAAATGGAGATGCTGTGCGGTGGCTGCGCTGCTAAAGTTGGGCAGAGCGTTCTCGAACGCGCGCTCGGTCGTCTCCCACCGCGTGCAACTGACGACACCGTCAAACTGGGCCTCGACGAGCCCGATGACGCGGCGGCGTACGTGACCCCCAGCGGAGATATCGTCGTCTCGAGCGTCGACGCGTTCCGTGCATTCGTCGATGATCCCTACCTCGTCGGACGAGTCGCCGCGGTGAACTCGGTCTCCGATCTGTACGCGACCGGTGCCGATCCACGCTACGCCCTGGCACTGGTCGCGGTTCCCAAGGACGCTCCGCCCGACGAAGCGGAGGAGATTCTCTTTCAAGTGCTCTCGGGTGCGCGGGCGGTGTTCGATCCCGCAGGTGTGACGCTTCTGGGCGGACACACGACCACGGCGCCCGAGCTTCTCGTTGGATTCTCCGTCGATGGGTTCGCTAATGGATCGCTTCTCGCGATCGATGGCCTCGAAGTCGGAGACCGCCTTCTCGTCACCAAGGGTTTGGGAACTGGCGTTCTCTTGCATGCGGACATGCGAGGCCGCGTTTCCGGCCCATGGCTTCAGACGACGTTCGAGTCGATGACCGGAAGCAATGCCGCTGCCGCGCGCATTATCGCTGAGCTTGGTGCGAAGTCGCTTACCGATATTACCGGATTCGGACTCTTGGGCCATCTCGCCGAGATGTTACGCGCGAGCGGTGTGAGTGCTGTTCTCGATGCATCGAAGTTTCCGGCGCTGCCGGGCGCCGTCGAGCTCTTGGCACAAGGGTTTCGCAGTACCTTTCATCCCGAGAACGAGAAAGCCAAAAAGGGTATCGTCATTCGCCCTGAGGCGGCGCGCCACCCGAAGCTCGAGCTCTTGTTCGACCCACAAACGTCGGGCGGGCTCTTGTTCGGCCTTCCGGAAAGCGCGGTCGAGAATGCGCTCGCAAAACTCGACCATGTTGCGGTCATCGGCGAAGTCACCAAACGCCGCGAAGACGGAGCCGTCGTCGAAGTTCAAGCCACAGCCGAATCCTGACGCGTTGATCCCCCCGCACCCGATGGCGCGGACGCGCCATCGAGGACAGGTGAGGGGGCGTTTGCAGATTTCAGAATCGTCCCCTATCCTTTTCTTATGAGCAGAAAACCCGCCGTTTTGAAAACCTTCCTGCTGGTGGCACTCGTCTCTCTTGCCGGTTGCCACGAGCTCATCATGGGCTACACGACGCCGGAGTGGACCTCGGTCGCCAAGCTTGGGGACGGTCGCCAGTTCGTCACCGACGGAAGCCTGGCGATCGACGTGAAGGTCGCCGAAGAAGAAGAGCTTCCGGAGAGTACCAGCTCCGCTTCGTGGTTCTCGGATGCGCTGTATCAGCACTCCATCGCTGAACGCCAAGTGCTGTTCGGCCTAACGGATATCAAAGCGTCTGAAGGCAACCCCGAGATCGTCGTTGCACCCGGACAGCTCCAGCTCGAAGAGAGCTACGTGTCCTACCTTCGAAAGAAGCTCGCCTCTCGACACCGCATCGCGTTCTGGCAGCACTCGCGGATGCAGCCTGTCGTGATCGTAGTCGATGGTCAAGGGGCCGGTGCGATCAAGCCGCTAGCGCAGCGCTAGGGTAGGGCTTCGAGAAACCTCTCGATCCACTCCTGCTTCCGTGGGCGTAAAGATTCCGAAAAGGATACCGCCCACCAGGATCGCGGGAGCGAGCAGTGGAAGAAACGCCCGCCGAAACGCCGAGCCGAGCTCGGTGCGCTCGCACGAGGAAGGGCGCGGAGGTGGTAGTGCCCGCGCTTCGATGCCACGTAGATCAAGAAACCGGCAATTCGAGCCGGCTGACCGAGGGATCAAATATCGTCCGCGTCGTGGCGATCGCGCCACGTTCCGCTGCTCTGCATGTCCGGGTCCACATGGGTCGTCAGAATCTGTTCGATGACGAGATCGATCATCTCCGGATACGCGACCGTGCGCCGGTCGCCAGGACCCTGGCGTCGTTCGGGGCCCCGTCCGCGATCTCGTCGGTCCGTGCCGCCCCTACGGCTCCATCTCAGCTCGGAGCCTTCGACTTCGGCCAACGCGCGCACCAGAAAGCGTGGAAATAGCCGACGCGCGCGACCACGTCCGTCCAGGATTGAGCTTCTCTAGCAGCTTGATGTACGCATCGACGCGCTCGAGAATCGAGTCGGGAAAATTAGGCAACACCAAATCTCTCATGACACTAGCCCTCCCGCAGAGACAAGGGGGAGGGTATTCTCTGCGACCAGTCCGCGGAGTGCAACCAGGCGGCGTTGCTAGCGCCCGCTGCGGTAGAAGCGAACTTCGACTTTCTCGAGGGTTGCTAGACCATCGGTGATGGCGTCATCGATTTCCGGAAGGAATGCTTCGATTTTCTCTTTGGTGTCCACGATCTCGATGACGATGGGAAGGTCCGTCGAGAGCCGCAGTATTTTCGCCGTGTGTAGGTGGCTCTTGGCGCCGAAGCCCTCGAGACCGCGCAGCACCGTGGCACCAGCGAGACCGTGCTCGCGTGCCTTGCGAACGATCCACTCGTAGAGGGGCACTCGACCAACCTTGTCGCGCTCGCCAATGAAGATCCGGAGCAAGTGGCCTTGTTTGGGAAGCGTCATCAGCGGTTTCCTATCGCGTAGCCGAGCCAAACCGAGACGAGGCAAGCGAGAACGCTCCCGAATACATTGGCGCCGGCGCGGAGGCTCTCACCGTCCCTTAGAAGTGCGAGCGACTCGAACGCGAACGTCGAGAACGTCGTGAAGCCCCCGAGCACCCCGAGGAGTACGAACAAGCGCGCGTTGGGACCGAGCACGTGACGGGAATCGGCAAGGCCCCCCAGGATCCCGATGACGAGACAGCCGAGAACGTTCACGCTCATGGTCCCGTAGGGAAACGTGCCCATGGGATCGAGACGCTGGACGAGTCCACTCATGATGAACCTCAGGCTCGCGCCCACGAACCCTCCGGCGCCGACGAAAAAGACTTCCGTAAGCCCACTCAAAGCGGGCTTCATTATAAGTTATTCGAGACAGCGCTCAGCCGTTCAGTTGTTGGTGGGAACGAGCCGCTTCAGCTCTTCCCCGAAATTCTGGACGAGAACGAGCTCCCTCGACGGCGGAACCGATTCGCCTCGGTCGATCATGACGAAGCGCTCGCCGTCGGCGCTGACATCGTAACTCAATCTTTGACGCATGTGAGCGTCCGACTCGAAAAGGACCCGCGGCGTGCCCAGGACGAGCTCGCCCTCTGTTTTGGTCTCGACCGCGATCATCTGGCCGTCCCTACGGTAGAAAAGCTCTCGTCCATTTGGGTTCCACAGAGGACGGAATCCGCCTTCGGTAGAGACCTGTCGCTTAGCTCTCGGCTCGGGAAAGGATCGAACGTAGACCTCCCGCCGACCGGATTCGTCGGATGTGTAGGCGATCCATCGTCCGTTGGGAGAGAACGCCGCCTGTGTTTCGTTGGATCTCGATTGCAGGAACTCCAACTAATAAGTGAACCTGGAGTATAGGATATCGGTGCGGAGTCGATGAGACACTCAATATCAGCGTTTACGTCGAGGGTGGTAAATCTGGCCTGGGGGATCTTTCTTACGCATGATCTACGCAGCGCTCGCTGACGCGACGCTGGCGCTCCATCTCGCCTTCATCGCGTTCATCGTTCTTGGTGGGCTCACCGTGGCTCGTTGGCCTCGTATCGTGTGGGCACACCTGCCGGCTGCGGCGTGGGGTGTGCTCATCGAGCTTTTCAATTGGACTTGCCCTCTGACGCCGCTCGAGAGCTGGCTCCGCCTGCACGCCGGAGAGCAAGGATATTCGGAAAGCTTCGTCGAGCGTTACCTGCTGCCGATCGTCTACCCCGACGGGCTGACGCGGAACGTGCAGTTCGTTCTCGCGGCCCTCGTCGTTGCCGTGAACCTCGCCGCGTACTTCTTCGTTTGGCGCAGGCGACGCGTCAGATGATCTAAACTCTTCGCTGGAGATGGAAGCGATCGAGATCCGCGAGGAGCAGGCGGGCGAAGCCGATGCGATCCGGCGCGTGAACACGGACGCGTTCGGACAGCCTCAGGAAGCGCAACTCGTCGATACACTTCGAAACAACTGCTCGGATCTATTGTCTCTCGTCGCCGTGGACGATCAGGACATCGTGGGTCACATCCTTTTTAGTCCGGCTTTTCTTGGCGACGTGCAGGGGATGGGGCTGGCGCCGATGGCGGTCATTCCGGCGCGGCAGCGCGACGGAATCGGCTCCGAGCTCGTTCGCGCGGGCCTAGCGAAACTCGAGGAGCGACGATGCCCGTTCGTGATTGTGCTGGGGCATCCGGACTACTATCCGCGGTTCGGCTTCGAGCGGGCGATTGCTCATGGAGTGCGGTGCGAGTGGAACGTGCCCGACGAAGTGTTCATGCTGCTCGTGCTCGACGAGTCGGCGATGGAGGGTATACGAGGACTCGCTCGGTATCGTCCTGAGTTCGCCCAGGTGCGATGAAGCTATACGCGCTCAGCGACCTCCATCTCGGGTTCGAGGAGAACCGAGAGGCGCTCGACACTCTAGGATCACATCCCGACGACTGGCTCATCCTCGGCGGCGACCTGGGTGAGACGCTCGCACATTTGGAGTTGGCCCTCGAGATCGCGACCGATCGATTCGATCGCGTCTTGTGGGTGCCGGGCAATCACGATTTGTGGACTCTCCCGCGCGACGGGCCGCGCGGCGAAGCGAAGTATCAGGCTCTCGTCGAGCTTTGCCGCGAGCTCGACGTCATCACGCCCGAGGATCCGTTCGTCGTGTGGGAGGGCGAGGGCGGACCCTGTGCGCTCGCACCACTCTTCCTGCTCTACGACTACACCTTCCGTCCCGACGACGTGTCCGCGGACGAGGCGCTCGACTGGGCGGCCGAGGCCGGCATCGTCTGCGCCGACGAGCGCTACCTCCACCCCGACCCACATCCGAGCCGTGAGGCCTGGTGCGTGGCTCGATGCGCTGTCGCGGAGAAACGGCTCGAGGAGGCGGCCGCAGAGTATCCGCTCGTCATTATTAATCACTTTCCTTTGAGGCAAGAGCTGGTGCGGCTCTGGCGTATCCCGCGGTTTTCGCTCTGGTGCGGCACGAAGCGAACCAAAGATTGGCATGTGCGGTTCCGCGCCAAAGTCGTCGTGTACGGTCATCTCCACATACGCTCGACGGATATCATCGACGGCGTGCGGTTCGAGGAAGTCTCCCTCGGCTATCCGAGGCATTGGAACGTCGACGAGGGAATGGACGCCTATCTCCGCGAGATTCTACCGGGCTGACGAATTATTGTGGCCGGCAAGAAGCGCACGCGGTTGGTCTCGCATCGTCGTCTAATGATGGTGCTTCCGCCGTCTACCGTTGGTGATGTGTACGCATTCTATTGCTGCTGAGAGAAAAGCCGAACGGTGCTCTACTAGCTGCTAGGTGTGAGGTGGACCGGGGCAAGGCCACCACCCTGGTCAGGAAGAGGGTAGTTCTATAGACTGGAAAACCCCCTCACTCACCCAGTCGCGAAACCGTCGGAAAAGTTGATCCTCTTCAAATCCCTTCCGCCTCCGGTGCTTGCGGACGGATGACGTGATCGCATCTCCCATAGGAGTGCCCGAGGTTAGATCCTGCAACAGGTTGTACGCGGGGCGGCTGAGGTCCAGCCGTCGGCAAACGTAGTTGTGACGGAAGACGACCAACCAGGTGTCTTTTCGTCGCGCCCTGGGGTGATCGTGACTCTCATCCTTCACCGAATCCAAGTAGGCTTCGACCGGGTAGCGGAAGGAAAGAAGTCGAAATGCTGCGATCGGCTTGAGACGGACTTGCTCCCAGGCATCGGTTGGGATAGCGACGATCTGCTCGGTGGCCAGAACTGGAGACTCCGGTGCATCGAACACCTCGGTGACCGCAAGCTCCAATCGAGCTAGATCGTGAAGAAATTCCCGACGAGGAACGCCGTTTGCCGAGCGTATGTACTCGGGCAAGTGATCCCCCAACCGGTTCAACGTATAGCTGCGCGGTGGGTAGGCGTGAACATAGCCTCTCACCAGCTCCATGAAGGCTTCGTTTCCGAGGAAATGCTGGACCGCAGGGTAATCCACCTCTAGGGTCTCCGCCAGCCTCAGTAGATACATCCCGCGGTAGATTCCCACCCGCTCGATCGCGGTGAGCGCGGAGGAGGGAAGAACGACGCGTGGCACCTCTTCGCCAGAAATGCCTTCTGCGCTTGCCGTTTCGAGCGCTTCTTCGTCGGTTCCGGGATGGACGATGAACGCCTGCATCCAACGTTGGACTTGATCCAGGTGAATTTCAGTTGCCACGGGTCTGCACTGTCTCGGCTTGCGCGTGTCCGCGATAGGCTCGAACCTTGAGCGCTTCGGCGTGGAGGACCTCAAACTCGGGGATGTCCGCGTCCCACTCGAGTAGCGTCGCCACGGGCCCGGTCCGCTCGTGGCTGTAACCGTAGAGATCCCAGACCTCGTCGATAACGTGGTCATTGTGGGTATCGATGATGTGCGTCCCCTTGTTGGTGTGTCCGGCCAGGTGATACTGGACGACGCGATCCGGCGGGATGGCATCAATATAAGCACGGGGGTCGAAACCGTGATTGAAAGAACTGACATAGACGTTGTTCACATCGAGCAAGATGCCGCAGTCGGCTTCCTCGAGTAGCCGGGCCAGGAAATCGCACTCTGTCATGGTCGAAGAGGCGAACTCCAGGTAAGTGGACGCATTCTCGAGGATGAGCGGACGCTCGAGAAAATCCGAAACCTCCCCGACTCGAGATATGGTGTATCGAAGCGTCTCCTCGTTCGTTGGCATGGGAAGAAGATCGTGCACGTTCTGACCGGCCACTCCCGTCCAGCAGAGATGGTCCGACACCAAATGTGCTTTCGTCCGCCGGGCCAGCTCCTTGAGCTTGCGAAGATAATCCCAGTCCAAGGGATCCTTGCTTCCGATGTTCATCGACACACCGTGCATGGCGATCGGATAACGCTCGGCAACCTGGTCCAAAACGTATAGCGGCCGCCCGCCCGTGTCCATGAAGTTCTCCGAAAGAATCTCGAACCAATCCACAGCAGGTTGGTTGGCCAGAACGTACCCGAAATGCACGGTGCGCAGACCTACCCCGATCCCGAGGTCAGGCAAGCCCCACCGATTCGTCTTCATGAGAGGAATATCCGACACAGGCGCCTACAAAAGACACCGGGGGCCACTGGTCGCCCGGTGGCCCCCGATAAGACAATAACTACTTCTTTTTCTGATGTTCCGGGTTGAGCGGTACCTCGCAGCCGCCCTGGCCCTTGCAATCATTCTTGCCCGCTTGGCCTCCGCAACCGCCCTGGCCTTTACACTCGTTCTTGCCGGAACAGTCGTGATGCGCCACGGTCGCACAACCGCCCTGACCCTTGCAGTCATTCTTGCCGGAGCAGTCATTCTTCGCCGTCGTGCAGCCGCCCTGGCCCTTACAGTCATTCAGCCCCTTACAGACGTGTTTGGCTGCCTTCTCCTCATCCTTTTTTTCCTGCGCGGAGACATTGGAGCCCACCAGCATTCCCGCGACTGCGGCCCCCATCCATTTATTGAACTGTCTTCGGTCCATCGATTCTCCTCCTTATGCAACCTCACGCGCAGAGGAAGCCGCCCTCTTTGGAAAGATTAGCTCCCTCTTCGTTACGTTGATTATCGGTCGACAGCTCACCGAAAAACGAACATTTGGTCGGATTCCCATAGCAAGTCGACCAGAAGGGCTCAGAATTGCCCAGACTCGAAATTCGCTCTTTCTTCTCCCGATGCCTCACCGAATGAGCGTATGAAAATGGAGCCGCATCTTACCATAGCCGACTTAGAATTGGGTGCTTCCGTCATCTACTGTTGGTGATGTGTACGCATTCTATTGCAAAGAAGGCGCTTAGTTTAACGCGAACAGAAGTTGACAGGGCCTAACTTGACTTAAGCTATTGCACCATAAAGCCTTAACTTCATTGCGCCAACACTTCTTGACGGAAGCACCCGTTTTCGTCCCTGCCGCTACACCGTTGATGCGGGCCCTAAGTTAAGGGTACCGTTTCGTGCAGTACTACCCGCACATTGTCTTCGGCGCCGCGTCGGATGCTGGCAGCGAGCGCGTGGCGGGGGCCGAAGCTCATGGCGGTGAACTGCCAACTGTCGGGGTCGTCGTCGAGTTTGGGGTCGAACGCGATCGAGATATCGGAGGCGACGGCGAACGAGAACTGCGATAGCGGGATCGCGAGGCCCATGCCGCGGGCCTTGATGTAGGATTCCTTCAGCGTCCAGTAAAGGAAGAACCGATCGAGCTGTTCGTTCTCGGGGAGCGCTCGGAGCGCTTCTACTTCCGACGGTGAGAAGTAGCGGTCGGCCACGTTCAATAGGCGGCCTCGTCGCTCGCGATCCTCTACATCGACGCCGACTTCCCGATCGCGGGCGACGATGCAGGCGATGAGGCCGTTGGTGTGCGATAGGTTGAACTTCATCCACATCGCGTCTTTGGGCTGCTCGATCTCGGGTCGGCCGTACTCGTTGGTGACGAAGCGCCACGCTTCGGGCGGCACGTCCGTGTACTTCGATAGAACCGTCCGCACGAGCGCGCGGGTTACGAGGCAGCTGTGCTGGTCTTTTTCGAAGCGGAACCGGTCGCGCTTTTGGCGCTCGTCCTCCGTGAGGAGCTCGCCGTAGGCGCGGAGAAGCTTCTCATCACGAATATCGTCCGGTCGTACGACCCAGAGATGCGCTTCGTGATCACCGATTTTCGTACTTCACCTCGCCGCCGATGATCGTGTACACGACCTCGGTCGTGCGGATCTCGTCGTCGGGAATCGTCATCAGGTCTTTCGACAACACGGTGATGTCGGCGTATTTCCCCGGTGTGAGCGAGCCCTTCTCGTCCTCTTCGAACGCGGCAAAAGCATTATTGATGGTGTGCGAGCGAAGGGCTTGCTCGCGCGTCATCGCTTCGTCGGCGTTGAAGATGGATCCGTCCGGAAGTCGCCTCGTAACCGAACAGTCGAAGCTCGCGATGGAATCGATCTCCTCGACCGGCGGATCGGTTCCGTTTTGGACGATGGCACCCGATTCGATCATGGAACGGTAGATGTAGCCGCGCTCCTGGGTGCGCTCTTCGCCGAGACGATCGACGACCCAGGGACCGTCGGAGCACGCGAAGACACCTTGGATGCCTGGAATGACACCGAGCTCGGCAAACCGCGGCAAGTCGTCGGGATGGATGACTTGAGCATGCTCGATACGCCACCGGAAATCACTTTTGGCGTAGTTCTTTTCGAACTCCTTCTCGTAAATGTCGAAAAGAATCCGCGCGGCACGATCGCCGATGCCCTGGATCGCCATCTGGTAGTCGTGCTCCATCGTGAGCGCAGCCGACGCCTCGATCTCGGTTACGGGCGTGACTTCGAAGCCGGCGCTTCGTGGCAGATCCGTGTACGGTTCGAGTAACCAGCCGCCGTGGGTTCCGAGCGCGCCGTCGAGCACTTTCTCACCGATGGTGCGCACGGTGAGATAGCCATCGCCGTAGCCCACCATGCGGTAGTCGGCGAGCTTGTCCTTCATGTCCTCGGCGGTCTCCTGAACGGCCATGTAGAGCCGAATCGGCAAATTGCTTTCGTCGGCCATGGTCTTGAGCAGGTCGATCGTCTCGAAGCTCGATCCCATGTCTTGAAAGCTGGTGATGCCGTTTTTCATAGCGTCATCGGCCGCAAGCTGTACGTGTTGGCGGCGCACACGATCGATCTCTTCCGGCGATTGCTGGGCCTGGTAGTCGGCGAGCGCGTCCCGCGCCGGCCGCGCGGAAACCTTCGCGCAGCATGCCGATCAGATTCCCGTCGGCGTCTCGAACCATCTCGCCACCGGACGGGTCTTTGCTGTCGCGCGTGAGCCCGGCTGCTTCCAAAGCTTTGGCGTTCACGAAAACGCCGTGACCGCTCGTGTGGCTCAAGAAAACCGGATTCTCTGGGCTCGCGCTCAGCGTGTCGTGCGTCGGCAGGCCTTCCACGCTCGGCTCCGGCCGCGACTCCCATTTGTCTTGATGCCACCCGCGGCCCACGATCCATTCACCCGGCTCGGCTTCGGCGACGGCATTTTCGACCATCGACACGATATGATCCTAATCGCGTGCATTGCGAAGGTCGAGCTCCATCATAGACGCGCCGTAGCTCATGTAGTGGCCGTGGCCTTCGATGAGGCCGGGAACGGCGAGCAAGCCTTCGAGGTCGAGAACGCGGGTGTCGTCACCGATGTAGGGCTCGATATCGGCGTCACTTCCGACGGCGAGGATCACGCCGCCTTTCGCGGCGAGCGCCTGCGCCTCGGGCCTATCGTCATCGACGGTGACGATCTTGCCGTGTAAGAGCACGAGGTCCGCTGGCTCGGGACCCGTCTCACCGCCGCAGCCGGCGACCACCAGCATCAAAACGAGGCAAAGTCTGAGATACGTCATAGCCCGGCGAGTCTACATCAGGGCGTTTGTTCAGACGAATCGTAGCCTTCTCGTATCCAAAGATACACGGGTAGTCCCAGCGCGGTCAGCGCGAGCCCGATGAACGTATCCTGCGGGTTATAGATTGCCGTGTTCACCATTAAAAGCGTCATCACGACGATGAAAACGAGCGGCACGACGGGATAGCCAGGCGTCAAATACTGATCGTTGTGGCGATTTTCCAGAGCGCGCTTTCGTAGGCGGAACGGCGGCGACGGTCGCGACGTTCATGAGCTGCAGGGGAACGAGTATGTCGCCCATGACGACGGCCATGACCGCGGCAAGCCCGAGCTGTCGCCTGAGGGTCGTCATCCGACGCGCACCACCCCATCACGAACGGTGACGGGCACACGTTGCAGGCTTTGGCCCGCACACGGTCCCGAGACGCAGTAGCCGTCGTCGAAATTGAAAAGCGCTGCCTGATTGCCGCACATGATGAACTGCTTGTCCGCGCTGACGAAACGGTCGGGAAAATAGTTCAGCGGAATGTGCTGGTGGGGGCAGGTGTTGACGTAGCCCCACACGTCGCCACCCCGGCGCACGACGAACATACGGAACGGCCACTTTGTGTCGCCTTCACCAATGACCAATTCTTTCCCGGCTTCATTTTCAATTTCGTCGAGCGTGCACAGTTCGATCCCTTCTTCGGGAGCGCCGTCATGATCCTTCCATTGCATGCTATGTCATGCTCATGTCTGGGGCCGGTGACCGTGAAACGCGTCGTCGAGCAAGGTGCGAACGCCCTCACGAGTGACTGGGCGCGGATTGTAGTACGGGTTCTCCGTCGAAATCTCAGCCGCGCGGTCGAGGTCGGTTTCTTTCATCCCGAGTGCATCGAGTGAAGTGGGTGCGCTGATCGTGAGGGCCAAGTCGAAGAGTCCCTCGGGTGCCCTCTCGGCTCCGAGCGCTCGCGCGACCCGCGCCATCGCGTCGGAGGCGGCATCACGGTTGTAGGCCGTCGCGTGCGGCAGGATCACGGTATGCGTCTCGGCGTGCGGGAGACCGAAGCTACCGCCGAGCACGTGGCAAAGCTTGTGGTGAAGCGCCATCCCCACGGAGCCGAGCGCGGCGCCCGCGAGGAATGCGCCGTAGAGGCACTGCGCGTGAGCGTTTTGGGGCAAGCCGGCAGCGAGAGAGCGGATCGCTTCTTCCGCCATGGACGACACGACTGGATTTCTGTTCTCGGCGTAGAGGGCTTCGACCGCGTGGGCGATGGCGTTCATCCCGCTCACGGAGGCGATGTTCGGCGGCAGAGTTTTGATCAACTCGGGATCGTAGACCACGGTCTTGGCCAAGACTTTGAGATCGCGGCCGGTCGTCTTCTTGCCGGCTCGCGTCAGTCCCCATATCGATGTCATCTCGGAGCCCGAGTACGTGGTGGGCGCCGCAACGATGGGAAGGGACGTCTCGAGCGCGATTGCCTTCGCGAGACCGATGGTGGAGCCGCCGCCAACAGCGACGAGCCCGTCTGCGCCTAGTTGCGAGGCTTGCTGACGCGCCCGCTCGGCAACGTCGGTCGGCACGTGCATCGCCGCGTCTTCGAAAACACCCGCCGCCCAATCGGAAGCGAGTTCGCGTCGCCTCGTGATCAGAAAGGCACGCTCGATGCCGAGCCGTTCAACCTCAGCGCGGATCTTCGAAGCGGTACCGCTTCCGAAAACCACACGCGTTCCAATCGGTTCGTAAACGAACTCCATCAGCGCGGATAGAGTCCTCTAAAACTTGACGGGCACGATTGGGGCCTCACCCTTTTGGATCAGCTCGGGAATCTTCAGTGATGCGTTCTCCCACACGAGGAGCATGGAGCGTTTGGGCGCGTAGCCTTGATGCCGGATGTCCGCGGGCATCGCCGCCACGTCGCCGGCGCGCATGGTGACTTTCGCGCGGGCACGGCCCGTCTCCTTGTCCTTGACGTCCCAAATAATCGCGTCGGAGAGCTGGACGAACCACTCCACGCGATCGTTTCCGTGCTCGACGGGCAAAATGAACTCTTCCGACGTAGGACAAAAGAGACTTTCGTGCACGACCGAGCACACGGATGGGTTCCAAGTGACATCGGAGCGGGACAAGTACGCGTAGAGATTGAACGCGGCGACGTCGTTCTCGAAGCCGGGCTCGGCCTCGACGACGGGCTCGTCCTGGGGAACGTCCGCGAACATGCGGTTGACCGGGTAGCCGTTTGCGTCCGAGCGCCGCGGAGCATCGTCGGCAACGCCGACCATCCGCTTGGCCGTCACTCGAAGTCGGCCTATTGCGTCGTCCTTGCTTCCATTCTTTTTCCCCCACGGCACCGCCGTCTCGGCAGGCGCGGCGAACGGATCGTAGCCGTCGTTCGTCCAATCGGAGACCATCTCTTTGAAAATCTTCAAGAGCCCTTCGGAGTGGAACGTCTCGAGGGTGTCGCACCCGGCGTTCTTGTATGTTTCGTTGTAGGTGCCCGCGAACATCTCGACGGTGCCGTAGCGGTTGGTGGTGCCGAAAACCGCGTCGAAGTTCACGGTGCCATAGAAGAATCCCCAGGCGACGTCGCGCATCAAGGCGCGCAAGAACGCGTCGATGGCCATGATGTGCGATCCCTTGGGCCAGGTGATGTGCGCGAAGTATTCATCACGGGTGAAGCCGAAGGAGCCGGCCTCGAACGATTTGTAGCCGGAGTAGTTGTCGCGGTCGCTGACGTGGTAGTGCTCTTGGGTCGTCATCGCATGACCTTCATGTGGTCTGACAGATCTCGGCCCACTTTTGGACGGTCACGTCGCCTTCCATGGTTTGGACGATGGCAACGCTTGGTGCGTCCGCGTGGAAACGGTAGGCCGCGCCGGTGGGAAGAAGCGCCATATGGCCGCGCCCGAGGGTAATGCGCCCCATTTTTGGGCCTTTTGGATCGAAGGGCAGGCGAATGGCGCCTTCGGTCTCGCGCCCTATTATGCTCGGATCGTCCAGCTTCACCAGGTGTACGTTGATGGTGCCGTCCATGCAGAGGGCGAACTCGTCGTGCGCCGCCGTGTACCATGGCGACGTCCCCTCGGCGCGAACCGCTTCGATGACGTACTCGAAGTTCTTGCCCACCGCGACACGCTCGTAGGGTGCGCTGGCACGGGCGACTTCGAAGACGTTCGAGAAGACGTAGTTTTTGGGATCGTCGTCGATGATCTCGACGCCACCCTTCTTGAAGTCGTTGAGCGAACCGAATTCGGTGACATACTCTGACATGGGTGCCCCTCCTTGCCGCAGAACCGCAACATATGAGCGGGGCCGGGCGTTGTCAACCCTGGGTCAACTTCGGCGGAGAAATAGCTCTTCGAGCTGCTCGACCATGGCCGCGCCCAGATCTTCGGGGCTGGCAATGGTGATGGAGCGGCGGTAGTAGCGAGTCACGTCGTGGCCGATGCCGATGGCGACGAGCTCGATGGGCGAATACGCCTCGAGCGCCGAGATCACTGTCCGGAGATGGTCGTCGAGGAAGGCCCGATCGTTTGCCGAGATCGTGCTGTCGTCGATGGGCGCGCCGTCGGAGATGACCATCAGGATCCGCCGGGCTTCCGCTCGAGCAACGAGGCGCGCGTGCGCCCACAGGAGCGCTTCGCCGTCGATGTTCTCTCTGAGCAGGTCCGGGTGCAGCATCACGCCCAGTCGACGGCGTGCGCGCCTCCACGGAACCGACGCCGATTTATAGATGATGTGCCGCAGGTCGTTCAGCCGTCCTGGATTCGCCGGCTTTCCGAGCTCGGTCCACTTCTTGCGGGAGTCGCCCCCTTTCCACACTTTCGTCGTAAAGCCGAGGATCTCGACTTTCACGCCGCAACGCTCGAGCGTCTGCGCGAGGATGTCGGTACAAAGCGCGGCGGTCGTAATCGGGACACCGCGCATCGAGCCCGAATTATCGACGAGAAGGGTGACGACCGTGTCGGGGAACTCGGATTGCCGCTCGCGTTTGAACGACAACGGCCGATGCGGGCTGGCGACGATGCGCGCCAGCCGGCCGGAGTCGAGGATGCCTTCTTCCTGGTCGAACGCCCACGAACGAGTCTGCCGCGCGAGCAGTTGACGTTGCAGCCGGTGGGCGAGATGAGCTATCCCGCCGCCGAGCTTGCGAAGCAGAGCGTCGAGCTTGCGGCGGAGACGAAGCAGATCCTCGGGCGTCGTCAAGCGGTGAGCGTCGATGATCTCGTCGAACTCGCGCGTGAACACTCGATAGCGAGCGCTCTCGGCTTCGAGAGCTTCGGCATCGGGCAGGCTGAGCTTCGGTCGCGTTTCCCAGCGACGCTTGGGATGGTGAACGAGCGTATCGGCGTCCATGGGGTCGCCTTCTTTGAAGTAGTCCTGCCCGCGCTCGGGATCGTGCGGGGTGGGATCGACCTTGGGCGGCGTCGCCAGTCGAGACTCGGGAAGGCGCGCGATGAGCTTCAATGCCTGATCCGCAAACGCCTCCTGGTCTCTGACCTGGCGGGTCATCTCCATGAGCTCGCTTCTCGCGTGCTGGTTGAACCACGGACGCCACAGCTCGATCATCACCAGAGTCGACGGCGGCGGCGGCGTGCCGGTGAGCCACTCGCGCACCATGAGGCGTACGACATCGGCGAGTGGCGCCTGGTCGCGCTCACGAATGTTCTCGAGCCCGAGCGCACGGTAGCGCAACGTCAGCTCGGTGTCCAAGTTGACGCGGACGCCGTCGTACTCGCTTCCGCCGAGTGCTTCGACGCGCGCCTGCTCCGCCGCTTCGAGAATGGAGCGTGCGGGCTCGAACGCGGGCAACGTGCGCGCGTGGGTGTCGGGATCGTGGAAGCGTTCCTTCATCGCCGTCGCGTCCGCGGCTCCGCGGACCCGCGCGACTTGCGTGGGGTCGGCAGGCGTTGCCGGGGGAAGGTTGAGCTTCAGATTCTGTTCCCGCGCCAAAGCGCGTGCCGCCGCCGCGACCGCGCGTCGGAACGTGTCTTCTCCCATCGATCTAGGTCCCATCGATCTAGGCGCCATCGGTTTAGGCAGTCGGGTCTCGGGGAGTGGCTGCGGATTCGGGAAGCTCGGCGCCGAACACTCTCTGGTAGTACTCGGCTACGATAGAGCGCTCGGACTCGTCGCACTTGTTGAGAAAGGTTACGCGGAAAGCGAAGGCGATGTCGTCGTCGAAGATCACCGTGTTCTCCGCCCAGGTGATCACCGTCCGGGGAGACATGACCGTGGACAAGTCGCCCGCCGCGAATCCCTCTCGGGTCAACGCCGCGAGCGATACCATTTGCTGTACGATTTTCCTTCCGGGCTCGTTGTCGTAGACGGGAACTTTCGCGATCACGACCTGGGACTCGACGTCCGGCTCGATGTAGTTGAGCGTCACCACTACGTTCCACCGATCGAGCTGACCCTGGTTGAGCTGAAGGGTTCCTGGATAGAGTCCGGTGGTGTCGCCGAGGCCGACGGTGTTCGACGTCGCGAACAGGCGGAACGCCGGGTGGGGCCAGATGACTTTGTTCTCGTCCAGAAGCGTCAGCTTGCCGCGCACCTCGAGCACTCGCTGGATCACGAACATCACATCGGGCCGCCCGGCATCGTACTCGTCGAAGACGAGCGCGGTCGGAGATTGAAGTGCGCGGGGGAGCATCCCCTGACGAAATTCCGTGACTTGCCGTCCGTCCTGGATGACGATGGCGTCTCGCCCGACGAGGTCGATGCGGCTGATGTGGCTGTCGAGGTTGACGCGGACGCACGGCCAGTTCAGACGTGCGGCGACTTGCTCGATGTGCGTCGATTTGCCTGTGCCATGGTAGCCCTGGATGAGAACGCGGCGGTTGTACGCGAAGCCGGCGAGAATCGCGAACGTGGTGTCATGGTCGAAAGAGTAGGTCTCGTCGAGCTCGGGCACGAGGCTCGTTGGTTGCGAGAAGGCCGGCCACGGGAGAGGGAGGCGAGCTCGTGTGGAGCCAGACGTTGACGCCCGAAGAGAGACGAGTTCTGAAGAAGTACTTCAAATGAGGTGCCTTGGTGCACAACTCCGATAGAGGCCGAGAGCTCGCTTGGCCCCGACTCCCATCATCCGATCATCTCGCTATCAGGCATCCCGAGCGCCGTCATGGTGTTGAGAATCTTGCACCCGATCCTTGCCTCGACTCTCTGTGCCGCCAACCCTCTCGCTCGCATCGCTGAGCCCACGATAGCCTTGTAGCGATGGAACGTTGTCTCGACTTTGCTCCGTTTGCTGTAGCCCGATTCTGTGTGCCACTTTCGTTTGCCGAGCCGAGCTTGTGCTGCAATGTTGCGATTGCGCTGTCGGCTGCTCGCCGGCCCCGATGCGAGCTGGGCGCCCTTGCGCGGCGGTATCAGCACCCTCGGCGAGCAATGAGCGCTGTGATTCTCGATTGCCTCATAGACGCCGCCGGCGTCGTATGCGGTGTCAGCTCTGGCCGATGAGATGGGACTGTCGATCTGTCCGACAAGCGATGCAACCCGCGATGAATCGCGGGCTCTTTTGCTCGTCAGCTCGCCGGCGACGACTTCGCCACTCTGCTCGTCGACACACAGATGGAGCTTGCGATAGTCCCTGCTCTTTGGTGCTCTGCGCAGCTGGCCGGCGTGGACAGCGAGACCGCTGCTGTCGATCAAGATGTGCAACGGCGTCTTCTGCTTGTCTTGGTAGAAGGGGACCTTACCCAGCTTCGCCTTGCGCCTCGAGATCGTGGTGTGATCGGGCACATCATTGTCTAGCTTCATCAGAGCGAACAACGATCGCAGCAATCCCTCGCTCTGCCTAGATGACAGATGAAACACCATGCCCAGGGTGACAGCCGTCTCGATGGCGTGGTTCGAGTACTTGCGTTGACGGCCCGGTTTCCTCCTCCTCGGCCGGGGCGCGTCCCAGTTCACAAGCTTGCCGGCGGTGAGCGAGATCCAGACGGTCAGGCTCCCACGGTTGCGTAGACCCGCCTCATATTCACGCCAATTCCTCACGCGATAGGCCTTCTTCACATACTTCCGCTGAGTGCGTTTGAAAATGCTCATGGGGAACCTCGAATCCGTGAGTAAAGGACAATTGTGGACCGAGATCGCGAGTTGTGCACCAAGGCAGTGGTGTGCGGCTAATGACACAATGTATTTTGCCCCGGCCTCTTTAAAGAGGGCTACCAGGCTGTCGGGATGAAACTTATCGGCCTTCCAAAGCTCTATGACATCCTTATATCCGAATTTGGACGGGTGGGAGATGCCCCTGAGATAGTTGAAGGTTAGGAGTGGCGGCTCCTAAGGCCGGGTTCGATAGAATCCGGCTGTGAAGGAAAAAGAAAGGAGCCACCACGATGTCAAATTACCAAATCATCGATGCGAAGAACAGGAAGAAGCTTCGAGAGATACTGAGCTCGAAGGGGCAAGCTCTGTTGCCGTTCTTGGATGCGATTGAGCGAACCGAGATAGCGATCGACGAAGTGATCGACGTTGCTGGCCGAGCGACGATCGAAGCGGTCTTGGATCTGTCAGCCAAAAGTGTGGCTGGGGAGAAACACCCGGGGAAGAAGGGTAGCGATGTTCGCTGGCACGGCCGGCAGGGTGGCGTAGTAAGCCTTGCGGAGCGGAAGTTGAGAGTGAGCCGGCCACGTCTGCGGCGTAAGGGAAAGGCAGAGGGAGGGGAGGTTGCGATTCCTGCCTACGAAGCGGTGAACAACTCGTCTCGGCTGAGCCAACGCATCTGGGAAATCCTGATGCTGGGTGTGTCGACGCGCAAGTACGCGTCGGTTCTTCCCGAGATGGCGGAGACGGTAGGGGTTAGCAAGAGCGAGGTGAGCCGTGAGTTCGTGGAAGCAAGCGCGGAGCAGTTGCAGGGGCTGATGGAGCGTCCGCTGGACGAGCTGGAGATCGCGGTCGTGTACCTGGACGGGATTCGCTTCGGCGAGCACCACGCGCTGGCGGCAATCGGCGTAGATACAGAGGGATACAAGCATGTTCTGGGGCTTCGGGATGGAGCATCGGAGAACCAGATAGTGTGCAAGGCGCTGCTGGAGGACCTGGTCGAACGAGGCCTGAGCCCAGAGCGGTGTCGGCTGTTCGTGATCGATGGCTCCAAGGCGCTACGGGTCGCCGTCGACGCTGTGTTCGGTACCCACAACAAGGTCCAGCGTTGCAGGAAGCACAAGGAGCGCAATGTGCTCGGTTATCTGCCGCAGGAGCTGAAGCCGCAAGTGCAAGCGAGCCTGCGTTCGGCCTGGCAGCTCCCAGCAAAGAAGGGCAAAGCGCGGTTGGAGCAACAGGCGAAGTGGCTCGAGGACGACTACCCCTCGGCGGCGGAGAGCATCCGGGAGGGGCTCGACGAGATGTTCACCATCAACGAGCTCGACCTCCCCGCATCTCTGAAACGCTGCCTTGGATCGACGAACATCATCGAGTCGTGCTTCAGCGGTGCGCGAGGTCGTACCCGTCGCGTCACCCGCTGGCGCAATGGCAAGATGGTTCTGAGATGGGCCGCTTCGGCTCTGCTCGCCACGGAGAAAAATTTCCGTCGTATCATTGGATACCAATCGCTACCGATCCTCGAAGCGAAGTTAGCGGAGGTCACTGAGAATCAAGCGCTCGACAAGCACGCCAAAGTCGGGTAAACCATGTGTCAGGAGCCGCCACCACCTCGAACCTTCAACTATGGTGGGGGCACCTCCGACGGGTGTCCGTAATTCTCCAGATGGTATTTGTACTGCCTGCTTCCCTGGATATACATATTGCGGGCATACCAATCGCCGGTTTCAGGCACTACGTAACCACTCCATTGTGACTGAATCCCGAATTTCGCATCGCGGAACCACTCTGGACACTTGTATTGTTCCAGAGATTCCCAGGATGAATTAAAAACGGTTCTCCTGTCGTTTCGGGGGATCTGATTTGTGTTGGAGGGCATGGCCTATGGACGCTGCCGCGATTGTGGAAAACGCCGGAAACTCCGGGCGAGAGAGGCGTTTAGGGAAAGGTTGTGAGCACGTACAAACGTGGAGCGGCGTTTTCCACAATCGCTTGGGAAACGCTTCGCGTTTCCCACGAGCGCCCACAGGCCCCTCCTGATATATATACAAGAAAGATTAATTCATATGGAATAAGGAAGGGGGGGCTCGATTAGTGGAGGCTATGGAAAACGCCCTTCCAGGCTTCGAAGAGAACTCAGTCGTGAGCAAGGTCTGAACGACCAGAACCGTGGGGGCGTTTCCCACAGCCTTGTCTCCCGCTGAGGGGCAGTGGCATTTGGTGAGGCCCGTGGGTTGAGAGGGTAAGCCATGTGTAGATGCGCATCGGCGAGAACGCTAGAATCTTTTTTTCCGAAAGAGAAAAGAGCGTTCCCGCGATGCGCGTTACTACGTTAGTCAACAAGCTCATCGGATTGCAAGGCCTGTGGGTCCGAGGTTTCCACTTCCAGGCGGACAAAGCCAGAGTGGTGGTGGATGTAGTACCACGGAGGAGGAAGCCTCTGTGCGGGATTTGCGGACGAAAGGTCCGCAAGAACAAAGATCGCTACAATCGCTACTGGCGGCACTTGGACCTGTTCGGAGTCCGGACCTATCTTCGCTACTCGATCCGACGAGTGGTATGTCGGCGGTGTGGAGTGGTCAGAGAAAAGGTGCCTTGGGCCGACAAGGGAAGCCGCTTTACCAAAAGCTTCGAACAAGAGGTAGCGTGGCTGGCACAGAGGACGGACGTCAGCGCCGTAGC
The DNA here is from genome assembly GCA_965237955.1 of Candidatus Marinacidobacterales bacterium. GTDB lineage: Bacteria > Acidobacteriota > Vicinamibacteria > Marinacidobacterales > SMYC01. The sequence continues at coordinate 4,021,680 of OZ250169.1, read as the reverse complement.
GAACTATTTCCGAGTGACGTGGCGTTCGGTGCGACGGATCATCCAGCGAGTGGTTGCCGAGCAGCGGGATGAGCGGCGCGAGCTCGATGGATTGCGGGTGATTGGGATGGACGAGATCAGCTACCGCAAACGCCACAAGTACTTAACAGTGGTAATAGACCATCTCAGCGGCCGGGTCGTCTGGGCGGGAAAGGAGCGCAAGGCCAAGACGCTGCTGCGGTTTTTCCGCAAGCTCGGACCACAAAGAGCCGCGGAGCTCGAAGCGGTCAGCATGGACATGTGGGAGCCGTACATAACTGTCGTCGGCAAAAAGGCTCCTCAGGCACGGGTGATCTTTGACCGCTTCCACATCGTCAAGCATCTGAACGAGGCCGTGGATAAGACCCGGCGCGAGCTGGTGCGCGAGCTCAAAGGGACTGCCCGGCGCAACCTCAAGAACACCAAGTTTCCCCTTCTCAAGGCCAAACACAACCGCAGCGCGAAAGACAAACGGGTGCTCCGCGAGCAGGTGCGAGCTAATCGTCGCCTCTACCGCGCCATGCTTCTGCGCGACAACTTCATGGACCTCTACACCTACAAAACCGAGACATGGGCCAAGAAGTTTCTCCGAGGATGGCTGCGGCGCGCTATGAGCTCGAGGATAGAGCCCGTCAAACGCGCGGCGAAGATGAGCAGCCACTTCGATGGCGTCATCGCGTGGGTCACGTGGAGACTCAGCAACGGCCGACTCGAAGGAATGAACAACAAAATCCGGCTGCTGAGCCACCGCAGCTTTGGACTCCACTCTGCCGAAGCTCTCATCAGTCTCGTCTACCTAAACTGTGGCGGTCTCACCCTCGAGAGGATCCACTGAAATGGCAGGAGAGGCTTAAAAACAACAGGTTCCCTCTTCGTATCTGTCTTTCTGCACGAGAGCAATAATATTGACGCGACGGATACACAAAAGACCAATATTTTATATGTTTTCATATTTCATACCTCCTATGTTAACCACGATAATTTAATATACTTTTTATAAATAATACCTTCAGTCTTTATCCCTTTCGTCGTCCCAAAGCTTCCAAACCTCCGGCGGCGGTTCTTTCCCCCCGGACTCCGCGCGCCAGACTTTTGCTTTTGACCTCGGGGCAGGCGTGAACGCCGCAGCTTGTGTCTTGTATTTCATGTTTTTGAAAAACATTGACGGACCTCCTTTGCAGGCGACACTCACCCCGCCGCCGAAATATAGAGAACCAGAGACCAGCTGAAGCTATACCAGCTCGGGAGGCTACCTGCAAAAGCAAGTTCTTTGGATGAAACGGGGGCGCCCGAGGGAGGTTTCCCGCCCCGAATTTCGTCTTACATGGGTGTTTGGCGTGAAGGGCAAGGAAGCCGGGCTCGCCGGGGAGTGAGGGGCGGGCTCGGCTTACTTGGTCAGCATATCCAGGGAGGAGGGAGGGCGAGCCCGCCGGGGGCGAGGAGACTCACCGAGTCGTCACTCTAAGCGTGACGAATCAATCTGCGCGCGCTCGCCCAACAGATCTCGCCATCGGCTCTGCGCCTCCTCATTGGGGTTTGACACATGCGCAGTAACGGTGCCCCTCTTGAAGGCGGAACCGAAGGTCATTTAGAAGCGCACGAACGGCAATATCTGTCTCTGGAAGACTGTAGCCGTAGATCTCCACGCGGTCACAATTGTCTAGAGCGATCTTGGCTTTGTGCCAGATCTCTCGCAGTTCGATTCTACTCAAGCGTTTCAGGAATGAAGGGTACAAAAGCACAGGGTCCATGTCAGGACCAACAAGCGGCTCCCGTAGGTGGCGTGGGAACACGTTGTCACCCTCGTACTGAAATCGGAAGTCGTCTAGGACCTGCCGGCTGATGTAGAAATCGCCATACGTCTCGTACCATCCGAAGGAACCATGAAGCTTTAGAACTGTTACTTGAGAGGGTTGCGTTCGCGGTATAGCCGCGTCTGGAACGGAATAATGTGGAGACCCGAGGAAATGGAGAGGGCAGTCAAGACCGTATCCTGTTGTCGGGTTCCATTTCCCGCCCAGTTCACAAAGAGTTCTTTCAGCAACTGTGTCCCAGTTCAGAGTAAGAACGACATCGCCCTCGTCCAGGGAGCGCAGTAGATCACGAAGGTAGTCACGCCGACTTGGATCCTCGGCATCGTCACGATTCTTGAACGTGAAATACCACTTTAGGCACTCAAATAATGCTGCTTTGGCTGAGCGCACCTTGGCAGTCTGCTCGTGGAGGTTAGAACTGGAAGTCGCGCCGATTTCAATTAGTTCAAGTAGAGAAAGGGCTACTTCTGGATTCGGATTCGACAATAGATCTTTGGTGTACGTTTCCGATAGCGCATTCCTCGCGCCTTCCCATTTTTCCCATGCATCGCGTAGCTGGACAAGCGCTGTGTTTGTTGTCTGAAAATCCTTGATTGAGGGGAGGAGGTCGTTCGCAAGCGGGTAGCCTGCCGCGTTAGATGCACCGGCTCCAAATATTAGGATCCGTTTTGTCAACGTCGGTTCCAGCGCTATCGCATCAGCTTCGACAACTTCTCTGCCGCGTCCTGCTGCATCGACTTCAGCGCGTGCGTATAGATACCGAGCGTGATGGAAATATCCTTATGACCCAACCGCTCTTGAACCACCTTCGCGGGCACTCCGGCCTCGAGCGCCAAGGTCGCGCACGTGTGCCTCATCCCGTGAAAGGTGATCGTCTTGACGCCCGCTTTCTCGATGAGCGTCGCAAATTCTCTCTGACCGATGTTGTTCATCTGGAGAGGCTCATCCAGTCGATCATTGCGTCCGAGCTCCGACCATTCCTTACTGAACACGAGACCATGATCTCGATAGACGATCCGGTTCTTTAGTTTCTGTTCCGCTTGGGACCTCTTGTGCTTGAGCAGGAGCTCGACGACCGTCTTACTGATCTCGAGCTTTCTCGTGCGGCCGTTCTTCGGAGGACCGTACACGGGATCGGCTCCGGGCTTTCGGAGCTGGCGGACGACGGAGATCCGGCCTTCGTCGAGGTCGATGTCCTGCCACTTGAGCCCGCAGAGCTCCGCCTTTCGCATACCCGTCTCCAGGGCGACGGTATAGAACGCTGCCGGTTGCTTACCCATCTTCCGCGCGGCCTCGAGGACCTTGCGTACCTCGGCAACGGTCCATACCTCTTCGTCGGGATCGACCGCTCGATAGCCCTTCTTCCTTCGCGGCTTGTTGGGCACGGAGGCCGCGACGTTCTGAGAGACGAGCTTGATACTCTTCGCGTCCTTCAATGCTCGATGGAAGACCGCCTGATGCTGTTGCAGGGTCGTCTTCGAAAGCTCGGCGCCCTTCGCCGCGTAGTAGTCCATCACGTGGATCGCCGTTAGCTTCTGGAGCCGATGCCTGCCGAGCGCGGGCCTCAAATGGTGATTGACGACGGCCCGGTATGTCTCGACGGTTCTCGGGGCGATGCCTTCGTCGTTGCCTTCTTTCCGCTCGTCCGGCTCGATGACCGTTTTGATCCACGTGTCGAGCCACTCGCCTACCTTCATGGTGGACGGGTCGACGTTCGTACCGGCATCGACCTCGGCGAGCTGGGCCGTCAGCGCCTTCTCTGCGTCCTGGCGCGAGCCCTTGGCCGTCGTCCACTTGTACCGCTTCCGGCCTGTCTTCGCGTCCGAGGTGGTCTTGGTCATAACGGGTAATTTCTGCCGAATCGGTCTTGGGATCAAGTGGCGAAACAGAAACGAAGGGATGTGCTAGCCTGCCTGCGTGAAATTCCTTGAGGAACGCCCGTTAAGGCAGGTGCTTGAGGCCGCCCAAGCGTTGGCCAAGCGAGCGCAAGAAGGGGGTACTAGTGAACATGCATACCATCGTTCGACGCGCCTGTTTGGCCCTGCTCGTAGGCGCGTTCACTATCGAGAGCGCCTTCGCGCAAACGCCTGATTATGAACGGTACATGCTCCTCGGGTTTGTGGAGTCCGAGACGGGGGCGAAGCTGACAGTCGGAGAAATCGACAAACATCCGGAGCCACTGTTTGGGGAGGACAAGCCGTGGGAGGTTCGGTTCGACAACGTTTACGCGAACGTCGTGTTTGAACAAGGTGTTTACAAGTGTTGGTACAACCCCTTCACCGTAGATATGCGGACGACGTCGACGCCGGAGGCGGAGCGAAACCCTACGGACACCGACTACATGAGGAAGAAGCCCAATGATCGGGTGATCTCACTGCTGTACGCCACCAGCGCAGACGGCCTGGTTTGGGAAAAACCTGATCTGAATCTGCTCGAGTTTGAAGGCAACACTGCCAACAACTTTGTGATGCATGAACCTCACGGTGTGGGCATTTTCGTCGATCCCCATGATGCAGACCCTAAGAAGCGCTACAAGGCGTTCTTCTCAAGCTTTGACTTCCGCGGCACCAAGGACATGACCATCGCTTACTCTCCCGATGGTGTGAACTGGTCAGACTGGGTAAACGCGGCCACCATTGAGTCCCCAGGTGACACGCACAACAACGCTTTTTGGGATGAACGAACGCGGAGGTACATGGGCTACACGCGCGAGAAGGGACCGCAGGGACGCGTGGTAACGTTCACCGAGTCGAAAGATTTCTTGACCTGGACGAAGCACACTGAGGTCTTTGCTGCGAGCGAGGACCCGTTGGAGCAGGCTCATGACATGATCGTGTTCCCGACCGGGGGCATCTACATTGGGCTTTTGGGATCCATGCATTTCCCAGAGGGAGCCACGCCAGATCAGGGGGTGATGGATAATGTCACGCAGCATGTTGAGTTAACCTGGAGCCCGGACGGCACAACCTGGCACCGGATCGAGCCGGGCACCCCCTTCATTCCAAACGGCACGAGCGGTCCCACTCCCCCCGAATTCGGAAAAATGGCCCATGACTTCGGGGTGATATTCGCGTCGGCGCCGGTGTTTCTGGAGGACGAGGTGCGCATCTATTACGGCGCTGGCGATTGGTACTTTTTCGATTGGCGAAAAGGGTTCTTGGGCCTGGCCACCATCAAACCCGATCACTGGGCGGGCTATGAGCCAGCTTCTGACGCACCCGCGGAGGTCAATACGGTCCCGGTGATCTGCCGGGGCAGCAACCTTGAAGTCACGGCCGACATCGAGGCGGGCGGCAGCGTCAAGGTGACGTTGCTTGATGCCAAAGGTGCTGTGATCGCTGAGAGCGAACCCATGACGGCTAGCGGGGTGGATTCCGGTCTCACCTGGATGAACGACTACAATTACGACAGGTGCGTGGGACATGAAACGCGGATTCGTTTTGAGATCACGGGAGACGCAAAGGTCTATTCGTTCGCGTTTGGTGACCAGCCGCCTCCGCGAGGTGGTGAACCTGGCCCGGATATGATGATGGGAGCCGACGCAGGAAGCGCCATGGACTCGACTGATCCGCCTGATGGCACGGAGCAGATGGAGTCTGATCCAATGGACGCGGGCGGCACACAGGATGGTGACGCCTCCACGCGTGTCAGCAATACCGATCAGGAGTCGGGCTGCGACTGCAGCGTTCCTGGCCAGCGCAGCAATTTCGGAGGGTTCCCGGCTGCGCTGCTACTGCTTGGCGCAGCCGCGGCTTCTATTGCGGGCGGTAGGCGGGTTCGGTTGGGTCGTCCGGGACCGGCGTCTTCCCTTGTTTGACATATTCTGACGGCAGAGTTGCATCCCAGTGGTCCAATCGACTGATAGGAGATCGTAACTCAGTGGCGCCTAGAAATGAACCTGAAGGGCTCCGCGAAAGGGTGGTGAAGCGAAGGTCGAGCTTACTGGTGTAGGCTCGAGTTAGAGGAAAGCTCGAGTTCAGGTTGGTGGATTCGGAGTCGACGGCTGGTAGGCAGACGTCGAGTGTCGGCATGAGTCGTTGGGTTTAGTGGACTCGAGTCGAGTAGGCAGGGGGGAGCTCGTTGTCGACTCCTGGCGTCGTGATCGAGGATTCGGCGGATGACGGAGGGCTTGGTGATGAAAGCGAGAATCTTCATTGGGGCGCCACATTGCCGACAGGTTAAAGGGTCGATCTCGTAGATTCGGTAGATGAGCTCGGCCCATCGCTTGCTCACAACGCGCCGGGGAGGCGTGGCGTCCGTCGCTTCGTCGGGTGGAGCCGTATCTTCTTTTCCGGTACGTGGAACGAACGCGGTTGGCATAGACGCCGTAGAAATGAACCAAGTGCTTGTTGGGCTCGGGGATGTGGATAAGAACTCGAGCCAGAAACTCCAAGGGGTTGAGGTGGGACTCATCGTCGACCTCGTGCCCAGCTTTGGACTCGTAGAGGATGAGCTGGGAGTCTGGGTGAACCCGTCTCTCGATTTGGATTGCACCCCGGTGCTGGACGACGAGGAGTCCGCGGCCCTGGGCCAAGCCCTCATTGACGACCACGGCGTCTGAGCGAAGGCGGAGACGTCGCGTCTAGCGACGTCTCCGTCCCTCAACGCTCGGCAGCGCCCAACAAATGGAGCTTGGCCAAGCAAGCGCCGAGCATGAAGCCCATCCCTCCCAAGTACAGGCTCATCGGCTCGAACCCCGCGAGAATGTAGAAGCCCGCGACCCTTCCTAGCCCCGCTCCAAGACAGAGCACCACTCCAAGGAGCCCAGCCGCGTTCCCAACGAGCTCCAATTTGTCTCTCACGACTACCTCCTCTCCACCTCCGCCTGCCAAGGGCCATACTCGGCCCCGTCCTCTCGAGCCACGGCCATGAGATCAGCGGGACCGGCCTGGATTTCGTCGACATCGAAGACGACCTCGGTCGCGCCGTCGCCGACGCTTTGAGTCCACGATCGATCGCCCCAGCGCAGCTCCACCCTCTCGGGCTCGGTCTTTAAGAGCACCGTCACCCGATATGTCCCACCCTCCGCGGCGTCAATCTTCCAAACCCCGTTGGAGCGCGGCGCCCACGGTCGATCCTGAAAATGCCGCCAGTCCTGCCGCGTGAGCACCGAGATCGGCTCGTGCGAGGAGCCGACGATGATGCGCGGCGGAGCGTAGTTGTGATCTCGCGTCGAGCTCACGTCGCGGAACCAATCTTCGTACTGCTTCTTCAGTAGCTCGAGCTGCTGCGGATTCTCTTCGGCGACGTTGTTGCTCTCGCCCGGGTCGACGCTCAGATCGTAGAGCTCCCACTCGGGCTCGCCCTCCATCGCGTCCAGCCCGAAGCCGCTCGGGTTGACCAGCTTCCATCGCTCGGTGTGGATGGACACGTGGTGATACAGCTGCGGCACATCGCCACGGTGCGTTTGGATGAAAAGCGTACGATCGTCTCGCTCGCGGACATCTCCCTCGAGCTCCGGCAAGAAGCTCACACCGTCCATGCCTGCCAGTGACGCAACTCCCGCCGCTTCGAGCAACGTGGGCATGACGTCGATGTGCGCCGCCATGGTGTCGATCCTGCGTCCGGCGTCGACACGTGCGGGCCAGCGCCAAAAGAAGCTCGTCCGTATGCCGCCGCTGTGAACCTGCCCCTTCATGCCTCGCAGATCGCCGACATAGCGCATCGTGTTCGGCCCGTTGTCGGTGAGGAAGATGACGATGGTGTTCTCGGCGATGCCGAGCGTGCCGAGCCGATCGTGCAAGCGGCCCATGTTCTGGTCGATGTTCTCGACCATCGCGAAGATGCGCGCGAGCGTATCGGGATCGTCGCCACCTCTCAGCATGACCTCTGACAGGTCACGCTCTCGGTACTTGCGATATAGCTCTTCGGGCACATCGTGATAGGGACTGTGAGGGGTGTTGCTCGAGATGTAAGCGAAGAAGGGCCGGCGGGCACGGTGCTCGCGCTCGAGCCATTTCATCGCGTGATCGAAATAGAGGTCCGCGCAATAACCTTCGAAGCTCTTCTCGACGCCGTTCTCGAACAACACCGGATCGGTGTACCTGTTCTCGCCCGCGAGTGGATCCGACGGCTGGCCGATACCCCCGCCGCGGTGCATGAGGACCTCTTCGAATCCTTGATCCTGCGGCCGCATCGGATAGTTGTCACCGAGGTGCCACTTACCGAAGAGCCCGGTCGCGTAGCCGGCATCGCGCAGCACTTCCGCGAGCGTCACTTCCTCCGGCTCCATCATCGCGCGGCCGATGTAGGTATCGACGACGCGCGTGCGATAGTTGTAGCGGCCCGTCATCAAGCTCGCGCGCGTCGGCGCGCACACGGGGCTGACGTAGAACGTCGTCATCTGCGCCCCCTCGGCGGCGAGGCGGTCGAGGTTCGGGGTGTCGATCACGGGGTTCCCCATGACAGCCAAATCCCCGATCCCCTGGTCGTCGGTCATGACGAGGATGATGTTGGGGCGCTGACTTTCGGGCGCCTCGCAAGCAACGAACGCCACCGAGGCGAGAAGTGCCGAGAGCTTGCGCGATCCCGAGGTCAGGCGCATATTTTTGGTCGAAGATTCTACCGGGGATTGATCGGGACCTCCAGCCGGCGACGGTGTTATAAGTGTCCCGCTCATGAGCGAGAAGCCGTCCGACGCGAAGGGTCTGCCTCCCGAGGACTGATAGGAGATACTGATAGGAGATCGTAACTCAGTGGCGCCTAGAAATGAACCTGAGGGACTCCGCGAAAGGGTGATGAAGCGAAAGTCGAGCTTACTGAGGATCGGATCGCGCTTCGGCCGCAAGAGGGGACGGGCGAGCTCGTTTGGCGGCGCGAAAGGTGATTCGAGAGCAGCGAGAGGAACCAGACAGTCACGAGACAGCCCGAGAAACGTCCAGCTTTGGTGGAACCGGGTGTCTCGTTCTCACCATACTCGCGCTCGTCCTGGCCGCGATTGCCATCCCGTCGCTTCTGAGGTCGAGGATGTCGCCCGGCGAGAATCGGAACAGATAGCCGTTTCTATCCCGAGGGCCAGTCCTTGGGAGGCAAGATTGAGGCAAATTTCCTTTCAAGGTGGGCGTTTTGAATTAAGCCGGACGCATTGCGAGAGAAAAAGGGATCGTCGCGGGGACGGTATGGGGCGTCGAAGACCGTTCACGAGGTTCAAGACACAGGAAGAGCGTTTAGTGGGGTAGGCGTCAATGGAGGTTGAGCGTCGGCTTTGGAGGAGCTCTTTGTCGCGAGGGGTTGTTCTTACGGTGCGCCAAAATACGACGAATGGAAGCGGGCTCAGTGACGAAAGCGACGATCTTCATCTGGGCCCCGCATCGGCAGGTCAAAGGGTCGACGTCGTAGATTTTGTAAATGAGCTCAGCCCATCGTTTTCGCACCGAGCGTTGCGTAGGTGCCGGTCGATCCTCTCCCTGCTTTTGCGCAGAGTCGCAAAGACGCGTTGTCGAGGAGCGAACGCGGTTGGCGTAGGCGCCATAGAAATGGACGAGATGCTTGTTGGGCTCAGGGATGTGGATGAGCACTCGGGCGAGAAATTCGAGCGGGTCGATAGGCTCGGTGTCGCCGACATCGTGTCCGGGCTTGGGCTCATTAATAAGGATGCCGGATTCCGGATGATAGCGAAGTCGGGACAAGTTCACGGGGGCGCGGTGCAAGTAGCAAGCGAGGCGATGGAGCCCTTCAGTGTCGCTGGGATAGACGGTGGTGTGATTGTGAACGCTGAAACCTGAATGGCGCCAAGATAAGAGTAAGTCGATGCGGTCTTCGGAAATGAGGTCCGGTCTCGTAGAAATCGGAGAAGCTTATGGCGAAAGACAAGCTCGGCTTTGTGGGCATCGACGTAGGGAATGGGATGCCACTGTCCGTTAGAGAGGAAGACCCCACGCGTGACGATCGCATGGATATGAGGATTGAATTTTAACGACGACCCAAAGGTCTGGATGACGGCGACCATTCCCGGCCGCGCGTCGGGCTCCTCGACAGCGGCCGCCATCAGTCTCACGCACGGTCTCGTAGGCGAGTCTTGCGAGATCCCCTAGAAGCTCTTGATGGTAGAGAAAGTAGGGGCGCAACATTTTTGGGATCGAGAAAACCCATTGAGCGTGAGGCATGTCCGCGAGAATCTTGTGTTGCAGCAACTCGGAGAAAATGGCGGCGCGCTTGGCGCTGCACGATGGACAAAGCCCCCGACACCGACACGAAAAGGCGACGAGGAACTCGACTTTGCAGTTCGGGCACTGGACGCGGGCGAAACCGGATTCGAACAAGCCACAGTCAAGGTAAGCGGCCACGGCACGATCCCAGCGTCTTGCCAAAATCCATACTGGCGCTCGAATCGCTCTTCCCAGACGGTCTTGACGGTTTCGTAGTGTGTTTCGAAGAGTTGGAATAGAGGGCTCGCGTGCGGGTTGCGCGGGCGATACATGGGCGGACAGTCGTCCCTTGGCGGGACGAGGGCAGGCGTGGCCGCCACCGTGTCCATAGGGGATGGAGACGAAATCCCTCAGCGAAACCTCCCTCGAGAGCGACATATAAAAACTGGAGGTGTGGGTTAGCGGTAGCGGGGTGCCTTGGTGCACAACTCGCGATCTCGGTCCACAATTGTCCTTTACTCACGGATTCGAGGTTCCCCATGAGCATTTTCAAACGCACTCAGCGGAAGTATGTGAAGAAGGCCTATCGCGTGAGGAATTGGCGTGAATATGAGGCGGGTCTACGCAACCGTGGGAGCCTGACCGTCTGGATCTCGCTCACCGCCGGCAAGCTTGTGAACTGGGACGCGCCCCGGCCGAGGAGGAGGAAACCGGGCCGTCAACGCAAGTACTCGAACCACGCCATCGAGACGGCTGTCACCCTGGGCATGGTGTTTCATCTGTCATCTAGGCAGAGCGAGGGATTGCTGCGATCGTTGTTCGCTCTGATGAAGCTAGACAATGATGTGCCCGATCACACCACGATCTCGAGGCGCAAGGCGAAGCTGGGTAAGGTCCCCTTCTACCAAGACAAGCAGAAGACGCCGTTGCACATCTTGATCGACAGCAGCGGTCTCGCTGTCCACGCCGGCCAGCTGCGCAGAGCACCAAAGAGCAGGGACTATCGCAAGCTCCATCTGTGTGTCGACGAGCAGAGTGGCGAAGTCGTCGCCGGCGAGCTGACGAGCAAAAGAGCCCGCGATTCATCGCGGGTTGCATCGCTTGTCGGACAGATCGACAGTCCCATCTCATCGGCCAGAGCTGACACCGCATACGACGCCGGCGGCGTCTATGAGGCGATCGAGAATCACAGCGCTCATTGCTCGCCGAGGGTGCTGATACCGCCGCGCAAGGGCGCCCAGCTCGCATCGGGGCCGGCGAGCAGCCGACAGCGCAATCGCAACATTGCAGCACAAGCTCGGCTCGGCAAACGAAAGTGGCACACAGAATCGGGCTACAGCAAACGGAGCAAAGTCGAGACAACGTTCCATCGCTACAAGGCTATCGTGGGCTCAGCGATGCGAGCGAGAGGGTTGGCGGCACAGAGAGTCGAGGCAAGGATCGGGTGTAAGATTCTCAACACGATGACGGCGCTCGGGATGCCTGATAGCGAGATGATCGGATGATGGGAGTCGGGGCCAAGCGAGCTCTCGGGCCTCTATCGGAGTTGTGCACCAAGGCAGCGTCGATGTCGATACGCATGGCGTCTTGCACCTGCGGAGTAAAGCTCCGTGGCGTGCGCTCCTCGTGTCCTCCGCGTAGCTCTCTGCCGAACACCGGTAGTCCGCCGTCGAGCACCGCCACCGCGTCGTGGCCGAGATAACGGAGCATCCACCAGAGCCTCGACGCGATCTGACCGCCGGCGTTGTCGTAGACGACGACTTGAACGTCGTCGTCGATGCCCCACTTCGAGAAGCGGTCGACCATCTGCTCGACGCTCGGCATGGGGTGACGTCCGTTCGTGCCAGTTGGAGGTCCGGAAAGATCGCGGTCGAGATGCGCGTAGATCGCACCAGGGATGTGGGCCTCGACGTATTCGGCAGCGCCCCGGTCGGGTTCCGGCAGATAAAAGCGCGTGTCGACGATGGCCCAGTCCTCACGCCCGAGATTCGCTTGCAATTGGTTGGCGTGAACCAGGTCGTTGTGCACGATGCCGGGCATTATACCCGGTCGTCGACGGGCGCTTTGGACGGAACCGATGACTCTTCCGGGGAGTCGAGAGCTTTGGATCGCGGAGTCAAGCAGCCGGCGATGGCCCTCGAAAACCGTGAGGAGAACGCTCTGCCCATCGGAATGTTATGTCAAGTTGATTATTATGCTAGAACTCGAACTCGATGATGGCTCTATCGTCGTAGCGGCCCGAAAGGCGCGACATGAAAAGTGCTAGACGCATTTGCCAGCCGTATTTCTTGACGAAAGCCTGGATGCCACGGTCGCGGCCCGCGTCGTCGTCGACGATCCGTGCGGTCGCGTCCACCCAGTCGCCGCGAATGTCTCCGCGCGCGGTGCATGGTGCAAGGCGAACTTGTGCGTTGTTGCGGATTCGCTTTACTTTCCACGATGTCGCGTTCGTGTAGACGACAGGCACGCCTTCGGCGGCGGCGATCCAGACCGGCGTTCTCACTTCGGTGCCGTCTTTTCGCAACGTCGCGAGGTTGACGTAGCGTTCGTGATCGGGCTCGATAGTCATTTCACCAAATCGAGCAGGAACGCGTAGGCGAGCGCCGTCTCGCGATACCGCTTGAAGCGGCCCGAGGCGCCGCCGTGCCCGGCGTCCATGTTCGTTTTCATCACCAAACGGTTGTCGTCGGTTTTCATCGCGCGCAGTTTGGCGACCCACTTCGCGGGCTCCCAATATTGAACCTGGGAGTCGTGAAGACCTGTTGTTACGAGAAGATTAGGGTAAGCCTTCGGCTCGACGTTGTCGTAGGGCGAGTACGACAGGATGTAGTCGTAGAACTTCTTGTCGTTCGGGTTGCCCCATTCGTCGTACTCACCGGTCGTGAGAGGAATGGTGTCGTCGAGCATCGTGGTGACGACGTCGACGAACGGAACTTCGGCGACGATCCCCGAGAAGAGCTCGGGCCGCAAGTTTATGACCACCCCCATCAAGAGCCCGCCGGCGCTTCCACCCGAGGCGAAGAGTCGTTTGCGGTCCGCGTAACCTTTCGCGATGAGGTGCTCGGCACAGGCAATGAAATCGGTGAACGTGTGCTTCTTCTCGAGAAGCTTGCCGTGGTCGTACCACGGCCGGCCGAGATCCTCACCTCCTCGGATGTGAGCGATCGCGTACACGAAGCCGCGGTCGAGAAGGCTGAGCCGCGCCGCCGCGAACGTCGCTTCCATACTGATGCCGTAGGAGCCGTAGCCGTAGAGCAAGAGCGGCGCGTTGCCATCGAGCTCGGTGTCTTTTCGATAGACGAGAGAGATTGGGACCGAGACGCCGTCTTCGGCCCTCACCGCGAGCCGCTCGGTGACGTAGCGGCTCTGGTCGAAGTCCCCGAGAACTTTGTCCTGCTTCAGAAGCGTTCTCTCTCGGGTCTTCATGTCGTGGTCATACGTCGATCGCGGTACGGTCATCGACGTATACGCGAACCGCAATAGGGTCGTGTCGAACTCGACGTTCTGCGTCAGGTACGCGTAGTACGCCGGCTCATCGAACTCCAGATAATGCTCGTCGGAGCCGTCCCAAGGCCGGATGCGAATCTTCCGCAGACCCTCGTGTCGTTCGACGAGCACGAGGTAGTCACGAAACATCGCGAACGTTTCGAGCAGGACATCGGCGCGGTGAGGGATGACTTCTTCCCAGTGCTCTTTGCCCGGCTTGTTGACCGGCGTTTTCATGAGCCGGAAATTCACGGCGTCGTCGTTGGTGAGGATGAAGAAGTGGTCTTCGAAGTGGCTCGCCGAGTACTCGTGTTTGCGCTCCCGCGGCTGCAGCACTCGAAAATCGCCGTCCGGCTCGTCGGCCGGCAAGAACCGGTATTCGCTCGTGAGCGTCTGATCGGAGGAAATCATGATGAAACGTTTCGACTTCGTTTTGAACACGTCGACGTGGAACGTCTCATCGGTTTCCTCGAACACGAGAACGTCGTTCGCAGGGTCCGTTCCGAGGCGATGCCGGTACACCTGGTGGGCGCGCAGGGTCTCGGGGTGTTGCTTGGAATAGAAGACCGTCTGGTTGTCGCTGGCCCACGCCACGCTTCCGGTGACGTCTCCGATCACGTCGTCGAGAAGCTTGCCGGTCCCGAGGGTCTTGAAATAAATGTCGTAGATGCGGCGGCCTTTCGTGTCGATCGCGTACGCGAGAAGGTTGTGGTCGACGCTCACACCGGAGACGTGCAGCGAGAAATACTCGTGACCTTCGGACAGGGCGTTCCCGTTCGCGAGGATTTCCTCGTCAGCGTCGAGAGAGCCGCGTTTGCGGCAGTGGATCGCGTACTCCTTGCCCTCTTCGAAGCGGTAGTAATAGTAGAAATCGTCTTTGCGGTAGGGAACCGAGCTGTCAACGGGATCGAGTCGCCCTTTGATTTCTTCGAAGAGCGTCTCCTGGAGCTTTTCGGTGTGGGCCATCACCGAGCGCGTGTACTCGTTCTCCGCCTCGAGGTAGGCGATGACCTCGGGGTCTTCGCGTTGGTTGAGCCAGTAGTAAGGATCCTCGCGGACGTCGCCGTGTGCTTCGAGCTTCCGCGGGACTTTTTTGGCGACGGGGGCCGTGGGCATCTAGTGATCGGTTGCGGGCTCGAGCACGAGACGGGATTCGGTGACCGACTCGATCTTGGCTCGCGTGTAGAAGAGCGGAAAGTACTGGTGGTCGATCCAGAGATCGAAAAGATCGCAGTAGTGGGGGCTTCTCGGATCACCCGACTGCCCGGGCGCGTTCGTGGCAACGGAGTTGTCCCAATTCGCCGCATCGAGGATGACGCGGAAGCTTGGACCTCCGGTCTGGTTGTCTCCCGCCCCTGTGTTGTTGAGCGTGGAATCGTACCCGCCCTGTGGCGCCGGACCGACATCGAGCATCGCGCGCGTGTCATCGTCGACTGCGGGGCTCAAAGGATGGTGGATGAGAACGTGCTTGAACTTTTCTTGTCCGTATTGCCAGTGCAACCTGTCCGGGCCGAGCCGTTCGACGAGGTCGGCGACGCCTTCCGACAGGCTCTGACGCAGGATCTCGTTGCGGCCCGCGATCGGATCATCGCCGAAGCGGCCGTCGGGGGCGACGAGCCAGTCGATGACGCGCTTCTTGTTCATCCTCGGGATGAGTGCACGAGCTTCTTCCGGAACCACGGTGTTCCGCACGTTCTCGAGAAGGCGCCTCTCGAAGCTGACGTAGATGGCCGCAGCGGTCGAGCTCTTATCGAGAACGAAGTCCCAATCGGAGAGCGCAACCGCTGCTTTTTGATCGAGCGCGCTCGTCAGCTCGACGTGCTCGAGCAAGGGCACAATCGATCGCGCCGGGATCGAAAGCTCATCATGCTGGAACTGCATCATGTCCACGATCGTGAACCGGCGCCCGGACGATAAGAGCTCATCCGCGCGAAGCCCTCGCATCTCGTCGCCCCAGGTGTAATGGAGCGCCGTTGGATATGGATAGTCGTCGGGCACCATGTAGTTATTGGCAGTGGCCCAGTAACCTCTCTCGGGATTCTTCACGCTCGGGAGCGCGTTGATAGGCAGATATCCCTCCCATTCGTAGCGCCCGTCTCCGGGTACCGGCACGAGCCCGCTCCAGTTGGGACGAATGGGGGAGATGCCCACGGCCTGATAGCCGATGTTCTTGTTCACGTCGCCCCAGATCATGTTCTCGGCGGGCATGCGGCTATAGGAGCACGCTTCGACGAACTCTTCCCAGGTCGTCGCCTGATTCATGCGCAGACTTGCGAGATAGGGAGAGTTTCCAATCTCCATCCACGCCGCTCGGAGTGCGTACGCTTTGTGGTTCGTGCGATCTTCGTAAAGAACGGGTCCGTGACGCGTGTACTTGAGCTCGACCGTCTCCGGAGACTCACCTTGGATCGCGATGGTCTCTTCGATGATGCGCATGTCCTCCCAGCCGCCGAGGTAGCGATACTGGTTCGGATTGGACGGGTTCGTATCATAGACGTAGAGGTCTTCGTTGTCCTGACCGAAAACGGTCAGCCCCCAGCCGCCGTACTCGTTATGCCCAATCGAAATACCAGGCAAGGCCGGTTCGCCGCCGCCGATCACGTTCCAACCGGGGGCGTGGAGTTGAACGAAGTACCGAAGCGAGGGCGCGTTGAGATTCCGATGAGGGTCGTTGACGATGTACGGGTAGCCCGACTGCGTGTAGCGTCCGCTCACGACCCAGTTGTTGGAACCGGTGCCATCGGTGCCGTCACCCGTCGAGATGCTTTGGCGCGTCGCCGCGGCCAAACGCTCGTACGACGCGGGCTCGCTTCGATAGGCCGCCACGATGTCGCTCGGCTCGAACTGGACGGAGCGACGAAACGCACGGTAGTAGTGCAGGATGTCGTCCGTTAAAAGCCTTCCATCGATGGCGGGGTCGAGCTCGAGCACGGGATCGCCGGGGCGGAACCAGTCGAGCTCTCTGACGTTCTCCGCGCCAATCGCGGCGACCGCTTGGCCGAGACGGAGCTCGGTCGTTACGTTTGATAGAAGTCCTTGGTGTCGCGAGATCACCACCGCGGGCGTCCACTTGCCGGGCTTGATCCCGAGGAGCTCGAGCTCCATCGGCAGAAGACCCGGATTGCGCTCAGTCTCCTCGATATAGGCGTTGATGCCATCGACGTGGGAATTGATGATGAGCTCGCCGCGCGGGTGGTAGTGCGCGAGCTCCTGGCTCATGTCCTTGCGGAACATGTGAAGCCGCGTTCCGATGTCCCGGTCGAGCTCGCGTCGTCCGAGGATCTCCGCGACCGTTCCCGTCGCTTGGCGGCGCCAGAGCTCGAACTGAAAGAGACGGTTTCGAGCGTCGGCGTAACCCTGCGCGAAGAACAAGTCGTGCTCGTTCTCGGCGTAGATGTGATCGACGCCCCAGCGGTCGGTGAGGATCTCGACGTCGGCTTTCAAGCCGGGGATGCCGAGACGCTCATCGGCCTTCGCCAGCGAGGAGAGGAAAACGAGAACGAGCGCGAAAAGAGTGGAGTTTGTGGGTTGCAAATTGGACTCCCCTTGAAGGTAACGACGGAACGCATGATATCCGTCGCTCGAGAGGGGGACAAGCTCAACGGGCGGGCTCGGGAGTGGCTGCGCACGCGTGTGCGCAGGCTAGCGTGTGGCTGCCGAGCCGCCGAACGGATCGGTCTCGTCCCGCAGCCAGCCCCGGAGCGCCAGGGCGATCGAGCCCGCCAAGCTTCCAGCGACGACGGTGAAACCGATCCAGACCGTGAGTTGGGGGAGGAGCCCCGCCAGGACGCTGTAGGGCGACACGTCGTAGACCGTTTCCCACCCGTTCAGCGTCGCTCCGAGCATCGTGATGATGACGGGCAGCCGGGCGGCGAGGGCGTAGCCCAGGAGCAGGGTGCCGAGACGCGGCCAGGCGCGGCGGATCAACACGATGGCGACGAGCGAGACTGCGGCCATACCTCCCGATGTGGGGTGGAACAGCAAAAGGCCTGCGCCGAAGAGCCCCATCGGCAAGAGAGAGTTCTTGAAGAGGCTCCCCGGGAGCGGCGCCGTTTCCCCGGCCTTGGCCAGGTGCAAGGCGAAATAGGCCCCGAAAATAGGCACGAGCCAGGCGATTTCATAGGGTCCGAACCCCGAAATGCCTAGTAAATCGCCGGTTAGGCGCAGCTGGGTGAGCGCCAACGTGATGAGGGCCGGGACGAGGAGAAGGCGCGCCGTTGATAGAGCTCGAACCTGTCCATGCGTTTCGTGCATTTCGCCCCGAACTATAGAACTACGTCGCAACGCAGAATTTATTCCCTCCGGCCGAAATCATGAGTTTGTGATAGAAGTTTGTCATGAATCCTCCTGGAGCTCAAAAGACCATGAGAAGCGACGCCATCAAAAAAGGTGCCTCGCGCGCTCCTGCGCGGGCGATGTTCAAAGCCATGGGGCTCACCGACGCGGATCTGGAAAAGCCGCTCATCGGTGTGGCCAACACCTGGAGCGAAGTCACGCCGTGCAACGTGCACCTGCGGGATCTCGCCGTTCACGTGAAGAAAGGCATCCGTGCCGCGGGCGGAACGCCCATCGAGTTCAACACGATCACGGTTTCCGACGGCATTGCCATGGGCTCGGAAGGCATGCGCGCTTCACTCGTGTCACGTGAAATCGTGGCGGATTCGATCGAGCTCGTCGTGAACGGGCACATGATGGACGGCGTCGTGGCGCTCTCCGGATGCGACAAGACGATCCCGGGAACGGTCATGGCCCTCGTGCGGCTCGACCTGCCGTCGCTGATGCTTTACGGCGGCTCCATCATGCCGGGCCGCTTCCGGGACAAAGACGTCACTATCCAGGACGTGTTCGAAGCGGTGGGCGCTTGCGCCGCGGGGCTCATCACCGACAAAGAGCTGCGTTCTCTCGAAGACGTGGCTTGCCCGGGTGCGGGAGCGTGCGGCGGGCAGTTCACCGCGAACACGATGTCGACAGCCATGACGTTTTTGGGCATCTCACCGATGGGTGCCAACGATATCCCGGCCGTCGACGAGCGCAAGGGACCAGCGGCCTATCGGTGCGGCGAGCTGGTGATGAAGCTCGTCGAAGACGGAACCACGGCGCGCAAGATCATCACGCGGACGGGGCTCGAGAATGCCATCGCATCGGTCGCCGCGACGGCGGGGTCGACGAACGGAGTGTTGCATTTGCTCGCGATCGCGAGGGAAGCCGAGGTGGATCTTTCGATCGACGACTTCGACCGCATCTCGGAGAAAACTCCTGTCCTCGCTGACCTGAAGCCGGGCGGCCGTTTCACCGCACCCGACGTCGATCGCGCCGGCGGGCTGCGGCTTCTCGCGAAGCGGTTGTTCGACGGCGGCTACGTGAACGACGAGCTGACGGTGACGGGCAAAACGCTGAGAGAGGAAGCGGAATCAGCAGCCGAGAGCACCGGTCAGGAAGTCATCCGTGCGCTCGACCAGCCCATCAAACCTCGGGGCGGCATTGCGATCCTACGCGGTTCGCTCGCGCCGGGCGGCTCGGTCGTCAAGCTTGCCGGCCATGATCGGGTGAAGCATTCGGGCCCGGCTCGAGTCTTCGACTGCGAGGAAGACGCGTTCGCCGCGGTTCAAGACAAGAAGATCGTCGCGGGTGACGTCGTCGTGATCCGCTACGAAGGTCCCAAGGGTGGTCCCGGCATGCGGGAGATGCTCGGTGTCACCGCCGCGCTCATTGGACAAGGTCTTGGCGATGACGTCGCGCTCATCACCGATGGCCGCTTCAGCGGCGCGACGCATGGATTCATGGTCGGGCACATCGTGCCCGAGGCGGCGGATTCCGGCCCGATCGCACTCGTCCAAGACGGCGACACCATCACTCTTGACGTGGATGCGCGGCGGCTCGACGTCGATGCCGATCTCGAAGCGCGCCGCGACTCGCTCGAGATTCGTGAGTCACGTTACAACAAAGGTGTGCTCGCCAAGTACGCGAAGCTGGTGGCGTCGGCGTCGGAGGGTGCGGTTACTCGGTAACCTTCACGCATACCGGGCACTTGAGCTGCGGTCCGGGCGGCGGTAGCGGGTGCTCTTCGTTGTCGAGCTGACCGCGGTCACCACCGAGCCGGTGCCTTGGTGCACAACTCGCGATCTCGGTCCACAATTGTCCTTTACTCACGGATTCGAGGTTCCCCATGAGCATTTTCAAACGCACTCAGCGGAAGTATGTGAAGAAGGCCTATCGCGTGAGGAATTGGCGTGAATATGAGGCGGGTCTACGCAACCGTGGGAGCCTGACCGTCTGGATCTCGCTCACCGCCGGCAAGCTTGTGAACTGGGACGCGCCCCGGCCGAGGAGGAGGAAACCGGGCCGTCAACGCAAGTACTCGAACCACGCCATCGAGACGGCTGTCACCCTGGGCATGGTGTTTCATCTGTCATCTAGGCAGAGCGAGGGATTGCTGCGATCGTTGTTCGCTCTGATGAAGCTAGACAATGATGTGCCCGATCACACCACGATCTCGAGGCGCAAGGCGAAGCTGGGTAAGGTCCCCTTCTACCAAGACAAGCAGAAGACGCCGTTGCACATCTTGATCGACAGCAGCGGTCTCGCTGTCCACGCCGGCCAGCTGCGCAGAGCACCAAAGAGCAGGGACTATCGCAAGCTCCATCTGTGTGTCGACGAGCAGAGTGGCGAAGTCGTCGCCGGCGAGCTGACGAGCAAAAGAGCCCGCGATTCATCGCGGGTTGCATCGCTTGTCGGACAGATCGACAGTCCCATCTCATCTGCCAGAGCTGACACCGCATACGACGCCGGCGGCGTCTATGAGGCAATCGAGAATCACAGCGCTCATTGCTCGCCGAGGGTGCTGATACCGCCGCGCAAGGGCGCCCAGCTCGCATCGGGGCCGGCGAGCAGCCGACAGCGCAATCGCAACATTGCAGCACAAGCTCGGCTCGGCAAACGAAAGTGGCACACAGAATCGGGCTACAGCAAACGGAGCAAAGTCGAGACAACGTTCCATCGCTACAAGGCTATCGTGGGCTCAGCGATGCGAGCGAGAGGGTTGGCGGCACAGAGAGTCGGGGCAAGGATCGGGTGCAAGATTCTCAACACGATGACGGCGCTCGGGATGCCTGATAGCGAGATGATCGGATGATGGGAGTCGGGGCCAAGCGAGCTCTCGGCCTCTATCGGAGTTGTGCACCAAGGCAGCTCTTTGGTGCTCTGCGCAGCTGGCCGGCGTGGACAGCGAGACCGCTGCTGTCGATCAAGATGTGCAACGGCGTCTTCTGCTTGTCTTGGTAGAAGGGGACCTTACCCAGCTTCGCCTTGCGCCTCGAGATCGTGGTGTGATCGGGCACATCATTGTCTAGCTTCATCAGAGCGAACAACGATCGCAGTAATCCCTCGCTCTGCCTAGATGACAGATGAAACACCATGCCCAGGGTGACAGCCGTCTCGATGGCGTGGTTCGAGTACTTGCGTTGACGGCCCGGTTTCCTCCTCCTCGGCCGGGGCGCGTCCCAGTTCACAAGCTTGCCGGCGGTGAGCGAGATCCAGACGGTCAGGCTCCCACGGTTGCGTAGACCCGCCTCATATTCACGCCAATTCCTCACGCGATAGGCCTTCTTCACATACTTCCGCTGAGTGCGTTTGAAAATGCTCATGGGGAACCTCGAATCCGTGAGTAAAGGACAATTGTGGACCGAGATCGCGAGTTGTGCACCAAGGCACAGGCACGATGGGCAGCACGACGTGCGAGGGGTGGGCGTCGTCGTGATAGATGGCGTTGTCCGCGGACATTGAGCGTCGATGGGCGCCGAGCGGCTCGCCCGTGTTGGGGTTCACGTCGAACCGCGGGAAGTTGCTGCTCGATACGTCGAGCCGGATGCGGTGACCTTTGCCGAAAACGTTCGCAGTGGGAAAAGGCTCCACCGTGATTTCGTAAACCTCGTCCGGCGTCATGAGCTCCTGGCGTTCCGCCGAGCTCCGATAGCGCGTTCTGAGAATACCGTCCGTGAGGTTCATGGCGAAACCTCGCGGGTAGTCCTCCGAAGGTGGATGAACGTCCACGAGCTTGACGGTGAAATCGGTGTCGACCGCGGTCGATGAAACATAGAGCTTTACGACAATCGGCCCAACGACCTCGACCGCCTCGTCGAGAGGCGCGGTCTGGAAGGCCACCACGTCGGGTCGCGCCGCGAGCGGAAGGTAAGGCTCCTTCGCCCCGAAGATCGCTTCCGTTTCGCGCTGGTCGTAGGCGCCCGGCTCGAACACCGGGCTCGTGCTCGAGAACGCACCGCCGATGGTCGGCACCGGGTCTTCGGGGTCGAACGTATAGGTCGTGGGCGCGACGGCGCGACGAGGCGGGCTCTCCGACAGCGACCCGTCCGCGCGGAAATAGAAACGGGCCTCCCGTGTTCCTGGCAGCGGCCACGAATCGGTGTCCCGCCAGTACCCACCGTGGAACATGCGGCCGTCTTCGTCTCGGTGGCCGTCGCCCGTTCCCATCACGAAGACGCGAACGGGCGCCTCGGCATCGCCGGTGGTTTTGCCCTTCAAGACGCGATCGAACCACCTCAGATGGAACGCGTCATGGAAGTCGGAAACCGCAGCGGCTTCACCGAACGAAACGTAGCCGGCATAGCTCCGGGTGTTGCCGCCGTGAGTCCAGGGACCCATGACGAGGGACACGGGTGACGTCAGCCTTTTCTCGAGCTCGACGTAGTTTGAAACGGTTCCGCCCGCGTAGGAATCGTACCAGCCCGACACGAGTACCATCGGGATGTCCGCCGTCTCGTCGTAGTGCTCCTGCCAGTTGATGTCGTGGTGCTGCCAGTACTCGTCGTAGTCGCCGCTTCTCATCATCGTGAGGATGTAGTCCTCGAAGTTGGGCGCGACGGACAGAGGGTTGAGGCCCTTTCTCAGCGGGAGCGCATAGAGCCACTTGTCCACCGGCTCGAGCTCGAGGCTTTTTTTCACGATGGGGTCCTTCGTCTCGTTGTGGAGCTGACGGAACGCCCACGTGAGCTGCTGCAGCTCGAAAGCGCCGTGATTGCGAATCTTGTGGTCCCAGCCGTTCGACATGCCGCCCATGTTGAGAACGATCGCGGCGAGGTGAGGTGGTCTCAGCTTCGTGGCGTTCGCCTGAACGTGAGCGGCGTACGACGTTCCCCACATGCCCACCTGGCCATTGCTGTAAGGAAGCTTCGCGAGGTACTCGATGGCGTCGTAGCCGTCCTGACCTTCGCCAATGTACTTCGTGAACTCGCCCTCGGACGCGTAGGTGCCCCGCAGATCCTGAAGCGCCACGACGTAGCCGTGCGAAGCGAAATACTTGGCCCGCTCCACGAGCGATCGCCCCGTCTTGTCGTACGGCGTGCGTTGGAGAAGCACCGGAAGCTTCTCGTCGAGGACTTGTCCGTCGCGCGCGGGGCGAAAAACGTCCGTCGCGAGCCGCTCACCGTCGCGCATGGGGATCATCAGGCTGTGCTCGGACTGAACGACGTCGAAAGGCGCGACGGTCGAGAGTAACGACAAAAACACGAAGGCCATCATCTGCGCATCGTTACCCCGCCACTAACCGTTCGTCAACTGGCATCTCCCCTGTCCCTCGTCAATACCCGTCCGCCTGTGAAGTCAAAGATTTACACGGAGTTCTCGCGCCGCTCAGAACCCCTCCGCACCCTAACTGAGATCCACCAGGCAGCGCCTTGGAGATGCCCACGCTTCGCGCGGGCCAGCCCTCTGCCCAACGGCACGGCTCGGCGGGGTCGGCGGCTACGCACCGAGCCCAGTCGTCTACGACGGGAGCGGCACGATAGTCATACTGCAGAACTCCGCCGCGTCGCTCACGGCAGGCTACCGTTGTCGTCTTCCGAAAACCGGCTTGTCTTGCTCCGTACTCTTTGCTAGTGTCACCGACATTTAGTGAGGTGTCGTCACCTCGTTCAAGCTGGAGAAACTGCAGTGGAACACGCCGGGCGGGCTTTGAAATTTCCTATCCTTTTCGTGGGACAAAGCGTACCGGGAAGTAGAATTCGTTCTCTGGTTGCTGCCGCAACGAAAGCGCTAGGAGGTCAAGCCATGCGTATGCCTTTGTGGACCATTCTTCTCGTCGCCGCGGGCGCGGCAGCGCAGGAGCGTGTCGAGTTCACGCCCGAAATCGGCTACCCGACGTTCGCGGTGCGCGAGCCCGTCCTGCGCATTCGGCCGAACACGATCCTCGTTTCCAACACGATGATGGGGCCCTACTACACCGAGCAGGGCGGCGCCTTTCCGGGCGAGGTCGGTCCGTTCTACATCGAGGGCGCGACTACGGAAGACACGCTCGTGGTGGAGGTGTTGAAAGTCCGGCCCAATCACACTATCGCTGCCGCCCAGGTTTCGTCCTCGTTCGGGGGGCTCGCGGGCGAGAGCCGGGTACGATTTCTCGCCGATCCGATCGGGCAGCGCCGCTACGTCTGGCGGCTCGATCGAGAAGAAATGACCGGAACCACCGAGCTTCCCGGTAGCCGCATGGGGTCCATTACCGTCGATCTACAACCCATGCTCGGACGGGTCGCGGTCGCGCCGCGTGGCGAGGAGGCCTTCGGCGGATTATGGCCCGGGGACTTCGGGGGAAACATGGATGCCCCCGAAGTACGCGAAGGTACGACGGTCTATCTTCCGATTTTTCACGACGGCGCTTACTTCTATTTCGGCGACGGTCACGCGCGGCAGGGTGAAGGCGAGGTTGGCGGCACCGGCCTTGAAACGTCGATGGACGTCGAGCTCCGGATCGACCTCATCAAGGGCAAGACGATCGACTGGCCGCGCCTCGAGGACGACGACTACATCATGGTGGCGGGGAGCGCACGGCCTCTCATCGATGCCTTCCGTCTGGCGCACGTAGAGCTGGTCGAATGGCTCCAGGCGGATTATGGTTTCGACCGCTTGGACGCGTATGCGCTTCTCGGGCAGCTTGCCGAGAACACCGTGGCCAACATCGTCGACCCCGCCTATACGGTCGTCGCGAAGTATCCCAAGCGTTATCTACCGTAGCAGCCGCCGGAGAATCTTTCCCGATTAGCGAAGCAGTGTACCATCCTTCATTAGGATGACACGAAAGCTCTCTTGCTCATCGGTTTTGGTGGCGGTCTCGGCCTTGACGCTTCTCAACTTCGCCAGGGGCGTGGAGGGCGCGGCCGGACCAAAGCCTTGTGCTCATGCACACAATGACTTCTTGAATGATAGGCCGCTACTCGATGCGCTAGAGTACGGCGCCTGCAGCGTTGAAGTCGACATCTTTCTCGTGGACGGTAGATTGCTAGTGGGCCATGAGCGAGAGAAGCTTCATGCCGAAGAAACCCTCACGACAATGTATCTGGAACCACTTCGTCGTCGAATCGAAATTCATGGCGGTCGCGTCTTTTCCGAAGGCAGGTCCGAAGGCAGGCCGCTAATTCTGTTGATCGATATCAAATCCGACGGTTCGGAGACCTACAGAGCGTTGCGTCAGGTTTTGACCGAATACAAGGATATCCTCGGCTGCATGCAGGATAACCGGATGACAGCGGGCGCCATGACGGCGGTCATTAGCGGCAACCGGGCAATCGATCGTATTTCGGCCGACAAGCTACGTTGTGCCGGCATCGACGGACGGCTCTCGGACCTGGACTCCAGGATACCCAGCCACGTGATGCCGCTCATCAGCGACAACTGGGAAGAGCATTTCGAGTGGCGAGGTGATGGGACGATGCCAAAGGAAGAGAGGACGAGGCTGCGAGAGATTGTTCGGAAGGCCCATCGCTCTGGCCGCATGGTCCGCTTTTGGGCCGCACCGGACAACGCCGCTGTCTGGGAAGAGCTCTACCGCGCGGGTGTCGATCTCATCAACACCGATCGCCTGGAGCGGCTCGATTCGTTCTTGTTTCTCAAAAAGGAAGAGCAGAGGGACGGGCTTACGGGCTTACACGGATCCCACGATGAACCAGCACCGATGCCTGATCCCAGTAGATGCGCTCGTGCGCGACTTTGCCGTCTTTGAACCCGATGATGGCGACGAGCGGAACCTCGACCGAGCTGCTCATGGTTGTTAGGCCTTCTCGAGAAACAGCATCACCGACGTGAACACGGTGTCGCCATTTCGTACCAACATCTGCGGTGTCTGGTACGGGTTCGTCAGGAGATCGACGGCCTCCAGCTGGTAGCGTTCGTAAATGTGCTCATCGATGGGCTGCAAGAGTTTGAGCCCCGGGCGGTCGGCAAGCGCGCGGATCTCGTCGGGCGGAAACGTCTCGTCGGTTCTTGGTCCAGCAAGGAGATACTCGGTCGCGACCACGACTAGCCCGCCAGGCTTGACGACGCGCGCCATCTCGTCGATCGCATCCCGCCCCCCCTCGAAGCCGCCGAAGTGCTCGATCGAGGACAGCGAGTAGGCGACGTCGAACGACTCGTCACGGAATCCGAGCGTCCGCCCGTTCATCTCCGAAAAGACTAGGTGGTCCTGTCTGTAGGGAAATGGGGCGAACTCCTCGGGTCGTCTAGCGACGTTCTCGTCGCCCTCGCCGGCACGAGCGTTTTTCCATTCGGTGTCGTACATGTCCGTAGCGACGACGCAACCGACGCGGTTGGCTAGCCAGTAGAGGATGGCTTCATGGCCGGCACCAACGCTCAAAATGCGCACGCCGTCCCGCAGCCGGTCCAGCCGAGAAAGACCGAAGAGCGTCTGCGTGAACTCGTAGGCTTTGCGATGCATCGATAGCTTGTCGGGCGGCACCGTACCGACCGATCGCAGCAAGGACACCCACTCGGGGTTGTCCCACTTCGCAGGATTGGCGAGCTCGCAAAGCTGAGCGTCGTAGGGAATGAGACCGACCTGAGGACAGATCTCCTTGTACCGCGCATCGAACTCGTCCGACAGCGCAAGCGCTTTGATGACGCTCAGGTGAGACGCGCCCTGGGAGAGACGTTCGAGGTAGTACGCACGGCCGGCCGCGTCCGCGTCACGTCCAAGAAGACAACGGTAGGCAGCCGCAACGAATGTAGCGCGGTCGCCGACGCGCGCAAGTACTTCCCGTGCGACCACGTCGGGATTGCGGCCGAGATCGCCGCTGCCAGTGAGTCCGTCGTGCACCTGGCGAAACTCGGCCGAGCCAAAAAGGCTTCGGTTGAGCTCGTCTGGCGATTGCCCGCCCTCGAGCACGCGTGAGCGGTCGCGACGCTCGGTTGCATCGGGCGCTCTGAGCAGCAGTATTCGAAACGAAGTCTCGACCGCTCTCTCCGACTGCGACCCGAGCTCCACGAGAGTACGGTTGCCGCGTCGGCGAAGTTGGCGCCACAGTGCAGACATCGAGTGTGCCGAGTATAGCCCGTCCACGGGAGCGCCGATGCAACTCGAGTCTCCCTCCACACCTCGACGAAGAGTCGAAGCAAACGTATGCGCGCGCGATGGAGCTCTACGCAGCCATGGTCGAGAACATGGATTTCCACATCGGACGCGTCGTGGATTACCTCGAGCAAAGCGATCAGCTCGACGATACCGTCACATCGTTTACTCTAATCCCCGCGCGACGGCGCACGATACCATGGGCCGGTGACCGGCCGCCTAACTCTCGCGTGAAGTCTCCGAGCGAGGCCGGCCGTGGAGCCCGCACTCGGTCTTGCCGCGTCCTCGCCATCGACCGGCGCGGCGCGACTCGCCCGAAGCGACTGGCGTCGTGCATGGACCGCAGCCGATGCTCGGAAAGCCGTGCAGGTGAAGAGGGTTGAAGGGCACGTCGTAGCGGCGGACGTAGTGCCAGACGTCGTCCGACGTCCATTCGATGAGCGGGTTGACCTTCACCACACCGAAACGCTCGTCGATCTCGGCCCACGAGCTATCGGCGCGATCCGCGGTCTGATCGCGGCGGATCGCCGTGATCCACGCATCGAATCCGCTCAGCGCCGCTTCGAGCGGAACGACTTTCCGGAGCCGGCAGCACGCGTCCGGCTCTCTCTCCCAGAGCGCCTCGCCGAGCTTTCGAGCTTGCTCATCGACACTCATGGCCGGTCGGACGCCGCGAATCGTCATCCCGTACCGGGTCTCGAGCTGCTCCCAGAGCGCGTACGTCTCGGGGAACAAAAGTCCGGTATCGAGCGTGAAGACGTCGAGCGGGATCGCGTTGCGCGCGGCGATATCGAGAAGAACCGAGCCCGAGACACCGAAGCCGGTGGACATCGTCACTCGGTCGCGGAATCGTTCCGTGACGACGCGAAGCACTTCCACCGTTGCTCGTAACTTCAGCTCTCGGTGCAACTCGTCGAGGCGCTCCGACTGAGTTTCCGTTTCCATTTCTACCTCCGCCACAAAAGCAAAAAGCCCAGGTCCTTTTTCGACCTGGGCCAATACGCCGTGTGAGATTGCCTGGGCTTTAGCGGCTAATCGCTAGTTCCTCTCGGCCAAGATACGATCCCGCGTATCTTGGCATGGTGGCATGTTGGCCCGTGCGAGCGGGCCCGCTACATGCGCAGTTGGTACACGCCAGTAAACTCATCGCTCGACACAGCATGGCGCAATCCGGCACGCTTGTCAAGACCTTCGAACTTGACAACTCCTATGGTTTTTGTCATATTGGGTTGTCTGATTCGAGAGTTTTGCGATGACAGTTTCCATTTATTGCGAGTGTATCCGGCCCAGCGGGACTGGGCCTTGCTTCAAGAAATTGCTGCATCGCGTTGATAGGAACGGGACCGACGGGCCGGGCGGCCAAGTGGCGAGCCTGAGCCTCGGGGTAGCTATGTAGATCGTTAGCCCAAGCGGCAATCCAGGCCCAGCTTCCTGTGAAGGGAGCCGGGCCTTTTTTACTTTAGGAGCACGAACATGCCGGCACTGTTTCCGGTTTTTCTCGACCTCGACGGACGGGACGCTGTCGTGGTCGGCGGCGGCGCCGTGGCAGAGTCCAAGACCAAGAGTCTTCTGGACGCGGGGGCCCGCGTCACCGTCGTCGCGCCGTCGATCGGCTTCGCCTGGACGCACCCGAACCTCACGTTGCATCGGCGCGCCTTCCACGCTCGCGATCTCAAAAACGCCTGGTTCGTGATTGCCGCGGCGACGCCTGCGATCAACCACCTGGTCGCAAACGTCGCGGAGAAACGGCGGCGGTTCGTGATCGCCGTAGACGACAAAGCGTCTTGCAGCGCCTACGCTGGTGCCGTGGTGCGCCGCTCCGGCGTCACCGTGAGTATCTCGACCGGTGGAGCCGCTCCGGCGCTGTCGCGACTATTGCGCGAAGCTCTCGCCGAGCTCCTCCCTGCCGATCTCGATCGATGGAGGAGTCTCGCGGTCGAGAAGCGTCGCGAGTGGCGGGCCGCGGGCGTTCCGATGGAGCGCCGCTATCCTCTGCTCCTCCAAGCGGTGAACCAGCTCTACGAAAAGGCAGCGCGCGGATGACGGGTCTAGTCTCTCTCGTCGGTGCGGGACCCGGCGACCCCGAGCTTTTGACAGTGAAGGCGGTGAAGCGCCTCGAAGAGGCGGTCGTCGTCCTGTACGACGCGCTGGTATCGGACGAAGTGTTGAAGCTCGCTCGAGACGCGCAGTGCTTCGACGTCGGGAAACGGAAGGGTTGCGGGAGGATCGAGCAGGAAGCCATTCATGAGCTCATGATCCAATTTGCGCGCGGAGGCGATCGTCTCGTCCGCCTCAAGGGCGGCGACCCGTTCGTTCTCGGTCGAGGCGGCGAAGAGGCGCTCGCTCTGGCGAGAGCCGGTGTGCCTTACGAGATCGTGCCCGGCATCAGCTCGGCGCTTGCCGCACCCGCGCTCGCTGGCATGCCGGTGACCCACCGCGGCCTCACTTCGGCTTTCGTCGTGCTTTCCGGCCACAGCCCGGAAGCCCTCGGCACGGTCCTCGGCTCGATCGATCCTCACTCGGTGACCCTCGTCGTGCTGATGGGTCTTTCGACTCGCACGACGCTCGCGGAGTTCTTGATAGAGCGCGGATGGAGCCGAGAGACCCCAGCCGCTATCACCTGCAACGCCTCGTCGCCCGACACCGCCACTTGGACCGGGACCATCGCAACGCTCGCGCGCACGCCCGTTCCTCTCCCTGGAGCGCCGGGCGTGATCATCGTCGGCGACGTCGTCAGTCTCGGCGCGACAATCTCCAAAGGCTCGGAAGGCCAAGTTTCATCGAAGGGAGTTCCTGTATGAGTATCCTCACCTGGAAACAAGAACTCGGGGCGCAGATCCCGCCCGATCTCGGTCGCGAGATCGACATCTACGAGACCGAGCTCGAGCTTCGCCGGCAGGGAAAGCTCGACGAGAAGATCTTCGGCGAGAGCCGCCTTCGCCGAGGTGTCTACGGGCAACGCTACGACAACGGCCACCGGCACGACGGCAACGAGTCGCGCACACTCACCTACCCTTCGGCGGCGCTCACCAAGGGCCTGCAAACGCTCTGGGACGCGCCGGGGATGCAACGCATCAAGATCCCGTTCGGGTCGGTCTCACCGGATCAGCTCGACGTCCTCGCGGAGCTCTCCGAAGAGTATTCCGCCGGCGTGCTCCACGTCACCACGCGCCAGGATTTTCAGCTTCACTACGTCCACATCGAGGACACACCCGACGTCATGCGTCGTCTCGCCGCGGTTGGCATCACCACCCGCGAAGCCTGTGGCAACTCGGTGAGGAACGTGACCGCCTGTCCTCTAGCCGGCGTCTGCTGCGGTGAAACGTTCGACGTGACCCGCTACGCGAGAGCCATGGCCTACTTCCTGTTGGGTCATCCGGATGCCCAGGACTTTGGTCGCAAGTTCAAAGTTGCTTTTTCCGGCTGCAAGGACGAGCCGTGCGGGCTCACCACGTTTCACGATCTCGGTTTCATCGCACGGACCCGAACCGAAGACGGCCGCACACGGCGCGGATTCGAGCTCTACGTTGGTGGCGGCCTCGGCGCGGTTCCGCATCCGGCGAAGTTGTTCGATCCGTTCCTCCCCGAAGAGGAGATCCTTCCGATCGCCCAGGCCATTTGCCGCGTTTTCGCCCGCCTCGGTGAGAAGAAAAACCGCGCGCGGGCCCGGCTGAAGTTTCTCGTCAAAAAACTGGGCATCGACGAGCTCCGGCGTCTCGTTCTCGAAGAAAGAAGGAAATTGCCGGGAGATTCTCGCTGGACGGAGTACCTGAGCGAAGGCGATGGCGAGCTCGTGACGCCGCCGCCGTTAACGCTCGACGTTGACGCACCCGACGTGCCGCCAGCATTCGACGCATGGAAAGCGACGAACGTCCGTCCGCAGCGCCAAGAGGGCTATGCCGTGGCCGTGGTGACGCTTCCGCTCGGAGACATCTCGGCCCACCAGGCGAGGGCACTCGCCGAGGTCGCGCGAGTGTTCGGCAAGTCCAGCGGCGACACGCTTCGCACCACCGTGGAACAGAACTTCGTGCTTCGCTACGTCGCCGAAGCGCATCTTCCGAAGCTCTTCACCGCGCTCGATTCCATCGGGCTCGCACAACCGGGCGCCGGCACGATCGTGGACGTTACCGCTTGCCCTGGAACCGATACCTGCAAGCTCGGCATCGCCTCGTCGCGCGGCCTCGCCTCCCAGCTCAGAGACCGCCTCCTGGCGCAGGACCTGGCCTCCGACACCGCCGTGAAAGACCTTCACATCAAAGTGAGTGGCTGTTTCAACTCGTGCGGCCAACACCATGTTGCCGACGTGGGCTTCTATGGCGTGAGCCGCCAGTTCGACAGACGAACGGTCCCGCACTTCCAGGTCGTGCTCGGCGGGCAATGGACCGAGAACGCAAAATCGTTCGGTTTAGCCATTGGCGCCGTGCCCTCGAAACGCATCCCCGAGGTCGTCACCAGGCTCACGGATCTCTACCGGCGAGAGGCGCAGTCGGGGCAGACGTTCTCCTCGTTGATTCGGAGCATGGGCAAAGACAAAGTTCGTGTCCTGCTCGACGACTTGATGAATGTTCCCGCCTACGAGGAGGACTCGTCTCTTTACTCCGACTGGGGTGACCCGCGCGAGTTCACCATCGGGGACATGGGTCGTGGCGAGTGCGCGGGCGAGGTCATCTCCCGGTTCGCGTTCGAGGTCGCGGCGAGCGAGAGGCGCGTTTTCGAAGCACAGCTTCAACTGGAACGTGGAGATGCCCAAGGCGCCGCCGGGGGCGCCTACGATGCCATGGTGTCCGCCGCAGCAGCGCTGGTGCACACCCAGAGTACGGACGTGAACGGCGACCCCTCGCGGATCGTGGACGAGTTCAAAAGCCGGTTCTACGACACCAAACTCTTCTTCGACCGCTTCGCCGGCGGAAAGTTCGCCCACTACCTGTTCCGAACTCACAAAGAGATTCTCGATGACGTGAGCGCGGACGCTGCGCATCACCTCATCGAAGAAGCGCAACTGTTCATCGAAGCCACGCACGCCTGTTACGGGCGTATGGCCGAAGTCTAGCCAGGAGCCCATGCAACCACTCGATGCCCACCAGATTACGGTGAAGTTCTACGCCGACGAGTCGTCCCGCGTCGACCCCGACGCCGTGGTCACGATATTTCATCGCTGGATTCAAGAGGACCGCCTGAAAGACGAGATCCCCATCGACGTCGCGGACTACCGGCATGTCCGCCACGGCCCCGGTGTCGTCCTCGTTTGCCACGCCGCAGACTACGCTCTGAGGCAGAACGGCCGTCCGAGTCTTGTCTACTCCCGCAAGCGCGCGTCCGACGACGACCCGGTGACCCGCCTCGGCGCCGCTTTTCGCGCCGCGCTCACCGCCTGCCGGTTTCTCGAAGAGGAGCCAACCTTGAAAGGCGCTCTCGAGTTTCGCGTGGACGAGGTGTCGTTCCGCATCCGCAACCGTCTTCTCGCTCCGAGCACGACCGCTTGCGCGAACACGCTGGAGGAAACGCTGCACCCGTTTCTCGACAGGTTGTATCAAGGGTGCGAGCGGCTCACTCTCGAGGCCGATGCCGATCCCAAAAATCTTCTGTCCGCGACCGCGCGTGTACAGAGACCACCGGACGCCGACGTTCTCCTGTCGCGGCTTCGGGCTTGAACTACCTGTATCCTCTTCACAAGAATCGGCTTTTGGTGTAAAGAGGCACACGGATAACGAGCTTCAGGCCGAATCCGATCAGATCGGCCCGGGAAGCATCGCCGCTGCGATCGCAATCGTCGCTGTCCTTTTCGGGAAATACCTCGCCGTCATGCTGCTTATCTGCAACATATCGGTCGATCGCTCACCAGGAGCCACCACCTCCGCCGCCGCCACCGAAGCCACTCGAGCCTTGTGAGCGCGGGGCGGCGGTCATGCCGGTTCCTGCCCGCGACATCGCGGTGCTCAAAGTGCGCTCGAACCTCGGTGTGGAGAATCCGGATGTCGATGCCGAATGACCATGAAACCACACCGGAGGAGCGGTCGCGTAAATCCCCTCGAATTGGCGGGCCCACGCCGCGGCGACGCCGAGGGCCATGGCGTACGGCAAAAGAGCTTCGAAGACGTTTCTCTGACGTTGAGCCTCGAGGTTTTCGCGCTCGACACGATCGACGAACTCCTCGAACCCGAGAGCCCACGCCCGGAGCTCCACGCCTTTGCGTGTACGTCGCGGCATCCCACGCGAAAAGACGAGAAAGAGAAAAGCCACGACCACGCCCGCTACGATCGGCAGAACAAGCGCCTGCGGGAAGATAGCGCCTCGAAAGGCCGCCCACCCGTAGCCGATGGCCACGGTGAGTACACCGGCAACGACACCGAGGATCTTCCATAGGCGCCGCACCGCGTTCGGCTTTCCGGCGACATAGCGACGGTTCGCGAGGTCTTCCCAGAGCGCGTCTCGTATTCCCTGGATCTGCTTGTAGAAACTTTTCCTCGAGGTCATCCGTCGAAACAAGGCTTCCACTCGCGAAGATTCCCGAGAGCACTTTCTGTTCGTAGTCGCGTAGATCGTCCCACGAGCGATCGCTTCGCTCGAACCAGGTCTCGTCTTTCTTGAGAAGACCAAAAAGGCGATCCTTCTGGTCCACGCGGATCCGCAAATAGCCTTTGATCGCGAGATCGACGACCGTCGCCGTCAGGTCTCGGAGATCGACACGCTCGTCGACGAGAGCGCCGATTTCACCGGGGGTGAGATCGGGCGGCGGCTCGTAGCGCACGACGACCGACGCCGGCCCTCGAGGATCGCGGCCTGCCGTCCAATAACGACGCGCCAAGAGCGGAGCGAGGACGATCCAGTTGTCGGCGACAAATCGCGTTGTTCTTCCGGCGGTGCCCGGAAATGTGACGACTCCGTGCGGCCAAGCGGCCACGATGGTCAACCCCCGGAGCGGAGCGAGAGAGCTCGATGCCCAGTAGGTGATAACGGATTCTTCGGGGTAATCGACGATGGCTTCTTGCTCGCGGCTGCCAAAGGCACCCGTGTAAGCGACCGCCTCGATCTCGTCTCGAGCAACGGGCGCCGGTAGCTCGACGCGCGCAGAAGCCGCATCGATCGGAGCCTGCCACTCGTTGCCGGTCGCATTCCAGTAGAGCTCATCGTGCTCCGCGAAATGCGCTACCGCGTCTCGAACCCGATAGCGCACGACGTAGACCACACGGCCGTGGACGGTTCGGTTCGGGTGCCCAATCCCGATCTTCACGTATTTCCCCTCGCGGGTGACGTGGGTCGTGTGAGCACCGCCGCTGTCGTCAACCACATCGAGGAGACGAAACTCGAGTGAGTAGAGATAGCCGCGGGGATCGGTATAGCGAACGGGGATGGTGCGATAGATACCGTGTCGAGCTTCCGAGAAGTCGACGACGAGGCGCTCTTGCACGAGGAGATCGGCATTCGCCTCCACCGTGAGCTCGACGTCGAAGCTTGCGATGCGATATCCGCCGCGATCGGCGGCGAGCGGCGCGGCCACGAGCACGCACGCCAGCAGCAGCAGCAGAAGAAGAAGAAGAAGAAGAAGAAGAAGTCGAGCTCTCACGATCCGAGCTCCACGCGCGGCGCAGCGGCCTCACTCCGGTCCTCGAGCGAGAAGAACTCCCGTTCCCGAAACCCGAGTGAGCGGGCGACGACGAGAGCCGGGAATGATTGGATGCGCGTGTTCAGATCGCGCACGATTGCGTTGTAGTAGCGACGGGCGTTCTGCAAATCGTCCTCGACTTTCGTCAGTGCGCGCTTGCAGGCTCGAGAACTGCTCGCTTGCCTTCAAGTCAGGATAAGCTTCCGCGAGCGCGAAGAGCTTTCCCATCTCCCCTGACAGCGTCGACTCGGCTGCTCCCGCGGCGCCGGGATGGCCTTCGGTGCGGGCGCCCTCGGCGCTCGAGCGCGCCGCGGCAACTTTCTCGAGCACCTGCCGTTCGTGATAGGCATAGCCTTTCACGGCCTCCACGAGGTTTCCCACCAGATCGTGACGTCGCTTGAGCTGGACGTCGATGTCCGACCACGACCCCGCCGCACGATTCCTCAGCTGAACGAGACGGTTGAAGACGACGAGCGCCCCCCCGAGGACGATGACGAGCCCGAGCACAACCCACACCATGACGCATCATTCTATAGGGAAGATCAGCCCAAACGGTGGATCGAGTGCGTCTTGACGATCAGATGCACCGGGGTGCTAGCTTCGAGCCCGAGCTGCACGACGGCACGATGGGTGAGCTTCACATAGACGGGCTCCGGCGTCGCCACGCGCACCATCGCAACTCCCCCGCTCTCGTCGATGGACTCCACGGTGCCGGCGAAGACATTCCTCGCCGAGATCCCCTCGGGAGGTTTTCGCGCAAGGAGAACGTCCTCGGCGAAGATCCCCACGAGCGCGCGCCCTCCCTTGGGGTCAGGTCGATGGGGCCGATACGGCACGGCGAGCGCGAGTCCGCCTAGCGTCTCGACGCGGGTGATCCCTTCTTCCGGCTCGTGGGCAGTAACGCGCACATCGAGCACGTTCTCGAAGCGGCCGCGAAAGAGCTCGCCCCCAGCACCCGGACGGGTCAGCACCGCTCGCGGCGCTCCCCGGCCGACGACACGGCCGCGCTCGAGGACGACCACTTCGTCGCATAGCGTCAAGACCTCGAAGACGTCGTGGCTGACGACAAGAGCTGGAATTCCGTACCGCTCGCGGACCCGGCGGAGGTAAGGAAGGATGCGCTCTTTCAACCCAACGTCGAGCGCCGCCAGCGGCTCGTCCAGCAGCAGAAGTCGCGGTCCGCTGACGAGCGCGCGGCCGAGAGCGACCCGTTGGCGTTCGCCTCCAGAGAGCGTCAAGGGATTGCGCTCGAGCAGATGCTGGATCTCGAGGGCTTCGACGACCGAGTCCACCGGGATCGAGCCATCGCCCCCTCGCACACCGTAGCGCAGGTTGCGGTGAACGCTCATGTGAGGAAAGAGCAGACCATCCTGCGGCACGTAACCGACGCGCCTCCGTTCAGGAGGTAGAGAGACCTTGCGCTGCGACGAGAACAGCACGTCGTCGTCGATCCCGATCTCTCCTTCGGCGGGACGCCGGAGGCCGGCGATCGTCTCGAGAAGCGACGTCTTGCCCACACCGGAGGGGCCGAAGAGCGCCGTGACCGGCTCGTTCAGATCGAGCGAGACGTCGAGCTCGAACGCGTCGAGAGGAAGACGGACGTTAATAACGATCATCCGAGTGCGGGTTGATTCGAGCGAGGCCGTCTTGCAAGCCGCTCGGCGAGCCAGATCGCGGCCAAAGCCACGAGCACGGTGACGGCCGCAAGACGGTAGGCCTCGGGATCGCGGCCGAGTTGCACGAGCTGGAAGATGGCGAGCGAGAGCGTCTGGGTCTCTCCCGGGATGTTACCCGCGACCATGATCGTCGCGCCGAACTCGCCGAGGGCGCGCGAGAACGCGAGAATGAAGCCAGCAAGGATCCCGCGGGAGGCGAGCGGAAGGCTCACCGTGGCGAAAACAACGAGCGGGCTTTTTCCAAGCGTACGCGCGATGGCTTCGAGGCGCGGATCGATGTCCTCGAACGACGTCCGTACCGTGCGAACCAGGAGCGGAAAAGCCACGACCGCGCTCGCCACGACGACGGCGCGCCAGGTGAAGGCAACGGAGAGCCCGAAGCTCTCGTACAGGAAGCGCCCGAGCGGCCGGTTGCGGCCGAAGAGCTCGAGAAGAAAGAGCCCGACCACCGTGGGCGGCAAGACGAGAGGAAGCGTGGCCAGGGTCTCGACGAGGCTTTTGCCGCGGCGGCGGGTGCGGGCCAGCCAAAAACCGAGCGTCACGCCCAACGGAAGCGTGAGAAGCACGCCGGCGAGAGCCATCTGTACGCTGAAAGCGAGGAGGTGCCCTAGATCGATCGTCATCGCCCTAACTCGAGAAAAACGAATCCAAATCCCGTGAAGACCTCACCTGCGGCCTCCGACCTCAAGTAGTCGTACAGCCCCCGGACGTCTTGTCGTTCTCGACCTTCGATGATGCCGAGCGTGTAAAAGATCGGCGGGCCCTCCTCTCGCGGCACCGTATAGACGATCTTGACGCGATCCTCGATGGCGGCGTCGGTGCGGTAGACGAAGCCCGCGTCGACGTTGCCGCTCGCCACCGCCGCCATCGCCCCCCGAACGTCGAGGGTCGGGACGATCTTGTTCCGAAGGCGTAACCACAGGCCCTGGCTTTCCAAGTACTGTCGGGCGTAGACGCCGGCGGGGACGGCTTCGGGATCCGCCATCGCGATGCGGCCGAGCGCCTCGAGGTCTCCGGGCTCGTCCACCATGTCCGGCTGGTCGCGATGGCGCACGACGACGAGCTCGTTCGACAGGACGTCCGCGCGCGCGCCATCATTATTAATAATGAAGCCTTCTCGAGCGACGCGGTCCAGTTGCCGCTGGTCCGCCGAGAAGAACAGATCCGCGGGCGCCCCGGCGAGAATCTGACGCGCGAGATCGCTCGACCCGCCGAACTGAGGGACGACGCGAGACGAGGGGTGCGCCTTCTCGAAATCCACGATGACCGCGGACAGCGCGTCGGTCAAGCTCACAGCGGCGAAGATGCGAATCAGCTCCGCATCCTCAGTCGGCTCAGTCGGCTCAGTCGGTCGCGTCGCCTCCGCCGAAGCAGACAGCCCGACGAGAAGCAGCACAAGGCTAGGCAACGGAGCGCTCCTCGCCCATCCGGGCGACTTCGAGGCCCGGAAGATCTCGAGTGAGGCGTCTGAGCTCCGCTCGTTTGAGCGCTTTTCGAAGGGCCGCGAGCGGCTCATCGCCACGGAGATCGTTGCGGTAGCAGAGCTCATAATCCTCTTGCTGTAGTGTCACGAAGTCGAGCCCTGCCTCCTCGGCGGCCAACCTCACCGCAATCCCCGCCTGGGCGTAGCCGCTTCGGATGGCAAGCGCGACCGCACGATGGTCGCGCACCTCGTGGCGAAACCGACGCGACCGCGCACCGAGAAGACGGTCGAGCACGTGACGGGCGCCGGAGCCTTCCTCCCGTGCGATCCAACGGAGCTTCGCGCGCGCGATCGATGCCGCCGAGCGAGCCCGCACTGAGCTTTCGAGCGCAACGCCTTCCTGCCATCTCGCGACATGAACGAGACGAAACCCGCTTCCAAGAACGCTCGCGACCATCGCGGCGTTCGCGTCCTCGCCCGAATCGTCCGACCAGTGCAAGCCGGCGGCGTGGACGAGGCCGCGCTTGAGAAGCTCGAGCGCCTCGCGGCTTCCCCGCGTCAGAGGAAGAAGCCGTATCCCATGGTGCCGGGCGAGCTCGGCGGCGAGAAGGCCGACCGCGGGGTCGCATCCCGCCACCACCAGGGTCCTCTCTGGCTCGGCCCAGGCCCTGCGGACCAATCCCTCCGGACCGAAGCATCCGTCGTGCGGAAGACTTCCCCGCGCCGTCGGCTCCACCGGAAAAAGCAGCCGCCGCGCTCCGACGCCGGCTTCCCAGAAGCGTCCTGCCTCACGCTCGGGCGCCCACGCCCACCTCGGCGAATGCTCACCCGCCGGCGCGAGGGTGAAAAGCTCCTCGACCGTCCGCCCGAGCGCGGCGGCGAGACCGAGCGCCGTCGCGGTCGACGGCGCCTGGCGAGAGGTCTCCACTGCGCTTATTTCGGCCCGCGACACACCGCTTTTCGCCGCCAGCTCCTGCTGAGACCACCCGCGCTCGCGACGCGCGGCGCTGACCTGGCTAGATAGAATCCTGTCTCTCATGACAGGATCCTATCATTTCTTTTCGATCGTGTGAAGCGAGGCGCAGTAGCGGTTCGATCGGCTGCTCTGATTCGGTTACGGAGGTTCAGCCCGCTAGGGATTCTCCGTTGTCTTCGCCTCTTCTTCCTCCTCATCGCCCGGGGCGCCCTCCCAGACATAGTCGCGGCCCCGTACGTGCTTTTTCGAACCACTCCAGCTCGACGTTCAGTTTGAAGAGCTCGTGGTAGAGCTCCCGCCATCCGTGCGGTTCGCGAGGAGCGATGTACAAGTGCGTGGGCACAGTACGCGGACGTCGTTCTCACCGAGCGTGCATGAAGTTTCACCAAGCCTTCGGAGTTGTCAACGAACCCGCAATCCCCTATAACCAGTAGCGAAACTTTCTCTTTCTCTTTCGAGCGTGGAGCAAGCAACTTCTCTCATCCTCATTGCAGCGGCTGCATTCTGCCTGCCGCTCCTCACAACCCGTCTCCGCACGCCCGCCGTCGTCCTCGAGCTTCTATTCGGCATTTTCATTGGACCCATGACCGGATGGATCGAGGGTTCGGAGCTTCTCGATCTTCTCGCGCGACTAGGGTTGTTTCTGCTCATGTTCCTCGCCGGATTCGAGATCGATTTCCGCGCACTCGAACGACAAGGCCGCGAGCGCCTTCTCATGCTGGTCGGGGTGTTCGCTTTGACGCTCGTCGCCGCGCACTGGTTTACCGTGCAGCTCGGCTACAACGCGTTCATGACCCTCGTGCTCGCAACGACTTCGGTCGGTCTGGTCGTGCCGACGCTCCGCAACACCCGGAGGACGGCGACCCGACTCGGCCAATATGTTTTGATTTCCGCGATCATGGCGGACTTTCTCACGCTCGTGCTCGTCGCCATCCTTGCGCTCGTCGAGCGCCACGGCGTGAGCCTCCATCTCTTGCAGATGCCGGCGCTCTTCTTTGCCGTGATCATGGTACTGCGCAGTCTGAGGCTCGCCGTTTGGTGGTTTCCGGAGCGGTTTCGCCGTCTGTTCTCGACCGACGACCCGGAAGAGCTCGGGATGCGGGCGAGCCTGGCGCTGATGCTTGCTTTCGTCGGGCTGTCGATCGCGCTCGACATCGAGCCCATCCTCGGCGCGTTCCTTGCCGGAACCGTCTTCGCCCTTGTCTTTCGAAGTCGCGGCGTTCTCGAGCACCAACTCAACGGTTTCTCGTACGGATTTCTGATCCC
Organism: Candidatus Marinacidobacterales bacterium; assembly: GCA_965237955.1. GTDB lineage: Bacteria > Acidobacteriota > Vicinamibacteria > Marinacidobacterales > SMYC01. Next base: position 3,981,986 of record OZ250169.1, on the reverse strand, counting down.
GATTTTCTTCATCAATGTCGGTCTTCGGTTCGAGATTGCCCTTCTCCAGGACCTAGATGTTCTCGTCAAGGCCTTCGCGATCATCGGCGCGGCTTTCATCGTCAAAATAGTTCCGAGCTTCGTCTTCGCACTGCGCGGGTTCTCGCTTCGGGAAGTACTGGCGGCCGGCATGCTCCTATCGGCCAGGCTGAGCCTGATCATCGCGGTGGCGACGGTCGGCGTAGAGCTCGGTTTTCTAACGAACGAGGATCGCGCCATCGCCATTCTGCTCGCTGCGGTCACTGCGACGATTGCACCGACGGCATTCCGTGCACTCGCGCCACCGCTCGAGCCCGAGGCGCCAGCGTGAAACTAAGATATTGTTCGCTCATAATGCGCAAGCACTCTTCGGACCCGAGCCTCGTCCCAGCCTGGCGGGAATTTGCTTTCTTTCATCGTCTCTTTCTTTGTTTTAGCATCACGAGCATTAAGCACTTGAGGTCCGGACCGCTTCGGCCGCGCGCTCAATTTCGTCGCGGGTGATGATCAATGGTGGCAGGAGGCGAAGGACTTTCTTGCCTGCTGTCAGCGCAAGAACACCGCGCTCGGCCAAGCGGTCCAAATAGGGGCGAGCGCGCTCACCGAGCTCGATACTGCCTTGGTGCACAACTCGCGATCTCGGTCCACAATTGTCCTTTACTCACGGATTCGAGGTTCCCCATGAGCATTTTCAAACGCACTCAGCGGAAGTATGTGAAGAAGGCCTATCGCGTGAGGAATTGGCGTGAATATGAGGCGGGTCTACGCAACCGTGGGAGCCTGACCGTCTGGATCTCGCTCACCGCCGGCAAGCTTGTGAACTGGGACGCGCCCCGGCCGAGGAGGAGGAAACCGAGCCGTCAACGCAAGTACTCGAACCACGCCATCGAGACGGCTGTCACCCTGGGCATGGTGTTTCATCTGTCATCTAGGCAGAGCGAGGGATTGCTGCGATCGTTGTTCGCTCTGATGAAGCTAGACAATGATGTGCCCGATCACACCACGATCTCGAGGCGCAAGGCGAAGCTGGGTAAGGTCCCCTTCTACCAAGACAAGCAGAAGACGCCGTTGCACATCTTGATCGACAGCAGCGGTCTCGCTGTCCACGCCGGCCAGCTGCGCAGAGCACCAAAGAGCAGGGACTATCGCAAGCTCCATCTGTGTGTCGACGAGCAGAGTGGCGAAGTCGTCGCCGGCGAGCTGACGAGCAAAAGAGCCCGCGATTCATCGCGGGTTGCATCGCTTGTCGGACAGATCGACAGTCCCATCTCATCGGCCAGAGCTGACACCGCATACGACGCCGGCGGCGTCTATGAGGCAATCGAGAATCACAGCGCTCATTGCTCGCCGAGGGTGCTGATACCGCCGCGCAAGGGCGCCCAGCTCGCATCGGGGCCGGCGAGCAGCCGACAGCGCAATCGCAACATTGCAGCACAAGCTCGGCTCGGCAAACGAAAGTGGCACACAGAATCGGGCTACAGCAAACGGAGCAAAGTCGAGACAACGTTCCATCGCTACAAGGCTATCGTGGGCTCAGCGATGCGAGCGAGAGGGTTGGCGGCACAGAGAGTCGAGGCAAGGATCGGGTGCAAGATTCTCAACACGATGACGGCGCTCGGGATGCCTGATAGCGAGATGATCGGATGATGGGAGTCGGGGCCAAGCGAGCTCTCGGCCTCTATCGGAGTTGTGCACCAAGGCCGCCACCCGCAGCCGGCCAAAACTTGACAGGCTGACTGATGTTAAACGGACGCAACCGGCCTCATCGAGCTTCGGCTCGCAAACGGCGAGCTCGCACCCGAAGCGATCTTGAGATGACCGCATGAGTATTTCAAAACGTGTACAATGATTCGATAAAGGAGGTCCATCATTACTAGCAAAGTCTTCGTTGGGAACATGAGCTACGACACGACGAGCGCCGAGCTCGAAACTATCTTTTCTGAAGTCGGTGAGGTCGTCGAGATCTTCGTACCGACGGATCGCAGCACGGGTCGCCCGAGAGGTTTCGCGTTCGTCGAGTTTACCGAGAAAACCGCCGCAGCAGCAGCCATCGAAAAGTTCGATGGTCACGAGGTGCAAGGCAGAAACCTTCGCGTGAGCGAGGCCGAAGAGCGGCAGCGCCGTCCGCCCAGCTACTCGGACGCTGGTGGTGGCTACGGAGCAGGCCCACCCCGAGGCAAAGGCGGAAAGCCCAAGGGAAGCCGGCGCAACATCCGCGGCAGAAAACGAGGGTTCTAGCCTCTCAAGTAGGGTTTCAGCACGACGGAGCTCACCCAAAGACCGACCCCGACAACACCCATCCCGTGCCACAACGTGAGCGGTCCGAACAGTTCGTAGACGTACGTGCCAGTGATCGGCGCGACGATGAAACCTCTTTCCGTGGTGAGGAGCGCGGCAATGCCGAGAACCTAGAGCTCTCTCGACAGTCCCGAGAACGCGTCTCGGTAGATCTGGAACAAAGGACGCACGAGCACATGGTAGAACACAAAGGAGTCGGGTATTCTGTCAGGAATGGTTTTCACACTCGTTGTCGGTGCCGGTATCCTGCTTCTCGGGCTCTACGTTTTTCTCCGGCACGAGGACCGTGCTGGCGCCGGTGCATCGGTTGTGCTCGCCGCGGCGGTGTTCGGCGTGTGGTTTCTCGGCGCTCGGGAAAGCGACCGGCTCGAGGATGAGCTTCGGGCGAGCCAAGAGAAAATCGCCGAGCTCGAGGCGGCGCCCGCGCAACGCGGTTTCACCGCCGAGGCTCGTGCGCAATTGGTCGGGGCACTCAGTGACTTCGTCGGCCCGACCGCGTTCGTTCTTGCCAACTCGTCTGATTTGGAGACGACCGAGTACGCCCGCGAGATCGTTTCCATCCTGAACGACGCCGGTTGGGAAGTCCCACCGTCGTTCGGCATGATGTACCGCCCAGTGCTGCAGCCCGGTCAGGAGACCGTTCCCGCCGGAGTGATTTTGGGGATCTCTTCGGATGTGCCGGACACATTCGGCAACTCGATCTTCAACGCCTTCCGCGACGGTGGCGTCGACGTCTCCAGAGGCCCCCACTGGCCCGGCACCGAGCACCCCATCTCAATCCTGATTGGCCCCAGCCGCTAACTCGGGTGAGAGAGTCGGATCGAGGCGTACTTGTGCGGCAAGTGCAGCTTCCATGTATCGACACAAACCAGCAAAAACCCGCTCGCGCCGGTTCACGCTCCCCGTTTCAGGTAGGGGTGGCTTGCGCCCGGGCGTCGATCTAGACTCGAACGCGGGACTCGAAGACGTCATGGAAGACCGCGGGTGAACCTTCTCGACGTCAACGTCCTTATCTACTCTTTCAGTCGAGACGCGGAGCGGGGCAATGCGTTCCGCGCCTGGATGCTCGAGCTGTTGAATGGGGACGCGGCTTTCGCGATTTCCGAACACGTGCTCACAAGCGTCATTCGCATCACGACGCATCCGAAGATCTTCAGGGAGCCGACGACGCTCAAAGAAGCGATCGCTTTCACGAAATCGATACGAGAGCACCCGAACTGCCGCGTCGTACGCCCGTCACCTCACCAGTGGTCGCTCTTCGTTCGCCTCTGTGAGGCTACGAACGCGAGAGCCAATCTTGTTACAGATGCCTGGTTTGCTCCTCTTGCGGTCGAATCAGGATGTACCTGGATCACAACGGATCGCGATTTCGCGTGATTTCCCGGTCTCAAGTGGCAGCACCCGCTCGACCATTCCGACTCCATCGATAACTCCGCGTAAGCGCCCCTCGTCAGATTATTTCCGGCGGGCAAGCGTTAATCGCCGGGACCGAGTTGCGCGAGCTTCTTCTGCAAGCGCTTTCGATGCTTCTCGACGTCGATGACGAAGCGAACGTGCTCGCCACGCCCGACCTCCTCGACGGCATCGCGCACGCTTGCGAGCAACGTGACCTTGCGCCGGTCGACCTCCGAGACCGTGACCTCGACGTCGACCCATTGCCCGAGAGGTGTCGCCGCCAAGTGGTCGACCGCGACGTGGATTCCGACCGAGCTTTCACTCTCGTCCAGGTGCTCCTGGATGAGATTCAAACAGGTGTACTCGATGTCGCGCACCATGGAAGGCGTGCTGTAGAGGCGCATTTCCTCGCCGAGAAAGCCGATGGTTCGATCCCGTTCGATGGTAATGCGCTCTGTTCGGGAAGTTCCGGGCTCGAGCGTAGACCGCATCACTCCTCCTTCAGTCTCGTCGAGGATATCAGAAGCATCAGGGGCGCACGAAAACCTGTGCTTGAACGCGCAGTGGCAAGTTGGAGTGGTTTGACGAATACGAATGTAGTACATACGCTGCTGCAAAGTGCTCGGCATCCGTTTCACGACGGCGATCGGCCTGCTGGTTGCCTTGACGGAAGCACGTGAACTGGACCGGGAACTGGCCTCGGAGCGGCTCGGAAAGCTCGAGCGTTTTGGACGTTACCATTCTCGAATCTTGGAAGATGCCGCGCTCCGTGTCCGGGCAGCTGGTTTGAACGGAGAGAAACAGTGAGAACGTTTTGAGCGTCAGGTTAGGTGAGCAATCGATGAAGCGTCTTCGCGAGCTTGCAGAGAAGGAGACGACTACCTCGAAAGCTATGCCGCTGCTAGAAGCCTCGTCGCCGACGCGGAGGATTAGGGCTTCGCCGATTTCTCAGGTAGGCCATCGACTCAGGCGTCGAGTTGTTTCGATTTTTCGCGAGCGAGCTCGACCAAACGCGTGAGCTCGGGCTCGGCCTGCAGGTTTCGAAGCATCAGAAGATTACAATGTACGCCGGCTCCGAGCAGCGAGAGGATTTCGTACGGACCGAGCTTGGCTCCGGGGGATAGGGACGTCGGTAGAATTCTACTCCGTGACGGGTCCCAGGCCTGTCTTAATAATGTTGCGCTCCCGGTCCACCCACTCGACGTAGGCGTTTCCTGGAAGGAACTCGTCGTGGGCCTCGGCGAGGAGTTTCTGGAGCGTCGCCTCCAGCTCGTCCACCAACTCCTCATTGGCTGGATCGTCACTCAGGTCGGTCAGCTGATCGGGATCGGCCAGGTCGTCGTAGAGCGCGGTCTCGCCGTCGATCCATCGCGCGTAGGTGTATTGCTTCGTCTTCACCCCGCGCCACTCCGGCCGGTTGGCGTTCGCTTGGGACGCCGTCGTGAAGAAGTCCCAATCCGCGGTGTAGTTGCTCATCAGCGCCGCGTTCCGCTCGACGGTCTGGCCATCGAGCAGCTCGCCGCTGAGATCGATCCCGTCGAGTCCCTGTGGTGCCCTCAGCCCGGCCATCGCGATGAGCGTCGGCATGTGGTCGAGCGGCGTCTGGAGCGTGTCGGTGCGAGAGCCCGACGCCAGATGGCCCGGCCAGCGGATGAGAAGCGGCACCTGCACCGCCTCGTCATAGGGAACCCTCTTGCTGCGGCGTCCGTGGCTTCCCAGCATCTCGCCGTGATCGGACGTGAACACGACGATCGTGTCGTCGGTCAATCCCGACTCGTCGAGATAGTCGAGCAGACGTCCCATGTTGTCTTCGGCGTTTTTCGCCATTGCGTAGTAGGCGCGGGCTTCTGCCAGGTTCTTGCCGGTCTTCATTTCCTCCGGCACGTTGTCGTCCCAGTGAAGCGTCTCGGGCACCCGCTCGAGGTAGCCTTCCGGTAGTCGATCGAACGGCGGGTGGGGTGGATGCGGCGCGACCATGATGAAAAACGGCTCGCCCGCGCCTCGTGCCTCTTCCATGTACGCGATCGCCATATCGGTCAGCGCGTTCGATTCGTAGCCGTCCATGATGAGCTTTTTGGGCTCGTTCTTGTAATAGGGCGCGGCGAGAAAATCGATGTGGAAGTTGTACGCCGCCCAGTCCTCGAAACCCAGTCGCGCTGGTCCCGGTGGTACGAAATCATAGTCGGGGTTCTCTTCCATGTAAGGCCTCGCGTAGTCCCACGAGCCGTCTTCCTCACCGACCCACGCCTTCTTGAAGCCGCCGGCGGCGAGATGCCATTTACCCATGAACGCGGTTCGGTAGCCGGCCTCGGAGAACACATCGGCGATATTCGTTTGCGACGTGTTGGCTTCGAGGAAGTTCAGCATGATCCCCGTGTGGGTCGGGTAGCGACCGGTCATGAGCATGCCTCGATACGGCGTACACACCGGCGTGGTCGAGAGCGCGTTGGTGAACAGCACGCCTTCTTGGGCGAGGCGATCGAGATTGGGCGTCGTGATGTTCTTCCCGCCGCCATACGCCCCGATGATGTCAGGGCGGTATTGATCGTAGAAGACGAATAGAACATTGGGGCGGTCGGGCTCGGCAGGCGCTTCCGGCTGCGACGTCGTGCAGGCCGCCCACGCCAACAGGACTCCGGACCACATGAGTCGAGTCATGACGATCCTCCAAAGAGCGCAGAATATCGGAAGCAAAGCAGAAAGCAAGCTCGGCGAGCTGGCCTCGGGTCGAATATTTTTGACCTGGGACTGCCTTGGTGCACAACTCGCGATCTCGGTCCACAATTGTCCTTTACTCACGGATTCGAGGTTCCCCATGAGCATTTTCAAACGCACTCAGCGGAAGTATGTGAAGAAGGCCTATCGCGTGAGGAATTGGCGTGAATATGAGGCGGGTCTACGCAACCGTGGGAGCCTGACCGTCTGGATCTCGCTCACCGCCGGCAAGCTTATGAACTGGGACGCGCCCCGGCCGAGGAGGAGGAAACCGGGCCGTCAACGCAAGTACTCGAACCACGCCATCGAGACGGCTGTCACCCTGGGCATGGTGTTTCATCTGTCATCTAGGCAGAGCGAGGGATTACTGCGATCGTTGTTCGCTCTGATGAAGCTAGACAATGATGTGCCCGATCACACCACGATCTCGAGGCGCAAGGCGAAGCTGGGTAAGGTCCCCCCCCTTCTACCAAGACAAGCAGAAGACGCCGTTGCACATCTTGATCGACAGCAGCGGTCTCGCTGTCCACGCCGGCCAGCTGCGCAGAGCACCAAAGAGCAGGGACTATCGCAAGCTCCATCTGTGTGTCGACGAGCAGAGTGGCGAAGTCGTCGCCGGCGAGCTGACGAGCAAAAGAGCCCGCGATTCATCGCGGGTTGCATCGCTTGTCGGACAGATCGACAGTCCCATCTCATCGGCCAGAGCTGACACCGCATACGACGCCGGCGGCGTCTATGAGGCGATCGAGAATCACAGCGCTCATTGCTCGCCGAGGGTGCTGATACCGCCGCGCAAGGGCGCCCAGCTCGCATCGGGGCCGGCGAGCAGCCGACAGCGCAATCGCAACATTGCAGCACAAGCTCGGCTCGGCAAACGAAAGTGGCACACAGAATCGGGCTACAGCAAACGGAGCAAAGTCGAGACAACGTTCCATCGCTACAAGGCTATCGTGGGCTCAGCGATGCGAGCGAGAGGGTTGGCGGCACAGAGAGTCGAGGCAAGGATCGGGTGCAAGATTCTCAACACGATGACGGCGCTCGGGATGCCTGATAGCGAGATGACCGGATGATGGGAGTCGGGGCCAAGCGAGCTCTCGGCCTCTATCGGAGTTGTGCACCAAGGCACCTTCTCGTTGCTGCTCGAGGTTTCGGGTCGGGAGAGCCTCGATCGCATTCCTGACGCCGGCCGTTACTTGCGCCGGATCGAAGCTCTCACCGAGGCTCTGTCCGCTTATCTCCCCGTACCCGCCGTTCAAAAGAAACTGGTCTTCCACTACGAGCGACAAGGTGATTTCGCGGACGCGGAGGACGTTCTCTTCGAGCTCGTCGACGCGGGACACGAAGACGTCATCGTCCCCGGCATCGAGCTCTACCAGCGCCTGCTCGCGAAAAGCGATGACGAGCTCGCTAAGGGGCAAGCTACCGCGCGAAGAAGTCGAGGACGGGCTCGCACAGTTACGCTCCCGCCGCCGAAGCACTTGAGCTTCGACGGCGGGGTCTTGCTGTTACTCCTCCGCCAGCGCGAGCGCGACCAACGAGCCTGGATGGGTGTTGCTGGCAATCGCCACGACGATGTATTGCTTGCCGTCGTGCACGTAGCTCATCGGCGCCTGGTTGGTCGGGGCCGGGATATCCACGACACCGATGTGCTCACCGGTCTTCTTGTTCACCGCGTGGAACCGCGGCTCGCCGTTTCTTCCCTCGCCGTACATGAGGAGTGTTTTGGTGACGAGCGCGGTGGCGTGGGCGCGTTGGCCGGTGTTTCCGATATCGACTCCCTGGAGCGCTTTGTGGTTCTTCACGAAATCCGGGGTATCACCGTTCGGAATCCACCACAGGTGCTCCCCCGTGTTCAGATCGATCGCCGTGATCTTGCCGTAGGGTGGTTTGAGAATCGATAATCCTTGAACGCTCATCCGGCCGAAGGCCCGCTGACCCATCGCATGACGGTCTTCCCTGTGTCGGGATCGTCCATTTCTTCACCGGGAACGAGATTTGGCGAGGAACAGCCCGCGACGGACGCGACGTAGAGGATCGCCGTCTCCGGGTCCACAGCAGCTCCGCCCATGATGTTGGTGGCGCCACCCGGGCAATGGAGCGAACCGACATAGCCGTCGCTGTTATCGCGGTGCAAGGGCGGATTGAAAAGCGGACCGGTCTTGAACTTCTTGATGACCTCGACTGCCTCCGCGCGAAGCTCGGGAGTAAAGTCGATCAAGTCGTCTTCGGTGAGGCCCTGCTTGTCGTACGCTGCAGGTTTCGTCGGAAACGGCTGCGTCGGTGACGTCTTCTCGCCCGGAACCGTCGTTTGCGGCACCGGCCGCTCCTCGATAGGCCAGATGGGCTCACCGGTCTTACGGTTCAACACGTACGCGAACGCCTGTTTCGTCGTCTGCACCAGCACCGGAATCTTCTCTCCGTTCTGAGTGATGTCGACGAGCGTGGGTGCGGTCGGATTGTCGTAGTTCCAGATGTCGTGATGGACGGTTTGGAAGTGCCACGTGCGCTTGCCGGTCTTCACGTCGACCGCCATGATGGTCGTCGAGAACAAGTTGGCTCCGGGATGAAAGCCCCCGTAGAAATCGTTCGTCGGCGGATCGGTCGCGAAGTAGACGAGCCCGAGCTCGGGGTCTGCCGACAACGGCGCCCACGTCGATACGTTCCCGGTGTAAGACCACGCGTCGTTCTCCCACGTGTCGTGCCCGAACTCGCCCGGCTGCGGGATGATGTTGAACTTCCACAAGAACTCATCCGTCTTGGCGTCGTACGCCATGATGTGCCCCGGGACGTTCTCCCGACGCGTCTGGTAATAGCCCTGCTGATGCGTGTTCCCGATGACGATGACGCCGTTCACGACAATCGCCGGCGATGAGCTCGTGATGTAGCCGGTCTCGAGCGGGATACCCAGGTTCGGATCATGTGGGTACCCGAAGTCGTCGAGGATGTCCACCATGCCTTCGTTACCGAACTGCTCGACGGGACGACCGTTGTTGGCGTGAAGCGCGTGGAGGTTGAACGCCGGGCTCACGAGGTAAATCCGGCCCTGGCCGTCGACTTCGGAAAACGCGACGCCTTTGCCATAGTTCTCCCGCATCGAGTACTCCCACCGTTTGGTGGTTGGCTCGCGGAACGTCCACAGTGTCTCGCCGGTCGCGGGCTCGATGGCGACAACGGTGCGGCGCTGTCCAGCAACGGTGTAGAGCTTGCCGTCGACGTAGATCGGCGTCGCCCGCAGGATGTAGTCGACGCTCGGCCCGAAATTGTCACCGCGCCATACCCACGCGACCTCGAGATCCTCGAAGTTCTCTCGATTGATCTGATCCGCGGGTGAATAGCGAGAGCTTCTCGAATCCGCGCCCCAGTGGGTCCACTCTTGCGCCGCGAGAGGCTGCGTCAAACACAGCACCACCGCGACCAACCACAGCGATCGCTTAAAACTGGTCATGCTTCCCTCTCCTTTTTCTTACCGCTTCACATGCTTTCTCAGAGCTCGCGGACCTACTTCCGCCCCGTAGATATTCTCGTCGGCATCCACCGCGACCCCTTCTGCGGCAGTCGTGCCGCGCACGTCGCCGGTCCACTCCGGATCCGGGATGAACGCGAAGACCATGCCGTCCTTCGCGCTCCCGATCCGAATACCGCGCTTCCAGCCTGCATTGGCGCTGAAATTCGACTCGGAATCGGCGGAGGACAGGATGTCGTTATCATCTATATAGAGCCCGCTCGGGCGACCGAACTGCGTCCAGCTCGCGATGTGGTTCCCGTCCTGATCGAAGATCTGGACGCGATTGTTCTTCCGGTCGCCGACGAAAAGCCGCCCTTGGGAATCCATCGCTAGCGCATGCGGGTCGAGAAACTCACCTGGGCCCGTCCCCGTCTTCCCCCACATTTTGATGAACTTCCCGTCCTTGGAGAACTTCTGGACGCGGTTGTTGCCGTCGCTACCGTGTCCATCGACGACGAAGATGTCGCCGTTGGGCGCAACCAGCACGTCGAACGGACGGTTGAACTCACCCGGCCCGTCGCCCGCGACCCCGGCCTTGCCGAGACGCATGAGCTCCTTACCTTCCGGGCTGAACTTGATGATCTGATGCCCACGACGTTACTTCCCCGGGCGTCGGTGACCCAGACGTTATCGTCCGCGTCGACGTGAATCCCGTGGGGCCATTCGAACATCCCCGCCCCAAAGCTTCTGATGAGCTTCCCGGACGGGTCGAACAGGAGAACCGTGTCCACGTCGTCCTTGCCGAGGCAGCTGTTCTCACCACAGCGCTCGGCGACCCAGATATTCCCGGACCCGTCCCGAGCTGCATCGACCGCGCTCGTCGCGCCCCAAGTTCTGCCGTCGGGCAACTTCGCCCAGTCCTCGAGAGTGCGATAGCGATTGGGCGCATCATTTCGCGCGCGCGCGTCGGTAGCGAAGCCAGCCGTGATCACCACGACTGCCAGAAGACCCGTCAACCTCATTGCCTAACCCCCTGACGCCTGCAGCGTTTTGGTGGCCGCAAGGGTACACCTGTCCGGCGGCGGTGTCAGGCTCGATCCGGCCCCTAGCGCTCGGTCACGGTGAACGACGTCATCATCCCCGCGTGAAGATGCTCGGCGATGTGACAATGCATCATCCATTCACCCGGATTGGTGATGTCGACGAGGATATCCATTGTGGTCCCCACAGGAACGATCGCGGTGTCTTTCCATACGAGGTTCTCGTTGGGAACGCCGTCGAGGGAGAGCACGAGATAGCGTTGACCGTGAATATGGAACGGGTGGTTCATCGGGTGGATCGTTTCGGGATCGTTGAAGATGCGGATCTTGACGACGTCGCCCACCTGGAACTTCCAGCCAATATCCATATTCTTCTTGCCGGTATCGGGATCTCGCAGTATCCAGTGCACCTGCTCGGCACTCGATAGCCAGTTCATCACCGGCATCGCATCGTTCCACTCGATCGGCGGCGCGTACAGACCCGCCTCGAACTGCATCGCCTGGACGATCTGCATCGGCAGGTTCTCGAGCTCGAGCGTGAGCTCGAGAGTGTGGTCCACCGGCTTGTCGAAGTACTGACGAAACGACTCGATGTCCTCCTGAACGTCGGCGTTATCGCGCAGCTTACGGAACGCTTCGGCATGGCTAACCGCGACGGGCGTGTCCGATACTCGCACCGTCCCGAGCTTTTTGACATGAGGGTGGAACCGGCCCATGAAGTCGTCGATCGCCTGGATCGAGTTATCGATCGCGAGCTCGCCGGGCTCGTCGAAGAGCACCTCGACGACGTAGCGCTCCGCAGGGCCGATGACGATGCTTTCGACCCACTCTTCACGCTCGTACTTACTCACGTCGGAGGCGACGACTTTGATGGTCGCGCCGCCGAAGACGACGTTGAACGTTCGCGTGTTGGCGACGTTGGTGAGATAGAAGCGGACCACCGAGCCGCGATCGACGGAAAGCTCGTAGTCGGTGACCCCGTTGACGAGCATGACGTTTCCGAACCGGCCCATGAGCGCGTGCGTGGGCGCGCGGTCGCCCCACGGAATCGGTCCGAGATCATCCATGAGGATGTCGTCGAGGATGAGCGCGACTTCGCGGTTCACCGGGCTGTAGTAGTCGGGCTCGGGCGAGGCAACGAGCATGTTGCCGTAGAGGCCGAGATCTTGCTGGATGTCTTCCCGCACGTGGGGGTGGTACCAGTAGATGCCGGTATCGGGGAAATAGACCTCGTAGGTGAAGCTCTCCCCCGGGAGAACCGGCGGCTGGGTGATGTCGGGCACGCCGTCGAAGCGGTTATCGAGCCGGAGCCCGTGCCAGTGCACCGTCGTCGGCATCTCGATCTCGTTTTTGAGCTCGACGATGACGGTGGCACCCCGCTCCGCTTTGATAAGCGGCCCCGGGTACTGGCCGTTGTAGCCGTACATGAGAAACGTCTTGCCGTTGATGGTGCGGCGGACGACGCTCGCGTTCATGACGAGCCTCTCGCCGTCGGCCATCTCGACGACTTCGCTCGGCCGTGCTTCGGGGAACGCGGTGAGATCCATCGCGTCCATCTTGGCGAGAAACGGTCCGACGATGGGCACCGCGCCGGCGATGCCGGGAAGGGGCGGCATCGGAAAATCGTGGGGCGGCATGCGCCACGCTTTGGGATCGCCGGCGGCATCAACCGGCATGCCGTGGTCCTCGTGCTGCGCCCACGCCGGCGCGCACGCCAACACCAATACCCACAAAAGACGTTTCACGAGGATCAGAACCCGTACTTCGCGCAGGGCTCTTTTTCGTACGGGCCGTGCCCCGCAAGCGTGTGCATGAGCCCGCTTCGAGACATCCCCCGCATCACTACGGGCCCACTCCAAATGTCGGTCGGCTCCGCAGAAGGCTCGAGGGTGACGACGAGCAGAAACTTGTTCCAGCGTACTTGCCCCGACGCGCGGAGAGATGCGTCCAACGTGCCGAGACGTTTGACCTCCGTCAGATCGTCCTTGGTCGCCCACGCGGTCAGAACCCCTCGCTTCGGTTGTTTGATGCGATCGAGCGCCAAGTGCACGTCGACGACGTAGGTTCCATCCGGTGTAACCGAGACTCCGTAGGGCGATTTCGAGAACGTGACGACACCGATCCCGACCCCGGCGCCGGTCCCCGGAACGCGCTTCGTCGGAACCATGTCAATGCCGTAGTAGTTCGACGGCAAGTCCGGGATGGCGATGGTCGACGCCGCGGTGCACGAGCCCGAGAACCCGAACGGCACGTTCCAAGGCGATGAGCGCACCTCACCCGCGGACGTCGACGAAGACGCGGAAGCGGCGAAAAAGAGTATGGCAGAGAGAGCTCTCATGGGTTCGAGTCCGTCCCCTCAGCCGGCGTCTTGTCCCAGTCCTGGGCGCTCGAGATGTTCGGCATACCCCAGTCTTCACCGTTCCAACCCTGGAAGCCTTCCATGCGAAACACCCAAAACCCAGTCGTCATGTCGCTGATGACGATTAGCCCGTCTTCGTTTCGGACGTCGACCCCGAAAGCACCGTCGAGCACTGAGTCGCTCGCCGGCGGACCGGTGTAGGTATCGTAGTACGCCACCGTCGTCGGGTTCGTCGGGTCCATCAAGCTGAACACTTGAAGCCCGTCGAGGTAGCCGGAGACGAACACGTAGGGCCAGCGGACCTCGTGGTTGTGCACGAGATGTCGCCAGTCGGCCGTCCACGCGCCGATCGGACGCGAAATGCTCTCGACCTCGCCGTCGAGACCCGGCTTGAGGTCGAAGATGCGGAGCGGAGCGTACTGATACTCGGTCTCGGCGATGACATAGCGACCGTCTGGCGTCGGGGTAAACGTGTGCCCACGGCGCACGCCGGAGATGCCGGTGAGCGGGACGAGAAGCTCCGGCTGCTCGAGGTCGGTGATGTTGTAGACGTAGTAGCCACCGGTGCCGCCACCATAGAAGCGATCCTCGGCGGTATCCTCGTGATAGCCGACGTAGAAATCGTGATACCCTTTTCGAAACGCCTCGGACATTTGGACGCCGCGCTCGTATTCCTCCCCGATCGGAACGGGCACTTTGGCGACGAGCGCGTTTTTGACATCGCCGTCGACGACCCGACCGAGGTCGTAAACGTGCGCGAACGGGCCGGCAACCGTGGTGAACAGAAGCACAGCACCGTTGCTGTGCTTGTAGATAAAGATGTTGTGGAACCCGCCCGGGTAGTCGGGCTCACGAATGCGAGCCACCTCTTTGACCGTCGCGGGGTCCGGGAGGCCGGTTACGTCGAGAACGACGGCGCCGAGGTCGGGGTCGGGTCCACCCTGGCGGAACTGGAGCGACTGTACGACGTAGTAGCGGTCCTTCCACTTGAAGTGCTTGACGTCCATGCCGCCCGCGCCGAGATGAAGATCCTGGTTCTCGATGCGCCACGAGTAGATGCGTTTGGCATTCGTTGGATCGCTCAAGTCAATGATGTCGATGCCCTTTTCGCCTGCCGTACCAAAGTCCGTCCGGCCGACGTAAGCGTACGGCCGGTCCATCTCTTGCTCGATATCGGTATCGGACACGCTGAGCCTCGGTCCGAGCGGAATGTGTGACAAGACTTCAATGTTGTCGCTTCCAGGTTTTTCAGCCGTCCACTGTGCGGCGGCCGGGCCGACGGAGATGAGAAGAACGATTGCGATTCTAACGAGTTGGCGAATAGACATCGAATACCTCATAACCTAGAGTTGCCAGATTGACGATCCCGCCTCATCTTATATTAACGTGGGCACTAAGGATGTAAGAAACGACATGACGGGACTGTTTGGCAGCATCAGCTGCATCATTAATTATAAACGGTTGTACCACTCCCTCTCAGGAGCTCGAAACCGGCTCGTTCACAGCGGAGCTGAACGGTTTCGCCATCCACTACGAGGTGCACGGCTCCGGCCCGGTGCTCCATGACCGTGCCGAACTCGTGGGGCCTTTCGTTGGAGGGACTTCGGGCGCTCTACCGCCCGCTCGAGCCGCACGTGACCATGGTCTACTTCGATCCCCGCGGCATGGGCGACTCGGAGGCGGCGCATGAGGAGACCAACCTCGGAGCCGCCGCCGTACGCATTTCCACGCCCTCCGCGGGCACTTGGGGCTCGAGCGCGTCCACGCCATCGGCTGGTCGAACGGAGCGGCGAACCTCATCTTGCTTGCTTCAGAGCACCCCGACACGATAGACGCCGCCATTTTCTTGCACGGCATGGCGAGCTTCGACGCCGAAGACAACACCGCACGAAGCCTCGTCATCACCGGACGCCACGACATGACCCCGCCGGCGCAAGGCGAGTCGTAATTGTCCCAGAAGTTCCCAACGACCTGGGGACGGTCGTCGAAGCTGCTCTTGCTGACCGTGAAAACGCCGGCCAGGAAAAGCGCCGTCGCGTCCCAGGTCTCCTTCTCTTCCTGCGTGACGGGCTCACGTTGGTCGCGACAGGCCAGTGCGAACACCGCGACGAAGGCAAGGGCAATCCCAATAGGGATGAGGTGTCTGGCGCGACACTGGAAATTGGACATTTAATGACTTACCAACAACCCCTACTATAGCGTAGCCCGGTCCTCGCAACACGATGAGTCGATAGTCTGCTACCAACCGCAGAGCCCTCTCACTCCGCGGACGCCTGTCCGGAATGCTCCGAGCTGTTGGACGACGTTATCGGTGCTTGCGCCGGTCTCAGTGAAACTCTCTCCCACAAGGGGGAGATTTAACATCAGCATCAAGCATTAGGTAATGGCGGGGCCGACGAGACTCGAACTCGCGACCTCCGCGTGACAGGCCAAAGAATACCGAGAGACCCGACAACCAAAAACGAAGGACCGCTAAGAAATAAACAAATTAGCGGGATCATCGTTGTCGGTGTTCACCCGGTGTAGGCAGTTGTTTTCGGACACTTTTCGGACAATCGTCGCCTTCATCACCGAGCAGAAGGGGATTCGGAAAATCTTGGCTCATTTCAAAAAGTCCAAGACCCACTCACGCGCTCCTCCTCAGCCTTAGCTTCGGTCTCTCCCCTTCATCTCCTCTGTGCCGTTTCTTTGACAACGCAACACCACACCTGTGTCTTCCCCCTGAAAACACTCCGCCCTCACCGCCTTGTCTTGCTACGTACCCTTTGCTAAATGTCACCGATACTGAATGACGTGACGCCACGTCGGTCAAGCTGGAGAAATCGCAGTGGAACGCCCCGGGCAGGCTTGGAAATTTCCAATCCTTGCTATGCGACATGGTCCAAATATTTCATGACCGGGTCAATAACTTGCAGTAGCGAGTTCGTCAGATGAGAATTTGCTTTCTGAAGCCCACAGTCCGGAATTTCGCGCCCGAATGAGCAGCAAGGCACGCGGCCGTTACGGGGTTCAAAAATCAATGGCCTGCCAACACTCGACATCCGCGCGGCTGAATCTTGGCACACTACGGGCGTATCAAGAGAACCGATCTATAATCACGTTTCCGAGCTTCTGTAAACCCACGGCTTCACGAGATAACATCATGTGTCGAAATTCTCTGCACCACCTCATCACCATCACCGCTTTGGCTCTCCTCGGCATCGCCCATCCAGGGGCTGCCCGGGATATCGCTGGCACCTGGGTTCGTGAAGCGCCGAACGCCCCCGGCGTCTTCGAGGCCATCATTCTCGAGCCCGATGGTACTCTCGGCGTGGCCGGGGTCCCGCGCATCAGCGGCATTAGTTGGAGGCGCGAAGTGGACGGCCTGTTCCTGACCACCAACTCGGAGCACGCTCCTGACCCGCTCGAGTACCGCCTCGGGATCCAGGCCGTCCGCGACGATCGGCTGGTCCTCTTGGGCCAGCGCTACCTCGCCGGGAAGTACCAGCGGAACGACGACGCGATCGACACTGTCTCCGGAACCGTCGTGCACCGTGAGCGCATCGCGCTTCCGCCCAACGCCGTCTACATCGTTCGGCTCGACGACGTGTCGCTCCAGGACGTCGCTGCGGATGTGATCGCGCAACAGGTGCAAGTGACCGGTGGACGCCAAGTGCCGCTTCCGTTCCGCCTCTACTATCCAAAGCGACGGATCGAGGAGCGGAACACCTACGCTTTGAACGCGCGCATTACGTTCGATGGCCAGCTACAGTTCATCAACACCACGCAAAAGAGGTGGAACCCGTTCAATCGGGGGCCGGTGCAGATCCTCGTCGACAAGGTATCCGCGCTCCGGCGCCGCCGGCCGTAACATCCAGGCACGCCGATTCAGAAGGATAGGAAAAATCTGCCTTGGTGCACAACTCGCGATCTCGGTCCACAATTGTCCTTTACTCACGGATTCGAGGTTCCCCATGAGCATTTTCAAACGCACTCAGCGGAAGTATGTGAAGAAGGCCTATCGCGTGAGGAATTGGCGTGAATATGAGGCGGGTCTACGCAACCGTGGGAGCCTGACCGTCTGGATCTCGCTCACCGCCGGCAAGCTTGTGAACTGGGACGCGCCCCGGCCGAGGAGGAGGAAACCGGGCCGTCAACGCAAGTACTCGAACCACGCCATCGAGACGGCTGTCACCCTGGGCATGGTGTTTCATCTGTCATCTAGGCAGAGCGAGGGATTGCTGCGATCGTTGTTCGCTCTGATGAAGCTAGACAATGATGTGCCCGATCACACCACGATCTCGAGGCGCAAGGCGAAGCTGGGTAAGGTCCCCTTCTACCAAGACAAGCAGAAGACGCCGTTGCACATCTTGATCGACAGCAGCGGTCTCGCTGTCCACGCCGGCCAGCTGCGCAGAGCACCAAAGAGCAGGGACTATCGCAAGCTCCATCTGTGTGTCGACGAGCAGACTGGCGAAGTCGTCGCCGGCGAGCTTGACGAGCAAAAGAGCCCGCGATTCATCGCGGGTTGCATCGCTTGTCGGACAGATCGACAGTCCCATCTCATCGGCCAGAGCTGACACCGCATACGACGCCGGCGGCGTCTATGAGGCAATCGAGAATCACAGCGCTCATTGCTCGCCGAGGGTGCTGATACCGCCGCGCAAGGGCGCCCAGCTCGCATCGGGGCCGGCGAGCAGCCGACAGCGCAATCGCAACATTGCAGCACAAGCTCGGCTCGGCAAACGAAAGTGGCACACAGAATCGGGCTACAGCAAACGGAGCAAAGTCGAGACAACGTTCCATCGCTACAAGGCTATCGTGGGCTCAGCGATGCGAGCGAGAGGGTTAGCGGCACAGAGAGTCGAGGCAAGGATCGGGTGCAAGATTCTCAACACGATGACGGCGCTCGGGATGCCTGATAGCGAGATGATCGGATGATGGGAGTCGGGGCCAAGCGAGCTCTCGGCCTCTATCGGAGTTGTGCACCAAGGCAGGGACTCTGTGGTCTTGCCGGCAGGGATGTCCTACGCGTTCGCCGACGGCTCGACGGATTTGGAGTTACTAGAAGTCGCGTTGCCCGCGTCGTTCGAGACCGAATCTCTCGAGTCTTGACTCGCATCCACCGACGTAACCCATTTTGTAACAACAGTTTGAAGGCGCACGACTTCTCGCCTGCACTATTTTTACTCTGTAACTAATTGATTCGAAAACACTTAACAGTCATACCGATTTGACTTGGCCCACTACTTTTACTTAATATATACCTTACAATTCGTCAGTGTTTTACCATCTAAAGCTATTTGTTTCAAGGAGATAATAACGATGTACGATTTTCTTCCCAATGCCACGCCGCTCTCCGCGGCAGAGCTCGATCATCGACTCGAAAAGGCGGTCCAAGACCATGAACGTGCAGAGAAGTTGATTTGCTTCTACCTCTATCAGATCAACCGCCGCCGCCACTACCACGTCTTTGGCTTCGAGAATATTTACGACTACGCGATGGAGCGATTCAGCTTCTGTCATTCCAAGACGCGCACGCTCTTGTACCTCGCGCGCAAGCTCACTCAGCTACCGCGGCTCACCCGAGCGCTCGCCACCGGCAAGCTCGGCTGGACCAAAGCAGCGAAGGCCGCATCGCAGGCGAGTCCCGAGACTGATGAGGAGTGGACCGAAAAAGCAGTGAACAACTCCTTCCGCGATCTCGAGCGCCTGATCCGTGACGAGGTGCAGACCCACGGAGGCAAGATCAGCATCTACCTCACCGCTGAACAGGCGTCGATTTGGGCGCAGGCTCTGGAGATCGTCCGCCGCGTGAGCGGCGAAGAGATCGATGTGGGTCTGGCACTCGAGTACATCGCAGCCGAGTTCCTCGCGACGTACCAGGCGCGCGTGGAGCCAATGGAGCACGACGCGGCGGAAGCTGAGGGTGACGGCGGAGACGAGGCCGACGTGCCGCAAGAGCAAGCAGAGACGGTATCGGTGTCGGAGCCGATCTCCCTGGAGCTGGATCCCAAGGTGGAAGCTCTCATGTGTCCGGAAGGCGCCGACCTGCCGTCGGTGGAAGTGCGCTGTTATGCGGCTATCCACAAGTCCGTCCTCGAACGCGATGGCTATTTATGTCAATACCCAGGTTGTCGCGTGCGCTACGGCTTGCATGTCCATCACCTGGAGCACCGTAGCAAGTTCGGGAAAAAGAAGTGGTGGGAGATGAACGACCCGTCGAATCTTTTGACGCTTTGTTGGTTCCACCACAGGATGCTGCACGCGGGGCTGATCGGTCTGTCGGGGAAAGCTCCCGTCGATCTCGAATGGCGTCGGCCCAAGGTGATGGAGACGGCAATGGAGCGCCACGAACGGCTGGCCGAGATTGACGTGGAGGGTCTCGCTGACATTGACAATGACATGGAGCTCGGCGAGCCGCTTCACGCCTGAGCGAAGCGATTACAGACCGGAGGCTATCGATCGAGGGGAAGGAGTGTGTCCGATCCGGTGCTCCGGGGGGCAGAATGTTTCGAAGCGCCAAACGTTTGGCACTTCGCGGCGTCGTCGTTCCGCGAGCGGCGCTGCGAGAGACGCGCTTTCGGGAACGCCGCGAAAGCGCTACGGCCCCCTGTCCCGTCTGCCAAACGTTTGGCAGACCTACACCTCCTGTTGGGCGGTTGGGGCCCTTGATGTTGTTGCCAAACGTTTGGCACGCGCGCTCCCTTCCGTGTCGTCTTCGCGAAGGGTTCAGCGACCGGCACCCCTGTTCGGGCCCCTAACCCAGAACGTCGGCGTAGGAGCTCTCGTCGAAACCCACCAACAAAGACTTCCCTACTCGCACGGTGGGTGCGCGCAGGTTCCCGGTTGGGCCGAGGAGCGCGTCGACGACTTCCTTGGTCGCGTTCCCGCCGGGAAAGCTTTGAACTTTCTTACCCTTGGCCACGATCACTTTCTTCGCGGCCTTGACGAGCTCCGCGGCATCGCGTCGATCGAGCTTTCTCGAAGCGGGAATGACTTCTTTGGCTTCGACACCCTTGGCGTCCATGAACTTGGACGCTCTTCCACAGCTCGTTCACCCTTTGCGTTGATAGTACCAATCGACTTTTTTGGGCTTTTTTTCCCCTAGGGTTGTGTCGGGCGGGGAGATCGCGTTCGTAGGCTTCGGAGTCGAGTTTGGCTTCGGGCGGCGCCCCCTCATCCGGCTCGCTTTGCGAGCCTCCGTGAAACTCTCTCCCCCAAGAGGGGGAGGGTTTAGGGACGTTTCTTGCGCCGCTTGAGGACGACCCATGTGGTCATGCATCGCTGGTCCTGGACGACGGTGGTTTTTAACGGGTCGACTAGCTCTCCTCCGAGCTTCACCGTGGCGTCGACGAGCATGGCTTCGTCCACGAGATAGCGCTCCACCCCGTCGGGCGAGACAAAACGCCGTCCCTCGACTCGCCGGCAACGATCCGCCATTCCAATCGTCGAGGCGAGACGGCAGAAGAACAGCCCGCCATCAGCGAGAGCGCGCCACATCGCATTCACCATAGCCCAGAAGTGATCGTCGTCGCGGGCGAAATGCAGCACCGCGCTCGAGAGAACGACGTCGACCGACTGGTCGGGGGTGGTCATGGCCTCGATGGCTTCCACGCGAAAATTGGTCTCCGGTAGCTGAGGCGACAGTGTCGCTGCGAGCTTCCGAACATCATCGATGGCCTCGGGATTCGCATCGACCCCGAAAACTTCGTAGCCCGAACGCATCAGGTAGACGAGGTTTCGTCCCGAACCAACACCCCGCGTCGAGTATCCTGACGCCGTGCCGGATGTTGCCGCGTAGCAACTGGTCGAAGAGATAGATGTCGATCCGTCCGAATTCCGTGTCGAGATCGCGCATGGAGAGCCTATTGTATTAATAATGATGCCGAGTGGTATCCTACGCTCGCAGGTGAGGTGAGACACCGATGACAAGTCCCGCGGCGAGGCTGGGCGCCGCAGCTTTCCTCCTGATTTTGGCCGGCTTCGCAAGCGGCGCCGAGTCGCCAGGGAGCCCAGAAAGTATTGGCGCCGCGCAGGCGTTGGTCGACGAGACCTGCTACGCGTGCCACAACGACGCGGCGCACCTGGGCAACATGTCGCTCGAGACCTTCGAGGTCGCCAAAGCGGAAGCCAATGCGGCGCTTGCCGAGAAGATGATCCGCAAACTGCGGGCGGGCATGATGCCTCCCGCGGGTGTACCCCGGCCCGGCGAAGACCGCCTTCTCGCGCTCGCCACCGTGCTCGAGACCCGGCTCGACCAATTCGCCGCGGCGAACCCCAACCCGGGCCGACGCACGTTCCAGCGTCTCAATCGCGCCGAGTACGAGGCTTCGATCCGGGACCTCCTCGCGCTCGACATCGACGCGGGCGATTACCTCCCGCTCGACACCAAAAGCGCCAACTTCGACAACATCGCCGATGTCCAGATGCTTTCGGCGACACTGATGGAAGCGTATCTTCGCGCCGCCTCAGAGGTGAGCCGCCTCGCGATTGGCGATGCGACGGCCGGCCCCAGAGAAGCCACCTACAAGGTCACGCGCTGGGTGTCGCAAACCGAGCACGTCGAAGGCGCGCCGTACGGAACCCGGGGCGGGGTCTCCGTCGTCCACAACTTCCTCGCCGACGGCGAGTACCGGTTCCGGGTCTCTTTCCACCACGAGACGACGGGTGCGCTCCACGGTAGTGGTCGCGCGGCACTGCACACCACTGACGTAGTGGAGCAGCTCGAGATTTCCGTCAACGGTGAGCGGGTGGCGCTTCTCGACATCGACCGGTGGATGCATGCTTCCGACCCGGAGGGACTCGACATGCGCACCGAGCCGGTTTTCATCCACTCGGGTCCTCAGCGCATCTCCGCGGCGTTCATCAACAAAGTCGAAGGCCCGCTGCAGGACCTCATGTCGCCGCACGATTGGTCCATCGCGAGCACGAGCATCGCAGACGCGTACGGTTTCACCAGCGTCCCTCACCTGAGAGATCTCGCCATCACCGGACCGTATAACCCCACCGGGGTCTCGGAGTCGCCGAGTCGCGAGGCGATCTTCAGCTGCCGTCCCGTGTCCGCGGACGACGAGGTTTCGTGTGCGGAAGAGATCGTCGCGCGGTTAGCCTCCAAGGCGTATCGAAAGCCTCTTGCGCCGAACGCTCTCGGTACGCTGATGTCGCTTTACGAGATCGGCGCTTCCGATGGCGGTTTCGATGCTTCTTTCGAATCTGGCATTCGCACTGCACTCGAAGGTATTCTAGCGAGCCCCCATTTTGTCTTCCGTTTCGAGGAGCCGCCCGCGAACGCACGTCCCGGTGAGATGTACCGCATCCGCGACATCGACCTCGCATCACGTCTCTCGTTTTTCTTGTGGGGCGCCGGTCCGGATGAAAAGCTCATGGCTTTGGCTCGCGACAAAAGGCTTTCGGATCCCGATGTGCTCGCAGCCGAGGCCCGCAGGATGTTGGCGGACTCCCGCTCGGCCGCACTTTCGACGCGCTTCGCCGCACAGTGGCTTCGGTTGCAGGACTTGGAAAAGATGCATCCGAACGTGCGGACGTATCCGGATTTCCACGACCAGCTGAAGGCTTCGATGCGGCTCGAGACCAAGCTTTTCTTCGAGAGCGTCGTCCGCGACGACCGGAGCGTGCTCGAGCTTCTCACCGCGGACTACACGTTTCTCGACGAGCGGCTTGCAAACCACTACGGAATCCGCGACGTGAGAGGCGATGACTTCCGCCGCGTCTTGTATCCGGACGAGCGACGGAGAGGACTGTTGGGTCACGGGAGCGTCTTGACGCTGACGTCGCACGCGAGCCGGACGTCTCCGGTGCTGCGCGGCAAATGGATCATGGAAGTACTGCTCGGGAGCCCACCGCCGCCGCAGCCGCCGAACGTGCCGGAGCTCGACGAAACCGGAGAGGCCGCCGGCGGTCGTTTGCTTTCGGTGCGCGAGCAGATGGAAAAACACCGGGCAGACCCCGCGTGCAACTCGTGTCACCGCATGATCGATCCGCTCGGCCTCGCTCTCGAGAACTTCGACGCCACCGGCGCCTGGCGCATCCGAGACCGAGGCGTGGACGTCGACACGTCCGGCGAGCTCTACGACGGAACACCGCTCCACGGTCCCGAAGATTTGCGCGCGGCGCTCCTGACGCGCTCGACGTCTTTGATCCGAACGTTCACTGAGAACTTGATGGCCTACGCTCTGGGACGACGGCTCGAGTACTACGACATGCCGGCCGTCCGCGCGATCGAGCGCGAGGCCGCGGCCACTGAAAACGCCAACCGCATGTCCGCTTTCATCCTGGGCGTCGTCAAAAGCCCCGCGTTTCGCATGAAGGCGGCGCCCGCGCCCAACGTGCGCGCGAGCGACGAGCCATAGCTGGAGGTCCGAACGATGAGTATGAGGTGGATTCTGACCGGAAAGCGCATTCCTCGGCGTACATTTCTGCGCGGCGTGGGCGCCACCGTGGCGCTACCGTTTCTGGACGCGATGGTGCCTGCCGGGAAAGCTCTGGCAACAGAGACGGCGACATCGCTCGAGCGGACTCGTCTCGTCGCCATCGAGATGGTCCACGGCGCCGCCGGTAGCACCAAGTGGGGCGCGACTCAGAACCTCTGGTCACCCGCAGACGTCGGACCGGATTTCGATCTCAGCCCGACTGCTTTGAGCTCGCTCGAGCCGTTCCGGAACTATTTGACCATCGTCAGTGACACTGACGTGCGCGGCGCCGAGGCGGTCATTCCCCAAGAGATCGGCGGCGATCACTTCCGCTCGAGCGCCGTGTTTCTGACGCAGTCGCATCCGAAGCAGACCGAAAGCTCCGACGTCTTCGTCGCGCCGTCGATGGACCAGCTCTACGCACAACGTTTCGGTCAAGACACGCCGATTCCGTCGATGCAACTTTGTATCGAGAACGTCGATCAGGCGGGCGGATGCGCGTACGGCTACTCGTGCGTGTACACGGATACGCTTAGCTGGGCGACGGCGACCGAGCCACTTCCCATGATCCGCGATCCGCGGGTTGCGTTCGATTTGCTATTCGGCGCAGGCGGCACCGCCGAGGAGCGGGCAGCGCGTCGACGCGCGAGCAAGAGCATTCTCGACTTCGTCATGGGCGAAGTGAACGATCTCAGCCGGGAGCTCGACGCGAGCGATCGCCAGCGCATGGATCGCTATCTCGAGAACATTCGCGAGATCGAACGGCAGATCGAAAGAGTCGTCGAGCGCAACTCGAGCGGTGAGATGAGGGAGCTCCCAGAAGCCCCCGCAGGCGTTCCGGACTCTTACGATGAGCACGTGCGATTGATGTTCGATCTGCAGGCGCTCGCATTCGAGGCGGACATGACGCGCGTGTTCTCCTTCAAGATGGGGCGCGATGCGTCGGGTCGGGTGTATCCCTCGAGCGGCATCGACAAAGGTTTCCATCCGGCATCGCACCACGGCGACAAAGAGAAGAACATCGAAGAGTTCTTCCAGATCAACCGATACCACGTCGGGATGCTTCCTTACTTCTTCGAGAAGCTCCAGAGCATCCAGGAAGAAGGAGCGAGCCTCTTGGACAAGACGATGGTCATCTACGGCTCGCCGATGGGCGACCCCCACGTGCACAACCACAAGCGCTGCCCGCTCTTCGTGGCGGGGGGCGCCAGCGGAAAACTCGACGGCGGCGTTCATCTCAGAGCCGAACCGGGAACGCCGATGGCGAACGTGATGTTGGCCCTGATGCAAAAGCTCGGTTTCGAGGACATGGAAAGCTTCGGCGACAGCACCGGCCCGTTCTCGTTGTCAGCGTGAAGGAGCGAGTCATGCGAAAGCCCGCGAGCCGCCCCTTGTTCTTGTCCCTGGCGGCACTGTTTTACGCGGGGACGGCCTCGATCGTGGCCGCGCCGGAATCCGTGGCGGACGCGGCGAAACAAGGAGACCTCGAAAAGGTCCGTACGTTGCTCGCGCGATCCGCGGATGTGGATACCGCGTTCGGCGATGGCATGACCGGCCTTCATTGGGCGGCTAGTGCCGGCAACACGGAGATGGCGGAGCTTCTCATTGCCGGGGGAGCGGACTTCGAAGCGACGACGCGCATCGGCGCGCACACGCCGCTTCACGTCGCTGCCAAAGCGGGACGAGGGCCGGTGGTCGAGATTCTTCTCGAGGCCGGGAGCGATGCGACCGCAACGACGACCGCGGGAGCCACACCGCTTCACTTCGCGGCTGCCTCGGGAAGTGCCGAGGCGGTGATCGCGTTGCTGGAACATGACGCCGAGGCGGATTCTCGAGAGCCTCAGTGGGGACAAACGCCGTTGATGTTCGCAGCCGCATCGGGTCGCGCCGAGGTCATCGCCGTGCTGCTCGAAAACGGCGCGGACCCCTCGATGAGCGCGAAGGTGGTCGACATCGTCACGCGCGATAAAGAAGATGCACTGGAGCGTCGGGAGCGGACGAAGCGCATCGCTCGGCGCGTCGCTCGACTTCGGGCGGCGGAGAAGGCCTCGCAACGAGAGCCCGAGCCCGAGAAGCAGTCGAGCGAGCCTGCGAAACCAACCCAGCCAACCCAGCCAACCCAGGAAGAACCGGAGGACCGTGACGAGGCGCTCCGGCGCGGAGGCGAGCCCGTACCTCTGAACTACGCCGACCTCGTCGCGACGCACGGTGGTCTGACACCTCTTCTGCTGGCCGC
Organism: Candidatus Marinacidobacterales bacterium; assembly: GCA_965237955.1. Taxonomy (GTDB): domain Bacteria; phylum Acidobacteriota; class Vicinamibacteria; order Marinacidobacterales; family SMYC01. Next base: position 3,956,068 of record OZ250169.1, on the reverse strand, counting down.
CCGAGAAGGCCACACCGAGGCGGCACTGGCACTGATATCGTCCCAGGGTGGCGCGGACATCAACCAAGTGAGCGCGGCGGACAACACCAGCCCGATGCTCATCGCGATGATCAACGGTCACTTCGACTTGGCCATGCTTTTGTTCGAGCGCGGGGCGGATCCGACCGTGGCGAGCGCCGCCGGAGCAACGCCGCTCTATGCCGCCCTGAACATGCATTGGGCACCGAAAGCGCGACATCCTCAACCGGTCGCGTATCAGCAACAGGAAACTTCGTACCTGGAAGTCATGGAGACGCTCCTGAAAGCTGGAGTCGAACCGAACCCGCGGCTCGAGAAAACGCTTTGGTACACGACCTACAATCGTGACCTCCTGGGTGTGAACCGGGCGGGCGCGACACCTTTCTGGCGCGCGGCCCATGCGCTCGACATCGACGCCATGCGCCTTCTTCTCGCCTACGGCGCCGATCGAAATCTCCCTACCATCAACGTGCCTGAACAGCGACGGCCCGAACAGGCCGAGGATATCGACACCTCCGGTCTACCGCCCGTTCCCATCGGCGAGCCGGCCGTTTATCCGATCCATGCAGCCTCGGGCGTCGGCCACGGTCAAGGCTATGCCGGAAACTCCCACCGTCACGTCCCCGACGGATGGCTCCCCGCGGTCAAATTCCTCGTGGAAGAGCTCGGCGCCGACGTCAACGCAAGGGACTACAAAGGCTACAACCCTATCCACCACGCAGCCGCTCGTGGCGACAACGAGCTCATCGAGTACTTGGTATCGAAAGGCGCCGATCCCACGGCTGTGGCCCGGAACGGGCAGACGACCGCCGACATGGCCAACGGCCCCGTTCAACGCGTGCAACCGTTCCCGGAGACGATTGCGCTCTTGGTCGGCCTCGGCGCGACGAACAACAACAACTGCGTGAGCTGTTAGGCAGTCACCCAATAGCGTCAACGAGGCTCCGCGCCTAGAGATCTCGATCAGCACAACCCCGGTCCCTTCGACCTGCAGTGCCTTCGCTGCCACCCGTCCGCCTGGCACGTTCTTTGGAATAGGAGTCGTCCAGCAACTTCTCGATCTCGTGACGTTTCTGCATGACCGCTACGAAACAATACGCTCGCAACAGCAATAGCTGGAAGCTCAGGACTCTGCCTCAGCACATTGGATGCAATGCTCGGCCGATGGAAGTGCTTTCAATCGCGCGGTGGAGATGGACTCACCGCATCGACCGCAAGTGCCGTACGTTCCATCGTCCAGCCGCTGCAGTGCGCCGCGAATTTGAAGGAGCTCCCGGCGCCCCGCCTCGTCGAGAGCGCCGAGCACCTCGTCGTTTTCAAGCTGTAAGGAGCGCTCTTGAGAGTCTTTTTCGAGAGGATTTGCCAAATGCGCCTCGATCTTCCCAATCTGTGGGAGAAGCTGCTCGAGGCGAGCCGTCAACTGCTTCCGTGCGCTGGAATGTCTCATACAAACCTCCTCGCATATGCCTGATACAAATCTCGTGCCAACCCGTTGCCCACGAAACAGCGACACGGTTACACTCCGAGGGTTATAGCGCATGTTGGTAGGCATCTCCATAGAGACGGGGGCGACATACCCGAACGGCCGAGCGCATATGCCCGGCCGTTGCCGCAGTGGCCATCATTGTCCTCTGCTCCTACGCCGTTGCCGCAAACCAGCCCCGTATTGCCACGGTGGGCCCGTCGGTCTTCCCTGGTCGTGGTCGTGAACGCCTTGGGATACACCGTGGGCTGGCACCTTGCAAAGCTCTACCGATTCGACCGGCGACACCAGCTGACGCTCGCCATCGAGATTGGCATGCAAAACGCCGGCCTGGGCGTGGCTCTAGCTCTCGAGCACTTCAGCCCCCAAACGGCACTGCCCGGAGCGCTCTTCGCCCCCTGTGCGTCCTGACCGCCGCGGGTGCGAGCGCTTACCTCCGCCGCCGAAAGAGCTAGTACGGTCAGTCTCGATGTCGGACCACGCTGGCCGTCGTAGGTGCTGCGTGTGCGCCGGGCGTTGCAGCATCCACGATGAATTCCTTCACGTCTTCGGTGAATCTCGTCAACTCGAACTGAGGTGTATAGACCATGTGGCCGGCTTGGTAGTAGCGACGACTGATGTTTCGTTGCAACTCAGGGGTAAGGAGCAGTTGATCGAGCGCATAGTCGATGGTCGCGAAGGGACAGGCATGGTCGTAGTATCCCGCAGCGACGAAGACCTTCATATTCCTGTTGTTCTTCATTGCTTCACTCAGGTTGGGCACGACCGAGAACGGAGAAGGTTTTCCGCCCCATGCCCATGGTTGAACATTACCGCTGACGAGGTACGGTTTGATCGTGTCGTACCCGAGGACGGCCCTGACGTAGTGGTTCAACACTGGCGATAGAGTCCTCGCCAAATCATAGGCTCCGAGTTCGAATCGAGCATCCGTCCGGTGCAGACTCATGCCTTTGTCGCGCAGAAGTTCTTCTCTGAATTCCGGGGAAGTGATTCGAAGGTTCTTCTGCAGAATGTAATCTTCGGACAGTCCCGTGTAGCGGGCCATCTGGCCGGCGATCTCTTTCTTCTTGGACTCCTCGAGCTTGTCGCCTTTGACAAGCGCCACCAGATAATTTTCGCTGGCCCATGTCGTCACTTCCTTGACCAGTTGGTCGAAATCCGCCTGCAAGTCGTCGTCCAGCTTCTTGTGGTACCAGGCGGTCGTCGCGTACGTCGAAACATACTGTGAGAGGTACATGGGATTGTGCCTGCTCGTTCCCAGACTCTGAAAATCGTAAGCGGGCGCGATAAAGATGAGACCGTTGACATTCAATTTGATGCGACGACTGTTCTGTAACTCTTCCGCAAGCAGGACCCCGCGAATGCCACCATAACTCTCACCGGCCACGAAAATCGGCGACAGCCAGCGAGCGTTCTCGGTGATGTACATGCGAATGAAATCGCCAACGGACTCGGCATCCGCTGCAGTACCGAAGAATTGCTTGGTGTCCGCTCCCGGATGGGGAAAACTGAACCCTGTGCCTATGGGATCGATGAACACCAGATCGGTGAAGCCAAGCCATGTATCCACATTGTCCACCAGACGGGGTGGCGGTGCCGCAGTATTGCCGTCTTCAGAAGCACGGCCTTTGGGGCCCGATGGTCAGCATGTGGAGGTAGATCGAAGAGGTTCCCGGTCCGCCGTTGAAGCAGAAAGTCAACGGACGAGAAACGGAATCTTCACCTTGCTTGGTGTATGCAGTGTAAAAAAAGTGCCTCTCCTGCCATTTCAGTGGATCCTCTCGAGGGTGAGACCGCCACAGTTTAGGTAGACGAGACTGATGAGAGCTTCGGCAGAGTGGAGTCCAAAGCTGCGGTGGCTCAGCAGCCGGATTTTGTTGTTCATTCCTTCGAGTCGGCCGTTGCTGAGTCTCCACGTGACCCACGCGATGACGCCATCGAAGTGGCTGCGGATCATCTTCGCCGCGCGTTTGACGGGCTCTATCCTCGAGCTCATAGCGCGCCGCAGCCATCCTCGGAGAAACTTCTTGGCCCATGTCTCGGTTTTGTAGGTGTAGAGGTCCATGAAGTCGTCGCGCAGAAGCATGGCGCGGTAGAGGCGACGATTAGCTCGCACCTGCTCGCGGAGCACCCGTTTGTCTTTCGCGCTGCGGTTGTGTTTGGCCTTGAGAAGGGGAAACTTGGTGTTCTTGAGGTTGCGCCGGGCAGTCCCTTTGAGCTCGCGCACCAGCTCGCGCCGGGTCTTATCCACGGCCTCGTTCAGATGCTTGACGATGTGGAAGCGGTCAAAGATCACCCGTGCCTGAGGAGCCTTTTTGCCGACGACAGTTATGTACGGCTCCCACATGTCCATGCTGACCGCTTCGAGCTCCGCGGCTCTTTGTGGTCCGAGCTTGCGGAAAAACCGCAGCAGCGTCTTGGCCTTGCGCTCCTTTCCCGCCCAGACGACCCGGCCGCTGAGATGGTCTATTACCACTGTTAAGTACTTGTGGCGTTTGCGGTAGCTGATCTCGTCCATCCCAATCACCCGCAATCCATCGAGCTCGCGCCGCTCATCCCGCTGCTCGGCAACCACTCGCTGGATGATCCGTCGCACCGAACGCCACGTCACTCGGAAATAGTTCGCTACGGCGCTGACGTCCGTCCTCTGTGCCAGCCACGCTACCTCTTGTTCGAAGCTTTTGGTAAAGCGGCTTCCCTTGTCGGCCCAAGGCACCTTTTCTCTGACCACTCCACACCGCCGACATACCACTCGTCGGATCGAGTAGCGAAGATAGGTCCGGACTCCGAACAGGTCCAAGTGCCGCCAGTAGCGATTGTAGCGATCTTTGTTCTTGCGGACCTTTCGTCCGCAAATCCCGCACAGAGGCTTCCTCCTCCGTGGTACTACATCCACCACCACTCTGGCTTTGTCCGCCTGGAAGTGGAAACCTCGGACCCACAGGCCTTGCAATCCGATGAGCTTGTTGACTAACGTAGTAACGCGCATCGCGGGAACGCTCTTTTCTCTTTCGGAAAAAAAGATTCTAGCGTTCTCGCCGATGCGCATCTACACATGGCTTACCCTCTCAACCCACGGGCCTCACCAAATGCCACTGCCCCTCAGCGGGAGACAAGGCTGTGGGAAACGCCCCCACGGTTCTGGTCGTTCAGACCTTGCTCACGACTGAGTTCTCTTCGAAGCCTGGAAGGGCGTTTTCCATAGCCTCCACTAATCGAGCCCCCCCTTCCTTATCCCATATGAATTAATCTTTCTTGTATATATATCAGGAGGGGCCTGTGGGCGCTCGTGGGAAACGCGAAGCGTTTTCCAAGCGATTGTGGAAAACGCCGCTCCACGTTTGTACGTGCTCACAACCTTTCCCTAAACGCCTCTCTCGCCCGGAGTTTCCGGCGTTTTCCACAATCGCGGCAGCGTCCATAGGCCATGCCCTCCAACACAAATCAGATCCCCCGAAACGACAGGAGAACCAAAAAAGTAACCAATGGTCTTGCCATCTGCATCCGTTTGAATCATGTAGCCTACGGTGGCCGTGTAGTTTATGGATTTCCCATCCACTGTAATGGTCTGCTCGGTCACCGATGGCGCTCTCAATTCAACGGGCTTATCAGAGGTCTCTTCCTCCACCTTCTGCTGAGCTAAAAGATAGCTGTTCTGCCAGCAAATCAGGCAAGTCAGGATGCCTGTTAGCAAAGCAACGTTTCCGATACGATTTCGTTTCGTTTTGATCATTGCAGGTCCTCTCATCTTACTGTTGAGACTCTAACTCCTCTTCCACCTTCTTGCTACTCGTGCTTGCCACCAAGTTGTGCAGATCCTGAGCTCGACGGGGTCCACTGAAATAGCAGGAGAGGCCAATATTCTATCCTGAAGTTTTAACATCGCTGATATGTGAGTACACCCCCATCGACCGCATGGCCGAGGAAGGGATGAAACTGACCAGTTTCTATGTGGCGGCGCCAGTCTGTACGCCCTCTCGCGCAGCCTTGATGACCGGTTGCTATCCCAAACGAATCGATATGGCGACGGGCTCCAACTTCGCAGTGTTGCTTGCGGGGGACAGAAAGGGACTCAAGTGGCATCTTGGTGACCAGCCCGAGTTCCTCCCGACCCGACAGGGGTTCGACGAATATTTCGGCATTCCCTACAGCCACGACATTCATCCGTTTCATCCGAATCAGAGTCGATTCACGTTCCCGCCGTTGCCACTGTTGGACGGCGAGAAGGTGATCGAAATGGATCCCGACGCTGACTCTCTGACCAAACGCATCACGCAGCGCGCAGTACGATTTATCGAGAAGAACAAAGAGCACCCGTTCTTCCTGTACATCCCTCATCCGATTCCCGTCAATTACGCGGCCCGCGACAAACTCTTCCGACAGGCGATCAACGAAATTGACTGGTCGGTCGGTCAAATTCTCGGCACGTTGAAACAGCAAGGACTCGATGGCAACACTCTCGTGATCTTCACTTCGGACAACGGCCCGGCGATAGGAAGTGCCAAACCGTTGAAGGGCCGCAAGGGCAGCACATTCGAGGGCGGGATGCGTGAACCGACGGTTGTCCGCTGGCCTGGCCGGGTTCCTGCCGGCACCGTGAGCGATGAGCTGGTGACTGCCATGGATCTGCTGCCCACCGTCGCAAAGCTGGCGGGTGCGAAATTTCCGAGCGATCGAGTGATCGACGGCAAGGACATCTGGCCCGTATTGTCCGGAAAAGGCAGAAGTCCTCACAAAGTCTTCTTCTACCACTAAATGTGTTAAGCGACAATCAAACCGTAGCAGATCGGCTTCTTGTGCATATTGAGACCTTTCACAAAGACCTGGCTCAGAACAGCCGCCCGGCAGCCTTTGTCGACAACCCAAAGCCACTTAGTACCCCTTATAGATAATGTAGACAGCCGTGGTAACCACCACGACATTCTGGAGACAACGCGCAAGGTTGAGGATCGGGGAGAGGCTAATTCCTGCTGGTTTTTTTTGCCGATGACAAAACGGCAAGGCCGGTCTCGGCGGCGAAGATTTCTCTCAGCAAGGTGCGCCACTTGGCGTACTGCACTTCGACCGAGCCGGTGAGTTGGGTCACGTTGCCTTCCACTTCGACGACAAGGGGAGCGACGTCCGCAGCCAAAGACTCGCCGAGCTCCCTGAGCACGTCGAGGTGCGTTCGTCGCCGCTCTTCTTCCCATCGCCTCTCGTCTTCTTTCGTCGAGCCGTTGCCGAACAGACGCGGCGTTCCACAGATCAGGCCTTGACCCGGCCCAGTTCCGCCTGTCCCGCCGTTACCGGCAATGAGGACGCCCCATGGGGCGTTACGACCACCGGAGCCGGTCGCCGTGGGCGGGCCGTTTTTCCGCGCCTCGCGCTGCCAATAGTCCTGCGAGCGCCAACCACGGTAGGACTCCCGCATCTTCTCGAAAAGGCTCACGTAGTAGGAGTCGACGGTATCGATGAACATCCCGTTGCGGTCATGGACAAGCGTCACGCGTTCCATCATCGGGTCGTCTCGCGACGGTAACCGCGCGATATCGACGCGATTCTTCTTCACGACGAGATAGTCCACGAAAGCGTCCGGTGCCAAGTTCGCCGCGAATCTAAGCCGCGACACCGTGCGGATCCGTTCAACGTCCTTGGCCTTCAGTTTCTTGTGCTTCTTCGAAAGGTCGTTCGCGATCCGGTGGTAGATCTCCTGGAAGGGGTCGTCTTCGGATTCCTTGTCCAGGTACACGCTGGCGTCGGGTTTGGCCTTGTAATCCTTGTCGAGCCACACCTTGCCGGTCGCGTCGATGGCGCGGACCTCGAGCTTCAGCTCACCTCCATGCGATACGCGCACCGCTCCCGATACCTTGAGGTCGACCTCTCCCCTTTCCGGGACGGCCGGGATGTCCGGGACGACCCGGACGGTTCCCCAAAAGCCGGCAGTCTGAAGGGTCTGCTTCAGGTGCACGGGAATGTAACGGGCTTCGGCTCGTCTCACCTCGGGGAAAAAGTCGTCCGCGTGATCGAAGACCGCAATCTGGATGTCCAGCAACCTCGCTTCGGCCGGAGCCACGGCCGCACGTACCAAATCGACGGGTTTCTTGGCGGCCCACGCGTGAGCAGAGACGAAAAGCAATGCGGTCAGCGCGATGCAGGTTCTGGAAGTAGTCATGGCCGACGCCGATCTCTTCAGATCGGAACCTTACTGCAAATGCAAAACCGAGGCCACCGAGAACCCGCGTCTTTCACCTCCTGGCGCCTCCCGATGTCTCCCAAATAGGCCGAGTCGACCTATTTGGGAGACGGGAAGCGACGTTTGCTATCGCGTCGGCCAATCCGACGGAAAACAGACGAGCGCGTCGCCGTTACGGGAAGTTCGACACGAACCGGAAACCGAGCCAAAGGGCGCTTCGAAGAAGCACTCGTCGCCCTCACCGAAGCTGGGCGCAGCACAGGCTGCTAGCGCTTCTTCCGGCGGCCCCCGTCGATCGCGCCGGTCGCGTCCGGGCCAATCGTCCGGGCGGCACACCACCTGGCTGGAATCGTCGGGCATTGCGGTGCACGTTCCGCTGAGGCTGTCGCCTTCCCGGCCAGTGAACGAGCACAGTTCGCCCACCATCGTGTCGGCGCACGCCGCAAGCGCTTCCTCGGGTGGCCCCTCACCGCGGCGTCTGCCCGGCGGTCCTTCGCCAAAGCTCGACGCCGATGCTTGGACGCCGAGTGTCGTGCTCGGATCGGCGGTGCTCGGGACGAAGGAAGTGTCAGTGGTGTCGCTCGACGTGGCGGTGTCTCCACATCCGAACGACAAAGATATAGCGGCGAGAGCGACGATACCCACGAACCACGGTTTCAAGCTCGATTTCTATTTCACGAATGATCTCCAATCTGGTTGTGGCGAGTGTTCGTGGGCATAGTGGCAGCCTGCGAGCGCGAAGTCTTTAAGACGGTGCAAGAAGTTTGTAAACGATGTAATTACCGCACCGTTAGACGGGCGAGCTCCGCCGCGAGTCCATCGAAACGCGTCGGATTATTTCAAGCGGAGGGCCGGATCCCCGAGGAAATGGTAGATGGCGAGAAGCTCTGGGAAAGCTCCTGACTCGGCGTAGGACTGCTGCGCTGCGAGCACGGCATCGCCCAAACGCTCGTGCTGCTGATTGACGAGAGCCGCTAACAACGCCTTGTGGAACCGGTGCGCCGGTGTATTCAGGCTCAGCCCCGTTGGCGAGAACGCGGCGATGGCTCCCCGGCCCTCGGCCTTCAACAGCCCTTCGGCGAGCGAGTCGAAAAACGGAAAGTGGAAGAAACCGTTCAAGCAGTTCATGGTGACGAAGAAGGGTTGTTGGGATTGCTTCGCCAGCGTTTCGACGTCGGCGGTATTGAAGATGTTCTCGTTGGCCCACACGTGGATGCCGCCGTGGCCAATGTAGCTCACGAGAGACGCGCCTTCGTCGAAGGATCGAACGATCTCGGCACGCGTCGCCGTCGTACCAAGCTCACTCAGATAAACCTTCTCGACGCGCTCGCTCGGAAGCACCGACGCGGCGATCTCATCGGCATTGGCGACGAAGTCACCGGCCCGGTCGGGATTGTCGGCAACCAGCACCAAAGGATTCGTTTGGAAGCTCGCGTCGCCGTTCTCGAAGGCGAGGATCTTCGCCACCATCAACCGAAGCTCGTCGACATTCTTTGCCGGCAAACGACCGATGGCGACATCGGGGAGCATGTCGTCGCCGTCGATCATCGCGAGGGTAGGGTCCGACGCCGTCCACAGGAACGACGTTTCGACCATGAGCGGCGGTATCTGGTTGGCCACGCCCATCCCCATCCAGTCTTTGTAATCGTAAGTACCGTCGCCAAGTAACACGACGTAGCGGGGTCGCGGTGCACGCCATTCGTGATACGCGAACTCGAGAAAATCCCGAATTGCCTCGGGTCTCGGCTCACCGTAGCCGAACTCGTCTCGAATCTGTTCGAAGGAAACCAATTTGACTCGAAGACCTTGGCGACGTCGCAGCCCAGCGAGAGGCCCGGCCGTTTCGAGAAACGCTTGCGGTCCAATGAGTAGGTAGTCCGCACCGCGCCGAGCTCTCTTGAGCAGGGCGCGCGCCGCTCGCCTTACGGTCGGGTTTTGAATCGACTCCGGCGAGGCAGCCAAATAATCACCGTGCGACTCGACGCGGAACGCCAGCTCACCTGCCGCACTCTGGCTCAGGTTCCTGAGCCACACCGGCGCGTTGGAGTCGGTCACGTCGACGACACGCGCGCTCGCATCCAATCCCGCGACGGTGGCGGTACCGGCGGTTCGGAAGGCACCTTCGAATTGACCAACCTCGGCGGCGAGGAGTCGTGGATACGCGAGCTCGAACCGATCGAGGAAAAACGCCGAGAACGCGGCGTCGGTGTCACCGACATTTTCGATCGTGGCCGTATTGGTTCCGGAAACGAGGGCGCCCGACGGCAGCTCGGCGTCGATGCGATGCGGGTTCTTGCCGTCCCAGCTGATTTTGAGGCACGATGGCCTGCCACAATTCGTCGGGAACGTGGAAGTCGAACTTATCCGGCTGCCCACACATCTTGCAGGTCTGCTGCATGGCAGAACGAAGCCTGGGGAGTGGACGAACTGCTGGACACGAACTCACAGGAGAAATATAGCACGATGAGAAAACCAATGATAATCGCCGACCGAGACCTGGCTGGCGCTGAGCGTCGCCCAAAAGCTCTCGATACCGTTGGTGTGAGCCATTCCTCGGACGTACTCGCCGACCGAGTGCTTGACAGCTTCCCTGTCTCTCGTGAGCCCGGAATAAGCGAGGGCGTCATCGGTGTAGACCTTTGCGTCCGGGGCTGAATTATCAAGGACGAAGCCTTGGAGTGTAGGCGCGTCCGTACTCTTGACTACCTTTGCCCGGACCTTGTTGGTCTGGCGATCCTTCATCCCCACGACGGCAGTTTTGCCCGAAGGCCCACGGCCCGTTAGAGCCTTTCGCTTAGACGCTCGCATATTGCGACGCTTTCCGCCGAAGTACGATTCGTCCACTTCGACCGGACCGGCGAAGGATTTGCCGCTCGGAGCCTTCCAGACTTCGCGAATGCGATGCAGCATGAACCAGGCCGCAGCTTGGGAGACCGCAATGTCACGGTGGAGCTTGGGGGCGGTGTTTCGAAAGCCAATCCTTGACGGAAGCCACGGCGACTTCTCTCCACCTGTCGGATGCGCTCACGCGACAGGCCGAGTGCTTCGCCGATCTCCTCCAGAGTGCATTCCCGCGGGCAGCCGATCCCGTGACGCATGGAGAGAATGATCCGCTGTCGGTCGGGGAGCTCATGCAGCACCGCCGCGACGCTTCGCCGGGTCTCTTCCTCCATCGCCTCGTCGAGAGGGGTCGGCCGCCCCCGGTCGACCAGCGTGTCGCCGAGCTGTCGTTCCGTCGTTCCGATGGGCGCATCGATCGAGTCGATGGGTGCGAAGCGCCGGGAGCAGCTCCTCGAGCTTGTGCGTCGGTAATGTGAAGTGATCCATTATGTGAAGTGTGCGACTGTCGATAAGCGTGACATCGTAGGAGTCCTTCCACTGCTCGCGGAGGCTCTCGATGTACTCCCCGCCATTCATCTCATCGAAGAATCGACCCCAGTCGAATCTCAAGACGAGCTGTCCTCGAGCAAGGATCCAGGAGCTAGCCGAGCACTAAGCGACAGGGTCTCGATCGGCGCCGCCCGAACTTCAGAGCTCTATGCGGTCGGACGAAATTGTAATGACAACGCAGAAGCTCAACGTGCCGGCGGAGCTGGTCTGCGCATCGGGCGTGGCATGGCGACCGCCGGCGCAAGTACGCCGACCCTTGACGAATTGTGAGGTTTAGGCGCTCGACGAACGACGTGTTCAGGGTCTCGGAATCCTCTGACGCCAACAGCGCCTCCTTCAAGCGTTTCTCCGTGCCGATCTTCGGGCGCCGCTCGACTCGGATGACACGATTGTTCCGCCGGGTCTTGATCACTTGACCATAGACACATGCAGGACCAATGAGGCGCACGATCACCCTGAAGTAGTACTCGAAGCCATCCGTGGCGATCAGCGGGAATCCGACGAGGCGCCCCCGGAGGATGACGTCGGCGAGTACGGCCTTGGTGTTTCGAAAGGAGCGGCGGCCGACGAGGCTACTCGCCCACAAGCGGGAGCACACCTCGATGGTCGCAAAGAGCCACGTGGGCCTGCTCTTGCTGCCGACGAACGTGCAGAGCTCATCGGCCTGAAGCTCAACGATTTCGAAGTCGCGCAGCATTTGTCGGTTGAAGTGCTCTGCCGCACTCGAGGCGCGTTCGAGCCACCGGGCGATGGTGTTGCGGGAACGACCTGTGAGACGGGCCGTGGCAGAAATGCTCATGCCCTCGACTCGCGTGCTCGCTACTTGGTCGAACTCTCTCCGAGTGCAGCGAAGGCCGGAATACGCCGTGCCCGTATTCGTGCTGACGGTTGCCCCGCATATCTTGCAACGGTAACGCCGTCGGCGACCCGACTTGGTGGTAAACCAGCCGTGGCCACCGATGTTCATTCCCAGCTTTCCAAAGTTCTCGCACCCTGGCTTGGAGCACGCCTTGTCCTGGATGGCCCTCATGACTCAAGTGTACGGGGCTGAGAAATCCGCTGTATCTCTCATGATCTTTTGTGCTTGAGGGAGACCGATCAACAGCGAACGGAGCAAGCACCCCCGGTGCAGGCTCCACCATCGAACTTGACGGTGCATAACGGTGCGGATTTATTTATTCTTCTTTTCTTTTTTCAGTTTTCGTTTTTCCTTTGGACTAAGCTGGGCCTTTTTCTGTTGTTCCCGTTTGCCTTTATCTTTACTTCCCTTATCACCCATATCTGTTTCTCCGTGATTGAAAACGAATGATCGTGAGCGGGACGTTGCCGGCCCATCGTCGCTTCCCGATCCGAAGCCGGCGCCGTGGTGCGGCGAGCTCCCGCAGAGCCATCAGGCCGAACACTCCGGCGAAGGCTCCCGGCCGGATGATCGCTTCAGACGTCAGCATGGTCAACCCGAGTTCCGTCGAGATCTAGTATCACACGAAGGCTCTAGCACGCGAACGGGTTAGCGCCTGGCCGCCAACAGTTCATGGCCGAAGCACCCTGCCGCGCGCTGTTACGATCCGTCTCCATCGAGGCGGGCTACAAGCTTTACTGGGCGGCTCCAGTTGACATGAGCGTTCAATCCCAACTAGATTCTTCCCCCTCGATTGTAGGCAACTCACTGTGACAGCAGAGGAGGGAATCGATGGCGAGCTTCACGGATCGGATGCTCGGCGCTGCAAAGCTGGACGTTGACACCTACGAGGAAGTGGAACACGACCAGACGGCTACGGGGCAGGCCATGGGGGTGGTCATCATCTCCAGTCTTGCAGCGGGAATCGGCTCGGTCGGGGGCGGTGCGTCTGGGCTGATTGCAGGAACGATCGGCGCACTAGTGGGCTGGTTCATCTGGGCGGCGCTGACTTTCTTAATCGGCACGAAGGTCCTGCCCGAACCGCAAACCAAGGCAGATCTGGGCGAGCTGCTTCGGACCATTGGCTTTTCGGCGTCTCCGGGCGTCCTCCGGATATTCGGAATGATTCCCTTGCTGGGCGGTCTGATCGCGCTCGCGGCAAGCGTCTGGATGCTGGTCGCCATGGTCGTCGCGGTCCGACAGGCGCTGGACTACACCAGCACCGGGCGGGCCGTGGGCGTCTGTGCCATAGGTTGGCTAGTGCAAGTCGCTATTTTTTTCACTTTGCGCCTGTTTGCGTGAGCCGCCACGCTCAGGTTACCACTGCCACGTCGCGACCTGTTTCTGAACTCGTTTTGAGGGTACTTTCGAGTGAACGAACGGATTTCGTTCATTCCCCGATGACCTCCGCCCACACGGGCGAGTGCCATTGCTGTCAAGTTGGCGAATCGCGCCCAAATATCGTGGGGATCGAGGTCGCGCCGTCAACGATATCTTGGGGTCAAATCGGCCTTGATCCCGTCGTGTCCGAAAACACGAACCGAGCCGAAAGCTCGAATCCTAGAGGCGTTCTCGAAATTCGCGGAGACCAGCCGACGCGGCACTGGACCCCGCCAAATGTCAGGCACCGCTCAATAGCGGGTGGTTGTTTCACGCGGTTTCAGGCCGTTTCGTCCTTGCGAATAAGCACATTTTACGAAACGAACCCAATCTTGCTCTGCCCGACCAGCCGTTAAACCAGCACGCTCGCGTAGGGTACCAGAGGGCTTGAGCTCTCGGCTTGAGCTCTCGGGAGTGCGTCGGAGGCAAAGTGTCCCTTTCCCTTTAGAGCTTAATAGAACATTATATAGATCTAGAACAACCATTAGATAGAAGGGGTTAGGTGTTCTACCCCTCCTCGAAGCCCAGAACTTCGAGCAGGGTCAATAACTTACCCCTCGAATTCCGCCTGTTCAACAACCATCAGATTTTGAACAGCCCCCCCTTTGTCTTCGGAGGACCAGCCGAGGGCCGAGAGGTGCGAGGTAGACCGAGGTGTGGGCTAACTCGTTGATATGATTGAATGTTCTATCTTCGAGGGGAGGGTAGAACATGTTAGCGGCGGGCGTAAATTGCACACTTATGGCGGACGAAAATTGCACACTCGGCCATCCGTAAAAGGAGGCCGTTGTCGTGTGTCTGGAGTGCCAGACATGACGGCGCGCCTTCAATCAGAATGGCGTTTCCGGAGTGGAGGCGCCGATGTACGGAAGGGAGAAACGAGTGCTACTACGAGAGTATTTGGAGCAGGGAATCAAGAAGGCGGCGCTAGCAGACAAGCTAGGAATCAGCCGCCGAACGGTCCACCACTGGATAAAGACGGGTCAACTGGACCGAGAGTTGGACGAGGAAACGGTGCGCTACAAGAAGCGTCCGCGGATCGAGCGCAGGATCGACCCGTACCGGGAGATCCTTCATTCGCGCCTGCACGAGTTCCCGGAGCTGAGTTCAGTACGCCTGCATGATGAGATCCGTGCCGCGGGCTATGAAGGCGGCTACACGCAGGTCAAGGAGTACGTGCGGCAGATTCGCCCACAGCCACCGGCGGAGCCGCTGGTGCGTTTCGAGACCTCACCAGGCCACCAAGCTCAGGTCGATTTTGCACACTTTCGTTTGCCATGGGGTCGTCGGTGGGCACTTCTCGTGGTGCTCGGATACTCGAGGCTGCTATGGCTTCGGTTTTTCAAGCGACAGGACATGCGGACGTTGTTCGCGGGGCTTGAGCAGGCCTTCCTATTTTTTGGAGGAGTTCCCAAAGAGCTCCTTTTTGACCAGATGCGTTCGGTCATCGTCGAGGATCACCGCCGGGAAGGTGGCCCTCTCGTTGAGAACCCAGAGTTCGTCCGCTTCGCCCACCACTGGGAGTTTCGAACAAGAGCGTGTCGCCCGTATCGGGCGAAGACCAAGGGCAAAGTGGAAAGGCCAATCCGCTATGTGAGAGGAAGCTTCTTCTACGGTCGCCACTTTATCAACGATGACGACCTCGATGCTCAGATCGAGCGTTGGCTGAGTGACGTCGCCAACGTCCGACTCCATCGCACAACCAACGAACGACCGATAGAACGATTCGCGCGCGATGAAAGGGCCACTCTGAGACCGCTCGTTGAGCGGCCATATCGCTCTCTTGTACTGCCAAACCAACCCGCGAGAAGAACTCCAAAAGCCTGCTTAACCACACTGCCTTCGATGGATGTCGAGCATCGTCCCCTCGAAGTCTACACGCGGCTCGTTGGAGGTGGACAATGAAGGCGAGCACAATATCGCGACGTGAGCAGATCCGTACGATGCTGGCCGACCTAAAGATGCCTGGCGCGCTCGAAGCTGTCGACCGCGTACTATCTGATGCCGATGGCGGTGCGGTCACAACGGCGGAGGCCATCGAGAACCTTCTTGGAGCGCAGATCACGTTGAGAAACAACCGTCGTCTCCAAGCGGCGATGCGCTCCTCACGACTCCCCGCGGTCAAAACAATCGATGAGTTCGATTTTTCGTTCCAGCCATCGATCAAACGCGAGCAGATTGAGAACCTTCACGAGCTCGGGTTCGTTGAACGTAAGGAGAACGTCGTCTTATTGGGACCTCCTGGTGTGGGCAAAACTCATCTTGCCATCGCCGCTGCCCAGAATGGACGGCGCGTCTATTACGGCACCCTGGCTGAGCTCATCACCTCCCTCGAAGAGGCTCGTGACGCGGGCCGCCTCACTCGTCGACTCGCGGTTCTCAGTTATCCGTCACTGCTTGTTGTCGATGAAATCGGATACCTACCCGTCACCCAGACCGGCGCGGTGCTTTTTTTCCAGCTCATAAGTAGGCGATACGAGCGCGCTTCGACCGTGCTCACCTCTAACAAAAGTTTCGAGGAATGGGGCGAGATCCTTGGCGACGAAGTCATGGCCGCCGCTCTCATCGACCGCATTCTGCACCACTGCCACCTCGTCAACATCCGAGGAAACAGTTACCGCATGAGAGAGCACTCCGAACTGTGGCGAGCGCTCCATCCGGCGGGTTCGGACGAACCTCACCCGCCGGCTAAATCTCATAGGAAATACACGGAGGCGACGGCGTCATAGGGTTCGCCACCCATGGCTCGGGTGTGCAATTTTCATCCGCCATGAATGCGCAGTTTTCGGCCGGCGTTGACAGAACACAAATAGAACGCCCAAACCATTGATACCATTGAATGTTTCTAGATGTTCTAAATGTTCTACTACTTTCTAGACTAGGTAAAGAAGGGAGGGGGGTGTTGTTTATCGGGTCCATCCGCGCATCCGCGGCCGCCCGCAGTGCATTGGATACCCAATCTCCGTGCACACCTCAAACCACTGGGACTTTGCCAGTTGCTACGTCACCCGAGCCCCGATACTCAGTACCGCGCGGCCTCTTATCCAATACCCTATAGTCTGACCTGTTCACTTACTAGTTGTATAGGCGCGGGCGCAGGGGAAGCGACTCACCCTGTTTCACGCGTCGGATCGCTTGTATCAGTCTCTACCGCGCGATCTACGAAGCATGAAGCGCGAAGAGGCTTTTCACCCACCAAAAAGCTGCGTCGCAGATCCGGCGGTCGTCGTGGGCCGTCCGAGTCACTCGCCGGACACGACTCTCAGGAACGCGAGCCGGACGGGCTCGAGGCATGGGGTGTCGGGGCAAACCGCGAACGGCGCGTCGACGGGAGATGAGCCCGGGATGGAGACGGTCGCGCTCACGTTCGTCTCGCCGGGCTTGAGACCTGTGACAAGGCCCTCAAATCCGTTCGGAGCAATGCTCGCGACCCTGGGTCGGCTCGAGTGCCAGCCCGTGATCGAAAAGAGCGAGAACCCGGCGCAGTCCTTCGCTCTCACCCTGACGCGGGCGTCTCGCGACACCTCGAGGGTGGCGCGGGGCGGATTCGCCTCCAGGTGGACGGCGAGCGTCTCGCACCTCGGATCGTCCGAGCACCGGGCCCGAGTCACGAAATACACGAGACCCTCGCAGTCGGGAAGGCCGGATTGCGTATTCCAGCCATCGTGAACGCCGAATCCAGAGCAAGCTGAACAGCGAATCCGGTGAAGCCGAACGCTCATCGAAGCGATGAAGTGTTGGGTGACCTCCTTCCCACTGATTGAAAACGTGAACCTATCTTACCTGCGTGTTGTGTAGCAAGGGGCGGCAGGTCGGTGCCGGAGGGAGCGGGCGTAAGGAAAGACGCGAAGCGACCTTCCCGCTCCCGTAGGCAGCGACCTGCCGCGGCCGAACCCCGGGCGATGTGGGGCTGGTTTCGGGGGGTTGCTGGGGTATGGCCTGGCTCGAGAAGACGCTTCCTGAGGCATTCTCGCGCGTCGTTTTGGCGCCGCATCGTCTGGTACCCCGGGTTTGGCGGTTTCACCCGTTTTTATCGCATCGACGCTGTGGTCCCTCGCTCGCTCATGCATCGGCGTTGTCAAATGCCTTTGGCGCAGCCTTGGTCTTTCTCAGAGAAGCTCCTTTGAGAGTGATGCGGTGCGCGCTGTGGAGAATGCGATCGCAGATAGCGTCTGCCTGGTTTGGGTCGCCAATCGCTTCGTGCCACTGCTTGAGCGGAATCTGGGTCGCGATGAGTGTGGAGCCACGCTCGGCGCGGTCTTCGATGACCTCCATTAGATCCCGTCTCTCCGATTCTTTCAGCGGGTGAAGCAGCCAATCATCGATAGCCAGTAAGTCCAGCTTGGCGAGTTTCGTCAAAAGCCGGGCGTAGGAACCATCACCACGAGCGACCGCGAGCTCGTGGAGCAAGCGCGGTGCTCGCACGTAGCATCCGGTGAAGCCGCGACGACAGGCCCGCTCCACGAAGGCGCAAGCCAAGAACGATTTGCCAATCCCCGTCGGGCCGGTGATGAGCAGGTTATGGCGCTCACCGACAAAGCGGCAGTTGCCCAGGCTCAAGATCTGTTCGCGGTTTAAGCCTCGAGGCGCTTGGAAGTTCACGTTCTCCAAACATGCCGGATAGCGGAGCTTTGCCGCTCGCAGTCGTCGAGAAAGCTTACGCTGTTCGCGGGCGGTCCACTCGGCATCGACCAGGAGTCCCACACGTTCCTCGAAGCTCAGCTCCTTGTATTCGCTCGAGCTCAACTGGGTTTCGAACGCGGACACCAAGCCGAACAACTTCATGGCGTTCATCTTTTCTATCGTTTCGGGTGTCAGCATCGGGACTCTCCTCCTTCGTAGTGATCCGCGCCTCGGATGTTCTCGTGCTCCTCTCGCGGTTTCGCTTCGGCGTCCGATTCGAGCACCACACGATCCAGACCAGCCGAGAGAATGTTTTTCACCGTGCGATAGCTGTAAGAGCTCAAAGCTTCCGCTCGTGCGCAAGCGGCCTCGAGACGCTCACTGCCCCAGCGGCTGCCTAGTCGCATGACTCCCAGGCAAGAGCGAAATCCCTGCTCCGGGTGAGGCCGACTCTCTAGAATCCCCGCAACCAGCCTTCCCGTGGCGCGACCTGACTGCTCCGCCCAGTGGAGCAGCCGCGACGGCGTCCACTCCAGGTGCTCCCGATGCGAACGTGGCATATGCTCCGGGTTCGTGGAGTAGTGCCCCTTTCCTTTCTTGCGGGGATGCGACGCGACGCGCTTTCCCTTGAACAGGACCTCCACCACCGAGGCCGTCACCCGTGCCTCGACTTTCTCGTGAATGAGCTGATAGGGAACGCTGTACAAGTTGTTCTCCACCTCCACGTGGTAGTCGATGTTCACTCCGCACCGCTTCCACGTCGATAACTCGGTAGCTCTCCTGCGGTAGCGGTTTCAGTACGGGCCGGTCTAGCCTTTCGTACAACTCCCGCCGACTCACACCGAGCTTCTGCATCGGACGCGCATTCAGGACCTCTAACTTCTCCCAGATGGCTTCGTTCAGTTCCGCCAGGCTGAAGAACGTGCGATGACGAAGCACCGCCAGGATCCAGCGCTGCGCCACCTGCACTGCCGACTCCACCTTCGCTTTGTCTTTCGGCTTGAACACCCGAGCCGGGACCACAACCGCACCGTAATGCGTCGCCAGCTCTTCGTACGTCCGGTTGATCCCTGGCTCGTAACGGTCCACCAAATCCACGCCGCTCTTCAAGTTGTCCGGAACCCAGATCTCCGTACTGCCACCGAAGTAATCCGACATCCCCTTATGGGCCTTCGCCCACGATTCCAGCGACTGGTTCAGTGTCGCTTCGACGTAGGTGTAACTGCTCGCGCCCAACGTCCCGACGAACAGCTCCATTTCGACGAGCTCTCCCGTTTTCGGATCGACGATGTGAGGCTTCTTCCCCGAAAAATCGACGAATGTCTTCTCGCCTGCTCGATGCCGTTGACGCATCGTCGGGTTCAGCTTCTTCTTCCACTGACCGTACAGCTCGCAATAACGGCTGTAGCCGTACGCTCCCGGCTTATTCTCCGCGTACTCCACCCACAGCTGCAGCAACGTCAGCTCTCGGTGACGCCTCAGCTCCTCGTGGATGTGGGCATAGTCCAGACCCGGCCGTGCGCCAGACGAGCCCGGCGGCGGAAACAGCCCTGCCTCCAGCTCCCCGTCGCTCAGCTCCTCCGGGAGCGGCCAGCTCAGACCACCCTTCTTCGCCTTGGCCAGGTACTCACTCACCGTTCCAACCGCCACGCGAAGTGCCTTTGCGATCATGCGGTGAGTAAAACCCAGCTCGTACTTTAACCTTAGAACCTCTCGTGTTTTTCTCATCGATAACCTCTTAGCTGCCATTTCCTAGATCGTCCTCCTTCCGGGTACGACCTAGAGTTGCCTTGAAACGTGCTATCGATGAGCGTTCGCGATGCCGGAACCGGCGTTCACGTTGCCTGGAATCCGTGTTCACCTTCCCCGGAATCGATGTTCACGATCCCCGGAATCCGTGTTCACGATGCTTTGGAATGGATGTTCACCTTCGGCTGGAATCTGCGTTCACGATGCCCCGGAATACGCAACCGGATGGGCCCACACATCGCGCGCTAGACCCGAGCATGCCCGCGAGCACGGCGCAATGAAGGAGTCGCTGTCTTCTCGACACGTTGCGCCAAGTCTATCTTAGCCATGGAGACGGCGCGACCGTTTCGTCACGTCGATCCGTCGTTGCTGGCTCGGGCCGCCACAAAGCTTGAGCAATTCCCGGACATCCTCAACACTCTCGTGCCCGGCGCCAACAACCCGCTCGCGAATCCCTCCACCTCCACTTAGAACCGCGTTCGAGCCACCGCTTGCCGCCGCGAGCTCGTCCAGTGCGCTCTACGAGGTTCTCGCGGGTAAGCTCCTTCGAGTAGTAACCTCCGGAGAACTGCGTCCGCACTTGCCGCCACTTCGACGGCGGGTTGGGGCGAAGTCGCGAGGCGACGAAGGAGCGAGCGAAGCCAAGCTATCAAGCGCATGGTTGACAAATACCTCCGGGATACCCGCAATCGTCGCTGCAGGAATCCAGGACGCCGTGACGTTTCTCGAGCAAGTGACTCGCGACGGCCGCGGCGCGGTCGAGGACGAGGTTGCACTCGCGACACGGCCTCCCGCCGTTCCGTGTGCAGAGCCGGGCGCGCTGCCAACGAAGCACCATCAAGCGCGAGAACGCCATCGTTTTGCCGCGACCGCCCCACCGCACGACGGCGGACGCGAGGCCATCGCCCAGCGCCCGGGTGACAGAGTCGGGGTGTAGGCCGAGAAGCTCGCCGCATTCGCGCCGGCTCAGCGCCTCAGCTAGAAGCGCCTTTCTCGTTTTCTCGTGCATCATAGTCTCCTGTTGACGACCTATGGCGTAGGTAAAAACTGCAGCCAAGGTCCGCACGGGCATCGCTTCTGTTTCGGTTCAGCTGGAACATGACAGTCCTGAAGTTAAAATACGCACATGGAAAAAGGAGCTGTCATGAGCAAAGGTCGTCGTCGTCACACTGCGGAGCAAAAGGCAGAGCTGTTGCGCCAGCACGTTGCCGAGAAAAAGCCGGTCTCGGAGGTATGCAACGAGGCAGAAATCCAGCCGAGCCTGTTCTACACATGGCAAAGGGAGCTATTGGCTGGAGCCCATACGGTGTTTTCGTTCCGTCGTGCGCCGAGCCGTGAGAAGGAGCTAGAGGAGAAGCTCTCCCGTCTCGAGGCGAAGGTGGCCCGTAAGGATCAGATCATCGCTGAGGTGACCGAAGAGTACGTGACACTCAAAAAAAACTTGGGGAAGCCTGAGTGGTGCCTGGATTCCCCATGACCGTCGTGACGAGGTTGTCGACTTCGTGAACACAATCGCCACCAAGACCCAGCTTCCGGTCCAGCAGATCGTTCAGTGGTGCGGGATCGCTCGGGGCAAGTTCTACGACTGGCGCAAGCGGTACGGGAAGGTGAATGAGCACAACGGCCTGGTGCTGCGGGATCACTGGATCGAAGAATGGGAGCGCCAGTCCGTGATCGACTACTTCGACTGCCACCCACTGGACGGGTATCGCCGACTCACGTTCATGATGCTGGACGAAGACGTGGTGGCAGTTAGCCCCTCGACGACGTACCGGGTGTTGTCGAAGGCGGGTCGTCTGGACCGTTGGAACCCGAAGCCGTCGAAGAAGGGAACGGGCTTCGTTCAGCCGCTGCGAGCGCACCAGCACTGGCACACGGATATCTCGTACTTGAACCTGGGTGGGACGTTCTACTACCTCTGCTCGTTTCTGGATGGTGCGAGCCGCGCGGTGGTTCACTGGGAGATTCGTGAGTCGATGACGGAAGCGGATGTGGAGTGCATCTTGGAGCGAGCAAAGGAGCGGTACCCCGATGCGCGGCCTCGAATCATCTCGGACAACGGTCCGCAGTACATCGCGAAGGACTTCAAGGCATTCATCCGCATCTCAGGGATGACGCACGTGAGGACCGCGCCGTACTACCCGCAATCGAACGGGAAGATCGAGCGTTGGCACAAGACGATAAAATCGGACGCCCTGCGTCCTGCCAGCCCCACGAGCCTCGAAGAGGCTCGCCGCTTGATGGAACGATTCGTCGAATATTACAACGGGGTTCGCCTGCACAGCGCGATCGGCTACATTGCGCCGCTGGACTTCATGGATGGCAAGGCCACCCAGATCTGGTCGGAGCGAGACCGCAAACTCGAGCAGGCTCGGAAGCTGCGGCGTGAGCGCCGTGCGAACAAGGTGCCCGCATGAACACTCTGATCCCAGGAGCCCCACTCCGTTCCCTCTCGCCCACAAGCATTGAGTACCAGAGAGCGCAGGGGGCGTCAAGGGCGGCGAAGCCGGCGCGCGCAGCGCGCTTTACCCTTGACGCCCCCGAGCACTCTGGTACGATCCCTGGGGGCGATAGGGGACATCCTGCCGCCGGGCGTTGCGTTAACGTCCAACCTCGCTGTCATCTTCACGCTGAACCAATACACTTCAACCTACGGATTGGCCATCCCTAGGTCGTAGCTTCGAATTCTTCTGGAAGTAGGGCAGTACAACATCACGTGCAGCTGTCGGACGCCGATACATGCTACCCGCTCAAGAGTCGGCGTCCGCAGCTGACGTGGGTCGTTAGCTGTACTGGGGTGAGATCGACATTCATGAAAAGCAAAAAGAAACAACCGTCTTCCTTGTTACGCAAAAAGGCTAGAAGGGGCTTTCGCGGATATCCCGTAGCAACGGTTGCGTTATATGGTCCGGACGACAAATTGGCAACCAAGATTGCGGTTGGGATTGTCGGGCTGAAGATGCTGAACCGGATGTAATGAAGCGTTGGCGGTCCGAAGGCATAGACATCAAGTTAGATCGCGACGTTGGCCTTGAGGTCATCGACTTCATCGAAAGTAATGGAGTGAAATCAGTGGTCATGGCGGACAGGATCATCGGTTGTCCACACGAAGAGGGAGTCGACTACCCTGAGAGGCAACATTGCCCCGAATGTCCGTTTTGGGCTGGACGTGACCGCTGGACAGCCGAAATCATTCACTAGGTCGTCGCAAATGGACAGCTAACTCGCGCTGCAACGGACGATCGGCGATATGCTTTTTCGAATGCCGAGACTCACGTCGAGCGCCGCTCGCCGCTGAGCCCGCACGTTGTACAGGCCAATGCCCCGCCCGCCGTGTGTAGGAATGGCTCACCCTACCGATTAACAGGTCGTTTCAGCGTCGTGGCCAGCCGTCTGGCGCGGGCACATTGTTCCCGAAGTATGAGATGTTCATGACGTCACTGCCCTTCTCGAAGAGACAGGCCACGTCCGCTGCAAAGGGAGTTCAACGGCCGAAGTCTAGCTTGTTTAGCTCCGTTCTCGGTTGGTGGTGTCGTCGGCGACGAGGGACGGGACGCGTAAGGATCTTCCGCTACTCAAAGAAAACGATTCGAGCGGCTCTCAAAACCGAATGCTAACGTTCAATTGTAGACCTCGCTCCCTCGCCCAATGTGCCGCTGCCACGGGCGAGGTCGGCACTGTGGCCCATCGCTCGCCGGGCGCCACCGCCGCACCCACGCCAGCACCTATCGGAGCGAACAAGACACTTGTCGCGAGAAACAATTCCCCCTTCGTGAAAATGAAATCGTTGCTCGAGTCAGTCGCAGCCACGATGGCAGCGACGCCAACCCCCACTAACGCCCCGATCACGGCACCACGCTTCTTTGAACTGCGTCGCTCGCTACGCCACAATATTTCAATCGCATCACGTCGGACCACAACCGTCTGCTTTGACGTTTCAACAGTCAAAGACGTGGCGGCGGCGGCGGTGAGCGTTCCAACTAGCGGCTTCGTCAGTTGCGCCGGGGCGGCAACGCGAACGCGCGTCCCAGGGGTAAGGATTTGGGCTTCCTGCTGACAATGTCGAGCATCCGGCGAGGCGAAGCCGATGCACAGGCAATAAGCGATCGCGGCGGTACACATGATTTACTCCTCCATGGTTGTTCGCAGGCCGCCGAACAGTAACTGGATCCTTCCGTGGATCATCAGCCATGTATCGCGATCGGCTGCTCGACTCGCCCATGTAAGCAGGTCGTCTTCGAGACGGACCGGGTGTGCAACTCGACTGCCAAGCTGGACTTGGCGTGGGCCCTGACGGGCCGCGAGCGTTCTTATAGTGCGCGGTGATGCTGCGTAGCACGATAACACCCTGAAACGTCCGGGTATTCTACTTTCGACCGGACGTGCGATCAATCAGCGGCGAATCGAGTTTCGCGTCGCTTGGGGCTTAGGTTTCAACCTACGGATTACGTGTCCGTAGACCGTAGGTTCGGTTTCTTCGCGGCGTAGGTCATAAATTGAACATAGAGCTGTACAACATCACGTGCAGCCGTCGGACGCCGCCAATGCTTCCTCGATTGCGGGCGTCCGCAGCTGACGTGTATCGTTAGGCAGCTTGACCGGTGTGATATTGGTCTGTGAAAGGAGGAGTAATGCCTGAGAATTCATTGAGAGTTGTTGCCCGAATCAAAGCTAGCTCCGATAACGTGAGCGCGGTAAGGGAACTCCTTAGCGGGCTCGTCGAGCCCACCCGTAAAGAGTCCGGCTGCGTCACCTACCAGCTTCTCCAGAACAGAGAAGATCCGACGGACTTCACTTTCGTGGAAGAGTGGCAAAGCGATTCTGCTTTTGACGCCCACCTCTCAAGTGACCATATCAAGGAGGCTCTACCCAAGCTGGAGCCGATCATGGCGGAGCCGCCCGACATACGGACCTACTCGGTCGTGCGCTGAAGCTCTAATTCCGTAAAGAGGTTCGATTTGAGGGCAGAGTTTACCCGAGCGGACTAGCTTTTGAAGGGACCGGCAGTGCAAGGAGCTGGCTAATCCGTCGTTGCAGCGGATGATCGGCACCGGCATTCATGAAAAACAGTATGGGTTTGTTTTTGTCCACTCGGCTTGGTCCACTTCGCTCATCTAAAATGGCCCACCCTAAAGGGCCGCCGACAAAATAACTGTCTAGTTTTGAGCACACTCTTCCTGTTTCAGATCGTGATCGCGATGTCGTCTGGCATCACGAGAGCCTGGCAAGCTCCCTAGAAACGGAACATTTGTAGATCTTCAGCAACCAGCGCGTGTTTGACAAACGGTCCTCATTTTAGGGAGGATTACGCCTATCAAGGAGCACTTCTCCTATTATGAGACCTACGAGCTATCAGTCTGAAGATCTCGACCGCCTGTTGAGGAAGCACAAAATAGCTACCCTCGATGATTTGAAGGCAGTGTTGGGTACCGATGTGGACTCGACCGTCTTCCGAAAGCTCAATGAGTTGGCGTATCGGACAAGCTACTCCCACCGTGGTAGCTACTACACGTTGGACGAGATCGCCCAGTTCGATCGAAAAGGTCTTTGGTCGTTGCGCTCAGTGTGGTTCTCGAAGTACGGGACGTTGCTTGCGACGGTAAAAGCGTTGGTCGCGGCCTGTGAGGCAGGCTACTACGTCGACGAGCTCGAGGACGAGGTGCAGGTTGACGTCAAGGCTCCTCTGTTGAAACTGGTCCGAGAGAAAAGATTGGCGCGCGAGCAGGTGTTCGGCCGATATCTGTATCTGGCCACCGATGTGAGCACGCGCAAGCAACAGCTCTCGGCCCGCCAGGTACATGAGGCGTCACCTTCCACGTTGGGCTGGGTCGGGGGAGTCCGCGTGCTCCCCGTGGAGTTGAAGGCTGCGATCGTTCTTTTCTACAGCCTGCTCGATGAAAAGCAGCGCCGTCTCTACGCGGGGGTCGAGGCCATGAAGCTCGGTCACGGTGGCGACCAACAGATTGCCGAACTGCTCGGGATGGATCCGAGCACGGTAGCCAGAGGTCGTAGGGAATTGCTAATGAGAGATGTTGAGCTCGACGGAGTTCGGCGAAAGGGTGGCGGACGGCGCGCCGTGCAAAAAAAACGCCAGAAGTCATCGCCAAGATCGAAGAACTCATGAAGCACGACACCGCGGGCGATCCGATGACGGGAGTGAAATGGACGCGGCGGACCACCGACAAGATTGCTTGCGAGCTAAGAAGCCTCAGTGTGAACGTCAGCAGCAAAACCGTCGGTCGACTGCTCAAACAGCTCGGCTTCTCGTTGCGGGTGAACCACAAGAAGCTGTGCGGTGCCACGTCCGAAGATCGCGATACCCAATTCGCGTGTATCGCCGAACTGCGCGAGCGTTTTGCCGCAGCTGGTCATCCCATCATCAGCGTAGACACGAAGAAACGGGAGCTGGTGGGATTATTCAAAAACGGCGGGCAGGCCTGGAACCGCGAGCCGACTCTCGTCAAAGACCATGACTTCCGTTCCGAATCGAACGGCATCGCAATCCCCTACGGCGTCTACGATCTGCTCGCGAACCGCGGGACAGTGTTCATTGGTACCTCGTACAACACCCCGGACTTCGCCGTGAATGCCATCGAGAAGTGGTGGCGAACGGAAGGACGGCGACGCTATCCTGCAGCCCGTGACCTCGCGATATTGGCAGACGCCGGGGGCAGCAATGGCTATCGGTGTCGGGGTTGGAAGCACGGGCTTCAAACGCGGATTTGCAATCGCCACGACATCGCTATCACCATAGCCCACTATCCGTCCGGTACATCCAAGTGGAATCCAGTGGAGCACCGTCTGTTCAGCGAGATCAGCAAGAACTGGGCGGGCAGGCCTCTCGACAGCTACGAAACCATCCTCAAATACATCCGCACGACCACCACCTCTTCCGGTTTGCGAGTACGCGCACACCTTATCCGGCGTCGT
Organism: Candidatus Marinacidobacterales bacterium; assembly: GCA_965237955.1. Lineage (GTDB taxonomy): Bacteria > Acidobacteriota > Vicinamibacteria > Marinacidobacterales > SMYC01. Next base: position 3,929,425 of record OZ250169.1, on the reverse strand, counting down.
TATCCGAAGGGCGTCAAAATCACTGACGAGCGGATGCAGGCGCTTTCCGTTACAAAGGACCAGACTCTACCCAAATGGAACTACACCATCCGACCGTCTTGAAAACGGGAACTTATTTTGTCGCCGGCCCTAAGTGGCGCCCCGCCTTTTTTCTTGGTCCGGCTGTCAGTTTCCGTGCCCCATTTTTTCCGGCGTGCACGTAACGCACAAACACGGTAGACTCAGCGGACGATGAACCGTCGTGAGTTTCTAATGAGCCTCGGGGCTCTAGGCCTCTACCAACGCGCAACACTTCGGGTAGACGGCGCGCGGTTGAACCGCCGACTCGATGAGCTGGCACAGTTCGGACGCACGCCCGAAGGTGGTATCAGCCGCGTGGCCTATAGCGATGCCGATCGCGAGGGTCGAGACTATGCCATGGGGCTCATGCGCGAGGCGGGACTCGATGTTCAGATTGACCTCGCGGGCAATATCCTCGGACGCCGGCGGGGCACGGACCCGAACGTGCCGCCCCTGATGTTCGGCTCGCACATCGACTCCGTTCCGCATGGCGGAAACTACGACGGACAAGTGGGCTCGATGGGCGCCATCGAAGTGGCCCAGACGCTCGCGGACGCTTCTCTCCGGACGCGACATCCCCTGGAAGTCGTCATCTTTCAGAACGAGGAAAGGGGGGCGACGGGAAGTCGCGCGCTGGCGGTTGAGGTGACGGAGGACGAGCTCGCTCTCCCCACGCACAGCGGCAAGAGCATCGGCGAAGGTATCGCCTTCATCGGCGGCGATCCCGCGAAGCTCGACGCCGTGCGGCGGCGTCCCGGGGACATCGCCTGCTATCTCGAGCTCCACATCGAGCAAGGGGCCCTGCTGCATCAGCAACACATCGACATCGGTGTCGTCGAAGGCATCGTCGGTGTCAAACGCTGGAGCGTCACCGTCACCGGCTTCGCCAATCACGCGGGAACCACCCCCATGGACCAGCGTCGTGACGCCATGCTCACGGCTGGCAGGTTCATCGACCTGGTGAACCGGGTCGTCACCTCGATGCCCGGGCGGCAAGTGGGTACGGTGGGAAAGCTCGAGGCCCATCCCGGCGCGGCGAACGTCATCCCCGGGCGGGCGATGCTCTCTCTCGAGATCCGGGATCTCGAGATGGCCAAGATCGACCGCATCTTTCGGGAGATCGAAAAGGAGGGAAGGGCGCTGGCGACAAAGAACGACACGCGGATCGAGCTCGAGCTATACGACGTCAGCCGCGCCGCACCCACGGACGATCGCCTGAGAAAGCTCGTCGCCGAATCGGCGGCGGGGCTCGCGCTTTCGACGCTCTGGATGCCGAGCGGCGCCGGCCACGACGCTCAGACCATCGCGCTCCTGGCACCGGTGGGGATGATCTTCATCCCCAGCATAGACGGCATCAGCCACTCTCCTAAGGAGTTCTCGCGTCCCAGGGACATTGAGGCGGGCGCGAACGTGCTCCTCCACACCCTTCTCGGAGCGGACGCGCTCGAGCTCGGAGGCTGAGCGCTATAGTTGACGGTTTGGGAATTTCCCCGACCGAGAAGGAGAGATGCAGGAGCAGTTTCGCGAGGCGATGTCACGCCTCGAGCACGACCACTGGTCGTACCGGGCCCGGCGATCCATTCTGGAGCGAGACGCCCGTACTGATCCCGCTCCTTGCCCTCGACGCGCACCCGCTTGCCGAGGACGAGATCGGAGGTGAGCTGCTTTGCTTTATTGCTTTATTGGAGAAGTCCGCGCCGCTCTCCGGGCAGTCGATCCCTTCGAGGCGGATTCGAGTCTGCCTGGTCCCGTCATAGACCGTGATCGTGTCGCCATCGGAGATCCCGACGACCTTGGCCTGGAAAGTCTGACCGAAAAGCGAGAAGGCGACCAAAAGGATGGCGGCGGTGGACGAACCGACTCTACCAAGCAAGCGACGCCTCCAGCTTCAATCACACCAGAAAGAAGATCGTTTTACAAACGGCGGAGTCGCGTTAGCCTAGTCCCCTGTATCAGAACAAACTAGATAAAGCAGAGCTTGCCGAAACCCTTCTAAGTGCATGAATCTTATGAATATTATGGGCTGGCGAAAAGCCTAACTTTGTATAGTAATCAAAGATCCAGGGGACTAGGAACTGTGCGCGGGGCACTTGCTCAAGCACGGAACCGTCGAGTCCGATCCTCCGGACGCGGTACGGTCCCGTTTTGGAGGGTAGCGTGTCGCCGAGCCAGGTTGTCTCAGGCCCTTGGCAGCACCCAGCCGTTGTGATACTCCGGCCGCAGGAGGGCATTGGCCTCCTTGTCTGTCCCGAAGTTCCCGGCGTCCGCGTCCCAGTAGATCTTTCGGCCGACCTTGAAGGCGATGTTCCCCATGTGGGCGTTGACCGCCGCGACGCTCCCGCTCTCGATGCCGCACTTCAGGACCGTGGCGTCGTTGTTCTGGATGGCCTCCACGAAGTTGCGGGTATGGTTGCCCAGCGCATCTTCGTTGCGACCTCGTCGGACCTGGGGAAGTGCCTCCATCTTGTACCGCCGCCGCTCGTCGACCTCCTCTGCCTCCGGGAGCAGCTCCCATCCGCCTCGGTTGACGACCAGCGTGCCGTTGTTCCCGATGAAGGCGATTCCCTCGGTCCGGCCGTAGTTGCCTCCGTCGATGCCCGTGGCGTGCTCCCAGAGCATGTTGAAGTCGTCGTACTCGAAGACCGCCTGCAGCGTGTCGGGGGTCTCGGAGGCGTCGTCCGGGTAGGCCAGCTTTCCGCCGGAGGCCATGACGGACTTCGGGGCTCGGGCTCCCATGGCGTACAGCGCGATGTCGATCTCGTGGACGCCCCAGTCGGTCATGAGGCCTCCGGCGTAGTCCCAGAACCACCGAAAGTTGAAGTGGAAGCGGTTGGGATTGAAGGGTCGAGTTCGAGCCGGGCCGAGCCACATGGCGTAGTCCACTCCCTCGGGCGCCTCCGCGTCGGGCTCCACCGGCACCGGCTTCATCCAGCCCTGATAGGCCCAGACCTTCACCAGACGGATGTTCCCCAGGTCGCCGGAGCGCACCACCTCCAGGGCCTCCTCGTAATGGGGACCACTGCGCTGCCACTGGCCGACCTGCACCATCCGGTCGGACTGCCGCGCCGCCGCCAGCATGACGTTGGCCTCTTCGATGGAGTTGGCGAGGGGCTTCTCCACGTAGACGTGCTTCCCGGCGTCGAGGGCATCCAGGAGGATCCGGCAGTGCCAGTGGTCGGGGGTGCCGATGATGACCGCGTCGAGGTCTTTGTCGTCGAGGAGCTTCCGGTAGTCCCCGTAGAGCCGGGGCGCCGCGCCTCCGGCCTCGACCCTCTCCTCCTTGCGTCGATCCAACTCCCGCTGATCGACGTCGCAGATCGCGGCGCACTCCACCTCGTCGATCTTCAGGGCCGACCGCATGTTGGACCACCCCATGCCCCGGACTCCGATCACGCCGAAGCGGATCTTGTCGCTCGGGGCGACGGGCCGAGCCGCGAGGGCCGCCCTGGGTGCGATCAGGGCCAGCCCGGCCGCCGCGCGCGCGGAGCCTTCCAGGAATTGGCGGCGGGATCTCTTCATGTCACTCACGCTCCTCGGGAACTTAGCACGAGAAAGGCAGGGGGCGGGTGTGAGATCCTCGGCTTATGGACGAAGGCCCGCTGGGGTGCTAGCGTCCACCCGTGCGACCTTCCCACTGGCGTGCCCCCGGCATCACTCAGCCCAGGAGGACTCCATGTCGAAGCTGAAGGAGAAGCTGCGCCAGAAGATCGAAGCCTGGCGCCCGAGGACGACGGCCCTGGTGAAAAAGCACGGGGACAAGAAGCTGGGAGAGGTGACCATCGCCCAGGCCCTGGGTGGGGCCCGGGGAGTGAACAGATAGACATTATGTATTGAGGCCTGCCCAACCTTGAGAGCGTGGATTAAGCTTTCGACTCGTAGAAGACGAAGGCACAGAGCCACAAGACGTAGTCCATGATGACGGCGTCGATCCCTTTCGCCCGTGCGGCTTCCGCCTTCTTTTTCGAGAAGTAGGCCGCGCGGAACGGGGCCTTTGCTGATTCAAGCCCTTTGATGAGCTCGCTACCGACGGTCCCACCTGCTCCAGTGACACAGATCATATGTCGCTACGTCCTTGCTCTTCAAAGTCTGAATAGTAGAACTATTAACAGGGCGGATGCCAGACTCGCAAAGGCCGTCCTGATTGAGTTCCATAATATCCAACGCGGTTCGAAGCCTTTACGAGCTGCCTTGGTGCACAACTCGCGATCTCGGTCCACAATTGTCCTTTACTCACGGATTCGAGGTTCCCCATGAGCATTTTCAAACGCACTCAGCGGAAGTATGTGAAGAAGGCCTATCGCGTGAGGAATTGGCGTGAATATGAGGCGGGTCTACGCAACCGTGGGAGCCTGACCGTCTGGATCTCGCTCACCGCCGGCAAGCTTGTGAACTGGGACGCGCCCCGGCCGAGGAGGAGGAAACCGGGCCGTCAACGCAAGTACTCGAACCACGCCATCGAGACGGCTGTCACCCTGGGCATGGTGTTTCATCTGTCATCTAGGCAGAGCGAGGGATTGCTGCGATCGTTGTTCGCTCTGATGAAGCTAGACAATGATGTGCCCGATCACACCACGATCTCGAGGCGCAAGGCGAAGCTGGGTAAGGTCCCCTTCTACCAAGACAAGCAGAAGACGCCGTTGCACATCTTGATCGACAGCAGCGGTCTCGCTGTCCACGCCGGCCAGCTGCGCAGAGCACCAAAGAGCAGGGACTATCGCAAGCTCCATCTGTGTGTCGACGAGCAGAGTGGCGAAGTCGTCGCCGGCGAGCTGACGAGCAAAAGAGCCCGCGATTCATCGCGGGTTGCATCGCTTGTCGGACAGATCGACAGTCCCATCTCATCTGCCAGAGCTGACACCGCATACGACGCCGGCGGCGTCTATGAGGCAATCGAGAATCACAGCGCTCATTGCTCGCCGAGGGTGCTGATACCGCCGCGCAAGGGCGCCCAGCTCGCATCGGGGCCGGCGAGCAGCCGACAGCGCAATCGCAACATTGCAGCACAAGCTCGGCTCGGCAAACGAAAGTGGCACACAGAATCGGGCTACAGCAAACGGAGCAAAGTCGAGACAACGTTCCATCGCTACAAGGCTATCGTGGGCTCAGCGATGCGAGCGAGAGGGTTGGCGGCACAGAGAGTCGAGGCAAGGATCGGGTGCAAGATTCTCAACACCATGACGGCGCTCGGGATGCCTGATAGCGAGATGATCGGATGATGGGAGTCGGGGCCAAGCGAGCTATCGGCCTCTATCGGAGTTGTGCACCAAGGCATCGCCGCGACGCAATCGGCGGGGCTTCGCGAGATGTTCGGCACGATGTGTAAATCCTTTCACCCCGGCCGAGCCGCCCAGAATGGGGTGACGGCCGCGCTACTCGCGTCCAAGAACTTCACGAGCTCCGATCGTAGCCTCGAAGCGACGCGCGGCTTCGCCAACACGATGTCCGCCGAGCACGACTTCACCCACGTCACGAAGGGACTCGGAGAGACGTTCGAAGTCGAGCGCAACACGTACAAACCTTTCGCCTGTGGCATCGTAATCCACCCCATCATCGACGGATGCGTCCAGCTCAGAAACGAGCACGCTCTCGAGCCGTCCGACATCACCCGGGTCGAGCTCCGGGTGAACCCGCTCGTGTTGTAGCTCACGGGCAAGAAAACTCCGTCCACCGGGCTCGAGGGCAAGTTCAGCGTGTTTCACTCGGCCGCGGTGGCTTTCGTGCGAGGTTCAGCCGGTCAAAAGGAATACACCGATGACGCCGTCCGCGACCGGACCATCGTGGCGGTCCGCGACCGCGTCTCGGCGGCGGTGGATCCTGCCGTCGAGGAGGACGAAGCCTACGTTTCGGTGACGCTCAAGGACGGACGGACGATCGACAAGCACGTCTTACACGCCATCGGAAGCCTGGAGCGTCCGATGACGGACGCCGATCTGGAAGCGAAATTCCGAGGCCAGGCGGAAGGTGTGCTCTCGGGCGCTCGAACCCGACAGCTCATCGAGCTGTGCTGGGGCGTGAGCTCAATCGACGACGCAGGGGACATCGCGCGCGACGCGGTACCGGCGTGACCCCACGCCACGAAAGAGAAGGGGCCCGAGATAAGAAGCTTCAGAAACGGGTCGCGCTCATAGCGACGTCGGCCCGCGCGAACGCCTAGATGCGCTTGGTCTACTCCTTCAGCGCGAGTCGAAGGGACCTTTCCCCGAAGAGGATGAGCTTCGACAGGCACTCATCCTTTCACTGACTTCACCCAGCGCTCCGCGAATGAATTCAAATCCGGGCTTCTCGCAGGCAGTTTGACTGTCTTGATACCCACCGCTTCGATGGTCAGCTGAAACGACGCGCAGAATTTCGAGTCGCGATCGTTGATCAAGTAGCAGGTCGAGGTCGGTGTTCCCCTTTTCCCTCGATTCCCGACCGCCCCAACGCGTAACCCCCTCGCCCCCGGGGAGAATTCTCGCGAATCCGGCGCGCCGGCCGTATAGAATCTCCTATCCTTTATTGGTGCCCTGTCGGTCGGCGCCGTTGCGCCCTTGCGTTCTCTAGCCATGAACTGAGCGAGAGAAAAAACTCACCGCATCCGGGAGTTGGACATCCACATGTCAGGGTTCCGACCGATCGCGTCTTTGACCGGCTGTGTCAAGCGCTCCAACTCGGCCGTCGTCACGGCGTCCAGCTCCAGCGAAAGCGATGGCAGGTTGCGCTCGAGCTCTTGCGGATTCCGGGCCCCCACCAGAAACGACGTTATCCCCCTCTGCTGCCTCACCCAGGCGAGGGCCACGCTCGCCATGGGAGCGCCGACCTGCTCACTCACGTCGCGAATGCCCGCGAGGGCGCGGAAAACGGCTTCTTCGCATCCGGGCTCGTCGTGAATGGCCAGTGGATGGGTGCTCGCATACCATCGCGTCCGCGCGAGTCCATCCGGCACCTCGTCCGCCGTCGCGTAGCGTCCCGTCAGCAGCCCCTGCGCGAACGGACTGTAGCAGATCAACCCGATTGCACGCTCGCGGCAGAGCGCCAGGATTTCAAACTCGATCGCCCGCCATAGCAAGCTGTAGGGCAGCTGATTCGCTTCCGGCCGGCCCACCTCGATCAGATCGGATAGATCACCGATGGCGAAGTTTGCTACACCCAGAGCGCGGACTTTCCCGTCTTGCACCAGATCTTCGAGCGCGCGCCAGGACGTCTCGATCGGGATGTCGTGATTCGGCCAGTGGATCTGGTACAGATCGATATAGTCCGTCCTTAAGTTCACGAGGCTCTCCTCGCAGGCAGATGCGATCCCTTCCGGGGTCAGGTGATTCGGACTCACCTTGGTCGCGATGACCGCCTCTGTGCGCCGGCCTTCCAGGCCGCGTCCGAGGACGCGTTCAGAATGGCCTTTCTCGTAGAACTCTGCCGTGTCGAAGAAGTTGATCCCTGTGTCCAGTGCCGCGTGCACCGTCGCGATCGATATGTCGTCATCCTGATCGCCCCAGACCGCGCCGCCCGCGAAGGCCCAGCAGCCGAGCGCCATCACCGAGACTTCGATATCCGTATTGCCCAGTCTCCGGTATTCCACGTTTCAGGCCTCCGGGAGCGGTCTCACTTTGCGATGACACCTAGATCGGCTGCGCCGCCTTCTAACGCTATCTACGTTGCGTGCGGGGGATGATGATAACGCCTCACATTCGTGAGTGCGAGCGCGGGGGCGGCCAGCCACTTCACCCACCGGCGACGTTGCGACGCTTCCATGCTGCGCAAAAGGCTCCGTTTCGGTGGTGAAACTCATTGTAGCCGAAAGCGCCGCGTGTTCCGGTAGCTTCGTCTTCCTACTACGGAAGGGACAGGCCCGGTCATTTTAATAATGATGAGAGACAACCGCAGCTACGGGCTCCACTCTGCCGAAGCTCTCATCAGTCTCGTCTACCTAAACTGCGGCGGTCTCACACTCGAGAGGATCCACTGAAATGGCAGAAGAGGCTCAATTATAATGACACCCTTATTCTCGCTACATCGGCGAGGTGGCGGAGATGCTGAAGAAGGCGCCCCAGCCATTGCAGCAGCCAAGCGGGGGTTTTGCTATCACCTCTTTGTCATTCTCTGAAAAAAAGGGTCGAAGATGGCCGAGCAGCCTCCTTTTCGTTACGCCGGGGAATCACCGTCGCCTTTCCCGATTACACTGCCCTTTCGGGCAAGTAACACGCTGTGAATTGAAAGGAGGGCGTATGTTCCGTAAACAACTGTTAATCTTAGCCATTATTTTCCTGGGGCTTTGCTCCTTGCTTGGAGCCCAGCTCACCACTGGAATCTTGGATGGTGTGGTCAAGGGCGCGCAGGGGCTCGTTCTCCCGGGCGTCACCATAACCCTGACCGGCACAGATATCATCGGCGAGAGGGTGGCCACCACCGAGGTCGACGGCAGCTACCGCTTTCCGAACCTCGAGCCGGGGACCTATGACATGGTCTTCGAGATGTCCGGCTTCGCCGGGAGCGGCACCTTACACGCCCGCTCATCCGCCTCCCCGGCGGAGATCACCTTCGACGCGGAGCTCTTCAGCACCCTCTCCTGGCGCAACATCGGACCCAACCGCGGGGGGAGGTCGATCGGTTGCTCGGGAAGCCCCGGCCGGCCCAACGAGTACTACTTCGGCGCCACCGGCGGCGGGCTCTGGAAGACCACGGACGGCGGCGACACCTGGTTCCCGGTCACCGACGGTCAGGTGACCAGCTCCTCGGTGGGCGCGGTGGCCGTAGCGGAAACCAACCCTGACGTCGTCTACATTGGCATGGGCGAGACCCAGCTCCGCGGCAGCATCACCCAGGGCGACGGCGTCTACAAGACCGCCGACGGCGGCAAGACCTGGCGGCACCTGGGCCTGGCGGATACACAGGCGATCTCTCGCATCCGCGTGCACCCCACCAATCCCGACATCGTTTATGTCGCGGCGCTCGGACACCCTTACGGCGACAACGAGGAGCGCGGGGTCTTTCGCTCCACCGATGGGGGCAACACCTGGGAGAAAGTCCTCTATGTGAGTCCCAAGGCGGGGGCGGTGGATCTCATCATCGACCGGAAAAATCCGGAGGTTCTCTACGCATCGCTCTGGCAGGTCTACCGCAAGGCCTGGATTCTGTCGAGTGGCGGGCCGGACTCCGGGCTATACAAGTCCACGGACGGCGGCGACACCTGGACCGAGCTCACCGAAAATCCCGGCATGCCCGAGCCGCCGATCGGAAAGATCGGGGTGACGGTCTCACCGGCGGACCCCAATCGGATTTGGGCCATGGTGGAGGCGAACGAGGGCGGTGTCTTTCGCTCGGACGACGCCGGAGCCACCTGGATACGGACCAACGACGAGCGAAAGCTCCGTCAGCGAGCCTTCTACTACACCCGGATCTACGCGGACCCGCTGGACCGGGATACCGTCTACGGTCTCAACACCAGTTTCTACAAGTCCACCGACGGCGGCAAGACCTTCGACATCCGGATTGAGGTGCCTCACGGTGACAACCACGACCTGTGGATCGACCCAAACAACTCGCTCAGAATGATCAATGCCAACGACGGGGGCGGCAATGTCTCCATCAACGGCGGGGAGACCTGGTCCGAGCAGGACTTCCCCACCACCCAGCTCTACCACGTCATCGCGACCAACGACTTCCCGTACCACGTCTGCGGCGCGCAGCAAGACAACTCCACGGTGTGCGTGCCCAGCGGGGGCTGGGATTACATGCAAGCCCGCGGCCCGAATCACGGCTGGTACTACGAGGTGGGCGGCGCCGAGAGCGCGTGGATATCGCAGCACCCCACCAACCTGGACATCTTCTACGCCTGCGGCGCCGGCAGCCGGGGGGGGCTTTTGACGCGCTACGACCGGTCGAACGGCCAGATCCGGGACATCCAGGTCTACCCGCGGTTTTTCCTCGGCGAGCCGTCGAGCGCGTATCCGGAGCGGTGGCAGTGGACTTATCCCAATATGTTCTCTCCCCTCGACGAGAACATCCTCTACACCTGCTCGCAGCACCTGTGGAAGACCACCAACGATGGACAGAGCTGGGAGAAGATCAGCCCCGATCTCACTCTCGCCGACGAGGAAACGTTGGGACCCACCGGGGGCCTCATCACCATGGACATGGACGGACCGGAGATCTACGCGACGATCTTCGCCCTGGCCCCCTCCTACCACGACGTGAACACCATCTGGACCGGCTCGGACGACGGGTTGATGCACATCACCAGAGACGGCGGTAAGAACTGGGAGAACATCACGCCTCCCGACATGCCGAAGTTCAGCCGCATCAGCATCATCGACGAGTCGCGGCATAACCCGGGCACGCTCTACGTGGCGGCCAATCGCTACCAGGTGGACGACCGCGAGCCGTACGTCTTCCGGACGCGCGACTACGGCAAGAGCTGGACGAAGATTGTCAACGGCATCCCAGCGGGCCACTTTGCGCGGGCGGTGCGGGAGGATCCGGTGCGAGAAGACCTTCTCTTCCTGGGTACGGAGCACGGTGTGTACGTGTCCTTCGACGCCGGCGACCAGTGGCAGTCGCTCCAGCTCAATCTGCCGGACACGCCGATTCGCGACCTCGTGGTCAAGGACCACGACGTGGTGGTCGGCTCGCACGGCCGGGGCTTCTGGATCCTGGACGACATCGATCCCCTGCGCCAGATCACGCCGGAGGTCTATCAAGCCTCCCTGACCCTCTTCGAGCCTCACCCCGCCGTGCGGGGGTTGGGCAACGCGGTCGTCCAGTACTATCTCAAGGACGCGGTGGATAAGGTCACCGCCGAGATCCTGGACGACACGGGCAAGGTTATCCGTAAAGTCGCCGGTACGCCCGAGGACGAGAAGAAGCCGAGCCCCGCGCCTTCCTTCCGCCGGCCGCCGCCAACCGTCCACGCCGGCCTGAACCGATTCGAGTGGGATCTACGCTATCCAGGCGCGCCGACCTTCGAGGGGATGGTCATCAGTGGTGCCTCGCCGCAGAGCGGGCCGAAGGCCCCTCCCGGACGCTACCAGGTCCGCCTTACCGCGGCCGGTAAGACCGTGACGCAGTCGTTCGAGATACAGATGGACCCGCGGCTCAAGGGCGTCACCGTGGCCGATCTAAAGAAGCAGTTCGATCTCGCCTCCAAGATCCGAGATAAGACGAGCGCGGCCCACGAAGCGGTCATCCAGATTCGCGACATCCGCGCCCAGGTCAACGACCGACTCGAACAGTCCAGCGACAGCAGGCTGAACCGCACCGCCCAGAGTCTGCTCGGAAAGATCGCGACGATCGAGCAGGAGATTTACCAGGTCAAAAACCAAAGCCCTCAGGATCCGTTCAACTTCTCCATTAGAATCAACAACCGGCTGGCCTACCTGAGGTACAGCGTGGAGAACGGCGATGCGCGCCCAACGGACGCTGCCTACAAGGTGTTCGAGGAGCTTTCGCCGGAGCTGGACGGACATCTTCGGAATCTGCAAGGTGTTCTGGAGAGCGATCTCGTAGCGTTGAACGAGCAGCTCAAACGCCGGAACCTGAAACCGGTTCTGACCAAGAAAGCCCCAATGACCGACGATTCGGTTTGACGGAATGGCCCTGCTTGGCCACAGCCTTGGCGAAGAGGCAGCCCCGCTCTCTCACGGGTGCTTCTGCCATCAAGTGATGGAATGGACTCCTCCGCTGACATAGACGGCATCGATGTGCCAAAGTCAGTCGAATACGCATCGAAAAGGAGGAGTCCGAATGAAAGATACGACGATCGCTGTGGATCTTGCAAAGAACGTCTTCGAGATTGCCATCTCGGGAGAAGACGCCCGAAGTGATGGAGGCGTCTTCTCCTGCTATCTCATCAAGTCGGGAAGCCACAGCACAATCGGCGGAAACGCGATCATGATTGCCATCACGACAATGTTCAGCCCCACGAACGGGAGAGCCGCCCGGTAGATATCGCCCATCGAGGTGTCCGGTGAGGCGATGCTCTTCATGACGAACAGCGACAATCCAAAAGGCGGGGAGATGGTCGCCATCTCCAGGTTGAGCAGCATGATCGCGCCAAACCATATCGGGTCCCACCCCAGGGCGCCGACGATGGGCATGAATATCGGGATCGTGACCATGACGATGGAAGTCTGCTCGATGAACATGCCCAGCAGCAGCACGACGAGCTGCAACGAGAGAAGGATGATGGTGGGGGGTACGGACAGGTTTCCAACCAGCTGGGTGATGCCCACAGTGACCCCGGCAAAGGCCAGCAGCTGGCCGAAAACGGCTGAGCCAGTGAGGATGATCAAGACCACGACCGAAATAGATGTTGCCGTGCCCACCGCATTCTTGATGACCTGAAAGCTCAATTTCCCGTAGGCTGCCGCGAGCCCGAAGCACATGAGCGCACCGATAGCGGCAGCTTCCGTCGGAGTGGCGACACCGGCAAAGATGGTTCCGCCTACGACGAAGATGACCGACACGAGCGGCACCACGTAGCGACAGGTGTCTGCAATGCGACGTCCTATTGGCGTCGGGGCGACATCGTAGGCGGGGGCCAGACTTGGCTGAAGCGTGCACCTCACGATGATATAGACCGTGTAGACACCGGCCAGCAGCAAGCCTGGGAGCAATATCCCCATCAAGAGCTTACCCACGGAGAACTTGCCGAAGCTGGCCAAGATCACGGCAAGGGCGCTCGGGGGGATCATGATGGCGAGGCTCCCGCTGGCGAGAATCGGTCCGAGCGACATGGATTTGCTGTAGCCTCATCTTTCCATGTCCGGCCCGAGTGTGGATCCCAGCATGGCCACGCTACCCATCGCGACTCCGGTGAGCGTTGCAAACAGCGCACCGGCAGCTACCGCGAGCAAAGACAGCCGGCCCGCGATGGCCCCGAGCCATTGATCGAGCACATCTATCATCTTGAAGGCAACACCGGGATGGAACATCACCGTGCCCATGAGAATGAACATCGGCCGGCACCAGCACGAACGTCGAAACGGAGCTATCGATGCTGAGAATGAGCTGTTCGAGACCAATGGTTCCGCCCCAGAGTAGGTAGACCCCGACGACATTGACCAGCATGAAGGCGAACACGACCGGAAGCTCCGTCAGTAACAGAATGATGAGACCGCCGAAGAACAACAGCATGCACGCCCACCACTCCATGCCTACCCACCTCTTTCGCTGTTGGCGGCATGGACCCTCTCGCCGATGAACGAGCGCCGGGCACTCCTGATGAACTGAAGGCACAGCAAGAAACTGCCGAACGGAATCACGGCCAAATTGATGGCTCTCGGAAACTCGATTTCAGCCGGAATGAATATGCCGCGCTGCCAGGAGGTGGCGGCTTCCACGGCGCCGTAGGCCGCAAGTATCAAGCAGGTCAGGGCGCCGATGATGGAGGTCACCACGCCCAACCAGCGCTGTAATCGATGACTCAGGCCCTTGACCAGAAGATCGACGCGCACGTGCTTGTCTTCGCGTGCTACCCACGCAGCCCCGAGAAAAGCGATGTAGAGCAGCAGCGTACCGCTGATCTGATCGACGCCGTTAAGCCCTTCGCCCAAGACGTATCGAAAGAATACCTTGACGGTGGTCGCCAGCATGAGGGCCACGAGCAGACCGCCGGCCAATGCGGCGCTGACATTCACAATGGCATCGAAGACACGAGTGATCCTAAGTCTCACTTGTACCCCATGAGCGTCCTGGCTTTGTTGAAATCCTCCGCGCTCATGACCTTTTTAAACTGGGCCCACAACGTCGCGCTGGCGGTCTCGTCTCAGCGCCGAGCATCGGTTTCGGAGAACGAGATGACACCCATGCCGCCCGCTGTCATCGTCGTGAGCTGCACCCGTTGTTGTGCCGCAATCCATTCCAGCGCCCAGACCTGAATGTCACGCACGGCATCCAACACGATGTGTTGCATGTCCTCAGGAAGGCTGTTCCATGTCTCGAGATTCATCGTGATGCTCGCCCCGTTGCGATACAGCGGGTGTGAGACGATGAATTTCGACACTTCATGCCAGCCGAAATTGGTGAACCCGTCGTAATAGGGCCAGGTGAAGCCTTCCACCGTGCCGCGTTCCAGGGCGAGGTAAACCTCTCCCGGCGGGAGTGTGACCGGCTCGGCGCCCACCCCGTTGACGAAGAAGCGCGTCAACGGTGGAACCCTGATCTTCATGCCCTCGAGGTCGGCAATGGATGCGATCCTCTGCTGGACGTACATGAAGTGATTGCCCGTGCCCGGAGCACCTGAGAAGTGCCCGAGATACCGAACACCCCTGCGCGCGTACAGCTGGACCATCAACTCGAACAGTTCGTGACCAGGCCCGCCATCGGGAATGGGAAGAGGCGAAAGTTCCGTTACATAACCGCCCGCGACCACCCCTGCCCAGTAGTTCGGGGCGCCATACCAAACGTCGATGACGCCCCTCACTAACGCCTCGGGCTGGTCGAATACGGGGAAAACCTCGCTTGCGCCTTTGAACTCGATGACGAGCTCTCCGTCAGCGCGCTCGTTGACCTCTTCTGCGAAACGCAGACCGACAGCGGCCGATGTCCAACTCGCTGGGAACGGCTGCTTCGATCTCAGCGAGGAACTTCTTGAACTCTAGCGCTCGATGTCGCGCGTAGCACTTTCCGAAGACTTCACCTGTTGCGGCGTCGAGTGCGGCAAACAGGTCAGTCGTTCCATGCCGAATGTAGTCGTGGGTTTGTCGCTCGGGCTGGCCCAAGCTCATGGGCAGGACAGGTTGAGCACGCTCGAGCGCTTGAATCTGCGATTTCTCGTCGACGCACAGGACGACCGCGTTATCCGGTGGGTTCATATACAGGCCAACAACGTCGCGTACTTTTTCGACCAGTTGTGGGTCTTGCGAGAGACGAAACGATTCCGAGCGGTGCGGTTGAAGCCCGAACGTTCGCCAAATACGTCCAATCGTCGAATGACTCAGCCAAAGATGCTTGGCCATCGAGCGCGTACTCCAATGGGTTCTCCCCTTTGGAGTCGTCTCCAGCGTCTTGGTCACGACTTCCTCGATCTGGTCATCGCCGATTTTGCGAGCCGCTCCCGGCCGAGGTTCGTCGTACAACCCTTCCATTCGTTGTTCTACAAAGCGTCTTCGCCACTTGCCCACCGTGCTCCTCATGGTGTGCATCTTCCTAGCAACTTCCATATTCGTCAGACCCGCCGCGCAATCCAGCACGATCTTCGCTCGGAAGGCTTGGTGCGGCGAACTACGGCTGCGTCGCGCCAGTCGCGTCAGCGCTTCGCTTTCTTGAGACGACAGCTTCAATTCGGCTTTTCGCCGGCCCTTGTGTTTCATGCATTTAGCAGATCACAGAAGGGCCGGTGTTGTCTAGCTTTTTTTGTTCCATGGGACTAGGCCCTTGTGAACAGGCTCTTCTCCCAAGCTGTCGAGAGCATAAATCAGATCCATTACCCCAGCAACCAGCCCCACGAGTGAATGGTAATATGAGCTTACTGCAGGCCGGCGCGGACCGGCGCCCACGGAGTGAGGTGGTGCCCGAGAAACGGATCGACGTCGAAACGACGGCGCAATCCTATCTCGCATTATTGCGGGACCGTGGGATCAAGTATTTCTTCGGCAACGCAGGCACCGATTTTGCGCCCATTATCGAGGCGTTCGCGCGTTCTGCCGTCGAGGCGCGTGATGCGCCGATCCCGATCACGGTTCCTCACGAGAACGCTGCAGTGGCGATGGCGTATGGCTACTACATGATCACTGGTGAGCCACAGGCGGTCATGGTGCACGTCAACGTCGGTACGGCGAATGCACTCAACGGGATCATCAACGCCTCACGCGACCGCGTGCCCATTCTCTTTACCGCCGGTCGGACACCCATTACCGAAGCCGGGGCTCCTGGCTCACGTAATCTCTACATTCATTGGGCTCAGGAGACCTTCGATCAAGCGGCCATGGTCCGGGAGTACGTGAAGTGGGACTACGAGCTGCGCCAGTTCTCACAACTCGAACAGGTCGTGGACCGAGCCCTCGAGATCGCGATGGTCGAGCCCCGCGGCCCGGTGTACTTGACGTTGCCCCGAGAGGTCTTGAGCGAACCGCAAACCGAGCTCGTCATGAGCTCCCCACCGAGACGTCACACCGGCCATCGCTTGCACCCGGATCCACAGGCAATCGAAGCCGCAGCGTCGGCCTTGGTAGCGGCCGACCATCCATTGATCGTCACCACCATGTCGGGCCGCGATCCGCGCTGCGTACCCAACCTGGTGAAGGTTGCCGAGAGCCTTGCCATCCCGGTGATCGAGTTCAACCGCCGGGCGATGTGTTTTCCCACGACGCATCCGCTCCATCTGGGTTTCTCGACCGAGCCGTTCGTGAACGAAGCCGATGTGATCGTCGCGATCGAAAGCGACGTCCCGTGGTTGCCGTGTGACAACGACCCACCGGTGCGCGGCAAAGTGATCCACATCGGAGTCGACCCACTCTACGCGCGATACCCCATGCGAAGCTTCCCGAGCGACATTCTGATCCAGGCCGATCCCGCGGTGACACTACAACTGTTGGCCGACGCCCTCACTCCCCATCGGGAGACTCTACGACGTCGAGTCGAAGAGAGGTTTCAGCGGTTGAAGAGTCTTCACGATAGCCAACGCGACGAGTGGCGCGCGGCCTCGGAGCGCGCTCGCGACGACAGTCCGCTCGACCCGCAGTGGATTTCACGATGTATCGACGACGTCAAGGATGATGACACGATAATCGTGAATGAGTACGATCTTGTGACCACCCAGGTCGAGCTGACAACGCCTGGAACCTTCTTTGGCAGCTCCTCGGCGAGCGGTCTCGGATGGGGACTCGGCGCGGCACTGGGCGCGAAGCTCGCCGCGCCAGAGCGCCTCGTGATCGCGACTGTGGGTGATGGAGCTTACATGTTTGGTAATCCAATCCCATGTCACTTTGTGTCCCACGCTTACGCGCTACCGGTCCTCACCATCATTTTCAACAATAAAGCATGGGGTGCGGTTCAGGAAGCGAACTCGAGGATGTATCCAGAAAGTTGGACGCGCAGACTCGACCAGGTGCCTCTCAGCACCCTCGAGCCGTCTCCGCACTTTGAGCTGCTTGTCAAGGCAAGTGGTGGGTACGCCGAGCGAGTCGCGCGACCGGAGGAGGTCCGCCCCGCGCTGGAGCGGGCGCTCCGAGCGGTCCGCAATGAGGGACGTCAGGCCGTTTTGAACATGGTGTGCAAGAGTCCCTGATTGGGTGTGGACACCACGAGTTTCATTACTAGCGGGTCCGGCGGGCAGGCAACGTCCAGGCTACTCGACAGGTTCGGAGTCGGACCACCCAACATAAGTCACCACATAGATATGTAGTATAATACCATTATGTCGATGCAAGCGATCCAGGTGTCTATGGATCAAGACCTTCTGAAGCGAATCGACCGGGAGCCGGAAGTCCAGGAGCGCGGCCGGTCGGCTTTTATTCGTTCGGCCATCCAGCTCTATCTTAAGGCCAAGAGACGCCACGAGATCGATGACGAGCTCAGCCGCGCCTATGAGGGTTGCGCGGACAAGATGCTCGACGAGGTTGCGGATCTTGTGGGCACTCAGGCATGGCCCGAGGACTGAACCGAGGCGAACTCTGGCTTCTGGATCGTCCCAAGCCAGACAAACGTCGTCCTGTTCTTCTCCTGAGCCGCCCGTCGCTCATTCGGGCTCTACACACCGTTACGGTGGTGGCGGTCACGTCGACACTGCGCGGCGCACCGACAGAAGTTGAAGTCGGTGTGGACGAAGGACTGAAGAAGCCGTCGTGCGTGAATCTGTGCAACGTTTTCACCGTCACACAACACGAGCTCGTTCGCTTCGTGGGTTCTGTGACGGCGGAGAAAATGGCGAGAGTTTGCCGCGCCCTGATCATCGCTAGCGGCTGCGACTGACAAAGGGTGACAGCCTGTCCTAGGCTCACTTCCCCAGCGGCTGCTTCTTCCGCATACCCGCGCCCACCTGCAACCTCCTTCCGCACCCGTCGGGCGCAATTCCACCCGTTTCCAAGCAGCGTGCTGGATCTAATTCTCTAAGTTCAAGTCGTTCTAGACAGCGGTGACGCCCCAGCATATGCTTTCAGAGGTACACTGAATGACGGACTAGTGGAGGCTCGGCGAGATGGCTGATCAATGGCTATTCAAGAGCGAAACTTATGATAACTGCAATTGCGCTGTGAATTGCGGTTGCCAGTTCAACTTGCCGAGCACCCACGGCTATTGTCAGTCGGCCTTCGTCGGTAACATCGTTGAAGGCCATTTCAACGATACGCCGCTCGCGGGGCTGAATTGGGCGGGGCTGTACAAGTGGCCTGGGGAAATCGGGGAGGGAAACGGAAAACGCCAGATCGTTATCGAAGAACGCGCGGATGAAGCTCAACGGGCTGCACTTGAAACAATTATCTCGGGCGGCGCATGCGAACCATTGAGCAATCTTTTCTCCGTATTCGCGGCCACATGCTCGGAATTTTGCGAGACATTGTTCCTGCCGATTGGTCTCGAAGCGAACTTGGAACTCAGAACCGCAAGGGTTGATATACCGGGCATCATGAGAA
Source organism: Candidatus Marinacidobacterales bacterium (assembly GCA_965237955.1). Taxonomy (GTDB): domain Bacteria; phylum Acidobacteriota; class Vicinamibacteria; order Marinacidobacterales; family SMYC01. The sequence continues at coordinate 3,910,820 of OZ250169.1, read as the reverse complement.
GCAGCGGCAGACCGATAATCAACGAGTTTAATGGTCAACCGTTCCACATTGCGTTGGCACGCCCTAGTGGCAGTTTCGAGTTTACCTACGCAGAGATCGGACTAGGCACGACCTCGGTGACGGGTGATATGGAGATGGCGTTCGAAGATTCATGGGCGCATTATTGTGTTCACCACTTCAATCAGGATGGCTTGGTCCGCGAAAGATCAAGGCTCACAGCATGGCTTGGCGTATGAGTCCGCGCTCCCGTGAATGACGGCAGTGGGGCAGAACGGTGAGTTCGTCATCGAAGAGAAAGCCTTAGGCCGTAAACCAGCTTAATTTGTGACGAGCGCTATGGAGAAAGCCCGACACTACGTCGGGTTTTTTCTAACCAAGACGAAGCGTTATCCCGTGAATTCTTCTGACGTTCTTGAGGCGGGCCTTCGTCGAGACCGGCAAGTAGTGACGTGCGTTCTCGTGACTGTCATTACAGCATGTTGGCTGTATCTCTTAGCCGGGGCGGGCACCGGCATGTATCCCCACGAGATGGCCGTACTTATTCCTTCCCAAATGAGTATGGACTCATCGATACCGAGCATGGCCAGCATGCCCGGCCACGAGACGATGACGGCGTCGAACGGCCGCTCGAGCACCGCAGACATGTTGATGGAGGATATCCTGAATCTAGTTGAAATCGGTGAGTGACTCCCTTCAAGATCGTCGGTGTCAAAGCTGGCGATCAAAAAGAAAGGAGCCACCCGGTGAGAGCAGATACGAAGAAGAGAAAGAATGCAACACAGATGCTGAGGGCGACGCAGGAGCAAGAGTGGTGGGCGGATCAAGTTGTGCATGTGATGCTGGAGGGCAAGCGAGCGCTGGACGCCGCGATGCTCGATGTCGGACGCCTGGTAGCTGAGACGCTCATGTACATGGAGCGCGAAGAGAGATCTGGGCCAGACTACCATCCTACGTCGTCCGGGCTTCGCAAATGGGCGAGTCAACGTGGGTCGATCTATGTCGGTGACCAGAAGCTCCCTGTCGAGCACCCTCGATTGCGGGGCCCGGAGGGTGAGGTCGGGCTGAGAACCTACGAGCAGCTCAAGAATCGCGGGGGCTTTTCGGAGGAACTCCTGTCGGAGGTGCTTCGGGGAATGTCTGCTCGCAAGTACGAAGAGACGGTGACGGCGGCAGGCAAGGCTTTCGGTGTGACGCCGAGCTCGGTGTCCCGCCATCTGGTCGAGGCGACGGCGAAGCAGCTGAAGCAGTTCCAGGAGCGCAGTCTCGAAGAGTTTCCGCTCTTCGCGATGTACCTAGACACGGTCCACCGCGGCGGTCAGGCGTTCGTGGTCGCGCTCGGCGTGGACCGTGAAGGGAAAAAGCTCCCCCTGGGCTTCTGGGAAGGGGCGACGGAGAACCACGAGATCTGCGAGGAATTGCTGGAAGAGTTGGAGCGACGGGGGTTAAAGCTCTCCAAACGGATCCTCTGGGTAACCGATGGTGGCGGGGGGATCATCAAGGCGCTCAAAGACCGATACGGCAAGAAGCTCATCCACCAGCGGTGTACTTTGCACAAAGACCGCAACATCCAGCGCCACCTGCCCAAACGCTACCGCAAGCAGGTACACCACCTCTTCGCGACTGCCTTGGAGCAGAACAGCTACAAGGACGCGAAGAAGATGTTGCAGGAGTTCGAGCGCTGGCTTCGCGACATCAACGAGTCGGCGGCAGACTCACTCCTCGAGGCACTCGAGGAGGTGCTGATGCTCCACAAGTTGAAGGTCCCCGCTCTACTGCGCCAGAGCCTGCACTCGACGAATCCTATAGAGAGTATGTTCTCCATGGTTCGTAGTTGCGAGCGCAACATCAAACGCTACCGTAACAGCAAAATGCGCCAGCGATGGCTCGCCGCTGTGCTGCTGCACTGCGAACAACAGTTCAGACGAGTCAAGGGGCACGCATCCATCGACGTAGTGGTTGCGGCCATCGATGCGATCCAACGAGAGGACGAGATGCCTGAGGCCGCGTAAGGTCAGGGGCGTAGAGCTGGAAATGACCACGAGTCGCTTATGATGGTTTCAACTAATTCCTTGACATCCTCTGTTGATGTCACCGGTCACGTGGACGCCCGGCTATGCGCTTCTCATGTTTTCGATGTGGTGGCTCATGATGATTGCAATGATGCTGCCGAGCGCAGCGCCTATGGTGCTTTTGCACGCTGCGGTAACCCGAAAGGGACTGGAGCGTAATGAAAACGCGAGGCCAACCTCCGGTCCACACCGACTTCATTCGACCACGACAGCGTTCATCGCCGGCTATTTGGCTATCTGGGGAGCGTTCAGTCTGGTTGCGGTAATTGCGCAATGGGGGCTCGAGCGCGGAGAACTTCTATCCGCCATGATGATGTCGACAAGCAACCTCTTGGGTTCGGGTTTGTTGCTAGCGGCCGGTGTCTGGCAACTAACCCCACTAAAAACAGTATGCCTGCGCCATTGCAGGTCCCCGATTAGCTTTCTGTCTACGCATTGGTGGCCCGGGGTCGGGGGGGCATTCAGGATGGGCATTGAGCATGGTGTGTTCTGTCTCGGGTGTTGTTGGTTTCTAATGGCTCTCCTGTTCTATGGGGGCGTAATGAACCTAATTTGGATAGTTGGCCTGGCGTTGTTCGTTCTCAAGGAGAAGGTGATGCTCGCTGGCGTCGCGGTCGGAAGAGTAACGGGCTTGCTGCTCATCGCTTGGGGTGTCTGGCTCGGGTTCACGGCCTTCTGAGCAGGGCGTTCTGGTCCGCTTCGGGGCAGATCCGGGCAGCGACTCCGAGGGGGACACATCCACGCGAGTCTCTTGCTGAGATATTTCTTTGGGTGGGTGGTACATCACGCCCCCCCACCGGTCCCCACTCAACCCTATGAACCACACCCTTTCGACGTCTACACGCGCCTTTCGCATGGTGCTAGTCGGGTGCGGTTGGATAGGGAACACGGACAAAAGGCGGACAGTTGCGACCGGCGAGTGCCGCGCTAAACTCGTCCCCGAATCACGAGTATTCCTCTTTGCATCGCTGCAAAACCTCGGCCGCCGCTATTGTTCGAGCGCTATCGCCGAGTACCGCACCGTCCAGGCTGGTGAAACGAAGCCATGCCAGCGAGTCCATTCCATCACTTGATGGCGGAAGCACCACTAAGCGATCGTCTCCAGCACCTTCAGCAGCTTCTGAATATCCGCTCGGTTGTTGAACAGCGAGACCGACGACCGAATCACCGAACCCTCCTTCTCGCGGAAGGTGACGACGATGCCCTCCTTGTCGAAGAGCTTCTTCATTTCGTCAGTCTCTCGTCCGTGAGCGAAGCTGACGATAGGGGAGTTGTTCTTGGGAGGCGTCCAGATGTCGAATCCGAGACTCGCAAGCCCGTCTCTTAGCTCGTGGGCGAGCGCCACGGTGTGCTTTTCGATGCGGTGGAGGCCGACTTCTTTCAAGTACCCGAGGCCCGCGTTCAGCTGATAGACGATGTTGTACGCGGGGGCCGCGTACTCGTACTTGCTCGCCGTCGTTCGCAGTTGGTAGTGGTAGTTGTCGAGCGACTCCTTGGTCTGCCCGTGACCGTAGCGGTCCGGGTGGATCCGATCGAGGAGCTCCTCACGGACGAAGAAAGGCGCGGCGCCGTAGCTCGCGAACAGCCACTTGTTCGCGTTGGTGGTGGCGAAGTCGACGCCCTCCTCGGTGAGGCTGGTGGGGAAGTTTCCGATGGCCTGGACGCTGTCGGCGTAGAGGAAAGCGCCCTTGCGGTGCGCCAACTCCGCCAGGCCTCGCACGTCCTCGCGAAAGCCGTTACGATTCGAGACCCACGCCACCGACACGAGCTTCGTTTTGCCATCGATGCGGGCGTCGAAATCCTCCATGTCCGAGCGACCGTTTCGCTGAGGCACGATACGGAGCTCGATGCCTTTCTCTTTCTCGAGTTCTCGGTACAGGACGAAGCTCGTCACGAAGTGGAGCTCGTCGATGACGACGTTGTCGCCAGCTCCGAGGTCGAGAGCGCTGGCGACGATGTTCTCACCGTCGCTCGTGGAGTAGAGAATGGCGATCTCTTCGGGCTTGGCGCCGAATAGCGCGGCAAACCGCTCGCGCGCCTCCTCTCGAATCTGGTCCCTGCGGGCGGCGAAACCCGTGCGCATCTTCACGTCCGCATAAGCGACGGTGGCATCCCTCACCGCTCTCGAAAAAGGTCCGCGGGCGGCAGTGTTGAGGTAGGTAAGCGTGTCGGTGACTGGGAAGTCGTGGCGCACACCCAGAGGGTCGTCGTCGGAGGGCGCTGCCAGCGCCCGGCTCGCAGGCACAACCGCGAGACTAGCCGCGGTGGTCTTCAAGAAAGTGCGGCGGTCGAGTGAGCTCATGAGTTTCTCCTTTTTTTGCTATCGAATCGATTTCGGCGCCTTGCGATCGGCGGGTAGCAACGTGACGAAGGGATAACCTGCCTTTCGCTCTTCGAAATCACGACGGTGAACACGCTCGTGCGCCCGCGCGTAGGTGAGCTCTACTTCGCCATCGATGAGCGCAGTCTTGGTGGAGTAGAGATTGACCACGTGGCCGAGAATATCACGGCCTTCCTCCTTGCGCCAAGAACAGAAGCTATCACATACGAGGGTAGCCCTACGGCTCCTTCGAGCCCGCCCAGGCGATTCCGCCTTCGAGGTGGCCAAGGACCAAAGGATCGTCGTAGGAGTCTTTCACGTGACCGAGCGCCGTGTAGAATGCTCGCCCGCCGTCGTAGTCGTGATACCACGCGATCGGGTGGTCTCCCCATGGCGCTGTCGCCGACGTCGTAGCTCGACTCATCGAGCGCCATCAAGACGTGGACGTTTGGGCGCGGGTTCGTATGGAAATTATAGTGCTCGTCAGTGCGCGTCCACCGTTTGGGCAGGTCCTTCGACGCAGGGTGCGAGCGGTCTTCGACGGTGTAGGTTGCTTCTCGAACCGACGGGTGGTCTTTGAAGTAAGCGCCCACGAGCTCCCCGTACCACGGCCATGCGTGCTCGGTGTCGGAGGCCGAGTGGATGCCGACGTAGCCCTTACCCGAGCGGATGAATCGCTCGAACGCTGCCTCCTCCTTGACGCCCAGAACATCGCCCGTCGTCAACAGAAAGACAACCACGTCGAAGCGCGCGAGCGTCTCGTCGTTGAATCGAGAGGCGTCTTCGGTCGCCTCGACGATCCATCCCTCGCGCTCGCCGATAGCCCGGATCGCCGCCGTCGCTTCGGGGATGGCCTCGTGGCGGTATTCGAAGTCCCGCCCGTAGTAGGGCGCGGTTTTGCTGTAGATCAACACCGAAAGGCTTTCTGTTGGCGGCGCGAGCATCGCGCAGAGCAGGAACCAAAGCATGGGGCGTATCGTAGCGGAATAGTACATCAGTCGGCTTCCGAGTGGGCTTGTGTGATATCTTCGCATTCCAAGTCAGGCAGTGAGGTAGCCATGGATCGACGACAGGTTCTGAAATCGATGGGAGTGGCGGCGCTGGCTCAGCTTTCTGCTACCGAGCTCTTTGCGCTCGCGAGCGAGACGCACGCCCAACTTCAAGATCTCGGCGAGATCGATCGCCACATTTTCAAAAGCCTCGATCCGCTTCAGAACGAGACGGTGATCGTCGTCTCCGAGCTCATCATTCCCGAGACCGATACGCCGGGAGCGAAAGCGGCGAAGGTGAACGAGTTCGTCGACGTCATGCTAACGGATTGGTTCAGCGAGGATGAGCGCACGAGTTTCGAGCGCGGTCTGGCCGGACTCGACATGAACGGGTCGGACGCTCAGCGGTTCGTCGATCTCGACGAAGCGGCGCAAGTTGCCGCGCTGAGCAAGCTCGAAGAGGAAGCTCTCGAGCTCCAGAATCCACGACTACAGATCGGCGGCCCGATGGTGGCGTCGGACTCGCCGGCCGAGCAACCTTTTTTCGCAGTGATGAAATGGCTCACGCTCTACGGCTACTACACGTCCAAGGTCGGCATGGAGCAGGAGCTTCAACACGAGGTTTTCCCCGGCTCATACGACGGCTGCGCTCCCGTCAGGAAGATCGAGGTGTAGCGTGGTCGCTCTCGTGCAACGTAAAGAGTACGACGCCATCGTCGTGGGCTCGGGCATCACCGGCGGCTATGCCGCGAAGGAGCTCACCGAAAGAGGACTCGAAACACTCGTTCTCGAAGCGGGTCGGCCTGTTAACCCGGCCCAAGACTACGTCGAGCACGTGCAGCCCTGGGATTTGAAGTTCCGCGGGTTTCGCAATCGCGCCCGTCAGTCTCGAGACCAGCCTATACAGAAGAACTGCTACGCGTGTACCGAGTGGTCGAGCAAGTTTTTCGTCAACGACCGCGAGAACCCGTACACCTTCCCCAAGGACAAACCGTTCGACTGGATTCGAGGGCGTCAAGTCGGAGGGCGCTCGATCACGTGGGGGCGTCAGACGTATCGCTGGAGCGACCTCGACTTCGAAGCCAACGCGAAAGATGGCGTCGGCGTCGATTGGCCCATCCGTTACGAAGACATTGCACCGTGGTACGACTACGTCGAAGAGTTCGTTGGGATCAGCGGTCAGAAAGAGGGCTTGCCTCAGCTTCCCGACGGTAAGTTTCTGCCGCCGATGGAGCTCAATTGCGCGGAGCGTCACGTTCGCGATGCGCTCAAAGGCAAGTTCGCCGATGGGCGCATGCTCACGATTGGCCGCTGCGCCGTGCTCACCGAAGCGCACAACGGACGCGCGCCTTGTCATTATTGCGGACCGTGCAATCGCGGCTGCATCACGCGGTCGTACTTCTCGAGCTTGAACGCGACGCTCCCGGTCGCACGTGCGACGGGACGGTTGACGCTACGTCCCTATAGCGTCGTGCACAGCGTGATTTATGACGAAGTGAACGATCGCGCCAAGGGGTTCCGCGTCATCGATGCCGTGACGCACGAGAGTTTCGAGGTCTATGGGAAAGTCGTTTTTCTCTGTGCCTCCGCGATAGAGTCGGCGCGCATTCTGCTCAACTCGAAGACGGCGCGTTTTTCCGACGGCCTCGGCAACTCGTCGGGCGAGGTGGGCCGGAACTTGATGGATCACGTCATGGGCGGCGGCGCCTTGGGGACTATTCCCGGCAACGAAGACAAGACGTACTACGGACGCCGTCCGAACGGTATCTACGTCCCGCGATTCAAAAACGTCGAGAGCCAGAGCCCTGGGTTTCTCCGTGGCTACGGCTACCAGGGCCGTGGCTCGCGCGAGCGCTGGGAGCACGGTCTCGACACGCCCGGCTTCGGCGCCGACTTCAAACACGCGCTCCGTGACTACGGACCGTGGAAGCTGACCCTCCTTGGTTTTGGTGAGTGCCTGCCGAGCGCGGGCAACTACGTCGAGATCGATCCTGAGGTCAAAGACAAGTGGGGTGTTCCCGCGATCCGGGTCCACATGACTTACGGTGAGAACGAGCGCGCGCTCATGAAAGACGCGGCCAAGTCCGCCGCCGAAGTGCTGGACGCTTCCGGTGCGACCGATATCGAGACTTTCGTTGAGGACAACACGCCCGGGCTCGTCATCCACGAGATGGGAACGGCACGGATGGGACGGGATCCGAAGACGTCGGTGCTCAACGGCCACAATCAAGCGCACGATGTGCCGAACCTCTTCGTTACCGATGGCGCGTGCATGACGTCGTCCGCGTGCGTGAACCCGTCCATCACTTACATGGCGCTCACCGCGCGCGCGTGCGATTACGCCGCGAAGCAGTTGGATTTGGGGAACATTGGGTAATGGGGAAACACATGGCACGCCCAGTGACATCCCGGATGAGCCGACGAATCTCGGCATCAATCCGCGGCCGGCCTGGAAAGCGCCTGCGGGAGATCCGAGTCCAGGTACCGTCGGAATCGATCCCGATTCCACCGGGCAACGGTGTCGGTGTTGACGTGGTGGGAGTAGACCCCGATGCGGCTGATTTCTCAACTAACTGATGGCGCGCGACTTTCGTCACTAAGTGGTTCAGCGTCAAGGCCTTCAGCACCAAACCGAGTCCTCTCCAGTCCTCCTGAGTCCTCTGGAGTCCTCCCCAGTTTTGGAGACGTTTTGGAGACGCGCTCCCCCTTGTCAACGCCGGCCGAAAACTGCGCATTCATGGGAGTAGACCCCGAGCCATGGGTGGCGAACCCTATGACGCCGTCGCCTCCGTGTATTTCCTATGAGATTTAGCCGGACAGCTTCGAGCGCGCCAGGCATCTTTAGGTCGGCCAGCATCGTACGGATCTGCTCACGTCGCGATATTGTGCTCGCCTTCATTGTCCACCTCCAACGAGCCGCGTGTAGACTTCGAGGGGACGATGCTCGACATCCATCGAAGGCAGTGTGGTTAAGCAGGCTTTTGGAGTTCTTCTCGCGGGTTGGTTTGGCAGTACAAGAGAGCGATATGGCCGCTCAACGAGCGGTCTCAGAGTGGCCCTTTCATCGCGCGCGAATCGTTCTATCGGTCGTTCGTTGGTTGTGCGATGGAGTCGGACGTTGGCGACGTCACTCAGCCAACGCTCGAGCTGAGCATCGAGGTCGTCATCGTTGATAAAGTGGCGACCGTAGAAGAAGCTTCCTCTCACATAGCGGATTGGCCTTTCCACTTTGCCCTTGGTCTTCGCCCGATACGGGCGACACGCTCTTGTTCGAAACTCCCAGTGGTGGGCGAAGCGGACGAACTCTGGGTTCTCAACGAGAGGGCCACCTTCCCGGCGGTGATCCTCGACGATGACCGAACGCATCTGGTCAAAAAGGAGCTCTTTGGGAACTCCTCCAAAAAATAGGAAGGCCTGCTCAAGCCCCGCGAACAACGTCCGCATGTCCTGTCGCTTGAAAAACCGAAGCCATAGCAGCCTCGAGTATCCGAGCACCACGAGAAGTGCCCACCGACGACCCCATGGCAAACGAAAGTGTGCAAAATCGACCTGAGCTTGGTGGCCTGGTGGGGTCTCGAAACGCACCAGCGGCTCCGCCGGTGGCTGTGGGCGAATCTGCCGCACGTACTCCTTGACCTGCGTGTAGCCGCCTTCATAGCCCGCGGCACGGATCTCATCATGCAGGCGTACTGAACTCAGCTCCGGGAACTCGTGCAGGCGCGAATGAAGGATCTCCCGGTACGGGTCGATCCTGCGCTCGATCCGCGGACGCTTCTTGTAGCGCACCGTTTCCTCGTCCAACTCTCGGTCCAGTTGACCCGTCTTTATCCAGTGGTGGACCGTTCGGCGGCTGATTCCTAGCTTGTCTGCTAGCGCCGACCTTCTTGATTCCCTGCTCCAAATACTCTCGTAGTAACACTCGTTTCTCCCTTCCGTACATCGGCGCCTCCACTCCGGAAACGCCATTCTGATTGAAGGCGCGCCGTCATGTCTGGCACTCCAGACACACGACAACGGCCTCCTTTTACGGATGGCCGAGTGTGCAATTTTCGTCCGCCATAAGTGTGCAATTTACGCCCGCCGCTAACACCCCTGGACGTTGGCCACTTGAGTGGCATGCTGATTACGAATCCCTTACAGCTTGCCCCCTGAGTTCGTCCGAGTTGGCCTGAGTGCCGTAACACATTGTCAGGCATCATCTTCAGCCTTGGAGTACTATTGATGAGATAGTTTGAGTTTCGGTAAGCGAGGCTGACTTGGCACACAATCGGCACACAAACGGGGCAATAAGCAGCAACTACCTACCCAATGTGGCGCGTGGAGATTACTACCATAACAAAGAAGAACCTCCTATTCGCGCGTCGCAGATTCCTTGAAGCAGCCAGCGGCGTTGAGCCCGAGGTCCTAAATGCTCTCCATAAACAAGTGCTCCCTGTTTACCGAAAGTTTCGCGGGCGTAAGACGCTCTTTGCTCCGCGGCTGCGTATTCCGGGGCATCGTGAACGCAGATTCCAGCCGAAGGTGAACATCCATTCCAAAGCATCGTGAACACGGATTCCGGGGATCGTGAACATCGATTCCGGGGAAGGTGAACACGGATTCCAGGCAACGTGAACGCCGGTTCCGGCATCGCGAACGCTCATCGATAGCACGTTTCAAGGCAACTCTAGGTCGTACCCGGAAGGAGGACGATCTAGGAAATGGCAGCTAAGAGGTTATCGATGAGAAAAATACGAGAGGTTCTAAGGTTAAAGTACGAGCTGGGTTTTACTCACCGCATGATCGCAAAGGCACTTCGCGTGGCGGTTGGAACGGTGAGTGAGTACCTGGCCAAGGCGAAGAAGGGTGGTCTGAGCTGGCCGCTCCCGGAGGAGCTGAGCGACGGGGAGCTGGAGGCAGGGCTGTTTCCGCCGCCGGGCTCGTCTGGCGCACGGCCGGGTCTGGACTATGCCCACATCCACGAGGAGCTGAGGCGTCACCGAGAGCTGACGTTGCTGCAGCTGTGGGTGGAGTACGCGGAGAATAAGCCGGGAGCGTACGGCTACAGCCGTTATTGCGAGCTGTACGGTCAGTGGAAGAAGAAGCTGAACCCGACGATGCGTCAACGGCATCGAGCAGGCGAGAAGACATTCGTCGATTTTTCGGGGAAGAAGCCTCACATCGTCGATCCGAAAACGGGAGAGCTCGTCGAAATGGAGCTGTTCGTCGGGACGTTGGGCGCGAGCAGTTACACCTACGTCGAAGCGACACTGAACCAGTCGCTGGAATCGTGGGCGAAGGCCCATAAGGGGATGTCGGATTACTTCGGTGGCAGTACGGAGATCTGGGTTCCGGACAACTTGAAGAGCGGCGTGGATTTGGTGGACCGTTACGAGCCAGGGATCAACCGGACGTACGAAGAGCTGGCGACGCATTACGGTGCGGTTGTGGTCCCGGCTCGGGTGTTCAAGCCGAAAGACAAAGCGAAGGTGGAGTCGGCAGTGCAGGTGGCGCAGCGCTGGATCCTGGCGGTGCTTCGTCATCGCACGTTCTTCAGCCTGGCGGAACTGAACGAAGCCATCTGGGAGAAGTTAGAGGTCCTGAATGCGCGTCCGATGCAGAAGCTCGGTGTGAGTCGGCGGGAGTTGTACGAAAGGCTAGACCGGCCCGTACTGAAACCGCTACCGCAGGAGAGCTACGAGTTATCGACGTGGAAGCGGTGCAGAGTGAACATCGACTACCACGTGGAGGTGGAGAACAACTTGTACAGCGTTCCCTATCAGCTCATTCACGAGAAAGTCGAGGCACGGGTGACGGCCTCGGTGGTGGAGGTCCTGTTCAAGGGAAAGCGCGTCGCGTCGCATCCCCGCAAGAAAGGAAAGGGGCACTACTCCACGAACCCGGAGCATATGCCACGTTCGCATCGGGAGCACCTGGAGTGGACGCCGTCGCGGCTGCTCCACTGGGCGGAGCAGTCAGGTCGCGCCACGGGAAGGCTGGTTGCGGGGATTCTAGAGAGTCGGCCTCACCCGGAGCAGGGATTTCGCTCTTGCCTGGGAGTCATGCGACTAGGCAGCCGCTGGGGCAGTGAGCGTCTCGAGGCCGCTTGCGCACGAGCGGAAGCTTTGAGCTCTTACAGCTATCGCACGGTGAAAAACATTCTCTCGGCTGGTCTGGATCGTGTGGTGCTCGAATCGGACGCCGAAGCGAAACCGCGAGAGGAGCACGAGAACATCCGAGGCGCGGATCACTACGAAGGAGGAGAGTCCCGATGCTGACACCCGAAACGATAGAAAAGATGAACGCCATGAAGTTGTTCGGCTTGGTGTCCGCGTTCGAAACCCAGTTGAGCTCGAGCGAATACAAGGAGCTGAGCTTCGAGGAACGTGTGGGACTCCTGGTCGATGCCGAGTGGACCGCCCGCGAACAGCGTAAGCTTTCTCGACGACTGCGAGCGGCAAAGCTCCGCTATCCGGCATGTTTGGAGAACGTGAACTTCCAAGCGCCTCGAGGCTTAAACCGCGAACAGATCTTGAGCCTGGGCAACTGCCGCTTTGTCGGTGAGCGCCATAACCTGCTCATCACCGGCCCGACGGGGATTGGCAAATCGTTCTTGGCTTGCGCCTTCGTGGAGCGGGCCTGTCGTCGCGGCTTCACCGGATGCTACGTGCGAGCACCGCGCTTGCTCCACGAGCTCGCGGTCGCTCGTGGTGATGGTTCCTACGCCCGGCTTTTGACGAAACTCGCCAAGCTGGACTTACTGGCTATCGATGATTGGCTGCTTCACCCGCTGAAAGAATCGGAGAGACGGGATCTAATGGAGGTCATCGAAGACCGCGCCGAGCGTGGCTCCACACTCATCGCGACCCAGATTCCGCTCAAGCAGTGGCACGAAGCGATTGGCGACCCAAACCAGGCAGACGCTATCTGCGATCGCATTCTCCACAGCGCGCACCGCATCACTCTCAAAGGAGCTTCTCTGAGAAAGACCAAGGCTGCGCCAAAGGCATTTGACAACGCCGATGCATGAGCGAGCGAGGGACCACAGCGTCGATGCGATAAAAACGGGTGAAACCGCCAAACCCGGGGCCAGACGATGCGGCGCCAAAACGACGCGCGAGAATGCCTCAGGAAGCGTCTTCTCGAGCCAGGCCATACCCCAGCAACCCCCCGAAACCAGCCCCACATCGCCCGGGGTTCGGCCGCGGCAGGTCGCTGCCTACGGGAGCGGGAAGGTCGCTTCGCGTCTTTCCTTACGCCCGCTCCCTCCGGCACCGACCTGCCGCCCCTTGCTACACAACACGCAGGTAAGATAGGTTCACGTTTTCAATCAGTGGGAAGGAGGTCACCCAACACTTCATCGCTTCGATGAGCGTTCGGCTTCACCGGATTCGCTGTTCAGCTTGCTCTGGATTCGGCGTTCACGATGGCTGGAATACGCACCGCGTGAGCGTGTTCGACAGCCAGTGCGCCGCCGTTTACCTCACGGAAAAGACAGATGTCGCCTTCCGGCCCTTCGGACTGGACGTCTTTGACAAGCTGGTTAGAGTCTGCAAGACCATCCGAGGCCAGCTTGAGAGAGAACAACGCTCCCTGGGTTCAAGCGCCCTTGGAACTGGACTGGACTTTGCCTGGGAGAAGAGCGCCTGCTAGTGGTTTGAGAGGGGATCGAACAGCGGCACCGAGGAGCCACACTGCCGGGCGTGCACCACCTTCTCGTACTCTTCTCTGAGGACGGACGGTCCCTGTCGAGAGCAGTACTTGTCGAAAGCCTCGGTCAGGTTCTGCGCCACCATCTCGTCGTTCATCATCTCTATATGCCGTCGCTCAAGCATGTGCACGAGCTCGCCGTCTTTGAAAAGGGCCACCGAAGGTGAGCTCGGAGCAACGCCGACCATGTGCTCTCTGGCGCGCTCCGTGGCCTCACGGTCCACGCCGGCGAAGACCGTCGTGAGGTGATCGGGAATTGTGCTGTGTTGCAGGGCGCGAGTCACACCCGGGCGTGCCGAGCCGGCAGCACATCCACAAACCGAGTTCACCACCACGAGCGTTGTCCCAGGCCTCTTCAAGGCCTCGTCGACGTTCTCTCTTGTTTGCACGGGCTCGACCCCGCATTGGGCAAGCTCCTCCCACATGGGCCGAACACCCTCGGGATCGTAAAGTGGCTGCATTTGTCTCTCCTCTCCTCGCTGTCTGTTTAGAGATTACGCTAGCCTGCAATCCCGGAGAAATCAACCCGGTCATTCAAGTGCTGCGAACCAAGCGTAGACACGTCTATTCCGAAACGTCCCGGCAAGCCGGTCTTGAGTTCGTTTGTATTTTTGGACACGACGCACATGAGTATTTTGACCTCACGGGGTTTGACCGACTTAGGGTCCTAGGCGAATCGCTTTCCATCTTCTGCAGCGTACGTCGCCACCTTGCCGTCCGCCACGCAAGTGGAATCGAGCGCCTCGATGACGTCGCCCAGCTTGGAGGCCGGGATCGCGCACGTCACTTCGCTGGGTGACATCCCTGTACGGATCCGGCTTAGCATGCACCCGACACTGGCCGCGATTTCACCTTGCTCCTTGGCGATGGCGACGATGTGACACTGGGGTTTTCCCTCGAAGCGAAGACCGGGGATTGCGTCATGAAGGACCATAAGTTGTGTTGCGTTGAGGCGAACGACGACCACGTCCGGATCCGAGCTCTCCACGAGCGGTCCATAGGTAATGTAGCGGTACTTGGTCTTAACCACCGGGATTTGCGGGACGACATCCATCGTGACCCATCCGCTATCTAGGAGCGCAGCCACGTCGCTATTGCCGGCTACTTCGTCCATTGTCTTGAGGCCGTGCGTCAAGCTTCCGACACTGCAATTGCCGTGATCTTCGGCGACGGTGCTGAACGTACGGTCCGTTGCCTTCATCCAGAAAACGCAGCCCGCAGGGACCTTGCCAGTCCGCCCATCGGGCATCGGCGCCGGGGTCGGTCCCTCGAATGGCGGAACTCCTTGGAAGTCGTTGGAAAAAGTGATGGCAATAGGTGTGGCTTGCAGTTTTAGCTTGGAGTTGAGCGCCGACGCAAGATCACTCCAGTTATCTTTGCTCATTTAGATGTTTTCCTCCTAGTCCCCTGGATCTTTGATTACTATACAAAGTTAGGCTTTTCGCCAGCCCATAATATTCATAAGATTCATGCACTTAGAAGGGTTCCGGCAAGCTCTGCTTTATCTAGTTTGTTCTGATACAGGGGACTAGCGCGGTATGGAGCACGCTACAGCACTATAGGCAAACCACGCTCACGTGTGCAAGAATGCCGCCATGGCACACAAATGACCTGACCCCACGGTTAGTACCACGTTGTATCTCAGTCATTCGGTGCTGACAAGGGCTGGTTGAAGCCGGAGGAGTGGAGCCGGTTTCACGCAAATCGTTTCCCTTCGGCTCGCCAGAGAGAAAGACCATCATCGACGTGGCGGCGTCCGCCACGAGTTCCAAGCCGATATCTCAGTCGGGTCGATGCTGTCCCGTCATGGCTGTGCCTTCTATTTATTCATCCGCGCGCACCGAACTTGATTAGTCTCCGGTCTGCCGGGACCATGCCGGCATGATTTCGTCGTTTGTTCGCGCGCTCGTCTCTGCCTTCAAGGCTCGTCGCGAGCTGGCTCTCGAGAATGTCGCTTTTCGCCAGTAGCTCGCCGTGCTCCGCCGTTCGGTGAAACGGCTGCGGCTCTCGAATGTCGACCGCGAGTTTTGGGTGCTGTTGCGGGTGCTTCCGCCATTAAGTGTTGGTGAGATGACGCTAAGACTTTACGCTGCATTAAATTACAGACAAAATAGCGCTCGCGACCTTCGCCGCGCGCTAAATGGAGCGTAAGCGCTTTTTTTGCAAAGGGATACGACACATCACCAACAGCAAACAGCGCAAGCACCGGTATTCATCTCTAATCTCGATTTTCGAGTGCCAAGTTGGCGCCAAATAGGGGTGCAGGCGTTGACCGGGCCGTGCGGCAGCGGAAAAGATGCCACCCGAGAAGCCCAGAATCGAGGCCGAGGCTACCGCGGCGTAGCCGGCCAGATGTCGCCTCTCTCAGATGTTATGATTCGCGCACGACCGTCGATAGTGCTTTCCGCCTGACGCCGGATGTCATTGGTCAGCAGTAGACAGAGCAGACGAACTCAACTCTGACCTGCGGGCCGCCTGTCTGCCAATCGCCAACTTTGCCTCCCTGGCCCTCGGCGCAGCGCGCCCACGGAGGGATGGGCAAATCACCGCTGAGTTGCTTTACGGGCAGGCCGTCGAGGTTCCAGATGAGCGATCCCCCGTCCTGTGCCAAAACTCGGCCCTTTGAAATAGGCCATAAATCAGCAACTTAGTGTCTGTGTTTGCGACCGGGCCAAGGGCCGTGGGCTTTACAATCGTCTTGGGCGGGCGGGTCGTCACCATGCAGATGACCACCTAGTCGAGAGCGAATATCGAAGCGTGTTCCTGAAGCGGTTTCCACGCTACGCCGGTCGAGCCCGCCGAGGGGCTACCGTCGCCGGCGACCATCTACGCGTCACGGCAGTAGTAGTTGAGAATGCCCCCAAGTCGCTCTCGCGACACGATGGGGCCAGCGTCATTCGCGCTTGCCGGCAGAGGTGTGAGGAGCTCGTTGCCGAGACCTTGGTGGTTCCGTTCTGTGTGATAGTGCACTACGTATTCGGTTACCGCTGTGCGCAGGTGTCGCTCACTGAGAGGTACGAAGCGGTCGAGACACTCTCGACGTATGGAGAGAACGAATCTTTCCGCATATGCGTTCAGATTCGGACTATTAGCGGGAAGGCGAAGGGGCTTCACGCCTGAATCTCTCAACAGCCCACGTACCGCCTCGGTGAATAGCGGGTCCCGGTCGTGGATGAGGTATCGCTTGCCAAGGAGGAAACCATCCCACATGTCAGTGAGGTTTCTTGCCACCTGCTTCATCCACTCCCCGTTGGGGTCCGACGTTATCCCACCGATGCACACGCAGCGAGTGGCGATATCGATGACAAACAGGACATGGTAGCGGACGAGCCCGAACGGGTTCACCACCTCGACGGTGAACAGGTCTGTCGCAGCGATGGCACCCCAATGAGCCTTGATGAAGGTGCTCCACGACATGCTCCTGCCCCGCTCCGGCGCAGGCGCGATACCGTGCTCGGCGAGGATCCTCTTGATAGTGTTGCGTCCGAGTTCATGTCCTAGGTTCTTGAGTGCGCCTCGCAGGCGCGTATATCCCCACGTCGGGTTCTCCCGCGCCACGCGCACAATGAGTTCACGGATGTCCTTCGCCGTCGGAGGTCGGCCTGGACTCTGCCTTGGTGCACAACTCGCGATCTCGGTCCACAATTGTCCTTTACTCACGGATTCGAGGTTCCCCATGAGCATTTTCAAACGCACTCAGCGGAAGTATGTGAAGAAGGCCTATCGCGTGAGGAATTGGCGTGAATATGAGGCGGGTCTACGCAACCGTGGGAGCCTGACCGTCTGGATCTCGCTCACCGCCGGCAAGCTTGTGAACTGGGACGCGCCCCGGCCGAGGAGGAGGAAACCGGGCCGTCAACGCAAGTACTCGAACCACGCCATCGAGACGGCTGTCACCCTGGGCATGGTGTTTCATCTGTCATCTAGGCAGAGCGAGGGATTGCTGCGATCGTTGTTCGCTCTGATGAAGCTAGACAATGATGTGCCCGATCACACCACGATCTCGAGGCGCAAGGCGAAGCTGGGTAAGGTCCCCTTCTACCAAGACAAGCAGAAGACGCCGTTGCACATCTTGATCGACAGCAGCGGTCTCGCTGTCCACGCCGGCCAGCTGCGCAGAGCACCAAAGAGCAGGGACTATCGCAAGCTCCATCTGTGTGTCGACGAGCAGAGTGGCGAAGTCGTCGCCGGCGAGCTGACGAGCAAAAGAGCCCGCGATTCATCGCGGGTTGCATCGCTTGTCGGACAGATCGACAGTCCCATCTCATCGGCCAGAGCTGACACCGCATACGACGCCGGCGGCGTCTATGAGGCAATCGAGAATCACAGCGCTCATTGCTCGCCGAGGGTGCTGATACCGCCGCGCAAGGGCGCCCAGCTCGCATCGGGGCCGGCGAGCAGCCGACAGCGCAATCGCAACATTGCAGCACAAGCTCGGCTCGGCAAACGAAAGTGGCACACAGAATCGGGCTACAGCAAACGGAGCAAAGTCGAGACAACGTTCCATCGCTACAAGGCTATCGTGGGCTCAGCGATGCGAGCGAGAGGGTTGGCGGCACAGAGAGTCGAGGCAAGGATCGGGTGCAAGATTCTCAACACGATGACGGCGCTCGGGATGCCTGATAGCGAGATGATCGGATGATGGGAGTCGGGGCCAAGCGAGCTCTCGGCCTCTATCGGAGTTGTGCACCAAGGCACCGAGATGATGGTCAAGGCGACTCTGCTCGGAATGCGTATCACGGAAGTTCCCACACCGCTTTTTCCCGACGGTCGCAGCCGCCGCCCCCATTTACGAACCTGGAGCGACGGGTGGCGCCACTTGCGCTTCCTGTTCCTCTATAGTCCGCGGTGGCTCTTCCTGTACCCCGGCTTGCTGCTCATGGTGGCTGGTCTGAGCGTCGGTCTGTGGATACTCCCGGGGCCTCGGGAGGTCGCCGGGGTTTCTTTCGACGTACATACATTGTTGTACGCTGCCCTGGCGGTGTTCATCGGTTATCAGTCGGTCGCCTTTGCTTTCTTCACCAAGATATTCGCCATCAACGAGGGACTGCTTCCACGCGATCCACGGTTCGAGAAGCTCTTTCGCATCTTCACTCTCGAGTCGGGCTTGGTGGTCGGATAGGTGTTCGAAAGAGTGCCGATGAAGGCGCGCGGTGATCTGCTATGGATCCTTCATGGTCTTCAGTCCGGGCACAACGCTCCCAAGAGCGCGCTCGCGCGTCTCGCCAAACGTGCTCGGCGGCAAATGGTGGCCCTCGGCATCGTCTCGGACGAGGGTGTCGCGATCACCGAGCTCGGCCGCATCATGGGGACGCCCGCTTATATGTCCCCAGAGCAAGCGCGGGGAGACCGCGCCGACGAGCGGTCCGACATCTGGTCCTTCGGTATC
Source organism: Candidatus Marinacidobacterales bacterium (assembly GCA_965237955.1). Taxonomy (GTDB): domain Bacteria; phylum Acidobacteriota; class Vicinamibacteria; order Marinacidobacterales; family SMYC01. Next base: position 3,892,364 of record OZ250169.1, on the reverse strand, counting down.
GTGTTCTACGAAACGCTGACCGGAAAGCTTCCGTATCGGCCGGAAAGCTCGCTCCGCGGGTTCCTTCGAAAGCTCGTGGGGCGGCGCCGCACACCGGTTCGTCTGAGTCGAGGGATTCCGTCCTCGATTCGAAAAACGGTCTTCCGATGTCTCGAGGTAAGCCGGCTCGATCGCTACCAGACAGTGGAGGAACTGCTTGCCGATTTGAGTGCGGCGGAATCCGGCTCTCGATTCCGCGTCTGGCCCTTCGTAGTCGGCGCCCTGATCGTCGCGTTGCTGGTGCTGTTTGGCGTTGCTCGCGGTTGAGAACGACAGCGAGTCATGTGGTGGCGCCGCACCCGAAAACGCTACAAACGGCCTAGCAAAGCCGTCGGCGGCGGATCGCTTCCAGGTCAAGTCGGTGTCCGTGGGGCGGTTTACATCGAAGCTCGGAAACCTACGCGCAGATGAAATCGAAGAAATCAGTGCGGCGATTGCGCTGTGCCGACGCATTTCTTCTTTACCCACGCGCACAGCATGCGGCTGCTAGTGCCACTCCCTATTTCCCTCGAGTAATAAGGCAGGAAATAAGGCAAGCGATCTTGCCCTATTAGGAATGAAGGCTCTAAGCCCTTCTTAGGTACCATCCTTAGACGGTGGTGCAGGTGTCACCTGTCCTGGTGAACGCACCACCATCAGACTCCCGGGGCGCCGGCGCAACAGATTGTTGGCCACAACCTGGCTTTGCTCTACGAAACACAAGGCCAGTACGCACAGGCCGAGCCACTCTACAAACGCTCGCTGGCGATATGGGAGAAGGCCCTCGGCCCGGATCATCCCGCTGTGGCGAGGAGCCTTGAGAACTTGGCGAAGATGTATCGAGCCACCAAACGGGACAAAGAAGCCGAAACACTGGATCAACGGGCCGCCGGTATCCGAGCGACCCAACGCTGAAGCAAGCGGCTAAGCGGTTCCCCTCAGAGAAAATCCGGCCAGCGCGAGGAGCATCATCGCTACGACGACCAGTTTCTATCGCCGACGGGGTTCCAGTGGCAGAGTCCGAACCGGACGCCGAAGACGGGCAAGGTGGGCCAGGCTCTCAAGAACCACGGTGAGCGTCGTATCAACGTCCACCTGTTCGTGCGTAAAACGCCGCACCCGAGAGCCACCCCGCCGGTCCATCTCCGCGAAAGAACCAAGCAAAGAACGTATCGTTTCCGCCAGGATCCTCGACGTCCTCGTGGCCTACATGAAGCGCGTCGGAATCAGTGCCCTCCGCCTCCACCGGGTCGAGCTCATCGCCCGCCACTTGCGTCCGTCGCCTCTTCTTGCGCCGCGCCGCTTCGTATTGGTCCCACCATTCTTGCCGCCCGCATGACGGCGTGTACAGTTCACCGCGAAGTGCGAGGCGCAGTTAGAAACTCCTTCCGCATCTTCGCGGCGATCGTGAAGTGCGGGTCGACGACCTGGACCACATCGTACTCCAGCGCGTGTCCCATCAGCAGCGACGAGCCGCGCTCGTCGTAGCCGTAGTCGTCCATCAGCCAGTGCTGCAGCTCGGTCGTCGCGTGCTGGAGGGCCTGCAGCAGCGGCCGCGCGCTCCCGAGCACGATGATGTAATCGTCCGTCTCGAGCCGCGGCCAGCCGATCTCCTTGTCCTTGATCAAGTCGACCGAGAACTCGACGTCCATGGAAATCTCGAGCGCATTGCCGACCACCTCACCTTCACCCTGTCGCGCATGACCGTCGCCGATGAACAGCAGCGCGCCCGGCTCGAAGACCGGCAGCATCACCTTCACCCCGGCAACCATGCCGAAGTAATCGAGGTTGCCGCCGAACTCCCCGGGTGTCGCGGTCCTGACCGCTTCCTTGCGGGGCGGTGCCACACCGACGCACCCGAGCATGGGACGGAACGGCATTTCGATTCCCTGCGCGCGCAGGGCGGGCGTCGTCGGGCGAGCCACGCGGTTATCGCGATCCACTTCCCAGATCTCGCGCTGCTGCTCGTTGAGCCCCTCGTATCGAAGAAACGCCGGGTCGGCGGCGTAAGGCGCAAGCACCGTGCTCGAATACGCCGAGTCCCGGTTCGGCTCGATCTTCTCGAATCGCACGACCAGGACGTCGCCCGGCTCCGCGCCCTCGATGTAGAACGGCCCGATCTGCGGGTTCGGGCCGGACGCGACCTTGTTTCCGTGCTCGTCGCTGCCGCCTGCGTCAATCGTTTTGGTCACGACGCGGTCGCCCGGGCTGATCCGGAGCGCCGGCGGGTGGGCGAACGAGAAGGTGTTGTAATAGGTCGTCGCCTCGAATTCGTGCGTCGTCTGGGCGAACGACGGCGTCGAGAGCAGCGCGGAAGCGAGAGAGATGACGAGACCGAGGGACAGCCTGGTCGAAGTGATACGCATAAAAGTTTCTCCTCTGAATGCCAACTGGGGTCATCTTAACGCGCCGAGAGCACACCACGCACGCGGCGCCGCCGACGTAGCGCGTATAGCGCGAACCTGTGGACGAACGTCAGAGACAACAGGAGTAAGCGTCGAACGTTTTCCAAGCTTCGCCGTGCTCGACTGGCCGTTCGAAAAAAACTCTCGAACGATGCCAGCATCCCCATCTGAAAGCTGGCCCCAAATCGCTCATCCTGAAGAACCTCGGCCACTTTCTTCTGCACCAGAGCGACGATGAGTCGCTGCCGGTCGTCAGGCACCTCGAGCGGGTCGTCGTGTTGGTCGCAGCCTCCTCCCCGCCACTCCCGCCGATACATGTTCTTCGTATGGAGCTCGCCCCCAATCCGTAGCCCAGTGAGTAATGAACCGCCGCGCGAGAAAGCCCGAGGCAATCTCTTTCTTCTCCGGTGTCTCCAACTCGGGGTCGCACAAATCTTTGACAGACTGACCAAATCCAAAGAGGTCGAGCTGCCGCCACAGCTGCTCGTAATCATTCTCGAGAGGCGTCGCGGATAAAAGAAGCACCCGATCGAACCGCGGCGAATAGTTCGGCACACGCGGCTCGAACGCCTCTTCACCGAGGCCGAGCACTTGTCGCAGTACGCGATTTCTCGCGGCGTGGGACTTCCGCCCGTGCTTGAAGTTATGCGCTTCGTCTTGAGCGCTCGGGCACCACGAGGTCGTAATGAGGCAAAAGCGCGCTCACCGCCTGCGCGTAGGTGTACTTGAACGTCTCCTTGTCACGCAGGTCCATCGCGGAGCGCTCCAAAAAGAAAGCGAGCCGCAAAATCTCTTTGCGCTTCTCCCGCCACTGTCGAGAGTCGTTGCTCAGGGGAAAGCTGAAGCTCGTCATACTCACCGAAGGAGAAAGTCCCGGTCCGGTGCACGCACCGCCTGCCGGGCCCAATCGGCCAGATTGCCGCAGACCGCCACATCCACCAGCGGGGATTCCTGGATGCCCTGGATGCTATTGACCCGCGGGTCCGTCCACTTCCAGTCGTTCCTTACGAAATTGTGGAGCTCCTTTCTCCGCTTGAGCTGAATGTTCTCCCGCGGCGTGATGTAGAGAATGCGAACATGAGGATGAAAGAACCGCAAAAGCCCCACGAACGCCGAGCGCAACGTACGTCTTTCCCATCCCGACTTCGTCAGCGAGGTACGCAAAGCCGCGCTGGTTGAGAATGTTGTGCAAGGAGACCGCCCCCCTGGAGTTGTTCCTCGGCAAGTCCCTTCGACATGACGCCGCTGCCAAAATCGATGAGCTTGCGAGCGGTCTTGAGCGAAACGGGCTCTATGTTCCGCATATCGGGTCTAACCTCAGCCTGGCCTGCCGGCCTCATGTCGGCAAAAAACATCCGCTCGAACCAGCTGATGAACTCTCCCTGAAGCTCACGGTTTCCGAACGCGAAGTCTTTTTTCAACGCTTCGACGTGGTGGAGTTGTTGACGAAGTTCTTTCCGTTCCCTGCGGTGCTGCTGAAAGAAGGGGCATACGCATTCTCGAGCTGGCGCAACGTGTCTTATCTAGGGCCGGAAGCAGGGTGATGTGGCGATTGACGACATCTCCCTCCTGATCCCCGAGTACGGTTCGAATGAGCGAAGGCAGCGGGTCGTACTTCTCCCCGAACAATCGATAGACCGCTTCTTTTTCCCGTCCGGCCTCGATAGCGGCGACGACGTGCTCGCGCAGCATCGAGAACGCGTGGCCCTCTGTAGAAGACCGCGGGAAAACGGTCAAACATGCTAAAGACGGTCCGGAGCGGATCGGTGCGCTCTGCAAGAATGCCTTCCCGCACCATGAGCTCCTGCGCCTTGTCGGCCAGAAAGGCCTGTCGCTGCTCAACGGAAAGAAGCGGCGACCAGTCGCGAAGGATTTCCTCAGCACTGAGCATCATTAATATAGATGGCTTTTGAGCCATCCCCTCTTCGCGAATGAGGAGGGTAGCCCGCGGTCCTCCATCCACCGAAACGTCGACGGAAGAGGTGCTGCGCAGGCGATCTGCCAGCGATTCCGAAAGCTCGGGCGGAAACGATTTCCATTTCGAAGCCGCCACGGGCGCAATCGCCCCAAGAGGACTACCACCCGTAAAGAGCTCAAACCGTCTAGGCGGACTCGCGCCCTCCCAGAAGTATTCGGACTCGCCCCATGGGACAACATACGGAGACCCTCGACCCGGCAACGACTCGGAGGCGCTCAGGAAACGATCGTGGGGAGCGGCATTCGACAACGGGCCAAGCCCACAGGCGTGGAGCTAGAAGGTTGGATGGATACCGTTCGCGCCTGTGCTTCGGACCCACGTGAACAGAGCGTCGAGCCGAAAACTCAGCCCGCGCGCGCGGGGATTTCACCGGCCTCTTTCGGCCCCTTCCGAAAAGAGCGATGCGATATCGAGCTCCAAATCCGGCCACGACCCCGGCGCGACGCGCGCGCCCGGCTCGAGCGTAAAGCGTGTCCGGTAGCTCCCGTCACCAGGTTCTCGAAACACCACGAGGACTCGGTCGACCAGGTTCACTACCCAATACTCCGGGATTCCAGCCTCGGCATAAAGCGCCGCCTTGTCGCCAAGGTCGTCCCGCAGTGACGACTCCGCCACCTCGACCACGAGCAGCGGCTTCGTGGCTTCAGTCCCGTAAGCTTCGAAGTCCGGGTTCGAGCAAACTAGCACATCGGGCTCTGGCTCCGAATCGAGCTCCTTCAATACGAGCGGGTCTTCTTTATAGACGCTCGCTCTGCCTTCGAGCCTCTCGAGGAAAAAGTTGAAGACGCGCCGGGTCGCGATGACATGACGGCGATTCCTGGGGCTCACCTTCCACACCGCCCCTCGGACGAGCTCGACCCGCTCGACCGGAGACAAGATTCCCGTCTCCGCCATGAGGTGGTACTCCTCGACCGTAAACCGGCGCTGAGCAACAGCGCGCGTGTCCGTTGCCATATTGGCCATATCGTCATTCTACCTCCTTGATGAGATAGAGACGAGAAACCCGTCGGTTATCCTCCCTCCCCGGCGAGATTAATGGGCATCCTGGAAGCGAGGGCGCCGGCACCGAGCGACACCGACCCTCCGTGTTAGCTTCTCCGTGGCCAATCACGTTCCCCTCTCGAGCGTCACCATCCGCGCCCTCGATGAATGGCTCGACGTCTGGAAGACCCCGGAGCTCACCCAACGAGCCGCAATCGAATGGAGCCCGCGTCTCACCCGAAGCCTCGGCCGCTGCTACCCGCGACGATACCTCATCCGCATCGCGTCCTATCTCGAGTCCGCCGAGCCCACGCTTCTCGACGAGGTGCTCTGCCACGAGCTCGCCCACCTCGCCGCGCGAGAACGCCACGGCGACCGGATTCGCCCCCACGGTCCCGAATGGAAAGCCCTCATGCGCGCCGCCAGCTACGAGCCCAAAACGCGCCTTCCCGTACCGAAAAGCCTCGCCAAGCCTGCATCACCCAAAAGAATCCGACGCGAGTGGCGCTACGTCCATCGATGTCCTGTCTGCCAACGCACTCACAATGATGAATTGTCGTTGCATTTCGCTTCTCCGTCTGAAACGCCGCCGCTGAGCTGCGGCCCGGCGACGTGAGCCCGAGTATTTTCCGATGAAGCAGCCGGCCGCGACGGCACGCTTCAGATTCCGTGCATCCTGATCGGCGGGTCCCGGTCGGGTAGGTCACGACCTCGATGCCTAGCCGGTTGTCGAGCAGTCGGGAGCGCACACCTAACTCGGTTGAAGCACCAATATGTGCGCCGAAAGTACCCGGCTACGGCAGCGTCAGCGCCACCAGCGAGCCCGGCTGGTTGCGTTTCGCGCTGCCCGCCTGCACCACGATGTACTGCTTTCCTTCGTGCATGTAGGTCATCATCCCGTACTGGCCGGGTATCGGGAGCTCGACGCTCGCCAGGATCTCACCCGTCCGCTTGTCGCGGGCATGCAGGAGCGGCATGCCGTTCTCGCTCACTTCGGCATCGCCCCGCAGGTCCTCCATGGTTTGCAACAAGAGGTCGCCCACGACCATCTGGATGGAGTTGCCGGTTCCTCCCGTATTGGGAATATCCACTCCCGACAAAAGAGGGTGGTTCCTGATCCGCTCGGGAGTCTCGCCGACCGGAATGTCCCAGAGCTTTTCGCCCGTGTTCATGTCGTAGGCGGCGAGCCCTTGGTACAGAGGCTTGTAGACCGGCAGGCCCTCGATAAGCGGCAGAAACGCGCGGCGGCCGCCGGGCGCCCACGCTGCGACCGTGGTACCTGTGGTGGACGTATGCCGCTCCCGCCCCCTCCAGCTCACCGCACTCAGTCCGGGCAACCCCCGCTCCACGTCCTCCCCGTTCGTGGGCACCAGGAACGAGGGGGCGCTGCAGCCCCGCCTGTGCGACGCGTACATGATTCCCGTCGTCGGATCCGCAACCGGCGGATGGTACATGTTCAACCCGCCCCTGCAGCCGACAACGTTGCGGTAGTCGTTGTTGTGGGGATAGGGGAGCGGCGGTACGTAGAGGCCCCCGACCCGAAATTCGCTCAGGATCTCCATGGCGCGCCGCCTCAGCTCCGGCGTGTAGTCCATCACGAACTCGTCGGTGATCCCGTTCCATACGATGGGGTCCAGCGGTTCCGGCCGGGTCGGGTAGGGTTGCGTGGGCGCCGTATAATTGCCGGGGACCTGGGTCTGCATGACCGGGCGCTCCTCGATAGGCCAGATCGGCTTACCGGTCTCCCGGTTCAACGCGAAGATGAGGCCCTGCTTCGTGTTCTGGATCAACGCGGGGATTCGCTGTCCGTCCACCGTGAGATCCATCAGGATGGGCGCGGCGGGAATGTCGTAGTTCCACTGGTCACTGTGGTGGATCTGGAAGTGCCACCTCCGCTCGCCCGTCCTGACGTCCAACGCGAGGACGCTGCCGCCGAAGAGGTTGTGGCCCGGGCGATGGCCCGCGTACGACTGGACGGTCGAGGCGTTCGTCACGATGTACACGAGCCCCAACTCCGGGTCGGCGGACGCGGGAGCCCACGACGACATGTCGCCCGACCACCGCCAGGCGTCGTTCTCCCACGTGTCGTGGCCGAACTCGCCGGGCCGCGGGATGACGTGGAACTTCCAGAGGTGCTCTCCGGTTCTGCCGTCGTAGCCCATGATGTCGCCGGGGACGTTCTCGATCCGGGTCTGGTCATAGCTGGGCTCGTGGCCGACAAGCACCACGACCACCCCGTTCACCACGATGGGCGGCGACGAGCTGGTGACCATGCCCAGCTGCCTCGGGATCCCGTGGTCCGGGTCGTACGGCCCGGTCGTCCGGGTCAGCCAGGGCTCCCAGTCCGCCACGAGGTCCGGTATCAGATCAACGACGCCGGTCCGGGAGAAATCCTCCAACGGTACGAGCGTACCCCAGTCCTCCAGGGGCCGCCCGGTCTTGGCGTCCAGCGCCCAGAGGAAGAAGGCGGGCGACGTGAAGTAGATCACGCCCCGTCCGTCCACCTCCGCGTAGGCGATGCCCTTTCCGAAGTCCGTCCTCGGCGAGCGCAGATACCTCATCGTCTCGGGCTCCCGGAATACCCAGAGCGTCTCGCCCGTGGCGGCGGCGATCGCCGCCACCTGCCGCCGCTGACCGACGACCGTGTACAACACACCGTCCACGAAGACCGGCGTGGACCGGAACGTGTACTCGACGCTCGGCCCGAAGTTGTCCCCCCGCCAGGTCCAGGCTACCTGTAGATCGGAGAAGTTGGACGCGTTGATCTGTTTCAGCTGCGGATTGGACCGGGTGTGCCCGGCGTCGCCGCCCAGGTAATGCCACTCCCCGTTCTCGAGGCCCGTCATCTGCGCGGAGCCGGCGGACGCGACTCCTAAGAGGGCCGCTAGAGCCAGGACGCAACAACCGATCCGGGATCGCTTCATCATGCTTCCTCCTCGAGAAGAGCTGGGAACGATTAATACGAAATCTCGACTGACCGGCGTACAGCAACCTCCAGGCTCGGAGGACCGAGCGTCCCCCGAGCCCCGTGGCTCAAAGGACGATACGCAAGGTATGTGTGGGAGCCGAGCTCCGGGGAAGAAGAAAGCGTACGACCTGACATCGTCATCTTCCTTCCTCACGTTGGGGACGGATGGCTCCAAAAAAAACGCTCGTGCGACGCCCGAGGCACTTCGGGGAACCATCTTCGGCGGACGCGCTGCTCCCCGGCGCGGTGACTCTCCTCCCGCCTCCTCGACTCTACTCGCGCATCCACGACCCGCGTAAACCATCATTACTATAAACGAACCCTGAGCCGTGGAGAGTTTCAACTAAGCATCGTACGCGCAGGGCTCGCGATCTATCTGGGTAGAAACTCCAGTGCTGCATGGAGCGTCCGTTTCATACAATAGCGGGAGCATCCGGGAACCGAGGCCGACTCAACACTGGTGCGATCCAGCCCGTAACTAAGCATGGCCCGGGGATGTTTCGGCACTGTCAGTGGTGACACGCGTGAGCGTGATCCCGTTTAGGAGAATGTAACGAATGCCCATCCCTGTTCCCGGATGCTTCACGAAGTATGAAGGAGCATCTGATGAAGCACAATCGTCGTCAACCCAAGAAGCGGACTTCTCCATCCCTCCTGAAGCAAATCAACGTGAATGTCGCTGGGATCGATTGCGGCTCGGCCGAGCATTTCGTCGCAGTTCCACCGGAGCGCGATCCTAAACCGGTCCGTTCCTTCAGGAGTTTCACGGCCGATCTTCATCGGCTCGCCGACTGGCTCGCGACTTGCGGCGTGACGAGCGTCGCGATGGAGTCGACCGGCGTCTACTGGATCGCCCTGTATGAAATCCTCGAAGCCCGTGGCTTCCAGGTCCTCTTGGTCAACGCGCGCCTCGTCAAAAACGTCCCGGGGCGCAAGAGCGATGTCAGCGATTGCGAATGGCTCCGGGAGTTGCACAGCGTGGGGTTGCTCCGCGGAAGCTTTCGACCCGAAGCAGCCATCACCGCCCTGCGTGGCTACCTCCGCCACCGAGAGACTCTCGTTCAGAGTGCGGTAACCCATATCCAGCGCATGCAGAAGGCTCTCGTGCAAATGAATCTTCAACTCCACCTTGTGGTCACTGATATCACGGGTGTCACTGGCATGCGGATTCTACGAGACATCGTTGCCGGACAAACCGACCCCCATCGGCTCGCCAAGCACCGTGACCACCGTTGTCAGTCCTCCGAGGCCGAGATCGCCGCTGCACTCACCGGCAACTATCGCCCCGAGCACCTCTTCGCTCTCAAGCAGAACCTCGAACTCTTTGATGCTTTTCAGCTCCAGATCCAAACCTGTGACGTGGCCATCGAATCGCACCTGCAGCTTCTAGCTCAACGCTCAACCCCGAACACCTCCTTGCCACCGCCTCGAAAATCGCGCAAGCCCCGAGTGAACGAACCTCGGTTCGAGCTCTGGCCTCTCCTCCACCAGATCGCCGGGGTCGACCTCTCCCAGATCGACGCCATCGGACCCTATTTCGCGCTTCGCTTGCTCGCCGAGATCGGCACCGATATGAACCGATGGCCTACTGAAAAGCACTTCACTTCCTGGCTTACCCTCGCGCCCAATAACAAAATCTCCGGCGGGCGACTCCTCAGCTCGAAAACACAACCCTCTGCAAACCGCGCCGCTGGCATTCTCCGCATGGCCGCACTCAGCCTCGGGCGTACACAGACCGCTCTCGGCGCCTACTATCGACGTCTCGCCTATCGCGTCGGTAAATCCAAAGCCATCACCGCCACCGCTCGAAAGCTCGCCATTCTCGTCTACCGCACTCTCAAGGATGGGCTCGTCTATCAAGACCCCGGGGCCGCCGCCTACAACGCTCAAGATCGCTCCCGTGCCGTGCGCCGCCTGACCCAACGCGCCGCTGACCTCGGTTTCGCTCTCATCGACACTCAAACGGGCGACGTCGTTCAGGCGGTAGTTTCTTAGGAGAAAGCGCTTGACTCAGGTCTCCACGTACACTAAATGGTGGGATTCGAGCCGGCCACAATGGAAATCCCGGATTGGTCATTCTTTTCGAGGCGAGGTGTGATTATGTCGACTGCAAGTCGAATGAGGTTGGCGGTAACTTTGGTCTTCGTCACAGGGCTCGGCACTGGAGTCGAGGCCTTCGCCCAGGTCCTCCCGAATCCGTATCGCGCTGTTGATGGCTGGGCCCAGCTTCCCGACGGGAGGAAGATGGGAGCGGTGGGCGGGGTGACGGTCGACCGTGAGGGCGAGCATATCTGGGCGGTGGTGCGATGTTACCAGACCGACTGGCCGGCCCGGTTCGGCAACGAGTGTCTCGATTCGGATCTGGACCCGATCCTCGAGTTCGACCTGGAAGGCAATGTCGTGGAGAGCTTCGGGAGCGGGATGTTTATATGGCCCCACGGGATCGACGTGGACCAGGACGGAAACGTGTGGGTGACCGACGCGGTGAGCGCCGCGCGAACGCCAGAGGGGACAAGAGGACACCAGGTCATCAAGTTCAGCCCGGACGGAGAGGTGTTGATGACCCTCGGCACCCCGGGAGTTCCCGGAGACGGTCCGTCCAGCTTCAACGCCCCGAGCGCTGTCGTGGTGGCTGACAATGGTGACATTTTCGTCGCGGATGGCCATGGCAACGATACAAACAACCGCGTGGTGAAGTTCTCGAGTGACGGGACGTTCATCAAGACCTGGGGACAGACCGGCTACGGGCCGGGCGAATTCCGGACGCTGCACGCCATCGCCATCGATTCCAGAGGGCGGGTGTTCGTGGGCGACCGGTCGAACAACCGGATCCAGATCTTCGACCAGGACGGGAACTTCCTGTCCAGTTGGACGCAATTCGGGCGACCGAGCGGGATCTTCTTCGATAGAAACGACCAGATCTATGTGGCCGACTCGGAGTCGGACGATGTGCAGAATCCAGGTTGGGAGATGGGGATCAGGATTGGGGACGCCCGAACCGGCTGGGTGAACGCCTTCGTTCTCTATCCGTGGGGGGATCCGCGTAAGACCACGGGGAATGGGGCGGAGTTCGTTGCGGTGGATCGCGACGGCAACCTGTACGGCGGGGAGCCCCGCCCCCGGACGCTGCAGAAATACGTCAGAGTGAGGCCGTAGTCCTGCGCGATGCGCTGGTGGCCCTTCGCTCGGTGCTGTCGTCGGTTCTCATTGTTGACATGGCGTCGCTCCTGAACAAGTGAAGTCCGTCGGGCCACTCCTGCTCGGACTCGTCTCGATACTCCAAAAGCAACGTCTCCTTCCAACTTCACATCAAAAGGCTCTTGGGAAAGCCTCGGTCAACTCGTCGTGTCCAAAAACAAGAACGAACTCAAGAAAGACAGGTGCTTCGAGCGCATGCTATCCTTGCGCGCGTCGCGAGCTAGGGGCCTAAGCGAGCCATTTCAGGGAGGGTTGATGTTCCACTTTCGCGCTACTCGTGCCGCCACAACCTGGCTCGCCGGCGGTCTGCTGGTTGGAAGCGCCATGCTCGCAAATGCCGCGCCACCGGAATCGTTTCCATCCCGACCCATCGACGTCGTTACCCACGCTTCCCCCGGGGGCGGGACCGACTCCACCGCTCGCACGATGCTCGTCGGTACTCGAGAGGCGCTCGGGGTCGACATGGCGGTGTTGCCCAAGGTCGGCGGCGGAGGACTCGTGGCAATGAGCTACGTGAGTGTGCGGCCGCGCGACGGCCATACGCTCATGGGCATCACTCCAACGCATCTCTTCGCCATCGCGCGCGGTCAGGGTCCGCTCAAGATCGAGGACTTGGTCGGCATCGCGCGCGCGACGGACGATCCCATCGTCGTCATGGTTCGCGCGAGCGAGAACATCCAGACACTCCAAGACCTGATCGAGCTCGGACGTCGCCGTCCCATCAAGTGGGGCGCGACCCAGATTGGAGGGGTCGACCACGTCGCCGGCGCCGTCCTCGCCAAAACGGCGGATACGCGTCTGAGTGTTGTGCCGTTCGGCGGGGGCGGAGAAGTCGTAACTCATCTCATGGGCGGTAATATCGATGCCGCAGGTCTGAACCTCACCGAGGGGTTGGACCAGATCCGGCGGCGCGACTTCCGAGCGTTGGCGGTGATGGCCGACCGGCGCATGGCGGCCATCGCGGACGTACCCACAACCGTCGAGCTCGGCTACGACGTCCAATTCTCGACTGTACGAGGTTACGTCGTTTTGCGGGGCACACCCAAGGATCGGATCCAAGTCCTCGAGAAAGCGTTGTTGAAAGGCATGGAGCATCCCACGTACCAGGGCTATTTGAAGGGGGCTGGCCTCGATGTGAGCTCCGTCGCCGGGAGAGCAGTATGGGACGCTCAGATCGCACGACTCTACCGACAGGCACGCAAGTCCATGATCGAACTCGGCATCATCGAGAACTAGACCAAGACTAGGGCCGTTCGCTACAGCACGTGGCACCCATGAGTAACGAAGCCGCCGAGAGGAAAGGCTCGAAGCTGCATCCGGACGTTTACGTCGGCGCCGCGCTCCTCGCGTTGTGTGGCCTCGTTGGGTGGAATACGACGACGTTTCGAGAAGTGCCCGCGATGCTGTCTCAGAACATTCCGCCGACGTTCTTCCCGCGATTGGTGCTAGCCGTCATCGCCGCGTTGAGCGTAGTGCTCGTCGTGAGTGGCTCGAAACGAAGAGGAGAGCCCCGAGAAAAAGTCTCATCCGCGGTTTTCGTGACGGCGGCCGCGATCACGCTTACCGTCATGCTCGTCCCACGGCTCGGCATGCTGGCCACGGTGTGCCTCGCGTCGATCGTGCTCCCGGTTTGCTGGGGTGAGCGCCGCGCCCTGAGGATCGCGCTCCTCGCCGTAGGTCTTCCATTGAGCATCTACCTGATCTTCGCCGTCGGTCTCGGCATGCGCTTTCCCGAGGGCGTGCTCCGTTAGATCTCCAAGTGCCCGATTTAGAGATTGCTGTCGCGCTGGTGACGGATCCCGTCGTCGTCGGTTTAATCGTCGCGGGAACCCTCGGAGGGGTTCTCGTCGGCGCGCTACCTGGTCTTTCGTCTTCGATGGCAGTGGCGCTTTTGCTGCCGTTGTCGCTCTACCTTGAACCCGTGCCCGCGATCGCGCTGCTCTCGGCGCTCTATTGCGCCGGCACCTTCGGAGGCTCGATCACGGCCATCCTGATCAACGCGCCCGGTGCTTCGCCGGCCGCGGCGACGGCGTTCGACGGCTATCCAATGGCACTCAAGGGCGAGGCCGGACGCGCTCTGGGCATGGCGGCCTTCGCTTCGACCCTTGGCGGTGTCTTCAGCGTGATCGTGTTGCTTTTCGCGGCTCCGCTCCTGGCACGGGTGGCCTACAGTTTCGGACCCGCGGAGTACTTCGCCCTCGCCGTATTCGGACTCTCCATGCTCTCGACGATCGGCGGTGACGCCCCGTTGAAGAATCTGATTGGCGGGTGTCTCGGGCTGATGGTCGCGACCGTCGGCGTGGACTTGACCACGGGAGTGGAGCGCTTCGTCTTCGGGATTCCCGAGCTCTACGACGGGATCCATTTCATCCCGGTGCTGATCGGCTTGTTCGCGGTGGCGGAGGTGCTAACTCAGGCCGGGACTGTAGGCGCAAAGTTCGAGCGGATCGGCGTGTCGGCGACGAAGCTTCCGTCATGGGAAGATTTCCGGACGGTGAAGGGTACGATCCTGCGATCCTGCTTTATTGGTACCTTCGTGGGTGTGCTCCCCGCGGAAGGCAGCACCATGGCCGCCATGATCGGCTACAACGAGGCCAAACGTTGGTCGAAGGAGCCCGAGCAGTTCGGCAAAGGGGCGATCGAGGGCATCGCCGGTCCCGAAGCCGCGAACAACGCCGCAACCGGAGGGTCGATGGTCCCGACGCTCGCTCTCGGCATTCCGGGAAGCGCGACGGCAGCAGTCATCATGGGGGGCCTCCAGGTCCAAGGCCTGAGACCAGGCCCCTATTTGTTTCAAGAACAGCCCGATCTGCTCTACGGGATTTTCTTCTCCATGCTTCTCGCGAACCTGCTGTTTCTCGTCGTCGGCCTCGCGGGCGCCAAGCTCCTCGCCCGAATCAGCCTGGTCCCTCGCTCCTTGCTGTGGCCTACCGTCTTCGCGCTTTGTGTCGTCGGCGCCTACGGGGTCGAGCAGTCCATGGTCGACGTCTGGATCATGCTCGTGGCGGGACTCGTTGGCTTCGTCCTCAAGCGGCACGGGTTTTCCGCGGCTCCCATCATCATGGGGCTCGTTCTCGGCGGGCTCGTCGAGACATCGCTTGCTCAATCGATGATTCTCTTCGATCACCATTGGAGCGGTTTCTTCGGCCGCCCGGTGGCGATGGGTTTCTTCGTCCTGGCCCTTGGAAGTATCCTTACGTCACTTACGCCACTTACTAGGTTGACACGCACATTCGTGAAACGGCTTCGACAAAGTTCGAAAGGTTGGTAATGCCACCAATTCAACACTTCACTCCCGATATCGACACCCGGCGAGGGGAGGGGCTCACCCGCGAGGTCGCTACGTTCGTCGTCGAAACGGGCTTCGACGCGCTGCCCGCGGAGCTCTTGGAGCTCGGCCGTAAATCGATCCTCGACGGGCTGGGGCTCGCGCTTTCGGGTTCGGTTGCGGCAAGTGGCCACATCATCCAGAGGTATTTGAAATCGCAGAAGCTTACCGGTGACGCCAGCGTCATCGGGACGGACTTTAAAATCCCTCCGCGTTTCGCCGCGTTCGCCAACGGCATTGGCGTGCACGCGGACGACTACGACGACACACAGCTTGCCGTCGGCGCCGATCGTGTCTATGGGCTACTCACCCATCCCACCGCACCCTGCCTGCCGGCCGCTCTCGCCATCGCGGAGCAAGACGACGCGTCGGGCAGAGAGTTGACCCTTGCCTACCATCTCGGGGTCGAGGTTGAGTGCAAAGTCTCGGAAGCCATGTCCCCGAGGCACTATCAGCACGGCTTTCACTCCACGGCGACCTGCGGAACCCTCGCCTCGGCCGCAGCCGCGTCGAAGCTCTATGGACTCGGCCTCGCGCCGACGCTTCGCGCCTTAGCAGTCGCGGCGAGCCAAGCGGGCGGGCTGCGGGAGAACTTCGGCACCATGACGAAACCGTTCCACGCCGGCCGCGCAGCTGAGTCCGGCGTTCTCGCAACCGATCTCGCTCGAGATGGGTTCACCGCGACCGACCGCATCCTCGAATCCCCCCGAGGGTTCTTTCAAGCGCACGGCGGAGGCTACGCGCTCGACGCGATCCAGGGAAAGCTCGGAGAGCCTTGGACCCTTCTCGACCCTGGTGTCTCCATCAAGCCGCATCCCTCGGGATCCCTCACCCACCCCGGCATGACCACGATGCTCGAGCTCATTCTCGAGCACGACATCGCCCCCGACGACGTCGAACGCGTCGATGTCGGCACCAATCACAACATGCCGAACGCGCTCATCCACCATCAGCCGACCACCGAGCTCCAGGCGAAGTTCTCGATGGAGTTCTGCATGGCCATCTTGCTGCTCGAGCGCCGCGGCGGGCTCACCGAATTCCTCGACGAGGTCGTGAACCGGTCCGACGTCCAGGACATGATCCGCAAGGTGCATTTCGGGGTGCACCCCGAAGCCGAGGCGGCAGGCTACAACAAGATGACCACCATCATCGACATTCGACTGAAGGACGGTAGAACCATGTCGGGCCGCGCCGACTTCGGTAAAGGAAGCCCCGCGAACCCCATGAGCTACGACGAGGTCGCCGACAAGTTCCGCGGGTGCGCGCGGTTCGCGAATTGGGACGCCGAGCGCACCGAGCAAATCGTCGAGACCGTAAGCCACCTCGAGGAGCTCGAGTCCGTGCGTGAGCTCACGCGCCTCCTCGCATCGTGAGCACCGCCATGAGCTGGAACGTCGACCTCCGCGGCGAGACCGCGATCGTCACCGGTGGCAGCCGTAATATCGGACTCGCGATCGCGGAAGCGTTCCGAAGCGCTGGCGCTCGCGTCTGCATCGTCGGCCTCTCGGATCGAGAGGCGATCACTTCGGCGGTCGCTCGGCTCAATTCCAACGGGCCCGACGGACGCGACGCCATGGGCGAGCTCCTCGACGTCGCCGACGAATCCTCCGTCATCGACCTCTTCGAGAAGGTGCAGGAGCGTCTCGGAACTGTTTCGATCCTCGTGAATGGTGCAGCTACGAGACCGCACGAGCCCTTCGCGGAGCTCAGCCGTGAGAGTTGGTCGCGCGCGATCGACGTCATCCTCACCGGAGCATTTCTCACCTCGCGCGAGCTCTTTCGAAGACTGCCCGAGGACCGTATGGGCGCGATCGTCAACCTCGGTGGCCTGAGCGCTCATCGTCCCGCGAAGGACCGCGCCCACGTCATCGCGGCGAAGAGCGGGCTCATTGGGCTCACGCGTGCGCTCGCTGAAGAAGGACTCGGACGCATCCGCGCAAACGCCGTCGTGCCGGGACTCATCGCAACCGAGCGCCGCCCCGGCCAATCCAACCCGCACCGCGGCGAGAAAGGTCAAGACCGCCCCGTCGGCACGAGCCGCGACGTCGCCCGCACCGTCCTCGCCCTCAGCGACCCGAGCGACGTCTACGTCACCGGCCAGACCGTTCACGTCAACGGCGGACGATATATGCCGTAGTCCGGGGTTCGTCGCTAAGAGGACGATTCAGTTTCCCGGACTCGACGGCAGGTGGAGTTTCGCGAGGCACGCCATGAGCATGAGCCCCATGCCTCCCACGTAGAGGGTCATCGCCTCGAAACCTACGACATGGTGAGCCCCACGGCGCGTGCGACTCCCGCCACGACACAGAGAAGAATGCCCAGGACCGTGGCAGTTTCCGACATGCTCGACGATTTGCTTCACGACAACCTCCCGGCGCACCGTTGTAGTAGCGCCTCTTCGTTGTCGACCGAGTTTTGGCAGACTACTGGACCGCCGGCGCTGTTGGCCAATGCCGGCCATCGCAACGCTCGTAGACCGCAGCAACGGGCTCATCGACGACGACGTGCTCGACATCAACGGCCTCTGGAATCAGAAGTGAAGGTTTTTTGCTGTAGTGGCGAACCACACCTGACGCCACCAGGTTACCGATCATGTCGAACATGAGGATCGGCGGTGGCGCGATGGAGGTTTCAGTCCCCTCTTCGGTGATGTTCCGGCGATCGACGATAGCGATGTGATCGTGAGCGTCGACGCAGACGCCGCCAACCTGCCCGTTAATCCAGCCGTCGGGCAAGGACCCGGGCCAAGAAGGGTCGACTTCGAAGCGGGGCGCGTCCTGCGCCGCCAAGGGCCAACTAAACAGCGACAACAGCACGACGGCGATCTTATTCACGGCGTCTACTCCAACTCCTTATGGCTTAGTCATAACGTTCACGCGGACCGGTGTCCAGGCCATCCCGTCCGGAGCGTCGTGATTCATCACCAGCACCTCCCGCTGATTCATCGCATCCAAGTTGAAAGTGTGGATCGTGCCGGCCCGGGGATCACTCGCAAAAACCAAGCCATCGTGAATGAGCACACCGAAGTTGCCTGCTTGGGGCTGAGCGTCGCGCAGCGGCACCTCTGTGAGCATTTGCCTGGACTCCACATCGAACACTCGCAGGTATTGTGGGACCTGCGCCGCGCTACTCCCGTTGGGTACGATCGCGCGCCCATCGGGACTCATCTCGATCCGCCCTGCGAGGGGCCGGGAGCCGATGGTCGCGACCACCTCTAGTGACTCCGTATCGATAATCGAGATCGACTCCACCGCCCGATTCACCACCCAGACTTCGCTGCCATCGGGTGTCACGGAGAGTCCTTCCGCACCCAGTCCGGTCTCGATGACAACAGGTGCCCGTTCCTCATTCAAAAAGATCACCGACAGCGTACCCTCCGCGCCCCGGCTGGTGACGTAGGCGCGCGAGCCATCCGGACTCAGCCGTACCATGTGGCCCTCGCGGCCTCCGGTCGGATACTTGCGCACAACCTGCATGCTGGCCAGATCCAGCAGTGCAAGCTGATCCGAATCCTGCATGGTGGCGACGGCGTGTTGTCCATCCGGCAGAAACCGAGCCGTGTGGGGCCGCGAGTCAGGGCCGAGATCGATGCGCCCGATAATGCTGGCCGTCGCGACGTCGATGAGGATCACGCGGCGGCCGGGGTCGGAGTTGGGGCCGTACTCTGCCGTCAGGGCCAATCGCCCGTCGGGCGACACCGCCACCTCATGGGGAATGATCGGGCCGACAGGTACGCGCGCAATCTCTACACCCGTAGTCAGATCGATGAATGAGATACTTCCCCCGGATCTGTTGGAAACGAGCAGTGTGCCATCGAGTGCCAGGGCGCTCGAGCAAAATAGCCACAAGATGAGCGGTGCCCATAACACTCGCACGGTCATCGTCCCCTCCTCCGTAGTTCTCATCGGGACCACTGCCAGTTCAAGGGAAACAGTATTCACAAAAGCGGGCCCGTTTCCAATCCCAATCCACGCCGAACCGAAACCGGCGATTAATGCGGTTATTCTCCCTGTTGACGCAAAGAAGATGTGGTGCGGAAGGAGATCGGAGACTGAGGACGGGGTTCTCCAGCAACGGGGAGTTTCTGCACCATACGGATGATCGGCCGAGTTTCTGCACCATACGGCCCTGGAAGCAGCCAGGACATTGGGATTGCTCAATTTTCCAGCTCTTTAGAATGTTCATTAATAGGGCCTGATTCTAAGCATGAGTCCTGATTTGTCTTCCGTCGATGCGTCACAATATAACCATTTTAAAATATCTATATTTAAACAGCTTGCTTAATTATTGACCTTACAATGTTCATTAAATTAAAATGTTCACGTTACGTGAACATTACTATATAATGAACAAAAAGGCCTGCTGGGAAAATGCCACCCAAAGTAAAGTTACCGCCGGACCAATTGGAGCTAGTCCCCTGTATCAGAACAAACTAGATAAAGCAGAGCTTGCCGAAACCCTTCTAAGTGCATGAATCTTATGAATCTTATGGGCTGGCGAAAAGCCTAACTTTGTATAGTAATCAAAGATCCAGGGGACTAGCTCTAGAAGCTCTAAGACAGGCCACTGGCCTGGAAGCCCGAATGTTGCCCGCTGCCCCGGGAGGGAACGGCCGTCCCGCTGATGTCGCCTTGGAGCTCCGCCTCGAAGGTCGCGAGTATCGCGTCGCCGTGCACGCACAGACTACGTTGGATCGAGTCGAAGCAATCAGGTTGGTCAAAGACCGACTCGACGAACCCGGCTTACTGTTTGCTCCCTACATCACCGACGTGATCGCCAGGAAGTGCCGTGAACTGGACGTACCCTTTATCGACGCGGTCGGAAACGCATACCTCCGATTCCCCGGACTGTACGTATTCATCACTGGGCAGAAACCCAAACGCGGCACCACCACAGCAGCGGGTGTGCGCGGCGTGGGCACGGCGACCGCGTTGCGCGTGGTGTTCGCGTTGCTATGTCGGCCTCAATTGTTGAATGCACCGTACCGGGAGATCACGGATGCCACCGGGGTCGCCCTCGGCGCCGTAGGACGGGTTTTCCAAGATCTCCACAAGATGGGCTATCTCACCGGCGGGCGCCCCAAGCTGGGTCGCCGCAACATTGATGGGCAACGCAAGCGAAACCGGCGTATTCTCGAGCCGTTCCGCTTGTTCGAAATTTGGGTTACCAACTACCCGATCAAGCTTCGCCCAAAACTCAACCCTCGCCGCTTCCGAGCCCAAGATGCAGACTGGTGGAAAACGGCGCAGCTCAACGAACTGGGCGCCGTCTGGGGTGGAGAGGTCGCGGCTGATCACCTCACAAACTACCTCCAACCGGCCACCGCTACGATATACATCCCACCCGAGCGGGATCCAAACCCGCTAACCCAATTGGTCGAACGGCACCGGTTGCGAGCCGAGCTCAACGGCAACATCGACATTCTCGAGAAGTTCTGGAATTTCCCCGCCGATCCACAGATGCCCGACGTCGCTCCCCCAATTCTCGTCTACGCCGACCTCGTCGCAACTCTCGAGCCGCGGAACCTGGAAACGGCCAAGCTGGTCCGGGAAAAGTACATTGACGATGCTCTCCGTGCGCTCTGACCGACCGATCCAACCTGCGGCGCTCGCGGTGATTCGCGCTGTGGACAAAGTAACGAAAGAGCTCGGCTTGACCTACTTCGTCGCTGGTGCCATGGCTAGAGATATCCTGCTTACCCACGTCTTCGATCTCACCGTGCACCGCGCCACCCGGGACGTGGACTTCGCGGTCGCAGTGAAAGATTGGGACCAGTTCGAGGCGATCAAAGCCCGCCTACTCGAAGACTTTCAGTTCGTCCGTGACAAAGCGATGACGCATCGACTCCACGGAAGCGGATACCCCGTGGACATCATCCCGTTCGGGGGCGTCGAAGCTCCGGATAAGACCATCGCTTGGCCACCCGAGTCGGCGAGCGTCATCAACGTAGCAGGCTACGACGACGTGCTCGCCGCTGCGGACACCGTTCAGATCGAGCCAGGGCTGGTGGTTGGTGTTGCTTCCCTTCCAGGGCTCGCTCTCCTCAAGCTCTTCGCTTGGGCCGACCGGGGCCATGAAAACTCCAAGGACGCAACAGACTTCGCGATTTTGATCCGAAGCTACGCCGACGCCGGCAATCGAGACCGCCTCTACGGTGACGCCATCAGCGTTATGGAGGCCGTTGACTATAGAGAGGACTTGGCCGCTGCGCGCCTCCTTGGACTCGACGTCGCACGCATCATGACGGAGCATACCCGCGTCCACCTCACCAAGCTTCTAGAAGACAGCAAAGCCCGCGAACGACTCACCACCCATATGGCCAGAGAATGGGGCGGCACCGACGACGCCGATTCCGAAGCGGAAGTATTATTGCAGCAGTTCGCAATTGGCGTCGAGGGAACGTGAGTTCGCCGGGCGCCTGGCCAAGCAGCCTGGGTCACGCCTTCACACTCCTTCTTGTGAGCGCTGAGGCGGAGAAGTCAACCTCGCCAACAGGTTTAGGAGATCCACTCCCGTTCGAGGCGAGCGGTCGCCGACAATGGCAACGATCTTCCCTTTCCGAAGACACGCGAACACACCTTAGGGCCGCCGACAAAATAACTGTCTAGTTTTGAGCACACTCTTCCTGTTTCAGGTCGTGATCGCGATGTCGTCTGGCATCACGAGAGCCTGGCAAGCTCCCTAGAAACGGAACATTTGTAGATCTTCAGCAACCAGCGCGTGTTTGACAAACGGTCCTCATTTTAGGGAGGATTACGCCTACAAAGGAGCACTTCTCCTATTATGAGACCTACGAGCTATCAGTCTGAAGATCTCGACCGCCTGTTGAGGAAGCACAAAATAGCTACCCTCGATGATTTGAAGGCAGTGTTGGGTACCGATGTGGACTCGACCGTCTTCCGAAAGCTCAATGAGTTGGCGTATCGGACAAGCTACTCCCACCGTGGTAGCTACTACACGTTGGACGAGATCGCCCAGTTCGATCGAAAAGGTCTTTGGTCGTTGCGCTCAGTGTGGTTCTCGAAGTACGGGACGTTGCTTGCGACGGTAAAAGCGTTGGTCGCGGCCTGTGAGGCAGGCTACTACGTCGACGAGCTCGAGGACGAGGTGCAGGTTGACGTCAAGGCTCCTCTGTTGAAACTGGTCCGAGAGAAAAGATTGGCGCGCGAGCAGGTGTTCGGCCGATATCTGTATCTGGCCACCGATGTGAGCACGCGCAAGCAACAGCTCTCGGCCCGCCAGGTACATGAGGCGTCACCTTCCACGTTGGGCTGGGTCGGGGGAGTCCGCGTGCTCCCCGTGGAATTGAAGGCTGCGATCGTTCTTTTCTTACAAATGTTCCGTTTCTAGGGAGCTTGCCAGGCTCTCGTGATGCCAGACGACATCGCGATCACGACCTGAAACAGGAAGAGTGTGCTCAAAACTAGACAGTTATTTTGTCGGCGGCCCTTAGGTGTCAACAAGGACACATTCGCCCCACTCTCGACCTCTTTGAGATCGAGAGAAGAGGCAATTTTGTCGGCGGACTCGACGAAAGCCGACGCCCGTTGGTAGCGGACAGCCGGGGCGAGTCTCGCCGCGCCGGAAAACGCTGTCAACGCGTATCGGAGGCCAGCCCTGTCGCACTGGTCTGCGATGTCAGATTCAATCTCGGCAGAACTCTTTAGTGAGTAGTAAGCTCGTGGGCGGTTTCTGCTGGGGTCATAGTTCTCGGCCCACTCGAGAAGTAGCGCTTCAGGCTCCTTCAAAGACAAGCCTTCCCGCGACGTTTCGATCCACTCGCGATCGAGGAGTAGTTTCTTAAGATTCGACACTTGACCTAAGCTCACGTCCGCTTCGTCCGCGAGCGGTTGGGTCTTCCACTTTTTGGTAGTGGTCTAGTATTCAAACTAGACCACTACCCACTTTTTGGACGGTCTGGATAACAACACCCGAAGCACTCGGGTCGCTTTGGGCGCGAGGAGCGACCGGAGCTCTCGCCGCTGAGGATCGGGGTTGGGCCGACCCTCCTGTTCGATGTAAATACCATCGAAACTCAAACGGCAGTTGCCGGCGAGGTCGATGAAACCAACACCCTCGCGAGCACAGAGCTCCGCAGTTTTCGGCGAGATGTAAGGCGCCATGAACACGCAGTACGTGTTCGGATCGTCCCGATACGCCCACAGCTGGTTGATGGCTTGGCGGGCCCAGCGCGGTTGACCACTGTCTTTGAATTCGCAGATGAGAGCTCTGGTGGCTCCGCCCGGCAAACCGACTTGGACTCGCAGATCTGCACGCTGCCCGGGTCCTTCGTCGTCGGTGGCTTCTACGGTCGCCGAGGGTATGCGCCGGAGGCACGCGAAAAGGGCGTCTCGGTAGGCTTTTTCCGTTTTCACTGTTTTTACCTTTTTCAGCGTTTGTTGAAAATAACTGGACAATGAAAATATGTCGTTTGAAACCTTTTTTCACTCTGAGACTATTTCCAGCGCATGCTGAAAATATATAAACAGTGAAAAGTGTGCGCTTAAACCTGAGCAAACCAGGAAGGGTCTTTTCGAAGTCCTTTCGCCTTCCTTTCTTCAAGGTTCAGTCGGAGGAGATTGGGGTTTGCGCCAGGCGATTGGTCTCCCGTTGTAGGTCGGCCAGCTCCCCGATTCGTTGAAGAGTGTCGCTCGAACGCTTTGCTGCTTCGTACGCGCACGCGTTACTTTGCCGCTGGTCGGTGAGCAATTGATGCCAAATCAGGTGGATCCTCGGCGAATCCGCGGCAGAAAACGGCCCGTGCGCCGCATGTAGCTCACATAGTCGCGGCCAAAACGGTCGATTAGTTTCTTCTCCTCGATGGATGTGCGGGCAACAATCGCGAGGAAAGCCGCCGTCCCGGTTATGGCCAAAAACCCGCTGGCCGTGATCAGCGTGTTCGCGATCACCGCCATGGCAAAAGCTAAGTAGAAGGGATGCCGCACCCAGCGATATGGACCGTGGGTTACCAGAATGGCATTGCGTCGCGTGACCACCGTGTCGGTAAGATTGTGACCGAGGCTGCGGAATGTCCAGATAAGAAGCCCGCCAGCGATGACACCAAAAACGGCGCCCGTCCACCGCGCCAAGTTTGGTAGGTGAAACGACGCCCATGCCATCCAGCTTGGCTCGATAAGGAATGCCACCAAGCCCGCCATGAAGGCCAAAGCCAACGGGCGGAGGGTCAGCAGGATCAGCCACCCCTCTTGGCGGCGATCAAGTCTTTCGTCGGTGCGAGATCGCAACCGGTGGTATATTCCGACCGGCACCACCAGCGCGAAGCCGACAAGCAGGATGACGCGAGCCAGGTCGTCGGTCATTTCCGGCATCTGACTAGTCTGCACACGTGTTTCAAAACCGGTCCTTTGATGGCTGAGCCATTACGCTCCGCGAACAAAACGTTGTAGTTCTGGTCGCTTTTGAACGGCTCCTTTGTTGAAAGATTCACATTTTTATTTAGTCTTCTGTAACTGTCTTGGCCAGGGAATCGCGATGCTCGTCAGGAATAGCGATCGTTGCAGGGCAAATGATCGTCACTAGACCTTCAGAATGGCGATCATCCTCGACGAAAGGCGATCATTTCGGTACGATTTAATCGCTATTATGCGGTCTCTGAGTCCTAGATTCTTAGCGGGGATCCAGTACTCCGGCGCCGACGCAGCAACTCTCCGCGCTCTTGGCGAAGTCAAGGGGCGGCAGGCGCTGTATTCCCGAAAAAGCCCAGAGGTCCTCGAGTCCCTGAGGACCCTCGCGACGATCGAATCTACGGAATCCTCGAACCGCATCGAGGGCATTACGGCGCCCAAGAAGCGGATCGAAGAGCTCGTTCTCAAATCGACCGTCCCGAGGAATCGGTCGGAGCAAGAGATCGCTGGCTACCGGGATGCCCTACCCTCATCCACGAATCTCATGAAGGGATCCTGATTACCGTTGGTGTGGTCCGGCAACTGCACGCTAACGTCTTCCGATACCTGCCGAACCCGGGTGGTGAGTTCAAGGCAACAGACAGTCATTACCCGGCGCGATGCGGTCACTGGCGAAACGTCGGTGCGCTTTCAGGCGCTGAGCGCCGCCGCGACACCAGGAGCAATGCAAACGCTCGTCAAGGACTACGATGAGGCGATCCCCGAGCATGACGCTCTCACGCTCGTGCCGCTCGCTGTGCTCGACTTCCTATGTATTCACCCGTTCACCGACGGAAACGGTCGAGTCGCTCGGCTGCTGACACTTCTTCTCCTCTACCACGCTGGGTACAGTGTCGGGCGCTACATCAGCCTTGAGCGAATCTTCGAAGAAACGAAGGAAACCTATTACGAGTCCCTAGAAAAAAGCTCGCGCGGCTGGCACGAGGAGAAGCACGATGTCATGCCGTGGCTTCGCTATTTTTGGGGAGTTCTCCTTCGCGCGCACGGCGAGTTCGAAGCGCGCGTCGGTAGGATCGCGAAGGGCCGAAGGGCGAAGGCCGATATGGTTCGCAGTGTCGTGGAGAATCGGGTGCTTCCGTTTTCGATCTCGGAGCTCGCAAAGGAATGCCCGGGCGTGAGCAGGCCCACGATTCGCCGGGTTCTGGAGCGAATGCGCGATGAAGGCTTAATCGGAGTAAAGGGAAAAGGTCCCGGCGCACGCTGGCACAAACGCGAAAGCTGAACTGTACCTTGGATCCACCTGCGATTGCAGGAAGTCGGTTTCACCGTGAAAGCACGAAGATGTAACACTCCTGCTCTGTTAGGCCAGCGGCCTCGAGAATATCTCCTGGAATTCTCAACTTAACGCTCACAACGCTCCAGCTCTTCTTCATTACCTTAACGAAGCCAAGGTGTCGGAGGAAACACAGGGTCGCGTCCACGACAATCAATTGGGACGCCCCTTGTCTGCACGCATTGCCCGGCTAGCTAGCTTAGCTAGTTCCTGTCCAGAAACACCATAACTTGTGGTGTGCGACAGGCCTACCGAAGATGTGGGTATTATACGGTTTCGGTAGGGAACTTCGTAGGGTTGAGAGCGAATGAAAATCTTGGACGAAACGAGAGGCGAATCGTCAGGAATCCAAGGCTATGGGAGCGGAAGAGTAATAGTTATTATCTTAATAGATGTCTCGCCATCACCAGTAGATTGCAGGTGATGATGGAACCCCATACGTACGATTTAAAAGAAGGCAATGAGCGCCATGTGCATCGGTCGAGACCAAAGACTCGTTTCAAGAACGAAATGACGCCTTCGATCCCGCAGCGAAATCGCCGCAGGCGTTGATAGACCCAGGAACTCTTGACCATATCGGTCACGGCGAAACCTTGAGCCTTGGTAAAGGCAACATCTTCAACTCCCTTGCCTTTGATGGCTTCCAAGTTTGCCTTTGAAGAAAACGCGCCATCGTAGGCGACCTGGCGCGGGGCCCGCTCGTAGAGTTCGACTAGACGGTCGATCATGGTTTCCGCGAGAGTTGAATCGGCCGGATTCCCATCCAAGATCACGCAATCCAAAATCATCGAGGACGAACCACCAGTCAGACACACCTTGTGACCGTAGAGGGTCTCGCGCCGGTCTTTGCGAATAATGTCGGTGTGTTCTTCGAAGACAGAAACGACCTTTTCCTCTGCAGGCACACGCTCTTCGTCGATCACTCGGCGTTGGGTTTGGTTGATGACTTTCTTGGTGAGGACGAGAAAGTGCTCAAAATCCGCGGCGATCCTCTCCGTACTCGCTCGCTTCACAGGCTCGGTCAAGCCCGACTCTTCCAACTGTTCTGCAACGCGTTGAGCGGAGCGATAGGTTTCTTCCGTCACCTTCAGTAGATCTCGATAGACGCGACGCCTTTGTTGCTTATCCTTCGCGTTCAGAACTCCCAGTCGACGTCTCTTCGCTCGACGCGTTCGATTGCCGAAGACCACTACTGTACCCAGCAGTTCGCGAGCTCCGCACATCAGGCGAGTGAGAACCCGAACACAGTCATAAAGAAGCTCGGAGTCTGTAGGCGGATGAATGTTTGATTCCACTACCGTGCAGTCCACTCGTACTTTTCTTCCCTTTTCGATCCCAGCATCCTCGGCAACGCTCACCAGCTCTCGGTTGATCTGCTCCAGCGTTTCGAACTTCACGGCTTTGATGTTTGCTGCTAGGGTCGACTTCGACGGGGTCGGCTCTATGATGCCGAGCTGGCAAAACGTCCGATAGCTTCGAGAGTCTGCCAAGTGAAACGCCAGCTCTCGATAGCTGAACTGATTCAGCTGCTTGACCAACAACGCCCGGAGAACCTGCTCCGCGCTCATTCCCCCACGACCAACATCGCTCCCTGCCGATGGGGTGACCGACTTCAGGTCTTGCAGTACCAGCTCATTGAGCTTAGGATGGGCATCGAGCAGCGACGAGATCGTTTCGAGTTCGCGTGCGTGCTCCAGCTCCAGCCAGGGCTCACGTAGATTTGGCTGTGGGTTGATCGTTTTTCGCATTTAGGGCTGGTCTCCTTTGGAGTTAAGTCATTTAGAATCGGATGTTTTCAACGACACGGTCCTAATCGACACCCCCTCAGAAGACTAGCCCTAAATTTGCGATTTCTCCTTTTTTCTCAATCCCTTACAGGCTTCAGGACGGGTACTAGCTAGTGCGGTGTCGATTAAAACGGGCGCGTCCAGACCCAGAAGGAGAAGTCTTGGAACGGGCGGCTGACGGGCACGCATTGTTGCTATCTGCCGAAACGCTCAAATCGGACTCCGGTTCAAGGGTCTCATCAGTGTTGCTCGCCCGTCACAGGACCCCTCTGCAGCTGAGTTTTTTTTAAGGGAGTGGGCTTCGACATTGCTGCGATTCACCCTGCACATCTTCGCTCTGCTACAATGGGTCACAGGTGAGACATGTCAGAGCTGATTCAATCCGATCCAGCCGTCATGATGGGTAAGCCGGTAGTTGCTGGAACTCGCATCACCGTCGAGCTCATTCTAGACAAACTCGCGGCAGGAGAAACCATCGAGCAATTGCTGCAGGCCCATCCGCGTCTCACCCCGGAAGGTATAAAGGCCGCCCTCGCCTTCGCGTCGAAGTCACTGAAGGCAGACGTCGTCTACCCTCTAAAGCCAATGGGCTGATGAACATCCTGGTCGACGAAAGCGTTGACCAGCAAATCGTCGCACGCCTCCGTGACGACGGGCACGACGTGCTCTATATCGCAGAGTTGGCTCCCGGCATCAACGATGACGAAGTGCTCGAGGCCGCAAATCAGCATGATGCTCTCCTACTGACGGCTGACAAGGATTTTGGCGAGCTCGTGTTTCGGCTGGGTCGTCTCACCAAGGGAGTCGTGCTCCTAAGATTATCGGGAATGGCGGCAAAACAGAAGGTTGTGAGAGTGTCCACAGCCATCATCGAGCACGAAGCCGAGCTCACGGACGCTTTCAGCGTCGTGAGTCCCGGCATGATACGTATTCGCCCCAGGAGCTGATCCGAGCCGGCTAGAGGTACGCGATCCCCGCAACTGTGGTCCCGCCCCCTTTCGCTGAAGGTGAGGCTTTCGCGGCTAATTGATGCCATCCTGAAGCGTATGCGTAGCGGGCAGCGCTCCTAGCAAGCTAACTCTGTTGCCTCAGTGTTACCCGGCGCTGCGCCTTTCTCATTTTAGTTTTAAATAAGTGGTCTCGGAACACCGGTCCGTCCGTCTCGGTTGGGTAGCCGGTCAGAGGTCCACGCTGCTTTGTCCGATCGGGAGGTCCCGCACACGGATGCGCGTCGGTTCGATGACTACGATGGCCCCTTTGATTAGAAACCGCTCGAGTGCGGCCAGCTGAGAAAGAAGCAGATTGGCGAGAAACTCGGGCCGGCGGGACATCCTTCCTCGAAATGGAGCTACGGACGGTTTCGCAGACCCTCAAGCCGCCAGAAGCGCGCCAAAATCGGTGTCCGCCGAAAGCACCACACGATCCTCATTGGCGGCACGCTCGAAAATCGGTTGGTCGTCCGCAGCCTGCATGTCGTAGTCTCGAACATGTACAGCGTCGTGGCCGTGTTCGCGGAGTATAAGAGCGAGCTGGGGAGATAGGGCGTTGTCGACGAGAAATTTCACCTTACGCGAGATAGCGGGAGCTCCCGCTCGCGAACGGCTTCGGCGGCGAACTGGAGTGCCTCGCGAATATCAGGGACCTCCAAATCTGGGTAGGCTTCCAGAATCTCGGCCTCCGTCATCCCATCCGCAACCATGCTCACGACTGTAGCCACAGGGATCCGGAGGCCACGTATGCAAGGGACTCCTCCCATTTGAGCCGGGTCGACAGTGATGCGTTGGAACTCCATCAATCTTGATCTTAGACCCGATTGGCCCGGGACGCCACGATTGAAGTCTGGCTTGCGTCAGGTCGGCCCGAATGCTCCTGCTCTCCAGCCGAGAAATGCCGACTGACTCATCACCGGGTTTGCTACCCTGGCGTTACCTGTGTTGCCAGTGTGGTTTTTCCTCTGCAAAACTCCGTTCTAAGTAAGTGAGACCTCCGGCTCGTACGCGGAGTCTTGTCTCATCTTCTGTGCGTAACCTGCCGTCCTCTCCGATCACCTCGAGATTCCAAACGACATCCGAAAGTTCAAAAACTCGACTCCGGTCGGCCAGTTGCTCATCTATAATTACATTCGGCTCTGTCGGGCTGTAGCCAGCGCCCTCGGAACGACAACGGTTTTGGATGAACTTCGAATTACTGGGTGAAATCACCGACATCGAGACGATCGCGATTGGTTCAGCGATTCGTGATCTCCGCCGCCTCCAAAAGCTCTACAGTCGGGGTCACTGGCGCAAGATGAAGGGCTTCGCGCTCGTTCGGCTTAGAAGTGGGCGAGTACGCAAAGCCGAGCTGCACTGTTACGAAGCGCACGGAATCGGTAAAATGGAGTTCAAGCGCAAACGGTATGTTGATTGAGGAACAATGACCAAAACTAGCGAAGCCAACCGAGTGTTTACCGTCTGTGTCCGAAACACCGGCTACGAAGCTTCGCTAGAACTGCACAAAATCTATGCCGTTCTTCCTGACGCCGAAGCTGAGAAGGAAAGCGACATTCGTATCATCGATGAAAGCGGCGAGGACTACCTATACCCGGCCGACTGGTTCGTGCCCATCGATGTGCCCGATGAGGTAGAAGCGTCGCTGCTCGAAGCATCCTGACAGCGCCGCTTCCAGCCCGTTACGTTCCACCATTTTGCAGGAAGCGTGTGCAACTTGCGCATCCGAGCTTTACGCGACGCGCGCGGGCATCTTTGACGGGTCCCCCGGGGGGGACGCTTAATTGGTCGTTTCCAGAAAGCCTCGAAATCCAGTCCCTCGACAAACTCCTCGATCGCTCGTATAGCGTCGAGCATGTCCTCGATTCGAAGGCGCCAGGCTCTAGGCGGCACGGACCGCTTCTTTCAGGATCCGATCACGGAGCTGAGGCTTGAGAGCCTTCGGTGTCACCATATCCACGGATCGGCCAAAAACCTCTTCCAGAATCCGCTTTAGCTCGACAAACTTCAGGAGCCCGATAGGTCGTGAAAATTCGACCAAAAGGTCAATATCACTCACCTCGGTTGGCTCTCCCCGAGCGACCGAGCCAAAAAGGGAGACGGCACTAACCCCGTACCGTTCAAACAGAGAGCGGTGTGAAGCGAGCGCGTCCAATATCTCGTCTCGTGTGGGCCGTTTCATGTTCTCGTCTCGCTCAAGTTGGATTGTCGCACGTCGTCGCGCACGGATCACCCCTAAATGAACCACCATGCGAGACCTGGGCCTCCATTCGCCATCAGGGTTTTGCGGAGCATCCCATCCTTGTCGCCGACGTCTGCATTGCGCCACGGCCGTTTGTACGAAGACGTCCCTGCGGTCACGCTCAACCAGCGAGATTTCCAGCGCGAGCCGCGCCTTCGGCTCGTCTCCTTCGTCTCAGAAGTCGTCTCTGAATCCCGGATCTCTCCTCGGCATCGCTCCACGGGACCGTCCGTCCAACGTTACCCCGGTGTTAACCGGCGCTGCGCCCTTCCCATTTATTTTAGGGACTTATACCGCTAGTCCCCTGGATCTTTAATTACTGTCCAAATTCGATTTGCCATGTGTATGAGCGTTCGCTGGGCGAACCGAGCGATGGTTTCGAGGATTTGGTCGGCGGATTTCGTCCACTTGAACGGCTTTGGGTTCTCGTTGTGAGCATCGAGATAGTCTTGTATCGCAACGCGGAGCTGAGGCACGCTCGTGTGCGAGCCTCGTCGCAAGGCGTGTTCGGTGAGCAAGCCAAAGAAGCGCTCAGCGAAGTTGAGCCAAGAGGCGTGTGTCGGTGTGAAGTGAAAGTGGAACCGAGGTCGCTTGGAAAGCCAGCGTTTGATCGCCGGTGTCTTGTGCGTGGCGAGATTGTCGAGCACGACGTGGATGTCCAACTCGCTGGGAACGGCTGCTTCGATCTCAGCGAGGAACTTCTTGAACTCTAGCGCTCGATGTCGCGCGTAGCACTTTCCGAAGACTTCACCTGTTGCGGCGTCGAGTGCGGCAAACAGGTCAGTCGTTCCATGCCGAATGTAGTCGTGGGTTTGTCGCTCGGGCTGGCCCAAGCTCATGGGCAGGACAGGTTGAGTGCGTATTCCGGGGCATCGTGAACGCAGATTCCAGCCGAAGGTGAACATCCATTCCAAAGCATCGTGAACACGGATTCCGGGGATCGTGAACATCGATTCCGGGGAAGGTGAACACGGATTCCAGGCAACGTGAACGCCGGTTCCGGCATCGCGAACGCTCATCGATAGCACGTTTCAAGGCAACTCTAGGTCGTACCCGGAAGGAGGACGATCTAGGAAATGGCAGCTAAGAGGTTATCGATGAGAAAAATACGAGAGGTTCTAAGGTTAAAGTACGAGCTGGGTTTTACTCACCGCATGATCGCAAAGGCACTTCGCGTGGCGGTTGGAACGGTGAGTGAGTACCTGGCCAAGGCGAAGAAGGGTGGTCTGAGCTGGCCGCTCCCGGAGGAGCTGAGCGAAGGGGAGCTGGAGGCAGGGCTGTTTCCGCCGCCGGGCTCGTCTGGCGCACGGCCGGGTCTGGACTATGCCCACATCCACGAGGAGCTGAGGCGTCACCGAGAGCTGACGTTGCTGCAGCTGTGGGTGGAGTACGCGGAGAATAAGCCGGGAGCGTACGGCTACAGCCGTTATTGCGAGCTGTACGGTCAGTGGAAGAAGAAGCTGAACCCGACGATGCGTCAACGGCATCGAGCAGGCGAGAAGACATTCGTCGATTTTTCGGGGAAGAAGCCTCACATCGTCGATCCGAAAACGGGAGAGCTCGTCGAAATGGAGCTGTTCGTCGGGACGTTGGGCGCGAGCAGTTACACCTACGTCGAAGCGACACTGAACCAGTCGCTGGAATCGTGGGCGAAGGCCCATAAGGGGATGTCGGATTACTTCGGTGGCAGTACGGAGATCTGGGTTCCGGACAACTTGAAGAGCGGCGTGGATTTGGTGGACCGTTACGAGCCAGGGATCAACCGGACGTACGAAGAGCTGGCGACGCATTACGGTGCGGTTGTGGTCCCGGCTCGGGTGTTCAAGCCGAAAGACAAAGCGAAGGTGGAGTCGGCAGTGCAGGTGGCGCAGCGCTGGATCCTGGCGGTGCTTCGTCATCGCACGTTCTTCAGCCTGGCGGAACTGAACGAAGCCATCTGGGAGAAGTTAGAGGTCCTGAATGCGCGTCCGATGCAGAAGCTCGGTGTGAGTCGGCGGGAGTTGTACGAAAGGCTAGACCGGCCCGTACTGAAACCGCTACCGCAGGAGAGCTACGAGTTATCGACGTGGAAGCGGTGCAGAGTGAACATCGACTACCACGTGGAGGTGGAGAACAACTTGTACAGCGTTCCCTATCAGCTCATTCACGAGAAAGTCGAGGCACGGGTGACGGCCTCGGTGGTGGAGGTCCTGTTCAAGGGAAAGCGCGTCGCGTCGCATCCCCGCAAGAAAGGAAAGGGGCACTACTCCACGAACCCGGAGCATATGCCACGTTCGCATCGGGAGCACCTGGAGTGGACGCCGTCGCGGCTGCTCCACTGGGCGGAGCAGTCAGGTCGCGCCACGGGAAGGCTGGTTGCGGGGATTCTAGAGAGTCGTCCTCACCCGGAGCAGGGATTTCGCTCTTGCCTGGGAGTCATGCGACTAGGCAGCCGCTGGGGCAGTGAGCGTCTCGAGGCCGCTTGCGCACGAGCGGAAGCTTTGAGCTCTTACAGCTATCGCACGGTGAAAAACATTCTCTCGGCTGGTCTGGATCGTGTGGTGCTCGAATCGGACGCCGAAGCGAAACCGCGAGAGGAGCACGAGAACATCCGAGGCGCGGATCACTACGAAGGAGGAGAGTCCCGATGCTGACACCCGAAACGATAGAAAAGATGAACGCCATGAAGTTGTTCGGCTTGGTGTCCGCGTTCGAAACCCAGTTGAGCTCGAGCGAATACAAGGAGCTGAGCTTCGAGGAACGTGTGGGACTCCTGGTCGATGCCGAGTGGACCGCCCGCGAACAGCGTAAGCTTTCTCGACGACTGCGAGCGGCAAAGCTCCGCTATCCGGCATGTTTGGAGAACGTGAACTTCCAAGCGCCTCGAGGCTTAAACCGCGAACAGATCTTGAGCCTGGGCAACTGCCGCTTTGTCGGTGAGCGCCATAACCTGCTCATCACCGGCCCGACGGGGATTGGCAAATCGTTCTTGGCTTGCGCCTTCGTGGAGCGGGCCTGTCGTCGCGGCTTCACCGGATGCTACGTGCGAGCACCGCGCTTGCTCCACGAGCTCGCGGTCGCTCGTGGTGATGGTTCCTACGCCCGGCTTTTGACGAAACTCGCCAAGCTGGACTTACTGGCTATCGATGATTGGCTGCTTCACCCGCTGAAAGAATCGGAGAGACGGGATCTAATGGAGGTCATCGAAGACCGCGCCGAGCGTGGCTCCACACTCATCGCGACCCAGATTCCGCTCAAGCAGTGGCACGAAGCGATTGGCGACCCAAACCAGGCAGACGCTATCTGCGATCGCATTCTCCACAGCGCGCACCGCATCACTCTCAAAGGAGCTTCTCTGAGAAAGACCAAGGCTGCGCCAAAGGCATTTGACAACGCCGATGCATGAGCGAGCGAGGGACCACAGCGTCGATGCGATAAAAACGGGTGAAACCGCCAAACCCGGGGTACCAGACGATGCGGCGCCAAAACGACGCGCGAGAATGCCTCAGGAAGCGTCTTCTCGAGCCAGGCCATACCCCAGCAACCCCCCGAAACCAGCCCCACATCGCCCGGGGTTCGGCCGCGGCAGGTCGCTGCCTACGGGAGCGGGAAGGTCGCTTCGCGTCTTTCCTTACGCCCGCTCCCTCCGGCACCGACCTGCCGCCCCTTGCTACACAACACGCAGGTAAGATAGGTTCACGTTTTCAATCAGTGGGAAGGAGGTCACCCAACACTTCATCGCTTCGATGAGCGTTCGGCTTCACCGGATTCGCTGTTCAGCTTGCTCTGGATTCGGCGTTCACGATGGCTGGAATACGCAGGTTGAGCACGCTCGAGCGCTTGAATCTGCGATTTCTCGTCGACGCACAGGACGACCGCGTTATCCGGTGGGTTCATATACAGGCCAACAACGTCGCGTACTTTTTCGACCAGTTGTGGGTCTTGCGAGAGACGAAACGATTCCGAGCGGTGCGGTTGAAGCCCGAACGTTCGCCAAATACGTCCAATCGTCGAATGACTCAGCCCAAGATGCTTGGCCATCGAGCGCGTACTCCAATGGGTTCTCCCCTTTGGAGTCGTCTCCAGCGTCTTGGTCACGACTTCCTCGATCTGGTCATCGCCGATTTTGCGAGCCGCTCCCGGCCGAGGTTCGTCGTACAACCCTTCCATTCGTTGTTCTACAAAGCGTCTTCGCCACTTGCCCACCGTGCTCCTCATGGTGTGCATCTTCCTAGCAACTTCCATATTCGTCAGACCCGCCGCGCAATCCAGCACGATCTTCGCTCGGAAGGCTTGGTGCGGCGAACTACGGCTGCGTCGCGCCAGTCGCGTCAGCGCTTCGCTTTCTTGAGACGACAGCTTCAATTCGGCTTTTCGCCGGCCCTTGTGTTTCATGCATTTAGCAGATCACAGAAGTGCCAGTGTTGTCTAGCTTTTTCTGTTCCATGGGACTAGCTTGACAACCCCATAAGGGCGATAGTGGAACACGGAAGCCGCTAGGAAACAGGGAAATCCGCCGCCGCTACATGGCTGGGCTGCTGGCGCAGCCCACAGCGCCCGAACTCACCGAGGCCGGGCTCGTCCGGCTGTCTCCCAACGGGAGACACGATGACTTATTACGATCCACACCTCGTACCTAAGCAGTTGTAAATAAACGACTTGCTTAGAAAACGCCCGCTACCACGCACCAAAAAAATCAAACCTAAGCCGCAGGACGGTGACGACGAGCGGAAGCGCAAGCGCAAGCGCCATGCCAAATCCAGCCTCGCCGCCCACCGGAAGCGGCGGGCGCGTGTCAAGCCATAGGTATAAGTCCCTTATTTTAAGGGTTCTCCTGTCGTTTCGGGGGATCTGATTTGTGTTGGAGGGCATGGCCTATGGACGCTGCCGCGATTGTGGAAAACGCCGGAAACTCCGGGCGAGAGAGGCGTTTAGGGAAAGGTTGTGAGCACGTACAAACGTGGAGCGGCGTTTTCCACAATCGCTTGGAAAACGCTTCGCGTTTCCCACGAGCGCCCACAGGCCCCTCCTGATATATATACAAGAAAGATTAATTCATATGGAATAAGGAAGGGGGGGCTCGATTAGTGGAGGCTATGGAAAACGCCCTTCCAGGCTTCGAAGAGAACTCAGTCGTGAGCAAGGTCTGAACGACCAGAACCGTGGGGGCGTTTCCCACAGCCTCGTCTCCCGCTGAGGGGCAGTGGCATTTGGTGAGGCCCGTGGGTTGAGAGGGTAAGCCATGTGTAGATGCGCATCGGCGAGAACGCTAGAATCTTTTTTTCCGAAAGAGAAAAGAGCGTTCCCGCGATGCGCGTTACTACGTTAGTCAACAAGCTCATCGGATTGCAAGGCCTGTGGGTCCGAGGTTTCCACTTCCAGGCGGACAAAGCCAGAGTGGTGGTGGATGTAGTACCACGGAGGAGGAAGCCTCTGTGCGGGATTTGCGGACGAAAGGTCCGCAAGAACAAAGATCGCTACAATCGCTACTGGCGGCACTTGGACCTGTTCGGAGTCCGGACCTATCTTCGCTACTCGATCCGACGAGTGCTATGTCGGCGGTGTGGAGTGGTCAGAGAAAAGGTGCCTTGGGCAGACAAGGGAAGCCGCTTTACCAAAAGCTTCGAACAAGAGGTAGCGTGGCTGGCACAGAGGACGGACGTCAGCGCCGTAGCGAACTATTTCCGAGTGACGTGGCGTTCGGTGCGACGGATCATCCAGCGAGTGGTTGCCGAGCAGCGGGATGAGCGGCGCGAGCTCGATGGATTGCGGGTGATTGGGATGGACGAGATCAGCTACCGCAAACGCCACAAGTACTTAACAGTGGTAATAGACCATCTCAGCGGCCGGGTCGTCTGGGCGGGAAAGGAGCGCAAGGCCAAGACGCTGCTGCGGTTTTTCCGCAAGCTCGGACCACAAAGAGCCGCGGAGCTCGAAGCGGTCAGCATGGACATGTGGGAGCCGTACATAACTGTCGTCGGCAAAAAGGCTCCTCAGGCACGGGTGATCTTTGACCGCTTCCACATCGTCAAGCATCTGAACGAGGCCGTGGATAAGACCCGGCGCGAGCTGGTGCGCGAGCTCAAAGGGACTGCCCGGCGCAACCTCAAGAACACCAAGTTTCCCCTTCTCAAGGCCAAACACAACCGCAGCGCGAAAGACAAACGGGTGCTCCGCGAGCAGGTGCGAGCTAATCGTCGCCTCTACCGCGCCATGCTTCTGCGCGACGACTTCATGGACCTCTACACCTACAAAACCGAGACATGGGCCAAGAAGTTTCTCCGAGGATGGCTGCGGCGCGCTATGAGCTCGAGGATAGAGCCCGTCAAACGCGCGGCGAAGATGATCCGCAGCCACTTCGATGGCGTCATCGCGTGGGTCACGTGGAGACTCAGCAACGGCCGACTCGAAGGAATGAACAACAAAATCCGGCTGCTGAGCCACCGCAGCTTTGGACTCCACTCTGCCGAAGCTCTCATCAGTCTCGTCTACCTAAACTGTGGCGGTCTCACCCTCGAGAGGATCCACTGAAATGGCAGGAGAGGCATTTTAAGTAAGTGAGACCGATGTCTAGTTCCTCAAGTGATAGAGACTGTAGGAGAAGTAAACGACGTCGCGATTAGGTAGCATATGGGTGATAGCCGTAACATTCTCAAACTTCGCCATTTATAGCGGGAGCGGTCGCGGCCCTTCCCGTGAGGCGATAGAATCAGTTCAAGGGCAGGAGGTCATGGCGACGAACCGAACCCATGCGAGTCGGGGCGCACGCGAATCATCGACGTTCCCGCCCTACACGCTGGCGGAGGCGCCCAAAATCTTCAAGTATCACTCGCTACGCTGTGCTCATGGGTGAGAGGCCGAACCTACCCTCCGACGCCCGCCCGCTCGGGAATCTTCTTCTGAGCCCGCAGTCGACATTCGCGAACAAGTCTGCAGAATCCTCAAGGGCGGCGAGGAGGCGTTTCAACGAAACGAACGTCGTTATCTCTTGGGGTAGCCATCATGCGAGAGGGCGTCAATGAACCTCGAAAAACAGCAATTCCTCAACGATCTCGACAAAAAGCTCTGGACAGCCGCCAACAAGCTACTGCCGATGCTGGACGCCGCCGTGTACAAGTACGTGGTTCTGGGTCTGATTTTCTTGAAGTACGTTAGGACGCTTTCAAGGAGCGCCGCGCGGAGCTGGAGGCGGCCTTCCGCGACGCGAAGAATGATTACTATCTGGGCGACGACGCCGAGGAGTTGCTCCCTGAAGAAATCGAGGCGCGCGACTACTACACCGAGAAGAACGTCTTCTGGGTCCCGGCGCTGGCGCGCTGGGACTTCATCCAATCGCACGCCAAGGTAGCGGTCGGCACCAAGCTTCAAGTCAAAAACGGCAAGACCAGTGAGTACGAATTCAAGGGCATCGGCCGCCTACTGGACGATGCGCTGGA
Organism: Candidatus Marinacidobacterales bacterium; assembly: GCA_965237955.1. GTDB lineage: Bacteria > Acidobacteriota > Vicinamibacteria > Marinacidobacterales > SMYC01. The sequence continues at coordinate 3,854,360 of OZ250169.1, read as the reverse complement.
AGCGGTGGAGAAGGAAAACCCCAGACTCAAGGGCGTGCTGGAGAAGGACTATGCGCGAAAGCAGATCGACACCGCGCTGCCGGGGCTGATTGACCTCATCGCCGAGATCCCTTTCCACCACGGCACGCTCAAGGCCAAGGACATCCTCGGCCACGTGTACGAGTACTTCCTCGGCGAGTTCGCCATCGCCGAGGGCAAGAAGGGCGGGCAGTACTACACGCCGAAGAGCATCGTCACCGTCATTGTCGAGATGCTGCAGCCGTTCCAGGGCCGCGTGTACGACCCCTGCTGCGGCTCGGGAGGCTTCTTCGTGCAGAGCGATAAGTTCGTCGAAGAGCACGGCGGGCGCCTGGGCCAGATTTCGATCTACGGCCAGGAGTCCAACCCTACCACCTGGCGGCTGGCCTCGATGAATATGGCCATCCGCGGCATGGACTTCGACTTCGGCAGGGAGCCGGCCAACACCTTCAGCCGCGACCAGCACCCCGACCTGCGCGCCGACTACATCATGGCAAACCCGCCTTTCAACATGAAGGAATGGAACGCCGGCGTGAAGGACGACGACCCGCGCTGGAAGTACGGTATCCCGCCCGCGGGCAACGCGAACTTCGCGTGGATGCAGCACATGATCCACCACCTAGCGCCGCACGGCAGCATGGCGCTCTTGCTCGCCAACGGCTCGATGAGCAGCAACACCAATAATGAAGGCAAAATCCGCAAGGCCATCGTCGAGGCCGACCTCGTCGAGTGCATGGTGGCGCTGCCCGGCCAGCTCTTCACCAACACGCAGATCCCCGCCTGCATCTGGTTCCTCACGCGCAGCAAGGCTGCCCGAGGGAACGACAAGGCGGGCGGGCTCGACCGCGCGGGCGAGACGCTCTTCATCGACGCCCGCAACCTCGGCTACATGAAGGACCGCGTGCTGCGCGACTTCAGCGCGGACGACATCCGCACGGTCGCCGGTACCTTCAATGCGTGGAAGCGCGGCGAGGGCTACGCCGACGTGCCTGGTTTCTGCAAGGTGGCGAAGCTGGAAGACATCCGCAAGCACGACTACGTGCTCACGCCCGGCCGCTACGTCGGCGCGGCAGAAAGGGAAGTGGACGGCGAACCCTTCGAGGAAAAGATGGAACGGCTGACGGCGCAGCTCGACGAGCAGTTTGGAGAGAGCGCGCGGTTGGGGAAGGTGATTCGAAAGAACTTAGCGAGGCTGGGTTATGGCTGATGAGTGGCCGTCAGTACCTCGCTCGTCTCTCTTAGCCGAAGGTCGAGGGATCTCGTACGGCATAGTGCAGCCAGGTCCACATACGGATGGCGGCGTTCCGATCGTGCGAGTAGCCGATATCCGTGATGGCCGAATTAGGGTCGATCAGCCTCTGCGAGTTTCACCAGCGGTCGAGTCGGCGTATTCGAGAACCCGACTGCGCGGTGGGGAATTGCTGCTCACCGTAGTTGGCACCGTCGGCGAGGTGGCTGTCGTCCCCGATACCTTGCGAGGATGGAACGTAGCGCGCGCGGTAGCTGTGATCCCCGTTCGCGATGGCGTTGGGGCGCATTGGGTGAAGCTCGCACTGAACGCCCCCCAAGTGCGCGCGATGATCGACGGTCGCCTCAATACCACGGTGCAGGCGACGCTCAATCTTAAAGATGTCGCGCAGCTTCCGATTCTGTTACCCGAGGCCGACGAGCGGGAGCGGATCTACCATGTCCTCGGTACCCTCGACGACAAGATCGAACTGAACCGCCGGATGAACGAGACGCTGGAGGCTATCGCGCGGGCGATCTTCAAGTGCTGGTTCGTGGACTTCGAACCCGTACGCGCCAAAGCCAGCGGCGAGCCGCCGGAGTCCATCTGCCGCCGCCTCGGGCTCACCCCCGACCTCCTCGCGCTCTTCCCCGACCGCCTCGTCGACTCCGAGTTCGGCGAGATTCCGGAGGGGTGGCGGCGGGAGCGTGTGGACCACTTGCTTGAACTGGCCTACGGGAAAGCGCTCAAGTCGACAGACCGAGTAGCGGGATCTGTTCCCGTTTACGGGTCCGGCGGAGTCACTGGGTACCACAACGAGGGTCTAGTCGATGGGCCCGGTGTCATTGTCGGGCGCAAAGGCACGGTCGGCAGCCTGTACTGGGAGGACAAACCGTTCTATCCGATCGACACGGTGTTTTATGTCGTACCAAAGGTCGAGCTCACATTCTGTTTCTACGTGCTGCAGACGCTGGGCCTCGATCGAATGAATACTGATGCGGCGGTACCCGGACTGAACCGTAACAATGCATATCGACTGCTCGTGGCGAGCCCTCCCGGTGATCTGCGGAAAGAGTTCGATCGATTTGTGAAGCCGATGCGGGATCGGATGTTCGCAAGTGACCAGGAATCCCAGTTATTGGCTATGATGCGCGACGCACTCCTTCCGAAGTTTTTGTCCGGCGAACTCCGTGTCCCGCTCGAAGGTGCCGCATGAACGACGCAGAAAAGCCGCACAAGCAGTTGCTGGCCGAGGCCCTGCGGATTCTCGGCAATCAGTACGACGCCAACGCGGAATTCAATGCGTTCTTCGACGGCGAAGAGCCGCTGAGTCTCCCGAGCCCGCGCCCGGATGTGGACGCCTACCAGTACGAACGCAGCAAAGTGCTGTTCTGGCTCGACCGCGAAGCCTACGACGACGAGCGCACGGCGTGGGAGGACGACACCCATCAGGCCCGGCATAAGGAGGTCATCGAGCTCATCCGCGCTCAAGCGGCAGAGGCACCGTTCCAGGATCTGCTCGCAGCCGTCGAGCGCGGGCGCGTTGTGCCGTTTGTCGGCGCAGGCATGTCCAAGCCGATGGGCATGCCCTTGTGGGGCGAGGCACTCAAGGAGCTTTTGGGTCGCCTGCCGGGCGCAGACGCCGCGGGAATCTTCGCGCTGATCGATGCCGGTAATTACGTGGCCGCGGCTCAGGCGCTCGTGGAACACGATGCAGTGCAGACGTCGAACTTCGTCCGGACGAAAGTACCGCGTCCAGAAGATCAAGTTGGGTGGACCGATGGGGCTGCTGCCCCGCATCGCGAAGGGCTGTGTCATCACCACCAACTTCGATGACGCGATCGAGCAGACCTACCGGGGTGTAGGCGTGGAATTCCACGCCTACATGCACGGTACGCAGGAGCACAACTTCTTTCCCCGACTTGTGCGCGGCGATCGCTGTTTGCTCAAGCTGCATGGCGATGCGGACAACCCAGAAACTCATATTCTGACTCAGGCGCAGTACACCGACGGCTACGGCAACCCGTTCGACTTCCACAAACCGTTGCCAAAGGCGTTGCGGCAAGCTTTCGTGTCTCAATCGCTGCTCTTCCTCGGTTGTAGCTTGGAGCAGGACTGGACGCTAGAATTGCTCGAGAAGGCGACGAAGGCGGACGAGTACGCTATCCCGAACCACTACGCGATCCTTCCCGCGCCGGAAGACGCGCAGGCCAAACAAGAGAAGGCGAACGCGGTCGCTGACATTGAACATCCAGCCGCTGTGGTATCCGTCGGGCCAGTACGAGTTCGTCGAGCGGTACTTGCAACTCATTGTCGATGTGAACGAGAGGCGCATCAGCTACAACGGGTGACCGGCGAGATGCTCACTGAAAACGAACTCGAAGCACTGGCGCTCACCTGGTTCCAGGACGCCGGCTGGGAATACCGCCACGGTCCGGACATCGCGTCGGATGGAGAAACGCCCGAGCGTGCCGACTACCGCCAGGTGGTGCTCACGGAGCGGCTGCGCGAAACGCTGCACCGCCTGAACCCCCGCGTGCCGGAGGCGGCGCTCGACGAGGTACTCCATCGCGTGGCGAAGCTGCACGAGCTGTCGCTCGTGCAGAGCAACTGGCGCTTTCACGAGGCACTCGTTGACGGCATGCCGGTCGAGGTCGAGCAGGGGGGCGACAAGCGGGGTGACCGGGTGCGGCTGATCGATTTCGAACATCCGCGGAGGAACCGTTACCTGGTGGTGAACCAGTACACGGTGCAGGGCACCAAGCAGCCGCCGCGGCCGGACCTGGTGTGCTTCATCAACGGTCTGCCGATTGCCGTCATCGAGCTGAAGAACCCGGCTGCGGAGCAGGCCGACATCTGGTCGGCCTTCAATCAGCTCGACGCCTACAAGACGGAGATCGCGGACCTGTTCGTGTTCAACGAGGCGCTGGTGATCTCCGACGGGCTGAACGCTCGCGTCGGCTCGCTGACGGCAGACCGCGAGCGCTTCCTGCCGTGGCGCACGATCCACAACGAGAACGACCGGCCGCTGCTGGAATTCGAGCTCGAGAAGGTGGTGCGCGGCTTCTTCGCGCCCGAGCTGCTGTTGGACTACCTGCGCTACTTCGTCCTCTTCGAACAGGGCGATGATGGACTGACTAAGAAGATCGCCGGATACCACCAATTCCATGCGGTACGCGAAGCCGTACGGGTAGCGGTCATCGCCGCGACGCAGCCTACGCAGAAAGCAAACCAGGTGCGAGAAGAACGAGCGAGTTATGGCAAGCAGGTCGAGCCGGGCTCGCGCAAGGGCGGCATCGTCTGGCACACGCAGGGCTCCGGCAAGAGCATGTCGATGGTGTGCTTCGCCGGCCAAGCTGATGCAGCGGTCCGAGATGCAGAACCCGACCCTGGTGGTTGTGACCGACCGCAACGATCTGGACGGGCAGTTGTTCCAGACCTTTATGGGTGCGCGCTCTCTGCTCAAGGAGACACCACAGCAGGCCGAAGACCGCGAGCAGCTGCGAACGCTGCTGGCGGGTCGCCCCTCGGGTGGGATCATCTTCAGCACGGTGCAGAAGTTCTCCCCCGCCGCCAATGAACAACGGTTTCCGCAGCTGACGGACCGCACCAACATCGTCGTCATCGCCGACGAGGCACATCGCTCGCAGTACGGCTTCCGCGCCGTGCTGGACACGAAGTCCGGCAAGTACAAGTACGGCTTTGCCAAGCATCTGCGCGACGGGCTGCCGAACGCGACCTTCGTCGGCTTCACCGGCACGCCGGTGCAAATCGACGACAAGGATACGCGCGCGGTGTTCGGGGACTACGTCAGCGTTTACGACATCCAGGACGCGGTGGACGACGGCGCCACAGTGCCGATCTACTACGAGAGCCGTCTGGCCAAGCTGGACATCAACCAGGCCGAAATCGAGCAGCTCAGCGACCAGGTCGAGGAGATCTTCGAGGACGAGGAGAGCGCCGCGCTGCGCGAGGCGGCCAAGACCAAGTGGGCTGCGCTGGAAAAGCTCGTTGGCGCCGAGCCACGCATCAAGGAAGTCGCGGCGGATCTAGCCACGCACTTCGAGGCGCGCGTGGCGTCCGTGCACGGTAAGGCGATGATCGTAGGGATGAGCCGGCAGATCTGCGTGGACTTGTTCGACGCGATCATCGAACTGCGCCCCCACTGGAAGGGCACGCTGGTGTCGAGCAAGGATGCGGACAGGCCGAGTCATTACAGCCCCGAGGACGGGGCGGTCCGGATCGTGATGACTGGCTCGGCCGCTGACGACGCGAAGCTACGGCCGCACATCTACAACGCAAGTTCGAAGAAGCTGCTGGAGAAGCGCTTCAAGGACCCGAAGGACCCGCTAAAGATCGTCATCGTGCGCGACATGTGGCTCACCGGCTTCGACGTGCCGTGCCTGCACACGATGTACGTGGACAAGCCGATGCGCGACCACAACCTGATGCAGGCGATTGCCCGCGTCAACCGCGTGTTCCGCGACAAGGAAGGTGGCCTTGTCGTCGACTACATCGGTATCGCGGCCGAGCTGCGGCGAGCTCTCAAGACTTACACCGAGAGCCGCGGCAAGGGCCAACCGACGTTGGACACCGCTGAGGCGCTGGCCAAGCTCAAGGAGCTGATGGAAGTGGCGCGCGGTATCCTTCACGGCTTTGACTACGCCGCTTATCGCACCCAGGCCACCGCGCTTCTGTTACCCGCGGCGAACTTTGTACTGGGGTTGGAGGAAGGCAAGAAGCGCTGGTTCGATGTGGTGGTCGCGATCACCAAGGCTTTTTCGCTCTGCGGGACCCTGGACGAAGCAATCGCCCTGCGCGAGGAGATCGCGTTCTTCCAGGCCATCAAGACGGTCATCGCCAAAGCGACGGAGACCGACAAGAGGCTGGCGCAAGACCGCAAGAACACGGTGCTCAAGCAGATTCTCGATAACGCGGTGGTCGCTGGGGGTGTGGAGGACATCTTCAAGCTCGCCGGCCTCGAGCGCCCCGACATTGGGCTGCTATCGGACGCGTTTCTCGAAGAAATGCGACAGCTTCCGCAGAGGAACTTTGCCGTCGAGCTGCTGCAGAAGCTGCTCAACGACGAGATCAAGTCGCGCAGCCGCACCAACGTAGTCCTCGAGAAGAAGTTCAGCGACCGCCTGTTGACCGCGATGAACCGCTACCGCAGCCGCGCGATCGAAAGCGCACAGGTCATCGAAGAACTGATTGCGATGGCCAAGGAGTTCCGCGAAGCCGCCAAACGCGGTGAGAAGTTGGGACTCAACGACTCGGAACTCGCGTTCTACGACGCGCTGGCCAACAACGAGAGCGCTGTACGCGAGCTAGGCGACGAACTTCTGAAGAAAATCGCGTTCGACCTGACCGAGAAGCTGCGCAAGAGCGCGAGCGTGGATTGGCAGAAGCGCGAGAGCGTGCGAGCGCGGCTACGTAACTTGGTGCGAATCACACTACGCCGCTACAAGTATCCTCCGGACAAACAGGAGGAGGCCATTCGTCTAGTGCTCGAACAGGCGGAACGACTCTCGGACGAATGGACAAAGTAGTCGACCTTCGAGAAGTGGAAGCGACATGACGGAGCCGAATCCAAATTTGGGACACGAGAGTGATCGTCCGAATCGCGAGTTTCTAGAATGGCATGGTGATGCGGTTTCTATGAGTAACTTCTAAACGGTGACGTGAGCTCGACTGGTACGATGGATATTTGTTGCGCGGACGTTTTCTCGATTTCTGTCGCAAAATTTGGCTGGGCCTTGCCGCCCGACGGTGAGACGACACCTAACGAGGGCACCGACATCACTGCGCTCGCCGAGTCCTTGACAGAGCGACTCGAGCGCGGAAGAAGAGTCGTGCTAGGCTTCGAGTGTACGCGATACGTTCCGCTTCACGAGGAACCGATGCGCCTGACCAAAGCCAGACGAATCGACGGTAATCGCTCCTGGTCCGCCGGCGCTGGCACAGCAGCGCTCGCGACCGGCCTCGTTGAGGCCACGCGGTTGCTTCACAAACTCAATGAGAGCGGCTCCAGACGGCCTGCTACTTGGATTGGGCAGAGTTCGTGGAATCAATCGAGGGCTTGTTCCTCTGGGACGTTTACAGGCTCATCGATCCCTGAAACGGGGAGACCTTCTATGTCAGCAAGGGACAGGGTAACCGCGTCTTTTCGCACACCCGTGCCGAGAGCAACCTGGAAGGGGACGAACTCGACAGCAAGGTCAAACGCCTCCGTGAGATCCGGGTTGCGGGATTCGAAATCGCGCACGTCATTCATCGCCACGGGATGGACGACAAGACCGCCTTCGACGTCGAGGCGGCTCCGATCGATGCGTATCCGGGCCTGACCAATATCGCTAGTCCCCTGTATCAGAACAAACTAGATAAAGCAGAGCTTGCCGAAACAATTCTAAGTGCATGAATCTTATGAATCTTATGGGCTGGCGAAAAGCCTAACTTTGTATAGTAATCAAAGATCCAGGGGACTAGCGGGACTGGCGGTAACGACTATGGCGTCATGCATGCCGAAGAAATCATTCAGCTTCAGCGATACGCCGCTCAACCAGGTGTTCCGGCACAAGGCTCTATTGATCAGTGTTAATAGGAGCGCCGTCGAGCCGTCGCTGTACGACGCAACTCACTATGCGTGGAAGATCAGTAAGTCGCGGGCGCAAGAAGCTGAAGTCATCCTTTCCACGATGCAGGGCCTGATCATCGGCGCATTTGTGGCAGACGATTGGCTCCCGGCTACAGCGGCGAACTTTCCGGGTCTTGCTGAGGGAGACGGTGTGCCCCGGCGCCTTGGATTCGTTGGGGAGGAAGCGCCGGAGGACATCAAGAAGCTCTACGTTGGGAAGCGCGTACCCGATGAATACCGCAAACGCGGCGCCGCGAATCCCATCAAGTACACTTGGAAAAAGTAGAGCATCTTACTTTGGTGGGCAAGGGATGAAGGCGTTCGTCGGAGTCACGGACGGGGATTGGTACACGTTTCTGAGCACCCGACCGGACATAGATGAGGTGAACTTCTGGCAACCGAGCGGCGGGCGCCGTTTCCGAAGCTTGGATATCGGTGATCCCTTTCTGTTTAAACTGCACCATCCGGAAAATTACATCGCAGGCGGCGGTTTCTTCGGACGGTTCGTTCAAGCGCCCTCGCGCCTCGCATGGGACGCGTTCGGCGAGAAAAACGGCGCTCCTTCGTATGACGCGATGCGAGCGCGCATCGAAAAGTACCGACGAGAATCCCTCGCGCCCCATGACGATTACACCATCGGTTGCATCCTGCTGCAGCAACCCTTCTTCTTGGACAGAGCGGACTGGATCCCAGCTCCGGCTGATTTCAAAAAAAACATCGTCCAGGGGAAAGGGTACGACTTGAGCAGTGACGTCGGCCGTGAGCTCTGGGAAGCGGTGCAGGCGAAGCTCACCGTCGCTCACGCCGTCACCGCTGGCGAGCCAGCTCCCATGTACGGCGATCCTGTGCTAGTGAAGCAGCGCCTTGGTCAGGGAACGTTTCGACTCGCGGTGACCGACATCTATGAGAAACGGTGCGCGGTGACTGGTGAGAAGGTCCTTCCTGTATTGGAAGCCGCCCATATCCAGCCTGTAAGTGTGGGTGGAATGCATAGCGTGGATAACGGCGTCCTCTTGCGATCGGACGTCCACACCCTATTCGATCAAGGGTACGTGACGGTAACGCCGAATTTCGAAGTCCGCGTGAGCTCGCGTCTACGAGACGAGTTCCACAATGGCAAGCATTACTACCGATTCGAGGGGCGCGCGATCTGGCTGCCGAAGACTGAGGCCGAGCGACCCAATCGAGAGTTTCTTGAATGGCACGGCGACAGTGTCTTTCGAGGGTGAGGGAAACATGCCATGACTTGGATTGCTGGCGTCGATGGCTGCAAGGCAGGCTGGGTCGTCGTCCGGCTCGAGCTGGATTCTCGTAGCATAGCGATTGACGTCGTGGACGGGATCTCCGTGGTTCTCGACTCGGAGAACCCGCCCGAGATTCTGTGTATCGATGTTCCGATCGGACTTCTGGACGAGGCGGTTCGTGGGGGGCGAGAGTGCGACAAAGCGGCGAGAAAACTTCTTGGAAGCCCTCGTTCGAGTAGCGTCTTTTCGGCTCCAGCACGCCCGGCTCTCAAGGGCCGAAGCTTCGAGGAAGCGCTTCGTCTGAATCGCGAATCGTCCGCGCACGCCGTGGGTATCAGTCAACAGTGCTTCGGTATCATTCCTAAGATTCGGGAAGTCGACGACTACATGACTCCTGAACTGCAGGGGCGGGTTGTTGAGGTCCATCCCGAGCTGGTCTTTTACGAAATGAGTGGTGGCAAATCGGTCAAAGAGGGCAAGAAGTCCAAAGGGGGCCTTGCACATCGGCTGGAGTTGTTGGCAGAGGCTTTCGACTTCAACGCGTCGGAGCTAGTGGAGAATCACCGGAGCTCGAAAGTGGCTCGGGACGATATCGTGGACGCAATGGCCGCGTGTTGGACCGCGGAGCGCATTTTGAAAGGGGAAGAGGTCCGCGTGCCCAACGAGCCCGTTCGGGATTCGAAAGGGTTGCTGATGGAAATCGTGCGCTAGTCTCCTTCAGTCCTACTCTCCCGCGATAGTCTCCGCGAGCCACGCTGTTAACTCGGGGTAGACCGCAAGGTCGAGGACAAACTCTTGCCCTTTTGCGACGACACTCAGATGAGCGCGTTGGCCCTTCAGCGTCCAACGGTCTAATGAGCCGTGATACGTCAAAGGAGGTCGTCCGCTCGGTAGGAACCCGCTGGGCAAGGACCATTCCGAGGTATTCTTCGCCCCTTGCGCGGTTAGGCGTCGCTTGTCCGAGGCGAATTCGAAAACGCCAAACCCGCGAATCGCGCCTACATCTACGCCTGGCAACGAGAGTGCCTTATTCGCGACGTAGAGCGTGTTCGTCGGATCTGGCGGGAATGCTAGGTGAGGATGGGCTTGGGCCCATCGCCACTCGCTACCACCGCTACGAACGACGTCGTCGACTGGAGCTACGTCGCCGACCTGCAGCCAGCCCCAAACATGATGTTCTGGCCGTCCCAATTTCCTCAACTCGTCGTCTACTGGCTGAAACGAGCCCCAGAAGAGGAAGACGTCGCCAACGCCGACGCCTTGATTTCGAAGGTGACCTTGAGCGGCTCTGTGTTGACCCAACGTTGCCCGCCATCCTGGATTTCGAGGAGCTAGGTTTCTCGCAAGATCTGGGTCGAGGTGTGCGCGATAGTCGCTTCTCTGTTTACCGCGAGTCAGTTTTGCGACGACGTCTCCAAGGTTGCGCCCGCGCCAGGTCAGGTCTTTGTAGCGCACCGGCGAACGCTTGTCCGGGATCGGAAGGGAGATCATCGAGCCGTCCGGGAAAATGGGACTCGGGCATCCGCCGCTCGACGAGTCGAATCCCTTCCGGCTCAAGATTAGCCGCATCGCGTCTTTCCCGGTTGCCAGGAGGTGTCGTCCGTGGGCCAGTGCCTCGGTTGGCCCCGAATACCTTGTGGTCGAGCTTTCAAAAAATCGGAGAGAGCCGACTTCTCCTCATCAGTGAAGTTCACGCGGTTGAACCGAGCGGGCGGTTGAAAGGCGACGTGCGCGGGAAACGGCACAGCATCTCCGCCGTAGTAGCAGAACCGTTTCGCGACCAGGACACGCTCGCCGTTGAGGTCGTGGGCCATTCCCCTTTTGTCTTCGCGGTCGTTCTTGTGATCCCAATGCTGCGACCGAAGTTGTCGGAAATCGCCGTCGCCTATTGGTGCGTAACAGTTGTCGCCGCATTTATCCACGATTGGTGCTCCTTTGCGCCAACGCGGACGCTTGGACCTGAATCTGCGATCCGACCAATACTCTTCGAACGTAAGCGACTCATCCACCCTCATGGCATAAGCGAGATGGTTGTCGAGCTTCCTCGGCGTAATTCCGACGATCCAGTCTCCTGGACGCGCCTTTCGCCGGATGGCGGGCTTGCAGCACGCGAGCGTGCACCAGCCAAAGAACGGATTCGGCGCGAAGCCTGAGTCGGCTTTGAGGATGTACACGTAGATACGCACTACAGCCAGCCTGGGCAGTTCTCTATCGATTCATTTTCGTGCATCGACTTGCGCGCGACTTTTTGGGCCTCGCGATTGTCACGGGATCCCGGAGCGACATCCGCACACGCGGTCTCAGGTTAAGAGAACTTGACTGAATTCTCAACGTGCGCCGGGAACTAGTCCCCTGTATCAGAACAAACTAGATAAAGCAGAGCTTGCCGAAACCCTTCTAAGTGCATGAATCTTATGAATCTTATGGGCTGGCGAAAAGCCTAACTTTGTATAGTAATCAAAGATCCAGGGGACTAGCAGGGATTAGCCGTTGGATTCCGCGTTGCTGGAGCCGGGGCTCGCGACCTGATATCTGGCCCAGGCTGGCTCATGGGCTTAAGTGGGCGTACATCCGCACCGGCACCGCTTCAAGGCGCCGGAAGTCGCGTCTTGGGCTCAAATCCGGCGGCGCGCATGAGGGCTTTCCATTCCGATCCGTGGGGACGGATGTGTCGGCCGTGGAGCTCGCGCGCGGCGAGGTGGGCGAGCTCGTGGCAGAGGACTTCTTCGAGGAGAGCGTTTTCGGATTCTTCGAGGAAGGCGGCGAGGCGGATGAGGCGGCGCTCGGGATAGCAGCGGCCGAGGCTTCGGGTTAGTCGGGGGGACCACTCGATGGTGGTTCGGGTGGCGAGATCGGGGGTGCTCCAGAGGTGGAGCCAGCGGTCGGCGGAGGTGGTGGCTTCAATCGAAAGGGTGGCTTTCATGGCCTCGGGGCGAAGGCTAACACGAAGGGTAAAGCTCGCGACGTTGGCTGGTTTCGAGTGCCGTTGCCGGTGACGCCGGGCTCGGGATGGGAGGGTCCAGTGCATTGAGACTGCGCAAATGAATTCCGCCGATTCTTGTCGCTGGCAGGGAGGTCGCTCCATCCTTTTCTCGTCTGTATCAGGTAAGGAGGTACAGCTTGGATGGGGACACGACCAGCTCTTCAAGGAGTTTCTCCCGGCATTTCCTTCGGGACTTTCTCGAATTGTTCTGCCCGGATATCGCGGCACGACTCGACTTCGGGACCGTCCATTTTTTGGAGAAAGAGCTTTTCACGGATTTCCCGGAGGGTAACCTCCGGGAAGCGGACGTGGTAGCCGAGGTCGACACGCAGGATGGTATCGAAGGGCTAGTGCTCGTTCTTCCGGCGGCCGGGCAGAAACAGAATGGGCCGCTGATTGGCGTAGCTGACCTTGCAAACGATGTCTTCGTCGGTGGTGCTGACGGAGCTCCGATCCAAGTACTCCCCGAGGCGCCCAATCCGCGAGCTTGCGGGCGAGCTCTTGAAAGGGTTCGCGCTCGTAAGGAAGAAATAAAGTTATGCCCAAGACGAAAAAGATCTCCACCTATCGCAATCCCATCTGAGGTCATTGAAAACCGCATCTATCTCATCCCCGGCCAGAAGGTTATGCTTGATACCAACCTGGCCGAGCTCTACGGCGTCGAGACCCGAGCTCTCGTTCAATCAGTAAAGCGCAATCTGGCGATTCCCCGAGGACTTTATGTTCCAGCTCACGAAGGAGGAGCTGGAACTTTGGAGATCACAGATTGTGATCTCCAAGCCCGCCGCGAGAATGGCCCTGCGTCGCCGTCCCTATGCCTTTACCGAGCAGGGTGTTGCAATGCTCTCCAGCGTTCTTCGCAGCAGCCAGGCCGTCAAAGTAAATATCGCGATCATGCGAGCGTTCGTCCGACTTCGAGAGCTGCTTGCCACGCACAAGGACCTCGCGCATAAGATCGAAGCTCTCGAGAGAAAATACGCCGAGCACGACGCCAGGTTCCGGGTCGTCTTCGAAGCCATCCGCGAGCTGGTGGAGGAAACTCCTCCGTCGAAACAACGTATCGGCTTCAAGTCCGACGACGAGTGATCCCGCCTTGAATCTCGACCTGTCCTAGCTTCCCCTCGCTTCTCTGCGACTGCCAACGCCTCCGGCGTCGCTTTCCCTTAGGGCCGGCGACAAAATAAGTTCCCGTTTTCAAGACGGTCGGATGGTGTAGTTCCATTTGGGTAGAGTCTGGTCCTTTGTAACGGAAAGCGCCTGCATCCGCTCGTCAGTGATTTTGACGCCCTTCGGATAACGACGCCGGATAAGGTGTGCGCGTACTCGCAAACCGGAAGAGGTGGTGGTCGTGCGGATGTATTTGAGGATGGTTTCGTAGCTGTCGAGAGGCCTGCCCGTCCAGTTCTTGCTGATCTCGCTGAACAGACGGTGCTCCACTGGATTCCACTTGGATGTACCGGACGGATAGTGGGCTATGGTGATAGCGATGTCGTGGTGATTGCAAATCCGCGTTTGAAGCCCGTGCTTCCAACCCCGACACCGATAGCCATTGCTGCCCCCGGCGTCTGCCAATATCGCGAGGTCACGGGCTGCAGGATAGCGTCGCCGTCCTTCCGTTCGCCACCACTTCTCGATGGCATTCACGGCGAAGTCCGGGGTGTTGTACGAGGTACCAATGAACACTGTCCCGCGGTTCGCGAGCAGATCGTAGACGCCGTAGGGGATTGCGATGCCGTTCGATTCGGAACGGAAGTCATGGTCTTTGACGAGAGTCGGCTCGCGGTTCCAGGCCTGCCCGCCGTTTTTGAATAATCCCACCAGCTCCCGTTTCTTCGTGTCTACGCTGATGATGGGATGACCAGCTGCGGCAAAACGCTCGCGCAGTTCGGCGATACACGCGAATTGGGTATCGCGATCTTCGGACGTGGCACCGCACAGCTTCTTGTGGTTCACCCGCAACGAGAAGCCGAGCTGTTTGAGCAGTCGACCGACGGTTTTGCTGCTGACGTTCACACCGAGGCTTCTTAGCTCGCAAGCAATCTTGTCGGTGGTCCGCCGCGTCCATTTCACTCCCGTCATCGGATCGCCCGCGGTGTCGTGCTTCATGAGTTCTTCGATCTTGGCGATGACTTCTGGCGTTTTTTTTGCACGGCGCGCCGTCCGCCACCCTTTCGCCGAACTCCGTCGAGCTCAACATCTCTCATTAGCAATTCCCTACGACCTCTGGCTACCGTGCTCGGATCCATCCCGAGCAGTTCGGCAATCTGTTGGTCGCCACCGTGACCGAGCTTCATGGCCTCGACTCCCGCGTAGAGACGGCGCTGCTTTTCATCGAGCAGGCTGTAGAAAAGAACGATCGCAGCCTTCAACTCCACGGGGAGCACGCGGACTCCCCCGACCCAGCCCAACGTGGAAGGTGACGCCTCATGTACCTGGCGGGCCGAGAGCTGTTGCTTGCGCGTGCTCACATCGGTGGCCAGATACAGATATCGGCCGAACACCTGCTCGCGCGCCAATCTTTTCTCTCGGACCAGTTTCAACAGAGGAGCCTTAACGTCAACCTGCACCACGTCCTCGAGCTCGTCGACGTAGTAGCCTGCCTCACAGGCCGCGACCAACGCTTTTACCGTCGCAAGCAACGTCCCGTACTTCGAGAACCACACTGAGCGCAACGACCAAAGACCTTTTCGATCGAACTGGGCGATCTCGTCCAACGTGTAGTAGCTACCACGGTGGGAGTAGCTTGTCCGATACGCCAACTCATTGAGCTTTCGGAAGACGGTCGAGTCCACATCGGTACCCAACACTGCCTTCAAATCATCGAGGGTAGCTATTTTGTGCTTCCTCAACAGGCGGTCGAGATCTTCAGACTGATAGCTCGTAGGTCTCATAATAGGAGAAGTGCTCCTTGATAGGCGTAATCCTCCCTAAAATGAGGACCGTTTGTCAAACACGCGCTGGTTGCTGAAGATCTACAAATGTTCCGTTTCTAGGGAGCTTGCCAGGCTCTCGTGATGCCAGACGACATCGCGATCACGACCTGAAACAGGAAGAGTGTGCTCAAAACTAGACAGTTATTTTGTCGGCGGCCCTTAGTCTACACCGGGCGAATGGACGAGGCCATTGAACAAATACGTATGGCAGTCGAGCTCGATCCGCTGTCGCGGATCATCAACCTGATTTACGGGCGGTGGCTCGGGGTTGCGGGTCGCCACGAGGAGGGCGCTGAGCAATTTCGGAAAACGTTGGAGCTCGACCCCAGTTGGGCGCTCGGTCACATGTGGCTCGGCCAAAACTACGAGCTACGAGGTTTGTTCTCCGAAGCGATCCCTCATTACGAGAAGGCGGTGGAGCTCGACGACACGCCATACGGACTGGGCAATCTCGGGCACGCCTACGCCAAGTCGGGGCGCGTCGACGAAGCGCACGCCGTGCTCGAGCGTCTGGAAGAGCTAGCCAATTCTCGATACGTCGCGCCCCTAGAAAGAGCTAATGTCTACGCGGGCCTTGGAGACCTAGACCGGAGCTTCGAATGGTTAGAGAAAGCTTACGACGAGCGAGCGAGCGACCTGCTATTCGTGCGCGTCGCTCCCATAGGCAGGGATATCGATCATGATCCGCGCTTCTCCGACCTGATGCGCCGCATAGGACTAGAGGAATAGAACATTGATTCCTGAGACGCTGTCGCACTATCGCGTCGTCGAAAAACTGGGCGAGGGCGCGATGGGCGAAGTCTATCTGGCCGAGGACACCAAGCTCGATCGCACTGTTGCGTTGAAAATCCTCCCGCCCGAGCTTGCCGAGAATCCGGAGCGGCTGGAACGCTTCGTGCGAGAAGCGAAAGCCGTGTCCGCCATCAAGCATGCGAACGTCGCCCCTATCTACGAGATTGGTGAAAGCGACGGCGTCCATTTCATCGCCATGCAGTACGTGGGTGCTTGCTCCGTTTACTGTTGCTGGCTCGTCCACATCGTCTTGCGAGGACGGGACTTATGCCTAGTTTGGCGCAAGGTGAAGTCCGGTGACGTTAAAATCTGATGTAACCTATTGCACTACAGAGCCTTGCCCTTATGCGCGCAACAGTCAATGATGCAGGCACCGCTTCCCGAGCTCCGCGGCCGCCATCGACGAGGCCGGGGTGACCTACTGGTTCGATGTCGTGGCTCGTCCCCGACCCGTGACCAGCCGGGGAAGGTTGCGCTCGTCGAGGGTCCGGTTGAATGCCGGAAGCTCGTTCTGCATGAGCCCCTCCAGCTCCTGCTGGTACTCCTGAAGTCGCTCCTTGAGCACCTGGTGGACCTCTCGATGCTGGTCGGTCGGCGGAAAGTCAGCCACCGCCACCGCCCTGGCCAAGTACGCGATGTGGCTTGCCAGCCTAGTGGGCCAGCGGGAGCTGTCCGAGCCCGTGCCCGTGATCCTCAATTGAAGCAGCTTCTCCTCGAGAGTGATGAACAAGCCGGACAGCTCATCGGCGTCCGAAACGACGCTCTCAGCGTCACCGAGCCCAGTCACCACCTCTTTCAAATCCAAGAGCTGGCGGCGGATCCATTCGATGCGGTTGATGGCCTCGGCGGCCCTGTTTAGATCGTCCCGGAGCTCGCGCACCATGTCGGTTTGAACCCGGATGTCCTCCGCCGTCCCTTCGGTGTGCGGATCCTTGAGGACTTGGAGCTTCTGGCTGTACTCCTTGCCGCCCACCTGGAGGGTCACGGTATACGTGCCGGGGGGCTCCAGGACGGAGATCCGGCGGACCGAAGCGCGCCGCGTACGCTCGTCGCCGAGATCGACCCAGTCGGCATACAGCGGTTTCGTCCTGAGCTTGATCTGGGTCGACGGCTCGCCCTCGAAGTCCCACCAAACGCGGTTGATGCCGGTGTCCTTCGTGCCCTCGAGCGTTCTTACCGTCTCACCCGCGGCGTTTTTGATCTCGAGTTGAACACTCCTTTCAGGCGCTTCGGGCCCCTCCGGCTCTTTAGACAGCCAATAATGAATGGAGGCTCCTTCCGGCGGCTCCTCCCCCGAGGCCGGGTCGTAGCGCATCCTCATGGAGGCTCCGGTGGTCGGCCGAAACCGGTAGGCCGGCCGCGGGTCGAAAAGGTGTGCTTCCGAGGACGCCACGTCCGAGGTGAGCTGCTGGAGCGGCGTGATGTCGTCCATGATCCAGTAACCCCGGCCGTAAGTACCGACGACGAGATCGTTGAAATGCTCCTGCACCACGAGCCCGTACACGGGTGCTGCTGGCAGGTTGTTTTGTAGCGACTGCCAGCGCGCGCCGTCGTCGAACGAGACGTAGAGCGCATTCTCGGTACCCAGGTAGAGGAGCCCGGGTCGCACCGGATCCTCGTGGATGGAGCGCGCGTAGCTCAAGGGACTATCCGCGATTCCGTTCGTGATCTTTTCCCAGTCTTCTCCGTAGTTGTCGGTCTTGTACACGTGGGGCTCGAAGTTGCCCTGCTGGTGATGCTCGATGGCGACATAGGCCTTCGCCGCATCCCACCTGGATGCGTCGATGCTCCGCACCACACCGTCCGGTGGCAGATCCGGAATGCGGTTCGTGACGTTCGTCCAGTTTTGGCCGCCGTCACGACTCACCTGAACCAGTCCGTCGTTGGTCCCGGCCCAGAGCACGCCCTGTTCAACCGGCGACTCATCGAACGCGTAGATCACGCAGCAGTACTCGACGCCGACGTTGTGCGGCGTCAGACCACCCGAGATACCCTGCTTCGACTTGTCGTTCGTGGTGAGATCCGGACTGAGGATCTCCCAGCTCTGTCCGTCGTTTTGGGTTCGATGGACATACTGGCTGGTGACGTAGATGGTTTTGTGGTCATGGGGAGAGATGAGCAAGGGAAAGGTCCATTGGAATCGGTACTTGAGCTCGGCGGCGGGCCACCCCCTGGTGCTCTCCGGCCAGACCTCCAACTGACGGAACAGTCGGTTAGTCTCGTTGTAGCGGACCACGATCCCGCCCCCGGCGCCGGAGCCGGAGGCACTCGACCAAATGATGTTCGGGTCGGTGGGATCCGCAGTCGCGAAACCGCTCTCGCCGCCGCCGACTCCATGCCACACCAACCGGGGCATTTCCGTGCCACGGAACGTACGGTGG
Source organism: Candidatus Marinacidobacterales bacterium (assembly GCA_965237955.1). Taxonomy (GTDB): domain Bacteria; phylum Acidobacteriota; class Vicinamibacteria; order Marinacidobacterales; family SMYC01. The sequence continues at coordinate 3,836,147 of OZ250169.1, read as the reverse complement.
ATTAGGCTTCTGCTGGGACCGCGCGTCGAGGGACCGTCCTGCCGGTTGCCCAACACGTTGTAAGGGATCGCGGTGTCCACGGTCACGTGGTACATCTGGGCAATGGGGAGCTGGACGATGTGCCAGGTCTTGCCCCGGTTCACCGAAACCGCCGTACCGTAGTCGTTGCCGACGATCATCCTGTCCCCGTTGGTCGGATCGATCCACAGATCGTGGTGGTCGCTGCCAGGGCGCTGCCGCCCGGAGAGGGGCGTGGCTGTTCGCCCGCCCTCCTTCGTGCGCATGATCGAGCCAGTCAAGAAGAGAGCCTCATCCGGGTCGTCCGGTGTCACGAAGCAGTGGTTGTAGTAGTGGGTCCGCCCACCCAGGTTGCGGTTGTGGGTTATGAGCTGCCAGTTTTTGCCACCGTCGTCCGAGCGCCATAGCTCGCCGCTCTCTGTCTCCTGTCCATGCCAGGGCACGCCGTCGCCTGTCTCAATCAAAACGTAGACCCGATCCGAGTCCGCGGGAGTCAGGCATATGCCGACCTTTCCCACCGGCAGCTTTGGTAAACCGTTCCCCTCGAGCTTGGTCCAGGTGTCGCCGCCATCTCGCGACATGTGGATCCCGCTGCCCGCTCCGCCGCTCTCGCTACCCCAGGTGTGGATCTCGATCTGCCACATCCCCGCGAAGAGGATCCGGGGGTTGTTCAGATCCATCTCGAGGCTGGAGGCCCCCGTGTTCTCATCCACGAACAGCACATGCTCCCAGGTCTCACCGCCGTCCTTGGTGCGGAAGACTCCTCGCTCGGCCTGCGGGCCGTGCGAGTGTCCCAGCGCTGCCACGTAGACGATGTCCGTGTTCTTCGGGTGGATGACGATCCGCGAGGTGCGGCTCGGCCCGGCGAGACCCATGTGGTGCCACGTCTCACCGCCGTCGGTGGACTTGTAGACGCCGGTGCCGAGGGAGACGTTCGAGCGGATGTGCGTCTCGCCCGTGCCCGCCCAGACGATCTTAGGATCCGACGGCGCCACCGCGAGCGCCCCGATGGAGTGGTCGGGCTGGTCGTCGAAGACGGGGCGCCAGTGTTCGCCCCCGTCCTCCGACTTCCAGATGCCGCCGGAAGCGGCGCCGGCGTAATAGGTCAGCGGATCCCCGGGTACACCCGCCACGGAGGCCACCCGGTTCCCCACCGGGCCGATGTAGCGGTAACGGAGATTCTGATAGTGCTCGGGGGAAACCTCCAGTCGAGCTTGTGCGGCGGTCGTCGCGGGCAGGGCCAGGAGGATCGAGAGCGTCGCGAGGGCGGCCACGTAATCCAACGGACGTCCGGGAAGGTTCGGCATGGTAACGCCTCCAATTCGTAATTGGTAAGAAACTCCATCACCGCGCGCTCACACTTCGTTCACGCGCTCGTTCGGCCATCAACCGGGCTCGCTCCCGGATAACCGGCGAGGAAGTTTAATCCGGGTAGCTCGGGAGCGCCATGGCTTTGGTGCACGAATCGCTCTTGACTCCGGCAAGCGCTTCGACTCACCAGCGTGATGGCGATGAGCCGCGTGTCGCGGTCCACCGACTCTTCGAAAGCGCTCAGATGGGTGCGCCAGTCGCGCTGCTTGACGGATATCTAGCGGATTCCAGCATCGGGCTCCTTCGAAGGAATCAGATGTGAGCGCGAAACGCGAGCAGCGGTCTGCTAGTAGAGGAGACCTTCACATCTGGCCGGGTCAACGTATGTACGAGCTGCTATCGGACTCAAGAAAATGTCGCGATAGATGTCCCCGTAAACCTGGTACGGCCTGACCTTGTCTTCGTAGTGAGTTGAGCGTTCTAGAGGCGTGCCCTCGAAATGCTCGTTGAAGGACGCAAAAACGATTGTCGGGATTACCTTGTCGAATATCGGGTTTCCTGATAGTGAGCATTCAATTGCCAGTCTTACCTTCTCTGCAAAGAGAGTTGCTTCGTCGGTGTTCATATAGAATGCGATGGTTGGTTGGTTGGATTTGGAATTGTCGAATGCAAAAGACATCGGTAAGATTAAATCCGTGTCTGGAGCGTTTTCTGCAAGCCATCGAGACCACAAAGCTGCTCCGGCGAAGTACTGACTTACATACTTCTCGTTTGGACCTCCGTATTCCGCCAAGAAATGTTCGTCATAGGCGCCGTAGGCAGATATCGCGTCGAACGCGGGGATGAACTGCTTCCATTCGTCGAGAAGATTGCCTCTTAACGTGAAATTCGACCCGATCAAGTAGAAATCGGCGTACTTGCGAGCGTCGGACGCCGCCTCGTGAAACGGGCCTCGGAAAGCATGTGAATACCAAACGAAAATGACGGGTCGGCCGTCGATCTTGAAGAATCGGTCGTGATGCTCCGGGTTCGAGAAATATTTTCTGTCTAGATGGATGATGTCTGAAACGAATCGTGCCCTCGTCTCTTGTCGATTGAAATCGACTTTTTCTTCGTTCTCCTCGAGCAATATTCCTCTCGCTTCATACAGCAAGCTCACTTGAACGTCACCTTGGTGGTTCAACGGAGGAACGGCGAAGAATGTATCCAAGAATTCGTCCCCCCGGCTGTCGTCTCTACCCCACCATGAGATCAGGGGTATCTTGCCTCTTTGCAAGAATGTTGATTTGTGGAACGCGATCACGTAAGGATCGGTTGACTCGTATTCACCCAATCCATTGGCGGGAACCGTCGTTGCGTTACGAAAATTCGTGCCGTTGTACCAATTGACATAGTGAGCTAACGTTGTAACACGAACCGGTTTTGAAATGGCCTGGGTAGCGCTCGCTTCCGATGTGGTTCGAAGCCCAGCTGCGGCAAGCAGGCACAGGGAGCAAAACGCTATAGCCGACAAGATTCCTCTTAACATTCGACGCACTCCACTTGGGTCCACTCTGCTGTCATCTGCTTGCTGCTTGTCATCCGTCGCGCTCAACATGCTGCCGCACCTCCGGGAACGCCCCGGTGACAGCGACATTCGCATTCGCTTCTCGCAAGATCCCCATTGATCTGCTTCTGCAAAGCCTTTGGCTTCATGGATCACCGATCCGTTCGGACTTAATATCTCAATAGCCTGTGCTTTGTCATCTGTGTCGGGGACGCGCTCCGGGCGAGCGCGAGATCACGTCCGGAAGCAGAGCCTCGGCTGGATGGCAGCGGCAGAGAGGTGGGGCTCGACGGACCTTCGGCCTTTACCGAACGGTTTCGGACGCGGTATTCGGATTCGGAGATTATTCGACACCATCCGCTGTAACTAACAGCGAACGAATCACTTAATTGTCTGACGAGCTGTTGCTTCTTGCGCGAACCCAGCACAAACACGTCCTATCGTAGCCGAAAAGAGGTGTTCAAGCGGGAATAGGCGATAGTTAGATCGCGGATACGGCGGAATAGGATGCCGAAAGGCCGTGAATGCGCCCCCAGAAGTGCTCAGCGAAAAAAGGCGCGCCAGACGGCGTCGACCAGGGCGTGAACGAGGGCCGGGGCGAGAATCGCGCCGGATTGTCGGAAGGCGCGGCCGTAGAACACGCCCGCAATCGTGGCCATGAATGCGTACTTCCAGTTCGGCGCGTCGCCGTTGTTGAGGTGAGCGGCGCCGAAAATGCTTGCCGCCGCAAAAAGGGCCGGCCAACCCCGCCCCCACCGTTTCTCCAGGAAGTTCTGAATCAAACCTCGAAAGAGAAGCTCCTCGGGAACGCCGATGAAGATCAAGATAACGAGAAACGATCCGAGGAATGCGACCATATCGAACGCCCTGGGTTGATACGCGATAAACCCGATTTGAATTCCTAGAGGGATCGCGATGGCGGATAAGACGAGAAAGTTCACGAAAATCGGTGCCGCATCCGCCCGAGCGAGCCGGAAGGAGTAACGGACCCCTTCGACGCCCCGAAAGCCGACGAACAGCAAGACCGCCAGGTCCACGGCGAGCACGACCTGATAGCCGTAGGAGCCCTGTCCTTCCGGCCAGATCCAAATCCCCTCGAGGAGACGAAAGTCGAAAGGAAGCCAAATCGCCAGAACCGCCACGACGTCCCAAAAGCCCGGGGTCTTGCCGCTTCGGGCAAGCAAGAGGATGGCCGTCGGGAGTGTTACGAAGGCTAGAAGGCGGGCGAAAGCCTCTCCGGCGAGGGCTCCCGTGCCGAGGCCATATACAAGGTAAGGAAAAAGCAGGGCCATCGCGCAAAACCAGACCTGTGCCCGACCGACGGAGGGCACGTGTCCCGCCGCAAACACGAAGTAGGGAAGCAACAGCAAGAACATAGCCGCGAGTGCCGCGACCAGAGGTACGCCGAAACCCGGCTTGTCGATTCCAAGAGCGGCCGCGGGGGTGAAGGCCAACGCCAGGCCCGAGCCAACGGCGTCACTCATGGGACGCCTCGCCAAAACCCCAGTCCCACGTTCATGGACGGAAGCCACCAGGATGGGACGAGCAGGTGGCTGACCACGAGAGCCGCCCCCGCGTGGGCGAGGGACAGGGCGAACAGGTTGCGGAAGCGGCCGAAGAGAAACAGCCAGAAGGACTCTCCCAGAAACACTAGGGCCATCAAGCCCCAATTGGGAGCGTGGGCCAGGGCGAAAACGCTCGCGCCGAGCGCGGCTGCGAAGCCTTCGCCGCCTGCGCCCGCTACATCTTCGAGCGGCAGGCGCAACAGGGTCCGGAAATGCCTCCAAAAGCAGGCCGTTACGAGAAACTGCTGGAAGAACGCCAAGACGTAGTAGGAGGGAACTTCACTGAGCAAGCTCGACGGAAGGGGGGCTCTCACCAAGATCGGAGAGAGAAGCGCGGCCGAGCTGAGCCCGTAGATGGATGTGGAAACAGCCAGGTTGTCGAATCGCAGTCCTACCCACCTGAGACGAACGCCGTCCCGTCGTGCAGACCAGAGCACATACCCAAGCCCCAGAGTGCCGAGCGCCACCTGAGAGCGTGAGGTCCATTCGGGGAACCGGGGAGCCACCCAGGTGGCAAGGAGCAATGCGCCAAGAACGAGGACCGTATCCCGAAAAGCGCTCTTTCGCTCTCCCACGAAGAGAGAGTTTATCCCATGCTCGTGTGGTCAAAAAACTCATGCGGCCTCCCGGTAGTAATATTTCAGCAGCCTTTCCCGAAAGCGGATTGGCCCGTCGCGGCGATCGCTACGTTCTACAGACGGAAAGATAAGGACGTTGTCCTTGCCTTGTCGTTCAACCCTTGAAAGGCCGACGTCGGTAGTCTCTCGCTTCGCGCTTGAGGTCGTCGGCACAATCCAGCACGAGCACGGCGTTGTACTGCTCCAGCGCCTCGGCCCGCTGATTGCCGGAGTCGAATATCTTCCCCATCCACAGGTGGGACCTTCCCTTCAGGTCGTCGCCCGCCTCATCGCTGGTGACGACCTTCTCGAATGCATCCACGGCCTCGTCGAGGCTCAGTCCTTCGGTCTCGAACCCGTGAACGTTGATCTCACCGATCTTGAAGAGCACAGAGTCGACTTCGAGACGGTCGTAATCATCCTGCCCAGTCTGAATCTTAGCGAGGACGGCACGGTAGACTTCGCTCGCACGGCCCCATTCTTCTTTGCGTTCGTAGACGGATCCCTGGACCAGTTCCAGGAGGAAGTTCCTCGGGTAGCGCGAATGCAGGTCGTTCAGAACAGCGAGAGCCATATCGTATTCCTTCTCGCCCTTGTAGACGACGACCAACGCCAACTTCGCGTTCGTGCTGGCTCGACGTCCGAGTTGGGCGGCATATTCCAGCTGCTCGATACCGCCCTCCTTGTCACCGCCCCGGATACCGATGAACCCGAGCAGAAAGCGGACGAAACCCGGGATCACGCCCAGGGTGTAGTCGTACGTGCCGATCGTCAGCCGGGCGTCGTTGTAGGATGGATCGATCGCGAGAACCCGCATGTGGTATTCGCGAGCCTTCTTCGCCTCCCCGTGGGCTTTGAAGTATGCACGCTTGACCGTTGCCTCGAAGCCGGCGAGCGTGCCGTGAGCGACCCCCAACGCGTAAAGCGTCTCGATGTCGTTGGGATGATCCGTCAGAGTCGCCTCGCCCGTTTCGATGGCCCGGGCCAGCGTGCGGCGAAGCCGGGCTTCGGTTTCGGCGTCGACCGCGTCCTCGGAGTCGCTCGTCCCGAGCCTGGAACCTGTGTAGCCCACCAGGTTCATCTTCTCCTGCTGGTAGACGATCTTCAGCCAGATGGATGACGCCAGCAGGTTCCAGTAAGTCGGGTTGGTCGAATCCTCTTCTATCAGCTGCAGGAATTTTCCTTCGGCGACGTCAAAATCGAGACTGTACAATGCTTCTAGAGCCACCGTTTCGATCGTTTGACCCGCCACCCGTCCAGCATCGACCAACAGGAACGATACGACCAGAAGCCCTACCAGGACCCAGCGAGAAACTATGATCCCTTTTCGAGACAACATCAAATCCGCAACGCGTCCGGTCGTCACGGTATCGCTCATCATCTTCAATTCGCTGGTCTTCCCTGTACGAACTATCTCTGACGGTGTTGTACCTATTAATCTATTCCAATGGCCGGCGTCGGGACAATCCCTGCCGTCGGTCGGCATCCTGTCGCTCGTCAATATTCGACCGCACCGTGACCCGCACTGCCGAACGTCTGCTGAGAAGTCCTGTGCGATCGGAGGCAATGATCGCTCGCGAGCGGGTTCGCCTCGAATCATCCGTTCCGCTTCTAGCCCTAGCCTAGCTCGTAAGCAGGCCACGCGTGATTGGCGAATTCCGCTCATCCCGTCGGCCATGCTCTCGGTGGCGATGAAGGCGTGCTTCAGCGAAGCGAGGAGCTTGGCCTCGAGCAAGAGTACTTTGGGGGGCTCGGACTTTCGACACGCGAGGTGAAGTCGACGAAGACGGCCGAGGCCAGGACGGTCGACCTCTCATCGCTCACCTCCGCGGCCACGTCGCTGCGCTGCGCGAACACGCGATGCGCAAGGGCTGGGGCGATCCCGAGTGGCTCTTCCCGTCGCGGACGAAAAAAACCCGATCCAGACGAATCGAACAATCGCACAACCACCCACACTTCTGCCACTACCTCGGGTCAGCTCTACAAGGCCTTCTTGGGTTCCTGCCGTGCTGTTGCACAACAATTCAGGGGCGGATGCAATCCACTATAAATTCAAGCCGCGCCCATTTTCAAGGGTCCCGGTTACTCTGATGGTCCGTTGCCCGCCCCGATGGGCGTTTGTATTTGTCGAACCAGTAGCGCAAATAGAGCTGAGTCCTCATGAAGTTGGAAGGACGGCTCCCGGTTCCGTGAGCCTGGTCTTTGTAGCGCAGAAGCGCTGTCGGGACTTTCAAGAACTTCAAGGCCCGATAGAACTGCTCAGCTTGGGTGACCGGCGTTCTCAGGTCTTCCTCTCCGGTGATGAGCATCGTCGGTGTCTTCACGTTCTCCACGTGATTGATGGGGGAGTGCTTCAACCACAATGTCGGATCTTCCCAGGGAAGCTTGGGGAAGCGATAGAATGATATGACGATGTCCGTGTTGCCCAGCTTGCTTATCCAATCCACGCTGGTGCAGTTGGAAGAGGCTGCAGCGAATCGATCCGTCTGGGTAACGACCCATGCCGTGAGGGTGCCCCCTCCGCTGCAGCCGGTGACGAAGAGATTCTGCTCGTCGACGAAGCCCTTTTCCAGCATTGTGTCGACGCCGGCCATCAAATCCTGATAGTCCGGGCCGGGGTAGGCGTCGGCGATCAAGTTTCCAAACTTGCTGCCATAACCGCTGCTGCCTCGGGGGTTGGTAAACAGGATGACGTAATCGTTGGCCGCGTGCTCGTGCCAGCTGTATTTGAACTGTGCTCCGTACATGGCGTGAGGGCCACCGTGGATGTGAAGCTGCATGGGATAGGTCTTCGTCGCATCGAAATCCGGCGGTGTCATATACCAGCCTTGGACGCGAACACCGTCCGGCGCTTCGTACCAGATCTCCTCCACTTCCCCGAGATCGATGCCTTCGAGGATATCGTCGTTGACGTGCGTCAGCTGCTTCATCGCTCCGGCTCGGGCAACGTCGAAGAGAACGACGTCCTGCGGCCGATGGAAATCGGTCCGAACCGCAACGGCCTGGCCTTTGGGACTGATCTCGGACACCGTGACCCAATGGTTACCTTCCGTCACCGGCACCACTTTGTTGGCCTTAGGTCCGGTCAGAGGAAGGGCGTAAAGGTTGCGGCTGCCTTCGTTCTCGGCCGTAAAGTAGAGCCTGTCGCTGTCGCTTCCCCAGAAAAGGGCTTTCGAGCGACGGTCCCAATCGCCGGAGACCAGTCGAGGATTCCGGCCGTCGATGTCCATGACGTAGATCTTGTGCATATAAAAGTCGCGGTGCCAGTCGTAACCCCTGTAGGCGACTTTCGTTCCATCGGGCGAGACTCTCGGTGTCTGATCTTGGCCTTTGCGATCGGTGAGGCGATGCACCTCGCTCGTGGCGACATCGACCGCGTAGATCTCGGACTCCCGCCATTGATAGTCGGCATCTTGGGCACGGAGCCCGCTGAAGAGGATCTGTTTGCTATCCGGCGTCCAGGCCAGATTGTTGTTCGCAGTAGGGTCTCTCCCGGGGTGGTCGTAGTCGCCCGAAGTGATCTGCCGCGGTGTGCCGCCTTCCGCGGCAACGACAAAGATGTGAAGGTACCCTGTATCGATATAGCCGATACCATCCCGGCGGTATTCGAGCCGCTCGATGATCTTGGGGGACTCGGTCCACTTGGCTCCTTGGGGCGGCTTCGGCAGATCGATGGGCCACTCGTTCTTCTTTTCTACCAACATGGTGAAAGCTATCTTGGTGCCGTCCGGAGACCATGCGACGTTGGAAGGGGATTGGTCGACGCGGGTGATTTGAGTGACGGACCCTTCTGCATCCATCCAGCGTACGAATACTTGTGGCCCCTTGGGCTCGCCAGGCGCGACGAATGCCAACCGGTCGCCCGAGGGAGACCAACGAGCATTCGAGCCATCGATCAGAAAGCGATTGCGGGTGCCGTCGGCGTTCACGATCCAGACGGACGATTGCTGCCGATCGGCCAGCTTGTCGAACCACTGGCGCGTGTAGACGACGCGGCTTCCGTCGGGAGACAGTCTGGGGTCGTCGACGGTCTCGTAATCGAGGTACCCTTCAAGCGTCAACCGGTTGCCGCTCGTTTGGGCGGTAGCTTGGCTCACGAGGCAGAGGGCGAGAGAGGCTACAATCAGCGAACGCTTCAACATGGCGGTCCTCCCTTCGCGCATCGTGTGGATGTAGCTCGAGAGTGGGAGGGTAGCACACCTACCCGATCGCGGCCTGATTCGCCAAGCCGGTTCCCCGCAAACGGGTTAGGGGCTGGCTGCCAACACTTGATTGCGGAAGCACCTTGCGAATAGGCCGGTGCAGGAGCCAGTACAACGGAACCGAGAATTGCGGCGAGGTGCTTCTTTTCATCACGTCCCCCATTACATGAAGTCTGAGGGGGAGCCCCTCGGCTTCCCCTCGGTACTTCAGAAGCCGGCGGCGCGGCCGAGTCGGCGGGGATCGGTCACGCCGTGAAGCTTTCCCGTCTCCGGATCCCTCTAGACGATTTGCATGGAGCCGGTGTGCCAGTTGTACGGACCAAGGTCTTCGATCTTGATGCCGCGGGCCTTCAGACCCTTTCGCACGTCGTCGGAGATGCGGGACTCGATGGCCAGAACCCGCTCGTTGGTACGGAAGGCGAAAAAGCGGGATGCGTCCGCGGCGTCGCCGGGATCCATGCCGAAGTCGATGATGTTCACCAGTATCTGGGTCACCGGCTGGGGCGGTACGCCCGGCGAGCCGAGAGCGAGCCACGGTTTTCCGTCCTTGGCCACGATCGTACCGGTGTTGTTAGGGCTCACCCGCCGGCCTGGGCCGACCGTCTGGCCTGGCAAACCGCTCCCGGTCGCCCGCAAGCCGTCGATGAAGATCCCCGGCGCGCCGCCGTGTCCGGTGTGAAGCGACGTGATCCAGTTCCCTTCGGCATCGACGATGACGTTGTGATTGCTCTCGTCGACCAGCGGCGGCGCGTCGGCGGACCGCGCGATCCGTATCGGGCCCGGACGGTGGAGCGCTGCCACTGCTTTGTGCGGCGTCAAATCCACATTGGGAACGACCATCGTCTGCCGTACGAAATCGGCGCCGAACCGGGCGTAGTCTTTCGACAGCCACACCTGCGTTGGGATCTGAAACGCTTTCGGATCGGCGATCCCGTACCGCATATCGTTCTCCACCCGGCCGAGCGCCCGCGTCAGGATCTCGAGGCTTTCCGCCGACGTCGCGTAGTGACCGAGGCTCTTCAGATCGAAGTTCTCGAGAATGTTGAGGTTGTAGGCGATCTGAACGCCACCCTTTTTCGGTGGCGACTCGCTCACGATTTCGTAGCCGCGGTACGTGGAGCGGACGGGATCGGACCAGCGCACCTGGAAGTCCGCCATGTCTTCGAGGCTCACGCAATAACCTTTCTCGCGTGACTTCTCGACGAACTTCTTTCCCCAGGCGCCGGTGTAGAGATAGTCGGCCCCCTCCGAGGCGATATGGCGCAACGTCTCTGCCTTGGTGCACAACTCCGATAGAGGCCGATAGCTCGCTTGGCCCCGACTCCCATCATCCGATCATCTCGCTATCAGGCATCCCGAGCGCCGTCATGGTGTTCAGAATCTTGCACCCGATCCTTGCCTCGACTCTCTGTGCCGCCAACCCTCTCGCTCGCATCGCTGAGCCCACGATAGCCTTGTAGCGATGGAACGTTGTCTCGACTTTGCTCCGTTTGCTGTAGCCCGATTCTGTGTGCCACTTTCGTTTGCCGAGCCGAGCTTGTGCTGCAATGTTGCGATTGCGCTGTCGGCTGCTCGCCGGCCCCGATGCGAGCTGGGCGCCCTTGCGCGGCGGTATCAGCACCCTCGGCGAGCAATGAGCGCTGTGATTCTCGATTGCCTCATAGACGCCGCCGGCGTCGTATGCGGTGTCAGCTCTGGCCGATGAGATGGGACTGTCGATCTGTCCGACAAGCGATGCAACCCGCGATGAATCGCGGGCTCTTTTGCTCGTCAGCTCGCCGGCGACGACTTCGCCACTCTGCTCGTCGACACACAGATGGAGCTTGCGATAGTCCCTGCTCTTTGGTGCTCTGCGCAGCTGGCCGGCGTGGACAGCGAGACCGCTGCTGTCGATCAAGATGTGCAACGGCGTCTTCTGCTTGTCTTGGTAGAAGGGGACCTTACCCAGCTTCGCCTTGCGCCTCGAGATCGTGGTGTGATCGGGCACATCATTGTCTAGCTTCATCAGAGCGAACAACGATCGCAGCAATCCCTCGCTCTGCCTAGATGACAGATGAAACACCATGCCCAGGGTGACAGCCGTCTCGATGGCGTGGTTCGAGTACTTGCGTTGACGGCCCGGGTTCCTCCTCCTCGGCCGGGGCGCGTCCCAGTTCACAAGCTTGCCGGCGGTGAGCGAGATCCAGACGGTCAGGCTCCCACGGTTGCGTAGACCCGCCTCATATTCACGCCAATTCCTCACGCGATAGGCCTTCTTCACATACTTCCGCTGAGTGCGTTTGAAAATGCTCATGGGGAACCTCGAATCCGTGAGTAAAGGACAATTGTGGACCGAGATCGCGAGTTGTGCACCAAGGCAGCATGCCTGTGCCACCCACCTGCGCGGTCACCGTACGGATCATCGCCGCGGCTTTCTCGAACGAGCTCGAGGACCATGTCGAAGCTCGCGTCTCCCTTGAACTCGGAGTCACGCAGCAGCATGCCGAACGCGGCGACGGCGGCCGAGAACTTCACGCTCTCGCTCTCGAGCTGGTGAGGGCTGTCGTAGAGCTGGCGCTCGAAGCGCGTGCTTACCCATGCGTCGGGCTTCTTGTAGCGAAGCTTGACGGTGAGAAGCTCGTTGCTTTGCGCCGCAGGTCCGGGTAGTCGGACTTGCTGATACCTCAGAGGGTCGGCATTCCCGGTGTCGAGCTCGACTCCTACCGGCACGACTTCGTAGAGCGCCGTCACCGTGTGGCCCGCACCAAGCTCGCCGGCGTCTTTCTTGTCGTCGTTGAAGTCTTCGTCTGCGAGGATGCGGTTCTCGTAGCCGATGAGGCGATAGGCGGACACCTTGGCGGGGTTGAACTCCACTTGAATCTTGACGTCTTTGGCAATGGTCACGAGCGTCGCTCCCACTTCGCGGACGAGAACTTTCTCCGCCTCTTGATGGGAGTCGATGTAGGCGTAGTTGCCGTTGCCCTTGTCCGCCAAAAGCTCCATCGTGGCGTCCTTGAGGTTCCCCATGCCGAAGCCGAGAACGGTGAGAAAGATTCCGCTGTCCCGCTTGTCTTCGATGAGCTCCTCGAGACCTCCCCGACTGCTGACGCCAACGTTGAAATCGCCGTCGGTGGCGAGAATGACGCGGTTGGCGCCGCCTTCGATGAAGCTTTCGGACGCGACCTCGTAGGCGAGTTGAATGCCCTGGCTTCCCGCGGTCGAACCACCCGCCTGCAATCGATCGATCGCCTTGAGTATCGTTCGTCTGTCCGATCCGGGGGTGGGCTCGAGCACGAGCCCGGCCGCGCCGGCGTAAACGACGATCGCGACGCGGTCTTCGGCACCGAGTTGTTTGGTCAAAAGGCGCATCGACGATTGGAGCAAAGGCAGCTTGTTGGTCTGCGCCATCGATCCGGAAACATCGAGAAGAAACACGAGGTTTCGGGGCGGCAGCTCGTCGTCCGGAATCCTTCGCCCCTGAAGACCTATGTGGACGAGACGGTGCGCGGGCTTCCACGGACACGGGGAAACTTCGGCAGTCAACGAGAATGGTTGCTCGCCCTTCGGCTCGGGATAGTCGTATTGGAAATAGTTGATGAGCTCTTCGGTGCGAACGGCGTCCTTCGGAGGACGTTGTCCCATCTCGAGAAAGCGTCGCACGTTGCTGTAGGACGCGGTGTCGACGTCGATCGAGAATGTAGAGAGTGGGTTCAATCGAGCGTCTTGGAACGTGTTGTAGTCGATGGGGTCGTAGTCCTCGGTGTTGTGTACGAAGACGTTGGGTGGTTGGTAAGGTACGTACTCGCCGCCGCCTTCTCCGATGAACGCGGATAGTGGTGGAGCCGGCGCGTACTCGCCGCCGCCCTCGAGATAAGCCGTCCCGCCGGAATACGCCTGTTGTTCCGTTGGCGTCGAAGATATGCGGGCTCGCGATAGAGACGGTATCGCGATCGCGGCGATCACTCCGGCGATGACGCAAAGTGTCACGAAGGTCCAAAAAATGCGACTCATGCTTTCCTCCAGATAAAACCGAAAGCGGTTTTTAGGGGGAAACCGCTTCCGTCGTGTTTGACGTGGCACGTCTAGAGCAAGTCGCGTGCCAACACGTCCTTCGGAATTGCGCGCCCTGTGCCCGCGGTCTAGCATGCAGGTAACTCGGTACCTTCAAATGAGCGATTGGGACGACCAGAACCTCGATCAGTCCGAGGACGACGATTACACCGCTTCCTCGGCGTCGGCGCCCATAAGGTACGGCGGTGAGGGGTCGTTACTCACGTGGCCTCTGATCGCAGCCGCCGGTCTCGCATTCGTCGCCGGGCTCACGCTTTTCTGGTTGTTCTCGAGCCGCGGACCGGTGACGGTGCTGGAGCAAGAAGCTTCCGACGATCGTCCGGCTCCCCTCGCTCTACCGCAACCGGCAGAGGAAGAGCCAGAGCCCGAGCCGGAAGAACCGGAGGTCGTTCTCCCCGCTCTCTCGGAAAGCGACGTGTTCGCGCGAGAAGCTCTCGGGAAACTCTCGCAGCATCCGGGATTGGCGTCGTTCCTGTTGACGGACGAGCTCGTGCGCAAGATCGTCGCGGCCGTCGACAATATTGCGGAGGGGGAGAACCCGGCGCGCCATTTTCCGTATCTCGCGCCCGAGGAGAAGTTCAACGTGGTCCAGCGCTCGCCCCAGGTTTTCCTCGACCCGCGCGGCTACCATCGCTACAACGTTCTTGCGTCGGCGTTTGCCTCGATGGACACGGAAGGGTTGGCTACCGTGTATCGCAACGCGAAGCCTTTGATGGACGAGGCGTACGCGGAGCTGGGCTATCAAGATCAGCAGTTCGAAGACGCTCTGCGGAAGGCGATCTCGATTCTGCTGCAGACGCCGGTGGTGGAGGACCGCATCACCCTCCGCGCCGACAGCGTGAACTACACGTTCGTGGAATCACGCCTCGAGGTGCTCTCTCCGGCGCAAAAGCAGCTCCTGCGGATCGGGCCGGAGAACACGAAGAAAGTTCAGAGCAAGCTCCGCGAGCTCGCGGACGCCCTCGACCTGTCCAGCGCCAGTTGATTCCGCCGAGCCCGCTCCGGGTTGACTATTTATGCAATCTAAGTTAATAATTATGCATTCGTGTCCCTTGGGGATGATGCCATGAAACGCGCGGTCGCCGACAAGATTGCCTCCGTCGCCCAGAGCTGTGGGCTGACACCTGAGCTCCGCCTCAGCGCGGACATCCCCGCGGAAGAGGGCGTGGTCGTGGCGGTGGAAGTCCTTAACGACAAAGCCACTTACAACGAGCTCGAGCTCGCGAGCGGGCGTATGGCCATCGTCAAGCGCGGCGACGTGCTGGTCGGCGCCCTCGGTCACCGGAGGGCTCTTTTCGGCTACTCGGGCTCGGTGCCCGCCACTGTCCGTCCGGGCGATACGCTCCAGCTTCTCAATCTCGGTGGGGTGCTCGGCACGTGTGAAAGCGCCGACCCTGAACGCGGCGAGCCCTTCGATTGCAGAGTTTTAGGCTCCGTCCTCGACTTCCCGTACCTCGGCGAGCGCATCGGTGTGCCCGCGCGCGTCGGCGGCGCCAAGCTTCCGAAAAGCCCCAAGCCTGTCAAGCCTATCAAGCTTGACACGAAGGGCATTCCTGTCGTCGCCGTCGCCGGCACGTGCATGGATTCGGGGAAGACTTCAGCCGCGTGCGCGATCGTGTCGCGTCTCCGCCACAAAGGGCTCGTGGTCGATGCTTTCAAAGCGACCGGAGTTTCGGCGCGGCGCGATATCCTCGCCATGGAAGACGCCGGCGCTCGAGAGACTCGAATCTTCACCGACCTCGGCGTCGTCACCACGACGGACGGTAATGGTCCGGACTTGACGAAAACGATGCTCAACGAGCTCGCGGAAGGACAACCAGACGTCATCGTCTTCGAGCTCGGCGACGGCCTTCTTGGCGCCTACGGCGTCGAAGCGATCCTCGGCGACGACGCCATTCGCTCGGTCCTCACCTCCGTCGTGCTCTCGGCCAACGATCCCGTCGCTGCATGGGGCGGCGTTACGCTCCTACGAGAGCGCTTCGGCATCGAGCCGACCGTCGTGACCGGTCCGGCAACCGACAACGCCGTGGGTATCGACATTATTCGACGCCAACTCGCTCTCGATGCCGCGAACGCTCGCACGTCGGGCGCGACGCTAGGCGATATCGTCCTCGAGCATTGCCATGAACGAGCCCACTGAAAAAACTGAACCGATTGCCACCATCGTCCTCGGTGCTTCCGGCTACGTGGCCGGCGAGCTCTTTCGATTGCTCAGTGCGCATCCGCGTCTCGAGTTGACCGCGGCAGTTTCCGAAAGCCAGGCGGGGAACACGCTCGAAAGTGTGTTCCCGCATTTGCACTCCACGTACGGCGATCAAACGTTCTGCTCGCGCGCCGATCTTCCCGGCATCCTCGAAAAAGCGAGTGGTCCGGTGGCGGCGTTCTCCGCAGCGAGCCATGGCGCGTCCGCCGCGCTCGTCAAGGAGCTCCTCGGCTCGGCGAACGGAAGCACCGACGTCCGCGTCGTCGATTTGTCGGCCGATTTTCGATACTCGAGCGCGGACGCCTATGAAGCCGTCTATGGCTCACCGCACGGCGCGAAGGAGCTCGTGCCCGAGTTCTCGAGCGCGCTTCCGGAACATGTCACCGAAACACCGCAACATATCGGGCATCCCGGTTGTTTTGCGACCGCGCTTCTTCTGAGCATCGTGCCGCTTTTGAAGCTCGGCATCGTCGAGCCGAATCTCTACGCCGTCGGCATCACCGGCAGCACCGGCTCCGGCCGAGAACCGAAAGCGAGCACGCACCACCCGCTCCGCCAGAGCAACCTCTTTGCGTACAAGCCGCTCGCGCACCGACACGTACCCGAGGTCACCGCCATCACCGAGCGCGTGGCCGGCGTGAAGCCAGCGCTCCACTTCATCCCGCACTCGGGGCCGTTCGCGCGCGGCATTCACATGACGGTGCAGGGAAAACTCCAAGCGGATCTCGATCGCGACGCGATCGCTCGCGAGCTCGAAACGTTTTACGCCTCGTCGCCGTTCGTGCGCGTCGTGTCGGGAACGCCCAAGCTCAAAGACGTCGTCGGCAGCAACTACGCGCATCTTGGCGTCGCGTGCGAAGGGGATTCCGTAGCCGTTTTCTCCGTGATCGACAACCTGACGAAAGGCGCCGCCGGTGGTGGCGTCCAATGGATGAACCGCCTGCTCGGCTTTCCCGAGACCACGGGCTTGACCCTTTCAGGCCCCGGATGGATCTAGAATTACCAGTCATGACGAGCCTTCTCGACGTGTACCCACACCTTCCCTTCGAGCCGGTTTCCGCGGAGGGCGTCCATCTGTTGACGGCGAAGGGACGCTGGATTTTGGACCTCTACGGCGGACACGCCGTGGCGTCGCTTGGTTACGGGCATCCTCGCGTTGTCGAGACGCTGGCGCGCCAGGCGAAAGAGCTCACGTTCCAATCGAACGTGGTGCCCCTGAAAGTGAGAGAACGCGCCGCCGACCGGCTCGCGGCGCTCGCGCCCCCCGGGCTGAACCACGTGTTCTTCGTCAACAGCGGCGCCGAAGCGAATGAGAACGCGCTGCGGCTGGCGTTTTTCGGGTCGAAGCGCAAAAGGGTCGTTGCCATCGAGCATAGCTTCCATGGCCGTACCGCCGCCGCGAGCGCGGTGACCTGGGGAGCTGCCAACAAGTGGTACGCGTTCCCGTTGACGCCGTTTCCGGTGAAGTTCATCCCCCCAAACAAAGCAGACGGCCTCTACGCTATCGATAAGGCCACCGCGGCCGTGATCGTCGAGCCCATCCAGGGGATGGCGGGTGCTGTCGATCTCGATGCTGATTTCTTGAAAGCGATTCGTGAGCGCTGCGATGAGACCGAGACCGTCCTCATCTTCGACGAAGTGCAATGCGGCGTTGGCCGCACCGGGTTCGGGTTCGCGGCGGAGCGCGTCAACGTGGTGCCCGACATTCTCACGACGGCGAAATCCGTGGCCGCGGGATTTCCCGTCGGTGCGGTTCTCATGACCGACGCCGTTGCCGAGCGAGCGTCCAAGGGAAGTCTCGGAACGACCTTCGGTGGTGGTCCCATGGCGTGCGCTCTCGTTGAAACCGTCATCGACGTCATCGAAAGCGAAGGCCTACTGCAGCACGTGCGCAACGTATCGTCACTCATTCGCTCGACCTGTGTAATAGGGCCCGTCAAAAAAATTCAAGGTGCGGGCTTTCTTCTCGGCCTCGTGTGCGAGATACCCGCGACCGTCGTACGAGATGATCTTCTGAGCCACGACATTCTCGTCGGTACGAGCGCGGATCCGAATGTCTTACGGCTCATGCCAGCTCTTAATCTTCCGGAGAAACACGTCGGCGAGTTGTCTCGCGCCCTGGCGTCATGCTTGGCTTCAACGACCTGAGCGAGCTCGCTCCGGAAGCGGTCGAGCATCTGCTCGAGCTCGCCCAACGGCTCGAAGAGCATCCTGAGCCTAGAGCGCTCGAAGGCAAAGTGCTTGCCCTCTTGTTTCTCAGCCCGTCGCTCCGGACGTCGACGTCGTTCCAAGCCGCGATGATGCGCCTCGGCGGCGGTTCGTTCGTCGTTTCACCCGACAGCGGGATCCACGGACTGGAAACCCGAGCTGGCGTCACCATGGACGGTGCCGCTGCCGAGCACATCCGCGAAGCCGTTCCGGTGTTGGCTTCCTATGGCGATGCTCTCGGCATCCGCGCGTTCGCGGCGAAGAAATCACTCGACGACGACGTCGAAGACCGTGACTTCCAAGCGATGGCCAAGCTGTCGCCGGTGCCCGTCATTAATATGGAGTCCGCGATCCGCCATCCGTGCCAGAGCGTCGCTGATTGGAAGACGATGAACGAGCTCGACATCCCTCGCGCCGGGGGAAAGTTCGTGCTCTCGTGGGCGAATCATCCGAAGGCACTTCCGCTTGCGGTGCCGGCGTCGACGCTCCAGATGGCGGCGATGCGCGGGATGGATGTGACGGTCTTGCGACCCGAAGGTTTCGATCTGCCGGAGAAGGTCATGGCCAGGGCGCGCGCGTCGGCGTCGAGCTCGGGTGGCTCGATCGGTGAAAGCGACGATCCCCGCGAGGCGCTCACCGAAGCTTCCGTCATCTACGCGAAAGCGTGGTCGTCTGCGAAGCACTACGGCGACGACGACGCGGAACGTGAGATGAAGAAGGATCTCTACGGGTGGCGCGTGGAGAAAAGCTGGTTCGACGGTGCCGCTTCGGATTGCCGGTTCATGCATTGCCTTCCCGTGCGCCGCGGCGTCGTCGTGACCGAAGAAGTGCTCGAAGGACCGCGGAGCGTCGTCATTCACCAGGCGAAAAACCGCATGTGGGCGCAGATGGCCGTGCTGTACGAGATTTTGAGGGAGGCTTCGTGAAAGCCGCGACGGAACGGGCGATCGTCGTCACGGCGCTCAAGCAGGCTGCGCCGTACATCCGCATGTACAAAGGCAAGACGTTTGTCGTGAAGGCGGGCGGCGCCATCTTCGCCAGCAAAACGTCGACCCGCGCCCTCATCGAACAGGTTGCGCTCCTGCATCAACTCGGGATCCGTATCGTGTTCGTTCACGGCGGAGGGCCGCAAGCGACCGAGCTCGCGAAAGCGCTCGGCGTCGACACCCGCATGGTCCAGGGCCGGCGCGTCACCGACGAGGAATCTCTCGAAGTGACGACGATGGTTTTGAATGGGCTCATCAACACCCGCATCCTCGCGGCGTGCCGTGACCTTCAAGTACCCGCCGTTGGGATCAGCGGTGTCGATGCCGGTCTCATCAAAGCGTCGAAGCGCCCGCCGGTGGTCATGCGCGAGAAAGAAGCTCCAGTCGATTTCGGCTTCGTCGGCGACATTGAAGGCGTCGAAGTCGACGTGCTCGAAAAGCAGTTGGGGCTCGGGTTGTTGCCGGTCGTGAGCCCTCTGTCCGCCGACAGCTCCGGGACGCTTCTCAATATCAATGCGGACACGGTTGCCGCCGCCCTCGCCGTTTCGTTGAAGGCGGAAAAACTCATCCTCGCCACCGGCGCTCCGGGTATTCTCGAAGACGCCTCGGATCCGGACTCGCTCGTGTCCTATCTCGATCTTGCCGGCTTGAGAGCCCTACGTGAAAAGGGAAGCCTTGCCGAGGGGATGATGCCCAAGGCGGCCTCGATCGAAG
Source organism: Candidatus Marinacidobacterales bacterium (assembly GCA_965237955.1). GTDB lineage: Bacteria > Acidobacteriota > Vicinamibacteria > Marinacidobacterales > SMYC01. The sequence goes on along the minus strand of OZ250169.1, from coordinate 3,816,727 downwards.
CAGCGCTCACTGGGGGCGTCAGGCGCGTGCACATCATCAACTTCAACGAGGCGGACAGCCTACTCCTCGAGGTCTTTACCAACGAAGGCACCGGCACGCTCGTCGTCGAGCGTACCGAGAGCCTTTCTCCCGAAGAGCGGACGGTTGGGGTCGCCAGCTACCCCTAGCTCAATCGACGCAGATAGTGCCGTTGACTTTGCCGTCTTCGACGTAGTTCAAGCAAGTACCTCGAACGATCGTCGAGCCCGTCTGGTCAACAAACTCAAACGCGCGCCTCGTAGAGCAGTTTGAGAGGGTTCGGCCTCTGCCCGTTAGACCGGTTGAATCACAGGCCGTGGTCAGGTAGTTACTCCAGTTCTCCGGGGAGACCAATGGACTGGAAGACCATGCTGGCGTACATCACCGGATCGGTCGACCGAGAACTGCTCCTGCGCAACGAGTACCTCGTCACCGAGAATCGTATTCTTCGAGATCAGCTTGGCAAGCGAGCGCTCGAAAAGGACGATGACGGGCTTTAACTCGAGGCCTTTTCGTCTCAACTCCTCGCCGCGATCTTGCGGCGTCGATGCCAAGCGGCGAGGAAAATCCCCATCGCTAGAAGGGCCAACGTGGCCGGCTCTGGAATCCGCTGGTCGAGGGTAACGGACAGGAAGAAGTCGTCCTCCGGCGCGTCGGTAAAGGTGAGCCGGTTACCCCCTTCGTCCGCATCCAGAATGAAGAATAGAATCATGCCCTGGGTCTCGGACAGGAAAGCGGCGAGAGCAAGCCCCGTTGTGACCTCATCACCGAGGTCGAGTGTATTGGTGGCGGTATCCAGACGTTGGTCGCCGAATCCAGCGAGCGGAAGCGGCAACTCCAGGATCGATGACGTTCCAGGGATTCCGAGGGAGAGAAACAGATCGCCGAAATCGGGCTCGTCCTCGGTCGCGGTATCGCCGTCGAATACCGTGAAGGTAATCGACAACGAAGTGGCCACGAAAGATCCGGGATCACCCGACGCATCGAAGAGGCCCGGCGGGATCGGAAAGGTGAAGTCCCCGATGGGCTCGTTCGCACCGTTTCCGCTCGTTTGGAAATTCGGAGGAGGAGAGGTCAGATACTCGAAGTCCGTCGATCCCAAGCTTATCGGGGTCCCCAGACAGGGAGCGGCGGCCAGGAGAAGTGAACCCGCACCCAGCCAGCCCCCGGCGGCGAACGTCACGGCCTCTGCCAGACCGCAGTCGAAAGTCTTCGTTCATGCCTGTTTCTATCTCTACATCTCGCTGCCTGTCAAGGAGCAAACCGAGCAGGAACATCAGCGTTTCGAGATCCGTACCTGGACGATCGTCTCGGGCCAGAGTCCTTGGGGTGCTTCTCCCTCGAACACCACTTTCACCGCGTGCAGCAATGCTCCGAGCCGAGCCGCGGAGCGCGCCCTTTCCGGCCCCACCCGAACCGTCTGCTGATCGGCTCTCGGGGAAGCGTGAAGCAGAAGCAGGCGTCCATCGAAAATTTCCCGTGAGGGGCCCGAAAAATGTATCTTCGCCGGAAGCCCGTCCCGCAGCTGAGATAACTCCTCGCCACTCACGTAGGCTTCGATCCAGACTTCGTCGGGATCCATCAGGCTCAGGATAATATCGTTCTGGTCCACCACCTCTCCGACCCTACGAGGAAGCCACGACACGACGCCGTCCCGGGGAGCGCGGATGGATGTTTCCGCGAGCCCTGCGCGCGCCCGCCTCGACCTGTCCTTCGGCCTGAACGATCGCCATCCGGCGCGCCTCGAGCTCATCGGCGAGCTCCCGTCGCGCGAAGGCAAGGGCTTCCCGGGCTCGCTCCAGGAGGCGCTCGGCCGCCTGAACGGGCTGCCTCTTCCTCGGCCACCCGAGTGCGGGCCGCGGCGTGATGCGTTTCCGCCTTGTCGAGATCCTCCCGCGCGGCCTCCCACTCGGCACGGGTCACTGCTTTGAGCAAGAATACTCGATCGACCCGTTCCGCGGATCGTCTCAGCCGAGCCAGCTCCTTTTGCGCTTGCTCGAGTTCCGCTTGCGCTCGGCTCAACCGCTCGCGAGCTTGCAAGTGCTCCCGCTTGGAAATCTCGACCTGGGCGAAGGCGTTGGGATCGAGTCCGGTCTCGTCGAGCGCAGCAAGATGGGAACGCGTTTGCTGCAAAACCGCCTCGGCTCGCTTCAACTCCGCCTGTCTCTCCTTTGGATCGAGACGAGCCACGACCTCGTCGGCCCGGACACGCTCGCCTTCCGTGACGGGAAGAGACACGATTCGTCCCCGCTCCGTCGCGTTGACGAGCACTTCGTATGCCACCACCCTTCCCGTGGTCGAGACAAAACGCCCCTTCCACCACCAAACGACGACGACCGCGAGGACGAGCAACGAAACGACGCCGAGCACTCGGAGCCGGAATCGGCGCCGTGCCTCCACTTCGCCCGCGCGATCGGGGGGAATCCGGGGCTCCGCCATCGCCTCGATCTTCTTCAATCTCATGGCATATGGGTCTAGTACCCGCGGTGGAGGAGGAGCTCGCGGTAGGCGTCGTAATCATGAATGGCCAGACCCTTGAGCTCCGCGCGCCCGCTATAGGCCTCCGCTATCTTCGAAAGCAGCTCTTCCAGGCGAGACTCCGCAGGCTGAAGATCGTCTCCGGTAGCAAAGTCCTCTCGCTTGGCGCGGACTCCAATCCACATTCGCTTTCCGAGCGCCGCGGTTAAAGCCATTTCCTCGGCCACATCATCGATGACCCGATCTGCTGGCCGATCATAGGCCATGACGACGATCTCGTCGGCGACAACCGCGATCTTCTCGAGAAAGGAGGCTCCGTGAAACGTTCTCGACTCCCACCAAACTGGGATGTCCACGACCAACGGAAGCTGCTCCGGGCGGGTCCGCTCCGAAACCGATTCGAGCAGGTCGACATAGTGCGCCATGGTCGTCTCGCTGTTCTCGTCCCATTCCGATCGGAGGTGTGGCTCCACGTCCAAGTGAAGACCATCGAACCGCTCTCCCAGCGCCGCCGAGCGATTGAAGGAGATGACGGCTGCGACAAAGGCATCCGCGGAAGCTCGCTTCCCGGGACGAGTCCATTCGGGCTCGCCGTTCAGCGCCGAAACGGCCACCCCCCGGTCATGGGCGAGACTCAGAAACGAACGGAAGCGGTCGGGATGCTCGTCGAGCTCACGCAGCGAGACGAAGAGAAAGATCGATCCGAGCTGTCTTGCTTCGGCGAAATCAAGGAAGAACTCCCTCTCCGCGGAGGAGCCCTGAAAGTCGGGACTCCAAACCCACAATGCGCGGCCGTCCCCCGGATTTCGGGTCGCAACGGGTAGACGTGCTTCGCTAGGGAGAAGGTTCTCGAAATCGAGTCGTTCCGGCAAAACGCCCACCGCGCGATGGAGGGTTACCCGAGCGCGATGCACGCCGTAATCCCCGCGAATCCACGCGGCGCGGGCCTCGGTCGAAGCCACTTCAGCCTCCACGGAAAGCAGGCGGCCGCCCTGTCCTCCCCACCGCTCGACAACATGGGCGACTCGCCTCGCTTCCCGCGCGGCTTCCATCTGCCGCCGAAGCTCCTGCCGCACCATTTCGGCCGTGGCAAGGGCTTCATAGGCTGCGACGACTTCCACCGCGACCTCTAGCTCCACTCTCTCGAGCTCGAGCTCGAGTTGGCGCACCAGGGCCTCCTGCTGATCGAGGCGGGCTTGTCTGAGGGGCCAGATCGCAATCGGAGTGGCAAAGACCATCCCGATGCTCGCGCCTTCCAGGAAGTCACCGCGGCCTTCCTCGCTCGACTCTCCGTACGAAGCGCGCAGGTCGATGCGGGGGAGCGCCGAGGCCACCTTGTCCTCACCGGCACGCCCTCCCTCGGCGCGAGCTTCGGCCTTCCGAATGTCTGCTCGAGTCTGCTCCGCCAGGGCCAGAGCGCGCTCCAGGCTCTCGGGTGATGTTTGGGCAACCGACCGTCTCGCCACCGGTATCGGCTCGGCTACATATCGGTTCAGAAGAGCATTCAAAGTGGCTTCGGCCAGCGTTGACTGACGCTCCACGTCGATGCGTCGCCGGCGCGTCGTCTCTATATCGTGACGCGCGGCCAGCACGTCGCGATCCAGCGCTGTCCCGTAGCGTGCTAGAACGGAAACGACACGGTATCGTTCATCTTTCGCTTCGAGCTCTCTCGTCAGAACCTCGGCGAGCTCTTGTGCCTCCAGCAGGTCGAAATAGGCGTCGAGGGCTCGGTCCTGGATTCCGGTCCGCACGCGGGCGTACTCTGCGAGCGCCTCCACCACGAGCGCCTCGGCCTCGCGCATCTCGGCCTTGCGTTGCCACATGCCACCGAAGATCGATTGGGTGAGCGAAGCGAATATCCCTACGGGGTGAAATCGGGTGAGAAGCCGAAACTCTGGCGTGACGCTTACATTCGCTTCCCGGAGCCGTCCGCGTGCCTCGACCACGCCATAGACGGCTTGGCGCACCTCGACATTCCTTCCGAGAACGAGACGCATCAATCGCGACGGCTCGAGCGGACTCTGTACCTGGTCGATGGCCATATCGGGTGGCAACGGAGCCTCTCTCGAGCCCTTACCGTGCTCGTCCCACAGAGCACGTAAAAGCTCCCGGGCCCGTTCGTCGTACGGCTCTCGCTCGATGGCCGCGAAAAGAGCTTCCTCCGTCGGGGGGCGCTCCGCACGAACGTAGGACATCAAAGCTCGCTCGAAGGGCTCGACCTGGGACGAGGCGGGGAGGGCGGGAACCGAAACCCGGGGGCTCGCGCAGCCACTCAGACCCCAGAGCGCGAGCGCGAGCATCACCCACGCACGTGTCCGGCACGCTCCTTGTTTCACGCGTTGTCCTCCGTCGCCTCGGGCTCGACGCCGTCTCCACCCGCCGCACGAGCGCGCTCGAGTCTCTCTTGCGCGAGGGAGAGCAGTTGCTCGGTACCCCGGGTGTCGGGAGACAGGCTCGAAAGCCCTACGGACAGAGTCACGCCCGCGGCTACGTTGCCGAGATTCCGGACCCGTTCCAGGATGCGGTTTGCCGCTACCTGGGCGCCTGCGAGCGGTGTATCCGGGAGAAGCGCCACGAAACTCCGCCGTGCGCGCGGGCAGGGATATCGCAGTCCCTGAGCTCTTCCCTTGCCACTTGCATGATGTCCCGCCAGCAGCGCGCCGCAGCCTCCGTTCCGTGAAGATCCTGATATTCGGTGAGATTGTCGGGCCCAGCCACCATTACCGAAACCGGCCTTTCGTAGCGCTCCGACTTTCGAACCTCCTGGCCAAGCTGCTCTTCGAAAAATTCGAAGCTGTAGATGGCCAGCTCTTCATCGACAAATTTTCCAGAGGCGGGCCCGTCCTCGAGCCTTTCTCGCGAGGCCGCGATGGCGCCGTTCTCGGAAAGAGAGTACGAATAGACGCTATGCAGTTTCGCCTTTGCCACGTCGAACTCCTCGCTGCAGTTCAGGCACCGGCATGACACTGGCGGATCGAGGAAGAGGTGACGACACCCTCCACAAACGTAGCTCGCGCTCGGACGTTCGTAATCGACCCCCAAGTGCCGGAGCGGACGACGGCACTTGGGGCAGGTAAAGCGTGCGCCGTTTCGGAACTCGGCCTCCGGCGCCACCGTGCCGCATCGAAAGTGGTGCACCATCTCGACGATACCCGTGTCGGCACTCCTGCAGCGCGGGCAGACTTCGTGGAAGTTGATGGCGTAGTGCGAGCAATAAGGGCACAGGTGAATCTTGTCGAAGAACTGCCGCTCCAGGTAACCGCCGTTCGAAAGCCACTCCAAGTCCTCCGTTTCCTTACCGACAGAGGTCTCGAGCACCTGGCGCGCGACGGGATAGCCATGGCCGAACGGTGAGGCGAGCTCCCGTTCCGGCATAAGCTTTTCGCCGTTTCTCTCGAGAAGCTCTTTCAGCAACAAGAGGCGCTTGTCCAATTGGGCTCTCTCACGACAGACATCACCGGCCAGCCCTCCGGAATGTCATCAAAACACCTCGACCTGCCCGCGCACCTTGGCCGGCGCGAAACTATCCCGGTACGACCAGCGGAACGCGAGCTCTTGAATCGTCGCCGGCAAGTTGCATTCGGGAATCAAATAGAGACCGAATCGCCCCCAGCGGCCGCCCCTCTCGATGCAGTCGGCTTCGTTATCGGGCGTGGGTCCCTCGAGCTTGGGTTTCAGCGCAAGTTTCCTGTCTCGCTCGAGTCGAGCGAGGCCTTCCTCGGCATAGCGCCTGGTGGACTCGTCGGCCGACTGAGCCGCGCGCTTCAAAGCGTCTTCGGCAAGCGTGTCCGACGGCTCGGCGAGTCGTGTCAACACGGACGTCGCGACGCGTGAGATACCGGGGTGGGGGTCTGACATCGCCTCGACGAGAGGGACGGTGAGCATCGGATCCTTGAATTGCCAATCTTGTAGAAGACGTAAAGCGTTGAAGCGGACATCAAGCTCGGCGTGATGAACGCGTTCGACAACTCCCGGCAAGAGCTCACGCTTTTGCTCGTCGTCGAGTCCATCGGCTTCGGCGATCGCCTGAGCGCGGATCGACGGAAGGACCGAGGTAAGCCGCTCTTCGAGCGGCGCGTTTCGTGCCGCCACCAGCATGCCATCGTGACACGCACTCGCTTGTGCGCACCAGAGCTTTTCGAACGGGTAGGTGTAGTCGAGACGCGCTCCGCCCCACATCGAGATCTTGAAGCTGTCCGAGCGGTACACCGGCGGCGCGTCAGCGTTCCGACCCACCGTGACCGTCGCCTCGTGGGTACCGGGCTCGAGCGTCGCCGTCTGGTACGACCAATGACTGGTGGAGCTTCCCGCGAACATCGTGATGGCACCGAGGGACGTCTCCTCGCGCACTCGCGCTAGCCGGTACGTGATCTGGAGCTCGACTTCGTCGTTCGACTCGCGGACGACGGACACGCGCACAATCTCGGCGTCAAGTGTTTGGCTCAGGAAAAGAGCAACGACGGCGGCGAGCGCAGTCATGGCTCGAGTGCGAACGCCATCAACTTGGCCTCGCTTCCGTCTGATTGCGACGTAGCGATGACGATGAACTGACGTCCGGAGCGCGATTGATAGGTCATGGGGTTTCCGAATCCGCCGCCGCCCAATTCAGTTTGCCATACGAGCTCTCCGTTCGCTTTGTCGAAGGCGTACAGGTAAGGGCTCGACGCGCTGATGAACACGAGCCCGCCCGCGGTCACGAGAGGGCCCGACTGACCGTGTTGCGGCGGCCCGACGCCGAGAGGCGGCAAATCGACATCCTTTAATAAAGGATGCTCCCGCAGGGACGGCGTGTCACCGAGCGGGATCTGCCACACGTGCTCGCCGCCGTTCAGGTCGATCGCGGTGAGCGTCGAGTAGGGCGGTTTGTGGATCGGAATGCCGTCTTCGATCTGAACCGTCGGCCGTCCCGGTCTTGGGCTTTCCGACTTTGAAAACGAAAGGCCAGTTGGTCGCCTTGACGTAGAGGATGGCGGTCTCCTGGTCGAACGCCGCGCCGCCCCAATTTGCGACGCCCCAAACGCCCGGCATGAGAAGCGTTCCCTCGAGCGACGGCGGGGTGAAGATGTCACCGAGCCGTAGGCCTTTGATGGCTTCGAGCGCCTTGGCTTTGATCTCCGGAGTGAAATCAACGCGGTCGTCTTCGGTGAAGCCCTGCCGCCCGAACGGCGGGGGTTTGGTAGGGAAGGGCTGAGTGGTCGCGAGACGCTCCCAGGGCACGTCGCTCGCGGGAACCGGCCGCTCTAAACCCGCAGCCGCGAGGGAGCATGCCCCACTCGTAGGCTCGAGGGTCGTAACGCCAAAGCTCCTTTCCTGTTTCCGGCTGGAGCGCTGCAACCTGGGTGTAGGAAGTAGCGATGAAGAGCTTAGCGTCCACCATCACCGGTGTGCCCTGGAACTTGCCCGGCTTGATCTCGGTATTCCGGAACGCGATTTTCGCCGCGGGGATGGGAGCATCTCCGGTCTCCCACGTCTACACGAGCTTGAGCTGGTCCACGTTGTCGCTCGTGATTTGCGACAAGCTCGAGTACTTCATTCCGCCGGGATCGCCGCCATGAGTCGGCCAGTCTTCTTGAGCGGTCGCCGGGATGGAAGCCAATAGGGCTACGAGCGGCAATGTTTTCATGGGCGTGAGAATAGCCGTGACGGTTGACGTCCGGCAAGTCGGGTTCCAAACTGGATGGATGACCCCCAAATGGTTCCTCGCTTGTTGCCTTCTTGTCGTCACGGCAGCCGGCTGCCTCGTCTCGGAGCAGATTGGCGAGCCCGTCGGGCACGGCTCCTCCCGCATGGCGAGCGACGACGTGGTCATCCACTTCGATACGCAGTTCAACCGTATCGTCGTGTTCGGCCGCTCAGCGGCGATCGCCGTGATCGCCCTTTGGATCGTCTCCACATGAGGCGCGAAGCCCGGTTCGATCCTCGTCGGCGTGGCGCTTCTCGCCACTGCGGGGTGGCTCGTCGCCAAGGACTATCCATCAATGACCGGCTACCGTCTCGAAGTCGCCCCGGAAGGGTTGACGCTCAAAGTTCCACCCGACCTCGACACTCTCATCCGGTGGGAATCTGTCGAGGGGTTGGAGCTCGAGGGGTTCGGCTACGGGCGTATCGCCGGCAACATCCAGTTCGATGGCGTCAGGATGGTCCGACAGACCGCGCTCGAGCTTCCCGACTGGAGGACGATGAAGCTCACGCTCGCTGGCGGACAGTCTCACTTGATCCAGTTGGACGAGCTCAGCATCGAGCACCGGCAGATTTTTGCCAGAGCTCTCATCAAGCGCGCCGGGCTCGTCGAAGACTAAGCGCTATCGGCGGCGCTCGATCGCAGACAAGAGACGATCGGTCAAGTCTTCGAGGTCGAGCCCAATGGCGCGATTTCTCTCGAGCGTCGTGTGAACCCACCTCTCGGGAAGCGCTTCCGCACCGACGTAAGCGCCTAGCAGCGCTCCAGTGACCGCGGCGGTCGCGTCGTTGTCGCGTCCGTAGTTGACAACAAACTCGAGCGAGCGCCGGAAGTCGAACTCGCTGTAGATGAGAGGGGGGTGAGGGTGTTACCGCACTACTCATTGTGACTCGAAAGTCCGCGCGGCTCGGCTCGTGAATCTGGACATCCCCCTCACCCCAGGCCCTCTCCCCCCACGGGGGAGAGGGAGGGTCGGGGCGACGCGCGTCGCTCGTCGAACATTAATAAGGTGTAATGTAACCAACAGGGGCTTTGGCGCACATATATAGGTAGAAACGTCACGGAGGTGTGCAAATGCGGCGACGAGAATTTCTGGGCATTGCGGGGCTTTCCCTGGTGGTTCCCACAACGATTTGGGGCAAAACGATGACGACATCCAAAGAAACGATTGCGAAACTCGAAAAGTCCAAGGACGAGTGGCGCGAGCTGCTGGAAAAAGACCGCTACCGGATCCTCTTCGAAGAGGGCACCGAGCGCGCGTTCACGAGCTCGCTCCTCGAGGAAAAGCGCGCGGGAACGTTCATCTGTGCGGCGTGCTACCTGCCGCTTTTCGATGCATCTACGAAGTTCGAGAGCGGCACCGGCTGGCCGAGCTTCTATCAGGAGATCGAAGGCCACGCCGGCACGAAGCGTGATTTCAAGCTGATCTATCCGCGAACGGAATACCACTGCAACCGCTGCGGCGGCCACCAGGGTCACATCTTCAACGATGGACCCAAGCCGACCGGGCAGAGGTGGTGCAACAACGGCCTGGCTCTTCTCTTTGTTCCCCAAGGCGAAGAGCTTCCAGCGCTCCGGAGCTAGCCGACATGATGAATCTCACCACGATGGCATTAGCGTTTCTCATCCTGGGGATGGCACCCGAAGCGCAAGAGGAGCCGGAGCTCGCGAAGGCAACCTTCGCGGGAGGCTGTTTCTGGTGCATGGAGCCTCCCTTCGACGCGCTCGACGGAGTGGTGTCGACGACGTCCGGCTACATCGGTGGGCATCTCGACAATCCTAGCTACGAACAGGTGTCGTCCGGTGGTACCGGTCACACCGAAGCCGTCGAGATCGTCTACGACCCGGCCAAGGTCAGCTACGAAAAGCTACTCGAAGTCTTCTGGGTCAACATCGATCCCACCGACGCGAAAGGTCAGTTCTGCGACCGCGGCTCACAGTATCGCAGCGGCATCTTCTACCTCTCGGAAGAGCAACGACAGCTCGCCGAGGCGTCGAAGCAAAAAATCGATGCGTCCGGGAGGCTCCCGAAAACGGTGGCGACGGAAGTGACGGAGGCGACCACGTTCTACCGCGCTGAGGAATACCACCAGGATTACTACCAGCGGCACAAGTTTCGCTACAAGCTCTACCGTCGAGGCTGTGGTCGCGACCGCGTTCTCGAAAAGCTCTGGGCTGAAACCGACAATTAATTACTCGTAGTGCTTGAAGCCTTCCCACGCCTCTTCGAACTCTGAGGCCGTAAGCTTGGATTGGCGGCCGACAAAAATTGGCGTGTCGTTCAGCCAATTCATGCAGTAATCACACTCGTAGATTCCCACCTGCTGGACGTCGTTGAACACCGATTCGAGGTCGTTTCGGTTCGAGCCGATGACGATGACCGGCCCGTCGGCGAGCCGGGTTGTGCGCCGAGACGATGGGCGGAAGCTCGTATGGCTCTCCCAATAACTCGAGCGCGCCCGCATGCCCATAACTAGGCGCGAGGATCAGCGCGAGGCGTTGCTCATTCGGTGGCAGGTTTTCGTAGATCGCGGCAACTTGGGCCACGAGCTCCTCCCACCCGAAGCGATCGGCCAGCCACTGAGGAAGCTCCGCGCGCTTGCCTTCGCCGCGCTCGATTTGCGTGTCGATGCCGACGAACCCCGCGAAGCGCGCGAGAGCGGCCGGTGGCAGGAGCGATTGGAACAACGGCGCCAGCGCCAGGCCACCGGCGAGGACAACACCCACGAACGCCCAACGGAGTCGGTCCGCGTGTCGTGCGAAAAATCCTTCCCACCAAACGGCGCCGGCTGCGAGAAGTGTCGGGTAGAGTCCGGCCACGAGATCCACCACCGGGTGGTGATTGAAGAGCGCTATCTCAACGCGACCTGACTCGTTGGTAGCGCGCCCAGTCGTCGTTGGACAAAGCATCGCGCAGCTCGAAGTTGTAGCTTTTGCCGCCGTTGGTCTCGATGCGCAGGCGGCGTGCGCCTCTTCGATCGGTCGTCCCGATTTCCCCAAAGCTCCAGAACCAATCATGCTCGTCGGAGCGATAACCGTAGCCCCGTGACGTCAGCGTCAGAACGCCGTTACAACCGCCGAGCGCGTGGTCGTGCCGGGTGCTGAAGGCCAGCGGAAGTTTCCGTTCCCAGAAACGATCGGACAGCTCGTTCTGGAGCTGCCGCGCTCCCGGATACGACCGGTTTAGCGTCTCGAGCTCGTCGAGCTTGACCTGAGCGTTTTCGAGCTCGCCGCGGTTGAGCGCGGCGCGCGCGTCCGCGAACAGCGCGTTCGGCGTGGGAGGGGCCGGCTGCACGGGTTCCGGCTCGGGCTTGGGCTCCGGTTTGGACGGCGGCTTTCGGACGACGCGTCGCGGACGCGGCTTCGGTTTCGGAGGCTCCGGTTTGGGAGCGAGCTCGCGCGCGACTCGAGTCATGAGCTCACGCGCCGCCGCGAGATCCGGTTGGAGCTCGAGAAGCTTCGTCAATTCCGCTTTGCTCTGCGCGAAGTCTCCGCTCTCGAACGCGAGGTTCGCTCGATAGAAAAGCTCCGCTTCGCTCGGTTCCGGCTCGGGAGCGGGAACGGGTTCCGGCTTGGGTGCAGGCGCAGGCGGCTCTGGCTTCGTCGGCTCGGAATCGGCAGCGACCACCGCATCGGACTGCGACGCCTCGTCGCTTCCTGAAGTGAGCCACAGGACCGACACGATGCTCAAGGTGACGAGCGCGATCGAGCCGCCAGCGATGAGGCGTGCTTTCCCTTCCGGAAGACGCTCGAGGATTGCGGCCTTCCACTCCGCAACCAGTTCCGCTAGCGATGGTCGCGGCGGCGCCGGCGCAATGGGCGGATCCGGCTTTCTCGGAGGCCGGATCGCGGGTGGCGCTGGCGGAGGCTCGGGTTCAGGCATCGGAGGAGCCGCGTCGACGACGGGCGGCGCGGGCGGAGGCGGCGGCGCAGGCTCGGGCGCTACGATGGCTGGCTCCGGAGGTGCTACGGCGGGTTCGATGATGGGTGGCTCCGGCGGTGGCGTTGTTGCTTGCACGGGCGGCGGCGATGGTTGTGGAGCCGGCTGAGGCGGCGGAAGCCCACTGCGTTTCGCCTCGTAGGTGCTCAACAGCTGTTCCATATCGCTGGGAGCGCTCGGCGCGACGTTGCTCGCCTGCGGAGCCGGTTCAGGAGCAGGAGGAGGAACGCTCGGCGCGGGTGCTGCTTCGGGCGCGGGTGCTGCTTCGGGCGCGGGTGCTGCTTCGGGCACGGGTGCTGCTGGTGCTGGTGCTAGCGCGGGCTCCGGTGCTTGTGCGGCCGGTGGGGCTGGCGCGGCGGGCGCCGGGGGCGTCGGCGCCGGGACGGGAACGGGCTCAGGCGCTTTGGCCTTTTTCTCGATCTCCAAAAGTCCGACGGCCACGAGGGCGTTCAACGCAGACACGACTGCCAAGTCCTGCGTAGGAAGCGGAAGATCCGCCGCCGTGAAGCGCCCTCGCTCTCGAGCGAACGTGAGAATGGCATTTTCTGCAGGCGACAGCTTCATCTTGAACAACGGGAGCACTGACGTTTTGGTGCATGCGAAAACGGCGTCGCGCCCCCCGAGCAACTGCTCCAGGATTTCCAGCTCGTCGATGCGCCGGCTTCCCTCGAGAATTACCGTCGAGGGGGAGCCCTCGAAAGCCAGCGAGTCGTCGATGTCAGGCTCGCCTTCTTCGAAGGCGAACTCGCCCGAAGTCCAGGTAAACAGCGAGTACGCTAGAAGTTCCGCTTGCTCACGGGTTTGGACCTGACCGTCCCCAGCGTCGGCAAAGATCGCTACACCTTTTCTGAGGTGGATGCGCTTGCGGATGTTCTGACGCGAGACATACAAAATCCCGCTCTGGCGCTCGGCATACAGGTGCCGCATCACTTCGGCCACCTGACCGTCCCCAGCGTCGGCAAAGATCGCTACACCTTTTCTGAGGTGGATGCGCTTGCGGATGTTCTGACGCGAGACATACAAAATCCCGCTCTGGCGCTCGGCATACAGGTGCCGCATCACTTCGGCCAGGCTGGATTGACGCAAATCTCCGCGCACGGTTGGTCCTAATATGAAATTTTTGGGTCTCATTATTATTAACGCGCGTTTCCGCGCCTTTGTCAATTCTCAAGGGAGGTTGCGTGCCCCGTTTCTCGTCTTACTCAGTAGATGCCGAGAGCGAAACTCACGGCACACGCTGTACACAAGCTGCGGCCGGTCGGCGGGCAGCGAACGGAGTACTTTGACGAGTTCCTCCCTGGGTTCTCCGTTCGCGTCACGCCGTCCGGCCGCAAAAGCTTCTGTGTGCTGTACCGGCGGGGGAGGCGTCTGCGCCGCTACACCCTGGGGCGGTACCCGCCGCTGAGCCTGAGCCAGGCCCGCACGATGGCCAAGGCGGCATTAGCCGAAGTCGCCATGGGCGGTGATCCGGCTGCCCGCAAGATCGAAGAGCGCCAAGCTGGTACGTTCGCAGAACTGGCCGCCGAATACCTCGAGCGCCACGCCAAACCCAATAAGCGGAGTTGGAAAGAGGACCAGCGAAGGATTCGAAAGAATCTCCTCCCAATTCTCGGGCCCGCGTTGGCCAAGGAGATCACCCGCGCCGATCTACGCCGGCTTCTCGAGGACATCGTCCATCGCCCGGCCCCTGCCGAGGCAAATCAGACCCACGCACTGATTCGAAAAATCTATAACTGGGCGATCTCGCGCGACCTCGTCGATGACAGCCCCTGCCGCGGCCTACCCCGACCCGCCAAGATCCGCCACCGCCACCACGTGCTGAGCGAGGGTGACATTCGCAAGTTCTGGAGTGCTCTATCGCACGAGAGTCTCGTCGTCGCCTGCGCGCTGAAGCTGAGACTCCTCACCGCCCAACGCGGTGGCGAAGTCATCACGATGCATTGGGAAGACGTCGAGCTCGACGCCCGCTGGTGGACCATCCCAGCCGAGCGCAGCAAGAACGGACTACCCCACCGCGTGCCGTTGTCAGATGCCGCGATCGATCTCCTGCGCGAGCTCGAAGACACCGACTCCCCATGGGTATTTCCGAGCCCCGGGGGCGAAGGGCACATGCGAAGCACCCAAAAAGCGATCGAGCGCATTCGCACGCGACCGAGCATCGAGCTGCGCGGCCACGACCTCCGCCGCACCGCCGCCTCCTTCATGACGTCGATGGGCACCCCAAGACTGGTTGAGGTGGGGGTCCCTGAGATGCCAGCGAAAGCTTGCAAATGCTTGGTGCCTGAGTTAAGCTACATCCATGGTCACGATCACGCATCGTATCGACGAAGAGCTGAAGGAGCTCTTGGATCGCTACTGCGACGAGCACGGTCTCAAAGCCCAAGCGGTCGTCCAGGAGGCAATCGCACAATGGTTGGAAGACGCGGAGGATCTTGCTTTGATCGAGGAGCGTCGGCGCGGTCCCTGGGTCGAGTGGGAAGAGGCCCGAGACGAAATATAAGGTTCTGCTGCACGCGGCCGTTCCCAAGGAGATCAGAAAACTTCCCGCAAAGACGCGTCGCCGGGTAAAGGCGACCATCGACACGCTCGTGGATGACCCTATCCCTGTGGGCGCCGGACGCATACGAGGACGGCAGAACGCTTACCGCATTCGAATCGGGGACTACCGTATCGTCTACGAGGTGCACGTGACGGAGGTCGTGGTGTACGTCGTGGGTGTCGCCCACCGGCGCGAAGTCTATCGCCGGATTCTCGAGCGCCGATAACCGAAGGCCGTACAGGAACTGGTTGCGGTTCCTACTCTTCGGCCATCAACTCCCCGAACGCCGGCCGTCCCGCCAATGAAACCTGGAAGCCATAGGTGGCGGTCGCCAAAACGACGACCGCGACGAGATACGTCGCATAGGAGTATCAGGCTGTAACATCGACGGTGAGTGGATAGCTCTGCAAGAGCTCGACAACGAAGCCTCCCACCATGGCGGGGAGCCGGCCGAAGCGCAGGAACACGTAGAGGCCACGCGCCGGACGATAGCCCCACGGGGATGAAACCCCAATAGGGGTAGCCCGGAGCCCAAATCGCAGTCATCAGAACGAAAGTCGCACCGACGGCAAGCCACGTCTTTCTCAGGATCAACCGCAGCCCGAGAAGGCCAACGATGATGTAGAGGCATGTCACCGTCACGTTGGTGACAACGGCGAAGGTCTGTGAGACGGCTGGATTGTCTGGTGTCTCCGGTTTCGACCTGTACCCCCGTACTCCCCTGCTAGAAGATCAACCTCGATCAGAACGTTCTCCACAAGTCGCACAAAAACGAACGGCTGGTCGCCCTGTTCGTATCCCCGACTCAAGAGGAGTTCCTGGATCGTTCGATAGACGTGCTCCGGGATGCTGCGATGGTCGATGGCGATATCGACATCGAGACTTCCGACGTGACGCTCGTTCGCGTTCGGCAACAAAAGCTCTGGAACCCAGCCACTGACGACGACCATGTCATCGTGATACTCACCTAAAAGGTGCGTGAGCTCGATGAGGACGGACCGAGCTGCCGCCACGGCATCGGCAGCGTAATCCTTTCGCGTTACCATTGCGGTCGAAGCTCTAGGTCGAGCACGGCGCCGGCCGCCTCTTCGCCTCTGCCTTTAATCGACGCAAGATCAAGGTATCGCTGAACCGGCGAGGCGACACGAACGCCGTCGATCTCTTGACTGCCATAGAAAACGCCCTCGTCCTAAGGGCCGGCGACAAAATAAGTTCCCGTTTTCAAGACGGTCGGATGGTGTAGTTCCATTTGGGTAGAGTCTGGTCCTTTGTAACGGAAAGCGCCTGCATCCGCTCGTCAGTGATTTTGACGCCCTTCGGATAACGACGCCGGATAAGGTGTGCGCGTACCCGCAAACCGGAAGAGGTGGTGGTCGTGCGGATGTATTTGAGGATGGTTTCGTAGCTGTCGAGAGGCCTGCCCGCCCAGTTCTTGCTGATCTCGCTGAACAGACGGTGCTCCACTGGATTCCACTTGGATGTACCGGACGGATAGTGGGCTATGGTGATAGCGATGTCGTGGCGATTGCAAATCCGCGTTTGAAGCCCGTGCTTCCAACCCCGACACCGATAGCCATTGCTGCCCCCGGCGTCTGCCAATATCGCGAGGTCACGGGCTGCAGGATAGCGTCGCCGTCCTTCCGTTCGCCACCACTTCTCGATGGCATTCACGGCGAAGTCCGGGGTGTTGTACGAGGTACCAATGAACACTGTCCCGCGGTTCGCGAGCAGATCGTAGACGCCGTAGGGGATTGCGATGCCGTTCGATTCGGAACGGAAGTCATGGTCTTTGACGAGAGTCGGCTCGCGGTTCCAGGCCTGCCCGCCGTTTTTGAATAATCCCACCAGCTCCCGTTTCTTCGTGTCTACGCTGATGATGGGATGACCAGCTGCGGCAAAACGCTCGCGCAGTTCGGCGATACACGCGAATTGGGTATCGCGATCTTCGGACGTGGCACCGCACAGCTTCTTGTGGTTCACCCGCAACGAGAAGCCGAGCTGTTTGAGCAGTCGACCGACGGTTTTGCTGCTGACGTTCACACCGAGGCTTCTTAGCTCGCAAGCAATCTTGTCGGTGGTCCGCCGCGTCCATTTCACTCCCGTCATCGGATCGCCCGCGGTGTCGTGCTTCATGAGTTCTTCGATCTTGGCGATGACTTCTGGCGTTTTTTTTTGCACGGCGCGCCGTCCGCCACCCTTTCGCCGAACTCCGTCGAGCTCAACATCTCTCATTAGTAATTCCCTACGACCTCTGGCTACCGTGCTCGGATCCATCCCGAGCAGTTCGGCAATCTGTTGGTCGCCACCGTGACCGAGCTTCATGGCCTCGACTCCCGCGTAGAGACGGCGCTGCTTTTCATCGAGCAGGCTGTAGAAAAGAACGATCGCAGCCTTCAACTCCACGGGGAGCACGCGGACTCCCCCGACCCAGCCCAACGTGGAAGGTGACGCCTCTTGTACCTGGCGGGCCGAGAGCTGTTGCTTGCGCGTGCTCACATCGGTGGCCAGATACAGATATCGGCCGAACACCTGCTCGCGCGCCAATCTTTTCTCTCGGACCAGTTTCAACAGAGGAGCCTTGACGTCAACCTGCACCTCGTCCTCGAGCTCGTCGACGTAGTAGCCTGCCTCACAGGCCGCGACCAACGCTTTTACCGTCGCAAGCAACGTCCCGTACTTCGAGAACCACACTGAGCGCAACGACCAAAGACCTTTTCGATCGAACTGGGCGATCTCGTCCAACGTGTAGTAGCTACCACGGTGGGAGTAGCTTGTCCGATACGCCAACTCATTGAGCTTTCGGAAGACGGTCGAGTCCACATCGGTACCCAACACTGCCTTCAAATCATCGAGGGTAAGATCTTCAGCAACCAGCGCGTGTTTGACAAACGGTCCTCATTTTAGTATAATTACGCCTATAAAGGAGCACTTCTCCTATTATGAGACCTACGAGCTATCAGTCTGAAGATCTCGACCGCCTGTTGAGGAAGCACAAAATAGCAAGCAATTCCCTACGACCTCTGGCTACCGTGCTCGGATCCATCCCGAGCAGTTCGGCAATCTGTTGGTCGCCACCGTGACCGAGCTTCATGGCCTCGACTCCCGCGTAGAGACGGCGCTGCTTTTCATCGAGCAGGCTGTATAATGAGAGATGTTGAGCTCGACGGAGTTCGGCGAAAGGGTGGCGGACGGCGCGCCGTGCAAAAAAAACGCCAGAAGTCATCGCCAAGATCGAAGAACTCATGAAGCACGACACCGCGGGCGATCCGATGACGGGAGTGAAATGGACGCGGCGGACCACCGACAAGATTGCTTGCGAGCTAAGAAGCCTCGGTGTGAACGTCAGCAGCAAAACCGTCGGTCGACTGCTCAAACAGCTCGGCTTCTCGTTGCGGGTGAACCACAAGAAGCTGTGCGGTGCCACGTCCGAAGATCGCGATACCCAATTCGCGTGTATCGCCGAACTGCGCGAGCGTTTTGCCGCAGCTGGTCATCCCATCATCAGCGTAGACACGAAGAAACGGGAGCTGGTGGGATTATTCAAAAACGGCGGGCAGGCCTGGAACCGCGAGCCGACTCTCGTCAAAGACCATGACTTCCGTTCCGAATCGAACGGCATCGCAATCCCCTACGGCGTCTACGATCTGCTCGCGAACCGCGGGACAGTGTTCATTGGTACCTCGTACAACACCCCGGACTTCGCCGTGAATGCCATCGAGAAGTGGTGGCGAACGGAAGGACGGCGACGCTATCCTGCAGCCCGTGACCTCGCGATATTGGCAGACGCCGGGGGCAGCAATGGCTATCGGTGTCGGGGTTGGAAGCACGGGCTTCAAACGCGGATTTGCAATCGCCACGACATCGCTATCACCATAGCCCACTATCCGTCCGGTACATCCAAGTGGAATCCAGTGGAGCACCGTCTGTTCAGCGAGATCAGCAAGAACTGGGCGGGCAGGCCTCTCGACAGCTACGAAACCATCCTCAAATACATCCGCACGACCACCACCTCTTCCGGTTTGCGAGTACGCGCACACCTTATCCGGCGTCGTTATCCGAAGGGCGTCAAAATCACTGACGAGCGGATGCAGGCGCTTTCCGTTACAAAGGACCAGACTCTACCCAAATGGAACTACACCATCCGACCGTCTTGAAAACGGGAACTTATTTTGTCGCCGGCCCTAAGAGGGCGGAGTACCAGTGATACGCCGTTGCGTACGTGGGGTTGAGCTCGATAGCTATTTGGAAATCCCGCTCCGCCCCGGCGAAGTCCCAGTCGTAGAAGTTCTTGACATAAGCCAGCGACGCGTGGGCCTCGCCAAGGCTGTCGTCGAGCTCGAGAGCGCGCTCGGCTGCGTCTCTCGCTTGGGGAAAGGCCTCGCGAGGCGACACGTAGTAGAAGCCGAGCAAGCTAAAGCTGTCAGCCAAACCCGTATAAGCCAGGGCGTAATCGGAGTCCTCCTCGATGGCTTCCTGAAAATGCACGATGGCTTGGCGGATCCCTTCCTCGGTCCTTCGGTTCCAGTGGTAGCGGCCCTTTAGGTACGCTTCGTAAGCCGAGGAGCTCGCCGTGAATTGCTTCGTCAGAAGCTCTTGCTGCTCGGTCGTCAGCTGAACGCGCAATGCGTCCGAGATTTCACGCGCTATGTTCTCCTGGATGGTGAAGATGTCCGCGGCCTTTAGCTGATACTGCTCGCCCCAGATTTGCCCGCTGTCATGAGTGCGTACGAGCTCGGCACTGACGGATAGCTCGTCGCCTCGCTGGACGATGCGGCCCAACACGAGAGCTTCCACGTCGAGCTCCCGGCCCACGGCTTCCGCATCGATGGTCCGGCCCTTGTAGCGGAACGCCGAATTTCGCGAGATCACTTTAACGTTCGGTAGCTGGGAAAGGCTACTGATGATCGATTCCGTGACTCCGTCGCTGAAGTATTCGGTGTCCGGATCGGCACTCCCGTTCTCGAAAGGGAGCACGGCGAGGGAGTCGATCCGTTCCGAATCGCCCGAGAACCAAAACAAGCCGATGGCCGCCGCGACCAACACGAGGGCTCCGATCGAAAGCGCTGGCCACGGCATGCGACGCGCCACTCGGGGCGCTGTCGCAACGACCGCTCCCAACTCGGAGTCCCGTTTCAGATGCTTCAGTTCGATAAAAAGATCCTTCGCCGTTTGATAGCGGTCCTCGGGATCTTTCTCCAGACACCGGCGGATGATTCGCTCGAGCTCCGGCGGTGCGTCGTAGTTAAAGCGCGCGATCGCGTCGGGCTGTGCGTGGGCGATGCGCTCGATCGTCTCCGTCGGGCTTCCGCCGGAAAACGGCAGTCGGCCCGTGGTGAGCTCGTAGAGGACGACACCGAGAGAAAAAATGTCCGAGCGTCCATCCACATCGCGCCCGAGGCCCTGTTCGGGGCTCATGTAGTGGACGGTCCCCATCACCATCCCGGCCGCTGTCTTCGCTTCGGTGGGCGCGTCCGAATCTTTCAACGCCTCGGCCGTGGCCGCGTATTTCGCGAGGCCGAAATCGAGAACTTTGATCTGATCGCGGTCGGTGAGCACCAGGTTGGCCGGTTTGATATCCCGATGAACGATGCCCTTCGCATGGGCGGCATCCAGTGCGTCCGCGGTTTGGAGGCCTATATTAATAATGTTGGCGGTGGCGAGAGCGTCACCTTTCACTCTTGCGGCGAGGTTGGCGCCATCCACGTACTGCATGGCGATGAAATGGACGCCGTCCGCCTCACCAATCTCGTAGATGTGCGCGACATTCGGGTGGTCGATGGCGGATGCAGCTTTCGCCTCACGGAGGAAACGCGTCCGGCGCTCCTCGCTCTTCGCAAGCTCTGGGGGAAGGATCTTGAGGGCCACCGTCCGGTCGAGCTTGGTGTCGCGCGCGCGGTACACTTCCCCCATACCGCCCGCACCGATGGCCTCGACGATTCTGTAGGGCCCGAGCCGCGTGTCCGGAGAGAGCGACATAGCGTTGCATTCTATGGGATGACCTCGGTGTGAGATAGTCCCACCATGAGCAAGCGGTACGTCCTGATCCAAGGGGGAAAGCGCGACCCCAAGGGCCGTCCCGTCAAGGCCTGGGTTCGAGGCGTCCCGGTGGATCCCAAGGCCAAAGAGCAGCTTCTGAACACGTCGCAGCTTCCGTTCATCCACCGGTGGCTCGCCGCGATGCCGGACGTGCACTGGGGATTGGGCGCGACCGTGGGGAGCGTCATCCCCACACGCAAAGCCATCATCCCGGCCGCCGTCGGCGTCGACATCGGCTGCGGGATGGCGGCCATGCACACGACGCTGAGCGCATCGGATCTACCGGACAACCTTGCGCCGCTCCGCTTGGCGATCGAGGAGGCGGTGCCTCACGGACGCTCGCATCACGGTGGGCGCCGGGACAAAGGCTCATACGGTAACGCCCCGAAGCGTAACGCCAAGGCATGGCGGGGCCTGCAAGAGGGGTATGAACGAATTCTCGCAAAGTACCCTAAGCTCGATCGGAACAACCATCCGGTGAATCAGCTCGCTACGTTGGGCTCCGGCAACCACTTCATCGAAGTTTGCCTGGACGAGAACGATGACGTTTGGTTCATGCTGCATTCAGGCTCGCGCGGTGTGGGGAATCGCACCGGGATGCACTTCATCCAGCTCGCGCAAAAGGACATGCACCGCCACCTGCACAAGCTTCCCGACAAGGACCTCGCGTACTTCGAAGAGGGAAGCGAGCACTTCGGCGACTACTGGCAAGCCGTGGACTGGGCACAGCGGTACGCGGCGACGAACCGCGAGCTGATGATGGAGGCGATCACCGAAGCGGTGAAGCAAACGAATCTCGTGCCGGCGTTCCGCGCGCAGGAGGAAGTCGTGAACTGTCACCACAACTACGTCGCGCGCGAACACCACTACGGTGAGGACGTTTTTGTGACACGCAAGGGGGCCGTTCGGGCCGGCGTCGGCGATCTCGGAATCATTCCCGGAAGCATGGGGGCGCGTTCCTACATCGTGCGTGGCAAGGGCAATCCAGAGAGCTTCGATTCGTGCAGCCACGGTGCGGGCCGCGTCATGTCACGAACCGCGGCGAAGAAGGCGTTCACGCTGGAGGATCACGTCAAAGCCACCGAGGGCGTGGAGTGTCGCAAGGATGCGGGAGTGATCGACGAAACGCCGGGCGCGTACAAAGACATTGATGCGGTCATGGAAGCGCAGAGCGATCTCGTCGAGATCGTCTACCGGCTCAAGCAGATCGTTTGCGTGAAGGGCTGATATAGTTCGCGCGATGCGTACGACTGCTGTGACGCTCCTGGGTACCGTTTTGCTGCTGGGATGCACTGAGACGGTTCCCTCCCATCCATTGAGAATCGCCGTCGCTAAATTCTCACACGAGACGTGTACGTTCTGCCCGGGCGGCGATACCGAGATCGACGACTGGCTGAAATACTCAGAAGCCTTGAGCGGAGAAGAGCTCCTTTCATCCGGAAGCTACATTCGAGGGTTCACCAAGCGCGCGCGCGAACTCGGAGACGTCGAGCTCGTTCCACTGACCTCTCCTAGTGGGGTGTTCGGCGGCTCGTCGCGTAGCTGGAACACGAAGGCCACGTTCGACCACTTCCTCGATCAGATGATCGCGGAACTGAAGGACGCGATGCCCGTCGACGCCGTGTATCTAGCCCTTCACGGCGCGATGGCCGTGCGCGACGTTCCCCGGCCGGAGGCGGAAATCGCGAGACGATTCAGGGAGGTCGTTGGCCCCGACGTTCCCATCGCGGGAACGTTCGATCTCCATGGAAACGAAGACGCCGAGTTTTTGCGCTGGGCCGATTTCGCTTTCGTGACCAAACGCTACCCGCACTACGACGCGTATATCCAAGGTGAGCGAGCGGCGCGTGGGCTTCGTCTCGCGGCGGCGGGTGAGTACACATCCACCACGGCAACACGCAAGCCGGGCGTGATCACCCCCACCGTGGTGCAGTGGACGGGCCAGTCTCCGTCGATGGACATCATGGAAAGAGCGCGGCGGTGGGAGGCGCGCGAGGATGACGCCTATGTGAGCGTCTTCTACGGCTACCCTTGGTCCGATGTTCCCGATGTCGGCGCCACCGTCCACGTCATGACCAACGGGGACCAGGCGTTGGCGGATCGTATTGCCGACGACATGGACGAATTCATCTGGAGGGTCCGGGAGTTTGCCGTGGGCAACTATCCTCAGCCGGAGGAGGCTGCGGGGATCGTGCGAGAGGCCATCGCCACCGGTGAGACGCCCGTGGCGGTAGGCGATCACAGTGACCGACCGGGAGATGCCACTCACATTCTCAAAGCGTTCGTAGCGGCTGGGATCGGGAAGGTCTTGTACGGCACCATCACCTCGCCGGAGACTCTGGACGCGATAGCCGAGGGCGACGCGTTCGACATGGAGATCGGCGGCTTCACGCCATCAGGGGGAACACCCGTCCGTATCCAAGGAACGGTGACCTATTTCGGCGAGGGGTTCGGCTACGAGCGCGTCGCAGCGATATCGTTCGGGGACGGCAACCTCGTCGTCATTACTCCGGCTTACGAGCAAGTCCTCTATCCGGACGAGTTTCGCTTGGGCTCTATCGATCCCGATGACTACGACGTGTTCGTCCTGAAATCGCGGGTTCACTTCCGAAGAGGCTTCGACGAAACCGGCTACGCGAAGACCATCGTCGTCGTCGAAGCTCCAGAGCCGTTCGTGGGCACGACCTTTCTCGACGCCCTACCTTACGAGCATGTGAATTTAGAGGACTACTATCCATACGGGACACCGCCTCACCGCCGGTAGGTAGAGAAGAGGGCCATCATGAAGCGAAAGAAAGCCAGCGATTTCGATCAGGGGCTTCTCGACTTGTTCGACCTCTACGTTCACGGAGGGGTGAGCCGTCGTCAGTTCTTGGACCGCGCGAAGGTTTTCGCCGTCGGCGGCATGACCGCCGCCGGTCTATTGGAGATTCTGAGTCCTAAGTATGCCTACCCAGTCCGCGCTGACTGAATCGTGCGGTCAGCGAGCCGTGAGTAAAGCGGTCCCGACGCGTACAGCGTCAGCGTGTCGTGTGCACCGCGCTCTTCGAATGCGGGTGCTTTCGCTGAAAGTCCATCCACGAGCAGGCCACCGAGCCATGAGCCGGGACAAAGCTCGACGAGCTCGGACACGAGCTCGGACGCCGACGAGTATCGTCGTTGCGGCTCCTTGGCGAGAGCGCTCGCGAACAATTCCTTCCATTTCTTGACCGCAAGCCCGGTCGCCTCGAGCCCGGTGGGCAGAATCGGATCCGCATGCACGATCTTATACAAGACCGAGTGAACACTTTTCCCCGGAAACGGCTTCCGTCCCGACAGAAGCTCGAACGCGACGACCGCCAAGGAAAAAACGTCGCTACTGCGGGTCAACGTCTTACCCAACACCTGCTCCGGGGACATGTATCCGGGTGTGCCGAACCGTGTCTGGCTTCGGGTGAACTCGGCGCCCAAGATCTTGGCGACGCCGAAATCGGCGATTTTGGCTTCTTCGCCTTCGCCCAAGAGGATGTTCGTCGGCTTGATGTCGCGGTGAAGGATCTCCTGGGTATGCGCGTAGTCGATGGCGCTCGCGAGCTGGGCGAGAAGCCAGATGACCTGATCGAGGCTGAGGCGCCGGTCGAGCCCGCCGAGCGAGGCGTCGGGCACGTACTCCATCGTCAGGTACGGCAAGCCGTCGTCGGTCTCCCCGACGTCGTAGAGCGCCACGATATTCGGATGGGACAGCGAGCCGAAGATGTGGGCTTCGTGGAAGAACCGGTCTCGATAGGCTCGATACTCCGAGTCCTTTGAAATCAGCTCTTTACGGATGGTCTTGATGGCCACCGTGCGCCCGAGGATACGATCGTGCGCTCGGTAGACGACCCCCATCGAGCCAGAACCGAGGACTTTTTCGAGCACGTAGCGGGGGACACGCATGGTTGCCGTTGGGCCGAACTCCGGCGGTGTCCGTCGATAGCTGAGTTGTGTGGTGGACTCGTACACTCGCTGTGCTCTTTCGACCAGCAAACTCGGGGGGGAGTAACTATTGAACCATGAAACCGAACCCCCCGGCAACCGGGGTCAGAGCAGCCAGGCGGAAGCGGCCCGGTAGGTGATGAAGCTCGCGACGTAGGCGAGACCCAGCATGTAGCTGAACGCGAACGCCGGCCATTTCCACGAGCCGGTCTCCTTCGCCATCACCACGATGGTGGAAGTGCACTGGAGCGCGAACACGAAAAACACCAGGAGTGACAGCGCGACGGCGATATTGAAGACCGGTTGTCCGGTGTTCGGGTTGATGTCGCTCCGGAGCGCTCCCCGAAGCCCATCGAAATCGTCTGGATCCCCGACGGCGTAGATCTGGGCGAGCGTGGCCACGATGACTTCCCGCGCCGCGAGGCTCGCGACGAGGCCTACTCCGATCTTCCAATCGAACCCGAGCGGTTCGATGGCCGGCTCGAGGGCGCGACCGATGTGCCCGCCCGCGCTCACCTCGAGCTGTTGCTGTGCCTGGGCTTCGGGTGACATACCGGTTGGCGCATCGGCGCGTGGGAAGTTGAGGAGCGCCCAGACGACGACGGAAGCGGCGAAGATGATCGTGCCCGCGCGTTTGAGAAAATGGCGGGTGCTGTGCCACACCTGAGTCGCGAGAAGCTTCAGCGTCGGGAAGCGGTAAGGAGGAAGCTCCATGTAGAAGGTGGCGATGTTGCCGCGCACCACGGTCGCCTTGAGGAGCGCGGCCGAAGCGAGGGCGGTAAAGGCTCCGGCTAGATAGAGCGCGAACATCACCAGACCTTGAATGCCGAAGAAACCAGCAATGGTTTGGGCTGGAATGAACGCAGCGATCAGGAGTGTGTACACCGGGAGTCGCGCCGAGCACGTCATGAACGGCGAAACGAGGATGGTCGCGAGACGGTCCCGGGGGGACGGGATAGTGCGGGCAGCCATGATGCCGGGCACCGCGCACGCGGAACACGAGAGAAGCACCACGAACGAGCGGCCCTGAAGGCCGACCCAGCCCATGATGCGGTCGACCACGAACGCCGCGCGCGCCATATAGCCCACGTCCTCCAGCAAATGGATCAGCGTGAACAGGATGATGATCTGCGGCAGAAACACGAGTACCGAGCCGACTCCGGCAACGATGCCGTCTGCCCAGAGATCGGCGAAAAGCCCTGCGGGGAGTACCGTTCGCGACAGCCGTCCGAGCTCGCCGAAAAAACCTTCGATCCCGTCCATCGCCGGAACCGCCCAGGTGAAGATGCTCTGGAAGACGAAAATCATCACCGCGGCGAACGCGAGCCCACCCATCAACGGATGCAAGAGCCACCGGTCGATTTTGTCGCTCCGTGTATCCGGCTCGATTTTCGTCGCACCGATGTTCCGGCACACCTCGTCCACCCACTCGAACCGCTCCTCGGGTGCTTCTGTTTTCGGGAACGTCTTCGGGCGCGACCACTGCTCGGGCGCTTCGAGCGCACGGAGGAGCGCATCCATCCCGACACCGCGGTGACCGACGACGGGAAAGACCGGGGTCCCTAGTGTTTTGCTGAGCTTAGCGAAATCGATCTTGCCGCCGCGCGCGCGCATCTCGTCGATCATGGTGACGACGAGAGCACACTGGAGCCCTGAGTGCGCTTCGAGCGCTTCCACGACCATCGCGAGACTTCGCTGGAGCGTGGTCGCGTCGACGACGATCAGGAGTGCGTCGGGCTTGGCGTCGAGCTCGCCCGCGAGCACTTGCTCGACGACTTGCTCGTCGGGGGTTTCGCCGCGCAGGCTGTAGCTCCCGGGTAAATCGAGCACGCGCACCGAACGAGAGCTCTTCCGGATCACGCCCTCGCGGCGCTCTACGGTGACGCCCGGGTAGTTACCGACTTTCGCGCGAGCACCAGTCAGCGCGTTGAAGATCGTCGTTTTCCCTGAGTTCGGGGCACCGAGGAGCGCGACCAAAAGCGGCGATTCGGACACCGCGGCCGTGCTCATGTTGGGCTCAGGCCCTGCTGAGCTCGGCGAGAGGCTCGACGTGGATGGGAGCCAAGTCGTTCTTGCGAAGGCAGATGCGGTAGCCGCGGAGCTCGAGCTGGAGCGGATCGCCGAGCGGGCCTCGGCGCAGGACCGAGACCGTGGTGCCGGGAACGAACCCGAGCTCGCGAAGTCGCCATGAGACCTCGCCTTCGACGTGCGGGAGAATACGGCCGCGAAATCCGGGGGACTGCGCCGCCAAGGATAGCGGCTTTTTCACCGCTTCTTCGCTCAACGCTTCCGGGCTCCGATAATGAAATTCAATTTCATTATTGGAATGATAGCGCTACCCGGCTGAGCCTGTCAATACTCAAATACAGGTGACACCCTTTTGTTCGTTGTGCTCAGGACTCCGACGCGGCTTTCGGATAAACCTTTTGTCCCTCGTAGTTACCCAGTCCGCAAAAACCAACGACCTCGAAACCGTTCTCTTGCAGCAACGCCGCGGCACCCGCGGCTCGTCCACCGCGGTTTCAAGCGGTGAGGATGGGTTTGTCTCGAGGAAGCTCGTCGAGGCGATCGGCGAGCTGGTCGATCGGGATGTTCACATACCCTTCGACGGTGCCGAGCTCTTCGAGCTCACTGGGCGCGCGCACGTCGAGGAGGAAAATGCCTTCATCCGCCAGAGCCGCGGCCATTTCCGCACCTTCGAGCTGCGGTGCCTCCGACTCGCTCCCCTCTGAGCATGCGCCGAGGGGCAGGCTCAGTGCGAGTATGGCCATCAAACAGTCGGCAATTCTCATGAGATCGTCTCCTTCCGTTCCCGGTGCCCGGCATTCTACCCCGCGAGGCCCGGTTTGCATCCTCGTCGGCTTTGCTCTAGCATCACACGCTTGTTGCAAACCGCACGGAGGGCACCGCGTGCACGAAAAGGACCAGTCATTATTGGTCTGAGGTTCTTGTCAAAAGTGTTGACGCGGTCGAGCCCGAGTTTGCGGAACCACACTGAATCATCAGACGACGAGGAGATTCCGAAATGAAATACGCCCGCACCGAAAATCCAAGGGGCTTTATCGCAGTTCTGTTTTTCCTGATGGTGCTTGCGCTAGCCATCGCGTGTGGCGGAGGCGGCGACTCGGGAGAGGAAGCCGCTGAGCCCGAAACCATTGAGGAAGCCGCCGCCGAGGAGGAAAGCTCGGACGCCCCGCGAGTGTTCTTCATCGAGCCGTCCGACGGCGCTACGGTGACGTCACCGGTGACGTTCACGTTCGGCCATGAAAATTACACGATCGAGCCCAAGGGTGACGTTCACGCAGGCGCCGGACACCATCACATCGCCATCAACACCGACTGCCTTCCGCCGGGCGAGGCCATTCCGGAAGCGGATCCGTGGGTCCATTTCGGTGATGGCTCGGCAACGATCGAGATGCAGCTGCCTGCCGGTGAGCAGACGCTGACGATTCAGATTGGCGACGGCGAGCACGTGACGACGGAGGAACCCGGCCTCTGCCAGACCATTACCATTACCGTCGAAGAAGGGTAAGAACGCCACGCTGCATTCGGGTCCCCTCCGCCGGTAACGGCGGAGGGACAGCCTGGTAAAGGCCGTCCTCCATCTCTAAGCCATTTTTCCATGATGGCGTCGCCGCACGTGTGCGTGGTATGAAGCCTACTCCGAGCCTACTCCGAGGGAGTCCTGTGATGGCAATGGATTTGGACCGAAGGCGCTTCTTTCGTTTGTTCTCAGGGCTTGCGGTCGCCGCACTGCCAGGTGCAAGGCAGGTCCTTGCCACTCGGGCGCCGCAGCGCATCGGCATAATTGGTGGCGGAATCCTGGGAGGCTCCATCGCGTATCACCTGGCCCGGCGTGGGGCGGACGTGACTCTGTTCGAGAAGTCGAAGCCCGCGGCCGGGGCAACCCAAAACTCGTTTGCCTGGATTAACGCGTCCTCTTGGAAGAGGCCGTTTCATTACCATCACCTGAGCCGGCTGGGTGGGCTTGGGTATCGGCACTTGGAGCGAGAGCTCGGGGGCGATTTGAAAGTCCAGTGGGGCGGGAGCCTCGATTGGACGGCGGATCCGGGCCGGGCGCGGGGGGGGGATACGCGAGCGGGTGGCGCAGAGCCAACGCTGGGGCTATCCGGCGCGGCTCATTGACGAGGAGGAATTTTAGAAGCTCGAGAAGAACGTCGTGCCGGGTCCGGTGTCGGCGGCGTACTTCAGCGAAGAAGAAGGGAGCATCGATCCGGTTCGAACGACGGAAGTCCTGATCGAGCACGCGAAGGCTGAGGGCGCTCGGGTCGAGTATCCGTGCGGGGTCCGTGAGATCGATCTGCGGTGGGGACGGCTACGCGGGGTGAAGACGACCAAGGGAGACTTCGAGCTCGACGTGCTCGTCGTTGCCGCCGGCGTCGATACGCCCAAGCTTGCGGCGATGGCGGGGCTCAACGTACCGCTCATCGGGTCGCGCGGTGTGCTCGCGCACACAAAGCCGTCCGAGCGTCTGATCGAACGTGTGGTGCTCTCGCCGGGCGCGCATATGAAACAGAAACTCGATGGGCGGCTCGTGGCGGGGATGGGATTCGGTGCCACGCCGGTGAAAGAGGCTTCGGATGAAGAAGGGGAGAAGATTCTTGCGTCGGGGAAGACGTATCTACCCGCGCTCGAGAAGCTGGAGCTCGAGCGGGTGACGCTCGGCTTTCGGCCGCTCCCGAAAGACGGCCACCCGATTCTTGGCTTTCCCGAGGGAGCTCCGGAGTTGTATCTCGCGGTCATGCACAGCGGGGTGACGCTTTGTCCCGTGGTGGGGCGGCTCGCCTCCATCGAGATCCTCGACCGGGTCGACGTGGAGCTCTTGAAGCACTACCGCTATGAACGTTTCGCGAGTGCATGACGGAGAGCCAGAAAATGCCAGGGTGGAGGATCTCAGACGAGGCGCTGCGCTTGATCGCGTCCGAGATATCCGCCAGGAAAACTCTGGTACCGGAATCGTGGCCCAACCAAAGCCGGGTCGCCGTGCTCCTCTCGTTCGACGTCGATACCTAAACATGGGAGCTCATGGATGGTGGTCGCCCATCGGTGAGCGAGTTGTCCCGAGGCGAGTACGGAGCGCGCGTCGGCTTGGGCCACGTCATCGACCTGCTCGCCGATTTCGAAATCCCGGCGAGCTTCTTCATTCCCGCGGTCTCCGCGCTGCTCCACCTGACCATCGTCGAAACGATCCAATCCAACCAAGACCACGAGATTTGGCATCCACGGATGGATCCACGAACACCCGTCGTGGCTCCGCGAGCCCGATGAAGAACTGTCCTTGATGGAGCGCTCGCTCAACGTCCTCACGGAACAATCTGGCACGGCCGGCACTCGTCCCGTGGGCTACCGCGCTCCGGCGTACGACCTCCACGCGCACACGTTTGCAATCCTCGAGCAACTCGATTTCCTCTACGGCAGCTCGCTCATGGCCGACGACGCGACGGTCCTCGACCCGCGAGGCGAGAACTACACGTCGCCGCGCGAGTGGTTGCGGACTCTCACTGACGAGTTCGATGCGGCCTACGAAGAGAAGACCGGTTTCTCGCATCGTTGTTCTCCGCGAGTTAATTGGGCACATGCAGTCCAAGGGGAACGTGTGGTTCGCGACCCACCGGCAAGCGGCGAAGGAAGCCAAGAAGCTGCTTGCTGACTAGCGCGCAGGCGCCAAGCGCTCGAGCTCGTCGAAAAAGTTGAAAACGAACGTGACGTGGTCGCTATCGGTGATGTCTTCTTGCGCTTTGAAGACGGCGAAACGATCGCCGTCGGGATGAAGCGAGAAAGTGCGAGTGGCGCCTCGCCGGACAAAGCGTCCGTCCGACCACGGTGCCGGTGTTTCGGGGATGAAGGTGTCACCGTCGACCGAGTAGCCAACGACCATCATCTGCCGCGTCGAGCCGGTTCCTCGGTAGAAGAGCTCTCGTCCGTTCGGCGACCACTCGGGGGAGTATCCGCCGGCGGTCGAGATCTGCCACCGTCCGCCCGAACCCGGAAAAGGCCTGACGTAGACTTCGAACCGTCCCGACTCGTTGGACGCGTAGGAGATGAAGTGCCCGTCGGGGGAGAATCGCGCCTCTACCTCGTTGAAAGGGCCCGTCAAGAAAGGTTCGGGCTCGCCGGCCCTGAGACCCTCGGACTCGTCGTCTTGGACAGGCACGATGAAGATGTCCTCGCCCTCTGGATTGAACACGGTGTACGCGAGAAGGTCGCCACCAGGATGCCAGGCATTTGGGAGGATGCCGTGCTCGCTTTCGAGTAGTGGTCGCGCATCCCCCGTGCCGTCCGCGGCCTTCCAGTAGATATCACCGGAGCCGCTCTTTTCGTTTCGGGTGGAACCGAACACGATTCGCTTGCCATCCGACGTCCAGATAGGCCTGTAGTCCCGCGCCTCGTGGAACGTCAGCCGTGACATCGTCCCTCGTTGCAGCTCGTACACCCAGATATCCGTTAGCTGGTCGAGGACGGAGAGCGCCAGTCGACTGCCGTCTGGCGAGAACTGTAGCGCACGGTAGATCGCGGCCGTATCTCTCAGAGGCTCGAAACTTCCATCGCGTTGCATCCACTGAATCGTGACACCACCCGCGGCGGCGCCATGCGAATACACGAGCGTCCCGGTTTCGGAAACAGCAAACTGAGCTCCGCCCGTGGTGCTGGAAACGACCCCTTCGACGACCGGGAGCCGCTCACCCGTGATCGCGAGCTGCTCCGGATCGAAGCGTGCCGCGTAGAGCGTCGTATCGTGCATATAGACAATGTGCCCGCTCGGAAGATACCTTGCGTGGAACCCTCCTCGATGAACGATCTGACGTTCTCCGGTCTTGAGCGACAGAGCGACGATGATACTGGCGTTGCTATAGTCTCCTCCTGTGGCTGCGGCGGTGAACAGGACGACCTCGCCCCCTGGAAGGATCTGCGGCCAGCGGTGCGTGATCTCGTGCTCGGTTTCGTCGAGCTCGGTCAGAGGCTCGAGCTCTCCGCCTGATGCCGAGACTTTCATGAGACCGCCGACAACCTCCGGTGCGAGAGCGATCAAGCCGTTGTCGCCCCACCAGGCGCTGCGCGGACGCCGGACATCGGCGAGCGTCATCGAGGCGCCCCCGGTGACCTGGATCTTTCTCATGGAGTCGCCAACGAAAAAACCTATCCAATCTCCATCGGGTGAAAAGAACGGACCTTCGGCACTCTCTGTGCCGGCTAGCGGTGTCGCCTGTTGTTGA
Organism: Candidatus Marinacidobacterales bacterium; assembly: GCA_965237955.1. GTDB lineage: Bacteria > Acidobacteriota > Vicinamibacteria > Marinacidobacterales > SMYC01. The sequence goes on along the minus strand of OZ250169.1, from coordinate 3,784,847 downwards.
TCGAGCCGGCGCACGAAGAGCTTCGACGATTGCTCTCCGCCCTCTCCGGCCACGAACGCGAGCGTGGACCCATCGGGCGAGAGAACCGCCGCCGCGCCTTGCGACCAATCCAGGGAAAGGCCGGCGCCGAGCTCGACATTCAAGCGCACGGGGGCTTCGAGCTTCTCGGCTCGCGGCAATAGCGCAACGATGGCGACGCCTGCACAAAGAGCGGCGACGATCCAAGGCAGAAATCTCGCGCGACGCGCGGGGGTGACCTCGTTGGCTTCCTCAGCCGGCACTGACAGCGCGACGCGCGCTTCACCGATGGCCTGCAGGCGCATTCGCGGATCCTTCGTCAAACAGCGACGCAACAATTCGCGAACGGCCGCCGGCGTACCGGACGGCAACACCTCGAAGCTCGGCTCCTTCGTCATGACGAACGCGAGCGTCTCCGATGCGGTCTCGCCCGCGAACAGACGCCGGCCGGTGAGCATCTCGAACAACACGACGCCGAACGCCCAGATATCGGCGCGACGATCGACGGGTTTTCCTTTGGCTTGCTCTGGAGACATGTATCCCGCCGTCCCCAGGAGAACGCCGGCTCGGTGGCTCGGGCCCCCCGGGCCCCCCCGGCCCCCCGGGTTAGAGTAGGGGAGTGGGAGTCGTCTTGCGCTTTGCCGGTGTCGCCCTCGAGCGCTTTCGCGAGCCCGAAGTCCAGGAGCTTGACGTCGCCCTCTTCGGTCAACTTCACGTTGGCGGGCTTCAAATCGCGATGAATGATCGAGCGTTCGTGCGCGTACTCGAGCGCTTCGGCGATCTGCTTGGCGATCGTAACCGCCTCGTCGATTGGAATCGACCCCCGTTCGATATGTTCGATCCGCTCCGCCAGCGTCGGGCCTTCAACGACTTCCATCACGAGGGCCCGCATCGAGCCGGCTTCTTCGAGCCCGTGAATGGACGCGATGTGATGATGGTTGAGCGACGCCAACACTTTCGCCTCGCGCTCGAAACGCGCCATCCGATCGCGATCGGAGGCGAACTCGTCGGGCAGAACCTTGAGCGCGACGTCTCGATCGAGCTTGCGGTCGCGGGCGCGATAGACTTCTCCCATCCCGCCGGCACCGAGCGGCTCGAGAATCTCGTAGTTCCCCAGGCGACTACCGGATGAGAGCACCATCGGTAGTCAGTTATAGCAGATTACCCCCCAGGCGGGCCTCCCGATGGCCTCGGATCTTGGACTTCGAGGTCCTTCAGCGCTGCAGTCGGTACTCACGAGCTCCGCGCACATGTGTGCGCCGGGGCCTGGGTCAGGAGAATGGGAATGTCCTGATCGCAGTTTCCTAAGTCGCGCCAGCTCGAAAGCTTCCTGCTCCGCGGCCCACATCGCGAGCGGATCGCGGAATTCTTTCTTGGGAGGCTTCGAAGAGGAGGGATGGCTATCGAAGAACCCCACGATCTCGTCGTACACACTCGCCGCTTCCTCCTTCGCTTCCTCGGGGGGATCGCCGAGCACCACAGGCTCCGAGGGCTTTGGCTCCGTCTCGTTGACTAGCCGCGGTCGCTCGAACGTCAGATCCACGCCAACAGTGCCCGATATCGAGCAAATGCCCCGGTGAACGAGCGCATGATGCATACGGCACAAGCAGATGAGATTTCCCGGCTCGTCGCTCCCGCCGCGACTCCGAAACACGATGTGGTGCACTTCGAGCGTCTTTCGCATCGTGCAGCCGGGAAAGGAGCACTGCCACTGATCGCGATCGAGGACAGCGTTGTGCACCGACTCAGGCAGTCTCTTCTCGTCATCCGTCTCAGGCATCTCGGACGGGCTCGGACCGTTCCCATACGCAGCGGGAAGATGGGTGCCGAGAAACTCCGCCAGCGACGGCTCGAGCACCTGCCACTTCTCGAGCGCGGTCCCGCTCAAACTCTCGGCGAGCTCGTAGGTGTCGTTCCACATTTCCAACACTTCGACCGGCATCGAGATCGTGACCGTGGCGAAAGCGCCCGAGCCTCTTCCATCATGGCGGCGCACTTCTTTTTCGAGGTCCCGGTTCGTAAGAACCTTGGCCTTTCCGAGCCACTCCGCTTCCGTTTCCGGAGTCGCGACGGAAACGATCTCCCTCGCCTTGGTCCAGGTCAATGTCCCGCTATCGAAAGCTTCCCGTATGGTCGGTAGTTTCTCGAGACGGCTGGCGATGAAAACCAGGTACTGCGCCTTGCGCGGCTTGATCCCGACGAGCTCCATCGCATAGTCGCCGGTCGACGAAAACCCACGCGCTTGATACAACCGCCGCCGGTCGAGCTCGAGCAACCAATACGCGATGTTCCGCTCCTCGAGATGATGCCGCCTGGCCGCATCGATGAGCCTGGATTCGATTTGATCGACGGGAAGGCCGGGCTCGAGCCCGACGTCTGAAGTCAGAACCAACATAGAGTCCTCCTGTGAAGTGAATTCGGGAGGAGAGCAATCGCGTTAGGATGTTCGGTTGGGGGACCGCTCTCCTGAGGTGAAACTATAGTGTAGTTGTGGGAGTATGTCAAGCGAAAAGTCGTTGTTTTATAGATATTTAGGGTCGATCTGGGGCTGCACCTCGTCCCGGAAGTCTCGGAGATCCAGACGCGGGGTGTACACTGAAAGAGATGCTCGATGTGCTGGCGACGCTGCTCCTCGTCGTCTGGTGCCTTCTGACGGTTCAGACCGTCATCAATCTCCTCGTATTTCGATCGCTCACGAAAGCAACCGACGAGCCCACGTCGCGCGTTTCGATTGTCATCCCGGCGCGCAACGAAGAGCGCTCTGTCGGGCGGACCATCGATGCGGCTCTTCGCCAGGACTATCCCGATTTCGAAGTCATCGTGGTTGACGACGAGTCCACCGACGGTACCGCGGAAGAGATCGCTCATCGCTCGTCCGATCCTCGACTCGTTCCGGTTAGCTCACGACCCCTCGTGCCAGGTTGGCTCGGGAAGCCGAACGCGCTCGCGACCGGCGCGGCCAAAGCGAGCGGGAAGTGGATTCTCTTCATGGATGCCGACGTCGAGCTGCACCCGCAGGCGCTTCGTGATGCGGTCGCCGCGTGCGAGCGAGGTGGCTGGGATCACCTGGCGCTCCTGCCGCATCTCGAGCGCGAGGGCTTTTGGGAGGGGCTCCTCATGCCCGTGATCCCGATCGTCGCCTTCGTCTACATCCCGTCGTTCCTCACGTTCCTCTCCGGCACGCGCATGGCGGCGGGCGGAGGCGCGTTCGGGCTGGTAAGACGTGAAGCCTACGAATCCATGGGCGGGCACGACCACATCAAGAGCTCGGTGGTCGACGACGTGCGACTCGCGATGGAGCTCAAGGCCGCGGGCTTCGAGAGTCGTGCGCGGCTAGGCATGCATCGACTGCGTCTCCGGATGTACCACGGCCTCGATGAGTTCATCGAGGGTTTTACGAAGAACGCGCACGCCGGCTTCGGACGCTCGATCCTAAAACCTGTCGTTGCCGTCCTCGTCAGTCTGTGGATCGGGCTTACACCGTTCCTGTGGCCGGTGCTGGCACTCTTATCGCCAGCGAGTGCTTTCACCGGAGCGGTGGGCGCCGTTTTTGCAAGCCTAGCGCTTGTAATCGTCAGCCGCGCGCTGGTTCACCTACGTCTGGACTTTCCGCTCTGGTCGATCGTCTTCTCACCGCTCGCCACCATCGTGACGCTTATCATCGTGCTGCGTTCGCTGCGCATGACCCGCAGGGACGGCGTCGTCCGCTGGCGCGGCCGCGAGTATCCGCACGAAAGCACCGAGTTTTAATAGGCCTCGTCGTAGATTGCTTTGGCTTCGGTCGCGGTCACCGGCCTACCATCGTGCGCGCGCATGTACGTCAAGATGTCGCGGCACCGCCGGCTCAGCTTTGCGTTCTGCATCGCGTAGGTATGGCAAAGAATTCCCACGATTTGAGATTCACCCAAGCGCGCACCGCGCTCCACGACCGTGTCCCAAACCCGACAAGGAGCCTCACAGTTGGAGAGCTCGTTCACGAGATAGTGCTGGTTGAGCAGGCGTCGACGCGTATCGGAGTCCTGTCCGTCCCACCCGAACGGAATCTCGAAAACAGGGCTCTCCTCGCGCCGCTCGGCAGCACGAGCGCTAGCTTCCGACGACATGTAGTACGCGCTCTTCGGAGCGTCGCCCCACGCCGCGAGCTTCTCGGGCCAAACAATGCCCGGTGCGTAGGTGACGTCGATGGGAATGCCGACGTTCGTCACGATCTCCATCGTGAGACCCTGGTACCCACCTTTGTAAGCCGCGAACGGTAGTCCCACGCGCGCCAGAAATCCATGAACGGATCTTCGAAGAAGCGATCGCGGTACATGGGACTCGTCTGCACGCAGATCGTCCCTTTCCCGTCGACGCACTTATCGACGGTCGATTTCATGATGCTGTATTTCTCGAGGACGGCCGCGTCGTTGCGGGGCGTGTCCTCCGGATCCGGGTCGCTATCGATGTTCACGATGAAGTAGATGTTGTCGTCACAGCGGGCCATTATAACGACGAATCGGATTGCGAAGAATTCAGAGGTCGCGCTAAGCTACCGCGATGAAGCACTGGAACGCACGGAGAATGTTCTACTCGCTTGCTGTTGCAGCGCTGGTCGCGGGATGCGGTGGCGGCGGCGATTCCTCGAGCGGCACGGACACGTCGAGCGAGCCGGCGGACGCGCGGGCCGACCTGTGCGCGCTCCTCACGGCTTCCGACATCCAAGAGGCGCTCGGAAAGACCGCCGGTGACCCACAGCCGGGCGACGAAGGCCTCGGGCAGTGTTCATGGGCATCGGCCGAATCTGGTGACCCGGTCGCGGTCCTGACCCTTGAGAGGGCGGTGCTCGGTTCCTTCGACGAGTTCGTCACAGATTTCGGCGAAGAGTTCGGCGGCGAGGATCCCCCGCGAGACGAGTACCACCCCGTCGACGGTGTCCCCGGCGACTGGGCGATGTACGTTGCCGAAGAGCACACGGTGCGAGCCTTTCGCGGAGATCAAGTGCTCGAAGTCAGCTCGCCGTCTGCCGAAGAAGAGCAGGTCGTCGATCTGGCGACGCGCGCGATGGGCCGTCTCCCCTAGAAGCGCCAGCGGATTCCGAACGTCGGCAAAAGGGGAAAGCCCTCCGTCGGCGTTTCGTCGATCCTGGGAACGTCCGATGTCGGGTCGTACTCGAGCCGTGGCTCCAATCGGATCGCGTTGTCGCGATTCAACGCGTTGATCACCTCGAAGTAGAGCTCGAAGTTTCCTGTGTCGCCACCGGGTCGCCAGCTCGCCCGCACGTCGAAGCGCGCATAGAAGGGTACACGTCCGGTGTTCAAGTTATTGGTGTCACCGAGGTCCGCTTCGTAAACCAACCGCCATTCATCGTCTGTCTCCGGGATCAGCCGCTCCGGGTCTTCAGGATTCTCCACCGCGGCAACGCGGACGCCAAGCGGCGGCGTGTACGGGAATCCGGACGCAATCCGCGCGGTCAAGGCCAGCGTCCACTTCCGCGTCAACCGGTAGCTCCCGACGACGTTCAGCGAATGACGCCGGTCGTAGTCGAACGGGTACACGCGCGCGTAGACATCTCGCGTACCGCGACTCCACGTGTAGGAGAGCCAGCCGGCGAGGCGCGATTCCCGCGACGTTGCCGCCTTGGAAAGATAGACGTCGAAACCGTATGCGTTTCCTCGAGCGTCGTTCGAAGGATTGCTGGTGATGATCGGCGCCGTCGGAATGCTGTCTCTGAGCTCGGGAGGGAAGTCGTATCGAGAGATGCGCTCGAGCCGTTCCTCGTTCGTTTCGAGTCGCCCTATTATGAGGTCGTTGAACGTTTTGTAGAAGCTTTCGACGCGAGCGGTCACGCCCGGGCCCAGATCGCGCTCGAATCCCAGGATGAAATGCGTCGATCGCTGATGCGCCAGCTCGAGTGCACTCGCGTCGCTGAGGTCGATGAAGAAGTCCGATTGAATCAGCTTCTCGTAACCGGGGCTCTGCGTGTACAGGCCAAAGGCTCCCTTCAAACGCGTGGACGGGTTGACGCGATAGAGAGCGGTGAACCGCGGAGACACCGTGCCCCGCCCATTGGCCTCGCTCCAATCGAAGCGGAGTCCTGGCTCCAAAGTCCATGCTGGGCTGAGGGCGAACTGGTCTTGAACCCAAACGCCTACGCGATTCGCAGGTACAACGGAGTCGAGCGAATCGGGAAGCCCGACGCCGCCGCGAATGCTCGAGCCATTGGCCTCGCTCGTGTTGCGATCCCCGAGAGCCTCGAAGCTGAGCGCCGTTTCGAGACGGTGGAACTCGAACCCTGTCTCGAGAAAGTGGTCGTCCGAAGCGAGAAACGAGAATTCCTGACGAACGGCCAGATCCTCGACGGACAAAAAGCGATCGAAAATGATCCTGCTGAAGCCGAGCGCTTCGTCCCCGGGGGCGTTCGAGCGCTTCGATTCGTTTTGAACCTGGCCGTCGACATCGAGGAAGTCCTGGTTGCGGTACCACGAGAAGATGGTTCGGGAGTTGGCTCGAAGCCCCATCGGGGAATCGAAGGAGACCGACACGAGATCGTTTCCGGCATCGTTGACGATGTTGCCGAACTCCTCCGGTTTGTCTTCGTCGTTGAGGCTGAGATCTATATCTTCGCGACTGCGGAGTCCAAAGATGGACAACGTGCCGCTGGCACCGATGCCCACCGTGAGTTTCGCCTGAAGATCGCCGAACGCGGGAAGGTTCTCGTCCACGATACGCTCAGCGATGACGTCGTAGTACGTGCGTCGCGCGGTCAGAAGCCACGACCCTCTCGTGCCGTCTCCGGGGAGACCGCCTTCGAGAATTAGATTGGCGTCGGTGATGCTTGCCGCCATCGAACCCGAGAAACTCCTCTCGCTGTTTCCCGAACGGTTCTCCACGATCAAAATCGACGACAGGCGATCGCCGTACTTGGCGCTGAAACCACCCGCGGTGAGCTCGAAGTGCTCGACCGTTTCCGGGTTGAATGCACTGGTCAGTCCGAACAGGCGGTAAGGGTTGGAGACTTCGACGCCGTCCATGATCGTGAGGTTCTGATCAGGCTCACCCCCGCGCACGCTCAGCCGGCTCCCGAAATCCTCGGTGGCGGCCACGCCCGGGAGCGTCTGCACCGTGCGAAAGATGTTGTCGAGACTCCCGGCGACGCGCATCACTTCTTGGGGCTCGATCTCCGCTCGAGGTGGAAAACGTCGGCGACACCGAAGCGGCGTACTCGATGGTGATGCTGAACAAATTCGAGCTCGTCTATCCGGCTGAAACCGGAACCCATACCGGCGTCCTCGAAGCGCGGTGGAGGGAGTCGGGAACGGCGGCGATCGCGGGCGCGACGCACGTTGTCGATGTCACCAACGCGGATCCGATCTGGTTGACGGAAGCGCAGGTCGTCGATGGGCGCTTGCGTTTCCGTGTCGAGGCCGGCCGAAGCTACCTCGCGGTGGGCGCGGGAGCCGCGCTCCGTCCCACGGTGCAACCGGTCACGAAGACGACGCTCCGTAAGCGCCGTCAGGCGGACTATCTCCTCATCGGCCCCGAAGCGTTCATCGACGCCGCCCAGCCGCTCGTCGCCCATCGCACCGCCGAGGGACTCTCGGTGCGGGCGGTATCGGTGGAAGACATCGTCTCGGAGTTCGGGTTCGGCGAGCCCGGTCCAAACGCGATCCGAGAGTTTGTCACTTACGCCTATCATCACTGGCGCGAGCCCTCGTTGAAATGCGTCCTTCTCGTCGGTGACGCGACCTACGACCCGAAGGATCGTCTGGGCACCGGAACCATTGACCACGTTCCCTCGCCATCGATCCGGACCAGCTTTCTGTGGACGGCATCCGATCTGGCCTATGCGGCGGTGAACGGTGACGACCAGCTCCCGGATATCGCCATCGGACGGCTGCCCGCTTCTTCGGTCGAGGAAGTTCGCGAGATGGTGAACAAGATCCTCGCCTACGAGAATGCCGCGCGAAGTCTTCGTGAGCGCATCGTTCTCGTTGCGGACGATCCTGATGACGCCGGCGATTTCGTCGCGCATGCAGAAGAGCTCTCGAAGACGATTCTGTCCGGCACCAATACGGAGACGATCTACCTCTCGACTCTCGGGATTGCCGAGACGAAGCGAGCGATCGTGAACGCGTTCGACGAGGGGAGCTCGTTGATGAGCTACCTCGGTCATGGCGGCATCCACCTCTGGGCCGGGGAAATGATTCTCGCCAATCGCGACATCGCGTCGCTGTCCCCTCAGGAACAACAGCCCCTGCTCCTGACGATGAACTGCTTGAACGGCTACTTCCACTTTCCGTACTTCGACTCGCTGAGCGAGGAGCTTCTGAAGCAGGGAGACCGAGGTATCGTGGCCGCGTTCTCACCGAGCGGGTTGAGTCTCGACGCACCCGCGCATCGCTACCACGCCGCACTTCTCGAGGCTCTTCTCGAGGGCGAGCACGAGCGCCTCGGCGACGCGGTGTTGGCCGCCCAGGAAGCCTACGCCGATACCGGCGCCTTTCCGGAGCTACTGAGCATTTATCACCTGCTCGGCGACCCGGCGCTCACACTCCGCTAGACGGGTGTTTTGCACCCTTCGGTGTGGGGATCTCCCACCCACTTCATCAAGCGCGGTCGAGGTTAGATCCTGTAACTCCTTTTACATCAAACAGATGCAATAGTTGTATTGGTACGCGACTTGCATTTCTTTCATGCGATGTTCCGGAAGGCGATTCCATGGGTGTGCCTCGTCGCGGCCGTCGGGCTCGCGAGGCCGGGCGCCGCCGCCCAGCTCAAGGGCGTGCAATCGGGTACGGTCACGATCACGGGCGGGACCACGAGCGTTACCGACACGCTCTCGCCGGCCGTCGTTCCGGCGAAAAGCTTTCTCGTTTTCGGTGTCAGCGGCAGCAGCAATACGCCGCACAGCATCCAAGTCAGTGGGCAGCTCACGAACTCCACCACCGTCACGTTCTCGCGGCTCGGCACCACCGGAAACGTCACCGTTCACTGGTATGTCGCCGAGTTTCTGAGCGGCGTGAACGTCCAACGCGGTACCCTCCAAATGCCTGAGCCCCTGAATCCGGCCGACACCGACGTCCCGATCTCCACGGTGGATCTGACGAAGAGCTTTCCCCTGATCAGCTTCCGCACCGATGGGTCCTTGTTCGATAGCGGCGACACCATCCGCGCCAAGTTGACGACGACAACGAACCTCCGCTTGTTTGCCCAGGATGCGGGCACGGCCGCTTTCGTGGAGTGGCAAGTCGTGGAGTACTTCGATGCCAACGTGCAAACCGGCGACGTGGTATTCAGCTCGAGCGATCTCTCACTTCCGGCACCACTCGTTCCCCCGGTGGACACTTCGAAGTCCTGGCTCGTCTTCAGCCACGAATCCGTCACGTCGCCGCCCGACATCGGACGCACCCTCGTGCGCGGCGTGGTAACGAACGGGAGCACGTTGACCTTCGACCGCAACAACACCGGCTCCAGCGTCGAGCTCACCTGGTATCTCGTGGAGTTTACCGACGCCGCGACGGTGCAGCACAACACCGAGCCCTTCACCACCACCGAGCTACAGAGGAACGTGACCCTCGGATCGGCCGCCAACGCGGGCTCATCCATCGCTGCAGGCGGCTACCATGCTCGTGGTGGTCGATCCTCTTTCGCGACCGATGACGACCCCGGCGTCGGTTGGTTCACGCTGGATCTGACGAGCAACACCAACCTTCAGATCACGAGAGGCACGACGGGTGGCGACACCGCTACTGCCGACATCGGCTGGTTCGTCGTCGACTTCGTCGCCGGCAGTTGCGCTCCCTTGAATGTGAGCGAGACCGGAAACAGCATCACCGTTGCTGCCCCGGCTGACTTCGAGATGATATTCCACACTGCGGCCGGCGGCAGCATTCGGGAGATGTACGACCTCCAGGAGGATCCCGGCAAAGCGAACGACCTCGCCGGGGCGCTCATCGGAAGCGGCAGCTCGATGGGACTTCATAACGCGGGTATGAGAGTCGGCGCTCCGTTCTTCAACGCCGGCGAAGATCTGGCGGGCTATCTGGAGCTACTCGAGGCAACGCCGACCCGGGTTCGCGTGCGACAGCTCTCGGACTACGTCGACGTGAATGTGCGTCTCGGTGGAGTCGAAGGAACAGGTGACTACACCATTCTTCCTTCTGGCAAGATTGGCCTGCGCTGGACGCGCAAGACGACGGCGCCCGTCACCTACACGACCGAGTACGTCGAGTCGATGATGCATCAGACGTCGGCCGGACCGCTCAGCGGCCGGGTCGTCTCGAGCGAGACGAGCCTGGTCTCTCCGGGCGGTGGAGGGGACGATTTTCTGCTCGCCGTCATCGACAACAGCGGACCTCCGCCGGTGCGGACCGACTTCTTGTACGTACTGCACGAGGACTGGGACACGGTGAACGGGTACTCGGCGACGGCCGACAGCACGAACTGGTTCTTTCAATCATTCGCCGAGCGCGTCAACCCCGGTTGGATCGACACGACTGGCCAAGTACTCGGCGCGGGTGATGTCGAGACCTGGAACGTCCTCACGTACTTCCGTCCTCGGACGCTGTTGAACAATACCGACCCAGCCGTCACCGCGCGCAGCGCCGACTATCGCGTGCCCGATCCGCTCACCATCGGGATCGGAAGCGCGTGGACGCACGCGAGCGAGAGCACCGGTGCCGGTGACGACTTCAACGAGGGCGAAGCCGCCTACGTGATGCAGGCGGATCCGTCGATGGACCCCACGCTCCGTGTCGACATCGATGGCGGCGGCGGTGCCACGCGCTATGCGCCGTTTTTCAAGATCCGCGAGTGGCACTCGCTTCGATCGCCCACGGTAACGCTTCAAGCCAGTCCGCTAGCCCAAGGGGTCGACTTCCAGGCCGACGTCAAGCCGGTGTCGCGGAGCTACTTCGCCGACGCGCTCTTGTGGCACTCGACCGCGCAAAACGCCGCCGCGTGGACGACCACTCCCGACGTGGGCACCGGAGGTTTTGCGAGCGGCGGCATTACCTACGTTCCGGGTCGGCACGGCAACGGCGCCAACATGCCCGCGAACTCGGAAACCCTGGCCTTCCCCACGAGCAACTTCGACAAATTCCAGGGGGCGCTCGAATTCTGGTTCCAGCCCACCTACGATCACGACGACGGCGTCGGGCGCGATATAGGCGGCTTTTTCGTCGACGCGAGCAACGCCTGGTACATCCAGAAGACGGTCACCGACAACCGCCTCCACTTCCGTATCGTCGCCAGCGGGGTGACATCGGACCTCTCGGTCGATCCCGCAGACTACGAGTGGCAGGCTGCCGAGTGGGTACATTTGCGGATCGAGTGGGACGAGACCGCGGGGCTCGGGACTCAACAGCGGCTTTACATCAACGGCGTCGAACCTCCTCACACGGATGCAGCGAGCGACTACGTCGCCGCGAACCTCACCGTCGGAAGCTTCCATATCGGTAACAACACGGACGGGAGCGGCGACTTCGGCCCGGGAATCTACGACGAGGTCAGAAGCTACGGCGGCTCTACCGCGGCGCCGGACGCGCTCGCCCACGGCGGACTCGAGACGAACGCCAGCGAGTACCTCGCGAGTGGTGCGAGGAACTACACGCTGAATTTCAACGCTGTCGATGGGAATAGCCGTGGAAGGTATCTGTACTTCGGCGCCGACTCGCAGTTCCACGGTCTGAACGTCGCCCTCGCGACACGGGGCGTGGGAACGGCGACGCTGGTGTGGGAGTACTGGAACGGCATCCAATGGGCCAGCCTCGCGGGGTTTGGTTTCACCGACGAGACTGCGGACTTCACTGCGGACGGAACGATTTACTGGACCGATCCCACCGGCTGGTCGACGTACTCGGTCAACGGTAGCCCCGACCTGTACTACGTCAGAGCCCACCGCGACCGCGGTCGCCTACACCACGGTTCCCGTCGAAGCGTTCGTCAAGACCGACATCTTGTTGTTCCAGTACTGCGGCGACATCACCGCCAACGCTCAGAGGTTCGAGTTCGCGCTCCCGGTACCCACGGCGGTCGAGCTGATTGGATTCGACGCGAACGGCGCCGACAGTGAGGTCGAGCTCCATTGGGAGACGGGCTCGGAGCTGAACAACCTCGGCTTTCATCTGTACCGCGCTCCGTCCGCCGCGGGTCCCTACGAGCGCATCACGTCCAACTTGATCCCCGGGCTCGGCTCGTCACCGTCCGGCGCACGTTATCGTTATCTCGATTCGGGTCTCGTGAACGGGGTGACGTACTTCTATGAGCTCGAGGACATCGAGACGACTGGGGCTACCGAGCGACACGGGCCTGTCGCCGCGACTCCCCAAGTCGGGGTGTCTCTGCCTGGCGACGTCGCGGAAGAAAACGATACCGCCTCGCGCATCACCTACGGCACCCCGGAATCGAGCTCGTTGCGAGTGCTACCGGGAAAACGCGGCGTGGTTCTGGAGCTCGATACGACGGGTTTCGTCGCCATACCGCAAGATGACGGCACGGTGCGCCTCGTCGTTCCCGGGCTGGATGAGTACGGGACATCGCTTCCTGCGAAACGCGCCTGGATCGACGCTCTAGCAGGCCGGAATGTCGAGATCGTTTCGGTGCGCGCTCTCGACGTCGAGGCGTTCGATGGGCTGCGTCCAGCCTCAGCGGCGACACCGGAGCTCGTCGTGTCTTCCGAGGGTACGGTGCGCGCTCGACGTCGACGGCGACAACGGCGTATCTATCGAAGCGAGGGAGCGCGCGTTGTGACGCTCGCGTACCAGGGTGAGCAGAAAAAGGCTCTGGTCGAGCTATCGCCCTTCAGCTGGGACGGCTCACGGCTTTGGCTAGCACGAAAGCTCCGGGTTCGGCTCGTGTTTCGGGGACGCGAGATCCAATCCAAGGTGAGGTCCCGTCGAAAGCGTGGCGTCGTGGCGCATCTCGCAACCGTCGAGCGGGGGCTCTACGCGGTCTCGTTGCAGGAGCTTTTCGGGCGGCGGCGGGCTCGCACGTCGAAGCTTCGGCTGAGCCGTCAAGGAAACTCGGTGCCATACCACATCGAGGGCGACACGTTCTATTTCTGGAGCGAGGGAGAACGAGCCAATCCGTACGGACGAGAAGCAGTCTACGAGCTCGAGCTCGGCGCCGCCGGTGAAACGATGGAGGTGGTCGACTCGACGACGAGCCCACGGGGTACGTTTCATTGGCACGCCGTCGAGCGTGAAGAGAATCGTTATTATCAAAGCGACGCTCGTGAATGCTCCCGATGTGTGGCTCTGGGACGTTCGCGCCGGAACGGAAAAGCTTTGGTTTCGAGAGCCCCCATCTCGCGGCCGTGTCAGTCTTGGAGCCGTCGCGTCTCGAGCTCTGGCTTCAGGGCACGAGTGACATTTCCGGTGTGGTCGATCATCACGTCCGCGTCTACATGAACGGAAGCTTCATCGCCGAAGCGCATTGGGATGGAAAGAACGCTTTACAAGCTCGCGGCCGAGGTTGTGCCGGGCGTTCTTCGGGAAGGAGAAAACGAGCTCGAAATCGAGAACGTGGGCGACACCGGGGCCGCCTACTCGATGATCATGCTCGACCGGTTCCGTCTCGAGTATCCGCGCGCGTGGTCGGCACTCGACGACGCTGTCCACGTCATCGAGCTCGGCAATGGGGATGACGCGCCGCGTTGGGCCATGTCGGGATGGCCTCCGGCACGACGGACGCTACCAGGCGATCGCGAGCGTGATGCGACCGGGACTGAGAACACCAACACCACGCGCGAGCCGATTGAAGAGGGCGCGCCGTCAGACCGACTATCTCGTCATCGGGCCCGAGTCGTTTCTCGGCGTCGCGTTGCCGTTGATAGCACACCGGCGCGAACAAGGCCTTCGCGTACGGACGGCGTCCATCGAAGAGATTGGCTCGGCGTTCGGCTACGGTGAGCTCTCGCCCGAAGCGGTGCGGGATTTCATCGCATACGCCTACCACGAGTGGCGCTCGCCGTCGCTTCGCTACGTCTTGCTCCTCGGCGATGCCACCTACGACTTCAAGGACGCTCTCGGAACCGGAGTGACCAACCAGGTGCCGCCCTTCATGATGAAGACGAGCTACCTGTGGACCGCGTCCGATCCCGCTTACGCCGCCGTGAACGGCGACGACTTGCTGCCGGATGTCGCCATCGGACGGCTTCCGGCCCGATCGGCCGACGAGCTGCGCGTCATGGTCAACAAGATCATCGCCTTCGAGACCGGCGAGCGCTCGGGAGAAGCACCGTTCGTCCTCATCGCTGACGACGCGGACGAGGCAGGGAACTTCGCTCGAGACGCCGAGGAGATCGCATCGACGCTTCTTGCGACTCGGACCACGACGAAGATTTACCTCGACGAGCTAGGCACGACGTCGACGCGCACGTCGATCCGCCAGAGCTTCGACGACGGAGCGTCGCTCGTGAGCTATCTCGGTCACGGCGCGATCCATTTGTGGGCCGACGAGAATCTATTCAACACCGGCAACGTGGGCGCGCTTTCACCACAGTCACGCCAACCGTTGCTGCTGACGATGAACTGCCTGAACGGCTACTTCCACTTCCCGTATTTCGACTCGCTCGCCGAGGCGCTGTTGAAAGCCGAAGGCAAAGGTGCCATCGCGGCCTTTTCTCCTAGTCCCATGGAACAGAAAAAGCTAGACAACACCGGCCCTTCTGTGATCTGCTAAATGCATGAAACACAAGGGCCGGCGAAAAGCCGAATTGAAGCTGTCGTCTCAAGAAAGCGAAGCGCTGACGCGACTGGCGCGACGCAGCCGTAGTTCGCCGCACCAAGCCTTCCGAGCGAAGATCGTGCTGGATTGCGCGGCGGGTCTGACGAATATGGAAGTTGCTAGGAAGATGCACACCATGAGGAGCACGGTGGGCAAGTGGCGAAGACGCTTTGTAGAACAACGAATGGAAGGGTTGTACGACGAACCTCGGCCGGGAGCGGCTCGCAAAATCGGCGATGACCAGATCGAGGAAGTCGTGACCAAGACGCTGGAGACGACTCCAAAGGGGAGAACCCATTGGAGTACGCGCTCGATGGCCAAGCATCTTGGGCTGAGTCATTCGACGATTGGACGTATTTGGCGAACGTTCGGGCTTCAACCGCACCGCTCGGAATCGTTTCGTCTCTCGCAAGACCCACAACTGGTCGAAAAAGTACGCGACGTTGTTGGCCTGTATATGAACCCACCGGATAACGCGGTCGTCCTGTGCGTCGACGAGAAATCGCAGATTCAAGCGCTCGAGCGTGCTCAACCTGTCCTGCCCATGAGCTTGGGCCAGCCCGAGCGACAAACCCACGACTACATTCGGCATGGAACGACTGACCTGTTTGCCGCACTCGACGCCGCAACAGGTGAAGTCTTCGGAAAGTGCTACGCGCGACATCGAGCGCTAGAGTTCAAGAAGTTCCTCGCTGAGATCGAAGCAGCCGTTCCCAGCGAGTTGGACATCCACGTCGTGCTCGACAATCTCGCCACGCACAAGACACCGGCGATCAAACGCTGGCTTTCCAAGCGACCTCGGTTCCACTTTCACTTCACACCGACACACGCCTCTTGGCTCAACTTCGCTGAGCGCTTCTTTGGCTTGCTCACCGAACACGCCTTGCGACGAGGCTCGCACACGAGCGTGCCTCAGCTCCGCGTTGCGATACAAGACTATCTCGATGCTCACAACGAGAACCCAAAGCCGTTCAAGTGGACGAAATCCGCCGACCAAATCCTCGAAACCATCGCTCGGTTCGCCCAGCGAACGCTCGATACACATGGCAAATCGAATTTGGACAGTAATTAAAGATCCAGGGGACTAGCGGGCTGAGCTTGAACGCGCCCGCACATCGCTACCACAAGGCACTTCTCCAAGAGCTTTTGAGCGGCGAACACTCTCGGCTAGTCCCCTGGATCTTTGATTACTATACAAAGTTAGGCTTTTCGCCAGCCCATAAGATTCATAAGATTCATGCACTTAGAATGGTTTCGGCAAGCTCTGCTTTATCTAGTTTGTTCTGATAGAGGGGACTAGGCGACGCCGTCCTCGAGGCTCAAAAGCGCTACGCCGACACCGGCGCCTTTCCAGAGCTACTCAGCATTTACCACCTGTTCGGAGACCCCGCCCTCCGGCTCGACTTTGAGCTACGGCACTGATACCTCTTCGCTCGTACCTGCGACGTGTCTCCCGACGACGAGCGCTTTCTGATGATACTCGTCCGGTTACGCCCCCGATTTATAGCGAATTAGTGGCGTATGGATGCCTTGGTGCACAACTCCGATAGAGGCCGATAGCTCGCTTGGCCCCGACTCCCATCATCCGATCATCTCGCTATCAGGCATCCCGAGCGCCGTCATCGTGTTGAGAATCTTGCACCCGATCCTTGCCTCGACTCTCTGTGCCGCCAACCCTCTCGCTCGCATCGCTGAGCCCACGATAGCCTTGTAGCGATGGAACGTTGTCTCGACTTTGCTCCGTTTGCTGTAGCCCGATTCTGTGTGCCACTTTCGTTTGCCGAGCCGAGCTTGTGCTGCAATGTTGCGATTGCGCTGTCGGCTGCTCGCCGGCCCCGATGCGAGCTGGGCGCCCTTGCGCGGCGGTATCAGCACCCTCGGCGAGCAATGAGCGCTGTGATTCTCGATTGCCTCATAGACGCCGCCGGCGTCGTATGCGGTGTCAGCTCTGGCCGATGAGATGGGACTGTCGATCTGTCCGACAAGCGATGCAACCCGCGATGAATCGCGGGCTCTTTTGCTCGTCAGCTCGCCGGCGACGACTTCGCCACTCTGCTCGTCGACACACAGATGGAGCTTGCGATAGTCCCTGCTCTTTGGTGCTCTGCGCAGCTGGCCGGCGTGGACAGCGAGACCGCTGCTGTCGATCAAGATGTGCAACGGCGTCTTCTGCTTGACTTGGTAGAAGGGGACCTTACCCAGCTTCGCCTTGCGCCTCGAGATCGTGGTGTGATCGGGCACATCATTGTCTAGTCCCCTGGATCTTTGATCACTAACAAAGTTAGGCTTTTCGCCAGCCCATAAGATTCATAAGATTCATGCACTTAGAAGGGTTTCGGCAAGCTCTGCTTTATCTAGTTTGTTCTGATACAGGGGACTAGCTTCATCAGAGCGAACAACGATCGCAGCAATCCCTCGCTCTGCCTAGATGACAGATGAAACACCATGCCCAGGGTGACAGCCGTCTCGATGGCGTGGTTCGAGTACTTGCGTTGACGGCCCGGTTTCCTCCTCCTCGGCCGGGGCGCGTCCCAGTTCACAAGCTTGCCGGCGGTGAGCGAGATCCAGACGGTCAGGCTCCCACGGTTGCGTAGACCCGCCTCATATTCACGCCAATTCCTCACGCGATAGGCCTTCTTCACATACTTCCGCTGAGTGCGTTTGGAAATGCTCATGGGGAACCTCGAATCCGTGAGTAAAGGACAATTGTGGACCGAGATCGCGAGTTGTGCACCAAGGCAGCTTTCCGGCCTCAATCGATAGTACTCGCCGCGGAAACCGAGCACCAGAATCGAGGGCTTCGCGCCCAAAAGCGTCGCCACCCGATCGGCATGGAGACCGGCGCAGCACACGACACGCTTCGCCTCGAAATCACCCGCGCTGGTGACGAGGGTGGAGGATTCGAGCGATAGCACCTTGGCTCCGGTCTCGATTCGACCACCCTCGTTCCGGAAAACCTCGCCGATCTTCTCGGCGACGGCGCGAAAGCTGACGATTCCGGTTTCCGCCGAAACGAGTGCCTCGACACCCTCGGCGTGCGGCTCGACCTCCTTCAGCTCGTCTCGGGTAATGAGCCGCAACCCACCGACCCCGTTCTCGCGGCCTCGCGCGTAAAGCGCATGTAGCCGCGGGCGCTCCTCCTCCGAGCTCGCCACCACCACCTTCCCGCAAAGCTCATAGGGAACGCCGTGCTCTCCACAAAACGCGACGAGCTTAAGAACTCCCCGACGGCAATTGCGAGCCTTCAACGATCCCGGTCGGTAGTAGATGCCCGAGTGGATGACGCCGCTGTTGTGGCCGGTTTGATGCGAGGCGAGCTCACGCTCTTTTTCGAGCACGAGAACACTTCGGCGCGGATCCCGCGAAAGAATCTCCCGTGCGGTCGCGAGACCGACAATGCCACCGCCAACGACCGCAACGTCGATCACAGATGATTTATGGATCGTCAGGCATCACGAGATCAATTCGACTAAACTGAAATCTTCGCCATGACCCGATCGCGCACCAAGACTGTGTTGCTCGCACTGCTTCCGATCGCCGTCGTTAGTTTCTCACTCGCGCTTCGCTTCCCCGCCAGGACCGATGCGCTCTATTCGCGGTCCATCTATCCGCTCGTTGCCCGAGCGTTCGCGTTCGTGAATCGGGTTCCGTTCTCGCTCGCCGAGCCCATCGCTGGATTACTCGTCGTTTTTCTTCTTTGGAGTTTGTATCGGCGACTCCGGCGCGGCGAGCGCCGATGGCGTGGGACGTTCCTATGGAGCTGGTGCGCCGCCGGTGTCTTCGCTGCCATGTTTCTCGTTTTGTGGGGCTTCAACTACGCACGCCCCTCGCTCGCCGACCGCACGGGGTTGTCGGCCGGTTCCGTCGACGCCCAAGCGGTGTTGTCGGCCGGCGAGCGCGCCGCCGAGACCGCATCGTCTCTCTTCGACGCGCTCGACAACGAGCAAACACCGACGGTCCTCCCGTTTACGTTCGACGAGTTGAACCGAAACCTCGACGAAGCGTTCGAGCGCTTGAGCTTACCGGGCGACGGCATCGAGTTCGACCCGACACCGGCAAAACCGCTCGCGAGCTCGACATTGTTCTCGTATCTGGGCATCAGCGGGATCTTCATTCCCTTCACCGGCGAGCCATCGGTCAACGTGCTCCAGCCCGACGTTCTGCTCCCGGTCGTCGTCGCCCACGAAAAAGCACATCAACGCGGCGTGACCCACGAAGGTGAAGCGAACTTCGCCGCGTTCCTCGCGTGCGCAGACGAATCGAGCCCCACCTACTTTCGCTACGCGGCGTACCTCTTCGCGACTCGCTACCTGTTGACCGAAGCGTCGTTCTATCTACCGCCGAGCGACGTGGATCAAGCTTGGTCTCGACTCGACGAAGGACCGAGTGAAGATGTCCGCGCGATTCGTGAGTTCTGGCGCCGCTACCAAGGCCCCGTGAGCAAGGCGGCGAGCCGCGCAAACGACCGATACCTGCGAGCGATGCAGGTCGAAGGCGGCGCCCAAAGCTACGGCACGGTAGTGCAATTACTAATGGCGCTGGATGAGCGGGGAGAATTTATTCCTCAGTAGTGGAGCATTCAGCATTCAGCATCCAGTTCACTCCACGCCCCAGCTGAATGCTGGATGCTGGATGCTGGATGCCCACACCGCTTAGAACGACTCCGCAAGCTCCACGAAAGTCTTCACACCGAAACCGGTGGCGCCTTCGGGAAAGTACTTCCACTTCTTTTCGAGGATGAACGGTCCGGCGATGTCGAGGTGCACCCACTTCGCTCCTTCGGGGACGAACTCCTGGAGAAACAGACCAGCGGTGATAGCACCCGCGAACTTTCCGCCGATGTTGTTCAGATCGGCGTAGGGCGTCTTCAGCATCTCGCGATACTCCTCGATCAACGGTAGCTCCCAGTAGGCTTCACCGTGACGAGCCCCGGAATCGATGACCGCACGAACGAGTTTGGCGTCGTTGCCCATGATGCCCGCAACCGCAGTGCCGAGCGTCCGCACGATCGCACCCGTCAACGTCGCGGCGTCGACGATGTGCGTCGCTTTTTCTTCTCCCGCGCGCGCGAGGGCATCGGTGAGTACGAGGCGGCCTTCGGCGTCGGTGTTGTCCACCATCACCGACTTGCCGTTTTTGGCGATGAAAATGTCGCCGGGTCGTTGGGCTTCGGGCCCCGGGAAGTTCTCGGCTGCCGCGACGATCCCGGTGACCGCGACCTTCGGCTTCAGCTTGGCAATCGCCGCCATCGCTCCCAACACCGCCGCGCCACCGGCCATGTCCCCCTTCATCAACCACATGCCCTCGGACGGCTTGATGGAAATACCGCCGGTGTCGAACGTGATCCCTTTGCCCACGAGCGCAAGGTGGCGTTTCGATTTCTTTGCCGGGCGATAGCGCAACACGATGAGACAGGGCGGGTAGGCACTCCCCTTCCCCACCGCCACGAGACCGCTGTAGCCCTGCCGCTCGAGCGCCGCGCCGGAAACGATAGTGACACCGAGCTTGCTGGCCGTCCCGATCTTCTTTGCGAGCTGCGCCAGCGTTTTCGGATAGACCTTGTCGCCGGGCTCGTTCACGAGGTCGCGCGCTCGGTTCACTTCCTCGCTCACGATGCGGTTCCGAATGAGCTCGCGCTCGGCGGTCTTGCGAGCGGTCGCTCGGCAGACGAGGCTGACCGAAATGCTCCTTTTGGTCTTGTCCTTCCGATACTTGTCGAATCGGTAGTCTCCGAGGACGTACCCTTCGGTCGCGCAGCCGACGTGGCCGACACCGGATGGACCGTTGAGTAGAAACGCGAGCCGCGCGTGACCATAGTCGGACGCATAGCCGAGTGAGCGCGCAGCGAAGATCTTGACGCTCTCCCGCAAGTCGTAGTTTTTTTCGAGCGCGGACGAGAACACGAGAAGTGCTTTCACCGGAGCCTTGTCGCCGAAGTTCAGTAGCACCTCGCGATGGTAGCGCTCTCGCTGAAACGCTTTCTTCGCGTCTTTGAGCGCTTTCCCGAGAACGGAATCGTCGACGTCGATGAGGTCTCCGTTAGGCCCGTCAAAATTGACGACAGCTACGGCCAGGTCGGTCTTGAGCTTTTCGAACGGTTGGTGAGACAGTGAGATTTTCATAGATCTATTCAGCCTCGTCGGCGTATTTCTCCTTCAAGCTTTCAACAACAGCCGGATCCGCAAGCGTCGTAGTATCGCCGAGGGTCTTGCCTTCGGCGATGTCTCGGAGCAGGCGTCTCATGATCTTGCCCGAGCGTGTCTTGGGTAAATCCGCGGTGAGAATGATGTCGTCGGGCCGTGCGATCGCTCCGATGCGTTTGACGACGTGCTGTTTCAAATCGTCGATCAGAGACGGCGTGGCTTGCTTGCCTTCTTTCAACGTCACGAACGCGGAAATCGCCTGCCCTTTGATGTCGTGCGCCCGTCCCACGACCGCGGCCTCGGCCACGTCCGGGTAGTCGACGAGCGCGCTCTCGACTTCCATGGTTCCAATGCGATGACCGGAAACGTTCAAGACGTCGTCCACCCGGCCGAGGAGCCAGAAGAAGCCATCCTCATCCCGCTTCGCACCATCGCCGGCGAAGTAGACGTCGTTCGACCACTTGCTCCAATAAGTGCTCACGTAGCGCTCGGGATCGCCGTAGATTCCGCGGAGCATCGACGGCCACGGGCGTTTGATCGCGAGCAAGCCGCCACCTATTTCGACGGTGTCTCCAGCCTCGGTCAGGATGTCCATCTGGATACCCGGGAACGGCCTCGTCGCCGAGCCGGGCTTGAGCTTCGTCACTCCCGGTAGCGGGGTGCACATGATGGCACCCGTCTCGGTTTGCCACCAGGTGTCGACGACCGGGCACCGCTTGCCCCCGATGAACTCGTAGTACCACATCCATGCTTCGGGATTGATGGGCTCGCCCACCGTACCGAGAAGTCGCAACGACGAGAGATCGTGTTTGGCCGGCCACTCTGTCCCCCACTTCATGAACGCGCGGATCGCGGTCGGCGCGGTGTAGAAGCAGGTGACGCCGTATTTCGCCACCGTTGCCCAGAATCGGTCCTTGTCCGGCCAGTCGGGGGAGCCTTCGTACATGACCCCAGTGACCCCTAGCGCCAAGGGCCCATAGACGATGTAGCTGTGGCCGGTCACCCAGCCGATGTCGGCGGCCGCCCACCACACGTCGTCGTCTTTGAGATCGAACACGTACTTCGTCGTCGCCGCTACCTGGGTGAGGTACCCCCCGGTCGTATGGACGACGCCCTTGGGCTTACCGGTCGTGCCCGATGTATAAAGAATGTAGAGCAGATCTTCGGCGTCCATCGGCTCGGGCTCGCAAAAAGCGTCAGCGTCGGCGACGAGATCGTGCCACCAGTGATCCCGACCTTCCTCGAAGTGGATCTTGAAATCGTCGCGCTTGACGACCACGACGTTCTCGACGCTCGGGGCACCCTCGACCGCCTCGTCGGCGAACTTCTTGAGCGGAACGATATTGCCTCGGCGATAGCCTCCGTTGGCGGTGATGACGAGCTTGGCTTCGGCGTCATTGATGCGATCTCGTAGAGAGTCGGCGCTGAAACCTCCGAAGACGACGCTATGCACCGCACCGATGCGGGTGCACGCCAACATCGCGATCGGGAGCTCGGGGATCATCGGGAGGTATATGGCAACCCGATCTCCCTTGCCGACTCCGAGCTTTTTGAGAACGTTCGCAAACCGGTTCACCTCGCGATAGAGATCCCAATAGGTGAGTGTGCGCCTATCGCCTGGCTCGCCTTCCCATATGAGAGCCGCTTTGTTGCGCCGCGCCGTTTTCACGTGGCGGTCGAGACAGTTGACGCTGACGTTCAGCTTTCCACCGACGAACCACTTGGCGTGCGGTGGGTTCCACGAAAGCACTTCGTGCCACGGCTCGATCCACTCGAGCTCGCCGGCCATCCTCGCCCAGAAGCTTTCGAAATCCTTGTCCGCCTCGACGTAGAGCGACTCGTCCCGCACATGAGCCTGGTCGCGAAACGCGTCCGACGGCACGAACTCCCGTCCTTCTTGCAATAGCGCGTCAATTTCAGCTTTTCCGCGGCTCATCGAAATCCTCCTGCAGCAAACATGACCGATGATTCTATGACAAAGGATCGGCATCAGCCACCAGCCGTCGGCCATTAGCAGATCGGCGTCTATGCGGAAGGCGTTTGCTCGAGAGTAGCGACGGCGTTGCGAGTCGTGGACGTCTGCCTCGGAGGCGAGGCGCTCTGGCCGATGGCTGACGGCCGATGGCGGATGGCGGATCTTATGGCAGTCCTATGCAACCCGCCTAAAAAACAAACGGTTCTCCTGTCGTTTCGGGGGATCTGATTTGTGTTGGAGGGCATGGCCTATGGACGCTGCCGCGATTGTGGAAAACGCCGGAAACTCCGGGCGAGAGAGGCGTTTAGGGAAAGGTTGTGAGCACGTACAAACGTGGAGCGGCGTTTTCCACAATCGCTTGGAAAACGCTTCGCGTTTCCCACGAGCGCCCACAGGCCCCTCCTGATATATATACAAGAAAGATTAATTGGGTCTACGCGGGTTCGTGTGGGTTGAAAACGGCATTTCTGGGTAATGGCGGAAGGAATGCCGCCACGATCTTCAGCTTGAGATATCCCTCGTCACGATAGCCGTAGGCGCGTCGTTGCAGAACACGGATTTTGTTGTTGACCCCTTCAACCAGTCCGAGACTGACTTTGTTCTCAGGATGACAGTAGGAGGCGATACCATCCCAATGGGACTCAATCATTCCGGCGAACTTCTGGTAGGGATGCAGGCGCTGCCATTTGAGGCTGTCTT
The DNA here is from genome assembly GCA_965237955.1 of Candidatus Marinacidobacterales bacterium. GTDB lineage: Bacteria > Acidobacteriota > Vicinamibacteria > Marinacidobacterales > SMYC01. Next base: position 3,761,306 of record OZ250169.1, on the reverse strand, counting down.
TCCAACGTGTGAAAAAGGCGCGAGCCCCGCGTTCGGTGCGGTAATCCCAGAGTTGCCCGAAGGCCTCCTTCAAAACATAGGCGGTGTTCAGGCGCCGGTTGGCCTGGAGCAACTTCTTGAGTGCGCGGCGACCGTCCAGGCTCAGGTTCTCCCGCCGGGAAAGCAACGTGTAACGCTGCCCCTTGATATACGACCGGTCCTCGCCGCTGAGGCGTTTGTACTCACGGCGCCGGACCTCATCGAGAGCCTTTGACAGGTGACGCATGATATGAAACTTGTCGAAGATGATCCGCGCATTGGGTGCGTTGTTAATCACCGAGTTCCGGAAGGGCTTCCACATATCCATGGCGGCCAGCTTGATACGGGCGCTTTTCTTCCCGCCCAGCGCCTTGAAGAACAAATCGATGTCGGTTTCTTTGCGACCCTCACCGCCCACCCAGATGGGACGCGCCCGCTCCAGGTCGCTGACAATGACACGATAGTTATGTCCCTTGCGGATGGAGATCTCATCAATACCGATGGCCCGAGGCGCCGGCAGCCCCGCCCGCTCGACTTGCTCTTGCATGTAGAGCTTATCCAGGTCCTTCACCGTAGTGTGGTGCAGACGTTCCATCTCGGCCACCGCCTTGTTCGGCATATCCCGGCACAGCTTGCCCACATGCGTCGCAAAGCGCTGGGTGTAGCGCGGGTTGTTCGCCAGCCAGTCCAAGTGTTCTACATGCACACCACCGCACCCACGACAGTTGACGCGCCAACGCTCGTATTCCAGATAGATCCGCCAGCCTGCCAACGACAGGTCGCGGACCCGGCACACTTGCTTGTCATAGCGCCCCCGGCACCGATGCCCACAGTACGAGCACACGGCTGTTTTTTTCGCCTCTTGAGCTGGATGACGCGGGCGTATCGGTCACCGAATACACCGTTCAATCGGGCGCCAGCCACGAAACCTGGTAGCGCAAAAAGCGAGCGGATCGACTGGGGATTTTTCACTCGGTTAGCCTATCCGAAAAACGGATCACTTCTCAGCACCTGATGAAGTGCTGAATACCTTTTCCACACAATGAGTTACACTATTTCTCCGTCAGCATTCGCCCACAGATTTCCGCGTAGACCCGATTAATTCATATGGAATAAGGAAGGGGGGGCTCGATTAGTGGAGGCTATGGAAAACGCCCTTCCAGGCTTCGAAGAGAACTCAGTCGTGAGCAAGGTCTGAACGACCAGAACCGTGGGGGCGTTTCCCACAGCCTTGTCTCCCGCTGAGGGGCAGTGGCATTTGGTGAGGCCCGTGGGTTGAGAGGGTAAGCCATGTGTAGATGCGCATCGGCGAGAACGCTAGAATCTTTTTTTCCGAAAGAGAAAAGAGCGTTCCCGCGATGCGCGTTACTACGTTAGTCAACAAGCTCATCGGATTGCAAGGCCTGTGGGTCCGAGGTTTCCACTTCCAGGCGGACAAAGACAGAGTGGTGGTGGATGTAGTACCACGGAGGAGGAAGCCTCTGTGCGGGATTTGCGGACGAAAGGTCCGCAAGAACAAAGATCGCTACAATCGCTACTGGCGGCACTTGGACCTGTTCGGAGTCCGGACCTATCTTCGCTACTCGATCCGACGAGTGGTATGTCGGCGGTGTGGAGTGGTCAGAGAAAAGGTGCCTTGGGCAGACAAGGGAAGCCGCTTTACCAAAAGCTTCGAACAAGAGGTAGCGTGGCTGGCACAGAGGACGGACGTCAGCGCCGTAGCGAACTATTTCCGAGTGACGTGGCGTTCGGTGCGACGGATCATCCAGCGAGTGGTTGCCGAGCAGCGGGATGAGCGGCGCGAGCTCGATGGATTGCGGGTGATTGGGATGGACGAGATCAGCTACCGCAAACGCCACAAGTACTTAACAGTGGTAATAGACCATCTCAGCGGCCGGGTCGTCTGGGCGGGAAAGGAGCGCAAGGCCAAGACGCTGCTGCGGTTTTTCCGCAAGCTCGGACCACAAAGAGCCGCGGAGCTCGAAGCGGTCAGCATGGACATGTGGGAGCCGTACATAACTGTCGTCGGCAAAAAGGCTCCTCAGGCACGGGTGATCTTTGACCGCTTCCACATCGTCAAGCATCTGAACGAGGCCGTGGATAAGACCCGGCGCGAGCTGGTGCGCGAGCTCAAAGGGACTGCCCGGCGCAACCTCAAGAACACCAAGTTTCCCCTTCTCAAGGCCAAACACAACCGCAGCGCGAAAGACAAACGGGTGCTCCGCGAGCAGGTGCGAGCTAATCGTCGCCTCTACCGCGCCATGCTTCTGCGCGACGACTTCATGGACCTCTACACCTACAAAACCGAGACATGGGCCAAGAAGTTTCTCCGAGGATGGCTGCGGCGCGCTATGAGCTCGAGGATAGAGCCCGTCAAACGCGCGGCGAAGATGATCCGCAGCCACTTCGATGGCGTCATCGCGTGGGTCACGTGGAGACTCAGCAACGGCCGACTCGAAGGAATGAACAACAAAACCCGGCTGCTGAGCCACCGCAGCTTTGGACTCCACTCTGCCGAAGCTCTCATCAGTCTCGTCTACCTAAACTGTGGCGGTCTCACCCTCGAGAGGATCCACTGAAATGGCAGGAGAGGCAAACAAAATAAACATCACCGTGTAGAGCTCGAGACGGCCGACGACCATCAATACTGCGAGGAGCACTTTCGCGGCCGCGGGTAGGCCCGCGTAGTTCATCGTCGGTCCGACGGCGCCGAAACCGGGGCCGATGTTACCGAGACAAGCAGCCGACGCCGAGAACGCCGAGACCGGATCGACACCGAAGATGGTGAGCGCGATCCCGCCGAGCGCAAACAGCAGCAAGAACAGAACGAAAAAAGTCGTCACCGAGGAGACGACGTCATCGGGTACGCTCCGCGAGCCCAAGCGCACCGGCAAGACGGCGTGCGGCTGGAGCATCCGCTTCAAATCGACCGCGATCTTCTTGAAGATGATCAGCAAGCGAACGATTTTGACCGAGCCACCGGTCGAGCCGGCGCAGCCGCCGGTGAACATGAGAACGAAGAGGAGCACCCGAGAGACCTGTGGCCACGCCTCGTAATCCGCGGTCACGAAGCCCGCGGTCGTTACGATCGTCACCACTTGAAACGCTGCGAGTCGCAGTGCTTCGAAGAACGAGCTCGTGACCTGCCCGAACATCAGATCCAAGACGATCACGAAAGTTCCCGCCGCGAGAATCCCGACGTACAGGTGAAGCTCGGAATCCTTTTTCAACACCGAGAATCTTCCGCGCAGCCACTGGTAGTGGACCGCAAAACTCGCGCCCGCGAGAACCATGAACAGCGTGACCGTCCACTCGACCGCCGCGCTCTCGAACGCGCTGATACTGCCGTTTCTCGTGGAGAACCCGCCCGTCGCCATCGATGCGAACGCATGTGCCACAGCATCGAGAAGGCCGAGCCCGAGAACCAATAAGACTCCTATCTCGAGGAGCGTCAACAACACGTAGATGCCCCAAAGAGCTTTCGCCGTCTGAGCGATGCGGGGCGTGAGCTTCTCCTGGATGGGCCCGGGTGCCTCGGCGCTGAGAAGCTCCATCCCCCCTATTGCGAGTTTCGGGAGCACGGCAATCCCGAGCACGATGATGCCCATGCCACCAATCCACTGGGTCAACGCTCGCCACAGCAGGACCGAGCGCGGGAGGACCTCCACATCGGCGAAGATGGACGCACCGGTCGTGGTGAACCCCGATGCAGACTCGAACAGCGCATCCACGGTGAACGCGATGCCATTCTCCAGCACGTACGGCATCGCGCCGACCGCCGTCGCCAGAAGCCACGCGGAGCTGACGAGCAGAAACGCTTCGCGCCGGCCGAAGGCGAACTCTTCCCCCTGGTGGAAATACCTCTCCAGAAACAGGCCGAGCGCGGCGGCGAAGCCGGCGGCCGCATAGAATGCCCAACGCGCGTCTTCTTCGAGATAGTGCGCCACGAGCGCGGGGACGAGGAGTGCCAACGCGAGCGCGAGCAGCAGGCGGCCGAGAAGAAAGAGAACGCTTCCGATATTGACGTTGATGCGCAACCGGCCGGCCAGTCGTTTAGCTTCGGACATCGCTGGTATTACCGAGCGCGGAACAACTTCTCGAGCGCGGGCAGGGCTTCGGTCAAGCTGAACACGAGCGCGCGATCCCCGACTTGGAACGTGAAATCGCCGTCGGGTACGTAGCGCTCCTCGCCACGAATGACCGCGCCGATGATGCTGTCTTTCGGGAGCTTCATTTTCCGGAGCGGCGCTTTGAGAACACGCGAGCTGTCCGGCACTTGGAACTCGACGACTTCGGCTTCACCACTCGCGACCAGGTCGAGGCTCAAGATTTCGCGCCGGTGGACCATACGGAGGATGGTGCCAGCGGTGATGAGACGGGGCGAGAGGCCGATATCGACGCGCGCGGCCCGGAGTACGTTCAGAAACTCAGGCCGCTGGTAGAGGCTCACCACGATGCGCGCGCCAGCCTCGTGGGCAAGGTAGGAGCTGATCACGTTGCTTTCATCGTCCTGGGTGGCGGCGACGAAGTAGTCGGCGTCGGCAGCGCCCGCCTCCTTCAAGATCCCCGTGTCGGTCGCATCACCATGCAGGACCAGCGCCTCGGGAACTTCAGTGGCGAGCGCGAGCGCTTTTTGCGCTTGTCGTTGGATCACCGTGACGTGCACGTTGTCCTCGACGAGCTTTTTCGCGAGCCAGCTACCGACGTGTCCAGCGCCGGCGATGACGACTTTGTGAACGGGCGACGCCTCGATTCCTAGCGCCCGGAGAAACTCGCGCACCGTCTCCGTCCGCCCTACGGCATACACCCGATGACCTGGCTTCAGCTCGGTGTCACCTTTTGGGATGGTGAGCTTGCCGCCCCGCTCGACGCCCACGAGAATCCAGCCGTCGGGCCCCGATAGCTCTCTGAGCGGACGGCGGTAAATGTCCGCGTCACGAGACGGTCGCGCGCGCAACAAGAGAAGCTTTCCATCCTCGAAGAAATGCGCCTTGCTGACGCCAGGGACCCGCGTCAAGCCGAGAATCTCTTCGGCGACGAGCCGTTCGGGATGGAGCGGGATAATATTGGGATCGGCTTGCAGAAGCGGATTCTCCCCGTATTGTGGGTTCCCGAGGCGAGCAACGCACTGTTTGGCCCCGAGAGCTCGAGCGGTCAGCGCCGCGAGCAGGTTCACCGCGTCACCGTCAGAAACGCTGAAGAAGAGGTCGGCGTTCTCGACGCCGTACTCTTTCAAGAGCTCCGGCTGACAGCCATCGCCATGAATGCCCATGACGTCGAGCTCGGTTTGAATCTTCTTCGCCTGCGCCGCGTCGGCCTCGATGACGACGAGATCGTGCCCCTCGCGTGCAAGAGAGCTCGCGATGTGGAAGCCCACCTCGCCCGCGCCGACAATGAAAATGCGCATTGGACCCCGAGGTTGTAGCCCAACCGTCGCAACTAAGCAAGGGGCCAACAGCATTCTTCCCCCGCCCTTGGCCGTGCCCGTGGGGCAGGGGGGCTGGTGGCATTCTTCGGGGCTGGGTGAGACCATAGAACCACACCCGAAAATCAGACACCACGACCAACTCCTCCGGGCGATTTGTATGTCCAAGAACGATATTCCCGACAAGGTCGGGAAGTACGAGGTGCGCGGCCTAGTGGGGCGCGGCGCGATGGGAGTCGTGTACAGCGCCGTCGATCCCGGGCTCGGACGGCTGGTGGCGATCAAGACCATGTCCATGGCCGATTCGCCGCACGAGGCCGAGTTGCGCCTGCGCTTCCTCCGCGAGGCCCAAGCGGCAGGACAGCTCCAGCACCCGAACATCATCACCGTTCACGAGCTGTTCGAGGAAGGCGACACCGCCTATCTGGTGATGGAGCTTCTCGAGGGAGCGCCGCTGTCGTCGATCCTGAGGCGGAAAAAGAAACTGACTCTCGGGCAAAAACTCTCCATCGTGGATCAGATCGCGTCCGGCCTTTCCGAGGCGCACGCGCACAAGATCGTCCATCGCGATTTGAAGCCCTCGAACGTCTTCGTCCTTCGAAGCGGTGTCGTCAAAGTGCTCGATTTCGGCGTCGCCAAAGTTGGCGAAGGCGAGCTCACCAAGGCGGGCACCGTCTTCGGAACCGTCGAGTACATGGCACCGGAGCAGATGCGCGGACAGGTGGTCACAACCCAGGCGGACATTTTCTCCCTGGGCGTGGTCTCCTATGAGCTTCTGACGGGACGCAATCCATTCCGCGCGGACACTCTGGCAGCCTCGGTCTTCAAGATCGTCTCCGACGATCCGGGAAAGCTCAGCGATGAGTTAGTCCTGCCGGCCGAGGTCGAGGCCATCGTCGTCAAAGCCCTCGCCAAACAAATGGGTGAGCGCTTCCAGTCGCTGATCGAGCTCAGGGCAGCCCTCGCGGGTGCGGTCGCGAGCGCCAATATCCCGTTGAAAGTGCCCGAGCTCGACGAGCAGGACGTCGTCGTGACCAAAGATCGGGGCGACAGCGTGGCCATGTCGGTCGAGCCTCGCGTCTCGCAGTGGTCCAACGTGGCGGCTCAAGCAGACCTTCTGGAAGAGGTCTACCAGCAGGGCATCGAGTCCTTCAACAAAGGCGCGTACGAAGACTGCGTCCTGAAGATGAGCCAAGTGCTCGATGAAGTGCCCGTCCACACCATGTCGCTCCACTACTTGGCATCGAGCGAGGAAAAGCTCCGCCAGCAGCGATTGAGTGCCTTGGTGCACAACTCCGATAGAGGCCGATAGCTCGCTTGGCCCCGACTCCCATCATCCGATCATCTCGCTATCAGGCATCCCGAGCGCCGTCATGGTGTTGAGAATCTTGCACCCGATCCTTGCCTCGACTCTCTGTGCCGCCAACCCTCTCGCTCGCATCGCTGAGCCCACGATAGCCTTGTAGCGATGGAACGTTGTCTCGACTTTGCTCCGTTTGCTGTAGCCCGATTCTGTGTGCCACTTTCGTTTGCCGAGCCGAGCTTGTGCTGCAATGTTGCGATTGCGCTGTCGGCTGCTCGCCGGCCCCGATGCGAGCTGGGCGCCCTTGCGCGGCGGTATCAGCACCCTCGGCGAGCAATGAGCGCTGTGATTCTCGATTGCCTCATAGACGCCGCCGGCGTCGTATGCGGTGTCAGCTCTGGCCGATGAGATGGGACTGTCGATCTGTCCGACAAGCGATGCAACCCGCGATGAATCGCGGGCTCTTTTGCTCGTCAGCTCGCCGGCGACGACTTCGCCACTCTGCTCGTCGACACACAGATGGAGCTTGCGATAGTCCCTGCTCTTTGGTGCTCTGCGCAGCTGGCCGGCGTGGACAGCGAGACCGCTGCTGTCGATCAAGATGTGCAACGGCGTCTTCTGCTTGTCTTGGTAGAAGGGGACCTTACCCAGCTTCGCCTTACGCCTCGAGATCGTGGTGTGATCGGGCACATCATTGTCTAGCTTCATCAGAGCGAACAACGATCGCAGCAATCCCTCGCTCTGCCTAGATGACAGATGAAACACCATGCCCAGGGTGACAGCCGTCTCGATGGCGTGGTTCGAGTACTTGCGTTGACGGCCCGGTTTCCTCCTCCTCGGCCGGGGTGCGTCCCAGTTCACAAGCTTGCCGGCGGTGAGCGAGATCCAGACGGTCAGGCTCCCACGGTTGCGTAGACCCGCCTCATATTCACGCCAATTCCTCACGCGATAGGCCTTCTTCACATACTTCCGCTGAGTGCGTTTGAAAATGCTCATGGGGAACCTCGAATCCGTGAGTAAAGGACAATTGTGGACCGAGATCGCGAGTTGTGCACCAAGGCACGAAATCGTCGCGTAGCCTTTCGGCGACGCGGGCAGCAGCTCGCTCCGGAATCAGGCCTTGTACGTCGATCAATCCCACCAACGGGAGATCGATGGTGCCCGCTCCCGAGACTCGAACCGTGCGGTTGAACTGCTCCATGTCGAACACGGAGATCTCCAGCACGTCTTCGGGGCCCAATCGATATTGAGCGGAGTCCGCATTCGCCGTGCCGAAAAAAAGAGCGGGATCGATACCGGGTGGTTCAATGTCGTACTGAGCAGGCACGGCGCCGTTTCCGTCCTCGCGAGACTGAGATTGGCCGTCCGCCGTGAATACGCACCAGAAACAGGTGAGCAAGAGCGACACGGCCACCCTTCGGTTCGTGCTGCGCATGTAGTTTGTTGCCGTAGAGCCCCCCCCAACGACACTTTGTCGTTCCGCGTGCTCCCGAATACGAGCGGAAGCCGACTATAGCGACACCCGCTCTTGTGTGTCAATGGACCCACAATATCCATTCCATCGTCTCCAGAGGCGTTTGGAAACCCGACGGCGAGTGGCTTCCTATTCCCTACGTCGATCCTCATCAAGCCGAGCTCCTTTTCCGTTAAAAGCTCCTCCGCCTTCTCCGAGAACGTGGTCTGATTTCCCAGGAGCGCATCGACCTGCTCTTGTCGTGGAGACATGGGAGTAACCTGAATGTTGTGTCTGGCTCCGATCTTGAGAACGACGTTTCAGACAGAGCGAAAACTACCATCGAGCCCGCTGAAAGCGATGGTTCGTCTCGAAGAACCCATCATGGTATAGTCCCCGCTCACATCCACGTCTGGAGGTATTTCGATGCGCGCACGAAGGCCTGAAAACCTCGTTCTCCTGGCAATGGTCTCATTTCTCTGGGCGGTGACACTCGAACCGGCGCGAGCACAGCAGCCGACACCCGACGCTACGACGAGCGAGTCCTCGGAATCCGAAGCGGCAGTCGTCGCGGAGGACAAGCTCTCCACCACGTCCCACAGCGTGCGTATCGGCGGCGCCGAGGTTCCCTACACGGCGACGGCAGGCACGCTCGTTCTGCGCCACCCGGACGGCAAGCCGAGAGCGAACGTCTTCTTCGTCGCCTACGTTCGCGATGGCCAGACGGACCGGGGCGCCCGGCCGATCACCTTCTTTTACAACGGCGGCCCGGGCTCGGCTAGCATCTGGCTCCATATGGGGGCGCTCGGGCCACGGCGGGTGCCAATGGCGAGCGAAGGTTTCCAGCCGGCGCCGCCGTACCGTCTGGTGGACAACGGGGACTCGCTGCTCGATGTCACGGATCTGGTGGCGATTGACCCGGTCGCGACCGGCTTCACCCGGGCGGCCGAAGGCGAGGACCTAAAACAGTTCTACGGCGTCCACCAGGACATCGAGTTCTTCTCCGAGTTCATCCAGCTCTACATCACCCGGTTCGACCGCTGGGCGTCACCGAAGTACCTCCTTGGCGAGAGCTATGGAACGGTGCGATCCGCGGGGGTCGCCGCCGATTTGCAAGCGCGCCTAAAAATCGAGCTCAATGGCATCGTCCTGGTGTCCTCGGTCCTCGACTTCATGACGCTTAGGGAGGCACCCGCCAACGACATGCATTACGTCTTCTTCCTGCCCACCTACACGGCGACTGCCTGGTATCACAAGAAGCTGCCGGCAGACCTCCAGGGCGAGCTCGAGGAAGTTGTTGCCAAAGCCCGTGCTTTCGCATTCGGCGAATACCTGCTCGCGCTCACCAAAGGGAATCGGCTGAGCCGCGAGGAGAACGAGGCCATGGCGGAGAAGGTGGCGCGCTACACCGGCCTGTCGCCCCAGTACATCGCACACGCTAACCTGAGGGTCAACCCAAAACGATTCCGCAAAGAGCTGCTGCGTGATCGACGCTTGATGGTCGGGCGTCTCGACAGCCGGTTCACTGGCATCGACGCCGACGCGGCCGGCGAGGAGCAAGAGTTCGATCCCTCGGACACGGCAGTGGGTGGCGCCTTCACGGCGATGTTCAACGACTACGTGCGGCGCGAGCTGAAGTGGGAGACGGACCTTCAATACCGCTCGTATGACTTCGGGCGCAAGTGGGAATACCCTCAGGGCCGCTACCTCAATCTAACTGATTCCCTCCGCTACGTGATGGCGCGTAATCCCTTCCTGCGCGTGTTCGTCGCGAACGGCTACTACGATGTGGCCACGGTATTTGCCGCCACGGAGTGGACGTTCGATCACCTTGGGTATGAGCCAACGTACCGCGAGCGGGTGAGCATGGGCTATTACGAGGCCGGGCACATGATGTACATACGTCCGGAGGTTCTTCGGCAGTTCAAGCGCGACGTGGCTGCGTTTATCCAAGCCTCGAACGGGTCGGCGAGCGAGCCGACGCAGGAGCCGTAGCATCGCTGCCGTTCTGGCGCGTGATCCGGCGCCGCGGATTGTGGATACGGTGCGGGATTTCGGCCATCTTCTCCCAGGAGAAGCTCCTACGCTTACGCCCTCTTCGGTCCAACCATTCGAAAACGCAAAGCAATGGCGTCTCTAACAACGGCGCTGATCGGAAAGGAGAGATTCCCATGAGCTTACTGGACCGCCGTAGCTTCCTCAGGACGACCGCCGCCGGGCTGGCCTCGCTCCCGACCGTACGCGGTATGGCGGCCCCTCCCGCCGAAGATCCGCTCGGGGTGCGCGCCGATTTTCCCGTCACCCGGAACCAGACGTTTCTCAACACCGCCTGGATCGGCCCGATGCCGACGGTGGTGAGAGACGCGGCCGTCGAGTACGCCGACGAAAAGTTGCTGTGGGCGGATAGCCGTCGTCGATTGGAGAACAAAGAGATGGCGCGCGCCAGCTTTGCTGAGCTCTTCGGCGCCAAGCCGGAGGAGGTAGCTCTTCTCTACTCGACGAGCGACGGAGAGAACGTCGTCACTCACGGCCTCGATCTTCAAGCCGGCGACAACGTCGTTGTGGACGAGCTCCACTTTACTACAACCTTCGTCCTCTACCGGCAGCTCGAAAAGGAGCGGGGCATCGAGCTCCGCATCGTTCCCCAGAAGGAGGGCCGGGCGCGGATCGAAGATTTCGAAGCGCGCATCGACCAGAGGACCCGGCTCGTTTCCGTGGCCTGGGTGTCGAACCGCAACGGCTATCGACACGACCTCCGCGCCCTGGCGGAGCTCGCTCACGCCAAAGGTGCCCTCCTCTACACGGACGCCGTCCAGGCGCTCGGCCACTTCCCCACCAACCTCACCGAGCAGGGCGTGGACTTTCTCACCAGCGGGGCCTTCAAGTGGCTTTTCGCAAACTTCGGCGTGGCGCCGCTCTTCATCCGCGAGGAGCACCTCGATCGCATTAGGCCCGATCGCTACGGCCACTCCCAGGTCGCGGAGACGCTCCCCGAGTACCGTTTCCGCCTCCGGACCACGGCGCAGAAGTACGAGTACGCCTCACTCGCTTACAGTGCGGTCGCCCAGCTCGCCGCCGCCCTCGGCTACTTGAACAAGGTCGGTCTTTCCAGAATCGAAGAGCACACCGTGGCGCTGGCCCGAGAGCTCCGGGAGGGCCTCGCCAGGTTGGGACTCGAGATCTGGACGCCCAAAGGCAACCCGTCACCCATCATGAGCTTCGTTCATGGACAAGACCCCGAGCATCTGAAACGTCTTCTGAAGGAAGAGGCCATCGTGGTCACCTTCCGAGAGAAGAACGCTTCGATGATACGTGTGAGCATCTCCATGTTCAACAACCCCGCCGACATCCAGCGATTGCTGAAGCTGCTCGAAAACGCCGTTTGACTGGCGCTGCAAGCGAGAGTCATCGGCCAGCGGGGGCGAGGCGTTGAACCGTTCGCCGAACCCGTTGTCTGTGCCATGGTTCGAGAAAATTGTATTTCTCTCGACAAGCATGGTAGATTGCGCCGGTATTGGGCCGCCTCAGCAGGATCTGTGGGTTATCTATTTGGACCGGCTGGGCTAACCAATCGATGACGAGCACCGATTCGAACTGATGTCATCCCGTGATTTATCAGGCTCTCCTGAGACCCGCTGCCCGGAATTCGTTCATCGCCCACAGCCGGCATCGACCAAGGAAACTTTCGTTCTGCGGACAACCGCGAGGCTGTGTAACAAAGAAAAAAAGTCATAGACAATAAAAAAGTCGTCCACGGGGCATAGTATTTAGCAGGCTGAGAAAGTCGTCTGCACCCTGCGCGAGGAGCCATCAGCGTTGAACTGATAGATCATCGAGTTCGGCCCGCCGCCGTCTGCAGCGAGCGTGCGAGCGGAAGGTGCGAACGAGGAGTGAGCGCCGATTTGAGACTTAGCGAGGTTAATAAAATGAGAAAAATTAGCTTGAGAGCCTTTTTGATTCTGTTGGTCTCCATGGGTCTTATTTCCACATTTCTGACAACGAGCGCATGCGCTCCGCGGGATGACAATCCAAGGCAGAAACGACTCATGGACGAGGGATGGCGATTCTACCGGGGGAGAGCAGAGGGATTCACCCCCTTGCCCCGGGGAAAGACCATCGACAAGTGGAGCTGGAAGGTGAGCGAGAAGGGCGAGGACGAGGCGGAAGCGATGGCGGCGCCCGGGCTCGATATCTCCGGTTGGCAGGAGACGGAGCCGGGTACCGACGTGTTTGAGGGCAAGGAGGGTCTTGCCTGGTTCCGTACGGAGCTCGGAGACTTGCCGCCCGGACCGACCGGAAGGCCTCGGCTCTATTTTCAATCCGTGGACGACAACGCGACCGTCTACGTTAACGGGAAGTTAGCCTACTACCATGAGGGCGGGGACTTCCCCTTCGAGATCAATCTGAACTACACCTGGAATGATGGCGGGCCGAACGAGCTGGCGGTGCTGGTGCACAACACCGGGGGCCGCGGCGGCATTGACGGCACGGTCCTGTACAACAGGCCGGCCCTGTGGGAAGACGACCAGAAGATGCGGTCGGTGAAGACGGCGTCGGTCGACTTCGACGACAGCGGCTGGGAAGAGGTCCGCGTTCCCCACGACTTCGTGGTGGGGGGCGAGTTCGACCCCAAGGGGGGGGACAAGCCCCAGGGTAAAAGGGAAGGCGAACTCTGGTACGACAGGGACCATGGTTACAAGCCCAAGGGCGTCGGCTGGTACCGCCGCGGCTTCGAGCTCCGGGCCGCGGACGAGGGTAAGCGGATCTGGCTGGAGTTCGACGGGGTCTACCGGAATAGCGACGTCTGGGTAAACGGTCATTGGCTCGGTCACCACTGGAGCGGCTACACGGGCTTCTATTACGACATCACCGACGCGGCGAACTTCGGCGGGGAGAATGTGGTGACGGTGCGCGCCGACGCGGACTGGGACGAGGGCTGGTGGTACGAGGGCGGCGGCATCTACCGCCACGCCTGGCTAACGAAGCTCGACCCCCTGCACGTCGGTCACTGGGGGACCTTCGTCACCTCGCCGGAGGTCACCAACGAGCTGGCGGAGGTCAACATCCAGACGACCGTCGTCAACGATAGCGCGGAGTCGATGGAGTGCACGCTCACGAGCACGGTTACCGACACTGACGGGAAGACGGTGGCGGAGTCCGAGGCGGAGCAGACTATCCCAGCGGGTCAGGAGTACGAATTCAACCAGGACGTCACGATACAAGACCCGACCCTGTGGTCTCTAGAGAACCCATACTTGTATGCGGTAAAGACTACGGTAAAAAGCGGCGGGCGCGTCACCGACCGGTACGAGACGCCGCTGGGGGTACGGTATTTCACCTTCGACGGGAACGGGTTCTCCCTCAACGGGAAAAACGTGAAGATCAACGGAGTCAACCTCCACGATGACTTCGCGGGAGTGGGCGCCGCCTTGCCGGACAGGATCAACGTTTACAAGATGGAGAAGCTGAAGGAGATGGGTGCGAACGCCTACCGCGCTGCGCACAACCCGCCGACCGCGGAGGTGCTGGACGCGGCCGATCGCCTGGGGATACTGGTGATGAATGAGAATCGCCACATGGGTGATTCGGAGGAGGTGCTCGCCACTGTGGAAGGCATGGTGCGGCGCGACAGGAACCACCCAAGCATCGTCCTCTATAGCATGTACAACGAGGGGTTGAAGCAGGGCTACGAGGAGGCAACGAAACAGTACAAAGCGATGCAGGACGCGATCAAGCGGTGGGACCCCACCCGTCCCATCATCGGGCCCATGGGACCGACCGGTGGCGCGCGCTCGCCTGAAGAGACCAATTTATTACAAGGTCTCGCAAACTTGACAGAAGTCATCGATGTGAGGGGTTTCAACCCGCGTAGATACGACGAATACCACGCTGCGAATCCGGATCAGCCGATGGTCGCCCTCGAGACCGGCTACGCCCGAACGACGCGCGGGATCTATGCCAGGGACGACGAGAAGGCCTATCTCAGCTCCTACGGCACCGGTTCGGCGCGGAGCTGGAGTTCGGTGGCCGAGACGGACTACGTCGCGGGCGGATTCGTCTGGAACGGTATGGATTATCGGGGCGAGCCCGCTCCCTTTGACTGGCCAGCCGTCACATCACAATACGGCCTCATGGACACCTGCGGTTTCCCCAAGGACGACTACTACGCCTACAAGTCGGCCTGGAGCGACGAGACCGTCCTTCACTTATTCCCGCACTGGAACTGGGCCGACAGAGACGAAAGCGACCAGACGATCGACGTCCAGTGCTACACCAACTGCGAGAGCGTCGAGCTGTTTCTCAACGGGGAGAGCCAGGGACAAAAAGACGTGCAGCCGCACTCGAGCCTATCGTGGAAGGTCGAGTGGGAGCCCGGAGTTCTGGAAGCCAAGTGCTACCGGGACGGAGAGGTCGTCGCCGAGACCAGGCGAGAGACGGCGGAGGAGCCGGCCGGCATAGCACTCGAGCCCGACCGCTCGAGCGTCAACGCGGACGGGGAGGACGTCTCCCTGGTGAAAGTCAGAATCCTCGACGCGGAGGGTCGGTTCGTGCCGACCGCCGGGAACGAGGTGCAATTCAGTCTAGAGGGCCCCGGGGAGATCATCGGCGTGGGGAACGGGGACCCCTCGAGCCACGAGGCGGACAAGGCGGACAAGCGCAGCGCCTTCAACGGCTTGGCCATGGTCATCATCCAGGCGACGAAGCAGCCGGGCGTGATCCAGCTGACCGCAGAGTCTTCGGGCCTCGAGACGGCAGTCGTTGAGATAACGACGGCCAAGGCGCCGATTCGACCGAGAGTCCCGTGATTCGGGCCTGAACGGTGGAAGATCGGAAGGGGGCAAAATGAGCGCGAGAGCCTTTTTAATTCTTTGTGTCTCCATGGGTCTCGTTTCCACATTCTTGACAACGAGCGCATGCGCTCCGCGGGATGACAATCCAAGGCAGAAGCTACTCCTGGACGAGGGATGGCGATTCTACCGGGGGAGGGCAGAGGGATTCACCCCCTTGCCCCGGGGAAAGGCCATCGACAAGTGGCGCTTCAAGACGAGCGAGAAGGGCGAGGACGAGGCGAAAGCGATGGCGGCGCCGGGGCTCGATATCTCCGGTTGGCAGGAGACGGAGCCGGGTAGCGACGTGTTCGAGGGCAAGGAGGGTCTTGCCTGGTTCCGTACGGAGCTCGGAGACTTGCCGCCCGGACCGACCGGAAGGCCTCGGCTCTATTTTCAATCCGTGGACGACAACGCGACCGTCTACGTTAACGGAGAGTTAGCCTACTACCATGAGGGCGGGGACTTCCCCTTCGAGATCAATCTGAACTACACCTGGGAAGATGGCGGTCGGAACGAGCTGGCGGTGCTGGTGGAAAACGTCGAGGGGCGCGGCGGCATCGACGGTGCGGCCCTGTACAACAGGCCGGCCCTGTGGCAAGACGACCCGAAGATGCGGTCGGTGAAGACGGCGGCCGTCGACTTCGACGACAGCGGCTGGGAAGAGGTCCGCGTTCCCCACGACTTCGTGGTGGAGGGCGATTTCGACCCCAAGGGGGCGGACAAGCCCCAGGGCATAAGGGAAGGCGAGCTCTGGTACGAAAGGGACCATGGTTACAAGCCCAAGGGCGTCGGCTGGTACCGCCGCGGCTTCGAGCTCCCGGCCGCGGACGAGGGTAAGCGGATCTGGCTGGAGTTCGACGGGGTCTACCGGAATAGCGACGTCTGGGTAAACGGTCATTGGCTCGGTCACCACTGGAGCGGCTACACGGGCTTCTATTACGACATCACCGACGCGGCGAACTTCGGCGGGGAGAATGTGGTGACGGTGCGCGCCGACGCGGACTGGGACGAGGGCTGGTGGTACGAGGGCGGCGGCATCTACCGCCACGCCTGGCTAACGAAGCTCGACCCCCTGCACGTCGGTCACTGGGGGACCTTCGTCACCTCGCCGGAGGTCACCAACGAGCTGGCGGAGGTCAACATCCAGACGACCGTCGTCAACGATAGCGCGGAGTCGATGGAGTGCACGCTCACGAGCACGGTTACCGACACTGACGGGAAGACGGTGGCGGAGTCCGAGGCGGAGCAGACTATCCCAGCGGGTCAGGAGTACGAATTCAACCAGGACGTCACGATACAAGACCCGACCCTGTGGTCTCTAGAGAACCCATACTTGTATGCGGTAAAGACTACGGTAAAAAGCGGCGGGCGCGTCACCGACCGGTACGAGACGCCGCTGGGGGTACGGTATTTCACCTTCGACGGGAACGGGTTCTCCCTCAACGGGAAAAACGTGAAGATCAACGGAGTCAACCTCCACCATGACTTCGCGGGAGTGGGCGCCGCCCTGCCCGACAGGATCAACGTTTACCGGATAGAGAAGCTCAAACAGATGGGTGCGAACGCCTTCCGCGCTTCGCACAACCCGCATACCCCGGAGGTGCTGGAAGCGTGCGACCGCCTGGGAATGCTGGTGATGAATGAGAATCGCCATATGGGTGATTCGGAGGAGGTGCTGGCCACCGTGGAAAGCTTGGTGCGGCGCGACAGGAACCACCCCAGCATCGTCCTCTGGAGCATGTACAACGAGGGTTTGAAACAGGGCTACGAGGAGGCAACGAAACAGTATAAGGCGATGCAAGACGTGGTTAAGCGGTGGGACCCCACCCGTCCCACCATCGGGCCCATGGGACCGACCGGTGGCGCGCGCTCGCCTGAAGAGACCAATTTATTAGCGGGTCTCGCAAACTTGACAGAAGTCATCGATGTCAGGGGGTTCAACCCGGATAATTACCGCGAATACCACGCTGCGAATCCGGAGCAGCCGATGGTCGCCCTCGAGACCGGCTACGCCCGAACGACGCGCGGGGTCTATGCCAAGGACGACGAGAAGGCCCATCTCAGCTCCTACGACACCGCTTCGGCGCGGAGCTGGCGTATGGTGGCCGAGACGGATTACGTGGCGGGCGGATTCGTCTGGAATGCCATCGACAATCGCGGCGGACCCGCTCCCTATGACTGGCCAGCCATCAGCTCACAATTCGGCTTCATGGACACCTGCGCTTTCCCCAAGGACGACTACTACTACTACAAGTCGGCCTGGAGCGACGAGACCGTCCTTCACCTATTCCCGCACTGGAACTGGGCGGACAGAGACGAGAGCGACAGGACGATCGAGGTCCAGTGCTA
The DNA here is from genome assembly GCA_965237955.1 of Candidatus Marinacidobacterales bacterium. Classification (GTDB taxonomy): domain Bacteria; phylum Acidobacteriota; class Vicinamibacteria; order Marinacidobacterales; family SMYC01. The sequence goes on along the minus strand of OZ250169.1, from coordinate 3,743,928 downwards.
TAGCAACTGCGAGAGCGTCGAGCTGTTCCTCAACGGGGAGAGCCAGGGACAAAAAGACCTGGAGCCGTACTCGAGCCTGTCGTGGAAGGTCGAGTGGGAGCCGGGAGTCCTTCAAGCCAAGTGCTACCGGGACGGAGAGGTCGTCGCCGAGACCAGGCGAGAGACGACGGAGGAGCCAGCCGGCATAGCACTCGAGCCCGACCGCTCGAGCGTCAACGCGGACGGCGAGGATGTCTCCCTGGTGAAAGTCAGCATCCTCGACGCAGAGGGTCGGTTCGTGCCGACCGCCGGGAACGAGGTGCAATTCAGTCTAGAGGGCCCCGGGGAGATTATCGGCGTGGGGAACGGGGACCCCTCGAGCCACGAGCCGGACAAGGCGGACAAGCGCAGCGCCTTCAACGGCCTGGCCATGGTCATCATCCAGGCGACGAAGAAGCCCGGCGTGATCCAGCTGACCGCGGAGTCTTCAGGCCTTCAGACGGCCGTCGTTGAAATAACGACGGCCAAGGCGCCGATTCGACCGAGAGTACCGTGATTTGGTCTTGAACGGTGGAGGATCGAAAGGGGGAGTCATTCGTATCGGCTTTACGGGCAAGCTCTTTGGTGAGCCGGAAATCCTGCTGCTGGCACATGTGTTCCAGGCGAAGACCGATCATCATCACTTGAAGCATCCCAAACTCTAGTCGCGAATGGCTTGACACCCGTGGATACATCGTTCAGAATCCTCGCCGATCATCTTTCGGGTGGCCGTCGCTCGGAAGGAGGAAACGATGAAAAAAGCGTCGGAGGTTGCCTCCGCTGAAAATAAGATCACGAGCACCACACGCCGCTCCGCTCTTGGTCACCTTGCCACATTCATGGCGGCTTCGCCGCTGGCTGGTCTGAGCCAGGCTTCCCAGGAGAGAGAAAGGCCCGAGACCATCTCTCCGCCCACCTACCGCGACGAAATCATGGCGCCGGTCAACCTCCACGAGTTCGAGACGGCCGCAAAAAAGACGATCAACAAAGCGGCGTACGACTATATCGCCGGCGGAGCAGCAGATGAGCTGACACTGGGGGCGAACCGTGATGCATTCGGACGCTTCTGGATCCGCCGCCGAGTGATGAAAGACGTCAGCGCCATGGACACGTCACTCGAGCTGCTGGGACAGAAGTTCGAGCATCCGATTCTCCTGGCTCCCGCTGGAGGAAAGCAACTGCTGCATCCGGACGGCGATCGCGTCGCAGCTCTTGCCGCCCGCCACACCAAGTCCATCTACGTCGTGAGCGCTCTCGACACGATGAACGAGATGAGCCAGGCAGGCGAGGCCCCCACGTGGTGGGCGGCCACGCTCGGACAGCCCACCCAGACGTCTGCTGAGGAATTCGCGAAGCGCGCCGAGGATTCCGGGACCGCCGCCATCTGCGTGAGCGTGGACTATCCGTATACGGGGGTTCACGACCGCGATAATCGCAACAAGTTCGACCTGGAGTCGATCCGGACGGGCGTCTACTCGACCTCGGGACCACCCCATGACGGTTTTCAGGCTGGCATGCTACAGCCATACACGCCGAGCATGACCTGGGAGTACCTGAACTGGCTTCATGGCGCCACACCGTTGCCCGTCGTCGTCAAAGGTATCGTGACCGGCGAGGACGCGCGGCTCGCGGTCGAGCACGGCGCGCAGGCCGTGGTCGTGTCCAATCACGGTGGACGGGCCCTCGACGGCATGTTGGGAAGCTTGGACGCTTTGCCAGAAGTGGTGGATGCCGTCAGCGGGAGAGTCCCCGTGTTGATGGATGGTGGCATCCGCCGCGGCGGGGATGTCTTGAAGGCGTTGGGCCTTGGTGCCACGGCGGTTCTGATCGGGCGGCCGTACCTGTGGGGATTGGGCGCGTTCGGCCAGGAAGGCGTGCAGCGGGTGACGGAGTTACTGCGAGGGGAGCTCATGGTTGCGATGGCCCTGGCCGGCATGGCGAATCTGCGATCGATCCAGCCGAGCCTGATTCGACGAGCCTGGACCCCATGAAAGGCGAGGGGCGCCTGCGGCGATGCGTGACACGCGGGCTCCGGCTGCTGGCAATGGGACTGGCGGCCCTGATCCTGATCGTGATGGCACCGCAGGAAGCTTCCGCGCAGCGTCCGGTGTGCGTGGTCTGCCACAGTGTTACCGTGGACGAATTCTTCACACATCCGCACGCCGAGCAGGGAATCAGGTGCAACGTCTGTCATGGAGAGAGTATCCGCCACGCCGATTCCGACGGGGGTAGTGAGCCGGACCGCATCGCCGCACCTCATGAAGTTCCGGCATTGTGCGGTGCCTGCCACGTGGGGGAAGGCCCGGACTCGATTCTGACGGAGTATTCCGCGAGCCAACACGGAAAGCTCGTGTTGGAGCAGTCCCGAACGCGCGCTCCTCACTGCGGGACTTGCCATGGGGTGCACCAACGGCGAGAGCGGAAGGCGATCGAGATCCAGTGCAAGCGATGCCACGCCATGTTGCCGGCAGAGTGTTCCGAGCCGCCTGCGCGCACCGCAACCGTGTCGTGTGCTGGATGTCACACGCCACACTCGTTCTTGTCCAGGTGAGGTAAGTGGAGCCGGCGTTTGTAACGAAGGTAATGGAGCGATGACTGACAGAATCAAGCAAATCGAGAAAGCTCACAGCCCCGGGTTTGTGGACCGACTGCGATACCGAAGTCGCCGCGAGTTTCTGACCACGTTGTTCTTGACTGCGGGCGCCTCGCCGCTGCTCGCCGAGAGCCAACGCCAGGTCCCGCGGCCGAGGACCTATCCGCCTCAGCACAGTGACAAGGTAATGGGGCCGGTCAACGTTCGTGAGTTCCAGGAGGTCGCCAAGCGCAACCTCGACCATGCAACCTACAACTACGTTGCCGGCGGCGCGGAGGACGAATGGACGCTGAGGGCCAACTTGGAGGCGTACCGGCGCGTATGGTTGCGCCCGCGCGTCATGGTTGACGTCAGCACGGTCGACACGTCCTTGGAGCTCCTGGGACACAAACTGGAGTTCCCCATCCTCCTGGACCCCACCACCAAGAACCGGATCGTGCCGGAGGGGGACAAGTTGGCCGCCATGGGCGCCCACGCCTGCAAGGCCATCTACTGCATCAGCAGTCCCCTTTCCTGGATCGACAACCTCTACCAAGCCGAGCAGGCCCCGGTCTGGTGGGCAAGTACCCTTGGCCATTCAACGAAGTCAACGGCACAGGGCTGGGCGCGGCGCCACGAGGAAGCGGGGGGCACAGCCTTGGCGGTCACGGTGGACCATCCGTACTCGCCGAACCGGGACCGCGTCATCCGAAATCACTTTTACCCGCAACGACCCGGTGAGCTCCGGCCGACCCGCCCGAGCCTGACCTGGCATCACCTCGACTGGCTCCGCAGCGCCTCGGATCTTCCACTGGTCATCAAAGGCGTTCTGACCTCCGAAGACGCGACGCTGGCGGTGGACAACGGCGCGCAGGCCATCATCGTGTCGAACCACGGGGGCCGGGCGCTCGACGGAGCCGTACCGACCCTGATGGCCTTGCGAGAAGTCGTGGACGCGGTGGATGGGAGGATTCCCGTCCTGATCGACAGTGGCATCCGCAGAGGCGCCGATATTCTGAAAGCACTGGCATTGGGCGCCAAGGCCGTCCTGATCGGGCGGGCATACGTCTGGGGTTTGGCGGCCTTCGGTCAAGTGGGCGTGCAGCGGGTGGTGGAAATGCTGCGCGCCGAGCTGGTCGTCTCCATGGGGCTGGCAGGAATGCCGAACCTTGGTTCGATCAATCGCAGTTTGGTTCGAATGCCCTGGGAACGGTAAGCGGAGTACAGCGGCCTGACGTTCTGGATTCTCCGCTCGCTTGTCTCAGCGAGATCCGATACGGCCAGCCAACGAGTAACGGTTCAACCTCCGAGATAAGCTTGCTGAACGTGCGCGTTTTGCAGCAGATCGGCACCGTTTCCTTCCAAGACAACTCTTCCGGTTTCCAGCACATACGCGCGATCTGCCAGGCGAAGCGCCATGTCAGCGTTTTGCTCGTTGAGCAGGATGGTCGTGCCGCTTTTATGTAGCTTTCGGATGATGTCTGCGATCTGCTCGACGAGGACCGGCGCAAGCCCGAGCGATGGCTCGTCGAACATGAGGAGGCGGGGCTTGGCAAGCAACGCCCTACCCATGGCGAGCATTTGCTGCTCGCCCCCAGAGAGATTGCCAGCCCGTTGGTTGTAGCGTTCCTTCAGAATCGGGAAGAGCTCGAAGATGAGCTCCTTATCCGTTCCAATGCCGTCTCTATCGGAGCGGGTGTAAGCACCCATTTCAAGATTCTCACCCACCCTCATGTCGGGAAAAATGCGACGGCCTTCGGGACAGTGGACGATACCGAGCCGCACGATTTCAGTGGGCGATTTGCCATCGATCCGCTGGTCCAAAAAGGCAATCACGCCATGGCGGGGTGACTTCAAGCCCGAGAGCGTCTTGAGTAAGGTGGTCTTACCCGCGCCATTCGCACCAATGAGTGTGACGAGCTCCCCTTGGTTGACGTGCAACGTAACGTCTTTGAGAACATGGACGTTGTCATAGTAGACGTCAATATTGGATATCTTTAGCATGCTCTTCCGTTTGCTCGCTACGCCTCCCCAGGTACGCTTCGACGACGCGTTCGTTGGCGCGGATCTCCTCTGGGCGTCCCTCGGCGATCTTCTGGCCGTAGTCCAGCACCAGGACGCGATCCGAAATGCCCATGACCAGCTTCATGTCGTGCTCCACCAGAACGATGGTGATGCCTTTGTCGCGAATCTTCTTGATCAGGGCCATGAGATCTGCGACCTCGGCGAGATTCATGCCCGCTGCCGGCTCGTCGAGCAGCAACACCTTGGGCTTAGGAGCCAGTGCTATGCCCAGTGCCAGCAAGCGCTGATGACCATAGGGCAGGCTATTGGCCAAGAACGACCGGTGTGGGTTCAGCCGAAGGAACTCCAGAACCTGATCTGCAACGAGCTCGGCCTGCCGTTCAGCCTGTAAGCATGAGTCGGTGCGAAACAGATTGGCATGGAGCGCTTCCGGCTCCATGCCGTTGTGCGCCAGGACGAGGTTGCGTCGCGTCGAGACATTCGGAAAGAGCTTGGTGTCTTGAAAGGTGCGCACGATACCGCGGCAGGCAACTTCGTACGAGTACAAGTTATTGAGGAGCTCGTCATGGTGCCAGATCTCGCCGGCGGTGATGGGCCCAAATCGGGATATTGCGTTTAGAATCGTCGTCTTGCCTGCTCCGTTGGGGCCGATGACCGCGAGGATCTCGCCCGCCTTCACCTCGAAATCGACTCCGTCTACGGCATGCAGGCCGCCGAAATAGACGGATAGTCGCTTTACCCGAAGGAGCGTTTCTGAGCTGCGGCGGTGCTCGACATCATGGGAGGCTTCACTCCGCGGGGATAGGTTTGAGCCGTCAACCGTCGACCCACGTGAAAGGGACTCGGGAAACTCCGGACTCAGGGGCGAGTGCTGCTCCGTCGTGACGATCGGTCCTGCTGGAGCCGCGCTAGGGGTCGGACCTTCGACCGGTTTCGGGCGAACCTTGACGCGCTGGGCGACGAGGCGCCGTAGCAACTGTGACAGGGTGGGTAAGATTCCGTCAGGCATGAAACGCATGATGAGCATGAGCATTAGACCCAAGATGGCCATGCGCCAGACCTGGGCGACGCGCAGGAGCTCAGGCAATACGGTGAAGATAATCGCACCTACGACCGGCCCCGCCAGGGTGGCACGTCCACCGGCGATGACCATGATCACAATAGTGAGTGTAAGGTCGAACGCTAGAATTTCGGGACTGACGAACTGGGAAAAGTGCGCGTAGAAGCTGCCGGCCAACCCGATGATAAAAGAGCTCAGCAGAGTCGCTAACATCATGTAGCGGAAGCTGGAAATGCCGACGGAGAGGGCCAGCGGTTCATTCTCACGTATAGCACGCATGGCCCGCCCAATCGTGCTGTGCTCCAGGCGGTACAGACCGCACAGCACGATCACGACTAGCAACAGAATAAAGAAGTAGTAGGGTACGTATCCTTTGAACCACGGAGTGGGCGGCGGTACTGCAGTAATACCCATCGGGCCGTTCGTCATGTCGACCCAGTTGAGGGCGACGAGCCGGAAAAATTCGGCAAAACCAAGAGTCACCAGGACGAAATAGGCGGCGCGCAGTCTCAGCGTCAAACGGCCAAGGATCCATCCGACGGCGGTGGCCGTGAGACCGGCGGCGAAAAACGCTATCAGGAAGGGAACGTTGAACCGCGTTGTGAGAATCGCGGAGACATAGGCGCCCAGTCCGTAAAACGCTACCGGCCCAAGTGACAATTGCTTTACGTTCATCAAGATGTTGTGGGCGGACGCCAGCAGGATAAAGACACCGCATAGGATCGCCAGACGAAGAACGAAGGGATCGCTGACGATTTGGGGAAAGACCAGAGCCGCTGCCAGCAGACCCAGGAGCGAAAATCGAGATGTTTGCGTCATCCCACTCCGCCCTTTTTTCCCAGCAGACCGGTGGGTTTGAAAATGAGCACGACAATGATCAGGATGAATGCAATCGCGTCACGATATCCTGAGGAGATATAGCCTGCCCCTAAACTCTCGGCAATGCCCAGCAGCAGTCCCGCCAGGATGGCGCCGGGGAAGCTGCCCAACCCACCGGCGATGACCACCGCAAAGGATTTGAGGCTGACGATAGCTCCCATGGTGGGAAACACCTGGAAAATGGGCCCGAGCAAGCCACCGGCAAGAGCGGCGATGCCCGCTCCCAAGCCGAAGGTAAACATGTTGACAAAGTCGACGTCGACACCCATCAAGGCAGCCGTTTCCGGATCCTGGAAGGTGGCACGTATAGCCCTGCCCAACTTTGTGCGCTGGAGGAACCAATGCGAGCCGACAATGATGAGGAGCGAGGCAACGAGCACGGACACCCTGGCGGGCGTCAGTGTCAAGGGTCCAACCTCGATGCCAACTAGAGGAAAAGCCTGGCCTATATCCTTGCGGGTGGGGCCCCAGACGATCAACGCCATATTAGCCAGAAAGATGGAGAGCCCGATCGTTGCCAGCATCGGAACATCCACGGGCTGATGGCGGATCGGACGCAACAAAAACCGCTCGACAAAGACACCCAGTAGGCCAACGACGATGGCCGCAGCGATGAGCGCGATCAGGTACGGTACGCCCGCGAGCGTGAAGACCGTGTAGACGACGAATGCGCCCAGCATGTAGAACTCGCCGTGCGCGAAGTTCACCACATTCATGACGCCAAAAATGAGCGTCAGGCCTATGCCCATCAAGGCGTAAACACCACCGATCATGAGACCGTTGACGACGTGTTGTAAGAAAATAACCATGACCGGTATTAGGGGCAGACGTGGAGGTTAACCCTGACACAGGGGGCCTCCCTTAGGCAATTCGTGGCCGCGTTGATTTTTGCTTTGGGGTTAATTAACGCTCCGACTGCGTATTCCAGCCATCGTGAACGCCGAATCCAGAGCAAGCTGAACAGCGAATCCGGTGAAGCCGAACGCTCATCGAAGCGATGAAGTGTTGGGTGACCTCCTTTCCACTGATTGAAAACGTGAACCTATCTTACCTGCGTGTTGTGTAGCAAGGGGCGGCAGGTCGGTGCCGGAGGGAGCGGGCGTAAGGAAAGACGCGAAGCGACCTTCCCGCTCCCGTAGGCAGCGACCTGCCGCGGCCGAACCCCGGGCGATGTGGGGCTGGTTTCGGGGGGTTGCTGGGGTATGGCCTGGCTCGAGAAGACGCTTCCTGAGGCATTCTCGCGCGTCGTTTTGGCGCCGCATCGTCTGGTACCCCGGGTTTGGCGGTTTCACCCGTTTTTATCGCATCGACGCTGTGGTCCCTCGCTCGCTCATGCATCGGCGTTGTCAAATGCCTTTGGCGCAGCCTTGGTCTTTCTCAGAGAAGCTCCTTTGAGAGTGATGCGGTGCGCGCTGTGGAGAATGCGATCGCAGATAGCGTCTGCCTGGTTTGGGTCGCCAATCGCTTCGTGCCACTGCTTGAGCGGAATCTGGGTCGCGATGAGTGTGGAGCCACGCTCGGCGCGGTCTTCGATGACCTCCATTAGATCCCGTCTCTCCGATTCTTTCAGCGGGTGAAGCAGCCAATCATCGATAGCCAGTAAGTCCAGCTTGGCGAGTTTCGTCAAAAGCCGGGCGTAGGAACCATCACCACGAGCGACCGCGAGCTCGTGGAGCAAGCGCGGTGCTCGCACGTAGCATCCGGTGAAGCCGCGACGACAGGCCCGCTCCACGAAGGCGCAAGCCAAGAACGATTTGCCAATCCCCGTCGGGCCGGTGATGAGCAGGTTATGGCGCTCACCGACAAAGCGGCAGTTGCCCAGGCTCAAGATCTGTTCGCGGTTTAAGCCTCGAGGCGCTTGGAAGTTCACGTTCTCCAAACATGCCGGATAGCGGAGCTTTGCCGCTCGCAGTCGTCGAGAAAGCTTACGCTGTTCGCGGGCGGTCCACTCGGCATCGACCAGGAGTCCCACACGTTCCTCGAAGCTCAGCTCCTTGTATTCGCTCGAGCTCAACTGGGTTTCGAACGCGGACACCAAGCCGAACAACTTCATGGCGTTCATCTTTTCTATCGTTTCGGGTGTCAGCATCGGGACTCTCCTCCTTCGTAGTGATCCGCGCCTCGGATGTTCTCGTGCTCCTCTCGCGGTTTCGCTTCGGCGTCCGATTCGAGCACCACACGATCCAGACCAGCCGAGAGAATGTTTTTCACCGTGCGATAGCTGTAAGAGCTCAAAGCTTCCGCTCGTGCGCAAGCGGCCTCGAGACGCTCACTGCCCCAGCGGCTGCCTAGTCGCATGACTCCCAGGCAAGAGCGAAATCCCTGCTCCGGGTGAGGCCGACTCTCTAGAATCCCCGCAACCAGCCTTCCCGTGGCGCGACCTGACTGCTCCGCCCAGTGGAGCAGCCGCGACGGCGTCCACTCCAGGTGCTCCCGATGCGAACGTGGCATATGCTCCGGGTTCGTGGAGTAGTGCCCCTTTCCTTTCTTGCGGGGATGCGACGCGACGCGCTTTCCCTTGAACAGGACCTCCACCACCGAGGCCGTCACCCGTGCCTCGACTTTCTCGTGAATGAGCTGATAGGGAACGCTGTACAAGTTGTTCTCCACCTCCACGTGGTAGTCGATGTTCACTCTGCACCGCTTCCACGTCGATAACTCGTAGCTCTCCTGCGGTAGCGGTTTCAGTACGGGCCGGTCTAGCCTTTCGTACAACTCCCGCCGACTCACACCGAGCTTCTGCATCGGACGCGCATTCAGGACCTCTAACTTCTCCCAGATGGCTTCGTTCAGTTCCGCCAGGCTGAAGAACGTGCGATGACGAAGCACCGCCAGGATCCAGCGCTGCGCCACCTGCACTGCCGACTCCACCTTCGCTTTGTCTTTCGGCTTGAACACCCGAGCCGGGACCACAACCGCACCGTAATGCGTCGCCAGCTCTTCGTACGTCCGGTTGATCCCTGGCTCGTAACGGTCCACCAAATCCACGCCGCTCTTCAAGTTGTCCGGAACCCAGATCTCCGTACTGCCACCGAAGTAATCCGACATCCCCTTATGGGCCTTCGCCCACGATTCCAGCGACTGGTTCAGTGTCGCTTCGACGTAGGTGTAACTGCTCGCGCCCAACGTCCCGACGAACAGCTCCATTGACCGTACAGCTCGCAATAACGGCTGTAGCCGTACGCTCCCGGCTTATTCTCCGCGTACTCCACCCACAGCTGCAGCAACGTCAGCTCTCGGTGACGCCTCAGCTCCTCGTGGATGTGGGCATAGTCCAGACCCGGCCGTGCGCCAGACGAGCCCGGCGGCGGAAACAGCCCTGCCTCCAGCTCCCCTTCGCTCAGCTCCTCCGGGAGCGGCCAGCTCAGACCACCCTTCTTCGCCTTGGCCAGGTACTCACTCACCGTTCCAACCGCCACGCGAAGTGCCTTTGCGATCATGCGGTGAGTAAAACCCAGCTCGTACTTTAACCTTAGAACCTCTCGTATTTTTCTCATCGATAACCTCTTAGCTGCCATTTCCTAGATCGTCCTCCTTCCGGGTACGACCTAGAGTTGCCTTGAAACGTGCTATCGATGAGCGTTCGCGATGCCGGAACCGGCGTTCACGTTGCCTGGAATCCGTGTTCACCTTCCCCGGAATCGATGTTCACGATCCCCGGAATCCGTGTTCACGATGCTTTGGAATGGATGTTCACCTTCGGCTGGAATCTGCGTTCACGATGCCCCGGAATACGCACCGCCTCCCGGAGCTTCGATTGAATGTGGCTCAGGCTGAGAGGCGCGAAGCCGTTTTCAATGCTCTGATTCGGCTGGGATTTTCCCGCCAGCGGTGCTTTGTACCTGGATGACGGCAATTGGATCTAACGGGTCGACTAATGCTCCGGGAGATGCCCCTGAGATAGTTGAAGGTTAGGAGTGGCGGCTCCTAAGGCCGGGTTCGATAGAATCCGGCTGTGAAGGAAAAAGAAAGGAGCCACCACGATGTCAAATCACCAAATCATCGATGCGAAGAACAGGAAGAAGCTTCGAGAGATACTGAGCTCGAAGGGGCAAGCTCTGTTGCCGTTCTTGGATGCGATTGAGCGAACCGAGATAGCGATCGACGAAGTGATCGACGTTGCTGGCCGAGCGACGATCGAAGCGGTCTTGGATCTGTCAGCCCAAAGTGTGGCTGGGGAGAAACACCCGGGGAAGAAGGGTAGCGATGTTCGCTGGCACGGCCGGCAGGGTGGCGTAGTAAGCCTTGCGGAGCGGAAGTTGAGAGTGAGCCGGCCACGTCTGCGGCGTAAGGGAAAGGCAGAGGGAGGGGAGGTTGCGATTCCTGCCTACGAAGCGGTGAACAACTCGTCTCGGCTGAGCCAACGCATCTGGGAAATCCTGATGCTGGGTGTGTCGACGCGCAAGTACGCGTCGGTTCTTCCCGAGATGGCGGAGACGGTAGGGGTTAGCAAGAGCGAGGTGAGCCGTGAGTTCGTGGAAGCAAGCGCGGAGCAGTTGCAGGGGCTGATGGAGCATCCGCTGGACGAGCTGGAGATCGCGGTCGTGTACCTGGACGGGATTCGCTTCGGCGAGCACCACGCGCTGGCGGCAATCGGCGTAGATACAGAGGGATACAAGCATGTTCTGGGGCTTCGGGATGGAGCATCGGAGAACCAGATAGTGTGCAAGGCGCTGCTGGAGGACCTGGTCGAACGAGGCCTGAGCCCAGAGCGGTGTCGGCTGTTCGTGATCGATGGCTCCAAGGCGCTACGGCTCGCCGTCGACGCTGTGTTCGGTACCCACAACAAGGTTCAGCGTTGCAGGAAGCACAAGGAGCGCAATGTGCTCGGTTATCTGCCGCAGGAGCTGAAGCCGCAAGTGCAAGCGAGCCTGCGTTCGGCCTGGCAGCTCCCAGCAAAGAAGGGCAAAGCGCGGTTGGAGCAACAGGCGAAGTGGCTCGAGGACGACTACCCCTCGGCGGCGGAGAGCATCCGGGAGGGGCTCGACGAGATGTTCACCATCAACGAGCTCGACCTCCCCGCATCTCTGAAACGCTGCCTTGGATCGACGAACATCATCGAGTCGTGCTTCAGCGGTGCGCGAGGTCGTACCCGTCGCGTCACCCGCTGGCGCAATGGCAAGATGGTTCTGAGATGGGCCGCTTCGGCTCTGCTCGCCACGGAGAAAAATTTCCGTCGTATCATTGGATACCAATCGCTACCGATCCTCGAAGCGAAGTTAGCGGAGGTCACTGAGAATCAAGCGCTCGACAAGCACGCCAAAGTCGGGTAAACCATGTGTCAGGAGCCGCCACCACCTCGAACCTTCAACTATGGTGGGGCACCTCCCTGCTCCGGCGACGTATGCGCTGTTCCACCAGAGTGAGGCCTTTGTACGGGCTTCAGTTCACCATCTTCGACGCGCACGAGATACACGTTGGGACGGCTTTGACGGCCATTGGCATCGTCGAACTGGATGTGACCGCTCAGCCCGGCAAACTGAACACGAGTCAGCGCGTCGTTCAAACCCTCTGGATCGAGGTTGCAGTTGTTCAGCTCAATCGCTTTAGCAATGACATGCACAGCCTCGAAGCCGCGGTGGGATTCTCCCCGTCCCACCTCCGGATAGCCGCGCTTCATGTACTCCTTGTAATACCACTCAGAAATCTCTGGATCTCCCGCCAAATCGTACTCCTTCGGCACGTAGAACATCAGGTGGTAGGTGCCATTGACAATCTCCGGGCTGGAGAGATCCATGATGGCGATTGGATAGTTACTACCGCCGGTGGTGAGGATGGTCTGATCCATACCCAGCTCGTTATACTGCTTGAGTATGGTCGCTATCTGCCCAGCGCTAGTGGTCATCAAGATAGCGTCCGCCTTCGAGCCCTTGATCCTCGTAAGCTGTGGGAGGACGTCGGTGGCGGCTTGGTCGATATAGTCCTCGCTGACAATATTGCCACCCTGTTCTTCGATAACCAGGCGGAAGGCTTCACCCGAACTGAGCCCCCAGTCGTTGTTGACACTCAGGATGGCCACGTTGTGCATCCCGAGTACATCGACCAGGTAGGGCTTCGCTGCCTCAGCTTCCATGGCGCTGGTGGCGCTTATACGATGCACCCACTCGAAACCAGGCGTACCGGCGGTTGTAATCTTTGGGGAGCTGGATGTTTCCACCACGAGGGGTACCCCGTGTCGCTCCATCACCGGCATCACCGCGAGTGTGGATGAGCTGCCCCATGCGCCCATGATGATGGGCACCTTCTCACGTGTGATCAAGCTCTCTGCCGCGTTGGCGGATTCCTGCGGGTCATTCCTGCCGTCCAAGACGACCGGCTCCAGCCGCCGCCCGCAGACACCGCCCTCGGAGTTGATCTTCTCGAGGCCGATGGTCAGGCCGTGGAGGACATAAGACCCTGCATCGGCAACCGGTCCCGTCAGCGGCTGAATGACCCCAAACCGAATGGGGTCCTCTGCTCCAGGCCCCGCCGCGCACGCAACCATCAACCGAGCGAAAATAAACCCCGACAGCACGAACAAGGATTTACGTTTCTGAATCATTGCGCCTTTTTCTTCGTTGAATCATACCAGGCCGCCGCCAGAGGTAACCGTTCCGACGAAGTCGCCGGCTGCGCACTTCAGGGGCTCGGATAGGGGACGTCCTCCATCGCAATCACTTCGTTTTGCGCGACTTCGATTTTCCCGAGTAGCTGAAGTACACGCTCAGGGGTGGCAGGTGTTCGGCTCATGCGTTTACCCAGCGCGTCAGCGATGGCGTTGAGTATCGCCGGAGTTGTGGGTATTGTGGCGGGCTCCGCGACCCCTTTGGCTCCATGCGGACCGGTCGGGTCATACACCTCGACAATGAGAGGATCGATTCTTGGGACATCGGCTGCAGTCGGGATGATATAGGTGCTGAAGCGAGAGTTCAGAAACTTCCCATCCTTCACAATCATATCCTCCATCAAGGCGAACCCAAGTCCCTGCACCGCACCGCCCTCGATCTGGCCTTCCACGCCTTTGGGGTTGATGGCTTTGCCCGCATCGGTCGCGGAGGCCAGTCGCAGAACGGTTACCTTACCGGTCTCGGTGTCTACTTCGAGTTCGGCCAGCTGGCTCGCCCACGCGTACGTCGCGTAAGCGTCTCCTTGTGATGTTTCGCGATCGACATCGGATGTCGTGATGTCGTGCCAGCCGTGTCCTCGGAATCGTTTGCCGCGCGCGTGCGCTTCGCCGGCCAGTTTCGCGAAGGGTATCCACTTGGACGGCTCCTCCTGATCGTAGACGCCTTTGTCGCGGAACTCAATTCTGCCTGGATATGTGTCCAGCAGGTCAGCCGCCAGCGTTCCCAACTGCTCTTTCAAATCGCCGCAAGCTCTGACCACGGCATTCCCCTGCACATAGGTGGCGCGGCTTGCCGATACGGGACCAGAATCAGATGTTTTCTCCGTGTCCGAGGAGATAATCCTGACGTCCTCATAGGGAATGCCTAACTCGCCCGCGACAAGCTGACAGAGAACGGTACGCAGCCCCTGCCCCAACTCGCTAGCGCCATTCCATAGCGTCACACTGCCGTCAAACGCCACTTCGACCTCTGCGCTGGCAAAGTCTGGACGCGCGAAACCGTATCCCAAGCCATAGATCATGGAGCCGATGCCGACCCCCCTCAGTTTCACGCGGTCACCTCCGAATGACGGTTGAAGCTCAAGTCTTCATCGGCCATGTACTCTTTCAGTTTTTCCAGGGTAGCGGCAATGCCGGCCGCTTCTGTCATGACCTGGCCGGTGCTGAAGGTAAGCCCCTCGCGCAGGCAATTGTTCAAGCGGAATTCAATAGGATCCATGCCGATCGTCTCGGCAAGCCGATCGAGCAGACTCTCGTGAACGACTGCACACTGAAGAACGCCGAATCCGCGGAAGGGACCGCCAATGGGATTGTTGGTGTAAACAGAGAAACTGTCCGTCTTATAGTTCGGCCAGTAGTACGGCCCACCAAGATGAAGGGCCATCTTCTTGATCACGTAGATTCCCAACGATGCGTAGGCGCCAGAATCCCCGTAGATGACACCCTCGAGTGCCGTCAGTTTCCCATCCCGCGTCGCGCCGGCACGTGCCCGGACAACGGTGGGATGACGGTGAGTCTGGGTAAGCATGGATTCATGCCGCGTGTAAGCAAGGCGAACCGGTCGCCCGGTCGCCCACGCGAGAAGCGCGACCAAAATTTCGACCGTGACATCATCCTTGCGACCGAATCCGCCACCCATCTCGCTCGCGATGTTTCTGATTCGGTTAGCTGGCAGCTTGAGTACGTGCGCTACTTGGCGGCGGTCGCGAAAGATATATTGGGATGAGGAGAATATGACCAAGATTCCATTTTCGTCAATCCATGCGATGCCCGCCTCAGGCTCTATGGGCGCATGATCTTGTCCGTGGGTGCGGAACAGGTCTTCAATAACAACATCCGCTTCCTCGAAACCCTTTTCGAAGTCGCCCTTGCGCACGCGAGTGTGTAGAATGAGATTTCCGTTTGGCTGCACCTGGGGCGCTTGAGGCTCAAGTGCCGAGATGGGATCGAACACTGGGGGCAGCGGTTCATATTCAACCTGAATCTTGTCTATCGCCTCCTCTGCGAGGTCGGGCTCTTCGGCGGCTACGAGCGCCACCGGCTCCCCAAAAAAGCGGACCTTTTCTTCTGCCAGCACCTGCTGGTCAGGGATGGCAATGCCGTAGACGTTGGCACCGGGGATATCCTTGGCCGTGAGGACGGCGTGGACACCGTCCATCTGTTCAGCTTCGCGGGTGTCAATGTGCTTGACCAGGGCGTGGGCCTCTGTGCTCAAGAGCACTTTGGCGTGGAGCATCCCTGGCTTGTAGAGGTCGGCGCCGTAAATGGCTTTCCCCGTCACCTTCGGCACGGCGTCTTCCCGGACGACCGATTCGCCGATGATGTCTTTTTCTTCCTGGATCAGCTTGTGCTTAACATCAACTTCGACGGGTGAGTCTCTCATTCGGTTCCCTCCGATATTCGTGGCGCTGATCCCGGTGCCACAGCGTGTCCCTGGCTGCACGCTGGACCGCTGAGACGATCTTCTGGTAGCCCGTACACCGGCACAGGTTGCCGGTAATGCCCTCGATACACTCTTCCCTCGTTGGTTCAGGGTTACGCTGGAGCAGATCGATACCAGCCATCACCATTCCCGGCGTGCATATACCGCACTGTATGCCACCCTCTTCGAGCATCGCCCGCTGCAGAGGATGTAGGTTCACTGACGTACCGATTCCCTCGATGGTCAGTACCTCGCCACCATGAGCTCTTTCCACAGGCACGAGACAAGAGAGAATTGCTGTTCCATTCAAGAAAACGGTACAGCTTCCGCACTCACCCTCGCCGCATCCCTCTTTCGTGCCGTACAGGTGGAGATCATCTCGCAGGAAATCAATCAGGCGACGCCCTGCTCTCACGACCTTGGAGACGGGCTCCCCATTAATGGTGACCTCCATCAACACTTGCTTCTCGCCAATCTTCTCGACGAAGTTTGCCATGGGTTAGTTTTCCTCGCGTTGCCCTGGCGCTCCTGCTCGTTTCAACGCAGTTTCTACCGCCTGCCTGACCAACGGCTTGGTTATGTAGAGCCGATAAGCGAAGCTGCCCCGGATGTCCGTTATGGGGCTGATATCCTGCCGGGCGGCCTCGGCAGCTCGATCGAGTAGGTCATCCGATGGTATCTGCCCCATCAGCATCTGCTCCACCGCCCGAGCGCGCACAATGGTCGGGGCCACAGAGCCCAGAGCAACACGCACGTTCGAGATGCGGTCATCATCGAGGAACACGAGTGCCGCGACATCGACGACGGAGATTGCCTGGGCACGCCGCAGTCCCAATTTGGCGAAAGCGCTTCCAGCATTTCCCCGCGGGATGTCGAAAGACACCTCTGTAATGAGCTCACTTGGCTGCATCGCTGTCTTACGCACGCCCAGCATGTAGTCGGACATGGCCAGTTGCCGCTCACCCTCGAGGCCCGCCAGCGTTACCTCGGCCTCGAGAGCGTACAAGCAGGGTAATGTGTCGCCCGCAGGCGAGGCGTTACCCAGGTTCCCACCAATCGTTCCCATGTGCTGGATCTGCGGCGCGCCAATGACCCGACTGGCTTCTGCAAGCAAATAGGCGTACTCATGGACCAGTTCTGACTCGATGAGCTGCGTGTAGGTGACGGTAGCGCCGATGTGAAGCCGATGCTCATCCACCCAAATCCGCCCCAGCTCGGCAATTCCGCTCACATCCACCAGCGTGTCCGCATGCACCATACGTTCACGCAGCTGGACCATGAGGTCGGTGCCGCCAGCTATGAGCTTCACCGTGTTACCGTTGGCTTGTGCCAGGTGGGTGAGCGCCTCCTCGACCGTCTCTGGTGCGTAGTAAGTCTGATATAGCATGAACCACAACCTCTTCTTTGGCCCTCGTCCCCCGTTACTGGTTCACTCCAGTGCTCGGTCTCTTCGGCTCCCTTGCTCCTCGCTCGGGCCTTTGACGGCCCATTCGGGCCGGGCGCGCGTCTTTTTGCAACTCGCCCGCGCAGGGTGCAGAACGCTTTTTCAGCACCCTGCTAGTGGTTCATTGGATCATTCTACGATGTGGACCCCTGAGCCTCTCAAAAATCCACCACGAGATCGCGGATGACTCTGTTCTCCTTATAGGGTTTGATGACGACATGCGAACCCGGCTCGAGCGGAATGGTGCATCCCTTGAGGGATTTCTCCTCGCCGCCATTGATCTGAAGCCGCACCCGGCACGTGCCGCAGATCCCCCGCCCACATTGTTGGTTGCGGAAAGCAAGCGTTTGATCTTGGCGCGCATAGATCTCACGCAGCAAAGTGAACACACTCATCCGGTGGTGGTAAGGAACCGTGTAGCGCTCCACCCGCGGCTCGATGTCGCTCGACGGGTCGAAACGGTATACGTCGGCGGTGATGGGCTCCCCGATCTCTACGGGTTCCGTTTCCTCGATCACAAGAATGTGTGACATGATCTTCCCTACACCGCATCATAACCTTCCAAGACCCCTGCTTCAATCAATGCGGGGTCTGCTCGCCTTCTCTCCCTCGTGCGATCCTTCAGGCGGACCACCGGAGCATCTGTCACGTTGTACGCTTCCTCGTCGGTTCGCTTCACAATTGTATGCTTTGCCCATTCGGGTCGCATTTCAGGAAAGTCTGTTCGCCAGTGATGGCCGCGGCTTTCTTCGCGAGCCAGGGCTGAGGCGGCGGTCATTTCCGCAAGTCGCACAATAGCGTGGGTCTCGAGCGCCTCTTCCCACTCATAGTTGTACGTTGCTGGTCCAGCGGCCGCCTGGACACGCTGCGCCTGTTCTTCACGCAGACCGCCGAGCTCCGCCATGGCGGTCGATAGGCCTTCGGCATTGCGACGATAGTGCACGTACTGGTGCATGATCGCCTTGACCTTGCGCTTGAAATCGATGGGTCGTATGCCGTTTCCGCGCTCCTTGCGCAAATCGTAGATGCGTTCAAATTCCGCGGCAATCGTGGCTTCGTCATTTTCGAGCGCTGGGCTCTCGCGCGCATATTCTGCTGCCCGGATACCGGCCCGGCGCCCGAAAACCTGCGTCTCGGCAAGGGCGTTGCCACTGGTTCGGTTGGCGCCGTGCACATTGCCCGCGACCTCGCCAGCGGCATACAAGCCAGGAACATTCGTTTCCGCCCACTCGTTGATGCGCGCCCCACCAAGGGTGTAGTGGGTCACGGGCATCACCTCGATGGGCTGCTCGAGCACGTTGATACCTAGAAGTTCCAGCTCTTTGTAAGGCAGGGAGTCGAGCCGGTGGAGAATCTCCATCACCTTTTCGGGCGAGTTGGGTGACTTGCGCAGATCCACGTACACGCCGCCGTGAGGCGTGCCCCGACCTTCTTCAATTTCCTTGAACATCAGCTTCATCATGATGTCGCGCACCGGGAGACGATCGGTCTTCGGTAGGAAGGGTTCACCGAGGCCATTGAGCATCTTGGCATTGCAGTATTTCTCGGTAAGCAGCCCCTCGTACTGCACCAGCGTCCCCTCCACCTCAGACGGCCAGCAGAGACCGGTGGGGTAGAAAAGCATCATTTCGAGATCAACGAGGTCTGCACCGGCCTCGTACATCAGGTACACGCCTTCGCCGGTCAGCCCGGGCTCGGTATCGGTCCACCGCCAGAGTTCCGGATAGCCGCCGGTGGCGAGGATCACCGAGGGAGCTTCAAACACAACCGGATGGCCTTTCCGCATGTCCAGCGCTACGAGCCCAGCCATCCGGTCGCCGTCTTTCAGGAGCAGTGTGGCAACGACATCTTCGACGAGCTGAACGTTTTCTTGCTTGATGACCTCTCGGCGTAGACCGGCGGCCATCGCATACCCATCCCCTAAGATGACCAGATTTCGTTCAAACGAATGACCAGGATGAACGACCTGAAGAAACTTTCCTCGCTCGTTCTCGCGGAACTTGACCCCATAGCGGTACATGTCCATGGCGCGTTCCGTCGACTCAGATGTCAGGACCTTGATTAGGTTCTCGTCGCCGAGATAACGTCCTTCGTAGCAAGTATCCTCGAAGGCAATCTCGGAGCTGTCCCTATCGTCCTCCATCGCAAAAGCCGCTTGATAGGAAGGGCAGGCCATGGGCGTGGCGCCGCTGCGCGCGGCTTGACCCTTGGTCAACAACACCACCTTTGCACCTGCCTCGGCAGCCGCGATCGCTGCGCGCATTCCCGCTCCACCTGCGCCAATCACAACGACGTCTGATGCCACCACTTCAAACTTCATACGAACGACTCCTGGTCCTCTCGCTGTTTGTAGTCAATACTATGAGGGACCTGCACTGGAGCCTCCCAGCTTCTTCACTAAAAGGGACCTGCACTGGAGCCTCCCAGCTTCTTCGAGGGCGGTTTGATTATACGGCCCTATTACAGTCTAGGACAAATCGTCGAGTTTCAGTTAGGGTCCTCTTCGCTTTCATCCATCTTCTTTTCGTTCGACCGCCAACCGGAGTCACGTGCAATCATGTTCTGCTGTGTCGATGGATATGCCCGCGGTGTTACAATGAACGCCGGCAAGAAGCTGAATGGTTCCATTCGGGGCATGAGCCCGAGCGATTGCGATGCGCTACGGACAAAGCGGCCATTGGCCGGACTCCGGTGGCGCACCCGAGCTACCCGGATTAAACTTCCTCGCCGGTTATCCGGGAGCGAGCCCGGTTGATGGCCGAACGAGCGCGTGAACGAAGTGTGAGCGCGCGGTGATGGAGTTTCTTACCAACTACGAATTGGAGGCGTTACCATGCCGAACCTTCCCGGACGTCCGTTGGATTACGTGGCCGCCCTCGCGACGCTCTCGATCCTCCTGGCCCTGCCCGCGACGACCGTCGCACAAGCTCGACTGGAGGTTTCCCCCGAGCACTATCAGAATCTCGGTTACCGCTACATCGGCCCCGTGGGGAACCGGGTGGCCTCCGTGGTGGGTGTGACCGGAGATCCGCTGACCTATTACGTCGGCGCCGCTTCAGGCGGCATCTGGAGGTCGAAGGACGGGGGCATACACTGGAGCCCCGTCTTCGACGACCAGCCCGACCACTCCATCGGGGCGCTCGCGGTGGCGCCGTCGGATCCCAATATCGTCTGGGCGGGCACGGGCGAGACCCACATCCGCTCGAACGTCTCCCTCGGCACCGGCGTCTACAAGTCCACCGACGGCGGTGAAACGTGGCACCACATGGGTCTCGCCGGGCCGAGTCGCACCTCGCGGATCGTCATCCACCCGAAGAACTCGGACATCGTCTATGTGGCAGCGCTGGGACACTCGCACGGCCCGCAGGCCGAGCGAGGAGTCTTCCGCACCGAGGACGGCGGTGAGACCTGGGAGCACGTG
Source organism: Candidatus Marinacidobacterales bacterium (assembly GCA_965237955.1). Lineage (GTDB taxonomy): Bacteria > Acidobacteriota > Vicinamibacteria > Marinacidobacterales > SMYC01. The sequence continues at coordinate 3,723,483 of OZ250169.1, read as the reverse complement.
CTCTTCGTGGATGAGAACACGGGGGCCTCGAGCCTGGAGATGGATCCGAACAACCCTCGGATCCTCTTCGCGGGGATGTGGCAGATCGTGATCCACACCTGGGGCCGCGAGAGCGGCGGACCCGGCAGCGGGATCCACATGTCGCGAGATGGCGGCGACACCTGGACCAAGCTCGAGGGGAACGGTTTGCCAAAGCTGCCGGTGGGAAAGGTCGGCCTCTGCATGACTCCCGCGGACTCGGATCGGGTCTACGCCTTGATCGAGACGGGCGACGGCGTGCCCAGCCATGGACAGGAGACCGAGAGCGGCGAGCTATGGCGCTCGGACGACGGTGGTAAGAACTGGCAGCTCATCACTCACAACCGCAACCTGGGTGGGCGGACTCACTACTACAACCACTGCTTCGTGACACCGGACGACCCGGATGAGGCTTTATTCGTGACCGGCTCGGTCATGCGCTCGAAGGACGGCGGGCGAACCGCCTCGTCTCTCGGCGGGCAACAGAGCCCTGGCGGCGATCAACACGCTATATGGATCGATCCGACCAACGGGGACCGGATGATCATTGGCAACGACTACGGTACGGCGGTTACGGTGAACCGGGCCAAGACCTGGCACATCGTCCAGCTCCCCATCGCCCAGATGTACCACGTGACCGTGGACACTGCGATCCCCTACAACGTCCTGGGCAACCGGCAGGACGGTGCGTCGTCGCGCGGTCCCAGCAGAAGCGAGATCCACCGTACGTTTCGTGGCCGGGAAATGCCCCGGTTCGTGTTTCATGGGGTCGGCGGTGGTGAGAGCGGTTTCGCGACTCCGGATCCCACCGACCCGAACATCGTCTGGTCGAGTGCCTCCGGCTCCGGCGCCCAGGGCGGGATCGTGGTCCGCTACAACGAGACCAACGGACGGTTCCGTCACTTGGAGGTCTGGCCGCAGGGCACCACGGGGTGGCCCGCCGCCGAGCTCAAGTACCGATTCCAATGGACCTTCCCCTTGCTCATCTCTCCCCACGACAACAAAACCGTCTACGTCACCAGCCAGCATGTTCATCGAACCCAAAACGACGGACAGAGCTGGGAGGTCATCAGTCCGGACCTCACCACGAACGACAAGTCGAGGCAGGGTATCTCCGGTGGTCTGACGCCGGACAACGTCGGCGTCGAGTACTGTTGCGTGATCTACGCGTTCGATGAGTCGCCGGTTGAACAGGGCGTGCTCTGGGCCGGGACCAACGACGGACTGGTTCAGGTGAGTCGTGACGGCGGTCAAAACTGGACGAACGTCACGAGCCGCATTCCGGATCTGCCGCCGGACGGTGTGGTGCGGGGCATCGACGCATCCAGGTGGGATGCGGCGAAGGCCTATGTTGCCATCGAGCATCACCAGCAGGGCAACTTCGAGCCCCACGTGTACAAGACCGACAACTACGGAGAAGACTGGGAAAAGATCACGAACGGCATCGCGGATAGTCCCTTGAGCTACACCCGCTCCATCCACGAGGATCCGGTGCGGCCCGGGCTCCTCTACCTGGGTACCGAGAATGCGCTCTACGTCTCGTTCGACGACGGCGCGCGCTGGCAGTCGCTTCAAAGCAACCTGCCCGCGACGCCGGTGTACGGGCTCGTCGTGCAGGAGCATTTCAACGATCTCGTGGTCGGTACCTACGGCCGGGGGTTCTGGATCCTGGACGACATCACGCCGCTCCAACAGCTCACCTCGGACGTGGCGTCCTCGGAAGCACACCTTTTCGAGCCGCGGCCGACCTACCGGTTTCGGCCGACCACCGGAGGCTCCATGAGGATGCGCTACGACGCGGCCTCGGGGGAGGAGCCGCCGGAAGGAGCCTCCATTCACTATTGGCTGTCTAAAGAGCCGGAGGGGCCCGAAGCGCCTGAAAGGAGTGTTCAACTCGAGATCAAGAACGCCGCGGGTGAGACGGTAAGAACGCTCGAGGGCACGACGGACACCGGCATCAACCGCGTCTGGTGGGACTTCGAGGGCGAGCCCTCGACCCAGATCAAGCTCAGGACGAAGCCGCTGTATGCCGACTGGGTCGATCTCGGCGACGAGCGTACGCGGCGCGCTTCGGTCCGCCGGATCTCCGTCCTGGAGCCCCCCGGCACGTATACCGTGACCCTCCAGGTGGGCGGCAAGGAGTACAGCCAGAAGCTCCAAGTCCTCAAGGATCCGCACACCGAAGGGACGGCGGAGGACATCCGGGTTCAAACCGACATGGTGCGCGAGCTCCAGGACGATCTAAACAGGGCCGCCGAGGCCATCAACCGCATCGAATGGATCCGCCGCCAGCTCTTGGATTTGAAGGAGGTATTAACTGGGCTCGGTGATGCTGAGGCCATCGTTTCGGACGCCGATGAGCTGTCCGGCAGATTCATCACTCTCGAGGAAAAGCTGATTCAATTGAAGACTACGGGCTCGGGCGCGGACACCCTCCGCTGGCCCACCAGGCTGGCAAGCCACATCGGTTACCTGGCACGCGGGGTAGCGGTGGATGACTTTCCGCCGACCGACCAGCAGCGAGAGGTCCAGCAGGTGCTCGAGGAGCGACTTCAGAAGTACCAGCAGGAGCTTCAGGGGCTCGTGCAGAACGAGCTTCCGGCATTCAACCGGACCCTCGAGGAGCGCAACCTTCGCGGGCTGGTCACGGGTCGGGGACCAGTCACAACATCGAGCCAATAGGCCATCCCGGAGCCCGGGGAGCGTTGTTCGGAGTCAAGACTATTCGTGCACCCAAAGCCGCTTTTCGAAAGAAGCTGCTGACAGACTATTCCGCCGCATGTCCGTTGTGGTGCACCTCCGAGTGGCGCAATCGGTCGGGATACGTTACTCTGGCGTTTTTTGGGAGGACCCCATGAAGTGTTCCAAACAGCTTTTGGCTCTCGCCATCGTCTTATCGTTTGCGACGTCGCAACTCTACGCGAGCTCGAGGCCCATCCTTGGCCGGAGCGGCATGGTGATATCCGAGAAGATGCTCGCGTCAGAAGCGGGGCTCAGCGTTCTCCGAGCCGGAGGCAACGCGGTCGACGCCGCGGTCGCCACCGGGCTCGCCCTTGCGGTAACGCGTCCGGGTGCGGGGAACATCGGCGGCGGCGGCTTCATGGTGTACCGCGCCGCGAACGGCGAAGCGAGCGCCTATGACTTCCGCGAGAAAGCCCCCGCGGCCACCACCGCGGAACTGTTCATGAAAGACGGCAAATACAGCCGGGACCTCCATTACCGGAGCGGCCGTACGGTGGGCATCCCCGGAACCGTCTCGGGGTTCTACCTCGCTTGGCAAGAGCATGGGAAGCTTCCATGGAGCCAGGTGGTCGCGCCGGCAATCGCTCTTGCGCGGGACGGGATTTTGGTGACGGTCAGCTTTGAGCGCCAACTCATGGGCATTGGGTCGAGGTATAAGGACCACGCTGGGACGCTCGCTCAGTACACGAAAAACGGCGAGCCGTACCGCGCCGGCGACATCCTCAAACAACCCGACTTGGCCGATACTCTCGAGCGCATCGCGGAAAACGGCGCGGCGGGTTTTTACGAAGGTGAGACGGCGCGTCTCATCGTCGAAGAGATGAAGCGTATCGACGGTCTCATCACCCTCGACGACTTGAAGGGCGAGCAAGCGGTCAAGCGCACCGCCATCCGAGGTACTTACCGCGGTTACGAAATCATCACCATGCCGCCGCCGAGCACCGGCGGCACCGCCGTGGTGGAGATGCTCAACATCCTCGAAGGATTCGATATGAACGCGATGGGAATGCATTCGGCGGCGAGCATTCACGTCATGGTGGAAGCGATGCGGCGTGGGTTCGCCGACCGGGCGCGCTACATGGGCGATCCAGATTTCAACCCCGGCATTCCTGTCGAGCGGCTGACGTCGAAGGAGTACGCGAATCAACTCCGTACAACGATCGACCTCGATCGGGCCTCGACGTCGTCGTCGACGGGTTTCGAGTCGCCCACCGAGAGTCCGGAAACGACGGCCTACTCAGTCGTGGACGGCGAGCGGAACGCCGTGTCGGTCATCTATACCCTTGGGCGTTCGATGTCGGTCGTGACCGGCGCTGGGTTTCAGCTCAATACGGAGCTTGGCGATTTCCATGGCACGCCTGATGCCTACATGGTGGGCGAAAACGGCTGGGAAGGAAGGACCCAGACGAATTTGATCGGCATCGAGCGGAACCTTCCGGCACCGGGAAAGAGGCCGATGTCGAGCATGACCCCGACGATCGTCGCCAAAGATGGCGAGCTGTTCATGGTGACAGGCACCCCGGGTGGTCGCAGCATCATCAGTGGTGTCGTGCAGACAATCTTGCACGCCGTCGACTATGGCTTGAACGCGCAGGAAGTCGTTGATGCTGGTCGTTTTCACCACCAGTGGCTACCCGATCGCGTCCGCATCGAGGACCACGCGTTCTCTCGGGACACGCTTGACTTGTTGCGCGTGAAAGGGCACACGCTCGAGCTCACCGACCGTCTCTCACAATGTTTTCAGGTAATCATCTACGACCCCGAAGAAAAGATCTTCGAAGGCGGCTCCGACCTCAGACGTCAGTTCGGTGGGGTGGCCACCTACTGATTACTAACACAAGTGCGATCGCGTCCGGAGTAAATCGAACACGATTCGCCCGTCGTTTGTCGCGGAATCGTGCGCGGTCGGACAGCGGGCCTCGGAGCTAGGTTCCACATCGCGACGACCTGGAGAACTTTCCCGGCGCTCAAACCTGCACGACGTGATTGGACTGGACGGCCGATGCTGTTATTCTTCGCCCCACCTCGCTTCATAAGGAGACCCCTCATGACAGGCAAATGGATCATCGTGCTCGCCGCGGGCCTCTTCGGCGCGCCTGCATGGGCACAGAACCTCGAGTTCAAGCCCGAGCTTTTCGGTGGACTCAACTGGCGGAACATCGGTCCGGCGCGCGGAGGGCGTTCGCTTTCGTGCACTGGAAGCCCGGGGCGGCCGAACGAGTATTACTTCGGGGCGACCGGCGGCGGCCTGTGGAAGACGACGGATAGCGGCACGACGTGGCTTCCCGTTACCGACGGCAAGATCGATTCGTCCTCCGTCGGTGCAGTGGCGGTGGCGGAAACGAATCCCGACGTAATCTATATCGGCGGTGGCGAGACGCAGCTTCGCGGGAGCATCACCCAAGGAAGGGGAGTCTACAAGTCGGCCGACGGCGGGGAGACGTGGCGCTCTCTCGGACTCCGCGAGACGCAGGCGATTGCGCGGATCCGCGTGCATCCGACGAATCCCGACGTCGTCTTCGTCGCCGCCCTGGGACATCCTTACGGGGACAACGAGGAGCGTGGCGTTTTTCGCTCGACCGACGGCGGCAACACATGGGAAAAGGTCCTGTACAAGAGCCCGAAAGCGGGAGCGGCCGATCTCACCATTGACCGCACCAACCCGCGGGTGCTCTACGCATCGCTGTGGCAGGTCTATCGAAAGGCGTGGAAGATGTGGGGCGGCGGTCCCGATTCCGGCCTGTACAAATCCGAGAACGGTGGCGATACCTGGGTCGAGCTCACCGAGAATCCGGGCATGCCCGATGGGCCGATTGGCAAGATTGGCGTCACCGTATCGCCGGTCGATCCGAAACGCCTCTGGGCCGTCGTCGAAGCGAACGAAGGCGGTGTCTTTCGCTCGGACGACGGTGGCGCTTCGTGGCGGCGCACGAACGATGAGCGCAAGCTCCGTTCGCGCGCGTTCTACTATTCGCGAATCTACGCCGACCCGCTCGATCGGGAAACGGTCTATGCGTTGAACACTGGCGTCTACAAATCTGCCGACGGCGGCGAGACCTTCGATACGGTGATCCGCGTACCCCATGGTGACAACCATGACTTGTGGATTGACCCGAACAATTCCCAGCGCATGTGTAACGCGAACGACGGCGGCGGCAACGTTTCGCTCAACGGCGGGGAGACGTGGACCGAGCAGGACTACGTCACCACACAGCTCTACCACGTGACCGTCACCAGCGATGTCCCGTACCACGTCTGCGGCGCCCAGCAAGACAATTCCACCGTGTGCGTCCCGAGCGAAGGCTGGGGCAACATGCAGGCGCGTGGTCCGAATCACGGTTGGTACTACGCTGCCGGCGGCGGTGAGAGCGGATACATCACGCAGCATCCATCGAACAAGGATATCTTCTACGCCGGAAGCCAGGGAGCCCTGCTGACCCGCTACGATCGCAGCAACGGTCAGAGGCGCGACATCCAGGTCTATCCGCGCTTTTTCTCGGGAGAGCCCGCGAGCGCACTTCCTGAACGGTGGCAATGGACGTTTCCGATCGTCTTCTCACCGCTCGATGAGAACGTTTTGTACACCTGCTCGCAGCGAGTATGGAAGACGACGAACGATGGACAGAGCTGGGAGCCAATCAGCCCCGATCTCACCTACGCCGATCCCGAAACACTCGGCGAGACCGGCGGTGTCATCACCATGGACATGAACGGGCCCGAGATCTACGCGACCGTCTTCGCCCTCGCTCCGTCCTATCACGACGTCGATACCATCTGGGCTGGCTCGGACGACGGCAAGGTGCACATCACCCGTGACGGTGGCAAGGACTGGGAGGACATCACGCCGCCCGACCTACCGAAGTTCAGCCGCGTCTCGATCATCGAGGAGTCCCGGCACAACCCGGGAACGGCTTACCTCGCCGCCAACCGCTATCAGGTCGATGACCGCGCGCCCTACGTCTATCGGACTCGAGACTACGGCAAGAACTGGACCAAGACCGTGGACGGGATCGCGCCGTTTCATTTTGCACGAGCGGTTCGAGAAGATCTCGTAAACCCGAACCTGTTGTTCCTGGGGACGGAGCACGGGGCCTACGTCTCGTTCGATGCCGGTGACCACTGGCAGTCGCTCCAGAGTAACTTGCCGGACACGCCGATCCGCGATCTCGTCGTCAAAGACGCCGACGTGGTGCTCGGAACCCACGGCCGCGGCTTTTGGATCCTCGACCACATCGAGCCCCTGCGCCAGCTTTCCGAGGCGGTCTACACGAAAACCCTGACGGTATTCCCGCCCGACGAGCCGGCGATCCGTGGTCTGTCGAATGCCACGATTCAGTACTTTCTCGCGGAGCAAGTGGACAACGTTACGGTGGAGATTCTCGATGCGCAAGGCAACGTCGTTGACAGGTTCGAGGGAACCGAGCCGGTCGCGGAAGAGGCACCACCGAGCCGCGGCGGACCGCGATCCACGGTGCCGACCACCGCGGCGGGATTGAACCGGTTCGAATGGAACCAGCGTTATCAGGGCGCGACCGAGTTCGACGGGATGATCATCTTTAGCGGCCGACCGCAGTCTGGACCGAAGGCGCCTCCGGGAGGCTACCAAGCCCGGGTCACGGCCAACGGGCTTTCGGAAGTCGCCGAGCTCGAGATCATCATGGATCCGCGTCTCAAAGGCGTCACCCAGGCGGATTTGGAGGAGCAGTTCCAGCTCGCGAGCAAGATTCGGGACAAGACGAGCGCGGCCAACGACGCCGTGATCGAGATCCGGAGCGTCCGCGATCAGCTGGAAGAGAGGCTCGAGGCCTCGGCGAATCCCGAGCTCCAAACCGCGGGCCGCGATCTCATCGACAAGATCTCGGAGATCGAGCAAGAGCTCTATCAGGTAAAAAACCAGACCCGTCAGGACCCACTGAACTTCCCCATCCGACTCAACAACCGTCTCGCGTCCTTGAGGCGGAGCGTCGAAAACGGCGACGCCAAACCGACCGACGGCGCTTACAAAGTGTTCGAGGAGCTCTCCGCCGAGCTCGACGAGCACCTATCGCAGCTCGAGTCCCTGATGAACAACGATCTTCCGGCGTTGAACCAGAGGCTGGAAACGGATGACGCGAACGGCGCGGAACGGAACGGCTCGAGGTAGCGCTTGGAACTCTCTTCCGACATCTTTATACAGAATCTGTCGTCAGACACAGCCCGGGTGTGAGCCACTATTCCTGGCTCAGTTGAGTGAGAAGGGGTTTGCCGATCTTGGCCACAATGCTCACCTGCCTGCCCACGAGTTCAGCCACGTCGTAACGCATCGAGGTGCCGAGAACCATGGCGACTTCCGCAGCATTCAGGTTGTAGTCGCTCTGAAGCCAACCTGCCAATTCGGAAGTGGCGCGCTGCACGGCCTGTGTAAGTGACCCTCCGATGCCGATGGCCATCAAGAAGTCATCGTTTTCAGCCCGTGGCGTGCCGATGGATTTTCCCGCTAGCACGTACACGGTGAACTCGACTTCCAAAGAGGTCTCCAGCGCAGAGCCGGTCAATTCTCCGTCGCCCTGGATAGCATGGCCATCACCCAAAAAAAACAGCGCGCCGGGCCGAAACACGGGCAAATAGACGGTCGTGCCCTCCCCAATCTGGTTGTAGTCCATATTGCCGCCGTGAGGACCGGAGTCACCGGTAGTGATCGCTTGACCGCGGGATGGTGCGACGCCCACACATCCAAGCATCGGTTGCAAAGGCACCACGAAATTCGTCAGTCGCGGCGTGGGCTTGGCCAGAACCGCCACTCCACGTTCCCGATCCAGTCGCCAGTTACTGTCAAAATCAGTCACGCGATGGAGCCTTTGCAGGTAACCGGGAGTCAGGGCGTTGCTGATAATGCGCCCCCCACTGCGGGCCGAATCGCGGTTCAGGCGAACCCGATTGAAGCGCACCATCAGCGTATCGCCTGGCAGTGCGCCCTCTATATAGAAAGGCCCGGTTTGGGGATTACCCCCTAGGGAGCGCGCGACGGAATGTTCATCCCGTCCGCCTGAATCCACGGTCTTGGTGCGGACGGTGTCGCCGGGGAAGATCCGCAGCACGGGGAGAATCGCGCCGGAAAAGACACGATGGAACTCCTGCGGCACGAAGTGATGCACGCGGGGGGCGTCCGAGGGACGGGTAGCAGCCCGCCGGGCCGTCCACTCGTATTGCTGTCCAGAAATGCTCGCCGTGCCGGACATCGTACCGTTGTGAATCGTTCCCACGTAGGTAGTGGCGTCAGTGTCGTCCGGCGACCGCAATGCAAGTTCGATTTTCTCTCCGACGGCTTTTCCTTCCAGGCTCAGCTTCCTACCCGAACCATTGGTAGCGAAACCGGTGACTCGTTCGCCATCGACCTGAAGGGTGAAGCGTTCCACCCTCCACGTCTCGCCGAACAGCACTGTGGAGACTTCCCACACAGCGGAGATGTCGGTTGTTTGCGCTCCCAGGCCAGCAGGCTGAGCGGTAGCGGCCAGACCAACCAGAAGAATCAGTGAGGTAGTCCTCAGAGAGGCTTTGAGCCGTTTCATCATGTCTCTCCTTTATAAGGATGATGGGTTATGAGGGTAGTGTCAGGCTGTTCACTCAGCATATTGGTGACCATCTTAGTTTAGATAGCCTCTGTCCCGCTCATCCAAACGGAGCGGCTATTGGCCGGATTCCGATGGCGCAGCCGAGCTACCCGGACTAAACTTCCTGGCCGGTTGTCCGGGAGCAAGCCCGGGCGATGGCCGAACGAGCGCGTGAACGCGCGGTGATGGAGTTTCTTACCAACTACGAATTGGAGGCGTTACCATGCCGAACCTACCCGGACGTCCGTCGGATTACGTGAGGGCCGCCTTGGCGATGCTTTCGATCGTCTTGGCCCTGGCCCCGACGACCGCCGCACAAGCTCGACTGGAGGTTTCCCCCGAGCACTATCAGAATCTCCGTTACCGCTTCATTGGCCCAGTGGGGAACCGGGTGGCCTCCGTGGCGGGTGTGCCCGGAGATCCGCTGACCTATTACGTCGGCGCCGCTTCAGGCGGTATCTGGAAGTCGGAGGACGGGGGCATTCACTGGAGCCCCGTCTTCGACGACCAGCCCGACCACTCCATCGGGGCGCTCGCGGTGGCGCCGTCGGATCCGAATATCGTCTGGGCGGGCACGGGCGAGACCCACATCCGCTCGAACGTCTCCCTCGGCACCGGCGTCTACAAGTCCACCGACGGCGGTGAAACGTGGCGCCACATGGGTCTCGCGGGGCCGAGTCGCACCTCGCGGATCGTCATCCACCCGAAGAACTCGGACATCGTCTATGTGGCAGCGCTGGGACACTCGCACGGCCCGCAGGCCGAGCGAGGAGTCTTCCGCACCAAGGACGGCGGTGAGACCTGGGAGCACGTGCTCTTCGTGGATGAGAATACGGGGGCCTCGAGCCTGGAGATGGATCTGAACAACCCTCGGATCCTCTTCGCGGGGATGTGGCAGATCGAGATCCACACCTGGGGCCGCGAGAGCGGTGGACCCGGCAGCGGGATCTACCTGTCGCGAGATGGCGGCGACACCTGGACCAAACTCGAGGGGCACGGTTTACCAAAGCTGCCGGTGGGAAAGGTCGGCATCTGCCTGACTCCCGCGGATTCGGATCGCGTCTACGCCTTGATTGAGACGGGCGACGGTGTGCCCCGGAATGGACAGGAGACCGAGAGCGGCGAGCTATGGCGCTCGGACGACGGTGGCAAAAACTGGCAGCTCATCACCCACAACCACAACCTGGGTGGGCGGACCCACTACTACAACAACTGTTTCGTGACACCGGACGACCCGGATGAGGCTTACTTCTTGACCGGCTCGATCTTTCGCACGAAGGACGGCGGGCGAACCGCCACCCCGCTCAGGGGGAGGCAGCGCCCCGGCGACGACCACCACGATATGTGGATCGATCCGACCAACGGGGACCGGATGATCGCCGCCTTCGATTACGCTACGGCGGTTTCGGTGAACCGGGCCAAGACCTGGCACATCATCCAGCTCCCCATCGCCCAGATGTACCACGTGACCGTGGACAACGCGATCCCCTACAACGTCTTGGGCAACCGGCAGGACGGTCCGTCGACGCGCGGTCCCAGCAGAAGCGAGATCCACCGTAGGTTTCGTGGCCGGGAAATGCCCCGATTCGTGTGGCATGGAGTCGGCGGCCAAGAGAGCGGTTTTGCGACTCCGGATCCCACCGACCCGAACATCATCTGGTCGAGTGGCTCCGGCTCCGGCTCCGGGGGCGGGATCGTGGAGCGCTACGACGAGACCAACGGACGGTACCGTTACTTGGAGGTCTGGCCGCAGGGCACCACGGGGTGGCCCGCCGCCGAGCTCAAGTACCGATTCCAATGGACCTTTCCCCTACTCATCTCTCCCCATGACCACAAAACCATCTACGTCACCAGCCAGTATGTCCATCGAACCCAAAACGACGGACAGAGCTGGGAGATCCTCAGTCCGGATCTCACCACGAACGACAAGTCGAGGCAGGGTATCTCCGGGGGTCTGACGCCGGACAACGTCGGCGTCGAGTACTGTTGCGTGATCTACGCGTTCGACGAGTCGCCGGTTGAACAGGGCGTGCTCTGGGCCGGGACCAACGACGGACTGGTTCAGGTGAGTCGTGACGGCGGTCAAAACTGGACGAACGTCACGAGCCGCATTCCGGATCTGCCGCCGGACGGTGTGGTGCGGGGCATCGACGCATCCAGGTGGGATGCGGCGAAGGCCTATGTTGCCATCGAGCATCACCAGCAGGGCAACTTCGAGCCCCACGTGTACAAGACCGACAACTACGGAGAAGACTGGGAAAAGATCACGAACGGCATCGCGGATAGTCCCTTGAGCTACACCCGCTCCATCCACGAGGATCCGGTGCGGCCCGGGCTCCTCTACCTGGGTACCGAGAATGCGCTCTACGTCTCGTTCGACGACGGCGCGCGCTGGCAGTCGCTTCAAAGCAACCTGCCCGCGACGCCGGTGTACGGGCTCGTCGTGCAGGAGCATTTCAACGATCTCGTGGTCGGTACCTACGGCCGGGGGTTCTGGATCCTGGACGACATCACGCCGCTCCAACAGCTCACCTCGGACGTGGCGTCCTCGGAAGCACACCTTTTCGAGCCGCGGCCGACCTACCGGTTTCGGCCGACCACCGGAGGCTCCATGAGGATGCGCTACGACGCGGCCTCGGGGGAGGAGCCGCCGGAAGGAGCCTCCATTCACTATTGGCTGTCTAAAGAGCCGGAGGGGCCCGAAGCGCCTGAAAGGAGTGTTCAACTCGAGATCAAAAACGCCGCGGGTGAGACGGTAAGAACGCTCGAGGGCACGACGGACACCGGCATCAACCGCGTCTGGTGGGACTTCGAGGGCGAGTCCTCGACCCAGATCAAGCTCAGGACTAAGCCACTCTACGCCGACTGGGTCGATCTCGGCCCCGAGCGCTGGCGGCACGCTTCGGGAGGGGGCCGCAGTATCTCCGTTCTGGAGCCCCCCGGCACGTACACCGTGACCCTGCAGGTGGGCGGCAAGGAGTACAGCCAGAAGCTCCAGGTCCTCAAAGATCCGCACACCGAAGGGACGGTGCAGGATATCCAGGCTCAAACCGAGATGGTGCGCGAGCTCCGGGACGACTTAAACAGGGCCGCCGAGGCCATCAACCGCATCGAATGGATCCGCCGCCAGCTCCTGGATTTAAAGGAGGTATTGACTGGGCTCGGTGACGCTGAGACCATCGTTTCGGACGCCGATGAGCTGTCCGGCAAATTCATCACTCTTGAGGAGAAGCTGCTTCAATTGAAGAACACGGGCACGGGCTCGGACAGCCTCCGCTACCCCATCAGGCTGGCAAGCCACATCGCTTACCTGGCAAATGGGGTGGCGGTGGATGACTTTCCGCCGAACGACCAGCAGCGAGAGGTCCAGCAGGTGCTCGAGGCGCGACTTCAAAAGTACGAGCAGGAGCTTCAGGCGCTCCTGCAGAACGAGCTTCCGGCATTCAACCGGACCCTCGCGGAGCACAACCTTCCCCGGCTGGTCACGGGTCGGGAACGAGTCACAACATCGAGCAAATAAGCCACCCGGCCTCGTCGATGGCGGCGGCGGAGCTCGGGAAGCGGCTGGGTGATTGCGCCCCGTCTCGTTGCTTACCGCTCTCCGGACTCTCGCGGCGGCTCACCTGATGTAGAATCCAGCCCAGGTGACGCGCCATGCAGATCGATCTGAACTGTGACATGGGAGAGAGCTTCGGGACGTACCGCACCGGGGCCGACGACGAGCTGATGCCTCTCGTCAGCTCGGCGAACATCGCTTGCGGCTTTCACGCCGGCGACCCGTAGTCCATCGACCGTACCGTGAGGTTGGCAAAGAAACATGGCGTGGCCGTGGGAGCGCATCCCGGGCACCTCGATCTGCGAGGCTTCGGTAGAAGACCGATCCAGGCCATCTCCGAGGAGATCGAAGCGGACGTCATCTACCAAGTGGGAGCGCTCGCCGCCTTCGCTCGCTCTCACGGCGCGGACCTCGTTCATGTCAAGGTTCACGGGGCCCTTGTACAACCAGGCCGCTAGCGAGCCTGAGCTCGCCAGGGCGATAGCCCGGGGCTAGCAGTTAGGTCGCCTCTTTCTTCTCTAAAACGAACTTCTGGAGGCGCCGCCCTCGGCTCACCTCGCCGGTGTAGATGTTACCGTGGGAGTCCACCGCCAAACGGTGCACCCAGTGGAATTCGCCCGCGCCATGGCCGCGGCGGCCGAAGGAACCGAGAATCTCCAGGTCTTCTCGTCGCAGGATCCAGACCCGCTGGTTGGTTCCATCGGCGACATATAGAAAGGTCTGATTCTCATCCGATGAAACATCCACATCCCAGGCCGTTCCTTCTCCCATCGTCTTGTTGGCGATGACGACTTCCTTCACGAAGGTGCCGTCTCTTTGGAAGACCTGAATACGGTTGTTGGTGCGATCCGCCACGTAAACGAGCCCGTCGTTCGTGACGCGAACCCCATGCACAATGTTGAACTGCTGTGAGGGGGGGTCGTCCGGATTGTAGGTGGTTTCAGAGCCTGGGGTACGTCTCCCCGGCGCTATGGGCGGCGTGAGACCGGCATCGACCGGCTCTCCGTCAGGTCCCGTCTTCTTGTACCTCCCCCCGGCGTAGTAGATGCCGGGCGCGAAATCCTCCGGCTCGTTGCCGTAAGCTCCCCAGTGACGCTTGTACTCCCCCGTTTCCGCGTCGAATACGATCACGCGCCTGTTCAGGTAGCCGTCTGAAACGAAGACTTCGTTCGTCTTGGGATCGACTTCTATGTCGGTGGGATGTCCAAGAAATTCCTTATGGTTGTTCCCGCCGGTCTTTCCAGCCTGTCCGATCTGGAGGAGGAAAGTGCCCTCGGAGCTGAACTTCAGCACTTGATGGTCCTCCCGGCTTTCCCCGCCTATCCAGACGTTACCCTTATGGTCGACGAAGAGTCCGTGCTCGACGCTAGGCCAGTCGTAGCCGGACCCGGGACCACCCCATGACTGAATGAGATTGCCTTCCTCATCGAACTCCAGGATCCATGGAGCCGGCTTGCAACAAACCGAGATGGGCGGATCTTGCGCCGCGCCTAGCTCGTCCGCGGTCAAGCTCCCCGGCCGCTGAAAGACCCAGACGTGATCGCGCGAGTCGACCGCTAACCCGGCTATCTCTCCGATGAGCCAGTCGTTGGGCAGCGGCTTCGGCCAGAAGGGATCGACTCTAAACTCCGGTATGCTCGTCTCCTCCTCACCGGCAGCCGTCGCCCCCTCCATTGCCGGCTGTTCGCATCCCATGGACACAACGCAAATTACCGTTGTCGCCCCTCGACAAAGAGCTTGCGTGAATCTCACGATGACCTCCTGACTACCTCCGTCAAACGCTATCCTTCAAGTTCACACTGATACTGTCGGCGCACGTCAGAGCAACTCGATCACGGGAATCGAGTCGGCCCGCTCTCCGCCGGAGCCTTCCCGAACCGCTCCGCCAATCGATCGGAAGATCAGCTTGCGTCGGCAAATCTATCGCGGCTGCCTCCAATCGACGCTCAGCGGCTCCTTCGCCGGGAAGAGCTCCACGTTGAGCCCGTCCGCTACCCGCTTCCGGAACCGCGCCACGTCCTCGGCGAAGATCCGGTTCGTCCGCTCGAGCGCTCGCTTCAGGTCCTCTTCGGCCGCCCGCAGGTGTAGCCGCTCGGCCTCGGTCGGCGCCTCGCGTGACGGGGTGAACGTGGTTCTGCACATTCCACAGCCGCCGATGACGTAGTCGAGCTGCGGCAGCACCTCGCCCGGCCACGCGCGGAACCCCTGAATTCGCTGCGCTCCGAGGGTATAAAAGTTCCCCGCGTCTCCCGTGAACAGTTCCTCCACCCCGAAGAGCGCCTCCTCGAGGTCGTCGCCGGCCGATGCCAGCTCCTGGGCGGTGCTGTCAGTCGCCCCGCGGTTGGCTTGG
Source organism: Candidatus Marinacidobacterales bacterium (assembly GCA_965237955.1). GTDB lineage: Bacteria > Acidobacteriota > Vicinamibacteria > Marinacidobacterales > SMYC01. The sequence continues at coordinate 3,708,227 of OZ250169.1, read as the reverse complement.
ACCTGCTCCACCGCGCGGCTGACGGCGCGCCTCGCGCCTCGTAGACGATCCACCGCTTCCGCGGCGACTTCCTGGCGCTGGCCCACGGTCATGATGAAATCCAGCCTCTCGCGCTGCGCTGCCATCGGGACCTGGAAGCGCGGATCCTCCCGGACCTCGAGTGCCGCGCTCGCCTCCTGGCCCTCGAACTCGATCCGAACGGTGTAACGGCCTGGCAGCACCTCCGGCCCCCGTGCGAACGACCGGACCGCAGCGTTTCCCTCCTGAATACGGGGGCGGCGGAACCCGTCGTGACGGAGGTCCCACGCGGTGCGGTTAACGCCCGGCTTCGCTGGGGCCTCGAACGTGCGAATGATGGCACCGGCCTCGTCAAGGACTTCGAAGGTCACCTTCGCGGGGTCTTTTTCCGCGGACGCGGCGCTCTGGGCTGACGTGTCGCCCGAAGCCGGTGGGGTGCTTCCGCCTTCCGCCTTCCCGCTACCGGTTACAGCTCTATCGCTGTGGCTGCCGATGGAGTAGGTCAGGAGCGCCCCGTAGGGCCGATTCTCCCCAGTGAAGATCCCGTTGCCGTCATTCCTCCCCCTGAGCCACGGATGATAGCGAATGGCCACCGGAGGGTCGAACAAGTGTAGTGGCCTGTTTGCGATCGCGGCATCGCGCGCGAGCGCGCGCAGCGGCCCCACGTCGTCCAGGATGTACACCGAGCGGCCGTGTGTCGCGATCACCAGGTCGTGATCCCTCGGATGCACGACGAGGGCCCGCGTGGGAGCCCGCGGGAGTCCGTGACGCCACAGATGCCACTTCTGGCCTCCGTTCAGCGAGACGTACATTCCGTACTCGGTGCCCAGGAACAGCAAATTCGCCTCGACGGGATCCTGCTCGATCACATGAACGAAGTTGAATGGCTCGATGTCCGCGGTGACGAGGCTGGTCCAGGTGGTGCCGTAATCCATGGTCTTGAAGACGTACGGCGTGTTGTCGCCCCGACGGTGATCGTCGAAGGTCACGAACGCCGTGCCGCCGTCGAACTTGGAGGCCTCGATGTGCGGCACCCAGCTGTTCGGGCGCACGCCGCGGATCCGCTCCACCACGTTGAGCCAGGTGCCGCCGCCGTCGCGCGTCAGCTGCACGTTGCCGTCGTCGGTGCCGACCCAGAGCACCCCGCGCTCGACCGGCGACGGCGCGATGGTGAGGATGGTGGTGTGATTCTCCGCTTCGGTGTCGTCGCGCGTGAGCCCGCCGGACGTGTGCTGCATCTGCTTCTCAGGGTCGTTGGTGGTGAGGTCTGGGCTGATGAGGGTCCACGTCCTTCCCGTGTCCGTGCTGCGATGGACGAACTGGCTCCCGATGTAGAGCGCTTGGTCGTGGGGGTCGATCGCCATCCCCGGGTTCCAGCTGAACCGGAGCTCGATCCCCTCGGGATGGGCCGGCACGATGGACCTGCGCTCGCCGGTTTGAAGATCGGACCGGACGACGTAGCCGGCCTCCCTCGTGGTGTAGACGTAGCGCGGGTCGTTGGGCTCGGCGAGCACGGCCATGCCATCACCGGCTCCGATGTTCCTCCAGGCGGAGAACGGGATGCCGCCGTTGTGCCACACGGAGCTCGGCCCGTGCCACATGCCGTTGTCCTGGAGCCCGCCCATGACGTTGAACGGCGTCGCTAGGTCCACGTTGATGTGGTAGAACTGGGCCAGCGGCAGGTTCTCGATGAAGCGCCAGGAGGCGCCGCGGTCACGCGAGAGGGCGACCCCGCCGTCATTGCCGTCGATCAGGAACTTGCCGTCGGGGCTCACCCAGAGCGCGTGGTGATCCCCGTGCACCCGGGTCTGGAACCTGCGAAAGTTCTTGCCGCCGTCCTCCGAGAGACCTATCGTCCCCTGCACGTTGTACACGCGGTTCTCGTTGGTGGGGTCCACCCGCACCTGCGCGTAGTAGAACGGCCGCCAGGCGATCGGCGACGGATAGCCGCCCTCGTCATTCACGACCTTCCACGTGTCGCCGCGGTCGTCGGAGCGCAGCAACACGCTGCGCTTGGCCTCGACCACGGCATAAACCACCTGGGGGTTCCCCCGCGCGAAGTCGAGCCCCATGCGGCCGAGCTCGCCCTCGGGGAGGCCTTCGTTGGGACTCAGCCGCTTCCAGCTCTCGCCGCCGTCGTACGTGACGTGGAGCCCGCTCCCCGCTCCACCCGAGCGGAAAAACCACGGCCAGCGCCGGTGATCCCACATGGCGGCAATGAGGTGATTGGGGCTCGCGGGATCCATGACGAGGTCGCCGGCACCGGTGGTCTCGTTCACGTAGAGCACCTTGTCCCAGCTCTTGCCGCCGTCGGTGGTCTTGTACACGCCCCGGTGCGGGCTCTCCTTCCAGGTGTTGCCGAGGGCGCCGACGTAGGCGAGCTCCGGATTGCTCGGGTGCAACACGATCGCGTCGATCGCGCCGCTCGACTCGAGCCCCACGTGTTGCCAGCTCTTACCGCCGTCCAGCGACTTGTACACCCCGGTGCCGACCCCGGCCGAGTTGCGGCGGTTGCGCTCGCCGGTGCCGATCCAGACGAGCTCGGGCGCCGCCTGGTAGATCGCGATCGCCCCCACCGAGGACGCGGGCAGGCTGTCGGTGAGTGGCGTCCAGGTCACGCCGCCGGAGGTGGACTTCCATAGACCGCCGGTGGCCGCGCCCGCGTAGATGATGTTGGGGTCGGCGTTCACGGCATCAATGGCGCTGATGCGGCCGCTCATGCCGGAGGGGCCGATGCTCCGAGCTTTCAAACCGGCAAGCTCGGTGATGTCCGTCTGGGACCGCGCCGTTGACGCCGCGGCAAGAATGGTCACGAGGAAAACCGCCGAAAGGCGAGGGAAAAGATCCGTGTGCATCGTGGCTGACTCCCTGAATTTAAGGAACATATTGGAACAGCACCAGCTTTGCGTCGGCAACACTATCACGGATGCCTCCAATCGACACTCAGAGGCTCCTTCGCCGGGAAGAGCTCCGCGTTAAGCCCCGCCGCCACGCGCTCCCGGAACCGCGCCTCCTCCTCCGCGAAGATCCGGTTGGTACGCTCGAGCGCCTGCTTCAGGTCCTCTTCGACCGCCCGCAGGTGCAGCCGCTCGGCCTCGGTCGGCGCCTCGCGTGGCGGGGTGAATGTGCCGCTGTAGAGGTCGCCGGTGAGATAGCTGAGCTGCGACAGCACCTCGTCCGGCCAGCTCTCCATCCCCTGAATTCGCTCCGGTCCTCTGTCGACCAAAAAGTTCATCGTGTCTCCGGTGAACAGTACCTCCACGTCCGTGAGCGCGTTCTTGAGGTCGTGGCCGGCCGATGCCAGCGCCTTCGCGGTGCCGTCGCTCGCCCCGCGGTTGGCTTCGACCTGCTCCACCACGCGGTCGACGTCGCGCCTCGCGTCTCGTAGACGATCCACCGCTTCGGCGGCGACTTCCAAACGCTGGCCCACGGTCATGACGAACTCCAGCCTCTCACGCTGCACCGCCATCGGGACCTGGAAGCGCGGATCCTCCAGGACCTCGACCGCCGCGCTCGCTTCCTGGCCCTCGAACTTCACCCGGACGGTGTAACGGCCGGGCAACACCTCCGGCCCCTGTACGAACGACGGGCCGGCTGCGCCTTCCTCCTGAACAAGGGGGCGGCGGAACCCGTCGTGACGGAGGTCCCACGCGGTCCGGTTGACGCCCGGCTTCGCTGGGGCCTCGAACGTGCGAATGATTGCACCGGCCTCGTCGAGGACTTCGAAGGTCACCTTCGCGGTGTCTTTTTCGGCGGACGCGGCGCTCTGGGCTGACGTGTCGCCCGAAGCCGGTGGGGTGCTTCCCCCTTCCGCCTTCCCGCTACCGTTTACAGCTCTATCGCTGTGGCTGCCGATGGAGTAGGTCACGAGCGCCCCGTAGGGCCGATTCTCCCCAATGAACATCGCGTCTCCACTTCCGCGACCCATCCACCTACGCCACGAATGGTAGCGAATGGCCGCCGGAGGGTCGAACACGTGTAGTGGCCTGTTTGCGAGCGCGGGATCGCGCGCCAGCGCGCGCAGCGGCCTTACGTCGTCCAGAATGTACGCCGAGCGGCCGTGGGTCGCGATCACCAGGTCGTGATCCCTCGGATGCACGACGAGGGCCCGCGTCGGAGCACGCGGGAGTCCGTGACGCCACAGATGCCACTTCTGGCCTCCGTTCAGCGAGACGTACATTCCATACTCGGTGCCCAGGAACAGCAGATTCGCCTCGACGGGATCCTGCTCGATCACGTGAACGAAGTTGAATGGCTCGATGTCCGCGGTGACCAGGCTCGTCCACGTGTTGCCGTAATCCATGGTCTTGAAGACGCAGGGCGTGTTGTCGCCCCGACGGTGATCGTCGAAGGTCACGAAGGCCGTCCCACTCTCGAACTTGGAGGCCTCGATGTGCGACACCCAGCTGTTCGGGCGCAGGCCCCGGATTCGCTCCACCACGTTGACCCAGGTGCCGCCGCCGTCGCGCGTCAGCTGCACGTTGCCGTCGTCGGTGCCCACCCAGAGCACCCCGCGCCCGACCGGCGACGGCGCGATGGTGAGGATGGTGGTGTGGTTCTCCGCCTCGGTGTCGTCGCGCGAGAGCCCGCCGGATTGGTCCGCCATCTGCTTCTCGGGGTCGTTGGTGGTGAGGTCTGGGCTGATGATCGTCCAGGTCCTTCCCATGTCCGTGCTGCGATGGACGAACTGGCTCCCGAGGTAGAGCGCCCCGTCGTGGGGGTCGATCTCCATCCCAGGGTTCCAGTTGAACCGGAGCTTGGTCGCCTCGGGATGGGCCGGCTTGATGGACTTGCGCTCGCCGGTTCGAAGATCGGACCGGACGATGAAGCCGGCCTCTCTCGTGGCGTAGATGTAGCGCGGATTGGTGGGCTCGGCGAGCACCGTGAAACCGTCGCCGTATCCCACCTCCTTCCAGTCGGAGAAGCGGATGCCGCCGTCGTGCCACACGGAGCTCGGCCCGTGCCACATGTCGTTGTCCTGGAGCCCGCCCATGATGTTGAACGGCGTCGCCAGGTCCACGCTGATCTTGTAGAACTGAGCGAGCGGCAGGTTCTCGATGAAGCGCCAGGTGGCGCCGCGATCCGGCGAGAGATAGACCCCGCCGTCGTTGCCGTCGATCAGGATTTTGCCGTCGGGGCTCACCCACAGCGCGTGGTGATCCCCGTGCGTCCGCTTCATGAGCACGCGAAAGTTCTTGCCGCCGTCCTCCGAGAGATCCATCGACCCCACCAAGTTGTACACGCGGTTCTCGTTGGTGGGGTCCACCCGCACCCTCGAGAAGTAAAACGGGCGTCTCGCGATCGAGCGCATGCCGGCCTGGTCGTTCACGACCTCCCACGTGTTACCGCGGTCGTCGGAGCGCAGCATCACGCTGCGTTTCGCTTCGACCACGGCATAAACCACCTTGGGGTTTCCCCGCGCGAAGTCGAGCCCCATGCGGCCGAGCTCGCCCTCGGGAAGGCCTTCGTTAGCACTGAGCTGCTTCCAGCTCTCTCCCCCGTCGTACGTGACGTGGAGCCCGCTCCCAGGTCCACCCGAGCGGAAAAACCACGGCCACCGCCGGTGGTCCCACATGGCCGCAATGAGGTGATTCGGGCTCGCCGGATCCATGACCAGGTCCGCGGCACCCGTGGTCTCGTTCACGTAGAGCACCTGCTCCCAGCTCTTGCCACCGTCGGTGGTCTTGTACACGCCCCGATCCGGGCTCTCCTTCCAGGTATTGCCGAGCGCGGCGACGTAGGCGAGCTCCGGATTGCTCGGGTGCAACACGATCTCGTGGATCGCCCCGGTCGACTCAAGCCCCACGTGTTGCCAGCTCTTGCCGCCGTCCAACGACTTGTACACCCCGGTGCCGACCCCAGCCGAGTTGCGGCGACCCCCTTCGCCAGTACCGATCCAGAGGAGCTCGGGCGCCGCCTGGTAGATGGCGACCGCCCCCACCGAGGACGCCGGCAGGCTATCGGTGAGCGGCGTCCAAGCCACGCCGCCGGAGGTGGACTTCCATAGACCCCCGGTGGCCGCGCCCACGTAGATGATGTTGGGGTCGGCGTTCACGGCATCGATCGCACTGATGCGGCCGCCCATGCCGGAGGGGCCGACGCTCCGCGCTTTCAAACCGGCAAGCCCGATGATGTCCGTCTGGGACCGCGCCGTGGACGCCGCAGCAAGGAGGGTCACGAGGAAAACCGAGGAAAGGCGAGTGGAAGGACCAGTGTGCATCGGTGTCCGTCTCCCTGGACTCATATTAAGGATGGTATAAGAACGGCCTGAACCCTGTGCTAGTCAGGCCAATCGCGGCTACCTCCAATCGACGCTCAGCGGCTCCTTGGCCGGGAAAAACTCCACGCCGAGCGCCGCCGCCACCTGGTCCCGGAAGCGCCCCACCTCCTCCGCCAAAACCAGGTTCGTTTGCTCGATTGCTTGCTCTAGATCCTCTTCGGCTGCCTGCAGATGCAGCCGCTCCGCCTCGGTGGGCGCGTCGCGTGACGGCGTGAACGTGCCGAGGGCGCCGTCGCCGGTGAGGTCCAAAAGCTGCGGTAGCACGTCGTCGGGCCAGCTCTCCATCCCCTGAATCCGCTGGGGCCCTCCGTCGAGATAAAAGTTCATCGTGTCTCCGGTGAACAGCACCTCCACGTCGGTGAGCGCCTCCTTGAGGTCGCCACCGGCCGATGCCAGCTCCTTGGCGGTACCGTCGCTCGCCCCGCGGTTGGCCTGGACTTGTTCGACCACGCGGTCGACGGCACGTTTCGCGTATCGCAGACGATTGACTGCTTCCGTGGCGACTTCCACGCGCTGGCCCACGGTGATGAGGAAGTCCAGCTTCTCGCGCTGGGCCGCGATCGGGACGTCGAATCTCGGATCCTCGCGGACCTCGACCGCCGCGCTCACTTCCTCGCCCGTGAGCTCGATGCGAACGGTGTAGCGGCCGGGCAGCACTTGCGGCCCCGGGTGGAGCGACGGGGCCGATGTCACTTCCGCAGGAGGCAGGCGGATCGAGTCCCGACGCAAGTCCCACGCGGTCCGGTTGATGCCCGGCTTGGCCGGAGCCTCGAACGTGCGGATCGTGGCACCCGCCTCGTCGAGGACTTCGATGGTCACCTTCGCGGTGTCGCTTGCTACGGACTCGGTAGAAATGGAGTAGGTCACGAGCGGCCCCGTACGGCCGATTCTCCCCAATGAACATTCCATCCCCGTTGCCACGGGTCATATACCGGCGCCACAGAAGATGGCGAGTGGTCACCGGAACCTCGAACAAGTGTAGCGGCCGGTTTGAGATCGCCGGATCGCGCGCCAGCGCGCGCAGCGGCCCCACGTCGTCCAGGATGTACACCGAGCGCCCGTGGGTCGCGATCACCAGGTCGTGATCCCGAGGATGCACGACGAGGGCCCGGGTCGGAGCACGCGGGAGTCCGTGACGCCACAGATGCCACTTCTGACCTCCGTTCAGCGAGACGTACATGCCGTATTCGGTGCCGAGAAACAGCAAATTCGACGGGATCCTGCTCGATCACATGAACGAAGTTGAATGGCTCGATGTCCGCGGTGACCAGGCTGGTCCAGGTGGTGCCGTAATCCATGGTCTTGAAGACGTAGGGCGTGTTGTCGCCCCGACGGTGATCGTCGAAGGTCACGAAGGCCGTGCCACCCTCGAACTTGGAGGCCTCGATGTGCGGCACCCAGCTGTTCGGGCGCACGCCGCGGATCCGCTCCACCACGTTGACCCAGGTGCCGCCGCCGTCACGCGTCAGCTGCACGTTGCCGTCGTCGGTGCCGACCCAGAGCACCCCACGCTCGACCGGCGACGGCGCGATGGTGAGGATCGCGGTGTGGTTTTCCGCTTCGGTGTCGTCGCGCGAGAGCCCGCCGGATTGGTCCGCCATCTGCTTCTCGGGGTCGTTGGTGGTGAGGTCTGGGCTCAGGAGGGTCCACGTCGTTCCCATGTCCGTGCTGCGGTGGACGAACTGGCTCCCGAAGTAGAGCGATCCATCGTGGGGATCGATGGCCATCCCCGGGTTCCAGTTGTAGCGGAGATCGATCCCCTCGGGATGGGCGGGCCCGATCGTGTGGCGCTCACCGGTTTGAAGATCGGATCGGACGATGTAGCCGGCCTCCCTCGTGGAGTAAACGTAGCGCGGGTTTCCGGGAACGGCGAGCGTCGCGAAGCCGTCGCCGGATCCCACCTCCTTCCAGTCGGAGAAGCCGATGCCGACGTTGTTCCACACCGAGCTCGGTCCGTGCCACATGCCGTTGTCCTGGAGCCCGCCCATGACGTTGAACGGCGTCGCCAGGTCCACGTTGATCTTGTAGAACTGGCCGAGCGGCAAGTTCTCGATGAAGCGCCACGAGGCACCCCGGTCATGTGAAAGGGTGACCCCGCCGTCATTGCCGTCGATCAGGATCTTGCCGTCGAGGCTCACCCAGAGCGCATGGTGATCCCCGTGCACCCGCCCGTTTTGGAGCCTGCGAAAGTTCTTGCCGCCATCCTCCGAGAGATTCAACGTCCCCACCAAGTTGTACACACGGTTCTCGTTGACGGGGTCCACCACCAACCTCGCGAAGTAGAACGGGCGTCTCGCGATCGATCGCAAGCCGCCTCTATCGCTTACGACCTTCCACGTCTCGCTGCGGTCGTCGGAGCGCATCATGACGCTGTGTTTGGCCTCGACCACCGCATAAACCACCTCGGGATTCCCCGGCGCGAAGGCGAGCCCTATGCGACCGAGCTCGCCCTCCGGGAGACCTTCTCTCGGACTCAGCCGCTTCCAGCTCTCGCCGCCGTCGTAGGTGACGTGGAGCCCGCTTCCCGCTCCACCCGAGCGGAAAAACCACGGCCAGCGACGGTGATCCCACATGGCGGCCATGAGGTGATTGGGACTCGCGGGATCCATGACGAGATCCCCAGCACCGGTGGTCTCGTTCACGTAGAGCACCTTCTCCCACGTGTTGCCGCCGTCGGTGGTCTTGTACACGCCGCGGTCCTCACTCCCCTTCCACGTGTTGCCCAGGGCGCCCACGTAGGCCACGTCCGGATTGCTCGGGTGCAACACGATCTCACTGATCGCCCCCGTCGACTCGAGACCCACATGTTGCCAGCTCTTGCCGCCGTCCAGCGACTTGTACACACCGGTGCCGACCCCGGCCGAGTTGCGGCGGCCGTGCTCACCGGTGCCGATCCAAACGAGCTCGGGCGCCGCCTGGTAGATCGAGACCGCCCCCACCGAGGACGCCGGCAGGCTGTCGGTGAGCGGCGTCCAAGCCACGCCGCCGGACGTGGACTTCCATAGACCCCCGGTGGCCGCGCCCACGTAGATGATGTTGGGGTCGGCGTTCACGGCATCAATGGCGCTGATGCGGCCGCTCATGCCGGAGGGGCCGATGCTCCGAGCTTTCAAACCGGCAAGCTCGGTGATGTCCGTCTGGGACCGCGCCGTTGACGCCGCGGCAAGGATGGTCACGAGGAAAACCGCCGAAAGGCGGGGGGAAAGATCCGTATGCATGGCGTCTATCTCCCTGGACTTACTTGAGGACATAAAGGAACGGCTTAGACTCTATCGCGGCTGTCTCCAATCGACGCTCAGCGGCTCCTTCGCCAGGAAGAGCTCCGCGTTGAGTCCCTTCACCCGTTCCCGGAACTGCTGCACGTTCTCAGCAAAAACCCGGTTCGTCTGCTCGAGCGCTCGCTTCAGGTCCTCATCCGCCGCCCGCAGGCGTAGCTGATCGGCCTCGGTCGGCGCTTCGCGTGACGGGGTGAACGTGGTGGTGCACATTGGACACTCACCGAGGAGGAAGTTGAGCTGCGGCAGCACCTCGCCCGGCCACGCTTGGAACCCCTGGACGCGGGGCGGTCCGCCGTCGGCATAAGCTCTGTTCAGCGTGCCAGTAAACAATACCTCCACGTCCGTGAGCGCCTTCTCGACGTCCTCGGCGGCCAGGGCCAGCTCCTTGGCGGTGCTGTCGGTCGCCCCGCAGTTGGCTTGGACCTGCTCCACCGCGCGGCCGACGGCGCGCTTCGCGTCTCGCAGACGATCCACCGCTTCCGTGGCGACTTCCTGACGCTGGCCCACCGTCATGATGAAATCCAACCTCTCACGCTGCGCTGCAATCGGGGCCTCGAAGCGCGGATCGTCCCGGACCTCGACGACTGCACTCGCGTCCTGGCCCTCGAACTCGATCCGAAGGGTGTAGCGGCCTGGCAGCACCTGCGGCCCCCGTACGAGCGGTCGGCCGGCTGCGTTTCCCTCCTGAACACGGGGGCGGCGGAACCCATCGTGACGCAGGTCCCACGCAGTGCGGTTAACGCCCGGCTTCGCCGGGGCCTCGAACGTGCGAATGATGGCACCGGCCTCGTCGACGACTTCGATGCTCACCTTCTTCCCGATACCGGTGACAGCTCCATCGCTTGGGCTGCCAATGGAGTAGCTCAGCAGCGCGCCATACGGCCGATTCTCCCCGATGAACGCCCCGTCCCCCATACCGCGACTCATCCACATGATCCACGGATGATAGCGAATGGCCACCGGAGGCTCGAACAGGTGTAGTGGCCTGTTTGCGATCGCGGGATCGCGCGCCAGCGCGCGCAGCGGCCCTACATCATCCAGGACGTAGACCGAGCGCCCGTGGGTCGCGATCACCAGGTCGTGATCCCTCGGATGCACGACGAGGGCCCGCGTGGGCGCACGCGGCAGACCGTGACGCCACAGATGCCACTTCTGGCCTCCGTCCAGCGAGACGTACATGCCGTACTCGGTACCCAGGAACAGCAGATTCGCCTCGACGGGATCCTGCTCGATCGCATGAACGAAGTTGAATGGCTCGATGTCCGCGGTGACCAAGCTCCTCCATGTGGTGCCGTAATCCATGGTCTTGAAGACGTAGGGCGTGTTGTCGCCCCGACGGTGATCGTCGAAGGTCACGAAGGCCGTCCCGCCCTCGAACTTCGAGGCCTCGATGTGCGACACCCAGCTGTTCGGGCGCACGCCCCCGATCCGCTCCACCACGTTGGTCCACGTGCCGCCGCCGTCGCGCGTCAGCTGCACGTTGCCGTCGTCGGTGCCCACCCAGAGCACCCCGCGCTCGACCGGCGATGGCGCGATGCTGAGGATCGTGGTGTGGTTCTCCGCCGAGCTGTCGTCCCGCGTGAGCCCACCGGATTGGTCCTGCATCTGCTTCTCGGGGTCGTTGGTGGTGAGGTCCGGGCTGATCAGGGTCCAGGTCGTTCCCATGTCCGTGCTGCGGTGGACAAACTGGCTCCCGATGTAGAGCGCTCCGTCGTGGGGGTCGAGCGCGATCCCCGTGTTCCAGCTGAACCGGAGCTCGGTCGCGTCAGGATGGGCCGGCACGATGGACTTGCGCTCGCCGGTTTGAAGGTCGGACCGGATGATGAGGCCGTCCTCCCTCGTGACGTAGATGTAGCGCGGATTGGTGGGATGGGCGAGCACGGCGATGCCATCCCCGGATCCGACGTTCTTCCAGTCGGGGAAGCGGATGCCGCCGCTGTTCCACACGGAGCTCGGACCGTGCCAACTGCCGTTATCCTGGAGCCCCCCCATGACGTTGAAAGGCGTCGCCAGGTCCACGTTGACGTGGTAGAACTGGCCGAGCGGCAGGTTCTCGATGACGCGCCAGGAGGCGCCGCGGTCGCGCGAGAGGGCGACCCCGCCGTCGTTGCCGTCGATCAGGATCTTGCCATCGGGACTCACCCAGAGCGCGTGGTGATCCCCGTGCACACGATTCTGCACGCTGCGAAAATTCTTGCCGCCATCCTCCGAGACATCTAGCGAATTCAGTATGTTGTACACGCGGTTCTCATTAGTGGGGTCCACCGCCACCTGCGCGAAGTAGAACGGCCGCCAGGCGATCGATCGCCCGGCACCTTGGTCATTCACGACTTCCCACGTACCGCCGCGGTCGCCAGAACGCAGCATCACGCTGCGTGTGGCCTCGACCACCGCATAAACCACCTTGGGATTCCCCTTCGCGAAGTCGAGCCCCATGCGACCGAGCTCGCCCTCGGGGAGGCCTTCGTTGGCACTCAGCCGCTTCCAGCTCTCTCCCTCGTCGTACGTCACGTGGAGCCCGCTCCCCGGTCCACCCGAGCGGAAAAACCACGGCCAGCGACGATGGTCCCACATGGCCGCAATGAGGTGATTGGGGCTTGCGGGATCCATCACGAGGTCGCCGGCACCGGTGGTCTCGCTCACGTAGAGCACTTTGTCCCAGCTCTTGCCCCCGTCGGTGGTCTTGTACACCCCCCGCTCTGGGCTCTCCGCCCAGGTGTTGCCGAGAGCACCTACATAGGCAATCTCCGGATTGGTCGGGTGGAGCAAGACCGAGGCGATCGCGCCGGTCGACTCGAGTCCCAGGTGTTGCCAGCTCTTGCCTCCATCCAAAGACTTGTATACCCCGGTGCCAACCCCCGCCGAGTTGCGGCGACCCCCTTCGCCAGTCCCGATCCAGACGAGATCTGGTACCGCCTGGTTGATGGCAATGGCCCCGATCGAGGTGGCAGGCAGGCTGTCGGTAAGTGGCGTCCAGGCCAAACCGCCGGAGGTGGACTTCCATAGACCGCCGGTGGCCGCGCCGACGTAGATGATGTTGGGGTCGGCGTTCACAGCATCAATGGCGCTGATGCGGCCGCTCATGCCGGAGGGGCCGATGCTCCGCGCTTTCAAACCGGCGAGCCCGGTGATGTCCGTCTGGGACCGCGCGGTGGACCCCGCGGCAAGGATGGTCATGAGGAAAATTGCAAAAAGGCGGGGGGAAAAATCCGTGTGCATGGCGTCTATCTCCCTGGACTTGAGGAACGTAAAGGAACGGCCTGGGCCCTGTGCTGGTAAACCTATCACGGCTGCCTCCAATCGACGCTCAGAGGCTTCTTCGCCGGGAAGAGCTCCGCGTTGAGCCCCGCCGCCACCCGCTCCCGGAACCGCTCCACCTCCTCCGCGAAGACCCGGTTCGTCCGCTTGAGCGCTCGCTTCAGGTCCTCTTCGGCCGCCCGCAGGTACAGCCGCTCGGCCTCGGTCGGCGCCTCGCGTGCGGAGCTGAGCGTGCCGTGGATGTCACCGAAGAGATTGCCGAGATGCGGCAGCACCTCGTCCGACCAGCTCACCTGCCCCTGAACCCCGTGTCCAGTGAACAGTTCCTCCACGCTCGTGAGCGCCTTCTTGAGGTCGTGGCCGGCCGATGCCAGCGCCTTGGCGGTGCTGTCGGTCGCCCCGCGGTTGGCTTCGACTTGCTCCACCGCGCGGTCGACGGCGCGCTTCGCGTCTCGTAGACGATTGACCGCTTCGGCGGCGACTTCCTGACGCTGGCCCACGGTCATGATGAAGTCCAGCCTCTCACGCTGCACCGCCATCGGGACCTGGAAGCGCGGATCCTCCCGGACCTCGACCGCCGCGCTCGCTTCCTGGCCCTCGAACTTCACCCGGACGGTGTAACGGCCGGGCAGCACCTCCGGCCCCCGTACGAGCGACGGGCTGGCTGCGTCTTCCTCCTGAACACGGGGCTGGCGGAACGCGTCGCGTCGCAGGTTCCACGCGGTCCGGTTGACGCCCGGCTTGGCCGGAGCCTCGAACGTGCGAATCGTGGCACCAGCCTCGTCAAGGACTTCGAAGGTCACCTTGGCGGTGTCTCTTACCGCGGACTCGGCGGGAATGGAGTAGGTCACGAGCGCCCCGTAGGGCCGATTCTCCCCAATGAACATCCCGTCCCCCGTGACCTGCATCCCATCCGGCGGCGCCACCTGATAGCGAATGGCCACCGGGACCTCGAACAAGTGCAGCGACCTGTTTGCGATCGCGGGATCGCGCGCCAGCGCGCGCAGCGGCCCCACATCGTCCAGGATGTACACCGAGCGGCCGTGTGTCGCGATCACCAGGTCGTGATCCCTCGGATGCACGACGAGGGCCCGCGTGGGAGCCCGCGGGAGTCCGTGACGCCACAGATGCCACTTCTGGCCTCCGTTCAGCGACACGTACATTCCGTGCTCGGTGCCCAGGAACAGCAAATTCGCCTCGACGGGATCCTGCTCGATCACATGAACGAAGTTGAATGGCTCGATGTCCGCGGTGACGAGGCTGGTCCAGGTGGTGCCGTAATCCATGGTCTTGAAGACGTACGGCGTGTTGTCGCCCCGACGGTGATCGTCGAAGGTCACGAACGCCGTGCCGCCGTCGAACTTGGAGGCCTCGATGTGCGGCACCCAGCTGTTCGGGCGCACGCCGCGGATCCGCTCCACCACGTTGAGCCAGGTGCGGCCGCCGTCGCGCGTCAGCTGCACGTTGCCGTCGTCGGTGCCGACCCAGAGCACCCCGCGCTCGACCGGCGACGGCGCGATGGTGAGGATGGTGGTGTGATTCTCCGCCCCGGTGTCATCGAGCGTGAGCCCGCCGGACTCGTCCTGCATCTGCTTCTCAGGGTCGTTGGTGGTGAGGTCTGGGCTGATGAGGGTCCACGTCCTTCCCATGTCCGTGCTGCGATGGACGAACTGGCTCCCGATGTAGAGCGCCCCGTCGTGGGGGTCGATCGCCATCCCCGCGTTCCAGCTGAACCGGAGCTCGATCGCCTCGGGATGGGCCGGCACGATGGACTTGCGCTCGCCGGTTTGAAGATCGGACTGGAGGATGCGGCCGCCTTGCCTCGTGGCGTAGACGTAGCGCGGGTCGTTGGGCTCGGCGAGCACGGCGAAGCCATCACCGAATCCGATGTTCTTCCAGTCGTAGAAGCGGATGCCGCCGTTGTGCCACACGGAGCTCGGCCCGTGCCACATGTGGTTGTCCTGGAGCCCACCCATGATGTTGAACGGCGTCGCCAGGTCCACGTTGACGTGGTAGAACTGGCCGAGCGGCAGGTTCTCGATGAAGCGCCACGAGGCGCCGCGATCGCGCGAGAGGTAGACCCCGCCGTCGTTGCCGTCGATCAGGAACTTGCCGTCGGGGCTCACCCAGAACGCGTGGTGATCCCCGTGCACCTGCCCCAAGCGGAGGAGCGGCCGAAAGAGCTTGCCGCCGTCCTCTGAGCGATCAATCGTCCCGTGCAAGTTATACACGCGGTCCTCGTTGGTGGGGTCGACCCGCACCTGCGCGTAGTAGAACGGCCGCCCGGCGATCCTTTCAGCGACATCGCTTCCGTGAACGTGGAAGGCCGTGAACGAGTCGTTCACGACCTTCCACGTGTCGCCACGGTCGTCGGAGCGCAGCATTACGCTGCGCTTGGCCTCGACCACGGCATAAACCACCTTGGGGTTCCCCCGCGCGAAGTCGAGCCCCATGCGGCCGAGCTCGCCCTCGGGGAGGCCTTCGTTGGGACTCAGCCGCTTCCAGCTCTCGCCGCCGTCGTACGTGACGTGGAGCCCGCTCCCCGCTCCACCCGAGCGGAAAAACCACGGCCAGCGCCGGTGATCCCACATGGCGGCAATGAGGTGATTGGGGCTCGCGGGATCCATGACGAGGTCGCCGGCACCGGTGGTCTCGTTCACGTAGAGCACCTTGTCCCAGCTCTTGCCGCCGTCGGTGGTCTTGTACACGCCCCGGTGCGGGCTCTCCTTCCAGGTGTTGCCGAGGGCGCCGACGTAGGCAAGCTCCGGATTGCTCGGGTGCAACACGATCGCGTCGATCGCGCCGCTCGACTCGAGCCCCACGTGTTGCCAGCTCTTGCCGCCGTCCAGCGACTTGTACACCCCGGTGCCGACCCCGGCCGAGTTGCGGCGATTCCGCTCGCCGGTGCCGATCCAGACGAGCTCGGGCGCCGCCTGGTAGATCGCGATCGCCCCCACCGAGGAGGCGGGGATGCTGTCGGTGAGCGGCATCCAGGTCACGCCGCCGGAGGTGGACTTCCATAGACCGCCGGTGGCCGCGCCCACGTAGATGATGTTGGGGTCGGCGTTCACGGCATCAATGGCGCTGATGCGGCCGCTCATGCCGGAGGGGCCGATGCTCCGAGCTTTCAAAACGAAAATCTCGGAGATGTCCGTCTGGGACCGCGCCGTTGACGCCGCGGCAAGGATGGTCATGAGGAAAATCGCCAAAAGGCGGGGGGAAAGACCCGCGTGCATCGTGGCTGACTCCCTGTATTGAATTTTGGTAAATTTCGTGCGTCCCCCGGGCGTTGCCGCACGGAATACTACACCACACCGCGAGGTCACATCACCTTGCTTGTGGCGTTCAAAAAAATCGCCGGTTAACCATGATTTCCGACTATTTGGGTCAAAATCCAATCTCCCGAAGGCGCCGATCCATCGTTCTGAACGACGGATTCGTCAGTCGCTAGTCCCTCCAAGCTATTCTCAGATAGAATATTAACCTGATCGAGGGTTCCAGGCTGACCGTTCGGTCGGTCGGATGACATCCAAATTTTTGAACAGGAAAGGGTATCGGGCAGGGGTACGGCCACCTAACACGCTTATTTCTATGGACTTATGTGTTATTTTTCTGTGGCTGGCAGTGGAATACAACTTGCATGTGTTCGCCGAGGAGTCTTACATTCAGAGGAGGTAGACTAAATGTTATTTGGGTCTACGCGGAAATCTGTGGGCGAATGCTGACGGAGAAATAGTGTAACTCATTGTGTGGAAAAGGTATTCAGCACTTCATCAGGTGCTGAGAAGTGATCCGTTTTTAGGATAGGCTAACCGAGTGAAAAATCCCCAGTCGATCCGCTCGCTTTTTGCGCTACCAGGTTTCGTGGCTGGCGCCCGATTGAACGGTGTATTCGGTGACCGATACGCCCGCGTCATCCAGCTCAAGAGGCGAAAAAAACAGCCGTGTGCTCGTACTGTGGGCATCGGTGCCGGGGGCGCTATGACAAGCAAGTGTGCCGGGTCCGCGACCTGTCGTTGGCAGGCTGGCGGATCTATCTGGAATACGAGCGTTGGCGCGTCAACTGTCGTGGGTGCGGTGGTGTGCATGTAGAACACTTGGACTGGCTGGCGAACAACCCGCGCTACACCCAGCGCTTTGCGACGCATGTGGGCAAGCTGTGCCGGGATATGCCGAACAAGGCGGTGGCCGAGATGGAACGTCTGCACCACACTACGGTGAAGGACCTGGATAAGCTCTACATGCAAGAGCAAGTCGAGCGGGCGGGGCTGCCGGCGCCTCGGGCCATCGGTATCGATGAGATCTCCATCCGCAAGGGACATAACTATCGTGTCATTGTCAGCGACCTGGAGCGGGCGCGTCCCATCTGGGTGGGCGGTGAGGGTCGCAAAGAAACCGACATCGATTTGTTCTTCAAGGCGCTGGGCGGGAAGAAAAGCGCCCGTATCAAGCTGGCCGCCATGGATATGTGGAAGCCCTTCCGGAACTCGGTGATTAACAACGCACCCAATGCGCGGATCATCTTCGACAAGTTTCATATCATGCGTCACCTGTCAAAGGCTCTCGATGAGGTCCGGCGCCGTGAGTACAAACGCCTCAGCGGCGAGGACCGGTCGTATATCAAGGGGCAGCGTTACACGTTGCTTTCCCGGCGGGAGAACCTGAGCCTGGACGGTCGCCGCGCACTCAAGAAGTTGCTCCAGGCCAACCGGCGCCTGAACACCGCCTATGTTTTGAAGGAGGCCTTCGGGCAACTCTGGGATTACCGCACCGAACGCGGGGCTCGCGCCTTTTTCACACGTTGGAAAGACAGCCTCAAATGGCAGCGCCTGCATCCCTACCAGAAGTTCGCCGGAATGATTGAGTCCCATTGGGATGGTATCGCCTCCTACTGTCATCCTGAGAACAAAGTCAGTCTCGGACTGGTTGAAGGGGTCAACAACAAAATCCGTGTTCTGCAACGACGCGCCTACGGCTATCGTGACGAGGGATATCTCAAGCTGAAGATCGTGGCGGCATTCCTTCCGCCATTACCCAGAAATGCCGTTTTCAACCCACACGAACCCGCGTAGACCCTGTTATTTAAAGCAATTGCTCAAGGTGGGCCACCACTACGCGCTTTGGTGGTGGTGCCGCTGGCCCTTTTTACTGGCCTGCGGGGCGGCCTTCGCGCAGACAATCACCGGACAAATCTACGGCAAGGTAACAGATGATCAAGGGCTTGCGGTACCCGGCGCTACGGTGACGGTCTCGAGTCCGGATCACATCAAGTCGGAAGTTCGAGTCACGACCGACCTGGGTACCTACCGTGTTCTGAGGCTACAGCCCTCGCCCAGATACACGGTGCAGGTGGAGTTGGGGGGATTCGCAACCCGTAACTTTAGAGAGGTCAATGTGCATGCCGGGCAGGTCATTGAAGTCAATGCGATACTGTCCCCGTCCGCGGTGCAGGAGACCGTGACCGTCATTGGTGCGTATTCCAGCCATCGTGAACGCCGAATCCAGAGCAAGCTGAACAGCGAATCCGGTGAAGCCGAACGCTCATCGAAGCGATGAAGTGTTGGGTGACCTCCTTCCCACTGATTGAAAACGTGAACCTATCTTACCTGCGTGTTGTGTAGCAAGGGGCGGCAGGTCGGTGCCGGAGGGAGCGGGCGTAAGGAAAGACGCGAAGCGACCTTCCCGCTCCCGTAGGCAGCGACCTGCCGCGGCCGAACCCCGGGCGATGTGGGGCTGGTTTCGGGGGGTTGCTGGGGTATGGCCTGGCTCGAGAAGACGCTTCCTGAGGCATTCTCGCGCGTCGTTTTGGCGCCGCATCGTCTGGTACCCCGGGTTTGGCGGTTTCACCCGTTTTTATCGCATCGACGCTGTGGTCCCTCGCTCGCTCATGCATCGGCGTTGTCAAATGCCTTTGGCGCAGCCTTGGTCTTTCTCAGAGAAGCTCCTTTGAGAGTGATGCGGTGCGCGCTGTGGAGAATGCGATCGCAGATAGCGTCTGCCTGGTTTGGGTCGCCAATCGCTTCGTGCCACTGCTTGAGCGGAATCTGGGTCGCGATGAGTGTGGAGCCACGCTCGGCGCGGTCTTCGATGACCTCCATTAGATCCCGTCTCTCCGATTCTTTCAGCGGGTGAAGCAGCCAATCATCGATAGCCAGTAAGTCCAGCTTGGCGAGTTTCGTCAAAAGCCGGGCGTAGGAACCATCACCACGAGCGACCGCGAGCTCGTGGAGCAAGCGCGGTGCTCGCACGTAGCATCCGGTGAAGCCGCGACGACAGGCCCGCTCCACGAAGGCGCAAGCCAAGAACGATTTGCCAATCCCCGTCGGGCCGGTGATGAGCAGGTTATGGCGCTCACCGACAAAGCGGCAGTTGCCCAGGCTCAAGATCTGTTCGCGGTTTAAGCCTCGAGGCGCTTGGAAGTTCACGTTCTCCAAACATGCCGGATAGCGGAGCTTTGCCGCTCGCAGTCGTCGAGAAAGCTTACGCTGTTCGCGGGCGGTCCACTCGGCATCGACCAGGAGTCCCACACGTTCCTCGAAGCTCAGCTCCTTGTATTCGCTCGAGCTCAACTGGGTTTCGAACGCGGACACCAAGCCGAACAACTTCATGGCGTTCATCTTTTCTATCGTTTCGGGTGTCAGCATCGGGACTCTCCTCCTTCGTAGTGATCCGCGCCTCGGATGTTCTCGTGCTCCTCTCGCGGTTTCGCTTCGGCGTCCGATTCGAGCACCACACGATCTAGACCAGCCGAGAGAATGTTTTTCACCGTGCGATAGCTGTAAGAGCTCAAAGCTTCCGCTCGTGCGCAAGCGGCCTCGAGACGCTCACTGCCCCAGCGGCTGCCTAGTCGCATGACTCCCAGGCAAGAGCGAAATCCCTGCTCCGGGTGAGGCCGACTCTCTAGAATCCCCGCAACCAGCCTTCCCGTGGCGCGACCTGACTGCTCCGCCCAGTGGAGCAGCCGCGACGGCGTCCACTCCAGGTGCTCCCGATGCGAACGTGGCATATGCTCCGGGTTCGTGGAGTAGTGCCCCTTTCCTTTCTTGCGGGGATGCGACGCGACGCGCTTTCCCTTGAACAGGACCTCCACCACCGAGGCCGTCACCCGTGCCTCGACTTTCTCGTGAATGAGCTGATAGGGAACGCTGTACAAGTTGTTCTCCACCTCCACGTGGTAGTCGATGTTCACTCTGCACCGCTTCCACGTCGATAACTCGTAGCTCTCCTGCGGTAGCGGTTTCAGTACGGGCCGGTCTAGCCTTTCGTACAACTCCCGCCGACTCACACCGAGCTTCTGCATCGGACGCGCATTCAGGACCTCTAACTTCTCCCAGATGGCTTCGTTCAGTTCCGCCAGGCTGAAGAACGTGCGATGACGAAGCACCGCCAGGATCCAGCGCTGCGCCACCTGCACTGCCGACTCCACCTTCGCTTTGTCTTTCGGCTTGAACACCCGAGCCGGGACCACAACCGCACCGTAATGCGTCGCCAGCTCTTCGTACGTCCGGTTGATCCCTGGCTCGTAACGGTCCACCAAATCCACGCCGCTCTTCAAGTTGTCCGGAACCCAGATCTCCGTACTGCCACCGAAGTAATCCGACATCCCCTTATGGGCCTTCGCCCACGATTCCAGCGACTGGTTCAGTGTCGCTTCGACGTAGGTGTAACTGCTCGCGCCCAACGTCCCGACGAACAGCTCCATTTCGACGAGCTCTCCCGTTTTCGGATCGACGATGTGAGGCTTCTTCCCCGAAAAATCGACGAATGTCTTCTCGCCTGCTCGATGCCGTTGACGCATCGTCGGGTTCAGCTTCTTCTTCCACTGACCGTACAGCTCGCAATAACGGCTGTAGCCGTACGCTCCCGGCTTATTCTCCGCGTACTCCACCCACAGCTGCAGCAACGTCAGCTCTCGGTGACGCCTCAGCTCCTCGTGGATGTGGGCATAGTCCAGACCCGGCCGTGCGCCAGACGAGCCCGGCGGCGGAAACAGCCCTGCCTCCAGCTCCCCGTCGCTCAGCTCCTCCGGGAGCGGCCAGCTCAGACCACCCTTCTTCGCCTTGGCCAGGTACTCACTCACCGTTCCAACCGCCACGCGAAGTGCCTTTGCGATCATGCGGTGAGTAAAACCCAGCTCGTACTTTAACCTTAGAACCTCTCGTATTTTTCTCATCGATAACCTCTTAGCTGCCATTTCCTAGATCGTCCTCCTTCCGGGTACGACCTAGAGTTGCCTTGAAACGTGCTATCGATGAGCGTTCGCGATGCCGGAACCGGCGTTCACGTTGCCTGGAATCCGTGTTCACCTTCCCCGGAATCGATGTTCACGATCCCCGGAATCCGTGTTCACGATGCTTTGGAATGGATGTTCACCTTCGGCTGGAATCTGCGTTCACGATGCCCCGGAATACGCACATTGGAGAGACGCCACTGGTTGACGTCAAGAGTACGCAGCAGATGCGGACGCTCGAGCAGGATCGGCTCCAGAACATCCCCCTGGGGCGAGGTTATGACGATCTCCTCGTTTCGATGTCGGGCGTCCTGGATACTGAGTATGTTTTCGCTCCGAACCAAACGGTTCTCGGGAGCGACGCCCGGGGCAACCGGTACACCATCGATGGAGCGTATGCCAATGACACCACGGCAGGCTACATCTTGACGGATATCCCGATCGACATGATCGAGGAAGTCCAGGTAACGACCGGGGGTGCAACGGCGGAGTTTGGTAATTCCAATGGCGGGGTTTTCAACTTCGTGACCAAGTCAGGAGGGAACGAGTTCTCCGGTTCAGGGTACTATTACTACCAAGGCGAAGGCACGGAGTGGAGCAACATCACGCCTGAGCTCGAGCGGGAACTGGGGGCGAAATCGAGTATCATAAAGGACACGGACGTAGGCGGAACTTTTGGGGGACCGATCAAGAAAGATGCTGTCTGGTTCTTCGCCAATGCCCGTTACCTGGACAAAAGTTTCCTATCACCCCTCATCCCCACCCAGCCGGACGAGACCACTCAGAGACAGGGCTTCTTTAAGGTCACCGGTCAGATAGGCGACAACACCCGCGCTTTCGGCTCGGCGACGCTTCGGCAGCAAAATAGATTTCCGTCCAACGTTACCGATTTTAGTAGGGCCGCCGACCCGCTAACCTGGGACAGCCAAATACGGAAACAGAAGATCTGGAATCTCGGTTTGACGCATCTAATCGGCACCGATACCATTGTGGACCTCAGGTGGAACCGGCAGGAAAAACAGTTTATTCACGATCAACCCAACAACCCGGACCGCATAATGGGCTTTTTTGACGTCGCTACGGGCTTGTATTCTGGGGGGTTAACCCGGCAGGTGGACCATCCGTCTTGCCGGTGTTCGTGGGGAGCGGGCGCTAATGTCTCGCACTTCCGCGAGAATGCGGCTGGCTCACACGAGCTCAAGGCCGGCTTCTACATGGATCGCCCTAACTCGAAAAAGTCCTTTTTTGTCCCCGATGGTGGGGACACCTACCAACAGCTCTTTGACGGAGTGCCCTTTCGTGTATCCCTTCGGAACTTGCCGAGGGTTACACGCAGCGCTATTAACCGCTATGCATTCTTTTTGCAGGACCAATGGACGATTGGAGATCGGCTCACCCTGAACCTGGGAGTGCGGTGGGAAAACACGGAAGGCTGGCTCCCCGAGACAACTACGGGTGGCGGCCGCTGGTTCCCCGAGGTCACCTTCCCGGAGACCCGCGACGCCGTCAACTGGAACACCGTCGCGCCGCGTCTTGGTGTGGTGTATGCGCTGGGTGAGGCAAAAAGGACTTCTCTCAAGGCCTATTACGGGCGACACTACAGGTCCATGCTCACCGGGATTTTGGGTCCCCTTTCACCCTCTTCGGGAGGAAGCGAAACGTACGCATGGAACGACCTGAATGGTAACGGCACGTTCCAGGACGGTGAGCAGGGAACGCTTATCGGGAGTGGATTCGACCCTCGAAGGCTGGACCCCGAGTTTGGGAAGCGAGTGGACCGCCAACGCGACTTGACAAATTCCTACGTGGATGCGTTTCACTTCACGGTCGAGCATGAGCTGAATAACAACACGGTCGTGTCGGTGGGAGCAAGCTTCAAGCGCGACAAAAACATCATCGAGACCACTACGGTGCGGGAAAGAGGAGACCAAGAAAACCCGTTCAATGATTACCGCGAGATTCAGGTACTCAACCAGTGGGACCAAACGCCTTTCACCATCTATGCCCTGAGGCCGGAATTCTTGGGGGACCGCAGTACTTCTATCATTATGAACCCCGACTTTGCGGTTACGGGGGGGCTTTTCCGAGACTACGACGGAGTGGAGTTTCGTGTGCAAAGGCGCTTTCGTGACGGCTGGCAACTGATGGCCTCCTACAACCTCAGCGAAACCTATGGCAACATCGCCAATGACTACGCCGGCACCTCGTCCACCAACGTTATATACAGGAACCCCAATGCGACAATCGTCCATAATATAGGCCCGCTGGTCCTGGACGCTCCCCACCAGTTCAAGCTCCAGGGGACCTACACGCTCCCCGGCGAGGTTCTCGTGAGCGGCTTCTTCCAGGCCGTGTCCGGTTATACCCACCAGATAAAGAAACAAAGTAGCTCTCTCCGACTGGGTCAGGGAAACTACGTGGGGCAATACTTCCCGCTCTGCCCCTCCGGTAGTGCTGGCGGCGGAGCGAAAGGAGATGGCGGCGGCGGTGGCGGTTGCAGGACCGCCGAGGCAGGCGGTGTTCCCGGTATCGTGGTGGAGAGCCTCATCCAAATACCTTTACAGGCAAGGGGTACTTTTCGCCACGACTTCAGAACGAAATTAGACCTTCGAGTCGAAAAGCAGTTTCGGTTCGGGGACACCTACAGACTGGGGCTCATCGTCGATATGTTCAATGTAACCAACATCAACCGGGTTACGGCTTATCAGTCATTGTTCCTCGGCATACCCCAATTCCTGAAGCCATCGGACATCGAACTACCCCGTGTTTTGAGATTGGGAATACGCTTCAATTTTTAACCAGGGTTTCTAAGGTTGAGAAGGCGTAAGTTCTAGGTCTCGAAGGACGACACAAACCGGGGCGCCAGGTTGGCGCCCCGTTTTTTTTTGGTGCGCCAGGCATGGCGCTGTCAACCGTGGAGCGAAAGCGAAACGGGAAGTGACTAGGAGGTGCCCTTTGAAAGAAGGAAGTCCTCTGGGGACCTTGATGGCAGGAACCCGTCCTGTGCCAAAACTCGGCCCTTTTGAAATAGCCGATAAATCAACAGCTTAGCGTCTGTGTTTTGCGACCGGGCCAAGGGCTGTAGGCTCTACAATCGTCTGGACCGAGGGTGTTATCTTCAGCTCCATGGTGACGTACCACGTGCAATTCCTACTGCTCGTTGTGGCTGGCTGGGTCAACCGCCAGCAGCAGGATGTGATTGATTACCTGCGAGAGGAGAACCGTGTGCTCCGAGCCGGGCTTCGGGGCAAGCGTCTCAGGCTCTCGGACGACGACCGGCGCAGGCTCGCCGTCAAGGCCCAGGCTTTGGGCCGCGAGGCGCTGGCCCAGATTGCGTCCGTTGCCACACCCGCTACGCTTCTGCGCTGGTACCGCCACCTCATCGCAGCCAAGTACGATGGCAGCAAGAACCGGAGTCCAGGCCGGCCTCCGACGGCGAAGGACATCCGTGAGCTCATTGTGCGCGTGGCGCGGGAGAACCCGACGTGGGGATATACGCGCCTGCGAGGCGCACTCAAGAACCTAGGACATGAACTCGGACGCAACACTATCAAGAGGATCCTCGCCGAGCACGGTATCGCTCCTGCCCCGGAGCGGGGCAGGAGCATGTCGTGGAGCACCTTCATCAAGGCTCATTGGGGCGCCATCGCTGCGACAGACCTGTTCACCGTCGAGGTTGTGAACCCGTTCGGGCTCGTCCGCTACCATGTCCTGTTTGTCATCGATATCGCCACTCGCTGCGTGTGCATCGGTGGGATAACGTCGGACCCCAACGGGGAGTGGATGAAGCAGGTGGCAAGAAACCTCACTGACATGTGGGATGGTTTCCTCCTTGGCAAGCGATACCTCATCCACGACCGGGACCCGCTATTCACCGAGGCGGTACGTGGGCTGTTGAGAGATTCAGGCGTGAAGCCCCTTCGCCTTCCCGCTAATAGTCCGAATCTGAACGCATATGCGGAAAGATTCGTTCTCTCCATACGTCGAGAGTGTCTCGACCGCTTCGTACCTCTCAGTGAGCGACACCTGCGCACAGCGGTAACCGAATACGTAGTGCACTATCACACAGAACGGAACCACCAAGGTCTCGGCAACGAGCTCCTCACACCTCTGCCGGCAAGCGCGAATGACGCTGGCCCCATCGTGTCGCGAGAGCGACTTGGGGGCATTCTCAACTACTACTGCCGTGCCGCCTAGATTGTGGTCGGGACGGTAGCCCCTCGATGGACTCGACCGGCGTAGCGTGGAAACACAGCTTCAGGAACACGCTTGGATATTCGCTCTCGACCAGGTGGTCGTCTGCATGGTGACGACCCGTCCGCCCAAGACGATTGTAGAGCCTACAGCCCTTGGCACGGTCGCAAACACAGACGCTAAGCTGTTGATTTATCGGCTATTTCAAAAGGGCTGAGTTTTGGCACAGGACGGGGTCCATTTCGTAATTGTTCCAACGTGAACGGTGATCGGAAGTACTTGTCTAGCATGCTTTCCTCCTGTCCTACTAGAGGATGACATGCGCAGCGCTATACTATTTATGGGGAGTACTCCTGCCCCTAACCGCGTACATATTCCGACAACCGGCCCGAACGTATGACGCTAACGGTGGGACTCCCCATAACCGTACGCTCCACATAAGCTGGGAAATGTAGAGCTCTACATTTCCGTACGTGCGCGATTGACGCATCCGGCTCCTCAGTCTACGGCTTCGCTACGCGATGGTACACAGCCGTCGCGCACCCGCTGGCCTATAAAGCCAAACGATAAGGGCTTCCTTCCAGTCGAATAGCCTCGCGAGAGTAGCCATCGTGACCCGTGCGGCGTTGTCCGTACGCCGAGGCGCCTGCTTACGCTCGACAAAGAACGTAAGCTGCTTCCGAAGGAAAAGGTTCTCTGCGGCGAGGGCGCTGGGCGAGCGGCATAGGTTGCGAGCGAACGCGATGGCGTCCAGAACAATAGACCGGATATTCGAAAACAGTCGCAAGAGCAAGCTTCTCCACGTTCCTAAGACGCCTGTGGCGTCGTCGGGTCAACCGGCACGAAGCAGCCGAGCATGGCAGGTCTAAACCGCGCAATCAACGCCGGATCGACTTTTTGCGGAGCACAGCGGTGGTAATAGCTGAGCAAGCCGCCCAATCGCTTACGACATCGCACCTTCCCGTGGAGACTGCCGCCGCATTCTTCCGCTTCGGTCAACGCGTTCCCGAGCCCTTGATGGTTGCGCTCTCCATGATAATGATGGATGAACTCGGTGAGCGCGCGGCCGCAGCGATGGCTCACTGAAGAAGATCATCCGACCCAGGCACTCGCTCTTGATCCGTTTGGTGCGCTCCTAGGACATTACGGAACGCTACTGGAACGCTGGGCGAATAGCTTCGACAGCGATTTGAATCCATGAGGTCAAGCTACTATTATCACAACTACCATGAAGATGCAATCAAGGATGCGCGCAATAGACAAGATTTATAAGCGGCGCCACCGGTACGAGATTCCAGACTGGCAACGCCAGAAAGTGTGGAGTCGCTCAAAAAAACAGAAACTGATCGATTCTATACTTCGCGGCTGGAAGCTCCCGAAATTCTACTTCCTGGAAATCTCAAGCGATCCTGAAGCGCACGAGGTTGTGGACGGCCAACAGCGTTTGGCAACGATCTTCGACTTCTTCGATAACGAACTACGCCTTCGAGAGAGCGCAGCTGAGGAATTTGGAGGCGCTTACTATAGGGATTTGCCAGACGAGCTGGTTGATACCTTTGATGATTACGAGGTCGAGTTTGACGAGATTGAGAAGGCCACCGAAGAGGAAATCAAGGATTTCTTTCAACGTCTGCAGGAAGGCCTTCCACTGACCAGCGCCGAGAAGCTGAACTCTGCCCACAGCAAACTGCGGGATTATGTGGTCACGTTAGCCAAACATCCATTCTTCGGCAAGACAAACGCATCCAACAGGAGATACGGTCACTTTGACATTGTCGCAAAGGTCGCAGCGATTGAAATTGATGGTTTGGAAGTTGGACTTCGCTACGACGACATGCGGGCCGTGTTTGAGAGCCAGGTAGCTTTCTCCCAGAACTCAAAGGTCGGTAAACGACTCAGAGCGGCTCTCGACTTTGTTGATAAAGGCTTCGACGGTGATATGGGCAAGATGCTACGAAATCGGACCGTCGTTCAATCGTTGCTCACGTTAATATGTCGGTTGCATGAATCCAAGAACATCGGCGGACAGGAGAAGCGAATTGCGACGTTTTTCATAGGTTTTATCCAGGAGCTAAACAAGCAAGTTGAGCGCGGCCAGAACGCGACGGATATCGACTATCGTGAATTTCAACGGACGGTTAATGCAAACATCAAGGACGGGGCTCGGATTCGTCAGGAAATTCTTCTTCGCAAGCTCCTGGTGCGTGATCCTGAGTTTGTCAACTTGTTAGATCCGACCGCCCTCCCCGAGAGTGGGATCAAGGGGGGTATTACCGCGGACGCTGGTCGGATTGTCACGCTCGTTGGGCAGCTCAACGAGCGGTATTCAGCGCAACACGGGGAAGACCTATTCAAGGCTACAAATCGGACCGCGCAGGCACAGGCGAATCTTCGTAAGACCATCGAAGATTACGATGACTACAAAGCGTTCATTGACGACTTGTACTTCCTTTTCCGGGAAAGTGCCGGCTCACGCCTCGATGGGTGCGTGCCGCCATCATTCAAGGACGTCAACACGCTCCGCACAGATCTACGGCACGACGTGGATCACGGGCAGAAAACGAAAATCAAGGCCAAGAAAATGAAAATCGGTCAAGTGTTCAAGAAGTACGCTGGTGCGCCATCACCCACTGGCCTGGCTCCATGGCGTTTCGTTTTCGTGCAGGCGAACCTTCTCGGTGCTTTGAGGTTGGACCTACAGCAGATAAAGAGTCACGCCCATTCTTAGTTGAAATTTTCCGCGGCTCCCGGTTCGTTTAAGCAACGTTCTTCCTCGACGTATTCTTTTTCGCGGTCTCGATCTTCAGTTCACGCTTGAGCGCTTCACGCAGCTTTGGAAGGTGTCGGTAGCCCATCACCTTCCGGAGGCGCGGCTCGATGTCGGTGAGCGCGGTCGCGAGCCAGCGTTGGCGTTGGTTCGAAGTCTTCCAGTGATCGACCTTCGCGCAACGTTCCTCGATAAGCGCATTGACGGACTCGATGCAGTTCGTCGTCTTTAGTGAGTGACCGAGCACCCCGTCCTGTGCCAAAACTCAGCCCTTTTGAAATAGACCATAAATCAGCAGCTTAGCGACTGGGCCAAGGGCCCTTAGGCTCTACAGTTACCCAAAACCCGCGGTCGACGTTCGAGAGCCGCGGCCGTTTCACCGAACGGCGGAGGACGGCGAGCTGCTGCCGAAGAGCGACATCGTCGAGAGCCAGCTCGCGACGAGCCTTGAAGGCGGAGATGAGAGCGCGAACAAACGACGAAATCAAGCAGGCATGGTGCCGGCAGACCGGAGACTAATCAAGTTTGGGGCGCCCGGATGAATAAATAGAAGGCACAGCGAGTTTTGGCACAGGACGACTACGCGCAGATCCGCCAGTTCGGGGTGGACGCCCAGATGACGACCGGCTCCTGGCTCTTGAAGCCGGAGGCGATTCAGCGCGCGGGGGCACGCAACCTGTCGGGAGTAGAAGAGACTACTTCGCTACCGTTTTCGGCGGCGAGTACACATTCTACTCGGTGGCTAGATCGGTGGTCGATCTCAGCGTGATCAGCGAATGGAACTACGACGGGCGAGGCCGCAACGCAACCCCAAGCCGTTCGCCTAACACGCTCGAGAACGACCTTTTCTTCGGCTCGCGTCTCGCTTTCAATGATGTCCTGAGCACCGAGATAACCGCTGGTTATCTCACTGACGTGGCCCGCGCCACGCGCACGCTGGCGCTCGAATTCGGCCGGCGCCTCTCCAATGCGTGGTCCGTGCGTGCGGAAGCGATTGTGCTTCTCAGCGTGGACGAAGCGGATCTCCACTACGCGATGCGGAACGACACGTTCCTCGATCTGAGCCTTACCTACAACTTCTAGCAGGCGATCGTCGTACGTCTTGGCGCGCGGGTCTGGAGTGCGTTTGTGTTTTTGGACACGACGCGCTCGGCGATAAAGGCAATAACAGCGCTCTGTCAGAACCGAATGACTGAGATACAACGTGGTACTAACCGTGGGGTCAGGTCACCTGCGCGCCGTCGAATTCGCCGTCAAGCCGGATCAGCCCGCCGAATAGCGGTGCACGAGCATCAGCAGCCGCTTAAACTCCTCGTTATCACTGTCGCCCTTCCAGAAGTTGACGAACCGACAGACGATCTGGAGATTGTCGTCCTCGTAGTGCCCGTTGCTGTCGATCCGATCAACCGAGGGCCGCAGGTTGTCGTCCGCGTCTTGCCCAGCGAAGAGGAAGGGTATACCGGTGAGCGCGCAGCGGTTGCGCTGAAGGTCTAGTCGGGACCGGAGTAGGTCGTCCAGTTCCGCCTGCGTCATGTGCAACTCCTTGTTCTTCACGGTTCGCTCGACGATCTGCTCGTTGGCGTTCCGGACGGTGTTCTCGACGGACTTTCGCATCTCGATGATGGACTTCTCACGGTCACCCTTCAGTTGCCTTGCGAGCATCCAGCAGAAAGAATGAGCGTCGATCAGCCGGACCTTCGTGAGGCCGTCCATCGCTGCCAGTGCCTTTCGTACCTCGCCGAGCGCGGTGTTGAAACGCTGGAAGTTCTCCCAGGTGCAGTTGCGCTCCGTGACTAGGTCAATCCCAAAGTCGTGGAAGGCGCGGTCGAAAGTCCTGGGTCGGATCGGCATGAACCGGTCCATGTCCTTCAGGAAATAGAGGTAGGCAAGCAACGGGTATTTGGCACCGACCGACTTGCTCAGATGGCCGAAGGTGGTGCCTTCGTCCGCGTCACCCCGATAGAGGCCATACAGACACCGCTCGAGTTCGCGCCGCAGGTCAGCATTCGAGCGGGCGTCCAGCAGGAAGCGGTGCTCGCGGCTGGCGTGACCCCAACGGCTTCGCCAGCCGACCAGATTGTTGGTCAGGCCCCGGCTGTCTGCTATCTCAATAGCGTCGATCGTACGTTCCAGGATCGCACCGGAACCGATCTCCGCTTCCGTCCAGACGTCCGGGACGAGGATGCCGAGGGCATGGTCTCGCAGCCGGGGCTTGTAGCCCTCCCAATCGGCCACCACTCCCTCGTCGAAGTTGGTGAAGGCGTGGCCGTGGTTGTATATCGGAATCAGGCTCTTGAACCTTTGGAACTGTTCCTCGAACCTGTCTCGATCGAGTTCGATCATTCCTTGTCCTCCAATGGCCTCCGACGGCCGCTCCATGCCACAGGGGCAGCGTTCTTCATCGCGCCGACCTTCATGGGCGCATTCAGTGTAGCCCCTGACACTATATACGAGCCGGTCCGCGCGAACGGCGACGGCAGCAGCGCGTCTAGACGCGCCGGTGGTAGCGGCCCGCTTGTGCTACGTTGTGGACGAAGGCGGTCGAGAGCGCGTGGTAGGGCTGCCGGCCGTGCGCGTCCTGTGCCAAAACTCGGCCCTTTTGAAATAGCTGATAAATCAACAGCTTAGTGTCTGTGTTTGCGCCGAGGCCAAGGGCCGTGCGCTTTACAATCGTCTAGCCCGAGGGTGTTATCTTCAGATCCATGAGGCGTTGTTGCACGGCCCGGAGCAAATCGCTGACCTCCCTGTGCCGGTTGCAGAGTCACCCGGCGCAGTACGTATCGGGCATCCCGAGCGCAGCCATCTTGTTGAGTATCTCGCACCCAATTCGGTGTTCAACTCGTTGCCTCGCCAACGTTCGAGCCCGCATCTCCGGCCCGATGATCGCCTTGTAACGATAGACCGCGTTCTCCACCATGCTTCGCTTGGTGTAGCCTGAGAGCTTGTACCATTCACGTCGGCCGTGTCTTTCGATTGCACGAATATGGCGATCGCGCTCCTGCATGGCGGTGTTCGAATTCTGACTGAGCGTCGCGTTTCGTTGCGGCGGAATCACCACGCGCGTCCTTCGTCCAGGACTGTGCGCTTCGATGGCTTCGTAGACCGCTTCCTTGTCGTATGCACTGTCCGCCGCCACCGACACTAGAGGTGCTTGAATCTGTGTTAGCAAAGCGGGGACTCGGGTTGCGTCGCGAGCTCGTGACGCCGTCAGTTCGGACGCAACAATGTTCCCTGTCTCGCGATCAACGGCGATGTGCAACTTGCGCCATGCGCGCTGCTTTGGCGGTTTGCGGGCGTTTCCAACATGAATCCTCAAGCCCGTGCTATCGATCATCAGGTGGATGGGTTGAGTGCTCGCGGCTTTCGGAATCCGCAGCTTCTTGCGGAGCAACCTCGAGCGCCGACACAACGTCGAGTAGTCCTGGATCTCGATACCGAGCCCGAGCAGCGAGGCGATCGAGTGCAAGAAGCCTTCGGTTTGTCGGTGGGCGAGCTTGTACACCATCCGGACAACCAGGCCCGTTTCAATCGCCATGTCTGAATAGACCCGTTGACCGCCAGGCTTACCGGTCTTGTCGGCCTTCCAGTTCGCGATTGCCTCCTCGTCAAACCAGACTGTCAAATCGCCCCGGCGGCGCAGCCCTTCGTTGTATTCCGCCCAGTTGCGAACGTGGTACTTCTTCTGCTTCGCGTGCTTGTACTGGCAGCGCTTGGGATACTTCATGCTCGAACATACCTCGGCCACCACCATAGGCGGATTTCGCTCTCAGCCAGAGCGGTGCAACAACGCCTGTTGTCGTTGGAAAAGACTGTCAAGACCGGGTGTCGGCTGGCCGATGTATGATGAGTCCATGGTTCCAAACGCTCGGTTCTGGGCTCATTATTTTCGGCGGGTCTACGTTCGAGCGATCCAGGGTTTTCGCGCAGGGGCACTTGAGAAGGCGGCTCCGGCGTTTAACGGCATTGCGGAAGAAGCGGATGCGGCGAACCTCGCGAACGGTATCAAGGCGAAAAGAGCGGCCTGAGCCCGGAACGGCATGAATAGCGACGCCTTCAAAGACATCGAGAAGCTCGAAACTGACCTCTGGGAGGCCGCAGACAACCTCCGCGCCAACTCGAAGCTCACATCGAGCGACTATTTCATGCCGGTGCTGGGGATCATCTTCCTCCGTCACGCGGCCAATCGTTTCAAGGCCGCACGTCGGCAGATCGATGCCGACCAGACGAGCGGCAAAATGCCGAAGCGCAAGGTCCTACCGGCCGACTACATCGCGCGCCGCTCCCTCTACCTGCCAGAGAAAGCCCACTACGACTGGATCATGCAGCAGGCGGCGGTGAGCGGCGCGGACCTGCCGAAGCTCGTCACCGAGGCCATGACCGCCATCGAATCCGAGTTCGAACCGCTCCTCGGCGTCTTGCCCAAGGACTACGGCATCTTCGAGACCAAGGTGCTCGAAGACCTGATGCGCTTGTTCAACAGTGAGCAGATCAAGCGAGCCACCGGCGACGTCTTCGGTCGCATCTACGAGTACTTCCTCGCTAAGTTCTCGATCCAGAAGGCGCACGACAACGGCGAATTCTTCACACCGTCCTCGATCGTGCAGACCATCGTCAACGTCATTGAGCCGGACCACGGCACGGTGTTCGACCCGGCCTGCGGCTCGGGCGGTATGTTCGTGCAATCCAGCCACTTCATCGAGCACGAGGGCGGCGACACGGCGAAGAAAGTCGTCTTCTACGGTCAAGAGAAGAACCGCGACACCATTCGCATCGCCAAGATGAACCTCGCGGTGCACGGCCTGGAGGGGAAGATTGCCGAAGCCATCACCTACTACCAGGACGAGCACACTCTCGCCGGCACGTGCGACTTCGTGATGGCCAATCCGCCCTTCAATGTGGATCTGGTGGACGCCGAGCGCATCAAGGGCGACCCGCGTCTGCCCTTCGGTTTGCCGGGTGTAAACAAGCAGAAGAAGGTCGGCAACGGCAACTATCTCTGGATCTCCTACTTCTGGAGCTACCTGAGCGCGACGGGGCGCGCCGGCTTCGTCATGTCTTCGCAGGCCTCGAGCGCCGGCCACGGCGAGAAGGAGGTGCGCCAGAAGATCGTCGAGATGGGCGACGTGGACGTGATGGTTTCCATCCGCTCCAACTTCTTCTACACCCGCACCGTCCCCTGCGAGCTGTGGCACTTCGATCGGGCCAAGCCGCCCGAGCGCAGGGATAAAGTGCTGATGCTCGACGCGCGGAGTGTCTACCGCAAGGTCACACGCAAGATCTACGATTTCTCGCCCGAACAGATGCACAACCTCGCGGCAATCGTTTGGCTCTACCGTGGCCAGCAGAAGCGCTTCCTCGGGCTGGTGAAGGACTACGTCGGCCGCATTTGCGCCGAGAGCGCCGCCGTCCCGGGGATGCTCGCACCCTTCGAGACCACGCTCACTGATCTGCGCGGACGCTTCGATGCGATCGCCAAGGCTGCGGCGAAGTACGCCAACCTCGACGCTGACAAGAGGCAAGCGCTCGACGATGCCGTCACCGAACTGCGCGAGGCCGCCATGCTCTACGAGGCCGACGTGAAGAAGCTCCTCGTGAGCCTCACTGCCTTCGGCCAGAAGTACGCCAAGGCGCTGCCCGACAAGAACAACGCCCAGCACGCCGCGCGCAAGGAGTTTGATCCCCACGCGGAGGCGATCCGCGGCCTCATCAAACAAGTGGACCTGCTCTACAAGCTCGCTGGCCGCGGCGCAGATCTCGGCGCCAAGCTGGCGGCCGACGATGCGATCTCCACCGCCTACGACGGCCGCACCACGGGCCGACTGGTCAAGCAGCTCGACGAGGAGCGCAAGGCCGCCATCGAGCAGTTGAAGCACGCCGCCTACTTCCACCGGCAGGTGGCTTGGCTACAAGACCGTTTTCCGAAGGCCGAACTCGAAGCCGTCCCGGGGCTGGTGAAGCTCGTGAACCGCAAGGAGATCGAGGCCGCCGACTGGAGCCTCACCCCCGGCCGCTACGTCGGCGTCGCTCCACCGGAAGAGGACGAGGACTTCGACTTCGAGCAGACTCTTCGCGACATCCACGTCGAGTTGGCCGACCTCAACAAGGAGGCGGCGAAGCTGGCGACTCAGATTCAGGAGAACTTCGAGGAGTTGGGAGCATGAATTGGCGAACGATGCCATTAGACGCCATCAAGGCACCGTTTCCCTATTCATTCGTTGGCGGTCCGTTCGGATCCAACCTCACGACGCGCGACTACGTTGATGAAGGAATTCCCGTGATTCGAGGTAACAATCTCCCCGCCGATACTTCTTTCTCGGATCACGAGTTCGCTTTCGTGTCCGAGAAGAAGGCGGACGACCTC
The DNA here is from genome assembly GCA_965237955.1 of Candidatus Marinacidobacterales bacterium. Lineage (GTDB taxonomy): Bacteria > Acidobacteriota > Vicinamibacteria > Marinacidobacterales > SMYC01. The sequence continues at coordinate 3,673,841 of OZ250169.1, read as the reverse complement.
CGCTCGAATACCGCGTTCCCTGGAGACTTGGTCTTTACCCAGCGAGGCACGCTCGGCCAGGTTGGCCTGATACCTCACGAGTCACGGTTCCAGCGCTACATCATTTCGCAGAGTCAGATGAAGTTGACCGTGAACCCTAGAATCGCAGATCCGCGATTCGTCTATTACTTCTTTCGCCTGCCTACGACGGTCCAGAAAGTCGTTAACCACGCGCTCACTTCGGGTGTGCCGCACATTAACCTTGGAATCTTGAGGGAGTTCAAGATCACGCTTCCCGATGTCGACTGCCAGCAGCACATTGCTGACATCCTCTCCGCCTACGACGACCTGATCGAGAACAACCGGCGTCGGATGGCGCTGTTGGAGGAGGCGGAACGACAGCTTTATCGCGAATGGTTCGTCCGCCTGCGCTTCCCCGGCCACGAGCACACCCGTATCACCAACGGTGTGCCGGAGGGGTGGGAGAAACGGCGGCTGGATGAATTGGCAGACGTGACAATGGGCCAAAGCCCGCCCTCATCGCTTTATAACGAAGTTGGAGAGGGGCTACCGTTTCATCAGGGCGTGGGTGATTTCGGTAATCGGTTTGTGACCCATCGTGTATTCACTACCGCGAAGAATAGAATCTCCGAACCAGGCGATATTCTGTGCAGCGTTCGTGCGCCCGTTGGTCGGCTAAATGTTACAATCGACAAGATCGTCATCGGACGCGGTCTGGCTGCAATCCGAAGTAAATTTGACCAGCAATCCTTTCTACTCCGTCAGTTGCAAGTGCATTTCTTCAAAGAGGATATGATCGGGTCCGGCGCGATTTTTGCGTCAGTGAATAAGAGGGAAATTTTCGCGCAACGTATGCTGACGCCACATGAACAGTTGATTTCTTTATTTGAAGAGAAGGTACGTCTAATCGATAAGCTAGTACGCACCTTGTTCATCGAAAACCATAAGCTCCGCGCAGCCCGCGATCTGTTGCTGCCTCGTCTGATGAGTGGGGAGATCGCGGCGTAAATGAACAAGAAGCTCCGCGCGGCCCGCGATCTGTTGCTGCCGCGCCTGATGAGCGGGGAGATCACCGTGTGATGGGAGCTCCCACGCCATGATCACCGACATCAACAGTGAGGACCGGCTGGTCCAGCAGACCTTCGCGCACCATCTCCGCGATCATCTCGGGTGGGAGAGCCTCTACGCGTACAACGCCGAGACCTTCGGGTCGAAGGGAATGCTCGGGCGGACATCGGAGCGCGACGTGGTGCTGGTGCGCGACCTGCGGGCAGCACTCGCGCACCTGAACCCAGGTCTTCCGGAATCGGCGCGAGAACAGGCGATCGAGAGAATCACCCGAATCGACTTCGCTCGGTCGCTCATTCAGCACAACCGGGAGTGCTACGGCTTCATCCGCGGCGGGGTGCCGGTGGAGTGGCGGGACGCAAGCGGCAAGACCTGGCACGCACATGCGCACGTGATCGATTTCCGCGACGCCGCGAGCAACCGTTTCCTTGCCGTGCGCGAGTTGAAGATACAGGGCGTGCGCGTGCCGCACTACAACCGGCGCGCTGATCTCGTGTGCTTCGTAAACGGCCTACCACTAGTTTTCATTGAACTGAAAGCGGTCTATCGGAACATCCGCGCCGGCTTCGACGACAACCTAACCGACTACCTGTCCTTCATCATTATTGATCCAGCGGGAATGGTACCGCTGGTGGCCCTACGACGAACGAAGAAACCCGGGTCGGCGCGCGCGGGCACTTGCCGAGATCACGCGATCAATGGGCCGCGGAGCTGGACAACGCAATCGCGAGGGACCCCAGCAATCGACGCGCAGCGACTAAACTGGCTCAGGCGGCGTCGCGCCATTCGTAGCGGTGGTGGAGCCCACCCACTCGCGGCAACGCGACGACTTTTGCGGTCGGTGATGGTCGGGGCGTGACGGGTCTTGAGTTCGGGGTGTCTTTGTCGAGACCCAAGTGGCAACGGTCCTCGTGGTAGTAGCTGATGTACAAGCGCATGAGCCGGACGAGATGCCGCTCACTGAGGACAACTACATGCTCTAACATCTCGCGGCGGCAGTTTCCGATCCAGCGTTCGGCGGTACCGTTTTGCCAAGGGCTGCGATAAGAAATGCGAACAGGCTTTGTGCCCATGGCCCTGATGAACTCCACCACTGCAGGGCTGAAAATCGCGTCGCGGTCAAAGACCAAGTATCGTGGTGCCGTGTCGTATGGGAACGCCTCGCGCAGTTGTTGAATCACCCACGCTGACGTGGGGTTGTACGTCGCGTTGAAGTGCAAGATATGGCGACGGCCGTGCTCGATGACGAAGAAGCCGTACAGCAGCCGTAGCGACGCCGTCGGTACGGCGAACAGATCCATCGCGGCGATGTCGTCCTTGTGGTTCCGCAAGAACGCAATCCATCGCTTCACTTCGTCGGGTTCGGCTCGGCGGCGCGGCATGTATCGCGACACCGTCATCTCGCTGACAACGAATCCGAGCTTCGTCAGCTCAGCGTGGATACGAGGTGCACCCCAGCCGTCTTGCGCCATCGTGCGGACGAGACGACGAATCTCGGCATCAATCCGAGGTCGACCTGGATAGCGCGGACGGGAGATCCGAGCCCAGTATCGGCGGAACCGATCTCGATTCCACCGGGCGACCGTGTCGGCGTTCACGATAACGAGCCGGCTCGCCCACGCTGGCCACGAGCTTCGGAGCGCAACCCAGAATGCTCGGTCCGTGTCCTCGAGCGGTGGCCGGGGGCGCTCCTTCTTCAACGCCGTAACTTGCTGCCGCAGGGCCAGGTTTTCAATCACGAGGTCGGCTCGGCACCGACACATCGCCCGGATCGCACGGGCGCCGAGTGAGACGAGGAAGATGAGGACACGGAGCATGGCGGCAGAGTTTGCCGTCTCAAGACCGGGATCTCAAGCGGGAGATGCGCTCGTTGGCCGAGGCGTGAACGGTGCGTAAGTCCTTGATTTCAGGAGCGGACGGATATTGATGATGCACAACCGCCTCGCCCTCACTAAAGCGGGTGAAGAACGACGACCGGTCTACCCGGTCAAGTGCGGCGGAAGTCCAGTCCAGCACCTCGACCAGGCCGAGCGGTTGCAAGCGGCCGGGGTCGGAGAGCTGCTGGAACAGCGCTCGAAGGACTGGCACACGCAAATGCCAGACCGCTTCATGCCAGTTGAACTTCCCGGCCGGTAACGGCGTCCGCCGCGCCCACAGCACCCAGGCAGAGAAGACCCCATAGAACAGCGTCTGCACCAGGGTTGAGTGGAAGAAGCGAGCACCCTTTTCGCCCTCGAAGCGCACCCCGAGTGCTTCTTCCAGCGCCGAGCGAACCGCCTTGAGCGACGGTGCATCACCTGCCGCCTCGACACGCGCGAGCCCGTCACGGGCATAGGACGCGAGCAGCCATGCCAAATCCTTCGGCTCGGCGAGCACCGCACGATGCGACAGTACCCGACTAAGGTACTCGCCCAGACCCGCGCCCACGTCGTGAGCGAAGGCCCGCGGCTTTTCAAGACGGCGGTCGAACGCCTCGGCACTGTCAGCCAGCCGGAACGTTTCCAGCTTCGAAGGACGGCCCGCCGCATCCATGCCCACTAGCACGAAGTCGCGCGTATTCGTCACCAGCACCAGCTGGTAGCGGCTCCAGTAGCGGCTTACCTGCTCGCCGTCTGCGGTCAGCCACGCATCATCTCCGACGCCCTTCACCTCGACCACGCCGCGGGCCGGTATCTGTCCCTCGCGCAGCCGGCCCTTCTGCACTTGCTTCGCCGCGTAGAGGCCGAAGTCGGGATGACCCGCGCCCTGCTCCGCAAGTTCGCCGACGCAAAACACCTTTGGCCTGAGCGTCGCACCAACGGCATTAAGCAGGTTTGCAAGTGGCCCATAGCTCGACCGCTCCCCGGTCGAGCCGCCCGACGCGCGCATCCGCCGAAGCTCGGTGAAGTAGGTCTCTACCACCGCTGTCAGTTGCAACTGTGCAAACGCCTCAAATTTCCTATTTTCTTGTTCGATGGCTTACGCCCAAAATGGACGCGATTTTCGTAAAACCCCGAAACTCTGCAAACGTGTTCTCAATACTTAGCCCTAATCGCAAAATCTTCGAAGCACGAAAACGCGAAACAGCCGCACTGGGCGCAGGCGAGAAGCTCGTGCTGGGGCACCCGCTCGTCGCCACTATAGGTGATTCTGCACGGTGTATGCAGAACCTGGAAAAGGTGCTATTCACGGGGCCAAAGACCTCAGACACGGTGACGTTTATTTGCGATTAGGGTTAAGAACTGAGGTGCTTCTGCCATCAAGTGTTCGTACGCCGCTAGAGGCACTTGAATGCTAGTGTCAGTGGGCCTGCGTGTGCCGGCAAAGTAGAGTTCATGTCACTCGGTCATTGTGATGGTGTCTTCGTGGTGTCCGAAACCGAATCGGATCTCTTTTCGGTCACTGGCTTCGGCAAGTAGTTTTTCCATTTGTCTCTCACATACTCCCAGAATCCCTCCACTGGCTTGCTTCTGCATATCAGCGCAAGTTCCTCCCCGATGCGCGTAAGCAACACCTTTCCAATGTCAAGCTCGTTGTTGGCGTCTTTGGGCAGGTTCAAGTGAAGCGGCCTACCGTAATAATGTAAGACCAAGCTCTTGGAAAGCTTGACTCGACTGAAACCAGTAAGGTGGTTTAATTGAACAAGGCCAATACTGTCAAGGTGACTTAGTTTCTCGAAATTAATCCCATTTCTACTATAGATTTCTGCTTCAGAATCGAACACTAACGCCACCAAACCTCCATATGTCCAGACGAATCCGCAGAACTTGGTGAACAGCACGGCTTCGGTCTTATCGAGATCCGAAAGGAAATTGACAGTCCTCTTCGAGTAGGTCCCGGGAGAGTTCGCCTCGCCGGACAGAACACGCGACCACAGCTTCTGCATCTCATTGTCAGACACGATCCGGGATTTTTCGAAGAAGTTGACGATCCAATCGTCTTCGATAGAATCGGGCTTCGCGTTTTCGTCCAACTGAGGCAGGGCTTTAGCGGCAATGTCTTCCATGTTCTTCTGGCGTTGCGCTTCCTCCTCGATCCATCGTCGCGTGGCTCGTCGATGCAGGTCAGTTATCTCAATTTCAGATTGCGCCTCTATCCTTGCTGCTTCAGCCTTCGCCTTGGCTACTCGTCTGATTTGGCGAGGTTCGAAAAGAACGCCTGCTGCGTTCGATATCTTCTTTATCAGCGCATTGGCAGGTTTCGACGCCTTACCCAAGTTTAGGAGAGAGATAGAAGTATCGGGAGGCATAGCAGTTCCTCAGCTCGCAAACTCCGAACATTCTCCAGCCCGCGTTGCTTCAGGATGAACGCCAGGTTGGTCTTGGCAACGTCGTCGTCGAAGGCGCTGTCGCGGAAAACCACGATGCTGTCGTCGGCGAGTTCCATCTCTGCGGGTCACACGGCGATTCCGACCGCCAGGGGCTCGACCCCTTCTCTAGCAATGTTCTCGTCGAGGCAGGCTATCAATGCGCCGGCCCCGATGGAGCGGACAGACTTGCCCACGATGTTGCGGGTCTCGATGGGTATGCAGAGGTCCAGGCCAAGCTTCAGTAGGAGCTCGTAGAGGATGCCCTGCTCGCCACGGTCCGGCTTGATGCGGTCGATGCTGTCGAGCAATGAGCCCTCTAAGTTGTCGTGAGCCGGCTCCCAGGCACGGTTGTTGGAAGTGTCTAGCTTGAAAACGCGAAAGCCGACTGACGATTCCGTTACACGCCCATTTTAGCAGATTTCATCAAGGTGTCCGCCACCAGCGGGTGGGTGAAACGACGGAACGTTCCGCGCATCTCGAAAAACTCAAACAACTCTTCGAGGCGGCTCCGATCAGCCGCTACCTGGGCATGACACTCAGCTATTGCGAGAACGGCGTGGCGCGCGTGCGTTTGCCGTTTCGGGCCGAGTTCGAAGAAAGTCATGGCGTCATCCACGGGGGTCTCATCGGTCTGCTGGCGGACACGGCGGGTAACTTCGCGGTGGGTTCGGTCTCGCCGGGCTCCACGGTCAAGACGGTGGAGTTCAAGATGAGCTTGCTGGCGGTGTATTGGTTCAGCGTGAAGATGACAGCGAGGTTGGACGTTAACGCAACGCCCGGCGGCAGGATGTCCCCTATCGCCCCAGGGATCGTACCAGAGTGCTCGGGGGCGTCAAGGGTAAAGCGCGCTGCGCGCGCCGGCTTCGCTGCCCTTGACGCCCCCTGCGCTCTCTGGTACTCAATGCTTGTGGGCGAGAGGGAACGGAGTGGGGCTCCTGGGATCAGAGTGTTCATGCGGGCACCTTGTTCGCACGGCGCTCACGCCGCAGCTTCCGAGCCTGCTCGAGTTTGCGGTCTCGCTCCGACCAGATCTGGGTGGCCTTGCCATCCATGAAGTCCAGCGGCGCAATGTAGCCGATCGCGCTGTGCAGGCGAACCCCGTTGTAATATTCGACGAATCGTTCCATCAAGCGGCGAGCCTCTTCGAGGCTCGTGGGGCTGGCAGGACGCAGGGCGTCCGATTTTATCGTCTTGTGCCAACGCTCAATCTTCCCGTTCGATTGCGGGTAGTACGGCGCGGTCCTCACGTGCGTCATCCCTGAGATGCGGATGAATGCCTTGAAGTCCTTCGCGATGTACTGCGGACCGTTGTCCGAGATGATTCGAGGCCGCGCATCGGGGTACCGCTCCTTTGCTCGCTCCAAGATGCACTCCACATCCGCTTCCGTCATCGACTCACGAATCTCCCAGTGAACCACCGCGCGGCTCGCACCATCCAGAAACGAGCAGAGGTAGTAGAACGTCCCACCCAGGTTCAAGTACGAGATATCCGTGTGCCAGTGCTGGTGCGCTCGCAGCGGCTGAACGAAGCCCGTTCCCTTCTTCGACGGCTTCGGGTTCCAACGGTCCAGACGACCCGCCTTCGACAACACCCGGTACGTCGTCGAGGGGCTAACTGCCACCACGTCTTCGTCCAGCATCATGAACGTGAGTCGGCGATACCCGTCCAGTGGGTGGCAGTCGAAGTAGTCGATCACGGACTGGCGCTCCCATTCTTCGATCCAGTGATCCCGCGGCACCAGGCCGTTGTGCTCATTCACCTTCCCGTACCGCTTGCGCCAGTCGTAGAACTTGCCCCGAGCGATCCCGCACCACTGAACGATCTGCTGGACCGGAAGCTGGGTCTTGGTGGCGATTGTGTTCACGAAGTCGACAACCTCGTCACGACGGTCATGGGGAATCCAGGCACCACTCAGGCTTCCCCAAGTTTTTTTTGAGTGTCACGTACTCTTCGGTCACCTCAGCGATGATCTGATCCTTACGGGCCACCTTCGCCTCGAGACGGGAGAGCTTCTCCTCTAGCTCCTTCTCACGGCTCGGCGCACGACGGAACGAAAACACCGTATGGGCTCCAGCCAATAGCTCCCTTTGCCGTGTGTAGAACAGGCTCGGCTGGATTTCTGCCTCGTTGCATACCTCCGAGACCGGCTTTTTCTCGGCAACGTGCTGGCGCAACAGCTCTGCCTTTTGCTCCGCAGTGTGACGACGACGACCTTTGCTCATGACAGCTCCTTCTCCCTGCCGCTCGCTTATCTCTGGATGTCAGCCGGAGACTGCTATTCGAGTCCGGTAACGTTCTCTTCCACGCCATTGCGCAAGACGATCTTGAAACCCTATTTGACGGCGTGCTTGGCGAACTCTCGCCAACAGCAGGGGAAGTCTGACAAACGCTGGAATTCGGGACGATTCCCCACGCGACGAGCGTTAAGCGATTCCCCTCACCACTAACGCTTTCGCGGCATTCTTGACCGCCTTTTGCGTGGCTTGGTATTTGCGGTATTTCGCTCTGTGGACGAAGAGGGAACGTGCCGCCTCGACATCGAGTTGCCACATGCCGGTTAGGCGGTAGCCGGGGGACATGTTGACGAGAACAAGGTAATCGAAATCAAAATTATTGATGTCTACGTTGAGTGTAGTGGCGCTGCGATGTTTGATCTGATAATGCGTCCTGTCCTCTGAAAGAAGATCGAAACCGGGTGTGTTCGGTTCGCTAACAATTGACAAATCCAACTCCAATGCAACGTACAATTCCGCAAGAATCGATACTGACAAATCTCGCCCGAACGTGTTTTTGAAGTCGGCCATAGAGTTTACAGCCGTCTCAAGAACTTTACGGGTAACCAAGTCCATTTCTTTTGATTCCCAACGCGATGTGAAACACGCTGGAAGGTTCTACCACTATGAGCCTTCGGACACCAGTTCCGACGCGATGCAGCGGTCTCGAATTAGGGTCACTAACGGCGCTTTAGAATCACCTCGAACTCGTCGTTGGCAGCATCGATGGGAGTTCCTTGAACACTCACTTCGGTGTCGGAAATGGCAACGGAAATGAGGTCTCGGGCACAGCCCTGCGGACACATATCTGTGGTGATCTTGAACCTCACACTAATCTCCTTACCAGAGCGGCCATCGGGATAGACGAAGATAGTATCCACTGCTCCGACCTGCCGTTCGGGCACGTTCTTTACGGTCTCCCGGACAATCCACCAAGATCCAAGACCTCGAATCCAGATTTCTGCCTTCTCCGGCATTGGTCTCCTCTCCGTGTCGTCGTACACTCCCACACGGACTGAGACAGAGGCAGCTTTGACGGAGCCCACAGCAATAGCCGCGACTGCTGCGATCAAAACGAACGTCACGCCCAGCCTTTTTGTCAAACTCATTCTGTTCCTCCTCTGAGGTTGCCCTCGCCTGACTAGACCTATAACAAGCGCGATTGGATGGAAAAATAGTTTGAACTAGAAAAAAGCACTCGAAATGCCCTGTGTTTCCGGCGTATAAAGAAAGTTGCAAAGCCAAACTTTAATCGCCGAGCGGGGCATTTCGAGTGAGCAAGAGTAGACAACAGAAAGAACGGAATCGCAAACGTTGCATCGAACGTCGTCTGGGACGGAAGAATTGGCCCGCACAAGACGAGCCGATGTTCAGCGCGAGTAACATCCATTACGAGTTGTCGGAGCGAACGCGAGGCGTTGGGGTTGGCGGGATCGGTGCGGTCCACAAATTCGCGTTGGCGAGCGGGTTGGTGAAAGCGATCGACGAGAGAGTCGATGTTCTGAAAGTTCATCTGCCCTACCACGAGTCGGATCATGTGCTGAACATCGCATACAACATACTGTCGGGCGGGACGTGTCTAGAGGACATCGAGTTGTTGAGAAATGACGAAGTGTATCTGGATGCGCTCGGGGCTCAGCGGATTCCGGACCCGACGACGGCGGGAGATTTTTGTCGTCGATTAAAGGAGGAAGACATTAACGCGTTGATGGAGGCCTTCAACGAAGTGCGTCCGCGAATGTGGTCACAGCAACCGGAAGAGTTTTTTGACGAAGCGAAGATTGACGCGGACGGGACACTGGTGGAAACACTGGCAGAGTGTAAGGAAGGGATGAACATTTCGTACAAGGGGACATGGGGCTTTCACCCATTGTTGGTGTCGTTGGCGAATACGCAGGAGCCCCTTTTTCTGGTGAATCGAGGGGGCAACCGTCCGTCGAGTGAAAGGGCGAGCGAACGACTGGACCAAGCGATCGAGTTGTGTCGACGAAGCGGCTTCAAGAAAGTGACGCTACGCGGTGACACAGACTTTACGCAAACGAAGCATCTGGCCCGCTGGGATGAGCAAGAGGTCGAGTTCGTATTCGGAATGGACGCGATGCCGAATGTGAAGAGGATTGCGGAAAGCCTTCCCAGGCGGGCCTGGAAGCGACTCAAACGGCGTCCGAAGTATGAGGTGAAGACGTTGCTTCGGCAGAGACCGAAGAATGTGAAACAGGCGATTGTTCGAGAACGAGAATACAAGAACATCCACACCGTGTCGGAAGATGTGGCAGAGTTTGAGTACTCGCCCGTCGCATGCAAAAAAAACTACCACGCGGTCGTTCTCCGGAAAAACCTGTCGGTGGAGAAAGGTGAGCAGCGCTTGTTTGATGACATCGTTTACTTCTTCTATCTCACCAACAAGCGGGATGTTCCGGTCGAGGAGATCGTGTGGGAATCGAACGAGCGCTGCAATCAAGAAAACCTAATCGCGCAGCTCAAGAGCGGGGTTCATGCGCTCGAGACACCGCTCGACAATCTATTGAGCAACTGGGCATACATGGTGATGGCGTCGCTTGCTTGGAGCCTCAAAGCGTGGTTCGGGCTCCTACTCCCTGAAAAGAGACGGTGGGCGAGCAAGTACAAGGCCGAGAAACGAGCCGTTATCCGGATGGAGTTCAAATCGTTCGTAAACGCATTTATCCGCGTCCCCGCTCAGATCATCCGCCAGGGAAGAAAAACCATTTACCGCCTGCTCGCGTGGAACCCTTGGCAACCGGTTTTTCTTCGAGGCTTCGACCAACTCGCCACAACGATGCGATGTTGAAATTGAGGTTGGTATTTTGTCGAGCACGCTCCTTGCCGGAGAGCTATCCCCCAAAGCCACGTATGAACCGACTACGCCCGGTACAGACGCTTCAAAACGGGTTCAGTCGTGAACTTCTTCGCACCGAGATGCTGCGCAGTCGAATGAAAACACGACTCTTTGCATTTAGTGCGTATTCCGGCCATCGCGATCACCTGTTCCTGAGCAAGCCGATCACGGATTCCTGGGAAGCCGATCGCTCAACGAAGCGTTGACGTGTAGGTAAGCCTCCTTTCCGATGTTTCAGACGGTATCTCAGCTGCGGGTGGAAGGACAAGGAACGGTTGGGCGGTGCCGTAGGGAGCGGGCTTAATAAACGACGCGAAGCGACCATCCCGCTCCCGGAGGCAGCGCCCAACCGTTCCTGCGGCGCTCATGTATCCCCCGTGGTGGTCTCGGGTGCGGATTTGGTTTTGCGAAGCGAAGCGCCCTTGAGTGTAATTCGATGGGCTCGGTGGAGGATGCGATCGCAAAGCGCATCGGCGTGGTTGGGGTCACCGATGGCGGTGTGCCATTGCTTGACGGGAAGCTGCGTGGCGATGAGCGTCGAGCCACGCTCGGCACGCTCTTCGATGACCTCCATGAGGTCGCGTCTGTCCGCGTCCTTGAGCGGGTGAAGGAGCCAGTCATCGATGGCGAGCAGGTCAACCTTGGCGAGCCGACTCAGAAGCCGTACGTAGGAGCCGTCACCGCGCGCGACGCCAAGGTCGTGAACGAGACGAGATGCTCGGACGTAGCAGCCGGTGAAGCCACGGCGACAAGCCCGCTCGACGAAGGCGCATGCGAGAAAAGACTTGCCGATCCCCGTCGGTCCAGTGATGAGGAGGTTGTGTTGCTCGGCGATCCAGCGGCCGCTTCCCAGGGTGAGGATCTGCTGGCGATTCAGACCACGCGACGCCTGGAAGTTGACGTTCTCCAAAGAAGCGGGATAACGGAGCTTGGCAGCTTTCAGGCGTCGTGACAGTTTGCGGCATTCGCGGTCGCTCCACTCCGCATCGACCAGGAGACCAACACGCTCTTCGAAACTCAGTTCGTCGTATTCGCTCGAGCTCAGCTGGGTGTCGAATGCAGCGACCAGGCCGAATAACTTCATGGCGTTCATCTTCTCGATCGTTTACTGGGTCAGCATGGCGCCTCTCCCGCGTCGTCGTCCTGTGCCAAAACTCGGCCCTTTCGAAATAGACCATAAATCAGCAGCTTAGCGACTGGGGGGCCAAGGGCCCCTAGGCTTTACAGTTACCCCACCCGCGGTCGACCTTCGAGAGCCGCGCCGTTTCACCGGACGGCAGAGGACGGCGAGCTGCTGCCGAAGAGCGACATTGTCAAGAGCCAGTTCGCGACGAGCCTTGAAGGCGGAGATGAGCGCGCGAACAAACGACGAAATCAAGCAGGTATGGTGCCGGCAGACCGGAGACTAATCAAGTTCGGGGCGCCCGGATGAATAAATAGAAGGCACAACGCCATCAGCCATACTAATATGGTGCGGAATTGCAAAGAAGGGATCAGGTCGAGTGGTGACGCCATTCAAGGAGAAACAGCTAACGACATTCGTGGAGTTCGAAAAATGGCTCGACGAAAAACAACTACTTGGCTCCACTGTACTCTACCGCGGGCATAGAGAAAGCAAGTGGAGACTCGAAAGCACACTCTACCGAAGTCGACAGGAATTACTCCCCGAAAGACATCCTGCTCTTGACGTTCCTATTGACAAATACAGCGATGCCGCTAAAAAGATGCAGGTGATCGTAGAAACACACACGAACCGTGTCTTCGGCAAGATCGACAAGAGCGACAACCCTTTTCCGATAGATGGCGAAGCATTATCCTTCGAGTACGCAGTCTATCTCCGACACCACGGATTCCCCTCGCCGCTTCTTGACTGGACGTTATCGCCCTACGTCGCAGCATATTTTGCTTTCGCCGCCGCCAGCCGCACAGGTGCCGATAAGAATGACGAAACGGATCAGTCACGCGCTGCAATCTTCGTAATGCGGCCGCCGAAGCACCGCTACAAGGACTACGTAACTGCGCGCGAACTGTTGCCCGGGCAGGAGGCGGGCATACGCGATTGGCCGAATCCGGTAAAGGGAGAAGCCAGACATTATGACCAACAATCTGCGTACACAATTGCTCTTCACGATCCAGCGAACAACGGCGTGTACTGCTACGGTTCCCACGAGTACATTATATGCAATTTTGGGCAAATACTCGCACCAGGTACCAACCGGGTCACGCACAATAACGCTATAGAAGATGCAATCTGTTGGAAGATCACACTTCCACAACGAGAGCGGGGCCAGGTATTGCAGCGGCTGGATCGAATGAACATCAACGCCTATACACTATTGCGCACTGAAGACGCACTCGTGAAAACGTACGGGCTGCGAGAACTGCGTCGTGCATTTTGAAACAACCTGAGAGTATGCGGGTTGTGCCTTCTATTTATTCATCCGCGCGCACCGAACTTGACTAGTCTCCGGTCTGCCGGTGCTTCCGCCATCAAGTGATGGAATGGACTCCTCCGCTGACATAGACGGCATCGATGTGCCAAAGTCAGTCGAATACGCATCGAAAAGGAGGAGTCCGAATGAAAGATACGACGATCGCTGTGGATCTTGCAAAGAACGTCTTCGAGATTGCCATCTCGGGAGAAGCGGGGAAGGTGTCCAAGCAACTCCGTGTGAGTCGACCCAAGTTGGTGTCGTTTTTTGCCAAACAGAGCGCTGCCACCGTGCTTCTCGAAGCCTGCGGCTCTGCTCACTTCTGGGCAAGGACGTTCCGAAGGTTGGGACACGACGTCGTCCTGCTCCCCGTCCTGTGCCAAAACTCGGCCCAGCCTGCATCGACGAAAGAACTGCGCTTCTCGAAATCAAACTCAAACTCAGCACGCGAACGGGTTACGCGGCGGTCGCCAACATTTGACTGCCGAAGCACCCATCAGTGGCGTCGTCGGGTCGACCGGCGCGAAGCAGCCATCGGTACATGACAGGTCTAAACCGTGCAATCAAGGCTGGATCGACTTTTTGCGGAGCACACGTAGGCCGGCGCTTGGGGATGTCGTGGCTGTCCGAGTTTTGGCACAGGACGGGGTGCTTCTGCCATCAAGTGATGGGATGGACTCCTCCGCTGACATAGACGGCATCGATGTGCCAAAGTCAGTCGAAAGAACGCATCGAAAAAGGAGGAGTCCGAATGAAAGATACGACGATCGCTGTGGATCTTGCAAAGAACGTCTTCGAGATTGCCATCTCGCGCGTACCACGTGCAATTCCTACTGCTCGTTCTAGCTGGCTGGGTCAACCGCCAGCAGCAGGGTGCGATCGACTACCTGCAAGAGGAGAACCGTGTGCTCCGAGCCGGGCTTCGGGGCAAGCGTCTCAAGCTCTCTGACGACGACCGGCGTAGGCTCGCCGTCAAGGCCCAGGCTTTGGGCCGCGAGGCGCTGGCCCAGATTGCGTCCGTTGCCACACCCGCTACGCTTCTGCGCTGGTACCGCCACCTCATCGCAACGCGGCCGGCAAATGCCGAAACGTCTCTAGAGTCTAGCTGATCTGGAATTGCGGTCCAACCGCAACGATGTAGGTCGTCGCCGCATTCGTGCGGTTAGTTTAGAAATCGCGGAAATGCTGACACCCTCGACTCTGAGAGCGATGACCCCATCGAAAGTAGCTCTTCGATGTTGGAGACGGTAGTAGGGCGTGCCTTTCGTCGAGGAGAACGTCTTTCCGCACTCGCCGCACTGGTATCGACGGCGTTTCCAGGACCTGGTTCGGTAGAATCCGTGGCGAACGATGTTTCCGGAACTGACTTTGCCCCGCAACGGACATGCGGGATTGAGACATCTGCGATTCTTCACTTCGGCTCGGCCCTGACGATGAGAGAACTGTGTCTTCGAATTCTGGTTCAAACTCTAGCACGCAGACCGGTTAGGGGCTGGCCGCCAACACTTAATTGCGGAAGCACCTCCTGTGCCAAAACTCGGCCCTTTTGAAATAGACCATCAGTGTCATGAATTGACGGACACGAGCTACCCTCAAAAGGAGTGGAAATGAAGTAAAGGAATTGGAATCCTTCGTTCAAGGGGAAACCGTAGTACCCTAAGAGCGTCTTTCAATGCAGAAGGGGGCAGTGCCATTTGGAGGAGGACTATGGCCAAAGCGCGAGTGTTGACGAGGTCGGAACTAGCCGAGCATTTGGGCGTCGATAAACAGATGGTAACAAAATGGGAGCGGTCTGGGATGCCGGTCCACACTAGAGGGCGCGGCGTGGCGTCTCAATTCCGTCTGCGGGAGGTCCGGGCGTGGCTAAAGGTGCGGGAAGCCAAGGCCAACGCGGCGGAGAAGGCAAAGGTGCGAGAAGCCAAAGCGGCAGAGAAGGCGAAGAAGACAGCGAAGCAATAAGACGCGGCGGCGATGAGATGAGACAAGTCTGACTGCGCGAGTCCTTGGAACTCGCTAGTCTCGCGGTACCGGTTGCCAACGACGCTGCTCGGGGAGCGCGATGACGTCGTACTCCTGGTCTTCGGTGACGAGTGCCTCTTCGAAACTGCGAAAGCTGTCGACGGCTTGCTTGCCCAGATGGGACAGCAGGGGGTGGCCTTTCCCTGGGATCGTGAGTTTGCTCAGGGACTTGAGGCTGACTTGCTTTCCTTTGATAGGGAAAAGCGCTCTATTCCGGGAATCCACAATTCTACGAGACGGAAGGTGCTTATTGAGCAGCTCCTAGAAAGCGTTCGCCGGGTCAAGTATGTTGAGGTGATCCGCACGCTGAAGCTGAGCAATCGTCGTGCCGACCCGAACGATGATCTGTTCGATCCTTTGAAAGCTGCGATACTGTGTCAGCGTCGGCGGAATATACAAGATGTAAAGTCGAACATGGTCTTTGGACATTTTCTCAACCAGCAGCAACGAGGAATGGTGGCGGCTACAGTGTGATAGCCGCTTGCCTTTTGTTACATATGGTTCGAATTTCGCCGACTGCGTTTATAGAGCTTCGCGTACTTGGCGTGTGCCTGAAGCTGTTTTCACGCTACGCCGAGCGGGCCCACCAGGCCCGCTTCAATGTGACGCGCAACTTTGTGCGCCGGACGCTCCAAGACATAGCGATTGTGGAGGCCATGGGATTCTTCGAGGACCGGACCACAAACTAGAGACGAGTGAATGCGGTGCCCGTTTGTTTGGTGGACGTCGCGTGGAAGACTATGAGCGACGAAGAGAAAAAGTCCGAACCAAAGAAGAATTCCTCCGATCTTCTGGACATGATTACCCGCAGCAGCGTCAAAATCACCGCCGTGATCGTGGCCCTGACAGCCTTGCTTGTAGCCGCCAAGAACTTTTCTGAAATCAGCTCTAAATTCTTTGCAATGTTCAAGGCTGAAGAATCAGTAAAGGACTGTTTCCAGGCCGAGATGAACTACCCAAAGACGGTTTCAGTCAGTGAGTGGCAGTCGATGCCTCTCAGCTTGACAGGCCGGAATGATTGTCGCGAGAAACTCGGTGTCCACATCGCATTCAAGGCCAAACAGCTCGACAAGGTGAGGATCGAATCTCCCGTCTCGGACTGTCTCGACCCTGTCGATCCACGCTGCTGGGAAGAGAAATCCATTGAGGCTGGAGAAGTAAATGAAAAGTTCATTCCCCCGCACCTAGAAGTACTCAAGAAGCCGCTGGGGGATACTGTCGACATCAACATCAACTGGGTAGTCTACGACGTGGAAACCAAGAAGCTGCTCGACGCCGGTGTAGCCCAGTCCCAGCTCACAGACGATCCCGTCGTGTCCGAAAACGCGAACGGAGCCGAAAGCTCAAATCCTAGAGCGCGAGAGCAACAGAAACTTAAGGAGGCCAACAGAATCGCCGAAATGGAAAGGCAAGAACGTCTAAAACTACAACGCGAAATGGAAGGGTTAAGAAAAGCTCAAGAGCAGGAGCAAGCGGGGGCAGCAGCAAAGGAACAAGCAGCGTCCAATGATGTGCTAGATACATTGGAAGTGGGGACGCGAAGAGAGCGAAAGGTCATACTAGTCGGAGGGTTTTCGGGAGTACAAGCCAACCGTCAGGTAGAAATAGTTATCGAACCGCCAATGGCAAAAACTTATGATTACAAGTGGGAAATAGATGGATGCCCGAATGACATACTCGGCGGAACAGCAGGACCAAGGTTCCGGTTCGATACAGGAGATAAAGGGATCTGTATCATAAGATTGTCAAGTACTTGCAAAGCCCCCCCGATCGGAACATTAGGATGCGTAAGCGATGTATGGAGGCGACCGTACAGACTGCCAATAAGGGAACCGGTACGCAACTAAGAAGAGCACGAGGGAAATCGCAGAACGGAGCCCTCATAGAGAGCGAACATCTGATTGGCCCTTCCCTTCGAATCTGGTCCAGAGATCGTGACCGACGACCCCGATCTGGATGAGGTGAAGGAAGTTAGTTCAGAACGCGATCGGAACCGGCCGGGCAGCACCACCATCATGCCCCTACAGGGGACGCAGGGTGCGCCCCGTCCTGTGCCAAAACCTGAAGATAACACCCTCGGGCCAGACGATTGTAAAGCCTACGGCCCTTGGGCCGGGCGCAAACACAGACACTAAGCTGCTGATTTATGGCCTATTTCAAAAGGGCCGAGTTTTGGCACAGGACGGGGTGCCGGTTGCAGCGATGTACCGAGCACAAGCGCGCCAACTTGCTCGAACATTGCCCGGCGCACGCACGCCGTGAGCTCCGGCGTGACTACAATCGGATCGTCTACGCCAAGAACGGGATCGATGCTCGCAAAGCCTATGACGAGCTCGTCGCTAAGTGGACGCCTCTCGCGCCGGCCGTCGTCCGAAGCCTAGAGGAGGCCGGTAATCAGCTGCTGACCTTCTACGAATTTCCTCGTGCCATGTGGAAATCGATTCGAACGACCAATGCTCTGGAGAATCTCAACCGCGAGTTTCGACGCCGGACGAAAACCCAAGCGTCGTTCTCCAGCGAGGAGTCCGCGGTCGCTTTGCTGTTTGGGCTTATCGCCTCTCGCCAGATTCAACTACGACGCATTGACGGCTACCAACGTCTGAGCGAGGTTCTCGAACACGCGGAGGTTACCGCCTGATATGATACTCTGATGACGGAGTGGAGGGTGCCGTTCTTTTTCCACGGACCTCGGGACACATCCTCCGGGGCGGTTCACTAACTGTTGTGCCTAAGTCTCAGCAAACCCCCGACGACATCCTGTTGCGCTCCGAGTCCAATCTTCTTGTCTTCATCAGCAGCGTGACGGAGGAATTGCAGTGGGCGCGGGACGAGGCAGTTCGGACGTTCGATAGGTTTCCATGCGCGCAACCCTGGGCATTTGAATTCACTCCCGCGAGTTCGGAATCTGCGGTCGATGCCTACTTGAAGAAGGCGAGAGACGCCGACCTTCTCGTGTGGCTCGTAGGTTCACAGACTACCCAACCTGTAGTCGACGAAATCAATGCACGCATAGCCACTGGCCGCCGTCTCCTCGTATTCAAGCTGCCGGCCGAAAACCGAGACCCGCTAACCCGAGAGCTCCTCACCACGGTGTCTGGGTATTGCAAATGGCGGAACGTCAACTCCGGCCCGGCGCTCCACGAAGCGCTTACCGCTTCGCTATCTGATGAAATCACCACGGCCCTGCGAGACCCCGCGCCGCCCGCTCGCCGCCAGAAGCTACGAGAATGGCGCGACTCCTCCTTCGCCAAGTGCAAGCAGTTGTGGATTACACTGGACGTCCCCAGTGACCTTGCTACCGAACTCGCCAATGACCGCTCCGTCGGCGACGTCCTGACCGCAGGAGATTTCCACTTCCAGATGGTGGTCGGGGCCACTGGATCCGGCAAGTCTCTGGCCGCTTCACGCTTCTTTCAGCGCGCCATTGAAATCGCGCTACAGGACGGAACCCAGCCCTTCCCACTTTTTGTGCATGCAAGAGACCTGACCGACCCGCTAGAGGAGTACATCGAAAAGCGCACCGCTGGGCTAGTTCAGCCGTACTATCAACCAACATTGGTGATCCTCGACGGCCTCGACGAAACAGGAGTGTCCCAAGCAAACGAATTGATCACTCAGATTAAGTATTACATGGACGCGCACCCGAAATCACGCGTTCTAGCCACAAGCAGCGCACTACCCGGCCTGAAGGTACCTGAGCAACACACTATACTTCCCGCGTTGAATGACGATCAGACCATCGACTTAATCAGCAGGATCGCCGGCAGGAAATGCCAACTGGGAGAACTATACAGTTGGTCGGAATCCCTTCGGAACGCGGCTCGACGCCCACTGTTCGCGGTGATGATCGGGGCTGAATTGCGCCGCGGACGGGCGATAGGCCTCGACCGTCCAGTGGATCTAATCAACCGGCTGGCCCAACAAGTCGTCGAGCAGAGCCGACAAAAAGGAGAGGGACTCAACTGCCTACTGCAGAGACTGGCCGTAAAGGCGATCAGCACCGGAAGACGTGTACGCAAGTCGGACGTGACGCTCAGTCACGTTGGACAGGGATTGCTGGCAAACTCTCGTCTCATCGACGAGTCTGGAGACACGTTCGATTTCAACCACGAGGTGTTGAGGGAGTGGTACGCAGCGCGAGCGCTTATCGAAGAAAACGTCCCTATAGACGACATCGTTCCCGCATCGGACCGTTGGATGACGGCTTTCCAACTCGTTATTGAATCCGAAAACGAAAATACCCGAGATGCGTTGCGTCACAAACTCGCCTCTTCGGATCCCGGCCTTGCAGCTCTTCTGATCCAAGACACTGCCACGGCAGGGGGCGACGAGGACGTTACCGATAGGTCCCCCGCGTCTGCCGAGCAGCTAGGGTCCGAACTCTGGAACGCGATGGACGCGTGGCGCCGCGGTCTGGGCAAGCTGTTTCAAGAAATAGGTCCAGTTGCTGCTGACGATAGCACGGCTGCCGTGGGCATCCGAATGGACTCCACAACGATTACGACTTCTTGGTACAGCGGCGGGAGAACGCTATCTCATCCCGTCGTGCAATTGCCAGAGGGTGCGAAGACTGGTTTTCGGCATCTTGACCCGGGTTGGGCGATCCTTCATACAGAAATGACCCCACTTGGTGCGGAATGGCCATGGAAGAGAACAAGACGCTATCTAGTAGACTCTTTGTCGAAGACAATATTGACGAGACGGCTCGCACTGCCGTCCGACCACACGACACGCGAACTCGTGTGGGCGTTTGCTTTGGCCATAGCCGGACAAGGAGAGTTCAGCCCGAGACCGATTGGCGCGCGGGAGGTGCTTGAGACCGTTCTGCAGATGGCCACGCAGGCGAGACGAGAAACTATAGTGTTCAAGATTCGTCAGCTGGAGATAGCGCCGTACGAACTTGACCTCATGAGGGGTAAACTCGAACGCCTACTAGAGCAAGGCGAGGACGTAGTTCGTGATCCCTGGCCGGGGTTTGACCGGAGACCTTCAAAGGGTACGCGTGGACTCCACACCTGGGACTTCTACAGCGATGAGCGGTTGCTACAACGCGCCACCGCCGTGTACTCGGCCGCTTTGCAGCTCTACATGGAGATGGTCGATCGGTGGTTCGGCGGTTTTCGGAACCGTTTTCGGTTCGCCCGGCTGTTTCCCATCAGACTGGAGGGTCGGCTGACGAAGTCACAACAGTCCCACTGGGAGGGGGCACCTAGTCTGACCTGGTGTGCGAGGGCGCTACCTCGAGACGGCGCATCGCAGGTGGCCTTGGAGTGGGGCGCGTCCGAGGACTTCGATCTGCTGTCCTATTGGCGAGAAGAAGAAGAGAATTTGAGATCGGTTCGATCCGGGATCGACGCAACACCATGCCCGATCGTGGGAGACTCACTACCGGCCATAGACACTACACGACCAGTGACGGATCTCGCACATGCTTGGCTAATTGGTGACCTACAGAAGTTGAACTGGACAGACCTCAGCACGGTGTCGTTACTGTGATACCTCGACAAACTGGAGGGCATTCTTGGGCGGCGATTGTCGTGGAAGAGGCGGTATCGGGATTGACAAGGGCGCCTTTTCGGTTCGAGACGGTTGTGCCTTCTATTTATTCATCCGCGCGCACCGAACTTGCTAAGCTGCTGATTTATGGTCTATTTCGAAAGATCCGAGTTTTGGCACAGGACGGGGACGGATCTCATTGGAAGCTCAACTAGGCCTGTGTCACACTCACGGAGAGAGGAAAGTACACCGCACTGTAGTCAAACACTTATGTGTTTCGTCGCCGTCCTGGGCGCGACGGTAGGAATTGCCATAGCACAAGAACGGAGAGTTTCTGTCGCAACGAAAGATGGAGACCTCGTCCTGTGCCAAAACTCGGCCCTTTTGAAATAGGCCATAAATCAGCAACTTAGTGTCTGTGTTTGCGACCGGGCCAAGGGCCGTGGGCTTCACAATCGTCTTGGGCGGGCGGGTCGTCACCATGCAGATGACCACCTAGTCGAGAGCGAATATCCAAGCGTGTTCCTGAAGCTGTTTCCACGCTACGCCGGTCGAGCCCGCCGAGGGGCTACCGTCGCCGGCGACAATCTACGCGGCACGGCAGTAGTAGTTGAAGAATGCCCCCAAGTCGCTCTCGCGACACGAAGCCTTCGGTGCCAAGCCAGAAGGGTTTCCGGTGTGACGATACCGGCGACTTCTGCCAAGAGTTTCCGGCCAAGCGCCTTACCCTTTACCGCGAGCCGACGTCGCTCGTCGTCTGTGAGACGAAGCTTCCTCCCGCAAAGCCGAGCGTTGAGGACTTTGTTCTCCTCGAGCAAGTAGACCATAGCAGCCTGTTGGTCACGCTGGAGCCAACCAGCGATGGCGACGACCAACAAGGTCAAGGGCTGGACCGGCGTGCTCATGACCGAGGATTCTAGCTCCCATTGGCCAATCAAGCGTAGATACGTCTATTCCGAAACGTCCCGGCGAGCCGGTCTCGAGTTCGTTTGTATTTTTGGACACGACGCCCACGCGCCGGGCCGTCGCCGAGTTCATCTATCATTATTATGGAGAGCTCAACCATCAAGGGCTTGGCGGCGCGTTTCTGTTTTTGGACACAACGCGATTGTAGAGCCTACGGCCCTTGGCCCGGTCGCAAACACAGACACTAAGCTGCTGATTTATGGTCTATTTCAAAAGGGCCGAGTTTTGGCACAGGAGGCGGTTCACGATGGCGGCGCTGGCTCGGCTGTTCGACTGGAAGAATGCCCTAGTCGTCGTGAAGCCCGACACGCTTCGTCCGGGCCTACGCCGTCGGCTCTTCCACGCCCAATATCGTTCTGAACCCACAACGGTGCCAGCGGACGACCGTCTCAGGTTTCACGATGACGAGGACAACTCTCCCAGCCAGTCCAGATTCTGCGCAACAGCACCCAAAACCCGCGGTCGACATTCGAGAGCCGCGTCCGTTTCACCGAACGACGGAGGACGGCGAGCTGCTGCCGAAGAGCGACGCGACATTCTCAAGAGCTAGCTTGCGACGAGCCTTGAAGGCAGAGATGAGAGCGGGAACCAACGACGAAATCATGCCGGCATGGTGCCGGCAGACCGGAGACTAATCAAATTCGGTGCGCGCGGATGAATAAATAGAAGGCACAACCCTCTTGATAGTGTTGCGTCCGAGTTCATGTCCGAGGTTCTTGACTGCGCCCCGCAGGCGCGTATATCCCCACGTCGGGTTCTCCTGTTCGGACACGACGGCAAAGCAGGTATAATTAAAGTTTGTGAAGCGGACTTTCCCCACAATCCTGCTTTGCTCTTTTGTCGCGGCCTGTGCCAGCCGCGGACCGTCGGTGACGACACCCTCCGGCACGCCAGCCCCGGCTCCGCTTCGCGGAACCACTTTCGAGGGCCTTGCTTCCTGGTACGGGCTGGAAGAAGAAGGTCGGGCCACCGCGAGCGGAGAGCCGATGGACCCTGAACGGTTCACTGCAGCCCATCGGACCTTTCCCTTCGGCACCGTGTTGCGGGTCACCGACCCCGATAACGGGCGCAGCGTGGTGGTGGTGGTCAACGACCGGGGCCCTTTTATCGACGGACGGGTCCTGGATCTTTCCTACGGCGCGGCGAAGGCGATCAACATGGTCCAAAAGGGCGTAGCGCCGGTCCAGATTGAAGTCATCCAAGTAGATCAAAGTCGTCTGGCCACCCGTTGGAGAGTCCAGCTCGGCTCGTTCCGCGACGAGTCGGCCGCCAAAGAGCTCGCCGATGAGATCAAGCGGGAAGGACATCGTCCGGTCGAGATCTCTGGATTCCGGGCGAGCGGTCGGCTTTACTATCGTGTTTGGGTCGGAGAATTCGTTTATCGGGCGGATGCCGAGGATCTAGCTCGTGAGTTTCGCCGGGAAGGGCGTGCAACAGTTGTGATGCAAACCCCCTTTCGGTGACGCCCGCTTCATGCAGCACCTATCACCTGTTTTTGTTGCCCATTACAGCCTACGCGAGCGCTTCCTCGAACAGCTCGACTTGCTTTTCCTGTCGCGGCTGCGCCGACTACCCTTGCCGCTGCCGATTTCTTCACCACAGAAATATGGACTCCCGCGGGTCTGGTTACGTTCTACGTCTTCTTCGCGATTCAGCTGAAGACCCGCCGGGTCCATATCTCGATACCGCGTCCTGTGCCAAAACTCGGCCCTTTTGAAATAGGCCATAAATCAGCAACTTAGTGTCTGTGTTTGCGACCGGGCCAAGGGCCGTAGGCTTTACAATCGTCTTGAGCGGGCGGGTCGTCACCATGCAGATGACGGTGCTTCTGCCATTAAGTGTTGGTGAGATGACGCTAAGACTTTACGCTGCATTAAATTACAGCCAAAATAGCGCTCACGACCTTCGCCGGGCGCTAAACGGAGCGTAAGTGCTTTTTTTGCAAAGGGATACGTACACATCACCAACAGCAAACAGCGCAAGCACCCCCTTTTGGAATCGACGGCTCTGGACGAGCTCGTTTTCGACAACCGTTTCACCCGGGAGCTCCCGGCCGATCCCGACGAGACGAATCGACCGCGCCAAGTCTTGGGCGCGTGCTTTTCCCGTGTTTGGCCCGCCAAAGTCCGTGCTCCGGAGCTGGTCGCTTTCGCCTCGGAAGTCGCCGAAGAGCTCGGGCTCTCGCCCGAGACGTGCCGTTCAGAGGACTTCATCCAGGTTTTTTCGGGGAATCGGGTGTTGGACGGAATGGACCCGCACGCGACCTGCTATGGCGGCCATCAGTTCGGCCATTGGGCGGGGCAGCTCGGTGATGGGCGCGCGATCAACCTTGGAGAGCTCGCCGGTCAGGGCGGGAAACGTTGGACGCTCCAGCTCAAAGGGGCGGGGCCGACGCCCTACGCGCGCTCCGCGGACGGTCTGGCGGTGCTGCGCTCTTCGGTGCGCGAGTTTTTGTGTAGCGAGGCGATGTTCCATCTCGGGGTTCCTACGACTCGGGCTCTGAGTCTCGTGCTCACCGGCGAAGAGGTCGTGCGGGACATGTTCTACGACGGCCATCCCGCGCCGGAGCCCGGGGCCATCGTCTGCAGGGTCGCGCCCTCGTTCACCCGTTTCGGGAGCTTCGAGATCTTCGCCTCCCGGGGCGAGATCGACGTCTTGCGACAGCTTGCCGATTACACGATTCGGAACGACTTCCCGCACTTGGGCGGGCCCTCGAAAGAGAGCTATTTGGCGTGGTTTGAGGAGGTTTGCCGAAAGACGGCAGAGCTCATCGTGCATTGGATGCGCGTGGGCTTCGTCCACGGCGTGATGAATACCGACAACATGTCGGTCCTCGGCCTTACGATCGATTACGGGCCTTACGGTTGGCTCGATAATTTCGATCCCGATTGGACGCCGAACACCACCGATGCCACGGGCCGCCGCTACCGTTTCGGCCATCAATCGCAGATCGCCCTCTGGAACCTCGTCCAGCTCGCCAACGCCATCCATTGTCTCGTCGAGGATGTCCCCGCGCTTCAGGCCGCGCTCGAGGTCTATCCGAAGACGTTCGAGAAGGAGTGGCCGGAGATGATGGCAAGGAAGCTCGGGTTCGAGTCCTACCAAGGGGAGTCCGACAGCGAGTTTTTCACCGAGCTTCAGACGCTCTTGCGTCTCGTCGAAACGGACATGACCATCTTCTATCGCCGCTTGGTCCTGGTCGGGGCGGACGCATCAGACCCGGATGACGACGTGCGTGACGATGTCATGCTGGAACCTTTGATGGATGCCTTCTACGCGCCCGATGCGCTGACGGTGGAGGACCGGCGTCGTTGGGGTCGCTGGCTTCGAGCCTATCGCGCCCGGCTACGCGAGGACGGCGTTTGTGGCGCTGTTCGTCGGGAGCGCATGGACGCCGTGAATCCCAAATATGTGTTCAGGAACTACATGGCCCAGCTCGCCACCGACCAAGCCGAGACGGGAGACTTCTCGCTCGTCGAAGAGTTGCTCGATGTGCTGCACCACCCTTATGACGAACAGCCGGGAAAAGAAGAGCACGCCCAAAAGCGCCCCGACTGGGCTCGGAATCGCCCCGGCTGCTCGATGCTCTCTTGTAGCTCCTGAGTTTCTTCGAAAATAATGGCCTTCCCTCGGACTCGGAAAACACTCACTCAGAGTCAATCTGCTGTCTCGAGTCGTCCACCCCCTGTGTCAGGGTAGTCGCTCGCCTGGACACGGCCAACTCAAGTAGGCGACGTCTACAGTTCTCGATCATTGCCCTTGGGTGAGGACAGCACGCGTCGCCGGTCATCAGTCATCAGTCATCAGTGCCCGCCGTCCTGTGCCAAAACTCGGCCCTTTTGAAATAGGCCATAAATCAGCAACTTAGTGTCTGTGTTTGCGACCGGGCCAAGGGCCGTGGGCTTTACAATCGTCTTGGGCGGGCGGGTCGCCACCATGCAGATGACCACCTAGTCGAGAGCGAATATCGAAGCGTGTTCCTGAAGCTGTTTCCACGGGACCCCGAATCGCCGGCCGCAACGCCCAGGCGAAATCAACGCTGGATCGACTTTTTGCGGAGCACAACGGGGTGCCGGGTGTGCAATTTTCGTCCGCCACTAACAGCTCATTGCGAAGCTCCTCGACTTGCCTGGTCGTGAAGACATCCATCCTCCTGCGAACCTCTCACTGGGAACAATGGTCGAGAATCTGCTTCTTGAGCCCCGAACAGCAAGTTTCGGAACTGAAATAGGAAGCCCACAGGATGTCGGCAAACCCCTTGCCCGGCATCGTGGCTCCCTGCTGCTCCCGGTTCTGCATTAGCGCCGTACCCACGCCGGGAACGTAGGTCAACTCCATGCTGTCCCCCTTCTCCAGGTCCTTTTCAAAGTAGCCTAGGAAGGTATCGATCTGAGATCGGATACCGGGGGAGCCGCCGGGCGGCAAGTTCTTATCGAGAGCATCTTCGAGCGCGTCGGCCATATTCTTCGCGTCGACGTCGCGGAGCAGATCGATACGGAGAGATTTTGCCCCATCCATCGAGATCAGCATCTGCGGATCGCAGGTGTGGTTCTCGGCATACGCGCCCATCGTGTAGACGTCAAGCCACCACCGCTCACGAAGTCCGGCACCGATCAACATGAGAGTCCGGACACCTACCTCTGCCGTGTCCGCGTATGTGTTTCCCTTTACCGTCTGGGTTTTCGCCGATAGGGGCACTATCGACGACGCCATCAGCACGATGGCGCCCAGCTGCGTCACGGTTCGATTGCTCATGGTCTTTTCCTCCGAGGCTTAGTCAACCTGTCACACCTCGCTCAAAACCACCAGTCGTCGTTGTCGGCGACTCCCCTCTAGGGTTCATCGGTCGGCGCCGACGTGTTGATGTCTGGGTAGAGCCACGAGTGTTCGAGTCCGGCGTGTCGCTTCCCGTATCGTTCCGGTATGTTCTGTGTCCAGTTGCTGGGCAACGTCAGACAGCACACCAGTAAAACAACGAGTACGATTCTCTGTAACACGAATGGCGCTTTTTCAGGCGGGGCTTCCACCTCCAGTGCCTCTCTGGCACCACTTCGCAGCCGACCCAGACGCCGAATGCGCGATCGGATCAAAAAAACGACACCGATCGACACCATGATGAGGTTCAGGGTCTGCCCGGTCCCGAGAGCCAGACGGTGAGTCGGATAGTCGCGAAACAGATCAATGAATACACGCAAGAACGCATACCAGAAGACGAAACGAGCTGCGGTTGCCCCCGGCGTTGGGTTCATCTTTCGAACACGGAGGAGGAAAGGCACCAGCAGAAGATTCTTGATGCCGTCATAGAGAACCACCGGATGCCGGATTCCAACTGCGTCGGGAAACCGCACGCCCCACGGCACATCGGTGAGAGCACCCACGATCTGGCCGTCGATGAAGTTCCCGATCCTTCCCATTCCCATCAGAAACGAACCGGGGATCACGACTGCATCGAACAGCGCGAGCAGGTCCTTTCGATAGAGCAAGGCGAAGGAGGTGACAGCTACAGTCGCTCCGAGAAGGACCCCGTGAGACGCCAGGCCCCCAAGCCAGTATGCCGGAATGAGGGTAGGGTGCGCGCTGTAGAAGGGCCACTCGTCGAATGCGACTTCGATGAGACGCGCCCCGACCAAAACGCCCACCACGATGAAAAGGGTGAGGGTGTATACGTCTCTGGAAGTGAGTCCGAGCCGAAGCCTGTGGCGGCGCAGAAACAGATGCAAATGCAGGAATCCCAGCGAATAGCTAAGCCCATACCACCAGAGATAGACGCCGCCCACTTCGGCAATGATCGGATCGACATTATGGACATAGGGTCCGAACATCTTTTAAGCTCCCCGTCCTGTGCCAAAACTCGGCCCTTTTGAAATAGACCGCAAATCAACAGCTTAGAGGCCCTTGGAATCCGCGCAGAATCCAGGGTATTTCGCGCCGCAGGGCTGGCTTCCGACCCCTGGGCTGCGGGTGGCGGGCGACAGGCCCACCGGGGGTGCGCACGGCCGGCTCAAATCGGCTGCGGGGCGAGCTTGCAGGCAACGAACTACGCACCCGGAAGGAATACGTATCCGACCGCGATGCCGGATTCAAGCAGCCCTTGGAAAGGTGCAAACTGCTGACCCGCTGGGCGTTCGAGTATTTTGACCAGACGGGATGTCGTGGCTGTCCGAGTTTTGGCACAGGACGGGGTCGACGTAGCCCCGTCCAGGATCTCCTGCAACGGGTCCGGGGCGACCCTGGGTGCCCGCCTACGGTCTTGAGAAAACGAGTTACGAATCCTTGGTCTTGAGCTGGGCTTTGTTTTCTTGAATGAAGGCGCGGATGTCATCTGTCATCTCAAGCAGTTTCTCCCACTGCTCCTTGTATAAGGTCACCGGGAAACGGCCCAGTCCGTAAACGGAGACGCCGCCCTTCTGGCTGACTTTGAGGAAGAGCTCTTTTTCACTGCGCTTCTTGAGCGTTTCATTCTCAGCTTGCAAGCGCTCTAGTTCTTTCTTCATTTCTTCCGGTGTCATGTTGCTCACGATTTGCCTCCGTGCTCTCGACTGTGTCGCCTCTATCCGATGAAACAGATGAGTCCCCGAGTGAGACACTAAAACGTAGCCCTGCCCCATCCCCGTCCGCGTACGATGCGGCCGGGCTTCGCTGGATAATAGCAGGTACGAGATTCGCTCAAGACCGTCCGAGACGGCCCGTACGTCGTACTGCTCGGAGCGGGAGCCAGCCGAGCCGCGTTCCCGTCCTGTGCTAAAACTCGGCCCTTTTGCAATAGACCACAAATCAGCAGCTTAGACGCCCTTGGAATCTGCGCAGAATCGAGGGTATTTCGCGCCGCAGGGCTGGCTTCCGACCCCTGGGCTGCGGGTGGCGAGCGACAGGCCCACCGGGGGTGCGCACGGCTGGCTCAAATCGGCTGCCGGGCGAGCTACGGGCAGTGAACTTCGCACCCGGAAGTCCCTCATTAGACTGGACTTTATCGAGCACAAGAGCGAATGTTCGGTGATGCCGCAGGATACAGGGGTTGGCCGGAACGTCGTTTTGGACGGTTTGGACTTCGCCAGCTTACGGCGGGTCTGGGAGCAGACCTTTGGGGCTGCTCCTCCAAGCTCGCTCTCGCGTGTTTTCCTGCGCCGCGTTCTCTTGCACGAACGCCAGTGCCGGACCCATGGCGGGCTTTCGGCCGCAACCCGGCGCGCTCTGGCCGCCATGGCGAACGAGACACCAAGCTCCGGCGCTCCCGCAGGGTCCGTTTCTGCCGGCACCCATCTCGTCCGCGAGTGGAATGGCCGGACCTACCAGGTCGAGGTAATCGACAACGGCTATCGGTTCGATGGCAAAACCTATCCGTCCCTCACTACCATCGCAAAGCGAATCACCGGCACCCACTGGTCAGGACCACGCTTTTTCGGTCTCACGCCCAAGCGCAAGGCCTAACATGAAGAAGATCCGCTGTGCCATCTATACGCGAAAGAGTGCGGAAGAGGGTCTCGAACAGGAGTTCAACTCCCTCGATGCGCAGCGAGAAGCCTGCGCCGCGTATGTCGCGAGCCAGAAAGCGGAGGGCTGGGTGCTGCTGCCAACTGTCTACGAGGACGCGGGGCTCTCGGGAGGAACCCTGGAGCGCCCGGGCCTGCAGCGCTTGCTCGCCGACATCGACGCAGGTCTCGTCGACCAGATTGTGGTCTACAAGGTCGACCGGCTGACCCGTTCCCTCTCCGACTTTGCGAAGCTCGTCGAGCGGCTCGAGGCGGCCGGCGCGGTTTTCGTCTCGGTGACTCAGTCCTTCAACACCGCGACCAGCATGGGACGACTGACGCTGCATATGCTGCTGTCCTTCGCACAATTCGAACGCGAGGTCACGGCCGAGCGGATCCGCGATAAGGTCGCTGCCTCCAAGCGCAAGGGACTATGGATGGGCGGCCGCGTACCGCTAGTCCCCTGGATCTTTGATTACTATACAAAGTTAGGCTTTTCGCCAGCCCATAAGATTCATAAGATTCATGCACTTAGAATGGTTTCGGCAAGCTCTGCTTTATCTAGTTTGTTCTGATACAGGGGACTAGTCCCCTGGATCTTTGATTACTATACAAAGTTAGGCTTTTCGCCAGCCCATAAGATTCATAAGATTCATGCACTTAGAAGGGTTTCGGCAAGCTCTGCTTTATCTAGTTTGTTCTGATACAGGGGACTAGGCTATGAGAAGGACGGGCGCACGCTGCGCATCAACGAGGCTGAGGCCGAAACGGTCCGGACGCTCTATGCGCTGTACCGAAAGCACGAAACGCTCCGGCAGGTGAAGGCCGAGGCGGACCGTCTGAGACTGCGTACCAAGCAACGCTTCACCGCGGATGGAACCCGAACGGGCGGGCTGCCGTTCCGTCGCGGACACCTCCACTGCCTGCTGACCAATCCTCTCTACGCCGGCCGCATCCGGCACCAGAGGTGTGTCTACGAGGGCCAGCATCCATCGATCATTGCTCCGGAGCTCTGGGACGCGGTCCAAACGCAGCTGCAGGCAGGGGCTGCCAAACCAAGGAGACGCACGACGAAGGGCCGTGCAGCCCCTTCCCCACTGGCCGGCAAGCTCTTCGACGAGACCGGGGACCGGCTGACGCCGAGCCACACCAAAAAGAAAAACGGGCAACGGCTCCGCTACTACGTCTCCCGGCGCCTCATCCAGCACAGTGGCCAAAAGGACCTCTCCGGCTGGCGACTGCCCGCCCCGATGCTGGAACAGACCGTCGTGCATCTCATCCGACAGCATGTGGATGTCACGACCTTCTCGGCCTCGTTGGTCCACACTCCGACGATGCAAGAGCTCGCCTCGGTGGGTCGCTTTTTAGACGGGCTGTGTTCCGGTAGTAATGATGATAGTGCCTCGGCAGCCCCCCTGCTCCGTCTTATCCGGCAGGTCGATATCAGCCCCGGCTCTGTGTCCATCCTGATCGACCGCAATGCGTTCGCTGATTGCCTGTCTATGGGACCCGAGCGCATTCGCGAGGATGCACTCCGCATCCTCGCACCGTTCCGCTTGCGTCGACGCGGCGTCGAGACCAAGCTCGTTCTGGGCAACCCCACGAAATCCGTCGACCGCACACTCCTGCGCAATATCAGAAACGCCCTCTCCTGGCTCGACCGAATCAAAGCAGGCAAAACCTATGAGCAGATTGCCACCGAAAACGCCATCCCAACGGACCGCGTGCGCAAGGCAATCCGTTATGCCTTCCTGGCTCCCGACATCGTCCGCGCCATTGTCGAAGGCCGCCAGCCCGTTGGGCTGACCTCGAGCTACCTCTTGCATCATCCGCTTCCCGACGATTGGGAGAAACAGCGAGTGCTCGTCAAAACGCTGTGAGCCTGCCAGCGCCCACTTCGTGAATGGGCTCGGTTAGCAGCAAGCTGCTCTCCGACACTGGCCTCCACCAATCAGACTTAAACTGGCCCAAATTCCCTGTCATGGTTTCCAGACTCGGATAGCTCCTTGTACTGGACCGTCTGCGGAGTCATCTTCGTTTCCTCCGTAAAACTCCGCTGGATGAATTCGAGGTTTGGCCAATTCGAATTCCGCTATTCGCCTTCTCCTCAGGCGCGATCTAGGCGTTGAGCGTCTTCTCATTGTCTGCGCGATTAAGTGGAAAAACGGCCCGATAAGCCCAAAAATCGCCCCAAACTGCACGTTAATGGCCTGTTTTGCGCTCTTTCTGATCGTTTCCAGCCAAGAATCGGAAGCTCCACTCGAGCCTCCCGACTGCGATAGCCGGAAAGATGTTCCCGTCGACGAACATTCGCTGATGAGACGTAAAGCTTTTTGCGACAATGAGTAACGGTCGGAGCCGCCTCCGGAGGGTTCACGACACGACCTTCTTTCAGGCGTCCAGGAAGTTGAAATTGCCGTATAGAAAAGATGATTAAAGCCAATTAAAATTCCGGCTCGAACGACCACCCGTCGATGATGCGTGCAGGGACCAGCACGTGACGGAGGCCGTTAAATCACTGTAGGGGAAGAGGATGGAACGAAATGGGCAGCATGGTTGAAACCCGAGAGGGCGTAAAACAGCCTTCTCGCAAAACCTGTGTACGCGTCAAGAAAGTCAAGAAATGCGCGAAACTCGAAACCTCCTAAATCTCCACTTATTTTTCTCTTTGAGGATTTCCGCCAAAAGCTGGACCTGTGCATCATCAATATCCGTCCGCTCCTGAAATCAAGGACTTACGCACCGTTCACGCCTCGGCCAACGAGCGCATCTCCCGCTTGAGATCCCGGTCTTGAGACGGCAAACTCTGCCGCCATGCTCCGTGTCCTCATCTTCCTCGTCTCACTCGGCGCCCGTGCGATCCGGGCGATGTGTCGGTGCCGAGCCGACCTCGTGATTGAAAACCTGGCCCTGCGGCAGCAAGTTACGGCGTTGAAGAAGGAGCGCCCCCGGCCACCGCTCGAGGACACGGACCGAGCATTCTGGGTTGCGCTCCGAAGCTCGTGGCCAGCGTGGGCGAGCCGGCTCGTTATCGTGAACGCCGACACGGTCGCCCGGTGGAATCGAGATCGGTTCCGCCGATACTGGGCTCGGATCTCCCGTCCGCGCTATCCAGGTCGACCTCGGATTGATGCCGAGATTCGTCGTCTCGTCCGCACGATGGCCCAAGACGGCTGGGGTGCACCTCGTATCCACGCTGAGCTGACGAAGCTCGGATTCGTTGTCAGCGAGATGACGGTGTCGCGATACATGCCGCGCCGCCGAGCCGAACCCGAAGAAGTGAAGCGATGGATTACGTTCTTGCGGAACCACAAGGACGACATCGCCGCGATGGATCTGTTCGCCGTACCGACGGCGTCGCTACGGCTGCTGTACGGCTTCTTCGTCATCGAGCACGGCCGTCGCCATATCTTGCACTTCAACGCGACGTACAACCCCACGTCAGCGTGGGTGATTCAACAACTGCGCGAGGCGTTCCCATACGACACGGCGCCACGATACTTGGTCTTTGACCGCGACGCGATTTTCAGCCCTGCAGTAGTGGAGTTCATCAGGGCCATGGGCACAAAGCCTGTTCGCATTTCTTATCGCAGCCCTTGGCAAAACGGTACCGCCGAACGCTGGATCGGAAACTGCCGCCGCGAGATGTTAGAGCATGTAGTTGTCCTCAGTGAGCGGCATCTCGTCCGGCTCATGCGCTTGTACATCAGCTACTACCACGAGGACCGTTGCCACTTGGGTCTCGACAAAGACACCCCGAACTCAAGACCCGTCACGCCCCGACCATCACCGACCGCAAAAGTCGTCGCGTTGCCGCGAGTGGGTGGGCTCCACCACCGCTACGAATGGCGCGACGCCGCCTGAGCCAGTTTAGTCGCTGCGCGTCGATTGCTGGGGTCCCTCGCGATTGCGTTGTCCAGCTCCGCGCGGCCCATTGATCGCGTGATCTCGGCAAGTGCCCGCGCGCGCCGACCCTGGGTTTCTTCGTTCGTCGTAGGGCCACCAGCGGTACCATTCCCGCTGGATCAATAATGATGAAGGACAGGATAGCGGAGCTTTGCCGCTCGCAGTCGTCGAGAAAGCTTACGCTGTTCGCGGGCGGTCCACTCGGCATCGACCAGGAGTCCCACACGTTCCTCGAAGCTCAGCTCCTTGTATTCGCTCGAGCTCAACTGGGTTTCGAACGCGGACACCAAGCCGAACAACTTCATGGCGTTCATCTTTTCTATCGTTTCGGGTGTCAGCATCGGGACTCTCCTCCTTCGTAGTGATCCGCGCCTCGGATGTTCTCGTGCTCCTCTCGCGGTTTCGCTTCGGCGTCCGATTCGAGCACCACACGATCCAGACCAGCCGAGAGAATGTTTTTCACCGTGCGGTGCGCCGGCACAAACCGGTAAGTCTCGCGGGTGCAAGTCCCGCCTAACCAAGGAGTAGCGAACCAAGTTGGCCCCGAGTCATGCGTTGCTGTCCGCGAGGGCAGGGGCGAAGCGTTGACAGGGCAACGTGTGGGCTGGGTATTGAGCCGCGAAAGGAAAATTGAGTTTGGGGGGCCGACGGCGTCGTATGGCACGGAAGGCAACACGGAACAAGTCGTCATCGCAAGAGTTGTTCCGCCCCTGCGTGGTCTGAGACCCCGCGCACGCACGGAAGAGACATACACGGGAGCCGGGAGGTCCCGCATTTGGCCCTGAGTGGCGTCGGGGTCCGCGCTGTGAATCCGCAAGGAGCACGACAGCGACGAACGGGTGCGGGAAGTCTGACAGGCCCATAGTAGCCGAGAAGCCTTCGAACAAAGACTGGGGAGTACCTCACTCCGCGGAGGAGGTGGAGCGAAGGGGGCTGACCAAGGGAAATCCGCTGCGGCAAATCAGGTCCCGGACTCAGCGCCGGGCAGGGAGTGAATATGGACAACCCTAAACGGGCACGAAGCGGGAAAGCGCGGAAACAGCCAAGGGAGTGCGCCTACGTTCGGTCCCCTGATCTGCGAAATGCGCTGGAGCGGATACGGCAGGTAGCCTGCCGGGATAAGGGAGCACGGTTCACAAGAAAGTGAACTGGATACTCGACGCGGACATCCGTGGATTCTTCGATGCCATCGACCACGGATGGCTGATGAAAGTCGTCGAGCATCGAACACTGCACCCGTATCCCGAACAGCGACTGCGCGTCATGACCTGAGGTAGGAGCCCAGTGCGTTAGCAGCGCTCGCTGGGATCTGTGCGGGGGGCCGCCCGTAAGGGCGGTCCCTACCGCGAAATAGCTGTAAGAGCTCAAAGCTTCCGCTCGTGCGCAAGCGGCCTCGAGACGCTCACTGCCCCAGCGGCTGCCTAGTCGCATGACTCCCAGGCAAGAGCGAAATCCCTGCTCCGGGTGAGGCCGACTCTCTAGAATCCCCGCAACCAGCCTTCCCGTGGCGCGACCTGACTGCTCCGCCCAGTGGAGCAGCCGCGACGGCGTCCACTCCAGGTGCTCCCGATGCGAACGTGGCATATGCTCCGGGTTCGTGGAGTAGTGCCCCTTTCCTTTCTTGCGGGGATGCGACGCGACGCGCTTTCCCTTGAACAGGACCTCCACCACCGAGGCCGTCACCCGTGCCTCGACTTTCTCGTGAATGAGCTGATAGGGAACGCTGTACAAGTTGTTCTCCACCTCCACGTGGTAGTCGATGTTCACTCTGCACCGCTTCCACGTCGATAACTCGTAGCTCTCCTGCGGTAGCGGTTTCAGTACGGGCCGGTCTAGCCTTTCGTACAACTCCCGCCGACTCACACCGAGCTTCTGCATCGGACGCGCATTCAGGACCTCTAACTTCTCCCAGATGGCTTCGTTCAGTTCCGCCAGGCTGAAGAACGTGCGATGACGAAGCACCGCCAGGATCCAGCGCTGCGCCACCTGCACTGCCGACTCCACCTTCGCTTTGTCTTTCGGCTTGAACACCCGAGCCGGGACCACAACCGCACCGTAATGCGTCGCCAGCTCTTCGTACGTCCGGTTGATCCCTGGCTCGTAACGGTCCACCAAATCCACGCCGCTCTTCAAGTTGTCCGGAACCCAGATCTCCGTACTGCCACCGAAGTAATCCGACATCCCCTTATGGGCCTTCGCCCACGATTCCAGCGACTGGTTCAGTGTCGCTTCGACGTAGGTGTAACTGCTCGCGCCCAACGTCCCGACGAACAGCTCCATTTCGACGAGCTCTCCCGTTTTCGGATCGACGATGTGAGGCTTCTTCCCCGAAAAATAGACGAATGTCTTCTCGCCTGCTCGATGCCGTTGACGCATCGTCGGGTTCAGCTTCTTCTTCCACTGACCGTACAGCTCGCAATAACGGCTGTAGCCGTACGCTCCCGGCTTATTCTCCGCGTACTCCACCCACAGCTGCAGCAACGTCAGCTCTCGGTGACGCCTCAGCTCCTCGTGGATGTGGGCATAGTCCAGACCCGGCCGTGCGCCAGACGAGCCCGGCGGCGGAAACAGCCCTGCCTCCAGCTCCCCTTCGCTCAGCTCCTCCGGGAGCGGCCAGCTCAGACCACCCTTCTTCGCCTTGGCCAGGTACTCACTCACCGTTCCAACCGCCACGCGAAGTGCCTTTGCGATCATGCGGTGAGTAAAACCCAGCTCGTACTTTAACCTTAGAACCTCTCGTATTTTTCTCATCGATAACCTCTTAGCTGCCA
Organism: Candidatus Marinacidobacterales bacterium; assembly: GCA_965237955.1. Lineage (GTDB taxonomy): Bacteria > Acidobacteriota > Vicinamibacteria > Marinacidobacterales > SMYC01. Next base: position 3,638,295 of record OZ250169.1, on the reverse strand, counting down.
TTTCCTAGATCGTCCTCCTTCCGGGTACGACCTAGAGTGCCTTGAAACGTGCTATCGATGAGCGTTCGCGATGCCGGAACCGGCGTTCACGTTGCCTGGAATCCGTGTTCACCTTCCCCGGAATCGATGTTCACGATCCCCGGAATCCGTGTTCACGATGCTTTGGAATGGATGTTCACCTTCGGCTGGAATCTGCGTTCACGATGCCCCGGAATACGCAAACCGGGGGGTGGCATGCGTCCGACACGTAACCATGGTACTAAAAAGTGCATTTTTGACACAACGCGATGCGTTGCGTAAGATGTGACCAAACACGTGACCGGCACGCCGCGCGGATGGCGCGGGCACGTCTCAGGAGGCAGAGCAATGAGTGACGGCGCAGCAATCCCCGGCTACACCCACGGCACGAGCGACGTCTCGCGCTCCCCGGTGACGGAGGCAGACTTCGAGCTGATGAAGCAGACTGTGCTGTTCGGCGACGAAGATGTCGCGGCACTCCGGCAGTCGCGCGTCGTCGTCAAGGATCAGGTGGATGCGATCCTCGACGTCTGGTACGGCTTCGTCGGCTCGAACCCTCACCTACTCGCGTCGTTCACCAACCCGGACAACGGCCAGCCGATCGGCGACTACCTGGACGCCGTCCGCACCCGCTTCGGCCGGTGGATTCTCGACACGACAAGTGCCAACTACGATCAGGTCTGGCTCGACTACCAGCACGAGATCGGCCGGCGCCACTACCGCACGAAGAAAAACCAGACCGACGGCTTCGCCTCTACCGACATCGTCCCGTTCCGCTACCTCGCACCGCTGATCTTCCCGGTGACCGCCACGCTCAAGCCGTTCCTCGCGAAGAGCGGGCACTCCGCCGAGGAAGTGGGCAAGATGCACGACGCCTGGGTGAAGTCCCTGCTCCTGCAGGTCACGCTTTGGAGTCACGCCTACGTGAAGGATGGCGACTTCTGACCGGGTTTCGAAGAGCCCGTCGTGTCCGAAAATACGAACGGAGCCCGAAAGCTCGAATCCTAGAGGCGTTCTCGAAATTCGCAGAGACCAGCCGACGCGGCACTGGCTCTGTGATAGGCGCTACCGAGCAGACCTCTCATTCTAGCTCCCATTGCCAACCAAGCCTAGACACCTCTCATCCGAAACGCCCACGGTACGCCGGTCCTGAGTTCGTTTGTGTTTTTGGACACGACGGGGTAGTAGGGCGTGCCTTTCGTTGAAGAGAACGTCTTTCCGCACTCGCCGCATCGGTACTTCCGCCATTAAGTGTTGGTGAGATGACGCTAAGGCTTTACGGTGCAATAAATTACAGCCAAAATAGCGCTCGCGACCTTCGCTGCGCGCTAAATGGAGCGTAAGCACCTCATTTGCAAAGGTATACGTACACATCACCAACAGTAAACAGCGTAAGCACCGCTGGATCGACTTTTTGCGGAGCACAACCCTCCACCTCCCGGACGTAGGCTTCCTGCTAAATCGAAATCCTGTCTACCAGGAACGAAACCGGTCAGAATTCTGAGTGAGTCACGATGTCCCTCGAGTCTCCGCTCATTCCTGAAGCGCGGCCTTCGAACTAGTCGATAGTTACATATCGTTCGAGACGCGCGACCTCTTCCTCACCTACGTACTTCCCGATCTCTCGCCGGAACTGCTCCATCGTTCGGTACGGCCGGTACTCCTTGAACTCGTGCAGCAGGCGCTCGCCGAGACCGGGAATGCTGAGGATGTCTTCGTCGCTGGCGGTGTTCAGGTTGATGGGAATGAAGCCGTACTGAGCCAGTCGCGCGGTTTCTTCCGGACCCACGTATTTGCCGATCTCTCGGTCGAACTGTAAGAAGTTCCGCCAGGGTCGGTACTCTTCGAACTCATGCGCCATGCGCTCTCCCGCACCGGGAATCAGCAGGATCTCTTCGCGCGTAGCGGCATTCAGATTGATGTGGATGAAAGCTTTGGTGTAGACCTCCGCCAGCTGGTCCTCGGTGAGCTGAGACAGCAGGACCGAGTTCGCATCCCGGATACTCATGAACGGACGCCCGTCCGTGATAGCCTTCACGGCGGCCTCGCTCATGTGCGGCAGAGCGAGGAGCTTTTCCTCGGTGGCGACGTTGAAGTCGATAAGGCCCTCGGACTGGCCCACCTGACATTCAGCGTTCGCCGCCAAACCCATGGCAACGATCGTCGATGCAACGCACGCGAGTAGCCAAGATCTCAGTCGATTCATATCACTCTCCCTAGTCAGGTTGGGTCATCACGCGAGCCGGACAACACGGGATGACGATAACCATATGCCAATCCCAATAGCCCCAAATGTACCATTGCTACCGGAGCCAGGGCGGGTGGTGCCTTTGCCCTGACGGCGCGCCAAAAAAGCCCGAAACCTTCGAGCCCTGGATTGACATCAAGCTGAAAACCACTGCTGCCCCGATAGTGAAGCACCAAGCCCGCCAGGCCAGCAAACAAGTAGAGGACCATGAGAAACCGCAAGGCCTTGAGGCTCGAGGAGCTTCGACCGACAGCATGGGTGCCAACCGCCACCAGTCCCGCGGCAATGAGGACGAGCGGCACGAGCTGGAGACGATCCTCGTAATGCTCGAGCAGCATTAAATCGGAGCCGGTGACCACGAGCCCAAGGAAGAGCAAGGCCAGGAGCAAGCGACGAAGCGAAGGCATCGGACTCGCCCGCTAGCGGATCACCTTTTCCCCGTGGTGCTCCAATTCCTCTTCGTGCTCGGCCTCGGTGTGCAACTCCTTGAGCTTCGCTCTCTGGTTGGCATCAAGCACCTGAACCGCCTCCGCAAGCTGTCGAGCCCTGAGCAAAGCAGCATTCACCTCGGCCTGTCCCAGTGCTTCCGCGTACTGTTGCAGCGTAGACTCATCCTCTCCTCTCAGAGACGCTTCCCGGAGCGCTTTATTGGATGCGAAGATTTGCTCCTGCGCGTCTTTGAACAGCTTGCGGTAACTCTGTACCCCTTCACGGACGGCTTCTTTCTGTTCCGAGCTAAGATCCAACTTGCGGAACATCTCCCTCATGAAACCCATACGGCCGCCACGAGGACCGTGTCCGGGCCCGCCCCGACCGCTATATCGGCAGTATTGCCCTTCCTTGCCAGACGGTTCTTGCGACTCCGTGAATTCTTGCGGACCAGCCTCCCGCGCCTCGGCGATGGCAAGACCCACGTTGAAAACAACGGCGCCTGCAAGCATGTTGACCAGCGCGAAGCAACCCATCCAAGTAATCAGCTTCTTTATGAACCGCCCCGGGTTTCCCGGAGACTGTTTTAGTTGAGTCTCGCCATCTCTAGCGAGCCTTCCTGCGACCGATAGTAGTTCATCTCGTACTCGACGGGGGAGACATTTCCGATCGGCTCCAAGAGTCGTTGCGTGTTGTACCAATGAACCCACTCGAGGGTGGCGAACTCAACGTCTTCGAGACCACGCCAGGGCCCACGTCGACGGGTCACCTCGGTCTTGTAGAGGCCGATGATGGATTCAGCCAAAGCGTTATCGTAAGAGTCGCCTCGGCTGCCGACGGACGGCTCAATACCCGCCTCGGCGAGCCGCTCGGTGTAACGGATCGAGACGTACTGCACGCCGCGATCGCTGTGATGCACCAATGTATCTTCTGGGTTTAGTCGGCGCTCGTGCAGCGCCTGCTCCAACGCATCGAGAGCGATGCCGGCAGTCAACGATGTCGTCGCTCGCCAACCGACGCTGAGTCGAGCGAAGACGTCGATGACGAAGGCGACATACACGAAGCCGCGCCACGTGGCAATGTAGGTCAGGTCCGAGACCCAGAGCTCGTTCGGGCGTGTGGCGTTGAAGTCGCGCTCCACGAGGTCCATCGGGCGAGCGCCGCTCGAATCCGGCTTCGTTGTCTTGAATCGACGTCCACGGACCGCGCCCTGGAGACCCATTTCACGCATCAGACGGGCCACCGTGCATCGAGCCACGTCGCGGCCCTCACGGCACAGCTGACGCCAGACCTTGCGCACGCCATACACGTCAAAGTTCTCTTGCCGTACACGACGAATCTCGCCGCGGAGTTGGACGTCGCGCTTCGCTCTCGCTGGCAGGCGGCTTGGGTCCTTCTCTCTCGCTTTCTGCTCGTAATAGGTCGACGGGGCGATCGGAAGCATCCGGCAGATCGGCTCGACCCCGTAATTTTCACGGTTCGCGTCCACGAACAACACATTCACCTCGGTCGGCGGTCGAGCTCCGCCTGGGCGAAAAACGCCGACGCCTTGCGAAGGATCTCGTTCGCCCGCTTTAGCTCACGGTTCTCTCGCTCAAGCTCCTTCAGCCGCTGACGCTCGTCCGTCGTCAGTCCCGCTCGTTTCCCAGCATCACGCTCTGCTCGCCGCACCCACGTGCGTAGCGTTTCCCGCGTACAGTCAATCTTCGACGCAATCGATGAGATCGCTGACCACTGAGATTCGTGCTGAGCCTGCTGGTCGAAAACCATCCGCACTGCGCGCTCTTTTACCTCCGGTGAATACCTGCTTCGTCTTGTCATGACTCCATCCGGCGTTGTTGCACGGCCCGGAGCAAATCGCTGACCTCCCTGTGCCGGTCGGAGAGTCACCCGGCGCAGTAAGTATCGGGCATGCCGAGCGCGGTCATCTTGTTGAGTATCTCGCACCCAATTCGGTGTTCAACTCGTTGCCTCGCCAACGTTCGAGCCCGCATCTCGGGCCCCATGATCGCCTTGTAACGATAGACCGCGTTCTCCACCATGCTTCGCTCGGTGCAGCCTGAGAGCTTGTACCATTCACGTCGGCCGTGTCTTTCGATGGCACGAATATGGCGGTCGCGTTCCCGCATGGCGGTGTTCGAATTCTGACTGAGCGTGGCGTTTCGTTGCGGCGGAATCACCACGCGCGTCCTTCGTCCAGGGCTGTGCGCTTCGATGGCTTCGTAGACCGCTTCCTTGTCGTATGCACTGTCCGCCGCCACCGACGCTATAGGTGCTTGAATCTGTGTTAGCAAAGGGGGGACTCGCGTTGCGTCGCGAGCTCGTGACGCCGTCAGTTCGGACGCAACAATGTTGCCGGTCTTGCGATCAACGGCGATGTGCAACTTGCGCCAGGCGCGCTGCTTTGGCGGTTTGCGGGTGGTTCCAACATGAATCCTCAAGCCCGTGCTATCGATCATCAGGTGGATTGGTTGATTGCTTGCGGCTTTTCGAATTCGCAGCTTCTTGCGGAGCAGCCTCGACCGCCGACACAACGTCGAGTAGTCCGGGATCTCGATACACAGCCGGAGAAGCGAGGCGATCGAGTGCAAGAAGCCTTCGGTTTGGCGGTAGGCAAGCTTGTACACCATCCGGACAACCAGGCCCGTTTCAATCGCCATCTCTGAATAGACCCGTTGACCGCCAGGCTTACCGCTCTTGTCGGCCTTCCAGTTCGCGATTGCCTCCTCGTCAAACCAGACCGTCAAATCGCCCCGGCGGCGCAGCCCTTCGTTGTATTCCGCCCAGTTGGAAACGTGGTACTTCTTCTGCTTCGCGTGTTTGTACTGGCTGCGCTTGGGATACTTCATGGTCAAACATTACCTCGGCCACCACCATAGGTAGATTTCGCGCTCAGCCAAGAGCGGTGCAACAACGCCAGGAGAAGTTGGCCTTGACCCTGGAGGAGTTCGGGGTCGACAAGACCGGCGACATCCTCGACTCGGCCCAGACCGGTCAGCTTTTCGACGACCTATATGTCGAGGCCATATTGCGCCCCGAGGCGCTCGGCAAGAAGGTCGAATCCGTCGTGAACCAGGTCAAGGAGCAAGGCAAGGCAGTGCGTGAAACCGGGTCCATTCTCGGGAGCGCCGAAGAACTCGATCCTGGACAGGTACGAAGCTTGATGACCCACCCCCTGCCTCACTGGGTCGAACGCATGACCGTCGGTTACGTCCAGGCGTACGGCGGGGACGCCGAGCGGAACGGCCGGGCGTGGAATCTCAAGTGGCCGCACGGGGAGGCCCTCCGGGCGGTCGTGTTATCGGCCAGGGGCGCGGACCGAGTGCCGGGAGCGCACCACCTGACCCTGGAAGAGCCGCGAGTGCGGGGGCTCGGAACGCGCATTCCCCGCTTTGCGCCCGGCCAGCCGATTCGCTGCCTGACGCTCTCGGGCCTCCCCGCTGAGGTCCGCGGCTTCTGGTCCCTGTGGCGCATCACGCTGCACACTCCGGAGTGGAACCAGCACCGCGTCATGCCACTCTTCCGGCACGAGGACGGCCGCATCTTCGCGCCTACGGCTCGCTTCGTGTGTGACCAGATGTTGTCCGACCCACCGGTAGCCGCCGGACACCTGGAGGATGACGCGGCACTCGAGGCGTTTCGGATCGTCGAGGCGTCGGCACGTGAGCACGGACGTCAAATCTACCAAGAGCTGGTTCAGGCACACCGGGCGCGCCTTGGGATGGAGCGCGAGAAGGGCGAGCATGCCTTCACCGCCAGACGCCGCGCCGTCGAAAGGATCGGTCTGTCGGCAGTTCGGGACCATCGTCTGATGCAGCTCGTAACCGAGGAACGGTCTTGGCGCGACGCGCTCGACCGGAAGGCCGAGACTAGCCCCGAACTCGTTCCGTTGCTGCTTGTCCGCGTTGACGGAGGGGATAGCGATGAGTAGCTGGCGCGAAGAGATCCTGAAGGAGTTCACGCCTCAGGTCGCGCGCCTGACGCTGGTCGCGGATCCGGACGGCCTCCTGCTCGAGGAGGGCATCCTCAAGGGAATCGAGGAGCGCGGCTTCGATCTGATCCCGTTCGAGGACCACGTGGCGTTCCGCTACGCCTACGAGTCGCGCTATCGCGAGCGGTGGGACCGGGGGGAGATGACTGACCTCGTGGTTGTCCTTAGAGCGTCCGCTCCAGATCTGAGATTACTCCCCTACGATCTGCTGCAGGCGGGCCGAAAGCTCTCGTTCAGTCTCGCTGAACTGTTTCCCAACCTGAGCCTCCGCATCGTGGAGGCCCTCGAACGGGGCGACATCGATGCGCTCCACGAGGCACAGGCCCACGAACGGATTGACCGCCCGCTCGGCGACAACCAGACCAGTAGTTTCGTCCTCCGCCACGTCTTCAAGGTCGCGCCGGAGACCATTCGGGACAGTGCCGGGTTGCTGAGCTTCCTGCTGGAAAGACACTACAAGGGGCTGAATATCCCAGGCATTCTAGACGACTATCTCATTGAAACCTTGGCAAGAAACGGCAATTTCGGGGCTTGGCTCCTCAATGTCATTGTCCCTGATCGCGAGGCCTTCATTGCGTTTCTCCAAGAGCGGTGGCCGATCTTCCTGGATCGGACGGTCTCGACTGGGGAACCGCTCCGAACGAATAGAATCGTTCACGAGCTGGAGATCACGGGCCCGCGGGACCTACCGTTCGATCACCCGGACGTGCGCGTCTACATCGACAATCTGTTTCTCGAAGGGATGCTGGAACCCGTTCCTCACGCGAGTATCAGGGACCTGGCACTGAAATGGACCGCCGTGGGCGTGCGGGTGGATGCAGCACAGGATCACCGTGACCGCTGGGAGCGTCTCGTCGAAACCGTGCGCGGGACGATTCCGAGCGTTGAGTCAAGGCATCAGGAATGGCAATCCTTCGCGCCGAGATGGGCGCAGTTGATGGCACTCCGTCACGGCCTCGACGCTGAAGGTCTCTCCGAGACACGTAGTTCCTTTGAGGAGCTTCGTGACCGGGTCGACGAGGCCTTCCTGACCTGGACGCGCGAGCGTTTCTACACATTGCACAACCAGCCCGCGTCGCCTCCCGTTATGGTGCATCAGATTCCGAGATTGCTCGCGCGCCACTTGGAAGAGACTCGTACGGGTAAAGTGGCGCTGTTGGTCATGGATGGGCTGGCCTTTGACCAGTGGGTTGTCCTGCACGCGGTCTTGCGGGGTCAGCGTGCCAAACTGTGGTTCCGAGAGGGCGCCGTCTTTGCCTGGATTCCCACGTTGACGATGGTCTCCCGTCAGGCGTGTTTCGCTGGACGACCACCTCTTTATTTCCCGGCCAGCATCCATACAACAGACAAGGAGCCTAGGGCCTGGACCCGATTTTGGGAGGACGAAGGCCTCACACCGACTGAAATCGGCTACGAAAAGAACATTCGTGATCTGCCGGATCTGGAACGCGTGGAACAAGTGGTCTCTCATCCCAGGATCCGTGCCATTGGCCTCGTCGTCGACAAGGTCGACAGGATCATGCACGGTATGGAACTGGGTTCCGCTGGGATGCACAACCAGGTCCGGCAATGGGCGGAGCAAGGAATGCTTGCCGGCGTTCTCGACCTCCTGATGAAACGCGGCTTCAAGGTGTGGCTGACCGCCGACCACGGGAATATCGAGGCATCCGGCTGCGGACGGCCGGCTGAAGGATCCACTGCGGACTTGCGCGGCGAGCGGGTGCGCGTGTATTCTGATTTCGCCCTTCGAGCTCGGGTTCACGAGCGTTTTCCAGATGCGATCGCTTGGCCGCCGACCGGCTTACCGCAAGACTACCTCCCTTTGATCGCTCCACGCCGCGAGGCCTTCGTTCGGCAGGGTGACGCGCTCGTGGGACATGGTGGCGTCACGGTCGAGGAAGTCATCGTTCCGTTCGTTCGCATCGAACAAAGGTAAGTCCGCCAAGTGCGACAAAAAGCCATTGGATTCGATCGGAAGATCCAACTTGACTGGCTGGAGGCAACGGCTCAATGGGCATCCGAGGGCCTCGCAGTCGCTGAAATCCGCTCCCGCCTCGACAATTTTCTTGAAAGTCAAGTTGCAGGTGAAGGCCCTCATAGTGCCCGTGGCAAGACGATCACCGTGTTGCTTCACATCTGGATGCAGGTCCCGGATGAACTGCGTCCACTGCGTGATGAGGCATTAATCCTGCTTCGCAAACGGACTGGTCGAGATCGGTTGGTGCTGCACTGGGGCATGTGCCGGTCCACCTACCCGTTCTTTCGCGACGTGGCGGCCGCGACGGGCCGGCTGCTCGGTCTCCAGGGCAAGGCGGCACTCTCGCAGATCACTCGCCGAACGGCAGAAGTGTGCGGCGAACGGAGCACGGTCGCACGAGCAACGCAGCGTATTGTCCGTTCACTCATCGACTGGCGCATCCTGATGGAGACTGAGGAGCGCGGTGTCTTTGCCTCCCCACCGCGGATTAGAGTTACCGACGGGGATGTAATCAGCGCATGGCTTGTCGAAGCTGCGCTGTCCAACAGTGAGCGACGTGCGCGACCACTGAACAGTGTCCTGACGAATTCTGCTTTCTTCCCTTTTATCTTGCAGATCTCTCCTCGTGAACTCATTGCCAGCCCCCGTCTCGAGGTGTATCGGCAGGGACTGGACGAGGACATCGTAATGCTGAAAATGCCTGGCGGATAAAATGCCTTGCTTGGACCTGTGCCTTCTATTTATTCATCCGCGCGCACCGAACTTGATTAGTCTCCGGTCTGCCGGCACCATGCCTACATGATCGACGTGTTCCGGTTCGACAGTGCCCGCCGATCCTGCCAGGCGCCACGCTCCCGGTCTTGCGATGGCGCGTCACCCCTCCCGGCACGCACGAAATCCCGAGACCGATACCCGTTCGCGAAGGCGTCGTGTCCAAAAACACGAACGAACTCAAGACCTGCATCAGCCAGAGCGTTTCGTATAGACGCGTCTACGCTTGCTTCGCCAAGGGAAGCTGGAATGCTTGGTCATGAGCACGCCGATCCAACCCTGGACGTTCTTGGTCGTCGCGGTAGAAGTATTTGAATGCTAGTGTTAGTTGGCCCGGGTGTGTCGGCGAACGCCATCGCTATTAATAAGGATGTCGGCGTGCACACGAAGATGCCCCTGAACGTCAGGAACCGCGTGGTCAGCCCAACCGGCATCGCCGAAAGAACGGCGTCTCTCGAAATCAGGCTCAAACTCCAGCTCGCAAGCGGGTTACGCGGCGGCCGCATCGGCGAGCGCGTGATCTTAATTCCCTGTTCTTCCAGAGCGATTCCCTGTTCGCCTATTTCAAATTCCCTGTTCGGTCATCTCAAATTCCCTGTTATTTCGGAACAGGGAATTGCCATCTAACCATTTGAGATACAGTTGGTTACCACGTCAAAAACGCTCCGATCAGCCTCAATAATGGCCAAATTCCCTGTTAATTCCCTGTTTTTCCCTGTTCTTGATGGTTTCCAGCCGAGACCGGATAGCTCCAAACTGCCCCATCCGCCACCCAGTCCAGCAAATTGTGGCCCTGCAGAGACGGGTGAGTTTTTCCGCGCGGTTGGGCGGGGTTTTTCAGGCTTAGGTGTCACCAGAGACGCGCTAGAAGGGCTGAAGAGGCCTCATTTTCGGTTTTGGTCTCTAATCTCGATTTTCGAGTGCCACGTTTGCGCCAAAGGGGGGGAGCGGGTCGCTGACAGGGCCGTGCAGCGTCGGAAAAGAGGCCGCACGAGGGGTCCAGCATCAAGACCAGGGCTACCGCGGCGTAGCCGGCTAGCACGTTCTGGTCCATGTGCGGCCTGGGCCTGGATCCAGGTCTCCGCCCGGGAGCGTGGCACCTCGTTGCTGAACGGTGTTTTCCCTGCGCGTACGGGGACCCCGAATCGCCGACATCGCCTCCGACACGCCCCAGAACTGGGGCTCGCCACAAGTCGATGACGATCGAAACGGCCCGGCGCGCCAGTCTTGAGTTCGTTTGTGTTTTTGGACAGGACGCGGTTGGCGCGGTGCGGCGGCAGAAAAGTAGGCCGCCCCAGCGGTCCAGAATCGAGGCCGGGCTAACGCGGCGTGCCCGTGCCGGGCGGCTCTTCATGATGTAGGTTCTCGCCCGCGTTCGCTAGTTCGTCGCGCGACTCCAAGAACAAGGGTGCCCGGACCCAGCCGCCGCCGGCGATGCTTGCCGCAAGCGCGAGTTCCGGATTCGTGAGCAACAGACGCCAGGCGACGCAAGGAGTTGAGCACGACGAAAAAAGAAGATATCTTTAAGACTCTCGTGTGCAAGCCATGGTGAAATCTGGAAACGAAGGGTTTCCCAGCGCGTCACGAGTGAAGCCCCCTATGCCTGCGCGCTTCTTCGGCCACACGAAGCCCGGCTCTCCAGATCAAGCTGACTGGGAACCTCTCGAAGATCACCTCGGCAACGTCGCGGCTCGTGCACGCGATTTTGGCGCGGCCTTCGGGGCCGCGGACTGGGCGTATCTCGGCGGTCTGTGGCACGACCTTGGAAAGTACCGTGGCAGCTTTCAGCGCTACCTGGAGTACGTCGGGGGCGCGCTGGGCGATGACGGTTGTGAGGAAGGCGCACCGGGACGCGTGGACCACTCAACTGTCGGCGCGATCGTGTCCCGCGAGTCGTTGGGTCCGCCCGGCACCATCCTCAGTTACCTAATCGCGGGGCATCACGCGGGGTTACCCGATGCCTCCGGCGGAGAGGCCAGTCTCGCGGCTCGCCTTGACAAGCGCGCTGTTCTAGTTGACTGGCACAGGGAAAAAATTTCCCGAACGATCATCGAACAGCCCATACCAACATCGAGGCCGCCGAGTAAGGACCCTGCGGACGTCCACCTGTGGATCAGAATGTTGTTCTCGTGCCTGACGGATGCCGACTTCCTCGCAACCGAAGAGTTCATGAATCCGGGAATAGCCGAACAGCGCATGGCCACGTATCCAGACCTTGCGGCTCTCAATTCACGCTTCGAAGCGCATATGTCGAGGCAATTCCCCGCTTCCACAACAGGCATCAACGGTCTCAGGCATGAGGTTCGGAGTGCCTGTGTTCGGGGGGCCGGTCTTGAGCCCGGGCTGTTCTCTCTCAGCGTTCCGACGGGCGGGGGAAAGACTCTGGCTTCTATGGCTTTTGCGTTGCACCACGCGCAGCAGTGGAAAAAGAGACGAATCATCTATGTCATTCCGTACACAAGCATCGTTGAGCAGACTGCTGATGTCTTCCGAGAAATCTTCGGCGATGCGGTCATCGAACATCACAGCAACATTGACTCTGACGACCCTGCTCGCGACAGTGTGAAGCGTCGTCTTTCAGCCGAGAACTGGGACGCACCGATCATCGTGACCACGAACGTCCAGTTCTTCGAGTCGCTTTTTGCCGCGCGCCCCTCACGTTGCCGGAAGCTCCATAACATCGTTAAATCCGTGGTAATTCTCGATGAGGCGCAGCTTCTGCCCCCAGAGTTCCTCGACCCCATCAAGCGCACAGCGTTGGCGTTGGCGCATGACTACGGTGTCACCATCGTGATCTCGACGGCCACTCAGCCTGCGCTGGATGTCCCTGGCATTCGAGAGCTGGCTCCGGATCCTCCTGCGCTGGCTAAACGCCTACAACGCGTCCGCTACGAATGGCCGAAGAGTTCTCAGCGTCGGTCGTTGGAGGACCTTGCCGTTGAGCTTAGAGAGCAACCGCAGGTTTTGTGCGTGGTTGGGCGGCGTGACGATGCGCGGGACCTGTTTGAGCTTATGGACGATCCGGGAGGAGAGGCACTTCACCTTTCGGCTCTCATGTGTGGAGAGCACCGAGCGCAGCGGATTGGGCTGATCAGGGCGCGGTTGAAACAAGGATCACGGGTGCGCGTCGTCAGCACCCAGCTTGTTGAGGCAGGAGTCGACTTCGATTTCCCAGTTGTCTACCGTGCCTTCGCCGGTCTCGATTCAATCGCGCAAGCGGCGGGTCGCTGCAACCGCGAGGGAAGGTTGGCGGAGCTGGGACGTGTCGTTGTCTTCAACCCGCCCCGCGAAGCGCCCCAGGGCCTACTGCGCAAGGCCGAGAGCGTGACGCGGGAACTCCTTTACGATGTCCAGAACCCTGTGTTGGACCAACCGCTATTCGAGAAGTTCTTCAAGCTCTACTACAGCAAGCTGAACTCACTCGATGCCAAGGGAATCGTGCGGCTCTTGACTGCAGATGGAAGAGCCCATGGGAATATCGACTTACAGTTTCGCGAAGCCGCGTCGCTCTTCAAGCTTGTCGACGATTCGAACTACGTTTCAGTAGCTGTCCCTTGGGGAGATAAGGGCAGGGCGCTTGTTGACACACTCACAAGTGGATTCGACCGCTTCTCAATGCGTCGGCTCCAGCGCTTCGTCGTCAACTTGCCCCGGCATCAGGCCAGTGCACTAGCAAGAGATGGCAGTATCCGAGAAGTCCTACCCGGTCTTTTCGCGGTCGCCAACGACCGTCAATACAGTGACAAGATTGGATTGAGGACGACGGGTCCAGAATATGAGCCTGGAGACTTCATTTCGTAGGAGGACACCATGCGGAGGCATTGTCTGGAAGTGAAAGGCGACTTTGCCTGTTTTACGCGACCAGAGATGAAGGTCGAACGCGTGAGTTACGATGTGATCACACCCTCGGCAGCACGGTCCATCTTCGAAGCCGTTCTCTGGAAACCGGCGATTCGTTGGCAAATTCACAAAATCGAAGTGCTGAAGCCGATTCGTTGGATCTCACTTCGTCGTAACGAAGTGGGGGCGGTGGCCTCGATCATCAACGCCAAAGAGGCCATGACTCGTGGGTCGGGCGATCTCGGCATCTTCATTGAAGAGGAACGCCAACAACGAGCCGGGTTGTTTCTGCGCGACGTGGCTTACCGCATTCACGGCAGCTTTGATTTGACGTCGAGGGCCCAGCCTGACGAGCATGAGGTCAAGTTCGCGGAAATGTTCACGCGCCGCGCTGGCCGTGGGCAGTGCGTCAACCAGCCGTATCTCGGCTGCCGTGAGTTTGCGGCTTCTTTCAGCTACGTTGAGAGCCCCGAGAAGGCGGCAGCTGCGATCGAGGAAACCCGCGAACTTGGGTTCATGCTTTACGATCTTGACTTCGAGGATCCCACTGACCCGAAGCCCCGCTTCTTCCGCGCTCAACTCAAGTCCGGAATAGTCGACATCCCGAATTGGAACTCCAAAGAGGTAGTCGGATGATCCTTCAAGCCCTCGCTGACTATTACCACCGTAAAAGCACTCAAGACGATTCGCCGATCGCACCGCCAGGATGGGAAACTAAGGAGATCCCATACGTCGTCGTAATTAGTAGCTCGGGCAGTGCGGTCCAAGTCGAGTCGACGGTCGAGGGAGAAGGTAGGACGAAGCGAGCAAAGGTCCAACTTATTCCTGCGGCCGTTAAAAGGTCTTCCGGCATCAAGGCCAATCTTCTATGGGACAATGTTGAGTATGCCCTGGGCGTGCCAACAGGTAAGTCCCACGCACCAGGGAATGAGGAGAAAGCTCGTAAAAAGGTTGTGGCGCGACATCAAGCCTTTACCGAGAGAGTTGAGGAACTAGCGGAGCGCGCTTGCGACGAGGGCCTCGATGCCCTCTCAAGGTTCTTGGAGACCTACGATGGTTCTCAGATTGGCGAAGAAAGAGATTGGCAGGAGTTCCTGGAAAAAGGGCCCTTTCTTTCGTTCCGCCTCAAGGGAGACCAAGTTCTCATTCCCCAGCGTCCGAAGGTTCGGGCGTTTATCGACGATGCTCCCGCCGCCCTCGCCAATGCAGTCTGCCTCGTCTCTGGTAAGCCTGATTCGGTCGCGGAACTTCACCCAGCGATCAAGGGCGTGCGTGGGGCGCAGTCCGTTGGCGCAAACATCGTTTCGTTCAACCTCGACGCTTTTCGCTCCTTCAGCAAGAAGCAAGGAGCGAATGCGCCCGTCGGACATAGGACAACGTTCGCCTATACGACCGCGCTCAATCATCTGCTGGGCAAAGACTCGAAACAGAAGGTACAAGTCGGAGACGCCACCACAGTGTTTTGGTCGGAGAAGTCTTCTGGCACCGCCATGGAACATGCGTTTGCCGGATGGTTTGATCCACCGAAAGATGATCCTGACGATGCCACCGCGCGGGTGAAAGCTCTCTACGACTTCAAGCAGGGCAAGCCGCTGACTGACGACGACGACCAGCGGTTCTTTGTTCTTGGCCTCTCGCCAAATGCCGCGAGGGTCTCGATCCGATTCTGGCATGTCGCTACGATCAGGGAGATCGGTGCGCGGATCTTCCAGCACTTCACCGATCTGGACATTGTGCGCCCCCCAGGCGCCGCCCACTTCCCATCGATCTACTGGCTATTGCGATCGATTGCGGTACTTGAAAAAGCCAAGAACGTTCCGCCCAATCTTGCGGGCGACTGGATGAGGGCCATCCTGACAGGTACGCCCTACCCTCAGACGCTCCTCCAATCTGCTGTTCGAAGATGTCGCGCCCGGCATGACGTTGGGCCGCTGCGGGCCGCCATCGTCAAAGCTAGCCTTAACCGTTCCCGATCCGAATCTGAAAGGGAGATATCAGTGGCACTTGATCCAGAGAACACCAACACCGGCTATTGTCTCGGCCGCTTATTCGCCATCTTCGAAAAAATCCAGGAAGCGGCGAGCCCCGATCTCAAGGCAACGATCCGAGACCGCTATTTCGGCTCGGCATCGGCATCACCGCTTGTCGCTTTTCCTATTCTTAACCGTCTCAAGATGCACCATCTCTCGAAGATCGAGAGCCGGGGCCGGATGGTGTATTTCGAGAAGCTCAACGGTGAGGTTATGAACGGTCTCGACGCTAAGGACCCCTTCCCGCCGCATCTGTCTTTAGCCGACCAGGGACGGTTTGCAGTCGGCTACTACCATCAACGACAGAAGTTCTTTGAGAAGACCGGAGGAGAGAAGTAATGGCAATCCAAAAGCGATACGACTTTGTCCTGCTCTTTGACGTTCAAGACGGCAACCCGAACGGGGACCCAGACGCCGGGAACCTGCCGCGCGTCGATGCGGAGACAGGACATGGCCTCGTGACCGACGTGTGTCTCAAGCGAAAGATCAGAAATTTCGTTGAACTCACCAAAGGCGAAGAAGAGGGCTACGACATCTATATCAAAGAGAAGGCTGTCCTGAACCGCAGCCACGAACGCGCTTATAAGGAAACCGGAAACGAAGATGCTCTGAAGGGAGACAAGAAGAGAAAGGGCAGCGGCGACGAAATCTCGCAGGCCCGCGACTGGATGTGCACGAACTTCTTCGACATTCGAGCCTTCGGCGCTGTCATGAGTCTCGGGGTCAACTGCGGCCAGGTGCGCGGTCCGATCCAACTCACGTTCGGTCGTTCCGTCGTGCCCGTTGTGTCGCTCGAACACTCAATCACCAGGATGGCGGTCGCTACCGAAAAGGAGGCGCAGGACCAGCAGGGCGACAACCGAACCATGGGCCGCAAATTTACAATTCCATACGGTCTCTACCGCACTCACGGTTTCATCTCGGCTCATCTCGCCGCTCAGACCAAGTTCTCAGACGCAGATCTTAAGCTCTTTTGGGAAGCGGTCAAGAACATGTTCGAACACGATCGCTCAGCCGCGCACGGACTCATGTCGACGCGGGGCCTCTACGTGTTTGAACACACGTCAGCCCTAGGAGAGGCTCCCGCGCACGTTCTGTTCGAGCGAATTATAGTGACACAGAAGGATCCGGCGAAGCCCGCGAGGGAGTTTTCTGACTTCGAAGTCACCGTTGATAAAGATAAGCTCCCTACGGGAGTGACGCTCAACCCGATGGTCTAGACAATCGTGCACGAGGACGACTTCCTCCCCCTGTCAGGAATCCAGCACCTCGCGTTTTGCGAACGGCAGGCGGCGCTGATCCATGTCGACCGAGTCTTCGAAGAGAACGTGTTCACAAGTGAAGGGCGCCTCCTGCACCAATCCGTCGCGGCTCCCAGCGGTCGTGTGCGGGAAGGCGTTCGAGTTGAGACCGATGTCTGGCTGCGATCCGAGCGCCTCGGCCTTGTGGGCCGGGCGGACCGAGTCGAGACTTACAGTATCGCAGGAAAGAAAAGGGTTCAGCCAGTCGAGTCGAAGCGAGCGCGCCGTAAGAGTCTGCAAGCCGATTGCATCCAGCTCTGCGCTCAGGCGATGGCGCTTGAGGAAATGCGCGCTATCGCAATTGAGTCGGGCGAGTTGTACTACATCAACTCGCGTCGTCGGCTGACGATTCCAATCACGGGTGATCTCCGCGAGGCTACAGTGAAGGCTGCCCGCCGCTTCCATGAGATATGCCGGATGGGCGTCCTGCCGCCGCCGAAGTTCGATGCGCGTTGCAAGTCATGCTCGCTGAATCAAATCTGTCTGCCCGCTGTTTTTGAGCGACCGACGAAGATTACAGACTACCTTGCCGTCGCATGGGATGACCATGATTCTCAGTGAGCCACTCAATACGCTGTTCGTGACGCTCCCCGGCGCGTATCTGGCAAAGGATCACGAGAATCTCGTCGTGAAGGTCGAGCAGGAGGAGCGTGTCCGCGTGCCTCTTCACCACGTGGGTAGCGTTGTTCTGTTCGGCGGGACGATTGCCAGTATCGGCGCGCTTGGAGTCCTTGCGGAGCGAGGCATCCAGGTGTCATTCCTGACAGCGGGCGGGAAGTTTCTCGGACGAGTGGAGGGGCGTTGGCAGGGTGGATCGCTGCTTCGCAAGGCCCAGTACGCGGCCGCGAACTCTCCCAAGGAGTCACTCAAGGTAGCTCAGGGCGTCGTGCTCGGGAAGCTCGCCAACCAGCGCCAGATGGTGATGCGCTCGGCGCGAGACGCGCCGCCCAAGCCAGCCCGCGCTCTCCGGCGAGGAGCAGATGGGCTTTCGAAGGCGCTGTCGGGCGCACGGAAGGCGAGAGATATAGATGTTCTCCGAGGATTCGAAGGGTACGGAGCGAGTGTCTACTTCGAAACTTTCCCGTCGATGCTCCGCAACCGAGCGAACGGTGTGAGCTTTGAGAAGCGGCAGCGGCGCCCGCCGATGGACCCCGTCAACGCTCTCCTGTCGTTCCTCTACGCCGTCCTGCTAAACGACGTCTGCTCGGCGTTACTGGCGACTGGACTCGATCCGGCGGTCGGCTTTCTCCACCAAGATCGCCCCGGACGGCCTTCGCTCGGTCTTGATCTCATGGAGGAGTTTCGCGCTCCTTTTACAGACCGCGCTGTCCTTGCACTGCTGAATCGGGAGCAGATCGGTACGAAGGACTTCGACAGGGATGGCTCGGGAGCGCTGAGGTTGAAGAGTGAGGCTCGCAGGACTGCTCTGGTCCACTGGCAAGAGCGACGCAAAGAAGTCGTCCGGCACCCTTTGACTGAAGAGAAGGTCGCGCTGGGCGTTCTGCCGCATGTCCAGGCGCGGATCCTCGCGCGTGTGTTGCGGGGCGATGCGGCCGAGTATGCACCGTACATCATGAGCTGACAGAACTACGATGGCATTGGTTGTGGTAGTGAGCTACGACGTGGATACAACCACGAAGGAGGGCCGCAGGCGTCTGCGAAAAGTCGGCCGTGCTTGTCTAGATAGCGGCCAACGGGTCCAATTCTCGGTCTTTGAGTGCACCGTCAACGAGGAGCAGTGGGTGAGACTTCGGGGCCGGCTCTTGGGTCTCATCGACGAGAAGAAGGACAGTCTTCGCTTCTACAACCTTGGAGAAGAGTCGTCACGCCGGATCGAGCATCATGGAATAAAAGCGACGATGGACCCGCAAGGAATTCTCTTGGTATGAGCCGCGAACCTGAGGTGGGACTGAAAGTCCGCGAGCTTCGCGATTCGTTTGAAAGTGTTGAAAGCGAGTCGGTTAGCAACGTATTCTCGCTCTCCTTCGATCTATGGGAGCAAGTTGCCAAGCGGGTATCGCGAAAAACGACCCCTAAACTACTGTTGAATCCGGCCTTCCGGGGTCGGCTGTCTCCCCTCGCTTCGGCGGGGGGAGTGGATTGAAACTTCGTCCATGCGGAGGCGGCGGCGACGTTCGGGAGGTCTCCCCTCGCTTCGGCGGGGGGAGTGGATTGAAACTTCCAGCCGTTCGGCAACGTGCAGGAGTTGGACAGTCTCCCCTCGCTTCGGCGGGGGGAGTGGATTGAAACACGACGGAACGAAGACGTACGTCCCGGAATACTGGTCTCCCCTCGCTTCGGCGGGGGGAGTGGATTGAAACCGTGCTGCTACCGCCACCACCTGCTAGACTGCCCGGTCTCCCCTCGCTTCGGCGGGGGGAGTGGATTGAAACAAAGACACGATGGACCAGGTGGTGCTAGATGTACTGGTCTCCCCTCGCTTCGGCGGGGGGAGTGGATTGAAACCCCGACTACATGGCGGCTACTCACCTCGTCGAGATCGCGGTCTCCCCTCGCTTCGGCGGGGGGAGTGGATTGAAACTCCGTCAAGCCGATCGGCTTGCGACAGATTCCGCAGTCTCCCCTCGCTTCGGCGGGGGGAGTGGATTGAAACATCAACGCCGCCGGGGGAGAGGCACAAATCCTAGCGTCTCCCCTCGCTTCGGCGGGGGGAGTGGATTGAAACTCTACCGTAACGTCTCGGACGAACTCGTAGTACCGGCGTCTCCCCTCGCTTCGGCGGGGGGAGTGGATTGAAACCATTGCCCGGTCATCGGCTACCACGAGGATCTAGGGGACGTCTCCCCTCGCTTCGGCGGGGGGAGTGGATTGAAACCGTTTTGGGTCACGCGAAACGCTACCTACTGCCTCCATGTCTCCCCTCGCTTCGGCGGGGGGAGTGGATTGAAACTCGAATACGTGGACAAGTACCGGACGTGGCGTGACGGTCTCCCCTCGCTTCGGCGGGGGGAGTGGATTGAAACTACTGTTGAGCTACCAGGGGAGCCATAAGTGGACCGTCTCCCCTCGCTTCGGCGGGGGGAGTGGATTGAAACCGCTACAGGGATGGGATTGAGTGCGTGGGATGCGGTCTCCCCTCGCTTCGGCGGGGGGAGTGGATTGAAACCTCCTGCCCCATCCCCGAGCGGATAGCCTCGTCGTGTCTCCCCTCGCTTCGGCGGGGGGAGTGGATTGAAACACCGAACGGGTCGAGCCGTTCCTTCGCGACATCGGGGTCTCCCCTCGCTTCGGCGGGGGGAGTGGATTGAAACCCCGATACCGCTGTCACAAGGTGGTCTCGGCAGTCAAGATGTCTCCCCTCGCTTCGGCGGGGGGAGTGGATTGAAACATGCTGTCACGCGCTCCTTGTAAACCTCTCCGATGTCTCCCCTCGCTTCGGCGGGGGGAGTGGATTGAAACGACTTCGAGGCGCGCTCGAGTACGGGAGAGCGCATCGTCTCCCCTCGCTTCGGCGGGGGGAGTGGATTGAAACACGCTGGGAATGAACGCGGCCGCCATCTCGACGAGGTCTCCCCTCGCTTCGGCGGGGGGAGTGGATTGAAACTTTTTTACCGAACACTCAACAACCTCCCAATACTTGTCTCCCCTCGCTTCGGCGGGGGGAGTGGATTGAAACTCCTCCGGCCAGCCGTTCACCTGCCACAGGCGCTGTCGTCTCCCCTCGCTTCGGCGGGGGGAGTGGATTGAAACATGAGTTATCACCCGCAGCTCCCGCCGTTCATTATTAGGTCTCCCCTCGCTTCGGCGGGGGGAGTGGATTGAAACCTTCTTCTTGTTCGGCCCGCCGTGCTGCTTGAAGAAGGTCTCCCCTCGCTTCGGCGGGGGGAGTGGATTGAAACCGCTTCACCCGCGCACTATTGCGAGCGGGCCTGTCGTCTCCCCTCGCTTCGGCGGGGGGAGTGGATTGAAACCCCATTTCCCCCACTAGTAGCTCAGCGGACAGAGGTCTCCCCTCGCTTCGGCGGGGGGAGTGGATTGAAACAGCACCACATGGTGCACTTGAAGCATCGGCAGGAGTCTCCCCTCACTTCGGCGGGGGGAGTGGATTGAAACTTTATGACAGCGCGTACAGGGTGCAGCCTAGCGCGTCTCCCCTCGCTTCGGCGGGGGGAGTGGATTGAAACAAAGAAGGAGGGTTCGGCTAATGGCTGGAGCTCTAGTCTCCCCTCGCTTCGGCGGGGGGAGTGGATTGAAACATCCACAACGGCGGCGATAACCCGTTTGATGATGTCTCCCCTCGCTTCGGCGGGGGGAGTGGATTGAAACATCGACTCGGCTACGCGGCTCGGGATGCTCTGTCGTCTCCCCTCGCTTCGGCGGGGGGAGTGGATTGAAACTGGTTCGGTCAGTAGCTCCGCCTCCACCTGAGAAGCAGTCTCCCCTCGCTTCGGCGGGGGGAGTGGATTGAAACACGCGTGATGCCGCCTGGAACACACTGACGGACGCGGTGGTCTCCCCTCGCTTCGGCGGGGGGAGTGGATTGAAACAGGACTTCCATAGCGAGAGGTCAAACACGGACATCGTCTCCCCTCGCTTCGGAGGGGGGAGTGGATTGAAACCACGACCATGAATCCTCTCAGGCTCGTCCTGGTGGACGTCTCCCCTCGCTTCGGCGGGGGGAGTGGATTGAAACTACCGTGACAAGAACATCGGTGACGCGGTGGGCTGTCGTCTCCCCTCGCTTCGGCGGGGGGAGTGGATTGAAACCGAGCGCCAACTGGTAGACCGGATCCGCGACCGCCCGGATAGTCTCCCCTCGCTTCGGCGGTGGGAGTGGATTGAAACACGAACGAAGCTTCCCTTGAGATGTCATCCCGCATGGTCTCCCCTCGCTTCGGCGGGGGGAGTGGATTGAAACTTCTTCTGCCCTGGGAACATAGACGTGGTCAAACCGTCTCCCCTCGCTTCGGCGGGGGGAGTGGATTGAAACACGCAAGACTTGGAGGACATGCCGCAAGGTTCAAGTGTGCGGTCTCCCCTCGCTTCGGCGGGGGGAGTGGATTGAAACGCCAAAGTGGGCGTAGTAGTCTCTCATCCTGACTGCGGGTCTCCCCTCGCTTCGGCGGGGGGAGTGGATTGAAACTATCAGGGGCTCGCGGATATACTCGGAAAGCGCGGCGGTCTCCCCTCGCTTCGGCGGGGGGAGTGGATTGAAACTTCATCATCGCCCCCTTAAAGCTCTTCGTCGAGGCGTCTCCCCTCGCTTCGGCGGGGGGAGTGGATTGAAACAAAGCCGAGGGCCACAAGGGAGGAGCGGAAATGGAAAAGTCTCCCCTCGCTTCGGCGGGGGGAGTGGATTGAAACGTTTAGCCGTTCGACTCCTCTGCCCTCACGGCCCGTCTCCCCTCGCTTCGGCGGGGGGAGTGGATTGAAACTTGGAGGACAAGACCGGGGGCAAGATGAAGGTCCTGTCTCCCCTCGCTTCGGCGGGGGGAGTGGATTGAAACATCACGAGCGAGGGGGCGTGCCAGACCAGCATGTCCGTCTCCCCTCGCTTCGGCGGGGGGAGTGGATTGAAACTTGAACGGTGAGCGCCACGTCGTCGCCCGCCAGCCATGTCTCCCCTCGCTTCGGCGGGGGGAGTGGATTGAAACGTCCAGCAGGCCGGCCCCTCGCTCAAACACCAATTCGTCTCCCCTCGCTTCGGCGGGGGGAGTGGATTGAAACATGGACGTCGAGGACGAGGCTGATCGCGTGAGCCAGGTCTCCCCTCGCTTCGGCGGGGGGAGTGGATTGAAACCCCAAGTTGAACGCCTCCGTCCGCCCGTAGTACTCGTTGTCTCCCCTCGCTTCGGCGGGGGGAGTGGATTGAAACGCCATTTCCCTGTTCAGATCGCGGGCAGATCGTGCCGTCTCCCCTCGCTTCGGCGGGGGGAGTGGATTGAAACTGTACTGCGGTCATCACGGCCCAGGCCGGAATGGCTGTCTCCCCTCGCTTCGGCGGTGGCGAGCCGTTCGACGATCTCTTCACCATAATCAGCGTGTTTCTTCCCTGCCTGCTCGCACCCCACGACGTGTCGTCCAATCAACCAGTACGCGGCGGTCTTGGCGGCGTTCACCGAACGGGCGGCCGATCGCTGGGCGACGTCAATGATGCTGGACACATTCCCGAAGATGGATTGGCACCGAGCATCAGACCGATCAGATGTGGTCATTGAAGTTTTTATTCCCCAGGCCCGCCGTCCAAGTGCTCTTCGCCTTCTCTCGGCTCCATCGACCCCGTCCTGTGCCAAAACTCGACCCTTTCGAAATAGACCATAAATCAGCAGCTTAGTGTCTGTGTTTGCGGCCGGGCCAATAAAAGGCCCACCGATGAGGCTCCTTCATCACTATTATAGTCGGCACCCTGGGCATCAGCGGGGGAACTGTCCGGCCCACCAAGGCCGATATTGTCGAATCGCCAACACCACGAAGACGGATCCGGCGCGCCTGGAAGCACGGATCTACCTCAAGATGCTTGGCCCAACCGCGCAGATCTGCTCGCAAGATTCTCAAGATCCTTGATTTCTAAGAAGGCCAAGCAAGTGTGCCGGGTCCGCGACCTGTCGTTGGCAGGCTGGCGGATCTATCTGGAATACGAGCGTTGGCGCGTCAACTGTTCTGGGTGCGGCGGTGTGCATGTAGAACACCTAGACTGGCTGGCGAACAACTCGCGCTACACCCAGCGTTTTGCGACGCATGTGGGCAAGCTGTGCCGGGATATGCCGGACAAGGCGGTGGCCGAGATGGAACGTCTGCGCCTCCTAGTTGAAGGGGTCAACAACAAAATCCGTGTTCTGCAACGACGCGCCTACGGCTATCGCGACGAGGAATATCTCAAGCTGAAGATCGTGGCGGCATTCCTTCCGCCATTACCCAGAAATGCCGTCTTCAACCCACACGAATCCGCGTAGACCCGATCTTACTCATCGACTGTTCCGAATCGGCTGGGACGCGACAGCCCCCACTTGACACGTTCCTACTCGCTACTTATGATCAACACCGGCTGTTAGTACTCGGAGTTGTCGAGGCTAACACCACGATCGAATTCACTTTGCAGTACAAGGGGAATGACAAAGATGAACCTATCTTCACTTGTCTGGATCAGCCTCGTTTCCGCGCAGGCCCTGGGACAGAATCCGGACTCTGTGCTTGGCGGGCAGACGTATATCGAAGTCAGAGACACGGTCAGCGCGAGTGCTATCGGTCTGCGCGATGAAGTCGCGAACGGTTGCGCCAGTTCAGCCTTCTTCGAGCGCACGCAGGACGGTGATTGGGTTCTTCGTGCGCCGGGCATCGAGGATTCGGCAAGAATCGAGGACATACTCACCGACGACGAAGCGGAGCTCGTCGCGTTCTTTCTGAGTGAACGAAACAGCGACACGATGTCTGTTCCGGATTACATCGATCGAGCATACAGCGGATCGGGCACACCGCCGCCATGTACCTCTGACGAGGACGCTGCGTGGATGATCGTGTTCTTGATGCCGTCGGATCAAGCAGGAACGAACCTGCTGGCTGAGGTTGAGAAGGGATGCGACAGTTCCGCCTTTTTTGAACGAACGACAACCGATGGATGGGTTATCCGTGCACCGGGTCTTGAGTACACGGGAGCGCTTGAGGATCTTGTCGGCGCCAAGTGGCGGGAGTCGTTACCGGAGACATTGGAAGCGATGGCCACCGACTCCGGCACGATCCTTCTTCAAGACTGGATCAATCGACGGCTAAGCGAGTCAAATGAGCAGCCCTTCTGCTCTGAGTGACCGCTGCAGGGGCTTCGGCCAGATGTGCTGGAACGTGCTGTGGCGTCTGCGTTCGAGCGCGGTGTTCGCGGGAGCAGTCGTCAACCTCGATCGAACCCCATTTGACTTGTCATGTCAGTTGCGCGCTTGGTGCCGAATCTCGACAGACCCCAGTATCCGCGCCTGGGGTTTACAAAGAGTCGGTGGTTCGCGTGTCGCTTTCGCTTGTCGTTGTTGAGGTACCCTCGCATATTGGCTGGCAAGTTCTTCAGCATATCAGGGGTGTTTCCGAATCGCGACGTGGGCTTAATCGAGGCAAAAGCGACTCCTATGTCTGAAAGGTGCTTCGGCTCCCGTCCTGTGCCAAAACTCGGCCCTTTTGAAATAGCCCATAAATCAACAGCTTAGAGTCTGTGTTTTGCGACCGGGTTAAGGGCCGTGGGCTTCACAATCGTCTGGCCCGAGGGCGTCCTGTGCCAAAACTCGGACAGCCACGACATCCCCAAGCGCCGGCCTACGGCCCTTTGGGATGTCGTAAACACAGACACTAAGTTGCTGATTTGTAGCCTATTTCAAAAGAGCCGA
This sequence comes from Candidatus Marinacidobacterales bacterium, assembly GCA_965237955.1. GTDB lineage: Bacteria > Acidobacteriota > Vicinamibacteria > Marinacidobacterales > SMYC01. The sequence goes on along the minus strand of OZ250169.1, from coordinate 3,613,362 downwards.
GTTTTGGCACAGGACGGGAAATGAAGCAACCCAATTGGTCGAACCGGACGATCTGGACTGGCGACAATCTTGCCGTCATGCGGGGCATGAACAGCGAGTCCGTGGATCTGATTTACCTGGACCCGCCTTTCAACTCCAATCGTGACTACGCGGCTCCCATCGGCTCAAAGGCCGCTGGCGCAGCGTTCAAAGACACGTGGACGCTCGATGACGTAGACCTCGCGTGGCATGGCGAGATCGCAGAGCAGAACACCGCCGTCTACGCGGTAATAGACGCGGCTGGGACGGCCCACGGCAAGGGCATGAAGTCGTACTTGATCATGATGGCCGTTCGGCTGTTGGAAATGCGGCGGCTCTTGAAGCCCACGGGGAGCCTGTATCTCCATTGCGACCCGACGGCAAGCGCCTACCTCAAACTATTGCTCGATGCCGTGTTCGGTTCCGGGAACTTCCGCAACGAGATCGTGTGGAAGCGAACGAGTAGTCACAGCGACGGCGCGCAAGGGCGGAAACAGTACGGGCGTGTCTGCGACGGTCTGTTGTTCTACACACGGGGCGCTGAGTGGACATGGAATTTGCAGTACACGCCGTACGACCAAACCTATGTAGACCGCGCGTACCGGCACGTTGAGCCGAGTACTGGGAGAAGGTTTACGCTTGACAACTTGACGGGACCAGGCGGAGCTGCGAAGGGAAACCCGCAGTATGAGGTCATGGGGGTGACGCGCTTTTGGCGCTATTCGCGGGAGCGTATGCAGCAGTTGATCGACGAGGGGCGCGTCGTTCAAACTACACCCGGTCGTGTACCTAGATACAAACGCTATCTAGATGAAATGCCGGGCGTCCCGCTTCAAGATTTATGGGCCGACGTCGGGCCGATCGGTGCGGCTGCTAAAGAGCGTGTTGGCTATCCGACCCAGAAGCCACTCGCGCTTCTGGACCGGATCATCAAGGTGAGCTCGAACGCTGGCGACGTCGTTCTAGATCCTTTCGCGGGATGCGCCACGGCTTGTGTGAGCGCTGAAACTCTCGGGCGGCAATGGGTAGGGATCGACCTATCCGAGCTCGCGGCCAGCTTGGTCAAGACGCGGCTGCGGGAAGCGTTCAGGATGTTCTACGAGGTGCACCACAGAGACGACATCCCGAAGCGCACAGACCTAGGCAAGCTGCCGAGCTACAGGACACACCGACATCAACTATTCGGCAAGCAGGAGGGACGGTGCGGAGGGTGTAGGGTGGCCTTTCCCTTCCGCAACTTCACCATCGACCACGTTGTGCCACAAAGCCAAGGCGGATCGGATCACTTCGACAACTTGCAACTTCTGTGTGGGGCGTGTAATTCTGTGAAGGGCGACCGGCCCCACGCGGCGCTACTCGCTACGCTGCGCGAGCGCGGGATTCTGTAACGGGGCTTTCACTCTTTCCACCTGGCGTTAGCGGCTTTACGAGCGATTTCGGAGCGGCGCTCTGCGCTCAGCTTCGAGGCCCTGGCGCGGCCCCCGACGGACGCCTCCCTTGCGGGCGCGCTCCGTCAGCTTCGGATTCGTCGGCTTCGCTGGCTCAAGCGGTGTCCCGTCCAGGCGTTCGCCGATAACCTGCTCCAGGACGGAGCGTGCATTGACGGCAAAATCGTGATCCCTGGAAATTCCTTTGCGTGGCATGGTCCGATACTGCCAGACGGCGAGGCCGGAATCAAGCTTCTGAATTTTAAAAAGACCCCACTACCGGCTGACGCCGAGCCACACCAAAAAGAAAAACGGGCAACGGCTCCGCTACTACGTCTCCCGGCGCCTCATCCAGCACAGTGGCCAAAAGGACCTCTCCCGTCCTGTGCCAAAACTCAGCCCTTTTGAAATAGCCGATAAATCAACAGCTTAGCGTCTGTGTTTGCGACCGTGCCAAGGGCTGTAGGCTCTACAATCGTCTTGGGCGGACGGGTCGTCACCATGCAGACGACCACCTGGTCGAGAGCGAATATCCAAGCGTGTTCCTGAAGCTGTGTTTCCACGCTACGCCGGTCGAGTCCATCGAGGGGCTACCGTCCCGACCACAATCTAGGCGGCACGGCAGTAGTAGTTGAGAATGCCTCCAAGTCGCTCTCGCAACACGATGGGGCCAACGTCCTTCGCGCTTGCCGGCAGAGGTGTGATGAGCTCGTTGTCGATGCCTTGGTGGTTCCGTTCGGTGTGATAGTGCACGACGTATTCGGTTACCGCTGTCCGCAGGTGTCCCTCACTGAGAGGGCGGCGGCAGCGGAGACCGGGATGAGCCCCGGGCTCATGTTCGGTCTTTTGATCCTGGCGCTGGTTCTGGTGGTGCTTGCGGTGAAGCGGCTGCGCAAGCTTGAGGTAATCCAACCTTCGCAATCAAGATGGCGCACGGCGACGGGGACAACTAGGCCCACGCCCTCGCCAGACCTGTGCCTTCTATTTATTCATCCGGGCGCCCCGAACTTGATTAGTCTCCGGTCTGCCGGCACCATACCTGCTTGATTTCGTCGTTTGTTCGCGCTCTCATCTCCGCCTTCAAGGCTCGTCGCGAACTGGCTCTTGACAATGTCGCTCTTCGGCAGCAGCTCGCCGTCCTCTGCCGTACGGTGAAACGGCGCGGCTCTCGAAGGTCGACCGCGGGTGGGGTAACTGTAAAGCCTAGGGGCCCTTGGCCCAGTCGCTAAGCTGCTGATTTATGGTCTATTTCGAAAGGGCCGAGTTTTGGTACAGGACGGGGGCGACATTTCCGATCGGCTCCAAGAGTCGTTGCGTGTTGTACCAGTGCACCCACTCGAGGGTGGCGAACTCGACGTCCTCAGGACCACGCCAGGGCCCGCGTCGACGGGTCACCTCGGTCTTGTAGAGGCCGATGATGGATTCAGCCAAAGCGTTATCGTAAGAGTCGCCTCGGCTGCCGACGGACGGCTCAATACCCGCCTCGGCGAGCCGCTCGGTGTAACGGGTCGAGACGTACTGCACGCCGCGATCGCTGTGATGCACCAATGTATCTTCTGGGTTTAGTCGGCGCTCGTGCAGCGCCTGCTCCAAGGCATCGAGAGCGATGCCTGCAGTCAACGATGTCGTCGCTCGCCAACCGACGATGAGTCGAGCGAAGACGTCGATGACGAAGGCGACATACACGAAGCCGCGCCACGTTGCCTTGGTGCACAACTCGCGATCTCGGTCCACAATTGTCCTTTACTCACGGATTCGAGGTTCCCCATGAGCATTTTCAAACGCACTCAGCGGAAGTATGTGAAGAAGGCCTATCGCGTGAGGAATTGGCGTGAATATGAGGTGGGTCTACGCAACCGTGGGAGCCTGACCGTCTGGATCTCGCTCACCGCCGGCAAGCTTGTGAACTGGGACGCGCCCCGGCCGAGGAGGAGGAAACCGGGCCGTCAACGCAAGTACTCGAACCACGCCATCGAGACGGCTGTCACCCTGGGCATGGTGTTTCATCGGCGTTGTTGCACCGCTCTGGCTGAGAGCGAAATCCGCCTATGGTGGTGGCCGAGGTATGTTCGAGCATGAAGTATCCCAAGCGCTGCCAGTACAAGCACGCGAAGCAGAAGAAGTACCACGTTCGCAACTGGGCGGAATACAACGAAGGGCTGCGCCGCCGGGGCGATTTGACAGTCTGGTTTGACGAGGAGGCAATCGCGAACTGGAAGGCCGACAAGACCGGTAAGCCTGGCGGTCAACGGGTCTATTCAGACATGGCGATTGAAACGGGCCTGGTTGTCCGGATGGTGTACAAGCTCGCCTACCGACAAACCGAAGGCTTCTTGCACTCGATCGCCTCGCTTCTCGGGCTCGGTATCGAGATCCCGGACTACTCGACGTTGTGTCGGCGCTCGAGGTTGCTCCGCAAGAAGCTGCGGATTCCGAAAGCCGCGAGCACTCAACCCATCCACCTGATGTTCGATAGCACGGGCTTGAGGATTCATGTTGGAAACGCTCGCAAACCGCCAAAGCAGCGCGCATGGCGCAAGTTGCACATCGCCGTTGATCGCGAGACAGGGAACATTGTTGCGTCCGAACTGACGGCGTCACGAGCTCGCGACGCAACCCGAGTCCCCGCTTTGCTAACACAGATTCAAGCACCTCTAGTGTCGGTGGCGGCGGACAGTGCATACGACAAGGAAGCGGTCTACGAAGCCATCGAAGCGCACAGTCCTGGACGAAGGACGCGCGTGGTGATTCCGCCGCAACGAAACGCGACGCTCAGTCAGAATTCGAACACCGCCATGCAGGAGCGCGATCGCCATATTCGTGCAATCGAAAGACACGGCCGACGTGAATGGTACAAGCTCTCAGGCTACACCAAGCGAAGCATGGTGGAGAACGCGGTCTATCGTTACAAGGCGATCATCGGGCCGGAGATGCGGGCTCGAACGTTGGAGAGGCAACGAGTTGAACACCGAATTGGGTGCGAGATACTCAACAAGATGGCTGCGCTCGGGATGCCCGATACGTACTGCGCCGGGTGACTCTGCAACCGGCACAGGGAGGTCAGCGATTTGCTCCGGGCCGTGCAACAACGCCGGTCTGACACCGGCGTCCGCCGTTAACGATGCGGATGGTGGAACCACGATGTTGGCGAACTGCCTACAACCAAGATGCTGACGTCGTTCTGTTGGGACCGCCCGGCGTCGGTAAGACCCATCTCGCGATCAGCCTCGCGATCGCCGCGGCACAGAAGGGACGGCGGGTCTACTACCGCCAAGCCGTTCACGGGAGCGCACCATAGACACTAAGCTGCTGATTTATGGTCTATTGCAAAAGGGTCGAGTTTTGGCACAGGACGGGATCGATGCTCGCAAAACCTATGACGAGCTCGTCGCCAAGTGGACGCCTCTCGCGCCGGCCGTCGTCCGAAGCCTAGAGGAGGCCGGTAATCAGCTGCTGACCTTCTACGAATTCCCTCGTGCCATGTGGAAATCGATTCGAACGACCAATGCTCTGGAGAATCTCAACCGCGAGTTTCGACGCCGGACGAAAACCCAAGCGTCGTTCTCCAGCGAGGAGTCCGCGGTCGCTTTGCTGTTTGGGCTTATCGCCTCTGGCCAGATTCAACTACGACGCATCGACGGCTACCAACGTCTGAGCGAGGTTCTCGAACACGCGGAGGTTGCCGCCTGATCTGATACCCTGATGACGGAGTGGAGGGTGCCGTTCTTTTTCCACGGACCTCGGGACACATCCAGCTTCGAGGTCGCCGCTTGATCTGATACCATCACGAGGACGCGGAGAAGCGCCATTCTTTTTCCACGAGATTAGGTACGCATCCCTCGATTACAACAGCCATTGGTGTTCGAACGGATTCATGATCTCAAAACTCCTCGTGCGAGATAATCAACCTGTCCACTTTTCCTGGACAAGGTCACAACTCAGTATGACGGAAAACAGGCATCTTAGAAAAAAATCGCCATCTGCATTCAAGGCTGAACAACGGAGTGAAGCATTCTGAAAGGACAGTGCCCATGAGAACTGCGAGCATTTACTTGCCTTATTTCAAAAGGGCCGAGTTTCGGCACAGGACGCGGTTCAACCCCGACCTTTCAATTATAGAGGTATGAAAATTCTCTTTACAACTATGATGTTGGCTCTTATCACCATCTCGGCTGAAGCTGAAAATCCTCGTAAAGCCCCACGTGAAGGTGAAAAGCGTCCTAAAGCCCCAGTTTCGCGACCTCGTCCTTTAATCTCCCAAAGTTCGGCTATTGACCTGATCTCAGAATTGCACGTACCACTCTGTGACTTTAACGAGTTTGTTGTCAGATCTGGAACTGCGCTGGTGGAGTTTATTCAATCTGAAAGTTATGAGTGTGTATCTCGATTGTTCAACACGGCAACCGAGCAAATTCGTATGGCTGCTTTTCAACAAGAGAACATGATCTATGTCGCAGGAGCCACGGCCCAATTTGCTACAACGTACGATGGTACCGATCCCCAAGATCGTCTAAGCAATCTGTATTATTTTCGGTTCTCCTGTCGTTTCGGGGGATCTGATTTGTGTTGGAGGGCATGGCCTATGGACGCTGCCGCGATTGTGGAAAACGCCGGAAACTCCGGGCGAGAGAGGCGTTTAGGGAAAGGTTGTGAGCACGTACAAACGTGGAGCGGCGTTTTCCACAATCGCTTGGAAAACGCTTCGCGTTTCCCACGAGCGCCCACAGGCCCCTCCTGATATATATACAAGAAAGATTAATTCATATGGAATAAGGAAGGGGGGGCTCGATTAGTGGAGGCTATGGAAAACGCCCTTCCAGGCTTCGAAGAGAACTCAGTCGTGAGCAAGGTCTGAACGACCAGAACCGTGGGGGCGTTTCCCACAGCCTTGTCTCCCGCTGAGGGGCAGTGGCATTTGGTGAGGCCCGTGGGTTGAGAGGGTAAGCCATGTGTAGATGCGCATCGGCGAGAACGCTAGAATCTTTTTTTCCGAAAGAGAAAAGAGCGTTCCCGCGATGCGCGTTACTACGTTAGTCAACAAGCTCATCGGATTGCAAGGCCTGTGGGTCCGAGGTTTCCACTTCCAGGCGGACAAAGCCAGAGTGGTGGTGGATGTAGTACCACGGAGGAGGAAGCCTCTGTGCGGGATTTGCGGACGAAAGGTCCGCAAGAACAAAGATCGCTACAATCGCTACTGGCGGCACTTGGACCTGTTCGGAGTCCGGACCTATCTTCGCTACTCGATCCGACGAGTGGTATGTCGGCGGTGTGGAGTGGTCAGAGAAAAGGTGCCTTGGGCAGACAAGGGAAGCCGCTTTACCAAAAGCTTCGAACAAGAGGTAGCGTGGCTGGCACAGAGGACGGACGTCAGCGCCGTAGCGAACTATTTCCGAGTGACGTGGCGTTCGGTGCGACGGATCATCCAGCGAGTGGTTGCCGAGCAGCGGGATGAGCGGCGCGAGCTCGATGGATTGCGGGTGATTGGGATGGACGAGATCAGCTACCGCAAACGCCACAAGTACTTAACAGTGGTAATAGACCATCTCAGCGGCCGGGTCGTCTGGGCGGGAAAGGAGCGCAAGGCCAAGACGCTGCTGCGGTTTTTCCGCAAGCTCGGACCACAAAGAGCCGCGGAGCTCGAAGCGGTCAGCATGGACATGTGGGAGCCGTACATAACTGTCGTCGGCAAAAAGGCTCCTCAGGCACGGGTGATCTTTGACCGCTTCCACATCGTCAAGCATCTGAACGAGGCCGTGGATAAGACCCGGCGCGAGCTGGTGCGCGAGCTCAAAGGGACTGCCCGGCGCAACCTCAAGAACACCAAGTTTCCCCTTCTCAAGGCCAAACACAACCGCAGCGCGAAAGACAAACGGGTGCTCCGCGAGCAGGTGCGAGCTAATCGTCGCCTCTACCGCGCCATGCTTCTGCGCGACGACTTCATGGACCTCTACACCTACAAAACCGAGACATGGGCCAAGAAGTTTCTCCGAGGATGGCTGCGGCGCGCTATGAGCTCGAGGATAGAGCCCGTCAAACGCGCGGCGAAGATGAGCAGCCACTTCGATGGCGTCATCGCGTGGGTCACGTGGAGACTCAGCAACGGCCGACTCGAAGGAATGAACAACAAAATCAGGCTGCTGAGCCACCGCAGCTTTGGACTCCACTCTGCCGAAGCTCTCATCAGTCTCGTCTACCTAAACTGTGGCGGTCTCACCCTCGAGAGGATCCACTGAAATGGCAGGAGAGGCTTATTTTCTACGCGCTGGATACTACAATGAATTCTACGATGAACAACTTAATCAACTGGACTGATGAAGTTGATCGCGCGATGGCTGAGGCACTGGATGCATTCATAGAGAACGCTCATTTCTATGACATCACGACTGAGCATGGTTACCTTTTAAGGGACTTCTTTGTCGCCATGGACGGTCTTGGAGCTGGATCTGGATCGGAACGTCGTAGAGCTGGAGGTGGGTATCGGATTCGGTATCTTCCCACAGTTAAAGCTTGGCTCGCACAGTATGACTCCCGTCACGCTCGATATCGGAATTTATCTCTCGCCGCAGACAACCTTTTTTACTGGTTATCTCGGGCCTACGATTCGTACGATTATCTTGACGCCGTCGCCACCGATGCGGAGTTGATGAACATATTGCACGACCTTGCGACCTCGGATGATCTCGTGCGCGTCAATTATGCGTACGATCAACAGATAGTACTTGGCGGGGCCGCACGAGAGCTAACGCGCTTTCTTGAGTATAAGTCAGCCCCTGTTTATTCGACTGTTGTGTCCAGGGTCAGAAGCGTTCTTGACTATTATGACCCGCTTGGTCCATACGCATCTATCTGGATCGCAGCGGTGGAAGGTATCTACGATGTCTACGGCACCAATGGTTGTGCTGATTTGGGGATCTGCGGCATTAGAAAGGAGATTGAAAGAAGAGTCTTGTCGATGGAATACTCTTGCAATGAGAATCTTGCCATTCGAACGCAAAGCATGACCCCATTTGAAATGGATAAAGCGTGTGTAAAGCTCCGAGAGCTGGAGGCGGTTTTTCACCAGCGACTAAACACAAACTACGAGCCCGTTGCGGATGATTTTAACGCACGTCTTGAGATACTGGTATATTCGGACCCAGACAGCTATAGGACATATTCCTATTTTTTCTTTGGGAATCCTACTGACAACGGTGGCATTTACCTAGAGGGTGAACCGTCAGATCCCTCAAACACTGCTCGGTTCTTCGCTTATAACGCAAGTTGGTTAGAAGAGCGCCCGGTCTGGAATTTGGAACACGAATACATTCACTATTTGGATGGACGTTTTATCAAGTATGGCCCTTATCATGGTGGCGCTCAAAACACGCTTTGGTGGGGGGAGGGCTTAGCAGAATATATTTCAAAAGCCGACAACATCACCGAACGAATTATTATATTAGCGAGAGCATATCGATATAGCTTACGTCTAAGCGACGTATTTGCCCTCGACGGTTATCAGGAAGCAAGAGTCTACGACAGGTGCTATTTGGCTACGCGTTTTATGTTTGAGAAGCATCCGGAAGAAATAGATAGTTTTGTCGGCTACCTTCGTGTGGGCGACTATGATGGATACGCGAATTACATCAACGAATCTATTGGTGTGAAGTATGACAATGAATGGTCGAGCTGGCTTGGTGAGTTGCTGGCAACCGCCGATGCGGCGACTCCTCAGTCGTGAACGATGTCTGCGTTTTCGTCCGATCGCGGAATTCCCGGTTCAGATTCTCCAAAGGGGTCATCCCAATCATACTTCTTCTTGTTGATGAACACGTGAATCGGTTTCTTTTTCATGTAACCTCCTGTTTACTACCTGCGGGGGTGGTCTCGCGTCAGCTTCCAAGATAGAGGTACGGCGAATGCTAGTCAGTTACGACGTTGTTACTGCGTCCTGTGCCAAAACTCGGCCCTTTTGAAATAGGCCATAAATCAGCAACTTAGTGTCTGTGTTTGCGACTGGGCCAAGGGCCGTGGGCTTTACAATCGTCTTGGGCGGGCGGGTCGTTACCATGCAGATGACCACCTAGTCGAGAGCGAATATCGAAGCGTGTTCCTGAAGCTGTTTCCACGCTACGCCGGTCGAGCCCGCCGAGGGGCTACCGTCGCCGGCGACCATCTACGCGGCACGGCAGTAGTAGTTGAGAATGCCCCCAAGTCGCTCTCGCGACACGATGGGGCCAGCGTCATTCGCGCTTGCCGGCAGAGGTGTGAGGAGCTCGTTGCCGAGACCTTGGTGGTTCCGTTCTGTGTGATAGTGCACTACGTATTCGGTTACCGCTGTGCGCAGGTGTCGCTCACTGAGAGGTACGAAGCGGTCGAGACACTCTCGACGTATGGAGAGAACGAATCTTTCCGCATATGCGTTCAGATTCGGACTATTAGCGGGAAGGCGAAGGGGCTTCACGCCTGAATCTCTCAACAGCCCACGTACCGCCTCGGTGAATAGCGGGTCCCGGTCGTGGATGAGGTATCGCTTGCCAAGGAGGAAACCATCCCACATGTCAGTGAGGTTTCTTGCCACCTGCTTCATCCACTCCCCGTTGGGGTCCGACGTTATCTCACCGATGCACACGCAGCGAGTGGCGATATCGATGACAAACAGGACATGGTAGCGGACGAGCCCGAACGGGTTCACCACCTCGACGGTGAACAGGTCTGTCGCAGCGATGGCGCCCCAATGAGCCTTGATGAAGGTGCTCCACGACATGCTCTTGCTCCGCTCCGGCGCAGGCGCGATACCGTGGTCGGCGAGGATCCTCTTGATAGTGTTGCGTCCGAGTTCATGTCCGAGGTTCTTGAGTGCGCCTCGCAGGCGCGTATATCCCCACGTCGGGTTCTCCCGCGCCACGCGCACGATGAGCTCACGGATGTCCTTCGCCGTCGGAGGTCGGCCTGGACTCCGGTTCTTGCTGCCATCGTACTTGGCTGCGATGAGGCAGCGGTACCAACGCAGAAGCGTAGCGAGTGTGGCAACGGACGCAATCTGGGCCAGCGCCTCGCGGCCCAAAGCCTGGGCCTTGACCGCGAGCCTACGACGGTCGTCGTCAGAGAGCTTGAGACGCTTGCCCCGAAGCCCGGCTCGGAGCACACGGTTCTCCTCTTGCTGGTAGTCGATCACATCCTGCTGCTGGCGGTTGACCCCGTCCTGTGCCAAAACTCGGCCCTTTTGAAATAGACGATAAATCAGCAGCTTAGTGTTTGTGTTTGCGACCGTGCCAAGGGCTGTAGGCTCTACAATCGTCTTGGGCGGACGGGTCGTCACCATGCAGACGACCACCTGGTCGAGAGCGAATATCCAAGCGTGTTACTGAAGCTGTGTTTCCACGCTACGCCGGTCGAGTCCACTGAGGGCGTCGTGTCCAAAAACACAAACGATAGCGGCCTGTTGGTCACGCTGGAGCCAGCCAGCGATGGCGACGACCAACAAGGTTCAGGGCTGGCTCTGCCTCCTCATGACCGAGGATTCTAGCTTCCATTGGCCAACCAAGCCTCAGACGTCTCTGATCCGAAACGTCCCGGCGCGCCAGTCTTGAGTTCGTTTGTGTTTTTGGACAGAAGGCGCATGAGTATTTTGATCTCACGAGGACCGCGGCCCTTCAGACAAAGTAGTCCCTCAAGAGCGGAGGCGACCCATGTACGGAAGGGAGAAACGAGTGTTGCTGCGAGAGCATTTGCAGGAGGGATTGACGAAGGCAGCCCTGGCAGACAAGCTGAGAATAAGCCGCTTGCATACCCCGTCCTGTGCCAAAACTCGGCCCTTTTGAAATAGACCACAAATCAGCAGCTTAGACGCCCTTGGAATCCGCGGGTGCCTTCCGCCATTAAGTGTTGGTGAGATGACGCTAAGACTTTACGCTGCATTAAATTACAGCCAAAATAGCGCTCGCGACCTTCGCCGCGCGCGCTCTCTTGTTTGGTCTCGTTGCCTCGGGTCAGATCAGACTACGGTCAAAGCCGCCAAGGACCCTGGACTCGTCCACACCGTCTGGCTTCTGACCCAAGTTCCTTTGGCTGCACGTGGAGAGAACTTTGTCGCCGACCTTCGGAGACTCGGTATCGAGGTCTCCGACTACAGCACCAACCCAGACTGCTTTTGCCAGACCAGCTGGCCTCCGAAAACACGGATGCCGTTGTGGTACTGGTTCATCCTTTCGTGGTGTCGGCCCTGAAAACTGCCGTCAACCTGGGAGCGTTCGTACACGAGACGACCAGAACTCAGCATGATGTCAACTTCGCTTGCCACGGCTGGAACTTCAGCGGGAGCGCTGGCCCACACGGTCCTAGACTCACGGAACGGTTGAGCGCTTAGAACCGAAGGAAGAGTAAAAAACAGAAACAAAGCGGGTAATGTACGCATGAGTGTCCTACACAGGAAGCGGTAACCGGAATTGGTCGCCGGGCCGGTTGCGAAACGCCAGTCCCCGTCCTGTCCGAAAATGCGAACGGAGCCGAAATCTCGAATCCTAGAGGTGTTGTCCAAATTCGCGGAAACAAGCCGACGCGGCACAGGTCTTCGATAGGCGATCCTCGATCACATCCTGCTGCTGGCGGTTGACCCAGCCAGCCAGAACGAGCAGCAGGAATTGCACGTGGTACGTCATCATGGACCTGAAGATAACACCCTCGGGCCAGACGATTGTAAAGCCTACGGCCCTTGGGCCGGTCGCAAACACAGACACTAAGCTGCTGATTTATGGTCTATTTCAAAAGGGCCGAGTTTTGGCACAGGACGAGGTCTCGATCTTGAGTTGCGGCTCGGATTTCGACCAACGCATAGTCGACGCTTCGAGTCCAATGCCAATAGAACCCAGCCCCAACGACAACCAGGACAACAAGGACGATAGCAAAAATTGGTTTTTTTCGAGAGCATTTGTCACATCCTCTGGCGGTCGGGGACAGGGTAAGTGGTGCTTCCACCATTAAGTGTTGGTGAGATGACGCTAAGACTTTACGGCGCATTACATTACAGCCAAAATGGTGCTTCCGCCATCAAGTGATGGAATGGACTCCTCCGCTGACATAGACGGCATCGATGTGCCAAAGTCAGTCGAATACGCATCGAAAAGGAGGAGTCCGAATGAAAGATACGACGATCGCTGTGGATCTTGCAAAGAACGTCTTCGAGATTGCCATCTCGGGAGAAGCGGGGAAGGTGTCCAAGCAACTCCGTGTGAGTCGACCCAAGTTGGTGTCGTTTTTTGCCAAACAGAGCGCTGCCACCGTGCTTCTCGAAGCCTGCGGCTCTGCTCACTTCTGGGCAAGGACGTTCCGAAGGTTGGGACACGACGTCGTCCTGCTCCCACCTCACCTCGTGAGGCCCTATCGACGCGGGAGCAAGAACGACCGCGCCGACGCCAAAGCGTTGCTCGAGGCCTACAGGAACGAGGAGATTCTTCCCGTGCCCATTAAGTCCGTGCACCAGCACAGCCTCGCCGCGCTCCATCGCCTGCGCTCAGGATGGCTCTCCACACGGACCGCACGCATCAATGCCGTACGCGGGATCCTGCGCGAACTCGGATTCATCATCCCAAAGGGCGCTCACTTCGTCGTGCCCGCCCTCTTCGAACTCGTCGAAGACGCTGATTCTGATTTGCCCGACGTGCTCCGTTCGCATCTCCGTGATGCCTGCTCCGAGATTCGAGAACTCAAGGACAAGTGCGCTGGCATCGAGCACGAGCTCAAGGCGCTCACCAAGCAGCTTCCTGAAGTCCAACGACTTCTCGCCATTCCCGGCATCGGACTTCTGACCGCGACCGCCATCGTGGGCTTCGTCGGCGATCTTCGCCGCTTCCCATCGGGGCGCCGCTTCTCGAGCTACCTCGGCCTAGTTCCCAAGGAAAACTCCAGTGGCGACATTCGCCGCCTCGGACGCATCACCAAGCGTGGCGACTCCTACCTCCGTATGCTCCTCACCCAGGGCGGGCGCGCCGTGCTCCGCGCGGCGAACGTCAGTAAGAGCCCGCCCGACAAGCTCCGCGCCTGGGCTCGGAAGGTCCACCGCTCGCGGGGACACAACAAGGCCGTGATTGCTGTCGCCAACAAACTCGCCCGGATCGTCTGGGCCGTCTCCACCCGCGAGAGTGAATTCCAGTCGCCGATGGCCGCTTAGACTTAGAGGCTCCACTTTCGTGTTTTCCTTTTTCCCTTCCAAAAGAGGCTGCGACGATACCCATCCAACTGATGGCGTACCGGTCGGACCGGCGCGGGGTCAAGCCGATAGCAACACTGGCCCTAAGAGGTCGTTCAAAGTGATTGGCTCCTCGCGCGCGGATTTTCCATCATGGCCCGGAGCACCCAAGACGCTCCTCACTGAGGCCGAAGATACGTTTGCAGTCTGACCCACTCGTCACGACGCGATGGATGCGCAGCTTCGATGGAAGATTTATTAAGAAAGGGGCTTGACTAGAGGAGTCCAGATATGTTGCTACGCCGCGTTTGAATGCTAGTGTCAGTTGGCCTGCCTGTGTCGGCGCACGCCAAATAAGCATGTCGGCGTGCACACGAAGACATCCTTGAAGGTCAGGCACCGCGTGGTCAGCCCAGCCGGCATCGTAGAAAGAACTGCGTCTCTAGAAATCAAGCTCAAACTCTAGCACGAGAACGGGTTACGTGGCAGCCACCAACACTTGCTTGCGGAAGCACCCTCCTCCGTGAAACGCTTTCGTTTCATGACCGCTCCTCTTCACGGCCATTATCTCAGCTCCGATTCCAACTCAGATTTGAACCAGTTTTCGGGGAGCAGGTCACCTGGCCGCGATCCTGGAGCAGCGCGGGCTCGTTAACGTGCGCGTCGTGTCCAATAACACAAACGAACTCAAGACCGGCGCGCAGGGACGTTTCGGATTAGAGGCGCCTAGGCTTGGTTCGCAATTGTCTATATCTAATTCCCTCGTCGTGCGTATGCCGAGGCTTGGAATGTTAAACAGGTCTGTGCGGCGCGAGGCGGTCGAGAAGCTCCGTAGTGCACTTCGGGACCACGAGAACCTCCGCAAGCAGGTCGAACGCGCCAGCGTGCGGCTGTTCGAACAAAGGCAGCGAGCCGTCGCCGAGGTGATCGAGCCGGTCGAGGAGTACGTGAACCGTCTGGCGCATTCGCCCAAGGAGTTCGACAAGTCGGTGCGCGAGTTCCGCATCGAAGTCGATCGGTTCTCGGAGACCATTCAGCGCATCGAGACTGAGGCCTACAGGTCCGAGACGGTCGGCGGCGCGGCCGGAGTAAGCGGGGCCGCCGCTGGCGTGGGCGTAGCCACCCTCGGCCCATCCGTAGCCATGGCGGTAGCAACGACGTTCGGCACGGCGTCGACGGGAACAGCCATCTCCACTCTGTCCGGCGCTGCTGCCGCCAACGCCGCCCTCGCTTGGCTCGGAGGCGGTGCCGTCGCGGCTGGCGGCGGCGGCATGGCGGCCGGAAAGGCGCTCCTGGTCCTAGTGGGACCGGTGGGCTGGACCATCGGTGGTGTCGCCTTGGCGGGGTCGGGCATCTATCTCCATTGCCGCAACGGAGAACTCGCGCGCAGAGCTGTCCGGGAGCGCGTCGAGGTCGAAGCGGAGATGCGTTCGCTGCGGACGGCCGACGGGCAGATCGAGGGGCTCGGCTCAAGCACGAGGACACACACCACGGGAAGCCTGGCTGAGCTGAATTGGCTTCGCGACCACGGCCCGACCGATTACCAACGGTTCGATCAGGAACAGAAAGAGCGTCTCGCGGCACTCGTCAATCACGTTCGCGCGCTCGGCGAACTGCTCAGAACGGAGGTTGCACTGTGAGGCGGTCTCCCGCCGAGCGGGCCAATCTCCATGTCGCGGCGCAGGTCGCGGCGGCATGGGCCAAGCTCGACGCCGCGCATCGAGCCGGCGAACTTGCCGGCGCGCTAGGCAGTCAGGACCGAACCTTTCTCGGTGCCATGCGGGAGATGCATGCCGTACGGGACTTCGTCGGGTCGCCGGAGAACATCCTCGGCAGCACAGACACCAAGCACGGCGAGATCGCAGAGCAGGTACATGTGGGAGTCCGCCGTGCCCTGGACGTGCTGTATGGCCGCGTCCCGGCCGCAACGTTCGACGGTGTTCCGCGCACCGGTCCCGTGGACTACCGGGTGGACAGCGTGGAGATCCAGTCCAAGTACTACAACGGCCTCCGCAATACGCTGGAAGGAGTTTCGAAGCATGCGGAGAGCTACCCGGACTTCGCCAGCACTCACGGCCGCTACCACATCCCCACCGACCAGCATCGGCAGTTGGACGAGTTACGCCGGACCGGGGAGATCGAGGGCTTGTCCGGCCGCCGCGCAGATGGAATCCGGGGCTCGCTGGACGACCTGGAGCAGGCAACGGGCCGATCGGCAGACGACCTGATCGAGCCGGGCGAAGCGACGTACGCCGAAGTACAACAGGGACGTGTCCACGACACCATTCGCAAACGCGAAGACGTGCTGGATCGGGAGAACAAGGAGCTGAAGCGGGCGGCGGGGGCCGAGCACGGCCCATCCCTGGCGGGCCTCGGTCGGGCCGCCGCTCTTGGCGCGACTGCCGGGGGCGGCATCGGTCTGGCGCAGGCGATCTGGGTCAAGCACCGCGAGGGCAGGAGTCCCTTCCGGGGAGAGTTCTCGACGCAGGACTGGCGGGACGTCGGAGTGGTGGCGGCGCAGGGCGCCAGTGGTGGCGCGGTTGCGGGTGGCGCTCTGTACGTCGTGACGAACTCCACTGTCCTGGCGGCACCGTTCGCAGGCTCGCTCGTTAGCGGCCTGATGGGTATTGGCGGTCTTCTGCGGGATTACGATGCCGGAACGATAGACTGCGACCAGTTCGTCGAAATGGCGCACATCATCGCCCTAGACGCAGCCATCGCGGGATTGGCGACCGCGGCCGGCCAGACGCTAATTCCGATTCCGTTGCTCGGCGCCCTCATCGGCAGCCTCGCCGGCAAGTTCGTCGCCTCGGCCCTCAAGGACGGACTTGGGAAGTCGGAGTCGGCGTTGACCGCGCGGCTTGCCCAGTACGAGCAGTACGCCCTCGGGCAGCTCGACGAGGAGTTCCGCGCCTTCATGCAACAGTTGGACACTCGGTTCGGAAACCTGGAACGCCTAGCCGAAGTCGCCTTCGATCAGTCTGTGAACGCCTCGCTCCGGTTGCAGGCCAGTATTGTACTTGCGGAGACCGTCGGCGTGCCTGACGCGCGGATTCTCCGTACGACCGGCGATCTCGATATCCTCATGACGAAGTGAACATGGACCCGCTGAGCAATCCACTCGACGGGCTATCACCGGAGTTGTACGTCGCAACCCTGTCGAAGATCGCTCATGCGGACGGACTCCACCCGGCCGAACGGGAGCTTCTCGACCATCACGCCGCACACTTCGGCGTGGACCTCGACAACCTTCCCGTGGTGCCCGATGACTTGTCGGCGCTCCCGTGGGCCACGCGGGTTCTCGTCTATCGCGATGCCGTCACACTGGCTCTTGTCGATGATGAGATGAGCGCTGAAGAACGGCAGTATCTCGACGACCTGGCGGGGCGAATGGCGTTACCGGCCGCCACGGTCGAAGCGATCTCCTCGTGGGTGCGGGACTACGCAACACTGCTCGAGCGTCTGGACAAGCTGATCAGTGTGCCGCCAGCGTGTTGATTCAAAGCCGGCGGCGGCGTGCTCAGTTGTGTTGGCCAAACGGATCTGGGAGGCCATGGGGGACGAGCCGAGGCGATCCGCAGAAATCTTCACCCTCGTCCTGTGCCAAAACTCGGCCCTTTTGAAATAGACCATTAATCAGCAGCTTAGTGTCTGTACTACCTGCGAGAGGAGATTCGGTTGCGTCGTGTCCGAAAATGCGAACGGAGCCAGAAAGCTCGAATCCTAGAGGCGTTCTCGAAATTCGCAGAGACCAGCCGACGGGGCACTGGCTCTGCGATAGGCGCTCCCGAGCAGACCTCTCATTCTAGCTCCTATTGCCAACCGAGCCTAGACACGTCTCATCCGAAACGTCCCGGCGCGCCGATCTTGAGTTCGTTTGTGTTTTTGGACACGACGGGTGTGAGGAGCTCGTTGCCGAGACCTTGGTGGTTCCGTTCTGTGTGATAGTGCACTACGTATTCGGTTACTGCTGTGCGCAGGTGTCGCTCACTGAGAGGTACGAAGCGGTCGAGACACTCTCGACGTATGGAGAGAACGAATCTTTCCGCATATGCGTTCAGATTCGGACTATTAGCGGGAAGGCGAAGGGGCTTCACGCCTGAATCTCTCAACAGCCCACGTACCGCCTCGGTGAATAGCGGGTCCCGGTCGTGGATGAGGTATCGCTTGCCAAGGAGGAAACCATCCCACATGTCAGTGAGGTTTCTTGCCCCTGCTTCATCCACTCCCCGTTGGGGTCCGACGTTATCCCACCGATGCACACGCAGCGAGTGGCGATATCGATGACAAACAGGACATGGTAGCGGACGAGCCCGAACGGGTTCACAACCTCGACGGTGAACAGGTCTGTCGCAGCGATGGCGCCCCAATGAGCCTTGATGAAGGTGCTCCACGACATGCTCCTGCCCCGCTCCGGCGCAGGAGCGATACCGTGCTCGGCGAGGATCCTCTTGATAGTGTTGCGTCCGAGTTCATGTCCTAGGTTCTTGAGTGCGCCTCGCAGGCGCGTATATCCCCACGTCGGGTTCTCCCGCGCCACGCGCACAATGAGCTCACGGATGTCCTTCGCCGTCGGAGGTCGGCCTGGACTCCGGTTCTTGCTGCCATCGTACTTGGCTGCGATGAGGTGGCGGTACCAGCGCAGAAGCGTAGCGGGTGTGGCAACGGACGCAATCTGGGCCAGCGCCTCGCGGCCCAAAGCCTGGGCCTTGACCGCGAGCCTGCGCCGGTCGTCGTCCGAGAGACTGAGACGCTTGCCCCGAAGCCCGGCTCGGAGCACACGGTTCTCCTCTTTGCAGGTAGTCGATCACATCCTGCTGCTGGCGGTTGACCCAGCCAGCTAGAACGAGCAGTAGGAATTGCACGTGGTACGTCATCATGGATCTGAAGATAACACCCTCGGGCCAGACGATTGTAAAGCCTACGGCCCTTGGCCCCGGCGCGAACACAGACACTAAGCTGCTGATTTATGGCCTATTTCAAAAGGGCCGAGTTTTGGCACAGGACGGGGTCGCTGAACGCGCGGATGTGCCCGACCTCTTTTCCTTTGTATAAGAGGGTGTCCTTCATCATTATTGATCCAGCGGGAATGGTACCGCTGGTGGCCCTACGACGAACGAAGAAACCCGGGTCGGCGCGCGCGGGCACTTGCCGAGATCACGCGATCAATGGGCCGCGGAGCTGGACAACGCAATCGCGAGGGACCCCAGCAATCGACGCGCAGCGACTAAACTGGCTCAGGCGGCGTCGCGCCATTCGTAGCGGTGGTGGAGCCCACCCACTCGCGGCAACGCGACGACTTTTGCGGTCGGTGATGGTCGGGGCGTGACGGGTCTTGAGTTCGGGGTGTCTTTGTCGAGACCCAAGTGGCAACGGTCCTCGTGGTAGTAGCTGATGTACAAGCGCATGAGCCGGACGAGATGCCGCTCACTGAGGACAACTACATGCTCTAACATCTCGCGGCGGCAGTTTCCGGTCCAGCGTTCGGCGGTACCGTTTTGCCAAGGGCTGCGATAAGAAATGCGAACAGGCTTTGTGCCCATGGCCCTGATGAACTCCACCACTGCAAGGCTGAAAATCGCGTCGCGGTCAAAGACCAAGTATCGTGGTGCCGTGTCGTATGGGAACGCCTCGCGCAGTTGTTGAATCACCCACGCTGACGTGGGGTTGTACGTCGCGTTGAAGTGCAAGATATGGCGACGGCCGTGCTCGATGACGAAGAAGCCGTACAGCAGCCGTAGCGACGCCGTCGGTACGGCGAACAGGTCCATCGCGGCGATGTCGTCCTTGTGGTTCCGCAAGAACGCAATCCATCGCTTCACTTCGTCGGGTTCGGCTCGGCGGCGCGGCATGTATCGCGACACCGTCAGCTCGCTGACAACGAATCCGAGCTTCGTCAGCTCAGCGTGGATACGAGGTGCACCCCAGCCGTCTTGGGCCATCGTGCGGACGAGACGACGAATCTCGTCATCAATCCGAGGTCGACCTGGATAGCGCGGACGGGAGATCCGAGCCCAGTATCGGCGGAACCGATCTCGATTCCACCGGGCGACCGTGTCGGCGTTCACGATAACGAGCCGGCTCGCCCACGCTGGCCACGAGCTTCGGAGCGCAACCCAGAATGCTCGGTCCGTGTCCTCGAGCGGTGGCCGGGGGCGCTCCTTCTTCAACGCCGTAACTTGCTGCCGCAGCGCCAGGTTTTCAATCACGAGGTCGGCTCGGCACCGACACATCGCCCGGATCGCACGGGCGCCGAGTGAGACGAGGAAGATGAGGACACGGAGCATGGCGGCAGAGTTTGCCGTCTCAAGACCGGGATCTCAAGCGGGAGATGCGCTCGTTGGCCGAGGCGTGAACGGTGCGTAAGTCCTTGATTTCAGGAGCGGACGGATATTGATGATGCACAAGATACTTTCTTTCGTACTTCCGGCTTCAATTTCCCGGAGTCCAACTCCGCATTGCTGAGGCCCGCCTTGATCAATTCCGTGACCTTCTTCGGGAGTAATCGAGCCCGGCTCTCGGTCCGCGGCAGAATCGCTTTCGCCAGGCTTGTGAGTGCTTTCCCAGAGAGCCTGTGTAAGTCATAGTGCCAGTTCTCGTTTGCGTGGTCGTCGGGCGATTCACCAGGAGTTTGTTCGTACTCAATGCCGAGGCGGGTCAGCGTGTCGATGTCGATCAATGCGTAGTCAAGTTTGTCGATTTTCTCGCGTCCAGCTGCAAGAGCTGCTGAAACTCGCTCAAGGTTTTGTTGTGCGCCGTCCACATACCAAACCGAGAGCTTGTTCTCCAGGGTGGAGAGATCCCCCAGAGGATCCGCGGGGACATCGTCCGTACCGAGCCACGTCGGCAATTCAGGCCGCCAGCGGTTCTTTCTTATCGCTCTCAGTAAGAACGGCACCTATGCGTCGCGTTGCTCTAGTTGTTGGAGGACGAGAGACATGTCCTCTTTGAGTGCAAGACACGACTCAGCCTCAATGGCGCTCTTCAGGGGTTCGATTGCTATGGGATCATCCAATAAAGCTATCCCCACTGAGGCACCGTCGCGGATCGCTGGGGAAGAATTCTGGAGGCTTTGAGCTAACAGTTCCAGCCGTGAAGAGCGAGCCACATCGTCATCGATCTCGCCAAGGTATTTCAGCGCCTCTGCGCACACAAGGGCGCTGAATCGCGCAGAAGCGATCGTGCGCCCGATCGCATCGATGGCGCTCTCTCCGTGCATTTTAACGAGATCATTCAGGGATTCGGAGAATTCCGTTTCGACGCCGTCCTGCAGATCTTCGCTCAGTGCTCTGGCAAACATAGAGTCGGACTCGCGGCGCACAGCCTCGTTAGCCGACGGCTCTACGATTTGGTCGAAAGTAGCTCGTGCGGCGAACTTGGCCATTTCGGATGCGGCCCGCTCAAACTGACTAAAGTCGATCGCTCGACTAATTGCATCGAACCAAGTTTGCTGCGTTATTTCCAATTGGCCCAGTCGGGTCGGTTCAGCACCAACGTCCAAGCGACGTAGCAAGGCTGCCGATGTTCTTGCAGCCTCGCTCACTTTCTCACCCAACGTAGCAAACGCCTGCCGTTGTTCGTGGAACTCGGCGAATGAAGCCAGATAGCCTTCGTGAATGACGGACAGCGGCTTGGCGACGGCGGCGCTTGAAGCTCGAAGGCACTCCTGGAAAGCCTTCGTCTGCTTCCACGAAACAATCGCACTTTGGAGAGAACAAGTATCTGTATCGAAACGACGGTGACTTTTGGCAAACGGAGCTTGCGATCCCGACCGTGCTTCGCGCATAAAGACACCGGGATTTCCAAACGCTGCTATGGGCGGGTGCTGAAGCGCGTGGAGGGCGCTTTGCCGCAGTGCTTGGGAAGACACGCTACTCGTTCTCCTCGATGAAGTCGACCACTCTCGATAAGAAAGTCGTGAGGTTGTCGACACTTTCGTGCGGCGCGCGTTGTCGTGCGTCGAAGGCGCCTCCGACCGTTACGAAGACCGCGTTTTCGTAGAGCACGGAGCGGTCAAAAGAGACTGTGACGCCGCCATCGATCAAAGGATCCTGCAATTGTAGACTGATGGCGGCACCATCGACGGTTCCCAGCGAGTCGGAGGCGGTAACGCCAAATTTCTCTTCAATGGTGAAGGCCGGGCGGACTTTGTAGTGCGTGTGGAGCGCGACTTCGCGTTTTGCCACCTCGACGGGAGTGATTTCCTTTCCTACGGTTTCCTCGATCGCCGACAAAATCGTACCCTGGTCTGCAATTGGGGCACTCTCCGGGAGCGTTCGAATATTTAGTTCATAGCGTTGTACCGACAACTGCAGCTGCGCTGCGTACTGTAGAAAGCGCATGGACAGCGACCATCCCGATGGTCCGGAATATGCACCGACCTCCTGTATACCGTCGAGAAGCAACCCATATGGTTTCAGCGTCTTGAAGAGAGCGCTTTGAAGAGTGTGACTACTCTGAGATAGCTTAAAGACTGGTTCGTCGAAATACCCGGAGACTATGAGCGATCTCTGCCAATGAGTGTCGTCCGACATCAGTCCTCCTCTGTCAATCTTACACCACTCGGTCGTCAACTTGACAGCAATGGCACCGCCCGCGTGGGCGGAGGTCATCGGGGAGTGACCGAAATCGTTCGTTCACTCGAAAGTACCAAGGCGAATGCCAATACCTCTGGCGCTCGCTCGCGGGGGATGTCCCGGCCGCT
Organism: Candidatus Marinacidobacterales bacterium; assembly: GCA_965237955.1. Taxonomy (GTDB): domain Bacteria; phylum Acidobacteriota; class Vicinamibacteria; order Marinacidobacterales; family SMYC01. The sequence goes on along the minus strand of OZ250169.1, from coordinate 3,591,050 downwards.
GTTGAATTTGGTCGGGTAGCGGCGGCACCTGTGAATACTCTTAGGCAGCAAACTCATCGCTGTCAAGAGATTTCTGTTTGCTTCTAAGCGCGTGAACGAGGGATCCGTCCCTTCGCGGTAGGGACCGCCCTTATGGGCGGCCCCCCGCACAGATCCCAGCGAGCGCTGCTAACGCACTGGGCTCCTACCTCAGGTCATGACGCGCAGTCGCTGTTCCGGGTACGGGTGCAGTGTACGAATCGGTGGAAACCACAAAGCCGCCAGATGATTTGAAAAGGGGTATAGGTCTTGCCGGTACCGGTCGCCATGACCAGCAGGATACGGTCGTCGCCCTTGGCGATGGCCTCGATGGCAGCGTTGATGGCATTGACTTGGTAGTAGCGCGGGGCCTTGTCGCCACCGTCGTCGAAATAGTCCTCGTCTCCGGGTCGTTTACTCGTCGTTCGGATCTCTTGAATTCCAAAATAGCGAGTGCCAAAGCGTCTGCCTGCTCCGCCACTTTCCTCGTCCTTGGGAGGGTCCAACGCACCACCGCTGGCGAGTCGTGAGTCTCCAGGCGCTCGGGTGACAGCTCGACCAATGCGCGTTCCATGCCGTCGCGTTCGAAGGCTTCACCAAATACGGCGTTCAGGTAGCGCACAATCGACGGCCGCGACCGCCAGGAGCTATCGAGCACGTCGAGCCTGCTGCCGCGGGGCGGCGAGCGCATCGAGCGTGCCTCGCACGAGCTCCGGGTCGCTTCCCCGGAAACCGAAGATGGCCTGCTTCACGTCTCCGACGAAGACGACCTCGCGAGCAAGCCGCGCGAGCTTCATAAACAGCGCAAGCTGCATTGGGTTCGTGTCCTGGAACTCGTCGACGAGCAACAGATCCACTTCGGCGCTGAGACGTTCCTTCGCGGTAGGGACCGCCCTCACGGGCGGCCCCCCGCACAGATCCCAGCGAGCGCTGCTAACGCACTGGGCTCCTACCTCAGGTCATGACGCGCAGTCGCTGTTCGGGGTACGGGTGCAAAATACGAATAGGTGGAAACCAGCGGTCGGCCAAACGGTTCATGCGCTCCCCGGTCATCCGGTGTCGTTGGCTCCTCTGCCGTAGCGTACGGAGCCACAGACGGTACACCTGATACTTGAAAGCGCCGAGTTTCCGTTGGTTACGAGGCACCGCATAATAGTTGAAATGCCCCTGCATGACCGACCTTAGCCTTTGCCCCACCTCAGGGACCGGATGGTGCAGCCGTCGCTTCAGCTCGATTTTGATCTCGCGAAGTTTCGACTGCAGCCGTTTCCGCATCGTCTGCCGAAGCACTATGAATTTCCCATTCCTTGTCTTGTCACACGTATGTGTGAAGCCAAGAAAGTCGAAAGACTCGGGCTTCCCCTCGCCGCGCCGTTTGCGGTTCTCGGCAGCATAGCGGCCGAATTCCATCAGGCGCGTCTTTTCGGGGTGCAGTTCAAGATGGAACCTCTGGAATCGCTCCCTGAGTTCCTCCAGGAGTCGCTCGGCGTCCTCGCGGTACTGGAATCCTACCGTGAAGTCATCGGCAAAGCGCACGATGATCACTTCACCGCGAGCATGCCTCTTCCTCCACTGATGGACCCATAGATCGAACACGTAGTGCAGATACACGTTCGCTAGCAAAGGGGATACACTTCCCCCTTGAGGCGTTCCCTTCTCCGCCTGTGTTCGCTTCCCATCCTCCATCACACCAGCGTTCAGCCACTTCTTGATGTGTCGCAGCACACGCTGGTCTGCTATCCGATGCTCGACGAACTTCATCAGCCATTCGTGGTCGATGGCATCGAAGAACCCGCGAATGTCCGCGTCGAGCATCCAGTTCACCCTCTTGCGCATGATTCCGACGTAGAGGGCATCCAGCGCATTGTGCGGATTGCGCCCCGGTCGGAAGCCATAGGAGAAGCCGAGGAAGTCGCTCTCATAGATCGCGTTCAACACCTTGACCACCGCGCGCTGGACTACCTTGTCCTCTAGTGCGGTTACTCCGAGCGGCCGCTGCCGCCCATCGGCCTTGGGAATGTACACTCTCCTGACCGGCTTCGCCCGGTACGCCCCACGCTTCAGCCTCGTGCATAGTTCCTGCAGGTTGCCCTCCAGGTCCTCGCCGTAGTGCTGCCACGTCTCCCCGTCTACTCCCGGTGCAGCATTCCGCTTGAGGCTAAAGTAGGCCTCCCGGAGGCGGTCAACGTTGTAGACATGATGCCAGAGCGCTGTGAACCGTGCTCCTTTATCCCGGCAGGCAACCTGCCGTATCCGCTCCAGCGCGCTTTGCAGGTCAGGGGACCGAACGTAGGCGCACTCCCTTGGCTGTTTCCGCAGTTTCTCGCTTCGTGCCCGTTTAGGGTTGTCCATATTCACTCCCTGCCCGGCGCTGTGTCCGGGACCTGATTTGCCGTAACGGATTTCCTTTGGTCAGCCCCCTTGGCTCCACCTCCTCCGCGAGCTGAGGCGCACCCCAGCCTTTGTTCAAAGGCTTCTCAGCTACTATGGGGCTGTCAGACTTCCCGCATCCGTACGTCGCTGTCGTGCTCCTTGCGGATTCACAGCGCGGACCCCGATGCCACTCAGGACCAGATGCGGGACCTCCCGGCTCCCGTGTATGTCTCTTGGCGTGCGTGCGCAGGGTCTCGGACCACGCGGGGGCGGAACAGCTCTTGCGATAACGATCTGCTCCGTGTTGCCTTCCGTGCCATACGACGCCGTCGGCCCCCCGAAGTTTATTTTACTTTCGCGGCTCAATATCCAGCCCGCACGTCTCCCTGTCAACGCTTCGCCTTTGCTCTCGCGAACAACAACGCATGACTCGGGGCCAATCTGGTTCGCTACTCCTTCATTAGGCGGGACTTGCACCGGCGTTGTTGCACCGCTCTGGCTGAGAGCGAAATCCGCCTATGGTGGTGGCCGAGGTATGTTCGAGCATGAAGTATCCCAAGCGCTGCCAGTACAAGCACGCGAAGCAGAAGAAGTACCACGTTCGCAACTGGGCGGAATACAACGAAGGGCTGCGCCGCCGGGGCGATTTGACAGTCTGGTTTGACGAGGAGGCAATCGCGAACTGGAAGGCCGACAAGACCGGTAAGCCTGGCGGTCAACGGGTCTATTCAGACATGGCGATTGAAACGGGCCTGGTTGTCCGGATGGTGTACAAGCTCGCCTACCGACAAACCGAAGGCTTCTTGCACTCGATCGCCTCGCTTCTCGGGCTCGGTATCGAGATCCCGGACTACTCGACGTTGTGTCGGCGCTCGAGGTTGCTCCGCAAGAAGCTGCGGATTCCGAAAGCCGCGAGCACTCAACCCATCCACCTGATGATCGATAGCACGGGCTTGAGGATTCATGTTGGAAACGCTCGCAAACCGCCAAAGCAGCGCGCATGGCGCAAGTTGCACATCGCCGTTGATCGCGAGACAGGGAACATTGTTGCGTCCGAACTGACGGCGTCACGAGCTCGCGACGCAACCCGAGTCCCCGCTTTGCTAACACAGATTCAAGCACCTCTAGTGTCGGTGGCGGCGGACAGTGCATTCGACAAGGAAGCGGTCTACGAAGCCATCGAAGCGCACAGTCCTGGACGAAGGACGCGCGTGGTGATTCCGCCGCAACGAAACGCGACGCTCAGTCAGAATTCGAACACCGCCATGCAGGAGCGCGATCGCCATATTCGTGCAATCGAAAGACACGGCCGACGTGAATGGTACAAGCTCTCAGGCTACACCAAGCGAAGCATGGTGGAGAACGCGGTCTATCGTTACAAGGCGATCATCGGGCCGGAGATGCGGGCTCGAACGTTGGCGAGGCAACGAGTTGAACACCGAATTGGGTGCGAGATACTCAACAAGATGGCTGCGCTCGGGATGCCCGATACGTACTGCGCCGGGTGACTCTGCAACCGGCACAGGGAGGTCAGCGATTTGCTCCGGGCCGTGCAACAACGCCGCCCTGCGGCGCGAAATACACTGGATTTTGCGCGGATTCCAAGGGCGTCTAAGCTGCTGATTTGTGGGCTATTTCAAAAGGGCCGAGTTTTGGCACAGGACGGGAGCGCACCTTGCGCTCGGACTGAGGTAACTGGTCGCGCTGGTCTTGAGTTCGTTTGTGTTTTTGGACACGACGGGCCCCGATCCGGCGTCGGATCGGCGACGATTCCATGAATTCGGCCGACCCTCGCGACGCTCGCGCTCTTCCCACAATCCTTTGACGTTGTCGCAGTGGGATTCCAAACGCGATGAGTCAGAAATCTAACTGTCTTTAATGTCGCTTTTTCCTTGGAATTAGTTGTTCTGAGACTACAAATCTTCAGCCGTATCAGTTTGCTTCTTCAGTATGCCGCCAATCGTTGCCCATGTTGCTGCCGGGTTATTAGAGAGCAAATTGCGATTATTTCGGTATCGCTCCCATGTCGCATCCGCAGGGATAGTCAGTGCTTGTCTCATTGCATCTGCATCCAGTCCATTGCGGACCGCAGGATTATGGATTGCTGCGATCGTCATCAAGTCCCAGCCACTCCAATGGGAGGCCTGGTCCGATGGAGGTCCCATACTGGAACCTGGGATTCCCCAATGATAGAGCCCCAATGAATGACCGACTTCGTGAGTCAATGTGTGCCTGTTCGAGCCCGATCCTCTTTGGGTCATGTCCTGGCGAGAGATATGGATATATCCCCAACCCTCTGTCCATAGCTGGAACTCACCATTGGTGTCAGATCGCGAGAAGCTCCCAGAAGGACGGTTAGAAAAGCAGTGTCCCGTCTCTCGCTCGAGTCGCTCACTACAATCAAAAAAGTGTACCGGGAGTGTGACTTCTTCAAAGGTAGAAGCGAATGCAAGATCGAGGGTTGGTGCGACTATGGCTACGACCTCGATCAGATCGCGTATAGTTTTGTAGTCTTCAGTATTCGCCTTTCCAAACATTCCGATTCGCATGGGCAGGTCTCGTTTGAAGACTGTTTGATCTCGCCAAGTTTGAGACCAATCATGTCCTGCAGTAGCCAGCACGACCGCCTGGGCAGTGGGTTCTGGTATTGGGTCGGCCAAATCTACATAGCGGGAGCGGTTCGGTTCTGCCTCTGGGGGGATAGTGAGAATAGAGTCGGGATAATACGCAGCAGAACGAGTGAATACATCTGTCAGGATTGCGGTGCAGGTCTCACCCCCTGCCAATCGGGTTTCCACTTCAATCCTGAGATCTATCCGGAAGGGTGTCTTGGCCTCTGGGATCGATGCAGTCTGCTCACTTGCGGAAATATCGAGTTTGGTCTTTGAGTACTCGTGGTAACTGAATCCAAGAGTCTGATTCATAATCGCATGCGGAAAATCGCTGGTGTGAATAGGAGCTCTAAGTCTTCAATGCCCGTAGCTGATGCAGGTTCGCTGGCGTTCAGTGAACTAGGAGCTCTAAGTCTCCCAAGTCAATGCCCGTAGCTGATGCAGGTTCGCTGGCGTTCAGGTAGACGACTCCATCTGTGATCTTGTAGCGAACTACGAATGGGTCACCTTGCCAAGCTGAAGTAGGACAGTCCCAAGTTGCGTCTTGGAATATCGTCAGTGGGTCAACCTGAGAGCTATCTCGTCCGCAGCCAATCAAGATACCTGTAATCAGTAGTAATCCGAGAGCCGAAATTCGACTCTGTTTATTTTCAGTGAGGAATCTAGCCGCCTGGGAGCAGGGGGTCAAACGGTAGTCTTCGTTGAGCCGCTCGACGGGATGTGTCCCGAGGTCCGTGGAAAAAGAACGGCGCCCTCCTGTGCCTTCTATTTAATTCATCCGCGGGCACCAGCTCGCAACGAGCCTTGAAGGCAGAGATGAGAGCGCGAACAAACGACGAAATCATGTAGACGTGGTGCTGGCAGACCGGAGACTAATCAAGTTCGGGGCGCGCGGATGAATAAATAGAAGGCACAACCAGATTCCATGGAAGAGAAGCGCGATTGGAAAGAGCCCGAGACCTTTCGTAGGTCTCGGGCTCTTCGCAAGCAAAAATCTGGTCCGAGTCGAGGAGTGGGGCTTACCAGCGCCGCCCGCCGCCACCGCGACCGCCACCGCCGCCTTCGGTCCGGGGTTTGGCTTCGTTGACGTTCAATGTACGACCACCGAGATCAGTTCCATTGACGCCACGGATCGCCGCTTGCGCGGCCGAGCTGTCCGACATCTCAACGAAAGCGAAACCACGCGGGCGACCGGTGTCGCGATCGGTGATCACGTTGACGCTACTCACCTCGCCGTAAGTCCCGAAGACATCTCTGAGCTGTTGCTCGGTGACGTCGAAGGAACAATTGCCTACATAAATCTTACCCATGAAATGAACTCTTGAACGGAAAGGGCCTAAACGAGGGCTGACGGAGGTGTGGTGGAAGTCACCAGCAAAAAAAATCTACGAAGAGCCATCGGATAGCCGACCGCGCCATGGTGGACTATTCCCGGGTGCGTGTCAAACCCGGCATGTGCCGTGACTATCCACGGGCTGTGCTGGTTCAAGTCGCTCCGACGCTCTACCTCGAGGACGACCGAGGACTTCAGATGGGTGTCCCTTCCATAAACTCGAGCTGCATGAGATTGGCGAACTCCTCGTGTCCGAAAACACGAACGGAGCCGAAACCTCGAATCCTAGAGGTGTTCTCGAAACGCAATAACGTGCTGGAGAATGATCTCGCTCCTCCCGCGCAGCCCCGCTTTGCGGGCCGCCAATCCAAGTGTCGTCGACCTCGACCGCTGGGCGTCTTGAATTCGTTTGTGTTTTTGGACACGACGAGCGTCGAGCTCTGAGCCGAAGCGCCCTGCCGCAACCAATTGCGCGAGCGTGTTCGCGTTCGCCTTGGTTATGCCGATCGTCTTTTTGTCCGTTGCCATCGTGGTTAGTCCTTTCGACGAACAAGCTCGGTGTGTCGCGCAGATCGACGTTCAAGGCGCCATTCTCCACGCAGTTTAGTCTTCAGCTCGGTCCGTGCAAGTTCCGGCGGAAGCTCGTCGTCGTAGACAAGAAGAACAACTTGCTTTGTCATGTTCGGCAAAGCATTGACGACGTTCTTGGTCGTGAGGTCAAAATACTCGTGCGACTTCCCGATGGTAGAAACGTAGCAACCCGCCAAGCCGTTCACGGAAGCGCACCTTGCGCTCGGACTGATGTAACAGGTCGCTGCAGGCGCTTTCCGAGCTCCGCCAGAGACCGCCCTTCGCCATCGGTCGGGCGCAAGCGCCCTTGGATCTGATTTCGAAAAATCGATTCTCGGCCACAAGATACCCGTTGCGCAGGAGCAACTCCTCATCCACGGACCCTGAGATGTTAGGTCAGCCTGGTCTTCCAGTCCATCGCAACTCCCTCCGCTGAAGATGTATACGGGCCCGTCCTGTCCAAAAACACAAACGAACTCAAGACCAGCTCGCCGGGACGTTTCGGAATAGACGTATCTACGCTTGATTGGCCAATGGGAGCTAGAATCCTCGGTCATGAGCACGCCGGTCCAGCCCTTGACACTGTTGGTCGTCGCAATCGCTGGTTGGCTCCAGCGTGACCAACAGGCCGCTATCGTCTACTTGCTCGAGGAGAACAAAGTCCTCAAAGCTCGGCTCTGCGGGAGGAGGCTTCGTCTCACAGACGATGAGCGACGTCGGCTCGCGGTAAAGGGTAAGGCGCTTGGCCGGAAACTCTTGGCAGAAGTCGCCGGTATCGTCACACCGGAAACCCTGCTGGCTTGGCACCGAAGGCTGATTGCGCGGAAGTGGAACTACAGCGAGCGGCGGAAACAGCCCGGACGGCCCCGGGTCATGGCCGAGATTAGCAAGCTTGTCGTAGGGGATGGCGAAGTCGAATCCGAGGTGGGGGTATACACGCATTCGCGGCGCCCTCTCGAATCTCGGCCATACCGTAGCCAGGAGCACCATCGCCAATATTCTGCGAGAACATGGCATCGAGCCTGCGCCGGAGCGAAGTGAGCGGACGCCATGGCGCACGTTTCTCGCCGCCCATTGGGAAACCGTTGCTGCGACCGACTTCTTCACCGTCGAGGTCGCCACAGTTCGCAGGCTCGTGACCTACTATGTGCTCGTCGTCATCGAGCTGTCTTCGCGAAAAGTACACATTGCCGGAATAACTCCCGGGCCGGACGGCGCGTTCATGATGCAGGTCGGTCGGAATCTCACCTACCCATTCGACGGCTTTCTGCGCAGCAAGCGATTCCTCATCCTGGACCGCGACAAGAAGTTCACCACGGAGTTTCGCGATTTGCTCAAGCACGCCGGAACGGACGTCATTCGGCTGCCGCACCGTTCGCCGAATCTGAACGCTTACGTCGAAAGGTTTGTTTTGTCGATCAAGAGCGAGTGCTTGGAGCGGATGATCTTCTTCAGTGAGCAATCGCTGCGCCGTGCCGTCGCTGAGTTCATCCATCATTATCACGGAGAGCGCAACCATCAAGGGCTCGGGAACGCGTTGCTCGAAGCGGAAGAATGCGTCGGCAGTCCTCACGGGAAGGTGCGATGTCGTAAGCGATTGGGCGGTTTGCTCAGTTATTACCACCGCGCCGCCGCATAGGAGTTCGGGCGCGCCAGCTGGACGAAACGGATGGTCTGCGGGAGAGGTCTGCTCGGGAGTGCCTATCGCAGAGCCAGTGCCGTGTCGGCTGGTCTCCGCGAATCTCGAGAACGTCTCCAGGATTCGAGCTTTCGGCTCCGTTCGCATTTTCGGACAGGACGGGTGGCGGTACCAGCGCAGAAGCGTAGCGGGTGTGGCAACGGACGCAATCTGGGCCAGCGCCTCGCGGCCCAAAGCCTGGGCCTTGACCGCGAGCCTGCGCCGCTCGTCGTCCGAGAGACTGAGACGCTTGCCCCGAAGCCCGGCTCGGAGCACACGGTTCTCCTCTTGCAGGTAGTCGATCACATCCTGCTGCTGGCGGTTGACCCAGCCAGCTAGAACGAGCAGTAGGAATTGCACGTGGTACGTCATCATGGATCTGAAGATAACACCCTCGGGCCAGACGATTGTAAAGCCTACGGCCCTTGGCCCCGGCGCAAACACAGACACTAAGCTGTTGATTTATGGCCTATTTCAAAAGGGCCGAGTTTTGGCACAGGACGGCGTCGATGCGGACGCCGACCACTTCTTTCGTTTCCCCGTTGGAGAGGATCGTCTCGCCTTCGACTTTGTCCGCTGCGGCGGAGGGCACGACGATCGCCGCCCCGTCTTTCTTGATGTTTGTAATCGCTTCTGGATCGAGGTGGTCGCCATGAATGTCCGTGACCAGGATCAAATCCGCCTTCTTAGCGGCGCTGTAGTCTCCGTCGCTCCAGGGGTCGACCTGGATGACTTTGCCACCGAACTCGACCTGCACGCTTCCGTGCGTGATAGGGGTGATGGCGATCATCCCCCCTTCGGCGGGGATCTGGTCGGTATCCGCGGCCGCCAGCGAAAAAGCGGCGACCAGCGCGAAGACTAGCACGGTAGTTGAGCTTTTCATTCTAACCTCCCTGTCTGGCGGCGCCAGGTTACCGGTGCCCCTCGGATGCGTCAAGCGGAGCCTACTTCGCGACCCCGGAAGACCGGGCAGCCGTCGAGCATCACCTGTTCGGACTACGCGATCTCAGGATCTGCTGGGCGCACATGTAGCCCGTGGTCCCCGCTACCGAGCCTCCGGGGTAGCCCGCAGCGCCACAATAGTAGATGTCGTCGTTCGCGCCGAATCGGTAGAAGCTCGCGTCCGGATCGGTCGAAAAATGCCGGTGACAGAAGTTCTGCCCTTCAGTCATCATCGTGTGATCGATGTTTCCTTCGGGGAACAGGAACCGCTCTTTGAGATCGAGCGGGGACAACATGCGTGACCATGCGAGATCGCCGGAGTTGTCGATATTCGCGAGCACGGTTTCTCGGATGAAGTGGGCGACGTCGGGCAACTCGTCTCCGCGCTTGGCGAAGCGCACGTTCTTGAAAAACGCGATCACGCGCTCGTAGGGCTCGTCGACTCCCATGTGGCGCATGCCAGCGCCATCGCAATAGAGCTGGATGTAGCCGGGCTCGAAATCGGACTCGGTTACGACGCGTTGCGCGCCGTTCTCCATGGAGTCGAGCGAATCGTTCGAAAAGATGAAGCGGAATGCGGTGTCCGTTTCCGGCGAATCTTTCCAGCGCACCGGCTCGCGGAACAACAGCGTGAGCTTGCCGGATGTTCCCAGGTAGTGCCGCTCGGGCGCCGGCTGTCCGCAGAGCTTCGCCGCGGTCACGGGGTCGGTGGCGAGGACGACGATGTCCGCGTCCAAGTCATCGACGCTCGCGATCGGTGACGACGTCTTCATGCTCACGCCGAGCGCGACGTTGATCCGCGCGAGCTCCTCGGTGATCTTCCAGATGCCACCCTTGACGAATCCGTAGTAGCCACCGAACACCGAGCCCGAATCGAGGAGCGGCACGTTGAAAGCTGACAACGGCGCGTCCAGCGATACCGGACCGCTCTCGATGACGGTCATCGCCATATACAACTTGGTGAGATCCGAAGTGAAGGAGTGATCGAGGAGCGCGCGCGCGGAGCCTTCGATGAAGCGCTCGGTCAGCTCTTCTCCGAGGTCTCGACGCGCGTCTTCAAGGCTCGGTGCGCGGGCCGCGCGATAACCGTCTCGTAGAAACGCGACTACGCGTGCTTCGTCCGAGCGGAAGTCGGCGACGTTCCCTTGCTCGCCGCACTTGTCGCGAAGCTCTTGCTCTAGTGCTTGGGGGTCGCGGTGGATGTACACGGGCTCGGGAACGCCCGGGAAGTGAACAAGCTTCGGGTGCGGGGGCGCCCACGTCTCGAGCCGACTCGAAAGGCCGGTCTCTTCGAGCACGAAGTCCTGCATGAACCCGAGCACGGTGGCCCCGAGCGGAAACTCGTAGTCGACACCGTCGACGGTGACCGCTTCGGAAACGCACGCGCCGCCGACGTGCGCGCGTCGTTCGTGCAGGGTGACGTCGGCTCCGCCGCGCGCGAGATAGTTCGCGGCCACGAGACCGTTGATGCCGCCTCCGACTATGGCGATACGTGTCATGGCTCATTCTATTATCTCGCGGGTGCTTGCGCTGTTTGCTGTTGGTGATGTGTACGTATCCCTTTGCAAAAAAGAGCTTCCGCTCCATTTAGCGTGCGGCGAAGGTCGAGAGCGCTATTTTTGACCAGACGGTGCGCTGTTTGCTGTTGGTGATGTGTACGTATCCCTTTGCAAAAAAGAGCTTCCGCTCCATTTAGCGTGCGGCGAAGGTCGAGAGCGCTGGCTGTACTTTAATGCAGCGTGAAGCCTTAGCGTCATCTCACCAACATTTAATGGCGGAAGCACCCGCATGACGGATTCAAGCAGTCCTTGGAAAGGTGCAAACTGCTGACCCGCTGGGCGTTCGAGTATTTTGACCAGACGGGCATGCGGGGACCGGCACATGACGGCGCCGGTTAAATCAGTGTCAGGAAAATCACGAAATTCCTCTCCCCTGCGTTTCGGTTATCGCTCCGACGTTGACGATTGGCCTGGAGCACCCGATTATTGGGGAAAATCGACGGTCTTCGGCAATCAGACTCTCAACGGGTGATAACCGTCATTGATAACCGATTCCCGGTCCGGCGCACCGGTCTTGAGTTGGTTTGTGTTATTGGACAGGACGCCTTTACGCGAGAACGTGAGGCGCCCGATGTCCCTGACGGTGTCGATCGTTGCGGCGGGCCGACGATGAGCCCGTACGGTTCGAGGGGTAGTGGACCTAGCCGCAGGAACGACCTAACATGCAGTGTTGAATGAACTACCTGGACGCCGTTCGACAAATCCAGCGGATGCTCGACAGCTTCGAACCAATCCGCCGTCAGATCGAAAGCGATATGACCCTGCGCTTGCTTCTCGACGACCGCTTCGGAATTCGAGCAGCCGAACTGGCAGAGCATTACCAGGCCTTCCAGGCTTCGATACCTGATCTCCAGTCTCTTCGGGCGACCAGCCACGCTCTGGGGTATGCCGTTCGAGCCCTTCCGGATCTGAGCGCGGCGCTCTCCGCGACGGACTGGGAGCATCTTGGACCCGCCTACCTCAGACTCAGCGACGCCGTTGCGGATGCTTCGACCGTCGGAGAGTTAGACCTCGAGTATGACGAGGACAAACCAAATGAGGATTTGGAGAAACAGATCCACGGTCAACTCGTCGAATTGGTGCCGCCCGAAACTCTTGACAGACTGCAACAGGTGGAATTCGCTCCTATTTGTGCGCTTGACAGGGTGCTGCGCGATCCCGAGACAATGCGAGCGCTAGAGGCGCGGGACTTCGAGAGTTTCATCGCGGCGCTAGTCGATGAGCTTGGGTTCGAGAATGTTGTCCTGACCCCCCTATCAGGCGATGAAGGCCGAGACGTCGTCGCAACTATGACGGTGCATGGGATTTCAATGGTATGTGCCTTCGAGTGCAAGCGTTACGCCCAAGACCGACCGGTCGGACCGGACATCGCCCGGGCGCTCCTTGGCGTCATCACGCATGGTTCGACTCGTGCGACGAAAGGGATTGTTGTAACCACATCGAGCTTCACGCCAGCAGCGACCAAATTCATTCTTACTGAGCCTAGTCTCGACGGTCGAGACTTTGATGGCGTTGTGAAGTGGCTACAAACGTACGCATCGAAGCGGGGCAGAATCACTTAGAAACGCTTCAACGCGCGATCGTTGACCTCGAAAGAAAAACCGCTGACGCCAACACAGAACCTCCGGATCGGCTCCACCTTGGCATCCCGTCCTGTGCCAAAACTCGGCCTTTTTTGAAATAGGCCATAAATCAGCAACTTAGTGTCTGTGTTTGCGACCGGGCCAAGGGCCGTGGGCTTTACAATCGTCTTGGGCAGGCGGGTCGTCACCATGCAGATGACCACCTAGTCGAGAGCGAATATCGAAGCATGTTCCTGAAGCTGTTTCCACGCTACGCCGGTCGAGCCCGCCGAGGGGCTACCGTCGCCGGCGACCATCTACGCGGCACGGCAGTAGTAGTTGAGAATGCCCCCAAGTCGCTCTCGCGACACGATGGGGCCAGCGTCATTCGCGCTTGCCGGCAGAGGTGTGAGGAGCTCGTTGCCGAGACCTTGGTGGTTCCGTTCTGTTGTGATAGTGCACTACGTATTCGGTTACCGCTGTGCGCAGGTGTCGCTCACTGAGAGGTACGAAGCGGTCGAGACACTCTCGACGTATGGAGAGAACGAATCTTTCCGCGTATGCGTTCAGATTCGGACTATTGGCGGGAAGGCGCAGGGGCTTCACGCCTGAATCTCTCAACAGCCCACGTACCGCCTCGGTGAATAGTGGGTCCCGGTCGTGGATGAGGTATCGCTTGCCAAGGAGGAAACCATTCCACATGTCAGTGAAGTTTCTTGCCACCTGCTTCATCCACTCCCCGTTGGGGTCCGACGTTATCCCACCGATGCACACGCAGCGAGTGGCGATATCGATGACAAACAGGACATGGTAGCGGACGAGCCCGAACGGGTTCACAACCTCGACGGTGAACAGGTCTGTCGCAGCGATGGCGCCCCAATGAGCCTTGATGAAGGTGCTCCACGACATGCTCTTGCCCCGCTCCGGGGCAGGCGCGATACCGTGGTCGGCGAGGAGCCTCTTGATAGTGTTGCGTCCGAGTTCATGTCCTAGGTTCTTGAGTGCGCCTCGCAGGCGCGTATATCCCCACGTCGGGTTCTCCCGCGCCATGCGTACCATGAACTCACGGATGTCCTTCGCCGTGGGAGGTCGGCCTGGGCTCCGGTTCTTGCTGCCATCGTACTTGGCTGCGATGAGGCAGCGGTACCAACGCAGAAGCGTAGCGGGTGTGGCAACGGACGCAATCTGGGCCAGCGCCTCGCGGCCCAAAGCCTGGGCCTTGACGGCGAGCCTGCGCCGCTCGTCGTCCGAGAGACTGAGACGCTTGCCCCGAAGCCCAGCTCGGAGCACACGGTTCTCCTCTTGCTGGTAGTCGATCACATCCTGCTGCTGGCGGTTGACCCAGCCAGCTAGAACGAGCAGTAGGAATTGCACGTGGTACGTCATCATGGATCTGAAGATAACACCCTCGGGCCAGACGATTGTAAAGCCTACGGCCCTTGGCCCCGGCGCAAACACAGACACTAAGCTGTTGATTTATGGCCTATTTCAAAAGGGCCGAGTTTTGGCACAGGACGGGGAGCATCGAAATCGGCTTCAGTAGCTAAGGGCCCACGGTGGGGCTTCAGGGTACTCTTCGCTCAGTCCACCCAGGCCGAAGACAGCCCGATGAAGGCGGAGACATTCCAGGGCCTAGCTCCGGGACGATAGCAGAGGTGGGCGAGGGCGGCAAGACTGGTCGTCATCAGGAGCGGCAGCAGAAGCTTCATATACTTCTCATATCACGTCGGGTAGGATGCCTCGATTTGGGAGGTATATAGCATGAAACGCTTTTTTCTCCTTGCGTTGCTGGCCCTCACCGTAAGCGCGTCAACCGCATTCGGGGACAACGCCACTGATATTGACACCGTGCTCGACAACCTCGAATGGCGCAATATCGGCCCGGCGATTATGGGCGGCCGCATCAACGATTTCGCACTCGTCGAGTCGAACCCGAAGGTTGCCTTCGTGGCGACGGCGTCCGCTGGAATTTGGAAAACGACAAACAACGGTATCACCTGGGAGTCGCTTTTCGACGACCAACCGGTATCGAGCGTCGGCGATGTCGCGGTCGCGCCGTCCGACCCTTCGATCGTCTGGGCCGGCACCGGAGAGCCGGCGAACCGCCAAAGCTCCTCATGGGGCGACGGCGTCTACAAGTCGATGGACGGTGGTGCAACGTGGACGAACATGGGACTCGAGGACACTCACCATATCGGACGGGTGCGCATCCACCCTACGAATCCCAACATCGTCTACGTTGCGGCGCTCGGGCATCTCTGGGGGCCGAACGAGCAACGTGGCGTCTTCAAGACGACCGACGGCGGCAAGACCTGGAAGAATACCAAATTCATCAGCGAGAACACCGGCTTCGTCGACCTCGCGATGGATCCCGAAAGTCCGGACACGCTCTACGCCGCGGCCTACCAGAGGCGCCGACGCGCGTTCGGTTTCAACGGCGGTGGTCCCGAAAGCGGCCTGTACAAGACGACCGACGGCGCCACGACGTGGACGAAGCTCGCTAAGGGCCTCCCTGAAGGCGATACCGGCCGGATCGGCATCGATATCTATCGCAAAGACGCGCGCATCGTCTACGCGATTGTCCAGAACGCCGAGGGTGGCATCTTTCGTTCGGAAGACAAGGGCGAAACGTGGGAGAAGATGAGCGATACCAACCCGCGCCCGATGTACTACAGCCAGATTCGCATCGACCCCCTCAATGACCGGCGCATCTGGGTGCTCGGTGGCCCGATGTACAACTCCGACGATGGCGGAAGAACCTTCGTCACCGATCGCGTCACCCGCATCCACGGCGACCACCATGCTCTTTGGATCAACCCGCGCGATTCGAACGACGTGCTCTTGGGCTCGGACGGGGGCATCCACTACTCCTACGATCGCGGTCTCACCTGGGATTTCGTGAACAGCCTCGCGTTAGGACAGTTCTACGAGATCGGTTACGACATGGAGACCCCCTACAATATCTACGGCGGTCTTCAGGACAACGGTAGCTGGGGGGGACCGGTTAGAACCCGCCACCAGCAAGGCATCTCCAACGAAGATTGGTTCAGCGTCGGCGGCGACGACGGCTTCTACACCCAAGTCGATCCCAACGACGCGACGACGATCTACGTCGAGTCGCAGAACGGAGTCTTGCGCCGCCTCGATACGCGCTCGCTCGAGACCAAGACGATCCGGCCCGAGCCCGGTGAAGGTGAGAACCGCTACCGGTTCGACTGGAACAGTCCCGTTGCTATTTCGCCCCACGATTCGAAAACGATCTATTACGGCGGCAATCGACTGTTCAAATCGACGAATCGGGGCGACGAATGGACTCGTACCGTCGACTTGTCCAAGAACTGCGATCGCGATGAACTGCCAATCATGGGAGTCATGCTGAACGACGACACCCTGTCCCGGAACGACGGCATCTCGGCCTACGGGCAAATCACAACCATCAGTGAGTCTCCTCTCGTTCAAGGCCTGCTCTACGTGGGAACAGATGACGGCAACATTCAAGTCTCACGAGACGGTGGCGAAAGCTGGAACAACGTCGCTGCCAACTTGCCCGGCGGAGACCATGAAACCTACGTCACTCGAGTCGTTTCATCCCACCATGCGGAAGGGCGCGTCTATGCCACCCTCGATGGCCACCGCAACGACGATTTCGCCACTTACGCGTTCGCGAGCGACGACTACGGCGACACGTGGCGACGCATCACCACCGGTATCCCCGAAGGCCACACGCTGAACGTCATCCGCGAGCACCCTGGCAACGGCGCGCTCTTGTTTGCCGGGGGCGAGCGGGGGGTGTACGTTTCTTTCGACGGCGGCGACCTGTGGCACGAGATGCGCGGGAGCTTTCCCCGGGTGCCGGTCGACGACATCGCGATCCATCCGCGCGACAACGACCTCATTCTAGGAACACACGGCCGCAGCATCTGGGTACTCGACGACATGAAGCCGCTCGAGAATCTGAGCGACGCGGTGCTTGCGGCGAAGCTTCATGTCTTTCCCATACGGGACGCGGTCAACTACCGTCTCTTCCACTACAAAACCAACCCCGGCCACAAGGTGTTTCTCGCCAAGAACCCGCCGCAGGGCGCGCTCGTCTACTACTATTTGAGCGAACCCGAGGCGGTGAAAATCACCGTGTCCGACGCCACCGGCCAGGTCGTCCGCACAATCGAAGGCTCGAACCACATAGGACTCAACCGGACCAACTGGGATCTGAGATATGACGGAGCGATCCGGGTCGAGCCCACGGAGGGCTCCAACAATCCACCTCCTCGTCTCAAAGCCAGTAGGCAGAATGGAAACATCGAGGCGATGAATCGGCTCAGACCGAGAGTCTTTCCCGGTACCTACACGGTGCGGGTCGAGGCCGGCTCCGAGTCGGCCGAGCGCACGGTCATCGTGACCGACGATCCAAACGTGCGCGCGAGCGACGCCGATCGCCGAGCGCATCTCGATGCTCTTCTCGAGCTTCGCCGACTCATTTCGGAAATGCACGAAGCGCACGAGCAAGCCGCTGGCTTGACCGAACAGCTCGATGGGCTCGAAGCGACACTCGACGACGCGCCCGAGACGGTCGCGACCGCGTTCTCGGCGGCGAAAACGAGCGCGTCGGAGATCGAGCGCTTGCTCTCGCACGACGAGGGACGGACGCGCTTTGGTAGCGCAACCAGACCTTTGCGCCAACGACTGATGCGTCTTTATCGCGCCCTCGACCCATACACGGAAGCGCCGAGCGCCCAACGACAGGCGCAGATCGCGTCGATGTCGAAAGAGCTGAACGAGCGGCTCGATGGTCTGAAGGCCGTCATCCGTGGCGAGATCGCCGAGCTCAACCGCGCCATCGAGGCGAATCGGGTCCCGCGCATCCGACCACCGATACCGAAAACACCGACTTCGTGAACAGGCAAGGATAGAAGCAGGCGACCACGCATTAGCGAAGAGGCCGAGGAGTTGGTTGTGCGTTTCGTTTAAAATCGCTCGGCCGGCCGCTAGCCATCAGTAGGAGGATGCGATGAAGAAGTGGATTGGAGCCATTTTGGCGGTGCTGATCGTCGCGGCTCTTGGCGGTTGGGGCTTCATGGAAGCCCAGAAACGCGCCTGGATCCGTATCAACGAGTACGACATCCGTTCCGAGGGGTCGCTCCAGGTTGGGGATTTGGCCCCAAATGTCGAGCTACTTGCGACCGACGGTGGGCAGATGCATCGCATCTCGGATCTCTACGCCGACAAACCACTCGTGCTGACGTTCGGTAGCTACACGTGACCACCATTTCGCGCCAGGCTGGCGCAGATCGAAGAGCTGGAAAAGAAGTACAGCGACGTCGCGAACTTCGTCATCGTGTACATCAAAGAAGCCCATCCCGACGACGAGTGGCAGATGGAGTCCAACGAGGAGAGTGGCGTCGTCTACACCCAGCCCACGACCACCGAAGAGCGCAGGGAGCTCGCACGCGCCTTCGTCGACCAGATGGATGTCGAGAGACGGAAACGCTGCTCGACGACATCAACAACACAGCGATGGCGTGCTACGCGGCGTGGCCGGAGCGACTCTACGTCGTCGGGACCGACGGCCGCATCATTTATAAAGGTGGGATGGGTCCGTTCTACTTCGATCCCGACGAGGTCGAGGAGATCCTGCGGACAGGACTGGCGCGCGAGACGGACTAGTCCTCCGAAATGCGGTACGGGTCGCGATACCCTCTGTGCCTCTTCACGAGACAGAATGTTCTCGTAGAGCAGAGGCGAGGGAGTGCCACGGTTATGGCGCGACGGGTCGGAGGCCTGTCTTAATAATGTTGCGCTCCCGATCAACCCAATCGACGAAGGCATTTCCGGGCAAGAACTCATCGTGCGCTTCGGCGAGGAGTTTCTGAAGCGTCGCCTCCAGCTCTTCCACGGCGGCCGCGTGAGCCGGGTCGTCGCTCAAGTCGTTCAATTGCTCGGGATCGGCCAGATCGTCGTAAAGCTCGGTCTCGCCCGTGATCCATCGCGCGTAGGTGTATTGCTTCGACTTCACTCCGCGCCACTCCGGCCAGTTGCCACCGGGCTGGGTCGCGGTCATGTAGTAGTCCAAGTGCGCGGTGTAGTTGCTCATTAATACTGCCTCGCGCTCGACGGAGCTCCCGTCGAGTAGCTCGTGGCTGAGGTCGATCCCGTCCAGTCCGTCCGGCACCTCGAGGCCCGCCATCGCGATAAGCGTCGGCATGTGGTCGAGAGGCGTCTGGAGCGTGTCGGTGCGAGAGCCAGACGTCAACCGGCCCGGCCAACGCATGAGAAGCGGCACCTGTACCGCCTCGTCGTAAGGGACCATCTTGTTGCGGCGTCCGTGGCTTCCCAGCATCGAGCCGTGATCGGACGTAAAGACGATGACCGTGTCGTCGGTCAATCCGGACTCGTCGAGATAGTCGAGCATGCGCCCCATGTTGTCGTCCGCGTTTTTCGCCATCGCGTAGTACGCGCGGGCTTCCTCTAGGTTTTTCCCAGTCTGCATTTCCTCCGGCACGTTGTCGTCCCAGTGAAGCGTCTCGGGCACCTGTTCGAGGTAGCCTTCCGGCAGCCGATCGAAGGGCGAGTGGGGCGGATGCGGCCCGACCATGATGAAAAACGGTGCGTCGGCCAGTCGTGCTTCCTCCATGTAGTCGATCGCCATGTCGGTCAACGCGTCCGACTCGTAGCCGTCCATGATGAGCTTCTCACGCTCGTTGCGGTAGTACGGGGCGGCGAGGAAATCGACGTGGAAGTTGAACGCGGCCCAATCCTCGAAACCGAGTCGGGCGGGTCCGGGAGGCACGAAGTTATAGTGGGGATTCTCATCGACGTAAGGCTGCGCGTGCTCCCACGAGCCTTGTTCTTGTCCGACCCACGCCATCTTGTGGCTGCCCGCGGCAAGATGCCACTTGCCCATGAACGCGGTGCGATAGCCGCTTGCCGAGAACACATCGGCGATATTCGTTTGCGATGTGTTGGCCTCGAGAAAGTTCAGCATGATTCCCGTGTGTGTCGGGTAACGTCCGGTCATGATCATGCCGCGATATGGAGTACACACTGGAGTTGTCGAGAGCGCGTTGGTGAACAGCACGCCTTCTTCGGCGAGGCGATCGAGGTTCGGCGTGGTGATGTTCTTCCCGCCGTAGGCCCCGACGATGTCAGGGCGGTATTGATCGTAGAAGATTACGAGAACATTGGGCCGGTCGGGCTCGGCAGGCGCCTCCGGCGGCGACGTCGTACAGGCTGCCCACGCCAACAGAACTCCAAACGCGGTGAGTCGCGGCATAACAATGACTCCAACACGCGCAGAATACGGAAAGCACTGCAGAAATCAAGTTCCGCGTTTTGAATCCTTTTTTCGATCCGCGACGCGTCATCTGGCAAGAAATCTTGCCCGGGCAAGATTTCTGCAACAAATCGTTTCACCGATCAACGACGCTCGCCGGAAGCGACGATCTCGAAGACGGTCTCGTTCTCCGTACGGTGAACGACGTCGAGACCGGCGTAGGCGTTCATGGCTTGCTCGACCCCGTCCTGTGCCAAAACTAGGCCCTTTTGAAATAGACCATAAATCAGCAGCTTAGTGTCTGTGTTTGCGACCGGACCAAGGGCCGTAGGCTTTACAATCGTCTGGCCCGAGGGTGTTATCTTCAGATCCATGATGACGTACCACGTGCAATTCCTACTGCTCGTTCTAGCTGGCTGGGTCAACCGCCAGCAGCAGGATGTGATCGACTACCAGCAAGAGGAGAACCGTGTGCTCCGAGCCGGGCTTCGGGGCAAGCGTCTCAGGCTCTCGGACGACGAGCGGCGCAGGCTCGCCGTCAAGGGCCCAGGCTTTGGGCCGCGAGGCGCTGGCCCAGATTGCGTCCGTTGCCACACCCGCTACGCTTCTGCGCTGGTACCGCTACCTTATCGCAGCCAAGTACGATGGCAGCAAGAACCGGAGCCCAGGCCGACCTCCGACGGCGAAGGACATCCGTGAGCTCATTGTACGCGTGGCGCAGGAGAACCCGACGTGGGGGGGATATACGCGCCTGCGGGGCGCACTCTAGAACCTCAAACACAGACACTAAGCTGCTGATTTATGGTCTATTTTAAAAGGGCCGAGTTTTGGCACAGGACGGGGTAAGGTCCCCTTCTACCAAGACAAGCAGAAGACGCCGTTGCACATCTTGATCGACAGCAGCGGTCTCGCTGTCCACGCCGGCCAGCTGCGCAGAGCACCAAAGAGCAGGGACTATCGCAAGCTCCATCTGTGTGTCGACGAGCAGACTGGCGAAGTCGTCGCCGGCGAGCTGACGAGCAAAAGAGCCCGCGATTCATCGCGGGTTGCATCGCTTGTCGGACAGATCGACAGTCCCATCTCATCGGCCAGAGCTGACACCGCATACGACGCCAGCGGCGTCTATGAGGCGATCGAGAATCACAGCGCTCATCGCTCGCCGAGGGTGCTGATACCGCCGCGCAAGGGCGCCCAGCTCGCATAGGGGCCGGCGAGCAGCCGACAGCGCAATCGCAACATTGCAGCACAAGCTCGGCTCGGCAAACGAAAGTGGCACACAGAATCGGGCTACAGCAAACGGAGCAAAGTCGAGACAACGTTCCATCGCTACAAGGCTATCGTGGGCTCAGCGATGCGAGCGAGAGGGTTGGCGGCACAGAGAGTCGAGGCAAGGATCGGGTGCAAGATTCTGAACACCATGACGGCGCTCGGGATGCCTGATAGCGAGATGATCGGATGATGGGAGTCGGGGCCAAGCGAGCTATCGGCCTCTATCGGAGTTGTGCACCAAGGCAGCTCTTCGGCAGCAGCTCGCCGTCCTCCGCCGTTCGGTGAAACGGCCGCGGCTCTCGAATGTCCCTGAGCGATGAACTATTATCGGTCGCAGGAAGGCTCGCCCCAGATAGCGAGACTCAACTCATACAGTCTCCGGAAAGCCCGGGGCGGTTCAGTACCCGTCCAGATTAATCCGGATCAATAATGATGAGAGACTACTGGACCGAGTTCATGTTCCAGGCCTACGTGAATCACCGAACGGAAGTCATCTTCCTCGCGGGGTTGCCCGACGTTGCCAAGAGTCGGCTGCACTCGCGGGTCAACACCCAATGAGGCAGCTTTTCCACGATAGTGCCACCGGGGCCAACGCCACCCTTCTTTGCGGATTGACCCCGAGCGGCCGCATTGACGTCCACCTCGGCTCGCCCGATGAGGGCACGGGCCTGTCCGCCGCAGTGCAACGGCGCATTATCGATGCGTTCAACGTGGGGCGCGGGCATGGGGTGTTACATCTGGGAGTGGGAGAGCTGAGCACCGACCTTCACCCTACACTTTCGTACTGGCGCGACATCGGGAAGGCCTTGGTGGTCAGGGTCTGTGGCGGGTTGGATCCAACCGACCCAACGTCTCTGGTCGTGCCCGAGCCCGCCCCGGACGAGCTCTCGGATTTCACCCAGGCGGCCCCTCCCATGCAGGGCGCCGAGCTGATCACACCCTCGATGCTCGGCGAGCTGTGGCGCGACATCGGGAAGGCCCTGACCACCGAAGCAGCACGGTTTGAGCTAGGCGTCCAGGGATACCTGAAGAAGCAGGGCTCGGTATGGAACGTGGTCGGCCGGGTCTGTTTCCACCTGGCCGAGAACAAACGCGACCCCTCGTATCCCTTCGCCTTCATCGCGACCTATGTTCACAAGGTCTCCAAGGAGGCCAAGCCTCAGCACCTGCCCCTCGGGCGAGCGCTCAAGGACTACGCCGGGGCGAAGAACCGACAGAAACTACTCGCGCTGCTCTCTCCCTTGTCGCGCGCGGCCGGGCAGAGCGCGTTCATCCGCGAGCTGGTCGACTCCGGCAACATCTACCACCCCCTGTCCTGGAGACCCGCGGAGGCGCATCACTTCCTCTGCGAGATCGCACTGTACGAGCAAGCCGGTCTCGTTGTGCGCATGCCCGACTGGTGGGGAGCCAAGAGTCACCCCCGTCCCAAGGTCTCCGTGTTGGTGGGCGGCAAGGCGCCGTCGACGCTGGGTATGGACGCGCTCCTGGACTTCGACGTCAAGCTGACCCTCGACGGCAAGAATCTGTCGACGAGGGAGATCGAGATGCTGCTCGAAGCCAGCGAGGGTCTGGTGCTGGTCAAGGGGAAGTGGGTCGAGGTGGACCGGGACAAGCTCGGCGCGGTTCTCGAACAGTGGCGGGACGTGCAAAAGCAGGCCCAGGCCGGCGGAGTCAGCTTCGGCGAGGCCATGCGCATGCTGGCTGGCGCCGAGCTCGATGGCGACGACTCGAACGGCACCGAGGACGCTCGACAGGAATGGTCGGAGGTCATCGCAGGAAAATGGCTTTCGTCAAGGCTCGACGCGCTGCGCTCGCCTGAGCTCCGGGCCGAGATCGACTCGGACGCGGGCTTGCGGGGCGAGCTCCGTCCCTACCAGAAGCTCGGTGTGGAGTGGCTCTGGACCCTGCGCGGCCTGGAGCTCGGCGGCTGCCTTGCCGACGATATGGGCCTGGGGAAAACCATCCAGGTGCTCGGTGTGCTGTCCATGAGCCGGCGCAACAAGGAGAAGGGTACCGACCTCCTGGTCGTGCCGGCCTCGCTCGTCGACAACTGGCGCCTGGAGATTGAACGCTTCGCGCCCCAGATGAAGTTTCTCATCGCCCACCCGTCGCGCATCCCCTCGCCCGAGCTCAAGAAGCTGCCAAAGGAGAAGGTGGATGCCCACGACGCGGTGATCACCACCTACGGCACCGCCATGCGGACCGAGTGGATGAAGTCGCATGCCTGGCGGAACGTAATCCTCGACGAGGCCCAGGCCATCAAGAACCCCAGCGCCAAGCAAACCAGGGTGGTCAAAGCACTGGACTCGCGGTGGCGCCTGGCCCTCACCGGCACACCGGTGGAGAATCGCCTCGGCGACCTGTGGTCGATCTTCGACTTCCTGAATCCGGGGCTGCTAGGCTCGGCGAAGGCCTTCAATGGCCTGTGCAAATCCATGGCGTCGGGTAAGCAAGGAGGCTACGCGCCGCTGCGAAGGCTGGTGCAGCCGTATATTCTAAGAAGGCTCAAGACCGACAAGAGAGTCATTGCCGATCTGCCCGACAAGACCGAGGTCAATGCCTACTGCCTGCTGAGCAAGCGCCAGGCCGCCCTGTACAAGCAGTCGGTCGATGAGATGAAGAGGGTCATCGAGGAGCTGGAAGGCATCGAGCGGCGCGGTATGGTCCTGGCCTTTCTGATGCGCTTCAAGCAAATCTGCAATCACCCGTCCCATTGGCTCGGCGACGGAAGCTACGCGGTCGAAGACAGCGGCAAGCTTGCCCGGCTGCGCGAGCTTTGCGAGTCCATCTCCGCGCGCCAGGATAAGGTGCTGGTCTTCACCCAGTTCCGCGAGATGACGGCGCCGCTGTCTCGCTTTCTGACCGAGGTCTTCGGTCACGGCGGCCTCGTGCTGCATGGCGGAACGCCGGTCAAGAAGCGCCAAGGGCTGGTAAACAGGTTTCAGGAGGACGACCGGGTACCGTTCATGGTCCTTTCTCTAAAGGCTGGCGGTACTGGGCTCAATCTGACTGCGGCGTCCCATGTCATCCATTTTGACCGATGGTGGAACCCGGCGGTTGAAAACCAGGCCACGGACCGCGCCTTTCGCATCGGCCAGAAGAAGAACGTACTCGTTCACAAGTTCATCTGCCGGGGCACGGTGGAGGAACGCATCGACGAACTGATCGCCGGGAAGCAGAAGCTCGCAGGCAAGCTCCTTTCAGGTGGTGCGGAGTCGGCCTTGACGGAGATGAGCAACGAGGATTTGATCTCTATGGTGTCCCTCGACTTGAGCAGCGCCTTGGAGGAATAGAAGATGCACGAACGCGCTCGTCACAAGAAAGCGTGAGGTGAGCTCATGGGCTGGTACTCGTGGCGCCCTTACGTCTCCGTGGCAGCGCGCCGCCGTCATGCCGCGAAGAGGGTCGCTAAGATGAAAAAAGCCGGACGCGAGATCTCACCGATCGAGATCGTGGGCCGCAAGATCGCAACCACCTTCTGGGGTGATGCTTGGTGCAAGAACCTCGAGTCGTACAGCGACTACTCGAACCGCCTGCCTCGCGGCCGAACCTACGTGCACAACGGTTCGGTGATCGATCTTCAGATCGAGGCGGGGCGTGTGCGATCTCTCGTCAGCGGCTCCGACATCTATGAGGTGGACACCCAGATCAAAAGCCTGGCGAAGAAGCGCTGGACCAACATCAAGGGCCAATGTGCAGGCAAAATCGACTCGCTGGTCGAGCTGCTGCAGGGCTCCATCTCCAAGGGCGTGATGGAGATCGTGACCTGCAAGGGAGAGGGATTGTTTCCTGCCCCTCGGGAGATCTCGCTGAGTTGCTCGTGCCCCGACTGGGCGACCATGTGCAAGCACGTGGCGGCGACGCTCTACGGCGTAGGCGCACGCCTCGACCACGAGCCGGAGCTGCTGTTCACCTTGCGAGGTGTCGACCCAGCCGAGATGGTGGAGGCCGCCGTCGACCAGCCACCGACTGGAGACAAGTCCCGGAGTGGCAGGGTGCTCAAATCCGACAGGCTGTCATCGGTCTTCGGCGTCGACATCGATATGGGTGGGGTCTCTGATGACGATCTTGCGCCGCTCGCCAAGAAGAGTCGGCGCGCTGGGCAGACCGGAAGGAAACCAGGTAGGCGTTCTACCTCGTTCAGGAAGCCGACGGCTCGCGCCGGGACGCGCAAGAAAAAGTAGAAGGGTGCGACAATACCGCCTGCCCTCCACGAGTGGCCCCAGGACAGGTCTCGTAGGAGCAACACGTAGGCCGGACTGGTGATCAAGTCCTGTGCTTTCAGAATCCGGTAAACCGTTGATTCTGAAACGAAATAGCGTTCGTCGTCGGTGTAGCGACAGGCCAGCTCTCGCGGTGACAGCTCGGTCCGTTCCAGTGCTAGCTGGACCACGGCCTCGCGCACACTCTCGGGCACGGCGTTCCATTGGCGCGCCCGACGACGCTTGCGGGGAGCCAGCCCATCGACGCCATCCTCCAGGTATCGAGCGTACCAGTCGTAGAAGGTGCTTCGGCAGATTCCGATTTCACGAAGCGTTTGTCGAACCGATAGATCGGATGCCTCCACCACGCGGAACGAGTAAAATGCATTTATGTCGATCACTCGCTCATTGAACTGTTGCCGATCGAGATGCTATGCGCGTTTAATTACCACATTGCCATTTGCGACCGTGCGACATTTAACTGTGCACTCGAACGCATCAACGGCGTTGTGAAAGACCGTCGTATTGAGGACGCTGTCTTCATTCCAATGTCCGATGAAGGAGCAGGTGAACCGCGTTCACTTCGGCCCACGCCAAAGCTCGATGTGGTGCGCGAGGCATGTCTCTCTTGAGCATCGCGCCCGCGATTACACAGCACTACCCCGTCCTGTGCCAAAACTCAGCCCTTTTGAAATAGACCACAAATCAGCAGCTTAGACGCCCTTGGAATCCGCGCAGAATCGCGGGTATTTCGCGCCGCAGGGCTGACTTCCGACCCCTGGGCTGCGGGTGGCGAGCGACAGGCCTACCGGTGGTGCGCACGGCTGGCTCAAATCGGCTGCGGGGCGAGCTACGGGCAGTGAACTGCGCACCCGGAAGTCTCTCATTAGACTGGACTTTACCGGGCAGAAGAGCGAACGTTCGGTGATGCCGCAGGATACAGGGGTTGGCCGGAACGTCGTTCTGGACGGTTTGGACTTCGCCAGCTTGCGGCGGGTCTGGGAGCAGACCTTTGGGGCAGCTCCGCCAAGCTCGCTCTCGCGTATCTTCATGCGCCGCGTTCTCTTGCACGAACGCCAGTGCCGGACCCATGGCGGGCTTTCGGCTACAACCCGGCGCGCTCTGGCCGCTATGGCGAACGAGACACCAGGCAACGCCGCTCCCGCAGGGTCCGTTTCTGCCGGCACCCATCTGCCTTGGTGCACAACTCGCGATCTCGGTCCACAATTGTCCCGTACTCGCGGATACGAGGTTCCCCATGAGCATTTTCAAACGCACTCAGCGGAAGTATGTGAAGAAGGCCTATCGCGTGAGGAATTGGCGTGAATATGAGGCGGGTCTACGCAACCGCGGGAGCCTGACCGTCTGGATCTCGCTCACCGCCGGCAAGCTTGTGAACTGGGACGCGCCCCGGCCGAGGAGGAGGAAACCGGGCCGTCAACGCAAGTACTCGAACCACGCCATCGAGACGGCTGTCACCCTGGGCATGGTGTTTCATCTGTCATCTAGGCAGAGCGAGGGATTGCTGCGATCGTTGTTCGCTCTGATGAAGCTAGACAATGATGTGCCCGATCACACCACGATTTCGAGGCGAAAGGCGAAGCTGGGTAAGGTCCCCTTCTACCAAGACAAGCAGAAGACGCCGTTGCACATCTTGATCGACAGCAGCGGTCTCGCTGTCCACGCCGGCCAGCTGCGCAGAGCACCAAAGAGCAGGGACTATCGCAAGCTCCATCTGTGTGTCGACGAGCAGAGTGGCGAAGTCGTTGCCGGCGAGCTGACGAGCAAAAGAGCCCGCGATTCATCGCGGGTTGCATCGCTTGTCGGACAGATCGACAGTCCCATCTCATCGGCCAGAGCTGACACCGCATATGACGCCGGCGGTGTCTATGAGGCAATCGAGAATCACAGCGCTCATCGCTCGCCGAGGGTGCTGATACCGCCGCGCAAGGGCGCCCTGCTCGCATCGGGGCCGGCGAGCAGCCGACAGCGCAATCGCAACATTGCAGCACAAGCTCGGCTCGGCAAACGAAAGTGGCACACAGAATCGGGCTACAGCAAACGGAGCAAAGTCGAGACAACGTTCCATCGCTACAAGGCCATCGTGGGCTCAGCGATGCGAGCGAGAGGGTTGGCGGCACAGAGAGTTGAGGCAAGGATCGGGTGCAAGATTCTCAACACCATGACGGCGCTCGGGATGCCTGATAGCGAGATGATCGGATGATGGGAGTCGGGGCCAAGCGAGCTCTCGGCCTCTATCGGAGTTGTGCACCAAGGCAATGGGCCGCCGGCGGAGGTCAATGCCACGACGATACGAAACCCAGGGGGCAGCTCGGACGGCACTCGAACGTATCTACTCAGGCAGCCGCATGATAATAATGAAGTAGGCTGCCGAGTCGCTCGCGGCACTCGACGCTGGGCGCACCTACGTCCTGGGGAAAATCGTCTAGCAAACGGTTGCCGAGACCCTGGTGATTCCTCTCACGCAGATAATGAATACGATATTCGCGGAGAGCGCGTTCCAACGCATTCCGGTCAAGCAAGACGCTCGTGACCTTCGCTGCCCGGCAGATGAAGCGTAAGCGCCTCTTTTGCAACGGGATGCATACGCATCACCAACAGTAAACAGCGCCAGCACCGTCGCAGTTGCAAAACCGTACTGGACGGAACGCGAGGCCGACCTCACTGCACTCCGAGTTCCAGTTGGTGCCCCCTTGGGCATTCCATCCCACGTCTTGCCGTTCGAGGATCCGGCCACCCTTCTTCTTCTGAACGCCACGCCATTGCTTGAAGAAGAAGGGTACGCGCTCCCGACGGCATTGGCCTCGGATATCCCTGACCCAGGCCGCCTTGATGGGTCGAGCGCCGGGACCTTCTGACGCCCTCAGCGCCTCCGCCGTGCTGTCAGGGATTTCCTGGATGTGTTTGTTTGACAGAGTTGCTCTCGGAAGTTTGGCGGAGTGTTGTGGCACAGCATAGAATATCGACGAACCGAAATGTGCAGCGCACGTGATCTCTCTTGAGAAACGCGAGTGTCTGGGTCCACTCGGCACGATGTGGCTCGCGCAACGTAGGACTTGAAGTTGCTCTCGATGAACGACCTCCGGATCTAACGACTGCAACAATGAGCCTGGTTGTTGGAGCAAAGCTATGACTGCTCCCGCCGAGGGGCCCACGATTGTCTTGATTGGGGGCATGACCACGCTCGACTCGGGAGAGCGAATTGACTCACGGCAGCGCCTCGCTGGCGACAAGTGGGACTGTATCCTCCGATCCGCGATGGCGTATTCGGAGCGTTGGTGGGAATCAGCGCGCACGTTAGCTGACGTGCTTCTTGACCAAGATGAGGGGGAGGGAGCGTGGGCTCTCGTTTGGGCTCCTAGGACGATGCGGCGATTGAAGCAAGACGGGTCCACCTCGCGTGTCCGGTTGCGCTCCGTTCTGCCCGAGGCCGCGTTGCTGATGGATCTCTGGAGAAACGATTCTGGCGGCAGTTCTACGATTGATGCGTCAAAGACAAATGCGCGGTACCGCGTCCTTGAGCATCCGCTTCGCTACAAGGACATAGAGGCATCTCGCCCACCTACCGTGTTTTTTGGTATTCATCCCACGGCCTGGGACACTCAGGAACAGACGCCCTTTGACGCTGTCCTTAGAAGATGGCCGAACACCGTAATGGTCCTGGCGCACACGCCGCTCTTGGAAACTGCCGTTGATGAGCTGCGAGCGTGGTTCGCCACAGGTCGGCCAAATAGAGAGAAGAGCGTCTTTAGTGAGCGGGAGCTTCGCGCGCGAGACAGTATTATCGAGGATCTGCGCCTATGCCAGGAGAAGTTTAAGGATTACCAGCCAGTTGTTGTGGACGCTGACTTCAAAGTCACCTACTTCCTCGACAATGGAGTAGCGGGCAACGCCGCGGACCTGGACGCTGCACTGGCCTTCGTACTGAGCCGCTACGACTTGAAATTTGGGTTGTGGGACTTGGCGCGAGATCCAGGCTTGCGGGAGAGTCTGTTGTCTCCTGAAGAGCTTGAAGCCAAACGATCGCCCTCAGCCACCATACCGTCAAAACTGAAAGCGTCGGCTATCAGATCCAAGACGGCGCGGATGAAGAAGGCGCGGTCAGAAGAAGATAGCCGAGAGCGCCTCCACGGAGTGCTATGGCCGCATCTGAAGGAGCGTGGTTGGCGTACGTGGGATGGTAAGACGAAGGGAAGGAGCTACATTCTTCCGATGGCCGCCTATGTCAAATGGTCAGAATTTTATGATCCCGCACCCATTCTGTACTGTGAACTTGCGGTAACCAAGAAGCAGTCGGTTTTCCGGTTCAAGAGCCCACCTTTCGGATTCTCCGGAAGGTCCGAGTTTCTCGTGGAGCACGGCGACGCGCTCAAGCAGATGACCAAACAGCCGCCCAGCAAGGATGTCCTCTGTCGGTTCGAAAGCCGCGGTTGGTTCAATGAATCCTGGGATTGGGAACAGATGCTGCCTACCATCGACGCGATAGTCGAGTTCCTTCTGCCAAAGATGCCTTTGCTAAGCGCCAAGGCCGAAGAGGCTTTCGCCATTCACAAGGCACAGTACCCAGGCCTGCAAGCGACGAGCGGCGGCACGCCGAGCGTATTGGGTATGGTGAACGACAAGCCGAAGAGCGGTTTCTGGAGGAAGCTGTTTCGCGGGTGACTGGGCCTGCCCCACAGCAGATACGTAAGCGTCCGACGAAGACCGTTCCTTCGTGACGAGGCCGATGGCAACAGTTTTGATTGACGTATCCTGGGGGCGGATTACCTTCCGCCGCGCACCCAGTGGCGATACGCCTCAATCCACTCCCAACCGACGGGTGGTGGTGAGGGTAGCGGGAGATTGAGGATGAGGATCAGCTACAGCTGTCGTCCGCGGCTGCAGATCGCCACGATCTCGTCGGCCTCGTTGAGATCCACGCGTTCGACACGGACGGGCCATCCCTGGTTGGATCCAGCGTGACCAACAGGCCGCTATTCGTTTGTGTTTTTGGACACGACGGGATTCGGACGACCGGCGGCTTGTCACCGGCTTCGGGAGCTAGTTGCCTTTCGACGGAACTGCCTCCGGCTCTGTGCTTCGCTGAAACGTGTAGCGCAGGCCGACCCTCCCCGACAATCCCGGGCCCGGAAAGCCAATCAGTACCTGGTGCTCATGGTCGGTCAAGTTGTCGATGCGGCCGCGAACCTCCCACCGCTCGGCAAAGTGCCAGGAGCCGGCAAGGCCGAGGAGACCGTATCCGGCGACACGCTCGAGCTCTGGAACCGGGAGCTGTCGATCGAGCGTCTCTGAAACGGTGCGGGCGTCGAACGATAGAGAGAGGTGGCTCGTCGGCCTCCACCGCAGGCGACCGCTGGCCAGCCACCGAGGCCGGCGAAGCAGCGGCATCAATGTCGTCAAGTCCTCGACCTCGTTCCAGGTGACCTGCGCCTGGAAATCGATGCTCGAGGTCGCCTTCCACGTGACTGCCAGCTCAACTCCGCGAGATTCTACGCTCGATCGATTGATATTCTGGAAGCTCTCGAAGTCGAAGTCGACCAGGTCCCGATAACGAGTATAGAAGAAGTTGATACCGGCCCGGAGACCCTGAACGAGCTGTTGTTCGACACCGACATCCAGACCCCAGGCGGTCTCCGGCC
Organism: Candidatus Marinacidobacterales bacterium; assembly: GCA_965237955.1. GTDB lineage: Bacteria > Acidobacteriota > Vicinamibacteria > Marinacidobacterales > SMYC01. Next base: position 3,560,002 of record OZ250169.1, on the reverse strand, counting down.
TCAAGTCCGGATTCCCTCCCAGTGCAGGGGGACTGGCGAGCGCGAAGAAACTGGGCAGCTTGAAGGCTCGGGCTACCGAGCCACGGAGCACGGTCGCGTCGTCGTTGAAGCGGTAAGCGATTCCCAGGCGGGGGCTTCCTTCAGCACCGGCGGTCCCGGGAAAATCGAATCGCACACCTGCGTCCAGGACCAGATGGCCGGGCTCCACGATGAGCTCCGCGAACGCACCCGGCGTGGTGCGGCTCGAGTCGTAGTCGCCGCCCAGAAACACCGGCAACTGGAACACGCTCTCGTTCCGCGCGCTCTCGTGATCCAGGTCGACGCCAGCGTTGAGGTGCAGGAGGCGGGTCGTGAGCAGTCCCGTTGCCCATTCCGCACGGGTTCGCATGTAGCGGGTTTTTTCTATCGAAGGAGGCACCAGGAATCCGACGCCGGGGCTCTGGCGGTCGAGGTCGTGTCGGTACAGGCTGGCGCTCAGCTTGTGGCGCCGGCGCGCGGGCTCGCCCAGCCGGAGATCCGCACGCAGACTCATCTCTTCGTGCTCCGATTGCCGTACCTCGCCGGAGCCGAGCAGCGGACCGCCCGAGGCTTCCGGGTAATCGTCGCTCTCCCAGCTCGCCACTCGCGTGCCCAGGCTGAGCCCCGCGCTTTCGCCCAGATTCAAATTCAGGTTCCCGAGAAGGTGCAGTTGCTGGAACCGATCCTCGGCCACCCGGCCCGCCTCTTCTTCCCACTGCACCGCGACAAAATAATCGCCGCCGGTGAAGCCGTCCGAGAAGGATGCCGCGGTCCGGAACGCAGACCCGTTCCCCGCTTCGATCTCAGCGCGAGCGACGGTTTCGTCACGCTCGCTCCTCTCCGACACCAGGTTGATCACGCCGGCCAGAGCCGCGGAGCCCCGGTAGAAGGACATCGGACCGCGGGCAATCTCGATGCGCTCGATGCCGATCAGGGGCAGGCTCTCAAGGTTGACCGCTCCACCGAACGGGTCGGTGCTGTCGTTGAGCGGCACCCCGTCCAGGAGCACGAGGGTAAAATTCGGATCTCCCCCCCTTATCTGAGCCGTCGTCAAGCCACCGCGTGAGGCGCTCGGAAGAACGAACAGGGCGGGCGCATAGGGGAGCAACTCGCCTACGGTCCGTGCCCCAGAGTCATCGATCATGTCGCGATCGATGACGGTTACCACCTGGGGGGTGGAGGAGAGCGAACGCGCCGATACCGTTATCGTGACGTCGAGCGTTGGCACCTCGGGTTCGCGCTCCTCCTGACTGGAGCGCGCCTCGGGATCGTCCTCTCGTTCCTGTTGCTGAACCGACGCCGCTGCGGGTAGGGCGACGGCGAACATGTACGCCAGGGCCAGCGTGAGCTTCTCCATGCCACCTCAATTATACTTTCCCAGGTTGTGCCTTCTATTTATTCATCCGCGTGATGGAGATCACGGATATACTCAGCCAGGACGTGCCCCTGGAGGACGTGCAGTATCTGGCCGGACACTCCAACCCCTCGGGCCACACCGATCTATGACCTGCGTAGACAGCACGTCACTCGCAACATCGTGGAGCGTGTCTCGATATGAAAGAAGGACCAAGGAAGAGAGACATCCTTTCGAGGCCTGCTAGCAAGAAAGCCGCTGCACGGCCTCCTTCGGCTCCCCGTCCTGTGCCAAAACTCGGCCCTTTTGAAATAGACCACAAATCAGCAGCTTAGACGCTCTTGGAATCCGCGCAGAATCGAGGGTATTTCGCGCCGCAGGGCTGGCTTCCGACCCCTGGGCTGCGGGTGGCGAGCGACAGGCCCACCGGGGGTGCGCACGGCTGGCTCAAATCGGCTGCGGGGCGAGCTGCGGGCAGTGAACTTCGCACCCGGAAGTCCTTCATTAGACTGGACTTTATCGAGCACAAGAGCGAACGTTCGGTGATGCCGCAGGATACAGGGATTGGCCGGAACGTCGTTTTGGACGGTTTGGACTTCGCCAGCTTACGGCGGGTCTGGGAGCAAACCTTTGGGGCTAACCCTTCGCTGTCTTCTTCGCCTTCTCTGACGCTTTGGCTTCCCGCACCTTCGCCTTCTCCGCCGCTTTGGCCTTCGCTTCCCGCACCCTTAGCCACGCCCGGACCTCCCCCAGACGGAATTGAGACGCCACGCCGCGCCCTCTGGTGTGGACCGGCATCCCAGACCGCTCCCATTTCGTTACCATCTGTTTATCGACACCCAAATGCTCGGCTAGTTCCAACCGCGTCAACACTCGCGCTTTTGCCATAGTTCTCCTCCAAATGGCGTTGCCCCCTTCTGTATTGAAAGACGCTCCCAGGATACTACGGTTTCCCCTTGAACGAGGATTCCAATTCGCTGTAATAATCCCCAGCTTTGATTCGTGCCCGCATCAACTACCAGTGGGTCCACTAGCTGTCATCAATCTATTCCGAAACGTCCCGGCGTGCCGATCTTGAGTTCGTTTGTATTTTTGGACACGACGCGTTCGCCGGCACAGGCAGGCCAACTGAAGCAACACTTGATGGCAGAAGCACCGAAATCAAGCTGTCGTGTGATAGATTCTTGGGTCCGGAAACCGATGCAACGTGTCCACGGGCTTGAGAAATGCCAGGAATTTGAGAGGTTTCAATGAAAGACAATAAAACGATTGCCGAGCTGACATCGGAGTTGGTGGCACAGGTGGAGAAGCTGCTGCATAAGCTAGTTCCACGAATCACCGCTGTTCTTGCTGAGCCGGACGCTGCTGAGCCGGACGCTGCCAAGCCGGACGCTGCTGAGCCGGAGGCTGCTGAGCCGGACGCTGCTGAGCCGGACGCTGCTGAGCCGGAGGCTGCTGAGCCGGACGCTGCTGAGCCGGAGGCTGCTGAGCCGGACGCTGCTGAGCCGGACGCTGCTGAGCCGGACGCTGCCGAGCCGGACGCTGCCGAGCCGGAGGCTGCTGAGCCGGAGGCTGCTGAGCCGGACGCTGCCGAGCCCCGGACGCTGCCAAGCCGCAGAATGAGCGGCGGTGAGGTGATGTTCCACTACACCCTATCAACCTGCCACACAGAGAAGACGCCACGCTCGGATGTACGACTCGAGACGCTGGCCGCATTGCGTTCTACCGTCGAGGTAGCCATCGGTGGCAAGGCGGTGCCATTGCCAGGATTCCCCTATTACGCGCTCAGCATCAGGAACACCTGGACCGGCGCGGTGGGCTGGCTTATCGAGGGAGCCGAGCGGCGCGTCCTGGTTCGTTGCGTGACCGCCTGGACGGGCGGGGGCGTGACGAAGGGCTTGGCCTGGTTGGCGGCGACACTACCGGCGGATCTGGCTCTAGAGTTTCCCTGCTGTCTGGTCAAGCCTGGAGTAGCATTCCTTAAGGATTCCGGCGCGGCTAGTTGTCTTGATGACGCGGAACGTTGCATTAGCTGGGCGCTCGTCGGTGCGAGCGCGCCCGACCCCGAGACGGCGGCCTGATTCGAGGCCAGGGTGGGTTGTCCATCATCATTATTAGTCCGGGACTGGACTCTAGGGCCCGGACCGCCCTCGAGCACATGCTGGAGAGCGTGGTCAGCGCGCGAGGGAAGGTGCTGAGGACGAACTTCTCGGCGACCAGCCGAGTTAACGCGAGCGACCAAGCTGACTCAGGCTGCCCGTCGTGTCCGAAAATGCGAACGGAGCCGAGAGCTCGCCTCGGTGCGTCGCTTTTTAGACGGGCTGTGTTCCGCTAGTAATAATGATAGTGCCTCGGCAGTCCCCCTGCTCCGTCTTATCCGGCGGGTCGATATCAGCCCCGGCTCTGTGTCCATCCTGCTCGACCGCAATGCGTTCGCTGCTTGCCTCTCTATGGTGCGTATTCCAGCCATCGTGAACGCCGAATCCAGAGCAAGCTGAACAGCGAATCCGGTGAAGCCGAACGCTCATCGAAGCGATGAAGTGTTGGGTGACCTCCTTTCCACTGATTGAAAACGTGAACCTATCTTACCTGCGTGTTGTGTAGCAAGGGGCGGCAGGTGCCTTGGTGCACAACTCGCGATCTCGGTCCACAATTGTCCTTTACTCACGGATTCGAGGTTCCCCATGAGCATTTTCAAACGCACTCAGCGGAAGTATGTGAAGAAGGCCTATCGCGTGAGGAATTGGCGTGAATATGAGGCGGGTCTACGCAACCGTGGGAGCCTGACCGTCTGGATCTCGCTCACCGCCGGCAAGCTTGTGAACTGGGACGCGCCCCGGCCGAGGAGGAGGAAACTGGGCCGTCAACGCAAGTACTCGAACCACGCCATCGAGACGGCTGTCACCCTGGGCATGGTGTTTCATCTGTCATCTAGGCAGAGCGAGGGATTGCTGCGATCGTTGTTCGCTCTGATGAAGCTAGACAATGATGTGCCCGATCACACCACGATTTCGAGGCGCAAGGCGAAGCTGGGTAAGGTCCCCTTCTACCAAGACAAGCAGAAGACGCCGTTGCACATCTTGATCGACAGCAGCGGTCTCGCTGTCCACGCCGGCCAGCTGCGCAGAGCACCAAAGAGCAGGGACTATCGCAAGCTCCATCTGTGTGTCGACGAGCAGAGTGGCGAAGTCGTCGCCGGCGAGCTGACGAGCAAAAGAGCCCGCGATTCATCGCGGGTTGCATCGCTTGTCGGACAGATTGACAGTCCCATCTCATCTGCCAGAGCTGACACCGCATACGACGCCAGCGGCGTCTATGAGGCGATCGAGAATCACAGCGCTCATCGCTCGCCGAGGGTGCTGATACCGCCGCGCACGGGCGCCCAGCTCGCATCGGGGCCTGCGAGCAGCCGACAGCGCAATCGCAACATTGCAGCACAAGCTCGGCTCGGCAAACGAAAGTGGCACACAGAATCGGGCTACAGCAAACGGAGCAAAGTCGAGACAACGTTCCATCGCTACAAGGCTATCGTGGGCTCAGCGATGCGAGCGAGAGGGTTGGCGGCACAGAGAGTCGAGGCAAGGATCGGGTGCAAGATTCTCAACACGATGACGGCGCTCGGGATGCCTGATAGCGAGATGATCGGATGATGGGAGTCGGGGCCAAGCGAGCTCTCGGCCTCTATCGGAGTTGTGCACCAAGGCAACCCACCGAGGCAAGCTCTCTTGCATCGTCGGAGTGTGGATCAACGAGGCCGAGAAAGTCGTGGCATCCACATGCTGTCGGATGAGATGCACGACGGTCTGTTCCAGCATCGGGGCGGGCAGCCGCCAGCCGGAGAGGTCCTTTTGGCCACTGTGCTGGATGAGGCGCCGGGAGACGTAGTAGCGGAGCCGTTGCCCGTTTTTCTTTTTGGTGTGGCTCGGCGTCAGCCGGTCCCGGGTCTCGTCGAAGAGCTTGCTTGCCAGTGGGGAACGGGCTGCACGGCCCTTCGTCGTGCGTCTCCTTGGTTTGGCAGCCCCTGCCTGCAGCTGCGCCTGGACCGTGTCCCAGAGCTCCGGAGCAATGATCGATGGATGCTGGCCCTCGTAGACACGCCTCTGGTGCCGGATGCGGCCGGCGTAGAGAGGATTGGTCAGCAGGCAGTGGAGGTGTCCGCGACGGAACGGCAACCCGCCTGTCCGGGTTCCATCCGCGGCGAAGCGTCGCTTGGTGCGCAGTCTCAGACGGTCCGCGTCGGCCTTCACCTGCCGGAGCGTTCCGTGCTTCCGGTACAGCGCATAGAGCGTCCGGACCGTTTCGGCCTCAGCCTCGTTGATGCGCAGCGTGCGCCCGTCCTTCTCATAGCCTAGCGGTACGCGGCCGCCCATCCATAGTCCCTTGCGCTTGGAGGCAGCGACCTTATCGCGGATCCGCTCGGCCGTGACCTCGCGTTCGAATTGTGCGAAGGACAGCAGCATATGCAGCGTCAGTCGTCCCATGCTGGTCGCGGTGTTGAAGGACTGAGTCACCGAGACGAAAACCGCGCCGGCCGCCTCGAGCCGCTCGACGAGCTTTGCAAAGTCGGAGAGGGAACGGGTCAGCCGGTCGACCTTGTAGACCACGATCTGCTCGACGAGACCGGCATCGATGTCGGCGAGCAAGCGCTGTAGGCCCGGGCGCTCCAGGGTTCCTCCCGAGATCCCCGCGTCCTCGTAGACGGTTGGCAGCAGCACCCAGCCTTCCGCCTTGTGGCTCGCGACATACGCGGCGCAGGCTTCTCGCTGCGCATCGAGGGAGTTGAACTCCTGCTCGAGACCTTCTTCCGCGCTCTTTCGCGTATAGATGGCACAGCGGATTTTCTTCATGTTAGGCCTTGCGCTTGGGCGTCAGACCGAAAAAGCGTGGTCCTGACCAGTGGGTGCCGGTGATTTGCTTTGTGATGGCCGTGAGGGACGGATAGGTTTTGCCATCGAACCGATAGCCGTTGTCGATTACCTCGACCTGGTAGGTCCGGCCATTCCACTCGCGGACGAGATGGGTACCGGGGGAAACGGATCCTGCGGGAGCGGCGGCGCCGTTGCCTGGCGTCCCGTTCGCCATGGCAGCCAGAGCGCGCCGGGTTGTGGCCGAATGCCCGCCATGGGTACGGCACTGGCGTTTGTGCAAGAGAACGCGGCGCATGAAAACGCGAGAGAGCGAGCGTGGGGGAGCAGCCCCGAAGGCCTGCTCCCAGACCCGCCGTAAGCTGGCGAAGTCCAAACCGTCCAAAACGACGTTCCGGCCAACCCCTGTATCCTGCGGCATCACCGAACGTTCGCTCTTGTGCTCGATAAAGTCCAGTCTAATAAAGGACTTCCGGGTGCGAAGTTCACTGCCCGTAGCTCGCCACGCAGCCCAAGGGTCGGCGGATTCCAAGGGCGTCTAAGCTGCTGATTTGTGGTCTATTTCAAGAGGGGCGAGTTTTGGCACAGGACGGGGTTCGCGGGGCTCGTCGTGTTCGTGCCGCCGTCGGAGGATTCGGATCCGCAGTCCGATCCGCCAGATCCATCCGATCCGCTGACGGCCAGTTTCAGCGGCGTGCCGGGTGAGCACACCGGTGAGCGCTTCACGTTCGGGCTGCGGTTCAGCGAGCACGTGGCGGGGCTGAGCTACAAGACGTTGCGGGACTCGGCGTTCTCGGTGACGAACGGACAGGTCACGCGGGCGCGCCGCCAAACGAAGGGCAGCAATCAGGGCTGGACGATCACGGTCGAGCCGGACTCGCACGCGGCGTTGACTGTGACGTTGCCGGCCGGGTCGGTGGAGACCGCCGGACGGCCGCGGCCTCGAGAGCGCCGTGACGGCGACCATCGCCGGGCCGGTGGGGATCGCGGTGGCCGACGCGCGGGTGGAAGAAGCCGTCGGCGCGGTGCTGGCCTTCGCGGTGACGCTGGAGCGGGCAGCGTCGGGCACGGTGACGGTGGACTATGCAACGGCAGACGGCAGCGCGCAGGCCGGGGTGGACTACAAGGCGGCGAGCGGCACGCTGACGTTCCAGGCGGGCGAGTCGTCGAAGACCATCGAGGTGGCGGTGCTCGACGACGCGCACGACGAGGGCGAGGAAACGCTGACGCTGACGCTGTCGAACCCGTCGCCCGGCCGGCTGACGGACGGCGAGGCGACCGGCACGATCAAGAACCAGGACCCGCTGCCGCGGGCGCTGCTGGCGCGGTTCGGTCGGACGGCGGCGGTGCACGTGGTCGAGCACGTGGAGGAGCGGCTCCAAGCGCCACGCGAGCCGGGCTTCCGGGGCCGATTCGCGGGGCGGGAGCTGCGGCGGGGCATGGAGCGCGAGATGGCGCTCACCTTCCTCAGCCAGCTCGGGGCCTCGGCCGGCGTGCGTCCGGTCGGCGCCGGGGTCCACGGTCCGATGGCGTCCGCGCCGGCTGCCGGCGCGCTATCGCAGGGGACGCCGGGGCTCGCCGCCGGTGGCGGACACATGGCCGGCAGAAGTCCGATGGGCGCCATGGCGGGGCCGCTGGGCGCTACGGCCGGGTTGGACGGCGGGCTGAACGGCCGCGGATTCCTCGACATGGGCCTGGGCGGCGGCGACGTGCTGACGGGTTCGGCCTTCGCATCGCGTACGGTGTCGAGAAGTGCTCATGTGCCGCGGACATGACATCCTGCATGCGGTTATTGGAGCGCTCCCTGTTCGGCGCGAGGCCGTTCGACTACGGCGCGTGGTGCCTTGATCGGGCGCTGTCGGCTACGACCGACCGAGCCGCCTCGATCTACGTCTGTCTTTTTGCGGACTGCTTCGTGAAGGAAGGACGCATAGCCGGTCTGACGCCCGAGGCGGCACGCTTGCGCTTGGCTTCCCAACCCGTGCTGATCGAACTCTTCGACGAAAGGACCGAGCAGGCGGGAGATCCGCATTCTGACTCGGCAATCGTCCTCCGCGCCAGCGGGTCCTCTGACACTGAGGCGCAGCTGGCGTGCCAGCGCGAGGTTCTGGGAGAGCGACCAAGCTTGCTGGCAGGGCATGGGAACCCCGAGCTTCTTCAGCGGGTAGCCGAAGCCTACCTCGGCAACCACGACGATGTTCCTGGGCAATCTCCGAACGAACGGCTTGGGCGACTTGTCGGGAGCGGGACGAACCTGGTCAGAGACCTCCGCGCCGGTCTAATTGGTTCGCTCGTTAGGGACGACCTGCCGTCTCCTTCGGACGTCATCGCCCGGTCCGGTTCGGACAGGGTGCTGCCGCTGGTCTTTCCATACATGGCGGCCCTGAACGAACTCGAGAGGTCCGGAACCCTGAAGGCTTCCGAGCTGAGCGACGACCAGGTCCGGCTGGCTGTCACCATTCTGCACACCGTTCCCGAAGACCAACTGAGTCCCGACCGACTTCATCCCGGTTCAACCTACCGGCCCAATTGGTTCTTGCAGGTATTGCGGGATCGTCCTCGGCTGATCGCGGATGTCCTGAGGCGGTGCATTGAGGAGAAGCTGGTCATGGGAGTCCTTCCCGCATCCGAACTGCGCGCTCTGACAGGCGCAGGGGATGACCGCGAATTCGCCGAACTGGTCTGCCTGCCGCTGCTTCGCGGGTTTCCCGTGGAGAGCGGGGAACCGGTCCCTGAAACGCTTGCCTGGTTGCTCAAGGCAGCGGTGGTGAACTGCGACGGGCGTCAGCTTGAGCAGGTAATCCAAACGAAGCTCAAGAACGCACAACTGCCCAAGGCGCAGCGGATCTACTGGGTCGCTTCGGGATTCCTGATTGCTCCGCATCGGTACGACCAAGCCTTGATGGAGCTCGGCAATGAAATCGACGACTTGGGCGGTCTCTTGGACCTCCTGTGCAAGGGGGGTTATCCGCTCGATCTCGTCCGCCGGTTCGATGCCAAGTACCTTCGACTGCTGATCGTACTGACGAGGGCAGCACTGAACCGGCGGGAATTGAGCGAGGACTCGTGGGGGCTCATGTCCCACCTAATTCAGGTGTTTTCATCGCTTCCGACTGCGGCGGCTACAGAAACGCTCGAATATCTATTCGGTGCTCCCCGCTTCGCCCTATGGCTTCCGGACGTAGCAGACGCGATGGAACGTCAGGCGGCTGGGCGACGCGAGGCCGAGTTCGAATACTGCGAGATGGATCAGGTCGCGCGGACACTGGATAACGGCCGGCCGGCCAACGCGGGAGATCTCGCGGCCTTGGTGGTTGCGGTTCTCAATGAGCTGTCGGAACAGATCCGAGACGGTAGCGCTTCGCACTGGAGGCACTATTGGAATGTTGACCATCACAACCGCGCCACCGACCCGAGGCCGGAAGACTCCTGCCGCGACGCGATTCTGTTTGCGTTGCAGTCGAAGCTCAACCGGTTGGATGTCGATGTCCAACCCGAGGGTACGTACGCCGATGACAAGAGGTCGGACATTCGGGTGGAGTACGGTGGCTTTAACGTTCCGGTGGAGATCAAGCGAAGCTGCCATCGAGACCTGTGGTCCGCCATCAGGGACCAGCTCGTGAGCAAGTACACGCGCGATCCGGGAGCGGAGGGTTTCGGGATCTACCTCGTCTTCTGGTTCGGCGATGCCAGCGCTTGTCGTCCGACCGCATTGGAAGGCTGGACCCCACCGGGCGCTCGGGAGCTGGAGTGCAAGCTGAAGGAAATGCTCTCGGATCAGCAAAGGTTGAAAATATCGGTCTGCGTCGTTGACGTCAGCAAATCCCGGCGTTGAGCACGTACATCAGTGTCGGTCGTGCGACCTCGTCCTGTGCCGGTAGTTCCGCAATCAAGTGTTGGCGGCAGCCGCGTAACCCGCTCGCGTGCTAGAGTTTGAGCCTGATCTCGAGAGACGCAGTTCTTTCGGCGATGCAGGCTGGGCTGACCACGCGGTGCCTGACTTTCAGAGACAACTTCGCGTGCACGCCGACATCCTTAATTAATGGCGTTCGCCAGCACACGCAGACCAACTGACACTAGCATTCAAATGCCTCTAGCGGGGTAGCAACACTTGAGGTGCTTCCGCAATCAAGTGTTGGTGGCTGCCGCGTAACCCGCTCGTGTGCTAGAGTTTGAGCCTGATTTCGAGAGACGCAGTTCTTTCGGCGATGCGGGCTGGGCTGACCACACGGTGCCTGACGTTCAGGGACACCTTCGTGTGCACGCCGACATCCTTAATTAATGGCGTTCGCCGACACAGGCAGACCAGCTGACACTAGTCCCCTGGATCTTTGATTACTATACAAAGTTAGGCTTTTCGCCAGCCCATAAGATTCATAAGATTCATGCACTTAGAATGGTTTCGGCAAGCTCTGCTTTATCTAGTTTGTTCTGATACAGGGGACTAGCATTCAAACACGGCATAGCAACATATCTGGACTCCTCTAGTCAAGCCCCTTTCTTAATAAATCTTCCATCGAAGCTGCGTATCCATCGCGTCGTGACGAATGGGTCAGACTGCAAACGTATCTTCGGCCTCAGTGAGGAGCGTCTTGGGTGCTCCGGGCCATGATGGAAAATCCGCGCGCGAGGAGCCAATCACTTTGAACGACCTCTTAGGGCCAGTGTTGCTATCGGCTTGACCCCGCGCCGGTCCGACCGGTACGCCATCAGTTGGATGGGTATCGTCGCAGCCTCTTTTGGAAGGGAAAAAGGAAAACACGAAAGTGGAGCCTCTAAGTCTAAGCGGCCACGGGCGACTGGAATTCACTCTCGCGGGTGGAGACGGCCCAGACGATCCGGGCGAGTTTGTTGGCGACAGCAATCACGGCCTTGTTGTGTCCCCGCGAGCGGTGGACCTTCCGAGCCCAGGCGCGGAGCTTGTCGGGCGGGCTCTTACTGACGTTCGCCGCGCGGAGCACGGCGCGCCCGCCCTGGGTGAGGAGCATACGGACGTAGGAGTCGCCACGCTTGGTGATGCGTCCGAAGCGGCGAATGTCGCCACTGGAGTTTTCCTTGGGAACCAGGCCGAGGTAGCTCGAGAAGCGGCGCCCCGATGGGAAGCGGCGAAGATCGCCGACGAAGCCCACGATGGCGGTCGCGGTCAGAAGTCCGATGCCGGGAATGGCGAGAAGTCGTTGGACTTCAGGAAGCTGCTTGGTGAGCGCCTTGAGCTCGTGCTCGATGCCAGCGCACTTGTCCTTGAGTTCTCGAATCTCGGAGCAGGCATCACGGAGATGCGAACGGAGCACGTCGGGCAAATCAGAATCAGCGTCTTCGACGAGTTCGAAGAGGGCGGGCACGACGAAGTGAGCGCCCTTTGGGATGATGAATCCGAGTTCGCGCAGGATCCCGCGTACGGCATTGATGCGTGCGGTCCGTGTGGAGAGCCATCCTGAGCGCAGGCGATGGAGCGCGGCGAGGCTGTGCTGGTGCACGGACTTGATGGGCACGGGAAGAATCTCCTCGTTCCTGTAGGCCTCGAGCAACGCTTTGGCGTCGGCGCGGTCGTTCTTGCTCCCGCGTCGATAGGGCCTCACGAGGTGAGGTGGGAGCAGGACGACGTCGTGTCCCAACCTTCGGAACGTCCTTGCCCAGAAGTGAGCAGAGCCGCAGGCTTCGAGAAGCACGGTGGCAGCGCTCTGTTTGGCAAAAAAACGACACCAACTTGGGTCGACTCACACGGAGTTGCTTGGACACCTTCCCCGCTTCTCCCGAGATGGCAATCTCGAAGACGTTCTTTGCAAGATCCACAGCGATCGTCGTATCTTTCATTCGGACTCCTCCTTTTCGATGCGTATTCGACTGACTTTGGCACATCGATGCCGTCTATGTCAGCGGAGGAGTCCATTCCATCACTTGATGGCGGAAGCACCAAAGAGGCGCTTACGCTCCATTTAGCGCGCAGCGAAGGTCACGAGCGATATTGTGGCTGTAACTTAATGCACCGTAAAGTCTTAGCGTCATATCACCAACACTTGATGGCGGAAGCAACCTACCGCCCATGGCCATAGCAGTATGTTCGTGGAAGCCGAACGTGGAGCCGAGCCAGCGTGATCCAAGGGCCAGTTCGACGAAACTCCGCCGTTTCAGGGAGCGATGAGAGCTGGAAAGCGTTCCGGTCACGGCAGACCGCGCATGACTAATTGATATAGCCCAGGGCCTTGAGGCGCTCCGAGAGCCCTTCATCCAGAACGACTTCCTGGCCCCGTCGCTTGGCCTGTAGGGTCCGGGCCGTTTCCAGTAAAAAGAGGGCATCGCGGCGCAACGGGCCGATATCGGTGGTCCTCTCGGGAAGCGAGTTCTTCTGCTCGCCGGGGTCCTCGATCAAATCGTAGAGTTCCTCGTTCACCACTTCCGAGACGAACAGCTCGTCTTCGACCTCTCCGGCGAGCGTCAGAATGTACTTAATGAGCCGGTTATCCTTGACAGTAATCTTCATTCCCCCGCCCCACAATTTCTTTGGACAGTGATTTGAGAGAATACCGAACAGGAGGATCACGATGTCCAGAGGAAGAAATATAGAATCGAGGGCGGCGCAAGGAGCCCGTAGGGCGACCGAAGCGGCCCCGGATTCAGCGCGACGCGGGAAGGTCCGTTGGTCGGCCCGGCGGAAGGTAACGGTGGTGCTAGAGCTAATGCGTGGCGTCGAACTGGAGGCGACGAGCCGGAAGTACGCGGTGACGAGTTGGCGCGATGCGTTTCTGCAAGGAGGCGAGGACGGGCTGAAGAGCCGGACGAGGGAGGTGGCGGACGAGGAGAAGAAGACGCTGAAGTCCGCAGTGACCGGTCTGGTGATGGACAACGATCTGTTGAAGGAACGCATCCGGCAGCTGGAGGATGAGAACCCTTTTCTACGATGGAGGTCGAACAGATGAGCCGGACCAAGTCGCCCTCCACCGGAACGCCGTATGGTCTGGCCCGTGTCTTGGGGGCCTGGGGCGTGCCCCGGTCGACGTACTATTGGCAACGGACTCGGCGGCACAATCCGCTCGAGGCACGCAAGCGCGGACCGAAGACCGCGTTCAGCGACAAGGAACTGACCGAACGGCTCCGGCAGGAGATCGCGGCCTCGCCGTTTACCGGAGAAGGCCATCGTAAATTCTGGGCCCGGCTCCGGATCGCGGGTGTCCGGACCTCGAAGGCCCGGGTCCTGCGCTTGATGCGGGACGCGCAGCTGCTGGCGCCCCAGCGGCAAGCGGCGCCCGTCGCCGAGAAGGTGCATACCGGAACCATCGTGACCGAGCGCCCGAATCAGATGTGGGGCATTGACGCCACGGCCACCGTGACGATCGAGGAGGGCCAGGTCACCGTGTTCGCCGCAGTCGATCATTGCACTGCGGAGTGTGTCGGCATCCATGCGGTCAAACGGGCGACTCGTTTTGAGGCCCTGGACCCGATCCGGCAAGGCGTTAACGAGCACTTCGGTGGCTTTCACGCCCATGGCGCGACAGGACTCCAGCTTCGCCACGATCACGGATCGCAGTTCATGAGCGATGACTTTCAGAACGAAATCCGGTTCCTCGGGATCGAGTTCTCGCCCGCCTTCGTCCGTGAACCCGAGGGCAACGGCTGCATCGAACGTTTTTTCAAAACGCTCAAGGAACAATTGCTCTGGGTTCGCCACTTCCGTTCCATACCGGAACTGGTTCACGCCCTTCAGGAGTTCCGCGCTCTCTACAACCGATCCTGGTTGATCGAGCGCCTTGGATTTCAATCTCCGATTCAGGCGCGAGAACGTCTTGCGCTCGAACCGGCTGCTTGATTATGGTGGGCTCGTTCTGTCCAAGAAATCAGGGGCGCAACATTCTGGACAGATAGGCTGGCCGAGGCAAGTCTTTCATCAGGTGGCTTAGCGAAATGTGTGTCCCTTGACCGGCGCGCAACGCTTCGACCGGTACTGCCAAGTTGGCGTCGAACGAGTCAGCCGACTCAGGTGAGCTGACTTCCTAGTATGTTGGTGGCAAAGCTTCGGACGTCGCCTCACTGTAGCCGTTCAGCGATCCACAACTTGATAAGCGCTTGTCGGGTCACGCCAAGGTGCCGCGCGTGACGGTCCAGCCCGTCAACAACCCATGCCGGGAAGTCCACATTCACCCGCCTTACCTGCACATTCGGGCGCTTTGCTTTCGACCAGTCGACATGGTCGCTAACATCCTCTCCTGCATCAAATTTCCGGTCGAACTCATTTGCTTTCATAGTGATCGATCTCCTGTTTCCTGGCGCGCCGCACCGAGATGATCCGCACATTGTCCCCACGATGAGCGCAGACGGCGGCCCAGTGGTTTTCGCCAATCTTTCCGATCACCAGAAAACGCGGCTCGTCATCGGTTTTTGCCGGAGCTTCCAGCATCCGATCATCTTTCCAAAGCACCTGGGCTTCATCAAAGTTGATGCCATGCTTGGCCTTGTTCCTGGCGCTTTTGGCGGGATCATACTCAAATGGCATGAGCTATTATAGTATAGAAAATATACCTTTTCTCTAAATCGTAGCCTTGACGTGAGCTGAGATGTTGTGCATCGTCAAAACTGCTCCGCCCAGGAAATTAAGGACTTACGCTTGGATGAGTTGGAATCCGCGCAGAATCGAGGGTATTTCGCGCCGCAGGGCTGGCTTCCGACCCCTGGGCTGCGGGTGGCGAGCGACAGGCCCACCGGGGGTACGCACGGCTGGCTCAAATCGGCTGCGGGGCGAGCTGCGGGCAGTGAGCTTCGCACCCGTAAGTCCCCGTGAGGTCAAAATACTCATGCGGCTTCCCGATGGTAGAAACGTAGCAACCCGCCAAGCCGTTCACGGGAGCGCACCATAGACACTAAGCTGCTGATTTATGGTCTATTTCAATAGGGCCGAGTTTTGGCACAGGACGGGGCCAACCGGACGATCTGGGATTGGTTCATCTCATTCAACGTCAACCGTCCAGACACAGAGTCCTGATCCAGCGATTGGGCTGCACGGACGCGCCAACAAAACGATTGTGCCTCCGCCAGGAAAGTTTGCCCTCAACTCCCGCGTCTCCCCTCGACGGCTTTCATGCCTGAAAAACACTCCTGATGGGAACCGATCTTGAAAAACCTCTATCGTTTCCATGTCCCTCCACGCAAACGTTTCCATAAACACATCGGCCGGAGTTTTTGGCTTATCTGGCGGGCTTCCCATGCATGCCAGGACGATCACAGATATCGTCGCCACGGCAACGAACATTCTGCGTTGCACCACACCGTTGCCTTGGTGCACAACTCGCGATCTCGGTCCACAATTGTCCTTTACTCACGGATTCGAGGTTCCCCATGAGCATTTTCAAACGCACTCAGCGGAAGTATGTGAAGAAGGCCTATCGCGTGAGGAATTGGCGTGAATATGAGGCGGGTCTACGCAACCGTGGGAGCCTGACCGTCTGGATCTCGCTCACCGCCGGCAAGCTTGTGAACTGGGACGCGCCCCGGCCGAGGAGGAGGAAACCGGGCCGTCAACGCAAGTACTCGAACCACGCCATCGAGACGGCTGTCACCCTGGGCATGGTGTTTCATCTGTCATCTAGGCAGAGCGAGGGATTGCTGCGATCGTTGTTCGCTCTGATGAAGCTAGACAATGATGTGCCCGATCACACCACGATCTCGAGGCGCAAGGCGAAGCTGGGTAAGGTCCCCTTCTACCAAGACAAGCACAAGACG
This sequence comes from Candidatus Marinacidobacterales bacterium, assembly GCA_965237955.1. GTDB lineage: Bacteria > Acidobacteriota > Vicinamibacteria > Marinacidobacterales > SMYC01. The sequence continues at coordinate 3,544,054 of OZ250169.1, read as the reverse complement.
CCGTTGCACATCTTGATCGACAGCAGCGGTCTCGCTGTCCACGCCGGCCAGCTGCGCAGAGCACCAAAGAGCAGGGACTATCGCAAGCTCCATCTGTGTGTCGACGAGCAGCGTGGCGAAGTCGTCGCCGGCGAGCTGACGAGCAAAAGAGCCCGCGATTCATCGCGGGTTGCATCGCTTGTCGGACAGATCGACAGTCCCATCTCATCGGCCAGAGCTGACACCGCATACGACGCCAGCGGCGTCTATGAGGCGATCGAGAATCACAGCGCTCATTGCTCGCCGAGGGTGCTGATACCGCCGCGCAAGGGCGCCCAGCTCGCATCGGGGCCGGCGAGCAGCCGACAGCGCAATCGCAACATTGCAGCACAAGCTCGGCTCGGCAAACGAAAGTGGCACACAGAATCGGGCTACAGCAAACGGATCAAAGTCGAGACAACGTTCCATCGCTACAAGGCTATCGTGGGCTCAGCGATGCGAGCGAGAGGGTTGGCGGCACAGAGAGTCGAGGCAAGGATCGGGTGCAAGATTCTCAACACGATGACGGCGCTCGGGATGCCTGATAGCGAGATGATCGGATGATGGGAGTCGGGGCCAAGCGAGCTCTCGGCCTCTATCGGAGTTGTGCACCAAGGCAGTTATGAGCTGCCAGTTCTTACCACCGTCGTCCGAGCGCCATAGCTCGCCGCTCTCTGTCTCCTGTCCATGGCTGGGCACGCCGTCGCCCGTCTCAATCAAGGCGTAGACCCGATCCGAGTCCGCGGGAGTCAAGCAGATGCCGACCTTTCCCACCGGCAGCTTTGGCAAACCGTTCCTCTCGAGTTTGGTCCAGGTGTCGCCGCCATCTCGCGACATGTGGATCCCGCTGCCCGCTCCACCGCTCTCGCGACCCCAGGTGTGGATCTCGATCTGCCACATCCCCGCGAAGAGGATACGAGGGTTGTTCGAGTCCATCTCGAGGCTGGAGGCCCCCGTGTTCTCGTCCACGAAGAGCACGTGCTCCCAGGTCTCACCGCCGTCCTTCCGTGCGGAAGACTCCTCGCTCGGCCTGCGGGCCGTGCGAGTGTCCCAGCGCTGCCACATAGACGATGTCCGAGTTCTTCGGGTGGATGACGATCCGCGAGGTGCGACTCGGCCCGGCGAGACCCATGTGGTGCCACGTTTCACCGCCGTCGGTGGACTTGTAGACGCCGGTGCCGAGGGAGACGTTCGAGCGGATGTGCGTCTCGCCCGTGCCCGCCCAGACGATCTTAGGATCCGACGGCGCCACCGCGAGCGCCCCGATGGAGTGGTCGGGCTGGTCGTCGAAGACGGGGCGCCAGTGTTCGCCCCCGTCCTTCGACCTCCAGATGCCGCCTGAAGCGGCGCCGACGTAATAGGTCAGCGGGATCCCCGGGTACACCCGCCACGGAGGCCACCCGGTTCCCCACCGGGCCGATGTAGCGGTAACGGAGATTCTGATAGTGCTCGGGGGAAACCTCCAGTCGAGCTTGTGCGGCGGTCGTCGCTGCCAGGGCCAGGACGATCGAGAGCATCGCGAGAGCGGCCCCCACGTAATCCAACGGACGTCCGGGAAGATTCGGCATGGTAACGCCTCCAATTCGTAGTTGGTAAGAAACTCCATCACCGCGCGCTCACACTTCGTTCACGCGCTCGTTCGGCCATCAACCGGGCTCGCTCCCGGATGACCGCCGAGGAAGTCTAATCCGGGCAGCTCGGGTGCGCCATCGGAGTCCGGCCAATGGCCGCTCCGTCCGTAGCGCAGCGCAATCGCTCGGGCTGAAACGGATAGCCCTTTGTATCGCGCGGGTCAGTCCGTGGAAGGGGAAATTGCCTCACGAGGCAGGCGTTTAGAATTCATCCGGACGCATCGCGAGAGACAAAAGGTTCGACGCGGTGCCTGTACGTGGGCATCGAAGCCTGTTGACGAGGTTCAAGACACAGCAAGAGCGTGTCGTTAACGGGTAGGCGTCAATGGAGGTTGAGGGTCGGGTTGGGAGGAGCTCTTTGTCGCGAAGAGTTGTTGTTCCGGTACTCCAGAATCCGACGGACACTACTGCCCGTCGAGACGCATCCGCCTCAACCCCATGATGGGAGTGCGCTTGCAGTTGGCAATGACGGGCGAGCTCGCGATGGCATGGACTTCGCCGATGAACGGGCCCTATGGGCCTGGGCATCTCGTCCGCTGCTGTCGAGACGCCTCGACTGTACCGTCCCCGCAATGTCCGAGCCACACCCCTGTATCAGCTCCTCGAGATGTACTACGAGGATGTGAAAGCTCTGTGGGAGGAGCGCTTCGAGAAAAAATATGGTTACTGGCGCGGCTTTGTGGACAGCGTCGTCGCCCGCTACCTAGATTGCGGAACCGAGGAAGCGGGCTTTGCCCGGCTCAAGTGTTCGGCATGCGGAGCCGAAAAACTACTAAGCTTTTCCGCAAGCCCTGAGCTTGGAAACGGTTGCGCTCGGTCGTGTTAGTGTCAACGTTTGTTGACGCCCGAGTGTCCGGGCGGACACTTACACAGAGCGAGCAACGGGCGTAGCCCCGAGACCGCTCGGACCCGTTAGGTTAGGCTCCCACTTCAGCCAGCTCTACTCGTTACCTTCGCTCTATCGGCGCGGCGCCCACGCGTCCGGTATGGTCTGGAGACGGCGGCAAAAGCGTTTCTTAGCGGCCATTTAGCCGTCTCGAAGCGCTCCGGGATTCCGATGGTATATCTGCGCGAGTTCTTCACGGACGCCGCGATGACTTAGAGAGTCCGGACCGCTTCGGCCGCGCGCTCAATTTCGTCGCGGGTGATGATCAATGGCGGCAGGAGTCGAAGGACTTTCTTGCCTGCTGTCAGCGCAAGAACACCGCGCTCGGCCAAGCGGTCCAAATAGGGGCGAGCGCGCTCACCGAGCTCGATACCGACCATGAGACCGAGGCCGCGGACTTCCCCGGAGAGCTTGCTTCTCAAGTAGACGCCGTTCGCTTCCACCTCCCGAAGAAACCCGTCGGCGGTCACGATGTCGAGCACCGTGTTCGCGACCGCGCACGCGAGCGGATTGCCACCGAACGTCGAGCCGTGCGTGCCCGGCGGGAACTCGAGCCCGTCACGGACGACGATGGCGCCCATGGGGAACCCTGCGGCGATGCCCTTCGCGAGACACAAGATGTCGGGCGTCAATACGTCGTGGCCGTCGTGGCCGTAGTGCTCGCACGCAAACAGTCTTCCAGTGCGCCCGAAGCCGGTCTGCACTTCATCGATGACGAGAAGGATTCCGCGCTCTCGACACAGCGTGGCAGCACGGGCAACGAAGTCGTGCGCGGCAACGTGCACGCCTCCCTCCCCCTGAACGAGCTCCAACACGAGAGCGGCAACGTTATCGTCCAAGGCCTCGTCGAGGCTCTCTGTCTTGTTGTACGCGATGAAGTCGACATCTGGCACAACGGGCGCGAACAAGGCGTGCTGTTTAGGGCTGAACGTGGCGCTCATCGCGCCGAAGCTCCGCCCGTGAAAGCCGCGCTTCGCGGCGACGATCTTGCTCCGCCCCGTGCTCGCGCGCGCGAGCTTGAGGGCCGCCTCGATGGATTCCGTTCCGGAGTTGCACAAGAACACGCGAGCGAGTCCCCGCGGTGCCAGTTCCACCAGACGCTTCATCAAGCGCGTCTTTTGGGGATGATGGAAAGCGCCCGGCGCGGAAACGAGCTCGGCTGCCTGCCGCGAGAGCGCTTCGACGATCGCAGGATGCGCGTGGCCGAGGATGGCGGCACCGTGGGAGCTCATGCAATCGAGATATTCGCGGCCCGCGTCGTCCCACAGGCGCGTCCCCTGCCCGCGCACCAGCGTGATGCCCCTTTTTCCGTAGACGTCGAGCTCGTAGGGGTTCGTCACCTTCGTATCCGCGTGCCTCGGCCGGCAAGCGCCGAGCTCAGCGGGCTATCGCTTCTTCCATCCGAGAGAATGATCTCCTCGCAACCGCTCGCCGCCATTGCAGAAAGCCCCATGAGCTTTCGCTGGAAACGCCCGCGCGCCGAGCGCGCCCGCTCCTCGAGCTCCGAAAATCGCATCTCGTCGACGACGCTCGCGGGATCGTCCGGGTCCTCGAGAAATCCAGGAGCTTCGAGCAACTGCACGACCCGGCGGGCTCCCAAGCTTTTCTGTAGCAGAGCGACGACGCTGTCGTTCTCGGTGCTCACGGGAAGACCGTGCTCGTCGAGAATCGGGACCGTGAGAAGCGGCGTGTAGCCCTGGTCGACGAGCAACCTCAAAAGCGACGTGTTCACCGTCTCGGGTTTTCCCGAGTGATCCCGCACGAGACGCTTTTTTCCATTCTCCTGAACTCGAATACCGGGGTTGCGCCGACCACGCACCAGAGCACCGTCGAGTCCGGTGAGGCCGATGGCGTTGACGCCTTGTTGTTGGCAGAGATGAACGAACCGCTTGTTCACGAGCCCGGCGTACGCCATCGTCAAAACGTCGAGCGCGTCCGCATCGGTGAGAACGCTCGAAACGCCCGACGCCGACGTGATCGTGCGCGTCGGGTGACCGAGACGCTCCGCGAGATCGTCTCGGCATGCATTCGCACCATGAACGACGATCGCGGGCTCGTCGAGGCTCGCGAGATCGCGGGCAATCCCGGCAAGGTTGATGGCGGCACCCCCGCCCACTTTTACGAGCAGCACGTCAGATGACGCGGCGCTCCCCACTCGCCATCGGCTTGAAACTGTCGTCGAGACGCTCGGAGCACACTGCGGCGAGGGCGCCCTCTCGGTAGTGCAGCGTGAAGTAGTCCGGCGATTCCGTGAACCGGCAGCTCGTATAGATACGATCGCCGTCGGTGAGCGCCAGGTTCATCGCGCGCACACGTGCGCTCTTCGAGACGAGCAAGCTGTCGGCAGCGGCGACGGCCACATCGAGGTCCCCCTCGTCTCGCCCTTCTATGAGATTGAAGATCTTCTCTGCGCCGATACGTCCTGGAACCTGCAAGCGGACTCCTTGAAGCTCGCCGTTGAAGACAAAGACGCACTCCCCACGGTAGAAGGGCATGTTGTTCTCGATGTCGATGCCTTCGTCGCGGAAGGCACTGCGCGCGTGCACCACGAGAAAGTCGACCTCCGAAGGCAGCTCGGGATCATCGTCCCAAATCGGAGTCAGAGAACGATAACGCGACCACGCACCCGAGGACCGCCACGCCGCTCCCCAGCCGTGACCCTGATACTCACGGCTGTCACGACACCGCTCTCGAAACGACTCGAGTACCGGCAGCGCCGCGAACGGCTGCTCCCCCCGCATCATCAGAAACCGACACATGTGGTTCTTGGAGCTCTTAGAGTGGATGGAGGCCGGGGAAGGTCAGGCCGGCGGTTTCGTCCAGGTCGTTCATCACGTTCATGCACTGAACGGCTTGGCCAGCCGCGCCTTTCATCAGGTTGTCGATAGCGCTCACTACGACGACGCGGCCAGTATCCGCATCTACCTCGAAGCCGACGTCGCAGAAATTCGTCCCCGCGAGAAGCTTGGGATCGGGATAGCGGTACGGCCCGCGGCGCTCCTTGACCAGGCGAACGAAAGGCTCGTCACGGTAGGCGTCACGATAGATCTGCCACACGTCGCGCTCGGTAACGTCACCGCTCGAAAAGACGTGACTCGTCGCAACCGCGCCCCGCACCATTTCCACCGACGTCACCGTGAGGTGCACCGGCATCGGCGTTCCGTTCCCGAGCGCCTGTGCGATCTCGGCCGTGTGTCGATGTCCAGTCGGAGCGTACGCCCGCACCGAGCCGCTTCGCTCCGAATGATGGCTCGTGGCCGACGCCTTCCGCCCCGCCTCACTCGAACCGCCTTTGACTTCGATCACGGGAGCGTTCGCGTCCATGAGGCCGGCTCGGGCCAACGGGTACAGGCCCAGGATTGTGGCCGTCGCGTTGCAGCCCCCGCACGCTACCCAATTCGCGACCCGGATAGCGTCTCGGTGCAGCTCGGGAAGACCATAGACGAACCGCTCGAGAAGCGGTGGTCGCGGGTGCTCGCGGCCGTAGTACTTTTCGTATATTCCGTCGTCGCGCAGACGAAAGTCCGCGCTCAAATCGATGATGCGCGGCGCGAGCCCCAAGAGCTCGTCCCACCGCTCCGACGCCGTCCCGTGCGGAAGACAGAGAAAGACGAGGTCGGCCGGCTCGATCTCGTCGAGCTTCGAGAACTTCAGATCGGTCATCCCGCGGAGATTGGGATGCGCTCGACCTATTGATTTTCCGGCGAGGCTTTCCGAGCTCGTTCCCTGAATCTCGACGTCGGGATGAAACAACAGCAAGCGTAGCAGCTCACCACCGGTGTAGCCGGATCCTCCGACGATATTGATTCGCATTATGCTGCTTGGGCCGCTCGCAGCTCGTCGACGACGTAGCGCGCGACCGCTCCGGGAATATCGACACCGGTGGGCTCGATGCTGTTCTTGAACTCCATCGTGTCGTTGACTTCGTTCACGAGAAAGCCTTCGTCGGTCTCGAACAGATCGACCGCGAGAATCCCGCCGCCGACGGCACGCGCCGCGGAGAGAGAGACCGCCTCGAGCTCCGGAGTCACGGGGTAGTTGGCGGCGACGGCGCCACGCGCCGTGTTCGTTCGCCAATCGGAGCTTACGCGCACGATCGCCGCGATACACTGTTCGCCTATTACGAAGCTTCGGATGTCGCGGCCGTTCTTCTCGACGTAGCGCTGCAGATAATAGATGTGGTGCTGGAAGCTCGGGAGCGCCGCCTTGTGTTCGAGAAGGCTGCGGGCGCTGTCGGTGTCGGTTGCGCGCGCGATGAGCCGTCCCCACGAACCGACCACGGGCTTCAGCACGACCGGATAGCCCATTTCGTCCATGGCTTCGAGCGCCGAGTCTTCCGTAAACGCGACCCGGAGCTCCGGATGTGGCACGCGCGCTCGGATCAGCGCGAGCGACGTTCGCATCTTGTCGTTGCAGATCTCAGCGACCGAGGCAGGGTTGAAACACCGTACGCCGGCGGCTTCGAACAAATGGCGTGCGGCCACGTTGCGTGAGCTGCTCACGCTCCGGGCGATCACCGCATCGAAGTCGGCGTGCGCTCGTTGTGGATCGACGCTCAGCTTGCGATCATCGACCAAGACGCAGTCGACGCCGGGAATCTTTTCGAGCGCGGACGTCAAGAGCTTTTCTTCCTGCCGCACGACCGAGTGCAGCAACGCCACCCGAAAAGAGGTTTTACTCACCCCAGTCCTCGGCGACTTCGGGGGCCTCCTCGAGCCTCGGGGGATCGAGGGAGACGACTTCGAGCTCGCTCGCGCATTCGCCACAATCGAGTAGCTCGTTCACGACGGTGTCCGGCGACATAGCGACTTCTCCACCACCGCAGACCGGACATTCCACCATCGTCATGGTTGCCATCATGTTCACGTCCTCCTGTTGGTTGTCATCAAACAAGGTGGAAGTTTAGACTGCTGGCCCACCACGACCAAGAAACTATAGAGAATTTGTTACATACACGTCATTATGTTATATACATAACATGATACGGATTTCGGAAGCGGTCCAGGAGATCGTCGAGACGCACGCAGCGCTTCGATTCGGCTTCTATCACGACTTGATGAACCTCACGAAAGTCGCGCGTTTCCTGAGGCCGAGCATCGAGGCGCGGACGAAAAAAGAAGTGACCGACGCCGCCGTCCTGATGAACCTCTCCAGACTCCAGAAAAAGCTGGCCCGGCTGCCTCAATCTCAGTCGCGCCGCGACAAGCTCGTCCTCGACAAGGTGAGCATCCAATCTGGCCTGTGCGCGGCCACCGTCGCCAAGTCACCGACGAGCCATCGCGAGCTCAACCGGGTGTTCAACCGCGTCCAGTCTCGCAACGGCTTCATTACGGTGACGGAAGGTATGCGCGAGGTGACCGTCATCGTCGAAGCCGAGAACCTGCGACTGGTGACGAGCGCTCTCAGCTCGCCGCCACGCATCCTCCACGACGATCTCGCCGCGGTGGGGGTCGCGTTCGACGAGCGCTACCTGAAGGTCAAAGGCATTTTGTTTCAGCTCATGGAGGAGATTGCGCTCCAGAACATCAACGTCATCGAGATCGCGTCGACCGCGACCGAGTTCTCGATCTTTCTTCGGGAAGAAGACGTGCAGCTCGCGTTCGACGCGCTCTTCAACCGCTTCTCTCGACGGAACGCGCGCGTTTGATCGCATCCAGCCTATAATGTGCGTCGAGTCTTGATGGCCGACCGTACCCACCCACCGTCCCGCGCCGAGATGAGTGCGGACACACGCGAGCTTCATGACGCCGTCGACGACGCCATACGCCGCGACAGCAAACCCTTTCTCCATCCAGACGGCCAGTCGATCCAGCTCGACCTCCTGGGCTCGGCGCGCATGATCGCGTGGCAGGAAGAAAAAGCACGAATCAGCCTCCTCGCCGAAGATTGTTGGTCGCATCTACCGACGACCTATGCGCGCTACGGGTCGGAATCGACGCGGGCGCTTGTCTCAGCGATCGAAAAGCTCGAGCACGCTTCCGCTGCGATCGCAGTCGACTCCGGCATGGGCGCAGCGGCGCTTCTTTTCGACGTTCTGTTCGAGCAGGGAACGCACGCCGTCGTCGTGCAAGCGAGCTACAACAAAACCAAGGCGTACCTGAAACGTCTCGCCGAAGGTCTCGGTGGCAGCATCGATCTCGTACCCGAGGACTCGCTCGCGCACGTCGAGAGCGCCATCACCGAGGCGACACGGTTCGTGTTCGTGGAGACGTATTCGAACCCGCTCACCCGAGCGGTGGACGTCGAAAAGCTCGTCGCTATCGTATCGCGTGCGAGAGAGCGGAGTCCGCGCATCGTCTCGATCGTGGACAACACCATCGCCACTCCGTGGGCTCCGAACACACCTCTCCTCGAGCTCGGCGTCGACTACGTCATCTCCAGCGGCACGAAAGCCATGGATGGGCGCGATAGGAACATGTGGGGCTATATCGCATCGAATCGGATTCGAGAGATGAACGAAGTCATGGATCTGGTGGCGATGCGCGGAGGCATCCTCGACTGGCGTCGTTCGCAATCGATCGTGGCAGCGCTCGATGAAGCGAGGGCTCGTTTCGAGAGACGTTGTCGGAACGCCAGCGCAGTCGCTTCGTTTCTATCGGGGCACAGGCGGGTCAGCGAAGTCCACCACCCTTCCCTTCCCGAGCATCCGGACGCCGACGTCATCGCCACCCAGTACTCGCTTCCCGGCTCGCTTCTCAGCTTCCGCCTCGATGGAGCGGATGAGGATACAACGCGCCACTTCTGTGACGTGCTCGCCATGACGCGAGTCCCGCGCTACGCCCTGAGCTTCGACGGACTCGTGACCAAAGTGAACCACCATCGATCGGTTTCGGAGTACTGGGCTACCGAGGACGAGGCACGGGCACTGGGTATCGACAGACTCGTTCGATTGGGCGTAGGTCTGGAAGCGGCCGACGACCTCATCGCGTGTCTCGATTGGGCGCTCGGGAGCTATCCGGACGTCTCGGAAGAGGACGTGAGGCGGTGGCAACAGGAACGTCGGCGCGAATTGAACCTCGGAAGCGAGTGACGAGTTTATCCGCGGGAAGAAAGACTCACCGGTAGCTCTCTTATTCTTTATGGATCGCTTCTAGCTCGATGCCGAGGCCTTCGGCTAGACGGTTGGCAAAAGCGTAGTAGCCTGTCACTTGATTGATGTCCAGGATCGCGCTGTCACTGAAACCCTGGTCGCGGAGGGCGACGACGTCGGATTCGTTCATCTCCCACGGCTCGAGCGTCAGCTTTTCGGTGTACTCCAACATTCGCCGATCGGCATCGGACAGCTCGGCATTGCGCCAGTCGGTCGTGAGCTTCTCGACCAATGCGTCGTCGTTCGTCAGCTTACGGAGCCCCGCCCCGTGATGCTTGATTCAGTAGTGACACTGGTTCGCGACTGAAGCGACGATGGCAATCATCTCCCGCTGCTCGCGGCTCAGCTCGGATCGCCCCCGCATGAGGGCGATGTACAAATTGAAATGCGCTTCCATCGACCGCGGGTTGAGACTGTGGATCTTCAGAACATTGTCGACGCCGCCCCAAGGTTCCGTGTATTTGTCGTAGAGCTCTTTGAGCCTCCCGGAAGCTTCGTCTTCGGGGATCATGTGAATCCAGGCCATCGGTCCTCCTGTGGCTAGTCCAAGTCTATTGAAGGCGTCTGAGCATGCAAATCATGGCCGTCGCGCTATTGGCGACTCTCGCGCAAACACCCTCCGACGTCGAGGGAGCTTACGAGCGCGTGTCGATCTCAACGTTACCACCAGCTCCGCTGATGTAGACCCCACGACGACGGCGGACACGAGCGCGAGCGACGAGCTCAGTGGAAGCTGGCGATCTCGTCTAGCGTTTTCTTCGTTATCTTCGGGACCTTCACATCGTCGGCGGGGTAGCCGACGACGAGAATCAGGAACGGGCGCTCGTTCGAGGGTCGGCCGAGGATGTCGTTCAGAAACCTCATCGGGCTCGGCGTGTGCGTCAGGGACACGAGACCGGCATTGTGGATGGCGGCAATCAGCATTCCCGTGGCGAGACCGACGGACTCGGCAACGTAATAGTGCTTGAGTGTGCTCCCGTCCGACTTGACCCCATGGTTTTGTGAAAAGACGACGATGAGATACGGAGCGATCTCCAGAAACGGCTTGTGCTCGTCCGTACCGAGGTGTGAGAGAGCCTCGAGCCACTCGTCCGGCGCCCGGCCGCTGTAGAAAGCGCGCTCCTCTTCCTCGGCAGCTTCGCGGATCGTCTTCTTGATCGCGGGGTCGGTCACGACCGCGAAATGCCAGGGCTGCTGGTTGGCACCGCTCGGCGCCGTGCCTGCGGTCAAAAGGCACTCCTTGATGATCTCCCGCGGCACCTCACGCTCGGAGTACTCCCGCACCGTACGGCGCGTTTTCAGGTGCTCGTGGAACTCCCGAGCACGCTGCTGCATGTCTTCGACCGGAAACGCCCGGTATTGGGACAGCGGAATGAACGTCGGCTTTGCCATTGGTCGGGCGTCAAGATTAGTTCACGACGGGGGTGGCTGCAACTCCTTATTGAATGTAACTTTGTAGTCGTGTTAGGCTCATGACGCAGTGAGACCGGCGCCGGGGCATGATCCCGGTGGCGCGGTGTGCGGGGACAGACGGGATGCGCAAGCAGACGTGTCGGGAAGTGAGTAGGCTTCTCGTAGTCGCGTCTCTGATCGCATTCGTGACCGCTTGCAGGTCCGCGCCGGACGCGCCTCGCGAGATCCGCATCGGACTTCTAGCTCTCCTCCAGGGTGTAACCCAAGGAAACCTCCGGGCTCCCGTCCGTGAACGCTTCCGAGCTCGCGGCGAAGATCGTCAACGATCGCGGCGGTATCGAAGTCGACGGGCACCCTCACCGAGTCGAGATCGTCGTCAAAGACTACGAGGACCGGGCCGACTCAGCGACGAGCGTCGCGCGCGCCCTCATCAATCAGGAGCGCATCGACGCCTTGATCGGCCCGCAATTCTCACGCCACGCTATTCCCGTCTCCTTCGTTGCCGAGAATGCGCGCATGCCGATGCTGAGCCCGATGTCCAGTAACCCGGCAACGACCAAGGGCAAGAACTTCGTGTTTCGCCTGGCATTCTTGGACGACTTCCAGGGTAGTGTGATGGGCCGGTTCGCGGCGAACGAGCTCGGCGCGAGTCGCGCCGCAGTGCTCTATGACAAAACGACCGCTTACGGACGCAGCTTGTCAGACGTCTTCCGGCGCGCATTCGAAGACGAAGGTGGCCAAATCGTCGCGTTCGAATCGTATACGTTCGACGAGCCACTCGACTACCGTGAACAATTGGCGCGCATCGGCGCGACCGATCCCCACGTGCTCTACCTGCCCAACGACACCGAAAGGGTTGTCGCCCAACTCCGCCAGGTGAGCGAGCTTGGAATCGACGCGATCCTTCTAGGCGGCGACATGTGGGACATGGAGGCGTTCAAACGTATGCCCGAGAGCGACGGGGCGTTCATCGCGCATCAGTGGCACTATGCGATGGACACGCCCGAAGCGCGGAGTTTCGTCGAGCTCTACCGTGACTCGCATGGCACCGTCCCGAAGGTCACGGCCGCGATGACGTTCGACGCGATCAACCTTCTCCTTCGGGCCATCGAAAGCCGCGGGAGCAAAGACCCAGATTCGATCCGCGCGGCTCTGGCCGAGACCGTCGAGTACACGGGCGCGACGGGAACCATCCGGTTCAGCGGTAGTCGGGATCCGGCACGGAGTGTCGTCATCTCCAAAATTCACGAAGGCGAGACGAGCCTGTTCCGCGTTGTCGATCCTTGACCGGCTGATGAGACTCAAAAACCTCCTTTCGATTCTTCCGGAATCGCTGCGACCAGAGCGAAGTCTCATGGCTCGCCTCGTCGGCTCTTTCCTTACCGTCTCGGTTCTCACCGTCGTTTTCGTCGCCCTCGTCGCTTTTTCCGAAGCGCGCCACGCGTTGCGTGAAGCCATCGCGGACCGGCTGGAAACGGTCGCGCTCCAGAAAGAAGGCGAGCTGAATCGCTGGGTTGACCTACAGCGAGAGCTCATCGTGTTTCTTGCCGATCTGCCACAGATGCGCCATGACGCTGCGCTCCTCGCCGAGGACGGGTCGCACGAGGCGAGGGCGCGTATCGGAGAGCACTGTTGCTCTCGGCCATCGGTTCTCGCTCCGACCTCGAAGCGCTGTGCCTGCTCTCGCCAGTAGGCGGTGAGGTCCTGGTCTCGACCGATGAAAGCCATCTTGGAGGTTACCGCGCCAGTGAGCTCTTTTACACGCTCGGCAAGAAGGCTACGTTCATACAGAACGTCTACATGTCGCCTATCACCGGAAGACCCGCCGCTACTATCGCTACCCCGGTGAAAGACGACGCCGGACGGACGATCGCGGTTGTCGCCGGCGATCTCGATCTCGCCTACATCGACCGGCTCACCGCGGACCGACTCGGTGAGACCGGAGAAGCGTATCTGGTGAGCCTGTTCAACGACTTCGTGAGCTCGGCGCGCTTCGGGCGCGAAGAGTTTCGCCGGGGTGTGTTCAGCGCCGGTATCGATGCGGCCCTTTCGGGCGAGCACGGGGTCGGCGTCTACGCAAACTACGCCGGGACCCCGGTGATCGGCGCTTACCGGTGGAACGCCGCGCGGGAGCTCGCGCTTCTCGTAGAAATGGGACAGGCGGAGGCGTTTGCGCCCGCACGCCGGCTGGTCGTGTCCATCCTCGGAATCGGCCTGTTCTCAGCGCTCATGCTCGCGGGAGGGGTCTACTTCATCGCTCGTCAAATTGCGCGTCCCGTCCTCGAGATTACCAAGGCCGCGACGGCGGTCGCTGATGGAGACTTCACCACCGTCGCTCCCGTACTGACGTCGGACGAGGTGGGGCTGCTCGCGACCGCGTTCAACGACATGACTACACGGCTGCGCCACCTCTACGCCGATCTCAACGAGCACGTAGAAACGACGAGTCGAAGTGTCGTAGCACTCGAGAAGAGCCAGAATCTTCTCCAGGCCATCATCGACAACTCGACGACACTCATCGCGGTGACGGATCCGGAGGATCGGTATCTTCTTCTCAACAAAAGCTTCGAACATGTGCTCGGAGTCCCGCAAGCGGAGGCTCTCGGCCAATCGCCTCGGACGCTGCTTCCGACGGATGTCGCGGAAGCGTATCTGGAAACGACGAGAACCGCGTGGGCGGAACGCCGAGTCGTCGAGCGCGAGCTGACGTTTGCCATCGACACCGGTCACAAGACGTACTTCCTGGTCGCGTTTCCTCTAGGCGCGAAGCCCGACGAGCCTTACGGTATCGGCGTGGTGGGAACGGACCTGACGGACGTGAAACGGGCACAAGAGGCCCATCAACATCTTGAAGCGCAGGTGCAGCACGCACAAAAGCTCGAAAGCCTCGGGCTCATAGCGGGCGGGATCGCGCACGATTTCAACAACATCTTGACGAGCCTCCTTGGCAACACCGAGCTCGCGATGAAGTTCACGGCGGGCGGCTCGCGAGCAAGACCCTATCTCGAGAAAGTGGTGACCGCCACCCAGCAGGCGTCGAATCTCACCCATCAAATGCTCGCCTACGCCGGCAAGGCGAGCTTTCACCAAGAGGTCCTCGACCTCAACGCGGTCGTTCAAGAAATGACGGAGCTGGTGCGTGCGTCGATTCCGAAAAAGATCGACTTTTGCTTGGAGCTGACGCCTCGACCCACTTTCATCCAAGCCAATCGAACCCAGATAAGCCAGCTCGTCATGAACCTCGCGACGAACGCCGCCGAGGCCGTCGGTGAACGACCGGGCTCGGTTATCGTGCGGACGAATCGAAGTGACTCGCCGGCCACGGTGTGGCTCGTCGTGTCGGATAGCGGGGTCGGCATGGACGAAAAGACACGAGAGCGTATTTTCGATCCGTTCTTCTCGACGAAGGGACCGGGGCGTGGGCTGGGGCTCGCGGCGGTGCAGGGCATCGTCGGAAGCGCAGAGGGCGAGCTTACGGTCACCAGCGCACGAGGCGAAGGGTCGATTTTCGAAGTGCGATTTCCAGCCGGGCAAGAGACGCCCGTCGAAAACGCCACCGTCCTGACGGAGGAAGCAGTCAAAGGAGGCGGCAACATTCTCGTGGTCGACGATGAGCCCATGGTGCGCACCATGGCAAGGGATCTCCTCGAAACTGCAGGATTCTCCGTGGTCGAGGCGTCCACCGGTGTGGAGGCGGTCGAGCTCTATCGCTCGGACGGCACTGACATCGTTGTCATCATCCTCGATATGACCATGCCGGGAATGAGCGGCGCCGAGGCGCTCCGCGAGATTCGAGCTATCGATGGCGATGCCCGTGTCATCTTGACGAGCGGGTACGACGGCCAAGATACCGTCGCTGAGTTGAAAGCAATGGAAGGGGTCGCGTTCTTGCAAAAACCGTATCGGGCGCGCACCCTGCTGGGAAAAATCGCCACCGTCCTCGAGGGCGTCAGCGCCTCGCAGGAGAGTTGAACAAGCCCCGTGCCCGAGCCCGAGCCCGGTCCGTCTCGCGGGCCCACCATCTTCGTCAACTGGTTTTGATCGGGCACGGGCACGGCGTCCTCTAGTGATACCGTCCCCGCCATGGCTAGACGCACGATCGGTTCCATTCTCGGTATCGTCACGCTCAGCTTCGGCTGTGGCCGTGAACCCTCTCTCGACGCCACCGTCGACGCGCTCCTTCGTTTGGGTGCGGTGAACCTCGCGCTCAACGCGAACCAACCGTATGCCGTAAAAACGAAAAGAATACAGTCTTCAACGAGGCCTCTTGCCACCGCCAGGAGACGCCCTCCTCCGTGGGCGCCGGGGAACTGAAGCGCACGCTATTTTTTTCATAGAGTGACCACGAAAGAGAACTTCACCACGGTGTCGAGCTTCTTCTTGCGGATCACGACCTCGCCAATCGGAAGCCCCTCGGGTGTCTCGAGATCGATCTCCTCGAAGGCCGGGATATTCTGATAGCGGAGCTTCAGGCTGAATCTCAAGGCGAACCTGTCCGTCATATTGGTGGTCACGGAGTTAATGGTCACGAACCGGTTGTCGCTGAAATCCGAGATCGTGGCGAAAAAGACCAAATCGCTGTCGAACTTGGTGTGGGCGGCGAGCTGCTGCCGGTAGTCCCATCCGAGGCGCAGCTCGGAGAATCTTTCATCGCGCTCGGGATCCGGGATTTCGTCGATACGGCGCGTGAACGTAACCGTGTAGTCGGTTTTGAACAGCGTACGCTCCGTGTCCTTCCAGGTGTTACCGATACCTCCGAAGATTACGGTACGGTTCTCGATGCCCGCGTTCGTGTCCTTGTCCCATCCGCCGCCGGCGAGCCAGAAAAAACGGTCGGTGATGTTTTTTTGGTAGTTGCCGTTGAAGTAGTAGTGCTCCGTGTCCAGCTCGCGGGTGAGATCCTCGATGACCTCGAAATCCTCAGGAGTCCCCACGGCAAACGGGTCATCCGTCGTTCGTACTCGCAGCGCCCCGGCACGAAAGATGAAATCAGCACCCTCCCACGCATAGGTGAGTTTGTCATCGAAGGAGAACGTCGAGGTCGAGGAGTTCCCGGCCGTCACCACCAAGCCCACGTCGGCGACGTTCGACCATCCGAGTTTTTTCTCTTCCTCCTCGTCCTCAGCTTCCTGCGCTGAGGCCGGGAGAACACAACACAACGTGAACAGCAATAGAAATAGAGAACGCATCATTGTTACTAACTACCACATGTGAAGGGTCAGGCATACGACGCGGCTCACTCGAGATCCTCCGCCGCCGGAGGTTCCGCGGGAACCGCGCCAAGGAAAAAAGCCGCCTCGAGAAGCAATCGTTCCACCGAGCTGAGTTCCGCAGGTTCGGTCAACACCTGCCTCACGAAGCTCTCGGATCTTTTGAACCCCTTGCTGTTTCAACGACATGATGACGACTGTTCACGGTACGACCTCGGGACACTCGCCGTCCGCGCCGATCCTCGAGATTGGCGTTTCGTCCCCGCCTCGTCCATCGCATGATCGCCTCCTCGTTCGAAATCCGCGCGTCTATTGGAAACGGAAGAGTGCTGCAGAAAGAGCCAGCGTTGACGAGCTCGTGAAATGCTGGAAGACGACGACGGCCCTGCCGCCATACGCATCGATACCAAGGTAATCACCGAAGAAAACGTCGGGAGAGGTCTCGAACGCATCGATGGCGATGGGTACGGTCTCGAAATGTGAGCCGCCATCGGTGCTCCGTGCGAACGTCACGCCTGTCTGCGTCCCTTCGAGCCCGCTGCGATCGTAGTATGCGATGTTCACCGAACCGTCGACCGAGTCGACCGCCATCCACGTGAAAAACTGCACGGCGCGGCTTCCCGCGTCCGAGTTCACGCGCACCGGTGACGTCCAACTATCACCGCCATCGTCCAAGCGCAGGACGAACACGTCGGGATCGCCATGCCGGTCGTCGACCCAGTTCACGTAGAGCGCGCCGCGAAAAGGCCCACCGCTCTGATCCACTCCAGTCACCGGAAACCCGTTGGTTCGGGCGAGCCCGTCGATCTCGAGGTCCCAGCCACCCGGATGCGGGCCGATGACGCGATCGTCACCGAACGTCCAGCCTCCGTCCGTCGACTTGTCGAGCACGAGTCCTTTCGGTCCGGACCAAACGAGATACACCTCACCCTCGACACCCACCACCGGCACGACCCCTTCGAGCGTGCCGTCGCTATCGACCGCGTCGCCCGGCTCTTCCGAGACCCGGAACGGCATCGCGAAGCTTTCACCGGCGTCCTCCGAAAGCGAAAAAATGATATGGCTGGTCTCGGCCGGATCGGGCGTTCCGTACTTCGTGAAGCGCGTCCACGCCACGTAGACACGGCCGTCGGGTCCGGTGGTGAGGAACGGTTTGTCTTCGAACGGCTCTACCGTGTTGAGGTGGTCGACAACGGTAGCCGGCTCGCTCCAGGTGCGGCCCCCATCGTCCGATCGATTGACGAAGATCCCGTTGGCAGCGTCATCGGGTTTGTCGACGCGGAGACCAGAATATGAGATGTAGGACCAGAACGGCCGGCCGTCGTCATCGAAAACCACGGCGTCGTCACCCTGTGTGCGCCCATGGGGATTCGGACCCTGGACACTAGCCCAGGTGGTGCCGCCGTCGAAGCTGACGTAGGCGAAATCCGTCCCTGGACCCATCGCTTGTAGCGACACCGCGATGATGTTTTCGGGTCGCGCGGGGTTGATCGCGACCGACACTTCCGCCGGCGAGGCCGCGTCACTCGGGCTCACCCGGACCACGCGGTGTAGATACGAGGTCTGGGCGGAAGCCGTTCCCGCAATCGCGAAGACAGCCAAAATCGAAAAATACGTGTGCATAACGACGATGGATACTAACAGAATAATCACGGAAGCAAATTTGAACCACCATAGCGCGGACTGCTGCGCTACCAGCGGTGCGTCCGAACCTCTGTACTACTAGGATGCAAAAGCTTCTTTTCTGGAAAAGAAAAGGATTCTTAGTAGCGGCTTTGCTGCGCTGTGGCTCGGTGGCCAATCTACTTCCCGAAGAAGGGACTGGACCACGCAGCACCGCCATCTATCTGGACGACGCGCACGTAGACGTACTCGCCGCTCGCGAGTGGAGTGAACGGCAATGTCTCGGACCACTCGCGCCGCCCTTCCGCACGTAGGCTTTCGATCATCCTTCCGCTGCGGATGACATCGACACGCTCGATGGGTGCGGTACCCGCTACCGCAAAGCGAAGCTCGTCTTCGAGCCAGACGCGCAACCAGATGCGGGGGCCGTTCGTTGCGTAAACACGGCGCGCTCTGAGCGCTTCGAGAACACCCTCGCGGGTGAGATGCTCCGAGAAAATCGCCGCGAGACCGCCGCTCGGCCCGCCGAGGTGTGCGAGACCGGGATGGCCGTCGTGGCTGTCTCCGCTTCCGATGAATCCGAATTGCAGTCCGCGGTCGAGGACGTCGCGGACGAAATTGCCGGGCACGGCGTTGTAGATCGCCCCCGGCGAATCCGCTGCTTCGCTGCTCCCATGAACCGATACGATCTCGGTTACCGGCTCGATCGCGGGGTCCGGCACGAAGTCCCAGTTCGTGGACACTGGCCCGCCCGCCGAATGGTGCGCAAGCGTAAGCGCGCTTCGATCGCGAAGTGCCTCCCAAAGCTTGGCAGGCGTTTCGTAGGCCGGGTCGAGAGAGCTCAAAATCTCCGCGTGGTCGCCGAAATACAAGACGTGACGGTGGCCGTGCAGCCAGTTCGTCCACTCGTAACCGGGAAGCGTGACGAAACGCCCCGCCTCGTGGAAACGGCGTGCTGCGTCGAGGATGGCTTCCCACGAATCCGGACTTTGGTCGAGAAAACGCATCCCCCAATGGTCGTGATCGGTGAGCGAGATGATGTCGAGCGCCGCGACATCGCGCGCGTACCAAAAATAGTCGTCCGGGGTACCGGTCCCGTCCGACAGTTGCGAGTGACCATGGAGGTCGCCCCAAACGATTCGGGGAATCCCCTCGCGCACGACGAGCGGGTTGCTGGAAGCCGCGAAGCTGCCGGCGGTGGCGTGCACGCGATAGATGCCGGGCTCGTCGACGACGGCGTCGACGTGCGCAACTCCTCGCTCTGAGAGGGTGAGCTCTTCCGGAAGCTCGAGGCCGGCGGGAGCATCAATCTGGATCGGCGTCGTCAGGCGCGAGCCGGCGTTTCCCAACGCATCCAGCGCCGCGATCGTCACCAGGATCCTCTCACCAGGCCTGGCCGTGCTCGGCACGGTCACCACGAGCTGCGATGGCGGTGCAGCAGCGATGTCAACGGTGGGAACATCTCTTAATAATGTACGGACGCCGTCGCCGTCGCCGTCCACGGCAACCCAAATGCGAGCCTTCGATTCCGCGTAGCGATCGACACGAACGCCGCGCGTCCCCGCGCCATAGATGAAGCGGAGGCGCTCTCCTTCCTCGAGCGCCCGACCGCGAATCTCGACGGCGAGAAGCCCTCCAGGCGTGGTCACCCCGAGCTCGACTCCAGCAGCTTCGGTCGTTACTTCGGTGTACCCTGGGCCTTCCTCGATTGCATTCTGGGGTGGATCCCATCCCCAAAATGGCGACGGCTGCAAGAACACGACGCCGCCCTCGGCGACACCGAGCGGGCCCGCCTCGTAAACCACTTCGAATCGGTTGAAGCTTCCGACCGTGATGACGATGGGCTCGCTCGGTTGGGGCTCGAGCCAAGCGCGACCGCCGCCGTCGGATGGATGCCGCGGCGCGGCGAGATCTTCGACCAGGGCCCGGTGGGAGTCCACTTTCGCGTCTTTGGAGAGCGTCGCCATCTCCTTCGACTCGCACGCTACGAGCGCGAAAAGGATCCACCAGCAGCCGCGACGCATGTTCTCTTATGATACACCCATGCTTTGTTTCCTGCTCTGCGCATGCTCGCGCCGCAAGCCGACAATCTTTCCGTGCTGATTTTCAGCAAAACCGCGCCCTATCACGGGCAGGACTTCGAATACCGCCACGAGGAGCCATAGGTCTACCGGTGTGTGATAGCTTCTGTCGTGAAGTTCTGGCGCACTGGCGCGAAGAGGAGGGCCGTGCTGATACGCGATATTCTGAGTCACGCGGTCAAGCTCTACCCCACCAAGACTGCGCTCGTTGATGGAGATCTAGAGCTCACCTACGCGCAAGCACACGAGCGAGTTCACCGTCTGGCTTCGGGTCTGCTCTCGCTCGGGTTGAAGCCCGGCGATCACATTGCCATCCTCGCGAACAACTCTCACCGCTACTGGGAAACGTATTTCGTGGCGGACATCGCTGGAATGCCACTGGCACCATTGAACATCCGCCTAGCCGCAAACGAGCTCGAGTTCATCCTCAACGATAGCGACGTCAAAGCAATCCTGGTCGGGGCTGAGTACGTCGAGCTCTACCGGCAGTTCCACGAGAAGACGCCGAGAATCGAGCATGTCGTTCTTCTCGATGACGCGCGGGTCGACGGGATGGTCAACTACGAGGAGCTCATCGCCGGTAGCGAGCCACTCTCAACTTCCGTTCGCAGCTGGGACGAGAACGAGATGCTGAACCTCTGCTATACGGGCGGCACCACCGGTCTCCCGAAAGGCGTGATGCTCAGCCAGAGAAACGTCGTCTCCAATGCGCAGCACGTAGTCATGACCGCCGGCTTCCGAGAGCGCGATGTCTGGCTTCACGCTGCTCCCATGTTCCACCTGGCGGACGCGTGGGCTTGCTACTCGGTCACAATGGTCGGGGGGACGCACGTCTTTCTCGGCCAGTTCACGCCCGCGGGGACGCTCGAGGCGATTCAAACGCACCGAGTGACCAAGACGATTCTCGTGCCAACCATGATCAACTTTCTGACGAACTTCCCGGACGTCGGCTCCTACGACACCAGCAGCCTCGATATGATCCTCCTCGGCGGCGCGCCGATGCCTTGGTGCACAACTCGCGATCTCGGTCCACAATTATCCTTTACTCACGGATTCGAGGTTCCCCATGAGCATTTTCAAACGCACTCAGCGGAAGTATGTGAAGAAGGCCTATCGCGTGAGGAATTGGCGTGAATATGAGGCGGGTCTACGCAACCGTGGGAGCCTGACCGTCTGGATCTCGCTCACCGCCGGCAAGCTTGTGAACTGGGACGCGCCCCGGCCGAGGAGGAGGAAACCGGGCCGTCAACGCAAGTACTCGAACCACGCCATCGAGACGGCTGTCACCCTGGGCATGGTGTTTCATCTGTCATCTAGGCAGAGCGAGGGATTGCTGCGATCGTTGTTCGCTCTGATGAAGCTAGACAATGATGTGCCCGATCACACCACGATCTCGAGGCGCAAGGCGAAGCTGGGTAAGGTCCCCTTCTACCAAGACAAGCAGAAGACGCCGTTGCACATCTTGATCGACAGCAGCGGTCTCGCTGTCCACGCCGGCCAGCTGCGCAGAGCACCAAAGAGCAGGGACTATCGCAAGCTCCATCTGTGTG
Source organism: Candidatus Marinacidobacterales bacterium (assembly GCA_965237955.1). Lineage (GTDB taxonomy): Bacteria > Acidobacteriota > Vicinamibacteria > Marinacidobacterales > SMYC01. The sequence continues at coordinate 3,522,552 of OZ250169.1, read as the reverse complement.
TCGACGAGCAGAGTGGCGAAGTCGTCGCCGGCGAGCTGACGAACAAAAGAGCCCGCGATTCATCGCGGGTTGCATCGCTTGTCGGACAGATCGACAGTCCCATCTCATCGGCCAGAGCTGACACCGCATACGACGCCGGCGGCGTCTATGAGGCAATCGAGAATCACAGCGCTCATTGCTCGCCGAGGGTGCTGATACCGCCGCGCAAGGGCGCCCAGCTCGCATCGGGGCCGGCGAGCAGCCGACAGCGCAATCGCAACATTGCAGCACAAGCTCGGCTCGGCAAACGAAAGTGGCACACAGAATCGGGCTACAGCAAACGGAGCAAAGTCGAGACAACGTTCCATCGCTACAAGGCTATCGTGGGCTCAGCGATGCGAGCGAGAGGGTTGGCGGCACAGAGAGTCGAGGCAAGGATCGGGTGCAAGATTCTCAACACGATGACGGCGCTCGGGATGCCTGATAGCGAGATGATCGGATGATGGGAGTCGGGGCCAAGCGAGCTCTCGGCCTCTATCGGAGTTGTGCACCAAGGCATCGCGAGCGCGGCGAGCTCCGTCGATCCGGACAGTGGCACCGACTGGTTCAGAACCGATGGGTCGTATCGAAGATTCCCCCTGGGGATTCGGCACATCGGCTCCATCGGCGCCTCGGGAGACTCACAGCTCTTGCACGAAACCGCCGACGATCGTGAATGGTTTGCACGCGGGGACTGGCTGAAAAAGGAAAGGATCAAGAGCTTCGCCGGTCACCCGTTGACGTTCAGAAACGAGACCCTCGGTGTCCTGGGCGTTTTCCGACGGGCGTTCATCGATGAGCAGGAGTTCATGTGGTTACGCGCCTTCGCCGACCACGCCGCAGCGGCCATCGCGAACGCGCGCGCGTTCGAAGAGATCGAGAGGTTGAAGCAGCAGGTCGAGCTCGAGAACGAGTATCTTCAGGAGGAAGTCCGGACCGCGCACGGCTTCGGTGGCATCGTGGGCAAGAGCTTGGCGCTCGAGCGGGTTCTCGAACAAATCGAGCTCGTCGCTCCTACCGACAGCTCCGTTCTGCTTTCCGGGGAGTCGGGGACCGGAAAAGAGTTGCTCGCCCGGGCCATACACGAGCGAAGCGCGCGGAGAAAACGCCCCATGGTCAAAGTGAACTGCGGGGCGATCCCACGAGAATTGTTCGAGAGCGAATTCTTCGGCCATGTGAAGGGCGCGTTTACCGGTGCGGTCAAGGATCGCGTTGGCCGTTTCCAACTCGCTGACCGGGCTACCTGTTTCTCGATGAAGTTGCGGAGATTCCATTGGAGCTCCAGAGCAAACTGCTACGGGTTTTACAGGAAGGAACGTTCGAGCGCGTTGGAGAAACGCAAACTCGCAAAGTGGACGTGCGCACGATCGCGGCAACGAACCAAGACTTGAAGGAGCGAGTTTCGAGTGGCCATTTTCGCGAAGACCTTTACTACCGGTTGAACGTCTTTCCGATCACCATTGCCCCGCTCCGCGAGCGCACGGAAGACATCCCGGCGCTTGCGGCGAACTGTATCGACACTTCTTGCCATCGGTTGGGCGTACCCACCTCCAAGCTCACTCGGCGTCACGTGGCGATGTTGCAGAACTACGATTGGCCTGGAAACGTTCGTGAACTGCAGAACGTTATCGAGCGGGCGGTGATAACGGCGCGCTCGGGCGTGCTCCAGCTTGATTTGCCGAAAGCGCGGCGTCGTGAGTCGCCCTCGTCCTCGGTTGCTCCCGACCAAAGGAAGGAAATCCTCGAGTACGAGCAACTGAAACGCATCGAACGCGAGAATCTGATCGCAGCCTTGCAGCAGACCCAGTGGAGAATCTCCGGTGCTGGTGGCGCAGCGGAGCTCCTCGGCATCAACGCGTCGACGCTGAGGTCCCGCCTCAAAGCCATGGGAATCGAGGCCGCACGCCGGTCGGCCTACTCCAAGGAGCCTGATGATGGCCGGTGATCGCGCAACCGAGCTCGACGAGAGTTACATACGGCAATGTATCGAGATCGGCCGTACCGCGGCTCGAGCGGGTGAAGCGCCGGTCGGCGCTATCGTCGTACGTGACTCTCGAGTCGTGGCCCAAGCCGGCGAAGAGGTGAACGCCACTCTGGACGTGACCGCGCACGCGGAGGTCGTCGCCATCCGCCGGGCGTCACGCGCCGAGGGCGTGCTCGATCTGAGTGGATGCACGTTGTACACGAGCGTGGAGCCGTGCGTTCTCTGCTCTTACGCAATTCGTCGCGTTTCGATCGAGCGCGTCGTGATCGGGGCACCCACCGGTTCGCTCGGAGGGGTAAGCTCCAATCATCCAATCCTTACTGAACCCGGCATCCCGGGCTTTAGCGCCCCGCCATCCATTGCCCGGGGGGTTTTGCCCGGGGGGTTTTGCTACGAGAGTGCACCGCACTGCTAGAAAAAAAGCCGGGGGACACCGCAAGTTAGGAAGACGTTTTTCGGCAGGCTCGATTGGGCTTCTTGAGCCCGAGATTCTCCATTCGAGACCTGAGCGTGCTCGGATTGAGACCCAGCCGCGTCGAGAAGCACACGGAGAATGTGGCGTCGCTCGATGTGGGAAGACAAGCTCGCGTATGATCTCGAGAAGTCAGGTTTCGAGAGCGAGAAAGTCGGAAGCCTGAAATGCCTGACATGGAGGCCCGATCAGATACTCTACGCTCGCAACCACACCCCCGCGATTCACGTTCTTCGTCGCGGCGGTGAACAAGTCCTAGGAGGATTCCAATGGCTACCGTAACCGCCGAGCTTCGCGACGGCACCCAAACCACGATTCAGGCTCGTCAGTTCTCCTGGCGAGCGGACGAGCCGCCGGGCGCGCGAGGGACCGACACCGGACCGACACCCTATGGAATGTTGCTCGGGAGCCTCGCGGCCTGCATCACAATCACGCTCAGACTGTACTCTGACCACAAGGGCATCGAGCTAGCCGGCGTCGCCGTGGAGCTCGAGTTCGACCGTGTGCACGCGGACGATTGCGAAGACTGCGACGAGCGCGCGGATGGATTCATCGACCGCATCCAATCGAAGATAACGCTGCACGGAAGCTTCGACGACGCACAACGAAAGCGCCTCACGCAGGTAGCTCAGAGATGCCCCGTCCACAAAACACTGGCGAACGGTGTTCACATTAGCGATTCTGTGGAATTTAGCGTCGTGTAAGCGCCTTCAGACGGCGCTCCACTTCCGTGCCGTCTTTGTCGGTGCGACAGATCAGCAGGATAGTGTCGTCACCAGCAATGGTCCCGATCACTTCGGACCATGCGACTTCGTCCAGGCCATGCGCGACCCCCTGTGCGTTTCCGGGCGGTGTCCTCACGACGATGAGGTTCTTGGCGCGCTCGATCTTGCGAACGAAGGCGACGAGAGGTGACAACGGGCCGCGTCCCGAAGGCTCGCCGGTGGTGTAACGGTAGCCTCCTTCGCTGTCCGGAGTCTTGGCGATACCGAGCGCCTTGAGCTCCCGGGACAGGGTCGACTGCGTCATCGACACACCCGCGGCCTCGAGCTCTTTGATGAGCTCGCCCTGGTTGGGGATGGGCTTGTCGCTAATGAGCGTTAGGATGAGCTCTTGTCGGCGCGTGCGGCTCGGCATCAGCCACCGCTAACGGGCGGGAGAAATGCTACTTCGTCGTCCGGATTGAGCTCCGTCTCTTTGCCAACGAAATCATGGTTGATAGCGAAGTTGATCGATTTGGTAAACGGTTTGAGTCGATCGTCGTCGTCGACGAGCTGCTTCCACAGTCCTTCGATGGTCGTGCGTTCGGGAAGCTCGACCTCGACCTCCTCTTTACCGAGAATCTCACGCAACGCAGCGAAGACGCGTACTCGAACCTTCAACTCACCTCCACCGATTCCACCGGACCTTCGACCCAAACTTCGCCGTCTTCGAAGACTTCCTTTTTCCAGATCGGCACGATGCGCTTCAATCGATTGATCGCGTACTGGCACGCCGCGAAGGAATCGTCACGGTGCGGTGAGGACACGACAATGACGACGCTGGTCTCACCGACGTTGAGACGCCCGACTCGGTGCTGGATGCGAAGACTCTCGAGGCCCCACGTCGCCTTCACCTCCTCACCGATGCGCTCCATCATCTTCACCGCCATCTCGGGATAAGCCTCGTACTCCAGGAAGAGCACTTTCTTTCCTTTGTTCGTCCCGCGCACGATGCCGGAGAACGTGGCGATGGCGCCGTCGGACTCGCTTGCAACTGTCTGAGCGAGCGTCCGTACATCCAGAATGTCTTGAACGATCTCGAACATGGGAGTGAAATTTTAGCTCAGCTGCACGTAGCCCGACAAGCCCATTGGGGCCAACGGGGCTACTAACGCCGAGGCCAAACTGTCTCTCCAACGAAGTGGTCAACGGGGCCGTGCCCGCGCCCGATGGCAACGCCCACCTCGAGCACGGCGGTGAGATAACGCTTGGCCGAGCGTACTGCGGCCTCGAGCTGAGCACCGCGAGCGAGCTGCGCCGCGATCGCCGCCGAGAACGTGCACCCCGTCCCGTGCGTGTTCCGACTGGCAATGCGAGGCGCAGCGAAGCGGGAGAACCGCCGCCTATCGTAGAGCCAGTCGATGGACTCTTCCCCGGTGGCGCGACCTCCCTTGATCACCACCGCCCTGGCGCCCATCTCTACAATCTGCCGACAAGCTCCCTTCACCGCGCCTTCTTCGTCAACCGGAAACCCCACGAGGGCCTCTGCCTCGGGAAGATTCGGTGTCACAATGTAGGCGCGCGGTACGAGCTCCTTTTTGAGCGTCTCGATTGCGGACGGCTCGAGCAAGCGATCGCCACTTCCGGCCACCATGACGGGATCGACGACGGCTTTCTCGATATGGTGTTCCTCCAGCTTGTGCGCTACCACAAAGATGACGTCCGACGTGGCGAGCATCCCGGTTTTCGCGGCATCGACGCCTATATCTTCAACGACGGCATCGATTTGAAGGGCCACGAGCTCGGGCGACATCGTCTGGATCCCGGTCACAGCCTCCGTGTTTTGAGCCGTGACCGCAGTAATCGCGCTCGTCCCGTAGACCCCGTGAGCTGCGAACGTCTTCAGGTCCGCCTGGATGCCGGCACCGCCACCCGAATCCGAGCCAGCGATTGTCATAGCGACGGACGGCGTCTTCGCTGCTGTCATCTCTTCTAAGTTATAACACGAGCCGTTCCTTGACCATTCCGGCTCATCTCCGCTATGCTATTGTTACGAGGCGACTTCCCCCCCTATTGTCTCGCGGGAACACGTGGGATGGCAAAACCGATTCTTCAGCCCTTTCGGGGTGACAGGCACGAGTCCTCTAAATGGGAGTACCGTGCCGCGTTCGAGCGGGCGTCCGTCGCTACCTTTCTGTTCGACGCATCCAACCGTCTCTGTCTCGACGCCAACAAAGCCGCCCAAGCCCTTACCGGCTGCGACCGGAAGGAGCTTCTCGACCGCCGGATCGAGGATTTTCATCCTCGCGCGAGCCGCGAGCGTGCGATCGAGCACTTCCAGAAGTTTCTCGGCAAGCGCGGTTTCTCGTACGACGACTTGCCCATCGAGACCGAGGACGAAGGCCCGGTTCCCGTCGAAGTCCGGGGACAGGTGATTGGGTTCGACGAGCGCAAAGCCGTGCTCGTCTACTTCCGCGATCTCAGCGAAGAGCGCCTGTTACAACGCGAAGTGTTGTTTCAGAGCCACAAGCTCACCGCGTTGAACTCACTCTCGTCCGCACTCAGCAAGTCGCTCGAGCTTTCGGAGATTCTCGCAGGCTCGCTTCGAGTCATCATGGAAGCGAGTGGCAGCGTCTACGGTGAGGTGCTCGTGTACGAGCAGGAGGCGAGCGCGTTTCGGCTTGCGAGTTTTCGTGGAGAGAACACGGTGGAGCCAACGGGGAACGTACTCCCACTCGATACCTGTGAGCTCGCAAGCCGGGTTTTGGAAAGCGGTGAGCCGATCCTGCTCGACTCGCTCGATCGGGAACCGAGGCTCCGCGCGCTTCTCCAGGATCGCAGCGACGTGGGCGCGGTGGCGGGCGTGCCACTCAAGAGCAAAGACCACGTGCTCGGTGTGATGCATCTGGCCATTGCCACCCAGCAGTTGTTCCCGACGTTCGACTTCGATTTGTTCAAGACCATCGGTGTTCAAATCGGCATCGCCGCCGAAAACGAGGTGTTGTTCCAGCGGACCATGCGCCAGACGAAACAGATCACAGTCCTCAACAACATCGCTCGGATCATCTCGTCGAGCCTCCAGATCGAAGAAGTGTTCGATGCGTTCGCCACCGAGATGAAGAAACTCATCGACTTCGATCGCCTCTCGGTCGCGTTTCTCGATGCAACCGGAAGTTACTTGAGGATTTTCGCGTCGGGCTCGCGCGACACCGGTTGGGGGATGGAGTCTCTCGTTCCCGTCGTCGGCACCGGGCCCGGCTGGGTGGTTCTCAACGAGACCCACTTCATCCATCCGGATACGCAATCTCAGCGACGCTTCATCGAAGATCAATTCCTTTACGAGGACGGTATCCGCTCCTACATTCTGCTGCCGCTCGACTCGAGGGGGCACGTCGCCGGCACCTTCGGTGTCGGCTCCAAGGAGAAACACGCGTTCTCCGAAAAAGATCTACCCTTGCTCACGCAGTTGTCGAAGCAGCTCTCGGTCGCGATCGAGAACGTCAAGCTGTACCAGCAGACGAAGGAAACGTCGATCCTCGACGACGTGAGCTCGCTCTTCAACTTCCGCTACTTCCACCAGGCGCTCGAGCGCGAGCTCAAGCTCGTGACGCGACACAAGTCGCGTCTCAGCTTGTTGTTCATCGATCTCGACAAGTTCAAGCAGATCAACGATAGCCACGGTCATCTTCGCGGGAGCAAGGTGCTTCGTGAAGTAGGGTTTCTGTTGCGAGCCGCCATCCGTGAGACGGATATCGCCGCCCGGTACGGCGGAGACGAGTTCGTCGTGATCCTGCCCGATACCGACTACCCACAAGCGAAACGGCTCGGCGAGCGGATACGCCAGCTCATCCTGCGCACGACGTACCTCAAGGAAGAGGGCATCAACGCCCGCCTCGGCGCGAGTATCGGCCTGTCGACGTTCCCCACGGAAGCCCCGACGAAGGAAGAGCTAATCCACCTCGCCGACGAGCGGATGTACCGGGATAAAGCAGAGAATCGCGGGAAGCCTATACCGCCGGAAAGCGACTAGCTGTCGCCATCAGCCGTCAGCCATCGGCCATCAGCACGCCAGCGCCGTCGAAGCTCGAACGACGCGTCTCCGATGATAGCTGATGGCCGGCGGCTGATGGCGGATCACTAGCGTGACGCAGTCGCGAACGTCAAGATAACTGCCGCCCCTGCCTCGATCTCCCCAGCACTAGGATCCGGAACAATCTTCTGACCGTCGTCGTCTTCGATGGCGTCGTAGAGGATGAGCCGGATATCTTTTCCGGGCTCGAGCCGTTTATTGGGTAGGACCGTCAGCGTGCGGTTGTTGTCGTCGTACGACACCTCGAGCTCGGGGAACGGATTGCCGATGCCGTCGTCGTCAAAGTAGAGCAGGTCGACGTTGCGGTTGAAGCTCTCGCGCTTCATGTCGTTCGAGAACTGCACGTGGAACACGGAGTCCAGGGGGATGCCGCGCTCGCCGGCCAGTGGCAGGCTGAACGTCACCTCGGGAGGAGGGCCGAGCTTCAATTTCTTCTCGTGGACGACCTTCACCGGAGTCAGGTCTTTGTCGTCCGGCTTTTCCGCAATCTCGACCTTCGCGGCGCGAAGATAGTAGGTGCCGGTGGGTTCGTACTTCCAGGTCGTGCCGATCACCATCAGCCACTTGCCGGTGTCGCGCCGTTTCCTGGCGTCGAGCTTGAACCCTTTTCCGCGCGGTCGCCTTCCCGTCACCCAGATCGCTGCATTGGCGGTCTTGATGACGAAGTCGCGCGGTGTCCGTTTGTCGCGGATGGATAAATCCCCGTAGAGGTTGTTCCCCCGGAACTTTCCGAGCACGGCGATCTCGCGGTCGGTGTACTTTTCCGGCTCCTTGACGAGCTCGCGCAAATCGACTTGGAGCACGTCCGAGACGAGGATGTCCGGGTCCTCGATGTCGCTCTCTTCTCCGGTGGTGTCCGGAATAAGGTCGCTCTCGAGATCAACTATGATCTCGATGCTCGTGATCGCGATGAAGTTTTGCTTGTCGAAGCTGTTGTCGCCGCGGACGACACCGGGAAAGTAGGCCAGAACAGGATGATATTGAGGCTCGAAAATGGAGCTGAGATCGAAAAAAATACCGGTGAGCTCGACGTCCTGCCCCGCCATGAGGTCCAGGTTCTCAAAGGAGTTCGGCAGGGTCGCGATCCGGACCGAGCGCAGGGAATCTTCGCCCCGGAGCTCGAAAATTTTGTTGCCCTGGTCTTGGAAGTCGCCGTGCCGGACCTCACCTTTGGTGATGACGAGTTGCTCGTGGTACCTCATGCCGGTCGAGGCGAGGTCTTCGACCGACACCCGCGTTACCTTGCCGGTCTGGTATTGCCCGCTGGCCACAGCGGTCATCCCCAAAGCTACGGCCGGACCGATCGCCATCCTCCACATATCTTCATCCTAGCCGCCGCGGAAAAGCTGGTCAAGCCGATGTGAGCGCGTAGAATGGATTCCATCTCAGCGATTAGCGGCGGCCGCGACGCTCCCCCGCTTCGCCGAGCCGGAGCTCGACGTCCGCATTGAGCCCCAAATCCGACACCTCGTTCCGCTGGATCTTCAAATAGCCGGCGGCGGCGATCATAGCCGCGTTGTCGGTCGACATCGCAACACTCGGAAAGAGCGCCGGGATCGAAAGCTTGCGGCTCAACGTTTCGAAGGTTTCCCTCAGCTCGCGGTTCGCGGCGACACCGCCCGAGACGAGAATCGCCCGAGCGCGATGCCGTTTCACCGCACTCTCGGTGCGGGTGGTCAGCAACTTGACGACGGTCCTTTGAAAGCTCGCGGCGAGATCGCAGACGTCACGACGCGTCTCCGGGTCTTCGCTGACGTCGAGCGGTGGCACCGGACGCTCGTGGATCGCGCGCAGCACCGCCGACTTCAAGCCGCTGAAGCTGAAGTCTTCGCTGCCATCGGAGAATTTGGGCAGCGAGAACTCGAACGCCCGCGGATCGCCGAGACGCGCCAGTCGATCGAGAACCGGCCCTCCCGGGTAGCCGAGCCCGAGCTTTTTCGCGACTTTGTCGTACGCCTCCCCGGCAGCGTCATCGCGCGTCTTCGCGAGGAGCTCGTAGGTCGCTTCTTCTTCCATCAGGAAGAGGCTGGTGTGGCCGCCGGAGACGACGAGCGATATCGCGGGATGTGGAATCGGTTCCCCACTCTCGAGATAGACGGCGCGGATATGGCCCTCGAGGTGGTCGACCGCGACGAGCGGCACGCCTCGGGCGTACGCGATCGATTTCGCGAACGATACCCCGACGACAAGCGAGCCGATGAGCCCGGGTCCTTGGGTCACGGCAAGAGCGTCGATGTCGGAAAGCCGAAGCGATGCGTCTTTCAGCGCGCGATCGACGACCGGTCCGATCTTCTTTAGATGTTGCCGGGACGCGAGCTCGGGTACGACGCCGCCGAAGGGAGCGTGAACGTCGTCTTGCGACGCGACCACGTTCGAGAGAATGCGTCGACCGTCTTCGACGACGGCTGCTGAAGTCTCGTCGCAGGAGCTCTCGATGCCGAGGAGGAGCATCCTGCTACGTGCCCCTAAGCAGCTCGCTCGCTCTTCGCAAGGCGGCTCAGGGACTCCGTGAACGGTGCTTTCGCGACACCGTTCTCGCACACGATCGCGGTCACGAGCCGGGCGGGAGTGACGTCGAACGCCGGGTTCCTGACGGCGACACCTTCCGGTGCGAGGCGGACGCCGTGCACGTGGGTGACCTCGTCGGGCGAGCGCTCTTCGATCGGGATCTCTTTTCCCGACGAGATCGACAAATCGAACGTCGACGTCGGCGCCACTGCATAAAAAGGTATCCCGTGCTCTTTCGCGAGCACCGCGACCGAGTAGGTGCCGATCTTGTTGCACACGTCGCCGTTTCCGGCGATCCGATCCGAGCCGAGGATCACCATGTCGATCTCGCCCTTCGCCATGAAATAGCCGGCCATGTTGTCGGTAATGACGGTGACGGGGATATTATCTTTTGCGAGCTCCCACGCCGTCAGACGGGCCCCCTGAAGAAACGGTCGGGTCTCGTCGGCGAAGACCTCGATCTTTTTGCCCGCTGCCTTGGCGGCGTACATGACGCCGAGCGCTGTCCCATAGCCGGCGGTCGCGAGCGCACCCGCGTTGCAGTGCGTCAGGATTCGTGCGCCGTCGGGAACGAGCTCGGCGCCGTGCGCTCCCATGCGATGGTTGATCTCGATGTCTTCCTTCTGGATGGCAACCGCCTCGGCCTCCATCCCCCTGATAATATTGTCGAGGTTGTCGACATGGTCGACGCCGTCGGAAACGAGCTCATCGAAGCGTTTCTTCATGCGCTCGATAGCCCAAAAAAGATTGACGGCCGTCGGACGGGTGGCCGCCATCAACGTCGAAAGCGACTCCATAGACTCGCGCAGACTCTCGATATCTTTGGCGCCCGATTGTTTCAGACCGAGCGCGATTCCGAACGCGGCCGTCACCCCGATGGCCGGAGCGCCGCGAACGACCATGTCCTTGATCGCCTCGGCCACAGCATCGGCGCTCTTGCAGGCAAGATAGTCCTCCTTGCCGGGCAGATATCTCTGATCGATGAGAACGACGGCATCGCCGTCCCAGCGGATTGTTTCGAACAAGCCTGTGCCTCCAATTCGGCCATCGGCCATCAGCCATCGGCCATCAGCCGGTTGTGAGTTTACTCGTCTGCGCTCGGATGCGCCAATCGGTGGTAGATTGCTTTCTTCCGTGCGTTTCAGGCTCGTTTTTCTCTCTCTCGTTTCGGTGTCGCTTTACGCGCTTCTTGCGGTTCGTAGTGATGTGGGACCGGAGAGTCGACTCTTCGCTCAGTGGTATCGGCCTCGGCTTTTTGAGGCGTCGGTCGAGTTTATTGGGATCTGGGTAGCACTGTTCGTTGTCTACGTCATCGCCGTGCGCGTCGCGGCTGGGCGTCGTGAGGGCAGTTTCTTTGCCATCATCTTTATCACTTCGATTCTCTTTCGAGCGGCCCTGTTCCTAGGGAGCGGCTTCGATCACGCCGCTCCCAGCGTTTTCCTCTACGGACCCAGCCCTCTAACGGCATTGGTGGTGAGGCTCGAGCTCGGGCTCGCGGCCGAGCGCGTCGTCGCGATCGCCTGTGACCTCGGTGCGTTGGCGCTCGCGCCCAGCCTCTTGAAGGCGGCGCGGGTTCCGCTCGGTGCTGCCATCATCCACGGTTGGAACCCCCTCGTCATCAAAGAAGTCGCGGGGAGCGGTCGCATCGAAGTCGTCGCTTTCATGCTGTTCTTGCTCTCGCTCCGGCTCATCCAAAAGGGCGCGCGCTGGCCGGCAGCGATCGTGTACGGCGTGAGCCTCAGTGGTCCTCTCATGCTCGTCGCCTCGTTACCGCTCGTGGCGAAAGCAGTGCGTGCACGCCTGGTGCTCGCACTCGGCCTCGCGCTTCTCGCGTGGAGTCTTGCGTTTCCCGAAACGACTTGGATCGAGCGCGCCGGGTGGCCGCCCGAAGGCGCTCTCGGCGGAAGCATCACCCCGGCACTGGTCGCTCTCGCAAACCTCTTCTTGACCCGAAACGATTCGATTCCCCTCGCTATCACTCTCGCGGCGTGGGCTCTTTTCGTGGCGCTCTCGACGGCGCGTTGGTCGGATGATGCGCTCATTCCGTACGAAGCGCTGTTGGTCCTGGGAAGCTTCGTGCTCGTCTCAACCCAGGTGCTTCCGTGGGCCTTCGTCGCTTTCGCCTATCTCGCGGCGCACTCGACGAACCGCGGGTGGCTCGCGTTCACCGCGACGGCGCCGATGACTTATGCAGCGATCGAGGCGGGAAGCTTCAGTTTTTGGCTGGGCTTTGCCCAGTATTTTGTGCCCTACGCTTTGCTGATTTTCTACTGGCTGGGCCGAAAGCCTAGCCGCCCCAGAGCACCAGGAAGATGATGAAGGCGATGAGCAACACGTAGATGACGAGAGACTCGATGAGTGCCAAGCCGAGAATGAGCGCGAAACGGATTTGTGGCGATGCGCCCGGGTTTCGAGAGATACCGTCGCAGGCGGCGGCGATGGCCCGGCTCTGGGCGAGCGCAGCGAGGCCCGCGGCGATACCGAGTGCGAAGGCGCCCGAGAACAAAGCCCAACTGTACATTTGCGACGACCAACCGTCGATGGGCACGTGTCCCTGCCCATATTCTTGAACCTGGGCGAACGCCGGAGCCGCCAACATGACAACGGCGAGCGAAACGAAAATTGCCAGCACAACTTTTCTAATCACCAGAGTTCCTCCTTGGGATGGCACACGAGTCACGAGCTCGCAGAATCAGTGCTCCTCGGAAGCGACGGCGCCGCCGAGATAGACCATGGTCAACATGATGAAAACGAAGGCCTGCAGCAGGCCACCAAAAACTCCGAACAACATCATGGGTACGGGAACGAGCCACGCGACCATGAACGCGAGCGAAGCGATGACGAGCTCTTCACCGAAGATGTTGCCGAACAGACGTAGCGACAGCGACACCATGCGGCTGAAGTGGCTGATGATCTCGATGGGCAACATCAGCGGCGCGAGGATCGGCAGCGGACCGAGAAAGTGCTTGAAGTAGCGTCCCGCACCCTGGGCGCGAATGCCCTGGTAGTTGTAATACAGAAAGGCGACGACGGCGCAACCGACGGTAAAGTTCAAATTGACCGTCGGTGACGAGAAGTAAGGTACGAGTCCTATCAAGTTACATACGACGATGAACAAACCCAGAGTGCCGACGAGACCTAGAAAGGGTCTTCCCTTCGTACCGATGTTGTCGAGCAGCATGTCGTCGAGCGTGCCCACGATGGTCTCGCAAAAGAGCTGGAGCTTCCCGGGGTTCTCGACGCTGATAACACTCCTGAACCAGCGCGCGAATCCGGTGAGCACAGCCGCAACGAAGAACGCCATGATCAAATGATCGGGCAGCACTTCGTGATGGTACGTGTGCTCGAGCCACTCGTAAATGAACGACTTGTGCTCTAACCGCTCCATAACTAAATGCTAGTCATTCGATTTGTGTTTTTCGTGAGAGGGGAAATAATTCGACTGCGGGAGAGGTGTCAGGCCTCGTCGTAATCGTTACTGCCGTGGTTCACGCTCCGCTTTGAACTCCTGGTAAGCATAGAGGCCACACTCGACGAAAACCGCGGCCACCGGCGCAGAAAAGCCGAGAGCCACGGCAACGACGTTCGCATGCCAAACCCCAATTATAACAAACAGGGCGATACACAACAAGATATAGCGAAATAGCACTCCGAAGACCCCTAGCCACGAGACCGATCCGGGCTTGTCCCCCGTGAGTTTGCCGACCAGCCGAGCGATCGCTTCCAAGTTCGCTATCGCGAACACCCCGCCCGCGAGCGCGCCGAGAAAGAACCGGAGTCCGAACGCAAGGCCTGTGAGCGCGAAGATTCCCGCCGCCCAGATAGCGTGGCGTCGAAGCCGGGCGAGGGACGCGTCGGGGGCGAGTGCTAGGTTCAATCTTGCCTGTCGAACGCTTTCACCGCACGGAGGAGGCTCAGGAAACCGGCGGCGACGCCTATTAAGAGAAAGACGATAGAAAGCCACGGGAACGTGCCGAGCTTCCCGTCCAGGTAGTAGCCAATCCCGGCCCCGACCGCGATAGATACGGGGAACGTGAACGCCAGCGACGTAAGGTTATAGATCCGCGCGCGGGGAGAGACCGCAGGCCGTTTGTCGTCCTGGGCCATTCAAACCTCCGTCGGGAACGGATATTTAGTTCGCCGCGGCCTCTTCCTGAACCTCTTCGTCGAGCCCGACGGGTGGCAACCCCGCGGTCCTCGGACCTTCGATGCGATCCATGATCGCGTCGACGGGTACGCGCAGCGGCTCGAGAAACGGTTTGGGATAGACGCCGATGAAGATGCAAAGCGCCACGATCGGCCAAAGCGTCGCTTGCTCGCGCCAGCTCAGGTCCTTGAGCTTCTCGTTCTCGGGCTTGTCGAGCTTGCCGAACATCACCCGCTGATAGAGCCACAGCAAGTAGGCGGCGCCGAGAACGATGCCGGAAACCGCGAACGCGGCGTAGACCCAGCCGGCGTACTGGCTCGCAAACGCCCCCTGCAAGATCATGAACTCTCCGATGAAACCGTTGAGCAGTGGCAGTCCCATCGACGCGAGAGCGATGACGAGGAACAATGCCCCGAAAACCGGAACGACCTTCGCGATTCCGCCGTAAGCGGCTATCTCCCGCTTGTGGGTCTGCTCGTACATGATGCCGACGATCAAGAAGAGCCCGCCCGTCGAAAGGCCATGGTTGATCATCTGGAGGATGCCGCCCTGAATGCCCAGATGGGTGAGGGCAAACACGCCGAGCATGACGAAGCCGAGATGGCTCACCGAGCTATAAGCGACGAGCTTTTTCCAGTCCGGCTGGACCATCGCCACCAGCGCCCCGTAGATGATGCCGATGATCGACAACGCGAGGACCCACCACACCGCGTCCTTGGTCGCATCCGGCAAAAGCGGCAGCGAGAACCGCACGAACCCATAGGTTCCCATTTTCAGGAGAACGCCCGCGAGAATCACCGAGCCCGCGGTCGGAGCTTCGACGTGCGCGTCGGGAAGCCACGTGTGGAACGGGAACATCGGCACTTTGATCGCGAACCCGATGAAGAAGGCGAGGAAGACCCAGAACTGGAGGTTTGGGTCGTAGTCGACGGTCCAGAGCTCGAGGATGTTGAACGTAGGATCCTTCCCTGTCTCGGCGCCGTACGCGAAATAGAGTGCGAGGATTCCGAGGAGTATTAGGACGCTCCCCACGAGGGTGTACAAGAAGAACTTGATCGCCGCGTAGAGTTTACGCGGGCCGCCCCAAACACCGATCAGGAAGTACATCGGCACCAGCATGACTTCCCAGAACACGTAGAAGAGAAAGAAGTCGAGCGCGACGAAGACGCCGAGCATGCCGGTCTGCAGCAGCAGCAGGAAGACGTAGTACTGCTTGACGCGATCGGTGATGGCGTTCCACGACGACAATACCGAGATGAATCCCAGCAGCGTCGTCATCAGGACGAGCAGCAAGCTGATGCCATCTAAGCCGAAGTGGTAGCTGACGCCGATGGTCCGGATCCACTCGTATTTCTCTACAAACTGGAACTGAAGCATGTTGTCGAAGTAGAACCACAGCACCAGCGAGAAGAGAAACCCTACGAAGGTGATGATGTTCGCCGCCCACTTGATCGCGTTCTCCTGGGTCTTGTTCATGAAGAGCATGATGAAGAGAGCACCCACCGCGGGAAACCACACGACTATCGACAGGATGGGGATATTCCAAGGAAGAGGATTATTCTCGAGCATGAAGCGTTCCCTGCTTACTTACGTCCAGAGGTAAAAGTAGAAAAAGCCGATCAAAGCTCCGATGCCGACGAGCATCATGAGAGCATAGTTTTGCAAGACGCCTGTCTGAAGCTGCCGAAAGGCGGTCGAGAGGCTGGCCAAAACTTTCCACACCGCGTTGACCGCGCCATCGACGAGACTCGCGTCCGCGAGATTCGACATGTCGGCGGTGCCCAACGTCGACTTGGCGGCCCCGTTCACGATACCGTCCACGACTTCGGCATCGAACGTGTTGAGCCCCTGAGCACCGCCGAGCGTGCCACGCACCACGGTGGCGCCGTAGAACTCGTCCACGAAGTATTTGTTGTAAAGCGTCCGGTACACGCCCGGCCACGCCGTGGCAAACGCTTTGTCGCCTTCGGGTTTGTTCCGATACTTCGCCCACGCCAAGTAGATACCGCCCGCCGCAACGGCGAGGGAGATGCCCATGAAGAGAAGTTCGTGCGGAACTGTTGCGTGGTGGGCTTCGTGCTCGATCACCATGCCCGCGTCCAACGCCGGTTGCAAAAACGGTCCGATCCACGAATACCCGAACGGGATGCCGACCCAGCCGGCTGCCACGGAGCCGGCTGCCAACACGATGAGAGGAATCGTCATGCTCGGCACGGATTCGTGGAGATGGGACTCCATCTCCTTGCCGCCCCGGAAATCACCGTAAAACGTCAAGAAGACTTGCCGGAACATGTAAAACGCCGTCATCCCCGCCGCAACGACAGCGATCAACCAGAACCACGTGACGTGACCTTCGTCGGACGCCGCCCACAGGATCTCGTCCTTACTGAAAAAGCCTGCCAACGGGAAGATACCGGCAATGGCGAGCGTAGACAGGAAGTATGTCCAGTAAGTCCGGGGCATATATTTCCTGAGCCCGCCCATGTTGCGCATGTCCTGCATCTCGGTGTAGTCACGGTGGCCGCCCGATGCGTGCTCCGCGTGCTCCATGGTGTGGATCACGCTACCGGATCCGAGGAACAAGCACGCTTTGAAGAACGCATGCGTCATCAGGTGGAAGATGGCGGCGGCGTACGCGCCCACACCGAGGCCGAGAAACATGTAGCCGAGCTGGGACACCGTCGAGTACGCAAGGACTTTCTTGATGTCGTTTTGGAAAAGACCGATGGAAGCCGCGAAGATCGCCGTCGCCACTCCGACGATCGCGACGACGAGCATCGCGTTCGGCGCCTTCTCGTAGAGCACCGCCGAGCGCGCGACCATGTAAACGCCCGCGGTCACCATAGTCGCAGCGTGGATGAGCGCGGAGACCGGAGTCGGACCCTCCATGGCGTCGGGGAGCCACACGTGTAGGGGAATCTGCGCGGACTTTCCGGCAGCGCCGACGAAGAGCAAGACGCCAATCGCGCTCAGAACACCCCAGCCGACCTCCGGAGTTTCGAACTCCGCGGCCACTGCTTCCATGACTGCGTAGAAGTCGACCGAGCCGAACGTATAAAAGATCAAAAAGATAGCGAGGAGGAAAACGGCATCACCGATGCGGTTGACGATGAACGCTTTTTTGCCGGCGTTCGCGGCGGCGTCGCGCTCGAACCAAAACCCGATCAGAAGATACGAGCACAACCCCACGCCTTCCCACCCGATGAACATGAGAAGCAAGTTCGCACCCATCACCAGGTTCAACATGAAGAACGTGAACAGGTTGAGGTAGGCAAAATAGCGCCCGTAGCCGGAGTCGTGGCTCATGTATCCGATCGAGTAGATATGGATGAGAAGCCCGACACCGGTGACGACGAGCACCATCACCATCGACAGCGAGTCGAGCCGGTACTCCCACTCGGCGGTGAAGTCCGCCGTCGAGCCGTCGGCCTGCGCGGCGCTCATCCCGGGAATCCACGTGAACAGCGTTTCCTCGTCGACGTACCCGCCACCCTCGGATATGAACGGGCCGAAAAAGCAGAAGAGCGCGAGGACGAACGACAACGCGACCGCGCCCACGGCCACGCCGTGGATCACGGGTTTGGAAAGACGCTTACCGAAGAGACCGTTGATGATGGCCCCTACTCCGGGGATAAGCGGAATAAGCCAGAAATATTCACTCACAATCGAAGCTCGCCCTTGGCGAATAAAAGAGATGAGACGAACAGAAAGGTCGGTAGGCGTCCTTCCCGCGCTTCAAAACGAGTCGCATCTTATAGCTGCGGTATATTGTTGTCAAGAGGAGCGGCGCTCGCAATATCGGGGCTTGTATTTGATAGCAAAGAAGTTACGCGCGGCGGCGCCGCCATCGGCCATCAGGCATCCGCCGATATCGCGCCGTGCCGCCCGCTAGGACTGACGTTGCGAAATAGCACGAAATCTCAGTGAGGCGCAAGCTGATGGCCGATGGCTGATGGCCGACGGCGGATCAATAAACAGATTTCACCACTCCCCCGTCCACCTGAAGGCACGTGCCCGTCACGTAACTCGCGCGCTCCGAACAAAGGAAAGCGACGACGGAAGCGAACTCTGCTGGATCCCCCAGACGTCCCATGGGGATCTGATCCGTCCAGCGTTTTTGGATGGCTTCTTGCGAGACGCCTTCCTGCTCGCTCAGGCGCGATGCCAGATCGACGAGGCGATCGGTCTTCGTGTAGCCAGGGCAGACAACGTTCACGCCGATGCCGCAAGGGGCGAGCTCGTTGGAGAGGGTTTTCATCATCCCGACGACACCGGATCGCGCCGTGTTCGACAGGATGAGGCCATCGACGGGTTGTTTCACCGAGATCGACGTGATGGCGACGATGCGGCCGCTTCCTTGGCGTTTCATGACCGGCACCACCGCGCGGCACAAATAAATCGTCGACAGGAGGTTCAACTCGATAGCGCTCTTCCACGCGGCAACGTCGGTCGTTTCGAAGTGGCTGGCCGGCGGCCCACCCGCATTGGCAACGAGCACGTCGACCCGCGAGTACTTTTCCATGGAAGCCTCGACCAATCGATCGACGTCTTCCTCGCGCGTCACGTCCGTCGGCACGGCGAGCACCTTCTGGCCCCTACGATCATGAGCCGCTTCGATCTCCGCCGCCGCCGCCTGCAGCGTGTTCTCATCGCGCGCCGCAAGGACGAGCTCGGCGCCTTCTGCGGCAAGGGTCATCGCGCACGCCTTGCCGAGGCCGCGGCTACCACCTGCGACGATGGCGACCTTGTCGGATAGACCTAAATCCACGGGGCTCTGTGAGGAGTTTGGGAGGAACCGGACCTACGAGTACTGCTTCTCTTTGCAGCTGATGCAGACTTTGGTCCAAGGAACGGCTTTGAGCCGAGCGGAGGTGATCTCCTCTTCGCAATCGACGCAGACGCCGTACGAGCCGCTTTCCACACGAGCAAGGGCGTCCTCGATCGCGCGTAGAAGCTTCGCATCGGTCTGTTGCAATTGAATGCTGATCTCTTCTTCGTTCGCGGCCGCGGAACGGTCAGCGAAGTCGCCGTGCCCATCCGTCGCCGAGCTGGTCAGAACACCCTTGTGTGCGACAGAGTGCTCGAGGTCTTCCTTCTTCGCAAGAAGGGCCTTCTTGTGCTGTGTTAGCTCCGATTTTTTCATTCCGATTCGCTCAATTAGAATCTCGAAACCAGTTATTTTAACACGCGGTTTCGGGGTGGGCAAGAAGGGTAGACGACTCAGTCATTAACCCCCGTCGCAAATTAGTAGAAGCTGGCTAGAATTTGCGATCGGGGTTAACGTAGCCTCGGAGACAGGCGGCGTCGCTCGTGGGGACGGAGGTGAACTGTAGAGCCGCGAAACACTCCTCTTCGTCTTGTTCCTCGGAGACGGCCCGGGACAGTCGTACCACCCGAGCCTCCACGATGGCGATCTGCTCTTCGAGAAAGAGCTTCACGACATAGGTCGAGCCGGGGGTGAGAGCGCGCTTGAGCCGCAAGAGCATGCCGCCCACGCTCAAGTTCAACACCGATGCTTCCCAGCCACCCCCGAGCTGCGCGAAAACGCGCCCTAGGGCGTCGATGCGACGGTGACGGCGTCTGGATGAGGCCATTTTCTTCGGAGTCTCTCGAGCTTCGGGCGCGCTAAGCCCCCTCGACGATCCGTGACGCACCATCGTCATCATCAGGTACCCCATGGCCTCTTGTCGGTTCGGTGACAACATCAACGATGCTCCGTTTTCCCCGAGAGGAGCTCGAGCGCGTGCGGAAGCGTCGGCGCGAGAGCGGCGAGCCCTTCGCGCACCGCCTTGGGGCTCCCCGGGAGGCAGATGACGAGAGCACCCCCGAGGGTGCCCGCGAGAGTCCGCGACAGCACCGCCATCGGGGTATGGCGCAAGCCGTCGGCCCGCAGGAGCTCGCCATAGCCGGGAATTTCGCGCTCGAGGATCGGCCGGATCGCCTCAGGAGTGACGTCCCGGGGACCGAGACCGGTGCCCCCGGTCGTGACCACCAACTCCGCGTCGCTCCCGTCGGTCCAGCCACGCACAGCATCCACGATCTGCGCCTTGTCGTCCGCGACGACTTCGCGGGCAACGACATCGAAGCCTAGTTTCCGGAGCTCCTCCGAAGCGACTTCCCCGGAGCTGTCCTCGCGTACCCCCGCCGCGACCCCGTCACTAACGGTAAGGACGGCAGCTCGTTTCACCGGTTTCGGTGCGTTAGACATGATTAGCCAACGGTCGCAGTATAAGGCTATATTGGACCTTGTAAGGTATGCGTAGACCTCTCCATACATTCGGCTTCGTCGCGCTCGTCGTCGTGCTCACGCAGTCGTCGTCACTCTCCCAAGAACAGGGTCGCTACCAGTTTCGCGTCACCGTCGATCTCATCTCGTTGAACGTCACCGTCACCGATAACCGCGACCGCTTCGTGACCGACCTGCTCGAAGAGGACTTCTCGATTTACGAGGACGGCATCGCGCAGGACGTTTCGGTGTTCTCCCGGGAGGATCTACCCATCCGCATGGTGCTGCTCATCGATACCAGCGCGAGCATGGACCAGAAAATGAGCTTCGCCCAGAAGGCCGCCGTCAACTTCGTGCACGAGATGAAAGACGACGACCTCACGGAAGTCGTCGAGTTCGGAAGCAAGCCTCACGTACTGCAACCGTTCACCGCCGACGTGGAGAAGCTCAACCGCGCCATCCGCATGACGCAGGCCGGCGGAACGACGCAGCTCTACAACGCGCTGTACATTTCTCTCAAAGGCCTCAGCCGGCGCCGACAAGATATCCGCAGGCAAGCGATTGTCGTTCTATCCGACGGAGAAGACACGAGCTCGCTCGTCACCTTCGAGCGGGTGATGGAGCTCGCAAAAGAGACCGACGTGACGATCTACACGATCTCGTTGAGACACGAAGGCGGACGTCGCTCGCGAGCGTTCTCGGAAGCCGAGTTCGTGTTGAAAAAGCTCGCCGAGGAGACCGGGGGGCAGTGGTTCTTTCCGGAGCAAATCGAAGAGTTGACCGACGTGTACGCGCGGATCGCCGCCGAGCTCAAGAATCAGTACAACATCGGCTATGTGTCGAACAACCCGAAGCGCGACGGCTCGTGGCGCCGCGTCGTCGTGCAGTCGACGTACCCGAATCTTAGGGTTCGTACCAAGCTCGGGTACTACGCTCCGGCGGAGTAGGAGCTGGGCTAGTGGCGGCCATGGGCCATCGGCTCTCAGCCATCAGCTGACCCGCGCTAATGAAAAAAGCCGGGCCCAGGACTGAAACCCCGGGCCCGGCCTGGCCTTCCTTAGTTCCAGCCGTCGATTCCCAAATCTCTTGATTTTTGTTGCGCTTGGGCCAACTGGTTTCTCAAGCTCACGGTCGTCGTGAACGTTCTTCGCATATGAGTGTCCTCGGCGGCAAACACGCCTGCAGTGGCGCCTTCGAGGTTCCTGCTTTCGCTTCGACCGGAAACCGTGATCCGCACGCGCGTGATGAAGCTGTTCGGGTCGTTGCCCATCGGGATGAGCGAAGGCTCGTCTTCGAAGTTCTCGACAACACCCTGCGTGTACTGAACCTGGAGATTCTCGATGTTCGCAGCCAGCGGTGTCCAAACGCCGCCGAGGGCCAAGTCTCGTCGCTCGAGCGCAGGATTCTCCGCAGGCGGAAGCGGATTGACCCGGTACTGGACGATGTGGAACAGGCCGATGACGGCACATTGGGTAGTGACATCGTTCTGAAAGCCGCCGGGCAGATTGATTCCCGCCGAGCCCTTCCCGGGGTTGTGGTTCAAGTTCAACGTCGCGCAGCCTGCCGGACCGCTTTTCGCGCCTCCGGCCCCTGTGCACTTGGGAGGCTGGGTAAGCTCGAATGGAAAACTCCTGGCTGCACCGCATCGCACGCTGGATCTCCGTTCGGGCCTTGGAGTGCGAGCAATACCATGCCCTTTGCGTAAGCATGTTCGTAGTCGGCTGGGTGCATGGAAAAGCTTTCCGGATCGATATTCAAGACGGCCGATGTACCAATCGTGTTGCACGGACCACCTCCGCCCGCAACGCCTCCACCTCCGCCCTTGGCACCTCCGCCGCCAGCGCCGCCTCCGCCGCCGCCTCCGCCGCCGCAGGGCTTCGGACGCGAAACCGGAACCTCCGGATCGGCGTAGATGATCGTCAGCTCATCCGGCGTCAGACCGCCTCCGTCCTGCCACACTATCGCCATGTTCGCTGGCGTGTTGTAGCCTGCTATCGTCAAATCCTGGCTGATCCGGTTCAAGCCGGCTCGCGCGTTCGCCGTCATGTCGGCGACTTCGGGCTCCCTGCGGAAGCTCTCCTGGCCTTTGTGCAGTAGCATGAAAACCGAAGCCATGACGATCATGGTGATCATGAGCGCGACCAAGACTTCGATCAAAGAGAACCCTTTGTCGCCGCCGTCGCGCGTTTTCAAAATGCCTTTCATGGGTATCCTCCCGGGCAAACGAAAACTTTCGAGCTTCCGCGACTTACGGAAGCTCACCCGACCCCAATTAGCAAGGGCCATTCCAAGCGAGGCGGACACACAAGCGGTTTACATTCATATAGTTACAGATTTTGAGCTTTCGGGCCGTCGCGTGGAAGTGTGGGGGCTTTCTTCGGCGGGCGCCGGGGCCGTATCTTTGCGCACGTTCCTCCTTGTAAGCCACACCTCAATAACGACTTCTGTCCGCGGTTGGCCGCCGGATGGTGTGGTGAAAAGCCCAGGGTGTCCCGCTCCGAACATGCCGCTGATTGGGCTGCGCTCCTCCGATCACCAAACTTTTTCATCCTCGGAAAGAAAATTTACAGAGGAGGGCTCGCGCACGAATGGAGTCCGTGGCGTTAAAGTTATTGTTTTATGTCACTTGAGTGACATCCGGGGGCCGCAATTAGGTGGCACACGCCTTGCAATCCAATAGCAATGTCTACTTAACCGGATGCTTTCGGGCTGGGAAAGGGCCTGGTTCGGAAGTCCGAGCTCCCTCCTATCGTAGGCACGGAAGGGGGGCCGAGCCCTGAAAGGCTCGGCCCCCCTTTATCGTTCCGGTTCACCCGGCCGTAGCTCTCGCCCGCCCGCTTTGATAGCATCCGGTCAGGGGAACCCTTGGTCGATCGCGCTTTCTTCGAAAAACAGGAGCGGGAAATGCTCGCGCCCTACGCCGCGCTCAGCTCGGCTTCCCGGGGACGCCGGCATCAAGAACCCGAGCATGCGTTCCGCACGGCGTTCCAGCGCGATCGCGACCGCGTCATC
Organism: Candidatus Marinacidobacterales bacterium; assembly: GCA_965237955.1. Taxonomy (GTDB): domain Bacteria; phylum Acidobacteriota; class Vicinamibacteria; order Marinacidobacterales; family SMYC01. Next base: position 3,499,394 of record OZ250169.1, on the reverse strand, counting down.
CATTGCACCGCGTTCCGCCGCCTCGAGTACAAGACGCAGGTGTTCGTCAACCACGAAGGCGATCACTATCGAACGCGCCTCACCCACTCCCTCGAAGCCGCGCAGATCGCACGCACCATGGCGCGCTTTTTACGTCTTAACGAAGATTTGACCGAGGCGGTGACGTTGGCACATGACCTCGGCCACACCCCGTTCGGCCACGCCGGCGAAGACGCGATGAACGCGCTCATGGCGGGCCACGGTGGCTTCGAGCACAATCTCCAAGCACTACGCATCGTCGACTACCTCGAAAAACGCTACCCCGGCTACCGTGGCCTGAACCTGACGCACGAAGTTCGAGAAGGTATTTTCAAACACTCACCGCGGCACCAAGACAGCGGTCCCGACGAGTTTCGCGACGGTTTGGAGCCGGTGTTGGAGGCTCAGCTCACAGACCTCGCCGACGAGATTGCGTACACCAACCACGACCTCGAGGACGGGCTCACGTCGCGTATTCTCGAGCTCGAGTCATTGGACGAGGTGGCGCTATGGCGCAAGAACTTCCGCCAGGCACGGGAAGAGAACCCGGACGAATCTTCGAAGATTCACATTCGGCTCGCCATCCGCCTCATCATCAACGAGCTCGTCACCGACCTCCTCAACGTAACCAGCGGACGGCTCGAGAGCGCTTCGATCGGAAGCGTCGACGACGTGCAGCGTCAATCCGACCGGCTCGTCCGCTTCACCGTGTCGGTCGAAGAGAAAAAGGCGCAGCTGAAACAGTTTCTCTTCGAGAACCTCTATCGCCACTACCGCGTCGTTCGTATGGCGGAGAAAGCCAAGCGCGTGATCGGCGATCTGTTCGCGGGCTATGTGGCCAATCCCCGTCAACTGCCACCCCACGTCTCGACGCGCATCGATGACGACGGGCTCGATCGCGTCGTGTGCGACTACATCGCGGGCATGACAGACCGCTTCGCGCTCGATGAGCACAAGCGGCTCTTCGATCCTCACGTGAGACTGTAGTCGGAAAACCACACTTGCCGAGCCGCGCGAGGGCTCGCGACCAAGACCGAACGGCGTCGATACCGCTCAAAGTAAAGAAGTTGCGCGACATTTCCCGACATAGTCCACCCGGCACCGCGAGTGGCGTAAATCTTGCTACTTCGGATGTGCAAACTTCGACAAAATGTCAGGGGGAGATCCCAATGAGCAAGGTCGCTACCGAACAGCGGGAGCACGCACGCGTTCAGCTGGCACCCACGATCATCCGCGCCGAGATCGAGCAAGGCGACGAGCGGCGTGAGGGCTACCTCATCAACGTGAGCCTGGGGGGCGCGTTTCTCACGATGACGGAGCCGCCGAAGAAGAACCAGATGTCGGAGTTGCACCTCCTACTTCCGTGGGGTGTCGGCGAGTGCCGCGTCAAAGCGAAAGCAGTCTGGCAACAGAAAGACGACACCAAACGTGTGATCGGCGCAGGGGTATCGTTCGTCGACCTGTCGGACGACGCGAAAGAGAAACTACAAAGCTATCTCGACCGCTACGTCGAGCTCTCTGCCGAGATCACCGATTGAGAAACGCGAAACGCGTTTACGAAGCCCGCTTGCGAACTTTCTTGATGCCCTTGGCCCGACCCAGGTGATCGAGCAACTGACGAAAGTCGGCCCGCAGCAGTTCGTTCTTTCCCAGCATGCGCCACGCGTTCAGCAGACGACGTTCACGCGGATCGCCGGGGGTCGCCCGAGACTTGCCCTTCTCGTCGGGCAGAAAATACGCCACCGGCGTGTCCAACGCTTCGGCAATACGGTGAAGCCAATCCAGCGAGATGCGCCTGCGTCCCTTCTCGAAGTTCGTAAGCGCACCTGGCGAAATACCGACCATGCGCGCGAGAACCTTTTGACGGATTCTTTTCGATTTGCGAACCTCACGAATTCGCTCGCCGACTTTCAACTCTTGGGCTGAGCTCACTTCTCCGCTAGCCTCCTTCACACGACGGCGCTCGGTGCCGAACGGCGTCGAGACCGTTTTTCCGCTTCCCGCATCCATCTGAGGAATTTCCTGATGTGCCATAGTGAATTCCCTTATGCCCCCTATTATGAAAATCAGAGTTTAACCCAGTCGGGACATCCCGACAACTGGGGATTTCCACAGCACAGCGTAGTTTTTTCCAACGGACACGTGACGAATCCGGAAGTCACTGAGGGAAAGAGGTTTCTGTGTCTTTGGCGGGCTCAAGAAACTTTTCCAGTCCTGGAGCACCAATGTGCTTCGGAACCTGGCGCGATTCCAATATCTGCCAGCTGGAGGGCCCGACACGGAGGAAAATCTCGACTTGGACCTCTTCCCATTTCTCGTTGCGAAACATTTGCTGGGGTGAGTCCTTCGATATGAAGCTCGTGTCCGAGCGGAGTGTGATCGTGTCGGAGGTAGCTCCGGGCGGGATCGGCTCTTCCGAGATGGAGTACGTGAAAGCGTTCCCCCAAGGCTCGTCGGGCAAATTCTCCCGTTTGAAAACCGCCATCACCTGAACGTAGTCGAGATCCTGCTCGGCCCCGTTGAAGACGCGAAAGCGAACGACAGGATGGATGTAGTTGTTCTTCTCCTCGTCCTGGCCTTGGATGGCCCAATACGCGGCCACGTCTTCGAGCTGTAGCGCTCGAAGAATCTTCTCGCTCTCCGCATCCGAGCAAGCCGAGCAAGATTGAAGCGCCAGCACCGCGAAAAGTTGACACCCGACGACGGCTTTCATTAACATGCGACGCTTCCAATTGCCCATGGTAGGTGCGACTATTCCGGCTGCCCGCCTTTTCGCGCCGATTATACTCTGAAAGCGAAAGACCGAAGCTGTGATCGAAGTCAAAGACGTCACCAAAGAGTACGGACCGTTCACGGCCGTTCGAGACCTCAGCTTCTCCGTCGATGCAGGCGAGATTCTCGGCTTTCTCGGACCGAACGGAGCCGGCAAGACGACGACGATGCGCGTTCTGACCGGATTCTTTCCGCCTTCGGCCGGAACCGCGCGCGTCGCCGGCCACGACGTCGTCGCCGAACCGCTCGCCGCGAAAGCGAAGATCGGCTACCTCCCGGAAACTCCACCTCTTTATCCGGAGATGAGCGTCGTCGACTACGTGCACTTCGTCGCACACATCAAAGGCGTACCCTCGGTTGAGCGCAACCAGAAGGTTGAGCGCGCCCTCGAGCGCTGCTCGCTCACCGAAGTGCGCGACAAGCTCACCGCGAAGCTCTCCAAAGGCTTCCGCCAGCGGGTGGGGCTCGCCCAGGCGCTCGTTCATGATCCCGAAGTCCTGATCCTCGACGAGCCCACCGCGGGGCTCGACCCGCAGCAAATCAACGAGACCCGGGAGTTGATCAAGACTCTCGGCGGCGATCACACCGTGATTTTGTCGACCCACATCCTCCCCGAGGTGTCGATGACGTGCGATCGCGTGGTGATCATCAACCGCGGCCAGCTCGTCGCGCAGGGTACTCCGGAAAGCCTCACTGATCGATTCCGGGACCAGTTCCGCAAAACCGATTCCGTCGACGTCACCGTTCAAGGTTCTCTCGGCGAGATCGAAGCCGTGATCCGCGAAACCGTTGGGGTCCTGGATTTCCGAGTGTCGGGACGCACGTCGAACGACGTTGTCTCGTTCGCGATCGAAGTGGCTTCCGATGTCGATGTCCGCCGGACGCTGGCGGAGCGAATCGTGACCCGAGGTCTCGGTTTGCTCGAGCTCCACCGCTCCGGAATGAGCCTTGAGGACGTGTACCTTCGCGCGATCGCGAACGAAGCCGAGGACGCTCGATGACGACCCTCTTGGCGCTCGTTCGCCGCGAGGTGCACGCGTATTTCGGCACACCTATCGCCTACGTCGTTCTCGCGCTTTTCTTGTTTCTCTTCGGTCTGTATTTCTACGGTGAGCTCGAGATCTTCGTCGACCCCAGGGGCGCCCAGGGGCACACGGCAAACATCAACCAGGACATGATCCGGTGGCTCTTCAACACCACCGCGGTCATCGTCATGTTCGTTCTACCGCTCGTCACCATGCGATCGTTCTCGGAAGAGCTTCGCTCGGGGACGATCGAGCTCTTGTTCACGTCACCCTTGACCGACAGCCAGCTCGTGCTCGGGAAGTTCTTCGGCGCGTTGACGCTCTATCTCGTGATGCTCGGTGGGACTTTCCTTCACATGGGCCTGTTGTTTTATTTCGGGGATCCCGAATGGAAGCCCATCGCGGTCGGCTACTTGGGGATGCTCCTCCTCGGGAGTGCGTACATCTCCTTCGGTCTCGTCTTCAGCTCGATGACCAAGAACCAGATCGTGGCGGGGTTATTGTCGTTCGGCGTTTTTCTGTTTCTCTATCTCATCGAGATCGCGCAGAACTGGGGCGGTTGGGCGCAGGCGCTGGTACCGTACCTTTCGGTCAGCCGGCATCTCGAAGAGTTCGCCAAAGGCGTCATCGATTCGCGCGACGTCGTGTACTACTTGTCGTTCACGGCTCTCGGACTTTTTCTAACGAAGCAGTCCATCGAGTCCTACCGATGGCGAAGCTGAAATGAAAAAATTCGCGACCTATCTCGGCTCGCTCGGGCTCGGGTTTCTACTCGCGGGAATTCTTCTGTGGGCGATGCAACGCGCCCAGGAGATCTACTGGGCGAGCTTTCTCATCGCCGGGCTGGTGTTGTGCGCGGTGTACATCGCGAGCCGGTGGAGCGAGCTCGCTCCGGCGCTCGGGAGTCGGAGCACGAGGGAAGGTGCCAACTCGGCTCTTCTGATCGTGATCGTCATCGCCATCGTTGTGCTCATCAACTACATCGCCGACGAGCACGCCGAGCAGTGGGACGCGACCGCCACAAAGCAGTACTCGCTATCGGATCAGACGACGAAGATTCTCGACGAGCTTACAACCGACATCGAGATCGTGCTCCTCGATCGCCGGGGGAGCGAGCCGCAGATCCGGGCGGAAGATCTGCTCAAACTCTACGACGACGCGAGCGCACGCGTCGACACCGAGACGATCGATCCCGAGGCCGAGCCGGAAAGAGCCCTCGCATACACGAGTCCGACCGAGCCCCTCGCACTCGGCACCATCATTATCGATACCGGCGAGCGGCAAGGGCGGGCGACGGCCGCGACCGAGCCTGAAATCACGAGTGCTCTCATCCGTGCGTTGACGAACGAGACCAAACAGATCTACTTCACGTCGGGCCATCAGGAGAAGGAGCTTCTCGACACCGCTGGCCCCACCGGGATTTCCATCGTCGCTGGGAAACTTGCAAATTCCGCCTACGACACCCAGGCCCTCGTCATCGCGCGCTCGTTAGGCGACGACGGCGAGACGCTCCGCATTCCCGACGACGCGGCCGCCGTCGTCGTCGCCGGTCCTCGGATAGATTTTCTTCAGGAAGAGCTCGACGCCCTCGACGCGTACATCGACGGTGGCGGGGGTGTCATTTTTCTCGTGGATCCGGAAACCCAGGGAGGGCTCGCGGTCGAGCTAATAGGGTTGATCGTCGAGCGCGGCATCGTGCTCGGACAAGACGTCGTCGTCGACCCGCTGGCACAGCCATCCTTCGCTCCCGTCGTCGAGAGCTACGGCAGCCACCCGATCGTCGAGAGTTTCGGAAACGTCATGAGTATCTTCCCGCTCGCGCGCAGCGTCACCATGGGCGACGATGTACCCGAAGGCAGCGACATGCGCGAGCTGTTCACGACCGCGGACGAGAACAGCTGGGCAGAGACGCGCCCCAAAGAGCTGCCTCAACGACGCGGCCCGGCCCCGGGACAGGCGCTCGGCCCCATCGGGCTCGCGATGGCCCTCACCATCGAGCACGATGACGACGCTTCCTCGTCTTCCTCATTAGGGCCGTCGCGGGTCGTCGTCGTGGGAGATTCGGATTTCATCGCGAACGAGCTCGCTCAAGCGCCACTTTTGAACGCCGACTTGTTCTTGAACATGGTGAACTGGGTCGCGCAGGACGAAGATCTCATTTCGATTCGCCCGCGCGAGCCCGAGGAGCGCTCGGTGTTGATGACCGATCAGCAGCGTCAGAACGTTTTCTTCTTGTCGCTCTTCATCATCCCGGGCATGGTGATCGTCACCGGCGTGTCGCTGTGGTGGGGCCGCTAACTGCTAACTCGATGCAGCCGCGCTTGATTTTTTTTAACGCAAAGGCGCAAAGACGCAAAGAGGGCAAGACCATCTAGAAAGGACTTTGCGACTTTGCGACTTTGCGTTTGTTTTTTCTAATCGATGAAACGGTCTACGCTCGTAGCGGCAGCGGTGCTCGCCATTCTTGTGGGGATCGTCTACTGGCTCGAGAGGGACGAGGGTGCGGGTGCGGACGTCGAGCGCGTGTTCGACGTCGCCGAAGACGATATCGAGCGCGTGGAGATTCGGCGGTTCGGTACCGAGCCCGTGGTGATCGAACGAAAAGACGAGAGCTTTCGCGTCGTTCAACCGGTCGACGCGGCGTCCGACCAGCGCGAAGTGGACCTTATTCTCTCGAACCTCGCGACGATGACCGTGGTCCGTTCCTTTGCGCGTGAAGCCGATATGGACATGATGGAGTTCGGGCTCGATACTCCGACGCTCGAAGTCCGTTTCGTCACCACCGAAGGCGGTGAGTACGGCCTTCGGTTCGGCAAGGATACGCTCACTCCGTCGAACCAGTACGCCGAGCGCATCGGATCGGACGAGGTGCTCGTGGTCGCGTCACACCTTGCGAACAATCTCGACAAGAGCGCGTGGGACGTGCGCGACAAAGCGATCTTTCATCTGCCCGAGGACGCCGAGCCCGAGCGCGTTTCGATCGTGCGCGGGGACGAGACCATCGAACTCACGAACGACGGTGGCGTGTGGAAGACGGTGGCTCCCCCCCGGGCGCGCGTCGATCGCTTCGCGGTCACGGGAATGGTGGCACGCTTCCGACGAGCCGAGATGTTGGACCTCGCCGAAGACGCTGACGGCACTGGACTCGATCCCCCTGGGTACCGTCTCGACGTAGCGTTCCAAGGCGACATCGGCAGCATGGCTCTCGAAATCGGGAGCAAGAAAAACATCGACTACTATGCACGCGTGCCGTCGCACGACCAGGTGTTCGTGATCGAAGGCGGCCTCGTCCACGAGCTTCAAAGAGAGGTCGCCGATCGATGGTCCAAGAAGCTCCTGCACCATCCGACGACCGAGACGACCGTGGTCCTCATCGTGAGCCCCGACGAGGATCGCTCGCTTGATCGCGACGAAGCCCAGGACCTGCTGAGCGCGCTTTCGAGCATGACTCCTACTGAGATCGTCACAACGCTCCCGTCCGGCGACCCGGCGTTCGTGATTACCGTTTCGACCGACGGCGCCGAAGACGAAATCTCGATACACCTCGACGCAGGCGTCGCCTACGCGACAAGAAAAGACGAAGACATCACGCTAAAACTGCCGAGCGAAGCCTGGGAAACAATCCAAACCGAGCTCTTACCCGAAACCCGCCGATAGCGGATAGCCTAGTCCTCCTGAGCCCGATACAGCTCCCGCGCACGTTGGCCGGCCTTGACGACGGCTTTGATCAAAGTGACGCGTAGCTTCCCTTCTTCGAGCTCGAGAAGCCCGTCGATGGTGCAGCCCGCCGGCGTGGTGACCTCGTCTTTCAGCAAGGCCGGATGCGAGCCGGTCACGAGCACTTGCTCGGCGGCGCCTTTTGCCGTTTGCGCCGCGAGCAACGTCGCCGTGTCGCGAGGCAGTCCCAATTTGACCCCCGCCTCCGCGAGGGATTCGAGAATGACGTAGATGTACGCCGGTCCGCTCGCGGACAACCCGGTGACGGCGTCCATGTGCCTCTCGTCCAAAACTATCGTGCGCCCCACGGTATCGAAGAGGCGCTCGGCCAGCGCCACGTTTTCATCCGTCGCCGCTTTCCCACGGCAGAGAACCGTCATGCCGGCACCGACCGCGCACGGCGTGTTCGGCATGGCCCGAACGACGGGAACCTCGCCCGAGAAAAAACGCTCGATGCTTCCCATCGGAACCCCGGCCGCGATAGAGATGACGAGCTTGTCCTTCGTGACCACCGAGCGGATCTCCTCACACACAGATTCGACCATTTGCGGCTTGACGGCGAGGAGGACGATATCGGCGTCCGAGACCGCATCGCGATTGTCGGTATGCACCGGAAACGGGTGCGACCCGTCGAGCTTCTCGGCTCGAGCCTTGTGGCGGACGGTACCGACGAGGTCTTTGGGCTGAGTGAGGCCACGCGCAATGAACGACTCCGCGAGGAGCCCGCCCAGCTTTCCGAGCCCCACGATGGCGAGCTTGCGATTCAGTGGTTCCATGCGCTTATTGTAACTCTGTTGAGGACTCGGTCTAATCCAAAAGCGAAGCTCGCTTCACACTCCCCTTCCCGAACCGCTCGGCTAGGCTGTCTTGGGCCCTATTGAGCCGCTCGTTCTTGTCTTCCCGGCCGAAGAGCGACAGCTGTCGCGGCCCCCCGGGCTTTTCGAGCTTGGACAGACTGATCCCGAGGAGACGAATCTTCTTCCCTTTGCCACGGACGCGCTCCATCTGTGCGAGCACAACGTCGAAGATCTCCTTGGCATCTTCGGTGGGCTCTCTGAGGGTATGGGCGCGCGTCTCGGTCACGAAGTCGGCGTCTCGAAACTTGAGCGTGACCGTTTTGCCACGCACACCGTGACTTCGTAGCCGGCGGGCGACGGCCTCCGCGAGCTTCAGCAGCGTGGCTCGTACCACTTCCGGATCGTCGGTGTCTTCGAGGAACGTCGTCTCGTGTCCAATCGACTTCGCCGCGTGGTGCGGAACGACCTTGCGGGCATCGATCCCGCGGGAGAGCTTCAAGATGTGATCCCCGTGCTTGCCCATGGGAAGACCACCGGGGTCGACTTTCCAGAGATCGCTTATCTTGCGATAGCCCATCTCGTGAAGACGCTCCGCCGTTTTCGGACCCACACCCCACAGGCGCTCGACGGGAAGATGCTCGAGGAACGCGAGCTCGCCGCCCTCGGGCACGACCACGAGCCCATCGGGTTTTTCGAGATCGGAAGCGATCTTGGCGAGAAACTTGTTGGAGGCGACGCCGATCGACGCTTTTAGTTGTTCGTGACGGAAAACGTTTTCTCTCACTTCCTCGGCGAGTGCTCGTCCCTTCTCGGGAAGGCAAATCACGCTCACGTCCATGAAAGCCTCGTCGATAGATATCGGCTCGACGAGATCGGTGTAGCTCTCGAGAACATCTATGATGCGGCGCGAGACCCGAGCGTAGTTCTTCATGTTGCCGCGAAGGTAGACACCTTGCGGGCACAACCGATAGGCGCGGCTGATGGGCAAGGCGGAGTGCACGCCGAACGTGCGCGCTTCGTAGGACGCCGCGGCTACGACGCCGCGCCCGCGGCCGCCTTGCGGATCCGCGCCTACGATAACGGGCTTGCCGCGGTGCTCTGGATGATCACGCTGCTCGACGGACGTGTAGAACGCGTCCATATCGACATGAAAGATCGTGCGGTGCACTTTTTTTAACGCAAAGGCGCAAAGACGCCAAGGCGCAAAGATCGACGAGGCTGGTTCATATTGCCTCCGATCCGATCACGAGCTTAGCGCTCTTTGCGTCTTCGCGACTCTGCGCCTTTGCGTTGTGCTTTAAAAGCCTCAGTAGCCCAGTTTCTTGCAGTAGCCGCTGTTGGTGCAGGGGCGTTCGGGCTCGATGACGCACGGTTTCCGGATGGGGAAGTCGGGGTCTTCCGAGCATTCGGTATCCTGATAGATCTCGAAAAGAGCGGGTGCGGCACCGATCGACGGCGAGCGGGTCGAGTGGAGTCGCCGTTCGAGCTCCGCTCGCACGAGCGCGCGTACCCTATTCCGATCGATGCTTCGATCGACGCTCATGTCACCAGATCGACCGCGTCGACCACGGCCACCACCGCCGCATCGAGCGGGCTCTCCGCTCTTTCCGAGACCATCGAAGCCGACTTTCCTTCCTGTACGACGAGGACGCGATCGCCCTCCCCCGCATCGACGCCGTCGACCGCGAGCACGGCCACACCTCGAGGCTCACCTTCGAGGTCGAGAGGCTGAACCAGCAAGAGCTTGCGCCCTTCGAGCTTGTAGTGCTTGCGGGTCGCCACGACGACGCCGGTGACGCGGCCCAAGATCACCGCGTCGCTCCGACGCGATGCTCTATCGCGTCCACCTTGGCGACGATGCTCGCATCTGCGGGTACATGATCCGGAAGGAACGGGAACGACGCTTCTTTGCCGCGGACGTAGATCACGCGCTCTCCCACACCGACACCGACGCTATCGATCGCGACCAGGCTCGCACCATCCGGTTTGCCCGACGCCGCGATCGGCTGGATCACGAGGAGCTTTCGCGCCGCGAGGCCCGAGTCCTTGACCGTGGCGACGACGGTGCCTGTGACCTCCGCGAGAAACATGTCGACTCAACCACCCCGCGCCGGCGTCAGATCGACGGCATCAACGACACCGACAATCGCGGCATCGACGGGCCGATCAGCACAGCCCGACACCATGCGTGCCGAGCTCCCCGACACGACGAGGACGAGCTCACCGACCCCGGCATCCACGGTATCCACCGCAATGACATAGCTGTCTTTGGCCCGACCATCGGGCTCGACCGCCTGGACCACGAGGAGCTTGAAGCCCTCGAGCCGCTCGTCCTTCTGGGTGGCCACCACCGTGCCGGCCACTCTGCCGAGAATCATCGCTTAGCCCGTAGAAGCGCTTACTTGCTGTTGGTTTTACCGATGGGGAGGCGATCTTCCAGGCTCGAGTGCGGCCGCGGAATCACGTGCACCGACACGAGCTCGCCGACGCGCCTCGCTGCGGCGGCACCGGCATCGGTGGCCGCTTTGCACGCCGCGACGTCGCCGCGAACGAGCGCGGTCACGAAGCCAGCGCCGATCTTCTCGTAGCCGACGAGGGTAACCTTCGCGGCTTTCACCATCGCGTCGCACGCTTCGATCATTGCGACGAGTCCCTTGGTCTCGATCATTCCCAATGCTTCACCCATAGATTCGGCCATGAATCCTCCTGTGTAATATCTCTCGTGAAAGTTAGAACCGACCTAACGCCCTCCGACTTCACGGATGGCGTCCGAAATGAGCTGAACTAATTCGCTTCGCGTGAGCTCGACGATGTCGTCGCCGTTTCCCATCGCGGCTTCCGCGGGTATCGGGCACGCGTCCCCGCCGGGTGGCCCCTCAAGGTGATACACCTTTTGTCGCAGATCCAGCAAGCGCGAGACTTCTTTGTTGGGAAGCAACCGCTCGCCTCCCAGTTGGCGGGAGATGAGAGAGATTTCGGCGAAATGCTCGACAACCTCCATCTTGAAATAAGCGTCGTAGACATCCTTACCGACGGTCAAAGCGCCGTGGTTCGAGAGCAGCAAGCCGTCCGAGGTCCGGATCAAACGATCGACCGAGTCGGCGAGCTCCTGCGTCGACGGCGTGCCGTACTCGGCGAGCGGGACGCAGCCGAGGGTCACGACGACCTCGGCCAACACCGCACGGTTCAACGGAACCCCCGCGACCGCAAAACCGGTGCACTTCGGCGGATGAGCATGCGTCACCGCCTTGACGTCGGGCCGCGCCTTGTAGACCGAGATGTGCATTTGGATCTCGGTCGAGACCGGCGGACCCGTCAAGGTATTTCCCTCCATGTCGCACGTCGAGATCATGTCCGGCGTCAAGTAGCCCTTGCACGTCCCGGCGGGTGTCCCCATGAGCTCGTTGTCCGAAAGGCGAATGCTGACGTTACCCTCGCCGGCGGCGATGAAGCCGTGCTGGTAGAGGCGGCGTCCGACTTCACAAATGTCTTCTTTGAGCTCGTCTATGGTCTTACCGAGGGACATGATCCTAGCTGGCCTTCAAAAAACTCTGGCGGCAACGCTCGGAACAGAAGTGATAACACTCGCCCGCGAGGACCTCGGTGATCGCGCGGTTCTCGGGAAGGTGCAGCCCGCAGACGGGATCGCGCACCATCAGGCCTTTGTGGATCGTATGCGGAGCGCGCTCCTCTCGTCCCCTCGCGCCCATTTGGCGGCGCGCCTCTCCCGCGAGCAAGCCGGAAACGGCATTCCACAGAAGACGCGCCAGGAACAAGAGCAACAGGAAATAGAGAAAGCGGCTCACGCGTCAACTCCCGGGATGCGCCGACTTGAGCGCCTCGAGCTCGTCGCGAACGCTTTGAGCTTCCGTCGAGCTCGGCGCCACCGCGATGAGTCTCTCCCACATGGCCAAGCCGCCGTCGATGTCCTGCTGAACGTAGAGCCTCACGCGGCCGAGCCCGAGGAGGCTTGCCGGATGCTCAGGCTCGAGACGAAGTGTCTCCTCATACGTCGCTACCGCATCGTTCAGACGTCCCAGGTTGAGCAAGGACGAAGCGAGATGATTGCGCGCGTGCAGGTTTCGAGGCTCGAGCTCGAGAGCGCTCGCAAGCCACGCGGCGGCATCGTCGTAGCGACCCGCGTCCATGTACAGACTTCCAAGCTCGGCGCGGACGGCGGCATCGTTCGGATTCTGCTTCGCGCTTGCTTCGAGCCTTTCGACCTCGTCCCTGTCGAGAGGTTTGTTTCGAGACTCGCTTTCGAGACCGATTTGAGAGCGATCGGGGCTCGACGGGGCTGATGCGACACCTGTTGCGGCGTCCGGCGCTACGACCGCGCGGAACACGAAAAAACCCGCGACGATGCCGAAACACAGTCCCGCGACGAAGAAAACGAGGTCCCGATTCACGAGCGGAGTGTACCTCAGTCCAGCATCCAGCATCCAGGTTTCAGTCGATCCAACGCAGATGCCGGTTAGAAGGCCTGAGGTGCAAGGTTGGGGGCGAGCCGGTATGTCAGGTCGCTCTCCCTAAGAACGGGTCGGCTGGATGCTGGATGCTGAATGCTGGATGGTGAAAGCCACGCGGCGTTCCCTAGACTCCCGATTCTCCAACAGGGAAAGCGCGCCCGTGTACAGAAAACCTACTTGGAACAGCACCAAAAAGGGTATCGAGCCGTAGATTTGGTTCACCACCGCGTAGGCCACGGTGGCGGTGAAATAGAAGCCGAGGGCGAGCTCGACGTAGGGCAAGTAGCTCTTCCGGCCGCGGTATCGCTTGATCTGCCAGCTGTCTTCGGTCGACTCGATCCGATATTTCGGCGTGCGCACGAAGCCGGACTCCTTGCCCAGGAGGGCTTCCATCACCGCCTTGGCGTTATTGAGGCACATGCCGATTCCGAGCGAGAACAGCATCGGCAGCACTTTCAGACGCCTCCTCCAGTCGCGGTAAATCTCACGCTGGGACACGACATAGAAGCTCGTGACCGACATCGTTGCCGCGAAAAACAGCGGAACGTCGAACAGCAGCATCTCGTGCCAGCCCATGTTGAACCGCACGAGCAGGCTCGGGAATATCAGAAGCGACAACGCCACCATCAACGGGTACGCGAGATTCGCCGACAAGTGGAAAACCGCTTCGATCTTGACGCGAAGCGGTAGCGGACTCGCCAGTATCTTGGGAAGGAGCTTCCTCGCCGTTTGAATCGATCCCTTGGACCAGCGGTGCTGCTGGCTTTTGAACGCGTTCATCGCCACTGGAATCTCGGCCGGGGCCACGACGTCGGGGAGGAACACGAAACGCCATCCGCGAAGCTGCGCCCGATACGAGAGGTCCATATCTTCGGTGAGCGTATCGTGCTGCCAGCCTCCTGCCGTATCGATCGCCTCGCGGCGCCACACGCCCGCGGTTCCGTTGAAATTGAAAAAGCACCGCGAGCGATTCCGCCCGCCGTGCTCCAAGACGAAGTGCGCATCGAGCAAAATCGTCTGTACCCGCGTGAGCAGCGAGTAGTCGCGATTCAGATGTCCCCAACGAGCTTGCACCATGCCGACGTCATCGTCGGTGAAATAGTGGACCGTGTCCTGCAGAAACGATTCTCCGGGAACGAAATCAGCATCGAAGATCGCGATGAGCTCACCGCTCGCCGTCTCGAGCCCCGCGGCTAATGCACCAGCCTTGAAGCCAGTGCGGTCTTCTCGGTCAAGGTAGTGGATGTCGACGCCTCGCTCACGATGGTGCTCGCATCTCCGGCGCGCCACGTCCGCGGTTTCATCGGTCGAATCGTCGAGCACCTGGATCTCGAGCCGGTCTCGGGGATAGTCGAGCGCGCTGACGGCATCGATGAGCCGCTCGACCACGTACAATTCGTTGTACACGGGTAGCTGGACGGTGACTCGGGGGAGCTCCCCGCTAATATCGAAGCGAGCACCCGGGACCGGCCGACGATGCCGATAACGGTAGTAGAGGAACACCATCAGGTAGCGATGCATCCCGAGCACGGCGAGAGCGAGCAGGACCGCGAAATAGGCGGTGAGCAGAAGCGTGTCCATTCCGACCATCATCGTATCGTAGACTGTCTTTTCACAAGGCCCAAATGAAGATCACCACACTTTCTCGTGGCACAGCCATTCTCGCCACCTTGGGTCTCGTCGAGCTTTTGTTCGCCGTTCTCGCGGCTCGGGTCGTCGATCGTGAAACGACATACCCTCTTTACCTCGCTTCGTATTTCGCCATGGGCGCGACCTGGCTCGTCGCGAGTTATTACGCCGTGGCCGACCCATCGGACACGCGCGCCCGTCGCAGACTCGTCATCCTCGTCGCGGTGGTCTTACGCGTGCCGTTTCTCTCGACCGAGCCGCTTCTCTCAGACGACATCTTTCGCTACGTTTGGGACGGCCGGGTCCAACACGCCGGGATCAACCCCTACCTCTATGCACCCGAGGAGCAAGAGCTCGCATTTCTCCGGGATGGGCACGAGCGCAACTTCGCCCGCATCAACAACAAGGATATTCCAACCATCTACCCGCCCTTCATGCAGATCGCGTTTTTCGCCGCCACAGCGGTGTCGACGAGCGTCGCGTGGATGAAACTATTTTTCGTCCTCGCCGACCTCGCTTTGGTGTTCGTCCTGATGCAGCTACTGGGTGCGTTGGGGCTCAATCCCGTCCGGGCCCTGATTTATGCATGGAGCCCCCTGGTCATCGTCGAGGTGGCCGGTAGCGGTCACAACGACGCGCTGGCCGTACTCTGTCTGATGGCCGCGCTCTCCGCGATCGTGCACAACCGTCAATCTTTGTCGATATTCCTGTTGACGCTATCCGGGATGGGCAAGATCGTGGGGTTTACCTTGACGCCGCTTTGGCTTCGATCGCTCAGCGTCCGTGCGCTGTTCGTGATGCCACTCGTGTCGGTTTTGCTCGCGTTGCCCTACGCAAGTGCAGGAAGCCTCGCCTTCCGCGGCCTGACACAGTATGGATTGCGGTGGCGCGGCAACGACGGTCTGTTCCACATCCTTTATTACGTGACCGGCTCTCTCGACACCGCGAAGATTGTAATAGGCGCGTTTCTCGTCACCATGGTCCTCGTCCTCGTGGCGATGAAAGCGAATCCACTGCGAAGCTCGTACCTGACGCTCGGCGCCATTCTCCTCCTGACGACGACGGTGCATCCCTGGTATCTCCTGTGGATCGCGCCATTCCTCGCGATCTACGCGAGCCCGGCCTGGCTCTACCTCACGTTGAGCGTGGCCCTCGCGTATCACTCCGCGTACCTCGCGACGCCGGGACAACCGTGGGAAGACGTCATTTGGGTGAAGCTCCTCGAGTACGTTCCGTTCTTCGTGCTCGCGATGGGGAGCGCGTGGCGGGAGCGGGGCGCGCTCAGAGCCTTCATTGGACTAAACTCACCGCCATGAGCCCCGAGCGTCTGCGCGAGATCCTGAAAGACGTCGAGCGCGGCGAGGTCACCGCCGACGAGGCGACCGAGAAGCTCCGGGTCTTGGGCTTCGAAGATCTCGGGTTCGCCAAAGTCGATCACCATCGAGCGCTCCGTCGCGGTTTTCCCGAAGTCGTGTTCGGTCCGGGGAAAACCCCCGAACAAATCGCCGAGATCGCGCAACGGCTCGCGCACGCCGGGCAACCGGTCCTCGTGACGAAGACGACGAAGGAAGCCTTCGAAGCGGTCGCCGCGAAAACGACCGGCGCGCACTGGAGGGCCGATGCGCGTGCGATCATCGTCGGTGAGCTTCCGGCAGAGCGAAACGGTAGCGCGGCGATTTTGTCCGCGGGCACGTCGGACATCGGCGTCGCGGAGGAAGCAGCTCTCACGGCTGAGCTCATGGGCGTCAACGTCGAGCGGGTGTTCGACGTCGGCGTGGCCGGGCTCCATCGCCTGCTCGCCCATCAGAAAGCATTGACGGACTCGGATGTGCTCGTAGTCGTCGCCGGTATGGACGGCGCCCTTCCGAGCGTCGTCTCCGGGCTGACCGACGCACCCGTCATCGCCGTCCCCACGAGCGTCGGCTACGGCGCGTCGTTCCAAGGCCTCTCGGCGCTTCTCGCGATGCTGAACGGATGCTCGCCAGGTGTTGCGGTCGTGAATATCGACAACGGGTTTGGCGCGGGTTACATGGTGGGGATTTTTTGTCGAGCCGCCATCGGCCATCGGCCATCGGCCATCAGCAGGAACGAGACGGACCAGCAGGGCAAAGCCGATCGGTGACGGCCGATGCCCTGATGGCGCATCGAAAGCGCACAACTGGCGGCTGGAAGCTCAGCGTGGTAAATTCAAACGATCGGGTTCGACCTGCTTTGAGGCGGGTGGGGTGTCACTGTAAACCGTTGACAACAATACACCTCGTTCATTTCGAGGGGACTTCCCGAGCCCATGGCCGATGAACGAAAGCGCATACGCCGTACTCGAGTTCGATAGCATCCGCGAAGCTCTCGCCAAATGTGCCGAGAGCGAGCCGGGAAAGGCCAAAGCTCTCGCTCTCGTGGCCTCGACCGACCCGGGAAGCGTTAGCGAAGACCTCGAGGCGACCTCCGAAGCGCGGCGCTTGCACGATGAGAGCGACACCGTCTCTCTAGCGGGTCTTCCCGACGTCGAGCCGGCGCTGGATCTTCTCCGAATCGAAGGCCGCGTCTTGGGCGTCGACGATCTCGTCGCGCTCGCCATGTTCGCCGCAACAGCCAACCGTGTGCGCAAGAACCTCGGCCAATGTAACGATGAAACGCCTCGCCTCGCCGAGCTCGCGGGAAACATCCCTACGCTCGAAACGCTTCAATCGGACATCAAGCGCGTCATCCTCATTGACGTCGACGAAGGAGAAGTTCGCGACAACGCGAGCGACAAGCTCGCCAAGCTGCGCGCGAAAAACGCCCGGCTGAAAAAGCGGCTTCAAAAACTGTTGGATTCGACGCTCGCCTCGCGCGACAACGCCAAGATCCTGCAAGAGGCCATCGTCACCACGAGAAACGGACGCCCGGTCGTTCCCATCAAGGCCGAATGTAAATCCAAGTTCCCCGGCATCGTCCACGGTTCGTCAGCGAGCGGCGCGACTCTTTTCGTCGAGCCCATGGCCGGAGTCGAGATCGGAAACGAGATTGCGTCCGTCCAAGATCAAGAGAACGAGGAAGTGCGCCGGATTCTCGCGGCTGTCACGACCAAGATCCGTCCGTCGCGACCGGAGCTTTCTGAAGCCAGTCTCATCGTGACCGAAATCGATCTCGTCCAGGCGAAAGGGCGCCTTTCCGCCCAACAACGCGGCCACGCGCCCGGAATCGCCGCATCTCAACTTCGATTGGTCGACGCGCGCCATCCGCTGCTCGAGAACGCGGTTCCAATCAGTTTTCATCTGTCGGCCGGACGTCGAGGCCTCGTGTTCACCGGACCGAACACCGGTGGCAAAACCGTTGCTCTGAAAACGGCCGGACTCTTGAGTCTCATGGCCCAGGCGGGTCTTCATGTGCCCGCCTCATCCGATAGCTCGTTTCCCGTGTTCCGTTCTATCTTCGCCGACATCGGCGATGACCAGTCGATCGCATCCAACTTGTCGACGTTCTCGGCGCACCTCGCCAAGGTCGTGGCCATGGAGCGCGAGCTCGAGCTTCCGGCCCTCGTCATTCTCGACGAAGTGGGAACCGGCACCGACCCGGCTGAAGGTGGAGCACTCGGGACCGCTCTCGTCGAGCATTTTCTCGAGCGAGGCGCGCTCGTGATCGCATCGACACACCATGGACTTCTCAAGGCGTACGCGAGCACGACCGACGGTATCGACCCGGCCTCGTTCCAATTCGATCCAAAAACGTATGAGCCCACGTACGAGATTGTCGACGGTGCTTCGGGACGGAGCCTTGCGTTCGAGATGGCCGAGCGTCTCGGGCTTCCCAAACCGATCGTGGCGCGGGCGCGCGAGCTCCAAAACGAGCAGGAGCGCCAGGTCGGAGAGCTCGTCGAACGGTTGGAAGCCGAAAGCGCCGAGCTCGAAAAAGCCAAAGAACAGATCGCGAAGGAGCGGCGCGCGGCATCGGCGGCGCGCGCCCGTATCGAAGTCGAAGAAGACGAAGGACGTATCGAACGCCGCAAACAACTCGACAGTTTTCGCGAATCGCTCGAGGAGGAGCTCGAGAAAACCCGCGGGGAGCTCCGGGAGCTCGTCGCCGAAGCAAAACGCGCGCGCACCGAACAGAGCACACGCCTCACCGAGCTCGAGAACAAGCTTTCTTCAAAGCTCGAGGAAGTAGCGGCGCCGCTTCTCGCGAAAGCTCCCCCGAAAGACGCGATCCTCCCGGACCGACTCGAACCGGGAATGCGGGTTCTGGTAGCCTCGTTCGGCATGGAAGGCGAGATTATTCGGCTCGTCGCAGGCGGCGAAGCCGAGGTGCGCGTCCGCGACAAGAAACTTCGACTTCCCGTCGAAAGCCTGGAGCCACTGCCGGAGCGCGCCCCAACGGCACCATCATCGGGGCCGGTGTCGAATCCGAGCTACGGGCTCACGCTCAAAGAAGTTCCGAACGAGCTCAACCTCATCGGGTGCACCGTCGAAGAAGCCCTCGAACGGGCGGACAAGTTTCTCGACGACGCTTTTTTGAGCGAGCACCGCGAAGTGCGGCTCATCCACGGCCACGGCACCGGGCGATTGAAATCCGCTCTCAGAGAATGGCTCACCGGACACGCTCAGGTAGCGAACCAAAAGAGCGAGAACCGTGGCGGCGTCACCGTGGTGGAGCTGAAGGACTAATGGCGGGAATCCCGCAGGACTTCGTCGAGCTGGTTCGCTCTTCGACCGATATCGTCAATGTCGTCTCGGGATACGTTCCTCTCAAAGCATCGGGAAAGAGCTTCAAAGGCTTGTGCCCGTTCCACAACGAGAAGACACCTTCGTTCCACGTGAACCCCGAGCGGAAAATCTTTCACTGCTTCGGGTGCAACGAAGGCGGCGACGCGTTCAAGTTCCTGATGCTCTACGACAAGCTTTCGTTCGTCGAATCCGTCGAACAGCTCGCGGGACGCGCCGGCCTCCAAGTGCCCAGGCGATCGGGTCCGGCGCAAAAGGAAGACAAGGAGCGTTCGGTTCTGCTCCGCATCCATGACGAGGCGGCGAAGTTTTATCAGGAGCGGCTCCACCACTCCCCCGAAGGCGCGCGCGCCATCGCGTACTTGAGAAAGAGAGATTTCACCGACGAGACCATCCGCGACTATGGCATCGGTTTCGCCCCGGACAAATGGTCGTCGCTGCTCGATCACTTGACCAGAAAAGGCGCCCGGGCGGAGCTCATCGAACGGGCGGGATTGGCCATCCCCCGCAAGGGCGGTCAGGGCCACTACGACCGCTTCCGGAACCGGGTGATGATCCCGATCGCTTCCGAGATGGGGCGTACCATTGCTTTCGGCGGCCGTATCCTCGGCGACGGTGAGCCCAAATATCTGAACTCGCCCGAGAGCGCCATCTATCACAAGAGCACCGTCCTGTACGGTTTCCACCGCGCCAAAGATGCCATCCGCAAGAAAGGCTCCGCGATCCTGATGGAAGGCTACATGGACTGCTTGCAGGTCTATCAGGCCGGCATCGGCGAGGCGGTGGCTTGCTGCGGGACGAGTCTCACTTCCGGGCACGCCCGGCTACTGAAACGCTACACCGACAAGATCGTCGTGAACTTCGACCCCGACGATGCCGGCATGCGGGCGGCACGCAGAAGCATCGACCTTCTTCTAGAGGAGGGTTTCGACGTCCGCGTCCTCATCCTCCCCGACGGGCTCGACCCCGACAACTTCGTCCGGGCCGAGGGGGCGGAGCGCTACCAGAAGCTGGTATCCGAGGCGAGCTCTTTCGTAGCCTTCTTGATCCGGGAAGCCTCGAAGCGCTACGATGTGGGGGACCCGAGGGGCAAGGCGGCATTCTTGGATGACGTCTTGCCGGTAATAGGAAAGATTCCGAACCGAGTGGAGCGAATTGGCTATGTAGGCCCCCTCGCGGAGTACGCCGGTATCACGGACGGAGCCGTCCTGGATGAGCTAAGGCGTCACGTCGAGACGAAAGCCCCACGGTTCAAGCTGCCCGCGGTCGAGGCGCCGCCAGTCAAGCTGGCGGAGCGGGAGCTCATTCGATGGATTCTTTCGAGTCCGGAGGACTCTGCCATCCTCGACGAGATCGAGGAGGAGGATCTGGAAGGGCTCACGACTGCCCCGCTTGTAAGGGCAATGAAGGAAGAAAAAGTAACGGGAACGCTCAGTACCGACAGGCTCCTCGACCGGCTCGAGCCGGACGCGCTCAGGAATCACCTGACGCGCATCATGACGGAGCCTTCACCGCTGGGACCCCGACAAAGCGCTCGCGATTGCCTGAACGGGCTTCGCAAAGAGCGCCTCAAACGACGACTATCGCGCCTGACGGCCGAACTGGCCCAGGGCGCGGATGACGACAACCTAACCGCCGAGATCCTGTCATTGGCTCGGCGCATCGAAACGCTGGGAAGAGTAGAGACGAGAGCATGACGGAGACCAGGATCAGCACTCCCGCGATCGAAGAGAAATACGACGAGGTCAAAACCCTCATCGCGCTGGGCAAGGAAAAAGGCTACCTCCTTTACGACGAGGTCAACGAGAACTTGCCCTCCCAGATCAGCTCTTCGGAGGAGCTGGATGAGCTCTTCGACGTGTTCGGCAACGCCGGTATCGACGTCGTCGAATCCGAAGAGAAGTACAAGCAAATGAAGGCCGCCGGTCTGACCGGCATGGGCAAACAAGGCGGAAGCGTCCATCTCGACCTCACTCCCGGTGCTCTCGACAAAACCAACGATCCGGTACGCATGTACCTGAGAGAGATGGGGACGGTGCCGCTTCTCACCCGAGAGGGCGAGGTCGTGATCGCGAAACGCATCGAGCGCGGCAAGAACTTGGCGGCTCGCGCGATCACGAGAACGATCGTCGTGGCGAAAGAGGTCATGGCGCTTCGTCAGCCGCTGAAAGACTGCGAGCTCAACATCCGCGAAATCGTCATAGTTAATGAAGAAGAGCTCACCGAAGCCAAGATCGACAACCACCGCCGAAAGACGGTGAGGGCGATCGACAGCCTCGAGAAGGCGTTCAAAGCGTACAACACCTATGGCAAACGATTCGCCAAGCTGAAGAAACGCTCCCGGAGCTACATCAAGGGGAAATGGAAGCTCGGGCGGCTTCGCATCGAGGTCGCCAAGAAAGTGCGCGTTTTGAAATTCACCGAAGGATTCCGTTCGCGCATGCGCGAGAGAGTCCGATCGGGCGTCGAACAAGTGAGGCAGCTCGAGCGACGCGTCACGCGATACGAGTCCAAACTCAACGGCATCAAAGGCCGCGGCAAGGCAAAGGACGAAGATCGTGCCAGGTTTCGGAGCGAGATCCGAAAAGCTCGCGCCGAGCTTCGAGCGCTTCAAGACGAGTACGAAGCGACGCCGGTCGAGCTCAAGCACACGCTCTACACGGTGCGCGAAGGCGAAGCGCAGGCGCAGCAAGCGAAAACCGAGCTCGTCGAGGCCAACCTCCGTCTCGTCGTCTCCATCGCTAAAAAGTACACCAATCGTGGTCTTCAGTTCCTCGACCTCATTCAAGAAGGCAACATCGGCCTCATGAAGGCCGTCGACAAGTTCGAGTATCGCCGCGGGTACAAGTTCTCGACGTACGCAACGTGGTGGATTCGACAAGCGATCACTCGCGCCATCGCCGACCAGGCGAGAACGATCCGCATCCCGGTGCACATGATCGAGACCATCAACAAGCTCATCCGGACGTCGCGAAGCCTCGTGCAAGAGTACGGTCGCGAGCCCACATCCGAGGAGATCGCCAAGCGTATGGACATTCCGGTGTCGAAGGTGCGCAAAGTGCTCAAGATTGCGCAGGAACCGATTTCTCTCGAGACGCCGATCGGAGAAGAAGAGGACAGCCATCTCGGCGATTTCATCGAAGATCGCGGCGTCGTCTCGCCGGCGGAGCAGGTCATCAACACCAACTTGAGGGAGATGACCGAAGCGGTCCTCAAGACGCTGACACCGAGAGAAGAGAAAGTCATCAAGATGCGCTTCGGCGTCGGCGACGGAAGCGAGCACACGCTCGAAGAAGTCGGCCAGAGCTTTGCGGTCACGCGCGAGCGCATCCGGCAAATCGAGACGAAAGCGCTCAGAAAGCTGCGCCATCCATCGCGGAGCCGCAAGCTCAAAGCATTTCTCGAGGGCTCGAGGATATAAGCATGGTCTACGGGCCCATAGCTCAGTGGTTAGAGCCACCGGCTCATAACCGGTTGGTCCTAGGTTCAAGTCCTAGTGGGCCCACCAATTGACGTAAACGATGCAACGAACGAGAAGACCTCGCAAAGCGCATCCTCCCCAACCGGGCCCCATCTGGCCGGGGCTTTCCGAAGGCCGTCTCGCGAAAGGTGCCCACCGCGGCACCTTTTTTTTTGGCTTCGAGAGCAAAAAGAAAGGCCCTGATTCATGAAGGCTGAGATTTCTAACCTGGTAGAGCTTCAAGCGCGCGACGATGAGATCCGCACGCTCGAATCGCGTCTCGCGGAGATCCCAAAAGAAGTCGAGGCGCTCGAGCGGGAGATCGCGACCGAGAAGAATGATTTGAAGGCGGCCGAGGACGCCCTTGCCGAGGCTCAAAAACGCCAGCGCGCGGCTGAAGGTGAGCTGTCGACCGCCGAAGAGAAGGCGAGCAAGTACCAAAACCAGCTGATGAGCGTGAAGTCCAACGAAGAGTACAAGGCCATGCAGAAGCAGATCGAGGTCACGAAGAACGAGATCGGGGACGTCGAGACCAAGATCCTTCAAGGTCTGGACACGCTCGAGGAGCTCGAGCAGGAACGCGCCGCGCGAGAGCGGGAGCTGAAAGAAGGCCAGAAAAAAGTCAGCGGCATGGAAAAAGAGCTCGAGGCCGAGAAGGTGAAGCTCGAGGCCGAGCTCGCCGAGCGACAGAAATCCCGGGTCGAGCTCTTGTCAGTAATCCCTGGGGATCTCTTCGAGGAGTATCAGCGGATCGCGAAAACACGGGGCGGCGTCGCCATGGCGGCTGCCGTGGAGGAGCGCTGTCAGGTGTGCATGGTGCGGATACGCCCGCAAGCGTTCCACGAGCTCAAGCTCGGGGACAAGCACAACTGCGGTAGCTGCACTCGCATCCTCTATTACATGGAAGAAGAGACGGCCGCTACGACTTGACCGCGATCACGCCCGACTTTATCGCAATCACTCCCATCAGGCGCCCCACACCCTTCCCCTCTTTCCGATAAGAATAAAGCCTCTCCTGCCATTTCAGTGGATCCTCTCGAGGGTGAGACCGCCACAGTTTAGGTAGACGAGACTGATGAGAGCTTCGGCAGAGTGGAGTCCAAAGCTGCGGTGGCTCAGCAGCCGGATTTTGTTGTTCATTCCTTCGAGTCGGCCGTTGCTGAGTCTCCACGTGACCCACGCGATGACGCCATCGAAGTGGCTGCGGATCATCTTCGCCGCGCGTTTGACGGGCTCTATCCTCGAGCTCATAGCGCGCCGCAGCCATCCTCGGAGAAACTTCTTGGCCCATGTCTCGGTTTTGTAGGTGTAGAGGTCCATGAAGTCGTCGCGCAGAAGCATGGCGCGGTAGAGGCGACGATTAGCTCGCACCTGCTCGCGGAGCACCCGTTTGTCTTTCGCGCTGCGGTTGTGTTTGGCCTTGAGAAGGGGAAACTTGGTGTTCTTGAGGTTGCGCCGGGCAGTCCCTTTGAGCTCGCGCACCAGCTCGCGCCGGGTCTTATCCACGGCCTCGTTCAGATGCTTGACGATGTGGAAGCGGTCAAAGATCACCCGTGCCTGAGGAGCCTTTTTGCCGACGACAGTTATGTACGGCTCCCACATGTCCATGCTGACCGCTTCGAGCTCCGCGGCTCTTTGTGGTCCGAGCTTGCGGAAAAACCGCAGCAGCGTCTTGGCCTTGCGCTCCTTTCCCGCCCAGACGACCCGGCCGCTGAGATGGTCTATTACCACTGTTAAGTACTTGTGGCGTTTGCGGTAGCTGATCTCGTCCATCCCAATCACCCGCAATCCATCGAGCTCGCGCCGCTCATCCCGCTGCTCGGCAACCACTCGCTGGATGATCCGTCGCACCGAACGCCACGTCACTCGGAAATAGTTCGCTACGGCGCTGACGTCCGTCCTCTGTGCCAGCCACGCTACCTCTTGTTCGAAGCTTTTGGTAAAGCGGCTTCCCTTGTCGGCCCAAGGCACCTTTTCTCTGACCACTCCACACCGCCGACATACCACTCGTCGGATCGAGTAGCGAAGATAGGTCCGGACTCCGAACAGGTCCAAGTGCCGCCAGTAGCGATTGTAGCGATCTTTGTTCTTGCGGACCTTTCGTCCGCAAATCCCGCACAGAGGCTTCCTCCTCCGTGGTACTACATCCACCACCACTCTGGCTTTGTCCGCCTGGAAGTGGAAACCTCGGACCCACAGGCCTTGCAATCCGATGAGCTTGTTGACTAACGTAGTAACGCGCATCGCGGGAACGCTCTTTTCTCTTTCGGAAAAAAAGATTCTAGCGTTCTCGCCGATGCGCATCTACACATGGCTTACCCTCTCAACCCACGGGCCTCACCAAATGCCACTGCCCCTCAGCGGGAGACGAGGCTGTGGGAAACGCCCCCACGGTTCTGGTCGTTCAGACCTTGCTCACGACTGAGTTCTCTTCGAAGCCTGGAAGGGCGTTTTCCATAGCCTCCACTAATCGAGCCCCCCCTTCCTTATTCCATATGAATTAATCTTTCTTGTATATATATCAGGTGGGGCCTGTGGGCGCTCGTGGGAAACGCGAAGCGTTTTCCAAGCGATTGTGGAAAACGCCGCTCCACGTTTGTACGTGCTCACAACCTTTCCCTAAACGCCTCTCTCGCCCGGAGTTTCCGGCGTTTTCCACAATCGCGGCAGCGTCCATAGGCCATGCCCTCCAACACAAATCAGATCCCCCGAAACGACAGGAGAACCAGAATAAAACCGCTCGTTCGCGCAGGCGGTGCATAGTCCGCTGTCGTAGATTCGATCCGGCCGGATGCCCGCCGAGAGCAGCTGGTGTCGATTGTCCTCGATGAGATCGACATGGCGGCGTGCTCTCGGCCCCGGCCGTGAGATGGCGTCCGCGTCGCGGCCTGCATCGACGACTTCATCGCCGACTTCGAAACAGCACGCGCGGATTGCGGGACCGATCGCGATATGAAGCTCCTCGGCCGACGCCGCCTTTTCGCTCATGAGCTGTTCGACCGCCGCCGCGGCGACGTTCGCGAGCGTGCCGCGCCACCCGGCGTGCACGGCCGAAAACGGCATTGGCCTTCTCGGCCCACATGAGCATGGGGAGGCAGTCAGCGGTGTGCACGACCAGGCCGAGTCCCGGCTCGTCCGTCACCATCCCGTCGCACTCCGGCGTCGGCTCGGCTTCGGTAATCAATTGGACGTCGCGCCCGTGGAGTTGCTTCATCGTGCCAGCGTGTCGAGATTCAGCGCATGGGCCAGCGCCGCATGGTCGTCGGGGCCATTGGCCCGCTCACCGAAACCGTTATGTCGCGACGTGAACGCGTGGGGCACGCCGTGCTCTTCGAGAGCCTTACACGTCAGGAATTCGAGATCATCTGTGATTTTGGAGTCGAACACGTTCAGGCGGGCGCGAGAGCGACACTCGCTTGGGCTTTCTCGTACTGGCTTTCCAGAAGCTCGGGCTTCATGCCGTTGTCGATGTGCCCCCAAGGCAAGGGCTCGTCGAGAGATCGCTCACGGTGGATGTACGCGTCGAGATCGATGCCGGATTCTTTCAGGGCTCGACCGAAGTTCGTTTCACCGCGCGCGAGGCGCAGGAGGACCGGCGCTACACGTTGATCACCGAGCGAGAGAAGTGCCTGAAGCTTTTCCTGCCGCGGCGATTTGAAGTTCGCATCGACGTTGGGCATCCGCGCGAACGCACGCTTCAAGTACTGCATCTTCTTCGCGAGGACATTGGTTTTTTCCATCGCGTGCCACTGGAACGGAGTTCCCGGCTTGGGGATGAAAGGGTTGACGCTCGGTATCAAACGGCCTATTCGACCACGAATCCTACCGTGTGCGATCAGCTGTTCACGAATACGGGAGACGAGATCGACGATCCCCTCGATGTCTTCCTGTGTTTCTGTGGGTAGACCGACCATGAGGTAGAGCTTCAAGTTCTCGATGCCCCGGGAGAAGATGAGGTCGGTTTTTTCGAGAATCTCGGTATTGGGAACGCGCTTGTGGATGGCGAATCGTAGGCGATCGGTGCCGACCTCGGGCGCGACCGCGAGCGTCTTCTCCCCACTCCCCGAGAGCGGATCGAGGAGCTCTCCCCGGAGATCTTCGAAACGCAACGACGAAACGCTGACGCGATAGCCCATATCTTTGAGCGCTTCACACAGCGGAACGATTTCTTTATGGGCACCGACCGCGGTCGAGACTAGCCCGATCTGATCGGTGTGCTGGCGAGCTTCGCGCGCGACTTCGAGGATTTTCTCGATCTGGAACGAACGCTTGGGAAGGTAGTTGTAACCCGCCCAGCAAAAACGGCACAGCGTCGGGCACCCACGCGAGACTTCGACGAGAAACTTGTTCGACATCTCCGTCGCATGCGTCAAGACGTACGTGGCCGGCGGCGGGAAGTCCGCGCGCTTACCCATCTTCGCCCGTACGAGCTTCGATGGACGGTGGCGAGCCGGCACGTAGATGCCTTCTTCTTGCTCGAGCCGGGTCAGGACATCGCGGGTTGCCGTCGATGCGCGTAGCGCTTCCGTCAGCGGGGGCAAGAGCGCTTCCGCTTCGCCGATCGCGATGACGTCCAGAAACGGCGCCATCGGCTCGGGGTTCAAGAACGTGATCGGTCCGCCCGCGAGGACGAGCGGATCGTTGTCGCTTCGGTCCGCGGCGAGGGGCGGAATCCCGGCGAGGTCCAGAATCCGGACCAGGTTCACCTCGTCGGGCTCGAACGTGATCGAGAACGCGAGCACGTCGAAGTCACGAACAGGCTGTTGGGTCTCTAGCGAAAGAAGCGGCGCCCCGGTGCGCGCGTACTCTTCGAGCTCGTCGTCGTCGGGGAGGAAGACCCGCTCGCACACGACGTCGGGAAGCTCGTTCCAAAATTTGTAGACCGCCTGGAAACCCACGTTCGACATCCCGATGTGGTAGCGGTTCGGATACGCGAGCGCGATGCGAAGCTTTCCGCCGTGGGACTTCGTGATCGTGCCGATCTCGCCGGAGAGGCGTTCCCTCAGGCGGTCGGCAATGAGGCGACTCATGGATCCATCATTATAGAGGGTTGTCACGGCGGGCGCACTGGGGGGCTTGCCGGTGCCGGGCCCACCCACGCGTCGACTCCCGAACGACGCTCGGCCATGTATATGCTAAATACATTTCGTATGGCTCAACTGCATCTCTATCTGCCAGAAGACCTTGCCGAGAAGGTCCGCCAGCGTGCGGCGTCGAGGCGCCAGAGCGTGTCGGCCTATCTGGCCGAGCTCGTGCGCGGCCAGATAGCGGACGCGTGGCCGGAAGGCTACTTCGAGAACGTGGTTGGAGGTTGGGTCGGCGAGCCCCTTACAAAGGCCAGAATCTTTGGACGTCGAGATTCGAGAGGAGATCGATGTATCTACTCGACACCAACGCTTGCATCCGGATTCTGAATAACTCTACGGATCCGTTACGATCTCGGCTCCAGTCGAAGCGACCTTCCCAGCGGCTCATGTCCTCTGTGGTCAAGGCCGAGCTCGTCTATGGCGCGCGCAAAAGCGGCCGACCCGCCGAAAATCTCAGAGTCCTTCACGATTTCTTCGAGCCCTTCGCGCCGCTGCCTTTCGACGATTCCTGCTCCGAGCCCTATGGAAGGATTCGGCAGGAGCTCGAGCGTCTGGGCACACCGATCGGCCCTTACGATCTCATGATCGCGGCCACGGCCATCGCGAACGACTTGACTCTCGTGACCCATAACCTCGACGAGTTCGCGCGAGTCGTCGGGCTCCGGTATGAAGACTGGGAGGTGGAGGCGACCTAGTCCCCTGTATCAGAACAAACTAGATAAAGCAGAGCTTGCCGAAACCCTTCTAAGTGCATGAATCTTATGAATCTTATGGGCTGGCGAAAAGCCTAACTTTGTATAGTAATCAAAGATCCAGGGGACTAGTACCTCTCGCCCTCAATACCTCGCGATGTTCGGTCCGCCCTCCGGGGCCCCGACTCGCCGGCCGCCGCCTCAAGCATAAACTCGTAAATATTTGCGGAATAACGACTTTCCCTTTGACGAGCATCTATAAATACACTATACTTTCACTATCGAACAGCGTGGTTAGATACCCGCCCAGTGAGCGCTGTTCTCCCAAATCAACATTCTTTCAAGGAGGACTTCATGAGCGTTCTATCTTCCGAAGCTGGGCTCGAGCCCGGGCTTCCTGTCGATCAAATCGAATCGCGACTCTTCGAAGCGGCCGCGCGTCATCATCTTGAAGAGCGCAACATCGCGTATTGGCTACACGAGATCGACGAGCGGGGGCTTCACAAGGAGCGAGGCTTCTCGTCCATCGGCGACTACGCGATGGAGCTCGTCGGTATCAAGCCGCGCAAGGCACAGTACTTGGTGTTCATTGCAAGCCGACTCGAGGCGCTCCCGGGAATTCGTGAAGCTTTCGATGCCGGAGAGCTGCCGTGGACCAAAGCGCGGGAGATCGTTTCCGTCGCGACTTCCGAAACGGAAGCCGAGTGGCTCGACAAAGCGCGAGCGCTTTCGAATCGAGATCTCGAAAAAGAAGTGCGGCGTCACGATGGACGCGGTTCCGGTCAATTCGCAACGCTAACGATCTCGATGCCCGTCGAGATCCTGGACATGTGGAATGATGCTTACGAGCTGGCCGAGCGCCTCAGCGGTACCGAGCTCGAGAAGTGGCAGGTGCTCGAGCCGTCGCTAGCCGAGTTCTTGGGCACA
Organism: Candidatus Marinacidobacterales bacterium; assembly: GCA_965237955.1. GTDB lineage: Bacteria > Acidobacteriota > Vicinamibacteria > Marinacidobacterales > SMYC01. The sequence continues at coordinate 3,470,101 of OZ250169.1, read as the reverse complement.
CATCTGCCCGCGGGCGGAGCAGGCGCGCGCGAGACGGAGGACGAAAAAGAGCTTCCCGACAAAGTACGAGACGCTGTCTTGGATCGGGATGGGTGGAAATGCAAAATCCCTAGGTGCACGATGCGCAAGATGCTTGACGTGCATCACATCAAGTTCCGAAGTCACCTGGGAGGCGAAGACCTCGGAAATCTCATTTCGGTGTGACGCATTCATCACGGACTCATCCACCGGGGAATCTGCAAGGTCACTGGCACCGTTGGTGTGGATCTGAAGTTCGAGCGGCCGAGCCTCGTCACGGAGCAGAAACCGGCGGAGGCGGAGGTCGTCAACGAGCCGCCGCCCGAGAAAGCGCCGGATGAGGAGCTTGCTCCCCCTGATGACGACGACGACGACGAAAGTTGGCGCGACGAGATCGTCGCCGACATCTTCGCTGGCCCGCGTCCTCCCAAACCGGAGACGCCCTTCAACGACTACGGCGATTTCATCGCGCATTGGGTCGACAAAAAGCGGGCGCGTGACCTGGAAGCGCGAGCCCAGGGGCGCCGCGCCGGGCAAGCCCGCCCCGGCGAACACGTGTGCGCTAGTCCCCTGGATCTTTAATTACTGTCCAAATTCGATTTGCCATGTGTATCGAGCGTTCGCTGGGCGAACCGAGCGATGGTTTCGAGGATTTGGTCGGCGGATTTCGTCCACTTGAACGGCTTTGGGTTCTCGTTGTGAGCATCGAGATAGTCTTGTATCGCAACGCGGAGCTGAGGCACGCTCGTGTGCGAGCCTCGTCGCAAGGCGTGTTCGGTGAGCAAGCCAAAGAAGCGCTCAGCGAAGTTGAGCCAAGAGGCGTGTGTCGGTGTGAAGTGAAAGTGGAACCGAGGTCGCTTGGAAAGCCAGCGTTTGATCGCCGGTGTCTTGTGCGTGGCGAGATTGTCGAGCACGACGTGGATGTCCAACTCGCTGGGAACGGCTGCTTCGATCTCAGCGAGGAACTTCTTGAACTCTAGCGCTCGATGTCGCGCGTAGCACTTTCCGAAGACTTCACCTGTTGCGGCGTCGAGTGCGGCAAACAGGTCAGTCGTTCCATGCCGAATGTAGTCGTGGGTTTGTCGCTCGGGCTGGCCCAAGCTCATGGGCAGGACAGGTTGAGCACGCTCGAGCGCTTGAATCTGCGATTTCTCGTCGACGCACAGGACGACCGCGTTATCCGGTGGGTTCATATACAGGCCAACAACGTCGCGTACTTTTTCGACCAGTTGTGGGTCTTGCGAGAGACGAAACGATTCCGAGCGGTGCGGTTGAAGCCCGAACGTTCGCCAAATACGTCCAATCGTCGAATGACTCAGCCCAAGATGCTTGGCCATCGAGCGCGTACTCCAATGGGTTCTCCCCTTTGGAGTCGTCGCCAGCGTCTTGGTCACGACTTCCTCGATCTGGTCATCGCCGATTTTGCGAGCCGCTCCCGGCCGAGGTTCGTCGTACAACCCTTCCATTCGTTGTTCTACAAAGCGTCTTCGCCACTTGCCCACCGTGCTCCTCATGGTGTGCATCTTCCTAGCAACTTCCATATTCGTCAGACCCGCCGCGCAATCCAGCACGATCTTCGCTCGGAAGGCTTGGTGCGGCGAACTACGGCTGCGTCGCGCCAGTCGCGTCAGCGCTTCGCTTTCTTGAGACGACAGCTTCAATTCGGCTTTTCGCCGGCCCTTGTGTTTCATGCATTTAGCAGATCACAGGAGGGCCGGTGTTGTCTAGCTTTTTCTGTTCCATGGGACTAGAGACGAAGAGGTGGAAGCGCCCGATCTCCGCCCCAACGGAGGACCACCCAGCGGCTAATCTGCTATAACTTACTGCCGATGAGCCTCGAGCCCGGCAGCCGAATAGCGAACTACGAGATCCTAGAGTCGATCGGCGCCGGCGGTATGGAGAAGTGTATCGACCTCGCGACCAGAAGCTCGGGCGCGAGGTCGCCATCAAAGTCCTGCCCGAGGAGCTTTCCCGCGACCGAGAGCGGGTCGAACGTTTCGAACGCGAGGCCAAACTCTTGGCTCAACTCAATCACGCGAACATCGCGACGCTCTACCGGTTCGAAGACGCTGATGGACGACAGGGGCCACAGGCCCCTTTCGTGCGAAAACCTACTCTAAGGACCTGCTGTATCGAGCTTTTGAGTAGGATTTCGCACCAGATCCGGCCAAAGTTGACTTTGGACTCCACCCTTGCCGCCGCGCGGGCACGCTTCCGTCCTGAAGCCGAACTCCGCTAAGCTCCTTCGTTGAAAAAATCTGCAAGGAGTGGTGCCCATGGGCGGGATAGACTCTCTTCGCCCAAGCCGTCGCCCGCGCCTTTACCCGTAGACCCACCCGACGAGGAACTCGCGCGAAACTGGACGCTATCGGGGGCTGATCAACGTGAAGTCCGCCGTTGCCGAGGAGATGGCTGGCAATCGTCTCCGATTCGCGGTTCAGCGGTGCTTACGTCATTGAGTGTTGCTGAAATGAACGTAAGGCTTTGCGGTGCAATAGATTACGACCGATTTGGGCGACACCCACTTCATTAGCGTTCCGAAATAGCCATAAGTACCTTCAACAAGACGGATGAAGACGACGCACCAACAGTTGATAGCGGAAGCACCTTTGAGGGACCGTATATCGTCGGATCCACCGACCACGGGATGTATGACCTTGCCGCCGACGGGCGGTTCCCCATGGTCGTGAATAGAACGAGCTCCCCGAGCATGACGCGGCTCCACGTCGCACTCAATTGGTCCCTGGAGCTCGACCGCCTCGCTCCCATTGACAACTAACCGCGCTTTCGCCTGCGATCCGATTCCTGCCGCCGACTCGTCACCTCCAGCTCGTCAGATCCGCTCCCTCCGGCGCGCTCTTCTCCATGCGCTCGACCGCCATGGGGATGAACATCTGGTTGTACCGCAGTCGCGACAGCGCGTTCGGCCGCGTCTGGTCGCCGTTCTAGCAATGCTCGGGGCGGTCGCCGTAATCGACGCCGCCGCCGTAATACGGGTTCGTCGTGCTCTCGAGAAACTCCTCGGTGAGGTACACGGCATTGTTGAGATAGTAGTTGTCCATGTCACCGACGTAGATGTGGACTTTGCCTTCGAGCTTCGGACCGAGCGTCGCCCAGTCGCGTTGCATGATGTACGACAGGTCGTAGTTCTCTCGCCAATGCTGGGCGACTTCTTCGTCGATCTCACCGGTGAGCTTGTCCCAGAGCCGCATCGGATAACCGTCGGCCCCGACGGGTGAAGTACACCGCCTCCCAGATATCCCACTGCTGGCCCGAGCGGCTCTTCGTGCCGAGAACGAGCTCGCGCCGATTCATTTGCTCCAGCGTCGTGCTCACGTGACCCAGATGGTTCCTGCGTCCCGGCCGTGGCGTTTTTTTCCAATCGCTTTTGGGATAGTAAGCATTCTTGTCTTCGTAGAGATTCACAACGGTGTAGGCGCGGAAGTCGATGGGATCCGGACAGGCAGCGAAGCAACCGTTGTAATCGTCCGGATACATCACCTGCACGCCGAGCGCTTCCCACCCGCCCGTCGAGCCGCCGTAGAGAAACCGCGCCCAACCTTCACCGATGCCGCGGAACTCTTTCTCGATGTGCGGGATGAGCTCGTAGGTTATGGCATCACCATACGGTCCGAGGTTAGCCGAGTTCACGGCGTAGGAGTCGTCGTAATAAGGATTGGCGTGCTGGATCTGGATGACGAGCACCCGTGGATAGTCGGGGCCGATCCATTCTTTGTAGAAGTTGTGCGCTCGCTCTTGCACGATCCGGTTGTATCCATCGAGATCGAAGCGCGCGCTGTACTCGGACTCCAAATCCGGATCGGGCGGCTCCTCGCGCCAACCGCCGAACGTGTACGGGAAGTGCCCGTGGAAGACCATGAGCGGGTAGCGCGCCTCGGGGTGCTCGTCGAAGCCTTCCGGCACGAGCACGTGAGCACCTAAATGCATCGGTCGGCCCCAGAACTCCGTCAGGAGCCTGCTTTGGATCTCCACGTGCTTGATGTATTTCGTCGTAGGAGGATCCGCGATCGGCGGGATCGCACGATCCATGACGATCGCGATCGTCTCGTCCTTTTCCGCGTCGATGCGGACCTCGACCGGCTCGCTGTAGAGGTTCCCCGGTGCCCGGTTCCAGTGCTGGCCTTCCCCACGATCCATCGGAAGCTTCACCACGTAACCGTCAGCACGATGAAACGTTTCGTACTTGTGTAAGAGCGCCTGCACCCGATACCGCCCCGGGGGGATGTCATTCAAGCTGTCGATGGGATAGCCGAGAACGCTGCCGTCGAAGATCGCATTTTCGCCCGGCGCTAGTCCGTCGACATCGATGCCGAAAATCAACTGAGTCGTCAGACCGTCGGAAATCTGAAACCGCGGCTCCTGACTGGGATCGTTCGAGATCATGAGGAGAAGCCGGCCATCGAGATTATCCGGCTCGGCGTTCCGCTCTTCCGAAAAACTCACCGCAAACCGAACACCTTGAGCAGCCACCGATAGCGGAACGACGAGCGCGAATCCGCAGAACACCACAAGCCTCTTCATGAATTCCACCTCACCTTTACAATAGAAACATGAACGCCGATCCTACTGCATGGGCTCTTTTGGCCGCAGGCATTCTGATCCCACTCGCCGCGCACGCGGCGGTGCTCTCGTTCGTCCTTCGTGACGTCGATGGTGGTCCGTACTTCTTCATGTCGCCACTCTGGTTCGTCTTGTGGCTGCCATTGGTTCTCATCACGAGCCGTGGCGGCTATGAAGAGGGCAAAAAGCTCGCCCAAACCTGGGCCGACTACATTATTATGAGCTCGAGCACGGTGCTTTCGGCATGACGCGACTGCGCGAGTTCATGCGCGGGCTCGTCGACGGCGGGCCGACGCCGAGCGGTCATCGCACGCCGGCGGTCAACCGAGGTATAGGCGAGCCACCGGCCATCGGGAGAAACCTGGGCGTGCTTTCGTCGAATGATGACCGAACGAACACCCGGGGATCACTTTCGTTCTCCGCGGACAACAGCCAGATGTCGTTTGCCGTCGCGGGATCTGGCGCAGCGTAGCTTGGCATCTTCGCGCTTAACGGACTTTTTCGCCAGCGCCGCCAACATGGCGTGCGTTCGCTGTCGAACCGTCAGCCTGGAAGAGCTCTCATCGTTCATGGGCAACCTTCGCCATTGTTGCAGGCCTCGAGCGCGAACAATTGGACCTAAGGGCCGCCGACAAAATAACTGTCTAGTTTTGAGCACACTCTTCCTGTTTCAGGTCGTGATCGCGATGTCGTCTGGCATCACGAGAGCCTGGCAAGCTCCCTAGAAACGGAACATTTGTAGATCTTCAGCAACCAGCGCGTGTTTGACAAACGGTCCTCATTTCAGGGAGGATTACGCCTATCAAGGAGCACTTCTCCTATTATGAGACCTACGAGCTATCAGTCTGAAGATCTCGACCGCCTGTTGAGGAAGCACAAAATAGCTACCCTCGATGATTTGAAGGCAGTGTTGGGTACCGATGTGGACTCGACCGTCTTCCGAAAGCTCAATGAGTTGGCGTATCGGACAAGCTACTCCCACCGTGGTAGCTACTACACGTTGGACGAGATCGCCCAGTTCGATCGAAAAGGTCTTTGGTCGTTGCGCTCAGTGTGGTTCTCGAAGTACGGGACGTTGCTTGCGACGGTAAAAGCGTTGGTCGCGGCCTGTGAGGCAGGCTACTACGTCGACGAGCTCGAGGACGTGGTGCAGGTTGACGTCAAGGCTCCTCTGTTGAAACTGGTCCGAGAGAAAAGATTGGCGCGCGAGCAGGTGTTCGGCCGATATCTGTATCTGGCCACCGATGTGAGCACGCGCAAGCAACAGCTCTCGGCCCGCCAGGTACATGAGGCGTCACCTTCCACGTTGGGCTGGGTCGGGGGAGTCCGCGTGCTCCCCGTGGAGTTGAAGGCTGCGATCGTTCTTTTCTACAGCCTGCTCGATGAAAAGCAGCGCCGTCTCTACGCGGGAGTCGAGGCCATGAAGCTCGGTCACGGTGGCGACCAACAGATTGCCGAACTGCTCGGGATGGATCCGAGCACGGTAGCCAGAGGTCGTAGGGAATTGCTAATGAGAGATGTTGAGCTCGACGGAGTTCGGCGAAAGGGTGGCGGACGGCGCGCCGTGCAAAAAAAACGCCAGAAGTCATCGCCAAGATCGAAGAACTCATGAAGCACGACACCGCGGGCGATCCGATGACGGGAGTGAAATGGACGCGGCGGACCACCGACAAGATTGCTTGCGAGCTAAGAAGCCTCGGTGTGAACGTCAGCAGCAAAACCGTCGGTCGACTGCTCAAACAGCTCGGCTTCTCGTTGCGGGTGAACCACAAGAAGCTGTGCGGTGCCACGTCCGAAGATCGCGATACCCAATTCGCGTGTATCGCCGAACTGCGCGAGCGTTTTGCCGCAGCTGGTCATCCCATCATCAGCGTAGACACGAAGAAACGGGAGCTGGTGGGATTATTCAAAAACGGCGGGCAGGCCTGGAACCGCGAGCCGACTCTCGTCGTACAACACCCCGGACTTCGCCGTGAATGCCATCGAGAAGTGGTGGCGAACGGAAGGACGGCGACGCTATCCTGCAGCCCGTGACCTCGCGATATTGGCAGACGCCGGGGGCAGCAATGGCTATCGGTGTCGGGGTTGGAAGCACGGGCTTCAAACGCGGATTTGCAATCGCCACGACATCGCTATCACCATAGCCCACTATCCGTCCGGTACATCCAAGTGGAATCCAGTGGAGCACCGTCTGTTCAGCGAGATCAGCAAGAACTGGGCGGGCAGGCCTCTCGACAGCTACGAAACCATCCTCAAATACATCCGCACGACCACCACCTCTTCCGGTTTGCGAGTACGCGCACACCTTATCCGGCGTCGTTATCCGAAGGGCGTCAAAATCACTGACGAGCGGATGCAGGCGCTTTCCGTTACAAAGGACCAGACTCTACCCAAATGGAACTACACCATCCGGCCGTCTTGAAAACGGGAACTTATTTTGTCGCCGGCCCTAAGAGCGCTCCCGCCCCCGGTCGGTCGGGGAAAAGGGTGGAAGGGAGGGCGACCCCGACCGACCAGCTAGGACGCTGGCTGCTGTGATAGGTATCCGCTAACTCTCTAAGATTTCCCTCGTCTCATGAACGCCGGCACGTCCAGATCTTCGCCGTCTTCGGTCTCGACGGTGCCGAAATCGAGATCGGCGGCGAGGTTGTCCGCGCCTTTTCTGTAATACTCCTCGGAGCCCACCGCCATCGCCTTCGGCTGTGTGTAGTTGGAGATGTCGACCGGTGTGACCGCCCGCCGCCGGCCCGGGCTCTCCGCCCGGTTGAATCCGGTGGCGATGACGGTGACTTTCATCTTGCCCGCCATCTTCGGGTCGACGACCGCGCCGAAAATAATGTGGGCATCTTCGTCGGCGGCGTCATGGATGATCGACGATGCGTCGTTCACTTCGAGAAGCCCCATGTCTTCGCCACCGGTAATATTGATGATGACGCCTTTCGCGCCGTCCACGGAGGCGTCTTCGAGGAGCGGGCTCGAGATCGCCATCTTGGCGGCGTCCTCGGCGCGCTTGTCGCCTTCGGCGATCCCGGTTCCCATGACGGCGTCGCCCATGCCGCGCATGATGGTGCGGACGTCGGCGAAATCCAGGTTGATGAGTCCGGGCACGATGATGAGATCGGAGATGCCTTGCACGGCCTGCCGGAGCACGTCGTCCGCGGTGGAGAACGCTTCGGACAAGGAGGTCGTGCGCTCGACGGTTTGAAGGAGCCGGTCGTTCGGGATCGAGATGAGCGTATCAACTTGATCTCGAAGCTCGCGCACACCTTCTTGCGCCTGGATCTGACGGTGGCGCCCTTCGAACGTGAACGGCTTCGTCACCACCGCCACGGTGAGCGCACCGAGCTCGCTCGCGAGCGACGCGACAATGGGAGCGCCTCCCGTGCCGGTGCCACCTCCGAGACCCGCGGTGATGAACACCATATCGGCGCCTTCGATCGCCTCGAGAATGTTCTCGGTATCCTCGAGTGCCGCCTGCCGCCCGATCTCTGGGTCGGCGCCACAACCGAGGCCCTTGGTGAGCTTGGCGCCGAGAGTGATCTTCTCCGGTGCCAGGCTCGTTTTGAGCGCTTGCTGGTCGGTATTCGCCGCCAGGAACTCGACGCCGGCAATCCGTGACGCAATCATGCGATTCACGGCGTTGCCGCCACCACCACCTACTCCGATGACTTTGATGCGGGCCCCGGTCACGGTGCCATCATCAAAAGACAACCGGCCTGAATCGTGAGCGGGGTTGTCCTCTTCGAAACGAATCATCCGCTTTACCCTCCCCTTTTTTGCGCCTTGGCTTTGCAACGCTTCACCCTCCCAAAAAGGAAACGTTCACCAATCGGCGAAACCGTTCCCAGAACTTCCACCACGATCCTGAGGAACCGCTCGGGATGAGCTTGTTGGATCGAATGCGATGGGCGTAGAGCACGAGCCCCACGGCGGTCGCGTAAGACGGGTTGGCCACGACGTCGACCAGTCCGCCGACTCCGCTCGGCGTGCCGCAGCGGATCGGCATGTCGAAGATGCGATCGGCGACTTCGGCCAGCCCTTCGAGCGCCGCGCTGCCGCCGGTGAAGACGACCCCCGAGTTCAGCACGCGCTCGTAGCCCGCTCTCTGCACTTCTTCGTAGACGAGATGGCAAACTTCCTCGGCCCGCGGCTGGAGAATGTCCGAAAGCAACTGGCGCGAGAGAATGCGAGCCTTGCGTCCACCGACGCTCGGTACTTCGATGGTGTCTTCCTCGGAGACCATGGTCGCCAGGCAGCATCCGTACTTCTTCTTGATTTTTTCCGCTTCTATTATCGGAGTCCGCAATCCCACGGCGACATCATTGGTGAAGTGATCGCCTCCGGTCGGAAGGACGGCCGTGTGCCAGATCGTCCCCTTGTCGAATATCGCGAGGTCGGTAGTGCCACCGCCGATGTCGACGAGCGCAACGCCGAGCTCTTTCTCGTCCGGGGTCAACACCGCTTCGGCGGCGGCGAGATGCTCGAGCACGGTCTCGGTCACTTCCATGCCGGCACGGTTCACGCACGTCACGATGTTCTGCGTTGCGGTCGTTCCGGATGTGATGATGTGAACGTTCGCCTCGAGCCGCGAGCCCGTCATCCCGGTCGGGTCATGGATGCCGTCGTGCCCGTCCACAACGAACTCCTGAGGGATCACGTGAACGATCTCGCGATCGTTCGGAAGCGAGATCGCTTTCGCGGCATCGATTGCACGAAAAACGTCCTCGCGCGCGATCTCACGGTTCTTGTTGGTGATGGCGACGACCGCACGCGAGTTGAAGCCTTTGATATGGCTTCCGGCGAGCCCGACGTGCGCGTGCTCGATCTCGACTCCGGCCATGAGCTCGGCCTCTTCGACGACGCGCTTGATCGAGTCCACGGTCTGCTCGAGGTTGATCACCATCCCTTTGCGCAGGCCTTTGGACTCTGCCGAGCCGATACCGATGATATCGATGCGGCCTTCTTCGGTGACTTCGGCAACGATTGCGGTGACTTTGGTCGTGCCGATATCGAGACCAACGATGTATTTGTCCTTCTTGCTCAGAATGGTGCACCTCCAGAGGCGAACGCGGCTTGGGTATACTTCCCGCCCAACCTGGACCCTGGTTTTCCCCTAAGCCGCAGATAGGTCCTTCCTTCGAACCGCAGATCGACGACATCCAGCTCGGCGTACTGCTTCTGGATGCCAACGAGTAGTGGAACCACTTCCGTCAGACGCTCGATCATGCTGTCGCCGTGGACGAGCGCGGTGACCGCGGGAGCTCGCAGCCGCAACAGCACCGAGTCTCGGCCTTCGCTGACGTCGAGCTCGGAGACGAGACCCGCGAGTCGCTGGTCGCGGAAGAGCTCGGCGGACAAACGCCCCGCGAGTGCCGCTCGCTCGGGAACGAGTCCATCGCCGTCCCGGAGCCCGCGTGCGAGGACGAGCTTTTCGATGTCGTAGCGCGGCGATAGCTGATCGAGCATCGTCCCGTCGGATGCCAACAGGTACAACTCGTCGAGAACAGCGACGGCAACCGGTTGACGCTCGCGGATCACGAGCTTGAGCGTCGCGGGCAAGACCCGCTCGATCTCGACCTCGGCAACCCATGCCGATCGCAAGAGCTTCGCCCGCACTTCCTCGAGGTCGAGCATCAAGATGTTGGCGCGCTCGGAAAACTCGAGAAGCTCCAAGATCTCGCCGTCCGACAACTGCACGTTACCTTCGACGAGCACACGGTGCACCGCGAGCTCGGGCGCGCGGCCGGCCACGGTGACGGTCATAACGACCGCCGCCACGAGTGAGACCAGCGCGAGAACGAGCGCGACACTCTTGAGTAGAAGCTTCCCGATGCGGCGGGTGGGTCGGTTTCGTTTTTGCCGGCCGCGCAGGAACCGCTCCGGAGGCGGGGGGGCGTCCGTCTTCGACGACCCGGGAGTCTTCAACTCCACGTCATCACCTCCGGTTCGAGCTCGATCGCGGTCTTCTGATGAACGCGCTCGCGGACGGCGTCGATGAGCCCTATTACATCCTCGGCGTTCGCCCCGCCGTCGTGTACGATGAAGTTCGCGTGCACCTGCGAGATCCGCGCGCCACCGACGCTGAATCCTTTGAGCCCGAGCTCCTCGAGAAGCTTGCCCGCCGAGCCGCCTTCGGGATTCTTGAAGATGCACCCGGCGCTCTTGACGCCGACCGGCTGCGTCTCTTTCCGGTAGCGCATGTGCTCGTCCATGTCGGCTTTGATCGCGCGAGGCTCGTCGGGCGTCAAAGCGAGTCGAGCCCCGGAGACGATGAGCCCGCGACCGAAAGACGATGCACGATAGCGAAAGTCGATCGCTTCGCGCGGCATCAGCACTTTTCCACGCTCGATCGACACCGCAACGGCTTCCTCGACGAGCGCGCCGATTGCGAACTGATAGGCGCCGGCGTTCATCGTCAACACCCCACCGAGTGAGCCGGGGATGCCGACACCGGCCTCGAGCCCTCGCAGACCTCGCGATGCGGTTTGGCGCACGAGCGCAGGGAAATGACATCCCGCACCGGCGTCGACGATTCCACCTTCGTCGTACCGAACGTGGTCGAGCGCGGCCGTCGAGAGCACGACACCGCGCACCCCGGCATCGCTCACGAGCAAGTTGCTACCCGCGCCGAGCACTTTGACCGGAAGCCCGCCTATGGTCGCGAGCTTCAACACGGTGTGGATTTCGTCCGCGGTCCGAGGTCGCACGAGAAACTCCGCCGGACCTCCGAGGCCGATCGTGGTGTAGCGAGACAGGGGCGCTTCGCGCTCGAAGGTGATGCCTGCTCGCTCGAGCTCGCGCGCAAACGCGTCCTGCTTAAGCCCGCCCACGAGCCACCTCCGCCAGCTTGTCGGAAAGCGTGGTCACACTTCCCGCGCCGAGCGTAATCACGAGGTCACCGTCTTCGAGGTCACTTTCGAGCGAGCCCGGCACGTCGTCGAGCTCGGCGACGAAGCGCACCTGGCGATGCCCGTGTCCTTTGATGCCCTCCGCCAACTTCTCCCCGCTCACACCAGGCACAGGATCCTCTCCCGCCGGATAAATCTCGGTGACGACGAGCACGTCTGCCTGATGAAAGGCACGACAGAACTCTTCGAACAGCGACGCGACGCGAGAGTACCGGTGAGGTTGGAAGACGACGACGGTACGGCGTCCAAACGCATCTTTTGCCGTCGCCAGCGTCGCGCGGATCTCGGTCGGGTGGTGGCCGTAATCGTCGACGACGAGAACACCGCCAGCGTCCGCTTTGACTTGAAAACGCCGGTCGACACCCGAGAACGATTCGAGCCCTGAGCGGATCTCGTCGAAAGAGAGCCCGAGCTCGCGGCCGATGCCAATGGCTGCGAGGCTATTGAGAACACTCACCCGTCCGGGAATACGAAGCTTGACCTCGCCCGCGGACTCCCCGGCAATCTTCAACTGAAACCGCGAGCTCGAGCCTTCGAGGCGCACGTCCTCCGCGGAGATCGCGGCCTGAGGGGAGAAGCCGTAGGTGACGTGACGGCGCCGTACCCGGGGCAGGATGTCCTGCACCCGCTCCTCGTCGAGGCACAGCACCGACGCGCCGTAAAACGGTACTTTGTTGACGAAGTCGACGAAGGCGTTCTCGAGGTCTTCCATGTCGCGATACGCTTCCATGTGCTCTCGATCGATGCCGGTCACGACCGCGAGCACGGGTGAGAGTTGCAAGAAACTCCGGTCGGACTCGTCCGCCTCCACGACCATGAGATCGGAGCTACCGAGCTTGGCGTTACCGCCGAGAGCGGCGATCCGACCCCCAATCACCATCGTCGGATCGAGACCCGCTCGGTCGAGAAGCACCGCGATCATCGACGTCGTTGTCGTCTTGCCGTGCGATCCGGCGACCGCGATGCCGTATTTGAGCCGCATGAGCTCCGCGAGCATTTCCGCTCGAGGGATGATGGGTACCTGAAGCCGTATCGCTTCCACGACTTCGGGGTTGTCGTCGCGCACCGCGGAAGAGATGACGACGACGTCGGCGTCTTTCACGTGATCGACTTTGTGCCCTAGAAATAAGTTGCCGCCGAACTCGCGTAGCCGCTTGGTCGTCGCCGTGGCCTTCAAATCACTCCCGCTCACGGGATAGCCGAGGTTCAAGAGCACTTCGGCGATGCCGCTCATGCCGATGCCACCTATTCCCACGAAGTGCACTCGTGTCTTTTTCGAGAACAGAGGAGCACTCACGCCGCCCTTCCCCGCCCGCGACGCCCGAGACGCCCTAGATGAACGAGGCGCTCCGCGACCGCACCGGTCGCTTCCGGTCGTGCGTGCGAGCGCGCGTTGACCGCCATCGTTTCACGCTCACGGGGCGCGTCGAGCAAGCGCATCAACTGCGAGGAAAGCTCGTCCGGGGTCAGCTCGCTTTGACGAATCCATCGCGCGGCACCGGCCCGTGCCAGCATTTCTGCATTTGCCTCCTGGTGTCCGCCGGCGAGATGTAGAGGCACGAGAAGCGATGGCCGTCCACACGCGGCGAGCTCGGCGCACGTCGTCGCGCCCGCGCGCGCGAGCACGAGATCGCTCCACGCGTAGGCCTCGGCCATGTCGTCGATATAAGCCGTCACCCGCGCCTGGATCGCCTGTCCCGCGTACGCACTTCTTACTTCATCGACATGATCAGGCCCGGCCTGATGCGTCAACTCGATCCGCCCGCTCACCGAAGCCAGAAGCGGCAAGCTCGCGGTGAGCGCGTCGTTCAACACTTTAGAGCCTTGGCTCCCTCCGAACACGAGCACGCGCATCGTCGAGCCTTGCTCGGCTAGCGGCGGCACGTCGAAGATCGACTGGCGCACGGGGTTTCCCGTCACCACACTCTTGTCACCGAAGTAGCGCGTCGTCTCTTCCCACGCACAGGCGGCTTCATCGACGAAGGGCGCGAGCCATTTGTTGGCGAGGCCGGGCTCGGCGTTCGGCTCGAGAATGAGCGTGGGTGTTCCGCGGAGCGCCGCCGCGAGCAGCACCGTCCCGGAAACGTAGGCACCGACTCCCATGACGACGCTCGGCTTGAGACGCTTCAAGAGTTTGAAGGAGTCACGCATCCCGGTAACGAGCCCCAAAAGCCCTTTGAGCTTTCCCAGGAGTGAGCCCCCGCGAAGCGGTGCCGCGCGCACAAACTCCAGAGGAAAGCCGGCCTTGGTGACGATGCGCGACTCGAGGCCTCTCTCGGTGCCGACGAACGTCACCTGAGGTTTTTCGACGAGCTCTCGGAACCGCTCCGCCACGGCGAGCGCGGGATACAAGTGTCCCCCAGTGCCTCCTGCGGCGACGAGCAAGTGGTTACCTCGCATGCTGCGACACCGACAGGAGAAGTCCGACCGCGGCCATGCTCGTGACCAGCGAGCTGCCACCGGAGGAAATGAACGGAAGCGGGAGCCCGGTCGTCGGCAAAATGCCGAGGGTGACGCCCATGTTGATCAGGGCCTGCCCCACGAGGAGCATCGTGAGACCAACGGCAATGTACGCGCCGAACCGATCGGACGCACGGCCCGCAATGACGAGGCCGCGCCACAGGAGAACGCAAAACGCCGCAACCAGGGCGAGCGCACCTATTAGCCCGAGCTCCTCACCGATCACCGAGAAGATGAAATCGGAGTGGGGCTCCGGCAAATAGAAGAGTTTTTGCTGGCTTCGCATGAAGCCGTTTCCCAACACTCCGCCCGAGCCAAAAGCGATGAACGACTGGATGACTTGAAAGCCTTTGCCCAATGGATCGCTGAACGGATCGAGGAACACGAGAAGGCGCTCGCGCCGGTAGTCCTCGCTCAACACCAGCCAGATCAAGACCGGCGCCGAAGCCACCGCAAGCCCGACGAGCTGGCGTATCGGGACACCGGACACGAAGAACACGCACGTGGCGATGAACACGAGACAGATCGCGGTGCTGTAGTCCGGCTCGATCAAAACGAGAAACGCGAGAAGGCCGGTGATGACGAGCGGCGGTAGCCACCCGGAAACGAACTCGCTCAAGCGATGCCGACGCTTCTCCAACTGATACGCAAGGCCGAGAACGAGCGTGAGCTTCGCTAGCTCCGAGGGCTGAAACGACAGAAGCCCGATCCGAATCCAGCGATGTGCGTTTTTGAGGGGTGGTGTGAACAAGACGCCGACGAGAAGCGCGACGGTCACACCGAGAAGGCCGTAGACGACCACGGGGTGTTTCAGCTTCCGATAATCGAATCGCGTGAGCGCGAGCATCATCAGAAGACCGACGGCCGCCCACAGCGCCTGCTTCACCAAAAAGAAGTGAGAGCTCCTGTGCGCTTCGTGCGCAACGACGGCCGACGCACTATAGAGCATGACCAGCCCAAACGACACGAGCCCAACCGTGGTGATGAAAAGCGTCCGGTCGGGCGATAGTTTGACGGCCATGTCAAACCGCCCCCGGCCATCGGCCATCGGCCATCGGCCCGCAGTCAGCTGATGGCTGACGGCTGACGGCTGATGGCGGCAGCGCGCGCATCACGATTCCGCCTCCAGCCGGTGAACGATCTCGCGGAATCGTTCCCCGCGCTCACGATAATCCTTGAACATGTCGAAGCTCGAACCCGCTGGCGACAGCAGCACCACGTCGCCTTTCACGGCGCTCGCGTGCGCTTGTTCGACGGCCGACTCCAAGTCATCACAAACATCGACGGTGGCGACGTCTTCAAGAGCGGCCTTCACCTGGTCTCGGCTCTCGCCGATGGCGAGAACGAGCTTGACGCTTCGGGCGGTCGCGTCGCGCAGGTCGCGGAAGTCGCCGCCTTTAAAACGTCCGCCGAGGATCAACACCACCGGTCCATCGAAGCTTTCGAGCGCGGCACGCACCGCCTGGATGTTGGTGGCCTTCGAATCGTTGTAGAAGCGCACCCCACCGATCTCTGCGACGCGCTCGAGGGCATGGGGCAGCCCTTCGAATTGCTCGAACGCCTCTTCGAGGGCGTCTCCCGACGCGCCGAGTAGCGCTGCGGCCGCAGATGCCGCCATCGCGTTCACGCGGTTGTGCTCCCCCGGCACGGTGAGCTCGTCGAGCGATGCCAGCGGTGTCGTCTCACCATCGTCGTGCCACACAATCCACGGTCCTTCCTTGTGCACGTGCGGATACTTCTCCCCCAGGCAATCGAGATCGAAATACAGCTTTCGCGATTTCCCTTTAGACGCCATAGTCACCGTCATTGGATTGCCGCCGTAGACGACGGCCCAATCGTCCCGGCGCTGGTTCTCGAAAATTCGGGCCTTGGCGCGCACGTAGTCGTCGAACGTCGGATGCCAGTCGAGATGATCCGGGCTCACATCGAGAAGCACCGCTACCTGGGGTCGAAACGAATCGATAGTCTCGAGCTGAAAGCTCGAGACCTCGACCACGAACACGGTCTCCGAGCTCGCGCCATCGAGCTCTGCGGACAGCGGTGCTCCGATGTTCCCCACAAGCCGTGGCTCCCGTCCGCTCGCCCGCAACATGTCGCGGATGAGCGTCGACGTGGTGGACTTGCCCTTGGTGCCGGTCACGGCAACCACGGGTCCTCTCACATGCCGAAACCCGAGCTCGAGCTCGCTCCATATCGGGATCGAACGTCGGCGCGCTTCGACGAGAAGTGGCAGAGACAAGGCCACTCCCGGACTCAACACGATCAAGTCGACGTCGTTGACGAGCTCGATTGGATGGGAGCCCAGTACCAGCTCGTCGAGCTCGTCGAGATCTGCATGGACCGCCAACGCTTCCGCATCGAGCTCGTCGCGCGATCTCCGATCGGTAGCGACAACCTGCGCCCCTCTCGCCCGCAACAGCGCGCACGCAGCGACACCGCTCCGGCCGAGTCCTATGACGAGGGCTCGACGGTTCGGGTAGTCGTCGCTCATGAGTTACCGCCACGTCCCCCCTCACCTCAGCTTCAATGTCGTCAAGCTCGCAAGCGCGAACATGATCCCGAGGATCCAGAAACGGATGATGATCTTGGGCTCGCTCCACCCCGCGAGCTCGAAATGGTGGTGGAGCGGCGCCATACGAAACACACGCTTTCCCGTGAGCTTGAACGACGACACTTGAACAATGACCGAAAGCGCTTCGAGAACGAACACGCCGCCCACGAGCACGAGCAAAAGCTCCTGCTTGATGAGGAGCGCCACGGTACCGATGGCACTGCCGAGAGCGAGCGAGCCCACGTCGCCCATGAAAAGCTGAGCCGGGTAACAGTTGAACCACAGAAAACCCAAGCTCGCGCCTACCATCGCGCCCCCGAAAATAGCGAGCTCCCAAATGCGCGGGATGTGGATCAAATCCAAATACGCGGAAAACTGAGCGTGCCCGGTCACGTAGGTGAGAACGGTGTAGGCCGCCGCGGCGATGAGAACGGTCCCGATAGCGAGACCGTCGAGGCCGTCGGTGAGATTCACGGCGTTGGACGCGCCCACGAGAAGAAGGATCGCGAACGGAACGAACAGCCACGCGAGATCGGGTCGGACATCCTTGAAGAATGGAAACAACAGTACGGTCGAGTAGTCGCCGTGTCGCGACATGTCGTACAGCAAAAGACCGATCACGACCGCGCAGCTCGTCTGCAGCAGGATTTTCGCCCGCGCGGACAAACCCCGCGACTGTTTGCGCACGATCTTCAGGTAATCGTCGGTGAACCCGATGAGACCGAAAGCCACCGTCGTTCCGAGCGCGACCCAAATGAAAACGTTCGTCAAGTTCGCCCACAGAAGTGTCGGCACCACGACCGCGGTCAAAATGAGAACACCGCCCATCGTCGGTGTTCCCGCTTTGGAGCGATGCGCTTCGGGCCCTTCCAGGCGAATGTGCTGCCCGATTTGAAACTGTCGCAAGCGGGCGATGAGCCACGGTCCCATCACGAACGAGATCGCGAGAGCCGTGAGCGTTGCCGACGCAGTCCGGAACGTAACGTAGCGGAACACGTTGAAGAACGAGTAATCGGTGTGAAGCGGATAGAGAAGATGGTAGAGCATCAGCTCTCTCCCTCGGAGAGGGCGCGCTTCACCAATTCGATCGTTTCGTCGAGACCAACCCCGCGTGAGCCCTTCACCAACACGGAATCGCCCTCGACGAGGCTCCGCTCGAGGAGTGTGCCGGCTTCGGCGGCATCGTCACATGTCGCGAGCTTCGCTTCCGCCATGCCGGCTTCGCGCGCGCCGTCGACGATTTCACCTCCGAGCGGGCCCACCCCCACAAAGAGACCGAGGTCGAGCGTGGCCGCGTGTCGGCCGACTTCACGGTGAAGTTCCGAAGCTTTGGGTCCGAGCTCGAGCATGTCGCCGACCACGGCCACGCGGCGTCTCTGGTCCTCAGCCTCGTCCTCTTCATCGATGACCAGAGCGTCGAGAGCGCAGATAAGCGCCCTAGGATTCGAGTTGTAGGTCTCATCGATGAGAAGAATGTCACCTGGAAGTGAAATCCTCTCGCCTCGATGGCGTTCCGGCGATAGCGACGCCAACCCGGATGCAGCCTCCTCGAGTGGCACGTCGAGCGCTCGTGCCGCCGCGAGCCCCGCGAGCAAGTTGTACACGTTGTGGCGCCCGTGGAGCGACGACGTCACTTCCACCGAGCGCTCCCCTTCTTCCGCGTGGAAACGAAGTCCCGCCGAGGTAGAGCGGATCTGACGCGCCCGCAAATCAGAGCTCGGGGTGAGCCCGAACCGAATCTGACGGCCGGCGAACTTGCGCGCTTGCTCGAGCACGAGTGGATCGTCCGCGTTGACGACCGCCACGGCGTCACCCGCGAGACCGAGCAGAAGCTCCCCCTTCGCGTCGGCGATCTCCGAGATCGAATCGAAGAACTCGAGGTGCACTTCGGCGACGTTGGTGAGCACACCTACGTCGGGCTTCGCAATCTCGGCGAGCCGGGCGATTTCACCGGGCTCGGACATACCCATCTCGAGAACGGCGACGTCCTCGTCGCGAAGCTTCAGAATCGACAGCGGCAGGCCGTAGAGGTTGTTCAGGTTTCCCTCGGTTTTCAAGACCCGACGACGCGTACCCATGGCAGCGGCGGCGGCTTCTTTCGTCGTCGTCTTCCCCATGCTTCCGGTGATCGCGACGACACGAAGCCGAGCGCGCTCGCGCACAACCTGTGCGAGGTCTTGAAGCGCCCGAGTCGTGTCCTTCACCTGCACTTGAAATGCCGAGCCCTCGATCTCGATCGGCTGTGAGACAACGATCCCGGCGGCGCCGCTTTCGAGCGCGTTCGCGAGGTAGTCGTGCCCGTCTCTGTGCGGTCCTCGGATGGCGACGAACAAGTCGCCGTGCTCGATCGTTCGAGTGTCGATAGAGACGGCACTGATTACCGAATCAACCGAGTCCGCCGAGCCCGACACGAGCTTCCCGCGCGTGAAGCGCGCAATGTCGCGTGCCGTCAATTTCACGAAGCGACCTCTTTCGCGAGCTCACGAACGGCATCGCGGTCATCGAAGGTCAGGACGTCGTCTCCGACGATCTGGTAGGGTTCGTGGCCCTTACCCGCGATCACGACGAGGTCTCCCCCTCGCGCGCCCGCGAGGGCCAGCCCGATCGCACGCCGGCGATCGGGCTCGATCTCGACCGCGGCGTCTTTCACGCCGAGTTGGATCTCACGAATGATGGCCGCCGGATCCTCGCCACGAGGATTGTCCGACGTGAGCACGACGCGATCGGCGAGCCGGGCCGCAACGTCACCCATGAGCGGGCGTTTGGTGCGGTCCCGCTCGCCGCCGCATCCGAACACCACCCAGAGCTTTCCGCGCGTCAACGGCCGCGCGGCTTCGAGAAGCTTCCGCAGCGCGTCGTCGGTGTGGGCGTAGTCCACGACGATATCGAACGGCAGGCCGACGTCGACTCGTTCGAATCGACCGGGTGCCCCCGCTATTTGCTCGATAGTCTCGAGTACCTCCTCGGTCGCGAAGCCGAGAGCCCGCACCGCGGCAAACGCCGCCACGAGATTGAGCGCGTTGTAGCGCCCCAAGAGCGCACTCTTGATCTCGTGCGACACGTGTCCCTCGCGGAACACGAGCCTAACTCCCGCGAGCGACGCGTCGACTTCGCGAATGGAGATATCCGCCGTGTCCGCGAAACCGTACGTGAGCACGCGCGACGAGAGCTCGGACGCGAGACGCTCGCCATAGGCATCGTCGATACAGACCACCGCGGTTCCGGTGGGACGCAAGTAGCGCGTGAAGAGCTTCCGCTTGCTGAGAAAGTAGTCCTCCATGTCTCGATGAAAATCAAGGTGATCGCGCGACAAGTTGGTGAACACCGCTACCGCGAACTCGGTGCCTTCCAACCGCGCAAGCTGCAAGCCATGCGACGAGACTTCCAGGGCGCCGTAACCGCAACCTGCCTCGAGCGCTTCCGCCAGAAAATCTTGGAGAATAGGAGCTTCGGGCGTGGTGTGGCGCGTCGGCCACGTACGCGCACCGATCTTCGCGACCACCGTGCCCATCATCGCAGCCGGCGGGTTGAGACGTGACAAGAGACCATCGACGAGAAACGCCGTTGTCGTCTTCCCGTTAGTCCCGGTGATACCGACGAGATCCATCTTCGTCGCCGGATCGCCAGCGGCTCTCGCGGACAACACACCCGCCGCTTGCCGGGCGTCCGGCGTCTGCACCCATGTCACCCGTTCGCGCTCGACCTCACGCTCGCTGACGATGGCTACCGCGCCTCTTACGACGGCATCGTCCACGAACAAGTGGCCGTCGGTGGTTTCGCCTTCGATGGCGACGAAAAGAAATCCTTCCTCCACGTTTCGAGAATCGGCGGTTACTCCGTGTATCGAAACGTCGCGCGGTCCGTTTACGGTCTGAAGCGGGACGAGACTGAGAAGCTCGGTGAGTCTCACCGCTCGCCTCGATCGAGTCTTTTCCACAGGACCACTCCCTAACGCGCTATCGTCTATCAGGAATTTCATTCCACTCCAGCTGCCAGCCCGTAGCCTTGCGCGAAGGATGGTCGAACAAGACCAGCGACGGTCATCGCGCCACCCCGTCGCAGCTTTGGAACGACGTCGAGGGGCGTGACCGGCTCCACGCCCAGATACAGCCGCGCCCTCGTTCCGGGCTCGACACGCATGCCCGGCGTCGGGTATTGCTCGAGGACGTTGCCCGTCCCGACAATCTCAGGTACCTCGCCATGAGATACGAAACGCGCGAGCGCGTCTCGAGCGGGAAGACCTAAGACATCGGGAACACCGTCCTGCCGTGCCGCCCTTCCCATAGGCTCGGACGCCTCTAGAGGCTGTCCAGGCCGCCCTCCGAGTCCACCCACTCGGTGGGCTCCAAAACTTTGGGGTTTCTCCCGGCCCTCGGCCAACCGAGGCTCCCTTGCTCCCACGATAGGCCGGCTTTGTGGCCAAAATTTGGCGATGCGGAGCGGCGGCTCTGCCTCGGGCGCCACACCGAGATAGCGTAGTGACCGCTTCACGATGCGGGCGAAGACGGCCGCCGCCCGCGCGCCCGAGTGATCGCCAATAGGGGAGTCGAGAATGACGAGTGCCGTCAGCTCCGGCGTGTCAGCCGGGGCGAACCCGACGAACGACGCAATGTAGTCGGTTTTGGAGTAGCCCCCGCGCACCGCTTTTTGCGCGGTTCCGGTCTTGCCAGCGACGCGATACCCCTCGATGCGCGCGCGCTGGCCGGTGCCGCGCTCGACCGCACCGACGAGGAGCTCCTTCAATCGTCGGGCCGTCTCTTCTTTGACGACGCGGCGCACCGGTTCGGGCGTGGGCGTGAACGGTGCAACCAGCCTACCGTCGGTATTGCCAAAGCCGAGCAGGAGGCGCGGCCGCATCAGATAGCCCGATGTCGCTACCACGTTGGCAGCGGCCACCATCTGGAGCGGCGTCACCCCGATCTCTTGACCGAACGAGATCGACGCGAGCGTCACCGGTCCCCACCGCTCGGCCGGGCGCAAGATGCCGCGGCTTTCCCCAGGAAGCTCGACGCCGGAAGGCGCTCCGAAACCGAACGCGTGGACGTAGTGTTCCAGCCGGTCCTTCCCGAGCCGCTGGCCGATCCGAATCATGCCGACGTTCGACGACTTCTCGACCACCTCTCGAAATGTCAACACGTCGAAGTAATGAGAGTCACGGATCACACGAGAGCCGATCTGGATCATCCCGCGGCCACAATCGATGCGCTCGTCTTCGTTGGTGACGTTCTCCTCGAGCGCGGCCGCGGCGGCCACGATCTTGAACGTCGAGCCGGGCTCGTACACATCCGTCACCGCACGGTTGCGCCAATGGCTTGCGGGATAGTCCCCGTATCGGTTCGGGTTGAAGCTCGGAAACGATGCCATCGCCAAGAGCTCCCCCGTGCGCGGGCGCATGACCAGGGCAATGCCGCTTTTGGAGCCGCTCTCGCGAATCGCCGCGCCCAGCTCGGTTTCGGCGATGTATTGCAAATTCTCGTCGATGGTCAGATACGCCGAGCGTCCCGCATGGGATCGAGCTTCGACGCGGCTCGCCGCCCGGCGATTTTTTGCATCGGTCCAAATGACCCGGCGTCCGGGCTCGCCACGAATCTCTTCCTCGAGCGCGTACTCGACGCCGCTCATCCCTTCATTGTCGATCCCCACGTATCCGAGCACTTGCGAGGCGAGGCCGCGCTTGGGATAGAACCGGCGACTTTCGGCAACAAAGACCACGCTCGCCAGATTCAAATCGCGAACACAGTCGACCATTCGTGGATTCGCTTTGCGCTCGAGCCAAGAGAAGCTCTTGTCGCCGTCGAGGCGCGCGGCGATCTTGTCTCGAGGTAGCGACAGGCACGACGCGAGCACCGTCGCCGCTTGCTCGATGCTTGCACCCGAGAACGCCTTCGGCACCGCATAGACCGATTCCACTTCGACGCTGGTTGCGAGCTGGTGCCCGTTCCGATCGCGGATGGTGCCGCGTCGAGGATCGAGTTTCAGCGTGTGCTGGTGTTGAAGCTCCGCTCGCTCTTGGAGCGTGTCGCGCATCGACACGGTGAGATAGAACAGTCTCCCGCCGACGGCGAGCACCCACAACGACGTCGTAAAGCCCAGAAACAGGAGCCTCATCTGGAACTGGGTCAGGGTGCGGCTCTCGCTCATGGTCCTTTACTCTGATTCGGTTGGGCGCTCGACGATCGAGGCCGACTCGAACGGCTCGAGGGTCAAGAGGTGAGAGCCATCGGGATACACCATGCCCAGCTGCTCGATGGCGATCGACTCGATTCGGGACGGCGATAGCTCGGTGGCTCGTTGGAGCTTGAGATGGCGTTTGGCTTCGACGAGCTCCTCGCGTTGTTCCCTCAGCTCCTCCATGCGGTAGCCGAGCCGGATCATCTCGAAGTGCGGGTACGCGAACGCAATCACCGCGGCGGTGAGCGCGAGCCCGGTGAGCGCGACCATGAAGAGCTCGCGGTGGCGCTTGGCGTCGAGCTCGCGCACGAGCTGCTCGTTGCGCACTTGCTTGCTCATCAAGAAGTGCTCGTTCCTCACAGAACCCTCTCGATCGCGCGGAGCTTGGCGCTCCGCGCCCTCGGGTTATCGGTAACGGCACGTGCGTCGGCCACCACCGGTTTCTTGGTCAACACGTGAAACTCGGGATCGTGTGCGAACTCTCGAAAAGACCACTTCACGGCGCGATCCTCGTGCGAGTGGTACGAGATAACGATCAACCGTCCGCCCGGCCGAAGACATCGCGGTGCTTGCTTGAGGAAGACATCGAGCGCGGCGAGCTCCTGATTCACGGCAATCCTCAGCGCTTGGAACGTGCGCGTCGCGGGATCGATTCCCCGGCGCCTCGGACCCAGAACCGAAACCACCGCCCGGCGCAGCTCTTTCGTCGTTTCGATGGGACGGCGCGAGACGATACGGCGCGCGATGGCGCGCGATCGGCGTTCATCACCGTACTCCCAGATGAGATCGGCCAGCTGTCCTTCGGCGAGCTCGTTGACGAGATCGGAAGCCGTCGGACCTTGCGACGGATCGAAACGCATATCGAGCGGACCATCGAGCGAGAATGAAAATCCGCGGTCCGGGTTACCGAGCTGATCGCTCGAAAGGCCCAGATCCGCCACGATGCCGTTCACAGCCTCATGCCCGTCTTCTTCGATGTGCGCACGCAAATCCGCGAACGAGCCGAGCACCGTTCGTAGACGCTCGCCAGAAGACGCCAACCGCTTGCCGGTACGACGGATCGCTTCGGGGTCGCGGTCGAGCGCGAGAACGCGCCCTCTCGGCGCGCTCGCGCGAAGGATCACTTCGGTGTGCCCGCCGCCGCCGAGGGTGGCATCCACGTAGACACCGTCCGCGCGCGGATTCAAAAACCGCAAGACCTCTCCGAGAAGCACGGGTTTGTGTGTCGATACGTCTCGGTCCACGTCGAATCCGTCTTCAGGCACAAACCAATCACCGATCGCCAATTTCCCCATGGCCACGCTCGCTCGTCGCCGCGCCTCAGATGTCGAACTCGGCCATCGCGCGCTCGTCGTCCTCTGTGAACGGCTCGTCGTCGAGCTGTCCCTTCAAAACCTCGTGGTTCCACACATCCAAACGGTCTTGCATCCCCAGCACGTCGACGCTCCCCTTCATCTGTGCCGATTCGCGAAGATGCGCCGGAATCACGAGTCGGCCTTGCTTGTCCAGTGTGTTAGTCTGTCCGTAGAAATGGACGCGCTTCAAAAGCTTCTGCTTCGTTGGATGGAAATCAGGCATCGCCCCGAGCTTGCGCTCGAACTCCGACCAGACGTCCATCGGGTAGATCCGCACGTGGTCCCCACGAAGACTGGTGACGAAGACGTCCAGTCCGTAGTTCGTCTCGATGAGTTGGAGGAAGCTCGCTGGAATCTTGAGCCGCCCCTTCTCGTCGACACTTGCGGGATGGTTGCCCCGGAGCAACGTCAAGATCTCCCCCAGACCTTCTCGGATGGTCCACCACCCGGAAAGCCAAATTGATGGAGCTTAAACCACTTTCTTCCACCCTGTTCCACTAAGATCCTAAGATAGCCAGTAGCTTATTGTCAAGAAGCATTTAGAGGGTCCCTGGCGGCGCTGACCCCCCACATCTAGCGTAGTGTTTTCCCTACGAAGGCCCTGTCGAACTTCCCCTGCCCCTGCCCCCTGCCCATCCCCGTCCCATTCCACCTTAAAAACGCCAAGTTTCGCTTCGCCTCTTCGTGTGAGGCGTTGAGTGCAATCTTGCGAGCTCGGGGCTTCGGGAACGGGGGCGGACCGGGGCAGGGGGTCGGCGCCGAGCTGGTATCTACGCTGTAGTAAACTCCACGCGACAATGAAAGCTGGAATCGTCGGATTCAGCGGGGTAGGCAAGCGCACGCTGTTCGCGCTTCTAACGCAGGTGGCCGGGGCGGCTTCCGCGAGGACCGAGCAGCTCGGAGTGCTCAAAGTGCCGGACCTCAAACTCTTGGAGCTCACCCGCTTGTATGAGTCCAAGAAAACCACCGCCGCCACGATCGACTTCGTACTCATCCCCAGCGTGGAGAAAGGTCGCTCCACCGACAAGCTGGACCTTGCGAACCTCCGCAACGTGGATGTGCTCGTTCACGTCGTGCGTGCGTTCGAGGAGCCGTCGGTGCCGCACCCTGAGGGGAGCGTCGATGCCGCGCGCGACATCGAAGTCATGGAGCTCGAGCTGACGCTCGCAGATCTCGCCGTCGTCGAAAAGCGCTACGAGCGCATGGTCTCCGATTCGAAAAAAGGCAACAAGGCCGATCCCCGCGAGCTCAAGCTCTTGGGGAAAGCGAAGGACGCGCTCGCCGAAGGCAAGCCGCTCCGGTCGGTGTTCTCGGTCGAGGATCGGGACCGGTTGAAGGGCTACGCGCTGTTGACGGCGAAACCGATACTGGCCGTCGTCAATGTCCGCGAAGACCAGGCTTCCGATCCTGAGCTCACGGAAAAACTGGGGCTCACGGATTGGGCGGACGCCCCGGATCTCCGGTTGACCTATGTCTCGGCGAAGATCGAAGCCGAGATCGCCGAGCTCTCATCCGAAGACGCCAAGACGTTCCGCAAAGACCTCGGGCTGAGCGAAGGGATGGTCGAGCGCATCGTCCGCGCGGCCTTCGAGCTTCTTCAGGTCATCACGTTCTATACGGCATGCGATACCGAGTCTCGCGCATGGATTATCCGGCGTGAGACCCGGGCTGCGAAAGCCGCAGGCACGATCCATAGCGACATGGAGCGGGGCTTCATCCGCGCCGAAGTCGTCACTTACGACGTCCTCGTCGAGGAAGGATCGTGGAACGCCTGCCGGGACAAAGGGCTCCTACGCCTCGAGGGAAAAGACTATCCCATTACCGAAGCAGATGTGGTCTACTTTCGCTTCAATGTCTGATCCTTTTTTCAACGCAAAGGCGCAAAGGCGCGGAGGCGCAAAGAGAGCTCAATCGGGCTCACGCGCTTGCTCTTTCTTTGCGTCTTTGCGTCCTTGCGCCTTTGCGTTGAGTTGTTTGCCCTCATGAAACTCATCGTCCAGATTCCCTGTCTCAACGAAGCGGACCAGCTTCCCGAGACGCTCGCCGAGATCCCTCGACACATCGACGGCATCGACACCATCGAGGTTCTTCTGATGGACGACGGCTCGACCGACGGCTCGGCGGAGGTTGCTCGGCGCCACGGCGCGGATCACGTGGTGCGATCCACTCGAAGTCGTGGCCTCGCCGCGACGTTCAAAGCCGGGCTCGACGCGGCTCTGAGGCTAGGCGCCGACATCATCGTCAACACCGACGCCGATAACCAATACCCGGGCTCGTCGATACCCGCGCTCGTCGCGCCCATCCTGAGAGGCGACGCCGACATGGTCATCGGCGACCGGCAAGTCGCAAACGTCGAGCATTTCTCGTTCACCAAGAAAAAGCTCCAGGCACTCGGGAGCTGGGTGGTTCGGCAAGTATCGGGAACCGACGTCATCGATACGACGAGCGGATTCCGCGCGTTTACGCGAAACGCAGCGCAACGCTTGAACCTCGTCTCCGACTACACTTACACGCTCGAGTCCATCATCCAAGCGGGAAAGAAACGCCTTGCGATCGCGCAAGTTCCCATCGACGCGCGCAAGACCCGGCCGAGCCGCCTCATCCGCTCCAACTGGGACTACGTCAAGCGCTCCGCCGCGACCATCGTACGCATTTACGCAATGTACGAGCCGCTCAAGTTCTTCAGCTACGCCAGTGCGGCGTTCATCGTGCCCGGTATCGCATTCTCGCTCCGCTATCTGTACTTCCGCGAGATCCTGCACGAGGGGCAAGGGCACGTGCAATCGGTTATTCTCGCCGGAGTGCTCTTGATCCTCGGGTTCATGATTTTCCTCATCGGGTTGGTGATGGACATCAACGCGACCCAGCGGCGCCTCGTCGAAGAAGCGCTCTACCGCCAGCGCCTGCTCGACGAGCACATCGACAAAGAAACGTCGCAAAAGGAACTGGGGGATCGGGAGCATCAGGAAACCCACCGATGACGTTCGAGCGCACCAGCGTTCTGATCCCTGCATTCGAAGAAGAAAGCGCGATCGCCGAGATCATCGCCGAGATCCAAAGCCTCGGTCATTGGAAAGAAGTCATCGTCGTCGACGACGGCTCCAAGGATGGAACCGCCGACGCGGCCGCGAAAGCGGGGGCGAAAGTCATCCGCCATCCCTACAACAAAGGCAACGGCGCGGCCGTCAAGACCGCGGTGCGCGCAGCCGTTGGGGAGTTCATTTTGCTCATGGACGCGGACGGCCAGCACCCGCCCGCGGAAATCACGAAGCTGACCGAGAAGCTGTCCGAGTACGAGCTCGTAATAGGCGCGCGCTCATTCGCAAGCCAGGCGACCCTCTCACGCGGGCTCGGCAACAGTGCGCTCAATCGATTCGCGTCGATGCTCTCCGGGTTTCCCATCTCCGATCTCACCTCGGGATTTCGCGCCGCAAAAAGGAGCTTGTTCCGCGAGTTCCTGCACTTGTTCCCGAACGGGTTCAGCTACCCGGCCACGAGCACGCTCGCCTTCGTCAAGGCGGGCTACAGTGTGTGCTTCGTGCCCATCGACGGCCAAAAGCGCGGCGGGAGCGAGAAGACCAAGATGCGACCGTGGCGCGAGGGGTGGCGTTTCGTCATGCTCATCTTGCGCATGATTACCCTTTTCAGCCCTCTTCGGATTTTCTTTCCGATCTCGCTCGTGTTTTTTCTTGTCGGGACCGGATACATGATCTACACGATCATTACCGAGATCCACGTTACGAACACTTCGGTGCTGCTAATTACCGGGGCGGCGGTGCTGTTCCTGTTCGGGCTGCTGTCAGAGCAGATCGCGGCGTTGCGGTTCGAGCGGACGAGTCGCGACTAGAGCACTCGGCCGATCCCGAAAAACGAACGCAAAGGCGCCAAGGCGCAAGGACGCAAAGGGTTCGAGTTCGCTTTGCTGTACTCGATTCGGCCCCTTTGCGCCTTTGCGTCTTGGCGCCTTTGCGTTCGTTTTTCCTGGCTCACCTAACCACCGGAGCATCCCACGTTCCCGAAACTTCCGTGCCACTAACAACCAGATCGAGCGTGCCGTCGAGCCCGACCGAGCCACGAATCCACAACCCGTCGAGCGTGAGCCGGCCGTCCGCAACTCGAAACGAGAGCTCGGTCGCCTCGTACGCCGACCCGGTGAGCTCCAAAATCTGCCACAGCGGTGCGGCATCGAACCGTCCGGCCGGCACCGTCCACCGACCTTCCCCTTTCAAGTTCGTCGCGTCGAGCCCGAAGCCCTCCCCTTCGAAGCTCACCACACCGGGGACGCCGGTAAGCCGGCCGGTCAACGACAGGCGGTGGCGAACGGGGAAGGAATTGAAATCCAGATGAACGTTCGCTTGGAACGAGCCCCGGTCCGTCTCGAACGCACCGTCGGCAAGCTCGAGCCGGCCTCCCGATAAGCCCAGCGTTGCAGCGACGTTTTGGACCGTCGTCGTACGGAACGAAAGCTCCTGAATCGAAATCTGTCCGGTGGCGGCGATCGCATGCAAGAGGGTCAGGGCACCGGTCGCGAGGGCAGGGCTTTGGAGCGATATGTCGACGCCGTCGAGAGATAGCTCGTCGTTGAACGAGAACGCTGCTCCCGAGAGCTCGATCTCACGAACTCGAAGCTCGACGGGTGAGGTGGAGGGCTCGGCCGATGGTGCCTCGGAACGCTCGCGCGAGCGGCGTGCTCGAGTCGATGGCGACGCCGGCGCGGTGGGTTCCGGCTCGGAAGCGGTGACGATCGCGACACGCGGCTCGGTAAGGACGACTCTTTCGAACTCGAGTCGTCCGCTCAAAAGCGAGAGCACGCGGTGGTCGAACCGCATCGCGGGCATCGTGATCGTGTAGCGACCGCCAGGGACGCGTGCGCTCGCCTCGACGTTTTCGAGCTCGAGACCTCGCACCAAATTGATGCGGTATCGTGAGGCATCAAGTTGAATTCCTGTTGATGCACTCGCTTGGCGAAGCGCCGCGGTTCCGAGCTCGGTCGCATCGAAATCGACAACCCAAACCGCAGAGAGCGCGACAACCGCGAGCGCCAAGAAAACCGCGAGACCCTTCTTGAGCATGGGCCTCTACACGTCGAGTTGTTCGGCTTCTTCGGCGCGCTCCATGATGAAGTTGAATCGCGCCGACGGATCCTTCCCCATGAGATCGGCGATGACGCGGTCCGTTTCGAGCGCGTTATCGATGCTGACGCGCAGTAGCCGCCGCGTCTTTGGGTTGAGTGTCGTTTCCCACAGGACCTTGGGCATCATCTCGCCCAACCCTTTGAACCGTGTGATGTCCGCGTTCCGGCCTTTGCCGTGTTGCTCCAGAATGCGGGCTCGAGCGAAATCGTCAGCGGCCCAATAGGTCTTCTGGTTGATGTCGATGCGATATAGCGGCGGTTGCGCGATAAACACGCGCCGCGCGCGGATGAGCTCGGGCATGTAGCGGTAGATGAACGTCAGAAGGAGCGTGGTGATGTGATGCCCGTCGGCGTCGGCGTCGGCGAGAAGAATCACACGCTGGTAGCGAAGCTTGTCGAGGTCGAAGTTCTTTCCGAGACCGCAGCCGAGAGCTTGCACGAGGTCGGCGAGCTCCTTGTTCTCGAGAACTTTCGCGAGCGACGCTTGCTCGACGTTCAAGACCTTGCCGCGAAGCGGCAACACCGCTTGTTTGGCGCGGTCGCGACCTTGCTTCGCCGATCCGCCGGCCGAGTCGCCTTCCACGATGAAGATCTCCGTTTCCGCCGACCGCGTCGAAGTGCAATCGGTCAGTTTGCCGGGCAACATCAACCGCGACTTCGTGGCGGTGTTGCGAGCCACCGCCGCCGAGGCGGCGCGTGACGCTTCTCGCGCGCGCGCCGCGAGGATGATGCGCGCGACGATGGCTTCGGCTGTGGAGCGGTTATGGTTGAGCCAATGCTCGAGCTGCGGTCGCACCGCACCGTCGAGATACTGCTGTACTTCGGGATTGTGCAACCGATCCTTGGTCTGTCCTTGGAACTGCGGATCGGTGATGAAGACGCTGAGAACGCCGACGACGCCTTCGCGAATGTCTTCGGAAGAAAGCGACACACCTTTGGGAGTAAGCTTGTGGGTGTCGATGTAGTTTCGCACTGCCTTGCCGAGTCCCGAGCGAAATCCGTTCTCGTGGGAGCCCCCCGATCCGGTCGGGATCCCGTTGACGAAGCTTCGCAGATACTCGTCGGTGGACTCGGTCCACTGCATGACCAGCTCTAGCCGGGTCCCCTGCTCGTTCTGCTGCTCGATGACGAACGGTGTCTCGTGGACGGGCTTAGCGCGTCGCTCGTGGAGTATCCGAGCTAGGTACGCGCTAATGCCTTCATCGTGCTCGAAGACGATTTTCTGCTTCGAGGCCTCGTCGATGAAGGTAATCCGGAGTCCCTTGTGCAAGTAGCTCGTCGTCTCGAGACGCTCTTTGATCGTCTCTGGGTTGAAGCGGGTCTTCGGGAAAATTTTCGGGTCCGGATGAAACGTGATGCTCGTGCCCGAGCCGCGGCCGGGGCCTTTCTTCCGGAGCTGAGTAGCGGGCTTTCCCGCCTTGAACCTCTGCTCGTAGATAGAGCCGTTTCGTTTCACCCTTGCGATTAGTTGCGACGAGAGGGCGTTCACCACCGACGCACCGACGCCGTGAAGGCCGCCCGCGGTCTTGTAGTTTTGTCCGTCGAACTTTCCTCCCGCGTGGAGCGTGGTGAGGATGACCTCGAGCGCGGGCTTTTTCGCTCGCGGATGGCGATCGATGGGAATTCCTCGACCGTCGTCGGTAATCGTGATCGACGAGCCGTCTTTGTGAAGCGTCACGTGAATCTGCGTGGCGTACCCATTCATGGCCTCGTCGACGCTGTTGTCGAGGACTTCCCAAATCAAATGGTGGAGACCGTGGGACGAGACGCCACCGATGTACATGCCCGGACGTTTGCGGACGGGCTCGAGGCCCTGGAGAACGGTGATGTCTTTCGCGGTGTACGTCGCCATCGCCTAGTTTTCCTCTTCGGTGAGAGCCGGAGGCGCCGTCACTTCCGGCCACTCGACACCGGTGAGAGCACCGTTTTTCAGAAGCTCACGCCCCCTGCCCGCGCGCGACGTCTTGTTGTACTTGGCGGTGCTGATGACTTTCTTCGCGCCGCGGCTGGTGATCACCGTGAGCCGATCCTCGTCACTAGCTGCAGCAATGAAGGCGAGAACCCGGTCTCCTTTGGCTAGCTTGATCATGATCGTACCGCGCCCGGTGCCCTCGAGATAGTTGACCTCCTCGGACGAGCACAAGAGCGCACGCGCCTTGACGCTCGCCACGATCATGGTCTCTTCGCCTTTGATCGGCGCGACACCGACGAGCTCGGCGTCCTTAACCAGCCGGACGAAGCGTCGGCCATTCCTGGTACTTGGATCCAAGAACGGCTCGAGGCCGAACCGGAGCGAGTATCCATCGCTCGCGACCGCGATGGCATGCGTTTCTGGCGCGTAGTCGGGATGCCCTTCATCGACGAAAACATTCCCGATCACGCGCGGGTCGAGACTGAAGGCGCTCACGATGCGCTCGCCGTCTCTGAGCTTGAAGAGTTTCTGGATCGGCACACCATGTCCCGTGGTCGCCGGCAGATCGATGATGCGCGACGTGTACATGTAGCCGAAGTTGGAAACGAACGCGCAACTCGCCCGGGTGCTCCCCGCGAAGCACGCCATCACCGAATCGCCTTCACGCAAGCGCGTCTTGCCCGGATCTTTGATCTCCCTCTGCCGCTTCACCCAGCCGTCCCGGGTCACGAGAACATGGTTGTCTTCGGCGACAATGAAATCGTCGGCAGTGAACGCGGGCTCGTCCTTCACCGATTCGATCAACGTCCGTCTCGGATCCGACCGGCCGTAAAGCTTCTGGGTCTCGACGAGCTCTTTGCGCACGAGCTTCCAGCGCGACTCCTCGTTTTTCAACAAACGCCGGATCTCGGTCGCTCGCTTCTTGCGCTGGTTGAACTCCTCACGTACCAGAAGGATCTCGAGCTTCGCGAGCCGGTAGAGCTTCAGCTCGAGGATGGCGTCGGTTTGCTCGGCATCGAGCGGGAACTTCAACCTGATCTTCTTGGCGGCGTCCTTCTTCCCCTCGGAGCGGCGCACGATGCGCAGGATCTGATCGAGCGCGTCGAAGACCGCCTCGAGTCCCTCGAGAATATGAATCCGTTTCTGGTGGCGCTCGAGCTCGTTGTCGAGACGTCGGGTGACGACGTCCATTCGAAAGTTGAGAAAATGCCAGAGAATCTCACGAAGCTCGAGGCGCTCCGGTCGCCCCACCTCGGGGTTCTCGGTGGGCACGAGACACGTCAAGTTCACGTTGAAATTCGATTGCAGGGGTGTGTTCTTGTAGAGATACGCGAGAACCTTCTGCTCATTGTGTTCACCGGCCTCGGCTTTGAGGCTCAGTTGGATGCGCACGTCGTCGGTCGAGACGTCTTTCACATCCACGAGAAGCGGCATCTTGCGCGAAAGCACCACGTCCGCAATCCGCTGGACGAGCTGCGCTTTGTTGACCATGTACGGAACCGATGTGATGTAGAGGAACTTGGCCCCGCGTTTCGTCTCCGCCGACTCAACGGTGCCCCGCACGCGCACCGTGCCGCTCCCGCTCTCGTAGATGCGCTTCAGCTCTTCCGCGTCGTTGAGAATTTGCCCGCCGGTGGGAAAATCCGGTCCTTTGATGAAACGGCACAGCTGGCGCGTGGAGAGCTCTTTGTCCGCCAGTTGTGCATCCAGCATCTTGACGAGCGCGGTCTGAACTTCGTCGAGATTGTGCGGTGGGATGTTGGTCGCCATGCCCACGGCGATGCCGGTCGCCCCGTTCACGAGAAGGACCGGGATTTTCGTCGGGAGCACGACCGGCTCTGATTTGGTGCCGTCGTAGTTCGGGCGGAAGTGGACGGTGAACTGGCCGATCTCGCCGAGGATCTCGTCGCAAGCGCGAGAGAGACGGCACTCGGTGTAGCGCATCGCGGCAGGCGGATCGCCGTCGAGGGAGCCGAAGTTGCCCGAGCCTTGTACCAACGGCAGGCGCGTGGCGAACGGTTGCGCGATGCGAACGAGAGCGTCGTAGATCGCGCTGTCGCCATGCGGGTGGAACGAACCCATCACGTCGCCGACGACTTTCGCGCACTTGCGAAACCTCGCGTCCGCGCTAATCCGCTGCTGCCACATCGTGAACAGGATGCGCCGCTGCACCGGCTTCAGCCCATCGCGCACATCGGGGAGAGCACGCGCGGTGATGACCGAAAGCGCGTAGTTCAGGTAGCGTGTTTGCGCGGCCTCGTGGAGCTCGACAACCGCGCCCTCGATACCGTCACCGGGCGCGCCTCCCGCCCCACCGATGTCGTCAAAGGAAAGTTGCCGCGGTTGCGACGGGCTTTTATTAGCTTTGGTCTTCGTCTTGGCTCGCGATGAGGGAGAGGGGGCTTTGTTCGACGCCTTCGTCTTTTTCTTCGGTGTTCGTGTTTTGGCAGGCTTTCTCGCCAATGCGCCGATGCCTCCTGCTTTGCTTTGCCTATTAAGTTAGAGAAAACTGAGGAGGAACGCAAGCCAGCATTCAAGAGAATAAAGCGCGGAACAAGAGAAGCGATCCCACCATCGCGAAGAACACCAGGAACAAGAACAAGCTGATCCCGACGAGGAGTCCGACCACCGCCGCCGCTCTAGGGCGGGACAGATCGCCCGCGGTCTCGACGGTGAGCGCGGCGACCACCGCAAAGTAGAGAAGCGCGAAAAAACCCAGGAACGGTCCGATGATCGGCACGGCTTGCACCCAGTGGAGCGGTGCGGCGAGCCCGAGAGGACGGTAGAGCTTGAGGAAACTCGCGGAGCTCCCGAACAAACGAGAGAGCACGCTCAAGAGTCCAACGAGAACGAAAGAAAGGAGCATCGCGAGAATGGGACCGAAGATCATCACCCGGAAGTTGAATTGTCCGGCGCCGTTCGCGAGGCCGGCGAGCGCGAAAAAGAGGAGTGCCGGCAGCAACGCGTCCTCGTCCTTGGACGCGTCGCGAATCGTGTTGACGTCGAGCTGGAGGATCTGCAATCCCTTTTGAATGTAGTTGCCAAGATCCATACGATCGCCTTGTTTCGGTTCGGGTTGTGCTCGAGCTTGTTCGATGATCATCCCGTAATCAAGGCCGTTTTGCCCGCAAATCGCACCTCGGCGCCAACTCCTCTTCAGGGAACGCACTCATCTTACCAGAAACAAAGCCAAGGGAGCCGCGCCACGAGTGAATACGAGTGCATAAAAGATACACACCGCTCCATCAGAGTGTGTCTAATGTGACACACTCGCGTTCGCGCCCAATGCGGGGTAGTCTTAACACCGTCGTCCGACGTCACTTAGCTCAGCGGTGCCGCGGCGAGGCCTGGCACGATAGTTGCTTGACGACCATGCTGGGCCCGGTCAGCTACCGGGACAATAGACTGTATGCGGAAGCAGAGAACCCTCAAAGAAGCTACGACCTGCGTCGGAATCGGCCTCCACTCCGGCCGCAACGTCACCTTGACCCTCAAACCGGCGCCTGCCGACAGCGGAATCGTTTTCGTGAGGCTGGATCAGAACGGCTCGAGAATCCCAGCCACCGCTCGGCACCTCTCTCACATCAATCGCGCGACATGCCTAGCCCGGGATGGCGTCCGTATCGAGACCGTCGAACATTTGCTCGCCGCGTTTCATGCGCTCGGCGTCGACAACGTTCTCGTCGAGCTCGATGGCCCGGAAGTGCCGATCATGGATGGGAGTGCGGCCCCGTTCATCTACCTCATCCACGAGGCCGGGATTAGAAAACTTACCGCGCTCCGATCTTCTCTGAAGCTCACGAGTCCGATCTCGGTCACCGATGGGGCGCGTTCGGTCGCCGCGTACCCGTGCGATACGTTGCGCTTGAGTTATACCATCAACTTCGACCACCCGCTGTTGCGGCATCAGGAGTACTCGACCGAGATCGATGAGACCAGTTTCGTCGATGAAATCGCCCCCGCCCGGACGTTCGGGTTTCTCAAGGACGTAGAGCTGATGCGGCAAAGCGGGCTAGCCCTCGGGGGCTCGCTCGACAACGCCGTCGTCCTCGGCGAGACCGGCGTTCTCAACAATCCGCTACGGTTCCCCGACGAATTCGTCCGCCACAAGCTTCTCGACTTGCTAGGCGATCTCATGCTGCTCGGAAATCCGTTGAAAGCTCACGTCGTCGCGACACGCGCCGGTCACAAGCTCCACACGAAGCTCGTGGAATCGATTCTCCGCACCCCGGAAAGCTGGGAGCTCGTCACCGAGCCCGCTCCGTCGGCTGGCGCCGTTTCTGTCGAAGTAGTCGAAACGGCTTAGTTCAGCTGAGCATCCGTTCGGCCTGTTTAGCAGCAAGTTTCCTCTGAATTACTCCGGCACTTCGACGAAAGCGCGCACACGTACCGTACGGACGCGCTCGCGGTCGTTCGATGCCACCGACACGCTCTTGTCGATGACGCCCTTGTACTTGCGCGTCTCCAAGACGACTTCGAGGGTCGTCGATTCTCCCGGCTTCACGATTCGTTCGGCGAGTATGGCCGCGGTGCACCCACACGACGTGGAGATGCGCCGGATCTCCAAGTCCTCGGTTCCCACGTTGTTCACCTTGAACTCGTGCACTAGCTTCTGATCTTGTTTCACTCCCCCGAAATCGTGCTCTTTCGGCTCGATCTCCATCACGGGTCCGGGCTTGCTCTTCGGTTGCGTGACGCTCGTGCTTGTCGACGCCACACAACATCACCGCGAGGACACTCGCGGTCACAACTCTCATCTTATTCATCGCTTCGGTACACGCTCCACTCCTCTTACTCCAACTTCGACTCGGTGTCGTCGCCCGAGCGTCCCGTGAGCTTCTTCATGTAGGCGCTCAGGCGTTCGTTCTCGTACGTGACCGTGTTCAAAAAGATGCTTTCGATGAGGTACTGCTTTCGTGCCTCTTCGTCCATCCCTTCGACGAGGTTGACGATCTCGTTCATCATATCGTAGAAGGTCGCCTTGAGCTCACGTTTGAGCGCGACCTCTCGATAGAAAGATTCCAGCATGTAGAGCAAATCCCCATCGAGAGGAATCTCGTGTCCTGTCAGCATCTTGACTTTGTTCATTGCTTTTGCCTCATGCTCAACCACCACCGGTGTCTTCTCAGAAGCTCGCAAGGTCAGAAGCTCGCGAGGGCCGCGGATTCGTCACGGTAGATCTCCATGAAATTATGGAGACCCGTCATGCTCACCATGGTCTCCACGCGCTCTTGAAGCCCCACGAGTTTGATCGTGCCTTCGCCCTCGGCCATGGAGCGATAAATATCCATCAGACAGCCGACCGAAGCGCTGTCGAGATAGCTGACATCGGTCAAATCGATCACGAGCTTCTTCGCTCCGCCCTCGATGACCGACGATACCTCGGAGAAAAACGAGCTGAGCATCGCATAGACCAGCCGCTCTTCTTTGATGCGAACGATTTTGATGTCGTCGTGTGATTCGATGAGAATATTCATAACGTCTTACCTGTCGATTTTGCCGCCTTGTTGTCGCGCTTTCTCATCGCGAGAAGCGCCCGCCCGAGCTCTTGCCGCCCCGCGATTGATTCTGCTCTTGACCGTGCCTTCGGAAAGGTCGAGCCGATCCACAATCTCCTGATAGGTGAGCTCCTTGATATCCCTCAGGACGACGGCCTCGCGCAGCTTCTCCGGCAGATTCGATAGAGCTTGCACGAGCAGTTTCTTCCTGTCCCGCCACTCGACCGCACGATGAGGATCGAAGCGCCCCGAAGGAAAATCCTCCAGCGAAAGCTCGTGCCGTACCAAAAGCTCTCGCTCTCGACGCCCGCTCCGATAGTGGTCGATGCAATGATTGCGGCTGACCGAGTACAGCCACGTTACCGAAGTCCGCGTTTTGGTCGAACTGGTCGAGCGATTTGAACACCCTGAGGAAAATTTCCTGGGTCAAGTCCTGCGACTCTTCGTATCGTCCGGTAAACTTGTAAGCAATGCCGAACACTCGCCGGCGGAATCGTCGAACGATTTCCTCCCACGCCAGCTCTTTGGCGTCGCCGTTGCCGCGACAGAGCTCGATGATCTCGCGCTCCTCGAGATCGGAGAAATTGGCCTGTTCTTTTTCGTCCGCCGGCACGCGTTCGTCCTAGCTGGAGGGAATCCGGATCACTTCTTTGGCAACTCCGGGCGTCGTGCGGCCAACCACGCGGTGTACCAGAAGCTCGCGGTGTCGAGCGCGGCACCCTCGAGAAGCTGCTTGAGCAGGGGCTTTGCCCGAAGCCACATACCTTCGTAGTAGAAACGGTCGTAGCTCTTCACCCCCAGCCGCGACAGATAGTCGAAGTACAACAGGTTGTCGACCCAGATGTAGCTCTTCCGTGGTATCGAGACCGCGTATTCTTCCGGATTGTCGAGGTAAAAGGCTGTCGGGGTATCGACGCGGACTTTTCCCCCGTAAACTTCGAGAAGACGCGAATCGAACCGCTCGCGCAGTCCGTGCTGCCCGGTGGGCTCGCCATCTCCGTTTCGGGAGACGTTGACAGGGACGTACATCGCGCCAACGTAGTGCGCAATCTCGGCAGAGTGCGTCATCACCGCCTCGAAATCGGCCTGGCGGTGCGCTTCGACGAGCGCGTTGTAGCTCTCGATCAACCGCCACGGCAGATCACCTGACTCCTCGAGCGCTTCTTCGCCGTACTTTCTGACCGCACGCTTTCTGTCCGTCGGAAGGTCGAGGAATGGAAACGGCTCGAGTCGATCGACTTCGAACAGCAGGCGCGGCGGGAATAGCGACGGGTCGCTCGCCGTCTCGACGAGGGTGAGCTCTCGATCCTCATAGAACCGCTTGAGCGACTTGTCGAGTGCTTTGATCGCTTTTTCCATGAACAGACGCACGCCCTCCTCGCTCCACGGATAGGCGGTGTCGATGCTCCCCGAAAGAACAACCGACGCCATGGTCAGAACGAGTACCCTCTTCAGCATCCTGTAACTCCTCGTTGGGGCTTTTCCAACGCCAAAACAGCGGATCTGTATTTTATCCCAGTTACCCCTACCCCTGCCCCTGCCCGATAGCGTCTCGATGCCTTGGTGCACAACTCGCGATCTCGGTCCACAATTGTCCTGTACTCGCGGATACGAGGTTCCCCATGAGCATTTTCAAACGCACTCAGCGGAAGTATGTGAAGAAGGCCTATCGCGTGAGGAATTGGCGTGAATATGAGGCGGGTCTACGCAACCGCGGGAGCCTGACCGTCTGGATCTCGCTCACCGCCGGCAAGCTTGTGAACTGGGACGCGCCCCGGCCGAGGAGGAGGAAACCGGGCCGTCAACGCAAGTACTCGAACCACGCCATCGAGACGGCTGTCACCCTGGGCATGGTGTTTCATCTGTCGTCTAGGCAGAGCGAGGGATTGCTGCGATCATTGTTCGCTCTGATGAAGCTAGACAATGATGTGCCCAATCACACCACGATCTCGAGGCGCAAGGCGAAGCTGGGTAAGGTCCCCTTCTACCAAGACAAGCAGAAGACGCCGTTGCACATCTTGATCGACAGCAGCGGTCTCGCTGTCCACGCCGGCCAGCTGCGCAGAGCATCAAAGAGCAGGGACTATCGCAAGCTCCATCTGTGTGTCGACGAGCAGAGTGGCGAAGTCATCGCCTGCGAGCTGACGAGCAAAAGAGCCCGCGATTCATCGCGGGTTGCATCGCTTGTCGGACAGATCGACAGTCCCATCTCATCGGCCAGAGCTGACACCGCATACGACGCCAGCGGCGTCTATGAGGCGATCGAGAATCACAGCGCTCATCGCTCGCCGAGGGTGCTGATACCGCCGCGCAAGGGCGCCCTGCTCGCATCGGGGCCGGCGAGCAGCCGACAGCGCAATCGCAACATTGCAGCACAAGCTCGGCTCGGCAAACGAAAGTGGCACACAGAATCGGGCTACAGCAAACGGAGCAAAGTCGAGACAACGTTCCATCGCTACAAGGCTATCGTGGGCTCAGCGATGCGAGCGAGAGGGTTGGCGGCACAGAGAGTCGAGGCAAAGATCGGGTGCAAGATTTTCAACACCATGACGGCGCTCGGGATGCCTGATAGCGAGATGATCGGATGATGGGAGTCGGGGCCAAGCGAGCTCTCGGCCTCTATCGGAGTTGTGCACCAAGGCACCATCCAGGAGGAAAGATTCTTGCCCGAGTGCTGCGCGGCTGCTCGAACCGGCGAGCTCGCCTGGGGTCGCGTCCGAAACGACGGGCGCAACTCCGCCGCCATCGCTTACGCCGACGGGAAGCTCTACTTCCGCTACCAGTGAGGTTCCTGTTCCGGCTCCAACATGCTGGATAACGGGGGCAAGGAGTTCTGACCAATGTCTAGTCGAATTGTTTTGTTTGTGACTTTTATTATGTCCGTCTTTTTGTGTCTCCGTAGTGCTGAAGCAACCGATCCGGCAACGGCCGAAGCACAAGCCCAGGAAGAGGACGATTTAAGGGAATGGAACAATCGGATTCGTCGGGAAAAATTCGACATTGTCCTGCCTGAAGTCATGAGGAAGAACAATGTCGACATGTGGCTTCACGTGATGAGAGAAACCATACCGGATCCCTTTGGTGCAGAAGACCTGGGGAGCCTCCGGTGTGTTTGTCTTCACGGACCGTGACGATGACAGGATTGAACGTGCGGTTCTCGGACGTCGGTGGGGAGACTCACATGCTGGTGAAACGTGGAGGGTACATTGGGAGACCAGGTTGGTCGAAGAATGTGGAGCTTACGACATCATCGGCGATCCGGTTCTTGTGAAGCAACCGCCGGGAGGCCCGGAGACAGAATATGACTACCGATTCAAGGGCCTCAGAGAATTCGTTGATGCACGTGACCCCAAACGCATTGCTCTGAATTTCAAGCTCGATCTGGGGCCCTATCCGACCACGACAAGAGCACGAGACGGCCTTTCGCATACGGACTACCTTCTATTGACTGAAGAGCTCGGTGATAAATATGCCAACAGGATAGTCTCGTCTGAGCGTGTGATGATGGATTACATCATCAGAAAGGTGCCAAGCGAAATTGAGTTACTCAAAAGAATGCGTAAGGACGAAGATGAACGTGTGAGGAAAGTTTTTGCTGAAATCGTGCCGGGTGTCACCAAGAATCGCGACGTGGGAGTGACTATTTTTCGCTGGCGAGGCACAGGAGTATCACAAAGGGGACGGACTCGAGGCCATGAAAACGTTGTGATCCAGGGAGGCGACATCGTTGCAGCCCCAAGTCAGGGAACGTACGCCTATGTGCTGCGCGAAGGGGAGACGGAACCACCTCCAGATATCAAAAAACTTTGGGCAGAATATCGGAGAATCGACAAGATTCTGGTAGAGACGATCAAGGTAGGACTGACTCCTCGTGAAATAGTCAAGAACTACAAGGCGAAATTCGAAGAGGAAGGGGTCATTATTAGGGACGACCAATTGCCTTGGTGCACAACTCGCGATCTCGGTCCACAATTGTCCTTTACTCACGGATTCGAGGTTCCCCATGAGCATTTTCAAACGCACTCAGCGGAAGTATGTGAAGAAGGCCTATCGCGTGAGGAATTGGCGTGAATATGAGGCGGGTCTACGCAACCGTGGGAGCCTGACTGTCTGGATCTCGCTCACCGCCGGCAAGCTTGTGAACTGGGACGCGCCCCGGCCGAGGAGGAGGAAACCGGGCCGTCAACGCAAGTACTCGAACCACGCCATCGAGACGGCTGTCACCCTGGGCATGGTGTTTCATCTGTCATCTAGGCAGAGCGAGGGATTGCTGCGGTCGTTGTTCGCTCTGATGAAGCTAGACAATGATGTGCCCGATCACACCACGATCTCGAGGCGCAAGGCGAAGCTGGGTAAGGTCCCCTTCTACCAAGACAAGCAGAAGACGCCGTTGCACATCTTGATCGACAGCAGCGGTCTCGCTGTCCACGCCGGCCAGCTGCGCAGAGCATCAAAGAGCAGGGACTATCGCAAGCTCCATCTGTGTGTCGACGAGCAGAGTGGCGAAGTCATCGCCTGCGAGCTGACGAGCAAAAGAGCCCGCGATTCATCGCGGGTTGCATCGCTTGTCGGACAGATCGACAGTCCCATCTCATCGGCCAGAGCTGACACCGCATACGACGCCAGCGGCGTCTATGAGGCGATCGAGAATCACAGCGCTCATCGCTCGCCGAGGGTGCTGATACCGCCGCGCAAGGGCGCCCAGCTCGCATCGGGGCCGGCGAGCAGCCGACAGCGTAATCGCAACATTGCAGCACAAGCTCGGCTCGGCAAACGAAAGTGGCACACAGAATCGGGCTACAGCAAACGGAGCAAAGTCGAGACAACGTTCCATCGCTACAAGGCTATCGTGGGCTCAGCGATGCGAGCGAGAGGGTTGGCGGCACAGAGAGTCGAGGCAAGGATCGGGTGCAAGATTCTCAACACCATGACGGCGCTCGGGATGCCTGATAGCGAGATGATCGGATGATGGGAGTCGGGGCCAAGCGAGCTCTCGGCCTCTATCGGAGTTGTGCACCAAGGCAACGAACCTTGGCGTCTTTGCGCCCTTGCGTCTTTGCGTTGAGAGATTTGGGATGCGGCTTCGCTGCGCCGTGCTGACTATTCCTCGTCCACATCCACCGCAATCTTCAGCGACCGCAGGAACTTCCGATCCAGCGTGCTCATCCGAAATTGCGCATCGCTCTCGTTGAAGACGCCCGCGACTTCCTCGACCTGCTTCAAGTCGAGCTCACCCATCGGGGCGAACGCCAGCGTGGCTTGTAAGACGAGGGAAATCTCGTAGCCTTCGTCGCGGATGCGGGTCAGGCACTCTTCGACTTGCGGTGAGCTTGCAATCGCCTGCTCGATGCTCTTCTCGAGGTTTTGAACCACTCGCCGCAGCTTCTCGTCACCTTCGTGCAAAACGCGCCTCGACTAGAAAATCCTAAGTAATCATAGCAAACGGACTTAGGCTCTACAAGACTCGTCGATCGCAACCAAACTAGACGTGACTAAAACAAAAGAGCCTCGACGTGATCGTTGACCCGCCAGATGTAAGTGTAGCGAGGGAAGAAGTTCACGAACAGCTCGTAGCTCGCGTCGATGGTCGTTCTCTTGGTTGATCGATCGCGCCGGACGTGAACGCGTTCCGCGTCGAGCACGATGCTGCGGCCCTCGGCCGCCTGCAACACTTTTTGGCGTAGCTCGAGCGCGGTCTCTTGAACCGGAGAATTCGCGATCACATCGAGCTCGGTCAGAAAGTTGACCCGAGTGACGACCACCGGTGCGATCTGAAAGATGGCGTAGACGAGGAAGAAAACGACGACGAGCTCGACGAGGTTCCGGATGCGGATTTCCCCCGCTTCTTTCGACCGATGGCGACTCATCGGAATCAATTCTACGCGCGATCGGAGCCCGGCGGAAGCCCCTTCGGCACATGGTATGGTCGGCCGGGAACTTCGAGCAAGCGGATTCCGTCTACGCGATCGACCTCATGGCAGTATTGAGAACGACCGACCTCACCGTCAGCTACGGCACCAGACAGGCACTTTCCGCTCTCGATGTCGAAGTGCCCGAGGGAGTGTCGGGCCTCCTCGGCAAGAACGGTGCCGGAAAGAGCACACTCTTCAAAACGCTGCTCGGTTTCCTCGTGCCGAAACGGGGAACCGCAGAGGTACTCGGTGTCCCCGTCCGCGGCCGTCCCCACGAGTTGCGCCTGCGCCTCGGATACTTTCCCGAGCGAAGCGTTTTTGTTCCAGGATTGACCGCAGTCGAAATGGTCGCGCTCGCCGGCGAGCTCGGCGGCCTCTCTCGCACCGACGCCCTCGCCCGGGCGCACGACATGCTCTGGTTTGCCGGATTGGGAGACGCTCGCTACCGGTTAGTCGAAGAGTTCTCGACCGGAATGCAGCAACGTACCAAACTCGCTATGTCGTTGGTGCACGACCCCGAGCTCCTCCTCCTTGATGAACCGACGAGCGGACTCGATCCCTTAGGCCGGCGGCAAATGCTGGAGTTGGTGCGAGACGTCGGAAAGCGCCATGTATCGGTCATGCTGTCGACGCATCTTTTGCACGACGTCGAGCAAGTTTGTGACAGCGTCGTCGTCCTGGACAAAGGCAGGCTCGCGCTCGAAGGGAGGCTCGATGCGCTGCGGCAACGTCCGGGCCATGCGGGATGCGTCTACGAGATCCGGATCTGCGAAGACACCCCGGGAGCGTTTCGAAACGCGCTCTCGAGTCACGACGTCGTCATCGAAGAGGACAGTCACGGGCAACTGAAGATTACTCTGCCGGCAAGCGACTCCTCGGAAGCTCCCTCGACGAGATTCTTGTTCGAAGCGGCCCGCTCCGCCGGCGCCGAGATCCGGCATTTGCGACGGTTCGAGACCAACCTGGAAGAGACATTTCTCACCGCGGTCGATGTCAACGCGCCCGACGTGTCCTGATGCCTCTCCACGATCTTTCTTATCAGCATTTCGACGGGCCGCGCACGTCGCGCTTCAACCGAAGCTTCGCGATGGCGCGCTCCTCGGCTTCGCTTCTCCTGAAGCGCCGGTCGTTTCTTCTTCTTCTCACCGTCTCCTGGATCCCGGTCCTCGCGCGGGCGGCGCAGATTTACGTTGCCAGGCAGTTTCCCCAGGCGTTTGTGTCCATCACCATCGATGCCGGGCTCTGGCAGGAGTTCCTGTCGCAGCAAGTCGCTTATCTGCCGGTGATCCTCGTAGCACTCTACACCGGCGCCGGCGCGATCTCGACGGACCTGTCGACGGGTGCGTTCGTTGTCTACCTATCGAAACCGATCTCACGCATCAACTACGTCTTCGCCAAGGCGATGCCGGTGATGGCCGCGCTCCTGGTCGTGACGCTCGTTCCCGCGTTGACGTTGCTCGTCGTGCACGTGTTCGTTGCCGAAGATTCCGAGTTGTTCGCGGCCAGCCAGTTTCTGCCCCTCTCCGTGGTCATCTACAGTGTTTGGATATGCCTCTATTTCACGCTCACCGTTCTCGCCATCTCGAGTCTCACCCGG
This sequence comes from Candidatus Marinacidobacterales bacterium, assembly GCA_965237955.1. Lineage (GTDB taxonomy): Bacteria > Acidobacteriota > Vicinamibacteria > Marinacidobacterales > SMYC01. The sequence continues at coordinate 3,426,004 of OZ250169.1, read as the reverse complement.
AGCACGCGCGTTGCCGGCGCCGGCTTCGGCGCCCTCGCCCTCGGGAGCAAAGTCATCTTCGTGGGCGCTTTATCTCGTCTTCGCATCGACCAGCCGCCGGCGTTTCTCAGCATGATCGACTCCACCGTCGATTCCGGCCACGTGTTCTTCGGCAACGCCGCGTCCGCCAACACACCGTTTCTCTCGATCGCCTCTATGGTGTCGCTGATGCTCGCTTCGCTCGCCGTCCTCCGCTGGCGGTTGAGCTCGGCCGAGGTGTCCTCGTGAGCATGAAATCGATCACGAACGTGATCGAGCTCGACGCCGTCTCGCGCTGGTACGGAAACGTCCTCGGGTTGAGCCGGGTGAGCCTCGCCTTCGAGCCGGGCGTCACCGCGCTCTTGGGTCCGAACGGCGCCGGCAAGTCCACCCTGTTGAAGCTCGTCACTGGGCTCCTGCGCCCGAGCTCCGGAAACGTCACCGTTTTCGGTGACTCGCCGTTCGCGAACCCCGGCGTGCACCAAAAGCTCGGCCTCGTGCCCGAAGAAGAGGAGTTTCAAGCCCGGGTGAGCGCCATCGACTGGCTCGAGTACTTGATGCGCCTTCACGGCTTCGACGAGCAGGCGGCGCGTGCCCGTGCGGAGAAAGCTCTCTCCGATGTAGGGCTCGAGAGCGCGCGCGATCGCCGGGTCACCACGTTCAGCCGCGGGATGAAGCAGAGGCTCCGCATCGCGCAAGCGATGGCGCACGATCCCGAGATTCTCGTTCTCGATGAGCCTCTCACCGGGCTCGACCCCGTCGACCGGCGCGAAGTGATCGACTGGATCCGCGATTGGGGCGCTCGCGGCAAGACGGTTCTCGTTTCGAGTCACATTCTTCATGAAGTCGAGCTGATGACGCGGGAAGTCGTTTTGATGACGGCGGGGAAAGTGATGGCGAGTGGCAACATTCACGAGATTCGTCGGCTGATGGATGCGCACCCACATCACATCTTGATTTCAACCCCGGAGCCGCGGAAGCTCGCGGGTCATCTCCTCGAGCAGGAAGACTTGCACTCGATCTCATTTTCCGAAGAGCTGTCGGAAGTGGAGCTCGAGACCCGGGAGCCCGATCGTTTCTACAAGCTTCTCGCCGAGTACGTCATCGACGGCGTCGTCGTCATCCACGAGATCTCGTCGCCCGACGACAAACTCGAAGCCGTGTTTCACTACTTGGTGGAAAAATGACGGCCTCTCGACTTCCTATCGTCGCGCGGTGGAGTTTCTCTCAGCTTCTGTTCTCGCCGCGTACTCTGGGAATGGCGATATTGGCGATGACGCCCGTCCTCGTGGCGCTCGTCTACCGCGCAGCGGTCGCGCTCGAGCTCGCGGCGCAAACCTCGAGCTCTGGAGTGTTCTCGGCCGTGACCGCTACCGTGAGCCTACCTTTTGTCGTGCCGATGCTCTCGCTCTTCTACGCGAGCGGCGTGGTCACCGACGACGCCGAAGCGGGAACGCTCCGCTACTTTCTCACCCGGCCCATCGAGCGGAGAGACCTCTTCCTCGGCAGAGCAATCGGGAACCTGACCATCGTTTTGTTTCTGTTCCTGCCTCCGTTCGTCCTCTGTTTCTATTTGACGCTCGCGGGGAGCGGCTGGCAGGAGCTCGGGAGCCGTTTCCCGACACTAGTGCGTGACGTCGTTGCCGCGATCCTGGGGATGTTCGCCTACACCGGCTTGTTCTCTCTCGCCGGGACCGTATTGAAACGCCCGCTGATCTTCGGTCTTTTCTTCGTGTTCGGGTGGCAGGCGGGCGCGGCCATCGTGCCCGGCGCGGTGCGCTACTTCACCGTCACCCACTACCTGCACTCTTTGATGCCGCACGAGAGCTTGAAAGGCGTGCTTGCCGAGCTCGTCGGTCAGCGATCGTCGGTCACCGAGGCGGTTCTCGCTCTTCTCGCCATTGGTGTCGCCACCCACGGGCTCGCTATTTGGTTCTTTACCCGAAAGGAAATCTGAGTGGCGGCGCCGGAATTATGGCGGCATAATAGAACTTGAACCCCCGCAAATCCGTTCTTGTGAATAGCACGTCTTCAAGGAGACCGTTATGAAGAAGTCCCGCTGGATTTTGACCCTAGCCGCCGGCGCCGTTGTCGCCGGTCTCGGGATCGGCGCCGTCGCTTATCTCGGAGCCTCCGGTGTCGAGGCACAATCGCCTGGCCTCCCGGCCACGATGGCGTGGCTACCGGCCGACGCCAGTGTAATAGGCCACGTCGATCTCACTTCGCTCTTCGCGAGCCCACTTCGTGAGAAGTGGGAAAAGCAGATCGACGCACAGGAATCACGGGACGAGCTCGACGACTTTCGTGAGGCGACAGGGCTCGATCCGTTCACCGACCTCTACCGGGCGAGTTTCGCTGTTGTGACCACCGACACCGGTTCGGGCGAAGCTCGGGGTGGGAGCCCCTCGGCAAAGAGCTGGGGAATCTCGATCCAGGGTGCGTTCGACGCCGGAACCCTCATCGACAAGCTCAAGGTAGTCGCGGACGTCAAGGTCGAGGACTACCACGGAACGACGATTTACTATCCAACGCCGCATGACGATCAAGACGCTGAGCACGTCAGCGTTTCCGAAAAGACCGCCTTCGCGTTTGCGGACAGCGATACCATCGTAATAGGCGACCGCGACTACATTCGGCAGATGCTCGATACCGGCCAGGGGCGCGCTAGCTCCGCTGGAGCCGCGCTCAATCAGAGCTGGGGTGAAGGCACGTTCGCGAATGACACCTTCTGGATCGCGGCCGCGCCGGAGAACGGCTTCAACAGCATGCTCCCTGCGGGTGGCGAGATCCCACCCATTCACTCGCTCGTTTTTTCAGGCCGGCTCGACGCCGACATCGCTCTTCGCGCTCGTGGACTGGCGGCCGACCTCGAATCTGCCATCAAGCTCGCCGACGTGGTGCGCGGCTTCATCGCCCTCGGAAGCTTGCAACACGAGAACCCCGACATCGGCGCCATCTTGAACTCCATTCAAATCGATCAGTTCGACAACGAGGTCGACGTATCGCTCACGGTGCCCTACGAAACCCTGGAACGCCTGTCACAACAAGCCGACAAAACGGAAGCCGAGCAAAACTGACGGGCCGCCTTCGCGCTAGGGTTCGGCGCGCCCCGCCGCAGCTTCAGCGGAGGCGGGCTGATGGCCGATGGCCTAGTCAACGATCAAGCCGGGCACTTCGTTGACGGTACGGTGTTCTACGGTGGGTACTTCGATGAACTTGGGCGTCGGCCGGGCAAAGAGGAATCCCTGACCGTACGGGATACCGAGCGCTAGAAGCGTTTCGAGCTCCTCGACGCGCTCGATGCCCTCGGCGATGACGTCGGCACCGACGTTCACCGCCAACGAGTGGATCGCCTTCAGCATCTCGCGCTTGACGAAGCTGGTGTCGATATCGCGCACCATCATCAAGTCGAACTTCAAATACTTCGGGTTCAAGTGCACGATTTTCTCGAGGCCCGAATAACCGGCACCCGTGTCGTCGATAGCGATCTCGAACCCGAGGTCGGTGAATGCCTTCATCGCTTCCAAGAACAGGTCGTAGTTTTCGATCGCTAGACGCTCGGTGAACTCGAGAACGATTCGAGACGGCGACAGGTTGTTCTCCTTCAAGAACGCCAGCATGCGCTCGCCTTGAAACTCGGGGTCCTGGATCGTCGTCGGTCGAAGGTTCACGAAGAGCTTGTGCTGTGGCTTCAACTCTCTCGCCGAGGTGATGGCGTTGCGGCGACACAGACGATCGAGCTCGAACACGAGATCCGATTCGGTCGCGATGTCGAAGAGCATGTACGGGCTTTCGAACTCGGTGCCCTGTGGCCCCCGGGTGAGTCCTTCGTAGCCCAGGGTTTCGCGTGATCTCAGATCGATGATCGGTTGGAACAGAGTTCGCACGTCCTCTTTGAGGATGATCTCCTGGAGAACTTCTTTGCTCTTGACCGAGAGCCGATGATCCTGAATGTCGGCCATGCGTCGAGCTTCCTCGATGAGCTGCAGCACCAGCCGATCCGCATTGATGAGCGGATTGTGCAACACCAGGCTGTAGCCGATGCCGAGCTTGAGCCGTCGAACGAAGATACGAGCTCGTCATACGAGTTAATCGTCTCGTCAAGTACTCGTGAATGCGATCCGCCATCGTTTCCAAATCGCCTTGCCCGAACGGCCGCTCCTCGCGTTTCTTCGACAAGAAAATCAAGAACGTGTCGCCGTGGGTCTCGTTCACGGTGACGAGGTCGTCGCGCCGGGTCTCGACGCCTCTCATATCCAGGATCAAGTTCGTCAAGATTGCCCGGACCTGTTCGTAAATCGCTGCGCCGTAGTCGTGCTCGACCGCGGCCAGGTTGGATGCATCCACGTAGAGAAGTGCGAGCGAGCGGTTGTCCACGAGCATGCCGTGGATCGCCTCCGAGTCGTCGCGATAGCAGGGCACCTGTCCAGTCTGTCCGGTGGCTCCCGTGACGGGGACTGGAGGGGCGCAGACTTCGCCGATCACGGCGGCACCGAGATCCCCGTTGGCAGCATTCACGGCGGGCGCGTCGTCCGGCGCGTCACCCGCGGTCGGCGCCGACGTCTCGGTTTCGTTCAGGGTTTCTTCCACAGGTAGCCTCGGGAAAGACCTAGCAAAGGTCGTGCCCGAAACGGGATCCAGTGCACAAGGTAACTAGTTCAAAAAAATACAGATACACGATTGATTCGCGCCGCTGTGATCTCCAGCACAGGTTTTCGGGGGTCACCCCCCACACGGGCGGGGGGGCTTCCCCCTAAACCGAGCTCTGGCGATACGAGGGGGGTGAGGGAGCCACCGCACAACTCGCTGCAACTTGGGTCGCCTGACCCGGATCCATAGACAGCCGTCTAGAGAGCACGAGTTTTGGGGTGGCACCCTCACCCGACCTCGCTTCCGCCTCCGCCAAGGCTACGGCGGACCCGCCGAAGCCGATCGGGGACTTATTAAGGATCGTGGGCTTATTAGGGTGTCTTCATCTATAATCCCCGCCATGCTCTCCGTGATGGAAGTGATCCTTGCGTTGAAGAGCACGCCTCTGTTCCGCGAAGTCCCCGGAGAAGGCCTGAAACGACTTTCTGACTTCATCCATGAGAAAACGGTCCGATCGGGCGAGGTGGTGTTCGCCGAACAGGATCTCGGCGACGAGATGTACCTCGTGCGAAGCGGTCAGGTCAGCGTGCTACAAGACGTCGGAGGCGAGCAAACTCGGGTGGACGTGGTCGCGAAAGGAGGCCATTTCGGAGAAATGGCAATTATCGATGACCGGCCTCGCTCTGCCACCGCTGTCACCGACGAGGACTCCAGTCTTCTCGTGCTCCACAAGAACGATTTCCGCTCGGCGGTTCAAGACTACCCCGATATCGCCTTCGAGGTATTCCGCGAGCTCACCCGACGCCTGCGCCAGTCGGATCAACGCTACCGGAAGTTGATGGAAGAGGCACGACGGCTCGGCCTTGAAACTCGCTAAGGCACTCAACGTCCTCGAGGGTGACCGGCGGCTCATCCTCACCCTCGGTCTGCTGCACTTCCTGCTGGCCGCCGCGCACAGTCTCGTCGACATCAGCGCGACCGCTCTTCTCATCCGCCGTCTCGGACCCGATACGCTTCCCGAAGTTTATTCGGCGAGTGCTTTGGCCCTCATCTTCGTCGGACTCATCATCATCCCCGTCATCGATCGTCTCGATCGAGCCAAGCTCTTCAGCGTCATCTTGGTCGTGTTCTCGGCGATTGTTCTCGCCTCGACGGCGCTCGCCGACCGCGCGCCGGCGTTCGTCTATCGGGAGCTCTACATCGCGTGCTACCTGATGAAGAGCCTCGTGTTTCTCCAGTTCTGGCTTCTTGCGGGCGACCTTCTGGACATCCGCCAGGCGAAGCGGCTGTTTCCAGTGCTCCTCGGCTTCAGCCTCATGGGTGGGCTCGTCGCCTCGGTTGCCACGGCTCTTCTCGCCGGACGCTTCGGCACCGAGTCGTTTCTCACCGCGGCCGGTGCTCTCCTCGCGGCGGGGATCGTCCCCATATTTCTCGTATCGCGGCGATGGCGAAGCCACTTCCCGCTGCGCCGCGAAACGCCCCATCGGGCCCACACACTCTACACGTTAATCGGGCTGTGGAAGGGACTGCGTGCGGACTTGGAGGCCTCGCTGAGCTCCGGACTGTTGCGCACGCTTTCGCTCAGCTTGCTCCTCCTGGCTCTGCTCGCACAGGTGCTCGATTTCTTGATGGGCAAGGCGGCGCACGCCACCTTCGGATCCATCGACGAGCTCACGTCGTTCTACGCGGTGTTGAACGCGGTCGTTCTCGCGGCAGGCTCTCTCGTGCAGTTCCTGTTGGCGAATCGCATCATCTCCTCGGTAGGGGTGACTCGCGGATTCCTTTTGGCACCGCTCACGTTCCTCGGAGCCTTTGTCGCCATCGGTAGTGTCTGGCTCGCGGCGGGCGGTCAGATGGTGCGAGTCGTCTTCAACGTCGTGTTGGCGTCGCGATCGATCCAAAAAGTGCTCCGCATCTCACTTGTGCGGACCTCCACCGACCTCGTCTACAACGCGATTCCCGGCGAGCGGCGCGGTCGCGCGAAAGCGTTCAAGGAAACCGTGATCGAGCCCTTCGGCGTTCTCCTCGGAGGGTTGTTCCTCATGGTCGGGACCGCGCTACCTCTCCAATACATTCTCGGCGGTGCGCTCCTGCTTTCCGTGGCTTTTCTGCTACTCACGGTTCAGCTCAAAGAACACTACGTCGAGAGCCTCGTTCGTGTGCTCAAGGAGAGGAGCCGATTCCGATTCGCGTTCCCGTCCACGATGATGCACGTCGTCCAGAAGCAGGAGCCGCCGGCACACGTTTCCGGGCTGAGGCGGGCTCTCGAAAACGACGAGGCTTCGGTGCGCTTGCTCGCGGTGGAAGTCGCGAGCGAGCTGAAAGCGCCCGAGGCGGCGTCGCTGCTAGTGGAGCGTTTCCGCGAAGAAACGGACGCGGACGTGCGGACGCGCATGCTTTCCGCGCTCGGGAAGATGGTGCACCGCCAAAACGACGTACCCGAGCGAGAAAGCCTCGAGCATCGAGACCCCCGGGTGCGAGCCAGCGGGATGACGTCGATCGCCGAAAGCGGCATCTTCCGCGTCGAGGACCTGACCGCTCCCGATGAACATGAGCATGAGGCGGCACCCGCCGCGAGCGCTCCCGAGCCAGCCCCGCCCCGCAGCACTGACAAGTCCAAGTCCAAGTCCAAACCCGAGCCCAAGCCCGAAGCCGAAACCAAATCCGCGAAGCGCGAGCAGTTTCTCGACCTCGCTCGCTCCGGAGAACGCGATGCGCTCAAGCGCCTCATACATTATCTAGAGGAGGGCGACGGAGCCACGCGTCATCTCGCCGCCCGTGCGCTCGAAAGCTGCGGAGAGCCCGCGATCGACATGCTCACGCTCGCGCTCTGGAGCGCCGACGTCGAAGGGCGCCGCTATGTGATCCGCGCGCTCGATCGCATCGGAACCGAGCGTGCGCGCCAGGCACTTCTCCCGGTCCTATCCTTGGAGGCCGAAGAGGCGTACTACGATTTGTTACGGCTCGAAGCGTTGACCCGTTTGACCCGCGTGACCGAAGACCCCGCGCTCGAGCTTCTCAAAGATTCGATCGTCCACAGAGTCGCGCGTGCGAAGCGCAACGCGCATCAAGTTCTACGGTCGGTCTTCATCAGCGAGCCTGGGATGCGGCTCATCCTCAGCAACTTGAATCACCCCGACCGTTACGTGCGATCGAGTGCGATCGAAGCGCTCGAAGTCCGTGTCGAGCCGGCGCTCCTCGGTGGCATCTTGCCGCTGTTCGAGCACGAGAACCCGCGGGCCATCGCCGAGCACGGTAGCTCCTTTTTCGAGCTCCCCTCGAGAGAGTCCCACGAGGTGCTGTCCGAGCTCACCCGCCACCGCTCGCCGTGGGTACGCGCATGCGCCATCTACGTTGTCGGCCGGTTGGGCCGAAGCGAAGATCTGAGACGTCTCGAAGAGCGGCTAGCCGATGATTATGACCTCGCACGTCTGAACGCCATAGAAGCGATCGGCAGACTCGGCGACCGTAACAGCATGGCGCTTCTGGAGAGTTTGCAAAGCAACGACGACGTTAAGACCAGAGATTACGCATCAAGAGCAATGTCGAACATCCAAAATCGCATTTAGCTCGATCCGGAAAACAAACGCAAGGGCGCAAAGAGAGAATCGGCGCCGGAGGCGCTTCACCTTGCGCCCTTGCGCCTTTGCGTCTTTGCGTTTTTTCTTAGTCTTTCTTGTGGAGTTGAGATGCGACGGCGGCGGTAGCTTTTCTTACTTCGTCGGGATCGCCCAAGTAGTAGTTCCGGATCGGGGTCAGGTCGTCGTCGAGCTCGTAGACGAGCGGAATACCCGTGGGAATGTTCAGTCCGACGATGTCATCGTCGGAGACGTCGTCGAGGTACTTCACCAGCGCCCGGAGACTGTTGCCGTGGGCGGCGATGAGAACACGTTTGCCGCTCGCGACGTCGGGCGCGATCGTTTCCTTCCAATAGGGTAGAAACCGCGCGACGGTGTCTTTCAAGCATTCGCTCACGGGCAGATTGGCTTCGGAGAGATCCGCGTAGCGCGGATCATGGCCCGGGAACCGTTCATCGTCGCGCTCCAACGGCGGCGTCGTCGTCTTGTAGCTTCGGCGCCAGATCTTGACTTGATCCATGCCGTGTTGTTCCGCGGTCTCCAACTTGCCGAGGCCTTGAAGCGCTCCATAATGGCGCTCGTTCAAACGCCAGTTACGACGCACGGGAATCCACATCATGTCCATCTCGTCGAGCACAAGCCAAAGCGTCCGGATGGCCCGCTTGAGAACAGATGTGTACGCGATATCGAACGTGTACCCGTCCTGCTTCAGAACTCGCCCGGCCTCCCGAGCCTCGAAAACCCCTTGCTCGGTAAGATCGACGTCGGTCCACCCGGTAAACCGATTCTCTTTGTTCCAAACACTCTGCCCATGCCGCAACAAGACAAGCTTCTTCATTCGACTGACTCTCTGCACGAAGGCACGATGACAAGAGGGTGCACGAAGAGATCCCGAATGCCGGATGCCGAATGCCCAATGCCGATCACGCCGTCGTAGGAGCCGCCGCGCGGACCTCCTCCGACACATCGGCACGGAACTGCTCGAAGTTCTCGTCGAACATGCTTGCGAGCTTTCGGGCCTGCTTGTCGTAGGCCTCGGGGTTCGCCCAGGTAGAGCGCGGATCGAGCACGCCGGAAGGCACGTCCGGACAGGATCGTGGGACGTGGACGCCGAAGATCGGATGCTCTACCGTCTCCACTTCATCGAGAGCACCGCTCAGCGCGGCACGTACCAGGTTGCGCGTATAGCCGAGCTTCATCCTCTCACCTTCACCATAGGCGCCGCCGGTCCAGCCGGTGTTCACGAGCCACACGCTCATGTCGTGCTTCGCGATGCTGTCGCCGAGCATCTTCGCGTAGACGGCCTGTTTTCGCGACATGAACGGAGCACCGAAGCACGCGCTGAAGGTGGCCTGCGGCTCGGTGATTCCGCGCTCGGTTCCGGCGACCTTGGCGGTGTAGCCCGAGAGGAAATGGTACATCGCTTGCTCCGGGGTGAGCTTGGCGATAGGCGGCAACACGCCAAATGCATCCGCGGTGAGCATGAGAATTTGTTGGGGGTGCCCGCCGGTGCCGCTTGCGGCGACGTTCGGGATATGGCTAATCGGGTACGAGGCGCGCGTGTTCTCGGTGAATACGTCGCTATCCAGATCCAAACGGCGACTCTTCGAATCGAGGACGACGTTTTCGAGGATCGTGCCGAACATCCGTGTGGTCTCGTAGATCTCGGGCTCGCCCTCCTTCGACAGACGGATCACTTTTGCGTAGCATCCCCCTACGAAATTGAAGACTCCTTTGTCGCCCCAGCCGTGCTCGTCGTCGCCGATGAGCTTTCTCTCCGGGTCGGCAGAAAGCGTCGTCTTCCCTGTTCCCGAAAGCCCGAAGAAGATAGCCAGGTCGTTCTCGTCCTTCCCGTAGTTCGCCGAACAGTGCATCGGCAACACGTTTTTCGGCGGCAGCACGTAGGTCATGACGGTAAGGATCGATTTCTTGATCTCCCCCGCGTAGTCGGTTCCGCCAATGATGACTTCACGTTTGTCGAAGTTGAGGACGACGAACACCTCGGAGCGGGTGCCGTCTTGTTCGGGAACGGCGTTGAACAGCGGTGCATCGATCACGGTGAACAGCGGCACGTGGGATTCGAGCTTTTCGCGATCGTGCTCGCGAATGAACATGTTACGCGCAAACAAGTTGTGCCACGCGCGTGTGTTCACCACTCGAATGGGAATCTGGTAGTCGGGATGTGCGCCCGCGTAACAGTCCTGGACGAAGAGGTCTTGTCCTTGAAGATATGCGGTGAGCGGCGCTTTCAGCTTCTCGTAGTGCTCGGGCTCGAACGGCTTCGCCGCATTCCACCAGATATCGTTCTCGCTCCCGGGCTCGCGGACGATGTACTTGTCGTCGGGCGAGCGTCCCGTGTACTGGCCGGTACGGACCACGAGTGAACCCCGATAGGCGATGAGCCCCTCGCGCCGTTGAACCGCATGCTCGTAGAGCGCGGGCGTGGACAGGTTCCACCACACCGCATTCGCGTTGACGATTCCATGATGCTCGAGACCGTGATGACTTCGGGATTCTCCCTGTTCTTCCATACGACGCCAATTCCCCCGCCAATTTACACCACAAACGCATGAGAAAGGAAGATCGGCTTGAGGACACTAGTTCATCGGGAACGTCGATTCTTCCGGACTCTCGCGGTCGATGCCGACGATTTCGTAGCCCGCGCCCTTGGGGCCCTCAGGTCGAAGATAGACGCCGACGGCCGTGCTCCAGTGCGGGTAGTCCTCGTTCAACGAGCGGATCTCCACGAGCAGGAAGTTGCCATCGCCATCGGGAAGCTCGATGCGCGTCCGCGACTGCGTTACCGGATCGCTCAGCGTCCGCCGCTCGTCGCGCTCGTTGTCGTAGCTCGACCGCGAGACGTTGTAGCGGGTGTCGGCGTTGACAAAGCCGTAGTGCTCCGAAAGATTCGTGAACTCGAGCACATCGCTGTCGAGACGAAACTCGTCGAGCGGATTGATGGCGTTGATGCCGAAGCGGCCGCATTTCCGCTGGCGCTCGAGGAGTACCTCGAGAAAGTACACCGGATTGTCCGGATTGGTATATTCGCCGGTCTCGACAATGGCCTGGAGCTCTTCGCGGGTGAACCGCATCACGATCTTCGCTGCCCAGAACGCATCGCGCGCCGTCATCCGCCGGAACGCGGGGTTCGGGTAATCGTTTCGCCAACCTTCGCAGTCGAAGAGCTCACCTTCCCATCGACCTATTGCCTCGTACTCGGGGTACGGCGGCCACTTCGCGTGGCGGTACTCGGGGACACGGAAACCGAATCCCAACAGGTTCCGTTTCATTTCCTTGAAGTCTATCGCGTAGTTGAACCCCAACTCGGCGCGTTGCATGTCGACGGACCCACTCCCGAACGTGGAACCATAGTCCAGAAGATAGTGCCGTACATAGTGTTTGCCGTTTTCTTCTACCCAGGAGTCTTGCGTATTCTGAGCGCGGGTGTCGTCGTGGTTCAGCCACGCTGCGAACAGTCTCAAGCCCCGGAGCTCGCGCCGATCCTCGTGTCGATCACGTCGTTGGGATCGTCGCTCCGCGTCTCGTAGTACCGGAATGGACCGAGAGGGATCCCGGACAAGTACTTGCTCGCGACGACACGCATCGTCCCGTCCTCGAGCAGAGGCACGAGGCGGATCGAGCGTCGGAAACGCCAATCTGACAGAGGCATCTTGTCGCCGAAGCTGTCTTCGATCTCGGTCCCGGGCTCGATGGTGAACTGCTCCGGGTTCACGCGGACGATGTAGTTCTCCGGAGCGTTGTAGCCGAGCGCGTAGAAAATCTTGGTCGCGATGACCTCGGCCGCCGAGGCGAGCTCGGAGATTTCGACCGGGTCGAGCTTGATAACGTAGCGGTCGTCTTTCTCGTCGTAGATTTGAAATCCGGGCGTGAGCCCCTGCCTCTTGCTGGCGAACACCGTCCACGTCTCGTTCGGATCCGGTCCGGCCCCGCGGTTCGGCCCACGGGTGAGCTCGTCGATACTCATACGCCGTGCCCCGTGGCGGTTCGTGAACCAGCTGCTGTCGGGCACTTCGTCGAGTGTGTTGGCGTTTCTCGCCTCACTCCCCATGGGGGACGCGCCCCAATCCTTGAACATGTGGCCGAAGCGGTCGTACATGTCGGAAAGCTCGATCTCAGCGGGCTGGTTAGCTACGTCGAGCTTGTCGTCGTCCACCAAGAGCGGATCGTCGGGATAGAACTTCTGAGCTCCGACAGGAGTCGCGAAGAGCACCATCCAAAGTAGAAGACCAGTACCACGCATCAAAATGTCGGCCCCCCACTGATATGCAGCTTGAACCCCTCGGTACTGTGAGCCACATCCATGCGAAACGCCACGCCCCCGGGCGTATGGATTCTCAAGCCGACCCCATACCCGGTATGCATCTTGTCGAAATTGAAGTCATCGAGATCGTCGAAGACTTTGCCGGCGTCGAAAAAGAGTGAGAAGTCGACGAACGGCCACACTTCCCAACGATACTCGGCGGAAACGTAGAGGTTGCGCGCATCCCGAAATCGAAACTCGTCGTAGCCGCGAATCGTTTTGGCACCGCCGAGAGTTTCCATCAAATAGAAGGGCACTTGGTCGTCGTCGTCATCGATCGAGTGCGACGTGCGCAATCGGAGTGCGAGAATGCGATTGCGCGTACCGAGAGGGATGTAGCCTTTGATGTCGGCGACGACACGGGTAAAGTCGAACTCGTCTAGTTTCGTGTCTTCATACCGCTCGCCGGTAACCCGCGCCACGATCCCGACCGGCGGGCTCGCCCACTTGTCTCGAATGTCGAACTCGATCCAGCCGCCGGTCACGATGTAGTCCGTTCGCAGGGCGTCCGAGCCCGGCACCTGTTCCGGGGTGAACACCTCCTCGATCGACGGCGCGTCCGTGCCTCGGTCGGCGTCCGAGGTAAGAAACCCTCCCTGTACGCCTAGTCCCCTGGATCTTTGATTACTATACAAAGTTAGGCTTTTCGCCAGCCCATAAGATTCATAAGATTCATGCACTTAGAATGGTTTCGGCAAGCTCTGCTTTATCTAGTTTGTTCTGATACAGGGGACTAGCGACAAAAGACCGCGCGGATTGAGCCAGAAGTAGGCTGTCGCGCTCTGGTCGTTCAACAGGAAGGACGACTCGTTCTCGAGGCTGGAGTCGTTGCCAATCCCGTAGAAACTCAGCGCGGTCAGGTCACGGTACTCACCGCGAACTTTGAGCTCGACGCGACGGCCGATTTGCGGTGGCGGGAGGACGACCTCGGCGTCCGCTGTCGTGTAACCCTTGGTCGACCACCGCGCGTTGGCCTGAAACTGGAAGTACTGGGCTTCGAGTCCGTGGATATAGCCGCCACCGATGACCGTTCCCGAGCCCGAAGGCATGCCGCCGAACACAGGCCGGAATCCACGCCAGCCATTGACGAGCCAGTTCTGCGGGAACTTCTTTTTCTCCCAACCCAGGAGTCTCTTTTCGGCGTCGGAAACCTCGTAGGGCTCGAGGTTCTCCGCTTTCTTCTCGCGCTCTCGCTCTCGGATCTCCTGCCGGCTGGTCGGCTTCCGCTTGTCGTCGTCCTCTTGAGCGCTGACGGCGACAGGCGAAACAAGGAGCGCGACAAGCAACAGCGATCGATGCATGAACCGGCCTTTTTCCGTTTCTAGTCCTCGGACTTCAGCTGGTTCTTGATCCGCTCGTAGCCTTCCTTGACCTCGCCGAGCACGAGTTCGAGGGCCGAGCCGACGTTCTTGGCGGAGTCTTCCATGACCTCGCGCAGTGGTTTGGCTTGCGCTTTCGCCTCGGCACTCCAATGCTCCCACTTTTTCTCGAGCGCTTCGAACTCATCCTTCGCATCGAGCGAGCCCAGGTGCATCCGCACTTTGAGCTCGTCGCGTTGCTGTTTCAAGGTCTCGATGAGGTCGCCGAATTTATCATTAATATCTGGCATATCTGCCATGCCCGTTCCTTTCGTTCTCAGCGCACCGCGGCTTCTAGCTGCGCTACCAGTTGCTGGACCGACGTATCGGCCGGATTGAGCTCGGCGAGACGGCGCGCATAGGGTAACGCGTCGCGAAGCGCCCCGCGATCACGATGTGTCGTGACCAACGCTACCAAAATATCTCCATTATATGGATGCCGCTCGCTCGCTTTTTGTAACACCCGAACAGAATTTTCGACGTCCCCGGTACTCTGGAGCGCAACCCCGTACACATACGCGTAGCGCGGCTCGTCGGGGCTGAGCTCAGAAGCCACCCGGAGCTCTTCGAGCGCTTCCTCGTTCCGCCCAAGGCGCACCAGGGTGAGACCGAGAGCGTGACGAACGCCGGCGACATCATCAGGCGCTTGCCGCAGTATCTCTTCACTGCGATCGTTTTGGCCCATGACCCGGTACACGTCCGCCAGGTTCACGTACGCGCTCGCAAACTCGGGATCGAGAGCGAGCGCCGCCCGGTAGTCCTGCTCCGCTCGCTCGAGCTCGCCGAGCTGCGCGTCGACGACTCCAAGGTTCATGTGGGCCTCGGGCCAATCGGCGTTGAGCTTCTGGACGTCGCGATACTCTTCGAGGACGCGCGTGAAAAGCGATCGCTGCTCGGGGGTGAAGCGCTCGGCCGGAACGGACGACAACACCCGAGCGGCGTCGATACGGACCGCGCGCACGTCGTCGTCGAGGAGAGGAATCACGAGCTGGTGTTTGAGCGTCGGGTCGAGTCCGTCCGCGCCCGCGAGCCCTCCGGTACGGACGAGAGGGTCGTCACTTTGAAGAGCCGCCATCGTCGGTGCCAAGGCGGCGGCCGAAGCCTTGACGATGCCCGACACGTCCGGATCGTTCAGGACCCGCCTCAGCTGATCGATCGCGCCCGGTGCACCGCTCCACGCAGCGTGGAGCGCGACCCCGTAGTGGGACGTCGGCTCGTGCCCGAACCAATCTGCGACTGCGGCAGCCGCCCATGCGGGGGTCTGCTCGCTATGGCACCCGTTGCACGCGTTGGGCGCGCCGATCGACCTCGTCAAGTCGGGGCGCGGGATCCGGAAGCTGTGATCACGGCGCGGGTCGACAATCATGTACGTCGTCTCTGGCATGTGGCAATCGACGCAGAACGAGCCGCGGGTTTCCGGCTCGTGGAAGTGATGCGCCTCCGTATCGAACTTCTCGGGCAGGTGGCACGACGCGCACGTGGCGTTGCCCTCCGCCCGCACGTGGAGGCCGTGAGGATCGTGGCAATCCTGACAGGTGACACCTTTGCGATACATCTTGCTCTGCAGAAACGATCCGTACACGTAGACTTCGTCTCGGATTTGCCCGTCGGCGTGGTAGAGCGGATCTCTGAGAAGCGCCGGCCGATAGTCGTCGAGAAACGGCTGACCGTGCACATCGTCCTCGTACAACTGCGCGCGCCGCGAGTGGCACGCGGCACACATTTCGATCTCGGCGTGCTCGGTCCGCGGGGGCTGCCGCTCGGCGAGCCCGGTCGCGACGTCTATGACCCATACCGGCTCGTCGCTTCGGAGCGTAAGCGTGAGGCCGGGGTCGCCGCTCGCGCCCGCTTCCGCCCATTGCACGTGTCGAGAGCCCGGGCCGTGGCAGGCCTCGCAGGAAACGTTGATCTCGAAGAACTCCGTATCGTAGCTATCGTCGGCGAGCTCGTAGTTCTTGCGAAGACCAGTGGAGTGACACGAGGAGCACATGACGTTCCAGTTCTGATACCGCTTCGTCCAATGAAGAGGGTCTTCATGGTCGATTCGTTCGTCGGGATAAAGATGAAACCACCGCCCCCCGCCAACGTTTGTAGGTCGCGAGTCCCACGCGATACTCAGTGCCTGGTAGCGACCGCGCTCGAAAGGCACCAGGTACTGCTGGAGCGGCTCCACCCCGAACGTGTAGGCGACTTCGTATTCCGTGAGCTCGCCGTCAGGACCGTCGGTGCGAACGAAGTAGCTGCCGTCGCGCTCGAAGAACGTCGACGTCACACCCGCATAATCGAACGTCGCCTCGTCGAAGTCCCCGAGCACCGTGGACGCACTCGCGGGTTGCATCGCGAGATCGTGGTACGAGCCTTCCCAAAGCTCGGTCTCGGCCGCGTGGCAGCCCGCGCACGCTTCTCGCCCCACGTAAGTTGGAGGCTCGTCGTTTACCGCCTCCGGCGGCCCCGAACACTGCGACAGGAGGACGAGGGAGACAATCACGATCGAAAAACGCATCGGGGGCGCCATCATAGCACCCGCGTGTACGGGGGACGCCCCTGGCTAGTTGTCCGTCGGGACGAGTCGCTCGAGCTCTTCGAACCAGTTCTCGGGAGGGAACGAGGGCCTGGGTTTCGCCGCACCGAGTAACATCGTCAAGAACGTTTTCGAACAGATCCGAGCCACCGGTCGAGTGCACCGCGGAGAGATCGGCATCGATGCGCAGACGATCACACCGTTTGATGGCGCGCGGACTCGGCCTCGAACGAGACTGGGGCGCTATCCTCGCGGACGTCGCTCCCGGCGGAACGGCCGCGGCCGCGGGGCTCCTACCAGGCGACATCGTCTCGACCATCGACGGCAAGGTCATGGAGAACGGACGCCAGCTACGCGTCAACATTTATCAACGGCGTGTCGGCGAGAGCGTCGAGATCGCAGTTCTCCGCGGCACCGAAAAGCTCGTCTTGTCGGTGGAAGTGGCAGCACGACGTCATCACCCCGATCGGTTCGCGAGCCTGGTACGCCCCGATCAAAACCTCGTGCTTCAACTGGGAATCCTCGGCATCGACCTCGACGACGATCTCGCCGGGATGTTCGCCGGCCTTCGCAGAAACCGAGGCGTCATCGTCGCCGCGCGGGCACGCGAAGCGCAACCGTGGCAAGGTCAAGGCCTTCTTCCCGGAGACGTGATCTATTCGGTGAATCGACTCGACGTCTCGAGCCTCACCGAGCTGAAAGCAGCGATTGCTCGGTACTATCCTGGTGACCCGATCGTTTTGCAGGTCGAGCGTCAGGGTGAGTTGACGTACGTGACTTTAGAGGTCTACTAGATCGGCCATCGGCCATCAGCCATCGGCCTCTCTTCGAGGGAGGTTGGCGTACGAAAAAATCGTCTTGACTTCGTATGGGACATTTCAAGGATTTGCGAGTGTGGCACGCAGCGATGAATCTGGCCGAACAGGTCTACCGAGCTACGAGTGAATTCCCTCCGGCGGAGAAGTTCGTGCTGAGTCAACAACTCCGACGGGCAGCTGTTTCGATACCGTCGAACCTTGCCGAGGGAAGAGGTCGACGAACCGACCGTGACTTCAGCCGTTTCGTCGGCTACGCGTACGGCTCGCTCATGGAGGTCGAGACGCAACTCGAGCTGGCACGACGCCTGGGCTTTCTCCTGGGCCACTCCGAACCGCTGTCGGCCGCTGTGTCGGAAACAGGCAGAATGCTGAACGCACTCCGCTCAGAGCTGGAGAAACCCACCGCACGGCGACGAAGCACGAAGGCTTGACCTGAGCCGATGGCTGATGGCCGACGGCCGATGGCTGGATCAATAAACACTCAAATAACGATTCACTTCCCACTCATGGACCTGCACGATGTAGTCGTGCCACTCGGCGCGTTTGGCTTCGATGAAGTGGGTCAGGATGTGCGGCGTTAGTGCCGACTGCACGACCTTGTCTTTTTCGAGTGCATCGATGGCTTCGCGAAGCGTGCCTGGGAGCTCGTCGATCTTGAGTCGGCGCTTTTCTCGTTGGCTCATCTCGTAGATGTTCTTGTTCACCGGGGGGCCGGGATCGATGCGCTCTTGGACACCGGTGAGACCGGCTTTCAACATCGCGGCGAGCGCGAGATAAGGGTTCGCGGCCGGGTCGGGCATACGAACTTCGCACCGTGTGCTGTTGCCACGCTTGTCGGGAATGCGGACGAGCGGGCTGCGGTTTTTCATCGACCACGCCACGTTGGTGGGCGCCTCGAATCCGGGCACGAGCCGCTTGTACGAGTTCACCAGCGGGTTGGTCAGCGCGCAAAAGCCACGGGCATGACGCAGAATCCCACCGATGTAGTGGAGCGCGGTTTGCGATAGCTGATACTCCGCATCGGGATCGAAGAAAGCATTCTCGCTTCCTTCGAACAACGACTGGTGGCAGTGCATGCCGGAGCCGTTGATACCGAAGACGGGCTTGGGCATGAACGTCGCATGCAATCCGTGCTGCAACGCGACATGACGCACGACGAAGCGGAACGTGGCGACGTTGTCGGCGGTAGTCACGGCATCTTCGTAACGGAAATCGATCTCGTGCTGTGCAGGTGCGACTTCATGGTGCGCTGCTTCCACTTCGAAACCCATGGCCTCGAGCACGTTCACGATGTCGCGGCGCGCCACTTCACCGTGGTCGACAGGCGTGAGATCGAAATAGCCACCGCGATCGGGAGACTCCGTCGTGGGACGGCCATCCGGGCCGCGCTGAAACAGGAAAAACTCGGCTTCGGGGCCGGCCATCATCGTGTAGCCCATCGCCTTGGCCTCGTCGGTGATCCGCTTCAAAGCAAGGCGCGGGCAACCTTCGAAGCGAGAGCCGTCGGGATGGTAGATGTCGCAAATCAGACGAGCGACCAGGTCGGGCTTGCCGCCGTCGTCGTTACTCTGGGTAAACGGGAGGACTCGAAAGGTATCGAGATCCGGTACCAAGATCATGTCGGATTCTTCGATCCGTACGAACCCGTCGATCGAGGACCCGTCGAAAGCAATCTGCCCGTCGAGCGCTTTCTCGAACTGCTGCGTCGGGACTTCGACGTTCTTGTTCACGCCGACGATATCGGTGAACTGGAGACGCAGGAAGCGAACGCCCAGTTCCTTCGACGTGTTCAGGATCTCGGATTTGGTCCAACTCGTCTTCGGCTCGTACCCGGCGATGGAATCGATGGTTGTTGACAATGGAACTCTCCTTCCTTCGATATCGCCTCAGCATAAATGAGGAAGGTGTGACTGTCAACAATAATGTGATCACGACGCACCGAATCGAACATAATCGCCTCACTCCAATCACAAAATGACGATAATGACGCCCAAAAAATGCAACGTAAGCAAATGTTGAAGTACGACGAACATTAAGAGAAAGTCCAACTGAGGCATAGCAAGCCGATAGCTGACGGCCGATGGCGGAGCTTAAAAGCTACAACTCGTAGCTGGACGAAGTCTGGAAGGCTTGGGACGGCTTGGCGAGCAGGTTCCCCTGGATGAAGTTGACGCCAATCCCCCGCACCACTTCCAACTCTTCCTTGCTCTCGATACCCTCGGCGATGAGCTTGGCGTCGATCTTGTCGGCGAGGGTCTTGAACGTTTGGACCAGCTGCTGTTTGACGAAGCTGGTGTGGATATCGCGGATGAGACCCATGTCGAGTTTCACATAGTGCGGGCGAAGGTGCACGATTTTGTCGAGTCCCGAATACCCTGCCCCCATGTCGTCGATGGCGACGAGACACCGGAGGTCCATGAAATCCTTCATCGCGTTCACGAACAACGGGAAGTTGTCGATGGCGTCGGACTCGGTCACTTCGAGAACGATCTGCTCGGGCTCTAGGTCGATGCCGTCGAACAAGTCGATGAGATCCTTCCCTTGAAAGCGGGGATCTCGAATCGAGAACGGCAGCGTATTGATGAAGAGCTTGTATTCTTTGGAAAGCTGCGCGCGGGCGCCGGCCGCCTCGAGCGCCTGGCGCCGGCACAGATGGTCGAGCTCGAACAACAAGTTCGACTTGCGCGCGATGTCGAACAACGCCGCCGGGCTCCTGAGCTCGGTCCCGGACGGCCCGCGGCACAACGCCTCGAAACCGTGCGGGATGCGTTTGTCCAGATCCCAAATCGGCTGGAACACCGTCGTGATCTGTTTTTCGAGAATGATGCGCTGAAGGTTTTGCTTGTTCGTCAGGTGGCGTCGCTGCACGTTCAAACGGGCCGCGTGGTGCGCTTCTTCGATGGCGCGCGTCACCAAACGCTCTCCCCGAATGAGGGGGTTTTGCAATACGAGCGACGTGCCCACATAGACCTCGGGCCGCTTCCGCAAGATCGCGAATGCGGTTTGCCGGATGCGGCGCGAGAGCTCCGCATCGACGCGCTCGCCGATTTTCTCGATGTCCTCCGCCAGGAGGTGCTGAGACTCCTTCCGTGGCGCTAGAAAAATGAGAAACACGTCGCCGGCTTTTTCGTTCAGGGTGACGATGTCGTTGTGCCGCAGCTGATCGCCTTTGAACTCGGCGACCACCTTGCGCACCATCTCCATCAAGTCTTCGTACTTGCTGGAGCCGTAGGTGCGCTCGACCTCGTTGATCTCGGAGACATCGATCAACAACAGTCCCAAGAACCCGTCGTTGGCCAGGCGCTTTTTCAGCTCTTCGTGATGCTCGCGGTAGGTATCGGGATGATGCCCGTTCTCGACAGCCGCGGGAGCAGGGGCACTCACACGCTCGGCAGCTACTTGTGTCTCTTTCAAAACGGACTCGACCCCGCGCGGCTACAGAATGCGCGACGGAATTTTCTAGGATCTATGCTAGCAGCCCGCAATACAAGGTGTCAAAGCACACCCGGCTATGCTGTTGACCTTCAACACCTTACTCAATCCTGAGCGTCATTGCCGAAAATCATGCCGAGGCCTTCGAGGTCCAGGTCGAGATCGGAGGTTTCATCGGCGGGACGCACCCAATCCAGCACCTGAAACGCCCACAGCTTCCGACAAACGGCAATATCCGGCATATCGCTGGCCTCACAGAGCTCCTTGATGCTCTTGGGATGGCGCAACATGGCGAGAAGCTCGAGGCTCGGGGTATCGAGATCCGCCAAACGCATCGATTCCACGTTGCCGCCCAGGATACTGAAGCGCTCGTCGAGCGAGCCGAGCCCCCTCACGATCCGCTCCCAGCTCGGGACACGGTCGATGCCGTCCACAATCAGGCGTGCCGTCGGAATCGTGAGGCGAATGGCCTCGTCTTTCATGGATCGCCCTGGCCCGGATGGCTCTTCCAGAAAAGAGTAGGCGGCGTGCGTCCACCCGAAAAGGCTCAGAACAATGGCTTTGATATGGCCGCCCACCGCCCGGGCGAGATCGCTCGAGGGAACGAGCCCGTGCTGGACGAGGAGCGTGCCGAGACGAACGCCCGGACGAACTTGAGGGCTCAAACGCCTGAGGTCGTCGAGCGCGAGCTCGTTCCGTTGCAACATGTACGCACCCAGTCGATCGTCCGGCGAAGACGACGCGGCGAAGACAACTTGCCCGTCGGAGAGGAAGACGCTTTTCTCGACGTCGCCCGCGTGCAGCACGAGCCGCCCAGTTTTGCCCGTGCCACACACCGCAAACAAAAGCTCCGGCATATCCAAGTGATTCAGTGAAGAGCCGACCTGCCCTTCGAGAGGAATTGCCTTCGACCTTGACATTTCTCTGCGAATACCTGTATTCGGAGATTAGAAACTATTGGAAACTATTGGAATCTATTGTCTGGGCGCGTGGACCGGGCGTCAAGTCTCGCCATATCCATAGCGGGCCAGCGTTTCTTCCATCGGCGCACGCACCCGCTTCATGAGCTCGGAGCGACCCGACGGACCGAGCTCTTTGGTCTCGATGGGCTCATGGAAGTAGATCTCGATGGTCCCGGAGCGGATGGCGAGGCTCTCCGGCGGCATGAGCTCGTATGCGCCCATGACCGTGATCGGCAAGACAGGCACCTTGGACTCGATCGCCATGTGCAAGCCGCCCTTTTTGAAGTTCAAGAGCTTTCCGGTTCGACTTCTCGTCCCTTCGGGCGCGATGAGGAACGATGCGCCCTCGGCCGCGAGCCGCGCAGCATTCCGGACGCTCGCGATCGCACTTTCTCGATTGCTGCGGTCGACGGGAACGAACCCACCGAGCCGCATGGCGGTGGCGAGCACCGGCAGTTTGAAGAGCTCCTGCTTGACGAGAAAGCGCACCTCCCCGGGAAGGTGGACGAAGACGGCAGGCGCATCGAGATTCGAGTTGTGGTTCATCATGTAGATGAAGTGGGGCTTTTCGGGAAGCTTGTCGCGCCCGTGGAGCACGATGCGGATCCGCGCCAAGGCGAAGCCGATGCGGACGCCGAGACGCCCGAGCCAGTAGAGCGGCCGGGAATCGCCGGTGACGAGCGTATAGGGGATGCCGACGAGGCCCACGGTGAACGTGTAGAGCGGAAGCACGATCGCGAGCACGGCGCTGGTTAGCATAAAAACAAAGCCCCTCCAGCCCGAAGGCTGAAGGGGCTTCGATAGTATCAGAACGAGCGTAGGCTCTTAGCAGCAGTAGCGATTGATCGAGATCGAGATCGGCTTCTTGCGGCTTTTCCCGCTCTTGACTCTCGTCGAGGCGCGAGGCTGCGGCTTGGGAGCCACGCCTTCGCTACGGCCATTCTCTGCCATGGCAGCCATGGTCGTTCTCTTCAAAAGCGTCTTGAGGCTGGTACGGCCTTTCTTCTTCGCTTCCATCCCTCGAGAGAGGGCTATGTCGATCTTCTGCTCCACGAGGTCCTGGGGCTCATCGGCAACCTCGGCTACCTCGCTGACGACGAGGAAGCGCGCTCGATCGAGCATTCTTTTTTCTCGGAACGAAAGGCTCTTCTTCTTGCTTAAGAAAGAGAGGTCTTTGAGTACACCGGCTACGTCATAAATCGAGCCGCTGCGCATTTTGTCCGAATTGTCCTTGTAACGTCCCTTCCAGTTTGAATGGGTCTCGATTTTTCTATTTTCGAGAAGGTCGAAGATTCGATCGACGTCTCTAGTCGAGATCACGCGACGCAAGCCGACGCCGTCGACGTTTTCGATCGGGACTTTCACGACGGTGGAGTTCGCTAGGATTCGGAGTTTATAGAAGTCCGAAGGAATCTCTTCCATCTTGTCAGACTGGATATCCTCAACAACTCCAATGCCATGATTGGGATAAACGACTTTATCCCCTATTTGAAAGGCCATTCACACCTCGCTTTCTAATAAAATGCGGCCTGAATTGTAACATAAGCCCCCGTCCAAAGTCTACTAAATAATGCGTTTAGGAGAGTTGGGGGGGATCGTTTCGATGCCAAGCCCCGTCAATTAACTGTATATTAGCCAATATAGGCACAAGACCTAACGAGATGCGAATTCATTTGAGGCGCCCCTTATTAAAGATGGCCCCCGAGTGTAGGTCCTCGACCGCACCCAAAATCGCAGGCGACGCATCCGGACACAGCACTGCGGCAACCAGCTTTGTTTCAATAGTTTAAAGCGAGGCTTGGGCAGCTCGAGCGCATCTGTTAGACTGCGTTCCTCGCATCGGCGATGAGTGCCATCCTGCCGGAGTGGCGGAACTGGTAGACGCACGGGATTCAAAATCCCGCGGTCCTCGCGGCTGTGAGGGTTCGAGTCCCTCCTCCGGCACCACGACTACGCCTCCCCCGGTCCCCCCCTGCCGGAAGCGACGGAACATCCTCGAGCCCGCACCGTAGTCCCAATCAAGGGGAATTGTGTCGATACAATGATGGGGAAACCCTTTCGCACTGCACGGTGCTCGAAGAGCTCAGTCGGGGCGAGCTGCAGATCGTCTACCGCGCCGGCGACGAGAAGCTCAACCGCGAGGTAGCGCTGAAAATCCTGCCTGCGAATCTCGTCCAAGAGCCCGAGCGCCGTCAGCGATTCGTGCAGGAAGCCACCGCCGCCGCTTCCCTCGAGCATCCTCACATCGGCGTCATCCATGAGATCAACGAAGCCGACGGCGTCCTCTTTATCGCGATGGAGCTTCTCCGCTGGGGAAGCCTCGCCGAACGCATGGCGCGCGAACCGCTCCCTGCGAGCTAAGCGCTCGAGCTTGCTTCCGGAATCGCGCAAGCGCTTAGCTACGCTCACGAGCACGGGATCGTGCACCGGGACTTGAAGCCCGGAAACGTCATGCTCACGAGCGACGGCTACCCCAAGCTCATCTATCTGGTACTCACTCGCCACTGCCCATCGCGACGCCGGAGACCGCGGCGAAGCGATACGGTGGTGCGAGCGCATCGTCGGTTCGACGGAAGAACGGCTCTTCGAGCCAGTGCGCTACGTGAGAAGCTTCCATTTTCTCGGCAAACTCAACGAGCAGCGAGGCGACGACGACGCCGAGGAGAGCTTCGAGCGGTTCCTCGAACATTGGGAAGACGGCGAGATCGATCGCGATCGCGTCCGCGAAGTCGAACGGATCGTGGATTAGTCGTAGATTCCGCAAACGCTCCCCTAGAAAAACAAACGCAAAGGCGCGAAGGCGCAAAGCACTGATTTTCACCAAGACGCTGGCTACAGGTCACGACCGATCTCTCTTTGCGTCCTTGCGCCTCCGCGTCTTTGCGTTGATCTTTTTGTTCTCATGCAATCCGGAAGCAGCGCGGTAGCGCGCTAGAATTCCCTCTATGAAGTTCGAAACGATCGCTGTCAAGAGCGGCGCCTCCCAAGCTGCTGCGTCTTTCGGTTGGACTTGAGCACGCGGACGATCTGCTCGCGGATCTTGTACAAGCTCTGGAGGGATAGACGGCGCTAGTCCTCTGTCGGCTCGACCTTGGGTAGAGGAGGAAGGCCCGCTTTCGACTCGACTTTCTCGGCGATGGCTGCGAGCGCGCCGAGCACGCGAAGATAGAGCGAGTAGTATCGCTCGCCGACGATCTGCCCGGCTTCGTAGACCTCCGTCATCAGCTGCGCGTCCACTTCAAACAGCGCTCGGCCCAGTGCGAGACGTCGCTCCGGAAGTCTCTCGATGAGATACATGCCGATCGTGATCTCTTCGTCACCGCCGGCGAACGGGTGGCGGGCGTAGATGAGCCCGTCGCGTGATGCTATGAGGTGCTCGTGCGCCTGGTTCTGCATGAGCCCGAGCTGGTCGATCAGCTCTTGATGATTCTCGTCCGAAAGCTGGGCGCCGAGAAGCTCGAGCGCACCGAGGTGCCTTCGGAGCTCGAGAACATCATCGAGATTTTTTTGGGGCTCGCGCTGGGCCGTTGCAAGCTCCTGACAATGCGCAACCATAGCATCGTGCTCTTCGCCCTCCGCGAAGAGCTCGGGGTGGTGCAAACATTCCAAGGCGGCCGCCATACGCCGGCGCAAGTTCTTCTCCCACGCTTCGACGAATGGAAGCCGCGCAGTCACGATCGATGCCGCTCTCTCTTCGAGACGCTCGACACCCCGGCGATCGCCGCTAGGCAAGCGAAACGATCGTGCGTCGGGAAGAATGCCTGCACTCAGAAGACACCGTGCAAGCCATACGTTCTCCTGCAACTCGAAGGCGCGGCCTAGTTGCGCGTATGCGGTCTTCGCCTCCGGCAGCATCTCCTCGAACTGCATCCGCGCGGTCATAAGTGCCATGAGGGATTCTTTCGGTCGACGCGCCATCGACAGATCCGGCATCTCGAGCCGAAGCATGCGGCTCGAGCTCAAAAGGCCTTGGACGTAGCGCGCGAGCGCCTCCTGACCCAAGCGCTCTTCGTCCTGCGTGCCGCGAAAGTCCTCGGTGGAGACAAGGCTCGCGGAGGGGATCTCGCCGAGCTGGCGGCGATAAAAGCCGAGCGTGACCCGACGACAAAGCTCGTCGAAGTCGTCGAACAGCACGCTCGCCGGGACATCGAGTCGAAAGATACCGGCCTCAGAAGCCTCGCGCGCCCTCCGGTTGCGCTCGCTATCCGAGGGGTGTGAGTCGAACAGGCCCGTGCTCTGTGACAAGACTGCATCGCGAATCGTCTTGCTCTCTTCGTCGGTGAACGAGTCGGCTTTGGATGCGATGAGCTTTGGCAAGTTGTTCCCCAACCGGCCCTCTTGATACGTCTCCGCGAGCTCCCCATAGGTGACATCGCTCGCGACCGAGAGGACGCGAAGCCGCATCGCCGTTTTCTCGAAAACGTCACTCCCGGAGATCAAGACTTCATAGCGGTCGGCGTCGTGCTCCATCTGTCGAACGAATAGAGCGCTAATAATGTTGCCAAGCACCATGAGAACCCACAGGAACTGCCGCGAAAGCCAGACGCCCAGCCGGCCGAGCTGAGCAATGAGCGCGAACCAGGACTCGTCCTCGGACCACTCCACGAGCCTTTCGTCCCATTCGTCGCGTTCGTACACGGCGCGCGCGAACCACGTCTGGATCGAATGGATCCTCTGGTTCATCCGCATCCCGGATCCCTGTCGGAAGTGCCCGAACTCGTGGGAAAGCACCCCGGTGAGCTCGCGCAGGCTCATCCCCGACACCAGCGGCAACCCTATCGTCAGCACGGCACCATGACGGGTGCGGGTGACCATGTCCAGATGAAGCCCCGCGGACGCGTTGATGAGGACGTCGACTTCGATGTGCGCCGGCGCTGGCGCCTTGAGCGTCCGGCAGAGCGTTTCGATGTAGGCGAAGAGAAACCGTTGGTCGCGTCGGTCGAGTTGATGAGCGTGTTGGCGCCTGGAGGCCTCGGCGAAGACGGGCTTGATCAGAAAAAAGACGATGATGCCCCCGATGGGGACGACGGAAAAATAGAGGATCGACGCGAAGATTCCACTACCGGCGAGCCCGCGATTATGAATGACGTGCAGATAGACGCCGTACACGGGTAGTGCGACGAGGCCGAGGTAGAGAAGCGGCAGGAGGACCATCGTCCACCCGGCAACGAGAAGCCCGAGCCGATACGTCAGCGAGACGGGCGGTGGAGATACGCTTCGACGCAACGCATCGAGAATGACGCGCTGGGATGGGACATTCTTAACAATTCTTGTCGGGGGCAGTGGCGTCGACATTTTCTGACACTACGATCAGGCTAGCATACAGAACGAAAGGTGGGAACGTGGTCTCGAGCAAGCTTCAAGGAGACGCATACCCGGGACGGGCGAGCTCTGTGACGACGTCGTCATAAGCTCTGACGCGCGTCGAGCCGCGCGGCCACGAAGAAGTGGCCCGTGCTCGATTCCAGAGGCGCTCCTGAGATTTCCGCGGATGCATGGACGCGCACGCACCTCGTATCCGCTCTATGTACCCGCAGGGATGGAAGAGAACGTCCGCTCGATCGTCACCGCGTCCGAGGCGGCCGGAGTCTTCACCCTCGCCGGCTCGCCTATTGACGTCGAACGGGGCCTCGTCATCGGCCTCCGCGTCAGCGCGGGATCGAAAAAACTCGTGGTGAACATGGCGGCAGCGGAACGCGCCGGCGTCGATTTCGACGCTGTTGTGAGACAGGTAGCATTGCGGGTCGGTAACACACCCGCGAAGAAAGACCGCGACGAGTTGCGGCAAACGCTGGTTCGCTACACCGAAGCGATCCAGGAACGCTCGAAGGTGACGACGAGAAGCGAATCGTTGCGTCTTTCAAGATGGCCCGCTCTCACACGATCTTTTTTGCCGTGCTCCGGATCGAGCATCAGGGCGAGAAAGCCCAGGCGCGCGTGCGCCGCACCGACAAGCTCGTCACTCGTGACGGACAAACGATTACCGCGGGAGCCCTCGTCGAGATCTCGTTCTCCAAGGTTGGCGACGGCGCCTGGCAGATAGACTCGATGGCCAAGGCGAACCCCCTGTCGTAGCGTTTAGACTCTCTGATGCTTCCATTTCCCGCGACGGAACAGGATCACGCCTATTATCGCTGACAGAGAGTACGACAGCGCGATGGCGACAAAGACTCCCTTAGGGCCGCCGCCCATCGAAAACGCCAAAACCAGCGCCAGCGGAATCTGAAAAAGCCAGAAGCAAAGGAAATTGATCCACGTCGGCGTGGCGGTGTCGCCAGCGCCATTGAAGGCCTGCATCATCACCATGCCCCACGCGTAGAACACGTAGCCGCAGCTGATGATCCGCAAGCTCTCGATCCCGATCGGCACTACCATCGGATCCGACGTAAAAATGCGGATGATCTGAGGCGCCAACGCGACGAACACCACCGTTGACCACCGCCATGAACGCCATGTTCCACATGCCGGTGATCCACACGGCGCGCTCCGCCCGCTCGGGTTTTTCGGCACCGAGGTTTCGCCCGACAAGCGTGGCCGCGGCGTTACTCCCGGCGTTACTCGCAGAAGATGTCGGTCTGCTTACGCTGGGCCATCGAGAATCGAAGTCACGAACCGGCTGCCAGCGATAACCACCGGGGCACGGGCGTCGGAGCAGCCGAGAACCGCGGCGGGAGGCGTTTGCTCGGGCGGAGTGCCCTCGATGGGAGAGATCCCGAGCGCCCGCGGGTTGATCGCGATGAACTCTCGAACATGAGCGTTTTTGCCACGGCTATCGAGGCTCGCGAAACGCTCGTTGCCTTTTTCGAGCGCTCGCCTTGCTTCACCGGCGTCGGATGGACGGAGCGATTCTGCTTCCGGGTCGAGGCGATAGACGATTTCGATTAGTCACGGTTCTCAGTCTCCATCGCCACTCGACAAGGCTGCGACGAGCGCCAGGTCCTGCTCGCGTACGGTCGAGACGTTGAACGTGCGCGCAGAGGCCGCCATGCGGGTAAGCGCGGCGCCGAGGGCCATAGGGGGCTTCGTATCACCCTTCTTCGCGCGATGAAACCGCACCGGGTTGATGCGGGCCACCACCAGGTTCCGCAGATAGGGTGAGCCGAAACCGCGATCCTTGAGCTCGGCTACGATTTCTTTCACCCGATCGTCGACCTCTCTCAGCCGCGCTGCCCAACCTTCTCGTTGCTGGAGACTCTTCACGAGAGTCCCGGTCGCGAACCGATCGACCTTGCGCAGAAACGAGAAATACGGGCTTCCCGCGAAGCGGCGGTGCTCTTCGTAGATGATGCCGAGCGTGAGAAGCGCGGGCTCGTCGAGCTCGACGGCGTAGTCTTTTTCTTTGCTCCGCGGCTTGCGCTCGGCAAGCTCGAGCGCCATGCGGATGACTTCGAGACTTCGGTCCTTCAGATTGTGAGCTTTCTCGGTGTTTAGGGCGAGGATCTTGAACGCGAGATTTTCGTTGGGCGAGATGAGTGCTGTCACCGCCTGAAGCCCGAGCACTTTCGCGGCGGCGTGACGGTGGCGACCGTTCGGCGTCCACAGCCGGCCGTCGGGTGCTTGGACCACGATTAGCGGATCGAGAAAGACACCGACCTCCTCGATCTTCTGCGCGAGGCGTTTGGTGTGCGTTGGTGAGAGATCGCGCTGAAATGGTGTGGGCTCGACGGCTTTGAGAGGCAACACCGCCAGCAGGAGAGGCGTCCCCGAGAACGGCTCGCGGTAAGCGCCGACCGGGGTGCCCCCGACGTCGCGCACGCGCTGGGAAAGCTCCGCCAACGAGGGGTCGTCCACACCAAGAAGCACGTCGGCTCCGGAGGGGCCTCGCTTTTCCTTCCGAGGGGTCAGCCGTTTTCTCGACGCGCCCGGCTTGGTTTTCTTCTTAATCAAGCTCTCGTTCCTAATACCCCTCTACCCGAAGGGGAGAGGGTGGGCGAAGCGCGGCCGGGTGACGGGTGCACCTTCGCCACGGCACCACACTCGCTCGATGTGGATTCTAGCACCACCAACATCTGTGATCCGCTACACTGAGATCAACTCCTCTCGAAGTCCAAAACGTTGAGCGTGCCCAAATCGGATCCGATCGGCTATCTCGCGTCCTGCCACGAGGCAGACAACCGCGCAAGCTCAGTGCTCGACCTGCTGCACAAGGATGTCCAGCATCGCCATTTCGTCACCGACACCGAAGTGCTTCTGAGCGGGCTCCAAGACGGAGTCGCCGTGCCGCTCGACAAGGGCATCGCGGCGCAAAAAGCCGCGGGGCGACGTACAAACGGGAAAAGAGTCTGATCTGCGCGGCGTTCCTCGTCGTCGGCACTGTTTCTGGGCAGGACGGCACCGAGCGCAAGTTATGCGCGCCCGTCGTTTACTACCCGGCGAAGCTCGAGAAGGCGGACTTTTCGGCTGAAGAGCTCATCTACCTCGCCGTCGATCACCACGAACAAAACGTGAACTTCTCTCTCTTTGCCGAGCTTCTCGGCGAAGACGACGGTGCTTCGGACGTTCTCGAAAAAATCCTCGCTCGCTTCCCCGAGCCTCCGTTCGACGAGGTGTCGTTGTCGGCGCTCATGCAGATATTCCGCGATTTCCTGCCTCACACGGATGTCGACGCCATGTATCGCTACCCGAAGCTCGTCGGTGAACGAGGTGTGCGTAAGGCGCAAAAAGACTCGCGCCTCGCCTGTCTTCCCTCGGCGATGATGGCGCTGGTCTCGAACCCGAGAGCAACGCGAGGTGTGATGTTCGAGCTCGCCGATGCCGAGCTCCGCGAGACTTTCTCGACACCGACACGCGTTCTCTTCAGTGACGGGGGCGACGCCGTTTCTCGCGGAGACGATACGGCTGCGCCTCCGGTGACCTCCACGGTACCCGCGGTCCTCAGCCGAGCGCAGCAGAAGATCCTGACGTCGGCGCGCCGCAACCCGCTCACGCTCATCGTCGGCCCACCGGGGACAGGCAAATCGTACACCGTTGCCGCAGTCGCGGTCGATCACATCATGCGCGGCGAATCGGTGCTGATCGCCTGCCGCACCGACCGCGCGCTCGACGTCATCGAAGCCAAGCTCCATGCGATGTTGGGCCGAACGACCACGATCCTCCGCGGCGGCTCCCGGGACTACGTGCGCGAGCTCAAGACGTATCTCCGACAGCTGTTGAGCGGCCATCACGACGCCGCCGACCACCCGACACCCACCTCGCTCAGACGTCAACTAGTAAGAATGATGGCGACGATCGCGCGCGACGAGAAACGCTTGAGCGAACGCACCGCGCTCGAGCACGCGTGGAGCGAGCTTCAGACACGTCGCAAGCAATTGGCCACGCTCGCCCGGCTGCGTCTCGCCTTTCTTGACTGGCGGGTGTCGCGCGCCACACCTCACTGGGAGCTCCACCAGCGGCTCGAGCGGGATCAGGAAGAGCGAATCCGCCTTGCGTCCACGCTTCTACGCGTGACTCGCCAGAGCCAGATTGCACACGTTCTCGCGAAGCACCGGGGCGAGCTCAAGCGTTTTCTCGGCGCGATCCGCGCACGAACGTCGGCACGGCAGGAGCGCCTCTTCAACCAGACCGACCTCGGTGTGCTCCTTCAGGCGTTCCCGTTGTGGATGTCGACGTTTCGCGACCTCTACCGGCTGGTTCCCCTCGAGCGCGAGCTCTTCGACCTCGTCATCGTGGACGAAGCGACTCAAAGCGATATGGCAAGCCCTCTTCCCGCGTTTCACCGGGCGCGGCGCGCAGTGGTCACCGGCGATCCGGAACAGCTCCGGCACGTATCGTTTCTCGCGCGCGAGCGTCAGGATCTTATCGCCGACGAGCACGGCCTCGACGACACCCTCAAAACGAAGCTCGACTACCGCGACAAGAGCCTTCTCGACCTCGTGGACGATGCGCTCGCGTCACAAGAGCAAGTCGCGTTTCTGAACGAGCACTTCCGCAGCATGCCCCAAATCATCGAGTTCAGTAATCGAGAGTTCTACGGAGGCGCGCTCCAGATCATGACCGCGAGACCAGACACGCTGCGCGCGCGTGCCGTCGAGATCCGAAACGTCTCCGGCCTCCGCGCTAAAAACGGCGTCAACGCAGCTGAAGCCGAAGCGCTCATCGAAGAGCTGGTGAAACGGATCGACTCCCAGCAACCCCTCGACGCTTCCGCTTGCCATTCCATCGGGGTGTTGTCTCCGTTCCGGGACCAAGTCGATTACCTTTCGAAAGCGATTCTCGACCGCGTCGAGCTCGATACGATCGAAAAGCACGACCTTCTCATCGGCACCGCGTACAGCTTCCAGGGCGAAGAGCGCGATGTGATGCTGCTGTCACTCGCGGTGGACGTGCAGAGTCACCCGATGTCGTTTCGCTACTTGAGCCAGGCCGATGTCTTCAACGTGTCTATCACCAGAGCGCGCGACTACCAGATCGTGTTCACTTCTTTCACCGGGGATGACGTGTCGAAACACGGGCTCCTCGCGCGTTACTTGAACCAGATGGCGCGCGCGCCCGAAACCACCCAACTTGGTGGAGCGCACGTCAAAGACGCGTTCCTCGAAGCCGTCATGAGCCGGCTTCGACAAGAGGGATTTCATCTGTGGCCCACCTACGCGGTCGCCGGGTCCACGGTCGACTTGGTGGTCGAAAAGGAAGGCCGCGCCTTCGGTATCGATATCATCGGATATTCGGGCGAGCTCGGGGCGGCGATCGACCTCGAACGCTACCGGATGTTCGCGCGCGCCGGGCTCTCGTTGTTTCCGCTGCCGTGGTCGGCGTGGGAGCGCGACGCCGCCGTTTGCTACGAAGCCATCGAACGACACTGGCGTAACGTTGCACCGCTTCCCTCCCGCAAATAGGATCCTCCACGCTGGAGGATGCTCACCATGCCGTTCCGTCTACTCTCGCTCACGTTAACGAGCGTCGTCATTCTTGTCGCGTGCGCCGGTTCCGAAAACCAGCCCACCGTCCTGAGACTCGTCGATCTGTTCCCTGCGGCGAGCGTCATTGGGACGGGGGGAACGGGGGGGACAGGCGCCGCCGGCGCACCTCCCGAGCCGACCGAGTGGCGCTTCGAGGAGGGACACGACGTCGGGTGGAAGGCTGGAGCCGGTGTCTCGGGGCTCCGCGTCGACGGCAACGTTCTCGCGGGGCGCTCGATCACCAACGTTCCCATCGTGCACGTGGAGCGGCACAGTGGACTCGACGACCCCGATGTGCTGCATCAAGTGATCGTGCGTGCCCGCGTGTCCGAGGGCGCGAACCTGACCGTCACCTTCAGCCGTAGCGAGAGTTTGAATCTCGAGCGCACTGCCGCGACCGCCGACGAGTTTCCGTGGCCCCTGTCGACACCGCTCATTCCCGGAGACGACCTTCAGACCTACTCGATCAATGCCGGCTCGGCGGCACGGGCATCGTTTCAAGCCTCAGGAATCCGCCACATTTTGCTGCGACCGACCGACGTCGAAGGTGCGACGTTCGAGATCGAATCGCTACGTCTCGTCTTCCGAAAAGAACACCTCGCCGGCATCCCCGCGGGCGTGAGCTGGCAGGGGCTCTCCGAGGTTTACCGCGAGACGGTCGTCGCACGCTCACCGGAAGAGGCTCGATTCAATCTCTCGCTGCCGTCACGACCGATGCTCGACCTCGCGGTGGGGACCGTCGAAGACGGCCCGGTCACCTTTCGCGTCACTCTCGACGACGATGTATTGCTCGAGCATACGGTTTCGATGCCGCATCGCTGGGAGCCAGTCCCGATCGATCTCGATGCCTTCGCCGGCGCCGACGTCGAGCTCACCCTCAGCCTGGAATCGGACAAGCCCGGCGCCATCGGATTCTGGGGGACGCCGACGGTGAGGAGCCGCGGTGGCTACGACCCCGGTGCGCCGCGCGGCGTCGTCATGATTCTGCTCGACACGCTCCGCCGAGACCACCTCGACGCTTACGGTTACCAACGCTCGACCGCGCCCACCGTGAGTCGCATCGCCGAAGAGGGCACGCTGTTCTCGGATGCCATCGCCCAGGGCGCATGGACCAAAGTCTCGGTCCCCTCGATGTTGTCGTCAACGTATCCGAGCTCGAACGGTATCTTCGAGTTGAACCACAAGCTGCCGGCGTCGGCGGATACGATGGCCGAAGCGTTTCGCGAAGCTGGCTACGCGACCTGGGCTGGCTCGGCAAGCGGCTTCTCCGGGAAGGGCACCAACCTTCACCAGGGAGTCGAAGTGCTCCACGAAAGCGGATCGATCCGCAAACCGGATCGGGCCAATACCGCGAAGTCGGCTCGCGTCATCGTCGACCGACTCCTCCCCTGGCTCGACGCGCATCACGACGTCCCGTTTTTCGTCTTCTTCCACGCGCTCGACCCGCATAGCCCCTACGAGCCGTATCGTCCCTATGACACGCTTTGGGGAGCGCCCGACGGGAAGGAGGCCCACGAGGCACGGGTCGATAAAGTGCGCCCGTTCATCAAGAGTGGTTTCATGAAGCCCATGGGGCTGCCGCTCGTCGGCGAGCTCGAGGAAGCGGGCGTGGATCCCGAAGAGTTCGTCCGACACGAGCTCGACTGGTACGACGGCTCGATCCGCGCCGCGGACGTCGAGATCCGGCGCATTCTCGAGAAGCTCGAGAATCTCGGCATCGCGGACGAAACTCTCACCGTGTTCTCGAGCGATCATGGGGAGGAGTTCCTGGATCACGGCGGTCATTTCCACGAAGAAAACGTTTACGGGGAGATGATCAACGTGCCGCTCATCCTCCGGTGGCCGGGTGTCGTACCCGAAGGACACGTCATCGACGAGACCGTGCAGATGCTCGACGTGGCGCCGACGGTTCTCGAGCTCGCGAAGATCGCGAAGCCCGATAGTATGCAGGGCGAAAGCCTGGTGCCGCTTTTCACGACTCCCGAGAGATGGTCCGCTCGACCCGCGGTGTCCGAGTGGACCCGTCGCACCGACCAGAGGGACGAAGAGATGGTCGACGCCTTCAGCATCATCGTCGATGGATACAAACTGATCCATAACGTCGAGCGGCCCGACGGATTTCCCGAATACGAGCTCTACGACCATCGTCAAGATCCTCTCGATCAAAACGACATCGCATCCGAGAACCCGGAGATCGTAGAGCGGTTATCGAAACAGCTCGACGATTGGCACGCGTGGGCGCTCGCGAACAAACTACCGACGGACGCCGAAGCGACCGAGGGCATCGACGCCGCAGAGCTCGAGCGCTTGCGAAGCCTCGGATATGTTCAATGACACGTTCAATGAAATCTGGAGGTGCGGGATGATGAACGAATTCGCTGACATCGGACGTACATGGATCGCCAACTACGGCATGCGCATCATCGGCGCGTTGCTCTTGCTTCTCGTCGCTTGGGTTCTTTCTGCCTGGGTGAAGCGATTCGTCATCCGGTCGCTCGAGCGAGCCAGATTCGATCTGACCCTCACAAAGTTTTTTGCGAGTGCGGCGCGTTGGGTCTTGTTGGTCCTCACCGGTCTTGCCGCGCTCAGTGCTTTCGGCGTCGAGACCACGAGCTTCGCGGCCATCATCGCCGCCGGTGGCCTCGCCGTCGGCCTGGCGCTTCAGGGAACACTGTCAAGCTTTGCCGCCGGCATCATGCTCCTCGTGTTCCGTCCGTTCAAAGTAGGGGACTCGATCCAGACAGCAGGTGCGAAGGGAACCGTCGATGAGATCTCGTTGTTCACGACGATTCTCGACACGTTCGATAACCGTCGCGTCATCATTCCCAACAGTGCCGTAATAGGCGCCAATATCGAGAACGTCAGCCATCACTCCCGCCGCCGCGCGGACGTTGCCGTCGGTACCGATTACAGCGCCGACATCGATCGCACGCGCACGGTGCTCGAAGAAGCCGTCTCCGGCGTTTCCGGAGCGCTCTCGGATCCTGCACCTCAGGTCGTGCTCGCCGGACTGGGCGGGTCTTCGGTCGAGTGGGAAGTGCGCGTCTGGGCGCCGTCGAGCGAGTTGTCAGCTGTCAAACAAGCCACGATCCGCGCGGTGAAACTTGCGCTCGATGCCGCCGGCATCGGTATCCCCTTCCCGCAAATGGACGTTCACATGGGCACGCCGTGAATCCAAACCACGTCAAAGAAGCGATCGGCTCACTCCGGGACGAGCTCTACCAGCTCGCGCTCGAGCTCGTGCGCATCCCGAGCGTCACTGGCGGCGAAGACACGGCTCAAGACATGCTCGCAGGCCGGCTCCGTGAATGGGACCTCGATGTCGATCTGTGGACGATCGAAAGCGGTATCACGTCACACCGCGCCTACTGCGACGACGGACTTCCGGTCGAGCGGAAGAATCTCGTGGCGCGATGGGGCCCGAGCGACGAGACCGCCGCGCTGATCTTGAACGGACATATCGACGTGGTTCCTCCCGGCGAGCGCGAGCAATGGGACGCCGGTCCGTTCGATGCACGCATCCACCAGGACGCGCTCCACGGGCGCGGCTCGTGTGACATGAAAGGTGGTCTCGCCGCGTGCTGCATCGCGGTGCGCGCGGCGATGAAACTCGGCATCGAGCCGAAGCGGTCCATCCTCGTTCAAAGCGTTGCTGGAGAAGAGACCGGCGGGCTCGGCACGCTCGCTGTGATCGAGCGCGGCTATCGCGCCGATGCCGCGGTTATCGCGGAGCCGACGAGCCTCGACATGTGCCCAGTCCAAGCGGGTGCTCTGTCGTTCCGGCTGCACGTGATGGGCAAAGCCGCACACGGCGCGATGCGCACCTGCGGTGTTTCGGCGGTCGAGAAGTTCTGGCCCGTCTTTCGAAAGCTCGAAGCGTTCGAGAAGAAACGCCACCAGGGGTTTCGACATCCGTTCTATGAAAATGGGCAGTTAGTCGCGCCGTTGAGCGTCGGCAAGGTGCACGCAGGCAACTGGCCGTCGACCGTTCCCAACGAGCTCGTCGCCGAGGGCCGATTCGGTGTTTTTCCCGGGGAAGACTGTGACGCCGCGCGCCAAGCGTTCGAGACTGTCGTCCGCGCAGCGGGTGACGACGACGACTGGCTAGCCAAAAATCCGGTGGCGGTGGAGTGGTTCGAAGGCCAGTTCGAGCCCGGAGAGACCGCGTCCGATGCCCCGATTCTTGAGGAGCTCGAGACCTGCCATCATGAGTTACTCGGCACTCAACCGAAAACACACGGAGTTCCCTACGGGAGCGATCTGAGACTCTTCACCCGCTACGCGGAGATGCCAGCAGTTTTGTATGGACCTGGAGACGTCGCGCTCGCGCACGCGACGAACGAATGGCTTCCTCTCAACGAGCTCGTCCACGCAGCCGAAGTGTTCACGCACCTCATTGCGACGAAGCTGGATACCTAGCGTCTGGCTTCGGTTGCTTTCACGCGGCTTTCAGCTCTCAGCTTCGTCAGCGGAGGCGGGAGCGCACGTCGCCGGGCGAGACCCCGGCCTCGCGAGCGAGCGACAGGCATTCGGACTTCGTCTCTTCGACCTGGGCTTTCGCCGATTCGTACACCGGTCCCGACGCGCGCAGGGGCGCGCACTCGCTCAGGTACCTCCGGTACACCTGCGCTTTATCGCCGCCCATCCGTGAGTAGGACTTGACCCTGGAACAGCTGACTCGCTCGGGCGGCCTGCCGACGGTCAGGCGGATCATGACGAAAGCGGGCGCCTTCTTCCCGAATTCGTCGACACGCGCTTTGTGCCTCCGGTAGCGCGCGATGCAAGCGTCGAGCTCTTTGGAGCGGACGGGCGCGCGGCGCTCGTCGCGGCGCTCGCGGTTGACCGGGGGCGCTCCCAACGGCCTGATCTCCAGCCCGCGGCGCTCGATTTCTTGCTCTTTCAGCTCGCGGCGGCGCTCGAACTCTTCCTCTATTTTGGCTTCCCTTTCGGCGGCCTGGCGCAACTCTATGTCCCTCAGCGGCACGATAAGACCTTGCCGTCGATACTCCTCCTGCGCGCGCAACAGCCTTGCGGTCCTTTCCTCTTGGAATACTCGCCGCGCCCGGTGCGTGGGCGTGGTACTCGGATTCTTCGCGTCGCTCAGCTCGGCTTGCGTCAGCACCGGCTGGATACCGCGCTCACCCAGTTCCACGGTTTTGCTCTCATAGGGCCGGCACGCGGCAAGGCTTGCCAGAAGCGTCATCCCGAAAACGTACGAGCGACGGCCTGCCCATCACGAGCTCCACGCAAACGATTCCAGCACCATGGGGCAATGACCGATGGTGTCGGGGGGGCCTAAACAGACCAGCGTGGCGACATGACCAGGCTTGGAAGCGAGCCGATAGCGATAGGCAAGACGCGTTCGCTCGAGCAGAACGTCGACGTCAACTCGATGCGCGTTGCCTTCCTCCGTCGGTATCTTCTCGTTCATCGAGATCTCGAGCGCTTCTACTTTCTGCTCCAGCTGGGCGACGGCGCGCCTCGCGATTTCTGCAGCCGCCGGCGTGCGTCGCCCGCGCCCGGTCGTCTCCACGAGCAGGACCACGTGGGTGTCAAATTCGGGACAGCTCAAAAGGATACGATCGGTCTCACGATTCGTGTGTCGGAACCAGCCCTCGGTCGCGATTTGCACCCGGGCACTGGCATCGACGCTCTCGACCCAGTCACCGGCGCGCACAGGATCGAGGAGCCCCGCCCGCGTCGAATAATCGACGGCCGCCCGGTAGCGATAGTAGTGATATCCGAATCCGATCGCGGCGACGAGCGCGACCGCTACCAGGAGGTAGATGATGCCGCGAGACCGCGGCTCGGGCGGCGCATCCGATGGCGCCATCGAAACCGATATCGCGGTAACGTCCCGTCGGCACCGGGGGCAGAGCCCGTCCGAGCGAAGAGATTGCACTAGGTTGCAGTGCGGGCAGCGGACACCAGAGCTCATCTCGTATGCCTCTGAACCCAGCGTAACATCGGGTTTCCGATCCTGCCACGCTCGGTAGAGTGGTTCGAAAGCGCCGATTCTCAAAGAGCTCGAGACGTGCGATCATGGGACACTCGGTCGTCAACCGAAAACCCGCGGAGTTTCCTACGGGAGCGATCTGAGGCTCCTCACCCGGTGCGGCCCAGTGTGGCCCAGTGTGGAAAGATGTCTGCTGTTTCATATGGATCCGAAGATGTCGCGCTTGCGCACACAGTGGAAGTGTTCACACTTCTCATCGCCACGAAGCTGGATGCGTAGCGTCTGGCTGCTCGTTTTCCTTGCCGGTTGCGCGGATCCACGTTCACAGCATTCACAGGGGGCAGAGCGACAGATCGATCTATCCCCATGCCAACTGAAAGCACCGGGTCTCCCGGCGCGAGTTCCCGCGCAGTGCGGCACGCTCCGCGTTCCTGAAGATCGAGCGAACCCCGATGGTCGCTCGATAGACCTCCGTGTCGCCGTCGTTCCCGCGGTAAGCCGGACGCCGCAACCCGATCCGCTCGTGTTCTTGACGGGCGGGCCCGGTCAGGCGGCAACCGAGAGCTTTGTTCAAGTTCGGGGTGCGTTCCGTCGCGTCGAGCGTGAGCGCGACATCGTGCTCGTCGATCAA
This sequence comes from Candidatus Marinacidobacterales bacterium, assembly GCA_965237955.1. Taxonomy (GTDB): domain Bacteria; phylum Acidobacteriota; class Vicinamibacteria; order Marinacidobacterales; family SMYC01. The sequence goes on along the minus strand of OZ250169.1, from coordinate 3,386,921 downwards.
AGAGGCACGGGAAGCTCGAACCCTCTTCGTTGCCCAAAACCTGAGGACGTCGCCGGGTTTTGGCTTCTCGAGGACGAGGTGATCGAGCCGTGGGTTGCGAAGTGTCTCGAAACACTCGATGCGAGCCCGGAGCTCTACACGACGGCGATCGCGATGGAAGATCTGGACGCGGTGCGCGAGGCGCTCGGCTACGAGCGCGTCAACCTGTATGGTGTCTCGTACGGCACCCGCGCGGCGCTGTCGTACCTGCGCCAGTTCCCCGACCGTGTGCGGAGCGTAATCCTCGACGGCGTGGCCCCGCCGACCGAGAACCTGGGGATGGACGTCGCACGGGATGCGCAGCGCGCTCTCGACCTGCTGATGGACCGTTGCACCGAAGACGCCGCGTGCCAGGAAGAGTTCCCCGAATTGGCTCGAGACCTCGACAGCCTCATGGCCGAGCTCGTGACGCCGGTGCCGGTGACGCTACGCCATCCACGAACGGGAGACGAAGAGATCATCGATCTCCAGCGATCGATGGCGGCGCTCGCGATCCGTCGCGCGACCTACAGCCAGGAGACCGCGTCGATCGTTCCCCTTTTGCTTCGCTCCGCCGCGAACGGCGATTTGAGACCGCTTGCCGCCCAGTTCCTCATGACGACGAGCAACCTCGACGACATCATGGCCGATGCCATGGGCTATTCCGTGATCTGCAGCGAAGACTTCCCGTTCTTCGACGCGTCCGCGGCGGTCGCGCTCAACGAAGGTACGTACCTCGGCACGGTGCAGACTGACAGCATAAGCGTGCTCTGTCCGCTCTGTCCGACCGCAAGCATTCCGGCCGATTTCAAGGAGCCCGTCGCGGTCGATGTCCCCGTGCTTTTATTGTCGGGCGAGGCCGATCCGGTGACGCCACCGTCGAACGGCGAGCTCGTCGCGGCGTCCCTTCCCACGAGCTTGCACCTCATCGCACCCGGGCAAGGTCACATGGTGATCCACCGCGGCTGCATTTCTCGTCTCGCTGCCGAGTTCATCGACGCCGGCTCGCTCGACGAGCTCGACGGCTCGTGTGTCGACGACATCGAGCCGCAAGCGTTTTTTACGAGCTTCGCGGGGCCGCCGCCGTGATCGTTCTCGACGACGTTCACAAATCCTTTGGTGAGGTGCGCGCATTGCGTGGCGTGAGCTTCCGTGCGGACGATGGAAAGATCACCGGCATCCTCGGACCGAACGGCGCGGGCAAAACGACGGCGCTTCGCATTCTTTACACGGTGCTGCGCCAAGACAGCGGGAGCGCCCGCATCGTCGATTTCGACACGGTCAAAGATCGTCACGAAGTGCAAAAACGCATTGGTGTTTTGCCGGACTCACACGGGCTCTATCCGAGACTCACCTCGCGCGAGAACATTCGTTACTTCGGAGAGCTCCATGGGCTCGAGGCCTCTGAGCTCGAAGCGCACATCGACGAGCTGATTCGTCTCCTCGACATGGAGGACATCGCCGACCGTCGTACCGAAGGGTTCTCCACAGGCCAGCGGGTCAAAGTCGCGATTGCACGTGCGCTGGTGCAGCAGCCGAGAAACGTTCTTCTCGACGAGCCGACGAGCGGCCTCGACGTGCCGTCGACCAGGGCCATGCGCGAGTTTATCCGCCGGCTTCGAGACGACGGCGCGTGCGTCATGTTCTCGAGTCACATCATGCAAGAGGTGGCTGCGCTCTGCGACAGCATCGTCGTCATCGCCAAAGGCCAAGTCGTCGCCAGCGGCAGTCCCGACGAGATTCGCGAATCGACGGGTCAAACCAATCTCGAAGACGCGTTCGTCGCGCTCGTCGGTTCTGAAGAAGGGCTCTCGTGATCTCGGCACGCACGCGCACCGTCTTCAAGAAAGAAGTCGTCGACAACGTGCGCGACCGTCGCACTCTGGCCGCCGCGCTCTTCTACCCCGTTCTCGGCCCCGCGATGATCCTGTTCATGATCTTCGCCATCGGACAGCTCAGGGGAGAGTCGGAGCAAGCCTTGATGCTGCCCGTTCAAGGCGCGGACAACGCTCCGAACCTCATCGCGTTCCTCGAACAAAACCACGTCGCCATCCAAGCAGCACCCGACGAGCCCGAAGAAGCCGTTCGCCAAGGCAGCGAAGAGGTCGTGCTCATCATTCCCGAAGACTTCGGAGAAGCGTTCACCGACGGGCGGCCCGCGACGGTCCGACTGGTGATGGACCAGTCGCGGAACGAAGCGATGCGCTCGATCCAAAGAGCGCAACTACTGCTGCAAGCTTACAGCCGCCAGATCGGGAGACTGCGGCTTCAAGTGCGAGGCGTGGACCCGCGCGTCGCCGACGCGATCGCCATCGAGGCCGTCGACGTCTCGACGCCCCAAAGCCAAGCGGGTCGCATCCTCTCGATGGCGCCCTACCTGATTCTCGTCTCGCTATTCGTCGGCGGGATGTATCTCGCCATCGATTCGACTGCGGGCGAGAGGGAGCGGGGCTCGCTCGAGCCGCTTCTGATCAATCCGGTCGAGCGCTCCGAGCTCGTGAACGGCAAGGCCGCCGCGGTGCTCGTGTTCACGACGGTGGCGCTCATCGAGACCCTGGTAGGTTTCGCGATCGTTCTCAACTTCTTTCCCCTCGAGCGTTACATCGGCGTACGCATGAGCCTTCCGCCAGCGTCCCTCGGAACCATCCTTCTGATCTGCCTGCCCCTCATGGTCTTCGTCGTCGCGCTCCAGATGATCATTGCGAGCTACACCAAGAGCTTCAAAGAAGCGCAGAACTATATTTCGTTCATGCTGCTCGTGCCAGCCGTCCCGGCGCTCATCATGGCCGTGCTGCCGGTCAAAGAATCACTCTGGCTCGTGCTGCTCCCCACGGTGGGCCAGCAGCTCTTCATCAACCAGATCCTGAGAGGCGAGCCCGTTTCCCTCGCCTCCGCCGCACTCGGCTCCGCCGTCACCCTCGCCGCCGGCATCGCGCTCCTCGTCCTCGTCACCCGCCGCTACCGAACCGAGGGCATACTCTTTCACTGACGCTCGAATGTTGCGGGCATTGGTGGATCGAAGCGCTCCACGATTAGAATAGACGGGGGTCTTCGAATGGCGGCCACATACCCTGTCGTACAGCAAGACAACGAGTGGTCGCTCCACGTCGATTTCCGGACGGTGCCCTTGACCAGCGAGCAGTTTTTATCGCTTGTGCATGGATAACCCCGAGCTTCGCATGGAGCTCACAGCGCATGGGGAGCTAATCCTCATGTCTCATACGGGCGCTAGGACCGGCCATCGAAACGCGCAGCTGACATATCAGCTGGTTGGTTGGGCTAAAGTCGACGGCAACGGACTGATGTTCGATTCGTCCACGATCTTCTCTCTGCCAAACGGCGCGAAGCGATCTCCAGACGCGTCCTGGATTCTGAAGGAGCGATGGAACGCGCTCAGCGACGAAGAGCAGGAGAAATTCGCTCCCCTCTGCCCGGATTTCGTCGCCGAGCTCCGCTCGTCCAGCGACCGTCTCGATGCGCTCAAGACGAAGATGAACGAGTACATTGACAACGGCTCAAAGCTGGGGTGGCTGCTCAACCCTCTCGAAAAGTGCGTCTATATCTACCGGCCAGGACGGGACGTCGAGTGCATCGAGGATCCGCAAAGTCTCAACGGGGAGGATGTCGTCGAGGGGCTCGTCCTCTACCTCCACGAGATCTTCTAGCGCGATTCACCAAACCGAATGAGCGCGTCTCCCTGCCTATGATTTTTCTCGAGGTCGAGCACGACATCGAACCGCGATTGCTGTGAACACAAGATCAGAGATGCGTCCCAGTTCGAGCAGGACATCAAAACCGCCTCGAGCCGCCCCACCTGACCGTCGCCGCTCCACAGGGGGGGTTGTCCCTTCATGCCGCCTTGAAGAGTGAAGCTGTCGCTGAAGACGTCTCTCTCTCCCAGCTCATCACTCGCTCGCGCATAGGGCCAGCAACAACTTCTTGTCCTTGCGCTTGCTCAACGCTTTCTCCAGACGTTCTCGAATTTTGGGATCGTAGCGATGGATCGCGAAGGCTTTGATGACATTTTCGGCGCGACGGGGCGGTGCTCTTTCCGCCAAATCGATGAGAAACGCCATCGGCTCCTCCCGTCGCAGCATCGAGAGCGCCAGCAACATGGTTTGCGTCAAAGGCAAATGGAAATCGAAATCGCCGAGGCGTGAGGTCAAAAGCTCGAAGGCCTCTTCGCATCGCGAGCCTCCGAGGGCGAGGGCCGCTGCCTCGGCAACAGCTTCATCGCTCGAATCGAGAAGACGCTTCGCCAAAGGAAGCGAGCGGTCTGGAGCGATGACGAGCAGCGACTCGAGGGCATCGGAGACGACCTGAAGGTCTTCGTCGCCGAGAAGCGTTTTGTAGCGCAGTAGCGCTTCGACTTCGGAACGTCTGGTCGCCGCTAGTGCTCGGACCGCGGCGAGTCGGACCGGCGCCTCTTTGTCGGTCAGCGCCGTCACGAGTCTCGTTGACGGCGTCGAGATATCCAGTTGCAACGAGACCAAGGGCGCCTTCGCATCGGAGCTCGACGGCAGTGTCGAAAGCTCCGCCGTAGGCGGGCTCCAACTAAACGTAATGCCGCCCGCGCAGAAAGACGTCTGGGCTCCCCTCTTCTAGCTTGGCGAGACACTTGATGAGCGCGGTTTCGGCGATGCTGCCTTTGTCGGTTTTCTCGGGCTCGGTGAAAAACGGCTCGATGCTCGTCTCTAGATCGGGAGCGAGCTCGGTGATGCCGAGCTCACCGACCACCGCAGCAGCGCGGGCCACGACGTGGGCGCTCTTGTCCGCGAGGCTTCTTTTGAGCTCCCGGCGCGCCCCCTCCGAGTCCTGGCCGTCGCGGAGCTCGGACAGGCGGGAGAGCTTGTCCTCGAGGGTTCTCCTTCCGGCCACGGCGCCAATGTATCGCATTCTCTTTTGTGCTAGCGTACTGATTGCCATGATTGATTCTGAGCTTCTCGAAATCCTCTGCTGCCCCGAGACGAAGCAGCCGGTCACGCTCGTCGAAGGCAAGGCGATCGAGCGCATCAACGAGAAGATCGCCGCGGGTAGCGTCAAGAATCGCGGGGGGGAGGCCGTCGAGGAGAAGATCGACGCCGGACTTCTCAGGGAAGACAAAAAATACCTCTACCCGATTCGAGACGACATCCCCATCATGCTCGAGGACGAGGCGATCCCCTTCGACGAGAGCTGACGCTGCTGCCACACGTCGTCATCGGCGGCGGCGGTTTTGGCGGCCTCTATGCCGCGAAGTCGCTCCGAGGAACCGCGGTTCGCATCACCCTCATCGATCGCCGCAACTTCCATCTGTTCCAGCCGCTTCTCTACAACCGGGTCATCGTTTTCATCCAATGGACGTGGAGCTACTTCACCCGGAACCGCCGCGCGCGGCTCATCACCCAAGCGCCCGAATAGTTGGCGCTCGGGCGCTTCCCGGTCGACAATAGCTTCTTGGGAACCATGGATTCCGGGCAATCGAGGACACAGGAGGTGGCGATGGTCGCGGTGCGAGCCACGGTAGGCGTTAGTGCCGGCTCGCGGCTTCGCGGAGCGCATCGGCGACGCCGGCGTAGTTCGCCGCGATGTCCACGGGGTCGGCTTCTTTGCCGCGCAGCAACCACGGCACGTACTCCCGCATGTAGCCGAACGCTAGCGTCACATCCGGACCCCACCGGAGCGTGCCCAGATAGCTCGCGATAGCGTGCGCCGCGCGATCCTTCTGTGTCCGATTCTGGGTGAACCCCGTCGGAAGTCCGCTGAAACCGATGCGCTCCTCGAGCTCGTGTTCCGGTAGGTAGGCCATCTCGACGAGCTGATGTTCGGAAAACACGGTCAAGAACACGTAGGGAGCGTCCCTGAGGTTGTCGATGCTGACGCTGAACGGAAGGCTGGCCAGCAACAGCCCCAGGATCCACTTCCGCTTCATCGTCACGTCGTCTCCGGCAGGAACGCCCGCATTCTACGCGATCTGACCTCGGAGTCGAAAACAACCACCGCCCGTGTGAACGGCCTAGCGCGCCTCGCTCGATGGTCGCGGCATGAGCGCGGTCACGACGAGGGCTGCCAGACCGACCACAATGGCGGCATCGGCCAGGTTGAAAACTCCAGTGCGGACGTCACCGACACCGACGCGAAGGAAGTCAATCACTCTTCCGTCATGGAGCAGCCGGTCCATGAGATTTCCGAGACCGCCGCCAACGATGAGCGACCACCCGATGAGCTCGGTCTTGCTCCCCGCGTGGTGGAGTTTGAAAAGAAAGAGAACGAGCAGCCCGGAAACACCGACGGTAAACAACCAAAATCGCGTTGCCTCGCTCAGTCGAGCTCCGAGACCAAGGAAAGCGCCCGAGTTCTCCGCGTACAGGAACACTACCGAGCCACCCATGTAAGGGTGTGGACCCAAGCCCTTGAGGAGCTCGGCCGCGAGACGCTTCGACGTCTGATCGCACGCGAGAGTCAGAAGGAGCAGCGCCACCACGATGAGCCACCGGCCTCTCACGCTGAACAAACCTCCTCGATCACTGAGCGACGTTCGGAACGTTTTTCCTTCGTACATCGCTCGAGCTCCAGAAGTCTCCGCTTCATATCGAGGCCCCCGCCGTAGCCCGTCAAGTCACCGTTTTTGCCGAGCACCCGGTGACAGGGAATGATGACGGAGATGGGATTTTGCCCGTTCGCGGCGCCCACGGCGCGATACGCACGCGGGCGTCCGATACGGCGCGCGAGGTCGCTGTAACTGACGGTCTTGCCGTAAGGAATCGAGACCAACTTTTTCCACACGCGCTTTTGAAACGCCGTGCCCTGGGGCTCCAGTGGCAGTGCGAAGCGTTCCCTCTTCCCGGCGAAATAGGCATAGAGCTCCCGGCCCGCTTCTCGCAACAGGGTGTTGCGATTGTCCTCGGTCCATTCGGACAACAACGTCGCCTTCTGCCGACCTCGTGTGAACGAAAGCCATTGAAGGCTGTCTCCGTCGCCCGCGACCAACACCCGGCCGAACGGGCTGTCGAGGTAGCGATACTTCATGAGACCGACGCGAGCTTTTGTTCGAGCGGCCCGAGCACGCTTTTCGCGAACGTCTGGACGAGATGGTCGGTGTCGCGGTAGCGATAGGGATCTTTGCCCCAAATGCCGGGAAGCTCCATGAGCTCCTCTCCTTCCGGCATGATAGCTTGGAGCGGCAGCACACGGAGGGCGAGTGCGAACGGCTGGATATCGCCAATGAACTCTCGACTTCCGGCGAGATCCGCAATGATGAAACGAGCCAAGTGCGCGAGGTTCCCGATCACCGCGTGGAGCTTCGGTCCAACGGGATTCTCGAGATCAATCGCCACCGGCGCGTAGTGCCGCCCCCGAAGCTGGTCGCGGATCGCATCGAGGTGAGGGCGCCGCCACTCCGGAAACCGGCCGAGCACCAGCACCATCCGGAGAGCGTTCGGCGCGATGAGCTCACGCCATCGGGACTCGACGAGGAGCGTCTCCAAGAGCTGGACCATCTCCAGATCGTCGACGAGAATCGCCGCGTAGGTTCACTTGACTCAAATCGGCCCCGCCGAGACGGCATCTCTGAAGACGCGCGCCTTCGAGATTTGCCAGCGGGAGCTGCGCACCGCTCAGGTCAGCGTCCATCAGCTCGACCCCACCCAGGCTCGCCCCGGTGAGATTCGCGTCGTAGAGAATCACTCGCTGCAAGTGAGCCCCGGTTGCCTCTGAGCGGGTCAAGTCGGCGTTGCGCAAGTTCGCCATCGGTAGCCGCGCACCTTCGAGGTTCACTCCCGGAAGCTTCGCGCCTTCGAGACTGGCAGCCGAGAAGACCGCCCCCTTCAGGTTGGCCACCGGAAGCTGGGCTCCATCGAGAATCGCCTGGGAAGCGTTCGCCATCTGGAGCTGGACCCCGGAGAGATTGGCGCGGCGCAACCGCGCGGAGACGAGGTTGGCGCGGGTCAGATCGGCCCCGGTGAGGTCGGCATCGTTGAGCGTCGCGTGTGAGAGCTGAGCGCCGGTCATCCGCGCACGGTGGAGCGTGGCGCCGTCGAAATTGGCGGCTTGGGCCTGGACCTGAGCGAGCTGCCCATCGGTCAGAACCGCGCCTTCCAGCTTCGCCTCGGCGAGATTGGCCCCAGTGAGGTTCGCGCCGTGGAGATCGGCCTCGCGCAGGTCGAGGCCCGAGAGGTCCGCGCGCGACAGGTCCGGTGTCTCCCCATCGGAGCCCTCATCCCGGTATCGGTTCCAGGCCTTCGGCCCCCGGCGCAGAATCGCAAGCAGTTCCGGATCCGCCATGGCCTCGCATTGTAACTGGAACTGGGCCCCGCGTCTTCGATAATCAGGTATCCGCCTCTAGCGACGCGATTCCATTAGGAGCCCTTGACGGAAGTCCGGCGGAAGCTCAAGTCGTCGTTGGAAACAGGACGCGCACCGACGAGCCCTTCTCGGGCTCGCTATCGAACGTTACCGCCCCGCAGTGAGCGCGCATGACACCGAGCACCGTTGCAAGACCGAGTCCGCGATGCTCGGGCTTCGTGCTGAAGAACGGAACGAAGCTCTTGGCGAGCGTATCCTCGTCCATACCCAAGCCGGTGTCGGAGACTTCGAGGTATACGTAACTTCCCGGCTTTTTTCCTTTGCCCAAGTACGCACGCGCAAGCGCGGCCGCATCGATATCCGCGGTGCCGATCGAAATCGAAACCGTGCCACCGTCGTGGCCCATGGACTCGGCGGCATTCGTCACCAGAGCCAGGACGAGATCACGGATCAGTCGCTCATCGCCGCGGACGAGCGAAAGCGAGCCGGACTCTTGGGGAAGCTCGACCGAAACATCGGGCCGTGTCACCGAACGGAGGGAATGTTCGAGATCATCGAGGAGCGCATCGATCTGAACGCGATGACCATCGACTTGACCATTGCCGGAGAACGACGAAAGCGTCGTTGCCTTGGTGCACAACTCGCGATCTCGGTCCACAATTGTCCTGTACTCGCGGATACGAGGTTCCCCATGAGCATTTTCAAACGCACTCAGCGGAAGTATGTGAAGAAGGCCTATCGCGTGAGGAATTGGCGTGAATATGAGGCGGGTCTACGCAACCGCGGGAGCCTGACCGTCTGGATCTCGCTCACCGCCGGCAAGCTTGTGAACTGGGACGCGCCCCGGCCAAGGAGGAGGAAACCGGGTCGTCAACGCAAGTACTCGAACCACGCCATCGAGACGGCTGTCACCCTGGGCATGGTGTTTCATCTGTCATCTAGGCAGAGCGAGGGATTGCTGCGATCGTTGTTCGCTCTGATGAAGCTAGACAATGATGTGCCCGATCACACCACGATCTCGAGGCGCAAGGCGAAGCTGGGTAAGGTCCCCTTCTTACCAAGACAAGCAGAAGACGCCGTTGCACATCTTGATCGACAGCAGCGGTCTCGCTGTCCACGCCGGCCAGCTGCGCAGAGCACCAAAGAGCAGGGACTATCGCAAGCTCCATCTGTGTGTCGACGAGCAGACTGGCGAAGTCGTCGCCGGCGAGCTGACGAGCAAAAGAGCCCGCGATTCATCGCGGGTTGCATCGCTTGTCGGACAGATCGACAGTCCCATCTCATCGGCCAGAGCTGACACCGCATACGACGCCGGCGGTGTCTATGAGGCGATCGAGAATCACAGCGCTCATCGCTCGCCGAGGGTGTTGATACCGCCGCGCAAGGGCGCCCAGCTCGCATCGGGGCCGGCGAGCAGCCGACAGCGCAATCGCAACATTGCAGCACAAGCTCGGCTCGGCAAACGAAAGTGGCACACAGAATCGGGCTACAGCAAACGGAGCAAAGTCGAGACAACGTTCCATCGCTACAAGGCTATCGTGGGCTCAGCGATGCGAGCGAGAGGGTTGGCGGCACAGAGAGTCGAGGCAAGGATCGGGTGCAAGATTCTCAACACCATGACGGCGCTCGGGATGCCTGATAGCGAGATGACCGGATGATGGGAGTCGGGGCCAAGCGAGCTCTCGGCCTCTATCGGAGTTGTGCACCAAGGCACCTCACTAGCCGCACCGTAAGTCCGTTTCCAGCCCCCGCCACATCGCACGCAGCGTGCGGCTTTCCCGCACTACGCGCTCCTGCACACTTCCCGCCAAGGGTTATGTGACCTATCGAGCCGGGGCGTCTTTCGGCGAAGCGACGAGATATCGAACGTAAGTACTCGCCGTGCCCGTCCTGTCCGAAAACGCGAACGGAGCGGCAAGGTCGAATCCTAGAGGCGTTCTCAAAACTCGCGGAGACCAGCCGACGCGGTACTGGCTCTGCGATAGGCGACCCCGAGCAGACCTCTCCTGCAGACCATCCGTTCCGTCCAACTGGCGCGCCCGAACTCGTCGTGTCCAAAAATACAAACGAACTCGAGTTCGTTTGTGTTTTTGGACAGGACGAGACCGACCCCCAAGATACTAGGCTCAAGCCCGTGGTGAACCCACCATGCTGCGCATCAGAAACGGCCGTCAGCCTCAACTTGACGATGCCGGTAAAAAGGCTAGGGCGCGGTGGGTAGCAACGCCCAGCCAATGCACTGCTCAGCATCATCAAGCAAACTTGCCGCGACGGGGTCCTCAAGCAGTGGTACTCCAAGCCTGACCAGACAACAGGGCAAGTCCAGCTCCGCCGGTAGCTCCGCCGCCAACCAGCGCACGCCCTTCGTTGCGCCCCCGACCGTCCAGGCCGTCACGCAACGAACCATGACTCGGCGCTCGGTTCCCTCAATGAGCCAGCCCACCGCGCCGATCCAGGTGTTCCTGATGCTTAGAAAGTATTCGGTGAATCCGGGCAACGGCACCACATGGCCGCTGGTGGCCACCTTGATAATGGGCCGCAACGCGGCCAGCGTCTCAGGGCGAACATCCGAGCGTGGCATCTGGGCCATGTGGCCCGTCGATAGGTGGTAGTGGTGTATCACCCCGTCGGCGAAACAACGCCCAAGGGTAGCAACCCGTTCGCCAACATCTCCCTCGCCCGTTAGCACCTCCGGTCGGATTGGTGGGGGCTCCGCAACCTGCAATGCTTTGGTTTTCGTCGGCTTCCCAGTGTTCGCCTTTGCCCGATCCTTTGCTCGCTTTTTACGTATAGCTTCCCGGGCAAATCGCCGATATGCATCCGGAGATCGGTAGAACATTCTTGAGGCGAAGTATACCCCGTCCTGTGCCAAAACTCGGCCCTTTTGAAATAGACCACAAATCAGCAGCTTAGACGCCCTTGGAATCCGCGCAGAATCGAGTGTATTTCGCGCCGCAGGGCTGGCTTATGACCCCTGGGCTGCGGGTGGCGAGCGACAGGCCCACCGGGGGTGCGCACGGCTGGCTCAAATCGGCTGCGGGGCGAGCTACGAGCAACGGACTGCGCACCCGGAAGTCCCTCATTAGACTGGACTTTATCGAGCACAAGAGCGAACGTTCGGTGATGCCGCAGGATACAGGGGTTGGCCGGAACGTCGTTTTGGACGGTTTGGACTTCGCCAGCTTACGGCGGGTCTGGGAGCAGACCTTTGGGGCTGCTCCTCCAAGCTCGCTCTCTCGTGTTTTCATGCGCCGCGTTCTTGCGTACGAACGCCAGTGCCGGACCCTTGGCTGGCATTCGGCCGCAACACGGCGCGGCTCTGGCTGCCATGGCGAACGGGACGCCAGGCAACGGCGCCGACGCGCCCGCAGGGTCCGTTTCTGCCGGCACCCATCTCGTCCGCGAGTGGAATGGCCGAACCTACCAGGTCGAGGTAATCGACAACGGCTATCGGTTCGATGGCAAAACCTATCCGTCCCTCACTACCATCGCAAAGCGAATCACCGGCACCCACTGGTCAGGACCACGCTTTTTCGGTCTCACGCCCAAGCGCAAGGCCTAACATGAAGAAGATCCGCTGTGCCATCTATACGCGAAAGAGTGCGGAAGAGGGTCTCGAACAGGAGTTCAACTCCCTCGATGCGCAGCGAGAAGCCTGCGCCGCGTATGTCGCGAGCCAGAAAGCGGAGGGCTGGGTGCTGCTGCCAACTGTCTACGAGGACGCGGGGCTCTCGGGAGGAACCCTGGAGCGCCCGGGCCTGCAGCGCTTGCTCGCCGACATCGACGCAGGTCTCGTCGACCAGATTGTGGTCTACAAGGTCGACCGGCTGACCCGTTCCCTCTCCGACTTTGCGAAGCTCGTCGAGCGGCTCGAGGCGGCCGGCGCGGTTTTCGTCTCGGTGACTCAGTCCTTCAACACCGCGACCAGCATGGGACGACTGACGCTGCATATGCTGCTGTCCTTCGCACAATTCGAACGCGAGGTCACGGCCGAGCGGATCCACGATAAGGTCGCTGCCTCCAAGCGCAAGGGACTATGGATGGGCGGCCGCGTACCGCTAGGCTATGAGAAGGACGGGCGCACGCTGCGCATCAACGAGGCTGAGGCCGAAACGGTCCGGACGCTCTATGCGCTGTACCGAAAGCACGAAACGCTCCGGCAGGTGAAGGCCGAGGCGGACCGTCTGAGACTGCGTACCAAGCAACGCTTCACCGCGGATGGAACCCGAACGGGCGGGCTGCCGTTCCGTCGCGGACACCTCCACTGCCTGCTGACCAATCCTCTCTACGCCGGCCGCATCCGGCACCAGAGGCGTGTCTACGAGGGCCAGCATCCATCGATCATTGCTCCGGAGCTCTGGGACGCGGTCCAAACGCAGCTGCAGGCAGGGGCTGCCAAACCAAGGAGACGCACGACGAAGGGCCGTGCCGCCCCTTCCCCACTGGCAGGCAAGCTCTTCGACGAGACCGGGGACCGGCTGACGCCGAGCCACACCAAAAAGAAAAACGGGCAACGGCTCCGCTACTACGTCTCCCGGCGCCTCATCCAGCACAGTGGCCAAAAGGACCTCTCCGGCTGGCGACTGCCCGCCCCGATGCTGGAACAGACCGTCGTGCATCTCATCCGACAGCATGTGGATGCCACAACTGTTTCGGTTCAGCTGGAACATGACAGTCCTGAAGTTAAAATACGCACATGGAAAAAGGAGCTGTCATGAGCAAAGGTCGTCGTCGTCACACTGCGGAGCAAAAGGCAGAGCTGTTGCGCCAGCACGTTGCCGAGAAAAAGCCGGTCTCGGAGGTATGCAACGAGGCAGAAATCCAGCCGAGCCTGTTCTACACATGGCAAAGGGAGCTATTGGCTGGAGCCCATACGGTGTTTTCGTTCCGTCGTGCGCCGAGCCGTGAGAAGGAGCTAGAGGAGAAGCTCTCCCGTCTCGAGGCGAAGGTGGCCCGTAAGGATCAGATCATCGCTGAGGTGACCGAAGAGTACGTGACACTCAAAAAAAACTTGGGGAAGCCTGAGTGGTGCCTGGATTCCCCATGACCGTCGTGACGAGGTTGTCGACTTCGTGAACACAATCGCCACCAAGACCCAGCTTCCGGTCCAGCAGATCGTTCAGTGGTGCGGGATCGCTCGGGGCAAGTTCTACGACTGGCGCAAGCGGTACGGGAAGGTGAATGAGCACAACGGCCTGGTGCCGCGGGATCACTGGATCGAAGAATGGGAGCGCCAGTCCGTGATCGACTACTTCGACTGCCACCCACTGGACGGGTATCGCCGACTCACGTTCATGATGCTGGACGAAGACGTGGTGGCAGTTAGCCCCTCGACGACGTACCGGGTGTTGTCGAAGGCGGGTCGTCTGGACCGTTGGAACCCGAAGCCGTCGAAGAAGGGAACGGGCTTCGTTCAGCCGCTGCGAGCGCACCAGCACTGGCACACGGATATCTCGTACTTGAACCTGGGTGGGACGTTCTACTACCTCTGCTCGTTTCTGGATGGTGCGAGCCGCGCGGTGGTTCACTGGGAGATTCGTGAGTCGATGACGGAAGCGGATGTGGAGTGCATCTTGGAGCGAGCAAAGGAGCGGTACCCCGATGCGCGGCCTCGAATCATCTCGGACAACGGTCCGCAGTACATCGCGAAGGACTTCAAGGCATTCATCCGCATCTCAGGGATGACGCACGTGAGGACCGCGCCGTACTACCCGCAATCGAACGGGAAGATCGAGCGTTGGCACAAGACGATAAAATCGGACGCCCTGCGTCCTGCCAGCCCCACGAGCCTCGAAGAGGCTCGCCGCTTGATGGAACGATTCGTCGAATATTACAACGGGGTTCGCCTGCACAGCGCGATCGGCTACATTGCGCCGCTGGACTTCATGGATGGCAAGGCCACCCAGATCTGGTCGGAGCGAGACCGCAAACTCGAGCAGGCTCGGAAGCTGCGGCGTGAGCGCCGTGCGAACAAGGTGCCCGCATGAACACTCTGATCCCAGGAGCCCCACTCCGTTCCCTCTCGCCCACAAGCATTGAGTACCAGAGAGCGCAGGGGGCGTCAAGGGCGGCGAAGCCGGCGCGCGCAGCGCGCTTTACCGCGCGCAGCGCGCTTTACCCTTGACGCCCCCGAGCACTCTGGTACGATCCCTGGGGCGATAGGGGACATCCTGCCGCCGGGTGTTGCGTTAACGTCCAACCTCGCTGTCATCTTCACGCTGAACCAATACACAACCTTCTCGGCCTCGTTGATCCACACTCCGACGATGCAAGAGCTCGCCTCGGTGCGTCGCTTTTTAGACGGGCTGTGTTCCGGTAGCAAGAATGATAGTGCCTCGGCAGCCCCCCTGCTCCGTCTTATCCGGCGGGTCGACATCAGCCCCGGCTCTGTGTCCATCCTGCTCGACCGCGATGCGTTCGCTGCTTGCCTCTCTATGGGACCCGAACGCATTCGCGAGGATGCACTCCGCATCCTCGCACCGTTCCGCTTGCGTCGACGCGGCGTCGAGACCAAGCTCGTTCTGGGCAACCCCACGAAATCCGTCGACCGCACACTCCTGCGCAATACCGCCAACGCTCTCTCCTGGCTCGACCGAATCAAAGCAGGCAAAACCTATGAGGAGATTGCCACCGAAGACGCCATCCCAACGGACCGCGTGCGCAAGGCAATCCGTTATGCCTTCCTGGCCCCCGACATTGTCCGCGCCATTATCGAAGGCCGTCAGCCCGTTGGGCTGACCTCGAGCTACCTCTTGCATCATCCGCTTCCCGACGATTGGGAGAAACAGCGAGTGCTCGTCAAAACGCTGTGAGCCTGCCAGCGCTCACTCCGTGAATGGGCTCGGTTAGCAGCAAGCTGCTCTCCGACACTGGCCTCCACCAATCAGCCTCAAACTGGCCCAAATTCCCTGTCATGGTTTCCAGACTCGGATAGCTCCTTGTACTGGACCGTCTGCGGAGTCATCTTCGTTTCCTCCGTAAAATTCCGCTGGATGAATTCGAGGTTTGGCCAATTCGAATTCCGCCATTCGCCTTCTCCTCAGGCGCGATCTAGGCGTTAAGCGTCTTCTCATTGTCTGCACGATTAAGCGCAAAAACGGCCCGATAAGCCCCAAAACCGGCCCAAATTGCACGTTAATGGCCTGTTTAGCTCTGTTTCTGATCGTTTCCAGCCAAGAATCGGAAGCTCCACTCAAGCCTCCCGACTGCGATAGCCGGAAAGATGTTCCCGTCGACGAACATTCGCTGATAAGACGTAAAGCCTTTTGCGACAATGAGTAACGGTCGGAGCCGCCTCCGGAGGGTTTACGACACGGCCCTCTTTCAAGCGTCCAGGAGGTTGAGATTGCCGTATAAAAAATTTGATTGAAGCAACTTCGATTCCGGCTCGAACGACCACCCGTCGATGAGGCGTGCGGGGACCAGCACGTGACGAAGGCCGTTAAATCACTGTAGGAGAATCGGATAGAACGACGTGGGCATCATGGTTGAAACCCGAGAGGGCGTAAAACAGCCTTCTCCCAAAACCTGTGTACGCGTCAAGAAAGTCAAGAAATGCGCGAAACTCGAAACCTCCTGAATCTCCACTTATTTTTCTCTTTGAGGATTTCCGCCAAAAGCTGGACCGCCTTTTGCCGAGACCGGATAGCTCCAACCTGCACCATCCGCCACCCAGTCTGGCCAATTGTGGCACTGCAGAGACGGGTGAGATTTTCTGCGCGGTTGGCGGGGTTTCGCAGGGGTAGGTGGCACCAGAGACGCGCTAGAAGGGGTTGAACTGGCCTCATTTTCGGTATTCGTCTCTAATCTCGATTTTCGAGTGCCACGTTTGCGCCAAAGGGGGAAGTGGGCCGCTGGCAGGGCCGTGCGGCCGCCAAAATGAGGCCACCCGAGGGATCCAGAATCGAGGCCGGGGCTACCGTGGCGTAGCGGGCTAGCACGTTCTGGTCCAGGTGTGCCTGGGCTTCATTGATGCCCTCACTTGCCTCGGATTTTGTATCAACCAGGATCCGGCAAGGCTTGAGAGCATCCCGTCCATCGTCGCTCTTCGGCCCGTTGTTGATCGGCCTTTCTTAGGAAATCAGCCCTTCTGTCCAAATTGCAAAAAGGCCGAGTTTTGGCACAGGAGGGGATCGTAGGGTCCTGCGAGACACCGCTGACCGAGTCTCCGTCGATAATCGTTGGCCGCAAGGGTTCAGCCGGAGCACTTAACCTGTGCCTTGGTGCACAACTCCGATAGAGGCCGAGAGCTCGCTTGGCCCCGACTCCCATCATCCGATCATCTCGCTATCAGGCATCCCGAGCGCCGTCATGGTGTTGAGAATCTTGCACCCGATCCTTGCCTCGACTCTCTGTGCCGCCAACCCTCTCGCTCGCATCGCTGAGCCCACGATAGCCTTGTAGCGATGGAACGTTGTCTCGACTTTGCTCCGTTTGCTGTAGCCCGATTCTGTGTGCCACTTTCGTTTGCCGAGCCGAGCTTGTGCTGCAATGTTGCGATTGCGCTGTCGGCTGCTCGCCGGCCCCGATGCGAGCTGGGCGCCCTTGCGCGGCGGTATCAGCACCCTCGGCGAGCGATGAGCGCTGTGATTCTCGATCGCCTCATAGACGCCGCTGGCGTCGTATGCGGTGTCAGCTCTGGCCGATGAGATGGGACTGTCGATCTGTCCGACAAGCGATGCAACCCGCGATGAATCGCGGGCTCTTTTGCTCGTCAGCTCGCCGGCGACGACTTCGCCACTCTGCTCGTCGACACACAGATGGAGCTTGCGATAGTCCCTGCTCTTTGGTGCTCTGCGCAGCTGGCCGGCGTGGACAGCGAGACCGCTGCTGTCGATCAAGATGTGCAACGGCGTCTTCTGCTTGTCTTGGTAGAAGGGGACCTTACCCAGCTTCGCCTTGCGCCTCGAGATCGTGGTGTGATCGGGCACATCATTGTCTAGCTTCATCAGAGCGAACAACGACCGCAGCAATCCCTCGCTCTGCCTAGATGACAGATGAAACACCATGCCCAGGGTGACAGCCGTCTCGATGGCGTGGTTCGAGTACTTGCGTTGACGGCCCGGTTTCCTCCTCCTTGGCCGGGGCGCGTCCCAGTTCACAAGCTTGCCGGCGGTGAGCGAGATCCAGACGGTCAGGCTCCCGCGGTTGCGTAGACCCGCCTCATATTCACGCCAATTCCTCACGCGATAGGCCTTCTTCACATACTTCCGCTGAGTGCGTTTGAAAATGCTCATGGGGAACCTCGTATCCGCGAGTACAGGACAATTGTGGACCGAGATCGCGAGTTGTGCACCAAGGCAGTGTCTCGCTCCCGGCAACCAGGAGTGGGCCGAGACCGCACCGGTCCTGATACTATCGGCGGCGAAGCTCAGGTTTACGCGCGGCGACAAAGCGAACCGACACGGGTACCACGATGTCGGCCTCGCTGTGTCGCAGCTCATCGTGCAAGCGACGTTGCTTAGCCTCCACGTTCATCAGATGGCGGGATTCGATGTCGTCAAAGCGCGCGAAACGTACGGGATTCCCGAAGGATTCGATCCGGTAGCGGTGCTCGCGATCGGCTATTCCACCGAAGACATGCCTGCATCGCGGACTCGCAGGCGTCAAGACGAGATCGCGTTTACCGGCAAGTGGGGTGAAGCCTACTAGTCCTTTACGGCAAACAAACTCTCCACGTGTGCTCCGCAAAAAGTCGATCCAGCGGTAGGCGATCTCGTCGTGTCCAAAAACACAAACGATAGCGGCCTGTTGGTCACGCTGGATCCAACCAGCGATGGCGACGACCAACCATGTCCAGGGCTGGCTCTGCCTCCTCATGACCGAGGATTCTAGCTTCCATTGGCCAACCAAGCCTCAGACGTCTCTGATCCGAAACGTCCCGGCGCGCCAGTCTTAAGTTCGTTTGTGTTTTTGGACAGGACGGGTTCGCTACCCCGTCCTGTGCCAAAACTCGGCCCCTTTTAATAGACCATAAATCAGCAGCTTAGCGTCTGTGTTTTGCGACTGGGCCAAGGGCCGTGGGCTCTACAATCGTCTGACCCGAGGGTGTTATCTTCAGACCCATGATGACGTACCACGTGCGATTCTTACTGCTCGTTCTGGCCGGCTGGGTCAACCGCCAGCAGCAGGATGTGATCGACTACCTGCGAGAGGAAAACCGTGTGCTCCGAGCCGGGCTTCGGGGCAAGCGTCTCAGGCTCTCTGACGACGACCGACGCAGGCTCGCCGTCAAGGCTCAGGCTCTGGGCCGCGAGGCACTGGCCCAGATTGCGTCGGTTGCCACACCCGCTACGCTTCTGCGCTGGTACCGCTACCTCATCGCAGCCAAGTACGATGGCACCAAGAACCGGAGCCCAGGCCGACCTCCGACGGCCGTCGTGGCATTGACCTCGGCTGGCGGCCCATCGAATCCTCGCTTCGCGCAGATCCGGTCATCGACCCTCCACAGGCCGACGTCGAGCTCGACGTACTATTTGCACCATACGGGCAGCTGGAACGGTCGAGCCAGCCGTGGCATATTTTCCCGGATGCCTCCGACTTGTAGCGCAGGATTCGAATGGCCATTCTGAGAACCGACATCGAAAGGGCTCTCGACGAGCTCGCCTCTCAAGAGGAGGGAATGCGTTTTCAGGGTCTGGCGGTAGTACTCGGCAAGAAGCGCTGGCCCGAACTCATCGCCCGCCAGCGAAAGAAGGATCTCGGCCTCGACGCCTATGCGCCCGCGAGCCTGACGCCTGATAAAATCGGCAAGGGACTCGCCGCCTCGATCACGCCGACGCTGAGGAAGATTTCTACCGACGCGAAGACCGCTAAAAAGAACTTTCCTGAATTAAGGACGCTCCTCTTCGTAACGGCCGCCAAAGTCGGCAACGCCGACCGAAAGCAGTGGGAAGAGATAATTCAGAAAGAGCACGGCCTCGAACTTCACATCATCGAGCGCGAGGAAATCATCACTCTGATGATGATGCCGGAGAACGCTTCGGTCCGTGCCAGCTTCCTCCACATCGATATCGATTCCGAACCGCAGGTTGCAGACCTCATTGACAGAACACGGCGCGCGGCTGCCGCCGTCACGAGGACCTGGGCTGGCAAGACAAAGGGACATCCGCTTGTCGATCTTACAGCGGTGAGGCTTGATCCGGATGGCGCGGAGTCTGCCGACGTGCTGTCGCTTGAGCAGATCGACCAGGTACTGTCGCAGAGCCGTCGCATCGTTCTCGAAGGGCCCGCTGGCCGCGGAAAAACGACGACGCTGATACAGCTCGCACAACGCGCGCGCACCGCCGGCACACCCTTCATGGTCGACCTTCCGGCGTGGACGTCATCGCGCCGGGGGATTCTCGAATACATTGCCGGGATGCCTGCTTTCCTAGCTGAACGCCTCACGGCCGCCGACCTCGCACGCGTGCAGCAGACGGAACCGTTTCTGTTGTTGTTGAACGGCTGGAACGAAATTGCGGAGTCGGATTCCGCGCAGGCAAACGACGCACTCCGGGAGCTCGAACGCGATTTTCCGAGCGCGGGCATCATCGTCGCAACCCGCACGCACCACTTGACGCCGCCGTTGCCCGGTGCATTGCGGCTGCGGTTGTTGTACCTTCGGCGCGCGCAGCGCGCAGCCTACATTGAGGCCCGCCTTGGCGCGAAAGGCGCCGAGCTTCGCGCCCGCATCGACGCCGACCCGTCCCTCGACGAGCTGACCCGCACGCCGTTCATTCTCTCGGAAGTCGCTTCGCTGTTTGAAGCGGGTGCCGAAATTCCCTCCACGAAAATCGGCGTCCTAGCCCAGGTTCGCCGTCTGCAAGAACAACGGTACGAACACGGAAACGCGCTACAAGCTGCACCGATCTTCGGCCGGCAAACGGACTACTTGAAGGCCCTCGCAACTGAGATGACCCGCCGCGGTGCGGTGGCATTGCCCGAGGCTGATGCCCGCGCTATCGTCGCTGCCGTCGCACGAGTGCTTGCGAACAGTGGGCAAATCGATCCTGTGGGAGGGCCGATGGTCCTGGCGGCGCTCACGGCGCACCACGTTCTCGAGCTCGTTGACTACCCGCAAACAAGGTTTCGATTCGAGCATCAGCAGCTTCAGGAATACTTCGCTGCGCTCGACATCCGCGCGCGGCTTCTCGACCTGCGGGACGATGACCACGACTTGACCGGTCGCTTCACAGCCGACTACGTGGACGATCCGGCATGGGCCGAACCATTACGCATGATCGCCGAGACGTTTGCCGAGCAGAGCGGCGATGGGGGAGTCGACAAGCGAAGCACCCGCGTCGGAGGGAAGTTGGTGGAGATGGCGCTCGCCGTCGATCTCGTATTTGCCGGCGAGCTTGCGCAGCTTTGCGGCTCGACCGTCTGGAATGAAGTTTGCGCCGTCGTCAGTGAGCGCTTCCGCGCCGTCTATGCAATCCGCGACGGCAACTATCGGCAGTATGCCCTCGCCGCCATGCTCGCCACCGGCGTGGACGACTTCAGCGACATCATCGTGCCGCTTCTCTCGGGGAAAGACCAAGAAACGCGGCTTCGCACGTACCGGCTGTGGCCGGATATCCGGGTCTCGTTGCTTGGACCGAACTGGCGCGAGCAGGTGCGCGGCTGGAGCGACGAGGTGCGAGCGGATTTTGTCTCCGAATTGCTTCATCATTGTATCGATGACGAAGTCGCGGCTTTCGCTATGGAGGACGACAGCATCACGGTGAAGAAGGCGGCGGTCTCGGGTCTCATGTGGACTAGGTCTGACGACACGCTGACCCGCGTCCTCGAATCGATGGATGTGCAGACATTTGAGGATGTTGCGCGCAAGAGTGCCGACCAAATGCCCACGGCGCTCAGATCCAAGACCGTCGCCGCGATGCGTAAATTCATCGAGACCAGCAAAGACCATCCCGCGCGCCTGCGAACGGCGCTCAATTTGGTCGAGTTCGGTGAGACAGGCTTGGACGGCGTCATCAAGGATGCGATAGAAGCGCTGCCCAGTGGCGACATGTGGAACCTGGGTCCGCACTACATTCAACCGGCGCTCAAGCATCTACGCAATACCGATCCTGCGTGGGCGAGCGAGTGGGTGGCAATCCAGATTTCCGAAGGCGTCCTCTACGCGGACGAGTACTTGTTGCCGTTCGTGACCGCCATTCCCGACGACCTCGTCGAGAAATCCCTGCAACGCGTTGAGACCGAAGACCTCAAGAACGTGCGCTTTGAGGGCATGATTGCCGTGATCGCTGCCCGCGCGGATACAAGGCTTACGGCGCGCGTGTTTGCGAAGCTGCGCGAGTTGTGGCGGAAGGTGGATGCGGAGCCCGGCCAGCACGAATTCGAGTGGCAGGTGATAAGACAGCTAGAGGCCGTGTTTCGCCGCCTTCCCGACGACGTCACCGCGGCCGGCCTCCTCTCGTCCATCACGGGCGGCGACCCCCTCGACATCAAAGTCGCCGCGGGCCTTCTCAGTAGAGTCGCCAGGTCGGACGTGGAACCGCTGCTCATCGCCGACGATGACCTGAAGGCGCGTCTCCGCGCGTACCTTATAGGCAGCGTCGATCTTGTGCTCCGCCAGGATGACTTCAACGGTACGGAGAAAGCCAACCTGGCCTCATCGATCGCACAGGTCGGAGAACCCGAAGATATAGCGGATCTGGTGACCCTCATCCGCGCGGACATCGAGAGGATGCGCCGCGGCCAGGCGGCGCTCGCCGTCGGCGATCGAGGGCCTCTCGGCAATGGCAGTCGCATGTACCAAGCCCGCCGGCACATCGCTGCCGTCATGCACCTAGACCCCGCCGGCGCCGAGCAGGTGCTCATTGACCTACTTCCCGAGCCGGAATACCTCACTGACGCTGCGGCTGCGATGGCGCAAGACTTCGTGCCAAAGCCGGAGCGCTCCTTCGACATGACGTTCCGCTACGATTTGATGTGGGCAGCGCGCGAAGACCGTACGCCGCCATCCGGCAACAACCAGCGACGCACACGGTTCGTCGCCGCACTCAAAGCCGAAATCAAACGCCTGCGAGAGCAGAATGAAGACGGGAAATCAGCCGCCGGCCTGAAAGAGCTCGCAAATGCGCTTGCCGCCATTGACGGCCGCGGTTCTGCGGCAGCGGTGCTCGACGTGATTGCCATGCCAGGCCAATGGGATCAATACGTCTGTCTCGCCGCCGCCGAGCGCTTGTTGATGGCTGGTGGCGTTTTGCCCGCGACCACCGCGTTCGCTCTGGCTGATTCCATCCTTGAGCGGACAGAGGGGTGGATGCAGGATTCAGATAAAGACCTTCTGCGTCGCATCCTCGCGCTCTGCCCCTTCGTTGACGACCCTGCAGCAGGGATCGCCAAGGTTCGTGATGTGCTCCGAAAGTGGCGGTTCTGGGGATACGAACTGTGCGAGCTTATCACCGCTCTCAGCGAGAGCCGCTCGGCTGCCGCCATCGATCTTCTGTACGAGCTCGCCTCCGATGCGCAGACGTTCGAGCAATGCGAGGAAAGTCTTATCAACGCGGTCGCCGCGCTCGATACGCCGCGCGCATGCGAACTGCTCTTGGGTTTTGTCGACCCGGATGTCCGCGGAATCGCGCTGACGCGCCGTCCTGACCGCGAGGACGTGCTGGTTGCCCGGATCACAGAACTGGCCCAGCGTAAGCCGGAGGTGGCCGCGCGGCTGCAGCAATTGTGCGAACGCGACCTACCGGAACTCAATCGACACGTCCTTTCGAGTGTCATGGGCTGTCTCGGAACGCCCGAAGCCCTTGCCGCGAGTCTGAACCTTATCGACGACGCCAAACCCTCGCCGGTTCCGCAAGGCACCTGGGAGCAACTCGAAAGCGCTTTCGTCGAGCGACGACCCTACGGGCAAAATCCCAATGTCTTTACTGAGCACCCGCGCGCGTCAAACGAGCTGCGCTTGCGGCTGTTCAGAATGACCCTTCAGGATCCAAAGCGTCGAAAATCCGCCCTCATGCTTCTAGGAGAGATCGAGGAGTGGCGCCTTGAGCATGGCAGGCCAACACGTGAACTGCGTCACCCCGATCTCGCGTCCGGCCAATCTTGGCCGCCGGCGGAGCCCTGACCTTACTCCTTGAGATGTTTCCGCCATCAAGTGTTGGTGAGATGTACCCGCGTGGCCGCGTCAATTGCTAGGATACGGCCACGGGGACATTCGATTCACGATTTTCTTGGAAGCCAGGCCTGCGGCACGAAATACCCTCGATTCTGCGCGGATTCCAAGGGTGTCTAAGCTGCTGAAAGGAGAAGACATGACCGACTCGATCCGCTGGGGCATTCTCGGCACCGGCAACATCGCCCATCAGTTTGCTCAGGGTCTCGCCGACGCCCATGACGTCTCCCTGGTCGCCGTCGGCTCGCGCAGCGGCGAGACCGCGGATGCATTCGCTGACGAGTTCGACATCCCGCGGAGCCACGCCAGTTACGAGGCCCTCGCCGCCGATCCTGACGTTGATGCCGTCTACGTGTCGACGCCTCATCCCTTCCACAAGGACAACAGCATCTTGCTCCTCGAGCAGGGCAAGGCCGTCCTGTGCGAGAAGCCCTTCACCATGAACGCCGAGCAGGCTCAGACGGTCATCGGCGTGGCCCGCAAGCAAGGAATGTTCCTGATGGAAGCGATGTGGACGCGCTACATCCCCGCCGTGGTCCGTGCGCGCGAACTCATTGCCGAGGGCGCGATCGGTGACGTGCGAATGGTGCAGGCCGACTTCGGCTTCCGTGCCAGCATGAATCCCGAGTCACGACTCTTCAACAAGGCCCTTGGTGGAGGCGCCCTCCTCGACGTCGGTATCTATGTCCTGTCCCTCGCGAGCATGGTCCTGGGCCCGAAACCGCAGGAGGTCGTGTCCACCGCCCAGCTCGGTGAAACGGGCGTCGACGAGCAGTCCGCGGTGCTACTCAAGTATGCCGGAGGCGAACTCGCCGTGCTCTCCTGCGCTGTACGCACCCGCACCACCGTCGAGGCCACACTCTTCGGTACGGACGGCTCGATTCGCCTCCACAGCCCCTTCTTCAAGAGCGCCGGCCTCACCGTGACCCGTGGCCGTAATCAGGAACTGGTCGAGTTACCCCTGCGGGGGAACGGCTATAACTACGAGGCGGACGAGGTCGGTCGTTGCCTGCGGGCAGGCGACAAAGAGAGCGCCGTGATGCCCCTCGATGAGTCCCTGGCTCTCATGCATCTCGCGGACCGGATCCGGGGCCAGTGGGGCCTCACCTACTCGATGGAGTGAGGGACATCACGAAGCTTCGTGGCCCCGTCAAGTGGACCTACTACTACCTGTACGTCATCCTCGACATCTTCTCCCGCTACGTGACGGGCTGGATGCTGGCTCACCGCGAAAGTTCCGAGCTCGCACGCCGCCTCATCGCCGAGAGCTGTCGCAAGCAGGACATTGAACCGGGTGAGCTCACCCTCCACGCGGATCGCGGCAGCTCGATACAAAGCAAGCCCGTAGCCTTGCTCCTAGCCGACCTCGGCGTGACCAAGACTCACTCGCGACCTCATGTCTCGAACGACAATCCCTATTCCGAGTCTCAATTCAAGATGCTGAAGTATTGCCCTCAGTTCCCGCAGCGTTTCGGTTCCATCGAGGATGCTCGCCTGTTCTGCCGTAACTTCTTCGGCTACTACAACCACGAACACCGGCACTCGGGAATCGGTCTCATGACTCCAGCCGTCGTTCATCATGGGCGCGCGGAAAAACTCACCTCGGCTCGACGCCAGACCCTCGTCCAAGCTCAGCGGGCTCACCCCGAACGATTCGTTCGCGGAACTCCTCAACCTCCCGTTGTGCCCCCTCAGGCCTGGATCAACCCTCCGCCGGAAAAAACAACGCACCAGGAGGCTGAAACAGCGACTTGCTCGGGGTGGTCCATACCTGAGCTACCCCCTGTTTCCACTCCTTGTGGCGCGTTCGCGGTCGAAGCGGACGTAGACCGCGACGTCGTCATGAGCCCGGCGACACCAATCGAGGCTCACTAAATGCAACACGCGGGTGTCTCAATGTCGTTGACACGTTCCGACGGCCCTTGGCCCTGTCGCAAACACAGACACTAAGTTGCTGATTTATGGCCTATTTCAAAAAGGCCGAGTTTTGGCACAGGACGGGGTACGTCATCATGGATCTGAAGATAACACCCTCGGGCTAGACGATTGTAAAGCCCACGGCCCTTGGGCCGGTCGCAAACACAGACGCTAAGCTGCTGATTTATGGTCTGTTTCAAAAGGGCCGAGTTTTGGCACAGGACGGGGATTGAGACATCTGCTATTCTTCACTTCGGCTCGGCCCTGACGATGAGAGAACTGTGTCTTCAGAATTCTGGTTCAAACTCTAGCACGCAGACCGGTTACGGTCTGGCCGCCAACACTTAATTGCGGAAGCACCTACCGTCGCGAAACGGGAGTCGATTCCTGAGATGAGCAAACACCACTCGAAATGCACGACGTGCCGACGCCCTTGTGCCACCGACGAGGACGCCCGGTTCGAAATCAGCGAAGATTTCCGCCGCTTCAATCAAAGAGAGGACATCTTCAGCCGTTCCTTCTGGGATTCCACCATTCGGTCGAAAGACACCGATAAGTTCTATCAATCCTATCGTCTCCCCTTGGAGGAATGGCGTCACGTCGATGGCTATCACCAAAAGGACTTCGCCCTCCGTAACGCAGGTTGGCACGTCGCAGACTTTTTCGCCGAGAGGCTTCTTCACGAAGATCGACGCGAGGGTTTTCTCGACTATCTGACCGCACACCGTGAGGGCGCGAGCGAGCAGCGCGAGATCCGCGACCCGGAGGAGATGAGTCGGGAGATCAAGAAGGTCGCCAAGCTAATGGGGGCCGATCTGACAGGTATCACCTATTACGACGAACGATGGGTCTATAGCCACAAATATAACCGGGCCACCGAGGGCGAGGCGCCCATGGATCTCCCGGAGGGGATGACCTCGGTCATCGTGGTGGTGCATGAGATGGATCATGACCTCCTCAAGACCGTCCCCTCGGCTCTCAGCGGGACCGCGACCGGGGTCGGCTATTCTAAAGACGCAGTGACTTTGCTGGCACTCGCGCAATACATCCGCAACCTGGGGTATCGGGCCTACGCCAGTATGAACGACACTGCGGCTAGCATTCCTTACGCGATCAAGGCGGGACTCGGCGAATACGGCCGCCACGGTCTGCTCATCACCGAAGAGCTGGGACCGCGCTTACGAATCGGAAAGGTGTTTACCGATCTGCCGCTCGGTCACGACCGGCCGAAGAGGTTCGGTGTAAAAGAGTTCTGCAACACATGCCGACGCTGCAGCGCGGAGTGTCCCCCTCAGGCGATTACCTGGGACGACCCATCGAAGCGGATATACAACCGATCCAACATCCGCGGCGTCAAGAAGTGGACCACCGACGCCGAAAAATGCTTCAGCTTTTGGGTGAAGCAAGTCACCGATTGTTCCATTTGCTTGAGAGTCTGTCCTTACAACCGGGGCTACCCGCGTTGGGTGAACAAGATCCGCTTCCGACTCATGGGGTCGTTTCTGAGACGACCCATGCTCTTGCTGGATACGCTCTTGGCCGGCGGCGCGCGGCGTGCGCCGAGATGGTGGTGGAGCAAGCCCGCCTAGTCGCGCGCGTCGTGTCCAAAAATACAAACGAACTCTAAGACCTGCGCGCGGGGCCGTCGCCGAGTTCATCTATCATTATCATGGAGAGCGCCACCATCAAGGGCTTGGCAACGCGTTTGTGTTTTTTGAACACGACGCGGACCTAGCTTCTCGCGGGTGCTTGCGCTGTTTGCTGTTGGCGATGTGTACGTATCCCTTTGCAAAAAAGCGCTTACGCTCCATTTACCGTGCGGCGAAGGTCGTGAGCGCTATTTGGGCTGTAATTATCACAGGTAACCCCGTCCTGTGCCAAAACTCGGCCCTTTTGAAATAGACCATAAATCAGCAGCTTAGTTTCTATGGTGCGCTCCCGTGAACGGCTTGGCGGGTTGTTACGTTTCTACCATCGGGAAGCCGCATGAGTATTTTGACCTCACAGGCACCGACTAGTTCGATGCGTATTGCGTCGTCTTCCGGGAAAAGCTCAGTTCAGCGAGCAAGAACCCGGGCCTTGAGGGTCACCGCAAGATCCACAGGCCCCGGGTGCCTCAGCTGCAGCCGCCGCCCCGTTTCCACTACTGACCGCAAAGACTGAAGGCTGCTTTTCCAGCTTGCCGCTCTCGCAGGAAGGACAGCGCGGCACGTCCTCGCTCGAACTCAGGACAAGCGACTCGAAGCGTTTGTCGCATTCCAAGCAGGCGTATTCGAAGATCGGCATGTCGAGATTATAGCCCGATTGGACCGGCTAGTTAATCGGAGCGCCACAGGCTTCCGCGATTCGCCGGACCTGCTCTCGAAGCGCGTCCATGGTGGTTCGCCCGGTCTCCGTCTGGACAATCACTTCCTGCTGCTGGCGGCTGACCCAGCCAGAACGAGCAGTAGGAATTGTACGGGGTACGTCATCATGGATCTGAAGATAACACCCTCGGGCTAGACGATTGTAAAGCCCACGGCCCTTGGGCCGGTCGCAAACACAGACGCTAAGCTGCTGAGTTATGGTCTGTTTCAAAAGGGCCGAGTTTTGGCACAGGACGGGGTGGCGGATGGTGCAGGTTGGAGCTATCCGGTCTCGGTAAAAGGTGGTCCAGCTTTTGGCGGAAATCCTCAAACAGAAAATTCAGTGGAGATTCAGGAGGTTTCGAGTTTCGCGCATTTTTTGACTTTTTTGACGCGTACACAGGTTTTGCGAAAAGGCTGTTTTACGCCCTCTCGGGTTTCAACCATGATGCCAATTTCGTTCCATCCTCTTCCCCTACAGTGATTTAACGGCCGCTGTCACGTGCTGGTCCCCGCACGCATTATCGACGGGTGGTCGTTCGAGCCGGAATCGAATTTGCTTCAATCAAATTTTCTATACGGCAATCTCAACCTCCTGGACGCTTGAAAGAGGGCCGTGTCGTAAACCCTCCGGAGGCGGCTCCGACCGTTACTCATTGTCGCAAAAGGCTTTACGTCTCATCAGCGAATGTTCGTCGACGGGAACATCTTTCCGGCTATCGCAGTCGGGAGGCTCGAGTGGAGCTTCCGGTTCTTGGCTGGAAACGATCAGAAACAGAGCAAAACAGGTCCTTAGCGTGCAATTTGGGGCGATTTTGGGGCTTATCGTGTCGTTTTTCCACTTAATCGCGCAGACAATGAGAAGACGCTCTACGCCTAGATCGCGCCTGAGGAGAAGGCGAATAGCGAAATTCGAATTGGCCAAACCTCGAATTCATCCAGCGGAGTTTTATGGAGGAAACGAAGATGACTCCGCAGACGGTCCAGTACAAGGAGGCTATCCGAGTCTGGAAACCATGACAGGGAATTTGGGCGAGTTTGAGGCTGATTGGTGGAGGCCAGTGTCGGAGAGCAGCTTGCTGCTAACCGAGCCCATTCACGAAGTGGGCGCTGGCAGGCTCACAGCGTTTTGACGAGCACTCGCTGTTTCTCCCAATCGTCGGGAAGCGGATGATGCAAGAGGTAGCTCGAGGTCAGCCCAACGGGCTGGCGGCCTTCGACAATGGCGCGGACGATGTCAGGAGCCAGGAAGGCATAACGGATTGCCTTGCGCACGCGGTCCGTTGGGATGGCGTCTTCGGTGGCAATCTCCTCATAGGTTTTGCCTGCTTTGATTCGGTCGAGCCAGGAGCGGGCGTTTCTGATATTGCGCAGGAGTGTGCGGTCGACGGATTTCGTGGGGTTGCCCAGAACGAGCTTGGTCTCGACGCCGCGTCGGCGCAAGCGGAACGGTGCGAGGATGCGGAGTGCATCCTCGCGAATGCGGTCAGGTCCCATAGAGAGGCAAGCAGCGAACGCATTGCGGTCGAGCAGGATGGACACAGAGCCAGGGCTGATGTCGACCCGCCGGATAAGACGGAGCAGGGGGGCTGCCGAGGCACTATCATCATTAGTATCGGAACACAGCCCGTCTAAAAAGCGACCCACCGAGGCAAGCTCTTGCATCGTCGGAGTGTGGATCAACGAGGCCGAGAAAGTCGTGGCATCCACATGCTGTCGGATGAGATGCACGACGGTCTGTTCCAGCATCGGGGCGGGCAGCCGCCAGCCGGAGAGGTCCTTTTGGCCACTGTGCTGGATGAGGCGCCGGGAGACGTAGTAGCGGAGCCGTTGCCCGTTTTTCTTTTTGGTGTGGCTCGGCGTCAGCCGGTCCCCGGTCTCGTCGAAGAGCTTGCCTGCCAGTGGGGAACGGGCTGCACGGCCCTTCGTCGTGCGTCTCCTTGGTTTGGCAGCCCCTGCCTGCAGCTGCGCCTGGACCGCGTCCCAGAGCTCCGGAGCAATGATCGATGGATGCTGGCCCTCGTAGACACGCCTCTGGTGCCGGATGCGGCCGGCGTAGAGAGGATTGGTCAGCAGGCAGTGAAGGTGTCCGCGACGGAACGGCAGCCCGCCTGTCCGGGTTCCATCCGCGGCGAAGCGTTGCTTGGTGCGCAGTCTCAGACGGTCCGCGTCGGCCTTCACCTGCCGGAGCGTTCCGTGCTTCCGGTACAGCGCATAGAGCGTCCGGACCGTTTCGGCCTCAGCCTCGTTGATGCGCAGCGTGCGCTCGTCCTTCTCATAGCCGAGCGGTACGCGGCCGCCCATCCATAGTCCCTTGCGCTTGGAGGCAGCGACCTTATCGCGGATCCGCTCGGCCGTGACCTCCCGCTCGAATTGTGCGAAGGACAGCAGCATATGCAGCGTCAGTCGTCCCATGCTGGTCGCGGTGTTGAAGGACTGGGTCACCGAGACAAACCCGGTGCTGGCCGCGTCGAGCCGGTCGACGAGCTTCGCAAAGTCGGAGAGGGAACGGGTCAGTCGGTCGACCTTGTAGACCACGATCTGCTCGACGAGACCTGCATCGATGTCGTCGAGCAAGCGCTGCAGGCCCGGGCGCTCCAGGGTTCCTCCCGAGATCCCCGCGTCCTCGTAGACGGTTGGCAGCAGCACCCAGCCCTCCGCCTTGTGGCTCGCGACATACGCGGCGCAGGCCTCTCGCTGCGCATCGAGGGAGTTGAACTCCTGTTCGAGACCCTCTTCCGCGCTCTTTCGCGTATAGATGGCGCAACGGATTTTCTTCATGTTAGGCCTTGCGCTTGGGCGTCAGACCGAAAAAGCGTGGTCCTGACCAGTGGGTGCCGGTGATTCGCTTTGCGATGGTAGTGAGGGACGGATAGGTTTTGCCATCGAACCGATAGCCGTTGTCGATTACCTCGACCTGGTAGGTCCGGCCATTCCACTCGCGGACGAGATGGGTGCCGGCAGAAACGGACCCTGCGGGAGCGGCGGCGCCGTTGCCTGGCGTCCCGTTCGCCATGGCGGCCAGAGCGCGCCGGGTTGCGGCCGAAAGCCCGCCATGAGTCCGGCACTGGCGTTCGTACGCCAGAACACGGCACAGGAAAACGCGAGAGAGCGAGCGTGGGGGAGCAGCCCCGAAGGCCTGCTCCCAGACCCGCTGTAAGCTGGCGAAGTCCAAACCGTCCAAAACGACGTTCCGGCCAACCCCTGTATTCTGCGGCATCACCGAACGTTCGCTCTTGTGCTCGATAAAGTCCAGTCTAATGAGGGGCTTCCGGGTGCGCAGTCCGCTGCCCGCAGCTCGCCCCGCAGCCCAAGGGTCGGCGGATTCCAAGGGCGTCTAAGCTGCTGATTTGTGGTCTATTTCAAGAGGGGCGAGTTTTGGCACAGGACGGGGTGTCCGATCGTGTCCGAACGTGGGGCCTTCTAAGCCAGACCGCGTGGCTGTTGACTTCAGGCGGAAATCGATATCTGTGGTAGCTCGGCGTGTCGCTTTTCATCCGCCCAGTCTGTCAGGCGCCAGCTTCATTTGACAGTACCTCCGCGTGTTATTTGCTATCCGATGATGCTACGATTATCTCGTTATGCCCCGACGCAAGATACGTGTCCTTCTGGCTGGCTGGGTTAACCGCCAGCAGCAGGATGTGATCGACCACTTGCGAGAGGAGAACCGTGTGCTCCGAGCCGGGCTTCGGGGCAAGCGTCTCAGGCTCTCTGACGACGATCGGCGCAGGCTCGCCGTCAAGGCCCAGGCTTTGGGCCGCGAGGCGCTGGCCCAGATTGCGTCTGTTGCCACACCCGCTACGCTTCTGCGCTGGTACCGCTACCTCATCGCAGCCAAGTACGATGGCAGCAAGAACCGGAGCCCAGGCCGACCTCCGAACGGCGACGGAGGGTCACCGGGGGTGGAGTAGCGTGACGGAGCGGTTCAAGCCCATCAAGAACGGGCAGGGGAACGACGATGAACGAGATATGCCCGTCGTGTCCAAAAATACAAACGAACTCTAAGACCGGCTCGCCGGGCCGTCGCCGAGTTCATCTATCACTATCGTGGAGAGCGCAACCATCAAGGACTTGGCAACGCGTTTGTGTTTTTGGACACGACGGGGTCGGAAGGCAGCCCTGCGGCGTGAAATACCCTCGCTTCCGCGCGGATTCCAAGGGCGTCTAAGCTGCTGATTTGTGGTCTATTTCAAAGGGCCGAGTTTTGGCACAGGACGGGGTGCGGTGTGCAATTTTCGTCCGCCACAAATGTGCAATTTACAGCCGCCGCTAACAGCTCATTGCGAAGCTCCTCGACTTGCCTGGTCGTGAAGACATCCATCCTCCTGCGAACCTCTCACTGGGAACAATGGTCGAGAATCTGCTTCTTGAGCCCCGAACAGCAAGTTTCGGAACTGAAATAGGAAGCCCACAGGATGTCGGCAAACCCCTTGCCCGGCATCGTGGCTCCCTGCTGCTCCCGGTTCTGCATTAGCGCCGTACCCACGCCGGGAACGTAGGTCAACTCCATGCTGTCCCCCTTCTCCAGGTCCTTTTCAAAGTAGCCTAGGAAGGTATCGATCTGAGATCGGATACCGGGGGAGCCGCCGGGCGGCAAGTTCTTATCGAGAGCATCTTCGAGCGCGTCGGCCATATTCTTCGCGTCGACGTCGCGGAGCAGATCGATACGGAGAGATTTTGCCCCATCCATCGAGATCAGCATCTGCGGATCGCAGGTGCGGTTCTCGGCATACGCGCCCATCGTGTAGACGTCAAGCCACCACCGCTCACGAAGTCCGGCACCGATCAACATGAGAGTCCGGACACCTACCTCTGCCGTGTCCGCGTATGTGTTTCCCTTTACCGTCTGGGTTTTCGCCGATAGGGGCATTATCGACGACGCCATCAGCACGATGGCGCCCAGCTGCGTCACGGTTCGATTGCTCATGGTCTTTTCCTCCGAGGCTTAGTCAACCTGTCACACCTCGCTCAAAACCACCAGTCGTCGTTATCGGCGACTCCCCTCTAGGGTTCATCGGTCGGCGCCGACGTGTTGATGTCTGGGTAGAGCCACGAGTGTTCGAGTCCGGCGTGTCGCTTCCCGTATCGTTCCGGTATGTTCTGTGTCCAGTTGCTGGGCAACGTCAGACAGCACACCAGTAAAACAACGAGTACGATTCTCTGTAACACGAATGGCGCTTTTTCAGGCGGGGCTTCCACCTCCAGTGCCTCTCTGGCACCACTTCGCAGCCGACCCAGACGCCGAATGCGCGATCGGATCAAAAAAACGACACCGATCGACACCATGATGAGGTTCAGGGTCTGCCCGGTCCCGAGAGCCAGACGGTGAGTCGGATAGTCGCGAAACAGATCAATGAATACACGCAAGAACGCATACCAGAAGACGAAACGAGCTGCGGTTGCCCCCGGCGTTGGGTTCATCTTTCGAACACGGAGGAGGAAAGGCACCAGCAGAAGATTCTTGATGCCGTCATAGAGAACCACCGGATGCCGGATTCCAACTGCGTCGGGAAACCGCACGCCCCACGGCACATCGGTGAGAGCACCCACGATCTGGCCGTCGATGAAGTTCCCGATCCTTCCCATTCCCATCAGAAACGAACCGGGGATCACGACTGCATCGAACAGCGCGAGCAGGTCCTTTCGATAGAGCAAGGCGAAGGAGGTGACAGCTACAGTCGCTCCGAGAAGGACCCCGTGAGACGCCAGGCCCCCAAGCCAGTATGCCGGAATGAGGGTAGGGTGCGCGCTGTAGAAGGGCCACTCGTCGAATGCGACTTCGATGAGACGCGCCCCGACCAAAACGCCCACCACGATGAAAAGGGTGAGGGTGTATACGTCTCTGGAAGTGAGTCCGAGCCGAAGCCTGTGGCGGCGCAGAAACAGATGCAAATGCAGGAATCCCAGCGAATAGCTAAGCCCATACCACCAGAGATAGACGCCGCCCACTTCGGCAATGATCGGATCGACATTATGGACATAGGGTCCGAACATCTTTTAAGCTCCCCGTCCTGTGCCAGAACTCGGCCCTTTTGAAACAGACCGGTCCCCCCCTTGAGACGATACCCTTAATGGCTTCTCTGAAAGTTGTAGTGAGCGGGCCGCTAGCCCGAGCTCATAGGGTCGGCACCCCAGACTCGACGGTGAACAGGTCTGTCGCAGCGATGGCGCCCCAATGAGCCTTGATGAAGGTGCTCCACGACATGCTCTTGCCCCGCTCCGGGGCAGGCGCGATACCGTGGTCGGCGAGGATCCTCTTGATAGTGTTGCGTCCGAGTTCATGTCCTAGGTTCTTGAGTGCGCCTCGCAGGTGCCTTGGTGCACAACTCCGATAGAGGCCGAGAACTCGCTTGGCCCCGACTCCCATCATCCGATCATCTCGCTATCAGGCATCCCGAGCGCCGTCATCGTGTTGAGAATCTTGCACCCGATCCTTGCCTCGACTCTCTGTGCCGCCAACCCTCTCGCTCGCATCGCTGAGCCCACGATAGCCTTGTAGCGATGGAACGTTGTCTCGACTTTGCTCCGTTTGCTGTAGCCCGATTCTGTGTGCCACTTTCGTTTGCCGAGCCGAGCTTGTGCTGCAATGTTGCGATTACGCTGTCGGCTGCTCGCCGGCCCCGATGCGAGCTGGGCGCCCTTGCGCGGCGGTATCAGCACCCTCGGCGAGCGATGAGCGCTGTGATTCTCGATCGCCTCATAGACGCCGCTGGCGTCGTATGCGGTGTCAGCTCTAGCCGATGAGATGGGACTGTCGATCTGTCCGACAAGCGATGCAACCCGCGATGAATCGCGGGCTCTTTTGCTCGTCAGCTCGCCGGCGACGACTTCGCCACGCTGCTCGTCGACACACAGATGGAGCTTGCGATAGTCCCTGCTATTTGGTGCTCTGCGCAGCTGGCCGGCGTGGACAGCGAGACCGCTGCTGTCGATCAAGATGTGCAACGGCGTCTTCTGCTTGTCTTGGTAGAAGGGGACCTTACCCAGCTTCGCCTTGCGCCTCGAGATCGTGGTGTGATCGGGCACATCATTGTCTAGCTTCATCAGAGCGAACAACGATCGCAGCAATCCCTCGCTCTGCCTAGACGACAGATGAAACACCATGCCCAGGGTGACAGCCGTCTCGATGGCGTGGTTCGAGTACTTGCGTTGACGGCCCGGTTTCCTCCTCCTTGGCCGGGGCGCGTCCCAGTTCACAAGCTTGCCGGCGGTGAGCGAGATCCAGACGGTCAGGCTCCCGCGGTTGCGCAGACCCGCCTCATATTCACGCCAATTCCTCACGCGATAGGCCTTCTTCACATACTTCCGCTGAGTGCGTTTGAAAATGCTCATGGGGAACCTCGAATCCGCGAGTACAGGACAATTGTGGACCGAGATCGCGAGTTGTGCACCAAGGCACCAGCTTACACCTCTACCCCTGAGTAGAGCCGACGCCGGCTCTCAAAACGTCCTACATGAAGACGACCAAAGCGTCCTGGTTGCAGGCAGTTTGCCAATCTCATGCAGCTCAAGTTTATGGAATGGACAGCCGAGTTTTGGCACAGGACGCGGTTCAGCAGAGCACAGGACGACAGGTCTGTGTGAGCAGCGCCGCTCCGTGCACCCGCGCGCGCCAAGATGCCGCGGTCAAGAATTTCGTGCCCGGACTTCGTTTTCGACAGGTCAGAACTGAACGGTGAGCAGTGTGCCTTGAGAGGGAATAAGACTACTTTTGTCTGGCTTTGTTCTCACAATGTCGTAAAAGGCATCGACAGACATGCCGAAGGTGGCCGAAAATATATCTTTCCAATTCGCACTTTGAGGCGCCTGTTCCCAGAAATCCACAAAGACTTTCTGAAATGAGGTGTGTTGGGCAAGAATCAGCATCATGTATACCGAATATCCGTAATTCGTCTCCGAGGTGCTGTAAAGTTCATACTCAGCTGGGTTGGGATCTCCAGACGGAATATGTCGCAGCTGAGCATCCTCAAAATAAGTATTGATATCGTGATATTCAGCAAGGTACATTGATTCAAATGCCCCGGCTGCTCCTTCTATCATCCATTTACACTGGAAGCTAAACATATCCCCTGAGTGAAGCGAGTGCTGATACCAGTGGAAATATTCGTGGGCTATAACTGACAGGCGGTGATCATGCTGATGCTCAATTTCCCATGAACTGATCTCTAGTGCGAGAACCAACTCGCCATCTTTGCTTGTGAGATACTGCCCGTTCTGGAAACCTGCTGGGGGCGCAACTGTGTCGAGCCAAGCTCGGATTGTCAGAGGCTTCGGACGACTTGGGGTTAGTAGGGCCTTCAAGTTTTCCATCACACCGTTGAAGTCCTCCACCCACGCTGCTGGTGCGCTTGCATCGATGATGATAGTCGGCTCAGCACCCGGTGCCGGAGTCGTCGGGGCGGTTGTTCCCGCCTCGGTGGTCGCCGAAGTTGTGGTCTCGCCGGGATCTTCGGTGTGCGCAGTGGTCCTCCCCCCACAGCACTGCAGAAGCACGAGGGAGAGACCCACCACGGCTAGGCCCACCGCCTTCATCCGCACAGGACGCGACAGCTCCGCCCGCTGGAGATCCCACGCGCCCGCTTGAGCCCGCTGGAAGCGCACCGGCTTCAAGACACGGCCAAATGGCCCAGAAGCCAATACCGTACCAATATTTCCTTTAGGTTCTCTCATTCTTACCTGTAGAGTCCTGTCATTTTGCAGACCGACAGATTGTGCAGAAACCTGTTGTGATCCGCAAAAAAGAAGATCGGCCAGAAACAGCCGACCATAGCAGGTCTAAAACGCGCAATCAACGCTGGATCGACTTTTTGCGGAGCACAGGTAGGCTTCTTCATGGCGTAATCCTACGCCGGTGAGCTAAACCGAGGTGCAAACCTTCCAGCAGAGGAGCCACCGTGAAGAAGCAGTCTCGCACAGTTTCTCGGCGTTGCCAATCGGAATCCCCGACGGCGCGCCACCTCTCCCCGGTCGATATCCTCATTGAGACGCAGGCCAAGCGTCAAGGAGCTGGTCGTCGCCTCGGGTATAACTACCGGGCATTGAATCCCGCGGCGGGTTGTTCAGACGAATCTACTGGTTAGCCAGCGCGTCATCTGTTATCAGCGCCGCGAGTTTGGATTCGACCTGCCTCAGCCATAGCGACGACTTCCAAAGTTCGCGGGACTCGTCCAGACACCGGTCGGAGAACCATCGGACCACTTTGGCGAACGGCTCGTCCGCCCTCTCCTGTTCGGGCAGGTCGACTTTGAGTTGTGCACATGCTTCGCCCAGCGACAGATCTGTTCTCCCTGTCGCCTTCAACAGGTGATCGATCCGCTGGTACAGTCTACTCAAATTTCCATGGGTCGGGCTGCCTTCCCCGAACTGTACGAGTTCAAGATCGGGGAGCTTCTGGTTCCGGTCCATCAATTCATTAATTTCTGTCGCCATGTGTCTGCCTTGGTGCACAACTCGCGATCTCGGTCCACAATTGTCCTGTACTCGCGGATTCGAGGTTCCCCATGAGCATTTTCAAACGCACTCAGCGGAAGTATGTGAAGAAGGCCTATCGCGTGAGGAATTGGCGTGAATATGAGGCGGGTCTGCGCAACCGCGGGAGCCTGACCGTCTGGATCTCGCTCACCGCCGGCAAGCTTGTGAACTGGGACGCGCCCCGGCCAAGGAGGAGGAAACCGGGCCGTCAACGCAAGTACTCGAACCACGCCATCGAGACGGCTGTCACCCTGGGCATGGTGTTTCATCTGTCGTCTAGGCAGAGCGAGGGATTGCTGCGATCGTTGTTCGCTCTGATGAAGCTAGACAATGATGTGCCCGATCACACCACGATCTCGAGGCGCAAGGCGAAGCTGGGTAAGGTCCCCTTCTACCAAGACAAGCAGAAGACGCCGTTGCACATCTTGATCGACAGCAGCGGTCTCGCTGTCCACGCCGGCCAGCTGCGCAGAGCACCAAATAGCAGGGACTATCGCAAGCTCCATCTGTGTGTCGACGAGCAGCGTGGCGAAGTCGTCGCCGGCGAGCTGACGAGCAAAAGAGCCCGCGATTCATCGCGGGTTGCATCGCTTGTCGGACAGATCGACAGTCCCATCTCATCGGCTAGAGCTGACACCGCATACGACGCCAGCGGCGTCTATGAGGCGATCGAGAATCACAGCGCTCATCGCTCGCCGAGGGTGCTGATACCGCCGCGCAAGGGCGCCCAGCTCGCATCGGGGCCGGCGAGCAGCCGACAGCGTAATCGCAACATTGCAGCACAAGCTCGGCTCGGCAAACGAAAGTGGCACACAGAATCGGGCTACAGCAAACGGAGCAAAGTCGAGACAACGTTCCATCGCTACAAGGCTATCGTGGGCTCAGCGATGCGAGCGAGA
Organism: Candidatus Marinacidobacterales bacterium; assembly: GCA_965237955.1. Taxonomy (GTDB): domain Bacteria; phylum Acidobacteriota; class Vicinamibacteria; order Marinacidobacterales; family SMYC01. Next base: position 3,348,876 of record OZ250169.1, on the reverse strand, counting down.
GGGTTGGCGGCACAGAGAGTCGAGGCAAGGATCGGGTGCAAGATTCTCAACACCATGACGGCGCTCGGGATGCCTGATAGCGAGATGATCGGATGATGGGAGTCGGGGCCAAGCGAGTTCTCGGCCTCTATCGGAGTTGTGCACCAAGGCACCAGACAGGCGGCGAAGGACTGGGGCATCGCGGGCTTGTCGCTGGCAATGATAACCTCCTCGTCCGTGGGGTTGTACGGACGGTGGGGGACTCCTGGCTCGACCCTATGTTCCTCTCCGGGTCCCAGCTGGATGGCACCGTCGGGTAACTCCACGTGGAGCTTTCCGGACTCGACGGTGAAGACCTCCGCGAACGAGCGATGAAAGTGCATGGGCGGCCCCGGCGCACGCGGGGCGACTTGGGTCCGCAAGACCACCCACCCGTCTCGCACCGCCATGACCTGCTGCTTGACCCCCTCGGCCGCGCTACCGAACGTGTCACCAACGCGGGGATAAGTGGCGGGATCCGGTGGATCGGCTGGGAACACGACCCGATGGAGAAGGTTCGCCATCAGCACTGACGCGAGGAGAAACAGAACGACACGAATACCTAGTACCTTTGCTCTACTCATCATTCTTGCCCTCGCCCGCATTCACGTTCCGCATAACGTTGAGTTGAGCGGCGGCACGGCGGAAGCGCCTCCGAAGCCGACGCTCCGCCGAATTATCTCATGCCTTCACGACGGCTCAGTTCCGTCCGCTCGAACTCATGGTTATCTGGTTGCTCATCTCAAGCACTCTTCGACTTGACGACCAGATCAACGTCGCAGTCGAGGACATGCAAGAGATTGAGAACCTGATCCACTGACTTGCGATAGTTGGTCTGATCTAGCAATCGATAGAACTGAGCCGCTGACGTGCCAAGACGGCGAATGATCTCTCGCTTGGACAAAGCGCTCGCCTCGACCCTTTTTTGTGCCTCTAGAGTCAACCTGTAGAGCAAGAGATCCCGCAAATAGCCTGGGTCTTGGTTGTACTCCAACACCTGATCGATGTGAATGGTTCCCTCCGCCCCCGATTTGAGAACATAGACGAACGCTTCTCGCCCGAGCTCTTTGTCCACACTGACTTCGTCGACGCGATCGCTGGCCGTGGGTCGAGGCTCCGCCTTGATGTAAGGGAAGGACAGCGTTCTCGAGTGCATTCTTACCTCGAACGCCTTTCTTCGATTGTTCGCCTTGACTGATCTGATCTTCATATGAGGTCCTCGGATTCTAGTTCGTCGATGAGACTCAAGATTCTCCGATTGGCCTCACCGACCATGGGCATGCTGTTCTCCAAGTCCCATTTCACGACGAGTTTGCCATCACGATACACGTGAACGTGCCGCGGAGAATGGTCGCCTACCCAGGTGAGGAATATGTAGCCACAGCGGCGAATTCTCGCCATCCAAGTAACGTTACCTCACAAGGTAACGGATGTCAAGAGTGAGGATCTCATGCAGATAACTAGAAGTCTATATTTTTTCATAGATCGTCTCGCGACAGAAATTTCTTATATAGCGGAAATCGCCGTATACGACTGTTGACGTTCCTGTTGGTGTTTTGCTCTTAAATTGCCATTGGTTCGATCGGTAGGGCATAGGGCTTGTGTTCGGCCCTTCCGTTTTTATGTCGCGCGTAGTCGCGATATAAGACGATAACGGGTTGAACGCAAGCGGTAGGCACTCTATCGCAGAGTCGTGGATGTTTTCAAATCGTGGAGTTGATGGGACTTCTCACGCCGCGCCCTCCGCGGTTTAGGATGTGACAGTAGATCATGGTCGTGCTCACGTCCTTGTGCCCCATTAGTTTTTGAATGGTTCGGATATCGTAGCCGTCCTCGAGGAGATGCGTCGCGAAGGAATGCCTCAGCGAATGACAGGTCGCGGGCTTGGCTATTCCTGCCTGGCGGACGGCACGGCGTACGTCGCGCTGGATCACTGTCTGGTGGAGAAAGTGACGACGTCGTTCATTCGTCTCGTGGTGTGTATAGATCTTCGTCGCGGGAACGAGCCACTGCCAACCCCAGTCGGTTGCGGCGCTCAGGTACTTCCGTCGCAGGGCGTATGGCAGTTCGACGAAGCCGGCGCCCTCCTTCAAGTCTTCCGGGTGCAGGCGCTTAACGTGGACAAGGTGGTTTCTGATTGGTTCGATGAGTTTGAGAGGTAGCATGGTTACGCGGTCCTTCTCGCCCTTTCCGTTACGGACCGTTATCTCGCGTCGATCGAAGTCGATGTCCTTCACTCGAAGGCGGCAGGATTCGAGCACGCGAAGTCCGGATCCGTACATGAGCGAGGCTCTCAGCCAGGATACGCCTTCGAGACGAGAGAGCACGGCTGCCACCTCCTCGCGGGAGAGGACGATGGGTAGGTGACTGGGGCTCTTGGCACGAGCGATTTCCATGAGCTCGAGCTTGCGTTGCAAAACGTGGCGATAAAGAGAAGATGAGAGCGGAAAGCGCCTGGTTCTGGGTCGACGCGCTAACAGCCTTCGCGGTAGCGAGATGAGAGATGTAAGCGGAGACCTGGGCCTCACCCATCTCTTTTGGATGACGCTTGTCGAAAAAGAATATGAAACGCTTGATCCAAGAGACGTACGCCTTTTCGGTGAGAGGGCTGTAGTGTGGCACTCGAATAGCCGCTCGGACGCGGTCGAGAAGGCGGGGCGGGTTTGGTGTTTCGGTGGTGGGTGATGGGTCCGTCGAGGACGGCGTCCGGTCACGGCGTATCGCGCGTTCGTGGTGGGTCTTTTGTCCCTTGTTCGATTTCGGGCCTGGCATATCGTCTCCTTCTTTCGACCGATGCAGATTCGGTCCTTACTAATGAAGAGGAGAAAACGAGCCTCAAACCTCCTTTCGAAAATCGAAACGGGCTCGGCTGGGACAACGAACGACGCGGATCGCGCGTTCTTCGCTGAGGAGCCGCCGAGCTTCTCACTGACACCCCGCCCTCGTGCCTTCTATTTATTCGTCCGGGCGCGTCCCTCTTGATCTTTCTCTCCCGGCGGCGTCAGCATGCCGGCATGATTTCGTCGTTTCTTCGCTCGCTCATCTCGGCTTTCAGAACGCGCCGCTCGCTGGCTCTCGAGAATCTCGCCCTGCGCAGCAGCTCGCCGTCCTCCATCGCTCTGCAAAACGGCCGCGACTCTCGGATCTGGCGAACTTCTACCCCGAGGCGGTCTTTCCGAGCTTCTCACTGATGGTGCTCGCCGTCATCATGGGCGTTTTGTTCTACAAAAAGGGCGTGCCTCTGGGACGTCTGACCGTCGCGGGTTTCACGCTAACGCTCATCGCCGTCTATCTCGGGCGCATCTTGCCGGCTCCGGATCTGGCCGTTGTGACGTGGAGCTACTTGCTTCTCGGCTATGCATTCCTGGCGTCGGTGCTCCCGGTGTGGCTTCTGCTGCAACCGAGGGACTTCCTGAACTCGCTCCTTTTGTATCTCGGCCTCGCCGCGATCCTCGTGGGCTTCGTCATGTTGAGGCCCGCGTTCGTCGCGCCCGCGTTCGACGCCCATCCTCCCGGGGCGCCGCCCATCTACCCGTTCGTGTTCATCGTCATCGCATGCGGTGCCGTTTCGGGCTTCCACGCGCTCGTCTCATCGGGCACGACTGCGAAACAGCTCGACAAAGAAGAGGATGCCGTATTCATCGGCTACGGGGCGATGGTGTGCGAGAGTGTTCTCGGGCTCGCCGCGGTGCTCGCATGCACCGCAGGATTCGCGACCGCGACCGCTTGGCGGGACCACTACTCGAGCTGGGAGAGTGCGGATGGTCTCGCGTCCAACTTGAACGCGTTCGTTTCCGGATCGGGAACGTTTCTCGCGACACTCGGGATCGACCCGAACCTCGGAAAGTCCTTCGTCGCGCTGGTGGCGGTGTCGTTCGCGCTCACGACGCTCGACTCGGCGACGCGGCTTCTTCGATACAACATCGAAGAGGTAGCGGAGACCGTCAAGATGCCCGTGCTCGCGAACCGCTACATCGCCACCGCGTTATCCGTCGGAGCGATTGGCTTTTTCGCGCTCCTCCAAGTGGATGGGCGCCCGGCGGGCGTCGTGCTCTGGGCGGTCTTCGGAACCACGAATCAAGTGATGGCCGGGCTGACGCTTTTGACGGTGACGCTCTATTTGTATTTCCGCAAGAAGAACTATCTCTACACCGCCATCCCCATGGTGTTCATGCTGGTCACGACCATCGCGGCGGTGATCATCAACGTAGTCCGATTCTTCAATCAGGGGAGCTACCTGCTGCTCGCGGTCGGCGGCATCGTGCTCTTTCTGGCGCTCTGGCTCGTCTTCGAAGGCATCTTGCGCTTCACCCGTGGCCGCGAAAAAGCGATCGCAGGCATGGAGGAAGCGTTGAGCTAGCGCGCACACGTAAGATGGCGTCCACCATCAATGTTGACGGTGTCACCGGTAATCCACCCCGCCTCGTCCGACGCGAGGAACGTGATCAGGGCGGCGAGCTCTTCGGCCTTCCCGACTCGCCCTATCGGATGCGTTGTCTTGCTTCGCTCCAGAAACGCGGCGTATTTCTCTTCGTCGAGCCCGGCCTGGCGGTGTAGCCCGGTCACGACCACCCCCGGGTTCACGTTGTTCACACGAACCCCTTTCGCCGCGAGCTCGAGCGCCGCACAGCGCGTTAGCTGATCGAGCGCGGATTTGCTCGAGTTGTAGGCGAGCAAGCCCGGGAACGAGCGCATGCCGTTCACGCTCGACACGTTCACGATATTGCCCTTCCGAGGAATGATGTGCGGAAGCGACAGCTGCATCACGTGAAAGATCGACACCACGTTGATGTCATACATCTTCTGCCAGTCTTCGAGAGAGGTGTCCTCGATGGTACCGTAGGCGATGATGCCGGCTGCGTTCACGAGAACGTCGAGCCCGCCGAATTGACCTATTGTTTCGTCAACGAGACGCCGACGGTCGGCCTCGCGGGTGAGATCGGCCGCGATTGCGTGCGCGGTGCCGCCCGCGCTCTCGATGTCACGGACGAGCTCCTTGATTTTGTCCTCGCGCCTCGCCGTCACCGCGACTTTGGCGCCTTCGCTTGCCAGCCGGGACGCCGTCGCCTTGCCAATGCCGCTCGACGTACCCGTCACCAGCGCTACTTTCCCTTCGAACCGCTTGTCATTCTTGTCAGGCATCCGGAAACCTCCTCGTGCCGATAAGCCTAACGCGTTCGGTGGTCGTGAGACAATACGCCGGTCATGCCGGAGCTTCCCGACATCGAGCTCTACCTCGAGGCGCTCGAAAGCCGGATCCACGGCGACATGCTCGAGAAGATCCTCCTCGGCAGCCCTTTCCTGCTGCGCTCGGTAGCACCCGCGCCCGCGGAGCTCGAAGGCAAGAAAGTCGTCGACCTGCGCCGGTTGGGAAAGCGCGTCGTCATCGCTCTCGAAGACGAGCTGTTCATGGTGATCCACCTGATGATTGCCGGCCGGCTCCAGTGGAAGGAGGGAAGCGAGCGAGAGAAGCTTCAGAAAAAGCGCGGGCTCGCTCGTTTCGACTTCGCCTCGGGGTCGCTCACGCTGACGGAAGCCGGAACCAAAAAGCGCGCGTCACTACGGCTCGTCCGGGGTGAGGACGAGCTCGCGCGCCTCGATCCCGGCGGCCTCGAAGTGATGGAGTCCGACCTTGAGAGTTTCACCCGTGCGCTTCACCTCGAGAACCACACCCTCAAACGCTCGCTTACCGACCCGCATCTGTTCAGCGGGATCGGCAACGCCTACTCCGACGAGATCCTGCACCGCGCGAAGCTCTCGCCCGTCAAATGGACGTCGCGTCTGAGAGATGACGAGATCGAGCGACTGTACGTCGCGACGCGAGCCACCCTCAAAGAGTGGACCGAACAATTGCGCGCCGAGCAACAAGGTGAGTTTCCGACGAAAGTCACCGCGTTCCGAACGAAAATGGCCGTCCACGGGCGCTACGGGAAGGAGTGTCCCGACTGCGGTGGATCGGTGCAGCGCATCCGCTACGCCTCCAACGAGACCAACTATTGTCCCGGCTGTCAGACCGAGGGGAAGCTCCTGGCCGACCGCGGCCTGTCGCGGCTTCTCAAAGGCGATTGGCCCAAAAGCCTCGAAGAGCTGGAAGAGCGAAAAACGCAACACCGCCTCTGAGGTCGGACGTATTTCTCGTCCTATCTCATTACGCGTTCTCGACTCGAGAGCGCGTATCATTAGGAATGGAAATGGGGCAGATTACGATTTACCTAGATGAAGCGACGGAGAAACGACTCGAAGCGTCGCCGCGCCGCACCGGCCTGTCGGTGAGCCGTTTCATCACGAACCTGAAATGGTTCTAGTCGGAGCCGCGCTGCGCGGGCTCTGTGTTAAATTAGAGTCAGAGGTGTGATGTCAGCGGATAACAACGGCAACGCGGGCAACGGTGGCGGCGGTATGGCCTTCGTCGCCGGGCTTTTTTTCGACACGCTCGTGGGCGTGACGACCGCGATTTTCATCGCACCCGCGTCCTGTCGTGAGCTGCGGGAAACCCTGAGCCGAGGAGCGAAGCGGTTCGTCGCCCAGGCGTCGGAGCTCGTTCCCGAAGAGTGGATCGAGATCGCCGGAGAAGAGATTACCAAGGAGATCATCGAGAACGTCTCGAGTCTCCGCTCCGCTGGCCTCTAACGAAGTCTAGTCCGAGCCCTTGGCCTGAGCGCCGAACGTTCGAACGTAGAAGCGGCCGAACTCGGAGTTTTCCCAGCCGGCGCCCATCGAGCGCGCGAGCTCGGCGGATAGAGCGTCGGCCTCCTCGAACTGCCCGCCGTAGCCGAGTGCGAGGATTCGGTAGTAGTAGTTGTCTAGACCCGCACTGTCGCCTTCGAACGCCTGCGCTTTTTGGGAGTGCTCGTCGGCTTCGAGGAAGTTGCGGTCGGCCATCGCTCGCAGGCCGAGAAGAAACCACACTTCTCCGTCCATGTCGCCTTTTTCGACGACGGCTTCGACAGCGCCGCTCGGCTCCATGAAATCGCCGAGAAGCCACAACGGCGTGGTACGGAGGCGGGTCTCGGTCAGGACTCGATGGAGGGGCTCGAGGGGGATCGGTCTCGCGCCGAAGTAGACGTCGAGAGCCCAGTCGACCATCGCTTGCCACTGGTAATGCTCGAGTCCACCTTGGAAGAGCGATTCGGGTAGTCGCTCTTTCAAGAGCTCGCTTTGCCGATAGCGTTTCGCCGCATCGACGTGGAGCAACATGTTCTTGTAATAAAAATCGAGCTCCACGTGCGGCGCGCGAGCGAGCCGATGCGGGAAGTTGTCGGTGAGCGGCGCGACGTCCGCGGTGAACGCATCGAGAAACGTTCGGTCTCCCAAGAACGTCGCCAGGAGCAGTTCCGGTACTTCGAGACCGAGCACTTCGAGCTCTCGACCCACGGTGGCGTCATCCCATTGGCGACGGAACCGTGCCGGATCCACTTGGCCTTTCGCGCCGCGCGATCCAGCGAGAACGAGCTCGAGCTTGCCCGCTCGCCACAGCGAGCAGTCTTCGAAGACGTTGCAGAATGCTTTGGCGACAGCCTGGGTATCGGAGACCGCCATCAGTCGTACCGGTAGCCAGTAGGTCACGTATCCGCCTTCGTTGAGCCGTTCGTAGAGAAGTCGAAAATACTCCTGTGTGTAGAGGTTGACGACGCCGGCCATCATGAGCGGCGGCGGCTCGGCAGTGATGAGGTCGTAGCGCTCGTCGCTCGTCAGCAGATAGAACCGGCCGTCTTCGACATGGACGTCGACGCGGGGATCGTCTAGGGGGGACGTTCCCTTGTCGGGGAACATCACGCGATGGGTGTCGAGAATGTCGGCGGAGAGATCGACGATGTCGATGTCTTCGATCTCGGCCGAGTCGGTCAGTGCCTTCGCCGTCTGACCGACGCCGTAGCTGATCAAAAGAGCTTTTTTGACTTCGGGATGGAATGCCAGCGGCCAGTACACGAAGTACTTCATGTACCGCTTGCCGTTGGGGTCGTCCGAGGCCATCGAGATCGCGTTGGTGATGAGACGCGTCGCAAACACTTCGCCGTGCCAGCGGTCATAGATGACGGTCTCGTTGATCCCTTCACGGACTTCGACGATCTCGGTGTCTGGCGTCGCGTAGGTACTGACCGCGGCGGGAATGAAATGGTTCCGCATCAGCCCGAACGGATAGAGCGCGAGAGAGAGCACATAGCACATGGCGAGCGCCCCCAAGCCCCAGGCGCTGCCCCGCCCGGAATCTCCAGAGAACCACGTTTTTGGCGCGAGCGCTGCGACGACGACGTAGGCGAGTGCGAGGAAAAAGAGCGACATTTCGAGGCCGGCGCTCGGGAGGAGAAGCCACCCCGCGATGATCGCGCCGCTCATGGCGCCGAGGGTGTTGAAGAACGCTATTTTCCCCACCGCGCGTGTTTCTTCACCGTAGCCTTCGAATGCCGCACGCCCGAGAAACGTGAACAACATCCCGGAAATGAGGGACACCGGGAACATGAGATGAAACGAAAGCAAGAACGTGTCGATACCGCTTTCATCGATGTTCGCCGGGTAAACCTCGGGCATGCCTTCGAAGCGGATGTAGGACCACACCACGAGAAGTCCGGCGCCGATGGCGAGGTGCGGGAAGTAGCGATATGCATCGGGACGGTACTTCAGCCAGAACGAGCTCGCAATCCCGCCGGCGCCAATCCCAAGTAAGACCACGAACAGCATCACCGCGAAGCTCGCGCTCGTCGCGACGACGAAGAGCTGGAGCAAGCGGAACCAAACGACCTCGAGTGCGAGAAGGATGCCACCCGAGAGGAAAGCGGCGAAGGCGAAGCGTCTCAGCTCCGGCGTCATTCCGATCGCGCGGGGCTGGTCCTCTTCTTTCGGCGTTGCCGGGGCACCGGCCGGGGCACCGAAATGATGAATCCAGAAAGCGAGTCCGGCAGCGGTGAAGTTCACGAGGGCCGCGACCACGGCGCTTCCGGCCACCCCGAACGCGCCGATGAGCACCGTCTCCGCGAGGAGCGCACCCGTCATCGCGCCGAACGTGTTCCAACCGTAGAGCTGGCCGAGGACGTTCCCGAAATCAGCACTCCACTGGTTGAGCGCCTTCACCATGATCGGGAGCGTCGCGCCCATCGCGGTCGTTGGAACCAGCAGCAGGACGAAAGCGAGCCCGAGACGAAACGGGTTGAGGATCGCCGGCGTTTCCAAAAACGGCCGGAAAAGCGGCGCGAACAGCTGGGGGACAACCGGAAACAGAAGAACGAGGCCACAGCCGAGAATGCCGACCAGAATCTCGAGACGGGCGTAGAAGCGGACGGGCTTATGAATCCGAAAGCCGTGCCGAGCAGTGAGTGCGTTTCCGAGCGCGAGCCCGCCCATGAAGCTCGACAAGACGAGGCTCGAAGCCCACACGCTGTTGCCGAATGTGAGCCCGGCCATCCGGAACCACAACGCCTCGAAGACGAGGCCCGCGACACCGGACAGAAAGAAAACGAAGTAGAGCAGAATTTTCATGGGGTGACAGCTCGGGATTCGGTTGTCGTCAGTGAGATCATGATAACAACCAGCCCACGAGGAGTCATCTCGTGAGCGCGGCCTCCCAAGTTGCCGGAGCTTTTTGGAGCTCTTCGAGCTTTGCGGGTCGCTGGTACGCGAGGTTAATCGCGCTCGCCGATATCGGTCTCGAGGTCGAAGAGCATCTCGGTGGTGTCGTCGAGCAAGTACTTCCACCGTTCTCGTCGCACGGCGCGTTGCTTATGAGCGGGGTAGTCGGTTCTCCAGAAAAACGTCCGCTCGACAGGTGGAGTCGTGCCCTTCAGGATTGGCAAGAGATCGATACCATCCAGCTCACGCGTCGGCGCGGTCCCGGCGGCGCCCAGGATCGTGGCGCTCAAATCCATATGGATCGTGTGCTGCTCGGAGACGAACGCCGCCGGAATCCTCGCCGGCCACTTCATTATTAGTGGGACGCGGATACCCCTTTTTGTCTCGAATGCCAGGGCGCGCGGGAGACGTAGTTGTCAGTTGGAGAGATTTTCCGGCGAAGCACGCTGCAAAAGCTCGACGAGCTCCTGCCCTTCGACGGGTACGACCTTCTCTTTCAGAACGATCTCCTTTGCGGTGATCTTGCGACGGTAGATTTTCTCGTTGGCGCCGGTGTCGGGACGAAGCGTCGAGCCTTCGATGGCCACGCCCGCAAACAAGCCGCGCGCTCGGGAGTACGTGAGGATTTCCGCCGACATGGTCGCATCGGTCGACGCGCCCGTGGTGCGGCCTTTGGGCCCGGCAGCGGCGGAAGCATCAACGCCGAGCTTTACCTTGCTTTTGAGAAGCGATCTGACGCCCTTGGGGTTCATCACTAGAAAGATGAAATCCGTGGCTTGGCCGCCGAGTTGGAATCCGATGTTGCCGCCTGCGAGGCGGTACATCGCGGGCGCACCCCAAGGGCCGTCGAAGCCGCTGCCGCTGCGGCACACCATGGCGCCTTTGCCGTAGCTGCCGCCGACCCCGATCGCGAACTTCTTGACCGAGGGCATCACCACGATGCACTCCGCTTTGTCGAGGAGCTCCTGAGGGATTCCATCGGGGATGTCGAGAATCTCGCGCACGACCGTGGCCGCGGCTTCGAGGCGATCCGCTTCCTCATCGAGGCCGTAACACGGCGCGACAGCGATACCGAGCACCGCGACGTAGAAACCGAGTTGTTTCACCGAATGCCTCCCTTCGAGACGGCGCGCTCACGTCCACATTGGACATGAACGTTTGCTTCGCGCTAGCGCGAGCGGGCTCCGCCACCGATACGAGCGAGCTCTCCGATGACGTAGCCCATCACACATGCCGACCAGAACATGGCCGGAAATACGCCGATACAGAAAACAATGATGCCGAGCTGGCCGATGAATCCGGCGATGACGATCGCCAGGATACCGGTGAGATAAGTCGAGCCTTGTTCGCGGATGAACGCGACGTTGTCCATCACGTCGAACGCTGCGCTCAGGCGATCGGTTTGTATGAAGCGAACGAATGCGGCGGGTACGTAAAACAGGACTGAGAGAGACAAGACGAAGACGAGGAACCATCCACCGAAGATAGCGGGAAGCCCGTAGTAAAAGAGTCCTTCGGGAAGCGATCCGCCTTCTCGCCCTCCGCCTTCCTGTTGGATAAGCGCTCCGCCGACGACTGCGAGGATCATGAGCATCGAGAGCAGGATGATGGGGAGTTTGTGGGTCAACGAGATCGCGAGTCCTTTGAGCCCTTCGACGAAAATGCCCGGAAGATCGTCCCACTCCGGCAATAGAGGGCTCCTCTGACGCATGGTGTTCTGCGCAACGGCGACGGCGTAGCCCGCGACGAAGACGGTTCCGATCACGAAAGGAGTCAGAAGCGCGAACAGCGTTCCCACGAGGAGCTTCGGCACCCAATCGGGGTCTTCGAAGAAAAACGTCAGCGTGCGAGATAGGTCGATGCCTGGCTCGGAGGATGCGGTCGTGATCGCAGTGTCGGACATGAACTATAATGGTTATAGCAACAAAGCTTCCTTGTTGCCAATAGGATACGCGGACTGGGCGCGCTGCGGAGATTCTTGGTAAAGTTACCAGTTGAGCCAGTTGAGCCAGTTGAGCCAGGTTGAGATTGAGGGGCCCCGCCTGGTGAGACGCCGGCAGAAGTAAAGGCCCGAGGCGTCTTTCGATGGCAGATGTCAGATAGCAGTTTTTAGGAGCGCGCCTAACCATGACCGAATCCAGAAATCCTCTGGGCACTCGAACCACCCTCGAGACCAACGAGGGGACCGCCCACGTTTATTCGCTCGATGCCTTGGAGAAAGCGGGCCTCGACAACATTTCCAAGCTGCCGTTCAGCATCAAGATCCTGCTCGAGGCCGTCGTGCGCAATTGCGATGGCACCATCGTTACTGAAGACGACATCACAACCCTCGCCGGCTGGAAGGCCAGCCATCCGGGAAACGGAGAGGTACCGTTCTTACCCGCGCGAGTCATTCTCCAGGACTTCACCGGCGTTCCGGCGGTCGTCGACCTCGCGGCGATGCGCTCGACCATGGAGCGTCTCGGGGGCGACCCCGCGCGCATCAATCCGGCGGTTCCGGTCGACCTCGTCATCGATCATTCCGTTCAAGTGGACGTCTCCGGCACGCCGCTCGCGCTCGCAAAAAACGCCGAGATCGAGTTCACCAGAAACCGCGAACGCTACGAGTTTCTACGCTGGGGCAAGCAAGCTTTCGACGGGTTCCGCGTCGTCCCGCCGGCGACGGGGATCGTGCACCAGGTCAACCTCGAATACCTTGCGAAAGTGGTGATAAACCGCGAAGTCGACGGCGAAACCTTTCTTCTTCCGGACACTCTCGTGGGGACGGACTCCCACACGACGATGATCAACGGTCTCGGCGTTCTCGGTTGGGGCGTCGGTGGGATCGAGGCCGAAGCAGGGATGCTCGGCCAGCCGTCTTACCTCATCATGCCGAAGGTCGTGGGGTTCAAGCTCCACGGACAGCTGCGCGAAGGCGTGACCGCGACCGACCTCGTTCTCACCGTGACCGAGATCCTGCGCAACAAAGGCGTCGTGGAGAAGTTCGTGGAGTTCTACGGGCCGGGGCTAGCGCAGATGTCACTTCCCGACCGTGCGACCGTCGCCAACATGGCGCCCGAGTACGGTGCCACGATGGGATTTTTTCCGGTGGACGAAGAGACGCTTCGCTACCTCGAGCGAACCGGGCGCAGTGAAAACGAAATCGCTCGTGTGGAAGCGTACACGAAGATGCAAGGACTCTTCCGAACCGAGGACACGCCCGATCCGGAGTTCACCGAAACACTCGAGCTCGATCTCGGTGCGGTCGAGCCGAGCCTCGCCGGTCCGAAGCGACCGCAGGATCGGATTGCGTTGTCGGGCATGAAAGACGCGTTCCGCTCCGCGCTAACGACGTCGCCCGAGGAGCGAGGGTTCGGGCTCTCCTCGGACGATCTCTCGCATACCGCTACCGTTGCGTTCAACGGAACCCGTGAGAACGTCGGCCATGGCGCGGTGGTGATTGCGGCCATTACCTCGTGCACCAATACGTCGAACCCATCGGTCATGCTCGGCGCGGGTCTCGTCGCAAAGAAAGCCACGGAGCGTGGACTCAAAGTGCCGCCGTACGTCAAGACGTCCTTGGCCCCGGGATCGAAAGTCGTCACCGAGTATTTGCGTGAAGCGGGACTTCTTTCCTCACTCGCTGATCTCGGATTTCATTTGGTCGGTTATGGATGCACAACGTGTATCGGTAACAGCGGCCCACTTGCCGAAGCGGTCGCGAAAGCCGTTTCCGAGGGAGAGCTCGTTGCGGCCTCAGTGCTCTCGGGGAATCGTAACTTCGAGGGCCGGATTCACCCGCTCGTGCGCGCCAACTACCTCGCGTCGCCGCCACTCGTCGTTGCGTATGCGCTTGCGGGAACGGTGGACCTCGACCTCGCCACCGAGCCGATAGGAAAGGACGTCGAGGGACAGTCTGTCTATCTCAAGGACATCTGGCCGAGCCAGGAGGAAGTCCACGAGCTCATGGACAAGGCGATCCACCCGGACATGTTCAACAAAATGTACGCAAACGTCTGGGACGGCAACGAAGCGTGGAACGACATTCCGGTTTCCGGCGGCAAACTCTACCCGTGGAGCGAAGCGTCGACGTACATCCAAGAACCACCGTTTTTCGCCGACCTCACGCCCGAGCTTCCGAAACTCGAGAACGTGAAGGCTGCGCGCGTTCTCGCGCTCCTCGGCGATTCGGTGACCACGGACCACATCTCGCCCGCGGGCGATATTCCGAACGACTCTCCGGCGGGACGCTATCTGCGCGAGCGCGGGCTGGAGAAAAAGGATTTCAACTCCTACGGATCGCGCCGCGGTAACGACCGGGTGATGTTGCGGGGCACGTTCGCGAACATCCGTATCAAGAACCAACTCGTGCCTGGCGTCGAAGGCGGGTACACGATCCATATGCCCAGCGGCGAGCAAATGTTCATCTACGACGCCGCCATACGTTACCAGGAAGAAGGTACGCCACTCGTCGTGCTCGCGGGCAAGGAATATGGCACCGGTTCATCTCGAGACTGGGCGGCCAAAGGGACGCTCTTGATGGGCGTCAAAGCGGTGATTGCCGAAAGCTACGAGCGCATCCACAGAAGCAATCTCGTCGGGATGGGTGTGCTGCCGCTTCAGTTCCAAGAGGGCGAAGGAGCATCCACGCTGGGCATCACCGGCCACGAGAGCTTCGACATCGATGGTTTGACCGGTGAGCTCGAGCCCCGTCAGCAGATATCAATAACCGCAACGCGCCCGGACGGTACTACGTTCGAGTTCACCGCGATTGCCCGCCTCGACTCGAACGTCGACATCCTGTACTACAAAAACGGCGGCATCCTCCACACCGTGCTACGAAGCCTACTGAACTAATCGTAGTCGAACGGGTGCGGCGGGGGTGTGTCGGTTTTGTCCGCCTTCTCGAACGCCTCTTTGAACTTCTTTTCCAGGAGCTCTTCTCTGTTCTCGTGCTCCCGGACCGCTTGAGCGAAGGCGTCTTCCGCATCGGCCTTCCGCTTGGTGTTCTGAGCGACGGCCTCTTCGAAAGTCGGGGTGGCTTTGCGTGGAGGCTCCTCGTGAGAAATCACGGCACCCGCCTTGTAGTCGACGAGGATCTTGGATTGGCAACACGGACACACGATTTTGAAGTCTTCGCTGACCATCGCTGAGTCCTCCTTTCGCATGATAGGCTAGCGCCTCTTTCGATTTCAACAGCACGGGGAGGGTTTCGATGAGCCAGTACCAGGACGCGCAAATGATCTTGCAGTTCTATGAATTGCGGCGTGAGTCGCGGCTTCGCGAGGCGCGCGCGTTCGTCCTCGGCCGCTTCAAAGCGAAAAACGCCGAAGAGCTCCACGAGCTCTGCCCTCCCGGCTCGGAAGAGAACGCGTTCTTCCGGCAGGTGTTGACGTATTGGGACATGGTCTCCGCCATCGTCAAGCGTGACGTCCTGGAAAAAGAGCTCTTCTACGAGACGAACGGTGAGATCACCGCGGTGTGGGAGAAAGTGAAACACCTCATCCCCGAGCTCCGCGAGGAGTTCGAAAACCCGGCCTTCCTCGAGAACTTCGAAGAGGTGGCCAAGCTACGTGAGGCTTATCTCAACGTCAAAGCGCCGGGATACTTGAAATCTCTGCGAGAACGCCTAGGAGCCTGACGGCCTCGGCAACTTGCTCCGACGTCAGTGGACTGCATTGTCGCCTCCGAGTATCTTCGCCAGAATATCGGAATCGATGTTGCCGCCGGAAACGACGCAGACAATTTTCTGGGCGTCGAGCCGGCCCGACAGGGCAACCGCGACGGGGCACGCGCCCGCACCTTCGGGGACGACGCGATTTCTCTCCACGACGAGCCGGACTGCATTCTCGATCTCTTCCACTGACGCGGTGAACGCGCCCGTCAAGAGCTCTTGTGCGAGCGGCCACATCTTTGGCAGCATTCGCCCGCTTCCGATGCCATCAACGAACGAAGTCTTGCGCTCGACCGTGGTCATTTCTCCTGCCGCGAACGACGCCGCCAACGGCGCGGCGGTGTCCACCTCGACTCCATACACGCGGGTCTTGGGTCGAAGCTGTCGGAGGCCGCTGGCGATTCCGCTCGCGAGCCCGCCACCGCCCCATGGGATCAACACGACGTCGGGATCGGGCAAGTCTTCGAGAATCTCGGGCGCGATCGTGCCGTTACCCGCCATGACCGGCTCGTCTTCGACGGGGTGTAAGAACAGTCCGTCGACGCCCTTGAAACGGCGCTCGATCATGCACTGCCACCACGTGTCGTAGGGGACGCCGATGTGGCGTGCACCCAGGCGTTCGATAGCGGCGAGCTTTGTTTTGGGAACGTGCTCGGGAACGATGATGGTGCACGGAATGCTTCTCTCGCGAGCGACCCAGGCGACTCCCTGTGCCCAATTCCCGGCGCTCGCCGCAAGAACGCCGTTTTCGATCTCTTCCGGAGGCGCGAGGCGAAACGCGTTGATGGCACCACGTAACTTGAACGATGCGATGGTCTGGAGGTTCTCGAGCTTCAAGTAGATTTCGCGTTCGTCTTCGGGGTAGTTGAGACGGACGAGAGGCGTGCGTAAGGCTTTTCCTTTGATCGCGTGCTGCGCGGCACGAATGTCTTCGATGGGGATCATGCGCCTATTCGTATCACGACTCCGCCATCGACCACCAGCCGTCAGCCACCAGCCGGGTGTAGAATGCGGTTGTGCTGCTGGTTCTGGATGTCGGGAACACCAAAACGGCAGTCGGGGTGCATCACGACGGCGAGTGGATCGCCGACTGGCGGGTGACCACGCACCTTGACCATCTCGCGGATGAGTACTACGTTCTGCTGAAGGCGCTCCTCGAGGACGAAGGACTTCTGTGGAAGGACATCTCCGGCGCCGTCATTGCGAGCGTGGTGCCGCCGCTGACGGCAACGTTTCAGGAGTTGATGGAACGCGTTCTCGACAAACCTCCTGTTGTCGTCGGGCCCGGTGTGAAGACCGGGATCACCATCAAGATCGATACCCCAAGCGAAGTGGGAGCGGACCGTGTCGCCAATACCGCGGCGGTGCACAAGCTCTACGGCGGACCCGCAATCGTCGCCGACCTGGGAACCGCGACGACGTTCGATGTCGTCTCGAAGGACGGTGACTACCTTGGTGGGGCGATCGCACCCGGACTCGGCATCACTGCGGAGGCACTGGTCAGACGGACGTCGAAACTACCGAAGGTGGAGCTCACGCTCCCGGAGCATGCCGTCGGGACCAACACCGTCAGCGCGATGCAATCGGGGCTGGTGCTCGGCTACCTCGGGCTGGTCAAAGAGCTCGTCGCCCGCCTGAAAAAAGAGCTCCCCGGCGAGCCCAAAGTGATCGCGACCGGCGGCATGGCCGACATCGTTGCCGAGTGGACGAAAGTGATCGACATCGTGAGCCCGCGGCTCACCCTCGAAGGCCTGCGGATCATCTACGAGCTCAACGTATGAGCTCGAACTCCGGAGCCTTGTCGACGACGCCGGCTTTTTCGGCGCGGGCGAAGAGCTCTCTCAGCGCCTTCTCACCGGCGTCACCCATGTCTTTGGTGAGCTCCGAGACGTACATCTTCACAAACCGGCGCCCGAGCTCCCGCTCGAGACCGCGGCCGAACTGAAGCGAGTACGTCAGCGCTTCTTCTTCGTTCTCGTAAGCCCAATCGATGCTCGCGCGCATCGCGCGGTTGATCTCCTCGGCGAGCTCGCGGCCGAGGTTGCGGCGCACGACGTCGAGCCCCAAAGGAAGTGGGAGCCCGGTCTCTTTCTCCCATCGCTCTCCGAAATCTATGATCTTGTGATACCCCTTGTCCGCGTACGTGAGCTGACCTTCATGGATGATGACCCCCGCGTCAGCTTCACCCTTGTCGAGCGCGTCGAAAATCTTGTCGAACGGCCGAACGACCGGCTCGAACGTCGGTAGATAGATGCGCGCGAGAAGCGCCGCCGTCGTGATCTCTCCCGGAATGACGACGCGCTTGCCTTCGAGATCCTCGAGGCTCATCTCCTTCTTGGAGACGACGACGGGGCCGTAACCTTCGCCCATGCTGGCGCCGGTGGCCATGATCCAGTACTTGTCCGCGACCGACAAATACGCGTGGGCTGAGATCGCGGTGACCGCGAGCTCGCCTTTCATCGCGCGCTCGTTGAGTGTCTGGATGTCCTGAAGGACGTGATCGATCTCGTAGTCGCGGATCTTCACGGTGCCGTTCGACAACGCGCAGAACATGAACGCGTCGTCGGGATCGGGGCTATGCCCGATGCTCAACACTTCTGACACGGTTTCCCCTTCTCGGTGATTCGATTTGGTGCAAGTATGCTCGCGGCACGTCGATGGCCATCGCCTTCGGGCTCGCCTTCAGGCTCGCGTGGATGAAGCAAACGTGGGTGCACCAGCACCCGTCTCGCTCGATGGCTGCGATCTCCTCGCGGCGCTCCCGTGAGTCCCAAAAGCGGCTCCAATCGCAATCATAGTCACGAAGATTCCCGAGTCGCTCCCTCAGCTCGCACGAGCGGATGTCCCCGTTGGCGTCGACGACGGCGATGTTCTGGCCCGCGGTGCACGGCATGGGCCATCGATGGTGGCGGTCCAGATTCGCGGCCTGGATCTCGTGATAGAGGCCAAGCACGCCGAGGTAGCCGGCTTTACCGAAGAATCCCTTACGTTCGCCGACCTTGTCGGCATAGTGTTGATACAGGGGCTTCAGGTCTTTGTAGAGCTCTTCGATGGTGTGTGTGTGAACTTCGAGAAGCGCCGGGTCCATCGGCTCGCCGCGAATGATCTGGAAGTAGTGTCCGTCGAGATCGAATCGAGCACGCATCATCTCGCCGAGGGTGAGCATTTCGGCGACGTTGTCTCGACAGACGACGGTGTTCACGTGGAGCCGAAGGCGTTCGTCGCGGCTTCTGAGCTCTTGCAGTAGCTCGAGGCTCTCGAGCGCGCGCTCGAAATTCCCCGGCACGCCGCGAATGCGATCGTGCGTTTCACCGATGCCGTCGAGCGCGAGGTTCAAGTTCACGCGCAGCTCGGGGCAGTGCGCGAACGTTGATTCCAAGGTTTCGAGGAGTTTCCGAGGGAGCAAGCCGTTTGCAGGGAAGTTAACCGAGCGAACGCCGTTTTGACGGTAGAAGAGCTCCAGGATCGGAACCAGCCCCTCTCGCAGCGTAGGCTCGCCGCCGGAGAGCCAGATCTCGTTGAACTTCGGCATCGTCGCCGAAAGCTGCCGGATCTCTTCGAAGCTCAGATCCCCGGTCTGGTTCAGCTCTTCCCAGTAGAAACACGTCCGGCACTTGGAGTTACAGCGTGACGTGACGAAGAAGATGAGGGTGTCGAGTGCGCGGGCGACCATGCCGCGCAATTATAACGTCATCGTGTAGCAGAGCGCGGTGCCTTCGAGCACGACGACGCCATCCTGGCGGGTGACCTTCGTCGCGACCTTCGTGATCGGTTTGTCCTCGCGCACTTCGAGCATTTCGACGGAACCCGTGATCGTGTCACCAGGACGAACCGGCGCTTTGAAGTTCCAGTTCGTGTTCAAGAACACCGAGCCCGGGCCGGGCAGATCCTCGGCGCACACGGCGTTCAGGATCGAGCTGGTGATACCGCCGTGGACGATGATCTCCCCGAACCGTGAAGCCTTCGCGGTGGCCTCGTCGAAATGAAGCGGGTTTTCGTCCCCGCTGATCTCCGCGAACATTTGAATGTACTCAGGTTTGACGAAGCGGGACCGCTCGGCGGTCTGCCCCACTCGAGGCTGGTTCTTGCTCCAAACACTTGTGGTCATTGTTTCCTCACATAATGAGAATACGACCTCGTGCCTGTGGATTAGAGGTAAAATACGACCATGGCGCACGTCATCGAAGGCCAGCGCACCTTCACGGTGGAGGAGTATCACCGTATGGGTGAAGCCGGTGTGCTCGGGCCCGACGAGCGCGTCGAGCTGATTCGGGGGGTGATCCGCGAGATGAGTCCCAAAGGTAGGCGACACGTTCAGGCCGTCACACTGGCGAACAACCTGTTGACGCCAGCGCTGAAGGGACGTGCGATCGTTCAGATTCAAGATCCCGTCGCGTTGAAACACTCGACTTCGGAGCCTGAACCCGATGTTTGCGTACTCTCGAGCTCTGACCCCCGCGACGCCGGATCGGAGGATGTGGAGTCACTACTCGTCATCGAAGTGGCCGAAACATCGCTTCGTTTCGATCGCCTGGACAAGGCAGCAATCTACGCTGAAGCAGGCATCGGCGACTATTGGATCGTCAACCTCGTGGATGACGTTCTCGAGATCCACCGCGATCCGAAGGATAGCACCTATCACGAACGCATAGTCTTGAAGCCGGCAGACACGGTTTCGCCTCTGGCATTCCCCGACCTAGAGATCGCCGTGAGCAATCTCCTTCCCTGAAATGCGCAGGCGCCTGAAACGCTAGGACTCGGCCAGTAGAATCGATCAGCGAACGATCTCGAACGCGCGGCTCTTGTTCTTGCCGAAGCGGAACACCGCGAAGTCGTCGTCGAGCGCCGCGGCGCGGTGAACGCCGAGTCGAAGCATGACGGCGAAGCTGGTTCTGTCTGCGATGGAAAAATCCTGATCGGGAAAGTCCAGCCCCATTGCCCACGCGGACTCCAGGTCCGCCGCGTTGACGGGCTCGATGGCGGCAACTCCACCCCGAAGGCCTTCCCAGAATTTCTCGGCCGCAGTGCGGTGGAGTCGAAATCGCAGAAGGAGCCACGTTTCGACCAGAATGTGGTCGGTGGTTAGAAGCGACTCACCGAGAGCGAGAGTCTCTTTTGCCCGCTCGTTGCTGCGATCGCCTGAGTCCGCCGCGGCGTACCAGACCGAGGTGTCTACAAAGAGGCTCACTCAGAAGTCTTCCGCGGTCGCTCTGCTTCCACGGCTGCACCCAGCATGGCGTCTTTGTTGCGCGCGACGTCCGCCGCATTCGACCGGCCTAGATCGAAAACCACGGATGGGTCGCCATTCCGGCTCGGACGCTCGAGGTCGCGTTCCACGAGTGTACGAACGTACTCGGCGAATGAAATCCCGAGATCGGCAGCGCGTTCGCGAGCACGACGCTGCGTTTCCGGATCGAGCGTGATCTGAGTTCGCGCCATCATGATGGCACCATTATAACATCACTGACTGTTAAGCGCGTGAGAGAAAAAGGTCTTGACCATTAAAATAAACGCGTTTATTTTAATGGTATGGAGACAGCGACGAAAAGGCGGGGGAGACCGCGGGGCACCAGTGCGAAATCTCAGCAGACCCGTGGTCGGATCTTCGATGCCGCGCTCGAGCTGTTCGCGGACCGTGGTTTCGAGGCCACCACCATGCGGGATATCGCGGCGAAGGCGGGGACGTCGCCAGGCCTCGCATACCGCTATTTTCCCGCCAAAGAAGCGTTCGTCTTGGCCCTTTACCGCCAGCTTTCGGATGAGTTCACGGAAGCCGTAGCGAAGCTCCCTGAGGGCACGATTGCCCAGCGGTTCGGGTGGGCGATGAAGGCGCAATTCGAGGGGATGGAGTCGTATCGTGAAACTCTCGGCTCGCTCTTCTCGGTCGGCATCAATCCGGCTTCCAAGGTCTACGTCCTCGGATCGTCCACCGTTGATGTTCGCGAAAAAGTCACCGAGGCTATGAGGGAAGTGCTTCGCGGGTCCTCCCAGAAGCTTCCCGACGCTCGTATCGAATCCTTATCCTTCCTCTTGTTCGTTCTTCAGCTCGCGATCGTCTTTTGCTGGATTCATGATACGACTGACCGAGCCGAGGCTACCGGCCGACTCGTGACCCTCGCGAGCCGCGCGCTTGGTCTCGCGACTAGGTTGATGAAGCTGCCGAGTGTCGGCGCTCTTTTCGAAGACCTTCCGGCCGCGCTCGGCCCGATTTTCGCGCGGACCTAGTCGAGACCCCTACACAACAAGAGAGGAAACGATGACGGGAATACCTGAACATCAGAAATGGGTGCCGACCGACGATCAAATGAAGCTGATCGTCTAGATTGTTGGCCTCGCTTTGTTCGGCATCGCCTACCGAGCGATCGTCGGCATTCGCCTCGAGCAAACGTCGCTGTTGTTCATTGGTCTTCCCGCGGGGCTCGCGATCCTGCTCGCGTTGCTGCCGCGAAGCGAGAACGCCATCGCCTCCGCGCTCAAAGGCATCACGATCGCGATTGGTATGTCGGGCGCGCTTCTCGGGGAAGGCATCGTGTGCGTTTTGATGGCGGCGCCTCTTTTCTATCTTCTCGGATTGATCGTCGGGATCGTGACCGAGCTCGACAAGCGAAGGGCGCAAAGGGAAGCCAAGCTTCTGTCCGTCGCGCTCTTGCCGCTCGTGGTCATGAGTATGGAAGGCGTGAGCGACGAGTGGTCGTTCTCTCGCGACGAGAGCGTGACCGTCGAGCGTTTTCTCGAATCGAGCCCTGCCGATATCGAGGCGCCGCGATCCCGAGGATGCCCGGAAGCGCGATGATTTGCAGAAGAACCTTGTCGAGCCGCGTCAGTGGAGTCGACAAGAGCTCGAACGAGCCGGTCGTGAGCTCGAGTAGCACCGCGGGCAGTACCCAGAGGAGGAGCACGGTGTAGTAGATGAAATGTAACGCCACCCTGCTTCGCAGGTGGGTTTGGTCGCGGGTCCAACGGTAGAAGAGCTGCGCTGGAACGAACGCGAGCGTGAGACCGGCAAGCTCCCCACCGATAGTGCTCATCGTCACGGCGTCGAGCAAGACGAGGTCGAGACCGACGACGAGACAACCGACACGCCAAAGGGGCGCGCGTGGCAACAAGAGCGCCGGCAAGACACCCCACATGGCCACACGGATGAGGAGATACGACAAAGACACCCCGAGCAGATACGGACCACGCCACGTCGCACTCGGAAGAAAACGCTCCAGCGCGAAGACGGCGATGGCGACCCAGACGCAAGCTAGTAACGTCGCCGCGACGGAGCGTTCTCGCACGTCGCTCACCGCGGCTCGGCCAGGTTATCGATGAGGGCTTCAGCTGGGAGTCTAACCGCGTAGCGTTCCATGGGAGCGAAATACCACGCCGGATCGAGTCGCCGATCGTAGTCGAGAGTCCACCTCACCCGCGTGCCGCCGGCTTCCGGCGTGAACTTGACGATGGACTCTTTCCAATCCAGCCAATGGGCTATCTTGGTTTCGTCTTCGATGCAACGGAAGTGAACCATCGTCTCGGTACGCTCCACCACTTCGAGCGTAAGATTGCCTGGCTCACCTTCGCCGCCGGCGAAACGGATCACACGGCGGTCGCCGAGCTCGAGCCCACTGCCGCGGATCCACTGCGGCGTCGGAAACCCCAGGCGAAGAAAGTGCGGAAGCGGCTCGTCGAATGACACGGGCGTGGCGAGAGGCTCGAGTTCAGAGATCGCGGGCGGGGGACACCCATGCCCCACGATTCGCCGCTCACAATGGTCACCACCGGACCCTACGCCTACGTCGCGAACCCGTTCCAGATCGCAAAAGTTCTTCTCTTGCTGGTGTGGGGCGTTTTCTTGCAGAGCGGTTGGGTCGTCGCCGCGTCGGCCGCCGTCTTCGTCTACGGCGTTACTCTAGTGCCTTGGAAGGAGAATCGCCATCTGAGCGAGCGCTTCGGCAGCGTTTGGATCGACTACCGCAACAACGTTCGGCGGTGGCTGCCAAGGTGGCGCCCGTGGCGAAGCCCCACTCACCCGCCGGCCATCCTCTATTTCGATGGCGATTGCAATCAGTGCCGCCAGCTCGCTCGCTGGTTCGCGACCGCGTCGCACCTCGAGCTCGTTCCTGCCGGACAACCCTTGACGCGCCTTACTTACGATCCCCGAGATGGTGGCTCAAAGGATAAAGGCATTGCCGCACTCGCTCGTGCTCTGGAGCACGTCCATCTCGGATGGGCGTTCATCGGCTGGAGCTTGCGCGTGCCCTTCCTGCAGCCGTTGTTCCAGCTCATTGCGGGGATGCGGTCACCGGCGCACCCGACCCGTCATGCTCGCGGTCTCAGCGTGATTGGCGGACGATGACGGTCTCGGTTGGCGAGCGCATCTCGTAGACGCGCCCTCCCCACTCGATGCGGCGTGACACCAAAGCTCGCAAGACTGCCTGGACGGTCAGAAAGCTCGCCAAGGGAAACATCGTCGCGTAAGCCCACGCGTACTTTCTGACCCACGGAAAACGGCGCGCACGCGCGGCACCGTTCCACGCTCCCATGAACAGCACCGCCACCCACAAGACGAGCGCTGCCTGACCGCCCGCCCAAGGCCCGAGCACGAGAAAGGCCGTGTAGACCCCATGATGCGCCGCCCCCGCCCAGACCAACGCGGGCCAGTAGACTCGTGTGATCTTGATTTGACGGGTGACCCACGACAAAAGCTCTCCGATGCCGACGCTCCCATAGGACGGTACGAGGCAGTTCGGGACGAACGTCACCTTCCGCCCGGAGCGCCTCACGGCGTGGGTGAGCGCATAGTCGTCGGACAGGGCGCCGCTCCACGCGTCTCGGACACCGGCGCGATCGAACACGTCGCGACGGATCGCCATGCCGCCGCCCCACGCAAAGTTCCTGTCGTGCTCGCCGAGAAGAGATAGAACCGATGCGTTCCAAACCGAGCGGAGCAGCGTCGCGAAGCTCGCGGGCTCGGGAACATAGAACCGGTACGTCGACGCGACACCGACGTCCGGTTGCGCGAGCGCCGCGACGAGACGCCAAAGCCACTGTGGGTCGGGCCGTCCGTCCGAATCGGCGAAAACCCACACCTCGGTCGGCTCCGCACCATCGAGCGCAACGAGCAAATTGTGCACTTTCTGGCCGCGCCCCTCGGCAGCACCGGCAACGACGACCTCGCCGCGCCGTTTCTCTTGTCCCTCGATGATCGGCACCGCGCCGTCGTCGCGGCTTTCGACCACGTGGCAGATCCTGAGCCCGGGGTAGTCCTGCGAGCTCAGCGCTTTCAAGTTTGCGGCGAGCCCGTCTTCGGCGCCGCAACAGGGGACGAAAAGCGTGACCGAAGGCGTTTCGTCTTCGCTCGACAGTGGTTCGTCGCTCGGTGAATGGCGTCGAGTCATCAGGGACGTCAACGCGAGCAAGGCGTTGATGACACCCAGAATGACGATGAAGAGGCTCACTACGCGGCTCGGCGGACCGTCATCGGGCGCAGAAGCGTTGACATCCCTTACTTTTACCAGATATATTCAAGATCCAGAGTTGCTCAATCCAAGAAGGCCGAGAAGGCTCACAACTGAACGGACTTTCCGAATGCACACCAATGCTCCAAGCGACGTGACGTCGCGGCGAGCTCGAGGCTAATCCAGCCAACTGTCATGAAACTTCGCGTCCTGGGCTGTTCTGGGGGAAGCGTCAAGGATCGCTTCCTGTCGTGCTATCTCCTGAACGACCATATCGCGCTCGACGCCGGCGGCCTCACGGGTCCACTCACGCTCGACGAGCAGCTCGGAGTTGGCCACATCATCGTGACCCACACCCACCTCGACCACAACTGCGGCCTCCCGTTCTTCGTCGACAATATATACGGTCGAGTGGATGAGCCCGTCTTCGTCTACGGCACGAAAGCAGTCGTCGATAGCTTGAAGCGTCACATGTTCAACGACGAGCTGTGGCCCGACTTTACGAAGCTACCTTCACAGGATGCGCCGACGCTTCGGTTCCAGGAGATCGAAATCGAGAAGCCCTTCACCATCGGCAAGCTCACCTTCACCCCGGTCGAAGTCGAGCATCTCATTCCCACCGTCGGCTTCATCGTCGAGGACGGCGACAGCGCCATCGTGTACACGAGTGACACCGGCCCCACCGATCGCGTTTGGGAAGTGGCGTCTTCGCAAGACAACCTGAAAGCGGTCATCACCGAAGTCTCGTTCTCGAACGATGACGGAACGCTCGCCCACGCGAGCGGCCACATGACGCCGGACATCCTGGCTTCGGAGTTGAAGAAGCTGACGAAACAGGTGCGCGTTCTCATCACCCACACGAAGCCCGGGCACCTGCCGCGAATCGATGCGGAGCTGAAAAAGCTCAATCTCCCGGGTGTCGAGCTCATCGAGCAGGGTAAGACCTACACGTTCTGAGGCTTCCATCACCCGCGAGCTCGTCCCACCACTAATATAAAGATATGAAATAGGGCCCCGAGCATGCGATTACTCCGGGCTTTCGGCTACTGCATCGAAGAAGCCTTCGTCG
Source organism: Candidatus Marinacidobacterales bacterium (assembly GCA_965237955.1). GTDB lineage: Bacteria > Acidobacteriota > Vicinamibacteria > Marinacidobacterales > SMYC01. The sequence goes on along the minus strand of OZ250169.1, from coordinate 3,323,132 downwards.
AGCTTTGGCGCAATCGACTCGTGAACCTCGTCTCGATTGCCACGATTGCGGTGTCGCTCTTCATCCTCGGTGTGTTTCTCACGGTTTCCATGAGCCTGAACGAGCTCATGGAAGGCTGGGCGAGCCGGGTGCAGATCACCCTGTATCTCGTAGAAGACGCGAGCGAGGCGGACCGAGAGGAGGTCGAGCGCGTCTTGTCTCAGGGCGCGGAAATCGAGTCGTTCGACTTCGTCTCGAAAGACGAGGCGATCGCGCGATTCCAGTCCTACTTTCCGGAGCTCGACACGTTGCCGGATGTGCTCGAATCGAACCCGCTTCCCGCCTCCTACGAGGTACAGGTCGCGGCCGACTACCGAGCTCCCGACAGGGTGCGCACCTTCGCCCGTCGTCTGGGAACGCTCGGCGCGGTGTCCGAAGTGGATTACGACCTCCTGTGGATCGAACGGCTCACCGGAATCATCGAGCTCGTTCGCATCATCGGGCTCACCATCGGAGGCGCCCTCGTCGTCGCTTCGATGTTTACCATCTTCAATGTCATCAAGCTCACCGTTTATGGTCGTCAAGACGAGATCGGCATCATGCGCCTCGTCGGCGCAACCCACGCGTACATTCGAGGTCCTTTCTTGGTGGAAGGAATTCTCCAAGGTGGTTTCGGGGGCGCTCTTGCGCTCGGGCTTTTGTACGTCGCACACCAGTATCTGTTGCGTGAAGCGCTACGTTCTTTCGAGCTTTTGCCGACGTCGGATTGGTTGCGTTTCGTCCCCCCGTCGGCGTGGGTGGCGATCGTTTTTGGCGGGATGTTCGTCGGCCTCGTCGGTAGCGTGCTTTCCGTCCGGAAGTTCCTCGCCAGCGCCGTCTAAACCTTTTCAACGCAAAGGCGCCGAGACGCGAAGGCGCAAAGTCCATCGAGTCGAACGAGAGTTAGGCGACGCTACGCGCTTCGAATGGCAAATGCGACAGATCGACGTAGTAAGCGTCCTGTGAAAGAAGCACCGCCTTGTCGGCTCCGATGCGTTCGACGATGGCTCGAGCAAAACTCGTCTTCCCGGAGCTGGTTCCCCCAGCCAAACCTATGAGTACCGGCAAAACGTTGACCCAAAGCTCGTCGACGCGAACCCGCTGATGGCTGATGGCCGATGGCCGTCACGATTCTGCCACCCGCCCCTTCTCCAAATTAATCACCCGCTTCCCGAGCCGCGTGATCATGTCTCGATCATGCGTCGCCACGAGCACCGTCGTGCCCCGCGCATTGATCTCCTGAAACAACGACATGATTTCGAACGCAAGCTCGGGGTCGAGGTTCCCGGTCGGCTCGTCCGCGAGTAGGAGCACCGGCTCGTTGATGAGCGCCCGCGCGATCGCGACACGCTGCTGCTCTCCGCCGGAGAGCTGCAACGGGTAGCTGTTCATCTTGTGATGGAGTCCGACCTGCTTCAGAATTTGGAACGCGCGGCGCTTGCGCTCCGGCTTCGCGATTCCCATGACGCGCAACACGAACGCGACGTTCTCGAACACCGTCTTTCGCCGTAGCAGCTTGAAGTCTTGGAAGACGACACCGATATCGCGCCGCAGAAACGGTATCTTCGCTTCCGGTATCGCGGAGACGTTTCTTCCGTTCACGAGGATCTGACCCTGTGACGGCGTCTCTTCACGGAAGATGAGCTTCAAGAAGGTCGTTTTTCCCGCGCCGCTCGGTCCGGTGAGAAAAACGAACTCGCCCTTGTCGATCTCGAGGGTCACGTCGGAAAGCGCGGCGTTGTCGCGCCCGTACTGCTTGTAGACGTGAAACGTTTGGATCAAGATTCTTCGAGAAGTCGCACTAGCGTTTCGCGCGCGAGCTTCGGATTGGCCTGACCACGCGAGGCCTTCATGATTTGTCCCACCATCCAGCCCAGCACTTTATCCTTGCCGGCCCGGAGCTCGGTGACCTGGTCGGGGTTTTCGTCGATGACGCCACGGACGAGGTCTTCGATCGCCGACGTATCGGAGATCTGCGTCAATCCTTCTCGCTCGACGATGGCACCGGGGGCATCCCCGCTCGAGAACATCTTCTCGAAGACGTCTTTTGCGATCGTGTTGCTGATGGCGCCGTCGTCGATGAGCTTGATGAGCTCTCCCAACGCTCGGGGCGCCACCGGAAGCTCAGCGAGCGCAGCGCCGGTGTTTTTCACTTTGGGCACTTTGCGCACTTTGCGCACTTTGCGCAAAACCTCCGACATGACCCAATTGCTCGCGGCCTTGGGGTTTCCCGAGCTCTCGGCCGCGGTCTCGAAGTAATCGGCGAGCTCACGCGAGCTCGTGAGAACACCGGCATCGTAGCGCGGAAGGCCGTAGGCGGAGACGAGGCGCTCACGCCTTGCAGCGGGAAGCTCGGGAAGGTTCTCGCGAGTCTCTTCGATCCACGCTGCGGCCAGCTTCACAGGCGGCAAGTCAGGCTCGGGAAAGTAGCGATAGTCGTGCGCCTCTTCTTTGCTGCGCATCGAAACGGTCTTGCCAGCGTCCGGATCGTAGAGCCGGGTCTCTTGAACTACCCGACCGCCGGATTCGATGAGCTCGATTTGGCGGTCGACCTCGAACGCGAGCGCTTGCGCAAGAAATCGAAACGAGTTGAGGTTTTTCAACTCGACTTTGGTGCCGAGCTCGCTCGTGCCTTGCGGCCTCACCGACACATTGCCGTCGAAGCGGAAATTTCCCTTTTCCATGTCGGCGTCCGAGGCCTCGGTGTACTCGACAATCTCTTTGAGAGATTCAGCGTAGCGCGTGGCCTCGTCCGGGCTCGACATGTCGGGCTCGCTGACGATCTCGATGAGAGGGACGCCGCTTCGATTGAAATCCACGCCGCTTTTCGACGCGGCATCCGCAAAGCCTTCGTGGAGGAGCTTGCCGGCGTCTTCCTCTATGTGGACGCGTTCGATGCGGATGGTTTTGTTGTTCTCGTCCAGCGCAATCGACCCGCCTTCGGCGAGAGGGCGATCGTATTGGGAGATCTGATAGCCCTTGGGAAGGTCGGGGTAGAAATAGTTCTTGCGGGCGAAGACCGACGTCTCGTTGATACGGCAGCCACAGGCGAGCGCAGCTCGGGTTGCGAGCTCGACGGCGTGACGATTCAGGACCGGCAGTGCTCCCGGTAGGCCGATGCAAACGGGACAAATGTTGGTGTTCGGTGGCGCCCCGAAGCTCGCGCGGCATCCGCAAAAAAGCTTCGTCGTCGTCAAAAGCTGCGCGTGGCATTCGAGCCCGATAACGGTGTCATACTCGCTCATGCGGTGGCTGGCTCGCTCATGCGCTGGCGGACTCTTGATACATCTCGTCGATCAAGTGCTTGTAGCTCGACTCGATCACTTTGCGCTTGACCTTCATCGTCGGTGTCAGCTCCCCGTTCTCGATCGTGAACTCCTTTGCGAGAATCGTGATTTTCTTGACCCGCTCGTACTTGGCGAAGCCGCCGCTCAAATCCTCAATCTGCGCGAGAATGAACTCCATCACTTTGGGGTGAGATGCCACGACCTCGCGGCTGTCTGCCGGGATCGACTCCGCGCGACACCAGACCATCAGTTTGTCGAAGTCGGGAACCACGAGAGCCGCAGGGAACTTGCGCTTGTTGCCGACGACGACGATCTCGGCGATGTACGCGTTGGTTTTCATCCGGCCTTCGATGGGCTGTGGTGCGATGTTCTTCCCGCCCGCGGTCACGATGATGTCCTTCTTGCGATCGGTGATTTTCAGAAAACCGTCACCGTCGAGCTCGCCGATGTCGCCAGTGTGGAAGAAACCGTCGCTGTCGATGACCTCGCGGGTCGCAGCGTCGTTCTTGTAATAGCCCTTCATCACGTTGGGTCCACGTGCGCAGATCTCGCCGTCGTCCGCGATTTTGACTTCGACTCCGGGGGCGATCTGTCCCACGGTGCCGAACTTGATCGCCCCGGGGCGGTTCACCGAGATCAAGGGTGACGTCTCGGTCAGCCCGTAGCCTTCGAGGATGGTAATACCCGCGGCCCAGAAGAAATCCGCGATCTCCTTGGCGAGCGGCGCCGCACCGGAAACGAAGAAACGAAGCCGGCCGCCGATACGCGCTTTGAGCTTTCCGAACACCAGAGCGTTCGCGATTTTGTACTTGAGCTCGAGCATGAAGGGAGCCGAGGTGCCTTTCAGTCGGTACTCGCCATGCTCCCCGCCGACTCCAATCGCCCACTCGAAGATCTTCTTCTTGCCTGCGCTCCCTTGATCGACGGATCCTTTCACGCGCGCGTAGAGTTTTTCGTAGAAGCGCGGCACCATGGTCATGATCGTCGGCCGGATCTCGCCGAGATTTTGAGGCACTTCCTCGATGCTTCCCGCAATGGCGATGCTGGCACCAGCCGCAGGATAGAGGTAAATCGCCACCATCCGTTCGAACACGTGGCTGTAGGGAAGCGCCGATAGCGCGATGTCGTCTTTGTTGACCGGCAGAACTTTGAGGCCTGCGTGAACGTTGGACACCAGGTTGTCGTGCGTGAGCATGACTCCCTTGGGGTCGCCGGTCGTTCCCGACGTGTACACGATGCTCGCCAAATCTTCGGGAGAGACGGCGTCGGCCAATTTTTGCGCGAGCTCGGGATCCTTCTCGCCGGCTGCTTTGCCTTTTTCTTCGATCGACGAAAGTGAGATGGCGTCGAGCTCCGCACTCGCGTCGAGGACCACGAAGTGCTCCACCGCGCGGAGCTCTTTCTTGATCTCGGCGATCTTCTTCTGCTGGCTCCCGTCGGAGGCGATCAGGACTTTCGCGCCCGAATCGTTGACGACGTAGGCGATTTGCCCGGGCATCAGCGTGGAGTAAAGCGGTACGTTCACCGCACCGAGGATCTGCATGCCCGAGTCGACAAGAAACCATTCCGGACGGTTTTCAGAGAGGAGCGCCACGCGGTCGCCGGCGCGCACGCCCAGCCCGTGGAGTCCCAGAGCGATGTTCCGCGCACGCGCAAGCCACTCTTCAGAGGAGATTCGGTGCCAGGTGCCGTCTTTTTTGTAAGAGAGCGCATCCGGTTTTTGGTGGGTCTTGACCGCTTGCGCGAGAAGTTGGTTGAGAGTCGCGAACTCCATACGTCACCCCAGGTTGCGCGGAATGTTAGCACACCGCCCCCCCCGCCGACAGTTGCTGCGATTAACGTATAATTCCGGCTGTGGACGGCTACATCGGACTGGGGTCGAACCTCGGCGATCCCATCGCCGAGCTACGCGGGGCCGTCTCGGAATTGGAATCCCGGGGCGTCGAGCTGCGTTCGCGCTCGAGTCTCTACCAAACGGAGCCGGTCGACGCGCCGAACCAAGCTTGGTTCGTCAATGCGGTCGCCGAGATCCGCTTCGGGGGACGACCCGACGAGCTTCTCCAGATTTGCGTGAACGTGGAAGCGGCCCGCGGACGCGAGCGCAGCTGTTGTCGTAACGAGCCGCGCATCCTCGATCTCGACGTGTTGCTGCTCGGAGACACCGTCCTTTCGACCGATGAGCTGACGATCCCGCACCCGCGGCTTCATGAACGCCGTTTCGTTCTCGAGCCGATGGTGGAAATTGCTCCCGACGCCATCCACCCCGGGTTGCGGAAGACGATGCGCGACCTGCTCCAAGAGTGCCCGGACGAGAGCAAAGTCGTCCGGCTCGAGGACGCGTTCGCCCCATGACCTTCCGGTATATCGCCGTCGAGGGTCCACCAGGCGTTGGCAAAACCGAGCTTTCGAAAGGGCTCGCGGCGCGGCTCGACGGCGCGGCTCGACCCGAAGAAAAGAACAACCCTTTCCTCAGAGACTTCCTGGCGGGAAAAGGCGGTGCCGCGTTCCAGGCGCAGATTTTCTTCTTGCTGAACCGCTACCGCCAGCTCTCCGGATTGGCGCAGCGCGAGCTGTTTTCGCAAACGCAGATTTCCGACTTCATCCTCAACCGAGACAAGGTTTACGCGTACCTCCATTTGGATGATACCGAGCTCATGCTCTACGAGAAGATCTACGGGCCGCTCGCCGTGGAAGTGCCGTCGCCCGAGCTCGTCGTCTATCTACAGGTGCCCGCCGAGGTGCTCGCGAAACGCTTGCGGCAGCGCTCCGGGGTCGACGCCATGGCGGAAGAGGATTTGCTCGAGATCGTCCACGCGTATGACTATTTCTTCTTTCACTATTCCCAGACGCCGCTTCTCGTGGTGAGCTCGGCCGACGTGGATTTCGGGGACCCGGATGCCGACCTGACCGACCTGCTCCAGGAAATCCAGCTCATGCCCGGCGGAACCCGATTCTACGTCCCCGCCGGGCAGTCTCGATAACCCCCGCGAGTCAATTTCAGTGACCCCCGGTTGCCCGCCCGTCGAGCTGCGTGGTACTCTAATTGAGTACTCCTTACATCATTAATCCTTAGTCGATCGGGACCCGCGGACTACTGCACGCTTCTGAACCCTTGGGGAGACTGCGCCCTCCCCGCCGGAGGTTATCTAATGAGCAATGAGAGTAGACCCGCTGGTTACGGCGGCCGCCCGCCGTTTTACAAACGCCAGTACATCATCGACAAACCCTTCCAGTACAGGCTGATCGGGACGCTTCTGTGCATCTGGGCCGCCAACACGGTGTTCTTCACTTTGGTGCTCTACCTTCTCTACGACGGACACCTGAATCGGTTCTACGATCTCGTTCCGCGGGAAGGCTTGCTACCTCTGCTGTCTCTGCCGAACTTGTTCGCGGTCTCGATCCTGTTCGTTTCGGTGTTCGGGGTCATCGTGCTCGGGATCATCGCGCTCTACATGAGCAACCAGATCGCGGGGCCACTGTACCGCACCAAGAAGAGTCTCGATCGTGTGGGGCAGGGAGACTTGGCGTTCAAGCTCCAGTTTCGGAACGGATATTTCCTCAACGATTTTCCCGAGGTTTTCAACGCCATGCTAGAGCGCCTTCGCCGCCAGAGCGTCGAGGAGTTCGACGAGCTGAAAGCCATCGAGGCTTCCGCGGGAGATGCGAGCGAAGTGACGGCGCGGGTCAAGAAGCTCCGCGAGAAGAAGGAAGCTCAGCTCGGAGTTTCGAGCGATGCCGCGGGAAGCCACGGCGAAGAGCAGGAGCCTGTCTCGGTAGCGGTGCACTAAGAGGTCGCGAACGACTGGTACCCGCAGGCTTTTTGTCGTATTATCACGGCTTCCCGCTTTTTGAGCTGTCGAGGTGCCTCTGAGGGGTCATGACCAAACGTAAGGATGCCAATCCCTTTACGGACGGTGCCCCTTATAGCGACATCCTCGGCGTCGACCCGAGCGCCATCCGCAAGAAAGTGCGGCGGCGAGGCGATAGCGACGCTGCTCAGAGCCTCCTGACATCGACGGACCTGTTCGGCGACATCATCGACGATTTCAAGGGGGACGGTGCCGCGGCGGGCGACGAAACGGCGACTCCAAGCGCGGGCCATGCCCATTCGGCGCCGCCGGACCCCAGGGTAGCGGACACCGACCCGTACGCCGGCGTACCACCTGCGGACAATATGGACAGGGAGCAATATTCGCTCCTCGATGCGGCCTACTCCACCCTGTTGAAGGATTCGCATCTCCACAAAGACGTCGAGCGCTTGGAGAAGATCCCGGCCGTTCAGAGCGAGGACGGAGCTTCCGAATACGGCCGCTACGTGCTGCTCGAGCGGTTGGCGGTTGGCGGTATGGCGGAAGTGTTCCGCGCGAAGCGGAAAGGCGTCGAAGGATTCGAAAAGGTCGTTGCAGTCAAGCGCATCCCTGCCACACTTGTCGAATAACAAGGACTTCGTCGACATGTTCGTCGACGAGGCAAAAATGGGGTTCTCCTGTCGTTTCGGGGGATCTGATTTGTGTTGGAGGGCATGGCCTATGGACGCTGCCGCGATTGTGGAAAACGCCGGAAACTCCGGGCGAGAGAGGCGTTTAGGGAAAGGTTGTGAGCACGTACAAACGTGGAGCGGCGTTTTCCACAATCGCTTGGAAAACGCTTCGCGTTTCCCACGAGCGCCCACAGGCCCCTCCTGATATATATACAAGAAAGATTAATTCATATGGAATAAGGAAGGGGGGGCTCGATTAGTGGAGGCTATGGAAAACGCCCTTCCAGGCTTCGAAGAGAACTCAGTCGTGAGCAAGGTCTGAACGACCAGAACCGTGGGGGCGTTTCCCACAGCCTTGTCTCCCGCTGAGGGGCAGTGGCATTTGGTGAGGCCCGTGGGTTGAGAGGGTAAGCCATGTGTAGATGCGCATCGGCGAGAACGCTAGAATCTTTTTTTCCGAAAGAGAAAAGAGCGTTCCCGCGATGCGCGTTACTACGTTAGTCAACAAGCTCATCGGATTGCAAGGCCTGTGGGTCCGAGGTTTCCACTTCCAGGCGGACAAAGCCAGAGTGGTGGTGGATGTAGTACCACGGAGGAGGAAGCCTCTGTGCGGGATTTGCGGACGAAAGGTCCGCAAGAACAAAGATCGCTACAATCGCTACTGGCGGCACTTGGACCTGTTCGGAGTCCGGACCTATCTTCGCTACTCGATCCGACGAGTGGTATGTCGGCGGTGTGGAGTGGTCAGAGAAAAGGTGCCTTGGGCCGACAAGGGAAGCCGCTTTACCAAAAGCTTCGAACAAGAGGTAGCGTGGCTGGCACAGAGGACGGACGTCAGCGCCGTAGCGAACTATTTCCGGGTGACGTGGCGTTCGGTGCGACGGATCATCCAGCGAGTGGTTGCCGAGCAGCGGGATGAGCGGCGCGAGCTCGATGGATTGCGGGTGATTGGGATGGACGAGATCAGCTACCGCAAACGCCACAAGTACTTAACAGTGGTAATAGACCATCTCAGCGGCCGGGTCGTCTGGGCGGGAAAGGAGCGCAAGGCCAAGACGCTGCTGCGGTTTTTCCGCAAGCTCGGACCACAAAGAGCCGCGGAGCTCGAAGCGGTCAGCATGGACATGTGGGAGCCGTACAGAACTGTCGTCGGCAAAAAGGCTCCTCAGGCACGGGTGATCTTTGACCGCTTCCACATCGTCAAGCATCTGAACGAGGCCGTGGATAAGACCCGGCGCGAGCTGGTGCGCGAGCTCAAAGGGACTGCCCGGCGCAACCTCAAGAACACCAAGTTTCCCCTTCTCAAGGCCAAACACAACCGCAGCGCGAAAGACAAACGGGTGCTCCGCGAGCAGGTGCGAGCTAATCGTCGCCTCTACCGCGCCATGCTTCTGCGCGACGACTTCATGGACCTCTACACCTACAAAACCGAGACATGGGCCAAGAAGTTTCTCCGAGGATGGCTGCGGCGCGCTATGAGCTCGAGGATAGAGCCCGTCAAACGCGCGGCGAAGATGACAGCCACTTCGATGGCGTCATCGCGTGGGTCACGTGGAGACTCAGCAACGGCCGACTCGAAGGAATGAACAACAAAATCCGGCTGCTGAGCCACCGCAGCTTTGGACTCCACTCTGCCGAAGCTCTCATCAGTCTCGTCTACCTAAACTGTGGCGGTCTCACCCTCGAGAGGATCCACTGAAATGGCAGGAGAGGCAAAAATGGTTGCCTCGCTGTCTCATCCGAACATCACCCAGATTTTCGATCTAGGCAAGATTGACGACAGCTACTACATCGCGATGGAGTTCGTCGAAGGCCGGGATCTACGAACGATCCTCGGCCGAGCTCGCAACCGGGGAACCCACCTTGGCGTCGACTTGGCGGCGCTCATTGCCGCGAAAGTAGGAGCCGCCCTCGAATACGCGCACCGCCATCGGGACGACGACGGGAACGCGCTCCGCATCGTTCACCGCGATGTGAGCCCGCAAAACATTCTCGTCTCGACCGAAGGCGAGGTGAAGCTCGTGGATTTCGGCATCGCCAGAGCGGCGACGAAGGCGTCGCACACAGACAGTGGTTCGCTCCGGGGAAAGCTGCTCTACAAGCTGCTCTACATGTCACCCGAGCAGGCGTGGGGGAAAGCGCTCGACAACCGCTCCGATATCTTTTCGCTCGGAGGGGTTTTCTTCGAGGCGTTGACCGGGCATCCTTTGTTCAGCGGAAACTCCGAGATGAGCATTCTCGAGAGGGTTCGCGAGGCGAGGGTTTTGACGCCATCGTCGCTCAACCCCGCGGTTCCCATCGAGCTCGAGGCGGTCGTGACCCGCGCGCTCAAAAGAGATCCCGACGAGCGGTATCAGGATGCCGCGGAAATGCTATTGGATTTGGATACATACTTGAGGCGAAGGCCTGCCGTCGGCCCGAACGAGCTCGCGCGCTTCGTTGCCCGCCTGTTCGAGCTGGAACCATAGGAGTCATACCTTGTCTACCGAAGCACGAGATCGGATGGCACTGACCAAAGAAGAGTCCGACGTTTTCGAGCGCCGCCTCGCTATGGCGAAACAGGAGCTCGAGACGGTCGACGCGGAAATCGAGCGCGAGCTCGACCAGGTGCGAGAGCGCATCGCGGCGCTTCAGCAAAAACGAGAAGGCCCCCTGAAGATGTACGATGCCGCGTGCAGCATGCTCGGCATCGACAACGATCTCGCCGGCGGTAACGGCACCGATCCCGCCAAAAAGTAGTCCGCCCGCCTTCACCCTTCGGGCTTCGGCGCTCGAGTGGTCACCGACCGCGCTCGAACCCGGGTTTTCCGTCAAGTTGACCCGCTACAAGCCCACTGTTACGATCCTTCTCTTGTTGCTATGAGCTGGTTCAAGAAAGAGAAAAGCCCTCTCCCCTCGGTCAAGCAAAGCCGCATGCCCGAGGGGCTCTGGACCAAGTGTCGCGATTGCGCGGAGATCCTCTATACGAAGGAAATCGTCCGAAACCTGAGCGTGTGCCCGAAATGTAACTACCACATGGGGTTGACGTCAGTGGAGCGCGCGAAGTCGCTCTTGGACGACGAACGTTACCAGGAAATCGAGACAGGACTGACGTCGAACGATCCCCTGGAGTTTTCAGACACGAAGCGCTACCGCGACCGGCTGGCGCGCAGCAAGGAAGCTACCGGGCTCGAGGACGCCGTGCTCATCGCGCGCGGAAGTATCACCGGCATTCCCGTGGTGCTGGCATCGATGGAGTACGGCTTCATCGGCGGCAGCATGGGCGTTGTCGTCGGCGAAAAGCTAACGCGGGCGGTCGAGCTCGCCCTCGAGGAGAGGTCCCCGCTCCTCATCGTCTCCCGCTCAGGCGGGGCACGCATGCAAGAAGGCGCGATATCGCTCATGCAGATGGCGAAAATCAGCGCCGCTCTCGCGCGTCTCGATGACGCGAACGTTCCCTACATCTCGATCCTGACCGATCCGACCACCGGCGGCGTTACCGCGAGCTTCGCGATGCTGGGCGACATCAACCTTGCCGAGCCGAAAGCTCTCATCGGCTTCGCCGGCCCCCGCGTCATCGAGCAGACGATCCGGGAGCCTCTCCCGCCGGGATTTCAGCGCTCCGAGTACCTCGCAGAGCACGGCATGCTCGACATGATCGTCGAGCGCAGCAAAATGCGAGCGACTCTCGGAAAACTGCTGCGCTTCTTTACGCAGCCGGTCGCACCGAGGACTCGGAGCGACGCCGCGTCGAAAGCGGCTCCGGTGCCCAAGGAAGAGTCCGTTTCTTGATACGGACATACGAAGACGCCCTTGCCTACTTGAGAAGCCGAGAGAAATTAGGCATCAAGTTCGGTCTCTCGAACATCGACCAGCTCGCGGCCGCGTTGGGTCGACCCGAGCGACAGTTCCCGTCGATCCTCATCGCCGGCACAAACGGCAAGGGTTCTACCGCCGCGTTGCTTCAGTCGATCCTCACCGCGGCGGGCTACCGCACCGGCCGCTACACGTCACCTCATATACGTTCCCTCGAAGAACGTATTCAAGTGGACGGACGGCCCATCTCACAAGACGAGCTCGCGACCGTCGTGGCGCGCGTCGCCGACGCTTCCCAAAAACTCACCGAGCCCACGTTCTTCGAAGCGGTCACCGCAAGCGCGTTCGCCTTTTTTGCCGAGTGCGACGTCGACACCGCCGTGCTCGAAGTGGGGATGGGGGGTCGGTGGGACGCCACCAACATCGCTCCCGCGTCGGTCTCCGTCATCACGCCGATAGGATTCGATCACGAGCACTTTCTCGGGGACTCGATCGCCGCCATCGCTGCCGAGAAAGCGGCCATCATCAAAGAAGGTCGGCCCGTCGTAATAGGAGAGCTCGTGCCCGAGGCCCTCGACGTCGTACGCGATGAGGCACGGCGAAAAAGCGCCGACCTCATTCGAGCTCGAGACGGTAGTGAGATTCATGCGAAGCCGGTCGATAGTGTCCAGCGCGTTCGATTGAGAACGCCCGAGCGCGACTACAAAAACGTCGAGCTCCCGCTCCTGGGCGAGCACCAACTGGATAATCTCGTGCTCGCGGTCCGCGTGGCCGAGCTTTTGGAGCCGGAGCTGACCGCGGAGCAGGTGCGCCAAGGCGTTCGCTCGACGAAGTGGCTAGGGCGCCTGCAGCGAATCGCAGGAGCCCCGGCACTTTTACTCGACGCTGCCCATAACGTCATGGCCGCGGAGCAGCTCGGCAGGTTCTTGAAGGCACACCCTCGCGATCACCGCGTCTTGCTCTTCGGTGTCATGAAGGACAAGAGGGTCCACGACATGCTGACGCAACTGCTGCCGCACGTGTCTCGCTTCGTCGCCACCAGACCGGAGATGTCGCGCGCCCGCGGACCCGAGCCTCTCGCTTCGTTCGCGCGCGATCAGGGAACGCCGGCGGAGGCCATCCCTTCGTCGGAAAAGGCGCTTGCGCGCGCGCGGGAGCTCGCCGGCCCGACGGGGGAAGTCGTCGTCGCGGGATCGATTTTTCTTCTGGGGGAGGTAGTCGTTGCGCTCGAAGGAGCGATTATCGACGCCGGCGCGGCTCGATTGGCCGCGAAAACTCCTGCGTAATGTAGAGGAACCCGTCCTCACCCCGGACGATCCCGACTCCAACCATCTCGTCGTTTATCGTAGCGTGGTAAAATTTATGGATGCTATGACCGAGAAGGAGATTCTGCATCTCAACGTGAACGGCGAGCCCGTCGCCGTCGCCGTGCCGCTCTGGAAGACGTTGCTCGAAGTGCTGCGCGAAGACCTGCGTCTGACGGGGACGAAGCACGGGTGTGAGCTCGGCGAGTGCGGCACGTGCACCGTTCTCGTGGACGGCGAGCCGGTGCTCTCTTGTCTCGCCCTTCCTATCGAGCTCCAGAACACCGAGATCTTGACCGTCGAGGGGCTCACCGAGAACGGCAAAGCCCACCCGCTACAGGTCGCGTTCGCCGAGATGGGGGCGGCGCAGTGTGGCTACTGCACACCCGGGATTCTTCTGGCGGCGAAGTCGCTCCTCGACAAAAACACCCTTCCCGCGCGACGAGAGATCGAAGAGGCCCTTGCCGGAAATTTGTGCCGGTGCACCGGCTACATTCAGATTCTCCAAGCCATCGAGCGCGCTGCCGCGGGCGAAGTAGGAAAGCCCATCTCCTGTTAGACGATGCCGACTAGAACTGACGTCGAACGCCCTGAGGAATCGACGCCGACCCAGGAGGCGGAGCCGCTTTCGATCATCGGCAAGCCGGTGATGAAAGTGGACGCGATGGCGAAGGTCGTCGGGGAGACGATGTTCGCGGACGATCTGGCGCTTCCGCGCATGCTTTTTTGCAAGCTCAAGAGAAGCCCGCACCCGCACGCGCGCGTCGTGAACGTCGACACCAGCAAGGCCGAGGCGATGCCCGGCGTCGTCGCCGCGCTCGTCGGTGCCGAGCTTCCCATCCCATTCGGCATCCTCCCCGTGTCCCAGGACGAGCACGCGCTTTGTATCGACAAAACACGTTTCGTCGGCGACCCGGTTGCCGCGGTGGCCGCCGTCGATGAAGAGACCGCCGAGGCCGCACTCGATCACATCGACGTCGAATACGAAGTGCTACAACCGATCATGAGCATCGAAGACGCGCTCCGAGAAGACTCGGAGCCGATCCATGCGGGCGAGCTCCACAAGGGCGTGGAGGGCAACGTCCACAAGGCGGTCTCGCTCGAGTTCGGCGATCTCGAGGAAGGGTTCGCCGAAGCTGACGTCGTGCGCGAGGACACGTTCTTCTTTCAGGGCAACACGCACCTTCCCATGGAACAGCACTCGGCGCTTGCTTCCTACGGGGCCGACGGCAAGATGACGCTTTGGTCGTCGACGCAGACACCGCACTACGTCCACCGTGCGATGGCAAAAGTGCTCGAGATGCCGCCGTCGCAGGTGCGCATCATTGCCTGCCCCAACGGTGGCGGCTTCGGTGGCAAGAGCGATCCATTCAACCACGAGATGGTCGTCGCCAAGCTCTCGATGAAAACCAGGCGACCGGTGAAGGTCACGCTCACCCGTGAAGAAGTCTTCTACTGCCATCGCGGCCGGCATCCGGTGAAGATGTGGGTCAAGAGCGGTATCAAGAAAGACGGCTCGATCACGGCGATGCACTTCCGATCGTTTTTGGACGGCGGGGCGTACGGAAGTTACGGTGTCGCAAGCCTCTATTACACCGGCGCGCTCCAGACGGTCACCTACAAGATCCCGCGCTACAAGTTCGAAGGGCTGCGCGTTTTCACGAATAAGCCGCCGTGCGGTCCCAAACGCGGCCACGGGACAGTGCAGCCTCGGTTCGCGATCGAGTGCCACCTCGACAAGCTCGCCGAGGAAATCAAGAAGAGTCCTCTTGATATTCGGCTCGAGAAAGTCGTTGAGCCGTTCTCGATCACCGCGAACCAGCTCAAGATCCGCACCGTAGGCTTGAAAGAGTGCCTCGAGCGCGTCGCCGAGCGTTCCGATTTTCGTAACAAACACGGCAAGCTTCCGAAAGGACGAGGCATCGGTCTCGCGGCGTCGAGCTACCTCACCGGCGCGGGACTGCCCATCTACTGGAACAAGCTGCCGCATAGCGGTGTGCAGCTACAGCTCGACCGCGGCGGCGGTGTCACCGCGTTTTGTGGATCGACGGACATCGGGCAGGGCTCGGATTCAGTCCTCGCTTATGTGGTCGCCGAGGAGCTCGGCGTCGAGGTCAAAGACGTCCACGTCGTGACTGCCGATACGCACCTGACCCCCGTCGATCTGGGGAGCTATGCGAGCCGGGTCACGTTGATGACCGGTAACGCGGCGATCGAAGCGGCGCGCCGGTTGAAACCACTGCTGCTCGACCGGGCGGCGGAAAAACTTCAAGTACCTGTCGAGCGCCTCGCGATGGCGCACCGGAAGATCTTCGACCGTGAGCACCCTGACGTCTCGATGGATTTCGCCGAGGCGGTTGTGCTCGCCGAAGCGCGACACGGAACTCTCGGCTCGACAGGAAGCTACACGCCGCCGCGCTCCCCGGGCCGCTACAAAGGCGCGGGAGTTGGGCCGAGTGCCACCTATAGCTACTCGGCGTGCGCTCTCGAGCTCGAAGTCGATCCCGACACCGGCTGGGTGAAGATTCACCAGATTTGGATCGCGCACGATGTCGGCAAGGCCATCAACCCGCTGCTCGCGATCGGACAGATCGAAGGAAGCGTCTACATGGGGCTCGGCGAAGTGCTCATGGAGGAACAGGTTTTCCGGATGGGCGTTCACAAGATCCCGTCGATGCTCGATTACAAGAGCCCGACGTTCGTGGACATGCCCCCGGTGGAATCGATCCTCGTGGAGACGTTGGATCCGCAAGGACCTTACGGCGCGAAGGAGTGCGGTCAAGGTCCGCTTCTTCCCGTCATCCCCGCCGTTCCTATCGCTATCTATGACGCGCTCGGCGTTCGTATCGATGAAAGCCCGGTGACGCCGGACAAGATCGTGAACGCTCTCGAAGGGCGCCTGCCCGCGGTCACCGTGCCCGACTACGATTGGCCGCCCCCGGTCGAAGTGCCCCCCATGCGTGAGGAATCGTCGCGTGAGGAAACGTCCTCATGATGCGGCTGCCCCCGTTCCGCTACCTTGCGCCGAAAACGGCGCAAGAGGCGGCGAAGATGCTCGCCGACCACGCGGCGGACGAAGCCATGCCGGTTGCCGGTGGCACCGATCTCTACCCCAACATGAAGCGGCGTCAGTTTACGCCGAAAGTTCTCGTGGGGCTCGCCAGCGTCGAGAACGCTCGCGCAGTTTCCGGAAGTGCGGAAGAGGGCATCACCATCGGTGGGATGATGACGCTCACGCGTGTCGAGCAGAACGAGCTGCTGCAAACGCGTTACCCAGCCATCGCCACCGCGGCCGAGCTCGTGAGTTCTCCGATCTTGAGGAACATGGGCACCATCGGCGGCAATCTCTGTGTCGACACCCGCTGCAACTACTACAACCAGAGCTACGAGTGGCGAAAGTCCATCAACTTCTGCATGAAAAAAGATGGCGAGATCTGCTGGGTCGCGCCGTCGAGCCCGCGCTGTTGGGCGGTGAGCTCATCGGACACCGCTCCGGTCTTCATTGCGCTCGACGCCGAGTGTACCCTCGTCGGAGTCGACGGCGAGCGACGCGTTCCGGTGAAATCTCTCTACGAGTTCGACGGGATCCACTTCCTGAAAAAAAAGCGCGAGGAGATCCTCACGGAGATTCACGTGCCCAAAGTCAACGGGATGCGCGCGACGTATCTCAAGCTTCGACGACGCGGCAGCATCGACTTCCCGATTCTCGGTGTCGCCGCCGCGCTCGAGACCGCCAAGGACGGCACGATCGAAAAGGCGCGCATCGTGTTGACCGCGGTAGAGTCGGCCCCGGTCGAAGCCGACAAAGCCGAAACGTTGCTAATAGGAAAGAAACTCACCGAGGACGTCATCGAAGAGGCGGCATCCGTTGCTTATCGACCAGCAAAGCCCCTTGACAATACCGACCTCACGCATGCTTACCGTAAGAAGATGGCCCGCGTGTACGTCGCGAGAGCGTTGCGGGAGCTCAAGGGTGCTGAACCGTAGACAGTTTCTCGGCGTCCTCGCACTTCCGTTGCTACCTATGACTGAGTCTTCGCATCCGATTCTCTCGACGATCCAACCGGTCGTCGATGCGTCGAAACACGTCCACATCCACGAAGTCGGTATCGAGGCCGTTTCCGAGTGGATGGCCTACGAATCGCTCCCGTGGCCCGACTTCCGTTTTCCCGTGATTCCCGACGGGAACGATGCGGACACGATGGACTTCATTTTTCTGACTGCATCGATCAATTTCGCGTTTACGGATTTCGAAGGGCACGTGATCTTCACCACGAACTATGGCGGCACCGAGCGATGGGACTCCGACGCCATGATGGCTTGCCTCAAGCGTGCCCTCGAGTCAGGCACGCCGATCCTCGAAGGGAAGTACCTGGCGAGCGTCGATCGATCCGATCTCGAGCGTATGTTCGCGGGCAACATCGAGATGCCCATGCTCGACGAGCGCGTCGAGATTTTCCACGAGCTCGGTGGCGTCCTTGAAGAGCACTACGATGGGCGCTTCCACAATTTTCTGAAAGCCGGCCCGCGCACGACGTCCGCCACCCTGGAGCGCTTGATAGAGACGTTCCCGTCGTTCCGCGACGAGAGCCAATACCACGGCCAGCGCGTGGCGTTTCAAAAGCGCGCGCAGCTACTTCTCTGGTACCTCCACGCCCGTTTCCGCGCCGACGGTTACTTCGCGCTCCACGATCCCGACGAGCTCACCGTCTTCGCCGACTACATCGTCCCGGTCGCGCTCCTGCGTCTCGGTATCATGTCGTACTCGGCCGAGCTCGAAGACGCCATCAACGCCCGCCGCGTGATTCCCCGCGACAGCGAAGAAGAAGTCGAGATCCGCGCCGCGACGATCTGGGCATGCCACCTTCTCACGCGCGCCATCAACGAGCGCCGTCCCGCCGACCGCCAAGTGATCGACGCCGTCGTCGATACCCGCCTGTGGACCCACTACCACGAAACCCACTGGCCCCATCACCTGACGGTAACGACGGCGTATTAGTCTTAACCTCTTCCCCTAACCCAATCTCATTACCAGGTCCATCGCACCGGCACGATTGGAGACGAAGAAGAGCCGACGCCCGTCGGCCGACCACCGCGGGCTGAAGACTTTCGTACGCCCATCCTGACCGTGACAGCCGCGTACTGACTACTTAACCGCTTGCCAGTCGCCCGAGACCGAAAAGCCGCCGCCGCTGCCGCTATAAGTACCCCCCATCCACTCGCCGCCGGCATGGTACAGGCCACTGATCGAGAGACCGCTGCCGGACAGTTTGATCGAGCCGTTTTGCGCCTCTCCGAACAAGGAGCCGCCAGAGCCGCATCCCACGGGACCCCCGCTGCTGCAGCTCAAGCTACAGCCTGCGTCCCCTTTCGAGGACCTGATCGAGCTCGTTGCTCCACCACCTGACGGTGACGACGGGCGGATTGAGCTACTCCTTCTTCGTCGAGTGGAGCGCGAACGCGGCCCCCTGGGGATCCATGCACTGCGCGATGTGATCGCCCCCCGGCACTTCCATCGGGCCGTTCAGCACTTGACCGCCGAGCTCTTTCACCTTTTCGACCGACTTGTGCACGTCGTCGACGCGCACGTAGTAGAGCCAGAAAGGCGGGCCGGGCATTTCCTTGGGCTTATTGAACATGCCGCCTAGCGGGATCTCGCCGCCGCCGGTCGTGTACATCTGGTACGTGCCCATCTCGCCCATGTCCATGGTATCGGTCTTCTTCCATCCGAAGAGCGTCTCGTAAAAGCCCCACGCGTTGTCGTGGTCCGACGTGTTGAGCTCGTGCCACGAGTACTCGCCGATCGCGGGCGGCCCGGGGTTACCCGGTGTATCGGCCGCCGGCGTGTACACCGCGAACGCCGCACCCTGCGGATCCGCGAGGACGGCGAAGCGTCCGACCTCGGGGATATCCTGTGCCGGCACCAACACCTTGCCTTGATTCTCTTCGGCCTTCGCCACGGTCCCGTCGACGTACGAGGTATAGATGTAGGCGAGCCAATGCGGAGGCGCGCCCGCTTGCTTGGCTTCGTCGGGTAGCGTCATGACGCCGCCCAACGGCGTATCGTTGTTGGTCCACATCGTGTAGGGCATCGGACCGTCCCAAGCTTGGGTGCCCCAGCCGATGAGCTTCGTGTAAAAAGATTGCGCCGCATCTGGATCGGTGGTCATGAGGTCGTACCAGACAAAACGTCCCCTGTCTTCGGACATTGGAATCTCCTTTCCCGCTATGACCCTATAATAAAAGACGAGTGCGAGAACACACTCGACAGGGATCATGCGCCCGCGAGCAGAAATTCGCCAGCTAATTTACGGAGAAGATGAGGCTTCAGAAGGAAAAAGCGAGTCTACGTCGATCTCGAAATCGGGCCACGACACCGGCGCGATGCGCGAGCCCGGCTCGTGCGTCGTGCGCGTCTGGTAACTGCCGCCTTCGGGATCGCGAAAGACGACGAGCACACGGTTGGGTAAATCCACGACCCAGTATTCGGGGATTCCCGCTTTTGCGTAGAGCTCGGACTTCAAGCTCAGATCGTAACGGAGCGAGGAATCCGCAACTTCGATGACGAGGAGAGGACGGAACGACTCTGTCCCATAGCTCTCTACGTCCGGGTCGTCGCTAACTACGATATCCGGCTCGGGCTCGGAGTCCAATTTCACGAGACCGAGGGGGGCTTCTATGTAGACGCCGGCGCGGCCAGCCAGGCCGCGATCCAAAACGCGAAGCACTCGTGTTGCCGCGACAATGTGCGGTCGGTTCTTGGGGCTCATCTCGCGGATAACCCCGTAAATGAGCTCCACCCGGTCGTCCTCACGGAGTATGCCCGCATCCACCATGCGGTGGTACTCGTCCACGGTGAATCGGCGCACGCCGGTGGCTTCGGCAGCTCTAGCCATGTCCTCATTCTACCTCCTGCCAATAGCAGACGAGAAAAAGGACCACGAGCCTCCCGCTCAATTTGACGAGCTGCCTTTTGGGCGCGAGGATCAGGTATAGGTGCCATGCTGTACATAGCGGCCCTCCTCGCGGTGTTGATGCCTCAAACCGAGGGGAGGCTTCCGATCGATCGAGGTCTATCCGCCCGCTACCAGCACGTCTTCAATCGCAACGCGGTCTTTGACTCCCGCGTCGTGGGTAACCACGTCGTGGCGCTGACCCCCGGCGGCGTGCTTCTACGGTTCCGTTTGTCGGAGATGGAGCTCGAGGACGTCGTCTATCCAGACGCGCCCATCGACGTCGCTACTGAGTAGCGTCGGATCTGAGATAATCCCTCCAGTGCTGACATCTAGTGAAGGAGCGAGAGTGTGAGTGACGTCAAACCCGTTTCCGAAATCGTGTCTCACTTGAAAGAGCTCGCGGGCGACAGCACTTCTGCCGACCACGAGATTATCGCCGCATTTCGCAACGACGTGCCGCGCGTTCTCGAGTTCCTAGAGAAATCCGCGGATGTTGCCGAAAAGGCACACGAGCTCTTGGCCAACGCATATTCCACTCAGGACGCGGACGGCATTCGCGTTCAGTCCGAAGACGCGGTCAAACTTCAGTGGGCGCTTCGCGCCGTCGGCGTCGGCGACGATTCCGGCGAGCCCTGCGTCACTGTTTGACTACACTTGGACGAGTGCCCCGACATGGGCGGCAACGCCTTGGGCGAGGCCGTCGAGGTTGTAGCCACCTTCCAGTAACGAGACGATCCGGCCGCCGCAGTAAGTGTTGGCGACGTCCATGGTGGTGCGTGTCATCCACGTGAATGCGTCGTCGGTGACTTCGAAACAGCCGAGGAGATCGTCCTTGCGGCTGTCGAAGCCCGCCGAGATGATGACGAAGTCCGGTTCGAATCTCGCCGCGGCGGGAAGAAGCTTCTTGTCCCACGCCGAGAGCATGTCCTTGTCCTTCGAGCCGCAGTCGAGGTGGACGTTGATATTGAAGCCCGTTCCTTCATCTTCGCCCGTTCGTGAAGGATCGCCCGTTCCTGGATAGGCCTGCCAGTCGTGGCTCGAGAAGAACAGGACCGCGGGGTCGTCGTAGAGCGCGTTTTGAGTCGCATTCCCGTGATGGTAGTCCCAGTCGATGACGAGAATCTTTTCGAACCCGAGAGACTGCGCGTACTTCGCGGCGATCGCGGCCGTACTGTAGAAACAAAAACCCTCTTCCCGGCCGGTGTTGTTCGCGTGATGCCCGGGAGGTCGGATCGCGCAGAATGCGGTTCGGACGTCCCCGTCGGCAACGGCTCGAACCGCCGCGAGCGCGCCGCCGACCGCCGCGGCCGCGACCTCTCCCGTGACCGGTAGCTTCCGAATCGACGCGACGTGGCGCGCGGTGTGGTGGCTTTCGATGCTGGGCATCGG
This sequence comes from Candidatus Marinacidobacterales bacterium, assembly GCA_965237955.1. Taxonomy (GTDB): domain Bacteria; phylum Acidobacteriota; class Vicinamibacteria; order Marinacidobacterales; family SMYC01. The sequence goes on along the minus strand of OZ250169.1, from coordinate 3,301,903 downwards.
ATCTCGAGCGCGACGAATAGCCCTCACCTCCTGATCGAGACCTTGCCGCTCGAGCTCGAGAAGAATCCGCCTGAGCCGCTCGGGTGATTCGGGGTGATCGGGTTGCAGGACATGCCGCTCATAGATGTCGTCGTAGACGAAGCCTGTGACCGCTTTCGTTTTCTTGGCGAGCGCGAAGGACGACACGCCGACGGCGCACGCGCTTTTGGAGGAGACGTTCACGAAATGGCGCCGGGTTTTCACGATGGCCTCCCTATGATTCTTTCCGACCACTGAGGGTCGCTCGTCGGAGCCAAGCTTTTGCGACGGTCCAATCGCGCTTGACCGTGGCCGGTGAGATCTCGAGTACCTCGGCGGTCTCGTCGATGCTCAACCCGCCGAATTGTCGGAGCTCGACGATTTTCGCCGAGCGCGGGTCGATGGTCGCGAAATCGTTCAACGCGTCATCGAGAGCGACGAGATCCCGCGCTTTAGCGGGGACTCCTTTCGCGTCTTCGAACGGAATGAGCGCCTGGCCGCCTCCGCGCTTTTCCGACTGTCGCTTGCGCGCGTGGTCGACGAGGATGCGACGCATGAGCTGGGCAGCGATGCCGAAGAAGTGTCGCCGGTTCTGCCAGCGGACGTTTTTCTGGTCGACGAGCCGCAGGTAGGCTTCGTTGACGAGCGCCGTCGGCTGCAACGTGTGCTCGGGACGCTCCGCGCGCAAGTAGCTTCGTGCCAACTTGCAGAACTCCTGGTATACGAGCGGCATCAGCTCGTCGAGCGCGTCCTGCTTACCGTCGCCCCACGCGTTGAGGAGCATGGTGACGTCGGTCGGTTCGTGCGAGTCCTCGGTCATGGCGTGGCCCCGCGATCGCTAGTTGTCGTTGCTGGTGGAGCCACGTGGCGGCGCGTTCTTCACGTACTTCTCGAGCCACGCGTCCATCTCCCAGAGTGTGTGCATAACCGATTCACGCGCGCGGTACCCGTGGCTCTCGTACGGCAACATGACGAGCCGTGCTGTCGCGCCGTGTCCTTTGAGCGCGTGAAAGAGCCGCCGGCTCTGGATTGGAAACGTCCCGGAGTTATTGTCGAGCTCGCCGTGGGTGAGGAGAATGGGCTCGTTGATTTTGTGAGCGTGCATGAACGGCGACATCGCAAAGTAGATCTCCGGAGCTTCCCAGAACGTTCGCTGCTCGGATTGAAAGCCGAAAGGCGTCAACGTCCGGTTGTAAGCACCGCTGCGAGCGATACCCGCGCGGAAGATGTCCGAGTGCGCGAGCAGGTTCGCAGTCATGAACGCGCCGTAGGAGTGCCCGCCGATAGCGACGCGGTCACGCTCAGCGATGCCGCGGCGAACCGCTTCGTCCACCGCGGCCTGAGCGCTCGCGACGAGCTGGGCGATGTAGGTGTCGTTCGGCTCATCGTCCCCTTCGCCGACGATGGGCATCGTCGCGCCTTCCATGACCGCGTAGCCTTGGGTGAGCCAATACAAAGGGGATCCCCAACGAACGCGGGCGAAACGGTAGGGTGAATCTCGAACTTGAGCGGCGGCGCTCGCGCTCTTGTACTCGCGCGGATAGGCCCAGACGAGCATCGGCAACGGTCCGTCACTCGGCTCGCATCCAGGCGGCGTGTAGAGCGTTGCCGTCAACGTCACCCGGTCGTCGCGCTCGTAGCGAACGAGCTCACGACCTGCACTCCTGAGCTCTGGATACGGGTGGGGGAAGCTCGTAAGGGCGCGCGCGGAGTTCGAGCTCAGCTCGTGGACGAAGAAGTTGGGCGGGTCGTCTCGCGACTCGCGCCGCGTGAGAAGCGTTCCGTCATCCGCGTCGATCCACGTGATCGGGGTCTCGTAGTAAGGAGCCTCCGAGTGGAACAGGCGTTGTCTCGCACCACTGGAAACGTCGAAAGCATCGACGAACGGGCGGTTGCCTTCGGGAGAGGCACCTTGGCCCCTCAAGTAGATTCTTCCGTCCGTGTCTCTCGAGAGCACGTAGGTTCCCCGCAGCGTCGGCTTCAGAAGCGGTGAGCCCGGGGCGTTGTAGCGATCTTCGTAGGAGTAGTCGAACACGCCGACGGGCGGCCTGTCGCTCGCACCCGGCTTCACACTCCATAGCCGCCGTCGCCTCGTGCTCCACCACCACTCTTCGACGAGCGCGTCGTCGTCATCTCCCCAGTAGACGTCGCCGAAGCGGTAACCGAGCTACACGAGTGGCTCGGGATCGCCTTCGAACGGCGCGCGCCACGTGAAGACCTCGTCTCGGTATTTCGCGTCGGCGCGTGGATCGCCTCCATCTATCGCTTCCACCCAGTACAGGGTCGCGTCCGCGTCGGCGCGCCAGCCGAGCTCGCGCCGTCCAGTGCGGACGGCATTGCGCCCGACGGGAACATTTTCGGCGAGCGGCAAGCGCGCTACTTCTTTCACGAGCGCGCCCGAGGTGTCTCGCACGACGATGCCGGTGCCGAAGCGGTAGTAGGGGACGAGGTAGGAGAACGGCCCCTCGAGCTCTTCGATGAGAACGAGCGACCCATCCGGAGACGGCGCGAAACGCGAGATGATGGCGGGCGAGCCCAGTCGGTGGATGGTCCCGTCAGCATCGACTCTGACGAGCTGAGAGGCACCGTAATAGGCAAAGAGGTCTTCGTCGTGCGCGCTCTTCAAAAGGTCCTGGTACGTCCGTGCGGGCGATTGTTCTCCGCTCGACTCTTGAACGATGGGCCCGTGAGGAACCGCCGGCGCCGCCGGTGCCGCGCCCCGCTCGTCGGGAACGGTTTTGACGATGAGCCCGCCGCTCGAAAGCCACTCGAGTGGCCGGTCCCGAAACACGCCGTTGACGCCTTCGAGGATACGAGTCGCACGCGCGGACAGGACGTCCACCGTCCAAAGCTCGAGCCCCGAGCTCGTCGTGTGGGTGAATGCGACGCGAGCGCCGTCGGGTGAGAACGCCGCGTGATCGATTCGTGGATTCTCGGGAAGTCCGGTCACCGCGCGCTTCGTACCATCGGCCACGGAAATGAGAGCGACGGTTTCCGCGACGCGACGACGGCTCCTCGCGTTCGTTGCCGGATGGATCCTGAGACCCGCGAGACGATGTTCTGCTTGGGACAGCTCGCCGATCGAGCCGAGGCTCGCGCGTTCGAGAACGAGGAGCCATCGTTTCGTTGGATCGAGCACGACGCCGGGCGTGGGCGCGGCATCAGCAATGTCGGCGATGGCTCGAGGCGGCATCTGGTAGGTGACGCGCTCTTGCGCGCTCGAGATGATGGCAACTAGAAAAGCCGAGAACGCGAGGTAGGCGAGAGTCATGGCGGAGCTCCCTGTAAGACCTGAAAGCGAATGGGCGAAAATAGTATCACGGAGGCTGGCGCCGGTTGGGCTCGCTGTCTTGGATGTGGAAGCAAGACTTGCCTCCCGTCGCGAGTGGGGAGAAAATGCGCTCCCTAGGCAGCCTAGTAGTTAAGAGGACGCGATGTATTCGAGGAAGCTCTTTGGGCTCACAGCGGTCTTGCTAGCTCTCGCCGGGACGGTAGCGGCCCAGCGGACTCAAAAACCGGTGCTGCACGGCCGGCACTGGGTGGCCATCACCGGAAAGCCTCTCGGCGCCACCGCGGGCGCGATGATGTTCCAGAAGGGTGGGAACGCGGTCGACGCGGCGTGCGCCATGCTCGGGGCCACCGCCACGATGTACGATGCGCTCAGCTGGGGCGGGGAGACGCAGACCCTCATCTACCATCCTGGGGAAAAGAAGGTCATCGGCATCAACGCTCTCGGGGTCGCCCCCACGGGTGCGACGCCCGAATACTTCAAGAGCAAGGGCATGGACTATCCGCCCGCCCACGGTCCGCTCGCGGCCGTGACGCCAGGAACCCCCGGAGGGCTCATGGTGATGCTGGCCGAGTACGGCACCTTGAGCTTGAGAGACGTTCTCGGCCCGTCCATCGAAATGGCGGAGGGCTACGCGATCGAAGCCCAGCTTGCGAACGCGATAGAACAGGAGAAGGATCGCATTCGGGAGTGGCCCTACTCACGCGACACCTTTTTGACGCACCTGGGCGAGAAGAGGGAAGCTCCCTACCCGGGCGAGGTTTTCCGGCAGCCTGATTTGAAGGCAACGCTCGAAAAGCTCGTCGAGACCGAGCAGAAAGCCCTCGCCGAAGGCGCCTCGCGCAAAGAAGCGATCTATGCTGCCTACGAGCGCTTCTATCAGGGGGACATCGCCGAGGAGTTCACCCGAGCCTCGCAAGAGCAGGGCGGGCTGCACACCAAGGAAGACCTGGCCGAATGGAAAGTCCACATCGAAGAGCCGGTCATGACGACCTACAAAGACATCGAAGTCTACAAGCTCACTCATTGGGTCCAGGGACCGGTGTTGAATCAAACGCTCAACATCCTCGAAGGCATCGACGTGAAGTCCATGGGCTACAACTCGAGCCGCTACATACACGCGCTCTATCAGGCGATGAGTCTCGCCTTCGCCGACCGGGATTTCTACTATGGCGATCCGTACTTCGCTCCCAAGGAGCCTATCGAAGGACTGCTCTCGAAGGAGTATGCGGCAGAAAGAAGAAAGCTCATCGACTGGGAGAAGAACGATGTCGACGCGAAGCCAGGGGATCCCTACCCGCATCAAGGCGGTACGAATCCCTACCTCGACTACCTCGAGGCCTGGAAGAGCAAACCGCCGGCCACGGAGGAAGACGAACAGCTTTTCGAGGAAGGCTTCTACGCTGGTACGACTTCCATTCAAGCCGCCGACGAGGAAGGCTGGGTGGTCTCGGTCACACCGAGTGGCGGATGGAACCCTGCCTGCATCGCCGGGCGGACCGGCATCGGCATGAGCCAGCGGATGCAGAGCTTCGTGCTCGACCCGCGCATCAACCCCTATAACGTCCTCGAGCCGGGAAAGCGCCCGCGCGCCACCTTGACACCAAGTCTCGCCCTCAAGGACGGGAAACCGTTTCTCTCGTTCGCAGTGCAAGGTGGCGATTCGCAGGATCAAAATCTGCTTCAGTTCTTCCTGAACGTCGTGGAGTTCGGCATGAACGTCCAGGAGGCGGTGGAAGCGGCGAACTTCAACAGCTACCAGATGCAGAGCTCGTTCGGTGCCCACGAATCGCAGCCAGGACGTTTGCGGCTCAATGAGTCCATCCCTCCGTGGGTGCGGGAGGAATTGTCGGCGATGGGCTACGAGCTCGATTTTCGCGCGAGGACCTCAGGTCCCATCAACGCCATTTTCTTCGACTGGGAACACGGAACGATGTGGGGCGGCGCGAGCAACCAAGGCGAAGACTACGGGATAGCGTGGTGAGCATGAACTTTATCGCGCTGTATCTCGTCGTGTTCAAAAACACGAGCGGCGCCGAAAGCTCGATTCCTAGAGGCGTTCACCAAATCCGCAGAGACTAACCGACGCGGCACCGGATCCGCGGGAAGCGATTCGACGCGCACACCTCCTCGGCTTCCTCCTGGCGCGTTCCGCACCGGCGACGACCAAAAATGTCAAGGGTTGGATGCGCGTGCTCATGCTACCGGAATCGGTATCGTCAATGAGGATTTTCTCCGAAGCCCGCTTACCACTTCTTGCAGTCCGTCCTGCAGCCGTGGCCCTAACCATAACCCTCCCGACGAGCCCGTCCCCGCCCACGACAACCTCTAGCCACCCGTGTGCCTTCCGAGCAAACTTGTATATTTGATGTGAAAACAAAGAGCGCATCGGCCTTCTTGGGAGTTATAATGCGTTGCTTTCGAAAACCGATCGATAGCGCAGAAGTCACCGCGTCTTAATTGAATGATAGAGGTAAAAACCATGCATACCAAACACGCAAGGCAGGTCCGATGGTCGATGATCGGCACTTCGGCTGTGGCTCTCATTACGGTTTTGTTGGTTCACTCCGCCTCAGCTCAGGATGCCGACAAGGACAAGTTCGAGGAGACTTTCCGCGCGCGTGCCATGGCGATGGGTAACGTCGCCTTCGGCGCTAGCCCCCTGGATCTTTGATTACTATACAAAGTTAGGCTTTTCGCCAGCCCATAAGATTCATAAGATTCATGCACTTAGAAGTGTTTCGGCAAGCTCTGCTTTATCTAGTTTGTTCTGATACAGGGGACTAGCACCACCGTACACATCACCATCAATCGCTGGACCACCGACGAGGAGCGGCGCCATCTCATCGAAACGCTGGTAGAGAAAGAGCCCGAGGATCTTCTCAAGGCACTGCAAAAACAGAAAGAGACCGGATACATGCGGATTACCGGTAGTGGTGCCGGACGCACTCGGTGGCCCAGCGTCCGACTCCATTACGCTCGCGAGTTCCGAGGCGAAGGCAAGCGCGTCATCCGCCTGGCCACAGATCGGCCCATCGGTTTCTGGGAAGCGGTGCAGAACCCTCGCTCGATGGACTACACCTTCACGTTTATCGAACTTCGCCTTGATGAAAAGACCGAAGAAGGCGACGGAACACTCGGAGTGGGTGTCGAGATCAAGTGGGATAAAGAGAAAGACCATCTCGTGCTCGAGCACGCCGCGACGAAACCCGTTCGCTTGACCCACGTGAAGAAAAGCAAGTGAATGAAAGAAGAGTGAGCTCCGGTTCAGGCATCTTGAATGGCGATGAGGACGGGTGGAGCTTACGGTCGCTCGTCATTCGCACAGTCTCCTTGGCACCATGCTGGCACCATATCCGCCAAGTGGTTGAATCTCCATCACTTTAGAGGGCGCATCTGATACCGAATCTGTAGGTCGGGCGTTCGTCGCCCAAGGCGCGCCATTTTTTCAAGGGGTTGGTGAAGCGCTATCACTTCAACGCCGCTCATCGACGGCAGCCACTCTCGGCACGTTCAAAGTAGGGAAATCCGATGCCGTCTTCGAGTTCCTCCTCAGCTTTGGGGTCACCTTGTTGGGCTCTATCGTTCAAAGGTAGCCTCAGATTTTTCCACGTAATAACGAGTGACGTTAGGATCGATAGCCCTGTGGAAACGCTGAATCCAAGGCGGATAGGTGGAAGCAAACCTCTCTCATTCTCATTAAACCGGATGCCATCGCCCAACCATCGAACCACGGTGCTCGGCCGCATCAAGGCTCCCTGCGCAAAGCGCGGCGGCTTCGCCGGCCTTGACCCGGCCTGCGCCGGTCGCTTTCACTACGCGCAAGCCTTTCGCGTTCGATCGCACCGCATCAAGTCGAGCTCAGGGCGACTCCGTTCCATCGGCCGGCGCTTTTCCCGGCGGAGGTCCGGGCGGCGGCTCATACGTCTGTGGCTGTGGATCGAGAGGCGCAAGGCTCCGACCGGCTAGCGCTGGATGATCCGGGGGAATCTTGGCCGCCCGGAACGAGCCGTAGGCGAATAGCTCTGTGCCCGGCGGCATCCACGCCTGCACATCGCCGTGGAACGGGTTTTTGTACTCCCAGACGACCTCCCCTTCCGCGCTCACTTCGAAAAAGCGCCCCTGAGGACCGGAGCAAACGAACGTGTTGCCGTTCGCGAGACGATGGGCACCCGAAACGAACGGTGCGAAGAAACTCTCGCGCTCGGCCGCCTCGTAGCTCCAGGCGACGTCGGCGGGTCCAAAGGCTTCTCCCTCCGGCAGCGTGTAGTTTCCGTCCGCGTCGATCGGGGGCGCCCACTCGAGCACCGACGAGTAGTCGCCGTCGGGACGTCCTCCGCCGTTGTTGAACACTGTCAGATGGCCGGCGTGGGGCCAGCCTTCCGGGATCCATAGCGCCTCATGCGCGTAGAAGAGCTTCTGGTCGGATGAATCGCCGCGGCCGTAGACTCTCGGATTACCCCAACGATAAAGAATGTCACCACCGTGTCCAGAGCGGCCCCCCGATGAGCCTCTCGCCTCTTCGCTCGAGGTCGAGTGGTCGAGGATCCAGACCTCGCTGATTTCGGGCACGCTGAGCACGATCTGATCGAGTCCCGGATGATAGTCGATGGCATTCATGTGCAGAAAGTCCGATTGGATGTCTTCGGTGGTGGCGTCGTCCGGCACGTAGCCGAGCGCTTGGAGCTGTTCGAGCTTCTCTTCGTCGACCACCGCCTCTTCGGCGTCCGGGTTGACGTCGAGTCGCCGCGGATGCTCCGCGGGGACGCCGTAGTGCGCGCCGTCCGGGTCGTGGTTTTGGACGAGGTGGTCCCACACGTGCCACTCCCAGACGATGCGGGCATCGTTCGGCGGCAAGGGCTCCACCTCCAGGATCCACTCGGACCAGATTCCCTGTTCGGGAATGAGATCGACCCGCCGTCCGGCGGCCCGGGCCTCGTCGGGTGTCTTCAGCTCCCAGGCGATCGCGAGGATGTTGCCGTTCGGAAGTGGCTCGATATCGTGATGGAGCATTCGCTCTTCGTCACCCATGTGCCACTCCCATAGGAGCTCGCCGTCCCAGGAAAGCTCTTGTAAGTAGCCGGACACACCGCCTGCTTTGAAGTTGGGTGGCTCCGCCATCCGCTCCAGGCGGATCAGATGACCGTCGTCCTGAAGGTAGTGAGAACCCGTCGCCTTTTCGTTCTGCCAGGTGTGCACCACCTGGCCCTCGCCGTCGACGAGGTAAGTGAGGTCCTCGCTGAACTGGCTGAAGAGCACGTAACCGGGGGCCGTCCCCGCTTGGTTTCGCACGAGACCGCGCGGCATCTCGGTCGCGGCAAGGATCCACCGCGGAGGAGGACCATCGCCTTCGGCCGTTCCGGCGGCGTCGGGGGTGGTCTCCTTCGCCGTGTCGCTACCGCCGCAACCGAACATCCCCCCCAGAAGCAAGACCAAGAACAGAAGATTGACTACCTTGATGGATCGCATGATCGGCATTCCCTCCGTGGGACGAGCTCGGATGATCGCAAAACGTGCTGCCGATGTCGAGGGGCCGGCGCTTCTGGCCTGCCGGTCCAGGGCTCGTTATGATGCGCTTCATGCGACACTTCAAGCGCGCGGTCATAGTCGTGACCGCCTTGTTCTCGATACCCGGGTTGGCCGCGGCTCAGCCCGCCCTCGTCGTCGACAACGTGACCGTCATCGACGGCACCGGACACGTTCCTGTCTCTGGCGCCACGATCGTCGTCGAGGGCGATCGGTTCGTGGCAATAGGTCGAGGCGTCGACACACCCGATGGTGCCCGCCATATCGACGGATGCTTCCAATAGCTGCTCGCGCACATGGACTTCCTGCCAATCGTTTCGGAGGCAGAATTGTAGAGGTCGCGTGCTACGAGATGCAACGACGCGTTAGGAGTAGCTCGGGGACGTCTTGGGCTTGATCGTGGCCTTCTGTTTGTCTTTGGCTCGTAGCTTGCCGAGGGTACGGTTGACGATGTGCTTTCTCGGAAGATCTGGAATCACATCCGGAGTTCTCGGGCTGACGCGGTTGATCTCCACTAGAAGCTGTTCGTTGCCGGGATTGATGCGAAGTCCTTTGCGAAGAACCTGCGTCGCTTGCGTTTTCCACCCGGTCCGTTCGTGGAGCCGTGCCAGGTTCAGGTACATTTGGGCATCGTAGAACGCTATCTCCACTGCACGCTCACACCACCCGAGGCCGGTCTTGACGTCGCCCTCTTCGGTTGCAACCAGCAATCCGCCGTACGACAGAACCTTGGGATCGCGGCATCCCTCTTCGATGAGTTGACGCAACAAGCGCGCTGCTTCGGCGTTGCTACCGTCACGATGGAGCCGCATCGCTTCTCGAGCGATGAGTCGCTGATTGCGCCAGTGCATAGTTTCCCCTGGACCCGTCGACGGCCATGCTCGGTCGGGAATGCACGTTTTGTGAGACGAGACCGACGTCTCGTAGTTGCAAAAGAATTGCCAGAACGGAGCCTGCTAACTCGTTGAGTTGCTTGAGGCGTGGGTTGGCGGCGCCTCGATTTCGAGGGGAAAATCCAACAGCGGTCGGAAAATGCCTACACTCGCTCGGATGCGATCGCGTGGAAGGCGCGACCTTCTCGGCGGTACTTGCGCTCGAAGTTCGAGCCGACCATCTCCTCAGACGCTGCGGCCGCGGGCGTATTGAAGTCGACAATGGCGAGCGAGGAGTTGCGGACGACTTGGTCGATCTGCGCGAAGTACCCGGCGTGGTCGGTCACGATCTGAAGCCTGGCTCCCGGTTGCATCTTCCGCGCCACGAGCTCGATGTGGTGTGGCTGGACGAAACGCCGTTTGCGATGGCCCGACTTCGGCCACGGATCTGGGAAATAGATGTGCACCGCACTCAGGCTATCGTCCTCGAGGTAGTCCCCTATGAACGTCGTCGCATCGGCGAGAACGACACGAGCGTTCTCACAGTCGTTTCGCCGGAGCCGGTCGGCGGCGTAACGCCAGTACCGCCGCGTGTATTCGATACCGAGGAAGTTCACGCCCGGTCTGGCCTTCGACTCCGTTGTCAGGAGAGTGCCGTTGCCCGAGCCCACTTCGAGCTCGAGCGGGCGTCGTTTCCGAACAACGATACGCTCGTCACCGGGCGGGCTAACTCCTCCGGGGTGAGGCCGAAGCCCTCGAGCACGATCCCTCGCCCTCGCTTTATCCCTCCGCGTGCCATAACGCCCTTGAATTTGTTGACTTCGACGGTTCCATGTTACGCTATTAGCCGTGATCCGACGTCGCGGGGCCGTTTTGGCGGCCTCGAGTCCGGAAAACTTGGGAGAAAGGCTCCTCGTCTAACCCCAAACCTTGCATCGAAGAGGAGAGCTCAGTGAGTAGTCAGTCGTCCGACCTGCGCGCCGTTCCTTCCGACGGTGGCATCAATTGGTGGGCCACAATCCCCTTTGCGTTGATTCATCTCCTGGCCCTGGGGGTGTTCTGGGTGGGCATCAGCCCAGTTGCCGTAGGCGTTTGTCTCGCACTTTTCTGGGTGAGAATGTTCGCCATCACCGGTTTCTATCACCGCTACCTTTCTCATCGGAGCTACAAGACCTCGCGGTGGTTCCAGTTTCTGTTCGCGCTGCTCGGTAACAGCTCGGTTCAGAAGGGCCCGTTGTGGTGGGCTGGTCATCACCGCCACCATCATAAGTACTCGGACGAGGATGAAGATGTTCACTCGCCCATCAAGCGGGGCTTCATCTATTCCCACGTCGGATGGATCTTCGCCCGCGCGAACTCGCCGACGCGGATCGGTCTCGTTCCCGATCTCGCCAAGTTCCCCGAGCTCCGCGCGATCGACCGGTTCGACGTTCTCATGCCCGTACTCTTGGGGACGTCATGTTTCGGCCTTGGTGTTTTTCTCCAGACGTATGCTCCCTCGCTCGGGACGACCGGACCGCAGATGCTCTTTTGGGGCTTTTTCCTCTCCACCGTTATCCTCGTGAACGCGACGTTCACGATTAACTCCCTGTCCCACATTTTCGGGAAGCGGCGGTACGAGACCGGAGACACCAGCCGCAACAATTGGTTGCTCGCTCTTTTGACCTTCGGCGAGGGATGGCACAACAACCACCACCACTACGCGACGGCCGCGAGGCAAGGGTTCTATTGGTGGGAGATCGACATCACCTACTACGGGCTGGTCGTGCTATCGAAACTCGGTCTCATCTGGGATCTCAAGCGCGTCCCTGATCACATCCTCGACGAGGGACGGGTGTCGAACGGGGCCGAAGCAGCGGCGGCCTAGATTGTAGCTCGCTACTTGGAGAACGCTTTGGTGATGTCTTGGGGCGTCGGTGTCTTGAGGTGCAGGTCTCTTTGGGGGAACGGGATCTCGACGCCTTTGTCTCGGAACGCGGCGTCGATGGCGTAGTTCAGCTTGCTGCGCAAGCGATGATAGTTCGGCGGCTCGTCCGACCATACCAGTAGCTCGAAGTTCAACGACGAATCTCCGAACTCGAGAAAACGCACCTCTGGCTCCGGACTCGACAGGACGTCTTGTTCCCCGCGCGCCACCGCGAGCAACGTTTCTGTCACCAACTCGACATCCGATCCGTAGGCGACGCCAACGGGCACATGGACTCGTATCCGCGGGTCGCCGTGCGACCAGTTGATGACCGCTTGGTTGATGAGCTGCGAGTTGGGCACGATGATCGTAATGTTGTCATTGGTGAGGATCGTCGTCGATCGGAAGTTGATGTGCTCCACCTGTCCTTCGACGTTTTCGATTGATACCCGATCTCGATACCGCACCGGCTGTTCGAGCAGGAGCACGACGCCGGAGACGAGGTTGTTCACGACATTTTGAAGACCGAAGCCGATTCCGATTCCGAGCGCGCCCGCGACGAACGTTAACGCGGTGAGGTCTACGTTCAGAAGCTCGATGGCGACAGCGATGCCGATGAGCCAGACGAGGTACTGTGTGAAACGCGCGATGACGTAGCGAGGCGCCGGCTCGACTTCTGTGAGCACGTATCGCGTCAAGAGCCGGTGAACGGAGTGAGCGAGAAAGTACGTGAAGATGAGTGCGAAAACCGACATCGCCACGTGTAACACCGTGATCGGGTTGCCTCCCAACTGAAAAAGCTGGAAGTCGAGGATCGTCTGCAGGTATTCGAGCCAGTTCATCGTTCGAGCATCTCCAGAATCGCGTCCCTCACAGTAGCCCACGCGTTCGTCGTGGGAACAATGAGCTCGAAGTGGCCGGCGTCCGGGAGAATCGTGAGCTCCACCGGATCGCCGACGCGTTTCGCCGCGGCTTTGTAGGCGTGGCCAAAGGCCTCGGGAACAATCGGATCACGGGCGCCGTTGATGAGATGTTGCGGCACCCCGGTGGGCAAGAGCTCGATCGGTGAGCTTAGCGCGTACCGCTCGGGAACGTCCTCGGGAGCGCCGCCGATGAGCTTGGCCGCGATGTCGTCACAAACTCCTTCCTCGAGCGCCCGTCTGAGATCGTCGACACCGGCGAGCGATACGACGCCCATGAGCGGTAGAGGATCGTCGCCACGAAGCGTCACGTCAGCGATCTTCGCGCGCGCGCCCAACCAGAGAACGAGGTGGCCACCCGCCGAATGCCCGACGGCGACGACACGCTCGAGGTCGATCGGATGCTCGTCAGCGACGTTTCGCAGGTGATCCACGGCAGCGGCGATGTCTTGAAATGTTCCCGGCCAACCACCCCCCGGGTTTCCCACGCGGCGGTATTCCACCGCCCACGTAGCAACGCCTGCTTTCGTGAGCGCATCGCTGAAAGCACCGATGTGATCGATGTTGTACTGGGCACGCCAGCATCCCCCATGGATGACGACGACCACGGGGTGAGGCCCCGCGCCCGGGGGAAGCCTCAGATCGCCGAACTGAAGCGGATCGTCCCCATACGGAATGCGCGAAGTCGGTTTCGGGTTGGGTAGCTCCGACAGCGTCTCGGCGCCAATGAGTTCGGGCTGCAATGTCCACGCTCCTATCAAAGGGCCTATCAAAATGTTCGCCGCGAGCATCAGCGTCATCGTTTTCAGCTCGCCGCCAGCCGGAGTAACGTTTCGTCGTCCAGACGGTGCCCGCCCGCGAAGGTCAGCTCCGAAAACGTGACCCCGTTTCGCCGCAGCCGCGTGCGTTGTTCCTCGCGCGCGCTTTCAGGAAACAGCGCGTCGCGGCTGCCACCGACGAGCGTCACCCGCATCGCCTTCAAAGGCGCGAGCGCGGTGTCGTCATCGAGCTCCGGTGGTGTGGCCGCGCCCCACAACACGAGGTGATCGACGTCGACACGGCCGCGCACCGCCCAACGGGCAGCGGTGGCGGCGCCCTGCGAGAAGCCGAGAACGACCAGGCGTACGGACGCGCGGCCGATGAGCTCGAAGAGCTGCTCATGGAGCAGGTCCAGATAGCGGACGTAGTCTTCCATCTCGCGCTCGCGATCTTCGCGGGTCATCCACGAGGCGCCGATACTCTTGTGATCTTCATGGTAGAAGCGGGAAAGTGCCTCCGGCGCCACCAGCACACGTCCGGGGTGTTCGAGAGCACGGGCGGAGTCGAGAAACTGCGAGGCGAGCTGCCCATAGCCGTGGCAGAGAAACCAGACATCTTTGGGGATGCCGTTGTCGTCAATCGCCCCGAGGGTCACGTACCGAGCCGTTCGCGGAACGACCAGCCGATGCACCCGGGCCTCCATGGATGGGCCTATTGTAATCGTCTCCGCAACAAAAAAAATCCCGCTCATGGGTAGAAAATGGAATCTGCCTACGTCTATTGAAATGGGGTTGAGGGCAACATCGGGAGGAAACCCATGAGCCCTCGACAAACTTCAACGGCTCCGACGATCACATGTGTCTTGTCGGAGTTCGCCGAGGAACGCAGATCCACGTTAGATCCTGAAGAGCACCGAGCCTACTGCCGCATCCTTTTTTTCCTCGAGCTCTGCATCAACAACTACGGGCATCGAAATCTGGATGGGGAAGAGCGCGCGTTTTGCGAAAAGCACTACCATGCGAGCGGTGTCGCTCAGCGTCACTTCTTCGAAGTCTTTGGTCCGTCAAAGCTTCTTCCGGAGCTCGATTTCTTCGCGAGCGTCTATGTGAAAAGAGACGTCTTTACTTCTGAAAGAATCGAAGAAAAGGCGCCACTGGTCGTCGAGGATCTCAGGAGCTGGCTCGTAGAGCGCGGCTACGTGACTCGCGTCGAGCTCGATGCGAGCTCCGAAGTGGCCTCTTGGCGGACGAAGCTTCGCACCCGAGCGAAACGAGCGGCGCGGCTTTTGGCAGAACGCGCCGTATCGGTCGATCCGGTGTTGTTCACCGATCACGACTACATCGACACCGACGACCATCCCATCACCCGAGTCGACCCGGGACGTTTCTGGCTGACGGTATACCGCGCTGCGGAGCCGGAAGAGATCGGCCCCCTCCTCGCCCCCCTAGCGGCGACGAAATCGCTCCGCGTCGGCTGGAACCTCTGCTGCGCCCTAGCCCGCGTCCGAGGCCGCTGGCAAATCGTTGGCGTGGACGAGGTGTACCCGAAGTAATGGGGTGGGAAGCGGGTAGCGCCGACGAAGAGATGTAGGGGAAAATTGGGTCAGGGTGGTCGGGCCCGTTTCGACAATACCAGTCCGTCGAAGCCGTGACGAGACGGTGTCACATCCAGAAACTCGGCGGCCTCGGTGTCGGCCTTCATCGCGAGATCCAAAAAGCGACGGACGTACTCGCACAACAGGCGATAGCGCCGTCGCACGTCGGCTCGGCCGTCGAGGGGAACGACACTCGCCAGTGAAGTGAACTCGGCATGGGCGGCGCCTTCGATCAAGAGCAAGTACGACGGCCCGCGGTGGACGCTGTCGTAGTAATCGAAACTCTTTTCGAGTGGGCTGGTCGCAGCGCGCGAGTCGGTCGCGTGGAAAAACGCCGCCCTCGCCCGAGACGGGTCGAAGTAGAGTGATTCGGTGAGGAGCTCATGGCCGTAGCAATATCCGCTCGCGGCGTCCAGGCTCGCGACTGCGGCGACGTCAGGGTTTTTCATTTGGAGAAGCACCTGGGCGACGCCGCCACTGCCCCACGCGACGAGCCCCAGGTTCTCGATATCGACTCCGGGGTAGTCGCGCATCTCATGGATGACGAGCTCCAGGTCGCGAAGGTGCGTCTCGATGGTGAGCGCGTCGTAGTCGGGGCTGACATCCTCACGATAGGCCATCGACGGAACCGCGATAGCGACGTAGCCGTGACTCGCGAGGTACTCGCACAACACGGTGTTCAGATAGATGGGGGCTCGAAGACCCGTTCCGAACAAGAGCGTCGGAAACGAGCCGGGAGCTCGCGTAGCGCCCTCGAACGCAGCGGTTTCCGTGCCCGCGATCGTGGACAGCTCGTCATCGCCCAACCGATACCCGCTCGCCCGGATCCATTGCGCGAAACGCTCACGTTCCGACCCCACATAGCGGCCGAAAGGCAAGGGCTCGCCGTCGTCTGCCTGTTGAGCCTGCCGAGCCGGATACCAGATGGCGAGCGTCAACTGGCGCATGCGGTCGTCCCCTTCGGTGCGAAAGGGCCGCGAATAATCGCGAAGCGGGAAGGTCTCGAAGCCGACGTGGTACGGGCCGGCCTCGAGGCCAGCCCAAAACGGCGATAGGGCAAGCAACAGAAGTCCCACGTCGCCCGGAGCTTACCGCGGAGCCGACACACCGTAAAGATGCTACGATAGATCCCAGAGCATCAACCCGTTACCCGGAAAACCCTTTTTCGACCCTGGCCGCCGATTCTCGTGCTGCGCGTCTACTACTCCAATCGAACCGAGGAGCTTCTCGAAGCCCTCATCGAGCGCGTCAGCACCAGTGCCGAGCGGACGACGCTCTACGACCCCATCCACATCGTCGTCCCGAACCCGAACATGAAAACCTACCTCGAGCTCTCTTTGGCGCGGCTCACCGGGATCTGCGCCAACGTCCAGTTCCGCTTCTCGCACGAGCTCTTCCGGCGCGCATCGACGCTGGCGAACCGCGTTCTCACGGCGCTGTTCACCGACGAGCTCCTCGACAACGCCGAGCTCGAGCCGGTGCGCACCTACCTCGAAGCGGGTGGGGGCGAACAGCAACAAGTCGACCGCCGCCGAGTACAACTCGGGAGAGAGCTCGCTCGGCTCTATTCGGACTACGAGAGCTTCCGTCCTGAGCTTCTCGACTGCTGGCGGGCCGGGCTCTTCATCGGGGAGACGGACTCCCGCGACGTCGAGACGTGGCAGCGGCGTCTCTGGCTCGAGCTTTCCGAGGCCAGCGAAGACACCGTGCGCGACGTGCCCGCACCGCTCCATGTATTCGGCGTGTCCTACATGCCCCGTGCTCATATCGACCTGTTGGGACGTATCGCGGGCGACGTTTATCTCTACACCTTCAATCCCTGCCAGGAAATCTGGGAGGCGATCTCGGCGCCGGTCCCGATGTCGAAGTCCGCGCGCCGCTACGAGCGTCGAGGAAAAGACCTCGGACCTGGGGAGGTTTTCAGCATCGACGATCCTTTCCGGCTGGCGAACGCGGGTGAGATGCTGCCCTTGCGGCTTTGGGGTCGTGCGGGGCGGGAGAGCCTTCGGATTACCAACGCGCTCACAGGATGCGAACTGGTACCACGTATAAAGGGTCCCGAACCGGGCTCGCTCCTCGAACAGCTTCAGCGAGACATCGCTCTTCGAAAGCCGGAGCGGAAGTCGATTCCGAAAGACTTCGACTTCGAGAACGACGACAGCATCGTCGTCGTCGAATGCGCGAGTGTCCGGCGGGAGCTCGAGGCCATCGCGTCGGAAATATGGCGTCTGGTTGCGCTCGACAAGTCGGCTGAGCCTTTGCGGTTCAACGAGATCGCGGTCATCCTCGTTCCCTCCGCGGCGGAGCGCTACCAGGCGCTGGTCGGCTCTGTCTTTTGGGAGATGCATGCGCTCCCGCACAACATTGTCGATCTCCCGGTGCGGAGCGAAAGCAGGCTGAGTGAAGCCGTGGAGCTCTTGCTCGAGATTCCAACCAGCCGTTTCACTCGCAAAGAGGTCATGCGTTTCGTCACCCACCCGACGGTAATGACGTCGTTTCCCGATGCGTCTCGCGACGACTGGCTCGGTTGGTGCGACGCGCTCGGGATCGTCCGCGGCATCGATCGTCACGATCAAGATGACACCTACGTCGAAAAAGACGTTTTCAACTGGGACCAAGGCTTGAAGCGGCTGGCACTGGGCGCGTTCATGAGCGGCGACCACTCGGGCGACGATCGGCTATTCCGGCAAGGCGACGACACCTATCTCGTCGAGGAGATCCCTTTCGACAAGGTCTCGAGCGCTGGAGGTTTGGGGCTTTTCGTTCGCTCGCTCCTGAGCGATGCCCGCGAGGCCCCTCGCGTCCACATGACGGTGCCCGCGTGGATGGATTTCATGAGCGCGTTTATCACCAGCTACGTCGCTCCGCATCCTCACTCTCCGCCTCATTCACAGGAAGACGAGCGCGTGCTCCGGAAATGTCTTGGCGCGGTGAGCTCGCTCGCAGACATGAACCTCGGAGGCAAGAAGGTTACCTACGCCGTGGCTCACGAGCTTGTGCGCGCCGAGCTCGGCGTGCTCTCCGGTAGTCGTGGGCAATACCTCGTAGACGGCGTCGTCGTGTCGAGCTTTCTGCCGATGCGATCGATTCCATTCAAAGTCATCTTCATCGCCGGGCTCGGAGAGGGGCACTTTCCCGCGCCGGAGCGCTGCGATCATCTGGACTTGCGTCACGTTCAGCGGCGCGCCGGGGATGTATCAACCCGAGAACAAGACAAGTATCTCTTTCTCGAAACGCTCCTCTCCACCAGGGAACGGCTCTACTTGTCCTATGTCGCGCGCGACGAGCTTACCGGCGAGACGCTTCAACCTGCGTCGGTCGTTTTGGAGCTCGTCGAGGCGCTCGAGCAGGGTTACGTGAAGGAGATCGCCCGCCGGCGCTATCCACTTCGACGCGTCGATGACCCTGTGAGCTGGCGTACCTCACCGCGGGCAGCGCGTGAGAGAAATGCGCGCGTACTCGGAGACAACCTCCGGACGCATCTCGGCCGCTCGGCGCTGCCGGAGGCCGCGAAGCTCGACCTCGGGCCTCGTGTCCAGGAAGTCCTGAAAACTGTCGCACCGCCGGCCAGTGGAAAGGACGTCGTCGATTTGGGCGGGTCCGTTTCCGTCGCCGCGATCCGGCGCTTTCTCGAGTGCCCGCTCCAGGGGTCGGCAAGGTTGGCGTTGCGACTCGGAGATGCG
Organism: Candidatus Marinacidobacterales bacterium; assembly: GCA_965237955.1. Lineage (GTDB taxonomy): Bacteria > Acidobacteriota > Vicinamibacteria > Marinacidobacterales > SMYC01. The sequence goes on along the minus strand of OZ250169.1, from coordinate 3,283,336 downwards.
TCCGAGGAGGATCCTCTTTCCCGCGAGGACGAGCTCTTCCACGCCGGAGCCCTCGAGCGTGCGCTGTTGTTGCGAGAAGCGTTTCGGCGGGGCGGTGATGCTAGTAACTACGACGAGCTCGCGCACCGCTTCGAGCTCCGAGGCGAGCGACCGACGGGACTTTTTGGTGACGCCGAACGCGAGCGCCATCTCCGCATCCTCGAGTCTTGGCGCAAGAGTTTGTCCGAAGTGGCTGGCACTGACGGCGACGCCAACGATTTGGCCCTATCGACTCGAGAGCCCGCATCCTACGTTGTCGACGGCGTACGGATCGAGCTGGGCCCAAGCGCGCTCATGTTCCTGACGTCGCCGCGAATTGCGATTCGTTTGTGCGCGCAACATCGAGCTCGCTTTCACCCTCGCAGGGAATCTCTTCACGGTTTCCTCGACCATGTCTTTCATGCGGCGGCCGGTCTCGTGCTCGGTGAGCCCTACGTGTTCGTCGCCATCAACGCTCCCCCTGATGAAGCGCTCGACGAAGCGAGCCAGCGGTTCCGCTACGAGCGGTTCACCTTTGCTCCCATCTCACGTGAGGCGGCGACGCGCTACCTCACAGCACTCGTCGAAGATATGCGGCGTGGAGTGCACGACTATTTGCTCCCGTGTGAAGTGGCGTTCAACGATCTCGAGCCCTTGCTGCCAATGAGAACGAGCTCGCGCTTCGGACCGATTCTGCATCCCGAGGACTACGATCCGCCGGAGGAGCCGCGCGAGAGAGATCGTGGAGCGTCGCTTCGGTCTCTACTTCAAGAGTCTGGGCCAAAGTTGGGGAGAGTCGGCGTGAGCACTCCCCGCGATTTTCCGCGCTATCCCAAGCCGGAAGCCGTGATCCGAATTCCCGAGTATGGGCACGCGATCATTGAAGCCTCCGCGGGAACGGGAAAGACTCACACCATCGAGCACCTCGTCGTGGACCTCATTACTCGCGGTACGAGCATCGACGAGATCCTCGTCGTTACCTTCACCGAGAGAGCGACGGCAGAGCTCAAACGGCGCATCCGGTCGAAGATAAGCGAGCTCTTAGCGCTCGAGCACACGACCACCACGCTCTCGCCCGAGAACTGCTGGGTCTTGGACGATACGACTCGTGAACGGCTCGAAACAGCCCGCATCGAGTTCGATCGTGCCTCGATTGCGACCATCCACGGTTTCTGTCACTCCATCTTGATGGAGAACGCGTTTCTCAACGGTGATCTTTTCGACGAACGCCACATCGACGAGCGCGAGGCATTCTCGCGAGCGTTCAAAGACGTTCTCCGCACCGAGCTCGCCCGACGTGAGGAGCTTCTACCGTATCTCCTCGCTTGGCTGGAAGTTCAGCAATCCAGCGTCCACGCTCTCGAGGAGCTTCTCTACGAATCCTCGCGGCAGCGTGCGCCGGTCATTCCCGGTTTCGACGCGACGCACCTCGAAAACGTCGCCTCCAGTTTCAAAACGACAAGGATGTCGTCGGCCGAGCTCGTCGACGCGGGCGTCCGGCGCGGGTCGATCGCAAAAGTGCTCCGGAACCTGGAGGGCGTGCACGACGCCCTCGCGAACTATCAACGAGCTCACAATGTCGCCGTGCTCGACGACGTCGAGCTTCGCTACCTGAATGCCCAGCTCGGGGGCCCCGACGAGCTTGCCGAGCTTGCGGTTGCGGCGCCGTCATTGTCGAGGGCGGTGGTCGTGCAGTTTCTTCCGCTCGTCATGGACCGTCTCGCTCGTATGAAGCGAGAGGAAGGTCTTTTCGATTTCGACGACATGTTGAGCCGCGTCGACGAGAGCCTCGACGGCCCGCGCGGCGCCGAGCTTACCCGGATGCTTCGAGCTCGCTACCGCTCGGTTCTCATCGACGAGTTCCAGGATACCGACGAGATACAGTGGAGTATCTTCCGGAAGGTCTTCTTCGTCGACGGCGCCAAAACACCGTTGAGACTAATAGGCGACCCCAAGCAGGCCATCTACGGTTTTCTTGGTGCCGACGTGCACGTGTACCTCGAAGCGCGGAGCGCGCTCGTGGCGAGAAGCGCGATGGTGCCCCTCGTCGAGAATTTCCGCTCCACTCCGGCACTCATCGACGCGCTCAACCTCGTCTTCGACCAGAAGGCGGAGCCGCCGTTTTTTACCGGCAACATCCTGCCTTGGTGCACAACTCCGATAGAGGCCGAGAGCTCGCTTGGCCCCGACTCCCATCATCCGATCATCTCGCTATCAGGCATCCCGAGCGCCGTCATGGTGTTGAGAATCTTGCACCCGATCCTTGCCTCGACTCTCTGTGCCGCCAACCCTCTCGCTCGCATCGCTGAGCCCACGATAGCCTTGTAGCGATGGAACGTTGTCTCGACTTTGCTCCGTTTGCTGTAGCCCGATTCTGTGTGCCACTTTCGTTTGCCGAGCCGAGCTTGTGCTGCAATGTTGCGATTGCGCTGTCGGCTGCTCGCCGGCCCCGATGCGAGCTGGGCGCCCTTGCGCGGCGGTATCAGCACCCTCGGCGAGCGATGAGCGCTGTGATTCTCGATCGCCTCATAGACGCCGCTGGCGTCGTATGCGGTGTCAGCTCTGGCAGATGAGATGGGACTGTCGATCTGTCCGACAAGCGATGCAACCCGCGATGAATCGCGGGCTCTTTTGCTCGTCAGCTCGCCGGCGACGACTTCGCCAGTCTGCTCGTCGACACACAGATGGAGCTTGCGATAGTCCCTGCTCTTTGGTGCTCTGCGCAGCTGGCCGGCGTGGACAGCGAGACCGCTGCTGTCGATCAAGATGTGCAACGGCGTCTTCTGCTTGTCTTGGTAGAAGGGGACCTTACCCAGCTTCGCCTTGCGCCTCGAAATCGTGGTGTGATCGGGCACATCATTGTCTAGCTTCATCAGAGCGAACAACGATCGCAGCAATCCCTCGCTCTGCCTAGATGACAGATGAAACACCATGCCCAGGGTGACAGCCGTCTCGATGGCGTGGTTCGAGTACTTGCGTTGACGGCCCGGTTTCCTCCTCCTCGGCCGGGGCGCGTCCCAGTTCACAAGCTTGCCGGCGGTGAGCGAGATCCAGACGGTCAGGCTCCCACGGTTGCGTAGACCCGCCTCATATTCACGCCAATTCCTCACGCGATAGGCCTTCTTCACATACTTCCGCTGAGTGCGTTTGAAAATGCTCATGGGGAACCTCGAATCCGTGAGTAAAGGACAATTGTGGACCGAGATCGCGAGTTGTGCACCAAGGCAGCTCGTTTTCGTCGAGCCGACGGTTCAATAGTCTCGTCGGATGGTTATGTCTGGCGCCGCTCGCGAACAGTTTTCATTCCTGGAGGCTCACGCACGAGCGCCACCATGCGTTCACCCAGCTTCGCGGCCACGACGTCGACTGGGCCGGCTACCTGGTCACTCGGGACGAGTTCGAGTCGCCCAACTCTCGTCCGTCCGTGATGACGCGCGTGGGCTACGCCGTGCCCTGCGGCATCTTCCTCTGGATCGCCTGGAACACCATTCGACGCGTCTTCATGTTGCACCAGATGTTCGCCGCGGGGCCACTGGCCCGGGAGCGGTGGCCTCTCTTCTGCTCCAACGCGGCGATGGGCGTGGCGCTCGCCGGGATCTACGGCGGGTTGTGGTATTGGTTCGGCTTTTGGGGGGCGCTCAAGTACCACGGTGTGCCGGCAACCGCGGCCATGGTTACGAGCTGGGTCATTGTCACGATCCAGCATGCGAACGAGAACAGCCTCTGGTACGAGGCGGACGGGTGGACGCCGGTTCGCGGACAACTGGTGTCGACGTTCGACGTTCGATTTCCACGGTGGCTCGAGTACGTCTGGTGCTACGGAACTATCCACATCCCGCATCACGTCGCCCCCGCCATGCCCTGGTACAACCTGAAGAAAGCCGCCCGCGCTATTCGGCAGGCGTACCCGAACTACTATCAGGAGCGGCGTTTCGGCGTCCGATATTTGCGATGGCTGTGGCGAACCCCGTTTCTCGAGAGGATCGAGGACCTGAACTATTTCGCCCTCGCGGGTTCGCCGAGCGCGCCGGTGGGTTCGTGACCGTTCGCCGCAGACGGCCTTCGTTCCGACGATTCCCACGGCTCGAACGATTCCCAGGTATCACGCAGGAGCGGCGACCGAAGAAACAACCCTAAAGTGGGACTGTAGAAGAAAGCGCTTCAGATAGTCCCCTGGCGGATGGCGCCGCCTGACACGGCGAGGGAATCCGCCGTGTCAGGCCGCATGATATACTGCGCCGTTTTATGGCCGTAGTCACCTATTTGGACGCTATCAGCCAGGCGCTCCGCGAAGAGATGCGCCGCGATCCCGCTGTGTTTCTCATGGGCGAAGACATCGGTGTTTTCGGGGGTGCGTTCAAGGTCACCCAGGGCTTCGTCGAGGAGTTCGGTGAAGAGCGGGTCATCGATACGCCGATTTCCGAGTCCGGGTTTACCGGCGCTGCCTGTGGTGCGGCCATTATGGGCTTTAGGCCCGTGGTGGAGTTTCAATTCGCCGATTTCATCGCGTGCGCGTTCGACCAAATCGTCAACTTCGCCGCGAAGTGCTACTACCGTTGGGGGATTCCCGTACCGGTGGTACTGCGCGGTCCGTCCGGCGGCGGGTTCCGCGGCGGGCCCTTTCACTCCCAAAACCCGGAAGCCTGGTTTACTCATGTCGCCGGACTCAAAGTCGTTCAGCCTTCGACGCCTTATGAAGCCAAAGGCATGCTGAAGGCTGCCATCCGCGACAACAATCCGGTCATCTACCTCGAGCACAAACATCTGTACCGGCGTATCCGCGAGGACGTCCCCGAGGACGATTACGAAGTGCCCCTCGGCGTCGCGGACGTCAAACGCGAGGGAAACGATCTCACCATCGTGACTTACGGCGCGATGGTGCACACATGCCTCGACGTGGCAGAGCGTCTCGCGGAGAAGGGCGCCGACATCGAGGTCATCGATCTCAGAAGTCTCGCCCCTTTGGACAAGGAGACGTTCCTTACGAGCGTTCGGAAAACGGGAAAGGCCCTCGTCGTGCACGAGGCGCACCTGACGTCAGGTTTCGGCGGCGAAGTCGCGTCCATCATTGTCGAGGAAGCTTGGGACGCTCTCGATGCGCCGGTGAAACGTATCGGCTCACTCGATGTACCAATTCCTTTCAGCCCTATTCTCGAAGACGCGGTTCTCCCGTCGGCGGAAAAAATCGAGACGACAGCCAAGCAGTTATTGGAGCACTGAACACCATGTCCACCCAAGTCGTCATGCCTCAGATGGGCGAAAGCATCGCCGAAGGCACGATCACCAAGTGGCACAAGAAACCAGGCGACCGCGTCGAGCGCGACGAGCCGCTGTTCGAGATTACGACCGACAAAGTAGACACCGAAGTCCCGTCGCCCGCGGCCGGTGTCCTCGAGCAAATCCTGGTTCAAGAAGGCGAGACCGTCGCGGTCGGAACCATCGTGGGTATGGTCGGTGATGGCAAGGCCGTCGCCACTTCCACGGCCGCAACCACCCAGGAAACCGTACCGAAAGCGGAGCAAACCACTGAAGGAGGCGGTCACTTCCGCTCGTCTCACCAGCCGCAGACGTTCCAGCGTCGCGACAAACAACACGCCACGCCACCACCACCGTCGCCGCCGCCTCCGCCGTCCCCAGAAACTCAGAAAACCCCTGCCGCAGCCGCCGGTACGCGGCACGGACAACTCTCACCTGTCGTGGCCGCGCTTGCGGCGAAGCACAACCTCCCCTTGGAAGAGCTCTTTTCGATCCCGGGCTCGGGGCGCGGTGGACGCATCACCAAGAAAGATGTTCTCGGCTATCTCGAGCGACGACCCGCGGCCGGTGCGTCGCCACCACCGGCCGTCATCGCACCGAAGCCGGCGCCGCCGGCAACGGCTGCCGTGTCGCAAGCCCAGGGAACGACCGCAACACCACCGGCTCAATACCTCTATCAGCCTGAGCCCGACGACATGCTCGTGCCGATGAACACCATGCGGCAACAGATCGCCGAGCACATGATCTGGAGCCAGCAAATCTCGGCTCAAGTCACGTCGTTCACCGAGTGCGATATGCATCGTATCGTCCGCTATCGCGACGAGCATCGGGCCCGATTCGAAGAAACGAACGGCGTCCCGCTCACGTTCCTTCCCTTCGTGGCGGATGCGACCATTCGCGCTCTCAAGGAGTTCCCGATCTTCAACTTGTCGGTAATAGGCGATCAGATCGCTTTCAAAAAACACGTTCACCTCGGTATCGCCGTTGCTCTCGAGCAGGGGCTCATCGTCCCCGTCATCCGCAATGCCGACGAGATGAACTTCACCGGCCTTGCCCGTGGTATTCACACCGTCGCGGAGAAGGCACGCACGCGGGGTCTGCTTCCCGTGGACGTTCAAGGCGCGACGTTCACCATCACCAATCCCGGAATGTTCGGTGGTCTTACCGGCACTCCCATGATCGCGCAACCCCAGGTCGCGATCCTCGGGCTCGGCGCGATCCAGAAAAAACCCGTCGTCGTCGAGGATGCCATCGCGATTCGGCCGATCATGGTCCTCGCTCTCACATTCGATCACCGTGTGATCGACGGCGCCACCGGATTTCAGTTCCTGGAGCGCATTCGCGTCCAGCTCGAACAGGCCGAGCTACCGACAGTCTGACGTCGCGCCGTCCGTGGTGCTCTCGATCCACATCATCTACATGGTCCTGTCGGGCCTCGCGTTCGCGAGCCTCGACCTCATCCGAAAGCTACTGGCTGGTCGCGTCGACGCGCTCGCGCTCGTCTTTTTCATGTCGCTCGGTGCGGTTCCCTTTATCGCGATCCTGATCGCATTCCAGGGCATCGGAAGCGTCTCGATCGGATACTTGCTTCCCGGTCTCGGAGCGCTCGCTCTGAATTTGGCGGGAAACTTCGCGTTCATCCACTCGGTCCGTTTGTCGCCGTTGAGCCGGACCATACCGCTTTTGTCGCTTACCCCGGCGTTCACTGCGCTCATGGCCATCCCGCTCCTCGGCGAAGTGCCGAGCCGCGCTCAAACCGCCGGCATTCTCCTCGTCGTGGCGGGCGCGACGGCTCTCGGAAGCAACGCCAACGTCCGCCGACCGTTTGCGGGCTTGTTCCAGGAGAAGGGAGCACTGGTGATGGTCGGCGTGGCGTTGATGTGGTCGCTCTCCGGCCCGTTGGACAAGCTAGCGTTGACGCATGCAAGCGTGTTGTTCCACGCGAACGTCATGACGCTCGGCGTCGCCGTCGGCGCGCTCGTGATTCTGTGGCTACAGGGACGTCTCGACGCACTGCGAGGTGCTCGGAGCCATGGATGGCTCCTGGTCGGCTCGATGATCGCGGTGACCGTGGCGCTGTTGTTCCAACTCCTCGCGATCCAGCGAGTGTTCGTCTCGGTCGTGGAAGCGTTCAAACGCTCGCTCGGCACCATCATGGCCGTGACGTTAGGGCGCGTCGTCTTCGGAGAGCGCGTGCGCCCCGTTCAGGTGGTGGCGGTACTGGTCATGATGGTCGGGGTAGGTCTTATATTGGGCTAGATTCAGCATTCAGCATTCAGTTCAACTCGCGCCGTGCCGGTAACAGTCGATTTCGCTTAACGGGTGGGCCGCGCCGACGAGAAACGCTGATTACCGGTGGGGCGTAAAGTGAACTGGATGCTGGATGCTGAATGCTGGATGCCCCGCGTCGAACGCAACCGCATGGTAGATTTCTCAGGATGCACAACTACGACGCAGTCCTAGTTGTATCCTTTGGAGGACCGGAAAAGCCGGACGATGTCATGCCGTTTCTTCGGAATGTCGCGCGTGGCAGAGACGTTCCGGAGAAGCGATTGCAGCTCGTGGCGGATCGGTACCAGCGTTTCGGGGGCGTGAGTCCCATCAATGCGGAAACGCGCGCGCTCGTCGAGGCGATCCGCTCAGAAATCCCCGAGCTTACCGTGTACTGGGGGAATCGGAACTGGCACCCGTTTCTTGCGGACACGCTTTCCGAGATGGCGAGCGCGGGCATCGAGCGCGCTATCGCGTTCGTGACGTCGGCGTACAGCTCGTACTCGAGCTGCCGACAGTACCTCGAGAACATCGAGGCGGCCCGTGCCGACGTCGGCGACGGTGTGCCGCGCGTTGCGAAGATTCCCCCGTTTTGCGACCACCCAGGCTTCATCGAAGCGAACCGTGAGCGGTTGCGCGATGCGCTCTCGGAGCTCGGCGCCAAGAGTCCGACGGTGTTGTTCACCGCGCACAGCCTTCCCGAATCGATGGCGTCGACCTGCGACTATGCCGCCGAGCTCGAACGCATGAAGGCACGACTCCGGGGTGATCTCGACGCGCGGCTCGTGTACCAGAGCAGGAGCGGACCGCCTTCTGTACCGTGGCTCGGTCCAGACGTGCTCGACGCCATGCGCGAGGTTCACCGAGAGGGAGTGCGCGATGTCGCCATCGCACCCATCGGTTTCGTGTGCGACCACATGGAAGTCGTCTACGACCTCGACGTCGAAGCCAAGGATCTCGCCGACGAGCTGGGTCTTCGCGTGGTCCGAGCGAAAACCGTCGGCACCCATCCGCGTTTCGTTCGCATGGTTAGGGAGCTCGTCGAAGCACCAGGACCCGCTTGCGATGCCGGGTGCTGCCCGGCCACACGCGAGCGCTCGCGCACGTAATCTGCTACATTCTGCTCCATGCCCGAAGAACCAAAGCTGGCTCTGTTCATCGACCTCGAGAACGTCGCCCTCGGCGCCGAGGAGTCCAAGCTCCAGGCGTTCGAGATCGGCCACGTGCTCGCTCGTCTCGTGGAGAAGGGAAAGATCGTCGTCAAGAAGGCCTACGCGGACTGGGCGGTCTACAAGAAGTACAAGAAACCCCTGCACGAAGCCGGCATCGAGCTCACCGACATTCCACAACGGCGCTACAGCGGAAAAAACAGCGCGGACATCAAGATGGTCGTCGATGCGATGGACCTGTGCTACTCCAAGGAGCACATCAACTACTTCGCGATCGTCTCCGGAGACAGCGACTTCGCGCCGCTCGTGTCCAAGCTGAAAGAGAACGACAAGACCGTCATCGGCGTAGGCCTCAGAAAGTCAACCTCGGATCTGCTTGCCGCGGCGTGCGACGAGTTCATCTTCTACGACGATCTCGTCAACAAGCCACGGAGCGCTTCCGGGCGCGTCAGCAAACTCCCGAAGACGAAGCAGAAAGCGTTCGCCATGATCCTCGACGCCATGGCCGCTCTACGACGCGAGGACAAGCAGATTCTGTGGAGCTCGATGGTCAAGCAGACGACGAAGCGGAAGCAGCCGTCGTTCAACGAGACCGCTTACGGGTACTCCAATTTCAGTGAGCTCGTCGAAGACGGGGCCCGCCTCGGACTGTTCAAGATCACGAAAGACGAGCGGAGCGGTTCTTACGTTATGTCCGAGATCGATTCCGGTAATCGCCGTTGACGATGCCCGGTGGCCGGCGCTTCAGGATTTCTTGGTGGCCTTGGCCGCCTTCTTCTTCTTCTTCGTCTTCTTAGTCGTCGTCGTTTTCTTCTTAGTCGTCGTCTTGGTGGCCTTAGTCGTCGTCTTCTTCTTGCGAGCGCGCCGCCGCTTCGGAGGCGGCTCGTCACTAGATTGCAAGGAAACGAGGCGCGTCAGGAATTTCTTCCGTCCGTGCTCGTCAAACTCGATGACGGTGTACTCAGCATCGGACTCCGAGATAACTCCTAGGCCGTATTTTTCGTGCTGCACGCGCTGCGATACCGAAAGTTTCATAGGGCATATTCTATCGTTAATACCCGCTTTGGAGCTCAACAAACCCGAAGCACGCCGCAAACCAAGCGAATACAAACACTTGGCCAAGTGTAGGCCGGCTCACACTTGCGCTGTAACCACCGTGAGACGCTGAGCATCCTATAAATGAGAGGATGTCAATGTGTCAGTGAGCTCTGAATCCACCCAAACCCCCGTCCGTACCAAAGTCGCGACTTGGAGCGAGCTTTCCGACCGTACGCCGGCCTACGCGCTCGTCGGCAACATCGATCTCGCGACACAAAAAGAGCACCTGCGCGCCCGCCTCGTGATCGAGCGCTCCGCGGAACGTCTCGACAGTTTCCTGAAGGCAACGGTCGAGCTCATGCAAATCCTCGCGCGAGCCTGCGGGCACACTCACCTGCAGGGTTTCGAGCTTCGCGACCTGACGGCATGGAAGCGGGACATCGCCGAGCTTACCGGTGTCCGTTACGCGGGAGTAGCACCGTGAGGCTTGCGCTGTGGTTCAAAAATACGGCGCGCGTCCTGCGAAGCCTCGACATAGGTGACGATCGATGCTGGCCGCACCACTTCGATCTCGCCGCTCTCATCACGCTCGGAGGCGACAAGACCATCGGCGTGGGGCTGTCCCCGGGCGATACCAGCTACGACGAGCCGTATTGGTACGTCGCCCCATGGCCCCATCCCGCCGCTCGTGATCTTCCCGAGCTTCAGATGGGGCACTGGCACACCGACGGATTCGTTCCGCAATCCTCACCGGATCGGATATAACCGCGGATGACGACCCGGCCCAGCAGGGGGCCAAGCTCGACGCGTTTCTCGATGCAACCATCTCCGGCTCGAGGAAGCTTCTGCGGTGAGGTCGACGCATGAGTGACGTCAATAGAGTTTGGTACAAAGCGCTCGAGCTCGACGAGCTTCCCGAAGGCCGCGTCAAACCCGTCACCTGCGGGCTGGCGACCGTGTGCATGACGCACTACCAAGGGCAATACGCGGCTCTCGACAACGAGTGCCCCCACCAAAAAGGACCGCTCGGCGAGGGCTCGATCGAGAAAGGTTTCCTCCGTTGTCCGTGGCACGGGTGGGATTACCACCCGCTCACCGGCAAACCGCCGGGAGGCTACGACGACGGCGTTCAGACGTATCCGGTCGCACGCCGCGACGATGGTATCTACGTCGCGTTCGACATAGCCGCATCCCCACTTGGTGTTCCGCGCACCATCTCCGACGTCATGGTCGAGACCATGGTCAACTGGGGAGTGCGATCCGTTTTCGGAATGGTGGGTCACTCGAATCTCGGCCTCGCCGAAGCACTCAGGCGCCAACACGAAGCCGGCGAGCTCCGCTATTTTGGTGTACGCCACGAGGGCGCGGCCTCGTTCGCGGTGTCCGCCTACGGAAAGCTCACCGGCCGGCCGGCCGCGTGCTTTTCGATCGCAGGCCCCGGCGCCACCAACTTGCTAACAGGTCTCTGGGACGCGAACGTCGACCGGGCGCCGGCACTGGCTTTGACGGGTCAGGTCGACACCCAAGTGTTGGGCCCAGGAGCGTTTCAAGAAGTGGACCTCCAGGCGGCCTACGGTAGAGTCGCGCAGTGGAGCCAGCCCGTGCTCTCGACGAGCCGTCATGCCGAGCTCGTGAACTTGGCGCTCAAGAGTGCGATTTTGAATCGGGGTGTCTCGCATCTCATCTTTCCGGACGAAGTTCAGGTACAACCGGCATCCGAGACCTCGAAGCCCGGCGGCCCCCAAGGACGGCTCACCGCGAGAGAGATTGCCCCGCCCGCCGCATCGCTCGACGAGGCTCTCGCCCTACTCCGCCGATCGAAGCGCCCGGTGATCATCGTGGGGCATGGCGCGCGGTTTCACATGGACGAAGTGCTACCGCTCGCCGAGGCGATGCCCGCGCCTGTCGTCACGACGTTCAAAGGCAAGGGCCTCGTTAGCGACGCACATCCGCTCGGCTGCGGCGTTCTCGGTCGAAGCGGTACGCCCATCGCGAGCTGGTTCATGAACGAGGCCGATTGCTTGCTCGTGCTCGGCGCGAGCTTCAGCAATCACACCGGCATCACACCCAAGAAACCGACGATCCAGGTCGACTACGACCCGATGATCCTCGGCAAATTTCATAGCATCGACGTTCCGGTTTGGGGAGAGATCGGCGTGACCGCTTCTCTCTTGCGAGAGGGTCTCGGCAGCGACAACAAATTCCAGAATCAGACGCCAGAAGTCGCGGAGCGGTGGAATATCTGGCGGCAGGAGAAAAGACGGCGCGAAGACGACGTTTCCGAAAAGGGCCTCGGCTCGGCGGCGGTCTTCGCCGCTTTGAACCGCCGTGTTCCCGGCGATGCGATCATCGCCGTCGACGTCGGGAACAATACCTACAGTTTCGGGCGCTACTTCGAATGCGAGCAGCAGTCCGTCCTCATGTCGGGCTATCTCGGCTCGATCGGTTTCGCGCTCCCGGCCGCGCTCGGCGCGTGGGCGGCGACAATCGAAAAGGACTCGAAATTCTCCGGGCGCCCGGTGGTGTCGATCTCCGGCGATGGTGGGTTCGGACAGTACATGGGAGAGCTCACGACCGCCGTGAAATACGACATGAACATCACCCATATCCTTCTGAACAACAACGAGCTTGGCAAGATCAGCAAAGAGCAGCGCGCGGGCGAGTGGGAAGTATGGCAGACGTCACTGGTGAACCCCAACTTCGCGGAGTATGCCGAGCTCTGTGGCGCGATGGGCGTTCGCGTCACCGATGCCGGCAAGCTCGACCAGGAGCTCGAAAAGGCCCTCGGGCATGAAGGCCCCGCTCTGGTCGAGATCATCACCGATCCCCTCCTGATTTAGATTCTTTCCGGCAGGAAGACAGGGAAGTGAAGTCCAATTCGAAGATCAACGCAAAGGCGCAAAGACGCAAAGACGCCAGGAAAGATCAACTCCGGGTACAGATCCTTGGCCCTGCAACGCTGGTTTGCGCAACGTGCTCACTGTTTGGCAGGAAGTTGGAGTCTCATCAGAACGAAGAATGCGGCGCCGAATGACGCCCGGTTGAATGAAGGGGACCGGCGCCGAAGGCGCCTCCACTTTGCGCCCTCGCGACTTTGCGCCTTTGCGTTGAGTTTTTTTCTCCCGCGGAACAAGCTCGTCACTTAAGCACATGTTCTCGGAACGCCTTGGATCTCTCGAAGAGAACGAGCTGTGGCGGGTGCTGTCGCGCAAGCGGGCGGGGGGTGATGACGTTTTCGATCTCACCGAGTCGAATCCTACGCGCGTGGGCTTGACGTACCCGAACGACGAGATTCTTGCGGCACTTGCCCAACCAGAGGCGCTTACCTACGAGCCCGCACCGAAAGGACACCTCATCGCGCGGCAAGCGGTCGCGCGCTACTACTTCGAACGCGGTAAGGATGTTTCTCCCGACGATATCGTTCTCACCGCCGGCACGAGTGAAGCGTACAGTTTTCTGATCAAGTGCTTGTGCGAGCCTGGCGATGAAGTGCTCGTTCCGCGGCCGAGTTACCCGCTCTTCGAAACACTCGCTTCACTCGAGGCGGTCGAGCCCGTCCCCTACTCGCTCGATCACGGACCGGAAGACTCGCTTTCACCCCGCTGCCGCGCCATCGTAGCCGTCCATCCGAACAACCCGACTGGCTCGTACGTCTCGGACGAAACAGCTGAACGCCTGGTGACGTTGTCGGAAGACAACGACGTGGCGCTCATCGTCGACGAGGTATTCCTCGACTACGTCATCGGGGCCTCCGTGCCCAGAAGTTTTGCGGGTGCGGAACGAGGGCTCGTCTTCGTGTTGAGTGGTCTGTCGAAGCTCGCAGGACTTCCGCAAATGAAGCTTGCGTGGATCACGATCGGCGGAGCAACCGAGCGCCGTAAGGAAGTGAGGACTCGGCTCGAGCATATCGCCGACGCATTTCTTTCCGTGGGAACCCCGGTGCAACTCGCAGCACCACGCTGTCTCGAGCTGGCGCCAAGTATTCGCGAGCGCATCCGAGAACGAGTCGACGAGAATCTGGGCGCACTCGAGCGAGCACTCCAAGATGTTCCCGAGGTGACGTTTCCGGTTCCTGACGGTGGCTGGTATGCCACGCTGCGGCTTCCGGCCGTCGCGAGCTCAGAGGAATGGGCCATCGATTTTCTCGAACGAGCCTCGGTTTACCTCCACCCCGGCGTTCTCTTCGGCTTCGAGCGGGACTCACACGTCGTGGCAAGCCTCCTTCCGCGGCCCGGACGGTTTCGGATCGCGATCGAGAGGGTTCTCCGCGTCGTGTCGAATCGAGTAGACTCTGCCGGTGCGTGAGCCCCCTCGATCGAAGAGCAAGGACTTTCTTACTGGGGCCGCCGTTGGCGCGCTCGCCGGTCTCATCATCAAAGATCTCGACCTGACCATGGTCGTCTCCTATTGGGCCCAACGCAGCCCGCTCGTTGCGGTGGCGGCGTTGGTCGGGGCCGTCTCTTGGCTCACGTCGCTCCGGAAGCTTTTGGCTCCTGTCGTCGCCGCGCTCGGCGTCCTCTGGCTCGCCGTCGCGTTCACGCCGCTGACTCACTGGATGGCAAAGGATCTTCCCCGCCGCGATCCGCTCCGGCTGTCTCCCAACGGGAGACACGATGACTTATTACGATCCACACCGCGTAACTCAGCCGTTGTAAATAAACGACTTGCTTATAAAAACGCCCGCTACCACGCACCAAAAAAATCAAACCTAAGCCGCAGGACGGTGACGACGAGCGGAAGCGCAAGCGCAAGCGCCATGCCAAATCCAGCCTCGCCGCCACCGGAAGCGGCGGGCGCGTGTCAAGCCATAGGTATAAGTCCCAACAACATCGTGTACTTTCGCTACTTCGAGAGCGCACGCCTCGCCTATTTCGAGCGCGTTGGCTTTCTCGACGAGATGAAGCGGAGCGGCGTCGGCCCGATTCTCGCGACCACCCAATGCCGTTTCCGGAAGCCGCTCACCTACCCCGACCGCATTCGAATAGGCGCCACCGTGAACGACCTGCAAGAAGATCGCTTCACCATGCTCTATTGCATCGAAAGCGTTGCCTTGGGCACGATCGCCGCCGACGGTGAAGGGCTCATCGTCGCCTTCGATTACAACGAAAATCGCAAGACCGCACTTCCAGACTCCGTTCGCCGAGCGATTCTCGAGCTGGAAGAGGGTTGATGGATCGGCTGCTCGAAACCCTCGGCCTGCATCGCAAAGAGCTTCGCGCGTGGGCGATGTACGACTGGGCCAACTCCGCTTTCGTCACCACCATCATGGGCGCGGTGCTTCCGGTCTACTTCGTCAACGTCTCGACCACGACAGTTCCCGACGAGCTAAAAACGGCCTATTGGGGCTACACCCACACCGTGGCGCTCGTCATCATCGCGCTCACGTCACCGTTTCTCGGAGCGGTGGCGGACTACCTCGGGGCCAAGAAGAAGTTCCTCGCCGCGTTCGCCCTCATCGGCGCCACCGGATCGTTCCTCCTTTTCTTCGCGACCGAGGGCCAATGGTTGTTCGCATCGGTCGCGTTCATCATCGGGAACATCGGGTTCGCCTGCGGAAATGTCTTCTACGAGTCGCTCCTGCCGCACGTCGCCAAGCCCGACGAGATCGACCGCGTCTCCACCGCCGGCTACGCAATAGGCTACGTCGGGGGCGGACTACTCCTCGCCCTGCATTTTGCGTGGATCAGTTGGCCGGACAAGTTCGGGTTCACCGACGGAGCCGAGGCATCCCGGTACGCGTTTCTAAGCGTCGCCATCTGGTGGATTCTGTTCACGATACCCATCCTGAGAGGCGTTCCCGAACCGCCACGCAAGCTCGAAGGCGACGAGCACGAGCAGATGAACCCTGTCCGCGTCGGCTTCTCGCGCGTCTTTGAAACGTTCGCCGAGATCCGACAGTTCCGGCAACTGTTCGTTTTCCTCCTCGCGTTTTGGTTCTACAACGATGGGATCAACACCATCATCAAGATGGCGACTGCCTACGGCGCCGAGCTCGGCATCGGAACCGCGCACTTGTTGGGCGCGTTTCTCATGGTGCAGTTCCTCGGCATCCCGGCGACCTTCGCGTATGGCGCGCTCGCGGTCCGTATCGGGACGAAGAACGGCATCTATCTCGCGCTCATCGTCTACAGCGGTATCTCGATCGCCGGCTTCTACATGAGCGAGCCGTGGCACTTTTGGGCGTTGGCGTCTGCGCTCGCTCTCGTCCAGGGAGGAAGCCAGGCGCTCAGCCGCTCGCTCTTTGCATCGATGGTGCCACCATCCAAATCCTCACAGTTTTTCGGCTTCTACAGCGTCAGCGGCAAGTTCGGCAACATCATCGGCCCGCTCGTGTTCGCCGTCGTGGCCGAATGGACCGGTGGTGGGCGGCATGCCATCCTCGCACTGATTGCGTTTTTCATCGTCGGCATGTTCTTGTTGAGCTTCGTCGACGTCGACAAAGGACGGCAAGCTGCGATGAAGGCCGAGCCAGCATAATGGAGTTCGCGTAATGGAGGAGCTCGTCGGCAAACTACGCCGTATCGACGGCCGAGGCTACAAGGCCTACAAAGAGCTGACGGGAAACTATCGCTTCCCGGATTGGACGCTCTACATCGACCACGTGCAAGGCGATCCGTTCGCGGCGCCTTCCAAAATGCGCCTGCGCGTGCCGCAAGACCTCGCAAAGCTTCCCACGCCGCTGTTCGACAACCGTGTGCGCCGGGTAGCACTTCAAGATTTTCTCGCGCGCGAAGTGAGAGACGCGATCCCCAGAGGTCCCCGGCGTGGGACAGGTAAGAGCGGTCTCGTCACCATCGACGCGGGCGCTCAGGAAGTCTTGGAGCGAACCGCGCTCGTCGTCACCGAGGGTTGGGTGGAAGCGCGGATCGAAGTGGGTCTTCCCGGATCGGGGCGCACGATTCTCGGGAAAGAAGCGGAGTCCATTCTCGTTCGCCAACTGCCGGCGATCGTGGATCGTGCACTTCGGTGGGAAAGCGTGGATGACGCCCGAGGACGCGACTTCGTCCGCACCGTCGAGACCTACGAGCAACTTCGGCAGGTTTTGACCGAGCACGGGCTCGTCGCTTTCATCGCCGACGGCGCCATTCTCCCGCGAGAGAGCGGCGCATCCGACCTGCCAATGGCGGACGCGATCCCGTTCCGCTCGCCGGAGTCGTTGCGCGTGAGCTTGCCGCTTAGCGACGGTCGTGCCATCGTGGGCATGGGAGTACCCGTTGGCGTTACCCTCATCGTGGGCGGCGGCTATCACGGAAAGAGCACCGTGTTGAAAGCGATCGAGCGCGGGGTCTACCCTCATATTCCTGGGGATGGTCGCGAGGGCGTGGTCAGTCGCATCGACGCCGTGAAGATACGAGCCGAAGACGGCCGGCGGGTGTCATGCGTCGATATCAGCCCGTTCATCCAACGCCTCCCCCTGGGCCGTAGCACCGTGGATTTTTCGTCGGATGACGCAAGCGGTAGCACGAGCCAAGCGGCGAACATCATGGAAGCGCTCGAAGTCGGTGCCAAAGTGCTTCTTCTCGACGAAGACACCTCGGCGACGAACTTCATGATGCGCGACGCCCGCATGCAAGCTCTGGTCGCGAAGGACCGGGAGCCCATCCTGCCGTTTCTCGACCGCGTGCGCGAACTCTACCAGAGACTAGGGGTGTCTACCGTGCTGGTGATGGGCGGTTCGGGTGATTACTTCGAGCCCGCCGACAACATTATTAGAATGACCGAGTATGTTCCGGAAGACGTCACCGCGGAAGCGAAACGCATCGCGGCCGAGCGCCCGACAGGCCGCAACGCCGAATCGGATCGCCCCTTCACTCTGACTCGCGAGCGACGACCGGTCCCGAGCTCGATCGACGCCTCTCGCGCCTCTCGATATCGAAGCGACGTCAAGATCGAGGCCCGGGGACGCGACCAGATTCTTTTCGGCCGCGAGACCCTCGACCTACGAGCAGTCGAACAGCTCGTCGATCCGAGTCAAACGCGCGCGACCGGATATGCCATGCACCTGGTGACGAAACGTTTTTCGGACGCGACGAGCCTGAACGCTATGATGGACCGTCTGGAATCGTTGTTCGACGAGGAGGGTCTCGACGTCCTTGCCCCGTTTTTACGCTCGGGCGGAGGCCCGGGTGAGCATCCGGGTAACTTCGCCAGACCAAGACGCTTCGAAGTCGCTTCTGGATTAAACCGGTTGCGCTCGGTCGAAATGGAGCCCGCTTCATGAATGCTTTCTTGTTAGCCCTAGTTCTCGCCACGAATGCTCAAAGTCCAGTCGACATCCTGATAAGGGGCGGCACCGTCGTCACCATGGACGGTGAGCGGCGCGTGCTCGAATCTGGTGCGGTCGCCATCCGCGGCGACCACATCGAGGCCATTCTCTCCGCCTCGGATCCGCTTCCGGACGCGGCCGAGACGATCGATGCTTCCGGCCACCTCGTCATCCCGGGCCTCATCAACGCGCATGGCCACGCGGCGATGACGCTCCTTAGAGGCATCGCCGACGATCTCGCTCTTCTGGAATGGCTCGAGAACTACATCTTTCCCGCCGAAGCGCAGAATGTCGCGCCCGAGTTCGTCTACTGGGGATCGCTCCTTGGCTGCGTGGAGATGGCTCGCGGGGGCACCACCACCTATGCCGACATGTACTATTTCGAGGAGGAAGTCGCGCGCGCCACCGAAGCGGTCGGCATCCGCGGCGTGCTCGGCCAGTCTGTTATCGGCTTCCCCGCGCCCGACTACAAGACCCCAGAAGAAGCGCTAATAGGCGCCGAGGGCTTCATCGAGAAGTACAAATCCCATCCACTCGTGATCCCTTCCATCGCGCCACATGCTCTCTACACGACGCCCCTCGAGATCGTCGCCAAGGCCCACGCAATCGCGCGCAAGCACGATGCCAAAAACACGAGAATACGGCCGAGGCTGTCATCCACCGACGTCAGCGTTTGGTAGTAGCGACGCAAGTACTCGCGCACGTCGAGGTCGCTGTGGTAAGGAAAATCAACGCCGTGCCAGCTGTTTCTCTGGTTCTGTACCCACATGGGTTTTCCCGCGTAGTTTTCTACGGTGTTCGCGGCACTCGCGGGAAGCTCGATGGCGGCGTCGGCGTAGAGACCGCGATACTCCTCGGCAGGATAGAAATCCGCGTGCACCGCTTTGTGGGAGAGATAGAGAAAAAACGGTTTGCCGTCATCGCGCTCCTCTCGAAGCCAGCTCAGTGCGTAGTCGGTGAGCTCGTCGGTGATATAGCCTTTCTGAGGGACGTGCTCGCCGTCGACGTTCAAAACGCTTTCCCTGTTCGGATTGTCACCGGGGTAGTAGTCACCCTGCCCTTGAAAACTCACCCAGTGGTCGAAGCCGCGCTGCGGGTCGTCGGTTGCCCCGCCCATGTGCCACTTGCCGATGAACGCCGTCTCGTACCCCGCTTCTTGAAGATACTCGGGGAAGAACGTCAACCCCTCGGTGCTCGCCTCGTTGTTGTCGACGATACCGTGGTTGTGCATGTACTGACCGGTCAGGATGGTCGCGCGGCTCGGTGAGCACAGAGCGGTCGTCACGAAAGCGTTTCTGAAGTAGACACCCTCTTCGGCGAGACGATCCATGTTCGGCGTCTCGAGAAGCGGATTGAGAAACCCCAAGGCGTCGTACCTCTGATCATCGACGAGGATGAAGATCACGTTACGGCGCTCGCCGCTCGTAGTCGCGGAAGGCTGCTTCGCGGTGGCACATCCGATGATCCACGCCGTCGCCGCGGCGCCACACCAAAGCTTCGACTTCGCTTTTCTCATAGCGCTCTCTATAATCGTAGTGCGCGTTGGAAGCAACCCGCTTACCGGCTCCACCGCGAACGAGGACGTCATGATGCAATCCTTCGTCGCCACAGTCTTGGTCATCTCGAGCTCGACGGCGGTCGCCCGCCGCGAGCCAGTCGGATCTCGCCCGCGAGCTCGATGAAGCGAAAGCTCTTTACCAGAGCGCCAACTTCATTCGTGCGATGCAAGCGCTCGGGGCCGTCGTCCGTGTGCTCGACGAGCGGCCCGACGTCGCGAACGGCGAAGCGATGCGCATCGAGGGGCACCTCTATCTCGGCTTGACCTACTTTGCGCTACAGGATTCGGAGGCCGCCAAAGAGAGCTTCACGAACGTCCTTCGGCTAAGTCCTAGCTACACGTTGGACACCGATACATACCCACCGAGTGTGCGCGCGCTCTTCGAGGAAGGGCGACGCGAAACCGACTTGACAGCCGCGCCAACGGCGGCGTCGACTCCGGCGAGGGACATCAACGAGTTCGAGATCCTCTACGGTGCTTCCGCCGTCTACTGTTGGTGATGTGTACGCATTCCCTTGCAAACAGAGCGCTTACGCCGACTTCAATGCGAACCGAAGTCGACGGGGCCCAATTTGACTGTAAGTTTGTTGCACCATAAAGACTTAATTCATTACACCAACACTTTTTGACGGAAGCACCCTCTCGCTCGAACCCGCGCTCAACCCATGCGGACGCCCGAGGTGAGCTTCAAGAAAGCGTCGCGGTAGTGACCCAGTGATGGCCAGCTCGCCACAATCCGCTCGAGGTGGTCGTCGATGGCGTGCGGGAGTGGTGCCTCCGGGCCCATTTCCTTTCTCAGGAACGCACTGAAGTCCGTCCATAGAAGCTCGTCGCGCAGGCCTTGCGGTCGAATGAGCTCAACCGCCGCCAGCGCCACGAGAACGTCTTCGGGAATCGCATCCCCTTCGGTGACATCGGACGGGCCGGTCAACCAGTGCAGGAGCTGCCCCCACCTGGACGCGAAGGCGCTCGCGGGACGCTGCAGCATCTCGTAGTAGCGTACCCGGTTGAGGTATCGCTTGATGCCGCGCGGCGTCTGACGGCTGGCGTAGACGAGCGGCCTCCAGAAGCGAAGTGCAGCTGCAAAAGTGGGGGAATCTTTAATAATAATGTCGGGCGGCTGGGAGAGCTTCCAGACGCCGAACGCTAGCAGCACGATAGCGCCGGACAGAAAGTAGCGCCAGGGAATGTTCTGAGCCTCCGCTCCAGGGAGAAAACTTGCCGGACGAACTATCTTGAAATCGAGGCCGGAACCTCCTGTCGGCGGGGTCGATGGTGGCGGCTCGACCACGGGACTGGGATCGCGCGTTGGGATGGCTGAGGAGGTGACGGTGACCGGCTCGGGAGCTTCGTGCGTCGTGCCCCATCAGAATCCCACGGCGGTGACTGCGAAGAGTGTGAGCGCCGGGACCCACCGGCGCACGGCTGGTGTGAGCAAAGACGACCGCACCATGCCGCCTCGCTTCTCACCGCTCGGTTGCTCCGGTGTGAGCAACACGCTGGACTGCTCGCTCGTCAGCGTGGGGACGGCTACTTCGATATTGATGAGCTTCTCCATGTAGAAGCGAGCGTATCCGCCTTCGCCCTTCGACTCCGTTCGGTCGGTCTTTTCGGGTGTCTGGCCCGTTTTCTCCAGAGCCACGCCTACGCAGTGCTCGACCTGTTCCATCGCCATGCCAAGGATGACGAAACAATCTCCGGAGGACACCAGGAAGTTCACGGCTTCGAGCGCCTCGAGCACGTTTTCAGGGGCGCAGCGATCGAGGTCATCGATGAAGATCGCCATGCGTCGCGGTGCAAATGCCTGGGTCACATCTCGGAACTCTTGTGCGAATTGGTGTCGAAAACCGTGCGCGGCTTTTACATCCTTCATGCGCAGGCCCGCCGTCAAACTCGCCACCAGCTTTCCCGGTGCGCCGCTGAAAGCAGTCACACCTTTCCAGGTCGAGGCCAGAAGCGTCAGGCTAGAGATGAGGAAAGGGAGAAAGTGAGAGCGCGTCGCGTCTGCCGGCGCCGAAGAAGTGGAGAAGATCGCCACTAGGCCAGCGATAAGGGTCCGTACGTCGTTTTGGACTTCATGGGGTCCATGGGCCAGGATGTAGCCGGCCGAAACCGAGAAGACGAGCAGCATGAGAATGACGGGCAGGCAGTGGCGCCAGCCCCGGATGAAGAGAAGTCGCATCCGAAACGCCAGACCGTCCGGACGCCACCACGTGGGAACCGCCTGCAAGCGAATGTTCTCGAGAA
The DNA here is from genome assembly GCA_965237955.1 of Candidatus Marinacidobacterales bacterium. Classification (GTDB taxonomy): domain Bacteria; phylum Acidobacteriota; class Vicinamibacteria; order Marinacidobacterales; family SMYC01. Next base: position 3,261,513 of record OZ250169.1, on the reverse strand, counting down.
GCCCTGCGAGAAGCTGATTTCCCTTCTGGTGATGCCAGGCGTTGAACCAGACGGGCCTGAAGCCGAAATGCTGCAGCCGGGAGCGCAAGAGGTTCATCAAAGAGCTCTTCCCCATACCCCACGCTCCGGTGATGGCGATCGTCATGGGCGGCGTCGTGTTCTCGTTACGGAGAAAACGAAACAGACCGCCCGCGAGCTCGTTGAACCGAAGCCGATCCGCAGATGCTGACTCTATGGGCTTGTCGGACACGAATACGTCGGCGACCGAGCTTTTAAGCGGAGCCGCCGGCGCAGGTTTTTTGAACGCGGGAGCGAAAAACAAAATGCCCGCGGCCAGGAGACTCACATAGAACCAAGGGGCCGGAGCACGTTGGTACGGTGCCGCATCCTCCCAGCTCTCGCCGCCATCTCGCGTCGTAAGAAACGTGTTGTCGAGCCCGGCGGCGAAACCCAGGCTTTGGTCCACGAAATGGATGGACGTCAAATCCTGCTCGACGCCGCTCGAGCTCGGCGTCCAGCTCGTGCCCCCGTCACGGCTGACCAAAATGGTGCCGTTTGCGCCCGCAGCCCAGCGTCTAGCGCCGGCTTCCACGAAAATGGAATGGAGCTCGACCTTACTGGGCAAATGAACCCAGTTGACGCCGCCATCACGCGTACAGTGAATCACGGAGCCGCCAGTACCGGCGTCTTCGAGCAAGCATCCGTTCTCGGCATCGGCGAACTGCGCTTTCCAGACATTTCGGGCATCGGCGACGGCGCGCGGGCTCCAGCTCGCGCCGCTGTCCTCGCTGGCGTAGACATCGCCTCGAGCGCAAACGACCCATCCATGGGAGTCATCCGTGAAACCGATGGCGACCAGCTCGTCCCCGCTTTTCAAACTGGTGTTCCGGTACCAGGTTTTACCTCCATCCTCCGTTTGAAAAAGCTCGTTGCGAAACAAAGCGAACCCCTTTGTCTCGTCGAGAAAATGCAGATCCGCGAATCTGGCCGTCTGGCCGGCATCCGCTGTTGTTTCGATTTGCCAGCTTTTTCCGAAATCGGCGCTGTGCTTGAGCAGCATCTCTTCCGCCATATTGCCTGCGAGCGCCCACCAGCTGTCTGCGCTTGTGAAGTCGATGGCGCGGATGTGGTCGAGCGACTCGCCTCCGCTGCGCCAGGTCGTCCCGCCGTCGTCGGTCGTGAGAATCTCCCCACGCGAGCCGGTAACGAAACCCAGGGTTGGTTCGGGAAAGAAGAACCAGTGCGCGTCGGTTTCGCGAACCCTCGCCTGCCGGTGCCACGTTTCACCACCGTCCGCTGTTCGCAGCACGAGGTCGCGGCCCACGGCCCACCCGACCGATGCGTTCGCGAAGTGGATGGATCGCAGCGTTTTGACCGAAGGTGTCGGTGCAGCTCGCCACTGTCGACCGCCATCCTCGGTGACGAGAATCGTGCCGTTTCGTCCGACGGCCCAGCCATCACCCGTGTTGCGAAAGTGGACGTCGAGCAAATCAGAGCCGGTTCCGCTTTGCTGGGGCTCCCAACTCATGCCCGTATCCTGCGTCACGAGGATGGCACCGCTCGCCCCCACAGCCCAACCGTGGTTCCCGTCCACGAAATCGAACGACGCTATCTCGCTTTCTTCCGGTAGCGCCACTCGCACCCAGTTTGCTCCACCGTCTACGGTGATGAGCAGACCCGCGGTCGGATAGGTGAGGGCCCAGCCGGTTTCCTCGTCGGCGAACTCGATGCCGCGGAGCCCTTCCGCTCCGGCGTGTTGCGATTGCCACGTGCGGCCGCCGGTTTCCGTGAACAGGATGCTTCCTTCATCGCTCGCCACCCAGCCCCGGCTCGCGTCGATGAAGTGAAGTGCGACCAGGCTGTCCGGAACGCCCGGATCGCGGCGAGCCCAGCTCGCGCCACCGTTCGATGTGGAAAGGACCGTTCCAGCCGAGCCCACTGCCCAGCCCACCTCAGCGTCGATGAACTGCACCGCGTGAAGTTCGGACGGACCCTCGGGTGGGGACGGCGGCGTAGCGGCAGGCTCGGGCTCCGATTCGACCGGAGCTGGCTTGATTTTGTCAGGTGCGACCACGCGAAGCTTCGGAAGTTGCAGAACGGGTCGTTTCGCTTGCTCGAACTTCGAGGCCGCGTCGACCTCGAAGACCAGCTTCCCCATGTTCCATTCGCTTTCGTCCTCCACGAGCTGAACCTCGATGTTGATCGGGCGGAATCCAGGAAGTCCGGCCGTGAACATGTAGGCGCCAATGGGTATGGGAACGGCGAAGTAGCCCTGCTCATCGGATTCGCCGCGAATCGTTTCTTCTGTGCTCAAATCCCGGAGAACGATGGCGACTCCAGGCAAGATCGCTCCCGCCTCGTCCAGGCACATCCCAACCACAACACCCATCGGAATCTTTTGGGGCTCCCCCGCGTGGACCACCGGAAACAGAGTGTAGCGACGCGCGCTCTGCCGGCGATGAGCCTTCCGCGAGGATAGGTTGCCGCTCCCAGCTCCGGCCACCGTCGCTCGTGCGCAGAATGAGCTCGTCCGGTCCGACGATCCACGCGGTGTGAGTGTCTGGAAGTGCATGGACACTGCGAAGATCGCCCTCGATGAGCGGTAGCCGGCGAAAGGCGTTCGTCTCGACGGGACTGCGGAACCACTCGATGAGCGTAGGGGGCTGGTCGATGCTCGCACGGGGAGCTTGCCGGAATGCGAACCAGGTGCTCGCCGCCATGAGCATGAACCCCGTGACGAACAAGGCTCGTCGGAGCGAGAGCCCCCGATAGCGCGAGGGGGCATGAGCCTCGCTGCGGTGTGACGCCTTCCCGGGTTTAGCTGACATGCGACCCTCCTCGAAGGCAGAGATAAGCAGGACTCGTGCCAGGTCTTGCGACGGTATATCCGGCGCAACTGTGTGAAAGAAAGCGACTTTGTTTTGACGGGCGGGTCTCGATGTGTAGCGCCGCCAACTACATGTGCTGGCGAAGTAAGGGGGGCCACACGAGTGGCCTCCCCTGAGTCACGAAACGCCGTTTATTCGACGGAGGCGTACAGAACCGGCTCCGACATCGATGCGCTTGCCAGGGTGACGCTTGCCAGGCTCGCTACCGGGACCGCTTGCACTGCCATGAACTGCTTCCATCCCGGAATGTAGCGAACTTTGATGGGGCAGCGCCCGTCATGGTGGACGCATTTCGACGCACTCGCCGAGCAACCGAGCTTGTCGATCACTTGCACTTTGACGAACAGCTCGATTTCCGCGGTATCGGGAACCGTCAGGATCAATCGCGGCCCACTGACACGGTAGGAAACGTCGACGCCTCCCACCGCGCGCGATCCAGCATTTCCTTCCAGTCTCTCTCCGCCGATGAGCCAGACATACTCCACTTCGCCGATGGTTCCGGACGTCACCGCCTCGAGTCGCGCCTGTGCCATTTGCCTGGCAGGAAAGCGAGCCACCCAGCGACCGTCGTGCGGCGCCGGAATCGCAGTCTTGCGACCACAATCGGGCAGCCTCTGGCTGCGCACGGTGATGTCTGGACTGCTCGAGCCGGTCGAGCCCGCTGAAGTCGTTGGAGTGCCTTCAGCGCAGTCGTCATCTGCATGAGCCGCCGCGAAGGCCGCCGACGTCATGCGCGCTGCAAGCGATGCGGCGGGCAAACGCGCACTCGTTGAGGAAGCCGTCGCTATCGTCGCTGCCGCGGAAAGCTCGGGACGGAACAGCTCACTGCCAACCACGCTGCTAGCGACTAGTCCGGGCACAAAAGCAACGACTGCCTCCTTCGGAGGCACGAATGCCTTCACGCACTTGAAGTCGCCGGTGATGTTCACGGAAAGAACGCGGCGCTCGAACGTTTGTAGCGCAGACGTATATGGCCGTCCTCAATGTCGATGATTTGAACGACGGCGTATCGACCTTCGTTGGTGCGCATCGCATAGACGCGACGGAACTCGATGAAATCATCCCCGAAGAGAAAGCCGAGAGGATTTTCCAGACCGAGCTCCCACAACCGCACCGCCGTGGGCGTTGCGTATCCGAACGCGTAAAGCTCGTAGCGCGCGAGACCAGAGAAGTTGGTCGTTCCCGTTCGAGCCAAAGCCGCCTGGCATCCGGTCTGGAGCTTGCGCCGCGCACGATGACCGACCCAGCGCAAGTCTGCTTCCGGCGTTCCTGACGGCAGCACTTTGCCCGTGTCCAGATCGAAGCCACGATTGTTGTGCAAGGTGACGGTTCCCTGCGTGCGGACCGGCGCGTGAGATTCGACCTCCAGCTGGGCCCGGAGCACCACATCGTCGATGAAAACTTCATCGAACAGGATGTTGATCCCGAACGCGGGGACGTCCAGGTCGGGCACGGCATCGTTGATCGCATCCGAGATTCTTCCGGCTACCTCCTCGATCGTTCCTTCGATTACCTCCGTGGCGAGATAAGTGATGAGAGGTACGAGGATTCCGCCGACGATGGCGCCGATGACGCCGAGGAGCACACCACCGATGACGGCTCCCACCACGGCACCGGCGAGCCAGCAATACCAAGGAATGTCCACGTCGACGTCCGGATCATCGATCTCGACCGAGGCCTGCAGTCGACCGCCGGTCACCGCCAACCGCAGCCGCGCGCCCACGTTGCCCGAAGCTTCGTAGCAGAATCCGCTCTTCTCGACCCGGGCGGAGACATCGATGAAACCGTCGGCGAGGCTCAGAACGAGGCTGGTCATCACCACGTCCTCGTCTTCGTCCACCGTGAAGGATCGGTTGAGGGCGCAACGGTCGGCACTGATATCGAAGGAGCCCGCGGGCAGATCCAGAGCGCTCTCAAGCCGGGGTACCGCCATGCGGCAGAGCCACTCGAAGAAGATGCCGATGCCACCCCGACCCCCGTCGGGAACGAATCTTTGGAGAGCGTCGCTGTCGCCCGGTGAACCGCCACCGAAAGTAAACATGGCAGCCGTGGCATCCCGATCGGCCGGCGACGGGTCGTCGACAATCTTGAAATCGACGCGGGTGATTTGCGTTGGGCTCGTGGAGGTGCGGTCGACCGGCACCGGGAGAACGGGCACCGTCGGAATGATGTCCGAGAGGCGATCTTCGAGATTCGGTATCGGTATGTTCGTCGAACCGATGGTCACGGAGGCGTCATAGATGCTGTTCGCGAAATCGATTTGGACTTTGTCCCTGTCCGCATCGTTCCGGTCCACGTTCATACCCACGATCATGCGCAGGGAAGCGAGGCTACCCCCTTCACCGATACCCAACTGGATGTCCAGCGGATTCTCCGCGGTTGCCGGCAGGGTAACGTCTGTCGGACGATCCAGAGACACGTCGATGGTGAACTCGTCGGCATCCACGCCTGGAATCAGATCCACGATGGAACCGAAAATGTCACTCTCGTCGAAGAAGACCCCCAAGAGCTCACGATAGGCTTCCTCGGAAAACTGCATGACCAGATCGAATCCGGCTGTTTGTGTGCCTGCCATAAGCTAGTCCTCCTCTTTGGTGAAGCGAATCCGGATATTGGGTGCGATGACTTGTCCATTGGGAAGCTCGAAACAGTGCTTCTTCTTGAGCTCGGCCAACGAGACGTCACTACGCAGGCGTTGGCGGAAAGATCCCGACATCGGTATCTCGAGCTGGCTCAAAAGCGTGCCGGGATCCCGGGCGAAAAGCTCTGCATTGGCCTCGTCTTTCAACGCTGCGAGTACTTTGCTTTCGTATTTCCGAAATTGCCTTGAGCTCGCGCTGCATCCAGGCCGGCTGCAGCTTGACGGCTTCAGCGAGATTCAGATCGCCACCGAGCTCCGCGCGGGATGTGATGGGTTTCCCCTTGCCTTCTCTTTTTCCTTTAGCCATGTGTCTTCTCCCTTTCTGAGTTTCGAGGGATGCGCTCCCGGTCCGCGACCAGATTCCCGCTCACCCCTCGCTGATGAAGCACTTTGCAAGAAAGCTGCCATCGGCGACGAGGAGTGCATCGAACGACTTTTCGTTTGATAGCGGGTACATACGCGGCATCTTCAATGAGCGGAAGGGAGGGGAACTGTCGTGGAGCGCGCTACACCGCGCTTACTTGTAGTAGGTAGCCGCGTCAGTATTTTTCTGCGCTCTTCCGGTAGTCTTCGATGAGCGAGATTCCCTCGTCACCGAGCCCATACTTGCGCGCATCGTCGGTGGTCACGCTTCTGCTAGTCCCCTGTATCAGAACAAACTAGATAAAGCAGAGCTTGCCGAAACCCTTCTAAGTGCATGAATCTTATGAATCTTATGGGCTGGCGAAAAGCCTAACTTTGTATAGTAATCAAAGATCCAGGGGACTAGCCCACTTGATCTTCCAGCCGCGGTTGAGGAACGTATCGGCAAGGATGATCGATTTTCGGAAGCGCCGCGTACGTCGGATGCCGAGCGCCTTGCGTCGATGCCACCAGGCATAGCTCACGGCTTCCGTGCAGCTAAAGGCGTGGTCATAGGCGCGCAGCCAGGTGTTTCCTTCCTGCAAGTGCTGACACGCTTCGTCCCTGTCATGCCCCTGGTAGAAAGCGAGCTCCGCTTCGATATCGAACTCGAAACGATGATCATACTCTTCACCTACGATTTGCTTGGCTTTCAGACATGCGCCTTTTCGCTCTTCGTCGGTGACGTTGGCCTCATCGCTCGGCGTGAGAATGATGGCGTAGTCCGAATGCATGGGATAGACGGGGCTTCGTCGGATGACACCCTCACTGATCGCTTCCACGATCTCGGGCTCGACACTGCCATCCTGGACGTGGATCCAGGCATGTTTCATGAAACCAGGGATCGCCACGTTGGACAAGTAGCCCCAGTCGCGGTGCAAGCCAACATCCCCAAACTGAATACTTGGAAGCGCTTTGAGCACCTCCCGATGCGTCACCGCATGCTCGTGCTTCGACCAGGTGAACCAGGGAAATGCGTGCAGTCTCCGGATGTCGCCCGAGAAGAAGACGAGCGCCCGATACATGTCGTCGAACGGTCCGGCCAATGAGCTCATTTTGTTGCCTCCTGGAAGGGTCTTTGTCTCCTGCAATGCTTCACATTCGTTTGTAGTTTCCCGCATCGAGCTCCTCGCGAATCGCCTCCGTTTGCAGCGACCGGTCCACGAGCAAATTGCGTTCGTGCAGCACTCGTTGGTACGGGTCGTAGTAAGGCTCTTTCGCGTCACTCAGTTTCAACTCGATGCAGTCATCGAAATCCTTTTCGAACTGATTCGAGAGCTCGCGAGCGAACCGTTCTTCATAGACGACGACGTTGCTCTCTGTATGGTGAAAGGTCGATCCCCGAGAAATGTTGTAAGATCCCACGGACGCGATCACGTCGTCGATGACTAGAGCTTTGGAGTGGAATGCGCCTGGCTTTTGCCATTCGAAGATGCGGATCCCTCGATCGAGAAGCCATCGGTAGTGGTTGCTGCTCTCCCAGTACATCCATCCCAGCAGACCGAATGCCACCAGGGTGCGCGCGGCTTTCCTGTTGTTGGTGATGAGTCGTACATCCACTCCCCTTTCCGCGGCCGCGGCCAGGGTTTCCGCGACCACGCGGGGAGGGCGGATGCCGTGGCAGCCCCAGAAGATAGATTTCTGCGCGCGGCTGAATGTGAGGAGCAAAGCGTCCGTGATGCGGAGTCGACTTTCGTCGTAGGGCTTGTGCGGGAGATAGCGGATGCGCGCCTCGCCCCTGTGCTCCGTTGCGGGAAAGATGGCTTCGCCCTCCCGCTCGATGAATTTTGCTTCGTCTTCGATGGCTTGCCGAACGTGTGAGTCCCAGGTCACACCAGGCGGGCGGCGTCGCCCGTCCCGGTTCATGACGGAGTACAGGAAGAAGTCCCGGATGAACTGTCGTTGCACGTCCGCGACCACGGGTCCGGTCACATGAACGTCGGTGTCACGCCAGGACTTCGGTTTCACCCCGCCGAATGCATACTTGCCGCCCCAGTTCATGCCACCGAGCACCAGGTCGCGCCCGTCCACGATGATGTACTTCTCGTGAAACCGTCGCTTCTGCTTGATTTTCACGGCGCGAACGAATTTGTGAATCGGGCGGCCAGTCCCCCACTCGGGCAAGAGATTCTCGAACAGCTTGTTGTATCGAACGAGCTCAACCCCGGCCTGCTCCATCTCTTCGATGATACCCATACTGAAAGTCGTGTAGAGAACGAGGTCGTCGAGAATGAAACGGACGGCAACACCTTGCGCCAACTTCCGCTTCAACACGTCACGAAGGCGCCTGCTGACATCGTCCCGCATGACGGAGAAGGTCACGATGTGGATCGTGTGCTTGGCATTTTCCAGCAGGTCCCAGCGCATGTCGTAAGACTCGGTGCCACTTTCCATGAGGGTGACCTGATTGCCATCGCGGATCCGGGTTCCGGTCATCCGATCCGTCGCGCGCTCGAGCTCCCTGGTCAGTAGAGGGTTTGGTGTGGCAACGCAGCTCATGGGCCTCTCCCGTCTTGGTCTGATGACGACCTTGCAAGAACGCTGCCGCGCGAGGTCGCAAGAACACGATTGCCGAGGGCTGGCTAAGTCGTTGGTGGGTCGGGTGATGACGTCGCATTCGTTTCGCGGTTCGGGCGACGGAGTGTAACCAGGGCGGATACGGTTCGTGACCGCACCGGCTCAGCTGGCTGGGGACGGTGGTGTCTACCGTTCTAATTTCATGTATGCACGGGCATTGCGGCCTGTTGCCGCGCGCAGCTGTGTAGGGCAAGCAACTACAGCGGTGCTCTTCGCACGATCATTGTGGACGACGGAGAGCGAAAGTTCGACAGGCTCCTTTGCACGCAGCCATGATCGGCCAGCTGGCGATGAGAGTAGCACCCTGCCATTCTTGGGCATGATGAGAACCCACCGAGTTCGGCGGAGCTACGACCATCGGCTGCGTGACGCCATCGCCGCGACGGGCAATGCGGACCTCTTCCGGGATGTCGCCATCCCCGCGTCGACGCGACGCACATGGGCGCGCGGCGAGGTACGGCCCGTGGTCGCTTCGGTGGACGTTGAGCTGGAAGTCTACGAGCTGTTGGAGCAGGTCGACAATCTAAGACAGCGAGCCAAGGTGCAGGCGGCGATCATCGGGTTACTCGTGCGTGTGTTGAGGTTCCGCCGGGGAAAACTCGACGGGGATCGCCTTCCCGATGGTGAGACCAAATCGGCGGTGCTCCGGGCGATCGCGTCGGCGACTGGTCTCCTGTCGTTAAGCACCGTGCTCAGAATCGTGGGCGTCTCGACGGCGCGTTATCACGCGTGGAGGCGCAAGGAAGACGGCTGCGGACTCGACGATCAACCGAGCTGTCCGAAGTCCACTCCCAGCCAGCTCACGCGCGACGAAGTCTCCACGATGAGAGATTTCGTTGAGTCCAAGAGCTATCGCCACATCGCCGTCCAGAACTTAGCGCTTTACGCGCAGCGGCTTGGCAAGCTCTTCGCCTCGGCAAGCACATGGTACAAGATGATCCGCAGGCGCGGGTGGAAACGTCCTCGAAGGCGGGTGCATCCGGCGAAGCCCAAGACAGGCCTCAGGGCGACGCGCCCCAACGAGTACTGGCAAATCGACGCGACCGTGATCCGGCTGACGACCGGCATCCGAATCTAACTGCAGGCGGTCATCGATAATTTCAGCCGAAGGATTCTTGCTTGGCGGGTGAGCGAGAAGCTGAGCTCGGCCACCACCCGGGAGTTCCTCATCGAGGTGTCAAAGAGCCTTCCGGACGACTCAGCGACCGCGAACGTAGTTGTCGTCACCGAACGGCGGTTCGGAGAACTTTGGCGAGGTCGACCAGCTGCTCCGGGATTCAAGTTCTCTGCATCGTGTGCTCGCGCAGATCGACATCATCTCCTCGAACTCCTTGATCGAGGCGTTCTGGCGACAATTGAAGCACGCGTGGCTCTTCCTGAACACCCTCGACAGTGCGGCGGCGGTGCGGCGTCGCGTCGCGTTCTACGTCCGTGAGCACAACGAGAAGATCCCGCGCGCCGTTCTCGGAGCTCGCACGCCGGACGAGGTGTACTTCAGCCGGGAGGAGAATCTGCGAGAGCGGCTCTCCGAGCAACGCAAGACAGCGCAGCGGGTCAGGAGCGCGGCAAATCGAGCAGCGAGTTGCCATCGCTGCGAACCGTCTCGCGCTGGCCCTGCTGTCCGGAGTGTCGCCAGGCCAGGGGCTCGTCGAAAACCTGCTCGGAAATCTGCATGATGTCTGTGTGAGCAGCACGGGTCATTAGACTTCGACCTAGCACTCATCGTGCGGTTGGTTAAAGTTCCTATCGATATTGATAGAGGCAAGGGGGTCGTCATCACGTGCGCCTTTCCTGATGTTTGCCATACGGGCCGCTGACGCGCTGGGCGTGGATGGTGGTGGGCCAGGTCTTGTGGCGGTTTCGGTTGAGTGCACTACAGAGTCCCCTGGGCGCGGCGTATCTCATCGTCTACTTCCGACACCACGTCCATTGCGTAAGGTAAGAAGTGATGAGATGAAATCAGCACCAAGAACGCGAGCCATAGCTTCGGGGGGTTCCGAGCCCAGCGATAGACGAACTGGAAGAGGAATTTCCAGTATGAGCGAGCATAGCGAGACCGGATGCCCTGGTACCAGATCGACCGCGCCACGATGCCAGCCATTCTTGCTACTGGCGTGTGGGGGGGGCTCTGCGGCTGCCTCGGCTCCCACTGCCGCAGAGATCGAAGAGCACGATCGAAGAACGCATCCGGACGGTAGAGGCTCGCGAGGGTGTCCCTGAAACCGCCTAGTAGATCGAGAAGGGGCATCTTAGTGCGAAAGTTAGGCGGGCTAAAATTGCTGGAGATACTGTCGGCGATTAACCGACCCTCGTGGTTCATGCGGTCGAATAAGGGCGTAGTCGGAGGGGCTATTAGAAATCCGAGCATCGCCCACGGAATCGCGGCGCTTTCGATGAATTCCCGCTGTCTTTCAAAGATGTCCTTATCATCCGAATCGAATCCGACAATGAACCCGCCCGTCACCCAGAGTCCTTGCGCGTGGATGAGGCGCACTGATTTCAGGAGATCTTGGCGCAGATTCTGAAATTTCTTTGTTTCACGTAAGGAGGCTTCGCTAGGGCTTTCGATTCCGATGAAAACAAACAAGAAATTGGCTTGGACCATGGCATCGATGAGCTCGGAGCACTGGGCCAGATCGACTGAAGCTTCGGTGTAGAAAGCGAACGGATAATCGTTTGACTTTTGCCAAGTGGCAAGCTGGAGCGCTAGATCGAGCGCACGTTTGCGATTGCCGATGAAATTATCGTCGACGATGAAGACTTCCCTTCGCCATCCAAGTCGTAGCAGTGCCTCAAGCTCAGCGATGACTTGGTCCGGACGCTTGGTGCGGGGTTTTCGCCCGTAAATGGTGATGATGTCGCAAAACTCGCACTCGAACGGACAGCCGCGGGAGAACTGGATCGCCATGTCAGAGTACTTTTCCAACTCCAGAAGATCGAAACGCGGGATCGGTGTGTTCGTGATGTCCGGCTTGTTCTCGATCTCATATAGTTTCGCGGCCTGGCCGCTTTCGAGTTCCTCGGCGATTTGATGGAAAACCTCATCCGGCTCCCCGACAACCACATGGTCGGCGAGATCGAGCAGGACGTCGGGTTGGCTGCTCGCGTAGGGGCCACCGATGATGGTGCGAATGCCGAGGCTTCGGGCCCGCTGCAAAACGTTGTGTGCGCCGTGTCTCTGAACGTGCATGGCACTCACGAAGACGACGTTAGCCCACTGGATATCCGCGTCGCGAAGTTCTCCCACAGATTCATCGACCACCTTGACGGTCCAACTGTCGGGACACAAGGCAGCTACGGTGATGAGTCCCAGCGGAGGCAGTAACGCTTTGTGCCCGGAGATCATCACAGCGCCCTCGGAGCTCCAGAAGGACGCCGGAAAGGCGGGCCAAACTAGGAGAGCGTTTATACCGGAGCCCAGGGAGGGGAGGGCCGGGCCTTCATTCGAGGGTGCCGAAGGAGACGTGCTCATGGTCATTTCCGCGCGCCCCGCTGGGTCGCGCAGTCAATTTGACATGTTGGCTGGCTGCCGCACCGCAAGGTTCGTACGGCCCCCAGCATCCCAATGGTCGGCTATGTTACACGATTTGTCGCTGCCCGTTTGGTGCAAAAACTCGGCCGGCCACCCGCTGCAGCCGTAAGTGGCTTCCGCTACGATGCTTGCAATGAGCACATTCGTCTCCCCTCAACTCTTCCTGGTCTCCTCTTGGCGGGCTGGCTGAACCAAGAGCAGCAGAAAATCCTTGAATTCCTCCAAGAGGAAAACCGCGTTCTGAAAGAACAGCTCGGTGCGCGGCTCCGCTTCAGCGATGACCAACGCCGCCGGCTCGCGGCGAAGGGCAAGGAGCTTGGCCGGAAACTGCTCGAGGAAGTGGCGACTCTGGTCACTCCGGACACGATCCTTCGATGGCACCGGCAGCTCATCGCGCGGAAATGGACGTACCCTCGCCGTCAAACGGGACGTCCGCCGGTCTCGCCGAAAATCGAAGCGCTGGTCGTTTCGCATGGCGACGGCAAATCCGCGCTGGGGTTATGACCGGATCCAAGGAGCTTTGGCCAACCTCGGGCACACGATCGCCCCGAATACGGTGAAGCGCATCCTGAAAGACCACCGCATCGAACCCGCGCCTGTGCGACGCGGGAAAACGACGTGGAGCCAGTTCTTGAGTACCCACTGGGACACGCTAGCCGGTGCCAACTTCTTCACCGCCGAAATCTGGACTCCCATGGGCCTGGTCACCTTCTACGTCTTCTTCGTTATTCAACTGAGGACTCGTCGCGTTCATATCTCGTCGCCGACACCCAACCCGAATCGATTCTTCATGAAGCAAGTGGGGCTCGATATCACCGCATTCGACGATAGCTTTCTCCAAGGCTACTCGCACCTCATCATCGACCGAGATTCGAAATACACAACGGAGTTCCTAGAAATCCTGCAAGAAAACGACGTCGGCGTCGTCCTGATTCCTCCAAAATCTCTGAACTGCAATCCTCACGCGGAGCGATTCGTGCGGTCGATCAAAGAGGAGTGCCTCGACCGCATGATCTTGTTTGGCCGGAATGCGCTGGAACGCGCTCTCCGCGAATATCGTCTCCATTATCTGCGTGAGAGAAATCACCAAGGCCTCGGAAACAGTCTAATCGAATCGATGCCATACACCTCGGATGGGCCCACCGTCGCATGACTGATAACTGATAGGCATTTGTATCTCGTCGGGTTGCGAGCTGGGCGGGAGTTTCTCCTACGATATAGATATTAGACCCTTCGGTGAGCATCTCCACGGGAAATCACGCTCCGCCGCCGGCGGTGCGAAGTTGGTCAAGTGTGTTTCGTGGGTTCGAGACACACGAGGAGTGTCCATTCGAGTAGGGCGATTAGTGGACGGCGATCTCGGAGGGCTCGGGAGGAGCTCTCGGTCGAGCTTTGCGCTCGAGATGATCCAAGATGCGTCGGATGACAGAAGGCTCGGAAATGAAGGCGATGATTTTCATCTGTTCTCCGCATCGACGACAGGTCAAAGGGTCGACCTCGTAGATACGGTAGATGAGCTCGGCCCATCGCTTACTCAGAGCACGTCTTCGCGGGAGAACATCGTCCTCTTTTTTCTCCTCCTGTTTCACGGAGTCACTGCTAGCGATCTTTTCTGAACGAACGCGATTGGCGTAAGCGCCGTAGAATCGAGCGGCGCGGGGCCGCCGGAGCGGCTTGAAATTGACTATCCTTGTTTTTGGACCCAACGTGCTGCGATGTCTTCTCGCGAGAGAGAGAGAAGTCGTCTCCAAGCAAGGGCTCGTGGACGAAGTCTGGAGCGGCCCGCAGTCAACGACGGCGCCTGTAGCAAGGCCATCTGAGTTTTGCGAACCCTACGAACAGTCGGTAACGCTGTCCGTGAAGACGAGTTGTACTTCGCCAGCGCTGTCGTCGATAGAGACGATATCGAACGGCACGGTGAACGCCTGAAGGACGACGCAGCCTGGACCGGGGACGGTCCGGACCACCTCGACAACGATGCTGCTTTCGGAGCGCGTGATGACCTGGACCTTGATGTCGACGCCACCAGCGGAGTGCTGACGATCGAAGACAGCGACGAGGATCTGGTCCTCAAAGGAGAAGGCCGGCGGAGCTGTTTTCGGGGAGACAGCGCTCCGATGGGTGCTCCAGAGTTCGGCCCACTGAGCCTGGGTCTCGATCTTGAAGACGGCCGGTTCGTTGCCAACCAGACCACTGTTGTGGCCGCTGAGGAAGGTCTGAAAACTGATCTTGTTGCTGGCGTTCGGTAAGGGGGTCGGGATGGCGACGGAAGCTTCGTCATCGCCGCAGGCGATCGCGATTGCAAGGATCAAGAGCAGAGAGCCGGCAGTGATGGTCCTTCGCGCTTTGGTCAAAGTCGGGTCCTCATACATATGGGCGGACGCCTGGAGAGCATTGTTCCCAAGCCAGCCTCGGATATCAACTAAGGCTACGGGTACGGTTTCTGGCGAGGACTCTGCGATGCCGTCGTCACCAGAAATTTCGATGGCCTCTTCGAATCAGGCTTCGCTCGCGTCAAGTGCACTAGGTGTAGGTGTTCCTGCAAAGGCCGAGGACTATGCCCCTCGTGTGGCGCAAAGCGAGCGGCGATTTTCTCCGAGATGCTACAACACCAGATTCTCGCCGACGTCGCCCACGCCCAATGGGTCTTCTCCATTTCCAAGACGCTAAGGGCTATGGAATTTCCTATCCCTCCGAAGGCGCCGCGTGTGAGCCGTGATTTCCTTCAGGCCATCCCTACCCAACGTCCTCGCCTTCGCCGCGAGCCGCCGCCGCTGCGCATCGGTAAAACGTAGTCGGCGTCCACGCAGTTGTTCCCGAACAACGCGATTCTCTTCTTTCAGGTATTCGATCGCGTCCTGTTGGAACCGGTTGACCCATCCCGCGAAGGCCATGACGAAGAACTGCCAGGGGTACGGTTGCATGGGCTCGGATTCTAGCCGCCCATTGAGTCCGGCGGGCTTGCTCCTGGACACTTCAACGACCTGCCAACACTCAGCATCCGGCGTTGATCGAGTTTTGGCACACTACGGGAGACCACTCGCCGACGCGATCGCCCGGAGCACCGCCGATTTGGTCTCACCATCGGGAACGCGATCGGCGTCGAGTTTGCCTCCGCGCAGCCTCAACACACGCACGAGTAACCCGATGATCGCCGCCTGCATCTTGGCTCGCTGTCTTAGTTTGTCGACCTGCTCCAACAGCTCGTAGACTTCCAGCTCAACGTCCACCGAAGCAACCACGGGCCGTACCTCGCCGCGCGCCCATGTGCGTCGCGTCGAAGCAAGGGATGGCGACGTCCCGGAAGAGGTCCGAATTGCCCGTCGCGGCGATGGCGTCACGCAGCCGATGGTCGTAGCTCCGCCGAACTCGGTGGGTTCTCGTCATGCCCAAAAATGGCAGGGTGCTATTCTCATCGCCAGCTGGCCGATCATGGCTGCGTGCAAAGGACCCTGTCGAACTTTCGCTCTCGATCCTCCACAATGATTGTACGAGCAGCACTGCTCGTTGCGTGGAACCTTTTTGCTGCTTGGTTCAGCCCGTATAGCGGCCAAGGCCTAGACTGGTTGCACATTGCAGGCTACTTGGTAGGGCTCGAGTTTGTGCTGATCCATTCCGGCGTGTTCATGGGCCTGACCGCCGTCAAGCTGAGAAATCCGATCTACCGGCTAGGAGCACTGCTCGGGCTCGCCGCGGTCTACGCCGTCCTCGCGTTCGCATTCTCGGAAAGCGATTTGTCGAGTCCGGTGTTCAGGACCTATGGACTGGTGATATTCGGGCGGCTGGCTGGCGCTCTAGTTCCGTCGCACGCCGACGGTGACTCAGGACTAACCGTTGTCCTCGGGCTCACGTCTACGTGCCGATGCTGTTCGCCATCTACATCTTGCCTTGGCCCCACTTTGGTGTCACAGACGAGGCCGTCCGGCTGGCGGAAATCGAGTGGCGAGAAATCGCTGATCGCGCTCACGCCTTCGTCGGTGGCGGTGCCGTCTATTTTCTCATCATGGGCGCCGCCAGCGCCTATGCACCTTGGATGTCGACAGCGAAATCCAGGGCTGCCGAACGGCGAGGTTCGGCTGGTTTGGGCGACTCGAGGTGATCGACAACGGAAGACAACAACGAACGTCGCTCGCACGAAGCTCGTTCCAGGACGCCCAGAAGCGCCCGCTGGTCTTAGCGTTGCCGGAGAACCGGCGGCTCCACGAAATCGAGAGCCAAGACTGCATTGAGCTGGATGTCCCGATAGTCGTAGCGAAAGGAGTCGATCTCCGTTTCGAACGCGCCTCCCGGTCCGCTACCCGATGCCGCCACCGAGAGACTCGTCAGGTCGGAAAGAGCCGCCGTTCCACCCAGCGCCTCCTCCATCCGGGCGAGCCGGGCTCGAGCGCTCTGGGCCTCCTGACCGGTTGAATGCCAGCTACTCGCGATCGTCACTGACGCGATGAGGAGCAGGAATGCTGCCTGTATCTTGTTCCAGTACATCATTATTAATTACCCGTTGCGGTTTGCTGCCCGCCTGAGACAGGATAGGCCGATGACTCTTGCATGCGACGCCAAGAGAGCCGCGGCCTTCGCAGCTTTTCTACAAGAGGAGCTTCTGGAAGACGTCGGCCATGCCGTTTGGAGTTTTTCCATTCTCAAAATGCTGCGCCCCGACTTCCTCTTCCGCCGCGAGCTTCTCACCGAGCTCTCCCGAGCCGGCTACGAAACCGTCCACGAGCTCGTGGCCGCTGCCGTCGATGACAGACAGCAACGTTCGCATCGGCATGGTCGCCTCCATCCAGACATTCTCCGACAACTTGACCCGAAGGAGTCTACTTGTTGTTCAGCTCGAACGAGAAGTACATTCGCATCCTCTGCAGGAGACAGAGAGCAAGCTCCAGACGACCATCGACGCGACCGATCCGGACGCCGAAGCGGACCTGCGGAAGCAGGTCTCGATCCTGAAGAATTATCGAGACGCGACGAATGCGGTAGTCCCGAAGCCGCCAACGATCACCCTGAGGAGGCGCATGACGCTCACACACGCCGTGCAGCGCGTCTACGCGCTCCTCAACCGCACCGAGCAGTAGCCGGATCCACGACGATGCGCGTGCGTACGGCCATGTTGTCGTTCACTCTCTTTTGCTGCGCCTCCGTACCCAGCTTCGCACAGGACAAGAGAGCCATGACAGTCGACGATCTCCTCAAGCTCGTGAGGATCGGCGACGTCGCCATGACGCCCGATGGTTCCCGGGTCTTCTATTCCGAGCGCCATCTGAACTGGGAGACGAACAAATACGAAAAGAGTTTCTTCATGATTCCCTCCGAAGGCGGATCACCGATTCCCTTCGTTCGCAAGGACGGCGGGGAGAATTTTCTCATCTCGCCCGATGGGGAATACCTATCCATGTTGCGAAAGGTCGAGGAAAAACCACAGATATTCGTCATGCCCCTGGACGGTGGCGAGGCACGGCCGTTGACGGAGCACCGCGGAGAAATCACCGATTACAAATGGTCCGGTGATGGGCAGAGCATCGTGTTCATCGCCAAAGAGGCGATGACCGAGGAAGAGGCGAACGAGTTCGCGCTCGGAGCCGATCCGATATTCGTCAATGAAGGAGCCGATGGCAAGAACCATGGCCGATGGACGCATCTCTGGCACCTCGATATCACGTCCAAGAAGGTGGCTCGTATTACCGAAGAGGACTTTCTCATCGGTGGATTCGATGTGTCGAGCGACGGCTCTCGCGTCGTCTTTACGGCTCGACGCGACAACCGCGGGAATTTCCCTTTCTTGTCGGAGCTGTATCTCGTCCGGACGGACGGGAACGATATGAAACACCTGACCCGTAACCGAGCTCTCGAGAGCGATCCTGTCTGGGCTCCGGATGGGAGGCGTTTCGTATTTCACGCTTCCGATGACAAAGAGCTGGGGCTGAGCAACGGCTACTTGTGGATCCTGAACCCCGACACCGGCGAGCTCGAGAAACTGGAGGGACAGAACACCGGAAAGATCGACCACCTCGTCTGGACACCCGATGGAGAGAGTCTCCTCTTCAACGAAGTGCACGGCACGAACACCAACCTCTACCAGCTCGAGATTGCGTCCGGGAACTTCGAGGCTCTGACGACACGGACCGGCACGCACCGGGTGCTCGCGTATTCACAGGACAGATCCCGGTTCGCCTATACATTCGAAGAATTCGATACCCCTGCCGATCTCTATAGCTCTGATTCGAACGGGACGAGCGTTCGGCTCACACATGCCAATCCCTGGACGGAAGAAGAGATCCTGACGCCGAAGAGTCGGGTCATTCGCTGGGAAAGCACGGACGGCACTCAGATAGAAGGTGTGTTCTTGCTTCCCGGGAACTATCGTGAGGGATCTCGGTTACCTCTCGTCCTCGAAATCCATGGCGGTCCCAGTAGCTATTGGGCCAACGCCTTCAAGCCCGAGTTCATCATCTACACCGGATTGGGGTATGCGGTGCTCGGCCCGAATGTTCGGGGTTCGAGTGGCTACGGCGACGACATTCTGCGGGGGTTGATGGGAGACGTTGGCGGCGGTGAATACGACGATGCGATGACGGGGGTGGACCACGTGATCGAAGCCGGCCATATAGACCCGGCAAAAATGGGTGTAGCCGGCTGGAGCTGGGGCGGTGTCGCCGCAGGATGGGTCATCACTCAGACAAACCGTTTCAAAGCCGCCTCGGTAGGTGCCGGCGTCAGCAATTGGATTGGCGAAAGCGGGCCGGGGTTCAACTGGGACGTGGCCAACTGGTACATCGGCGGCAAGCACTGGACCAAACGGGACGAGTGGCGCCGGCGTTCCGCCATCAACTACGTCGACAACGTCCAGACACCGACCCTGTTCCTGCACGGAGAGAAAGACCAGACGAGCAGCACGAACCAGAGCATGGTGTACTTCGACGCCCTTCAGGACCTGGGCGTACCGACCCGCTTCATCAAGTTCCCGAGACAGGGGCACGGTATCCGCGAACCGAGGCTGTTGCGAATCCGCGTCGTCGAGGAGATACGCTGGATGCAGAAGTACGTCCTGGGTAAAGAATGGACTCCGTGGGAGCGAGTCGAGCAGTAAACTTCAACCGGCGGTGCAATATCGGAGCGCCAGTACGATCAAGAGACCAACGATCTCGTCATAAATCGCGGGGGCGATCCTTTTCGATTCGGGGTCGAGTAGTATCATGCGGCGCTTCAGCGTACAGGTTCGAGCCTTTCGCCGAGAAGAAAAAGGAGGCATCCACGCCATGTCGATAGAAGAAACCCGTCGGAGTTTCCTCCGCAACAAGTGTCTGGCAGCCGCCGCCACCGCCAGTGGTGCATTTGTCGCCATGGCGTCGAGACTCGGCCAGGCTTCAACGCCGCAAGGCACGAGCCGTGCTCTTCGCACGATCATTGTGGACGACGGAGAGCGAAAGTTCGACAGGCTCCTTTGCACGCAGCCATGATCGGCCAGCTGGCGATGAGAATAGCACCCTGCCATTCTTGGGCATGACGAGAACCCACCGAGTTCGGCGGAGCTACGACCATCGGCTGCGTGACGCCATCGCCGCGACGGGCAATGCGGACCTCTTCCGGGATGTCGCCATCCCCGCGTCGACGCGACGCACATGGGCGCGGGCGAGGTACGGCCCGTGGTCGCTTCGGTGGACGTTGAGCTGGAAGTCTACGAGCGGTATTGTCAAATTAAGGCGACGCTCCACAATATCGTGTGGTCAGGTTGGGTGTAGCTACGGCTATATCTTGTGGTCGGCGCTCCCAATTTGACAATACCTTCGTGACAAACCTCGAAAGCTTAACCCACGCTCTCAAGGTAGGGCAGGTTCAATACATTATGTCTATCCTTAATATGGAAGTATAAAATGATCACACAAACAGGAGGGGAACACATTGATAAAGGCGTTCAGCCGCTTGATCCGGCATCGGTCCGTCAGCTGTCTTTGACCTCCGGGCGGATGGTGCCAGTGGCGGGATTCGGGACCTTCCATTCCGATTGGGCGCAGGCATACATGAAGGATGCCACGGTCGAAGCCATTCGCTTGGGTTGGCGTCACCTAGATACGGCCCGGGCCTATGAGAATGAGGAGGTGATCGGCGAGGCCATTGCCATCTCGATCCGAGAGGGCACCATCTCCTCTGCCCATGAGCTCTTCATCACGGGCAAACTGTGGAACGGACATATGTCCCCCAAGGATGTGGCGCCCGCGCTGGATGCCACGCTCGAGGCACTGGGGGTGGACCAGATCGATCTGTATGTGAACCATTGGCCCTGGCCGAATGTGCATACCACGGGCTGTGCGGGCGAGCACCGCAACCCCGATGCCGTGCCCTATATTCACGAAGCCTTTATGGAAACCTGGGGCGAAATCTGCAAGCTGAAGAAGGCGGGCAAGGTGGTGGATATCGGCACCTCGAACCACACGCAAGCAACCATGGAGATGCTGCTGCGCGATGTGGCGTGGGATGAACGCCCGGTCTACAACCAGATGGAAATGCATCCCCTCTTTCAGCAGACCGAGCTGCGGCGCTACTTCGAGTCGGAAGGCATTGTCTGTAGCGGCTACATGTCGCTGGGATCGCCCAACCGTCCGGGACGGGATCGCTTCAAGGAGCATCGGCCCGACATGTCTGACCCCGTGATTCAATCGATCGCGTCCGCATTGGGCGTATCGCCGGGAGAGGTCGCCTTGGCCTGGGCGGCTCAGCGTGAAAACATGAGCGGCGGCTATGTCGCCATGACAACCCGTTCGCAGCGCATGGTCGAGAACCTGAGTGTCGCATGCGGTGATCTACTCACGCCCCAACAGTTGCTGCGGATTAGCGGCGACGCGGAGAACCCTGGCATCGATGCGGACAACCGATTGATCTGGGGGCAGGTCTTCCTCTGGCCCGAGGCCGACGGCGACTGGCGCCTATTGTGGGACGACCGCCAGGTTTTTGAGACCCGCGAGGGATACCAGCGGTTCAAGAAATCCTGGGGTGCCCACAACAAGCTGCAACTCGAAACAACCTTCAGAGGATCACGGTGAAAGAAATTGGCATGATCAACGGGCAGATTGACGCAGCCTTGACCCGTCAGGGTCACATGGACCTGCTGATGGTTGTCGATGCAGGATTCCCCTGCCCTGACCACGTGAGCTGATTGACATCGCCTTTCGGAAGGCAGGCCGAAGATGACCGAGGTGCTCGCCGAATAGAGAAAGTCCCATTCAGTTGAAAAAATCCATCACCATGAAACCAGCAGATAAGAACAAAGGCGAAAAAACAATGAGACAAGCAGTCATGACCGAACCGGGACGTATTAAAATTGGCGAGGCTGTCGCGCCAACTCCCGGACCAGGTGAAATTCTCTTGCGCATCAAAAAAATCGGCGTATGCGGAACCGACCTCCACGTCTGGCACGGACAGCACCCCTTCACCCCCTATCCGGTGGTTCAGGGACATGAGTTTTCCGCCGTCGTCGAGGCCGTGGGGACAGGTGTCAGTGTCGTCAAACCCGGCATGAAGGCCACCGCCGCCCCGCAGGAAGTCTGCGGCGTCTGCAATCAATGCAAGCGTGGCGACTACCACATCTGCGACGAGCTAAAGGTGCGTGGGTTCCAGGCACCCGGATGTGCCCAGGATCTATTTATCACCACCGAGGAGCGTATCGTTGCCCTCCCGGACTCGCTCACATTCGAACAAGGCGCCTTGGTTGAACCCGCGGCCGTGGCCGCACACGCAACCAACCGCGTGCCGTCACTGGAAGGCAAAATTGTCGCCGTGCTCGGCGCGGGCACCATCGGCAACCTTGTGGCGCAAGCGGCCCGTTGCCGCGGCGCAAAAAAGGTTCTGATCACGGACCTCAGCGATTTCCGCCTGCAGAAAGCGCTCGAGGTAGGCATCGATGCGTGCTGTAACGTGGCAACAGAGAACTTTGCCGACAAGGTAAAGGAGGTCTTCGGCGACGAAGGCTTTGATGTCGCATTCGAAGCCGTGGGCGCCGAGGCCGCGCTGGACGATGCCGTGCAGCACATCCGCAAGGGCGGCGACATTGTCGTGCTCGGCGTGTTCGGGGGTCGGCCTCGCATCGATATGTCCGTGGTGGGCGATCGCGAGCTCTGCCTGATAGGCACCCTGATGTACCAGCAAAACGATTACCACCAGGCCGTGAAATGGATCAGCGATGGCGTCGTGATGACCGAGCCGCTGGTCACAAAACATTTCCCGTTCGAGGAATATGAAGCCGCCTACCATTACATCGAAGAACACGGCGACCGCACACTCAAAGTGGTCATTGATCTTGATTAGAAGACTTAGAGACTTAGGGAATTAGATTCAGCACACTACTTGGAAACGGGCGGAATTGCGCCCGACGGGGTGCGGAAGGAGGTTGCAGGTTTGACGGGTAGGCGGAAGAAGCGACCGCTGGGGAAAAGAGCCAGGACAGAGTGAGAGATGTTGATTTTGGGAACACGGGTCTTGTTCGAATGTTGGTGCCAAGCGCTAGGCCTGCGGCAGGGAGTGAGACGGAATAAGGGATAGCCATTTCTATTGTAATCCCCGAAAATTCAGGTGCTCCGGGGTTTAGCCTTTATCCTTAGTCGTTTTCCCACGTTCTTAGTGCTACGCGACCTGTAAACTCCGCACGATCCGGCGACTGTAAAACACAGCTGCAGCCGATAGAGTTATCAACTCGTCAACTGCGGGTCGCAGCGTCGCTGACCGAGCTGTCACGGGTCTTTTTGCTCGAGCTTCACGCTGCGCGTCGGTAATCGCCTTGAACACCGCCGAGGACTGGAAGTCGCATGACACTTCCGTTGCTCGGAGAATGCTGCGCGAATTCTAGATCCGAACACGGATCTGGGATTCCGCACAACCCTTGATGCGGTCGAGCTCCATGAAAAAATAGGATGTACTCCGAAACCACACGACGAACGTGGGCTTCACCGAAGAAGACAAAATGATTGAGCGCTTCCTCGCGTAGAGTCCGGTTGAAGCGTTCGATATGCGGCGTCTCCTGCGGACAGCCTGGCGTGATGGGAATACCCCGGATGCCCATGGTTTCCTTCAGCCAATAATCAAGGTGTGAGCGATAGCCAAGGTGCGACCGGCGGTCTCTACCAAACTGGCCGTAGATCCCGTCGTTGTCGTGAATCAAGATCCTTGGCTGCACGCCGAAGGCTGTGGCCTCTCGAATTTGCTGCTTCACCCATGCGAGTGTGGGATTGCAGGTTACGTTGAACCCGATGATCTTCCGCGTTGAAATCTCCATAATGATGAAGATATAGACTACGGAGAATAAGGCAGTGTGCTGCACCAGGAAATCGCAGGACCAGATCTCATCTTTGTGGTTCTTCATGAGGGTCCTCCAGGTCTGCCCGGTACGAGTGCGGTGCTCGGGTCGCACCATGTATTTCTGCACAGTGCTTGCAGCGTGCCGGATACCGAGCTTCAATCGAAGTTCGTCGGCAATCCGATCTGCACCCCAGCCGGGTTCGTCGATGGACATTTGACGGATCAGGTCCTGATGCTGCTTTGGAATTCGCGGTCGACCTGTTTTCTCGCACTTTTTTCTCCAGAAAATCTTGAAACCGGCGGCATGCCAACGAAGGACCGTTCTCGGTTGCACGAATCTCAGACACGTTCTCCAACTTCGATAATCCATGGAGAAAAGAACCCAGAAGACCCGGTCTTCAGTCTTGAGTCTCGGTTTAACTTTTAGCTGGCCGTAGACAGAGAGTTGCTGGCGCAGCGCCATGTTCTCCATGGCGAGGTCGTTGCGCGTCCTCAACAGCGCTCGAAACAGCCATGCGGGGGTCCGCCGAAATAACAAACGCATCGCCTTATGATGACCGAACGGGGCCTTCGCGGGCCACTAAGAAAATCGTTTGGTTTCAAATAGATCAGACTTTTCGGGGATTACAATGTTGTAGGCGATGTTCAGCACATGATCCGATTCGTGGTAGGGCAGATGAACTTTCAGAACATCGATTCTCTCGTCGATCGCTTCAACCAACCCGCTCGCCAACGCAAATTTGTGGACCGCACCGATCCCGCCAACCCCAACGCCTCGCGTTCGCTCCGACAACTCGTAATGGATGTTACTCGCGCTGAACATCGGCTCGTCTTGTGCAGGCCAATTCTTCCGTCCCAGACGACGTTCGATGCGACGTTTGCGATTCCGTACTTTCTGTTGTCTACTCTTGCTCACTCGAAATGCCCCCCCTTGGCGAATAAAGTTTGGCTTTGCAACTTTCTTTATACGCCGGAAACACAGGGCATTTCGAGTGCTTTTTTCTAGTTCAAACTATTTTTCCACCCAATCGCGCTTGTTATAGGACTAGTAAGAGGTAGTAACAATGGCGATATCGAAAACTTTGGATTGTGGCGAACCCTTGACCGTAGTGACAAGTACATCATTTGGTCTGGTGTTTACCTTTGGTCTGATCGCATTCATACCATTAACTATTGGTGTGTTAGTCGATGGTTATGGGTTTAGCCTGAAGCAGGCCGGGCTTATAGGGTCAGTAGAGATCGCCTCGATGACCCTGGCGGGGTTAATTATTGCCCTCTACGCCCAGCATGTGTCCAGAGCTAGATTGGCGCAGATTGGCTGTATTCTGGGTTTGCTCGGAAATTTATTGATACTCGTTAACTCAACCTTCTATGCGTTGTTGCTCTGTCGAATTATTGTTGGTGTTGGTATCGGCGTGATCACCGCTGCGGTAAATTTCTCAACGGCCAGCTCATCCAATGCTGAACGCTTGTATGCCGCGTCTACAACCGGTTATGGCGTGATCTTAGTTGTCTTATTTTTTATCGCCCCGCTAGTGTATACAGAGATTTCGTATCCAGCCTACTTCATGTTTTTCTCCATCTTGTTCTTGCTGGGTATTTATCTAACAAGGTGGTTGCTGGATGTAAAACCTGAACAGCTCGGTGCTGTAGAAACAAAACACATTCATTTTGAGACGTTGCTCAATCCTCGTCTTCTTGGGTTGTACGTGGCGACACTATTTTTGTGGATTGGTCTAGGCATCGTGTGGGCTATCTCCGAGCGAATGGGGGTCAATATTGGATTGACACCCCAGCAGGCTGGCCTTGTCATTGCGACCTCAAATGCCATCGGACTATTGGGTTCGGTTGTTGCCAATGTTATGGGGACACGTTTCGGTTACGCTAGGCCGCTTTTGCTGTGTGTCGGAGTTCTTTCTTTGTCTTATGCAAGTCTGGCTGCTTCGCAGAATATGGTGGTATGGGGCGCTGCGTTTACTCTTTATAATCTAGGTTACTATTTCATGATTCCCTATGTGTTAGGCACGGCTGCCCAATATGATGAATCGGGAAGGGCGGCTACACTCAGCGCGTTGATGTCTCCGGTAGCTCATATTATCACTCCGTCGCTGGGGGTGTATATTCTATCGACGTATTCATTCCAGGCTGTGAATGTTACCGCACTAATATTGGCTGTTATTTCTGGTATGTTATTTGTCCCGATTGGAAATTACCTTGATCGACGATCGGGATATGGGAACAAAATTGAATCCGTGACTACATAGAAGATCCTCAAGGTCCTGGAACGGGTCGCGTGACCACCGGGCGGCCGGATCGGATCGCCCGTTCGGGCAAGCGCGCGAATCCTTAGGAGGAGGGGATGTCGAAGTTCTCGAAGAAGCTGTTCCACTGCTGGCATCCGGTCGCCTACGGCCGCGACGTCGCTTTGGACGCGCCCTACGGTTCGATGCTTCTGGACGAAGCTATCGTCGTCTGGCGTACCGCGGACGGAGTGCCGCACGCGATGCAGGACCTGTGCATTCACCGCGGCACTGCGCTTTCGCTTGGCCGGGTCGAGGACGACCGTTTGATTTGCCCCTACCACGCCTGGCACTACGACCGCGAGGGCGTGTGCGTGAAGATTCCGCAGAAGGCCGACGCAGCGATACCCTCCAAGGCTCGGGTGCCTCGCTACCAGGTCGTCGAGCGCTACGGCCTCATCTGGGCCGCGCTCGAAGATCCGGTGTTTCCGCTACCCCATGTGCCCGAGCTCGAGGACGAGGCCTGGAAGGTCGTGCTGACCGGCCCCTTTGACTGGCACAGCGACGCTTCCCGCCAAGTCGAGAACTTCACCGACTTCGGACATTTCCCATGGGTCCACCCTGGCCTGCTGGGCGACCCTAAGCGTCCGATCGTGCCGGCGCACGAGGTTGAGACACGCGAGCACGTCCTGCACTACACCGTGGTCCGCCCCGAGGCGGCCAACCCGGAGGACTTTCCAGTTTTCGCCAACGAGAAGGTCGAGGAACCTGAACGGCGCAGCCGCTACGAGCTGCACCTACCGTACACGATTGCCCTCCGCTTGGGTTGGGGAGGCGAACGCGGGATGGTGTACTTGTTCGCCGGCCAGCCCATCGGCGAGCAACGCTGTCGAGGGTACTGCGTCATCGGTCGCAACTACGATTTCGACCAGCCTGACCGCGTTCTGCAGGATTTCGAGAAGACCATCTTCAGCCAGGACCAGCGAGTCGTGGAGTCACAGCGCCCCGAGCAGGTGCCCTTCGATCTGGCCGACGAGCTGCACTTGAAGTTCGATGCGGTGGCTGTCAGTTATCGCCGCGCCATGCAGAACCAGGGGCTGTCCTACGACCACCATCGCGATCGCGCCGACGAAGAGGCCTGAGCCGTTCAAAATGCTGCCTGGCCAAGGGTCCCTATCTTGTGCCACGATTCGAACTTGGACCCTTGGTAATCGCGCCTCCCGAAGGCGATCAAAATAAGATCGCGTTTGTGCTGAGTCGGCTATGGGCGACCGTTCGACCCGTCGTGCGTGGCCCCGAGTTGGCCATCTAGACCTAAGTCAAGCGACCTTTTTGAGTAGCTTCAGCAATCGCTGGACGTCGGCGCTGTTGTTGAACATGGAGACACTCACGCGCATCAGGGTGTAGTTCTTCTCCCGGAAGCTGACCGAGATGGCTTCTTCCTTCAGAAGGCGTTTGAGATCTTCGATGTCTTGTCCATGAACGAAGCTCACGATGGGTGACCCGTTGCCTTTGGGCGTCCACGTCTCGAATCCCAACTCGGCGATGCCATCCCGGAGCTCGTGGGCGAGCGGCATCGTGTGCTCTTCGATTCTCGAAAGACCGACCCTCTTGAACAAGCCGAGGGTAGCGGCCAGTTGGGCGATCGTGCTGTAGGCGAGACAGGAGTACTCGTACTTTCGCGCGGTGGTCAGGAGTCGGAAATCGAGCTCGGAGAAACGCCCTGCTCCCAAGTGCCGGGTCCAGCCGTTGGGCGTGAGCGTCTCCGCGACCTGGCCGTGGCCGTAGCGATCGGGCCGAATACGATCGAGGTGCTCCTCGCGGATGAAAAACGGCGCTACGCCGAAGCCGGCGAAAAGCCACTTGTGAACAGCGCTGCAGGCAAAGTCCACGCCCAGCTCGGTGAGGTTGGTGGGGAAGGTGCCGAGGGCCTGGACGCCGTCCGCGTAGACGAGGGTACCTTTGGCGTGAGCGAGCTCGGTCAGAGCGCGGAGGTCGTGTCGATAGCCGTTGCGGTTCGACACCCAGGCCACGGACACGAGCCGGGTCCTTTCGTCGACGCGCGCCTCGAAATCTTCGACCCGCACTCGGCCCTCCGTCTCGGGAACGATGCGGAGCTCGATGCCCTTTTCCTCTTGGAGCTGTTTGTAGAGGAGGAAGGTCCCGGTATAGTGGAGCGCGTCCACAACGATGTTGTCGCCGGGTTTGAGATCGAGGCCGTGGGTGACGACCGCCTCTCCGTCGGCCGTCGTAAAGAGAAAAGCCACCTCGTCCGGCTTGGCGCCGAAGAGCTCTCCAAACGCGGCGCGCGCCATGTCCTCCTGCATCAATCGACTTTGGCTGTCCGCCCACATCAACGTTTCGTCCGCGTAGTCGACGGCGGCGTCTCTCGCCACCTTCGGAATCGGGCCGACCCAGGCGGTGTTGAGAAACGTCTGGTTCCGGGTGATGGGAAAATCGGCGCGCACCCCGAGTGGATCCTCGTCGTCGGGAAGCGTCATGCCGCGGGCGGTCGGGAGCGCACTCAGCCCGGCAGCGGTCGTCGTGAGGAAGCTACGGCGGTCCAATAAGCTCATGGGAATCTCTCCTTATTGCGATCAGCTAGCCTAACCTAATGCTTGCGTTCAATCTTGAAGGTGAAAGCATGCTCGCAAGGTTTCTGGTCCGGGGTTTTGATTGTGAGGCCGTCTTCGGTCATTTTCCATTCCAGTTCTTCATCAACACCAAGCATCTTTACGGATTCGATCTCTGATTCATACAATCCAAAATATTCGTCTTCCCCAGCCAGGTATTTGATTGTCACTTCATCGCTTGGCCAATCAAGACAGATCGCATATATGGTCTTGTCCTTAACGGTAAATCTGATGTCCTGAGCCGTAAACTGGACTTTCTTCCTGTTCTTCTGAAATTCGTCGTAGTCCCCCACCCATGAGCCTCTGGGCAGAGGCTCATGGGCAGGACCTTCTCCGTATTTTATCCAAGCCGTGGTCGGTAGGGTCGAGGGCTGGCGCGGTAGATGTAGGTAAGGGGAGTAGCTGTTGCCGGCGGCTTTCGCCAACTGCCGGTGCCTCAGTCCTTACCGTGTCCCCGTTTCCAGCCGTGCTCTTCGCACGATCATTGTGGACGACGGAGAGGGAAAGTTCGACAGGCTCCTTTGCACGCAGCCATGATCGGCCAGCTGGCGATGAGAATAGCACCCTGCCATTCTTGGGCATGACGAGAACCCACCGAGTTCGGCGGAGCTACGACCATCGGCTGCGTGACGCCATCGCCGCGACGGGCAATGCGGACCTCTTCCGGGATGTCGCCATCCCCGCGTCGACGCGACGCACATGGGCGCGCGGCGAGGTACGGCCCGTGGTCGCTTCGGTGGACGTTGAGCTGGAAGTCTACGAGCTGTTGGAGCAGGTCGACAATCTAAGACAGCGAGCCAAGGTGCAGGCGGCGATCATCGGGTTACTCGTGCGTGTGTTGAGGTTCCGCCGGGGAAAACTCGACGGGGATCGCCTTCCCGATGGTGAGACCAAATCGGCGGTGCTCCGGGCGATCGCGTCGGCGACTGGTCTCCTGTCGTTAAGCACCGTGCTCAGAATCGTGTTGCGTCTCGACGGCGCGTTATCACGCGTGGAGGCGCAAGGAAGACGGCTGCGGACTCGACGATCAACCGAGCTGTCCGAAGTCCACTCCCAGCCAGCTCACGCGCGACGAAGTCTCCACGATGAGAGATTTCGTTGAGTCCGAGAGCTATCGCCACATCGCCGTCCAGAACTTAGCGCTTTACGCGCAGCGGCTTGGCAAGCTCTTCGCCTCGGCAAGCACATGGTACAAGATGATCCGCAGGCGCGGGTGGAAACGTCCTCGAAGGCGGGTGCATCCGGCGAAGCCCAAGACAGGCCTCAGGGCGACGCGCCCCAACGAGTACTGGCAAATCGACGCGACCGTGATCTGGCTGACGACCGGCATCCGAATCTATCTGCAGGCGGTCATCGATAATTTCAGCCGAAGGATTCTTGCCTGGCGGGTGAGCGACACGCTGAGCTCGGCCACCACCCGGGAGCTCCTCATCGAGGCGTCAAAGGGCCTTCCGGACGACTCAGCGACCGCGAACGTAGTTGTCGTCACCGACGGCGGTTCGGAGAACTTTGGCGAGGTCGACCAGCTGCTCCGGGATTCAAGTTCTCTGCATCGTGTGCTCGCGCAGATCGACATCATCTCCTCGAACTCCTTGATCGAGGCGTTCTGGCGACAATTGAAGCACGCGTGGCTCTTCCTGAACACCCTCGACAGTGCGGCGGCGGTGCGGCGTCTCGTCGCGTTCTACGTCCGTGAGCACAACGAGAAGATCCCGCGCGCCGTTCTCGGAGCTCGCACGCCGGACGAGGTGTACTTCAGCCGAGAGGAGAATGTGCCGGATCGGCTCTCCGGGCAACGCAAGACGGCGCAGCGGGTCAGGAGCGCGGCAAATCGAGCAGCGAGTTGCCATCGCTGCGAACCGTCTCGCGCTGGCCCTGCTGTCCGGAGTGTCGCCAGGCCAGGGGCTCGTCGAAAACCTGCTCGGAAATCTGCATGATGTCTGTGTGAGCAGCACGGCTGCATGTATTGCTTGATGACGTGGGTGCCGAGCTTCTTGTAGTGCCGCACCATCGCGCGGGCGTCCCTCCAGAACTAATACTAATAGACATTTGTATCTCGTCGGGTTGCGAGCTGGGCGGGAGTTTCTCCTACGATATGGATATTAGACCCTTCGGTGAGCATCTCCACGGGAAATCACGCTCCGCCGCCGCCGGTGCGAAGTTGGTCAAGTGTGTTTCGTGGGTTCGAGACACACGAGGAGTGTCCATTCGAGTAGGGCGATTAGTGGACGGCGATCTCGGAGGGCTCGGGAGGAGCTCTCGGTCGAGCTTTGCGCTCGAGATGATCCAAGATGCGTCGGATGACAGAAGGCTCGGAAATGAAGGCGATGATTTTCATCTGTTCTCCGCATCGACGACAGGTCAAAGGGTCGACCTCGTAGATACGGTAGATGAGCTCGGCCCATCGCTTACTCAGAGCACGTCTTCGCGGGAGAACATCGTCCTCTTTTTTCTCCTCCTGTTTCACGGAGTCACTGCGAGCGATTTTTTCTGAACGAACGCGATTGGCGTAAGCGCCGTAGAATCGAACGAGATGTTTATTGGGCTCGGGGACGTGAATGAGTACTCGAGCCAAGAACTCGAGCGGGTCCACGAGCTCGGGGTCGTTGGCGTCGTGTGCTGATTTGGATTCATAGAGGATGAGCTCGGATTCGGGGTGGTAGCGCAGTCGGGAGAGATTCACCGGGGCTCGCATGAGATAACAAGCAAGCTTGTGCAGCCCCTCGGTGTCATTGGGATAGACCGTCGTGTGATTGTGAACACCGAAACCTGAATTTTTCCATGACAGGAGTAAGTCGATGCGCTCTTGTGTGATGAGGTCTTTGTTGCGGAGGAGTCTGAGGAGCTTGTGGCGAAAAAGGAGCTCAGCCTTATGGGTATCGACGTAGGGAACGGGTTGCCACGAAGCGTCAGCCCCACTCCGCTCGGTCATAGGTGAGGACTCCGACGCGCCCGGGAAGCGGCTTGGGTGAGCCGTCTTCGTTCTCACCGAGGGCGGCCATGCTGAGGAGCAGTGCGTCGTCGTAGGCGTTGTCCGATCGATTCGGAGCTTCGCATCCGAACATTATGAGAGCGACTGCGGCGGCGCCGAAACGGTTAGAAGCGTGCATGGTACGGAACCATATCACGTGGTGATTGGACAGAGAGTCCTCAACGTAATGAAGAAGCGCGAAATCAGAGCTCGCCGAGGATCTGGGCCGTCAGCTTCTCGAGCTGAGCTTTCGCTTCTCGGTGGGTCTCCCCGGTTGCGGGGCCGGAGAAGCCGCTGTAGATGGCGTGCACCGTGCGATCGCGGTTCAAGAAGATCGTGACCGGGACCCCTTCGATGGGGGCAAGCCCGGCGAGTCCTTCGAACGCGAGCTCTTCGAGCGTCGAGTCGGTGATGACGATATCCCACTCGACTCCATGCTTTTTCTTGAACTCCCGAACACGGCGCTGCTTGTACTCCAAGTCGTTTCCGTACTCGTACGCGAGCCCCAGGATCTCGAGGCCCTGGCCGCGGTAGTTTCGATAGAGCTCCACGAGCGCCGGAGCGTGGTCGTTGCAGTTGGGACACCACGTGCCGAAGAGCTGCACGATCACGCCCTTGCCGTCGAACTTCGAGTCACGGAGAGGATCGAGCTCGAGCCGTTGTTCATCGGGCGTGAACGCGACGCGATCGAGCGGATCGGGTATTTCGAAATCGTCATCACGTTCGGCGACGAAAGAATCCCGTGAATTTTGATCGACCCTCTCCCCCTCCATCGTCCCATCGGGCTTTATCTCGCCTTCGAGCATGAACGCATTCTGGCCATCGAACGTCGACAGCCACACGCGCGTTCCCCGCACGTTGCCGGCAAGGAAACGCAGGTCTCCATACTCGGAAGGGATCTCGACGGATCCGGTCACAACGCCTGAGGATTTCTGCACGAAGACGCCCTTGGCAACGCCGTACGAATCGAACTCCATGCGCCAGCTACCTGCTACTTCCGCGTGCGGT
The DNA here is from genome assembly GCA_965237955.1 of Candidatus Marinacidobacterales bacterium. Taxonomy (GTDB): domain Bacteria; phylum Acidobacteriota; class Vicinamibacteria; order Marinacidobacterales; family SMYC01. The sequence continues at coordinate 3,229,338 of OZ250169.1, read as the reverse complement.
AATTCGGTTTCTGCCTCCGCGGGCTCGGCGGGGAAGCGAGTGCTCGGATCCGGTCCGGCTACCGGCTGGGCCGTAAGGGACAAGATCGGCTCCCTCCCGGGAGGCTGTTCTCGGCACCAGTGTCCGGTCAACGTCCCATCCGGCTTGAACCAGGCCTCGATCTGCGTTCCGTAAACGGGGAAGTCGACCACGAAGCCGACTGGGCTGCGGCGGCACCCGGCGCTGACTCGCTCCTCGCCATTGAGGATGGTTGCGGCTTGGCTCTCGCAATCGTCAGGCAGCCGAAGGAAAAAGGGGAATTCGTCACCCTCCTTGATTGCGAGGCTCGCGTGGTACCACTGCCCGCCGTTCGCATCCGCGGTAGCGGGGAATCGGTCACAGCCTTCACTTGCCAGGAGTCCTACACTCACCAGAGTGGGAGCGAGCCATTTTCGATTGACTCCGGACACGGTCGACCTTCGTTGACGCGACCTAAGGGCTAACCGTCCTTCGCGCCTTCTCGAGGGCCGCGAGAAACTTGGGCGTCGTTGTCGGAAGCTTCATCACGACGTCGAACTCTCGTCGCGCCTGCGAGTACTCGCTTCGCGTGGGAAAGTAGAGGATCGGCAGCACGGCGGAATCCGGAGACAAGGACGCCATTTCGGTGTGGAGCTTTCTGGCTTCGTCGAGCGGGATGGCCAGGACGTCGAAGTCGCCATTTTTCGCGGCGCCCAAGAAGGCATCGGCGTCGAAGGTCACGTCAACGGTGTGGCCAATATCCTCCAACATTTTCTCGGCATCGGGATTCCACCGATCTTCCTCTTTCGTCTTTTCATCCTGTTGCCAGTAGAAGAGTATGTTGGTTGGTTTGATGCTTGCGAGGACGCGTTGATAGCGCGCACCTCGGCTACTGACGAGGAACTTGGAGCCGCAGGCGTGGAGCAAAGTGTCACTCACGACGACGAGCCCTCCCAAGATAACGAACAGTAGAAGAAGTTTTTTCATACCAGCCCCCTTCCTAGATACCGCCTAGGGCGACGTCCCGTCCTGCTTTTCTTGGTCTTTGTCCTCATTCTCATCCCCCTCGACTTCGAAATCTTCCAACAACCAGTCGTCCATGTCCGCGTCCGGGTCATTGTCGCTTTGCCCACATGCCGAGTCCACCGCCACCCCACAACTGGGCTGAAACGTTCACACCAAAATTGAATGTCCTGGCGTTATGGGTATTCACACCCCACAGGAAGCTGTTGATCGACCCATACACTTCGACCGTCTCGCTTACTTGAAAGGAAACCCCTCCGCCCCATCGCCATTCATGGGTTGCCGCTGCCCGGTCGTGGGCGTGAAATGAGTCGTCCAAATGCGGGGACCGAACCAAATCCACGACGCTGAGAGTGGGGTGGCTAACATTTTCCACTCAATACCGCCATGAACCTTTTGCCAGTTTTGTCAGGAGATTCACGCTGAGCCGCTCGTTTACGAAATACCCGAGATCCAGGATCAAGTTGCTGCGATCGACGTTGATTGCCTCGCTCACATTCTCCATGAAGGCATAGTAGTACGCCCCTTGGAACCAGGCTCTCGGAGAACCACGGATGTCCAGGAGCCGCCCGACGGCCGCTCCCACCTGGAGTTCGTTCAACCCCAAACCGGGGGCAGTTTGACCGAAAACGGCGTAGTCCGTGGCCGGAAAGACAAACGCCGCGAACGGCGTGACCGACCAGGTTCCGTCGTTGACGGCCGCATACCGTGCAGCGATGCGCGCGTCCTGAACCGCTCCATGGAACTGACCGTCGGCGTCCGTCGGGGTTTCCGGAACGTCCCCAAGGTATCTCGCCGTGGTGAAAGCGAGTCCTCCCGTCAGCGTGAGTCGGTCGGTGACGCCGACCTCGGCGTCCAGAACCATGGACAACGCCGACAGCCTTCCGAAATCCTCTATCTCGTTAGAGTCGAAATACTGGCCGAGCCAATCTTCAAAGGGGCTCAGTCCGGAGTTGTCGAGCGCATGGCGCTTCGCGTCGAGCCACTGGTAGCTAATGGAGAAGAAGGCTTCTCCTTGGCTCGGTCCCCAGGCCGCCTGAGCCAGGGCGCTCGCCGGGGGCAGAAGGATAAGCAAAACAAAAAGAAAGGGCAGAACCCGTCGGATGTCCATGTTGCGCCTCCCTCAGGCCTGAGGGCGATTGTGCGACTTTTCCGTCGTGACGAGGAGTGTACGCTCGATCGGCGGAGTTTTCAACAAGTTGCCCGAACCATTGGTCATTCACTAAGCTCTCCTCAGGCCTTCCTTATATGAATAGGCGTAGAATGGCGCGAAACCGGGTCACGGCTACCTCGGACTTGGGGTGCTTGGTTGTTTGACAGACCCCCACGGTGGTAGAAACAATGGCGTTCCCGGTAGGCGTATGGAAACTTCGAGACAGGGAGATGTCACCGGCTCCTGGTTGCGTGGAAGAACGGGAGCCCCGAGGCTCTCGACGAGCTCATCCCTATCGTTTATGCGGAGCTCCGCAATCTGGCGCGCCAGCAGCTCCGCGGCGAGAGACCGGATCACTCCCTCCAGCCGACCGCCCTCACCCACGAGGCGTTTCTCCGGCTCTTCGGGACGCGTCAGGTCGGCTGGCAGAATCGGGCGCATTTTTTTGCCGTCGCATCCCAGCTCATGAGACGCATCCTCGTCGAGCACGCGCGCAAGCGCCGGGCGGTGAAGCGTGGTGGCATGCCGACGCGGGTCACTCTCGATGAGGCCGATACCCCCGTCGAGCCTCTGGATGTCGACGTCGTCGCCCTTCATGAAGCACTCAGCAAGTTGGAGGAGGTCGACTCCCGGCAGTCCCGCATTGTGGAGCTCAGGTACTTCGGCGGTTTGAATATGGAAGAAACTGCCGAGGTCCTCAGCGTGTCCCCGGCGACGGTCAAGCGCGACTGGAGAGTCGCCAAGCTCTGGCTTCGCCGTGCGCTAGAAGGCGCCGCGTCGCCGTGAGCTCCCCTCGCTGGCAACAGATCAAGAAGATTGTCGACGCTGCGCTGGATCGTGATCCTTCAGAGAGAGCGCATTTCCTGGACCAAGCCTGCCCCGATCCCGAAATCCGCAAGGAGGTGGACTCCCTTCTGACCCACGAGGCGGAAGGGTTTCTCGAGGAGCCCCCCTCGGCGAAGTTCGATGCCCCCGAGGAGGTCTCGCTCAAGAGGGCGGGCTCCGCGGAGCTTATCGGCAAGACCCTTTCTCATTACGAAATTCAGGAAAAGCTCGGCAGAGGGGGTATGGGAGAGGTCTTTCTTGCCCGGGACCAAACCCTCGACCGTCGCGTGGCGCTGAAACTTCTCACCGAGGAGTTGGAAAAGGACGAAACCGCGAAGAAACGCTTCCTGCGGGAAGCGAAGTCGGCCGCCGCGTTGGACCACCCCTACATCTGCAAGATCTACGAAATCGGCGAAGTGGACGGGAAGTCCTTTATCGCCATGGAGTATATCGGCGGTGAGACGCTCGCCGACCGCTTGAAGCGGGAGGCTTTGCCGCTCGCCGACGCGCATCGCATCGCCTCCGAGATCGCCGAGGCTCTCGACACGGCTCATCGGGAACACATCGTTCATCGAGACTTGAAACCCCCCAACATCATGCTCACGGTCGGCGGTCATGTAAAGGTGCTGGATTCCGGTTTGGCCAAACGAGTGGCGACGCCGGCATCCGTGGACAGTCAATTCGAAACCGCGTCTCGGCTGACCGGGGAAGGCATGACCCTGGGAACGCTCGCCTACATGTCCCCCGAGCAGCTACGGGGTTATCCTGTCGATGCTCGCTCTGACGTTTTCTCGTTCGGCATCTTGCTCTATGAGATGCTCTGCGGCGAGCATCCTTTCAGCAAGTCCGCCAGCATGGACACCGCAGCTTCCATCTTGAACCTGCCCGTGCCTCCGATGTCCCGGTACCGACCGGACGTTCCGGAGATCCTCGAGCACATCATCTCGAAGATGCTCGCTAAGGAGCCAGGAGAGCGATACCAGCTCGTTCATGAACTGCGGACGGATCTAGGTCGTGTCGACGTGCGGCCTCGGCCGATCGAGAAACACTCTTCCGCTCCACGCCTGCCAGCTTTGGGAAAAAAGCAAGGGCGGATCGGTTTGGCAGCTTTTGCGGTGGCCGCTCTCGTAGCAGCGCTGGCGTTTTGGCCGGATCGTCCCTTCGGACCATCCACCGAAGGACCTCCTTCGGTTGCCGTCTTGCCTCTGACCAATATCAGCGACGAGCCGCTGGAGAGCGACTACCTCGCGGATGGTATCAGCCAAGCCGTCAGCACCAAGCTGACCCAAGTCGGCCTGCGCGTGACCCCATGGGAGACATCCCGGCGTTACCGGGACAGCAACTACGGCGCGGACACCATCGCTCGGGAGCTGAACGTGGACGCCGTGCTCGTCGGAACTTTCCAAATCGCCGGGGATCAGATTCTCACCAATCTGTCTTTGGTGGACGCCGAGAGTGGGTTTCAGTCTTGGGCGGACATCATCGCGGAACCCCATGATGACCTTTTTCGGATGCAGCGCCGGATCGCCACCGGCGTGGCGGCGAGCCTGAAAGAAGTGCTGACCGGCGAGGAAGAACAGACACTCGTTACGCCCGAATCCCGGAGCGTCGACGCCTATGACTTCTACTTGCAAGCGGCCCACACTATGGAAGAGGGCGGTCAGGAGGCAACGGACGTTGCCTTCCAGTACTTCACACGAGCCCTCGAGCTCGACCCAAGCCTGGCGGTAGCCCACGTGGGCCTCGGCGCCGTGTACTCGACGCGCTACAACTACGGTTGGGAAGGTGGCCTCGAGAACCTCGAGCGAGCCGAAGTGAGCTTCGAGAGGGCGCTCCAACTGAACCCGGCCGACATGAGGGCCCGAAGAGGCCTCATCTACGTGAATTTCTTCAGGGGGCGGAGTGAGGCATGCCTAGTTCATGGACGTGAGGCGGCTCGCTCGGGCGGGGCGTATGATGTCGAAACACTCCTGGCTCAGGCGCTAGCGTACGAGTTCGGAGGTTTGCCAGACCGGTCTCTCCCGCTCTATCGCCGCATCACAATTATGGACCCCGCAAACGTGGCCGCCCACTACCACCTTACGTGGGCCTCCGCTTGGGCCGGTGAGCCCGAGCAAGCCATTGAAGCCGGGAACACCTATCTGCAACGATTCGGCGATGACTTCGAGGTTCACACCGCTCTCGCCCTCGCCTATCATGCTTCCGGCTCCCATGAGATCGCTCGGGAGCACTACGACAAGGCTACCGAGCTTGCGCGACGGGCGGGCTCAACTACGGGCTCGATCACTCTGGAACTTCCCCTCCTTTACTCAGGTATGCTCTTCGCTCAGACGGGGGAGCGCGGTCGGGCGGAGGACGAGTGGCGGGCCGGCGTCGAGCTGGCTGAACGCAGCCTCGAAGGCTACCCCGACAACACCGGCGTACGAGTTTATCTCGCCAGTTTCTATGGCCTTCTCGGTGACCCATCTGCGTTCTCGAGGGAAAGGCAACGTGCACTGGATGCGGACTTCAACGCCTACCAGCTCCATTCGCTGGCGGCGACACATGCTGCACTAGGCGAGACTGACCTTGCCACCGAAGTGCTTGGCCGCACCTTGGAGGCGGGCCGAATCAATCCCTGGACCGCCGGGTCGCTCTGAAACTCCTGTCGGAGAACCTCCAGCACGACGAAACCGCCAAGAAGCGCTTCTTGCGGGAAGCGAAGTCTGCGGCGGCTCTGGACCATCCTTACATCTGCAAGATCTATGAGATCGGCGAAGCGGAGGGAAGGCCGTTCATCGCGATGGAATATGTTCGCGGCGAGACCCTCGAGCGCCGCCTCGCTCGGGAAGCTCTGCCGATCGCCGAGGCGGAGCGCATCGCTTCCGAGATCGCCGAAGCACTCGAGACCGCGCATCAGGAAGGCATCGTCCATCGCGACCTCAAACCCTCCAACATCATGCTGACCGAGGACGGCCACGTAAAAGTGATGGACTTTGGCCTGGCCAAGCGGGTGGCTTCCCCGGAAGCCACGGACAGCGAATTCGAGACGGCCTCTCGGCTGACCGGCGAAGGCATGACGTTGGGCACGGTGGCTTACATGTCGCCCGAGCAGCTGCGGGCCCAAGTCGTCGATCCTCGCTCGGACATTTTCTCTTTCGGAATCGTGCTCTATGAAATGGTGACCGGCACTCATCCCTTCACCAAAGCCACCTCGATGGACACCGCGGCGGCGATCCTGAATCTGCCACCACCTCCGCTTTCGAGCTACCGCAAGGAAACTCCGGAGCTGCTCGAGCACGTTGTGGGAAAGATGTTGGCGAAGGTCCCGGACGAGCGTTACCAACTCGTTCATGAGGTGCGAACCGACCTGGCTCGGGTGGAACAGCGAAACGCCGCAGTTCCGCCGACGTATCCGTCCCTGGGGAAAAAGGGAAAACGGGCGCTCGCTGCGGCCGCGATGGTGGCTTTGCTCGCCCTCGTGGGCTGGCTGACAGATGCGTTGTTCCCCGAGAGCCGCTGTCGGTGGCGGTCTTGCCATTGAAGAATGTCAGCGACGACCCGCTCGAAAGCGACTACCTGGCGGAAGGCATCAGCCAAGCCGTCACTACCAGACTGGTCCAAGCAGGCCTGCGGGTGACGCCATGGGAAACGGCCAGTCGTTACGGACACAGCAGCGCGGCTCCGGAGGCGATTGCGCGAGAGTTGAATGTGGATACCGTGCTCGTGGGAACGTTCCATCTTGCCGGCGATCGGATTCTCACTAGCCTGTCGCTGGTCGACGCCGAGAGTGGACTTCTGTCCTGGGCGGAGCAGTTCGAAGCGCCGTACGAGGACATCTTCCAAATGCAGCAGCAGATTGCCGTGCGCGCGGCCACGAGCCTGAAAAAAAGTTTGACGGGCCAAGAAGAAGCGGTACTCGCCATGCCCGAGTCCCGGAGTGTCGATGCCTATGATTTCTACATGCAAGGTGCCCACACCTTTCAGGAGGGAGGCGAAGAAGCGACGAACGTCGCCTTTGTGTACTTCAATCGCGCCGTGGAGCTGGATCCGAATCTGGCGGAGGCTCACGTAGGCCTCGGTGCCGTGCATACCGATCGCTACTTGTACGGATGGGGCGGCCGGAAGAGTCTGGAAGAAGCTCGAGCGAGTTTCGAAAAAGCCCTTCAGTTGAAACCGGCATTCATGAGGGCGAGAACGGGCCTGTGCATGATAAGTTTTCTTGCGGGACGCAGTGAGGCTTGCCTGGTTCAGGCGCGGGAGGCGGCTCGGTTCGGTCGGGCGGATGACGTCGAAACGATTCTGACGCGGGCCCGGGGCTACACGTTCGGCGGCCTGCATGACCGCGCGCCACCTCTCTATCGTCGTGTTATCGAGCTCGATCCAGTTAATGAAGAAGCCTACGTCTGGCTCACCATCGCTACCTGGGGAACGGAGCAGTCCATTGACGTCGGCAACAAGTATCTTCGTCTATTCGGTGACTACCATGAAGTTCACTACCTTGTCGCCGTGGCCCATCAGATCGCGGGAAACTACGAGCTCGCTCGCGAGCATTACGAGAAGGCGATGGCGGACTCGAACCTCGATGCCCTCGTCTTTGGGGGGATTCTCTACGATCGGCTCGGAGACACCGACCGGGCACACCGAGCGTGGCGGAAAGGGATCGCGATGATCGAGCCCAGGCTCGAAGCGTACCCGGACAATACTCGCACGCGTTTGTTGCTCGCTTGTTTCTACGGACTCCTCGGTGAACGAACAGCCATGCTGGTCCATGAAGAGGCAGCGTTGGAAAATGCCGATGTCAGTGATTGGTGGGTCTTCCCGCTGGCCGCGGTACATGCAGGTCTAGGGGAGACATACCACCATGAAAAACATCATCACGGTTGTCGCAGCCCTATTGTTCCTCTTCGCGAGCGAGGTCCGTTCCCAGGAAAACCCCCTCGAGGTCGCGGCGATTCTCGCAACGACGTTCCAACACGAGCTCGACTCCACTGATCTCGGCTTCGGAGGGCGAATCGGCTTCCATGCCACGCCGCTCTTTGCGATTGAAGCCGAGATGAGCTTCTATCCTTCCAACATTCTCGAGCGGGTTCCCGTTACGGAGTCTCGCTTCGAGGGCCTTTTCGGGGTCAAGATCGGTCCTCGCTACGACCGCTTTTCGGTCTTTGGGAAGGCCCGTCCGGGCTTCGTCCGTTTCTCGAGTGCCCCCGAGCCGATTGCCTGTATCGCGATCTTTCCTCCGCCGCTCAACTGCGTCCTCGCGGAGGGCAGAACCGTGCTGGCGCTGGATCTCGGAGGTGGGGTCGAGCTCTATCCGACGGAGCGAACGCTCGTGCGGATCGACGTGTCCAGCCTGCTGCTTCGCTATCCCGGCCCCGCCTTGACTCGAGATCGCGAGGCGGTCGCCGAGGACGCCTTCTGGGGAGGCAACCTGAAGCTCACGTTCAGCGCAGGCCTGTGTTTTTGAGCGAGCCGCGCCGGATGTGGTTGTGCGAATCGCAGGAGGTGCTCTCGCTTGGCCTGCGAATCTGAAGTAGCTTCTTGAGTGGTTAGTGGAACCCCTCGATGTTCCACGTCGTGCGCTCACTCACCTGGGGTGCGGGCTGAAATCTTGCCCGGGCAAGATTTCTGTCGCGACTGGAGTGGGGAGTCCCTGTCGCCAGTACCGATGGGCGCAAGGATCTCGTTGGGACCCAACCGTTCACCTCCCTACATCGATACCAAACGCCGCCGAGAATTTGTTCCGCCACAATAAATAGAGTGGTAATTCATATGGGGCAGATACATGCCTCTAAAAAGGAGGTGAGGGAAAGAAAGAATACAAAAAGAAGGAATAATTAGAAAGGAGGACATGATGAAAAAAATCCATAATTTGAAACTTTTTGGATTGGTGTCAACGCCGGCCGAAAACTGCGCATTCATGGCGGATGAAAATTGCACACCCGAGCCATGGGTGGCGAACCCTATGACGCCGTCGCCTCCGTGTATTTCCTATGAGATTTAGCCGGCGGGTGAGGTTCGTCCGAACCCGCCGGATGGAGCGCTCGCCACAGTTCGGAGTGCTCTCTCATGCGGTAACTGTTTCCTCGGATGTTGACGAGGTGGCAGTGGTGCAGAAATGCGGTCGATGAGAGCGGCGGCCATGACTTCGTCGCCAAGGATCTCGCCCCATTCCTCGAAACTTTTGTTAGAGGTGAGCACGGTCGAAGCGCGCTCGTATCGCCTACTTATGAGCTGGAAAAAAAGCACCGCGCCGGTCTGGGTGACGGGTAGGTATCCGATTTCATCGACAACAAGCAGTGACGGATAACTGAGAACCGCGAGTCGACGAGTGAGGCGGCCCGCGTCACGAGCCTCTTCGAGGGAGGTGATGAGCTCAGCCAGGGTGCCGTAATAGACGCGCCGTCCATTCTGGGCAGCGGCGATGGCAAGACTAATCGCGAGATGAGTTTTGCCCACACCAGGAGGTCCCAATAAGACGACGTTCTCCTTACGTTCAACGAACCCGAGCTCGTGAAGGTTCTCAATCTGCTCGCGTTTGATCGATGGCTGGAACGAAAAATCGAACTCATCGATTGTTTTGACCGCGGGGAGTCGTGAGGAGCGCATCGCCGCTTGGAGACGACGGTTGTTTCTCAACGTGATCTGCGCTCCAAGAAGGTTCTCGATGGCCTCCGCCGTTGTGACCGCACCGCCATCGGCATCAGATAGTACGCGGTCGACAGCTTCGAGCGCGCCAGGCATCTTTAGGTCGGCCAGCATCGTACGGATCTGCTCACGTCGCGATATTGTGCTCGCCTTCATTGTCCACCTCCAACGAGCCGCGTGTAGACTTCGAGGGGACGATGCTCGACATCCATCGAAGGCAGTGTGGTTAAGCAGGCTTTTGGAGTTCTTCTCGCGGGTTGGTTTGGCAGTACAAGAGAGCGATATGGCCGCTCAACGAGCGGTCTCAGAGTGGCCCTTTCATCGCGCGCGAATCGTTCTATCGGTCGTTCGTTGGTTGTGCGATGGAGTCGGACGTTGGCGACGTCACTCAGCCAACGCTCGATCTGAGCATCGAGGTCGTCATCGTTGATAAAGTGGCGACCGTAGAAGAAGCTTCCTCTCACATAGCGGATTGGCCTTTCCACTTTGCCCTTGGTCTTCGCCCGATACGGGCGACACGCTCTTGTTCGAAACTCCCAGTGGTGGGCGAAGCGGACGAACTCTGGGTTCTCAACGAGAGGGCCACCTTCCCGGCGGTGATCCTCGACGATGACCGAACGCATCTGGTCAAAAAGGAGCTCTTTGGGAACTCCTCCAAAAAATAGGAAGGCCTGCTCAAGCCCCGCGAACAACGTCCGCATGTCCTGTCGCTTGAAAAACCGAAGCCATAGCAGCCTCGAGTATCCGAGCACCACGAGAAGTGCCCACCGACGACCCCATGGCAAACGAAAGTGTGCAAAATCGACCTGAGCTTGGTGGCCTGGTGGGGTCTCGAAACGCACCAGCGGCTCCGCCGGTGGCTGTGGGCGAATCTGCCGCACGTACTCCTTGACCTGCGTGTAGCCGCCTTCATAGCCCGCGGCACGGATCTCATCATGCAGGCGTACTGAACTCAGCTCCGGGAACTCGTGCAGGCGCGAATGAAGGATCTCCCGGTACGGGTCGATCCTGCGCTCGATCCGCGGACGCTTCTTGTAGCGCACCGTTTCCTCGTCCAACTCTCGGTCCAGTTGACCCGTCTTTATCCAGTGGTGGACCGTTCGGCGGCTGATTCCTAGCTTGTCTGCTAGCGCCGCCTTCTTGATTCCCTGCTCCAAATACTCTCGTAGTAACACTCGTTTCTCCCTTCCGTACATCGGCGCCTCCACTCCGGAAACGCCATTCTGATTGAAGGCGCACCGTCATGTCTGGCACTCCAGACACACGACAACGGCCTCCTTTTACGGATGGCCGAGTGTGCAATTTTCGTCCGCCATAAGTGTGCAATTTACGCCCGCCGCTAACAATTGGTGGCCTTCCTGGCTTTTGCTTTGGTTTTTGTTGGTATAGACGTTATTGAAGGCCAAACCCAAGACCGCCCAGCACTGGAAGATTACAGGATCATGCCAATTTTTCCTGGGCAACCTGTATCGGATCCACAGATATCCCCTGGCACGCTCCCTAGAAACGGAACATTTGTAGATCTTCAGCAACCAGCGCGTGTTTGACAAACGGTCCTCATTTTAGGGAGGATTACGCCTATCAAGGAGCACTTCTCCTATTATGAGACCTACGAGCTATCAGTCTGAAGATCTCGACCGCCTGTTGAGGAAGCACAAAATAGCTACCCTCGATGATTTGAAGGCAGTGTTGGGTACCGATGTGGACTCGACCGTCTTCCGAAAGCTCAATGAGTTGGCGTATCGGACAAGCTACTCCCACCGTGGTAGCTACTACACGTTGGACGAGATCGCCCAGTTCGATCGAAAAGGTCTTTGGTCGTTGCGCTCAGTGTGGTTCTCGAAGTACGGGACGTTGCTTGCGACGGTAAAAGCGTTGGTCGCGGCCTGTGAGGCAGGCTACTACGTCGACGAGCTCGAGGACGTGGTGCAGGTTGACGTCAAGGCTCCTCTGTTGAAACTGGTCCGAGAGAAAAGATTGGCGCGCGAGCAGGTGTTCGGCCGATATCTGTATCTGGCCACCGATGTGAGCACGCGCAAGCAACAGCTCTCGGCCCGCCAGGTACATGAGGCGTCACCTTCCACGTTGGGCTGGGTCGGGGGAGTCCGCGTGCTCCCCGTGGAGTTGAAGGCTGCGATCGTTCTTTTCTACAGCCTGCTCGATGAAAAGCAGCGCCGTCTCTACGCGGGAGTCGAGGCCATGAAGCTCGGTCACGGTGGCGACCAACAGATTGCCGAACTGCTCGGGATGGATCCGAGCACGGTAGCCAGAGGTCGTAGGGAATTCCTAATGAGAGATGTTGAGCTCGACGGAGTTCGGCGAAAGGGTGGCGGACGGCGCGCCGTGCAAAAAAAACGCCAGAAGTCATCGCCAAGATCGAAGAACTCATGAAGCACGACACCGCGGGCGATCCGATGACGGGAGTGAAATGGACGCGGCGGACCACCGACAAGATTGCTTGCGAGCTAAGAAGCCTCGGTGTGAACGTCAGCAGCAAAACCGTCGGTCGACTGCTCAAACAGCTCGGCTTCTCGTTGCGGGTGAACCACAAGAAGCTGTGCGGTGCCACGTCCGAAGATCGCGATACCCAATTCGCGTGTATCGCCGAACTGCGCGAGCGTTTTGCCGCAGCTGGTCATCCCATCATCAGCGTAGACACGAAGAAACGGGAGCTGGTGGAATTATTCAAAAACGGCGGGCAGGCCTGGAACCGTGAGCCGACTCTCGTCAAAGACCATGACTTCCGTTCCGAATCGAACGGCATCGCAATCCCCTACGGCGTCTACGATCTGCTCGCGAACCGCGGGACAGTGTTCATTGGTACCTCGTACAACACCCCGGACTTCGCCGTGAATGCCATCGAGAAGTGGTGGCGAACGGAAGGACGGCGACGCTATCCTGCAGCCCGTGACCTCGCGATATTGGCAGACGCCGGGGGCAGCAATGGCTATCGGTGTCGGGGTTGGAAGCACGGGCTTCAAACGCGGATTTGCAATCGCCACGACATCGCTATCACCATAGCCCACTATCCGTCCGGTACATCCAAGTGGAATCCAGTGGAGCACCGTCTGTTCAGCGAGATCAGCAAGAACTGGGCGGGCAGGCCTCTCGACAGCTACGAAACCATCCTCAAATACATCCGCACGACCACCACCTCTTCCGGTTTGCGAGTACGCGCACACCTTATCCGGCGTCGTTATCCGAAGGGCGTCAAAATCACTGACGAGCGGATGCAGGCGCTTTCCGTTACAAAGGACCAGACTCTACCCAAATGGAACTACACCATCCGACCGTCTTGAAAACGGGAACTTATTTTGTCGCCGGCCCTAAGAAGAAAGATTCGCCCGAGCCCGCTTGCTGCACGATGTCCACGGCCAGCGTACGGATGGTGTTGACCGACAGCTGATCCAGATCCGAGGTCGCGGAGGTTACTGCGGGTTTCATCTCCCTCACATCATCTCGTCCAGGCGAGCCACCGCTCGAAGATCCGTTTGACCGTCGGGGTCAGCCGCGTGCGGTTGAAGGCGTCCCCGGCTTTCTTGATGGCTTCTGCCTGCGTCGGGTAGGGGTGGATGGTGCTCGCGATGGTGCCGAGACCCGCGCCTGCGTTCATGGCGAGCGTCAGCTCACTGATCATATCGCCCGCGTGCGCCGCGACGATCGTGGCGCCGAGAATCTGGTCGGTGCCGTCTTTGACGTGCACTTTGACGAAACCTTCGTCTTCGCCGTCGAGGATGGCGCGATCGACATCGTTCAACTCCTGCACGATCGTCCGTACGGACATTCCCTTCTCGCGGGCGTCCTTTTCGTACATGCCCACGTGGGCGATTTCCGGGTCGGTATAGGTACACCAGGGTATGGTCAGAGCGCTTGCCTTCTTCTTCATGAAGGGAAAATTAAAGAGGGCGTTCTGGATGACGATGCGCGCCAGGGCATCCGCGGTGTGGGTGAACTTGTACTGGAAACAACAATCCCCGGCCGCGAAAATCTTCGGATTCGTGGTTCGCAGATAGTCGTCGACAACGATGCCTTTTCGTGGATCGTAGTCGACGCCGGCAGCTTCGAGACCGATCCCCTCGACGTTCGGCGCCCGGCCCACGGCGACGAGGATTTCGTCGACCGTCACCGCGCGGTGCTCGCCGCCACACTCGAGCTCGACGACTTTCTCACGGCTTTGCCGAAAGACTCGTCCGATCTTGCAGGCCGAGACGATCTCGACGCCATCGCGTCGAAGCGCTTTTGCCACTCGGTCGGCCGCATCCCGGTCCTCGCGGATCAAGATCTGGTTCGCGGCTTCGAGCAGATGCACGCTCGCTCCGAAACGAGCGAACGCTTGCGAGAGCTCGACGCCGATGGGGCCGGCGCCGATCACGAGAAGCCTTCGAGGAAGCTCCGTAAGCGAGAAGACGGTTTCATTCGTCAAATAGCCCGTCTCTTCGAGGCCCTCGATGGGCGGCGCGGCGGCGCGGCCGCCGGTCGCGACGACCGCCTTCGCGAACTCGAGCGTTTCTCCGCCGACGCGCAGGCGGTTCGTATCCACGAGCTCTCCCGACCCGATGAACACGTCGACACCCGCTTCCTTGAAACGATGAGCCGAGTCGGCGGCGCTGATGCGTGCACGCAGTCGGCGCATCCTCTCCATGACCGCCGGGAAATCGACCTCGACGTCCCCTTCAACCCGAACACCGAGTTTGCCCGCCCCGCGAACGTCGGCCGCAGCGCGACCGGCGCGGATGAGCGCTTTCGAGGGCACGCAACCGACGTTGAGACAGTCACCACCCAAGAGGTGTTTCTCGACGAGAGCGACTTCGGCACCGAGACCAGCGGCTCCAATGGCCGAGACGAGCCCGGCGGTGCCGGCTCCGAGCACGACGAGGTTGTACCGGCCCTTCGGCTGCGGGTTCACCCAATCGCTCGGGCGAACGTTCGAAGCAGTCCGCTGGTTGTGCTCGTCCCACGGATCGATTCGAAAAGTATCGGTTTGCGCCTCGTCCACGGGGGTCAACCTGCTCATGCTTTTCCTCCTGCAGCATACCGCGCGAATCGAACAGGAGCTGTGAATGTCTGCACCGGGGCCGCGTTCACGTCCAGAACTCGAGGACGAGCACCAGAGCTCCGACAAGCGCGAAAATGATTCCGAGCGCTTTTTCCATGAGCTTGCCTGGAAGGAACTTCCCGACACGGCTTCCGAGCGTACTTCCAACAAGGACGCCCGGAATGCTCCATGCGACGACTTCCCAGACCGGCTCAGCGTTCATGGCGTGAACGGCAGCGCCAATGGCGGCCACGATGGCGAGCGTAAACACGCTCGTGGCGATGGCGACCCGGGCCGGGACGCGGCAGCGGGCCACGAGCTGGTCGTCGAGATCTCGGGGAGACCAGCGCTGATCATACCCGTCAGGACCCCACCCAGGGCGGCGAGTATGACTCCCGGAGGCCGCCAGCAGGTCGGGTACGTATATATCGACCCGTCCTTGGCACGGATCTCCGTGGCACCCTTGCCTACGGATTTGCGGTCGATGAGCTCCGAGGGGCGGTCGCCCGGCTCGCACTCCTCGGGTGTTCGCACAAGAATGAGGAATCCCGCGAGCACGAGGAGGCCGACCCCGAAGATCGCCTTGAGAATTCGATCGTCGATGGCTTCGGCCGCGAAAGCCCCCACGATAATACCGGGGACTGCACCTGCCAGGAGCCAGCGAGCGGTTGCGTAGTCCACCAGTTTCGCGGCGACGTAAGCGCGGAGTCCGTTACCCATGCCGAAAACTTCGGTCATGAGGCCGGCTCCAACGGCCTGCACCGGGCTCAGGCCCACGACGAGCATGAAAAAAGGACTGAAGAACAGAGCGCCCGAAACTCCGGAGCCGATGGCGACGGTCGAGAACACGATCGCAGCCGGGAAGATCCACCAGAACTGGAGAAAGCTCATGTCCATGTCAGTGTCAGTGCCACCGTTTTCGCGAGCGGGTGGTGCGTCCGTTTCAGCCATAGTAGTCCTTCTTCCCTTGCAAGATGCAGCAGAAAAACGGAAGACCTCTCCGGGAGGCACGTATGCGTCGAATCATGAGTGGGGTGGTCGGGCTTGGGGTGGTGGTCATCATGACGCTCCTGGTGGGAGCGCACGGGAGTGCCGGCGGGCAAGAAGCCACCGCGGAGGAACCCGACCATGTACGACGTCTACCTGGTGTCGGCCGCCTCCGATGTGGCGGGCAAGGTGGAATTTCGTAAAACCGGCGATGGCGAAGCGAAGGCCGTGCCCGAGCTCACCGTACCCGCCTATGGAAAGCTGACCATGGGACCCGACGGCGTGCACCTGCTGCTCGTGGAGCTGAAGCGACCCCTGCAGGAGGACGAGAGCGTTCCGCTGACGCTAACGACCGATGGCAACGTCAAACTTGGCATCCAGGCTGTTGTACGGAAGGAGTGAACCCTCCTTGCGGCGCCGCGGGCCGCGTGGTAGCTTCGATATCTAAGAAAGTAAGAACAGGTGTAGGCCAATCATGACTTTGCTTGCGCAGTTTCGGCGGTTCCCGCGGTGGCTGGTACTGCTAGTTGGCTTCGCGGCGTTAGCGGTCACCACCGCTTCGCTCATGCCACACGACGAAGGCAAAAGCGACGACATCGATTGCCTCGTTTGTAAGGCAGGTCAAAAACCACTCACGGAGCTATTGGCAAAGCTCGTTGCCGAGCCGCCGCTGGCCCTGACCTCTCCGACGCCCGGCTGCCGGGTGTTGCACACGCGGGCTCCGGTCATCGAGTCCGGATCGCCGCGAGCCCCTCCCGCCTAGCTCCCTCTCCGTAAAGGCTTGCTTTTCTCGTGAGCCAATGTTTCAACGATCGCATCTCAGCACGAACAGGGAGTCGTTTCGTGAAGTTTTCGACTGGTTTTTTATCGGCGTGTTTGTCGCTTGGCTTCGGCGCCAACGTCGCCGGGCAGGGAACCGGCAGCGTGACCGGTACCGTCACGCTCGAAGCGACGGGAGATCCCGTGCACGGAGCGGTCGTGCTCCTGATCGGCCTCGGTCAATTCACAGCGACCGAAAGCGACGGAAGCTTCACGATTTCGAACGTGCCGACCGGAACCTACCGATTGCTCGTCGAGCGCGAGCATCTAATCGGCGAGCGTCAGGACGTCACCGTGGGACCGGACGAAACCGTCGAGCTCTCGGTCACGCTTTCGCTCTCGCCCATCCATGAGCAAGTAACCGTCACCACGAGCACTCGGGGCGGGTCGACGGCGCTCGAACAGTTCAACGCCGTCACCACGCTCGATTCGTTCGAACTTTCGAAGGACATGTGGGGCAACATCGGTGAGGCGCTCCAGAACGAAGCGGGGGTGGCCAAGAGGAGCTTCGGTCCAGCCCCGAGCCGACCGATCATACGCGGCTTCGATAACGACCGTGTGCTCATCATGAACGATGGTACACGCACCGGTGACCTTTCAAGCCAATCGGCGGACCACAACGTCACCATCGACCCGGCGAACCTGGAGCGGATCGAGATCGTTAAAGGCCCGGCAACGCTTCTGTACGGATCGAACGCGGTCGGAGGCGTCGTGAACGCGATCAGCCCGCAAGACAGTTTTCGTCGCTCGCAGCCGCAAGGCCTCAGAGGTCAGGTGGTGTTCGATGCAGGCACCGCCAACGCGCAACTCGGCGGCAACGCCAATTTTCGCTACGGCAGTGGTCGCTGGATGGCCTGGGGGGGCGGGGGCGCACGTAAGACCAACGACTACGATACACCTGAAGGCACGATCGAAAACTCCTCTTCGGAGTTGGCCAACGGTAACGTCGGCGCCGGATACTACGGGCCCCGCGCGTTTTTCGCCGCCGCCTACGGCATCGAAGACGGACGCTTCGGCATTCCGGGAGTCGGCGAGCTCCACGCCCCTCACGAGGAAGACGAGTTCTTCATCGACAACGAACAGCGGCGGCAGAACCTCCGCCTCGATTTCGGTCTTCAGGAGATGAACACCACTGTTCTCGAATCAGCTCGCGTGACCTTCCAGCGGGTCGACTGGAACCACGAAGAGATCGAGATCGACCAAGGCATCGAATCCATCGGAACCCAATTCAAAAACGACATCTATCTCCTCCGAGCGGAGCTCGAGCAGGCAAGGACGACGAAACTAACCGGGCGCTTTGGTATTTGGTACAAAAACCGCGACTACGACGTGATCGGGGCCGAGGCGCTCGCGCCGCGCACGAAACACAATGCGTTCGCTGGCTTCGGCTACGAAGAACTCACCGTTGGACCCGCCCTTACCCTCTCGTTCGGTGCGCGCGTCGAGCACAACGACTACGACCCCGATCCGCGGGCGATCGTCGAAGGCGAGGCGGGTCACCGCGACGAAGGGGAACCACCGCCCGCCATCCCGCGCTCGTTCACCGGAGTTTCGGGCTCGTTCGGGCTCCGCTACGACTTGACGAGCTCAGCCGCTTTCGTGGGTAACTTGACGAGCTCGTACCGGCCTCCCGCACTCGAAGAGCTCTACAGCTTCGGTCGTCACGTCGGCAACCTCGCCTTCGAAGTCGGTGATTCGACGCTCGGCAACGAGCGTATCAACGGCCTCGACCTCGGCGTCAAAGGGCGGACGAACACTGTC
Organism: Candidatus Marinacidobacterales bacterium; assembly: GCA_965237955.1. Lineage (GTDB taxonomy): Bacteria > Acidobacteriota > Vicinamibacteria > Marinacidobacterales > SMYC01. The sequence goes on along the minus strand of OZ250169.1, from coordinate 3,211,111 downwards.
GACGCCGACTTTAATTTTTTCTACTACGACATCGACAACTTCATGTTCTGGTCGTTCCAGGACGAGATCGTGGACGGTCTCCGGTTGGCGAAAATGGAACAGGATGCCGCGCGATTCGTCGGCTTCGACGCTCAGGCCAACTTTCGCCTCGCGCGATTTCTATGGATCAAAGCCGGCTTCGGTCTCGTGAACGCGAAGTTGACCGACATCGACGAGCACGTGCCTCAGATCCCACCGTTCCATGGCCGCATCGAGGCGGAGATGCCCTTTGGCGCGTTCGCGATCACACCGGGGCTCGTGTGGTCGGCGACACAAGACAAGATCTTCAGCGTCGGTGAAACTCCGACCGACGGCTACGCCGTTTTGAACGTCAAAGCACAGTACACGCTCGCTCGAACTCACCAGGCGCACATCTTCGTGGTGAACGCGTACAACTTGACGAACGAGCTCTACCGGATGCACACGAACTTCATCAAGGCGTTCGCGCCGGAGATCGGTCGCGGGATAAAGTTCACGTATTCGCTTCGCTTCTTCTAGGTAACCGTCATGATAAGAAAAATATTTCTCGACCACCTCGCGTCCGTGGACGAACACGCAGTTTTCGCCGCCTCCGTCGGGTGGACGATGTTCGTGGGCTCGCTCGCCTGCGTCGTGCATGCGCTCGTTCCCGCGCTGTTTCCAACGACCGGGAGCAGCGCCATCATGCAGCTGCACGAGCGTGTAACGAGCACCCGGAGGCAGGCGAGCGAATAATTGGGGCTGAATCAGCCGCCGTTGACGTCGATCTCTGCGATCGCGTCGATGAGTTGTCGCGCTTCTACCGCGCGTCTTCCCTTGAGCTGCTCGACCTTGGTGAATGCTTCGAGGGCTCGGTCCTGATCCTGTTTCATGAGGTGGGCCTTCCCGAGAAGCCAGTAAAGCTTCGATTCTTTTGTTCTGGGTCTCTTCTGCAATCTTCAAAGCTTGGTTGTAATAGTGCCGAGCTTCTTCGAGATCGCCGCGACGTTGGAACGCCTCCGCCATGTTGGCAAGAGTCGAACTCAGCTGGCTCTGGAATCCCGCTTCTCGTCTCGCGGTAGCTACCTTGCGATAGGACACGAGGGCGCGCTCGTAGCGCCCAGCTTCCTTGTGAACGCTTCCGATGTTATTGAGAGCGTTGAGCTCGGCTTGGGCGTCGCCGCTCTCTCTGGCGAGCTCGCGGCTGGTCTCGAAGTATTGCAGTGCTCTTTCGTAGTCTCCCGCCGTCGCGTAGACGATGGTGGTGTTGTTCACGGTACTTCCTTCCCTAGCCCTGTCTCCGATTTCTTTGGAGAGTCTTTGGGCTTCGCCGAGATGGACGAGGGCCGTCCGATAGTCTCCCCGGCGGTAGGCGATAGTTCCCTGCATCATTCGGGCGTAGGCGAGCATCTCGAAGTCACCGTTTCGCGTGGCCGCGTCGCTCAATGCTTCGCAGGATTCCAAGCCCTTCTGGTACCGGCCAGTTCGAGAAAAAGTCTGTACGAGCCCGTGGTAAGACTGGACGTGGCCGGGATTGATCTCGAGCGCGTTCATGAACGCGGGAATGGCTTTGTCAACTTGGAAGCTTCTGGCATAGCTCCAACCCAATCCCGAAAAGGCGTTGGCATTGTCCGGAGACGAAAGCGTGAGGGTCTCGAAGTAGGCGATCGCGGCGTCGAGATCTTTTCTGGCTTCATAAACCCCGGGGAGGCCGCCACGCAGGCCGAAAGGCTCGGCGAAGTTGGGCTCTAGAAGTATGGCGCGCTTGAGGTTCTCGATCGCGCCGTCGAAGTCGCCTTCGTGGAAATCGATCCGTCCCATTCCGTAGTACGCGTAGGCGGTTTGGGAATCGCGTTCGATTCGCCCCTCGAAGTCGCGGCGCGCCGCATCGATGTCATCCAATAGGAGGTAGAGGTCGACGATAGTTCGATGGACGGTCTCGAAATCGGGTGCTCCGAAGCAAGCTGTTTCGCATCCTCCAGAGCACGCGTGTAGGCGCCTTCGCCCTTCAATTTCAGGATTTCGAAAAAACGCTCTCTCGCCTCGGGCGATGCCTCCGCTGACGCAAGGGGAACAGCGACGAGAACAAAAACCGCGTGGAAGGTAGAGACTCGGAGGGTGTGCCGTTTCATCCGCATTCAGGCCGCTCCAGTTGGCGCGGCCTGAAGATACTACAAATTGGTGAGGCGGGTCCTGACAGGTGTCTTCGCACGGCGGTCTCGCTGGACCGCCGTGCGAAGAGGTCGAATGGACTACGGGCTGTGGTGGTCGTTCGAATCCCAGCTTAGTACCAGCCTGGATGCGGGTCTTGACTTTCATAGGACACCCCTACGCTTGCGGCGTCGTCGGGCGCGCGAGGTGACACTAGGAGGTGTGTCGCCCGCACTGGACGCCGGTTTTGGTTCTTGCCTGCCTCCCTCCAGGGCCAACGTGGGTAGGGGTCACGAAGCCTGGCTCTACACGAACGGCGACGAGTCGCCGTATTCGGTCGAGCTCCCGGGCTGGGGGGCAACGCAAGCCAGGTAGGGGAGGCCGCGTTTGGGTGCTAGACGAAACTTATTCAGTTTTCTTTGGTACCCAACAAATGTAGCATCTGGCGCGCCTCCCGACAAGCAGTAAAAATCACCGAAACTCGAGTGACTTTTTCCAGCGTGAGCGCGACTGTAGAAGTGAGCATTAGCAGTGACGAGGGGGTCTGGGGTCCTGCAGGCTGTTTAACGAGGGCTGTCTTGCGGTGCGCGCCGCGGTCCTCATGAAGTGTGGCCAATCTTTAACGAAGGATCTCGACACATGGCGCACCAAGAGTTCGTCTTGCTTCCAGAGAATCGCTCTCCGGCTCCGACGGGCACGTTCACCAACCCGACGCTGTTGCTCGTCGAAAGCCCCGGCACGGAGTGCGAACGATACCGAACGCTGGCCAAGCGTGCCGGTTTCAGGATCTTGACCGCGAACTCCGGGCCGATGACGCGCGTCGTCAGCCAGCGTTCGCAGCCGGACCTCGTCCTGGTGGCGCCGTTCACGGGGCCGCCAGGAGCTTCGGAGCTTGCCCGAAGCATCAAGGAGAATCCCAAAACGATGGATATTCCGGTCATGATCCTCGTCGATAGCGACTCTTCCGATCCCGACATGTCGATGGTGTATCCGACGGAAGCGTGCGCGTCCGCCGCCGCGAGTGACGAGGATCTGGTCAAGACCATGCGGGCGGTCCGAAACCGCCGCCGGCGCGAGCGCGTCGAACCAGAACCCTCGAGCCCGCTCGAGGGCGATCTTGCCGACGACACGTTCCCCGGCGTTCTCGAGTTCCTATTTACGAGCCGGAAGACGGGCCGCATCGTCGTCCTCAACGGAAGCCGACGGCCCGGCCACATCTACGTCGAAGACGGCAACCTGGTCCACGCCGAGCTCGCGCAAGAAAGCGACATCGACGCCTTCAATCGAATGTGTTTTCTCAACCACGGGCGATTCAAGTTCGAGCCCGAGTTCCGCGCCCCCCAGCGAACCATGACCGAAAACGGTATGGAGATTCTCTTGGAGAGCGCTCGCCGCCACGACGAGCTCGCTCGAGAGAGAAACGGCACTCGAGGCTGACGCTATCGTGCGCCGCCTTCGTATTCCTCGTCCGTAACTTTCTCGAGCCAGGTAATGCCACTCCCGAAGCCGACGGCGACCTGCCGAACGGCTCGTCAGGCGCGGCGCCGTGCCAGTGCTGCACGTTCGCTGCGGTGTAATCGCTCTCGCCCCGACCCATTTCCCTGAGGGTCTGACCATCTCCGTCCTCCTCGCAAAGCCTTTCTACCACCGCCCGAGCATTTTCATCAGGAGCACCATCTGCCCGAGATGGTACGCGTCGTGATCCGCGATCAGCATCACCTCCCGAAGAATCGTTTGCCCGTCCCCGTGCGGGATTTTCGCGTGGAGGTCGACTTCCGGGTCGTGCACCATCGCTTTCATGGCAGCGAGATCACGCCGGAACGACGCGACGCTCTGCTTCCATGCATCCGCGTCTTGCGGGGCTTCGTCATCGGGCCAATAACCTTTTGGGTACTCGGGCGATTGATGCTCAGCGCTCTTGCTGAACTCGACGATGTCCCACTGCGCTATGCGGATGTGCTCGAAGAGCTCCCACAGAGTCCAAGGCGCGCGCTCCGGCTTTCTCGAAAGATCGTCGAGCGATAGCTTGTCGATCGCCGAGTCTATGCCCACATGGGCCTGCCGGCCGTCCAAGAGCTTCACGAGGTGCTCGCGGAGAATACGGTCGCTGTCGGTCATTGCGTGAGTATAACGACGCGCGCGCGCGTTACAATCCCCGACCGACGCCAATGGCAGCCCGCGACTCGAAACTTCAGAAGTTCGACCCCGAGATCGTCCAAGGCCCGATCTCCAGAGCCGTATGGAAGCTGGCGTGGCCGACGATGCTGCAAAACGTCATCGCCGGCCTGCAAGGCATGGTCGATCACACCCTTGTGGGGCGCTACGTCGGCTTTACCGGTAACGCCGCCATCGGCGTGAGCTGGCAAATCTTCCTGGTGGTCATCGTCTTCGTCGCCTCCGTTTTCACGGGTATGGGCATCCTCGTCGCCCGGTTTGCCGGCGCGGGCGAGCCCGAGAAGGTCAACCGCGTCGTCTTCCAGGGGATCTTGACGGCCATGTTGGCCGGCGTTCTCCGCGCGGCGGGCGACGCAAGAACGCCTCTACCTCAGGACGCTGTTCGTATTCAGCTTCGGCATGCTTCTGTACTCTCTCCGCCTCGGCGTCGCGATGACGGCGCTCAATTTCCTTGCAAGCGTCGTGTTGATCCGCGGATGGGGTCCCATCCCCGCTTACGGAACGCTCGGCGCCGCGCTCGGGACCGTCATCTCATCGGGCGTGGTCGGCGGTTATGCCATGTATCTGCTGGTGACGAAGAAGCTCGTCGTCCGGCTTCCCGAGACGATCTCCTTTCGCCCCGACTGGGGGATCATCCGTGAGCTCTTTCGATTCGGGCTGCCAACTGGTTTCCAAGGGATCGCGATGAATCTCGGCGGCGCGGCGCTCCTGGGCTTCGTCGGCTCGCTTCCCCACAGCGCCGAAGCTCAAGCAGCCTACGCCGTCGGCTACACGCAGCTGTTCTCGCTGGTGACATGGACGTCGGTGGGGCTGATGGCTGCCACTTCAGCCGTCGCCGGCCAGAATCTAGGCGCCGGTTTTCCCGACCGTACGAAAAAGGCCGCACGCACGAGCGCAATGTTCGGCTTGCTCCTCGCCGCAAGCCTCGGATCTCTCTTCCTTCTGATTCCAGAAAAACTGCTCGGCGTATTCGGTCTCAACGAGCCGATCGTGCTCGCGCTCGGAGGCGAGCTCCTGAGTTATCTCAGCGTTTCCGCTCTCTTCGTCACCGTCGCGCTCAACTACACGGGCGCGCTCCAGGGGGCAGGCGACACACGAAGCCCGTCCTGTCCAAAAATACAAACGAACTCAAGATCAGACCCAAAATGGCCCCGAATTGCCTGGGTTTCCCTGTTTCTCATTGGTTTCCAGCCAAGACCGGCCAGCTCCGGTCGGCCTGTGATGCGCAAAAAAAGAAGATCGCGTTCCGGCGTTGATTGCGCGGTTTAGACCTGCCATGCTCGGCTGCTTCGTGCCGGTCGACCCGACGACGCCACCGGCGTCTTAGGTAACGTGGAGAGGCTCGCTCGTGCGACTGTTTTCGAATATCCGGTCTATTGTTCTGGACGCGTCGTATCCAAAAACACAAACGAACTCAAGACCAGCGCGACCAGTTACCTCAGTCCGAGCGCAAGGTGCGCTCCCGTGAATGGCTTGGCGGGGCTGCTACGTTTCTAGCATCGGGAAGCCCGTCGTGTCCAAAAATACAAACGAACTCTAAGACCCACGCGCCGGGCCGTCGCCGAGTTCATCTATCATTATCATGGAGAGCTCAACCATCAAGGGCTTGGCAACGCGTTTGTGTTTTTGGACACGACGAGGTCTTGAGTTCGTTCGTGTTTTTGGACACGACGGGTGTCACGTGCCGGCCTGGAGGTCCGATTCCCGTCAAAATACTCTCGAGCGCTGACCAAGCGAAAATGCTCTAGTCCCCTGTATCAGAACAAACTAGATAAAACAGAGCTTGCCGAAACCCTTCTAAGTGCATGAATCTTATGAATCTTATGGGCTGGCGAAAAGCCTAACTTTGTATAGTAATCAAAGATCCAGGGGACTAGCTAAGTATTGCGTCGCGAGTGAACGTGGACATTCTCTTATCACGTCGGGTAGGATGCCCCAAACTGGGAGGTATACAGGATGAGACGCTTTTTTCTCCTTGCTTTCCTAGCCCTCACCTTGAGCGCGTCAGGCGCATTCGGGGACGACGCCGTGGATTCCGTGCTCGACAACCTCGAATGGCGCAGTATCGGCCCGGCGATTTTCGGCGGACGCATCGTCGATTTCGCGGTCGTCGAGTCGAACCCGAACATCGCCTTCGTGGCGCCGGAGACCGCCGGGATCTGGAAGACGACAAACAACGGTACCACATGGGAGCCGCTTTTCGACGACCAGCCGGTATCGGGCGTCGGCGATATCGCGGTCGCGCCGTCCGACCCTTCGATCGTATGGGCCGGCACCGGAAACCGCACCTCACGGGGCGATGGCGTCTACAAGTCGATGGACGGTGGCGCAACGTGGACGAACATGGGACTTGAGGACACCCACCGTATCGGACGGATGCACATCCACCCTACAAATCCCGACATCGTCTACGTTGCAGCGGTCGGTGGTTCCAGGGGACCGAACGAGCAACGGGGCGTCTTCAAGACGACGGACGGTGGCAAGACCTGGAAGAATACCACGTTCATCAGCCAGGACACAGGCTTCATCGACCTCGCGATGGATCTCGAAAGTCCGGACACGCTCTACGCCGCGGCCTACCAGAGGCGCGGCTCCAACGGCGGGGGTCCCGAAAGCGGCCTGTACAAGACGACCGACGGCGGGGTGACGTGGACGAAGCTCACCACCGGCCTCCCTGAAGGCGACACCGGCCGGATCGGCCTCGATATCTATCGCAAAGACCCCCGCATCGTCTACGCGATTATCCAGAACGCCGAGGGTGGCATCTTTCGTTCGGAAGACAAGGGCGAAACGTGGAAGAGGATGAGCGATACCAACCCGAGCCCGTCGAATTACAGCGAGATTCGCATCGATCCCCTCAACGATCAGCGCATCTGGGTGTTTGGTGCCAGCATGTACAACTCTGACGATGGCGGAAGAACCTTCGTCACCGATCACGTCACCCGCATCCACGGTGACCACCATGCTCTTTGGATCAACCCGTGCGATTCGAACCACCTGCTCTTGGGCTCGGACGGGGGCATCCATTACTCCTACGATCGCGGTCTCACCTGGGATTTCGTGAACACCATCGCGATAGGACAGTTTTACGAGATCGGTTACGACATGGAGACCCCCTACAATATCTACGGCGGTCTTCAGGACAACGCGAACTGGGGAGGACCGGTTAGAACCCGCCACCAGCAAGGCATCTCCAACGAAGATTGGTGGCACGTCGGCGGCGACGACGGCTTCTACACCCAAGTCGATCCCAACGACGCGAAGACGATCTACTTCGAGTCGCAGAACGGAGTCTTGCGCCGCCTCAATGTGAGGCGGCTCGAGATCAAGACGATCCGGCCCGAGCCCGATGAAGGTGAGGCCCCCTACCGTTTCAACTGGAACAGTCCCATTGTTATTTCGCCCCACGATTCGAAGACGATCTATTACGGCGGCAACCGGCTGTTTAAGTCGACGAATCGGGGCGACGAATGGACTCGTACCGCCGACTTGACCAAGAACCTGGGCGGAACGTTGAACGACGACACCCTGTCGCGGAACAGAGGCGCCTCGACAATCACAACCATCAGTGAGTCTCCTCTCGTTCAAGGCCTGCTCTACGTGGGAACAGATGATGGCAATATTCAAGTCTCACGAGACGGTGGCGAAAGCTGGAACAACGTCGCGGCCAACTTGCCCGGCGTCCCCCCTGGCATCCACCACGACGGCATACACAAAGAAACGCACGTCACCCGGATCGTTTCATCCCACCATGCGGAAGGGCGCGTCTATGCCACCCTCGATGGTCACCGCAACGGCGATTTCGCCACCTACGCCTTCGCGAGCGACGACAACGGTGAAACGTGGCGACGCATCACCACAGGTATCCCCGAAGGCCACACGCTGAACGTCATCCGCGAGCACCCGGACAACGGTGCGCTTTTGTTTGCCGGGGGCGAGCGGGGGGTGTACGTTTCTTTCGACGGCGGCGAGGTATGGCACGAGATGCGCGGGAGCTTTCCCCGGGTGCCGGTCGACGACATCGCGATCCATCCGCGCGACAACGACCTCATTCTAGGAACATACGGCCGCAGCATCTGGGTCCTCGACGACATCAAGCCGCTCGAGAATTTGAGCGACGCGGTGCTTGCGGCGAAGCTTCATGTCTTTCCCATTCGGGACGCGATCAACTACCGCCTCTTCCACTACAAAGGCCACCCGGGCCACAAGGTGTTTCTCGCCAAGAACCCGCCGCAGGCGCTCATCCACTACTATTTGAGCGAACCAGAGGCGGTGAAAGTCACCGTGACCGACGCCACCGGCCAGGTCGTCCGTACAATTGAAGGCTCGAGCCACGTAGGGCTCAACCGCACCAACTGGGATCTGAGATATGACGAAGCGATCCCGACCGAGCCCGCGGAGGGCTCCAACAATCCACCTCCTGGTCTCGAAGAGGGTAGGCAGAATGGAAACCTCGAGGCGATCAATCTTCTCAGACCGCGAGTCCTTCCCGGTACCTACACGGTGCGGGTCGAGGCCGGCTCAGAGTCGGCCGAGCGCACGGTCATCGTGACCGACGATCCAAACGTGCGCGTGAGCGACGCCGATCGCCGAGCGCATCTCGATGCTCTTCTCGAGCTTCGCCGGCTGATTTCGGGAATGCACGAAGCGCACGAGCAAGCCGCTGCCTTGACCGAACAGACCGAGGGGCTCGAAGCCGCACTCGACGACGCGCCCGAGACGGTCACGACCGCGTTCGCGGCGGTGAAAACGAGCGTATCGGAGCTCGAGCGCTTGCTCTCGCGCGACGGGGGACGAACGCTCACCTTTGGTGGCGCATCCGGACCTTTGTACCAACGACTGATGCGTCTCTATGGCATCCTCGACACCTACACGGAAGCGCCGAGCGCCCAACGGCAGGCGCAGATCGCGTCGATGTCGAGAGAGCTGGACGAGCTGCTCGATCGGCTGAAGGCCGTCGTCAGTGGCGAGATCGCCGAGCTCAACCGCGCCATCGAGGAGAATCGGATCCCGCGCATCCAGACACCGGCAACGAAAAAAACAACGTCTTGAGCATCCCGTCCTGTGCCAAAACTCGGCCCTTTTGAAATAGGCCATAAATCAACAGCTTAGTGTCTGTGTTTGCGCCGGGGCCAAGGGCCGTAGGCTTTACAATCGTCTGGCCCGAGGGTGTTATCTTCAGATCCATGATGACGTACCACGTGCAATTCCTACTGCTCGTTCTAGCTGGCTGGGTCAACCGCCAGCAGCAGGATGTGATCGACTACCTGCAAGAGGAGAACCGTGTGCTCCGAGCCGGGCTTCGGGGCAAGCGTCTCAGTCTCTCGGACGATGACCGGCGCAGGCTCGCGGTCAAGGCCCAGGCTTTGGGCCGCGAGGCGCTGGCCCAGATTGCGTCCGTTGCCACACCCGCTACGCTTCTGCGCTGGTACCGCCACCTCATCGCAGCCAAGTACTGTTTCGGTTCAGCTGGAACATGACAGTCCTGAAGTTAAAATACGCACATGGAAAAAGGAGCTGTCATGAGCAAAGGTCGTCGTCGTCACACTGCGGAGCAAAAGGCAGAGCTGTTGCGCCAGCACGTTGCCGAGAAAAAGCCGGTCTCGGAGGTATGCAACGAGGCAGAAATCCAGCCGAGCCTGTTCTACACATGGCAAAGGGAGCTATTGGCTGGAGCCCATACGGTGTTTTCGTTCCGTCGTGCGCCGAGCCGTGAGAAGGAGCTAGAGGAGAAGCTCTCCCGTCTCGAGGCGAAGGTGGCCCGTAAGGATCAGATCATCGCTGAGGTGACCGAAGAGTACGTGACACTCAAAAAAAACTTGGGGAAGCCTGAGTGGTGCCTGGATTCCCCATGACCGTCGTGACGAGGTTGTCGACTTCGTGAACACAATCGCCACCAAGACCCAGCTTCCGGTCCAGCAGATCGTTCAGTGGTGCGGGATCGCTCGGGGCAAGTTCTACGACTGGCGCAAGCGGTACGGGAAGGTGAATGAGCACAACGGCCTGGTGCCGCGGGATCACTGGATCGAAGAATGGGAGCGCCAGTCCGTGATCGACTACTTCGACTGCCACCCACTGGACGGGTATCGCCGACTCACGTTCATGATGCTGGACGAAGACGTGGTGGCAGTTAGCCCCTCGACGACGTACCGGGTGTTGTCGAAGGCGGGTCGTCTGGACCGTTGGAACCCGAAGCCGTCGAAGAAGGGAACGGGCTTCGTTCAGCCGCTGCGAGCGCACCAGCACTGGCACACGGATATCTCGTACTTGAACCTGGGTGGGACGTTCTACTACCTCTGCTCGTTTCTGGATGGTGCGAGCCGCGCGGTGGTTCACTGGGAGATTCGTGAGTCGATGACGGAAGCGGATGTGGAGTGCATCTTGGAGCGAGCAAAGGAGCGGTACCCCGATGCGCGGCCTCGAATCATCTCGGACAACGGTCCGCAGTACATCGCGAAGGACTTCAAGGCATTCATCCGCATCTCAGGGATGACGCACGTGAGGACCGCACCGTACTACCCGCAATCGAACGGGAAGATCGAGCGTTGGCACAAGACGATAAAATCGGACGCCCTGCGTCCTGCCAGCCCCACGAGCCTCGAAGAGGCTCGCCGCTTGATGGAACGATTCGTCGAATATTACAACGGGGTTCGCCTGCACAGCGCGATCGGCTACATTGCGCCGCTGGACTTCATGGATGGCAAGGCCACCCAGATCTGGTCGGAGCGAGACCGCAAACTCGAGCAGGCTCGGAAGCTGCGGCGTGAGCGCCGTGCGAACAAGGTGCCCGCATGAACACTCTGATCCCAGGAGCCCCACTCCGTTCCCTCTCGCCCACAAGCATTGAGTACCAGAGAGCGCAGGGGGCGTCAAGGGCGGCGAAGCCGGCGCGCGCAGCGCGCTTTACCCTTGACGCCCCCGAGCACTCTGGTACGATCCCTGGGGCGATAGGGGACATCCTGCCGCCGGGCGTTGCGTTAACGTCCAACCTCGCTGTCATCTTCACGCTGAACCAATACAGTACGATGGCAGCAAGAACCGGAGTCCAGGCCGACCTCCGACGGCGAAGGACATCCGTGAGCTCATTGTGCGCGTGGCGCGGGAGAGACGTGGGGATATACGCGCCTGCGAGGCGCACTCAAGAACCTAGGACATGAACTCGGACGCAACACTATCAAGAGGATCCTCGCCGAGCACGGTATCGCGCCTGCCCCGGAGCGGGGCAGGAGCATGTCGTGGAGCACCTTCATCAAGGCTCATTGGGGCGCCATCGCTGCGGCAGACCTGTTCACCGTCGAGGTTGTGAACCCGTTCGGGCTCGTCCGCTACCATGTCCTGTTTGTCATCGATATCGCCACTCGCTGCGTGTGCATCGGTGGGATAACGTCGGACCCCAACGGGGAGTGGATGAAGCAGGTGGCAAGAAACCTCACTGACATGTGGGATGGTTTCCTCCTTGGCAAGCGATACCTCATCCACGACCGGGACCCGCTATTCACCGAGGCGGTACGTGGGCTGTTGAGAGATTCAGGCGTGAAGCCCCTTCGCCTTCCCGCTAATAGTCCGAATCTGAACGCATATGCGGAAAGATTCGTTCTCTCCATACGTCGAGAGTGTCTCGACCGCTTCGTACCTCTCAGTGAGCGACACCTGCGCACAGCGGTAACCGAATACGTAGTGCACTATCACACAGAACGGAACCACCAAGGTCTCGGCAACGAGCTCCTCACACCTCTGCCGGCAAGCGCGAATGACGCTGGCCCCATCGTGTCGCGAGAGCGACTTGGGGGCATTCTCAACTACTACTGCCGTGCCGCGTAGATGGTCGCCGGCGACGGTAGCCCCTCGGCGGGCTCGACCGGCGTAGCGTGGAAACCGCTTCAGGAACACGCTTCGATATTCGCTCTCGACTAGGTGGTCATCTGCATGGTGACGACCCGCCCGCCCAAGACGATTGTAAAGCCCACGGCCCTTGGCCCGATCGCAAACACAGACACTAAGTTGCTTAGCGTCTGTGTTTTACGATGGTGCCAAGGGCCGTGGGCTTTACAATCGTCTGGCCCGAGGGTGTTATCTTCGGAACCATCATGACGTACCATGTGCAATTCCTACTGTTGGTCAGGCAGCCGTTGTTCGATCGGGCAGCCCTGCCGCTCACACAGACCTCATGGGTGCTTCCGCCATTAAGTGTTGGTAAAATGACACTAAGACTTTACGGTGCATTAAATTACAGACATGGTTTTTCAAAAGGGCCGAGTTTTGGCACAGGACGGGAAAGCAGCTTTTGCAGGCCCTTCCAGTCGAATCGCGACGCAAAGCCTGCCTCCAAGAATTTGAAGGCCTACTGAAGGAACATGCAATTCGCGACTCTTGGCTGTCCAGCGTTAAACCTTTCTTCCCGGCGGAAGTTTTAATTGTCGCTGACCACTTGGCCGCCTCTCCCCATGGGGGGTGAGGTTTGATTTTGTGTCCTTTTGGGGCCTCGGCCTACGAAGCCACAACCAGAGGGAGTATCCGCATAAGCGATTTCGTCTCTATCCGCTGTGGACTCCATGGCGGCGACTCCTGCACTCGTCCACCCTCGGAGGCCTGTGCGGCTCCTTATCGCCCGCGTAATCCCGCGCCAGTCCGACGCGAGTGGCCGGAGTCCATAACGAGTCGCTCAACGTGACCCATCCCATGAAACGCAACATCGTCATCGGCGTTGGAGTCGTGCTACTCGCCGCAGCGGTCTTTTTTGCGAACCGCTACTACCAGCAATCCCGCGGGCCAGAAGTTCAGGTCGAGGCAATCGAACATCGCACTCTCACGGCGGTCGTCTCCGCGTCCGGCAAGATCCAGCCCAAACGGCTCGTCAACATCAGTGCGGACACGATGGGCCGGGTCACCGAGCTCGCCGTCTACGAAGGCGAGCAAGTTGATCGCGGCCAGTTTCTGATGCTCATCGACCCCGAGGCCGCGGAAAGTGCGGTACAGATGGGCGAGGCTGGGCTTCGTGCCGGGCGTGAAGCGCTGAACGCAGCACGCGTGGCCGTCGAGACCGCACGGGCGAACTTGGAGCTCTCGCTTCGCAACGAGACCCGTTCGCGCAAGCTGCACGAAGACGAGGTCGTTTCGAGAGAGTCGCTAGACCGCGCCGAGAGCGAGGCCAAGGTCCGCCGGAGCGAGCTCAAGGCGCGCGAGACCGAGGTGAGAGTTCAGGAGGAACGCCTCGCCCAGGAGACCGCAAATCTTAGGACCGCGCGACACGTTTTGAGCAAGGTGACGATCGACGCGCCGATGGCGGGCATGATCACACGTCTCAACATCGAACAAGGAGAGACGGTCGTGGTCGGCACGATGAATAACGCCGGCACGGTGCTTTTGACGATCGCCGACCTATCGGTCATCCAAGCGGAGCTCGAGGTCGACGAGACCGACATCGTCGACGTGCGTCTGGGGCAGTCGGCCACCATCACCATCGACGCGTTGCCGGACCGGGAGTTCGAGGGGCAGGTCACGAAGATCGGATCGAGCGCCACGCGAGGCCAAAACGCCATGAGCGCCGACACCGGTCAGACAGGAACGAATTTCGTGGTCGAAGTAACCTTGACGGACGAAGTGCCCGGAGTGCGTCCGGATTTCTCATGCACGGCGGAGATTACGACGGCCGTGCGCGAGCACACGATCGCGGTGCCAATCCAAGCTCTAACCGTGCGCGAGCTCGAATACGACTCGAATGGGACCAGGGTGCGTCACCAGAAGAAGGACAAGAACGACGGCAAACGCCGCGACGCCGTACCACCTGCACATCGGCTCGAAGAAGTCGAGGGAGTCTTCGTTCACCGCGACGGCGAGGCTGTTTTCACACCCGTCACGATCGGGATCGCTGGAGAACGACATTTCGAAGTACTCGCGGGCCTCGACGCCGGCGACGGGGTCATTACCGGGCCCTACAGCGCGGTGCGCGAGATCGCAGACGGCGCTCGGGTGAAGCTCGAAGAGCCCGAATCAGATTACTTCTGGCAGTAGCCCGTGTCCAAGATCCTGGAAGCAATCCGGCTCGCGCTCGATGCCGTGTGGTCGCACAAGCTCCGATCCATTCTGACCGTGCTCGGCAACATCGTCGCGGTGACGTCGATCATCGCGGTCGTCGCTCTGATACGAGGCATGAACGCCAAAGTCAGCGACTTCATCCTTTCCGAAGCTGGCGCCGATGCGTTCATGATCGAGCGCGTGGGGATCATTACCAACGAAGACGACGCGGAGCGCGCCCGACGTCTCAATCCACGCATCACCGTTCGAGATGCAGACGCCATCAGCCGTTTGTCCTCCACTGGAGTGAGCGCGGTCATGGCTCGCGTCCAGCAAAGCGGAAGGGTTAGCTACCGGAACAAAGAGCTCGAGCGGGCCAGTATCGAAGGCGTTAGCGAGGACTTCATCCGCTTCTCGAACTACGGCGCTGAGAACGGCAGGCTTCCGACCGCGGCTGAGGTTCGGCGCAAGCGCCCCGTCGCCGTCATCGGATGGGGTGTTGCCGACCGACTCTTTGGAGGCAAGAACCCCCTCGACCAGACCATCAAGATCGAAGGTAAGCATTTTCGAGTCGTTGGCGTCAGCGAGAAAAAAGGAACCGTCTTCGGTCAGTCCCAGGACGAGTTTGCCATCATTCCCCTGGGCGCGTTCCAGAAGATATTTGGGTCCCGCCGTGGCTTGTCGCTCATGGTCAAACCCGACGACGCGCGTCGGATGACGGCGGCCATGGACGAGGCTCGGCTCGCGCTTCGCATCGAGCGCAAACTGAAACCGTCCGAGGACGACAACTTCGGAATGTTCACGTCAGGCACCATCCTTGCCATCTGGGAGGCCGCGACGTCCGGTATCTTCGCGGTACTCATCGGCGTGGTGGCTCTCTCTCTCGTCGTGGGCGGCATCGTCATCATGAACATCATGTTGATGGTGGTCACCGAGCGCACTCGCGAGATCGGCTTGCGGAAGGCGTTGGGTGCCCGTCGTCGCGATATCATCTGGCAGATTCTTTCCGAATCGGTCGTTTTGTCGACCGTGGGCGGCGTCGTCGGTACTGGCCTCGGGTTCGGGGTCGCGCTCGCGATCGAACGGGCAACGCCGATCCCTGCGGCCATCGAGGCTTGGTCGGTGGCGCTCGGGATAACGATGACCGCGGTCGTCGGTCTCTTTTTTGGAATCTACCCGGCGACTCGGGCCGCGAGCCTGAGCCCGATCGAAGCGCTCAGGAAGGAGTAGCGGAGTGGTCTTCATCCGCCTAGCTCTCCTTCGCGAGATCGTCGGAATGGCGTTCGAGACGCTGCGCGTCAACAAGCTGCGCTCGGGCCTCACCGTCATGGGCGTCATCATCGGCATCACCGCCATCGTCGGCATGACGTCGCTGGTACGCGGCTTCGACCGTTCGCTTCGGGCCATGATCGAAGAGCTCGGCCCGAACACGATCTCGATCGTGAAGTTCAGTGGGATGAGCTTCATGTCTGGCAAAGAGTTCATCGAGCTCATCAGAAGGCCGAACCTTTCGCCCGAGGACGCGGGGGCGATCGAACGACTCGACGTCATCCGCTTTGTCGACGTCATGTTCGGGGGTGGCGTCGACGTCAAAACCGAGCGAATCTACTATCGCGGTGAGAAGACAAAGCGGGTCGCGGTATTCGGCGCTTCCGAATATTTCGCGCAGGTGAGCTTCATTCCGCTCGAGATGGGGCGTTTTTTCACCGATGCCGAGCTGAGGCACCGGCGCCGCGTCGTGGTGCTCGGGCAAGGGCCGTACCGATCTCTTTTTCCCCTCGTCGACCCGCTGGGAAAGACAGTTCGAATCGCAGGGCGGCGGTACACCGTCGTCGGTGTGATGGGCGAGCGGGCAAGCCCGGGGGGTTTCAACGTCGGGCAGGACGATTTCGCGGTGATTCCGTATACGAGGTACGAGACCCAATTTGGACAACGCGTGAGGAAGGTTCACGGCAGCGAGCACCGGGACGTCACGATCGTCGCAGTGCCACGCGACGGAGGTCGAGATGAAGCATTGAAGCAGATCGAAGAGCTCATGCGCATCCGGCATGGCCTGCGACTCGACGAGCCGAACGACTTCGACCTGGTTACCCAAGACGCAGCGATGCGTGTGTGGGAGCGAACCACCCAAGCGGTTTTCCTTGCCCTCGTCGTCATCTCTTCGATAGCCCTCCTCGTCGGGGGCATCGGCGTCATGGCGATCATGACGATGTCGGTCTCCGAGCGCACCAACGAGATCGGGCTCCGTAAGGCGTTGGGCGCGAAACGACGAGAGATTTTGTGTCAGTTTCTCATCGAAGCGTCGACGTTGACTTCGCTCGGCGGCGTCCTCGGCGTGGTGCTCGGAGCGGCGATGGGTCTTCTCATCCATTTCCTCTCTGGTTTTCCAATCTCTCTTCCGTGGTGGTCGTTCGCCCTCGGGCTGGGCTTTTCCGCGAGCGTCGGGCTCATCTTCGGTATGGCGCCTGCGATCAAAGCGTCGCGGCTCGATCCCATCGAGGCGTTGCGGCACGAATGAATCTCATCGAAGTCTCCGATCTTTGGAAAACCTACGAGATGGGGCCAAACAAGATCCACGCGCTTCAAGGCGTAGAGCTCCAGATCGAGCGCGGCGAGTACGTCGCGATCATGGGCCCGTCGGGCTCGGGCAAATCCACGTTATTGAACCTTCTCGGCTGTCTCGACACCCCGACGCGGGGCCGGTATGTCTTGAAGCAACGCGACGTCAGCTCGATGGAGGAAGACGAGCTCGCGGTCGTGCGAAACCAGGAGATAGGCTTCGTCTTCCAGACCTTCAACCTGCTCGCGCGCGCGACGGCGCTTCACAACGTCGAGCTGCCGCTCGTGTACGCGGGCGTCGCCGGTGACGAGCGTCGCGAGCGCTCTCTCAAAGCACTTGCCGAGGTCGACCTCGCCGACCGCGTCGAACACCGCCCGAACGAGCTCTCCGGCGGGCAACGCCAACGCGTCGGCATGGCGCGGGCGCTCGTCAACGAGCCGTCCATCCTTCTCGCCGACGAGCCAACGGGAAATCTCGACACCGCGACCGGCGAGGAGATTCTGGCGCTACTCGACAGTCTGCATCGTCGCGGCCACACCATCGTCGTGGTCACCCACGAGCGTCACGTCGCGGAGCACGCCCAGTCGATCGTGACCTTGCGAGACGGAAAGATCGAACCCATCGAGAAACGCTAACCCATCGACGGTGCATCCTCGAGCCCTACGATATTGGCGCGAAGCCTCTGCTCAACATTACCAACTGGACGGTGCTTCCGCAATCAAGTGTTGGTGGCTACCGCGTAACCCGCTCGCGTGCTAGAGTTTGAGCCTGATTTCCAGAGACGCAGTTCTTTCGGCGATGCCGGCTGAGCTTACCACGCGGTGCTTGACGTTCAGAGACATCTTCGTATGCGCGCCGACATCCTTATTTATGGCGTTCGCCGACACAGGCAGGCCAACTGACACTAGTCCCCTGGATCTTTGATTACTATACAAAGTTAGGCTTTTCGCCAGCCCATAAGATTCATAAGATTCATGCACTTAGAATGGTTTCGGCAAGCTCTGCTTTATCTAGTTTGTTCTGATACAGGGGACTAGCATTCAAACGCGGCGTAGCAACATATCTGGACTCCTCTAGTCAAGCCCCTTTCTTAATAAATCTTCCATCGAAGCTGCGTATCCATCGCGTCGTGACGAATGGGTCAGACTGCAAACGTATCTTCGGCCTCAGTGAGGAGCGTCTTGGGTGCTCCGGGCCATGATGGAAAATCCGCGCGCGAGGAGCCAATCACTTTGAACGACCTCTGAGGGCCAGTGTTGCTATCGGCTTGACCCCGTCCTGTGCCAAAACTCGGCCCTTTTGAAATAGGCCATAAATCAGCAGCTTAGTGTCTGTGTTTGCGCCGGGGCCAAGGGCCGTAGGCTTTACAATCGTCTAGCCCGAGGGTGTTATCTTCAGCTCCATGATGACGTACCACGTGCAATTCCTACTGCTCGTTCTAGCTGGCTGGGTCAACCGCCAGCAGCAGGATGTGATCGACTACCAGCAAGAGGAGAACCGTGTGCTCCGAGCCGGGCTTCGGGGCAAGCGTCTCAGTCTCTCGGACGACGAGCGGCGCAGGCTCGCCGTCAAGGCCCAGGCTTTGGGCCGCGAGGCGCTGGCCCAGATTGCGTCCGTTGCCACACCCGCTACGCTTCTGCGCTGGTACCGCCACCTCATCGCAGCCAAGTACGATGGCAGCAAGAACCGGAGTCCAGGCCGACCTCCGACGGCGAAGGACATCCGTGAGCTCATTGTGCGCGTGGCGCGGGAGAACCCGACGTGGGGATATACGCGCCTGCGAGGCGCACTCAAGAACCTAGGACATGAACTCGGACGCAACACTATCAAGAGGCTCCTCGCCGAGCACGGTATCGCTCCTGCGCCGGAGCGGGGCAGGAGCATGTCGTGGAGCACCTTCATCAAGGCTCATTGGGGCGCCATCGCTGCGACAGACCTGTTCACCGTCGAGGTTGTGAACCCGTTCGGGCTCGTCCGCTACCATGTCCTGTTTGTCATCGATATCGCCACTCGCTGCGTGTGCATCGGTGGGATAACGTCGGACCCCAACGGGGAGTGGATGAAGCAGGTTGCAAGAAACCTCACTGACATGTGGGATGGTTTCCTCCTTGGCAAGCGATACCTCATCCACGACCGGGACCCGCTATTCACCGAGGCGGTACGTGGGCTGTTGAGAGATTCAGGCGTGAAGCCCCTTCGCCTTCCCGCTAATAGTCCGAATCTGAACGCATATGCGGAAAGATTCGTTCTCTCCATACGTCGAGAGTGTCTCGACCGCTTCGTACCTCTCAGTGAGCGACACCTGCGCACAGCGGTAACCGAATACGTAGTGCACTATCACACAGAACGGAACCACCAAGGTCTCGGCAACGAGCTCATCACACCTCTGCCGGCAAGCGCGAATGACGCTGGCCCCATCGTGTCGCGAGAGCGACTTGTGGGCATTCTCAACTACTACTGCCGTGCCGCGTAGATGGTCGCCGGCGACGGTAGCCCCTCGGCGGGCTCGACCGGCGTAGCGTGGAAACCGCTTCAGGAACACGCTTCGATATTCGCTCTCGACTAGGTGGTCATCTGCATGGTGACGACCCGCCCGCCCAAGACGATTGTAAAGCCCACGGCCCTTGGCCCGGTCGCAAACACAGACACTAAACTGCTGATTTATGGCCTATTTCAAAAGGGCCGAGTTTTGGCACAGGACGGGGTCTGCGATAGGCGATCCCGAGCAGACCTCTCCTCCAGACCATCCGTTACGTCCAGCTTGCGCGCCCGAACTCCTATGCCGCGTCGCGGTGGTAATAACGGAGCAAGCCGCCCAATCGCTTACAACATCGCACCTTCCCGTGAGGACTGCCGACGCATTCTTCCGCTTCGAGCAACGCGTTCCCCAGCCCTTGATGGTTGCGCTCTCTATGATAATGATGGATGAACTCAGCGACGGCCCGGCGCAGCGATGGCTCACCGAAGAAGATCATCCGCTCCAGGCACTCGCTCTTGCTCGACAAAACAAACCTTTCGACGTAAGCGTTCAGATTCGGCGAACGGTACGGCAGCCGAATGACGTCAGTTCCGGCGTGCTCGAGCAAGTCGCGAAACTCCGTGGTGAACTTCTTGTCGCGGTCCAGAATGAGGAATCGATTGCCGCGCAGAAAGACGTCGAGCGGGTCGGTGAGATTCCGACCGACCTGCATCATGAACGGGCCATCCGGCCCGGGAGTGATTCCGGCAATGTGCACTTTTCGCGAAGACAGCTCGATGACGACAAGCACATAGTAGGTCACGAACAATGCCATCGAGAAGCTCAGTCGAAGCGGTTGCCGGAATCAAGAGCTATTCGTGCACCAACGCCCGGGAGATGTAGTAGCGGAAGCCGTTGCCCGGTCTGCTTTTTGGTGTGACTCGGTGTCAGCCGCTCGCCGGTCTTGTCGAAGAGCTTGCCGGCGGCTGTGAACTCGCTGTGCATCGTCAAAACTGCTCCGCCCACGAAATCAAGGACTTACGCTCCGCTTGAATTCCGGGCCGAAGACGGCGAAACTCCGCCGCTTATGCTCGGCGTTGTTGTCTTCCTCGTCTCACTCGGTTTCATCATCTCCGAGAGCACGGTGTCGCGATACCTGCCGCGGCCGGGCTGCCGTGGCGTCCGGGATCGTGGTCCTGAACCGCCGGCCACGTACCGCACCCCGATGCTGCAGCACACGCATCAGGCGCTCGACGGTGCACCGTGCGACCGGAATGCCTTCCCGGCGCAATTGCCGCCAGACCTTGCGGGAACCGTAGACGCCGTGGTATTCGGTCCAGACACGACGGATCTCCGCCATCAGCCAGTCATCGCGCACCGTGCGTCCGGGCAGTCGTGCCGAGTCCGTCTCGCGGGCCTTCTGCGCGTGATACGTCGCCGGGGCGATCGGCAGCGCCGCACAGGACGGGGTCCATGTCATTATCTCGGGTGGAGATGGCTAAACGGCCTGGAGGGCGTAAGTGGCCAGCCCGATGGCCACCACATGGTCGTTGCCCTCGACGACCTCGAGCCGGCAGGTGGCCAGCAGGCGTCCCTTTCGTACGAGTTCTCCAATGGCGAGCAGGTCTCCCTGGACTCTCGCCAGCAGGCTCAGCTTGAACTCCACCGTCTTGACCGTGGAGCCCGGCGAGACCGAACCCACCGCGAAGTTACCCGCCGTGTCGGCGAGCAGACCGATGAGCCCCCCGTGGATGACGCCATGCCCTTCTTCGAACTCGGCTCGAAACGGCAACCGCACGCGTGCCACGCCGTTCTCCGCAATAGCCGAGTGTCATGCCCAGGTAGCGGCTGATCGGAGCCGCCTCGAAGAATTGCTTGAGTTTCTCGAGATGCGCGGGCGCGGAACGTTCCGTCGTTTCACCCACCCGCTGGTGGCGGACACCTTCGGGCAGAGGAACCGGCACCAGCTTGGGCTCATTGAGGGGAGCCGAACGAGGCCGTGCGGCGGCTTTCTTGCTGGCAGGCTTCGAAAGGATGTCTCTCTTCCCTGGTCCTTCTTTCATATCGAGATACTCTCCACGATGTTGCGAGTGACGCGCCGTCTACGCCGGTCATAGATTTGTGTGGTCCGGGGTTCAGAGTGTCCGGCCAGGTACTGCACGTCCTCCAAGGGCACGTTCTGGCTGAGTGGATCCGTGACCCCCATCACGCGGACGCACAAAAGGGAGATTCTAGATGCCGCAGCTCGAGAAACTCCTTGCTCCACCGCTAATACAGATTCGATGAGATCCCTTCTCGCCAGCACAGGGGCTGCAATGCTCTCTTCGCCTCGCAGCCCTTCCCAACACGATCCGGATCTTCTCCTCGTCCGAGTACTTCTTTCGTGCCTTTCGACGTGTACGTCGTCAGAATAATTGGGACGAAAGCGCCGCGGTAATTATCCCATGAGGGCGCCAGGAAGGCATAGCCGATCGCCTTCTGCACGCAGACCGTTGGGATGCCGTCTAACTTGACAATGCCATTCCCGGTCGAGGCTGGATCAGCCCGCCTCGTGGCTAGGTTAGAGAAAGTATGTAAAATGCATGTATAAACATCCCTGTTGCAACGGAATCAGCTGGGGATTATTGCAGCGAATTAGAATCCTTCGTTCAAGGGGAAACCGTAGTACCCTGGGAGCGTCTTTCAATGCAGAAGGGGACAGTGCCATTTGGAGGAGAACTATGGCAAAAGCGCGAGTGTTGACGCGGTCGGAACTAGCCGAGCATTTGGGCGTCGATAAACAGATGGTAACAAAATGGGAGCGGTCTGGGATGCCGGTCCACACTAGAGGGCGCGGCGTGGCGTCTCAATTCCGTCTGGGGGAGGTCCGGGCGTGGCTAAGGGTGCGGAAAGACAAGGCCAAAGCGGCGGAGAAGGCGAAGGTGCGGGAAGCCAAAGCGGCGGAAAAGGCGAAGAAGACAGCGAAGCAGTAAGAAGAGCGTTGCTGAGAAGCTTCGCGAGAAGACCGGGCTCGTGTCAGACGGGGTCTCACTCGTCGGTGAAGCGCTGGGGATCGGGAAATCAGGTATTCCGCGCCTGGCGTTCAACTCTCTGACGACGCCCAGCGAGCATATCGTCTTCATGAATCTGATCAAAGGCCTGTTCGGGGCATTTCGCAATACGACCGCGCATGTGCCGAAGATTCACTGGAAGGTTACCGAGCAGGACGCTCTCGACATCCTAACGACAATCTTGCTGATCCACAGGCGGCTGGATTCTGCCGTGCGATCGCAATTGCCATAGAGGAGATGTCGGATGCGGATCATTGAGCAAGGTCAGCTTGATGGCGATTTCGAGGGATTTGAGAACACTGACAGGATGTTCACGTTCTCCTCCAGCAGAACAAAGTGGCGGCAGAACGAGTATCGGTACCACTATCACTACGCCTACAGGCCGCAAGCCCGCGTCGTTGAGCAAAACGGACGGTACTACCTGGAAGTGGATGGAGTGGGTCTCAAGGTAGAGGTAGTTCGCGAGTGGTGAGCATCCGCAAGAAGCTGCGGATTCGGAAAGCCGCAAGCAATCAACCAATCCACCTGATGATCGATAGCACGGGCTTGAGGATTCATGTTGGAACCACCCGCAAACCGCCAAAGCAGCGCGCCTGGCGCAAGTTGCACATCGCCGTTGATCGCAAGACCGGCAACATTGTTGCGTCCGAACTGACGGCGTCACGAGCTCGCGACGCAACGCGAGTCCCCCCTTTGCTAACACAGATTCAAGCACCTATAGCGTCGGTGGCGGCGGACAGTGCATACGACAAGGAAGCGGTCTACGAAGCCATCGAAGCGCACAGCCCTGGACGAAGGACGCGCGTGGTGATTCCGCCGCAACGAAACGCCACGCTCAGTCAGAATTCGAACACCGCCATGCGGGAACGCGACCGCCATATTCGTGCAATCGAAAGACACGGCCGACGTGAATGGTACAAGCTCTCAGGCTGCACCGAGCGAAGCATGGTGGAGAACGCGGTCTATCGTTACAAGGCGATCATGGGGCCCGAGATGCGGACTCGAACGTTGGCGAGGCAACGAGTTGAACACCGAATTGGGTGCGAGATACTCAACAAGATGACCGCGCTCGGCATGCCCGATACTTACTGCGCCGGGTGACTCTCCGACCGGCACAGGGAGGTCAGCGATTTGCTCCGGGCCGTGCAACAACGCCAGTTGAGACCGGGAATCGTGTCGACCGCGAGCGGTCGTTGCGCGGGAATTGGACCTCGCCTCGGAAGGTCGGTCGGAGCTTCCATTCAGGTCGTCTCGAAACTGTTGTAGGAGGCACGGAGCTCCACGGCGGTGTAGATCTCCAACAGAGCCTGACGTACCGGATCGCGTTCCTCGACATAGCGGACCTGCATAGCGCGGATGCGCGCCTTCGCTTCGTCAAACGAGGCCCTGAAAGCGGACGAGTTGGCGAGCAGGTCGGCCGTGCTGCCGGCGGGCTGGTACGTCGGCTTGTCATGTCGGGTCTCGTTGCGCGCGATCTTGATCGCGAGCGTTGCCTGACGTTGCGCCGATGGGCTGCTATGATCGCGCAGGCGCCGGCGCAGGTTGCGCGACCTGCCCACGTAGAGGTGCTCGTTCGACTCACTGAGGAGGTAGACGCCAGCGGCTGCGGGAACCGGGAACCGGTGCGCGTCCGCGCGGACCGGTTCCATGCCAAGCAACTGCTCGTAGGCCCTGTTGATGTCAGCGATGACGGAGGCGAAGTTGACGCGGTGTTTCCGGTCCGGGTCGGTTGTCATGACCGGCGTATTCTACTCCTGGCGGCCCGCCCGCGTGTGTCTGATCTCCGGGCGGCAGAGGCGTCCGGCGGGTTGCTCCGTTTCTACCATCGGGAAGCCGCATGAATATTTGGACCTCACGGGAGCGGCGCGCTAGGAAATAGATGAGCGACAAAAATTAGGCAGGAATATCAGGAGAAGCTTGGCGTGGAGTTCGGCACTGTGTTTGACGGCCTTCGGAATGAGTGGGCGGCGGGCAAGATGAGGTCCGACGAGTTCCGGGAGTTATTCAGCAACGCTGAAGACGTTGGACTTCTGAACGCCATCAGCGGCGGCGGATTCATCTGGGATGTCCAGCACATCTTCTGGAATGACTTAATGCTGCGCCTGTGCAGGATGACCGACCCTATCCAGACTGGCAGCAAGAACAACCTGACAGTCAGGAAGCTGTCCGAGTTCTGCGAGGAGCAGGCACTGCGTAGCGCAGTGCGGAGCAGGATCGATACTGCCGTTGAAGCCGCCGAATTCGCGCGCCCATGGAGGAACCAACGCATCAGCCATACGGATCTGGCCGGAGCGATAACTCCCAACGCCGAACCGCTGGTCCCCGCCAGTTTGCAGCAGGTAACGGCGGCGTTGGATGCCGTACATACTGTTCTGAACACCATCAGCGTCAAGCTGCTGGACGAGGAGATCGCAAATCTTGTCATTGTCCGGCCACGAGCCCGAGCGTTTCTGTGCTATGCCAAGCAGCTTGTAGAAGCCGTGCAAGTACATTGACTCGTTCGTAGATCCAAGTGGTAGTTTCCCTATTACTGACTTGAGCGTTGCCAGAGCCTTTCTTCAGAAATTGGGGCGCGAACCGACGATGGAACGGGTCAACAAGATCATCGACTTGCGGGAAGCAGCTCGCAGGTTCAAGTAAGGCGCGGTTCGGGCGGGACCGCGCCAACTCTATGCAGCGGTGCGCGATGACGTTGACACGGCCCGCCTCCCCCACCATGTCGGACAGCGGATTGAACTGTCCGCGTAGCTGGAACTCCACGGTCGTCCCGACAGCGTCACCGACCGCCAGGCAATGGCTGACGTGTGAAGCCGTTTTATACGATGCTGAAGGGGGATAACGTCGACATAACGTCTTCCTCCAATTGCTAAAGCTGCTCTAAATACCACGACCTACCAGAGGAATGGCCGAGGCCGCTTTCCCAAGTCGATCGTGTTGGCAAGCGGGTGTGATCCGCAAAAAAGAAGATCGCGTATCAATGGGCAGACAGCCATGAGAGCGACGTCCTGCGAATTCGTCTTCGACGCGGTGGAAATTCTGAACGCTGTCGCCGCCGGGCCACCGACGCAATTTCGAGTTGGCGAGGATCTCCACGACCGCCTAGGGTCAGCCCCGGCGTCCAGGACAATAGGCTAGATATTCGAAAACAGTCGCAAGAACGAGCCTCTCTACGTTGATAAGACGCCGGCGGCATCGTCGGGTCGACCGGTACGGAGCAGCCGATCGTGGCAAGTCTAAACCGCGCAATCAACGCCGGATCGCATCGTGTCCGAAAACGAGAACGGAGCGGAAAGCTCGAATCCTAGAGGCGTTCTCGAAATTTGCGGAGACCAGCCGACGCGGCACTGGGTCTACGATAGGCGATCCCGAGCAGACCTCTCCTCCAGACCACCCGTTACGTCCAGCTTGCGCGCCCGAACTCCTATGCGGCGTCGCGGTGGTAATAACTGAGCAAGCCGCCCAATCGTTTACGACATTGCACATTCCCGGCGAGACTGCCCACGCGCTCGTCCGCTTCGATCAACGCGTTTTCCAAACCCTGATGATTTCGCTCTGCATGATAGTGACGACAGAATTCGACGACTGCCCGCCGCAGCGATTGTTCACCGAAGAAGATCATCCGATCCAGGCACTCGCTTTTGATCGACAAAACAAACCTTTCGACGTAAGCGTTCAGATTCGGCGAACGGTACGGCAGCCGAATGACGTCAGTTCCGGCCTGCTCGAGCAAGTTGCGAAACTCCGTGGTGAACTTCTTGTCGCGGTCCAGAATGAGGAATCGCTTGCCGCGCAGAAAGCCGTCGAGCGGGTCGGTGAGATTCCGACCGACCTGCATCATGAACGCGCCGTCCGGACCGGGAGTGATTCCGGCAATGTGCACTTTTCGCGAAGAGAGCTCGATGACGACGAGCACATAGTAGGTTACGAGCCTGCGGACCGTGGCGACCTCGACGGTGAAGAAGTCGGTCGCAGCAACGGTTTCCCAATGGGCGGTGAGAAACGTGCGCCACGGCGTCCGCTCACCTCGCTCCGGCGCGGGCTCGATGCCGTGTTCCCGCAGAATATTGGCGATGGTGCTCCTGGCTACGGTATGACCTAGATTCGAGAGGGCGCCGCGAATTCGTGTATATCCCCACTTCGGATTCGACGTCGCCATTCCCACCACGAGCTCGCTAATCTCGGCCATGACCCGGGGCCGTCCAAGCTGTTTCCGCCGCGCGCTGTAGTCCCACTTCCCCGCAATGAGCCTTCGGTGCCAAGCCAGCAGGGTTTCCGGTGTGACGATACCGGCGACTTCGGCCAAGAGTTTCCGGCCAAGCGCCTTACCCTTTACCGCAAGCCGACGTCGCTCGTCGTCCGTGAGGCGAAGCTTCCTCCCGCGAAGCCGAGCTTTGAGGACTCTGTTCTCCTCAAGCAAGTAGACGATAGCGGCCTGTTGGTCACGCTGGACCCAACCAGCGATGGCAACCACCAACAATGTCAAGGGCTGGATCAGCGTGCTCATGACTGAGGATTCTAGCTTCCATTGGCGAACCAAGCCTAGACACCTCTAATCCGAAACGTCCCGGCCCGTGGGGCTTGAGTTCGTTTGTGTTTTTGGACACGACGGGCTTTTGCGGCCCATATACGGGAGTTTTTCGAGTTCCGCGATGCTTTTTTACGCGCTCTCGGGTTTCAACCCTGGTACCAATGTCGTTCTATCCTATTTTTCTACAGTGATTTAACGGCTGCCGTCACGTGCTGGTCCCCGCACGCCTCATCGACGGGTGGTCGTTCGAGCCGGAATTTCGAATTGGGCTTCAATCGGCTTCTCTCGATGGCAACCTCAACCTCCTGGACGCCTGAAAGACCTGTGCTCCGCAAAAAGTCGATCCAGCGTTGATTGCACGGTTTAGACCTGCCATGATCGGCTGCTTCGCGCCGGTCTTCTTTTTTGCGGATCACAACAGGCTCCGCGGTAACGAGCAGAGCCTCGCCGATTTGCGGCAGTAACTCCATGGCGAGCTCGGTGGTCGCGCCAACGTTGATGCGCACGTTCTCCTGTATCACTGCTCCAAAGCCGGGAAGCTCCGCCTTCACCTCGTAGACACCCGGTTCCAGACTCGCAAACCGGAAGTCTCCGCGCTCGTTCGTCTCAGTCGAGAGATCCGGTGTGATGAGCGCCGGGCTGTTAATCCGGGCTGTTAATAGTGACGACCGCTCCCATGATCGCTTCCCCGACCGGATCTACGACCCTGCCGGTGAGGTTTCCAGCCAGGCGTTGGGATTCAGCACCTTCTGGAATCATTATTGTTAGTAGGGTGGCCAGCCCCACGAACACGCTTCCTCTTCGAAACCGGAACCTATCTGTTACCCAAGTACGCACGAAGTCATGCTCTTCCTCTGACTCGACTTGGTTAAAGACCTCGTCGGGGCACCGCGCATCGCTGAGCCCGGACTCGAACGGTCGCTTGGCGACCTCGATGTAACGACCCGAAAATGGGTGTCGCAACTGGCGCGGCGGAAGAGGATTGCCAATCAGACCAAGAGGAGGGCCTTGATGCCCGAGGCTTGGCGCTGGTACACCCAGCGGCACCTTCGTCGGAGAATTTCTCAACTTCTACACAAATCTTACTACTTGATCATCGAGAAAATGATCGAAGGCACCAATGGTTCACCGGCCGGCTGGATAGCTTCAATGCATAGGTTCGCCTCTGAATTATTAGCTGACATCATGACTTCTACAACATCACCCGCCTTCAGTGGGACGATTCCCTGCGATATGATGACGTCTTTCGCCCTGCTGTCGGCATCCTGACACAGCTGTACGTTGGAGTTCGCTACATCATCTCCATTAACACGCAGCCATAAATCGAAGCAACCATAGGGTCCTCCACCTTCGCGTCCCACTTGGGGTGCAGCGACTATCAGATAGGGTCCGGCTTCACTTACAGTGATTTTGTTGTCTTTTAGGGCAAGGCCATTGGCTGCATCCGTGACATCCATTTTAACGACCACGGGTGCATTGCCGGGGCACTGGGTAATCGTTGAGGATGCCTGCAAATACTGGTCGGCGTTTGCCATACTCATGGATGTCAATAATACAAACACTGTAGAGATAATCTTCTTCATGCTCTTGCGCTCCTTTTCAGTCCAGGTCAAAGCTTTTTGGGCATTCAGCTCAGCCAGTCGGGCAGACGGTCCCCCTGACACCTGACGATGGCTTGCCGGTCAACTAAGTCAGTACAAGTAGAGTACTTTAGCAGAATTTATGGTGCTTCCGCAACTAAGCATCGTACGCGCAGGGCTCGCGATCTATCTGGGTAGAAACTCCAGTGCTGCACGGAGCGTCCGTTTCATACAATAGCGGGAGCATCCGGGAACCGAGGCCGACTCAACACTGGTGCGATCCAGCCCGTAACTAAGGGCCGCCGACAAAATAACTGTCTAGTTTTGAGCACACTCTTCCTGTTTCAGGTCGTGATCGCGATGTCGTCTGGCATCACGAGAGCCTGGCAAGCTCCCTAGAAACGGAACATTTGTAGATCTTCAGCAACCAGCGCGTGTTTGGCAAACGGTCCTCATTTTAGGTAGGATTACGCCTATCAAGGAGCACTTCTCCTATTATGAGACCTACGAGCTATCAGTCTGAAGATCTCGACCGCCTGTTGAGGAAGCACAAAATAGCTACCCTCGATGATTTGAAGGCAGTGTTGGGTACCGATGTGGACTCGACCGTCTTCCGAAAGCTCAATGAGTTGGCGTATCGGACAAGCTACTCCCACCGTGGTAGCTACTACACGTTGGACGAGATCGCCCAGTTCGATCGAAAAGGTCTTTGGTCGTTGCGCTCAGTGTGGTTCTCGAAGTACGGGACGTTGCTTGCGACGGTAAAAGCGTTGGTCGCGGCCTGTGAGGCAGGCTACTACGTCGACGAGCTCGAGGACGTGGTGCAGGTTGACGTCAAGGCTCCTCTGTTGAAACTGGTCCGAGAGAAAAGATTGGCGCGCGAGCAGGTGTTCGGCCGATATCTGTATCTGGCCACCGATGTGAGCACGCGCAAGCAACAGCTCTCGGCCCGCCAGGTACATGAGGCGTCACCTTCCACGTTGGGCTGGGTCGGGGGAGTCCGCGTGCTCCCCGTGGAGTTGAAGGCTGCGATCGTTCTTTTCTACAGCCTGCTCGATGAAAAGCAGCGCCGTCTCTACGCGGGAGTCGAGGCCATGAAGCTCGGTCACGGTGGCGACCAACAGATTGCCGAACTGCTCGGGATGGATCCGAGCACGGTAGCCAGAGGTCGTAGGGAATTGCTAATGAGAGATGTTGAGCTCGACGGAGTTCGGCGAAAGGGTGGCGGACGGCGCGCCGTGCAAAAAAAACGCCAGAAGTCATCGCCAAGATCGAAGAACTCATGAAGCACGACACCGCGGGCGATCCGATGACGGGAGTGAAATGGACGCGGCGGACCACCGACAAGATTGCTTGCGAGCTAAGAAGCCTCGGTGTGAACGTCAGCAGCAAAACCGTCGGTCGACTGCTCAAACAGCTCGGCTTCTCGTTGCGGGTGAACCACAAGAAGCTGTGCGGTGCCACGTCCGAAGATCGCGATACCCAATTCGCGTGTATCGCCGAACTGCGCGAGCGTTTTGCCGCAGCTGGTCATCCCATCATCAGCGTAGACACGAAGAAACGGGAGCTGGTGGGATTATTCAAAAACGGCGGGCAGGCCTGGAACCGCGAGCCGACTCTCGTCAAAGACCATGACTTCCGTTCCGAATCGAACGGCATCGCAATCCCCTACGGCGTCTACGATCTGCTCGCGAACCGCGGGACAGTGTTCATTGGTACCTCGTACAACACCCCGGACTTCGCCGTGAATGCCATCGAGAAGTGGTGGCGAACGGAAGGACGGCGACGCTATCCTGCAGCCCGTTGTATTGGTTCAGCGTGAAGATGACAGCGAGGTTGGACGTTAACGCAACGCCCGGCGGCAGGATGTCCCCTATCGCCCCAGGGATCGTACCAGAGTGCTCGGGGGCGTCAAGGGTAAAGCGCGCTGCGCGCGCCGGCTTCGCCGCCCTTGACGCCCCCTGCGCTCTCTGGTACTCAATGCTTGTGGGCGAGAGGGAACGGAGTGGGGCTCCTGGGATCAGAGTGTTCATGCGGGCACCTTGTTCGCACGGCGCTCACGCCGCAGCTTCCGAGCCTGCTCGAGTTTGCGGTCTCGCTCCGACCAGATCTGGGTGGCCTTGCCATCCATGAAGTCCAGCGGCGCAATGTAGCCGATCGCGCTGTGCAGGCGAACCCCGTTGTAATATTCGACGAATCGTTCCATCAAGCGGCGAGCCTCTTCGAGGCTCGTGGGGCTGGCAGGACGCAGGGCGTCCGATTTTATCGTCTTGTGCCAACGCTCGATCTTCCCGTTCGATTGCGGGTAGTACGGCGCGGTCCTCACGTGCGTCATCCCTGAGATGCGGATGAATGCCTTGAAGTCCTTCGCGATGTACTGCGGACCGTTGTCCGAGATGATTCGAGGCCGCGCATCGGGGTACCGCTCCTTTGCTCGCTCCAAGATGCACTCCACATCCGCTTCCGTCATCGACTCACGAATCTCCCAGTGAACCACCGCGCGGCTCGCACCATCCAGAAACGAGCAGAGGTAGTAGAACGTCCCACCCAGGTTCAAGTACGAGATATCCGTGTGCCAGTGCTGGTGCGCTCGCAGCGGCTGAACGAAGCCCGTTCCCTTCTTCGACGGCTTCGGGTTCCAACGGTCCAGACGACCCGCCTTCGACAACACCCGGTACGTCGTCGAGGGGCTAACTGCCACCACGTCTTCGTCCAGCATCATGAACGTGAGTCGGCGATACCCGTCCAGTGGGTGGCAGTCGAAGTAGTCGATCACGGACTGGCGCTCCCATTCTTCGGTCCAGTGATCCCGCAGCACCAGGCCGTTGTGCTCATTCACCTTCCCGTACCGCTTGCGCCAGTCGTAGAACTTGCCCCGAGCGATCCCGCACCACTGAACGATCTGCTGGACCGGAAGCTGGGTCTTGGTGGCGATTGTGTTCACGAAGTCGACAACCTCGTCACGACGGTCATGGGGAATCCAGGCACCACTCAGGCTTCCCCAAGTTTTTTTTGAGTGTCACGTACTCTTCGGTCACCTCAGCGATGATCTGATCCTTACGGGCCACCTTCGCCTCGAGACGGGAGAGCTTCTCCTCTAGCTCCTTCTCACGGCTCGGCGCACGACGGAACGAAAACACCGTATGGGCTCCAGCCAATAGCTCCCTTTGCCATGTGTAGAACAGGCTCGGCTGGATTTCTGCCTCGTTGCATACCTCCGAGACCGGCTTTTTCTCGGCAACGTGCTGGCGCAACAGCTCTGCCTTTTGCTCCGCAGTGTGACGACGACGACCTTTGCTCATGACAGCTCCTTTTTCCATGTGCGTATTTTAACTTCAGGACTGTCATGTTCCAGCTGAACCGAAACACCGTGACCTCGCGATATTGGCAGACGCCGGGGGCAGCAATGGCTATCGGTGTCGGGGTTGGAAGCACGGGCTTCAAACGCGGATTTGCAATCGCCACGACATCGCTATCACCATAGCCCACTATCCGTCCGGTACATCCAAGTGGAATCCAGTGGAGCACCGTCTGTTCAGCGAGATCAGCAAGAACTGGGCGGGCAGGCCTCTCGACAGCTACGAAACCATCCTCAAATACATCCGCACGACCACCACCTCTTCCGGTTTGCGAGTACGCGCACACCTTATCCGGCGTCGTTATCCGAAGGGCGTCAAAATCACTGACGAGCGGATGCAGGCGCTTTCCGTTACAAAGGACCAGACTCTACCCAAATGGAACTACACCATCCGACCGTCTTGAAAACGGGAACTTATTTTGTCGCCGGCCCTAAGCATGGCCCGGGGATGTTTCGGCACTGTCAGTGGTGACACGCGTGAGCGTGATCCCGTTTAGGAGAATGTAACGAATGCCCATCCCTGTTCCCGGATGCTTCACGAAGTATGAAGGAGCATCTGATGAAGCACAATCGTCGTCAACCCAAGAAGCGGACTTCTCCATCCCTCCTGAAGCAAATCAACGTGAATGTCGCTGGGATCGATTGCGGCTCGGCCGAGCATTTCGTCGCAGTTCCACCGGAGCGCGATCCTAAACCGGTCCGTTCCTTCAGGAGTTTCACGGCCGATCTTCATCGGCTCGCCGACTGGCTCGCGACTTGCGGCGTGACGAGCGTCGCGATGGAGTCGACCGGCGTCTACTGGATCGCCCTGTATGAAATCCTCGAAGCCCGTGGCTTCCAGGTCCTCTTGGTCAACGCGCGCCTCGTCAAAAACGTCCCGGGGCGCAAGAGCGATGTCAGCGATTGCGAATGGCTCCGGGAGTTGCACAGCGTGGGGTTGCTCCGCGGAAGCTTTCGACCCGAAGCAGCCATCACCGCCCTGCGTGGCTACCTCCGCCACCGAGAGACTCTCGTTCAGAGTGCGGTAACCCACCGATATGAACCGATGGCCTACTGAAAAGCACTTCACTTCCTGGCTTACCCTCGCGCCCAATAACAAAATCTCCGGCGGGTGGCTCCTCAGCTCGAAAACACAACCCTCTGCAAACCGGGCCGCTGGCATTCTCCGCATGGCCGCACTCAGCCTCGGGCGTACACAGACCGCTCTCGGCGCCTACTATCGACGTCTCGCCTATCGCGTCGGTAAATCCAAAGCCATCACCGCCACCGCTCGAAAGCTCGCCATTCTCGTCTACCGCACTCTCAAGGATGGGCTCGTCTATCAAGACCCCGGGGCCGCCGCCTACAACGCTCAAGATCGCTCCCGTGCCGTGCGCCGCCTGACCCAACGCGCCGCTGACCTCGGTTTCGCTCTCATCGACACTCAAACGGGCGACGTCGTTCAGGCGGTAGTTTCTTAGGAGTGTTGGCGGCCAGTCCCTAACCCCCCTGCGTGCTAGAGTTTGAGCCAGAATTTCGAGGACACTGTTCTCTCGTGGTCAGGGCCGATCCAAAGTGAAAAATCGCAGATGTCTCAATCGCGCCTGTCCGTTGCGGGGCAAAGTCGGTGCTTCCGCAATCAAGTGTTGGTGACTGCCGCGTAACCCGCTCGCGTGCTAGAGTTTGAGCCTGATTTCGAGAGACGTAGTTCTGTCGGCGATGCCGGCTGGGCTGACCACGCGGTGCCTGACGTTCAGGGACATCTTCGTGTGCACGCCGACACCACTTATTAGACGCGATGGCGTTCGCCGACACACGCAGGCCAACCGGCACTAGCATTCAAATGCGGCGTAGCAACATATCTGGACTCCTCTAGTCAAGCCCCTTTCTTAATAAATCTTCCATCGAAGCTGCGCATCCATCGCGTCGTGACGAGTGGGTCAGACTGCAAACGTATCTTCGGCCTCAGTGAGGAGCGTCTTGGGTGCTCCGGGCCATGATGGAAAATCCGCGCGCGAGGAGCCAATCACTTTGAACGACCTCTTAGGGCCAGTGTTGCTATCGGCTTGACCCCGCGCCGGTCCGACCGGTACGCCATCAGTTGGATGGGTATCGTCGCAGCCTCTTTTGGAAGGGAAAAAAGAAAACACGAAAGTGGAACCTCTAAACGGCCACGGGCACCGACTGGAATTCACCCTCGCGGGTGGAGACGGCCCAGACGATCCGGGCGAGTTTGTTGGCGACAGCAATCACGGCCTTGTTGTGTCCCCGCGAGCGGTGGACCTTCCGAGCCCAGGCGCGGAGCTTGTCGGGCGGGCTCTTACTGACGTTCGCCGCGCGGAGCACGGCGCGCCCGCCCTGGGTGAGGAGCATACGCAGGTAGGAGTCGCCACGCTTGGTGATGCGTCCGAGGCGGCGAATGTCGCCACTGGAGTTTTCCTTGGGAACCAGGCCGAGGTAGCTCGAGAAGCGGCGCCCCGATGGGAAGCGGCGAAGATCGCCGACGAAGCCCACGATGGCGGTCGCGGTCAGAAGTCCGATGCCGGGAATGGCGAGAAGTCGTTGGACTTCAGGAAGCTGCTTGGTGAGCGCCTTGAGCTCGTGCTCGATGCCAGCGCACTTGTCCTTGAGTTCTCGAATCTCGGAGCAGGCATCACGGAGATGCGAACGGAGCACGTCGGGCAAATCAGAATCAGCGTCTTCGACGAGTTCGAAGAGGGCGGGCACGACGAAGTGAGCGCCCTTTGGGATGATGAATCCGAGTTCGCGCAGGATCCCGCGTACGGCATTGATGCGTGCGGTCCGTGTGGAGAGCCATCCTGAGCGCAGGCGATGGAGCGCGGCGAGGGTGTGCTGGTGCACGGACTTGATGGGTACGGGAAGAAGCTCCTCGTTCCTGTAGGCCTCGAGCAACGCCTTCGTGTCGGCGCGGTCGTTCTTGCTCCCGCGTCGATACGGCCTCACGAGGTGAGGTGGGAGCAGGACGACGTCGTTGTCCCAACCTTCGGAACGTCCTTGCCCAGAAGTGAGCCGAGCCGCAGGCTTCGAGAAGCACGGTGGCAGCGCTCTGTTTGGCAAAGAACGACACCAATTTGGGTCGACTCACACGGAGTCGCTTGGACACCTTCCCCGCTTCTCCCGAGATGGCAATCTCGAAGACGTTCTTTGCAAGATCCACAGCGATCGTCGTATCTTTCATTCGGACTCCTCCTTTTCGATGCGTATTCGACTGACTTTGGCACATCGATGCCGTCTATGTCAGCGGAGGAGTCCATTCCATCACTTGATGGCAGAAGCACCGGATGTCCAAAGGTAGCTGGTTCTACGACAACCTCAAAGTCGGCGCTCGGCGAGTGGCTGGCGGAGCAGGTATGTTTTTCCACCTTCCAGTCCCAAGCCTCCTCTCAGGCCGAGCCAACGAGAAAAGGGCTACCCGTTTCATCCGCGAAAGCTTCTGCGAAAAAAGAACGATCCTTCACCAACCTCTCGGACTTCCATCGCAAGCCGCCCGGGGGCTTCGTGGTCACCGACCACGGACCTCGTTGAACGATGTGCACAAATCACACACCTTTCGCGCCCTCATCTTCGTCCCGCACGAGGCAACTTATTCCGGGACGTTCGCAACCTCAACGCTCTCAAAAGGCACCCTCCCAGCCCCGTGCCGTCGGGCGACCCCTATTGCCTGGGTCCGAAGACCCACATCATACCAACCGTGAACGTGTCCTGTTTCGTCGCCATGCCACTCGCGCAGCTGCCGCAGGTGAAGAACGGGAGGTCGGACCAGTCACGGCGGTATTCGATACGCGTCAGAAAGCGTGGGTCGTCCTTCACAGGCTGGACCTCGAGCGTGAACGTGTTCTCCCGGAGGTTCTGCTTGAATCCGGTCGACCGCGCATCGGTGTCGTCCATGAATTCGAAGCGGTAGGCGATGCGCACCTGGTCCGAGACATGCCCGCGGGCGTACCCGCCCATGCCCCAGGATATCGCGCTGCCGAACTCTGGATCGTTGGCCTGGATGTAATCGAGGTTGGCCATGAACTCCAACCGCTCGTGCAGCATCTTGTAGGCGTTCCAACTAAGCATCGTACGCGCAGGGCTCGCGATCTATCTGGGTAGAAACTCCAGTGCTGCACGGAGCGTCCGTTTCATACAATAGCGGGAGCATCCGGGAACCGAGGCCGACTCAACACTGGTGCGATCCAGCCCGTAACTAAGCATGGCCCGGGGATGTTTCGGCACTGTCAGTGGTGACACGCGTGAGCGTGATCCCGTTTAGGAGAATGTAACGAATGCCCATCCCTGTTCCCGGATGCTTCACGAAGTATGAAGGAGCATCTGATGAAGCACAATCGTCGTCAACCCAAGAAGCGGACTTCTCCATCCCTCCTGAAGCAAATCAACGTGAATGTCGCTGGGATCGATTGCGGCTCGGCCGAGCATTTCGTCGCAGTTCCACCGGAGCGCGATCCTAAACCGGTCCGTTCCTTCAGGAGTTTCACGGCCGATCTTCATCGGCTCGCCGACTGGCTCGCGACTTGCGGCGTGACGAGCGTCGCGATGGAGTCGACCGGCGTCTACTGGATCGCCCTGTATGAAATCCTCGAAGCCCGTGGCTTCCAGGTCCTCTTGGTCAACGCGCGCCTCGTCAAAAACGTCCCGGGGCGCAAGAGCGATGTCAGCGATTGCGAATGGCTCCGGGAGTTGCACAGCGTGGGGTTGCTCCGCGGAAGCTTTCGACCCGAAGCAGCCATCACCGCCCTGCGTGGCTACCTCCGCCACCGAGAGACTCTCGTTCAGAGTGCGGTAACCCATATCCAGCGCATGCAGAAGGCTCTCGTGCAAATGAATCTTCAACTCCACCTTGTGGTCACTGATATCACGGGTGTCACTGGCATGCGGATTCTACGAGACATCGTTGCCGGACAAACCGACCCCCATCGGCTCGCTAAGCACCGTGACCACCGTTGTCAGTCCTCCGAGGCCGAGATCGCCGCTGCACTCACCGGCAACTATCGCCCCGAGCACCTCTTCGCTCTCAAGCAGAACCTCGAACTCTTTGATGCTTTTCAGCTCCAGATCCAAACCTGTGACGTGGCCATCGAATCGCACCTGCAGCTTCTAGCTCAACGCTCAACCCCGAACACCTCCTTGCCACCGCCTCGAAAATCGCGCAAGCCCCGAGTGAACGAACCTCGGTTCGAGCTCCGGCCTCTCCTCCACCAGATCGCCGGGGTCGACCTCTCCCAGATCGACGCCATCGGACCCTATTCCGCGCTTCGCTTGCTCGCCGAGATCGGTACCGATATGAACCGATGGCCTACTGAAAAGCACTTCACTTCCTGGCTTACCCTCGCGCCCAATAACAAAATCTCCGGCGGGCGACTCCTCAGCTCGAAAACACAACCCTCTGCAAACCGCGCCGCTGGCATTCTCCGCATGGCCGCACTCAGCCTCGGGCGTACACAGACCGCTCTCGGCGCCTACTATCGACGTCTCGCCTATCGCGTCGGTAAATCCAAAGCCATCACCGCCACCGCTCGAAAGCTCGCCATTCTCGTCTACCGCACTCTCAAGGATGGGCTCGTCTATCAAGACCCCGGGGCCGCCGCCTACAACGCTCAAGATCGCTCCCGTGCCGTGCGCCGCCTGACCCAACGCGCCGCTGACCTCGGTTTCGCTCTCATCGACACTCAAACGGGCGACGTCGTTCAGGCGGTAGTTTCTTAGGAGGTTCTTGAGCCAGCCTTCGTTCGTGCCCCAATTCTCCGGTCCATTAATCCAGGTCAAGGTCGTGTTGAAGCCATCGTTTGGAGCGAAGGAACCTTGCAGACCGTACGACTTGCCGGTATTCTGATCCCAGGCGTTGTCGAAGCCGTTGACAAGCATGACGGTCGACGTGAACGTGTCCGTCATCGGCATGCTGAGCCGAGCGCCAAGGTGCGAGAAGGGCTCGTTCCAAGCCCACAGGATGCCTCGGGTGTAGTTCCAGTTCAGGTGTGACTCGGCCACTTCCAGGCCAGCAATCGTGCCAAACAGGCCAACATCGAGCTGCGCTCCGTTCGAGAACTGGTAGTAGCCATACGCCTGTTGCAGGTACAGCACATCCTCGAGTGGACCCGGCTCAAGACCGTCTCGGAACAGGCGCGCCCCGGAGCCGAACCAGATGTCGGAACGGAATCCGATGGGCCCGTCGCCGCTGGCGTCGATCTCGATCTTGGCTTGATTTAAGCCGAAGCCCCGCGCATTCGGATTCGTGTAGTACAGCGTGTTGTGGCCGTCTGGTGGACTGTTGGTATTGTACGTGAAATAGGTGTCAAGCAAGCCGGTGAACGAGATCGCCTGGCCTCCGCTGCTTGCCACGCCCCTGGACAGCTTCTGATCGCTACGACCAGAGATGGCGGGCTTCGGGGCGGGAGGAACGGCCTCGTCCACGGCGGTTTTACCTGAGTCCCCGCCGGGTGCGACTTCGGAGGCTCCACTGCCTGCCTGCAACGAGTCCAAAAGCGCCTCGAGCTTTTAACAGACGCGAGTGTAGCAAAGACAACTCCTGGCGGATCTCAGCTTCGAGAGCGGCGGTCTCCACGTCCGGCTCCTCGGCAGCGGGCACCGCCGCGGTCGGCACCGACCAAAGAGTGAAAACAAGGAATGTCAACATGCCGTTCTTCAACAAGGTATATCCTCCTAAACTTTGGAGCCCAGGGTACTCGTGACGATCCTTGGCACCATATACTGCATGCTGCGGTCCGCGGTCCGCGGTCCGCATGAATGCGGGCTGAGCGGTGCTTCCTCCATCAAATGTTGCTACGCGGCTGCGGGCAGTGGTACAGGTGCGGAAGAGACCAGGTTGCGCCTCCCAGTGAGCAAGAAAACCTCGATCCGCGACCACAAAGGAATCGTTGTCGCCAAGAAGATGTCTCGAAAGGTGAGCCGTCGCGTGGTCAGACCGGCCTGCATAGCCGGAGTTCGGATCTCACGTCCGAACTTCAGAGTTCCGTGCGGTCGGACGAAATTGTAATAGCAACGGAGCAACTCCAGGTGCTCATCGAGCCTCTCCGTCGAGCGAGCGTGGGAAAGCGTTCGTCTCGAAAGGTATGCCGAGCTTTGCCGGATGGTCAGATTCAGTCGCTCGATGAAGGAGGTATTCAATGTCGAAAGAGTCCTCGGAGTTATTGAGCGCTTCTTCGAATCGCCACGCAGCTCCATGAATGGCCCGTCGTTCGACCTTGACGACACGATCGTTCCTACGCGTCTTGAGGACTTGGCCATAGAGACAAGCCGGCCCGAAGACGCGACGGACGACCTTTTCGTAGAAATCGAGCCCATCCGTGACGATCAGGGGAAGTGTCGTGAACCCGGCATGTTGGGGATCGGTCAGCCCGATTTTGCTTAACTTTGACAATACCCTGCTGTCCCATCTGGGCAAGCAAGCCGTCGACAGCTTTCGCAGTTTCGAAGAGGCACTCGTCACCGAATGCCATGAGTACGACGTCATCGCGCTCCCCGAGCAGCGTCGTTGGCAACCGGTACCGAGAGACTACCGAGTTCCAAGGACTCGCGCAGTCAGACTTGTCTCATCGCCGCCGCGTCTTATTGCTTCGCTGTCTTCTTCGCCTTCTCTGCCGCTTTGGCTTCTCGCACCTTTGCCTTCTCCGCCGCCTTTGGCCTTGGCTTCCCGCACCTTTAGCCACGCCCGGACTTCCCGCAGACGGAATTGAGACGCCACGCCGCGCCCTCTAGTGTGGACCGGCATCCCAGACCGCTCCCATTTTGTTACCATCTGTTTATCGACGCCCAAATGCTCGGCTAGTTCCGACCTCGTCAACACTCGCGCTTTGGCCATAGTCCTCCTCCAAATGGCACTGCCCCCTTCTGCATTGAAAGACGCTTCTTAGGGTACTACGGTTTCCCTTTGAACGAAGGATTCCAATTCCTTTACTTTCATTTCCACGCCTTTTGAAGGTAGCTCGTGTCCGTCAATTCATGACACTGATGGTCTATTTCAAAAAGGGCCGAGTTTTGGCACAGGAGGAGGTGCCCCCACCATAGTTGAAGGTTCGAGGTGGTGGCGGCTCCTGACACATGGTTTACCCGACTTTGGCGTGCTTGTCGAGCGCTTGATTCTCAGTGACCTCCGCTAACTTCGCTTCGAGGATCGGTAGCGATTGGTATCCAATGATACGACGGAAATTTTTCTCCGTGGCGAGCAGAGCCGAAGCGGCCCATCTCAGAACCATCTTGCCATTGCGCCAGCGGGTGACGCGACGGGTACGACCTCGCGCACCGCTGAAGCACGACTCGATGATGTTCGTCGATCCAAGGCAGCGTTTCAGAGATGCGGGGAGGTCGAGCTCGTTGATGGTGAACATCTCGTCGAGCCCCTCCCGGATGCTCTCCGCCGCCGAGGGGTAGTCGTCCTCGAGCCACTTCGCCTGTTGCTCCAACCGCGCTTTGCCCTTCTTTGCTGGGAGCTGCCAGGCCGAACGCAGGCTCGCTTGCACTTGCGGCTTCAGCTCCTGCGGCAGATAACCGAGCACATTGCGCTCCTTGTGCTTCCTGCAACGCTGGACCTTGTTGTGGGTACCGAACACAGCGTCGACGGCGACCCGTAGCGCCTTGGAGCCATCGATCACGAACAGCCGACACCGCTCTGGGCTCAGGCCTCGTTCGACCAGGTCCTCCAGCAGCGCCTTGCACACTATCTGGTTCTCCGATGCTCCATCCCGAAGCCCCAGAACATGCTTGTATCCCTCTGTATCTACGCCGATTGCCGCCAGCGCGTGGTGCACGCCGAAGCGAATCCCGTCCAGGTACACGACCGCGATCTCCAGCTCGTCCAGCGGATGCTCCATCAGCCCCTGCAACTGCTCCGCGCTTGCTTCCACGAACTCACGGCTCACCTCGCTCTTGCTAACCCCTACCGTCTCCGCCATCTCGGGAAGAACCGACGCGTACTTGCGCGTCGACACACCCAGCATCAGGATTTCCCAGATGCGTTGGCTCAGCCGAGACGAGTTGTTCACCGCTTCGTAGGCAGGAATCGCAACCTCCCCTCCCTCTGCCTTTCCCTTACGCCGCAGACGTGGCCGGCTCACTCTCAACTTCCGCTCCGCAAGGCTTACTACGCCACCCTGCCGGCCGTGCCAGCGAACATCGCTACCCTTCTTCCCCAGGTGTTTCTCCCCAGCCACACTTTGGGCTGACAGATCCAAGACCGCTTCGATCGTCGCTCGGCCAGCAACGTCGATCACTTCGTCGATCGCTATCTCGGTTCGCTCAATCGCATCCAAGAACGGCAACAGAGCTTGCCCCTTCGAGCTCAGTATCTCTCGAAGCTTCTTCCTGTTCTTCGCATCGATGATTTGGTGATTTGACATCGTGGTGGCTCCTTTCTTTTTCCTTCACAGCCGGATTCTATCGAACCCGGCCTTAGGAGCCGCCACTCCTAACCTTCAACTATCTCAGGGGCATCTCCGCACAGGACGGGGTCGCGTTCAACGGCAGCATGGTAGACCTTAATGCCAAGTTCGCGGGCGTCGCGCGAGTCCACGTTCAGATTCGCCGGCACGAACGTTCGGTCCACGGTGATCTGAATCTCAGCCCTGTCTCCCTTTCCCAGCGCTACTCCTTGTCCCGGACCACGGCATGCACCGGCGGTTTGCACCTGGCAACGCGCCGCTGCGGCTTGCGGTTGACCCCCGCACACACTATTCTGACAGCTGTCCAACACGGTGCCGGACGGTAAATCGCGGACACTGGTGCGATGCGCGTCGTTGATACCAACACCCTTCCGCTGCTCATGACACTGAGCCTGTCAGGAGCCGTCGGCTGCACTTGGCAGGGCGCGACGACCATCGACGCATCCCCCGGGCTGACGCTGGAGATGTTTCGAAGCGGCGATGCGCCCTGCTACGACCGCTCCGTGCAGCCCCAGACCTCAGTGGTCGACACCCACGTGCACTTCCGCCCGTTCGGCGGCCCCGCCATCCCGTTCGAGGAGGTCGTGCAGTACTTCGAGGAGACCGGCGTCCTGTTCGCCAACGTCTATGGCATCGGCCAGATGCTCCCGGCAACCTCCTCCTGCACCTACTACCTGGACTGCCCCGGCACGCTGGTGACGCCGACGCTGAAGAACGACTTCGTCAACGCCGCCAACTACGTGACGAAGGCCCCGGCCGACACCCACCTGACGCTCTCGATGACGTTCCCAGACCTGTCGCAGCCTGCGTCGATCCTCTCCGGGATGCAACTCCTGGAGCAAGAATACCCCGGCGCCTTCACGTGGATGGGCGAGGTCAACCTCGTGAAGCAGGCCTTGTTCGACAACGGGCACGAGCCGGTCCCGCCGGCCACCATCAGCGACTGGGCCCCCTTCATGGAGATGTTGAGGGCACGCGGTATGCCGCTCGCCATCCATGCGGACCTAGGAAACGACGAAGCCCCGACCCGATACCTGCCGCTGATGGAGGAGGTGCTGCGCCTGTATCCCGACAACGCGATCGTCTGGGTCCACATGGGACTGTCGCGCGAGCTCACCGCCATGGACGCCGCCTGGCACGTTGAGCTGATGATGTCGATGCTGGAGCGTCATCCGAACCTGATGCTGGACCTCTCCTGGCGAATGATTGACGACGCCCACTTTGCGACCCCGGAAGACCGGGCGGTGTATGTGCCGTTCGTGAACGCCTACTCCGACCGGATTCTGCCTGGAACAGACTTCCTGGCGTCGCGGGACAAGGGTCTCGACGTCTACCGCACGGAGCTGGAGGTCACGAGCCGCATCAATCGGCATCTGAGCGACGCCGCCTTCCGGAACATCGCCCTGGGCGAGAACTACTTCCGGCTGCTCGCGCTCGAGTATGAGGCGCCGCTCGTGTGCTCGAATTGAACCCGTCACGTGCTGCTCGTGACACTTCTCTGTTCGTCCAGAATGCCTTGGTGCACAACTCGCGATCTCGGTCCACAATTGTCCTGTACTCGCGGATACGAGGTTCCCCATGAGCATTTTCAAACGCACTCAGCGGAAGTATGTGAAGAAGGCCTATCGCGTGAGGAATTGGCGTGAATATGAGGCGGGTCTACGCAACCGCGGGAGCCTGACCGTCTGGATCTCGCTCACCGCCGGCAAGCTTGTGAACTGGGACGCGCCCCGGCCGAGGAAGAGGAAACCGGGCCGTCAACGCAAGTACTCGAACCACGCCATCGAGACGGCTGTCACCCTGGGCATGGTGTTTCATCTGTCGTCTAGGCAGAGCGAGGGATTGCTGCGATCATTGTTCGCTCTGATGAAGCTAGACAATGATGTGCCCAATCACACCACGATCTCGAGGCGCAAGGCGAAGCTGGGTAAGGTCCCCTTCTACCAAGACAAGCAGAAGACGCCGTTGCACATCTTGATCGACAGCAGCGGTCTCGCTGTCCACGCCGGCCAGCTGCGCAGAGCATCAAAGAGCAGGGACTATCGCAAGCTCCATCTGTGTGTCGACGAGCAGAGTGGCGAAGTCATCGCCTGCGAGCTGACGAGCAAAAGAGCCCGCGATTCATCGCGGGTTGCATCGCTTGTCGGACAGATCGACAGTCCCATCTCATCGGCCAGAGCTGACACCGCATACGACGCCAGCGGCGTCTATGAGGCGATCGAGAATCACAGCGCTCATCGCTCGCCGAGGGTGCTGATACCGCCGCGCAAGGGCGCCCAGCTCGCATCGGGGCCGGCGAGCAGCCGACAGCGTAATCGCAACATTGCAGCACAAGCTCGGCTCGGCAAACGAAAGTGGCACACAGAATCGGGCTACAGCAAACGGAGCAAAGTCGAGACAACGTTCCATCGCTACAAGGCTATCGTGGGCTCAGCGATGCGAGCGAGAGGGTTGGCGGCACAGAGAGTCGAGGCAAGGATCGGGTGCAAGATTCTCAACACCATGACGGCGCTCGGGATGCCTGATAGCGAGATGATCGGATGATGGGAGTCGGGGCCAAGCGAGCTCTCGGCCTCTATCGGAGTTGTGCACCAAGGCAGCGTCTCGATTGCTTGTCAAGGCCGAATTGCTCTGGGGTCTTGATCAGGCAGGGGGCAACCCGGTTGATCCTACAGCACGCGGGCGAGGGTCAGCACGTCGACGGCGCCGGCACCGCCACGCCGAAGCGCCCTCGCCGCCGCCTCGACCGTCGCACCGGTGGTGAGCACGTCGTCCACCACGAGGAGGTCCCGACCCTGGAGCGAGCGCGGGATCGACGCCCGGTACACCGACGCGACGTTTTTCCGCCGGGCGGAGGCGGAGCGTCCGGCCTGCGGCGGACAGTCCCTCTTCTTGACGAGGAGCCGACCCCGGATGGGGATCGCGGCATTTTGGGCCACGGCCCGCGCGATGAGCTCCGCCTGGTTGAACCCCCGCTCGCGCCGGCGCTTGCCCGACAACGGCACGGGAAGGACAGCCGCGTGCCCCTCGAGCTTGCCTGGCCGGACCCACAACTCCGCGGCGAGAGCCTCCAGAACGTGCGCGATCCTCTCCCGCCCGCCGAACTTCAACGCGTGTACCGCAAGGCGCACGTCATCCTCGTAAACCAAGCCGGCACGCGCCCGGCGAAACGCGCGCCCACCACCGCGGCACGGCCCACAAAGCCCCGGTGCTACAAAGCGGCTGTAGGGAAGCCCGCACCGCGGACAAAACGGCTCCGTGATACGAGGCAACCGGTCCAA
Organism: Candidatus Marinacidobacterales bacterium; assembly: GCA_965237955.1. Taxonomy (GTDB): domain Bacteria; phylum Acidobacteriota; class Vicinamibacteria; order Marinacidobacterales; family SMYC01. The sequence goes on along the minus strand of OZ250169.1, from coordinate 3,166,564 downwards.
GCAACGAACACAAATCGGCCCCCGAAGCGGACGAGCAAGAAGCGCGCTGCAGAGAAGGCACTCCCCCGGGACCAGGACCGCGCCCAGCCCGTGAAGTGCCGCAGAGAACACGCCGCCCAAAGAAGCCACAAAGTAGTAGACGAGATTTGAAGGTGAAATCCTCCCGGGGTTAGCATGCTGAACTGAACTACGGAGTAGACCACGTAGGCGATGGCTGCATGGTCGGCTCCGGCGTCGCCGCGGCGGGCAAATGCAACGCTATCGAACCCCAGCAGCCGCATCGCGCGCAGCGCTCAATCCATTCGCCGGCACGCCACTCGCACGCGGCGCACACGTAGTCCATCATCAACTCTTCGACTTCGGTGACGAGCATCTTGGTCTTGGCGAGGGCTGCAGAGGGGTCGTTCTTGCTCTCCAGAATACGCGCGATATAGAGGTGGAGCGCGGGAAGCCCGCTCACGCGGTCTTCAATCAACCGAAATTCTCGGAGCGCTTCGTCGAGCATGAACAGGCGGTAATGCAGCTTGCCGAGACAGTAGCGGAGCGGCACCTCGTTGTCCGCGAGGACGAGCGCCTGCTTCCACACGGCGATGGCCTCTTCAGGTTGCTCGGCGCGCAGGTAAAAGTTCTGGAGCGCCGTCAGCGGCTCGGTGGATCCAGTGATTTCGTAGCCGCGCCGCCAGGTGCGCACGGCTTGCTCGGTGTCGTCTTCAGACGCGAGCGCTTCGCCGAGCCTCACATACGCCGGAATGAACCTCTCGTCGTTCTCGAGAATCGAGCGGAACATGAGCATGGCCTCTTCGACGTCGCCTGCTTCGACGTTGCTCATTTTGGAGACTCCGAGACCGAGCAGAATGCCGTTCGCCATCGCCGCCTCGAGCGCTCGCTCTTCCTTGTTCGTGACCATGTCGACGAGTCGGCTTTGAAGCGCGTTCGCTTCTTGCCACTTGGCTTGCTGCAACAGGAGGTCCCGGAGCTTGCGGTGCGCCGAGACCGTCGTCTCGGGACCGAGGTGGATGATCCGCTCGAGGGTCAACTTGGCCCGTTCGTCCGCGCCGGCGGCGAGATAGACGTCCGACAGCGAGTAGAGCGCGAGAAGATTCTCGGGCGCCGCTCCCGAGACACGTTCGAGCGTGTCGGCGGCCTCGCGATAGCGACCGAGCGTGCGCAGGCTGTCGCCTTTTTTCACGAGCGCATTCTCATCCTCCGGCTCTCGCGCGAGGACGCTCTCGAAGCGGTTGAGCGCCTTCTCGTAATGTCCGTTGACCATCGCGTCGAGCCCAGCGAGGTACAAGTCTTCCACTTCCGCGTGAGCCCGGCTCGCGCGGCGGCGACGACGATCACGGGCAAACCGGCGGGCACCTCCGGCGAGATCGAAGAACAAGATCACGCCCGCACCCACTCCAAACGCGGCGAGCATCACCATCCACAGCTCGAGCTCGATGGGCTGGAAGAACGCGAACTGAATCGTAACCAGAGCTTCGTTGAGGCGGATCGTCGACACCGCGAACCACACCGACCCAAAAACCAAGAGAATGGTCAGAACCGTCCGAACTCGCATCGTCTCTAGTCTAGCAACTCTGGCCGATGGCTGATGGCTGATGGCCGATGGCCGATGGCAGATCTTACTCAATTTCATAACGCCGCCGTCGCTGCCACAGCGACTTCCGGCTGATGCCGAGAATCTCCGCCGCCCGCGTCTGGTTCCCACCCACGTCTTTCAAGACGCGTTCGATGTAGCTCTTTTCTACTTCGGCGAGCGACGGCCTCTTGTCACGGGTGAACCCCCACGCCACTGACGGGCTGTCGAGCACGTAGTCGGGGATGTCGGATCGCTCCAAGGTCTCCCCCCGGGCCATGAGCACGCCGTGCTCGACGACGCCTTTGAGCTCACGTACGTTGCCCGGCCAAGCGTAGCTTTCGAGCGCTTCGATAGCGTCGGCCGCGAACTTGGATGGTGCCCGGCCGCGACGCTCGATCTCTCGCTCGAGGAAATACTCGGCGAGGGGGACGATATCGCGCATGCGCTCCCGGAGCGGCGGGAGGCGAATCCAAAAGACTCCCAAACGATGGAAGAGATCTCGCCGGAAACGCTCACGCTCGACGGCTTGCTCGAGATCCGCGCTCGCCGATGCGACGATCCTCGCCTCGAGCTCGATCGACTCGGTCCCACCGAGCCGCTCGTAGTGCCGATCTTCGACGACACGCAGGAGCTTCGCCTGCAGCACCGGCGCAAGCTCACCGATCTGATCGAGAAAAACGGTGCCTCGAGCGGCGAGCTCCAACTTGCCCGCTTTCGTCGCCGCGGCGCCGGTGAACGCGCCTCGCTCGTAGCCGAAGAGCTCACTCTCGATGAGCGTCGCCGGAATGGCAGGCAAGTCGACCTTGACCATCGGCAGCGAGGATCGCTCACCCCAGAAGTGAAGCGCATGGGCGGCGACGTCTTTTCCGGTGCCGGTTTCCCCGCTGAGGAGAACGTTGCTGTTGGTGCCGGCGAGCCGCTTCAGAAGCTTGACCACTTCCACCATCTGCGGATCTATTGCGATGATGGTCGCGTCAACTTGAGATCGGGCTCGCCCGATGTTTACTTTCGCCATCGTCTGGTCGTCGACGTGAGCCGCGGTATCAGCTGGCCACGGCGAGTTTCTCCGCGTCACCCCAGAGCCGTTCCAGATCATAGTAGTCGCGGCCCGTGGTCGTGAAGATGTGAACGACGAAGTCGACGTAGTCCATGAGAATCCACTCTCCTCGCGGATACCCTTCGATATGGGACGGTCTTCGTGACAGCGATCGGAGCGACGATGCCACCTCGTCCGCGATCGACTCGATCTGGCGGTGGCTCGTGCCGGAGCAAATCAAGAAGTAGTCGGTGAAGCTCGCAAGACCGCGCAGGTCGAGCACGAGAATGTCTCCGGCTTTCTTCTCCTGCGCCGCCTCGACGGCGCCTCGCAGTTCAGGCTCGAGTGAGCTCAGTGTCAATTTCGATTCGGTCAAGTTCTCAAATCCTCACTCATATAGACGATTTCGGCGAATGTAGTCCTCTACCGCTTCCGGAACGAGGAAGCGGATGGAGCGCCCGTCTCGAACCGAGCTCCGGATCTCGGTCGAGGACACGTTGAGCATCTCACGTTTCAGGAACACGATGCGCTCGTGAAGCGACGGCGGTACCGCCCGAGACGCCTCTTCCAATAAAACGCCGGGTCGCTCGTGCACGGCGAATGCATACCTCTCGAAGAGCGCTTCCCAATCCTTCCACGTCCGAATCTCCGTAAACGCGTCGCTACCGCTGATGAACCAGTAGTCGTCGCCGGGATGCCTCCGCTGCAGCTCATCGAGGGTCTCGATCGTGTACGACGGTCCACCTCTTTCGATTTCGACGCTCGAAAGCTCGAAGCCGTCCTCGTCGCCGAGCACGAGCTCGAGCATCGAAACCCGCGCGCTCGCGTCGGTCACCGCATCCCCCAGCTTGTGAGGAGGGTTCGCAGCGGGGACGAAGAGAACGCGTTCGAGGGTCAGCTCGTCGCGCGCGACTTCCGCAGCTCGTAAATGACCGAGGTGCAACGGATCGAACGTGCCGCCGAGCACACCTACTCTGCTCATGCTACTGGTGCTCGCGCGGCCGCGATGCGATGATAGAGGTCCTGAACCATCTCGGCGCAACCTTCTCCGGTCGCAGCGGAGACGGCAAGAAACGGAAGGCCCAGACCTTGCGCCGCTTCCTCGAGCGATTTCAGCCTCGAGTCGTCTTCGAGCGCATCGATCTTGTTCGCAACCACGAACGCCGGTTTTCCGTCCATCCCTTCACCGTAAGCTTCGATTTCTCGCCGAAGCGCGATCAGATCATCGGCCGGCGCTCGTCCCGAGCCCTCGGATACGTCCACGAAATAAACGAGGTACGCGGTCCGGCTCAAGTGCCGTAAGAAGCGATCGCCGAGCCCGGCTCCTTCGCTGGCTCCGGGGATCAAACCCGGCACGTCGGCCAACACGAACGAAGCGTCGTCGGAAATCTCCACCACTCCCAGGTGCGGCACGAGCGTCGTGAACGGGTAGTCCGCGATCTTGGGCCGCGCCGCGCTCACCCGCGAGATGAACGTGGACTTGCCCGCGTTCGGAAACCCGACGAGCCCGACGTCGGCGAGCAATCGAAGCTCGAGTCGAACTGAGAGCTCCTCGCCCGGTGCTCCCTTCTCGGCCTGTCGCGGCGCCCGGTTGGTCGCGGAAGCGAACGACGTGTTCCCACGACCCGCGCGACCACCACGTGCCACGAGCAGCCTTTGACCTTCTTCGGTCAAATCCCCTAGGAGCTCGCCCGACGCACCATCTCTGACGAGTGTCCCCAGAGGAACGGCAAGCTCTAGGTCCTCTCCACTTCGACCCGTCCGCGTTTGGCCCTCGCCGTTACGGCCTCGCTCCGCTCGATAGTGAGGTCGGTATCGATAGCCGGCGAGCGTATTTTGCTCGGAACGTGCCACCAGCCAGATCGAACCGCCGTGCCCTCCCCTGCCGCCATCGGGGCCGCCTTTGGGAACGAACTTCTCGCGCCGGAAGCTGACCACGCCGTCGCCACCTTTACCGGCTCGAAGCTCGAGGACGGCTTCGTCGATCCACATGGAACTATTATGACCGCGGAGGTTCGGTGGAGGAAAACGCGCGGGTGTCGTGGAGGAGGAAGAACAGCTCGTGGTTCGGTGTCAAACGGTATCAGGCAGCGCTCGCGGGGTGGACGTGGATGAACCGTCCCCGTTGCCCGCGGCTTTGGAACTCCACCACACCACCCACTTTCGCGAACAGCGTATCGTCCTTGCCGCGCCCCACGTTCTTGCCGGGCTTGAAGCGGGTGCCGCGTTGTCGCACCAGGATGGACCCGCCGGTCACGTTCTGCCCGGCGAACGCTTTGACGCCGAGCATCTGAGCGTTGCTGTCCCGACCGTTACGAGAGCTTCCTTGACCTTTTTTGTGCGCCATGGATGTCTATCCTTCGATGGCCTCAACGGTCACGGCAGTGAAAGCCTGCCGGTGGCCGCGCGTCCGGCGATACTGCTTGCGGCGCTTCTTTTTAAAAACTATAATTTTTCTCGCGCGACCCTGTTCGGTGACGGTAGCGGTGACCGAGGCGCCGTCCACGTACGGCTTTCCGAGCTCGACCGCGCCGTCACGATTGACGAGCATCACCTTGTCGAAGCGGACGGTATCTCCCACCTGGGCGTCGAGCTTCTCGATTTTGAGCTTCTCACCGGGCGCCGCTTTCTGCTGCTTTCCGCCAGTTTCGATGATTGCGTACAAGGGTGCCTCCGTTAAACGCCTGCGTAGATCTGAACAGTTTAGCCTTCGGAGACGAAAGCGTCAAGGGAACGGCCATCAGCCATCAGCAGAACAGAGTTGTGCTGATAGCCCGCAGCTCAACGCAGCTCCGGAGCTGAGTTGAGCTTCCAACCCCTGCACAGCTGTGGCCTGCTGATGGCCGATGGCCGACGGCTGATGGCCGCCTCGGCGCGGCGAAGCCGCGCCTCAGAACGTATATCCAATCCAAAAGTCCGTCTTCCAGCCTTCGACAGTGGTCGCGAAATCCGTCAGCTTCGACCAGTTGATGTTCATCGGCATCCCGAAGAAGTTGAACGTCAGGCCGATGCCGTAGGAAGCGACGGCGTCGCCGAGACCGAATCCATCCGAGATACACAATGACGTACCGGCCGGGCCGCACCGCGCACCGAGCGACGAGAGGCGCCTGTCGCTGCTGAAGAGCTTGAACGGCTCGTCGACAAAGCTCGCACCGCCCATATTGACGAAGAACAAACCACGGAGCGGTCCAAAGAACCCTATGGGCGTGATCGCGGCATCGATGATCGGAAACCGTAGCTCGGCGTTCGCGTAGAACGCCTGATTGCCCACGAAGGACTGATAGTCGTAGCCGCGCATGTCGCCGTTACCGCCGAACCAAAAAAGGTCGGGGTTCTCCCCGCTGCTCCACAGGCCTCGCACCCGCAGCGCGAGAAGGCTCGCCGACGTCAGTTGTAAGTACTTCCGCGCGTCGAGGTTGAACGTCTGGCGCGAAAGGAACGGACCACCAGGCGAAATCGACACCCCGGCGAGCACGGTGCTACCGGCCATCGGACCGAAATTTCTGAACCGTGTCGTCTCCTGGACGTACGTGGCCGAGACCGGCAGCGCGGTTCCGTTGGGATAGCGCGACTCGATCGCCTGCTCAAAGTCCGGCGGCAGTCCCAGGTTGAAGCGCGGGTCGAGAAAAGGATCATCGAACCCCGTGCGTTGCCGCACGATGCCGGTGCCGAGCTCGAAGCGCCGGAAGCGGCTCAGAGCGTACACGGCGGCGCCGGTGGCGCCGGTCTGCCGGATCGTGGCCAGTAAGCCTTCACGGCCGAAGCCCGGCTGGAAAGAGAACGGCGACGCGAAGAAAAAGCTCGTCGAGTCGAACCCCGTCAGTGAGTACTGCAACCGGCCGGCGCGATTCATGTACGATCCGAGATAGCTCCGGAACTCGCGCACCGACAACGCCATGAACGTGAAGCTCTGATCACCCAAAACGTCGGAAAAGCTGACACCGGCGCCACCGAAGAAATCGCCGCCCGAGGTGACGCCGATGGCGATAGGTGGCGCACCGTCGACGTAAAAATTCTCGAACGTTCCTTTCTTGCGTTTGTTCTCGGAGATGATCTGATGGCTCACCGGCGGCACGAAGTCGATCACCGGACCTTCGGTGCGGACGATCAGGTCGGACGTGATCTCCTTGACGGGCTCGTCCATCGGGAGCCGATAGAGACCATAGTTTCCTTTGTAGTAGCTCGTGAACAGGAGGACATCATCCTCGGACTTCATGTCCTTGATGATCGTCGGGGAGAAATTTCCACCGAGCACGTCGGTGTACTGGATGATATCGCCGGTCTCGACGTCCATCGAGCGAAGGTTGAAGATGTCGTCATCCTCGTTCGACGTGTAGAAGACCAAACGGCCGTCATCGGAGAATGTCGGTGACGCATCGTCGTGCGTCCCGAACGTGACTTGCTCCTTTTTGGTCGGATCCTCGAGCCGCAAACGGTACAGCTTGTCGTATCCACTGATGCGACGGCTCCAATAGAGCCACTCGCCATCGGGGGTCACCGTCGGGAACTTGTCGAAAAAGCCGTCGTCGGTCATGTTCTCGAACTGTTCCGTCTCGAGATTGACGCGCCAAACGTCGCTGATACCGTCTTTCAGAGCAGTGAAATAAGCCCACTCGCCTTTCGGTCCTACGTGGGGGAACAGCGCCCGGTCGACGGGAATCTGGATCCGTTTGACCACTTGCTCGTTGAGAACGTTCACCACGATGAGGGCACGGCGCTTTTTGTATCGACCGAAGAAAACAATGTTGTCGCCATCGGGCATCCACGCGATGTTACGACCGATGAGCGAATCTTCACCGATGAGCCCGACGATGTTCTCGAAGGCACCGGTGTAACCAGGCGTCAAATTCTTGATGATCGATCCGTCGGCGGCCGAGAGCAAGATGATGTCGAACTCGGCCTCTTTCCGGTTCACGCTCATCACCGCGATGAGCTCTTTGGAAGGCGACGGCGCCGCGGACAGTGCTGCGACGAAGTTGCCCCTTAACGGGTCCGGCGACATATCGAGGCTGTAGTCGTCGGGAATCTCCTTGTCGCGAAACGGCTTGTACTGTTCGACAAGCCAGCGCTTCCATTCGCGGTAGAACTCTTCGGGCTTCAGACGAAACGCTTGCTGATACACCTCGGCGCCCACGCCTCCGACGATGGCGCGGCGGAGCGCGAAGATGAACTGGCGTACGCCTTCCTTGCCGAACCTCTCCTCGATGAACTCGAACACCGAAGCGCCAAAGCTATACGCGGCGCGCGCGAAGCCGACGTTCAGTGCTTCGAAGCTCGGGATTTGATCGGTGACCGCGGCGTCACGGATCACCATGAGGTCGAGTGGATCCCATTCACTCTCCATGTACGTCGCCATGCCCTCGTCGATCCACACCGGGACCGAACGCCTGACGAGCGAGCGCGGGATGATGTCGAACTGGAAGATATGTGTGAGCTCGTGGATAAAGAGCTCTTGGAGCTCGTCGGGCGGGTTGTCGATGGGGATGACCATCCGATCGCGCGCCGGCTCGGCGAACGCCCCCACTCCTTCGGGAATCTCGATGGGAAACAGGTTCGTCTGCGCGAACTCTGAAAACGTCTTATAGAGGATGAGTGGAATCGGAAACGAGATCTCGTGCTTCAGGTCGTTCGAGACTTTTTCGTAGGCGCTTTCGGCGTAGCTCACGAGGCGGCCGAGCTCCTGTTCGAACTCCGGATAGTAATAGACCTCGAAGTGGGGCGAGCGATACACCTGCCACCCGTGTTTGTCCCACTTGACCTTGTTCTTGCCGTAAAAAGGAGTAAATGACTGGCCGAACGTGAGCGTGGCCGATGCCAACAAGATGATCCCGACGAGAGCCGCTCTTCCCATCGATTTCTTCGAGCTATTCATCATGGGTTACCTCGTGTCGTTTACGTAGGTACGTAGGTTCGAATGTTCCAAGGCGCCGAAGTGTCTCTTCGGCACTTGCCCGAACGACGCGAAGCTTGGCGGCGAGAAGCCTGGCGCTCGTGAAGGGCAGTGTCCCTCCTGTTGGAGAATTTATTCAATCGTCACCATCACCACTTCACTTCAAGAGAATTCGCGTGCCCCTGAACGTCTGGGGCGAAAGGATGCTCAGAAAATTCGGAAGCAGCCGGTCCATGAGCTCGAAATACGATGACAAAGCCGAGCTTTGCTCTTCTCGTCCATAGATGACTTCTTCGGTGAACCGCTCACGGTGGATGGTGCGCCCGGTCTCACCATCGATAAAGTAGAACTCCGCGTTCAACGTGAATCCGGTTCGCTCCTGGAACGCTGAAGTTCTTTGGAGCTGCGGTCGATTGAAAGAATCCCGGACGTAGCGATCGCGTCGGGTGAAGCCGGAGCGGGACTCGGAGCCGAAACGGAGCTTCCCGGTCACGATCAGAGGATTCTGGTACTCCTCGCCGATCTGCTGCCAGTATTCCTCGTCCTCGAGCAGCTTGTCCTGCTCGAGATCGATCCATTCCTGTTGGGAGATCTCCTCTTCGCCCTCCGCCCGCGCTTTTTCTTCCATCTCCTTGAATTCGTCGAGAAGTCCCAGCTGTTCGAGAGTGCCCTCGGAGAAATCGCCCAACGGCTCGACATCAGCATCGAGGACCTGAAGGTTGGCGCGCATGCGGAGCTGGTTGCGCAAAAGCCGCACTGTCTCGGAATCGAGGTCCAGCCGCTCGCTGGTTTGGGTGGTGAAGCTGGCCACGAGGACTCGGTTGTAGTCGGTGATGTCCAGCTTCGCCGCGATGGGCACCTCGATGGGCACCTCGTAATAGGACGTGCAGCCGCCTACGGCCATCAACAAGAAAAGGCCGAACGGCCAGAGAAATCCGAACAAGCGCCGTTCAGTTCCGGCGCGCCCGCCTGTCAGTACGCTTTTTTCTCTCATAGGCTTCTCTGAAGAGCTCATAATTCTGACGAATATACAAGTTGTCGGAATCGAGCTCGAGTGCCCTTTCGTACTCCTCGTTCGCAAGGTCGAACTCCCCGGACTGCTCGTACGCAACGGCCAGGTTGTTCCGCGCGCTGGCGTTCGCCGGATCGAGCTCCACCGCTTTTTCCCAACGGTAAATGGCTTCTCGCCACAGACCCATCCGGGCCACTTCGATACCGAACGCTACCTGCTCGCGAGACTCCTTTTCGCGGTCGTCGGCCGAAACTCCACAGGGGATGGCAAGCAGAAACAGGACGGCGAGATGGGCACGTAAGGACAAATCTACCTCTGTATTTCAGCAAATAACGAGGTTCCATCACTCTCGTGGTGGCGGCGGCTTGGCCATGGTAGCCCACCCCCCTAGGCCGCGCAAGAAGCACCTTCGCGTCCCTGACACGGTTGACGGGCTCGAGCGATTTTCAACCTGGTGTCGAGGGAGGTCTGCCGGGCCGTTTCTCGTCATCTTCAGTGAACAAGCGCTCCGTTAGCGAAGCGCGTCTGCATTCTCCTCAAAGGAGGTCCCCATGTCTGTGAAAGGCTCAACACCCCACCCGGAGCTGCTCGCGGCTTTTACCGTGGCCATGCTAACCACCCCGCCGCGGCGGGTGCGACTCGAACTCGTGCGCGAGCACGGGAGCTTCCGCGCGGCGCTCAGCCGGATCCCCCATTCGGCGTCCGCCGCCGGAAACGGGTCCTCGAGGAGATTCGAACAGCGGGTCTCGAAGCTCTGTGCATGACGGACCCTCTCTACCCTCGCCTTCTCCGAGCCGCCCCCGACCCGCCTCCGGTGATCTCGGTTTTGGGCCGACTCGAGCCTGACGACGCACTCGGTCTCGCGATCGTCGGCTCGAGACGCGCGACCCGTTACGGCCTCGAAATGAGCCGCCGCCTCGCGGCCGCACTCTCGGCGGCTGGACTGACGATCGTGAGCGGCCTCGCACGCGGTATCGACGCGGCCTCGCATCGCGGCGCCCTCGACGCCCGTGGCCGCACCATCGCCGTCCTCGGCTCCGGGCTCAGAAACATCTATCCACGCGAGCACCGGAAACTCGCGGAGCAAATTTCTCGAAACGGCGCCGTAATCTCCGAGTTCGACATGAACGAGCCGCCGCGAGGCGGAAATTTCCCGCGTCGCAACTGCCTTGGTGCACAACTCGCGATCTCGGTCCACAATTGTCCTGTACTCACGGATTCGAGGTTCCCCATGAGCATTTTCAAACGCACTCAGCGGAAGTATGTGAAGAAGGCCTATCGCGTGAGGAATTGGCGTGAATATGAGGCGGGTCTACGCAACCGTGGGAGCCTGACCGTCTGGATCTCGCTCACCGCCGGCAAGCTTGTGAACTGGGACGCGCCCCGGCCAAGGAGGAGGAAACCGGGCCGTCAACGCAAGTACTCGAACCACGCCATCGAGACGGCTGTCACCCTGGGCATGGTGTTTCATCTGTCATCTAGGCAGAGCGAGGGATTGCTACGATCGTTGTTCGCTCTGATGAAGCTAGACAATGATGTGCCCGATCACACCACGATTTCGAGGCGCAAGGCGAAGCTGGGTAAGGTCCCCTTCTACCAAGACAAGCAGAAGACGCCGTTGCACATCTTGATCGACAGCAGCGGTCTCGCTGTCCACGCCGGCCAGCTGCGCAGAGCACCAAAGAGCAGGGACTATCGCAAGCTCCATCTGTGTGTCGACGAGCAGACTGGCGAAGTCGTTGCCGGCGAGCTGACGAGCAAAAGAGCCCGCGATTCATCGCGGGTTGCATCGCTTGTCGGACAGATCGACAGTCCCATCTCATCGGCCAGAGCTGACACCGCATACGACGCCAGCGGCGTCTATGAGGCGATCGAGAATCACAGCGCTCATCGCTCGCCGAGGGTGCTGATACCGCCGCGCAAGGGCGCCCAGCTCGCATCGGGGCCGGCGAGCAGCCGACAGCGCAATCGCAACATTGCAGCACAAGCTCGGCTCGGCAAACGAAAGTGGCACACAGAATCGGGCTACAGCAAACGGAGCAAAGTCGAGACAACGTTCCATCGCTACAAGGCTATCGTGGGCTCAGCAATGCGAGCGAGAGGGTTGGCGGCACAGAGAGTCGAGGCAAGGATCGGGTGCAAGATTCTCAACACCATGACGGCGCTCGGGATGCCTGATAGCGAGATGATCGGATGATGGGAGTCGGGGCCAAGCGAGCTCTCGGCCTCTATCGGAGTTGTGCACCAAGGCAGGTTGAAACCCGAGAGCGCGTAAAACAGCCTTCTCGCAAAACCTGTGCGTACGCATCCATAAATTCTAGAAATGCGCGAAGCTCGAAACCTCCTGAATCTCCACTGACTTTTCTGTTTGAGGATTTCCGCCAAAAGCTGGACCACCTTTTGCCGAGACCGGATAGCTCCAACCTGCACCATCCGCCACCCCGTCCTGTGCCAAAACTCGGCCCTTTTGAAATAGACCATAAATCAGCAGCTTAGTGTCTATGGTGCGCTCCCGTGAACGGCTTGGCGGGTTGCTACGTTTCTACCATAGGGAAGCCGCATGAGTATTTTGACCTTACGGGCACTCCCACAGGAAACGGGGAAAACAGATAGGCCGCGCCTACGGAGCACCGTGCCAGCCCTCGACCCTACCGCGATGGAGCCTGACCAGAAGCCTGCTGGGCCGGACAGTTCCCCCGCTGATGCCCAGGGTGCCGACTATAATAGTGAGGGAGCCTCATCGGTGGGCCTTTTATTGGCCCGGTCGCAAACACAGACACTAAGCCGGTGATTTATGGTCTATTTCGAAAGGGTCGAGTTTTGGCACAGGACGGGGAGAAACAGATAGGCCGCGCCTACGGAGCACCGCGCCAGCCCTCGACCCTACCGGGAGCCCTCCCCCCTACATGCCTCCCCACCGGTAGTTGAGGCGCGTGTAGTAGTAGGTGCCATTGAAGCCAAACGGTGAGAACTGGCCGTATTGATTGCCGACCGTGTCAGTGCCGAACCTGTTCACGTCGGGGTACGTGCCCAGCACGTTTTCACCGCCGACCACCAGGGTGACGGCATCGCCGAACGGAATGCCGAGTTCGAGGTCGAGCAACGCCTTGCCTGAATAGGCCGGGTACAGCCAGGGCTCCGCCGGTCCGCCAGCGACATCGACGGCATTCCGTCCATCTTCGCTGTCCCAGAACTGGCCGAAGTAGTTCAGCCGGCCCATCAGGCTCCACCGGTCGGCGCGGTGGATGGTGCTGACGTTCCATCGGGTATTCGGCAATCCCCGTTCCAGCGTGTTGATGCGGAATTCATCGATCACGGCGCTCTCGATATTCTTGACTGCTGTGTCCGTGTAGTTGAAGACCGCGCTGACCGTCGTGCGCCCGACCGCCAGGCTCGCAATCAAGTCGAGACCCTGGGTTGTCGTCGAGAAGTCGTTCAGGAAGAACCGGAACACGGGGAAATTCCGCGCCTCGGGAATCCCTTCCTCAAGCAGCGTCAGGATCTCGGGCTCCGACAGTGCGATTTCCTGCGACAGGGCGACACGATCGTCAATATTGATCCGGAAGTAGTCGGCGGTGAAAGTGAATGGGCCTTGCTCGAAGACCACGCCCGCGCTGACGTTGAGTGATTTTTCAGGCTGGAGCTGCCCGCCGCCCCGCGCGACGGCCACCGCGGAGGTAGCCGGGACGACGCCGTTGTTGGTCAACTGCCCGCCGATGAACGCAGTCGTCACGTTGAACGCGTGCTGCTGCCCTGGGGTCGGTGCCCGGAACCCGCTGCTCACGGCGCCACGCAGCGAGAACGCGTCGGTCAGTCCGACGCGCGCCGCGAGCTTGCCGTTCGTCGTTGTGCCGAAGTCCTCGAAGTTCTCGAACCGGACGGCCGTGCCGACCGTCCACTGGCCGCCCGGGTCGTTAAACTCGACGTCCCCGTAGACCGCCACGTTGCTGCGGTTCCAGCTGCCCGCCGTCGTGTCAGCTCGGTAACCGTTGAAGCCGTTCGACCCGGAGCTAAAGCCCTGGGCGGCATACGGGCCGATCTCCCACGACGGCTGCCCGCCCGCGCCGATCGTGAACTGCTCGTCACGCCACTCCGTGCCGCCCGCGACGTTCACCATGTCGCTGACCGGGTACGAGACGTCGAAGTTGATGTTGACGTCGTGCTGCCGGTAGCTGCCGGGCTTGAACGACGTCGGCGTGTCGTAGCCGAGCGACGCGTTGACCGTATCAAAGATGAACTGATCGACTTGGCTGGTGCCGATGTTGATGCTCGTGTCCCAGTTGAGGCCGGTGCTTGAGAGCCGGCGCAGGCCGGCGACTACCGAATGGTCGATGAGGTCGCCGCCGAACTGCGGCGTGAACCCGCCGGGGAACCGGCTGTGGAGCGTGAAGCAGTTCGGGTCGGCCTCGACCTGCTGGAGGGCGGCCGCATCGGGGACGTTGCCGATGATCGGGACCGCGGGGCAGCCGCCGGCGCCCTTGACGCCGGTCTCGGCCCAGACCCGGTCGCCGACGAGCAGGGTCGGGAGGCCGTCGACCACGGGGCCGCGGAAGACCCCGCCGCGGGTATGCGGGTTCCGGAAGTAGAAGCCGCCAGTCACCGTGCGGCTCGCGTAGTTGGTGTGGCCGTAAAATTGCCATTGGTTCGCGAACAGATGACCGAAGTTGACGAACAGCTTCAGGTCGTCCTCGAGTTTCGGTGATCCCCAGACCTGGGCCGGGTTGCGCAGGTTCGTATTGCCGGCCTCGATGATGTTCTGCGCATCCGTGCGCTGAATGCTGCGGTTGGTCGGCCCGGCGTTGCCGTACTCCAGGCTGAGGTTCACGAACCCGGTCCTGCCGAGCGGCAGTCCGGCATTCGCGGCGACCGTGACCGCCTGCCCCCGGCCGCCGATCCCGTTGCAGGAATGCTTGATGTCGCCGATGATGCCCTCCCCGCAGGTGGACAGGCTACCCGGGTTCGCATCGAGGTAGGCGCCTGTGCGGAACTCCAGGCTGCCGCCCGAACGGGCATCCTTGAGCTGGAAGTTCATGACGCCGGCAATGGCATCCGAGCCGTATTGCGCCGCTGCGCCGTCGCGCAGCACCTCGGCCTGCCGAATCGCAATCGAGGGGATGACGGAGAGATCCGGTCCCTGCGAACCATCCGCGATGCCGTTGCCAAGCCAGGTGATGACCGCCGCGCGGTGGCGGCGCTTGCCGTTGACTAGGATCAGCGTGTGATCCGGCGCCAAATTGCGCAGGGACGCTGGCCGGACGATGGTCGCCGCGTCGCTGATCGGTTGAATGCTGATGTTGAACGAGGGGATGACGGTCCGCAACTGCTCGCCCAGGTCCGTACTGCCCTGGCTGGCGAAATCCTCGCTTCGGATGACGTCGATCGGCACGGCCGAGTCGGTCACCGACCGCGGCTGGGCACGGGTCCCGACAACGACCACCAGTTCTTCAAATCCTCCGACCGCCATCTCCACGTTGATGGAGGCCGTGGCGCCGGCGCTCACCTCCACCACCTGCGCGGGCGCGGTGAAGCCGGAGAGAGTGAACGTCACGCCGTATGTCCCCGGGGCGAGACCGCTGAACGTGAACTGGCCAGTCCCGTCGGTGACGGTCACCCGCCCGCTGCCCGCCGCGTCCCGCGCTTCCACGGTGACGCCGGGGAGAATGCTGCCCGTGGCGTCGGTAACCGTCCCGGAGATCGTCGCGTCCTGGGCGTTGGCAACGCCGGGCGCGTACACGACGGCAGCGAAAACCAGCACCAGCAAAAGGAAAGCCGGTCTGTGATTGCAAAGTGTCAACATTTGTCGCTCCATTTGTCGCTAGAAAAGCCGACGGCCTGTTTCGTTTGGAACCGGGGTATTGTCAAGTTTCAGGGTGCTTGCGCTGTTTGCTGTTGGTGATGTGTACGTATCCCTTTGCAAAAAAAGCGCTTACACTCCATTTAGCGTGCGGCGAAGGTCGCGAGCGCTATTTTTGGCTGTAATTATCACAGGTAAACCCCGGCTCTGCCGGGGGTGACTCACAGAGGTTTGACCGTGTGAGGCAGTAATAACAAAGTCCTCCTTAGAAAGCGCCAACTTCCAAACAAGGAGGACTCAATGAAAAACTACGAAAGCCTATCGCACACGCGGTACGACTGCAAATACCATGTTGTCTTTAAACTTCTCAATGGTACAAGTGCCAACAACCCCACCTGCAAGGAGACAAGGAACCCGGATGGCCCGGAGAACGTCGGATTCAACCCTGACGGTAAACCCGGCCTGCTCACCGAACGCGGAGAGGCGGTCCTTACGAGACATGTTCGGGGTCGACCGAGAAGCTCGTGCCGTCCTTGACCTCAACGTCCTTGCCCGGAAGGAGAATACCGTCCTCACCTTTCAAGCTGTCGTCGTAGTCGATGCCGGGCGTGCCGATGATGTGCTTGTTCTCCGCCTCGTGCAGCTCGTTCCAGATCTTCACGATCTGCTCATAACTCACGACATCGCCTGGGACTTTGTACTCTCGACCGCTCACGTAAATCTGCGTGTCACCATTCATGGGTTTGCTCCTCCGATTGTGAAAGGATTTGGGCGAATCCTCCTTGCGTCTGGTTAAGGCTCACGAATCGCAAAACCTCCATACGGTTAATTATACCACGCATATCCGCGAATCCGCGGTTCAGAGTATACCATACGCAAAAAAATTCAGCCGACGAGCCCGGCCACCGGGTTCCGGACGATGGCCTTGCGCTGCTCGAGGCGCACGCGCGCGGCGTCCTCGGACACCTGAAACACGTCCATCACCTTTGAAATGAGTCGCTTGCCGGATTCCGTCTTCACACCGATATCGGCGTAGGGTATCTGTTCGGCGTCCCGGAACGCCTTGACGGCGCGTGAGAGTTCGGTCTGAGGCATAAGCAGGGCGCCGCAGGCGAAGCCGGCCTGCCACTCCATCCAGTCGGTGGCGCCTCCGTGAATGTGGTCTCGGTGGCAGGTGTTGCGCGTCTCCTTTGGCTCTCCATCGAACAGCTTCTTCAGTTCTTCTTCCATGGCGAACAGGAAGCCGTGGAGAAGGACGTGCCCGTGTTCGTGTGTCAGTGTCGTGCGCAAGCGGTTCTCGAGATACGCTTCCTGGAGCCGGGAGGCGATCTTGACCTTCGGCTTCTTCTTCGGGAAGAAGTGCGTGAGGCCATCGATGCCGTCCTCAAGGTCGCTATAGCTGTCGAGATCGTCGACGTGTTGCTCGATCAGGACGGTCAGGTCGGCGGTGCTGACCGGGAAAACGGCCTTGCCGTGGCGCTCTCGAAGAAACCCGCAAATCGCGTCCTCGCAGATCTGCTCAAGTTCCGAATCTGTGTAATACGGGCGCTGCCGGAACCGGCCGGACGTGTCGCAGGTCCACCTCATGCTGATCAGCCCTTTCGTATCAGGACTTGTCCTTGAGCACCTTGCGGAAGGCCGTAAACGCCTCTTCGACCTTCTTGGGATCGGACCCGGCGAGCTTGTCGCGCAGATCTGGCGGCCACTGGCCCGCGGCGGCCGTGAGGTACTCCTTGGAGAGCTTCAGGGTCCTGGCCAGCTGATCGATGATGAACTCCGCGGGCGGGTCGCGCCGGCCATGCTCGATATCGTTGAGATATTGGGGCGAGATCGGCGTCCCGTCTTGCTTGAGCGTCTTGCCGGCTAGGTCCTTCTGGCTGATACCGAGCGTTTTGCGGGCCTCGGCGATGATCTGACCGAACGTTTTCAAATCGTGGCCTCCGCCTATGATAATCCGCTGATTAGCATATAAAATGGGCCAAATCCTGTCAAGTACCTCATAGTGTCCCCGTGGTGTCCAAAAACACAAACGCCGTCGTGTCCAAAAACACAAACGGACTCAAGACCGTCGCGCCGGGACGTTTCGCATCGGTCAGGCGCAAGCGACCCTGGATCTGATTTCGAAGAACTCGATTCTCGGCCACAAGATACCCGTTGCGCAGGAGCAATTTCTCATCCACGGATCCTGAGACGTAGCCCAGCATGGTCTTCCAGTCCATCGCGACTCCTTCCGCTGAACTGGAATACGTATCCGACCGCGATGGCGGATTCAAGCAGCCTTTGGAAAGGTGCAAACTGCTGACCCGCTGGGCGTTCGAGTATATTGACCAGACGCGACGTCGAGCTCGACGTACTATTTGCACCATACGGGATCGACTGGGAATTTTTCACTCGGTTAGCCTATCCTAAAAATGGACCACTTTTCAGCACCTGATGAAGTACTCGATACCTTTTCCACACAATGAGTTACACTGTTTTTCCGTCAGAACTTACCCACACGAATCCGCGTTAACCCTATAATCCAATGAGGGGGCGTCTCTGTGCGTGCGAATGAGGGGAAGGGACGATGTTGTCTGGGCTGTCAGTTCTTACGCTGTAGAAGGATTTCGAACTGCAGGTACATCAACAAGAAAACAAGGGAGCCTCGCAACGTGAAGAGATGGAGGAGTCCGGAGATGATTCGTCGGTGGACCGCTCTCGGTGTCATCACCGCCGAAGAGAAGTTTCGCCGAATCAAGGGGTACCGTGAGATGAACTCGGTGCCTCACCCGTTCGAAGCGAACAAGATTCCATTGTTACTGAGAATATTGCGTGAGTACGTTCACAATGAGCCGCTGTACCGACCAAGTTCAACAGGGCGCGGGACATCCTCTTGATAGGACACGATCAGTGCTACGCTCAGTAAACCTTCAGCCTCAGCCGCCTAAAGTTTCCAAAGCGCTCGCCCCCCGCCCCCCTCTCAAGTGGGCCGGCGGCAAGAGATGGCAGGTTCGCCACCTGATTGACGTCTGGCGCGCCGAAAGCCATCGCCGCCTCGTCGAACCGTTCTGTGGTGCACTCGCCGTCACCCTGGGACTTCTACCGGACCGGGCGCTTCTCAACGACATCAATCCACATCTGATTAACTTCTACCGCTGGTTGAAGCAGGGCCTCGTCATCACGTTGTCGATGACCAACGCAAAGACACGTTATTACACGCACCGGAAGCGGTTCAACAAGCTACTTGCGGCGGGGCAAGGCGATACGGTCGAGGCCGCATCCCTCTTTTACTACTTGAACCGGACTGGCTATAACGGGCTGTGTCGGTTTAATAGCAGCGGCGGTTTCAATGTTCCCTTTGGGAAGTACAAGAGCATCAACTACCGTACAGATTTCCTCGAATACAAGTCAATCTTCGCGAAGTGGGAATTAGCCAACACTCATTTCGAGGCGCTAGAGCTTCGAGACGATGACTTTGTTTACGCTGATCCGCCATACGATGTTGAGTTCACCCAATACTCGCGAGGTGGCTTCGGTTGGGATGAACAATTGCAGACGGCGGAATGGCTCTCGAAGCATAAGGGGCCAGTGATCTTGTCGAACCAAGCTACTGATCGAATAGTAACGCTCTATGAGTCCCTGAAGTTCAGGTTGAAATTCCTCGACGCACCTCGACGTATAAGCTGCAACGGGGATCGGACGCCCGCACCCGAGGTCCTCGCCTTCCGTAACCTGAAATGAGCCCAGGCCGCGATACGCGAACCGGCGGTGTATTGGAGGCGATGATCTTACCAGCGCTAGAGCAGGGACAATTATCAATGGACCGCTCAAGTCCACATCGGTCAGCGACTCGGTCACGGGCGGCACTACGTCGACGCGGTTGCCGAGAAGAACGGACGCAAGCATTTGATCTCGGTGAAATGGCAACAGGTCTCCGGCACGGCAGAACAGAAGGTTCCATTCGAGATGATCTGTCTCGTCGAAGCCATGCAGCCGCAGCCAGGAATCCATCACAAAGCCTACGTCGTTCTCGGCGGTGAGGGGTGGAAGCCGCGAAGCTTCTACACGAGCGGTAGGCTGCAGCAATATTTGAGAAACTCGGAGAACGTGGAAGTTCTAACCCTCGATTCGTTCATCGCAAGAGCAAAGGAGACGATCTGATGGCAGATGACACGACACAACGCGCTGCGCATAAATTCTTCGCGGAACGATTGCACACGCTGGAGCCGTTCACAAAGGAGGACGTGCTCAACGCCACGGGCTGGACGCTTGGCGCGCTCAATACTTATTGGTCGAAGCAGTTTCGGGGCTTCATCGAAGATCTCGGCAGCGGCACTTATCGAGTCCGGGAGCGGTTCAGACAGTTTCTGAATTGGCGGAAGTTTCTAGCGCTCGTGACCCAGGTCAAGACTCTTCCCCGTCCTGTGCCAAAACTCGGGCCTTTTGAAACAGGACGACCATCAGCTCCTGGAGCCAATCCTGGATCTCAAGCCTCGCCCACTTCTCCAGCGACTCCCAGGCCACCCTTGACGAGCTCCTACCTCCTGTGGTCTTTTCCTTCATGGCGGTGTCTTCCTTCCGTAGGCCTCTTCAGGCCGTGTTTTGCGACGCGGAAGGTTACTCCGCCTTTACTTCATTTCCACACTTTTTGAGGGTAGCTCCATGTCTTGTCTTCACAAATCTGTCCTGTGTCTCAACGAATACGAGCTGATCCGCAAGTACCGTTGCGGCACTTGCAGCGGCGTCATGATGTGCGTATGCGACCGCGAGAATGGTGAACGCTTCCTCGCCCACCAGCTACGGGAAGGGTGTGTGCTGGAGACTCAGGAGCGGATACCTGTCACCCTCGGGTTCGTCGACGACATTTGCCGCGAGTGCCGTGGGATGCCGGTCGAAGCGCACCCGCGTGCAGCCATGCATGGTCAAACGCTACTACTGGCGCGAGTTGCAGTTCGGGGTGTTCAAGCGGTTCGCGGACCGTGCAGAGGCTGCAGGCCTGGACCCGGGTACTCTTTGGACCGACGAAGCCAAGGCGCTTAGGGAGGAAGTGGAGCACGAAGTGCTTGAAGAGACAAAGCAACTACACGCGACCAACCCTAAGTACGACTTCAAGGAGACTTCGCAGGCCGAGTTCTTAGCGCAACAGGACGTAGAGGAAGTCCGCCTCAATGCCACCTTTGCACCCAAGACCGAGGGCAAGCGTGTCCGCATCGTGGACGGGACCGAGATTGTGGCGGCAGAGGAGTTTGCAGCCCGCCACTTCCAGCATGCGCGTTGACCACGCCCATCGATCGGAGAACGACACATGTCAGAGCCGCGCGGCCATTGGAGTTCGAACACCGGCTTAATTCTCGCCGCGACCGGGAGCGCGATCGGCCTCGGCAACCTGTGGAAGTTCCCGTTCGTCACGTGGGAGAACAACGGCGGGGCCTTCGTCCTCGTGTACCTCGTGTGCATCGCCACCGTGGGCCTGCCCATCATGATGGCCGAACTGCTGATCGGGCGAGCGACGCAGAAGAGCGTGGTCGGGGCGCTCAAGCAGGCCATCGGGCCGGCGTGGGGCATCGTTGGCCTCTGGGGCGTGCTCTGCGGCTTTCTGCTGCTCAGCTACTACACGGTGATTGCGGGCTGGTCGCTCTTCTACTTCGCCAAGTCCGCGGGCTGGTCGGTCGGTGGATTCCCGGCGGGCGCCTCGATGGGCGAGCTGTTCGGTGCGCAGGCGGCCAATGGCGGCCTGCAGCTTGGCTTGTCTCTCGGGTTCAGTATCGCCACGGTCTCGGTCGTCTACTTCGGCGTCCAAAAGGGCATCGAGCGCATCGCGCGTGTCTTTCTGCCGATTCTCTTCGGGATCCTCGTCTTGCTGCTCGTCTCCGCCTTGGAGATGGCCGGGGCCGGTGAGGCGCTCCGCTTCATCTTCCTGCCGTGCTTCGGCGAATTGGATGGGGGGAGCGTCCTCGAGGCGCTCGGCCACGCGTTTTTCACGCTCTCGCTCGGCATGGGCGCGATGGTGACGTACGGCTCGTACATCGCAAAGCATCAGTCGATCGTGAAAGCCTCGGCGATCATCGTCGTGCTCGATACGCTGATCGCACTCGTGGCCACGGTGATCATGTTCTCGGTGATCTTCAGCGTGCCGGGTATGGATGAGCAGGTCAGCGGCACGGGCACTGTGGGGATGCTCTTCATCTCGCTGCCGCAGCTGTTCTTCACCGAGGTCCCGTTCGGGGCATTCCTGGGGCCACTCTTCTACGTGCTGGTGGCCCTCGCGGCGCTCACCTCGACGATGTCGCTACTGGAAGTGGTCGCTGCCTACGTGATCGACGAACACCACATGCCGCGGGCCACGGCGACGCTGCTGTGTGGTGGTGCGGTGTTTGCCTTCACGGTCCTCGCCGCGTTGTCGTTCGGTGGTGTCGGCGCGATCACCGAGCTCCAACTCGGCGGCGCGCTCGGCCAGATGCTCTTCGGCGGCAAGGCGAGCTGGTTCGGCATGGTCGACCACTTCGTGTCGAACTGGATGCTCCCGACCGGGGGATTTGCGATCACGATCGCGGCGGGCTGGTTCCTGACGCGCAAGTACACCGAGCGGGAGCTCGTGGATGGCTCAGAACCCAGGTGGTTCAACTATGGAGCGTGGCGGTTCTTCATTCAGTTCGTGTCGCCGCTGGCCGTGGCGGCGATCATCGTCGCGGTGCTGTTCTTCGGGGTGGACTTCAGCTAGGGCTAGGCAACACCTGATTTTCCGGTATTGACCACGTTGGCCGCTGGCTGTTGTGATCCGCAAAAAAGAAAACCGGCCAGAAGCAGCCGACTATGGTAGGTCTAACCCGCGCAATCAACGCCGGATCGACTTTTTGCGGAGCACAGCCCTCACTTGCCTCGGATTTTGTATCAACCAGGATCCGGCAAGGCTTGAGAGCATCCCGTCCATCGTCGCTCTTCGGCCCGTTGTTGATCGCGTCCTGTCCGAAAACGCGAACGGAGCGGCAAGGTCGAATCCTAGAGGCGTTCTCAAAACTCGCGGAGACCAGCCGACGCGGTACTAGCTCTGCGATAGGCGACCCCGAGCAGACCTCTCCTGCAGACCATCCGTTCCGTCCAACTGGCGCGCCCGAACTCCTATGCGGCGTCGCGGTGGTAATAGCTGAGCAAGCCGCCCAATCTCTTACGACATCGCACTTTCCCGTGAGGACTGCCGACGCATTCTTCCGCTTCGAGCAACGCGTTCCCGAGCCCTTGATGGTTGCGCTCTCCGTGATAATGATGGATGAACTCAGCGACGGCACGGCGCAGCGATTGCTCACTGAAGAAGATCATCCGCTCCAAGCACTCGCTCTTGATCGACAAAACAAACCTTTCGACGTAAGCGTTCAGATTCGGCGAACGGTGCGGCAGCCGAATGACGTCCGTTCCGGCGTGCTCGAGCAAATCGCGAAACTCCGTGGTGAACTTCTTGTCGCTGTCCAGGATGAGGAATCGCTTGCCGCGCAGAAAGCCGTCGAATGAGTCGGTGAGATTCCGACCGACCTGCATCATGAACGGGCCATCCGGCCCCGGAGTGATTCCGGCAATGTGCACTTTTCGCGAAGACAGCTCGATGACGACGAGCACATAGTAGGTCACGAGCCTGGGATCGATTGCGGCTCGGCCGAGCATTTCGTCGCAGTTCCACCGGAGCGCGATCCTAAACCGGTCCGTTCCTTCAGGAGTTTCACGGCCGATCTTCATCGGCTCGCGACTTGCGGCGTGACGAGCGTCGCGATGGAGTCGACCGGCGTCTACTGGATCGCCCTGTATGAAATCCTCGAAGCCCGTGGCTTCCAGGTCCTCTTGGTCAACGCGCGCCACGTCAAAAACGTCCCGGGGCGCAAGAGCGATGTCAGCGATTGCGAATGGCTCCGGGAGTTGCACAGCGTGGGGTTGCTCCGCGGAAGCTTTCGACCCGAAGCAGCCATCACCGCCCTGCGTGGCTACCTCCGCCACCGAGAGACTCTCGTTCAGAGTGCGGTAACCCATATCCAGCGCATGCAGAAGGCTCTCGTGCAAATGAATCTTCAACTCCACCTTGTGGTCACTGATATCACGGGTGTCACTGGCATGCGGATTCTACGAGACATCGTTGCCGGACAAACCGACCCCCATCGGCTCGCCAAGCACCGTGACCACCGTTGTCAGTCCTCCGAGGCCGAGATCGCCGCTGCACTCACCGGCAACTATCGCCCCGAGCACCTCTTCGCTCTCAAGCAGAACCTCGAACTCTTTGATGCTTTTCAGCTCCAGATCCAAACCTGTGACGTGGCCATCGAATCGCACCTGCAGCTTCTAGCTCAACGCTCAACCCCGAACACCTCCTTGCCACCGCCTCGAAAATCGCGCAAGCCCCGAGTGAACGAACCTCGGTTCGAGCTCCGGCCTCTCCTCCACCAGATCGCCGGGGTCGACCTCTCCCAGATCGACGCCATCGGACCCTATTCCGCGCTTCGCTTGCTCGCCGAGATCGGACCGATATGAACCGATGGCCTACTGAAAAGCACTTCACTTCCTGGCTTACCCTCGCGCCCAATAACAAAATCTCCGGCGGGCGACTCCTCAGCTCGAAAACACAACCCTCTGCAAACCGCGCCGCTGGCATTCTCCGCATGGCCGCACTCAGCCTCGGGCGTACACAGACCGCTCTCGGCGCCTACTATCGACGTCTCGCCTATCGCGTCGGTAAATCCAAAGCCATCACCGCCACCGCTCGAAAGCTCGCCATTCTCGTCTACCGCACTCTCAAGGATGGGCTCGTCTATCAAGACCCCGGGGCCGCCGCCTACAACGCTCAAGATCGCTCCCGTGCCGTGCGCCGCCTGACCCAACGCGCCGCTGACCTCGGTTTCGCTCTCATCGACACTCAAACGGGCGACGTCGTTCAGGCGGTAGTTTCTTAGGAGAATGGGCTTGACTCCACCGTCGCCGCAGGCTGAGCGCTCTGTCGAGGAATCCCAAAGAACGTGCCAAGCCGGAGCGAGGCTTAGCCCGGCCTTGCACTCGTCGCGGCTCGGGTGCACCCCCCCGAACGAGGGACTACCCGGCACGTTTACGCCTGATACCGATAGAGTTGACATCGTGTTGAACCTGTTCGTATCTCCGGTTACGCTAACCATCGAAGGGAGTTCCCGACATGCGGAGATTACTCTGGGTGACCTGTATCCTGACGGTCGCGGCCCGATCGTCGCTTCTGGCCGACAACTGGCCACACTGGCGCGGCCCGACCCGCAACAGCGTCAGCACCGAGACCAGACTGCCGGTGAGCTGGAGCGCCACGTGCCTGGACGAAGACGAGCCCAGGGTGTCCGGGGTGCCCGAGAGCGGCCCCCGTAGCGTCCAGGCCAGTCCGAACTTGCAGGGAGGCCAGCGGCAGCGGGGGCGCGGCTTCGGCCGATCGGTTGCGGTCCCGACGCATCCGCCGAACTGCGATGAGTTCGACACCGAGAACATCGCGTGGCGGCTCCCGCTGCCAGCCTATAGCGGATCGACACCGATCATCTGGGACGACCTGGTGTTCCTCAATGTAGCCACGGAGACGGCCTCGGGCAGCCTTGAACTCTGGGCGGTCGACCGCCGGACGCAGGACGTGGCCTGGAAGCGACCCATCGCCGACGGCAACAACATGCAGCGCAAGCAGAACATGTCGTCGCCGTCGCCCGTGACCGACGGCGAACGTGTCTGGGTGATGACCGGCGTCGGCGCCCTGAAGGCGTTCAACTTCGAGGGCAACGAGATCTGGTCGCGCAACATCTCGGACGATTACTATCGGTTCGGGCTCAACTGGGGATACGCCTCGTCGCCGCTCCTGCAGGGGGACGCGCTTTACCTGCAGGTGCTCCACGGTATGCGGACCGACGATCCGTCGTACGTGGTCAAGGTCGACAAGATGACCGGCGAGACGCTGTGGTACATCGAGCGGCCGACGACGGCACGGCGCGAGTCTCCGGATTCTTACACGACGCCGACGTGGCTCGAGTACGACGGCAAGACGGAACTCGTCATCACCGGCGGGGATGCGGTCACCGGGCACGATCCCGACACCGGCCGAGAACTCTGGCGCGCGAACGTCCTCAATCCCCAGAACAACGGGGCCTACCGGATCATCGCCTCGCCGACGATCATGGGCGATCTGATCGTCGCGCCGAGTCGGGTGCGGCCCATGGTCGCGATCCGGCCGGGCGGCAGCGGTGACATCGGCGACACGCACGTCGCGTGGGAGTTCGACCGAGGCCCCGACGTGCCGACGCCGGTGAGCGCCGGCGAGTATGTCTACGTCGTGACCGACCGCGGCGTGGCCTACTGTCTGAGGCTCGACACGGGCGAGGTCGTCTACGGCCCCGAGCGTTTGCCGAGCGGCACCTACAGCTCGTCTCCCATCCTCGCCGACGGCAAGATCTACGTCTCGACCGAGGAGGAGGGCCTGTGGACCGTGTACCGGACCGGGCCGGAATTCGAGATCCTCGCGTCAAACTCGTTCGACGACGGCTGCACGCCGTACTGCCTCAGCTCGGTGGCGGTGTCACAGGGCCAGCTGTTCATTCGCTCGAGCGCCAACCTCTGGGTAGTCGGCGAACGTAGACATTAGCTGGTGTCCCCCCCGTCCTGTGCCAAAACTCGGCCCTTTTGAAATAGACTATAAATCAGCAGCTTAGTGTCTGTGTTCGCGACCGGGCCAAGGGCCGTAGGCTTTACAATCGTCTGGCCCGAGGGAGCCTCTCCACGTTCATAAGACGCCGGTGGCGTCGTCGGGTCGATCGGAGCGAAAGCAGCTGAACATGGCAGGTCTAAACCGCGCAATCAACGCTGGATCGACTTTTTGCGGAGCACAGCCTGCTTACGCTCGACAAAGAACGTGAGCTGCTTCCGAAGGAAAAAGTTCTCTGCGGCGAGGGCGCGGCGCGAGCGGCATAGGTTGCGAGCGAACGCGATGGCGTCCAGAACAATAGACCGGATATTCGAAAACAGTCGCAAGAGCGAGCCTCTCCACGTTCCTAAGACGCCGGTGGCGCCGTCGGGTCGACCGGCACAAGGCAGCCGAGCATGGCAGGTCTAAACCACGTAATCAACGCCGGATCGACTTTTTGCGGAGCACAGGTGTCGCTGCCGCTGTGCCGCTGATTCTGACATAGACTCGGACATCCCTTTCAGTTAAAAGGGCCGAGTTTTGGCACAGGACGGCACCGCCCGCGTGGGCGGAGGCCATCGGGGAGTGACCGAAATCGTTCGTTCACTCGAAAGTACCGTAGTGAGCAATAGGACCCGGCTAATCAACAGGACGCAAGCCACAGTAGTAGCAGCCTTCCTCGCGGTCGACAACACGAAGCAGGCAACCCTCATGGCCACGCCAGTCCTGATGCGCGATGGGAGCACGGATCTCGGTCACCAACACCATCAATTCTGTCGCCGCGATCGACGCTACCACTCCGTTGACCGTGACCACCGACGGACCGCCACCGGCCAGGGCGCTCTCGGGCACGCCGTAGATCGCACCCCGGTCAGTCCGCTGCTGTGGCGAAGCGAAGTAGTCCTGAAGCTCGTTCTGGTCCAACACCTTGAAGCACGCGAGGCAGCCCGTCTCCTGCGTTGCGACACAAACCCGCCCTCCGAAGAGAACCCTGTCCTTTTCATGCACTGTATCGCTTGCCGCGTCGATAAGCGGCAGACCTTGCTTGCAGCAGAATTCGTTCAGCACGAACCGAGGGCCATCGTGGTCGACGCATCCCACAACGATGTCCACGCTTGCGAGTGCGGCTTGTGCATCGGAGCTTTCGACACCGTCCTGTACCAGCTCGATCTCGATCTTGGAGTCGATCAGTCCCGCGAGGTCGCGTAGTAGCTGGACCTTGGGCGTCCCGTCTGGGTGCGACGCCCAAGCACCCACCAACCGGTTCCGATTCGAGCACTTGAGCAGCTTCTGGTCGACAATTAGGATCTTCCCAATCCCCAGATAGGCAAGCTCGAGCACTATGAACGAGCCCAGGCCTCCCCCGCCGACGACACCAACCGTCGCGGCGCGCAGGCGCTTCTGTCCCTCGTCTCCGAAGATCTTCCGTTGCCTGTCGAACCTATCCATGGTCTCGCCCCCAAGAGCGCTCGGATTCACGACTCGCGCGTAGCAGTTGCCCGGCGACGACAAGGTCCACGGAGCCCCGAGGCCTTCGCTCTCGACCTTCCCAGTAAAGGGAATCGAACGCATCCCGACCTAAGACCAAGGCGATGTAGGGCCGGCCTGGAAGTCGCCACGACATCTGCGGCCCGATGTCGGCCAAGCCCTCGCAATCGAAGGACGAAAAACGCACCCGAGGCCCTTCCGCGAGGGGGTGCGAGTGAGCCTCCATCAGCGCGG
Source organism: Candidatus Marinacidobacterales bacterium (assembly GCA_965237955.1). Lineage (GTDB taxonomy): Bacteria > Acidobacteriota > Vicinamibacteria > Marinacidobacterales > SMYC01. Next base: position 3,138,895 of record OZ250169.1, on the reverse strand, counting down.
TGTCCGTCCTATGCGCACGGACGATCATCTCCTGGAGCGCATCGTCGTGCAGCTCCACGTAGCCGGCCGACTGCATAACGAAATCGGCCGTCTTGAGCACGGCGACATCAACGACGTCCAGCTCTCCATTTGCCGCCGGGGACGCGAAGAGAAAAGCCCCTTGCTCGCGATAGTATGCGTATGCTCCGCACACGAGCGCGGAGCGAAATGCTTGGTAATGCGCCTTGCTCTCGAAGCGGAGCCTCCGTTCCTTAGTGGATTCAGACACCTTCTTTGAACCGCTCGTCGAACGTGAATGAGGAAGTTCAACAGGTTGGCCCCCTCGCGAATCCGCTGCGCCGGGACCCAGGGGATTCCTTGGTCGTCGCCCTGCCAGGAGAGAACACCCCACTGCCCCTCGAACGGCGGCCGATTGCTCGCGTTGCCGTTGAAGTTGTTCGGCACTTGGCCGCCGGCCTGTGCGGAGGACGGCACGTATATACCGTATGGCACCTGCCCCGGGTGTCCTGGCTGTGCGTGAAACGCAACCGGAAACGGATCCAGAGTCCAGCCGTACCGCGTCGCCCGAGCGTCGTCCGGGATGAGGAACCAATCCCCCGACTGAACGACGCTTGGAAAGACCGTGGCGATCAGCCGGTGTTCTTCCTCGAGGCGGAGCTCGCGCTCAGCCACGTCGCCAGCCGATCTTTTTCACGAAGGTCTTGATATCCCTCAGATCGACGATTTCACCCGGCTTGAGTGTGTGTGCCTTGTTCGTGGCAAGGTCGATCTGCTGAACGCCCTTCGACGGATCCCAGCCGCCAAGCTCGGCGATCTGCTCGGTGGTGATGGTCGGCTCGAGCCACTGGAACTCCTTGTTTTCGATCCAGAGCACGAACACCGGCTCGGTGCGCAGCTTCTCGACCCCCGTCCTGCGCAAAAACTCGGCCCTTTTGAAATAGGCCATAAATCGGTGCTTCCGCCATCAAGTGGTTGAATCGACGACACACTTGGGCTGCCTTCTCGAGCCAGCGGGCGACGGTGTTCCAGGCAATCCCTTCGATCCGAGAAATCGAGGAAATGCTGACGCCCTCGACTCTGAGAGCGATGACCCCATCGAAAGTAGCTCTTCGATGTTGGAGACGGTAGTAGAGCGTGCCTTTCGTCGAGGAGAACGTCTTTCCGCACTCGCCGCACCGGTATCGACGGCGTTTCCCGGACCTGGTTCGGTAGAATCCGTGGCGAACGATGTTTCCGGAACTGACTTTGCCCCGCAACGGACATGCGGGATTGAGACATCTGCGATTCTTCACTTCGGCTCGGCCCTGACGATGAGAGAACTGTGTCTTCAGAATTCTGGTTCAAACTCTAGCACGCAGACCGGTTAGGGGCTGGCCGCCAACACTTAATTCATTGAGGTAAACCCCCGGCTCTGCCGGGGTGACTCCCAGAGGTTTGACCGTGTAAGGAAGTAGGAAAGAAAGTCCTCCTTGGAAAGCGCGAACTTCCAAACAAGGAGGACTACCAAGGTGAAAGAATACAAGAGCCTATCCCACACACGATGGGACTGCAAATATCACGTTGTGTTCATCCCGAAGTACCGAAGGAAGAAGATGTATGGTGCAATCAGAACGCATCTGGGAAAGATTCTCCACGAGCTGGCGAAACAAAAAGAGGCCCGGATTCTGGAGGGCCACTTGATGTCGGACCACGTCCACATGTGCATCAGCATCCCACCGAAGTTTGCGGTGTCGAACGTGGTGGGGTTCATCAAAGGCAAGAGTGCGATCTCGGTGGCACGGAACTTCCGCGGACGCAGACGCAACTTCACCGGCGAAAGCTTCTGGGCACGCGGTTACTTCGTGTCGACCGTAGGCTTGGACGAAGAGATGGTCCGCAAGTACATTCCAAGAGCAGGAGGACCAACGTCTGGACCAGCTGAATATGGACTGGTCGGGCTCGTAGTTGGGGAGCAAGATCGCCCCCTTTAGGGGGCTCATGAACAGCCCCTTCGAGGGGCTCTTATGAATAGGCCCCCGGCTTTGCCGGGGGTCACTTTAACTGCGGAAGCACCTTGCAGAAGGTAATATCGGACATCCCGCCGACGGCAAAGAACAGAGGAGGAATGATGGGTACTTTGATCTATGCCAACGGGAAGCTCTGGACAGCCGTTGGGATCCTCGCGACGCATCCCGGACGCATCCAAGAGCGACTGATCAAGGCCTGCCACAAAGGTCTTGTCTTTGTGCCGGAGCCCGTCCTACCAAGTTATTGCAAGCCAATCTATGAGCGTGTCTGGCAAAGCGTAACGTCATCGGCCGGGTCCGAGCGGGAGGGCCGTTATAAGCCGTCGATCGAGATGCTCTCCGACGATGAAGCGGTAGCTGTTGCCAAAGATGTCGTCGAGTTGGCCTATCGCGTTCGTGAAGCTGTGAATGACGATCGTGATCGCCGCCGCCGCTAATTCTCAACCCGGTGTTTGATGAAATGATGTCGGTGCAGCTGCCACCAAGTGCTGCTACGCCTGTCCCTTTCATAAACTCGAGCTGCATGAGATTGGCGAACTGCCTACAACCGGGATGCTTTGGTCGTCTTCATGTAGGACGTTTTGAGAGCCGGCGTCGGCTCTACTCAGGGGCAGAGGTGGAACCTGGTGCGAAGTCCCGCAGCCGTTCCGAGCGGCGCGGACTCAAGCAGCGTGTCGAGTGTAGTAATGATGGAGGCCACCGACCTTTGGAATGGCTTTCACTTTGCCCATCGCCGACGACTCTACCCGGCGAGGCTCGGGCGCGTCCTTCTCAAGTGACAAATGAGTCCGGCACGAGTGATAGTAGTTGACGTATTTGCGTAGGATTCGACTCAGGTAGTGCTCGTCGAGGACGATCACGTGGTCGAGACACTCACATCGAATGGAGCCGAGCATCCTTTCGACAAATGGATTCTGCCACGGGGAGTGCGGTGCGGTAAGGACCTGCTCCATCCCGAGACCATCGATTAAAGAATACGTGAATATCACACGTATTCGTAGTAGAATCACGTGTTTTGAGTGACTTACAGCTGACCGACAGGCAAATCCTGTGAAGGAGTCTGCCTCCACGCCCGAGTCGCTGAAAGGGAAAGAAGATGCCCCAGTCTCGCCGACAGTCAATCGTCATGATCACCTCGGCGGTCCTCGCCGCGCTGGCGCTCGCTCCGAGCGTCAGCGCCCAGGAGGACGGGACCATTAGCGGCACGGTCAGAGACGCCACGGATGCTGTGCTGCCCGGCGTGACCGTGGAGGTGCGGAGCACGGCGGCCGGCGGGGCGGTCCAGACCGCCATCACTGATGCACGGCCACCTATCACAACTACCGGCGTTTCGGTGTCGACGCCCGCGTGCTGACGCCGTCGTGTCCAAAAACACAAACGATAGCGGCCTGTTGGTCACGCTGGAGCCAGCCAGCGATGGCGACGACCAACAAGGTTCAGGGCTGGCTCTGCCTCCTCATGACCGAGGATTCTAGCTTCCATTGGCCAACCAAGCCTCAGACGTCTCTGATCCGAAACGTCCCGGCGCGCCAGTCTTGAGTTCGTTTGTGTTTTTGGACAGAAGGCGCATGAGTATTTTGATCTCACGAGGACCGCGGCCCTTCAGACAAAGTAGTCCCTCAAGAGCGGAGGCGACCCATGTACGGAAGGGAGAAACGAGTGTTGCTGCGAGAGCATTTGCAGGAGGGATTGACGAAGGCAGCCCTGGCAGACAAGCTGAGAATAAGCCGCTTGCATACCCGGTCTTCGAGGCAATCGACGTCAGCGACGCCCATTGCGATTCGTACTCGTCCCGATGCTCCAACACCATCCCGACGGCACGCTCACGAACTTCTGAAGAATATCGCGTTGATCTTCCCATAATGACTCCCATCCTCTCAAGAAATAGAGCCTCCGGAAAACCCGGAGCGGATCACCGGGCGCGGTACAATGTACGCATGAGTATTTCGACAAAAGTGAGAGGGACTTCATGAACAAGTTTTTCCAGTCCGTAATTTTGATAGTTATCTTCATTACATTCTGGATAGGCACCCCGGCGCACGCCCAATCGGGGTTCTATTTCGGCAGCGAGTGGGGAGCGAATTTCGGCTCGTCGTTGGATATGGTCGGATTCAGCAACGACCGGGCGAGTGTGTGTGACGAATACATCAACCCTGCGTTCGATACAGTCATGGGCACTCTGGGGTACGAGAACTACAACTGCACCGGCGCAAATCGCGGTCAGGGTGACGATTGGCAAAACGCATTCGATTCCGCCAAGGGCCCTCTGTTCGGTATGGCGCTCGGCTATCGCTTCGCGGATAACTCCTTCCGTTTTGAACTGGAATACTTCTACCGTGACACCGGCCATGACCAAACTTCCGATATTCCCGGGGCCACTGGAGCCTCCGGTGACAAGCTCGCCCAGGAACTCCAGGTAGCCACAGACCGCATCGGCAGCCTTACCTCGCACAACTTGTTTGCCAACCTGTATTTCGATTTTAAGAACGCTAGCCGGCTTACGCCGTATGTCGGGGTTGGTGTGGGCACCGGGTTTACCAATATGGATTATGGTTCCCTGTGGCAGAGGAACCTTGATGCGAATGCGATCACGACCGGGGAGGGGCTAGACAATGTGGAGCAGATCCGTCAGACCCTTGCCGGATCGACTAGCAGCGCACAGACCGTGCTCAGCGATACGCTGTTCGGCTACCAGGTATTATTTGGTGTGGACTACGCGCTCACGGAGGCATTACTGCTCGGGGTTAAGGGACGCTGGGTTAACTTTCATTCTTTTCGAAACGACGACAGTATTGTCTGGGATCCACTGCGCAGCCACCCGCCCAATCTTCGCAGGGATGGCAGCGAGCCTGTGTCGGGCGGCCTTGAGGTCGGCGACATCCAAATGTTCGGCGTCGGCCTGAACTTAAAGTACCTTTTCTAGAGGGTCTGATTGAGATTAAGATTGAGCGGAAAACTACTGGTCGGCGTAGTCGACGCTTCGGCGGTCACTTTACTGTAGCCTTGATGTTTGTCCAGGTGAACACGATCGTGGGCAGCTCGAATCTCGGGCAACCCAATCTTGAGACCCTGGACGTTGAGACGTTGTTCATCGAGCCCGGCAGTCCGTGGGAGAACAGGTATGTGGAATCCTTCAACCGCAAGCTGCGTTATCAAGACCTGACGGCGAAATCGAGTTATTGTTGCAAGGCGGCCTTCAGTTCGCGATGAAACCTTGAAACGTTTGTCACACCTTCCGAGGCCAACCCCTGGCGCTCTACCAAGGTACGCTTTAGGGTTACGGCTTGCCCGTCCTGTCCGAAAACGCGAACGGAGCGGCAAGGTCGAATCCTAGAGGCGTTCTCAAAACTCGCGGAGACCAGCCGACGCGGTACTGGCTCTGCGATAGGCGACCCCGAGCAGACCTCTCCTGCAGACCATCCGTTCCGTCCAACTGGCGCGCCCGAACTCCTATGCGGCGTCGCGGTGGTAATAGCTGAGCAAGCCGCCCAATCGCTTACGACATCGCACTTTCCCGTGAGGACTGCCGACGCATTCTTCCGCTTCGAGCAACGCGTTCCCGAGCCCTTGATGGTTGCGCTCTCCGTGATAATGATGGATGAACTCAGCGACGGCACGGCGCAGCGATTGCTCACTGAAGAAGATCATCCGCTCCAAGCACTCGCTCTTGATCGACAAAACAAACCTTTCGACATAAGCGTTCAGATTCGGCGAACGGTGCGGCAGCCGAATGACGTCCGTTCCGGCGTGCTCGAGCAAATCGCGAAACTCCGTGGTGAACTTCTTGTCGCGGTCCAGGATGAGGAATCGCTTGCCGCGCAGAAAGCCGTCGAATGGGTCGGTGAGATTCCGACCGACCTGCATCATGAACGGGCCATCCGGCCCCGGAGTGATTCCGGCAATGTGCACTTTTCGCGAAGACAGCTCGATGACGACGAGCACATAGTTAGGTCACGAGCCTGCGAACTGTGGCGACCTCGACGGTGAAAAAGTCGGTCGCAGCAACGGTTTCCCAATGGGCGGCGAGAAACGTGCGCCATGGCGTTCGCTCACTTCGCTCCGGCGCAGGCTCGATGCCATGTTCTCGCAGAATATTGGCGATGGTGCTCCTGGCTACCGTATGGCCGAGATTCGAGAGGGCGCCGCGAATGCGTGTATACCCCCACCTCGGATTCGACTGCGCCATCCCTACGACAAGCTTGCTAATCTCGGCCATGACCCAGGGGCCGTCCGGGCTGTTTCCGCCGCTCGCTGTAGTCCCACTTCCGCGCAATCAGCCTTCGGTGCCAAGCCAGCAGGGTTTCCGGCCAAGCGCCTTACCCTTTACCGCGAGCCGACGTCGCTCGTCGTCTGTGAGACGAAGCTTCCTCCCGCAAAGCCGAGCTTTGAGGACTTTGTTCTCCTCGAGCAAGTAGACCATAGCGGCCTGTTGGTCACGCTGGAGCCAACCAGCGATGGCGACGACCAACAAAGTCAAGGGCTGGATCGGCGTGCTCATGACCGAGGATTCTAGTCCCATGGATCTTTGATTACTATACAAAGTTAGGCTTTTCGCCAGCCCATAAGATTCATAAGATTCATGCACTTAGAAGGGTTTCGGCAAGCTCTGCTTTATCTAGTTTGTTCTGATACAGGGGACTAGCTCCCATTGGCCAATCAAGCGTAGATACGTCTATTCCGAAACGTCCCGGCGAGATGGTCTTGAGTTCGTTTGTATTTTTGGACATGACGAGCGCAAGCACCGCTCGGCGTGTCCCTTTTCATCCTCCCAGTCTGTCAGACGCCAGCCCAATTTGACAGCAATGGCACTGCCCGCGTGGGCGGAGGTCATCGGGGAGTGACCGAAATCGTTCGTTCACTCGAAAGTACCCCCCAAAGTTAATATCAATAGTCCCCATGACCTCCCCGTCCTGTGCCAAAACTCGGCCCTTTTGAAATAGACCATAAATCAGCAGCTTAGTGTCTGTGTTTGCGACCGGGCCAAGGGCCGTAGGCTTTACAATCGTCTGGCCCGAGGGTGTTATCTTCAGATCTATGATGACGTACCACGCGCAATTCCTACTGCTCGTTCTAGCTGGCTGGGTCAACCGCCAGCAGCAGGATGTGATCGACTACCAGCAAGAGGAGAACCGCGTCCTGTGCCAAAACTCGGCCCTCTTGAAATAGACCACAAATCAGCAGCTTAGACGCCCTTGGAATCCGCCGACCCTTGGGCTGCGGGGCGAGCTGCGGGCAGCGGACTGCGCACCCGGAAGCCCCTCATTAGACTGGACTTTATCGAGCACAAGAGCGAACGTTCGGTGATGCCGCAGGATACAGGGGTTGGCCGGAACGTCGTTTTGGACGGTTTGGACTTCGCCAGCTTACGGCGGGTCTGGGAGCAGACCTTTGGGGCTGCTCCTCCAAGCTCGCTCTCGCGTGTTTTCCTGCGCCGCGTTCTCTTGCACGAACGCCAGTGCCGGACCCATGGCGGGCTTTCGGCCGCAACCCGGCGCGCTCTGGCTGCCATGGCGAACGAGACACCAAGCTCCGGCGCTCTCGCAGGGTCCGTTTCTGCCGGCACCCATCTCGTCCGCGAGTGGAATGGCCGGACCTACCAGGTCGAGGTAATCGACAACGGCTATCGGTTCGATGGCAAAACCTATCCGTCCCTCACTACCATCGCAAAGCGAATCACCAGCACCCACTGGTCTGGACCACGCTTTTTCGGTCTCACGCCCAAGCGCAAGGCCTAACATGAAGAAGATCCGCTGTGCCATCTATACGCGAAAGAGTGCGGAAGAGGGTCTCGAACAGGAGTTCAACTCCCTCGATGCGCAGCGAGAAGCCTGCGCCGCGTATGTCGCGAGCCAGAAAGCGGAGGGCTGGGTGCTGCTGCCAACCGTCTACGAGGACGCGGGGCTCTCGGGAGGAACCCTGGAGCGCCCGGGCCTGCAGCGCTTGCTCGCCGACATCGACGCAGGTCTCGTCGAGCAGATTGTGGTCTACAAGGTCGACCGGCTGACCCGTTCCCTCTCCGACTTTGCAAAGCTCGTCGAGCGGCTCGAGGCTGCCGGCGCGGTTTTCGTCTCGGTGACTCAGTCCTTCAACACCGCGACCAGCATGGGACGACTGACGCTGCATATGCTGCTGTCCTTCGCACAATTCGAGCGGGAGGTCACGGCCGAGCGGATCCGCGATAAGGTCGCTGCCTCCAAGCGCAAGGGACTATGGATGGGCGGCCGCGTACCGCTCGGCTATGAGAAGGACGGGCGCACGCTGCGCATCAACGAGGCTGAGGCCGAAACGGTCCGGACGCTCTATGCGCTGTACCGAAAGCACGAAACGCTCCGGCAGGTGAAGGCCGAGGCGGACCGTCTGAGACTGCGTACCAAGCAACGCTTCACCGCGGATGGAACCCGAACGGGCGGGCTGCCGTTCCGTCGCGGACACCTCCACTGCCTGCTGACCAATCCTCTCTACGCCGGCCGCATCCGGCACCAGAGGCGTGTCTACGAGGGCCAGCATCCATCGATCATTGCTCCGGAGCTCTGGGACGCGGTCCAAACGCAGCTGCAGGCAGGGGCTGCCAAACCAAGGAGACGCACGACGAAGGGCCGTGCAGCCCCCTCCCCACTGGCAGGCAAGCTCTTCGACGAGACCGGGGACCGGCTGACGCCGAGCCACACCAAAAAGAAAAACGGGCAACGGCTCCGCTACTACGTCTCCCGGCGCCTCATCCAGCACAGTGGCCAAAAGGACCTCTCCGGCTGGCGACTGCCCGCCCCGATGCTGGAACAGACCGCCGTGCATCTCATCCGACAGCATGTGGATGCCACGACCTTCTCGGCCTCGTTGATCCACACTCCGACGATGCAAGAGCTCGCCTCGGTGCGTCGCTTTTTAGACGGGCTGTGTTCCGGCAGTAATGATGATAGTGCCTCGGCAGCCCCCCTGCTCCGTCTTATCCGGCGGGTCGACATCAGCCCTGGCTCTGTGTCCATCCTGCTCGACCGCAATGCGTTCGCTGCTTGCCTCTCTATGGGACCTGACCGCATTCGCGAGGATGCACTCCGCATCCTCGCACCGTTCCGCTTGCGCCGACGCGGCGTCGAGACCAAGCTCGTTCTGGGCAACCCCACGAAATCCGTCGACCGCACACTCCTGCGCAATATCAGAAACGCCCGCTCCTGGCTCGACCGAATCAAAGCAGGCAAAACCTATGAGGAGATTGCCACCGAAGACGCCATCCCAACGGACCGCGTGCGCAAGGCAATCCGTTATGCCTTCCTGGCTCCTGACATCGTCCGCGCCATTGTCGAAGGCCGCCAGCCCGTTGGGCTGACCTCGAGCTACCTCTTGCATCATCCGCTTCCCGACGATTGGGAGAAACAGCGAGTGCTCGTCAAAACGCTGTGAGCCTCCAGCGCCCACTCCGTGAATCGGCTCGGTTAGCAGCAAGCTGCTCTCCGACACTGGCCTCCACCAATCAGCCTCAAACTGGCCCAAATTCCCTGTCATGGTTTCCAGACTCGGATAGCTCCTTGTACTGGACCGTCTGCGGAGTCATCTTCGTTTCCTCCATAAAACTCCGCTGGATGAATTCGAGGTTTGGCCAATTCGAATTCCGCCATTTGCCTTCTCCTCAGGCGCGATCTAGGCGTTGAGCGTCTTCTCATTGTCTGCGCGATTAAGTGCAAAAACGACACGATAAGCCCCAAAATCGCCCCAAATTGCACGCTAAGGACCTGTTTTGCTCTGTTTCTGATCGTTTCCAGCCAAGAACCGGAAGCTCCACTCGCCCCCACTCAAGCCTCCCGACTGCGATAGCTGGAAAGATGTTCCCGTCGACGAATATTCGCTGATGAGACGTAAAGCTTTTTATAACAATGAGTAACGGTCGGCGGTGGCGCCGGAGGGTTCACGACACGGCCTTCTTTCAGGCGTCCAGGAGGTTGAAATTGCCGTATAGAAAATCTGATTAAAGCCAATTAAAATTCCGGCTCGAACGACCACCCGTCGATAATGCGTGCGGGGACCAGCACGTGACGGAGGCCGTTAAATCACTGTAGGGGAATAGGATGGAACGAAATTGGCATCATGGTTGAAACCCGAGAGGGCGTAAAACAGCCTTCTCGCAAAACCTGTGTACGCGTCAAAAAAGTCAAGAAATGCGCGAAACTCGAAACCTCCTGAATTTCCACTTGCTTTTCTGGTTGAGGATTTCCGCCAAAAGCTGGACCGCCTTTTGCCGAGACCGGATAGCTCCAACCTGCACCATCCGCCACCCCGTCCTGTGCCAAAACTCGGCCCCTTTGAAATAGACCATAAATCAGTAGCTTTGTGTTTGGGTTTGCGACCGGGCCAAAAAGACTTGGTGTCGCTCGACTTTTTCACTTTGCCGACCGCAACCTTCAGAGTTCTGTCCGTCTTCATCGTCCTTCGCCACGACCGTCGCCGTATCTCGATGTCACCGAACATCCTTCTGCCGAGTGGACGGCGCAACAAATGGTCCATGCTTTTCCATGGGATACGGCGCCGAATTACTGAGATACAACGTGGTACTAACCGTGGGGTCAGGTCAACTGGTCGGCCGTGCTTCGGCTACCCCGTCCTGTGCCAAAACTCGGCTCTTTTGAAATAGACCACAAATCAGCAGCTTAGACGCCCTTGGAATCCGCGCAAAATCGAGGGTATTTCGCGCCGCAGGGCTGGCTTCCGACCCCAGAGCTGCGGGTGGCGAGCGACAGGCCCACCGGGGGTGCGCACGGCTGGCTCAAATCGGCTGCGGGGCGAGCTACGGGCAGTGAACTGCGCACCCGGAAGTCCCTCATTAGACTGGACTTTATCGAGCACAAGAGCGAACGTTCGGTGATGCCGCAGGATACAGGGGTTGGCCGGAACGTCGTTTTGGACGGTTTGGACTTCGCCAGCTTACGGCGGGTCTGGGAGCAGACCTTTGGGGCTGCTCCTCCAAGCTCGCTCTCGCGTGTTTTCCTGCGCCGCGTTCTCTTGCACGAACGCCAGTGCCGGACCCATGGCGGGCTTTCGGCCGCAACCCGGCGCGCTCTGGCTGCCATGGCGAACGAGACACCAAGCCCCGGCGCTCTCGCAGGGTCCGTTTCTGCCGGCACCCATCTCGTCCGCGAGTGGAATGGCCGGACCTACCAGGTCGAGGTAATCGACAACGGCTATCGGTTCGATGGCAAAACCTATCCGTCCCTCACTACCATCGCAAAGCGAATCACCGGCACCCACTGGTCTGGACCACGCTTTTTCGGTCTCACGCCCAAGCGCAAGGCCTAACATGAAGAAGATCCGCTGTGCCATCTATACGCGAAAGAGTGCGGAAGAGGGTCTCGAACAGGAGTTCAACTCCCTCGATGCGCAGCGAGAAGCCTGCGCCGCGTATGTCACGAGCCAGAAAGCGGAGGGCTGGGTGCTGCTGCCAACCGTCTACGAGGACGCGGGGCTCTCGGGAGGAACCCTGGAGCGCCCGGGCCTGCAGCGCTTGCTCGCCGACATCGACGCAGGTCTCGTCGAGCAGATTGTGGTCTACAAGGTCGACCGGCTGACCCGTTCCCTCTCCGACTTTGCAAAGCTCGTCGAGCGGCTCGAGGCGGCCGGCGCGGTTTTCGTCTCGGTGACTCAGTCCTTCAACACCGCGACCAGCATGGGACGACTGACGCTGCATATGCTGCTGTCCTTCGCACAATTCGAACGCGAGGTCACGGCCGAGCGGATCCGCGATAAGGTCGCTGCCTCCAAGCGCAAGGGACTATGGATGGGCGGCCGCGTACCGCTAGGCTATGAGAAGGACGGGCGCACGCTGCGCATCAACGAGGCTGAGGCCGAAACGGTCCGGACGCTCTATGCGCTGTACCGAAAGCACGAAACGCTCCGGCAGGTGAAGGCCGAGGCGGACCGTCTGAGACTGCGTACCAAGCAACGCTTCACCGCGGATGGAACCCGAACGGGCGGGCTGCCGTTCCGTCGCGGACACCTCCACTGCCTGCTGACCAATCCTCTCTACGCCGGCCGCATCCGGCACCAGAGGTGTGTCTACGAGGGCCAGCATCCATCGATCATTGCTCCGGAGCTCTGGGACGCGGTCCAAACACAGCTGCAGGCAGGGGCTGCCAAACCAAGGAGACGCACGACGAAGGGCCGTGCAGCCCCCTCCCCACTGGCAAGCAAGCTCTTCGACGAGACCGGGGACCGGCTGACGCCGAGCCACACCAAAAAGAAAAACGGGCAACGGCTCCGCTACTACGTCTCCCGGCGCCTCATCCAGCACAGTGGTCAAAAGGACCTCTCCGGCTGGCGACTGCCCGGCCCCGATGCTGGAACAGACCGTCGTGCATCTCATCCGACAGCATGTGGATGTCACGACCTTCTCGGCCTCGTTGATCCACACTCCGACGATGCAAGAGCTCGCCTCGGTGCGTCGCTTTTTAGACGGGCTGTGTTCCGATACTAATGATGATAGTGCCTCGGCAGCCCCCCTGCTCCGTCTTATCCGGCAGGTCGATATCAGCCCCGGCTCTGTGTCCATCCTGCTCGACCGCAATGCGTTCGCTGATTGCCTGTCTATGGGACCTGACCGCATTCGCGAGGATGCACTCCGCATCCTCGCACCGTTCCGCTTGCGTCGACGCGGCGTCGAGACCAAGCTCGTTCTGGGCAACCCCACGAAATCCGTCGACCGCACACTCCTGCGCAATATCAGAAACGCCCTCTCCTGGCTCGACCGAATCAAAGCAGGCAAAACCTATGAGCAGATTGCCACCGAAAACGCCATCCCAACGGACCGCGTGCGCAAGGCAATCCGTTATGCCTTCCTGGCTCCCGACATCGTCCGCGCCATTGTCGAAGGCCGCCAGCCCGTTGGGCTGACCTCGAGCTACCTCTTGCATCATCCGCTTCCCGACGATTGGGAGAAACAGCGAGTGCTCGTCAAAACGCTGTGAGCCTGCCAGCGCCCACTTCGTGAATGGCCTCGGTTAGCAGCAAGCTGCTCTCCGACACTGGCCTCCACCAATCAGACTTAAACTGGCCCAAATTCCCTGTCATGGTTTCCAGACTCGGATAGCTCCTTGTACTGGACCGTCTGCGGAGTCATCTTCGTTTCCTCCGTAAAACTCCGCTGGATGAATTCGAGGTTTGGCTAATTCGAATTCCGCTATTCGCCTTCTCCTCAGGCGCGATCTAGGCGTAGAGCGTCTTCTCATTGTCTGCACGATTAAGCGCAAAAACGTCCCGATAAGCCGGCGTTGTTGCACCGCTCTGGCTGAGAGCGAAATCCGGTGCGTATTCCAGCCATCGTGAACGCCGAATCCAGAGCAAGCTGAACAGCGAATCCGGTGAAGCCGAACGCTCATCGAAGCGATGAAGTGTTGGGTGACCTCCTTCCCACTGATTGAAAACGTGAACCTATCTTACCTGCGTGTTGTGTAGCAAGGGGCGGCAGGTCGGTGCCGGAGGGAGCGGGCGTAAGGAAAGACGCGAAGCGACCTTCCCGCTCCCGTAGGCAGCGACCTGCCGCGGCCGAACCCCGGGCGATGTGGGGCTGGTTTCGGGGGGTTGCTGGGGTATGGCCTGGCTCGAGAAGACGCTTCCTGAGGCATTCTCGCGCGTCGTTTTGGCGCCGCATCGTCTGGCCCCGGGTTTGGCGGTTTCACCCGTTTTTATCGCATCGACGCTGTGGTCCCTCGCTCGCTCATGCATCGGCGTTGTCAAATGCCTTTGGCGCAGCCTTGGTCTTTCTCAGAGAAGCTCCTTTGAGAGTGATGCGGTGCGCGCTGTGGAGAATGCGATCGCAGATAGCGTCTGCCTGGTTTGGGTCGCCAATCGCTTCGTGCCACTGCTTGAGCGGAATCTGGGTCGCGATGAGTGTGGAGCCACGCTCGGCGCGGTCTTCGATGACCTCCATTAGATCCCGTCTCTCCGATTCTTTCAGCGGGTGAAGCAGCCAATCATCGATAGCCAGTAAGTCCAGCTTGGCGAGTTTCGTCAAAAGCCGGGCGTAGGAACCATCACCACGAGCGACCGCGAGCTCGTGGAGCAAGCGCGGTGCTCGCACGTAGCATCCGGTGAAGCCGCGACGACAGGCCCGCTCCACGAAGGCGCAAGCCAAGAACGATTTGCCAATCCCCGTCGGGCCGGTGATGAGCAGGTTATGGCGCTCACCGACAAAGCGGCAGTTGCCCAGGCTCAAGATCTGTTCGCGGTTTAAGCCTCGAGGCGCTTGGAAGTTCACGTTCTCCAAACATGCCGGATAGCGGAGCTTTGCCGCTCGCAGTCGTCGAGAAAGCTTACGCTGTTCGCGGGCGGTCCACTCGGCATCGACCAGGAGTCCCACACGTTCCTCGAAGCTCAGCTCCTTGTATTCGCTCGAGCTCAACTGGGTTTCGAACGCGGACACCAAGCCGAACAACTTCATGGCGTTCATCTTTTCTATCGTTTCGGGTGTCAGCATCGGGACTCTCCTCCTTCGTAGTGATCCGCGCCTCGGATGTTCTCGTGCTCCTCTCGCGGTTTCGCTTCGGCGTCCGATTCGAGCACCACACGATCCAGACCAGCCGAGAGAATGTTTTTCACCGTGCGATAGCTGTAAGAGCTCAAAGCTTCCGCTCGTGCGCAAGCGGCCTCGAGACGCTCACTGCCCCAGCGGCTGCCTAGTCGCATGACTCCCAGGCAAGAGCGAAATCCCTGCTCCGGGTGAGGCCGACTCTCTAGAATCCCCGCAACCAGCCTTCCCGTGGCGCGACCTGACTGCTCCGCCCAGTGGAGCAGCCGCGACGGCGTCCACTCCAGGTGCTCCCGATGCGAACGTGGCATATGCTCCGGGTTCGTGGAGTAGTGCCCCTTTCCTTTCTTGCGGGGATGCGACGCGACGCGCTTTCCCTTGAACAGGACCTCCACCACCGAGGCCGTCACCCGTGCCTCGACTTTCTCGTGAATGAGCTGATAGGGAACGCTGTACAAGTTGTTCTCCACCTCCACGTGGTAGTCGATGTTCACTCTGCACCGCTTCCACGTCGATAACTCGTAGCTCTCCTGCGGTAGCGGTTTCAGTACGGGCCGGTCTAGCCTTTCGTACAACTCCCGCCGACTCACACCGAGCTTCTGCATCGGACGCGCATTCAGGACCTCTAACTTCTCCCAGATGGCTTCGTTCAGTTCCGCCAGGCTGAAGAACGTGCGATGACGAAGCACCGCCAGGATCCAGCGCTGCGCCACCTGCACTGCCGACTCCACCTTCGCTTTGTCTTTCGGCTTGAACACCCGAGCCGGGACCACAACCGCACCGTAATGCGTCGCCAGCTCTTCGTACGTCCGGTTGATCCCTGGCTCGTAACGGTCCACCAAATCCACGCCGCTCTTCAAGTTGTCCGGAACCCAGATCTCCGTACTGCCACCGAAGTAATCCGACATCCCCTTATGGGCCTTCGCCCACGATTCCAGCGACTGGTTCAGTGTCGCTTCGACGTAGGTGTAACTGCTCGCGCCCAACGTCCCGACGAACAGCTCCATTTCGACGAGCTCTCCCGTTTTCGGATCGACGATGTGAGGCTTCTTCCCCGAAAAATAGACGAATGTCTTCTCGCCTGCTCGATGCCGTTGACGCATCGTCGGGTTCAGCTTCTTCTTCCACTGACCGTACAGCTCGCAATAACGGCTGTAGCCGTACGCTCCCGGCTTATTCTCCGCGTACTCCACCCACAGCTGCAGCAACGTCAGCTCTCGGTGACGCCTCAGCTCCTCGTGGATGTGGGCATAGTCCAGACCCGGCCGTGCGCCAGACGAGCCCGGCGGCGGAAACAGCCCTGCCTCCAGCTCCCCTTCGCTCAGCTCCTCCGGGAGCGGCCAGCTCAGACCACCCTTCTTCGCCTTGGCCAGGTACTCACTCACCGTTCCAACCGCCACGCGAAGTGCCTTTGCGATCATGCGGTGAGTAAAACCCAGCTCGTACTTTAACCTTAGAACCTCTCGTATTTTTCTCATCGATAACCTCTTAGCTGCCATTTCCTAGATCGTCCTCCTTCCGGGTACGACCTAGAGTTGCCTTGAAACGTGCTATCGATGAGCGTTCGCGATGCCGGAACCGGCGTTCACGTTGCCTGGAATCCGTGTTCACCTTCCCCGGAATCGATGTTCACGATCCCCGGAATCCGTGTTCACGATGCTTTGGAATGGATGTTCACCTTCGGCTGGAATCTGCGTTCACGATGCCCCGGAATACGCAATCCGCCTATGGTGGTGGCCGAGGTATGTTCGAGCATGAAGTATCCCAAGCGCTGCCAGTACAAGCACGCGAAGCAGAAGAAGTACCACGTTCGCAACTGGGCGGAATACAACGAAGGGCTGCGCCGCCGGGGCGATTTGACAGTCTGGTTTGACGAGGAGGCAATCGCGAACTGGAAGGCCGACAAGACCGGTAAGCCTGGCGGTCAACGGGTCTATTCAGACATGGCGATTGAAACGGGCCTGGTTGTCCGGATGGCGTCCTGTGCCAAAACTCAGCCCTTTTGAAATAGCTGATAAATCAACAGCTTAGTGTCTGTGTTTGCGACTGGGCCAAGGGCCGTAGGCTCTACAATTGTCTTGGGCGGGCGGGTCGTCACCATGCAGATGACCACCTAGTCGAGAGCGAATATCGAGGCAATCCGCTATGCTTTCCTGGCACCCGACATCGTCCGTGCCATTGTCGACGGCCGCCAGCCTGTTGGGCTGACCTCAAGCTACCTCTTGCATCATCTGCTCTCCGACCCCGGCCACCACGATAGGCAGATTTCGCTCTCAGCCAAGAGCGGTGCAACAACGCCCCCGGGGTGCGAGAACTGAACGAAACATCGTCTATCGTCCATTCCGACATACCTCCCGCAGGATGGCCCCTACCTTGCCCTTCTGGGGATCGGAGATTAGGCCAAACGGGGTCTGAGCGGCGGGACCGAAGATGAACAGCGACGGCTTGCCGTCGACATCGTACCAGCGTGCCATGACTTCGTACGGCCGTGAGCGAGGTGCGCCGCTCCCCGTCCTGTGCCAAAACTCGGCCCTTTTGAAATAGACCACAAATCAGCAGCTTAGACGCTCTTGGAATCCGCGCAGAATCGAGGGTATTTCGCGCCGCAGGGCTGGCTTCCGACCCCTGGGCTGCGGGTGGCGAGCGACAGGCCCACCGGGGGTGCGCACGGCTGGCTCAAATCGGCTGCGGGGCGAGCTGCGGGCAGTGAACTTCGCACCCGGAAGTCCTTCATTAGACTGGACTTTATCGAGCACAAGAGCGAACGTTCGGTGATGCCGCAGGATACAGGGATTGGCCGGAACGTCGTTTTGGACGGTTTGGACTTCGCCAGCTTACGGCGGGTCTGGGAGCAAACCTTTGGGGCTAACCCTTCGCTGTCTTCTTCGCCTTCTCTGACGCTTTGGCTTCCCGCACCTTCGCCTTCTCCGCCGCTTTGGCCTTCGCTTCCCGCACCCTTAGCCACGCCCGGACCTCCCCCAGACGGAATTGAGACGCCACGCCGCGCCCTCTGGTGTGGACCGGCATCCCAGACCGCTCCCATTTCGTTACCATCTGTTTATCGACACCCAAATGCTCGGCTAGTTCCAACCGCGTCAACACTCGCGCTTTTGCCATAGTTCTCCTCCAAATGGCGTTGCCCCCTTCTGTATTGAAAGACGCTCCCAGGATACTACGGTTTCCCCTTGAACGAGGATTCCAATTCGCTGTAATAATCCCCAGCTTTGATTCGTGCCCGCATCAACTACCAGTGGGTCCACTAGCTGTCATCAATCTATTCCGAAACGTCCCGGCGTGCCGATCTTGAGTTCGTTTGTATTTTTGGACACGACGCGTTCGCCGGCACAGGCAGGCCAACTGAAGCAACACTTGATGGGGTAGTGTCTCAGTTTGAAATTAAGAAAATGGAGCTCACAAGTTGGAAGGCGTAAGCCTCGCCGCTCTGAACGCTACCAGTTGGGCTTCATGCTATAATTTCCTTCCAGGCCTTCACAAGTGGGGTTTCATGTCGGACCTTCCCGGTTCTCATCTAGTCGGAAAACGCGCCATTTCGCTCGCCCTGGCCCAGTCTATCATCGAGCTTTTGGAAAACAGTGGAACGACATTTAACGAACAGTTTTCGGCTTTGAGGGTGGTTGAGTATGTCCTTCCGACGTTGGGCTCGTCTCGGTCTGAACCTTCCGATTCAACCCTTCCTGCATCAAAATTACGACCTTTCCCAGAGTAGAATCAATTTCGTCAAGTCTACGGATGATGGTTTCTAGCTGATCGCTTCTAGGGAGCTTCAGCTCAAATGGAGCGACGGGTATAGATGGAATCTTCATGCTTGGTTTTCCTTCAAGTTTGACACGCGACTGCCTCAGAGCAGGCCAGCTTCGCGCTAACTCTGCCGACATATGACGGAACTGACGCTCCACTTGTGGCTTAAGCGCAGCGAACTTCTTCTCGTGGGTTTCGAACGCCTTCGCCATTTGGAGAAGTTCTTTTTTGAGTCGTGGGTCGTCGAACGGATCAGGGATCGGGGGTAAAGACGGAATTATCATCCTTAGTCTCCATGTTTCGGCTCCATCGAGGCCGGCGAAAGTGCGCCGCCCCGCTAGCGGCCGGCTAGCGGGGCGGCTGATTCTATGGAGACTAAGCCGAAAGAATCAACGGACTCGGGGAAACCGAGCTAGTGGGATTCTAAGCTGAACGAGGTTGGCAGATCAAGCACCAACAGTCCCAAGCCCTGGGTTATGCTGCCTGCTGGCGCTTTCGGTAGGGTCCGCGTGGGCCTGGCTTCGGTGCCCGCGCATCGATGAGGCCGACGATCCACTCCATGTCGTGAAGCGTGTCCGTGATTTTGGCTGCCATCGCCGGCGACGTTCTCAACGTCTTGTGGACCCGGCAGAAGTTGTAGTGCACGAAGTAGAGCGCGACGTGATGCTCCAGGTTCGCCAGCTTCTTCGAGAAGGCGTTCGTCAGCCGCGTGTAACGCCGCATCGACATCCGCATCGTCAGGTTCTGGCGCTCGACGTAGCTCGTGGAGATGTGGTCATCGTCGGGGTCGCCAGTGACGCGTATCCGCGTCGCTCCGGTGCAGACGGCCGGGCTGTACCGCCTCTGACCTTCCGGCGCGTCTCCGTAGTTTTTGATCAACATTACGTAGTCGATATCAGATCCGAACGCATCCTCTACCGCCGAGAGGTACACCCCGTCCTGTGCCAAAACTCAGCCCTTTTGAAATAGACCACAAATCAGCTGCTTAGACGCCCTTGGAATCCGCGCAGAATCGAGGGTATTTCGCGCCGCAGGGCTGGCTTCCGACCTCTCTCCGTGGCGTGCTGACGCGCGATACTGCCGTGCCGCTCGCTGGCCCGACAGAAATCCTTTAGAGTATTTACGTAACGTCTACTGGGCGAGACTTCACGGGCCGGGATCTATTGGGGCCGCATCGCCTCCCGTAGACCACGCCATCGATCGGAGAACGACACATGTCAGAGCCGCGCGGCCATTGGAGTTCGAACACCGGCTTAATTCTCGCCGCGACCGGGAGCGCGATCGGCCTCGGCAACCTGTGGAAGTTCCCGTTCGTCACGTGGGAGAACAACGGCGGGGCCTTCGTCCTCGTGTACCTCGTGTGCATCGCCGCCGTGGGCCTGCCCATCATGATGGCCGAACTGCTGATCGGGCGAGCGACGCAGAAGAGCGTGGTCGGGGCGCTCAAGCAGGCCATCGGGCCGGCGTGGGGCATCGTTGGCCTCTGGGGCGTGCTCTGCGGCTTTCTGCTGCTCAGCTACTACACGGTGATTGCGGGCTGGTCGCTCTTCTACTTCGCCAAGTCCGCGGGCTGGTCGGTCGGTGGATTCCCGGCGGGCGCCTCGATGGGCGAGCTGTTCGGTGCGCAGGCGGCCAATGGCGGCCTGCAGCTTGGCTTGTCTCTCGGGTTCAGTATCGCCACGGTCTCGGTCGTCTACTTCGGCGTCCAAAAGGGCATCGAGCGCATCGCGCGTGTCTTTCTGCCGATTCTCTTCGGGATCCTCGTCTTGCTGCTTGTCTCCGCCTTGGAGATGGCCGGGGCCGGTGAGGCGCTCCGCTTCATCTTCCTGCCGCGCTTCGGCGAGTTGGATGGGGGGAGCGTCCTCGAGGCGCTCGGCCACGCGTTCTTCACGCTCTCGCTCGGCATGGGCGCGATGGTGACGTACGGCTCGTACATCGCAAAGCATCAGTCGATCGTGAAAGCCTCGGCGATCATCGTCGTGCTCGATACGCTGATCGCACTCGTGGCCACGGTGATCATGTTCTCGGTGATCTTCAGCGTGCCGGGTATGGATGAGCAGGTCAGCGGCACGGGCACTGTGGGGATGCTCTTCATCTCGCTGCCGCAGCTGTTCTTCACCGAGGTCCCGTTCGGGGCATTCCTGGGGCCACTCTTCTACGTGTTGGTGGCCCTCGCGGCGCTCACCTCGACGATGTCGCTACTGGAAGTGGTCGCTGCCTACGTGATCGACGAACACCACATGCCGCGGGCCACGGCGACGCTGCTGTGTGGTGGTGCGGTGTTTGCCTTCACGGTCCTCGCCGCGTTGTCGTTCGGTGGTGTCGGCGCGATCACCGAGCTCCAACTCGGCGGCGCGCTCGGCCAGATGCTCTTCGGCGGCAAGGCGAGCTGGTTCGGCATGGTCGACCACTTCGTGTCGAACTGGATGCTCCCGACCGGGGGATTTGCGATCACGATCGCGGCGGGCTGGTTCCTGACGCGCAAGTACACCGAGCGGGAGCTCGTGGATGGCTCAGAACCCAGGTGGTTCAACTATGGAGCGTGGCGGTTCTTCATTCAGTTCGTGTCGCCGCTGGCCGTGGCGGCGATCATCATCGCGGTGCTGTTCTTCGGGGTGGACTTCAGCTAGGGCTAGGCAACACCTGATTTTCCGGTATTGACCACGTTGGCCGCTGGCTGTTGTGATCCGCAAAAAAGAAAACCGGCCAGAAGCAGCCGACTATGGTAGGTCTAACCCGCGGAATCAACGCCGGATCGACTTTTTGCGGAGCACAACTCTTTTGAACGGAGAGGCAGAAAACCATTCGTGTGCTCGAATGGAACTCCTCACGTGCTGCTCTGACATTCCCCTATTCGTTTATCTCAATTCCCCGTCCTGTGCCAAAACTCGGCCCTTTTGAAATAGACCATAAATCAGCAGCTTAGTGTCTGTGTTTGCGACCGGACCAAGGGCCGTAGGCTTTACAATCGTCTGGCCCGAGGGTGTTATCTTCAGATCCATGATGACGTACCACGTGCAATTCCTACTGCTCGTTCTAGCTGGCTGGGCGTCGTGGCGTGGGCTCAGTCTCCCCGCGGCACATCCAAAGCGACCATAGGCGGAAGCGAGGTTTCCGTGGACTACGGTCGGCCGAGTCTCCGGGGACGCGACATGCTCGGCCAAGCCCCCGTGGGTACCGTTTGGCGCACAGGCGCGGATCAATCCACCACGTTCACGACCGGGGCCGACATCACCGTTTCCGGCACTGCGATCGCGAAGGGCGCGTACAGCTTGTTCACGAAACGAGTGAGCGAAGACACGTGGCACCTAGTGTTCAACTCCCAGACCGGGCAGTGGGGCACGTCCCACGACGCCAGCCGCGACGTGGGCGAAGCCCAGCTCACGTGGAAGAAGGACGGAGACGCGACGGAACAGTTCACGATCGAGCTGTCCGGCTCCGGCAACAGCGGCGAGATCAAGCTGATGTGGGGGACCAACGTCCTGAGCGCTCCGATCGAGTCCAACTAGCCGCGTTCTCGACTGGAAATCCGGAGACGGCGCACTCCGTTTCACTCGCGAAGAAGTGGTCGTGACGGGATCCGTGCGGGTGACTCTTGTCGCGGGAACCCAACACGCGACGTACGCGACGGCGCGGAAGGAGAGCGAATCAAAGCGAGAAACACCGCGCAGGATACTCTGAAGAAGCTGGGTAACCTGTGCTCCGCAAAAAGTCGATCCAGCGTTGATTGCGTGGTTAGGACTTGCCATCGCTTGGCTGCTTCGTGCCGTTCGACCCGACGACGCCACCGGAGTCTTATGAACTTGGAGCGTTAAGGCATCTAGACTGGCCGCACCATTCAACGCTCGCAGACAACCCCACCACTTGTCAGCTTCGGGCGTCGCGCATGATTCCAGCTTTTTCCGAGAAAGCCCGAGGAGGTTTCGCTTATCCGCCACCCCGTCCTGTGCCAAAACTCGGCCCTTTTGAAATAGACCACAAATCAGCAGCTTAGACGCCCTTGGAATCCGCGCAGAATCGAGTGTATTTCGCGCCGCAGGGCTGGCTTATGACCCCTGGGCTGCGGGTGGCGAGCGACAGGCCCACCGGGGGTGCGCACGGCTGGCTCAAATCGGCTGCGGGGCGAGCTACGAGCAACGGACTGCGCACCCGGAAGTCCCTCATTAGACTGGACTTTATCGAGCACAAGAGCGAACGTTCGGTGATGCCGCAGGATACAGGGGTTGGGCGGAACGTCGTTCTGGACGGTTTGGACTTCGCCAGCTTGCGGCGGGTCTGGGAGCAGACCTTTGGGGCTGCTCCTCCAAGCTCGCTCTCTCGCGTTTTCATGCGCCGCGTTCTTGCGTACGAACGCCAGTGCCGGACCCTTGGCTGGCATTCGGCCACAACCCGGCGCGCTCTGGCTGCCATGGCGAACGAGACACCAAGCTCCGGCGCTCCCGCAGGGTCCGTTTCTGCCGGCACCCATCTCGTCCGCGAGTGGAATGGCCGGACCTACCAGGTCGAGGTAATCGACAACGGCTATCGGTTCGATGGCAAAACCTATCCGTCCCTCACCGCCATCACAAAGCGAATCACCGGCACCCACTGGTCAGGACCACGCTTTTTCGGTCTCACGCCCAAGCGCAAGGCCTAACATGAAGAAGATCCGCTGTGCCATCTATACGCGAAAGAGTGCGGAAGAGGGTCTCGAACAGGAGTTCAACTCCCTCGATGCGCAGCGAGAAGCCTGCGCCGCGTATGTCGCGAGCCAGAAAGCGGAGGGCTGGGTGCTGCTGCCAACCGTCTACGAGGACGCGGGGCTCTCGGGAGGAACCCTGGAGCGCCCGGGCCTCCAGCGCTTGCTCGCCGACATCGACGCAGGTCTCGTCGACCAGATTGTGGTCTACAAGGTCGACCGGCTGACCCGTTCCCTCTCCGACTTTGCGAAGCTCGTCGAGCGGCTCGAGGCGGCCGGCGCGGTTTTCGTCTCGGTGACTCAGTCCTTCAACACCGCGACCAGCATGGGACGACTGACGCTGCATATGCTGCTGTCCTTCGCACAATTCGAACGCGAGGTCACGGCCGAGCGGATCCACGATAAGGTCGCTGCCTCCAAGCGCAAGGGACTATGGATGGGCGGCCGCGTACCGCTAGGCTATGAGAAGGACGGGCGCACGCTGCGCATCAACGAGGCTGAGGCCGAAACGGTCCGGACGCTCTATGCGCTGTACCGAAAGCACGAAACGCTCCGGCAGGTGAAGGCCGAGGCGGACCGTCTGAGACTGCGTACCAAGCAACGCTTCACCGCGGATGGAACCCGAACGGGCGGGCTGCCGTTCCGTCGCGGACACCTCCACTGCCTGCTGACCAATCCTCTCTACGCCGGCCGCATCCGGCACCAGAGGCGTGTGTACGAGGGCCAGCATCCATCGATCATTGCTCCGGAGCTCTGGGACGCGGTCCAAACGCAGCTGCAGGCAGGGGCTGCCAAACCAAGGAGACGCACGACGAAGGGCCGTGCCGCCCCTTCCCCACTGGCAGGCAAGCTCTTCGACGAGACCGGGGACCGGCTGACGCCGAGCCACACCAAAAAGAAAAACGGGCAACGGCTCCGCTACTACGTCTCCCGGCGCCTCATCCAGCACAGTGGCCAAAAGGACCTCTCCGGCTGGCGACTGCCCGCCCCGATGCTGGAACAGACCGTCGTGCATCTCATCCGACAGCATGTGGATGCCACGACCTTCTCGGCCTCGTTGATCCACACTCCGACGATGCAAGAGCTCGCCTCGGTGCGTCGCTTTTTAGACGGGCTGTGTTCCGGTAGTAACAATGATAGTGCCTCGGCAGCCCCCCTGCTCCGTCTTATCCGGCGGGTCGACATCAGCCCCGGCTCTGTGTCCATCCTGCTCGACCGCGATGCGTTCGCTGCTTGCCTCTCTATGGGACCCGAACGCATTCGCGACGATGCACTCCGCATCCTCGCACCGTTCCGCTTGCGTCGACGCGGCGTCGAGACCAAGCTCGTTCTGGGCAACCCCACGAAATCCGTCGACCGCACACTCCTGCGCAATATCAGAAACGCCCTCTCCTGGCTCGACCGAATCAAAGCAGGCAAAACCTATGAGCAGATTGCAACCGAAAACGCCATCCCAACGGACCGCGTGCGCAAGGCAATCCGTTATGCCTTCCTGGCTCCCGACATCGTCCGCGCCATTGTCGAAGGCCGCCAGCCCGTTGGGCTGACCTCGAGCTACCTCTTGCATCATCCGCTTCCCGACGATTGGGAGAAACAGCGAGTGCTCGTCAAAACGCTGTGAGCCTGCCAGCGCCCACTTCGTGAATGGGCTCGGTTAGCAGCAAGCTGCTCTCCGACACTGGCCTCCACCAATCAGCCTCAAACTGGCCCAAATTCCCTGTCATGGTTTCCAGACTCGGATAGCTCCTTGTACTGGACCGTCTGCGGAGTCATCTTCGTTTCCTCCGTAAAACTCCGCTGGATGAATTCGAGGTTTGGCCAATTCGAATTCCGCTATTCGCCTTCTCCTCAGGCGCGATCTAGGCGTTAAGCGTCTTCTCATTATCTGCGCGATTAAGTAGAAAAACGGCCCGATAAGCCCCAAAATCGCACCAAATTGCACGTTAATGGCCTGTTTAGCTCTGTTTCTGATCGTTTCCAGCCAAGAATCGGAAGCTCCACTCGAGCCTCCTGACTGCGATAGCCGGAAAGATGTTCCCGTCGACGAACATTCGCTGATGAGACGTAAAGCCTTTTGCGACAATGAGTAACGGTCGGAGCCGCCTCCGGAGGGTTTACGACACGGCCCTCTTTCAAGCGTCCAGGAGGTTGAGATTGCCGTACAAGAAATTTGATTGAAGCAAATTCGATTCCGGCTCGGAACGAGCACCCGCGATGAGATGTGCGGGGACCAGCACGTGGTGGCTTCCGTTAAGTCACTGTAACAAAACAGGATAGAACGCTGTGGGCATCAGGGCTTCTCTGAGTTTTCGCTACATTGCCCCAACCACGCGCACGGCCAAAAGTTCGATCCTGACTCCCAAAATTGCCAAAATACCTTTTGCCGAGACCGGATGGCTCGAGACTGCACCATCCGCCACTCAGTCTGGCCAATTGTGGCACTGCAGAGACGGGTGAGATTTTCCGCGCGGTTGGCGGGGTTTTGCAGGGGTAGGTGGCACCAGAGACGCGCTAGAAGGGCTGAACAGGCCTCATTTTCGGTATTGGTCTCTAATCGCGATTTTCGAGTGCCACGTTTGCGCCAAAGGGGGGAGCGGGCGCTGACCGGGGGCCGTGCGGCAGCGGAAAAGAGGCCTCCCGCGAGGCCCAGAATCGAGGCCGGCGCTACCGTGGCGTAGCGGGCTAGCACGTTCTGGTCCAGGTGTGCCTGGGCTTCATTGATACCCTCACTTGCCTCGGATGCCTCGGAGTTTGTATCCACCAGGATACGGCAAGGCTTGAGAGCATCCCGTCCATCGTCGCTCTTCGGCCCGTTGTTGATCGGCCTTTCTTGGGAAATCAGCCCTTCTGTCCAAATTGCAAGATTTTCCGAAACCGTCGGCTCAGGCCCGTTCGGCCCAAACGTTACGCTTGCTAATGACCACGCTGGAGCAGCAGGAAGCCGCTGTTATTCCTACCACGCCAACCCGGGTCCGCACTGCCGCAGTTCCTCTCGGCGCCGCTCGTAGTCCGGCATAACCCGTCCGACGGCCTACCAGTAGCTGCGACTGTGGCCGCGGTGGCGCAGATGCACCAGCTCGTGGACGAGGACGTAGTCGATGAGCCGCATCGGCGCCTGGATGATGCGCCAGTTCAGCCGAATGGTGTCACGCTGGTTGCAGCTTCCCCAGCGTTTCTGTTGGTCCGCGACGATGACGCGGGGCACTGGAGTACCCACCTTCGACCGCCATGCCTCCATCCGTTCCGGAAGCCGTTCGGCGGCTTGACGGCGGAACCAGGACACCAAAGCGGCTCGCACGTGAGCGGTCTGATGCGTTTCCCCCAGCGCGGGTACGTGCAGCCATCCGCCGCGCAGCTTCGCCTCACCGGTCGCGCGCGGATCGACCTTCAAGCGGTAGTGCCGCCCCAGGTACAGGACACTCTCCCCGCTGACGAACTCGCGCGGCGAAGCGCGCGGAGCCTGGCCTTCCGCACGCCGGAGGCGTCGCACGATCCATTCCGCCTTGCGGGTCACAATTGCGTCGAGTCGGTCGGTGGCAAGGCGTTCCGGAGCGATCACCAGGACACTCCCGGAGGGCTCTACCGTCACGGCCACCGTCTTCTTCCGACGGGCGCTGCGGCGGATGTTGTAGGACAGTTGTCTGTTACCCCAGACGATGGCAGAGGTCTCCGGGGTGCTCATCGGTCGGTTCTCACCTTGGCCAAGTCCACAATTTCCGCCGCCAGCGATTCCACTGCTTCGGCGGCGATGCCGCTGGCACGTAGCTGACGCTTGATCTGGCTACGCATCTGCCGCTGCAGGTCATCCTTCTGCCACCAGTCGACCAGCTCCGTGAAGGGTGCCGCCGCCTCGTCGATGAGCGATGCGAGGTCGCGGTTGGCGGCGTTGTACGAAGTGGAATCTCCCCCTTCTGCCATCGGACGTTGCCGCTCCAGCAGCCCGTAGATGGCAAAGCCACGCCCGTCGAGCCCCATGTCCTGTGCCCGAGCCTGCTCGCCCTTCAGTTCTTCGCGCAGGCTGTTGAGAAGCGACAGCTGCTTGGCGGCATCGAGCCGTTCCAGCCGCCGCTGTTCAATGATCTCTTCCAACCGTTCGCGCAGCGACTGATAGAAGGCTGGGTTTTCTTCCACGCGGACGTTGATCTCGTGACGGATGGCGTGCTCCATCTCGCTCGCCTTCGCCTCGTCAGTCTTGAGCGCATTGACCTTCTCTTCAAACTCCGGCGAGAAAAGCTGGACCTTCGTGACCAGGATCTGAATTCCGTCCGCGACTACGGCGTCGGCAATCAGCTTCCGCACTTTCTCGCCGCAGCCCGACAGGTCGAGCCGGTCATCCCGGTAGCGGGCACGCGCGGTTCCACGAATCTTTCCCAGCCAGCGCAGGTCGGTGTTATACGCGAGGGCACGCTGCTCCGGCAGCATCATATCCATCGACTGGCTGAAGCGGCGGAACGCAAGGTCGAACTCCGCACGGACATCCTTCGGCTCCAGCACCCGCACACAGGCTTCCAGGTCGCTCGTGTCTTCGACCATCCGGAAGAACTTCATCGCCGCCGCATGCCGACTCTGAAGACGCGGCAACTCGTCCACCTTTGGCATGAGCGCCTCTTGGACATGCGTGGTCGAGAAGACAGCGAGCGCATCCCGCAGCTTCGCCGACACGCCCCAGTAGTCCACGACCAAACCGTAGGTCTTCTCCTCTCCGAGCGGCCGGTTCACCCGGGCGATGGCTTGCAGAAGCGTGTGTTCCTTGAGCGGCGCATCGAGATACATGACCTGCTCGACCGGCGCGTCGAAACCGGTCAACAGCATGTCGCAAACCACCAGAATGGACAGCGGGTCGTTCCGATCCTTGAACCGTTCGATGAGCCGGTCTTGTTGCTCCTTGCCCAGATGCCAGCGCGCCAGCCGTTCCTCGTCGTTGTTGCTCGACGACACGATCAGAGCCGATTCAGGGCCGTTCAGCCGGTCCAGGGTCTCCTTATAGGTGACCGCAGCGTGGCGGCTCGTGGTCACCACCTGGGCCTTGAATCGATTCGGTGCGATGAACCTGGTGAAATGGTCAATCAGGTCCAGGCAAATCGTCTCGATGCGACGCGGTGCGCCGGCAATCGCTTGCTCGGTGGCAAACCGCTGCTTGATAGCGGTCCGTTCGTCCTCGGTGTAATCGGCAAATACACGCTCGAATACCTGATCGATGGTCTGTCCGATGATCTGCAGCTCGGGGAGCCGACTCTCGTAGAAGATCGGCACCGTTGCCCCGTCCTGAACTGCCTGCTCAATCGTGTAGGTATCGATGTAAGGACCGAACGTCCGCAGCGTGCTGCGGTCCTTCTTATCGATTGGCGTGCCGGTGAAGCCGAGAAAGCACGCATTGGGCAGCGCCTGCCGCATGTTCGCCGCCAGGCTCCTGTACTGCGTGCGGTGGGCTTCGTCCACCATGACGAAGATGTTGGTGGCCTCGGACAGTGTCGGGTGGACCGCCCCCCGCTGGTCGGTGTCGGTGATCTCCTGGAACTTCTGGATCGTGGTCATCACCGTCCTGCCGGTCGGATGTTCCAGGATTCGCCGCAGCTCGCGCACACTGTATGCCCGCTCGGGATTCGGGAACCCGCACGCAGTGAACACGCCCGCAATCTGCCGATCGAGCTTGGTGCGGTCGGTGACGATCACAATGGTAGGCTGCTGCTGGGCAGCGTCACGCCGGAGCTTGAGTGCAAGCCATAGCATCGTCAGGCTCTTGCCCGAACCCTGTGTGTGCCAAACGATACCGCCGCGCTCGCTAGGCTTCCGAGCCGTACGAATCCGGCCCATGGCCTCGTTCACGGCGATGAACTGCTTATAGCGTGCCAGTTTGCGGACGCTCCGGCCGCCTTCGACCTCGAAAACGACGAAGTTCCGCACGATGTCGAGCAGATTGCGCGGCTCGAGTAATCCATACAGCAAGACGTCCTGCGGCGTTGGCTTGCGCCCGAGCCGCTCACCGAGTTGCTTTACGCTTAGAGGGTACGGCTCCTTCCATTTCAGGAAGAACCGCTCCGGCGTGCCGACCGTTCCGTAGACGGCCCGTTCGCCACAGGTTCCGACGAGAATCTGCGCCACCTCGCAGAGCCTCGGTGCCCCCTGGTCCTTCCACTGCGTGCCAGCCTCCTGGTACCGGTGGAGCTGCTGGATCGCCTTCGCCTTCCAGGCATCGCCGATGGTCGGGCTCTTGCATTCGATGACGGCGAGCGGGAGGCCGTTGACGAACAC
Source organism: Candidatus Marinacidobacterales bacterium (assembly GCA_965237955.1). Classification (GTDB taxonomy): domain Bacteria; phylum Acidobacteriota; class Vicinamibacteria; order Marinacidobacterales; family SMYC01. Next base: position 3,109,692 of record OZ250169.1, on the reverse strand, counting down.
CACGACATCCGGGACGATGTGCTTCTTCGACCCGAGCACCTTGTACTGACGGGTAACAATCCATTCGTTGCGGTCAGGCCGATCGAAGTCGAAGAACCGGACTGTATGGCTTTTCCGTCCGTCGCCCCGATCCTGCTCCAACGCGATGCCGTAGGTGAGCGATGTATAGACTTTCTCGTTCGCCTCCGTGAGACTGGCCGCAGCGACGTGCGTCACCGTCTTCACTGCCTTGGCGACATTCGTTTCGGAGAGCCAGGGATTCAGTCGCTTAAGGGCCGATGCGAGGCGTCCGGTGAGGTTCGTTTCCTTAAAGCCCTGGCGTTCGCCTTCAAGGGATTCGGGTGGAACGTAGGTGTAGCCGAGGAAATCAAGCAGCTCGACCGCGGGATTCTTGAGCGAACGAAGGAGCTGTTCATCCGTGATTCAGCACAACCCCTCTGGGATTTCTGGCAATCTCAGTTGACAGCGATGGAGTCTAGGCATGAGCCGTCCCTCGACCTGGAAACCGGCATCGAACACGCCTTGGCCGATCTTCGGAATGCCGAATCGGGCGGCGACGGCAAAGCGCGCTGGCAACAGTACATGCTGCTCGCACAACTGGAGCGTTGGGAAGAGATCGCGCCCGTCCTGTGCCAAAACTCGGCCCTTTTGAAATAGGCCATAAACCAGCAACTTAGTGTCTCATCGGCAACAACCTGAACCAGCTCGCGCGCAGGGCGAAGGCGGCCGAGGCCGTCGAGGTCATCGCGCACCTGGTCGCCATCGAGCGGGCAGCAGAGCGATGCGCTGCGTGTTCTTCGCCAGCCCCCGGTAGCGGACCTTGCGGTACCCGAAGTGCCGCTTCACGTATAGGAACGGATGCTCCACCTGCGCCCGTACCGACGCTGTGCACTTCTCCGCCGCCTCGGCGCCGTCCCTGCCGAGCAGGCGACGCTTGCCTGGCTTCATCGCCACCTGCCGGGCGACGCCGGAGCTGCGATCTGCAAAAAAGAAGACCGCGTACCGCCGGATCGACTTTTTGCGGAACACAAGAGATGAGAGCGGGAACCAACGACGAAATCATGCCGGCATGGTGCCGGCAGACCGGAGACTAATCAAGTTCCGGGCGCGCGGATGAATAATTAGCCCTAATCGCAAAATCTTCGAAGCACGAAAACGCGAAACAGCCGCACTGGGCGCAGGCGAGAAGCTCGTGCTGGGGCACCCGCTCGCCGCCACTATAGGTGATTCTGCACGGTGTATGCAGAACCTGGAAAAGGTGCTATTCACGGGGCCAAAGACCTCAGACACGGTGACGTTTATTTGCGATTAGGGTTAGAAGGCACAGGCTGTTCCCGGACCGAGTAGAGATCCTTGATTGGTATCATGCGGACGAACACATCAGTCACCTGGCGCGAGTGCTCTATGGTGACGGGACGGACAAAGCCAAGAAATGGCGTAAGGTCCAGCTCGCTCGGCTGTGGGAAGACGAGGTGGACAAAGTCATCCAAGGCTTGGGGTTCGTCAAGAGAGGCCAGCGCTCTGCGGAAAAACGTAAACAGATAGACGAGCTAGAGAGCTACCTCGAGAACAATCGCCAGAGGATGTTCTACAAAAGCTTTCGCCACAGCGGTTATGACATCGGCAGCGGCGCGGTGGAGAGCGCTGTGAATCACGTGGTTCAGCAGCGAATGAAGCGTTCGGGAATGCGCTGGCGTGCCCGCGGTGCAGACGCCATGTTGGCCCTGCGCTCCGTCTACCGCAGCACCGGGACTTGGGATGCCTTCTGGGCATACCGCTCCGCATGAACGGAAGTCGATTGCGCCCCGCTAACTTGACAGCACCGCGCATGATGGCGAGAATATGCTGGCTCGAAGTAGCTAATTCCTCCGTGATGTATGACTTAACCCTAATCGCAAATAAACGTCACCGTGTCTGAGGTCTTTGGCTCCGTGAATAGCACCTTTTCCAGGCTCTGCATACACCGTGCAGAATCACCTATAGTGGCGGCGAGCGGGTGCCCCAGCACGAGCTTCTCGCCTGCGCCCAGTGCGGCTGTTTCGCGTTTTCGTGCTTCGAAGATTTTGCGATTAGGGTTAAGGTTGTCAGATACCAGGAATGGGGCGATCTGCTCGAAACGGGCACGGCAGGGAAAGGATCGCCGGAGGAGGCGGAATGGCTCGTAGCGACCTTCTTGTGTCTCTCGTCCGGGCGGGTGCCTCGGGGGACAGGAAAGAACTGACCGCCACCGTTGAAGCGATCATCGCGGAAGAGCGCGCCAAACAGCACAATGTTCTTGCCGAGCGCTTGACGCGCGTGTTGCGAGACAACCGCAACGGTAGTCCCACCGGATTCGTCGCGGTGGAGCCCGCCATGCGCGCCCGGGACTACGTTCTGGAAGTCCCGCCTCGAAAACGTTTTGAAGACCTCTTTTTGTCCGATCTCTGTGAGCGGGCGTGCCGCGAGCTTGTCGAAGAACAACACCGCGCCGATTTGTTGCGTTCGCACAGCCTGGAGCCACGCCACCGAGTGCTGCTGGTGGGTCCGCCAGGCAACGGGAAAACTTCATTGGCCGAGGCTATTGCGGAGGCGCTTGCAGTTCAGTTTTTCGTCGTTCGTTACGATGCGATTATCGGCAGTTTCCTGGGCGAGACGGCGAGCCGTCTGAGGCGCGTCTTCGATTACGCGCGGACGACGCCGTGCGTCCTTTTCTTCGACGAGTTTGATGCCGTGGGCAAGGAACGCGGCGACGTGAACGAGACGGGTGAAATCAAGCGCGTGGTGACGTCGTTGTTGATGCAAATTGATGACCTGCCGAGCTATACGGTAGTCGTAACGGCGTCCAACCATTCGGAGCTTCTCGACCGTGCCGTCTGGCGGCGCTTCCAACTCCGTTTGGAGTTGCCAGCTCCGACACGGGCTCAAATCTGCAGTTACCTCGAAGCGTTTGCGAGCAGGGTGGACGAGCCCCTGGGGCTCAGCGCGGAAACGATAGCCAAGTCCCTGGGCAAGATCAGCTATGCGGAAGCGGAAGAGTTCTGCTACGGCGTCTGCAGACGCCATACATTGTCAATGGGCGAGAAACCCTTAAAAACAATTGTCGACGAACAGTTAAAGCTGTGGGAGGCGAGAGCGCGTCAACCGGACGCCACCTGAGCCGCTCATGCCGGAGTATCCGCTTCTGCCCCTGCCGAGATTCGAGCAGGGTGACTCGCCGAAGTCGTCATCTTTCCCACCAGATTTTCCAAGATTGACCCCAGAGAGGCAGGGGCAACGTCTCGGATCGAAATTCGAACGCCTCCAGAGCGTTTTGGAGGCGGACCGCAATGGGCTTTCGCTCCGTGACGATGCATCGCGCATCGCACCTGAGCGTGCGCTCGTGTTGGAGGTCGCCGGGTCGATTGGTGATTTCTACGCACTCGTGAAGCAAGTGAAAGGCTTGGAATTTCTTGCCGACGAAGAGATGGAGTTCGAGCCGGACGACGATTTTTTCAAGGTAGATACCCGCAAGGGTAAGAGGGGACAACCTCGAACGGACAAGCCGGTCGGCGGACGGCTCTATCTCGCCATGCCCGATGTTAGTGCGCTGAGGGAATTGCTGTCGTTGTGGAATCGTTGGCAGCGCGAAAGGGATCTTCCCTCCGGTTGGGGGCGATGGCGGGACCTGTTTGCGGGTTTGAAGGACATTCGACCGTGGGGTCCGGTCGATAGGCTTACGGATGAGACCATAGAGTGCTGGCGTGAGGAGGTCGAAGCCGATCCAACAGCCATACGCCGGATCGAAGTGGAATTGTGGTTTCGGGAGAGCATGTCGCTCAGAGAAATGGCATACCGACGACTCGAGGAGGCCATTTCCAGTGCTGGCGGGAACGTCGTCGATCATGCGGTCATTGAGGAAATTGGTTACGAAGCGGCGCTGATCGACCTGCCGTCTTCTGAAATCGAGCGTCTGATTGCCCGCGAGGAGATCCCTCTGGCGGTCTGCGACGACGCGATGTTTCTGCGCCCGCAATCGTCGGTCGATGTTCCGGAACCGGCCGATGAAACCGAAGCTGGATCGAGGGCTCCCGTGGAATCTCCCGGCGATCTGTCGCCCATTGCGGCGCTACTCGACGGCCTGCCGGTACAGAACCACCAACTGCTGAGCCGCAGGCTTGATGTCGACGACGCGGACAACCTTGAACCTATGAGCGTCCTCACTGAACGTTATCACGGCACGGCGATGGCGTCGCTGATTTTGCACGGAGACAGAAACCGTCACGAGCCATCGATCCAGCGCAGGCTCCACCTGCGGCCGGTCCTGTACGCGCCAGGAAACGGCGTTCGTGAGCAGTCAAGACAGGATCACCTTTTGGTTGACGTGATCTACCGCGCCATCAGACGCATGAAGGAAGGAGACGGGATCAGCCAAGCGACAGCCCCGGCGGTGTTCCTCGTGAATCTTTCCTTGGGCGATCCGAGACGGCCCTTTAGCGGTCCCATGAGCCCCTGGGCGAAACTTCTCGATTATCTTGCCGACCGATATGGAATTCTCTTTCTGGTAAGCGCCGGAAACATAGATCTGCCTTTGCCGATAGGCGACTTCTCCGACTGGACGAGTTTCGAAGATGCAGAGCCCGTAGAGCGAGAGCGCGCGGTGCTCCGGGCTCTCTCCGATCAAAAAGAGCGTCGCACGCTTCTGTCACCGGCGGAAGCGCTGAACATCGTCACGGTCGGCGCATTGCATGACGACGCAGTTAACGCGCCTCGAGGTGCGGGAGCAGCAGATCCCTACGAAAACGGGGACCTTCCCAACATAAGCTCAGCTTTGGGCCTGGGTCACCGGAAGGTCGTCAAACCCGATGTCTACCTGCCAGGCGGCCGTGAGCATGTAAGGCTTCAGGCGAGCAGCGGGACACTCATTGTCGTTCCCGGGGGGCGATATGGCTTGAGCGCGGCGTCTCCGGATGCCGGAGGAAATCTAGATCGCGTGTGCTTGACACAGGGAACCAGTGCTGCCACGGCCCTCGCCACGCGAGCGGCACATCGATTGTTCGAGGCGCTGATGGATGCAGCCGGCGGGTCTATGCACACGGACATGGATCCGCAATTCTACGCGGTCGTGATTAAGGCGCTACTCGTTCATCGGTCAAAATGGGGGAACCGTGCGGACATTTTGGACCAGCTCTATGGCCCGCATGGGCAGGGAAGTCATGTCGTAAGACGCGACAACATTGCGCGTCTGTTGGGGTATGGGTTCCCTGATGTTAAGGAAGCCATCTCATGCGCTCCGAACCGGGCGACACTGGTCGGGCACGGAGCCATTGAGGCCCGTCAAACGAATATCCATCGAATTCCTCTTCCGCCGAGCCTGGAAATGGTCACCGAGCCGAGAGCGGTAACGATCACGGTCACCTGGTTTTCGCCGATCAACCCTCGTCATCAGGCGTATCGCCGAGCGAAGCTGGTAGTGAGCGCCATCACGAAATTCGAAGACGCTGCGGGAGTGAAAAGATCGGCCGGTCAGCCCTCGGATAAATCGGTCCCCCGTGGCACCGTGTTCCATACCCGATACGAGGGCAGCAAAGCGGTGTCATTCATCGATGATGGGCACGTGCTGCTTCGCATATTCTGTAGGGAACAAGCTGGTTCTCTGGATCAGAGTATCCGCTACGGAGTTGCGGTTACCATTGAGGCGGGCGAAGGCATCCCCGTCTATCAGGAAGTCCGGGCAAAGCTCGCCGTGCTTTTACGAACTCAATTCTCTTCGGGGGTGGTTTGACGAATCGGGTTACTCCGAACAGAGCAACACGGTAACGTCGTCCTGTGCCAAAACTCGGCTCTTTTGAAATAGACCACAAATCAGCAGCTTAGATCTCCGGCCAGTCTTCTCCGCCGCTATCAGGGTCGAGCCGGACCCGCCAAACACATCGAGCACGATATCGCCCCGGCCCGAGACGTCGCGGATGGCGTCCGCGATCATCTGCACCGGCTTGACCGTCGGGTGCAGCGCAAGTTCCTCCATCCGGCCCGGCCGCAGGGTGTTGACACCGCGGTACTGCCACACATTCGTGCGATACCGGCCGTTGTTGACCAAGCTCGAAGGTGTTGATGTGTGGTGCCTTCCCGTGCTTGAAGGCGAAGATGAGCTCGTGCCGCGAGCGATAGAACGCGCCCATCCCGCCGTTATCTTTCACCCAAACGATCAGGTTTTTAAGCTCATCGAAGACGGCCTCGCCAGCCGCGAGGATCTCGGGCATGTGGCGCCAATCCATACAAATGAAGTGGATCGAGCCGTCGACGCTGTGCTCGACCAGACGCTCGAAGGCACGCTGAAGAAACCCCGTGAACTCCTCTCTGCTCATCTCACCGGAAGCCATCGCAAACTCGCGGTGTTTGATCTTGCCGGAGCCGCCGGCATGCCCGTCGATCGGAACGTTATAGGGAGGATCGGTGAAGACCATCCGGGCCTGTTCGCCCGCCATCAGCGTGGTCACCACGCCCCGTTCGAGCGCATCGCCACAGATTAAACGATGCGCCCCGAGCTGCCAGACGTCACCCGGGTCGACACGGGAGGGTGCCCCGTCCGGGATGACATCGTCCCGCGGATCACCCGGCTCCTCTGGTTTGACCGTCGCCAGAGTTCCATCAATTTCAGGGATCGAGAAGCCGGTGAGCCCGATGTCGAAGTCGAGGTCCGCGGACACAAGCGCACCAAGCTCGGCCGCGAGAAAGTCCTCGTCCCAAGATCTATGACCGGCGTAGACAGCACGTCACTCGCAACATCGTGGAGCGTGTCTCGATATGAAAGAAGGACCAGGGAAGAGAGACATCCTTTCGAGGCCTGCTAGCAAGAAAGCCGCTGCACGGCTTCGTTCGGCTCCCCGTCCTGTGCCAAAACTCGGCTGTGCCCGCCAGGGTCGAGGGCTGGCGCGGTGCTCCGTAGGCGCGGCCTATCTGTTTCTCCCCGTTTCCTGTGGGAGTTGTGACCCGCAAAAAAGAAAACCGGCCAAAAGCAGCCGACTATGGTAGGTCTAACCCGCGCAATCAACGCCGGATCGACTTTTTGCGGAGCACAGGTGACCGGGCTGCTGTCAGCACAGATCGCGGGCGTCAACGCCAGCTTGAACGCCCGGATCGACGACCTCAACGGCCGCTTACAGTGACTTGGAACGGACCTGCGCAGCATGGATTCCCGCCCGCGCACGGTCGAGATCGCCTTCGGGAAGATCGACCAGCGTCTCGAAACCCTGGAGCGCGCGCGCCTCTCGCCATACCTGCTTGATTTCGCCGTTTGTTCGCGCGCTCATCTCCGCCTTCAAGGCTCGTCGCGAACTGGCTCTTGACAATGTCGCTCTTCGGCAGCAGCTCGCCGTCCTCTGCCGTCCGGTGAAACGGCGCGGCTCTCGAAGGTCGACCGCGGGTGGGGTAACTGTAAAGCCAAGGGGCCCTTGGCCCAGTCGCTAAGCTGCTGATTTATGATCTATTTCGAAAGGGCCGAGTTTTGGCACAGGACGGGGTGCTTCGAGAATGGGCAGTGCTGTCAGGGCCAGGTTCCAATTGGCGTCCTGCTGAAACTCAGGTTTCATCGCTATCCATCATCCGCAGGCGCCAGCTGAGAGGTTCAACAGCCAGAAGGCCACGTTCCTTTGCGGAGAACGGGTTTTGCATGAGTGCGAGGCTGGCCTTGCTGCTTGCAGCCCTTACCACGAGCGCGAGCACGTAACGGGAGCCCATCCTTTCAGCGGCACTCCACTCGTTGCTCGTCATCTCCAAAGAAGAAAATCGGGAGAGCGTTGTACCTTTGACCTCGACTGCGATGAGTTGGCCATCGTCGTCTTCGTAGCTGATGTCCCAACCTGGAGTTTCGCCTTCCTGTGCTACCCAGCGGAGCGAGTCCCTACCACCGCTGGAGAGCGTCTTCCGAAGGTGCTCCAAGACGCGTTCTTCCGCCCAATCGCCAACTTCCCGAGAGCGGTCAGACTTGCGAGTGCCGGCAGAGGTGGTACGAAGCCGCCCGGAACGGGGCCTTCGCAGGAACAGACGAGTTGGATCGTCCTCGACAATGAGTGTTGCCCTCAAGGTGTTGGATTGCGGAGTCGGAGGGGCGGGAGGTCTGCTGCGAGCTGCCCTCAGGATACGATCGAAGACATCGAGTGGAATCTCACGTACACCGGTACGCCAACCCAGGGGGTTGGCGATACGCTCGTAGGCGACCCCGTCCTGTGCCAAAACTCGGCCCTTTTGAAATAGACCATAAATCAGCAGCTTAGTGTCTGTGTTTGCGACCGGGCCAAGGGCCGTAGGCTTTACAATCGTCTGGCCGAGGGTGTTATCTTCAGTTCCATGATGACGTACCACGTGCAATTCCTACTGCTCGTTCTGGCTGGGTCAACCGCCAGCAGCTAAAGGTTGGTGGTTCCTGGCGGTTCAGAAAAAGCGAGATCGACCAGTGGGCAGCAGGGAACGCGGCCTGGCCGGATGACACGGGAGAGCCGGTGGAGCGGAAGCAATGACCATTCCAACGATATTTGAGACATGTCGGCCACGCGCGGATGTTCTCAAGGGAGCGATTACCGCGGCCGACTTTGCTGCGGACCTGGCCCAGGTCGTCATTGGCACGGGCAATGCTGAATATCTTGATCCGGCCCGTTTCTTCGCCAACACCTATCCCACGAGGGGTGTGCCTTCTATTTATTCATCCGCGCGCATCGAACTTGATTAGTCTCCGGTCGGTGCTTCCGTCATCAAGTGTTGGTGAGATGACGCTAAGACTTTACGGTGCATTAAGTTACAGAAAAAATAGCGCTCGTGACCTTCGCTGCGCGCTAAATGGAGCGTAAGCGCCTCTTTTGCAAAGGGATGCGTACACATCACCAACAGTAAACAGCGCAAGCACCCGGCGTATCTCTAGAGGACCTAGAATCGAGGCCGGGGCTACCGTGGCGCAACGGGGCTAGCACATTCTGGTCCAGGTGCGGCCCGGGCCTGGACCCAGGTTTCCGCTCGGGAGCGTGGCATCCCCTTGCTGAACGGTGTTTTCCCTGCGCGTACGAGGAACTGGAATCGCCGACATCGCCTCCGACCCCCAGATCTGGGGCACGCCACGGGTTGATGACGATCGAAATGGCCTCGGCGCGCCGATCTTGAGTTCGTTTGTGTTTTTGGACACGACGCCCTGCTCGTGCAGGTCGTGATGAATCCGCGGACTCCCATAGGTGCGGCGACTCGCCTCATGGGAGGCACGAATCAACACGCGCAACTGGCGGTCCCGGCGCGCGTGGGCCGACGGCGGCCGACGTACCCAGGCATAAAAGCCACTCCGAGAGATGTTGAGAATCTGACACAGGTGAGCGACCGGTACGGTGGCCTTCTCCGCCTGGATGAACGCGAATCTTACTCGCTCTCCTTCGCGAAGAAGGCCGCGGCTTTTTTTAACACGTCGCGCTCCACCCGCAACCGCCGATTCTCTTTGCGGAGCCGCCGAAGCTCCTCGCGTTCCACGCCCGTCAAGCCCGTCCGGCCCTTCGTCCGATCGGCCCGGGCCTGACGGACCCAGTTGCGAAACGCCGATTCGGTGAGGTCAAGCTCCCGGGCCACCCGACCCACGCTCTGGCCCTCATCAAGCACCAGCCGGACCGCGCCTGCCTTAAACTCGTCATCAAACTCCCGGCGGGGTCGCCGGGGCTGCGTTGCCTTTGCCATTGTGGACATCGTATCCGCCTTTCAGAAAGTGTCCACGAAACCGGATCAAGCCCATGCGTATTGCGACCCACCCAAGAGGGAAAGGAACACATGGTACGAGACGACGCCATGGCCGAGCACGCTACGTCGACCGGGGCCGGACCTCAACCGTCGAGTAGCCCTCATGCTTCGTCACAAGGATCTGCTGCGAGAACTCATCCCGGAGCTCCGGGATGTGCGTGATGATGCCGACCATTCGCCCGCCCACCTGAAGGCTCTGTATCGTCTCCGACACGACGGCCAAGGTGTCCGGATCGAGCGTGCCGAAGCCCTCATCGATGAAGAGGCTATCCAGGTTCACGGCTCCCGCGGCGCGCTGGACCTGCTCGCTAAGTTCGAGCGCGAGGGACAGAGAGGTCAGAAAGGTCTCACCGCCGCTCAGGGTGTCGCTGATCCTGGTCTCGCCGGCATTGTCGTGGTCGACAACGACGATCTGATCCTCGGCGAACTCCAGCGAGTAGCGCTCCCGTGTCAGGACAAGCAGGCGGGTCGAAGCGCCCCGAACGAGCTCCGTGAACGCCTCCTCGAGGACATAGGCCTGGAACTTGTCGCTGCGCAGATCCGCTGCGAGGTGGTTGTACAACCGATAGCCCTCCTCCTCCGCTTGAAGCTCCTCGCGTAGCTCCTTTGACCGTTTGAGGCGCTGCTTCATGCTCTCGACTTGGTGCTCCAACTTCTTGCCGCGCCCGACGACCGTCTCGACCTCCTCGCTGAGATCGGTGGCTCGCTTGCTGGCGTTCTCAAGCTGGTCCTTCGAAACCCGCTCGGTGCCCAGCTCTTTCTTGAGGGTGTTGATGCGCTGTTCGACCGTGTGCAGCTCGCGCTCGTGGGCCTGCATCTTTTCGCGAAGATCAGCCTGGACCTCATCGTTACGCACGGCTTCTTCGATGGCACGCGCGTTCTGGAAGCCAGCCTGAGCGACGCGTTCATCACGTGTCTTTTGCCGCTGCACTGCGCCCTCTTCGGCTTCCTTTGCTGCCTTCGTCTTCAGCTTCAGAGCTTGCTCCGCCGCCGTGAGCTGGTTCTTGGTGTTCGCCACTGCCTCGGCGGCGCATTTCTGCTCGGACTCGAGGTCTGTAATCTTGCCGACCAGGCCATCGCGCTCTGCTTCCGGATCCGGCGAGTGTGTGACCTCGCTGATCTTTTTCTGAAGCGCCTCCAAGCAACGCTCGTTGTCCTTCAGCTCCCCCTCGAGCTTGCGCAGTGCCATGTTCGTTTCGTCGATCTTCTCCTTCGTCGCCTTCTCGGTCTCCTTTGCCTTGGTGAGATTGCGCTCCGCCCGTTCGAGCTTCTGCTTCGCCGCTTCGTAGGCTTTTCGCGCGTTGGATGATGCCCGGACGTGCTCCTCAACCCACACTTCGATGCCTTGATCGCCCTTCGGGCCGCGGCCATCGAGGCGAGTCCGTATATCAACTTCCTGTCCGGCAACCGCTTCCAGCGCGTTCTTGTGGGCAGCGTTAGCTTCGTCGCGTGCGCGTTGGGCAGCGTCGGCGTTTCCTTGCTCTCGTGTTAGAACCTCGTGCTTCTCTCGGGCCTTCTTCTGGGCATTCTTGAGCTTGAAGGCGGTCTCTTCGCGGCTGGTCTTCGCTTTCTCGACTTCGGGACGCAGGTCAGCCGGCGGCGGATCCTTCACAACCTGATCGCAGACCGGACACAATTCCCCGGCTGCCAGGGATTCGCGCAGGTGGTTCGCTTCATCCATGCGATGGGCGTCGTGAACTGCCTGGTCCGCTGCGTCTGCCGCCTTTTGAGCCTCGGCCTCGACCTGGCTCGCACCCTTCGCCTCGCGCTCGAGGAACTCGATGCGGCCGATGAGTTCGGCCATTGCCTTCTGCCGTTTCGCCTTCTCATCTGTAGCCGTTTTCAGCCCCTCGCGGGCGACCGAGAGCTTGGCTGCGAGGTCACGGACCTTCTCCAGAGAGACATCCAGGTCCGCGTCGTAGCTGATACCTTCGAGCGTCGTGCGCGCCGCCTCTGTGGTCGTGAGCTGCGCGCGCTGCGTCTCGCTCAAACCATCGAGGTCTTGCCGCAGACCAGCCACCTTCGCCTTCATCGTGTCGACATCGGTCCGCTGCCGCTCGATGGTTTCGGCCAGGCGGTTGCGCTCAGGCAGGCGGCCGAGGATCTGGTTGAGCCTTGCGACCTTCTCCCGTGTCGGGGCGACTTCGGCCGCCGCGGCGTTGGCCTTTTGTAGTAGCTCTTCCTTCCCACTGTGAGCCTTGACCGCACCTTCGTGGTCGATCCTTGCCTGATCGGCTTCAGCACGGGCCTGCTTGGCGTAGTCCGCAGCACGGGTCGCCTCTTCGAGCACCGCGACGAGGGACGCTGCCCGCCCTGCCGCCTCAAGCTCCGCCTTCGCCGTGCCAATCTCAGCAGCCGCTTGGTTCAACTCTTCCAGTCGCTCCTCTTTCTGTCCGAGCTCATCGGTCTTCGCGTGCAGAGCGCGAAGCTTGGTGAGCTGCTCCTGGGCAGCGTCGCGTTCCTTTCGCAGCTCTTCGAGCTTCTCGCCAACCAGCTTCCACTCCGCTTCGAGTGCAGCGAGTGCTTTGTCGGTGACGCCATCGTACTCGTTGCTCAATAGCTTCTGGGCGGAATCACGGGCGGTCTTCTTAGTGCTGGAGACACGCTGGGCCTCATCCCGCATGCGCTCGTAGACTTCGAGGCGCAGCAGCGTACGAAGCATGCCGCGCCGCTCGCGAGGAACGGCCTGGAGGAATCTGGCGAACTGCCCCTGGGGTAGCACAACAGCCTGAGTAAACGCATCACCAGCGAGGCCAAGGATACGCGTGACTTCGTCACCGGCCGTCCGGACCTGATCGGCGACGTTCTCGCTGAAGTCCTCCCCGTCGTGCTTCTCCAGGCGAACAGTCGCCGGTCCCTTCCTGCGCAACGTGCGGGTGATCCGGAACCGCTCATCGCCGACATCGAACTTGAACAAGACGCTTACCCTGTCCCGAGCTGCCGAGATCATCTCCTTGAGGTCCTGTTTTCCTACGCGGGGGATGATGCCGTACAGCGCGAACAACATCGCATCAAGGAGCGTGGACTTGCCCGCCCCGGTCGGACCCGAGATCGCGAAAAGATCGAGCTCGGAGAAGTCGATCTCCTGCTTTTCCTTGAAGCACGCGAGGCCCTCGACGCTGAGATAGATCGGGCGCATCGCTCAGGCCTCCTCGGACTTTTGCTCGTAGAGCTGTTGGAACGTTTCGAGGACGGTGGGATCAGGATCGCGGTCGTGCTCTTTTCGGTGGTAGGCGCTGTAGTGCTCGGGAACAGACGCGCTCGCTGGGAGCCGCTCGACGGAAGCATCATTGGTCCCCGGCAGCTCTACCTTGACGATCAGCGCGTTCGGCAAGATCTCCCGCACCTTGCGGCTGATGTCCGGGTCCTTCTCCGTCAGCGGAACCGTGACGCGCAACCAGCATCCGTTGCCGAGCTTGTCCGCCTCAGTCTCCAGCTCCGCCAGCGTCGCATGGACATCGTGCAGCGGCCGACCACCTTCGTAGGCCAAGTGTTCCACCTGCGCGGGGCGTCCTGGCGTCGCATTGACGACGACGAAGGATTTCTCTTGACCGACCTCTCCGAAATCGAGCTGCAATGGCGAGCCTGCGTAGTACGCGGGCAGGGACCCTGCCACCTTCTGCGGCTTGTGGATGTGGCCCAGCGCGATATAGGCCGCCGTCGACGGAAGCGTCTGCGGCGTGGCCGCCCAGTCTTCGGCGACATGGACACGCCGCTCCGACTCACTGAAGACGGCCCCTTCGAGGTGGGTGTGCGCCATCAGTAGGTTGACCGCGTCGCCGCTGAAACTGCCGCAGAGGTTCTCGACAGCGAGCTGGAACATCCGTGCGTACTTGCTGCGCGCCGTCGCCTCGTCGCCGGCGAGGTCCAGTGCTGACACCCATGCACCAGCGGAGGCAAAGGGAAGCGCTGCCACCACCGCGCTCTCTCCGCTGCGGGTCTCGATCGTACGCGCCCCGCCTCGGCTGGCTGGGCGTGGCCGTCCAAGTATCTGCACGTTGGTGAACTCAGCCAATAGTGCCCGCGCATCAAGCCGGTGAGGATCATCGTGGTTTCCAGCGATCAACACCATATGGGCGCCCGCCTTGCCCATCCGAACGAAGAACTCGTTGACGAGACGCTCGGCGTCAGCCGGTGGGTTCCTGCTGTCGAAGATGTCACCGGTGTGCAGGACAAGATCGACGGACTCCTTCTCGATGAAATCCGCGAGTTGCCCCAGGATGGCCTCCATTTCGTCCATGCGTTGGATGCCTTTCCAGCGTCGCCCAACGTGCCAATCGCTTGTGTGCACGATCTTCACGGGGTTACTCCTCAGGTACGGGCAAAGGGATCATCGTCTCCACCCGGGTTCTTGACCTCGCTCTGTCGCGTCGCCCACGAGGGGAACGGGAACTTCAGCAGAACCGGGGTTGGCAGTTCCGGCTGTGTGACGATCATCGTGCCTGGCGACAGCATCGTCGCGCGTTGCCGTGCCACCCGAGTCAGGAAGCCGTACTCGCCACGCTCCGCCTCTGCCGCATCGAGACGTCCGACGACCTTGAGCGCTGCGTTGGCGACTACGCGCCGTTCAACTTCGCTCGCTGTCTGTTGAGCACCGAATAGACAGACTCCGAGAGAGCGTCCGCGTTCGGCGATGTCGAGGAGAACATCTTGGATTGGGCTCCAGCCCGACCGCGGCGCGTACTTGTTGAGCTCGTCGAGGACGACGAAGACGAGGGGCGTGGCAGTGCCCTGCGTCTCTTTGTCATGCATCATCCGCTTAAGAAGTACACCGACGACGAACATCTGTGCCGTTTGGTGGAGCGTATGGATATCCGCGACGGTAACCTGGTTCGCTTGCCAGTCGATGCGATGACGCGCAGTCTCTCGGTCGCCGCGGACCAGGTGCCCCATGTGTTGCGCGGTGCCGTGAAGGCGGCGCCGAAAGGCATCCAACGTTCCTGGCGCGGCGTTACGCGCCATCGGATCCAGCGCAGTGCCGTCGAGAAGGTCCAGCAGATCATCGAAGCTCTGTATCCGCCTTCCATCGACGTCGATTCCGGGGTCGTCCTTGTCCCCTTCGCGGGCGGCACGCTCGAGCGCGCGCTCGACACGGTAGATCAGGAACGACAACTGGGATCGGGCGTCCTCGGCCTCTGCGAAGACAAAGCGCAGTAAACGATCGCGGGCGAACTCCCGTAGCGTCCAGGCATAGGCCCGGACACCTTCGTGGCGGCTGCCGACATCAGGCATGAGGACGTCGCCGTGCCGTCGGGTCGGCGCAAAGAAGCCGACGCTCTCGAACGGTCCTGCCGGTAACCCAAGGCTGCGATAGCTCTCGGTGAGCTCCTCGTCTACGTGGATGTTCTCTTTGTCGAGCCAGAGAAGGTCCTCGCCCTTGACGTTGAAGATGAGCGCTCGGGTGTTGGTGCGATCCGCACCTAGGGCGTCTGAGTGAAAGAGCGAGTAGAGGAGGAACGTCGCATAACTGGTCTTGGTGGCGACGCCAGAGATCCCACTTATCGACGCGTGGGCGCCGCGCGTGCCATCGAGGAACTCAAAATTTGCATAGACCGTCTCGCCGGTGCGTGTACTGCCGATGACGACCTTTTTCTCCATTCTATCGATGAAGAGAGCGCGCTGGAACTGTTCGCCGCGCACAATCCGAACGTCGGTGCCAGGATGAGGGGGCACGAAGACCTCCGGATCAACCCGGGTCACTTGGATATGCGCGGCGTAGGACACCTCGACTGGGAGCGTTCCTTCGGAGGCGCGGAACGCATCGGAATCGAACTGGGCCCCCTCGTAACGCTTACGGACCATGTCGACGATGCCAAAGAAGCTCACGGTCCGGCCGTCACCCACGTTCGCTTCAACCACCACGAGATCATCGAGCTGAACGACGCTGCCAACCGTGACCCCGACCCAGAACTCGAGCGGACCGGCGTCCATCGACCCCAGCACAACTCCGACGGGGATATTTGGTGCAATGTCCTGTTCAGCCATAAGAAGCTTCCTTTGCGACGAGTGTCTGGATCCATCGCCGAATCAGTCGTGCATCGCCGAGCTGGACTCGCAGCCGCTGTTCGAGCGCACCGATCGGCAGAAGATTCTGGGGCGATCTCGGATCTCTCGCACGCTTTGGTGCCGTCTTTGGGAGCCAAGTGGTGGCGGCGTTCGCGAGACCGCGTGCGACATCGAAGCCGACATCCGCAGCCGCCTCGAGTCGTACGATGCCGTGAAGCTCCGTGGCACCGGGACCGGGATATGCAAGTCGCTGGAACCACGCGTACCTCGCGAACCCAGCCTTGGCGCTCTGGATTGTGAACATCGGTGTGCGCGAGCCAGCCGAGAGGGTTGCCAGCAGCGGGATGAACTTATTGGGGAGGTAGAGCTGGTGCACGCGCTTGATGTAGCCGAGCGCCAAGCCGCGCCGTTCTGGCTCAAAGCTGAGCGGTCCATCGATGATTGCGAGGGTGTCGTCCCGGCAGAGGTCTCGCGCGAGTGTGGCTTCGGCGAGGCGCATCGCTTTCTGGATGTGGCGCAACGGTCCATCGACTTCGGTCGTCGGTGTACTCTCAGCTGCATACACGAGGTCCTCACGCACCTGCACCGGCGCAGGAAGGCGCTCGCCCGATCCAAGTACAGCGGTGCGAAAAACGCGGATTTCACCGAAGCTCGCTTTGGAATCGTGAATCTCCACAGCGCCGACTGCGTGACTGCCAAAGCCGCCATAGATCAACTTTTCTCCCTGACGAGCGTGAACTCGCGCCTCGAGCCTACGAACCCCATCGACAAACACGACACGCTCGGGCACTGCCGTGGAGTCTGAGGGGGTGAGCGCCGACCACTGCCCATCGGACACTTCGACTTCGTGGTCTACCTGCTCATCAGGGCGGGCCTCGAGCGACAGCAGCGGCGTCTGGTCACCGTAGTCGACTTCCCATGGATCGATACGGACTCGAAAGTCGCCGAAGAGCGTGGCCATTGTCCGAACCCCTCTATTTTCCTCTCCCGGACTTGTTCTTCGTCGCGTCCACGAGTTTGTAGGTGGTCCCTTTTGTCGGACCTGGCGGCAAGGTTTTCCCCTTGACGACCGTCACTTCCTTGCCCTTCCCACCGCGGGCCAATCTGCTGATACTGAACCGCCCCGGGTGAACCGCTCCGGGTTTTCCGGAGACTGCTTTAGTTGAGTCTCGCCATCTCTAGCGAGCCTTCCTGCGATCGATAGTAGTTCATCTCGTACTCGACCGGGGCGACATTTCCGATCGGCTCCAAGAGTCGTTGCGTGTTGTACCAATGGACGGGAATGTCCCGCCGGATGTTGAATTTGGGGTAGCGGTGGCTCCTTGGCCGGCCTAAGAATAGGTCTGCCAATAAACCTGTTCCCCGTCCTGTGCCAAAACTCGGCCCTCTTGAAATAGCCGATAAATCAGCAGCTTAGCGTCTGTGTTTTGCGACGGTGCCAAGGGCTGTGGGCTTTACAATCGTCTGGCCCGAGGGTGTTATCTTCGGATCCATCATGACGTACCATGTGCAAATCCTACTGTTGGTCAGGCAGCCGTTGTTCGATCGGGTAGCCCTGCTGCTCACACAGACCTCATGGGTGCTTCCGCCATTAAGTGTTGGTAAAATGACGCTAAGACTTCACGGTGCATGAAATTACAGCCATGGTCTTTCAAAAGAGCCGAGTTTTGGCACAGGACGCGGTGCTTCCGCAAGCAAGTGTTGGTGTCTGCCACGTAACCCGTTCTCGTGCTAGAGTTTGAGCTTGATTTCGAGAGACGCAGTTCTTTCTGCGATGCCGGCTGGGCTGACCACGCGATGCCTCACCTTCAAGGATGTCTCTGTGTGCACGTCACATACTTATTTGGCGTGCGCCGACACAGGCAGGCCAACTGACACTAGCATTCAAATGCTGCGTAGCAACATATCTGGACTCCTCTAGTCAAGCCCCTTTCTTAATAAATCTTCCATCGAAGCTGCGCATCCATCGCGTCGTGACGAGTGGGTCAGACTGCAAACGTATCTTCGGCCTCAGTGAGGAGCGTCTTGGGTGCTCCGGGCCATGATGGAAAATCCGCGCGCGAGGAGCCAATCACTTTGAACGACCTCTTAGGGCCAGTGTTGCTATCGGCTTGACCCCGCGCCGGTCCGACCGGTACGCCATCAGTTGGATGGGTATCGTCGCAGCCTCTTTTGGAAGGGAAAAAGGAAAACACGAAAGTGGAGCCTCTAAGTCTAAGCGGCCATCGGCGACTGGAATTCACTCTCGCGGGTGGAGACGGCCCAGACGATCCGGGCGAGTTTGTTGGCGACAGCAATCACGGCCTTGTTGTGTCCCCGCGAGCGGTGGACCTTCCGAGCCCAGGCGCGGAGCTTGTCGGGCGGGCTCTTACTGACGTTCGCCGCGCGGAGCACGGCGCGCCCGCCCTGGGTGAGGAGCATACGGAGGTAGGAGTCGCCACGCTTGGTGATGCGTCCGAGGCGGCGAATGTCGCCACTGGAGTTTTCCTTGGGAACTAGGCCGAGGTAGCTCGAGAAGCGGCGCCCCGATGGGAAGCGGCGAAGATCGCCGACGAAGCCCACGATGGCGGTCGCGGTCAGAAGTCCGATGCCGGGAATGGCGAGAAGTCGTTGGACTTCAGGAAGCTGCTTGGTGAGCGCCTTGAGCTCGTGCTCGATGCCAGCGCACTTGTCCTTGAGTTCTCGAATCTCGGAGCAGGCATCACGGAGATGCGAACGGAGCACGTCGGGCAAATCAGAATCAGCGTCTTCGACGAGTTCGAAGAGGGCGGGCACGACGAAGTGAGCGCCCTTTGGGATGATGAATCCGAGTTCGCGCAGGATCCCGCGTACGGCATTGATGCGTGCGGTCCGTGTGGAGAGCCATCCTGAGCGCAGGCGATGGAGCGCGGCGAGGCTGTGCTGGTGCACGGACTTAATGGGCACGGGAAGAATCTCCTCGTTCCTGTAGGCCTCGAGCAACTCTTTGGCGTCGGCGCGGTCGTTCTTGCTCCCGCGTCGATAGGGCCTCACGAGGTGAGGTGGGAGCAGGACGACGTCGTGTCCCAACCTTCGGAACGTCCTTGCCCAGAAGTGAGCAGAGCCGCAGGCTTCGAGAAGCACGGTGGCAGCGCTCTGTTTGGCAAAAAACGACACCAACTTGGGTCGACTCACACGGAGTTGCTTGGACACCTTCCCCGCTTCTCCCGAGATGGCAATCTCGAAGACGTTCTTTGCAAGATCCACAGCGATCGTCGTATCTTTCATTCGGACTCCTCCTTTTCGATGCGTATTCGACTGACTTTGGCACATCGATGCCGTCTATGTCAGCGGAGGAGTCCATTCCATCACTTGATGGCGTAAGCACCAAAAGGTCTTCGCGACAGCGATACGGGGATGGACTGGAAGATCACGCAGCAAAGACGCAAGGCAGCCGCAGCCAGGAAGAACGCAAGGATTGAGGCCATTCCCTAAACACGGGTCTGGTACTTCCTCGAGAATGGAGTAAAGCAATGGCCACGCAACGGGACGCACCGCTCGACTTCGGAGCCATCACGCTCGAATCTCTTGACGTGGCGGCGATCGCTCGCGACTTGCTGGGCTCCGAAGAGCTCGCCCGCAACGGCCGCTCGGCGCGCACGCTGGCGAAGGGTAAAGGAATGACGGCCGTACTCACCGCCGTCCGGGCAGGTGGAGAGATTCACGAACACGTGGCGCCTGGCCCCGTCGTCATCGTGCCGGTCACCGGGGCGGTCACTGTCGAGGGACTCGAGAACCGTCAATCTCTCACGCTGGGCTCGGGCCGGACGCTATTCATCGGACAAGGCAAAAAGCACCGGGTTTCGGCCGCGGAAGATGCCGCGTTCCTCTTGCTTATCGGATTCCAGTCTTGAGGAGACGGTGGAGCGACGGCGGGGGTTGTGCTCCGCAAAAAGTCAATCCGGCGTTGATTACGCGGGTTAGGCCTACCATAGTCGGCTGCTTCTGGCCGGTTTTCTTTTTTGCGGATCACAACCCGAGTGTGAGGGCAATGTGAAAATCATTGCCGAACTGTCAGTCGTCTCGGTGCAGCCGGCCACTTCCAACGTGTAACGCGAGGCAAAGGTAAATGGCGATTGCCGACCAAATGATCGACCAGGCGTACTCCGACCTGAAGGCGACGTGCGGGGGCGTCCGGAATGACTACTTCGCGCTCATTTACCTCAAGCGTGAGTTCCAGGTCGAGCGTGACGACGCCGTAGCCTGCGTCGCCTTCGGCGGAAACGCCTACGGGCAAGGTAGTTGGCCAAGTCGGTCAGATACTGCTACCGATGATAGCTGGGATCGCGGCCACGAAGGCGGATCTGACGGAATGGGTGTACGAGCAAGGACTGACAGCTCTGCACCTACTGCTCAGAGAGGACGCCGAGGAGATCGCGGGGCTCAAGGGCAAGCACGAGAAGGAGCGAACTCATAACCACTGGGGGAGCACGAACGGAGAGCTGAGCTTCGGTGGTCGTCGCATCCAAGTGTCGCGACCTCGAGTTCGCTCGAAGTCGGGCGAGGAGGCGTCGCTTCCCGTCGTGTCCAAAAACACAAACGATAGCGGCCTGTTGGTCACGCTGGAGCCAGCCAGCGATGGCGACGACCAACAAGGTTCAGGGCTGGCTCTGCCTCCTCATGACCGAGGATTCTAGCTTCCATTGGCCAACCAAGCCTCAGACGTCTCTGATCCGAAACGTCCCGGCGCGCCAGTCTTGAGTTCGTTTGTGTTTTTGGACAGAAGGCGCATGAGTATTTTGATCTCACGAGGACCGCGGCCCTTCAGACAAAGTAGTCCCTCAAGAGCGGAGGCGACCCATGTACGGGAGGGAGAAACGAGTGTTGCTGCGAGAGCATTTGCAGGAGGGATTGACGAAGGCAGCCCTGGCAGACAAGCTGAGAATAAGCCGCTTGCATACCCGGTCTTCGAGGCAATCGACGTCAGCGACGCCCATTGCGATTCGTACTCGTCCCGATGCTCCAACACCATCCCGACGGCACGCTCACGAACTTCTGAAGAATATCGCGTTGATTTTCCCATAATGACTCCCATCCTCTCAAGAAATAGAGCCTCCGGAAAACCCGGAGCGGATCACCGGGCGCGGTACAATGTACGCATGAGTATTTCGACAAAAGTGAGAGGGACTTCATGAACAAGTTTTTCCAGTCTGTAATTTTGATAGTTATCTTCATTACATTCTGGATAGGCGCCCCGGCGCACGCCCAATCGGGGTTCTATTTCGGCAGCGAGTGGGGAGCGAATTTCGGCTCGTCGTTGGATATGGTCGGATTCAGCAACGACCGGGCGAGTGTGTGTGACGAATACATCAACCCTGCGTTCGATACAGTCATGGGCACTCTGGGGTACGAGAACTACAACTGCACCGGCGCAAATCGCGGTCAGGGTGACGCTTGGCAAAACGCATTCGATTCCGCCAAGGGCCCTCTGTTCGGTATGGCGCTCGGCTATCGCTTCGCGGATAACTCCTTCCGTTTTGAACTGGAATACTTCTACCGTGACACCGGCCATGACCAAACTTCCGATATTCCCGGGGCCACTGGAGCCTCCGGTGACAAGCTCGCCCAGGAACTCCAGGTAGCCACAGACCGCATCGGCAGCCTTACCTCGCACAACTTGTTTGCCAACCTGTATTTCGATTTTAAGAACGCTAGCCGGCTTACGCCGTATGTTGGGGTTGGTGTGGGCACCGGGTTTACCAATATGGATTATGGTTCCCTGTGGCAGAGGAACCTTGATGTGAATGCGATCACGACCGGGGAGGGGCTAGACAATGTGGAGCAGATCCGTCAGACCCTTGCCGGATCGACTAGCAGCGCACAGACCGTGCTCAGCGATACGCTGTTCGGCTACCAGGTATTATTTGGTGTGGACTACGCGCTCACGGAGGCATTACTGCTCGGGGTTAAGGGACGCTGGGTTAACTTTCATTCTTTTCGAAACGACGACAGTATTGTCTGGGATCCACTGCGCAGCCACCCGCCCAATCTTCGCAGGGATGGCAGCGAGCCTGTGTCGGGCGGCCTTGAGGTCGGCGACATCCAAATGTTCGGCGTCGGCTTGAACTTAAAGTACCTTTTCTAGAGGGTCTGATTGAGATTAAGATTGAGCGGAGAACTACTGGTCGGCGTCCCGTTCGTGTCCGTGTAATCCGCCTGTGATCCGAAAAAAGAGGGTCTACGCGGATTCGTGTGGGTTGAAAACTGCATTTCTGGGTAATGGCGGAAGGAAAGCCGCCACGATCTTCAGCTTGAGATATTCCTCGTCGCGATAGCCGTAGGCGCGTCGTTGGGTGCTTCCGCCATCAAGTGCTACGCGGCTGCGGGCAGTGGTACAGGTGCGGAAGAGACCGGGTTGCGCGCCCTAGTGAGCAGGAAAACCTCGATCCGCAACCACAAAGGAATCGTTGTCGCCAAGAAGATGTCTCGAAAGGTGAGCCGTCGCGTCGTCAGACCAGCCTGCATAGCCGGAGTTCGGATCTCACGTCCGAACTTCAGAGCTCCGTGCGGTCGGACGAAGTTGTAATAGCAACGGAGCAACTCCAGGTGCTCATCGAGCCTCTCCGTCGAGCGAGCGTGGGAAAGCGTTCGTCTCGAAAGGTATGCCGAGCTTTGCCGGATGGTCAGATTCAACCGCTCGATGAACGACGTGTTCAATGTCGAAGAGTCCTCGGAGTTATTGAGCGCGTCTTCGAATCGCCACGCGGCTCCGTGCAGCGCTCTCCGTTCGACCTTGATGATACGATCGTTCCTGCGAGTTTTGAGGACTTGGCCGTAGAGACACGCTGGCCCGAAGAAGCGACGGATGACCTTCTGGTAGAATTCGAATCCATCCGTAACGATCAAGGGAAGACG
This sequence comes from Candidatus Marinacidobacterales bacterium, assembly GCA_965237955.1. GTDB lineage: Bacteria > Acidobacteriota > Vicinamibacteria > Marinacidobacterales > SMYC01. The sequence continues at coordinate 3,087,090 of OZ250169.1, read as the reverse complement.
CTCGAAATTCATCCGCCGCGAAAGGTCGTGAAACAGAGCGTGAGTGTTCCGGTAGCTTCGCCTTCCCGTCACCGTCGATGGCCAGAGCCGAGACCAGACCTCGATCGTAACGAAGACCCAACTCGGCGTCTTCTTGTCGCCCGCGAACGTGCGAATCTCGTCGGCTTGAAGCTCTTCGGCAGCGAAGCCAGCGATCCTTGTGTGGTTGAATCGACGACACACTTGGGCTGCCTTCTCGAGCCAGCGGGCGACGGTGTTCCAGGCAAGCCCTTCGGTCCGGGAAATCGAGGAAATGCTGACACCCTCGACTCTGAGAGCGATGACCCCATCGAAAGTAGCTCTTCGATGTTGGAGACGGTAGTAGGGCGTGCCTTTCGTCGAGGAGAACGTCTTTCCGCACTCGCCGCACCGGTATCGACGGCGTTTCCCGGACCTGGTTCGGTAGAATCCGTGGCGAACGATGTTTCCGGAACTGACTTTGCCCCGCAACGGACATGCGGGATTGAGACATCTGCTATTCTTCACTTCGGCTCGGCCCTGACGATGAGAGAACTGTGTCTTCAGAATTCTGGTTCAAACTCTAGCACGCGAACGGGTTACGCGGCAGCCACCAACACTTCATGGCGGAAGCACCCGCCCCTCTATACGTTCCTCCGCTCTCTCGAGCCAGTGCCTTCGCTGAAGGATCTGAAAGGCGAGCTGCGCCACTACGGGCAGTGGAACATCGACGAAGGCTCCGTCGTGAGCTTCGCCGCGATCCACTTCGGCACCGAGGAACTTCTCCCCTCTGGAAAGCCGGGACACTAGCGCCCCGCCGTGACGCCTATCTCGACGAGAAACTTCGTCCTTGCGAGCTTGGCCTCGATACAGGCGCGTGCTGGCGTATTGCCGGGGCTCACCCACGCGTCCCATACCTCGTTCATTTCCGAGAAAAACCGGATGTCGGAAAGCCAAATCGTGGCGGTCAGCAGTTTTGACTTGTCGGTGCCGGCGGTCGCCAGCAGTCGATCGATGCCCTCCAGAATGCGCTTCGTCTGCTCTCCGACCGTCGGCGAGCCAGCGCGATCGATCTGGCCGGCGAGATAGACAGTGTCGTTGTGAACGACGCACTGGCTCATACGGGGTCCTACTTCGTGACGCTCTATCGTCAAGGGTCATCCTCCTTTTTGAGTCATCGAGACAGCAAGGCACGTATTGTACGAAGTAAGCATGGGTCGTCGCCATCGAGGCTAAGGGGGATTATCGAGGCCTTGGTGCACAACTCGCGATCTCGGTCGGCGTTGTTGCACGGCCCGGAGCAAATCGCTGACCTCCCTGTGCCGGTTGCAGAGTCACCCGGCGCAGTACGTATCGGGCATCCCGAGCGCAGCCATCTTGTTGAGTATCTCGCACCCAATTCGGTGTTCAACTCGTTGCCTCGCCAACGTTCGAGCCCGCATCTCCGGCCCGATGATCGCCTTGTAACGATAGACCGCGTTCTCCACCATGCTTCGCTTGGTGTAGCCTGAGAGCTTGTACCATTCACGTCGGCCGTGTCTTTCGATTGCACGAATATGGCGATCGCGCTCCTGCATGGCGGTGTTCGAATTCTGACTGAGCGTCGCGTTTCGTTGCGGCGGAATCACCACGCGCGTCCTTCGTCCAGGACTGTGCGCTTCGATGGCTTCGTAGACCGCTTCCTTGTCGTATGCACTGTCCGCCGCCACCGACACTAGAGGTGCTTGAATCTGTGTTAGCAAAGCGGGGACTCGGGTTGCGTCGCGAGCTCGTGACGCCGTCAGTTTGGACGCAACAATGTTCCCTGTCTCGCGATCAACGGCGATGTGCAACTTGCGCCATGCGCGCTGCTTTGGCGGTTTGCGAGCGTTTCCAACATGAATCCTCAAGCCCGTGCTATCGATCATCAGGTGGATGGGTTGAGTGCTCGCGGCTTTCGGAATCCGCAGCTTCTTGCGGAGCAACCTCGAGCGCCGACACAACGTCGAGTAGTCCGGGATCTCGATACCGAGTCCGAGAAGCGAGGCGATCGAGTGCAAGAAGCCTTCGGTTTGTCGGTAGGCGAGCTTGTACACCATCCGGACAACCAGGCCCGTTTCAATCGCCATGTCTGAATAGACCCGTTGACCGCCAGGCTTACCGGTCTTGTCGGCCTTCCAGTTCGCGATTGCCTCCTCGTCAAACCAGACTGTCAAATCGCCCCGGCGGCGCAGCCCTTCGTTGTATTCCGCCCAGTTGCGAACGTGGTACTTCTTCTGCTTCGCGTGCTTGTACTGGCAGCGCTTGGGATACTTCATGCTCGAACATACCTCGGCCACCACCATAGGCGGATTTCGCTCTCAGCCAGAGCGGTGCAACAACGCCATTCTTTGCTACAATGATGAGGGTGCGGAGGGATGGTCGAGCGGTCTAAGGCGGCGGTCTTGAAAACCGTTGATCGAAAGGTCCGGGGGTTCGAGCAGATGTACTATCGGAATCAGGCGGCCGGCGTCGTGGAGGCGGGAGTCAACTAAAACAGTCTCCGAGAAAACCGGGGCGGTTCAAAAGCCGCTGGATAAGTGTCGCAGGGAAGAAAGTAGAGCCAAAGACTATTGATGTCGCAAAAAGAGTCTGAGCGATGCCTTGGCGTTGCGCAGGGCGCTTCCAGAAATGATTGAACCAGTTCAACAACATCTTCACCAAGGTTCGTTGCCCGGCATGTGTCCGGTTGAAGATGCGTTGGAGGGTCTCGCCGCTGCCGGCATTGAGGAAAGGGGGGCGATCTTCACCCGGCCCGAGGTCGTCGAATTCATCCTCGACCTGCTGTGCTACACGCACGACAGGGCTTTATACAAACGCCGCATTCTAGAACCGTCTTTCGGAGAAGGTGATTTTCTGCTCATCGTTGTCGAGCGCCTACTCAAGGCGTGGATACGACATGACGGCAGGCATGACGTATTTGATAGCTTGAAGGACAGCATTCGCGCGGTGGAACTGCACAAGGCTTCTTACGTCGCAACGCGCCTGAAGGTCATTGCCCTTCTCACACAAGAGGGGATTGCTCCTAAGACCGCCGAGCAGCTTGCAGGGACTTGGCTCATATGCGGTGATTTCCTGCAGGCACCGCTGCTGGGCAGATTCGATCATGTCGTCGGCAATCCCCCATATGTTCGGCAGGAACTAATTCCGGACGCTCTGATTGCTGAATATCGCTCGCGCTACACCACGATCTTTGACCGGGCCGATCTATATATCCCCTTTATCGAGCGCTCGCTCAGCCTTCTCTCGAAAGGCGGTGTGCTCGGTTTCATCTGTGCTGACCGCTGGGTGAAGAACCGTTACGGCAGGCAGTTACGCCAGATGGTTGCAGAGCGCTTTCATTTGAGAGCCTATGTGGACATGGTGAATACTCCGGCCTTCCATGAAAACGTGATCGCGTATCCCGCCATCACCATCATCGGCAGGGAAAAGCCTGGTAAGACCCGGATTGCCCGACGACCGGAGATCACCAGAAAAGTGCTGCGCGCCCTAACCCGCGAACTCCTGGCAATCCAACCCCCCAAACCAGACAGCCTCGTGAAAGAACTTGCCGGTGTGGCGATGGGTGCGGAACCGTGGATACTAGAATCTCTGGAACAATTGGCTCTGGTGCGCCGCTTTGAACGCGACTTTCCTCTCATTGAAGACGCGGGATGCAAGGTTGGCATCGGCGTTGCGACCGGTGCAGACAAGGCCTTTATCGGCCCCTATGACGAGCTTGACGTAGAGCTAGATCGCAAACTGCCCCTTGCTATGACACGCGATATCTTGAGCGGTGAGGTCAATTGGCGTGGCCTTGGTATCGTCAATCCGTTTGACGATGAAGACGGACTTGTCAAGCTCGACCAATATCCTAGGCTTAGACGTTATCTGGAAGCGCGCAAAGACCAGATTGCCAAGCGCCACATCGCCCAAAAGGTTCCAGCAAATTGGTATCGAACCATTGACCGGATTTATCCGACTCTTGCGAAGAAACCGAAGCTGCTCATCCCGGATATCAAGGGTGAGGCCCATATCGTCTATGAAAACGGCCAGCTCTACCCGCACCACAATCTCTATTTCATAACGTCCGATGAGTGGGATTTGATAGCGCTACAAGCAGTCCTGCGATCCGGGGTCGCCCGGCTGTTTGTCTCTATCTATTCAACCCAGATGCGCGGCGGTTATCTACGCTTTCAGGCGCAGTATCTCCGGCGTATTCGCCTGCCGCGCTGGAAGGATGTGCCTCCCGAGATTAAGACAGTGCTAACTGCGGCAGCAAAACGTGGAGATACGCTGGCGTGCAATGCAGCAGCCTTCAAGCTCTACCGCCTTTCAAATGAAGAACGAACAGTCCTTGGTAGAAACGGAGAGGGATAGGAAGGAATCGCATGGCCATCGACCTCTCAAATTACGAACAGAAGGCGTGCAAGGCGGTTCAGGCCTTCTGGATCAGCCGCGAGCAGGCGCGGCAAAAGCAAATCGGGTCCGGAAATGTTGACCAGGGAGAGCGTGCCGGCGTGACAGCTGGCAAAAACATGGACGGGTTCGTTGCTCTTGTCATGGATATCGTTCGCACGAACGGTCTGGACCATGCCGACATTCACAGGAAACGCCGCGTTGTCACGCTACCAGGCTATTTTCGTCCGACCAAGCTTTGGGATTTGCTTGTTGTCAACGACGGCCGCCTTATTGCTGCCCTGGAGTTCAAGAGCCAAGTAGGGCCGTCATTCGGTAACAATTGCAATAACCGGACCGAAGAGGCCATCGGTACCGCGCTCGATCTTTGGACCGCTTACCGGGAAGGTGCTTTCGGCGAGCAATCCCGGCCGTTCGTCGGCTGGATGATGCTAATGGAAGATGCTGAGCAATCTCGGTCGCCGGTCCGTGATGTATCGCCTCATTTCCCAGTGTTCCCGGAGTTTAAAGGGGCATCGTACGCAGAGCGCTACAACATTTTGTGCCGCAAGCTTGTGCAGGAACAGCTCTATACTGCCGCGTCGCTCATTGTTTCCCCGCGCTCTGCGGCCAATACCGGCAAATATTCAGAGTTGAGCGAGATGACGGGTTTGCAGACTTTTGCGAGCGTACTGGCAGGCCACATAGCAGCAGAGGCAGCACGACGATAGGCTGTGCTTCGCAAAAAATCGATCCCGTCCTGTGCCAAAACTCAGCCCTTTTGAAGTAGCCCATAAATCAGCAACTTAGAGTCTGTGTTTGCGGCCGTGCCCAGGGCCGAGCGCGAACAAACGACGAAATCATGCAGGCATAGTCCCGGCAGATCGGAGACCGATCAGGTTCGGGGCGCGCGGATGAATAAATAGAAGGCACACCCACTCCAGACCTTACGTCTCGAACGATAACCCCTACTCCGAGTCCCAGTTCAAGACTCTGAAGTATTGCCCTCAGTTTCCGAGCCGTTTTGGTTCCATCGAAGACGGCCGGCTGTTCTGCGGCGGCTTCCTCGACTACTACAATCACGAACGCCGGCACGCGGGAATCGGCCTCATGACACCGGCCGCCGTTCACGATGGTCTCGCGGAACAGCTCACCACTGCCCGGCGCCAAATCCTCCTCGAAGCTCATCGGGCTCATCCCGAACGCTTCGTTCGCGGAATGCCACAGCCCCCCGTTTTGCCTCCTTAGGCCTGGATCAACCCGCCGCCGGAGAAAACGACGCGCCAGGAGGCCGCCGGAGCCACTTTCTCGAGGTGGTCCACACCTGGGGTACCCCCGGATTCAGGCCAACGCGACCAGATCTCGCCGCACGCAGACGGTGACCGCCCCGGGCCCACGAGTCTTACTGCATTGATTGAGGCTCACTAAATGCAGTCCGCGGGTGTCTCAAAGTTGTTGACACGTTCCGCAGCCACAATCACGTGCAGTGTTCCACGCTTAGCGGCAATATCCTTGACCGACTCGTAGATGAACGCGTCTGGAAAATCCATCCTGTGCTTCGGACTACTGAATGGTTCTCCGCCTGCAAAGTATGCATCCGTGACGCGCTTGCCATGGCTCATCGAACTCGTACTTCAACGTCTGCGTGTTCTCAATCCAAGAGTCTAGTTCCTCGCACGCAGTTGCGGCCGCGTCATTGGCTAGCTTCTTGATTTGACCTAGCGTTCGGTTTATGACGTCAGCAGTCGACTTCCGCGCGCTTATCCTCTTAACTGATTCTAATGATTTGATCGCTTTGTTGAATTCCTTCGACAGACGTTCCGCTTGCTGCGTCAGGACTTCCTGACGAACATAATAGGGAAGATGGTTTCGGATTCGTTGGGCCACGGCCAGACGCGTGATCGCATGGAATCCTGCCCTGCTCCGCTTCGGATCGGTCCTGTATACGCTTGTGTCTATCACCATGTGCATCATCCTTCTCATTATCACATAGGTGCGATCAACTCCGGATACAGTGCCAGATCGAGGATGAATTCTTGCCCATACGAGACGGAGCGAGCCGAGCATCGAGAAACCGATCGAGAGAATCCGTCATCGGGTGCTTCCGCCATCAAGTGTTGGTGAGATGACGCTAAGACTATATGGTGCATTAAATTACAGCCAAAATAGCGCTCGCGACCTTCGCTGCGCGCTAAATGGAGCGTAAGCGCCTCTTTTGCAAAGGGATGCGCACACATCACCAACAGTAAATGGCGCAAGCACCAGGACTTCCCTCTCATGGCGGTCTGCCTGTTGATACGCGATCTCCTTTTTTGCGGATCACAAATTGTCGCAGGCCCCACCCGTGCGAAGGGGCGATCTCCTCAAGGTCATCACGCTGTCCGGTGGTAAGATGAAACGGCCGTCCTTCAAAGGGCATGTATATGGAATACAACCGCCGAACGAAAAACGTTTATCAAGGGCAGTCCACTAGCCCAGGAGCTGGCACACCCATCCTTTCTGCTGTGGGTCGAGGGCCTGTCCTGGCCGTGTAGCACGATAGGGGGGTGACAGCCAAGCAGCGATTGCGATAGCTACAGTAGCCACTGCACCAACAGCGGCGGCGCATGCGACTATTCGAGCCAGAATCTTTTCCTCGCTTCCCAGGCTAAGACCCGCCGTTGTGGCAGTTAACGAGTCGAGCGAGGAAACCAGTGAGTCTTCGTTATACCCTGCGTTGAACTCGTTGTCGTCGTTTCCGACTTGTTGCCAACTCGCACTCTCACGAATCAACGCTGCGAGTATTTGACTCGGTCTGAACCGGCCTACTCGTTGGCATGCTACTGCCCAGTCAACGGCGGGTAGCTGAATTTTTGTTTCGTGTTTTGAGGACTGGCCATGCTCACCGGCGTTGTTGCACGGCCGGAGCAAATCGCTGACCTCCCTGTGCCGGTTGCAGAGTCACCCGGCGCAGTACGTATCGGGCATCCCGAGCGCAGCCATCTTGTTGAGTATCTCGCACCCAATTCGGTGTTCAATTCGTTGCCTCGCCAACGTTCGAGCCCGCATCTCCGGCCCGATGATCGCCTTGTAACGATAGACCGCGTTCTCCACCATGCTTCGCTTGGTGTAGCCTGAGAGCTTGTACCATTCACGTCGGCCGTGTCTTTCGATTGCACGAATATGGCGATCGCGCTCCTGCATGGCGGTGTTCGAATTCTGACTGAGCGTCGCGTTTCGTTGTGGCGGAATCACCACGCGCGTCCTTCGTCCAGGACTGTGCGCTTCGATGGCTTCGTAGACCGCTTCCTTGTCGTATGCACTGTCCGCCGCCACCGACACTAGAGGTGCTTGAATCTGTGTTAGCAAAGCGGGGACTCGGGTTGCGTCGCGAGCTCGTGACGCCGTCAGTTCGGACGCAACAATGTTCCCTGTCTCGCGATCAACGGCGATGTGCAACTTGCGCCATGCGCGCTGCTTTGGCGGTTTGCGAGCGTTTCCAACATGAATCCTCAAGCCCGTGCTATCGATCATCAGGTGGATGGGTTGAGTGCTCGCGGCTTTCGGAATCCGCAGCTTCTTGCGGAGCAACCTCGAGCGCCGACACAACGTCGAGTAGTCCGGGATCTCGATACCGAGCCCGAGAAGCGAGGCGATCGAGTGCAAGAAGCCTTCGGTTTGTCGGTAGGCGAGCTTGTACACCATCCGGACAACCAGGCCCGTTTCAATCGCCATGTCTGAATAGACCCGTTGACCGCCAGGCTTACCGGTCTTGTCGGCCTTCCAGTTCGCGATTGCCTCCTCGTCAAACCAGACTGTCAAATCGCCCCGGCGGCGCAGCCCTTCGTTGTATTCCGCCCAGTTGCGAACGTGGTACTTCTTCTGCTTCGCGTGCTTGTACTGGCAGCGCTTGGGATACTTCATGCTCGAACATACCTCGGCCACCACCATAGGCGGATTTCGCTCTCAGCCAGAGCGGTGCAACAACGCCGGTGAGCGCCATAACCTGCTCATCACCGGCCCGACGGGGATTGGCAAATCGTTCTTGGCTTGCGCCTTCGTGGAGCGGGCCTGTCGTCGCGGCTTCACCGGATGCTACGTGCGAGCACCGCGCTTGCTCCACGAGCTCGCGGTCGCTCGTGGTGATGGTTCCTACGCCCGGCTTTTGACGAAACTCGCCAAGCTGGACTTACTGGCTATCGATGATTGGCTGCTTCACCCGCTGAAAGAATCGGAGAGACGGGATCTAATGGAGGTCATCGAAGACCGCGCCGAGCGTGGCTCCACATTCATCGCGACCCAGATTCCGCTCAAGCAGTGGCACGAAGCGATTGGCGACCCAAACCAGGCAGACGCTATCTGCGATCGCATTCTCCACAGCGCGCACCGCATCACTCTCAAAGGAGCTTCTCTGAGAAAGACCAAGGCTGCGCCAAAGGCATTTGACAACGCCGATGCATGAGCGAGCGAGGGACCACAGCGTCGATGCGATAAAAACGGGTGAAACCGCCAAACCCGGGGTACCAGACGATGCGGCGCCAAAACGACGCGCGAGAATGCCTCAGGAAGCGTCTTCTCGAGCCAGGCCATACCCCAGCAACCCCCCGAAACCAGCCCCACATCGCCCGGGGTTCGGCCGCGGCAGGTCGCTGCCTACGGGAGCGGGAAGGTCGCTTCGCGTCTTTCCTTACGCCCGCTCCCTCCGGCACCGACCTGCCGCCCCTTGCTACACAACACGCAGGTAAGATAGGTTCACGTTTTCAATCAGTGGAAAGGAGGTCACCCAACACTTCATCGCTTCGATGAGCGTTCGGCTTCACCGGATTCGCTGTTCAGCTTGCTCTGGATTCGGCGTTCACGATGGCTGGAATACGCAACAGGCCCACCGGTGGTGCGCACGGCTGGCTCAAATCGGCTGCGGGGCGAGCTACGGGCAGTGAACTGCGCACCCGGAAGTCTCTGATTAGACTGGACTTTACCGAGCACAAGAGCGAACGTTCGGTGATGCCGCAGGATACAGGGGTTGGGCGGAACGTCGTTCTGGACGGTTTGGACTTCGCCAGCTTGCGGCGGGTCTGGGAGCAGACCTTTGGGGCAGCTCCGCCAAGCTCGCTCTCGCGTATCTTCATGCGCCGCGTTCTCTTGCACGAACGCCAGTGCCGGACCCATGGCGGGCTTTCGGCCGCAACCCGGCGCGCTCTGGCCGCTATGGCGAACGAGACACCAGGCAACGCCGCTCCCGCAGGGTCCGTTTCTGCCGGCACCCATCTCGTCCGCGAGTGGAATGGCCGGACCTACCAGGTCGAGGTAGTCGACAACGGCTATCGGTTCGACGGCAAAACCTATCCGTCCCTCACCGCCATCACAAAGCGAATCACCGGCACCCACTGGTCAGGACCACGCTTTTTCGGTCTGACGCCCAAGCGCAAGGCCTAACATGAAGAAAATCCGCTGTGCCATCTATACGCGAAAGAGCGCGGAAGAGGGTCTCGAGCAGGAGTTCAACTCCCTCGATGCGCAGCGAGAAGCCTGCGCCGCGTATGTCGCGAGCCAGAAAGCGGAGGGCTGGGTGCTGCTGCCGACTGTCTACGAGGACGCGGGGCTCTCGGGAGGAACCCTGGAGCGCCCGGGCCTGCAGCGCTTGCTCGCCGACATCGACGCCGGTCTCGTCGAGCAGATCGTGCTCTACAAGGTCGACCGGCTGACCCGTTCCCTCTCCGACTTTGCAAAGCTCGTCGAACGGCTCGAGGCGGCCGGCGCGGTTTTCGTCTCGGTGACTCAGTCCTTCAACACCGCGACCAGCATGGGACGACTGACGCTGCATATGCTGCTGTCCTTCGCACAATTCGAACGCGAGGTCACGGCCGAGCGGATCCGCGATAAGGTCGCTGCCTCCAAGCGCAAGGGACTATGGATAGGCGGCGGCGTACCGCTCGGCTATGAGAAGGACGAGCGCACGCTGCGCATCAACGAGGCTGAGGCCGAAACGGTCCGGACGCTCTATGCGCTGTACCGGAAGCACGGAACGCTCCGGCAGGTGAAGGCCGAGGCGGACCGTCTGAGACTGCGCACCAAGCGACGCTTCGCCGCGGATGGAACCCGGACAGGCGGGTTGCCGTTCCGTCGCGGACACCTCCACTGCCAAACGCTCTCTCCTGGCTCGACCGAATCAAAGCAGGCAAAACCTATGAGGAGATTGCCACCGAAGACGCCATCCCAACGGACCGCGTGCGCAAGGCAATCCGTTATGCCTTACCACTCTAATTAAGTTAAAGTGACCCCCGGCAAAGCCGGGGGCCTATTCATAAGAGCCCCTCGAAGGGGCTGTTCATGAGCCCCCTAAAGGGGGCGATCTTGCTCCCCAACTACGAGCCCGACCAGTCCATATTTAGCTGGTCCAGACGTTGGTCCTCCTGCTCTTGGTCACGAATGTACTTGCAGACCATCTCTTCGTCCAAGCCTACGGTCGACACGAAGTAACCGCGTGCCCAGAAGCTTTCGCCGGTGAAGTTGCGTCTGCGTCCGCGGAAGTTCCGTGCCACCGAGATCGCACTCTTGCCTTTGATGAACCCCACCTCGTTCGACACCGCAAACTTCGGTGGGATGCTGATGCACATGTGGACGTGGTCCGACATCAAGTGGCCCTCCAGAATCCGGGCCTCTTTTTGTTTCGCCAGCTCGTGGAGAATCTTTCCCAGATGCGTTCTGATTGCACCATACATCTTCTTCCTTCGGTACTTCGGGATGAACACAACGTGATATTTGCAGTCCCATCGTCCGTGTGGGATAGGCTCTTGTATTCTTTCACCTTGGTAGTCCTCCTTGTTTGGAAGTTCGCGCTTTCCAAGGAGGACTTTCTTTCCTACTTCCTTACACGGTCAAACCTCTGGGAGTCACCCCGGCAGAGCCGGGGGTTTACCTCAATGAATTAATAACATGTCTATTTCCAAAGCAGAGGACTGGCATTTTTCGGAACAGCTGATCTGCTCGCAATGCGTTTCCGACCCCTATCTAAAACAGCAAATTCAACGTGCAGCAAGCGTTTCGCCATGCACCTTCTGTCACCGTCGTGGGCGACACAGCGTGCCATTCGACACTTTCATGGAGATCATCAAGGACACGATCTTTCAATACTACGACCACGCTGTAAACGAAGCCGGGTGGGACTCTGAGGAAGGGGGCTATTTAGGTGACACATTGGACACCTCGGAATTGATCTCTTATCGCCTCGACGAGCTGAGCCACCGCGAGGCTGTCAACGAAGCAATTATCGAATCGATCGGAGATGAGACGTGGTGCGAGCTGGACATGTACCGCCTGAACGGAGTAGACCGCTACACAGCTAGCTGGACTGATTTCTGCAACACCGTAAAACACAAGATTCGTTACTTCTTCGACACCACGGAGCAAGAGGAAGACTTCCCCGAAACAATTCCCGTTCCGCGAATGCTGGACGAACTCCGAGACATCATTTCGAGGGTCAATCTAGTAGGAATGCTGCCAGTGGCCACGCGGTTTTTTCGAGTCCGCCCGCACAGCCGAGCTGAAATCTGCAACACATGGCAGTCTCTCGGCTCCCCGCCGGATAGCGAAGCTATTGCAAACCGCATGAGCGCTGCCGGCATCAGCATGTTCTACGCTGCGTTCGACATGGCTACGGCGCGAGCCGAGGTCTCAGCAAACCTCCCGGCTGGCGAGCACATTCTGACCTGCGCCGAATGGACTAACACGCGAGAACTCTATGTGCTGGACCTGACAAAGCTTCCCTCTGTTCCCAGCATTTTTGCTATACCTCGCGACGAGAGAGATCCTTTGATGTTTCTTCGCGAGTTCGTGCGGGCCATTACACAGCCCGTCGAACACGACGGGAGAGAACACATCGAATACGTTCCGACACAGATCCTCACAGAGTACTTCCGCCATCGGTCCTTGGCCAATGGCAGTTTCGACATCGACGGAATCGTCTACCCAAGCGCTCATTGTGCGGATGGGCGATCAATCGTAATCTTCGCGTCCCAAAGAGATCTGGACCCTGACCACTGGGACAACAAACCAAATCCTCTGCTTGTACTTGACCCGCCGTCAGTCGTCCGAGTCAAGCAATTGACTTGACGCCACGGTTAGTACGACGTCGTAGCTCAGCAATTCGGTGCTGACAAGGCGTCGTGTCCGAAAATGCGAACGGAGCCGAAATCTAGAATCCTGGAGAGGTTGCCGAAATTCACGGAGACCCGCCGACGTGGCACAGGGTCTTCGAAAGGCGAGCCCGAGCAGAGCTCTCCTCCAGGGTATCCGTTCCCGTCTGGTAAAAATACTCGAACGCCCAGCGGGTCAGTAGTTTGCACCTTTCCAACGACCGCTCGAATCCACAATGCGCTTAGGGAGTACGTCGTCTACCATCACCACGATGAGTATTTTGACCTCACGGGTACAGTCGGTAGACCCGCTTCGGATTCACGGTATGGCCTTCGCGTCGGAGGGATGTTGACACGGAGGGTGGGCACCGCACAGGACGTCGTTCGACGACGACTTGGTGTCCGTTTTGGTTGCCCTGGCTAATGACTAGCCGCTGGAACCTCGCCGCCACGACCATGCGCTGGCGTCCTGTCCGAAAACGGGAACGGAGCGGCAAGGTCGAATCCTAGAGGCGTTCTCAAAACTCGCGGAGACCAGCCGACGCAGTACTGGCTCTGCGATAGGCGACCCCGAGCAGACCTCTCCTGCAGACCATCCGTTCCGTCCAACTGGCGCGCCCGAACTCCTATGCGGCGTCGCGGTGGTAATAGCTGAGCAAGCCGCCCAATCGCTTACGACATCGCACCTTCTCGTGAGGACTGCCGACGCATTCTTCCGCTTCGAGCAACGCGTTCCCGAGCCCTTGATGGTTGCGCTCTCCGTGATAATGATGGATGAACTCAGCGACGGCACGGCGCAGCGATTGCTCACTGAAGAAGATCATCCGCTCCAAGCACTCGCTCTTGATCGACAAAACAAACCTTTCGACGTAAGCGTTCAGATTCGGCGAACGGTGCGGCAGCCGAATGACGTCCGTTCCGGCGTGCTCAAGCAAATCGCGAAACTCCGTGGTGAACTTCTTGTCGCGGTCCAGGATGAGGAATCGCTTGCCGCGCAGAAAGCCGTCGAATGGGTCGGTGAGATTCCGACCGACCTGCATCATGAACGGGCCATCCGGCCCCGGAGTGATTCCGGCAATGTGCGCTTTTCGCGAAGAGAGCTCGATGACGACGAGCACATAGTAGGTCACGAGCCTGCGAACTGTGGCGACCTCGACGGTGAAGAAGTCGGTCGCCGCAACGGTTTCCCAATGGGCGGCGAGAAACGTGCGCCACGGCGTCCGCTCACCTCGCTCCGGCGCGGGCTCGATGCCATGTTCTCGCAGAATATTGGCGCTGGTGCTCCTGGCTACCGTATAGCCGAGATTCGAGAGGGCGCCGCGAATGCGTGTATACCCCCACTTCGGATTCGACGTCGCCATCCCCACCACGAGCTCGCTAATCTCCACCATGACCCGGGGCCGTCCGGGCTGTTTCCGCCGCTCGCTGTAGTCCCACTTCCGCGCAATGAGCCTTCGGTGCCAAGCCAGCAAGGTTTCCGGTGTGACGATACCGGCGACTTCTGTCAAGAGTTTCCGGCCAAGCGCCTTACCCTTTACCGCGAGCCGACGTCGCTCGTCGTCTGTGAGACGAAGCTTCCTCCCGCAAAGCCGAGCTTTGAGGACTTTGTTCTCCTCGAGCAAGTAGACCATAGCGGCCTGTTGGTCACGCTGGAGCCAACCAGCGATGGCGACGACCAACAATGTCAAGGGCTGGACCGGTGTGCTCATGACCGAGGATTCTAGCTCCCATTGGCCAATCAAGCGTAGATACGTCTATTCCGAAACGTCCCGGCGAGCTGGTCTTGAGTCCGTTTGTATTTTTGGACACGACGGGAGTTGCTCTTGCGCAACGAGTATCTTGTGGCCGAGGATCGAGTTCTTCGAAATCCTTGAGCGGACTGTGACGGTAGGCGATGACCTCGCCGCGCGCCCGACACCAGCGGACCTAAAGCGAGGCGCAGGGCGCGGGAGTGGCACCGCGGCGTCTACAAGTTGAGAAATTCTCCGACACGCAGTTCCTTTAAGTTGATTTAGGCTACGTCGTCCAGAGTCAACTCCTTCTTCGAATTCTGCACACTGTCGCCGCCGGACCACCGACGCAATAACGTGCTTGAGAAAGAACGCGTTGTTTGCCGCGAGAAGCTAGGTCAGTCTGAGTTGACGACGCGTTCGATCGCTTGGCTGAACAGTTATGATGCGACAAAGTTTAGGATAGGGTCGTTGGGTCGGCTGCCGTCGAGCCGATGGCGTCCTGTGCCAAAACTCAGCCCTTTTGAAATAGACCATAAATCAGCAACTTAGAGTCTGTGTTTGCGGCCGTGCCCAGGGCCGAGCGCGAACAAACGACGAAATCATGCAGGCATAGTCCCGGCAGATCGGAGACCGATCAGGTTCGGGTCGGCGCGGATGAATAAATAGAAGGCACAGCCAAAACTCGGCCCTTTTGAAATAGACCGCAAATCAGCAGCTTAGACGCCCTTGGAATCCGCGCAGAATCCAGGGTATTTCGCGCCGCAGGGCTGGCTTCCGACCCCTGGGCTGCGGGTGGCGGGCGACAGGCCCACCGGGGGTGCGCACGGCCGGCTCAAATCGGCTGCGGGGCGAGCTTGCAGGCAACGAACTACGCACCCGGAAGGAATACGTATCCGACCACGATGGCGGATTCAAGCAGCCTTTGGAAAGGTGCAAACTGCTGACGCGCTGGGCGTTCGAGTATTTTGGCCAGACGGGATGTCGTGGCTGTCCGAGTTTTGGCACAGGACGGGGTCCGAGGTGATTCCGGTCGTGTCCAAAAACACAAACGAACTCAAGACCGGAGCGCCCGCAAGCCGGGAACCGCGCATTAGGCTGTGCTTGGTTAGCGTCTTCTTAATCGGGTGAGCAACAGTCTCGGTCATCGTATCCCGGACCTCGTTGTTCACCTCCTTCAGAATCTTGACTCGTGAAATCCGCTGGAAAATGTCTTACACTAGGAAATTCCGCTTTTACGAGAGAGGTTGGCTTTTTTGAACCGATGGGTTCTATCGTAACGCTTGGGCTCGGTCAGCTGGAAATTGATTGGGGCAAGAACTGGAACTATGCCAGTCATTCGAAGCTTTTCCTGCCAGGTGACGTCAAGCCTGTTTCCTACCACTACTTCGACCCGGAGACTGAAAAGGTTACCGAGGAGCTTAAACCTGGCCTAGCACGCCCCTTGCGCAGCATAAAGCGCAGACTCGAGCTACTCGGCTACACCCTTTCGGAAGCCAAGCGGTGCTTCAAAGAAGATCTGTCGTGGGGATCAGACTTCTACGAAGTGCCCGACGTGAGCTTCGACGCGTTCGCCGGAGCGCTCGCGGCTGTCGATGTGCACAAGATAAAGTTCGACCCCTGGTTTGCGGACCACAGTCCGGGGGGGTTCGCTGCTCGATCGATCTTGAGGGATCCCGAGTTCACAAAGACGGTCAAGAAACTAGAAGGTTTGAGCAGATTCGATGGTATCTTCTTCGAGAATCTCGACCCGTACGTCACTCTTCGGCTTCTGGCCGAGAATCCCACTAATCTTGATTTAGAGGTTCAGTGGCGCTTTGCCGACCTAGTGGAAGGCGGGTGGGTGGAGGAATCGTCATTCTGTGAAGGCCTAAGTGAGCCTGACCGGTACTTGATCGTTACCGAGGGCAGCTCCGACGGTGCGATCATTCGCAAAGCCATGGAGTTACTCCGGCCGGACATTGTAGATTTTTTCCATTTTGTCGACATGTCAGAGAACTACCCGTTTACCGGTGCCGGTAATCTGTTTCGATTCTGCCAAGGCCTTGCACAAATCAAGGTCCAGAACAAAATCGTGGTTATTTTCGACAACGATGCCGCAGGACTCGAGGCGCAGCGCAAGGTCAAACGGTTGCTGCTGCCGTCAAACATGGTGGTCGTCAGACTGCCAGACATTCTTGAATGCAGACTGTTTCGTACGAATGGGCCGAACGGATCTGCCCAAGAAGACATCAACGGTCGAGCGATCTCCATTGAGTCGTTCCTTGATCTCCGAACGGGCCCGGAGCCTTGCGTCAGGTGGACTTCCTACAATTCCAATATCGATTTGTATCAGGGTGAATTGATCGCAAAGGAGCGATACACGAAGCGGTTCTTGGAGTCTCGGCCTTTGCCTTCGGCCTACGACACTTCGAAGCTTGAACTGCTTCTCGATCACCTGTTCGAAGCAATTGTGGGCGCCAAGTCTAGAGCAACACAGTCGCGTAATGCGTCCTCCTAGGCATGTACGAGCTCTTGTCAATAGGCGTGTAAAAAAAGTTCAGGAAGCAGCAACCTTCGACGACTCCGTTACCCCGTCCTGTGCCAAAACTCGGCCCTTTTGAAATAGGCCATAAATCAGCAACTTAGTGTCTGTGTTTGCGACCGGGCCAAGGGCCGTGGGCTTTACAATCGTCTTGGGCGGGCGGGTCGTCACCATGCAGATGACCACCTAGTCGAGAGCGAATATCGAAGCGTGTTCCTGAAGCGGTTTCCACGCTACGCCGGTCGAGCCCGCCGAGGGGCTACCGTCGCCGGCGACCATCTACGCGGCACGGCAGTAGTAGTTGAGAATGCCCACAAGTCGCTCTCGCGACACGATGGGGCCAGCGTCATTCGCGCTTGCCGGCAGAGGTGTGATGAGCTCGTTGCCGAGACCTTGGTGGTTCCGTTCTGTGTGATAGTGCACTACGTATTCGGTTACTGCTGTCCGCAGGTGTCGCTCACTGAGAGGTACGAAGCGGTCGAGACACTCTCGACGTATGGAGAGAACGAATCTTTCCGCATATGCGTTCAGATTCGGACTATTAGCGGGAAGGCGAAGGGGCTTCACGCCTGAATCTCTCAACAGCCCACGTACCGCCTCGGTGAATAGCGGGTCCCGGTCGTGGATGAGGTATCGCTTGCCAAGGAGGAAACCATCCCACATGTCAGTGAGGTTTCTTGCCACCTGCTTCATCCACTCCCCGTTGGGGTCCGACGTTATCCCACCGATGCACACGCAGCGAGTGGCGATATCGATGACAAACAGGACATGGTAGCGGACGAGCCCGAACGGGTTCACAACCTCGACGGTGAACAGGTCTGTCGCAGCGATGGCGCCCCAATGAGCCTTGATGAAGGTGCTCCACGACATGCTCCTGCCCCGCTCCGGCGCAGGAGCGATACCGTGCTCGGCGAGGATCCTCTTGATAGTGTTGCGTCCGAGTTCATGTCCTAGGTTCTTGAGTGCGCCTCGCAGGCGCGTATATCCCCACGTCGGGTTCTCCCGCGCCACGCGCACAATGAGCTCACGGATGTCCTTCGCCGTCGGAGGTCGGCCTGGACTCCGGTTCTTGCTGCCATCGTACTTGGCTGCGATGAGGTGGCGGTACCAGCGCAGAAGCGTAGCGGGTGTGGCAACGGACGCAATCTGGGCCAGCGCCTCGCGGCCCAAAGCCTGGGCCTTGACCGCGAGCCTGCGCCGGTCGTCGTCCGAGAGACTGAGACGCTTGCCCCGAAGCCCGGCTCGGAGCACACGGTTCTCCTCTTGCAGGTAGTCGATCACATCCTGCTGCTGGCGGTTGACCCAGCCAGCTAGAACGAGCAGTAGGAATTGCACGTGGTACGTCATCATGGATCTGAAGATAACACCCTCGGGCCAGACGATTGTAAAGCCTACGGCCCTTGGCCCCGGCGCAAACACAGACACTAAGCTGTTGATTTATGGCCTATTTCAAAAGGGCCGAGTTTTGGCACAGGACGGGGTCTCATCAACTCGTTGTTTCGCGCGCTCCAGTGGGACTTTACCGATTTTGACTCCATCAAGAGTGAGCCACGCGTGCCCGAATTCAACGAGCCGGTCGACTACGCGTTTTACAGCTCGAAAAAAAAGTCTGCGAAACCCATCCTGCTCTTGGAGGCCAAGCGACTCGGTAGCAACATCGGCCACAAGAACCACGTCAAGCAGCTCACCTCCTACCTCGGCGCGATGGGGGTTCAATGGGGCGTTCTATCTGACGGCAACCGGTACGTCCTCTACAACTCCCGCGGTGGCAAGTCTTTCGAGGAACAGAAGTTCCTCACGCTAGAGATCAAGACGGTGGACACCGACAGCGGGTTTACGATGGACGAGTTCCTCAAGCATCTCACCAGCCTGCTGTCACGCGAGTGTCTGGAGAACGAAGAGATCCAGCACGCGTACGAAGAGCACATGATTCACAGCCGGATCAAACTGGCTCTCGATAGCCTGCTCAGCACTCCTTTCGACACGTTGTGTAAGGCAATTCAGC
This sequence comes from Candidatus Marinacidobacterales bacterium, assembly GCA_965237955.1. GTDB lineage: Bacteria > Acidobacteriota > Vicinamibacteria > Marinacidobacterales > SMYC01. Next base: position 3,068,325 of record OZ250169.1, on the reverse strand, counting down.
GAGAGTTCAAGGAAGAACGAGTTGGGCTGCCTGATGGGATCAAGATCAGCATGAAGCACATCAAGGCTTATGTGGAATCGATCTCAGACGAAGCCGGCCGAATCCCGGTGGATCTTGAGGCCGAGGCAATTCACACCGACGATGCGGTCCAAGACAGTGTGCTGGAAAGCGGCAATCGGGCCAAGGGAGGGCCCGTCAGTGCGCACGGCAAGCGCGTTACTATCGGGGATCTTTTGAAGACTGGACTCGTCCGTGAGGGTGACCAGTGGCGTCTATCGCTCAAGGGCGAAGTCGTCTGGGGCCGCATTGAGAGAAACGGACAGCTGGAGGTTAACAACAAGGGTCACGGTAACCCGAGCAAAGCCTTCTCTGCCGTGACCAGCAAGCCGGGCAACGGGTGGTACTACTGGCACTACCGCGACGCTGGGGGCGAATGGCAGAGGATCGATGCTCTCCGAAGTGAGTATCGCCGGCGAGTCGGAAAAGCGAAGCTCGCGCTGGTCCGGACCCCGGTGGATCTCGGGGCCAAGGCAATTCACACCGACGATGCTGTCCAGGACAGCGGGCCGGAAGGCGGCAATCGGGCCAAGGGGGGACCGGTCAGTGTGCACGGCCAGCGCGTTACTATCGGGGATCTCTTGAAGGCCGGACTCGTCCGTTACGGTGACCAGTGGCGTCTATCGTTCAAGGGCGAAGTCGTCCGGGGCCGCATTAAGAGCAACGGACAACTGGAGGTAAACAACGAGTGCCACGACAGCCCGAGCACGGCCTTCTCTGCCGTGACCAGCAAATCGGGGAACGGGTGGGACTACTGGTACTGCCGCGACGCAAGCGGCGAGTGGCAGAGGATCGGTGCTCTCCGAAATGAGTATCGCCGGAAAGTCGGGAAAGCAAAGCTCGCGCTGGTCTATGACGCGAAGCTCGACAAGGCGTAGCGCGACCGACCATTCCGTGGACCAGACGAATGGCCGCGTAATGCCTGGAAGTGGGAATGAACAGTTGAAACCCCGAGAGCGCGTATAAACAGCCTTGCGAAACTAGAAAAACTCAAGAAGAAAGGTCGCTTAAACGTGAGCCGTGGAGAGTTTCAACTAAGCATCGTACGCGCAGGGCTCGCGATCTATCTGGGTAGAAACTCCAGTGCTGCACGGAGCGTCCGTTTCATACAATAGCGGGAGCATCCGGGAACCGAGGCCGACTCAACACTGGTGCGATCCAGCCCGTAACTAAGCATGGCCCGGGGATGTTTCGGCACTGTCAGTGGTGACACGCGTGAGCGTGATCCCGTTTAGGAGAATGTAACGAATGCCAATCCCTGTTCCCGGATGCTTCACGAAGTATGAAGGAGCATCTGATGAAGCACAATCGTCGTCAACCCAAGAAGCGGACTTCTCCTTCCATCCTGAAGCAAATCAACGTGAATGTCGCTGGGATCGATTGCGGCTCGGCCGAGCATTTCGTCGCAGTTCCACCGGAGCGCGATCCTAAACCGGTCCGTTCCTTCAGGAGTTTCACGGCCGATCTTCATCGGCTCGCGACTTGCGGCGTGACGAGCGTCGCGATGGAGTCGACCGGCGTCTACTGGATCGCCCTGTATGAAATCCTCGAAGCCCGTGGCTTCCAGGTCCTCTTGGTCAACGCGCGCCACGTCAAAAACGTCCCGGGGCGCAAGAGCGATGTCAGCGATTGCGAATGGCTCCGGGAGTTGCACAGCGTGGGGTTGCTCCGCGGAAGCTTTCGACCCGAAGCAGCCATCACCGCCCTGCGTGGCTACCTCCGCCACCGAGAGACTCTCGTTCAGAGTGCGGTAACCCATATCCAGCGCATGCAGAAGGCTCTCGTGCAAATGAATCTTCAACTCCACCTTGTGGTCACTGATATCACGGGTGTCACTGGCATGCGGATTCTACGAGACATCGTTGCCGGACAAACCGACCCCCATCGGCTCGCCAAGCACCGTGACCACCGTTGTCAGTCCTCCGAGGCCGAGATCGCCGCTGCACTCACCGGCAACTATCGCCCCGAGCACCTCTTCGCTCTCAAGCAGAACCTCGAACTCTTTGATGCTTTTCAGCTCCAGATCCAAACCTGTGACGTGGCCATCGAATCGCACCTGCAGCTTCTAGCTCAACGCTCAACCCCGAACACCTCCTTGCCACCGCCTCGAAAATCGCGCAAGCCCCGAGTGAACGAACCTCGGTTCGAGCTCCGGCCTCTCCTCCACCAGATCGCCGGGGTCGACCTCTCCCAGATCGACGCCATCGGACCCTATTCCGCGCTTCGCTTGCTCGCCGAGATCGGACCGATATGAACCGATGGCCTACTGAAAAGCACTTCACTTCCTGGCTTACCCTCGCGCCCAATAACAAAATCTCCGGCGGGCGACTCCTCAGCTCGAAAACACAACCCTCTGCAAACCGCGCCGCTGGCATTCTCCGCATGGCCGCACTCAGCCTCGGGCGTACACAGACCGCTCTCGGCGCCTACTATCGACGTCTCGCCTATCGCGTCGGTAAATCCAAAGCCATCACCGCCACCGCTCGAAAGCTCGCCATTCTCGTCTACCGCACTCTCAAGGATGGGCTCGTCTATCAAGACCCCGGGGCCGCCGCCTACAACGCTCAAGATCGCTCCCGTGCCGTGCGCCGCCTGACCCAACGCGCCGCTGACCTCGGTTTCGCTATCATCGACACTCAAACGGGCGACGTCGTTCAGGCGGTAGTTTCTTAGGAGAATGGGCTTGACTCTAGGCCATAAATCAGAAGCTTAGTGTCTGTGTTTGCGACCGGACCAAGGGCCGTAGGCTTTACAATCGTCTGGCCGAGGGCGTCCTGTGCCAAAACTCGGCCCTCTTGAAATAGCCGATAAATCAGCAGCTTAGCGTCTGTGTTTTGCGACGGTGCCAAGGGCTGTGGGCTTTACAATCGTCTGGCCCGAGGGTGTTATCTTCGGATCCATCATGACGTACCATGTGCAAATCCTACTGTTGGTCAGGCAGCCGTTGTTCGATCGGGCAGCCCTGCTGCTCACACAGACCTCATGGGTGCTTCCGCCATTAAAGTGTTGGTAAAATGACGCTAAGACTTTACGGTGCATTGAATTACAGCCATGGTCTTTCAAAAGGGCCGAGTTTTGGCACAGGACGGGGTCGACCGGCACGGAGCAGCCGATCGTGGCAGGTCTAAACCGTGCAATCAACGCTGGATCCGCAACTACCCGAAGGTTTGCCTAAACTACGCGGAAACACTAGCATACATGGTTGAGCTTGCCGATGGCGGAGGGGGGACCGCATTGGTACTGAACCCCCAAACGTTGGATCGGACCACAAATTTCATCGGCTGGTCGCAGCCTTAGGAGAAGAGACATGGACAAAGATGAAGTCGCCAAGGACGGGCGCTTTGAATTCAAGATCGACGGTGAGCAGCTGTACGCTCCGCGCGAATCGATGACGGTTGCAGAGCTTATCGACATCGCATTGGAGTTCAAAGCGCTTGATCCTGTTCCGGACGGGTACACACTGGAGGATGGCAAGGGCAACACCTTCGCCCCCGATGCTGTAGTTGATCTGGATAAGATCAATGTGTTCTTTGCGACGGAAAATGAACCGGGGCCCGCTTCATAGGTCTCGTACTGCCTAAACAAGAATATTGACTGGTGAAGCCTCTAACCGACTCTTTCCCGCCGAATCTTGTCCGGCTACGAGACGCACTCTCCGAAATAAGTGTCGCTGAGCTAGAGATATGCTCATGGCTTCAGCGACACATGCTACGTGCTCGAGTTCCCGTGCATACTGGCAGATACGCTGGATCCACCCAGCGGGTTGGATGGAGCTTTCCAGATGACTCGCAACCGTTTCCTGAATACGCTCCCCATTGGTTCCATATAGCGGGGAGGTATGACGATGGAAAAGGGGGCGCGAGTGAAGAAGATCACGACGAGAATGACACGTTGTGGTTGGCACGGAGCCGCCCAATTGGACTGTCGTGGGTAGCACCGTACCGAACTCCCAAAAAGCTGATGCGATCAACCGTAGCACGTTTCTGGAAGGCCGCGAAATGACCACGTACTCAGTAGCTTGGCGTTCCGAAATCGAATCGGTTGCCCGGCAGCACCTACTACAGCACTACGAACGTGGCGATCTACAAGAGGATATTGCGCTAGCCACTTGGTATCCGGCCGATGGTGCCAATCGCTACACGGCAATCATTGATGAAGTGCTTCTGCCTAATGAAGATGAACGTATTCTTCAGGGCAATGTCCAAATGACTCGCGATTTTCTGCGTCGGTGTCGCGAGCGAGCGCTATCGAAGGGTGCGGGGATGGCGGTAATGCACAATCATCTCGGTCCGGGTTGGCAGGAAATGAGTTCGGACGACGTTGTGATGGAGCAAAGGAGCGTCTCTAATCCTGCTCGGGCTACTGGACTACCTGCATTGGGGTTGACGCTAGGCACAGACGGAACATGGAGCGCTCGGTTCTGGATTCGAAAGGGGCGAGATTACGAACGTCATTGGTGCTCTTCGATCCGCATAGTTTCTCCTAGCCACTTGTCTCTCCAAACAAATCCGCACGAATGTAGGTCTTACTTGACGGGGCCAGTTTTCGATAGATTTCGGCGTTCGATCGAGACATGGGGTGTTGGAGGTCAAGAACTTCTTGAACGGCTGAAGGTCGGAATAGTCGGTCTAGGCAGCGTGGGAGCTCTGGCGGCCGAGGCCATGGGACGCATGGGCGTTAGGCGGCTGGTCATGATAGATATGGACCGCGTGAAGCGACATAACTTAGATCGCCTCATTAACGCCGGTCGCTGGGATGTTGGACGATACAAAGTTGACGTTGCTGCAGAACACTTAGAACGGACAGCGGCTTATCCTTTTCGCGAGCTTCTCGCTTTCCCACTCTCCCTTCGTGAATCCAAAGCATATCGGTCTCTCGCAGATTGCGATGTCATCCTAGCATGTGCAGACAAACCCATTGCACGTGATCTAGTTAATCATTTGGCTGTATGCCATTTGATCCCGACAATAGAAGCTGGCGTCGCTCTTCGAAGTCGTGAAGGTCATTTACACAAGGGGCATATTGTCTCTCAGGTCGTCACACCCGACAGTAGGTGTCTTAGATGCACTCGGCAATACACGACCGACCAACTGAGCCTGGAGCTGGAGGGTCTTTTGGAAGATCCGGAGTACATCCGAAGCCAACTGATGCATCAACGGCCGAATACGGCCAACATTTTCCCAGCTAGCTTGATGGCTTCATCACAGCAACTTGCCCTATTCACAAGGTTGATACTCGGCCCGAAATGGTGGCCTCCCGTGTATCAACAACGTTTTCACCTTAGCGTAGCTTCTCAGCAAGCGGACACAGAGATTTGCAAACCCTATTGTGACGTTCACGCTCGAAGCAGCCAAGGCAACCTTGGTGAACCTGCGTGGCTTCTGCTCAACGCCGACGCTTGCTGACTCATGAGTAGGTCTCAAACATTCGAAGTCTTGCGCCAGAAAGCTGTCGACATTACCGCGCAAGCGCGCGAGCTTCAACGACGATGGAACGACGTACAATCTATCTCGCGGTCGGGAGATGACCCGCCAGTGACGTTGCACTTGGCTCACTACACTTCTTTGGAAGTAATCGTTTCCATGCTCCAAGCACCAGATGGGGGGCTCAGACTTTCAGACACGTCAACAATGAATGACCCGGAAGAGGGCCGCGTTACGTCTGAAGGTAGTTTCATTTCATGTTTGCTGCAAAAATTGGGCAAAGAGTCATGGGTGTGGAAACGCTACGGCGCAGCGAATGTTTGCTGTTTTGTTGGTATTGAGCACACAGACGGGCAAACGATAGATGCGGGGGATGATCTCCTGTTTTGGAGACTTTATGGTAGTGACTGCCGCGGTGTGTCTATTACAATTCCCCCTCATTTATCGAGAGAACTAGTTGACAATACAATTGTCGGAAAGATCACGTACGCTGATGAGTTGCCAATACAGATGGACTTATCAGTGTTCTCGACGTTCTTGAGAGATCTTGAGGACCTACACAGTCGTGCGTTGGATGCGAACCTCTGGTCAGAGATTTGCCTGGGGGTTGTTGCGGCGTGTGATCCTCTGTTTAGACAAAGATTTCTTCGGAAAAGGTCGCACTATGCAATGGAACGGGAATATAGGGCTGTCGCATTTCTGTCAGAGGATGATGAAAAGGACGTGCAGGACGCCATTCGAGGAAAGCATGTACAATATGGTCGTGTTAGACAGTACGTTCAGATTCCAGAATTGAATTGCGAGTCGATTCTTAATACTGGTAGTCAGATCACGATTGGATCTAATGTGCCCGAATCCGATAATGCGAGAGACTCTCTACGGGAGTTGGTTAAAGGTTCGGCAATAATCCCTAGTGCCGTATCCCTTCGTGTATCAGAGGTCTTGTATCGTGCACGCTAACAGGTGGCCGAATGTACAAGTTTAGTATTGGTCCGACACTCAAGGTCTTCGGTGTCTGAACCGCTCCGGGTTTTCCGGAGACTGTTTTAGTTGAGTCTCGCCATCTCCAGCGAGCCTTCCTGCGACCGATAGTAGTTCATCTCGTACTCGACGGGGGAGACATTTCCGATCGGCTCCAAGAGTCGTTGCGTGTTGTACCAATGGACGGGGATGTCCCGCCGGATGTTGAATTTGGGGTAGCGGTGGCTCCTTGGCCGGCCTAAGAATAGGTCTGCCAATAAACCTGTTCCCCGTCCTGTGCCAAAACTCGGCCCTTTTGAAATAGGCCATAAATCAGCAGCTTAGTGTCTGTGTTTGCGCCGGGGCCAAGGGCCGTAGGCTTTACAATCGTCTGGCCCGAGGGTGTTATCTTCAGGTCCATGATGACGTACCACGTGCAATTCTTACTGCTCGTTCTAGCTGGCTGGGTCAACCGCCAGCAGCAGGATGTGATCGACTACCTGCAAGAGGAGAACCGTGTGCTCCGAGCCGGGCTTCGGGGCAAGCGTCTCAGGCTCTCGGACGACGAGCGGCGCAGGCTCGCGGTCAAGGCCCAGGCTTTGGGCCGCGAGGCGCTGGCCCAGATTGCGTCCGTTGCCACACCCGCTACGCTTCTGCGCTGGTACCGCTGCCTCATCGCAGCCAAGTACGATGGCAGCAAGAACCGGAGTCCAGGCCGACCTCCGACGGCGAAGGACATCCGTGAGTCTCATTGTGCGCGTGGCGCGGGAGAACCCGACGTGGGGATATACGCGCCTGCGAGGCGCACTCAAGAACCTGCCGACGTCGGCCGAGGCCGACCCGACCGGCGAGATCAACCCTGGAGCACGAATTGACTACCGCGAGCGGAACGCCAATTCTGGTGTCGGAAGGCGAATCCACGCGCCTGCACCAAGCCTCCAACTTGGACGAGCGCTGGTTGCAAGAACTCATCCACCAGCATCCGACGTGTCTGCCCATGGACCAGATCGAGCCGGGTATCGGCCCTCTCGTGCCCGTCTGTATGGAACTTCCGCTCCACGTTGGGTCGGTGGACAACCTGTTCATCACGCCAGAGGGGCATCTGGTGGTGGTTGAAGTGAAACTCTGGCGCAACCCCGAAGCCCGGCTCGGAGCACACGGTTCTCCTCTCGCAGCTAATCAATCACATCCTGCTGCTGGCGGTTGACCCAGCCCGCCAGAACGAGCAGTAAGAATTGCACGTGGTACGTCATGATGGCTCCAAAGATAACACCCTCGGGCCAGACGATTGTGAAGCCCACGGCCCTTAACCCGGTCGCAAAACACAGACTCTAAGCTGTTGATTTATAGGCTATTTCAAAAGGGCCGAGTTTTGGCACAGGACGGGGTGGCACACGAATGCCCCCTGCCTCCCACAGCGTGAAGGTCTTCTCGTAGTGCCCGTAGAGCGCCGCAAGAGCGGTTTGCAGTCGAGTGGGCAGTTTGAGCGGATCAAGCTCTCCGCCCTGGCTGCGCCCCTTCTTAGGCATCTTATTGCGGATGTTCTTCCAAAGGTCGCGATAGACGGGCATTTCGTCGCCGGGAATGTTTTCCGCGACCGGGACGCGTGGCAGTTTCACGATGCCGCACTCAATGGCGTCCATCAGCGAGAAGTCGCTCATCGTCCATGGGAAGAGCGTGCCCTCGGCATAGCCGGACCCGCTCAGGAAGAATGGCGTGGCGGACAGGTCGATCACACGGGAGAGGCCGAGCTTACGATTCACAGCTTCGAGACCGGAGATCCAGAGGCGGGCCGCTTCGTTGTTCTTTTCGGCCTCCTTTCTGTCGTCGCCCTTCAGATGCGCATCGTCCGGCTCCGGTGGCTTCTCGCGGTAGCAATGGTGCGCCTCGTCGTTGAGCACCAGGATGTTCTTGATGCCCATCAGGTCAGGCATGGCACGCTGGAGCATCTGCCCTTCGGTTTCAGTGGTGTTCAGCTCGTCGCCGGTGCGGCCCCTGAGCAACGCGCGTCCGCCGGCAGACAGCTCGATGCGCTCGCGTAACTTGAAGGCGTGGTAATTGGTGATAACGATCTTGGCACGGTTCACGTCATCGAGCAGGTCGTGCGGCACGAGCTCTCGGCTGGCGTAGTAACTGTCCGGGTCGTTCGGCTGGAGGACGCGGAGCCGATCCTTGATGGTCAGACCTGGTGCGACGACCAGGAAGCCTCGGGTGAAGGACTTGCTGCCGGGGCGGCGCACCGCATTGATGGTCTGCCACGCGATCAGCATGGCCATGACAGTTGTCTTACCGGCCCCGGTGGCCAGCTTCAGCGCGAGGCGCATCAGTTCGGGATTGGCGTCCTTGTTGGCTCTGGCCAAGTGGTTGAGCAACCGTTTACCGCCCTTGGATTGTGGCGCGACCTCGGTCAGCCAGATCGCAGTTTCGACGGCTTCCACCTGACAAAAGAACGGGCGGATGCTGCCGAACGGGTGGCGCCGCCAGTGCTGGAGCAGGCGCGCGGTTTCCGGGCTGACCTGCCACTGGTTGGGGTTAGGCAAGTCCCGCCACACATCCACGTTTTGACGCACTTCATTGATGATGGAGGTCGGATCGTATTGCTGTTCCTTGGTGGAGAGGCCTTTCCCCTCGTCGAAGACTATCTCGGCCTGCTGCCGGTCTTTCCGCTTCTTCGGCTTTGGAATCGGCGTGATGAACTCGGCGCGCCGACGGCGGTCCAAGACCTGATGCGTCGGCTGCCCCTCGAAGTCCAACTCCCAGTGCCGCTGTGGGCACTCATAGGGCGAATTCAGGATGGGGTGATCGAAGAATGGGTTGGCCATTGTCTATCCGATACTCACAGGTTGCCCGGGCAAGAGGTCGCATGACGTCGCCGGCCTCAAACACCGCGCGCCACAGGTACCGTTAGAGCCCGATGCCAAGTGTCGCCCATCCGGCCGCGTCAATGCCGAAGCCTCAGCCATACAGTCTTCAGAGAGGACCGCTCAAACGTTCGTAGGGAATGGCCTCAACCCTTTGCGTTCTTCCTGGCTGCGGCCGCCTTGCGTCCCTGTTGCGTGATCTTCCAGTCCATCCCCGTATCGCTGTCGAGAAGGCCTTCCTTCACCATGTGTTTTCTGGCTCTGCGAATCATGGCCTGCCAGCGCGCGCTCCCATTGGCCATGATGCTCAGATCGCCTTCAACAAGACGACCCTTCAGCAGGAGTCCGACTGCTGGCTCAATCTCAGCGGACTTGGCAGCACCGTCGAGATCTATAAGGGCCTGAAGGATTGGCTGGTAGTACTCCCAGAGCGGAGTTTGTGGCGTCTTGGCGGTACCTTGAGGTCCGCCTTTGATCTCCTTCCACCGTGTGTGGAGGCTCTCAACGTCGACGCGGAAAGTGTCGACGGACTTCGCGACTTTGACTAGCGATTCGGCGCGCGCATAGCTGCCCTTGGAGAGCAACATCCCTGCCTCCTGATTGACCTGGGCCAGACACTCCTTGAGACTCTTCCTGAGGTCCACTAGCGATTTGTTGACGTTTGCTTTGCCGGGGATCTTCATCGTGTCCGCCCTGAGCCTGATTCTTGCATCATGTCGATGACGTTAATGGGCCCTGTGAAAACCTGAACACCGGTCGTGCTTCTTCCTGTTTTGAAGACCTCCGCCCAGAAATCTCGATTCTGCTTAGCACCGAAGACCGTGTTGCTGAGGTTCTTGTCGATCCACGCCGGCAGACCTGACAGACGGCGGAGAAATGTCTCGACCCGCGCCCAGACGTCTTCTGGAAGCCGGTACTGCATCAACCGGTCCTTTTCGATTAGTTTGCCTTGCCAGGCGAAGTAGTTCTCGATCGCAAGCCGGACGTGCTGCATGATCATAGCCAGAATCTCCTCGCGCGTAACGCGCCACGCCCGAAGGTGTCCCTCGGCGATGACTTCCCCTTTCTGGAGGCGGCCCTTCCAGACGTCGTCCGCCCAGGTCCGGATCCCACTGACCCACGAAGAAGATGTCGGCGTACAGACTCATCAGCCGGACCAGCTGGTCTCGCTCGATCATTCGCGGATTGTCTCCACGGTCCATGCCGAGTCCGATCGGCGTGTCGAGGGCGTACTTGCAAAGAAATTCCGCGAAGAATGTTCGTTCCAGGGTCGCGTAAGCGAGCGACCTATCTCCCTTCTTGCCGGCCCATTCCACATACTCCTTGAGGCGATTGTCCCGGTGGTAGTTCACCGAGTCCCGCACCCAGTCGACGATGTATTTCTGTACCTCTCTGCGCTCGCCGTGGAAAAACGCTACGAGGTCCTTTTCGCTGAAGGAATCATCGTCATCTATGAGTCCTTTTAACTCCCGGTACCGCTTGACTCGTTCGGCGTACAGGGTGCTGCCGAGGTGCCGCAGAACCGCCGTGTCGAACGCGACCTGCCTTGGCTTATCAGCGGCGTTGGTGTTTGCCTGGACCAGAACGTTAAGATCTGGCTTGACGAATACGCGCACCGGAAGCTCTCGGCTGCCAATGAGAATCTGGGCCGCCGCTTTGTGCTGTCCGTCAAACATCTTGATCTTTCCTGTGCCGTCTTCTTCCGGTGCCCACCACGCCAGGCCAACGTGCAGTTGGGGTCGCTTCCGCAAGAACTCCTCGATCAGCGGGCGTATGCTTCTCCCAATGGAACGCGGGTTGATACAGTCGTCGTGGTGGATGTACTCCAGCGGAAACACGCTAAAGAAGTACATCATGCCGCTCATGGGATCTTGATACAGGGGAACACTCTGAATCGTTTCGTCACCGGCGGCCGACAGAGTGAACTCGATCCTGCCACCCGAATTCCGGAGTCGAATGGCAGCCTTGGCCCCGCCATGCTTGGCAAGCACGTGTCCCAGGTTCGCTCCGCGTTCGCCACGCTCAAGGGCTTGCTGCTGGAGCTTCTCGAATTCCGCCATGCGGCGTGCCACTCGCAGGTCGGACGCGCCCTTGCTCCGATTGCAGCTCGCATGAGTCAGAGCGAAGTTGTGCTCGTCGTCTGCGCCTTGCTCGGCCAGCGGGACGGTATGGTCAACGTCGAGCTGATCCTGGTGGAGTACGGGATCGATGGTGTCGTCACAAATGAAGCATTTTCCGGACTGCCGTTCGAGCAGGCGACCTTCAAGCGCAGTGCGGTCCTCTAATGTCAGGCCTGCCAAATACTCAGAGTGTGTAGCCATGTCGTTCCCTCTGACAGTCTAAATAATCCCCATCCCCGGATGTGTACCGAGGTTCGTGGAAAAAGAACGGCGCTCCTCCACTTCCTTATCATGCTATCAGATCAAGCGACGGACTGGCCCGGATCGAGAACATCGGTGAGGTGTGGCGTTGGTAAGTTTCGCTACAGGGTTCTCGACGATCGCCAATGGGTGTTAGTTCGAGGAGCCCCCGTACCACTCGCGAACGCAAACCTCAATGTTTGACTTGTCCTTCAGCGCCGAGACGAAAACGTTCAGATCGGAGCCGCGATAGTTGTGCCTTCTATTTATTCATCCGCGCGCACCGAACTTGATTAGTCTCCGGTCTGCCGGCACCATGCCGGCATGATTTCGTCGTTTGTTCGCGCTCTCGTCTCTGCCTTCAAGGCTCGCCACGAGCTGGCTCTCGAGAATGTCGCTCTTCGGCAGCAGCTCGCCGTGCTCCGCCGTTCGGTGAAACGGCCGCGGCTCTCGTTGCGGGTGCTTCCGCCATTAAGTGTTGGTGAGATGACGCTAAGACTTTACGCTGCGCTCGCGCTGATCAATCGCCTGTGCCTTCTATTTATTCATCCGCGGCTGCTTGCTTCGTTTACTGTTGCCCTGTGCTCCGCAATAAATCGATCCGGCGTTGATTGCACGTTCTAGACCTACTATGTTTGGCTGCTTCTGGCCAATCTTCTTTTTTGCGGAGCACAGCCCCGTTAGAGAATAGAGTCCATGCCGACGGCAAGAACCAGCGAGAGCCACCCACTCCGCATCACGGCGATGACCCTGGGCGACGGCCGGGGCCGAATCGGCTTCTCGCAGTGCCCCGGTAGGATCGATCGCTACGCAATATCCGGGCCCTGGAAGCGGGATCTCGACACCGACCTCGACGCGATTCAGCACTGGGGAGCGACTGCGGTGGTCAGCCTGATCACCCACGAAGAGCTCGCCTGTCTGAAGGTGCACGATCTCCCGAGGGCGGTTCGAGACCGGCACATGGAGTGGTGGCATGCCCAGATTCCCGACGGAGAGGCGCCGGAACAGGACTTCGAGCACGCCTGGAAGGCCACCGGCGAGTCCATCAGGAACCGGCTGCGGCTCGGCTTCGACGTGCTGCTCCACTGCCGGGGTGGTCTGGGACGTGCCGGGACCATCACAGCCCGCCTGCTGGTGGAGTTGGGCGTGCAACCGGACGATGCGATCCGCCGCGTGCGCGACGCCCACGAAGGGACCATCGAGAACGACTCCCAGCTGGCCCACGTGAGGCAGTGTTCGGCACGAGCACCATCGGTTCCATCCCGGACCGCGGACGACATCCACGACCGGGCGCTCGGGGCCTTCCTCGGTCTGGCGGTGGGCGACGCGGTCGGCACGACGCTCGAATTCTGCTCTCGCGATACGCAGCCGCGTCTAGAAGACATGGTCGGTGGCGGCCCCTTCGATCTGCCGGCCGGTGCCTGGACCGACGACACGGCCATGGCGCTGGCCCTTGCCGACAGCCTGGCGGAATCCAAGACGCTCGACTGCCGGGACCTGATGGACCGTTTCGTGAAGTGGTGGCGAGACGGAGACTACTCGTGGAGCGGAGACTGCTTCGACATCGGAAACACGACCTGCCAAGCGCTCACCCGGTACCTACGGACGGGTGACCCGGTCGCGGGTTCGACCGATCCCTTGAGCGCAGGCAACGGCTCGCTGATGCGGCTCGCCCCCGTTGCGCTCCGGTTCAGGCACGACCGGCCGCGCCTGCTCGCAACAGCCGCCGACCAGTCCCGGACGACCCACGGAGCCGAGGAAGCAGTGGACGCCTGCCGGGCGTTCGGCGCACTCCTGGCAGACGCCATTGGCGGGTCACCGTTCTCGGACGTTCTGGCTCCGAGACGGTTCACGGGAGCGGCGGCAATCACTCAGGTCATAGCCGGTAGCTGGCGAGGACGGACACGGGATACGATCCGCTCCAGCGGGTACGTCGTTCACACGCTCGAAGCCGCCATCTGGTCAGTCGCCCGCACCGGAGACTTCCGCAGCGCGGTGCTGCTCGCGGCCAACCTGGCCGACGACGCCGATACGGTAGCAGCAGTGACGGGGCAGCTCGCCGGCGCCCTCTACGGCCTGAACGCCATCCCCGACCACTGGCGGGAACGCGTTGCCTGGAAGGATCGACTCCTGGCAGCGGCGCGGCGGTTGCTGTCGGAACCCCTTGCCGACCGGTAGAAGTTGGGTGGGTAGCCGAAGCACGGCTCTTGACCCCGTCCTGTGCGGTGCTTCCGCCATCAAGTGATGGAATGGACTCCTCCGCTGACATAGACGGCATCGATGTGCCAAAGTCAGTCGAATACGCATCGAAAAGGAGGAGTCCGAATGAAAGATACGACGATCGCTGTGGATCTTGCAAAGAACGTCTTCGAGATTGCCATCTCGGGAGAAGCGGGGAAGGTGTCCAAGCAACTCCGTGTGAGTCGACCCAAGTTGGTGTCGTTTTTTGCCAAACAGAGCGCTGCCACCGTGCTTCTCGAAGCCTGCGGCTCTGCTCACTTCTGGGCAAGGACGTTCCGAAGGTTGGGACACGACGTCGTCCTGCTCCCACCTCACCTCGTGAGGCCCTATCGACGCGGGAGCAAGAACGACCGCGCCGACGCCAAAGCGTTGCTCGAGGCCTACAGGAACGAGGAGATTCTTCCCGTGCCCATTAAGTCCGTGCACCAGCACAGCCTCGCCGCGCTCCATCGCCTGCGCTCAGGATGGCTCTCCACACGGACCGCACGCATCAATGCCGTACGCGGGATCCTGCGCGAACTCGGATTCATCATCCCAAAGGGCGCTCACTTCGTCGTGCCCGCCCTCTTCGAACTCGTCGAAGACGCTGATTCTGATTTGCCCGACGTGCTCCGTTCGCATCTCCGTGATGCCTGCTCCGAGATTCGAGAACTCAAGGACAAGTGCGCTGGCATCGAGCACGAGCTCAAGGCGCTCACCAAGCAGCTTCCTGAAGTCCAACGACTTCTCGCCATTCCCGGCATCGGACTTCTGACCGCGACCGCCATCGTGGGCTTCGTCGGCGATCTTCGCCGCTTCCCATCGGGGCGCCGCTTCTCGAGCTACCTCGGCCTAGTTCCCAAGGAAAACTCCAGTGGCGACATTCGCCGCCTCGGACGCATCACCAAGCGTGGCGACTCCTACCTCCGTATGCTCCTCACCCAGGGCGGGCGCGCCGTGCTCCGCGCGGCGAACGTCAGTAAGAGCCCGCCCGACAAGCTCCGCGCCTGGGCTCGGAAGGTCCACCGCTCGCGGGGACACAACAAGGCCGTGATTGCTGTCGCCAACAAACTCGCCCGGATCGTCTGGGCCGTCTCCACCCGCGAGAGTGAATTCCAGTCGCCGATGGCCGCTTAGACTTAGAGGCTCCACTTTCGTGTTTTCCTTTTTCCCTTCCAAAAGAGAGGCTGCGACGATACCCATCCAACTGATGGCGTACCGGTCGGACCGGCGCGGGGTCAAGCCGATAGCAACACTGGCCCTAAGAGGTCGTTCAAAGTGATTGGCTCCTCGCGCGCGGATTTTCCATCATGGCCCGGAGCACCCAAGACGCTCCTCACTGAGGCCGAAGATACGTTTGCAGTCTGACCCACTCGTCACGACGCGATGGATGCGCAGCTTCGATGGAAGATTTATTAAGAAAGGGGCTTGACTAGAGGAGTCCAGATATGATTGCTGTCGCCAACAAACTCGCCCGGATCGTCTGGGCCGTCTCCACCCGCGAGAGTGAATTCCAGTCGCCGATGGCCGCTTAGACTTAGAGGCTCCACTTTCGTGTTTTCCTTTTTCCCTTCCAAAAGAGGCTGCGACGATACCCATCCAACTGATGGCGTACCGGTCGGACCGGCGCGGGGTCAAGCCGATAGCAACACTGGCCCTAAGAGGTCGTTCAAAGTGATTGGCTCCTCGCGCGCGGATTTTCCATCATGGCCCGGAGCACCCAAGACGCTCCTCACTGAGGCCGAAGATACGTTTGCAGTCTGACCCACTCGTCACGACGCGATGGATGCGCAGCTTCGATGGAAGATTTATTAAGAAAGGGGCTTGACTAGAGGAGTCCAGATACGTGTTTTCCTTTTTCCCTTCCAAAAGAGGCTGCGACGATACCCATCCAACTGATGGCGTACCGGTCGGACCGGCGCGGGGTCAAGCCGATAGCAACACTGGCCCTAAGAGGTCGTTCAAAGTGATTGGCTCCTCGCGCGCGGATTTTCCATCATGGCCCGGAGCACCCAAGACGCTCCTCACTGAGGCCGAAGATACGTTTGCAGTCTGACCCACTCGTCACGACGCGATGGATGCGCAGCTTCGATGGAAGATTTATTAAGAAAGGGGCTTGACTAGAGGAGTCCAGATATGATTGCTGTCGCCAACAAACTCGCCCGGATCGTCTGGGCCGTCTCCACCCGCGAGAGTGAATTCCAGTCGCCGATGGCCGCTTAGACTTAGAGGCTCCACTTTCGTGTTTTCCTTTTTCCCTTCCAAAAGAGGCTGCGACGATACCCATCCAACTGATGGCGTACCGGTCGGACCGGCGCGGGGTCAAGCCGATAGCAACACTGGCCCTAAGAGGTCGTTCAAAGTGATTGGCTCCTCGCGCGCGGATTTTCCATCATGGCCCGGAGCACCCAAGACGCTCCTCACTGAGGCCGAAGATACGTTTGCAGTCTGACCCACTCGTCACGACGCGATGGATGCGCAGCTTCGATGGAAGATTTATTAAGAAAGGGGCTTGACTAGAGGAGTCCAGATATGTTGCTACGCCGCGTTTGAATGCTAGTGTCAGTTGGCCTGCCTGTGTCGGCGAACGCCATAAATAAGGATGTCGGCGCGCATACGAAGATGTCTCTGAACGTCAATCACCGCGTGGTAAGCTCAGTCGGCATCGCCGAAAGAACTGCGTCTCTGGAAATCAGGCTCAAACTCTAGCACGCGAGCGGGTTACGCGGCAGCCACCAACACTTGATTGCGGAAGCACCGCACAGGACGGGCAAGCTCCTTTCAGGTGGTGCGGAGTCGGCCTTGACGGAGATGAGCAACGAGGATTTGATCTCTATGGTGTCCCTCGACTTGAGCAGCGCCTTGGAGGAATAGAAGATGCACGAACGCGCTCGTCACAAGAAAGCGTGAGGTGAGCTCATGGGCTGGTACTCGTGGCGCCCTTACGTCTCCGTGGCAGCGCGCCGCCGTCATGCCGCGAAGAGGGTCGCTAAGATGAAAAAAGCCGGACGCGAGATCTCACCGATCGAGATCGTGGGCCGCAAGATCGCAACCACCTTCTGGGGTGATGCTTGGTGCAAGAACCTCGAGTCGTACAGCGACTACTCGAACCGCCTGCCTCGCGGCCGAACCTACGTGCACAACGGTTCGGTGATCGATCTTCAGATCGAGGCGGGGCGTGTGCGATCTCTCGTCAGCGGCTCCGACATCTATGAGGTGGACACCCAGATCAAAAGCCTGGCGAAGAAGCGCTGGACCAACATCAAGGGCCAATGTGCAGGCAAAATCGACTCGCTGGTCGAGCTGCTGCAGGGCTCCATCTCCAAGGGCGTGATGGAGATCGTGACCTGCAAGGGAGAGGGATTGTTTCCTGCCCCTCGGGAGATCTCGCTGAGTTGCTCGTGCCCCGACTGGGCGACCATGTGCAAGCACGTGGCGGCGACGCTCTACGGCGTAGGCGCACGCCTCGACCACGAGCCGGAGCTGCTGTTCACCTTGCGAGGTGTCGACCCAGCCGAGATGGTGGAGGCCGCCGTCGACCAGCCACCGACTGGAGACAAGTCCCGGAGTGGCAGGGTGCTCAAATCCGACAGGCTGTCATCGGTCTTCGGCGTCGACATCGATATGGGTGGGGTCTCTGATGACGATCTTGCGCCGGTCGCCAAGAAGAGTCGTCGCGCTGGGCAGACCGGAAGGAAACCAGATAGGCGTTCTACCCCGTTCAGGAAGCCGACGGCTCGCGCCGGGACGCGCAAGAAAAAGTAGAAGGGTGCGACAATACCGCCTGCCCTCCACGAGTGGCCCAGGACAGGTCTCGTAGCTCCCGAGGCGTTGTTGCACCGCTCTTGGCTGAGAGCGAAATCTGCCTATGGTGGTGGCCGGGGTATGTTTGACCATGAAGTATCCCAAGCGCAGCCGGTACAAACACCCGAAACAGAAGAAGTACCACGTTCGCAACTGGGCGGAATGCAACGAAGGTCCTGCGCCGCCGGGACGATTTGACGGTCTGGTTTGACGAGGAGGTCCACGGCGTGTACCCGCTGTGGTGCTTCCGCCATCAAGTGATGGAATGGACTCCTCCGCTGACATAGACGGCATCGATGTGCCAAAGTCAGTCGAATACGCATCGAAAAGGAGGAGTCCGAATGAAAGATACGACGATCGCTGTGGATCTTGCAAAGAACGTCTTCGAGATTGCCATCTCGGGAGAAGCGGGGAAGGTGTCCAAGCAACTCCGTGTGAGTCGACCCAAGTTGGTGTCGTTTTTTGCCAAACAGAGCGCTGCCACCGTGCTTCTCGAAGCCTGCGGCTCTGCTCACTTCTGGGCAAGGACGTTCCGAAGGTTGGGACACGACGTCGTCCTGCTCCCACCTCACCTCGTGAGGCCCTATCGACGCGGGAGCAAGAACGACCGCGCCGACGCCAAAGCGTTGCTCGAGGCCTACAGGAACGAGGAGATTCTTCCCGTGCCCATTAAGTCCGTGCACCAGCACAGCCTCGCCGCGCTCCATCGCCTGCGCTCAGGATGGCTCTCCACACGGACCGCACGCATCAATGCCGTACGCGGGATCCTGCGCGAACTCGGATTCATCATCCCAAAGGGCGCTCACTTCGTCGTGCCCGCCCTCTTCGAACTCGTCGAAGACGCTGATTCTGATTTGCCCGACGTGCTCCGTTCGCATCTCCGTGATGCCTGCTCCGAGATTCGAGAACTCAAGGACAAGTGCGCTGGCATCGAGCACGAGCTCAAGGCGCTCACCAAGCAGCTTCCTGAAGTCCAACGACTTCTCGCCATTCCCGGCATCGGACTTCTGACCGCGACCGCCATCGTGGGCTTCGTCGGCGATCTTCGCCGCTTCCCATCGGGGCGCCGCTTCTCGAGCTACCTCGGCCTAGTTCCCAAGGAAAACTCCAGTGGCGACATTCGCCGCCTCGGACGCATCACCAAGCGTGGCGACTCCTACCTCCGTATGCTCCTCACCCAGGGCGGGCGCGCCGTGCTCCGCGCGGCGAACGTCAGTAAGAGCCCGCCCGACAAGCTCCGCGCCTGGGCTCGGAAGGTCCACCGCTCGCGGGGACACAACAAGGCCGTGATTGCTGTCGCCAACAAACTCGCCCGGATCGTCTGGGCCGTCTCCACCCGCGAGAGTGAATTCCAGTCGCCGATGGCCGCTTAGACTTAGAGGCTCCACTTTCGTGTTTTCCTTTTTCCCTTCCAAAAGAGGCTGCGACGATACCCATCCAACTGATGGCGTACCGGTCGGACCGGCGCGGGGTCAAGCCGATAGCAACACTGGCCCTAAGAGGTCGTTCAAAGTGATTGGCTCCTCGCGCGCGGATTTTCCATCATGGCCCGGAGCACCCAAGACGCTCCTCACTGAGGCCGAAGATACGTTTGCAGTCTGACCCACTCGTCACGACGCGATGGATGCGCAGCTTCGATGGAAGATTTATTAAGAAAGGGGCTTGACTAGAGGAGTCCAGATATGTTGCTACGCCGTGTTTGAATGCTAATGTCAGCTGGCCTGCCTGTGTCGGCGAACGCCATTGATAAGGATGTCGGCGTGCACACGAAGGTGTCCCTGAATGTCAGGCACCGTGTGGTCAGCCCAGCCCGCATCGTCGAAAAAACTGCGTCTCCCGAAATCAGGCTCAAACTCTAGCACACGAGCGGGTTACGCGGCAGTCACCAACACTTGATTGCGGAAGCACCTTCCAGCCAAGAACCGGAAGCTCCTGTGCCTTCTATTTATTCATCCGCGCGCCCCGAACTTGATTGGTCTTCGGTCTACCGGCACCATACCTACATGATTTCGTCGTTTGTTCTTGCTCTCATCTCTGCCTTCAAGGCTCGTCGCGAGCTGGTGCCCGCGGATGAATAAAATAGAAGGCACAGGTCGGAAGACAACCCTGCGGCGCGAGATACCCTCGCTTCTGCGCGGATTCCAAGGGCGTCTAAGCTGCTGATTTGTGGTCTATTTCAAAAGGGCCGAGTTTTGGCACAGGACGGGGTGTCCCACCCTGCCACGCACGCGCAGAGACTTGGGCGCTGGATGTGTCCCGAGGTTCGTGGAAAAAGAACGGCGCCCTCCACTCTGTCATCAGGGCATCAGATCAGGCGGCAACCTCCGCGTGTTCGAGAACCTCACTCAGACGTTGGTAGCCGTCGATGCGCCGTAGTTGAATCTGGCCAGAGGCGATAAGCCCAAACAGCAAAGCGACCGCGGACTCCTCGCTGGAGAACGACGCTTGGGTTTTCGTCCGGCGTCGAAACTCGCGGTTGAGATTCTCCAGAGTATTGGTCGTGCGAATCGATTTCCACATGACACGAGGGGGTTGAAGGCAGAGACGAGAGCGCGAACAAACGACGAAATCATGTCGGCATGGTCCCGGCAGACCGGAGACTAATCAAGTTCGGTGCGCGCGAATGAATAAATAGAAGGCTCAACCAGCCGGACCGCAGCCATCTTGAATTCGTCATCAAACTCCAGGCGACGTCGCCGGGGCTGCGTTGTCTTTGCCATCGTGGACATCGTATCCGCCTTTCAGAAGGTGTCCACGAAACTGGATCAAACTCAAAAGATCAATTGAGCACGTCTGTAATGAGGGTATTGATTTTCGCGGAGTCGATACTTCCATTGGCTTCGTCGCGCGTAATGATCAGTGTGCCGTTCTTGCCGCTCCCTTCTTCCAGCGGCAGAATGCCGTGGGCTCGGTACCACCCGAGCTTCTCTTGCCAACGGCGGCGGTAGCTGGGCACATGTAGCATTCCGCAGTGCTCCCAATAGAACGTCAACCCTGACTCTATGTCCTCAATGGTGAAATCAGGGTACTTGGTGATGCCCTCGATGGTGAGCGGCTGTTCGTAGCCGTACGCGACGCCATTGTTGGCAAGATGGTCTGCGATGATCACTTCAGATTTGGATCGCACCATTTCGGCGCGCGCGGTGCGATGGATCAGGTAATCCTCGAAGAAGCGGCCATCGATTTCGACGGGTGACGGCGCGACGAAGAGGTTGGTCAAGCGCCGCGCGGTTTCCGAGCGGTCGTCCGAGGAATACTTACGCAACTCGGTGCGCGGGCCCTGGTGCAGGATGACGATGCGATCTTTCTGGCGAGTAAGTGCAGTATAGAGCAACTCGCGCGAGAGCAGGCGGCAAGGGTTCGGCAACACGAGGATGACCGTACCGAATTCGCTGCCCTGGGACTTGTGCACCGTCAGCGCGTAGGCGAGTTCAAGGACCGCATTGCTTTCTTCCCCAAAGTCACGACTGGTGAAGTCGTACTTGAAGCCAGGTTGCGAAGAGAACTCGACCTCGAGTTTCCAGCGAAAGTCCGGCCCCCCCCTCTTACGGAAGAAGCCGACAGCCATACCGATTTCGCCGTTGGCGATGTAGGCGTCATCCTTCGCCGGGTAAACCTTGCGGTGCTTGTTCCACCAGAGTTTTGGGTCGGTGTTCACTAGGTTGATGACCTTGTCCCCGTATACGATCTCCTCGGCCCCCATGGGCTTGGGATACTTGCGCCGCCACCCCACCTCGCGCGCGGCATCGATCATCGTCTGCCGGAACTGCTTGTGGATGAAGCGATTCAGGTCGGGCACACCATGAGCCGCGGACCGTACCGGCGAGAGGATCTGCCAGCCCGCGGCCGTCTCGGCGGCACCGGCCTTCTCGTCTCTGCGAGGATTGAAGAAGCGCATGTCGTTCCAGGCCTCACCCCCGAGCGTGGCATCGAAGCCAGCGATGTCATCGGGGCCATTGAGAGCCAGCGTGCCGTCGGGGAGTTTCAGTTCACTCACCAAGACGTCGATGAGGCTTGAGCGCATATCGTCAGCGGTCTCCCACTGCACGAAGCGAACGTGCTGGCTTCGGCCGGTGTGCACCACCTTGTCGAACACCTCATCCTCGCCCGCCGCAATAGGTGCGCCGCTGAACCATTCCGCAAGCTGCAGGTCTTCGCGATCCTCTCCTGCCTGGCGGCGGCGGATGGTCAATTCAGCATAGCCCGGGCCGACGCGCGGGGACTTCTCCGTGACGTCTTGCGGAGTGAGGCGCTTGACGATATCCACGAACGGGCGACCCGCGCCGATGGGCGGGAGCTGGCGCGGATCACCGATGAGAATGAGCCGGTGCACGCCCTTGAGCGCTTGGATCAGCGCCGCGAGCATCTCTTCGGTCAGCATCGAAGCCTCGTCGATGATGACCGTTTGCTCGCCGGCCTCGATTGGTTTGTCCGAAAGCCGATAGCGGCCGGTGGTGCCGTCGTAGCGGTGCGGACTCAGGAACTGGGCGATAGTGTAGCCCTTGAGTTTCAGGCCCTGGGTGAACTGCTCCATGCGCACGCGCGCCTTTCCGGTAGGCGCAAGTAGCAGGATTCCGCCCGCCGCGACCTTTGGGTGTGAACAGAGCACCGACAGCAAGGTGGTTTTGCCTGTTCCGGCGGGGCCGATCAGCACTGAGAGCCGCGCCTCTGCAAGTTCAGTCAGCGCCGCAGTCTTCTCCGCCCGGGCGCTCTCTTCTAGTTCGTCGGGCTCTCCAGTTGACTGCGCGGCGAGGTGGGCGTCGAGGAGCTTTCGCCAATCGGCCGCGACGGTCATGCGCTTGCCCTTGACCCGCTTATCGATCGCCACGCGGATGGTCGCTCCCACCTGCGCCAGACGACCCAACTGGAGGGCCGGAGCTCCGTTGGCCATGGCGAGCTCGTCGACTGAATCCTCGAAGTCGTCCTTGGCGACGTTCATCAGGTCGGCGTCCACCTCACAAGGTGGCTGGAGAGTGAGCCCGCGGATGCCGAGGACCACCTGATCCTGCGGAAGGAGCGTGTTGCCGACGCCGGCCGTGTCTTCAAGAACCTTGACGGTGAACGCGCGGACCCGTCGGGCATCCGTTCCGGCGTCCAAAGCCGTCGGCGCAGGCAACGGGTGCTTCTCTCGGATGACCTCGTCCGGAAAGACACCCCGGTCGACGGTCCAGACGCTGACGGGGTCGCCAGTCAAGCGCGTCAATTCGTAGAACAGGTACGGGTTGGCGAGAATGGCTGTGTCGTGCGTGTCGATTCCCGCCTTGGCACGCTCCTCCTGAACGTAGAGAGCGGTCGCCTGCTCCCGTGTGATCTCGAAGCGGCTGACGAGTTTGAGCAGCGCACGGCGATCATCGGGTAGACGGTACCACTTGCTGCACAGCGTCTTGCCGACGCTCTGGGCCAGTGGGTCTGGCAGGTGTTTATTGGGATCGGCAAACATCTTGTCAACCAACGGCCAGGGATCGGTGTTGGCACCCGCCTTCTCGGCGAGGGCGCGGGCGACGAAAGTGCCGAACTGCAACCCGAACGCGGACAGCGCCGAGCCGAGTCCAGGGCACGGGCCTCGCGCCTTCCATAGTTCACCGAGACGCGCGTCGATCCACTGCAGGCACTGGTCCCACGGCCCTAGCAGGACTCCCTTGGCCTTGCGAAGCGATTCGGCGCACGCGAGCAACGATGCAATGGCACCGTCATGGCTGACCAATTGCGAGGCATGCGAGAACTCGAGGAGTCGATCGGTGGGTGAGAAAGCAGCGATCTCTGCCGGATCGAACTCTGAGTCTTCAGCAGCCTTCTCGATGGCCGCGTGATACGGCAGCAAGAAGCCATCCTTGAAGTCGGGACGAATGGAGTGCTGAACCATGCGCTCCCACAACATAGAGCGCAGTTTGCCTTTGAGATCCTTCGTAGTGTAGGCGTACTCCTGCGCGGCACCGACATGCAGCACGCGTCCGACGCCGATCAGAATGCGGACGCCGGCTGAGGCCTCCACGAATGGTACCTGCTTGGCGTAGAAGAAGCAGAGGGAGTGTTCGGACTTGAGGTGGCTGGCGAAACAGTCGAGCAGAACAGTCTGGTTCAGGTGCTCCTGAACCCACTGGGTTTTGAAGCCCAGGTCGGGTTCACGTTCGGCCTGAACATCCAGCGCATGCTCCTTGCCAAAGGCTTCCATCGCCTCGCGAAGCACCCAGGCGAAGGGTACCGCCGGCGCAGAGTAGGGTGGATGGCGCAGAGGAGTTCGCTTGAAGTGGCCGTGGCTTGTCTCAGGGCCGCGGTTGTAAGGATGATCGGCCTCGCGGACATACTCAAAGGGCGCCATGAAACTCGAGCGCTCGGCAATACACGATGGCCACTTCGCCTGCAGGAGATCCTTGATGCTCCTTCCCGCAACGGATTCCTCTGCATCGTCGTCTCGGTCTTCTGCAATGCGCTTCAGCTTAAGGCAAGCGCCATTCAGCCGCGGCGCGGCGCAGACGCGCCCGTCCCATCCGGTATCGTGCCAAGGGACGCGGATGGAGATGTGTCTCAAGGGATAGTTCATCGATGTTCCGAGCTGCTGGCAGTCCTCATGTTTCCCCCCGATAAGCCTGTAAACGGTTGGCGGTGAATGGTCTGTGCAATACTTCTAAGGTTGAGGTCAGGCGCCCGAAAGAAACCCCGCGACAGCGTATTCCCATGTTCGTTCGTTACCCGGCTGTCAAACTGGACTAGAGGCGTTGCTCCGAAGGGTTGTGATTTCCCTTTACCCGCAGCTCGTCGGAAATGAAGCCTGGGAAGTAGCGTGTCCCGCGGAACGGCGAGGGTGCGGGATTCGCGCGCGTTCGAGATGACGTGCTCGTGAAGCGGTGCTTCTGCCATCAAGTGATGGAATGGACTCCTCCGCTGACATAGACGGCATCGATGTGCCAAAGTCAGTCGAATACGCATCGAAAAGGAGGAGTCCGAATGAAAGATACGACGATCGCTGTGGATCTTGCAAAGAACGTCTTCGAGATTGCCATCTCGGGAGAAGCGGGGAAGGTGTCCAAGCAACTCCGTGTGAGTCGACCCAAGTTGGTGTCGTTTTTTGCCAAACAGAGCGCTGCCACCGTGCTTCTCGAAGCCTGCGGCTCTGCTCACTTCTGGGCAAGGACGTTCCGAAGGTTGGGACAC
The DNA here is from genome assembly GCA_965237955.1 of Candidatus Marinacidobacterales bacterium. GTDB lineage: Bacteria > Acidobacteriota > Vicinamibacteria > Marinacidobacterales > SMYC01. The sequence goes on along the minus strand of OZ250169.1, from coordinate 3,043,488 downwards.
GACGTCGTCCTGCTCCCACCTCACCTCGTGAGGCCCTATCGACGCGGGAGCAAGAACGACCGCGCCGACGCCAAAGCGTTGCTCGAGGCCTACAGGAACGAGGAGATTCTTCCCGTGCCCATTAAGTCCGTGCACCAGCACAGCCTCGCCGCGCTCCATCGCCTGCGCTCAGGATGGCTCTCCACACGGACCGCACGCATCAATGCCGTACGCGGGATCCTGCGCGAACTCGGATTCATCATCCCAAAGGGCGCTCACTTCGTCGTGCCCGCCCTCTTCGAACTCGTCGAAGACGCTGATTCTGATTTGCCCGACGTGCTCCGTTCGCATCTCCGTGATGCCTGCTCCGAGATTCGAGAACTCAAGGACAAGTGCGCTGGCATCGAGCACGAGCTCAAGGCGCTCACCAAGCAGCTTCCTGAAGTCCAACGACTTCTCGCCATTCCCGGCATCGGACTTCTGACCGCGACCGCCATCGTGGGCTTCGTCGGCGATCTTCGCCGCTTCCCATCGGGGCGCCGCTTCTCGAGCTACCTCGGCCTAGTTCCCAAGGAAAACTCCAGTGGCGACATTCGCCGCCTCGGACGCATCACCAAGCGTGGCGACTCCTACCTCCGTATGCTCCTCACCCAGGGCGGGCGCGCCGTGCTCCGCGCGGCGAACGTCAGTAAGAGCCCGCCCGACAAGCTCCGCGCCTGGGCTCGGAAGGTCCACCGCTCGCGGGGACACAACAAGGCCGTGATTGCTGTCGCCAACAAACTCGCCCGGATCGTCTGGGCCGTCTCCACCCGCGAGAGTGAATTCCAGTCGCCGATGGCCGCTTAGACTTAGAGGCTCCACTTTCGTGTTTTCCTTTTTCCCTTCCAAAAGAGGCTGCGACGATACCCATCCAACTGATGGCGTACCGGTCGGACCGGCGCGGGGTCAAGCCGATAGCAACACTGGCCCTAAGAGGTCGTTCAAAGTGATTGGCTCCTCGCGCGCGGATTTTCCATCATGGCCCGGAGCACCCAAGACGCTCCTCACTGAGGCCGAAGATACGTTTGCAGTCTGACCCACTCGTCACGACGCGATGGATGCGCAGCTTCGATGGAAGATTTATTAAGAAAGGGGCTTGACTAGAGGAGTCCAGATATGTTGCTACGCCGCTAGAGGCATTTGAATGCTAGTGTCCGTTGGCCTGCGTGTGCCGGCGAACGCCATCGCGTCTAATAAGGGCGTCAGCGTGCACACGCTCATCCCGCGCCCTCCTCTTGGGTTTGTCATCAGCCCCAAAGCCAGTCCAAGTCCGAGAATGCGAGCGCTTGCTGGAAGTTCTCGATATTGTCCCGGACGTTGAGTATGAGGCACCGGTCGTTGCCGCCGTTCTTGACGCCGCGTAAGCCTCTGCCGACCATCTGAAAATAAAGATTCGGACTGTAGACTGGCCGGGCCACGATGATGGCTCGTGTCTTTGGCGCATCGAAGCCCTCCCGGAATACGCCGTAGTTCACGAGTGCCTTGATCCTGCCGCACCGGAACTCCTCTACCACCCGTCGGCGTGTCGAGGGTTCTGTATCTCCGCTCACTGCCCTTGACTTGATGCCTCTCCTATTCAGAAGGGCCGCTACCGTCTTCGCGTGCTCTACAGATGTCGCGAAGATGAGAGTGGGCCAGCTCGGATCGACATGTGTCTCGTACGCCTCGATGATGCGCTTGGTGCGAGCGGAGTCCTGGGCGATGCGATCTTCCACGCTTCGAGGGAGCCACGGCGCGGATGCCATTTGCCGCAACTCTTCGATGTTCAGCGAAAACACGCCGCCTTCGATGGGTTCTTGATCCGCTCGTGCGAGCACGCGCATATCCTGCAATCCGGCTATGACTTCCTGTGGGTCGTCGCTCGCGAAAGCCTCGGCATCGAGCCGGTTTCTGCCATAACGGCCGGCCAGTCTGGAGGTTTCTTCCTCGTTGTGCCCCCGATAGGGCGTTGCGGTGAGACCGAGCAGAAACGGCTCGTCCGCCCTCTTCCAGCGCGTCAATCCAATCTCTTCCATGACGGAAGTGAAGGTCGGAGCAATCGACCGATGCGCCTCGTCGAAAACGACGAGCTTGAAATCCACCAGAAAGCCGTACTCGCTGGACTGCTTGGAAAGTTTCGCGGTGAGCGTCTGGATCGTGGCGACGACAGCATGCAGGTCGCTCGTCTGCTGCGGGCTTGGCTGTCCGGCCCACATTCTGGAGACACGCAGCCGCGATCCATGCGCGCCGATGCTCGACCACACTTGCCGCCATGCCTCGACTGCTTGTTCGCACAACTCGTCGCGGTCCGCGACCCAGAGAACACCGCCCTCGAAGCCATCGCGACACATCGCCTCGACGATTGCCTGCACGGCGACGCGCGTCTTGCCCGAGCCGGTCGGCATGCTGATCATCCCGCGCCGTTCGGCACCATTCACGCGCCCATTGTGGAGCATCCTCCGCACCTTGGTGACGATCTTCTTTTGATAGTCGTGGAGTTCTGGGAGCGCGTAGGGGCCTTCAACCTCCAAAAAGGGAGGACGGCGCCTGTTCCGCTCCCCAGCCCATTCGCTTGAGAATCCGAGCGAACGAACAAAATCGACAACCCGTGCCGACCCCGTCCTGTGCCAAAACTCAGCCCTTTTGAAATAGCTGATAAATCAACAGCTTAGTGTCTGTGTTTGCGACTGGGCCAAGGACCGTAGGCTCTACAATTGTCTTGGGCGGACGGGTCGTCACCATGCAGATGACCACCTAGTCGAGAGCGAATATCGAGGCAATCCGCTATGCTTTCCTGGCACCCGACATCGTCCGTGCCATTGTCGACGGCCGCCAGCCTGTTGGGCTGACCTCAAGCTACCTCTTGCATCATCTGCTCTCCGACCCCGGCCACCACGATAGGCAGATTTCGCTCTCAGCCAAGAGCAGTGCAACAACGCCACGCGCGGTCAAGGCTCCGCGTCGCGGTGGAGCACGAGCTCGTCGAACCAAGCGGTGGCTTGCGAGTCCGTGTTGTCGGTATCGACCATGAGCACGACCCCGGTGACTCGCTCTGCAGGTCGACAGAAGTAGCGCTCGAAATCCGCCGACACGTCGCGCTCTTCCATGAACCACTCGCCGCTATCCACGTCCCCGCTTCTCAAGACGATGGTCGCCGCTTGGTCGCTGTAAGGGCTCGGGTACACGTTCCCGACACTCTCGTTCCCCGCCCACACGTACATGAGAAGCGGCGTCGTGCGCGCGAACGGCGTCCCGTCGAACATGACGGCGACCCTTGCTGCATAGTCGTCGCTTCTCCGCCGCCGCACGTCGTCAATGTGCCCGAGGCTCGTCGACACCCGCCATCGCCACGAAAGGATGAGCTCGCCGGTGACATCGACTCGCCGCCAAAGCGCCGACGCAGAGTTCCGGCTATCGACGCGAAGGAAACGATTCTCGGCCTCGGTTTCGAGCCGAAACGTATTGGAGCGACGCGCCAAGACGCGCTCCATCCACGGCTTCCTACACCATCAAGCTACCTCGCTGCCCTTCTTCCCAGTTCCCGTGATGAATCCCTCAAATAGCCCCTCAAGGCGAGCCATCCGCTCACGGAGATCAGCAATGTCACGGCGAAGTTTCCGGTTATTGCTAAAGAGTAGACCTCCGATCGTCACGCCAACCGCTAGGATTGCGATCAATTCTGCGCTCATCGGTTTCTCCACAGCCTCCCATCCTCAAGTATAAAAGGGAAGCTCCGGGAAGCAGCTTCAAAACCTGATCCTGATTCCTCCTCCAAACCGTAACCCGCCGGCTTTGAAACCGAGAGGCTCCCCGCCCTCGCGTTGGACCTCAATGTCAGCCTGACTGAAGCGTACCAGGAAGGACGCGCCCCACGTTTCCGTGAAATAGTACGCCAAGCCAGCACCAGCGTTGAAGCCGATGGCGGTGTTGTTCAGGGTCACGCTACTAACGCCAGTTAGAGATATCTCGTCGAACGGGTACTCCGATTTCGGGACAACCTTGTCGATCAATTCTATTTCCGTTGTGAAGACACTCGGACCGGCGAACAACTCGACCTCTATCCTCTCGGACGCAATACGGTACGCGAAAGCGGTGTGAACCGTGAACTCTGAGTAGTCTAGTTCATCGAGCGTCTGGCTGGCCTTTAGGTGTTGGTTGAACAACAGCGGGTGCGGCTCCGAGACGTCCAGAGTCCCGTCCTGCAAGGCTGGAAGGAGTTCGAAGCTAAATCCGAACGAAAACCTCGACGCCAGCGCGTACATTCCGCCAACCTCGATAGCTGTACCGCTGCCTCCAGAGTACACTCGGCTGGTTGAACCTTGCTCAAGGAACCTCGTGAAGCTAGTGGTCTCGTCAAGGTTCGGGAGCGTCGGAAGGTAGTTCGCGTGGATGATGAACTGAGCCCGTTTCTCTTTCTTCTCTGGTTCTTCGGCTTCCTGAGCATGAAGAAGCGCCGGGAGCGCAAGCACTATCGCTAAAGCAAGGCATGTTTTTCTCACTGGACACCTACCGCATTCCATCCGGCACGGACGGTCTGTTCTTCGACGCCGGCGCCGTAGAGTTCCCTTGCGGCGCGAATCGTGGCTTCACGAGCATCGGAGAAGTTGGAGCTCGGGACCAAGTAGTACATGAAGGCCCTGTAGAAGATCTGTTCCATCCGGTCCATTTGCTCGAACCCGATGCCGTTGACGCTGATGCCGGACACCCGATTGGTGCCGCCCATGACCATCAAGTAGAAAGCGTGGTTCACAATGCTGGAGTTGATATGTACACCCCCACGGTCCAGGTCTCCGAGGTACCGGATTCTGTAGTGATCCGGTTTCGGGTACCTTGCGCTTAATGGGTCGGAGAAAGACCGGATATACTCTCCAAAGTTAATAAAAGTGTCCTCGTCCATTACCCAGTCAGCTTGCAGTCTCCCGTCCCCGACAGGCTGAAAGAAGAATTCCGTGGCCACTCCCATGATGTCGGATATCGCCTCGTTGAGCGCCCCGGACTCGTTGCGGTAGATCAGATCTGAGGAGTGATTCGTCACTCCATGAGTGATCTCGTGCGCGACAATATCAAGAGCTGCTGAGTTGAAGGTGGACTCTATGCCGTCCCCATCGCCATAGTTCATTGAGTTGTCGTATGAGTCGTAAAAGGCATTGTTGAACCCCGCGCTTTGCGGTAAGAAGTGAACGTAGTTGGTAGCGACGAGCCCTAGGTCGTCAATGCCGTACCGGTTGTAGCGTTTGAAGTAGTAGTCGTATGTGTACCCGGAATACACATGGGCATCCACGACGGCTCCATCCGTCCACTCATTGTCGCGGTCGGTCGCTAGAAATGCGTCGGTGTCAGCCATGTAATTATTCCAAGCATAGGCATTGAAGTTCACGTCATAGGTCTTGATGCCGAACGGCCGGATGGTATCGACGGCTCTGAACGTGCCGACGGCCTCCTGAGAGGTCATCTTCTTCCTGTCTCCCCATGTGCCGATCCCGAGGCCAACGCCCTCATGTTGAGTATGTAGATCGTTCCACGTGAGAAGTCGCTCGCCCGAATGGGCGTCGATAAACGACACCTGGAGTGCACCTGGACTGCGTGTCCGAACGTAGTACGCGAGCGCATATCTATCGGTAAGTGGCAGGATCACCAGTTCGGTCTCGCCGCCGATGAACGCTTCCGGTCCCTCAAGTGCGAGCACACGCGCTTCCGCCTCGGCAACCGTGAGAGTTGGGGTCACGCCGACATCGACAGCCTCGTAGATGTTGCCGGTTGCCGACAGCACCAACCCGGACTGCTTCTGCCACACGAGTTGTCCGCCAAAAACCCGGACGCCTTGATGGTACTGGTTCATTCGTTCGTGGGTCCGGCCGGGGAAAGTGCCGTCCGTCTGCGAACGCTTGAACTGAAGCTGATCGGTGTCCAGCATCCGGTCGATCTCACTGGCGAGCGCTGGCACTTCCGCGGGGTCGCTAGCCCACAAGGTCCTGGACTCACGGAACGGTTGAGCGCTCAGAACCGAATGGAAAGTAAAAAACAGAAACAAAGCGGGTAGAATACGCACTGATCACCTCCAAAGATGCGGCGACGGTGAATTGGTCACCGGGCCAGTTCGTCACAACGAACCGCATGTGGTGGCATGCGGGATCTCGCCTATTCCCCGTCCTGTGCCAAAACTCGGACAGCCACGACATTCCGTCTGGTCAAAATACTCGAACGCCCAGCGGGTCAGCAGTTTGCACCTTTCCAAGGGCTGCTTGAATCCGGCATCGCGGTCGGATACGTATTCCTTCCGGGTGCGTAGTTCGTTGCCTGCAAGCTCGCCCCGCAGCCGATTTGAGCCGGCCGTGCGCACCCCCGGTGGGCCTGTCGCCCGCCACCCGCAGCCCAGGGGTCGGAAGCCAGCCCTGCGGCGCGAAATACCCTGGATTCTGCGCGGATTCCAAGGGCCTCTAAGCTGTTGATTTGCGGTCTGTTTCAAAAGGGCCGAGTTTTGGCACAGGACGGGGTCGGGCCCAACAAGGGGCGACAAAGAGGGATGCGGAAGCAAGTCGACTGGTTGTGCCTTCTATTTATTCATCCGCGCGCCCCGAACTTGATCGGTCTCCGGTCTGCCGGGACCATACCTGCATGATTTCGTCGTTTGTTCGCGCTCAGCCCTTGGCACCTCCGCAAACACAGACACTAAGCTACTGATTTATGATCTATTTCAAGAGGGCCGAGTTTTGGCACAGGACGGGGAGCAACGGGATTCGGGGGCAACCACCAAGCCCCGCCACGACGTCTGGGCCGTGGCGGGGTTGTGCCACGAGCCCGTGGCGAGCACAGCGATCCATACGGGAATGGGGAAGTGTCGCATCTTATCTTACCTCTCACAGGCTATGCCGTCGTTCTCTCGGTCGATTGCGCGCGATGGAGACGCATATCGCGGTCCTCCACCTAGTAGCGTACAGCGGCGAAGAATGGAACTCGGGTGCTTCCGCAGTCAAATGTTGGCGCCTGCCGTGTAACCCGTTCGCCTGCTAGAGTTTGAGCCTGATTTCGAGAAGCGCAGTTCTTTCGTCGATGCCGGCTGGGCCGAGTTTTGGCACAGGACGCCCTCGGGCCAGACGATTGTAAAGCCTACGGCCCTTGGTCCGGTCGCAAACACAGACACTAAGCTGCTGATTTGTGGTCTATTTCAAGAGGGCCGAGTTTTGGCACAGGACGGGGACGCTGAGTCTCGGCGTAGAGGTATGGCCGCCAGCTCATCGCGACACTCTAAGTCCGGGACCGGCAAGAGGGCAAGGGTGGAGCTGACTTTCCAACCTATCTTCTGCACCAGACGGGCGAATCTAATCCAGCAACTCTCCTTCTACGTCGAGCCGCTTCATGCTTCCGAATTCCAGCGCGCTCAACCCGTCCGCGACTTTCTCGCCGTCGCCCACCACCAAAAGAATGGCCTCGTCCGTGTTCAGGTATTTTGCGGCCGCAGCTTCGAGCTGATCCTTGGTGATGGACTCGATGCGCTCGGGGTAGCGACCGAGCTCGTCGGTGGAAAGACCGTACCCCTCGAGCTCGGCTATCTCGCCGGCTACTTGAGACATCGTCTCGAAACGCTGGGCGAAACCACGGACGAGGCTATCCTGCGCGTGGGCAAGCTCTTCGTCGGTGACGGGCCGACTCCACTTCGAAAGGGTGTCGAACTCGTAAAGTAGCTGTTCAATCGGTACTGTCAAGTTGAGGCATTGAGGGCCGATCCGACCCCAAGATGTTGGCAACGCGGTGCACTCGAGCCCCATTATCTAGCGGCCCGGTCCGAGCTCGAGACCTCAACTTGACAGTACCGTCTGTAGTGCTTGTGTGCGCTTCTTGATCTCATCGAACATCGCGCCAAATGCTTTGCTAGATTTTTTGCTGTACTGCGTTGACCTATTGAGCAAAACAGAATGAATGACCGGAAGAGGCATATTAAAATTGTGAGACTTTGTCTTGAAATTTACAGAGTTGTAAGTATCGACGCCTACCCCGTCCTGTGCCAAAACTCGGCCTTTTGAAACAGAGCATAATATCAGCAGCTTAGTGTCTGTGTTTGCGACCGGGTCAAGAGCCGTGCTTCGGCTACCCACCCAACTTCTACCGGTCGGCAAGGGGTTCCGACAGCAACCGCCGCGCCGCTGCCAGGAGTCGATCCTTCCAGGCAACGCGTTCCCGCCAGTGGTCGGGGATGGCGTTCAGGCCGTAGAGGGCGCCGGCGAGCTGCCCCGTCACTGCTGCTACCGTATCGGCGTCGTCGGCCAGGTTGGCCGCGAGCAGCACCGCGCCGCGGAAGTCTCCGGTGCGGGCGACTGACCAGATGGCGGCTTCGAGCGTGTGAACGACGTACCCGCTGGAGCGGATCGTATCCCGTGTCCGTCCTCGCCAGCTGCCGGCTATGACCTGAGTGATTGCCGCCGCTCCCGTGAACCGTCTCGGAGCCAGAACGTCCGAGAACGGTGACCCGGCGATGGCGTCCGCTAGGAGCTCGCCGAACGCCCGGCAGGCGTCCACTGCTTCCTCGGCTCCGTGGGTCGTCCGGGACTGGTCGGCGGCTGCTGCGATCAGGCGCGGCCGGTCGTGCCTGAACCGGAGCGCAACGGGGGCGAGCCGCATCAGCGAGCCGTTGCCTGCGCTCAAGGGATCGGCCGAACCCGCGACCGGGTCACCCGTCCGTAGGTACCGGGTGAGCGCTTGGCAGGTCGTGTTTCCGATGTCGAAGCAGTCTCCGCTCCACGAGTAGTCTCCGTCTCGCCACCACTTCACGAAACGGTCCATCAGGTCCCGGCAGTCGAGCGTCTTGGATTCCGCCAGGCTGTCGGCAAGGGCCAGCGCCATGGCCGTGTCGTCGGTCCAAGCGCCGGCCGGCAGATCGAACGGGCCGCCACCGACCATGTCTTCTAGACGCGGCTGCGTATCGCGGGAGCAGAATTCGAGCGTCGTGCCGACCGCGTCGCCCACCGCCAGACCGAGGAAGGCCCCGAGCGCCCGGTCGTGGATGTCGTCCGCGGTCCGGGATGGAACCGATGGTGCTTGTGCCGAACACTGCCTCACGTGAGCCAGCTGGGAGCCGTTCTCGATGGTCCATTCGCGGGCGTCGCGCACGCGGCGGATCGCATCGTCCGGTTGCACGCCCAACTCCACCAGCAGGCGGGCTGTGATGGTCCCGGCGCGTCCCAGACCACCCCGGCAGTGGAGCAGCACGTCGAAGCCGAGCCGCAGCCGGTTCCTGATGGACTCGCCGGTGGCCTTCCAGGCGTGCTCGAAGTCCTGTTCCGGTGCCTCTCCGTGGCGTTGTTGCACGGCCCGGAGCAAATCGCTGACCTCCCTGTGCCGGTTGCAGAGTCACCCGGCGCAGTACGTATCGGGCATCCCGAGCGCAGCCATCTTGTTGAGTATCTCGCACCCAATTCGGTGTTCAACTCGTTGCCTCGCCAACGTTCGAGCCCGCATCTCCGGCCCGATGATCGCCTTGTAACGATAGACCGCGTTCTCCACCATGCTTCGCTTGGTGTAGCCTGAGAGCTTGTACCATTCACGTCGGCCGTGTCTTTCGATTGCACGAATATGGCGATCGCGCTCCTGCATGGCGGTGTTCGAATTCTGACTGAGCGTCGCGTTTCGTTGCGGCGGAATCACCACGCGCGTCCTTCGTCCAGGACTGTGCGCTTCGATGGCTTCGTAGACCGCTTCCTTGTCGTATGCACTGTCCGCCGCCACCGACACTAGAGGTGCTTGAATCTGTGTTAGCAAAGAGAGGACTCGGGTTGCGTCGCGAGCTCGTGACGCCGTCAGTTTGGACGCAACAATGTTCCCTGTCTCGCGATCAACGGCGATGTGCAACTTGCGCCATGCGCGCAGCTTTGGCGGTTTGCGGGCGGTTCCAACATGAATCCTCAAGCCCGTGCTATCGATCATCAGGTGGATGGGTTGAGTGCTCGCGGCTTTCGGAATCCGCAGCTTCTTGCGGAGCAACCTCGAGCGCCGACACAACGTCGAGTAGTCCGGGATCTCGATACCGAGCCCGAGAAGCGAGGCGATCGAGTGCAAGAAGCCTTCGGTTTGTCGGTAGGCGAGCTTGTACACCATCCGGACAACCAGGCCCGTTTCAATCGCCATGTCTGAATAGACCCGTTGACCGCCAGGCTTACCGGTCTTGTCGGCCTTCCAGTTCGCGATTGCCTCCTCGTCAAACCAGACTGTCAAATCGCCCCGGCGGCGCAGCCCTTCGTTGTATTCCGCCCAGTTGCGAACGTGGTACTTCTTCTGCTTCGCGTGCTTGTACTGGCAGCGCTTGGGATACTTCATGCTCGAACATACCTCGGCCACCACCATAGGCGGATTTCGCTCTCAGCCAGAGCGGTGCAACAACGCCACGGAGAGGCTCCGGAACAGGACTTCGAGCACGCCTGGAAGGCCACCGGCGAGTCCATCAGGAACCGACTGCGGCTCGGCTTCGACGTGCTGCTCCACTGTCGGGGTGGTCTGGGACGCGCCGGGACCATCACAGCCCGCCTGCTGGTGGAGTTGGGCGTGCAACCGGACGATGCGATCCGCCGCGTGCGCGACGCCCACGAAGGGACCATCGAGAACGACTCCCAGCTGGCCCACGTGAGGCAGTGTTCGGCACAAGCACCATCGGTTCCATCCCGGACCGCGGACGACATCCACGACCGGGCGCTCGGGGCCTTCCTCGGTCTGGCGGTGGGCGACGCGGTCGGCACGACGCTCGAATTCTGCTCCCGCGATACGCAGCCGCGTCTAGAAGACATGGTCGGTGGCGGCCCGTTCGATCTGCCGGCCGGTGCTTGGACCGACGACACGGCCATGGCGCTGGCCCTTGCCGACAGCCTGGCGGAATCCAAGACGCTCGACTGCCGGGACCTGATGGACCGTTTCGTGAAGTGGTGGCGAGACGGAGACTACTCGTGGAGCGGAGACTGCTTCGACATCGGAAACACGACCTGCCAAGCGCTCACCCGGTACCTACGGACGGGTGACCCGGTCGCGGGTTCGACCGATCCCTTGAGCGCAGGCAACGGCTCGCTGATGCGGCTCGCCCCCGTTGCGCTCCGGTTCAGGCACGACCGGCCGCGCCTGCTCGCGGCAGCCGCCGACCAGTCCCGGACGACCCACGGAGCCGAGGAAGCAGTGGACGCCTGCCGGGCGTTCGGCGCACTCCTGGCAGACGCCATCGCCGGGTCACCGTTCTCGGACGTTCTGGCTCCGAGACGGTTCACGGGAGCGGCGGCAATCACTCAGGTCATAGCCGGCAGCTGGCGAGGACGGACACGGGATACGATCCGCTCCAGCGGGTGCGTCGTTCACACGCTCGAAGCCGCCATTTGGTCAGTCGCCCGCACCGGAGACTTCCGCAGCGCGGTGCTGCTCGCGGCCAACCTGGCCGACGACGCCGATACGGTAGCAGCAGTGACGGGGCAGCTCGCCGGCGCCCTCTACGGCCTGAACGCCATCCCCGACCACTGGCGGGAACGCGTTGCCTGGAAGGATCGACTCCTGGCAGCGGCGCGGCGGTTGCTGTCGGAACCCCTTGCCGACCGGTAGAAGTTGGGTGGGTAGCCGAAGCACGGCTCTTGACCCGGTCGCAAACACAGACACTAAGCTGCTGATATTATGGTCTGTTTCAAAAGGCCGAGTTTTGGCACAGGACGGGGGCGACATTTCCGATCGGCTCCAAGAGTCGTTGCGTGTTGTACCAATGCACCCACTCGAGGGTGGCGAACTCGACATCCTCGAGACCACGCCAGGGGCCCCGCGTCGACGGATCACCTCGGTCTTGTAGAGGCCGATGATGGATTCAGCCAAAGCGTTATCGTAGGAGTCGCCTCGGCTGCCGACGGACGGCTCAATGCCCGCCTCGGCGAGCCGCTCGGTGTAACGGGTCGAGACGTACTGCACGCCGCGATCGCTGTGATGCACCAATGTATCTTCTGGGTCTAGTCGGCGCTCGTGCAGCGCCTGCTCCAACGCATCGAGAGCGATGCCTGCAGTCAACGATGTCGTCGCTCGCCAACCGACGATGAGTCGAGCGAAGACGTCGATGACGAAGGCGACATACACGAAGCCGCGCCACGTAGCGATGTAGGTCAGGTCCGAGACCCAGAGCTCGTTCGGGCGTGTGGCGTTGAAGTCGCGCTCCACGAGGTCCATCGGGCGAGCGCCGCTCGAATCCGGCTTCGTCGTCTTGAATCGACGTCCACGGACCGCGCCCTGGAGGGGCGTTGTTGCACCGCTCTGGCTGAGAGCGAAATCCGCCTATGGTGGTGGCCGAGGTATGTTCGAGCATGAAGTATCCCAAGCGCTGCCAGTACAAGCACGCGAAGCAGAAGAAGTACCACGTTCGCAACTGGGCGGAATACAACGAAGGGCTGCGCCGCCGGGGCGATTTGACAGTCTGGTTTGACGAGGAGGCAATCCCGAACTGGAAGGCCGACAAGACCGGTAAGCCTGGCGGTCAACGGGTCTATTCAGACATGGCGATTGAAACGGGCCTGGTTGTCCGGATGGTGTACAAGCTCGCCTACCGACAAACCGAAGGCTTCTTGCACTCGATCGCCTCGCTTCTTGGGCTCGGTATCGAGATCCCGGACTACTCGACGTTGTGTCGGCGCTCGAGGTTGCTCCGCAAGAAGCTGCGGATTCCGAAAGCCGCGAGCACTCAACCCATCCACCTGATGATCGATAGCACGGGCTTGAGGATTCATGTTGGAAACGCCCGCAAACCGCCAAAGCTGCGCGCATGGCGCAAGTTGCACATCGCCGTTGATCGCGAGACAGGGAACATTGTTGCGTCCGAACTGACGGCGTCACGCGCTCGCGACGCAACCCGAGTCCCCGCTTTGCTAACACAGATTCAAGCACCTCTAGTGTCGGTGGCGGCGGACAGTGCATTCGACAAGGAAGCGGTCTACGAAGCCATCGAAGCGCACAGTCCTGGACGAAGGACGCGCGTGGTGATTCCGCCGCAACGAAACGCGACGCTCAGTCAGAATTCGAACACCGCCATGCAGGAGCGCGATCGCCATATTCGTGCAATCGAAAGACACGGCCGACGTGAATGGTACAAGCTCTCAGGCTACACCAAGCGAAGCATGGTGGAGAACGCGGTCTATCGTTACAAGGCGATCATCGGGCCGGAGATGCGGGCTCGAACGTTGGCGAGGCAACGAGTTGAACACCGAATTGGGTGCGAGATACTCAACAAGATGGCTGCGCTCGGGATGCCCGATACGTACTGCGCCGGGTGACTCTGCAACCGGCACAGGGAGGTCAGCGATTTGCTCCGGGCCGTGCAACAACGCCCCCACACGTTGCCGTCGGCCGGGCGCACATAATTGTGAAACTCGGTTTCCCAAAGGGACTCGCCCGGAGTGTGATCGAACCCGGTCCCCGGTTCGACCTTGTGTTCTATTGCTCGAGACTTGTCGAACACAGCCGATTCCACACCGTCACCTACAAGGACTTGCTGTAGATCGCGTTCCTCACGTTTCATCATTCGACTCTCCTTTCAAGAGGGGGTAGGAGCGCAGCGCCTAAGGAGAAACAGGGAGACGCCGCGCCCCTTGATAGCGTCGCGGGTATGACGAAGACCCAACGACGCCCTTGTGAGGGAAGGCGGGTGAAAATGCCGTACACCCAGCCTCCCACATGCGAACGTGCAACACAGGGTTTTATTTGCACGTTCGCAGCTTCTTGTCATCGACATCATCCGCGATAGGCCGGAAGCCTGCCTTGGTGCATAACTCTGGACAACTCTAAAGGAATCAGCAGGTTACGTTTTTGGTGCAAAAATAGCAGAGTCGATGGAATCAATGACTTACCTGTATTTATGCACCAAGGCACCCCTCCAATGCTCTTCCGCAAAGGCAGTGGCGGTCTCGACGATATCGTCCGGCCTACCGTCCTTGTATTTCAACTGATAAACGAGTTCGCCAAGAGGTGAACGCGTTGTGTCGAACTGCATGTGCTCGCCAACGTACCCGAGAGGCGCGCTCGAGATTACATGCCGATCTAGCACGAATCCATCGATCCAAGGGCCGCGAATCGACTCCGGGTGGATCTCCACAACAGCCACGGCTACCAGAGAGTCTGTTGCAGGTCTCGCATGCTGTCCAGAAAGCCACACACTCTGCGATCTCGTCCGCGAACAATGTCCGAGCGTAAAGCGCCAACCATGTGTCCAGCCTGGGATCACCAGGCGGCGCCAGCGTCGATACTGTACCATGGCCGAGGAGGTCGTCGTCGAGTCCGGGAGGTGCTTCCGCCATCAAGTGATGGAATGGACTCCTCCGCTGACATAGACGGCATCGATGTGCCAAAGTCAGTCGAATACGCATCGAAAAGGAGGAGTCCGAATGAAAGATACGACGATCGCTGTGGATCTTGCAAAGAACGTCTTCGAGATTGCCATCTCGGGAGAAGCGGGGAAGGTGTCCAAGCAACTCCGTGTGAGTCGACCCAAGTTGGTGTCGTTTTTTGCCAAACAGAGCGCTGCCACCGTGCTTCTCGAAGCCTGCGGCTCTGCTCACTTCTGGGCAAGGACGTTCCGAAGGTTGGGACACGACGTCGTCCTGCTCCCACCTCACCTCGTGAGGCCCTATCGACGCGGGAGCAAGAACGACCGCGCCGACGCCAAAGCGTTGCTCGAGGCCTACAGGAACGAGGAGATTCTTCCCGTGCCCATTAAGTCCGTGCACCAGCACAGCCTCGCCGCGCTCCATCGCCTGCGCTCAGGATGGCTCTCCACACGGACCGCACGCATCAATGCCGTACGCGGGATCCTGCGCGAACTCGGATTCATCATCCCAAAGGGCGCTCACTTCGTCGTGCCCGCCCTCTTCGAACTCGTCGAAGACGCTGATTCTGATTTGCCCGACGTGCTCCGTTCGCATCTCCGTGATGCCTGCTCCGAGATTCGAGAACTCAAGGACAAGTGCGCTGGCATCGAGCACGAGCTCAAGGCGCTCACCAAGCAGCTTCCTGAAGTCCAACGACTTCTCGCCATTCCCGGCATCGGACTTCTGACCGCGACCGCCATCGTGGGCTTCGTCGGCGATCTTCGCCGCTTCCCATCGGGGCGCCGCTTCTCGAGCTACCTCGGCCTAGTTCCCAAGGAAAACTCCAGTGGCGACATTCGCCGCCTCGGACGCATCACCAAGCGTGGCGACTCCTACCTCCGTATGCTCCTCACCCAGGGCGGGCGCGCCGTGCTCCGCGCGGCGAACGTCAGTAAGAGCCCGCCCGACAAGCTCCGCGCCTGGGCTCGGAAGGTCCACCGCTCGCGGGGACACAACAAGGCCGTGATTGCTGTCGCCAACAAACTCGCCCGGATCGTCTGGGCCGTCTCCACCCGCGAGAGTGAATTCCAGTCGCCGATGGCCGCTTAGACTTAGAGGCTCCACTTTCGTGTTTTCCTTTTTCCCTTCCAAAAGAGGCTGCGACGATACCCATCCAACTGATGGCGTACCGGTCGGACCGGCGCGGGGTCAAGCCGATAGCAACACTGGCCCTAAGAGGTCGTTCAAAGTGATTGGCTCCTCGCGCGCGGATTTTCCATCATGGCCCGGAGCACCCAAGACGCTCCTCACTGAGGCCGAAGATACGTTTGCAGTCTGACCCACTCGTCACGACGCGATGGATGCGCAGCTTCGATGGAAGATTTATTAAGAAAGGGGCTTGACTAGAGGAGTCCAGATACGTCAGTAAGAGCCCGCCCGACAAGCTCCGCGCCTGGGCTCGGAAGGTCCACCGCTCGCGGGGACACAACAAGGCCGTGATTGCTGTCGCCAACAAACTCGCCCGGATCGTCTGGGCCGTCTCCACCCGCGAGAGTGAATTCCAGTCGCCGATGGCCGCTTAGACTTAGAGGCTCCACTTTCGTGTTTTCCTTTTTCCCTTCCAAAAGAGGCTGCGACGATACCCATCCAACTGATGGCGTACCGGTCGGACCGGCGCGGGGTCAAGCCGATAGCAACACTAGCCCTAAGAGAGGTCGTTCAAAGTGATTGGCTCCTCGCGCGCGGATTTTCCATCATGGCCCGGAGCACCCAAGACGCTCCTCACTGAGGCCGAAGATACGTTTGCAGTCTGACCCACTCGTCACGACGCGATGGATGCGCAGCTTCGATGGAAGATTTATTAAGAAAGGGGCTTGACTAGAGGAGTCCAGATATGTTGCTACGCCCCGTGTTTGAATGCTAGTGTCAGCTGGCCTGCCTGTGTCGGCGAACGCCATTAATTTAAGGATGTCGGCGTGCGCACGAAGGTGTCCCTGAACGTCAGGCACCGTGTGGTCAGCCCAGCCCGCATCGCCGAAAGAACTGCGTCTCTCGAAATCAGGCTCAAACTCTAGCACACGAGCGAGTTACGCGGCAGCCACCAACACTTGATTGCGGAAGCACCGTCTAATGAGGGACTTCCGGGTGCGAAGTTCACTGCCCGTAGCTCGCCACGCAGCCTAAGGGTTGGCGGATTCCAAGGGCGTCTAAGCTGCTGATTTGTGGTCTATTTCAAGAGGGCCGAGTTTTGGCACAGGACGGGGTCCCAATCCCTGCTATCGTGTCGCTGGGCTCGCCGATGCGCGTACAGTAGATCAGCGTTCAGTCGTAAGCATTCAGCAACCAGCACTTTGCGCCGTGCCGAATCGGTCCGAGCGAAAGTTCAGCACCGTAGGATTCGGAGCGTGAACTTGAACGCCGAATGCTAGACCACTTGACACGGTTCGGGCGCGTTCGCTACTATCCTTATTACGGGTCTACGCGGATTCGTGTGGGTTGAAGACGGCATTTCTGGGTAATGGCGGAAGGAATGCCGCCACGATCTTCAGCTTGAGATATTCCTCGTCGCGATAGCCGTAGGCGCGTCGTTGCAGCACACGGATTTTGTTGTTGACCCCTTCAACTAGGAGGCGCAGACGTTCCATCTCGGCCGCCGCCTTGTCCGGCATATCCCGGCACAGCTTGCCCACATGCGTCGCAAAACGCTGGGTGTAGCGCGAGTTGTTCGCCAGCCAGTCCAGGTGTTCTACCTGCAAACCGCCGCACCCAGGACAGTTGACGCGCCAACGCTCGTATTCCAGATAGATCCGCCAGCCTGCCAACGACAGGTCGCGGACCCGGCACACTTGCTTGTCATAGCGCCCCCGGCACCGTTGCCCACAGTAAGAGCACACAGCTGTTTTTTTCGCCTCTTGAGCTGGATGATGCGGGCGTATCGGTCATCGAATACACCCTTCAATCCGGCACCAGCCAAGAAACCTGGCAGCGCAAACAGCGAGCGGATCGACTGGGAATTTTTCACTCGGTTAGCCTATCTTAAAAATGGACCACTTTTCAGCACCTGATGAAGTACTCGATACCTTTTCCACACAATGAGTTACACTGTTTTCCGTCAGGACTTACCCACACGAATTCGCGTAGACCCCTTATTACTAACGACTTATTCTTGTGGACCCTTAATTTCTGTCTTAGATTCTTGTTTGGTAGTCCTGCCGGTATCCTTAGATCGTTCAACTTATTAAAAAGGGGGACGTACCGTGGACTCGGATCCGAAACAGTCTCTCTCGGCTTCAGACCCAACTGGCTCGTGGGGCGCGCACCCAGAGCTCAAAGCCGCTAGCGCGGTCGCGCCCTTTGCCGAATCCTCTCCTGCGCCAGTGGTGCATCCGGTCGTTGCGGCGACAGCGCGCAAGAAGGCGCAGCCTAGCAAAGGCCGTATCATTGCGGTTGGCGGCGGCAAAGGCGGCGTTGGCAAGAGCATCATTACGAGCAGCGTCGGGATCTCCCTTGCACGGCACGGCAAGAAAGTGGTGGTTATCGATGCCGACCTCGGCGGAGCGAATCTCCATACTTGCTTGGGCTTGTCCACACCGTCGCTCACGCTGAGCGATTTCATCAGTCGGCGCGTCGAGTCGATTGACGACGTGATTCTCGAGACTGGCGTCAAGAACCTCGGACTCATCAGCGGCGCACACGACCATCTCGCCGCGTCGAATCTGAAATATGGTCAGAAAACCCGACTCTTGTCCTGTATCGCTGCCGTGGACGCCGATTTCGTCTTGCTCGACATCGGTGCTGGGATCTCGTTCAACATCGTCGACTTCTTTCTCATTGCGGAGCAAGGGCTCCTCGTCGCGATCCCCGAGCCGAGCTCGATCGAGAACGCCTACCGCTTCCTGAAAATGAGTTTTTACCGTCATCTGTGGCGCGCTTTGAAGTCGAGCCCGGTGCGCAAAGTAGTTGAGCAAGCGATGGACCAAAAGAATCGCGACGGCATCCGCACGCCCATCGATCTTCTCGACGCTGTGGAGCGTCGCGACAGTGCTACCGGACGCTATCTCAAGGAGCAAGCCTTCTCGTTTCGGCCGCGGCTTCTGATCAATCAGGTCCGCTACCCCGAGGACGAGGGTCTCGGCGCGTCGATGGCCAGCGTCTGCCGTCGCCATCTCGGAATCGCTATCGACGCCATCGGCTCGGTGCGCTTCGACGAGAGCGTTTGGAAGGCGACCCGCAAACGCAGACCTTTCATGCTCGACTTTCCCGAATCCGCAGCAGGAAGCTCCCTCGAGCGTGTGGCACAGGCTTTGATGTTCGGGCCACCCACTTTAGCGCGCACGGAGAGACGAAGTTGATGCTAAGACGGCTCAGCGAGCAAGACCATTATCAAGTTCTCGAGGTTTCGTACGACGCGAGCTCCGAAGAGATCCAGTCGGCCTTCGAGACGGCCCGCGACATCTACTCTCACGAAGCGCTCGTTTCCAGCTTGATTCTGTCGGACCGCGAGCGCCGTCGCACGTTCCACCGGATCTCGGAGGCGTATCAGATGCTCATTGCTGAAGAAAGCCGCCGTCTCTACGATAAGAGGCTCGGGGTTCCGGAACCGGTCGTGCGCCGGGAGCAAGGGTCGAGGTTCGCCACCGCCGACAACGTCGAGGCGACGTCCACGAATGGCGACGTCGCTCCGTCCGAGGCCCACGCTGAGCGGGAGCACGTCTCCGCCGACGATGTCGAGACGCCCGAGAAAGCGGCGGGCTCGGAGAGTTCCGTGCGCGAGTGCCCGCTACAACTCGAGACGTCCGCAGAAGCGACTGGAGCGTTTCTTAAGGCGGCGCGACAGGCGATGGGACTCGAGTTGGCAACCATCTCTAAAGAAACGAAAATCGGCTGCTCCATGCTCGAATATATCGAGAACGAGAGACTCGATCGCCTCCCGGCCGCGGTCTATTTGCGCAATTTCACCAGGCAATTTGCCCGTTGTCTCGGGCTCGACGAAGATCAGGTTTCGACGACCTACTTGGAGCGCATCCACCGCCTCCAAAGCTAACGCCTGACCCCGTCCTGTGCCAAAACTCGGCCCTCTTGAAATAGCCGATAAATCAGCAGCTTAGCGTCTGTGTTTTGCGATGGTACCAAGGGCCGTGGCCTTTACAATCGTCTGGCCCGAGGGTGTTATCTTCGGATCCATCATGACGTACCATGTGCAATTCCTACTGTTGGTCAGGCAGCCGTTGTTCGATCGGGCAGCCCTGCCGCTCACACAGACCTCATGGGTGCTTCCGCCATTAAGTGTTGGCAAAATGACACTAAGACTTTACAGTGCATTAAATTACAGCCATGGTCTTTCAAAAGGGCCGAGTTTTGGCACAGGACGGGGTCAACCGCCAGCAGCAGGATGTGATCGACTACCTGCAAGAGGAGAACCGTGTGCTCCGAGCCGGGCTTCGGGGCAAGCGTCTCAGGCTCTCTGACGACGACCGGCGCAGGCTCGCCGTCAAGGCCCAGGCTTTGGGCCGCGAGGCGCTGGCCCAGATTGCGTCCGTTGCCACACCCGCTACGCTTCTGCGCTGGTACCGCCACCTCATCGCAGCCAAGTACGATGGCAGCAAGAACCGGAGTCCAGGCCGACCTCCGACGGCGAAGGACATCCGTGAGCTCATTGTGCGCGTGGCGCGGGAGAACCCGACGTGGGGATATACGCGCCTGCGAGGCGCACTCAAGAACCTAGGACATGAACTCGGACGCAACACTATCAAGAGGCTCCTCGCCGAGCACGGTATCGCTCCTGCGCCGGAGCGGGGCAGGAGCATGTCGTGGAGCACCTTCATCAAGGCTCATTGGGGCGCCATCGCTGCGACAGACCTGTTCACCGTCGAGGTTGTGAACCCGTTCGGCCTCGTCCGCTACCATGTCCTGTTTGTCATCGATATCGCCACTCGCTGCGTGTGCATCGGTGGGATAACGTCGGACCCCAACGGGGAGTGGATGAAGCAGGTGGCAAGAAACCTCACTGACATGTGGGATGGTTTCCTCCTTGGCAAGCGATACCTCATCCACGACCGGGACCCGCTATTCACCGAGGCGGTACGTGGGCTGTTGAGAGATTCAGGCGTGAAGCCCCTTCGCCTTCCCGCTAATAGTCCGAATCTGAACGCATATGCGGAAAGATTCGTTCTCTCCATACGTCGAGAGTGTCTCGACCGCTTCGTACCTCTCAGTGAGCGACACCTGCGCACAGCGGTAACCGAATACGTAGTGCACTATCACACAGAACGGAACCACCAAGGTCTCGGCAACGAGCTCCTCACACCTCTGCCGGCAAGCGCGAATGACGCTGGCCCCATCGTGTCGCGAGAGCGACTTGGGGGCATTCTCAACTACTACTGCCGTGCCGCGTAGATTGTCGCCGGCGACGGTAGCCCCTCGGCGGGCTCGACCGGCGTAGCGTGGAAACCGCTTCAGGAACACGCTTCGATATTCGCTCTCGACTAGGTGGTCATCTGCATGGTGACGACCCGCCCGCCCAAGACGATTGTAAAGCCCACGGCCCTTGGCCCGGTCGGGATCTGTCCCGATTCCCGTGGAAATAAGAATGGCGTAACCTCCGGTTAAGAAAAACCAAACCACGCCTGTAAAGGCGAGGAGGAGGATTACGCCATGAAGAAGCCTACCACCATATCGAAGGAGTCTGTAAGCGAGTACCGGGAGTTCGTCCAACTTCGGCTGCGTAAGCGGGTACTGGAGGCGATCGAGGTCGTGCTCGAGGAAGAAGTCGACCAAGCGCTGGGGTGTCGTAGCTACGAGCGTGCGGAAGACCGCCGTGGGTATCGCAACGGAGCCGAAACCCGTCGCGTGACGACATCGGTGGGAACTCGCGAGCTCCGAGTGCCACGAGCCCGCGTGCGAGACGAGGAAACGGGAGAAACGACAGAGTTCAGGAGCGAGCTGTTGCCCCGGTACGCGCGCCGGACTCGTGAGGTCGACGAGGCGATCTTGGGGACGTACTTGTCGGGCGCGAATAGCCGCCGGATCCGCAAAGCGCTGAAACCACTGCTCGGTGAGGAGCACCTATCGAAGAGCGCGGTGTCTCGCGTGGTTAGTCGGCTGAAGGAGCGCTTCGAGGAATGGCAGAACCGTGCTCTCAGCGAGGAGGTCTACGCGATCGTTTACCTGGACGGCTTCCACCTGAAAGTGCGGATGGCGAAGCGTGTGATCAGCGTACCCGTACTGGCCGCGCTCGGGGTCACGCCAGACGGGCAGAAACGTCTGTTGTCATTGCGTCTGGCGGTGAGCGAAGCCTCGACGCATTGGGGCTCCATGCTGGAGGGACTCCAGGCTCAAGGACTCCGGGCTCCCAAGCTAGTGATTAGCGATGGCCACAAGGGGCTGACGAAAGCGCTCGAGAAGTGGCCGGGGTACTGCCTTGGTGCACAACTCCGATAGAGGCCGAGAGCTCGCTTGGCCCCGACTCCCATCATCCGATCATCTCGCTATCAGGCATCCCGAGCGCCGTCATGGTGTTGAGAATCTTGCACCCGATCCTTGCCTCGACTCTCTGTGCCGCCAACCCTCTCGCTCGCATCGCTGAGCCCACGATAGCCTTGTAGCGATGGAACGTTGTCTCGACTTTGCTCCGTTTGCTGTAGCCCGATTCTGTGTGCCACTTTCGTTTGCCGAGCCGAGCTTGTGCTGCAATGTTGCGATTGCGCTGTCGGCTGCTCGCCGGCCCCTATGCGAGCTGGGCGCCCTTGCGCGGCGGTATCAGCACCCTCGGCGAGCGATGAGCGCTGTGATTCTCGATCGCCTCATAGACGCCGCTGGCGTCGTATGCGGTGTCAGCTCTGGCCGATGAGATGGGACTGTCGATCTGTCCGACAAGCGATGCAACCCGCGATGAATCGCGGGCTCTTTTGCTCGTCAGCTCGCCGGCGACGACTTCGCCACTCTGCTCGTCGACACACAGATGGAGCTTGCGATAGTCCCTGCTCTTTGGTGCTCTGCGCAGCTGGCCGGCGTGGGCAGCGAGACCGCTGCTGTCGATCAAGATGTGCAACGGCGTCTTCTGCTTGTCTTGGTAGAAGGGGACCTTACCCAGCTTCGCCTTGTGCCTCGAAATCGTGGTGTGATCGGGCACATCATTGTCTAGCTTCATCAGAGCGAACAACGATCGCAGCAATCCCTCGCTCTGCCTAGATGACAGATGAAACACCATGCCCAGGGTGACAGCCGTCTCGATGGCGTGGTTCGAGTACTTGCGTTGACGGCCCGGTTTCCTCCTCCTCGGCCGGGGCGCGTCCCAGTTCACAAGCTTGCCGGCGGTGAGCGAGATCCAGACGGTCAGGCTCCCACGGTTGCGTAGACCCGCCTCATATTCACGCCAATTCCTCACGCGATAGGCCTTCTTCACATACTTCCGCTGAGTGCGTTTGAAAATGCTCATGGGAAACCTCGAATCCGCGAGTACAGGACAATTGTGGACCGAGATCGCGAGTTGTGCACCAAGGCACTATTGAGCTGCCTCCTCGATGCGCGATAGCCGTAGTGCCAACGGACGCATTCCGGATCCCTTCGCTCGTGACGAGATCGACAGCCCAAGAGTCACGGATCGAGTTTATGGAAGGCAAAGCCTGGCGAAGCATTTAGACTACATGAATCAGAGATCGAATCCATAAAGATGCTTGGTGTTGATGAAGAACTGGAATGGACGATGACTGAAGACGGCCTTACGATCAAAACGCCGGACAAAAAAAACCTTGCGAGCATGCTTTCACCTTCAAGATTGAACGCAAGCCTGCGTTGTAGACTACTTTGATTGCGGCCGACTGAGCTACGGGTGGAGTGAAGCAACGCCCGCCTCCAGCCGATAGAGCTCACCAACCTCGTCCGCGCTCAAGGAGCGGCCGAAGACGGAGAGCTCGTCGAAGAGCCCCACGTAGTTGATGCCCAGGCGGACCTCGCCGCGAGACGCGTCCCAAGTGAAGGACTCGTTCAGCCCCTCCATGGTCTTGGGCCGGGCAGAGCCGTTCAGATAGAGGTTTGCCGTTCCGCCCGACGCCGTATTGATTCCCGAAAAGGTGATGGCTACGTGGGTCCACTGGCCGCTCTCGAACGGCGGTTCGTCGACCGCGATCAGACGATCCGTGAAAAACGGATTGTCGTTGGGAGAGAGTTCGTCCGGATTCCACTCGCTCAAGTCACCGAAGATCCCGAGCCGAAACTGGCGGGCGTTCTCGCCGATGAAGTCGACCCAGATCGCGGCGTCGTTATAGGCCGAGTCGGTGAGCTGAATGGGATCGCAGAAGCCTGGCTCCAGATCGACCGCGGGATCGAGGCTCAGCCAAAACGAGATGGTTCCGGACCATTCGGACGTCGTGTAAGCCGTATTTCCCGGGGCGCGATAGAAGATAGCGTGGACGTTCTTTCTGGCGAACTGAAGCGCATCGCCGAAACGACCCGCACCGGCCGCGATCGTAACGTCCGGATTGCCGATGCCCGGTCTCGCCCGATCGAGCTCATCGTAAGACGGCGCCGTGTAGAGGACGTCGTCACCGCGAGCAAAGTCCGCGTCTGGACCGTGATCGAAGGACGCGTGAAACAGGAGGCCTTCTCCAAGCCTGCTTTCCGGCCCGCTTGCGCCCGCACGTTCCGCAGGTGGCGTTGCTTCGTCGGCCGGGGCACAGGCGACGAGGCTGAGCGCCAGCGCTCCGAAGATTGTAAGGAAGGTATGGGAGTTCATTTGCCGCCGCCTTTCGTTTGAGGAGTCAAGTGTGCGGGCGCCCGTGACCGGACTGCCTTTTCGGTTCGGTCAAAGCCTACCCGATAATCCCTTATTGCTGACTCGCGGTCTCAGGCTTGTAAATCGCCGCAAATAGCGCGCCGGCGACGATAAACGAAACCAAGCCGCTGATGAGCCAAATTGTTGCCACGTCGGCCGGGACCGGATAGATGACGTAAGGATCGACCGCCATTGGCCCCGCCATCAAAAACGCGACAATCGTACCGAAGCGCACGCCTTCCATGATGCCCTTGCCTTGATAACCTATCGTGAAGATGTAGCAGAACGCAAACATCGTGACTGCCCCGCTCACCATCATCATCCACATCATGTCCATCATCTCCGCTTCGGGCGGCGTTGTTGCACCGCTCTGGCTGAGAGCGAAATCCGCCTATGGTGGTGGCCGAGGTATGTTCGAGCATGAAGTATACCAAGCGCTGCCAGTACAAGCACGCGAAGCAGAAGAAGTACCACGTTCGCAACTGGGCGGAATACAACGAAGGGCTGCGCCGCCGGGGCGATTTGACAGTCTGGTTTGACGAGGAGGCAATCGCGAACTGGAAGGCCGACAAGACCGGTAGGTACTGTCAAGTTGGGCCTCTAACTGACAGAATGAGCCAATGAACAGCAAGTCGCCGAGCTACCGCGGATATCGATTTCCACCGGAGATCATCAGCCACGCCGTTTGGCTCTACCATCGCTTTTGTTTGAGCTTTCGAGATGTAGAGGACCTCCTTGCCCAGCGCGGGATCACCGTCTCGTATGAAGCGATCCGACTTTGGTGCATCAAGTTCGGTCCAGAATACGCTCGCGGGCTGAAGCGACGGCAAGGTCGCCTCGGCGATACGTGGCACCTGGACGAGGTGTTTGTAACCATCCAGGGTCAAACGGCAGTATCTCTGGCGTGCGGTGGACCAAGATGGCGACGTCATCGATATCCTCGTCCAGCCTCGACGCGATCGGCGAGCCGCTAAACGCTTCTTTTGTAAGCTGCTGAAGGGGCAGGGCCGGCCACCCTGGCGGCTCGTCACCGACAAGCTGAGAAGCTACAGCGCCGCTCACCGCGAGGTCATGCCATCCGTCGTCCACTGCACCGACCAGTACCAAAACAATAGAGCCGAGGTCTCGCACGAGCCGACGCGGCAACGTGAACGGCAAATGCGACGGTTCAAATCTCCGGGTCAAGCCCAGCGATTCTTGTCCGTTCATGGACTTGTCCAAAACCTCTTCCGCGTCGGACGACACCTGTTGCAAGCGCGTCATCACCGACAGCTTCGAGGTCGCGCGTTCCTCGCTTGGGACGCAGTAACGTGGGCGGCATGACTCGAACGGAGACGTCATGCCGATGCCTTGGTGCACAACTCCGATAGAGGCCGAGAGCTCGCTTGGCCCCGACTCCCATCATCCGATCATCTCGCTATCAGGCATCCCGAGCGCCGTCATCGTGTTGAGAATCTTGCACCCGATCCTTGCCTCGACTCTCTGTGCCGCCAACCCTCTCGCTCGCATCGCTGAGCCCACGATAGCCTTGTAGCGATGGAACGTTGTCTCGACTTTGCTCCGTTTGCTGTAGCCCGATTCTGTGTGCCACTTTCGTTTGCCGAGCCGAGCTTGTGCTGCAATGTTGCGATTGCGCTGTCGGCTGCTCGCCGGCCCCGATGCGAGCTGGGCGCCCTTGCGCGGCGGTATCAGCACCCTCGGCGAGCGATGAGCGCTGTGATTCTCGATCGCCTCATAGACGCCGCTGGCGTCGTATGCGGTGTCAGCTCTGGCCGATGAGATGGGACTGTCGATCTGTCCGACAAGCGATGCAACCCGCGATGAATCGCGGGCTCTTTTGCTCGTCAGCTCGCCGGCGACGACTTCGCCACTCTGCTCGTCGACACACAGATGGAGCTTGCGATAGTCCCTGCTCTTTGGTGCTCTGCGCAGCTGGCCGGCGTGGGCAGCGAGACCGCTGCTGTCGATCAAGATGTGCAACGGCGTCTTCTGCTTGTCTTGGTAGAAGGGGACCTTACCCAGCTTCGCCTTGCGCCTCGAAATCGTGGTGTGATCGGGCACATCATTGTCTAGCTTCATCAGAGCGAACAACGATCGCAGCAATCCCTCGCTCTGCCTAGATGACAGATGAAACACCATGCCCAGGGTGACAGCCGTCTCGATGGCGTGGTTCGAGTACTTGCGTTGACGGCCCGGTTTCCTCCTCCTCGGCCGGGGCGCGTCCCAGTTCACAAGCTTGCCGACGGTGAGCGAGATCCAGACGGTCAGGCTCCCACGGTTGACTCCCACGGTTGCATAGACCCGCCTTATATTCACGCCAATTCCTCACGCGATAGGCCTTCTTCACATACTTCCGCTGAGTGCGTTTGAAAATGCTCATGGGGAACCTCGAATCCGTGAGTAAAGGACAATTGTGGACCGAGATCGCGAGTTGTGCACCAAGGCACCGGATTCGCTGTTCAGCTTGCTCTGGATTCGGCGTTCACGATGGCTGGAATACGCACCTGACCTGCCTTTTTGGAGTATACTTGGGAAAAGTACTTCCCTCTCTAATGTAAAAAATAGGGTTATTTGAGGTACTTGTCGAACCAACGCAGGATATGCCGTAGCCGTGCTGTCCTGTGGGTTGGTTTACCGCCTCTGCTGAGTCCGTGGCTGTTGTTGGCGAACCGGATGTACTCGACGTCCCTTTTGAGCCGTTTGAGTGCGTAGTAGAGTTGCTCTCCCTCAGCGAGGGGGCATCTGTAGTCGAACTCTGAGTGTATGATGAGTAGGGGGGTGGTCATCTTATCAGCGTACGTGATGGGTGAATGCTTCAAGTACTTGTCCGGTATCTCCCATGGCTCTCGGTAGTTGCCTATCCCTGAATAGCCCCAGCTCATGTCGCTGTATCCGACCTGGCTGTACCAGTTGCTGACGGATCGCATGGTGACTGCGGCCTTGAACCGGTCGGTGTGGCCGATGGTCCAGTTGGTCATGAATCCGCCGAAGCTGCCGCCTGCGACTCCCAGCCTGTCAGCGTCGATGTAGTCATAGTTCTCCAGGACGTAGTCAACGGCCTCCATGAGGTCATCCCAGTCTCTGCCACCCCATGTGCCCTCAGCGAGCGCTGCGAACTCTTCTCCGTAGCCGATGCTGTCTCTGGGGTTGGTGTATATGACTGCGTAGCCGTTCTTGGCTAGGAGCTGGAACTCGTGCTCCGCGGTGTCCAGCTTGAATCCGTAGGCTCCGTGGGGGCCTCCATGTATCTCAAGGATCATGGGGTACTTGCCGCCGGCCTCATAGTTGTGGGGTTTCACTATCCATCCTTGAACCTTCACGCCGTCGCTGGCTGTGAACCAGAACTCCTCTGGGAGGCTTACGACCCACTTCTCCATGAGTTCCTCGTTCATGTTTGTTATCCGCGTCTGCGTTGAGCCGTCGTACATGTAGATCTCGCTGGGCCAGCTGGCATCCGAGGCGACGTATGCGAACTTTGTGTAGTCCGAGTTCACGCTGAACGCGCCAAGGTTCATCTGGCCTTCGGTGATCTGCTCAACAGCCCCTGTGTTAATGTCTAACTTGTAGACCTGGTACGTTCCATGATGGGGAGCCCTGAAGTAGGTATAGTCTGGGTTGATCCAGTCCACACTGCTACGGCCCACAGTCCTGTCAAAATCCTTCGTAAGGTTCTTGGCTTCTCCGCCGCCGCTGGGCATGACCCAGATATCCGTGTTCATGTAGGGGGGATGTACGAGGTCGTCGGGCTTCCGCCCTGTGTATAGCAGCCGGTCTCCGTTGGGGGACCATGCTACTGAGCTGATCATAGAGTCCCCCTTGGTTACCTTGTGGGGTTCACCGCCCAGGGGGTGAATGTATATGTCCCTGACTCTGGAGTAGTCCCCGTTCTCAGGGTTAGCCACGTAGGCGATGCCCTTCCCGTCTGGGGCCCAGCTGGGTGAGGAGACCTCGTAGCGACCGCTGGTTATCTGGTCTTTCATACCTGTCTTCAGGTCTGCGATGAATACATGGGTACGTGTGTAGGGGTAGTAGCCCTGCCCGTCCCTCTTGTAACGGAGCTTGGTTATCCACATTACATCCTCCACATGCTCCTCCGGCGTCTCTGAGGGCTCCTCGACTCTACTAGAGTACAGGAGCTTCTTCCCGTCCGGACTGAACTCGGGGATTTGTATGGATCCCTCCAAGACAGGTCTGGCTTCACCGCCGGCTGCCGGCAGAGCCCACAGCCTGTCCTTCTTGATGCCACCGAGGGCGCGGCTTGAGTTAAAGTAGATGGTCTCCCCGTCAGGTGACCAGAAGGGGGCCGATTCAGCGCCGTCGCTGTAGGTTAGCTGTCTGGCTTCACCCTCCGCAGAGGGGACTATCCAGACATGGGACTCGTATCCGTTCTTCTCCATGTTCACGGTGGATCTGGCGAATAGTATCTTGCTGCCGTCCGGTGATAATGCCGGGGACGACACTGGGGAGACGTGGGGTAGGGGCTCCACATCATATTTTTTAAGTTTCAACTCCTGGTCGTTCGATGAGGCCTGGCCGAATACCGGCAGGCTTGAGACCGGAACGAGCAGGAGAAAAATAAGGAAAGAAACGGTAATTGATCGTCTAGACATCTTTAACCCCTTTTTCGAATCTCGAAGGGCCTCACAACGCAATGATTTCGGAGATGCAGTAGAGGCAGACACCTAACTCGAAATCAGTGCCCGCTCAAGAATCCATCCCAAGAAAACAAGTTTTGACGCCGCCCTCCGAATAAGTGACAAACGATTCTTCCATCAGACTCATGAGGTCGAGCCGGGACACAACTGTCGGAGGATTTCGAGACTGATCGTCTTACTGATGTCAGTATCCCCCGCAGCACTTCGTCGTCGAACATCTGGTCTAAGCGAAGCGTGTCGAGTCGCCAGGCACTAACGAGGAAATCCTGTAGGGGATTGTATCGGCCCCCGAGCAGAGGTTCAATCGGGATCCGGAGTTAGGCCTCGTTGATGCGCAGCGTGCGCTCGTCCTTCTCATAGCCGAGCGGTACGCGGCCGCCCATCCATAGTCCCTTGCGCTTGGAGGCAGCGACCTTATCGCGGATCCGCTCGGCCGTGACCTCGCGTTCGAATTGTGCGAAGGACAGCAGCATATGCAGCGTCAGTCGTCCCATGCTGGTCGCGGTGTTGAAGGACTGAGTCACCGAGACGAAAACCGCGCCGGCCGCCTCGAGCCGTTCGACGAGCTTCGCAAAGTCGGAGAGGGAACGGGTCAGCCGGTCGACCTTGTAGACCACGATCTGCTCGACGAGACCGGCATCGATGTCGGCGAGCAAGCGCTGCAGGCCCGGGCGCTCCAGGGTTCCTCCCGAGAGTCCCGCGTCCTCGTAGACAGTCCGCAGCAGCACCCAGCCCTCCGCCTTGTGGCTCGCGACATACGCGGCGCAGGCTTCTCGCTGCGCATCGAGGGAGTTGAACTCCTGCTCGAGACCCTCTTCCGCGCTCTTTCGCGTATAGATGGCACAGCGGATTTTCTTCATGTTAGGCCTTGCGCTTGGGCGTCAGACCGAAAAAGCGTGGTCCTGACCAGTGGGTGCCGGTGATTCGCTTTTGTGATGGCGGTGAGGGACGGATAGGTTTTGCCGTCGAACCGATAGCCGTTGTCGACTACCTCGACCTGGTAGGTCCGGCCATTCCACTCGCGGACGAGATGGGTGCCGGTAGAAACGGACCCTGCGGGAGCGGCGTTGCCTGGTGTCTCGTTCGCCATAGCGGCCAGAGAGCGCCGGGTTGCGGCCGAAAGCCCGCCATGGGTCCGGCACTGGCGTTCGTGCAAGAGAACGCGGCGCATGAAGATACGCGAGAGCGAGCTTGGCGGAGCTGCCCGTCCTGTGCCAAAACTCGGCCTTTTGAAACAGAGCATAATATCAGCAGCTTAGTGTCTGTGTTTGCGACCGGGTCAAGAGCCGTGCTTCGGCTACCCACCCAACTTCTACCGGTCGGCAAGGGGTTCCGACAGCAACCGCCGCGCCGCTGCCAGGAGTCGATCCTTCCAGGCAACGCGTTCCCGCCAGTGGTCGGGGATGGCGTTCAGGCCGTAGAGGGCGCCGGCGAGCTGCCCCGTCACTGCTGCTACCGTATCGGCGTCGTCGGCCAGGTTGGCCGCGAGCAGCACCGCGCCGCGGAAGTCTCCGGTGCGGGCGACTGACCAGATGGCGGCTTCGAGCGTGTGAACGACGTACCCGCTGGAGCGGATCGTATCCCGTGTCCGTCCTCGCCAGCTGCCGGCTATGACCTGAGTGATTGCCGCCGCTCCCGTGAACCGTCTCGGAGCCAGAACGTCCGAGAACGGTGACCCGGCGATGGCGTCTGCCAGGAGTGCGCCGAACGCCCGGCAGGCGTCCACTGCTTCCTCGCCTCCGTGGGTCGTCCGGGACTGGTCGGCGGCTGCCGCGAGCAGGCGCGGCCGGTCGTGCCTGAACCGGAGCGCAACGGGGGCGAGCCGCATCAGCGAGCCGTTGCCTGCGCTCAAGGGATCGGTCGAACCCGCGACCGGGTCACCCGTCCGTAGGTACCGGGTGAGCGCTTGGCAGGTCGTGTTTCCAATGTCGAAGCAGTCTCCGCTCCACGAGTAGTCTCCGTCTCGCCACCACTTCACGAAACGGTCCATCAGGTCCCGGCAGTCGAGCGTCTTGGATTCCGCCAGGCTGTCGGCCAGGGCCAGCGCCATGGCCGTGTCGTCGGTCCAAGCGCCGGCCGGCAGATCGAACGGGCCGCCACCGACCATGTCTTCTAGACGCGGCTGCGTATCGCGGGAGCAGAATTCGAGCGTCGTGCCGACCGCGTCGCCCACCGCCAGACCGAGGAAGGCCCCGAGCGCCCGGTCGTGGATGTCGTCCGCGGTCCGGGATGGAACCGATGGTGCTTGTGCCGAACACTGCCTCACGTGAGCCAGCTGGGAGCCGTTCTCGATGGTCCATTCGCGGGCGTCGCGCACGCGGCGGATCGCATCGTCCGGTTGCACGCCCAACTCCACCAGCAGGCGGGCTGTGATGGTCCCGGCGCGTCCCAGACCACCCCGGCAGTGGAGCAGCACGTCGAAGCCGAGCCGCAGCCGGTTCCGGATGGACTCGCCGGTGGCCTTCCAGGCGTGCTCGAAGTCCTGTTCCGGTGCCTCTCCGTCGGGAATCGGGGCATGCCACCACTCCATGTGCCGGTCTCGAACCGCCCTCGGGAGATCGTGCACCTTCAGATCGGGGATCTCTTCGTGGGTGATCAGGCTGACCACCGCAGTCGCTCCCCAGCGCTGAATCGCGTCGAGGTCGGTGTCGAGATCCCGCTTCCAGGGCCCGGATATTGCGTAGCGATCGATCCTACCGGGGCACTGCGAGAAGCCGATCCGGCCCCGGCCGTCGCCCAGGGTCATCGCCGTGATGCGCAGTGGGTGGCTCTCGCTGGTTCTTGCCGTCGGCATGGACTCTATTCGGTGCTTCCGCCATCAAGTGCTTCCGCCATCAAGTGATGGAATGGACTCCTCCGCTGACATAGACGGCATCGATGTGCCAAAGTCAGTCGAATACGCATCGAAAAGGAGGAGTCCGAATGAAAGATACGACGATCGCTGTGGATCTTGCAAAGAACGTCTTCGAGATTGCCATCTCGGGAGAAGCGGGGAAGGTGTCCAAGCAACTCCGTGTGAGTCGACCCAAGTTGGTGTCGTTTTTTGCCAAACAGAGCGCTGCCACCGTGCTTCTCGAAGCCTGCGGCTCTGCTCACTTCTGGGCAAGGACGTTCCGAAGGTTGGGACACGACGTCGTCCTGCTCCCACCTCACCTCGTGAGGCCCTATCGACGCGGGAGCAAGAACGACCGCGCCGACGCCAAAGCGTTGCTCGAGGCCTACAGGAACGAGGAGATTCTTCCCGTGCCCATTAAGTCCGTGCACCAGCACAGCCTCGCCGCGCTCCATCGCCTGCGCTCAGGATGGCTCTCCACACGGACCGCACGCATCAATGCCGTACGCGGGATCCTGCGCGAACTCGGATTCATCATCCCAAAGGGCGCTCACTTCGTCGTGCCCGCCCTCTTCGAACTCGTCGAAGACGCTGATTCTGATTTGCCCGACGTGCTCCGTTCGCATCTCCGTGATGCCTGCTCCGAGATTCGAGAACTCAAGGACAAGTGCGCTGGCATCGAGCACGAGCTCAAGGCGCTCACCAAGCAGCTTCCTGAAGTCCAACGACTTCTCGCCATTCCCGGCATCGGACTTCTGACCGCGACCGCCATCGTGGGCTTCGTCGGCGATCTTCGCCGCTTCCCATCGGGGCGCCGCTTCTCGAGCTACCTCGGCCTAGTTCCCAAGGAAAACTCCAGTGGCGACATTCGCCGCCTCGGACGCATCACCAAGCGTGGCGACTCCTACCTCCGTATGCTCCTCACCCAGGGCGGGCGCGCCGTGCTCCGCGCGGCGAACGTCAGTAAGAGCCCGCCCGACAAGCTCCGCGCCTGGGCTCGGAAGGTCCACCGCTCGCGGGGACACAACAAGGCCGTGATTGCTGTCGCCAACAAACTCGCCCGGATCGTCTGGGCCGTCTCCACCCGCGAGAGTGAATTCCAGTCGCCGATGGCCGCTTAGACTTAGAGGCTCCACTTTCGTGTTTTCCTTTTTCCCTTCCAAAAGAGAGGCTGCGACGATACCCATCCAACTGATGGCGTACCGGTCGGACCGGCGCGGGGTCAAGCCGATAGCAACACTGGCCCTAAGAGGTCGTTCAAAGTGATTGGCTCCTCGCGCGCGGATTTTCCATCATGGCCCGGAGCACCCAAGACGCTCCTCACTGAGGCCGAAGATACGTTTGCAGTCTGACCCACTCGTCACGACGCGATGGATGCGCAGCTTCGATGGAAGATTTATTAAGAAAGGGGCTTGACTAGAGGAGTCCAGATATGTTGCTACGCCGTGTTTGAATGCTAGTGTCAGCTGGTCTGCCTGTGTCGGCGAACGCCATTAATTAAGGATGTCGGCGTGCACACGAAGGTGTCTCTGAACGTCAGGCACCGTGTGGTCAGCCCAGCCCGCATCGCCGAAAGAACTGCGTCTCTCGAAATCAGGCTCAAACTCTAGCACACGAGCGGGTTACGCGGCACCAAAACCAGCGGCCGTTTCACGGAATGGTGGAGGACGGCGAGCTGCTCCCGAAGAGTGACATTCTCGAGAGCTAGCTCGCGACGAACCTTGAAGGCAGAGATGAGAGCGGGAACCAACGACGAAATCATGCCGGCATGGTGCTGGTAGACCGAAGATCAATCAAGTTCGGGACGCGCGGATGAATAAATAGAAGGCACAACAGACACTAAGCTGCTGATTAATGGTCTATTTCAAAAGGGCCGAGTTTTGGCACAGGACGGGGTGGCGGATGGTGCAGGTTGGAGCTATCCGGTCTCGGCAAAAGGTGGTCCAGCTTTTGGCGGAAATCCTCAAACAGAAAAGTCAGTGGAGATTCAGGAGGTTTCGAGTTTCGCGCATTTCTTGAGTTTTTTGATGCGTACGCAGGTTTGGCGAGAAGGCTGTTTTACGCGCTCTCGGGTTTCAACCTTGGTGCCCATTTCCTTCTATCCTATTTTTCTACAGTGATTTAACGGCCGCTGTCACGTGCTGGTCCCCGCACGCATCATCGACGGGTGCTCGTTCCGAGCCGGAATCGAATTTGCTTTAATCAAATTTTCTATACGGCAATCTCAACCTCCTGGACGCCTGAAAGAGGGCCGTGTCGTAAACCCTCCGGAGGCGGCTCCGACCGTTACTCATTGTCGCAAAAGGCTTTACGTCTCATCAGCGAATGTTCGTCGACGGGAACATCTTTCCGGCTATCGCAGTCAGGAGGCTCGAGTGGAGCTTCCGATTCTTGGCTGGAAACGATCAGAAACAGAGCTAAACAGGCCATTAACGTGCAATTTGGTGCGATTTTGGGGCTTATCGGGCCGTTTTTCTACTTAATCGCGCAGATAATGAGAAGACGCTTAACGCCTAGATCGCGCCTGAGGAGAAGGCGAATAGCGGAATTCGAATTGGCCAAACCTCGAATTCATCCAGCGGAGTTTTACGGAGGAAACGAAGATGACTCCGCAGACGGTCCAGTACAAGGAGCTATCCGAGTCTGGAAACCATGACAGGGAATTTGGGCCAGTTTGAGGCTGATTGGTGGAGGCCAGTGTCGGAGAGCAGCTTGCTGCTAACCGAGCCCATTCACGAAGTGGGCGCTGGCAGGCTCACAGCGTTTTGACGAGCACTCGCTGTTTCTCCCAATCGTCGGGAAGCGGATGATGCAAGAGGTAGCTCGAGGTCAGCCCAACGGGCTGGCGGCCTTCGACAATGGCGCGGACGATGTCGGGAGCCAGGAAGGCATAACGGATTGCCTTGCGCACGCGGTCCGTTGGGATGGCGTTTTCGGTGGCAATCTGCTCATAGGTTTTGCCTGCTTTGATTCGGCCGAGCCAGGAGCGGGCGTTTCTGATATTGCGCAGGAGTGTGCGGTCGACGGATTTCGTGGGGTTGCCCAGAACGAGCTTGGTCTCGACGCTGCGTCGACGCAAGCGGAACGGTGCGAGGATGCGGAGTGCATCCTCGCGAATGCGTTCGGGTCCCATAGAGAGGCAAGCAGCGAACGCATTGCGGTCGAGCAGGATGGACACAGAGCCGGGGCTGATGTCGACCCGCCGGATAAGACGGAGCAGGGGGGCTGCCGAGGCACTATCATCATTACTACCGGAACACAGCCCGTCTAAAAAGCGACGCACCGAGGCGAGCTCTTGCATCGTCGGAGTGTGGATCAACGAGGCCGAGAAGGTCGTGGCATCCACATGCTGTCGGATGAGATGCACGGCGGTCTGTTCCAGCATCGGGGCGGGCAGTCGCCAGCCGGAGAGGTCCTTTTGGCCACTGTGCTGGATGAGGCGCCGGGAGACGTAGTAGCGGAGCCGTTGCCCGTTTTTCTTTTTGGTGTGGCTCGGCGTCAGCCGGTCCCCGGTCTCGTCGAAGAGCTTGCCTGCCAGTGGGGAACGGGCGGCACGGCCCTTCGTCGTGCGTCTCCTTGGTTTGGCAGCCCCTGCCTGCAGCTGCGTTTGGACCGCGTCCCAGAGCTCCGGAGCAATGATCGATGGATGCTGGCCCTCGTAGACACGCCTCTGGTGCCGGATGCGGCCGGCGTAGAGAGGATTGGTCAGCAGGCAGTGGAGGTGTCCGCGACGGAACGGCAGCCCGCCCGTTCGGGTTCCATCCGCGGTGAAGCGTTGCTTGGTACGCAGTCTCAGACGGTCCGCCTCGGCCTTCACCTGCCGGAGCGTTTCGTGCTTTCGGTACAGCGCATAGAGCGTCCGGACCGTTTCGGCCTCAGCCTCGTTGATGCGCAGCGTGCGCCCGTCCTTCTCATAGCCGAGCGGTACGCGGCCGCCCATCCATAGTCCCTTGCGCTTGGAGGCAGCGACCTTATCGCGGATCCGCTCGGCCGTGACCTCGCGTTCGAATTGTGCGAAGGACAGCAGCATATGCAGCGTCAGTCGTCCCATGCTGGTCGCGGTGTTGAAGGACTGAGTCACCGAGACGAAAACCGCGCCGGCCGCCTCGAGCCGCTCGACGAGCTTTGCAAAGTCGGAGAGGGAACGGGTCAGCCGGTCGACCTTGTAGACCACAATCTGGTCGACGAGACCTGCGTCGATGTCGGCGAGCAAGCGCTGCAGGCCCGGGCGCTCCAGGGTTCCTCCCGAGAGCCCCGCGTCCTCGTAGACGGTTGGCAGCAGCACCCAGCCCTCCGCTTTCTGGCTCGCGACATACGCGGCGCAGGCTTCTCGCTGCGCATCGAGGGAGTTGAACTCCTGTTCGAGACCCTCTTCCGCACTCTTTCGCGTATAGATGGCACAGCGGATCTTCTTCATGTTAGGCCTTGCGCTTGGGCGTGAGACCGAAAAAGCGTGGTCCTGACCAGTGGGTGCCGGTGATTCGCTTTGCGATGGTAGTGAGGGACGGATAGGTTTTGCCATCGAACCGATAGCCGTTGTCGATTACCTCGACCTGGTAGGTCCGGCCATTCCACTCGCGGACGAGATGGGTGCCGGCAGAAACGGACCCTGCGAGAGCGCCGGAGCTTGGTGTCTCGTTCGCCATGGCAGCCAGAGCGCGCCGGGTTGTGGCCGAATGCCAGCCAAGGGTCCGGCACTGGCGTTCGTACGCAAGAACGCGGCGCATGAAAACGCGAGAGAGCGAGCTTGGAGGAGCAGCCCCAAAGGTCTGCTCCCAGACCCGCCGCAAGCTGGCGAAGTCCAAACCGTCCAGAACGACGTTCCGCCCAACCCCTGTATCCTGCGGCATCACCGAACGTTCGCTCTTGTGCTCGATAAAGTCCAGTCTAATGAGGGACTTCCGGGTGCGAAGTTCACTGCCCCGTAGCTCGCCCCGCAGCCGATTTGAGCCAGCCGTGCGCACCCCCGGTGGGCCTGTCGCTCGCCACCCGCAGCTCAGGGGTCGGAAGCCAGCCCTGCGGCGCGAAATACCCTCGATTCTGCGCGGATTCCAAGGGCGTCTAAGCTGCTGATTTGTGGTCTATTTCAAAAGGGCCGAGTTTTGGCACAGGACGGGGTCGCCTCGGCAAGCGTGATGCCGTAATACCGTTCGAAATACCTGCGACCCGCAAAAAAGAGAAGATCAGCCAGTAGCATCCCCGGGGCGGTTCAATGAACGACCCTCATGTAGTCGCATTACTCTACCAAATCGAGCATGGTCGGTCGGTTGACTATAGTAAGGCGAAGCCAATCGCTCACGAAGAGACAGGTTTTCGTGTCGAGATCGCGAATGAGCAAGTGCGCTTTGAATTCAAGAAACACTACGCGACTAAAGACGCTGCACGGAAAGCCATTGAAGACTATATTCGCGTGTGGGAGTTCGACTCTGGCCTTCGGGAAGGGCCGAACCATTTCAAGTTAAGGTTTAAAAAGGCGCAAATTGAGGACAAGAAGCCGATACCGGGTGTGTTGGATACATCCGTGAGCATCACGACTGGGGTACCGACGGTAAGCGTGATGGCCACTGTTTCAAAACCTTATCCTTCGCCACCATCACCGGGACTCAAGCTCATCCCCGACGTGCAGACCATGTATGACCGCTACGAGGGTTATCTCGAGGGCAGAGAGCCTTTGGCGAGCATGGCCTATTTCTGCCTGACCATACTTGGCGGCAAGAAGAAGGCAGCTAAAATGTATCGAATAAAGCTGAAGGTGCTCAACAAGATCGGCAATCTCTCTTCGGAAAGAGGCGGTCAGCAAGCGAGAAAGGCAATCGGCAAGGACAATGATCTGACATATCAGGACCGCCGATTTCTGGAGGAGGCCATCAAAGCGGTTATTCGCCGGGCGGCGGAGAAGGCTTACGCTCCTGATAGCGACCTCCAGGAAATATCGTTGTCGGATCTTACGTCCGTTTGAAGCCCTCGTCGTGGACGTCCGATGGGTGCTTGCGTCATTGACTGTTGCGGGCATAAGAG
The DNA here is from genome assembly GCA_965237955.1 of Candidatus Marinacidobacterales bacterium. GTDB lineage: Bacteria > Acidobacteriota > Vicinamibacteria > Marinacidobacterales > SMYC01. The sequence goes on along the minus strand of OZ250169.1, from coordinate 3,005,916 downwards.
GAAGACTCGGTGACGTGCTCTCCGAAAACTAGGACAAAGCCGAGTTGAATCGGAGCTGAGATAATGGCCGCGAAGAGGAGCGGTCATGAAGAGGAAGCCGTGTCGTTGATGGTCGGAATGTTGCGGTTGGACCAGACACCTTCCTAGCCGAGTACGACAAGACCACGACATCTAGTGAGCGGTCCAACCAAGAGATATAGTGGCGTAAAATTGCATGATGGAGACGTTGCGTGCTTAGCCCGCTGCACGACTGGCTGCTTAAGTGGGGGATGAGCGAGGCGGGCGCCACGCTGCTGACGCGGCTTGGAGGCGTCCTGCTCGTCCTGTTCGTCGCCCTGATCGCCGACCGCGTCACCAAGAGTGTCGTGGTTCGCGGTATCGCGCGGCTCGCGCAACGGACGACCTCGAGTTGGGACGACGTCGTGATGCGGCACCGCGTGTTACAACGGGTGGCACATCTTGTGCCGGCGCTGGTGATCTACCACTTCGCGACTCCGGTGCTCGCCGGATACGACCAGCTGACAGCCGTCGTGCGGCAGGGGGCGCTCATCTACATGATCGTCATCGCGGCGCTGGCGGCCGACAGCGTTGTGGACGTGGGGATCGAAATCGTCCGGGGTTCGCGGCTCCCGCGGGAGCTACCGGTGCGGAGCATCGCCCAGGTGCTCAAGCTGGTGGTGTACGCCGTAACGGCTATCAGCGTCCTGGCGCTCGTCCTCGGCCGCTCGCCGCTACTGCTGTTGAGCGGCCTCGGCGCGATGAGCGCGGTGACGATGCTGGTCTTCAAGGACACCATTCTTGGCTTCGTCGCCGGCATCCAGCTGTCGGCGAACCGAATGGTCTCGCGGGGCGATTGGGTCGAGATGCCGAAGCACGGCGCCGACGGCGACGTGCTCGATGTGGGATTGACGACGGTGAAGGTTCAGAACTGGGACAAGACGATCACCACGATTCCCACCTACGCGCTGATTGGGGAATCGTTCAAGAACTGGCGCGGCATGGCGGAATCGGGTGGCCGGCGCATCAAGCGAGCCCTCTACATCGACGTCGGCTCCATTCGCTTCTGTGACGAGGAGATGCTGGCGCGCTTCTCGAAAATTCAGTACATCGCCGACTATATGAAGGCCAAGCGAGAGGAGATTGCAAACTGGAACGCGGCGCGCGGGGTCGAACCGGTGAGCTTGGCCGACGGCCGCCATTTGACGAACGTCGGGACGTTTCGCGCCTATGTCGTGGCGTACCTCCGCCACCACCCGATGGTGCACCAGGACATGACGTTCCTAGTCCGGCAGCTGGCGCCAACCGAGCACGGGCTCCCGATCGAGGTCTACGTCTTCAGCCGCGATCAGGTTTGGAGCCGCTACGAGGCGATCCAGGCAGACATCTTCGACCATCTGCTGGCGGTGGTGCCGGAGTTCGACCTGCGAGTGTTCCAGAGTCCGTCGGGGCGCGACGTGGAGCGGGCGATCAGAACCTGGTCATAATAAGCGCGACGCCCGTCCGTCCTCTCGCTGCGCATCGAGGGAGTTGAACTCCTGTTCGAGACCCCTCTTCCGCGCTCTTTCGCGTATAGATGGCGCAACGGATTTTCTTCATGTTAGGCCTTGCGCTTGGGCGTCAGACCGAAAAAGCGTGGTCCTGACCAGTGGGTGCCGGTGATTCGCTTTGTGATGGCGGTGAGGGACGGATAGGTTTTGCCATCGAACCGATAGCCGTTGTCGAGTATCTCGACCTCGTCCTGTGCCAAAACTCGGCCCCGTCGTGTCCAAAAACACAAACGAACTCTAAGACCCGCGCGCCGGTCCGGCGCCGAGTTCATCTATCATTATCGTGGAGAGCGCAACCATCAAGGGCTTGGCAACGCCTTTGTGTTTTTGGACACGACGCGCTCCAGACTTCACCCCGCGCTTGGTCCGAACCGCACCCCGGTCTAACATGCCTGGGTTGCCAGCCGTGCGTCTACGCATGGCATAAAGGAGGTTCTCTTCGATGCACAGCCAAGTGACTCGTTTTGTTGTTCTTGTCGCGATCGCTGCTGTTGCGGTGGGCGTCGTGGCGTGGGCTCAGTCTCCCCGCGGCACATCCAAAGCGACCATAGGCGGAAGCGAGGTTTCCGTGGACTACGGTCGGCCGAGTCTCCGGGGACGCGACATGCTCGGCCAAGCCCCCGTGGGTACCGTTTGGCGCACAGGCGCGGATCAATCCACCACGTTCACGACCGGGGCCGACATCACCGTTTCCGGCACTGCGATCGCGAAGGGCGCGTACAGCTTGTTCACGAAACGAGTGAGCGAAGACACGTGGCACCTAGTGTTCAACTCCCAGACCGGGCAGTGGGGCACGTCCCACGACGCCAGCCGCGACGTGGGCGAAGCCCAGCTCACGTGGAAGAAGGACGGAGACGCGACGGAACAGCTCACGATCGAGCTGTCCGGCTCAGGCAACAGCGGCGAGATCAAGCTGATGTGGGGGACCAACGTCCTGATCGCTCCGATCGAGTCCAACTAGCCGCGTTCTCGACTGGAATCCGGAGACGGCGCACTCCGTTTCACTCGCGAAGAGTGGTCGTGACGGGATCCGTGCGGGTGACTCTTGTCGCGGGAACCCAACACGCGACGTACGCGACGGCGCGGAAGGAGAGCGAATCAAAGCGAGAAACACCGCGCAGGATACTCTGAAGAAGCTGGGTAACCTGTGCTCCGCAAAAAGTCGATCCAGCGTTGATTGCGTGGTTAGGACTTGCCATCGCTTGGCTTGTGCCTTCTATTTATTCATCCGCGCGCACCGAACTTGATTAGTCTCCGGTCTGCCGGGGCCATGCCGGCATGATTTCGTCGTTTGTTCGCGCTCTCGTCTCTAGAGGACCTAGAATCGAGGCCGGGGCTACCGCGGCGCAGCGGGCTAGCACGTTCTGGTCCAGGTGCGGCCCGGGCCTGGACCCAGGTTTCCGCTCGGGAGCGTGGCATCCCGTCCTGTGCCAAAACTCGGCCCTTTTGAAATAGACCATAAATCAGCAGCTTAGTTTCTATGGTGCGCTCCCGTGAACGGCTTGGCGGGTTGTTACGTTTCTACCATCGGGAAGCCGCATGAGTATTTTGACCTCACAGGCACCGACTAGTTCGATGCGTATTGCGTCGTCTTCCGGGAAAAGCTCAGTTCAGCGAGCAAGAACCCGGGCCTTGAGGGTCACCGCAAGATCCACAGGCCCCGGGTGCCTCAGCTGCAGCCGCCGCCCCGTTTCCACTACTGACCGCAAAGACTGAAGGCTGCTTTTCCAGCTTGCCGCTCTCGCAGGAAGGACAGCGCGGCGCGTCCTCGCTCGAACTCAGGACAAGCGACTCGAAGCGTTTGTCGCATTCCAAGCAGGCGTATTCGAAGATCGGCATGTCGAGATTATAGCCCGATTGGACCGGCTAGTTAATCGGAGCGCCACAGGCTTCCGCGATTCGCCGGACCTGCTCTCGAAGCGTCCATGGTGGTTCGCCCGGTCTCCGTCTGGACAATCACTTCCTGCTGCTGGCGGCTGACCCAGCCAGAACGAGCAGTAGGAATTGTACGGGGTACGTCATCATGGATCTGAAGATAACACCCTCGGGCTAGACGATTGTAAAGCCCACGGCCCTTGGGCCGGTCGCAAACACAGACGCTAAGCTGCTGAGTTATGGTCTATTTCAAAAGGGCCGAGTTTTGGCACAGGACGGGGTCGGAAGGCAGCCCTGCGGCGTGAAATACCCTCGCTTCCGCGCGGATTCCAAGGGCGTCTAAGCTGCTGATTTGTGGTCTATTTCAAAGGGCCGAGTTTTGGCACAGGACGGGGTGCACTGGTACAACACGCAACGACTCTTGGAACCGATCGGAAACATCCCACCGGTCGAGCACGAACTGAACTACTATCGCTCGCAACAAGGCTCGCTCGAGGTGGCGAGACTCAACTGAAACAGTCTCCGGGATTCCCGGGGCGGTTCATGTCTCTTCATACTTTTTGCCTAAGCCACGCGCCTTTTCCCGGCATATCTTGGTCAATTCGGCAACGGCAGGTATGAGCGGCTGCGTCTTATCCTTGTCATCGGGCACCGCCACTCTGATCGCACAAGATGTGCCAGCACCTAAGAAGAAAGCGATAGGCTTGTCATGCCGCGCAAGATGGTCCCTCAGGCTGGAGAGTATTTGTTGAGCGTCATGCGTTTGCTGTGTATTGTTCATCCGGGCCCCTCCGGCATCACGATCAAGCTGTCAAGAGCATCCCGCAGAACGCGCGTCGCACGGCAATCGTCTTCGTTATAATCAAGAATGCGCTGGCGAATCGTAGGGTCACCCGTTTCTACCCACCTATGGAACCATTCGATTGAAGCCGCCCCCGAGGGATGTGTGTCGCGCCACGCAAAGACGAGATAGTTCGCCAGTGTTTTGATTGAGAAGTCTCGTGTTGGCCATTCTGTGGCCTTCAGCACCACATTAGAATAGAGGTCCACGGCCCGTACCGGGTCGAATAGCGCCTCCAGTTCGTCCTCCTTGCAGACGTCCGGATATTTCTCACGTAGCTTTCGATAGATGGTTCGCTCGTACTTCGAGTAGTAGTAGATCACGCAGGGCTGGCTTTCCTGCATGTAGCGCCAAGCCTCGGCAAAAGCCTGCTTCTCAGCCTCTGCGGTTGTTTGCTCGGCGAAGAAAGTGATAAACCGTTCTGTGTCGTTGTCGCCGCCCCGCCGTTCGACAAAACCGTGCAGGTAACAGATGTTGCGCATGGGATCGACTTCGATGTCGAAGTACAGTTCCAGATCGGCGACCGGCAGCGTTACCGGTTCGCGGAGATAGGGCTTGGCCTTCTTCCCCGCCGTAATCAGCTTCGCTCGGGCGTGCAGCTTCTCTAGAGTCGCGAGACCTATGCCGGGGAAGATCGTTTTCTTGCCCGTGACAAATTCTGCGGGGTAAGCCTCGGCCAGGTCCCGGATCGTTGCGATACGTTCCATCATCACGTCACGCTTCGACCTGCCCAACTCAGGAATCAGCGTCAGATCGTTCGCATCGGTTAGGCGTGAGATACAAGCGCTGTACCAATGACAGAGCTTGCAAACCCCGCTATAGGCGGCAAGCGTCTCCGTGCTCTTGCCGACTATCGCCTGGGCCTCGGCGAGGCAATCCTGATAATCCTCCCAGAGCGTGCGTGGATTCCGTTTCCCGTATGGTTTTATAAAGTCATAGATGATTTCTTGGCCATCAATATCCCAGATAAAGCCACGTTTCCCGGCAGAAAGGCCCTTACGTTCCAGGATGTCTGTGTAGAGCCCGAGTTGCACCGCGTAGTGCTTCTTGGGTTTCGACAGGTCACCCGAGCCTTCCTCCCCTGCGCCTGACTTGATATCTCCAGCGACATACCCGTCACCCTCTTGGCGCAGCAGGTCCGGGTCTCCAAGAAGGCCTTCGGCCTGCATACGTCCACTGTAGATTAGCGGTTCGCCGCCATGCATAGCCTCAAAAGTCAGCCGTTCCTTTTCATCACCTGCGTATATTGAGAGATCGGTAAGGGGCATTTCCAGCCTCTCAATAACCTCTTTCTCATAGATGTTACCCTTCTCCCAAAGCAATTGAACAAACGGGTTTGACTCATCGCGTTGCGCCTGGTCGGCGAAAAGGTCCATGGTCACGCGATGCGGACAAGAAACCAAATCGTAAAGCATTGAGGCGGTGACCGGCGCGGTCATGATTCAGCCCTCCTTGTACTGACGGAAATTGGTAGCAAGGTCGGCAAATGATTTTGGGCTGTATCTGTTGAAGCTCTCTTCGTCCACAAAGACGAAATCATAGGACACGTCCGACTGTGCCCGATTGATCTCCTCGCACCATGTCTTAGGAACACCAGCGTCCGACAATCGAAGTCACCTCGGCGAAGCCGACGCTCCAGCTTTCTCGTCGCTTTAAGGAGCGCTCGGATGATGACCAAATCCTCCCCCTGAATTCCGTTGGTCGGCTAGCCTTTGTCGACGTTGTCGAACAATAGCCACAATGAATTCTTCAGTCCCAAGTTAAGTGTCAGCAGTTCCCGCCTTGCATAAAGGTATCGCCAATCGAATCAGTACTGCAATGCAGTTTTGCAATCCCGGTAGGGTCGAGGGCTGGCGCGGTGCTCCGTAGGCGCGGCCTATCTGTTTCTCCCCGTTTCCTGTGGGAGTGCCTCACTAGCCGCACCGTAAGTCCGTTTCCAGCCCCCGCCACATCGCACGCAGCGTGCGGCTTTCCCGCACTACGCGCTCCTGCACACTTCCCGCGAAGGGTTATGTGACCTATCGAGCCGGGGCGTCTTTCGGCGAATCTACGAGATATCGAACTCGGTAATCTGTGAACAGTCCGACAGTCGCCTACATCCATCGCCTACTCCATCGCTTCCAGCCGAAACCTTGGCGCAAGAAGCGCCAAGACTTCTCGGCCTTCGCCTTGACGTATATCCTTCATCTCAGCTCCTGCAGAGTGATGGGTGATTTTGTCATCTCACCCCTGCCTCGCTTGTTGACGAAGGAGTTGTGTGCAGCAGGGCCCCTTTGCTCCACGGGCGTTGCCCCGTTTCAACGCTACTACGGACCCAGCCGCCACCGTCTCGTCTTCAACCGTTTTCCCGGGGCCTCCGGTTATGCGGTCTACCTTGCTCCGTCGATTTCTCGACGGGACGAGGACGGCTTCTCCAGTTGCTTGGCATGTCCTTGTCACCGTGCTGTCCCTACCACCCCGCCAGAGGGATGTGCCTCATCAGATAGTCTGGCGACACATCCCTGTTGCCTTCGTCCGACACGAGAAAACTCGGCCTCTGGGGTCTATTTTTTTGTCGGGGCCACCTATGGGTTCACTTGTGTTACGGCCCGGTGACTCGCTCACCATCCTCAAGATGGCTTTGTCAGTCAGCTTCATCCGTCTCGTTTCCTCCACGAACGTGACTCAAGCTACGGGGCGCTAACTTTTTCCCCGGTGGGACTCTCTCCCACTGAACATGCCAGCCTTCGCTGGACGCACTCGTGTCCAAAAATACAAACGAACTCAAGACCCTTGCGTCGCCTTGGCCCGGTCGCAAACATAGACACTAAGCTGCTGATTTATGGTCTATTTCAAAAGGGCCGAGGTTTTGGCACAAGACGGGGGGCGGCGCTCCTTGTGGATTGCTCCACTAGGCACCTACCCCACGCCCGCCGGTGCCGATTCACTCGAGGCCGAGCCGACCGCGAAACAACAGCGCCCACACCAGCAACCAGAGCGCTACCGCCCCGGCGCTGATGCCTAGAACCAACACCGGATTGTAGGCGAGCGCCAGCGGAATGGCGGCGCTGGTCCACAGCCCGCCGCCCATGAACGGCTCGTGCATGAGCTGCTTGTAACCGAAGGCCGAGGTGGCGTCCGTGTCGCCCTCGGGATCTACGACGCGCAACAGCAAGAGGCCGGTGGCGGTGACGCCCATCGATTGCCCCATTTCGGCGATCGAGCGCTCGAACCACGAATCCGCTGGCAAGAGGCGACGCGCCAGCCACACCACGCAGAAGACGTTCCACAGCACCCCGGCGGCAACCAGGATCGCCAAGGGCACGAGCCCCCCCAGCACCACCTCCACATTGATGGTCGAGATCGCAGCCACCACCAGGAAATCCATGGCGGTGCCCGAGAGGCGCTGCATGAGACGATGGTCGAGCGGATTGCGCTTGGTGAAGTTGGCGAAAAAGACCTGCACCACCAGACCACCGATCATGCACAGCGGAAAGAGCGGGAAACTGTCGAAAAAGGCGCGACCGTCGGCGCTTGGAGACCGCACCAGGAGCTCAACGCGCACCAAGCCGCTGTGGATCAGATAGCCAATGAAGACACCGAGACCGATGATGGCGAGATGGAAGCTGAGGCTGTCGATTGACGCCGCCGACACGGTCTGGCTCCCGGCGCTCGGCCGTTCGGCTGGGTCGTAGACGCCTACGATACTGCTCTCGGGCATGTCCTCAATGCGCTTCAGTTGCTGGGTGTAGCCCCGGCGCGCCGCCCAGTTGACGAGAGCCATCCCGACGATGATGGCAAACAGGACGCCGCAGGTCGCCGACGTGAGGGCTAGGTCCCTGCCCTCGGGCCAGGCATAGGCATCGAAGACCGGCTCCAGACCAGCGGCCGTGCCGTGCCCACCCTCGAAGCCGACCGGAATGATGGTGCCGATGGCCCCCGGGATGTCAAAAACCGGTGTTAGAAGCACGACCGCCACCCCAAGGCCGACGACGTATTGGCCCCAGGCCACGATTTGACCGTACGCCAACTGCGGTCCGGCGATCCCCCAGATGCGTCTGATCGGTGGAATGAAGACTCCCAGGAAGAGGGCCGCAAAGACGATGTTGATGAGGAATCCTGGCAGCCGAGTCCAGCCCGCCGTCGTCGCTTCGGGTAGGAAGCCACCGATCGTCTGCACGAGCGCCAGCCCAAGCAGACCACCGATCACCGATGCCGGCAGGTAAAGCTTCTGGAACAGGCGGATCGTAACTCGCAGGATCTTGCCGACCACCAGCAAGACGCACAACGCGCTAAAGGCAAGGACGATGTCCATAGAGCTACCCTCAGAAGATGTGGAAATAGAGTAAAGGTGGAGTAACCTTCCGCGTCGTCGAACACGGCCTGAAGGGACCTACGGAAGGAGACACCGCCATGAAGGAAAAGACCACAAGACGACGGAGCTCGTCAAGGGTGGCTTGGGAGTCGCTGGAGAAGTGGGCGCGGCTGGAGATTTAGGATTGGGTGCAGGACCTGATGGTAGCCGATGGCTCCAAGAACCGTCCGTATACAGGGAGACCGCGGGTCGACGCCGAACATCGAAGAGCTAGTGGTGCGTCTCGCCAAGGAGAACAAGTCCTGGGGTTACGACCGGATTGCCGGAGCGCTAGCCAACCTCGGGCATGAAGTGGCCGACCAAACCGTCGGTAACATTCTGAAACGCCACGGCATTCCGCTCGCACCAGAGCGTCGGAAGAACACGACGTGGAGGGAGTTCATCCGCTCGCACATGGACGTCCTCGCGGCGACAGATTTCTTTACCACGGAAGTGTGGACTCAGGGCGGGTTGGTGACGTACTACGTTCTGTTCTTCATACACCTGGCTACCCGTCGAGTCCACGTCGCCGGCATCACGTCGCATCCGAACGAACAGTGGATGACTCAAGTGGCTCGCAACGTAACCATGGCAGATGTCGGCTTTGTGTCCTCAAGTCGATACCTCATTCACGACCGGGACTCGAAGTTTTGCGAGTCGTTCCACCGGACCATCGAGGCGGTTCGGACCCCAACGGGGAGTGGATGAAGCAGGTGGCAAGAAACCTCACTGACATGCGATGGTTTCCTCCTTGGCAAGCGATACCTCATCCACGACCGGGACCCGCTATTCACCGAGGCGGTACGTGGGCTGTTGAGAGATTCAGGCGTGAAGCCTCTTCGCCTTCCCGCTAATAGTCCGAATCTGAACGCATATGCGGAAAGATTCGTTCTCTCCATACGTCGAGAGTGTCTCGACCGCTTCGTACCTCTCAGTGAGCGACACCTGCGCACAGCGGTAACCGAATACGTAGTGCACTATCACACAGAACGGAACCACCAAGGTCTCGGCAACGAGCTCCTCACACCCGTCGTGTCCAAAAACACAAACGAACTCAAGATCGGCGCGCCGGGACGTTTCGGATGAGACGTGTCTAGGCTCGGTTGGCAATAGGAGCTAGAATGAGAGGTCTGCTCGGGAGCGCCTATCGCAGAGCCAGTGCCCCGTCGGCTGGTCTCTGCAAATTTCGAGAACGCCTCTAGGATTCGAGCTTTCTGGCTCCGTTCGCATTTTCGGACACGACGCAACCGAATCTCCTCTCGCAGGTAGTACAGACACTAAGCTGCTGATTAATGGTCTATTTCAAAAGGGCCGAGGTTTTGGCACAGGACGGGTTCTGGCTGGAGGTCACGTGAGCATCACGAACAACAGTGGAGTCAGGATCGTGCGATTCAGAAAGATGCTGGGGGGACTGCTGCTGGTGGTTGGAGTGATGGGCGCTTGCGGGGTGGCGCCGGCGCCGGAGCGGCCTCCCAACTTCGTGGTGATCTTCATCGACGACATGGGCTACGGGGATATCGGACCGTTCGGCTCGACGGTGAATCGAACGCCGCACCTGGACCGGATGGCGGCCGAGGGGATGAAGCTGACGTCGTTCTACGCGGCGGCTCCGTTGTGTACGCCGTCGCGGGCGGCGCTTTTGACCGGCTCCTATCCGAAACGGGTGGGACTGGCGTGGGGATCGCAGTTCGCCACACTGTTTCCGGGGGACCGGTGGGGGCTGCATCCGTCGGAGGTGACCATCGCGGAGGTATTGCGGGAGGCGGGCTACGCGACCGGGGGCTTCGGGAAGTGGCACCTCGGGGATCAACCCGAGTTCCTGCCTACCGCTCAGGGGTTCGACGAGTACTACGGCATTCCGTACTCGAACGACATGTGGCCGAAACACCCGCGATTCAGCAGCGATAGCGACAAATGGAACTTCCCGCCACTCCCGCTGATGCGCGACGGCGAGGTGGTGGGCCGGATAGCGGACATGGAGGACCAGGGGCTGCTTTGCCAGCAGTTCACCGACGCGGCGGTGGATTTCATTCGCCGCAACAAAGACGGGCCGTTCTTCGTGTATCTACCTCATGCGTTCATCCACCATCCGCGCGGCGCTCGGAGGGAGTTTCTGGGGTTTCAGGAAGGTGAGCAGATCGACTGGGACAGCGTGATCCGGGAGCCCTTTGACTTCGAGGTCGAGCGGCGCACGCGGGCCCAGATCGAGGAGGTGGACTGGAGCGTGGGCCGAATCCTCGACACGTTGCGGGAGCTGGAGCTGGCCGGCGACACGCTGGTGCTGTTCACCTCGGACAACGGCGCATCCCGAGGCTCCGTGAACACGCCGCTGCGCGGCGGCAAGGGCAGCACCTGGGAGGGCGGCATGCGGGAGCCGACGCTGGCGTGGTGGCCGGGCCACGTGTCGGCGGGCACGGTCGTCGACGAGATGGCCACGACGATGGACCTGATGCCGACCCTCGCCGGACTGGCGGGGAGCCAGGCTCCGGCTGAGCGGATCATTGACGGGAAGGACATCTCGGCGTTGTTGCTCGGGGAGGAAGGCGCGCAGTCGCCGCACGAGGCGTTCTACTACTACGCGGGCTACGAGTTGCGGGCCGTCCGCTCGGGGCAATGGAAGCTCGACGCGAAAGACGGGGTGCTCTACGATCTGGAAGCGGACATCGGGGAGACGACCGACGTCGCGGCGGGAAACCCCGACGTGGTGGCGCGGTTGTCGGGGTATCTCGACGACGCCCGCGCGGAGCTGGGCGATGGTCCGGACAACTGCCCGAACTGCCGCCCGGTGGGGGTGGTGGAGAACCCGCGGACTTTGTTGCCGCGGGGGAAGGATTGAGGATTCAGGATTGAGGATTCACCCGTCCTGTGCCAAAACTAGGCCCTTTTGAAATAGGCCACAAATCAGCAGTGTCTGTGTTTTCTACTGGACAGTGAGCGTGTTACTTCGGCCAGCAGCCGGATACGATCCGGCACCGTTTGATCCGGGTCGCCTCGACCGTGTAGACCCAGGCGAGTTCCCGGACTCCGTGGACCGTGGCGGGCACCAGCACACGGCGGTACAAGCTGGAACCCGTCGTGTCCAAAAACACAAACGGTAGCGGCCTGTTGGTCACGCTGGAGCCAGCCAGCGATGGCGACGACCAACAAGGTTCAGGGCTGGCTCTGCCTCCTCATGACCGAGGATTCTAGCTTCCATTGGCCAACCAAGCCTCAGACGTCTCTGATCCGAAACGTCCCGGCGCGCCAGTCTTGAGTTCGTTTGTGTTTTTGGACAGGACGGGCTTGGCGGCCAGCGGGTACCGATCCGTGTGCCACGGGTTCGGAGCATCGAGGGAGGAGAGATTCCGCTTCGCTGCTACGAGGCGGTGAGCCACGGCGGTGAGGTGAATGATCTTCTGCTGAAACGAGTTCTCTACGGAATCTCCGCCGCGTAACCTGTTCGCATGCTAGAGTTTTAGCCTGATTTCGAGAGGCGCAGTTCTTTCGTCGATGCCGGCTGGGCCGAGTTTTGGCACAGGACGGGGATGGCGGGGGAGTCCAGATTTCTTGCTGCCTCCTCCAACGAGCCGGTAGTGTCTCAGTTTGAAATCCATAAAACGGAGCCACCAGCAACAGGCAAGGGTCTACACTCGGTTACTTCTGTTCGATTGTAAACCCATCCGGCAGCAATGCAGGCGTGAGAGAAACGCGCACACCATCAAAGCTGCCCAAACTTATATTGCTTTGCTGAACGGTTCCGTCCTTCTTGTCGGCGAATTCTGTCAGAAGCTGGATGTCGTCAAACCCCCCTGCTCTCACGTTGGATCGTGCAGTGATTTCAATTGTTTGATCTGAGCGTGCGGCGATATCGCTATATCCTGCCGACCTAATATCGTTAGCAGTCAATTCATAGCGTTCTACTTCTCTGGCGTTGTTGAAGAACGAGACACGGAAGAAATTCCACGTTGCCGTGCCTCCTCCAGTCTCGCGAACCCGTATCGGATACTTAAATGCGAAGAAGAATCTTCTATCAATGCTGGGGTGAATCGTGATGGTGCCGCTGCCCGTAGCCTGAACTACAGCAGATGGTATCGGCGGAGGCGGTGGCGGAGTCGATTGCGTTGGGCTGTTGCTGCCGCCATCGCCGCAACCGGCCAAGAACAGGCCCGTAGCTCGCCACGCAGCCCAAGGGTCGGCGGATTCCAAGGGCGTCTAAGCTGCTGATTTGTGGTCTATTTCAAGAGGGCCGAGTTTTGGCACAGGACGGGAAGCTGTTGTAGGTCCGACAGGCTGACTAGACCGGCGACCCGAACACCCGAGACGACGAGCCGCGTCGGGCGTTGATCAGCCCTCGTCACGAAGTCAACGATGCTCGCGTCGGCACGGATCACGAACTCTTCGGAGAACGGTTCGAAATCATCGCCGATCAGCTGTTGCGGCGCTTCCTTGCCGAACCATCGCTCCGCCTGATAGAGGCCCAGGATGCGCCCGGTCTCGTCCACCACGGGCAGAAAACTGAAATTGTGTATGTTCCTGGCCATGACTGCACGCGCGGTCTCGTCGGGCCGGCAGACCTGCAAGCGGGCGCGACGGGTCATTATCATGTCAACCGTTAGGCTGCAATGCAGCCGCTCGAGCACATCAGGCCCGACATCGCTACCCGTCGCCCAGCGTGTCTTCATAACTCCCCCTCTCCGCTTTCGTATTCGCTACCACGAGAGTTTGAACAACCTAACGACGACCGACGTGTATTACGGTCGCGGAACGAACATCCTGCGTATGAGCCACAAAATCAAGCAGCAAACCCTGAACGAGCGCCGACGTCTGCACCGTCAGCACAAGGTGGCTTGAATGCCCCCAGATGAGGTGAAAGCCGTCCAGGTAAACGATCGCATAGACCTCCTCGCTGAGATCACGGTTCTGCCATTCTTCGAAGCACACCTTCAGACGACTAACCATGCGAGACACCGCGCTCTTCGATAGGTGCTCCTCACCGAGCAGTGGTTTCAGCGCTTTGCGGATCCGGCGGCTATTTGTGCCCGACAAGTACGTCCACAAGAGCTGTGCTCCGCAAAAAGTCGATCCGGCGTTGATTGCGCGGTTTAGACCTGCCATGCTCGGCTGCTTCGTGCCGGTTGACCCGACGACGCCACCGGCGTCTTAGGTAACGTGGAGAGGCTCGCTCGTGCGACTGTTTGGTGCTTGCGCTATTTGCTGTTGGTGATGTGTACGTATCCCTTTGCAAAAAAGCCGCTTACGCTCCATTTAGCGCGCGGCGAAGGTCGCGAGCGCTATTTCGGCTGTAATTTAATGCAGCGTAAAGTCTTAGCGTCATCTCACCAACACTTTAATGGCGGAAGTACCCGCAACAGCACCCAAAACTCGCGGTCGACATTCGAGAGCCGCGTCCGTTTCACCGAACGGCGGAAGACGGCGAGCTGCTGCCGAAGAGCGACATTCTCGAGAGCCAGCTCGCGACGAGCCTTGAAGGCAGAGACGAGAGCGCGAACAAACGACGAAATCATGCCGGCATGGTCCCGGCAGACCGGAGACTAATCAAGTTCGGTGCGCGCGGATGAATAAATAGAAGGCACACCTTGATGGTTGAGCTCTCCACAATAATGATAGATGAACTCGGCGACGGCCCGACGCGTGGGTCTTAGAGTTCGTTTGTATTTTTGGACACGACGAGGCCGGTCGGAATCTCACCGACCCATTCGACGGCTTTCTGCGCGGCAAGCGATTCCTCATCCTGGACCGCGACAAGAAGTTCACCACAGAGTTTCGCGATTTGCTCGAGCACGCCGGAACGGACGTCATTCGGCTGCCGCACCGTTCGCCGAATCTGAACGCTTATGTCGAAAGGTTTGTTTTGTCGATCAAGAGCGAGTGCTTGGAGCGGATGATCTTCTTCAGTGAGCAATCGCTGCGCCGTGCCGTCGCTGAGTTCATCCATCATTATCACGGAGAGCGCAACCATCAAGGGCTTGGGAACGCGTTGCTCGAAGCGGAAGAATGCGTCGGCAGTCCTCACGGGAAGGTGCGATGTCGTAAGCGATTGGGCGGCTTGCTCAGCTATTACCACCGCGACGCCGCATAGGAGTTCGGGCGCGCCAGCTGGACGAAACGGATGGTCTGCAGGAGAGGTCTGCTCGGGGTCGCCTATCGCAGAGCCAGTGCCGCGTCGGCTGGTCTCCGCGAGTTTTGAGAACGCCTCTAGGATTCGACATAGATGGCGAGACTCAACTAAAACAGTCTCCTGGAAAACCCGGGGCGGTTCACGCCATGGGAATCACTGTAACGCGAGTTACCTGCCTACCTCTTTCTGGTTCCCCGTGCGCCAGATACAATACTTAGGCGGTAGAACGTTAGAACGACCCGAAGTCTCAGCAAATCATGAACCGACAGAAGATCGAATACGGCCAACCCATTGAAGTCGCCATTACACCACGGCAAAGGAGTCTCATACTGGAGCATGCTATGGGTGGGCCCGAGGTCACTGGCCCTCTACGGATGGCGGTGGTCAAAGGTAAGAAACTCATCGTTAAGCTGACTCTGGATGATCTGGATGAGATAATTGGCTACATCGCGGCGGAAGCAAATCACACGGATGACAAGAAGCTCCAAAAGGAACTCGACCATCTCTATGAGCGGCTAAAAACCACGATGGAGTCATATGACGACGGCATGTGGCAGGGGGCATTCTAACGCGCCATTGAAGCTGACGGCCGGGCGCACTGCATTAGCTGTAGTCTGTCTCTTTTGCCCGGCCCCCGGCCGCAACTCCCCGGTTCGTTATTTGGATGCTGTTCATGCCAGTCGGAGCGCAAGAGGACGAATGAGGGGTCCGAGTCGGGAGCTCCGAGCGGCGACTGCGCGGTACATGGAATGAGATGGATTAAGAAAGGTTTGAGATTCGAGTGCCAACCAGACTGCGGTCACTGCTGCTCACAGTCAATGTTCGGCAAGGGTGACGTCGAGGGCGTCTTTTTGAGCAAGCGCGATGTGGGTCGGTTGCAGACGGCTGGGGTTGCGTGGGCGATTGAGGAACGTGGCGACCATCGCGTTCTATCGGAGGCTTCGGGCACCTGCGTATTCCTGGATCCGAGAACGAAGGGCTGTGGGATCTACGACGTGCGGCCGACGCAGTGCCGGAACTTCCCCTTCACGCCGGGCAAAGACTCGCCAATCGCTACTCGTTCACAGTGGAACACGGCGCGAGAGCACTGTCCTGGTATCGGTATCGGACGATACTACGACAAGCGACACATTCGAAAGTTAGTTCGGGGTCGCGCCCAGCATGGTAGCTTCCAAGTCTGAGGACTGCGGTAGGGCGTCGTGTCCAAAAACACAAACGAACTCAAGACCGGCCCGCCGGGACGTTTCGGAATAGACGTATCTACGTTTGATTGGCCAATGGGAGCTAGAATCCTCGGTCATGAGCACGCCGGTCCAGCCCTTGACCTTGTTGGTCGTCGCCATCGCTGGTTGGCTCCAGCGTGACCATCAGGCCGCTATCGTCTACTTGCTCGAGGAGAACAAAATCCTCAAAGCTCGGCTCTGCGGGAGGAAGCTTCGTCTCACAGACGACGAGCGACGTCGGCTCGCGGTAAAGGGTAAGGCGCTTGGCCGGAAACTCTTGGCAGAAGTCGCCGGTATCGTCACACCGGAAACCCTTCTGGCTTGGCACCGAAGGCTCATCGCCGTCGTGTCCAAAAATACAAACGAACTCAAGACCGGCTAGCAACGCGCCCTCGTCGCAACGCTTTAAGGTAGGCCACGCCTGTAAAGCCAACCCGCGGCTACTGCCACGCTCGCTTTTGGCCTCCATCATTCGGCGAACGGCATTGCCCCTTATTAATGTGGTAGCGGGATGGCTGGCTGTTCATCGGCTCATTGTGTCAGTCGCCGTCTCAACTTGATAGCACCTGACAATACCCTAGCACGCTACCGAACCGTCTCACGCTAGAATGGCTTCGTTATGTCGAAGCTGTACTTTCGGACTCTATGGGCCGGCGTCGCGTCGCCCTTTGCGGCAGCGGGTCTTGGCCTGTTCGTCTATCGGAGCCTGACGCGCGCGAGCGCCGACAGGGACGCCGACTTCGTCTTCCGTCTCTCCATAGTCGCGATCGCGATGGCCTTGCCGAGCATCATCACTCTCGTCCTCGCGCTCGCCGACCACCGCAAAGGAGCCTTCTCAACCGTGAGCAAGGTGGGCCTGATGCTCGGCATTTTGTCGCTCGGTCTCGTGTTCCTTCCGATTCGAGGCGTCGTCGAGCGCGCTACGCAGGCGCGGAATCTGGCGCTCAGTGACGTCGAGGCGCCGCCTTTCTCGACGGCGGACATCCACGGCAACACTCATCGTCTCGACGAGCATGGAGGAAAGGTCGTGCTCGTAAACGTTTGGGCGACCTGGTGTCCGCCGTGCCGCAAGGAAATGCCGGGTCTCGACAAGCTCTATCAGGAACGCAAGAAACAGGGATTCATGGTCTTCGGCCTCTCCACAGAGGACCTCGAAACGCAGCTCAACTTCGAAGAAAACGTCCTGTCGGTGAGCTACCCCCTTCTGACGATCGAGGGGGACGTCCCCGAGATTTATCAGACGACGGCGCGATACCCCGCCAACTACCTAATCGATCGCGAAGGACGGCTGCAACCCGCGCCGAGTACGGAGCAGCCTTTCGAGAATCTCGTCGTCGCCGTCGACGCGCTCCTGAAGCAGCAGATCATTCGTCGGTAGCGACGGCCACCCTAGGTGGGCGGCGCGGGCCCGAGCTCTCGCGCAAGCCTTTCCTTCTCAGCTTCGAAGTCGGCCCGGAATGCGTCCGCAACGGGCGGACCTGGCGGGTAGGTCTGCGTCAGAGGAGGTCCAAACTCAGTTTGTCGCGCTTCACCAGATCCAGTCCTGTGCCAAAACTCGGCCCTTTTGAAATAGACCATAAACCAGCAGCATAGTTTCTGTGTTTGCGACTGGTGTGCTCCGCAAAAAATCGATCCAGCGTTGATTGCGCGTTCTAGACCTGCTATGTTCGGCTGCTTCTGGCCAATCTTCTTTATTGCGGAGCACAGGACGGATTCTACGATTTGCTGACAGAGAGACTCTCCGAGTTCGGGTAGACGATGGAGCCACGATCACTCGGCCTTCTGATCATTGGCGCTGGCGTGCTGCTCGCCGCCGTCGGTGTCGCCGTCTACTACGGCGGGTTTTCTTGGTTCGGCCGACTTCCGGGCGATATTCGCTACCATGGAGAAAACACGCGCGTGTTCATCCCTATCACGTCGATGGTCCTTGCATCGGTCGTCTTGACGCTTATCGCGAATCTCGTGAAGCGATGGTTCTGAAGGGTGACGTGGTTCCGCAATCAAGTGTTAGTTAGTACCCGTCCTGAAGCCTGTAAGGGATTGAGAAAAAAGGAGAAATCGCAAATTTAGGGCTAGTCTTCTGAGGGGGTGTCGATTAGGACCGCGTCCTGTGCCAAAACTCGGATCTTTCGAAATAGACCATAAATCAGCAGCTTAGCAAGTTCGGTGCGCGCGGATGAATAAATAGAAGGCACAGGGACAGATCCACCACTGGCGGCTGCCGCACCCCTGATTATTACCGTTTAACGGCTTGCCTCTTAAAACCTCAATCTGAAACCGCCTCCAACCCGTAAACCTCCAAGCTCCAATGAGATCGGCTGCCCGCCCTCCCGCATGGCCTCCAGGCTGGCCCGGCTGTATCTCGTCACGAAGGAGAGTCCTAGCGACTCAGTCAAGTAGTAGGTCACACCTCCTCCTACATTGAATCCGATGGCTCTCTCCTCCAGGGTGACATTCCTCGAGGATGTGATTGTCAGTTCATCGAACGGGTACTGTGAGTCGGTTGTTGCCTGGTCAATTAATTCGATTTCTGGAAAGAACATGCTTGGCCCGGCAAAGAGTTCAATTTCCATCTTGGACACAGGAATCCTATACGTAACATTTGCGTGCACGGTGAACTCGTAGTAGTCGAGGGCATCGGCTGGCATGCTTGTCTCTCGGGGCCGGTTGAACAGCAGGGGATGGGGAGAGGAGATCTCCAAGGTGCCTTCATGGACTGAAGACAAGATTTCAACGCTTGTCACGATCGCTAACTTCGGCGTCAGCGAAAACGCCCCGCCCATCTCGAACGAAGAGCCGTCTCCTCCCGAGTACGACCGGGTAGTAGTGCCTTGCTCAAGGTCCTTCGTGAAGCTCGTGGATTCACTGAAATCCCGGACCATCGACTGGTAGTACACATTGAACAGGAACTGGAACTTCTTGGCTTTATTCTCCTCGGGGGCCTCCTGAGCACCCGCGATAAGTGGGAGCATCGGTGCAACCGTAAACAGCAACACACTTAGTCTTTTCATGATTGTCTTCATTGCACGCCTACGGCGTTCCATCCCGCTGTAACTACCCGTTCCTCTGGGCTGCCCTGCCCGTAGAGTTCCCTGGCAGCCAATAGCGTCGCTCGCCTGGCGTCGGAGAAGTTCGAGCTCGGCACGAGATACAGAGTGAAGGCCCGGTAGAAGACGCTTTCAATCCTGTCCATCTGGCTGCGTCCGAGCCCGTTCACCGCTATACCTGAAGTTCGGTTGGTGCCGCCCTCGACCATCAGGTAGAAGGCGTGGTTGGCGATGCTTGAGTTTATGTGAACACCGCCGCGGTCAAGGGTTCCTGTATAACGCTTGCTGTAGTGATCAGGGTAGTAACTCCCTGCACTGCTTGGATCCGAGAAAGACCGGAAGTACGGCCCAAAGTTGATGAAAATGTCCTCTCCTTCCACCCAATCCGCCATATTACGCCCGTTTCCTGGAGGCTGGAAGAAGAACTCCGCGGAGGTTCCTATGATGTCGCAGAAAGCCTCGTTCAGCGCTCCCGATTCATTGAGGTAGATCAGACTCGATGTGAAATGGACCACTCCGTGGGTCAGTTCGTGCGCGACTATATCCAGTGCGCTTGAGTAGAAGGTTGTATTCACTCCGTCCCCATCCCCGAAATTCATCGAGTTATCTGGGAAATAATAGAAGGCACTGCCGGCGTAGCGGTGTGGTCCAGCATGGATGAAGTGAACGAAATTTACTGCTGCGGTGCCAAGGTCATCGATGCCATAGCGGCCATGCCTCTTGAAATAGTAGTCGTAGGTGTAGCCTGAGTAGGTGTGTGCGTCTACGACCGCTCCATCTCTCCACTCGTTGTCGCTGTCCTTGGCAATGTAGAAATGGCCCTGGGCTCTTAATCTGGCCCATGCGCGGAAGTCGAATTTCACATTGTAGGTTCTGATATTGAATGGCCGGAGCACGTCAACGGCTCTATACTCTCCGCCAGACATCTCAACGCTAATCTTCTTCTCGTCGCCCCAGGTGCCGATTCCCAATCCAATGACGCTCTGGGTGCGGGTGTCGTCGTAGCGCAGCACGATGGCGCCGGAGTGTGCGTCAACGTACACGGCGAAGAGCCCGCCGGGGCTGCGTACGTGGAATGAGTAGGCGAGGTGAAACCGCTCCTCGAGGGGAAGTACGACAAGCTCAGCACTCCCGACCACAAATGCACCCTCATCCTCACCTCTGAGGGCAATGTCCTGTGCTTCGGATTCAGTTAGCGACGGTGTTGTATCAAGCTGTATGTTCTCGTAGAAGTTCCCAGTTACCGAAAGGACGCTTCCGGAATCCTGATGAGAGACTAACTGTCCTCCAACGACACGCACCCCCTGGTGGTGCTGGTCCATCCGTTCGTGGGTCCGGCCTGAGATCTGGCCGTCACGCTGGCTTCTGGCCTGGACTAGCTGACCAGCAGATAACTTATGGCTCACCATGCGGGCTGCTTCTGGTGCCTCGGCAGGATGGGTCAACCACAGGGCTTTCCGGTTCGGCTGTGCCTGGACCGGCACGGCTGCGAGAATCAGTCCAATGATCCATTTGTACACTGAAATATCTCCTTCCCTCATAGTGTTTTGGTTCAGCGTGAAGATGACAGCGAGGTTCGACGTTAACGCACTGACGTGCGCAAGGATGTCCCCTATCGCCTCGGGGATCATACCAGCGAGTGCGTGCCTTGGTGCACAACTCGCGATCTCGGTCCACAATTGTCCTTTACTCACGGATTCGAGGTTCCCCATGAGCATTTTCAAACGCACTCAGCGGAAGTATGTGAAGAAGGCCTATCGCGTGAGGAATTGGCGTGAATATGAGGCGGGTCTGCGCAACCGCGGGAGCCTGACCGTCTGGATCTCGCTCACCGCCGGCAAGCTTGTGAACTGGGACGCGCCCCGGCCGAGGAGGAGGAAACCGGGCCGTCAACGCAAGTACTCGAACCACGCCATCGAGACGGCTGTCACCCTGGGCATGGTGTTTCATCTGTCATCTAGGCAGAGCGAGGGATTGCTGCGATCGTTGTTCGCTCTGATGAAGCTAGACAATGATGTGCCCAATCACACCACGATCTCGAGGCGCAAGGCGAAGCTGGGTAAGGTCCCCTTCTACCAAGACAAGCAGAAGACGCCGTTGCACATCTTGATCGACAGCAGCGGTCTCGCTGTCCACGCCGGCCAGCTGCGCAGAGCACCAAAGAGCAGGGACTATCGCAAGCTCCATCTGTGTGTCGACGAGCAGAGTGGCGAAGTCGTCGCCGGCGAGCTGACGAGCAAAAGAGCCCGCGATTCATCGCGGGTTGCATCGCTTGTCGGACAGATCGACAGTCCCATCTCATCGGCCAGAGCTGACACCGCATACGACGCCAGCGGCGTCTATGAGGCGATCGAGAATCACAGCGCTCATCGCTCGCCGAGGGTGCTGATACCGCCGCGCAAGGGCGCCCAGCTCGCATCGGGGCCGGCGAGCAGCCGACAGCGTAATCGCAACATTGCAGCACAAGCTCGGCTCGGCAAACGAAAGTGGCACACAGAATCGGGCTACAGCAAACGGAGCAAAGTCGAGACAACGTTCCATCGCTACAAGGCTATCGTGGGCTCAGCGATGCGAGCG
Organism: Candidatus Marinacidobacterales bacterium; assembly: GCA_965237955.1. Lineage (GTDB taxonomy): Bacteria > Acidobacteriota > Vicinamibacteria > Marinacidobacterales > SMYC01. Next base: position 2,984,355 of record OZ250169.1, on the reverse strand, counting down.
AGAGGGTTGGCGGCACAGAGAGTCGAGGCAAGGATCGGGTGCAAGATTCTCAACACGATGACGGCGCTCGGGATGCCTGATAGCGAGATGACCGGATGATGGGAGTCGGGGCCAAGCGAGCTCTCGGCCTCTATCGGAGTTGTGCACCAAGGCACTCTTTCGCGTATAGATGGCACAGCGGATCTTCTTCATGTTAGGCCTTGCGCTTGGGCGTCAGACCGAAAAAGCGTGGTCCTGACCAGTGGGTGCCGGTGATTCGCTTTGCGATGGTAGTGAGGGACGGATAGGTTTTGCCATCGAACCGATAGCCGTTGTCGATTACCTCGACCTGGTAGGTCCGGCCATTCCACTCGCGGACGAGATGGGTGCCGGCAGAAACGGACCCTGCGGGAGCACCAGGGCTTGGTGTCTCGTTCACCATGGCAGCCAGAGCGCGCCGGGTTGTAGCCGAAAGCCCGCCATGGGTCCGGCACTGGCGTTCGTGCAAGAGAACGCGGCGCAGGAAAACACGCGAGAGCGAGCTTGGAGGAGCAGCCCCAAAGGTCTGCTCCCAGACCCGCCGTAAGCTGGCGAAGTCCAAACCGTCCAAAACGACGTTCCGGCCAACCCCTGTATCCTGCGGCATCCCCGAACGTTCGCTCTTGTGCTCGATAAAGTCCAGTCTAATGAGGGACTTCCGGGTGCGCAGTCCGCTGCCCGTAGCTCGCCCCGCAGCCGATTTGAGCCAGCCGTGCGCACCCCCGGTGGGCCTGTCGCTCGCCACCCGCAGCTCTGGGGTCGGAAGCCAGCCCTGCGGCGCGAAATACCCTCGATTCTGCGCGGATTCCAAGGGCGTCTAAGCTGCTGATTTGTGGTCTATTTCAAAAGGGCCGAGTTTTGGCACAGGACGGGATTCAGGAGAGGACTCAGGACCCCTGCCCAAACAAACCATTGCTGGGCTGTCCAACACGGGAAGACCTGCTTTACTTGTTTGTCCCCGTGGGAACCAGCCGGCCGGGCATGTCGGCGAGCACGTACCCCATGACGGCCAGTATGGCAATGGACTGACGGAAGTCTTGAGGATCGACCTTGTCGAGCGTGTCAGCGTGCGTATGATGCAAGTCCAGGTAGAGGTTGTGCACGTTTCGAGCAGCCAGCCCGGGAACGCCATCTTGCATGAGAGGGCCGATGTCCGCTCCCCCTCCTCCGCGCTGAATCTGGCCGGCGTTGATACCGTCCAGTAAACGCCCGATCTGTCGGAGCTTTTCGAGAGCGACCTCGTAGGTCGGATTGCTCGTGTCCTCGCGGTTGACGCCTTCGAGGCCGAAGCCGAATCCGATGGGTTTTTCGACTCCGCCATCCATTTCGATGGCGGCGACGTGATTGCCGATGTCGTCTCCAACCGACTCGCGGTAGGCTCGACCACCCGCGAGCCCATTCTCCTCGTTCGTCCAAAGCACGACCCGCAACGTTCGGCGCGGGCGCAACCCGAGATCTCTCAAGATCTTGAGAGCCTGCCAGGCGGCAATGCAGGCCGCGCCGTCGTCGTGGGCGCCTTGGCCCACGTCCCATGAGTCAAAGTGTCCGCCCATCACAACGATCTCTTCCGGCTCTTCGCTTCCCACGATCTCCGCGATCACATTGGCGGAATCTGCTTCCGGTAGATTCTTGGCTTCCATATAGAGCTTGACCTCGACCTCGTGCCCGGCTTTCGTCATCCGTTGCATCCAATACATGTCCTCGACCGTTACCGCGGCGGCGGGAATCCGGGGGATGTCATCCGCGTATCGCATGGCGCCGGTGTGGGGAGTATAGAGGCTCCGATCGGTCACCGAGCGGACGAGAGCTGCAACCGCTCCCAGTTTCGCCGCTCGCGAAGCGCCGTCGCGGCGGTACGCTACATTACGCGAATAGTCCATCCAGGGTGGGGCATAGAGCACCGTCTTCCCTTCCACCTTCTCCCGCCCGAGCGCTTCGAGCTCGTCGAAGCTTCGCGCCACCACGATCGGGGCGGTGATCCCCTCCGGCGGCGTTCCCACGCTTCCTCCGAGCCCCAGTATCCCGAGCGGTTTCCCGACCGGCGACACGACCTCCGCGTACTCTTTCCCCCGCACCCAGTGAGGGACCTTGACGGGTTGGAGCCGCACGTTCTGAAGCTCCTCTGCTTTCATCCGGGCATGCGCCCACTCGATGGCTCTTTCCAGTGCAGACGAGCCACTCAGCCGGTGGCCTATATCGGTCGTGAGGTACGTGACTTTCTCCCAGCCTTCCACATCTTGAAGCGCGGCACCGAGAATCCGGCCGGCGGCCTCTCGATAGCGGTCGGTGAGTGGTTCTTCGCCTTGGGCCAGTAGCGGTTCCCCGGCGGTGCTGGGCGTTGCCGTCAGGAGCGTTGTGCTTCCAAGCGCGGTGGACACAACGATAGACAAAACCGAAAGAAAGACAGTCTTCATTCTTGCACTCCCTAGGTTTTACTTGCCGACCAAACATCGAATCGTTGGTGAACCCCCAATGGCAAAGTGATGGCGCCGGTCACCGCTTCTTCTCCAGTGAGCACACGATGCGACTCATACCCGTCCTGTGCCAAAACTCGGCCCTTTTGAAAGACCATGGCTGTAATTTAATGCACCGCAAAGTCTTAGCGTCATTTTACCAACACTTAATGGCGGAAGCACCCATGAGGTCTGTGTGAGCAGCAAGGGCTGCCCGATCGAACAACGGCTGCCTGACCAACAGTAGGATTTGCACATGGTACGTCATGATGGATCCGAAGATAACACCCTCGAGCCAGACGATTGTAAAGCCCACAGCCCTTGGCACCGTCGCAAAACACAGACGCTAAGCTGCTGATTTATCGGCTATTTCAAAAGGGCCGAGTTTTGGCACAGGACGGGGAACAAAGCGTTCTTTCTCAAGCACGTTATTGCGTCGGTGGCCCGGCAGCGACAGAGTGCAGAACCTCCACCGAGGCGAAGACGAGTTCGCAGGACCTCAACTCCCATGGCTGTCTGCCCGTCAATACGCGATCTTCTCTTTTGCGGATCACAGCACAGATATGTCCAGGCGATGTTGACGAAAAACTAGCTGACTGCCCCCAAAGATAATGGGCTCGAGCGCCTCGTTCCGCCTTAGCGTCTATTCGAGGCGGAGCGAGGAGAGAAAATCCTCGACGCTCGCTTCCCATTTCGCCATCGTCGCTTCGGGGCCGAGCACGCGGATGTACCACGGGCCCGTGCCTCCTTCGGCAACGGCGCCGATCATCCGGTATCCAGGACGGTCGTTGCGCTGTGGCGCTCCGGGCCTTACCGGAGCGACGAACGTCCCGCGCATGTCTGCGACGGTGAGCTCGAGTCCGTTCACGGTGCGCTCGGTGATGGTCGCTCTGTCGCGCGTGCTCGAACCGTCCGGTTGCTCGAACTGGCCGAACCAACGTGCGAGGTTGGCTTCGACACCGCCTCCAGATCCCTCACCGAAATAGAAGATCACGACTTCGGCAGGAGCGTCGTCGCCGGTGAGCTCCCAAACGGCGACGCGCATCGAAGAAGACGACAGCTTCGACACCCACTCCGCTGGGGCGTCAAAACCCAAACCGGAAGCAATGAGTACAGCCGCTATCAAGCTCACGGTGCGAAATCTTTGTACGCGGATTCGAGCATGGCAGCTGCGCCGCCGATACGCTGGCCGCTATCCCAACGCTCGTCGTATTCTTTCGTCAGCCCTGCCGCTTGTATCTGTTCCAGCGTCTTGCCGTCGGCGATGGCCGACTGAACCCGATCCCGGATGACCAAGAGCATGTTGCGCCACGCTCTTACTTCTTTGACGTTGGACGTCGCACCGTGGCCCGGGATGATCTTGGTGTCGGCGTTCGAAACCTCGACGAGAAGGTCGAGCGCTTTGATCGTACCGAGAAACCTGCCGCCGTTGGCAGTGTCGATGTAGGGGTAGCTCGTCGTTCGGTAGATATCGCCGGTATGGACGGCGTTCGAGTCCTTGAACACGATGTAGGAATCGTTGTTCGTGTGCGCGTCCGGTGTCTTGAACACGTACACGGTCTCGCCGTTGATATGGAACGACATGTCGTCGCCGTAAGTAACGAGCGGCGGATCTTGGTCGTAACCGGCCTTGGCCATCTGCGCCCGGACGTTGTCGTGACCGAAGATGAGCGTTCCCATTTTTCCAAAATTCTCATTGCCGCCGGTGTGATCCGGATGCATGTGAGTGTTGACGAGAAAGCGAATCGGTTTGTCGGAAACGGTTCGCACTGCGGCAACAATCTTGTCAGTCAACGGAGCATATTGATCATCGATCAAGAACACGCCGTCCTCACCGACGAAGAGCCCGATGTTCCCGCCGGCGCCTTCGATGTAGGACACCTGGCCCACGACCGGATACACCGTCATTTCCACGGCGTCGAAGTCCGGCTGGGCGGCCGCGAGACCAGTCACGACCCACGTTGCTGCTGAAACCAAAAACACGGTCTTTTTCATCATCCGTGCCTTTCCCGAGCCAGAATCGAGGCGTTGAGCGCCCGAACCCGCTAATTCTACCGTAAAATTCCTCGTCCTTTTTCGCGCTGGCGGCGTTGCTCCTCGTGGGGATTAGTTGTCGAGGAGTTTGAGAATGGTGTCTTCTATCTCGCGGTATTCCCGATGGCAGCTTTCGTGGTTCCGCCAGTGGAGTCCAGCTTCTCCCAGATGGTACTCGCCGCCGGGGTGGACGTAGCGGACGACACCCTGCTTGTCGACGAGGAAGGAAACGGAGGTCCACGCCTGTACCTCGTGGTCGAGCCACCAGCGGTGGAGCGCTATCCAATCCGCGTCGAGGGCCACCGGGAAGGTGAAGCCGAAGCGCTCGGTCGCCCGCCGCAGCCGTTCGACGCTCCTATCGCCGGGCGGCTTGGGGTGAAAGATGCCGATGACCCGGAGGCCCCGACCTCGGTACTTGCGGTTGAGCTCTCGCAGCACGGGCGCCGTCGTGGAGCAAAAGGGACAAGTGTCCGTCCACCAACGGACGAGTAGTACATTTCCCTTCAAGTCGGCCGGCTCGAGCGGATCCGCGTTCAACCACGCTTTTAGCTCGAAGGGGGGTGCCGCTTGGCCGATGCGGCCTTCGCCACCGATACGGCCGGGAAACTTCTCGCGTCCGGCGACAGGCTGGGAGAGCGCGACGAGAAGACCGGGCAGTAATAGAGAATGGCTTGGGAGTTTCACAAGCTAAACCCGCTCCACTTCGACCCGGGTGCTTCTGAAATCAAGTGTTGGTGGCCGCCGCGTAACCCGCTCACGTGCTAGAGTTTGAGCCTGATTTCGAAGGGACACAGTTCTTTCGGCGATGCAGACTGGGCTGACCAGGCGGTGCCTGACGTTCAGCAACATCTTCGTGTGCACGCCGACATCATTATTACATGCGATGGCGTCCTGTGCCGAAACTTGATCCACTGGCAACGTTACAAGCGAGCAGTCGATGCGGCGTGGACGGCGGGACCCGCGACAACCATTGAGCAGAGCTACCCTTTGGGCGGGCCGTCACCATGCAGATGACCACCTAGTCGAGAGCGAATATCGAATCGTGTTCCTGAGCTGTTTCCACGCTACGCCGGGTGCTTGCGCTGTTTACTGTTGGTGATGTGTACGCATCCCTTTGCAAAAGAGGCGCTTACGCTCCATTTAGCGCGCAGCGAAGGTCACGAGCGCTATTTTTTCTGTAACTTAATGCACCGTAAAGTCTTAGCGTCATCTCACCAACACTTGATGACGGAAGCACCGACCGGAGACTAATCAAGTTCGATGCGCGCGGATGAATAAATAGAAGGCACACCCCTCGTGGGATAGGTGTTGGCGAAGAAACGGGCCGGATCAAGATATTCAGCATTGCCCGTGCCAATGACGACCTGGGCCAGGTCCGCAGCAAAGTCGGCCGCGGTAATCGCTCCCTTGAGAACATCCGCGCGTGGCCGACATGTCTCAAATATCGTTGGAATGGTCATTGCTTCCGCTCCACCGGCTCTCCCGTGTCATCCGGCCAGGCCGCGTTCCCTGCTGCCCACTGGTCGATCTCGCTTTTTCTGAACCGCCAGGAACCACCAACCTTTAGCTGCTGGCGGTTGACCCAGCCAGAACGAGCAGTAGGAATTGCACGTGGTACGTCATCATGGAACTGAAGATAACACCCTCGGCCAGACGATTGTAAAGCCTACGGCCCTTGGCCCGGTCGCAAACACAGACACTAAGCTGCTGATTTATGGTCTATTTCAAAAGGGCCGAGTTTTGGCACAGGACGGGATGAGGCGCCGGGAGACGTAGTAGCGGAGCCGTTGCCCGTTTTTCTTTTTGGTGTGGCTCGGCGTCAGCCGGTCCCCGGTCTCGTCGAAGAGCTTGCCTGCCAGCGGGGAGGGGGCTGCGCGGCCCTTCGTCGTGCGTCTCCTTGGTTTGGCAGCCCCTGCCTGCAGCTGCGCCTGGACCGCGTCCCAGAGCTCCGGAGCAATGATCGATGGATGCTGGCCCTCGTAGACACGCCTCTGGTGCCGGATACGGCCGGCGTAGAGAGGATTGGTCAGCAGGCAGTGGAGGTGTCCGCGACGGAACGGCAACCCGCCTGTCCGGGTTCCATCCGCGGCGAAGCGTCGCTTGGTGCGCAGCCTCAGACGGTCCGCCTCGGCCTTCACCTGCCGGAGCGTTCCGTGCTTCCGGTACAGCGCATAGAGCGTCTGGACCGTTTTGGCCTCAGCCTCGTTGATGCGCAGCGTGCGCTCGTCCTTCTCATAGCCGAGCGGTACGCGGCCGCCCATCCATAGTCCCTTGCGCTTGGAGGCAGCGACCTTATCGCGGATCCGCTCGGCCGTGACCTCGCGTTCGAATTGTGCGAAGGACAGCAGCATATGCAGCGTCAGTCGTCCCATGCTGGTCGCGGTGTTGAAGGACTGAGTCACCGAGACGAAAACCGAGCCGGCCGCCTCGAGCCGCTCGACGAGCTTTGCAAAGTCGGAGAGGGAACGGGTCAGCCGGTCGACCTTGTAGACCACGATCTGGTCGACGAGACCTGCGTCGATGTCGGCGAGCAAGCGCTGCAGGCCCAGGCGCTCCAGGGTTCCTCCCGAGAGCCCCGCGTCCTCGTAGACGGTTGGCAGCAGCACCCAGCCCTCCGCTTTCTGGCTCGCGACATACGCGGCGCAGGCTTCTCGCTGCGCATCGAGGGAGTTGAACGCCTGTTCGAGACCCTCTTCCGCACTCTTTCGCGTATAGATGGCACAGCGGATCTTCTTCATGTTAGGCCTTGCGCTTGGGCGTCAGACCGAAAAAGCGTGGTCCAGACCAGTGGGTGCCGGTGATTCGCTTTGCGATGGTAGTGAGGGACGGATAGGTTTTGCCATCGAACCGATAGCCGTTGTCGAGTACCTCGACCTGGTAGGTCCGGCCATTCCACTCGCGGACGAGATGGGTGCCGGCAGAAACGGACCCTGCGGGAGCGCCGGAGCTTGGTGTCTCGTTCGCCATGGCAGCCAGAGCGCGCCGGGTTGCGGCCGAAAGCCCGCCATGGGTCCGGCACTGGCGTTCGTGCAAGAGAACGCGGCGCAGGAAAACACGCGAGAGCGAGCTTGGAGGAGCAGCCCCAAAGGTCTGCTCCCAGACCCGCTGTAAGCTGGCGAAGTCCAAACCGTCCAAAACGACGTTCCGGCCAACCCCTGTATCCTGCGGCATCACCGAACGTTCGCTCTTCTGCTCGATAAAGTCCAGTCTAATGAGGGACTTCCGGGTGCGCAGTTCACTGGCCGTAGCTCGCCCCGCAGCCGATTTGAGCCAGCCGTGCGCACCACCGGTGGGCTGTCGCTCGCCACCCGCAGCCCAGGGGTCGGAAGTCAGCCCTGCGGCGCGAAATACCCTCGATTCTGCGCGGATTCCAAGGGCGTCTAAACTGCTGATTTGTGGTCTATTTCAAAAGGGCCGAGTTTTGTGGACGCCCCCGGGTAGGGGTGGAGCCGCGGCCCGGGGCTTTCCCAGACCACTGAGTAATGCGGGTTGTGCCTTCTATTTATTCATCCGCGCGCACCGAACTTGATTAGTCTCCGGTCTGCCGGCCGAGGCCATTTACTCGACGATCGCCTTTGCACTCGTTTCCTTAGTTCCGCTTACCCTCGGGCCGTCTCCCCTAAACTATTCTAACAGAGGAGTTAATAGGGACTACGATCGCGCGCATGAGGATGTTCTGTCTGTCACATCTCGAAGATCGTATTCCCATCTTCGTCTCGACGGGCAAACAACGTTCCAAGGTCATGTTTGACCCCGCACATCGGACAGGTCGTCGTCGACGCTTGTTCCAGGTAGTCGGCATCGAAATCATCGAGCGCTAAGTTGATCGACCCGCGATACCAGTCCTTGTAGACATGTCCGCAGTCCGGACAGGTAACCGTGATCTCTTCCACGGACGACGTCATGCGCTACTCCTCGCTACCTGTGATCCGCAAAAAAGAAGATCGGCGGGTGCTTCCGCCATCAAAGTGTTGGTGGCCGCCGCGTAATCCGCTCGCGTGCTAGAGTTTGAACCAGAATTCTGAAGACACAGTTCCCTCATCGTCAGGTGTGCTCCGCAAAAAGTCTATCCCGTCCTGTGCCAAAACTCGGCCTTTTGAAACAGACCATAATATCAGCAGCTTAGTGTCTGTGTTTGCGACCGGGTCAAGAGCCGTGCTTCGGCTACCCACCCAACTTCTACCGGTCGGCAAGGGGTTCCGACAGCAACCGCCGCGCCGCTGCCAGGAGTCGATCCTTCCAGGCAACGCGTTCCCGCCAGTGGTCGGGGATGGCGTTCAGGCCGTAGAGGGCGCCGGCGAGCTGCCCCGTCACTGCTGCTACCGTATCGGCGTCGTCGGCCAGGTTGGCCGCGAGCAGCACCGCGCTGCGGAAGTCTCCGGTGCGGGCGACTGACCAGATGGCGGCTTCGAGCGTGTGAACGACGTACCCGCTGGAGCGGATCGTATCCCGTGTCCGTCCTCGCCAGCTGCCGGCTATGACCTGAGTGATTGCCGCCGCTCCCGTGAACCGTCTCGGAGCCAGAACGTCCGAGAACGGTGACCCGGCGATGGCGTCCGCTAGGAGCTCGCCGAACGCCCGGCAGGCGTCCACTGCTTCCTCGGCTCCGTGGGTCGTCCGGGACTGGTCGGCGGCTGCTGCGATCAGGCGCGGCCGGTCGTGCCTGAACCGGAGCGCAACGGGGGCGAGCCGCATCAGCGAGCCGTTGCCTGCGCTCAAGGGATCGGTCGAACCCGCGACCGGGTCACCCGTCCGTAGGTACCGGGTGAGCGCTTGGCAGGTCGTGTTTCCGATGTCGAAGCAGTCTCCGCTCCACGAGTAGTCTCCGTCTCGCCACCACTTCACGAAACGGTCCATCAGGTCCCGGCAGTCGAGCGTCTTGGATTCCGCCAGGCTGTCGGCAAGGGCCAGCGCCATGGCCGTGTCGTCGGTCCAAGCGCCGGCCGGCAGATCGAACGGGCCGCCACCGACCATGTCTTCTAGACGCGGCTGCGTATCGCGGGAGCAGAATTCGAGCGTCGTGCCGACCGCGTCGCCCACCGCCAGACCGAGGAAGGCCCCGAGCGCCCGGTCGTGGATGTCGTCCGCGGTCTCCGGGATGGAACCGATGGTGCTTGTGCCGAACACTGCCTCACGTGAGCCAGCTGGGAGCCGTTCTCGATGGTCCATTCGCGGGCGTCGCGCACGCGGCGGATCGCATCGTCCGGTTGCACGCCCAACTCCACCAGCAGGCGGGCTGTGATGGTCCCGGCGCGTCCCAGACCACCCCGGCAGTGGAGCAGCACGTCGAAGCCGAGCCGCAGCCGGTTCCGGATGGACTCGCCGGTGGCCTTCCAGGCGTGCTCGAAGTCCTGTTCCGGTGCCTCTCCGTCGGGAATCGGGGCATGCCACCACTCCATGTGCCGGTCTCGAACCGCCCTCGGGAGATCGTGCACCTTCAGATCGGGGATCTCTTCGTGGGTGATCAGGCTGACCACCGCAGTCGCTCCCCAGCGCTGAATCGCGTCGAGGTCGGTGTCGAGATCCCGCTTCCAGGGCCCGGATATTGCGTAGTGATCGATCCTACCGGGGCACTGCGAGAAGCCGATCCGGCCACGGCCGTCGCCCAGGGTCATCGCCGTGATGCGCAGTGGGTGGCTCTCGCTGGTTCTTGCCGTCGGCATGGACTCTATTCGGTGCTTCCGCCATCAAGTGCTTCCGCCATCAAGTGATGGAATGGACTCCTCCGCTGACATAGACGGCATCGATGTGCCAAAGTCAGTCGAATACGCATCGAAAAGGAGGAGTCCGAATGAAAGATACGACGATCGCTGTGGATCTTGCAAAGAACGTCTTCGAGATTGCCATCTCGGGAGAAGCGGGGAAGGTGTCCAAGCAACTCCGTGTGAGTCGACCCAAGTTGGTGTCGTTTTTTGCCAAACAGAGCGCTGCCACCGTGCTTCTCGAAGCCTGCGGCTCTGCTCACTTCTGGGCAAGGACGTTCCGAAGGTTGGGACACGACGTCGTCCTGCTCCCACCTCACCTCGTGAGGCCCTATCGACGCGGGAGCAAGAACGACCGCGCCGACGCCAAAGCGTTGCTCGAGGCCTACAGGAACGAGGAGATTCTTCCCGTGCCCATTAAGTCCGTGCACCAGCACAGCCTCGCCGCGCTCCATCGCCTGCGCTCAGGATGGCTCTCCACACGGACCGCACGCATCAATGCCGTACGCGGGATCCTGCGCGAACTCGGATTCATCATCCCAAAGGGCGCTCACTTCGTCGTGCCCGCCCTCTTCGAACTCGTCGAAGACGCTGATTCTGATTTGCCCGACGTGCTCCGTTCGCATCTCCGTGATGCCTGCTCCGAGATTCGAGAACTCAAGGACAAGTGCGCTGGCATCGAGCACGAGCTCAAGGCGCTCACCAAGCAGCTTCCTGAAGTCCAACGACTTCTCGCCATTCCCGGCATCGGACTTCTGACCGCGACCGCCATCGTGGGCTTCGTCGGCGATCTTCGCCGCTTCCCATCGGGGCGCCGCTTCTCGAGCTACCTCGGCCTAGTTCCCAAGGAAAACTCCAGTGGCGACATTCGCCGCCTCGGACGCATCACCAAGCGTGGCGACTCCTACCTCCGTATGCTCCTCACCCAGGGCGGGCGCGCCGTGCTCCGCGCGGCGAACGTCAGTAAGAGCCCGCCCGACAAGCTCCGCGCCTGGGCTCGGAAGGTCCACCGCTCGCGGGGACACAACAAGGCCGTGATTGCTGTCGCCAACAAACTCGCCCGGATCGTCTGGGCCGTCTCCACCCGCGAGAGTGAATTCCAGTCGCCGATGGCCGCTTAGACTTAGAGGCTCCACTTTCGTGTTTTCCTTTTTCCCTTCCAAAAGAGGCTGCGACGATACCCATCCAACTGATGGCGTACCGGTCGGACCGGCGCGGGGTCAAGCCGATAGCAACACTGGCCCTAAGAGGTCGTTCAAAGTGATTGGCTCCTCGCGCGCGGATTTTCCATCATGGCCCGGAGCACCCAAGACGCTCCTCACTGAGGCCGAAGATACGTTTGCAGTCTGACCCACTCGTCACGACGCGATGGATGCGCAGCTTCGATGGAAGATTTATTAAGAAAGGGGCTTGACTAGAGGAGTCCAGATATGTTGCTACGCCGTGTTTGAATGCTAGTGTCAGCTGGCCTGCCTGTGTCGGCGAACGCCATTAATGAGGATGTCGGCGTGCACACGAAGGTGTCTCTGAACGTCAGGCACCGTGTGGTCAGCCCAGCCCGCATCGCCGAAAGAACTGCGTCTCTCGAAATCAGGCTCAAACTCTAGCACACGAGCGGGTTACGCGGCACCAAAACCAGCGGCCGTTTCACGGAATGGTGGAGGACGGCGAGCTGCTCCCGAAGAGTGACATTCTCGAGAGCTAGCTCGCGACGAACCTTGAAGGCAGAGATGAGAGCGGGAACCAACGACGAAATCATGCCGGCATGGTGCTGGTAGACCGAAGATCAATCAAGTTCGGGACGCGCGGATGAATAAATAGAAGGCACAACAGACACTAAGCTGCTGATTAATGGTCTATTTCAAAAGGGCTGAGTTTTGGCACAGGACGGGGACCTACGCCCGGCGAAATGGCACTTCCGGGAAGCGGATGAGCGCTCTGAGACTGGTTCAGAGGAACTGCTGTCCGTGTCTCACATTACCGGAGTAACGCCGCGAAGTGAGAAGAACATCACGATGTTCATGGCAGTGTCACACGTTGGGCACAAGCTGTGTAAGCCCGGCGACCTAGTCATCAATACGATGTGGGCCTGGATGGCCGCTCTAGGCGTTGCTAGGCAGGCTGGAATAGTTAGTCCCTCGTATGCTGTCTACCGATCTCACCGCTCTTCGAGACTGCTTGGCGAGTACGCCGACCTTCTGCTGCGTACGGCGCCATACAAGAGCGAGTACATCCGTCGGTCAACGGGTATCCGCTCGTCACGACTGAGGATGTACCCGGAAGAGTTCCTTCGTATCAAGTTGTTGTGTCCGCCACCGGAAGAGCAGCGTGGCATCGTCGACGTCGTCAGCAAAGAGTCGGCAGACGCACGGCGTGCTATTGACCTCGCGCACGGCGAACTCTCTCTTCTCCGCGAATACCGCACCCGCCTGGTCGCTGATGTAGTTACCGGGAAGCTCGATGTGCGCGAGGCGGCGGCGCGGCTTCCGGACGAGGCCGAGGAACCGGAGCCTCGCGACGAGACCAATGCCCTCACCGACGACCTCGCCGCCGCCCCCGAGGAGGCTGCGGTGTGACGACCGACACCAGCGAACGGGGCCTCGAACGGCTGATCTGCACTGCCTTGACCGGCAGTCCCTGCGATGCCGCGTTGGCACAGGGTGGCCTAGAAGGCGAAGCCGCTGCCCCCTTAGGGCCGGCGACAAAATAAGTTCCCGTTTTCAAGGCGGTCGGATGGTGTAGTTCCATTTGGGTAGAGTCTGGTCCTTTGTAACGGAAAGCGCCTGCATCCGCTCGTCAGTGATTTTGACGCCCTTCGGATAACGACGCCGGATAAGGTGTGCGCGTACTCGCAAACCGGAAGAGGTGGTGGTCGTGCGGATGTATTTGAGGATGCTTCGATATTCGCTCTCGACTAGGTGGTCATCTGCATGGTGACGACCCGCCCGCCCAAGACGATTGTAAAGCCCACGGCCCTTGGCCCGGTCGCAAACACAGACACTAAGTTGCTGATTTATGGCCTATTTCAAAAGGGCCGAGTTTTGGCACAGGACGAGGTCCGGCCATTCCACTCACGGACGAGATGGGTGCCGGCAGAAACGGACCCTGCGGGAGCGGCGGCGCCGTTGCCTGGCGTCCCGTTCGCCATGGCAGCCAGAGCGCGCCGGGTTGTGGCCGAATGCCAGCCAAGGGTCCGGCACTGGCGTTCGTACGCAAGAACGCGGCGCAGGAAAACACGCGAGAGCGAGCTTGGAGGAGCAGCCCCAAAGGTCTGCTCCCAGACCCGCCGTAAGCTGGCGAAGTCCAAACCGTCCAAACCGACGTTCCGGCCAACCCCTGTATCCTGCGGCATCCCCGAACGTTCGCTCTTGTGCTCGATAAAGTCCAGTCTAATGAGGGACTTCCGAGTGCGAAGTTCACTGCCCGTAGCTCGCCCCGCAGCCGATTTGAGCCAGCCGTGCGCACCCCCGGTGGGCCTGTCGCTCGCCACCCGCTGCTCTGGGGTCGGAAGCCAGCCCTGCGGCGCGAAATACCCTCGATTCTGCGCGGATTCCAAGGGCGTCTAAGCTGCTGATTTGTGGTCTATTTCAAAAGGGCCGAGTTTTGGCACAGGACGCCCTCCGCCCTCGGGCCAGACGATTGTAAAGCCTACGGCCCTTGGCCCGGTCGCAAACACAGACACTAAGCTGCTGATTTATGGTCTATTTCAAAAGGGCCGAGTTTTGGCACAGGACGGGTTCAGCTTCGCCCCATACTCGCCCGATGGCAGCGCTGATCTTCTTCTCGAAGCGGGCAATCAGCTCGCGGTTGGCGTTGACCAACGCCTGCTCGGCTTCGAACTCAGCTACGATGGCTTGCTGTATGATGAGGAGCGGGAGGGGAATATCATGGGCTTCCACCGCCGTCTTTCGCATTGACGGTGGCTGCGCGTCACTTGCCCATCGTGAAAGATTGAAGCCAAGAAGATAGGTGTGTAAGTATTCAGGCACGAGACGGGCGCGGTCAGAGACGATGCCCATTACGTTGTTGTCGTAGGTCGACTCCCTTGTCAGGATGCGCTTCTTGTTCGTCGCGATAGCTGCACCAATCTTCGGAAAGATTACGGTTCCTGTGGGAAACGCCTTTGCCTTCAACTCGAGCAGGACTTCGCGTGAGACAGAATTGTTCCATGACACGATGCGCACTTCATTCCCTGGGAGGTTCATGTCGCTGACCTTCAGAAACGGAATCCCCTCATCATTCTGGCCCTGACGATCTATCGGGAAGCCGAAGCCACTCTCAACCGCCGCCACCTCTTTAATGGGGACCAACGGCCATTCAGGGTCTACGGCAATGTGCGGCCTATAATGGTCGACGACGGCGCGGGCACCGTCGATGACCTTCTGGTAACCCTCGATCTCGGCGACGATCTCCTTCTGTACCTCCAACGGCGGCAGAGGGATTTGATGTTCTCTGAGCTTTGAGTAATGCCTCTGATAACCACTACTCTCGAGGGGTCTGGCACGGAGAACGCGGAAGAGGAAAAGTGGGTCGAGCGCGTCTACGGTTTGCAAGATTTTAATGCCGTCTGCTCCCTGTGCGAATGGCGCATCTATCAGTTTAAGTGCGCACGTGTGATCGCCGAAGATAACCAACGGTTTGGTGGGGTGAACCAATGTGGACTCATCATCCGTCCAGCCTGCGATAGCATCTTGAGATTGATCGATGATGGGAAATCGTCCGCTGCTTCCGAAAGCAGCTTTCTGGATCTTGAATGGAGGAGTGATTGTCTCGACGAGCGATTCCACCGTTCTCCAAGGAAAGTGCTTTGATTGCACTACTTCTTCCCGATATCGCTCTCCACTGAGGTTGTACTCCTCGTTCGCGCCGATCTTTTCCTTCGGTACGAAAAGGCCGAGCGCAGGCCGGAAGCCGTCTAGTGGTATCCCCGCTTGCAGCCATTGCAGGTACTTGCCAATCTCGGTCTGGATCTGCGGTATGTCATTTTTGTCAATGGGGCGCCGCTGAGCGCCCAGACCGAAACCGTCGTTTTCGATCTTCAAGAAGGCGATACGATCCGTCTTCTTCGCAAGCGACTTGTCGAGGATGAGAATCGACGTCTTGACGCCCGAATAGGGATTGAACACACCAGCCGGCAAAGAAACGACAGCAACCAAGTATTCCTCTACCAGCATCTTACGAAGCTGTTTGTAGGCGTTCTGGCTCTGGAAGATGATTCCCTCGGGCACGATGATGCCGGCGCGGCCAGAGGGCGTCAGGTGCTCGGCCATGTAGTCCACGAACAGCACCTCACTCCGCTTGGATTGCACTGAGAACCGGTTGTGCGGCCGTATACCACCCTTCGGAGACATGAACGGAGGGTTCTTCGCCAGAATTACGTCCGCATACTCGTTCCACCGCTCCTCGCTGGTCAGCGTGTCGTACTCGAAGATAGGCGGGGCAGCAAAGCCGTGCAGGTACATGTTCACCAAAGACAGGCGCACCATGTCGGGCGAGATGTCGTAGCCTTTGAAGTTCGCCGCTAGCCGCTCCTTGTCATCCGGCGTCAGCGTGCTGACGCCTTGCGGGTCAGTGTTGGCGGCAAGGATGTGCTTGTAGGATGAGATCAGAAATCCGGCGGTACCACACGCGGGGTCCAGCACCGTTTCGCCCTTCTTCGGCTCGATGATGGCGACGATGAAGTCAATGATATGGCGCGGGGTGCGGAACTGCCCGGCGTCCCCCTGCGAGCCGAGGACCGAGAGCAGATACTCGAAGGCGTCACCTAGGCGCTCGGAGTGGTCGTACGTGAACGCGTCGATGATTTTTAGAAAGGCGCGAAGGGTCTCCGGATCGCGATATGGCAGGTAGGCGTTGTTGAAGATATCGCGAAATAAAGGTGGAATGCCGGGATTCTCAGGCATCTTGGTGATGGCCTCGGCGTAGAGGTTCAAGGTCTCATGGCCGCCGAGGCCGGCGCGCATCAGCTTGGCCCATCCATAGCGGGCGAACTCGTCGGCGAAGAAGCTGCGCTTCCCGCCGAACTCCTCGCTCTCGGCGTCCATGTCGTCCATGAACTTGTAGATCAGCGCGATGGTGATCTGCTCGACCTGGCTCTTAGGGTCCGGAACCTTGCCGACCAGGATGTCTCGGGCGGTGTCGATGCGGCGCTTGGTGTTGGAATCCAGCATGGTAGGTTTCTACGGGGCGAACTGGTTCAAGGAAACGTAGTCCTTGACGTATTCCGGAATGAGGTTACGGTACTTGTCCGGCACAGCGCTGAAGTCGCCGGTGGAAAAGGACGGGTTGGTAGCGAGCTCGGCGAATCGTTTGCCATCGATGATGTCGCGTACTTGGTTGCTGGTGGCATAGGCTTTGAAGTAGGTCTTGATGGCCTGGATGGCGTTGGCCTCGTCGGGCTTGCAATCGGCTACGAACTTCGCAAACTCCTCTTCCAATAACTCATCCTTAGATTTGAAATCGGGAATGAGGCCGAAGACCTTCTCCAGAATTTCGCGCAAGGTGAGGCGGCGGTCCACGGCGGCAGCTTGGCGCAGCTTCTTGAGGGTGTAGTATTCTTCGGGCTTGTCAAAGACCTCTCGGTTGACGTAATCGATTACGCGATCCCACTGGCCCGCCATCACTGCATCGGCGATCGTCTCGTCTTGGCGCACGGTGTCCCCGAACTTCTCGAAGAGCATCCGGTCAATCTTCATCCCTTCGTAATCGATGGTCTCTTCATGTACAGAGACAATGATGTCGGCCCCGGGGTGTTCGTAAGAGCCAGCGAACTGAACCGGTTCGATGTCGGCCCCGCCGCTACTCGTTTGAGGCCGAGTCAGCTTCAGCTCTTCGTCGTAGTTGAACTCGGTCTCAAAATACTCGCAGTTGCCGAAGAAATCGAAGAGCTTGAATGCAGTCTTCTGCGCCTCGGCGACGCTGTCCTTGAGGCTGTCATCAAGAATGTCATCCCGGAAGTCGTGCCTACGGGTGCCGCGTCCCTTGATCTGGACGAAATCGGTGGGCGAGAAGATGGGACGGAACAGGCCAATATTCAGAATATCGGTGCAGTTGTAGCCGGTGGTCATCATGCCCGCCGTGACGCAGACCCGAGCCTTGCTGGTCCGGTAGCCGGGACGGAAGTTGGCCGAGCCCAGCAGGTTGTTGTTGGCGAAGTTGATGGTGAACTTCTGCGCATCTGCGATCTGCGAGGTTACCTGCACGCCGAAGTCTGACCGGTACTTGCCAGGAAACATCCGGTCAGCGATCTGGTTGAAGATCTGCGCGAGCTTGGCTGCGTGGTTCTGGCTGACAGCAAAGACGATGGACTTCCCGATCTCGCCGCTGATCGGGTCACGCAGCGCGTTCTCAAGGAAGGTTTTGCAGAAAAGCTGGTTGGTGGCCTCAGAGTAAAAGCTCTTTTCGAACTCGCGTTGCTTGTAGGCTTCCTCCAGGTCTTCACCCGTCTCGTCGATGAACGAGACGACAAACCCCTCTTCGGATAGGAGTTGGGTGGTCACATCGGTACGAGCGTCGACCACGGTCGGGTTGAGCAGGAATCCGTCTTTCACACCATCGAGTAGCGAGTAGCGGAAGGTGGGTTGCCCGCTCTCGCAGCCAAAGGTGCGATAGGTGTCGAGAAGGAGGCGCCGTTCGGTTTCACGTGGGTCATGCACCGCAGTGCCGGTCTTGCTGGTACCCTTCAAATAGTCACGGGGCGTCGCGGTCAACCCGAGCTTGTAGCCCACGAAGAAGTCGAACACTGCGCGGGCGTTACCGCCGATCGAGCGATGTGCCTCGTCGGAAATTACAAGATCGAAGTCCGTGGGCGAGAAGAGCCGCTGATACTTGTTGTTGAACAGTAGGGATTGAACAGTGGTGACGACGATCTCGGCGCGATGCCAGTCATCACGGTTCTCTTTATAGACAACCGTCTGGAAGTCCGCTGAAAGCAATGTGGCGAAGACCTTATGCGCCTGATCTTCCAATTCCAGCCGGTCGACCAGGAAGAGCACTCGGCTGGCATTGCCCGAGCGGAGGAACAGCTTGATGACGGCGGCAGCGGTGAGCGTCTTGCCAGTGCCTGTCGCCATCTCGAACAAGAAGCGATCGCCTCCGTCCTGTACCGCCCGCTGCAACGCATGGATCGCTCTGAGCTGATAGACACGCAGAAAGCGCAATTTGTTGGCCTGAATGAAGCCGGGGCGCTCAGCTTCATTCTTCCACGCAGCTTCAGAGGCATAATTCGGCCGTTGGGTGAGAACGATGAAGTCTTCGCCGACCTGTTCCCCGATCAGGCGCTGCGGGTTGGGCGCGACCTTCCGGTAGCCGGATACAGATTCCGGCGTCGGGAAGGAGGTGATGACGTAGGGGTTGCCGCGTTCTAGATCCCAGAAGTAATGCAGGTTGCCGTTCGACAGGATGACGAAGCGGCAATTCTGGGAGCGGGCGTATTTGCGGGCCTGCTCCTTGCCGACGAGCGGGTTCTTGTCCTCCGATTTGGCTTCCAGGACGATGTAGGGAAATCCCTTAGTGTCCAAAAGCAAGAAGTCGATGTAGCCTTTGGATGTTTTCTCGAAGTCGTTGCCCAGGGCGTCGAGATCGGACGTTCTGATCGTGACATTGGGTTCAAGGCAAATATTGGCAGGCGAGTCTCCATCGCCGAAGAAGCGCCAGCCGGCGGCTTCGAGCAGTTTGTTGATCTTGATCCGAGCGGTCGCTTCGTTCATGTGGACTCGGTCGCTTTGCCGGTGCGGTGAAACGAGCTTGGTGCTGCTTGTGTTTCCTTCTCCCCCATGAAGTTTGTTCCATCAAAAACGGAAATTATATACCAGTCCAACCAAGCAGTCGTGCCAAGGGTTACTCTTTCCCGTCCTGTGCCAAAACTCGGCCCTTTTGAAATAGACCATAAATCAGCAGCTTAGTGTCTGTGTTTGCGACCGGACCAAGGGCCGCAGGCTTTACAATCGTCTGGCCCGAGGGTGTTATCTTCAGGTCCATGATGACGTACCACGTGCAATTCCTACTGCTCGTTCTAGCTGGCTGGGTCAACCGCCAGCAGCAGGATGTGATCGACTACCAGCAAGAGGAGAACCGTGTGCTCCGAGCCGGGCTTCGGGGCAAGCGTCTCAGGCTCTCGGACGACGAGCGGCGCAGGCTCGCCGTCAAGGCCCAGGCTTTGGGCCGCGAGGCGCTGGCCCAGATTGCGTCCGTTGCCACACCCGCTACGCTTCTGCGTTGGTACCGCTGCCTCATCGCAGCCAAGTACGATGGCAGCAAGAACCGGAGCCCAGGCCGACCTCCGACGGCGAAGGACATCCGTGAGCTCATTGTGCGCGTGGCGCGGGAGAACCCGACGTGGGGATATACGCGCCTGCGAGGCGCACTCAAGAACCTAGGACATGAACTCGGACGCAACACTATCAAGAGGATCCTCGCCGAGCACGGTATCGCGCCTGCCCCGGAGCGGGGCAAGAGCATGTCGTGGAGCACCTTCATCAAGGCTCATTGGGGCGCCATCGCTGCGACAGACCTGTTCACCGTCGAGGTTTGTGAACCCGTTCGGGCTCGTCCGCTACCATGTCCTGTTTGTCATCGATATCGCCACTCGCTGCGTGTGCATCGGTGGGATAACGTCGGACCCCAACGGGGAGTGGATGAAGCAGGTGGCAAGAAACCTCACTGACATGTGGGATGGTTTCCTCCTTGGCAAGCGATACCTCATCCACGACCGGGACCCGCTATTCACCGAGGCGGTACGTGGGCTGTTGAGAGATTCAGGCGTGAAGCCCCTGCGCCTTCCCGCGAATAGTCCGAATCTGAACGCATATGCGGAAAGATTCGTTCTCTCCATACGTCGAGAGTGTCTCGACCGCTTCGTACCTCTCAGTGAGCGACACCTGCGGACAGCGGTAACCGAATACGTAGTGCACTATCACACAGAACGGAACCACCAAGGTCTCGGCAACGAGCTCCTCACACCTCTGCCGGCAAGCGCAAATGACGCTGGCCCCATCGTGTCGCGAGAGCGACTTGGGGGCATTCTCAACTACTACTGCCGTGCCGCGTAGATGGTCGCCGGCGACGGTAGCCCCTCGGCGGGCTCGACCGGCGTAGCGTGGAAACCGCTTCAGGAACACGCTTCGATATTCGCTCTCGACTAGGTGGTCATCTGCATGGTGACGACCCGCCCGCCCAAGACGATTGTAAAGCCCACGGCCCTTGGCCCGGTCGCAAACACAGACACTAAGTTGCTGATTTATGGCCTATTTCAAAAGGGCCGAGTTTTGGCACAGGACGCGGGGCTGGAAACGGGGACATGGTAAGGACTGAGGTACCGGCACTTGGCGAAAGCCGCCGGCAACAGCTACTCCTCTTATCTCTATCTACCGAGCCAGCCCCCGACCCTACCACGTGGGCTAGGGTGCGAGCCTATTTCGTAGTTCGTCGGGCTACATCGAGCTTTCGGTGGATCAACGATGCCAAGGTCAAAATATCCAGTGCGTCTTGCTCTGCGATGTCCCACTCGATCTTCGGATTGTGGGCTGTGGGGTTTCGTATCGTTCCGAATAGGCCGATGAGTAGGTGTGCGAAGCCCCGCTGCTCACCCTGGTCCGTCTCAGTCAATAGTGAATTGATTGCTAGTATCGGCTGCTTCGTCTTTGGCATACCGAAAGCTTGCTGCACGAGCGCCGCACCGTCTGAGGTTAGTCCAGACAGAGAGCGAATCTTGGCAGCGATGCTCTTCATTGATTCAAACACTGCGTGAAAGTAGTTCTTCTGGAGCAGTTCAGCCCGACAAAACTTAAGGACATCCTCATGGACTCTTCGGCTCTTGAGCGCGGTGTGCAGTCGATCTGCCCTTGCGAGGGCATCGTCCAGATCCATCGCCTTTCGAGCGCGCCTAACCTTGCCGTCGTTACCGACAGACATACCACAGAATGCCAGTGTATTGGTTCAGCCAAAATGAGACTTTTGGGGGTCGTAGTAAGTGACGGTTTTCGCCTCTGTCTTATACTCAACGAAGGGAGAAGGCAGAGATGGACGGCAGGAAACGTTGGTCAGCGAAGGAGAAGCTGCAGATACTCAAGGAGTGCCAGGAGAGTGGTGCGACGGTGTCCGAGGTGTGTCGGCGCCACGCATTGAATACAGGGCAGTACTATCAGTGGCTGAAACAATCGGAGGAGGCGACACTGGAATCATTTCAGAATGGCAAGAAGGAGAAGGCGTCTCGCCGCGAGGAGAAGCTGCGTCAAGAGCTTGAGAGGATGAAATCGGTGGTGGTAGAGATCACCATGGAGAATCTGGACCTAAAAAAAACGCTTGGAAGCTAGTCGACCGGTGTCGTTTCGAGCCGCACGAGAAGTTGAGGATTTTGGATTGTATCGAGCAGACGATGGAGAGAAGCCGGGTGAAGCTGGAATGGGTTGTCTCGAAGCTCGGGCTCTCTCGCTCGCTGTACTACCGCTGGCAAAAGAGGCGCAAGGAGGGAGCGCTGGAGGACATCAAGCCCAAGGCACCAGACTTGGACCAGGTGCTTGCCGAAGAGGAGGCCCAGGCGGTGACGGTCTATGCTTTAGCACACCCACGGGACGGCTACCGGCGGCTGTGCTGGATGATGGTGGACGAGGATGTCGTTTGCCTGAGCCCGAGCAGCGTGTACCGCATTCTGGACCGGAACGATTTGCTCGCAAGGTGGAATGCCACACCGTCCGTAGGCCGCAAGCCCGAACTTCCGAAACGCCCCCACGAACGCTGGCATACGGACTTGATGTACCTGTGGATCGCGGGACGGTGGTATTTCTTCATCGGAGTGCTGGACGGCTTCTCGCGCTACATCGTGTACTGGGAACTGCTGTCGCGCATGACCGCCGCCGAAGTGACGGATGTGGTCCATGCAGCACTGGAGCGCTACCCTGGAGAACGGCCCCAGATTGTCAACGACAACGGCAGCCAATTTACCAGCAAGGACTTCCGCAAACTCATCAAGCACTTCTCATTGAAGCAGATTCGTATTCGCATTCATCATCCGCAGTCCAACGGTGCAATCGAGCGATTTCATCGCACGTTGCGCGAGGAGGGCCTCTCCGACAAGGAGCTTCGCAATCAGCTTCACGCGAAAGACATCATCGGAGAATGGATAGAGATTTACAACGCAAAGAGGCTCCACGCAGGAATCGAATACCTCACGCCCGAAGACCGGTTTCTCCTCCGTCACGAAGAGCGCAAGCAGGTACGTCTCGACAAACTCGAGAACGCACGCAAGCATCGCCGCGAAGAAAACCTCAAACGGCTCGGAGAATCCAGTTGTCACATAGCGAACGGGGGCTCTGCCCCCGAACCCCCGGGATTTTCCGCTTTGAGCGGATCCGGTTTGGCTCATACCGGAGCCCGGGAGCATGAACACAGTGCGTAATAATGCCAACCGTATTCCGGCCACCGGGCGCTCGGGTTGCTTCCCAGCAGTGCCCTATCCTCCCGGTGGCGATACCATGGCAGTTCACCCAGGCAGGGGAGAGAACCCGTCACTTGCAGAAAGTCTCATTTCCGCTGAAGCGGAACAGCCAGCACTGAGTTGAGCTGAGATTGACGCGACGTAAAGACTTCGAGCGATCCGGTGTAGTTGACAGGGTTCATCGCCCGGTTAACAAACATCAGCACATGGTTTCCAAGCTGTTGCTCGTTCTGACGCTCGACTAAGGCGTTGAAGAGCCGCTTCCATTTCGTCATTTGAGGTGATACGTCTGAAATCCTCGCGTCCTGAAGTAAATAGGCGATCTGGGAGCCCGTAAGCCCCGTAGAGGTGTCAGCCAGGATCTTCGCGATGGCCTCAAGCTGCTGTGGGTTGAATGGTGGGACGCGCTCCATCTTCAGTAGTCCCTGCCGCCTACTAAACCGATGCGTTGTTGCAGGCGTCGTCTGATGTCTGGTCGACATGCCAAGTATCGGAGAGGCACTCTCACGGAGCACAACATCCGTAAATTCATTAAAAGTTTGGCAAAGAAACGGAATAAGTAGGGCATTGTCAAGTTGAGGCTGACCGCCGTATCTGATGCCCAGCATGGCGGGTTCACGACGGGCTCGAACCCCGTCCTGTGCCAAAACTCGACCCTTTCGAAATAGACCATAAATCAGCAGCTTAGTGTCTGTGTTTGCGACCGGGCCGATAAAAGGCCCACCGATGAGGCTCCTTCATCACTATTATAGTCGGCACCCTGGGCATCAGCGGGGGAACTGTCCGGCCCAGCAGGCTTCTGGTCAGGCTCCATCGCGGTAGGGTCGAGGGCTGGCACGGTGCTCCGTAGGCGCGGCCTATCTGTTTCTCCCCGTTTCCTGTGGGAGTGCCCGTAAGGTCAAAATACTCATGCGGCTTCCCTATGGTAGAAACGTAGCAACCCGCCAAGCCGTTCACGGGAGCGCACCATAGACACTAAGCTGCTGATTTATGGCCTATTTCAAATGGGTCGAGTTTTGGCACAGGGCAGTCGGGAGGCTCGAGTGGATCTTCCGATTCTTGGCTGGAAACGATCAGAAACAGAGCAAAACAGGCCCTTAGTGTGCAATTTGGGGCGATTTTGGGGCTTATCGGGACGTTTTTGCGCTTAATCGCGCAGACAAAGAGAAGACGCTCTACGCGTAGATCGCGCCTGAGGAGAAGGCGAATAGCGAAATTCGAATTGGCCAAACCTCGAATTCATCCAGCGGAGTTTTACGGAGGAAACGAAGATGACTCCGCAGACGGTCCAGTACAAGGAGCTATCCGAGTCTGGAAACCATGACAGGGAATTTGGGCCAGGTTGAGGCTGATTGGTGGAGGCCAGTGTCGGAGAGCAGCTTGCTGCTAACCGAGGCCATTCACGAAGTGGGCGCTGGCAGGCTCACAGCGTTTTGACGAGCACTCGCTGTTTCTCCCAATCGTCGGGAAGCGGATGATGCAAGAGGTAGCTCGAGGTCAGCCCAACGGGCTGGCGGCCTTCGACAATGGCGCGGACGATGTCGGGAGCCAGGAAGGCATAACGGATTGCCTTGCGCACGCGGTCCGTTGGGATGGCGTTTTCGGTGGCAATCTGCTCATAGGTTTTGCCTGCTTTGATTCGGTTGAGCCAGGAGAGGGCGTTGGCGATATTGCGCAGGAGTGTGCGGTCGACGGATTTCGTGGGGTTGCCCAGAACGAGCTTGGTCTCGACGCCGCGTCGACGCAAGCGGAACGGTGCGAGGATGCGGAGTGCATCCTCGCGAATGCGGTCGGGCCCCATAGACAGGCAAGCAGCGAACGCATTGCGGTCGAGCAGGATGGACACAGAGCCGGAGCTGATATCGACCCGCCGGATAAGACGGAGCAGGGGGACTGCCGAGGCACTATCATCATTACTACCGGAACACAGCCCGTCTAAAAAGCGACGCACCGAGGTGAGCTCTTGCATCGTCGGAGTGTGGATCAACGAGGCCGAGAAGGTCGTGGCATCCACATGCTGTCGGATGAGATGCACGACGGTCTGTTCCAGCATCGGGGCGGGCAGCCGCCAGCCGGAGAGGTCCTTTTGGCCACTGTGCTGGATGAGGCGCCGGGAGACGTAGTAGCGGAGCCGTTGCCCGTTTTTCTTTTTGGTGTGGCTCGGCGTCAGCCGGTCCCCGGTCTCGTCGAAGAGCTTGCCTGCCAGCGGGGAGGGGGCTGCGCGGCCCTTCGTCGTGCGTCTCCTTGGTTTGGCAGCCCCTGCCTGCAGCTGCGCCTGGACCGCGTCCCAGAGCTCCGGAGCAATGATCGATGGATGCTGGCCCTCGTAGACACGCCTCTGGTGCCGGATACGGCCGGCGTAGAGAGGATTGGTCAGCAGGCAGTGGAGGTGTCCGCGACGGAACGGCAACCCGCCTGTCCGGGTTCCATCCGCGGCGAAGCGTCGCTTGGTGCGCAGCCTCAGACGGTCCGCCTCGGCCTTCACCTGCCGGAGCGTTCCGTGCTTCCGGTACAGCGCATAGAGCGTCCGGACCGTTTCGGCCTCAGCCTCGTTGATGCGCAGCGTGCGCCCGTCCTTCTCATAGCCTAGCGGTACGCGGCCGCCCATCCATAGTCCCTTGCGCTTGGAGGCAGCGACCTTATCGCGGATCCGCTCGGCCGTGACCTCGCGTTCGAATTGTGCGAAGGACAGCAGCATATGCAGCGTCAGTCGTCCCATGCTGGTCGCGGTGTTGAAGGACTGAGTCACCGAGACGAAAACCGCGCCGGCCGCCTCGAGCCGCTCGACGAGCTTTGCAAAGTCGGAGAGGGAACGGGTCAGCCGGTCGACCTTGTAGACCACGATCTGGTCGACGAGACCTGCGTCGATGTCGGCGAGCAAGCGCTGCAGGCCCAGGCGCTCCAGGGTTCCTCCCGAGAGCCCCGCGTCCTCGTAGACGGTTGGCAGCAGCACCCAGCCCTCCGCTTTCTGGCTCGCGACATACGCGGCGCAGGCTTCTCGCTGCGCATCGAGGGAGTTGAACGCCTGTTCGAGACCCTCTTCCGCACTCTTTCGCGTATAGATGGCACAGCGGATCTTCTTCATGTTAGGCCTTGCGCTTGGGCGTCAGACCGAAAAAGCGTGGTCCTGACCAGTGGGTGCCGGTGATTCGCTTTGCGATGGTAGTGAGGGACGGATAGGTTTTGCCATCGAACCGATAGCCGTTGTCGAGTACCTCGACCTGGTAGGTCCGGCCATTCCACTCGCGGACGAGATGGGTGCCGGCAGAAACGGACCCTGCGGGAGCGCCGGAGCTTGGTGTCTCGTTCGCCATGGCAGCCAGAGCGCGCCGGGTTGCGGCCGAAAGCCCGCCATGGGTCCGGCACTGGCGTTCGTGCAAGAGAACGCGGCGCAGGAAAACACGCGAGAGCGAGCTTGGAGGAGCAGCCCCAAAGGTCTGCTCCCAGACCCGCCGTAAGCTGGCGAAGTCCAAACCGTCCAAAACGACGTTCCGGCCAACCCCTGTATCCTGCGGCATCACCGAACGTTCGCTCTTGTGCTCGATAAAGTCCAGTCTAATGAGGGACTTCCGGGTGCGCAGTTCACTGCCCGTAGCTCGCCCCGCAGCCGATTTGAGCCAGCCGTGCGCACCACCGGTGGGCTGTCGCTCGCCACCCGCAGCCCAGGGGTCGGAAGTCAGCCCTGCGGCGCGAAATACCCTCGATTCTGCGCGGATTCCAAGGGCGTCTAAACTGCTGATTTGTGGTCTATTTCAAAAGGGCCGAGTTTTGGCACAGGACGGGGGCCTGCGTTCGGGATCGCCGGGGCAAACGGCGCTGCCACGTTATGGCGCGTGACGCGCCAATGAGCGAGCGCGCCGATTCAGCGCGCCATTAGCGCTCGGCCCTAAAAATTGTCGCGGGCTCCACCGCCTGTGGTACACGGTGCGCCCTGATCGTCCGGATGGACTCGAGAAAGCGTTCGAGAGCTTTCTTGATCTCGGCGATCCGCTCTTCACCTTCCACGACTTGATCGGTGAATGCCAGGAAGGCCTTGACGGTCTCGTCGGAAACCTCTCCCTTTTCTTCAACCTCGGCGCACGCCGTGTACAACAGCGTCGTCCCGGCAGCGCCGATAAATAACTCTCTGCGACTGATCAATTCCATGTGAAGTCCTCCGAAGGATCAACCCAAAGCTGGATGTTGTTCGTGCCACGTAGTGGCCTGTTCATAGGCACGCGCCAGTTGAAGAATCCCGCTTTCGTCGAACGCAGCACCGACAAACTGGATGGCCATCGGTAGCCCCCCCTTCGTAAATCCGCAGGGGACGGAAACCGCAGGAACGCCGACCAGGTTCGAGAACAGACTGATCCTCGGATGCAGAGCGCTGTCGGGGTCCTCGGGGTCGGTGCGCCGGGTACGGTAGATGACCCCGGACGTTTCCGATGCATCGGCGTCCCAGGCCGTCCCCATCCAGGCCGGCGTCACGAGCGCTGAATAACGGTCGAACAACTCGCTTGCATACTGCATCATCTCGACCCGAATCCTCTGCGCCTTTACATAGTCGATTGCAGGAACCATGCGGGCAGCGGCCCACCTGTTGATGTGATCCTTCCTGAGCAATTCGTTGACTCTCGGCGACTCGATCAAGGGCTCGAAGTAGCTGGCCTCTTCGATGCCGACCAACCGTGAGACCTCGCTGTACGGAAGATCCCTGAGCTCCGTTTCTTCGAGGACGAGCCCGAGGCTTTCCAGGACCTCCAGAGGGGCATTGAGTATCTGTCTCAACTCAGGGTCCTCGGGCATGTCGAACTCGTCGCGCAGGACTCCGATCTTTTTCCCGCGGATCCCCGCTTGCGGCGGGATTTCGAACGGAGCATCCACCGCCGTCGGGTCGAGAGTATCCGCTCCCATGACGTGCCGGAGCACGGTGGCGCAATCGTCGACGTAGCGACACATGGGACCGGGCTTGTCCATCGTCCAGCCGGCCACCATTACGCCGTATCGGCTCACGCGCCCGTAGGTCGGGCGCAGTCCGACGACCCCATTGACGCTCGCAGGCGAAATGATCGACCCCTCGGTCTCGGTCCCGATCGAGAACCCAACCAGCCCGGCCGCCGTGGCCGCACCGGGTCCCGCCGAGGAACCACTGCTGGAGCGACTCGTATCCCAGGGACACCGGGTGGTACCGCGGAACCATTTGGCGCCATAGGCCAGCTCACCGGTCGCAAGCTTCGCGATGAGCACAGCCCCGGCGTCATATAGCTTCCGCACCACCGTGGCGTCGTAGTCAAACGTCTGCCCGCCAAACGCGGGCGATCCCCATTGCGTCGGTATCCCGTTGGTGGCAAACAGATCCTTTACACCCCACGGGATTCCGTGCAGCGGTCCGCGGTAGCGGCCACTCATAATCTCCGCTTCCGCGGCGCGTGCTTGCTGGACGGCCAATTCCTTGGTCAGCGTGACGACCGCGAGAAGTTGTGGGTCGAGTGTTTTGGCGTGATCGATGTAGGCAGCCGTCAACTCGAGCGGAGAGATCTCCCGGCTGCGTAACATTCGGCCTAACTCGGCCACCGAGTCAAAGAGAATGGCTTCTTCCATCAGAGCCTCCGGTGGCAACAAGATCGGGCAGCGCAGTCCTTCTTCCAGCCCCAGACTCTTCGTGCGTAACGGATTTTTGAACTACATACACGTGCCGATGAACCGCGTCCTGTGCCAAAACTCGGCCCTTTTGAAAGACCATGGCTGTAATTTAATGCACCGTAAAGTCTTAGCGTCATTTTACCAACACTTAATGGCGGAAGCACCCATGAGGTCTGTGTGAGCAGCAAGGGCTGCCCGATCGAACAACGGCTGCCTGACCAACAGTAGGATTTGCACATGGTACGTCATGATGGATCCGAAGATAACACCCTCGAGCCAGACGATTGTAAAGCCCACAGCCCTTGGCACCGTCGCAAAACACAGACGCTAAGCTGCTGATTTATCGGCTATTTCAAGAGGGCCGAGTTTTGGCACAGGACGGGGTGAGCTCGTCATGACGATCGATACGCCGGGCGGTGAGCTCAGTTTGCTCGAGGTGACGCTCGAACAGGGCGGCGAGACGCTGCAAGTATTCAATCTTGCGACCCGCGGCGGTGCGTCAGGGCTTGTACGCGAAGGCGAGGATCGCTTGGTGCTCAGGCAGCCGATTGGCAGGCAACGGTTTGAGTCACTCAGTGATGGGTCAGCGAGTGTCGCGGTCACAGCGGGTCGACCCGTAGTGTTCGGCCTTCGCGAAGCCATAACGCAATCCGAACTAGGGATCGAAGTTCGTTTGCGCCGGCCGGTTATCGTCGTTCAATCTCAGTTTCACTACATCAATCACGGCGGTTCCGAGCTCGTCGTGTATCGCGTAACACCAGCCGATTCAGTTTCCGGCGAGCGTGTCGGCGAGCGTGAGTATCCAGGTTTCCCGGCTGCCGGTGCCGGTGTCGAAAGCGCTGATCCTATGTTGCATGTTGCGTTCTACGCCCTTTCGTGGGATCAGGATCTCAACACACCGATCAGCGTTTTCGCACGTGACCCTCTTGGTAACGAAGGCAGTGCAACTTTCGATCAACATGTTTTTCCAAAGCAATTTCGGGAAAGCCGAATCAATTTGAATGATCGCTTTCTCTCTCGTGTCGTGCCGGCCATCCTGCAAAACTCGCCCGACTTTCTTGTCGATGACTCAACTGATGTTCTGGCGTCCTATATCAGCATCAATAACGATATGCGTCGCGAAAACCACGAGTACATCGCGAGCCTGAGTGTCGAGACGGTTCCAGAGTTGCTCTGGCAGGGATCCTTCAAGCAGCTCATCAACACGGTGCCAAAACTCGGCCCTTTTGAAATAGACCATAAATCAGCAGCTTAGTGTCTATGGTGCGCTCCCGCGAACGGCTTGGCGAGTTGCTACGTTTCTACCATCGGTAAGCCGCATGAGTATTTTGACCTCACGTGATCACCGTATGGCGTTCGCTCACCTCGCTCCGGCGCGGGCTCGATGCCGTGTTCCTGTCCTGTGCCAAAACTCGGCACTTTTGAAATAGACCACAAATCAGCAGCTTAGACGCAGGGCTATCTGGCTTAGCGCCGCCCCGTGGTACATGTGTTTGTCTTCGATTTTTGCCATACTTCTCTCCTCACGACCCAAGTTGTCCATCATCATTATTGGTCCGGGACTGGACTCTAGGGCCCAGACCGCCCTTGAGCACATGCTGGAGAGCGTGGTCAGCGCGCGAGGGAAGGTGCTGAGGACGAACTTCTCGGCGACCAGCCGAGTAACGCGAGCGACCAAGCTGACTCAGGCTGCCTTTCGCCTGTGCCTTCTATTTATTCATCCGCGCGCCCCGAACTTGATTAGTCTTCGGTCTACCGGCACCATGCCTACATGATTTCGTCATTTGTTCGCGCTCTCATCTCTGCCTTCAAGGCTCGTCGCGAGCTGGTGCCCGCGGATGAATTAAATAGAAGGCACACCGTGCCCACGGAGCACCGCGCCAGCCCTCGACCCTACCGCGCGAAACGAAATGGGTCCGACGTTTCAGCTCTCTGCCGTCCGCTCCGACAGGACGCAAAGTTCCTTACAACTAGGGTCAAGCCACTTGAAGAACTGCGGTGGGTGGAACCCAGTGAGTCTTCTCCGCAACTCTTTGAGCTTGATGGAACGATTCAGAGGAGCAACTTCCCGGAGAACGATGGCGTGTGCATCCGTAGTCCCGGCGAAATAGTGGTCAAACTCGCAGCGCGAAACGGCAATCTTGTCACCAAACGCGTTCCACAACTCATCGTGCGATCCTGAAAACACGCCATCCACAATCGCACAGGCCTCAATGCGGGCCCTCGGGTGAGTACGGCGTTGTTGCACCGCTCTGGCTGAGAGCGAAATCCGCCTATGGTGGTGGCCGAGGTATGTTCGAGCATGAAGTATCCCAAGCGCTGCCAGTACAAGCACGCGAAGCAGAAGAAGTACCACGTTCGCAACTGGGCGGAATACAACGAAGGGCTGTGCCGCCGGGGCGATTTGACAGTCTGGTTTGACGAGGAGGCAATCGCGAACTGGAAGGCCGACAAGACCGGTAAGCCTGGCGGTCAACGGGTCTATTTCAGACATGGCGATTGAAACGGGCCTGGTTGTCCGGATGGTGTACAAGCTCGCCTACCGACAAACCGAAGGCTTCTTGCACTCGATCGCCTCGCTTCTCGGGCTCGGTATCGAGATCCCGGACTACTCGACGTTGTGTCGGCGCTCGAGGTTGCTCCGCAAGAAGCTGCGGATTCCGAAAGCCGCGAGCACTCAACCCATCCACCTGATGATCGATAGCACGGGCTTGAGGATTCATGTTGGAAACGCTCGCAAACCGCCAAAGCAGCGCGCATGGCGCAAGTTGCACATCGCCGTTGATCGCGAGACCGGCAACATTGTTGCGTCCGAACTGACGGCGTCACGAGCTCGCGACGCAACCCGAGTCCCCGCTTTGCTAACACAGATTCAAGCACCTCTAGTGTCGGTGGCGGCGGACAGTGCATACGACAAGGAAGCGGTCTACGAAGCCATCGAAGCGCACAGTCCTGGACGAAGGACGCGCGTGGTGATTCCGCCGCAACGAAACGCGACGCTCAGTCAGAATTCGAACACCGCCATTGCAGGAGCGCGATCGCCATATTCGTGCAATCGAAAGACACGGCCGACGTGAATGGTACAAGCTCTCAGGCTACACCAAGCGAAGCATGGTGGAGAACGCGGTCTATCGTTACAAGGCGATCATCGGGCCGGAGATGCGGGCTCGAACGTTGGCGAGGCAACGAGTTGAACACCGAATTGGGTGCGAGATACTCAACAAGATGGCTGCGCTCGGGATGCCCGATACGTACTGCGCCGGGTGACTCTGCAACCGGCACAGGGAGGTCAGCGATTTGCTCCGGGCCGTGCAACAACGCCGAGCCGGCATGAGATTCGGCACGCTCGACCTGCGACCGAACCTCCTCTCCAGCTGCTCACAGAGGCTCGACGGCCGGCGGATTGTCCGCGAAGCCTCTCGAACAACGCCACGAGGAAACAAGACTCCCTTGATATGCTTCCGGAGACATGAAAGTCGGTTTTGACGTCCGCGTCTCGGCGCTGTGCCTCTTGCTCGCCCCCACCGTTTCCTCTACCGGTGCAGCGGAGACCGTTGCAGACACGAAGTTCAGTGTGAACCGAGGTTTCTACGTAATCCCTTTCCGCGTGAAGATCAGTTCCGTCACGCCCGACGCCGAGATTCGATATACGACCGACGGCAGCGAGCCCGCGCTCAACCACGGCTCCGGCGGCCCGAGCCCTCAGCTCGTCGAAGTCACGACGACGACCGTGCTCCGTGCCAAGGCGTTTCGCGAAGGCGTCGTGTCCAAAAACACAAACACGTTGCCAAGCCCTTGATGGTTGCGCTCTCCATCATAATGATAGATGAAACTCGGCGACGGCCCGGCGCGCCGGTCTTGAGTTCGTTTGTATTTTTGGACACGACGCGATCAAAACGGCCCGGCGCGCCCGTCCTGTGCCAAAACTCAGCCCTTTTGGAAATAGACCATAAATCAGCAGCTTAGCGACTGGGCCAAGGGCCCTTAGGCTCTACAGTTACCCAAAACCCGCGGTCGACGTTCGAGAGCCGCGGCCGTTTCACCGAACGGCGGAGGCCGGCGAGCTGCTGCCGAAGAGCGACATTGTCGAGAGCCAGCTCGCGACGAGCCTTGAAGGCGGAGATGAGAGCGCGAACAAACGACGAAATCAAGCAGGCATGGTGCCGGCAGACCGGAGACTAATCAAGTTTGGGGCGCCCGGATGAATAAATAGAAGGTACACCCAGGCAGGCTTGCGCCTTCTCGCCGTCGTAATCATGGGCTCTGAAACGGCCCGCTCGGGCCAGCCACACTTTATTCGACCAACGGGTAGTTTCGCCTGAGAAGCCATCGCTTGAGGACCGTATTTTCCACAAAATCTAATCCGAGACGCTTCGATAAAGTTCAATGAGGGCCGGGACTTGCGCGGATCTGGCATCCCGAGCCCGAGTTCTCCACAGCGATTTCCACATGGGGCGTGGAAGGGTCTTATTCTGAAGGATTTATGGCTTTCCATCGGTCGGAGGTAGTCTCTCGACTAAGTGGTCATCTGCATGGTGACGACCCGCCCGCCCAAGACGATTGTAAAGCCCACGGCCCTTGGCCCGGTCGCAAACACAGACACTAAGTTGCTGATTTATGGTCTATTTCAAAGGGGCCGAGTTTTGGCACAGGACGGGGTGCGCACGGCTGGCCTGATGGGTGGTGGAGCACGCCACAGGCGAGGAACGGCCCCCGAGGCCGAGACGGGACTGGACTTTGCCTGGGAGAAGAGCGCCTGCTAGTGGTTTGAGAGGGGATCGAACAGCGGCACCGAGGAGCCACACTGCCGCGCGTGCTCCACCTTCTCGTACTCTTCTCTGGGGACGGACGGTCCCTGTCGAGAGCAGTACTTGTCGAAAGCCTCGGTCAGGTTCTGCGCCACCATCTCGTTGTTCATCATCTCTATATGCCGTCGCTCAAGCATGTGCACGAGCTCGCCGTCTTTGAAAAGAGCCACCGAAGGTGAGCTCGGAGCAACGCCGACCATGTGCTCTCTGACGCGCTCCGTGGCCTCACGGTCCACGCCGGCGAAGACCGTCGTGAGGTGATCGGGAATTGTGCTGTGTTGCAGGGCGCGAGTCACACCCGGGCGCGCCGAGCCGGCAGCACATCCACAAACCGAGTTCACCACCACGAGCGTTGTCCCAGGCCTCTTCAAGGCCTCGTCAACGTTCTCTCTTGTTTGCACGGGCTCGACCCCGCATTGGGCAAGCTCCTCCCACATGGGCCGAACACCCTCGGGATCGTAAAGTGGCTGCATTTGTCTCTCCTCTCCTCGCTGTCTGTTTAGAGATTACGCTAGCCTGCAATCCCGGAGAAATCAACCCGGTCATTCAAGTGCTGCGAACCAAGCGTAGACACGTCTATTCCGAAACGTCCCGGCAAGCCGGTCTTGAGTTCGTTTGTATTTTTGGACACGACGCGCATGAGTATTTTGACCTCACGGGGTTTGACCGACTTAGGGTCCTAGGCGAATCGCTTTCCATCTTCTGCAGCGTACGTCGCCACCTTGCCGTCCGCCACGCAAGTGGAATCGAGCGCCTCGATGACGTCGCCCAGCTTGGAGGCCGGGATCGCGCACGTCACTTCGCTGGGTGACATCCCTGTACGGATCCGGCTTAGCATGCACCCGACACTGGCCGCGATTTCACCTTGCTCCTTGGCGATGGCGACGATGTGACACTGGGGTTTTCCCTCGAAGCGAAGACCGGGGATTGCGTCATGAAGGACCATAAGTTGTGTTGCGTTGAGGCGAACGACGACCACGTCCGGATCCGAGCTCTCCACGAGCGGTCCGTAGGTAATGTAGCGGTACTTGGTCTTGACCACCGGGATTTGCGGGACGACATCCATCGTGACCCATCCGCTATCTAGGAGCGCAGCCACGTCGCTATTGCCGGCTACTTCGTCCATTGTCTTGAGGCCGTGCGTCAAGCTTCCGACACTGCAATTGCCGTGATCTTCGGCGACGGTGCTGAACGTACGGTCCGTTGCCTTCATCCAGAAAACGCAGCCCGCAGGGACCTTGCCAGTCCGCCCATCGGGCATCGGCGCCGGGGTCGGCCCCTCGAATGACGGAACTCCTTGGAAGTCGTTGGAAAAGGTGATGGCAATAGGTGTGGCTTGCAGTTTTAGCTTGGAGTTGAGCGCCGACGCAAGATCACTCCAGTTATCTTTGCTCATTTAGATGTTTTCCTCCTAGCGCGGTATGGAGCACACGACAGCACTATAGGCAAACCACGCTCACGTGTGCAAGAATGCCGCCATGGCACACAAATGACCTGACCCCACGGTTAGTACCACGTTGTATCTCAAGTCATTCGGTGCTGACAAGGGCTAGTCGAAGCCGGAGGAGTGGAGCCGGTTTCAAGCAAATCGTTTCCCTTCGGCTCGCCAGAGAGAAAGACCATCATCGACTTGGCGGCGTCCGCCACGAGTTCCAAGCCGATATCTCAGTCGGGTCGATGCTGTCCCGTCCTGTGCCAAAACTCGGCCCTTTTGAAATAGGCCATAAATCAGCAGCTTAGTGTCTGTGTTTGCGCCGGGGCCAAGGGCCGTAGGCTTTACAATCGTCTGGCCCGAGGGTGTTATCTTCAGATCCATGATGACGTACCACGTGCAATTCCTACTGCTCGTTCTAGCTGGCTGGGTCAACCGCCAGCAGCAGGATGTGATCGACTACCTGCAAGAGGAGAACCGTGTGCTCCGAGCCGGGCTTCGGGGCAAGCGTCTCAGGCTCTCGGACGACGACCGGCGCAGGCTCGCGGTCAAGGCCCAGGCTTTGGGCCGCGAGGCGCTGGCCCAGATTGCGTCCGTTGCCACACCCGCTACGCTTCTGCGCTGGTACCGCCACCTCATCGCAGCCAAGTACGATGGCAGCAAGAACCGGAGTCCAGGCCGACCTCCGACGGCGAAGGACATCCGTGAGCTCATTGTGCGCGTGGCGCGGGAGAACCCGACGTGGGGATATACGCGCCTGCGAGGCGCACTCAAGAACCTAGGACATGAACTCGGACGCAACACTATCAAGAGGATCCTCGCCGAGCACGGTATCGCGCCTGCGCCGGAGCGGGGCAAGAGCATGTCGTGGAGCACCTTCATCAAGGCTCATTGGGGCGCCATCGCTGCGACAGACCTGTTCACCGTCGAGGTGGTGAACCCGTTCGGGCTCGTCCGCTACCATGTCCTGTTTGTCATCGATATCGCCACTCGCTGCGTGTGCATCGGTGGGATAACGTCGGACCCCAACGGGGAGTGGATGAAGCAGGTGGCAAGAAACCTCACTGACATGTGGGATGGTTTCCTCCTTGGCAAGCGATACCTCATCCACGACCGGGACCCGCTATTCACCGAGGCGGTACGTGGGCTGTTGAGAGATTCAGGCGTGAAGCCCCTTCGCCTTCCCGCTAATAGTCCGAACCTGAACGCATATGCGGAAAGATTCGTTCTCTCCATACGTCGAGAGTGTCTCGACCGCTTCGTACCTCTCAGTGAGCGACACCTGCGCACAGCGGTAACCGAATACGTAGTGCACTATCACACAGAACGGAACCACCAAGGTCTCGGCAACGAGCTCCTCACACCTCTGCCGGCAAGCGCGAATGACGCTGGCCCCATCGTGTCGCGAGAGCGACTTAGGGGCATTCTCAACTACTACTACCGTGCCGCGTAGATGGTCGCCGGCGACGGTGGCCCCTCGGCGGGCTCGACCGGCGTAGCGTGGAAACAGCTTCAGGAACACGCTTCGATATTCGCTCTCGACTAGGTGGTCACCTGCATGGTGACGACCCACCCGCCCAAGACGATTGTAAAGCCCACGGCCCTTGGCCCGGCCGCAAACACAGACACTAAGTTGCTGATTTATGGCCTATTTCAAAAGGGCCGAGTTTTGGCACAGGACGGGCTCGGCGTCGATCACCGGGACGATCGGCATGTCCTCGGTCACGAAATCATCCACAGCTTCCAAGTGGAACGAGGTTCCGCGATCAGCGAGTGGCAGGTGGGCGCTTTTCGGATCAACTGGTTGAGCTTCGCCTCCGGCGTTCCCGCGCTACTCGCGGGCTGGCCCGAGCACGACAACCGCATTCACGAGATCGAGGCGGACTTCTACTCCCGCACCGCTCGTTGACCCGTTTAATTACGCGAGCTGGCGGATTTCGAGTTTTTGCGGGACGCGACCCAAGACCTCGTGAACGATGAGCATAATCGGTCATTACAAGTTCCGATGGGTATCCTCATGGTCGTCC
This sequence comes from Candidatus Marinacidobacterales bacterium, assembly GCA_965237955.1. Taxonomy (GTDB): domain Bacteria; phylum Acidobacteriota; class Vicinamibacteria; order Marinacidobacterales; family SMYC01. Next base: position 2,947,826 of record OZ250169.1, on the reverse strand, counting down.
AGCTCCCGTCTTACACCGCCGGTTGAAGTTTATCGATTGACTCGCTCCCACGGAGTCCATTCTTCACCCAGGACGTATTTCTGCATCCAGCGTATCTCCTCGACGACACGGATTCGCAACAGCCTCGGTTCGCGGACACCGTGTCCCTGTCTCGGGAACTTGATGAAGCGGGTCGGCACGCCCAGATCCTGAAGGGCGTCGAAGTACACCATGCTCTGGTTCGTGCTGCTCGTCTGGTCTCTCGCTCCGTGCAGGAACAGGGTCGGTGTCTGGACGTTCTCGACGTAGTTGATGGCGGAACGCCGGCGCCACTCGTCCCGTTTGGTCCAGTGCTTGCCGCCGATGTACCAGTTGGCCACGTCCCAGTTGAACCCCGGCCCGCTTTCGCCAATCCAATTGCTGACGCCGGCACCTACCGAGGCGGCTTTGAAACGGTTTGTCTGAGTGATGACCCATCCTGCGGCGACACCGCCCCAGCTCCAGCCGGCTACACCCATTTTTGCCGGGTCTATATGGCCGGCTTCGATCACGTGGTCCACCCCCGTCATCGCATCGTCGTATTCACCGCCGCCAACGTCTCCCATCAACCCCCGCAGAATGTCGTCGCCGTAGCCACTCGAACCCCGAACATTCGGGCCGAGCACCGCATACCCCAATCCGGTGTAGATGATGAACTCGGGCTTGAAGGCGTTGGCCCAATAGCTACTGGGACCGCCATGGATTTCGAGGACGAGAGGTAACCGAGATCCCTCACGATAGTTCCCGGGAAGCAAGAACACACCTTCTATCTGAGTGCCGTCCGTGCTTTCCCAGCGAATGACCCGACTCTTCGGCGTCAGGATCTCTTCTTCCGTCCAGGGATTGGCATGTGTGAGCCGAACGCTCGTCCCGTTCGAATCAGAGCTATAGAGATCGGCAGGGGTATCGAATTCTTCGAATGTATAGGCGAACCGGGATCTGTCCTGTGAATACGCGAGCACCCGGTGCGTGCCGGTCCGTGTCGTCAGAGCCTCGAAGTTCCCGGACGCAATCTCGAGCTGGTAGAGGTTGGTGTTCGTGCCGTGCACTTCGTTGAAGAGGAGACTCTCTCCATCGGGTGTCCAGACGAGGTGGTCGATCTTTCCGGTGTTCTGTCCCTCCAGTTTCTCGAGCTCGCCGGTGTCGGGGTTCAGGATCCACAAGTAGCCGTTGCTCAGCCCCAGCTCTTTGTCATCGGAAGCGTGAAATACGAAACGCCTCCCATCCGGAGCCCAGACAGGATCGCTCTCGAGAGCTCGGTTACGGGTCAGGTGTTTCATATCGTTCCCGTCCGTCCGGACGAGATACAGCTCCGACAAGAAAGGGAAATTCCCGCGGTTGTCGCGTCGAGCCGTAAAGACGACGCGAGAGCCGTCGCTCGACACATCGAATCCACCGATGAGAAAGTCCTCTTCGGTAATACGAGCCTCCTTCTTGGACGTGATATCGAGGTGCCAGAGATGCGTCCATCGGCCATGGTTCTTGCCATCGGCTCCTTCATTGACGAATATCGGATCGGCTCCGAGCGCGAACTCGTTCGCCTCTTCCTCGGTCATCGCCTCTTTGGCGATGAACACGATGCTCTGCCCATCACCGGACCATTTGTAATCGGTGATTTCTCCGCGGTGCTCCGTCAACGGCCGTGCCTCGCCACCGTCCAGGGGCATGACGAATATCTGTGGTTTTTCCTCGACCTTTCGCAACATGGATAAGTATTTCCCATCGGGTGAGATGAGAAAATTCTCACCGCCGTCTTTGCGAACGAAGGGAACCGGTGATCCGCCCTCGGAGGAAATCATGAAGAAAGTCTTTTCGCACTTGTTCGTCTCCCAGTCCAGATGCCGCTCGGAATAGAAGACTCGGGAACCGTCGGGCGTCATGGCAACGTCGCCGATCCTCACGAGCTCGAGGAGATCGTCGACTGTCATGGCCCTTTTGTCCTGTGCGAGGATGGATGCGGAGGCGCAGCACAAGAGTGTGAGCGCCAACATGGCCCTATGCACGCGCATCGTCGTCCTTCCGGCTAGTGCTCGGTGCCGTTGAGGAGCGCGTAGGCGCGCTGCACGGCGTGAGGGTGCACGCCCGGCCCGTCGATTTGAGAGAAATGCTCCGCGTGGTTCGTCATATCGATCGTTTGGGCTGCTTCTTCCTCACTGACGCCCGCCTCGTGCTTGGCTACGATCTTGGGCCACAAATCGCGCAGATAAGCCTGGAAGTGATCGATCTTCTCGATGTCCTCGAACGCACGGCCATGCCCGGGAAGTACGACGTCGAAGTCGAGTTTCTTGACCTCGTCGAGCGTGTCGGCCCACTCGTTCAAGTAGGCGTTCCCCATATAGGCGAGGCCGTTGGTCAAGAGGTCACCGGTTACGATGGCCTTGTCTTCCGGCAAGTAGACGACGACGTCACCACCCGTATGGCCGCGGCCGAAGTACAGGAGCTGAATCTCCCGGCCTCCGCGTGTGAGCGTCATGCGCTTCCTCAGCGTGATCGTCGGCGGCGTCGGGACTATCGCATTCGTCGCGTCTTGATAATTCTTCAGAATCGAGACTTGTTTCCGCAGTTCCGCTTCGGCGTTCGGATCGGTCGCGTCGATGGCCATCTGGAGCTTGCTCTCTGTTTCCTGGATCCGCTCCGGCAGTCCTCCCACGAACGCGTCCCAGGCGCGACCTTCCATGGATGCCCCCGATACTAGCTGCTCGCGGGTGAACTCGTGGCCAATGATCTCGACGTCCTCGCCGAATGTCTGGTTGCCGTGCGCGTGGTCGAAATGGAAATGGGTATTCACGACGTAGCGCACGGGCTTGTGGGTGATGCTTTTCAACTCTTTCAAGAGCGCCCATGAAGCGGCCGGCGTCATGTGAGAGTCCACCAGGAGCACGTCGTTCTCATTAATAATGACGCTGCCGTTGCATCCGATGGTCAAGTTACCCGTACCAACGGCGTGGTAGATATCGTCGCGAACCTGTTGAAAGGTGAACGCTTCGCCTTCCCAAACGGCACCCGGCGGCGGTCCGGCCTTATCGATAGCGGTATCGGGCGCCTGCACCGGCTGACATGCCCAGTTTGCCGCCAGAGCCAAGGCCGCAAGTACGCGAGAAGCTCTCCCCTTCATGTTAGCCCTCCAGACGTGATCGACAGAGACGGGCAGCCTATGCGATCGTGAGTTTCGTTTCAACGATTCGATCAGAGTCGGATTACGACGGAAGCTTGAACGCGACCAGTGCCCCCGTAGCTCTCCCGCCGGTCGCGAGCACGATGTACTGTGCGCCGTTCAACATGTAGGTCATCGCAGAGCCGGTCTCCGGCCCGGGCATGAACACCTGCCCTACTTCTTCGCCCGTCGCCTTATCGTAGGCGCGCAGCATGGCACCCTCCTCACCGGATGGTGTCGTGAATAGCGTGCCATCGCCGGCGATCACGAGAGTCTTCGTGACGAGTGTACCGATGCGTCCCACCTGGCCGGTTCGGGGGATCGTCACACCCTGTAGGGCCGGATGCTCGCGAATGTTGTCTGGCGTCTCTCCGTGCGCCACCTGCCATACGATTTCGCCCTCGTTGAGATCGATCGCGGTGATACGTCCCCATGGCAGTTTCACGATCGGCAGGCCGTCGATGTTCAACGGCGGGGCGCCGCGACGGCGCACTAAAATGAAATCCATGTTCGAGCGTTGCGGATCGTTCTCGAGCGCCAACCGTGTAATCTGAGTCTTGGAGTAGATGTAGAGGATGCCGGTGTCCGGATCGAGTGAGCCGCCCGGCCAGTTCGCACCACCGGTGGCTGACGGCATCATGAGGGTTCCCTCGGTGCCATCCGGAGCCTTCGCGAGTGACGGCGGCGTGTAGATCGGACCGAGCCGGTAGCTCGAAACGAGCGCGGCTGCCTGCGCTGCGAGCTCCGGGGTGAAGTCGATCAAGTCGTCGAGACTCACGCCCTGTCGCTCGAAGGGAGGCGGTTTAGTCGGAAACGGTTGGGTGAGTGCGGTCCGCTCGCCCGGTACGTCCGTTTGGGGGACGGGACGCTCCTCGATCGGCCAGACCGGCTCCCCTGTTGCCCGGTCGAAGACGAACACGAATCCCTGTTTGGTCGGCTGGGCGACGGCTTTGATGGGCCGGCCATCGACGACGATGTCGGCGAGAATCGGCGCGCACGGCAGGTCCCAATCCCACATATCATGATGAACGGTCTGAAAGTGCCAGATCCGCTCACCCGTATGGAGATCGAGCGCGACGAGGCTATCGGCGAACAGATTGTCTCCGTGCCGGTGACCGCCGTAGTAGTCGCCCGTCGGCATCTCGACGGGCAGATAGACGATGCCCAACTCTTCGTCTACGGTGACCTGTGCCCACACTCCCGTGTTGCCCGTGTACTGCCAGGAGTCGTTCAGCCAAGTGTCATTGCCGAACTCGCCCGGCCCAGGGAGCGTGTGGAAGATCCAGAGGCGCTTGCCGGTTCGGGCGTCGAAACCTCGGAAGTATACTGTTGGTCAGGCAGCCGTTGTTCGATCGGGCAGCCCTGCCGCTCACACAGACCTCATGGGTGCTTCCGCCATTAAGTGTTGGTAAAATGACACTAAGACTTTACGGTGCATTAAATTACAGACATGGTTTTTCAAAAGGGCCGAGTTTTGGCACAGGACGGGGTGCCGGTGATTCGCTTTGCGATGGTAGTGAGGGACGGATAGGTTTTGCCATCGAACCGATAGCCGTTGTCGATTACCTCGACCTGGTAGGTCCGGCCATTCCACTCGCGGACGAGATGGGTGCCGGCAGAAACGGACCCTGCGGGAGCGGCGCCGCCGTTGCCTGGCGTCCCGTTCGCCATGGCGGCCAGAGCGCGCCGGGTTGCGGCCGAATGCCAGCCATGGGTCCGGCACTGGCGTTCGTACGCAAGAACGCAGCGCATGAAAACGCGAGAGAGCGAGCGTGGGGGAGCAGCCCCGAAGGCCTGCTCCCAGACCCGCTGTAAGCTGGCGAAGTCCAAACCGTCCAAAACGACGTTCCGGCCAACCCCTGTATTCTGCGGCATCACCGAACGTTCGCTCTTGTGCTCGATAAAGTCCAGTCTAATGAGGGGCTTCCGGGTGCGCAGTCCGCTGCCCGCAGCTCGCCCCGCAGCCCAAGGGTCGGCGGATTCCAAGGGCGTCTAAGCTGCTGATTTGTGGTCTATTTCAAGAGGGCTGAGTTTTGGCACAGGACGCGGTTCTCCTCTTGCTGGTAGTCGATCACATCCTGCTGCTGGCGGTTGACCCAGCCAGCTAGAACGAGCAGTAGGAATTGCGCGTGGTACGTCATCATGGATCTGAAGATAACACCCTCGGGCCAGACGATTGTAAAGCCTACGGCCCTTGGCCCGGTCGCAAACACAGACACTAAGCTGCTGATTTATGGTCTATTTCAAAAGGGCCGAGTTTTGGCACAGGACGGGGTGTCTCGGACAGTGAGGTCAAACGCATCCGCCGTTTCATCCGCGAGCCGTACGGAATGGTATTGGTGACGGGGCCCGAGCACGAGTCGGGATCATCCGCCGATGCCGTCGGCAGAGAAGTAGGCGTCGAGCGAGTGGAGCTCCTGCGACAGGTCGTCGACCATGTTCCTCAACAAGTGTCGCGTCGATAGCATCCCGGCGACGTTCCCCCCGCGGTCGATGATGGGAAGATGGCGAATGTGGTTGCTCGTCATCATCGCGAGAGCCTCGCGATGATGGATGTTGCTGGCAGCAACGATGGGCGGCGAGGTCATCACGTCGCGGATTGGGGTCTCATCCAAGTGGCTTCCTTTGGCCACCACACGCTTCAGGAGATCGCTAGCGGTGAAGATGCCCTTCGCCGATTGGTTCTCCACCACCACGACTGCGCCGGCACCGCAGTCAACCATTGTTTCCACGGCGTGTCGGACCGTGGACTCGGTTCCGATCGTCACCGCCGGAGTCCGGGCGATCTTGAGCAGCTTCATAAACTGGCCTCCTTGTCTCGCACCTTCGGCGTGGCGTTGGACGCGATCCCCGTACGGGCGTTCAGTTAGGCAACCGAGAAATCAGGTATAGCGTGCCTCCTCACGAGTAGGGGGAGGGCGACTTGTAGACGTAAATCTTATACACCAATAAGCGGTCGGAATTCAACTTCAAGTCACATCGCAGCGCTGCTACTTCGACGTGAAAACATCTGGGTGTGGGCTCCGAGATATTGGGTCTGGGAACCCGTCCTGTGCCAAAACTCGGCCCTTTTGAAATAGGCCATAAATCAGCAGCTTAGTGTCTGTGTTTGCGCCGGGGCCAAGGGCCGTAGGCTTTACAATCGTCTGGCCCGAGGGTGTTATCTTCAGCTCCATGATGACGTACCACGTGCAATTCCTACTGCTCGTTCTAGCTGGCTGGGTCAACCGCCAGCAGCAGGATGTGATCGACTACCTGCAAGAGGAGAACCGTGTGCTCCGAGCCGGGCTTCGGGGCAAGCGTCTCAGGCTCTCGGACGACGAGCGGCGCAGGCTCGCGGTCAAGGCCCAGGCTTTGGGCCGCGAGGCGCTGGCCCAGATTGCGTCCGTTGCCACACCCGCTACGCTTCTGCGTTGGTACCGCTGTCTCATCGCAGCCAAGTACGATGGCAGCAAGAACCGGAGCCCAGGCCGACCTCCGACGGCGAAGGACATCCGTGAGCTCATTGTGCGCGTGGCGCAGGAGAACCCGACGTGGGGATATACGCGCCTGCGAGACGCACTCAAGAACCTCGGACATGAACTCGGACGCAACACTATCAAGAGGGTCCTCGCCGAGCACGGTATCGCGCCTGCGCCGGAGCGGGGCAGGAGCATGTCGTGGAGCACCTTCATCAAGGCTCATTGGGGCGCCATCGCTGCGACAGACCTGTTCACCGTCGAGGTTGTGAACCCGTTCGGGCTCGTCCGCTACCATGTCCTGTTTGTCATCGATATCGCCACTCGCTGCGTGTGCATCGGTGGGATAACGTCGGACCCCAACGGGGAGTGGATGAAGCAGGTGGCAAGAAACCTCACTGACATGTGGGATGGTTTCCTCCTTGGCAAGCGATACCTCATCCACGACCGGGACCCGCTATTCACCGAGGCGGTACGTGGGCTGTTGAGAGATTCAGGCGTGAAGCCCCTTCGCCTTCCCGCTAATAGTCCGAATCTGAACGCATATGCGGAAAGATTCGTTCTCTCCATACGTCGAGAGTGTCTCGACCGCTTCGTACCTCTCAGTGAGCGACACCTGCGCACAGCGGTAACCGAATACGTAGTGCACTATCACACAGAACGGAACCACCAAGGTCTCGGCAACGAGCTCATCACACCTCTGCCGGCAAGCGCGAATGACGCTGGCCCCATCGTGTCGCGAGAGCGACTTGGGGGCATTCTCAACTACTACTGCCGTGCCGCGTAGATTGTCGTCGGCGACGGTAGCCCCTCGGCGGGCTCGACCGGCGTAGCGTGGAAACGCCTTCAGGAACACGCTTGGATATTCGCTCTCGACCAGGTGGTCATCTGCATGGTGACGACCCGCCCGCCCAAGACGATTGTAAAGCCCACGGCCCTTGGCCCGGTCGCAAACACAGACACTAAGCTGCTGATTTATGGCCTATTTCAAAAAAGGCCGAGTTTTGGCACAGGACGGGGACGCGCCCCCGGAACGTGTCAACAACTTTGAGACACCCGCGGACTGCATTTAGTGAGCCTCAATCAATGCAGTAAGACTCGTGGGCCCGGGGCGGTCACCGTCTGCGTGCGGCGAGATCTGGTCGCGTTGGCCTGAATCCGGGGGTACCCCAGGTGTGGACCACCTTGAGAAAGTGGCTCCGGCGGCCTCCTGGCGCGTCGTTTTCTCCGGCGGCGGGTTGATCCAGGCCTGAGGAGGCAAAACGGGGGGCTGTGGCATTCCGCGAACGAAGCGTTCGGGATGAGCCCGATGAGCTTCGAGGAGGATTTGGCGCCGGGCAGTGGTGAGCTGTTCCGCGAGACCATCGTGAACGGCGGCCGGTGTCATGAGGCCGATTCCCGAGTGCCGGCGTTCGTGATTGTAGTAGTCGAGGAAGCCGCCGCAGAACAGCCGGCCGTCTTCGATGGAACCAAAACGGCTCGGAAACTGAGGGCAATACTTCAGAGTCTTGAACTGGGACTCGGAGTAGGGGTTATCGTTCGAGACGTAAGGTCTGGAGTGGGTCTTGGTAACGCCGAGGTCAGCCAGGAGCATAGCTACGGACTTGCTTCGCATCGAGCTGCCACGGTCGGCGTGGATGGTGAGCTGGTCTGGTTCGATGTTCTGTTTGCGGCAGCTCTCGCTGATGAGACGACGAGCGAGCTCAGCGCTTTCTCGTCGAGCCAACATCCACCCGGTCACGTAACGGGAGAAGATGTCCAGAATCACGTAGAGGTAGTAGTAGGTCCACTTGACGGGGCCACGCAGCTTGGTGATATCCCACGACCAAACCTGGTTCGGCGCTTCGGCCAGCAGCTCCGGCTTTTGATAATTCGGATGTCGCAGCTGGTTCCGGCGCTCTCGGACCTCTCCGTTCTCCGCCAGAATCCGATACATCGTGCGGATCGAGCAGTAGTAGATTCCCTCGTCCAGGAGCGTGGCCCACACCTGAGCGGGCGCCTTGTCGACGAACCGCTCGGAGTGCAAGGCACCGAGAACCAGCTCACGTTCGGTCACATCGAGGGCTCGGTGCGACCGAGGGCGGCGTTTCGCATTGGACGTTACCGTCTGGCGCCTGCGATACAACGTGGAGCGAGCTATTCCAAGGGCCTCGCAGGCTTCCGCCGTCTGTCCAATTCGTCCCGCCAGCTCCTCGGCCGCCACCATCAATCGTTCTCGTCGCTGTCTGGTGGATTCAGGGGGATCCCCAGAAGTTCGGAGGTTTTTTTTTGGATCTCTAGCATCGTCTCCACCCGAGCCAGGCGATGCTTCAATCGCGCGTTCTCGCGCTCGAGCTCCTTGACCCGTGGATCCTCTGCCTTCGCCTTCCGTCCTCGCTTCCTCGATGTCAACCCCGCCTTGGCAATCTTGTCACGTTGGCGACGCCAACTCGAAAGATGCGACGAGTACAGTCCCTCTCGACGCAGAAGAGCCGCAACATCCCCGTCACCCTTGCAAGCATCGGCCTCGCGCACTATCCGCAGCTTGTACTCTGCGGTAAAGCGTCGACGCTTCGCTTGCTCACTCACTTCGGGATCCGGGACCCCTGCCGCATCGCGGCCGGCGCGATCTGCAGTCGCCCTACGGGCTCCTTCCGATCCCGCCGGGGTCATTCTCTCAATCAACGTAGTCATTCATGATCCTCCTCCGCCCTCTACACTAATTTCAAGGGGCGAAGTGTCTCAAGGAGGTTGGCACAGAGGGCCCGGCCGAGGAGGAGGAAACCGGGCCGTCAACGCAAGTACTCGAACCACGCCATCGAGACGGCTGTCACCCTGGGCATGGTGTTTCATCTGTCATCTAGGCAGAGCGAGGGATTGCTGCGATCGTTGTTCGCTCTGATGAAGCTAGACAATGATGTGCCCGATCACACCACGATCTCGAGGCGCAAGGCGAAGCTGGGTAAGGTCCCCTTCTACCAAGACAAGCAGAAGACGCCGTTGCACATCTTGATCGACAGCAGCGGTCTCGCTGCCCACGCCGGCCAGCTGCGCAGAGCACCAAAGAGCAGGGACTATCGCAAGCTCCATCTGTGTGTCGACGAGCAGAGTGGCGAAGTCGTCGCCGGCGAGCTGACGAGCAAAAGAGCCCGCGATTCATCGCGGGTTGCATCGCTTGTCGGACAGATCGACAGTCCCATCTCATCGGCCAGAGCTGACACCGCATACGACGCCAGCGGCGTCTATGAGGCGATCGAGAATCACAGCGCTCATCGCTCGCCGAGGGTGCTGATACCGCCGCGCAAGGGCGCCCAGCTCGCATAGGGGCCGGCGAGCAGCCGACAGCGCAATCGCAACATTGCAGCACAAGCTCGGCTCGGCAAACGAAAGTGGCACACAGAATCGGGCTACAGCAAACGGAGCAAAGTCGAGACAACGTTCCATCGCTACAAGGCTATCGTGGGCTCAGCGATGCGAGCGAGAGGGTTGGCGGCACAGAGAGTCGAGGCAAGGATCGGGTGCAAGATTCTCAACACCATGACGGCGCTCGGGATGCCTGATAGCGAGATGATCGGATGATGGGAGTCGGGGCCAAGCGAGCTCTCGGCCTCTATCGGAGTTGTGCACCAAGGCAACGAAACAGCGACACGGTTACACTCCGAGGGTTATAGCGCATGTTGGTACGCAACTCCAAGGAGACGGGGGCGACATACCCGAACGGCCGAGCGCATATGCCCGGCCGTTGCCGCAGTGGCCATCGTTGTCATCTGCTCCTACGCCGTTGCCGCAAACCAGCCCCGTATTGCCACGGTGGGCCCGTCGGTCTTCGTCGTGGTCGTGAACGCCTTGGGATACACGGTGGGCTGGCACCTTGCAAAGCTCTACCGATTCGACCGGCGACACCAGCTGACGCTCGCCATCGAGATTGGCATGCAAAACGCCGGCCTGGGCGTGGCTCTAGCTCTCGAGCACTTCAGCCCCCAAACGGCACTGCCCGGAGCGCTCTTCGCCCCCTGGTGCGTCCTGACCGCCGCGGGTGCGAGCGCTTACCTCCGCCGCCGAAAGAGCTAGTACGGTCAGTCTCGATGTCGGACCACGCTGGCCGTCGTAGGTGCTGCGTGTGCGCCGGGCGTTGCATCATTCACGATGAATTCCTTCACGTCTTCGGTGAATCTCGACAACTCGAACTGAGGTGTATAGACCATGTGACCGGCCTGGTAGTAGCGACGAACGATGTTTTTTCGCAACTCAGGTTGGCGTTGTTGCACCGCTCTGGCTGAGAGCGAAATCCGCCTATGGTGGTGGCCGAGGTATGTTCGAGCATGAAGTATCCCAAGCGCTGCCAGTACAAGCACGCGAAGCAGAAGAAGTACCACGTTCGCAACTGGGCGGAATACAACGAAGGGCTGCGCCGCCGGGGCGATTTGACAGTCTGGTTTGACGAGGAGGCAATCGCGAACTGGAAGGCCGACAAGACCGGTAAGCCTGGCGGTCAACGGGTCTATTCAGACATGGCGATTGAAACGGGCCTGGTTGTCCGGATGGTGTACAAGCTCGCCTACCGACAAACCGAAGGCTTCTTGCACTCGATCGCCTCGCTTCTCGGACTCGGTATCGAGATCCCGGACTACTCGACGTTGTGTCGGCGCTCGAGGTTGCTCCGCAAGAAGCTGCGGATTCCGAAAGCCGCGAGCACTCAACCCATCCACCTGATGATCGATAGCACGGGCTTGAGGATTCATGTTGGAAACGCTCGCAAACCGCCAAAGCAGCGCGCATGGCGCAAGTTGCACATCGCCGTTGATCGCGAGACAGGGAACATTGTTGCGTCCAAACTGACGGCGTCACGAGCTCGCGACGCAACCCGAGTCCCCGCTTTGCTAACACAGATTCAAGCACCTCTAGTGTCGGTGGCGGCGGACAGTGCATACGACAAGGAAGCGGTCTACGAAGCCATCGAAGCGCACAGTCCTGGACGAAGGACGCGCGTGGTGATTCCGCCGCAACGAAACGCGACGCTCAGTCAGAATTCGAACACCGCCATGCAGGAGCGCGATCGCCATATTCGTGCAATCGAAAGACACGGCCGACGTGAATGGTACAAGCTCTCAGGCTACACCAAGCGAAGCATGGTGGAGAACGCGGTCTATCGTTACAAGGCGATCATCGGGCCGGAGATGCGGGCTCGAACGTTGGCGAGGCAACGAGTTGAACACCGAATTGGGTGCGAGATACTCAACAAGATGGCTGCGCTCGGGATGCCCGATACGTACTGCGCCGGGTGACTCTGCAACCGGCACAGGGAGGTCAGCGATTTGCTCCGGGCCGTGCAACAACGCCTCTCGTCGACCAGATTGTGGTCTACAAGGTCGACCGGCTGACCCGTTCCCTCTCCGACTTTGCAAAGCTCGTCGAGCGGCTCGAGGCGGCCGGCGCGGTTTTCGTCTCGGTGACTCAGTCCTTCAACACCGCGACCAGCATGGGACGACTGACGCTGCATATGCTGCTGTCCTTCGCACAATTCGAACGCGAGGTCACGGCCGAGCGGATCCGCGATAAGGTCGCTGCCTCCAAGCGCAAGGGACTATGGATGGGCGGCCGCGTACCGCTCGGCTATGAGAAGGACGAGCGCACGCTGCGCATCAACGAGGCTGAGGCCGAAACGGTCCGGACGCTCTATGCGCTGTACCGGAAGCACGGAACGCTCCGGCAGGTGAAGGCCGAGGCGGACCGTCTGAGACTGCGCACCAAGCGACGCTTCGCCGCGGATGGAACCCGGACAGGCGGGTTGCCGTTCCGTCGCGGGCACCTCCACTGCTTGCTGACCAATCCTCTCTACGCCGGCCGCATCCGGCACCAGAGGCGTGTCTACGAGGGCCAGCATCCATCGATCATTGCTCCGGAACTCTGGGACACGGTCCAGGCGCAGCTGCAGGCAGGGGCTGCCAAACCAAGGAGACGCACGACGAAGGGCCGCGCAGCCCCCTCCCCACTGGCAAGCAAGCTCTTCGACGAGACCGGGGACCGGCTGACGCCGAGCCACACCAAAAAGAAAAACGGGCAACGGCTCCGCTACTACGTCTCCCGGCGCCTCATCCAGCACAGTGGTCAAAAGGACCTCTCCGGCTGGCGACTGCCCGCCCCGATGCTGGAACAGACCGTCGTGCATCTCATCCGACAGCATGTGGATGTCACGACCTTCTCGGCCTCGTTGATCCACACTCCGACGATGCAAGAGCTCGCCTCGGTGCGTCGCTTTTTAGACGGGCTGTGTTCCGATACTAATGATGATAGTGCCTCGGCAGCCCCCCTGCTCCGTCTTATCCGGCAGGTCGATATCAGCCCCGGCTCTGTGTCCATCCTGCTCGACCGCAATGCGTTCGCTGATTGCCTGTCTATGGGACCTGACCGCATTCGCGAGGATGCACTCCGCATCCTCGCACCGTTCCGCTTGCGTCGACGCGGCGTCGAGACCAAGCTCGTTCTGGGCAACCCCACGAAATCCGTCGACCGCACACTCCTGCGCAATATCAGAAACGCCCTCTCCTGGCTCGACCGAATCAAAGCAGGCAAAACCTATGAGCAGATTGCCACCGAAAACGCCATCCCAACGGACCGCGTGCGCAAGGCAATCCGTTATGCCTTCCTGGCTCCCGACATCGTCCGCGCCATTGTCGAAGGCCGCCAGCCCGTTGGGCTGACCTCGAGCTACCTCTTGCATCATCCGCTTCCCGACGATTGGGAGAAACAGCGAGTGCTCGTCAAAACGCTGTGAGCCTGCCAGCGCCCACTTCGTGAATGGCCTCGGTTAGCAGCAAGCTGCTCTCCGACACTGGCCTCCACCAATCAGACTTAAACTGGCCCAAATTCCCTGTCATGGTTTCCAGACTCGGATAGCTCCTTGTACTGGACCGTCTGCGGAGTCATCTTCGTTTCCTCCGTAAAACTCCGCTGGATGAATTCGAGGTTTGGCTAATTCGAATTCCGCTATTCGCCTTCTCCTCAGGCGCGATCTAGGCGTTGAGCTTCTTCTCATTGTCTGCACGATTAAGCGCAAAAACGTCCCGATAAGCCCCAAAATCGCCCCAAACTGCACGTTAATGGCCTGTTGTGCTCTGTTTCTGATCGTTTCCAGCCACGAACCGGAAGCTCCACTCGAGCCTCCCGACTGCGATAGCCGGAAAGATGTTCCCGTCGACGAACATTCGCTGATGAGACGTAAAGCCTTTTGCGGCAATGAGTAACGGTCGGAGCCGCCTCCGGAGGGTTTACGACACGGCCCTCTTTCAAGCGTCCAGGAGGTTGAGATTGCCGTACAAGACATTTGATTGAAGCAAATTCGATTCCGGCTCGGAACGAGCACCCGTCGATGAGATGTGCGGGGACCAGCACGTGGTTGCTTCCGTTAAGTCACTGTAAAAAAACAGGATAGAACGCTGTGGGCATCAGGGCTTCTCTGAGTTTTCGCTACATTGCCCCAACCACGCGCACGGCCAGAAGTTCGATCCTGACTCCCAAAATTGCCAAAATACCTTTTGCCGAGACCGGATGGCTCGAGACTGCCTCATCCGCCACCCAGTCTTGCCAATTGCGGCCCTGCAGAGACGGGTGAGATTTTCCGCGCGTTTGGCGGGGTTTTGCAGGATCAGGTGGCACCAGAGACGCGCTAGAAGGGCTGAAAAGGCTTCATTTTCGCTTTTCGTCTCTAATCTCGATTTTCGAGTGCCACGTTTGCGCCAAAGGGGGGAGCGGGACGCTGACAGGGCCGTGCAGTCCGAAAAGCTCGCCCGAGAGGCCCAGAATCGAGGCCAGGGCCACCGCAGCGTAGCGAGCCTAGCACGTTTTGGTCCAGGTGCGGCCCGGGCCTCCTAGATGTCCATCTTTTCTCAGATCTGGATCCAGGTCTTTTGTCCGAGAGCATGGCATCCCGTTTCTGGACGTTGTTTCCCAGCGCGTACGGGGGGACCCGAATCGCCGGCCGCAACGTCACCCTCCCAGGGCATTGGTGTCGCCTCGTTCGAATAAACGAGGATCTCCACGACCGCGTCCTGTGCTAAAACTCGGCTGTGCCTTCTATTTATTCATCCGGGCGCCCCAAACTTGATTAGTCTCCGGTCTGCCGGCACCATGCCTGCTTGATTTCGTCGTTTGTTCGCGCTCTCATCTCCGCCTTCAAGGCTCGTCGCGAGCTGGCTCTCGACAATGTCGCTCTTCGGCAGCAGCTCGCCGTCCTCCGCCGTTCGGTGAAACGGCCGCGGCTCTCGAACGTCGACCGCGGGTTTTGGGTAACTGTAGAGCCTAAGGGCCCTTGGCCCAGTCGCTAAGCTGCTGATTTATGGTCTATTTCAAAAGGGCTGAGTTTTGGCACAGGACGGGAACGGGGGCTCTGGCAGAGACGATGCTGGAACATGAAGGCGTGGGCGTCGTCGAGGCCATCGACGTGGATGCGGAGATGCTGGACCGGGCACGTATCCGACTCAAGCGATTCGGAGCCCGTGCGCGTTTCCAGAAGTGTTCCTTCGAATCTCCGCTCCCGGAATGTGACGCCGTGTCCGCTTGCCTGGCCCTGCACCACGTTCCCACGATGGAACGCAAGCGTGCACTGTACAAGGGCATTTTCCGGGCGCTTCGCCCTGGCGGGGTGTTCGTGAATGCCGACGTGACCATGAGCGCACACCCGGTGAGGCAGGAGCAGTGCTACCGCATATGGGCTGGCCACTTGGTTTCGTGCGGCATCGACGAACGGCGCGCTTATGAGCACTTCGACGAGTGGACGTCCGAAGACACCTACTTCCCGCTCGACGACGAGCTTACCGCCATGCGCGAAGCCGGATTTAATGCTGAATGTGCCTGGCGGGAACCCCCGAATACTCTTCTAGTAGGACGCAAGAAATAAGGTGCCAGGTCGTGTGGTGCTTCCGCCATCAAGTGTTGGTGAGATGACGCTAAAGCGGCCTGTTGGTCACGCTGGATCCAACCAGCGATGGCGACCACCAACCATGTCAAGGGCTGCATCGGCATCCTCATGATCGAGGATTCTATGCGCTTCCCACGACACAGCCGTTTCGCGATCGTGCGACAAGACAGTCCCTGTACTGCTAGCTCACGAATCTGCCTCTCCAACTGCGCCGTCAACTTACTCGGGCCTTTCGGTCCCCGTCCTGTGCCAAAACTCGGCCCTTTTGAAATAGACCATAAATCAGCAACTTAGTGTCTGTGTTTGCGACCGGGCCAAGGGCCGTGGGCTTTACAATCGTCTTGGGCAGGCGGGTCGTCACCATGCAGATGACCACCTAGTCGAGAGCGAATATCGAAGCGTGTTCCTGAAGCGGTTTCCACGCTACGCCGGTCGAGCCCGCCGAGGGGCTACCGTCGCCGGCGACAATCTACGCGGCACGGCAGTAGTAGTTGAGAATGCCCCCAAGTCGCTCTCGCGACACGATGGGGCCAGCGTCATTCGCGCTTGCCGGCAGAGGCGTGAGGAGCTCGTTGCCGAGACCTTGGTGGTTCCGTTCTGTGTGATAGTGCACTACGTATTCGGTTACCGCTGTGCGCAGGTGTCGCTCACTGAGAGGTACGAAGCGGTCGAGACACTCTCGACGTATGGAGAGAACGAATCTTCCCGCATATGCGTTCAGATTCGGACTATTAGCGGGAAGGCGAAGGGGCTTCACGCCTGAATCTCTCAACAGCCCACGTACCGCCTCGGTGAATAGAGGGTCCCGGTCGTGGATGAGGTTGGTTCACTCCTCAACTACTGCCACTCGTGGACGAATGAGGGATTTCCTTGCCTCAATCTCTGCGACTGCAGTCTCGAGACCCGGCGATATGGCTGTCAGCTTGATCGAGCCGAGCTCTGTTTTGGATTGGACCAGCGCCATGCACAAGCCGTTGAACGCTTTGCGCTTGCTTGCTTTGTCCGGTTCGAGGCTGCCCGGGTTGCCGTTGCCAACGCCGAGGATCTCGCCGGGTCCGTTGATCTCGAATGTTACCTCGTTGTCCGCAGTGGGTACGGTTCTGCCTTCAGAGTCAACGATCTTCACGGCGACCAGCGAGACGTCCTCGCCGTCAGCGTTTATCGTTGTCCTGTCGGGCAGAAGCACTACCGACGCCGGGTTCCCGGTTGTCTCGACTTTCTTCGTGGCTACGACTTCATCTCCCTTGTAGCACTTGGCGAGGAGGACTCCCGGTTTCCATTTCACGTCCCACTTCGCGTGCGAGGTGGGCACCATCTCCCGAACGCCGTAGGTCTCGCCGTTGAGAAAGAGCTCGACGCGATCGCAGTTGCTGTAGGAGCGCACTTCGATTGTCTCCCCTTCCTCCTTTTCCCCGATCCCGTCCTGTGCCAAAACTCGGCCCTTTTGAAAGACCATGGCTGTAATTTAATGCACCGTAAAGTCTTAGCGTCATGTTACCAACACTTAATGGCGGAAGCACCCATGAGGTCTGTGTGAGCAGCAAGGGCTGCCCGATCGAACAACGGCTGCCTGACCAACAGTAGGATTTGCACATGGTACGTCATGATGGATCCGAAGATAACACCCTCGAGCCAGACGATTGTAAAGCCCACAGCCCTTGGCACCGTCGCAAAACACAGACGCTAAGCTGCTGATTTATCGGCTATTTCAAGAGGGCCGAGTTTTGGCACAGGACGGGGACCGAAGGCCACCATCCCCACGGCATCACCGCCGGCCGCGAGCCGCAACGGCAGCTGGTCGAAGTACATATCGACAAGCTCGGTAGCTCCCGTCTCTTCGTTCTCCCGTTGCCGCCACATGGAGGCATGCGTGAGGAACAAGATCCGTCGACCGCTCGAGCTCGCCTCCGCCTGCTTCCGCTTTCGCGCGAAGACGTTCTTGAGGCCCGTTCCCAGCATCTTGAGCTGCGCGATCTTGAATCGTATCGACGTTCTGAGAAAGTTGGATGGCAGGCTGTTGAAACGACCGCGCAGCTCAACGTGGGTTAACCGCCGGCGAGCTGCAGCCGCCAGTACTCGGGCCGTCCCGAAGATGAACAGGCGCGAGGGCCTCTCCTGGTCGATCAAACGCGACAAGGCCTCGATGTCGCGCACAAATAGTCGCAAAGGTGTGTCGTGATATAAAAACAGCTCCGCCCACCACCAGAGAGCGAGACCTTGGTGCCGAAACTGATCTCGAAAGCTTCCTGCGGGGCCGAGAGGCTTGCGGCCAAACTCTTTGAGCCAGGCAATGACCGCATCGTCGATCTCTGCGCCGGCGGATTCGCCCAGAGCCGCCTCGAGCGGCGTGCTAGAGATACCTTGGCCAGTCAGATAGCCTGCCACATCCGGACTTCGGAAACGCTCCTGAACGATGGACGGGTGTTGCCAGGCGACGATTCGGGCTCCACTCTGAGCGAGCTTTCGAAGCTCGCTCACCTCGCCGGGCTTGAGGGAGGCACTGGCGACGAGCACCAGCGGCTCAGCCGGCACGGCTGCCCCACACGCTCATGCTCAACCTGTCTTCGAGCTTTCCATCGGACCAATCCGGACCGCCACTTGTGAGCCGTATCGGCAATAGCCCAGGTACTCGAAACTCCACCCCGTCCTGTGCCAAAACTCGGCCCTTTTGAAATAGGCCATAAATCAGCAACTTAGTGTCTGTGTTTGCGACCGGGCCAAGGGCCGTGGGCTTTACAATCGTCTTGGGCGGGCGGGTCGTCACCATGCAGATGACCTCCTAGTCGAGAGCGAATATCGAAGCGTGTTCCTGAAGCGGTTTCCACGCTACGCCGGTCGATCCCGCCGAGGGGCTACCGTCGCCGGCGACCATCTACGCGGCACGGCAGTAGTAGTTGAGAATGCCCCCAAGTCGCTCTCGCGACACGATGGGGCCAGCGTCATTCGCGCTTGCCGGCAGAGGTGTGAGGAGCTCGTTGCCGAGACCTTGGTGGTTCCGTTCTGTGTGATAGTGCACTACGTATTCGGTTACCGCTGTGCGCAGGTGTCGCTCACTGAGAGGTACGAAGCGGTCGAGACACTCTCGACGTATGGAGAGAACGAATCTTTCCGCATATGCGTTCAGATTCGGACTATTAGCGGGAAGGCGAAGGGGCTTCACGCCTGAATCTCTCAACAGACCACGTACCGCCTCGGTGAATAGCGGGTCCCGGTCGTGGATGAGGTATCGCTTGCCAAGGAGGAAACCATCCCACATGTCAGTGAGGTTTCTTGCCACCTGCTTCATCCACTCCCCGTTGGGGTCCGACGTTATCCCACCGATGCACACGCAGCGAGTGGCGATATCGATGACAAACAGGACATGGTAGCGGACGAGCCCGAACGGGTTCACAACCTCGACGGTGAACAGGTCTGCCGCAGCGATGGCGCCCCAATGAGCCTTGATGAAGGTGCTCCACGACATGCTCCTGCCCCGCTCCGGGGCAGGCGCGATACCGTGCTCGGCGAGGATCCTCTTGATAGTGTTGCGTCCGAGTTCATGTCCTAGGTTCTTGAGTGCGCCTCGCAGGCGCGTATATCCCCACGTCGGGTTCTCCCGCGCCACGCGCACAATGAGCTCACGGATGTCCTTCGCCGTCGGAGGTCGGCCTGGACTCCGGTTCTTGCTGCCATCGTACTGTATTGGTTCAGCGTGAAGATGACAGCGAGGTTGGACGTTAACGCAACGCCCGGCGGCAGGATGTCCCCTATCGCCCCAGGGATCGTACCAGAGTGCTCGGGGGCGTCAAGGGTAAAGCGCGCTGCGCGCGCCGGCTTCGCCGCCCTTGACGCCCCCTGCGCTCTCTGGTACTCAATGCTTGTGGGCGAGAGGGAACGGAGTGGGGCTCCTGGGATCAGAGTGTTCATGCGGGCACCTTGTTCGCACGGCGCTCACGCCGCAGCTTCCGAGCCTGCTCGAGTTTGCGGTCTCGCTCCGACCAGATCTGGGTGGCCTTGCCATCCATGAAGTCCAGCGGCGCAATGTAGCCGATCGCGCTGTGCAGGCGAACCCCGTTGTAATATTCGACGAATCGTTCCATCAAGCGGCGAGCCTCTTCGAGGCTCGTTGGGGCTGGCAGGACGCAGGGCGTCCGATTTTATCGTCTTGTGCCAACGCTCGATCTTCCCGTTCGATTGCGGGTAGTACGGCGCGGTCCTCACGTGCGTCATCCCTGAGATGCGGATGAATGCCTTGAAGTCCTTCGCGATGTACTGCGGACCGTTGTCCGAGATGATTCGAGGCCGCGCATCGGGGTACCGCTCCTTTGCTCGCTCCAAGATGCACTCCACATCCGCTTCCGTCATCGACTCACGAATCTCCCAGTGAACCACCGCGCGGCTCGCACCATCCAGAAACGAGCAGAGGTAGTAGAACGTCCCACCCAGGTTCAAGTACGAGATATCCGTGTGCCAGTGCTGGTGCGCTCGCAGCGGCTGAACGAAGCCCGTTCCCTTCTTCGACGGCTTCGGGTTCCAACGGTCCAGACGACCCGCCTTCGACAACACCCGGTACGTCGTCGAGGGGCTAACTGCCACCACGTCTTCGTCCAGCATCATGAACGTGAGTCGGCGATACCCGTCCAGTGGGTGGCAGTCGAAGTAGTCGATCACGGACTGGCGCTCCCATTCTTCGATCCAGTGATCCCGCGGCACCAGGCCGTTGTGCTCATTCACCTTCCCGTACCGCTTGCGCCAGTCGTAGAACTTGCCCCGAGCGATCCCGCACCACTGAACGATCTGCTGGACCGGAAGCTGGGTCTTGGTGGCGATTGTGTTCACGAAGTCGACAACCTCGTCACGACGGTCATGGGGAATCCAGGCACCACTCAGGCTTCCCCAAGTTTTTTTGAGTGTCACGTACTCTTCGGTCACCTCAGCGATGATCTGATCCTTACGGGCCACCTTCGCCTCGAGACGGGAGAGCTTCTCCTCTAGCTCCTTCTCACGGCTCGGCGCACGACGGAACGAAAACACCGTATGGGCTCCAGCCAATAGCTCCCTTTGCCATGTGTAGAACAGGCTCGGCTGGATTTCTGCCTCGTTGCATACCTCCGAGACCGGCTTTTTCTCGGCAACGTGCTGGCGCAACAGCTCTGCCTTTTGCTCCGCAGTGTGACGACGACGACCTTTGCTCATGACAGCTCCTTTTTCCTGTGCGTATTTTAACTTCAGGACTGTCATGTTCCAGCTGAACCGAAACAAGGTAGGAGCCCAGTGCGTTAGCAGCGCTCGCTGGGATCTGTGCGGGGGGCCGCCCGTAAGGGCGGTCCCTACCGCGAAAGACCGACCCCCAAGATACTAGGCTCAAGCCCGTGGTGAACCCACCATGCTGCGCATCAGAAACGGCCGTCAGCCTCAACTTGACAATGCCGGTAAAAAGGCTAGGGCGCGGTGGGTAGCAACGCCCAGCCAATGCACCGCTCAGCATCATCAAGCAAACTTGCCGCTACGGGGTCCTCAAGCAGTGGTACTCCAAGCCTGACCAGACAACAGGGCAAGTCCAGCTCCGCCGGTAGCTCCGCCGCCAACCAGCGCACGCCCTTCGCTGCGCCCCCGACCGTCCAGGCCGTCACGCAACGAACCATGACTCGGCGCTCGGTTCCCTCAATGAGCCAGCCCACCGCGCCGATCCAGGTGTTCCTGATGCTTAGAAAGTATTCGGTGAATCCGGGCAACGGCACCACATGGCCGCTGGTGGCCACCTTGATAATGGGCCGCAACGCGGCCAGCGTCTCAGGGCGAACATCCGAGCGTGGCATCTGGGCCATGTGGCCCGTCGATAGGTGGTAGTGGTGCATCACCCCGTCGGCGAAACAACGCCCAAGGGTAGCAACCCGTTCGCCAACATCTCCCTCGCCCGTTAGCACCTCCGGTCGGATTGGTGGGGGCTCCGCAACCTGCAATGCTTTGGTTTTCGTCGGCTTCCCAGTGCTCGCCTTTGCCCGATCCTTTGCTCGCTTTTTACGTATAGCTTCCCGGGCAAATCGCCGATATGCATCCGGAGATCGGTAGAACATTCTTGAGGCGAAGTATACCCTCCGAGAAGGTGCTTCTGCCATCAAGTAGTGTTACACCGCTAGAGGCATTTGAATGCTAGTCCCCTGGGTCTTTGATTACTATACAAAGTTAGACTTTTAGCCAGCCCATAAGATTCATAAGAGTCATGCACTTAGAATGGTTTCGGCAAGCTCTGCTTTGTCTAGTTGTTTCTGCTACAGGGGACTAGTGTCAGTTGGCCTGCGTATGTTGGCGAACGAAATTGTCGGTCAGCCGATTCTGCTTAACTTGACAATAACCGCGGCGACCATGGCAGAAGCTGCATGTAGGCGACGGCGACTCCTCTGCCGCAGGCTCGCCGAAGGTCACGACGGTTTGATCTCGAAGGCCGCATCGATGCCATCGAATGCGAAGACTCTGGTCGCGTTTGCGGAGAGGGTCTGTCTCATTTTCTGAAGGGACACACCTCGCGCGACAGCCAGTCGCTCGGGCTGTTGTGGTGGCATGCCCTGCTCCGCCCCTATCGCGGAGCGCCATTGGCCGAGTCACGACCAAGAGGACAACGATGGAGCCTGATCAGAAGCCTGCATGCAGTGCACCCTCAATCTTCGCGGTAGGGACCGCCCTCACGGGCGGCCCCCCGCACAGATCCCAGCGAGCGCTGCTAACGCACTGGGCTCCTACCTCAGGTCATGACGCGCAGTCGCTGTTCGGGATACGGGTGCAGTGTTCGATGCTCGACGACTTTCATCGGCGTTGTTGCACCGCTCTGGCTGAGAGCGAAATCCGCCTATGGTGGTGGCCGAGGTATGTTCGAGCATGAAGTATCCCAAGCGCTGCCAGTACAAGCACGCGAAGCAGAAGAAGTACCACGTTCGCAACTGGGCGGAATACAACGAAGGGCTGCGCCGCCGGGGCGATTTGACAGTCTGGTTTGACGAGGAGGCAATCGCGAACTGGAAGGCCGACAAGACCGGTAAGCTTGGCGGTCAACGGGTCTATTCAGACATGGCGATTGAAACGGGCCTGGTTGTCCGGATGGTGTACAAGCTCGCCTACCGACAAACCGAAGGCTTCTTGCACTCGATCGCCTCGCTTCTCGGGCTCGGTATCGAGATCCCGGACTACTCGACGTTGTGTCGGCGCTCGAGGTTGCTCCGCAAGAAGCTGCGGATTCCGAAAGCCGCGAGCACTCAACCCATCCACCTGGTGATCGATAGCACGGGCTTGAGGATTCATGTTGGAAACGCTCGCAAACCGCCAAAGCAGCGCGCATGGCGCAAGTTGCACATCGCCGTTGATCGCGAGACAGGGAACATTGTTGCGTCCGAACTGACGGCGTCACGAGCTCGCGACGCAACCCGAGTCCCCGCTTTGCTAACACAGATTCAAGCACCTCTAGTGTCGGTGGCGGCGGACAGTGCATACGACAAGGAAGCGGTCTACGAAGCCATCGAAGCGCACAGTCCTGGACGAAGGACGCGCGTGGTGATTCCGCCGCAACGAAACGCGACGCTCAGTCAGAATTCGAACACCGCCATTGCAGGAGCGCGATCGCCATATTCGTGCAATCGAAAGACACGGCCGACGTGAATGGTACAAGCTCTCAGGCTACACCAAGCGAAGCATGGTGGAGAACGCGGTCTATCGTTACAAGGCGATCATCGGGCCGGAGATGCGGGCTCGAACGTTGGCGAGGCAACGAGTTGAACACCGAATTGGGTGCGAGATACTCAACAAGATGGCTGCGCTCGGGATGCCCGATACGTACTGCGCCGGGTGACTCTGCAACCGGCACAGGGAGGTCAGCGATTTGCTCCGGGCCGTGCAACAACGCCACCTTGAGGCCAGCATCCCACTCGCCAACGAGGTGACGCTGGCGGTCGGTGGCCAAAACATATTTGACGTTTTCTCGGACAGGATGGACCTTTTCGCTGCCGAGTTCGGCCTCCCCTACAGCCAGTTCACGCCGTGGGGTTTAAGTGGCGGGTACTACTACGCCCGCATCAACTACCAGTGGGGCCACTAGCTGTCATCAATCTATTCCGAAACGTCCCGGCGTGCCGATCTTGAGTTCGTTTGTATTTTTGGACACGACGCGTTCGCCGGCACAGGCAGGCCAACTGAAGCAACACTTGATGGCAGAAGCACCGAAATCAAGCTGTCGTGTGATAGATTCTTGGGTCCGGAAACCGATGCAACGTGTCCACGGGCTTGAGAAATGCCAGGAATTTGAGAGGTTTCAATGAAAGACAATAAAACGATTGCCGAGATGACATCGGAGTTGGTGGCACAGGTGGAGAAGCTGCTGCATAAGCTAGTTCCACGAATCACCGCTGTTCTTGCTGAGCCGGAGGCTGCTGAGCCGGAGGCTGCTGAGCCGGACGCTGCCAAGCCGGACGCTGCTGAGCCGGACGCTGCTGAGCCGGACGCTGCCGAGCCGGACGCTGCCGAGCCGGACGCTGCTGAGCCGGACGCTGCCGAGCCGGACGCTGCTGAGCCGGAGGCTGCTGAGCCGGAGGCTGCCGAGCCGGACGCTGCCGAGCCAGAGGCTGCCGAGCCGGACGCTGCCGAGCCGGACGCTGCTGAGCCGGACGCTGCTGAGCCGGACGCTGCCGAGCCGGACGCTGCTGAGCCGGAGGCTGCCGAGCCGGACGCTGCTGAGCCGGAGGTTGCCGAGCCGGAGGCTGCTAAGCCAGAGGCTGCCGAGCCGGACGCTGCTGAGCCGGACGCTGCCGAGCCAGAGGCTGCCGAGCCAGAGGTTGCTGAGCCAGAGGTTGCTGAGCCAGAGGCTGCTGAGCCAGAGGTCGACGATGGCGATTCGCAATCCCCGGAAGACCGCGCAAAGTAATGGAGGGCATAGAACTGAGGCAGGGGATATGATTCTTCCCCCGAACGCTGCGGGGATAGAACCCTTCTTCTACCGATGATTAAGTCGAAACCCTCGGCCAGAGCGGGGAAGCTCGGCTCGGCAAACGAAAGTGGCACACAGAATCGGGCTACAGCAAACGGAGCAAAGTCGAGACAACGTTCCATCGCTTACAAGGCTATCGTGGGCTCAGCAATGCGAGCGAGAGGGCTGGCGGCACAGAGAGTCGAGGCAAGGATCGGGTGCAAGATTCTCAACACGGTGACGGCGCTCGGGATGCCTGATAGCGAGATGATCGGATGATGGGAGTCGGGGCCAAGCGAGTTCTCGGCCTCTATCGGAGTTGTGCACCAAGGCAGCAGATCTCCGGCCAGGATGGCCCAGAATGAGCGGCGGTGAGGTGATGTTCCACTACACCCTATCAACCTGCCACACAGAGAAGACGCCACGCTCGGATGTACGACTCGAGATGCTGGCCGCATTGCGTTCTACCGTCGAGGTAGCCATCGGTGGCAAGGCGGTGCCATTGCCAGGATTCCCCTATTACGCGCTCAGCATCAGGAACACCTGGACCGGCGCGGTGGGCTGGCTTCTCGAGGGAGCCGAGCGGCGCGTCCTGGTTCGTTGCGTGACCGCCTGGACGGGCGGGGGCGTGACGAAGGGCTTGGCCTGGTTGGCGGCGACACTACCGGCGGATCTGGCTCTAGAGTTTCCCTGCTGTCTGGTCAAGCCTGGAGTAGCATTCCTTAAGGATTCCGGCGCGGCTAGTTGTCTTGATGACGCGGAACGTTGCATTAGCTGGGCGCTCGTCGATGCGAGCGCGCCCGACCCCGAGACGGCGGCCTGATTCGAGGCCAGGGTGGGTTGTCCATCATCATTATGAGTCCGGGACTGGACTCTAGGGCCCGGACCGCTGTCCCTTCCATAAACTTGAGCTGCATGAGATTGTCAAACTGCCTGTAACCAGGACGCTCTGGTCATCTTCATGTAGGACGTTTTGAGAGCCGGCGTCGGCTCTACTCAGGGGTAGAGGTGTAAGCTGGTGCGAAGTTCTGCAGCCGTCCCGAGCAGATCGGACTCAAGCAGCGCGTCGAGTGTAATAATGATGGAGACCACCAACCTTTGGAATGGCGTCCTGTGCCGAAACTCGGCCCTTTTGAATGGTTGGAGAAGATTGTGATCCGCAAAAAAGGAAGAACGCGTATCGGCGGGCAGAAGAAAACGCCCCCGATGCCGACACCCCATTAGACTCAGAACTCCTTTAAAACGGCAAGAAAAATCAAGCGCCAGAGTTTAACTCTTCAACGCAAATGTGAGCCTTTGGCCGTCTCCAAAGGTGCGTCCTCCGAGAGCATTGAGCTCGGCGAGCGTCAGCGCAAGGGCGTGACGGACTTTTGGCTCGTCCGGCGGCCTGAGCTCAACGACAATCTCGTCGGTCGATCTGTTTGCTATTGTGCCTGGGAGTTGGAGAATCGAACGGAAAAAAGTTAACCAATCCCTGGGATCTTTGTAGTGCTTGAAGAAGCGGCGGGCCAGTAGGCGCTCGGCATTATAAGTGGCGATTTTGATGGCATTAACAAGGTTGCGTCGCTCGGTTCGCATCGTGGCTCGATAATTCTTCCCCGGCCTGTGCCAAAACTCGGCCCTTTTGAAATAAACGATAAATCAACAGCTTAGAGTCTGTGTTTGCGACCGTGCCAAGGGCCGTAAGGCCCTACAATCGCGTCGTGTCCGAAAATACGAACAGAGCCCGACAGCCCGAATCCTCGAGGCGTTCTCGAAATTCGCGGAGACCAGCCGACGGGGCACTGACTCTGTGATCGGTGCTCCCGAAAAGACCTCTCAGTCTAGCTCCCATTGCCAACCAAGCCTAGACACCTCTCATCCGAAACGCCCCGGCGCGCCGGTCTTGAGTCCGTTTGTATTTTTGGACACGACGGGATAGTGCTGTGGTCGCGGCTGGCTCGGCCCAGCACTGCAGATAACGCGCAACTACGGAGCGGCCATGAACATCGTATACATCTTCTTACTCCCCTTCGCTACCTCGTCAGAATGAACCGCCGATAGAGTGGCTGGACCGGACGCGCGTTGATCGGATATAGGGCCGCGAAGGCATCGACCTGTGCCTGCGAAACTGCAATTGCCTCGGTAAGCACCACCCAGTTGACCACCTCAGAGCAGGGTGGCGTCGTCAGGGAGCCGGCGTACCGGAAGTAGCTCCGGCCTCCGGGCAGGAAGGCGTTCGGATCGAGGTCGACCAGCGGTGTGGGCGCCTGATCGACGCCTGGTATGGCATCCCAGATGCTCTGGACGGCCGAGTGCACGCCGCCGACGTCCATGAAGACCCCGATCACCGCAAGATCACCCTCCTCGGCCTGATGCACAAAGTGGACCTCCAACGGGTACTCTTCCCCATCGACTGTGTGTTCGCTCGGCAGATGGAAGTGGAACTGCAAGAGCGAGAATTGCCGGCCCTGCAGAGTGATGGAACTCCCAGCGTCTATGTTGACCTGGATGGTATGTCCGTTATCCACGACCTCGCCCGCCGCGGGTTGCCACTGGATTTCGAGTCCCCCTCCGCCTGCCGAGATCGCATCCGTCAGATCGATCGGAGATTGCTGGACCCCGCTGTCACAGACCGCGAAGGACGAATCCAGCCCACCCCATTGGTACGGTCCGGTGTCGCCTTCGTAGCTCCAGTGAACCTCGCCGGTCGCTGCGCCCTGCGCGCGCTCCGCGTCCATCTGGTCCTCTGCATCCCCCTGGCTCGGTGCATCCGCCCGGCAGGCGTATTGTGTGCCAGCGAGGAAGACAACCGCGAGTACCTGCAGGAATGAATGACGATACTTCACGTTTCTCCTCCTCTCGGGTTTCGACGGTCCGCTGCGAACCGGCCTGACCAAAGAAACGCTCGGCGACCGCATCTTGACCAAGATCTGCGGTGCCGCCCAGCGGTGTGGTCCATGACCAGCCCCCTTGTGGCGAGGTATCAAGGGTCACCCCGTCCTGTGCCAAAACTCGGCTCTTTTGAAATAGGCTACAAATCAGCAACTTAGTGTCTGTGTTTGCGACATCCCCAAGGGCCGTAGGCCGGCGCTTGGGGATGTCGTGGCTGTCCGAGTTTTGGCACAGGACGGGGTGCACTGGTACAACACGCAACGACTCTTGGAACCGATCGGAAACATCCCACCGGTCGAGCACGAACTGAACTACTATCGCTCGCAACAAGGCTCGCTCAAGGTGGCGAGACTCAACTGAAACAGTCTCCGGGATTCCCGGGGCGGTTCAGATTGCCAATCAGACCAAGAGGAGGGCCTTGATGCCCGAGGCTTGGCGCTGGTACACCCAGCGGCACCTTCGTCGGAGAATTTCTCAACTTCTACACAAATCTTACTACTTGATCATCGAGAAAATGATCGAAGGCACCAATGGTTCACCGGCCGGCTGGATAGCTTCAATGCATAGGTTCGCCTCTGAATTATTAGCTGACATCATGACTTCTACAACATCACCCGCCTTCAGTGGGACGATTCCCTGCGATATGATGACGTCTTTCGCCCTGCTGTCGGCATCCTGACACAGCTGTACGTTGGAGTTCGCTACATCATCTCCATTAACACGTAGCCATAAATCGAAGCAACCATAGGGTCCTCCACCTTCGCGTCCCACTTGGGGCGCAGCGACTATCAGATAGGGTCCGGCTTCACTTACAGTGATTTTGTTGTCTTTTAGGGCAAGGCCATTGGCTGCATCCGTGACATCCATTTTAACGACCACGGGTGCATTGCCGGGGCACTGGGTAATCGTTGAGGATGCCTGCAAATACTGGTCGGCGTTTGCCATACTCATGGATGTCAATAATACAAACACTGTAGAGATAATCTTCTTCATGCTCTTGCGCTCCTTTTCAGTCCAGGTCAAAGCTTTTTGGGCATTCAGCTCAGCCAGTCGGGCAGGCGGTCCCCCTGACACCTGACGATGGCTTGCCGGTCAACTAAGTCAGTACAAGTAGAGTACTTTAGCCAGAATTTATGGCGTAGTCAAAGGATGCTGGGCAGGTCGTAGGTGCAAACTGCTGACCCGCTGGGCCTTCGCGTATTTTGACCAGACGGGTTTTGGCGCTTTTGGCGCAGGATCTATTCGGTCGCAGCTCCGGAGCTCGTG
The DNA here is from genome assembly GCA_965237955.1 of Candidatus Marinacidobacterales bacterium. GTDB lineage: Bacteria > Acidobacteriota > Vicinamibacteria > Marinacidobacterales > SMYC01. The sequence goes on along the minus strand of OZ250169.1, from coordinate 2,919,231 downwards.
TTTGTGGGTGTCCATTCGAGTCTGGAGAGACGGTTTCCCGAAGAGTTCGGACGCCGGGTCGAGAACGCCAGACCGGAGACTAATCAAGTTCGGTGCGCGCGGATGAATAAATAGAAGGCACAGGTACCAGCGCAGGAGTCAAGCCCATTCTCCTAAGAAACTACCGCCTGAACGACGTCGCCCGTTTGAGTGTCGATGAGAGCGAAACCGAGGTCAGCGGCGCGTTGGGTCAGGCGGCGCACGGCACGGGAGCGATCTTGAGCGTTGTAGGCGGCGGCCCCGGGGTCTTGATAGACGAGCCCATCCTTGAGAGTGCGGTAGACGAGAATGGCGAGCTTTCGAGCGGTGGCGGTGATGGCTTTGGATTTACCGACGCGATAGGCGAGACGTCGATAGTAGGCGCCGAGAGCGGTCTGTGTACGCCCGAGGCTGAGTGCGGCCATGCGGAGAATGCCAGCGGCGCGGTTTGCAGAGGGTTGTGTTTTCGAGCTGAGGAGTCGCCCGCCGGAGATTTTGTTATTGGGCGCGAGGGTAAGCCAGGAAGTGAAGTGCTTTTCAGTAGGCCATCGGTTCATATCGGTACCGATCTCGGCGAGCAAGCGAAGCGCGGAATAGGGTCCGATGGCGTCGATCTGGGAGAGGTCGACCCCGGCGATCTGGTGGAGGAGAGGCCAGAGCTCGAACCGAGGTTCGTTCACTCGGGGCTTGCGCGATTTTCGAGGCGGTGGCAAGGAGGTGTTCGGGGTTGAGCGTTGAGCTAGAAGCTGCAGGTGCGATTCGATGGCCACGTCACAGGTTTGGATCTGGAGCTGAAAAGCATCAAAGAGTTCGAGGTTCTGCTTGAGAGCGAAGAGGTGCTCGGGGCGATAGTTGCCGGTGAGTGCAGCGGCGATCTCGGCCTCGGAGGACTGACAACGGTGGTCACGGTGCTTGGCGAGCCGATGGGGGTCGGTTTGTCCGGCAACGATGTCTCGTAGAATCCGCATGCCAGTGACACCCGTGATATCAGTGACCACAAGGTGGAGTTGAAGATTCATTTGCACGAGAGCCTTCTGCATGCGCTGGATATGGGTTACCGCACTCTGAACGAGAGTCTCTCGGTGGCGGAGGTAGCCACGAAGGGCGGTGATGGCTGCTTCGGGTCGAAAGCTTCCGCGGAGCAACCCCGTCCTGTGCCAAAACTCGGCCCTTTTGAAATAGACCATAAATCAGCAGCTTAGTGTCTATGGTGCGCTCCCGTGAACGGCTTGGCGGGTTGCTACGTTTCTACCATCGGGAAGCAGCATGAGTATTTTGACCTCACGGGCATTATTTATCCTTCGCTCGCCTCCTCGGCTCGCTCGGCCAGCCGGGCTCTTCGCCCGCGGGCGCCTCGGTTCGAAGGCGGGAGCTTCGACGTCCACAATGCCTGAGCTACTGAACCAACAGGAACTCCGCCGTCGGTTGCCATGCCCGCTGGCCGGGTCTAGACTTCCGCTTTGGGTTGTGACGATTGGAATGGGAGTGTTGTCATTGAAGCGAATTGCTAAGTTCCAATTGGTGCTACGAGTTATAGGTGCTTATATTGGAGTGGGAGTGTTGTCAATGAAGCGAATCGCTGGCTGGGCTCTTGGTGTGATGTTTATCGGAGGCTCCCTGGGTGCTGCCGAACTACAGGTTGGCGACGAGGCACCCGACTTCGAGCTCCAAGGCACCGACGGAAAGTCCTACCGGCTCTCCGAGCTAAGGGGCAAGGCTGTGGTCCTTGCGTGGTTTCCGAAAGCGTTTACCGGTGGTTGAACGGCCGAATGCAAGTCGCTCCGTGAGAGCGGCGACGAAATCCGTGCTTTTGCGGTCAACTACTTCGCCGCGAGCTGTGACACGGTCAAGACTAACAAGGAATTCGCCGAATCTCTCTCGCTCGACTATCCGATCCTGAGCGATCCCGACAAAGGCGTCGCGAAGTCCTATGGGGTCGTAACGGCGAAGCGTGAATTGCCGCACCGCTGGACTTACTATGTCGACGCCGAAGGCAAGATCCTCTACATCGACAGAAGCGTCAACACGCACAGCGCGGGAGCGGATGTCGCGGCGCGATTGAAGAGGCTCGGAGTGCCGGCCTTGAGCAAGTAAGACCGGCGAGAGCCTCCACTCGTTTCGTTCAAACCAATCTTTGCGCCCTCCACAGCGCTCTGCACCCCGGTGTCAGATGGCATGGAAATGTACCGGAAGACACGTTTATGTCACGAGGCATGTTCGATCAGCCCGTCGATTGCCGCCACCGCTGCGGGTGCTTCCGCGTCCTGTGCCAAAACTCGGCTCTTTTGAAATAGACCACAAATCAGCAGCTTAGACGCCCTTGGAATCCGCGCAAAATCGAGGGTATTTCGCGCCGCAGGGCTGGCTTCCGACCCCAGAGCTGCGGGTGGCGAGCGACAGGCCCACCGGGGGTGCGCACGGCTGGCTCAAATCGGCTGCGGGGCGAGCTACGGCCAGTGAACTTCGCACCCGGAAGTCCCTCATTAGACTGGACTTTATCGAGCACAAGAGCGAACGTTCGGTGATGCCGCAGGATACAGGGGTTGGCCGGAACGTCGTTTTGGACGGTTTGGACTTCGCCAGCTTACGGCGGGTCTGGGAGCAGACCTTTGGGGCTGCTCCTCCAAGCTCGCTCTCGCGTGTTTTCCTGCGCCGCGTTCTCTTGCACGAACGCCAGTGCCGGACCCATGGCGGGCTTTCGGCCGCAACCCGGCGCGCTCTGGCTGCCATGGCGAACGAGACACCAAGCTCCGACGCTCCCGCAGGGTCCGTTTCTGCCGGCACCCATCTCGTCCGCGAGTGGAATGGCCGGACCTACCAGGTCGAGGTAATCGACAACGGCTATCGGTTCGATGGCAAAACCTATCCGTCCCTCACTACCATCGCAAAGCGAATCACCGGCACCCACTGGTCAGGACCACGCTTTTTCGGTCTGACGCCCAAGCGCAAGGCCTAACATGAAGAAGATCCGCTGTGCCATCTATACGCGAAAGAGTGCGGAAGAGGGTCTCGAACAGGAGTTCAACTCCCTCGATGCGCAGCGAGAAGCCTGCGCCGCGTATGTCGCGAGCCAGAAAGCGGAGGGCTGGGTGCTGCTGCCAACTGTCTACGAGGACGCGGGGCTCTCGGGAGGAACCCTGGAGCGCCCGGGCCTGCAGCGCTTGCTCGCCGACATCGACGCAGGTCTCGTCGACCAGATTGTGGTCTACAAGGTCGACCGGCTGACCCGTTCCCTCTCCGACTTTGCAAAGCTCGTCGAGCGGCTCGAGGCGGCCGGCGCGGTTTTCGTCTCGGTGACTCAGTCCTTCAACACCGCGACCAGCATGGGACGACTGACGCTGCATATGCTGCTGTCCTTCGCACAATTCGAACGCGAGGTCACGGCCGAGCGGATCCGCGATAAGGTCGCTGCCTCCAAGCGCAAGGGACTATGGATGGGCGGCCGCGTACCGCTAGGCTATGAGAAGGACGGGCGCACGCTGCGCATCAACGAGGCTGAGGCCGAAACGGTCCGGACGCTCTATGCGCTGTACCGAAAGCACGGAACGCTCCGGCAGGTGAAGGCCGAGGCGGACCGTCTGAGACTGCGTACCAAGCAACGCTTCACCGCGGATGGAACCCGAACGGGCGGGCTGCCGTTCCGTCGCGGACACCTCCACTGCCTGCTGACCAATCCTCTCTACGCCGGCCGCATCCGGCACCAGAGGTGTGTCTACGAGGGCCAGCATCCATCGATCATTGCTCCGGAGCTCTGGGACGCGGTCCAAACGCAGCTGCAGGCAGGGGCTGCCAAACCAAGGAGACGCACGACGAAGGGCCGTGCAGCCCCTTCCCCACTGGCCGGCAAGCTCTTCGACGAGACCGGGGACCGGCTGACGCCGAGCCACACCAAAAAGAAAAACGGGCAACGGCTCCGCTACTACGTCTCCCGGCGCCTCATCCAGCACAGTGGCCAAAAGGACCTCTCCGGCTGGCGACTGCCCGCCCCGATGCTGGAACAGACCGTCGTGCATCTCATCCGACAGCAATGTGGATGTCACGACCTTCTCGGCCTCGTTGATCCACACTCCGACGATGCAAGAGCTCGCCTCGGTGCGTCGCTTTTTAGACGGGCTGTGTTCCGGTAGTAACAATGATAGTGCCTCGGCAGCCCCCCTGCTCCGTCTTATCCGGCGGGTCGACATCAGCCCAGGCTCTGTGTCTATCCTCCTCGACCGCAATGCGTTCGCTGCTTGCCTGTCTATGGAGCCCGACCGCATTCGCGAGGATACGCTCCGCATCCACGCGCCGTTCCGCTTGCGTCGACGCGGCGTCGAGACCAAGCTCGTTCTGGGCAACCCCACGAAATCCGTCGACCGCACACTCCTGCGCAATATCAGAAACGCCCTCTCCTGGCTCGACCGAATCAAAGCAGGCAAAACCTATGAGGAGATTGCCACCGAAAACGCCATCCCAACGGACCGCGTGCGCAAGGCAATCCGTTATGCCTTCCTGGCTCCCGACATCGTCCGCGCCATTGTCGAAGGCCGCCAGCCCGTTGGGCTGACCTCGAGCTACCTCTTGCATCATCCGCTTCCCGACGATTGGGAGAAACAGCGAGTGCTCGTCAAAACGCTGTGAGCCTGCCAGCGCCCACTTCGTGAATGGCCTCGGTTAGCAGCAAGCTGCTCTCCGACACTGGCCTCCACCAATCAGACTTAAACTGGCCCAAATTCCCTGTCATGGTTTCCAGACTCGGATAGCTCCTTGTACTGGACCGTCTGCGGAGTCATCTTCGTTTCCTCCGTAAAACTCCGCTGGATGAATTCGAGGTTTGGCCAATTCGAATTCCGCTATTCGCCCTCTCCTCAGGCGCGATCTAGGCATTGAGCGTCTTCTCATCACCCGTCGATGATGCGTGCGGGGACCAGCACGTGACGGAGGCCGTTAAATCGCTGTAGGGGAAGAGGATAGAAGGAAATGGGCACCAAGGTTGAAACCCGAGAGCACGTAAAACAGCCTTCTCCCGAAACCTGTGTACGCAGGGCTCTGACCGAAGACCTTGCGGGCAGCGGAAAAGAGGCCGCCCGAGGGGCTCAGAATCGAAGCTGAGGTTACCGCGGCGTAGCCGGCCTAGTCCCCTGGAACAGAGGTTCGTAACCTAAATCTCGGGCCCTTTTTGCGCGCTGGCTTCGTTGTTCCTCCTCGAAATATTCCAATATGACTTCGTCGTCACGCCTCGCCAGCCCACAAAATGGCGTCGAGCTTTAGGCCACGAACCTCTGTTCCAGGGGACTAGCACGTTCTGGTCCAGGTGCGGCCCGGGCTTGGATCCAGGTCTCCGCCCGGGAGCGTGGCATCCCGCTGCTGGACGGTGTTTTCCCCGCGCGTGCGGAGAACCCAAATCGCCGACATCGCCTCCGACACGCCCCAGATCTCGGGCTCGCCACGGGGCGATGACGAATACGTAGTGCACTATCACACAGAGAACGGAACCACCAAGGTCTCCTCACACCTCTGCCGGCAAGCGCGAATGACGCTGGCCCCATCGTGTCGCGAGAGCGACTTGGGGGCATTCTCAAACTACTACTGCCGTGCCGCGTAGATGGTCGCCGGCGACGGTAGCCCCTCGGCGGGCTCGACCGGCGTAGCGTGGAAACAGCTTCAGGAACACGCTTCGATATTCGCTCTCGACGAGGTGGTCATCTGCATGGTGACGACCCGCCCGCCCAAGACGATTGTAAAGCCCACGGCCCTTGGCCCGGTCGCAAACACAGACACTAAACTGCTGATTTATGGCCTATTTCAAAAGGGCCGAGTTTTGGCACAGGACGGCATCACCGGCAGCTCCTACGGAGGCTACGCGTCTGCGTGGGGAGCCACCTATTACAGTGATCGCTTCGCCGCCGCCGTCATGTCCGCCGGCATCAGCGACGCCATCTCCAAGGTCGGCACCACCGACATTCCTTACGAGATGTTCATGGTGCACCACCGCAAATGGCTTTGGGACGACTGGGAATACTTCATGAAACGCTCGCCCATTTACTACGTGAACCGGGCCCGCACGCCGATCCTGATCTTGCACGGCGCAGAGGACCCGCGGGTTCACCCCAGCCAGGCCATGGAGCTCTATCGCCACCTCAAGGTCCAGGGGAAGGTGCCGGTTAGGCTCGTTCTCTACCGAGGCGAAGGACACGCATACGACCGAGCCGCTTCACGGCTCGACCGCAGCTCGAGGACGCTCCGCTGGTTGGAGCACTACTTGAAGGGACCTGGAGGCGATCCACCTTCCGTTCGTATCGAATACGAGCGGACGTCCGCGGAAACGGCTCAGGAGCTAGGAATTGCTACCTCCAAATACTGACCGGCCGAAACGTTCGTGAGCACCTGAGTCACGCCGTTGGGCCAGACAATTCGCAGCTCATCGACTACCTGGGCCGCTCCCAAACCAATGTGAACCGGCAAGTCGTCCTGATGAAACGTGCCGATCATCGCTAGAAAGGTATCGCGCCTGAGGGTTCGCTCCTGGGGCGTGCCTTGATGAATCGTTGCGTAGACTTGAGCTCCGATACCGGAGGGGTTGTTTTTGGTGCCTTTGAGGCGAACAAACAACCACCCGTTTCCGTTCGTCGAGGCGTAACTGACAAAGAATCGCTGAGGCAGGCCCGCGCCCGTTGAGGCAAACAAGTCGAGATCGCCGTCGAGGTCGTAGTCCACAAAGGTGCTGTCGTAGCCCTGGTCGGGCCCCGTCCGAAGGCCCTCCTGGGTCGATACGTGAGTAAACCGAAAGTCGCCATCGTACCGGAAGAGCGTTCGTCCAATGGGACCCGTTTGATCATGAGCGAACAGGTCGAGATCGCCATCATTGTCGTAGTCCACCGCTTGCGCGCCGGCTGATAACGTCATGGACGATTGGTAGGCAATTGAAGGGTCAGGTGCTGCGCCAACACTCTCAACTGAAAGTTCGTCAATATTCTCATCAAGCAATTCTGCGAAGTGAAGTTCCTTGAACGTTCCGTCTCCGTCATTCCGAAAGATTCCGTTTGGATTCCCTTGGGCCCCTATCAAGTAAAGATCCAAATCGCCGTCGTCGTCGAAATCAGCGAACTGCGTACCGAAAGTACTCGGATAGAACTGTGTGTCCGTGCGGTCGGTGACGTCAATAAACCGAAGAACGCCCGTATCGCTGAGCTGGTTTTCGAAGAAGGTATTCGGAACACGGTTCCCAATCAGGCACGTTGAGAGATAGAGATCGACGTCCCCGTCTCCGTCATAATCGCCGATGGCCAAACCGTAACCATGGGAGGTTGGATCGGCGAAACCGGTCTGCTCGCCGATCGGACGGAACTGCCCCGGCGCGAATTGCTCGTAGAGCTCATGCGGCTGGCTGAACATGAGGACCAGGAGATCCAGGTCCCCGTCCTGATCGATATCGACCCAAGCGATGTTTTCATGGTTGTAAGGGTCGTCGAGTCCGGTCTGTGCGCCAAAATTCACGAACCCGGTCCCGCCCTCCATAAGCATGTTTCTGAACAGATCGCCACGGGTGTCTCCATTGCCGGAATGCTCCCGGCCGAGGAAAAGGTCGACGTCCCCGTCACCATCGTAGTCCGCCCAGGCGGAGCTCCTTCCATACTGGTCCAAGTTGTCGAGCCCAACTTCGACAGTGACGTCGGTGAAGGTGGCACTGCCCGAACCGATGGTGTTGTTTCGCAACAGTCGCTGTGCCTGGACGGTGCCCTGAATGAAAAGATCGGGGTCGCCATCGTTATCATAGTCGGCGAACGATCCGCTTCGCGCGTTCTCGTTTCCAATATTTCCCAGAATCTCGGCCGCGCGCTCTTCGAAGGTCTGGGCGGGGGACAAAGAGGGAGCTCCTAATGCCACGACCGCTAATGTAATAAGAGTCTTATGATGGAACATCGATCGCCGCCTTCCGGTTGAACCTCTCCCAGGAGTCAGGCCTTTTCTTACTTGATCCAACGTAGCACACTTCTCATCTGGGCCCCTTTCTCCTGCAGCTTGATGTTGTAACGTCATCAAACTACGGGTTTGGAGCCGTTTCAATTTCCGACCAAGAGTAACACTTTCCGTTTCAGTTCAAAAGGGCTTTAAATTGAACCCTCAGGAGAGCATCAACCCAACTCGAGAGCAGACCAGATGACGCGGCGGTCCCTCGAGATGCTCTCCGGAGCCCGCGAATCCTTTGGCCAACGTGATCGCCCAAGAAAACCCCTCCTCCGCCCAGCAAAATGCCGCCATACGGTGTCCAGCGGCCCGAATTCTGCCTGCACTCACCTTCTGCTTCCCTGAAGGATTAGCCACACGTCGCTTCTGCCGCTCTTGGGCTTTTGCTATGCTCCAGGACGGACGGCATGGACCTTTTTCTCGTAGCCAGGGAAGGCCGCCGATGGGCACACGCATCCACGTGCTCATCGCGCCAACCAGCGCGAAGGCGGCGAGACCCGCTGCCACAAGCAGTTTATTCCGCTCGCGCCGGAGCTCGGCCTCCTCCTCCTCAAAGGTGGGCACTCTGTTCGGGTCGCGCACCGTATAGCCGAGGTCCACCAACGTCTGTTTCAATTGAGCCGCGGACACTTTGGCAGGCTCGTACTCAACGAGCGCCTCTTCGTGCGCGAGATTCACCGTCAACTCACGAACACCATCCATCCGTCCGAGCGCCTTCGTAATGCTCGCCACACAGAAGGAACACGACAGCCCGCCGATCTTGAACTGGAGCTTCTCGGTTCCATCCGCGCGGGTGAAAGCCTCGGGAGTGTTCGTCCGCGCGAACTCCGTTCCACGATTCCCACTCATTCCGTCCCCCCTGAGACATTCGCCTGGTAGCCCAGGTCGGCCAGCTTGCCCCGCACTTGTTCCGGCGCGACTTGTTTCCTGTCGATTGTGGCCACGACTTGTTGGGTGTCGGCATCCGCTCGAACCTGTTGCACACCAGGTACATTCCAGAACGCCCGCTCGATCCGCTGCTCGCACCCCGCGCAGTGGATCTTCTGGTCGCCGGATATGGTGAACTCGACTCTGCCTGTCATATCGCTAAGCTCCTTTTTTGCGATCCCTTTCCATAGGTCATCCCTGTCCCTTGTAACTCGATTCCGCTCGACCGTTTGGCCAATCGACCCGACGATTCAAATGCGGCTCGCTCGATCGAAGGCTGCTTCGAGATCGTCGTTCGTAATCAACCCGTCGAGCCGATCAACCTCTTTCCCGCCACGGAAGACAAGCACGGTCGGCAGGCTTTGGACGCCGAAGCGTTCTGCCACCTCCAGGTCACGGTCGATATCCACCCGGTACACCTCGAGCCGGCGAGTGTATCGCTCGGCGACGCCTCGCAACCGAGGCTCCAGCGCGCGGCACGGCGGGCAAGTGGTCTGATAGAAATCCAGCGCCACCGGCACCGGCGCCTCCAGCACCCTCGATTCGACTTCTGAGTTCGTCAGCGTCTGAATCGTCGCCATCTCAATCTCCTGGTCCGGCACACGTCGTGGCCAGCAAGGGCTATCACCCCTCCTGTCGGAAAACCTGTATGCGATCGTTTCCGAAGTCCACGACATAGATGGAGCCGTCTGCAGCGATCGCGACATCCGTCGGATGCTGGAGCTGGCCGGGCCCACTGCCCGGCTCGCCGAACTCCCCGAGAAACTCGCCCGCCGCCGAGAAGACCTGGATCCGGTGGTTGTAAAAGTCGGCGGTGTAGATGCGACCCTCCGAGTCAACACCCACCCCGGTGGCGACGCGGAACCACCCGCCCCATCCACCGGGAAGCCCGAGTCCGAGAGGTCCGCCCCACTTCGTCCGGAAGCTCCCGTCGGGCCCGAAGATCTGGATACGGTTGTTATAAGCATCGGCAGCCACCACCCCGCCGTCCGGTAGGATCGCCATATCCGTTGGGTAGTGCAGTGCTCCGCTCCGAGCCCGTCCCGAGGTTCCCAGGATGGCCACGAAGCTACCGTCGGCTCGCAGTTGCTGGACCCGATGGTTGTAGAAGTCGGCGACGTAGAGATCGCCGTTCGGCGCCACCACCAGTCCGCCCGGCGCATCAAATTCACCAGGGCCCGAACCAGGTGCGTATTCCGGGGCATCGTGAACGCAGATTCCAGCCGAAGGTGAACATCCATTCCAAAGCATCGTGAACACGGATTCCGGGGATCGTGAACATCGATTCCGGGGAAGGTGAACACGGATTCCAGGCAACGTGAACGCCGGTTCCGGCATCGCGAACGCTCATCGATAGCACGTTTCAAGGCAACTCTAGGTCGTACCCGGAAGGAGGACGATCTAGGAAATGGCAGCTAAGAGGTTATCGATGAGAAAAATACGAGAGGTTCTAAGGTTAAAGTACGAGCTGGGTTTTACTCACCGCATGATCGCAAAGGCACTTCGCGTGGCGGTTGGAACGGTGAGTGAGTACCTGGCCAAGGCGAAGAAGGGTGGTCTGAGCTGGCCGCTCCCGGAGGAGCTGAGCGACGGGGAGCTGGAGGCAGGGCTGTTTCCGCCGCCGGGCTCGTCTGGCGCACGGCCGGGTCTGGACTATGCCCACATCCACGAGGAGCTGAGGCGTCACCGAGAGCTGACGTTGCTGCAGCTGTGGGTGGAGTACGCGGAGAATAAGCCGGGAGCGTACGGCTACAGCCGTTATTGCGAGCTGTACGGTCAGTGGAAGAAGAAGCTGAACCCGACGATGCGTCAACGGCATCGAGCAGGCGAGAAGACATTCGTCGATTTTTCGGGGAAGAAGCCTCACATCGTCGATCCGAAAACGGGAGAGCTCGTCGAAATGGAGCTGTTCGTCGGGACGTTGGGCGCGAGCAGTTACACCTACGTCGAAGCGACACTGAACCAGCCGCTGGAATCGTGGGCGAAGGCCCATAAGGGGATGTCGGATTACTTCGGTGGCAGTACGGAGATCTGGGTTCCGGACAACTTGAAGAGCGGCGTGGATTTGGTGGACCGTTACGAGCCAGGGATCAACCGGACGTACGAAGAGCTGGCGACGCATTACGGTGCGGTTGTGGTCCCGGCTCGGGTGTTCAAGCCGAAAGACAAAGCGAAGGTGGAGTCGGCAGTGCAGGTGGCGCAGCGCTGGATCCTGGCGGTGCTTCGTCATCGCACGTTCTTCAGCCTGGCGGAACTGAACGAAGCCATCTGGGAGAAGTTAGAGGTCCTGAATGCGCGTCCGATGCAGAAGCTCGGTGTGAGTCGGCGGGAGTTGTACGAAAGGCTAGACCGGCCCGTACTGAAACCGCTACCGCAGGAGAGCTACGAGTTATCGACGTGGAAGCGGTGCAGAGTGAACATCGACTACCACGTGGAGGTGGAGAACAACTTGTACAGCGTTCCCTATCAGCTCATTCACGAGAAAGTCGAGGCACGGGTGACGGCCTCGGTGGTGGAGGTCCTGTTCAAGGGAAAGCGCGTCGCGTCGCATCCCCGCAAGAAAGGAAAGGGGCACTACTCCACGAACCCGGAGCATATGCCACGTTCGCATCGGGAGCACCTGGAGTGGACGCCGTCGCGGCTGCTCCACTGGGCGGAGCAGTCAGGTCGCGCCACGGGAAGGCTGGTTGCGGGGATTCTAGAGAGTCGGCCTCACCCGGAGCAGGGATTTCGCTCTTGCCTGGGAGTCATGCGACTAGGCAGCCGCTGGGGCAGTGAGCGTCTCGAGGCCGCTTGCGCACGAGCGGAAGCTTTGAGCTCTTACAGCTATCGCACGGTGAAAAACATTCTCTCGGCTGGTCTGGATCGTGTGGTGCTCGAATCGGACGCCGAAGCGAAACCGCGAGAGGAGCACGAGAACATCCGAGGCGCGGATCACTACGAAGGAGGAGAGTCCCGATGCTGACACCCGAAACGATAGAAAAGATGAACGCCATGAAGTTGTTCGGCTTGGTGTCCGCGTTCGAAACCCAGTTGAGCTCGAGCGAATACAAGGAGCTGAGCTTCGAGGAACGTGTGGGACTCCTGGTCGATGCCGAGTGGACCGCCCGCGAACAGCGTAAGCTTTCTCGACGACTGCGAGCGGCAAAGCTCCGCTATCCGGCATGTTTGGAGAACGTGAACTTCCAAGCGCCTCGAGGCTTAAACCGCGAACAGATCTTGAGCCTGGGCAACTGCCGCTTTGTCGGTGAGCGCCATAACCTGCTCATCACCGGCCCGACGGGGATTGGCAAATCGTTCTTGGCTTGCGCCTTCGTGGAGCGGGCCTGTCGTCGCGGCTTCACCGGATGCTACGTGTGAGCACCGCGCTTGCTCCACGAGCTCGCGGTCGCTCGTGGTGATGGTTCCTACGCCCGGCTTTTGACGAAACTCGCCAAGCTGGACTTACTGGCTATCGATGATTGGCTGCTTCACCCGCTGAAAGAATCGGAGAGACGGGATCTAATGGAGGTCATCGAAGACCGCGCCGAGCGTGGCTCCACACTCATCGCGACCCAGATTCCGCTCAAGCAGTGGCACGAAGCGATTGGCGACCCAAACCAGGCAGACGCTATCTGCGATCGCATTCTCCACAGCGCGCACCGCATCACTCTCAAAGGAGCTTCTCTGAGAAAGACCAAGGCTGCGCCAAAGGCATTTGACAACGCCGATGCATGAGCGAGCGAGGGACCACAGCGTCGATGCGATAAAAACGGGTGAAACCGCCAAACCCGGGGTACCAGACGATGCGGCGCCAAAACGACGCGCGAGAATGCCTCAGGAAGCGTCTTCTCGAGCCAGGCCATACCCCAGCAACACCCCGAAACCAGCCCCACATCGCCCGGGGTTCGGCCGCGGCAGGTCGCTGCCTACGGGAGCGGGAAGGTCGCTTCGCGTCTTTCCTTACGCCCGCTCCCTCCGGCACCGACCTGCCGCCCCTTGCTACACAACACGCAGGTAAGATAGGTTCACGTTTTCAATCAGTGGGAAGGAGGTCACCCAACACTTCATCGCTTCGATGAGCGTTCGGCTTCACCGGATTCGCTGTTCAGCTTGCTCTGGATTCGGCGTTCACGATGGCTGGAATACGCAACCAGGGCCTCCGATAACCGAAAGGGGCTCGCCCGCCAGGGAGAACACCTGGATACGGTCGTTCAGATACTCCGCCACGTAGAGCTTGCCGTCCCGAGCTTCGATATGCATCGGCCGGTCCAGCTCTCCCGGACCATCGCCTTCGCGACCGAACGCACGCAGGAACTTGCCACTACGGTCGAAGACCTCGATGCGTTGGTTTCCGGAGTCGGTCACGAAGACTTCCTCACCGGCAAGGGCAATCCCGATGGGGCCATCCAAGCTCCCGCGGTCCGAACCGCTTTCACCCCAGGCAACGACGGAACGATATCCGGCCTCCTTCGCCGATGGAAACCAGCTCAGCCCGGCCCACCCCGCGAACACCGCGAGTAGAACCAACAGAACCACTCCGAACTTGATTTTCATGAGCTACTCTCTTTGATGACGTCAAATTGTTCGACGATTAATGTGTATGGATGCCCCTGGTGTCCTTTTGGATTTTCACGAATGAGCCGGCCTGTCACCCGGAAGCGACCTTCCGAACCGGTCATTGCGGTCTGCATATTTCGAGACGCTTCATCCTCTTTGACCAAAAACTGGACATCAGCATCGCCGACACGGAACACCAAGGTGCCATCCGCCGTACTGATTTGGCCCACCGCGGTCACCGTGACGTCGCGAGGGGTGAAGCCCGCCCTGGAGACCGCGGCCTCTAACGATTCCACATCAATGGACTTCTCCTTCTTGCTCCCGAGGGTCGCCACTCCCGTGGCCACATTGATCTCAACCTTGCCAACACCCTCAATGTCCTTGAGTCTTTTTTCCAGCCCGTAGGCGCAGAACGGGCATGCAAGGCCATCCACCTCGACCGTGGCGTTCTCTACTTGCGCGAACACCGCAGTCAAAGCACCGAAGTTAAAAAGCAAGGCGGCAGCTAAAACTAGTTCCGAAATGCTCGCTCTCGCGTTGGCTGACCTTGATGTGAACGACCCCTTGCCGGGCCTTGTTGAAGACGGCAATCGTGTTCTGCTCATCAGGTGTGAGGGATGACTGGGCCGAGGCCAGACTGGCCCCCACCAAAATCAGAAGTCCCGCGTTGCACCTTGTTTTCATGCTGTGCCTACCTCACCCGTTCCCGGCGCTTCAGACGGAATCCTACTGGGGGGCCGGCACGGTTCTCGCTCGCTCGCCCGGTCCCACTGTTGTGCTCGTACAGCCGCAACTCCTCGCCGGTCGTGTTGTCGCCTCGACATGGTGGTTTGTCCCGCCCGGGCGATATCACACCTTCCAGTCTCGCCGACGCAAGAGTCCCACACCCAGCGATGAAGAGAGGAGAACGGTCCCCCAGCCGAAGATCCATTCTACGGTCGTCCGTTTCCTTTCGATGTGCATCTCTCCGGCATTGGCTTCGCCCGTCAGGCCCCCTTCCTTTCCGTGAGCCTGTTCAGAGGCGCCATGGGGCTCCTCGGCTTCTTCACCGTGCGCCATCTCAGATTCAGCACCGAGCTTGACCTCCAGCTTGACGGTCGCGGTATCGTCTCCCGAAGCAACCAAGGTGTAGCTTCCGGGTTGAATATCACTCGGAAGCGTGAATTGCTTTTCAAATCCGCCGTGCTCGCCACCCTGGAGGCTGCCGAGGGAATAATCCCGGAGAATACCTTTCAAAGTGAGCTGGATCTCGCCGTTCGCAGTGATTCCTTCCCCTTGCACGGTAATCACTTCTCCCGGCACAGCCGTCGTTTTATCGATCTTCAGCTCGGGCCCATGGGCATGGGAATAGGAGGCCATGGTGAAGAATCCTACCAGAGCGACGATACTGTTCAGCTTATTCATCCTTTTCTCCTTATCGCGTTTACATGATGTGTTGCTGTGCCGGGGCGAGCCAGGCGTAGATGGCGAGCGCCAGCAGAAGAAGAAGAAAGCCAAAGCCGACCGACAAGATTCCTTTACGGTCGTGCGGCAACGTGGACTCCTTCCGGTCGAGGATCGGCGGTAGAAAAAGCAACAGATAGAGGAACGGCGGCCCGAAAACTAGCGCCTTCATTCCGAACAAATTCTCCAGGGCGTAAATCCACAAAAAGAAGAAAGGGGGCTTGGTGATCTCCACCCCTTCCACGGCGGGGTATCCCAAATGGGCCGGCAACACGAGAGAGAAGAGTCCGGCAACTGCTAAGAAGAGGAACCCGTGAGCAAACATCTTGCGTAAATGATTCAAAAAGGTGCGGCCGTTCTTCTCTTCACCTGGGTGGGTGTGGATATCGAGAAAGCGGATCAAGAACAGATGGATCCCTAGAAAGCCGAACAAAAGAGTGGGTAAGACACTAATGTGAAGGGCATAGAGCCGGGACAAGATCTCGACGCTGGGGGTAAACTCCGGCATGAACATGACACCCAAAATACCGGCGCCGCGAGCCCCCGCTATAAAAAAAGTGAGGTGGACCCTATTCTCTAGACCAAAATGGGGTCTTGCTAAGGTGTAGCCTGCCGAGTTGAACATGTCGTCGTAGTCTTGATCTTGTTTTCCGAAGGCTCCCAAAGGGAGTCTTCGGAAAGTGAGCCTATGGTCACAGTGACAACTTTTAGGCATTGTGGTTTGCGCTGTGGCCATCACCTTCAAGCAACCTCGCTGAGCAGCCCGTCGTAGAAGCTCGCGGGCGTTTGGTAGCCTAACGCCTTGTGCGGCCGCTCGTCATTGAAAAAATCGATGTAGCGAGCAATGCCCGCGCGCGCGACTTGCACGGTATCGTAGGCGTACAGGTAGACCTCCTCGTACTTCAGCGAACGCCAGAGCCGCTCGACGAAGGAGTTATCGATGCAGCGGCCCTTGCCGTCCATGCTGATCTTGATCCCGCGCTCGAGCAGTGGGGTGGTGAAATCCTCCGCCGTGAACTGAGAGCCCTGGTCCGTGTTGAAAATCTCTGGACAACCGTAGCGTGCCACAGCTTCGTTCACGGCCTCCACACAGAAAGTCGTCTCCAACGTGTTGGACAAGCGCCAGGCGAGCACCCGGCGCGAATACCAATCGATGACCGCCACCAGGTAGACGAAGCCTCGCGCCATCGGGATGTAGGTGATGTCAGACGCCCACACCTGATTGACCCGGGAAACCGTCACGTTCCGCAGTAAATAGGGGTATACGGCGTGCTCGGGCGCTGGCTTGCTTGTGTTCGGCTTGGGCGCTGTGCTCTCGATCCCCATCAGCCGCATCAGCCTCTGCACACGCTTGCGGTTCACCAAGGCCCCCTCAGCTTTGAGTGTCTGCGTCATCATGCGGCTGCCGAAAAACGGATGCTTCAGATGGAGCTCGTCCATCCGTCGCATCATTGCCAGTTCCTCCGCATCCGGCTCTACTGGTTCGTAGTAGACGCTCGACCGATTCACGCCGAGCAGCTCGCACTGCCAGCGCATCGACAGTGGGTCGTTGGGTTCGACCAACGACCGTCGTGCTGTCATCGCAATCGACCGAGCCCGCGTGATAAATAGTCGCGTTCCACCGTTTAGCTCCCCGATTTTCTGTAGCAGCTCGGCCTCGCGCACCGACGCGTCGCCTTCGCGAATCTCCTCGGACTCGAAAGCACGCTCGACGTTCTCCAAAAGCTGCCGCTTCCACCTGTAGATCTGGTTCGCGTGAACCTTGTGCCGGCGGGACAGCTCCGCCACCGTTTCTTGCTCGCGCACTACGGCCAAGGCAACTTTCGCCTTGAAAACTGGACTGTGTTTCGTGCGACTCTTTTTCATTTTTCTCTGCTCCTTTTTGGATTGAGCAGGCTTCTTTTACCACCTTAACCCCTGGTCTAAAAAACGGGGTCCACTTCAAAGTGCTCCAGGGCTTCATAGCCTGCCTGATCCCGGGGCAGAACCGTTCCGGTGAAATAGATCAGGAAGATCGTTCCCAACATGAGCACCCCTGCCCACCAGGTCAGTTCACGGGGTTTCTTGTAGCTTCCCCTCCAGAAGACCCAGAGCAGATGCGCGGTCACGCTCAGCAGAACGAAATCCGCACTCCAGTGGTGGATGCCACGAATAAAATCGCCCAAAGGGGCGCGGCTCACGATGTAGAGAACACTCTGGTGCGCGCTCGCCGGATCCGCATTGTAAAACTGGGTTAAGTAGAAACCACTGAGGACTTGAACGATGATTCCGAACAGGGTGAGCGATCCGAGAAAGTAGGGCAGTCGGTCCGCGACCTTAGGTATCTCATAGTCCAGACCCTCCTTCACAGCCAGCCGATCACGGAGTTCCATACTTTTTTCCTCCTTCCTCCAACGAAGTTAAATCGAAGCTCCCGAGCGAGGCGAAACGCCGTGGACGGCGGTCAAGCCCTGGCGTCAACCTTCACCCGGCCATTGGATTACTGCTCGGGTTGCTCCTCCGAGCCGTTTTCGTGAGAGCCATGTTCGCCATGACTGTGAGCAATGTTCCACTTCACTTCGCTGACGCTGACACCCTCGACGATGCCGTTCCCGTTGTGCCAACCCAATCCGCATCCCGGGCACACCTCTTCGCCTTGTTGAAGATTGTTGAAGCACTCACACTCGCCTTCGTGGAGCGCACACCAGCTGCAGCGCGGCTCGATACAGCAATTGTATTTGCCCTGCTCATTCAACTCGGTCGTCACTTCCAAGAGCGACGACCTGATTTGCTCCAATTGCTCCCCAGCTGGCGAATCGGCGTGTTGTTCGGTGTGTTCGGTGTGTTGTGTTTCCTCCCGGGTAGCACCCTGCGACGACCGACAGGAAACAAAGGCCACCACGAGACCAACGCAAAACAGAAGTACGGCTGTCCTCTTCACGATCATTACTGTTGCTCCTTTCGTGTGATTGAAGGCACCCGCCCGCGTCCACCCGGTAGGTGGATCTGGAGCTGGCGCATCGAAATTCTGTGATTGGCCAAGCGGGTGGCCGTGTGCCGGATCATGCATCATCCTAAATCCCGCCGGCCTCGGCGAGCCCCGTGGCGGCGGGAGCTCGCTTTGGTTGATTTTCCTCTTTCATCTCCCAGGCAGCCTTCTCTCTTCCTTTGCTGTGCGCGTCCGAAGCAAGCGATCAAGCCGGAAGAGACGAGCCTGATTATCTCGACCGCAAAACAGCGAACCTAAGCCGGCGCCATTGAACCCGCCCATCACCGTCAATCTGCAGCCGCTGACGCCTGCTTTTTCTCCCCGACGAGCGCCATCACCTTGTTGTACATCTCCTCTGGGAGGACCCGAACCACGGTCATCATTCCCATGACCCCACCACTCCAGCCCGGGCGCATTCCGTAGGTCTCGGGCTTCGCCACCATTTCGTCCATGGTCATCCACATGTCTTGCGGGTAGCCCGGTACGCTCCAGGGGTTCTCCGCACCGGGGCTGCCATGCTGCTCGTGTTGCCCCTCATTTTCCCGGCCGACCAGATGGGAGATCTCCCTCTCCCGGTTGGGCAATCCGATAGCGCGTCCCATGCTGGGCCCGAGATCTTCTGACAGAGCCTGGCCCTGCCGAATCATCCCCATGCCGTCCTCCATACTCATGCCCGAGTGCATTCCCGAGCCCACGTGGGTCATGGGGCCGACCATCGAGACCATTTGATTCATCATGTGGTGCGGAAGGTGGCAGTGGAAGATCCAGTCGCCCGGATAGATCGCCTCGAACTCGATGTCCTTGGCCTGAGCGACCCCCACCAGGACGGTGTTCGTCGGATACCAGGCCGTTCGCGGAACCCTCCCTCCCTCGGTGCCGGTGATATCGAATTGAACGCCGTGGAGGTGAATCGGATGATGGTCCATTCCCAAGTTGACGAGCCGAACCCGTACGCGTTCTCCCTGCTTCACGATCAGCGGCGTCGTGGCCGGCCCGGCTTTTCCGTTCATCGTCAGCCAGTTGAACTCCATCGACAGGGTGTTGGGAATCGTGTTGTTAGGTAGGATGGCCCACTCCTGAAGGATGAGCCCAAAGTGCTTGTCCACCCGCGGCCGTTCCGGTGTCTTCGGATGCATGATGAATATGCCGATCATCCCCATCATTTCCTGCATAGGCATATGCGAGTGGTAGAAGAAGGTTCCTTTCTGGTGCAAGGTGAACTCATAGACGAAACGGCCGCCCGGTGGAATCGGGTCCTGGGTGAGGCCCGGAACGCCGTCCATCTCGATGGGAAGCTCGAAGCCGTGCCAGTGCACGCTGGTCATCTCCGGCAAGTGATTGTCCACGATGACCCGCACCCGGTCCCCCTCGACCCGGGAGCGAACCCTCAGGCGGCGCATCGGAGAGCGTCAAGGCCCCGTCCGGTGTCGCCAGCGCTTGGGTGGACTACTCAAATACTATTACCGTGAGGCCGCGTAACGCTTGGCGCCTCCATCGCGGCAAGTTTGCTCGGCTCCGATCTGCACAAGGGCAACGGTTCCAGCCGCGGCTCAGCCGTCTCGCAGACAGGTGTTCGAGCTGCCATTCAGGCCGTTTCAGTTTTTGGACACGACGCGGTCGAGTTCGAGCAGACGTCCACGGAAACGGTTACGGAGAACGGATCGCGCTAGCAGGGAACGATCGCCCTCGAGACGCTTTCGTCGATTCGAAGATCCGCTTGGCGCCTTGCGCGTCTCGTAGACGATCCACCTCGGCCTTTGCCGACAGGATCAGAGGGTTCCAGCACTAGGAACTCTCCACGGCGCACGATTTTTCCTGCGACCTTCCTCCAATTTCCAACCAAGAGTGGCACTCTTTCCGTTTCAGTTCAAAAGGCTTTATATCGAATTCTCAGGAGATTCGAGGCCTTTTCTCTTCAGCAAAGGCTCAATGCTGGGCTCAGCCCCCCTGAAGCGCTCATAAAGTGTCATCGGATCTTCCGTGCCGCCTCTCTCAAGAATATTCTTCCTGAATGCCTGTGCTGTTGTTTGGTCAAAGAGGCCTCTCTCTTCGAATACTAAAAAGGCATGGGCATCAAGAACCTCGGTCCATATGTAGCTGTAATATTCCGAGGAGTGTCCGTGGTTGAAGATATGTTCGAAATAGGTACTTCTGTATCTGACTCCAATCTCCGGAATAAGACCGATCTTGTTGCGTGATTCGGTTTCAAACTTCTCTAAATCCAGTTCTTGAGGTTCCGTGAGTGTGTGCAAGTCCAGGTCCAGGAACGCAGCCGACAGGTATCCAACCGTCGCAGAGCCCTGGTTTAAGTGAGTGGCTTTTTTCAATTTATCAATCAGTTCCTGAGGGATAACTTCACCCGTTTCAAGCAGCCGTGTCGTGACGGCGAGGAACTCTCTCGGCCGCGGTCAGTTAACAGCGTCTCCTAGCCACTTCCTGTCGGTCCGTGTTTAAAGGCACCCGTCCTGATGGCCAAAAAAACGGGACTTATACCGCTAGCTTGACAACCCCATTAAGGGCGATAGTGGAACACGGAAGCCGCTAGGAAAACAGGGAAATCCGCCGCCGCTACATGGCTGGGCTGCTGGCGCAGCCCACAGCGCCCGAACTCACCGAGGCCGGGCTCGTCCGGCTGTCTCCCAACGGGAGACACGATGACTTATTACGATCCACACTGCGTACCTAAGCCGCAGGACGGTGACGACGAGCGGAAGCGCAAGCGCAAGCGCCATGCCAAATCCAGCCTCGCCGCCCACCGGAAGCGGCGGGCGCGTGTCAAGCCATAGGTATAAGTCCCAAAAAAACCGGGGTGCCTCTCCTGACACCCCGGTTTCTCTGCCGCTCTTCAGTGAGCTAGATGGTTACGCTTTCCGTGCCTCCAACGCCAACACTTATTAGAACTGGAAGCGCACGCCGATTCTTAGGATACGGGGTGATTCGATCGACGCCGCCCTCAAGAAATTCGGTTGGTCCAGAAAGTTTGTCTGGATGCTCCTAACCCGGCTAGCATTGGCTACATTGAATACATCAAAGATGATCCCCAATCGCTTTCCGTTCCCGAGCGGAAATTGCTTTTCCACTCGGAGGTCGAGTTTGTGCGAGGGGTCGAGGCGGAAGGTACCGATCGGTACCGCGTTCGCATCGATGTTGCCCTCCACCACGATTCCTTGAGTACCAAGTGGCCACGGCCCAAGCGGCCGACAACCGCCGGCTCCCCCTCCATCACCCTTGGCCGCGCCCGTGCCCGTGCCCGTGGCGGGGCAGCCTTGGAAAAAACGCGCGATGTAGACCCCCTGAGACGTGTTAGTTTGTTCACGGAACAGCAGGAGAGGGAAACCGGTCGTCGCCTGGTAGAACCCGCTCACCAATATATCGTAGGGGAATGTGTAAGTTCCCTGGAGCTTGAACGCATGGGTGGCGTCCTGGGACACATTCCCTTCCGCGTTGATGAGTGAATTGGGGTCATTGTAGACACGGTTGTAGGTCGTGGTGCCATTGAAGTCGTTGGAGATGTTGCCCTCCGCCTCGCTGAGGATGTACGACGCCAACAATTGCCAGCCGTCGCGAAAACGTCTTTTTGCGGTGATCTCCAGCCCGTTGTAGTTCTGGTAGAGTTTCCCCGCGAAGTCGGGGTTGGTCAGGAAACGGCGGCTCCGAGACCCCAGAAACTCCGGTCTCAGGGCAAAGATGGTGAGGGGGGAGTCATCGAACGGGTTGACCACCTCGAGCGGCCTGTAGTCATTGAACGGGTTTTGTTGGTCTCCTCCTTCCCGCAGACGAGTGTCCTCTATGATGTTACGTTTGCGCTTGAAGATTCCCCCCACCGACAAGACGAAGTCGTTCGCCAATTCATGATCGAGCGCAACGTTAAAGATATCCACGTAAGAATTCGTCAAGTCGGGATCGACGAAGTTCGAGTTATCCCTAATGTTGGGGTTCAACTCACTTCCGACGAGGTCTCCCCGCTCACCGTCCTGGAATACGAAATCGCCATTCAGGTCGTTCCATCCGTACGTTTCGGTGCCACCGGAACTGGGGGCGCCAGGGAGTGTGTCCTGGGTCAGGAGGTTCCGGTAGTAGCGCCCGTAACTGACTTTGAGGGAACTCCTTTGCTCCTCACCCAGTCCATACGAGAGACCAAGGCGCGGCT
The DNA here is from genome assembly GCA_965237955.1 of Candidatus Marinacidobacterales bacterium. Classification (GTDB taxonomy): domain Bacteria; phylum Acidobacteriota; class Vicinamibacteria; order Marinacidobacterales; family SMYC01. Next base: position 2,897,239 of record OZ250169.1, on the reverse strand, counting down.
CGATGTTGCTCAAGTTGATGACGTCGCGGATCTCCGAGAAGGACTCCCTGCGGAACCAGCGGCCGCCTCCTCGAGACTGCGCGGGAATCCAGCCTTCTTGCGTGACCCACCGGACTCCGAGGTTCAGAGTGGCCCGCCGTCCAATCGTCCACTGGTCCTGCAGGTACAGTCCATAGCGGTCAAGCGCGAGTCGATCTTCGACCGGATACCACTCCAGGGTTACCCGATAGGGCGCCCCGTCGAAGAGGCGTTGTTGGACATCCTCCCCATTCGGGTACGACTGCGACCGGTCGAAAGTCGGGAAGTCCACAAAGAAGCCGCCCTTGATCTCGTGGGAGCCTCCCGCCCAGTTCTCGCGGAAGTGTGAGAGATCGGCTTTGAATCCCGTTGTACACCGGCAATCTGTTTGGGGGAGACCGCTGGTGATCCCTCCGGTCTGTACTTGCGTAGCGACGTCGAGAAGGCCGACTTTGCTCCCGGGGTTGTTGGGAGTGTCCCGAGAGGTACCTTTCCACACCTTGTGGAACTGCAAGTCCAGGATGGTGTCAGCCCCCCACAGATGCGTACTCGCGATATTCAAGATCTTCGCGTCACTCTTAGAATCTGACCAGGTCTCCGGGCTGTTGGCCCTTCCGACGCTGATGTTAGCCGGAAAGCGACTCGAGCTACGGGTCGTGAGAGACCCGTGGAGCCGGGATCCCGGGCGTATATCCCAGGTGAGCTTCAGGAAGGACTGTTGCTGGTCGGATTCAATTTTCTGATCGGGGAGTATGGGTTGTCGCCGCTCCGAGTCGAGGAGACGGAAATTGGCGAAGAACCAGATCTTGTCTTTCTTGATCGGCCCTCCAAAAGTTCCACCAATCTCCTGGTCCTTGACCGTGCTCGTCCCTGTCCCGAGCTCCTCCGCGCGCTCGGGCGAGACGTTGTTCGCCTCCAAGTCCTCGCCCTCGTAATAGAAGCTGGCCGTACCATGGAAGTCGTTCCCTCCTGACTTGGTCACGATGTTGAAAACCCCGCCATGGGCATTGCCAAACTCCGCGGGCATACCCGATGTCGTGAGCTGAACTTCCTCGATCATGTCTATCGGGATGGACGTGAGTTTGGTACCTACCGTGGTGTCATTGGCATTCGCTCCGTCGATGGTGTACACGTTGCCGCGTGGATCGCTCCCGTGAACCGTTTGTTGTCCACCTCGCCCCGCATCCAGGACGCCAGGAAGCGAATTGAGGAGAGACGTAATATCACGCCCCAGGGGGATATTCTCCATCTGAGCGGACTCCAAGGTCCGCAACGACGCCGAGCTCTTGACGTCGAGCAGCGGCGCTCTGCCAACGACGGTAATGTTCTCCACCACCGCCCCCGCGGACAATTGTGCATCCACCGCGATGAACTGCCCGGCACGCACGATCACCTCTCGATGGGTGATGGTTTTAAATCCTACCAACTCCACGAGCACGGTGTAGTTGTTCGATGGCGTGAGCCGCTGGACCCGGTAGGTACCCTCCTCCGTGGTGACTCGGACCTCCTTCCCGATGTGCTGGGAACTGGTGATCGTCACCGTCGCTCCTGGTACAACAAGCCCTTGCTCATCCGTGACTTTGCCGTAGATGCCTCCGGTGATTTCCTGCGCGAAGGCCGCCCCGCAGGCCAGTAAAAGGGCCAGCGGCACCACCATCACTACGTGCAGTGACGCACCACGAACTATTATTGACTTAAATAACATCAGTTTGCCTCCCTCTTAATACCCCACCGAAACCCGGCGAAGCACGATCCCTACAAAAGGAGGCTTTGCAACAGAAGATGTCAGAACAGGCGATAGCCTACGTCGACACCTGCAAGAAAGTAGATATGACTTTGGAGAGCACAGAGCCTCCTGCCTAAATGATTATGCAAGTTCTATTCCACAGCTAGCACCGAAAGATAATGCGTAAGTCTCTAGAAATGAGTAGATTAGCGGGCCGACTCCTGCTCGATATTCTTCGTGTTCAAAAGTTTGGATCTCATTTTCACCGATCGGACAGTAAGGCCGGAACCCTCGATCAGATAACCGTCTATCTGAGAAAAGCTTGGAGGGACTAGCGACTGACGAATCCGTCGTTCGGAAGCATGGATCGGAAGTTTCAAGGGATTGGATATTGACCAAGAGTCAAGCCCATTCTCCTCCTAAGAAACTACCGCCTGAACGACGTCGCCCGTTTGAGTGTCGATGAGAGCGAAACCGAGGTCAGCGGCGCGTTGGGTCAGGCGGCGCACGGCACGGGAGCGATCTTGAGCGTTGTAGGCGGCGGCCCCGGGGTCTTGATAGACGAGCCCATCCTTGAGAGTGCGGTAGACGAGAATGGCGAGCTTTCGAGCGGTGGCGGTGATGGCTTTGGATTTACCGACGCGATAGGCGAGACGTCGATAGTAGGCGCCGAGAGCGGTCTGTGTACGCCCGAGGCTGAGTGCGGCCATGCGGAGAATGCCAGCGGCCCGGTTTGCAGAGGGTTGTGTTTTCGAGCTGAGGAGTCGCCCGCCGGAGATTTTGTTATTGGGCGCGAGGGTAAGCCAGGAAGTGAAGTGCTTTTCAGTAGGCCATCGGTTCATATCGGTACCGATCTCGGCGAGCAAGCGAAGCGCGGAATAGGGTCCGATGGCGTCGATCTGGGAGAGGTCGACCCCGGCGATCTGGTGGAGGAGAGGCCGGAGCTCGAACCGAGGTTCGTTCACTCGGGGCTTGCGCGATTTTCGAGGCGGTGGCAAGGAGGTGTTCGGGGTTGAGCGTTGAGCTAGAAGCTGCAGGTGCGATTCGATGGCCACGTCACAGGTTTGGATCTGGAGCTGAAAAGCATCAAAGAGTTCGAGGTTCTGCTTGAGAGCGAAGAGGTGCTCGGGGCGATAGTTGCCGGTGAGTGCAGCGGCGATCTCGGCCTCGGAGGACTGACAACGGTGGTCACGGTGCTTAGCGAGCCGATGGGGGTCGGTTTGTCCGGCAACGATGTCTCGTAGAATCCGCATGCCAGTGACACCCGTGATATCAGTGACCACAAGGTGGAGTTGAAGATTCATTTGCACGAGAGCCTTCTGCATGCGCTGGATATGGGTTACCGCACTCTGAACGAGAGTCTCTCGGTGGCGGAGGTAGCCACGAAGGGCGGTGATGGCTGCTTCGGGTCGAAAGCTTCCGCGGAGCAACCCCACGCTGTGCAACTCCCGGAGCCATTCGCAATCGCTGACATCGCTCTTGCGCCCCGGGACGTTTTTGACGTGGCGCGCGTTGACCAAGAGGACCTGGAAGCCACGGGCTTCGAGGATTTCATACAGTGCGATCCAGTAGACGCCGGTCGACTCCATCGCGATGCTCGTCACGCCGCAAGTCGCGAGCCAGTCGGCGAGCCGATGAAGATCGGCCGTGAAACTCCTGAAGGAACGGATCGGTTTAGGATCGCGCTCCGGTGGAACTGCGACGAAATGCTCGGCCGAGCCGCAATCGATCCCAGCGACATTCACGTTGATTTGCTTCAGCAGGGATGGAGAAGTCCGCTTCTTGGGTTGACGACGATTGTGCTTCATCAGATGCTCCTTCATACTTCGTGAAGCATCCGGGAACAGGGATGGGCATTCGTTACATTCTCCTAAACGGGATCACGCTCACGCGTGTCACCACTGACAGTGCCGAAACATCCCCGGGCCATGCTTAGTTACGGGCTGGATCGCACCAGTGTTGAGTCGGCCTCGGTTCCCGGATGCTCCCGCTATTGTATGAAACGGACGCTCCATGCAGCACTGGAGTTTCTACCCAGATAGATCGCGAGCCCTGCGCGTACGATGCTTAGTTGAAACTCTCCACGGCTCACGATTACGCGACCTTCTTCGTCGTCGATAGCGTTGATGTCTTCGTCTCGATCTTCAGTTCCCGTTTGAGAGCTTCGCGAAGCTTGGGAAGATGGCGGTACCCCACCACCTTCCGCAAGCGCGGTTCAATATCCACGAGCGCCGTCGCTAGCCACCGCTGGCGTTGGCTGGAGTTCTTCCAGTGGTCGACCTTCGCGCAGCGTTCCTCAACGAGAGCATTGACGGATTCAAGGCAGTTCGTTGTCTTGAAGGAACGGCCCAGCATGCCGTACACGCCCAGTCGATGCAGCGTCAGTGTCGCCTCGAGCCCTTCCTCCAGGCTGCCAGCTGCGGATTGGTTCCGCTCTTCCAACTCACCGTGGAGTTGGTTGAGTGCAGCGAGGGCCTCTTTGTATTCTGGCCTGTCGTAGGCCCGCTGCAGCCGCTTGCGCAACGACGCCTGCTCGCCCTTGGACAGGTAGCTCACGACATTTTCACGTTTATGCCACTGGCACCGTTGTATTAGGGCCCGCTTACGGAATGCCTTCTTTACGGCCGCCTGGAGGCCCTTGGCGCCGTCGATGACCACCAGTAGACCCTGGGAGATATCGAGTCCCCGCTCGAGCAAGCAACGCAGGAACGGCGTCAACACCTGCGCGTTCTCCGTGTCCGTTTCCACGAAGCCCAAGAAGCGTTTTTCCCCGGAAACCGTGATGCCCAGCGCTACGACCATCATTGCCTCGGCGAACGTCTTCCCGTCCAGGAACATCGCGACCACATCTTCACCGGATAGATCTCGTTCTTGCATCTCCCGGAGCTTCGACGCGCTCGCTTGCACGAAACCTCGAGACACCGTCGAACTCGACAGCCCGATGGCACCCGGAATCGCCTCCGCTGCCGCCTCGTAGTTGCGACACGAGATTCCGTACAGCACTCGTCTCAGCAAAAGATCATTCACCTCTCCACCCGCGCTCAGCGCCTCGTAGGAACGAAGCGGTATCTCTCCTCCCTCGATGCTCCGAACCCGTGGCACACGGATCGGTACCCGCTGCCCTGCTAGTCCCACCGTGCCAGGGTTGGTTCCGTGGCGGCGACCACGCTCCGGCTCGTCCTTGCGAGCGTATCGCTCTCCCGCCAACGCCTTCACCTCGTCGTCGAGCAACTCGTGAACGCGCATTAGACCAAGGGGGACCAACGCACGGATCATCTCGACCTTGGCATCCAGCTCAAGCTCCCCGTACTCCTCTCTCTTCACGACCTCGACCTCACCCAAACGACGTGACTTCTTGTGTTTCTTGGCGGTACGTAGCAGACTTCCCATCTTGGCTCCTTTCTCTTGTGGCTTGATGTTGTTTTGCCAACGTCATCAAACCACGGGGTTTGGAGCCGTTTCAATGTCCAACTAAGATTGGCACACTCTCTTGACCAAAGTCGGTAGGGTCTACGCTTGGTTCGCCAAGGGAAGCTAGAATCCTCCGTCATGAGCACGCCGATCCAACCCTTGACATTTTTGGTCGTCGCCGTCGCTGGTTGGATCCAGCGTGACCAACAGGCCTGTGGTTCATCAAAACGCGTCCGCCCTTGAACTCATAGACTTACACGCCGTTCTCGAAACCTCCGCCGTTGAGGTTTCGGCTTCATAGCAAGTGGCTGGCTTGGACCTTCGCGCGGCGTTGTTGCATAATTCCCGACAAACCTAAAGGAATCAGCAAGTTACGTTTTTGGGGCCAAAATTACAGAGTCAATAGAATCAACGACTTACCAATATTTATGCAACAACGCCTCGAAAACCTCCCGTGGGGTGACATGTGGGCAAAGTTAGGGGTTGCGGGTTAACCACAAACGTCAATCCTCGACATTAGACGCTTCGCGACGATGCGGCGCCTTTGTCCTTGGCCAGGCGGAACCTCGGCTTTGTAATGAGCCGAGCAGACCCTTTCGTACTCAAGGGGTGAGTCGGCGTTTCAGTTTCTCGGAGAGCTCGCCGACCAGACGTCTTCGCGAGTTCTACAGGGGCCTTGGTCGCCGCACGTTGGCCGAAGCCCGCCACGGGCGTTGCCGAGAGTGTCTACTCCACCTTGGATGGTGTTTCAAGCTCCAGTCCGGGCTCTTCGTCCTCCGGCGGTTCGCTGAGGACTCGGAGGCAAACGCGATGCCCTCGATGCATGCCCTCGATGCAGACGTTAGGGCCTTCAGGATCGTGCGGGCTGAACGCATGTGCTTGCCAGCGGAAGTCCTCCACCTTCTCGAAACAGGAGCTCAACCCTTGCAAGTCTAGCGAAAATAACGGATACACAATCTCACTCTCGACACCGCCCCCGACCAACTTGACGGGAGTCCAAAAGACAAAAACCTCCCAATACTCATCATCCTCGTTCAGCCATCGATAGCCCACGGAGCCTGGAGCACTTGTTTCCATGCAGTTGACCACGTTGTCGACAAGCGACTCCAGCCAAGCTGGGGATTGAGTCATCGTCCGTCCCGAGAAACGCGCTTCCGGCGAACTGTCCGGTGCCCGGCTCTGCGGGCGTATAAGTAACGAAGTTGCCAACCAACTGGTGCCAGCCTCCGGCACGCTCTTCGACTTCCTCGTAGTGATCCTGAAAAAAGCGCGGGCTGCGGTTGTTGGCGTACTGCGTTGACGATCACCAAGCGGCTCGCCCATGCCGGCCACGAGCTCCGCAGCGCGACCCAGAATGCTCGGTCCGTGTCATCGAGCGGTGGCCGGGGTCGCTCCTGTTTGAGCGCCGTCACCTGCTGCCGCAGAGCCAGGTTTTCAATCACGAGGTCGGCTCGCCGCCGACACATCGCCCGGATCGCACGGGCGCCGAGAGAGACGAGGAATACGAGAACATGGAGCATAGCGGCGGAGTGTGGCTCTTCCGCCCCGTAATCTCAAGTCGGAGATCCCCTCCTCCGGCGGGGTGACAGCGGTGCGTAAGTCTCTGATTTCAAACGTGGACGGTTATTGACGAGGCACAGCCGGTTGGGCTCGTTTTCTACCGAGGCGAAGGACACGCAAACAACCGTGCCGCTTCACGGCTCGACCGCAGCTTGAGGACGCTCCGCTGGATGGAGCATTACTTGAACGGACCTGGAGGCGATCCGCCTTCCTTCCGGATCGAATACGAGCAGACGTCCACGGAAACGGTTACGGAGAACGGATCGCGCTAGCGGGGAACGATCGCCCTCGAGACGCTTTCGTCGATTCGAAGATCCGCTTGGCGCCTTTCGCGTCTCGTAGACGATCCACCTCGGCCTTTGCCGACAGGATCAGCCGGTTCCAGCACTAGGAATCGTTACTTCCAGATACTGACCGGCCGAAACGTTCGTGAGCACCTGAGTCACGCCGTTAGGCCAGACAATTCGAAGCTCATCCACTACCTGGGCCGCTCCCAAACCAATGTGAACCGGCAGGTCGTCATGATGAAACGTGCCCACCATCAGAAAGGTATCGCGCCTGAGGGTTCGCTCCTGGGGCGTGCCTTGTGAAATAGTCGCGTAGACTTGAGCTCCGATACCGGTGGGGTTCTTTTCGGTGCCTTTGAGGCGAACATACAACCACTGGTTTCCGTTCGTCGAGGCGTTACTGACAAAGAATCGCTGAGGCACGCCCGCGTCCGTTGAGGCAAACAAGTCGAGATCTCCGTCGAGGTCGTAGTCCACAAAGGTGCTGTCGAAGCCGCCGTCGGCTTGCGTCCGAAGGCCCTCCTGGGTCGATACGGGAGTAAACAGCCAGTCGCCATCGTTCCGGAAGAGCCATCGTCCAACGGGACCCGCTTGATCCTGAAAGAGCAGGTCGAGATCGCCATCATTGTCGTAGTCCGCCGCTTGCCCGCCGACTGATAACGTCGTGGACGGTTGGTAGAGAACTACGTCTCCCCCAATGCCGAGAACTTCGGCGAACGTTCCGTCTCCCTCATTCCGCCAGATTGCGTTTGGATTCCCTTGGGCCCCTATCAAGTAAAGATCCAAATCGCCGTCGTCGTCGAAATCAGCGAACTGCGTACCGTAACTATTCGGAAGGAACTGTGTGCCCGTGCGGTCGGTGACGTCAAGAAACTGAAGAACGCCCGTATCGCTGAGCTGGTTTTCGAAGAAGGTATTCGGAATACGGTTCCCAATCAGGCAGGTTGAGATATAGATATCGAGGTCCCGGTCTCCGTCATAATCGCCGATGGCCAAACCGTAACCATGGGAGGTTGGATCGGCGAAACCGGTCTGCTCGCCGATCGGACGGAACTGCCCCGGCGCGAATTGCTCGTAGAGCTCATGCGGCGCGAGTTCCTTGAGGACCAGGAGATCCAGGTCCCCGTCCTGATCGATATCGACCCAAGCGAGGTTGTCAGTCCAGTCAGCGTCGTCGAGTCCGGTCGGTGCGCTAAAATTCGTGAAACCGGTCCCGCCCTCCATACGGAGGTTTCTGAACAGATCGCCACGGGTGTCTCCATTGCCGGAATGCTCCTGGCCGAGGAAAAGGTCGACGTCCCCGTCGCCATCGTAGTCCCCCCAGGCGGAGCTCCATCCTTGCTGGTCCAAGTTGTCGAGCCCAACTTCGACAGTGACGTCGGTGAAGGTGGCACTGCCCGAACCGATGGTGTTGTTTCGCAACAGTCGCTGTGCCTGGACGCTGCCCTGAATGAAAAGATCGGGGTCGCCATCATTGTCATAATCGGCGAACGATCCGCTTCGCGCGAACTCGTTGCCAATGTCTCCCAGAATCTCGGCCCCGCGCTCTTCGAAGGTCTGGGCGAGGGACAAAGAGGAAACTGCAAATGCCACGACCGCTAATGTAATAAGAGTCTTATAATGGAACTTCAATCGCGACCTTCCGGTTGAACGTTTCAGGAGTCACGCCCTTTCTCCTAAGAAACTACCGCCTGAACGACGTCGCCCGTTTGAGTGTCGATGAGAGCGAAACCGAGGTCAGCGGCGCGTTGGGTCAGGCGGCGCACGGCACGGGAGCGATCTTGAGCGTTGTAGGCGGCGGCCCCGGGGTCTTGATAGACGAGCCCATCCTTGAGAGTGCGGTAGACGAGAATGGCGAGCTTTCGAGCGGTGGCGGTGATGGCTTTGGATTTACCGACGCGATAGGCGAGACGTCGATAGTAGGCGCCGAGAGCGGTCTGTGTACGCCCGAGGCTGAGTGCGGCCATGCGGAGAATGCCAGCGGCGCGGTTTGCAGAGGGTTGTGTTTTCGAGCTGAGGAGTCGCCCGCCGGAGATTTTGTTATTGGGCGCGAGGGTAAGCCAGGAAGTGAAGTGCTTTTCAGTAGGCCATCGGTTCATATCGGTACCGATCTCGGCGAGCAAGCGAAGCGCGGAATAGGGTCCGATGGCGTCGATCTGGGAGAGGTCGACCCCGGCGATCTGGTGGAGGAGAGGCCGGAGCTCGAACCGAGGTTCGTTCACTCGGGGCTTGCGCGATTTTCGAGGCGGTGGCAAGGAGGTGTTCGGGGTTGAGCGTTGAGCTAGAAGCTGCAGGTGCGATTCGATGGCCACGTCACAGGTTTGGATCTGGAGCTGAAAAGCATCAAAGAGTTCGAGGTTCTGCTTGAGAGCGAAGAGGTGCTCGGGGCGATAGTTGCCGGTGAGTGCAGCGGCGATCTCGGCCTCGGAGGACTGACAACGGTGGTCACGGTGCTTAGCGAGCCGATGGGGGTCGGTTTGTCCGGCAACGATGTCTCGTAGAATCCGCATGCCAGTGACACCCGTGATATCAGTGACCACAAGGTGGAGTTGAAGATTCATTTGCACGAGAGCCTTCTGCATGCGCTGGATATGGGTTACCGCACTCTGAACGAGAGTCTCTCGGTGGCGGAGGTAGCCACGAAGGGCGGTGATGGCTGCTTCGGGTCGAAAGCTTCCGCGGAGCAACCCCACGCTGTGCAACTCCCGGAGCCATTCGCAATCGCTGACATCGCTCTTGCGCCCCGGGACGTTTTTGACGTGGCGCGCGTTGACCAAGAGGACCTGGAAGCCACGGGCTTCGAGGATTTCATACAGTGCGATCCAGTAGACGCCGGTCGACTCCATCGCGATGCTCGTCACGCCGCAAGTCGCGAGCCAGTCGGCGAGCCGATGAAGATCGGCCGTGAAACTCCTGAAGGAACGGATCGGTTTAGGATCGCGCTCCGGTGGAACTGCGACGAAATGCTCGGCCGAGCCGCAATCGATCCCAGCGACATTCACGTTGATTTGCTTCAGCAGGGATGGAGAAGTCCGCTTCTTGGGTTGACGACGATTGTGCTTCATCAGATGCTCCTTCATACTTCGTGAAGCATCCGGGAACAGGGATGGGCATTCGTTACATTCTCCTAAACGGGATCACGCTCACGCGTGTCACCACTGACAGTGCCGAAACATCCCCGGGCCATGCTTAGTTACGGGCTGGATCGCACCAGTGTTGAGTCGGCCTCGGTTCCCGGATGCTCCCGCTATTGTATGAAACGGACGCTCCATGCAGCACTGGAGTTTCTACCCAGATAGATCGCGAGCCCTGCGCGTACGATGCTTAGTTGAAACTCTCCACGGCTCACGATTTTTCCTGCGACCTTCCTCCAATTTCCAACCAAGAGTGGCACACTTTCCGTTTCAGTTCAAAAGGCTTTATATCGAATTCTCAGGAGATTCGAGGCCTTTTCTCGGCGTTGTTGCACCGCTCTGGCTGAGAGCAAAATCCGCATCTTGTGCTGGCTGAGGTATGTTCGGCCATGAAGTATCCCAAGCGTTGCCAGTACAAGCACGCGAAGCAGAAGAAGTACCACGTTCGCAACTGGGCGGAATACAACCAAGGGCTGCGCCGCCGAGGCGATTTGACAGTCTGGTTTGACGAGGAGGCAATCGCGAACTGGAAGGCCGACAAGACCGGTAAGCCTGGCGGCCAACGGGTCTATTCAGACATGGCGATTGAAACGGGCCTGGTTGTCCGGATGGTGTACAAGCTCGCCTACCGCCAAACTGAAGGCTTCTTGCACTCGATCGCCTTGCTTCTCGGGCTCGGTATCGAAATCCCGGACTACTCGACGTTGTCTCGGCGCTCGAGGCTGCTCCGCAAGAAGCTGCGGATTCCGAAAGCCGCAAGCAACCAACCCATCCACCTGATGATCGATAGCACGGGCTTGAGGATTCATGTTGGAACCGCCCGCAAACCGCCAAAGCTGCGCGCATGGCGCAAGTTGCACATCGCCGTTGATCGCAAGACGGGCACCATTGTTGCCTCCGAACTGACGGCGTCACGCGCTCGCGACGCAACCCGAGTCCCCGCTTTGCTAACACAGATTCAAGCACCTCTAGCGTGGGTGGCGGCGGACAGTGCATACGACAAGGAAACGGTCTACAAAGCCATCGAAGCGCACAGCCCTGGACGAAGGACGCGCGTGGTGATTCCGCCGCAACGAAACGCGACGCTCAGTCAGAATTCGAACACCGCCATGCGGGAGCGCGATCGCCATATTCGTGCAATCGAAAGACACGGCCGACGTGAATGGTACAAGCTCTCAGGCTTCACCAAGCGAAGCATGGTGGAGAACGCGGTCTATCGTTACAAAGCGATCATCGGGTCGGAGATGCGAGCACGAACGTTGGCGAGGCAACGAGTTGAACACCGAATTGGGTGCGAGATACTCAACAAGATGGCCGCGCTCGGGATGCCCGATACGTACTGCGCCGGGTGACTCAGCGACCGGCATCAGGGAGGTCAGCGATTTGCTCCGGGCCGTGCAACAACGCCGTCCGACTGTGGTGCATAAAGTTCGGGCCGGAATACGCTCGACGACTGAAGCGTCGGCAGGGTCGTCTCGGTGACACATGGCACCTGGACGAGGTCTTCATAAAGATACAAGGTGAACGCCAATACCTCTGGCGCGCGGTAGACCAAGATGGTGATGTAATCGATATCCTCGTCCAGCCTCGCCGTGATCAGAAAGCCGCCAAACGATTCTTCCGCAAGCTGTTGAAGGGGCAAGGCCGTCCGCCCTGGCAGCTGGTCACCGACAAACTGAGAAGCTACAGCGCCGCTCACCGCGAGGTCATGCCGTCCGTCGTCCACGACACTGACCAGTACAGAAACAACCTAGCCGAAGTCTCGCACGAACCGACGCGACAACGGGAACGACAGATGCGGAAGTTTAAAGCTCCTGGGCAGGCGCAACGATTCTTGACCGTGCATGGACTCGTGCAAAATATCTTTCGCGTCGGACGGCATTTGTTGCAAGCGCATCATCATCGGGAGCTACGAGACCGCGCTTTCATCGTCTGGCAGGAGGTAACCTGTGCCGTCCGATGAGAGCAAAGGAAGTCAGCTCGACGCGATAGGTTCGCTCGCTCAACGTCAACTTGACAATACCAGTCAAAGGATATAATTCACTAATGATCCGGAATTATGGATGTCACTATTTCGGGCTTCTTCGCGGAAGCCACTTCGGATCTGTTTAGTGAAGCCGATTCTCCTGCTCCTCGTCGCCTGCGCCGCGTTTCTGTCGCCGGGGCCCGCGGCAGCGGAGAAAGTCAAGGACACGCGCTTCAAGTATCGACGCGGGTTCTACTCGGCACCTTTCCTCCAGCTCGTTCGATCGAAGACCCCGGGTGCGAAGGTCCGATATACGACGGATGGCAGCGCCCCCAGCGAGACTCACGGGCTCGGGGACTCGAACCCCGTTGCCGTCCGCATCGAGACGACGACGACGCTCCGCGCCACAGCCTACAAGGAGGGGTTGGAGCCGACCAACGTCGACACCCAGACCTACATTTTTATCGCCGATGTCTTGAAACAGCCACGCGAGATCGAAGGCTACCCCATCATCGATATCGAGGGACGTGCGGGCTGGGTGCAGATGGACTACGGAATGGATCCGGCGATCGTCAATCACCCGGCTTATCGCGATGAGATCGCACCGGCACTGAAGTCCATACCCACGATATCGATCGTGACCGACAAGGAGCACCTGTTCCGGCAGGTGATGACGCCCGACGGTCGCCGGCATGACTACGAGAAAAGCGGCGTGTATTTCGGCAGACCTGGGGTCGGCACGACGCGGCCCGCCTCGGTGGAGCTGATTTATCCCGGACAGCCCGGCAGGGGGTTTCAGATCGATTGCGCCCTCCAGCCCCACGGCACGTACAGCGCCAAGCGGGCCTTGAGGCTGAAATTCCAGAAAGAGTACGGCCCCGGCAAGCTCGAATCGTCCATCTTCAGAGATGCGCCACTGAACGGTGATTCTGCGATCACGGAGTTCGACCGCATCGTATTGCGCTCGGGAAACACGCGTTCCTGGGCGAAGCAAGATCCTGCTCACGTCACCTTCACTCGCGACCAGTGGTTTCGCGACTCCCAGATCGCGATGAGTGGCGTCGGGTCTCACGGCACCTTTGTGCACTTGTACCTCAACGGTCTCTATTGGGGGCTCTATAACGCCGTCGAGCGTCCTGATGCGTCGTTTACGTCTGGTCATCTCGGTGGAGAGAGAGGGGACTGGCATGCTGTGAGTCATCACGGCACCCTCTCCGGCGACAGCCGCCGCTGGGACTATCTGCGCGGGGAGCTGAAGAACAAAGACATGCGCGATCCGGAGAACTACCGCGAGCTGACGGAGTATCTCGACGTCACCCAGTTCTCCGACTACTTGATCCTTGCCTGGTACGGGAGGCTGGACGATTGGGCGCCGGACAGAAACTGGTACGCCGGGCACCGTACCCAGCCCCCCGAGCCGGCCCTGTTTTTCATGTGGGACACCGAGTACAGCTGGAACGCGGGTCCTGAGCCCTCGGCGTTAATCCACAAGTTTTTTCGCCCCGATGCGTTCTCCAAATCCCCGGGAATGATTGGAATCTGGCACTCTCTTACGCGGAATCGCGATTTCATGACGCTGTTCGCGGATCGCGTGAATAAACACTGTTTCCACGGTGGCGCGCTCACGGACGAGAGCTCGATCGCTCGCTGGCGGCGCCTCGTTGATGTCATCGATTCCGCCGTCATCGCCGAGTCAGCACGCTGGGGAGATACGCTGGCGCCTGTCGGACAGCCGACGCAAACGCGTGACAGAAGCTTTCGAGTCGAAGTCGAGCGTGTCATCCGCATGATGACCGGTAACGCCGAGCATTTCATCAACGTCTTGAGACAAGCAGGCTACTACCCCACGAGCGATCCCCCCGAGATAGACGGAGCCGAGGGTGGGGATGCACAACCGCGCGCGGTCAATCCGAATCGCGCCGGCGTCATTTACTACACCCTCGAAGGAACCGATCCACGATCGCCGGGCGGTGCAGTCGCACCGTCAGCCCTCACCGTCGTGGATGGCGGCGCCATCGAGGCGGAAGCAGGACAAGTGCTCAAGGCGCGCATCCGCACCGACGACGAGTGGAGCGCGCTTCATGAAACCGCCATAAGTGGCCGCTGGACGCTGAACAATCTGTCGAAATAGACCACGGGGCAATCCAAGGACGAGGCGGCGTTGTTGCACGGCCCGGAGCAAATCGCTGACCTCCCTGTGCCGGTTGCAGAGTCACCCGGCGCAGTACGTATCGGGCATCCCGAGCGCAGCCATCTTGTTGAGTATCTCGCACCCAATTCGGTGTTCAACTCGTTGCCTCGCCAACGTTCGAGCCCGCATCTCCGGCCCGATGATCGCCTTGTAACGATAGACCGCGTTCTCCACCATGCTTCGCTTGGTGTAGCCTGAGAGCTTGTACCATTCACGTCGGCCGTGTCTTTCGATTGCACGAATATGGCGATCGCGCTCCTGCATGGCGGTGTTCGAATTCTGACTGAGCGTCGCGTTTCGTTGCGGCGGAATCACCACGCGCGTCCTTCGTCCAGGACTGTGCGCTTCGATGGCTTCGTAGACCGCTTCCTTGTCGTATGCACTGTCCGCCGCCACCGACACTAGAGGTGCTTGAATCTGTGTTAGCAAAGCGGGGACTCGGGTTGCGTCGCGAGCTCGTGACGCCGTCAGTTTGGACGCAACAATGTTCCCTGTCTCGCGATCAACGGCGATGTGCAACTTGCGCCATGCGCGCTGCTTTGGCGGTTTGCGAGCGTTTCCAACATGAATCCTCAAGCCCGTGCTATCGATCATCAGGTGGATGGGTTGAGTGCTCGCGGCTTTCGGAATCCGCAGCTTCTTGCGGAGCAACCTCGAGCGCCGACACAACGTCGAGTAGTCCGGGATCTCGATACCGAGTCCGAGAAGCGAGGCGATCGAGTGCAAGAAGCCTTCGGTTTGTCGGTAGGCGAGCTTGTACACCATCCGGACAACCAGGCCCGTTTCAATCGCCATGTCTGAATAGACCCGTTGACCGCCAGGCTTACCGGTCTTGTCGGCCTTCCAGTTCGCGATTGCCTCCTCGTCAAACCAGACTGTCAAATCGCCCCGGCGGCGCAGCCCTTCGTTGTATTCCGCCCAGTTGCGAACGTGGTACTTCTTCTGCTTCGCGTGCTTGTACTGGCAGCGCTTGGGATACTTCATGCTCGAACATACCTCGGCCACCACCATAGGCGGAATTCGCTCTCAGCCAGAGCGGTGCAACAACGCCGCCGGCAAGCGCGAATGACGCTGGCCCCATCGTGTCGCGAGAGCGACTTGGGGGCATTCTCAACTACTACTGCCGTGCCGCGTAGATGGTCGCCGGCGACGGTAGCCCCTTGGTGGGCCCGCTCGGCGTAGCGTGAAAACAGCTTCAGGCACACGCTTCGATATTCGCTCTCGACTAGGTGGTCATCTGCATGGTGACGACCCGCCCGCCCAAGACGATTGTAAAGCCCACGGCCCTTGGCCCGGTCGCAAACACAGACACTAAGTTGCTGATTTATGGCCTATTTCAAAAGGGCCGAGTTTTGGCACAGGACGGGGTAGAGTCACCGGCGATGGGCAAAGTGAGGGCCATTCCAAAGGTCGGTGGTCTCCATCATTATTACTCTCGACGCGCTGCTTGAGCCGATCCGCTCGGAACGGCTGCCGGACTTCGCACCAGCTTACACCTCTACCCCTGAGTAGAGCCGACACCGGCTCTTAAAACATCCTACATGAAGACGACCAAAGCATCCTGGTTGTAGGCAGTTCGCCAATCTCATACAGCTCGAGTTTATGGAAGGGACAAGTCAAATTCGGTGCGCGCGGATGGATAAATAGAAGGCACAGGATGTACGCCGAACTCGCCCTCGAGAACGCCGCAATCAAGGATGTTCTAAGCCGAAAACGGTAACGCCGGCCGCACGTCGTCAGGCCATTGACGTCCTGACGACAGAGCATCGGCTCTCGGGGTTGAGGTATTCCTGTTCACGGAGGCGCGCAACCCGCTCTCTCCCGACATCGTGCCTCTGCCCGCAGTCGCTAGCACTTGATGGCGAAAGAACATGCACTTAGAGGGTTTCGGCAAGCTGATGGCGAAAGAACCCGTCAACCACCAATCCCGTCGGCGGTGATGTAGGCTTCGAGTGACCCCACCTCGTCTGAGAGCTTCTCGATAGTCTGTTTCATCAGAGGCTTCGTTGTGGCGAGGCCCACAACCTTCGATTCGGAGTCGACGACCGGGATGTGGTTGAAGGGCCTTGCCACCATCATCTTCAGGGCGTCGCCCAGCTCGCTGTCCTGAGAGAGGACTTCGACCGGCGACGTCATGACCGACGAGACCCGAGTCGACTCGAGAGACAGCTTCTCGAGCACCACGCGCTCGATGGCATCTCGGCGCGTGAACATGCCAGCGGCCTCCTCGTTCTCAAGCACCACGACCGCGCCGACTTTCTCTTTCGTCATCAATTCAAGCGCTTCTTTGACCGAAGCGAGGGCTGGGACGGTGACGGCGGGTTTCCGACAGAGGCGATAAATCTTCATCGCGAATCCCCAGGGAAAGGATGCGCTATTGTTGCGAATCCGGAAACTACTGTCAAGTTGAGGCATTCAGGGCCGACCGCGTCCTGTGCCAAAACTCGGCCCTTTTGAAATAGGCCATAAATCAGCAGCTTAGTGTCTGTGTTTGCGCCGGGGCCAAGGGCCGTAGGCTTTACAATCGTCTGGCCCGAGGGTGTTATCTTCAGCTCCATGATGACGTACCACGCGCAATTCCTACTGCTCGTTGTGGCTGGCTGGGTCAACCGCCAGCAGCAGGATGTGATCGACTACCTGCAAGAGGAGAACCGTGTGCTCCGAGCCGGGCTTCGGGGCAAGCGTCTCAGGCTCTCGGACGACGACCGGCGCAGGCTCGCCGTCAAGGCCCAGGCTTTGGGCCGCGAGGCGCTGGCCCATATTGCGTCCGTTGCCACACCCGCTACGCTTCTGCGCTGGTACCGCCACCTCATCGCAGCCAAGTACGATGGCAGCAAGAACCGGAGTCCAGGCCGACCTCCGACGGCGAAGGACATCCGTGAGCTCATTGTGCGCGTGGCGCGGGAGAACCCGACGTGGGGATATACGCGCCTGCGAGGCGCACTCAAGAACCTCGGACATGAACTCGGACGCAACACTATCAAGAGGATCCTCGCCGAGCACGGTATCGCTCCTGCGCCGGAGCGGGGCAGGTGCATGTCGTGGAGCACCTTCATCAAGGCTCATTGGGGCGCCATCGCTGCGACAGACCTGTTCACCGTCGAGGTGGTGAACCCGTCCTGTGCCAAAACTCAGCCTTTTTGAAATAGCCGATGGAGCGGACGCCGACCCTAAAGACGTCCTACATGAAGACGACCAAAGCATCCTGGTTACAGGCAGTTTGGTGCTTCCGCAATTAAGTGTTGGCGGCCAACCCCTAACCGGTCTGCGTGCTAGAGTTTGAACCAGAATTCTGAAGACACAGTTCTCTCATCGTCAGGCGTCGTGTCCAAAAACACAAACGAATAGCGGCCTGTTGGTCACGCTGGATCCAACCAGGGATGGCGACGACCAACTATGTCCAGGGCTGGCTCTGCCTCCTCATGACCTAGGATTCTAGCTTTCCATTGGCCAACCAAGCCTCAGACGTCTCTGATCCGAAACGTCCCGGCGCGCCAGTCTTGAGTTCGTTTGTGTTTTTGGACAGGACGCGCGGATCTGTCCCGATTCCCGTGGAAATAAGAATGGCGTAACCTCCGGTTAAGAAAAACCAAACCACGCCTGTAAAGGCGAGGAGGAGGATTACGCCATGAAGAAGCCTACCACCATATCGAAGGAGTCTGTAAGCGAGTACCGGGAGTTCGTCCAACTTCGGCTGCGTAAGCGGGTACTGGAGGCGATCGAGGTCGTGCTCGAGGAAGAAGTCAACCAAGCGCTGGGGTGTGGTAGCTACGAGCGTGCGGAAGACCGCCGTGGATATCGCAACGGAGCCGAAACCCGTCGCGTGACGACGTCGGTGGGAACTCGCGAGCTCCGGGTGCCACGAGCCCGCGTGCGAGACGAGGAAACGGGAGAAACGACAGAGTTCAGGAGCGAGCTGTTGCCCCGGTACGCGCGCCGGACTCGTGAGGTCGACGAGGCGATCTTGGGGACGTACTTGTCGGGCGCGAATAGCCGCCGGATCCGCAAAGCGCTGAAACCACTGCTCGGTGAGGAGCACCTATCGAAGAGCGCGGTGTCTCGCGTGGTTAGCCGGCTGAAGGAGCGCTTCGAGGAATGGCAGAACCGTGCTCTCAGCGAGGAGGTCTACGCGATCGTTTACCTGGACGGCTTCCACCTGAAAGTGCGGATGGCGAAACGTGTGATCAGCGTACCCGTACTGGTCGCGCTCGGGGTCGCGCCAGACGGGCAGAAACGTCTGTTGTCATTGCGTCTGGCGGTGAGCGAAGCCTCGACGCATTGGGGCTCCGTGCTGGAGGGACTCCAGGCTCGAGGACTCCGGGCTCCCAAGCTAGTGATCAGCGACGGCCACAAGGGGCTGACGAAAGCGCTCGAGAAGTGGCCGGGGTGCCGGTTGCAGCGATGTACCGAGCACAAGCGCGCCAACTTGCTCGAACATTGCCCGGCGCACGCACGCCGTGAGCTCCGGCGTGACTACAACCGGATCGTCTACGCCAAGAACGGGATCGATGCTCGCAAAGCCTATGACGAGCTCGTCGCCAAGTGGACGCCTCTCGCGCCGGCCGTCGTCCGAAGCCTAGAGGAGGCCGGTAATCAGCTGCTGACCTTCTACGAATTCCCTCGTGCCATGTGGAAATCGATTCGAACGACCAATGCTCTGGAGAATCTCAACCGCGAGTTTCGACGCCGGACGAAAACCCAAGCGTCGTTCTCCAGCGAGGAGTCCGCGGTCGCTTTGCTGTTTGGGCTTATCGCCTCTGGCCAGATTCAACTACGACGCATCGACGGCTACCAACGTCTGAGCGAGGTTCTCGAACACGCGGAGGCTGCCGCCTGATATGATACCCTGATGACGGAGTGGAGGGCGCCGTTCTTTTTCCACGAACCTCGGGACACATCCGAACGCGCTGGCCCCATCGTGTCGCGAGAGCGACTTGGGGGCATTCTCAACTACTACTGCCGTGCCGCGTAGATTGTCGCCGGCGACGGTAGCCCCTCGGCGGGCTCGACCGGCGTAGCGTGGAAACAGCTTCAGGAACACGTTTGGATATTCGCTCTCGACTAGGAGGTCATCTGCATGGTGACGACCCGCCCGCCCAAGACGATTGTAAAGCCCACGGCCCTTGGCCCGGTCGCAAACACAGACACTAAGTTGCTGATTTATGGCCTATTTCAAAAGGGCCGAGTTTTGGCACAGGACGGGGATCCATTTTCGGCAAGATAAGATGGATTCCAGGAATAGAGTGCCTTGGTGCATAAATACAGGTAAGTCATTGATTCCATTGACTCTGCTATTTTTGCACCAAAAACGTAACCTGCTGATTCCTTTAGAGTTGTCCAGAGTTATGCACCAAGGCATCGTATCATTGGATACCAATCGCTACCGATCCTCGAAGCGAAGTTAGCGGAGGTCACTGAGAATCAAGCGCTCGACAAGCACGCCAAAGTCGGGTAAACCATGTGTCAGGAGCCGCCACCACCTCGAACCTTCAACTATGGTGGGGGCACCTTCTCGAGTTCACTTGCGTTGCGGACACCAGGATTCCTCTCGCTGAGGTAGAGCAACTAATGGATTCACGAGTCCGGTGGAATATCGTGAGCGTCCTATCGGGTGTGGGTGGGCGGGTGCCTCCGGGGACCTGGCGTGATATGAAGCGCGCCGTCGGTGTGATTGATCCATCATCCCTGGAGGTTCTTAAGCGGCTTGAGCGTCAGCGCGACCAAAGTCGCGAACGGATTGACCGACCTGGTGTGATGATCGTAGCGCAGCAGCGGGACACGATTGGCCTCGCCCTGGACACGTTTGATCCATCAAGACGCCTCCGGAAGCGTGCCTTGCAGGAATGGACGCCATCAGAGGGCGACAGACTGAAGTCGTTTCTTGGCGGTCTGCCCGTTCAGACGATCGAAGATCAGGTTATTGCGAAGGACGCCTCGTTTTTCGCCGGTGCGACCCGAACTCGCCACACGGTTTTGGGAGCAGTATTTCAACTGGACGACCGGCAACTAGAGGTATTTAACGTCAACAGACACAGGATTGAGGAGTCGCTGGGCGTTGATCTGCTCTATTTTAATGAGATGTTCAATGCCTGGACAATGGTGCAGTACAAGCTCATGGAGCAACGGCACTATCGGCCCGATGTGTCATTCGACCGCCAACTGAGAAAAATGCAGCAGTTCCGAATCGACGAGCCTGACGCCTGGCAGGTAGAGTGTGGACCGTCGAGCTACCGTTTGTGCGGCGACGGGTTCTACTTCAAGCTCTGTACGCGAGTTCAGTTAGAGGTGCTTTCAGAAAGTCTCTTGCCTGGGATGTATCTGCCCCGCCAATTTGTGGAAGCGATACTCGATGATGTGTCACTGCGGGGGCCTCAGGGAGGGCGGGTCGTCACCTTCGAGAACACAGGGAGACACCTAACCAACACTCTCTTCACTGACCTCGTGCGTGATGGCTGGATCGGCACGCGGGAGGTGTCATCCTTGCGAATTGGAGAGATCGTTAAGGAAGCATTGTCTTGGAAACGGTCCGTCGTTCTTGCGCGTAGTCGTCCAAGTCAGGTCGCTTCTGATCTGAATGAGACGCTGGATGTCCTCGGTCTGGACAGACAGGCTGGCCGCGGGCAGACCGACGAATAGATGCCGTCTGGTCCAAATACTCGAACGCCCAGCGGGTCAGCAGTTTGCACCTCCCAAAGGTCCGAGGTGGTGAGTGCGTTCGTGTTTTTGGACACGACGGGCATTCTCAAGTACAACTGCCGTGCCGCGTAGATGGTTGCTGGCGACGGTAGCCCCTCGGTGGGCCCGCTCAGCGTAGCGTGGAAACCGCTTCAGGAACACGCTTCGATATTCGCTCTCGACTAGGTGGTCATCTGCATGGTGATGACCTGCCCGCCCAAGACGATTGTAGAGTCTACAGTCCTTGGCCCAGTCGCAAACACAGACACGAAGCTGTTGATTAATCGGCTATTTCAAAAGGGCCGAGTTTTGGCACAGGACGAGGAATTGCACGTGGTACGTCATCATGGATCTGAAGATAACACCCTCGGGCCAGACGATTGTAAAGCCTACGGCCCTTGGTCCGGTCGCAAACACAGACACTAAGCTGCTGATTTGTGGTCTATTTCAAGAGGGCCGAGTTTTGGCACAGGACGACGACGACGCCATCGCCCGAGCTGACGACGGCGCTCCCTTTGTTCGATCGGGCGATCGCGCGGATGGACCAGCGGGAGCAGCACCTGATCGCCATCAAGGACCGGCGACGCCGGCACAGGACCGCGCTCATCGACCTCATCGGCGGCCAGGACGGAATCCCCGACGAGCCCCCGCGCAGAAAGGACACCACAGCCGATGCCGAAGACAATCACCACCGCCAGCGCGCTGAGCACCAAGGCGAGCAAGGCGCTCGACCTGATGCGCGCCCGCGCCGTGAAAGCGGACGAGGCACGCACCGCCGCGGCGCACCACGCGCGCGCCGCCCAGGTCGCTGACGCCGCGACCGACGCCGCGACCGCGAACCGCGCCCGCGGCCGAGGCATGGGACACGGTGGCGACCCATGCCGCCACACACGCCGACCAGTGCCGCCACGGGGCCGAGCTGGCCGACCGCACCCGGCACCGGTGGGCGCGCGCGCGCCGTGTGATTCAAGGGTGTGCCGCACTCGGGCCGGGCGCCTGCCGCCGGTTGGCCGGGCCACGCGCAGCGCGACGCGCGGCAGGCCGAGGGCGTCGAGGCCGTCAACGTCTACCGCACCCGCGCGGATCACGCCCGCGCCGCCCTCATCCGATCTCGGCGAGCGACAGCACCAACCGCACCAGGTCCGCCTGCCGCGAGAGGGAGTGCTTCTGGTAGATCCGCTGCAGGTGCCAGTAGATGGCGGCGTCCGTATGCCCCGTCGCCTCGGCCATGTCGCGCACGCTTTTGCCTTCCGCCAACCAGACCGCCACCTGCGTCTCCGCCGGCGTCAGGTCCAGGGTCGTGGCCACCAGGTCGGGATTGATGCGATGCTGGCGCCCCGGCTCGACAATCAGCACGAGCGCGGCCACGTGCCGCGCACCGTGGTCCGGGTGCGGGACGCCCACCGGCTTGACGTGCACCACGAACGGCGGCACCACGGCCGAGCGGCGGAGCACGATCGACCCACTGACCGCGACCGCGCCAGCGGCCGGCAGCGCGTCGCCCACCAGCCGTTCGAGACGGACCTGGTCGGCCGGCGCGCGGGCGCGCAGCATCCCGTCCCGGTCCACCAACCCATCGCCGTGCCGCAGGATGGTGTGGGCGCGGTCGTTCGCCGCCAGGATCCGCCCGCGCCGGTCCAGTTCGAGGAGGCCGATCCGCGGGTTGTCGAGCAGGGCGGTCACGGTCGTGGTCCGCGCCTCGGCGCGGACCAGCGCCTGCCGGACGCGGACGAACTGCTGGATATGGGGCAGCAGCCGCTGGACCATCGCGATCCGCGACGGCCCCCAGCCCTCCGAGTCGACGGGATCGTTCAGGCCCCAGCCGATGTGGGAGCCGTCCAGCCCGGGGAGCCGGACGTTCAGGCCGTCCTGCATCCCGGCCCGGCGCAGGATCTCGTTGTAGGTCGGTGAGGTCTTCAACTCCTCGGCCGTGTACAGGTTGGTGATGTGCACCAGGCGCCGGGCCGGCAGTTGCCGGAAGCGCGGCACCCGTTCGTCGATGGGATGGTAGGTTTTGAGGTACTCGCGCTCCAGGTCTTCGCGGCGCTGCCCCCGATAGTAAAGCCCGACGAAGAGCCCCCGGACGTCGTTCTTCGGGCCTTCACCGACCATGAGGCCATTGCCTGTCAGGCCGCAGGCCTCGTCGATCAGGGCCGAGGTGGCCGGCGGCCAGCGGCTCTCGTCGAGCATGGCGTCGTACAACGACGCCAGGATGCGTGCAAAGGTGTCCTGGGTGTTCATGACGATGTCCGCCCCCGTCCTGTGCCAAAACTCGGCCCATTTGAAATAGGCCATTAATCAGCAACTAGGAAACCATCCCACATGTCCGTGAGGTTTCTTGCCACCTGCTTCATCCACTCCCCGTTGGGGTCCGACATTCGCGGGCAACAAGAAGACGCCGAGTTGGGTGTGCCTTCTATTTATTCATCCGCCAGCCCATGGGTCGGAAGTCAGCCCTGCGGCGCGAAATACCCTGGATTCTGCGCGGATTCCAAGGGCGTCTAAGCTGCTGATTTGCGGTCTATTTCAAAAGGGCCGAGTTTTGGCACAGGACGGGGTGGCGGATGGTGCAGTCTCGAGCCATCCGGTCTCGGCAAAAGGTATTTTGGCAATTTTGGGAGTCAGGATCGAATTTTGGCCGTGCGCGTGGTTGGGGCAATGTAGCGAAAACTCAGAGAAGCCCTGATGCCCACAGCGTTCTATCCTGTTTTTTTACAGTGACTTAACGGAAGCAACCACGTGCTGGTCCCCGCACATCTCATCGACGGGTGCTCGTTCCGAGCCGGAATCGAATTTGCTTCAATCAAATGTCTTGTACGGCAATCTCAACCTCCTGGACGCTTGAAAGAGGGCCGTGTCGTAAACCCTCCGGAGGCGGCTCCGACCGTTACTCATTGCCGCAAAAGGCTTTACGTCTCATCAGCGAATGTTCGTCGACGGGAACATCTTTCCGGCTATCGCAGTCGGGAGGCTCGAGTGGAGCTTCCGGTTCGTGGCTGGAAACGATCAGAAACAGAGCACAACAGGCCATTAACGTGCAGTTTGGGGCGATTTTGGGGCTTATCGGGACGTTTTTGCGCTTAATCGTGCAGACAATGAGAAGAAGCTCAACGCCTAGATCGCGCCTGAGGAGAAGGCGAATAGCGGAATTCGAATTGGCCAAACCTCGAATTCATCCAGCGGAGTTTTATGGAGGAAACGAAGATGACTCCGCAGACGGTCCAGTACAAGGAGCTATCCGAGTCTGGAAACCATGACAGGGAATTTGGGCCAGTTTGAGGCTGATTGGTGGAGGCCAGTGTCGGAGAGCAGCTTGCTGCTAACCGAGCCGATTCACGGAGTGGGCGCTGGAGGCTCACAGCGTTTTGACGAGCACTCGCTGTTTCTCCCAATCGTCGGGAAGCGGATGATGCAAGAGGTAGCTCGAGGTCAGCCCAACGGGCTGGCGGCCTTCGACAATGGCGCGGACGATGTCAGGAGCCAGGAAGGCATAACGGATTGCCTTGCGCACGCGGTCCGTTGGGATGGCGTCTTCGGTGGCAATCTCCTCATAGGTTTTGCCTGCTTTGATTCGGTCGAGCCAGGAGCGGGCGTTTCTGATATTGCGCAGGAGTGTGCGGTCGACGGATTTCGTGGGGTTGCCCAGAACGAGCTTGGTCTCGACGCCGCGTCGGCGCAAGCGGAACGGTGCGAGGATGCGGAGTGCATCCTCGCGAATGCGGTCAGGTCCCATAGAGAGGCAAGCAGCGAACGCATTGCGGTCGAGCAGGATGGACACAGAGCCAGGGCTGATGTCGACCCGCCGGATAAGACGGAGCAGGGGGGCTGCCGAGGCACTATCATCATTACTGCCGGAACACAGCCCGTCTAAAAAGCGACGCACCGAGGCGAGCTCTTGCATCGTCGGAGTGTGGATCAACGAGGCCGAGAAGGTCGTGGCATCCACATGCTGTCGGATGAGATGCACGGCGGTCTGTTCCAGCATCGGGGCGGGCAGTCGCCAGCCGGAGAGGTCCTTTTGGCCACTGTGCTGGATGAGGCGCCGGGAGACGTAGTAGCGGAGCCGTTGCCCGTTTTTCTTTTTGGTGTGGCTCGGCGTCAGCCGGTCCCCGGTCTCGTCGAAGAGCTTGCCTGCCAGTGGGGAGGGGGCTGCACGGCCCTTCGTCGTGCGTCTCCTTGGTTTGGCAGCCCCTGCCTGCAGCTGCGTTTGGACCGCGTCCCAGAGCTCCGGAGCAATGATCGATGGATGCTGGCCCTCGTAGACACGCCTCTGGTGCCGGATGCGGCCGGCGTAGAGAGGATTGGTCAGCAGGCAGTGGAGGTGTCCGCGACGGAACGGCAGCCCGCCCGTTCGGGTTCCATCCGCGGTGAAGCGTTGCTTGGTACGCAGTCTCAGACGGTCCGCCTCGGCCTTCACCTGCCGGAGCGTTTCGTGCTTTCGGTACAGCGCATAGAGCGTCCGGACCGTTTCGGCCTCAGCCTCGTTGATGCGCAGCGTGCGCCCGTCCTTCTCATAGCCGAGCGGTACGCGGCCGCCCATCCATAGTCCCTTGCGCTTGGAGGCAGCGACCTTATCGCGGATCCGCTCGGCCGTGACCTCGCGTTCGAATTGTGCGAAGGACAGCAGCATATGCAGCGTCAGTCGTCCCATGCTGGTCGCGGTGTTGAAGGACTGAGTCACCGAGACGAAAACCGCGCCGGCAGCCTCGAGCCGCTCGACGAGCTTTGCAAAGTCGGAGAGGGAACGGGTCAGCCGGTCGACCTTGTAGACCACAATCTGCTCGACGAGACCTGCGTCGATGTCGGCGAGCAAGCGCTGCAGGCCCGGGCGCTCCAGGGTTCCTCCCGAGAGCCCCGCGTCCTCGTAGACGGTTGGCAGCAGCACCCAGCCCTCCGCTTTCTGGCTCGCGACATACGCGGCGCAGGCTTCTCGCTGCGCATCGAGGGAGTTGAACTCCTGTTCGAGACCCTCTTCCGCACTCTTTCGCGTATAGATGGCACAGCGGATCTTCTTCATGTTAGGCCTTGCGCTTGGGCGTGAGACCGAAAAAGCGTGGTCCAGACCAGTGGGTGCTGGTGATTCGCTTTGCGATGGTAGTGAGGGACGGATAGGTTTTGCCATCGAACCGATAGCCGTTGTCGATTACCTCGACCTGGTAGGTCCGGCCATTCCACTCGCGGACGAGATGGGTGCCGGCAGAAACGGACCCTGCGAGAGCGCCGGAGCTTGGTGTCTCGTTCGCCATGGCAGCCAGAGCGCGCCGGGTTGCGGCCGAAAGCCCGCCATGGGTCCGGCACTGGCGTTCGTGCAAGAGAACGCGGCGCAGGAAAACACGCGAGAGCGAGCTTGGAGGAGCAGCCCCAAAGGTCTGCTCCCAGACCCGCCGTAAGCTGGCG
This sequence comes from Candidatus Marinacidobacterales bacterium, assembly GCA_965237955.1. Lineage (GTDB taxonomy): Bacteria > Acidobacteriota > Vicinamibacteria > Marinacidobacterales > SMYC01. Next base: position 2,870,874 of record OZ250169.1, on the reverse strand, counting down.
AAGTCCAAACCGTCCAAAACGACGTTCCGGCCAACCCCTGTATCCTGCGGCATCACCGAACGTTCGCTCTTGTGCTCGATAAAGTCCAGTCTAATGAGGGACTTCCGGGTGCGCAGTTCACTGCCCGTAGCTCGCCCCGCAGCCCAAGGGTCGGCGGATTCCAAGGGCGTCTAAGCTGCTGATTTGTGGTCTATTTCAAAAGAGCCGAGTTTTGGCACAGGACGGGAGAACCCTATTTTATTCATCGCGGGCACCAGCTCGCGACGAGCCTTGAAGGCAGAGATGAGAGCAAGAACAAACGACGAAATCATGTAGGTATGGTGCCTGGACTCCGGTTCTTGCTGCCATCGTACTTGGCTGCGATGAGGCAGCGGTACCAACGCAGAAGCGTAGCGGGTGTGGCAACGGACGCAATCTGGGCCAGCGCCTCGCGGCCCAAAGCCTGGGCCTTGACGGCGAGCCTGCGCCGCTCGTCGTCCGAGAGCCTGAGACGTTTGCCCCGAAGCCCGGCTCGGAGCACACGGTTCTCCTCTTGCTGGTAGTCGATCACATCCTGCTGCTGGCGGTTGACCCAGCCAGCTAGAACGAGCAGTAGGAATTGCATGTGGTACGTCATCATGGAGCTGAAGATAACACCCTCGGGCCAGACGATTGTAAAGCCTACGGCCCTTGGTCCGGTCGCAAACACAGACACTAAGCTGCTGATTTATGGCCTATTTCAAAAGGGCCGAGTTTTGGCACAGGAAGCGGGAGCGCCTATCGCAGAGCCAGTGCCGCGTCGGCTGGTCTCCGTGAATCTCGAGAACGCCTCCAGGATTCGAGCTTTCGGCTCCGTACGCATTTTCGGACACGACGCGATTGTAAAGCCTACGGCCCTTGGCCCGGTCGCAAACACAGACACACTAAGCTGCTGATCTATGGTCTATTTCAAAAAGGCCGAGTTTTGGCGCAGGACGCGACGCGCAACGCCCCTCTCATTCTGCCCGTCGCACGACCAGGAAGCCCCCACGAGACTAGCTCAGGGCTGGTGCCTAGAAGTCGATTAGGCGGGAACCTTTGCCCGGCTCTGTATCCGCAGGGACAGTGAAAGAAGCGGCCCTGATGGCAGCTAGTGGCCCCACTGGTAGTTGATGCGGGCGTAGTAGTACCCGCCACTTAAACCCCACGGCGTGAACTGGCTGTAGGGGAGGCCGAACTCGGCAGCGAAAAGGTCCATCCGGTCCGAGAAGACGTCAAATATGTTTTGGCCACCGATCGCCAGCGTCACCTCGTTGGCGAGTGGGATGCTGGCCTCAAGGTCGACGATGTACCGGCCGCCCAGGACCGGCGAGTCTGCGCCGCGGACGAACCGTGCGTCGAAGTGGTCGACCCAGGAGCCGTAATAGTTCAGGCGGCTGAGCAAGCCCACCCGCCCGACGCGCTGACTGAGGGCGACGTTCCAGCGGGTCTTGGGCACACCTCGCGTCAGACCGAGAATATCGCCGGGGCCGAGCAGGTCCGATTCCTTTGTCACCGCGGTGTCGGTGTAGTTCATGGTGAAGCTGAAGACCGTGTCGCCGACGAACGCGGGGGGCGTGTAGGTCGCGACGAGGTCAATCCCCTGCGTCTGGCTCGAGAAGTCGTTGATGAAGAACCGGAAGAAGGCCAGAGTGCCCGCCGAGGTGATACCTTCTGACAGAAGGAGTGCGCGTTCGTCCGCCGTGAGCGTGAAGGTCTGCGACAGGGCGAGGCGATTGGAGACATCGACGCGGAAGTAGTCGGCGGTCAACGTGAACGGCCCAGTATCAATGACCAGCCCGACCGTCGAGTTGAACGACGTCTCGGGCTGGAGCGGCTGGCCGCCCCGCAACTCCGCGGCCCTGAAGGTGGACGGCACGTTGGCGCTGTCAACCAGTTCCAGTGTCTCAGGGTCGATAGTCGTCTGTACGTTGAGCGTGTTCTGCTGGCCGGGCGTCGGCGCGCGGAACCCGGTGCTCACGCCGCCACGCACCGAGACGGCGTCGCTCAGCCCGTAGCGGGCTGACAGCTTGCCGTTCGTTGTGGCGCCGAAGATGTCGAAGTGCTCGAACCTGACAGCACCGCCGACCGTCCACCGGTCATCGGGGTCCCGCAGCTCGACGTCGCCGTAGAGTGCGACGTTGCTGCGGGTCCAGGTGCCGGCCGTATAGTCGGGAAATCCGGGAAAGCCGTTGGAGCCGGAGACGAAGCCCTGCACGGCGTACGGGCCGACGTCCCACGATGGCCGTCCCCCGGCGCCGATCGTGAAGCGCTCGTCACGCCACTCGGCGCCGCTGGCGATGTTGATCATGTCGGTGGCGGCATAGGAGACGTCGAAGTTCAGATTGACCTCCTCCTGCCGGTACAGACCCGGGTCGAAGTCGCGCGGAGTGTCGGGGCCGAGCGACGCGTTGACGGTGTTGTTGAAGAAGAAGTCCGACTGGTGGGCGCCGTAGCTGGCGCTGGCGTCCCAGGTTAGACCGTTGGTCGCAAGCCGGCGCAGGCCGACAACCGCCGACATGTCGCTCACGTCGCCGCCGAACTGCGGCGTGAAACCGCCCGGAGCGATCTCCTGGAAAGAGAAGCAATCGGGGTCGGCGAATACCTGGGCGAGGGCTGCCTGATCCGGCACGTTGTCGGCGATCGCCACGGTGGGACAGTTGGCGGAGCCCCTGCCGTTCGCGGCGAGCACGTCGCCGATGAGTAGCGTCTGGCCGCCGTCGAGACTGTAGATGTTCGCCCGCGTGTTGGGATTCCGGAAGTAGAACCCCTCCGTCACCTTCTTGTCGGCGTAATTGGTATGGCCGTAGACTTGCAGGCCGCTCGCGAACAGGTAGCCGAAGTTGCCAAATAGCTTTAGATCGTCTTCGATCGTCGGGTTGCCCCAGATCTGCACCGGGTCGGCCACGGCGGTGTTGCCGGCCGCGATGAGCGCCGCCGCGTCGGCGCGCTGCACGCTGCGGTTCGTCGGGTCGGCGTTGCCGTACTCGAGGCTTAGGTTAGCGAACCCGGCCTGGCCCAGCGGCAGCCCGACGTTGCCGGCGAAGATGTACGCGTCGCCGTCGCCCGCGCGGTAGGTGCCGGTGTTGAACTCGAGGCTCCCCCCCGCCCGGTCGTCCTTGAGCAGGAAATTCATGACGCCGGCGATGGCGTCGGAGCCGTACTGCGCCGACGCGCCGTCGCGCAGCACCTCCACCTGCCGCAGAGCGATCGACGGAATGGTCGAGATGTCTGGACCTTGCGAGCCGTCCGTTACGCCGGCGAACCAGGCGATGACCGACGAGCGGTGGCGGCGCTTGCCGTTCACCAAGACCAGAGTATGGTCGTGGGCAAGGTTGCGCAGGCTGGCCGGCCGCACGAGCGTGGCCGCGTCACTGATCGGATGCGTCGCAACGTTGAACGAGGGCACGAGGGTCCGCAACTGGTAGTCGAGCGAGGTGCTGCCCTGGCGGACGATATCCTGGAAAGGGATGGCATCGATCGGCACCGGAGACTCGGTCACCGACCGGGGCCGTGCGCGGCTGCCGACGACAACCACGTGCTGCTGGATTCCCTTCACCGACATCACGACATCGAGGGCAACTGTGGCTCCGGCGCTGATCTTCACATCGTCGCGCACGAACGTGCTAAAGCCGGGCAGGGTTAACGCAACGTTGTACGTGCCGGACTGAAGCGCGGTGATGGTGAACATGCCGGTGACATCAGTGATGGCGGTCTGGACCGCCCCGCCGGCCGCCGTGCTCCGCACCTCCACGGTCACGCCGGGCAGCACAGCACCCGTGGCGTCTCTGACCGTGCCGCTGATGGTCCCGTCCTCCTGGGCGCTGACGCTCGGAGCGAGCGCCAGCGCGGCGAGGACCGCCCAGGTGATCATGACGGTTGACTGTCGGCGAGACTGAGGCATCTTCATGTGAAAAAGCTCCCTTTCGCTGAATTGACTGCTGTACTAATGGTCATGGGAACTTCTAAAAGTGTACCAATTTTAGTGGTGTCGTTGTACCGCTCTTGGCTGAGAGCGAGACAAGCCTGCGCCGATCGCGGCGTGTCCAAAAATACAAACGAACTCAAGACCGGCTTGCCGGGACGTTTCAGAATAGACGTGTCTACGCTTGGTTCGCAGCACTTGAATGACCGGGTTGATTTCTCCTGGATTGCAGGCTAGCGTAATCTCTAAACAGACAGCGAGGAGAGGAGAGACAAATGCAGCCACTTTACGATCCCGAGGGTGTTCTGAACCGCCCCGGGTTTTCCGGAGACTGTTTTAGTTGAGTCTCGCCATCTCTAGCGAGCCTTCCTGCGACCGATAGTAGTTCATCTCGTACTCGACCGGAGAGACATTTCCGATCGGCTCCAAGAGTCGTTGCGTGTTGTACCAATGCACCTACTTGAGGGTGGCGAACTCGACGTCCTCAGGACCACGCCAGGGCCCGCGTCGACGGATCACCTCGGTCTTGTAGAGGCCGATGATGGATTCAGCCAAAGCGTTATCGTAAGAGTCGCCTCGGCTGCCGACGGACGGCTCAATACCCCGTCCTGTGCCAAAACTCGGCCCTTTTGAAATAGGCCATAAATCAGCAACTTAGTGTCTGTGTTTGCGACCGGGCCAAGGGCCGTGGGCTTTACAATCGTCTTGGGCGGGCGGGTCGTCACCATGCAGATGACCACCTAGTCGAGAGCGAATATCGAAGCATGTTCCTGAAGCTGTTTCCACGCTACGCCGGTCGAGCCCGCCGAGGGGCTACCGTCGCCGGCGACAATCTACGCGGCACGGCAGTAGTAGTTGAGAATGCCCCCAAGTCGCTCTCGCGACACGATGGGGCCAGCGTCATTCGCGCTTGCCGGCAGAGGTGTGAGGAGCTCGTTGCCGAGACCTTGGTGGTTCCGTTCTGTGTGATAGTGCACTACGTATTCGGTTACCGCTGTGCGCAGGTGTCGCTCACTGAGAGGTACGAAGCGGTCGAGACACTCTCGACGTATGGAGAGAACGAATCTTTCCGCATATGCGTTCAGATTCGGACTATTAGCGGGAAGGCGAAGGGGCTTCACGCCTGAATCTCTCAACAGCCCACGTACCGCCTCGGTGAATAGCGGGTCCCGGTCGTGGATGAGGTATCGCTTGCCAAGGAGGAAACCATCCCACATGTCAGTGAGGTTTCTTGCCACCTGCTTCATCCACTCCCCGTTGGGGTGTCCGACGTTATCCCACCGATGCACACGCAGCGAGTGGCGATATCGATGACAAACAGGACATGGTAGCGGACGAGCCCGAACGGGTTCACAACCTCGACGGTGAACAGGTCTGTCGCAGCGATGGCGCCCCAATGAGCCTTGATGAAGGTGCTCCACGACATGCTCTTGCCCCGCTCCGGCGCAGGAGCGATACCGTGCTCGGCGAGGATCCTCTTGATAGTGTTGCGTCCGAGTTCATGTCCTAGGTTCTTGAGTGCGCCTCGCAGGCGCGTATATCCCCACGTCGGGTTCTCCCGCGCCACGCGCACAATGAGCTCACGGATGTCCTTCGCCGTCGGAGGTCGGCCTGGGCTCCGGTTCTTGCTGCCATCGTACTTGGCTGCGATGAGGCAGCGGTACCAACGCAGAAGCGTAGCGGGTGTGGCAACGGACGCAATCTGGGCCAGCGCCTCGCGGCCCAAAGCCTGGGCCTTGACCGCGAGCCTGCGCCGGTCGTCGTCCGAGAGACTGAGACGCTTGCCCCGAAGCCCGGCTCGGAGCACACGGTTCTCCTCTTGCTGGTAGTCGATCACATCCTGCTGCTGGCGGTTGACCCAGCCAGCTAGAACGAGCAGTAGGAATTGCACGTGGTACGTCATCATGGATCTGAAGATAACACCCTCGGGCCAGACGATTGTAAAGCCTACGGCCCTTGGTCCGGTCGCAAACACAGACACTAAGCTGCTGATTTGTGGTCTATTTCAAGAGGGCCGAGTTTTGGCACAGGACGACGACGACGCCATCGCCCGAGCTGACGACGGCGCTCCCTTTGTTCGATCGGGCGATCGCGCGGATGGAGGCACTCCCCGCGCGGATGGACCAGCGGGAGCAGCACCTGATCGCCATCAAGGACCGGCGACGCCGGCACAGGACCGCGCTCATCGACCTCATCGGCGGCCAGGACGGAATCCCCGACGAGCCCCCGCGCAGAAAGGACACCACAGCCGATGCCGAAGACAATCACCACCGCCAGCGCGCTGAGCACCAAGGCGAGCAAGGCGCTCGACCTGATGCGCGCCCGCGCCGTGAAAGCGGACGAGGCACGCACCGCCGCGGCGCACCACGCGCGCGCCGCCCAGGTCGCTGACGCCGCGACCGACGCCGCGACCGCGAACCGCGCCCGCGGCCGAGGCATGGGACACGGTGGCGACCCATGCCGCCACACACGCCGACCAGTGCCGCCACGGGGCCGAGCTGGCCGACCGCGCACCCGGCACCGGTGGGCGCGCGCGCGCCGTGTGATTCAAGGGTGTGCCGCACTCGGGCCGGGCGCCTGCCGCCGGTTGGCCGGGCCACGCGCAGCGCGACGCGCGGCAGGCCGAGGGCGTCGAGGCCGTCAACGTCTACCGCACCCGCGCGGATCACGCCCGCGCCGCCCTCATCCGATCTCGGCGAGCGACAGCACCAACCGCACCAGGTCCGCCTGCCGCGAGAGGGAGTGCTTCTGGTAGATCCGCTGCAGGTGCCAGTAGATGGCGGCGTCCGTATGCCCCGTCGCCTCGGCCATGTCGCGCACGCTTTTGCCTTCCGCCAACCAGACCGCCACCTGCGTCTCCGCCGGCGTCAGGTCCAGGGTCGTGGCCACCAGGTCGGGATTGATGCGATGCTGGCGCCCCGGCTCGACAATCAGCACGAGCGCGGCCACGTGCCGCGCACCGTGGTCCGGGTGCGGGACGCCCACCGGCTTGACGTGCACCACGAACGGCGGCACCACGGCCGAGCGGCGGAGCACGATCGACCCACTGACCGCGACCGCGCCAGCGGCCGGCAGCGCGTCGCCCACCAGCCGTTCGAGACGGACCTGGTCGGCCGGCGCGCGGGCGCGCAGCATCCCGTCCCCGTCCTGTGCCAAAACTCGGCCTTTTGAAACAGACCATAATATCAGCAGCTTAGTGTCTGTGTTTGCGACCGGGTCAAGAGCCGTGCTTCGGCTACCCACCCAACTTCTACCGGTCGGCAAGGGGTTCCGACAGCAACCGCCGCGCCGCTGCCAGGAGTCGATCCTTCCAGGCAACGCGTTCCCGCCAGTGGTCGGGGATGGCGTTCAGGCCGTAGAGGGCGCCGGCGAGCTGCCCCGTCACTGCTGCTACCGTATCGGCGTCGTCGGCCAGGTTGGCCGCGAGCAGCACCGCGCTGCGGAAGTCTCCGGTGCGGGCGACTGACCAGATGGCGGCTTCGAGCGTGTGAACGACGTACCCGCTGGAGCGGATCGTATCCCGTGTCCGTCCTCGCCAGCTGCCGGCTATGACCTGAGTGATTGCCGCCGCTCCCGTGAACCGTCTCGGAGCCAGAACGTCCGAGAACGGTGACCCGGCGATGGCGTCCGCTAGGAGCTCGCCGAACGCCCGGCAGGCGTCCACTGCTTCCTCGGCTCCGTGGGTCGTCCGGGACTGGTCGGCGGCTGCTGCGATCAGGCGCGGCCGGTCGTGCCTGAACCGGAGCGCAACGGGGGCGAGCCGCATCAGCGAGCCGTTGCCTGCGCTCAAGGGATCGGTCGAACCCGCGACCGGGTCACCCGTCCGTAGGTACCGGGTGAGCGCTTGGCAGGTCGTGTTTCCGATGTCGAAGCAGTCTCCGCTCCACGAGTAGTCTCCGTCTCGCCACCACTTCACGAAACGGTCCATCAGGTCCCGGCAGTCGAGCGTCTTGGATTCCGCCAGGCTGTCGGCAAGGGCCAGCGCCATGGCCGTGTCGTCGGTCCAAGCGCCGGCCGGCAGATCGAACGGGCCGCCACCGACCATGTCTTCTAGACGCGGCTGCGTATCGCGGGAGCAGAATTCGAGCGTCGTGCCGACCGCGTCGCCCACCGCCAGACCGAGGAAGGCCCCGAGCGCCCGGTCGTGGATGTCGTCCGCGGTCTCCGGGATGGAACCGATGGTGCTTGTGCCGAACACTGCCTCACGTGAGCCAGCTGGGAGCCGTTCTCGATGGTCCATTCGCGGGCGTCGCGCACGCGGCGGATCGCATCGTCCGGTTGCACGCCCAACTCCACCAGCAGGCGGGCTGTGATGGTCCCGGCGCGTCCCAGACCACCCCGGCAGTGGAGCAGCACGTCGAAGCCGAGCCGCAGCCGGTTCCGGATGGACTCGCCGGTGGCCTTCCAGGCGTGCTCGAAGTCCTGTTCCGGTGCCTCTCCGTCGGGAATCGGGGCATGCCACCACTCCATGTGCCGGTCTCGAACCGCCCTCGGGAGATCGTGCACCTTTAGATAGGCGATTTCTTCGTGGATGATCAGGCTGACCACCGCAGTCGCTCCCCAGTGGGTGGCTCTCGCTGGTTCTTGCCGTCGGCATGGACTCTATTCGGTGCTTCCGCCATCAAGGGGTGGCTCTCGCTGGTTCTTGCCGTCGGCATGGACTCTATTCGGTGCTTCCGCCATCAAGTGGGTGGCTCTCGCTGGTTCTTGCCGTCGGCATGGACTCTATTCGGTGCTTCCGCCATCAAGGGGTGGCTCTCGCTGGTTCTTGCCGTCGGCATGGACTCTATTCGGTGCTTCCGCCATCAAGGGGTGGCTCTCGCTGGTTCTTGCCGTCGGCATGGACTCTATTCGGTGCTTCCGCCATCAAGTGGTTCTTGCCGTCGGCATGGACTCTATTCGGTGCTTCCGCCATCAAGTGGTTCTTGCCGTCGGCATGGACTCTATTCGGTGCTTCCGCCATCAAGTGGGTGGCTCTCGCTGGTTCTTGCCGTCGGCATGGACTCTATTCGGTGCTTCCGCCATCAAGTGATGGAATGGACTCCTCCGCTGACATAGACGGCATCGATGTGCCAAAGTCAGTCGAATACGCATCGAAAAGGAGGAGTCCGAATGAAAGATACGACGATCGCTGTGGATCTTGCAAAGAACGTCTTCGAGATTGCCATCTCGGGAGAAGCGGGGAAGGTGTCCAAGCAACTCCGTGTGAGTCGACCCAAGTTGGTGTCGTTTTTTGCCAAACAGAGCGCTGCCACCGTGCTTCTCGAAGCCTGCGGCTCTGCTCACTTCTGGGCAAGGACGTTCCGAAGGTTGGGACACGACGTCGTCCTGCTCCCACCTCACCTCGTGAGGCCCTATCGACGCGGGAGCAAGAACGACCGCGCCGACGCCAAAGCGTTGCTCGAGGCCTACAGGAACGAGGAGATTCTTCCCGTGCCCATTAAGTCCGTGCACCAGCACAGCCTCGCCGCGCTCCATCGCCTGCGCTCAGGATGGCTCTCCACACGGACCGCACGCATCAATGCCGTACGCGGGATCCTGCGCGAACTCGGATTCATCATCCCAAAGGGCGCTCACTTCGTCGTGCCCGCCCTCTTCGAACTCGTCGAAGACGCTGATTCTGATTTGCCCGACGTGCTCCGTTCGCATCTCCGTGATGCCTGCTCCGAGATTCGAGAACTCAAGGACAAGTGCGCTGGCATCGAGCACGAGCTCAAGGCGCTCACCAAGCAGCTTCCTGAAGTCCAACGACTTCTCGCCATTCCCGGCATCGGACTTCTGACCGCGACCGCCATCGTGGGCTTCGTCGGCGATCTTCGCCGCTTCCCATCGGGGCGCCGCTTCTCGAGCTACCTCGGCCTAGTTCCCAAGGAAAACTCCAGTGGCGACATTCGCCGCCTCGGACGCATCACCAAGCGTGGCGACTCCTACCTCCGTATGCTCCTCACCCAGGGCGGGCGCGCCGTGCTCCGCGCGGCGAACGTCAGTAAGAGCCCGCCCGACAAGCTCCGCGCCTGGGCTCGGAAGGTCCACCGCTCGCGGGGACACAACAAGGCCGTGATTGCTGTCGCCAACAAACTCGCCCGGATCGTCTGGGCCGTCTCCACCCGCGAGAGTGAATTCCAGTCGCCGATGGCCGCTTAGACTTAGAGGCTCCACTTTCGTGTTTTCCTTTTTCCCTTCCAAAAGAGGCTGCGACGATACCCATCCAACTGATGGCGTACCGGTCGGACCGGCGCGGGGTCAAGCCGATAGCAACACTGGCCCTAAGAGGTCGTTCAAAGTGATTGGCTCCTCGCGCGCGGATTTTCCATCATGGCCCGGAGCACCCAAGACGCTCCTCACTGAGGCCGAAGATACGTTTGCAGTCTGACCCACTCGTCACGACGCGATGGATGCGCAGCTTCGATGGAAGATTTATTAAGAAAGGGGCTTGACTAGAGGAGTCCAGATATGTTGCTACGCCGTGTTTGAATGCTAGTGTCAGCTGGCCTGCCTGTGTCGGCGAACGCCATTAATGAGGATGTCGGCGTGCACACGAAGGTGTCTCTGAACGTCAGGCACCGTGTGGTCAGCCCAGCCCGCATCACGTGCTGCTCGTGACACTTTCCTGATCTTTCATCTACAATCCGAGGTGATGGTCATGACGAGACCACATCTGGCATGCGTCCGAAATCTTAGTGGAGGTTACTTGATGATTCGTCACGTTGGAATTTTGCGCCTTTTCCTGCTCGTCACATGGCCGGCGTCCGGATCGGCGCAGACCGGAAGCGTCACCGGCAGCGTCGTTGACCAGACCGGTCTGGTGCTGTCGGGCACCACCGTGACGTTGCGAGGAGACGGCGTACCGCGCACCGTCTATTCGGACGAGCGGGGCGACTTCGAGCTGTCCGGCGGAATCGCTCCGGGCACCTACACGCTGACCGTGTCTCTGACCGGCTTCTCTGATGCGACGGTCAATGACGTGGTGGTGTCCGACGGCGTGGTGGTGCTGCCCGAGGTGGTGCTGCAGCTCGCCAGCTTCGGTGACACGGTGGTCGTGACCGCATCGCGAAACGAGGTCCGGCTGATCGATGCGCCGGTGTCCATGTCGGTCATCTCCACCGCCACGCTTGAAACCACGCCGGCCCAGAACTACGGCGACCTCCTGCGTGCGACGCCGGGCGTCAACGTGATCCAGCTCTCGGCCCGCGACGTGCAGGTCACCAGCCGCAGCCCCGGCAACACGCTGACGAACTCGCAGCTCGTCCTGGTGGACGGACGCAGCGTCTACCTTGACTTCTTCGGCCTCGTGATGTGGGACCTGCTCCCGACCAACTTCGACGACGTGGAGCAGATCGAGGTGGTGCGGGGGCCAGCGTCCGCGGTGTGGGGCGCCAACGCCATGACCGGGGCGGTCAACATCATCACCAAGCCGCCGCGGGAATCGGTCGGCACGACGGTGACGCTCAGCGGCGGGTACGTCGACCGGAATGACGGATCGGGCGTCGGACTTGGCGAGGGCTCGATGTTCGGTGCGAACGCGACCGTGACGCGGGCGCCGAGCGACCGGCTGTCGTACCGCGTCAGCGGCGGCTACTTCAGGTCCGACGCGTTCGCCCGGCCGACGGGCCGGATCCCGGTGATCGACGACCCGCGTCAGCCCGGACAGACCGTGGGAGGAGCGTTCTACCCTCTGGACTCGGGCACCGCCGCATTCGGGACCGGATTCGCGAACCGGGGCACCAGCCAGCCGAAGTTCGAGGTGCGGGTCGACCAGGAGCTGTCCGATGCCACCATCACTTACTCGGGCGGCGTGGCCGGCACGGAAGGAATCGTCCACAGCGGCATCGGTCCGTTCGACATGCAGTCGGGGACATACATGGGCTACGGCAAGCTGAACTACACGCGGGGCGACCTGCAGATACAGTTCTTCGCGAACTTCCTGGACGGCAAGGCACCGAACCTGTTGCTGCCGGACATCGCCACCGGGATGCCGCAGCAGCTCGACTTCAAGTCACAGACGTTCGACGGCGAGATCGGCCACTCGGTGTTCCTCGGAAGCCGGCACCGGCTGAACTACGGTGGCAACGTGCGGCAGAACAACTTCGACATCACCCTCGCACCGCTTGGCGAGAACCGCCTCGAGGTGGGCGGGTACCTGCAGGACGAGATCTTCTGGGAACGGTTCCGCCTCGTTCTGGGCGGGCGCGTGGACAAATTCGGCAACCTCTCCGACCCAAAGTTCTCGCCGCGGATCGCGTTCATCGTCAAGCCGGCAGAGGATCACTCCGTCACGCTGTCGTACAACCGAGCCTTCCGTGCGCCGTCGGTCATCAACAACGCCCTGCAGACGAACATCGTCAGCCCGGTGGACCTGAGCGCCCTCGCGCCGCTTCTGCCGCCGGTGCTGCAGCCAGCGGTCGCCCAGCCGTTTCCGCTCGTGGTCGGCGCGTCCGGCAGCGACATCCCGATCGGCGGGATGCCCCAGGACGAGTTGACGGAGGAATCGTTGACGGCGTACGAAGTGAGCTACACTGGCGTGCTCCCGCGCGGGACGACGCTCGGCGGCTCGTTCTTCGTCAACCGGCGGGATGACTCCATCAACTTCACCGCGCTGCCGCCAAGTCTCGACCCGTATACCGCAGCAAGTCCACCGCCCGGATGGCGGCTCCCGCCGCTCGTGCTGACGCAGATGGCGCAGTTAGGGATCTTTCTGCCTCGAACCGCGTTCACATACCTGAATTTGGGTCCGATCCGCCAGACCGGCATGGAGCTGTGGCTCGAACAGAAGGTCTCACGGTCGCTAGCCGCGTCCATCAACTACTCGTGGCAGTCCGAACCGGAGATCCTGGACAATCCGAACCCGTATCTGCCGGCGGAGCTCAACCTGCCCCCGACGCACCGGTTCAACGCAGCGATGACGTGGAACGGGTCGAGGCTGCTGGGCTCCGCCTCGGTGAACGCCGCCACCGACGCGTTCTGGAGCGACGTCCTCACGTCGGCGTATCACGGCTACACCGACGGGTACGCGACGGTGAACGGTAGCTTCGGGGTGAAGTGGCAGGGAGGCACCGTCACGACGACGGTGAAGGTGACCAACCTGTTCAACCAAACTGTCCAGCAGCACATCTTCGGCGACCTGCTCCGGCGGACCGTTGTAGGCGAGATGAAGTTCAGGTTCTGACGCGCGGGTCAGCACAGCCGGGTTCCGCTCCGAGGGTTGTCCCTTCCATAAACTCGAGCTGTATGAGATTGGCGAACTGCCGGTTGTACCTTCTATTTATTCATCCGCGCGCACAGGATCGGAGCACACGGTTCTCCTCTCGCAGGTAGTCGATCACATCCTGCTCCTGGCGGTTGAGTCAGCCAGCCAGAACGAGGAGTAGGAATTGCACGCCCTTGGCCCGGGCGCAAACACAGACACTAAGCTGCTGATTTGTTGTTTATTTCAAAAGGGCCTAATTTTGGCACAGGACGGGAGCGGGAAGGTCGCTTCGCGTCTTTCCTTACGCCCGCTCCCTCCGGCACCGACCTGCCGCCCCTTGCTACACAACACGCAGGTAAGATAGGTTCACGTTTTCAATCAGTGGGAAGGAGGTCACCCAACACTTCATCGCTTCGATGAGCGTTCGGCTTCACCGGATTCGCTGTTCAGCTTGCTCTGGATTCGGCGTTCACGATGGCTGGAATACGCAGTAAACAATTACGACGCCGGTAGTGGCGTGGTCGCGGTCGCGAGAGCGCTCCATACGCCGTCCTTCAGGACGCGCGCTTTGATCCTCGCGTCGCGCTCCGCCCGAAGCCGCTCTTTGTCTTCGCCAATCGACGCACTGGCCGCGACGGCGCCGCCGGCGGCCCGTGGATCGGTGCCGTCAGCCGTGTAGTACACCACCCCGCCGTCATTCGGATTCGAGGCCGAGAAGCTTTGGCGTCCCAGAAAACCACGGCTCACCTCGAGGCGCGGGGGATCGATATTCGGATAATAGCCCTCCCTCCGTAAGGTATCGATGAGGCGTGAGGCGGCGCCGTCCATCATCGACCTTACGCGCGCTACGTCGGTATCGAATGTTTCCGCCGTCCTCACGTGGTCCCCGAGCTCTTCGTTGACGTCGCCCCATCGCGCGGACTCCGCGACGACCGCCTGCGCAATCGTGTCGGTCAACACGTCCCATCGCGCCAGCGAGCGCGCGTCGCTCAAGGCGCCGTTGCCGAAACAATGTTCGTAGACACGATCCGCGAACAGCATCATGAAGTCGATGTTTTTGCGCGCGGCGTGCCATATCCCGACCATGGTCGGGCCCTTCAAATCGAGGCTCGAGCGGAAATGCTCTTGGATGTTCCACGGGCGGTCGGGGCGGCGCCGGGCGCCGTCTCGACGACGGTTCCACACCCAGCTCACTTCGGCGTCCCAGACGAAAAACATGAACGGGCCGGGCTCTCGATTGCGGTTCGCGCCGTACCAGTTGTTGAGTGGCCAGTCTCCGAAGCCTGCGTAGAACGCGAGGATCAGGTAATCGGCGAACCGCGTCACATCCAAGTATTCTTCGAGCTCTTCGAAGTGAGCAGCTTCGGTCATGTTCTTGCTTTTGAGCACCCTCCGCAGGTAGTCCCAACGTGTCAGGCTTCCGGACACGCGCCCCCCGTGGTTCACGACCGCCCAATCGTCGGGCGTGCCGCCAAAGTAGGCAGATGTGAACCACGCGTCCGGGCGCTCGACGGCGTTGTAGAGGCCCCAATAGAGACCGTTGATGTACAAATGCACGAAGAGACCGCGCGAGCCAGCGCCCGTCATCGCGATCTGGCTGTCGCGCGCCCACTCGTCGCGCGCATAAGTCGTTCGATGGGGATAGCCACGAAGGGCGAAGGAGCGCTCGTTTCCGGCGCGGAGCACGATACGGTCGATGACGGTTGTGGCGGAGTCGCCGTTCAACGGCGAGCCCCTGAAGAACGGGGTCACGAGCTTTCCCGGCCCAAACTCGCTCTGAAACTTGAGCTTGAAGGAACGCTTTACCGCAACGGTCGCGTGAGATTCGAGACCGCAATCGACCTGGAAGCTCGCATCCGGCTCGTCGGCGTAGAGCACCTCCACCGACGCCGCATGCGTGGGGCCGTTTCCGTCCGTGGCGTAATAGATGCCGCCGTGTCCGAACATGTGCTCCTTCGGCAGGACGAGCGAAATGGAAGGAATGGACTCGAGTCCATCGAGGAGTCGCTCACGGTAGGCCGGGTCGCGCGCGATCTCCGGGTCCATTCCGTAATCGAGAGTCGCTGATGTGCTCCCGCTAGTTCTCATGACAAGGGACGGATAGCCCGGGATCTCGTCGGGCTGCTCGAGCACGTGGTTCGTAAACAGGTATGTCTGTGTATCCACGTTGGTGGGCTCAAGACCTTCGCGAAACGCCTTGGCACGGAGCACGGTCGTCGTCGTGACTTCGACGAGCTGAGGGCTCGGGCCGCCGGAGCCGTGGTTGAGCGCGGGCTCGCTGCCGTCGGTCGTATATCGAATCTCGGCGTCGGGCGTGACGGAACTGATCTTCACGCGGAAAGGGATTACGTAGAAACCTCGGTTCACACTGAACTTCGTGTCTGCAACGGTCTCCGCTGCACCGGTAGAGGAAACGGTGGGGGCGAGCAAGAGGCACAGCGCCGAGACGCGGACGTCAAAACCGACTTTCATGTCTCCGAAAGCATATCAAGGGAGTCTTGTTTCCTCGTGGCGTTGTTCGAGAGGCTTCGCGGACAATCCGCCGGCCGTCGAGCCTCTGTGAGCAGCTGGAGAGGAGGTTCGGTCGCAGGTCGAGCGTGCCGAATCTCATGCCGGCTCGGCGTTGTTGCACGGCCCGGAGCAAATCGCTGACCTCCCTGTGCCGGTTGCAGAGTCACCCGGCGCAGTACGTATCGGGCATCCCGAACGCAGCCATCTTGTTGAGTATCTCGCACCCAATTCGGTGTTCAACTCGTTGCCGCCAGCGAGGAAACTCTGCGTTTCGTGTTCAAAGTGATCGATCCGTTCATCAACGATTGCTGGGGTCTCTTCGCCATTACTTCGACGTGCTTGGTGTGCCTCCGGCGCTCGGTCGTGGCTTCTCGGCCGACGAAGACGCGGCGCCCGTACCGGTCGTCGTCATCAGTCACAGGCTGTGGTTCACTGCCTTGGTGCATAACTCTGGACAACTCTAAAGGAATCAGCAGGTTACGTTTTTGGTGCAAAAATAGCAGAGTCAATGGAATCAATGACTTACCTGTATTTATGCACCAAGGCAGACAATCTTCCGTTCTTTTGGGATGTCTGCCAGGTAAAGAATAGAGCCGCCACACTAATGGCAACAAGAACCAGAAGGACGATTGTTATGGTATCCACACTTCCCTCCTTTGCGAATCTAACGCGGCACGCAACCACAGCAACTGCGGCAGGAGATAGCCAAATCCTTGGTCATGATGATCTTCCCCCGAACTTAGGTCCGACTCCAGAGTGAGGAATTTGGTGAATTGAACCGCCCCGGGTTTTCCCGAGACTGTTTTAGTTGAGCCTCGCCATCTCCAGCGAGCCTTCCTGCGACCGATAGTAGTTCATCTCGTACTCGACCGGGGAGACATTTCCGCTCGGCTCCAAGAGTCGTTGCGTGTTGTACCAATGCACCCACTCGAGGGTGGCTAACTCGACGTCCTCAGGACCACGCCAGGGCCCGCGTCGATGGATCACCATAGGTACTCGCCGTGCCCGTCCTGTGCCAAAACTCGGCCCTTTTGAAATAGACCACAAATCAGCAGCTTAGACGCCCTTGGATGATGGTGGCGCTCTACATAATATAGATGAACTCGACGATGGCCCGTCGCGCGGGTCTTAGAGTGCGTTTGTATTCTTGGACACGACGCGCAGACCTACCCGCCAGGTCCGCCCGTTGCGGACGCATTCCGGGCCGACTTCGAAGCTGAGAAGGAAAGGCTTGCGCGAGAGCTCGGGCCCGCGCCGCCCACCTAGGGTGGCCGTCGCTACCGACGAATGATCTGCTGCTTCAGGAGCGCGTCGACGGCGACGACGAGATTCTCGAAAGGCTGCTCCGTACTCGGCGCGGGTTGCAGCCGTCCTTCGCGATCGATTAGGTAGTTGGCGGGGTATCGCGCCGTCGTCTGATAAATCTCGGGGACGTCCCCCTCGATCGTCAGAAGGGGGTAGCTCACCGACAGGACGTTTTCTTCGAAGTCGAGCTGCGTTTCGAGGTCCTCTGTGGAGAGGCCGAAGACCATGAATCCCTGTTTCTTGCGTTCCTGATAGAGCTTGTCGAGACCCGGCATTTCCTTGCGGCACGGCGGACACCAGGTCGCCCAAACGTTTACGAGCACGACCTTTCCTCCATGCTCGTCGAGACGATGAGTGTTGCCGTGGATGTCCGCCGTCGAGAAAGGCGGCGCCTCGACGTCACTGAGCGCCAGATTCCGCGCCTGCGTAGCGCGCTCGACGACGCCTCGAATCGGAAGGAACACGAGACCGAGCGACAAAATGCCGAGCATCAGGCCCACCTTGCTCATGGTTGAGAAGGCTCCTTTGCGGTGGTCGGCGAGCGCGAGGACGAGAGTGATGATGCCCGGCAAGGCCATCGCGATCGCGACTATGGAGAGACGGAAGACGAAGTCGGCGTCCCTGTCGGCGCTCGCGCGCGTCAGGCCCCGATAGACGAACAGGCCAAGACCCGCTGCCGCAAAGGGCGACGCGACGCCGGCCCATAGAGTCCGAAAGTACAGCTTCGACATAACGAAGCCATTCTAGCGTGAGACGGTTCGGTAGCGTGCTAGGGTATTGTCAGGTGCTATCAAGTTGAGACGGCGACTGACACAATGAGCCGATGAACAGCCAGCCATCCCGCTACCACATTAATAAGGGGCAATGCCGTTCGCCGAATGATGGAGGCCAAAAGCGAGCGTGGCAGTAGCCGCGGGTTGGCTTTACAGGCGTGGCCTACCTTAAAGCGTTGCGACGAGGGCGCGTTGCTAGCCGGTCTTGAGTTCGTTTGTATTTTTGGACACGACGGCGATGAGCCTTCGGTGCCAAGCCAGAAGGGTTTCCGGTGTGACGATACCGGCGACTTCTGCCAAGAGTTTCCGGCCAAGCGCCTTACCCTTTACCGCGAGCCGACATCGCTCGTCGTCTGTGAGACGAAGCTTCCTCCCGCAAAGCCGAGCTTTGAGGATTTTGTTCTCCTCGAGCAAGTAGACGATAGCGGCCTGATGGTCACGCTGGAGCCAACCAGCGATGGCGACGACCAACAAGGTCAAGGGCTGGACCGGCGTGCTCATGACCGAGGATTCTAGCTCCCATTGGCCAATCAAACGTAGATACGTCTATTCCGAAACGTCCCGGCGGGCCGGTCTTGAGTTCGTTTGTGTTTTTGGACACGACGCCCTACCGCGGTCCTCAGACTTGGAAGCTACCATGCTGGGCGCGACCCCGAACTAACTTTCGAATGTGTCGCTTGTCGTAGTATCGTCCGATACCGATACCAGGACAGTGCTCTCGCGCCGTGTTCCACTGTGAACGAGTAGCGATTGGCGAGTCTTTGCCCGGCGTGAAGGGGAAGTTCCGGCACTGCGTCGGCCGCACGTCGTAGATCCCACAGCCCTTCGTTCTCGGATCCAGGAATACGCAGGTGCCCGAAGCCTCCGATAGAACGCGATGGTCGCCACGTTCCTCAATCGCCCACGCAACCCCAGCCGTCTGCAACCGACCCCGTCCTGTGCCAAAACTCGGCCCTTTTGAAATAGACCACAAATCAGCAGCTTAGACGCCCTTGGAATCCGCGCAGAAGCGAGGGTATCTCGCGCCGCAGGGCTGTCTTCCGACCTGTGCCTTCTATTTTATTCATCCGCGGGCACCAGCTCGCGACGAGCCTTGAAGGCAGAGATGAGAGCAAGAACAAACGACGAAATCATGTAGGTATGGTGCCGGTAGACCGAAGACCAATCAAGTTCGGGGCGCGCGGATGAATAAATAGAAGGCACAGGTGTTTGCGGGAACGACCCGCGAGACGGGCCGTGGCAGAAATGCTCACGCCCTCGACTCGCAGGCTCGCTACTTGGTCGAACTCCCCGCGAGTGCAGCGAAGGCCGGAATACGCTGTGCCCGTGTTCCTGCCTAACGGTTCCCCCGCATATCTTGCAACGGTAACGCCGTCGGCGACCCGACTTGGTGGTAAACCAGCCGTGGCCACCGATGTTGATGCCCCGCTTTCCACAGTTCTCGCACCCTGGCTTGGAGCATGCCTGATTCTGGATGGTTTTCATCATTCCAGTGTAGCGGCGTTGAAAAATAGGCTGTTATACTCATGATTTCATGGGCTTGCAGTCGATCGATCAACAGCGAACAGGGCAAGCACCCCGTGCGGCAGCGGGTCAGCAGTTTGCACCTTCCCAAAGGCCGCTTGAATTCGCCATCGCGGTGGGATACGTGTTCCAGTTCAGCGGAAGGAGTCGCGATGGACTGGAAGACTTAGTTGCCGGAAGGGAGCTTTGTGAGAGACTAAAGAGACCGTCTCCAATCACATCTTCCCGCCTTCCACCAGCCGGCCGTGGACGCCATCGTCGGCAAGTCATGGGGTCACCGCGGCCACAACTTCCCCTGAAATCGATTTCCCCTCGCGGTGACCAATACAGATCAAGAGCTCTTCTCAGTCCCACACCAGATGGCGTGGCTGAAATATAATGCCGCTCATCTCAAACTAAGGACGTCACTTCTTTGACTCTTTGGAAACCCGTCGGCCTCGTAGCGGCCATGGGTTTCCTTGCCGGCATCAGCGTTCTCGCCGTCACGTCTTTTCCTTTCCGCCTCGGGCCAGATTCCGCGGGTTGGCCACGTCTTGTAAAGGGGGTGAGCGCAAAAGGAAATGTGGACCAAAGAGCGGTAGTGCTCCTGCCTGGAATCAACCGACGCTTTGCTCCCAACATCTTCATCAACTTCGAGCAGGAGCCTCTCGCCCGAGCCACGCTAGCCGTCTCGGTGGATCAGGGTCCGGTGTACCAACTCCCATCAGACAGCGGCGGAACGGCAAGTCTCACGCTGCCCCGTGCTACCAACCCGGGAGCGCGCCTGGACATCTTCCGCCTCGAGGGGACTCCCGTAATCCGGCTTCGGTCTCTCTCGGTCACTCCCACGGCCAGTCCGGCTTGGAGCTCCATCCTTACTGCAAGCGGCCTCGCCAGCGCTCTGACGCTTGTCTTTCTCGTGTGGAGGGGGCGTGCCGTGGCGACCGGTCTTGGCCTCTGCTCTGCAGGGCTCCTCACTCTCGCTTATACGCCGGCCATGGTTTTCGTGCTTTTCCCGGACCGGCCCTCCTGTTTACGTTTGCTTCTCATTGGCGGGCTCGTGCTCTCGGGCTTCGAGGCCGGCCGACGTCTCGAACGAGGCACTCGGTCATCTTATTGGTTGGCGGTGGCCCTCTTGATCGCGGCAGTTTTCGGATCCTGGGTGCGGCTGTACTTTCTACCCTCAGCAGGCTCTTGGGATATGGAGTACTGGCAAGCCTGGACCACCCGCGCTACCTCTCACGGGATCACAAGAGTCTACGGCGATCCGGACGCGGTTCCTCCAGGGCATTTCCTTTCCCAGCTTCGCGGAGAAGAACCTCTGTGGGAAGTACAAAGCCGCGACCGGAGCTTCTTGATCGACTATCCCCCACTTGCCATGGTCGCCTGGCGCCTCTCCTGGGGCTTCGTACAGAGCCTACCGCTTCCTCTCGACCGAGCCGAGGCGCGCAACGTGGCGGCCAAGCTACCCGCCGTAGCGGGAGACGTTGCGATCGTCGCTATCTTGCTGTGGCTCTTCCGGCACCGACCACGCCGTGCTGCGGTCCTGGCCGCGCTCTTTTGGGCGCTCCCCATTTCCTGGCTGAGCAGTGCCATCCTCGGTTTTCAGGACCAGACCTACTCACCTCTCGTCATGGTAGCGGTCATTGCGGCGGGTCGATCTCACGCCCTCTCGGCCGGAGCACTTCTGGTCATGGCTTCGATGACGAAACTCCTGGGTGCGGTCGCGACACCCAGCGTGTTGGTCGCATTGCTGGCGAACCAAGCGCGTCTTAGGGAGACGATCGGGAGGGCGGTCGCGGGCGCGGCAGGTGTGACGCTGATCGTTCTACTCCCTTTCACTATCGCAGGGACCCTCCCCGCCATGGTCGTACAGATCGTTCGTCAACTCGTTCCTGGAAATCTATCGAGCGGGTACCCCAATCCTTGGTGGATCTATGGCCACCTGGCGAACTTGGCAACAGTGGGAACGGTTTCGATCGCTGGCCCCGTTTCCCGTCTCTTACTCAGCGACGTTTCTTTCGCGGCAGGCTCTGTCGGAACCGCGATCTTTGCTTTAGTCTTGGCATGGATTTGCTGGCAGCAGTATCGGTTTCCCGGAACCCTCCCGGCACTGCTCTCCAGCGCTACCGTTTTTCTTGCCTATGCCACATTCTCGGTTGGCGTTTTCGAAAATCATCCGCACGTTGCGTTCCCGCTTCTTTTCGGCACCGGTCTGGGCTCGCGAGGGTTGAAGATCCTCTGTGCCGGGGCCATGACGAGCTACATCTTGAATCTTCTCCTGCATTCCGGTCTGGGACGCTTGTACGGTACTCGCTACATGCTCTTGGAGCGCCTTGCCTCGGGCCTATCAGAGCTGCGTATGGCGGCCGGTTTCGATCTTACCCTCCTCCTGGCGGTGATCAACACGGTCGTGATGGTCGTGCTTTTTGCCATCTTGCCGCGAGAGCTAGAGACTCTGCAGCAATCGGCAAAAAGGCGGTCGGAATGAGGCAGGGACTTTCGACGTGTTGGCTCCCATCTTTGCTCGTGCTGGCGGGACTCCAGGCTTGTCTATTACCCCAATCAGGCAACCCTCACAAAGGAATCGTGGTCGGTCCTGATATGAGCTGGCGATACTTTATCGGCAATGCCAAGCCGACTGCCGACTGGCGCAAGCAGTCCTTCGACGACAGCCATTGGGCCGAAGGCACTGGTGGCATCGGCTACGGAGACTCCGACGATGGTACCGTGATCGATCACACCATCTCTGTTTATCTGCGACGTACCTTCTCACTTCCGGATCCGAGCCAACTCACGTCCATGGAGCTCTACGTGGATTACGACGACGCTTTTGTCGCTTATATAAACAACGTCGAGATCGCGCGGTCTGCAGGCTTGCGCGGGGCGCATCCTGCGCACAATCAACCATCGAGCGTTTCGCACGAAGCGTTGCTCTATGAAGGTGGGATCCCAGAAAGTAGTGATGTCCCCCTGAATGTGCTCCAGCCCGATGATAACGTCTTGGCTCTGCAGGTTCACAACGTAAGTGAGAGTTCAACCGATCTCTCCTCCAATGCTTACCTCATTGCCGAGATGATGGATGATGGCCAGGACTTTCTTCCTTTGCCAGAGTGGCTAGCAAGTACCATCGAAGTGGCAGGGTCGAATCTCCCGATCGTCGTCATCACCACCGAGAACAGTGCCGACATTCCTGACGAGCCCAAGGTTTCCGCGCACATGGGCATTGTCAACAACCAGAACGGGCGACGTAATTACTTAACGAACTCTTACAACGGATACGACGGATTCATCGGGATCGAAACCCGTGGATACTCGTCCCAAATGTACTTTCCGAAGAAGTCGTATGCTGTTGAAACCACAGACCAAGATGGAAACAACCTAAATATCTCAGTGCTCGGCCTTCCTAAAGATAACGACTGGATCCTAAACGCATCTTACTACGATCGTACTTTTCTACGTAACTCTCTTGCCCATCAGATGTCGCGAATGATGGGTCACTATTCGAGCCGCACCGTCCACTGTGAGTTGATCGTCAACGGACGGTACCAGGGCTTGTACGTTTTCATGGAGAAGATCAAGCGAGATCAGAATCGCGTGAATGTGTCGCCTCTTAGTTCGGCTGACGTTTCTGGCGAGGCAGTGACCGGAGGATATATCTACGAGTACAGTAAACGTGGTGGCGTCTCG
Organism: Candidatus Marinacidobacterales bacterium; assembly: GCA_965237955.1. Classification (GTDB taxonomy): domain Bacteria; phylum Acidobacteriota; class Vicinamibacteria; order Marinacidobacterales; family SMYC01. The sequence goes on along the minus strand of OZ250169.1, from coordinate 2,847,983 downwards.
GGCCAGAATGCTCTCAACTTGATTTATCCCCGACCCGACCGGGCCCGCAACGAGCAGGTCGAGTACATCAAAACGTACGATGGCCGTTTCCGGGAGTTCATGCGTCAGAGCAACTCTGGGGCTCTCATCATGCAGTATTCAGGATGGATCGACATCGACAGTTTCGTGGATGAAATGCTCATCCAGGAGGTAACGAAAAATGTCGACGCGTACGTCTATAGCAGTTTTTTCCACAAGGATCGCTCCGCGAAATTGAAAGCTGGACCGGCATGGGATTTCGACCAATCCTTTGGGAACTCCACAAAGTGGAGGGGGGATCTGGCCGGTGGGTGGTTTGTCAAGAAACATGACCTCTTTTGGCGCGTCCTCTTCGAAGACGCCGATTTTCAACGGATTTTGAACAAGCGGTGGTTCGACTTGAGGAAGAGCCATTTTCGAACCAGGACCCTTCTCCAAAGCGTGGATGAGATGGCTCAAGATTTACAGGAGGCACAGAAGAGAAACTTCGGGTATTGGCCCACCATCGGCGACAAGATATGGCGCGAACCTCCGGGCCTCGTGGGCTTGGTGTCCTACCAACAGGAAGTCGACTACCTGAAACAGTGGATCGTCGAACGAATGAGTTGGCTCGACGAAGACCTTGCCCGCCGAAGATAGGACAGGCTCTAATCGGTGCTTCTGCCATCAAGCGTTGGTACACGTGTGATCTGCAAAAAAGAGGATCGCGTATCGACGGGCAGACAGCCATGAGAGCAACGTCCTGCCGACTCGTCTTCGTCTTGGTGGAAATTCTGCACGCTGTCGCCGCCGAGCCACCGACGCAATAACGTGCTCAAGAAATAACGCATTATTCACCGCGAGAGGCTAGCTCAGTCAGGCGACGCGTGACAACCGGTAATCGTGATGGAGCCCACCAAGGACCGGCCTCGAGGCAACGACGCGCTGGGCGGGTAATCGATGTCGGTGCTGGTCCCGGTTTCATCGGAAGCTCGACACAGGGGGTGGGAAGGCATGGGCCGAGCGATGAATGTGGTCTCGCCCGATTGTAGTACTCACGCCATTTGGTCAAGAGTCGGCGAAGATGTTCCTCTGACAGCGGTATCAGAAAATCCAAGCACTCCCGGCGTGTGGTGCCGATGAGTCTCTCACAGTAGGCATTCGCCTGCGGTGCTCTGCGCGGCGTCCTCAACGGCCGAACACCCATCCCCCGGACGGAGCGGCGGATGTCTGCTGAGAACTTGTCATCGCGGTCCGCGATGACGAATCGATAGTCGTGCTCGCACCCAATCGCCTCCCGGAACTGTTGCAACGTCCACTCCGCGGTCGGATGCGCCGTTACGTTGAAGTGAAGCATCTTGCAGGTGCCGATTTCCATGATGACGAAGACGTAAAGCACGCGAAAGCTGACGGTGACTACGTTGAAGAAATCCACAGCGACGACCTGTGCTCCGCAAAAACTCGATCCGTCGTTGATTCTGCAGTTTAGACCTGCCAGGATTGGCCGTTTCGCGGCGAACGGATGAGGTGATCCGACGTCATTGTAAGCGTGGAAAGGTTTGCTCTTGCGTCTGCTCTCAAATATTGTGCCCGCTTTCGTCAATGCCCTCGCATTCGCTCGGAATCTTGTCTGTTCGCAGGATCCCGTCCTGTGCCAAAACTCGGCCCTTTCGAAATAGACCATAAATCAGCAGCTTAGCGACTGGGGGGCCAAGGGCCTGTGCCTTCTATTTATTCATCCGGGCGCCCCAAACTTGATTAGTCTCCGGTCTGCCGGCACCATGCCTGCTTGATTTCGTCGTTTGTTCGCGCTCTCATCTCCGCCTTCAAGGCTCGTCGCGAGCTGGCTCTCGACAATGTCGCTCTTCGGCAGCAGCTCGCCGTCCTCCGCCGTTCGGTGAAACGGCCGCGGCTCTCGAACGTCGACCGCGGGTTTTGGGTAACTGTAGAGCCTAAGGGCCCTTGGCCCAGTCGCTAAGCTGCTGATTTATGGTCTATTTCAAAAGGGCTGAGTTTTGGCACAGGACGACCTGTGCTCCGCAAAAAGTCTATCAAGCGTTGATTGCGCGTTTTAGACTTGCTATGGTCGGCTGCTTCTGGCCGTTCTTCTTTTTTGCGGATCACAGGGGTCGCCGGGGCTGCGTTGTCTTTGCCATTGTGGACATCGTATCCGCCGTTCAGAATGTGTCCACGAAACTGGATCAAGTCCAGTTACCTGCAATCGTCGGGCGCCTCCTCACCAGAATGCAACCGGAACCCGAACCCTGAGCTAGTTCCCAGACCCAATATCTCGGAGCCCACACCCAGATGTTTTCACGTCGAAGTAGCAGCGCTGCGATGTGACTTGGAGTTGAAATCCGACCGCTTATTGGTGTATAAGATTTACGTCTACAAGTCGCTCTCCTCCTACTCGCGAGGAGGCACACTATACCTGATTTCTCGATTGCCTAACTGAACGCCCGTACGGGGATCACGTCCAACGCCACGCCGAAGGTGCGAGACAAGGAGGCCAGTTTATGAAGCTGCTCAAGATCACCCGGACTCCGGCGGTGACGATCGGAACCGAGTCCACGGTCCGACACGCCGTGGAAACAATGGTTGACTGCGGTGCCGGCGCAGTCGTGGTGGTGGAGAACCAATCGGCGAAGGGCATCTTCACCGCTAGCGATCTCCTGAAGCGTGTGGTGGCCAAAGGAAGCCACTTGGATGAGACCCCAATCCGCGACGTGATGACCTCGCCGCCCATCGTTGCTGCCAGCAACATGCATCATCGCGAGGCTCTCGCGATGATGACGAGCAACCACATTCGCCATCTTCCCATCATCGACCGCGGGGGGAACGTCGCCGGGATGCTATCGACGCGACACTTGTTGAGGAACATGGTCGACGACCTGTCGCAGGAGCTCCACTCGCTCGACGCCTACCTCTCTGCCGACGGCATCGGCGGATGATCCCGACTCGTGCTCGGGCCCGTCACCAATACCATTCCGTACGGCTCGCGAATGAAACGGCGGATGCGTTTGACCTCACTGTCCGAGACACCCCGCCCTGTGCCAAAACTCGGCCCTTTTGAAATAGACCATCAATCAGCAGCTTAGTGTCTGTGTTTGCGACCGGACCAAGGGCCGTAGGCTTTACAATCGTCTGGCCCGAGGATTCAGGATCAAGACGACATTGCCGGTCCTGTAGCGCAGTGCCGGCCAGGCCGTCTTGCGGGATAATAGACAGAATCAAGTAGCCCGCGCGCATCGGCTCCGCGCAGGGTTCGAATTGGAGGATTTATGGGGGTCGATCCTTTAAGAACTTCCTCTTTTTCTCGATGGAGTTACTGGAAGACGCCCGTCCTGTTCGGCGTCGGATTTTGTGTTCTGCAAGTCCTGGTCGCTCTTGTCCGGTTCGGCTCCATGGATTCTTGGAATCCAGAGGAGTTGCTGTTTGCGATTCCGGCTTTGTTCTCCAGCTTGGTTCTGTTTTTTCTGGGCGGTGTGCTGGTAGGGTTGCTGGTGCAACGCCTCTTGAGAGGAGTTGTCGGAGCCTCGCGGAGCGTTTTACTGATCACGCTTGGGGTGGCGACTCCGCTTGCTGTACTGTTCAGCCTCGTCGGCGGATTGCTCGGCCCACATATGGTGGTTATCGGCGTTCTCACTCCGTATCTGCTCCTGGTCGGAATCCCGCTGTTGCTCCGGCAATGCTGGCAGCGTTTCAGAAATCGGCCTCGTCCGAAGGAGTGATCCTGCAGGCTTCGGAGAACCGAACGTTCACAGAATCGTTGAAAGGACCTCGTCTGTCCCCGTCCTGTGCCAAAACTCGGCCCTTTTGAAATAGACCGCAAATCAGCAGCTTAGACGCCCTTGGAATCCGCGCAGAATCCAGGGTATTTCGCGCCAAGGCTGGCTTCCGACCTGTGCCTTCTATTTATTCATCCGTGCGCACGGATGAATAAATAGAAGGCACAAGCTCGTATTGTTTCGTCGTGAACCACCGTGAACCCGATCAGGCGGGGAGATCTTCATATGTCGCAATTGGAGCCATTTCGGTCCTCCGGTCGGGAACCCAACCGGCGCGCCCCATCTCGATGTTCAGGAACCAAGGATGGTCACGAGGTGACGACCCGGCGTACCTTCGCGACAACGGTTCGCCGAAGCACGTGTCACTCACGCTGGAGACGTTCGCCGGGGCACACGATCAGGGTACCGTCCTGTCCAAAAACACAAACGAACTCAAGACCGGCGCGCCGGGCCGTCGCCGAGTTTCATCTATCATTATGATGGAGAGCGCAACCATCAAGGGCTTGGCAACGCGTTTGTGTTTTTGGACACGACGGGGTCTCGAACAGGAGTTCAACTCCCTCGATGCGCAGCGAGAAGCCTGCGCCGCCGTATGTCGCGAGCCAGAAAGCGGAGGGCTGGGTGCTGCTGCCAACCGTCTACGAGGACGCGGGGCTCTCGGGAGGAACCCTGGAGCGCCCGGGCCTGCAGCGCTTGCTCGCCGACATCGACGCAGGTCTCGTCGAGCAGATTGTGGTCTACAAGGTCGACCGGCTGACCCGTTCCCTCTCCGACTTTGCAAAGCTCGTCGAGCGGCTCGAGGCTGCCGGCGCGGTTTTCGTCTCGGTGACTCAGTCCTTCAACACCGCGACCAGCATGGGACGACTGACGCTGCATATGCTGCTGTCCTTCGCACAATTCGAACGCGAGGTCACGGCCGAGCGGATCCGCGATAAGGTCGCTGCCTCCAAGCGCAAGGGACTATGGATGGGCGGCCGCGTACCGCTCGGCTATGAGAAGGACGGGCGCACGCTGCGCATCAACGAGGCTGAGGCCGAAACGGTCCGGACGCTCTATGCGCTGTACCGAAAGCACGAAACGCTCCGGCAGGTGAAGGCCGAGGCGGACCGTCTGAGACTGCGTACCAAGCAACGCTTCACCGCGGATGGAACCCGAACGGGCGGGCTGCCGTTCCGTCGCGGACACCTCCACTGCCTGCTGACCAATCCTCTCTACGCCGGCCGCATCCGGCACCAGAGGCGTGTCTACGAGGGCCAGCATCCATCGATCATTGCTCCGGAGCTCTGGGACGCGGTCCAAACGCAGCTGCAGGCAGGGGCTGCCAAACCAAGGAGACGCACGACGAAGGGCCGTGCAGCCCCCTCCCCACTGGCAGGCAAGCTCTTCGACGAGACCGGGGACCGGCTGACGCCGAGCCACACCAAAAAGAAAAACGGGCAACGGCTCCGCTACTACGTCTCCCGGCGCCTCATCCAGCACAGTGGCCAAAAGGACCTCTCCGGCTGGCGACTGCCCGCCCCGATGCTGGAACAGACCGCCGTGCATCTCATCCGACAGCATGTGGATGCCACGACCTTCTCGGCCTCGTTGATCCACACTCCGACGATGCAAGAGCTCGCCTCGGTGCGTCGCTTTTTAGACGGGCTGTGTTCCGGCAGTAATGATGATAGTGCCTCGGCAGCCCCCCTGCTCCGTCTTATCCGGCGGGTCGACATCAGCCCTGGCTCTGTGTCCATCCTGCTCGACCGCAATGCGTTCGCTGCTTGCCTCTCTATGGGACCTGACCGCATTCGCGAGGATGCACTCCGCATCCTCGCACCGTTCCGCTTGCGCCGACGCGGCGTCGAGACCAAGCTCGTTCTGGGCAACCCCACGAAATCCGTCGACCGCACACTCCTGCGCAATATCAGAAACGCCCGCTCCTGGCTCGACCGAATCAAAGCAGGCAAAACCTATGAGGAGATTGCCACCGAAGACGCCATCCCAACGGACCGCGTGCGCAAGGCAATCCGTTATGCCTTCCTGGCTCCTGACATCGTCCGCGCCATTGTCGAAGGCCGCCAGCCCGTTGGGCTGACCTCGAGCTACCTCTTGCATCATCCGCTTCCCGACGATTGGGAGAAACAGCGAGTGCTCGTCAAAACGCTGTGAGCCTCCAGCGCCCACTCCGTGAATCGGCTCGGTTAGCAGCAAGCTGCTCTCCGACACTGGCCTCCACCAATCAGCCTCAAACTGGCCCAAATTCCCTGTCATGGTTTCCAGACTCGGATAGCTCCTTGTACTGGACCGTCTGCGGAGTCATCTTCGTTTCCTCCATAAAACTCCGCTGGATGAATTCGAGGTTTGGCCAATTCGAATTCCGCTATTCGCCTTCTCCTCAGGCGCGATCTAGGCGTTGAGCTTCTTCTCATTGTCTGCACGATTAAGCGCAAAAACGTCCCGATAAGCCCCAAAATCGCCCCAAACTGCACGTTAATGGCCTGTTGTGCTCTGTTTCTGATCGTTTCCAGCCACGAACCGGAAGCTCCACTCGAGCCTCCCGACTGCGATAGCCGGAAAGATGTTCCCGTCGACGAACATTCGCTGATGAGACGTAAAGCCTTTTGCGGCAATGAGTAACGGTCGGAGCCGCCTCCGGAGGGTTTACGACACGGCCCTCTTTCAAGCGTCCAGGAGGTTGAGATTGCCGTACAAGACATTTGATTGAAGCAAATTCGATTCCGGCTCGGAACGAGCACCCGTCGATGAGATGTGCGGGGACCAGCACGTGGTGGCTTCCGTTAAGTCACTGTACAAAAACAGGATAGAACGCTGTGGGCATCAGGGCTTCTCTGAGTTTTCGCTACATTGCCCCAACCACGCGCACGGCCAGAAGTTCGATCCTGACTCCCAAAATTGCCAAAATACCTTTTGCCGAGACCGGATGGCTCGAGACTGCACCATCCGCCACCCAGTCTGGCCAATTGTGGCACTGCAGAGACGGGTGAGATTTTCCGCGCGGTTGGCGGGGTTTTGCAGGGGTAGGTGTCACCAGAGACGCGCTAGAAGGGCTGAACGGGCCTCATTTTCGGCATTCGTCTCTAATCCCGATTTTCGAGTGCCACGTTTGCGCCAAAGGGGGGGAGTGGGTCGCTGACAGGGCCGTGCAGCGTCGGAAAAGAGGCCGCCCGAGGGGTCCAGAATCAAGGCCATGGCAACCGCGGCGTAGCCGGCTAGTCCCCTGTATCAGAACAAACTAGATAAAGCAGAGCTTGCCGAAACCCTTCTAAGTGCATGAATCTTATGAATCTTATGGGCTGGCGAAAAGCCTAACTTTGTATAGTAATCAAAGATCCAAGGGACTAGCACGTTCTGGTCCATGTGCGGCCCGGGCCTGGATCCAGGTCTCCGCCCGGGAGCGTGGCACCTCGTTGCTGGACGGTGTTTTCCCTGCGCGTACGGGGAACCCGAATCGCCGACATCGCCTCCGACACGCCCCAGATCTGGGGCTCGCCACGGGTCGATGACGATCGAAACGGCCCGGCGCGCCAGTCTTGAGTTCGTTTGTGTTTTTGGACAGGACGGGCATCAGCCATCCAGGATATCCTTCAATGTTTTGTCGGCAGGCGGTTCGTCCGCCTGCGGAGTAAACTCCGGAGGGGTAAACAGAGGGTTTCCTGGGGACCACAGTTCCAGGCTTTCGGCGTTTTCCTCGAAATACTCCGGGTCGGTGGTCACTCGCAGACGCTCGGTCATTCCCGGGGCCAAGAAGCCGTATTCTCGACGTCCCATGGGCTGGACATCGGTCCCTGGCGGCATCAGGTCAGATGACCCGATAATCCTGTCGAGGTCCTCCATGGTGACGGGTGATGGTGTGCGTGCCGGCATAGCGAGGTCGCTCTCTGTCACCGCATCGATATCGAACCCCTGCCCCTCGGCTTCTCGCGTCTGTTGCTCGAGCGTGTCCACCACACGGGCGCGTTCCGCGTCTTCGCGCCCGCTACCGGCGTTGTTGCACGGCCCGGAGCAAATCGCTGACCTCCCTGTGCCGGTTGCAGAGTCACCCGGCGCAGTACGTATCGGGCATCCCGAGCGCAGCCATCTTGTTGAGTATCTCGCACCCAATTCGGTGTTCAACTCGTTGCCTCGCCAACGTTCGAGCCCGCATCTCCGGCCCGATGATCGCCTTGTAACGATAGACCGCGTTCTCCACCATGCTTCGTTTGGTGTAGCCTGAGAGCTTGTACCATTCACGTCGGCCGTGTCTTTCGATTGCACGAATATGGCGATCGCGCTCCTGCATGGCGGTGTTCGAATTCTGACTGAGCGTCGCGTTTCGTTGCGGCGGAATCACCACGCGCGTCCTTCGTCCAGGACTGTGCGCTTCGATGGCTTCGTAGACCGCTTCCTTGTCGTATGCACTGTCCGCCGCCACCGACACTAGAGGTGCTTGAATCTGTGTTAGCAAAGCGGGGACTCGGGTTGCGTCGCGAGCTCGTGACGCCGTCAGTTCGGACGCAACAATGTTCCCTGTCTCGCGATCAACGGCGATGTGCAACTTGCGCCATGCGCGCAGCTTTGGCGGTTTGCGAGCGTTTCCAACATGAATCCTCAAGCCCGTGCTATCGATCATCAGGTGGATGGGTTGAGTGCTCGCGGCTTTCGGAATCCGCAGCTTCTTGCGGAGCAACCTCGAGCGCCGACACAACGTCGAGTAGTCCGGGATCTCGATACCGAGCCCGAGAAGCGAGGCGATCGAGTGCAAGAAGCCTTCGGTTTGTCGGTAGGCGAGCTTGTACACCATCCGGACAACCAGGCCCGTTTCAATCGCCATGTCTGAATAGACCCGTTGACCGCCAGGCTTACCGGTCTTGTCGGCCTTCCAGTTCGCGATTGCCTCCTCGTCAAACCAGACTGTCAAATCGCCCCGGCGGCGCAGCCCTTCGTTGTATTCCGCCCAGTTGCGAACGTGGTACTTCTTCTGCTTCGCGTGCTTGTACTGGCAGCGCTTGGGATACTTCATGCTCGAACATACCTCGGCCACCACCATAGGCGGAATTCGCTCTCAGCCAGAGCGGTGCAACAACGCCAACAAACGGCGAAATCAAGCAGGTATGGTGCCGACAGACCGGAGACTAATCAAGTTCGGGCGCCCGGATGAATAAATAGAAGGCACAGGGTTGCGACAGGCAGAACGTGAGTTTCCCCCCGCATAGCAGGTCTAATACCGACCTGCTATGGTAGGCTGCTTCTGGTCGATCTTCTTTTTTGCGGAGCACAGGCAGTTACCAATGAAACCACATTCCGGCTGGACGAAACTGTACTTCACAGATCGTTCACCAAAGGACGCCCTATCACCTAACGGTGTCCTAACAACAAAAGGTCTTTGTCTTATCTTAATGGATCTATCTGTTGAAGGTAACTACGGCCCCATATGCAAGAAGGATCTCACTCTTTATAGCAACTCTGCCAAAGGATTCACGGGGCGCTATTACATCTTGTCAAAAGAGGATGAGAACATTCTTCTTATAGCTGTATCTGATGGCTTGCTGGAGATCTGTCCCAAGGGCGATCATGGAGCATATGTTGATTTTACTGAGACCGGGCTTCAGGAAGCCCTGAAGTGGCCTCCTCCTCAGCTAGCCTTTATTTTGAGCGAGACACAAGATGCTTTTCTCAAGGCCGCATCAAGGAGCGTTGGCGCCGTGTGCGAACTAGTGAAGGGATTTGAGACAAACCTAATCAGGGCACGCTCTTTTAATGCTTCGTATTTCACGTTTCAGACTGTCGTGAGCATTCTACACAAAATGATGCTCGACTCGAAAACTGCGATGGAGCACCTCACTCGACAGCACAAACAAATCATTCGCCAGAAGCCTATCGAAAACAACTGCTCTCTATTTGACCTATATGTCGGACAGAACGCTCGCGTTCTGAACTCGTTCGAGCAAGGTATGTTCATGTCCTCTCAGCGAGCGGACTCCGAATACCGACTCGGCAAATGGCACGGCGGATACAATCATTTGGACGACTACAATCCCCTCAACTACGGTCGCCGTTCACTAGCTAGGGGCGACTGGTTGGACTTCAAAATCTTTGAAGTATATGGGGACGACTACACCCTCGGTACACTGTTGGATGTCCTTCGCAATAATGAAGTGAGCCATAGTTCCTTGTCCAAGAGGAAATCGTTGAAACGAATGCTGGAGATTGCCAACAGAAACCTGCGAGGTGACGGGGATGTTGGACAAGACGATTCACGAGGCATTCACGAGACTCTGGTTTATATTGGCTACAATGTAGGGAAATTTCTGCGCATCATTAGATGCTGGCGTGCCACATTGTGATGCCGCTTCAGTACGCAAGAGTTCAATCGTCTTAGACCCCATAGCTCGTTGGTTTACCGACCGCCGGCTTCAACCGGTCCTTGTCAGGACCGAATGACTGAGATACAACGTCATGCGTGTAGGTGGCCGACGGATCGATGATGCAGTGGCCAAGATTTTCCTCATGCCATCGCTCCCGCGGGTATCGAGGCTGCCCTTTTGCCAGAGGCGAACCTCGAAGCCGACCACGACGCTGCCCTGAAGCAGTGGCGAGTACAGGTTGAGCGCGCGCTATGAAGCTGAACGTGCCGAGAGACAGTTCAAAGCGGTCGAGCCGGCGTTGTTGCACGGCCCGGAGCAAATCGCTGACCTCCCTGTGCCGGTTGCAGAGTCACCCGGCGCAGTACGTATCGGGCATCCCGAGCGCAGCCATCTTGTTGAGTATCTCGCACCCAATTCGGTGTTCAACTCGTTGCCTCGCCAACGTTCGAGCCCGCATCTCCGGCCCGATGATCGCCTTGTAACGATAGACCGCGTTCTCCACCATGCTTCGCTTGGTGTAGCCTGAGAGCTTGTACCATTCACGTCGGCCGTGTCTTTCGATTGCACGAATATGGCGATCGCGCTCCTGCATGGCGGTGTTCGAATTCTGACTGAGCGTCGCGTTTCGTTGCGGCGGAATCACCACGCGCGTCCTTCGTCCAGGACTGTGCGCTTCGATGGCTTCGTAGACCGCTTCCTTGTCGTATGCACTGTCCGCCGCCACCGAAACTAGAGGTGCTTGAATCTGTGTTAGCAAAGCGGGGACTCGGGTTGCGTCGCGAGCTCGTGACGCCGTCAGTTCGGACGCAACAATGTTCCCTGTCTCGCGATCAACGGCGATGTGCAACTTGCGCCATGCGCGCTGCTTTGGCGGTTTGCGAGCGTTTCCAACATGAATCCTCAAGACCGTGCTATCGATCATCAGGTGGATGGGTTGAGTGCTCGCGGCTTTCGGAATCCGCAGCTTCTTGCGGAGCAACCTCGAGCGCCGACACAACGTCGAGTAGTCCGGGATCTCGATACCGAGCCCGAGAAGCGAGGCGATCGAGTGCAAGAAGCCTTCGGTTTGTCGGTAGGCGAGCTTGTACACCATCCGGACAACCAGGCCCGTTTCAATCGCCATGTCTGAATAGACCCGTTGACCGCCAGGCTTACCGGTCTTGTCGGCCTTCCAGTTCGCGATTGCCTCCTCGTCAAACCAGACTGTCAAATCGCCCCGGCGGCGCAGCCCTTCGTTGTATTCCGCCCAGTTGCGAACGTGGTACTTCTTCTGCTTCGCGTGCTTGTACTGGCAGCGCTTGGGATACTTCATGCTCGAACATACCTCGGCCACCACCATAGGCGGATTTCGCTCTCAGCCAGAGCGGTGCAACAACGCCGCGCCGCGCCGCGAACCACTCAACCTGTTGCAGCTTCATCCGGTCCCAGGGCGGATTGCCGATCACAGCGTCGAAACCGCCGGTCAGCCCGGCGCCTTCCCACTCCGACCACACACCGGGAAAAGCCACTTGCCAATTGAAGAAGCGTTCGTCGTCGAGAAGCTGCTGTGCTTTGTCGAGCAATCCGGCAAACCGCTCACCCGCCCGTACTTCAGGTGAAAAGATCTTCGGTCTTCCCGAGGCAACGTCGATGGGATCGCCGAAGACGCCGTTGAAGTAGGCGGAAAGTGCCGCCTTGTCGTCGCGATTACGGATGTTCAGCCAATCGAAGGCATGGACCAGGGAAAGGAAGGCATTCAATGGCGCCGTCATCTTCTCGATCTTGGCGAACTCTTCCGCGGAACGATGAGCCTCGGCAATCTCGGCATCGGTCAGTCCCTCGATAATCTGCATGGAAGCCGCCGCCCGCATGGCCCGTTCTACTGGCCCTTTCAAAAAGAGCGGACCGCCTTGCTCCTTCGCCTGATCGATGCCGGTGCGTACCCATGAACCGAACAGGCTATCGCCGCAACGGAGGTGATGATCCAGGAAGCTCAACGGTGCGCCCACCGTGAACGTGTGTAGCCAGAGCGCGACCTTGGCCAGCTCAACGGCCATGGGGTTCTTGTCAACGCCATAGACGCAGCGCTTGAGCACCATGCGCCGGACAATATGCCTGTCGTCGAGCTGGTCTGCATCAATGGTCCAGCCGCGGTCCTTGGCGTTGGCCATGATCGTGTTGCGGATACCGTCGATCCGCTCGGTCAGCGGCGAAATGTAGCCGTCCACCGAAGCTTCCGCCTCGGCCATGGCCGTGATCACCCGGTCAGCGAGATAGTCCACAAGGTTGACCAGAAAGTGCCCCGAGCCCATGGCGGGGTCGCAGACTTTCAGGTCGAGCAGCTTTTCGGCTGGGTCGACATGCTTTAATCGGCCGATCTGGCGTTCCTTGGAAAGTTCGCTCGTGGCGAGTTCGGAATGTTTTGCCGTGAACACGCCCATGCGCGACCGGACCAGGGGCTCGATCGTTTCTTTGATGATCAGGCCGACCAGATCGTCGGGCGTGTAGTAGCTGCCCGACCCTTTCCGTGCGAAAACATTGGGACGAACAGTAATCCCCTTGCTATCGCGGATGACCTCGTGTTCGAGCAAACGCTCGTAGATAGAGCCGAGCTGCTGGACACCAAGGTCGCGATAGTTGATGTAGCGACGACCATCAGGGGTTTGCTCGAATGAGAGCGCATCAATGACATCAGCCATGACTTGATCGTCAAGCCGAATACGCCCTAGAAGTGGCGTGCGGTCGCGGTCGAACAGCCCGCCGTTGTAGGGCGGCAGACCGATGGAGGCATCGCCTTGGTCAATGGCGCGGCAAAGGTCGTCGATGGCCGACCAGTATCGGGCGGCGCTGGCGGAAAAAACGTCCTCTCGATCCTTCCGCTGTTTGATATCGTCGCGGACCTTCTCCCGAAGGGCGTAGTCGTCATAGCGTGCATCGCGGACAGGCAGTAAGTCGCGGTCCTCGGCATAGAGGATGAAGAGCAGGCGGTAGAGAAGAATCAGGGCGGCTTCGCGCACTTCCGGCAACGGCGCCGCGGGCGCGGCGGCTGCGATGGCGCGAGCAAGCCCAGGAAAAACCTGGCCGAAGACCAAACCGGAAAGGCTGGAGGCCACGCGCTCTTCGTAGAACCGGCCTTCCTCGATAGCACGCTGGTGGAACGTGCGCGGATCGGTCGTCCCGGGAAGGAAAGCTTCGCGCCGGAAGACGAGCATGAACACCTTAAGCCAATGGTGTCGCTCAGCTTCGGTGAGGGCGAACAGGCCGTCATTGTGGCCGGGGAGATCGAGAAGCACCGCGAGATCGACTTCGAAAAACTGCTCCGAGACGGACCGCGCACCTTGATAATAGAGTCGCCACCTTGCGCCGTTGGTGAGGACGCCCCATCGCAACTTGCCGGTGGTCAGATCGTCCACGCGCCGAAGGTAGCGGAGCATCTGAGTCGAGGGTGCGTTTTCCTCGCCCCGGCGTTCGGCGCGGCGGTCGAGCGGGCGCAGCCAGCGCTTGGACTCGACAACCGCGAGGCCTAACTCGTAACGCTTCCATTCCTCGGTGAAGCTGTTGGCGCGTTCCTTCGCCGCAGCGTCTGTGAATAGCAGGCCGTCGGGCACGTCCTCGCGGCCTCGGGTGGAGAGGTTTTGCTGCCGTAGGCTCGCCGTCCACCCGAGCTGTAAGAGGACAGGCCAGATCAAATCCTCTTCGGTCTGGCTTTCGTTGGGCGTCTTCCTCGTCGGAAAAAGGTTGAAAACGTTCCGGACGGAGGCTTCGAGAGTGTCGAGCGCCATGTCGTCGATCGCCCGCCAGTCGGGTGATTCGACGATGGATCCGCAAAGGAAATCATTGGCGAAAAGACTTCCCTGGAACGGATTGTTGGTGCTCATGCGGTAGTTAACCTTTTAACGCTTTTTCCCGCATCACGCGAGCTACTCTCAAAAGGTGTGGACATGAAGTAAAGGCGAAGTGACCTCGCTCCATTGGCCAGCTCGACCTCCCGTGAGGTCAAAATACTCATGCGGCTTCCCGATGGTAGAAACGTAGCAGCCCGCTGCCTTGGTGCACAACTCCGATAGAGGCCGAGAGCTCGCTTGGCCTCGACTCCCATCATCCGGTCATCTCGCTATCAGGCATCCCGAGCGCCGTCATGGTGTTGAGAATCTTGCACCCGATCCTTGCCTCGACTCTCTGTGCCGCCAACCCTCTCGCTCGCATCGCTGAGCCCACGATAGCCTTGTAGCGATGGAACGTTGTCTCGACTTTGCTCCGTTTGCTGTAGCCCGATTCTGTGTGCCACTTTCGTTTGCCGAGCCGAGCTTGTGCTGCAATGTTGCGATTACGCTGTCGGCTGCTCGCCGGCCCCGATGCGAGCTGGGCGCCCTTGCGCGGCGGTATCAGCACCCTCGGCGAGCGATGAGCGCTGTGATTCTCGATCGCCTCATAGACGCCGCTGGCGTCGTATGCGGTGTCAGCTCTGGCCGATGAGATGGGACTGTCGATCTGTCCGACAAGTGAGAAAGAGCTCTCCCTCAAAGTCAGCCAGAAGGGCGGCGTCTCCGTTTACGGACTGGGCCGTTTCCCGGTGACCTTATACAAGGAGCAGTGGGAGAAACTGCTCGAGATGACAGATGACATCCGCGCCTTCATTCAAGAAAACAAAGCCCAGCTCAAGACCAAGGATTCGTAACTCGTCCTGTGCCAAAACTTGATCCACTGGCAACGTTTACAAATCGGCATCTGAGCGACGCCACTTCCGGGACATCGCCCCTGGTGAGAACTACTTCCGGCTGCTCGTGACACTTCCCTTCAATGGACGGTGGGTTTGCCCACGGCGATAGTGGAAAGGGTCTGTTGGCGGGCGCGCTTGCAGGCAAGCATTACTGCGTGCAGTTCTTTCTCTGCGATGTGTGAGAGCTCCCCAACGTCCTTGAGAATTCCCCTAAGGTCCCCCTCTGACGCCGACTCTCTCTCCAGGAGATCGATGATACCGCGGGTCATGGCATAGATCTTGCCGAGGTTGTCCAGAGCCTCGTTGGCCCGTTCGGGCAGATCCATGAACTCCACGTCACCGAACAGTCCGTCGATGAAGCCTTCAAGCTCCTCGGTGCGGGTCCGGCACAAGCGGCGAATGTCATCCGTATCCGGCTTAGCCTCCATCCGTGTCAAACGGAACGGCTTGGTTGCCGATTGATGCCTTGCCAGTTCGTTCCAAAGCCCCATCAGGGACTCGAATAGCTCACTGGCTGCGCCGACATTGTCGAACCCCGGCAACTCACCTTCCCAACAGCTCTCTATAGCTCGGAGTGGCGATGCGTCGAGCTTGGGCGTCGCGATGTTGCCGAGGAGTCGTGTGCGGACAACATGGAATGACGTCGGGCACGCATAACGTTCCAATAGAGCGCGAACGGCCTTGCCGCCAGCGTATCGGAGGGAACGTTTCTTCATGCTCGATCCAATATTCTCACGATTGACCTGCTTGACCAATCCGCTCCCTGTCAAGTTGATGCATTCAGGGCCGATCCGACCCCAAGATATTGGCAACGCCGTGCGCTCAAGCCTGTGCCTTCTATTTATTCATCCGCCAGCCCCATGGGTCGGAAGTCCTTCGCCCGAGTCAGCGATTGCTCAAGCAGTTCGAGGAACAACTGGTATTTGGGGAGATGAATCTCTCGGAGATCGTCCGGTCGGGAGCTCAGATGATGCTTCAATATGCGTTGGAGCGCGAGGTGACGGAGGCGTTGGGTCGAAACTACTATGAGAACGCTCCGGCAACGACGAAGGAGAAGGGACGACGCAACGGGTATGAGTCGCATCGGGTCCTCACGGGCGAGGGAGCGGTAACGGTGCAAGTGCCGCAGGTACGAGAAACAGAGAAGGTGTTTCAGTCAAAGATTCTCGACGCCTACGTGAGCCGGACCGAGAAACTCGATGAACTGATCGCGCGGATGTACGTCCACGGGATGTCGACGCGTGACATTGAGGCGACGTTCGCGGACGTGCTGAGCGGCACGGGTGTCTCGAAGTCGGTGGTGAGCCGGGTCACACGGTGTCTGTCGGAGGATTTCGAGGCGTTTCGAAAACGGGATCTCTCGAACGAGAAGCTGTTGTATCTCGAGCTCGACGGCACGTACCTGCGCTACCACCAAGGAGCGGAGAGGAAAGAGCCCATCCTCGTTGCGACCGGCTATCGCGCTGATGGGACGCGAGTTCTTCTTCATATCGGTGTCGGCAACCGAGAATCCTACGAGAACTGGAAGGGGTTCTTGCAGGAGATGGTGGCCCGAGGAATGAGGGAGCCGTTGCTCATCGTGACGGACGGGAATCCTGGAGTGCTCAAAGCGATCGCAGAGGTCTTCCCTCGAAGCCTCAAGCAACGTTGCCAGAAGCACCGCCTCGAGAACATCCTGGGCAAGGCTCCGAAGGAAGTGCGCGACGAACTCAAGGCGGCCATCCTTGAGTCGTTCCATGCGAACAGCTACGAGCAAGGGCTGAAGAAGGGTCGGGAGGTGATCGCTCGGTACCGTCAACGATTCCCGAGCGCGATGAAGTGCATGGAAGAGACCCTCGAAGCGTGTCTTCAGGCGCTACGCCTTCCTGCGGCGCATCACAAAAGGCTTCGCACGTCGAATCTACTTGAGCGCACGTTCGGAGAGCACAAACGTCGCACAAAGGTCATTCCTCACTTCTTCACCGAGGAGGCCGCGATGAAACTCTCGTTCGCTGTGCTCTTGGCCGTCGCAAACAAATGGCGCGGCGTGAGGATGGATGTCTTCGCCGCTAGGAAAGTCGAGGAGCTTCGCAACGAGCTTCGGAGGAATCCCGCAAGCGCGGGGAACCGTACGTCGGAGGAATCAGCAGCTTAACCGAGCGCGGGGAACCGTACGGAGATTTGACAGGAAAATTAAGACTTGACCCTCTTGAGAGATTCAGGTGTGAAGCCCCTCCGCCTTCCAGCGAACAGTCCGAATCTGAACGCATACGCGGAAAGATTCGTTCTCTCCATACGTCGAGAGTGTCTCGACCGCTTCGTACCTCTCAGTGAGCGACACCTGCGCACAGCGGTAACCGAATACGTAGTGCACTATCACACACAGAACGGAACCACCAAAGTCTCGGCAACGAGCTCCTCACACCTCTGCCGGCAAGCGCGAATAGCGCTGGCCCCATCGTGTCGCGAGAGCGACTTGGGGGCATTCTCAACTACTACTGCCGTGCCGCGTAGATGGTCGCTGGCGACGGTAGCCCCTCGGTGGGCCCGCTCGGCGTAGCGTGAAAACAGCTTCAGGAACACGCTTGGATATTCGCTCTCGACTAGGTGGTCATCTGCATGGTGACGACCCGTCCAAAGGGTAGCTCTGCTCAATGGTTGTCGCGGGCCTCACCTCCCACGCCGCGTCAACTGTTCGCTTGTAACGTTGCAAGTGGATCAAATTTTGGCACAGGACGGGATAAAGACAACATGGTATTTACAGTCGTACCGCGTGTGCGATAGGCTTTCGTAGTTTTTCATTGAGTCCTCCTTGTTTGGAAGTTGGCGCTTTCCAAGGAGGACTTTGTTATTACTGCCTCACACGGTCAAACCTCTGCGAGTCACCCCGGCAGAGCCGGGGGTTTACCTGTGATAATTAAAGATCCAGGGGACTAGTGGCATGAGCACATCCAAAGAAGAGTTCACGTCTCGATGGGGGATCCTGCTGACCTCGATCGGCATGGCGGTCGGCACCGGGAACATCTGGCGTTTTCCACGAGTTGCCGCCGCGAATGGAGGAGGATCGTTTCTCATCCCCTGGGTGATCTTCCTGTTCGCGTGGGCGATCCCGCTGCTTCTCGTCGAGTTCGCTCTCGGCAAGACCACCCGCCGCGGCCCGGCGGGCGCCGTTGGAACGTTGATAGGAGAACGCTACAACTGGTTGGGCGTTTTCGTGGGACTGGTGACGTGCTTCATCATGTTCTATTACTCCGTCGTCACCGGGTGGTGTCTGAAGTACTTTACCGTTTCCTTGGGCACGGTGTTCTCCGCCGACAATGCCGAGAGTTACTGGACGCGATTCACTAGTGATCCCATCCAACCGGTCATCTTCCACGCCATAGCACTCGCTATAGGATGCTCCATCATTTATAGAGGCGTCGTCCGTGGTATCGAGCGGACCAACCGCATCCTCATCCCGGCGCTTTTCGTGCTCCTCATCATCGCGGCCATCCGTGCGGTCACTCTTCCCGGGGCCGTGAAAGGCCTGGCCTACCTGTTCACGCCGAACTGGGAAGACCTCGGAAACTACCAAGTCTGGCTGGCAGCGCTAACCCAATCCGCGTGGAGCACCGGCGCGGGCTGGGGCCTGGTCACGACCTATGGCGTGTACTTCCGCAAGAAAGACACGTTCACGCTGACGACGCTCACGACCGCGTTCGGCAACAGTTCGGCTTCGCTTCTCGCCGGCATCGCGGTGATGTGTACCGTCTTCGCCCTTCTTCCCGAAGACCAGGCCTCGGCCGCTCTCGCTGCCGGCAACGAAGGCCTGACGTTCATCTGGATGCCGCAGCTTTTCTCGTCGATGCCCGGAGGGCGACTCTTTCTCCCCATTTTCTTCCTCGCGCTGAGCTTCGCGGCGATTTCGTCGCTCATCGCCATGCTCGAAATGGCGTCCCGCATGATGATGGACCTGGGTTTTTCGCGCGCCCGCGCCGTGCCCACGGTCGGCGTGGTGTCGTTCGTGCTCGGCCTTCCCTCGGCGTTTTTCATGGGCTTTTTCAAGAATCAGGATTGGGTCTGGGGCATCGGCCTCATGTTCTCCGGTTTCTTCATCGCGGTGACCGTCATCAAGTATGGAGCGGCGAAATTCCGGGAGGAGCTCATCAACACCGAAGATGAGAAGCATCCGATCGGTAGCTGGTTCGTGTGGGCCATCTCGATCGTCGTGCCGCTCGAGTTTCTTGCCATGCTGGCATGGTGGTTCTACCAATCGGCGACGCAATTCGATCCCGATGGCTGGTGGAAGCTCCGGAGTGAATCGAGCGTTGGGACCGCCGTCATCCAAATTTCGGTGCTCGTCGTCGTGGTTGTCATCACCAACACCTACTGGGTCCACCGCCTGAAAAAGAGTAGCGGATCGTGAGCTTGGAGCTCGCGGAGAAGGACAAAGCACTCCTCGCGGGCGAACTCGGTCGTGCTGCGAAGATGGCGATGTCCATCCTCGTGCGCATGGCCGACGTGTACCGCGCGGAGCGCATGCTCGACATCACCGGCGCTCACGTCGACAGCACCATCTACGTTGGCGACGCTGGGCTCGAGTTCAGATCAGATCCTCTTCGGTCTGGCTTTCATTGGGCGTCTTCCTCGTCCTGTGCCAAAACTCGGCCCAGCCGACATCGACGAAAGAACTGCGCCTCTCGAAATCAGGCTCAAACTCTAGCAGGCGAACGGGTTACACGGCAGGCGCCAACATTTAACTGCGGAAGCACCCGAGTTCCATTCTTCGCCGCTGTACGCTACTAGGTGGAGGACCGCGATATGCGTCTCCATCGCGCGCAATCGACCGAGAGAACGACGGCATAGCCTGTGAGAGGTAAGACTAAGATGCGACACTTCCCCATTCCCGTATGGATCGCTGTGCTCGCCACGGGCTCGTGGCACAACCCCGCCACGGCCCAGACGTCGTGGCGGGGCTTGGTGGTTGCCCCCGAATCCCGTTGCTCCCCGTACGATGCTGACGACTATCAGTATCCGCAGTCTGTGGAGGACCGGGTCATCGCCGAGCTTGGCGGCGTCTATGGTCCCTACACGGGCCGCTGGTTCGCCAACAAACGGGAGACGGACATTGAACATATCGTCGCCCGCTCCGAGGCACACGACAGCGGACTTTGTGTGGCGGATGAGGCGACCCGCCGACGCTTCGCAACGGATCTGCTGAATCTGACGCTGGCAAGTCCCGGCGTGAACCGGAACCAGAAGCGCGCTCGGGATGCCGCGGAGTGGTTACCCGACCAGAACCGGTGCTGGTTCGCGGACCGTAGCGTCGCTGTCCGCCGAAAGTACGGTCTGACGATAGACCAGCGCGAAGCAGACACCCTTGAACGCGTGTTGTCTGGATGCCAGTCGACCGACCTGGTCGTGGTGGCCCGTGGTGCCTCACCGGTCGCTCAGGACATCACCCCGACGGCCGCCGATGCGCGTGAGATGCTCACCCAGTGGGACGACAACGACGATGGCCGTATCACGTGCGCCGAGGCTCGCACCCATGGGATCGCCCCGGTGCGCCGCGACCATCCGGCCTACGCTTATATGCGCGATGGTGACGGCGACGGGATTGTCTGCGAAGCTGGTGGCGGTGAGGCCAAGGGCGGCACGGCGCGCCAAGGCTCGACCCGCGCGACCAGCGGCAGTAGCGCGCTCCGTCAGTACGACGACAACGGCAACGGCCGCATCACTTGCGCTGAAGCACGGCGCCACGGGATCGCGCCAGTGCGCCGCGGCCATCCTGCGTATCCCTACATGCGAGATGCCGACGGGGACGGAGTTGTCTGCGAGCGGTGAACGGCGGACTGTCGATGACAAACGCGACGTAGACCTCTTGCAGGTAGTCGATCAAGGTCTGCCTACGCCATATTCGACAAGATCGGCCTATTCCTGAACGACTATTTTCAGACCAGACTTGAGCCGAGAAACGTTACCTTTCGTGGGGTTTGGTCTGAAAAGCCGAACAGCGCGGTCTTCAAGATTCGACCGATGTTCAAAGGCGTCGTGTCCAAAAATACAAACGAACTCAAAACCGGCTCGCCGGGACGTTTCGTATTAGAGGTTGTCCCTTCCATAAACCTGAGCTGCATGAGATTGTCAAACTGCCTGCAACCAGGACGCTCTGGTCATCTTTATGTAGGACGTTTTGAGGGCCGGCGTCGGCTCTACTCAGGGGTAGAGGTGTAAGCTGGTGCGAAGTTCCGCAGCCGTCCCGAGCAGATAGGACTCCAGCAGCGCGTCGAGTGTAATAATGATGGAGACCACCAACCTTTGGAATGGCGTCCTGTACGGTGCTTCCGCCATTCAGTGTTGGTGAGATGACGCTAAGACGTTACGCTGCATTAAATTACAGCCCAAATAGCGCTCACGACCTTCGCCGCGCGCTAAAATGGAGCGTAAGCGCTTTTTTTACAAAGAGATACGTACACATCACCAACAGCAAACAGCGCAAGCACCGGATGTGACTCAATGAGAGCTCATTACTTGCAGCACGTTCCATTCGAAGGACTCGGCAGCATTGAAGTCATGGCTCCGGTCAGCTCGATATGAGCTAACACACACGCCGTTCTTCGAATCAACCGATCTGCCTGCGGCCCGGGATGTCGACTTCGTGATCGTGATGGGCGGCCCCATGAGCGTGAACGATGAGACCAAGCATCCCTGGCTGGTGGACGAAAAACATTTCATTCGCGATTGCATCCAGACGGGAAAGCCGGTTCTGGGCGTGTGTCTCGGGGCCCAGCTGATTGCCAGCGCTATGGGTGCGAAGGTTTATCCGAACCCCGCGAAGGAGATTGGCTGGTTCCCCGTCTACGCGGCGTCCGCGGAGAACGAGTTCGGCTTGCCGTCCTCTATTGGATGTGTTCCACTGGCACGGCGAGACGTTCGATTTGCCGCATGGTGCGCGATTGCTGGCCAGGGGCGAAGCCTGTGAAAACCAGGCGTTCCAGTTTGGAAACCGTGTGCTGGGGCTTCAGTTTCATCTGGAAACCACACCCGAAGCGGCCCGTCAGCTTGTCGAGCACTGTCGAGGAGAGCTGCTGCCGTCAAAGTACGTTCAGTCCGAAGGGGAAATTCTTGCCGCACCGGCCGAAAGGTATCAGACGATCAACAATCTGATGGGTCAAATACTGTCCCGACTGCATGGTTCGAACGGTACTGACCTTGCCCCCTAACTGAACCGCCCCGGGTTTTCTGGAGACTGTTTTAGTTGAGTCTCGCCATCTCTAGCGAGCCTTCCTGCGACCGATAGTAGTTCATCTCGTACTCGACGGGGGAGACATTTCCGATCGGCTCCAAGAGTCGTTGCGTGTTGTACCAATGGACCCCGTCCTGTGCCAAAACTCGCCCCTCTTGAAATAGACCACAAATCAGCAGCTTAGACGCCCTTGGAATCCGCCGACCCTTG
The DNA here is from genome assembly GCA_965237955.1 of Candidatus Marinacidobacterales bacterium. Classification (GTDB taxonomy): domain Bacteria; phylum Acidobacteriota; class Vicinamibacteria; order Marinacidobacterales; family SMYC01. Next base: position 2,825,738 of record OZ250169.1, on the reverse strand, counting down.
GGCTGCGTGGCGAGCTACGGGCAGTGAACTTCGCACCCGGAAGTCCCTCATTAGACTGGACTTTATCGAGCACAAGAGCGAACGTTCGGTGATGCCGCAGGATACAGGGGTTGGCCGGAACGTCGTTTTGGACGGTTTGGACTTCGCCAGCTTACGGCGGGTCTGGGAGCAGACCTTTGGGGCTGCTCCTCCAAGCTCGCTCTCGCGTGTTTTCCTGCGCCGCGTTCTCTTGCACGAACGCCAGTGCCGGACCCATGGCGGGCTTTCGGCCGCAACCCGGCGCGCTCTGGCTGCCATGGCGAACGAGACACCAAGCTCCGGCGCTCCCGCAGGGTCCGTTTCTGCCGGCACCCATCTCGTCCGCGAGTGGAATGGCCGGACCTACCAGGTCGAGGTAATCGACAACGGCTATCGGTTCGATGGCAAAACCTATCCGTCCCTCACTACCATCGCAAAGCGAATCACCGGCACCCACTGGTCAGGACCACGCTTTTTCGGTCTCACGCCCAAGCGCAAGGCCTAACATGAAGAAGATCCGCTGTGCCATCTATACGCGAAAGAGTGCGGAAGAGGGTCTCGAACAGGAGTTCAACTCCCTCGATGCGCAGCGAGAAGCCTGCGCCGCGTATGTCGCGAGCCAGAAAGCGGAGGGCTGGGTGCTGCTGCCAACCGTCTACGAGGACGCGGGGCTCTCGGGAGGAACCCTGGAGCGCCCGGGCCTGCAGCGCTTGCTCGCCGACATCGACGCAGGTCTCGTCGACCAGATTGTGGTCTACAAGGTCGACCGGCTGACCCGTTCCCTCTCCGACTTTGCAAAGCTCGTCGAGCGGCTCGAGGCGGCCGGCGCGGTTTTCGTCTCGGTGACTCAGTCCTTCAACACCGCGACCAGCATGGGACGACTGACGCTGCATATGCTGCTGTCCTTCGCACAATTCGAACGCGAGGTCACGGCCGAGCGGATCCGCGATAAGGTCGCTGCCTCCAAGCGCAAGGGACTATGGATGGGCGGCCGCGTACCGCTCGGCTATGAGAAGGACGGGCGCACGCTGCGCATCAACGAGGCTGAGGCCGAAACGGTCCGGACGCTCTATGCGCTGTACCGAAAGCACGAAACGCTCCGGCAGGTGAAGGCCGAGGCGGACCGTCTGAGACTGCGTACCAAGCAACGCTTCACCGCGGATGGAACCCGAACGGGCGGGCTGCCGTTCCGTCGCGGACACCTCCACTGCCTGCTGACCAATCCTCTCTACGCCGGCCGCATCCGGCACCAGAGGTGTGTCTACGAGGGCCAGCATCCATCGATCATTGCTCCGGAGCTCTGGGACGCGGTCCAAACGCAGCTGCAGGCAGGGGCTGCCAAACCAAGGAGACGCACGACGAAGGGCCGTGCAGCCCGTTCCCCACTGGCAGGCAAGCTCTTCGACGAGACCGGCGACCGGCTGACGCCGAGCCACACCAAAAAGAAAAACGGGCAACGGCTCCGCTACTACGTCTCCCGGCGCCTCATCCAGCACAGTGGTCAAAAGGACCTCTCCGGCTGGCGACTGCCCGCCCCGATGCTGGAACAGACCGTCGTGCATCTCATCCGACAGCATGTGGATGTCACGACCTTCTCGGCCTCGTTGATCCACACTCCGACGATGCAAGAGCTCGCCTCGGTGCGTCGCTTTTTAGACGGGCTGTGTTCCGATACTAATGATGATAGTGCCTCGGCAGCCCCCCTGCTCCGTCTTATCCGGCAGGTCGATATCAGCCCCGGCTCTGTGTCCATCCTGCTCGACCGCAATGCGTTCGCTGATTGCCTGTCTATGGGACCTGACCGCATTCGCGAGGATGCACTCCGCATCCTCGCACCGTTCCGCTTGCGTCGACGCGGCGTCGAGACCAAGCTCGTTCTGGGCAACCCCACGAAATCCGTCGACCGCACACTCCTGCGCAATATCAGAAACGCCCTCTCCTGGCTCGACCGAATCAAAGCAGGCAAAACCTATGAGCAGATTGCCACCGAAAACGCCATCCCAACGGACCGCGTGCGCAAGGCAATCCGTTATGCCTTCCTGGCTCCCGACATCGTCCGCGCCATTGTCGAAGGCCGCCAGCCCGTTGGGCTGACCTCGAGCTACCTCTTGCATCATCCGCTTCCCGACGATTGGGAGAAACAGCGAGTGCTCGTCAAAACGCTGTGAGCCTCCAGCGCCCACTTCGTGAATGGCCTCGGTTAGCAGCAAGCTGCTCTCCGACACTGGCCTCCACCAATCAGCCTCAAACTGGCCCAAATTCCCTGTCATGGTTTCCAGACTCGGATAGCTCCTTGTACTGGACCGTCTGCGGAGTCATCTTCGTTTCCTCCGTAAAACTCCACTGGATGAATTCGAGGTTTGGCCAATTCGAATTCCGCTATTCGTCCTCTCCTCAGGCGCGATCTAGGCGTAGAGCGTCTTCTCATTGTCTGCGCGATTAAGTGGAAAAACGTCCCGATAAGCCCCAAAATCGCCCCAAATTGCACGTTAATGGCCTGTTTTGCTCTGTTTCTGATCGTTTCCAGCCAAGAATCGGAAGCTCCACTCGAGCCTCCTGACTGCGATAGCCGGAAAGATGTTCCCGTCGACGAACATTCGCTGATGAGACGTAAAGCCTTTTGCGACAATGAGTAACGGTCGGAGCCGCCTCCGGAGGGTTTACGACACGGCCCTCTTTCAAGCGTCCAGGAGGTTGAGATTGCCGTACAAGAAATTTGATTGAAGCAAATTCGATTCCGGCTCGGAACGAGCACCCGCCGATGAGATGTGCGGGGACCAGCACGTGGTGGCTTCCGTTAAGTCACTGTAACAAAACAGGATAGAACGCTGTGGGCATCAGGGCTTCTCTGAGTTTTCGCTACATTGCCCCAACCACGCGCACGGCCAAAATTCGATCCTGACTCCCAAAATTGCCAAAATACCTTTTGCCGAGACCGGATGGCTCGAGACTGCACCATCCGCCACCCAGTCTTGCAAACTGTGGCACTGCAGAGACGGATGAGATTTTCCGCGCGGTTGGCGGGGTTTTGCAAGGGTAGGTGGCACCAGAGATGCGCTAGAAGGGCTGAACGGGCCTCATTTTCGGCATTCGTCTCTAATCCCGATTTTCGAGTGCCACGTTTGCGCCATCTGACCGGGGACCTTGCGGGCAGCGGAAAAGAGGCCGCCCGAGGGGTCCAGAATCGAGGCCAGGGCTACCGTGGCGTAGCCGGCTAGCACGTTCTGGTCCATGTGCGGCCCGGGCCTGGATCCAGGTCTCCGCCCGGGAGCGTGGCACCTCGTTGCTGAACGGTGTTTTCCCTGCGCGTACGGGGAACCCGAATCGCCGACATCGCCTCCGACACGCCCCAGATCTGGGGCTCGCCACGGGTCGATGACGATCGAAACGGCGCAGACTCGCCGGTCTTGAGTTCGTTTGTGTTTTTGGACAGGACGCGATAGCGGCCTGTTGGTCACGCTGGAGCCAACCAGCGATTGCGACGACCAACAGTGTCAAGGGTAGCTCCCATTGGCCAATCAAGCGTAGATACGTCTATTCCGAAACGTCCCGGCGAGCCGGTCTTGAGTTCGTTTGTATTTTTGGACACGACGCTAATCAAGTTCTGGGCGCGCGGATGAATAAATAGAAGGCACAGGCCACACTCACGGACTCTTTGACGCCGTAGGCGAACGAGCCCGTCGTCACGAAAAACACAAACGCGTTGCCAAGTCCTTGATGGTGGCGCTCTCCATAATTAATGATAGCTGAACTCGACGATGGCCCGTCGCGCGGGTCTTAGAGTGCGTTTGTATTTTTGGACACGACGCGATCGAAACGGCCCGGCGCGCCACTCTTGAGTTCGTTTGTGTTTTTGGACAGGACGGGCTCCTCGGCAGGATTTCCGATACCAGCCTCGTCCATGTAAATCAACCTCACGAGATCCTCTCCACGCGAGAAGAGCGCTTGATGGTCTTGACGACGTTCATGCTCAGTGCGACCCGATTGGGTACGAACTTCTCTTCGGAGAAACGGTTCTTCACTTGGACCCTCCCCACTGGAGCTTCAGTCTATGCGACTTCCTTCAGCTGTGTTTGGGCCAGTTTTTGGGGGCATACCACGGGCATCGCTTCAATGAAACGTGATGTCATCCCTGGTCTTTCTTGAAATGATTCGCTCGATGCCATGCAAGCCGTTTCTGGTGCTTCTCTGTCAACGGAATGGGATGATGCCAATGCAGCTCGGTTCGTGCCGGCTCGCTCAGGGGAGGCGAGAACTCTGGTCTCCCGTCGTCATCGAAGGTTATTAGTCCCCTGTCAAAGGCCGCATCCCAAAGTGCTGAGAGAAGCAGTCCGTTGTGAATGTTCAGACGTTCGGCGTCGTCGGGGCAGTCCTTCCAGGGAATGATGTGCGAGGCACGCAGCAGGTCTCGGTCCGTGATTCCGGTCAAGGGGCAACGGCCCTGCCAGTAGGTCAGCAGGCGGTCGCGAAAGATGCCCTGGCCGATGCGCTGAACGACGAGGCGCTCTGCCTCGGTGGTCTTTGGCAGGTCGCGGGTTGCGGCGCGGAAGTCTTCGAGCGGGGCCTCGGGCAACGCTACGCCAAGATCGTAGACCTTGGGCAGCACCGCATAAAGTTCGGTTAGCCTGGCGAAGGCATAGCGGGCAAGGCCGGGACCGGGCATGTCGGCGCGTGGATGCTCCAGTTCCTCGACGACGCCCGTGTGGTCGAGAGCGAGGAACCAGGGACCGGAAGGCCCCGTCGCGGAGACGTAGATGGTCCCCTTCGCAGTGGTGGAGCCGTATCGTGCCCAGCCGGCCTCCTCTTCCAGCGGGCGGCGATAGCCGTTCTGCCAAGCGGCCTTTCGGCATTCCTCAGCGACGACGAAACCTTGGGGCGTTTCGATCACAAACCAAGTCCCGTGAATTGGCCATTCGCCTCCATCCGGTCCCACGCGGCGAGGACGAGGAGGCGCGTGCGATATTCACCGTATTGGCGGATTTCCTTTTCCTTGAGTACGCGGAAGGTTTCCGACGGGTAGTCGGGGCCCTTCACGTCGGCGGGGTCGAGGATGTAGCGCAGCTCGTCGCGGATCAGACCGTAGGCGCGGGCGTAGAAGGCGTCGAGATCGGCGCGCAGGCACGCGCGTCGTTCCTCATCCCAGGCGAATGGGGGGCCGCCATGGCCGAGATCGCGGGCAAAGGGAGCCATTGTGTGAGAGGTGTAGATGAGTTCGAGAACCTTGGGGACAAGGAAGGCGAAGCGGGGCTCCGTGTAGAAGTTCGGGCCTAGAACTGGCAATTGCTGAACGTGAAAGAAGTTAATGTTCACTCCACCGACTTTCTGGCGGGCCGTAAAATCTAAGCAAAGCGACGACAAGTTTGCGCACAAGCCAGCGTAAAGAGTTGGTGTTCTCTTAGTCCGAATCAGATTTAGGCTGTCTCCAAACCCAGAAACTGGCATGAGAGTGGGCGAGAAAGTACGTCTGTTTCCTACTCCAGTTACTTTGTTAAACACCAAAAGAGCATTCATAGGGAAATCAGCGAGCGCCGCGCTGACCTCAGATTCAGGCACCCCGTCCTGTGCCAAAACTCGGCGCTTTTGAAATAGACCATAAATCAGCAGCTCAGTACCTGTGTTTGCGACCGGACCAAGGGCCCATCGATAGGCGATCTTCTTTTATGCGGATCACAACGAGGCATGGCATACTCTGTAAGCGTATGCATACCTTTGCTGAACGCGTCGTTGGCGCTGCCCGTCTGAAACCAAACATCTACGAGGAGGTCGAGGCGGATCCGAGAGCCACCGCGCAGGCGATGGGTGTGGTTGTCCTCTCGAGCGTGGCCGGCGGTATCGGCCTGGCGGGGGGCCAGGGCGCGGACTTCATCGTCGGCACCCTGGGGGCGCTGCTCGGCTGGCTCATCTGGGCTGTCCTGATCTACGTCCTCGGCACCAAGGTCTTCGCGCAGCCCCAGACGCGCTCCGATGTGGGGGAGTTGCTCCGGACCACCGGCTTCGCGGCGGCCCCAGGCGTGGTGCGCGTGCTTGGCATCGTGCCAGGGCTGCTCGGCGACCTGCTTCTTCTGGTGGTAGCGATCTGGATGCTCGTCGCGATGGTGGTGGCGGTGCGGCAGGCGCTTGATTTCACGACGACATGGCGCGCGGTGGTGGTGTGCGTGGCCGGGTGGGGTGTCATGCTCGTGCTGATCGCCGTGAGCGGCGGCTTCATGAGCCCTGTCGGCCAATAGCCGGATGGGGCACGCGGGTGCCTTGGTGCACAACTCCGATAGAGGCCGAGAGCTCGCTTGGCCCCGACTCCCATCATCCGATCATCTCGCTATCAGGCATCCCGAGCGCCGTCATGGTGTTGAGAATCTTGCACCCGATCCTTGCCTCGACTCTCTGTGCCGCCAACCCTCTCGCTCGCATCGCTGAGCCCACGATAGCCTTGTAGCGATGGAACGTTGTCTCGACTTTGCTCCGTTTGCTGTAGCCCGATTCTGTGTGCCACTTTCGTTTGCCGAGCCGAGCTTGTGCTGCAATGTTGCGATTGCGCTGTCGGCTGCTCGCCGGCCCCGATGCGAGCAGGGCGCCCTTGCGCGGCGGTATCAACACCCTCGGCGAGCGATGAGCGCTGTGATTCTCGATTGCCTCATAGACACCGCCGGCGTCGTATGCGGTGTCAGCTCTGGCCGATGAGATGGGACTGTCGATCTGTCCGACAAGCGATGCAACCCGCGATGAATCGCGGGCTCTTTTGCTCGTCAGCTCGCCGGCAACGACTTCGCCAGTCTGCTCGTCGACACACAGATGGAGCTTGCGATAGTCCCTGCTCTTTGGTGCTCTGCGCAGCTGGCCGGCGTGGACAGCGAGACCGCTGCTGTCGATCAAGATGTGCAACGGCGTCTTCTGCTTGTCTTGGTAGAAGGGGACCTTACCCAGCTTCGCCTTGCGCCTCGAGATCGTGGTGTGATCGGGCACATCATTGCCTAGCTTCATCAGAGCGAACAACGACCGCAGCAATCCCTCGCTCTGCCTAGATGACAGATGAAACACCATGCCCAGGGTGACAGCCGTCTCGATGGCGTGGTTCGAGTACTTGCGTTGACGGCCCGGTTTCCTCCTCCTTGGCCGGGGCGCGTCCCAGTTCACAAGCTTGCCGGCGGTGAGCGAGATCCAGACGGTCAGGCTCCCGCGGTTGCGTAGACCCGCCTCATATTCACGCCAATTCTTCACGCGATAGGCCTTCTTCACATACTTCCGCTGAGTGCGTTTGAAAATGCTCATGGGGAACCTCGTATCCGCGAGTACAGGACAATTGTGGACCGAGATCGCGAGTTGTGCACCAAGGCAGCCGAGCTCTACGAAAAGGCCGGCGATGCACGCGAGGCCGCGAACTTGCTTGGGGACGAAAAGCTCTCCAGAGGGGACGCGGTCGCGGCCGCCGAAGCGTTCCTGAAGGGTGGGGATCCGCTACGCGCTGCCGAAGTGTTCGACACCGCGGGGGAGTTGGAGCGAGCGTCCGAGTGCTACGAACAGGCCGGGGCGTACGCAGAAGCGGCCGCTACCGCTCTGCGCGCCGAAGTACGAGGTCGCGCCGCAGAGTTGTTCGTCAAAGCGGGCGAGAAGGAAAAGGCGGCCGAGCTCTACTTCGAGTTAGGCGACTTCGAGCTCGCAGGATTGCTCTTTGCGAAGTCGAAGCGATTCTTCGACGCGGCGAAATCGGCGGCCGAAGCAAACTCCGAGACCAAAATGGTCGAATACCTGCAACAGGTGCCACCGACGGATTCGAACTACGTCGTCGCGGTCGTCGAGCTCTCCCGGGCGTTCGAGCGCCGCGGCTGGGCATCTCTCGCTTCCGAGAAGCTCCGCACCGTACTCACTGGCAAAGAGGTCACGGCCGACAATGTTGAACTGTGGAACGAACTGGCGAAGGCCGAAGAATCCGAGGGGCGCTACGAAGAGGCGGCCGATATCCTTCATCGGGTCATGGCGGTGCGCTACGACTATCACGGCGCGAGCATGCGCCATAAGAAGCTTCAAAAGAGGATCGACGACGAAAAAACGCGCGCGAAGACGATCAAAAGCGCGAAGCCTGTCACGACGCACCGAGACAAAGCGCGTTACGAGATCACCGGCATGCTTGGAAAAGGCGGCATGGGTTCCGTCTACAAGGCGTACGACCATCTTCTCAAGCGGCCCGTTGCCTACAAAGTTTTGGCGGAGTCCTTCGCCAAAGAAAAAAACGCGCGCGACCAGCTCTTGAACGAAGCTCGTGCGGCGGCGGCGTTGAATCATCCCAATATCGTGACCGTGTACGACCTCGGTTTCGACGGCGACAACGCGTTCATTTGCATGGAGCTCATCGAAGGTGAGAGCTATCAAGCGATCCTTCGCAAGCAGACGTGGCTCGACCTTGCAGAAGCGCTCCACTGGTTGGTGTCCGTGTGCCAGGGCCTCGACCACGCTCACAGCCGCGGGATCATTCACCGTGATCTGAAACCGTCGAACGTCCTGCTCACCGTCGATCATCGGGTGAAGCTTCTCGATTTCGGTCTCGCCCGGCCGGCCGACGAGGAACAAGACGGGGAGAGATGGGCGTTTTCGATGTCGGGGACTCCGAAATACATTTCGCCGGAAGCGATCCAGGGACGGCCGACCGATGCGCGCTCCGACGTTTACTCGTTGGGAGCGACGCTCTACGAGCTTCTCGTGGGCCGAACACCTTTTACCGAGGGGAACCTCCTCATGCACCATCTCCACACACCGCCGCCGCCGCTTCGAGCCAAGCGCACCGACATCGATGAAAAGCTCGAGGAGCTCGTCTTGCTCTGCCTTGCGAAAGCTCCGGGGGACCGGTTCCAGTCAGCGGGGGAGATCCTGTCGTTTGCCGGCGCGGCTGGACTAATTTAGACCGGCTCGCGAAGCGAGCCGCACCGACTTTCCCTCTCCCCCAACGGGGGAGAGGGGTTGTAAGGATCCGGGCTTCTCCGCCCACTTGACTCTCTCGCAGGAGTTCTACTAGAATAGATCGTGTGTAGATAACACTAACTCTAAGTGTATGAGAATCAACAAAAAACAAGAAGTCAGCGTTGCCGTCGACAACTGCATTTTCACCGTGATCGACGGGCGCCTCGACGTGCTCCTGATTCAGATGATGAAAGAGCCTTTCGACAACGTTTGGGCTCTTCCCGGCGGGCTCATGGCCGACGGCGAGACACTCGACGCCGCGGCGGCGCGCATCCTCGAACGCCAGACCGGTGTGCACCACGTCTACTTGGAGCAGCTCTATACGTTCGACGACAAGACTCGCGATCCCGACGGCCGGGTGATTTCCGTCGCCTACGTGTCGCTCATTCCTCGAGAGGGGCTCGAGCTCACCACCACGGACAAATACCGCGCGGTTCGATTCTGGGATTGTGAGCGACTCCCGGCAGAGCTCGCCTACGATCACGCTGAGATTCTCGACTACGCCAAGAGGCGGATTGCCACGAAAATCCAATACACCAATTGCATGTGGTCGCTGCTTCCGGAAAAATTCACACTGAGCGAGCTACAGACCGCCTACGAGACGGTGTTGAACAAACCGCTCGACAAACGGAATTTCAGGAAAAAAATACTGGCTCTCGGTCTGGTCACCGCGTTGGGGGAGAAGTCTACGGGGAGACGCCATCGTCCCGCCATGCTCTATCGTTTCGAAAGCAAAACGCCCGAGCTCGTCGAGGTTTTCTGATGGCGATGTTGCCCGCCCTATTTCGATCCCAAGAAGGTATCGGAGATTTATCGCGTGCCCTATGAAGATCGCGCCGAGGACGCGAGGCTCTGGCGCGACGAGCGCGGGGCGGCACCGTCTGCGAGCGATGAGCACCGCGTCGGACTTCTTCTCGTCGACGTTCAAAACACGTTCTGCATCCCGGAGTTCGAGTTCTTCGTGGCCGGTCGATCGGGAATGGCGGCAGTGGAGGACAACACCCGGCTGTGCCGGTTCATCTACGAGAACCTCTCTTCGATCACGCGCATCCACGCGACTCTCGACACTCATACCGCGATGCAAATCTTCCATAGCGTCTTCCTCGTGGACGACGCCGGCAACCATCCCGAACCGATGACCGCGGTCTCGCTCGAGGATGTGGAGTCGGGCCGATGGAAAGTGAACCCACGGGTGTCGGTCGAGCTCGGCGTCGATCAGGAATATCTCATCCACTACTGCAGGAGTTTGAGCCGCGATGGGTTCTACTCGCTCATGGTGTGGCCGTACCACGCGATGCTCGGCGGGGTCGGGCACGCCCTCGTCTCCGCGGTCGAAGAGGCACTGTTTTTTCACAACATGGTCCGTAGCTCTCAAACCGGTTTCGAAGTCAAAGGCGTCCATCCCTTGACCGAGAACTATTCGGTGCTGCGACCCGAAGTCCTCGATGACGCCCACGGCGAGAAGCTCGACGAGTCCAACAGGCCCAACGGGGCGCTAATAGACGAGCTCCTCGGCTACGACGCTCTCATCGTGGCCGGGCAAGCGAAGAGCCACTGCGTCGCGTGGACGGTGGCGGATCTGCTCACGGAGATCCGAAAACGCGACCCAGCGCTCGCTGCGAACGTGTATCTCCTCGAGGATTGCAGCTCGCCAGTCGTGGTCCCCGGCGTCGTGGATTTCACCGACCAGGCAGAGGCCGCTTATCGCGACTTCGAGTCCGCGGGGATGCATCTCGTGCGATCGACGACGACGCTCGATTCGTGGGGCGGCTTCGAGCGAGCTCTCGTGGATGAAAGGCGATAGCGGCATGCCCATCATCGAATCGTTGCTCGATGTCGATTTCTACAAGTTCACGATGGGTCAAATGGTGTTTCTTCGCTACCCGGACGTGCCCGTCACCTACGCGCTCACGAATCGCACCCGCGAAATCCGGCTCGCTTCCGTGGTGGACGACGTCGAGCTGAGAGAGGAGCTCGACCACGCCCGCAGTCTTCGGTTCAACAACTCAGAGCTCCACTATCTTCGTGGGACCAACGAGTACGGCGATCGCATGTTCTCGGAGGACTACCTCGATTTCTTGCGCGGACTAGAGCTACCCGAGTACGAGCTCGAGGAAGTGGACGGAAGTTTTCGGTTGAGCTTCAAAGGACTCTGGTCTCACGCCATCTATTGGGAGACCATCGCGCTCGCGCTTGTCAACGAGTTGTACTACCGGAGTCTCTTGCAGAAGCTCAGCCGGTTCGAGAGAGATCTCGTCTACGCCGAAGGCAAAATGAGACTCGCAAACAAGATTCGCGTGTTGCGTGAGCATCCGGAGATCGAGTTCGTCGACTTCGGCACCCGGCGACGCTTCAGCCGCGAGTGGTAGCACTACGTCGACCGCACCCTCGCGGAAGAGCTGCAGGAGCAGTTCGTCGGCACGTCGGCGACCGAATCGGCGCTACTGCACGGCCTCGTGCCCATGGGTACGTCGGCCCACGAGCTCAACATGGTGATGTCGAGCATCATGAACGAATCGGACGACAGAATCCGCGCATCCCACAATCGAGTATTGAAAGACTGGTGGGAGCTCTACGGATGGGGTCTCTCGGTCGCGGTGACCGACACCTATGGCTCCGAGTTCTTCTTCCGTGACATGACAAAATCCCAGGCGCGGGCGTGGAAGGGGCTCCGTCACGACTCGGGCGACCCGTTCGAGTTCGGGGAGCGCGCCGTTGGTTTCTACGAAGACTGCGGTATCGATCCGAAGGAGAAGCTCCTGATCTTCAGCGACGGCTTGGAGCTCGATACGATATTGGAGCTATCGGAACGATTCCACGGACGGGTCAAGTTGAGCTTCGGCTGGGGGACGAACTTGACCAACGACATGGGCATCGACCCCATCGCGATTGTCGTCAAGGCGGTCGAGGCGTGCGGAACCCGCACGGTGAAGCTCAGTGACAACCTCGCCAAAGCCACCGGCAGCAAGGAGGACATCGAGAGGTTCAAGCGGATTTTCGGCCACCGGCACGAGCACATCGAAGCCCTTCGCTATTGACCCTATTGACCTCACAGTATGCGATTCAGGTAATTCGGTATACCGTATACCACACCGATCCTAGGCTTTAGGATGCGTCTTCTCGTACACATCCAGTAAGCGCTGCGTCGACAGGTTCGTGTATTTCTGGGTGGTCGATAGGCTCTCGTGTCCCAGGAGCTCCTGGATGGATCGGAGATCGCAGCCGCGTTCGAGCAGATGGGTTGCGAACGCGTGTCGCAGGCTGTGGGGCGACAAGCTGGATGTCAGGGCGGCGTCGCGCAGGTAGCGCTCGAGGAGTCTCCGGACGCTTCGTGCGGTGAGCCTTCCGCCGCGGGCATTGAGGAAGAGAGCGTCGGTGCCTCGTCCCAGCCGCACGAGCTCGAGTCGATCGTTCGAATAGAGACGTATCGCCTCGGACGCTACTTCACCGTACGGTACGATGCGTTCCTTCCCACCCTTGCCGTCGACCCGCACCAGCATGTTTTCGAGATCCACGCGTGCGAGGTCGAGCGCGACGAGCTCGCCGACGCGAAGTCCGGTGGCGTAGAGAAGCTCGAGCATCGCGCGGTCCCGGCGTCCTAGCTGCGTTGTCGGGTCCGGGCATTCGAGAAGTCGCTCGACTTCGCTTTGTTCGAGTCGCGCCGGAATTTTTTGATCGAGGCGAGGCGTCGACACCAAGCGAGCTGGGTTTTTGTCTAGCTTTCCTTCTCTGGTGAGGTGGCGGAAGAACGTTCGGATGGCAGCAAGCTTGCGGGCGATCGACGAGCGAGCGATTCCGTTTTGATGAAGCTCGGCGAGAAACGCCCGGATCGCGAGGACGTCGACTTTGTCGAGCCGCTTGATGCCGAGCGACCCTTCGAGGAACGCACCGAATTGGAGAAGGTCGGAACGATAGCTCTTGATGGTGTGTGCGGACAGCCCTCTTCGATGTTGTAGATCCTCCAAAAACGCGTCGACGTCGTTGCGCATTCACCTGCATTCTCGCCCAGGCCGCGCGTGAAATCCATCCGGTTGATTCATTCGCGGAAGCCACTTAACATCGTTCTATGCGTCAGTGTTCAAAGTGCGAGCGCCGTTTCCCGGCCGGTGAAAGGGTGTGTCCCCACGACGGGACGCTTCTTTCCGATACGGTCTCGTTCGAGGAGCAAGCGGTCGGGAAGACGCTCGACGGAAAGTATCGCATCGACGGTTTTCTCCAACGAGGCGGAATGGGAGCGGTCTATCGCGGCACCCATTTGATGCTGAACAAACCCGTCGCCATCAAGCTCATCAAACCCGAGCTGGTTTCGTCGACCGACGTGGTCCAGCGGTTTCTGCGCGAAGCGCGCGCGGCGGCCCACCTGAGCCATCCGAACATCGTGGCCGTGCACGACCTGGGACAAGCCACCGACGGTACCCTCTACATCGTGATGGAGCTCGTCGACGGGAGCAGCCTCAAGGAGATGATCGTCTCCGAGGGCGCGTGGGAGCCGAAGCGCACGGTGCGGCTGCTCAGAGGGATCGGGAGCGCGCTCGCGCTCGCGCACCGCAAAAGTATAGTCCATCGCGATTTGAAGCCGCAGAACATCATGGTGTCGTGCGATAGCGACGGCAACGAGATCCCCAAGCTTCTCGATTTCGGCATCGCAAAAACGTTCGAGCCGACGAGCCCGGCGCTCACATCGACGGGGATGGTCCTCGGCACTCCTCATTACATGTCGACCGAACAGGCCAAGGGCCAGCCGGCGGATCAGAGAAGCGATCTTTATGCGCTCGGCGTGATCCTCTACGAAATGCTCGTGGGGAGGGTGCCTTTCGACGATACGTCGATACATCAGATTCTCAACAAGCATCTCAGCGAACCGCCTACACCGCCCAACGCCGTGGGCGCGAAAATCCCGGCGGAGCTCGAGGCGGTCGTGTTGCGCTGCCTCGAGAAAGAGCCCGACAACCGCTATCAAAGCGCGGAAGAGCTAATGAGCGCGCTCGACATCGTTCCCGATACCGCCGCTCGGGACGTGGCCCTACCTATTATCGCTGTCACTCCGGAAACCTTTGGGCCTAGCGAACCTGCAGAGCCAACGCAGGCGAGACGCGAAACCACCATGGCCGGCGCGGCGGCGGCCGCGTTGCCACCCTTGCCGTCGTCGCCGTCCGCCACCGCCACCGTACGAGCGCACGAAGTGCGAACGGCGGAAACGAAAGCGGACGCGTCTCGTTTCTTGCTCTTCGGGTTGGTCGTCGTCGCGGTGGCGCTCATCGCGCTCTTTTTGCTACGAGGAAGGAGCGCGCCGCCACCGGAGCCAAACCAAGGAAGCCGAGCCCGCTGCAGCCGCAGCCACCGCGGAGACACCAGAGACCCCAGTTATTGAACCAGTTATTGAAGAAGACCCCGAGGTTTTGGCCGAGCCCGAGCGCCCGGCGGCGATGTCGGCATCTCGAGCTCCGGAGCCCGAACCGGTAAGCGCCCCGCCGCTAGCGTCCTCCACGGCGACGCGCTCCCAACCGCCGCCTGTCCAGCCTGTCCAGCCTGAGTCGCCACCACCGCTTCCCGAGATTCCGGTCACTGGAGTCGCTTGTGAAGGCGTGCGTGATGGCTGCGCAGCGTTGAGGTTCGCCATCGTCAAAGAGTGCCGGAAACAGGGCGTTCCGGTAGCCCGTCCGCCACGTGGTGACGTAGTCGTTCGCCTCGACGTCGAGGAGATCGAAGCCCGCACCGAAGAGCAGTTCGGGACAACGTTCGTCGTGAGGACTTATTTGATCGAAGCGAGCGGGAGCTCAAGACACTTCGACGATGAGCTGGTGTTGCCCCCCAAGATGATCACCTTCGACGCCCGCCTCGGCCGCGAGAAACTGCGAGAGCAATCGCGCGTGATTGCGTCGGATTTGGTGGCCGCCGTGCGCGAGTACTGGAATCGCAATCGTGGTCGGTAGCGCCCGCCTTCGCTAAAAGCTCACAGCGAAAGCGGGCTGATGGCCGACGGCTGATGGCCGATGGCAGCAGCTATTGCTTACGAACGACGTCCTTCGCGTTCGCCGTGCCGGTAAAGGTCATGATCGAAAAACGATCCTTGACGTCGACCACTTCACCTTCGCCGATCTGACTCTCGTCCACCCCCAGCACTTGTCCAGTGTCGGGGTCCACGAGCGCTTCGCCAACGGAGAACACCACGTATCGATCACCGACCTGTATGCCGGACGCCGATCCCATGTTGATCCAGGCGCGGTTGCCCTCTACTTTGATGATCTTGCCTTCGGCACCGCCCATGGCGCCGCCCGCGGCGAGCTTCTTCAGGCCTTTGTGTTTTTCGGATTTGGCGACGACTTCCTCGGATGCCTTCTCGATGGCTTCGCTGGCGATACCCCACTCGTCCTCACGGCTGAGGCTCGCGCCCTTCGCGAAACCGCCGCCTTTCTTGACGTTCCCGTTGGCGGAAACGGCGACGACGCGCTCGGCCGTCGTCGTGTCGATGAGCCTCAAGTTGATCTTCGCCTCGGCCTTCGTGTAGCTGCCTCCGATGCCTCCGAAGCCGCCCTTCGTGGTGTTGATCGCGAACTTGTCGATGCCACCGGTAATGATGTACTTGATTCCCAGAATCCGTCCGACTTTTGCGGCGGTTTGCTGGTCGAGTGCTCCCGATGTAGAGAGACCTTGCTCCTGGAGGACGAGGTCGAGCTTCTCTCGCTCGATGACACTGAACCGAGACGAGAGAATGTCGCTTTCCGAGAACGCGGTGTCGATGTTGTTGCGTGCCGCCGGCCCGAGGTCGTTATAGAACCACCAGCTTCGCTCGGCGTTGTTCTCGAAATCCCAAATCGCCACTCGAATCTTTCCCTGGGCTTCGAGGCTCGATGGAGCGAGAAGCGCAACCACGGCGAGAGCCCCGACGAAACGAAAGCCCCAGGGCGTGCCGACCGCGAAGGCCTGACGGTTGTTGAACTTATGGACATGTTCCCCAGCGAAGAGGCGGCGATCAAGTGGTTTGAAGAAGCCGTTTGGCACGGCGAGCGCAGCTGTAGCCACTGCGGGAGTCTGGCTACGAGCGAAGTGCCGAACCGAAAGCCGATGCCCTACTGGTGTCGGCTTTGCCGGAGCTACTTCAGCGTGCGGACTGGCACTCCGATCGCCAACTCTAACGTCCCGCTGCGCAAGTGGACCATCGCGATCTACCTCTGCCTCACGAGCCTCAAGAGCGTCTCGAGCATGAAGCTGCATCGCGACATCGGCGTTTCACAGCCCACCGCGTGGTTCATGCTGCACCGCATTCGCGAAGCGTGGGGGTCGAACGGTGGGACGGCCTTCTCCGGCCCCGTCGAAGTGGACGAATCCTACTTCGGAGGCAAGCGCCGCAACATGAGCCTGTCGAAGCGCAAGGCGCTCACTGGCCGCGGCACCAAGGGCAAGACCGCCGTCGTCGCCATGAAGGACCGGACGAGCAAGCAAGTCCGGGCCAAGGTGGTCGAGAGCACCGACCAGCCTACCCTCCAAGGCTTCGTGATTGAGAATTCGGCCCCGGCCGCGAAGGTCTACACCGATGAAGCCTCAGCCTACGATGGGCTACCGAGGGACAGGGAAGCCGTCAAGCACTCAGTCGGCGAGTACGTGCGCCAGCAAGCTCATATCAACGGGGTCGAATCGTTCTGGGCCACCCTCAAGCGCGCACATAAGGGCGTCTTCCACAAGCTCAGCCCCAAGCACCTACAGCGCTACGTCAACGAGTTTGTCGCAAAGAACAACATCCGCGACCTAGTCCCCTGGATCTTTAATTACTGTCCAAATTCGATTTGCCATGTGTATCGAGCGTTCGCTGGGCGAACCGAGCGATGGTTTCGAGGATTTGGTCGGCGGATTTCGTCCACTTGAACGGCTTTGGGTTCTCGTTGTGAGCATCGAGATAGTCTTGTATCGCAACGCGGAGCTGAGGCACGCTCGTGTGCGAGCCTCGTCGCAAGGCGTGTTCGGTGAGCAAGCCAAAGAAGCGCTCAGCGAAGTTGAGCCAAGAGGCGTGTGTCGGTGTGAAGTGAAAGTGGAACCGAGGTCGCTTGGAAAGCCAGCGTTTGATCGCCGGTGTCTTGTGCGTGGCGAGATTGTCGAGCACGACGTGGATGTCCAACTCGCTGGGAACGGCTGCTTCGATCTCAGCGAGGAACTTCTTGAACTCTAGCGCTCGATGTCGCGCGTAGCACTTTCCGAAGACTTCACCTGTTGCGGCGTCGAGTGCGGCAAACAGGTCAGTCGTTCCATGCCGAATGTAGTCGTGGGTTTGTCGCTCGGGCTGGCCCAAGCTCATGGGCAGGACAGGTTGAGCACGCTCGAGCGCTTGAATCTGCGATTTCTCGTCGACGCACAGGACGACCGCGTTATCCGGTGGGTTCATATACAGGCCAACAACGTCGCGTACTTTTTCGACCAGTTGTGGGTCTTGCGAGAGACGAAACGATTCCGAGCGGTGCGGTTGAAGCCCGAACGTTCGCCAAATACGTCCAATCGTCGAATGACTCAGCCCAAGATGCTTGGCCATCGAGCGCGTACTCCAATGGGTTCTCCCCTTTGGAGTCGTCGCCAGCGTCTTGGTCACGACTTCCTCGATCTGGTCATCGCCGATTTTGCGAGCCGCTCCCGGCCGAGGTTCGTCGTACAACCCTTCCATTCGTTGTTCTACAAAGCGTCTTCGCCACTTGCCCACCGTGCTCCTCATGGTGTGCATCTTCCTAGCAACTTCCATATTCGTCAGACCCGCCGCGCAATCCAGCACGATCTTCGCTCGGAAGGCTTGGTGCGGCGAACTACGGCTGCGTCGCGCCAGTCGCGTCAGCGCTTCGCTTTCTTGAGACGACAGCTTCAATTCGGCTTTTCGCCGGCCCTTGTGTTTCATGCATTTAGCAGATCACAGAAGGGCCGGTGTTGTCTAGCTTTTTCTGTTCCATGGGACTAGGTACCCTCGACCAGATGCTCGACACCGTCGCCCGCATGGTCGGCCACCGGCTTCTCTACCGGGACCTCATCGCAGACAACGGCCTCAGCTCCACGGCGCGGTCGTAGCGGCCTGCACAGCGCGCGCGCCAAGCTCTCCGGCGTCGCGCCTGCCAAATCACGCTTGGGGTCTAACATCGCTTTTCTTCCCATTATCGACTCCTGCCTCGGGCCAAGTCGGCGTCGCGTTCCCGTAGTCCGGTCGCTTGCTCACGTTTTACTCGTCATCTTCCGATATGCCAAGCCGGATTAGTTCGTCACGCAGCACGACGCACAGTACAGGGAGAACATCTTCGCGTGTCCGGCCAGCTTCGTATGCACACGCAGCCACCAAGTTTACCATTTCGTCAGAAAGGTTGTCGCGCACATACTTTTCCGCGTACTCATCGATTTGAAATGGCTTCTTGCCTGCAACATCATCAGATAGATTTGGAGCAAGATTAGCGGGCCCACTCCTCGGCTCCTAGTTCCGCCGATAACTTGCGTCCTAGATCAGTAAGCTGAAATGGGCTTGCACCGGCAATCACCGGATCAGGGAGCCGCTTGAAAATGTCCGTGATGTGCTCCCGGATGGTCTTCATATCGTCTTTGATTTCTTTTACGAAGGCTCGAAAATCTTTCTCGCCACGAGTGACATCTCGAATCCACCAAAGAATCTTAACGATAGCTGTGCCAACCGCAAGAGCCAAGATGTAAGGTCACTGGATTGGACAGCCAATCAGACATCGCTCCACCTCCTTGTGGGGGATGGATTATAGGTCAATTTCCGTCAAACCATCCTTGTGTCCTATTGTGGCCCAACGGGCTACAAATGTTAAGCGCAATCGTCCCGTTCACAGCGGGGGGTGTGGAATATATCCTTTGGATAGGCAGCAAGTCAAAGTGCGAGCTTTGCCCGCAAGTACTCCATTCCGCGGTCGCTTTTGATCCCATTGCAAGAGCCGCAAAGGAGCTGAAGGTTCTCGATGTGGTCGGTCCCACCTTTGGCTCGGGCGATGATGTGGTCCACGTGGAAGTGCCGAGGCTCGAAGTGGGTGGCGCAGCCCGCGCAGTTGCCGCCTTGCTCTCCGTAGAGCCGCTTGCGGTTCTGTGGACTGCTGTACTTCGGGAGCCGACCGAGGTCGGTTCTGGGCGGCACGTCCGTCCGGTGTGCTCCCTGGTAGAACATGCCTAGCTCGTCGCGCATGCGCTGGCGGACGAGCTCGGCGGCCTTCGGAGATATGTCGATGCCTACCCACTCGCGGTGTCCCGCTTCGGCGGAGACGCAGGCGGTGGCGCAGCCAGCGAAGGGGTCGAGCACAACGTCGCCCTCGTTCGAGCTCGCCCTGATGATCCGGTCGAGTAGCTTGAGCGGCTTTTGGGTCGGGTAGCTGACTCGCTCTTTGTCGCTTCGATTAAGCTGTTGAATTCCAGCCCACCAGTCCGGGCACAAGGCACCGGCGTCTATAGGATACCGATAGACTTTTCTGGTTTTGGCGTCCATCTTGATCTGCCACTTTTGCCCCTTCGCGTCCGTTTCAATTTTCATGTGTGTGTTTCGACGTGGTAGTCGCACAGCGTCCGCATTGAACTTAGAATCGTCGCCACGAACGTAGAAAAGGATGGCATCGTGTTTGCTGCTAAATCGTTTCTTGCTCCTTCCACCGACTTCGTAGCACCACACGATCTCGTTTCGGAAGTTTCGCCGTCCGAACACCGCGTCCATGACGAGTTTGAGGTAGTGGCTCATGGTGGGGTCGCAGTGGAGGTAGATGCTTCCCGTGGGCTTCAGCACGCGGCGCAGTTCCAGAAGCCGAGCCGCCATGTACGCGAGGTAGGACTTGTCGCTGCTGGTCATCGCCGCGAGCAGCACTCGGTAGAGTGCTGGGTGCTTGGCTTCGATGAGATTGATCCACTCCGCGTCAACATCCGAGAGCGTCCAGGTGTCTTTGAACGCGGCGCCGGCCGCCTTGGAGCCAATGGGCGCCGCGTAGTTGGCCTTCGAGTTGAACGGGGGGTCGAGGTAGATGAGGTCTACGGACTCCGAGTTCATCCCCCGGAGGATCGGCAGGTTATCGCCGGTCCAGATGGTCTGGTTGGCCCAGTTGGGTGAGGCCATGCGGGAACTTTGACACGGATCGAAAGGGCTCGTCAAGTATACTTTGTAATTCCCATCCCAAAAGCGTACCACACTCGAGACGAGCCTCGGAAGTCCCCGAAGTAGATCCCCTGCCCCTGTCCGTCCCCGTTCCCGTTCTACCGAGGACGCCAAGTTTCGCCTCGGCTTCGGTCGGCGTTGAGGACGATCTTGCGAGGTCGAGGTTCTCTGCGAAGGGGACGGACAGGGGCAAGGGCAGGGGCAGGGGGGCGGCGAAGGAGTTGAGCCAGTGGTATTGGTGCTAGCGTCAGCGGGTTCGAGTGCTAACGCCAGTGGAAGCGATGAACTCGTCGAGGGCTCCAAGGGCGCGCTCGACCAAGGCTTCTTTCCTTGCTCGTCGGTTGCGCACCGGTGGGTCGAGAGGAGGAAGGAGGCCGAACGCGATGTTGGTGGGCTGGTAGTCTTCCGCATCGACGTGCGAAATGTAGTGGCACAATGCCCCGAGCGCCGTGGTTTTTGGAGGTTCGGTCAGGGGTAGGCCGAGCGCGAGCGCCGCGGCATTTCGTCCCGCGATGAGCCCCGACGCTGCCGACTCGGTATAACCCTCGACACCGGAGATTTGTCCCGCGAAGAACAACGTGTCGCGACCCCGGGTCTGAAACGTCGCGTGTAGGACCTTGGGCGCGTTGATGTAGGTGTTCCGGTGGATCATGCCGAAGCGAGCGAACTCTGCATTCTCCAAACCGGGCACCATTCTCAGAATGCGCTTTTGCTCGCCCCACTTGAGCTGGTTTTGGAAGCCGACGATGTTATAGAGCGTCGCGGCGAGATTGTCTTGCCGGAGCTGCACGACGGCGAAAGCCTCTTGTCCCGTTCTCGGGTCGGCGAGCCCGACGGGTTTCATCGGTCCGAAGCGCAACGTGTCGACGCCCCGCGACGCCATCACCTCGATGGGAAGGCAGCCTTCGAAATAGACACCTTTGTCGACCTCGTGAATATCGATGGTCGATGCAGCCATGAGGGCATCGTAGAAGCTCTGGTACTCCTCCCGATTCATCGGGCAGTTGATGTAGTCGTCGCCTCCTTTCCCGTACCGTGACGCGCGAAACGCTTGGTTGAAGTCAACCGTGTCGACCTCGACGACCGGGCTGACCGCATCGTAGAAATAAAGATGCTCGCTCCCGGTAAAGGCGCGAATCGAGATCGAGAGCGACTCCGAAGTCAGCGGTCCGGTCGCGAGCACGACGATCCCGTCCTCGGGAATCGCGACGACTTCTTCGCGAACCACTCGAATCAACGGCGAGGATTTGATGGTGTCGGTGACCCGCTGCGCGAAAACGTCTCGATCGACGGCGAGAGCCTGGCCAGCGGGCACGCGCGCGTCGACGGCGGCCTCCATGACGAGGGAGCCGAGACGACGCATCTCTTCTTTGAGAAGGCCATGCGCATTCGAAAGACGGTCGGAGCGAAGTGAATTACTGCAAACGAGCTCAGCGAACCGATCAGTCCGATGGACCGGCGTCGGCTTGGTAGGCCGCATCTCGAACAGCCGCACCGGAACTCCGCGGGTCGCGATCTGCCAGGCTGCCTCCGCTCCGGCAAGGCCTGCCCCAACGACCGTTACTTCACTGCGATCCACGGCCTAATTACAACGCAAAGACGCCAAGGCGCAAAGTCGCAAGGCTGATGGCTGACGGCCGATGGCTGACGGCGGATCGGCCGTTACGCTTTCGCAGCGGCCTCTTCCCGTGTTTGTTTGAAGCTGCAGCCTTCTTGCGTGCACGCGATGTGGGGACCATCGCGCTTTGTGTTCTTCTCGAACACGACGGGATAGCCGCACTCGGGACAGGGCTCTTTCACCGGCATGTACCAGCTCGTGAAGTCGCAGTTCGGGTACTCGCTGCAACCGTAAAAGAGCTTCCCGCGCCGTGAGCGTCGCTCCACCACCTGCCCGGGGCAATTTTCTTTGGGGCATGCGACGCCGACTTCCTTCTGCTTGATGTACTTGCAGTCGGGATAGGCGCTGCACGCCGTGAACTCGCCGTAGCGGCCGTGTTTGATGACGAGCTGGTGCTTGCACTTGGGGCACTTTTCCTCGAGGAGTTGATCTTTCTTGCTCTCGAGGGTCCCGTCCTCGCCGCGCAGAATGCGCCTCGTATTCTTGCAATCCGGATAACCGGAGCACGCGAGAAACTGGCCGTACTTGCCCTTTTTCAACACCATCAGCCGCCCGCACTTTTCGCATTCCTCGTTTCCGAACGCGTCCGGATCGGCGGAGTCTTTGTCCTGGTAGTTTTGGATCTCGCGCGTATTGCGGCAATCGGGATAGCCGGAGCACGCGAGAAAATGGCCAAAACGTCCCCACTTGATGACCATCAGCTTGCCACACTTGTCGCACACCTCTTCGGTCGCGATCTCCATGGCCTTGACGTTAGTCATGTTCTCTTTGGCTTCCGCGAGGTCCTTGCTGAACTTCTTGTAGAAGTCGTCGATGGTGGTGAGATAGTTCGCGCGTCCTTCTTCGATTTCGTCGAGGAGCTCCTCCATCCGCGCGGTGTACTCGGTCGCCATAATGTCGGCGAAGCTTGCCATCAAGAGGTCGGTGACGAGAAACCCGAGCTCGGTCGGGACGAACTTCTTCTCGACTTTGTTCACGTACTCGCGGTCCTGGAGGACGGAGAGGATGCTGGCATACGTGCTCGGGCGCCCGATACCCTTCTCCTCGAGCTCTTTCACAAGCGTTGCCTCGGTGAAACCGGGCGGCGGTTGCGTGAAGTGTTGTTCGGGCTTGAGCTCGAGGAGTTTGAGAATCTCTCCCTCGGTCAAGGGCGGGAGCTGCTTGGGTCCGTCGGGTTTCGCGGTCGGCTCGTTTTCGGCCTCGGCCCTTTTCTTCGAGGGGTCGTCGTCCTTGCCTTCTTCGTAGACGGCGAGAAAACCGTTGAACTTCAACACCGAGCCACGAGCGCGCAGCATGTAGCGGCCCGCTTCGATCTCGGCGATGGTCTCGTCGAAGACGGCGGGGGGCATTTGCGAGGCGACGAAGCGGTTCCAGATGAGCCGGTACAGCTTGAGCTCGTCACGGTCGAGAAACGCCTTCAGCGAATCGGGATCGCGGAACGCCGACGTCGGCCGGACCGCTTCGTGAGCATCCTGCGCGCCCTTCTTGTTCTTGTAGAAGTTGGGCTTCGCCGGGAGCATCTGGCTTCCGTAGCGCTCCTCGATGTAGTGCCGAACGTCGGCGACGGCTTCGTCGGAAATCCTCGTCGAGTCGGTGCGCATGTAGGTAATGAGGCCGACCGGACCTTCTTTTCCGAGCTCGATGCCTTCGTAGAGACGTTGCGCCACCATCATCGTGCGCTTCGCAGTGAAGCCGAGCTTGCGGGCACCTTCCTGCTGAAGCTTACTGGTAATGAACGGCGGTACTGGATTTCTGCGCCTCTCCTTCGCGATGACTTTGGCGACTCCGAACTCGAGCTTCGAAAGCTCTTCGACCACGGCCGTCGTCGACGCTTCGTCCTTGAGCTCGACGGTCTTGCCGTCCATTTTGGTGAGCTTCGCTTCGAACGGCGGCGGGGTTTTGCTCTCGAGGTTCGCGTGGATCGACCAGTACTCTTCCGATTGGAACGCCTGGATCTCGCGCTCGCGCTCGCACACGATGCGAAGCGCCACCGATTGCACGCGCCCGGCAGAGAGGCCGCGGCGAACCTTTTCCCACAGAAGCGGCGAGATTTGATAACCCACCAAACGATCGAGCACGCGACGCGCCTGCTGGGCGTCGACTTTGTCCTGGTCGATCTCGAGCGGATTCTTGATCGCTTCCTGGATCGCTTTTTTGGTGATCTCGTTGAAGAGAATGCGGTGGATTTTGCCCTTCTTGCCACCGAGCTCTTCAGCGAGGTGGAAGCTGATCGCTTCGCCTTCCCGATCCGGGTCCGGGGCGAGGTAGATTGCCTCGGCCTTCTTGGCTTCGCTCTTCAACTCGCTGAGCACTTTCTTCTTTTTTGGGATCACGACGTAGTCCGGCACGAACCCGTGCTCGACGTCGACGCCGAGTTTGCTCTTCGGCAGGTCACGGACGTGTCCCATCGAGGCGCGCACGATGTAGTTCCGCCCCAGGAACTTGTTGATGGTCTTCGCCTTTACCGGCGATTCGACGATCACGAGTGATTTCGCCATGCGAATAGTGTAGCTAAAGCGCGCAGAAGAGCAAAACGCTCTTCTGCGCGCTGCCATCAGCCATCAGCCGTCAGCCATCAGTTCGATGATCACGGCTTCGCCTGATACAGACCTCCAGCCAGTCTCCAGACCAGTCCTTTCACTTCTAGCCCGCTCAATGCCGCGAGGGCGAGAGGGACTGGAATGTCCGTGCGCTCCAGCAGTGTGTCGACGTCGACAGCGTCTTGCGCGTTCATGAGGTGGTCTAGGATTTCTCGCTCGAGCTCGTCGAGCTCTTCATCTTTCGTCGTCGCGGTTCGGGGTCTTGTCAATAGTAGGGCGCGGATATCGGGTCTCAGCTCTTCGACAACGTCGGCGGCTTAGGTGACAAGCTTGGCGCCGTCTCGAATCAGGGCGTGGACGCCAACGCTATTGAGGGACAACGCGGGCCCGGGCACGGCGAACACGTCGCGATCCTGCTCCATCGCCAAGCGCGCCGACACGAGCGAGCCGCTCTTGAGCGCCGCTTCGACGACGAGGGTGCCGAGGGTCATGCCGGTGATAATGCGGTTGCGACGTGCCTTGGTGCACAACTCCGATAGAGGCCGAGAACTCGCTTGGCCCCGACTCCCATCATCCGATCATCTCGCTATCAGGCATCCCGAGCGCCGTCATCGTGTTGAGAATCTTGCACCCGATCCTTGCCTCGACTCTCTGTGCCGCCAACCCTCTCGCTCGCATCGCTGAGCCCACGATAGCCTTGTAGCGATGGAACGTTGTCTCGACTTTGCTCCGTTTGCTGTAGCCCGATTCTGTGTGCCACTTTCGTTTGCCGAGCCGAGCTTGTGCTGCAATGTTGCGATTACGCTGTCGGCTGCTCGCCGGCCCCGATGCGAGCTGGGCGCCCTTGCGCGGCGGTATCAGCACCCTCGGCGAGCGATGAGCGCTGTGATTCTCGATCGCCTCATAGACGCCGCTGGCGTCGTATGCGGTGTCAGCTCTAGCCGATGAGATGGGACTGTCGATCTGTCCGACAAGCGATGCAACCCGCGATGAATCGCGGGCTCTTTTGCTCGTCAGCTCGCCGGCGACGACTTCGCCACTCTGCTCGTCGACACACAGATGGAGCTTGCGATAGTCCCTGCTCTTTGGTGCTCTGCGCAGCTGGCCGGCGTGGACAGCGAGACCGCTGCTGTCGATCAAGATGTGCAACGGCGTCTTCTGCTTGTCTTGGTAGAAGGGGACCTTACCCAGCTTCGCCTTGCGCCTCGAAATCGTGGTGTGATCGGGCACATCATTGTCTAGCTTCATCAGAGCGAACAACGATCGCAGCAATCCCTCGCTCTGCCTAGACGACAGATGAAACACCATGCCCAGGGTGACAGCCGTCTCGATGGCGTGGTTCGAGTACTTGCGTTGACGGCCCGGTTTCCTCCTCCTTGGCCGGGGCGCGTCCCAGTTCACAAGCTTGCCGGCGGTGAGCGAGATCCAGACGGTCAGGCTCCCGCGGTTGCGCAGACCCGCCTCATATTCACGCCAATTCCTCACGCGATAGGCCTTCTTCACATACTTCCGCTGAGTGCGTTTGAAAATGCTCATGGGGAACCTCGAATCCGCGAGTACAGGACAATTGTGGACCGAGATCGCGAGTTGTGCACCAAGGCACCGGTACGCTGGTGAAGCTCGGTGCGAAAGCTCGCGAGCTTCCGCCGGGCGTCGATATCCCAAAGGCGCACCGAGCCATCCACGCCGCCAACCGCGACAAGCTGCGGATGTGGACCGACCGTCAACACTTGAGTTCCGGGAGGCTCGCCGAACGTAATCATCTCGATGAAGTTGAGCTCGGGGCGGACGCGTGCCTGTCGATGCGTGTGAGTGCGTAGCGACCCGGGTCGGCTCCGTCCTGCCCGTGCCGCTTGTCCCGGCGTGTCGAGAAGATCGCGCAGCTCGACCGCGGGCTCGAAGCCCGGCTCAACCGCCAACACATCATCGACGATACGGAGCGCTTCGCTGCGATTACCCGCCGTGAGCGCCATACGCGCGTGGTCCACCCATTGCGCGGCGTCGAAGGCGGCCGCTTCGGGGTTGTGAGCGACGGTTGGCTCCGACTGCATCCTTTGGAGCGCAATTTCGATCTCTTGAACGAGATCGACCACCGAGCCATGCGTCGGCTCGAGGGCTTGGGCACGCCGCGCGGCTTCGAGCGCCCGTTGTGGCTGTCCTTGGTCGAGAAGGCTCTTCGCGAGCTGGAAGTTCGTCGTGTAGCTGCGGGCACGTGACTCGCCCGACATCTCCTTAATAGGCGTCGCCACGCCCATGACCTGGTCGAGCGCCCTCGCCATCATCGCGAGATCGCCAAACCGTTTGTCAGTATCCTTGGTCAGAACACGCTCGACGACGGAGACGAGCTTCGCGGGAAGTCCGAGAGCACGAGCATCGAGAAGCTCCGGCGCGGCGTGCACGATCCGATACACGAGACTCGGTACGGTCGAGGCCACAAAGGGTCTCTCACCCGACAACAGCTCGTAGAGGATGACGCCGACGGCCCACATGTCGGCACGATGGTCGACGTTTTCACCCGAGATTTGCTCCGGGGCCATGTAGTTAGGCGTGCCCATGACCAGCCCCGTCTTCGTCTTGATGGTAGAGCCTTCGCCCAACGCAATGCCGAAATCTAGAACCTTCGCGGTACCGGCGGGCAGAACTTGGATGTTGCCGGGCTTGACGTCGCGATGGATCACGCCGCGCTTGTGCGCGTAGTCGAGCCCGCGACACATCTGGGTCACGATTTGGACTTTGTCCTCGAGACGCTCGGGTCGGTCTTCCTCCATCATCTGCGCGAGGCTGGCCCCGTCGAGCAGCTCCATGACGATATAGGGAACACCCGCGTTCTCGAGCTCGCCAAAATCGAAGATCGTCACGATGTTGGGATGCTGGAGCTTCGCCACCGACTTCGCTTCCCGGTTGAACCTGCCGCGCATCTCCTCTTCGATGACGAGCTCCTCGGACATCATCTTGATGGCGACGTCGCGGCCGAGAACCGGATCGTGAGCTTTGTAGACGGTGCCCATAGCGCCGCGGCCAAGCTCTCCGAGGACGACGTATTTGTCGATTTTTTCGGGAGTCGAGGACATGAGCCTTAAAACAGAGTTCTATTCGCAGATCTAGACGGACAGAAAAGCCGACGCCAGCACGGATATTGTATCAAGGTTAGGGCGAACCGGCAGAATGGTCCTGTGCCAGGCAGCCAGATGCGGGGCGGAGGCTCCGTTGGTCGCGAGGATGTGCTTGTCGAACTGGGCTACCCGCTGTCCGCTATCCGGTCTCACGGGGATTTTAGTGGACTGGAAAGCGGGAAGCGGACAGCGGGAAGCGACACCATCTAAACTCGCGAGCGCTTCCTGTAGGCCTCAGTCTGGTACACGTCGGGGTTGACGCAGTCGGGGGCGCGCTCGAGCCCCAGGTGGGCGACGGCGTTCTCGGCGCACATCGTCGCCATTTTGTCGCGGGTGTCGCGGCTCGCGGAGGCGATGTGGGGCACGATCACGACGTTTTCGAGCTCGGCAAGCCCCGGCGCCATCTCGGGCTCGTCCTCGAACACGTCGAGGCCGGCGCCGGCGATCTCACCGTCGCGAAGACCAACCACCAGCGCTTTCTCATCGACGATGGGACCCCGGGCGGTGTTGATGAGATAGGCGGTCGATTTCATTCTCTTCAGCGCTTGTGTGCCGATGAGGTGTTTGGTCGCTGGATTCAGATCGGCGTGAATCGATACGAAATCGCTTTCCTCGAGCAGTTGGTCCATCTCGGCGTAGTCGACGCCTGCGGTCTCGCGGATCATCTTCTGGAGCGGTGGATCGAAAACCAACACCCGCATGTCGAAGCCACGGGCGCGACGGAACATCGCTTGACCGATACGGCCGAAGCCGACGATGCCCAAAACCTTCGGCGTACCGTCTCCGCCCCGCGAAACGTCGCCACCGAGAAACAAGCTGGGCCCCCAGATTTTGTATTTACCGCCGCGCATATACCGGTCCGCGGGGACGACATTGCGTGCCGCGGCCATGAGAAGGGTCCATGCGAGATCGGCCGTGGTATCGGTGAGGACGCCCGGAGTGTTGGTCACGGGAAGCCCCAGCTCGGTAGCGACGTCGACATCGATGTTGTTGAACCCCACGGCGTAGTTCGCCACGCCTCGGAGCGAGGGTCCAGCTTCCATCACCTCGCGGTCGATGCGTTCGGTGAGAAGGGACACGAGCACGTCCGCGCCGTTCACCCCAGAAACGATCGTCTCTCGAGGCACGAGTTCATCCTCTGGTTCGACGCCAAACTCCACGGTGCCGGCGCGCTCGAGGATATCCATTCCAGCTTGGGGGATACGGCGGGTCGCAAATATCTTCACAGTCTCATACTCCGAGCGCGTCGCGATCCGCCGTGAACTTCTCGAAGCCGGCCGAATCGGACGCACCTTTGCGGATGCGTGCGACGCCTTCCTTGATGCTGTCCATGTCGGTAGCGTAGGACAGGCGCAAAAAATGCTGGCCCTCGCTCTTCAAAACGCCGAAGCTTCGACGATCGACGAGCGCGACGCCGTGACAGTAGATCAGGAACCGCTGGAAGAGGGTCGCAGGGCTCGTGCAAGCCTTTTGCTCGTCGGAGAGTCCGTTGTAGAAATCCTCGGCGCCTACCACGGCCACCGCCCCACCCACGTTGGGGAATACGTAGAACGCCCCCAACGGCTTGTTGCAGTGAATACCAGGAATATCGTTGAGCGCCGGGACGACGTAGTCGCGCCGGTTCTTGAACTCAGAGACCATGCCGGCCACGACTTCGGCCGAGCTCGGGCTTTCGAGTGCCTCCCGCGCCGCTTCCTGAATGAACGGCGGGACGCAGCTCACGGTGTTGATGTTGAGCTGCTTGAACAAAGACGCCTCTTCTTTGTTGGGGAGGACGGCCCAGCCCAAACGCCAGCCGGTCATCGCGAAACCTTTGGAGTGGCCGCTCGCGATGATCGTACGCTCTCTCATTCCCGGCGCCGAAGCAATGGAGAAGTGCTCGAAGCCGTCAAAAGTGATGTGCTCGTAGATCTCGTCGGAGTACACTCGCAAATCAGGGTGCGCCTTGCGGCGCACCACGTCGGCGACGCCTTGTAACACTTTGCGCGACAACACGCCCCCGGTCGGGTTCGACGGCGAGCACAGCATGAGGATCTTGGTGCGGGTTGTTAACATCGGCTCGAGCTCGCCCGGCGTGAACGCGAAGTTGTTCTCCTCCCGCAACACCAGAGGCACCGGCTTTCCGCCCACGTAAGTGACCCACGATTCGTAGATGGGAAAGCCCGGGCTCGGATAGATGACTTCGTCGCCTGGATTCACGTAGCTCATCATGGAGAAGCCGATCGCCGGCTTCCCGCCGGTGAGCACGATCACCTGGCCCGGGTCGACGTCGAGACCTCGCGTCTTTCCGATGTGCGCTGCGACAGCGTTCCGGAGCGGTTCGATGCCGGCCGGATCGGTGTAGTGCGTGTTCCCGGCGAGAATGCTGTCGATCCCGGCTTGACTGATATGAGCCGCGGTATCGAAGTTGGGCTCGCCGAGAGTGAAGCGGATGACGTCGACGCCCCGTGCTTGGGCTTTCGCTACATCTTCCCCAATCTTGAACGCGTTCTCCGTACCCATGGCGGCGATGCGCTCCGCGAAAACTGCCATCTCTCAAGAGCTCCTTTCTCAGGTCGCACCTCGCCGAAGTTCCGTCCGTCATCGCCCCCCGAACGAAGGCGGCACCCCACAAGAGTCGAAGCCGCTGATTTTAGTTCGCTAGACGACGACGCGCAAGGGCCTCCTTTTTGATGGATCCTCACAGCTGTGATAAGTACGTCAGGCAAGGTAACGTCATCTCGGTCAGGAGGTTATGGCCGAATGAAGCACACACGATGAAGCGCCGAGATTTCCTGAAGAGTGCCGGGGCCGCTGCGACTTGTGGCCTGTTCCCGAGACACTGCTCGCTCAAACGCTCTCTCATTCCTGCCACGCGTGCGACCAACGTGCCGGCGGTGTCCGACTTCAAAACCAAACATTGCATCGTCGTGCTCTACGGCTACTTGATGACCGGACGCGACATCGCGCACTACACAACCGGCTCGGTGCGAACGCTGATGTTCGAAGACGCATACGGCCTTCCCGAGTATGAGGTGAGGCATGGGTTCGGCAACGCTTTGTAGTTGCCCGGACCCAACCGTCGGTCTTAACGCGTTGCATTTAAACACCTTGCGTGTCTTTGGCCAGATGTGGTATCGCGATCTATAATAGACGTTGAATCCTGAAACAACTTTTTTCGAGGGTCCACCGATGAAATCAACGCTGTTCGTTTTGCTCGTTCTCCTGCCGAGATTGGCCTTGAGTCAGTCGCTCACCGAGGTTGCCAAGAAGGAAAAAGAGAGGCGGGAGAAAAACAAGCAGGAAGGCAAAGAGGCTCTCGTCATCTCCGAGGATCAGTTGGCCACCCAGCAGGCGGGCGGCTCGGGCCAAGCCCAAGTCGAAGGCGGGACGACGGGTTCGACGCGCTCCGCCTCCGGGCCGTCTCGGCCAGGCTCGGAGGACGGGGAAGAGTACAGCGAGGAAGCGGAGTACACGGAGGAAGACGTTCCCAAAAGCATTCCGCCCGACATTCCTCTCGAGCAAAAGCTCGAGATGTTCCAGCGCATGAGACGTCACTATGACCAGCAAGTGCGCGAGATCGATAACGCCATCGCGGAGAACAACGAACGTCTTCGTCAGCTCGAAGCCAAGATCGGAGCCACCTCAGCTCTCGGCGGCGCCGGTCTACCCGTCGCACCCCAGACTGGGACCGGGACTGCGAACACTCAAATGACCGGCCAGGAATCCCAACAGCTCATCGCCGAGCAGAAGAGGCTGCAAACGATGAACGCGCAGATGGAGAGCCGCAAGGATCAATTGAAGCTCGACCTCCAAACCAAAGGCCGAGTCGCGGGAATTCCTCCGGGGTATTTGCGATTCTAGAGAAGGCCTCGCCGGACGATCCAAAAAAACAAACGCAAAGGCGCAAGGGCGCAAAGAAGCCGAGTTGAATCAAAGCGACTCCGAACACTTTGCGCCTTGGCGCCTTTGCGTTATGTTTTTCGGCTCATCAACATTTTCTTATTCGAACGTCAGAAGAATACGCTCTCCCGTATCCGCCCGTGTAAGCGTAACGCTGTCTCTCGCCTCGATGCGGTCGACCACGTAGCCCCCGATCGTATCGCCCACCATAACGAGACGCACTTCGCCCTGGTAGCGGAGAGCGGCAAGCACGCGGCGCCGCACGTCGGGCTCGAGCTCCGGGCGCGCGAGCACGAATCCGGTCAACACAGGTCGTTCCGGCTCAACCTCCTGCTCCAGCTCTTCGGGAGGAGTCCCGGGAGGGGGAATCTCGGAAGCTTGGGTCAAAAGGACTGCCTCGATGGGCGCCTCGGCACCGCGGAACGAGAAGATATCTCGCTCGGGACGAGGCCGCGGCTTCTCGGAGAGCCACTCGTTCAACTTCGACACCTCCGTTGGCGACGGCTCGAAGGCGCCTTCGTTCCCGAGCGGCCAGCGGGCCGCCCACTGCACCGTGAGCGTCACGCTCGAGCCGTCCCCCCGTAGCGTGAAGTTCTCCGGCGACAACGGAAGGACCATCGCTTCGATGCGCTCCAAGTAGTCGTAAATGGCTTCGAATCGACCCCGGAGGCTCGCGTGGACACGACTTCCACCAAACTCCGACGGGAGCTGCTCCTCGGGACGGAAATCGAGCGACAACCGGTCGATCGAGAGACCGTGTTCCGCTTCGACGAGCACGTCTCGGAGCGCGCCGATATCTCGTGGATCTTCGGTGTAAGATCTCGCTTTCACGACGAGCGCGTCGAGCTCGCGCCTCCGCTCGGTTGAGAGTCGCGCCTGGTCGGCTTCTCGGGACAGCGTCGAAGCGGCGTCGACGAGCGCAGCTCGTTCGCCAGACGCGGATTGGCGCAGGATCACGAGTGCGGCATTTACCAGCACGAGGCCGAAGACTACGATGGTCTTCGCTCTCATGGCGCCTTCACGGGATCAAGTCCACTTGTAAACGTACCGAGAGCGTGCCGTCGGGAGCGCTCCGCTCTCCGAGTAGCCTGGTCGCGGCCACCCGGCTCGAGGCGGCCATACGTCTTTCGAGCGCAGTGACATCTTCCTCCCGCCGGACGACGGCCTCCACGAGCAAGCTCGGAGGCGATGTGGACGGCTCGAGGCTGACGCCTATGAGCGCGACCTCGTCCGGGAGCGCGTTTGCGATAAGCTGCAGCAACTCCGTCGTCAGGATGCTCGTCGGGGCTCCGGACTCCGACAGAGCGCGAAGTCGTGCGAGCACCGCGCGCTCGCCCTCAGCAAGCTCGCCCTCGGCACGGGACGACGCATTCGCGACGGCACCTTCGCGCCGCTCAACATCAGAGCGAACCGCATCGAGCTCGCGCACCTGACCAAGGTAGATACCGAGGTGGAACAGCGTCCCTATCACCCCGAACAGAACGAGAAGTCTTCCGAGGCCGCGGGCACGTCCAAGGGGAGGACCGAGATAGATTCCGGACTTCATGACGCTCAGGGTCTTCCCCGAGCGAGGAGAGTCTCTAGAGAAGACTCCAGATGACGGTCCTCATCATCGGTCTCGATTCGAATGGCACGAACTCGTGAAGAGTCTTCGAGAGCCGCGGCGACGGAAGCCGCGTCGGCGCCGAATAGGCAGAGCGAGGCGATCGAATCTTGGGCATCACTATCGGCACTATCGTGAAGCGCCGGGACCCGGAGCACTTCGCGGCAAACGAACTCGACGTCGCCCGCCGTCCTCAGTTTCGTCCTCGCATCCACGAGCTCACCCTCGCGGAACACCGTCAAGCAATAGTGCCCGGCGTAGAGCTGCAGATCAACGTCGAGCTCGCCTTTTCGCGAGGGACGGGTCGAATAGCTCGGGATTCTGGCGAGGCTCACGGCGTCGACCCACGCGAGGCGACACTCGACCGCTTCGACGATTTGCTCGTATTGGAGCGCCACCATCTCTCGGACAGCGGCGGCCAAAACCTCGTCGTGTCGACCTCTCCAAAAGTCGCACCGCGCCTCGCCGACGGAGTAGGGCAGCATCGAGGCGAACTCCTTTTTGAGCACACGCTCGGGAGCTCGGCCGCGGCCGGGAAACACCGCTGTGGTGATCGCGAGATCCGGCAGCGCAAGAGCCAGCCGCTCGCGTCGGGCGCCCACCGCGTCGAGCACGGCCACCGCGATCTGAGCGAGGTCCCTCACCGACTGAATGTTGGGTGTGGTCGCGGACACCTCCACGAGCCCGTCGGGCAGCTCTTTTCTTTCGAAGCGAGGTGCACCCCCGTTCTTACGCCCGTTCTTGAATGCCACGATCGCGCGGCTGGTAAACGCGAGTCCGGCGCTGGGCTGCCGCCACCGCCAGAGGCCCGAACCGCGCATGATAGTAACCATACTATAGTTGAATGGCTTCCCTTCCGAGCATGGTGCTATAATTCCCGTCCCGGGAGCCTTCAGGCGCCAACCACCGGTGTCCACTGCACCGGGGAGCGCCACGGTGCGGCTTCCCGTGGTTGTTTGGAGGAGGTCCGAGAGGGATCATCACGTCCTGAGAGGACGAGCCCGAGTCCGGCTCGGGTGCTGGGTAGCCAACCGCAACTCTCACATCCGACGGAGGCACGATGAAGATCTACGAGACTGCCGGTATCCGCAACGTAGCCATCGTGGGTCACGGCGGCTCCGGCAAGACTTCACTCACGTCCGCGATGCTCTACGGCTCGGGTGCCGTCAATCGCATGGGGAAGGTCGAGGACGGGAACGCCGTCACCGATTTCGACGCGGACGAAATCTCGCGCCAGATAAGCCTTTCCACGTCACTGGCTCACTACGAGTGGAACAAGACCAAGATCAACATTCTCGATACGCCGGGCTACGGCAACTTCATCCAGGAAGCGCGCGGGGCGCTCCAGGTCGCGGATACCGCTCTCGTCAACGTGTGCGGCGTCGCTGGTGTCGAGGTTCAAACCGAGAAGGTATGGGAATTCGCCGACGAGTTTGGACTCGCGCGCATGATAGTCATCAATCGACTCGATCGAGACCGCTCCAGCTTCTCGCGCTCGCTCGATTCCGTTCGAGAGACTTTCGGGCGGGTCGCGGTTCCTATTCAGCTCCCCATCGGCTCGGAGAAGGATTTCAAGGGCGTCGTCGACCTCGCCACGATGAAAGCGTACGTGTTCAAGGGCGACGACCAAGGCGGCTTCGAGGAGCAAGACGTTCCGGCGGATATGAAAGACGAGGCGGACACCGCCCGCGGTGCGCTCATGGAGATGGTGGCCGAAGTCGATGACGCGTTGATGGAAAAGTATTTCGAAGCCGGCGAGTTGTCAGCGGACGAGCTTCTCAATGGTTTGAAACAGGCGATCCTCGCCCGAAGTATCTACCCGGTGCTCGCGTGCGCGGGAGCGCGAAACATCGCCGTGCGACCGCTCATGGACGTCCTCGTCGCGCTCAGCCCAGCGCCCGACGCTCGCGGCGAGGTGACCGGCTTGGACGCGAGTGGCGGCGAAGTGACGCGAAAGATCTCGGTGGACGAGCCCGCTTCGGCATATATCTTCAAGACGATCGCCGATCCGTTTGCCGGGCGCATCAGCTTGTTCCGCGTGATGAGCGGCGTCCTGAAGCCCGACTCCTCGTACCAGAACACCGTAAAAGACACGGCGGAACGGGTGGCGAGTCTCGCGCTTTTGCAAGGCAAGGAGTCCCAGCCTGTCGACGAAGTGCACGCCGGCGACCTCGCATCGGTGGCGAAGCTCAAAGAAAGCCAAACTGGCGACACCCTCGCCGACAAATCGGCTCCCATCATCTACAAGAAGATCGAGTTTCCCGAGCCGGTCATCAGCTTCGCAATCGAGCCCAAGTCGCGCGGTGACGAAGAGAAGATCAGCCAAGCGTTGCAGCGCTTGGCGGAAGAAGACCTGATGTTGCGCTTCCACCGTGAGAGCGAGCTCCTTCTCTCCGGTACCGGTCAGCTGCACATCGAGGTCGTGGTGTCGCGACTAAAAGAGAAATTCGGCGTAGAGGTCGAGCTTCATCCGCCGAAAGTGCCGTACAAAGAAACGATTCGAGGCAGCACCGAGACGCACGCGCGGCACAAGAAACAGACCGGCGGTCACGGTCAGTTCGCTGACTGCCACGTCCGGTTCGAGCCCGTCGAGGGCGGCTCAGAGTTCGAGTTCGGCAACGAAGTCTTCGGCGGCGCCATCCCCAAGCAGTTCATCCCTGCAGTAGAAAAGGGAATTCAAGAGGAGCGGGTGAAAGGCTTCCTGGCGGGCTATCCGATGGTCGGCTTCAAAGCGACGGTTTTCGACGGTAAGCACCACGCCGTGGATTCGTCGGAAATGGCGTTCAAGATCGCCGGGTCGATGGCCTTCAAGGAGGCCATGCAAAAGTGCAAGCCGACGCTCCTCGAGCCGATCATGGACGTCGAGATCACGGTGCCCGACGACAACACCGGCGATGTGATGGGCGATCTCAACTCACGGCGGGGCCGCACCCAGGGGATGGACACCAAAGGCAATTCGACGGCGATCAAAGCCCAGGTACCGATGGCGGAGATGCTCAGCTACGAGCCGGCGCTCACGTCGATGACCGGTGGCCGTGGCGCCTTCCACATGGAGTTCTCCCATTACGAAGAGGTGCCGACGCACTTGATCCCAAAAATCGTCGCGGAGCGGAAAGCGGAAAAAGAAGCTAAGGATTAAACTGGCCGCACTCCCGTGCGAAGATAGTCTCAACGCAAAGGCGCAGAGTCGCAAGGGCGCAAAGTGGAGCGCCTTCGACGCCGACTTCTCTCTCCCGTCTCAAGTTCCTGAGATTTCTAAGTTTCCTGCCGAAACGGAAGTAGGGAGCCCAAACAAGCGCCGCAAGGCGCAACGCAGACCCTTTCTTTGCGTCTTGGCGCCTTTGCGTTTGTTTTTTTTGGTTGCGACTTCGCCGTTGAAACAACTAGCTGGATTTCTTCTTTGTCGTCTTTTTCTTGGTCGCCTTCTTGGCGGTGGTTTTCTTCTTTGCTGCTTTCTTCTTGGCGGGCTTCTCGGCTTCGGGCTCCCCTACGTCGGCAACCTCTTCAACCTCTTGTTCAACAGGCTCGACGGGTTCGTCCTTCTTCTTGGACTTCGCCTTGGTCGAGGGTGCCGGAGCTGCGCCGCCCTTGAACTCGTAGTCGACAAACTCGATGAACGCCATGGGCGCGCCGTCGCCCTGCCTCGGACCAAGCTTCAAGATGCGGGTATACCCGCCCGGACGCTCGGAAAAGCGCGGGGAGACGTCACTGAAGAGCCGGCGAACCACCGTTTTGCTGGAAAGGATCGAAAGTGCCCTCCGGCGAGCGTGCAAGGAGTCCCGTTTTCCCAACGTGACCAGCTTCTCCACGAACGGCCGCAGTTCCTTGGCCTTCGCCACGGTGGTGCGTATGCGCTCGTGGGTGATCAGCGAAGCCGCCATGTTGCGGAGCAAGCTGAGCCGGTGCTCGGTGGTGCGGCTTAGCTTGCGGTGAGCGACGCGATGCCTCATGACTCGATTCTCATCCCCAGCGAAAGCCCCATCGTGCCCAAGATCTCTTTGATCTCGTTCAAGGACTTCCGCCCAAAGTTCTTGGTCTTGAGTATCTCCGATTCGGTCTTCGTCACCAGCTCGCCGATCGTCTTGATATCGGCGTTTTTCAGACAATTGTAAGAGCGCACGGAGAGCTCGAGCTCATCGACACTGCGGTTCAAGTGCTCCGCAATGGCGTCCCGCGCGGTCTCGGTCACCGCTTCGTCCACCGGACTCTCCTCTTCGAAGTTGACGAAGATGGTCAAGTGGTCTTTGAGAAGCTTGGACGCGAGACCCACAGCATCCTGCGGCGACACGCAGCCGTTCGTCCACACGTCGAGGGTCAGCTTGTCGTAGTCGGTGGCCTGGCCTACGCGAGCGGCCTCAACCACGTAGTTGACCTTCTTGATGGGCGAGTGCACCGAGTCGAGCGGAATGAAGCCGATCGTCAGATCGTCGTCGAAGTTCTTCTCCGCGGACACGTACCCGCGACCGTCGTTCAAACGCATCTCGAGACCGAGCTTGCCAGACGGGGACAGGTTGGCGATGACGAGGTCTTTGTTGAGAACCTCGACGTCCGACGGAAGCTCGAGGTCACCCGAGGTGACGACGCCTTCGCCTTCGGCGTGGAGCGTCACCGTTTTCGGGCCCGTCGACAGTAGTTTGAACGGCACCCGTTTCAAGTTGAGGATGATCTCGGTCGTGTCCTCGAGCGCGCCCGGAATGGGAGAAAACTCGTGGAGCACGCCTTCGATCTTGACAGCGGTGATGGCCGCTCCCTCGATGGACGACAGGAGCACGCGCCGGAGCGCGTTTCCGATCGTGGTTCCGAAACCACGTTCGAAAGGTTGGGCGTAGAACCGGCCATAGTGGTTGGTCAGGGAAGAGCGATCCACATCAAGCCGCTTGGGCTTTTGAAATCCTGTCCAGAGCATACCTTCGAAAAACCTCCTCTGGTCGAGCGAAAACCTTATTTAGAGTAGAGCTCGACGATGAGCTGCTCTTGAAAAGAGAGCTCCAAGTCCTCACGAGCGGGCAAGGAGACGACCTTGCCCGATGTACCTTCTTCGCCAAGCTCCAACCACCTGGGCACACCGCGGCTCTTGCCGACTTCGGCGGCGTGTTGGAAACGAGCGTGCTTCGCGTATTTTGGACCGACCGCAACGACATCGCCCTCCCGCACCGCATAGGACGGGATGTTGACGCGCCGCTCACCGACACGGACATGGCCGTGACGCACGAGTAGCCGTGCCTGGGGCCGCGACGTCGCGAACCCGAGCCGGTAGACGGTATTGTCCAAGCGCCTCTCGAGCGATTGCAGCAGAATCTCACCGGTAATGCCACGAGTTTTTTCAGCTCGCTCGAAGTAGAGGCGGAATTGTTTTTCCAGAAGGCCATAGGTGCGTTTGACCTTTTGCTTCTCTCGAAGCTGAAGCCCATAGCCCTGGATTCGGCTGCGCCGCGCCTTGCCATGCGCGCCCGGAGCATAGTTCCTCTTCTCGATGGCGCACTTGGGACCGAAGCATCGCTCCCCTTTCAGAAAGAGCTTCATCCCCTCTCGCCGGCAGAGCCGGCAGACCGGACCGCGATACCTAGCCATGGTTCTCCTTGGATTCAGCCATCGGCCATCAGCTTCTTGCTCGGCCACGCTGTGCTTGTTTGAAAAATCATTGCTTTCTATACTCTCCGTCTTTTGGGGGGGCGGCAGCCGTTGTGGGGGATGGGGGTTACGTCTCGGATCGATTTGACGGTTATCCCCGAGGCTTGTAGTGCTCGGATTGCCGATTCTCGGCCGGAGCCCGGTCCCTTTACGCGGACATCGAGGATTTTGCAGCCTAGGGCTTTGACGGCCTGGGCTACTTGGCTGGCGGCTTGTTGGGCGGCGAAAGGCGTTCCCTTGCGGGAGCCTTTGAAGCCCATGCCGCCGGCGCTCGCCCAAGCCACCACGTTGCCTTCCGCATCGGCAACCGTCACGTGGGTGTTGTTGAACGTCGCCTGGATGTGCGCGACGCCGCTCAGGAGCGTACGCTTTTCCTTCTTCTTGAAGGTCTTGCGTTTGCCCTTCTTGTCGTCCTTTTTCTTCTTCTTTGCCATCCGAGACTACCTCTTCCTCTGTTGGCCGCGCTTCGGCCCTTTGCGCGTCCTCGCGTTGGTGTGGGTGCGCTGGCCTCTGGTTGGCAGAGAGCGGCGATGACGAAGTCCGCGATAGGCTCCGACGTCCATCAGCCGTTTGATGTTCATAGAAACTTCTTTGCGCAGGTCACCCTCGACGCCACCTTCGGCATCGATGGTCCGACTGATCTGACTGACTTGCTCCTCGCTCAACTCTTTGACTTTGGTCATCAAGTCGATACCGGCCTTTTCGAGGATTACAGCCGAGCGCACATGCCCGATGCCGTAAATATGAGTCAGCCCGATGCCGATGCGCTTCTCACGCGGTAAATCAACTCCGGCAATACGTGCCACGTCAACTTCTCCTTAACCCTGCCGCTGCTTGTGCTTCGGGTTGGTGCAGATGACCCGAACGACTCTGTTGCGGCGAATGATTTTGCATTTGGCGCAAATGCGTCGCACCGACGCTCTGACTTTCATGACTCTATCCTTGCCAAACTAGAACGGCTCACTTGTACCGGTAGACGATCCGTCCCCTCGTCAAATCGTACGGGGACAGCTCCACCAAGACTTTGTCGCCGGGAAGGATGCGAATGAAATGCTTGCGCATCTTTCCCGAAACGTGTGCGAGAACTTTATGTTTGTTCTCGAGCTCGACCTTGAACATCGCGTTCGGAAGCGGCTCGAGCACCGTCGCCGTGACCTCAATGGCGTCTTCTTTAGACAACTTGGGCCCCCTCGGAATAGACGGATCGCGGCTCGGCGAGAATCCAAGGTCCTGCATCCGTAATCGCCACCGAGCGCTCGAAGTGTGCCGAGAAGCCGCCATCTGCCGTCACCACCGTCCACTTGTCCGACAGTGTTTTGACGTGATGGCCACCGGTGTTCACCATCGGCTCGATAGCTAGGCACATCCCGGCTCTCAAGCGCGGATCGCGGCCCGCCTGAACATAGTTCGGCACCGGAGGATCTTCGTGGAGCGCACGGCCAATCCCGTGCCCAACGAAGTCACGAACCACCGAATAGCCGTTCCGTTCGGCGTGCGATTGAACCGCGTAGCCGATGTCCGACACGTGATTTCCGGGCTCCATTGCCTCGATGCCTTTGAACATAGCCTGCTCGGTTGCTTCTAGAAGTCTTTCGAGCTCCTTCGATATCTCCCCCACACCTGCCGTCAGCGCGTTGTCGCCGAAATACCCGTCGACGATGGCGCCGAAGTCGAGGCTCACGATGTCACCTTCGGACAGCGAGCGTTCCGGCGACGGTATGCCATGCACGACTTCATCGTTTACCGACACACACAGAGACGCCGGAAACCCGCGATACCCTTTGAACGCGGGCTTCGCGCCCTCACGCGCGAGCGCGTCGGACGCGATCCGGTCGAGCTCGACGGTGGTCATGCCGGGCTCGAGGGCCGCCTTCAGGAGCTCGAGCGTATGGAGCACGATGGCATTGGCCTGGTGCATCTTGTCGAGCTCTTTGTCGGAACGACGTCGAATCATGCGCCCGCCTGTCCCTCTCCCGCCGAGGCCGAAGCCGAGGCCAGGAGATCCGACAAACGCTCGAACACGTCGTCGATACTACCTTTTCCGTCGAGGGCCGAAACGCGACTCCCATAATAGTCCAAAAGCGGCCGCGTCTGCTCCTGATAGACGGCGAAGCGGTGCAACATCGTCTCCTCGCTATCGTCCGACCGCTGGTCCTCGCTGCGACGGCCCGCGATGCGTCGCCGCAGCTCGTCCTCGTCGAGCTCGAGATTCGCGATGACCACCGGCGGAGCGCTTCGCTCGTGGAGAAGCTCGTCGAGGGCTCGAGCCTGCGGAATCGTCCGCGGAAAGCCATCCAGGATGTAGCCGTTAGCGCAATCGTCCTCGGCCAACCTCTTGCGAATGATACCGAGCATGACGTCGTCACCGACGAGACGCCCTTGGTCCATGATCTCCTTGGCCTTGTTGCCGAGCTCGGTTCCACAAGCCGCAGCTTCGCGCAGGATGACGCCGGTGGAAATATGCGGAGCGTTCAACTCATCCGCCAGTCGCACGGCTTGCGTGCCCTTCCCCGCGCCGGGAGGTCCGAGAAGAATCAATCTCACCATGACGTCAGCCCCGTCGTCCCCGGATACGGCCGCGCTTCATGAAGCCGTCGTAGTGCCTCATGATCAGCTGGCTCTCGACTTGCTGCACGGTATCCATCGAGACACCCACGATGATGAGGAGCGATGTCCCACCAAAGTAGAACGTTATCCCAAGCCCTTCGGTGATCCACGTGGGGAGGAGGCCGTCCAGAAAGGGCCCGATGATCGGAATCGGCGCTACGCGGAAACCCGCGATCATGAACTCAGGAAGCACCGAGACCGCCGCGAGATAGACCGCTCCGCCGAAGGTGAGACGGGTGAGGATAGTGTCGATGTACTCCGCGGTGCGTTTGCCGGGCCGGATGCCAGGCACGTAGCCGCCGTACTTCCGCATGTTGTCGGCAACGTCATCGGGGTTGAAAATGATAGCGGTGTAGAAGTAACAGAAAAAGACGATGGCGACGACGTAGAGCAACGTGTACAGGGGCATTCCCCACGCCAACTGCGTCGCGATGTTCGTCATCCACACGCTGTTCGGGAACATCGAAGCGAACGTTTGCGGTAGCGCGATGATCGAGCTCGCGAAGATGACAGGGATGACACCGCCGGTGTTCACTTTCAGCGGGAGGTGAGTGGATTGTCCCTGGTACATGCGACGCCCGACGACGCGCTTGGCGTATTGAACCGGGATGCGCCTCTGCGCCCGCTCCACGTACACGATCACGCCAACGACGACAACCATGAACATCGTGAGCAAGATGACGCCAAAAACCGACTGCTGACCCGTCGAGACATTGGTGAGCGTGGTCACGATCGCCGGGGGAAACCCGACGACGATGCCCGCAAAAATCAAGAGCGACATCCCGTTTCCAATGCCGCGCTCCGTGATCTGCTCACCAATCCACATGATGAACACCGTCCCCGCGGTGAGGGTGAGGACGGTCATCAACGTGAACGCGATTCCGGGGTTCGCAACCAGCACGAGCCCGCCGGTGAGCTCCTGCTTCTGTAGAAACGCAGCGATGCCTCCCGACTGGATCACACTCAACAAAACCGTGCCGTAGCGCGTGTACTGGGTGATCTTCTTCCGCCCGAGCTCGCCCTCCTTCGACAGCTTCTCGAGGTACGGCCACACCACGGTGAGAAGCTGGAGAATAATGGACGCGCTGATGTACGGCATGATGCCGAGCGCGAACACGGTAACCCGCGAGAGATTCCCGCCCGAGAACATATCCACGAACCCGAACCAGGTATCGCGATTCTGATCGAAAAACGCCGTCAGAGTGCTGGCGTCGACTCCGGGTGTCGGGATGTGGTTCCCCAACCGATACACCCACAGCATACCCAGCGTGAACAGAACCCGATTCCTCAGATCAGGAATGCGGAATATGTTC
Organism: Candidatus Marinacidobacterales bacterium; assembly: GCA_965237955.1. Classification (GTDB taxonomy): domain Bacteria; phylum Acidobacteriota; class Vicinamibacteria; order Marinacidobacterales; family SMYC01. Next base: position 2,783,354 of record OZ250169.1, on the reverse strand, counting down.
TTGAGGCTTTCGATCACGCCTTGAGCTCCTCCGCGCGGCCGCCAGCACCTTCGATCTTGGTTTTGGCGGTGGCACTGAACGCGTGGGCTTGAACGACGAGCTTGGTCTTGAGCTCACCGTTTCCCAGCACCTTGACGCCGTCGAAACTCTTCCGGATCATGCGGTGGCTGACCAAAAGCTCCGGCGTCACCACCGTGCCCTCGGGAAGCCGCTCGAGATCGCTGACGTTCACGGTCTCGATCTGCTTCGAGAAAATGTTCGTGAAGCCACGCTTGGGCAGCCGCCGAATCAGCGGCATCTGGCCCCCCTCGAAGCCACGCCGTCTCGAATATCCGGAGCGCGACTTGGCGCCCTTGTGGCCACGGCCCGCCGTCTTACCGCGGCCCGAGCCAGGACCCCGACCGATGCGCCTCTTGGACTTGAGTGTGCCCGGTGCGGGTTTGAGTGATTCTAAGCTCATCTGGCTATCCTTATCCTTCGATCACTTGGATGAGGTGTGCGACTTTGGTCAGCATCCCGCGGATTTCAGGCGTATCCTGCCGCTCAACCGTGTGGCGAATGCGCCTGAGCCCCAGACTCTGCACGGTCTGGCGCTGACGCTTGGTGGCGCCGATCAGGCTCCGCACGAGCTTCAACTTCAGGCCGCCCGCCTTTTTCGACTTCTTTTTCGTCGTCGTCGTCTTCGTTTTCTTCACCGTGGTTTTCTTAGTGGCCGTTTCTTTGGCCATTTCTTTATTTGGCATCGAACTAACTCATTATTTCAGCGACGTTCTTGCCGCGAGCCTGCGCCACGTCCTCGGGGCTTCGGAGCTCACCGAGCCCGGTCATCGTCGCCTTGACGACATTCTTCGGGTTGGCGGTTCCGAGTGATTTCGTGAGGATGTCCCGGATTCCGGCAGCCTCGACTACGGCGCGCACCGGGCCGCCGGCAATCACTCCGGTCCCCTCGACCGCGGGTTTCAACAACACGCGGCCGGCGCCGAAGACACCGGTGATCTGGTGCGGGATCGTCCCACCCGTGAGCGGAACGCGGATCAAACTCTTCTTGGCAATCTCGATGCCCTTACGGATAGCCGATGGAACTTCCTTTGCCTTACCGAGACCAAAGCCCACGTGCCCGTTGCCATCACCGACGACGACGAGCGCGCTGAAGGAGAGGTTCTTGCCACCCTTCACGACTTTGGTGACGCGATTGATGCTGACCACTTGGTCTTTGAGCTCGAGCCCGCTGGCGTCGACCTTTTCTCGTGACATGAATATTCCTTCGTTCTAGAACTTGAGGCCCGCGCCCCGAGCGGCGTCTGCTAGTGCCTTGATGCGGCCGTGGTATTTGAACCCGCCACGATCGAAAACGACGGTCTCGATGTCCTTAACCCGGCAGCGCTCCGCGATGAGTTTGCCGACGACCGCCGCACCTTTGATGTTTCCGCCATAGCCGGTGTCCTTTTCGCACGTGCTCGCCGCCGCCAACGTCCGGCCCGACCCATCGTCGATCGCTTGCGCATAGATGTGTCTGGCGCTCCGGAATACGGCGAGCCGCGGACGGGTTTCGGTGCCAACGACAGTCTTGCGGATGCGCAGGTGAATCCGCTTCCTCGCGTCTGATTTGGTGTGAACTTTCATGACGTTGACGTAACTCCGGTCTTTCCGGCCTTCCTTTTCAGATGCTCGCCGGTGTAGCGGATCCCTTTCTGCTTGTAGGGGTCTGGTTTTCGCAAGCTCCGGATGTTCGCCGCTGTTTGTCCGACGAGCTGCTTGTCAGCACCCGACACCGTGATGTGGGTGTTCTTGTCGATCTTGACGTCGATTCCATTCGGAATGGAAAACTCGACCGGATGTGAATAGCCGAGGGAGAAATTGACGGCTTTCCCCTCGACCTGCGCCCGGTAGCCAATCCCAACGATGTCGAGCTCCTTGGTAAATCCCACCGAAACTCCGTGGACCGCGTTCGCCAACAGGCTTCGCGCCAGTCCCCACAAGGCCTTGAGCTCGTTTGTTTCGGTCTCACGCATCGTGGTCAGCTCGCCATTTTCTTGCTTGGCGTTGATTCCCGTCGGCAGCGCAGTAACGAGCTTCCCCTTTGGACCCTCCACGTGGACGTCACGGTCCTCGATCTTGATCTTGACCCCACTGGGAATCGCAATCGGTTTGTTGCCTATTCTCGACATCGGTCGTCCTCGCCCATCACCAAACGTTGCAGAGAATCTCGCCGCCCACGCCCTCACGGACCGCCTGGCGCCCCGTCATGAGGCCTCGAGACGTCGAGACAATATTGATACCGAGACCGCCTTGAATTTTCGGGATCTCGTCCTTGGCGACGTAAACGCGGCAGCCGGGTCGCGACACCCGTGATATCCCGACGATGACTTCCGAGCCATCGTTCGTTCGCCTCAGGAAGACGCGCAGGACCCCCTGCTTGTCGTCGGCGATGCGCTTGTAATTCTGGACATAGCCCTCTTCCTTCAAGATGCGAGCGAGCTCGGTCTTGAGGTTCGACGCAGGAATATCGACCTTGGCGTGTCGGGCTCTCATGCCGTTTCTAATCCGGGTGAGCATATCGGCGATAGGATCCGTCATCATGATGTCTTTCTCCTTTTCACCAGCTCGACTTCACCAGACCCGGAATCTCACCCGCGAGGGCGAGCTTCCGGAAGCACAGGCGACAGAGGCGAAACTTCCTGACGTAGCCGCGCGGCCGGCCACAAATGTTGCAGCGGTTGTGCTGGCGCACCTTGAACTTCGGCTTGCGGAGCGATTTCGCAATAGCTGATTGTTTAGCCAATGAGCTTCTCCATAATAACTACTGCCAAATTACTGATTGGGGCGACGGAAGGGCATGCCCATGAGCTCGAGCAGACGCTTCGCGCCCTCGTCGTTTTTCGACGACGTGACGAAAGTGATGTTCATTCCCCTGGTCTGATCGACTCTGGAATAGTAGATCTCCGGGAAGATGAGCTGGTCCTGCAAGCCCATCGTGTAGTTGCCGCGACCATCGAACGACTTGGTCGGGACACCTCTGAAATCTCTCACGCGTGGAAGCGCAATGTTGAGGAGGCGGTCGATGAACTCATACATACGCTTGCCCCGCAGCGTGACGCACGTGCCCACGGGCTGGCCTTCGCGAAGCTTGAACGCGGCGATGGATTTTTTCGCTCGTCGCATCACCGGTCGTTGCCCCGTGATCGCACCCATCTCGTCCATGGCAGCGTCGAGGAGCTTGATGTTCGCGGAAGCTTCACCAACGCCAACGTTCACGATGACTTTGTTCACCTTCGGTGCGGCGCAGACGTTGGTGATGGAGAGATCCTTCATCAGCTGCGGCCGAATCGTTTCCTGATACTTTTTTGCGAGCCGACTCATTTGACTCTTTGACTCATTTGACTCATTTGATTCATTTATCAATCACTCCCTCACAAGCAGTGCAGGTACGCACCTTGCGGCCATCGGTCAAGACCTTGTGTCGCACACGCGTCTTCTTGTCGCATTCGGGACAGACGACCATGAGGTTGCTCAAGTCGAGTGAGCCTTCCCGCTCGACGACGCCGCCCTTGATGTTCTTTTGCGGGTTGGGCCGAGTGTGCCGCTTGAGCATGTTGACGCGCTCGACGATGGCACGCCTCTGATCGGGAATCATCCGCAACACTTTGCCGCGCTTACCGCGGTCTCTCCCGGACAGGATTTCCACCTGGTCGTTCTTGCGTACGTGCAATTTGATAGCCACTTATAAGACCTCGGGCGCCAGCGATACGATTCTCATGAACTTCTTCTCACGCAGCTCCCGGGCGACCGGTCCGAAGACGCGCGTCCCTAGGGGCTCGTTTTGATCGTTAATGAGCACCGCGGCGTTGTCGTCGAAACGGATATAGGTGCCGTCCTTGCGGCGGTGCTCCTTGCGGGTGCGTACGATCACGGCTTTCACCACCGTACCCTTCTTGACGGGGCTATCGGGAATGGCCTCTTTGACCGACGCTGTGATCACGTCGCCCAAGTGAGCGATGCGGCCGACACCACCACCTCGCGGATGGATACAGGCGATCTTCTTGGCCCCCGAATTGTCGGTCACTTCGAGAACCGTTTGCATCTGAATCATTCGTCGAATCCCTGGTCTTCACTCAGCTGGCTTGGCCGTCGCCCCGTTACCGCCTGTACTGTTGGTCCCACTTTCGACAGACGCCGGCGATTCCAAAATCTCTACCAACCGCCAGCGCTTCCGCTTCGAGATCGGCCGGCATTCCACGATCTGCACGCGGTCTCCGATTTGGCAGCGATTCTGCTCGTCGTGCACCGCGAAATTGGACGTCTTCTTGAACGCGCGTGTATAGAGCGGATGGCGCACCAATCGCTCGACACTCACCACGGCGGTCTTGTCCATCTTGTTGCTCTTGACGACTCCGACCTTCGTTATCTTGGACATCTTCAGTGTTCCTCTATCCCTGCCCTTGCCCAGGACCGGACGCCCTACCTTTCGTTTCCTCAATCTCGAGTTGACGCAGCACGGTCTTCACCCGCGCCAGATCTTTTCGCAAGCTGCGAACCTTTCCGAGTTGATCCAGTTGGCCCGTCTCCTTTTGGATGCGAGCGTGAAAAATATCCTGTTGGAGGTCGCTGACTTTGTGCTGCAGCTCCTCGACCCCCAGCTCCCGTACTTTGTCGATCTTCACGATCAACCCTCCTCGAACCGCGTAACGAACTTGGTCGGAAGCGGGAGTTTGTGCCCGGCCAAACGCATCGCCTCACGCGCCTGCTCTTCGGTAACACCCTCCATCTCGTAGAGGATGCGACCTGGTTTGACCACGGCGACCCAGAACTCGGGGCTACCTTTTCCCTTACCCATACGAGTTTCCTGCGGCTTCTTGGTGACGGGCTTGTCGGGAAAGATGCGGATCCAAACGCGTCCGCTACGCTTCACGAAGCGGGTAATCGCCACGCGCGCTGCTTCGATCTGACGATCGGTAATCCAACCAGGCTCGGTTACTTTCAGACCGTAATCACCGAATGCCACGGTGTGGCCCTTCCAGGCCTTGCCTCTCATACGGCCCCGCTGGACTTTGCGGTGCTTGACTTTCTTCGGCATTAACATGGCGGCTTACTCCGTCTTGCGCGCCCGGGGACGCTCGTTCGCGTCCTCACGGAACGCTGGGCCGAGAGGGAGCGACTCCCCTTTGTAAATCCAGCACTTCACCCCGATCTGTCCGTACGTCGTAAACGCTTCAGCGAATCCATAGTCGATGTCCGCGCGCAGCGTATGGAGCGGGAGCTGGCCGAGAAGGTACCACTCGGAGCGGGCGATCTCCGCGCCGTTCAACCGGCCAGCGCAGCGCACGCGAACACCCTTCGCGCCAAAGCGCATCGTCGCATCCACCGCCTTGCGCATCGCCCGGCGGAACGCAATACGCTTCTCGAGCTGAAGCGCGATGGACTCGGCAACGAGCTGAGCGTCGAGCTCGGGTCTGGCGACCTCGATAATATTGATGTAGACCTCGCGCTGGGTCGTCGCCTGAACTTCCGACTTGAGCTTGTCGACCTCGGTCCCTTTGCGCCCGATGATGATCCCAGGCCGAGAAGTATGGATGTTGATCTTGAGCTTGTTCGCTGCTCGCTCGATCTCGACTCGCGAAACACCAGCGTGCGAAAAGCGTTTCTTCAACTGACGCTTCAGCTTCAAGTCCTCGTGGAGGAGCTTCCCGTAGTCCCGCTCGGCGTACCAACGCGAGCGCCACGTCTTGTTGTACCCGAGCCGAAACCCGTAAGGGTGAACTTTCTGACCCATTAAGAATTCCTTCCAATAACGCCGAAGCGGCGTGACCCTGAAATAGCGGCACCACGCGGCAACCGCTGATGGCCGATGGCCGATGGCTGATGGCAGATCACGACTGTTCTTTCTCCGATACCTCAATCGTCAAATGCGACGTTCTATGTACGATACGAAATGCACGCCCCATTGGCGCCGGCCGAATCCGCTTGAGCGTCGGACCCGCGTCGGCGTAGGCCTTGGTGACGACGAGATCGTCCTCGTCGATGCGTTTCGCCTCTTCGACGGCCTTTTGTTGGGCGTTCGCGATAGCGGAACGGAGCACTTTCTCGAGCGGTCGGCAAACCCGCTTGTTCGTGTTCTGCAAAATAGAGAGCGCCTCGGCCGCGCGCTTTCCGCGGATCAATTCGATCACCAACCGCGCTTTCGACGGGGATCCACGGACGTATTTCGCAGTTGCCCTTGCTTCAACCATCTCAAAAGCCTCCGATACTTAGGGCCCTCACCTAGCGACCTTAGCTGCCCTTTCCGTCTTCGTCTTCGTGGTGTGACCACGGAACGTTCGCGTCGGCGAAAACTCGCCCAACTTATGGCCCACCATGTTCTCGGTCACGTACACCGGAATAAATTTCTTGCCGTTGTGGACCGCCAGCGTATGTCCCACCATTTCGGGAATGATGGTAGAGCGGCGCGACCACGTCTTCACCACTTTCTTCTCGCCGCCGTCGTTCATGATGTCGATCTTATTCAATAGATTGTCATCCACGAACGGCCCTTTTTTCAGCGATCTCGCCATGGCTCGCTAACCTCTCTTCTTACCCTTGCGCCTCACGATGAATTTGTCGGTGCGCTTGTTGTTGCGTGTTTTGTAGCCCTTGGTCGGAACACCCCAAGGCGTCACCGGGTGGCGCCCGCCGGCGGTACTACCTTCGCCGCCACCATGCGGGTGGTCGACGGGGTTCATGGTGACGCCGCGATTGTGGGGTCTGCGTCCGAGCCAACGCTTCCGCCCGGCCTTGCCGAGCGTCACTTGCTCATGCTCGATATTGCCCACCTGACCGACCGTTGCCCGGCACTTTTTGTGGACTATGCGGACTTCACCGGATGGTAGTCGCAGCTGGGCGTACTTGCCCTCTCTCGCAACGAGTTGGGCACCGGCGCCGGCACTGCGTGCCATCTGGCCACCCTTGCCCGGCCGGAGCTCGATGTTGTGCACTGTCGTGCCCAAAGGCATGTTCTCAAGCGGCAGACAGTTCCCAGGAAGGATATCGGCGCTCGCGCTGCTGACGACCGAATCGCCGACTTTCAAACCAACGGGATGAATGATGTAGGCCTTCTCGCCGTCCACGTAGTGGATGCGCGCGATCCGGGCCGAGCGGTTCGGGTCGTACTCGACCGAAGCAACTTTGCCGGGAACGTCCAACTTGTCGCGCTTGAAATCAACGACCCGGTAGCGCCTTTTGTGGCCACCGCCACGGAAACGAACGGTGATACGGCCATTGCTGTTTCTTCCGCCGGATCTCGTCTTGGGCTCGGTGAGCGACTTGAGCGGCTTTGTGTCCGTGATCTCATCGAAGCTCTGCACGGTGTAGAACCGGCGTCCGGGAGACGTGGGGCTGAATTTCTTGATTGCCATCGTCTATCAGACCCCCTCGAAGAACTCGATCATCTTTTCGCCCTCGCGCAATGTAACGAAAGCTTTCTTCCAGTCCGGTCGTTTGCCTTCGAAGCGACCGTATCGTTTCAGCTTACCGTTCATGCGCACGGTACGCACCGAGGCCACCTTCACGCCGAAGAGTTTCTCGACGGCGCCTTTGATCTCGGTCTTGTTTGCGTTCACCGCGACTCGGAAACAGACAGTCCGGTGCTCGTCCTTGAGCATCGCTGCCTTTTCGGTCACGAGCGGTCCTCGGATGACCTCTTGCACAATCATCGCGAAAGCCTCTCTTCCAGGCTTTGAGCCGCTTCTTCGGAAATCAGAACCTTTCGCGCCGCCAGAACGTCGTAGGTGTTGAGCGCGAACACCGAGCGCACTTCCACCCGCTCGAGGTTGCGCGCCGAGAGATAGAGCGCCTCTGACGGCTTCTCATCGACGACGAGCACGCGCTCGTACTGGCGGAGTGCCCCGAACTCCTCGAGTTGCCCCTTGAGCGTCTTCGTGCTCGGTTTTTCCATGGTTAATCCGTTCACGACCGTGAGTGAGCCTTCTTGCACGCGCAGCGACAGAGCAGAGCGGAGCGCGCCTCGCTGGACTTTGCCGTTGAGCTTGTAGCTGTGGTCGCGCGGTTGTGGGCCGAAAACCGTGCCACCCCCGCGCCATAGCGGCGTACGCGCCGATCCGACGCGGGCACGACCGGTGCCCTTCTGTCGCCAGGGCTTTTTGCCCCCGCCACGGACGGCACCTCGGGTCTTGGTGGCGTGGGTGCCTCGATGCTGTCCGGCGCGGTAATGCTTGACCGCTTCGTACAGCAGATGGCGATTGGGTTTCACACCGAACACGGCGTCGCTGAGCGCTTTCTCGCCGCGCGAGCCGCCCGCCACATCTACCATGGGAACGCTAGGCATTTTTCTTCCTCGCGGATTCCTTTTTTACGATCTCCACGTACGTGCCATTGGCCCCTGGAACCGGGCCCCTGACCAACAAGAGATCCTCGTCCTCGATGACTTCGACGACTTCGAGGTTTTTTACCGTGACCCGATCCTGGCCCAAACGTCCTGGCCCTTTCATTCCCGGTAAAACGCGCGAGGGCGACGCCGACTGACCGATCGAGCCAGGCGCTCGATGGACCTTGGAGCCGTGCGAGGCGCGTTGCCCGTGGAAGCCGTGACGCTTCATGACGCCGGCAAAACCCTTGCCCTTGCTCACGCCGCGCACGTGCACCGTATCGGTCGCCTCGAACACCGAAACTTTGATGGCGTCGCCGACTTTGGACTCGTCGTCGGACGCAATCGGGAACTCACGCAATATGCGACACGGCGCCGCGCCGGCGTTCTTGAAATGGCCTTCGAGCGGTTTGTTAGCGGTGACTTTGCGTCCCGCTTCCACCAGGCCCAGTTGAACGGCGTCATAACCGTCCCGCTCCGCCGTCTTGCGCTGCACGACGACGCAGGGCCCCGCCCTGAGAACGGTGAGCGGAATGACGGACCCGTCCTCCGCAAACTTCTGCGTCATCCCCAGCTTCTTCGCTATCAACCCAGTCATGGTTTGTTCTCAATCTCTGGCCGATGGCAGATGGCAGATCAACCTCATTTCGAATGTTCCTTACCAAACGCTTTGATCTCCACGTCGACGCCGGCCGGCAAATCCAGGCGCATCAGGGCGTCGACCGTCTGCGGCGTCGGCTCGAAAATATCGAGCAGGCGCTTGTGCGTCCGGACCTCGAACTGCTCCCTCGACTTCTTGTCGACGTGGGGAGACCGGAGAACCGTGTACTTGTTCTTCGTCGTCGGCAGCGGAATGGGGCCCGCGATGCGAGCTCCGGTACGCTTGGCCGTCTCTACGATCTCGTGCGTCGACTGATCCAGAATCCGGTAGTCGTACGCCTTCAACCGAATTCGGATTTTTTCGCTAATGACTGCCATGTCTCCTACCTGCTACATCCGGCTTGCCTCAACCAAGCTGGCCCACCATACAGGATGCCCCAGCGAAGGCGGACTACTCGATAACGTCGGTCACGGTACCGGCGCCCACGGTCCGCCCACCTTCGCGGATGGCGAACCGCAAGCCCTTTTCGATCGCGATCGGCGTAATCAGCGTGATCGCAAGCGGCGTGTTGTCGCCCGGCATCACCATTTCCACTCCCTCGTTCAACGTCGCCGAGCCCGTCACGTCCGTCGTCCGGAAGTAGAACTGCGGACGGTAGCCGTTGAAAAACGGCGTGTGACGACCGCCCTCTTCCTTCGACAACACGTAAACCTCGGCTTGGAACTTCGTGTGCGGTGTGATCGACCCCGGCTTCGCCAGAACCATCCCGCGCTCCACGTCCGAGCGCTCCGTACCTCGGAGCAGCACACCCACATTGTCGCCCGCCTGACCTTCGTCCAGGAGCTTCTTGAACATCTCCACCCCGGTCACGACCTTCTTGCGCGTCTCGGTGATTCCCACGATCTCGATCTCTTCACTCACCTTCACAATCCCGCGCTCGATCCGGCCCGTCACCACCGTGCCCCGACCCGAGATCGAGAACACGTCCTCGATCGGCATCAGGAAGGGTTTGTCCACGTCCCGCTTCGGAATCGGGATGTATTCGTCCACCGCCGCCATCAGCTCGTGGATCGGCTTTGCATCCTCTTCCGAGTCGCCTTCGAGCGCTTTCAACGCGCTGCCGCGAATGATCGGGATATCGTCGCCCGGGAACTCGTACTGCGACAATAGCTCGCGTACTTCCAACTCCACCAGGTCCAAAAGCTCTTCGTCGTCCACCATGTCCACTTTGTTCAGAAACACCACGATGTACGGAACCCCGACCTGACGCGCCAACAGTATGTGCTCTCGGGTCTGAGGCATCGGGCCGTCCGCCGCTGACACCACTAATATCGCACCGTCCATCTGCGCTGCCCCCGTGATCATGTTCTTCACGTAGTCCGCGTGACCCGGGCAGTCCACGTGCGCATAGTGACGGTTCGGCGTCGAATACTCCACGTGCGCCGTCGCAATCGTGATCCCGCGCTCTTTTTCCTCAGGCGCGTTGTCGATCGAGTCGAAGCTGCGAAACGACGTGCCTTTCTCGTTCTTCGCCAACACTTTCGTGATCGCCGCCGTCAACGTCGTCTTCCCGTGGTCCACGTGCCCTACCGTCCCCACGTTCAAATGCGGCTTACTTCGATCGAATTTCTCTTTCGCCATGACGAATCAGTACTCCTTTGTCTCCATTCGCATCTATTTTCAGCGACCCGTGACCTTGGCCACGACCTCTTCGCCCACGCTCTTGGGCGCTTCCTCGTATTGGTGAAAATGCATTGTGAACGTCGCGCGCCCCTGAGTGGCCGAACGAAGATCGGTCGCGTAACCGAACATTTCTGCCAGCGGCACCAGAGCTCCGATCACCTGCACGTTCCCGCGCGGGTTCATACCCTGGATGCGTCCGCGACGTGAATTGAGATCGCCGATGACGTCGCCCATATAGGCTTCGGGCACGACCACCTCGACCGACATCACGGGCTCGAGCAGCACGGGATCCGCTTTCCTGACGGCGTCTTTGAACGCCATCGACCCCGCGATTTTGAACGCTATCTCGGAGCTGTCGACCGTATGGAACGAGCCGTCGTACAAAGTGACTTTGACGTCGACCATCGGATAGCTCGCGAGCGGGCCTTGCTCCATCGCCTCTTTGACGCCGGCCTTGGTCGGTTTGATGTACTCCTTCGGTACCGCACCGCGGACGATGTTGTTGACGAACTCGAACTTGGCACCGGGGTTGGGCTCGATCTCGAGCCGCACATGACCATATTGACCGCGCCCGCCCGTCTGCCGGACGTAACGACCTTCGGCCTTGGCGCTCGTACGGATCGTTTCCTTATAGGCGACTTGCGGCTTGCCCACGCCGGCAGCGACGCTGAACTCGCGGAGCAGCCGGTCGACGATGATCTCGAGATGAAGCTCGCCCATCCCGCTGATGATGGTTTGGGCGGTCTCCGGATCGGTAAAAACTTTGAAGGTCGGATCTTCCTGGGTGAGCTTCGCGAGCGCGACACCGAGTTTTTCCTGGTCCGCCTTCGTCTTGGGCTCGATGACGACCGCGATCACGGGCTCGGGAAACTGCATCGCTTCGAGGACGACCGGATGATCCGGCTCGGCGATGGTATCGCCGGTATCGACGTTGCGAAGCCCGACCGCCGCTGCGATATCGCCCGCATAGACGGCCTTGATGTCCTCGCGCTTGTTCGCATGCATCTTCAAAAGGCGGCCGATACGGTAAGACTTGTCCCGCCCGGCGTTGAGGACGTGGGCTCCCGACTCGAGGACACCGGAATACACCCGAAAAAACGCTAGCTGACCCACGTACGGGTCGGTCATGATCTTGAAAATCAGCGCCGAGAACGGAGCGTCGTCGCTCGACGGCCGCTCGACGCGCTCAGAGCTTCCGGGCACGGTACCGACGATGGCTGGCACATCGGTCGGCGCCGGGAGAAAGTCGACGACAGCATCGAGGAGCGGTTGCACGCCTTTGTTCTTGAACGCGGATCCGACGAGAACGGGCACGAGCTTCGCCTGGATCGTCGCCTTGCGAAGAGCGAGGAGAATCTCGTCCTCGGTGAGCGCCGCACCCTCGAGGTATTTCTCCATCAACTTGTCGTCGGCTTCACACGCCGACTCGATCATCTTTTCACGCGCCTCACGAGCGCTGTCGGCCAGCTCGGCAGGAATGTCGGCGACCTCGAACTCGGCGCCCAGGGTCTCATCCTTATATAAGAGCGCTCTCTGACGCACGAGATCGATGACCCCGAGAAAATTCTCCTCGACCCCTACCGGAAGCTGAACCGGAACCGGGTTGGACCCGAGCCGGGTCTTGATCATCCCCACGGCCCGCAAAAAGTCGGCTCCGGCTCGATCCATCTTGTTGACGAAAGCGATGCGAGGGACGCCGTATTTGTCGGCTTGGCGCCACACCGTTTCCGACTGCGGCTCGACGCCGCCGACGGCACAAAAGACCGCGACCGCGCCATCGAGGATGCGCAGCGAGCGCTCCACTTCCGCGGTGAAGTCGACGTGGCCAGGGGTGTCGATAATATTGATGCGGTAGTCCCGCCAGAAACAGGTCGTGGCGGCGGAGGTGATGGTGATGCCGCGCTCTTGCTCCTGCTCCATCCAGTCCATGGTCGCAGTACCCTCGTGCACTTCACCCAGCTTGTAGGTGATGCCCGTGTAATAGAGAATGCGCTCCGTCGTCGTCGTCTTACCGGCATCGATGTGCGCCATGATGCCGATATTGCGCGTTTTCTCTAACGGTACTTGTCGAGCCATTGTTCTTCCGGAAGTCCGGTGTCATCCAATAACTTGGTAATAACTTGTCAATTAATTGGTATCAGCCGGAAACTTTCGTTTCCGTTCTTCTCGAACGACGTTCGTCTCTCGCCGAGGGCTAGCGCCCCCGATACAAAATAGCTATCGGCTCCGTCGATGCTGAATTCCGCGGAGCGGATGCTCGGTGTGCTGGAAGCTGAGGAAACTCTTGTTACCAGCGGTAATGCGCGAAAGCCTTGTTCGCCTCCGCCATTCGATGTGTATCCTCACGCTTCTTCACCGCGCCGCCTCGATTCGACGAGGCATCGAGAAGCTCGCCAGCGAGCTTGTCGACCATCGTTTTCTCCGGACGGGAACGGGCGAAGCTCACGAGCCAACGAAGCGAGAGAGACGTCCTTCGCTCCGGGCGCACTTCGATCGGTACTTGGTAGTTACTGCCTCCTACGCGGCGGCTCTTGACTTCCAAAATGGGCTTCACGTTGTCCACCGCTTTTTTGAAGACCTTCAGCGGATCTTCCTGGGTGCGATCGCGAATCTTGTCGAACGCGCCATAGACGAGACTCTCCGCCGTCGACTTCTTGCCCTGTTTCATCACAACATTAATAAAGAAAGAGACGAGCCCGCTGTTGTAGATCGGATCCGGCTGCGGCTCGCGTTTCGCTACTTCCCGTCGTCTCGGCATCCCGCCCTACCCCTTACGCCTTCGGCCGCTTGGTGCCGTATTTGGAGCGACCGTTTTTGCGGCCTTCGACGCCAACGGCATCGAGCGAGCCACGCACGACGTGGTACCGAACTCCGGGTAAATCCTTGACTCGGCCGCCTCGGATGAGAACGATCGAGTGCTCTTGCAGGTTGTGACCGACTCCTGGGATGTAGGTCGTCACCTCGATGCCGTTCGTCAGCCGGACCCGGGCGACTTTACGGAGCGCCGAGTTGGGCTTTTTCGGAGTCGAGATGAAGACCCGGATGCAAACCCCTCGCTTTTGAGGGCAACCCTGAAGGGCCGGGCTGTCCGTTTTGGAGCCGGTCCGCTTCCGCCCTTTTCGAACCAACTGACTAAAAGTCGGCAAAACTGCTATCTCTTCCTTCTCGAATAATTCAAGATCTGAAAACAAAATCCTGAACCCCGCAAGCTGCACCGGGTTCAGGACAACCTGACGAGTTTAGCAATTTCATTGCCATTGTGTCAACTCGTTATTCCGTGTTGGCCTAATCTAGCTGCTAGCAGCACCGAGCCCCCCGCCGAAGCTTTTAGCGAAGGCGGGTTGGGGGAGAGGTTCGGCCTGTTAAACGGGTTCGGTGCTTTCTCCCTCTTGTTGGCCTTCCACCAGGTACTGGACTTCTCGGTCCAAATCTTCGCCGAGAAACTCAGGTTGTCGCTCCAGTGGCTGCGCCTCGGGAATCACGACATCACGGTGGATCTCGAGGCCCGTCCCGGCGGGGATGAGCCGGCCCATGATGACGTTCTCCTTGAGTCCTCGCAAGTAGTCGACCCGGCCGCTGATGCTGGCCTCGGTGAGAACCCGGGTCGTCTCCTGGAACGATGCCGCGGAGATGAAGCTTTCGGTGGACAGCGACGCCTTGGTGATTCCGAGAAGGAGCGGCCTGCCGGTTGCGGGACGCCCGCCCTCCGCGACGAGCTTCTCGTTGGCCTCGTTGAACTTGAACCGGTCGACGGTCTCGTCGATGAGGAGCTCGGTGTCCCCGACCTCCTCCACCTTCACCCAGCGCATCATCTGGCGCGCGATCACCTCGATGTGTTTGTCGTTGATGAGCACGCCCTGAAGTCGATAGACCTCCTGAATCTCGTTGACGAGGTATTCCTGAAGCGCACTCTCACCCAAGACGTTCAATATGTCGTGGGGGTTGATCGGCCCGTCCATCAACGGCTCACCAGCTCGGACGCGCTCGCCCTCCTGGACGTTGATGTGGACACCTCTCGGCACCGCGTACTCGCGCACCTCGCCGGCTTCGGACACGGTCTCCGACTCGACTGTGATTGTGCGCATGCCCTTCACGATGCTACCATATTTGACGATACCATCGACTTCCGTGATCACGGCGGGATCCTTGGGCTTTCGTGCTTCGAAGAGCTCGACCACACGCGGCAGACCACCGGTGATGTCTTTCGTCTTCGTAGTCTCACGCGGGATCTTGGCCAGGACGTCGCCGGGCCGCACGTCGTCGCCGTCGCCCTTCATCAAATGAGCACCTGAAGGCAAAAGGTAGGTCTTGACCTCTTTCTTCTTGGCGTCTTTCACGACGATGGCGGGCTGGCGCTTCTCGTCCGCGGACTCCACGATGACCGGCATCGAGAGTCCGGTCACCTCGTCGACTTCCTCCTGCACGGTCACACCCTGCACGATGTCCTTGAAGTGAGCGGTTCCGCCCTCCTCGGTGAGAATCGAGAACGTGTACGGGTCCCACTCGACGAAGGTTGCGTGCGCTTCAATCGTCTGGCCGTCTTTGACTTTCAATTTGGCGCCGTAAACGACCGGGTAGCGTTCGCGCTCGCGACCTTTGTCGTCGTGGATGATGATCTGACCTGCACGGTTCATCACCACGAGATCGCCGTCTTTGTTTTTCACCGTGGAGATACGATCGAATTTGACGGTGCCCGCGTTCCTGGATTCGAGCGTAGACTGCTCGGCGACACGGGAGGCCGTTCCACCGATGTGGAACGTACGCATCGTGAGCTGCGTTCCCGGCTCACCGATCGACTGCGCCGCGATGACACCAACGGCTTCGCCAAGGTCGGAAAGACGTCCGCTCGCGAGGTTACGTCCGTAACACTGCGCGCACACGCCGCGCCGTGACTCGCACGAGAGCACTGAGCGAATCTTGACGCGATCCACACCGGTGTTCTGGATGGCGTTCGCGATGGACTCGGTGATCTCCTGGTTCGGGGAGACGATGGTCTCGCCGGTGAAGCTGTCCTTGATGGTCTCGAGACTGACTCGACCGACGATGCGGTCGCGGAGCGGCTCGATGACTTCACCGGCTTCCACGATCGATCCCACGTAGATGCCGCTCGACGTTCCACAGTTGACCTCGGAGATGATCACGTCCTGGGCGACGTCGACGAGCCTCCGGGTGAGATAACCGGAGTCCGCCGTCTTGAGTGCGGTGTCCGCGAGACCCTTGCGGGCGCCGTGCGTCGAGATGAAGTACTGCAGCACGGTCAAACCCTCTCGGAAGTTGCTGGTGATGGGAGTCTCGATGATTTCTCCCGAGGGCTTCGCCATCAGACCGCGCATTCCGGCAAGCTGACGGATCTGCTGCTTGGAGCCACGAGCACCGGAATCCGCCATCATGTACACGGGATTGAATTGGCCGGATTCGCGCTCCTGCCGCTCCATCTCTTCGAACATCTCCTGAGCAACGCGGTCAGTGACGTTCGACCAGATCGCGATGACTTTGTTGTAGCGCTCGCCCTTGGTGATGGCACCTTCACGGTACTGATCGTCGACTTCCTTCACCTCGGAGAGTGCCTGGTCGACGAGCTGGTTCTTCTCCCTCGGAATCACGAGGTCTTCGATGCCGATCGAGATACCGCTCTTGGTCGCGTAGAGGAATCCGAGCTCCTTCAGCGAGTCGAGCATCTCGACGGTTTTGGCCACGCCGTGCTGCAAGTAGCAGTAGTTCACGAGGTTTCCGAGACCTTTCTTCCTGAAGAGGCCGTTGACGTAGGGAATCTCGGGAGGAAGGTGGTCGTTGAAGATGACGCGCCCCACGGTGGTCTCGATGATCTCGTTGTCGAGCTGATGCACCTCGGAGTGCACGACGTCCTGGTCGTTGAATGCGGTAGTCAGGTCGACAAACCCTCCGCTATAGAGTAGGCGGATTGGACTGAGCGTCTCTACCGCTCCCGCTTCGAGTGCGAGAAGAACGTCCTCCGTCGAGGCGAACGCACGACCGTCTCCCTTGGCGCTCTTCTTTTCCTTGGTCAAGTAGTAGCAGCCGAGCACCATGTCCTGCGTGGGGGTGGCGACAGGCTGCCCGTTGGCCGGAGACAGAATGTTGCGCGACGCCAACATGAGAAGCGACGCTTCGATCTGCGATTCCGGAGACAGCGGAATGTGAACCGCCATCTGATCACCGTCGAAGTCCGCGTTGAACGCCGTACACACCAGTGGGTGGATGCGGATGGCCTTGCCTTCCACGAGCACGGGCTCGAACGCCTGGATGCCGAGTCGATGGAGCGTCGGTGCACGGTTGAGGAGAACGGGGTGCTCGCGGATGACTTCCTCGAGAAAGTCCCACACCTCGGGCCGATGAGCTTCGACCATTTCTTTTGCCGCTTTGATCGTGGTCGCGAGACCGACTTGCTCAAGCTTGTTGTAGATGAACGGCTTGAACAGCTCGAGAGCCATCTTCTTGGGAAGGCCGCACTGATGGAGTTTGAGCTCCGGTCCCACCACGATAACCGAGCGGCCCGAATAGTCGACACGCTTTCCGAGCAAGTTCTGACGGAAGCGACCCTGCTTGCCTTTCAATGTGTCCGACAGCGACTTCAGGGGCCGGTTGTTCGCGCCGCGGAGCACACGACCGCGGCGACCGTTGTCGAAAAGAGCATCCACTGCTTCCTGGAGCATGCGCTTTTCGTTACGAACGATAACGTCGGGCGCTTTGAGCTCCATGAGCTTTTTCAACCGATTGTTGCGGTTGATGACCCGGCGATAGAGATCGTTTAGATCGCTGGTGGCGAAACGACCGCCGTCGAGAGGAACCAAAGGCCTGAGCTCGGGCGGGATCACCGGAATGACATCCAAGATCATCCACTCGGGCCGGTTGTTCGACTTGCGGAAAGCTTCGACGACCTTCAAGCGCTTTGCGAACTTGAGTTTTTTCTGCAGCGAGGTCTCGGTTTTCATCGCCTCGCGCAGGGCTTCGGAGAGCTCTTCGACCTCAATGCGCCGCAGAAGCTCCTTGATCGCTTCTGCACCCATCTCGGCAGTGAACTTGCTCTTGTACTCCTGCCGCATCTCGCGGTAGCGCTCCTCGGAGAGGAGCTCTTTTTCCTTGAGCGGCGTCTCTCCGGGATCGATCACGACGTAGGACTCGAAATAGAGCACTCGTTCGAGATCGCGGAGCGACACGTCGAGTAGGTGTCCGATGCGGCTCGGGAGTCCCTTGAAGAACCACACGTGCGACACCGGGCACGCGAGCTCGATGTGGGCGAGGCGCTCGCGCCGGACTTTCGACTGCGTGACCTCCACGCCGCATTTGTCGCAGATCACGCCGCGGTGCTTCATGCGTTTGTACTTGCCGCACAGACACTCCCAGTCGGTGACTGGACCGAAGATCTTGGCGCAGAAGAGTCCGTCCCGCTCGGGTTTGAACGTACGGTAGTTGATCGTCTCCGGCTTCGTCACCTCGCCGTGCGACCAGGCCCGGATCTTCTCAGGCGATGCCAAACTGATCTTGATGGCGTCGAAATCCACCACCAAATTACCTTTGTCGCGAAGGGTTGCGAACGCTTTCAAGTTCTTCCTCCCCTTGTTTTAGAAACTCTTAACCGCATAGACGCTGTCGCGTCGATCGAAAGAAAAAACATAACGCAAAGGCGCAAAGGCGCAGAGTCGCAAAGTGAAACGCCTTCGGCGTTGGTTCTCTCTTTGCGTCTTGGCGTCTTGGCGCCTTTGCGTTTTTTTCTTTTCCATCTCGTAGCTAGTCGTCTCAGTCTTTTGTTTTCAATAGTTCTACGTCGAGGCACAAGCTCTGGAGCTCGCGGATCAGCACGTTGAACGACTCCGGAAGTCCTGGTGCGAAGGACGTGTCGCCCTTCACGATGGCCTCGTAGATCTTCGCGCGCCCGTAGACGTCGTCGGACTTGGCGGTCAGAAGCTCCTGAAGCGTATGGGCAGCGCCATAGGCTTCGAGCGCCCAGACTTCCATTTCTCCGAAACGCTGGCCACCGAACTGCGCCTTGCCGCCCAGTGGTTGCTGGGTGATGAGACTGTAGGGTCCGATGCTGCGCGCGTGCATCTTGTCGTCGACGAGGTGCGAGAGCTTGAGCATGTAGATGTAGCCAACGGTCACCGGTTGCTCGAACGCGTCGCCGGTCATACCGTCGTGAAGCGTGGTTTTACCGGCGGCGAGCACGTTGGCTCTCAACGATCCCTCTCCCTCGAGCTTCGTGTTGGCGTCGCCCAGCAGATCTCGGATTTGTGCCTCGGACGCACCGTCGAAGACAGGCGTGGCGAAGTGCAGACCGAGCACTTTGCCGGCCCAGCCGAGGTGGGTCTCGAGAATCTGCCCGACGTTCATGCGCGACGGCACGCCGAGCGGGTTGAGAATGATCTCGCACGGCGTTCCGTCGGGGAGAAAAGGCATATCCTCATCGGGAACGATCTTGGCGATGACGCCCTTGTTGCCGTGGCGGCCCGCCATCTTGTCCCCGACCGAAAGCTTGCGCTTCATCGCCACGTAGACTTTGACCATCTTGATGACGCCCGGAGGAAGCTCGTCACCCTTCTGAAGGCGATTCATCCGCTCTTCGAACAGGGCTTTGAGCACTTCGATCTGGCGCTCGGTCTTGTCCTCGATCTCCTGAATCTCGTCGAGCCCATCGGCGCTGACGTCGGTCTCCAAAAGCCCGAGATACGCGGGGCGGAGCTCACGCAACATGTCCTTGGTGAGCTTGGAGTTCTTCGTGAGAATCTTCTCGCCCGTGCGCGGGTTGACGAGGTCTTCCTCGAGAGTGCTTCCGGTGAGACGTTGGATGACTCTCTTGTTGCGCTCCTCTTTGAGAATGCGGATCTCGTCGTTCAAGTTCTTCTCGAGCATGGCCGCTTCTTCGTTCTCGATCGCTTTGGCACGCTCGTCTTTCTCGACACCCTTCCGCGAGAATATTTTGACGTCGACGACGATGCCTTCGATGCCCGGGGGGCACGTCAAAGAAGCGTCGCGCACGTCACCGGCTTTCTCGCCGAAGATGGCGCGGAGGAGTTTTTCCTCGGGCGTGAGCTGGGTCTCGCCCTTCGGAGTGACCTTGCCGACGAGGATGTCGCCAGAGCTCACGTAGGCGCCGATGCGGATGATGCCCGACTCGTCAAGGTTCGCGAGGAAGGTCTCCGACACGTTCGGGATGTCGCGGGTGATCTCCTCGGGCCCGAGCTTGGTGTCGCGGGATTCGGTGTCGAACTCCTCGATGTGGATCGATGTATACGCGTCGTCCTTGACGAGCTTCTCCGAGACGAGGATCGCGTCCTCGAAGTTGTAGCCCCGCCACGGCATGAACGCGACAAGAATGTTCCGTCCGAGAGCGAGCTCGCCTTGATCGGTGCACGGGCCGTCACCGATGACTTGGCCCTTCTCGATCCGGTCGCCGACTCTCACGATGGGTTGCTGGTTCATGCACGTGTTCTGGTTGGAGCGTTTGAACTTCGTGAGGTTGTAGATGTCGGCTCCGATCTCCTTGGCACGTTTGGCGCTGGATTCCTCGATGCGGACGATGATACGGCGGGAATCCACGGAGTCGACCACACCACCTCGGCGACACACGACCACGGCACCGCTGTCGCGGGCGGTGGCGTGCTCCATGCCGGTTCCCACGATAGGCGCTTCGGCCGAGAGGAGCGGAACCGCCTGGCGCTGCATATTCGAACCCATGAGCGCGCGGTTGGCGTCGTCGTTCTCGAGGAACGGGATGAGCGACGCGGCTACGGAAACAAGCTGCTTCGGGGACACGTCGATGTAGGCGACCTGCTCTCGCGGCGCGAGGATGAAGTTTCCGGCCAGGCGGCAGTTGATGCGGTCGTTGACGAAGTTGGCTTGCTCATCGAGCTTGGCGTTCGCCTGAGCGATGATGTGCTGGTCTTCCTCCCACGCCGAGAGGTAGAACGCGTGCGGTGCGGCCTCCGGTCGTTTGCCACCTTCGCGCTGGATTTTGGCCGCCTTCCGCGTGAACGAGCCCAGCTCGACGATCTCGTAGATGTCGTAGTCGGAATCTCCTGTCGCTGTCACTTGGACGTGGTCGATGACACGGCCGTCCGCGACCTTCCTGTAGGGACTCTCGATAAACCCGTATTCGTTGATGCGCGCGTAGCACGAGAGCGAGCTGATGAGCCCGATGTTCGGACCTTCAGGGGTCTCGATCGGGCAGATGCGGCCGTAGTGGGTCGGATGCACGTCGCGCACCTCGAATCCGGCGCGCTCGCGCGACAGACCACCCGGACCGAGCGCCGACAGCCGCCGCTTGTGAGTAACCTCGGAGAGTGGATTGGTCTGGTCCATGAACTGTGACAGCTGTGAGGAGCCGAAGAACTCGCGCACCGCGGCCATGACCGGTTTCGCGTTGATGAGGTCGTGCGGCATCGCGGTGGCCATCTCCTGGTAGACGCTCATCTTCTCTTTGATGGCGCGCTCCATCCTCACGAGACCGATGCGGAACTGGTTCTCGAGGAGCTCGCCGACCGAACGCACGCGACGGTTGCCGAGGTGATCGATATCGTCCACGGTTCCGACGTTTTTCGGAAGCCGCAGCAAGTAGTCGATGACCGCGAAAAAGTCCTTCGCTTCGAGCAGACGTTGTTCGAGCTCGCCGTCGAGCTTGAGCTTGGTGTTGAGCTTCAGGCGACCCACTCGTGAGAAGTCGTACTTCTGCGGGTTGAAGAACATGCCCTGAAAAAGATTCCGCGAGCTTTCGAGCGTCGGCGGATCACCCGGCCTGAGACGCCGGTAGATCTCGATCAGAGCTTCTTCGGAGCTTCGGACGGTGTCTTTCTTGACCGTCATCGACATGATCGGCCCGACGTCTTCCGTCTCCGGATAGAAGACCTCGACGGTCTCGATATTGTTCTCGACGAGCATGGGCACGACGTCGGCCGGCAAAGCGTCGTTGCAGTCGACAATCACCTCGCCCGTCTCGGTGTTCACGATGTCGGCGACCGAGAACGCGCCCTCGAGATCTTTTGGCGCGAGCTCGACTTCGGTGACGCCGGCTTTTTCGATTTTCTCGAACGCGAGACGGGTGATGCGCTTGGAAGCCGCCACCACGGGGTCTTTCCTACCCGGCCCACCCGGCCCACCCGGCCCGCCCGGCGCCACGATGTCCTGGCTGAGCCGTCGACCGAGGAGCGATTGGGAAACCGGGAGATACAGCTTCCCTTCACGAATCTGGATCGCGTCGACGTGGTGGAACTGCCGCAGAATGTCTTCATCGGTCTTGAGACCGAGAGCCCTCATGAAGACACTGGCGAGGAACTTGCGTTTCCGGTCGATGCGCACGTAGAGCAAGTTCTTTTCATCGAACTCGAACTCGACCCAGGATCCCCGGTAGGGAATGATCTGTGCCAGGTACGAGTTCTTGTCGGCCTCGTGAAAGAACACGCCGGGAGAGCGATGGAGCTGGGACACGATGACCCGCTCGGTTCCGTTGATGATGAACGTACCGTTATCCGTCATCAGCGGGATGTCACCGAAGTAGACCTCTTGCTCCTTGATGTCGCGGATGGATCGAACGCCGGTTTCGGGGTCTTTGTCGTAGACCGTCAGGCGGATGGTGACCTTGAGCGGCACCGAGTACGTCATGCCGCGCTCCTGACACTCCTCGACGTCGTATTTCAGTTTGAGCGCGACGGAGTCGCCGCAGGTGTCGCACACGCTGCCCCGGTTCTCGTTGCCCTTGCCGCAGGACGAGCACGCAATCTCACGATCGCCCATCGGGTTGGTGCGCAACGTCATGCCGCAACCCGTGCATTTGCGTCTCAAATGGGACAGGCCTTCGAGCTTGCCGCACTTGCATTCCCACACGCCGATCGCGTACTCGACGAATTGCAGCTCGCAGTTCCCACGAAAATCGGTAATCGGGAAAATCGACTTGAACACCGCCTGGAGACCCAGGTCTTCGCGCTCGGTCGCGAGCAGATTCATCTGCAGGAATCGCTCGTACGACTTGCGCTGGATTTCAATCAGATTGGGGATCGGGATCATCGCCTTGATCCGAGAGAAATCCAATCGATCGCGATACGGATTCACGACAAGTTTTTTCAAGGTAAGTGCTCCTACGGCCTTCGGCCTTCGGCCATCAGCCATCTGCCATCGGCAAAACAAATCTGGGCCGAGGCACACGTCGAGCGTGAGCTTTTGGCCCTAAACAACATTTTATTGACTGTCAGCAAGAGCTACTTCAGCTCCACTTGTGCTCCCGCAGCCTCGAATTTCTTTTTGACCTCTTCAGCTTCGTCTTTGGGAATACCTTCCTTGACGGCCTTCGGCGCGGCCTCGACGAGGTCCTTGGCTTCTTTCAAGCCGAGGCTCGTGACCTCGCGGACGACCTTGATGACGTTGATCTTCTTGTCACCAATGGCGGTCAAGATGACGTCGAAGTCGGTCTTCTCTTCTGCGGCCTCACCACCACCGGCGGCAACCGCGCCGAGTGCGGCCACGGGGATGGCGGCGGCGGCTTGCACGCCGAGCTCATCCTCGAGCTTTTTGACCATCTCGGACACTTGCAAGACCGACATACCTTTGATGTATTCGATTACATCCTGTTGACTTAGCTCTGCCATTTATTTTTGCTCCTTAGCCGTTATCGATGTTTCGATGGGCCATCAGCCGTCGGCCATCAGCCATCAGCCTCTAGCCTTTGTCCGCTTTTGCTTTTAGTACCAAGATCAAATCTCTGGCCGGGGCCTGGAGTACGCTCAGCAGGTTGCGAATCGGCGCTTGCAGGACCGACAGCAGCTGCGACTGCAAAGCTTCCTTGCTCGGCAACGACGCGAGAGCTTTGAACTGGCCCTCGTCCATCGCTTTGTCGTCGAGAATTCCGCCTTTGAACGCGATCGCCGGAACATCCTTGGCAAAGTCGTGGATCACTTTCGCGAGCGCTACCGGATCGGTCTCGGTGAATGCGAGCCCGGTCATGCCCTCGAGGTGCGCTTCGAGCGACTCGAGGCCGGTACCTTCGAGAGCCCGTTTCGTGAGCGAGTTCTTGACGACCCGGTAGGTTCCACCGGTCTCGCGGATTTTGCGGCGGAACTCGGTCGCTTCGGAAACTTTGATCCCACGATAATCGATGGCGAAGACTGCAGCGAGAGAGCCGAGTTCTTTGTTCAGCGATTCGACGGTCTTTTGTTTGTCTGCTCGTTCCACTGTTGGACCTTTCTTACTTGGCTACTTGGCGCCCACGGCCGCGGGGTCGATCCGAACCCCCGGCCCCATCGTGGACGAGATAGCGATGCTCTTGACGTACTTGCCCTTGGCCGCCGCCGGCTTCGCCTTCAGGACGGTGTCGATGAGCGTTCTCAGATTCTCGAGAAGCTTGTCGTCCGGAAACGACATCTTGCCAACGGGAGCATGAACGATAGCGGTCTTGTCGACACGAAACTCCACCTTCCCCGCCTTGATCTCCTGAACGGCCTTTGAGACGTCGAAGGTCACGGTGCCTGTCTTCGGGTTCGGCATGAGTCCGCGCGGGCCGAGCACCTTACCGAGCTTACCCACGGAGCGCATCACGTCGGGGGTCGCGACCACGGCATCGAAATCCATGAACCCCTTCTGGATCTTCTCGACCAGGTCCTCACCGCCAACGATATCGGCACCGGCGTCCTCTGCCTCTTTCATCTTCTCGCCGCTCGCGATGACGCAGACGCGCCGTGAGACACCGAGTCCATGCGGCAACACGACAGTGCCGCGCACCATTTGGTCGGCGTGCTTCGGGTTGACGCCGAGGCGCATTGCCAAGTCCAACGTCTCGTCGAAGCCCACGAATCTGGCCTTCTTGACGCGCTCGATAGCGTGCTCGAGGCTCTCAGAGGGCTCGGTCCCTGCTTCTTCTTTCGCCTTTTTGTATTTCTTACCGGACATGATGATTGTCTACTCGACTTCCAGGCCCATACTGCGCGCCGTGCCCGCAACGATCCGCTTCGCGGCTTCGATATCGGCTGCGTTCAGATCGGGCATCTTCGTCTTGGCGATCTCTTCCACCTGTTTCTCCGTCACCTTGCCGACCTTGTTGCGGTTCGGCTCGCCGGAACCCTTCGCGATTCCGGCCGCCCGCTTCAGGAGCACCGCTGCCGGGGGCGTCTTGGTGATGAAGGTGTAGGACCGATCCTGGTAGACGGTGATGACGACCGGGATGATGAGCCCATCCTGGCCCGCCGTCCTGGCGTTGAAGGCTTTGCAGAAATCCATGATGTTTACTTGATGCTGCCCCAACGCCGGGCCGACCGGCGGTGCCGGCGTCGCCTTCCCCGCGGGGATTTGCAGCTTGATCAAACCTACGATTCTCTTCGCCATGCCTTATGTTTTCTCCACTTGGAGGAAGTCCAGTTCCACCGGCGTGGCGCGCCCGAAAATCGTGACCATCACCTTCAAGGTATTACGGTCCGAATTGACCTCGTCCACGACGCCGGAAAAATTGTTGAACGGCCCGTCGATAATGCGAACCGCCTCGCCCGATTCGAAGGTGTACTTGGGCTTGGGCTTTTCCGCAGCCGCCACTGTCACCTGATGAATGACCTGTTCCACCTCTTCGTCGGTCAGCGGGGCGGGCTTTTGCCCTGCGCCCACGAAACCCGTCACTTTCGGCGTGTTCTTCACGACGTGCCAGGTCTCGTCGTTCATCTCCATTTGCACGAGCACATAGCCGGGAAAGAACCTCTTGGCGCTGACGACTTTCTTGCCGCCCTTCATCTCCACGACGTCTTCCGTCGGGATCAGAACGTCACCGATCTGCTCCTCCAGGCCGAAAGCCTGAACGCGCTGTTTCAAGCTCTCCGACACCTTCTTCTCGAAGCCAGAATAGGTGTGGACGATGTACCACTGCTTGGCCATGGTCGTTGTCACCTAGAGGGCCCGCGTAAGAATAACTTCACGTTTTGGGACGCCGATGCATCCCGTCTGGCCGCGTTGCTCGCCGCCTTCCGCAGCGAGCCTGTCGAGCGGAGGGCTAGGCCGCGTCAGCGGCCGAACTGGAAGTATGCTCATATATCTAGATATCATTCACTCCTCGCGCCTTGCCATACGGGCGCCTCGACGCCCCAAAATGCGAACTTATCCTTGCGCGGACCCTAAGCTCCCACCAACCTCGTCAATGCGGCGGCGAGGTACGACATCGCCACATCGAGCCCGTAGAGATAAAAGCCGAAGAAGAACACAGTAATAATGACGACGATCGTCGTGCCGTAGACCTCCTTACGAGGTGGCCACGTTACTTTTTTGAACTCGCTCCGCACTTCGACGAGGAACGTTCTCGCTCGTTTGAAGTAATCGAAGATCTTCACTTGGTCATCTTCTTGCTCGGCCCGGACATCCTCTAATCTCCACTCAACACTCGGCCCAAAGTTTGGCAGGCCAGGAGGGACTTGAACCCCCAACCCCCGGTTTTGGAGACCGGTGCTCTGCCAATTGAGCTACTGGCCTACTTCGACTCCTTATGAAGCACGTGCGTCCGGCAAAAAGGACAATACTTCTTGAACTGCAAGCGCTCCGTCGTCTTTCTCTTGTTGCGTGTGGTCGAATAGTTGCGTCGCTTACACTCCGAGCAGGCCAATGAAACGATGTCACGCGGCATGCCGTGTCTTCCCTTCCTAACAAATAAATTGAATCCAGTCTCAACCGAGCTCACTCACCATGCGGCCCACCATAAAGGATGCCCCAGCGAAGGCGGACTACTCGATAACGTCGGTCACGGTACCGGCGCCCACGGTCCGCCACCTTCGCGGATGGCGAACCGCAAGCCCTTTTCGATCGCGATCGGCGTAATCAGCGTGATCGCAAGCGACGTGTTGTCGCCCGGCATCACCATTTCCACTCCCTCGTTCAACGTCGCCGAGCCCGTCACGTCCGTCGTCCGGAAGTAGAACTGCGGACGGTAGCCGTTGAAAAACGGCGTGTGACGACCGCCCTCTTCCTTCGACAACACGTAAACCTCGGCTTGGAACTTCGTGTGCGGTGTGATCGACCCCGGCTTCGCCAGAACCATCCCGCGCTCCACGTCCGAGCGCTCCGTACCTCGGAGCAGCACACCCACATTGTCGCCCGCCTGACCTTCGTCCAGGAGCTTCTTGAACATCTCCACCCCGGTCACGACCTTCTTGCGCGTCTCGGTGATTCCCACGATCTCGATCTCTTCACTCACCTTCACAATCCCGCGCTCGATCCGGCCCGTCACCACCGTGCCCCGACCCGAGATCGAGAACACGTCCTCGATCGGCATCAGGAAGGGTTTGTCCACGTCCCGCTTCGGAATCGGGATGTATTCGTCCACCGCCGCCATCAGCTCGTGGATCGGCTTTGCATCCTCTTCCGAGTCGCCTTCGAGCGCTTTCAACGCGCTGCCGCGAATGATCGGGATATCGTCGCCCGGGAACTCGTACTGCGACAATAGCTCGCGTACTTCCAACTCCACCAGGTCCAAAAGCTCTTCGTCGTCCACCATGTCCACTTTGTTCAGAAACACCACGATGTACGGAACCCCGACCTGACGCGCCAACAGTATGTGCTCTCGGGTCTGAGGCATCGGGCCGTCCGCCGCTGACACCACTAATATCGCACCGTCCATCTGCGCTGCCCCCGTGATCATGTTCTTCACGTAGTCCGCGTGACCCGGGCAGTCCACGTGCGCATAGTGACGGTTCGGCGTCGAATACTCCACGTGCGCCGTCGCAATCGTGATCCCGCGCTCTTTTTCCTCAGGCGCGTTGTCGATCGAGTCGAAGCTGCGAAACGACGTGCCTTTCTCGTTCTTCGCCAACACTTTCGTGATCGCCGCCGTCAACGTCGTCTTCCCGTGGTCCACGTGCCCTACCGTCCCCACGTTCAAATGCGGCTTACTTCGATCGAATTTCTCTTTCGACATCCTCAGTCTCCATTCACATCATTACTAGGAGCTCACAGCTTGTACTCGTCATCACTACAAATAAGTGGAGCCCACGACCGGGATTGAACCGGTGACCCCTTCCTTACCAAGGAAGTGCTCTACCACTGAGCCACGTGGGCCCTCGCAATACCGCTCGGACAAAATGGAGCGGGAGACGGGACTCGGACCCGCGACCCTCAGCTTGGAAGGCTGATGCTCTACCAACTGAGCTACTCCCGCGCGCAAATCCCCCTGACTCCATCCAATAATTTGGCAAAACAATTGGTGGAGCGGGAAGGATTCGAACCTTCGAAGGCGCATGGCCGGCAGGTTTACAGCCTGCTGCGTTTGACCGCTTCGCTACCACTCCGGTTCTCCACGAGTGAGTTAGGGCTCACCGCCCGAAGGTCATCCGTTTATCGAGGTCGGGGAGGCCACGCCCACGAAACGTGGGGCTGGCGAAGGGATTTGAACCCCCGACCGGCTGATTACAAATCAGCTGCTCTACCAACTGAGCTACGCCAGCTCGCAAACAGGCGATTGTACCAGAGGACAAACTGCTCCTGCAAGACATAAAACGCAGTTCTAGAGGCGACTGTCGAGGCGAGGGTCCCTCCCCAGGAAACCCATAGTATAGCGCTTCCCGCGGCGAATGCAAAGTTCATTCCGGCATGCAGGAGCTCCGGCTACCCGCTACCCGCTTTCCGCCCGTTGGCGGACCACCTCGTAGAGCACGATTCCGGCGGCTACGGAGAGGTTTAGGGACTCCACTTGGCCCATTTGGGGCAACGAGACCAGGGTGTCGCAGGTGGCGGCGACTCTCTTTCTCAGGCCCCTGCCCTCGGAGCCGAGCACGATCGCGACTGGCTCTTTGTAGTCAAAGCTCGACCACGGGTCCTTCGCGTCCGGGCTCAGGCCGATCACCCACACGCCACGCTCTCTCAGAGAGCTCAGCGTGTCGGAGATGTTTCGGACCCGGGCGATTCGGGCGTGATGAAGGGCTCCGGCGGAGGCGGCGATGGCGACGTCGGACGGAGGCGCCGTCTTCCGCTCGGGAACCACGATACCGTGCACACCGGCGCCATCGGCGGCCCGGACCACGGCGCCGAAGTTGCGCGGGTCTTCGACCTGATCGAGCACGAGGAAAAATGCAGGGGCGGGCGCTTCGTCAACGAGCGCGTCGAAATCCATCCACTCGAATGCCGCGAGCTCCGCCACCACCCCCTGTTGATGTTGTCGGCCCGCACGGTCACGGGCTTCCCTATACACCGGGATGCCGTGCTCACGCGCAAGCGCCATGAGCTCCTGCTTACGCGCGTCGAGGGGACCCTCCGCCAGCACGAGCTTGCGCACGCGTCGGGGCGTCGCTCGGAGCGCTTCGCGCACTGCGCGCACGCCGTGAACGAGATTCACGTCGTGACCGTAGCGACCGCTTGAACGGCAATTCCTTCGCCGCGCCCGGTGAACCCCATGCCGTCGGTCGTCGTCGCTTTCAGCCCTATTGATCCCAACGGGATCCCGAGGATGACGGAAAGACGATCGCGGATCGATGGGACATACGCAGCAAGCTTGGGTGCTTCCGCGATCACGACGACATCGACTTGGTGCACGCGAAAGCCCTTTTCCTCGACGACGGCACGCGCCTTCTCGAGAAACTGCTGGCTCGACACGCCCTTCCACGCGGGATCGCCCGAGGGAAAGAGTGCTCCGATATCGGGTGCGGCGACGGAGCCCAACAACGCGTCGGCGAGAGCGTGAAGGAGGACGTCGCCATCGGAATGCCCAACGAGTCCGCGCTCGTAATCGATGTGCTCACCGCCGAGCACCAGCTCGCGCCCTTCCACGAGGCGGTGCGCGTCGAAACCGATCCCCACCCGCGAGCTCATCCGCTCAGGCTCCTCAAGTAGTATTCCGCGCGCGCCATGTCCTCGGGGGTCGTTACCTTGATGTTGTGCTCGCTCCCGGCCACAACGTGAATCGTAGCATCCAAGCGCTCGACGAGCTCGGCCTCGTCGGTGCCGACGAAACCATCACGCCGAGCCGCCTCGAATGCCTCACAGAGGACGCGGTAGCGGAAACATTGCGGCGTCTGTGCGCGGTAGTATCGCTGTCGGTCCACAGTGCGCTCGATCGCCATCGCGTCCGACACTTCCTTCAACGTCTCGACGACTGGAATCGCAGCGATGGCACCGCCGTGCTCGGACGCTTTTTCCACGACCCGGGTGATGAGCTCTTCGTCGACCAGCGGACGGGCACCGTCATGCACCGCGATCAAGCTCGAAGGCTGAGGGTCGAGACAGCTGAGCCCTTCGCCGACGGACGCTTGACGCGTATCACCACCGGGTACGATGTCGGTCGGCTTGTCGCCGACGAACCGCTCCATCATCTCGCGCGCCGGGTTGAATCCATCACCAGGCAACACGAGTACAATCTGCGCGATGGCGGCACAAGCATCGAAACGCGCGAGCGTATGCGCCAGAAGCGGCTTCCCCGACAATGCGAGGAACTGTTTCGGCGTCTCCGAGCGGAACCGGCTTCCCGACCCACCGGCAACGATGATAGCGCTAGCCGTGACCATGGCCCCTTGTTCAACGCAAAGGCGCAAAGGCGCGAAGGCGCAAAGTGAAGCGCCTTCGGCGCGGATTCTTTCTTTGCGTCTTTGCGTCTTTGCGCCTTTGCGTTAGAAAAAGCATCACCCGCGCTCCAGGTTGCGGCTCACGACGCTCCGCACCTGCTTCATCAGCGGGTCCGCTTGATCCTCGTCGAGGTCCGCGACGGGAATCGGGCGGTCGATAACGAGCTTCACCGTTTTCGGGTAGACGGTCACCTGGCCTCGTTTCATCACCATGTGGCTGCCGATGATCGTCATCGGCACGATAGCTGCTCCCGCCTTGATCGCGAGCCGGAAGCTGCCCTTCTTGAACGTCCGCATGACCCCATCGTAGCTTCTCGTACCCTCCGGGAACACCGCGACCGACGTGCCGTTCCGGATCCGTACCGCAGCGTGTTCGAGACTCTCCCGCGCCTTGGTGAGGCTTTCCCGCTCGACCCGGATATGACCACTCATGAAGAGGTGCCACCCGAGGAACGGAACTCGGTTCAACGACTTCTTGTAGAGAATGCGAAAGGAAATCGGGAGATACGCGAAAAGAATGGGGGTGTCGAAAAGACTCTGGTGATTCGACGCCAGCACGTAAGTCTGACCACGCTCGAGATTTCCTGCGCCCTCGATCTCGACCCGAACCAGGCAGATCTTGAGAATGAGCCACGCCCAGAGGCTCGCGACCCGATGCGACGGTTCGCCGCTACGAAAGATGACTGCGACGAGAAGAGAGACGGCTCCACAGACGATGGTGTTGACCGTCACCAACGGAATGAACCAGAAGAGCGTCCGAAGCTTGAGCCAGTCGATCAGAAATTCCCTCGTGTATGTTTTATCACGAGCGCATCGTGTCGCTACCCGCTATCCCGGTGCACTCGCAGCCTTGTGAAACCGGGCGCCGGACAGCGGATAGCGGATAGCCCAGTCTGCTAATTGCGGCGCCCCGGCAAGGGGACCGCCGTGCTGGTTAGCGACCTACCGACTATCTAGCGGCCACGGAGGCGTTCGATTCTATAGCTTTGCCGAAAATCATTTTGCCCGCGGTCGTTTGGAGTACGCTGGTGACGGTGACGTCGACGTTTTTGCCGAGAAGTTTTCTAGCGTTGTCGACGACCACCATGGTGCCGTCGTCGAGATAAGCCACACCCTGGTTGTACTCCTTGCCCTCCTTGAGGATGAAGACCCGCATGAACTCTCCGGGAAGAACGACCGGCTTCAGCGCGTTCGCAAGCTCGTTGATGTTCAACACCTGAACCCCGCGCACTTGGGCGACTTTGTTCAAGTTGAAGTCATTGGCGACGATCTTCGCGTCCAGGTCCTGGGCGAGCTCGATGAGCTTGAGGTCGACTTCCTTGACGTCGGGATAGTCGAGCTCGGAGATCTCCACATCGATGTCGCTCATCTTGCGGACTTTCTGAAGGATATCGAGGCCGCGCCGGCCGCGGTTGCGCTTGAGGGAATCCGCCGAGTCGGCGACCTGCTGGAGCTCTTTGAGCACGAAGTGCGCGATGATCAGCGTGCCGTCCATGAACCCGGTCTCGCAGATGTCCGCGATGCGGCCGTCGATGATGACGCTCGTGTCCAGGATCTTCTTGTTTTTCTGTGTCGTCGTGCCGAGAAAGTACGCCTTGATCGACAGCGGGTCGAACCACTCGCCCTTTTTCCAGCCCAGCATCAAGCCCACGTAGATGAACAACAGGAGGACGAGCGACTGCCAGAAAGCCTGGGTGTCTCCCGCCATCGGAATCTTTCCCAGGGGAATGCTGACGATGAGCGCAAAGAGGACGCCGACGAGAGCGCCGAGAAAACCGACCGCGACTTGCTTCGCGCTTACGGCGCGGATGCAAGTCTCGAGAAAGATGATGGCCGCGCCGATCGCGATGCCCAACGCGAGATTTGCCGGAGGGCCCCACGGTAGCGGCTCGTAGGCGACGGATGCCGCCGCCACCCCCGCAAGAAGAAGTCCGCGTATCAAGACTATCCACATAATCGTTACTCTTCGGATTCGAGTCGGACTACCCGACTCGGAAAATCAACTCCATGAGCTCGTCAATATTACGAAGCCCTACGATCTCGAGCTCGGCGATTTCAGCGTTCTCATACGGGGCCTCGTCCACCGGGCAATTCCCGGCCGGCACGATCGCGCGACGGAAACCAAGCCGGGCGACCTCTTTCAAACGAAGCGCCATCTGTTGCGCCGACCGCACCTCGCCCGCGAGTCCAACCTCACCGATGAACGCGGTGTCCGCGTCGACCGGTTGACCGCGGAAGCTCGACGCGACAGACGCAACCAGGCCCAAGTCGGCCACCGGCTCGGATACCGCCAGCCCGCCGGCAACGTTGACGTAAACGTCTTCTCCGGCGAGCGAAACACCGGCGCGCTTTTCGAGTACCGCGAGGAGGAGCGATAGGCGGTTCGCATCGAAGCCGACGGAGACGCGCCGAGGATAGCCGAAGCTCGACGTCGACGTGAGCGTCTGGATCTCGAGAAGGAGCGAGCGCGTCCCTTCGAGCGAGCACACCACGGCGGAGCCGGGCGTATTCCGGGGCCGCTCGGACAAAAACAACCCCGAAGGGTTGGACACAGGCTCGAGTCCGCTCGACGTCATCTCGAAGACACCGAGCTCGCCGGCGGCGCCGTAGCGATTCTTCACCGCTCGAACGATGCGGTGAGCATGGTGTCGGTCGCCTTCGAAAGAAAGCACGGTGTCGACCATGTGCTCGAGCGCTTTGGGGCCCGCGAGATTACCTTCTTTGTTGACGTGACCGATGAGAAAGACGGGGGTCGACGTCGACTTCGCAAAGTATAGGAGCTCGGCGGTCACTCCGCGCACTTGACTGATGCTTCCCGGCGCAGACGAGAATTTGGGAGAGTAAACCGTCTGCACCGAGTCGAGCACGACGTACTCGGGCGTTTCGGTGCGAAGCGCATCGAGAATGCGCTCGAGCTGGGTCTCACTGTAGAGCAGAACGGAGCTGGCATCGACGCCGAGCCGCTCGCCTCGAAGCTTGATCTGTCGCTCCGATTCCTCGCCACTGACGTAGACGACAGGCGCACCGCGTGCAGCAGCAACTTGAAGGAGGAGCGTCGATTTCCCGATGCCCGGGTCTCCACCGAGAAGCACCAACGAGCCGGACACGATGCCGCCGCCGAGTACGCGGTCGAACTCTTCGAGCCCACTTGTGACCCGCAGCGAGTCGCCGGTCTCGACTTCGGCATAACGTTGCGGTCGCGTCGACGTTCCCACGGCCGAGCGCGGTTCGCTATCGGCAGCGGGCGCCGTCTCTTCGATGAAACTGTTCCACGCGTCGCAATCGGGACACCGGCCCAGCCACTTGTTGGCTGTCATGCCACATTGTTGGCAGACGAAAGCGGTCTTCAGCTTGCCCATCGAAACAAATGAGGCCTCGGGAAAGGGATTAACTTAAGGTAGTGAAATTATACCAGCTGTCAGCTGCCAGTCACAGCAGTCGGCTGATGGCCGACGGCCGATGACGCCTCAAATAACTTCATCATGCCGCCACTCCAGATTCTCGAAGCGGGTGTACTCCTTGATGAAAGCCATCTTGAATTTCCCGGTGGGTCCGTTTCGTTGCTTTCCGATAATGAGCTCGGCGATGCCCCGGTTGTCGGGAGTCGCGTTGTACTCTTCGTCCCGGAAAATGAATACCACGACGTCGGCATCCTGCTCGAGTGCGCCGGACTCCCGCAAGTCGGATAGTTGCGGCCGGTGATCCCCTCGCGCTTCGGGGGCACGCGATAGCTGGGACAGCGCCACGATGGGAACGTTCAGCTCCTTGGCGAGCCCTTTCAACGACCGGCTGATGGCGCTGATCTCCTGAGTGCGATTGTCGAAACGGCCGCGACCCTGCATCAGCTGCAGATAGTCCACGATGACGAGGTCGAGGCCGTGCTCTAGCTTCAGCCGCCTCGTTTTGGCGCGCATCTCCATGACCGAGATCGACGCAGTGTCGTCGATGAACACACGGGCCTGGGACAGGTCTGACACCCCTTGAACGAGCCGAGCCCAGTCCTTCTCGGAGAGGAACCCAGAGCGCAGCTTGTGCATATCGACCCGTGACTCGCCGCAGAGCATGCGGAGCACGAGCTGCTCTTTTGACATCTCCAGGCTGAAGATACCCACGGTTTTGTCGGTCTTGAGGCCGACGTACTGGGCGATGTTCATGCAGAAGCTGGTTTTCCCCATCGCCGGCCGTCCCGCCACGATGATGAGATCCGACGAGTGGAGCCCTGAAGTCAACTCGTCGAACTCGACGAACCCGGTGGGGATGCCGGTGATGAGCTCTTTTTTTTCCGAGAGCTCGTCGATAGTCTTGAACGTCGTCTTGACGATCGAGCTAACGGGCTCGAACCCGACACGGATCGCGCCCTCGGCAATCTCGAAGATGGACTTTTCGGCTTCGTCGAGGACAGTTTGCGTTTCGTCGGGCTGGTCGAACGCCGCCTGGCTTATGCGATTCGCCGCCGAGATGAGACTTCGCAGTACCGCCTTATCCTTCACGATGCGGGAGTAGTAGGTGACGTTCGTCGCCCGCGGCACACCCTCCACGAGCGAGCTCAGGTAAGCCACCCCTCCCGCGCGCTCGAGCTCGCCGGCGCGCGTCATCTCCTCTTTGAGCGTGACGAGATCGATAGCATCGCCCCGCTCCGACAGCGAGAGCATCCGCAAGAAAATCTTCCGGTGGGCGTTCCGATAGAAATCGGACTCGGTAAGGATTTCAGCGGCGTTATGAAACGCCTCGTTCTCGATCAGAATCGCGCCAAGGACAGTCCGCTCGGCTTCGAGATTGTGGGGCAGGGCCCGTTCGAGAGCGGTGTTCTCCTGAGCCAAAATCTAGGTCTCTTCTTTCTCTTCCTTCTCTACTTCTTCGTCCTTCTCGACGGTAATAGGAAAGCTGGCCGTCACCTCGGGATGGAGCTTGATCGATGCCGTGTAACCGCCGAGCGATTTGACCGGTTCGCTGAGCGCGATCTTGCGCTTTTCGACGGTGAGCCCCTTCTGTTCGAGTGCTTCGGCCACATCGGTGGGCGAGACCGATCCGTACAGCTCTTCGCCATCACCGTGGACCTTTCGCTTGAACGTCAATTTCACCCCGGCGAACGAGACGGCCAGAGTCTCGGCCTCGCCTTTCTCCTGGGCGAGCCTCACCTCGTAGATCTTCTTCTCTTTATCTATTAGACGAAGATTATCGTCGTTAACCTCCATCGCCAGGCGCTTCGGGAGCAAGAAATTTCGGGCATAGCCTCTAGCCACGTTGACGATATCGCCGCGGCGCCCCAGGTGGTCGACTTCTTCACGCAAGATCAAACGCATCGAACACCTCCTAGGCGTACGGCAGGAGCGCCATGTACCGCGCACGCTTGATCGCGGTCTTCAACATGCGCTGGGAGCGGGCACCGGCTCTCGAGATCCGCCGCGGGAGGATCTTGGCGCGTTCGGGGGTGAAGTTCGAAAGCAGCCGGAAATCCTTCCAGTCGATGTAGTCGACTTTGTCCAACAGCGGGTTGACTTTGGCGCGCCGGTAATAGAACCGCCGCTTGCCCCGTCGCTGTCCGCCGGCACCGCCTCCTCCACTCGATCGTCTCTGTTGCATGAGCTCTAACTCTCCTTGTTGGTATCGTCACTGTCGGCGGTCGCCTCCGCCGGGCTAGCGGCCGTGACCTCCGGCTTGACCTCCGCCGGGCCAGCGGCCGTGACCTCCGGCTGCGAGGCTCTCCGCGCGGCTGTACGCTGCCGACGTGCCTGACGTTTCTCGGCAGTCCGGACGTTGCGGCGCTCGAGCTTCGCTTGCTGCTCGTCCATCCGCACCGTCAGGAACCGCAGGATCCCGTCGGTGACCCGTAGACGCCGTTCCATTTCGGAGATCGCCGTCGCCTCGGCCTTGAGGTAGCTGAGGATGTAGTTGCCATCCCTATGGCCCTTGATGCTGTAGGCGAGCCGCCTCTTGCCCCAGGGCTCGGTTTTTTCTACTTCGACCCCTTGCTTGGCCATCAGATCTTCGATCTTCCCCATGAGCGCGCCGGAAGCGTCCTCGTCGAGGTTGGGATCGAGGATGTACATCAACTCGTAACTACGCAAGCCTTCCTCCTTAATGTCGCTCGCTCTCGAGTGGCCGGTTGAAGCGGGACATGGCCTTCGCCATGCCGTCTGCCAAAACCGCCCAGGTCGCCTCGACGACGTCATCGAGCGCGGCATCGATCACCGGGAGCTCTTCGTCGTCGAAGGCCGAGAGCACGAAATCCGCAAGATCGTCCCGAAGCTCGTCGGGACGAATGCCGATCCTGAGTCGCGGGACGTCGTTTCCGCCGAGACAATCGATGACCGAGGCCAGACCGTTATGCCCCCCGTCGCTTCCGCGCTCCCGCAATCGTAACGTGCCGACCGGAAGTGCCACGTCATCCAAGAACACCAGGACATCGCGCCGTCGAAGCGAGGACGCCTCGCAAGCATCGGCCACGGCTCGTCCACTCAGATTCATAAATGTCAACGGTTTCAATAACGTCAGCGCTTGTCCGTCAAGGTCAATCTCAGCCGAAACTGCCTCGCCCGTGGACGCGTTCCAACGGCCTCCACTCACCTTCAATATCCGATCCAGAGCATCGAAGCCGACGTTGTGGCGCGTTGCCCGGTATCGCAGACCGGGGTTTCCCAGACCTATTAGAAGTCGCAACGTCGCGGCGTGCTCAACCAGGCGTTACCCTTTCGCCGGGCCTCCTTCGGAGTCCTCGGTCTTGCTCGCGTCAGCGCTTTCTCCACCGGCGGTAGCGTCGCCACCCTCCGGGCTTTCGCCAGCAGCAACTGCAGCCGCAACCTCCTCCTCGGTCGGCTGTTCGACTTCCTCCGCCTTCGGTGCGAGGACGTGCGCGAGAACCACATTACCCTCGGAGATAACTGTAACTCCTTCGGGCACCTCGAGGTCCGAGACCCTGATGTAGTCCCCGATATCCAATTCCGTCACGTCGGCCACGATCGTTTCCGGGATGTCCTTGGGGAGACACGACACATCCACGGCCCGCGTCACGAAATCGAGCATCCCCCCACCGGTCTTGACGCCCTCGGCGGTACCGGTGAGCTCGATGGCCACGGATAGAGTCATTCCCTTGTCCATGGCGACCCGGATCAGGTCGGCGTGGAGCAAGTCATGGTTCACCGGCTCGAGCTGATAGTCCCTGATCATGACGTTCTCGGAACCCTTGGCCCCTTTGACCCCTTTGATGGTGAGCTCGAAGATCGTATTGACACCACCGTGCGAGCGGATGATGTTCACGACTTGCTCGGGGTCCACGGCGAGCGCCACGGGCTCTTTTGCAGAACCGTAAAGGATCGCGGGAACTTTGCCGGAGGCGCGAAGGCGTCGGTTCGGCCCTTTACCGAAGCTCGACCGCGGCTCCGCTTCCACAACCATGGATGCCATCGAACGGTTTCCTTTCTAGACGTCCGCTAGGGACAAACGGAGAGTATAGCTCAGTTCAGCCACCAGCCGCCAGCCATCGGCCGTCAGCAGGTCGGCATAAACAGATATTCACTTGCTCGAGAGCAGCGACAGCGTTGCGAGTCGAGGCCGCCACGGTCGGAGGCGGGGCGTTCAACGGCGGATGGCGGATGGCTGATGGCCGGTTCAAACAAACAAACTACTCACCGACGTCTCATCGTGGACGCTCTGGATTGCCTGGCCGAGGATTTTCGCTACCGACAGGACTTCGATCTTGTCGCACGACGCGGCTTCGGGGCGTAGCGGGATGGTGTTCGACACGATGACCTTTTCGATCGGTGAGCCGTTGATGCGCTCGATCGCGGGGGGCGACAACACCGGGTGGGTGCAGGCCGCCAATACCCGCTTCGCCTTCGCGTCGAGAAGGGCGTCCACCGCCCTGAAGAGCGTTCCAGCCGAATCAACCATATCGTCTACGATGAGCGTGGTCTTGCCGGCCACCTCACCGATGACGTGAATCGTCTCGATCTCGTGATTCTCGCCACGTCGTTTGTCCATGACTGCGAGCGCAACCTTCAGCCGTTTGGCGTACGCACGCGCGCGCTCGACGCCACCCGCGTCGGGAGACACGATGACGAGCGGCGCGAGGTTCATCGACGAGACGTGGTCCAGTATCACCGGCGCGGCGAAAAGATGGTCCACCGGAATGTCGAAAAATCCCTGGATCTGGCCCACGTGGAGGTCCATGGTGATGACTCGGTTGGTGCCCGCTTTGGACAACAGATCCGCAACGAGCTTCGCCGAGATCGGCACCCTGGGGCGGTCTTTACGGTCTTGGCGTGCATAGCCGTAGTAAGGAAGGACGGCAGTAATCCTGCTGGCGGACGCGCGCTTGAACGCATCGATCATCACGAGCATTTCGACCAGATGCTCGTTCACCGGCGGCGCCGTAGGCTGCACGACGAAGACGTCGGCGCCCCGTACGTTCTCGGTAATTTGGAAATCGACTTCGCTATCGGCGAAACGCCCCAGCTGCGCTTCCCCTAGCGGCACGCCCAGACTCTTCGCGATTTCTTCCGTCAGCGTAGGGTTGCAGCTCCCACCGAACAGTTTGAGTGGTCTAGCCATATTGTCTTCGCGTCCTCCCGTACCGAGTGCACACTACGCGCACGCCGGAAACCGGTTTTCCTTTTACTGCGGGACCTGTTCACAATGGCTGGGGCGGAAGGATTCGAACCTTCGAATACCGGATCCAAAGTCCGGCGCCTTACCGCTTGGCCACGCCCCAACACGAGTAAACGATCCTGGATGCCGATACCCATCTCGGTCAGGCTAGCGCGAGCCCGCTAGATCTCTCCGCTGGGACCTGCCGGTGGCGGGGCCTCGGGCGCAACCGCTCCCTCCGACAAGACCCGGGATTCGATCTCCTTACCGTCCGAGACTTCGGTGCGATAGCGGGTGAGAATTTGATCCTCCATCCGTCGCCGG
This sequence comes from Candidatus Marinacidobacterales bacterium, assembly GCA_965237955.1. GTDB lineage: Bacteria > Acidobacteriota > Vicinamibacteria > Marinacidobacterales > SMYC01. Next base: position 2,744,287 of record OZ250169.1, on the reverse strand, counting down.
GTATCGCTGTCCAGAGGATGGGCGATATCGCGGAACGTGCCGTCCTTGCGCTTCTTGCTCGGCATCGAAACGAACAGCCCTTTGGGCCCATGGATAATCTTGATGTCGCTGATTACAAAGCAGTCGTCCAGGATGATGGAGACGAAGGCCTTCAACTTCTCGTCGTCGACGGGAAAAACTCGCACTTCGGTGATATCCATCGAGCTCTCCTTCTCGAGCTACTCATCTCCATCTGGTCCATCTGGTCCAACCGAAAGCCTCTTCTTCCGATAGGCTTGCCGAGTCAGCGTGCTGGTCGCAACGGCTTCGAGACCTTCCCGAGTCAACGCGTTCGCTACCGATTGCGCCGAATGCTCGTCCTGAAAGACTCCGAAGACAGCAGACCCGCTGCCGGACATCATCGTGGCTAGCGCCCCTCGATCGAGAAGTACTTGCTTGTACTCCTGGATTTGCGCGGTATGTGAGCCCGTCGCCCCCTCAAGATGATTCACCAGCTCGCCCAGTCTGTCCCGGACGCAGGGACTTCTCCACACGAAATGCTGGAGTGTAAAACCCGATCGGCGCTTTGTCAATCTCAAACTGGCGTACGCCGACGCGGTCGATATGGAGAAGTCCGGAAGAATCAACACGATTGGCCAGTCGACGTCGACCGCGAGGGGATAGACCTCGTCCCCACGACCTACTACGAGGGCGGTCCCACCATAGAGAAAAAAGGGCACGTCCATGCCGATCGAAGCGGCGAGCTGGTGAAGGTCCGGTGCCGGCGTGTGCAAATCCCACAACTCATCGAGTGCCAAGAGCGTGACCGCCGCGTCGGCGCTTCCGCCCCCGAGGCCCAGCCCGGGAGGTACGTTTTTTTCGAGGTGAATCGACACGCCGAGTCCCGATGACGATGCGCTTGCAGCGAGAAGCGACGCCGCACGGTACACCAGGTTTTCCGGGCCCGTCCCGATGTCGGGGTCGTTCGTGGTGAGCGAGATGCCTTCGTTTTCACGGCAAAAGCTCAGCTCATCGTGGAGGTCCACCGTCTGGAGAATCGTACGCAGCTCATGATAGCCGTCGTCTCGCTTTCCCAAGACCTCGAGGCCGAGGTTGACCTTGGCGAACGCGCGCGCGACGAGTTGCGTTTTTGCCTTCATCGTGGGGCTTTTCACGGCTTAGGGGTCACGACGAACACCGCTTCGCCGGAGATGTCCGATGGGCGCAGGCGCTCGGCACCGAGAGGAATCTCGACCACGAACGCTTCGGGATCGAGTCGGATGTTGATGTCCACGTCTTCGGGCGTGAGCGTCGCCGTGAGCGTGTCCGTCTCGAGGCGAATCGTATCGGGAACGTGTCGGCGCCGGCGCTTCCACGGAGACGGATAGGCGACGCGGTAGCGCGCCGTCTGTACGCTCGCGATCTGTCCATCTTCAGAGAGCTCGACCCGCTCGCCATCGCTCAACGAGACCACGGTCATCGCCCCTTGCCGGAAGCCCATAACCGGCTCCCCGTCGAGGGGAGTACCCACTCCGGCGAGCAGTGCCATCATTTCGCGCGCGCTGAGACGGACTCCGAGGAGACGCCCGACGATGTCGGCGGTGTCGTCTTCCTCGACGTATTGTCGCGGGCCAGGAAACACGACGGTAATCCCCGCGTCGGTTGCGACAGCACTCCACCGCGTCGAACCGAACGCGCCCAAAAGGTCCACCCGTAGATGTTCGGGACGCTCGAACACGACGACGAGCCTGCCACTAAAGCCGCCGTCGGGTCCCCTGCCACGAATGCGGACGAAGCCCTGATAACGTCGAACGGCGGCGCCTTCGGCAGCGAGCGCTTCGAGGCTCGCGCGAACCGCGTCTATTTCCACCGGGATGGGAGGAGGCAAGTCGCGGACGTTTCGCTTGCAACTCCCGAGCGACAAGTAAGAAACGGCGGCGACGACGAGAGCTAGCCGTCGCGCGATCACGGAGTCGTTGTGGCCCGTTCGATCTTCTGGGCGACCTCGTTTTTTTCCAGCTCGTCGTCGTCCTGATCGAGAGCCTTTTTCCAAAACTCGACCGCCTGTTCCCGATCGCCTTTTCGAAAGTACAGATCGCCCAGATGGTCGTAGACCACGCCCGTCAAGCGAAGACTGCCGATGGCCTTGAGCAAGCTATCCTCGGCAAGATCGAGCTTGCCCATCTTGAAGTAGACCCAACCCAAGCTATCGAGGTAGGCGCCGTTGTAAGGATCCTGAGCGAGGGCGCGTTGAATCAGCTCGAGGGACTCTTCCAAACGGCGGTCTTGGTCGGCGAGCATGTAACCGAGGTAGTTGAGCGCCGCAGCGCTGTCCGGCTCCTTCTCGAGGATCTTCTCGAACAGAGCTTCCGCTTCGGTGAACTTCTTTTGACGTTCGAGCACGGCAGCAAGCTGAAACATGAACGCGACACTGTCGGCACTACGGTTGAGACGCCCGCGGAGGAAGGCTTCGGCGTCGGCGTAGCGCTTCTGCTCCTGGTAAATCTCGATGACACCTTGCGCGAACATCTCGTCGTCGGGCGATTGCCGGGAAAGCTCCAAAACCAGCTCGACGGCCTCGTCGTGATCGCCCCGAGAGTCGAGGGCGCGGGCTTTCAAGACTTTGAACCGGTCGCTCTCGGGGTTTTCCTCGAGGGCGTCATCGATCGCCCGGATGGCCTCGTCCGGCCGGTCAGCGGCAATGAGGCCTTGAATGTAGAAGGTCTCGAACTGCTCGTCACCGCCCGAAAGCTCGCGGGCTTGCCGGAACGCTTCGACCGATTCGTCGTGACCGCCGAGCTGCTCATGGGCAAATCCCAAATGCGCCCAGTACTCGGCCTTGCGATTCGACGCTTCGGGGCTGTTATCGGGCAGATCGAGAAGCTTCTTCCATTCGCTCGCGGCCTGCTCGAACGCGCGTTTTTGCTCATGAACACCGGCGAGGGTGTAGCGCGCGAGAACGTGCTCGGGCGCCAGAGCCAGCGCCTGATCGAGGAGCTCTTCCGCTTCCGCCAACTCCATGAGGTCTCGACGGACCATGCCGAGGCCGACCAGAGCAATAACGTTTTCAGGGTCTTCGTCGAGGATGACTTGAAACTCTCTCGCAGCACCCTCGAGCTGACCGTCGTTCGCAAGAGCGTTGGCCAAACGGACCCGCGAATCGAGATCGCCAGGCACGATGTCGACCGCGCCTTGGTAGACCTCTGCCACTTCGCCGAAACGTTGCTCCGCCTGCAAGAGATCGATGAGCATTTCGCGCGCAGCGGCCTGTCGCGGCTCGACCGCAAGCGACTGCTTCAACAAACGTATCGCCGCTTCGGTGTCGCCCTGACCGCGCCGCACTTGAGCGAGGAAGTACATCTCGGAGTACGCCGTCGGCACGAGGCGGACGATCTCCTCGAGATGTTCCGTGGCCTCGTCGGCTCTTGCGGTCGCGATCAACAGGCGGGCGAGACTGCTGCGGCTCTCCACATCGCCGGGGTCGAGGCGAACCGTCTCTTTGAACGCGTCCACGGCGAGCTGTTCGACTTCTCCCGCCGCGCCGCTTCGAAGCATCGCAAAGTAGGTTCGTCCGAGAACACGATGTGCCGCGGCGATGTTCGGATCGAGCTCGACAGCTCGCTTCGCACGTTCAAGTGCTCTCTCCGTCTGTCGCAGCCGATCGTAGAGCTCGGCCAGGGCGACGTGAGGATAGCCGGCCTCAGGATCGAGCTCCGAGGCCCGGTGGTAGTTCTCAATGGCGTCCTCGACGCTCATCTGCCTGTTTCTCTCGTTCCCGTACCACTGCCCAAGGCAGAAATAGTAGTAGGCCTCCGCCTTGGTCTCGGTGGCCGAGCCGACTTCCTGAGCCGTTGCAAGAGTCGCGGCCGTAAACAGCCCGAAAAGAACGACGAGAGCGGAATGCTTCATGGATCTCTAGCATTTATTATAACGCAGGGTTAATGAAGACGATCTGCCGTCGGCCATCGGCCATCAGCCATCAGCCATCAACAGGTCGGCGTCTACGGGAAGTCATTGCTCGAGAGTCGCGACGGTGTTGCGAGTCGAGGCCGCCGGGCTCGGAGGCGGGGCCTTCAGCGGCGGATGGCGGATGGCCGACGGCTGATGGCGGATCGTTTCAACAGGCCGATGGCCGATGGCCGATGGCTGGATTAAAATCCATCCTCAGATGAGTACGGACGCAAGCACCCTGCCTCGCCCTTGGTTTCTGTCCGAGGAGCAAGATTCCCGCTTCGTCTACGGGATCGCATTCTGGCTGGCGCTGATCCAGGTCTCGATCGCGGCTTCGCAGATCGTTCTTGCCGTCCTCGTGTGCGTGTGGCTGTACCGGGTTTTACAGGGAACGCTCACGGTCTACCCGTTGCCGGTGGATCGAGCGTTCGCACTCTACGCCGGCTCGAGCTTGTTGGCGGCGCTGTTCTCGTTCGATCCGGTGTTCAGCCTTCAGGCGAGTAAGAAGCTGCTCCTCCTCGTGGTCCCGTTCATGGTGGTGAGCACCGTGCGCCGGAGCTCCAGTGTCGAGACCCTCGTCCTCGTCCTGATCGTCATGGCGGACATCGGCGCGCTAATAGGCTTGTGGCAATACCAATTCGGCGAGCTCGGCGAGCTCAATCACCGCATCCGTGGCTTCATGAGCCATTACATGACTTACGCGGGGTTGCTGATGGGGGTCGGCATCCTCGCCTTCGCTGAGCTTTTGTTTCGCGACCGATACCGCGGATTCCTCATCCCGAGCCTCGCTGTGATCAGCCTTGCGCTGTTATTGTCGCTGACACGGAACGCCTGGATCGGAATGGCTGTCGGAGCGGTCACGCTCGCATTTCTCCGTGACAAGCGGCTGCTACTCCTCGTGCCTATCATAGCGGTGGCGGTAACGTTGGTGCTCCCGCATGATGTCGAGCGTCGCCTCGGATCGTTTCTGACGCCGGACACGTCCGGGTTCGACCGCGTGTACATGCTGCAGGCGGGAATGAGGATGGTGGTGAATCATCCGTGGCTCGGCGTGGGACCAAACATGGTCGCCGAGGTCTACCCTATTTACGTAGCGCGGGACGCACCCCACCGCGACAACCCGCACCTTCACAACAATGTGATGCAGATCGCTGCCGAGCGCGGGCTCCCTTGCCTGGCGGCGTGGTTGTGGATTCTCGGAGTCGCCTTCATCACCAGTGGCCGCGCGTTCCGACGCGCCGTCAACGACTCTCGAGGCCGAGCCCTCGCTGCCGGATCGCTCGGAGTGCTCCTCGCCGGTTTCCTCGCCGGAGCGTTCGAGTACAACTTCGGGGATTCGGAGTTCCAAATGTTGTTTCTGTTCGCGATGACGATTCCATGGATCCTCGATCGCGTCGTCGACGACGACGCCGAGGCCAGCACATGAGTCCGGTGGATCTTCTCAAGCGCGTCAAGCGCATCAAAGGCGAGGCGATCGCCGTCGTCGGAGATCTGATGCTGGACCGGTTCGTTTGGGGGAACGTCTCGAGGATTTCGCCGGAAGCGCCAGTACCCATTGTCGAGATCGAGCGCGAGAGCTTTCACCTCGGCGGCGCCGCCAACGTCGCGCGCAACCTCGAAAGTCTCGGCGTGACTCCGCTTCTTCTCGGCGTCGTCGGCGACGACGACGCTTCGAGCCAGCTACGCCAAGCTCTTCGCGACCGCGGCCTCTCCGATGACGCGGTGCTCGACGACAGAGCTCGCCGGACGACGGTGAAAACGCGCATCATCGCGGGAAGCCAGCAAGTCGTCCGTGCCGACTGGGAGTCGGTGACCGACTTGAACGGCGACGTCGAGGCGCGCGCCCTCGACGCTCTCGCCGACATCGTCGGCCGAGCACGCGCCGTCGTTCTATCCGACTACGCGAAAGGAACGCTTACGCCGCGCGTCATCGAGCGCGCTATCGAGCTCGCGAAGGAGCGCGCGATCCCCATTCTCGTCGATCCAAAACTGCGCCGGTACCGGCTCTACCAAGGCGTCACCCTGGTAACACCCAATCTCAGCGAAGCCGCGCGCTTCGCGGGGATGGCCGTTTCAACCGATGACGATATAGCCCAAACCGCCAGGTCGATCCTGGACGAGCTCGGCTGCACCGCTGTTCTCATCACCCGTGGCGAACAAGGCATGACACTTTTCGAAACCGGCCAATCACCGCACCACATTCCCACCTTCGCGCGCGAAGTCTTCGACGTGTCGGGCGCTGGCGACACCGTGATCGCTGCGGCGGCGGTGGCGCTGGCAGCCGGCGCGAGCCTCCCCGACGCTTCCGAGCTAGCGAATCGAGCGGCGGGAGTGGTTGTGGGGAAATTGGGAACGGCGACGGTGGAATTGGAGGAGTTAGTTTGATTCGGCCATCAGCCATCGGCCATCAGCCATCAGCAGGACGGCGCTGACGGGCAGGCCGTGCTGGAGAGTAGCGACGGCGTTGGGAGCTGACACCGCCCGCCCCGGAGACGAGCAGATCAGCGGCGGATGGCTGACGGCCGATGGCGGATGGCGGATCAATGCTTGAAGTGCCGCTTTCCCGTAAAAACCATAGCCACGCCTCGTTCGTTGGCCGCGGCGATCACTTCGTCGTCGCGCACCGAGCCGCCTGGTTGCACCACCGCGACGACGCCGGCATCGGCGAGCGCATCGACGCCGTCTCGGAACGGGAAGAACGCGTCCGACGCCGCGACGGAACCGTCGAGAGAGCTCTGCGCTTTTTCCACGGCGATGCGGCACGAGTCGACACGGCTCATCTGTCCCGCACCGACACCTATTAGCGCATCGCCTTTCGCGAGCACGATGGCGTTCGACTTGACGTGTTTGGCCGCGATCCAAGCAAGACGGAGCGTGCGCTCTTGTGAATCCATCGGAATCCGCTCGGTCACGACCTCGAACGCTTCCTCTACGCCGTCGGCATCCCAATCCTGCACGAGGACGCCCCCGAGCACCCGGCACAGATTGCGTCCATCCCACGGCAACGGGTCTTCATCGGTCACGGTCATCAAACGGAGATTTTTCTTCTTCGTCAGGATCTCGAGCGCCTCGGGCTCGAATGACGGGGAGATGATCGCCTCGAGAAACGTGGAGGCGAGCTCTTCCGCGGTGGCACTGTCGACGGGTCGGCTCAACGCAACGATGCCGCCGAACGCAGACACGGGATCGGTCGCCCGCGCGTTGACATAGGCGTCGACGAGAGATTCGCCCAGCGCGGCCCCGGCCGGGTTCGTGTGCTTGATGACGACAGCGGCCGCACGCGAGCCCGGGAGCTCGCGCACGAGGCGCCATGCGGCATCGAGGTCGAGAATATTGTTGTACGAGAGCTCTTTTCCGTGGAGCTTCGTCGCGCCCGCTACCGCGAGCGCGCTGTCTCGGTAAAACGCCGCCGCTTGATGCGGATTCTCGCCGTAGCGAAGATCCTGGACCTTGGTAAAGCGCAGCGCGAGCTCCTCCGGAAAACGAGACGCGTTGTCATCGAGCGCGAGGGTATCGCCGTCCGCGCCCAGCCGAGCCACAAACGTTGCAACGGCGTCTTCGTACCGGCTGGAAGCGGCGAACGCTTTCGCGGCCAGGTAGAGTCGAGTCTTAAGATCGACGCCGACGCCGGCGTCGACGCCCTCACGGAGCTTCGAAAGGACGACTTCATAGTCCTTCGGGTCGGTCACGGGAAGCACGTCCTTGAAGTTTTTCGCCGATGCGCGGAGCATCGACGGACCACCAATATCGATGTTCTCGAGAACTTCATCGATCGGCCTGCCGGCAGCGACCGTCTTCTCGAACGGATAGAAGTTCACGGCCACCACGTCCACCGGGAGAATGCCGTGGCTCTCGAGCTCGGAAACGTCGTCTTCGCGATGCCGCCTGGCAAGGATACCGCCGTGAATCATCGGGTGAAGCGTCTTGACCCGTCCTCCCAGGATTTCCGGAAACCCGGTGATCTCCGAAACGCGTTTTACCGGCACGTTCTCGCCTTCGAGCACGGTGGCGGTGCCGCCGCTCGAGACGATCTCGAACCCCCGCTCTACAAGTCCTTTGGCGAACTCGGGCAGACCTTCTTTGTCCGCTACGCTCAAAAGCGCACGCTTTTTCATGGACGGAATTCTACTGCGGGAGGCTTCCGAGCGTCAGGGCTTTTTGTTGCCGAATCGATAGCCGGTGAAGTCACCGTTCGCCTTCGCCCACGCCGACAGCCACAAATACGCTGCCGCGGTGACGCCCCGAGAGTAGCTGAGCGACGTCTCGGCATAGGGCACCGAGCGGTAGTCGAATGAGCCCGCGGGCATGACGCGCCCATCCTGCCAAAACGCTTTCGAAAGTGGCGACACCGAAGCGCTCGTGTCCGACGCCACTTGCACGAGCAACGTGCGCACCGACGCTCCCTCGACGGTCGAAGGAAGTCCACCGTCGTGAACGAGCGGAAACTTCGTCAAGTTCAAGCCTACGAATCGATAATACTCGGAGACGACACGGCGAAGCTCCGCGCTCCCCGCGCCGAGCACCGCCGGATCGGCGATATCCGCCGCAATCCGTAAGAGCCGCCCGAGCTCTTCCGCCACCTCGTCGAGGGAGTGGTGCTCATCGACCAAGCGCACGACGCGGGCGATGCGCGCTTCGACGTCCTCCACGAGGTCGACAGAAAGTTGTCCCCGCATCCCGTCACGCGCCAGCGTCGACGCCGTGTCACCTTCGAGGCTTGTGACGCCTCGCAAAATGGCATGGTCGCGCGACAGCAACACCCGGGCCAGCCGCGGTGGCATGAGCCGCATGGTGTCGTACACCATGTTGCGATAGGCCTCTTTGGGCCACGCCTCGAGGTGTGAGCTCGACACTAGAAGGACGAACCCGGCGGCCAACAGAGTAAGCGCGAGCGATCGCATGGGAGACTTTACGATTTTTTCTTGCGTGCGACCACCGACACTTTGCCGTTTTTGACGGACACGCCGAAGTTCACGTTCTGGATGCCACGTTTCGCACGAAGCTGGTCGGCCTGTTTCTGGAGCGCGCTCTTGAAACTCTCGTAGTTTGAGCTTCGCCGTGGCTTCGCCGGCGTTTTGCTTAGCCGCGACGTAGGAGTCGAACACTTTGCGGTATTGCTCGTCGCCGGCGCCACGACCCCCGTCACGCGGCGCCCCCGGCCTGGGAACTCGCTTCGAGCGTTCCTTGCGGCCCGTCGGAAGCTTCCCCTCTTCTTTGAGACGCATCCTCCGGTTCCACATTTCCATGTGGGTGGCGAACTTCGCCTGATGCATCGCAAAGATCGATTGCTCTGACATGTTCTGCGGCGGGTTTCTGCTGTACTCCCCGACGATGTTCTCGCACTTTTTCTGCGTGCTCCAAGGTGGCGTCACGAGCGCGCCTGAAAACCACTGCTCGTACTCGCGCTCCAGGAGCTTGAAATGCTTTACCAGATCCCTCATGTCCTCTTGAAAACCCATCGTCACATCTCCGTGGGGTCTTTTCTGAAGAACCACAGAAGCGGTAGCCAAAGCTCTCGACCGTAGGGCACTCGCTTACCTCTCACGAGAATCTCACAGAACGGGTACTCGCTCACCCGATAAAATACCTCGTGCAAGTGGTTCACGTCGTCGATGCCGAACGTAGCGTGGTGCCGGAGATAACGCCCGGTGCCTTCCGAGCGATATCGCGTCGATTTACGCGCAATGGCGACGGCGCGATCGTAATCCTTGGCCGTGTCAGTCTCAGTCTCAGTCTCAATGGTGTCCGAGTCGTCTCCCGCCGGCGGCGGTGGGCCGAAAACGATGGTGACGTTGAACGTCTTGTCCGCTCGGTTCGGATAGAGGATCGCAACCATCTCGGGGTCGAGGTGGGTGATGTCTTCCTCCTCCCGCTCGATGATCGCAGGCAATCGCTCGATGAAGTTCTTAGGGCGTTCGGTAGTCATTCTTTTGCGGTTCGCTTCCGGTTCGCTTCCAGTCGCACGCACGCTCCATGTTAAAATGCTAGCCTTCAAGGTTCCACATTGTCAAAGAGACCCAATTCCCTCTCGCCCCCCAATTCCCGCAAGAAACTTCTCAGACGCCTTCCTAGCGTCGAGCGAATGCTTTCGCTTCCGGGTATCGACGACCTCGAGCATGATTTCGGCAGAGACGCGCTCACCGACGCCGCTCGCGCCGTGCTCGTCGACTTGCGTTCCGACATCGAGGCGGGAATGGAGGCGCTCGAGCTCGAGCGAGCCATCGAATCGCTCACCGACACCGTCGGTAGGAAGCTCGAATCGGAAATTCGCGCGAGCCTGAGCTCGGCGATCAACGCAACCGGAGTCATCGTGCACACCAACCTCGGGCGCGCTCCGCTTTCGTCCCGCGCCGCGGCATCGGTACAGGCGATCGCCTGTGGCTACTCCAACCTCGAGCTCGATCTCCAAACCGGCAAACGTGGAAGCCGGCACCAGCATGCGGCTCGCCTGCTATCGCGCCTGTTTCCGGGCACCGACGCCATTGTGGTGAACAACGCCGCCGCCGCGGTGATGTTGAGCCTCAATACTTTCGCTGCCGGGAAAGAAGTGATCGTCTCCCGCGGTGAGCTGGTCGAGATCGGCGGCTCGTTTCGCGTGCCGGATATTCTCGCTCGAAGCGGTGCCCGCCTCCGCGAGGTCGGTACGACCAACAAGACCCGCATCGCGGACTACGCGGGAGCGATTGGCCCCGACACGGGAGCACTCCTCAGAGTGCATCCATCGAATTTCCGCATCGTCGGTTTCACCGAGTCGGCGACGACGGAAGAGATGGTCGCGCTCGGCGAAGAAAAAAATCTCCCCGTCATCGAAGACTTCGGGAGCGGCAATCTTTTGTCTCTCGCTCCGTTCGGATTGGCGAACGAGCCGACGGTGACGGAAAGTCTGTCGAGCGGTGTTCACCTGTCGATCTTCTCGGGCGATAAGCTCCTCGGCGGCCCCCAAGCGGGCATTCTCATTGGACGCGACTCCGCCGTCGAGGCCTGCCGTATCAACCCCATGGCACGGGCGCTCCGTGTCGACAAGCTGATCTATGCCGCTCTCGAAGCCACGTTGCTCTCGTTCGTCGAACGCAAGGCCACCAAAGAGATCCCGGTTCTGCGCATGCTCGCGGCTACCAAGGACGAGATCCGCACGCGCTCCCAGAAACTCGTCGCGGCGGTGAAGAACGACGCACTCGAGCTCTCGATCGAAGAGGCAACGTCCCGCGTCGGCGGCGGCGCGGCAGCGGACGCCGAGCTTCCCACGTGCGTCATCGCTGTGACCAAGAAAGGTGTGTCGGCTGACACGCTCTTGACCACGCTCCGAAACCGTCGGCCTGCGGTGATCGCACGCATCTCCGAGGACCGTGTCCTTCTCGACTTGAGGACTGTCGCGCCCGAGGAAGAGCATTTCGTTCGAGATGGGCTGAGCGATTTAGAATAGCCCGGAGGCCGCGCGGGTCGCCGCGCCTATTAGCGCTTCTGGAAACAATCCGAACACCAATACCGCCGCGAGCGCCGCGAGCGTCACCCATGAGCGTCCAGCCGAGCGCGTGGACGCATCATCGTCACGGAGAGAGAATAGTTTTGGGCGCTCCACCTCCCGCGCGCAACCAATCCCGGCGAAGAGCAACCCGACGAGCGCGACCGTCAACGTGTTCGGCTGAAGGCCCGCCAAGAGCGCGAGCTTGGTGACGAACCCGGGAAAAGGCGGCACGGATGCGAGCGACAACATCGCAAGCCACGTGCCGGCGGGCTTCGTCCCGGTAAGGACCAGCGCGATCACGACACTCGACGCCGCGAGATGCATCAGCAGGTGGGGAAGTGCCGGTGCGCCGCCGGAGAGCGCGATCACGGCAAGACCGACCGTGAAGATCGTAAGCCAAACTCCGAGCGAGCGTGTCGACGCGGCAAGCGCCGAGCCCACACCGCCGGCGACGATGGCCGCCGCGGCGACCAGCCACGACACCGTCTCGAGCTCGTCCGCGATCCCGGGCGCCCACGCCTCGACCCGGACGAACACGGCGACGAGAGCAACGGACGCGCCGAGAAACAGAAAGGGCTCGGCTTGCGACTGCAGCCACTTGATGATGAGGCCGGCCGCGAACAACAGGACACCGAGGTTCACCGCCGTCGTCGACTCGAGCTCGGCAAGATCGGTCGCGCGCGACGAGACCGCCACGAGCAGGACTCCGAGGAGCGACGCGCCCGAGCCGACGATCGCGCGCGCTCGAAGCGGCGCACCGCGGAGCTTCGCGTAGCGGATTATCGCCGCGAGCGAGAACGCTTCGAAGCCAACGTAGATCCAAAGCAAGTCTCGGGTCGACGCGGCGAGAAAAAGTCCGAGAAAGGCCACGAGAGACCGGTGGGGATCGCGCTCGTTTCGAGCCTCGGCGATCGCGTCGAGTATGACGACGACGGCGATCAAGCTGCCGACGAACACCGACACTCCATCCATGCTAGGGCTTCTCATCCTGTGCCGGCTGTGCCGGCCGTGCCCGCCGTACTGACGACGAGTTGATGAAGTCGATAGCCGACGGCTTCACCTGCGCCGCCCATACGCTCCATCCGATGATCATCGATACGCTCCACAAGATCACGGGGGATGCCGAGAGGAGACGGCGGCGACTCCCGTTCGCGACGTTATCGACATTATTCACAGGCGATGCCTTGGCGAGGGTGACGAAACGGTAGGCCATCATCAAGAACGTGAGCGTCCCGAGCGTCGCCCAAAGCGGATGGCCTTCCCAGGCAGGCACGAGGACGGACACGATCGGCATGCCGATGAGAAACAACACGAAGTACAGAACGAGCCCCCGGGACGTCGTGAGCACCAGACCGAAGAAGCCAATCGCGACCGCTATCATCATGAGCTCCGCGCCGACGACGACGCTCTCTTGGAACGTAAACAGCCCAAATAGAACGAGTCCGTGATAACCAACGGCCATGAGCGAGAAACCGCGCGCGAGCCCCGCCGATGCCATCACCAGGGCCGCGAACGCCAACACCCAACTCGAAGAAGCCTCCGCGCCGCGCGGGCAAAGCGGCACCAGGAGACGGAGCACGAGATAACTCCCGATGACACCTATTGTCGCAATCAATACGAGCCGATGCGCCCGCGGTGCGTTGTCCACGGCGATCACGAACGCGGGAACCAACAAGGCGATCCCGCACGCCCCGAGAAGGAACAGCGAACGCTCCTCGTCGGGATAGAGGACGAGCGAGCGCCACCGCGCGAGCTCGGTCGACGCGAACCCCGTCTGGGCATAAGCCATTTGATAAAAACGGACGAACCAGCCAAACAGCACTGTCAGTCCCGCTGTCGCGAAGACCAAGACGTTCCGCGGCACGCTCGAGAGCAAAGCGACGGCAACCACGACGCCCCCGAGAAAAGCGAACACCAGAAAAACGTCCTGCGCGAAAAAGATCCCGTTCGCCGCGGTCTCCAAAAACAGCACCAGCGCCGCGGTGCGCAAGCCCGGAAGCGTCGCTATCAGCGTGAGCAACGTCGAAAGCGCCACCCACACCGTAAGGACCGAGCTCAACCAGTCACTTTCGAGGATGAACGACACACCCAACGCCGGCACCCAAGCGCGAAGCTCCGAAAGACCACCCCCGCCAGTCTCACCGAGGACCCAAACCGCGAGGACGAGGGTCATCCCCGCAAATAGAGCAGCTAACCACGGGACGAGAACGTCGCTCCTCTGTCCTACGATCGCCACCACGAGCCCCCCGAGCGCGGGGAGGAATACGAGCGCGGTGAGTAGAGGGAATGCTTGGTCCGGGGCCATGAAGGGTCCGGGGGACTATATGAACGTCTCCGAAAGTGTGTCAAGTCAACGACTTGACATCGTGGTTGTCGCGGAGGGAGAATAGTTTTGGGCGCTTAAGTCCAATGCCGACCGACCCATGCGCCCGCCTCTCGAGAAACCGGCCTCCGACGGTCGAAAAGAGCGGGCATACGATTCTTGGTAAATAGCGTGGTTCCATGATCACAGGCTTCAACACAGACGTTCCCTACAAGGGCGAGGTCTACCACGTGCAGACCGAGGACAAGGGTAAAAAGACAATCCGATGGTCGAATCGCTGATCTACAAGGGCGGCGAGATTCTCGGCGCGCGCCGCACCGCCTATTCCAAGTTCCTTCACAACGGCTACGACGAGAAAACGGTCTTCAAGTTCATGGAAGACCAGCACCGCCGCATCATCGAAGAGATCAAACGCGGTGCGTTCGACAAATCAGGCGGCGGACTCCTCGGAGACGACACCGACGTCGGCGATCAAAGCCTCGACCAGGTCATCCTCAACTACCTCGCAGCGAACAAGAAGGGCGAGAAGAAGTAGCGCCCCATGATCGTCGACGCCGCTATGAGCACGGCTTCCGACACGGCGATTGCGATGGATCTCGGTGCCGAAGGCGTCGTCGGGACCTGACGCACCTTGTCTTTTCAGCCGACTCTCTCCGAGCTCAAAACAAAACTAGCCGAAGAACAGGAGCTCTATGCGGATCTCCTCTCGAAGCTGGACTCGCTCGCCAGAATCCGCGCCCCTTACGACGAGGACGAGACGCTCGCGCCCCTTCTCGAAGACCTCAATCAATCCGACGCGCTCACACAACCCGAGACACCATCGCCGGGGCAGGCCGGGCTGAAAGGCCTGAAAGAGATGACACGCCGATTCGTCCGGCGTTTCGTGGAGCCCGAGCTCGCCGCGCTGACCAATGCTCTCGACGCGCAGCGCGCGTTCAATTCGAACCTCGTGCAATTTCTGAACCGATTCGCCGAGACCGTCAACCGCACCGAGGCCGCGCACGCCGAGTTCACGTCGACGCTCATCGGGTTCGCCCAACGCATCGACCGCCTCGCCGATTCCAAAGATCGACTGTACGCATCGCTCGGAAACACCCGTTGTGACTTGCTTCTCGAAGCGATGGACAAGCGTCTAGAGACGGTGCGGCTCGGCCTTCGGAAAATGCAGCATCGTGTCGATGGCATGGACACGTCTTTGACGGTGGCGCGCGCGGAGCTCCGCGGACTCGATGGACGGATTGCCGGTAAGAGCGAAACGCCGGAAACTCGCTCGCAGTCGACGAGCTTCGAGCCCGAGCACTACCTTGCCTTCGAAGAGCGTTTTCGCGGAAGCTCCGACGAGCTACGGGGCCGGTTGCTCGACTACGTTCCCTACTTCGAAGGGCAGGGGCCCGTCCTCGACCTCGGTTGCGGACGCGGCGAGTTCCTGGAGCTTTTGAAAGAAGCAGGCGTCGAGGCCAAAGGCATCGACGGCAACCGCGAAATGATCCACGCATGCCGCGACAAGGGACTCGACGCCGAAGTGGGCGACATCGTCGCGACCGTTGCTGACGCTCGCTCCGGCGAGGCTTCTGGCATCTTCGCGGCACAAGTCATCGAGCATCTACCGCCGACGGTGATTCGCAAGTTCCTCGGCGATTGTTACCGCGTGCTCCGTCGAGACGGGCGCGTGGTTTTGGAGACGGTCAACCCCGAAAGCGTCGTCGCGTTCGTCGCGTTCTATCGCGACCTCACGCATCAGAAACCGTTACACCCGGAGACCCTCGAGTTCATGCTCCGCGCCGTCGGTTTTCGCGAGGTGACGATCCGCTACTCGAGCCCGGTCAGCGAGCGAGCACGACTGCTGAGCGTGACCGATGGGAGCGACACGTTGAATCAGAACTTCGAGAAGCTGAACGCTCTGTTGTTCGGGGATCAGGACTATGCGGTCATTGGGACGAAGTAGATCGATCTGCCGTCAGCTATCGGCCGTCGGCCATGATCCTGTTATGGATCCGCCATCAGCCATCGGCCATCGGCCATCAGCTGGCCAGAGTTGCCTTCACCTTGGCGCCGGGCGGCGGAGTTCGATCGACGAGGTGTTCTGACCGAGGCGCGCGCGACGCGATTCCGCTGATGGCGGATGGCGGATGGCCGATGGCGGATCGCTGTAGAATTCTCTCGATGTCGCAAAAAGCCAAAATCGCCACCGTCGACGACGTGCCTCCCGGATCGTGCAAGACGTTCCAGATAGGTGATACAACAATCGTTCTCTACAACGTCGACGGAAGGTTCTATGCGACGACCAATACTTGTGCTCATCAGGGGGGGCCGCTTGGGGATGGGTTGTTCGAGGCCAGCGTGGTGACTTGCCCGTGGCATGCGTGGCAGTTCGATGTTGCGACCGGTGAGGCCGTCTTCGAGCCCGGAGTGAAGATCGACCGTTACCCCGTTCACGTGGACGGGGACGACATTTTCGTCGAGGTCTGAACCCTGCCCCCGAAACCGGAAACGCCAGCCGAGCTCTCGACGCGGAGCCGGATTCTCGTTGAGCGTCTGCGCAAGGCGTACCCCGGCGCGACGTGCGCGCTGACCCACGAGAACCCACTTCAGCTTCTCGTCGCCACCATCCTCTCGGCTCAGTGCACAGACGCGCGTGTGAACAAAGTCACGCCGGCGCTTTTCGCGCGCTACCCAAAGGCGGCGGACTTCGCCGCATCCGATCGCGCCGAGCTCGAGGAGTTGGTGAGAACGACGGGGTTCTACCGCAACAAAGCCAAATCGATCCATGGCGCTACGTCGAAGATCACTTCCGAGTTCGGGGGCGAAGTGCCGCACACGATGGAGAAGATTCTGACGCTTCCAGGGGTCGCGAGGAAAACAGGAAACGTCGTGCTCGGCACCGCGTTCGGGATCGCATCCGGATTCGTCGTCGACACTCATGTGTTCCGGCTCTCGCACCGGATGGGTCTAGCGAAAGCGAAAACCCCCGTCGAGGTCGAAAAGCAGCTCATGGATCTCATCCCCGAAAAAGACTGGATCGATTTCGGGCACATCCTCATCCACCACGGCCGCGCGGTATGCGCGGCTCGTACGCCGCGATGCGAAGATTGCGTCGTCGAGTCGTATTGTCCGAAAATCGGTGTCGACGCCAAGCCCAAAAAGAGCACGAAATTCAAAACAGGTGAGCCTCTGTCCGAGCGGATCGCCGCCAGCAACAAGAAGAAAACGAAAGCGAAATGAAGCTCGCCCTCAACGTCGGTTTTCTCACGTCGGCCAGTCCCGACCCCGTGCCCATGGCCGTCGAAGCGGAACGGCTCGGGTATGACTCGGTGTGGACCGCCGAGGCCTGGGGCTCGGACGCCGTCAGCCTCCTCGCCTGGATCGGCGCCAAGACCGAGCGCATCGGCCTAGGCACGGCGATCTCGCAAATCCCATCGCGCTTGCCCGCATTGATAGCGATGACCGCAGCCACACTCGATCTTCTGAGCGGCGGGAGACTTCTTCTCGGGCTCGGCGTCTCCGGTCCGCAGGTCGTCGAGGGCTGGCACGGCGTTGCCTACGGAAAGCCTTTGGCTCGAACGCGAGAGGCCGTCGCGATCGTGCGCCAAGCGCTGAAGCGAGAGGCGCCTTTGACCCACAGCGGGAAAGCGTACCAAGTGCCGTTCGAAGGCGGAACCGGTCTCGGAAAACCGCTGAAGCTCATGATGGCGCCGAAGCGGACGGAGGTGCCCATCTATCTCGCCGCGATCGGTCCTAAAAACGTCGCGCTCGCGGCGGAAATCGCGGACGGGTGGCTTCCGATTTTCTACTCACCGCGCCATCGCGACGTGTTCCAAGACGCACTCGCGGGAGCAGCCAACAAGGAATTCGATATTGCTCCGAGCGTTCAAATCGCGGTGGGCGACGATCTGGATCGCTGTCGCAACGCGGTGAAGCCCACCCTCGCTCTCTACCTGGGTGGCATGGGCGCGAAAGGGAAAAACTTCTACAACGATCTCGCCTGTCGCTACGGCTACGAAGCCGAGGCCGCTGCCATCCAGGGGCTCTACCTCGAAGGACGCAAAAAAGAAGCGATTGCCTCCGTTCCCGACGCGCTAATAGACGACGTGGCGCTGTGCGGAAGCCGCGATCGTATTGCCGACAAACTGCAAGAGTGGAAAGACGCCGAGGTGACCACGCTCTTGTGCATGGTCCAAGACCTCGCTTCGCTCCAAGCGATGGCAGAGATCAGGGAGCGTCTGTAATCCGATAGAGCTTCGTTTGGGTGCGGACGTGACAAAGAACTAGTGGAGCACGTCCGGGCCGTTGCCGCCCGAGCGTTTCTCGTAGTAGTCCTCGAATTTTTTGCGGAGTCGTTTCAAGCGCCACCGTCGGTAGGCGTCGCGCATCGAGCCCATGAACTCGCGTTGCCCGACCGCCCGTTGCGGACGCGCAAGCCCGACCCAACGTAACAGCACGAAGCCCGTCGCCACACCACCCAAGTGGACGACGTGCGCGATCCCCTGAGCTCCCCAAAAGTCGCTCGCGAACGACATCAGCCCGAAGATCAGGACCAGATAGCGCGCCTGAAGCGGGAACACGAAGAACACGAGAATCTGCCGATAGGGAAACAACACCGCGAACGCGATCAGGATGCCGTAAATGGCTCCCGATGCGCCGATGATGGGCACTCGCCAGAAGGGGTCGATCGGCAACAGAGCGAAGAGCGCGCTTCCCAACCCGCACAAGAAGTAGTACCGGTAGAAGGAACGACTCCCCCACTCCTGCTCGATGGAGCAACCGAACATGAACAGCATAAACATGTTCCAGAACAGATGCCAAAAATCCGCGTGCAAGAACATGTAGGTGAAGAGCCGCCACACCTGAAAATTCCACGGCAGCACGAGCGGTGCCGATAGGGCGAACACTCGGGTGACGTAGGGATCGAACAGCTGTTGAAGAACGAAGATGACGCCGTTCGCAATGAGCAGGTTCCTGATGGCGGGTGTGAGTCGGTCACCGAAGCCGAACCGGATCTCACGTCGATAGTAAGACACTCGACCAAGAGCTTAGCACAGCGTTATCAGCGCTCGAGATAGCGGACGACGGCCGCCCCCGCCCCAATGCCTGGCCAAGAGAAACAGGCCTGCGGTCAAAAACACGTCAGCTGGTCTTGGCGACCCCGAGCGGCGCGGATTCGAGGACGCTTCGAAGTGCTACCCCGGTGTAAGAGCTCGCATTAGCGGCGACTGCTTCCGGAGCTCCCGTCGCCACCACGCGACCACCCTGGTCGCCGCCTTCGGGTCCCAAATCAATGAGGTAGTCCGCCGTCTTGAGAACGTCGAGGTTGTGCTCGATGACGAGCACGGTGTTGCCGCCATCGACGAGTGTTTGCAATACGTTCAACAAGCGCGCGATGTCGTGGAAGTGAAGGCCGGTGGTCGGCTCATCGAGAATGTAGAACGTCCGCCCCGTCGCTCGCTTCGCGAGCTCGCGCGACAGCTTCACCCGCTGCGCTTCGCCTCCGGAAAGCGTGGGCGAGCTCTGGCCCAAGCGTATGTAACCGAGCCCGACTGCCATCAACGTCTCGAGGATGCGCCGGATCGTCGGGTGATTCTCGAACAGCTCACAAGCTTCCGCCACGGTGCGGTCGAGTACATCGGCGACAGAAAGACCTTTGTATTTCACTTCGAGGGTCGCGTCGTTGAAGCGACGGCTATGGCACTGCTGGCAGGGAACGTACACGTCGGCGAGAAAGTGCATCTCGACTTGAATGACGCCGTCGCCGGAGCAGTGCTCACAACGGCCACCCTTCACGTTGAACGAGAACCGGCCAGGTTTGTAACCACGCGCGCGCGCTTCCGGCAAGTTGGAAAAAAAACCACGGATCTCGTCGAACACTTTCGTGTACGTCGCGGGGTTCGAGCGCGGTGTTCTCCCGATCGGCGATTGATCGATGTCAATCACTTTGTCGAGGTGATCGACTCCTCGCAACAATCGGTGTGCCCCGGGATGCGCATCGGCACGGTTGAGCGCGCGTGCTAGCGCGGGATAGAGAATCCCGTTGATGAGCGTGCTCTTGCCGGCGCCGGAAACGCCGGTGACACCGACGAACACCCCGAGCGGGATCTTCACGTCGAGGTTGTGCAAATTGTTCTCGCTCGCGCCCCGTATCTCGACGAAGCGGCGCGAGAGCTTCCGCCGTTTTTCCGGGATCGCGATCTCGAGCTCGCCCGACAAGTACTGCCCCGTCACCGAGCCCGGTTGCGTCTCGAGCTCGCTCGCCGTCCCCGTCGCCACGATTTCACCGCCTTTGACACCCGCCCCCGGCCCGAAGTCGACGATGTGATCGGCTGCTTCGATGGTCTCGCGGTCGTGCTCCACCACGACGACGGTATTCCCCATGTCCCGCAGATGCCGCAACGCGCCGAGAAGGCGCGCGTTGTCGCGCTGGTGGAGACCAATCGACGGCTCATCGAGGATGTACACGACGCCAGTGAGCTCGGAGCCGATCTGGCTCGCGAGGCGGATACGCTGGGATTCACCCCCCGACAACGTCGGCGCGAGCCGGTCGAGCGTCAAGTATCCGAGCCCGACGTCGCGCAAAAACCGGAGCCGGTTCACGATCTCCTTCAAGAGCTCGGAGCCGATGAGCGCGTCGGTTCCTTGAAGATCGACGGTGGTCGCGAACAAGAACGCGTCATCGATCGCGCTCGCCGCGAGCTCGGCGATCGATTGGCCCCCGACACGCACCGAAAGCGCCTCGGGCCGGAGCCGCGCTCCCTGGCAAGTCGAGCACGGCTTGGACGACATGAATTGGGCGTAGTGCTTGCGCACCGACTCCGACTGGGTTTCTTTCATCCGGCGCATGAGGATCGGGACGAGCCCTTCGAATTTCGTTTTGAACGAACGGCGGCCCCTGCGCACCGTGATCTTCTCGTTCTCGTTGCCGTGCAGGATCACGTGACGTTGAGCTTCTGAGAGACCGCGCCACGGCGTGGCGAGATCGAGCTTGTAGTGTCGCGCCAACGATCGAATCACCGCGGCGCGCCAGCCGCCTTTGTCCTCGACCACGCCCCAAGGTTTGACGGCACCTTGGTTGATGCTGAGCGAGGCGTCGGGGACCATGAGCTCTTCGTCCATCTCCGCTTTGGTGCCAAGACCGTTGCATGCTGGACACATTCCTTGCGGCGAGTTGAACGAGAAAAGCTGCGGCGACAGCTCGGGGAACGAGATTCCGCAGTGATGGCACGCCTGGTGCTCCGAGAACAAAAGATCGTCTTCGCCGTCCCGGTGCACGATGAGAACGCCGCTTCCGAATCTGAGCGCCGTCTCCACCGAGTCCGTCAACCGTGGACGGGACTTTTCCAAAAGATCCGGTTTCGCGACGAGGCGATCGACGACGAGCTCGATGTTGTGCTTCTTGTTCTTGTCGAGGTTGATGTCGTCTTCGAGCGAGACGACGTCCCCGTCCACGCGGACCCGAGGGAACCCGCTCCTCCGCGCCTTCTCGAAGACGGACTTGTGCTCGCCCTTGCGGGCGGCTATCAGCGGAGCGAGAATTTGGAACTTCGTCTTGTCCGGAAGACGACCGATCTCTTCGACGATTTGTTGGGACGTTTGCTTCGCCACCGCGCGTCCGCAGCGGTAGCACGCGAGCGTCCCGATCCGGGCAAAGAGCACACGAAGGTAGTCGTAGATCTCGGTGATGGTGCCGACGGTCGAGCGCGGGTTGTGGCTCGAAGATTTTTGATCGACGGAAATCGTGGGCGACAATCCGCGGATGGTGTCGTAGAGCGGTTTGTCCATCTGGCCGAGGAACTGCCTCGCGTAGCTCGAAAGCGACTCCACGTAGCGGCGTTGTCCTTCCGCGTACAGCGTGTCGAAGGCGAGCGAGGATTTCCCCGAGCCGGAAACGCCACTGAAGACAACGAGTTTCTTCTTCGGGATCTCGACGGTGATGTTCTTGAGATTGTGCTGGCGAGCACCCCGAACGATGATGCGATCCGGCTCCACGATGATGAAAATCTAGCCCGAACGGCATCGGCCGTCAAAGCCGCGCTTCGTCAGTTCCAATCGGGTTTTACCGCGAAGAAGAAGCTCTCGATCCCTCGTTCGACGAAGAGCACCACTTTGTCGGGCTGGCGTTGCCGGATCGATTCCATCACCTCGCGGAACGAATCGAGATCGTCCACGAGTTGATCATCGAGGCGGACGAGAAGATCGCCGGGCGCCACACGATTCCTGCCGACCGCGACCGGAGGTTTCACGACCACGACGCCCTTTTGCTCAGGCTCCAGAAATCGGGTGGCGAGGTAATCGTAGGTGAGCTCGCGCACGGCGAGGTCGAGCTCGTCGACTTCGACCGTCTCGGCTTCCCGAGCGGAGCGCGGGGCGGGCTCCAAATGCGCGGTGGTTTTCGAGTTGGCGCCATCCCGGATGTAGCCGAGCTCGAGGTCGGCGCCGACGCCTGCGCGAAGCACGTTCTCAGCGAACGCGCCGATGTCTTCCTCACGGCTCACCTCAATCGGCTCGCCGTCGAGCTCTACGAGAACGTCGCCCACTTGGAGACCAGCGGCTTGTGCCGGCGAGTTGCGGTACACGTAGCCGAGAAGAATACCTTCCTTCACGGGAAGCTCCATGTGGGTCGCGAGCTCGTTGGACAGCGCCTGCATCTCCACGCCGAGCCAGCTCCGTCGAGCGGGCGAAGCCTCGGATACGTCCACGCTCGCATCGACGAACTCATGCGCCGGCCTCGCAAACCCGCGTCCGATACCTTTCGGGAGGTTGCGCATCACCGAGAGAAACGCGAGCGGGTTCCTCGATCGGGTATCGGGTACCGGAACCGTCAGCGCGTCGACGTAGCCGATGACGTCGCCGTCGAGCGACACCACCAGAGAACCGACCGGGTCGGCTGCACCCGTTGCCACCATGTAGCCTACTTGCGGCCGCGACGTGAGCGCTTGCACGCGGGAGAGCTCCACGGCGACGGCCGGCCCGAGCGGCTCGGGCAGCAAACTGACGACGACGACCTCTTCGCCCACCGAGGCGGACGTGTCCGCGGCGAACACCACCGGAGTAAACTCTCGGTCCTCCGCTTCGATACGGAAGAACGCGACGTCGGCGTCGGCGTCGCGGCCGAGATGCGTCGCTCGGTACTCACTCCCATCCATCAACCGGATGCGCGCTTCCGCGATCTTGGCTTCCGCTCGGCTGACAGACGCGGGAAAGCGAATTCCCACACCGTGCGGCACCTCGTTGAACGGCTCGTAGACGATGGCGCTCACCATGACGACACCCTGAGGAGAAACGATCACGCCCGTCGTCGTGAGCTCGGCTTCCGCCGGCGGCTCCGCGGTCGAGCGGGAGACTTGCTGGCGATAGCGCACTTGCACGAGGCTTTCGCTAAAGCGCTGTTCGAGACTCTTCAATTGGCGAGCCGTCTCGTCTTCGTTTAGCGGGGCCCCGACGGGAGACCCCCAGACAAGGAAGCCAAAGACAAGCACGAGGGAGGCCGCAGGCACGATCAGTCTAATTTTCATAGCTCGCCTCGATGAGGATCCAACGGCGGGAATGGCGTCGCATCACCGTGAGAAGCACTGCACCCAACTCAGCTTCGTCGGACCGGCGATACATTTCTCTCAACGCGTCCAGGTCGGATACCTCCTCACCTTCAATCGCGACGATGCGGTCGCCGGGAAACAGTCGCGCCCGGAAACCCGCGCCATTCGGTTTGACGCCGGCGACGAAGACTCCGCTGGCGTCGGGTAAGTTGAATTCGAGCGCGAGCTGTCTGGTGATATCGCGCGCGGTAAAACCCCAGCTCTCGCATTCCATTTCGTCCGAGCTCGATTGACCGCGCTCTTCGGTGGTGAGCGTGAACTCGAGCACGTCTTCACCACGCGCAACCGCGACATCGACCTGTTCCCCGATGGGCGTATCGGCGATCCTCTTGTAAATGCCCGGGAGCTCTTCCGTGAACTGTGCGGACGTGCGCTCACCTCGATAGGTAAGAAGCATGTCGCCAGCTCGAATCCCGACGCGCTCCGCGGGAGAATCGGGCTCGACGCTTCGGATGACGACCCCGGGCACGGACTCGGACTCGAAGTACTGCGCGAGCTCCTCGCGGGGCTGGAACGTCAGACCCAGCCAGCTGCGGGAAACGCGGCCATTTCGAATGAGCTCGGCCGCGACTTCCTTTACGATATTGACCGGAATGGCGAAGCCGATGCTGGAAGCTCCGAACGCGCCGCGCGAGTTCACACCGACGACCTTGCCTTCGAGGTTTACCAGCGGCCCCCCGCTATTTCCGGGATTGATGGCGGCGTCCGTCTGGATCCACGTGTTGAACGAGCCGGTCTTCTCGCCGGTAGGGAGCTTGAAATTGTCCGAAAGGTAGCGGTCCTTGCTGCTGACGACGCCGAAGGAGAGCGAGCGCTGCAGAGCCAGCGGGCTTCCGAGTGCCATGACGTACTCCCCAACCGACAGCGCGTCCGAATCCCCGAGCGCTACCGGGCGCGGCAGCTCCTGCCCGTCGCCGAGCTCGAGCTTGAGAACGGCAATGTCGGTCAGTGGATCTCCTCCTACGAGTACGCCGGGGACGCGCTGTTTATTGCTCAACGTAATAATGAGGCGTTTGGCTTTTCCGGCAACGTGATAGTTGGTGATCACGTGACCGTCCTCATCGAAGATGAACCCGCTCCCGACGCCGGTCGCGCTTCGACGCTCTCCCGATGAGTAGACGTCGGTAATCGGCTGGACGTTGACGAGCGCCGGTGTAACCTTGTCACGCGCTTCGAGGATCTGCTCTTGGAGCGTCTGCGCATCCCCTCGGCCGCCACCCGCCGTGCAGACGAGAATCAGAACCAGCGGCACTCTCGCCGCGTATCGACTACCCCACAAACGAAACCGCCTTTCTTCCATCGTTGTGCTTCCCATCGTAGCAAAAAGTGCTGACGTCGAGGAGGAGCGCCCCCCCGAGCTCGCGAGCCCGGGAGCCGCTATGAGGCGGGTGTGTGCGAGTCGTTCTCGCAATGATGCCGACCTCCATATCCGAAAGGTCACGAGTACCTTCCGGCCCTCAAGCGGAGGCCGAGCGCCGCTTACAAGGGGCTAGACGGAGGAGAACCCAAAAGTTAAGCAAAGGGTACTCCTTTGCCCCGCTCGATGCCCGCGGAGTAAACCTATGCTCGCCCCTGGGGATCGAAGGCCAAAGCTTGGCGCGCAAGTTTTTTTTCGCTATCCTGGATACACACCGTTTCCCAACCCGAATATGTACCGCAGTCTACTGGATTATCTGCGCTGTGCGCGCTGCCGCGGAGTCCTGGAGCTCCACACGTTCACTTCGTCCATCGGTGAGATCGAAAACGGAATTCTCTACTGTCGAGGCGCTAATTTCTTTCCGGTCGCCGGCGGGGTACCACGATTTCTGCCCGGTGCACTAGAAGAGCATTGGGCGAGTCTCGGACCGTTGATACCGTCGCCGCCGCCAGAACCGTTGCGGCCGCTCTTGTCGCCGAAGGACGAGAAGCGTGCTGTGGTCGAGACATTCGGGCACGACCGTCGTACCCAGGCGAATTTCAGCCACGAGTGGCAGCACCATGAAGTCGGCGATCGCAGTTGTGCTCGGCCGCGATCGTGCTCCCGACTGGCTCTTCCGTGTAGTTGTCCCTCGTCAATACTCGCTCGCTCCTGAAGTCAAAAAGTTGCACGGAGTTCTCGCGCCGTTCAGAACTCCGCCGCCACTCGAGATCAAAGGAAAGGAACTACTTCCTGTTCGTAGCCGATGGAATCCCCCGTGGCAGGAAGCTCGAGGCAGAGGAGCCGAGATGAGGCCTTTCGAGCAGGCGTCCCAAATGATACACTTCCATAAATCCTTTTTCTACTGTACTTCAAACACCGCGGGGGTTCGTACCCTCATGCTTCGGGTTGAAGCCCGGATTCTCTCCGGAACTGGGCGGCGTACAGCCGGCTCTGGTTGGAATTTCGCGGAACCGAACTCGGGCCGAAATCGACTGGGCGCCGGGCTCGACGAGGTGATTCCAAGATGAGCAAGTCGTTTTCTTGGGACGAGTCTACGGTCCTAGTCACCGGAGCGACCGGGATGGTCGGCTCGTGGCTCGTCCGCGAGCTGTTAGCGCGCGACGCACGGGTAGTAGCTCTGATCCATGATGCGGATCCCCAGTCGGAGCTTTTCCGAAGCGGCGATGCGGCGCTGGTGAGTGTCGTCAATGGTGCGCTCGAGCAGCCCGGATGCGTCGAGCGTGCGATCAACGAGCACGAGGTGGACACCGTCTTCCACCTGGGCGCGCAGACCATCGTTGGAACGGCGTTGCGCAGCCCCGTGCCGACGTTCGAGGCCAACCTGCGGAGGCAGCTACCACTTGCTGGATGCGTGTCGCCACCACAGAGGCATCGTTCAACGCGTCGTCATCGCGTCGTCGGATAAGGCATACGGTGAGCACGACGTGCTGCCCTATACGGAGGACATGCCGCTCATGGCACGCCACCCTTACGATGTCTCGAAAAGCTGCACCGACTTGATCGCGCAGTGCTACTTCGCGAGCTACGGTGTTCCGGTCGCGATCGCGCGCTGCGGCAACATCTACGGTGGGGGCGATCTCAACTGGAGCCGAGTCGTGCCGGGCACGATACGCTCGGTGCTGCGGGGCGAGAGGCCGATCATTCGCAGCGACGGCAAGTTCGTTCGGGACTATCTATACGTCCATGACACAGTGAGCGCGTATCTTGCGCTCGCAGAACATGTCACACGCCCCGAAGTCGCGGGCCAGGCCTTCAACTTCTCCGCTGAGTCGCCGCTCACTGTGCTCGAGGTCGTGGCGCAGATCCAGGCGCTGGCCGGAACCGCGCTCGAGCCGAAGATCCTGAACCAGGCGCGAAACGAGATCAGAAGCCAGCACCTCAGCGCGACACGTGCTCGCACGGTGCTGGGTTGGAAGGTCCAGTTCGATCTCGTTTCCGGACTCAACCCGACATTGTCCTGGTATCGCGACTTCCTGGGATTGAGCTGATGGTTCGCTGCCGGTCCTGCGGCGCTACGCCGCTCGAGTCCGTGCTCGATCTCGGAACGACACCGCTGGCGAACGCCCTCGTCACCAAGACTCAGCTCGATGCACCGGAGCCGAGGTTCCCGCTCGAGCTGGCCATCTGCAAGGGCTGTTCCCTGGTCCAGATCCTGGAAACCGTCCCGCCGGAGCAGATGTTCCGGAACTACCTATACTTTTCATCCTTTTCCGAGACGATGCTCGACCACGCTCGCGCGAGCGCGCAAGCGCTGATCGCAAGTCGGCGGCTCGGCCACGACAGCCTTGTCGCGGAGATTGCCAGCAACGACGGCTACTTCTTGCAGTACTTCCAGCAGGCCGACATACCTGTGTTGGGTATCGAGCCGGCGCACAACATCGCCAAGGTGGCCGAGGAGCGGGGTATCCGCACCGTTTGCGAGTTCTTCGGCGCCGAGCTGGCCGAGCGCCTCGTCGATCAAGGTCGGCGAGCCGACGTCATTCTCGCCAACAATGTGATGGCCCATATCCCCGATATCAACGGGGTGGTCGAGGGCATCGGACGGTTCCTTGCGCCCACGGGGGCGTTGGTGATGGAGACGCCGTACATACACGATCTACTGACGAATAACGAGTTCGACACCATCTACCACGAGCACTTTTTCTACTACTCGCTCACGGCGCTCGAACAACTCTTTCGACGTCACGGACTGGCCGCCGAGCGCGTCGAGCGCATACCGATCCATGGTGGGTCGATTCGCGTCACCGTGGTCCATGAGGGTGCCGAAGCCGACGCACCCAGCGTGCGCGCAATGCTCGATGAGGAGGCGACGTGGGGCGTCGACACGCCTGAGCCGTATCGCCGGTTCGCCCACCAGGTGTCTGGACTACGGGAAGAGTTGCGGGCCCTCCTTTTCGATCTCAAGGCGGGCGGCAAGCACATCGCCGCTTACGGTGCCGCCGCCAAGGGGAGCACACTCTTGCACTACATGGGAATCGATAGCGACCTCGTCGACTTCGTGGTCGATCGCAGCCCCCACAAACAGGGGCGCTTCATGCCGGGGAACCATCTCCCGATCCACGCTCCGGAGAAACTCCTTGCGGATCGCCCGGACTATGTGCTGCTTTTGACGTGGAACTTCGCCGACGAGATCATCGCCCAGCAAGCCGACTATCGCGCGGGAGGCGGCAAGTTCATCGTGCCGATTCCCGAGCCGCGGGTGGTATGAGACGCGCGCGATGATCTTCCAGCCGACACCGATGGAGGGCGCGTTCCTCGTGCGGATCGAGCCACACCAGGACGAGCGTGGTTTCTTCGCGCGCAGCTGGTGTCGCGAGGACTACCTTGCCCATGGCCTGAAAGGCGAGTTGGCCCAGTGCAGTATCTCGTACAACCATCGCCGGGGAACCCTTCGTGGGCTGCACTTCCAAGCGCCGCCCTTCGCCGAGGCGAAGCTCGTGCGCTGTACGCGGGGTCGGATCTACGACGTGATCGTGGACCTACGTCCGAGCGCGCCGACTTTCAAGACTTGGTGGTCGGCGGAGCTGTCCGCAGACAACCGGCACATGGTCTACATCCCCGAAGGGCTCGCCCACGGGTTCCTGACGCTCGAGGACCATTCGGAGGTCGCCTACCAAATGTCGACGCCCTATCGTCCCGAGAGCGCCCGCGGCTTGAGGTACGACGACCCCGCGTTCGCGATTACCTGGACGTTCGCGCCAACGGTAATCGGATCTCGTGACCTGGCGTTCGCTCCGTTCGACGAGGCGGCATGCGAGTTCTCCTGACCGGAGCCTCCGGGTTCATCGGCTCGCACGTGGCGCGGCTCGCGCTCGCCGAGGGGCATGAGGTCATGGCCCTCGTGAGGCCAGGCTCGAGCTTGCGCCGGCTCGAAGGCGTGCAAGACCGCGTGCAGTTGCTGGAAGGCGACCTACAGGATGCGCGGGCGCTCGAGACGCCCTTGAGAGCCAGCGTCCCTGAAGTCTGTCTACACCTGGCGTGGTACGCGGAGCCCGACCAGTATCTGGGGGCTCACGAGAACCTCGACTGTCTGAAAGGCAGTCTGACATTCATGCGCATCCTCCACCGGATCGGGTGTCGGCGCCTCGTCATCGCTGGAACCTCGCTCGAGTACGAAAGCTCGACGAGCGCCGTCGCCGAGACGAGCCCCATCCACCCGACCACCCTGTACGCCGCCGCCAAGCACTCCCTCTTCCTGACGGCCAGCAACTTCGACGCACACGATGAATGGTCCGTAGCCTCAGCCCGAATCTTTTGCGTCTACGGACCCTGGGAAGATCCGCGCCGGCTGGTGCCGTTCCTGATCTCGAAATTGCTCGCCGGTGAGATGTGCGAGCTCTCCCCCGGTGAGCAGATCCGAGACTACTCGCACGTAGGGGATGTCGCCGGCGCGTTGTGGGCGATTGCGAAGTCCTCCGTGGTCGGCCCCGTCAATATCGGATCGGGACAGCCGGTGACGGTATCCTCGGTCGCCGAGCAACTCGGCGAGATACTGGGTCGGGCTGAGCTCCTGGACTTTGGCGCGCGTCCATCACCCCTTGGAGATCCCCCGTTTTTGGTCGCGAACACCGAACGCCTGGGTAACGAAGTCGGCTGGCAACCTCGCTATGACGTTGCGTCAGGCTTGGCCCACACCGTGACATGGTGGCGCGCGCAAGGCGGCTAGCCGTAAAACCCGTAAAACAGCGGCTTGCGTGCGGACAGGATGATCGCCTCGGAAAACGCTCGGTAGCCGTCGGTCATTCTAGCCAAGTAGTCTGGCAATCGTTTTCTTCGCAGTGGCGCGTGGGTGAACTCGGGGAAGTGGAACATCCCCTCCTCCAAGAGCGAAGTCAGCTCCGCGAAGGTCGTGAGACCGTGGTGTTCCGTGTCGGGATTGTTCTTGGTATGCGGGATATGGATTCCGAATGGAGACCGGAGCTTGAGAATCACGACACAGCGCTTCAGAAAATTGGAAAGCTCGAGATAGTCCAAGTTCGGGGTCTTGATGACGAAGAGCCCACCAGGTTTCAGCACTCGGAAGGTCTCGTCGATGACTTTCTGTTTTTGCTCGTAGGTGATGTGCTCGAAGAAATCGGCGGAAAACACGGCGTCGAAGACGTTGTCGTCGAACATCAGCTGCGTCGCGTCGCCCGCTTTGACATCCGGGTCGAATCCGTTCTCCTTCAGCATCGAGATCGATTTCTCCACGGCCGATTCAGAAAGATCTTGTCCGGAAGCACACGCGCCCATTTTGAAAAAGGTCAGCATGTACTCGCCAAAACCGGAGCCGATATCGAGGATACGTTTACCGCGCACATCGCCGAGCTGAAAGAGCGCTAGGTCCCGAATGCGTAGCTCGTGCAGGTTTTGAGTCCACGTCTCCCCGTCCCAATCGTCGTGGGAAGAATGGAAATACCCCAGTGCCCAGGCGTTCGCCGGGAGATCCTCGGTTCTCGTCATCGTCGAAGAATTCCAGCCGCGCGTCTGCTTGCTCACGACCACACCTTCCAAGAAGCACCTCCATCGGCCCAGAGAGATTCGAGCAGGCGTTTGTCTCGCAGCGTATCCATGCATTGCCAGAAGCTCTCGTGCTTGTACGCCATGAGCTCTCCGGCCTCGGCTAGCCTCTCGAGCGGCTCACGTTCCAAGTGCACATCCCCGGGGATGACGTCGCGGGCTTCTGGCTCGAGCACGAAGAAGCCTCCGTTGATCCAGCCCTCGCCGATCTGCGGCTTCTCGGAGAAGCGCTTGACGCGATCGCCATCGAATTCGAGCTCGCCGAAACGCGCGGGCGGGCGGACCGCGGTCACCGTGGCCAGTTTGCCGTGAGAGCGGTGGAAGGCCAGCAAATCATCGAGGTCCACGTCGGATACACCGTCACCGTACGTGAGCATGAAGGTACCGTCACGCAGCAGGGGCGCTACCCGGGAGAGCCGTCCGCCGGTCTGGGTCTCCACACCGGTATCGATGAGCGAAAGTTTCCAATCGTCGAGCGGCTCGTCGTGGCGTACCACCTCACGGTCACGCAGCGACAAAGTGAAGCTGCCGTCGAGCTCGGCCTTGTCGAGAAACCAACGCTTGATGACGTCGCCGCGGTGGCCGAGGGCCACCACGAACTCGTCGTGGCCGTAGTGCGCGTAGTGCTTCATGATGTGCCATAGGATCGGCCGCCCGCCGATCTCGACCATGGGCTTGGGCTTGGACTCGGTTTCTTCGGAAAGGCGACTCCCGAGACCGCCGGCGAAGATGACGACTTTCATGCGGCGGCCGCCCTGAGCTCGCGCTCGAGGAACTCGAGCTGTCCTTCGAGACTGAAGCGTTCCTCGACGACCCGCCTCGCGGCCGCGCCCATCGTCTGTCGCAGCTCGGGGTCATCAGCGAGACGGCGCAGACGATCGTACCAATCGTCCGGGGTGTCAACGAGAAAGCCCGTTCGACCGTCCTCGATGATCTCGAGGTTCGACCCGATCGGTGAGGCGACCACCGGAAGCCCCATGCTCATGCACTGGACGAGCTTGTAGTAGAACTTCCATGGGCTCCAGCTGTCCGGCTTCACTGGAACCAGTGCGATCTGGCACTGGTGCATGATCGGCACCTCGACCTCCCACGCCCACCGCGTGAACTCGACGGGAACGCCATCGAACGTCAGCGGCTCGTCGGCTACGACCGAGAGCGTTGCACCATGAGACTGGTGCAGACGCGCGAGAGGCCCGACGACCGCTTCGAGGTTGGGCTGAGAGGTACGGGTTCCCATCCAGCCGACGCGAAGCGGTGCATCGGCCGCGAGTGGTGGCGCAGGCGTGTAGCGTTCGGTGTCGACCGCCATGGGCACGATCTCCACGTGCGGCGAGAAGCGAGACGCATAATCGCCGATGGCGCGGTTGACCGCCCAGACCTGATCACTCATGCGCATGAGCGCCTCGGTTTTGGAACGGCACTTCAGCACGTTCAAACGCCCGTTCGTTGGGCTCACGTACGACTCGAACAGCGGCTCGTCCAAGTCGTAGACGATTGGAGCGCGCCACCTTCGGGTAAGACGTTCGATGAGCGCTGGACCCACCAGCGACGCCTCACGGTAGATGTAGACGAGGTCGGGGCGTGACTCCACGCGGAAGCGTGCCCCGCGCAGTAGTCCTGGTGATAAGGCGTGCCGCTACTCGCATTTGTGGGAATCTTCAATTGTTGTGGAACAGTGGCGCAACACGCGCGCCGTTTGCTCGACATAGCAACGTACCAACGCACCGGCCTTGCTCAACAGGTGCCCGCGTTCATAGAGCACCGCGGTCAGCTCGGGACTCGAAAACGGCAGAAACGAAAACGAGATCCCGCGCGACTCGAGATGTCGTGCCCAGGTCTCCACGCGGAAGCGTTGCCCCGCGCAGTAGTCCTGGTGATAAGGCACCAGTGCCGCTACTCGCATTTGTGGGAATCTTCAATTGTTGTGGAACAGTACAATTATAATATGGCCTTACCCATGGCGCAAAGCCCGCGGGCGGTCTACGTCTCGCACACGGGAATGTCCGAGCCGCTCGGATACTCGCAAGTCATTCCCTACGTCGAGGGGCTGGCGCGCGCCGGCTTCTCGATGGAGATCGTGGCGTTCGAGCCCGAGCGAGCCACTGACGACGAGATCCGCGCGGTCGATGAGCAGTTGCGTGCGGCAGGAATCGGCTATTACTGGTCGCGACGCAGTGCGTCGCACTCCTTTTCGGTGAAGATGGCGGAGGCGAGTCGAGCGCTGGCGCGGCTTCTCGCACTCGCGCTCGTGCGACGCCCGCGGATCGTGCACGCGCGTTCTTACCTGCCCGCCGCGGTCGCACAGCTCACTGCTTCGCTTTCACCCGGCACGCGCTTCCTCTTCGAGGTTCGCGGGCTGCTCGGCGAGGAGTACGTCGACGCTGGGCATTGGAGCGCCGAGTCGTACCGCTACAAGCTGCTCAAGCGTGTCGAAAAGCGCCTCTTCGCCCGCGCGGCTGGCGTCGTCGTGCTCACCGAACGTCACCGACGCTACCTCGTCGACGAGACACGACTGGTGCCGCGTGACACACCCATCGAGGTCATCCCCACCTGCGTGGACGTGAAGCGATTCTCTGCCACCGCCGAGGCGCGCGCGCGATGGCGCCGCGAGCTGGGCGCGGGCGACCGGTTCGTGCTCGTCTACGCCGGCACGCTCGGCGCCTGGTATCGCGAGGAGGAGATGGTCCGCTTCTACGCTGCCTTGCGGCGCCGGCGGCCCGCCCGCTTCGTGCTGTATACGCACTCGCCCACGGATCGTTTCGACGCGGCGATCGAGCGCGTCGGCGTGCCGCGTGACGAAGTCGTGGTCCGGCGTGTTCCGCCGAGCGAAATGCCGGCGGCGCTCTCCGCCGCCGATGCGGCCGTCTCCTTCATTACACCCTGCTTCTCGAAGCTCGGCTCCTCGCCGACCAAGACCGCCGAGTACTTGGCCATCGGCCTGCCCACGGTTTTGAACCGCGGCATCGGCGACAGCGACCAGCTCGTCGACGAAGTGCCCGCGGTGATCGACGCGGGCGGGCTCGCTCAGGAAGAGCTCGAGAACGCTGCGGACGGCCTCGCGGCGCTCGACGTGGGCGCGCTGCGAGAGAGCGCACGGCGCGCCGCGCTGGAGCGCTTCTCGATCGAGACCGTGGGACTCCCACGCTACGTTCAGTTGTACGAACGGCTCGCTACCTAGTACCCGTCCTGAAGCCTGTAAGGGATTGAGAAAAAAGGAGAAATCGCAAATTTAGGGCTAGTCTTCTGAGGGGGTGTCGATTAGGACCGTATCGTTGAAAACATCCGATTCTAAATGACTTAACTCCAAAGGAGACCAGCCCTAAATGCGAAAAACGATCAACCCACAGCCAAATCTACGTGAGCCCTGGCTGGAGCTGGAGCACGCACGCGAACTCGAAACGATCTCGTCGCTGCTCGATGCCCATCCTAAGCTCAATGAGCTGGTACTGCAAGACCTGAAGTCGGTCACCCCATCGGCAGGGAGCGATGTTGGTCGTGGGGGAATGAGCGCGGAGCAGGTTCTCCGGGCGTTGTTGGTCAAGCAGCTGAATCAGTTCAGCTATCGGGAGCTGGCGTTTCACTTGGCAGACTCTCGAAGCTATCGGACGTTTTGCCAGCTCGGCATCATAGAGCCGACCCCGTCGAAGTCGACCCTAGCAGCAAACATCAAAGCCGTGAAGTTCGAAACGCTGGAGCAGATCAACCGAGAGCTGGTGAGCGTTGCCGAGGATGCTGGGATCGAAAAGGGAAGAAAAGTACGAGTGGACTGCACGGTAGTGGAATCAAACATTCATCCGCCTACAGACTCCGAGCTTCTTTATGACTGTGTTCGGGTTCTCACTCGCCTGATGTGCGGAGCTCGCGAACTGCTGGGTACAGTAGTGGTCTTCGGCAATCGAACGCGTCGAGCGAAGAGACGTCGACTGGGAGTTCTGAACGCTAAGGATAAGCAACAAAGGCGTCGCGTCTATCGAGATCTACTGAAGGTGACGGAAGAAACCTATCGCTCCGCTCAACGCGTTGCAGAACAGTTGGAAGAGTCGGGCTTGACCGAGCCTGTGAAGCGAGCGAGTACGGAGAGGATCGCCGCGGATTTTGAGCACTTTCTCGTCCTCACCAAGAAAGTCATCAACCAAACCCAACGCCGAGTGATCGACGAAGAGCGTGTGCCTGCAGAGGAAAAGGTCGTTTCTGTCTTCGAAGAACACACCGACATTATTCGCAAAGACCGGCGCGAGACCCTCTACGGTCACAAGGTGTGTCTGACTGGTGGTTCGTCCTCGATGATTTTGGATTGCGTGATCTTGGATGGGAATCCGGCCGATTCAACTCTCGCGGAAACCATGATCGACCGTCTAGTCGAACTCTACGAGCGGGCCCCGCGCCAGGTCGCCTACGATGGCGCGTTTTCTTCAAAGGCAAACTTGGAAGCCATCAAAGGCAAGGGAGTTGAAGATGTTGCCTTTACCAAGGCTCAAGGTTTCGCCGTGACCGATATGGTCAAGAGTTCCTGGGTCTATCAACGCCTGCGGCGATTTCGCTGCGGGATCGAAGGCGTCATTTCGTTCTTGAAACGAGTCTTTGGTCTCGACCGATGCACATGGCGCTCATTGCCTTCTTTTAAATCGTACGTATGGGGTTCCATCATCACCTGCAATCTACTGGTGATGGCGAGACATCTATTAAGATAATAACTATTACTCTTCCGCTCCCATAGCCTTGGATTCCTGACGATTCGCCTCTCGTTTCGTCCAAGATTTTCATTCGCTCTCAACCCTACGAAGTTCCCTACCGAAACCGTATAATACCCACATCTTCGGTAGGCCTGTCGCACACCACAAGTTATGGTGTTTCTGGACAGGAACTACCTAGTCCCCTGGATCTTTGATTACTATACAAAGTTAGGCTTTTCGCCAGCCCATAAGATTCATAAGATTCATGCACTTAGAAGGGTTTCGGCAAGCTCTGCTTTATCTAGTTTGTTCTGATACAGGGGACTAGCGAGC
Organism: Candidatus Marinacidobacterales bacterium; assembly: GCA_965237955.1. Taxonomy (GTDB): domain Bacteria; phylum Acidobacteriota; class Vicinamibacteria; order Marinacidobacterales; family SMYC01. The sequence goes on along the minus strand of OZ250169.1, from coordinate 2,709,060 downwards.
CACCAAGCAGCCGTCGACGCGTGACTCCCTTGCCCGCTCGGGTGCTCGCGGCGTAAACTACGCGCGCCGCCCGGGGGCCGCGAGCCGCGAGATCGCGCGTTCGACCCTTGCGGCCCTTCTTCTCATCGACCCGTCGCGAGGGAGACGCCCCGCGGACGGATGGAGGATCTTTGTCATGAAAGACATTGGCTACGACAAGCCCCTGTTCGTTCAACCGTTCGATCATCGGGGCAGCTTCACGAAAACGTACTTCGACTTCAAAGGCGCGCCGGCCATCGAGCCGGTTAAGGACCAGTTCGTCCCGGTCTCGGAAGCCAAGACGCTGATCTACCGCGGGCTTCTCAAAGCGATCGAGATGGGTGTTCCCAGCGACGAGGTGGGTATTCTCGTCGACGCACAGTTCGGAAGCCACATTATTAGTGACGCGAAATCCCGCGGCATCCCCGCCGCGGTGTGTGTGGAGAAGAGCGGCCAATCCGTATTCGACTTCGAGTACGGCGCGCGCTGGGAGGATCATCTGCGCTTTCTCGCTCCCGATATCGTCAAGGTGCTCGTCCGCTTCCACCCCGAGGACGACACGGTGATGAACCGCGAACAGCTGACCCGGCTCAAGCTCCTCTCCGACTACGTGCACGCAAGCAACGATCACTACCTGATGTTCGAGCTTCTCGTCCCAGCCGTTACCGACGATGACAAGAGCGCCGGCGACAGCTACGACTCGGACATCCGCCCCGGCCACATGGTCAACGCGATTCGCGAAATCCAAGACTACGGCGTCGAGCCCGACATCTGGAAGATCGAAGGACTCGACAAGCGCGAGCAGGCGGAGGCCGTCTCCACGCAAGTTCGATCGAATGACGACCGCGCTCGCGTTGGAGCGATCCTGCTCGGCCGAGGCTCCAACAAAGAAAAAGTCCACGAGTGGCTCCAGGTCTCGGCGCCCGTCAATGGGTTCATCGGCTTCGCCGTCGGACGAACCAACTTCACCGAACCTCTGAAGGCGTACTTGGACAAGAGCATGGCAGAAGACGCCGCCGTCAACGCCATCGCGGAAAACTACAAAGGGTGCGTCGACATCTGGAAGGCTGCGAAACGATGACCAGCATTCGGCATCCAGTTCAGTTCGCGGAGTTGCCTGTAACAGGCATTTCGCTTACCGGCAATCGAGGTCGACGCGTGCCGCGCCATTCAGCGGCACGTTGCGACTTGAACTGGATGCTGAATGCTGGATGCTGATCAAAAGGGGGCGGGTGGGGTCGGGGCCCCCAACCTGGATGCGACGAACCGAAGCCCGGGACCGTTACCGGAATCGACCTTCACACCCACCCCGACCTCACCGCGCACTGTGCCGCCCGGCGTGGCAATCACGCTCTCACGTTCCCGAGAGAGTGAGCCCGCCAAGGCTGGCGGCAACAGAAAGTGCTGTTTTCGGGAGCAGCGTGTTGTGCTGTCTCTGTACACCGTGGTTCTATAGCAAGAGCTTTGCCAAGTTGCCGGGCGCGCCGTCGGCGAGTGCACTGGGCCACAACCTACTCGAGACATTGACACTACGCGAACACGTCCATGTGTGCGCGTGGATTGAGAGCCAGCGTGGTGGATGCCGGACGTGGGAGAATCCCGGCAAAAAGCCACTTTCGACCCCCACAGCGAATGGTGGTTTTACCCTCAGGGCGAGCTTTCACCCGCTGTGCTAAGATCTCGTTAGACCAAACTTCCAGAAAAAATCACGAGCTACGGCCGAAAGCGCAAGCCCGTCGTGCGCTTCGTCCTGACCTCGACGAGATCCTTCTATGCGAACGTCGTCCATGGAGCGCATTTCTACATGGGCACTGCGCCTCGGTCTGCTCGCGCTCGTGCTCCTCGCTCCTTGGCCATTCGGCTCGGTGACCCCGAGGCCTGCAGCTTGGCTGAGCGCCTCCCTCCTGGCGCTCTGCGGCCTCTACGTCACGACGCGCATTTACTACCGCAAGCTCCGTCCTCTACCGGTGTGGATCTGGCTGGTCGCGGCGTGCGGGCTCGTGCTATTGCAGCAAGTGCCCTTGCCCCCTGGATGGGCCGATGTTGTAGCCCCCGGCGTCGGGAATTTCTACGAGCCGCTTCGTGGCATCATCGAGATCGACCGGTGGCACCCGATGTCCGCGGAGCCGTTTCAGACGCGCTGGGGCCTTTTGCAGCTCGTGAGCTTCGCCGCCGCGTTCTACATGGCGAGCCAGCTCTATCGTCACGGCCCCGATCGCCGAGTCGTCGTGTACTCACTGGCGATGTTGGGCGTCGCCCTTGCACTCTTCGGCGTCTACCAGAAAGCGCGCTTTGGAAACGTGCTCTACGGTCGCTTCCAAGTCCCATCGGGGAATCCCTACGGCCCCTTCGTCAACCACAACCACTTCGCCGGGTTCGTGGAGGCATGCGGCCTCTTGAGCCTGGGTACGGCCCTCGGTACCGCGCGCCGAAACCCATCGCTCGCGTTGCTCCTCGGCGGCGGGTCGGGACTGATGGGGATCTCGCTCGTGCTCTCTCATTCCCGCGGGGGCTTGATCGCGGCGGGCGCGGGTGTGGTCGTGTTGGCCGTGTTGTCACGACGCGAAGAAAGCCGTGGACGCCAGTGGATCGTGAGTGGCGTGGTCGCCGTCGCTTTGTTCGTCGCGGCGTTTGCCCCCGCGCGTTTGTCGGAACGGCTGTCGACTCTCGGAAACCCGAGGCAAGACAGCTCGATTCAGTTTCGCCTCGACTTATGGTCGGACTCCACCGGGCTGTTCGCTGACTCTCCCATCGTAGGGACGGGCCTCGGAACGTACGCATCCGTAATACCGGGCTACCGCACCGGCACCGACGAGACCCGCGCTGAGTTCGCCGAGAGCGATTGGTTTCAACTGGCGTGCGAGACAGGCCTCCTCGGACTCTTCCTCACGATCGGGTTTCTGGTCTCGGTTGGTCGTCTCGGGTTCCAGGCTATCCTCAACGAGACATCAAACCGCAACCGGGGGATGCTGCTGGGCGCGCTTGCCGCGTGCGCGGCACTCGTGGTTCACGGGATTTACGATTTCAATCTCCACATTCCCTCGAACGCACTCTTGTTTGCGATCCTCTTGGGGTTGCTGGCATCGGGCGACGATGCAGGATCGCTCACGTGGAGCTCACGCAGCTTGTTTCCAGTCTTTGCCGTCGTGATCGCCGTCGTCATCGTGTCGTTCACGATCGTAACGAGCGATATCGGTGAGAGTCGCCGACTCACCCGTGAGATCGACCCCGTCCTCACCACCTCCGACGAGTTCACCGATTCGATTCAAAGAGTCGTCCGCTCGCGCCGGACGGTACCGCAGGATCCGGAGACCGCGCATCTTTTGGGCAGGCTCTATAACGAGGAAGCCTACCGGTCTCCCGACGCGGCGCGCTATCGTGAGGTCCGTCTCGACCAAGCGGCGGGCGCATTCCGTGAAGCGATGAGCCTCGCTCCCGCGCGAGGCCTCTACTGGTTCGAGCTAGGGTGGACCGAGGCCAATCGCGGCAACGACGAGATCGCCGACGTGCTGTTTGCGCGCGCGTTCGAGCTCGAGCCTCAGCACTCCCCCATGCGCGCGAATTACGCGTCCTATCTCGCTTCGCGCGGACGCATCGATGAAGCGCTCGTTCAGCTCGAGCGGGGCCGTGAGCTGCAACCGGGAATTCGGCCGTTGGACGCCCTGAACATCCTGGCCCCCTTCGTCAGTGAGGATCCCGTATTGCTGCGGCGCGCCACGGGCGCGGGCGAGGAGGCCGACTCCGCCCTGGAAACCTATCGGGCGTCTCGAGACAAAACCGGCACCGAGTGACCACGACGACTCCGGTGCCGTTTTACCGATTGACCGTGGGTACCAAGTCCCTAGTCCCCTGTATCAGAACAAACTAGATAAAGCAGAGCTTGCCGAAACACTTCTAAGTGCATGAATCTTATGAATTTTATGGGCTGGCAAAAAGCCTAACTTTGTATAGTAATCAAAGATCCAGGGGACTAGTAGTAGGGAGCGGCCCGCCCTCGACGAGCTCGCTCTTGCGATGGCGCTTACGGTGAAGCCCATCGGCGATGAATAAGAAATAGAACATCATGATCTGCGTGCGTTGTCGGTACGCCGTGCCCACGTTCCCCAAAAATGCACCGTAAGCAAGCGTGAGCGAAGTCGTAAAAACGAGGATTGGCATAGTCTGGCGGAGCCGTTTCAGCGCGAGACCGATGCCGATGATGAGCGCTGGCGTGAGCGCATACCACGCCAGAACATCGGGAAGCGCCATGAGCTGACGTAAGTTGCTAATCGTCCAGGGAAACGGCGCAAACAACAAGTAGGTCACGCCGACCGGAAGCATCGAGACCAAACCACCGACCGTGGTTACGTCGGCCTCTATTGCGAATCCACTATCGCCTCTAGCCGCCAGATCGAGCCGGGAATTTTGGAGCATATCGAGATCGAAGAACCGACTCTGCAACAAGACCTCCTGTCCTACGGGCGTGAACAGGAGCAGACCCAGCACACAGGTGACGAGAAGGAGCTGAGTGACCAAACCGAGAGCGACACCCCGCCGGTGACCCACGAGGAACCCGGCAACCATGGCCGCAAGGACCGCGTAGAAAATATAGAAACGGAGCCATACGAGCGCGCCGGCCGTCAACAGATAAATGGCTATCCACGACAGACTCAATCGATGCCTGAGACGGAACACGCACAAAATGTTGGCAGCGATACAGAGCATGACCGCCGGGTCTTTGTAGAGCGCGGAAGACCAGAAGATCATCTGAGGAAAGAAGGCGGTGAACAACATGGCCGTCGTCGCCACACGCTTGTCATAGAGAATGAGGCCAATCTCGAAGATGACGATGGGCGTCAGAGCGCCGATGACTCCGTTGATGAGCTGCACCAGCAGCACGTTTCGCCCGAAAACGTAGTAGATGCACGCCACGAAATAGATGAAGCCGCTGTTGACGCGACCTTGCAAAGTTTCTGCCCATAAATTCGTGGATGCTCCGTGAGTCCAACTCTCGGCGACCGCGGCGCCCAAGAAGTCATACAGTTGAGAATCCCCCCAGAAGGTCTGGCTGAAATTGGAGTCCAGATGGTTCAACCACAGGTAAACGGCAAGCACGTACCGGAGGGCCACGGTTCCGACGTAGGCGAGCGCTACGATTCGAAACAGATCCGACTGGTAGCGACGGCGCAGCACGAAGAGAACGAGAAAGTTGGTTAGTGCGGCAACGAAAAAGGCTACGAGGACTTGCATCGGTTTCTAGATCAAGTGGGTTCTGGCGCGATGGCTGCCGTCGTGCCGTTTTAGATTGCCGACCGGGTCGAACGAGGGCGAGACGAACTCTTCCTCGGGCTCGCCGTGCGGAAACTGCCTGGCCATGTGGTCCGAGATGCAGAGAGCCGCACCGGCGGGACGTGTCATCTCGCATTCGGCTTCAACTCGACGAAGCTCGAAGTGCGCACTCAGCCGATCGAAATATTCGGGGCTGCACGCGCGAGATCCTCGAAGCCGGCCTCTGCGGATCAACCCGCACTGGGTGCACCGGAAGACACCTTCGTTGTCGAGCCCGACGACCCGGGCGAGGTAAGACTCGCGCAGAGAATCGCCGCCATCACAAAACACGCATTTCATCGGCAACGCCGGCTCGTCGACAGAATCGAGGTCGTTCGCGGATGCATCTGGCGGAGCGTGAACATTCATTGCAGGTTCACGATGAACGAAGCTCCCCCCCAGTGGAACTTCTGGTACTCGACGAGGCGGATTCCCGGATTCGCTGCAAGCCATTCGGAGCAGGCTCGCTGTTCCCCTCGATCCGGGCGACCGTTGAAGCAGTACCAATCATCGAAAACGAGAATCGTGCCGTCCACAAGAACGTCACCTAGAGCCCGCAGCACGGGCACGGTAGAAGCGTAGAGGTCACAATCTATCCACACGACCGACGCCTGACCTATGCCGGCGCTCCGCAGGCTCCCCGGTGTCGCGAGCGTCTCATCGAACATCCCCTCGTGAATCGAGACGCGTGACATGTCGACTTTACGCCGGCGAAGGATCGCTTCGAACTTCTCGCGCTCGCAGTGAAACTGACCGCCCGAGAACCCTCCGTCTCTATCCTTACCGTCCGGTTCAGGGAGTCCTTGAAACGAGTCGAAGGCATGAAAGCGCATATCCGACATTCCGTAGCGACGGGCTGCGTCCCACGCATCGGTAACGGTGCATCCCTGATAGACGCCGAACTCGAGATAGTCGCCGGCGACTCGGTTGTTGAACGCGAAACCGAAAGCCGTTTCGATCATCCGCGCGTTCTCGTACCAGAAGTGCCATTTGGTCTTCAGCTGCCGACCCACAGGCAGCGTGAGCGGGGCGAGAAGCTTCCACGGCACGACACGCGGGAACCACTCGAAGACGCGATCGTGGATCATGGACAACGAGCTGCACTCCTTGACGGTCTCCGGCGCGGGTATCCGCGCCGACTAGTGCCGTTCCAAGTTGTTGCGCCTATCGATGGCGTCACTCATCCGAACCACCGTAGCCACGCTAAGAACCAAGTTTCTAGGCCCGAATAGTTCGAACGGCACTAGGAAGTTTTTAGAGCTATGTATCCACAGTAGCATCGGGCGCCGACGACGTAAAGCCGTATCGTCCGATCGAAGGCTGTTTCCGAGCGTGCGCTTGTACCTAAAGAAGGGTTCTCGACGGCGCCCTGTCGTCGATACCGTGACTCCCGCTGCCAGCCTTGGCGCCCGACATTGCGAATCGTCTCGAGGGTCGCGTTCCGCTGCGCCCACGTGCCACAGGCGCCGTCCGAAGGCACAGCCCCTCGTCTCCCGCTCATCCTGCAATCGACCTTCGGCTATTTGTCGACGCACTACATCGACGCATTCTTCATCGTGCGTTGGTTGTCGACGGCCTCTCTCGGAATCTACAACATCACTTATCAGATGATGGGAAGCTTTCTGCAGCTCGCCGTTTTGGCGGGCTCGCTCGTGCTCCCGTTTCTGATCTCTCTCGAATCGACCAATGAGCATGACAGCGAGACGCTCTTCCTGGAAGAGACGCTGCCCGCGCTTTGCTGGGGCTTCAGCTTGGCCTGCATGCTCGTCGCGGGAGCGATCGTGGTCGCGATCCCGGTCCTCTTGCCGGTATCGTTCGGGCCGGCCGTCGAGCTCGTGTGGCCGATGTTCGCGGCAGCGGCTTTGGCCGGTCCTCTCGTTCTAGGCTTCGCTCCGCTCGCGATGGCGCGGTATGAGAGCCGCATCTCAGCGGCGACAGCTTTTGTGGCGGCATGCTGCAACGTCGTTCTCAATTTTGCTTTGATCCCGCGATTCGGCCTGCTCGGCTGCGTATGGGCGACGACCGCGAGCAACTTCGTGACGATGGCGGCTGCCGGATTCATGGTCACGCGCGTCCGAGCATTCCGTTATTGGAGGAGCATCCTCGCCGCTTTGCCGCCGACGCTTGCCGCCGTCGCCGCGTCGCATCTGCCAGGAGGCGTATCGCGCGCGCTCCTCGCCATCGTGGCCGGCGGTGTCGCCCTCGTGGTCGTGGGCTACGGGAGCCACGTGTCCTTAAGCCGCGTCGCGCGGTCACTACAACACGCTTTGGCCGCGCGTTAGTCCGCTCGTCTTACAATGCGATCGGAGTGAGGAGCTCTCGGTAACAGTCGAGGTGATCCTCGATCATTCGCGGGACGTTGAACCGCTCGAGCACCGAAGCTCGCGCTTTTCGTCCGAGGGACCTTGCGAGCTCCGGCTCACGATGAAGTTCGATCACGGCGTCGGAAATGGCGCCGGGATCTGCGGGTGGGACGAGAAGTCCCGTCTCACCATGAGTGATGATCGACGGTGTGCCTCCCACCCGGCTGGAGACGACGGGCGTTTCGACCGACATCGCCTCGACCAGCACTTGACCGAAGGACTCGCTCAAAGTCGGATGGACGAGCGCGTCGAAGGCTTTCCTGCAGGCGGCGATATCTTGCCGGTAGCCGCCGAAAACGATTTGGTCGGTGACGCCGCATTCGCGCACTTGGCGCCGTATCAAATCTTCGTTGCCGCCGCCAAGAAGAAGCACTTTCACGTTGGGGATCGCGCGCGCGATCTCGGGGAGCGCCTCGAACAGAAAGAGGTGTCCTTTGTTCCCGATAAAGCGCGCCACGACTCCGATGAGAAACGCGTCCGTGAGCCCGAGTTCCTTTCTCACGGCTTCGGCCTCTTGGTCGGTGGCTGTGAGGTTGTCGAAATTGAACCCGTAGGGGACGGTTCGGACGTGCTCGGTGCGCGAAGATTCTGTCTTTCGCATGAACTCACGGACCGCATCGGATGGTACGAGAATTTGGTCGGATCGTTTCGTGATCCACTTGTCCATCCTCACGTGCGATGACGTCCCGTTCTGAAGTACGTCGTCGAGATGGTGACGGCTGACCACGACGCGGGCTCGGCTTCGTCCAGCGATCCAGGCCGCGAGCAGAGATGCGTCGAACAAGTGCGCGTGTACGATGTCGACTTGCTCCCGTCCGATCCAGCGCGAGAGTTTCCGGCTCGCGAAGGGGTAGCTCAGACGGCGTGAGGCATTCAAGCAGAAATGGCGCCCGTCTACTTCGTCCAACCAGGAAGGAGGAGGCGTCGACCGAACGGTCGCGAAGTCCTGTGTGACACCGGACTCAGACAGTCCTTTCGCAAGCGCGGTAAAGAACGGTGTCTCGAAGCTTCCAGGGATGAGCTGCAGGATTCTCATGATGCCAACGGGGCGGCGGCCCTGCCTGAAGAGAGAATAGCATATCGGTCTTTGACACAAAGGCCCCGATGACCGAATTTTCCCAAGACATGGTCACGAATCCTTCGCTCGCGCTCGTGTTCGGCCTCTTGTACTCCCCGACGTCCGCTTGGGATTCAGGCTTGCCCAGCTCAGCCGTTCTTCGGTGGCGTCCACGCTTCGCGCGCCTCGTCTGAGAACCAAACGGTGATGTCGCCACGGCTCCTGAGGCCACGCTCGTACTCCCGCCAGTTGGTCACGCGATACTTCGTCTTGTATTTGCGGTTCACTCTGGTGGACTTGCGCGCGGCCATGGGTTTATCTCCTCGATATTCTATGTATCGAGAAGCTGAGTCGAAGCGCTTGCCGGAGTCAAGAGCTATTCGTGCACCAAAGCCCCCACGCATCGGTGATGGTGCGTCCTGCATAGACGCCGAACTCGAGATAGCCGCCGGCGACTCGGTTGTTGAACGAGAAACCGAAAGCCGTTTCGATCATCCGCTCTCGCACCAGAAGTGCGATTGCTAAGAACCAAGTTTCTAGACCCCAATAGTTCGAACGGCACCAGGAAGTTTTTAGAGCTATGTATCCGCAGTAGCATCGGGCGCCGACGACGTAAAGCCGTATGGTCCGATCGGCGAAAGCCGCTGTGGTATCATGAGTTCATACATTCCGGACAAATCGGTAGACGTCGCCGTTGAGCGCGCGTCCGCAACGTTTCTAGACCCCGAAGGATCTCTTCCGGAGCGCCCGTGAGGTGCGAAGCAAAACCACAAATGCATGCGAAGGCAAACTCCTCCGGTCATGAGTGAACCCCGACAAGAACGACTCCCAGCGAAGAGGCCCGGACCCGTCGAACGGCAATCTCTCGACCGTGGTTCACCGTGGTGGACGGTGCACGTCGCACGTTACCAGCACGCCGTTGCCTTCGTCCGCGGCGGGCGCGTGCTGGATATCGCGTGCGGGACGGGCTACGGGCTTTCTCTGCTCGCCAAACACGCGCGGCTCGTAGGAGTCGACGTCGACGCCAGCGCGGCAGTGATGGCACGCGGCCACGCGGGCGAACGTGTTCTCGTCGGAGACGGCCGGAAGCTTCCATTTCGTGAACGCAGTTTCGACGCGGTGGTCAGCTTCGAAACCATCGAGCATTTCCATCACCGGGACCGGTTCTTGTCCGAGCTGGCGCGGGTGCTCACGGATTCCGGCATCCTGATTCTCTCCACGCCGAACGCGAATCACACGAAACCGGTCAACGGGAAACCTCGAAACCCGTTCCATGTGCACGAGTACACGCCTGAGGAGCTGGAGAGCGAGCTCGGCCGGCAGTTCGAATCGGTTCAGATGATGGGGCAGGTGCTCGACCGGAAGTTCCGGGTGCCCCCGCTCTGGGACGAGCAGCAAGCTCTGGCGGCAAATGGCGGCCACGCACACGTGCTCGCGTGGCGCGCGCTATCGAAACTCCCCGAGAGCATGGGCAACGCCGCCAGTCGATGGCTCTGGCACCAACCTCTCTACCCAGGCGTCGAGGACTACCGTTTCCTCGAATCGGAAGTGGAGCAGGCGCCCGTGCTCGTCGCGCTCTGCAGACGAGGTGCGTCGTGAGCGTCTCACCGCTCGTTTCGGTCGTCGTCGCCAACTACAACTACGGGCGTTTCCTGCCTGAAGCTCTCGAGAGTGTGCTCGCGCAGACCTACGAGAACGTCGAGGTCACCGTCGTGGACGACGGCTCCACCGACGAATCGCGCGAGGTCCTGCGTCGATATGAAAGCCGCGTTCGAGTGATCTCGCAGGAAAATCAAGGCGTCTCCGCTGCGCGAAACCGCGGGATCGCGGAATCAACGGGCACGTTGATCGCGTTTCTCGACTCCGACGACGTGTGGCTCGAAGACAAGCTCGCACGGCAAGTCGAGCTCTTCGACGATGACAGTGTCCGGATGGTGTACACCGGTCTTCGCTACGTCGACATCGACGGACGAGACCTCGGGACGATGCTCGACGGAAGCTGCGGTGACGTGCTCGAGGAACTCGCGCTCCTTCGCGGTCCCGGCGTCCCAGCGACGGGAAGCACCGCGGTCATCCGCCGATCCGCGCTCGAGAAAGTGGGCCTGTTCGATGAGTCGCTGTCCACCTCGGCCGACTGGGACATGTGGCGGCGCATCGCTTGCCATTATTCGATCGAGCTCGTCCGCGAGCCGCTCGTCCTCTACCGCCAACACGAGAGCGCGATGCACAACAACGTCGACGTGTTCGAGCGCGACATCCTCCGCGCGTTCGAATCGATGTTCTCGGATCCCGGGGCCGTGGCCGTTCACCCTCTCGAGCGGCGTTGCTACGGCAACCTCTACCTTACTCTCGCGGGCTCGCATCTGCACGCCGGCAATCCCGGAAAGGCGCTTCGTTATTTGGCTTCCGGACTGAAGGCGTGGCCGCCGGGCATCTCGTACGTGCTCGCGTCCCCGATGCGGCGTCTCCAACGTCTTTTCGACGTAGGGACGCTCCCACAGTCTGTCGGGAGAAACCCGCATGGCTCGGCAACGGATGATTGAAAAATCTCGTCTAGGTTCAGTCAGTTACCATGTGGCATAGGTGTTGCTAGGTCATATTCGATGCTCGACGCGTGCGGCGACGGCAGTTTGAAAGCAGAGCACCTGGAAAGCCTCTACATCTCTTACGCCGGGCTGTTGGAGCCCATGGGGAGGTCTCAGGTCGTGCCCTACGTGTGCGCGCTCGCGGCATCCGGCGTCCGCATGCGGGTGCTCTCGTTCGAGAAGGCTTCGGATCTCGACGACGCCAGTCGAAGGCGCGAACTACGGGATCGACTCGACGCCAGGGGAATCGAGTGGACACCTCTCCGTTATCACAAGCGGCCTCGCGTGGCCGGCACGTTCTTGGACGTTGTCGTGGGTGCCCTCACTGCGATCCGTATGGCGCGAGCTCGGCGCGTTCACATCGTCCACGCGCGCAGTTACCTGCCGGGCCTCATCGGGTGCAGCTTGAAGTTTCTCTTCGGCACGCGCTTCGTCTTCGACATGCGAGGCTTCTGGCCCGAAGAGTGCGTCGAGATGGAGCTCTTTCGTCCCCAGGGACTGCTCTATCGCCTGAGCAAGCGATGTGAGCGGTTTCTTCTCGGCATCTCGGATCACGTCGTGGTGCTGACCGAAAGCGCAAAAGAGATCCTGCGCGATGGCGAAGCGAACGCTCGGATGGTCGCGCGACGAGCCGTGTGCGAGAAGCCCATCACCGTTATTCCTTGCTGTACGGACCTCGAGCGATTCCGTCCAGCGCCGGCAGATCGGGAGCTCACGAGCGAGCTCGGGCTCCGAGACAAGCTCGTCATCGGCAACATCGGCGCCGTCAACAAGCGTTACATGTTGCCGGAGATGTTTCGCTTTGCCTTTCACGTCAAATCGCACCGTCCCGACACTCACTTTGTCTACCTGACCCGCCAAGATGAATCGCTGGTTCGCACTCTCGCGCAAGAAGCCGGACTTCGAGACGAAGACTTGCTCGTCGCCTCCGTCGATCCGAGCGACATTCCCCGGTGGCTGTCGACGTTTCGCCTCGGGGTCTTCTTTCTTCGCCCGAGCTACGCCGCGAAAGCTTCGAGCTACACGAAGCTCGCGGAATTTCTCGCGTGTGGTGTGCCGGTGGTGACGAACACGGGTGTGGGTGACGTGGACAAGATACTCGGCGCCAACCGGTGCGGCGTGCTCGTCCCTGGTTTGACGGAGGCCGACTTGAAGGCCGCCGCCCGCCAAGCGCTCACTTTGCTCGACGGCGATGATGTCCCCGCCGACGCGCGCGCGAGTTGTCGCGCGACCGCGGAGAAATACTTCGCCCTCGAGGACGGCGCCCGCCGGTTCCTGTCGATCTATCGAAGCCTGGCCTTTCCGGAGGATGAAGCGCGCCGGGAATCCGTCGCAGGAGTCGGCTAGGGCCATGTGTGGCATCACCGGTAGTCTCGACTTCGGCGGGAGCAAAACGTCGCGCTCGACCCTCGAGACGATGACGAAGACACTCGCTCATCGCGGACCCGACGGGTCCGGCATTTCGATTTCGGCTCGCGCCGGTCTCGGCCATCGCCGGTTACGTATCATCGACCTTTCGAAGCGAGCCGACCAGCCAATGTGGAACGAGGCGCGCGACCTCGCCATCGTCTTCAACGGTGAGGTCTACAACTTCCGGGAGCTTCGGCGCGAGCTCGAAGCCTGTGGCGTGCGCTTTCGCACTCAAAGCGATACCGAGGTCGTGCTGAAGCTCATCGAGCGGGATCGAGAGAGCGCGATCCGCCGCTTGGACGGCATGTTCGCGCTCGCGGTGTGGGACAAAAAGCGCGACCGGCTCCTGCTCGCGCGCGACCGCGCCGGACAAAAACCGCTCTTTTACTACCACGACGGCCGGCACTTCCTCTTCGCTTCCGAGATCAAAGCCCTCCATCGTCACCCCGCGGTCGCTCGCGAACCGCACCTCGACGCGCTCGGGCTCTATCTGAGCTTCGGCTACTTCCCGGCGCCCAAGACCGCGTACGCGAACGTGCATGCACTCGCGCCCGCAACGTGGATCGTCATCGACGGCGAGGGCAGAAAAATCTCGCACCGATATTGGACACCCCCTTACCAAGCCAACGGCCTCCGCGAGCTTCCCGAAGCAGCAGAGCGGCTGAGGCCGTTGATGCGGGAGGCGGTCCGAAAGCGTCTCATCGCCGACGTACCGCTCGGCGCTTTTCTCAGCGGCGGCCTGGACTCGACCATCGTCGTGGGTCTGATGAGCGAGATGTCACAGCACCCCGTGAAAACGTTCAGTATCGGTTTCGAGGACGCGCCCGATTACGACGAGGTCGAATACGCGGAGGAGGCAGCCCGCGCGTTCGGGAGCGAGCACACGAGTTTTCGAGTCAAGCCCCCGGAGCCAGAGTTGTTCGACAAGCTCCTCCGCCACCACGACGGTCCGTTCGGGGACTCCTCGGCAATCCCCACCTTCATCGTCTCCGAGCTCGCGCGGAAAGATGTTACCGTAGTCCTGAACGGCGATGGAGGCGACGAGCTCTTCGCCGGCTATTCGCGTCTCGTCGCCGCAGCGCTCAGCGAGCGTATCCCGCGACCGCTTCGGCGAATGGCCGCGCTCGGTGGACACTTGCTGCCGGCGCCGAGCGCTCACGCCGGCACACTTCGCCGCGTCCGCGCGTTTCTCGACGCGTCTGCCCTACCCCTGGGCGAGCGGATCCAATCCTGGTGCAGCTTCTTCCGAGCACATGAGCTCCCCTCGCTTCTGCGGCAGAGCGGTTCGATCGACACCCATCGACACTTCGAGAGTTTTTTGAGCGAAGTCGAAGGCGAAACACCGCTCGCTCGGCTCCTGTATCTGAACTACTGCACATACCTCCCCGAGGATCTCCTCGTCAAAGCGGATCGCATGAGCATGGCCCACGGCCTCGAGGCGCGCTCCCCGTTTCTCGATGCTCAATTGACGGAGTTCGCCGGACGGCTTCCCGACCGTTTCAAGGTACGCGGGCTCACGACCAAGCGGGTACTGCGCGAAGCGTTCAAAGACCTCGTCCCCGAACGGATCACTCATCGACGCAAGATGGGTTTCGGCGTACCGCTCGGCGTTTGGTTCGGTCGCGAGCTCAAGGGACTCGTCGAGTCACACCTTGCATCCGAAGGCGCTCCCGTTTTCGACTATCTGCGGGAAGACGCCGTGCGCTCCGTGGTGCACGAGCACATGGGCGGCGCACGTGATCGCAGCCAACAGCTCTTCTGCCTGCTGACGCTTTCGACCTGGCTCAGGACTTTTTGACGGGGCCTTCAGGAAGGAAAACTCCAACTATGTATGTGCTCGGTCTGACAACGATGGGTGAATCCGCCGCGGCCTTGTTTTGGAACGGCGAGCTCGTTCACGCGGCTGAGGAAGAGCGCTTTTCCCGTGCGAAACACCACATCGGTTTTCCATACGAGGCGGTCAAGTCGTGCCTCCAGAGCGCAGGCATCTCGCTCGCCGAAGTAGATCACGTCGCCCACTACTGGCGTCCATGGATGCTCGGACACCGAATCGGCCACACGATTCCGATCTTGCTCAAGAGCCCGCGATTGTTCCAGGCGCGCGCGAAGCGCGGGGCGCAACAAGTCGGCGGGCACTATCGAAAGATGTTCCAGCTCAAGGCCACGCTGTCCGAAGCTTTCGGCGAGCACGACGCGACCATCCACTACATCGAGCATCACATTGGCCATGCAGCGAGCGCGTTCTACGCCTCTCCGTTCGACAAAGCCGCAATCCTCACTCTCGATGGCACCGGTGAGAGCACCACGACGATGGCGAGCGTCGGCGAAGGGAATCGAATTCGGGTTCTGAATCGGGTCAAGCTTCCTCACTCGCTCGGCCAGTTCTACTCCGCTGCCACGAACTTCCTCGGCTTCGACATGTTCCAAGGCGACGAGTACAAAGTCATGGGAATGGCCGCGTACGGCGAGCCGGAGTACTACGACTTTCTCCGCGAGAACGTGCTCCTCGCCAACGGAGGGGGCTCGTCCAAGCTGGACATCACCTACCTGGACCACCACCTGGCGAAACACCACGAGTACCCGGAGAAGATCACGAGCGTATTCGGCGCCCCCCGGGGGCCCGACGAGGAGATCACCGAACGCCACTACAACGTCGCGGCGAGCGTTCAGAAAGTGCTCGAGGAGACCGTGTTGCACATGCTCGTCGATCTCCACCGGCGCACTGGCGAGAAACGGCTCTGTCTCGCGGGTGGCGTCGCGTTGAACTCGGTCATGAACGGACGCATTCTGCGAGAAAGCCCGTTCGAAGAGCTCTTCATTCAACCGGCGGCGAACGATGCCGGCGGCGCGCTCGGCTCGGCGCTTTATGTCTTGCACGAAAAACTCCGCGAGCCACGCCGGTACTCAATGCAGGACGCGTACCTGGGTCCGGGATACAGCACTGAGCGTTGCCTCGCCTCGGCACGCGCGAAAGAGCTCGCGCACGAAGAGATTCCGCGTGACGAGCTTCCGAAAAAAGCCGCGCGGGCGCTCGCGGACGGAAAGATCCTCGCCTGGTTCCAAGGTCGCATGGAGTGGGGTCCGAGAGCACTCGGCCACCGGAGCTTCCTTGCGGATCCGCGCAATCCCAAGATGAAAGAAATCCTCAACGAGCGCATCAAGCTTCGTGAACCGTTTCGCCCGTTCGCACCGTCCATGCTCGAAGAGGCGGCGCCACGCTACTTCGGTAATGCGGTGAGCTCACCGTACATGCTGCTCGTGCTACCGGTCGTCGCGAGCAAACGCGACGAGATTCCCGCCGTCGTCCATGTCGACGGCACCGCTCGCCCCCAAACCGTGTCGAAGGCCACCGAGCCTCTGTACTGGGAGCTCATCCACGAGTTTGAGCGAGCCTCCGGCGTCCCGGTCGTGTTGAACACGTCGTTCAATATTCAAGAGCCGATCGTGTGCACGCCCGAAGAGGCCGTGAACACGTTCCTCCGCTCGAGCGTCGACGCTCTGGTCATGGAGAACGTGTGGGTCCCGCATCCGGGCTCGCCCGACAAGTAAATGACGGGTAAACAAAGTGGCGGATGAAAAAATTCGCGTGCTGCGGATTTTCTCCCGCCTCAATATCGGCGGCCCCTCGATCCACGTTGTGCTGCTCACCGCGGGACTGGATCGGCAACGTTACCAAACCACACTCGTCGTAGGGCGTGAGGGTGATCGCGAGGGAAGCTTTCTCGATCTCGCGGAGTCCAAGAACGTCGCTCCCATCGTGGTGCCAACCCTGAGCCGATCGATTCGTCCGATTCGAGATCTACGTAGCTTCATCGTGCTCTGTCGCCTCATGATGCGCGAGCGCCCGCACGTCGTGCATACGCATACGGCCAAAGCTGGTGCCCTCGGACGGCTAGCAGCGTTCGTGACCGGCGTGCCCGTCGTGGTCCATACCTTCCACGGTTCGGTGTTCTCCGGCTATTTCGGCGCTCTCGGCTCGCACATCTACAAAACTGCGGAACGGTTTCTGGCGCGCATCACCGATGCGATCATCGGTATCAGCCCGGCCGTCGCCGAAGAGCTCGTGGCACATCGGCTGAGACCTCGTCACGGAATTCACACCATCCCTCTCGGGCTAGAGCTCGATGGACTAATAGACGCTACCCGTTCGCGACCGGGAGCTCTTAGACGACGCCTCGGGCTCAACCAGAACGTTAAGCTCATAGGCTCTGTTGGCCGACTCGCACCCGTCAAGGATTTGCAAACGCTCCTCAGCGCCGTCGAACGAGTCGACGACGTGCACGTCGCGCTCATCGGCGACGGTCCCGAGCGCTCGCGCCTCGAACAGCTTCGTGACGAGCTCGGCCTCGCGTCACGCGTCCACTTCACCGGCTTTCTCTCGGAGCTCGAGAACGTGTATCCCGACCTCGATTGCGTCGTCAACAGCTCGCGCAACGAAGGCACCCCGGTCGCCCTCATCGAGGCGATGGCCGCCGGTGTGCCCGTGGTGGCCACGGCCGTGGGCGGCACCCCCGACTTGCTACGAGACGTGGCCCTCGGAACCCTGGTTCCGCCCGGCGACGCGGACGCGCTCGCGACCGCGCTGTCGGAAGCGCTCCAGAACCACGACACGAGTCTCGCCCGAGCCCGTGCCGCCGAAGCTCGCACCGCGGTGGTCGAACAATACCGCTCGGAACGCCTCATCCACGATACGGAAACCGTTTATCGCGAACTCCTCCTCCTCAAGGGAATCGCGGCGGTGACGCCGGCGTTTTCCCCCAGTCGCACATAATTTCTTTATTTTTCAACCATTTACGCGGCTGGAACGAATCCTGCTTAGTTAGAAGTACCGATCCGAACCAACTCCGGAAACCTGAAATGAATGGGCACTCCCTGACCCAGCTTACGCGTGTCACGGTGGACCGATCCGATAACCCCCTTGACATGAATAACATGAAAGAGATATGGGAAAACAGCTCGTCCGCTACCGCCGGTAACCCAGGCAGCGGCAACCCGCCTTGCGGGTCGAGCTCGCCGTGGACGGCCACGTCGATGGGTGGGAAAGACCACACGGCGAATCCGGCTGGAACTCCGAAGACGAGCATCTTCGTCGAGGACGGGTCCAAAGCTCCGGCAACGAAGGTGCCCGGCTCAAGTAAAACCTCTATTTCAGAAGAGCTTACACGGAAATACCGACCCGGGATGGCGGCCGATGGTGCCCCTGAAAAGCACGTGGGGAACTCGCCTCGGGGCGTTGGTATTTCCCATCAGTGGATGGAGGCGGAGCGATAAATATGTCAGCGCTCCTTTACGTGCTAACGCTGGCCATCCCGTTCGTCGGCACGACGTTGCTGCTCCCGCGGATCATGCGTTTGGCCCATGCGCGCGGCTTTTTGGACCAACCCGGTGGCCGCAAACAACACGGGAGTCCGATCCCGAGGCTCGGGGGTATCGCGTTCTTTCTCTCGTTCACGCTTACGGTCTTGATCGGGTACGTCCTCGCCCCGTACGTGACGGGCATTGCCGAGGTACGTGCCGTGTTTCCGAGCATCGCGGCAGCGTTGTCCGCGGCGCACAACGTGAAGTTGCAGTTGTTCGGTCTTCTCGCCGGCGCGTTCGTGATGTTCGCGGTGGGACTGGTCGACGACCTCATGGGTGAACGCTTTCCCGTCGGGATCAAGTTCGGCGGCCAGTGCCTCGCAGCCGCTATCCCCGTCGCCTGCGGCATCCAAGTCGAGTTCACGGGAATCGCGACCCTCAACGCGGTTCTGAGCTTTGTGTGGATCCTCGGTATCTCGAACGCGTTCAACCTTCTCGACAACATGGACGGTCTGTCAGCGGGTGTCGCGGTCAGCTCGGTGTTCATCTTTTTTCTGAACGCGGTCGCGCTCGGCGAAATCTTCTTGTGCCTGATTCTCGCCGCCTTCATGGGCGCACTCTTGGGTTTTCTCCGATTCAATCTCCATCCGGCCAAGGTCTTCATGGGAGATTGCGGCGCGCTGTTCATCGGCTTCATGCTCTCGTCTCTCACGATCCTCGAGCACTATGTGAGTCCCGCGTCGTCGACGCTGTTTCCGGTGCTGATGCCGGTTCTCGTTCTGGCCGTGCCCTTGATCGATACGCTCTCGGTCATCGTCATCCGTTTGCGCGACTCTCGGCCCCTCTATCGTGGGGACCGCTGCCATCTTTCCCATCGCCTCGTCGCTTTGGGCCTCGCGGAGCCCCAGGCGGTGAGGTTTCTCTTTCTCATGACACTCGCCCTCGGCATGGGCGCTCTCAATCTCGCGCACGCCTCGGTGGTGCGCAGTCTCTGGACTGCAACGTACTCGAGTGTCGCGGCGGTGCTCGTACTCAGTGGAATGCGTGTTGGTACTCAGTGGAACGGGGGACGGACCGGCTCGAACGCTCCGGTGCGTCGTTCCACGGAAACGGCGGAGGGCTTATGAAGACCGTTATCTCGACCTTGCTTCTCGCCACGCTCGCGCTCGGCGAAGCCGCTTTCGCGGGACCGAAGGTTCCGAAGGCGAAACTGTTGGACATGTACGCCTTGAAAGAAGGCGATAGCTACGTCGTGCACATCGTCGCCGACGGCGACATTTCCGAGTTTCTGAGCAATCGGAAGAAAGGCGACGGGACGTACAAGCTCACGCTCGACGTTCCCGCCCTATCGCCGCTCGAGACGAAGTACGACGTCGAGACGCCGTTCAGCCGACGATTTCAAGTCTGGCCGATGCAGCTCGGCAACAAAATCTACTCGCGGGTCGAGATCGAGCTCGATACCGAGGCGAGTTCGGTCGTAGGCGTCGAGAACCAAGCGCACCTTTTCGTTCGCATCCAACGCGAGGGAGCCGTCGTCGTCCCGTCACCGCTCGCTCGGATCGCTCCTACACCGCCTCTACAGCCTCCACAGGAAGACCCGAGCCCAGCCGAGGCCGGAAGGCCGGACGCGATGGCACCGGTCGCGATCACCGCTCTCGGGGTTCTGCCGCTCGAGCCGCCGCCCACCGAGGACTCGGACGGCGAGCCGGTGGGAATCGACCCCGCCGAGGTGAACAGCGGTGCTTCCGACGACGCCGGTGACGGCGACACGCCCTCGAGCGGTGCAAGCGAGGAGCTCTTTTTCAACTTGTTCCCGACCCCGTTAGGAGACCAGCAGACGCTCTTCAACGTGAACCCGATCGAAGACATCGTGCCCAACGAAGCCGTCATCGGCATCCGCGTTGGGCGGTTTGCCTTGCAACCGTCGATCGATGCGAGCTACGTCCGCGGCAGCAATTTGCTTCTGCAAAGCGAAGACATCTTCAGCGACAACGCTCTCTTTGGTGCGGGGGCGCCTGGCAGCAGTGCTCCTCGATTCTGCAAACGAGTTCAAGATTTCGTACGAGGGCCGCTACCGCGAGTTCGAGCGCTTCGAGCTTCAAGACAGTTTCACCAACGTGGTCGACGTCAACGCCAAGTTCATGACGACGCCGCGATCATCGATCACTTTCGGAAACCACTTCATTCACGGGGCGTTCGAAAGCCGCGAGTTCGATCCGGGCGGAGAGATCGTCGCCAACACCGATCCGTTCTATCGCAATCGCGTCGAAGGCATCTACGCGATGGAGATCTCCGGAAGCTTCAATCGCGTCGAGTTCATCGAGCCGACGAACGAGTTCTTCAACTACGACCAAACCAACCTCGGCGTCTCGGTGTTGTACAGCCTGTCGCCTCTTACCAGTCTCGTCGGCGAGTACGTACGCGCGACAACGCGTCCCGACCCGACCAGACCCGAGGCGGAGTCGGACGCCAACGTCGTCCTGTTCGGTTTGCGCGGAGAGGTAACTCCGCTCTTGAGCGGGCGCGTGCGTGTTGGTTATACGAACCAGACGTTCGAGCAATCCATCGTTGCCCAGAGCTACAGCGGCCTCGTCGCCGACGTCGGTCTCAAGCGACAGTTCGGCACGGCGTCCGCGCTCGACTTTACAATAGGGCGCAGGACCAGTCCGTCCTCGTTCCAGCAGAACGGTTTCTACCTGTCCAACTACGGGACGGTGCGATTCGTCGCCCCCATCGTAGAGAAGCTTCGATTCAGCGCCAACGCAGCCGTTTTCGGGAACAACTATCCGCTCACGGATGTCGCTACCGGCATCGACCGCCGCGACCGTGCGTTCAGCGGCGTCGTCGGCATCGCCTACTTCTGGACGCCGCTATCGTATCTGAGTGTGGACTATCGCCACGATCGGCGTGATTCCAATTTGGACGAATTCAGCTATCGCAACAACGCAGTTCAGTTCATGGTGGGATTCGGATTTCTGAACCGCTGAGTAGCAGACAACCATGCGTAACCAACTTTCACTCATCGCGGTAACGCTGGCGCTCGCGTTCGCCACCGCGACCGCGGCTCAGGACAACGGGGGACTCCCCCCCGATGGCTCCACCGCCTACCGAGTGGGGCCCGGCGATGTTCTCGAGATCGACGTTTACGACGATCCGGATCTGTCGGGCCTGGCGACGGTGCAGCACGCGGGCGACATTTCGTTCCCACTTCTCGGAGACATCACCATCAACGGGATGACGGTGAAGGAAGTCCAAGAGACGCTCGTCGAGCTGCTAGCGAAGGACTACCTCGTCGATCCTCAAGTGATCGTTCGTGTGAAGGAGTATCGCTCGCAATGGGTGACACTCATCGGCGAGGTCGTTCGCCCCGGCAAGTTCTACCTGCAAGGCTCGAAGACGATGCTCGATCTGCTTACGGAAGCGGGGGGCTTCACCTCCCGCGCGAGCGGCGAAGTCATCGTGAGCCGCCTCGACCAACAACAGCCCTCGCTGTTCATGACCGAGGACAACGGCGACGGAGCCGAAAGCGCGGTCCGCATTTTCCTGACCCCGGATCAGCCGCCGTCGGAACAGAAAGAGGCGCTTTCGTTCCTCCTCCGAAGCGGCGACATCGTGACCGCCACATCGACTCGGTTCTTCTTCATCTCGGGCGAGGTCAAACGCCCCGGGTCCTACCCCATCACCGGTGGGTTGACCGTGCTGAAGGCTGTTTCCGTGGCCGGGGGGCTCACCAAGTTCGGCGCCAAGGGGAAAGTCGAAATCTTGCGCAAGTCGAGTAAACGCGGCTCCCAACGTATCAGAGTTGACCTGGAAGACATCGAGAACGGCAAGAAGCCGGACGTCCCCCTCGAGTCCGAGGACATCATTAAGGTCGGTAAGAGGGTGTTTTGACCGCCCAGGACGATCCTTTCAGGCCTTCCGGGCCTACGGGCCCGGAGCCTGGGCACTTCATCGCGGGGCTTTCCGGAGATTTCGATCTCAAGTACGGCCTGCGACTCCTGTGGGCCGGCAAAGCCTGGATCCTGGTCATCGCGATTCTCGGCTTGGGCCTCGGATTTCTCGCGACGTATCTCCAGACACCCATCTACCGCGCCCAGGCGCTGGTCCAGATCGACCCGCCCGGACAGAATCTCTCCGCCCTTTCGAATCCATATCCCGCGACCGCCTTCAATTATTTCGACCATCGGAACTACTACAACACCCAGTATCGCATCATCAAGAGCAAAGCCATCGGGGCACGCTCCCTCGAGAAGCTCGATCTCGCCGACAAGGCACCTTTCAAGGGAGCCAAAGACCCGGCGCGGATGTTCATCGCGCACGTCCAGGTCGTGCCTGTCCCCGACACCCGCCTCGCGCAAATCATGGTCAACCACGAAGACCCACGCGAAGCAGCGCGCTGGGCGAACACCCTCGCCGAGGCTTACATCGAGCAGAATCTAGAATCCAAAATCGAAACGACGCGAAACGTCTATAGCTGGCTGCAAGAGCGACTCGCAGCCGCCGAAGGCGAGGTCGAAAAGTCCGAGCAATCGCTGTACGAGTACACCAAGGAAGAAGAGCTGTTCGTCGCCACCGACGGACAAAGCATCGGCGCCGCGACTCTGGGCCGGTTGAATCAAGAGGCCACTGAAGCGAAGACCCGGCGCATCGAGATCGAGAGTGCTCTCGCTCAAGTCGACAAGCTCAAGAAATCGGGTGGGTCACTCGATGCCCTGCCCCAACTCGCGGCGGACCCGCTCGTACAGCGTCTGAATATGAGCAAGGCCGACCTCGAGGTCGAGCTCGTCCAGCTCAAAAACCGCTACAAATCCGGACACCCAAAGGTCAAGAAGGTGGTCACCCAGGTCGGGCAGATCCAAGAAGCCATCGATGCACAAGCCGAGAAGATCGTCAGCGGCATGCTCGCTGACTATCAGCAGCTGCGGCGCCGCGAGCGCGATCTCCGCGCATCGATCAACACCGAGCGCAAGCAGTCTATCGAGGAAAGCCGCAAAACGGTGCAGATGGAGATGCTCGAGCGAGAAGCTCTTTCCAACAAGAGCATGTACGAAGCGATCCTGCAGAAGATCAAAGAAACAGACATCGCCTCGAGCCTGCGGGCGAACAACGTATCGATCATCGAGCGCGCCAGCGTGCCCGTCATCCCTATCCGGCCTCAACCCATCAAGAACCTCACGGTCTCACTGGTGTTGGGCCTTTTTTCCGGATGCGGCGTCATCTTGCTGCGCGACTACTTGGATAACACGCTGAAAGAGCAGGAAGATATCGAGAAACACCTTCGCACGGATTGCCTCGGCGTCGTCCCGAAACATGATGCCGCGAACGAAGGTGTCATCACCGAGGCGTATCGTACCCTGCGGGCGAGCCTTCTGTTCAATCGCGAGCGTGAGCACGGTAACGTCATTCTGGTGACGAGCTCGATCCCGCAGGAAGGCAAGTCTACGACGGCGGTGAACCTCGCCAGGGCGTTCGCCGAGTCCGGAGACCCTACACTCGTGGTGGACTTCGATCTCCGACGCTCGAGCGTCCACACGCATTTGCGGCTCTACCGGGAACCGGGGCTCACGGATTACTGCTCGAAAGATCTCAGGTTCGACATCATCTGCCAGTCGACGCGGCAGGAGAACCTCTCCGCGGTGACTTCCGGCAAGCTCCCTCCGAATCCGCCCGCTCTCATCGGGAGCCTCGCGGTGAAAAGGTTCCTCGAAGCGTGCCGTGAACGCTACACCTGGATCATCGTGGACGCACCGCCGGTCGTATCGGTCACCGACCCGCTGCTGTTGGCGAAGCTCGCCGATATGGTGCTCATGGTCGTGCGTGCGAACCAGGTGGACCGCAAGCTCGCCCGGCGATCGCTCACCGCGCTACGGCGTACCGAAGCGCGCATTGCCGGCGTCGTTTTGAACGGTGTCGATCCCAAACAGGACTCCTACCATTATTACTACAGTTATTATTCCGAGCAGAAAACCGCCGCCGAGTCGAAGGTCACTCGCATGCGGCGCCCACCCACGCGGCGTCCCGCTCGCGGCGCGTAGCGCGCCCCGCTCGGGATCCAGCTATCCGCTATCCGGTCCAGCAGGGCTACTTGGCACCGGTGTCGCGCGCAGTGGCCTTCCAGACCGGGTAGCGGATAGCTACTTCGTTTCAGATACCGCTTCGTCCACCCACGTCTTGGTTCGCCGGGAACGGTCGAGGAACTCCTCTGTCGATACCGTGGGGACCCAGCTCGTACCGAGGCTCTTCAACGGGACGGTGATATCGACGTTCGACGAGAAATCTTCCCGCCCGGCATAGGTCAGCAAACCGGATAGCCCGACAACGACGACGGTCACACCGAGTGCCCACCCGCGCCGACGATGCGTGCTCGAGGCGGGGATGATCGACAAGTGACCATACAGCAGTAACGCCACGACGCTTGCCTGGGTGACCAAGACCATGGCCATCGAAAGCGATGCGGACGAGAAGAAGAACTCGGCGTACTCGCTGAGTGTCCACAGGCAAATCGAGCCAATGGATGCGAGACACGAGACGGCGAGATGGCGCAGAAAGTCGAACCGATGGGTCAGCAACCGATTCGCGAACGCCCAGATGCCGGCCCAAAACGACAGGGCAACGATCCCGAGCACGGCGGGTCCGAGCACCGCCGACCCGCTGAAGTCGTAGTACGTTTCCAGGTAGATGTCCGTGGCGAAGACGACGAGGGTGAGGAACAGGAGCGAGAGTGCAAGCCGCGGGCTCTTCAACGTCTCGAGAAGCCCGGAGTCGCCTCGCGGCAAAACGTCGGCCGGAGCAACGAGGTGATCCGCCGTGACGAATCGGACCACCGTCTCTCCCAGTCGCAGCCGAAGCCCGGACTCGAGAGGAACGACTTCGACAGGCTCAGCGTGGCCTGGCCGATGAATTCCGTTGACGCTGCCTGCATCCTCGACGAGGAGCTTGCCTTCATCTGTTTCGCGAATCGCAACATGTGTCGGCGAGACATAACGATCGGCGACGATGACATCGTTCGAGTAGGCACGCCCGATGGTGGCGGGGAACGACCCGACGCGCGTGCGCTCGCGCACGCGACCGCGCCGATCGAGTACTTCGACGAAGACTACTCGTTCCACGAAATCGTTTCCATGTACCAGCGCACGAGCGCTTCCGCGTTGTCGTAGCTCACGCCCGATGCGACAAGCGCGGTCTCGAGCCCGGTATGGCGCTTCCCGATGACCGCGGCTTTGAAGACGAGGTCGTATAGCGATGCGAGCTTCCGATAACCTCGCAAGCAAAAGACCGTCTTGAACGTCAGCTCCTTTTGACGAACTGTATCCGTATAGCAGCGAAACGACGTAACTTCGCTCTCACTGCCCCCCATACCGTGATACGTCTGCTGGAAATCGTTCGTGTATAGCGACGCGAACTGGAACCGATTGAGGTCGTCGCTGGTGAGAAGTCGATGGTAGAAGCAGAGCTGCCCCGACACGAGCGCGTCGGAGACGAAAATGTAATCGTCGGTCGAGCACTGATGGTCGACCGTTTCGTAGCTCGCGCTGTCCTCACGGTAGGCGTCCGCCCAGCAATCGAAAAACGCGGCCGGTTCGGTGGGTAGCTCGAAGCCGCCCAGGGTCACGGTCGGAGGCGAGCTCTCGAGCAGGACCCGAACGTAGTCGCTCTGGTAGTCGAAGATCTGTTCACGGACCACGCTCAGAAGCGAGCTCGGCCGCTCGAACTCTGGTGCGAGCGAAAGCTCACTTGTTCGCCCGCAGTGGAGACGTTGATCCCGGCGACGCGCCCGCCTGCGGTAATGGCCGGACCTCCACTCATTCCCGGGTTAAGCGAGCCGGTGAAATTGATCCGTTGATCGAGGGCGTGTTTCAGGAAACCGTTGTACGTGCCCTCTACGATGTTGAGGCCAAGGTCGAGCGGGTGCCCCATCGAATAGAGCCGCAACCCCTGCGGGGCTTCGACCGGCTCGAGCGCAAAAAACGACGGCGGCCTGAGCTCCGCTTTGACGAGGGCGAGATCGTGTGCAACGTCGACATTGAGTACGTTCACCTCCACGGAGACCGACTCATCATCCTCATCCACGTAGCTCGCGACGTACCGATCCGGATGCTGCACGACCTGTGCGATCACGTGGTAGTTCGTGACGAGGTGACCGGCATCGCTGACGAAGAAACCGGAGCCGATCGAGGCTTTCGCTTTCGAGCCCGACTCCTGAACCTCGATCTTGACGACGCGATTCGAAAACCGGCTGAACACGTCCTCGGTGGGAAGACTCTGCGCCAGCGCCGCCACTAACGAGAAGCAAAGAACGACCAGCGTGGTGACGGACAAGATGGACAGGACTCGTGCGATCGCGGCCATGAGAGACGCCACGATAACACGGACCAAGCGGATGGCTGACGGCCGATGGCCGACGGCGGATTATTGTACAGGCTCTACCGGGCTACCCGACTGCCCGGCGTTCGGGTCGACCGGAGGGATCATCGGCTGGCCGCCCGGCGGCGATTGAGGTGTGATGGGAGGTGCATTCGGCCCGGAGGCGACCATGCCGTCATCCGTTGACGATGACGAAGCGGCCAGCGCGAGCGCAATGGCCTCCGCCTCCATCGCGATCAGCTCGTCGTTACACCGGAGCTCGGTCAGCTTGTCGAACCGATCCCGCAACCGCCGCGCGGCACGAAGCGCGTCCCGGCGCCGGACGATGTCTTCACTGTTTCCCAGCTTGAAGCCTTCGTCCTCGACGACCCGCAAATACTCCTCCGATGAACCGTCTCGGCGTTGCACGTCGACACGGTCGAGCTTGGCGCCCGGCGGGAGCGTTACCTCGAGCACATGCTCGCCCGCGTCGAGCTCGAGAGCGAGGCTTCGACGCCGGCCGATCTGAGACGCGGTGATGGGACACGTCACCACACGAAGGCAACTGTCCATAGCCCAGCGAATCGGACGCGGGCTGATGTAGTGCGTCTCGATGGAGTAGACGCCATCCTCGGGAACCTCGAACCGTGCCACGGCGGTAATGATGGAGCCACCCGACGACAACCAGTACGGATCATCTTCGGAAACGTCTGCCAGCTCGTCCTTGTACGGGTAGATCAGTGTCTTTCGAAACTCCTCGCCGCGGATCGAGATCGGATCGCCGAGCTCGGGAAGATTTCTTTCCAAGTCCAATGCCTTGGCCAACGTGACTGCCATCTCATGGAAGGTCAGCGGATCGAGCGGCGTCCAACCACCGGTGGGCTCGACCGGAGTCATGCACGGGGGCGTCACGCCAAGAGACTCCGCGCGCGAGCCGTCGATCAGCATGAGACTCAACGGATGCTCGCCGGGGTTCAGCGGGACGCGATCGAGGTCCACCCAGCGCGCGGACATGTCCGGCTGAAACAGCTCGTAAGCCTGATCGGATACTTTGAGCACGGCACCGCCTCCGCCGAGCTTCACGCGAAAGCCGTAGTCACCGGCGCGAAGCGTCGCCACTTGGTAGAGCGCTTCTGACGGTTCCCCGGGCTCGCTCTGGACGGAGCCATCTTCGAGAGGCGTCGCGGTCGAACCGTCGAGCATTTGAGCCGCCTGGAACTCGATACTGTTGGTCCAGTCGAGGCGCTCGAGATAGTGGTTGCTCTTCGCGTTCGGGGGAAGATTCCAATCGAGACCGAGCCCCTGAGTCATGTACACGGCCCATTCCGCCTGCGTCACCACAGTGCTCTGAGCGATGCCAAACCCCAAAGCCAGTCCGAGCAATCCGAGAACGGAAAGCACGATACCGGCGCGACCTACGCGACTTACTCTTCTGGACATGATTCTCTACCCCCTGAGCACACACGAAGAGTGCTAGAGCTTCAAGTTGCAACGCTCATGCCAAAGCCACGACACAGCACCTATAGATTAACCCATTATATATCAGTAAGATACAGCCTTACTCCAAAGTGGTGCTTTCGTGCCTTGAGGGGAATTGCCCCCCGGATGTAGAAAAAACCCAACGCCTTCCGCCCGCCGACCGAGGCGACGTGACCAGCTATCTCGTTCACGCGCATGGCTTTCTGCGTCCGTCTTGGCCCACGGCCCGATGGCAAAAGAATTGCTTCGCGATAATAGAGGTAGCCTGGGGCTTCTCCGCGTTCTGACGCCCCGGGGTACGGTTTTTTCTTAGAGGATAGAGAGAACGATGCTGAAACCGAGCCTGCTGTTCGTGGGCGCCACCCTGTTCGCAACCCTGGTCAGTGCGCCCGAGACCAAAGCCGTGACTGAGGACGACGGGGACGGCGGCGGGGACGAGTTCGTCGTCGTCATGACGGGAGACGACTCTTCGTTCAAGCGCTGTTCGACCGCTACCCGGAGATGTCTGGCTCCTGGGAGGAGCTTGCGGAGTTCAACCTCCTCCGCTCGGGGCACGTCATCGAGATCCCGCGCCACATGCTGTCGTCCGATGGCATGCTCGCCAAAGTCGCGAGCTACTACGGCGACATCGAGGTGAAGCGGGCGTTCGACAAGCGCTTTATCCCCGTTGTGAAGAACCTGTTGTTGAGGGAAGGCGACGAGATTCGGACTTGGAGCGGTTCCGGCGTCCGCATCCTCTTCGAGGACGGCAACTACGTGTTCGTCAACAGCCACACGAAAGTCAAAGTGGTCTCGCTCGGCGACCGCCATGCCTCGGCCTCCTCCCGGCTGCAGATTCTGCTGAAGGAAGGCAGCATCTGGTCTCAGATCGAGAAACAGTTGAAAGGGCAGTTCGAGATTCGCACCGCGACCGCCAATACCATCATCCGCGGCACGAACTTCCGCGTGAAAGTCGAGCCCGGCGACGCCACCCGGCTCGAGGTGTTGGAGGGCACGGTCGACTTCGAAGCCGGCGGCGACCCCGTTTCGGTAGGAAGCCAGCAGGGTGCTCTCGCCAGTGGCGACGGCGCGCCGGTAAGTTCGGTGACTCTGCCCCCGCCGCCTGGCACGCTCGACGCCCCCGAACCGCAGGAAGTCATCCGCGGCGACGAGTTCAACCAGCTTTTCCGGTGGAGCACGGTCTCCGGCGCTTCTGCTTACCATCTCGTCATCGCGAAGGACGACCTCTTCTTCAGAGCTCGTCGCCCGTGCCATCCACTACACCGGCAAGCGCGCCGACAAGCCGTTCGTCGTCGAGAACTGCGGCGCCATTCCCGAGAACCTCATCGAGAACGAGCTGTTTGGACACGTGAAGGGCGCGTACACCGACGCTCGCACCGACCAGAAGGGACTCTTCGAAGAAGCTCACAGCGGCACGCTGTTCCTCGATGAGATCGGAGAGCTTCCGCTACCGCTTCAAGTGAAGTTTCTGCGTGTGCTGCAAGACGGCGAGTTCAAACGCATCGGCTCGACGCGCGGGATCAAAGTGGACGTACGCGTCATCGCGGCCACGAACAAAGACCTGATCCAGGCGATCGCCGAGAAGTTGTTCCGCGAAGATCTCTTCTATCGTTTGAACGTGATCCCGATTCACTTGCCGCCGCTGCGCGAGCGCAAAGAAGACATTCCGCTTCTCATCAACCACTTCTTGACGGATTGCAACAAAGAGCTCGGCAAAGTCGTCGAGGGCTTCTCGCCCGCGGCGATCCAGAAGATGATGACCTACCAGTGGCCGGGCAACATCCGCGAGCTCAAGAACAAGATCAAGCAGGCGATGGTCCTCACGCGCAACAACGTCATCACCGCCGAAGATCTCTTCTTCCACGTCCCCGTGTCCTCGAACAAGTTCCAGTCGTTCAAAGAAGCCAAGCGGGAGTTCGAGAAAGAGTACATCTCGCAAGTCCTCCGCATTTGCCAGGGCAACATCTCCCAGGCGGCGCGCCTCGCGAAGAAAGACCGTAAAGACTTCTACGCCGTGATGAAGAAGTACGGTATCCAGCCTGAGGCGTTCAGGAAGCAACAAGCTGGTTAGTTCAGCATCCAGCATTCAGTTCACACCAACGCCCTGGCGGTAAGTGGCGTCATCGCATATCGAGCACCGTTCCGCCGGTACGCTACACGCCTGAACAGGCACGGCGCGAATTGAACTGAATGCTGGATGCTGACTAAGGCTGCTTCCAAACGACGAACCTGCCATGAAGCTCGGGCAGCTCGTAGATCTTCCAAAAACCCTCCAACCGATTTCCCTGTTGGGTGGCGTCGATGTGAAAGTGGAGCTGATCGGTGTCGGCTTCGCCGATCTCGACGCTTCCGAGAACGGCGCCGACGGTGGAGCTCAGGCGGACGAACGTGCCCTCCTGGGGCCTCGCTCCCTCTTCGTTCAGCACCGCTGTTCCGGTGAGATTGCCGGGCGCACCTAAAACCGAGGATGTCGATGTGAGCTTTCGCTGGATGATGGTCGCTTTGCTCGTTTTGCCCCGAGCCGCTTCATCGTCACAAGACGACGAACCTCATCGGTGACGATATTAATCGCCTATGACTTCCCACCTGGAACACGGAGACGTTCGCGCGCGCCGTTCTCGAAGGAGTCGGCACGGTCGAGGGCACACGAGGAGTGCTTCGCAAACAATCGGACGTCGAAGAGGCGGAGATTGTCGATGCGGATGGCATTCTCGTCGGCTCTCCGGTCCACTACCGTTAAGTTTTTCTTCGCCGGAAAACAAGCGTTTCGGCGCTATTAGTATAGAGTCGCGATGCGAGCTGATGGCTGATGGCCGATCGACCCGCCTTCGCCATTGGCTTCGGCGGGCCAGCCGAAGCTTCATGCGAAGGCTGGCGGCTG
Source organism: Candidatus Marinacidobacterales bacterium (assembly GCA_965237955.1). Classification (GTDB taxonomy): domain Bacteria; phylum Acidobacteriota; class Vicinamibacteria; order Marinacidobacterales; family SMYC01. The sequence continues at coordinate 2,678,319 of OZ250169.1, read as the reverse complement.
GGTCGATCGCGGCTTGCTATAATCTCGCGCGCACCATGGTTTCCATTCGAGAATACGTCGATTTCGCCACCAACGCGGCGTTTCAAGCCGGGCAGCTCACGTTGGCGCACTTCCAGACTGGAGTCAGCGTCGATCGCAAACCGGACGCGTCGCCGGTCACCGTTGCGGACCGAGGCAGCGAGGAGCTTCTGCGCAGGCTCATTGAAAAGCGGTTTCCTGATCACGGCCTCTTCGGTGAAGAGATGGGTGAATCGAGCAAGAGTACGAACCGCGCTCTCTTGGAGCCGCTCATGGAGCTTCTCTCGTGATCCGGCTCGTCATCTCAATCGTCGGCGCTCTCGTCGGGGCGACGCTCGTCTCCGGCTGTGACGACTTCCGCGCGTCGCGAGCTCGCTCCCGCGTTCCCCGAATCGTCCTCGTCTCGCTGGACACGCTTCACGTCGATAAGGCCGGGCCTTACAACCCAGACGTCGAGACGACGCCGGTGCTCGATCGCTTGGCCGCGGAGGGCGTGCGCTTCGAGAACGCGTACACGCAAACGCCGATCACGCTTCCGTCGCACGCCGCGCTCCTGACCGGTGTATCTCCGCCTACGCTCGGCGTCATGGCCAACGGCGATCGAGTTCCGGACAGCGCGACTACGCTCGCTGAGGTCCTGGGGGATGCGGGCTACCGCACCGGTGCGTTCATCACGCTCGGAGTGCTTACGCGTGCGTTCGGGGTGAACCAGGGCTTCCAGGATTTTCACGACCCGTTCGTCGAAGGACCCGAGCGTTGGTATCGCAGAGCGCATGAGATCGTCGAGCCGTTGAAATCCTGGCTCGACGACAACAAGGAGGAGCCATTCTTTCTGTGGGTCCATTTCTCGGATCCGCACGAGCCGTACGTGACCCCCGATGCACCTCCGGATACTGAGCTGTGGTTGGATGATGAACTGATCGGCACCTACAACCTCGCGAGTGCCGAGCAATATTTTGTCGACGTCGAGCTTCTACCGGGCGAGCACCGGTTGAGATGGACTTCGCTCTGGGAAGCGCGGCCTGACGACCGCCCCGAGACGGGAATCGAGCTCCTGCTGATATCGCCCGACATGCTTCGCGACTACACGGAGGACGAGCTCCCCGAGGTTCACACGCCGATGCAGCCAAGCTTCGAGACCCAGCTCGTGAACGATGAGGGGAGCGCGACGATGCTCGAGCTTCACTTCTCGGGCCAAATGCAGCGGCCGCCCCCCTCAGTGGTGTTGCCCAACTACGAGAAAAACGTGGCGACGATGGATCGCTATCTCGGTGAGCTCGTCGACAAGCTCGATTCTCTCGGGATTGTCGATGAAACTCTCCTTGTCGTGGTCTCCGACCACGGCGAAGGGCTTTTTGTGCACGACGTCGTGGGACACGCATCGCACGTGTACGAGGATCAACTCCGTATCGTATGGATGATGCGCGGTGCGGGATTACCCGGGGGTCACGTCATCGCAGATCGGCCCGGGCTCATAATCGACGTCGCCCCGACGATTCTGGACATCGTCGGTTTGCAGAACGTTGCGATGGAAGGACGTTCCTGGGTCGAGTGCTGGGAGTCGAACACCTGTCCCGAGCCCGAGCCTTTTGGGGCTTATGGTCTCAGCCATGAGACGCGCGGGCTTACCGGCATGGCGTCGTACCGGTGGCCTTACAAGTGGATGTGGCGGCGTGGCTTCAAACGCATTGCGTTCGACGTCGCTAGCGATCCGTGGGAAGAGAACAATCTACTCGAGGATGCCGGTCCCCACAATCCGGCCGCCCTCAAAGAATCTGCCGAAGGCTTTCGTGCCGAGCGCCGGCGCCTTTCGAAGGCATTGTACGAATCGGGCGAGACTGCCGTGTCCAGCGAGACCGAAAGTATCCTCGAGAGCTTGGGTTATCTCGGCGGCGCTCAAAAAGACGAGGAGTACTAGCGCGCCTCGAGACTTCGAAGAATCTGCTCCTTCAGCTCGTTCGCCTTCTCCATCACTTCAGACTCATCAACCGCAACGACATCCTTGTCACGGACGACTACTCGGCCTCCCACGAGGACCGTTGCCACGTGCCCGCCTTTGATCGCATAGACGAGGTGGGAATAGACATTGTAGAGAGGTGTCAGCTCGGGAGCGCGGACGTCGACGAGCACGATGTCGGCTAGCTTGCCGGCTTCGAGCGAGCCGACTCTATCGTCGATACCGAGAGCTCTAGCGCCTCCCATCGTCGCCATGTGAAAGACCGTGGTCGCGGGCATCGCCGTCGGATCCTCACGCACGAGCTTGTGGAGCTTTGCCGCCGTGTCCATTTCTTCGAACATGTCGAGGTTGTTGTTGCTCGCGGCTCCATCGGTGCCGAGGCCGACAGCGATCCCGGCGGCGAGGAGCTCGGGCACACGCGCGAGGCCCGACGCGGTCTTCATGTTGCTTTCCGGGTTGTGGGACACTGACGCGCCGCTCATGGCGATGCGTTGGATGTCGTCGTCCGAAAGCCAAATCGCATGATGGAGGATGACGCCCGGGGTGAGGACCCCGGCATCGTCGAGAGCCGGAATCGTGCGCTTGCCGAGCTTCTCCATTATCTGATCGTTTTCTTCCGGAGGCTCGACCGCATGGATCTGGAACGGGACATCGTGCTTGCGAGCGATTGCGTGCGCCTTGGCGACGATCTCGAGGGGCGTCGTGTAGAGAGCGTGTGGCGCGATGGAAGGGATCACGAGTGGATGGGATTTGTACTTCTCGATGAAGCCCTCGGCGCCTATTAGCGCTTCTTCTGGGGTCTTGTAGTCGGGCGCGGGGAAGCCGATAACAGACTGGCCGAGCACGCCGCGGATGCCGACCGCTTCGGTGGCGCGCGCGACTTCCTCCTCGAAATAGTACATGTCGGCATAGGTGGTGGTGCCCCCGCGAGCCATCTCCACGCAGCCAAGGAGCGATCCCCAGTAGACGAACTCGGGCGCGACATTCTGCGCTTCGGCGGGAAAGATGTAGTTCTCGAGCCATTCCAGAAGAGCGAGATCGTCGGCGATGCCTCTAAGGAGCGTCATCGCCGCGTGGCCATGCGCGTTGATGAGGCCCGGGATGACGAGGTGGCCGGAAGCATCGATCGTCTCGGCCGCGTCCGGAAGCGGATCCGAGGCGGAGAGAATGGCCTCGATGTGGTCGCCGCGGATGGCGACCGCACCAGATTCGAGCACGCGCCGCTCACCGTCCATGGTGACGACGGTGCCGCCCCTTATCAGGATGTCGACTGGACTTTGAGCATTCGTGGCGAGAACTAGGGCTAACAAGAAAGCATTCATGAAGCGGGCTCCATTTCGACCGAGCGCAACCGGTTTAATCCAGAAGCGACTTCGAAGCGTCTTGGTCTGGCGAAGTTACCCGGATGCTCACCCGGGCCTCCGCCCGAGCGTAAAAACGGGGCAAGGACGTCGAGACCCTCCTCGTCGAACAACGATTCCAGACGGTCCATCATAGCGTTCAGGCTCGTCGCGTCCGAAAAACGTTTCGTCACCAGGTGCATGGCATATCCGGTCGCGCGCGTTTGACTCGGATCGACGAGCTGTTCGACTGCTCGTAGGTCGAGGGTCTCGCGGCCGAAAAGAATCTGGTCGCGTCCCCGGGCCTCGATCTTGACGTCGCTTCGATATCGAGAGGCGCGAGAGGCGTCGATCGAGCTCGGGACCGGTCGTCGCTCGCGAGTCAGAGTGAAGGGGCGATCCGATTCGGCGTTGCGGCCTGTCGGGCGCTCGGCCGCGATGCGTTTCGCTTCCGCGGTGACGTCTTCCGGAACATACTCGGTCATTCTAATAATGTTGTCGGCGGGCTCGAAGTAATCACCCGAACCGCCCATCACCAGCACGGTAGACACCCCTAGTCTCTGGTAGAGTTCGCGCACGCGGTCGAGAAACGGCAGGATGGGCTCCCGGTCCTTCGCGACCAGAGCTTGCATGCGGGCGTCGCGCATCATGAAGTTCGTCGCCGAGGTGTCTTCGTCGAGAAGAAGCACTTTGGCACCGACTTCGAGCGCTTCCATGATGTTCGCCGCTTGGCTCGTGCTACCGCTTGCGTCATCCGACGAAAAATCCACGGTGCTACGGCCCAGGGGGAGGCGTTGGATGAACGGGCTGATATCGACGCATGACACCCGCCGGCCGTCTTCGGCTCGTATCTTCACGGCGTCGATGCGACTGACCACGCCCTCGCGACCATCCCCAGGAATATGAGGGTAGACCCCGCGCTCGATCGCTTTCAACACGGTGCTCTTTCCGTGATAGCCGCCGCCCACGATGAGGGTAACGCCAACGGGTACTCCCATGCCCACGGTGGCACGACCGTCGCTAAGCGGCAAGCTCACGCGCAACGACTCCGGCGAGCGGAACGGGATCGCGTCCGCCATTGGCAGGTCGGATGCGCCGCTCTCTCGCGGGAGGATGGCGCGGCAACTAGTGGACTGTAACATTGAAAATGGTATCAGCATGCATATCATGCTGGAGCCTCCACCAACTCCATTTTCTTTTTTCCAACTCCTACGTTTATTACTATTTCTACCGTCATCATTACCGTTGTAGCCGTGCTCCTCGCACGATCATTGTGGAGGATCGAGAGCGAACGTTCGACAGTATCCTTTGCAGACAGCCATCATCGGCCGGCTGGTCATGAGAATAGCTCCCTGCCATTCTTGGGCATGACGAGAACCCACCGAGTTCGCCGGAGCTACGACCATCGGCTGCGTGACGCCATCGCCGCGACTGGTAATGCGGACCTTTTCCGGGACGTCGCCATCCCGGCCTCGACGCGACGCACCTGGGCGCGCGGCGAGGTGCGGCCCGTGGTTGCTTCGGTGGACGTTGAGCTGGAGGTCTACGAGCTATTGGAGCAGGTCGACGATCTAAGACAGCGAGCCAAGGTGCAGGCGGCGGTCATCGGGTTACTGGTGCGAGTGTTGAGGCTCCGCGGAGGCAAACTCGACGCCGATCGCGTTCCCGATGGGGCGACCAAATCCGTCGTTTTGAGGGCGATTGCGTCGGCGAGCGGCCGGCTGTCGTTGGGCACCGCACTTAGAATCGTAGGCATCTCGTCGGCGCGTTATCACGCGTGGCGACGCCGGGAAGAGGGCTGCGGGCTCGACGATCAACGGAGTTGCCCAAAGTCGTTTCCAAGCCAGCTCACGCGCGAAGAAGTGTCCACGATGAGGGATTTCGTCGAGTCCGAGACCTATCGCCACATCGCCGTCCAGAACCTAGCGCTTTACGCGCAGCGGCTTGGCAAGCTCTTCGCATCGGCAAGCACCTGGTACAAGATGATTCGCGAGCGCGGCTGGAGGCGTCCCCGAACGCGAGTGCATCCCGTGAAGCCCAAAGAAGGCCTTAGGGCGACGCGTCCCAACGAGTATTGGCTGATCGACGCGACGGTGATCCGGCTGACGACCGGCATCCGAATCTACCTCCAGGCGGTCATCGACAATTTCAGCCGAAGGATTCTTGCTTGACGGGTGAGCGACAAGCTGCTCTCGACCACGACCCGCGAGCTCATCATCGAGGCCTCGGAGGAGCTCCCTGACGCGGCAGCGAACGCCAGCGTGCTTGTTGTCACCGACGGCGGTTCGGAGAACTTCGGCGAGGTTGAGCAGCTTCTCGAGGATTCAAGTTCTCTGAGTCGCGTGCTCGCGCAAATCGACATCGTCTGCTCGAACTCATTGATCGAAGCGTTTTGGCGACAATTGAAGCACGCGTGGCTTTTCCTGAACACCCTCGACAGTCCGGCGGCGGTGCGGCGTCTCGTCGCCTTCTACGTCGGTGAGCACAATGAAAAGATTCCGCGCGCCGTTCTTGGCGCTCGCACGCCGGACGAGGTGTACTTCGGCCGAGAGGAGAATGTGCTTGAGCGGCTCTCCGAGCAGCGCAAAACCGCGCAGCGGGTCAGGAGCGCAGCAAATCGAGCAGCGAGTTGTCATCGCTGCGACTCTTCACGCGCTGGCCCTGCTGTCCGGAGTGTCGCCAGAACAGGGCCTCGTCGAAAACCTGCTCGGAAATCTGCATGATGTCTGTGTGAGCAGCACGGCTAGCCTGCTGTTGCCGGAGTAGTCGATCGAGAAAAAGCGCTTCGAGCAAAGGCAGAGAGTGGTCATGGCAGTTTCTCCATAGCGCGTTCGAGTCGTTTTCCGGCAAGCGCCATCAGATCAGGAGTAGCGGTCAGATACCAGTAGGTTGATGTTGGACTGACATGACCGAGGTAGGTCGACAAAGAAGGCAGTCTCGGCTCGACGTCTAAACCGGCTTCGTACCAGCGGCGAATCGTCTTGACTGCGAACGAGTGGCGCAGGTCGTGAATCCGAGGTCGGCGGGGGCGGCAGTGATTCAGACCAGCTCTTTTCCGGAGTCTCAAAAAGTTGGCGTGTACGTTTTGGCTGATGAGCCGCGTTGCCGAGGTAGAGAGTAAGAAGCTCGGTGCTCGTGGTCGTGAGATGAACTCATTGCGTTGCTCAGCGTAGGTGCGTATCGCATCCCGACTCGTCGAATGGAGCGGTAGTTCTCGCGACTTCTTGAATTTGGAGTCTCGGACGAAGAGCACCGCGTTGTTGCAGTCGACGTCATCACGGTCGAGCCTGAGGGCCTCGCCAAGGCGCATTCCAGTGACAGCAAGCAGGCCAAACAAGGTGGTGTAGGTGGCGGCCATCAAAGGATGTGGAATCACCTGGGCTTCGCCGAGCAGAGCTGTAACGTCCTCATCCGAGTAAGATATACGGCTCGTATCGAATCTTGCGGTACGGGATCAGCTCGGCAGGTGGAACTTCGTGCCGTGGGTCCGATGCGTGCAGATACCGCGCGAAACCACGCACGGCGATGAGGCGGTTAGCGTGCGTGATGGACGCGACGTTGTTCGACTGGATGGCCCAATCCAAAGCCAACGCTGTCGTCACGATCGAGGAATGCTGTTGTTGCGCGTATTCGACGAAGTTGCGGAGCAGGTGCTCGTTTGTGTCAAGTTTGAAGCCGAGAGCACGACGAACAGCCCGAGAGCGAGTCCAAGCGCGTTCATGCCTCACCCCCTGGCCATGGCTGTGCCAGCTCCCGCAAAGTGGAGTGGTCGACTTTGGCGTAGATGGCAGTCGTATCGATGCTTCGATGTCGCAGAACAAGCGCAACGTCGGTGAGCGATGTTCCGTTGCGGAGCATCTGCGTTGCTGCAGTATGGCGGAGACGATGACTGCTGATTCTCCGTAGACCCGCACGCGCTGAGGCCGCAGCGACGATCCCAGTGACGCGACCGCGAGATAAACGCCGATAGGGTGCCCGGCTCGTAAGAAAAAATGCTCTAGATTCTGAGAGTGAGGATGGCCGTCCCCGTTTCAGATATCCGGCAATCGCTTGTCCAACATCGCTGGGCAGAGGTAGCCGCTCATCACTATGGCCTTTGCCATGGAGGATGAGCTCACCTGCTCGCCAATCGATATCGTCGAGTTGGAGGGCCGCGACTTCACAGCTGCGAAGTCCGAGTCGCGAGAGCAAAACCAGGATGGCGAAATCACGGCGACCCACGTGGCGGCGGCGATCGCAGCTGTTCAGAAGTAGCCGAAGCTCTCGAGATGAAATGAACTTGGGCACGCCGGCTTGTCGCCAACCCGCGACGCCAGGCACTGCGCCTACAAGCTCGCGTTGGAGATCGCCTCGAAGATGCAGGAAGCGAAGTAACGAGCGTAACGCGGTCACCACAAGCTTTGTGGTGGCTACGCTCGACGTTTTGGATTCGTGCAGTATGAACGTTGTGATGTCGTCTGCGCCGAGGCAGCCGAGTTCTACGCATTTCGAGTCAAACCCATGGGATAGGAATTTCTCAGCATACTGACGGTAACAGCGGGCCGTCGAGACTTGGAGCCCGCGCTCTTTGAGAAGGAAGTGCTCGTATTCATCCAAGAGCTCTTCGACCGTGTTGCGCGTCACCAGAACTTCCGGAATCGACACAACGCCTTCGGCCTCCAGATACTGCAATATCGGTCTGAGCGACAACGGTGTGAGATGACTCTTGTAACCAGCTTGTCTCCTATCGCCAAAAAACGCCTCGATGCTTTCACGCGTGAGATCGCTCAGCCGCAGCCCAGCGGCAACAAGCCAACGGCTCAGATGGCTCACCAGATGCAATAAGTTCTTGCTCGTACGCGGTCTATAGCCCTGCGCAAGCAGGTGTGACCAAACTCTGCCGACGAAAGGCACGAGTGGGCCGTTAATACGGATGCGCGGTATTGTCGTCATAGGACCTCCTTCCCCGGCATTGGCCGGGAAGGCGTCACCATGACACGAGAAAACAGATAGTTTTATGCCGACTAGAAATCCGCTAAAGACAGCGCCAAAGCGCCTCAGGCCACTCTACGCGGCATAATCCGGTAGTCGGCATACATCAGCTACTACCACGAGGATCGCTGCCACTTGGGACTCGGTAAAGACACGCCGGACGAGAGGCCGATCACGCCGCGACCTTCGTCGACGGCGAAAGTCGTCGCGCTGCCGAGGGTGGGTGGACTGCACCATCGGTACGAATGGCGCGAAGCTGCGTAGTGCAGCTTCGGTTCGCGGTAAAGTCGCCGGGCGGAGCGGGCCAGGCCCGCGTTCTTCGGCCCTTTGAGCTCGATGCTCGAGTGATCTCGGCACTGATTTGAGTGTGTAACCTGCCGCCGTCGTCATCGCCGAGCCCGTCATGGCCTTTCGTGGCCGGCGGATCAATAATGATGAAGAACACCCGCTGTTCTCAGCGTCATTCCGTGCCACGCTCTCCCCTGCAGGGGTGGAGACCGTGAAACTACCCGCAAGGAGTCCGAATCTGAACGCTCACGCGGAGCGGTTTGTTCGTTCGATAAAGCACGAGTGTCTCAACAGGATCGTTCCGCTCGGAGAGAATCATCTTCGCACGACCGTTCGCGCTTACGTCGCCCATTACCAACTGGAAAGAAATCACCAAGGTCTCGGCAACAGGTTGATCTCCGAAGTGCCCGACAGGCCCGCCAATGAGGGGAGCGTTCAGTGTCGGGAACGTCTTGGCGGGATTCTCCGATACTACTATCGTGAGGCAGCGTAAGCGGAGCGGCCACGTTTCACAGCCGAGGATCAAAGGCTTCGAGAAACGCGATGGCGAGCCTGAGGCCCATCTCTGACCTATCGCGCCGCCACGCCCTCAAGAAACCGCGCCGAAATGCTGGCCGAGAACATCCTCTTTCCCCCGATTCAAGTGGAGCAGGTCTCTAATAATAATGGCCTTCGCCTTCCGACTGAGTTTTGGCACACTACGGGATCCCTGTGCCTTCCGCAGCCATTATGGTTGGGTTGATCACAATCACATAGGCCATGGTGAGGAATGTCGTCACCCCTGCTGTGATTTCTCTGCTGATGTCCTGGTTCGTCACACTGAGTCACGTCCTCTGATTCTCCGAGTCTAAAGTTGAGTCTTCAAAGTACCAAGTGCAACCCACTTGCTTCCCACGGTTCAAGGGTCGCCAAGGCTGCCTGCCTTTTAAATGCCGGTAGCTACGCTTTATAGTTAGGCCCATGTGGTTGCGGGGTAGTCTTGGCCTCTTTTCCGGCGGGCTGGTGTTGATGTCTTCGACGTGTTCTAGCGTCAGTCCGCCGGTAGCCACTTCCAAGTTGGCGCCGCAGCAGTCGCTGGAGGTCATGCAGGTAGCAGAAGGGTTGGAAGTGAGTCTCTTTGCGGCCGAGCCCGAACTGCGAAATCCGACTGCTGTCGATGTGGATGCCGAGGGGCGTGTCTGGGTGGCGGAGGCTGTCAACTACCGGCTCTTCAACCAGGATGTTGTCGAGCCGAAGGGTGATCGGATACGGGTATTGGAGGACACGGACGGAGATGGTCGAGCCGACGAGGCCCACACGTTCTACCAGGATCCGAGTCTGCAATCACCCTTGTGTGTAGCGGTCTTGGGCGATCGGGTTTATGTGTGCCAATCGCCAGAGCTGTTCTATCTTCAGGACCTGGATGGGGACGGAGTGGCCGACCGTAAAACGGTGGTTCTAGGCGGTTTCGGAGGAGTAGACCACGACCATGGTCTCCACGGTGTCGTCTTCGGTCCGGATGGTCTTCTATACATGAGCAATGGGGACGAGGGTCTGGATGTCACTGACGGATCGGGTCATCGAATCCGAGCCGGCAGAGAAGGAGAGCCCTACCGTGCTGCCACCGTGCTAAGAAGCGATCTCGAAGGCAAGCATTTGGAGGTCCTGGCAGACGGGATGCGTAACCCTTACGAGCCGGCGGTGGATTCCTTCGGCATCGTTTTCATCTCGGATAATGACGACGATGGCAACCAACAGTGCAGGGTCAACTATGTGATGGAGGGCGGCTATTATGGATACTGGCCCCAACGGATGGGAGATCGGCGTCTGGATGCCGTGCACTGGAACGAAGATCGGGCTGGGGTGATCCCCAAAATGATTCGAACCGGCTTCGGGTCACCGGCCGGCATGGCTGTCTATGAAGGAGATCTGCTTCCTTCCAGGCTACAGGGGACGTTGCTTCACGCTGATGCCGGGCCCGGTGTAGTGCGTGCCTACCGGCCTCAACGGTCGGGTGCCGGGTTTCGCGCGCAGGTCGAGGTCCTGTTGTCGAGTGAGAAGGACGACTGGTTCCGGCCGATCGATGTCGTGGTGGCTCCCGACGGATCCTTGATCGTAGCCGACTGGTTTGATCCCGGAGTAGGCGGGCATCGAATGGGCGATGTCGAGGGAGGCCGGCTCTACCGACTGGCGCCTCGGGGCTCGCATTATAAGATGCCGCCCTTGGATCTGGAGAGCCCCGGGGGCCTGCAGGCTGCGCTAGCGTCCGCAAACCCTGCCCGGCGCTTTTTGGCTTACCAAACACTCAGTCGTGCGGTGGCCGCGGGCCACACCTCGCTGGTTGAGGAGATGTTCAGCAGCGGATCAGCCTGGCTTCGAGCACGCTCTTTGTGGCTCGCGAGCCGGCAGCCGGAGCTGGGAACCCGGTTGGCGCTCGAGGCGGCACGGGCCGCCAGCCCAAATCTGCGCACGTTGGCTGTACGGGTGCTCTCCAGACTCGGCGCCGGAGCCCTCAGCCCAAGCCCACTGGTTGCGTACTGATGAAGATCCAGCGGTACGAGGTCAGTTGATCCTGGAACTGAGTCGCATCAGCCCGGAGAATCCCTGGGTGGACGAGTGGCTGCTAGCCCCCTGGATCTTTAATTACTGTCCAAATTCGATTTGCCATGTGTATCGAGCGTTCGCTGGGCGAACCGAGCGATGGTTTCGAGGATTTGGTCGGCGGATTTCGTCCACTTGAACGGCTTTGGGTTCTCGTTGTGAGCATCGAGATAGTCTTGTATCGCAACGCGGAGCTGAGGCACGCTCGTGTGCGAGCCTCGTCGCAAGGCGTGTTCGGTGAGCAAGCCAAAGAAGCGCTCAGCGAAGTTGAGCCAAGAGGCGTGTGTCGGTGTGAAGTGAAAGTGGAAGCGAGGTCGCTTGGAAAGCCAGCGTTTGATCGCCGGTGTCTTGTGCGTGGCGAGATTGTCGAGCACGACGTGGATGTCCAACTCGCTGGGAACGGCTGCTTCGATCTCAGCGAGGAACTTCTTGAACTCTAGCGCTCGATGTCGCGCGTAGCACTTTCCGAAGACTTCACCTGTTGCGGCGTCGAGTGCGGCAAACAGGTCAGTCGTTCCATGCCGAATGTAGTCGTGGGTTTGTCGCTCGGGCTGGCCCAAGCTCATGGGCAGGACAGGTTGAGCACGCTCGAGCGCTTGAATCTGCGATTTCTCGTCGACGCACAGGACGACCGCGTTATCCGGTGGGTTCATATACAGGCCAACAACGTCGCGTACTTTTTCGACCAGTTGTGGGTCTTGCGAGAGACGAAACGATTCCGAGCGGTGCGGTTGAAGCCCGAACGTTCGCCAAATACGTCCAATCGTCGAATGACTCAGCCCAAGATGCTTGGCCATCGAGCACGTACTCCAATGGGTTCTCCCCTTTGGAGTCGTCTCCAGCGTCTTGGTCACGACTTCCTCGATCTGGTCATCGCCGATTTTGCGAGCCGCTCCCGGCCGAGGTTCGTCGTACAACCCTTCCATTCGTTGTTCTACAAAGCGTCTTCGCCACTTGCCCACCGTGCTCCTCATGGTGTGCATCTTCCTAGCAACTTCCATATTCGTCAGACCCGCCGCGCAATCCAGCACGATCTTCGCTCGGAAGGCTTGGTGCGGCGAACTACGGCTGCGTCGCGCCAGTCGCGTCAGCGCTTCGCTTTCTTGAGACGACAGCTTCAATTCGGCTTTTCGCCGGCCCTTGTGTTTCATGCATTTAGCAGATCACAGAAGGGCCGGTGTTGTCTAGCTTTTTCTGTTCCATGGGACTAGATCTGGCTGCCCAATTCGATGGCCAGGATCGTTATTATCGTGAAGCGCTTGGAATCGGCTTCAAGGGTCGTGAAAAGTGGGCTTTCCGGGCTCTCCTCGACCGGATCGGTGCGCGCTGGAACGCTCAGGTGGCGAGCCTGGCCTTCCAACTCCACACGCCTGAGGCGGAAGCGCTGGCAGTCAAAGGCCTGCAATCCCGCACTCGTGAACTGCGCGAATTGGCCGTCAGGACACTGGATGCCATCCAAAGCGTTTCTGCAGGAACTCACCTGATGAAGCAGTTGCACTCCGGCAGGCCTCAGCAACAAGAGTTGGTATTAGACCTGCTGGGCCGAGACGGTGGTCGGGTCTGGGCAGCCACCCTGGAGGGTACGGATATCGAAGAGTTTCTGACCCAGAGCCTGGAGAATCCAACTCTTCAGCAAGCGGCGTTGCGATTCATCACCGGGACCGGTCGCATCCATTTCTTGCCAAGGTTTCTTCAGATCGCCACCGACCTGTCCCTCCCGGAAGAGGAAAGACGACAAGCTGCCCGGCACGCCGCCGATACCATTAATCATCATCAAGGCCTGCTGCAGGAACCCCAGGTAGAGAAGGTGGTCGCTCTTTTGAATGACCCCGACAGCGAGATTCAGGAAAGCGCAGTGCGGATTCTCAATGCCTACGGATACGATCAGGCTTCCGAGCTGCTGCGTATGATCGTTGCGGATTTAGAGCGAGACCCCGGACTCAGACAAGAAACGGTGGAGCTGCTTTCGCGTTCAAAATCGGGTTCTCTGATGTTGCTCAATATGGTCGAGTCGGGCGACCTCCCGGCCGACCTGGAAGCGCTGGTGGCACAGCGTCTCCACAGGAGTGCGCACGAAGATGTACGGCTTTTGGCGGCCGAGAACTTCCCTCAGGATACGACCCGAGAGGGTAGCCCTCTACCGCCGGCAGAGACGCTCCTGGCCATGGTCGGGGATCCAGAGCGAGGACGAGCTTTGTTCTATCGCTCCGATGTCGCTCAGTGCTCGAATTGTCATCGCGTTCAGGGAGAGGGTCGGGATATCGGGCCCGATCTGTCCCGCATAGGGCAAAAGTATGGCAAGCAGGAGATGCTGGACTCGATCCTTTATCCTAGTGCGGCCATCGGTCATGAATACCGGGCCTGGGTCCTGAGGACACAAAGACAGGGGTATCTGATCGGTTTCATTAAGGACGATTCGGATTCGTCTTTGGAGTTGATCGACTCCGATGGTCGTGTCTTTGCGGTGAACAAGAGCGAGATCGTAGATCGCTATCCCAGTCGGAGTTCGCTGATGCCTAATGGATTGGTCTCCGGTATGACACCCCAAGAACTCGTAGACGTCGTGGCTTTCCTGCAAGTGCAACGCTGACAGGCTCGCGCAATGATGGAGTTCCGAGTTCCGACCGTTTGGCCTCAAGACTCCGATGGTCTCGAGTCGACGCGAACCGATTCCGCGGATCCTTCGCTTCCTAGCGGGAAAACGTCTCGGCAAAGGGAATATGACGCGTGGCCCGACGCCGTACGCGAGCGGGGTTTGGTCGGTGAGTTTAGAAATGGGCGGGGAATTGTTCCCCGCCCTGAGCAATGGGCCTATTATTGGGGTTCGATTCTGAACTCTGAATTGGGAGGAGGGATCACAGCTTTTTCCACAGGCCTTTCTAGTTGTGGAACCCAGTCATAGGGAACCCGGTAAGAGGGTACTTTCGAGTGAACGAATGGATTTCGTTCATTCCCCGATGACCTCCGCCCACACGGGCGGTGCCATTGCTGTCAAGTTGGGAGCGCGGACCACAAGATGTAGTCGTTGCTACACCTAACCTGACCACACAATATTGTGGTTCCTCACCTCAATTTGACAGTACCCTCGGTACCCATCAAGAGGTGCGTCGCAGCCACCGGGTTGACGCGTGTTCCGCCGACGGTGCCGGGCAGGAAGGTCCCGCTCAGGCCTTGTCCCAGCGAAGTTGAGGTCATCAACAGGGAGTCGCTGGAACGAAAAATCCCGACGTTGTGAGCTGACGCGAAGCCGGGGCTATCGTGATCGTAGACGCCGAGATCCGTCACGAAGATAACGCGGCGACGTTTGTCCGCGCCTGCGTCGGGAGCCGACCGCTGAGGTAGAATTGAAACAACCTTTAATCAAGCGCGATCTCGATCGCTAAAGCATCGCCGGTGCCCAAATCTATTTCACGATCCAGCTCGATCATAACGCGGCTGTCTTGCATGCTCCAGGTTGCGGCGAACTTCTGATCCGCCGCTGTTACGGAAACTTTTTCCGCGCGCGATCCTTTGGGCAGATCGAAGGCCAGGCTTTTTGATCGCAGTTGGCCCCACTTAACCTCGATTGTCTCCGTCTGCAATTTATCCGATCGCTTCTGCGAAAACGATCCCCAGCCTTTGGCAGAAGTGAACGCTGCGCGGAAGTCTTCCGGCCTGAGACGGGGCGAAAACGCGATGTATCCCTTGGGACCGTGATATTCAAAGCCGCAGATGGCCGTGAAGAGGCCGTAGCTGGCCATGGATCGAGCATAGTGTTCGCCGCATTCGATCTCGTTCCACGGATTGCGGCGCGAGGCATGGTAGCGGTCATGCAGGGTTCGCGTGTGTGCCAAAGCGTAGTCCACCATTCCTTCCCACATCATCAGCGAGGTAGCGCCGTATTCATAACCGTTCTGACACTCATTCATGTAGCCGGCGAAATGCCGATTTCCATGCTCGAGCACTTCAGAACCTCCTATTGGAAAGGTGCAGGCGATAAGGCCGCCTTCGCCCGGCATGGCGTACCAGCGACCTTTGGGATTCTGCTCGCGGAAGGGCCCTACGTCGGTGGAGAAATTGTAGCGCCACAATGAACGCAAGGCGCTCTTGACCTTGGCATTGTCAATGATGCGCCCTAATCCAACCTGGTGGGCCCAGCCCTGGCCCAGCAGCTGGCTGTACTCGCAGCCATGGAACGAGCCGGGCGAATCGGGATGGTCTGGATCAGGTTTCTGGATGAAGTATTCGCCGTTGAACAGCTCTTCGGCAATATTGTGCCCACCGCGTTCGGCAATCTCGCGAACATGATTAGCGTACGTGGTATCGCCCATTTCCAGTGCCATTTGCTCCGCGGCCCGCAACGCCGCACAGTAATAAAGGCTGAGCCACGTAATCTTTCCGTACCAGTCGGCGTCCAGAGTGTTGTGCTGCGCGCCTTCCAGGATTCCATCGAAATTGGGATCATGCTTACTGATCAAAAAGTCCATCGCTCGTTTAACGTTTTTGTAGTTTCGCCGCAGAAAGGCATCGTCCGCTGACATCTGGTGTTCGCGGTAGGTGCGAAGGATAATGCCGGCCTGGCCGTCCACAGCCGTCGTCGGCAGCGGGAACCACTCATCGAACTCGCCGCGAAAACTGATCGCACCGGTCTCGGGAAAGAACGCCACATTCTTTTTGAAGTCGACCATTTCGCGCAGTGATTTCTCCAATTCCGGGAATAGGCGCCCCGTCGCCTGCACGTAACCCCATACGTGCGTGCACGTGCCGGGGCAGCAGTAAATGCCTTCATCGCCGTAAAAGCGGCCGTCCGTGAAGCGAAAACAGGTTTCGGAGGCAAGGATACTTGTGTTCAGGAAGGTGCGGTCGAGAAACCAGTACGGCAGCGTTGAATCGTACCAGGTGTCCTTCCATAGTTGGGTCTGCTCATTGAGTGCATCAAGATTCTTCACCAACACCGCCGCCGCGTCCCACGCGGAATTGAAGCGTTTCGCGTACCAGCGGGTCGCGTCAGTGTCGATATACCGCTCAACGCGAGATTTTGGAAAGAACCAGCTGATAACAAACGTCACGTCGGTCGATTGACCCGGCTCCAACGTCAGTCGGCGGCCCAGCGAACCAATCAATTGCTCGGCCAGCGATTTTGCCACAGGATTCTGGCTCGATGAGCCGGCGTCGAAGATGCCAGCCGGTAGAGCAACATCGGTATCGTTAATTGCCGGATCGGAGGATCCTACAAGCGTGAGCGCCATCGTACCGTAATCACGCTGATCCGCAAGGTGCTCTGGAGTTGCATGAATTCTTTCCAAGCTCGCTATATCCAACGCCCTCACACTCGATTTGAGATACGTCGCTTCAGGGCGAGACTCGATTTCATTTATTCGCTCGGCGGAAGCAATACGCCGAATGTTCGATGTACAGACGGCGTTCTCCAGCCAGCCTGCAATATCCGCTGTTACGGCTTTGTCACTTGCGTTTTTGACGGTGTATTTCATGACGGTCGCCGGAAAACTGGAATCTTCGAAATCCAGCGGGATAAAGGGGGAAAACGCTTCCAGATCCACCGTAACTGGTGAGCCGGGATCGGCATACGAGACATATCCGATGGGATACTGGCCTTTGAATTTGATACTCGAGAATCCATGGCGATCGAGCGTGCGCACCTGCTGTTTATCATCAGCTGCAATGCGAACGGCAAATCCCTGTTCAATCGGTGAATTCTGCCGGGTCGGGAAACGATAGGCATCTACCACCTCCGTATAGCGGCCTGTATTGAAGATGTCCCAATGCCACAGCTTGCCGTCGCCTCCCAGGTATAATTGTCCAGCGGTCAAGCCGCCGATTGGCATTCCGATATAATCGAAACCTTCCTCGCCATAGACGGCTGGCTGCCCGCGCTTAAAGAGTGATTCCACCCAGTCTCGATCGAAATTCTTTACGGTCGGCGTTTTGCCGCCGGAGCCTTCACTGAGGCGCTGTAGAACTGCGTCTGTGTTTAAATCATAATCAGGCGGCATCGCCGAGGCGATCGCGCCCCCCGCCACCCATGTCGAGCCATTCAAAGGCAGACTCCCGGCCGCGTAGCCTCCGATCGCTGCCTGTTTCATGAATTCGCGCCGCGTTGTTCGTTTCACGCTTTTTCTCCGCAAAAGGAACAGAGGAACTATCCTTCAAATGCCTGGCACATATCTCGCATCAGTTTGCAAAAAGCGCGCCCGACAGGATTTGAACCTGTGACCTCACGGTCCGGAGGCTCATCTGGGGAGTCCGGGGATCAGCCACAAACCACTTATATAACTAAGGTTAAGTCTACCACGTTGCGGTCGTTTTGCCATTGGACTCCGGGCTCCAAAACGCTTTTCTACGAATCGAAACAACGCGCAAACGACGACCTTCTCAGCGCTCTCGAGATCCGATACCTGCTCCAGGCTCTGCAAACTCCAAGACCCACTCTCGCGCTTCTCCTCAGCCTTAGCTTCGCCCTCCCCCTTCATCTCCTCGGTGCCATTTCTTAAGGCAACGCACAGGCACACCTGTGTCTTCCCCGGCTTTGTTGCATGGCTCGACCCCCGAACGCAGGACTGTCCCCAATTTGACGTTTCAGGCGGCTCGATAGCTGTCCGGCATTTCCAGCCCCGTCATCCGGTTGAGTATCGAGCAGGCCACTTTCGTCTCGGTGCATTGACTCGGTAGACTCCGAGCACGTAGGCGCCCACCGGCGATCGTCTTGTATCGATATACATCGCCGTCTCCACCAAGTTACGTCGGTTGAACCCAGACTCCTTCTGCCAGCGTCGCCGCCCGTGCTCCTCTATGAATTGGATTTGTCGGTCTCGATCTGCAGACGCGATCGCGCCAGAACCGCTACGCCGGGCGCGCCGCCTTGGCGGAATAAGGACCGTGACCGGTTCACTGGCTTGATGATTCTCTAGCGTGTCGTAGACCAATTGGGTATCATAGGCGCCATTCCCAGACATCGAGCTAATGGCCTCGTCGATCTGCGCGAGCAGAATGGGTACCTGGGAAGCATCACCCACTTTGTTCGTGGTGAGCTCCGACGTCAAAATGTCACCCGTCTGCGAATCCACCACCAAATGAAGTTTTCGCCACAGCCGGCGGCTACTGTGCTTTCTCCACTCGCTGTCAACGTACACCTTCAAACCGGTGCTATCCACCAAGATATGAAGAGGTTGAGCGGTCGGCTGATGAAACACGTTCACGTTGAGACACTTCGCTCGGCGCGACAGCGTGGTGTGATCGGGTATTCGTAGATTCAATCCGAGCCGCACCGATAAAGACTCGAGGAAACCCTCCGTCTGACGCAGAGCAAGATGGTAAACCGAGCGCACTGTCAAGGCGGTCTCGATGGCGAGGTCGGAATAGATTCGCTGGCCGCCTGGCTTCGATCCAGCGCGCGCATGCCAGGCCCGGAGGGCTTCCTCGGAGAACTACAGAGTCAGGTCGCCTCGCCGTCGCAGAGCGCCCTCATAATCTGGCCAGTTGCGCAGGTGATAGGACTTCTTCGTGTACTTGTGCTGGCTCCTCTTCGGATAGCGCATGATTGCTTTCAACTCCGGTTGGTTGAACTGTCAATCATACGCCATACGCTAAGGTGACCTTGCCCCCGCGGCGTCGCCATGCACCAAAGCCCCCTTGGACGGGGTGGTATAGTCACGATGGCTCCTCGCTCGACCGCGGATTCGTAGCATGCCCGCGTGTCGTAGGCGCCGTCGCCGGACACCTGGCGTATGTCACCAGGAACTTGGTCCAGCAACCCGGCGAACATTCGGCTGTCGTGAACGTTGCTTATCGTGATCTCCGCGGCGACGATCTCTTTCGTCGTCTCGTCGACACTGATATGCAACTTTCGCCACGTTCTATGAAAATCTGAAGGGAGGTTATCAAATGAGAAAGATGAGCATAAAGGTCGTTTTGAACCTATTTCTCTCCATGAGTCTTATTTCCATAGCCTTAATAGCGAGCGCATGCACGCTGGGAGATGACCTGGACAAGAATCCGAGACAGAAACTACTCATGGACGAAGGCTGGCGTTTCTACCGGGGGAGGGCAGAGGGATTCACCCCCTTGCCCCGGGGAAAGACTATCGACAAGTGGAGCTGGAAGACGAGCGAGAAGGGCGAGGACGAGGCGAAATCGATGGCGGCGCCCGGGCTCGATATCTCCGGTTGGGGGGAGACGGAGCCGGGTAGCGACGTGTTTGGGGGCAAGGAGGGTCTTGCCTGGTTCCGCGCCGAACTCGGAGACTTGCCGCCCGGGCCGACCGGAAGGCCTCGGATCTATTTTCAATCCGTGGACGACAACGCGACCGTCTACGTCAACGGGAAGTTAGCCTACTACCATGAGGGAGGGGACTTCCCGTTCGAGATCAATCTGAACTACACCTGGGAAGATGGCGGGCGGAACGAGCTGGCGGTGCTGGTGCACAACACCGGGGGACGCGGCGGCATTGACGGCACGGTCCTGTACAACCGGCCGGCCCTGTGGCAAGACGACCCGAAGATGCGGTCCGTGAAGACGGCGTCGGTCGACTTCGACGACAGCGGCTGGGAAGAGGTCCGCGTTCCCCACGACTTCGTGGTGGGGGGCGAGTTCGACCCCAAGGGGGCGGACAAGCCCCAGGGCATAAGGGAAGGCGAGCTCTGGTACGACAGGGACCATGGTTACAAGCCCAAGGGCGTCGGCTGGTACCGCCGTGCCTTTAAGCTCCCGGCTGCGGACAAGGGCAAGCGGATATGGCTGGAGTTCGACGGGGTCTACAGGAACAGCAACGTCTGGATAAACGGTCACTGGCTCGGCCACGACTGGAGCGGCTACACGGGCTTTTATTACGACATCACCGAGGCGGCGAACTTCGGCGGGAAGAATGTAGTGACAGTGCGCGCCGACGCGGACTGGGACGAGGGCTGGTGGTACGAGGGCGGCGGCATCTACCGCCACGTCTGGCTGACGAAGCTCGACCCCCTGCACGTCGGTCACTGGGGGACCTTCGTCACCACGCCGGAGATCACGGAAGAGCTGGCAGAGGTCAACATACAGACGACCGTCGTCAACGAGGGCGCGGAGTCGATGGAGTGCACGCTCATGAGCACGGTTACTGACATGGAAGGCAACTCGGTGGTGACTTCTGAGGCGGAGCAGACTATCGCGGCGGGTCAGGAGTACGAATTCAGCCAGGACATGACGATCAAAGAGCCGACCTTGTGGTCGCTGGAGAACCCATACTTGTATGCGGTAAAGACTGCGGTATCGAGCGGCGGGCGCGTCACCGACCGTTACGAGACCCCGCTGGGGGTACGGTATTTCCGCTTCGACGGGAACGGGTTCTTCCTCAACGGTAAACACGTGAAGATCAACGGATCCAACAGTCACCATGACTTCGCTGGAGTGGGGGTCGCGCTCCCAGACAGGATCAACGCTTACAAAATAGAGAAGCTCAAGGAGATGGGCAGCAACGGCTACCGCACGATGCACAACCAGCATACCGAGGCGATATTGGACGCGTGCGACCGCCTGGGGATACTGGTGATGGACGAAAACCGCCACATGGGTGATTCGGAGGAGGTGCTTGCCGAAGTGGAAAGCTTGGTGAGGCGCGATAGGAACCACCCCAGCGTCATCTTCTGGTCCTTGAAAAACGAGGCCTTGAAGCAGGGCCTTAAGGTGGCAAAGAAACAAACACAGGCGATGTATGACGTGATCAAGCGACTGGATCCCACCCGACCCACCATCTCGGGCGTCTCGGGCGTGGGGAGCATGGGAGGAGCGCGCACGCCTGATGAGATTAGTTTATTTGAAGATCTCCTAAACTTGTCAGAGGTAATTGATGCGAGGGGTTTTAATCCGGATAATCAAGACGAATACCACGCTGAAAACCCGGAGCGTTCGATCGTGGCCCAGGAGACCGGTCACGGCTTGACGACGCGCGGGGTATATGACGAGAACAGAGAGAAGGCCCATCTCAGCGTTTACAGAACGGGCGAGCGGAGCTGGCGCAGGATAGCCGAGTCTGATTACGTGGCTGGCGGATTCGTCAACTTTGGCTTCGACCATCGCGGCGAGCCGCATCCTGTCGACTGGCCAGGGATCAACTCACAATTCGGCTTCATGGACACCTGCGGTTTCCCCAAGGATGCCTATTACTACTACAAGTCGGTCTGGAGCAGCGAGACCGTCCTTCACATATTCCCTCACTGGAACTGGGCCCACAAAGAGGGGGGCGATAGGACAATCGACGTCCGCTGTTACACCAACTGTGAGAGCGTCGAGCTGTTTCTCAACGGCGAGAGCCAAGGACGCCAAGACATGGAGCCGTACTCGAGCCTGTCGTGGAAGGTCGATTGGGAGCCGGGAGTGCTTACGGCCAAGTGCTACCGGGACGGAGAGGTCGTCGCCGAGACCAGGAGAGAGACGACGGAGGAACCGGCTGGCATCGCACTCGAGCCCGATCGCCCGAGTATCAATGCGGACGGGGAAGACGTTTCTCTGGTGAAGGTTTCCATCCTCGACGCGCAGGGTCGGATGGTGCCGACCGCCGGGAACGAGGTGCGATTCAGTCTAGAGGGCCCCGGGGAGATCATCGGCGTAGGAAACGGCGACCCCTCGAGCCACGAGGCGGACAAGGCAGAGAAGCGCAGCGCCTTCAACGGCCTGGCCATGGTCATCATCCAGGCGGCGAAGGAGCCGGGCGTGATTGAGCTGACCGCGGAGTCTCCGGGCCTGGAGAAAGCATTCGTTGAGATAAAGGCGGCAAAGGCGGCGATACGACCAAGAGTCCAGTGATGGGTGACCCCAGAAAAGATCATCCGCAAATCGAGATCCGGGCGAGCGCGATTTGGGCCTGTCACCTGTTGACGGAGGCGGTGAACCGGCGGCGTCCCGAAGACTGTAGAGGGGCAATGGGAGTTGTTGGGTTGCCCGGGGGCCCGTGAGGCGGCAATTTCGCACGCCAAAGTCTCTTTTCTCTAGACTAAGGGCCGGCGACAAAATAAGTTCCCGTTTTCAAGACGGTCGGATGGTGTAGTTCCATTTGGGTAGAGTCTGGTCCTTTGTAACGGAAAGCGCCTGCATCCGCTCGTCAGTGATTTTGACGCCCTTCGGATAACGACGCCGGATAAGGTGTGCGCGTACCCGCAAACCGGAAGAGGTGGTGGTCGTGCGGATGTATTTGAGGATGGTTTCGTAGCTGTCGAGAGGCCTGCCCGCCCAGTTCTTGCTGATCTCGCTGAACAGACGGTGCTCCACTGGATTCCACTTGGATGTACCGGACGGATAGTGGGCTATGGTGATAGCGATGTCGTGGCGATTGCAAATCCGCGTTTGAAGCCCGTGCTTCCAACCCCGACACCGATAGCCATTGCTGCCCCCGGCGTCTGCCAATATCGCGAGGTCACGGGCTGCAGGATAGCGTCGCCGTCCTTCCGTTCGCCACCACTTCTCGATGGCATTCACGGCGAAGTCCGGGGTGTTGTACGAGGTACCAATGAACACTGTCCCGCGGTTCGCGAGCAGATCGTAGACGCCGTAGGGGATTGCGATGCCGTTCGATTCGGAACGGAAGTCATGGTCTTTGACGAGAGTCGGCTCGCGGTTCCAGGCCTGCCCGCCGTTTTTGAATAATCCCACCAGCTCCCGTTTCTTCGTGTCTACGCTGATGATGGGATGACCAGCTGCGGCAAAACGCTCGCGCAGTTCGGCGATACACGCGAATTGGGTATCGCGATCTTCGGACGTGGCACCGCACAGCTTCTTGTGGTTCACCCGCAACGAGAAGCCGAGCTGTTTGAGCAGTCGACCGACGGTTTTGCTGCTGACGTTCACACCGAGGCTTCTTAGCTCGCAAGCAATCTTGTCGGTGGTCCGCCGCGTCCATTTCACTCCCGTCATCGGATCGCCCGCGGTGTCGTGCTTCATGAGTTCTTCGATCTTGGCGATGACTTCTGGCGTTTTTTTTGCACGGCGCGCCGTCCGCCACCCTTTCGCCGAACTCCGTCGAGCTCAACATCTCTCATTAGCAATTCCCTACGACCTCTGGCTACCGTGCTCGGATCCATCCCGAGCAGTTCGGCAATCTGTTGGTCGCCACCGTGACCGAGCTTCATGGCCTCGACCCCCGCGTAGAGACGGCGCTGCTTTTCATCGAGCAGGCTGTAGAAAAGAACGATCGCAGCCTTCAACTCCACGGGGAGCACGCGGACTCCCCCGACCCAGCCCAACGTGGAAGGTGACGCCTCATGTACCTGGCGGGCCGAGAGCTGTTGCTTGCGCGTGCTCACATCGGTGGCCAGATACAGATATCGGCCGAACACCTGCTCGCGCGCCAATCTTTTCTCTCGGACCAGTTTCAACAGAGGAGCCTTGACGTCAACCTGCACCTCGTCCTCGAGCTCGTCGACGTAGTAGCCTGCCTCACAGGCCGCGACCAACGCTTTTACCGTCGCAAGCAACGTCCCGTACTTCGAGAACCACACTGAGCGCAACGACCAAAGACCTTTTCGATCGAACTGGGCGATCTCGTCCAACGTGTAGTAGCTACCACGGTGGGAGTAGCTTGTCCGATACGCCAACTCATTGAGCTTTCGGAAGACGGTCGAGTCCACATCGGTACCCAACACTGCCTTCAAATCATCGAGGGTAGCTATTTTGTGCTTCCTCAACAGGCGGTCGAGATCTTCAGACTGATAGCTCGTAGGTCTCATAACAGGAGAAGTGCTCCTTGATAGGCGTAATCCTCCCTAAAATGAGGACCGTTTGTCAAACACGCGCTGGTTGCTGAAGATCTACAAATGTTCCGTTTCTAGGGAGCTTGCCAGGCTCTCGTGATGCCAGACGACATCGCGATCACGACCTGAAACAGGAAGAGTGTGCTCAAAACTAGACAGTTATTTTGTCGGCGGCCCTTAGTTGAACCCGCGCAGCATCGCAGGCGTAACCCTAATGGTTCTCCTGTCGTTTCGGGGGATCTGATTTGTGTTGGAGGGCATGGCCTATGGACGCTGCCGCGATTGTGGAAAACGCCGGAAACTCCGGGCGAGAGAGGCGTTTAGGGAAAGGTTGTGAGCACGTACAAACGTGGAGCGGCGTTTTCCACAATCGCTTGGAAAACGCTTCGCGTTTCCCACGAGCGCCCACAGGCCCCTCCTGATATATATACAAGAAAGATTAATTCATATGGAATAAGGAAGGGGGGGCTCGATTAGTGGAGGCTATGGAAAACGCCCTTCCAGGCTTCGAAGAGAACTCAGTCGTGAGCAAGGTCTGAACGACCAGAACCGTGGGGGCGTTTCCCACAGCCTCGTCTCCCGCTGAGGGGCAGTGGCATTTGGTGAGGCCCGTGGGTTGAGAGGGTAAGCCATGTGTAGATGCGCATCGGCGAGAACGCTAGAATCTTTTTTCCCGAAAGAGAAAAGAGCGTTCCCGCGATGCGCGTTACTACGTTAGTCAACAAGCTCATCGGATTGCAAGGCCTGTGGGTCCGAGGTTTCCACTTCCAGGCGGACAAAGCCAGAGTGGTGGTGGATGTAGTACCACGGAGGAGGAAGCCTCTGTGCGGGATTTGCGGACGAAAGGTCCGCAAGAACAAAGATCGCTACAATCGCTACTGGCGGCACTTGGACCTGTTCGGAGTCCGGACCTATCTTCGCTACTCGATCCGACGAGTGGTATGTCGGCGGTGTGGAGTGGTCAGAGAAAAGGTGCCTTGGGCAGACAAGGGAAGCCGCTTTACCAAAAGCTTCGAACAAGAGGTAGCGTGGCTGGCACAGAGGACGGACGTCAGCGCCGTAGCGAACTATTTCCGAGTGACGTGGCGTTCGGTGCGACGGATCATCCAGCGAGTGGTTGCCGAGCAGCGGGATGAGCGGCGCGAGCTCGATGGATTGCGGGTGATTGGGATGGACGAGATCAGCTACCGCAAACGCCACAAGTACTTAACAGTGGTAATAGACCATCTCAGCGGCCGGGTCGTCTGGGCGGGAAAGGAGCGCAAGGCCAAGACGCTGCTGCGGTTTTTCCGCAAGCTCGGACCACAAAGAGCCGCGGAGCTCGAAGCGGTCAGCATGGACATGTGGGAGCCGTACATAACTGTCGTCGGCAAAAAGGCTCCTCAGGCACGGGTGATCTTTGACCGCTTCCACATCGTCAAGCATCTGAACGAGGCCGTGGATAAGACCCGGCGCGAGCTGGTGCGCGAGCTCAAAGGGACTGCCCGGCGCAACCTCAAGAACACCAAGTTTCCCCTTCTCAAGGCCAAACACAACCGCAGCGCGAAAGACAAACGGGTGCTCCGCGAGCAGGTGCGAGCTAATCGTCGCCTCTACCGCGCCATGCTTCTGCGCGACGACTTCATGGACCTCTACACCTACAAAACCGAGACATGGGCCAAGAAGTTTCTCCGAGGATGGCTGCGGCGCGCTATGAGCTCGAGGATAGAGCCCGTCAAACGCGCGGCGAAGATGAGCAGCCACTTCGATGGCGTCATCGCGTGGGTCACGTGGAGACTCAGCAACGGCCGACTCGAAGGAATGAACAACAAAATCAGGCTGCTGAGCCACCGCAGCTTTGGACTCCACTCTGCCGAAGCTCTCATCAGTCTCGTCTACCTAAACTGTGGCGGTCTCACCCTCGAGAGGATCCACTGAAATGGCAGGAGAGGCACTATTATAAGGGAGGTCCACGTCATGCTAGAGTCCCGCTAGACGATGGCGCAGGCACCCGTGAAGGAGTGGGTCGAGAAGCTCAAGAGCTCGAGCGAAGACGTCGCTCATCGCCGTCGATGGCAACCCGCTCGACGACATTACCGCGCTTCGGCGCGTGTTTTCGTGACGAAGGACGCGAAGGTCGTGAAGAACGAGCGATGACGCGGCTGTCTTTCGACAGCTCGTGCCACATCGTCTCCGGATCCTTACCGAAGACCGTGAACGCGTTCGCGCGCAAGAGGTCCCACGATCCACGAACGAGCTCCGCGTCCAGCTGACCCGGCGCCCACCCCGAGTGACCGATGAACAAATGGAGCTCGTCTGTCTTCTTGTCGGTTTCCATGAGCTCTTCGAGTAGCTCTCGATCTCCGCTGTAGTACACGTCGCCCATCACATGATCGGCGTCGTCAAAATGTTCGGGGTGTTCGGGGGGCTCGCTACTCCGGAACAGGTACAAAAGCCCGCTCAGCTCGACGGGACCACCAAAGTAGAGCTCATGAGACGTTTCGCGGCCGAGCTCCGGGAGCGCTTCGGACAGTGGAATCTCCGTCGTGCGGTTGACGATGAGCCCGATGGTTCCCTTCTCGCTGTGCGCGATCAGCAACACGACGCTCTGGTAGAACGGGCCGCCCTCGATCTCGTTCTTGGCAACGAGGAAAACACCTCTGGCTGGAGCGAGTTTCCCCTGGCCGGGCGCGCTCGCGCCGAGAAGCATCATGGACAGGATGGACAGAGCAACGACGAACCGGCTCATGCTTCTATCTTTTCACATCAACCCTGCAGGGCGACGGCGAGGCTCACTCCGTGGACATCGCGCTCTTATTGATTTTCTTTCATCGCGTCAGCGACCGTCGACGACGATCTGGTAGCGCTCTTTCAGCGATTCGACGAGCGCCTCGTTCGCGGCCCGGCGACGCTCGGCAAGAAAGTCGTTCTTGACGCGCTCGGAGACGTCAGCGAGCTCGGGCGTGCGCGATGGAGTACGCTCGCGGACGTTCACGAGGTGGAGTCCATAGCTCGAGGGCACCGGACCTTGCCAGCTTCCCGGGCTCAACATGAGAAGCGCCTCCCCGAACGCGGAGCCGAAGAGCTCGGCGACTTCTCGTTCGGTACGCGAAGGATAGTCGCGTTGCAGCATGAACGGATCGCCGTGCTCGTCGGGCGAAGCGCCATCGCGCATCTTGTGAAGCGCGTCGAGGGCATCGCTCTCACAAGCTTCGCCGCGACGGTCCACGCTGAAATAGATGTGAGAAAAGCTCACCCGCGCGGGAAGCTGGTAGCGCTCGAGGTTCTCTTCGAGGAAGCGCTCGAGCTCCTCGGGCAAAGGCTCGCTCCGGGTGGCGAGATCATCCGCGAGAAACTCGATCTTCTGCGCCAACCGCCTGCGGACAACGGTGTCGTTGCGGTCGAGACCCATCGCGAGCGCTTCGCGATAGAGAACCTCTTCGCGGATGAAGCTGTCGATGAGCCCATCGAGCTCCCTCTCCGTCGGCGGACGCTTCCATGAAGCCATCCACATCTCGCGCAAGCGCGCGATCTGCTGCTCACCGACTTCGATGCGGCGGTTGTCGTTCACGGCAGAGCCCCGGAGTAGCCCGTACATCACGAAGATGACCGTCCCGATCGCAACGAAGTGAACGAGAGGGCTTCTAAGGAGCGATTTCATAAAATACTGACGCGCAGACCCGCCATCGGCCGTCAGCCATCAGCTACTCGTCGGTCCCTACTGGGACCGGCCGCGGGCGGCGATGGGCCAGAGCTCGGTCACGGTTTCGTTCCGGTACGGATAGAAGTGGTCGTAGAGGTTTACCGTCGGATCGCAATGGGACGCGATCAAGAGCACCTTGTCGCCGACTTCGATCCTGCGACTCGGGTTCTTGAACTGCAGAATTCCGTGCTCGTCACCGCCCCAGCGATAGGAAACGCCCTGGATGTCGCGAAGCTGCGGTAAGTCGCTGTCGGTGGCGAACGACTTGAGGCCGGCATCGATGGTGATCCGTCCTTGCGCGGGCTGGCTGATCGCCGTCGACAGAACGAGGAGCGATGGACGGAAGTCGTCGAAGATCGCGCCCTCTTTACCGCCGATCTTCCGGTAGTTCACATCCATGAACAGGTACGAGCCCACTTGCATCTCGTCGACGCCGTCCACTTCGGAGTCGATGTTGTACGTACCCGTACCGCCACCGGTTAACACCGGAACGTCGTAGCCCGCTTTCTCGACAGTCTCCTTGAGCTCCACGGCCCGGCTCATCACCTCTTTCGAGGCTTGACGCCGAAACTCGAACCCGCTCTGGTGCTGGAGGTGTCCGGCATACGCCTGAAGGCCTCCGAATCTCAGCGCCGGCGCGTCGTGGATCGCCTTCACGAGATTCACCGCCGGCTCACCCATGGCGATGCCGGTGCGGTTCATCACGTTGAGACCAACGACCACTTGCAGCGTGGTGCCCGCGGCGGCAGCGGCGTCATTGAAGTCGCGCACGTTCTGTTCCTGGTCGACGACCATGGCGACGTCGGAGGCCTTCTTAGCAAGTGCTACCACCCGGACAATCTTTTCTTTGGTGACGACCGGTGACGTGATGAGCACGTTACCGATACCGGCATCGACCATCACTTCGGCCTCGCTCACTTTCGCGGTGCAAATGCCGTGGGCACCGCGATCGAGCTGCTTGCGCGCGAGGATGGGACACTTGTGCGTCTTCGCGTGCGGACGCAACCTCGCGCTCTTGCCGCGAAAAAAGCTCGCCATCTTGTCCAGGTTGTGCTCGAGAGCCTCTTCATCGACGACGAGTGCCGGGGTCGGTAGATCCCAAAGACTCATTGGGTCGTCGAGCGGTACGGGATCGTAGCTCGCAGCTTGGGCCGGTCGAGGGGAAAGCAGGGAAGCGCCAACGGCGCCCGTCGCCGCGGAACCGATGAATCCACGTCGAGACATTTTGGTCGTCATAACGAACTCCCTTCGAGGACGCT
This sequence comes from Candidatus Marinacidobacterales bacterium, assembly GCA_965237955.1. GTDB lineage: Bacteria > Acidobacteriota > Vicinamibacteria > Marinacidobacterales > SMYC01. The sequence goes on along the minus strand of OZ250169.1, from coordinate 2,649,508 downwards.
CAGGCTACCACGCCGCCCGAGGGTATGTCATTCTGATGGCATAGCAAACTCTCCTAATTCATGACCCTGTACGACACCCTCGAGGTCGAGCCGTATGCGTCGCAGCGTGAGATCAAGCGTGCTTATCTCCGGCTTGCACGGCGCTACCATCCGGACTACAACCCCGGTGATCCCGACTCGGAAGAGCGTTTCAAGGAAGTCGTCGCCGCCTACGAAGTCCTATCCGATCGCAGGAAACGCGCGGCTTACGATGCTCGTGTTCGTACTGGCGAACCGGTTACGACGCACAGGACACCCGAGTGGACCCGCCCCGAGCGGACCACCGAGGAGTGGAAAGACCTCGAGCGAGATCTCCGCAAGTGGCGTCGAGGGGCACTGTTCGACCTCCGCGATGCTCAACTCGGGGCGCTCTTGAGCGTCTCGCTCACGCTCGCGTCGAACGCCAGTCAAGAGGTGGGGCCGTTTCTCAACGTTCTCGCCGTCGCTCTCGCCGCCGGATTCGTATGCTCGTGGCCGTTTCGTCTCGGCTTCGTCGTCAACTGGGCGCCGCTGCGCTCGGCCGCGGCAATGCTGGCGCCCTTCGCTGCTGCGATAGGGGCGGTGGTGGGCGGTACGTTCGCCGCGGGTGGACCGCCTCCGTCGCTTTGGGGAGCTTCCGGCATTCCCTTTGCCTTCGTCGGAGGGATGGGGGGAGCACTCGTTGGAGGGATGTTCGGGCGCTCGTTTCGACAGGCGAGGGAGCCTGTCTTGGGTGTGCTCGTGGGTGGGTTCACCGGCGGGATTGTCGGCAGTGGGCTCGGCGGATTCTTCTGGTACTGGAGTACGATTTTTCGCTACACGGAGTGGCCCGCGCGGGACGATTTGAGCGTTCTCGCCTCCGCGGGTGTCGTGGGAGCGCTCCTCGGCGCCGCCTTGGCGGCGACGCTCGGAGGAGCTAGAGATCCCGCTCAGTTGTAGTTAGCTCGAGCTCTTCAGATGGGCTCCAAAGAACGTGAGCGTTTTCTCCCATGCGTCTTTCGCCGGCTCGGCCTGGTAGGCGTTTCCCGAAGGGACTTATACCTATGGCTTGACACGCGCCCACCGCTTCCGGTGGGCGGCGAGGCTGGATTTGGCATGGCGCTTGCGCTTGCGCTTCCGCTCGTCGTCACCGTCCTGCGGCTTAGGTTTGATTTTTTTGGTGCGTGGTAGCGGGCGTTTTTCTAAGCAAGTCATTTATTTACAACTGCTTAGGTACGAGGTGTGGATCGTAATAAGTCATCGTGTCTCCCGTTGGGAGACAGCCGGACGAGCCCGGCCTCGGTGAGTTCGGGCGCTGTGGGCTGCGCCAGCAGCCCAGCCATGTAGCGGCGGCGGATTTCCCTGTTTCCTAGCGGCTTCCGTGTTCCACTATCGCCCTTATGGGGTTGTCAAGCTAGTCCCATGGAACAGAAAAAGCTAGACAACACTGGCACTTCTGTGATCTGCTAAATGCATGAAACACAAGGGCCGGCGAAAAGCCGAATTGAAGCTGTCGTCTCAAGAAAGCGAAGCGCTGACGCGACTGGCGCGACGCAGCCGTAGTTCGCCGCACCAAGCCTTCCGAGCGAAGATCGTGCTGGATTGCGCGGCGGGTCTGACGAATATGGAAGTTGCTAGGAAGATGCACACCATGAGGAGCACGGTGGGCAAGTGGCGAAGACGCTTTGTAGAACAACGAATGGAAGGGTTGTACGACGAACCTCGGCCGAGAGCGGCTCGCAAAATCGGCGATGACCAGATCGAGGAAGTCGTGACCAAGACGCTGGCGACGACTCCAAAGGGGAGAACCCATTGGAGTACGCGCTCGATGGCCAAGCATCTTGGGCTGAGTCATTCGACGATTGGACGTATTTGGCGAACGTTCGGGCTTCAACCGCACCGCTCGGAATCGTTTCGTCTCTCGCAAGACCCACAACTGGTCGAAAAAGTACGCGACGTTGTTGGCCTGTATATGAACCCACCGGATAACGCGGTCGTCCTGTGCGTCGACGAGAAATCGCAGATTCAAGCGCTCGAGCGTGCTCAACCTGTCCTGCCCATGAGCTTGGGCCAGCCCGAGCGACAAACCCACGACTACATTCGGCATGGAACGACTGACCTGTTTGCCGCACTCGACGCCGCAACAGGTGAAGTCTTCGGAAAGTGCTACGCGCGACATCGAGCGCTAGAGTTCAAGAAGTTCCTCGCTGAGATCGAAGCAGCCGTTCCCAGCGAGTTGGACATCCACGTCGTGCTCGACAATCTCGCCACGCACAAGACACCGGCGATCAAACGCTGGCTTTCCAAGCGACCTCGGTTCCACTTTCACTTTCACACCGACACACGCCTCTTGGCTCAACTTCGCTGAGCGCTTCTTTGGCTTGCTCACCGAACACGCCTTGCGACGAGGCTCGCACACGAGCGTGCCTCAGCTCCGCGTTGCGATACAAGACTATCTCGATGCTCACAACGAGAACCCAAAGCCGTTCAAGTGGACGAAATCCGCCGACCAAATCCTCGAAACCATCGCTCGGTTCGCCCAGCGAACGCTCGATACACATGGCAAATCGAATTTGGACAGTAATTAAAGATCCAGGGGACTAGCGGTATAAGTCCCTTCCCGAAGGGTTCGCGAACGCGTGGTCCGCTCCTTCATAAATGTGAATAGCGGCGTCCTTGCCGAGTGCGTTCAACGAAGTTTCGAACGCATGCACGGAATCTACGGGAATACCCTGGTCTTCGGAGCCGAAGAACCCGAGGATCGGCATCTGTAGTGGCGCCAGCTTATCCTGATCGGTCACGAGACGGCCGTAGTAGATGGCGGTCGCGTCGACGTCTTCCGGCAACGCGAGCGCCGTCGCGAGAGACCAACCGCCGCCGAAACACCATCCGATGGTGCCGACTTTCTGGCCGTCGCCTTCCAGGTACGCGAACGCTTGGGTCACATTCTCCTTCAGGCCTTCGGAGTTCTCCATCGATGCCGACATGAGAGCCATCGCGCCGTCCCGAGTGTCTGCCGATTCTCCTCCGTAGAGATCGACGGCAAGCGCTTGATAGCCTTCGCCGGCGAGCTGCTCGGCCATCGAGCGGACGTTGTCGTTCAGGCCCCACCATTCGTGGATGACGATGATGCCGGGGAGCGGTCCCTCGACGCCTGCAGGTCGCGCCAAATAGCCGGTTGCGGTCTCACCGTTAACGGTCGCGTAGTCGACCATCTCGGTGTCGACGTCGACGGCCGGCGACGCTTGCGAGGCTTCGTTGGATTCCGGAGTGTCGTCGGCGTGCTCTTCGGCCATATCGTCGACGTAATCCGAATCCGAATTGTCCGAGCAGCCTAGGCCGGACATGCTGGACAGGGCAACACTCAATACGATTGCTAGGTACTTCATGGTTTCTCCCTTCGCGCGCGATTCGAAGCCGCCTATTGTAGCCGAGAGCCGTACCAACGGCGTATGACTTCTTCGGCGGGTTTTCGGTTCGGAGAAAACCCTCGATGCTCGGGTCCGCCGCGGTCCAGGTTGGTCGGCCACTTCCACCAATACATGCCGTGGATCCAATCGGTTTCGTCCTCGAGGGCTCGAAACGCAATCGCGTACGCGCGGGCCTGATCTTCCGGAGCCAGCTCACGCACTTTGTCGCTCGCGTGTGGTCTCTTCCACGGGCTTTTCGTGCTCGCGTAGCCGATCTCCGTCAGCAGCACGGGTTTTTGGTACCGCTCATGAAGCTTTCGGATTTGATCGAGCGCCGACTCGAAGCCCTTCATCAGGTCTTCGTCGCTGGGCCGGTCCTCGAAGCTCAGGGGGTAGTAGAAATCGACGCCGATGTAGTCGAGCAGATCCCAGAAGTCGACGTTTTCGACTTCGTCGCCCCAATTGGCGGCGTAGACGAGTTTCCCTCCATAAACGCAACGGATATCTTCGACGATCGACTCCCACCGCGCACGGTGGCCTTTCGTTAGGTTTTCGAGCTCGGTTCCGATCGCGAGGAGAGGAACATCGTAGGCTTCGGCCATGAGCGCGTAGTGCCGGATCCAGTGACGGTACTCGCGGAAGAAACGCTCTTCGTCGGCGTCGCTCTCGGGATCGATGTCGCCCGGCCAGCCGCGGCGCACCCAGATTTGAGGCTTCACCATCACCGTCATGCTCAGCGCTTGCGCGCGACGGATGGCGTGGATCACATCCTCGTCGGTCTCGGAGCCGGCACGGGTGGGCACGTCGAGCGGCACGATGTTGTTCGGGTCTTGCATGAACGCGTACGGCACGACGGCCACGGCGTCGATTCCCAGCACTTCGAGCTTGGACAGAGAATCATCGCTTCGCTCCGAGAGATAGCCGTTGTAAATCTGGTAGCCCATGTGCGCGTAGGTGACACCCCGCTGGAAAGAGCTCGGCGGCGACAACGACGACTCGAGCGCCGCCTTCGTCACAAGCGACCGCGACCAGCCTCGCTCCAACCGAGCGATGTCGAACTCGCGATCACCGACAAAACGGGCAAACGACGCACTCAATGCGTCGGTCACGAACGGCGACTCGGCTAGGAAACGTTCATCGTCGGCAAGCTCGGCGAGCGACGGCGGATTCGTCGTGGAAAGAAGTCGCCTGGCGGTCTCATCCAATCGATCGAGGGTTTTCGCGTCGTAGACGTCGACGGCCGCGAGACCGCGCCGCACGAGAAGCGGCGCGTCATCATCGACTAGATTCTCGGCAATGAACCGGGACGGACGCTCGTCGACGCCGAGCACGATGTGGAATACGCCATCTTCAACGTGCGCCGAACGAGTATCGTCCGTAATCAAGCTCTTCTCTTCCAGGCTAAGGTAAACGTGGACGTCCGCGCGTTGATCCTCGACGACGAGACGGCGCAGCTCGGTGTCCGGCGCGTTGAAGCCGTGCACGAAGAACCGGAAACCTCCGACTTCGAGCTCGGGTGTCTCCGCGAGCACGAACCGCCGCGTCTGAAGCGCACCGTCGTCACCTTCGAAGCCGAGGAAGACCGTTTTGCCGTCCCGCCGAACGTGCACGTCAGCTCGCCGGCGTCGGACTGGCTCCACGATCTCGCCAACGACGAAGACCATTCGGTAGTCGCGGTTCATCGGGTTCCGGCGCACGACCTGCACGACGTGCCCAGGTCGCCGGTACCACCCGGCTAGATCATTTGGGGCGAGCTCGCGGATGAAGCGGTTCGACTGCAGGGTTCCCGCGAGCACCACGTTGCCGCGCGCGAGGTCCTCTCGAGTGGCCTTGGACGCCGCGCGCGAGCCAGGTGACGTTCGAGCGTCGCGTGAGCGTTTCTAAGTGCTCCGTGCGTACGTCGTCCCCGTGCACAACGAGAAGCTCCCGCCAATGGCGTGTGGGCGTCTGGATTGCCGACAAAAGGAGAACTGCAAGTAACCACCGCATCATCATGACCACTCAGCTCTGATTCAAGAACCGCCGGAACGACAGCGACGGCTCGTGGTCGTCGAGACAGCAATGCTCGAGCTCGTCGTGGATCTGTGACGTCTCCGGCTGAATGGTGACGTGGCGGATGCCGTAGCGCTCTCGAAGAAGTACGGTGGCCCTGCGCAGGACTTCGTCGGCGATGTCGCTCGAGGTCACTTCCGCGTGGGCGCTCAGCGAGACGAAGCCGGATGTCACCGTCCACACGTGGAGGTCGTGCACATCGCGCACCCCTTCGATCTCGGTGAGATCGCGACGGAGAGCGTCGGTATCGAGATGCCGCGGTGAGCTCTCGAGCAGCACCGAGATCGTTTCCCGCACGAGACGCCATCCAGAGACGAGGATGAGCGTGGCGATGAACAAGCTGACGATGGCATCGACGGGCATCCATCCGGTGAACCGAATCACCACACCCGAGATGAGAACGCCAATCGAGCCCAATGCGTCGCCGAGCACGTGCACGAACGCACCGCGGACGTTCAGACTAGCGTGGCGGTGACCTCCGAGGATTCTGAGCGCGACGACATTTACGACGAGACCGAGCGCCGCGATGATGAGCACCGGTCCGCTCGCCACTACCTGTGCCTCGCGCAGTCGTCCCACCGCGTGATAGCTCACCAACAGTGCAATGCCGACGAGGAGCGACCCGTTGACGAGCGCCGCGAGAATCTCCGCGCGGTGGAACCCGAACGTCCGACGTTCGGTGTGTGGGCGCCTCGCGATCCACATCGCGAACAGTCCGAGCCCGAGCGCGGCCGCATCGGAGACCATATGCCCCGCATCGGCAATCAAAGCGAGGCTGTTCGCTAGGACGCCGCCGACGAGCTCGGCCACCATGAAGCCCGACGTCAACAAGAACGCGAGTATCATGGCGCGGCGTGTACCGTGTTCAGAGGTGGCGCTCGCTGTAGTCAACGGACTTTGTCCTCGAACGCGTGCTCGAGCCCCTGTTGGAAGAGGCTCCGGACGTGATCGTCGTTCAAGCTATAGAAGACAAGCTTTCCCTCGCGGCGGCTCTTGACCACGTGAAGCTGGCGCAAGGTGCGGAGCTGATGCGAGACCGCGGACTCACTCATCGCGACGACGCTCGCGAGATCCGACGTGCACAGCTCGTTGAGCGAAAGCGCATGGACGATGCGCACCCGGGTCGGATCGCCGAGAACCCGGAACGTCTCGGCCAAAATCTGGGCTTGCTCGAACGAGAGAACCTCGTTCCCGATGTCCGGGCAGCGATGGGCACTCGTGGTCGTCGCCATACGATTGAAGCATAATTCAATTGTTCATAAGATACAACTAGATTTTGAACCCTTTTATTTCAATAGCTTACGTTGTTATTGACTATTCGTTCCACAACTGTTATAGTCTCCCTGTCATGGCACGGCCTCGAGAGTTCGACCGCGATGTGGTCTTGGACCGCGCGATCCAAGTGTTCTGGACGCGGGGCTACGACCGGACGTCGGTGCAAGATCTAGTCGACTCCATGGGCATACAGCGAGGAAGCCTCTACGCCGCGTTCGGCGGCAAGCAACAGTTGTTTCTGGAGGCTCTCGACCGCTACGAAGAGCGTTTCTACCGCAAGATGGTCGGAATCCTGTCGGAGTCGTTGCCGGCCCGGGAGCGGATTGCAAGGATCTTCCGCGACGTCGTGCTCGATTGCGCGTGCGATAGCGGCAGCCGCGGCTGTTTTATCACCAACACGGCTGTCGCCCTGTCCGAGGGGGACGAAGAAACGGCCTCCCGCGTCCGGAAGAATCTCCGCCGGGTGGAAGACGCTTTCGAGAGCGCGCTCGCGAAATCAGACGACATCTCGGAGCGGCACGAGCCCCGCGCGCTGGCGCGCTTCTTAACGAACGGTCTACAAGGACTCCGAGTTTTATCGAGGTGTTGCGTGGATGTCGACATGTTGCAGGACGTCGTCGACGTCACGCTTTCGGTTTTGGACGAACCTGCGTTGCCGTCGCTGACGGGAAAGCAACGCACTGAAAGGAGACCCGCATCATGGGTGACGCCAAATACATTACCGCCACAGAGGAGAACTTTAAGAGTGAGGTGATCGAGTCCTCACAGCCCGTCCTCGTGGACTTTTGGGCTGAATGGTGCGGCCCGTGCAAGATGATCGCGCCCGCCATCGAAGAGCTGGCGGCCGATTTCGACGGCAAGGCCAAAGTGGTCAAAGTGAACGTCGACGAGCAGCCGAAACTGGCCCAGGAGTACGGCGTGCGCTCGATCCCTACGCTTCTGTTCTTCCGTGACGGCAAAGTCGCGGAGCAGCTCGTTGGAGCCGCACAGAAAGACGCGCTCGCGGAGAAGCTCAACAGCTTGATCGCGGTCGTGTCCTGAGCGGCCCGCGCAAGAATAACTTCACATTTTCCACACGGCGGAGGCATCGCTGCCTCCGCCCTTTTTTTTGGTTCAGCATTCAGCGTTCAGCGCATCGAGTTGCTCGTGCGAGGACTGAGCGCTCGAGCTTCCAGCCTGCAATCCTCTGTGGACTCCGAGTGTCTCCGGTGACCAAAGCAATCCGTACGGGGGCTGTAACGGTGTCCGTACGAACCTCGGACAACTTCCTGCCCCGCTAGAGCGCTCGATCGCGAAAACCCGTGTCAACCGCGTCTTTTCGTGCGTCTCCTTCCTTCCGGTTTCTGGCATCGCGCCTGCAATAACCCCCAGCAGAGTTTGACGATGCGAAACGAAAAACAAATCTCGAAAGAGACAAACCCCGGAGGAATACAATGAAGATTCAAAGCAAGATCAAAGCTGGCTGTCCCTACATCAAGACTGAGCCCTAGTACCCTCTGGGGGCTGGCACCACCGGCCGGTTGCCCCGGTTCTTGAAGCCCTGGAACTCCGGCGAGGCCCACGAACGGAGCCGCCGTCAGCATCTTCAAAACGTCTCGACGCGCGATCGACATGGCATGAGCTCCTCGGACTAGCCTCTTACGCCACGCGGCCCCCTTGATCAAGTGTCCCCAGACTGGTTAAGCTGCACTCGTGGTACAGATAATGGACACGCTAAAACGGCCGCTCCGAAGCCTCAGGGTCTCGGTGACCGATCGGTGTAACTTGCGTTGTCAGTACTGTATGCCCGAGGTCGACTACGTCTGGCTCCCACGAAAAGACATCCTCAGCTTCGAGGAGACCCGGCGTCTCGTCGGCGTTTTCACCGGGCTCGGTGTCGACAAAGTACGCCTGACCGGAGGCGAGCCGCTGCTCCGGAAAGACTTGCCCGAGCTCGTCCGCATGCTGTCGGATCTCGAGCGCGTCCACGAGCTCGCGCTCACGACCAACGGCTTGTTGCTCGAGGCGCAAGCTCGCTCTCTCAAAGACGCCGGGCTCTCCCGGGTCACGGTGAGCATCGACACGCTGCGCCCGGATCGGTTTCGAGAGCTCAGCCGCCGCGACCAGCTCGACGATGTGCTTCGCGGGATCGAAGCCGCCACCGACGTAGGCTTCGACAAGCTCAAGCTCGACACCGTCGTCATCCGGGGCACGAACGACGACGAAGTGTGCGACCTCATCGAGTACGCCCAGCGCATCGACGCGGAAGTACGGTTCATCGAGTACATGGACGTGGGAGGCGCGACCCGCTGGTCCGATAAGCAAGTGTTCGGCCAGGCCGACATTCTCCGCACCGTGGAGGAACACTTCGGTGGTCCCATCGCCGCTTTCGATCTCGAAAGCTGGGCCCCGGCAAAACGCTACCGCCTCCCGGACGGCACCACGTTCGGCATCATTGCTACGATGACGGCGCCTTTTTGCCGGACGTGCGATCGCAGCCGGCTGACCGCGGATGGCTTTTGGTATCTGTGTCTCTATGCTCAAAAGGGCATCGACTTGAGACGCGAGCTCCGTCGCGGCGCGACCGACGAAGAGCTCACCGCGATAGTCACGTCCTCGTGGCACGCACGAGACGATCGCGGCGCCGAAGTGCGGCTTGAGCTCGTGGACCGCACTACCCCGGTGGAGATCGAGGGGCTTCGGAAGGATCCGCATCTCGAGATGCATACTCGTGGAGGATGATCCGCCATCCGCCATCGGCCATCGGCCATCGGCTTTGCGTCGTGCCGGTTTTGGCGTCTTAGCTCTCATCATCGCTTGCGCTCTCTTCTTCGCTTTCAACCCTGAGCCTTCGTTTCGGCCCGTGCCGATCGACATCGAAATTAGTGAGCGGGCGCGGCGGTTGCATGACGAGGCCGTTGTCATCGACTTGCACGTTGATTCACTTCTTTGGCGTCGCGATCTGAGGCTTGCGGATCAGGGGGGTCAAGTGGACTTTCCTCGGATGCGGGCGGGCGGGCTCGATGTTGCGGCGTTTACCATTCCGACGGCGTTTTTTGGTGTGGCCGGTTTGAAGGCGTTCCACGATCGGTGGACGCCGAGGACGTGGTTCTCGCCGTGGGAGCGTCTGAAGCATCAGCTATCGAAGATGGCGGGGTTCGAAGACCGGGGGGCGATCACGGTGACGGCCGATCCGGCCTTGCTGCGCGAGCAAAAAGGCCTCTACGGTTTTCACGGCATCGAAGGGGCGCATGCGCTCGAGTCTGATGTCCGCCGGGTGCGCGAGGTGGCGGCACGGGGCGTCGTGTTCATCGGGCCGGTGCACTTGACGAACAACGCGTTCGGCGGGAGCTCGTCGGGAAGCGATCGCGGTCTCACCGCGCTCGGGAGGAGCCTGGTGACGGAAATGAACCGGGCCGGCGTGCTCTTGGATCTCGCGCACGCGTCCGGAAAGACATTCGACGAGAGCCTCGCGTTGACGGAGAGTCCGCCTCTCGTCAGTCACAGCGGTGTGCGCGCGGTGCACGATACGTGGCGCAACTTGGGGGACGACCAGATTCGTGCGGTCGCGTCCCGAGGCGGTGTCATCGGCGTGATGCTGGCGCCACCAGCGCTCCGCGACGCGAGCCTCGAAGAAGCGCTTCGGCACATCGAGCATGTCATGGCCGTCGGCGGCGAAGACGCCGTGGCCATCGGCTCGGACTTCGACGGCTATGTTACGCCACCGATCGGCGCCGACGGTCTGCCCGCCCTCACCGAGCTCATGCTGCGCCGAGGTTTTTCCGACGAGCGCATCCGCAAAGTTTTGGGCGGCAACGTACTTCGACTGTTGCAATCTCGCCGATAGTAGAAAAGATCACCGCAGAGGCCACGCCGATTGGTTCTTCCCTCTGCGTTTCCTCTGCGCCCTCTGCGCCTCTGCGGTGATCTTTTTAGGATGCGACTTCGTTCTACCGTGATACGCTCGCGCTCATGGCAGGTAAATTTACGATCTCCAAAGGACGCAATCAAAAATTCTATTTCAACTTAAAAGGGCCGAACGGCGAGATCATTCTCGCTAGCCAGGGCTACGCCGGGCGCGACGGTTGCCGCAAAGGCATCGAGTCGGTACGCACCAACAGCCGTGTCCAAGGGCGATTCGAGATCAAGAGCTCAAAGCGAGGCCAGTCCTACTTCGTCTTGAAGGCGAAAAACGGGTAGGTCGTCGGTCAGAGCCAAATGTACAAGACCGATCGCTCGTGCGCCAAGGGAATGCAGTCAGTAAGGAAGAACGCACCGAGCGCGAAGCTCGCGAAAAGCTAGTCAGTCTAGAGTTTGGGCGGGAGTCTCTGTCGTTCCCACGGTTTCGAAGTAGTCGTCGAAGACCGAGCACACTTCGGGCAAGGACTTCGCCGCGTAGATGTCGCGACGGAGAGCATGTCCTTTGTGAAGCCCCTTCGTTACCCAACCGATGAACGCCTTCATGCGGTTCAACACGACGCGCTCCGGTAGATAGTCTCGCAATCTCTCGATGAACCCCTCGAACACGCGGCGGTAGTCGTCGAGCTCGGGACCACGCGGGTCCCCTTCGATGATCTGCCTAAAGACCCACGGATTTACCAAGGCGCCACGACCGACCATGATGCCGTCGACGCCGGTCTGTTCGAACATCTTGCGCGCTGATTCCGCTCCGTCAACGTCGCCGTTGCCGATGACGGGAACGCTCACGGCTCGTTTCACATCGGAAATGACCGACCACACCGCCTGACCTCGATGGTGCTCACTGCGGCAACGGGGATGAACGGTAATCGCGGACGCGCCCGCGTCCTCGAGGGCCCGCGCCATCTCGGCTGCGTTGATCGAGTTTTGGTCCCAACCGGAGCGGATCTTCACTGTGACCGGACACGTCGTTCGAGCGACCATCCGCGACACGACGGCGGCGGCTTTCTTGGTGTCCTTCATGAGCGCGGCGCCCGAACCCTTACGCGTGACTTTGGGAACGGGACAACCCATATTGACGTCGACGAGATCGGCACCCATGTCCTCGATCATCGCCGCCGCATCACCCATGCGCTCGGGATCGCTTCCGAAAATCTGAACGCCTATTGGACGCTCATCCGGGGCAATGGCCGCGAGCTCCTTGGAAAAGTCACTACCGCGCGTCAGCCCCTCGGAGCTCACCATTTCGGTGACCACGAGACCGCAGCCCCCTAGATCGCGCACCAGGCCCCGAAACGCTCGGTCAGTGTGCCCCGCGAGCGGCGCCAGGACGAGCGGCGTCTTCATCTCGACCTTGCCGCCGATGGTCAGAGGCTTCAGCGGGTCACTCCTGTTCGGCATCTTCGATCCGCTCATCACTGATGATACGGTAGAAATCGCTCGCGTGCGCCGTGCTCGGAGGCCGCGACGGGATGTCCACTATTTCCACGACGAGCTGCCGATTGCGCAGGTTCAACTCGAGCGTGTCACCCGGGCTGACCTCCCGCCCCGCCCGCACGACATGCCCGTTGATCGAGACCGCCCCTTCCTCACAAAGCTCCTTCGCCAACGACCGCCTCTTGATAAGACGCGTCTGCTTCAAGAAAACATCGACCCTCACGGGACTGGCTGATGGCTGACGGCCGATGGCTGAAGGCGCAACGATTTAAAGCTTAATCTCAATGATCGCCCGCTCACGAAGCTGCTTGACGAAGCGATCCATTTGCTCGCTCATCTTCTCTTGATAGATGCCATCAGCCACTTCGTTTCTGACCTCTTCGAGCAACTTCGTCGTCGCCTCTTCTTTCTCTTCGACGCGGATAATGTAGAACGCGGTGGGGAGTCGGATGATCTCGCTCACTTCGCCGGGGCCGAGCTCGAACGCGGCGGCCGCGAGCGCTTCGGTCAGCTCGCCTTCATTGAAGAACCCGAGGTCTCCGCCGGCGTCGCGCGAGCCGGACTCCGAATGCATGCGCGCCACTTCGGCGAAGTCCGCGCCTTGACGGACGTCTTGAAGAAGACGCCGCGCCTTCCGTCCTTGGTCGACCTCGTTGGTGTCGTCGAACCGCACGACGATCTCGCGGAGACGCATCCGCGGCGGTTGGGTGTAGTCTTGAATGTTCAGCCGATAACGTTCTTCGATCTCCGGCTCCGACACCGTCACCTTGGAGTCGACTTCCATGCGCCGCACTTCTTGGAGCAGCACACCCTCTTCGAATCGCTTTTTCAACCCTTCGACCGTCCCGCCCTGCAGCTTCACTTGGCGCTCGAACTCGGCTTCGTCCTCGATGTTCATCTCGGACATGATGTTCTGTTTCCACTCTTCGAAGAAACGCGATGGCACTCGAAGCCCCCGGTCTTCTGCCACCTGCATGACGAGCATGCTGTCGATGACGGTGTCGAGGATCCTCCTGGGAAGCTCTTCAACGCGTCGGCGTTGCTCTTCCTCCGACTGCGCCGGCCCGAGTTGCTGGAGCGCCGTCTCGACTTCCGCGTCGAGCTCGGTCAGGGTGACGATCTGGCCATTGACTTTGGCGACGATGCGCTCCACCGTGTCGGCCGACGCGGTGTTTGCGCCGTTTATCACGAGGAGCGCGGCGGTTGCGACGATGCCAAGATGTTGCCGGGTCACGATCACGATCATGCTCATGGACTTTCCTCCGTTGGCGCCCCCGCGGCGTTACCGTCCTCCCACTCTAGAAAAGCGAAGCTCAAGTGCTCACGATGGACGGTCACGGCGTACGTCTGTTTCAACCCCTCAATATAGCGCGAGAGCTCGGTCTCGCTCTTGTCGCGCAGAAGAGCGACGCGGATGGTGTCGCGCACGTCGTCGAGAGAGAGAAGCTCGGCGTCGGTCTTCTCGTGGAGCTTGAAGATGTGAAACCCGAAATCGGTCGCTACGACGTCGGAGATGCGACCTTTCCTGAGCGCGAACACGGCCATTTCGAACGAAGGAGGCAGCTCGCCGCGCCCGAAGGTGCCCAAAAGCCCGCTCCGGCTCGACTCCGGACCGATCGAGTGCTCTTCGGCGAATTTCTTGAAGAGCGCGGGGTTGGCTTTGAGCTGTTGCAGGATCTCGTTCGCCCGTGGCTCTTCTTCGACGAGAATCTGCGAGATCGAGACCGTCTCCGGTCGCTGGAATAGAGCCCGGTTGGCCTCGAAGTGAGCTTCCACTTCGGCGTCGGTCACATCCAGCTCGTCGAAGAGCTCGGTCTCGACGAGCTTTTCGATCACAAGCTGCCGCTCGAGAACCGCAGCCATCGCCCCCTGGCTCGAGACCTGCGACTTCGCCATTTGTGCTTTTTCGATGACTTCGAGTCGGCGCGCCACCGATTTGGGATCGGCGCGAACCCCAGCGTCGTCCGCGGCGCGGAGCAGGAGCTTCTCTTCTATGAATTGCTCAAGCAGAGCCTCCTTGACGTCTGCGGCGAGAAACGGCTCGTCCTGATGCACCGAGGACTCGACGAAACGGTCGAACTCGCCCACGGTGATGGCATCCCCGGCGATCTCCACCACGATCCGCTCGCTCCGTGGGACCTCGCGCGAAACGCAGCTCGCAACACCGATCGCGAAGAGAAGGGTATATCTCATGGTCCCGAAGCGTCAAAAGCCCTACGCCAGCCGATGGCGGATGGCGGATGGCGGAATCCTGTTGCTATACGCTCATCTTAGAGTAATGCGAGAGCTGTAGCAAAACCTCGCGCACCGCGGTGAGGATCTCGGACGGCGTCGTTCCGGGAAGCTCGATTCTCACCACCGCGGCTTTCACGTCAGGCACGTCGGCGCGGACACTCGCCGGTAGTGCTTTCGCGAGTTGGACGAGCTCTTTGGGCTCAATGCCCGTTGCCGGCGTCAATCGGAACGAGAGGCCACCGCCGCCGCGATGGTCGCGCTCGACGCTCGTGAGCCGAAGCCCGTCCGCCATCACTTGGAGCCGCGCATATTCGAAGAACTGCAGGACCCTCTCGGGGAGCGATCCGAAACGGTCGCGGGTCTCTTCCTGGAGCTCCTCGAGGGTATCGCGATCGCGCGCGGACGACGTGCGCTTGTAGATCGACATCCTCTGGTTGATATCGGGGATAAACTCCTCGGGCAGGCGAAGCTCGATCCGCAAGTTGAGATTCGCACGGGCGGAGCTCGCGAGCGCTTCCTCACCCGAGAGCTCCCGCACGGTCTCGTCGAGGAGGCGACAGTAGAGATCGAAGCCGACGGCGTCGATGTGACCGTGTTGCTCGCCGCCGAGAAGGTTGCCTGCTCCCCGCAGCTCGAGATCGAGCGCGGCGATACGGAATCCAGCTCCGAGCTCGCTGAACTCCCGTATGGCGGCCAAACGCCGCCGCGCGACGGGCGTCAGGTGAGATTCGTCGGGGATGAGCAGGTACGCGTACGCACGGCGGTTGGAGCGGCCGACGCGACCGCGGAGTTGGTAGAGCTGAGAGAGGCCGAACCGATCCGCACGGTTGACCATCAACGTGTTGACCAGCGGAATGTCGAGCCCGTTCTCGATGATGGTGGTGCTGACGAGGACGTCGAACTCACCACGGATGAACCGCAGCATGACGCTCTCGAGCTCCGATTCTTTCATCTGGCCGTGGCCTATTACGATGCGCGCCTCGGGAACGAGCCGGTGCAGGTAGTTTGCCAGAGAGTAGATCGAGCTGACGCGGTTGTGGACGAAGTAGACTTGGCCGCCGCGGCCGAGCTCGTAGCGGATCGCCTCGGTGAGAACCGTCGCATCGAGGCGGACGATGTGCGTCTGGATCGCCATCCGGCCTTTCGGCGGCGTCTCGATCACCGACATGTCGCGGATACCGGACAACGACATGTGAAGGGTGCGCGGGATCGGGGTTGCGGTCATCGTCAGCGAGTCGACACCATGGCTGAGCGTTTTCAAGCGCTCTTTGTGAGAGACGCCAAAACGCTGCTCTTCGTCGACGACGAGCAGCCCGAGCTCTTGGAAGCGGACGTCTTTGGAGAGCAGACGATGGGTGCCGATGACGATATCGACTTTGCCGTCGGCCAGGTCCTCGACGATCTTCTTCTGCTCCTTCCGTGTCTTGAAGCGGGAGAGCATTTCCACGCGCATCGGAAACGCCGCGAAACGTTCTCGAAACGTGCTCAAGTGTTGGAACGCGAGCACCGTGGTCGGCACCAGCACCGCTACCTGGCGCCCATCGCTCACCGCTTTGAACGCGGCCCGCATCGCGACTTCGGTTTTGCCGTAACCGACGTCGCCGCATAGAAGCCGGTCCATCGGTGACGGCGTTTCCATGTCTCGTTTCACATCCGCGATCGCTTGGAGCTGATCGGGTGTTTCTTCGAACTCGAACAGTGCTTCAAACTCGCCCATCCACGCAGTATCGGAAGCGAACGCGTACCCTTCCGCTTCTTTCCTCGCGGCGTAGAGCTTCAAGAGCTCTTGCGCCATGTCGCGCATGGATTTGCGTACGCGCGTTTTGACACGCTCCCAACCGGTGCCTCCGAGCTTGTCGAGCTTGGGCTTGGCGCTCTCGGCGCTCGAGTACTTCTCGAGATAATCGAGCCGATCCACGGGGACGTACAGCTTGTCGCCGCCTGAATACTCGAGCACGACGAACTCTTTCGTGTCGCCTTCGGCGAGCTGGCGCAACCCGGTAAAGACGCCGATGCCGTGCTCGGTGTGAACCACGTAGTCACCGATTGCGAGATCGCGGAAGTCGGAGAGAAAGCGTCTCAGCTTGGCGCCTTTGCGCGCCGCGGGCGCCGGCGGCTCGGCGAAGACGTCGCTCGCGGTGAAGACAGCGAGTGAAAGCTCGGGCACGACGAAGCTCTGCGAAAGGTGTCCGAGCTCGAGCACGACGTGGCCTTCACCGCTGGCATCGTCTTTTGCCCGGCCCGCGGTGAGCCCGGCTTCCGATAGGAGCTCTACCGAACGGTCTGCCATCCCTTCGCCGGAGACGAACAGGCGCACGAGCGCGCCGCGGTCGATGTGTTTGCGCACCTCTTGGAGGAACTCGGAAACACGCCCCCGAAACGAGGGGGGGATCAACGTCGACAGATGTCGGGTGTCTTCCCCGAGAACGCCCATCTCTTGAAGTGTGAGCGCGCGTGATTCGACGATGTCCTTCAACGCCCCCAAATCCATCAACAGCTCGGACGGCTCCGCGTAACGAGACAGGCGGGGCAGCCTAGACAGGTCGTCTTCAGCCTCAGCAAAGCTCGCGAGCACTCGTTCCCACTCGGCCTCGGCGGAGCGGGAGACGTCGACCGGCTCCTCGACGACCAGTCGGCCAATGGAACCTGCCCCGAGATAATCGAACAGACTCGCCTGGAAATCCGGGTGACGCGGCAGACGGAACCCAAGGCCGGGAGCGCCCGCGATGTCCTCGAGCGCAAGGGCCTCGAGGTGCGCCTGTGCGGCTGGCCACTCACTGGCGGGTACGATGCGGGCTTCGGAAAGCGATCCGATCGTACGCTGCGTTTGAGGGTCGAACGTACGGATCTCCTCGAGCTCGTCGCCGAAAAGCTCGAGGCGGAGCGGTCCCGAGTGTCCGGGGGGAAACACGTCGAGGATGCCGCCGCGGCGGGTGAAGTCTCCAGGCGTCGTCACCGGATCTTCGTTGCGGTATCCGGCATCGACGAGGTAGCGCTCGAGCTCACCGGGGTCGAAGCTATCGCCGGCGCGGAGCTCGCGGATGCCGCGCCTCAAGAGCTCGGGCGCGGCGGTTCGATAGAGAAGCGCGCCCGCGGTGGCAACGATGACGACATCCTCGCCGTCGAGCAAGGAGACGAGCGCCTCGAGCCGGGCGGAGGTCACCTCCAGATGAGGTGACAGGCCGCGATACGGATCGAGCGCGAACGCCGGGAACGACAACACGCGCCGGGGAACACCGAGTGCGCGTAGTAGCGATTCGAGATCCGATACCGCGGGAGCGAGGCGTCTCTCGTCGGCGACGACGACAAGCATCGGTCCCGACGTTTTTTGCGCGATCGCGGCTACGAGGAGGGAGCGAGCCGGGCCCATCAAGCCGGAAATACGGGCGGTCGCGCCGGTCTCTATGCCGGACTCGATGATAGACTCGAGCGCGAGCCCGTCGACGATACGCCCGAGCGAGGTTTTCGTGCCTCGGGTCATGCCTTCTTGAATACGATGCGGTCGATCAATCCCGACGTCGAGTAGCCCGGTGCGAACGGGAGCGAGAAAACCTTCCCGCCGGAGCTCTCGACCGTGTGGCGGCCGACGATGTTGTCCGGCGTCCAATCGCCGCCTTTGACGAGGACGTCGGGAATGATCGCGTCGATGATCGCCTGTGGCGTTTCCTCATCGAAGGACACGACGTAGTCGACGGCTTCGAGCGCCGCCAAAATCTCCATCCGCTCGCCGAGAGGCATGAGCGGGCGTCCTTCGCCTTTGAGCGCAGACACGGTCGCGTCGGCATTGACGGCGACGACGAGACGATCGCCGAGGCCGCGGGCCTGGTTGAGGTAGCGCACGTGGCCGGGATGCAGAATATCGAAGCATCCATTCGTGAACACGAGCTTCGCGCGGGCGTCACGGAGCTTCGCGCGCTCCGCAAGCATCGACTCCCGGTCGAGGACCTTGTTGCGGCTCACGACGACGACTTGGGCGGGCGCATGACGATATTGGGGGTGAACTCCCACCGATGTGTGGGACGGTACACTCCGACGTCTTTCACCCGCGATTGGATACGGAATTGGTGCAGTGCGCGGTGATAGTCGAACGGATAGCCATCGCGTTGATGAGCGGCCACGTCGAGAAAGTAAGTCCCCTCGATGAGCTGAAGCTTCGGGATCACGAACCTCACTTCTCCCTCGCCCGAGAGTGTGACCGGCTCGAGCTCCTCGATGTCGGTGTTCGTCCCATAGCAGCACACACCGTCGGCGTTGAAAATGGCCACGCCAAAGACGAAGTCTTTGATCGTACCGGTGCTCTTGATCTTCAAGTGAACCGTCACCGGCTCGCCGGTCGAGAAAATGTGCTTGCTGCTCCCGTCGTCGCCGTGGAGGGAGACATCCTCGATCTCCACTTCGCGCGAGCCCCAACGGCCTTTCTCTCGCTCGAACGCCGACGTGGGCTCGACCTCACTGACAGGAAATTCGGGCTCAATCTCTCGGGACTCCCGGGGCGCGGACTCGGGTGTTTCAAACTCGGCGAGCGCGCTCTGTTCGGCGGCGGTGAGCTCTTTTTCTTCGTGCTGGCTCACGCGGGCGAGGTAAGCGTCGACGACCTTCTTCGGATCGCCTCGCAGCTGTACTTCGGATTTGTCGATCCAGAGCGCCTCGTCGGCCATCTTCTCGACGAGGCCAAGGCTGTGGGTCACGAGGATGATGGTCTTGTTGCGGCGGCGGAACTCGCTGATCTTGTCGAGGCACTTGTGAACGAAGGCTTCGTCACCCACCGCGAGCACTTCGTCGATCAAGAGAACATCCGGATCGACATGGATCGCAACCGCGAACCCGAGGCGCATGTACATGCCGGAGGAGTAGGTCTTGACCGGAGCATCGATGAACTCCTCGAGCTCCGCGAACTCCACGATGTCATCGAAGCGATTCTGGATTTCCTTCTTCGACAACCCCAACATGATGCCGTTGATGAAGATGTTCTCGCGGCCGGTGATCTCGGGATGGAAGCCGGCGCCGAGCTCGATGAGCGCGGAGACGCGGCCGTTCACCGTGACCGTCCCCGCGTCGGGTTTCGAGATGCCGGCAATGACTTTGAGAAGGGTGCTCTTCCCGGAGCCGTTTCTCCCGATAATCGCGAACGTCGATCCCTGGCGGACGTTGAAGGTCACCCCGCTGAGCGCGGGAAATCGCTCATCGGGCCGAAGGTCCGCGAGGAGGCTGCCACCCAAGAGCGCACTTTTGAGCGTGCGGAACTGCTTCCGATGGCTGTAGCGCTGATAAACCTTGGTGAGGTCCGAAACTTGTATCGCTGTCGTCATTGCTCATTGCTCACACTTCTTCGGCGAAGGTGTCTCTTAGTTTGTCGAAGAAATAGTAGCCCACGAAAAATGTTATCAGTGCGGCCGGGATCATGACCAAGAGCCAAGGCCAGTGGCCCATCGAGCCGGTGAAGAGCGACTGGTGATAGCCGACAATGATGTGGGTCATCGGGTTGTAGTTCAACCAGCGCTGGAGCGACGGCGAGATCGTCAGATACGAGTAAATCACTGGACTCGCGAAGAACCACAGCATCATCAGGTTGGCGATGATGTTCTGAACGTCCCGGAAGTGCACCGCCAACGCGGAGATGAACAAGCACACGCCGAGGGTGAAGACCAACTGCAAGAGCACGACTGCAGGGAAGTACACGAGCGTCGCTTGGATCTTCCCGTAGTAAATGAGGAAACCGAATAGGATCGGAAGCCCGAGAAAAAAATGCACCAAGTTGCTGAGCACGACGACGATGGGGAGCACTTCTGCGGGAAAGAAGATCTTCTTAATGAGGTTACCACTCGAGATGAGGACGGCCGAAGATTCCATGACCGATGAGCTGAACCAGGTCCAAGGAAGGATGCCGGTGAACAGAAACAGCGCGTAGGGTGACATTCCCATCATGCCCCGGGTCGGCATGATGTAGCTGAACACGAACCAATAGATGACGAGCTGGAGCAAAGGGTTGATGAACGACCACAAAAAGCCCAGGACCGAGCCCCGGTAGCGCGCCCTGAGCTCCCGTACCACAAGGCTCTGGATGAGCACACGGTAGCGGAAGACGGTCCGGAGATTCTTGAGCAAGGGATTACGGGTGATCTAGAAGCGTCAGTCTACCACCCCGTCGGATGCCCTTCATTCTTCTCATTGAGCCAAGCCTGCAGAGGCGCGAAAAAATCGAGAATGGCGGTGGCATCCATCTCAGTCTCACCCGTCATCGCTTCGAGCGCCTCGGGCCAGGGTCGCGACAACCCCATCTCGAGCATCGCGTTCAAGCGTGCCCCGGCCGCTTTGTTGCCGTAGATCGTACAGCGGTTGAGCGGTCCGTCGTATCCGACCTCCTTGCAAAGCGCGCGGTGGAACTGGAATTGGAGAATGTGAGCAAGGAAGTAGCGGGAGTAGGGAGTGCTCGCGGGCACATGGTATTTGGCGCCCGGATCGAAGTCGGCTTCGGATCGCGCAACCGGTGCGACCACGCCCTGGTACCTCTCCCGCAGCTCCCACCACGCTTCGTTGTAATGCGCCGGAGAAACCTCACCCGAGAACACACGCCACCGCCACTGGTCGACAAGAAGCCCGAACGGCAGAAACGCGACCTTGTCGAGGGCCATCCGCAGCAAGAGACCGATGTCCTTGGAGGTATCGGGCTCTTCGTCGATGAGACCGAGCTCTTTCAAATACGCCGGCGTCACCGAGAGCGCGAGTGTGTCGCCAATCGCCTCGTGGAAGCCGTCGTTGGCGCTCCCGCGATAGAGCGGCGTTTGGTTCATGTACGCTCGCTGGTAGAAGTTGTGCCCGAGCTCGTGATGGATCGTAGAGAAATCCTCGGCGGTGATATCGATGCACATCTTGATGCGGAGATCGGCGGCGGCGTCGACGGACCACGCGCTTGCATGGCAGACCACGTCTCGGTCTCGCGGCTGCACGAACAAAGACCTCTCCCAAAACGTTTCCGGTAGCGGATCAAACCCGAGCGAGAGAAAGAATCTCTCGCCGTAGCGCACCATCTCCACGGCATCGGTGCGCTTCGCTACCAGCTTGTCCGTCAAGTCGTAGCCCGGATCCGAGTCGTCGGGAGCGACGAGCGGATAGATGTTTCCCCACTGCTGGGCCCACATGTTGCCGAGAAGATGTGCCGGAATGGGACCGCTTGCGGGCACGATCTCCGGGCCGTACGTTTCGCGCAGGCGACGCCGCACGTAGGCATGCAGCGATACGTAGAGGGGCTTTACCTGATCCCACAAACGATCGAGCTCCGCGGCGAACGCGTCGGGCGGCATGTCGTATTGCGAACGCCACATCGAGCCGAGATCGGTAAACCCGAGCTCGCGGGCGCCCTTGTTGCCGAGCTCGACGTAGCGGGTGAACTCCTCGCGCATGGGTGGCGAGATCGTGCGCCATCCCTTCCAAACTTCCCGGAGATGGTTCTCGTCCTGGCTCTCGACGAGCATCTTGCTCATGACTTGAAGGTCCCAGCAGGTGTCTTGATCGGGACAATACTTCCCGCGCCCGTAGGTGCTTTCCATCGACGTCTCGATGAGCGCGAGCTCACGGGTTTCTTCGGGGTTATTGGGCGCCGGCACGGTGAGCGCGAGACGCAACAGGCGAAGCTTGCGATCGAGATCGTACGGTAGCTCGAGACCCTGGAACCGGGCGGCCTCTTGCGCCAACTGCACCGCGAGCGCCGTCGACGTCTCGCTCGCTTTCGCGGCCAGGATCTGGGTGTCTTCGGTAATGTACGTGGCCTGAACCCAGCTCGCGCGCGCGGAGTCCTGCCACGCCGCGAGAAGCTCGGATTCGGCCCGCTCGATGAAAGCCGTGGCCTCGGCTTCCTCAGCGGGGGGCTCCCGACAAGCTGAGAGCGCAGGAGCAGCCAAAACGATGAGAATCCCTACCCATTGACGAATCATGGCCCCAATCTTCGTGTCTTAACGTCTCGGTGTCAAAAAAAGGATCCCAAAAAAGGGGCGGGAGCTTTGCTCCCGCCCGGGACTGAAATTTGCGTCTCGCGCTCTAAAACTCGTAGCGCACGCCGAACCGGAGACGGAACGGCGCCATGTACTCGCGCGGGCGACGGAAGTCCGGATCGGCCACCAGAAAGCTGAGGTCCGCGAACTGATTGTAACGGAGCACGGCCTGCAGGTTGAACGTATTGAAGAGATCCGCGATGAGCGTCAGGCCCTGCGTATCACCGATATTGAAGCGGTAGTCCACGTGCAGATCGAGACCGTATTGGAAGTCGGCCGACTTTTTGAACCCGTTGTGGGTGTCGAAACCCTCGCCACGATCTGTAACCGGAACCTCGCCGCTGTTGTCGTACTCTGGGTTCGCGGCGAGCGCGGTCAGCGGCGTGCCCGAGCTCAACACCAGCCCGATGCCGACACCGAGGCCATTGTCCATGGAGTACGTCGAGTACCCCTTGATCTGGTGCTGACGGTCGTTGGGAAGCCGGCCGGAGCCTTGCTCGCCCTGGTTGCGGATGTGGCCGCTGAAACCGAACTGCGGTACCCCGATCTCGGTGTAGCTCGGATCGTTGATCGGGAAGTCGAACAGCGATGTGATCGCGGGATCGGACTGAGTGTTATCACTCCGGTAGAAGCCTTCGAAGTTCCCGTAGAGCCGCGACCAGCGGTAAGACGCGAACAGACCCCAGTTGTTCGAGACCCGCTTGTCCATGGTGAGCTCGATGGACTGGTAGTTGCGAACAGGATCCTCGAATGCGCCCTGGTTAATCAGGGTCGGGGATCCGGAGTGGAGTTGGTAATGATGTACTCCATACTACTTAGCGATTAGCGTCGACGGGGCCGGCGGCGATCAGATCGAGTCTCGGCTCGCCGACTTCGTGGGCGATGAGCTCCACAGTCTCTTCCTTCAACTGCACCATGCCCGAGAACGAGGCTTCGCGCGCCGTCCGCGGTTTGCCGATCACGACTTTGAGCGCGCTCCGCCGCGGGATCCACGTGCCATCGCGAAGCCAACGTCTCGTGCCGACGAGCGCAACCGGCACGAGAGGCGTTTCGCTTTCGACGGCAAGCTTGAACGCGCCGAGCTTGAAAGGACGGATGCCGCTCGCGTAGGTGAACGTACCTTCCGGAAAAAGCACGACCGAGCGACCGTTCTCGAGAAGTCCGTGCATGGCGCGCGTACTCTTCGCACTCTCTCCAGCGTGAACGCGCTCGACCGGAAGGTGACCCAGTCGCTGTATGAACTTTCCGATGACAGGCCACGCGGCCGCTTCGCGTTTCACCACGAACGCGTAGTCGATCGAAAGCGCGGCCATGACGGGAATGGCGTCGAGGTAGCTCGCGTGGTTGACGGCAAAGACGAATGGACCCGCTCGTCCGTCGAGTCGCGCCGCACCTTCCACTTCTAGCCGGATGCCCGTCAGTGCGAGGTAGGCGCGCGCCGCCCGATGGACGAAGTGTTGAAAGAAACGCCGCGACGGCACGACGAGCGCGAGAACCCAGCCGGCCGCGACGAAGAGCACGCTAACCGCTGAGACGTAGCTCCCGAAGGCGAGGCGTTTAGCTTGACGCCAGCCGCGTGCGAGCACGGTGGTGTACCAGCGATAACCGGCTCGAGCCCACCACATCCACGAAGTTTTGTTTCGCCCCGCGTTTCGTCGATGCCCGCCACGAAGGTATTGCTCGCGGCACGCCGAGCGACGGATCTTCCCGCTCGGCGTCTTGAGAATCGTTCGTGGTGGGATGAGAACGACGTCGGCCGGAGGCGAGCCAGAGGCGTCGAGAACGCTCACTTCGATCTCCCGGCGGATGCGAGCCTTCGCGTCGTGGGAAGACTCGCGCGCCTCGGCGACCACCACGATGCTCTCGGTGCCAGCGTCTTGGTCGGCCACGCCGAAAGCGGCGACGCATCCAGCGCGGACGCCGGCAACTTTGGCTACTTCGCTTTCGATCTCCTGCGGCATCAAGTTGCGGCCGGCGCGAATAATAATGTCCTTGGAGCGGCCGGTGATGAAGAGGTCTCCTTCGGAGCGAAAGCCTCGATCCCCGGAATCGAGAAACCCCTCGTCGCGCCGGATCGCGGCGGTGGCGCTCTCGTTCCGGTAGTAACCCTGCATGGAGGACGGACCTCGGAAGAGCACGCTACCCTCGACGCCGTCTTCCACCACGGCCCCGCCATCGTCGACGATTTTGACCTCGTGTCCCAAAACGGCCTCTCCCACCGACACGAGCCGGAGCGACCGCGTCCCGGAAACGGCTCGCCGAGCAACGCGATCGCGCTCGAGCGCGTCGCGGTCGAAATCTATTACCCGTGGTTTTTCGCGACGCCTAGGAGCGGCGACGAGCAGTGACGACTCGGCGAGACCGTAGACGGGCAAAAAACTCTCGGCGTCGAAGCCATACGCGGAAAATCTTCGCGTGAAGCGATCGATCGTGTTCGGCGCGACCGGTTCCGCGCCGGTGAGTGCGACCCGCCACGAGCTCAAGTCGAGCCCTTCCATATCGCTTTGCTCGATCTTGCGCGCGCAAAGCTCGTAGGCAAAGTTCGGCGCCGGCGAGATCGTGCCGCGGCGCGTGTGGATGGTCCAAAGCCACCGCTCCGGTCGTGCCAGAAACGCAAGCGGCGAGAAAATGGCGACAGGGATCCCGAAATAGAGCGGCGTCAGCCATGCCCCGATGAGCCCCATGTCGTGGTAAAGCGGAAGCCAGCTCACGCCGACGTCGTTCGGTTGAATCGATAGCGTGTGACCAATGGCGCGGATATTGGTCAAAAGGTTTTCGTGCGACAACAAAACACCTTTGGGATCACCCGTGCTTCCAGATGTGTATTGGATGAGCGCGGGCTCGGTGCCGTCGACGAGGACCGGCTCGATCGGCCTCGATCGCGATACGAGGTCGGACACGCTAACGATCGCGCGTAGTGCAGGGGCCTTGGTTTTGAGCACTTCGCCTATTGCGCGCCTATTATCGAGGGTGATGAATACCGAGGCTTCGGCGTTTTTGACGATTCCGGCCTGACGGGCGATGTACTCCTCGAGCCGATTCATGGTGAACGGCGGATAGAGCGGCACCGGCACCGCGCCCGCGAGGAGCGTGCCCATGAAGCTCGAGAAAAAGTCGCGGCTGGTTCCGAGCATGATGGCCACTCTGTCGCCGCGGGAAACTCCCGCATCCGTTAGCCCCCCCGCAAGCGTGAGCGCTTCGCTGTAGAGCTCCGACAAGCTGACCGCGCGCTCGGGCCCTTTGTCCTCACGAAGGAACAGATGGATGTTGTCGGGCTCCGCCTGCGCTCGCTTGACGAGAACTTCTTGGAGCGAGCGCGCGTCCGCAGGCAAGGCCTGTAAAGAACGCCGCGTGGGTCGGTAACAGGCCGTCGCCGTTTCGATCGCGATCTCTTGCTCGCTTTCGAGAAACGCCACGGCGAGATCTCGAGGTGTCTCCGCTTCGCCGAGAACGCTTTCGGAAACTTTGGCGCCGAAGCGCCGCTCGAGACGGGACAAGAGCTCGACCCGCTCGAGGCTTCCAAGCCCCAGGTCTTTTTCGAGCGATGCTTCGGGTGCGACGTCGCGCGACACGGGGGCCAGAGCACGCGAGCCGCGGAGCTCGCGAACAAAGGTGTCGACCTCGGCAAGCACACCGGCTTCGAGGTCTTTTATGTTTGGCATGTCTGGCATGCGCGCGGCTATCGTAGCACCGCCCACCATATTGACAGGCTTTATTACGAACGGTACTCTGGAAATCCCCCTTCGAAACACACCGTGACGAGTCAGCCACCGCCCACCCTGCGTATTCCGTTCGTCCGCCGTTGTACTGTCTTCGCCTCCGGCAGGGATACCGAGGCGATGTTACTCGACCTGTCGCTTCGCGGGATCTACGTCGCCACCCACAAACTTCCCGTCGGCGGCGAAGAGGTCGAAGTCATGTTCCGCGTGCCGGGAAACGAGCGCGAGCTCAGGATCCCGAGCTTGGTGGCGTGGATCCAGACCCACCAAACGCATCCCGTCCACGGGCTTCCGGTCGGCTTCGGTGCACGCTTCAAAAAGCTCGCGGTCGAGGACGTCCGTGTGATCGTGTGGACCATCCAGGCCTATTGCCAGTCGAACCCAATCTACCGCCAGTACCTCTAGTCCCCTGGATCTTTAATTACTGTCCAAATTCGATTTGCCATGTGTATCGAGCGTTCGCTGGGCGAACCGAGCGATGGTTTCGAGGATTTGGTCGGCGGATTTCGTCCACTTGAACGGCTTTGGGTTCTCGTTGTGAGCATCGAGATAGTCTTGTATCGCAACGCGGAGCTGAGGCACGCTCGTGTGCGAGCCTCGTCGCAAGGCGTGTTCGGTGAGCAAGCCAAAGAAGCGCTCAGCGAAGTTGAGCCAAGAGGCGTGTGTCGGTGTGAAGTGAAAGTGGAACCGAGGTCGCTTGGAAAGCCAGCGTTTGATCGCCGGTGTCTTGTGCGTGGCGAGATTGTCGAGCACGACGTGGATGTCCAACTCGCTGGGAACGGCTGCTTCGATCTCAGCGAGGAACTTCTTGAACTCTAGCGCTCGATGTCGCGCGTAGCACTTTCCGAAGACTTCACCTGTTGCGGCGTCGAGTGCGGCAAACAGGTCAGTCGTTCCATGCCGAATATAGTCGTGGGTTTGTCGCTCGGGCTGGCCCAAGCTCATGGGCAGGACAGGTTGAGCACGCTCGAGCGCTTGAATCTGCGATTTCTCGTCGACGCACAGGACGACCGCGTTATCCGGTGGGTTCATATACAGGCCAACAACGTCGCGTACTTTTTCGACCAGTTGTGGGTCTTGCGAGAGACGAAACGATTCCGAGCGGTGCGGTTGAAGCCCGAACGTTCGCCAAATACGTCCAATCGTCGAATGACTCAGCCCAAGATGCTTGGCCATCGAGCGCGTACTCCAATGGGTTCTCCCCTTTGGAGTCGTCGCCAGCGTCTTGGTCACGACTTCCTCGATCTGGTCATCGCCGATTTTGCGAGCCGCTCCCGGCCGAGGTTCGTCGTACAACCCTTCCATTCGTTGTTCTACAAAGCGTCTTCGCCACTTGCCCACCGTGCTCCTCATGGTGTGCATCTTCCTAGCAACTTCCATATTCGTCAGACCCGCCGCGCAATCCAGCACGATCTTCGCTCGGAAGGCTTGGTGCGGCGAACTACGGCTGCGTCGCGCCAGTCGCGTCAGCGCTTCGCTTTCTTGAGACGACAGCTTCAATTCGGCTTTTCGCCGGCCCTTGTGTTTCATGCATTTAGCAGATCACAGAAGGGCCGGTGTTGTCTAGCTTTTTCTGTTCCATGGGACTAGCTCCCCCTGCCCGTGCCCGTCCCCGATCAAACCTAACTTAAACCTCGGAACCTCTCACCCCCCGCCCGAGCGGCTTCGAGAGCAAGGCGCACGGCGCCCTCGGGATCCCGCGCGGTGCGAACCCCCTCAATCTCCCAAGTCCCAAGACCGACCACGCGCTTACCAAGCGTCAACGCCATCGCAATCTCGGACAACGTCCCGAAACGACCCTCGAGCGCAATGACTGCATCGGCCGCCGCCACGACGAGATAGTTCCGAAAATCCCCAAGCCCCGTAGGCACAGCGCAGTCAACGTACGGGTTCGCATCCTCCTTCGACGTGCCCGGCAAGATCCCGACGGTCAGCCCGCCCCGTCCGCGCGCGCCTCTACACGCCGCCTCCATGATCCCTCCGAGGCCGCCGGTGACGAGCGTGGCGCCCGCAGCGGCCACCGCCGCACCCACCGCGACAGCCTGCTCGGAAGCCACGTCACTCGGTTGCGACGCACCGACGACTGCGATCGAAATCTGCATCGAAGTTTCCTCCTCTCGCGTTTGACAACGCAACGACTTTGGCGGAACATATACTAAAATATGAGTTTACGGGTTTATCCCGTGCATTCGGAGGGTCATCCCAGCCAGGCAAGCCACTAACGAAGCGCATCCGCGGGAGCAACTCCGAGCTTCTTCGTCGACGTGCACAGAAGTGCGTCGTGTCCCCGGACGGTTCGGAGCGTCTTCCTGATGCGTAGCCTCTTGCTGAACGCCAGCTATGAGCCGCTACGTGTCATCACCTGGCAAAAAGCGGTGGTGTTGCTCTTCACAGGCAAAGTGGAGGTGATCGCTTCGTACGATCGAAGGATCAGGGGAGTGCGCATTACTCTGGAGCTTCCGTCGGTATTGAGGCTTCTCCGGCGCGTGCGGGTGACTCGTCGATTTCACCAGGTTCCGTTTTCTCGGTCGAACATCTATCTTCGAGACAAATACCGATGTCAGTATTGCGCCGAACGGTTTCAAGCTTCGGAGCTGACGTTCGATCACGTCGTCCCGGTTTCCAAGGGCGGTCGCAAAGTGTGGGAGAACATCGTCACCTGCTGTATCGAGTGCAACCGCAAGAAAGGCGGAAAGACTCCGCGAGAAGCTGGACTGACACTGGTGCGGCGACCGAAGCGACCGACCTATCTTCCCGCTCACGCGATCACATACGGCATGGCCGAAGTGCCCAAGAGCTGGCGCGACTTCCTGTACTGGGCGAGTTGATCCACCCGCGGTCCCCAAGACCCAGCGCGGGAGCGCGCGCGAAGCTCCATTCGAATCGATGAGTCTCTCCGGAAGCCTCGCCACGATGCAGCTGGGAGATCTGCTGCAGTGGTGTGGGACCAACCTCAAGACGGGAACGCTCCACGTCAAGCGCGGCCCGATCGAGAAGCAGCTGTTTTTCAAGGACGGTCGCCTGTTCTCGTCGGTCTTGAGCAGTCCGCGCGAAACCCTGGGCCAGTTCCTGATCCGATCCGGCCACATTACCGAAGAGGAACTGTTCAAGGCGCTCATCGAGCAGGATCGCTCGAACCGTCCATTGGGACAGATTCTCGTTGCCTCGGAAGTCATCACCGAAGACGTGCTCGAGGAGCTTTTGAGGCTCAAAACCGAAGAAGCCATCTACGATTGCTTCCTGTGGAAGGATGGAGAATTCACGTTCGACAACGACACCCTTCCCGAAACAATCCCGGTCTCGCTACCCCTGGATCTGACCGGCGTCATCCTCGAGGGCGCGCGCCGCACCGACGAATGGCAGCGTATTCACGAGGTCTTCCCCTCACGGCTGGCAACGTTCGAGGTCAATCACGACACGCTAGAGGAAGCCCCCGATGTCAGCGAGGAAGACCGCCGCGTCCTCGAGCTCGTAGCCCGCGGGAAGAACCTGGCGGAGATCTCGCTCGAGCTTCACGCCGTCGAGTTCTACGCCGCGTCGAGGCTTCTCGATCTGCACGAAAGGAAGCTCGTTGTCGTCAAAGAGTCTCCTGAGGAGATGGACTTCGATCAGCAGGTCACCGAGCTTCGCGACAAGCTCGATACCGGCGTGAGCTTGTACAACGCCGGCGACTACGAGAACGCCCTCGCCGCGTTCGAAGGTGCTCTCGAAGTCGACACCCAAAACAAGTACGCACGTCTGTTCACGCTCAAGATCCAGCGCATCCTCGAGGACTTGCAGAAAGTCTCGGAGATTTCGCCGGAGGCGGTGCCGCATCTCAAGGTTACGCTGGTCGAGTTGTCAGGACTCGATCTCGATCCCCAGGAGGGTTTCGTGGTGTCGCGAGTGAACGGCGACTGGGACGTCGCGTCCATCACCAAAATCTGTCCGATGGCTGAACAGGAAGTTCTGATCATCTTCAAGAGGTTGCTCGACCAGGGGCTCATCGAGCTCGAGGAGTAATATGATGGCCGCAACTGCCCAAACGGAACCACCGAAGTGAGCGTACGCCCACCGCAAGTTCGGGAGATCGATCCCCCCTACGTCGTTCCCGGAGGCCGCGTGGCGATCCGCGGAGACGGTTTCGAGCCCGAGCGAGCGCACGCCCATCGCGTGTTCTTCGGTGACCACCGAGCGCAGGTCACCCGAGTGTCGAGCGATACCATCGCGGCCATTGTGCCCGAGGACGCCCTCTCGGAAATGTCCGACGTCCGCGTCGAGATCGACGGTGGCTCGAGCACGCCGCATCACGTTTCCGTCGCCCACACGATTGCCGAGCAACTGCAACCCGTGGCGAACCCGGTGTTCGATCGTGAAGGTCGTCTCTACGTCACGTTGAGCGGTAGCCGCGGCGAGAAAGTACCGGTGTCGGTCTATCGCGTCGTCATCGATGGCGACGTCGCGCCTTACTCGGGCGAGATCCTCAACGCGACAGGACTTGCCTGGGGACCAGACGACTGTCTCTACGTTTCGAGTCGCGAAGATGGTGCCGTGTACCGCGTCGGCGCCAACCGCGAAGTCGAGCTCTACGCGGATGAGCTCGGCACGGCGACAGGGATCGCTTTCGATCCCGAAGGGATCTTGTACGTCGGCGATCGCCGGGGAACGATCTTTCGTATCGAACCGAACGGCGAGCCGCGCTCGTTCTGCCGTTTGGAACCTTCGGTCGCCGCGTACCATCTCGCGTTCGACTCCCAAGGGAATCTCTTCGTCTCCGCGCCGAGCCTTTCGCCGGTCGATCCGATCTACCGCATTGGGGTCGACGCCGAAGTCGAAGTGTATTGCGGCGGTTTCGGTCGACCGCAAGGCATGGCGTTCGACAGCGAGGGAACGCTGTACGTCACAGAGGGACTCGTCGGGGATAGCGGGGTTTACCGGATCGGGCCCGAGAGAACTGCCGAGCGCATCGTCGCCTCGCCTCCCCTCGTCGGCATCGCGTTCGACGGCGGCGGCGGGATGGTGCTCGCGGGCGCGAGCTCGGTGTACAAGATCGAGATGGACGTCTCGTAGCCCCCGCAAAACGTTTTCCCCTGCCTTTGCCCCTGCCCATCCCCGCCTCAAACCGGCACGCGAGCTGCAGTTCTGGCACCGTTTCCGCTTTCGACAGCTTCGGAGCAAGTTGGAACGGGGCCGGGCAGAGGCAGGGGCAGGGGTCTCAACGCTTTAGCTGTTGAGCTCGCGCACGAACATCATCCGCCCGCTCGCCATCACTCTCCATCGCAAGTAACGCTTCGACGTCTCGCTCTGCTGCCGCCCGAGCTTCATCGCTTGGCTCCGACGCGTAGCGCTCGAGGGAGCACAACGCCACTTGGTACCGCGCCTCGAGAGAATCGCTGCCTTCATCGCCGTTTTCAGCTAGATAGTCACGCCACTCGGCACAGCGGTTTGTCACCGACGACAGCGCGCGCGCGGGAGCTTGCTTGCGCGCCAGTTCGACGGACGCTTCGACAGGCGCGATCTCGGCGTTCGTCGCTTCCTCGGTTGCGACCATGGCCTTACCCGGCTCGGCCGGAGCCTCCGCGAGCGTACGGAGCATGCGGTTGTCGCGGGCGCGCGGCGAGGCCGCCGCGGGGGCGTCTTCAAAACTCTGTTCGGCGACGCCCCCCGCGAGCCCGTCGGGGTTTTTGACGTCCGCGGGGCGTTCGAGCTCGGCGAGCTCGTCTTCTTCCGCCGACAAGGTCGGTAGCGGCACTGGTGCGACGTCGAGTGAGTCGTTGAGTGATTCGGGGCGCCTCCGAGTGCTACTACGAGCCGATTCGACTCGACCACTCTCCTCGGGCGCCACCGGGGCCGAGTCCACGGCAAGCGCGGGTGCCTTATCTGCCAACGGCCCGGGCTCACCGGAAACCCCCGCCGCTTCCTCGTCGACTGGTTGCTTACCCGCGCCAGGAGGTGTCTGTGCCAACTTCGGTTCCGGCTGCAGTTGATCGTTCTCGAGCACGCTGAAGCCAACGGCGACGACGACCATGAGCGTTGCGGCCACGGCGCCAAAACGAAGTACCGGCGGCGACAAGAGCTTCTGCCAAACGCTTCGGGCGGGCTCGTCGCGCTCGAGCCGTGCGAGCACTTTCGACGGAAAATGCTGCCAGTAGGCTTCGGGCGGCTCCGGCCAATCGATTTTCTCTGACGCCGACTCGAGCGCGCGCACGAATTGGTAGTGCGAGCGGCAGTCCGCGCAGCTTTCGAGATGTGACTCCGCTTCGGTCCGCTCGCTCGGTTTCGCTTCACCGTCGGCGAGCTTTTCGACGAGCCGAATCGCTTGGTCACACGTCATCGGTAAACCTCGAGCAAGGTCTTCAAACGCGCCCGGGCGCGGAACAGCCGCGACATGACCGTACCGCGAGAGATGCCGAGCGTCTCCGCGATTTCGTCATACCGGAGCCCCTCGTCGACTTTCAACAAGAACACCGCGCGATGCTCCGGGCTGAGCTTATCGAGCGCGCCCGAGAGCGCACATGCGAACTCGCTGGACAGCAACCGCCGCATCGGGTTCGACTCCAGAGGCTCCCGGCTCGGGTCCGGGCTCGCCGCCGGGCTCACCGGGCCGTCCGGAGTGTCCTCGCTGTAGAGCGATTGCTCGCGACGCGCGGCACCGTTCAGGTAGTTAATCGAGAGATTCACGGCGATTTTTACGAGCCACGGCCCCAGAGGACGTCCCAATTCGAATCGAGCCAGACTGCGGTAGGCCCGTATGAACGTATCCTGAGCGATATCATCAGCCACCTCGTGCCGTCGCGTCATCCTCATCGCAACACCGTACACCCGTCGCTGGTATCCGCGCACGATCTCGGCAAACGCACCCTCGTCACCCGCTCGCGCGCGCACGACGAGGTCTCGATCGGCCTCGCTCGAGCTTTCCCAATTCCGGGCACGGGCTGGACTGCCCAAGCCTTTTCCTCCTTGCAAGAGTTACCGGGGAACCGGTGATTTATTCCATTGTAGCGGGAAGCGAGGGCGGGGTGGGACGGTAAGCCCTCGCTCGGCGGCCATCGGCCATCAGCACAAGGCTGGATGCTGGATGCTGGAAAAAACTAACCCGGCAGACCCCCGCGCGCCGGAATAGGGGTCTGCCGGGCTCCACTAGCCCGTTGCCGAGCTGGGGAGTCTCTTCTATTCCAATACTTTCACCACCACGCGGCGGTTTCGTGCACGACCCTCGCGGGACGTGTTGTCCGCCACCGGCTGCTCTTCACCAAAGCTATACACCGCGACCCGATGGAGCGGAATGCCGTGAGCCTGGTAGAGATAGTCGCGTACCGCTTCCGCTTGTCCTGGATCACGTCGTTCTCGAGCACCCAAAAATCGCTCTGCTCGAGGTCGGTGACGAGCTTGCCTTTCTTGGTGACGACCGAGACGCTGAGGTGGACGGCGTCGACCGAGGTATTGAAACGAAAACGGGGCAGGTTCTCGCCGTTGCCCTCAGCTTGTGAAAACGCCGGGCCGACCGAGAACAGGTGAATCGTGAGAAGTCCCCAAACCAGTCGTCTCATCGAAGGACTGTAATAGCAAGACGGCTGCCATCTACGGAAAATCGCTGCAATTCGATTCATATCAACACCTTGACGAGTTGGACTGCGGCTTTGAGAATACGCTGGCGAGGCAGAAATTACGCGCTCGTGTAACTCTTACTTGCTTCAGCAGGAGGCTTGCCTCAGATGCCACTCCAGGCGGTAGCGCCAGCGCGCGTAGAACCGGAACTGGTCTTCGTTGTCGAAGAGCACCCCGCCGGGGGCACCGCGGCCCGAGAGGATCTGAGCGAAGTCAGAACCGTCGCCGGCCCGCGACAAGACCGGAGTCTCGAGATCGAATCCCCGATCGACGACGACGCCCGGTGACTTGTCTTCGACGGCGTCGAGAAAGTGCTCGAGGTTCAGGAGGGCCGAGCGCGTCGGCTCGTGGCCGAAATTCGGCCAGGTGAAACTCTCGGGGTCGATTTCCACCGCCACCGACGCCTCCGTATCATAAAGATGAAGGAGAAGGCCCGGAGAAAGGCTCCGGTTGGCTCCCTTGGCGGTAGCAAGCTTTCTCTCATTGTGATTCTCACGCGTGATCTCACCGCGGACGAAGAGCAAGATGTCCTCGTACGGAATCGACAGAGTTCTTCCCTCCAAGCTCACTTCGAGCTCGCGCTGTTTGAGCTCTGCCCTCTGCGCTTGGGATACTAGGAGTGTAAGGATCGATTGCTCGGAAACGACATAGTGCGGAATGCGCGACGCTTTGAGCTGCTCCGAAAGACCACGCGCGAACAGATCGCCTTCCATGCGGCGCAAGACGCGGGGTCTCACCGACGTCAAGCTCAGCCGAGCGTCGTAGCGAGACACGCCCGCAACATCGGCAAGACTTTCGACCATTCCATCGTCGGGAGGGCCGCTCGGTATGAGGATGATCAGATGCCAATCGACCTCGGACACCGGCAAAGGGGCGAGGTTGGAGCTCTCATCCACCTCGGCTGCCGGAGGCGGCGCCGGGGGGAGCGGTTCGGAACAATAGAGGCACTTCGTTGCGTTGTCGCCGTTCGGACGAGTGCACGAGGGGCACGCTGTCGCCATGGGAACAGGATAACAACTTCGGGGCGCGCCCTCGGGCGAATGTTCCCCTGCCCCTGTGGTCAACGCCCAGCCGCGATGTGAGGTTGTTCGCTTACGAAAACGCATGCTAGACTGTTCAATCAACGGTCGAAACACCTTAAGATTTTTGTCTGTTCCTGGTGTGGCCGTCATCCGCGGCGAAGGGGCGCCCCCATGGCGAAGCAGCCCGAGAAATTAGGGAAATACAATATCGTCGGCAAGCTCAGCAAGGGCGCGATGGGAGAGGTCTACAAAGGCCACGATCCGGTCCTCAACCGCTATGTGGCGATCAAAGTCATCGCCGAGAGCCTCGACACCGATGCGGATCTGGTCGAGCGGTTCCGCCGCGAAGCGAGGATGGCGGCGCAGCTCAACCACCCCAACATCATCACGATTTACGACTTCGTCGAAGAAGAGGGCAACCTCTACATCGTGATGGAGCTTCTCGACGGCCAGGACCTCAAGGAGGTCATCAAGAGTGGCTCGGCCCTCACCGTCGATCAGATTCTCACCTACATGGAGCAGATCGCTGACGGTCTCGGCTTTGCCCATGAGGCCGGCATGGTACATCGTGACCTCAAGCCCGCCAACCTCCACGTCACGAAGAAAGGTCAGATCAAGATTCTGGACTTCGGGCTCGTCCGCGAAGAGTCATCCGACATGACGAAGACCGGGCACATCATGGGGACGCCCAACTACATGTCGCCCGAGCAGGTCCAGGGCGAGAAAGTCGATCCGCGCTCCGACATCTTTTCGCTCGGCGCTGTTTTCTACGAGCTGCTCACGAGAAAGAAACCCTTCAGCGCCGAGTCGATGCACGCAACGATGTTCAAAGTCGTTCAGGGCGAGCGGGAGCCACTGTCTCAATACACGCATCTGCCGTCGCCTATCGTCGCCATGGTCGATCGTGCTCTCGACCCGAATCCCGATGGACGCTTCGCGGACGGCAACGCCCTCCGCGAGCATCTTCGTGCGATTCGCAAAGAGGCGACTGCCGGCGCGGGCGCGGACACGACCTTGACCGGCATCGGAAAGCTCGACGCCACCATCCTCACCCCCGCGCCTGAGCCTGGCTCGCATCCGTCGGGTCCTTCTGTATTGGTTCAGCGTGAAGATGACAGCGAGGTTGGACGTTAACGCAACGCCCGGCGGCAGGATGTCCCCTATCGCCCCAGGGATCGTACCAGAGTGCTCGGGGGCGTCAAGGGTAAAGCGCGCTGCGCGCGGTAAAGCGCGCTGCGCGCGCCGGCTTCGCCGCCCTTGACGCCCCCTGCGCTCTCTGGTACTCAATGCTTGTGGGCGAGAGGGAACGGAGTGGGGCTCCTGGGATCAGAGTGTTCATGCGGGCACCTTGTTCGCACGGCGCTCACGCCGCAGCTTCCGAGCCTGCTCGAGTTTGCGGTCTCGCTCCGACCAGATCTGGGTGGCCTTGCCATCCATGAAGTCCAGCGGCGCAATGTAGCCGATCGCGCTGTGCAGGCGAACCCCGTTGTAATATTCGACGAATCGTTCCATCAAGCGGCGAGCCTCTTCGAGGCTCGTGGGGCTGGCAGGACGCAGGGCGTCCGATTTTATCGTCTTGTGCCAACGCTCGATCTTCCCGTTCGATTGCGGGTAGTACGGCGCGGTCCTCACGTGCGTCATCCCTGAGATGCGGATGAATGCCTTGAAGTCCTTCGCGATGTACTGCGGACCGTTGTCCGAGATGATTCGAGGCCGCGCATCGGGGTACCGCTCCTTTGCTCGCTCCAAGATGCACTCCACATCCGCTTCCGTCATCGACTCACGAATCTCCCAGTGAACCACCGCGCGGCTCGCACCATCCAGAAACGAGCAGAGGTAGTAGAACGTCCCACCCAGGTTCAAGTACGAGATATCCGTGTGCCAGTGCTGGTGCGCTCGCAGCGGCTGAACGAAGCCCGTTCCCTTCTTCGACGGCTTCGGGTTCCAACGGTCCAGACGACCCGCCTTCGACAACACCCGGTACGTCGTCGAGGGGCTAACTGCCACCACGTCTTCGTCCAGCATCATGAACGTGAGTCGGCGATACCCGTCCAGTGGGTGGCAGTCGAAGTAGTCGATCACGGACTGGCGCTCCCATTCTTCGATCCAGTGATCCCGCAGCACCAGGCCGTTGTGCTCATTCACCTTCCCGTACCGCTTGCGCCAGTCGTAGAACTTGCCCCGAGCGATCCCGCACCACTGAACGATCTGCTGGACCGGAAGCTGGGTCTTGGTGGCGATTGTGTTCACGAAGTCGACAACCTCGTCACGACGGTCATGGGGAATCCAGGCACCACTCAGGCTTCCCCAAGTTTTTTTTGAGTGTCACGTACTCTTCGGTCACCTCAGCGATGATCTGATCCTTACGGGCCACCTTCGCCTCGAGACGGGAGAGCTTCTCCTCTAGCTCCTTCTCACGGCTCGGCGCACGACGGAACGAAAACACCGTATGGGCTCCAGCCAATAGCTCCCTTTGCCATGTGTAGAACAGGCTCGGCTGGATTTCTGCCTCGTTGCATACCTCCGAGACCGGCTTTTTCTCGGCAACGTGCTGGCGCAACAGCTCTGCCTTTTGCTCCGCAGTGTGACGACGACGACCTTTGCTCATGACAGCTCCTTTTTCCATGTGCGTATTTTAACTTCAGGACTGTCATGTTCCAGCTGAACCGAAACACTTCCGCTCCGGCGCGCTCGGCGCGGAGTGTTCCCGCGCGCGCCGGGACCGGAGCTTCGGCGTCCGGGAGCCGGGGCGGGACGATGCGCCAGCGCGAGATGACGTCCCATTCGGTGGGTCCGATCACGCCGTCGCGGCCCATCGGCCTCTACGTCGGCGGCGCCGTTCTCGTCGCCGCGATCGCGGGTGGATTGTTCTACCTTTCGGGTGGCCCCGGGCGAGAAGGCCCGAGCGTCGAAGAGCTGAGCCAACAGCTGAGCGCGAGCCAACAAGAGCTCATGCTGACCAGCCTCAGCCAGCGCGACTACAGCGCTGCGCTGAGCCAAGCCGACACCATCCTCGCCAACGATCCGCAAAACGCGGAAGCGCTCCAGGTCCAGAGCGAGGCGCGCCAAGCGCTCGACGAAATCGACGCGGCCGTGACCCAGGCCCGTGCGGCCCTCGCGCGAGGAGCGACCGCAGAAGCGGCGGAAGCACTCGGGCAGGTGTTGGCTCTCGATCCGTCGCACCCGTTGGGAGCGGAGCTCAACGATCAACTGAACCAGCATTTCCAGAGCCAGGCCGAGGGCGCTCGCGCCGAGTTCCGCCAAGCCGATCTCAGGCGCCAGGAAGCCAGCGCGGATTTCAACCGCGGCGAGTACACGAACGCGGCGCAGAAGTATCTCGCCGCGCGCGACCAGTTCACACAATCCGTCGCCGCGCACCGCCAGGCCGAAGGCCAAAGGCTCGCCCAAGTGGAGCGCCAGGCGGCATCGCAGGCCAGTGCGCGGGCTGCCTTCGAGCAAGCTCAGAGTCAATGGACCCGTCTGCGCAATCAGCCGGCCGATACGGGTGTCGCTTCCCGGCCTTCGTATCAAAGAGCGATGTCGGAGGAAGCATCGGCCAAAGCTCTCGAGCGCTCGGGCGATCTCGCCGGGGCGGCGAGAGCCTACGAGACGGCCACGTCGTATCTCGAGACGGCGCGGCAAGAGTACGCCGAAGCTCAGTCGCGCCGCGCGGCCGTGGCGCCACCACCGGCGCCCACGAGCGTGCCCTCTACGAGCTCAGCTTCGGTGACGAGCTCGGCGCCGAGTCGAGCTCAAGACGAGACTGCTATCCGTCAAACGCTCGCGACGTATGAGCGAGCGCTCGAGTCTGAGAACCTCGATCTCTTCCGCCAAGCGAAGCCCAACTTGACGCGCGACGAAGCGAAACGGCTGACGAACTCGTTCGCGGACATAGATTCGCACGACGTCGAGCTCGACGTTCAAAAGGTCACCATCGAAGGTGACACCGCGACGGTCGCCGTCATCCGAAGAGATGTCATCGTCATCCGCGGCCGCTCCCAAAACGGGAACAGTCGTCAGCAGAGTTTTGTTCTTCAAAAATCCAATGGTAGTTGGGTCATCACCGATATCCATTAGCCCGTTTCCAGAACTACACTGAGGTGCCTTCCATGCTAAAGCGAA
This sequence comes from Candidatus Marinacidobacterales bacterium, assembly GCA_965237955.1. GTDB lineage: Bacteria > Acidobacteriota > Vicinamibacteria > Marinacidobacterales > SMYC01. The sequence continues at coordinate 2,610,767 of OZ250169.1, read as the reverse complement.
CATCGCTACTCGGACTTGCGCTGCTCCTGTCGTCGCGCTTGGTCTCTGCGCAAGAGCCCTTCAATGTCGCCATCCCCGTCGACGAGCTGTCGACGATTTTCACCCAACTCTATGGGCCCGGCGGTCTGATCGTGGATAGCCTCGCGGAGCTCCCGGGCGGCGGAACCCACTCGGCGCACTACAACAGCGACTTCCAGTCGCAGTTCACCCAGTTTGGCGTCGCGCTGACGAGTCAACTGGCCTCCGTCCCCCTGCCGTCTCCGGCGTCGGGCTTCACGTACGAGTTCGATTCGGAGCTCGGCGTCTTTCAACGCTCGAGTCAGAGCTTCGGTCCTATCCTGGCCGAACGTGCCGAAACCATCGGTGGCAGCCGCTTCAGCTTTGGGTTCACGTTCCAGAACTTCACCTTCGACACGATCGAAGGGCTCGACTTGAGCAGCGTGCCGTCAGTGTTCGAGCACGACAGCGCGTTCAGGGCTGGAGGCCGTATCGACGTCGTCACGACCTCCAATGCCATCACCGCTCGAGTCAACCAGTTCACGACGTTCGTCAGCTACGGGCTCACCGACAGAGTCGACCTGTCGCTGGCTATTCCGATCGTGAGCACGGACTTGACGGTCGTCTCCACCGCCACGGTGCAGCGCCTCGGTACCGCCAGCAATGAAATAGTCCACTTCTACCGGCAGCAAGGTGACACTATCGGAAACCAGCGCTCGTTCACGGCGTCCGGAAGCGCGAGCGGTATCGGCGATCTGACGATACGCCTCAAAGGGCGCATGAGCTCAGGCTCCGCTTTCGGTCTGGACATCCGGATGCCGACGGGCGACGAGAAAAACCTGCTTGGTGTCGGCGCTCCTGGAAATCGCCCGTTCTTGATCTTATCCAGGTCATCACGCGCGTTCTCACCGCACATCAACGTCGGGTATCTCTGGAACGGCTCGAGCGTCCTTGCCGGCAATCCGGCGACGGGAGAGTCCGCCGATTTGCCCGATCAGGCGACGTACGTCATCGGCGCCGACTTCGGCGTCAGTGAGCGGTTCACCTTCGTGATCGACATCCTCGGGAACTATCTGCTCGACGCGCCACGCCTCGTCAAGACGGAGTTTCAGGCACGTGATTTCAATTCCGGGATGCGAACCTCTGCCGTCACGTTTCCCACGGTCAGGTTCGAGAACGAGAGCTACAACTTGCTGAGCGGCGCTGTCGGCTTCAAGCTCAACGTCGTCGAGAGCCTTCTCATCGACATGAACATCTTGTTCAATCTCGATGACAATGGCTTGCGGGATAAGATTACGCCGTTGATCGGGTTTGAGTATGCGTTTTAATCAGCATCCAGCATTCAGGATCCAGCGACGCTCCCACCCGCGCAATCGTCCCATCACCTCCGATCTCGAGCTGGAGTCCTCGCTGGAAGCTACCTTCCGACCACAGCAGCTCGGGCTCGACGATCTTCATGACGCGCGTTGGTGCACTATGCGGCCGTTCTTGATCACGGTCGTGACGGCGTTACGACCGACTTGATAGAGCCACTGGTCCACGCTCGGAACATCGAGCACGACGAGGTCGGCTTGCATCCGTTTCTCGATACGTCCGAGGCGCGCACCGCGATCGAGAGCGGCCGCGGCATTCACGGTGGCGCCGACGAGTGCTTCCGATGGCGCCATCTTGGCTTGCGTGCACGCAATCGAGAGCACGAGCGGCAGCGACTCGACGACGGACGAGCCCGGGTTGTAATCCGTCGAGACCGCTATGGGGATGCGGTGTTCGATGAGCTTCCTGGCGGGTGCCTGGGGCACACCGAGATAGAACGAGCAGCCGGGAATGAGCCCGGCGATGACTGAGGCCTCTTCGAGCGCGGCGATCCCGCCGGCGTCGATGTGCTCGAGATGCTCGGCGGTCACCGCACCGAGCTCGGCGGCAAGACGAGACGCTCCCATCTGTGTGATCTGATCGGCGTGAATCTTGGGAGCGAGGCCGCGCTCCTTGCCTTTTTCGAGAACACGACGCGACTCGTCCACGGTGAATGCCGAATCCTCGCAGAACACGTCGCAAAACTCCGCGAGTCCATCGGCGGCGACGCGCCCCATGAGCTCGTCGCTCACGACGAGATCGACGTAGGCGTCACGCCGATCGCGATACTCCGCCGGTAGCGTGTGCGCCGCGAGATAGGTACCTATTAGCTCGATCGGCTGGAGCTCGGACAGCTTACGAACAGCCTCGAGCATCTTGATCTCGTCGTCAACGTTGAGCCCATAGCCGCTTTTCACCTCCACCGTCGTGACGCCGTAGGACAGCATCCGGCCAAGCCGCGGGAGCGCGAGCTCCACGAGCTCGTCGAGACTCGCCGCGCGGACGGCAGCAACCGTTCGTTGAATCCCCCCACCCGCTTTCGCGATCTCGAGATAGCTTTTCCCCGCGCAGCGCATCGCAAACTCGTCCTCGCGCGTCCCCGCGAAAACGAGATGCGTATGAGAATCAATAAGCCCCGGAATGACGAGCCCCCCACCGGCATCGATGGTGTCACTCCCGCCCGAAGGCGAGCTTCCCCCTCCCAAGTCAACGATGATCCCGCCCTCGATACAAACGTAAGCCCCACGAAGCGACCGAATCTCACAATCGTTCCGAACCGGCGCCCCGGCGGCGGCGGGAAGAAAAAGCTCCCCGACGTTCTCGATGATCAACATCGCCCGACGAAGGCAAGACGCGCATCCGACCGTATGCCGTATTCTTGTGCCGAATCGTCCGCAACGGGCACCTTCGAGGGTATGAGATGTGAGCGCGAAGCGGGAACAATACCGACCCTCACGGAATCTTCACCCCGCGTTCACGACCAATCTCCACGGCACGCTCGTATCCCGCATCCACATGCCGAAAGATACCCATTGCCGGATCCGCGGTCAGTACGCGCTCGAGTCGTTTCGCCGCGGCATCGGTCCCATCGGCCACGATGACCTGGCCCGCGTGGATGGCGAAGCCGATCCCGACACCCCCACCGTGGTGAACACTCACCCACGTCGCGCCGCAGGCGGTGTTGAGGAGCGCGTTCAAAATCGGCCAATCGGCGATGGCGTCCGAGCCGTCTTTCATCCCTTCGGTCTCCCGATACGGGGACGCGACCGATCCGCAGTCGAGATGATCGCGCCCAATCACGATCGGCGCTCGGATCTCACCTTTGGCAACGAGCTCGTTGAACACCAGACCCAACTTCGCGCGCTCTCCGTACGAGAGCCAGCAAATGCGCGACGGGAGTCCCTGGAAGTGAACTTTTTCGCGCGCGAGTCGAATCCACCGGGCCAAGTGATCGTTTTTGGGAAACGTCTCGAGCACGGCATCGTCGGTGCGAGCAATGTCGGCCGCATCGCCCGAGAGCGCTACCCACCGGAACGGACCCGAGCCCTCGCAAAAAAGCGGGCGGATGTAGGCGAGGACGAACCCGATGATGTCGAGGGCGTTGTCGACACCGGCTTCGATCGCTTGGCCCCGTATGTTGTTGCCGTAGTCGAACGTCGTCGCGCCTCGTTTTTGAAGCTCGAGCATGGATCGTACGTGATCGGCCATGGTCCGCATCGACTCGGCGATGTATTTATCCGGATCCGATTCTCGAAGCGCGAGCGCGTCGTCGTAGCCCATGCCGTTCGGAACATAGCCGTTCAGCTCGTCGTGCGCCGACGTTTGATCGGTCAACACGTCGGGAGTGCGGTTCCTGGCGATGAGCTCACCGAGCAAGTCGGCCGCGTTGCCTCGATACCCCACCGACAGCGCTTCCTTTTTTTGCACCGCTTGGTCACACCATCGGAGCGCCTCGTCGAGGTCCGAGCTCGCGCGGTCGAGATACGCGTGCTCGAGACGGCGCTCCACGCGGGCGGGGTCGACTTCCGCGGCGAGGCAAACACCGCCGTTCATCGTGACCGCCAGCGGCTGCGCCCCACCCATGCCACCGAGCCCGCCGGTCACGACGAGGCGCCCTGCTAAGCTGCCCCCGAAGTCTCTCTCCGCGCACGCGCCAAAGGTTTCGTAGGTGCCCTGCAGAATCCCTTGGCTTCCGATGTAGATCCAGCTTCCGGCCGTCATCTGCCCGTACATCGTCAGCCCCAGCGCCTCGAGCCGACGAAACTCTTTCCACGTCGCCCAGTGGGGCACGAGCATCGAGTTCGCGATGATCACCCGCGGCGCGTCGGGGTGGGTTTGCGCAATGCCCACGGGGCGGCCCGATTGAACGAGAAGCGTCTCGTCCGATTCGAGATTCTCGAGAGCGCCCAATATCCGATCGAAGTCTGTCCAACTCCTCGCAGCCTTCCCGGTGCCGCCGTACACGACGAGATCTTCGGGCCGCTCGGCGACTTCCGGATCGAGGTTGTTCTGGATCATGCGGTAGGCCGCTTCCTGCGGCCAGCCTTTGCACGTGAGCTTAGTGCCTCGAGGAGCGCGTACGCTGCGCGCCGAGCTCGTCTTGGTGGTCATGACAATGCTCCTTCGGTACCTAGTGTTTGTTCGACGACGTCTTGTCCGGTCAACTCGATGCGCATCGGGCCATCTTACATCAACCGCCGTCTGCTCCCGAACCGGTGACATTTCTCACACGAGTGTCCGTCATTCGGAAGAAATGACACCCCGTCCGGGGGGTTCTCCCTACGACTTCGAGAAGCCGGCGGATAGCGGGAGGTACAAATCCTTTCGGTACGCCTTTTCGACGAGCGACCCACTATGGCAGCGAACTTGCTTTGTATGACTACGTCGAGGGGGACACCATGGGGAGCCGTCATTGGATCTGCGGTCTCTGCCTGGGTTGCTTCCTGTTCGCACGGGCGGGGGAAGCGCAGTGGCGGGACCCGAAGCTCATCGCGGGACAGGTGGGCTTTAACATCGCAATCAGCTTCGTGGGCAAGATGGTGGTGCATCACGAATCGCCGAAACGCGCGTTCAAACAAGCCTTGAAGGAAGGTGCCGTCTCGGGGTTGATGGCCCACGGCGGTTACAGCATCGCCGCGCAGAATCCGAACCTCGCTCTCGTCGGCAAAGCGCTTGCACAGAAGTCGAGCTTGACGACACGCCGTTCGATCCAAGGCTATCCGGTTTTCGACGAATCTCTGTACACCAACTGGGAGTTGACGCACTCGTTCGTCCACTTCAAGTGGGACGGCTCGCCGCACCTCGAGCTCGACGCCATCAACGCCGCGTTCTCCGCGTACTACGTGTTCTCAGATCAATACACCTTCGACACGAAACGTACCCTCACGAGCGGTAGCCTCGTTTTCTTGAACCGCGATCCACCGCCGGGATTGCGCGGCTACTACGTGCCCGGAGTGATTTGGATCGACGCGATCGGCGACGACGCGCAGTGGGTGCTCTCGCACGAGATCGTCCATAGTCTCCAGGCGGAGCGAGGCTCGGCCATCAAGGAGTGGCACCACGAGAATATCCGCTTTAACTGGCTGGTGTTCGCGTCGGGAGTTCCCGCGATGCTCGCCGGTTGGCCCGAGCACGACACCCGATGGCACGAGATCGAGGCGAATAATTATGCTGGGGTCGCTGCCGCTGATCCCGCCAACGAAGCTCGGGTAACTCCCTAGCGGGGATAGGGCAGAAAAACATAACGCAAAGGCGCAAAGGCGCCAAGACGCAAAGGATTCGAGTTGACTCTTCGACTCGGGTCCTTTGCGCCTTCGCGTCTTGGCGCCTTTGCGTCTGTGTTTGCGAATCAGCCAGCTAGAGACGTCGGAGGCGCCTGACCCACACGGCGAGCAGCACGACGCCGACGGTGGCGAGCCCGACCAACATACCGATCCACAACCCGCTCACCCCACGCTCGAACCGAAAGCAGAGGAAATAGCCGGTAGGAAGCCCGAGCAACCAATAACCAATGAGCCCCGCCACCATGGGCGTGCGCGTATCGCCGAGCCCGCGGAGCACGCCCGCGGTGACGACTTGAAGCCCGTCGAAGAGTTGAAAGAACGCGGCAATGTAGAGAAGTGATACCCCCACCGCGAGCACGTCGGCATCGCTGGTGAACAGACCGATGATCTGTTTCGGGAAGAGGAACAGGGTGATGGCCGCAAGGCCCATGAAGCCAACGCCAAACACGATCGCCATCCACCCCCCGTGCGCGACGCTGTCGCGATCCCGCGCGCCCATGGCATGGCCCACGCGTACCGCTCCCGCAGACGAGACGCCGAGCGGCACCATGAACGTCGTCGCTGCCACGCTCAACGCGATCTGATGCGCAGCTAGCGACGCGGCGTCGAGCCGTGCTGCAAGCGCGGTCGCGACACTGAACAGTCCCATCTCGAGCGTGATGTGAACCGCCGCCGGAAGCCCAAGTGCAAAGAGCTCACGAAAGCGCGACCACTCGAGGCCCAGCGGGGTTTGGAAGAGACCGCGAGGGTTCCTCCACTCGTAGACCACGATCGCGCCGAGAAGAACGACTGCCATGAAGGCGCGCGACGCGAACGTCGCCCACCCGGCGCCGACGACGCCGAGCTCAGGAAGGCCCCACTTTCCGAAGACGAGCCCCCAGTTCGTGAGCGCGTTGACGACGTTGGCGATCATGAGAACCACCATCACCGAGCTCTCATGACCCGTTGCCTGTAGATAACGGCGCGACGCGGCGTACAGCAGCAGGGGGAGAAGGCTCCACGTCACCGGCCGCAGGTACGGGATCGTCAACTCGAGGACGGTGGGATTGATGCCGAGCTCGGGCAAGGCCCGCATCACCGCCGCCAAGATGGCGGTCAACGGCAACGCCAGAATCAACGCCGCATAGATTCCATGGATCAGCGAACGGTGGCAGTCTCGAAGTCGTCCCGCGCCGTAAGCCTGGGAGATCAACGTGTCCAACCCCAGGAGCAATCCCATCCCGAAGATGGTGACGCCGAGAAAAATGGCCGAGCCGAGACTCACGGCGCCGATAGCTTCCGCACTGAGGCGTCCAACCATCAGCGTGTCGACGGTCGCCATGGCAGTCCAGCCGAGCTCCGCCACCACGACGGGCGTCGCAAGACGCAGCATTGGCCAGAATTCGCGGCGCATCAATAAAACAACCGGGAGAAAACGTGTCGGCTCACCCGGCGGACGCTAGCTCTCGAAGAGACAGACGGAGCGCGTCGAGCGCATCGTCGATCTCGGGCTCTTGCACCCATCCGAGATGCCCGAGGCGCACGATGGTCCCTCGGAGTTTTTCTTGACCACGAGCGTAAATCGTGTCGTGTTTAGTTTTGAGCAACTCGACCAGCGCCGGCTCGTCGATCGCATCGGGGACGCGGATGGCGGTAACGGTCGGTGAGGGATGGTCTTCGTCGGCGAAAAGCTCGAGGCCCATGCCGCGCACGCGCGCGCGCGCGCGCGCGGCGATCCTCGCATGACGCGCAAAAACTCCCTCAGCAGTCTCTTGCAGCATGAAATCGAGTGCTAGGTCGAGACCGAACACGATCGGAAGCGATGGCGTGAACGGAAAGCTGCCTCGGTTCTGCGCATCGCGGTAGCGGTTCAAGTCGAAGTAAAAACGTGGCATCTTCGCCTTCTCACACGCGTCCCACGCTTTCGGGGACAAGCACAAGATCGCCATTCCCGGCGGTACACCCCACGCCTTTTGAGAGCCCGAGATCACGATGTCGATGCCGAGTGTATCCATTGGAAGCGGCATCGCGCCCAGACTCGAGACGCCATCGACACACAAAAGAGCGTCGCTCTCGCGGTGAACGACTTCCGAAAGCTCTTCGATCGGGTGCCGAATCGCGGTGGACGTTTCGTTGTGGGTGAGGAGCACGGCGCGGCACGCGCGTTCCTCACGGAGTACGTTTTTCAACGTGTCCGGCTCGAGAGCCCGTCCCCACTCGACGTCGATCGTGCGCACCGACGCGCCGAACGCTCTTGCCACCGAGACGAATCGCTTCCCGAAAACACCCGCGTCGACGCCGACGACGCGATCACCGGGGCTGAGCGTGTTCTGGATGACCGCTTCGAGCCCACCGGTACCGCTCGCGGTCAAGAGAATCACATCGTGCTCGGTCTCGAGAAAACGCTGCAGCTTGCCGCGCTTGCCGTGCTTCCCGATTAGGCCTTCGACGAGTGCGGCCATCTCGGGACCTCGGTAGTTCATCATCGGGCGCGCTACCGCCTCGAGGACTTCATCGCGGCACGGCGTAGGGCCGGGAATACGCAAGTTAGGCAAGATCTCCATATATTAGAGGAGACCGCGTCCGGTTTCGAGCATGGCTTGTAACGCGCGCGCGCGAACAAGATGACGAGCGGTTACCGCGATTCTACCGACGCGGCTAGCGCTTCGAGCTCGGGGGTGAGGTGCTCGAGCTCTGTGGCAAGCTGACCTAGAACCGCTTCGCACTCCGCGGGGGAGCTCGTGCGCGCCATCCTCTCGAGCGTGAGCGCAATCTTCGCGGCGCGCTCCGCTGACAGCGTCAAGAGCGCGCCTTTGAGACGGTGCGCAAGCCGTTCTACGGCTACGTCGTCACAGGCGGCGAGCGCGGCTTCGATCGCCCCGAACGTCTGGGGGGTCTCCTCGAGAAAAAGCGTCGAAAGTTCTGCCAGGAGATCGACATCCCCGTTGGCTCGAACCAACGCGGAAGCGCGATCGAAGCGCGGTACGGAAACGCTCCGGTTGGGCTCCGCCAAGCACTGCCTCATGAGTGAGACGAGCTCCTCCTCTTCAAAAGGCTTGGACAAGAACGCATCCATGCCTGCGTGGCGGCAGCGGTCGCGGTCGGCTTCGCGCGCGTGAGCGGTGACGGCGATGAGAGGAAGATGATCGCCGGTAACGGCTTCTCGGGCTCGGATCGCGCGGGCGAGCTCTAGCCCGTCGACTTCCGGCATCTGCACATCGACGAGCGCCAGATCGAACCGCTCGCGCCGCTCGGGCTTGAGGCGCTCGAGCGCTTCTTGCCCGTTCGTCACTGCGATCACGTGGCAGCCGATCCGCTCGAGCATGCTGACGACGACGGTGCGGTTGACCGGATGGTCTTCGGCCAGGAGCACGCGGATGCCGCCGAGAGCAAGCCGGTCCATGTTGTGCGTCTGGACATCTTCTGGTGACTCGACGGTAGCGCCACGGCGGATGATCTCGATGGCTCGAAGCAGGTGCGTCGGCGCGAGCGGCTTCGTCAGGTGTCCGTGGAATCCATGTGCACGCAGGACCTCGGTGTCGACGTGCTCGTGAGCCAGCGTCATCAACACCCCGGGCGTCGGATGTCGCTTCTGGAGCTTCGCTGCCAAAGCCCAAACATCGACGCCGGGGATGTGAGAATCGACGAGGAGAAAGGAGAACGGCCCATCGCGTTTCATGGCCTCGAGACTCGAAGCTTCGTCGCACGCGGTGGTGACCAAAAACCCCCACGCCTTCATCTGCTTTTCGAGCGCGGTCCGCTGCGCGGGGCTATCGTCGATGACGAGGACTGCGAACCCGGGGAGGGGATCGGTCGGAGCGGTATCGTCGCCGATCGCGCCGCCGGCAGGCAGCTCGAAGCGTGCGGTGAAGTAGAACGTGCTTCCGCCGCTCGCGGAAGCTTCGATCCCGATCTCACCGCCCATGCGCTCTACCAGGTCCTTCGCGATGGCGAGGCCCAATCCCACCCCACCCTCATCGACGGTAGCCGACCGCGTTTGTGAACCTTGAGCGAACGCATCGAAGATGGTTCCTCGCTGTCCCTCGGGAACACCGACGCCGGTATCCGAGACACTAAAGCGCACGAGAGCGGCAACGTCGTCGAGGCTCTCGAGCGACACCGCAAGAGCGACCTCTCCGACCTGGGTGTACTTGATCGCGTTCACGAGCAAGTTCGTCAGGACTTGACCGAGCCGGCTCGGGTCCCCGACGAGATCTTCGGGCACGTCGGGCTCGACCCAGAACGCGAGCTCGAGTCCGGAGAGGTGTGCTTGTGGGGCGAGGCCGCGCACGGTATCGCGCACCGACTTGCGCAGCGGAAACGAATCGTGCTCGAACCTGAGCGCCCCCGATCGCATTTTCGAATAGTCGAGAATATCGTTGATGAGCCGCAGCAGCGATTGCCCGGAGGATTTGATCGCTTCGAGGTACTCCCGCTTGCTGGATCGTCGGCCGCATCCTCATGAGTAGTTGGGTCAAGCCCAGGATACCGTTCAACGGCGTTCGGATCTCGTGACTGATGTTCGCGAGAGATATCGAGGCTCGATCGACGCGGCCGCGTTTCAGGAAACGACGACCGATCCCGACGGCGAGCACGGACGCTGCCACCGCGACGATGACCGCAACAGCATCGGGCAAAACCGGAGCAAGACCGAGTGTCGCAACGCTCGCAACGATTGCAATAGCGGCGGCAATGAAGGTTTCTCGGGGTCGCATGATCGGCTACACAGAGGACGAGACGGCGCGATCGTCTTATCGGCAAACTGTCGGCCACCTTTAGGCTCCACAGGAGCCTACAACCATTACAAAACAAGCCACTTGTGGAACGGCAAGTCTAGAACCCAACCACGTTCCGTGCTATAGTTCTTCTCGACGCGATTTCAGAAACTGGCCCGAAACTGGACAAGCCTGTGACAACCCATCTCGATCGCGCGGACATAGAGAACATCCTCCCGCACCGCGAACCGTTTCTGTTCGTCGATTCGGTCATCGAGATCGAAGACGGCAAGCGAATCGTCGGCGAGCTCGGCGTCAACGACGCTATCCGCTTTCTCTCGAGACGCGACGACGGCGTGTTCTTGCCGGCGACGGTGCTCGCCGAAGCCATGGCTCAGGTCGGGGCGATCCTGGTGCTGCACCCCGAGGAGAATCGCGGGCGGACGATCTACTTTCGCGCGATCGAGGGAGCGGAATTCAACGATCCCGTCGCCCTCGGCCAGACGGTTCGCATCGAAGCCGAGGTGCGCAGGATGCGAGCACGCTTTGGAGTTCTCGCGGTGACGGCGTACGTGGACGGCACCATGGCGGCCAAGGGCGTAATGAGCTTCGCGCTCGGCTGAACCCTCAAAAGCACAAACCGCAAAGGCGCAGAGTCGCAAGGGCGCAAAGTGGAGCGCCTTGGGCGCTGATGCTCTCTTTGGTCTCTGCCCGTGGAAGAGCTGTTCAGATCCTGATCTTTCCTTGCGTCTCCGCGACTTTGCGCCTTTGCGTTATTTTTTTGCGACGACTACAGGTTCGAACAAGCCTTCCAGCTGGTTCAAGATCGACGCATCCTTCACGATCCCTTCGAACGTCTCCACGTCGATCGTTTGGTGGGCGTCGGAATACGCGGTGTCGGGATGCGTATGCACTTCCATCATCAACCCGTGAGCGCCGGCGGCGAGGCCGGCGCGCGCGAGGGGCCTCACCCGGTCGCGCTTTCCCACACCATGCGATGGATCCACGAGTACCGGCAAGTGCGTTATCTTCCGCACCAGCGGGACGACGTTCAGATCGAGCGTGTTCCGTGAATGGTTGTTGAACGTGCGTACTCCGCGCTCGCACAAGATTACGTTCGGGTTGCCCTCCGCGAGAAGATACTCGGCCGCCATCAGCCACTCCTCGAGCGTCGCCGAGATACCGCGCTTGAGAAGCACCGGCCGCTTCAACTCGCCCAACTTTTTCAGGAGCGTGAAGTTCTGCATGTTGCGCGCGCCGACTTGAAGGATGTCGACGTGCTCGGCGACTTTTTCGGCGAGCGACGAGTCGATGACCTCGCTCACGACCGGAAGATCGTACTCTTCTTTCACCCGCCGCAACGTATGCAAGCCTTCCTCGCCTAGACCCTGGAACGAGTACGGGCTCGTCCGCGGCTTGTACGCCCCCGCACGGAAGATGTGTGCACCGGCCGCCCGGACCCGCCGAGCGACTTCGAGCGTACGTGATTCGGTTTCCACGCTGCACGGTCCGGCGATGAACGTAACCGGAGGGGATTCGCCTCCGACCTCGACGTTGGAAACCCGCACCACCGTATCCTCGGGATGGACCTCCCGGCTCACGAGCTTGTAGGGCTTCGTCACTGGAATGCATTCGAGAACGCCGGGCATCTGACTCAAGAGCGCCGACTCGACCGGTCCTTTGTTGCCGGTGACGCAAATCGCGGTGCGGTTTTCACCCGGCACCGGGAGCGGCGTGTAACCCATCCGCCGGATTTGCTCCTCGACGGCGTCGGTTTGCTGCTCGCTACTGTCCTTTCGCATGATGACCAACATGCTGCTTTCCTTTCTTTCTCACTCGGCCGCGGTAACCAACGGCTCGAGCGCCTCAGAGAACGCGGTGAGCAAGTGATCGCCTCGGGCGCTTTCGCCGATGACGTTTGCGAGGTAACTCCCCACAACGGCAAGCCGCGCACCCGCGGCAAACACTCGCCGGATCTGTTCCGGCTTCGACAAACCGAATCCGACGCAAAGCGGGTTCTGCAACTGCCACGCGGTACGCCCGACGAGCGCTTCGACGCCATCGAAGCCCCCACCGCGCACGCCGGTGACGCCCTGATGGGCGACGAGATAGATGAAGCTCGTGGCCGCGGCGTCGATGCGCTTCAGCCGTTCGCGTGAAGTGAGAGGGCCTATGAGCTGAACGTGACCGAGACCCGCTTTGCGACAAGCCTTTTTGAGCGGAGCGCTCTCCTCGAGACACACGTCCGGTACCAGGAGAGACGACGCGCCCGCGTCCGCGGCATCCTTGCAAAAACGATCGAAGCCGCGCGCGTGGACGAGATTCGCGTAGACGAGAAGGTTCAACGGGGTTTTGGGGCAAGCGTCTCGAATACGGCCGAGAATCGCCATCGCCTTCGACGTCGATGTGCCGTTTTCGAGCGCGCGCATGTCGGCTTGTTGGATGGCGGGGCCGTCGGCAACGGGATCGCTGTAAGGGAAGCCGAGCTCGATCATGCCGCAACCGCACGCGACGGACGTCTTCGCGAGCTCGAGAGAAAGCTCCGGGGTCGGATCGCCGAGGACCAGGAACGGGCTCACTTGGGGCGCGTCCCGCAGGAGTCGCTTCACTTTGGATCGGCTCATGCGTTCCTCCGCGCGTAGTGCTCCAAGTAGTTGTCTAGGTCTTTGTCCCCACGCCCACAAAGGTTCATGAGAACGCGCGCGCTCGGCGGAAGCTCTCGCTCTCGGACCGCCTTCAACAAGAACGCGAGAGCGTGCGCGGGCTCGAACGCCGGGATGATCCCTTCGAGCTCGGAGAGTTTCTCGAAGGCGTCGAGCGCTTCGTCATCGTTGATGGCGAGATAGCGGGCCCGGCCCGTATCCCGCAAGTAAGCGTGCTCCGGTCCCACGCCGGGATAGTCGAGCCCGGCGGAAACACTGTGGGCCTCGAGGATTTGACCTTCGTCGTCTTGGAGGACGCTCGTGCGCGCTCCGTGGAGGAGACCAGCGGTACCGGCCACGAGTGTCGCGCCGTGGCGTCCAGTGTCGATCCCACGCCCGCCCGGCTCCACGCCGATGAGCTGAACGCGCTTTTTGGGAACAAACGCATGGAAGATCCCCATGGCGTTGCTGCCGCCCCCCACGCACGCGATCACCGCGTCGGGAAGCCCACCTTTGAGCTTTTTCCATTGCGGCATCGCCTCGCGCCCAATGACCGCCTGAAAATCGCGGACGAGTCGAGGGAACGGATGAGGCCCACAGACGGTGCCGAGAAGGTAGTGCGTCGACTCGACATTCTCGGTCCAGTCTCGAAGTGCCTCGTTGATGGCGTCCTTCAATGTGCGTGCGCCGCTACGGACGGGGATAACCTCGGCGCCGCACAACTCCATGCGTTTCACGTTCGGCGCCTGGCGTTCCATGTCCTTCTCGCCCATGTAGACGACGGCGTCGAGACCGAGCCGCGCTGCCGCCATCGCGGTGGCGGTCCCGTGTTGTCCGGCACCGGTCTCGGCAATGACGCGGCGCTTTCCCATGAACTTCGTCATGAGCGCCTGGCCGGCGACATTGTTGGTCTTGTGGGCGCCGCCGTGAAGGAGGTCTTCCCGCTTCATGATTACGTCGAGCTCGCACGCTTCGGAAAACCGAGGCGCGCTCGTCAGAGGCGTAGGGCGTCCCGCCCACTGGTCGAGCAATTCGGTGAGTGCTTTCTTGAATTCGCGGCTCGGCACGATCTCTTTTCTCGCCCGCTCGAGCTCGACCAGCGCGGGCACGAGGAGCTCCGGTACATAGCGGCCGCCGTATTCACCAAACGCGCCGATGCGCGGTAGGACTGAGCTTGCTCTCGCGCTCGCCATCACGACACCTCCTCGAAGAGCGCTCTAAGTTTGGTCCCGTCTTTTACGCCAGGCGCACTCTCGACGCCGCTCGCGAGATCGATGCCGTACGGCCGGTGTTTCAAGAGCGCGCGGACGTTATCGGGGCGAATGCCGCCCGCGATGAACGTCGCCCGTGGAGCCCGCTCACCCAAGAGCGTCCAGTCGAAACGGCGTCCTGATCCACCCCCGCCGACGTCGAGCAACGCGGGTTGGGCCTCGTTGGGGGGGCGTTCGAATCGCGGCAAGCTCGACGAGTCTTGTTCCATCCGGTACACCCGATACACGCGATATCCCTCCGAGGCGAGCGCGCGCACGTCGTCGTCGCTCGCGTCGTAGAGTTGAACGCCCCTCGCACCCGACACCTTCGCATCTTCGATCACTTGTCGCACGGGAATATCTTTGAAGACGAACACGGTTTCCGCTTTTCCCTCTGCCGCGGCGAAAACGTCGCGCGCATGCGCCGCACTCACCCATCGGGGTGAGGATTCGGTTCGCACCGCGCCGATGTGAGTCGCTCCGAGAGCGACCGCGAGGCGTGCATCCTCGGGACGCGTCAGTCCACATATCTTGATGAGTGGCTTCACGATCGACCCTCTTGCCCCGAGCCGTCGGGATATTCATGACGGGCATGACGGGCATGCCCGGCATGAATGACCTGCTCGATGAGCAGCGCAGGATCGTCGAGCTTCATCAGGGCCGAGCCGATGAGGACGGCATCGGCCACACCGCGTACGTCCCGAACGTCGTCCGCGGTGAGATAACCGCTCTCGGCGACGACGACCCGATCGTCGGGAACTTCGGAGAGAAGCCGGGTTGCGAGGTCGCGATCGATCTCGAGGGTGTCGAGGTCGCGATTGTTGACACCGATGACGGCGCTTTCGATGTCGAGAGCGCTTTCGATCTCGCTCGCGTCGTGGCACTCGACGAGCGGCGTGAGGCCGAGCTCGCTCGCGGCGTGCGCGAGCTCGGAGAGCTCGACCGGCGACAGGCATCGCACGATGAAAAGCACCGCACTCGCTCCGAGATACGCCGCTTCGCGTACTTGAGCGGGATCGACGACGAAATCCTTCATGAGCACCGGAAGGGCGACGGTCTCGGTCGCGGTTTCGAGGTCGTGGTAGGAGCCTTTAAAGCGCGTCGGCTCGGTGAGCACGCTGAGTGCAGCCGCTCCTGCTTTCTCATAGCGGCCGACCTGCTCGGTCAAACTACGCTCCGCGATGTCGCCGAGACTCGGGCTCTTCTGCTTGTACTCCGCGATGACATCGAGCTTCGCCTTTCCTCGAACCGCTTCGATGAAGCTCGGGCGCTCGGGCCGAGCTTTTGGCATACGCTCGGGAAGCTTCCGGGCGCGCTCGCGTGCGCTTCGGATGAGCTCGTCGATATGTCCAGGGAGTCCCATCAGCTCTTCCCGTTTTCAGCGTTTCCCGGCGCTCCCGCGGCGAGTCGTTGACTGGTCTCGGTGTAGCGAGTCAGAACCCGCCAAGCGCCCCCGTTTTTCAGGACGTCCCGGGCGACGTCGAGACCTTCGGCGAGATCGCGCGTCAATCCTCCAACCCCGAGCGCGGCCGCCGCGTTCAAAGCGACGACATCCGCTTTCGGACCCTCCTCTCCGTTCAGCACCGCCTCGAGGATCGTCTTGTTCTCCTCCGCCTCGCCCCCCGAAAGCGCATCGATGCCGGCCCGCTCGAGGTCGAGCTCCTTGGGATCAAGCATGAACGCTTCTACCTTACCGTCGTTCACAAAATGCCCCCGGGTGACGCCATGAAGACCGAGCTCGTCGAGCCCTTCGCAGTGGATGACGAGAGAACTTTCGGTTCCGAGCTCCAAGAGAGCCTCTGCCATCACTTTAGTCATGCTCGGGTCGTACACGCCCATGAGTTGGCGCTGGGCGAGTGCCGGGTTCGCAAGAGGGCCGAGCAAGTTGAACAACGTGCGTACCCCGAGCGCTTTCCGGACGGGTGCGACATTCGCCATCGCCGGATGGAACACGGGAGCGAAGAGAAACGCAAACCCGGTCGAGTCGAGGCAAGTGCTGACTTCCTTCGGTCCGAGGCTCAACACCGCGCCACTCGCTTCCAACACGTCCGCGCTTCCGGCCTTCGACGAGACACTTCGGTTCCCATGCTTGGCGACGGCGCCTCCGCAAGCGGCGACGACGAGTGCAGCCGCGGTCGAAATATTGAAGCTCCCGGTGCGATCGCCCCCGGTACCGCATGTGTCGATCAACGGCTGCACTTCGGTTTGCACCGCCAGTCGGTGCGCCCGCATGGCGCGAGCACAGGCCGCGAGGGTGGGTGCGTCCGGCTCTCGAACTCGAAGCGCCACGAGGAGTCCCGCGGTCTGCAGCTGCGGCACTTCACCCATCATGATGCGGTGCAACGCATCTTCGAGGGCTTTCGGATCGGCGGACTCACCCCCGAGAAGTCTCTCGATCAATTCCGGTATCATCGTGTGTCTCCATAGCCATAGGCTTCGTCGAAAAAACGCCAGAGTAGTTTGCGTCCCAACGGCGTCAGAATGGATTCCGGGTGGAACTGGAGCCCGAGCTGACACCGGTGGCGATGCCGTAAAGCCATCACCAACGTCTCGCCACGGTCTCTCGTCGACGCGATCACCTTCATCGATTCCGGAACTTCGGTCACGACCAAGCTGTGATAGCGGCCCGCGGTCAACGTCGACCCGAGCCCTTCGAACAGCGGCTCGTCGGGAGTCATGTCGATGAGACTCTTTTGCCCGTGAACAGGGCGAGGCGCGCGAGAAACGACACCGCCGGCCGCCACCGCCAACGCTTGATGACCGAGACAAATGCCGAGCACGGGAACATCCGGTTCGCTACGGAGCCATTCGACCATCACCCCCGCGTCCTCGGGCCGTCCCGGACCTGGTGACAGCACGACAAGGTGCGGATCGAAATCGATGAGCGCATGCTGAAACGCAGCAAGCGCGAGGTTACTTCGAAGCGTGCGCGTCGCCGAGCCCCGTGATGCGAACTCGTCGACGAGATTGAAGACGAAGCTGTCGCGGTTATCGAGCACGAGCACGCGTCCTCCGGCCAAGCTCATGAGCACGCCTCGGCGATCGCCACCGCTTGCCGGCACGCGCGAGCTTTGTGAGCGGTCTCTTCGAGCTCTCGCTCGGGAATGCTATCCGCCACGATACCGGCCCCGGCGCGCGTCGAGTAGGTGCCTTGCGGTCGGTAGCGAAGCGAGCGGATCACGATACAGCTATCGAAGCTTCCGTCCTGGAGCAGATAGCCCACTGCACCTCCGTAGAACCCGCGCGCGTAGGGCTCGGTCTCGCGGATGAGCTCCATCGCCCGGAGCTTGGGTGCTCCCGTGAGCGTTCCCATGTTCGCCGCCGCGCGGTAGGCATGGAGAGCGTCGAGCTCGGGGCGAAGCTCGCCGAACACAGCGCTCACGAGGTGTTGCACATGGCTGTACTTCTCGATGCTAAACGGTTCGGCGACGCGGCGTGTTCCGGGAATCGCGACCCGGGCGACGTCGTTCCGTGCGAGGTCCACGAGCATCGCGTGCTCTGCTTGTTCTTTGGTGTCGAGGAGGAGCCCTACGGCAAGCCGCGAATCGAGCTCGGCATCGATTGAGCCAGGGATAGTACCGTTTGGGGTGCCGTCTTCCGAAAACCCCCGCGGGGCCGTCCCCGCGATGGGGCGGATCTCGAGCCGGCGGCCTTCGACTTTAATGCATGTCTCCGGCGATGCACCGAGGAGGATGCCGTCTCCCAGGTCGACGTGGAACATGTAGGGCGATGGGTTCTGCTTTCGCAGCACCCGGTACACTGCGAGCGGGTCAACTCGGCTCTCCATTTCGAGACCGCGCGACAAAACTCCCTGGAAGATGTCACCGCGCCCGATGTGGTGGAGGAACTTCTCGACCGACCGAAGAAACTCTTCGTCACTGACGTCGGGCGTTGCCGGTTGGTCGGAGACTCGGGGAAGCGGCATGTCGTTTTTCGTGGAGGGCGCGCCCGTCGTCAGCGCTTCGACGAACCGTTGGTGCCGCTGGTCACGGAGAGCGTCCTCCGACCGATCCAAAGAGCGCGTGACCACGTGGACGTGCCCGGCCAAGTGGTCAAAGAGAATTGTATCGAGTGCGAGGACGACGTTGATGTCTGGCTCGTGCCAAGGATCCGCGGGACGGGGAGGCAGATCTTCCCAGCAGTCGACGAGCTCGTAAGAAAACGCGCCGTAGACACCTGGCGGCAAGGCCGCTTTCGGCTCTTCGTCCTCGACGAGATTCGCGAGCGCGCGTACCGCATCGAGAACCGTGGGCACTCGGAGTCGTTCGTCGTCCGGCAGCGACGGCGCGCCCACGCCGCGGGGGAACCGCGATAGCCCACCGAGCGCGGGGAGAAGTCGCGCTCCTTGTGGGGACAGCGCGTCGAAGCTGACGTCGCGACCGCGGGCGATAAGCCGCACGACACCAGCAGGGACGACGAGACTTCTCGTTCCGCCGGGGCTTCCTTGGGCCGCGCTTTCCATGAGCACGGAACCTCGCGAACCTTCCGCGGCCGCCCGGGCAGTAAGGTCTTGAAAGACGGCGAGCGGCGAGCGGCACGCGCTCGCATTCAGCGTGCTGATACGCCTCCTGGCAGAAAACCGAACCGCGGTCATTTTACGAAGCCCTCGTCTCCTTTCTCGTGGGAGGCGCCCCGTAAAACGAAAATGAGGCAAGCCCCCAACGGGTTGCCTCTTTTCGTCGATTTAGAACGAAAGGAAGAGCACCCCGTTCAGCCGGACGACCACCAAAAGCGGTCTCGGGCTGAACGAGTGCGAATGAACATGATTCCTACCCCAATTTATAGCTCCGTCGGCGGCCGGCGTCAACCGATTTCCCGACCCGCTCCCAATCAGTTGAACATCACCCGCACTTCGCCGCGCTCGTCAACTGTCGCCCTGTTTCAACGTCACTCGCGTCGCTTTCGTCACCCCCTCGCCAACGTCTTTCATCTCTTGAATTTCCGCCCTTTGAAGCCATTCCTCGTACACTTCACGCTGGCCGATCCACATCCGTTGGGCGGGCTGGGCCGCGGCGACAGACGGGCCGACGGCGAGTGCCAACGAGAGAAACCTACCAAGCAAACGTATGGAAATCCTCCTGAGATCGATCCTTTGTACTACATCGGAGGCGTGCGCTTCACCAGCGCGCCGGTAGGGGCAGCCAAGCAGGTTTTGTTGATCCGGATCGTAATTTCTGCTTAACTGGTTTCGTGCCTATTTACGAGTATGAGTGCCGCAAATGCGGGCACCGCTTCGAGGTCATCCAGAAAATCGCCGATGCGCCGCTGAAAAAGTGCGAGAAGTGCAAGGGGAAGGTCGAAAGGCTCATCTCTTCTCCCGCGATTCAATTCAAGGGAACCGGCTGGTACGTCACCGACTACGCGAAGAAGGGCTCGCGCGAGGAGTCGTCCGAGTCGGAGAAGTCAGCCAGTTCAGAAAGCTCCGCGAAGTCGTCGAAGAAGAAAAAAAAAGAGAAAGCCGGCACCTCGGGATCGTCGAAGTAGTCGGCTTTTCGCCGACGATCATCTTTGCTAACCCCGATCGCGAAAACTTTTGGCCAGGGTGGCGCTCGATTTTGTTTGCGATCGGGGCTAAGATCTTGCGGTCTCATGGCCTCTACCCCAGCCCTGTCGGTCGTGTTGCCTGCCTTCAACGAACAAGGCAGCATCGAGCGCGCCGTCCGAAGCTCGGCGGAGGCGGTCGCACCCCTCGTCGACGACTATGAGCTCGTCGTGGTCGACGATGGCAGTCGCGACGAAACGCCGGCGATCCTGAAACGCCTCGGCGAAGAGTTCGGCGAGCGCTTGAATGTCGTCACCCACCCGAGGAATCTCGGATTCGGGGTCGCGCTCCGTCGAGGGTTCACCGCGGCGCGGGGGCGATACATTTTCTACACCGATGCCGACAACCAGTTCGATCTCCGCGAGCTCGAGCGCTTCTTGCCGGCAATGGAGGGCGTCGATGCCCTCCTCGGCTATCGGGTCGGGCGTCAGGATGGTGCGTTTCGCCTGATGGTCTCGAACGGGTACAACGCCCTCGCGTCGTTCGCGTTCGGGATGGACGTCCGAGACTTGAACTGCTCGTTCAAGCTCTTTCGCCGTGAGGCACTGACCTCGCTCCACCTCGAGGAAGATCAATTTTTCATCGACACCGAGATCGTCGTCCAGCTCCACCGCGCGGGCTACCGCTACAGTCAAACCGGAGTGCGGCACTACCCGCGAACAGCGGGAAAGTCGACGGTCCGCCCTATTGATGTGCCCCGCACGTTTCTCGCCCTCTTGAAACTCTGGGCCAAGCTCAGGCTGTTCCACTCCAATAAAACCAAGCTCGCCGCGCGAGATTGATGCGCGGCTCGTGGAAAGCAGGCGGCACGGCCGTCTTTTCGACCCTGGTGTCGGTCGCGCTCGCTTATCAACTGCCTGCCGTCGTCGAGCTCGACCTCGGCCGAAGCTTTCCGAGTGCACTCGCGATCGAGAACTTCCATGACACCGAGCAGGGGTATCGTTGGACCCGAGCGGAAAGCCGGATCGTCTTCCGCGATCCGGGCGGGTTCCGAGACGCCGTGGTCGAGCTCGAGCTTTCTGGCTTTCGCCCGCCCGCTCCCGAGCGTGCACAGCCGCCCATCGTCATCGTCGAGGTAGCGGGAGAGAGCGTGAGAGTCCGCCCCCCCCGCCGCGGCATCGAGTGGTACTCGCTCGATGCGCGCACGTCCGGGTGGTGGAGCTCCGATGTCGACGTCCGTCTACGCGCGGAAACGTTCTCGCCGGGCGCGGGCGACGATCGCGCGCTCGGCGTACGCGTCCACCGTGTCCGGCTGACACTCCCCGGCCTGACAGATTGGACAGGCTGGACGGCGCCACCGCTACGACAGCTGTTGTTGAGCGTCATCATCGTCGCGCTCGTGTTCCTATCGTGCCCCCCGCGCTCCACGATGCACTCGAAGCCGCTCGTGGCCGCGTGCGCGATAGGCCTCGTCCTCGCCGGAGGGTTCGCCTTTGCCCGCGCGAGCACGACACTTCTCGTTCCCGTCGCCGCCGCGGTTTTGGTTGCACTCACGCTCGTGCGCTTTTTGACCCCATCGGTGGCGCGATTCGCGAACGACGTCCTCGAAGCCTCGGCGCGCTCGCTCGTCGAAAACGTTTCGGGGCTCGCCCGCGGCCGGGTTGCCGTCCTCGCGGCGCTCACGCTCGTGGGCGTCTGGGCCGGCTACCGTTCGACGCCGCACGTCGAGATCAACCTCGGTTCAGGCACGACGGCGGGGATCGCGCACCGATTCGGCCCACTCGACCGCGAAGGCGACATTACCTTCCGGCTCGCTCGCGCCGGCGCAACCCTCGATCTGAGAGACTTCGGCTCGGGTAGTCCGTGGACGATCGCGATCCACGCGTCGGCCACCGGGGCGAATACGTCAGGTACGTCAGGCGTCCTGGTGACCACCGCAGGTCGCAATCTCGTGGCGGAGGTCACGCCCAACTGGGCCCGCTACGAGCTCAAGGTCCCGGCGTCCTCGACGGGATGGCGCTCGGCGCACGTGCTCACGTTTCCGGGTCTCGGCGCGGGGACCGTGCTTCGGATCGAGCGCGTCGAAATCGAGCGCGGCGGAAGCTTCCCGGCGCTTCGGCCGCTCGTCGTCGTCCTCGGCGCCACGTTGCTCGTGTCGGCGGCGCTCCGATCGACCGTGGCAGGCGCAATCTTCGCCGTTTTTGTCGTGACCGCACTCGTCCGCGAGCCGGTGGTCACCATTCCGTTCTTGCCGACTCTCTTCCTCGGCGCCATCGCCACGTTGTTCCTCGGCGCGGGGGCTCGAGGTTTTGTCGACGTCACCGCACGCAGGAATTTCCTCCCCGAGCTTTCGCCGCTCGCGGTCTCGATCGCGCTCGGCGGTTTCACCCTGTGGTTCGCTGCGCTCGCATCACCGCTCTATGTCGGCGGCCACTACGGGTTCCACGTGGATATCGCCGAAGAGATCTGGCAAGGACGGTTCCTCCACTACTACCTTCCGTATCCCGGAAGCATGCTGAGCCGCCAGCCTCAATGGAACCATTTGATCATCCCGCATTCGTGCCTGTTCCACACTCTCGCGGCGCCGTTCGCGGCACTACCCCGTCTGTGGTTCCACGTGGTCACGAAGCTCGTTCTCGCATCGCTTCTGTTCGGGATCTCACTCGCGACAGCGCTGGTGGCGACGCGCATCGGCTCCGCGCGCGCGGGCGCGTACGCGGCATTCGCGAGCGTCTTCGTTCCGACGGGATTTCAACTCTTGGGTATCGGTCATCTCATGACGCTCTTCGGCACGTGGGCGTCCACGCTCGCACTCGGGTTCATCGTCGTCAAAATCGACGAACTTCGCGAGCGCGCCGTCTTCGGGTGGTCGTTGGCGCTTGTCTCCCTCTGCTTTGTTTCTTACACGGGCTCGCTTCTGTTCGCCTCGCTCACGCTCGTGGCCGCATGCGCTGTGTCGTATGCGCGCTATCCCGAGCTCGCGAAGCGGCTTTCGAGCTTGATCGTCGTCGCCTGGGTCGTTTCGTTCCTGCTGTATTACATCCACTGGACGCTTCCGTTCGTGCGCGACTCGCTCCCGGCGCTCCTGTGGGGCTCGGGGTCGGATACCGGGATCGACGTTCTCGCCCGCGTCTCCTCCCAACCGGGAAAGCTCGCGTACACGTTCGGCTCGCCCCTCGTCCCGCTCATCGGGCTCGTCGGGCTGAGCCTCGCGCGCGCCGAGCGGGGCGTCCTCCTGTACAGCTGGGGGGGCATTCTCGTCGTCTTCAGCGCGCTCGACGTGCTCTTCAATTTCCTTCTGAAACATCACTACTTCACCTACCCCGTGATCGCGGTCGGGCTCGGCCTCGCCCTCGGCTGGCTCCAGGAAAAAGGTTGGCTGGGGAGGGCGATAACCGCGCTTTTTGTCGTCTCTCTAGTATGGATGGGGCTTCAAGAGGCCGTCGCCGTCGCCAAAGGCGTGATCTGAAGGCGGGACCCCCAAAAGTTCCCAAAAATTGGATGTTCGGTTTCTCCTACGGAAGCTCGGAAGGCCCATCCCAACTCACTGTAAAGGTGGAACTTAAGCGAATGCATTCACGTCGCGTGGATGTGGGTTATTCCCCACACCTCCTGATTTCCGATAGATCCGGCGTGGCACCGGTGCTATACTCCGCGGCAATCCAACATCTTGGGTTGTTTCGAACGAGGACCACAGAATCTAGTGGGTCCCGAGGAACCGGCTTGACTGTGTGGATAACGCGCGCTAGACAAGGATGGGGATTCGAACCGCTCCCTGTCCGAGCTGTGCCGGGATGCCAACATTGGGGGACGCATCTCGGCGGGGCGGGCCATCTGCCTGCTCACGGGGGGCTGGCGACTCCGCCCGGTTCTTCGACGCCCGAGCTACCCCCCAAGCTAAGGCTTGGACGGGCTCTTTGCGAGCCCACCTCGGAGTTGATCGAGTTTCGTGAGTTGCCGCCACCGCCAAGATGGCGGACGACGGGCTGAGCTCCTGTTCCAGGTGGAGGGTTCAGGAATGGCTAGTTCCAAAAAGATAACGAGTATCGTAGACGCGCAACCCGAAGCGGGAGAGGCGAACGACGTCCTCACCGCGGTGGGAGACGCGCCTGCTGAGTTTCAACAAATCATCGTGCGGCAGGGAACGGGCTGGCAGACGACAGCGCTTCTGTTTCTCTCCCTACTGCTTCTGACGACGGTCGGCGTCGCTTTTTACGCTTTTCATCGCGTGGGTGAACTCAACGACGAGATGGGCACCACGATGCGGCGCGTCGAAGAAAAGATCCAGAATCTCGATGCGGGTATCAGCTTCGATTCGAAGCGCCAGCAGCTGCTCTTGGGGATTCGGGATGAAATCATGCGCACGAATCCGCGGGTAAGCCTCAACGAGGCTTTCGAATACGCCGCACTCATCATGCAAGCGTCCGACAAGTACCCCGCGGTCGATCCGCTCATGTTCCTCGCGATCGGTATCGTGGAGAGTCGCTACGAGCTCAACGCGACGTCCGTCGCCAACGCGAAAGGCCTCTACCAAATCTGGCCGTCAACGGCGCGGCTCCTCGCGCGCTCGCTGGACTGGGAATACTCGGATGAGATGCTGTACGACCCGAAGAAGAACACGGAAATGGCAGCGCTCTACCTCGACATCCTGTTCTCAGCGTACAACGATCGGAACATGGGGCTCGCCGAGTACAACGGTGGGCCGCTCAACGCAGGCTACTATCGTGCCGGAAGCGCGCGTGCGGCGACGGAGACGACGAACTACGTCAAGAAAGTCGGCACCGTCTACAACAACCTCAAGGATCGGTTCGAGCTCGGCGTCGAAGTCACGCTCGAGCAGATGCACAAGGACCGCGATCGTGACGGAAAGCTTCTCGGCAGTGCGCCTTCGAGGCGGCAAGCGCGGCCGCGACCCGTCGCTGCCACGGCCGACGTCGAAGCAGGTCAGTAGATCTGGAAGCGGGGCCCTTGCGGGCCCCGCTTTACTACGCCATCAGCCGTCGGCCATCAGCCATCAGCTTTCCTTTTGCGCAGGGTCCTCGCCTTTCGCGAGCGGACCCGGTTGGTCCAAGAGACGAGCTAATGGCTGATGGCTGATGGCGCATCGAGCGAACGATCCATCGATCAGTGCCTGCCGGCGAGGATTTGGACCACCACAAAGATTCCTAGGCCTGCTGCCATCAAGAAGCCCAGGAAGGCGATGATCGGCAGGTCGAAGATCGTGTGGCCGGCGCCGACGCGGACCAGGAGTGCCGAGCCCATGATGAGCGCAGCGGTGATCACCCCGAGGGTAATCCGGTTCGCCACGTCGCGAACGGCCACCTGCATCTGCTCCGCCTTCTCGATCTCGATCCCGACGCGTAGCTCGTTGTTCGCAAGCTGCGTCAGCACCCGGCGAAGGCTCAACGGCACGTCGTAGAGAAACGACCTCACCTCGAGCGCGAGCGACATGAGCCGCTCGGTGCTGATGTCTCGCCGGATCTGCTCTTCGAGAAGGCGCATCGCCACATCCTTCATCGTGCTCACCGGATCCATGTCGGGGTCGAGCTTCCGGCAAATCGGATCGAGGTTCAGAAGCGTTTTTCCGAGCAACACCATTTCCGGCGGAACCTGGATGTCGTTCCTGACGCTAAGAACGAGAAGGTCGCGGACGATGAGGCCGAACGGCAAGTCCTTGAGCGTCATCCCCGAATGCCGGGCGACCAAGTGGCCGACTTCGGCACGGAAGCGTGCTTCCCGGAAATCCTTCCCGACAATTCCCATCTCGATACAAGCACGTGCGGTGCGATCACCGTCGCGCTCGACGAGCGTGATCAGAAGCGCCATGAGTCGCAGCTGGTTCTCGCGCGAGACGAACGCGATCATGCCGTAATCGAGCAGCGCGAGACGCCCTTCGCGATCGATCAAGAAGTTCCCCGGGTGCGGGTCGCACTGAAACGCGCCATCCATCAGGATCTGCTTGAGGTAAGCGCGCCACAGCTCGTCCGCGACCTCGGGACGTGCTCCCTCGATCGCAGAGAGCTTCGTCCCGTCGACATACTCGAGGACGAGCACGCGCTCTCGGGTGAGCTCGTCCACGACCAGAGGGATCCGAAGCCGGGCGAAATCCTTCATCGAGGCCCGGATGCGGCGCGCGTTCGAGGCTTCCTGCCGAAGGTCGAGCTCGGCCTTCAACGTCGTATCGAGCTGCGAGCTCAACCCCTCGAAGTCGTACCGCCTCGCCAATGTCGAGCGCGAGAGCCTTTCCGCAACTTCGCGGAGGATCTCCATATCCGATCGCACGAGCTCGGGAACGCCCGGCTTCACGACCTTCACTGCGACTTCGCCATCGAGGTCGGACACGCCCGGCTGTAGCCGCGCGCGATAAACCTGAGCAATTGACGCCGCGGCGACAGGCTCGGTGTCGAAGCGCGCGAACACATCGTCGAGAGGACGAGAGAGCTCTTGTTCGAGCACGGCGCGCACGCCGTCGAATGGGACCGGCTCGACTCGGTCCTGGAGCCGAATCAACTCCTCGACGAAAACCGGCGGCAGAAGGTCCGGCCGTGTCGACAGGAGTTGTCCGAGCTTGATGTAAGTCGTGCCGAGCTCTTCGAGCGTGAGCCGAAAGTTCTCCGCGCGGCTTTGAAGACGGTCCGCGGGCTTTTTCACGCGCCGTCGCCGGAAACCCATCCACGACAACAAGTCGAAGCTTTGGAGCACGTCCTCGAAACCGTTCCGAATGAATACGGTCGCGACTTGGCGTAGGCGTGTCAGGTTTCGCGGTTTGAGCAATGAACTCTCCGAGTCAGGCCGAGTAAGGAAGCGATCTTATCCCAGCGCACCGAGAATCTCTTCGGTGTGCTCCCCGAGGTCGGGTGCCTTGCCGAGCACGGTCCTGGTAAGACCGAACGGAAGCTGGAAATCGCTCGAGGTTTGACCGCGGTGGGTTGTTTGAGGATGCGCGAACGCCTCGCGTGCGACGCAGAGGATCTCCGCCTACCGGCGCTTCGACTTTGACGACTTCGGCGCCGAGAGCCGCGCACACGAGCGACCCATACGGACCCGGCGCGTAGCGACTCAAATCGACGATGCGCGTGCCGGCGAGCGGTTTCATTAGTGCTTAGTTCATCAGCCTGCTACGTTTCGACCACGAAGCTGGCGCCGAGCCCGCCGGCCGCGCACACGCCGATGAGGCCGAACCCACCGCCGCGCCGGGTGAGCTCGTTCAAGACGCTGAGGGTAATGCGGGCACCGGTGGCGCCGAACGGGTGGCCGATGGCGATCGAGCCGCCTTCGACGTTGAGCTTGGCTTCGTCGACGGTGCCTATTGGCGAGCGATTCAGTTTCTCGCGCGCGAACGTCGCGGACTCGAGAGCTCGAAGCACCGACAACACTTGTGCCGCAAACGCTTCGTGCAAGTCCACGAGGCTCATGTCGGAAAGCGTCAGCCCGGCGCGATCGAGTGCGATCGGCGTGCTGTAGGCGGGGCCGATCAACAGCTGATCGGACGGGTCCACTGCCGCGAACGCGTAGGAGCGAAGATAGCCGAGCGGCCGATAGCCTTCCGCCTTCGCCTTGTCCTCACGCATCATCAACAATGCCGCAGCACCATCGGTCAAAGGCGACGAGTTGCCCGCGGTAAGCGATCCGAAACGGCGATCGAACGCGGGACGGAGCGCGGCGAGGGTCGCGAGATCGGTATCCCGGCGAATGCCGTCGTCCTCTTGCAACGAGGACTGGTAGCGCGGCGGCTGGTAGGCGCGGATCATCTCCGCCGGGAGTCGACCGTCGTCAGTGGCCGCGGCGGCGAGCTCGTGGCTTCGTGCCGCGAACCGATCTTGCTCCTCACGGCCGATCCCGTTCTCTTTGGCCATCTTTTCGGCCGACTCTCCCATGGTAAGACCGGTCGAGTACTCGGCGATCGCCGGGGGCACAGGGATGACATCCTTGAGCTTCATACCTCGAAACGCTTTCATCCGTTTGCCGAGTGTTTTCGCTTTACTGGCGGCGACGAGCGCTCGGCTGAGCGGCTTCGAGACGAGGATGGGAACGTTCGAAAGTGATTCGGCGCCACCCGCGATCACGACGTCTGCTTGCCGCGAAGCGATGGCTTCGGCTGCGCTCACGATCGCCTGGTTTGCAGAAGCGCACGCGCGCGACACGGTGAACGCATCGGTGCTCGCGGGAAGTCCGCACGCGAGGGCAGCCTCGCGCGCAAGATTCGGTGCCTGTACGTTCGGCACGACGGTTCCGAGCACGACCTGGTCCACGGCGTCCGCTCGCAGCTCGGCACGGCTCAAGAGCTCGGCGAGGACGGAGCGCGCGAGGTCGAGCGAAGTCTCGTCGGCAAGAAATCCGCCGGCCTTCGCGAACGGCGTCCGGCACCCGGCCACGAACGCAATGCGCTTGCCCGGCTCGGCCCTATGGGTCACGGTGGATGAATCTACGACGACGACGGCTCCGAGGCAAGCCCCTGGCAGGAAATTGCGCTAGAATATGCTTGGGTTCACTGGCAGAGCATGGAGATTCGTTTGCTGTTCGCCTCGCCCTTGTGTTAGCGTTTTAGCCGAGGGCATTCTGTGGCCCGGCAAATCAAGACCAGAGGAGACAGTTTCATGAACAAGTGGCTAGGCGTAGCCGTCGCTACGCTCATCGCAAGCGGCGCCTTCGCTCAGCAGGAACAAGCGGGCGCCGCGGATTTTATCGCGTGCCAGGACGCCGTCAAAAAGAACGACTTCGACGGCGTGATCGCATCCTGCGAAAAGGCGCTCTCGGCGAATGCAGATCTTTACGCAAGCAACTACTACCTGGGATACGCCTACCGGTCCAAGAAGAGATACGATAAGTGCGCAGCGAATTTCGACACGTTCATCCAGAAAGTCGGCGATAACGATAAAGCTGCCGACATGATCAACAACTCGAATCGTGACGGCGGGCTCTGCTACGCACGGGGAAGCACGCCAGCAAAGGCGATCTCTTACCTCGAGAAGGCGGCTTCCGCGAAACCCAACGATACCGAAGTTCAGCTCTTCCTCGGTATCACCCTGATGCGCGCGAAACGTGAAGGCGCGGCGGAGCAGGCTTTCGCCAAGGTCATCCAGCTCGACCCGGCGCGGCACCGCCCGTACTATTACGCTGGCCGCATCAACTTCAACCAGCAAGATTGGGCCAAAGCGACCCAACGCCTCGAGAAATACCTGGAGCTCAAGCCCGATGACACGTTCGCGGCCGACTCGCACTTCATGGTCGGCTCGATGGTGGTCCGCGGCGCCGAAGGCTCCCCCGATGCCGCCGCCGCGCACCAGAAGGCGATCTCGCACCTCACTCTGTTCCTCGAGGCAAAGCCCGATGCTCCGCAGTCGCCGCAAGCACACTACATTCTCGGAAGCCTCGCAGCTCAAGCTGAGGACAACGCTGCAGCGAAAACCCACTTCGAGCGCTACCTCGAGCTCGAGCCGAACGGAGCGCAAGCCGACGAGGTGAAGCAGTTCCTGGCCGACTTGAGCGAAGCCGAAGCCGGTAACTAAAGAACAGTTCAGAAGAAATGGCCCGGTGGTTAGTGCCGCCCGGCCTTTTTTTTGGCAGGAACACAGGAACGGCAGGAATACAGGAAAGATTCTTGTGCACAGGAGTGGTCGCGGTTTCCTGTGTTTCTGACTTTCCTGAGTTCCTGCTCTTCTTTTCGCGACGTCGCCGTGAGGCGACACGGCGCCTTCGTGGGCAGGGATCGCAGAGAAAGCGAGAGATAGAGGACACGAAAACGAGTTGGTCGGTCGCTCTGCGTGTTCTCTGCGTGCTCTGCGGCTCTGCGGCTCTGCGGCTCTGCGGTGATTCTTTTTTGTCACACGAAGTCGACTTTGATACCGTTGCTCTTGAACAGGCCGAGCAAACCTGTTTTTTCGTGCGACTTCATCCACGCTTCTTTCGCCTCGACGGCACCTTCTTTCACGAGCCGGAGGAGGCTGTCGTTCATCGTCACCATGCCCTGACGTTTCGACGTCTGCATGATCGAGGGGATCTGAAACGTCTTGGCCTCCCGGATGAGGCTCGCGAGCGCCGCGTTGCCGAGCAGGATTTCGAGTGCGGCCGCGCGACCACCTTCTTTCTTCTTGCACAGAACGTGGGCGATCACGCCTTTGAGTGAATCCGCGAGCATGGTGCGG
This sequence comes from Candidatus Marinacidobacterales bacterium, assembly GCA_965237955.1. Lineage (GTDB taxonomy): Bacteria > Acidobacteriota > Vicinamibacteria > Marinacidobacterales > SMYC01. The sequence continues at coordinate 2,580,921 of OZ250169.1, read as the reverse complement.
ATCTGCTCCTGCTGATCGGGCGGGAACTGATCGATGATGCGGTCGACGGTGGCGACCGCGGTCGTGGTGTGTAGCGTTCCGAAAACGAGATGGCCGGTCTCGGCGGTCTCGATGGCGATGGCGATGGTCTCCAGATCCCGCATCTCCCCCACGAGCACGATATCCGGGTCCTCACGAAGCGCCGCGCGTAACGCGGTCTTGAAGGATTTGGTGTGGTTACCGACCTGGCGTTGGTTCACGAGGCAGTTCTTGTTCTCGTGGACGAACTCGATCGGATCTTCGATGGTGATGATGTGGTCCGAGCGATTCTTGTTGATGTAATCCACCATCGCTGCGAGCGTCGTCGACTTCCCTGAGCCGGTGGGCCCGGTGACGAGCACGAGACCCTTGGTGAGAAAGCACAGGTCCAAACACACCTGGGGTAAGTTCAGTTGCTCCACGGTGAGGATGTCGACCGGGATCGTGCGGATCACCGAACCGAGGCCTTTGCGATCTTCGAAAACGTTCACACGAAAACGTGACACACCCGGGATCTCGTAGGCGCAGTCCGCATCCCGAAGCTGTTCGAACGTATTCCGGATGTCGTCCTCCATGATGCTGTACACGAGTTTCTCTACATCGCTCGAGCTCAACGCTCCACGTTCGCTCAGGAACTTGACCTCACCATGAACGCGGAGGACGGGAACCGCGCCCGCACTCAAGTGCAGATCCGAAGCGCCCGCCGCCACCATGTGACGGAGAAGCTCATCTATCGCCGTCGTGTCCCGGCTTACCGGCGACGCTTCCGTGACGACGGGAGCGCTCGCTACCGGTGCGCTCGGGGGAGCGGCCGCGGGCGGCATCGGCACCGGCGTGCTCACGGGAGCGGCCACGGGAAGTGGAGTCGGCATCGGTGCCGGCTCCACCGGAGTCGACGCGACAGGTGCGGCCGATGCGACAGGCACAGCCAGAGTCGGCACGACAGCGGGAGCGGCGGGGGGGGCGTTGCCGATGTCGTCATCGGGGGCACGCGCGACCTATTCCTCCGGATAGTCACGACAATAGACCCGTTGGGTCTCGTGAACTCGACTCGGAACGTCTCGTTTCCGTGCTCGCGCTCGATCGTATGTGACTTCTGATCCAATTCTGACAACTGGAACGGCTTCAACGACTGCGTTGCCATCTGAAGAAGAGCTCCCGCTGATACCGGCTCTCGTCCCACGGGGCTTCGCTGGCCCTGTCTCAGAACGTAGACCCGCTCACCCGGCTCGAGGTGCATCTCCTCTCCGTCCGATTTTTGAAGAGTCTCCATCAGAGGCTCCATGCGCATCAGCTTCCACCTTTCCGAGTTGTCAAAACCACACGATCGAAATGAAGTTCCGGTTGACGTAGATAACACCCTCGTCCACCGCGAGCGGTACGAACGTCACCTTGCTGAGATTGAAGTAGTCCGACAGGCGAGACTTTTCCGGAGGGAGCACGGTAGCAAGGGTGCCTTCGATGATCTCGCCACCGTCGAGCTCCAAACGCACCAAGTCGACCGACGCGAGACTCTCCTCGTGCGGAAGCACGTCACCCTCGTCGTCCCCGATGGTCACGGTCCGGATCGCGCTCCGCCGAACGAGAAAAGTCTGATCGGTCTCTCGCGTGCGCACCGGGAGAAAATCGCGATCGCGGTTCAGGGCCTCCTCCACGGTTTCCGCACCGGTGTGCGTTTCCGACAGCGTCGACAAGTACAGCGTGACCTCCTCACTCCGATCACCCGTGATGCTCAGCTCGACGTCGACGGCACGAGTTGGGGTGCGATAGGGGGAATCGCTTTCTGGATCCGACATGGCGATGTCGCTCCGATGGAGACTCCGTACCGAGTCTCAGGAATTTGTGTTTTTGAACTAGAAACTAGAATGCCTAGCAAATCGGCAACTTGCAAGTCGCCATCACCAAGAAAATCCCGATGAGGCAGGAAAAGAAACAAACGCAAAGGCGCAAGGGCGCAAAGACACAAAGCGCAGCGAGACAAAGAGAGAATCAGCGCCGAAGGCGCTCACTTTGCGCCTTTGCGCCTTGGCGTTTGTTTTTTGGAACGTTAGTTCAGCCGCAAGGGGAGATGGAACGGCACCGCGTCCCGCTGTTCGGCGGCGACGAGCTTTCTGCGCATTGCCAACGGAGGAAGCGGCGGCTCTTCGAGAGCGAGGCGCTGTCGCTCGACTTCCCAAAGACGGCCGAGCTGCTCGTTGAGCCACAAGAGCTCGCCGATGGAATAGTGCACGTCCGTGGACTCGTACCGCTGCATCCAGTGTTTTGGATCTTCTTGCACGACATCGGACCACAGGCCGTCCAAGCGTCTCGTGCGACACCGAGCGATCTCGAAATCTTCCGCTAGCGTGTCGAGAAGCCCACCGTGCCCCAAGAGCCGGTTACGCGCGGCAACGTAGCCGATGCCTCGGATGAGGTAGAGAAGGCACCAGCGAATTTCTGGGGTCAGCGAATCGGGGTCTGCCAACATGCGCGGGACGAGCGTGGACGCAGTGCCTGCTTCGTCGTCCAGAAGCAGACGATAGAGCTCTGCGCGTATACGAAATCTTTCTTCGTCCATCCAGTCGTCCAATAAAGGCAGTTATGGCAGTTCAACACGTGTTCCCGGCGGTACCCGGTGTTAAAGCCGACACCGTCCTTACCTACAGAATACCAAACTGAAGCAAAAAACAAGAAAAAAAAGATCACCGCAGAGGCGCAACCTCTGCGGTGATCTTTTTCTCTTATTGGATGTAGCCGAGAGTGCGTAAGCGTTCGCGTTCTTGCGGATCCAGGTCGACGTTCGGGGTCTCGGCTATTCCTTCGCGTGCGGCCGCGACACTAGCGAGGTAGTCGCGGAGTCGTTCTTCGACTCGCTGCCTCATCTCGTCGTCGGTGAGAGCCTCGAGCTCACTCGGGTCTTCCCCAAGATCGAACAACTCGACATTGAGGACATCGACCTCGCCGTCGTCGTCGCCACCTACCCTGAAGATCGCTTTGCCCGAGCTCGCACCGCGACGAAGGGACAGCTTGTGCGTACCATCGATGGTGTGTTCCGTCTCGGACCAGAGCTCCCTGTTCTCGACCAGCTCGCCTCGCAAACTGACGCCGCGGAACGAAGCCGGCACTGGAAGCTCCATCACGTCGGCGATCGTCGGCGCGACGTCGAGAAGCGACACCTGCTCTTTCACCCGACGTCCCGCGCCCTCGCCTCCGGGGAACTTGATGATCAGAGGGACGCGCAGCTGCTCTTCATAGAGCGTCTTCTGATGCTCCCAGCTTCCGTGCTCCAGAAACTCTTCGCCGTGATCCGACGTCACCACGATGAGCACCTTGTCGAAAATGTCGAGCTCCTTCATCGAACGCATGAGCCGCTCGACGTGACGGTCGGTGTAGAGAATCTCCCCGTCGTAGAGCGCTTCGATATGGTGAAGGTCTCGGGGGTCGATGCTGTCGCGGTCGTGCTCCTTGAAATCCCACCACACACCGGAAGCGTCCCCGTCGTAGGAAGGATCGAACGTTTCATCGTAGGGGGCGGGAGGATCGTAGTGCCAGTGCGGATCGTAGTAATGCACGAACAGAAAAAACTCACGATCGCCCATGGCTCTCAGGAATCGAATCGCTCGGTTCGTCACTTCCTCCGCGCGAGTCTCGGGCAGATAGACGTGGGTCACCAACGCTTGGGTCGTGAACTCCGCCTCCTGCAGAAGTGTCGCCACACTCGGCCACGCCGGCGACAGCCCGACGTTCAAGTTCACCGCCCCGTGCACACTGGGATACGTGGACGTCAGAAGCGACGCGTGAGCCGGAAGCGTCCACGACGATGTACTCACCGCATCGTCGAAGACCACACTTTCACTCGCTAGTGCCTCGAGCCCGGGCGTCGTGCGCCGTGGGTAGCCGTAGAGGCTCACGTGGTCGCGGCGCAAGGTATCGATGGATACGACCAAGACGCCGCGTCCCCGGCGATAGCGAGCGCGATCGTGCAATACCGGCTCACCGAAAATACCGACCACCGGGAGCGCCTCACCCTCCGGCGCCCCGGGAAAAGACGTCTGGAACACGAGCCAGATTTCCTTACCACTTAGCGCGCGCAGGTCGACCTCCTGCTCGATCCACTGACCCCGACGTGCTACGTGGATCTCGCGCTCGAACAAAAGCTCGCTCGCGGAGCTCTCGCCGGCTCGCCCAGCTCGTATCGCAAAGCGCACGCGATCTGAAGGTAGCGGGTCGCCGCGCTCCGCGCCTGGCGCGGTGATGATCGCGACCGTGAACGTAAGAAGTGCTCGTTCGGGAACTTGGATGCGGTAGCGGAACTCGGCAGGTAGTGACGCCGCGAGCGCGCGACGGGTGTCGCCATCGAGCCGGATACGAGTCGGGACCTCTTGCTCGTCGACGGGAGCGAACACGACGTACGTCGCATCCATGAGGTCGAGCGGGTCGGTTGCCTCGGGAGTGTTACACGCGCTCGCGAACGCCAACACAACGGAACCGGCGAGGAGCCTGCTCATTCTCTTTCGTTGGCACCGCGGGTAGGATCGGAACCGACATAACGTGTGTTGTAGCGGCGGTGCATGGTCGACGCCGGAAACACTTCGTCGTCGGGATAGGGGTACGCGGTCATGTCGTGAAACGGCAGTGGGTCCACGAAGTGAGGGCGCGCCGAGCTCAAGTCCATGTCTTTGCCGAAACCGTCGGCGATGGCCATGAAACTTCGGCGTCGACCAACGCCCAGCGGGGGAAGCGACGCCTCCTCGAACGTGAGCCGGAGCTCGTCGCCATGGTGGGTAATGACATAGCTATCGTCGACGGTTTCCACCAGCGGGCGGACATCGCCGTAACGCGTGTAGTAGCCCTCGTGAGCCCCCCACAGATCCGTCTTCGCGATCGTGTCGTACGTGTAAAGCGACGGTTGACGGTGGTCGGGATTGTAGGGCGCGGGGTAGCCGGTGAACCGGAGCTCGGCCTCGCTAGGCGCAAGCTCGGTGACCCGAAGGTCGTCATTCGATACGCGTCGCGCGATCAGGATCTGGTCCCAATAAAGCCGCATGCTCGTGGTGATGCGGACTCGATTCTTGTCAGGACTCACAAGGCCGGAGAGATCGACGAGCATCGTTTTCGGAAGCCCGGCGGGAAACCCCATTTGCGACAAACCCATCTCGAAACGCCCGCTCGCATCCCCGACTTCGAGATAAGGCGTCTTTAGCTCGACGCCGGCTTGAGACGCGGCCAGGTTCGAGCTCGAGTCGGCATAGTCGACCCAGCCGTAGAGCAAGAGCAAGTAGTTCTCACCTTCCTCGATCGCGCCCAGGTCCATCGTCAACGAGTGCGTCTCGGCATAGCCTTTGAACGGCAGGAGCTCGAATGCGTCCGGATAACGCCGATCTTTCGTGCGAACGAGCTCGGTGACGTCCACGCCGTGGTGATCTCTCGCGCGCACCGGCGGGCGCGAGGATTGGACCGCGTACAGCTCTCGCTCCGGATACGGCGGTCCGGGCATCAACCGCTCGTTCGGAAACACCTCGACGTCCGCCGGGTGATCCACAACCAGGAGCGCGGCTTGGTCGTAAATAATGATCTCCTCGAGTTGATTGACCCAGCGCATCTCGAAAAGACCGTTTTTCGCGACGAGGGGAAACGCTTCCATCTTCACCGTCTCGTCGGTGTCGGGGTAGTTGTAGGTTCCCGGCGCATGAAGGTAGCCGTAGGCACTGCCGCCGAGAAAATCGGTCACGAACCGAATCTTCTCGCCGTCCCAGGCGTAGAGGATGGGACAAGACGTTCCCTTACGATTCAACTCCTCGATACGCGCGGTGCGCCCTCCTTCGACGTCCATCTCGATTTGCTTCACCCCTCCGGGCCAGAGGAAGCGAACATAGTCGGCTGCCGCGTTGTCCCCCAGGCCGAAATGAAGCGGGAGATCGTTCTGAGAAAAATAGCCACTCGACGAGCGCACTTCGCGCCGGGTACTCGCCGCGCCCGCTTTCAATTCGACCTTCGCGCCGAGCCCGTCGAAGTTGCTGCGAAGTCCCTGAGCACGAACCGCCACGTATCCGCGCTCGTTCCCTCCCTCGTTTCGAAAGTAGACGAGCTCGCCCCGATTGGTAGCGACGACAGCATCGAGGTCGCCGTCGGCATCGACGTCCGCAAGCGCGAGCGCGCGACCTTCACCGGAGACCGTGGCGGCAAGCGCCTCCGCGCGCACGAAACCCGACGGCGTGTTCTCGTAGTACGCGGCAATCACCTCGGGTTCGTTCACCACCAACAGCAGGTCGAGGTCGGTGTCGTTGTCGGCATCAAGAAAGCTTGCGCCGTAGCGCGCCCCCGGAACCCCTGCCGCAAGAAGGCCCGGCGACAACACGTCGGGATGAAAGCCGTCGGCGGCGGGACCGCGCATGAGGCTGTTCAACGCCGTGCCGGTCGCGGTTAGAAACACATCGAAGCTGCGATCGCGATCGAAGTCGGCGGAATCTATCCCCCGCATACGGAGCCCGGTCTCGAGACCGAACGCGCGCGTCTGATCGCTGAACGTACCGACGCGATCGTTCGAGAACACGCGTGCGGGCTCGCCGTCGTTGATCACGACGAAGTCGATGTCGCGGTCGTCGTCGAGATCCGAGAACATTGCCCCGAGACTCCGCGCACTGCCGCCGCCCGTCCGGGTGTCATCCGCAACATCGGTAAACGAACCGTCGCCGTTGTTGCGGTAAAGGCGGTTGGTTGAGCCCGGCAAATCGTCCGGGAGCTCGAGCACGCTCTTGCCGGCGGGCGCCTCGCGATCGAGAAAATTCGCGACATACAGATCGAGATCCCCATCGTGGTCGAAGTCGGCAAAGCTCGCGCTTACCGAGATATCGTCACCGCGGACGGTCTCGTCCGAAGATTCTGTGAAATGACCCGCGCCGTCGTTCACGAACAGCGCGTTCGGCCCTGCGCCGGTAAGGTAGACATCGCCGTCCAAGTCGTTGTCGACGTCGCCTACGACGACGCCGATGAAGTTCCCTTCGGCAGGGAGGCCGGTATCCGCCGGGACAAGTTTTTCGAAGCGGCCGCCGCGGTTCGCGAAGACGATCGGTGCGCCGTCGCGGACGAACAGAAGATCCGGTGTGTCGTCTCCGTTCACATCGCGGAACGCGAGCCCGCTACCGAGTGGCGGCAGGGCGACCTCTCGTATCCACAACCCGTCGTACGCGGACGCGTCGATGCGATCGGGTAGAGGCTGAAGTGGCTCGAGGGCCGGAAGACCGAGACCGGATTCTTCACTCGCTTCAATGAAGCTGATGCTCGCGGCATTCTCAGTGCGCTCTCGGAAGAGAGGCTGAAGTAGCTCGGTCCCTCGCTCAACCGCCTCGGCGTACTTTCCGAGCTCGGTGTACTGAAGGCCGGCCGATGCCCCTTCACCGGGAAAGGTCCGCTTGAGCTCCTGGAACGCCATGAGCTCGGCTCGGCCCTCGTCCCGCCTCCCTTGACGGATGAGGACGTTCCCAAGACTGAAATGCGCCGACTCGTTAATAGGCTGAAGCTCGATGGTATGCCGGAAGCTTGCCTCCGCATCCTCCAGCCGCCTGAGCGCAGCGTACAGGGTTCCGAGATAGTAATGGGTCATCGAATCGAGCGGGTCGATCCGAGCGACGCGCTCAAACGCTTCGACCGCAAGCTCAGTGTCGCCTTGCAGCTTGTGGACGAGACCGAGGTTGTAGTGAACGTACGCGTCGTCCGGGGCGAGCTCGAACGCACGCTCGAGGGACGCGCGTGCCCGATCGAAGTCACGCTCGTTGAAATAGGCGATGCCGAGATTGATGTGGCCGGAAGCGTCCTCAGGTACGAGCTGAACGAACGCCTCGAACGCCTCGGCGGCATCGGCGAAGCGGTATTGCTCGAGCAGGGCGACGCCGCGATTCGCATGCGCACTCGCTCGCTCCGACTGGCTCCCCTTCAGACCGGGCACCGAACCAGCCATAAACAACACGATTATAACCACTTGCGCGGACCGACTCATGATTGGCTTCTGACTCTCCGATCGGGCTATTATATTTTCATTGGACCCCGGCTCGCGAGAGCTGGGTTTTTTATTGCCCATGCTTCAAATCAACGGCGTTACCAAAGGATTCGCAGGCCGCGTTCTGTTCGAGGATGTCACCTGGAACGTGAACGATGGCGATCGCGTGGGACTCGCCGGCCCGAATGGCTCCGGCAAGACGACCCTCCTGCGCATGTTGACACGAAAGCAATCCCCGGACGCCGGCAAAGTGACGATGCCCCGGGGGACCACGGTGGGCTACCTCCCTCAAGACGGGCTCACCCACAGCGGCAAATCGCTCCGGGAAGAAACGCTTCGGGCATTCGAAAAAGTGCTCGCCATCGGTGAGGAGTTAAAGACGCTCGAAGAGCAGATGAGCGCCTTCGAGCCCGAGAGCGCAGAGCACCAGAAAGTGCTCGAGCGCTACGGCGAGTGCCGTGACGAGTGGGATCGTCGTGACGGCTTCACCATCGAAAGCCAGGTGGAAGAAGTCCTCTTGGGGCTCGGCTTCAAGCAAAAAGACCTCGATGCGCCGACGGAGAGCTTCAGCGGCGGCTGGCAGATGCGGATCGCCCTCGCGAAACTCTTGCTGACGCAACCGAACTTGCTCCTGATGGACGAGCCGACGAACCACCTCGATCTCGAGGCGCGGAACTGGCTCGAGGACTTCCTCGCGAACTACCCGCACACCATCATTCTCGTCTCGCACGATCGTTATTTTCTCGATCGAGTCGTCACTCGTATCGCCGAGATCGATCGCCGGAAACTCGTCGACTACACCGGTAACTACAGCACCTATCTCGAAACGCGCGAGAATGCGCTTGCCGAGCTCCGCGCCAAAGCGTCACGGCAACAAGAAGAGATCGACCGCACCCGGCGCTTCATCGAGAAGTTTCGATACAAAGCGACCAAGGCCAAACAGGTGCAAAGCCGGGTGAAGATGCTCGAGAAGATGCAGAAGATCGAAGTGCCGCCCGAGCGCAAGCTCCTGCGGCTGCGCTTGCCGGAAGTCGAACGATCGGGCCGCGTCGTTCTCGAGCTCGAAAAGGTTCACAAGAGCTACGGCGACAATCACGTTTTCAAAGGCTCGAACCTCCTCATTGAGAGAGGCGAGCGGATGGCTCTCGTAGGACCGAACGGCGTCGGCAAGTCGACGCTCATGCGGTTGCTAGCAGGCGCTGAAGCTCCCCACGACGGTAAGCTCAAGCTCGGACACAACGTCAAGACCAGCTACTTCAGCCAGGAGCGCTACGATCTCGACGAAGAGCGGACCGTGCTCGACAACATGACCGATGGTGCACCTATTGAGATGGTCCCGCGACTCCGGAGTCTTCTCGGTGCATTTCTCTTTCACGGCGACGACGTGGACAAGAAAGTCAAAGTGCTTTCCGGCGGCGAGATGAGTCGGCTCGCGCTCGCGCGCATGCTGTTACGCCCGGCGAACGTTCTCCTCCTCGACGAGCCAACGAACCATCTCGATCTCGACTCGAAGGACATCCTCCTCGATGCTCTTAAGGCCTACAAGGGAACGCTGGTCTTCGTCTCGCACGACCGCTACTTTCTGGATGAGCTTTCTACGAAGGTGACCGAGATCGCGGACGGGGAAGTCCATGTTCACTGGGGCGGCTATCCCGACTTTATGCGCTCCAAAGAAGTCGTGCCGGACAAGCTAGACAGGGAGGCCGACGTAGCTACCGTCGACGTCGAGGTGACAACGCCCAAGCCATCGAAGCCCAAGCGCGCGTCAGACCCGAAGCCCAATGCCAAAGGCAAAAAGTTCTCGAAGAACCAGGCGCGAGAGATCCAAGAACGGCTCGAAGAGATCGAGCTCGCCATCTCCGAGACCGAAATCGGAGTCGACAGCCTCGAAGGTCGGATGGCGGTTCCCGGTTTCTACGACGATGCTGAAGCGGCGAACCAGGTCGTGAAGACCCACGAAGAGCTGAAGGCAAAGATCAAGTCCTTGTACAAGGAGTGGGAAGAGCTGGCGCAAAAAGCCACTGCTTTCTGTTAGTTTCGGGGCGTGCAAGCGTTCACCGCTCTACTTCTGTCGATGACACTGCCGCAGGCTGGCGTCCGCTTCGTCGATCGCACCGACAGAGCGGGCCACCGACGAGAAGTACATGGTGGAGACGATGGGCGCAGGCGGCGGCTTTCTCGACTACGACGGCGACGGCGACCTCGACATTTACCTCGTGAACGGCGCAACCCATCCGGGATCCACTCACACCGGAGCTCCGCCGACCAACGCGCTCTACCGGAACGACGGCGAAGGTCGTTTCACGGATACCACGGCGCTCGCCGGTGTCGGTGATACCGGCTTCGGCATGAATCAACGCAAAGGCGCTAAGGGCGCGAGGGCGCAGAGTGAAACGCCTTCAGCGTTGATTCCTTCTTTGCGTCTTTGCGTCTTGGCGCCTTTGCGTTGTCTTTTTCCCTGCTCTTCTCTGCGTTCTCTGCGCCTCTGCGTGATCTTTTCTAGCCCCCATCCAAGACGTCCCTGATGGCCTCGCGGGCGAGGGCGTCGGCGCGTTCGTTCTCGGGATGACCGGTGTGACCTCGGACCCACTCCCAGCTCATCTGGTGCTTGCTCGCGAGCCGGTCGAGCTCTTCCCAGAGGTCACGGTTTTTGACGGGAGCACCCGAGGCGGTCTTCCATCCCTTGCGACGCCAGCCATGAATCCAGCTCTTCATGCCTTTGGCGACGTATTGAGAGTCGGTGACGACGCGCACGATCGACGGCTCGTCGAGCGACGCGAGGCCGCGGATGACGGCCATGAGCTCCATGCGGTTGTTCGTGGTGTGACGCTCGCCGCCCGTGATCTCGCGCCGTTCACCATCTTCATCGACGATCGCCGCATACCCGCCGGGACCCGGGTTGCCCTCGCACGAACCATCCGTGTAGATCACGACTTCGTTCATCGAACCCTTACGTAGGCGCCAAGCGAGCGGTCATCGTCGCCCGCGGGCACGAAGCTTCCACGGGAGTGCACCGTGAACCGGTAGAGGTAGCTCTCGCCCCGTGGTCCATCGAAGCGGTAGGGGTTTCGCAGCAACACCGTGCGGGCGTGGGGTCCGGCCGGCGGAAGCTCGAGCGCGAGCTTCGATTCTCCCCGCTCGCGAAACTCGACGGTGTTGTCCTCGTGTCCGGTCGTGATCCGAAGCGTCAGCTCGTCGAGGCGCGCCGGAGACCGCAGCAAGAAGCTCGTCGTCCCCCCTCCGGGGACCCACACTCCGGCGCCCTCGAACCCGTGCTCACCGAACGCCCACAGCACGCGATCGCGCGCCAGCTCGTGTGTTTCGGCAAACGTGGGACCGCGTTTGGGGGTCTCGTTCCCTGGCCAACGTTCGAGGGCGGCGCCGGCAACGACGACGGCGACGACGAGCGCGCCCGCGCCCATGGCGGCTCGCCGGTGGAACTCGCGGGACTCCGCTTCGACCGAGAACGGCGCCTCGCGAACGCGTTTTCGGAGCATGAGCACGGCCACCGCGATGACCAGAACGAGAACGAGAAACTTCGGGTAATGCGCCGGACCCGACCCGAGAAACCCGTCGCTCAGAAAGCTGGGGAGATATTGCATCGGGTCACTGTAGAGCGCGCGCCCCCAAAAAAGAGGGGGCTCGTAGCTCGGGATCAAATCGCGGGCGAAGCTGACGCTGTACGAGAAAGTTCCGGCAAGTAGTGCGACCGAAACTCCGGCGAGCCACCCATCCGAGAATGCACGCTGGACGACGAGCGCCATCGGTAGTGCGAGAAGGGGAAGGATGCTGAGGATGTAGCGACCCATGGTGCTGATCGCACCCGGCCAGTATGGAAACGAGGCAATCACGACCACGTAGGAAACGAGCACGAGCGCGAACGGGGTGAACACCCGACGGTGGCGCAGGTAAAACGCTTGCGCACCCACGAGGGCGAGAACGTAAATCGGCGCGAAGATCAAGAGTCCGTTTTCACGGTCGAGCAGGAGCCCGGAGAATCCTTTGAAGAAGTTCCAGGGCTCGAACGACGAGCGGCCAACGGCCGAAAACGTGGCCGTGGGCGAGAGACTCCCGGTGAGCGCATGGGTGTAGAGGAAAATCGAATACGCCGACACCGCGAGCGGCACCGCCAGCAAAACGATCTTATAGGGATGATGCGTCACTCCACCCGGCGTTTTGCGCAGAAGCTTCCACGCTGTGATCACGCCGAGCACAGCGGCGACGATCGAGTACTTCTGATGGAGCCACGGAAGCGCGGCGAGAGCGATCGATGCTGCCAGCACACCGCGGCCGGTGGGCGCTGGGTCGAGCACGAGCTTTCTAAACGCGAAGAGCAAGACGAGGCCACCGGGAAGCTCCGGATAGACTTGAAACGTGTAGAACAGAAGCGGTACCGCAAGTGCGATGGCGAAAGCGGTGACGATGCCCGACGAGCGGCCGGAGATTTCGGCGACCGACCGGACGATCTCGTAAACGAGAAGCGCTCCGAGCATTTGCCAGAACACGATGACGGCGATTTGCCGCTTCGAGCCGAACCAGCGATTCACGGTGCGATCCACGAGGTACGCGGGAGTGAGGAGAACTCCGGGGCCGGGAGAGTTGATGTAGTACACACCGCCGTCCACACTCCGGAACATCGAGCGATTGACGCGGCTCGCCTTCTTGTCCCCATCGGGATGCGCCAAGAGATTGGCGGACGCACTCGCGTAGTTGCCGATCCACTCCGGGATATGAGACAAGAACTCACCGATCGTCGGGTCGGGATTCTCCTCGGCCCGCTCGATATCGAGAGTTCCCGTGCCGCCGAGAGCGGCCGCCATGCGCAAGTACTTGAACATGTTGCCTTGACCGACGCCCTCTTCGTAAAACCGCGACGGCGTCGCCATCGTAAAGAGAATCATCGCGACGAGCACGAGTGCGAAGCACGGCACACGTCGCTTCCAAGGTCCGAGGACGCATACGAGCGTGTGGACGAGCACCACTGCGAACAGCATCACGGTGAGAAGCGATAGAAACGGCCCTTCGAGAGCCACGCTTACGGCAAGGTTCGCACCATAGGGAAAGGTCGGCGAGACCACGAGCGCGAGCGCGCTCAAAAACGTCATCGCGATCGGAACCACGAGCGTGATGTAAGGCCGCTCCAACTCCGCGAGCGATCCCTCCGGCTCGAGATCCCGAAGCCGCTTCATCACGTAGGCGAGCGCGAGCGCGCAACCGATACCGAGCACACCCCACCCGAGCGCAGGCCACGCCAAATCGGTCAACACAAGGTTCCGCGCGAGCGCTGGGAGAAGCGCTTCGCCCGAATCTTGACGGAGAAACAGCCGCAAAAACGATGCAAGGCCACGCGACGCACCGAAGAGGGCGGAAAGCGCGGTGATGAGCGCAATGTTGAGCAATGACGAGCGAAGCACGAACCCGTGATTATAGCTTTATAATGTTCCGTCTTGGGAACGCAGCGAACAGCTTCGTGGCACGCGGACGGACTGCAGTTCTCGTGTCATCAGTGCAATAACTGCTGCCGCGGAGCGCAGCCCGGCTGGGTCTACGCCAGCCCGCAACAGATCGAGCGCATTTGCCGGTTTCTCGGGCTCGGCCAACGCGAGTTCAAGAAGCGGTTTCTCACGAAAGACGAAAACGGGGAACCGGTGCTGCGTCTAAAACCGAACGGCGACTGTATTTTCTGGGACGATGGCTGCACCGTCTATCCCGCGAGGCCACGCCAGTGCCGTACGTTTCCGTTCTGGCGCGAGAACCTCGAAACACCCGAAGCGTGGCAAGCGCTGAAGCAGTTCTGCCACGGTATCGATCGGGGCCGCCTCTACCCGCTGTCGGAGATCCAAAGCGTGCTCCGGGGGCGCGCTACAAGGCTGGGACAGGACTCACAGGCTAGCTGACACGGAGAAGCGCAGAGACACGGGCATGGGATTTGTGGGAGCTCAAGAAGAACGACCTTTCGCCGATATTCTGTTCGAGCAGCACGATCTACCGGACAAAGACCGTCTGCTCGAATTACCGTCCAGCATTTGCTACGAGGTTCCACGGCAGGAGGTTTGTGTGCAGCCGAAAACCAGAACACCGCAGGTCGGCTGCACTCTTCGTTCGCTTTCGCACAACCTCGCTCTGTTGCCACCAGTCGGAGATGTTCAAACAGTCTGGCGCATGTGGAACACGATCGACCCCAACAGCGATAGTTTCAACCTGCTTGTAGTGCCCTTTCCCTTAAGAACGGTAATCCGCTCAGTGGGCCCCAACCTCGTTATTGTTCTGCTGATGGACGGCCCGCAGCTCGTCCGTCGCTGGCCCGGCAAGTACGCGACGGTCCTATCGGATGATCCGGGTTCGGCGGTTCTAACTGTGACTTCGTTGGAATGGTGAAACGCCCGCCAAGAAAATCAGCAGGAAAAAGTGACTTTACCCTAGCGGGTCGATATCACTGTAGAGTATGTCGTCATTTTTCATGGTAAAATGACGATACTGTGGACAAGACAGTTTATGACCGACTCGCCATGCCGCCGCGCCAGAGCTTCTTTCTTTTCGGACCGCGCGGGGTGGGCAAGAGCACCTGGGCCCGAGAGCAGCTAAAGGGCGCTCATCGGTTCGACCTTCTCGATGAGTCCCTCTACCAAAGCTTGTTGGCGGATCCATCCTTGTTCGCGGAGGAGCTTCGAGGGGTTCGCAAGGGGAGCTGGGTGGTCGTGGACGAGGTTCAGAGGATCCCGTCTCTGCTCAATGAGGTCCACCGTTTCATCGAAGAGCGAAGACTTCGGTTCGCCCTCCTTGGCTCGAGTGCCCGCAAGCTGAAGACGGCAGGAACGAATCTGCTGGCCGGTCGCGCCGTACGCAGGCAGATGTTCCCTTTTGTTCCAGCCGAGCTCGGGAAAGACTTCTCGCTCGAGCCAGTGCTCCGTTCCGGAAGTATCCCGCTCATCTGGTGCGCGGACGACAAGCGGACCGTTCTCGACGCCTACGTTCAGATGTACTTGAAAGAGGAGATCCGCGGCGAGGCTTTGGTCCGCAATCTTCCGGGATTCCTTCGATTCCTTCCCATCGCGGCTCTTTTTCATGGCCAGGTGGTCAACGTTTCTGCCGTCGCCCGCGACTCGGGAACGGCACGAACCACGGTTGGCGGATACCTGGACATCCTCGAGGACACTCTTCTGACGTTCAGGCTTCCCGCGTTCGAAGCGAAGCTGCGCGTGCGGGAGCGCAAACACCCGAAGCTTTACTGGGTCGACCCGGGTCTGGTACGCGCGGTCAAGAAGCAATTCGGTCCTGTTTTCTCGGAGGAACGTGGAGCGCTCCTCGAGGGATGGGTCCTGACTCTGTTGCGAGCTTACGCCGAGGAGCGCGAGCTGTACGACGGCATCTTCTATTGGTCTCCCACACAGGCTTCGAAAGTCGAGGTGGATTTCTTGCTCCAGAGAGGACGCCGCTTCGTCGCCGTCGAGGTCAAGTCGCGGTCCCGATACTCAACGTCGATGCTGTCGGGGTTGAGAGCCATCGGAGAGCTCCCCAAGGTCGTGCGTCGCATCTTGCTCTACGGAGGATCGCGGAGCTTGACGACGAGCGACGGCATCGAGGTCTGGCCGCTGAAACGGTTCTTCGAAACCCTGGAGGACGACCGGCTCTGGCCTTAGACATTAACGTAGATCCGGCAGACGCACAGGTTCGCTGAAATCGAACAACACCGGATACAGTAGATCCTCCTGCCGGTAGCGGATCTCGCTTGCATCGAGTCGGCGCCGTATTCGCCGGGCGAAGCGAAAGCTTCTAGGAACCAGTGCGACTTCCTCGGCGTTCGCCACTTTGTCTCGGAATGGGTAGTACCACTCGGTCTTGGCGGGGCCGAGCTCGGAGGTCCACACCATGCGCCCGTGGCTCAGGAACACGTACTTATAAGAAAGATGGTAATCGGAGCGCACGTAGCGAACCCCAAGCGCTTCGATCTGCTGGACGAAGTCACGGTTGACGCCGTCGCTTTCGAGCGCGACCGCGAGGTAGCGACCGTCCCCGCGCACGTTCACGAACAGGAGGGCGGCAACGAGGGCGCCCGCCACCGGCGGCTTCCATCGCCACAGCGCGACGACGGCGGTCCCGAGGAACACCGGAACGACCGAGAACAGGAACAACAGATACCGCGGCTCGTCCGTCATCCACCCAAAACTGCTCTGCGCGAACACGAGAACGACGAGCACGGAAAAGCCTGCCAGCATGAGCTCGGGTGAAAGCGTGCGGAGACGCGCCCGATGCTTCCACGCGAAGAAGACGAACACCGCGGGGATGAGAAGCGACAACGTAAGGTGCCACAGGGCGCTCGGCCAAGGTGGCGCTTCGGGCGGCCAGTATCCCGCCAGCACCGCGAACGACGTCGTGCCGACCTCTGTTAGCTGCGAGAAGGTTCGGCTCAGGCGATCCGAGGCCTCGACGGTCTCGGCATCGAGGCTCCACCAGCGGAAACTCAGCCACTCATGGCGCGCGTTCCAAAGGATTCCGGGAAAATCACCGACGATGAAACCGCCGGCGAAGCTTGCGAGCCGGTTGAAAGCCTCTCGCCCGAAACGGTGGAACGCCAAGACGCCGACCGCGGTCAGTAGGTAGTAGGTCGCAAGGATGTGAGTCCAAAATGCCAGACCTCCAAGGACACCCATCCAAAACGCCGTCTTCGTCCCAGACCCTTCATCCTTAATGAAGCGCGCTCCGAGCATGAGCATGAGCGTGCCGAACAGCATGACGTCGACGTAATTGCCTTCGTTTCCCATGCCCCACGCGGTGAGAAACCCGGGGGCGACGATGACGTAGCCGGCGGCAACCAGCGCCCCGGCCCGAGGAGCGACGGTGCGCGCGAGAAGATAGACCGACGCCGTGAATGCTGCGTAGATCAAGGCAGCAGCCGCGGCGAAGCTCATCACGGGCTCCCCGCTCACCCACGCCAGTGCGGCGGTGAGGTGCGCCTTGATGCTTCCGACATACGACCAGTTGTAGAGAAAGATCGGGTGGTGTCGTCCCTCCACGATGTGGAGCGCCATCAACCCCTGAGCCGAGGCATCGGAGCTGAACAGGCCGTACGCGCCCCAAAGAAACGGGAGGCGACTACCGAACGACGCGACCGCGAGACCGAGCGCTATCCAGTGGTCGCGTGCGAAGCGAGGAAGCCCTCTCGCCAAAAGTGCGACTACAAAGAGCGCGGCGGGCAGAATCGGTGGTGTCGATGCGAGAAAGAAGTCGTTGTCATGATCGAACCAGGCGAAGCACAGCCACAGGTAGGCGACGAGTGCTGTGGCGGAGAGGACTACCGTTCGCATCCGGATGCGCGAGAGGATAGCAGGTTAGGGTCCGGTTCATGCGCTCACGCGACACAAACAAAATCGCGAACCTCTTCGAACCCGGCGGCAGTGAGCTCGTCTCGGATCTCGTCACGAGCGGGACGCCAGGTTGAGCTCGCGTCGCGCGTGCGGCTGAGCGATGCCACCGCGACGATCACGAAAAAGCGCTCTGTGCGCTTGACGCGCGTCAGCTCGTCGCTCGAGATCACGCTAGCGCCTCCGATCGTCTGACCCACCTTCCGAGGATCGACCTCGATGAAGTGGCGGGTTGAAAGCCTCCGGCCCCAGAGCTTCCCGACAGGTCCTGCGCCCCAGACGACCAACGGTCGGGACGGGTCGAGCACGTGGTTGAGCAAGTAGTGCTCCTTCAAGCACTCACCGCAGGCATCATTTTTGAGGTAGTATTTTCCGTCTATGAGGGAGTATCAATTCATCCAGGCGGATGTCTTCACCGATCGCCCTTTTACCGGGAACCCGCTCGCCATTTTCCCCGAAGCCGAAGGGCTCAGCTCCGAAGAAATGCAATCCATCGCCAAGGAAATGAACCTTTCCGAAACGACCTTCGTTTTACCCGCCACCGACTTGAAAGCCCAGTTCCGTCTCCGCATCTTCACCCCGGGCTCCGAGCTGCCCCTCGCCGGACACCCCGTCGTCGGCACGTGCTTCATTCTCGCGGAGCGTGGCATCATCTCTCTCGAGGAAGGCACGAACCGCATCCATCAGGAATGCGGCGCCGGTGTGCTCCCGGTCGACATCATCGTCAAGGACGGTAAAGTCGATCAAGTGGTGATGACGCAGTCTCCGCCGCGTTTCTTCGACGAATACACGGATCGAAAGCTCCTCGCCGACTCCGTCGGGCTGTCCGAGGACCAGCTTCTGCCCGACGACCTTCCCGCGCAAGTCGTTTCCACGGCAGTCCCGCAGTTGATGGTACCGGCGCGCTCGCTCCGCCACATGGACAAGATGGAGCTCGACCTGGTCGCGATGAGAAAAGTTCTCGCCACCACGCGCTCGGATTCGTTCATGATCTTCACCCGCGAGTGCGTGCACGACGAGTCCACGGTGCATGCACGGATGTTCGCACCCACGATGGGCATCACCGAAGACCCCGCGACCGGGAGCGCCGCGGGTGCGCTCGGAGCCTACCTGGTCCGTCGCGGTCTGGTGAAGGCCGAGCCCACAGCGCACATCCTCGTCGAACAGGGCTACGAGATGGGGCGGCCCAGCTCGATCCACGTGGAAGTCGACACGGACGCGAAAGGTCCGGTCGAAGTCCGCGTCGGCGGGAAAGCAGTGGAAGTGGCAGACGGTAAACTGCGGTTGTAGTCGGCATCGGCATCCGGCATCCCGTTCACACCAGCATTATGCCGGTAAACAACGGCCTACAAACGAGCAACGCCCAGCTGCTATGCGACGCGTCCTTCACCGGCACGGCGCCAAAATTGAGCTGGATGCCGAATGCCGGATGCCGGACAACTCGCGCGGGGCCTAGGGCTAGTAACAGCTGCTAGGCTAGATATCTGTTTCTATCTACTTATATCTGTTTAGTTTAATCAGATTTCTGAGCTGCTGACATACTCCTAACATTTACTTATACTTTGGATCCCGTGAAAGCGCTGCACTGCACACGCCCAACGACGCTCAGCCACAAAATTCAGCTCATAGCGATCGAGGATCTGAACGTGAAGGGCATGCTGGCGAATCGGCGCCTGGCGCGAGCGATTGCGGACATGGGCTTTCACGAGTTTCGCCGACAGCTCCACTACAAGGCGGAGTTTCGCGGCAATCACGTCGAGGTGTGCGACCGTTGGTTCGCGTCTTCGAAAACGTGCTGTGAGTGCGGTGTGCTGAATAGAGACCTGACTTTGGCAGAGCGTCAGTTTCGATGCGAGGAGTGTGGTTCGGAAAGAGATCGAGACCTGAACGCAGCGCTAATCTTTTTCGTACGGTGAGCTCCACGAACTTGCGCGACCTCAAGCCTGTGGAGAGGAGCGCTCTGGCTTCGGTATACGCCGAAGTGAAACGCTCCTCTATGAAGCAGGAACCTGGGCCTGATCAGATTTGGTTTTGGAGAGCGGTTACCCTAATCTAGGCCTCAGGAGAGCCCACCGCCCCAGGGACGCGCCACGATGACTGACAACACCGACCCATCTGCCGAGGACGCTCGATCTCCGCGTCGTCTGGGTCGCAAACGCGCATGGTTGATCCCGTTGGCCCTGCTGGCACTGTTCCTTCTCACCGCGTTTGCGACGCGCTTGGTCAAAAAGCGGACCATGAGCGACCGCTTCGCCGGAGCGGACGAGCTCATCGAGCTGCCGGTCCAGGGTGGCGTCTTTCGATACCCGCTGTTCCGACCGATGTACACGCTGGATCCCGCCCAAGCGATTTTCACTGTGGACGTGATGCTCATCCAGCAGCTCTACGACGGCCTGATCGCGTTCGATGAGCACCTCAACATCGTGCCCGCGCTTGCGAAGTTCTGGGAGATCTCTCCCGATGGCAAGACGTACACGTTCGAGCTCCGTGACGACGCCCGCTTTCACAACGGACGCAAAGTCACCGCAGAGGATTGCGCGTTCAGCTTCGAGCGGTTGCTGACCCAGGGACTAAACGATCACAACTACAGCTACTTCAGCCGGATCGAAGGCGCTTCCGCTTTCCACGAAGGTCGAGCTAAACACGTTAAAGGTCTCGAAGCGCTCAGCGAAAATCGGTTTCGCATCACGTTCGTGACCCCGTTCGTGCCCGCTCTTTCCGTTCTCAGCATGTACTCCTCGAAGATCCTTCCCAAGGACGAGGTGCTCGAGCAAGGAGACGCGTTTTTCAAAGCGCCAATCGGAACCGGTGCGTTCCAGTTTTCGAGGTGGATCGAGCCCTCCGAAGACCCGGGGGTCCCGAGCGTCGACGGCGTGCGCCAGGGGATCCGTTTCGAGGCGAACTCGCTGTACTTCGAAGGCCGGCCGCATCTCGACGCGATCGTGTTCCGCGCCTTTGGGAACTCGCCCGAGTATGAAGTTGAAGCGCGCCCGCTTCACGAAGTGGCCGACTGTCTCGAGATCAACCAGGTCGAGCACGACGCCGATTGGGTATCGGTCGAAGCCGATCGGTTCCTCGCGCTGCACTACCTCTATTTTCCGAACCATGTCCCCCCGTACGACAATCCAAAAGTACGACTCGCGATCAATCTCGCGCTCGACAAACAGGCCTTTCTCGACGCGCACCGTGTCACCGCGGGTATCCCGGCCGCGACCGGCGTTGTGCCTCCCGGTATTCCGGGGTTCATTCCGAAGGAATCGCACTTGGGTCAGAACCTCGACAAAGCCCGGGAGCTTCTCCGAGAGGCCGGCTACCCCAATGGAGAAGGCCTACCGCCGCTCGAGCTGCCGGTGTTCTATGTTCGCGATCCGGGCTCGGTGGCCCGCGACAGCTGCCTCATCGCTTGTCTTTCCAAAGTCGGAGTTCAAGTACGCCTCGTCGAGACTGAACAGTTCATCAATTTCGATGCGCCCGAGCTCAAAGATCGTGCGGTGCTCCGAGAGAACACTTGGTTTGCCGACTTCCCCGATCCCGACAACTTCCTGCGCCCGCTCTTTCATTCGGACGGCGCGTTCAACGAGTTCGGCTATTCGAACAGCGAAGTAGACCATCTCCTCGATCAGGTTTGGTTGGAGACGAGCTATAGCAAGCGCAACGAGCTCTACCATCGCATCGAAGAGATCATCCTGCGCGATTCTCCGATCGTGCCCATCCACTACGGGCGGCTGCGTTACCTGCTCCGGCCCAACGTCCGCGGCTTCACGCTGACGCCTTTGGGAGCGCCCTATCTCCAGATGAAGAATATCTGGCTGGCGCTGGAGGGCCCCGCCAACCGAGTCGAGCTCTAGTGCCCTGTATCAGTAGTTCGTCACATAAATCTCGGCCCCTTTTGCGCGCTGGCGTCGTTGCTACATCATTGCAGTCCGGCCGTCGGCCTAGCCCTCCGCTCGACAGGCTCGCTGCGGAAGGCGGCTCGAAATATCCAGATATGACGTCGTCGGCACGCCTCGCCAGCACACAAAATGACCTCGAGCTTTATGCAACGAACCACTGATACAGGACACTAGCATCATGTGGCGCATTGCTCCGCTGGGACTGCGGGATCGCTTCATTCTGAGCTCCACGGCGCTCATCACTCTCCTGATGAGTGTGGTCATCTTCTTCGTCGAGATGGAACGGACGGCGGCTTTGAAAGAACGCGCCGAAGAGCATGCCTCCGCAATCGCGCAGATGATGGCCGATCTGTCGGAGAACCGGCTGATGTTCTACGATCTCGTCGCGCTACAGCAAAACGTCGAGCGCGTTACTGAAGACGAGGACGTGCTCTTTGCGATCATCTTCAATCGCGATGCGCGGACCTTGGCCGCGAACAAAGCGGCGCGCGAGCTTTTCCCGGAGGAGCTGTTCGAGCTGGGCGCAGAGATGGGGCGCCTCGAGCGCGGCCGAGTCCTCAAGGGAGAGCTGGGTTTCGAATCGACTGACGGGCGCAACGTCGAGGTTCTCGAGGTCATCGCCCCTGTATTCGTCGAGGACGAGCTCTGGGGCGCGGTCAAACTCGGGCTATCACTCGAGGAAGTGAACGCCGAGATCCAGCGAACGCGCCTCGGCCTCATCAGCCTCGGTTTTCTCGGACTCACTTTTGGTGCACTCGGCTCGGTCTTTCTCGCGAACCGCATCAGCCGTCCGCTCGAAAGCCTCGTCGAAGGAACCATCCGCGTCGCCCACGGTGATTTGCAACATCGCATCGACATCCCGCCCGGAGACGAGATCGGCGAGCTCGCGGCGAACTTCAATCGCATGACGGCGCAGATCCTCGACGATCGCGAAAAGCTCGAAGAGGCTTCGACAAAGCTCTCGGAAGCCGAGAAGCTCGCCACCATCGGCCGCCTGGCAGCAGCTCTAGCGCACGAAATTCGAAACCCGCTGACGGCGGTCAAGCTCAACATCCAGAAGATTGGCCAGCACCCGGCACTGAACGATGTCGAGCGCGAGCAGATAGGCATTGCGGAAACCGGAGTCCAGCAGGTGGAAAAGCTCGTCAAGGACATCTTGAGCTATGCCCGAGCGCCTCAGCTCCACAAAGAGAGGTTCGAGTTGGAGAATCTCGTGGAGGATGCGATCCGGTTCGTGGAAGAGCCCGTCGAAGAAAAGCGCATCGAGCTCGTCAAAGACTACGCGAACCTCGCGCCCATCGAAGTCGACGGCGATCAGCTCCGCTCGGCGTTTTTGAACACGCTCTTGAACGCGACCGAAGCGGTCTCCTATTACGGCGTCATCCACGTGGCGACGAAACTGCACGACACGGATTCAGGCACGTGGGCGGTGGTGACCATCGAAGACGACGGCGCCGGCATCAGAGAGGGTGACTTCAAAGCTATCTTCGATCCGTTCTTTACGACCAAAAGCCTCGGCACGGGCCTCGGCCTGACGAACGCCCGCAAAGTAATAGAGCTTCATGGCGGCAGCATCGAGGTCGCGAGCGAACCGAACGTGGGGACCACGATAACGATTCGCCTTCCGTACACACCATCGACACCAACCCGCGCCTCGGACGATAGCGAAAGTTTCACGGAGATCCATGAAGTCCATCCTAGTCATTGATGACAACCGGCTAATCCGACAGACGTTCAAAAGCCACCTAACGACCGAAGGCTTCGACGTATCGCTTGCCGCCGATGGAGGCGAAGGCGTCGAGCAGTTCGAGCAGGTGCGGCCCGACCTCGTGATCCTCGACATCCACCTCCCAGTCATGGGCGGTATCGACGTGTTGAAACGCATCCGCGAAATGGATGGCAAAGCCTACGTCATCATGATCACGGCGTTCGACGACATGAAGACCACGGTCGAAGCGATGAAGGTCGGGGCGTTCGAATACATCTGCAAACCCATCGACTACGACGAGCTCCTTCTGAGTATCCGCAAGGCGCAGCGGATGCAGGAAATGGATACGAAGCTCGACTACCTCGTAACCGAGGCGTCTCAGGCGTGGAGCATCGACAATATCGTCGGGCGCACTACCGAGATGCGCGACGTGTTCAAGACCATCGGGATGTTGTCACGAAGCACGACGACGGTGCTCATCCGCGGTGAATCGGGAACGGGCAAAGAGCTCGTCGCGCGCGCCATCCATTACAACTCGGTCAACCGCGAAGAGCCGTTCGTCGCGGTGAACTGTACGGCGCTCGCGGAAGGTGTTCTCGAAAGCGAGCTCTTCGGCCACGTGCGCGGCGCGTTCACCGGGGCCGTGCGCGACAACCGAGGCAAGATCGAGATCGCGCAGAAAGGAACGCTCTTTCTCGACGAGATCGGAGACATCTCACCGAATCTCCAGTCGAAGCTCCTGCGGGTCGTGGAGAACCGCGAGTTCGCGCGCGTCGGCGACGAGAAGACCCAGCGCACCGAGGCCCGCATCGTGGCGGCGACCAATCGCAACCTCGAAGAGCTGGTGCGCGAGGGTAGCTTCCGGGAGGATTTGTACTACCGTTTGAAGGTGGTCGAGATCAAGCTTCCTGCGCTTCGGGAAAGACGTGAGGACATTCCCGATCTCGTAGCGTATCTCCTCGAGAAGATCAACCGGCAGCTGCACACGAACGTTGGCAAAGTGCCGGAGAGCGTCATGAAGATGCTCGTGAACTACGACTGGAAAGGTAACATCCGCGAGCTCGAGAACGCGCTGACGCGCGCGGTCACCCTCGCCCACGGGGACGTACTGCTTGCCGAGCATCTACCGCTGTTGCGTTCGACGGAGAGCAGCGCCGGTCTCATTACCGAGGAGCTCACCAGCATGAAAGAGATGGAGCATCGCTACATCGATCACGTGTTGAAGCAGACGCGGTGGAACAAGTCGCGCACGAGCGAGATCCTCGGTATCACCCGGCCCACCCTCGACAAAAAGATCAAGGACTACGCGCTCTCCGATCCGAGAAAGCGCAAAGACCAGGAAGAAGAACCCTTGTCTGGGCTCGGCTAGTCCCCTGTATCAGAACAAACTAGATAAAGCAGAGCTTGCCGAAACCATTCTAAGTGCATGAATCTTATGGATCTTATGGGCTGGCGAAAAGCCTAACTTTGTATAGTAATCAAAGATCCAGGGGACTAGGTCTAACCCGCCATCGGCCATCAGCCATCAGCAGGGGCGTCGAGGGAAATTCTTGTGCTCAAGAGTAGCGACAGCGTTGCCGGTCGACGGCGCCGGTCTCGGAGGCGAGACGTTCAGTGGCGGATGGCTGATGGCCGACGGCTGATGGCCGATTCGGCTGATGGCTGACGGCGGATTCGTGATGCCTGCTCCGCGCATAGTGATCGGATAACGGGTCCGCGTCGCCCCAGTCCCCGGAAGGATCGCGCCACACCGTGTGAATGTGGTTGGCGTCGTTTTGCGTGTTGTCGTACTCGATGAGAAATGTCGGCCCATGGATGCGGTAGTAGTGCGGCTCGCCCACGTCGGAGCTTCCCGCCCACGCGAAGTGAACCCGGTCGAGACCGGCTTCGTGTATTTTCCGCATCTCCGCCTCGGCGAGCTCGGGACGTAGCCGATGGGCGTAGAGCTCGATGAGCTTCTCGAGCGCCGCCTTCTGCTCGAAACCCATGGTCGCAACCGCGATACCCGCGGGAGCGCCGATCTCGACGCGACGCTCGGCCGCCGTGATGATGTCTCGTGGTGCGTCAGCTTCGATGATGACTGAGCCGCGCTCATCGAAAGAGTGCAACAACGCGCGCCCGTAGAGCTCCTCTTCCGCAAGAACGCGCATCCCTTTCTGTGGCCCGGAAAGAACGATCGCAGGATTCGCGCCCCAAAAAGAAGGAAAGCTCGAGACGACACGTCCGTCGCGCAGGGTAAAGTTTAACGACAAGTGGTGGCCTTCGACGCGCCAGCCCCAATCGGCGCCGGCGGTCGGTTCACCGAAGACGGTGACGTAGTAGGCGTCCGCATCGCGGATGGCGTTGTTCTCGATCTCGAACAGAATCTGATCGAGGTACATGATGCCGAGCGCTCTTCCAAAGCCATGGTGGCTCACTCCGGTCGCAAGGAGAGAGTGTGAGAGCTTGCGCTCCGCCGGCGTCATGCTCTTGTATGGAATTCCTTGGCGCTCTCTCGGGATGTAGTGGAAGTTGTAGCGCTCTTCATCGGAGAAGGCGATCGTCGCCTGCGCGCGCTTTCCGGTATCGAGTGCTCGCAGAAAACGTTGGGCGCCTTGTTCCATGTCGGTGGCGACGGGATCGTCGGCGGCAGTCCAGGCCACGCCCGCCAAGACGGCCACGATCATCACAGTGAGAACGAACCAACGTAGCGTCATGGGAACCCCCTTCGGTGGTCTAGATACTCGTGGGTAATCGGCGGAACCCTAGCATACTCTTGCGAGCGCCGCCGCTAAGGAAGTAGCCCCCTCCATGCTCGAGATACTTTCGACTCCTGGTGAATGGTGCCGCATCTAGAAATCATGGTCGTGGCGGTGATCCTCTCGGTCATCGTCATGCTCGTGTTCGCGGCGCCTGTCGGGGACTTCGTCGAGGAGCATCCGAGCAGCAAGATTCTCGCGCTGTCGTTTCTCGTGATGATCGGCGTTTTGCTCGTGGCCGAGGGAACGGGGCAGCACTTCGAGCGCGGTTACGTCTACTTCGCCATGATCTTCAGTCTCGGCATTGAGCTTTTGAACATGCGCTATCGAGCGCGTCAGGCTCACGCTTCCGAAACGTGAGGCTAACTCGTTTCTCCGATCATTTGGATCAGGAACTCCCGGGAGCGTGGGCGGGTGTCGAAATCGACGAGAATGATCTGCTGCCAGGTACCGAGCGTCAGCTCGTCATCGACGAATGGGACGGCGAGCGACGGGCCGAGCATCGACGCACGTACGTGGCTATGTCCGTTGTCGTCGCCCCACCTCTCATGGTGCCGATACTCCATCGCTTGCGGGTAGAGGCGCTCGAACGCGGCGATGAGATCGTGAACGAGTCCGGGCTCGTACTCGATGGTCGTCAGCCCCGCGGTCGAGCCGGTCACGAAGACGGTCGCCACCCCCTGGTTCAGCTCCGCATCGCGCACAGCCTCGGCGACATCAGAGGTGATATCGAGAATGTGCCCGTGGCCGCGCGAATCGAGCGACCGACGAACGGTGGTCACAGCCATGAGCGGCCTCTATGATACAGCCTTGAACGATCGGGAGACCCTCGAACTCGCCCAGCGCCTCGTCCGCATCGACTCGGTGAACCCGAGCCTCGTGCCCGGCGCCGCAGGCGAAGCCGCGCTCGCGCACTTCGTTGCCGGTTTTCTCGAGAACCGCGGGCTCGACGTCGAGCTCCGCGACGCGCTACCGGGCCGACCCAATGTCATGGCCCGTATCGCCGGCACCGGTGGCGGTCCGAGCATTCTCCTGTGCTGTCATCTCGACACGGTGAGCGTCGAAGGCATGAGCGAGCCGTTCTCGGGCGCCATCGAGGATGACCGGCTTCTCGGGCGCGGGGCGCAAGACGTCAAAGGCGGGCTCGCCGCCATGCTCGCGGGGGCAGTGGTGCTGTCAAAGTCACCACCCAAGGGCGATGTCATCGTGGCCGGCGTCGCCGACAAGGAAGCTTACTCAGCCGGCACGGACGCGCTCCTCACGTGGGGAATCCGCACCACCGACATGGCGATCGTGTTCGAGCCGTCCGAGCTGGACGTTGTCGTGGCCCACAAGGGCTTCGCGTGGATGCACCTGGTGACGCGAGGGGTGGCCGCTCACGGAAGTCGACCCACGGAAGGGGTGGACGCGATCGCTCACATGGGCCGCGTCCTCGGCGCCATCGAAGCTCATAGCGTCGAGCTTTCCCGGCGCCCACCGCACGCGCTCCTCGGCACCGCATCCGTCCACGCGTCTCTGATCCGCGGCGGGCGCGAGCTGTCCACCTATCCCGATGTGTGTGAGCTCGACCTGGAGCGACGGACACGTCCCGGCGAGACGCGCCATGGCATTCTCCGTGAGATGGCGCAGATCCTCGAAGCCCTGGGCCGCGACCCCCATTCGAAGCAGAGCTCGATTTGAGCCTATTCCGCCCCGCATTCGAGATATCCGAAGCAAGACGCACTCCCCCAAAGCCTCAAAGAGGCCGTCGAGCGCACGCAAGGCCCATGCAGCCTCGTAGGCATGACCGGCTGGACCGACTCCGCCCTCCTCGCCGAAGCCGGCATCCCCGCCGTAGTCTTCGGCCCCGGAGGCGCCGGCCTCCACGGCCTAGAAGAGTGGGGCGACACCGAACAAATCTGCTGCTGCCGTGACATCCTGGTAGACTTCGCTCAGAGTTGGTAAATCTACCTAAATACGACTCGGGGCAGGGGTCAAGAAGCGCGCACTACCGGCACAACGCAGAATCTGGCGAAGGCGCCCCAAACCGGCACGGCCAGTTTGAACCGTATGCCGTATGCCGTATACGAGACACAAAAAAGGCGTGAGCCCAACGGACTTCACGCCTTTTTCCAGCCACTATTATTACTGAATGTAATCGTGAAGCGCGCGCCGGTTGCCCGCGGCCCGGAGGCGGCGGAGCGCCTCGACCTCGAGCTGGCGAACACGCTCGCGCGTGAGGTTCAACACCTTGCCAATCTCCTCGAGGTTGTACTCGGTGTTGAAGCCGATGCCGAAACGCATGCGTACGATGAGCTGCTGCCTCGGCGGGAGTAGCTCGAGTGCCGAGCGAACTTTCTCGCGCATGTCCCGATCGAGAACGACCTGCCACGGTGTCTCGGAACGCTCGTCGGACTGGAGCTCCCAGCGGGGGCTTCCGTCCTCGACGGCAAGCGCGTCCAACGACTCGAGATGCGGGATCGACTTCATCGCGGTCTCGACTTGCTGCTCGGGAGCTCCCACGGCCTTGGCAATCTCTTTCATGGACGGCTCTTTGCCGTCCTTTTCCTGGAGCTTGTTCTTGGCCCGGGTCGCCACGCGTACCATCTCGAGCTTGTTGATCGGCACTTTGATGGTGCGCGACTTCTGCGACAGCGCTCTCGTGATCGCCTGGCGGATCCACCACGTCGCGTAGGTCGAGAACTTGAGGTTCCGGCGAGGATCGAAGCGCTCGACCGCTTGCATGAGGCCGATATTGCCCTCCTGCACGAGGTCCGAGAGCTCCATCCCCATGTTCTTGTAACGCTTGGCGATGGAGACCACGAGACGGAGGTTGCTCTCGATCATCGTGGCGCGGGTGTCGTCGAACTCCTTGCGCGCGCCGCGTCGTCCGGCGCCCGACTTCTTCTCGTTCAGAACCGCTTCGGAGCGACGCATAGCGCGCGACACTTTCTGTTCTTCCTCGCGCGAAAGCAGAGGATAACGGTGCGTCTCCTTGAGGTACTGTCCCAGTACGTCGAGCTCTGTAGCCGGTTCAGCCCCTTCGGCGCGCTTTTTGACGTCAGCACGGGTTTTACCGAGCTCGAGCTCTTCCTCGGGGACTGCAATCGTCGGTGCTCTCATATGATTCCTGTCCTTTCCTCAATCGCTTCCCTGTCAACCGTATCTTCACGTTCCGTGCCAAAAACACCGCACCACATTAAGCTATTCAGAAACAACAGGTTAGCGCAAAAACTGTAATTTCTTCGGGGCGTACAAAGCCTGGAAACTTTACAGTCTCTGTCCACTTTTTACCGCCTATGAAAGAACGATTATATATTACTATATTAGTCATGTTTATGTAAACCCTTTTTACGAAATTCGGTCTCAGTGAGGGGATGACCCCTCATAATTCATTGACAGCCGAAATGGGACATTAGAAACTTGCCAGGTGAGCCCAACCCGCCCAACCGATGACGAGCGGCGTGAGCTGATCGCTAGCCTGCGCTCCGTACGGAGCGATGCTCGCGACGCTCCCGAAGCGCGGCCCTCTATGCCGGAGCAGGTAGACGCAACGAAGACCACTGCGGCGCTCGCGAAGATCGCCGTCGAGGACACCTCCGAAAATGTTTCCTCGCCCGCGCGCGACGACCTGAACTCGCTGTGGAACGTGGCCAGCGCCAAACCACAGGGTTTCCTGGGAGCGCTGTTTTCGCCATTCCGGCGGCTACTTCAGCGCTTCGCCCTGGGACCCGTCGTGGAACGCCAGGTCCAAATGAATTCGGCGCAGGTTCGCTTCGACAACGAGGTGATCGAATACGTGGACGCGCGGCTCGATCGAATGGGACGCCACTACGACCACGTGCTCGGGCTACACGGAAAGCGCATGGAAGAGATCGACGAGCGGCACCTGATCCTGCAGCAGGAGCTCATCCGCCACGTGCATGATCTCGTCGAGCGTATCGAGTTCGTGTTCGAAACGGCGGAGACAAACCATCTCCAGATCGACAGCGCTCTCCGGGAAACGCGCGAAGAGCTCAAAGACCTCGCGAAACGTCTCGAGACCCTCGCCGCAACCAGCGACAAAGAGCCTTAATCGCACATGGCCCGGCGAAGCATCTGCGTTTGCTCCGTCCAGGCGCCGTTCATTACCGGCGGCGCCGAGATGCTCGTCGGTGAGCTCAGCCAGCAGCTGAAGGCGCGCGGCTTCCTCGTCGACGTCGTGAACATCCCGTTCAAGTGGTATCCGGTAATAGATATCGTCAAACAAGCGCTGATGTGGCGCTTCGCCGAAGTCACCGAGTCGAACGGCGCGCCCATCGACATGGTGATCCCGACCAAGTTTCCCTCGTACCTCGTCAAGCATCCGCTGAAAGTAACGTGGCTATTCCACCAACACCGTGAGGTCTACGATCTCTATGGCACGTCCTATTGCAGCTTCACCGACGATCCCGAAGAGCAAGAGATCCGCCAGACCATCATCGACATGGACAACAAGACGCTGCGTGAGTCCCGGGACATCTACACGATCTCGAAAAACGTCTCCGCGAGGCTCGAGCGATTCAACGGCATCGGCTCCAAGCCGCTCTACCCACCGCCGCACTACGCGGGGCGGTACCAGCGAGGCGAGTTCGGCGACTACGCCCTCTACGCCGGGCGGCTCGACCAGCTCAAACGCTGCGACCTTCTCATCGAGTCGTTCCGCCACGTGGATCCTCCCGCGCGCCTCGTCATCGCCGGGCGCGGACCACAACGAGAAAACCTCGAACGCCAAGTCGAGCGGCTCGGTCTCGGCGATCGAGTGCGCTTCGCCGGGTTCGTTCCCGACGACGAGCTCCTCGCACTCTACGCGGGCGCGTTCGGCGTGCTCTACGCCCCGGTGGACGAAGACTACGGCTACGTGACCGTGGAGGCTTTCTTGTCGGGAAAGCCCGTCATCACCTGCACCGACTCCGGCGGCACTCTCGAGTTCGTCGAGGACGGCCGCTCCGGTTACGTCGTCGAGCCGGACGCGGAAGCTCTTGGAGCGGCTGTCAACAAACTGTATGCCGACCGCTCGAAAGCCCGCGACATGGGCGCGGCCGGCAGGCCCAAGGTCGAAGGCATCGGATGGGACCACGTCATCGATACGCTCACGGAGCCGCTTCGGTGAAGCTCGCCTACTGGAGCCCGCTCTCTCCTCGAGGCACCGGCATTGCCGACTACAGCGAAGAGCTTCTTCCCTACCTCGCCGACAAAGGCGCGGACATCCATCTGTTCGTGGACGACTACGAGCCGAATAACCGCGCCATCGTCGAGCAATTTCCGTGGCATCCCGCCAACGAGTACGAACACGTCAACCAGCGGGAGGCATTCGATCTCAACCTCTACCAAATTGGTAACAGCTCCTATCACCGTTATGCGCTCAACGCCGCGCTCAGGTTTCCAGGCGTCGTCGTTTTGCACGATCTCGTCCTACAACATTTGTTTCTCGGCCTGTCGGTCGAGCGAGGTGACACCGCACTCTACGTGTCGGAGATGAAGCGCGCCTACGGGGAGCGCGGTGCCGCGCTCGGCCGTCAGGTTGCCGCCGCACTCGGTAGCGAGCTCCTCACCTCGAAGTTCCCACTGTGTGAGCGGTTAATCGAGCGCAGTTACGGTGTGCTCGTCCTCACCCGGTTCATGCAACGCTGGCTCGAGAGGCGTTTCGGCTCGATTCCGGTGGGAAAGTTCATCGGGCGCGCTCCGCATCACTATGCACCTGCCCCGCGTCTTTCAGAACCCGCTTCGCGGGGGGTCGATCCCGCGACCCGGAGGGTCGTC
This sequence comes from Candidatus Marinacidobacterales bacterium, assembly GCA_965237955.1. Lineage (GTDB taxonomy): Bacteria > Acidobacteriota > Vicinamibacteria > Marinacidobacterales > SMYC01. The sequence continues at coordinate 2,549,467 of OZ250169.1, read as the reverse complement.
GACACTCCGGCGGAAGCGAGGCGCGTTCTCGGATTGCCGGAGGAAGCGTTTCTGGTCGCGTCGTTCGGGCTTGCGACACGCGCGAAGCGCATCGATCGCGCGCTCGAGGGCTTCCGGCGTTTTCTCGCAACCAGTGCGCGAGCGACGGACGCGCGATTTCTCGTTGTCGGCGAAGTTCAAGAGGGCTACGCACTCAACCCAGCTCTCGTCGCCGAGCTCGGCGACCGGCTCGTCCTCGCGGGGCGCCAGCCGATGGATCGGTTCTACCTGTACATGCTCGCATGCGACGTCGTCGTGAACTTGCGCTTCCCCTCTACCGGTGAGCTTTCGGGAACGCTCATCCGCACGCTCGGCATGGGAAAGCCGGTCCTGGTGTCGAACACGGGACCGTTCGTCGAGTTTCCCGAGCACACCGTAGCACGCATCGATCTCGGGCTTCCGGAAATAGAAGCGATTGCGGGCACGTTGCGACTATTCCACGAGCGTCCCGAGCTGCGGGCGGCCATGGGCCGGTTCGCCCGCGAGCACGTCGAGTCGTACTACAAGCTCGAGGACGAAGCCGACGCGTATATGGCGTTTCTGGAGAAAGTCGTGGCAGCGCGCCAAAAAGGTTCGCTCGCCCCTCCTCCTCCCTACGATCAGGCGGATTTGGCCGCGTCGGTGATGACGTCGATCGCGGATATGCCCGTCGGGAGCACGTTCGGCCTCGAGACGGTGCGGGAAATGCTACGCGACGTGACCGAGTGACGCCGCGCTACCAAACGTAGCGCCGGATGCGCGAGCGCTTTTTCAGCCCGTCGATCCATTGGTCGACGCGTTCGTTGAACCCGTCCTGTCCAAAAACACGAACGAACTCAAGACCCGCGTCAGCCGGGGCGTTTCGGATAGACGCGTCTACGCTTGCTTCGCCATTTGTCGATCAAAAGCGAGTGCCTGAATCGGATGATCTTCTTCGGTGAGCAATCGCTTCGCCGGGCCGTCACCGAATTTATTTGTCATTATCATAGAGAGCGAAATCATCATCAAGGGCTGGAGAACGCGTTGATCGAAGCGGACGAGCGCGTCGGCAGTCTCCACGGAAACGTGCGATGCTGCAAGCGATTGGGCGGCTTGCTCAGTTATTACCACCGCGACGCCGCATAGGAGTTCTGGCAAGCAAGCTGGACGGAACGGATGGCCCGGAGGTGAGGTCTGCTCGGGATCGCCTATCGCAGGTCCGGTGCCGCGTCGGCTGGTCTCCGCGAATTTCGAGAACGCCTCTACGATTCGAGCTTTCGGCTCCGTTCGTGTTTTCGGACACGACGGGGTCGGTCAAGTTCTAACAGCGACCAGCTCTACTTGACGGAACCCCGGGAGACGGGCATCGATCGCGACATCATCGCCCCACGCTCAACCCAGCAGCAGGAACAACACGTGACCGAAGATGCCGGCGCACAAGCCGCCGGCAAAATGGGTAGCAATGGCCACGTTGGTGAGGTCGCGCTCCTTGATGCCGTCCATCATGCCGACGTGCGTGCTCAAGAACCCGGCATTGCAAATACCGATGGCCGTGAAGACACAAATGCCCTTGGCGTCGACTACGCCCGTGTCCAAAAACTGGGGCACCATGGCGATCGCGGCACCGACGGACCCGAGCGACGTGACGGGAAACGCGATGGCCTCGGGATTCGAGAAACCGAACAGCGGCTCGATGATGAACGAAAAATGAGCGCCAATCCAGGGAAAGAACGCGATGCCCTCGTAGGCGGCCCCGGTATACACACCGTCCTTGGGACCGTACGCCAGCATCATGACCGTGGTGGTGATGATGACGACGCCGGGCATGATGTCCAGCCCCGTCTTGACGCCGTGCCGTCCGCCGTCGAGTAACGCCTGCAGGGCCCGCTGCGGCACGTTTCCCGGCCTGACCTCCCGAAAGCGCAAGATGTCATAGCCCTCCTCGGCGCCGGACACCACGTCCTCGGCCGCGCCGTATCGCTTCTTGCCGAAGTGGCCCATGAGTCGCACGCCGACGATGCCGCCGAGAATGGCACCGATGTTGCCGAGCAACACCGCCCGGCCCAAGGGCTCGCTCGCCGAGGACTGTGACAGCATGAACGTCGTGACGATGAGGCCCATGCCGAACACGGTCCCCAGGTTCACCAACGTCGTCACCTGCCACCGCTTGAAGTATTTTAGAAACCCCTTGTCGGCGTTCAGGGGCATGATGGCGGGGTTGTCGGACAGATACGTCGCCACGACGCCGACCGACGTCGCCCCCGGGAGGCCGAAGAGCGGCCCCATGAGGGGAGACAAGGCCCGATTGGCGATGCTCACGACGCCAAACTCGGAGATGAGCGACGTGAACGCGCCGGCGATGATGATCACGCCCATCAGGAAGAGCACCGTGTTCAAGATGAGGTCGTGCGCGGTGGCCATCATCGTTCCGAACATGTGGGCGAGACCCATCTTCCATGCGAACGCAGCAAACGCCACCGCGACGAGCACCAGCGCGACCACCGTCTCCGCCGTGACGGCGCTGACGACCTTCCTCTCCGCCTGCTGCTGATCGATGCGCTCTTCCGATCCGACTCCGAATGCCATGGGTTGCTTCCTCAGGTAGCGATTCCGATCCGATGGCACATGATATACGCTCCAGTCCAAGGAGGTCCCGTCCTGTCCAAAAACACGAACGAACTCAAGACCCGCGTCAGCCGGGGCGTTTCGGATAGACGCGTCTACGCTTGCTTCGCCAAGGGAAGCTAGAATGCACCGTCATGAGCACGCCGATCCAACCCTGGACGTTCTTGGTCGTCGCCGTGGCTGGTTGGATCCAGCGTGACCAACAGGCCGCTATCGTCTACTTGCTCGAGGAGAACAGAGTCCTCAAAGCTCGGCTTCGCGGCAGGAAACTTCGCTTCACCGACGACGAGCGACGTCGGCTCGCGGTAAAGGGTAAGGCCCTCGGCCGGAAACTCTTGGCAGAAGTCGCCGGTATCGTCACAACGGAAACCCTCTTGGCCTGGCACCGAAGGCTCATTGCGCGGAAGTGGAACTATAGCGCGCGGCGGAAACGAGCGGGCCGTCCGCGCGTCATGGTCGAGCTCACCGAGCTCACCGTGCGCCTAGCGAAAGACAATCCGCGCTGGGGGTACACTAGAATTCGCGGCGCACTCTCGAATCTCGGCCATACCGTTGCGAGGAGCACCATCGCAAATATTTTGCGCGAGCACGGCGTCGAGCCCGCACCCGAGAGAAGTGAGCGGACGCCCTGGCGCACGTTTCTGACCGCCCATTGGGAATTTGTCGATCAAAAGCGAGTGCCTGAATCGGATGATCTTCTTCGGTGAGCAATCGCTTCGCCGGGCCGTCACTGAATTCATTTCTCATTATCATAAAGAGCGAAATCATCAAGGGCTGGAGAACGCGCTGACCGAAGCGGACGAGCGCGTCGGCAGACGCCAGGGGAACGTGCGCTGCTGCAAGCGATTGGGCGGCTTGCTCAGTTGTTACCACCGCGACGCCGCATAGGAGTTCTGGCAAGCAAGCTGGACGGAACGGATGGCCCGGAGGTGAGGTCTGCTCGGGATCGCCTATCGCAGGTCCGGTGCCGCGTCGGCTGGTCTCCGCGAATTTCGAGAACGCCTCTACGATTCGAGCTTTCGGCTCCGTTCGTGTTTTCGGACACGACGCGATTGACGCCGCGCTACCAAACGTAGAGCCGGATGCGCGAGCGCTTTTTCAGCCCGTCGATCCATTGCTCGACGCGTTCGTTGAACCGCTGCTCTTCGAGGATGCGGCGGATCTGATCGATCTCCTCGAGCGTAGGCTCACGCTCGTCGGCAAGCTCCGGTAGAACTTCCTCGGAGAAGTAGTTCTGGATGTCATCATCAGTCACGTACGTCAACGCGCGAAAGCGTCGCTCTAAGTAGCGGTTCACCGTGAGCTGACGTCTCACCTCGGAGCGAAGCTCCTCCTCGCTCAGCCCGCTGCTCGAGAGCATCGTATCCAAAGCTTCTTCGGACGGGAAGCGCGAGCGCACTCGCGCGAGCTGCTCTTCGACTAGCTCGTCGGGAACGGGTGCGTCGGTGAACCGCGCCACTTCGTGCTCGATGAGCCGCGCTACGACCAAACGCTCGACGACGTCGCGCAAGCTCACGTCGTCGTCGGTGCGGAGCTCGACGAGCCACATCGCCTGCTCTGCTTCGGAAAGCATGATGACGTCCCGATCGATAATCGCCACAATCCGATCGACCAACTCAGGCTCGGCAAAAGCCCCACCCGAAGCCACGATCAACAACAACGCGACCGCAAGCCCGCGGCCGATGGCTGACGGCCGATGGCCGCTGGCTGATCTAAAACGCATGTCCCAAACTCACGTGCCAGCGCCCAAAGGACTCGGTGCACGCTATCCTCTGGTCCGGGCAGTGGATCGATTTGAATGTGCGCCGGTCGAGCTTGAACCCGTAGTCGACACGCAGCGGGCCGAACGGCGTGTCGTAACGGAAGCCGAACCCTACGTTGTATCGCCAATCCCTGAACGTGAAGTCCGAGAGCTCACCGTACACGGCACCGCTATCAGAAAAAGCTACCCCGCGAAGGTTGCCCCAGATCGGAAACCGAAGCTCGAGGTTTAGAAGTGAGATGACGTTGCCGCCGGCCGGATCTCCCTTGACGATCAAGTGCTCCTCGTCCTCGAAAATCGGCTCATTATCTTCCTCGGCGATGACGTTTCGCAGCGGGCTCGCTTGATCGAGCGCGAACCCGCGTAGGGTCGTGGCGCCGCCGGCGAAGAAACGCTCCACGATGGGAATGCTGAACTCTGGGTCGTCTTCAAGGCGGTTCGAGCTGTAGGCGACGCCGAGACGCATTCCGACGGCGACCACCATACGGTGGGGTAGGGACCGATAGAAAAATTGCCGCGCCAATCCTTTCAGGTACGGCGCTTCGGTGCCGAGAGCCTTCGTCGACCACTCCACGTCCATGATGCGAAACTGACCCGCGGCGGGATTCAGAGGGTCGTCCCGCCGATCGGTCACGGAGGCGACCGAGATCGCGCCGATACGCACCGGCTGAAACCGTCGATCGATCTCGTCGATGGCCAGGTTGCGGCGATCGAACACTTCGGTGTTGTCGAATCGGTATCGAAAGAAGAGAGTTTGATCTTCCCTGAGTCGTTTCGAAATCTGAAGGCCGACACCGGCACGGTTGTACTTGAAGCCGGTCCGCTGTTCCTCTTCGACGAAAAGACTCACGAACAAGGGAAGGTTTTCAAAAATGCTGTCGGGCTGGCGATAGGTGGTGATGAAACGCCCGCCACGAAAGCTCGCCCGGGTAAACACGCTAATGGTGCGGTTGAGGCCGAAGAGATTCCTGCGCGTGACTTCGACCTCGGCACGAAGCAGCTGCTGCTCCTCGAAGCCGAACCCATAGCCGAATGTGCTTTGAGGGCCTTCTTCGACGGAGATAAGAACGTCACTGCGGTTGGTGATCGGGTCCGCGGGCAGGACCTCGACGTTCACGCTCTTGAACAAACCCGAGCCGACGAGTTTTTGGCGAGTATCGAGAATGTCGACGCGCGATAGCGGCGCACCACTTTCGACGGTGACGAGCCCTCGGACGGCGGACTCCCTGGTGACGCTCAATCCAGAAACAATGACGCGATCGACCCGCGTTCTCCGGCCTTCGCCGATGCGGAGCTCGATGTCCGCACGCGTCCCAGCGTCGTCCATGAGCGTTCGCGCCTGGACGTTGACCTGTCGAAACCCCTGATCGTAGTAGTGGGCCACGATGCGCTCGCGTGCTTCGACGACGCCGGTGGCATCGAAGGGAGCGCCCGGGGAGAGCCCGGATGCTTTCAAGACCGCGCCCGAGTCGAGGGCCGACGCTCCCTCGACCTGGACGGACTCGATGAGCGCGCGGGGTCCTTCATCGATGACGGCGACGAGCTTGAGCTTTCCGGGTGCTTCCCCTGGCGCCTCCTCCCGACTCGTCACTAAGGCGCGATGGAACCCTTGACGCTCCATGTAGCTCTGAACCGCCTCGAGATCTTGTCGCCAAACTCTTTCTTGAAACGGGGCGGATCGGAACCGACGCGTCGTTCGCGTCACGAACAACGAACGAACATCAGCCTCGGCAATCGAGTCGAGCCCTTCGATTTCGATCCCGACGACGTCGTACGAAAGCCCCGGTTCGGCGCGGAAGCGGAGGTACAGATAGCGGCCTTCGGCCAAGGTCTCGCGCTCGATCGCAACCGAAGCATCTCGGTGACCGCGCTCGCGCAGATAGCCTTCGAGGTTGGCGCGCGACTCCTCGATCAGATCTTCGGTGAACAAGGTCTCTCCGTACAGAGGGACGAGCTTTCGAATCGTCTTGTCGGAGAAATCGCCGCCTTCGACCTCGATGTGAACGCGCGGCCCCATATCGACCGCGATTTTGAGATCGACCCGTGCCCGGTCCGCTCGCTCGTCCGGGATCGCCTCGACCTCGACCGAAGCTCCGTAGAAGCCGAGCTCACGCCATGATGTCGACAGCTTGTCCACACCCGCGTCGATCTCGGATCGCGAATAGAGGCTTCCTTCACCAACGTCGAGCTCGCGGCGCATGTGGGTAGCCGCGTAAGGTGCGACGCCCGAGATCTCGACCGAGCCTATCTGTGCCTGGCGGCCTGGCTCGATGTGGAAAACGACGACCGCCATCGAAGATTGAACCGACGCTTCCGGCTCCACCGTCGCCCAGAGATAGCCTTCTCCGCGAAGAACGTTCTCGATGCGCGCGGCGCCCGCGGCAAGGGCGTCGACATCGAGTGGGTCTCCGGGATTCACCCTACTTTCGTCGATGAGGCGGTCCTCGAGGCTCTTGAGCCCAGCATCGAGACCCCGCATCTCGACGGCACGGACTTCGAGTCTTGGGTACAGACGGAACAGCACGTCGACTGCGTCTTCGTCGCCCACTCGCTCAGCTTCGACTTTGATGTCGCTGAACGCGCTAAGAGCAAAGAGCTGACGGATGGAGCGCCGCACCGCATCCGGCCGGTAGAGGTCCCCCGGCGCGAGGTCGAGGAGGGCGCGTGTGGCTTCCGGCATTTCCTCCCCTTCGTAAGCGAGAAGAACGTCTCGTACCACCATGCCGCGATAGCGCTCGGTCGCGCTTCGTTCAGGCTGCGCTGCTACGCTCGCCGCAATCACCCAGATGCCGGTGAGGGACAACACCCCGGTGAAGCGCCGAGCGAATTTCGGTGCGATCATCAGAAGCTCTTGCGGAACTTGACGTCGATGCCGACATCCCCCTCTTCATCCCGAGAGAGAATCCACGACATGTTGCCTTCGGGCGTGTACTCGATGAGGATGATGGCTTCCGTCGTTGCGTTCAGGTTCGTCGAGTAGTTGATGCTGAGATCGCGCGTGATTTGCTTCCCGAGACTGACGCGTGCGGTCGGGTTCGCGATCTGGCCCACGAGAAATGGATCGATGCTGAAGCGGTCGAGCCCGAACAGACGCTCGGCGCGACGGCCGAACTCTTGCGACAGACGCTCGGTCAGAAGCGATGCGACGCCGACGCCGGCAAGCTCCTCCTCCTCGGTCCCGATGAGGATGTCGCGCTCGCTCGCGCCCGAGAGCAATCGCAAGATGTCTACCGTCCTGAGCGGTGGGTCCGAGCTGAGCTCGGGGTAGAACCGATCGCTCGTTCCCGTCAAGCGCAGCTCGACGCGATAGCTGCGAACCCGCGTCTCCGCGGTGAGCTCGATGAAAGGTTGGACTTTGGTCGGATCGACGAAGTCGATCTTCCCCGCGGTAATGTCGTAGCGCTGGCCGAGAAAGTAGACCTCGCCACGGTGGGCCTCGGTGGTGCCGAGGAGCACCGGTTGCGCGAGACTCCCGCGGAGCTCGAGCTCGGCGCTGGCGTCGATCTCGGCTATAGAGTTCTTCAAGCGAAGGCTCTCGGGCGCAACGATGGCGACATCGAATCTCAAGTTCTCGAACAGCTCGTCTTCGGCGAACTCGTCGAACAGGCCGACGCCTTCACTGTCACTCAGGATGCCAGCGACGAGATCGTAGTCTCGGGTCCACACGGCGTCGGTGAGCGTAATTTGCCCGCTCAGGACTTGCTCATCACGACTTCCGAGAAGAGTGAGGTCCGCGTCGAGCTGCGCCACTAATCCTTCCGGGTAGCGCAGTCGCATCCCCCTCCCGGTAGCAGCGAGATCAATCGAGCCTGCCGACAAGCCTTCGAGCGAGACGGCGCCGGAAAACAACACCGGGCCAGAGCCAAAGACCGCGTGAAGCTCGGGGATCCGGATCGTTCGGTTGTCGAAGACGAGTCGACCGCGAAGACCCCCTAAAGCTTGCGGAAACCCTTCGAGTCGCAACGAGCTCCCGTCCAAATCCGCGCGCCCCGAAAGAGACGGAGCGTCCCAACTCCCCGTCACCCGAGCCGAGAGGTCGACGGAACCGGTGGCGGCGAGGCTCGGGTAAAACGTCTCGACGATGTCGAACTCGGTGACGCCTTCGAGCCGAAGGTCGAGGCTTCGCGCGAGGAAGTTCACCGTCCCGCCGAGTGCGACGCGCGACGAGCCTTCGGCGAGCGTCAGAGACGGCATGTGAAGGATGCCGTCCTGGTAGCGAGCTTCCACCGGCGCGAGCGATTCGAGGCGGACGCGATCGCTTTGGACGACGACTTGCGTCAACGTTGCGGCGATGTCGAGCGAACTCGCACGCCGAAGCTCGGCGGTGAATCTTGCGCTTCCGGTCGTGAGAACGCGCGTCGTCTGGGAAAAGCTCTCGGAAACGCGAGCGAACCACGGACCGGCATCGAGCTCTACGAACCGGAGCGTTCCCGACACCGGCGCGTAGCCTCGAAGACGGCCACTGGCTTCGAGCGCGTGCGCGTCCCCGAGACGAACGTCGAGCTCGAGGTCCTCATTCACTATGGTGGCGGTTATCGTCGCGTCAGGCAAAGCAGCGCCGCCGAGATTCAGCGATCGGCCTTCGGCGGTGAGATCGATGACCGGCGCATCGACGTGGCCCGCGAGAGCGGCCTCGGCGTCGAGCCAGCCGGTCAGCTCGAGGCCGAAAACGTTGCTCCCGTCGAGTGGGAACTCGCGAGTCGATAGCTCTCCTTGAACCGCACCCGTCTGAATATCCAGCTCAAGCGCGCCCTCGAAGCGGGCGTCGCCGCGGAAGACGGAAGCTTGCTCGAGCACGACCTTCTTTCCAGCGAAGCTCGCGCGCGCCTCTGCCCGATCGAATAACGCTCCCAGTAGCACCAGCCGCGAGACTGCGAGCTCGGCGACACCGTCGAGCTCGCCCGAGCTCCGGCGAAGTGCCAGGTCACCAGTGGCGAGACCTTCGGCGGTGACCGCCGAGTCCAAGAGCGTTGCCAAATCACTGGCAGGCCACTCGGAAAATCGCAGTTCGAGGTCGAAGTCTCTCGATCCAATCGGCCCCTCGACTGAAAACGAGCCCGACCCGGCAACGACACCATCGTTTCGATGCCCGAGAAGATCCTCGAAGCTGAGCGCACCCCGAGACAACACCGCACGCGCCTCGAGGTCGTCCACGCGAAGTCGGTCGAAGCGGAACTCTGGCGCTTCGAGCGCACCTTCGAACCTGAGGTGCGGAAGCCGCTCGGTCAACCGCCCGCGGGCCCGACCCCGCCCCGCGATACCCCAAGCTTCGGGATCGGGTTCGTCGGCGGTGCGGGACAGGCCGGACAGGCCGGACAGGCGGAACAGGCGCCTCACGTCGCGCGCGAGCTCATCCGTGCGAGCGAGGTCGACCGAATGGATGTCCACGAGGAGCTCGGCCGAGCCCTCCCGTGGATAGAGTCCCGTCATCGTTCCCGTCAACGTCGCCGTCTCCACCTCGGCCGACGTCAGCTCGATGTCACCTTCGCTAACGCGACCCGATACGACGAAGGCGACACCCTCTACATCTGCATCCTCAGTAGTAAGGCCTGCGGCTGGCATCGTCCCCGTCACTTCGAACGTGCCGTCGATGCGGTCCGGACTCGCGGCCGGGAAGAGAAGGCTCGCCCGTCCAGACACATTCGACTCCAGTGGGCTTGGTCGGCCGGGCATTCCGGAGAGGCCGGAGAGGCCTGCGAGGATTTCGCTCAGAGAAGCTCCGGTGACGTCGAGATCGAGCACGGCCGGGTGGTCGGCCATCGGTAACGCTTGATGGAGTGATACGCGAGCGCGACCCGACGCTAGCTGACCTTGCGCTAGGCTGACCTGAAGCAGCTGGCGATCCCAGAACAAGTCGCCCGTCCAATCGCGCATCGGCACGCCGTGCAACCGACCCGCCGGCCACTGTAGCGTTCCCTCGAGTTTTCTGTTGTCGGGGGTGATGGAGAGCGAGCCTTCGAAATGAGCCGCGCCCGTCAGAGCTCCCTCATCGAGCTCGAGTCCGAGCAAGTTGGCCGTACGCTCGAGATCTCCCTCGGCCTCGACGTCGAAGCGACCACTGAGTACGCCACCGCCACCGAGGCCGAGCTTGCCCCGTGCCGTGACGATACCGAACTCGGACTCTCCCCGGGCTTCGTGTACGAACAGCTCACCGGCCGAGAGCTCGATCTCAGCCGACACCGAGCCTTCGATGCGCGCGTGATCTTTGATGACAAGGACACCGTCGTCGTAGGAAAGGGTTCCTTTGTAGCTATTGCCGCGATCGCGGGTGAGCTCGAGCCCGAGGTTCGACGCCTCGAGCTGCCACGGAACGTTCTCGTTCGAAAGCACGAAAACCGCGTCCTCGAGCGAGATCCGATCCGCCGAGAACGCAACCCGGGCGCCGGCCAACGCCGGAGACGCGCTCACATCGCCCGGAAACGCAAGCCCACCTTCGGATCCCTCGACGAGGCGGACGGACAGGCCCTGAACGACGAGCTCGGTCCAATGAAGGCGGAGCCGGACGATCTCGGAAAGCCGCAGGCGTCCCCACACGCGCTCGAGCGTGAGAATGCTCTCTGCGTTCTCAGTCTCACCGTCGCCTCGCCTCCCTCCCACGGAGACGTCGGTGAGCTCGAACGCGTAGCTGGTTATGTCTAGGTTGATTGACCCAATATGGGCCGGAGCACCGGCGATCTCCGAAAGCTCGATTTCGAGCTTTTCCCGAAGCATTTCCGGGTAGTCGAAGAACAGCAAGTAGACCGCGAACACGAGAAGAATGGCCGCAACAAACGATGCGAACGCAGCGATCCACCACCCGAGGAAACGGATAAAACGCTGCCGCCACGTGGTCATGGTTTTAGTCTGATCAACCTAATCCGTGCTATGGATCACGAACAACCGGTCGCGAGCCTCCACCGCCTGGCCCTCATCGACAGCCATCTCGCCGACAACGCCGTCTTGAGGGCTTTTGATCTCGTTCTGCATCTTCATCGCTTCGAACAGGAGAACTCCCTGCCCCGAGTCGACGGTGTCGCCGGCACCAACGAGAAGCTTCACGACTTTGCCGGGCATCGGGGCTTTGACTTCCGTACGCGCCGAAGCCCGCTTCGTCGTATCGGCCCCGACCGCATCGGCGCCGAGACGGCCGATGCTGCCTATACTAAATGCGAAGCGCTCGCCGGAAACCTCCACGTGGATTTCGCCGTTCTCGCGAGTGATGTGGGTCTCATACGAGCCCCTACCGGTCACAATCGACCAGAACCCGTGCTCGCCACCCCCGACCGTCGCTTCCAACCGAGGCGACTCGCACGTGACACGATAGCCCTCGTCGGCGCGCTCGACTTGGACCAAGAACGCCTCCCCATCGGGCAGGGTGTGGAGCTTTTTCTTGCTAGGCATTGTCAGAAACGGTCTCCCGTCAGAAACGATCTCCCAGCTGGTCCTGCAACCCGAACCGCTTCCACGCCGACGCGCGCGAGCGCTTCGCTTCGCGAGGGGTCGACGACGCCTGGCTCACGACGGCCGCAGCGGCGAGCGCGGCCTCGAAGAGCTCGCCGCGGCGCGGGGACTCTCGGCTCGCCATCTCGCTCATCCAATGGCGATCGACGAAGGAGACGTCCATCTCGCCGGCGATGAAGCGTTCGTCTGCGAGCATCCGCTCGAAAAACGGCAGGGTCGTTGCAATGCCATCAATCTGATACTCCTTCACCGCCCGTCGTGCCCGGTGAAGGACATGCGGTCGGTCGTCCCCCACTACCACCAGTTTAGCAATGAGCGGGTCGTAGTGTGGAGTGACCTCAAAACCTGCGAAAACCCCGCCGTCGTTCCGGATCCCGGGCCCTTCGGCCGCACGGAGGAAGTCGATACGGCCGGCTGACGGGATGAAGTTCTGGAAGGGATCCTCGGCCGTAATCCGGAACTCCATGGCCCAACCGCGCGGCGCGACGTCGGCCTGGGTGAGAGGGAGCTCGGCGCCGGATGCGATTTGAAGCTGGAGCGCGACGAGGTCGACACCGGTCACGATCTCGGTGACGGGATGCTCGACCTGGAGCCGGGCGTTCATCTCGAGAAAGTAGAAGTTTTCGTCGGAGTCGACGAGAAACTCCACCGTCCCGGCGTTCTCGTAACCGGCCTCTCTTGCGAGCGACACGGCGGCCTCACCCATACGCTTGCGCAATCTGTCATTCATGAACGGCGACGGTGCCTCTTCGATGAGCTTCTGATGGCGCCTTTGGATCGAGCACTCGCGCTCGAGCAGGTGGATCACGTGTCCTTGCCCGTCCGCAACGATTTGAAACTCGATGTGGCGGGGGCGCTCGACGAACTTCTCCAGGAATACCGACGGGTTGCCGAAGCTCGACTCGGCTTCGGAGCTCGCCTGGCCGATCGCCGTCTCGAGCTCGTCCGCTGAGCCTACGAGCCGCATCCCCTTACCCCCACCGCCGGCGGTCGCCTTCACGAGGAGCGGGAATCCAATGTCTTTCGCCGCGGCGAGCACGGCTTCGCCTTCGGCACCCGTGATCGGTGCCGTGCCCGGGACCACGGGGACGGACGCACGTTCCGCGAGCGCCCGTGCCTCGGCTTTGTCGCCCATGAGCCGCATGGCGCCCGGTGGCGGGCCGATGAAAACGAGCCCCGCCTCACTCGATGCGCGCGCAAACTCCGCGTTCTCGGCAAGAAACCCGTAGCCGGGATGTATGGCCTCGGCACCGGTGTCTTGCGCCGCTTCGAGGATCGCCTCCGAGCGAAGATAGCTTTCTGAGGATGGTGCGGGCCCGATACGCCGCGCTTCGTCGGCGAGACGCACATGAAGGCTCGCCCGGTCGGCATCGGAATACACCGCGACCGAACGAACCCCGAGCTCCCGACAAGCCCGCACGATGCGAACGGCAATCTCACCGCGATTCGCTATTAGTACTTTGTTGAACATGGTCGGTCTCGAAGGGGCCGGGGGGTCCTGCTTCCAGTCACCAGCTGCCAGCTGTCAGCTGCTTCCAGCCCGGCCGTCTTCCGAGCTGATAGCAGTTGGAAGCTGGCGACTGGCAGCCGATTTCACAAGGGAATATTCCCGTGCTTCTTCGGAGGATTCTTGTCTCGCTTAGTTTCCAGCGAACGCAAGGCGGCAATGAGCTTCGCTCTCGTGTGGCGAGGCGCGATGACCTCGTCGACGTAGCCTCGCTCGGCGGCGACGTAGGGGTTCGCGAGCTTCTCGCGGAACTCGGCGACCTTCTCGTTTCGAAGCGCGTCCGGATCCTTGGCGTCCGCGAGCTCGCGCTTGTACAAGATATTCACCGCGCCTTCGGGTCCCATGACCGCAATCTCCGCGGTCGGGTACGCGTAGTTGATATCGGTGCGGATGTGCTTACTCGCCATCACGCAGTAGGCGCCGCCGTAGGCTTTGCGGGTGATAACCGTGACCTTGGGCACGGTCGCCTCCGCGAACGAGAACAAAAGCTTGGCCCCGTGCCGGATAATGCCGCCCCACTCCTGCTCGGTACCCGGCAAAAACCCTGGTACGTCCTCGAAGGTGACGATGGGAATTCCGAACGCATCACAAAAGCGAACGAACCGGGCACCTTTGACCGACGCGTTGATATCGAGAACTCCGGCCAGCATCGCCGGCTGGTTCGCGACAATCCCGACCGATCGTCCGTCGAGCCGCACGAAACCCACGAGCAAGTTCTGCGCGAAGTGCTCGTGCACTTCGAAAAACCCGCCGTCGTCGACGACGGTGCGGATGAGCTCCTTCATGTCGTAAGGCTTGTCCGGCTCGCTCGGTATGAGCTTGTCGAGCACCTTGTTCTCGCGATCCCACGGATCGGCGCTCTCCACCACCGGCGGCTCCTCGAGGTTATTGCTCGGCAGATACGACAAGAGCTCACGAATGTTGCCGAGGCATTGGCGGTCGTCCTCGGCGAGAAAGTGAGCGTTTCCCGAGACTTCGTTGTGGGTCGACGCCCCCCCCAGCTCTTCCATCGACACTTGCTCGTGCGTCACCGTTTTGATGACATCGGGCCCGGTCACGAACATGTAGCTGGTGTCGCTCACCATGAACGTGAAATCCGTAATCGCCGGCGAGTACACCGCACCGCCCGCGCACGGTCCCATGATCGCGGAGACCTGAGGCACCACGCCCGATGCCAACGTGTTCCTGAGAAAAATGTCCGCATAGCCCGCCAGGGAGACCACGCCTTCTTGAATGCGCGCCCCCCCGGAATCGTTGAGGCCTATTATCGGCGCTCCTTGGCGCATCGCGAGGTCCATCACTTTGACGACTTTCTCCGCGTACGCCCCGGACAAAGAGCCGCCGAAAACGCTGAAGTCTTGCGAGAAGACGTAAACGAGCCGTCCATCGACACGGCCGTAGCCAGTCACGACCCCATCGCCCGGGACCTTGGTCTCCTCCATCCCGAAGTCGTGTGAGCGGTGGGTGACGAAACGTCCGAGCTCTTGGAAACTGTCGTTGTCGAGGAGCGCATCCACGCGCTCGTGCGCTGTCATCTTGCCGCCAGCGTGCTGGCGGTCGATGCGGGCTTTCCCGCCGGCTTCGGCGGCGCGGCGGTTTCGTTCCTCGAGCTTCGAAAAGGGATCGCCCTTCGACATGCTCACAACGTCAACGGAGGCTCAGACGGTGGCGCCCATCTTCTGCGCCTTCCGATAGTCCTCGAGAAAGCGCTCGAGACCGATGTCGGTGAGCGGGTGTTTCAAAAGCGATTTGTACACCTTTGCGGGGAGGGTGGCGATGTCCGCACCGATGCGCGCCGCTTCGATGACATGGAGCGGGTTCCGGATGCTGGCCACGAGCACCTCGGTCGCGAAGTCGTAGTTGCGGTAAACCTGACGGATGTCCCGGATCAGGCTCATGCCGTCCGCGCCGATATCGTCGAGACGCCCGACGAAGGGGCTGACGATGTAAGCGCCCGCCTTCGCGGCGAAGAGCGCCTGCGGCACCGAAAAGCACAGCGTGACGTTCGAGCGAATGCCGTCTTCCTTGAGAATCCGCACAGCTTTCAGGCCCTCGGCGATGAGCGGGCATTTGACGACGATGTTCGGGGCAATCTTCGCGAGATCTCTGCCCTCTCGGACCATGCCTTCGGAGTCCGTCGAGACGACCTCGGCGGACACCGGGCCCGAGACGAGTTCGCAGATCTGCTCCAGGATCTCGCGGTCGGGAGCGGGCTCTTTGGCGAGAAGGCTGGGGTTCGTGGTGATGCCGTCCACGAGGCCAAGGGCGGCCACTTCGCGAATTTCGTCCACATTGGCGGTATCCAAGAAAAACTTCATCTTCGTTTCCTCCGGAGGATTAGTAACTATATATCCAAATCAGCGCGTGAACGTCACTTCGGACAGCTCGCTCCGCTCGGATTCGTTCGCAGCCGGGGCGTCGTCGACGGCCGTGACCGCGTAGTAGTACGCCTGGCCCGACGCCACCGTATCATCAGAATAGCTCGGTACGCGCAGGACGTCCTCAGTGAGCAGGACGAAAGGACCGCCCTCCGACTCGGCGCGATAGACGCGATAGCCGGTGACGTCGGTCCGCTCCACTTCGGTCCACGTGAGCAGCACGTCTTCTCCCGAGCGAACCGCGACCAGACCCGTGGGTGGCGGTGGTGCGAACGTATCGGTCGGAACCAAGCAAACTTCGGGGGACGCCACGGATTCGATGCGCGCCGTGTTCTTGAGAGGGGGCACGAGCGGTACGATGACCTGCGGGGCATCCTCGGGCTCGGGCTCGGGCTCGGGCTCGGAAGACGACTCGGCTTCTGAGTTTGAGTCGAGCGGCGGAGGCGGCACTGTCCGGACGATGTAGCACGACGAAACCTCGAACGTCACCGACCGATCTTGAAACTCGGCCTCCGCAATCGGCGCCGCGTTGAGCGGGCGATCCGGAAAGTCCAGTGCGGATTCCCTGCGGCGGAAAATCGAGAAGTAGCCGTCGGGCTCGGGACGATCCCAACGGACCATGACGAAGCCGTCGCCGGTCTCCGTGGTGGGTCGGGCCGGCACGAGCAGAGTCGCCATCGGTTCGATCTGGACCGCGGTCGTGCGCTGCCCGCGGCGGTTGCCTCGATTGGTATACACGACGGCGTATTCGAGACGCTTTCCGACCCAGGTTGGATCGACGTCTTCTTCGAACGTCGTCGTCTCGCCGGGTTCCGTCGACTCGAGCGTGGCCACGTAGCGTGACTCGGGCGCGAAGTTGGGAATCTCGAGCACCGGTGTGGGAGGAGCTTGGGGCTCTTCTTCTTCGGGTTCTTCTTCGCGTTCGCCCAACAAAGGCGACGAAGGTAGTTCGGGCGATTCGGGAGCGGGCTCTTCCTGTGGGAGCTCTACTTCGTCGGGTTCAGTCTCCGGCGCGTCCGCTCCCGTCGCGTCGGGCGTTTCCGGGTCTTCTTCCAATTCTGGCGGCTCGATCGTCTCCGTCTGCGCTTCGACGAGCGCCGCGATGTCGATGATGCGGCGACGCACTTCGACTTCCGCGAGCTCGAGCTTTTCGATCGTTCCGTCGGTGTTTGAAGTCGGCGCGCGCCATTCGAGCTCGATGCGGTTACCGATTTGGCGGATGGTGAGCCCCTCGGCTGCCGCGGGGAACGGTCTCAAGGGAGGAAGGGGAGCGCCGCGCTTGCCGCAACCCGCCGATACACTGAGGACACCGACGACGGCGCTACAGAATATAGCGAGAGATGTCGTCGTCTTTCGCAATATCTTCCAGCATCTTCTTGACGTAGTCGCCGTCGATGGTCCACTTCTTCTGTGGTAGCTCCGGGGCTTCGAACAGGAGCTCGTCCAGAACTTTTTCCATGATCGTATAGAGTCGGCGCGCCCCGATGTTCTCGGTGCGCTCGTTTACCGTCATCGAGTACGACGCGATCATCTCGACGGCATCGTCGGTGAACTCGAGCTCGAGCCCTTCCGTCGCCAGGAGCGCCCGGTATTGCTTCAAGAGCGCGTTTCTCGGCTCGCGGAGAATGCGCACGAAATCTTCGTGGTTGAGCGACGACAGCTCCACCCGGATTGGAAACCGGCCCTGAAGCTCCGGGATCAGATCCGACGGTTTCGAGACGTGAAAGGCGCCCGCGGCCACGAACAAGATGTGATCCGTTCTCACCATGCCGTACTTCGTGGCGACCGACGTGCCTTCCACGATCGGGAGCAGATCCCGCTGCACTCCTTCTCGCGACACGTCCGGGCCGTGGCCGCCCTCGCGGCCCGCGACTTTGTCCATCTCGTCTACGAAAATGATGCCCGACTGCTCGGTGCGCTCGACGGCAAGCCGCGCGACTTGCTCCGGGTCCACGAGCTTTTGCTCTTCCTCCTGCATCAAATACTCTAGCGCCTCGGGAACTTTCATCTCCCGCTTGCGGGTGCGCCCGCCGAAGATGCCGGGCAACATGTCCTTGAGGTTGATGTCCATCTCCTCGACGCCGGAGCTGGAGATGACCTCGAGCGATGGGAACATGCGCTCGCGCACGTCGAGCTCGACGCTACGGTGATCGAGCTTGCCTTCGCGCAGTTGAGAACGGAGCTTTTCCCGAGTCGCTTTGAAATCGGTAGCCGGCCGCGGCTCGCCATCGGCAGCGTCATTCTCAGTCCCGATCGTGCTCACGGGCCGGATCGGGGGCAACAACAGATCAAGGAGCCTCTCTTCGGCGTTTTCCTCGGCTTTGTCCTGGATCTCGTAGAGCTTTTCTTCGCGCACCATGTCGACGGCGATCTCCACGAGATCGCGCACCATCGACTCGACGTCCCGACCGACGTAGCCCACTTCGGTAAACTTCGACGCCTCCACCTTCGTGAACGGGGAGCTCGAAAGTCGCGCGAGGCGGCGGGCAATTTCCGTTTTCCCAACCCCGGTGGGTCCGATCATGATGATGTTCTTCGGCGCCACCTCGTCGGCCATTTCCGTTGGTAGCTTGAGACGCCGCATGCGGTTCCGGAGCGCAACCGCCACCGCGCGTTTGGCTTCTTTCTGGCCTACGACGTACTTGTCGAGCTCACGAACCGTTTGTCGTGGCGTCATCTCATCCAGGTTGATCTCCCCCCCACTATCATTGTTCGATTCGGGAAGGTAAAAAACCATATGTCGTCGTAAGCTCCGAGCCGCGCTCTAGAGCTCCTCCAAGAGAATGTTATCGTTCGTGTAGATACAAATGCCCGCGGCGACGCGCATCGCTTCTGTGGCCACTTCGGCAGCCCCCAAGGAAGTATGCGCCATCAGAGAACGCGCGGCGGCGAGCGCGTACGGACCGCCGGAGCCGACCGCGAGCACACCGTCATCGGGCTCGATGAGATCGCCGTTTCCCGACAGCAGCAGGATATGCTCCTTATTCGCGACCACGAGCAGGGCGTCCAAGCGCCTGAGCGCCCGGTCGGTGCGCCAGTCTTTGGCGAGCTCGACCGCGGCGCGCTCCAAGTTGCCTTGAAACTCCTGAAGCTTGGCCTCGAACCTCGTGAACAGCGCTTGCGCATCCGCGGTGGTACCCGCGAACCCGGCGACCACGTTCCCATCGGCCAGCCGCCGGAGCTTCTTGGCCCCGTTCTTCATCACCGTGTCGCCAAGGGTCACCTGACCATCGGCCGCGACCACGGTATGGCCGTCGCGAGCAACGGCAAGCACCGTCGTCGAACGGATTCGAGGGTGGGCATTCGAGCCAGCCATTGCGGGAGCTAGTATACCTTGATCCGAACCATCGCCCTTTCCTGCGCTCCCCTGCCCCTGCCCCTGCCCTTGCCCTTCCCTCGTGCCCGTGCCCGATACGTCTCGGACCCACAACATCCCGACAATCGAGCTCGTCGTGATCGTATGGCTTCATGAGCTCATTTGGTTTTCGGGCACGGGCACCGCACACGGGCACGGTGGATGGTCGGCAGAACGGAGCTGAGTCAGTTACGCTTTCAACCTTGGGCCGGAGGCATTATGATGTCCGGAGCCTGCCGGTCCCCACCCCGGACACCCGAACCACCCGAAGGAGCGATTCCAGAGCCAGTATGGACCTAAAGCGGCTTCCCAACCGGGATCTGATCCAAACCCTTGCGCAGGCGGCGCCCGACGATCCGCTGTGGAAGGAGTTCCTGTCCCGGTTTCGCCCGCGGGTGCGGCTTTCGGTGCTCCGGTGCTTTCAGACGGAAGCCGAGCGGAGTCCGGGTCTCGATGCCGGCGCGCCGCAGGAGGTCGTCGACGATCTGACCCAGGAGGTTTTCGTGCGGCTTCTCGACGGCGAGCGGCGGGCGTTGTCCCGCTTCCAGGGACGGACCGAGCAATCCGCGTACACGTACATGAGTGCGATCGCTGTGAACCTGGTGCGCGATCACTTCAAGACGCTTCGCGCTCACAAGACGCCCAAGGCTACCGCGTCGCTTTCCAATGTCGTTAGAGAGGACGGACCCACGTACGCCGAATCGCTCATCAGTGGCGGCATTGGGCCCGAGCGCTTCGTAGCGTCGTCTGAGCTCCGCGACGAGATTCGCGCCGTCGTCGATGAGCTATCGCCCCGGGGCACGACGAGCGCTCGCGATCGCCTCGTTTTCCAGCTCTTTTTCATCGAAGGGCTGACGGTGGACGAGATCGCGGCGAATCGGTCGATTCGGCTCTCCGCGAGCGGGGTCGAGAAGTGTATCCGGCGCATCCGAAAAGCGCTGAAATCAAGATTTTCTTCGACGGGAGGGAGGTAAAGGCGGCTAAAAGTCGTCTTTATATTGGTAGAGGAATAAATCCATGTCAGCCCCCACACATCGACCCCGAGATCTAGAAAACGACGCCGCGGAAGCCGCTTCTCTGTCACGGGCCGCACCAGGAGACCACCTCGCTCCCGACGAGATCTACGAGCTCGTCGAGAAGCGGCTCTCTCGGCGAAAGCTGCGCGCGGCCGAAACGCACCTCGACGCATGCGCCGAGTGCGTAGAGACTCTCGCGATGGTGCTTCGCGCCGAGCGACCTGCGTCACGGGAGGAGCAAGGGGTGCTGGCCGGCATCCCCGAGCCGACGAGCTCGGAGCTCCTCGATGCGATCCGCCCGCACATCGGCCCTCGGGCGCCGCGCAAGGACTGGAAGCCGATCCTGGTGACGTTCGTCGTCGGAGCCCTGCTCGCCGCCCTGGGCCTGTTCATCCGCAACCAGTACTGGCTTCCTGCCGCGAGCCGACGTGCGGCCACGGAAACGTTGAGCGCTCTCGTGACCCTGCGCCAGGCCACCGGGCGCCTTCCGCTGCGCTACATCACCGAGTTCGAGCGCGCCGGAATCGTCCGGAGTGGTTTCGACACCACCGACGCCGCCGAGGAAGCCCTGATCTTCAATTTGCGCACGACGGTCGAGCGCGCGCCCGAGCCCGAAGCGGTTCTCGTTCTCGGACTGCTGCTATTGGACGAAGGCGAGCTCGACGAGGCGAAACGTCTTCTGACGCGCGTCACCGAAGAGCGTCCCGACTCGGTGGACGCGCTCAACGGACTCGCCGTCGTCTACTACGAGAAAGCTCGGCGCAACATCGACGATTCCTATGCGCAGCAGCAAAAGGGCCTGGCTTTTCTGCGTGAGGCAGAACGTCTCGGCCCGACCGATCTGCGCGTTCTCTACAACTACGGCAAGTTTTACGAAGCCCTGGGCATGCACGCGGCCGCCTCGAAATCGTGGCAGCGATACTTGGAGCACGACAAAGTGTCGCAATGGGCGGAGGACGCCGCCTTGCAATGGGAATTATATACGATCTTACCCCACAGCCGTGATATGCTCCCTTTGACGTAGAAAAGCCGGGCGTGGGTGCCCGGCTTGAACTACCCTGCCAACTTATTGAGAGCCAGGCAGGAACGCGATCGCGCTGAGATTCTACGCGCGCGCATTTGCAGATTCAAGGGCCTCTATGTTCTGGGGTTTTTCATGTCCGACCAACTCGATGATTCTCTGAATGTGCGGTTTCGCTGTACCGAGTGCTTCCATCACTTCGTCGAAACGATCCCCGATCTCAAGCGAAATCCGAACATCACGTGTCCCAGGGGCCACGTCAATTTCATCGCATACAGTTCTGACGGCAAAGGGTTCAGGATTATCAGCGCGAGGGCTAAGGCTCTTCAGGACCGAAGAAAGAAGAAGCAGAAACTCACCGAATAGTTTGAGCTGCGGATCGTTATTTTCTATCGGTATAAGTTTGTGACCGTGTTTTTTGCCCATGGTCGAATCATAGCATGAAGCTTAGCTGGACCCCCTTCGACTTCACGTCCTTGAGGAACCGCCACCCGCCTTTCGGCACAACCGGGCTGTTCATGAAGATCCGGGCGATATTCTCTGGCGTGTCGTGGATCGGCTCTGGCATGACGTAGACGCGCGGACGGCCACGACCGCGCTTCACCTTCGGTTTCTTTTCCTTCATGATTCCCACTCTCCGTCCTCACAAAGCCTTCACTGCAACTCTTTCCAGGCTGTTAGTTGATTGTCCGTGCAGTAATGAATCATCGCCCAATCGAACATCAAGTCATCCGACCAGTCCAGGATACACTGAGTAACCGCTACCCCGATGTGTTCCATCGCCTCGGTCCAAATATCTGACAAGTCGTCGTAGCCTTCCTTCTGCTGGTCACGGCAATACTTCTGCATCTCAAAGTCCGTTGCCCATTCGTCAGCACAAAGCGCGTTAATACTCTTTTGACGTTCTTTGGAATCTTGCCAGATTTTTTTGAAGCGTTCTATCCTTTTCTCGTTTGTCTGGGCTGTGAGCGACACTACGCTGGCCAGACTCAGGAATAACAGGGCGAATGCTATACTTCTTTTCATTGCGAACAGTTCCTTTTCTTGAGAAGCTAGGGGGTGGGCGACCCGACGACGAAAGAGGTTTGTAGCGGGACGACCGGCACTTGGTAGGGCTCAGAATAACGCGACAGGCGCGCGCGAGTCCCATACAATTCTAGAGTGTCGGCAGATTTCTCGCAGTGACGGAAAAGCAGTACAATAGAGCCGTTAAAACACGAAGCCCCGAGGATTTAACCCCGGGGCTTCAACAACTAAAATTCTGAGCCGAGTAGCAATCGGCGACAGAGGAAAGGACCGTCTGCTATGCACGACGATAACACAAAACCCGTTTCGCGCAAAGAACTTCACGCCATCTTGGAGCAAATCAGCGATTTACTCGAGGATAGTCTTGCACAAATTGATGCGCGCCTTGAGCAGAAAGGGAGAAAGATCAAGGCTGAGATTCGTGCGGAATTCAGAAAGGACGCACCTGAAACTGAATCCAGACCGAAGAGAGTATCGCCCTACTCAGCAACCGGCGCAATGAGAGAGTTGGTTGCACGCAAGATCGGCATGGCGGCAGCAACGCAGCTTGATATCGCTCGGAAAAGGCTCGCTATACATGAGAGGATGCGCAAAGAGACCACCGAGCAGTTAGCATCCGCGCTTAAGAACTTGGGTCTCAACTAGAACTTTGACACCAAGTCCTTGTAGCGAAGGCGTTTGCCGTCCATGCCGCGAACCATGGCGGCCATCTGGTCGATGGTGTCCGACGTGCGGACATTGTGACGGCCGGCGAATTCGTCCACGTAGCGGTGGAGGTGCTTCGGGCTCATCCGGTGGTACGTGCCGTAGTATCCACGCTTGAGCATGGCCCAAAAGCTCTCAATACCGTTCGTGTGGGCCTGGCCGTTGACGTACTCCTTCACCGAGTGTCGGACGGTCTCGTGGTTAGGTAGGCCCTCGTAGCCTCCGTGGTCGTCGGTATACACCTTCGCTCCAGGCTCGCCGTTCTCGGCTACGAAGCCATGGAGTGTAGGCTGGTCTACGTTCTTGACGACAGCGGCGCTCACGCGATTCGTCCGGCGGTCCTTCGCGCCGATGACGGCCGTCTTGCCGATGGAGCCGCGTCCCTTTATGACTTGCTTGCGCTTGTGCGTGTGCATGTTTTTGGCCTTGCCGCCGACGAAACGTCTCGTCGATTTCGACCGGCCCGCCGAACATCGAGCTACCTTTGTCCCACGTCTCGCGAATGCGGTGCAGCATGAACCAGGCCGTCTTCTGTGTGACTTTGAGATCGCGGTGCAGCTTCATAGAAGACACGCCCTTGATTCCGGTGCTCAGCAGGTAGAACGCGATCGCCCACTTGCGCAGCCCAAGGTTCGAGCTCTGCATCGGAGTACCGGTCTTGACCGAGAAGTCGTTGAGGCAGTCCCTCTCACGGCAGCGGAAGGGCTGCGGTTTACGTTTCGGTCGAGCCTGGACATTCAGCGAGCCGCAAGCCGGGCAGCATACGCCATTCGGCCATCTCGCCTGCACGAACCATCGTTCGGCGGTGAGATTGTCAGGAAACATGTCCGCTACTTCGATGAAGGAAAGCCCTTCTCGGTAGTGTTTGCCGGGTGCTGAGTGTGCCATATCCTCCCCTATTTACAGGAGGATGTTACCCCAATGTCGGTTCAGTGTCAAGGGTGAAATTGTATATAATTCCCCTTGCAATTGGCTCAGTGAACGAGCCCGACGACGAGATCGTTCACGTTCGTGCCGGTGGGACCGGTTCTCAAAAGCGCGTCCAGCGGATCGAACACGTGATGGGCATCGTTGTTCGCGAGGTGCGCGTCCGGGTCTAGCCCGTGCTCGCGTGCGCGCTCCCACGTACGGCCGTTGGCGAACGCTCCGGCGGCATCGGTGGGCCCGTCGGTTCCATCCGTGCCCGCCGCAAGCACCATGACGTCGTCGCGTCCGGCCAACTCCCGCGCGACGACGAGCGCGAACTCCTGACTCCGCCCCCCAACTCCCGTGCCGGTGACTTCGAGAGTGAGCTCACCTCCAGCGAGGAGCGCCGCCGGTCCTGCTCGCGCCGCAAGCGCTTTCGCAAAGCGTTTGGCTTGGGTATGGACGTCACCGACCATGTCTCGAGCGAACACTTCGGTCTCGAACCCGAGGGCACGCGCTTTCTCGGCCGCCGCGACGAGCGAGGTGCGATTGCTCGCCAACAGGTGATGCTCGACATAGTCGAGCACGCCGTCGCCGGGTTTCGGTGTCTCGGCGATGGCGCCGGCAACTCCCGCGCGCAAGTGCCGTACGACGTTCTCCGGTGCGTTGTCGACAACGTGGTAGCGCGTCAACACGTCGAGCGCGTCTCGAAACGTCGACGGATCGAGCGCGGTCGGGCCCGAGCCGATCGAAGACAGGTCGTCGCCGATGACATCGGACACCAGGAGGGTGAGCACTCGGGCAGGCACCATGCGCTCCAAAAGGCGACCACCTTTCACCGCCGAAAGATGCTTGCGGACAGCGTTGAGCTCCTGGATCGTGGCACCTGAACGGAGAAGAAGCTCGGTCACGCCGATCTTGTCGTCGAGGGTCAGCCCTTCCGCCGGAGCCACGAGAAGCGCGGACGCGCCGCCGGTGAGTAGAAAGACGATGCGGTCCTCCGCCCGGGTTTTATCGAGGTCTGCGAGGAGCCGCTCGGTCGCGCGCAAGCCGGACGCGTCCGGAAGCGGATGCCCGCCTTCCTCGCCGACGATGCGCCCGAGCGGCACGCCGTGGCCATACTTGACCACGATCCGACCCGAGTAGTCTCGACCGGAAAGACGCGTTTCGAGTGCTTTGGCTAGATGCGCCGCGGCTTTTCCCGCGCCGAACACCATCAGGCGCCCGTCGACCGGCACGGGCACATCGATGCCCTCGATCTGTCGCGCGGGATCGGCCGCGGCGAGGCCCGCCTCGAAAATGGCGCGCGCTTTTTCGCGAAGCTCTTCGTTCACTAGGGGCATAGCGGCACCTGCTACAATTCTCCGTTATGGCGCTGAAACAACTCAACAGCCCCCTGCAAAACGTAGTTTATCGGCTCGCCCGAAACGAAAGAAGCCGCGCTCGTCGATCCCGTCATCGCGTCCGTGGACGATTACCTGAAATTTCTCAAAGAAAACACGTGGACGCTCCGCTACGTCATCGACACCCACACCCACGCCGACCACATCTCGGGCGGTGTGCTTGTTCGCGAACGTACGGATGCGACCTACGTCAGGCACAAAAAGGCAGGCTCCAACCACCCAACCGAACGGCTCACCGACGGCTCGATGCTCGCACTCGGCTCGCTCACCATCGAAGCGATCGAAACACCCGGACATACGAAAGACAGTCTGACACTAAAGCTTCCCGGAGCGATCCTCACCGGAGACTGGCTCTTCATCGGCGGCGCCGGCCGCACCGATCTTCCCGGTGGCGATCCGGGCGAACACTGGCACAGCTTGCAACGCGTCATCACGGCGGATCAAAACCCTATCCGCGACCCAGCGGAAACGAGCCACGGACTCAACCCGTCAATCGGCTGCAACGCGTACGCGAAATCGAACCGCACGCCCGGTCTCGACCCCGAGATTCGGTTGCTGCCGAGTAGAAGGCTCACGCCAACGTTCGAGCGCATGTCGCCAAGCGTCATCGGCTGACCCCGCGGCCAGGCGAAGCCCGCATCCACGAAAGCAGCCACACCGACGGAAACCAGGCGTCCAATGTTGTTGGCGAGGAACCAGCGTCCCTCGGCGCTCACCAGGAACGATCGATCGCCTGCGAACTGTCGGACCGGATAGCCCCGCAATCCGCTGCCGGCGCCGAGGCGAATCTGAACTTCCGGATCGAGGTTGCTGCCGTAGCGAAGAATCGCCTTCGCCAGGATCAGCTTCTTCAACGTGAGCTTCTGAACGAGATTGAGTTGAACCAACGCGAAGTTATTCTCGAGACGGTCGTTTCGGTTTCGAGCTTGCCAGGAAATATTCGACAGCAGAAAACCGTTCTGATTGAGCCGGAATCCCCGCCCCGCGCCGACGAAGTAGAAATAGGACACTTGATCTTCGCCGCCGAGAGCAGGCGAGGAGACGCCGAAAAATGCCGACGCCTGGTTTCCCAGATTGATGTCCTCAGGACGTTCGAAACGGTTAACGTGGGTCAGCTTCAAGAAATCGTGCCCGACGGTGCTCACCCCGACGCGAACGATTCCGAACCGGCGCACGTCACGACCTTCGGCGATGTCGTCGTCGGAGTTGATGTATCCGAGATGGAGACGAACGGCACTCGTCGCTCTCCTCCGGACCGCGCGCGCCACTTGGACTTCGCCTCCTCGTCGCAAATGCCGCAGGTCCTCGACGCGCACGCCATCCTTATAAAGAGGGTCGAGACGATCGAAATCCTCGAACGCGAAGCGAAAGCTGTAGGGGGTATCGATGGCGAAAAATGGTCTTTGCGCGGTGAGCTGCACGCGATGCCCATCGGAAGCGTTCGAGAGCAAAACCCCGGTCGCGATCCGCGATCCGAGAACCCGTGGATCTCCGTAGGAGACAAACGTCTCGTCGCGGTCGAGACCAGAGTTGTACAGCACGCGAAGCTGCTTCCCATGGCCGAACAAGTTCGTTTCCCGCGCCCCGACGGCCCAGACCCAAACGTTTCCGACCTTGGCAAGACGCAGCTCGGGATTCGTGGACCAACTGTCCGAGGTCGTGATGCGTATCCGCACACGGTCGTCATCGAGAGGGATGGTTTCGACGAGCGCGCTTCGAAGAAACGGTAGAGCCCGCAGGTTGCGCTCGGTCTGCGCCAAAGCTTCGTCGTCGACGGGATCGCCCTCGGCAAACAAGAGCTCGCGGCGGATGACACCTTCCCGGCTCTTGAAATGGAGATCGTTCGCCATGCGATAGGCCCAGAACACCGGCGTCATCCCGTCGTCGTCGAACACGTCTTCGACAACGATCTCGATGCTGTCGATGATGGGCGGCCGCGCCTCGTCTTCGGCCCCTTCCTGAGCAAAGCTCTGCGCACACACGAGACACAGGACGAGAGCGAGCTCGGGGGAGCGAGGCATGAGGTTTATCTTGCAAATCTACTGGCCCGGGACGCGCGTAGCAAGTCTGATATACTTTTGCGCCACAAACCAATCATCATCACGATGGGGAGAGCACGCACATGAACGATTCCAAGGAGTGGTACGTCGCCCTCGACCCCTCGGTGACGTACGACATCCAGTTCGTAGGAGGCGTCAAGTCCGCCATCTTCGGCGGCGAAGGGTTCTTCTTTGCGAGCCTCACCGGCCCCGGAACCGTGTGGCTCCAGTCGCTCCCGTTCAGCCGTCTCGCCGGCCGGATCTGGAAAGCGGCACCGCAGACCGGCGGCGGCGGC
This sequence comes from Candidatus Marinacidobacterales bacterium, assembly GCA_965237955.1. Lineage (GTDB taxonomy): Bacteria > Acidobacteriota > Vicinamibacteria > Marinacidobacterales > SMYC01. The sequence continues at coordinate 2,521,991 of OZ250169.1, read as the reverse complement.
AAAGGCGAAGGCTCGGTGCTCGATCACCTTGGGGGGATTTGGTCCATGTTCCAACGCTAGAGCATTACAACCGACTAAAACGAAATCCGCGGCGGAAGCTCTGCCACCGGCATAAACTCTTCCATGGCATCGTCTCGCTTTCTCTCACACACGCGAGCGTACGCTTTCGAGGCGGGCCATGCGGTCACGCCGTGGGCGTACACACTCATCAACACCGTGATGACGACGACCAACAAGATGTGATCGCGACCGGGAACGCCCTCTTCGAGAACCAGAAACGCAAACAGGATCGATGCGAGACCACGCGGACCGAACCAACCCAGGAAAAGGTGCGTGAAAAATTGGAGCCTCGCGCCGATGAGGCTGAGGCTCACCGGCACCATGCGAATGAGCGTCAGGCTCAAAACTCCGTACAGCACCATCGTGCCGCTCACGTCGGCGAGTAATGGCCATGCAAGGTGAGCGCCGAAGCACAAAAACGTGAGAAGACTCAGGAGCTGCCCTTCGGTCTCGGCGAACTCCTCTAGCACCGCACCGACGCGCCCGGCAGTGTTCCCGACAGTGATCCCGGCGACGAACGCCGCGATGAATCCGTTGCCGCCCACGAGCTCCGCGAGGAGAAACGCGAGAAACGCCAGGGCCAACGCCGAGAGCTGCTCGAAACTATGCTCCATCCAGTGGCGGTCGACGGACAACACAACCAGACGTCCGCCCGCGAAGCCGACGACAACGCCTACGAGAGGACCGAGCATCAGTTGCTTCGCGGTGAACCAAAGCCAAGATGCAACCGGATCCCCTTGCATGTTCGCAAGCGCGGCGAACACGAGAACGATTGGGAGCGCGAGGCCATCATTGAGGCCGCTTTCCACGTTCAACGCTTGGCGGATCTTTGACGGCACGCTCTTGCTGCTGACCACGGCCTGGCCGAGAGCTGCGTCGGTGGGAACGAGAATCGCCGCGAGAACGCACGCGGACCAAATCGAAAGTTCCGGAAACAACCCGATGGCGAGCACGGCTCCGAACCCGACACCGAGCGGCATCCCCACCGCAAGGAGACGCAGAGGAAGCTGATAGCCCTCTTTGAGCTCACGGAACCGTATCCTCGAGGCGTCGGTAAAAAGCACGATGATGAGCGTGAGCTCGGAGAGTAGGCGAGTGAGCTCGAAGCCGTCGTAGCTGCCGAACGAGCCGAAAAGACCGGCGCCGACAGCGAGCCCCACGCCGACGAAGACCATCGGCGGCGTGATCGCGGTGCGCTTCAACCGCTCGGAGATCGCGCCGAACGCAAGGAGCAGAACCGAAACGAGGAGAAGCGTCTTCATCCCGTGTTCTTACCACATGAGCTCGTGCATCGCCTGTAATACAATGGTGGCTTCATGACAGGTTTTTTCATCGTCATCCTGTCGTTCACGGCGGGTTTGATCGAGGCGCAACCGAACCCTGTCGGCATCTACACCTACAGCCGTGACAGCAACCAGGGGTTCAAGGATGAGCATCTCGATACGTTCCGCCGTGAGCTCGGCAAATACGCGTCTCCTCTGATGGAGCTCGCCTATACGCGCGAGTCGGCCCAGATCACGGTGCAGTGCCTCGGGCAAGGCGACCTCGTCATCGAGCTCGACACGACCGGCAAAGCGGTGCGTCACCTCTGGACCCCCGACGACAAGGCGCCGCGGATGTGGGCCATCGTCCGTATCGGGGACGACCAGCCCTTCAGCAAAGAGTTCTCGGTAACGGGCTCGGGCGGGCGCGACCTCAGCCGGCTCGCCAAGACCGTCGGGGACTGGCTGAAGGACAACTCCACCGTCATCCGCGAGCCTTAGGCCGGCGGGGGGCAAATCCCATAAGGCTGCGTCCTAAGTCCCACAAACCCGGGAATGCGGCCGCTCCTCTTTCAACGTAGCCCTTCTAATCAACAGCAAACAATACACTTTTGGCCTTGTGGAGGCCGTGGCAGAAGGGTCACGACTGATACATATCCTGCATTATCCGAGGCCAGACACGCGCGGAAGTGCGAGAGCCCGGCGGCTCGTGCGCCTCCCGTGCGTACCGGCTCCCCAGCTCCGGTGCTTGACGTCGAATGTTTTCGACTCGGACTGTGTGAGCTCGTGAATACACAAGTTCTAAAGACACTTCAGCAGCTCTCTCGTGAACGCCGGACAGGCATTCTGACCTGCCAGGGGGCGAGCGTCACTCGACACCTCGTGTTCATAAAGGGTGGTGTGACCTCGGCGCGCTCGTCGAGTGACGACGAACGGCTCGGCGAAGTCATGGTCCGTCAAGGCTCCATTACCGCGCAGCATCTACTAGACGCCACGCTGTTTGCCAAAAAGGGCAAGCGTCTCGGCGATGTCCTCGTCGATCTGAACATCATCCAGTCCGAAGAAATCGAAGACTACGTGCGCATGCAGATCCTGGAAATCGCATCGAACGTGATGATCAACCCTCCCAAAAAGCTGGCGTTCACCAAGACCCAAGACACGATCCAGGTCGTCAGCCAACCCGTGGCCGTCCTCGATATCATCATGGAGGCCGCCCGGCGGACTCCCAAGATCGACAACCACATGAAGACGCTCATGGCAGACGATCGCCACCTATCGCTCACCAAGGACTCCATGGTCCTGATGGAGCGGGTGACGATGAAGCCTCACGAGGCGTTCATCCTGTCACGCATCAGCGGGACCGAGCCCACGCGATCGGTCTTCGCTTTGAGCCCACTCTCCGAAGAGCAGACCGCCCGCGCCGTGCTCGGACACCTTTCGGTTGGCATCCTCGAGCTTCGCGAAAACAACGCCCACGGCCTGGCACTGAAAACCTAAGCCGCCAACTCTTCGAGCTCGTCCTCAACGCCACCGCGTTTCTACGACCGGGACCACAATATTAAGATAAGCACCGCGCTCGGAGAGCGTAGTAAAGTGGCGGTTAGGGGCGCACGGGCTCGCACGGAAGGAGACGCACATCGTTAACATGCGACGAATCCGAAGACCCGTTGGGAGGCAGATGCTGCTCGTGAGCGCTGTCTGAACCAGAGGTTTACTATTGCGAGTTTTGAGCCTGTTGTTGCTCGTGGCGGTGCTCCCGCAAGACGACGTAGCACCGAAAAACGAGTGGAGTCAGTTTCGAGGGAGTGCGACGAGGACGGGCCGCTCGACGGCGGAGATTCCTGATGACCTGAAACTCCTGTGGAGCTTCGATGCCGGCTTCTCGATCGATTCGTCGTCCGCGATCGTGAACGACATCGTTTACATGACCGCTCTTCCCGGACTGGTCGCGGCTCTCGATCTCAAGGATGGCTCCGTCGTGTGGAAGCGTGACTTCGGAGAGGTGGACGACCTCTTCGGAGAGTCGTCTCCAACGGTGTTCGACGGCGTGGTGTACGTCGGTGACCTCCTCGGAGTGGCGCACGCTTTCGACGCCCAAGACGGCACGACGCTTTGGACGTTCGCGACCGAAGCCGAGATCAAAGCCTCTCCGGTCGTTTTCGATGACCTCGTGCTCGTCTCCTCCTACGACGAGCACCTGTACGCCCTCGATCGAAAAACCGGCGAGCTCGTATGGAAGTTTCAGAGCCAGGGACCTCTCCATAGTACGCCCAGCCGCGACGGCGACCTCGTGCTCGTGACCGGCTGCGATGCGGTGTTGCGGGGCATCCGCCTCGAAGACGGCATCGAGCAATTGCAAATGGACTCGGGCGAGTACACCGCGGCGACCCCGGCCGTCATCGACGGCGTCGCGTACTACGGAACATTCGCCAACAATGTCATCGCGGTCGACGTGAACAGCGAACAATACCTCTGGCGCTACGAGCATCCAACGCGCCACTTCCCGTTCTACTCTTCGGCCGCGGTCGCGGACGGGAAAGTCATTGTCGGCGGACGCGACAAGATGGTCCACGCCATCGACCAGAAGACGGGAGAGTCCGTATGGACTTTCTCGACCGGCGCGCGCGTCGAGTCGTCTCCCGTGGTCGCGGGCTCGCGCATCTATGTCGGCTCCTCGGACGGCCGATTCTACGTGCTCAATCTCGCGAGCGGTGAGAAAGTATGGGAGTTCGAGGCGGGAGCGCCTTTCGTCGCGTCTCCGGCCCTGGCTTCCGGGCGCATCGTCATCGGAACACAAGACGGCGTCTTGTACTGCTTCGGCCGCACCTAGCCTCGATTGGGGGAGACGAGAAGGTTGGCTCCCCGGGTTGGATTTGAACCAACAGCCTACGGATTAACAGTCCGCCGCTCCACCGTTGAGCTACCGGGGACCAAGAGCGAAAGATTATAGCACGGGCGCGCGGCGCTAGTCCCCTGGATCTTTGATTACTATACAAAGTTAGGCTTTTCGCCAGCCCATAAGATTCATAAGATTCATGCACTTAGAAGTGTTTCGGCAAGCTCTGCTTTATCTAGTTTGTTCTGATACAGGGGACTAGGTCGTCTTGGTGAGGTCCTGAAGGACCAGCTTGGCCACGGCCTTCAGGGTATCGAAGACGCCGATGCCTTCTTCTGACGCGGCGATGGCCTCGAGGACGGGCTCGTTGTTGAGGCCGAGCTTCGCCTTCATCTCCTCGACCGGAACCGCACTCGGAAGGTCGCGCTTGTTGAGCTGCAGCACGTAGGGAAGGGCACGAATGTCGTAGCCTTGCGTCTTGAGATTCAGCTCAAGGTTTCTGAGACTCTCGACGTTCGCGTCCATCCGCTCTCGCTGGGAATCGGCCACGAAGATGACGCCGTCGACGCCCTTCAGGATCAGCTTTCGAGAGGCGTCGTAGAACACCTGTCCGGGCACGGTGTAGAGGTGGAACCGCGTCTTGAAGCCGCGGACGTTTCCGATCTCGAGGGGCAGGAAGTCGAAGAACAGGGTGCGGTCGGTCTCGGTTGCGAGCGAGATCAGCTTTCCCTTGGCGTTCGGATTCGTCTTCTCGTAGATGAACTGCAAGTTCGTCGTCTTCCCGCATAGACCGGGACCGTAGTACACGATTTTGCAGTTAATCTCGCGGGACGCGTAGTTGATGAAGGTCATCGGCCGGCCTTACTCACTGAACAAGCTGTCGATATCTTCATCGGTTATTTCTGCGAAAGGGGACTCGAAGCTGCCACCGGACGAAGCTTTCTCCGCCTCGACCTTCTGCATGATGCTGTCGAACACTCCATTGAGGTCGACCGCAGCTTTCTTCACGCGCAGACGCACCAGCCCGAGCGAGGAACGCTCGTCGAAAATCACGACGAGGATGACTCGCAGCCCGACGATAGAGATATGGATGTTGTCCCTTTCGCCTTCGTGAAAGAGAACGGAGAATTCCTTCTCACCGATGAGCTTGGCGAGGGCGTCGGTCGCCGCGACGTTTCCCGCAGTGAGAGACGCTAGCGACGTGGTATCCAGATTATCGATGTTGCCATGGGCGGCAATCTGCTGGCCGTTCTTGTCCACCAGGAAAACCAGTTTGGCGTTGGCGTCGGTGCGGAGCTTGCTCAGAATCGTCTTGATCTGATTAAACTCCTCGTCATACATCACCACATCAGTGGTCGCTGCCATGACTCTGCTTTCCTCCGTCCGAGACCTGCACGCTCAAGGGAATGAAGACTGCGGGTTGTTTTACTTAATAGGTATATCTAAAAGAACGCCACTTGGCAAGCGGCGACTCGTAAATTGTCCACCCACGTGAGTTGCAGCCTCGCATGAAGTTCACTAGTACTCGCGACGCCCTTCGAGGGCTTTACCCATGGTCACCGCGTCGGCATAGTCGAGCTCGCTTCCTACCGGAATTCCCATCGCGATACGCGTCACTTTGACGCCTAGCGGTTTGATGAGCTTCGACAGGTAGATGGCGGTCGCCTCGCCTTCGACGTTGGGGTTGGTCGCCAAAATGACTTCCTCGACCTCGCCTCCGCTGAGACGGGCGAGCAGACCTTGAATCTTGAGCTGCTCGGGGCCGACGCCCGAGAGCGGCGACAAGCTTCCCATCAGGACGTGGTACCTCCCTTTGAACTCGTGGGTTCTCTCGATCGCCACGACGTTCGGCGGCTCCTCCACCACGCACACGACGCGCGAGTTGCGCTCGGGACTCGAGCAATAGATGCACGGATCGTCATCGGTCACGTTGTTGCAAACGGAGCAAGTGACGATCTTCTCCTTGACGTCCACGATGGCGCGCGCAAGGTGGTGAACATCCTCCTCGCCCGCGCGCAGGATATAGAAGGCGATGCGCTGGGCCGATTTGGCACCGATCCCGGGGAGCTCCTTGAGCTCGCCGATCAGTCGCGACACCGGCTCCGGATATTCTTTCACGCGCTAGCGCCGCCGCTCAAAACAACCCCGGCAAGTTGCCGGCCATCGAGCCCAGTTGTTGCTGCGCCTCTTCATCGACCTTCCGCGACGCCTCGTTCACCGCCGCGGTCACGAGGTCCTGGAGCATCTCGACATCGTCTTTGTCGACGACTTCGGGGTCGATGGTCACTCTGAGAACGGTTTTGTTGCCGTTCATCTGCACCGAGACCATGCCGCCGCCCGCAGTCGCTTCGACGCTCAAGTCTTCGAGCTGCTTTTTGAATTTCTCTTGAAGCGCTTGCGCCTGCTTCATGATTTGATTGAGCTTCATGGGTTGCTCCAAACGGTACTTGGATTTACGTTCTAGACATCCGGTTTTTGCACGCTTTCGATCTCACCTTGAAAGGTATCGATGAACTGGCGCACCAGCGGATCGCGATCGGCGCGCTCGCGCAGTGTTCGAGACCCGCCATCTTCCTCCGGCGGTTCACCCGGTGCTACCTCGTCTGCCTGCTCTGCCTCACGGGTGAGCTCCACCGTCACCGAGAGTTTTCGGCCGAGAAGGTTCGATGCTTGCTCCTCGAGGAGCTCTTTCACCGCTTTTTCTTGAAGTTGCTCCGCCAATACTTTCTGACCGGGGCGATAGCTCAGTGTCAACCGGTCGCCGTCGAGACGCACGGTCTCGTTGTGGGAAACGAGCGCGTGCAACATCGGCTTCGACGCCTTGAGTTGTTCGACGAGGCGCCCGAAAAAATCGGGGTCGTCAGCCGGAATCGGCGTCGGCGGTGCAGGCTCAGTGTTCCCACCGATGGGCGGCACTTCCGCGGTCCGCTTGGAGGACAAGGTCTCGAGCGGGGCCGTGGGCGTCGCCGGTGGTGCCGTTTTGACCTTCGGTTTCGAAACCGGCTTGCCCCCTTGAGCGGGCGAGCCGGAAGGTGGCGGGGGTGTCTTTCCCGAAACCAGGGCCTCGAACCGTTCGAGCAGTTCTTCGAAGGGCGCGAGCCGGCGAAGCTGTGAGAGCTTCAACAGCGCCATCTCGAGATGAAACCGCGGCTCGGGTGACCTGCGCAGTGCCGTCTCGGTTTGAGTCAACACGTCGAGGTTCCGTAGCAAGTCTTCTTCGGAAAACTCCTCGGCGAGCGCTTGAAGCTCGGACGTTTCACCGGGAAGCTCCATGAGCTCGGATGCGTCTGGAGCCACCTTGGCGACGAGAACGTCTCGGAGGTAGCCCATCATCGCGGTCGTGAAGTACCGGTAGTCGCGGCCGCTCTTCGATAGATCGTCGACGATCAAAAGGAGCGCCGCGGTGTCCTGCTCGATAAGCGCCCGGGTCGTCTGGCGCAACACATCACGTTCGATAAGCCCGAGAAGCTCGGTGACATCTTGTTCTTCAATCCTGTTGCCCGTCGCAGCGATGATCTGGTCGAGCGCGGAAATACCGTCTCGCAAGCTCCCCGCCGCAGAGCGGGCCAGCGTGCGCAGAGCGGCCTCGGAGATCTCGATGCTCTCCGCCTGTGCGATCATCTGGAGCTGTGCCGCGATCTCGGTTGGAGCGACCGTGCGGAACTCAAACTCCTGGCAGCGGGACAGGATCGTATCGGGAATCTTGTGATGCTCGGTCGTCGCGAACATGAACTTCACCGCCGGCGGCGGCTCTTCGAGCGTCTTGAGGAGGGCGTTGAACGCGGCCGTCGACAACATGTGGACTTCGTCGATGATGTAGATCTTGAAGCGGTCGCGTGACGGCGCGTAGCGGGAGCCTTCGATGATCTCCCGCACCTGCTCGACACCGTTGTTGCTGGCGCCGTCGATCTCGAGCACGTCGAGGGATCTTCCTCGGGCAATCTCCTTACATGCAGGGCATTCGCCGCAAGGACGAACCGTGGGTCCACGGTGGCAGTTCAGTGCTTTCGCGAGAATGCGGGCGGTGGTGGTCTTGCCCACGCCGCGGACACCGGAAAACAGGAACGCGTTCGCGAGCCGATCTTGTTCGATGGCGCTCGTGAGCGTGCGCGTCACCGTCTCCTGGCCCACGAGGTCTTCGAAGACCTTCGGCCGATACTTGAGCGCTAGTACTTCGTAAGCCATGACAGAAAGAAATTAAACGCAAAAGCGCAAGGACGCAAGGACGCAGAGTCCAGTCGGTCCCGCACGCTTGAACATCGGTCTTTTTCCTTGCGCCTTTGCGTCTTTGCGTTAAAAAACGGTCCCCACCCATTTGGAGCCCCGCGGCTCAGGCGATCTGCGGCACAATCAAGGCTCTGCTTACCGCTGCTCCCTTCCGGGCCTGACGGAGTTCACAGGCTCGATTCGCACAGGGCCTGAGCCACAGGACACATGGCGGAGGGGGTGGGATTCGAACCCACGGTACCGTTGCCGGTACACTAGCTTTCCGGGCTAGCCAAATAAGCCACTCCTGCACCCCTCCTAATTCTTCCTTATCCACCCTCTCTCGGAGGGAGAGGGTGCCCGAGCCCCGCGAGGGCGGGTGAGGGAACATCCTCTTCCTCATACCGCCATCCGCGAGGGCGGGTGAGGGCAAACGCCGATTATATCGTACCTGGGCACTAGGCTTCGTCAGCTACTTCCCTGGCATGGATCTCCGCACTCCCAAGCCCGCGCTCCCCGTAACCTCACCGCGGTCCCCGCAAGCGCGGCCTTTGAGCCCACTAAGGGCCGCCGACAAAATAACTGTCTAGTTTTGAGCACACTCTTCCTGTTTCAGGTCGTGATCGCGATGTCGTCTGGCATCACGAGAGCCTGGCAAGCTCCCTAGAAACGGAACATTTGTAGATCTTCAGCAACCAGCGCGTGTTTGACAAACGGTCCTCATTTTAGGGAGGATTACGCCTATCAAGGAGCACTTCTCCTATTATGAGACCTACGAGCTATCAGTCTGAAGATCTCGACCGCCTGTTGAGGAAGCACAAAATAGCTACCCTCGATGATTTGAAGGCAGTGTTGGGTACCGATGTGGACTCGACCGTCTTCCGAAAGCTCAATGAGTTGGCGTATCGGACAAGCTACTCCCACCGTGGTAGCTACTACACGTTGGACGAGATCGCCCAGTTCGATCGAAAAGGTCTTTGGTCGTTGCGCTCAGTGTGGTTCTCGAAGTACGGGACGTTGCTTGCGACGGTAAAAGCGTTGGTCGCGGCCTGTGAGGCAGGCTACTACGTCGACGAGCTCGAGGACGAGGTGCAGGTTGACGTCAAGGCTCCTCTGTTGAAACTGGTCCGAGAGAAAAGATTGGCGCGCGAGCAGGTGTTCGGCCGATATCTGTATCTGGCCACCGATGTGAGCACGCGCAAGCAACAGCTCTCGGCCCGCCAGGTACATGAGGCGTCACCTTCCACGTTGGGCTGGGTCGGGGGAGTCCGCGTGCTCCCCGTGGAGTTGAAGGCTGCGATCGTTCTTTTCTACAGCCTGCTCGATGAAAAGCAGCGCCGTCTCTACGCGGGGGTCGAGGCCATGAAGCTCGGTCACGGTGGCGACCAACAGATTGCCGAACTGCTCGGGATGGATCCGAGCACGGTAGCCAGAGGTCGTAGGGAATTGCTAATGAGAGATGTTGAGCTCGACGGAGTTCGGCGAAAGGGTGGCGGACGGCGCGCCGTGCAAAAAAAACGCCAGAAGTCATCGCCAAGATCGAAGAACTCATGAAGCACGACACCGCGGGCGATCCGATGACGGGAGTGAAATGGACGCGGCGGACCACCGACAAGATTGCTTGCGAGCTAAGAAGCCTCAGTGTGAACGTCAGCAGCAAAACCGTCGGTCGACTGCTCAAACAGCTCGGCTTCTCGTTGCGGGTGAACCACAAGAAGCTGTGCGGTGCCACGTCCGAAGATCGCGATACCCAATTCGCGTGTATCGCCGAACTGCGCGAGCGTTTTGCCGCAGCTGGTCATCCCATCATCAGCGTAGACACGAAGAAACGGGAGCTGGTGGGATTATTCAAAAACGGCGGGCAGGCCTGGAACCGCGAGCCGACTCTCGTCAAAGACCATGACTTCCGTTCCGAATCGAACGGCATCGCAATCCCCTACGGCGTCTACGATCTGCTCGCGAACCGCGGGACAGTGTTCATTGGTACCTCGTACAACACCCCGGACTTCGCCGTGAATGCCATCGAGAAGTGGTGGCGAACGGAAGGACGGCGACGCTATCCTGCAGCCCGTGACCTCGCGATATTGGCAGACGCCGGGGGCAGCAATGGCTATCGGTGTCGGGGTTGGAAGCACGGGCTTCAAACGCGGATTTGCAATCGCCACGACATCGCTATCACCATAGCCCACTATCCGTCCGGTACATCCAAGTGGAATCCAGTGGAGCACCGTCTGTTCAGCGAGATCAGCAAGAACTGGGCGGGCAGGCCTCTCGACAGCTACGAAACCATCCTCAAATACATCCGCACGACCACCACCTCTTCCGGTTTGCGAGTACGCGCACACCTTATCCGGCGTCGTTATCCGAAGGGCGTCAAAATCACTGACGAGCGGATGCAGGCGCTTTCCGTTACAAAGGACCAGACTCTACCCAAATGGAACTACACCATCCGACCGTCTTGAAAACGGGAACTTATTTTGTCGCCGGCCCTAAGAAGCCCCGATAACGAATCCAGACTGTGGTACGTCACCGGCACCACAACAAGCGTCAACACTGTAGCCACCGTAAGCCCCGAGATCACCGCCACCCCCATGGGCCCCCAACACTACGAAGACTGCCCCCCCTGGTACCGGTAAAGAAATCCAGGCTGATCCCGAGCGTCAACGGGATGAGCCCAAGTACCGTGGTCACCGCCGTCAACAACAGCGGCCGAAGACGGATGACACCGGCCTCGATAACCGCCTTGGTCTTTTCCATCCCGCTGTCACGAAGCTGGCGGATGAAATCGCACAACACGATCGCCTTGTTCACCAACATGCCGGCCAGCGATATCACGCCGATGCCAGTCATGATGATGCCGAACGGGGTCAGCATCCGAGCGCCCAGATGTCCGTCTGCTTGTCGACCGGTTTCCCGCGCGCCTGCTCGGGGCTCATGTACGAGGCCGTGCCCAGGATGGCACCCAAGGCCGTACCTTTGGTCAACGTGGTGGGGGAGTGCGAGTCGCCGCCGCCAGAGGTAGGATCCCGTTTCCGCTTCGGCGACCTTGGCTAGGCCGGAGTCCAGGAATTTTGATCTCTCCATTCGCCCGATTTTGATGTTCGCCGGCTTCAAATCTCGGTGAATGAACTCAAGGAGGCGCAGGATGCCTGTTCATGCTGTCCCATTCGATCGCGAGGCGTGACTCACGTGAGGCACGCGACATCCCGAGCGATGACTCACGTGAGTCAAAGCTCCGGTCACCGTAGCCCGGTGCAGTTTCTCTTACGAGAAGCGTGGGTTCGTCCCGAACGTCTTCGTATTGAGCTTCACCGGAGGTGACTTCCTCGCTAGCGGCTTCGAGCGGCTCTTCGATCACACCGAACGGCCCCTCCCACGTGATCTGGTCCGGCGCGCGGCCCGTCGCCTTCAGCACCCCTCGTTCGATCGCGGTGTGGCACACCATGCAGAGCGTGAGAAGGTTCACCGGTTCCTCGGAGCCGCCCCGCCCACGCGATTTGATATGGCTACCCGTCAGCGCGGTGCGATTGCTGCAACCGGGCCGCTGGCATAAAAACCCATCCCGCTCGATGACTTTGGCGACATACCCGCCCATCGGCGCGCTGGGATCGCCCAAGGGCGGCGTGAGATCGTACGTGCACAGCGACTCGGCACACGTGAGATCGAAGACTTCGATGTCGGTGAGCGTTTTGCCCGCGAGTTTTTCCATCGCTTCGCGCGTCCGCTCTCACGTCTCGATGCGCTCTTCGTCAAGGACGAGCACGAGGGTTCGCGACTTCTGCGGGGGCAGTTCTTTCTTGACCGCTTGTTCTAGCTGGCGGTTGCTCAGCTTTTTACACTTGTCGATCCATTCGTCTTCGTTCTTCGCCGTGGCGACTTTGACAGCCTCTCTCGCTTTCGTGTACGGGATCTCTCCACGGCTGAAGGACTCTTTCATCTTCGGCAGTTCTTTGAAGCGACAGGCCAGATGCAGAAGCGTTCGGGTCTTGCGATCCTCGAAGCCAAGACACTCGCGTGCGTAGTCGACCGTGCAGGCGTGGCCGTAGTCGATGTAGAGCCCTCGCTCTTCGACTTCCTGAAGGTAGAAGCACAGCACGGATTCGACCCTGCGATCCACGCGTGCCAAGAGAACGAGCCGACCGTGGACCTCCATCGCTTTCAAGCCCCCCTCCATCTCGAGGTCTTTTTCCGTGAGCAGACACGTCTCAGTAACAGTAGCCGGGCTCGCCATCACCATCCTCCTTCAGAATGAATATTTCGAAGACGACCTCATCATAGGTGGATAATTAGTGTAAGTCAACTCCGGGCAAACAGCAACATCTTTTATTACAATAACTTACGTTGATTTATTTGTTTCTTTTCTGCACACTTCCAAGCTGTTTGGTCCGCCCAGCGTCTTCCTTTTTTCTGGTAGCATCACGCTCTCGAGTCGTTCTGCTGGAGAAGGAAGGTCTCTTATCTCGTGAAAAGACGCAGTCTCATCGAGTCGTTCCTGGTTGCCGCGGCTTTGAGTTTGGCTTTGAGTTTCTCTGGGGCGACGATTCAACCCGCGAGCGCTGGGACACACGATGTCGAGATGCCGCCGGGAAAAAACTTCGCACGTGCGGCATTCCGGTTGTGGCTTCCCAAAGACGTCGAGACGCTCGAAGCTGTCCTCGTCCTCGTACCGGGGTCGAATGGCGACGGAAGAGATCAGGTCGAGACTCCGTTCTGGCAACAACTCGCGGTGCGCCACCGGCTCGGCCTCGTGGGCGTCTATCCCACCGACAAGCGGCACGACGACACGTTCATCGAGCACTACGTCGAGGTCAGCGAGGGCAGCGCTCAGGCTTTTCTCGACGCTCTGAGCCGCCTCGGAGAGATGCCGATCATTCCGAGCTCGCGAGCGCCCTGCTTCTTTTGTGGGGCATGTCGGCCGGTGGTGAGTTCAACTATGAGCTTGCGCTGTGGAAGCCAGAGCGGGTCATCGTTTTCGTCGTCAACAAAGGCGGTATCTACTACTCGGCGGTCGCCGACGAAGCGGCACGCGAGGTACCGGGGTTGTTCTTCATCGGCGAAAACGATCTCGCGTTCCGCAATGACATCATCCGCGGAATCTACTCCATCAACCGCAGGGCACGTGCGCTTTGGGCGCTCGTGGAGGAGCCCGACGTGGCGCGCGAGATGGCGGCGCTGTTTTACGAAGAGCTCATCGCACTGCGTCTGCCGACAACGCCCGCATTGCGCGCGCTGAAGCTGAGCGACGGCTTTGTCTGCGATCCAACATCGAATCATTGCACGGCGGCAGCGGACGCCCCCGAGCAACGCTATCCAACGGTTTGGCTTCCGACGGAGAGCCTGGCACGCGCGTGGCGCGCCGTGACCACGGGAACGTCTTTCTGAACCGAGTCCAACGGTCGATGGCCGCAGCCCTCACCCCACGCTAGAATACGGCGGATGAGCCAAGACCCTACTTTCCGGATTCTCGGGAATGCCCCGTCGGATCGCAGCGAGCGCTACGAAGCCTACCGGCGCGAGTGGGACCGGCGCGGCGCCGAGCTCGACGGCTCCAACCACCCCGTCCACGTCGACCTCGAGTCGGTGGCGGTGTGCGATCTGCGCTGCGGGAGCTCCGAAGAAGATCCGCAGGGGTTTTGCCAGATTTGGACCCACGAGCACATCCGGAAGCTCGGGTTCGACGAGCATACGTATCAAAGGGGCTACATGGACCCGAAGCTCTACAAGGTCCTATTGCAACAGTGCGCCGATATGGGTGTGAGCTCGATCAAGCTCAACTACCGTGGCGAGCCCTCGCTCCATCCGGAGATCGTGTCCTTCGTCAGCCAGGCCGCCGATCACGGCTTCCCCGACATCATGATGAACACCAACGGGAACGGCCGCGCGCGCACTCGCCCCGAGCTCTTCGCCGAGCTCGTCGAAGCGGGCATCACCGATTTGATGTTCTCGGTCGACGCCGCGGATGCCGAGAGCTACGCCAAACAGCGAGTCGGCGGTGAATGGGACATTCTGCTGCACTCGGTACGAAGTGCCGTCGAGGCCCGCGCGCAAGGTAAGAGTGCACCCGACTGTCGCATTCGCGCCTCGGTCGTGCGAACGTTCTTGAACGCGGCCGATGTCGATGGCGGACGGATGGAATCGTTCTGGAAGAACGAGATGGGCGTCGATTGGATGTCCATCAGCGAGTGCTACTTTCCCGCCGGCGCCACGCACCAGTGGAAAGCCGCCGAGTGGTCGTCGCTCAGCGCGGACGAGTTCCAATGTCCGGATCCGTTCCGGCGCATGGTCGTGACCTGGGACGGCAAGCACACGATGCCGTGCTGCCAGGGGTTCACGCTCGAGATCGATGGCGGCGCGGTGGTCCCCGGCACGCAGAGCATTCAAGACACCTGGGCCAGTGAGAATTTCGATCGACTACGCCGCGCCCACCGCGAGCGCACCTGGGACCGCGACGGTAAAGAAGGCGAACCCATCTGCCGCCACTGCGCGGTGACGAAAAAGCCGACCCCCATCGCCGTCGAAGTCTAGGCTCAGCGCGTCCGAGCAGCAGCGGCGACCGCTAGCGAACCGTCTTCTTAGCGGGTTTTTTGCTCGCCCAATATCTCTGAAAGTTCGCTTCTTCCCAGCGGTCGCGGAGCTCCTGTGCTTCCTCGATGGATCGATGCTTGTGCACACCGGGCGGAAAGTGGCGCTCGGAGACGCGGTCTGCGAAATCCCAGACCCGAGCGATGGCAACCGACAACGAGGGGTCGTCCGGCGACCGCCACAGAGAATCCTCCATATCCTTCAGGTTGCGAAACTTTCGCACCGGCATCAATCGTCTTCCAGTTTGAACCGACGCCGGAGCGTCTCCTGAAAGTTCATCGATACTACCAGTCTAACCCCGCGGCTCGTTGGCAGCGTGAACCCTGTCGATGCGGCTCATGCCAAGAAAATCTACCCGGCAGGGAGGTTTGGCGGGCTGGAAATCGTCACTAATTAGTACCCGTCCTGAAGCCTGTAAGGGATTGAGAAAAAAGGAGAAATCGCAAATTTAGGGCTAGTCTTCTGAGGGGGTGTCGATTAGGACCGTGTCGTTGAAAACATCCGATTCTAAATGACTTAACTCCAAAGGAGACCAGCCCTAAATGCGAAAAACGATCAACCCACAGCCAAATCTACGTGAGCCCTGGCTGGAGCTGGAGCACGCACGCGAACTCGAAACGATCTCGTCGCTGCTCGATGCCCATCCTAAGCTCAATGAGCTGGTACTGCAAGACCTGAAGTCGGTCACCCCATCGGCAGGGAGCGATGTTGGTCGTGGGGGAATGAGCGCGGAGCAGGTTCTCCGGGCGTTGTTGGTCAAGCAGCTGAATCAGTTCAGCTATCGAGAGCTGGCGTTTCACTTGGCAGACTCTCGAAGCTATCGGACGTTTTGCCAGCTCGGCATCATAGAGCCGACCCCGTCGAAGTCGACCCTAGCAGCAAACATCAAAGCCGTGAAGTTCGAAACGCTGGAGCAGATCAACCGAGAGCTGGTGAGCGTTGCCGAGGATGCTAGGATCGAAAAGGGAAGAAAAGTACGAGTGGACTGCACGGTAGTGGAATCAAACATTCATCCGCCTACAGACTCCGAGCTTCTTTATGACTGTGTTCGGGTTCTCACTCGCCTGATGTGCGGAGCTCGCGAACTGCTGGGTACAGTAGTGGTCTTCGGCAATCGAACGCGTCGAGCGAAGAGACGTCGACTGGGAGTTCTGAACGCGAAGGATAAGCAACAAAGGCGTCGCGTCTATCGAGATCTACTGAAGGTGACGGAAGCAACCTATCGCTCCGCTCAACGCGTTGTAGAACAGTTGGAAGAGTCGGGCTTGACCGAGCCTGTGAAGCGAGCGAGTACGGAGAGGATCGCCTCGGATTTTGAGCACTTTCTCGTCCTCACCAAGAAAGTCATCAACCAAACCCAACGCCGAGTGATCGACGAAGAGCGTGTGCCTGCAGAGGAAAAGGTCGTTTCTGTCTTCGAAGAACACACCGACATTATTCGCAAAGACCGGCGCGAGACCCTCTACGGTCACAAGGTGTGTCTGACTGGTGGTTCGTCCTCGATGATTTTGGATTGCGTGATCTTGGATGGGAATCCGGCCGATTCAACTCTCGCGGAAACCATGATCGACCGTCTAGTCGAACTCTACGAGCGGGCCCCGCGCCAGGTCGCCTACGATGGCGCGTTTTCTTCAAAGGCAAACTTGGAAGCCATCAAAGGCAAGGGAGTTGAAGATGTTGCCTTTACCAAGGCTCAAGGTTTCGCCGTGACCGATATGGTCAAGAGTTCCTGGGTCTATCAACGCCTGCGGCGATTTCGCTGCGGGATCGAAGGCGTCATTTCGTTCTTGAAACGAGTCTTTGGTCTCGACCGATGCACATGGCGCTCATTGCCTTCTTTTAAATCGTACGTATGGGGTTCCATCATCACCTGCAATCTACTGGTGATGGCGAGACATCTATTAAGATAATAACTATTACTCTTCCGCTCCCATAGCCTTGGATTCCTGACGATTCGCCTCTCGTTTCGTCCAAGATTTTCATTCGCTCTCAACCCTACGAAGTTCCCTACCGAAACCGTATAATACCCACATCTTCGGTAGGCCTGTCGCACACCACAAGTTATGGTGTTTCTGGACAGGAACTAATTAGGGAGAAGTGGATCGCTTCTCCCCGTGGCGGTGGCCGGTGGCCAGGGGTGCGGGCCGGACGGCCCGCTCCCGGGTTGGGACACTCTGGATGCCGCCACGGGTTACGGCGGTTTCGTCTGCTATCATGACGGCCGTTTGAGCTTCGCCACCGCAACCGTTGTTTCTCTCATCGGTCTCGTCGCTTTGACTCTCGGTGCCGATTGGCTCGTGCGTGGCGCCTCCCGCCTCGCGGCGCAATTCGGGATAAGCCCACTCGCAGTCGGCCTGACAGTGGTGGCCTACGGAACGTCGGCGCCTGAAATCGTCGCGAGCCTCGTGGCCGCCGCCACCGGTTACCCGGAGATGACGGTTGGAAACGTCTTGGGCAGTAACGTCGCGAACCTTGGTCTCATCTTGGGTGCCGCGGCGATCTTCACGCCTCTCGCCATCGCACCCACGGTCCTGCGGCGCGCGCTTCCGTTCATGGTGGGGGTCACGCTCCTTCTCGGGTTCATCGCGCTTCGCCTCGAGATCGGACGGGGGGTCGGCCTCGTCTTCATCGGTCTCATCGTCGTGTTCAACATCTTGTCGCTGCGCTGGGCGCGCGCCGACGCCGACGGCTCATCCGAGACGGCGCCGCGAAAAGACAGTCTCGCGCGTAGCTCGATGCTGACGATAATAGGGCTCGGCCTTCTTCTCGGGGGCGCTCAGCTTCTCGTGGCCGGTGCGGTCTCGATCGCGCGCGCGATCGGCCTTTCCGAGTTCGTCATCGGGGTGACGCTCGTGGCCGTCGGCACGTCTCTTCCCGAGCTAGCGACATCCGTCGTGGCCGGCATGAGACGGCAGGCCGACCTCGTCGTCGGCACCATAATAGGGAGCAACGTCTTCAACATCCTCGGCGCACTCGGCCTGTCGGCCCTCATTCAGCCCATCAACATTGACGCCGCGCTGTTACGCTTCGAGTTTCCCGCTTTGATCGGGTTCACTCTCGTGACAGCTTTCTTTCTCTACACCGGAAAACGACTGATTCGATGGGAAGGCGTTTTTCTTCTATGCGGCTATGTCACGTTCATCGCGTTGTTGTTTCGTTAGTCAGGCCCACGTCCTATCGTCGCGAATACGAGGCGCGTTGCGCGCGAGCGTGCCCGGCGTCACCAGCTCGACCTCCACGCGCAGCTTGAGCTCTTCTTTTAAACGCTCGGCTACCTCCGACGGATCACCCCCCGCCTCGACGCGCACGACGATCGCGTCGATATCAGTGCCGCGCTCCTCGAACTTAACAACTGCCTGAAACCGAGGAACCTCCGCGTAGAGTGCGCCGAGCGCGCGAGCGATCTGCCGGGGATGGACGAACATGCCGCGCACTTTGACACCCTCGCCCACACGTCCTTGAAAGCCCATCAACCGTGGTGTCGTTCTCCCGCACGCACACGGTGCGCGCTCGAACGAGGAAACGTCGCCGGTCCCGAAACGCACGAGCGGATAAACTTCGTTGTCCACGCTCACCACAATCTCACCAGTGCCGGGCTCGAGAACCTCCACGACCCGCCCCGGTGCGACGTGCCAACCACACGCATGCTCGCACTCGTACGCGATCGCGCCGACGTCGGCGGTGCCGTAGCCCTGGAAGACGGACACGCCGAACTCCCGCGCTAGCTCGTCGCGAAGCGTCGTGGACAACGGCGCGCCGCTGACGAAAGCTCGCTTCAACGAAACGTCGACCCCCTTCGTGCGCGCTCGCTCGAGGAGCGTCCACAGAAACTGCGGCGTGCCGCAATAGCCCGTGCTCGACGACAACGAGAGAAGCTCGACCTGCGCATCGGTGTTACCCACCCCGCCGGGCACGACGGTGCAACCGATCACGCGCAGTCCCTCTTCCATCATCGCCCCCGCCGGAGTCAGGTGGTACGAGAACGTGTTGTAGACGCGATCGGCCGAACGATAGCCGCACGCCCAGAGCGCCGGTGCCCATCCCCAGAAATCCGGGCCTTCGCCTTCCGGGTCGAGGATCGGTCCGGGCGAAACGAAGATGCGTTTCAGATCGCTGACATCACCGGCGAGGAGACCGCCGAACGGTGGCGACCTCTCTTGCAGGTCGGGCAGGTCTTCTTTCGAGAGCACCGGCACGCGCGCCAAATCGGAGACGCCCTTCATCTCAACCAGCGAAACGCCCACACGGTCGAGCCGCTCGGGGAACTCGCGAGTACACTCATAGGCCCGGGTGACGATGGTGCGCACGAGCTCGTCCTGGTAGTCGCGCCACGCCTCCGCGGACGCGCACTCGATCTCGGGTAAGTAGGGATCGGTCACGACAGCCAACGTTTCCGCCGCCGATAGCGCTTCACGTCCCGATACGACTTCCGCTCACCGAGATCGGACACCCCGAGATAAAACTCCTTGACGTCGGCGTTGTCTCGAAGCTCCTCCGGACTCCCTTCGAGGACCACCCGCCCGTTCTCCATGACGTAGCCGTAGTGCGCGATATCGAGCGCTCGCGCCGCGTTTTGCTCTACCAGCAGCATCGTCGTGCCTTCGTCCGCGTTGACACGCCGCAACGTGTCGAAGATCTCTTCGACGATGCGCGGCGCGAGCCCGAGCGACGGCTCGTCGAGAAGCAACAGCCTCGGCTCGGACATGAGAGCTCTTCCGATCGCGAGCATCTGTTGCTCGCCTCCGGACAGGAATCCGGAAAGACGATGGCGGTGCTCGCGAAGCCGGGGGAACGTTTCGTAAATACGATCCACGTCCGCGTTGGCACGGGTGCCACGAGTGCCACGAGAGTATGACCCGATGCGCAAGTTCTCCTCGACACTGAGATGCTCGAAGACACGGCGGCCTTCCATGACTTGGGAGACGCCTCGCTCGACGACTTCATGAGGCGACAGGCCTTCGATCGGCTCACCGTCGAGCTCGATAGTGCCGTCCGTCACCGCGCCGTCCTCGGGTCCGAGAAGACCGGAGATCGCTTTCAACGTCGTCGACTTGCCGGTCCCGTTCGGGCCGAGCAGACAAACGATGTTGCCGCTCGAAACGGAAAGCGACAATCCCCTGAGGACGAGCACGACATCGTCGTAGACGACTTCGACGCTATTGAGCAGGAGCATGGCGAAACTCCGTCAACGGCACCCACGAGCCTTCCGCGACGCGGAAGAGCCGCATCCCCTTCGCGCCACGATGATCGCCCGCGCTGAACGTGATCGGGTACGTCACACCGCCGGTGTCGAGCTCACGAAGCCCTTCGAGCGCGGCCTTGACGTTGGCCCCGGTGAGAGGCTCACCGCTTTCGACGACGCGCCGGATCCCTTCTGCCATCACCGACATCGTCGACCAGCCCTGAGCGTAGGGAACGCCTTTGTCTTCGAGACGACCGCCTCCGCGCTGTTCCAGATAGGCGCGCGCGGCATCCAGGCCACGGACATTCTCCGACGGAGGCGCGAACGGCATGGCGCCCAGCATGCCCTCCGCCGCGGGGCCCGCGAGCTCCACGAGGAGCTCGTTGGTGCACCAGTTGAGACAAGCAAACGTCAACGACAGTCCCAAGGCGTCGGCGTTTTTGAGAGCGACGGAAACGGGCCCCGACGTGTTCTGAAACACGACGTAGTCGGCTCCCCACTCGCGAACCCGGGTGAGCTCGGACGAGTAGTCGGTGCTGCCGCGCGGCATCTCCTGGGCGAGCAATTCGATGCCTTTCTCCGCCGCGTAGTCGCGGCCGAGCTGGCGGTACGGAGAAAGCCCGAAAGGAGAAGCGTGGTGGAGCAACGCGACCTTGGGGGTTGTGCCTTCCGGATGGTTCTCGAGAATCCAGTCGCACACGATCAGAAACTGATCGCTATAGGTCGTGCCCACAAGGAAATTGTACGGCGCCTCCTTCGGATCACCGAGTACGTGAGAATACGAGGCGGACATGAACGGTACCTGGTCTTCCGAGATCCGGCCGCGGAGCGCCTCCGTGTCTCCCGTTCCCCAACCCATGAACGCGACGACCCCTTCTCCCACGAACTCGCTGTAGAGCTGCTCGGCGCGATCGACGCGGTAGCCGTAGTCCTGGAACAACAGCTCGAGGGGCCTTCCCGCGATGCCGCCTCGCTCATTCACCCACGCGACGTAGTCGCGCACGCCTTCGGCATAGAGCGTCCCGACGTCGGCCGTTGGGCCGGTTAGGGCGAAGATGGCGCCGACGAGGATGACGTTTTCGTTGGAATCGCGCGCTCCGCTGCACGCGACGAGTTGGATGACGAGGAGGGCGGGCATCCAGATTGGTCGCATATTGAGAATGGTGATTGTAGTGCAGGAATCGATAGTAGGGGTGATTGGAGAACTCGAGCTTTATGTGGCCCCCCTCACCCAGGCCCTCTCCCTTCCGCCTCCGCCGAAGGCTACTAGCGAAGGCGGGAGGAGGGCAGAGGGATTAGTGGATGGCGCCAACTTCGTTGGCGCATCTAATATGAGAAAGGCCACAGCCTGAAATACGTCTTCATGCTCGACCACATTTTAGCGAGGCCTTTGTGCTCGAAGATGAGGACGAGCAGCACCACCAAGCCGAACACGGCTTCTTGTGCGGCCGGTAAGAGCTCCGCGACCCGCGGGATGCTCGTCTGCAAGCTTCTTCCGAACGTCGCGATGAGCGCCGGTAAGAGCGTCATTACCGTTGCACCGAGGAATGAACCGACGATGCTCCCGAGGCCGCCGATGATGATCATGGCGAGATATAGGATGCTCACTTCGAGCGTGAACCGCTCCCACGTCACAATGGTTCGGTAGTGCGCGATGAGCGCTCCGGCCATGCCGACGAAAAACGATGACACCGCGAACGCGGTCAGCTTGTAGCGAAAGACATTCACGCCGGTTGCCGACGCGGCGACGTCCTGATCGCGGATCGCCAGAAACGCGCGGCCGGTGCGGCTTCGAAACAAGTTCGCGGTGACGAGAGCGGTGGCCGACGCGGCGACAACGGCGACCCAATAGAATCCAAAATCGGTGTTGCTGCGCGCGCCGAAAAGCGTAGGCGCGGGAACGACGAGCGCTTCCGTGCCGCCGGTCAAGCCCGTCCAGTGAGTCACGATCCACTCGACGATCTGCTGCGCGGCGAGCGTTGCGATCGCGAGATAGAGTCCTTTCAACCGAAGCGAGGTAAGTCCGAAAAACACTCCTATTGCCGCGGTGAACAAGCTCGCCAGCGGAATACTGATCCAAAACGGAAGTCCCCAAGCGATAGTCGTGAGACCGCTCGCATAGGCACCCACCGCCATGAACGCTCCCTGTCCCAACGAGATCTGTCCCGTGTAACCAACGAGAATATTGAGGCCGATGGCGCCGACCGTCGCGATCGCAATTTGATTCGCAAGCGATAACCAGTACGACGACACGACGAAAGGAAGGACGACGACACACGAGGCGAAAAGCGCCAACCGCGCCCGCGCGAGCGGTGAGCGCGTGAATGCCATATCCGCAGCGTAACTCGTATGGAAAACGCCGGAGCGCACCGCCTAGACTCTTTCCATGCGCTTTTTGCCGAACAGCCCATAGGGCCGTACCATCAGGATCGCGATCAGCACCACGAACGGAACGACGCGTTGGAGCCCGGAGCCGACGTAGCCTCCGGTGTAGGCTTCCAACAACCCGATGACCGCGCCTCCGACAATCGCGCCGACCACGGAGTCGAGCCCGCCGAGAATGACCACCGGGAACACGCGGAGACCTATTACGGCAACATCCTGACTCACACCGACCATGCTCGCGAGCAACGCGCCGCCGAGACCGGCGGTGGCGGAGGCCAGCGCCCAAGCAATTGCCAGAGTTCTCGTGAAGGCTCACTCCGACGCTCATGGCGGCCTGCTGATCATCGGCTACCGCGCGCATTGCAAGCCCTTCGCGGCTTCGCCGGAAGAACCATCCGACCAACAAGAACGTCACCGAAGCAATGGCGACAAGGTGTGTGAAACCCATGCTCAACGGAAAGCTCCTGGGACGGGCACCCCAAACGCCTTGAACGATGGCGTGGAGGAGACTCGACAGCGCGACGGTCGCCATGACCATGGAAATGACCGCTTCTCCGATGAGCGGGCGCAGCACTACGAGAGCGATGAAAACGCCGATGAGCGCGCACGAAACCAGCGTGAGCGCGAGTGCAAGCGCGGGATGGAGGTCGAGCGACAGGAACGTGTAGCCGAGATACGCCCCCGCCAGCAGGAGCGGCCCTTGAGCAAAGTTGATGACGTCGGATGCCTTATAAATAATGACGAAGCCGATGGCGACGAGGGCATAGATCATCCCGTTCGCAAGACAGGTCGTGGTGAGCTGCCAAAAGACGTCCACGCGTCATTCCTCGAAGGCCTCGAAGGCTTCGAAGGCGAACAGCCGAACGAGGCGGCCGCGCTCCTCGGTATGCTCCCAATGCCATCGGCGATCCGCCGCTTCCCAGGAAGCGTGACGGCACCGCTCGAGAAAACTCCGCTCGTCCGCCAAACGCGTCAGGCCGGAAGCCAGAGTATCGACGTCGCCGGGAGCGTAGTGGATCGATGCTTCGCCCAATGCCTCGATGAGCGGTCGATGTCCGGCCGTTTCCGTCATCACCAGAGCTAATCCGCCGAGGATGTAGGTCAAGGCTTTGTTGGTGAGACAAATTTCCCGGTTGACGCTCGCTCCTTGTTCGATCGCGAGTCCAACGTCGAAATCGGCGAGAAGCGCCACCATCTCGTCCGGTGGCGCCGGAGGGTGCACGACGAGACGAAGCTTGGGAGCGTCTTTGGAAACGAAATCTTCGAGTCCCGCGACGAAATCCGTATCGGCATTCCCACGGAGGTGAAGCTCAGCGGGAATGCCCGCACGGCGCAGCGCTTCGACGGCGTCCTCGAGACCACGACCGCGACCGATCGTTTGACTGAACCAGTAGAGCTTCAACGCCCCGCCGGAAGGCGCGGTTTGGGGAACGCGCGACGGTAGCGGGAAGGTGTTGTGGATGACGACCGACTCGACGCCGTAGCTCGAGCGGTACGCGTCCGCGATCCCGTCGCTGGCCGCGGTGAGAAAGCGCGCCCCTCCGACGGTCTCGGTCTCGACGCGCTCGACGAGACGCGTGAGCTTCGCGTCTTGCGGGTGGTCGCCCGAGTAGAAGTCCTCCAGATCGAGTGCGTACTCACGTCCCGCGCGCGCTGCGGCCTCGAACGTTGCCCCGATCGCACCTATTGTACCGCCATAGAAGAAATCGGCTTTGGTCGCGAGCGCGGCGCGGACCACATCGTCGTGAACGCGGAAGAGCGCCCTCGCTGCCACCGCGAACAGGATCGTCGAGCAATACCGTGAAACACCCGCGGCGAGCCGCCGCTTCACGCCGCTTGTGACGTAGGTGAACGGCGCCCCTTGTCTCGAGTAGTCGACGACGCTCCATTGCCATCGGTCGCGACGGCGCCTCAAAACCGTCTCGTCAGCGTCGCTCGCCCACGGCGTGGCACGCGTACTCACCACGTGCACGTCGTGCCCTTCCTCTGCGAGCGCGTCGGCCGCTTTGAGCATGCGCCGGCACGTCGACAGATGCCCGGCGGTGATGACCGCGACGGTTTTCTTCCCGGCGCGTTTTATGCCTCGGGTCATGCCTCGATTCATAAAAGCCGCACAATGGGAACGTCGACCACGAGTTGGGCACGACGACCGTCTTGGTACGTGATCTCGGTCGTAACCGACACCGTTTCGTTTTCACCGTAAAGTGCGTTCACGAGATCGCGATAGCGATCGGACACCGTGTGCCGGCGAACTTTCCTCGTTCGCGTCAGCTCGGCGTCGTCGGCGTCGAGCTCCTTGTGAAGGAGCAGAAAGCGCCGCACCTGCATCGGACGCGGCAGCGTCTCGGACACCCGCTCCACCTCAACCGTCAAAAGCGAGCGAACGGCATCCTGTTGCGATAGATCCGTGAACGTCGTGAACGGGATCTGGCGCTTCTCGGCCCAGCTACCCACGTTCTGGAAATCGATCACCACGAGTGCGCTCACGAACGCTTTACCCTCACCGCCAAACACGACGGCCTCGCGCACGTACGGGCTGTATTTGAGCTTGTTCTCGACGAACTGAGGGCTGAACGGCGTGCCGTCCCCCAAGTGGGTCACGTCACTCGCCCGGTCGATGACGACGAGTTGACCCTCTGCGTCGAAGTAGCCGGCATCACCGGAGTGGAGCCAGCCATCCTCGAGCACAGCGCGCGTCTCCTCCGGCCTGCCGTAATAGCCCGTGAACACGGCCGGGCTTTTCGTCACGATCTCACCGTCATCGGTAATCCTGAGCTCGGTCTCCGGGATCGGCTCGCCCATCGTTTCCGGTTTGACGGCGCCGTCGCAATGCACGACAGAGATGCCCGACACTTCCGTTTGCCCGTAGATCTGCTTCAAGTTCACGCCGAGTTTTCGAAAAAAGCGTAACGTGTCGGGACCGAGGGCCGCGCCGCCGGTGTACGCGCGTTTGAGTCGCCGCAAACCGAGCGCGTCGCGGATCCAATAGTGACACGTTAGCTCGGCGAGGACGTTGGTCGAGCTTTTCTCGAGTGCCCAATCGAGCACACAACGCTTGAGCCACGATGCGTCTTCTCGCTTCATTTGAACTTCGGACAACAGGCTTTCCCAAATGCGGGGGGGTGCAAACATAACGCTCGGTCCAATTTCACGGAGATCTTCCGTGACCGTCTCCGGCTCCTCGGGGAAGTTCACGGTGAACCCCGCGGTCAAAGCTGACGAGACCGCCATCATTTGCTCACCGACCCATGCGAGCGGTAGAAACGAGACGAGCTCATCACCAGGCTCCAGGGGATCGACCGCCATCAGGTTTCTTGCCATCGACAACAGATTTCCGTGGGTCAGCATCGCGAGCTTGGGCGCTCCCGTAGTGCCCGACGTCGTTGCCAAGAGCGCGACATCGTTGGCGGTGGTGCGCTCCACGATCGCGGCGAAACCGCCCGGCTCACGGCGCGCTTCACCCCGCGCACAGAGCTCGGACAGCGGCATGAGCATCGGGTCGTCGTAGAGACGCATCCCCCTCTCGTCCGCGTAGACGATGCGCTCGACGTCGTGCAGGCGGTCGCGCACCTCCAGTACCTTGTCCACCTGCTCCTGATCTTCGACGATGAGGATCTTGGCGTCACAAGCGTCGGTGAGCGAGAAGAGCTCCTCGCTCACGGAGTCTGGATAGATACCAACGGGAATCGCACCGAGCGATTGCGCGGCCAGCTCTGCGTGGATACAGTCGGGCCGGTTGTCGCCGACGATGGCGATTTTGTCGTCTTTGCCGAGTCCGAGCGAGAGCAGGCCGAGACAGATCGCTTCCACGCGATCGCGAACCTCACGCCACGAAAACGTTCGCCAGATTCCGAACGACTTCTCACGAAACGCCGGCGCTTCCGGCGACGATGAGGCGCGCTCGCACAAGAGTTTGGGTAGCGTATCGCTCATCGAAGTGAGCTCACGACGTCACGCACCGCATCCACGATGAGGTCGGGCTCCTCGAGCGGGATCCAATGACTACTGCTCCGAGCGACGACGTGTCGTCCAGCGCGACTGAGCGCGGTCGTCTGAAGCTGGTCATCGAGTCGCTTCGCGTCGGGATTGGCCGCGGTGAGCACGACCAGCGGCATGTCACCATAGTCGGACGTCTCTTGGACAACCTTGGCGGCGCTCGCGGGCGCGTTCTCGATCTGCGAGGCGAGCGCTTCGAGAGGGCTCGGCTGCACCCAGAACGTCCTCAATTGACTGCGTATCGCGACCGGAGTCTTCCCCAGGAGCTCGGCGACTCTCCCGTGCTCACTGAGGACGCCG
Organism: Candidatus Marinacidobacterales bacterium; assembly: GCA_965237955.1. Classification (GTDB taxonomy): domain Bacteria; phylum Acidobacteriota; class Vicinamibacteria; order Marinacidobacterales; family SMYC01. The sequence continues at coordinate 2,495,182 of OZ250169.1, read as the reverse complement.
ACGCCGACGTCAACGCGGACGCGCTCAAGAAGGAACATCAATCGCATGAGACCGAACCGCGCACACCACGCAGCGCGGCGTGCGAGGCGAGCGCCGCGTGCGACCCGACTCGCCTGCAACCGATCGGGATTCATCCATTCTCTGGGGTGCGGCGTGTCCACGAGGACGACACCGGCGACGTTTTTCCGGTGCCTCGAAGCATAGAGCTGCGAGATCCACCCCCCGTACGAGTGGCCAACGAGCACGTAGGGCGCCTCGACATCCGCGTTCGCGAGAAGCTGATCGAGCTCCTCCACCATGTTGTCGACCGTCCTCGGCGCCGGGCTCGCGTCGCTCCAGCCGAAGCCGGCGCGGTCGTAGCTCACCACCCGCGTCAGCTCGGCGAGCCTCGGCTGAATCTCCGACCAGCTCAACGACGAGCCCGCGAGCGCGGAATCGAGCACGACCGTCGGGGTACCGCGACCTACGCTGACAACGTGCAACCGCGCTCCTTCGATGGCGACGAGCTCTCCCGTCGGTGGATGGAGCCGACGCTCACGCCGCGACGCGACGCGGTGATAAACGAGCCCGAGTCCGAGCACGGCGATCGGAGCCGCAACTACGATGCCGATCATGATTATGATCACGATGCCGCCCCACCCAAATACGCGCTGATGACCCGCTTGTCCTGTCGAATGCGCTCGGGTGGACCTTCGGCGAGCATCTGCCCAAAATCGAGGACGACGACCCGCTCGGCGATATCCATGACCACGCTCATGTCGTGCTCGATGAGCACGATGCCCACGCCCTGGCCATCGTGAACTTCGAGGATGAAGCGCGCCAAGTCTTGTTTCTCTTCCGTATTCATCCCCGCCATCGGCTCGTCGAGCAAGAGAAGCGTGGGTTCCATGGCGAGCGCACGGCCGAGCTCGACACGCTTTTGGAGTCCGTAGGAAAGCGACGCGACCGCCTGATCTCGGATACGCTCGATCTCGAGAAAATCGATGATCTCTTCGACAACGCGTCGCTGGCGTATCTCTTCTTTCTGCTGGCGGCCCCAATACAGCCCGGAGGACAGCACGCCGCCGCTCATGTGCGCGTGCCGGCCCAGCATGAGGTTATCGAGGACGCTCAGATGGCGAAAGAGCTCGAGGTTTTGGAACGAGCGCGCGATACCGAGCGCGGCGCGATGATGAGGTTTCACGCGCGTGAGATCGTGCTCGCGGCCATCGCGTGCGACGAAGCCGATGCGGCCCGATTGAGGCCGATAGAGGCCGCTGACACAGTTCAGAAGGCTGGTCTTGCCCGCGCCGTTGGGTCCGATGATAGCGACGAGCTCGCCGGGCGCGATCGTCAAGGAAACGTCGTCGAGCGCCTCGAGCCCGCCGAAACGGAGGGTGACGTGATCGACCTGAAGCGCTCCCGGCCGGGGCGAGCTCATGCTCACCTGGAAACCATACACTATCTCTTGCCGCGCACGCCCACCTCGAGGCGCGGCGCTCAGGCTTTGTTGCGGTTCGGGCAGGCGGCGCAGGATATCGGCTCGCCGTCGCCGCCCATGACAGCCGGGCCACCGCACGAGCCACGCAGGCACGGCCGTTTGAAGATCACTCCCACGGCCATCGCGAGCACCGCGAGTGCCATGAAGCCGAGGACGAGAAGGAAGATCTTCATGCCGCTATTCCAGAAGAAATAGCGCTTCGAACGACGGCGTGGGCCGCTCTTCGATTCCGCCGTCATCGGTGCGGATGAGGAACAACACTGCGAGGTCCTCTCGAACCGCGAGCTCGTACCCCGCCTCGGGTCCCAACACGAGAAGCCCGGACGCCAAGGCGTCGGCTCGCATACAGGTATGGTCCACGACGCTAACCGACGTCAATGCGTGCGACACCGGTCGGCCCTCTCTGGGATCGATGAGATGGGAGTAGAGCTGGCCGTCCGCCTCGTAGAAATTGCGATAGTCCCCCGAAGTCGCCAACGAGAGTCCACTCAGAGGAAGCGTTCGCTGGAGGGCGCGGGCTTCCCGGAGAGGCGCGAGAGGCCGGAGCGGCTTTTCGATGCCGATACGCCATGCCTCGCCGGTCGCGTTCTTGCCCGAGGTTCGCACTTCGCCCCCGACTTCGACCATGAAGTTCTTCGACCCTCGCCGTCTGAGCAGCTCGGCCACCAGGTCGACGCCGTAGCCTTTGGCGATGGCGGAAAGATCGCACTCGACGCCGTCCTCGTCTTTGGTCACCGACGGTGGGTCGTCGCTGAGCACGACGTGGCGAAAGCCAACCCGCTCGCGTGCCGCCGCTATTGCTTCCTCCGATGGAACGTGCCGATTCGTACCATTCGTAGATGCCCCCGCGCCAAAGCCCCAAAGCCGCACCAGCGGCGCGACGGTAACATCGAACGCACCGTCGGTGAGCTCGCTGACGCGCGCGGCCTCGCGGAAAACTTCGAACCCGTGTATCGACAGCAGAACCACAACACCGACGGCCGCTCGATTGAACTGGGAGACCTCTGAATCCGACACATACGTCGACATCGTCTGATTCACGTCATCGAGCGTTTCTTGAATCGCCCTCGAAACGGCGATGCGCTCGCTCTCCGAAAGAGGATCCGACACCTGCACCAAGTAGGTGGTGCCCATCGTCTCCCCCTCGAACCGAACCGTCTCAGGGGAGCTTCCCGACTGGCAAGCACTAGCGGAAAGCGCAGCTGCGACAAAAAGAATACGAACGCTCATGCGCTGATGGCTGACGGCCGATGGCTGATGGCCCATCAACCAAAATCATCATACAGAATGTTCTCAGGCTCCACACCGAGGCTGTCGAGCATATCGAAACACGCCTTGAGCATGAGGGGCGGACCGCAGATGTAGTACTCCACGTCCTCTGGGCTATCGTGATCCTTCAAATAATGATCGTAGAGCACCTGGTGGATGAATCCCTTATATCCCGTCCAGTTGTCTTCGGGAAGCGGCTCGGAAAGCGCGAGGTGCCATGCGAAGTTGTCGTTGTCGGAAGCGATCTTGTTGAAGTCGTCGTCGTAGAATCCTTCACGAAGGCTCCGCGCACCGTACCAGAACGAAACCTTGCGTTTCGTATGAACCCGATTGAAAAGATCGAAGATGTGCGAGCGCATCGGCGCCATGCCGGCGCCGCCGCCGATATAAATCATCTCCGCATCGGTGTCCTTGGCGAAGAACTCGCCGTACGGTCCCGAGATCGTGACCTCGTCTCCCGGCTTCAAATCGAAGGTGTACGATGACATCTTGCCGGGCGGAACGTCGGGCATCCGCGGCGGTGGCGACGCGATGCGTATGTTCAGCATGATGATCCCCTTCTCCTCGGGATAATTGGCCATGGAGAACGCGCGGACGACCTCGTCCCCGGGTTCCGCCGTCGACACGTAGCGCCACAGGTTGAACTTGTCCCAGTCGTCGCGATACTCGTCTTCGATGTCGAAGTTCTTGTACTCGACCGTTCCCGCCGGGCGCTCGATTTGAATGTAACCACCGGCGCGAAACGGTACTTCTTCGCCGGCGGGAAGCTCGAGCACGAGCTCCTTGATGAACGTCGCCACGTTCTTGTTCGATCGAACTTTGCACTTCCACTTCCGAACGTTGAAGACTTCGGGCGGAAGATCGATCTTGATGTCCTGCTTGACCTTGACCTGACACGATAGACGGATGCCCTCGCGTGCTTCGTCGCGGTTGATGTGGCTGGTCTCCGTAGGGAGCATCGCGCCGCCGCCATCGAGCACTTTCACCGTGCACACGCCGCAGGTGCCCTTCCCGCCGCAAGCCGACGGAATGAAGATGCGATTGGCCGAAAGCGTTCCCAGAAGCGTTCCGCCCGCCGCCGTGGTCAGCGCTTTGTCCGGATCGTCGTTCACGGTGATGGTGACCTCGCCGGTGGCAACGAGCTCGCGACGAGCAAGCATGAGCACCACGACCAGAGTCACGATCACGCTCGTGAACATAAACACCCCGAGCCCGACTGTGATCATGATCTAGAGTTGAATTCCCGCGAACGCCATGAAGCCCATCGCCATGAGCCCGGTGAGAAGGAAGGTAATCCCGAGACCGCGGAGCCCTGCCGGAATATTGCTGTAGCGCAACCGCTCGCGAATGCCCGCAAGAGCGACAATCGCGAGGGCCCATCCCACACCCGAGCCGAAACCGAAGACGACGCTTTCGCCGAAGCCGTAGTTCCGCTCGACCATGAAAAGCGACGCGCCCAGGATCGCGCAGTTCACGGCGATGAGCGGCAAGAAGACACCGAGCGCGTTGTAGAGTGCGGGGAAGAACCGATCGAGCGTCATCTCGACGATTTGCACCATCGCGGCGATCGTCCCGATGTAAGTGAGAAACCCGAGAAACGTCAGGTCTTGATCGGCGAGGCCGGGGTCGAGCCAAGCGAGCGCGCCCGGTTTCAATAGATACGTGTAGACGAGATTGTTGAGCGGGACGGTCACGGTCAGGACGAACACGACCGCGCTACCGAGCCCGATGGCGGTCTCGACTTTGCGCGAGACGGCCACGAACGAGCACATGCCGAGAAAAAAAGCGAGTGCCATGTTCTCGACGAAGATCGCCTTCACTGCAAGATTCAAATAGCTTTCCAGCATTAATGAATCCTCCCCGCGCTGATGGCTGATGGCTGATGGCCGATGGCTACATTCGATCGCATGGCTCTATTCCGCTTCGACCTGCTCGGGTTTCCAGACTCTCAGGGCCCAGATGAAAAACCCAATGATGAAAAACGCTCCCGGCGATAGCACCAGTAACCCGTTCGGCGTGTACCAACCGCCCTCGCTCACGACCGGCAGCACCGGGATGCCGAAGAAGTTGCCCGAGCCGAACACTTCACGGATAGCCGCCGTCATCATTAATATGAGCGCGTAGCCGAGGCCGTTACCGAGTCCATCGACGATACTGAGCGCCGGCGGGTTCTGCATCGCAAACGCCTCCGCCCGGCCCATGATGATGCAGTTGGTAATGATGAGACCCACGAACACCGAGAGCTGTTTCGAAATCTCGTAGACGTACGCTTTCAGGATCTGATCGGTGACGATCACGAGCGATGCGATGATGGTGAGCTGAATAATGATGCGGATGTTGGTCGGGATCTGGTTGCGGATCAGGCTCACGAAGAAATTCGAGAACGTCAGGACGGCGATCACGGCGATGCTCATCACCACCGCCGTGTCCATCTTCGTCGTCACCGCCAGGGCCGAGCAAATGCCCAGAACCTGCAGGGCAATCGGGTTGTTGTTGAAAAGCGGGTCGAGCAACGCTTCTCGTGCCGGGTTTGCCATCAGCCTCGACTCCCTTTCCGTAGTGTGTCCAGGTAGGGCGCAAAACCCTTGTCGCCGAGCCAAAAACGAACGAGACGTCCCACGCCGCGGCTCGTCATCGTTGCGCCGGAGAGACCATCGACGCGGTAGGGATCCTCGGCAGGCGGCCCCGCCTGCCCTCGAATGACCTCGATGCGCGGGGTCCGTTCACTGCCTTCACCAAATGCCCGTCGGCCCGGCCACAGCGCCTTCCATCGAGGGTTGTCCACTTCGCCTCCGAGTCCGGGCGTTTCCTTGTGCTCATAGAACGTAATGCCCCGGATGGTCTCGAGATCAGCATCGAGGGCGATAAACCCGTAGAGCGTCGACCAGAGCCCTTTGCCTTCGATGGGAAGGATCACGAGCCCGAGCTCGTCGTTCTCCACCAGTCGGTACACGAGCGCCTGATTCGGAACCCGCTGGATGCCCGCGGTGTTATTGGGCATCGCTCGCGACGTCTGGGGGTCGGATGTCGCTTGCCTCTGATCGAAGGTTTCGGGGTCGACGTCGAAGCGCTCCTCTCCGGACTGAAGATCGACGACGACGGACTCGATCGGCCCGAACCGCTCCTGGATTTGTTCTCTCGTCAGGACTTCGTCTTCGCTCGCGAGCCCCGCGGCAACCAGGACGTTTCTCTGCTTGTCGAGAAAGGCGTTATCGTCCTGACGGGTTTTGAGCGACACCGCCGATACGGACACGAATACCGCGCACACGAGGCAGACGGCGGCGGCGAACAGAATCGAATAGGACGCGCTTCTCTGCATAGGCCAACCCTCTAATGAATGTTAGCGTAGCGAGCCTGGCGGCGCTTGACGTTTGCGACAATCGCGAAATGGTCGATCACTGGGGCAAAGACGTTCATGAACAGGATCGCAAGCATCATGCCCTCGAGATAGGCCGGGTTCACGACGCGGATCAACACCACGAGCACGCCGATGAGAAACCCGTAAATCACACGCCCGGAATTCGTGCCGGGTGACGTCACCGGCTCGGTCGCCATATAGACAGTACCAAACGCCCACCCTCCGAGCACGAAATGCCACCAAAAGGGCACGTCGAAAAATGGATTCGTCGTCGAGCCCACTGCGTTCAGAAGGGAAGCCGCGGCGATGGTGCCAACGGCCACGCTCGCGACAATGCGCCACGAGCCGATGCCGGTGATGACGAGCAGGAACGCCCCCGCGAGACATGCGAGCGCCGAGGTCTCGCCCATCGAGCCGGGGACGAGACCTACGAACGCTTGCCACCAGGTGACGCCCGCATCGACCGCCGCCTGGCCTTCGAGCGCCGCACTCGCGAGCCAGGTGGCGCCACTAACGCCATCGGTCGAAGTCGCCGCGGCGATCCACACCTTGTCACCTGAAAGCTGGGCGGGATAGGCGAAGAACACGAACGCCCGTGCGACCAACGCCGGGTTGAGGATGTTGTACCCGGTTCCTCCGAAAACTTCCTTCCCGACGACGACGCCGAACGTTATCCCGAGCGCTACCTGCCAAAGCGGCACGGTCGGCGGCAAGATGAGTGGGAAAAGCATCCACGTGACCAGGAAACCTTCGTTGATCTCGTGGCGACGGACGACCGCGAAGAGGGCTTCCCACAATCCACCCACCGCGAGCGTCACTATCAACACCGGTACGTAGTAGAGCGCGCCATGAACGAAGCACGCGAGAAAACTCGCCGGGTCGAACGGCAAGCCCATCGTCGCCATGAGCGCGGTGCGCCAGGTGTCGAGCGCCGCCGCGCCGGTCGCAATGGCCAGGTTCGCTTGATAGCCGGTGTTGTAGCACGCCATGAAAATGCACCCGGCGAGTGCTATGACGACGACGATCATGGTGCGCTTGAGATCGAGCGCATCCCGGACATGCGACGGGTTCTTGGTGACGTCTCCCGGTGTGAACAAGAAGGTATCGCCCGCTTCGTGAAGCGGATAGAGACGTTCGAGCTTTCCGGAGAAGAGCTTCTCTTGCTTTTTGAGAAGAGCTCTGAGAAAACGCGTCAAGCCTTAGCCCTCTTTCTCGATAATAGTGAGCGCGTTGCGCAGACGCACGCCGTAGTCGACCTTGCCGGGACACACGAAGCTACAAAGTGCTACGTCTTCTTCGTCGAGCTCGAGACAGCCGAGCCGCTCGGCGCGTTCCACATCACCCATGACGAGGGCTCGGAGGAGAAACGTCGGCAGAATGTCCATCGGCATCACTTTCTCATAAGAGCCGATGGGAACGATCGCTCGGGTTGAGCCGTTCGTCGACGTCGAGAACGCGAACTTCTTGCCGGGCAAGAGCGTCGATAGAAATGCCCGCTTGACCGAAAACACATTGGCGCCGGGGGCGAGCCACCCGAGAAACTCGCGCTCGCGTCCTTCGCGGATGACGGAGACTTGCAGGTGATAGCGGCCGAGGTATCCGAGCTCGTCGCCCATGGCCTTTCGCCCCGAGAGCACCGAGCCCGAGACGACGCGGTTCTCGCCCGCGGCGAGCTCACCTTCGACCATGTCGTCGAGCGACGCGCCGACACGCGATCGGATTTGCCGCGGCCTTGTGACCGCGGGTCCGGCCAGGGCAAGGACCCGCTCCAGATGCAGCTCCCCTTTGTCGAAGAGCGCTCCGACCGCCAGAACGTCCTGGTAGTTGATGTGCCACACGACCTTGTTGCGATCGACGGCGTCGAGCCGGTGGATGTGGTAGCCGGCGGTGCCGGCGGGATGTGGCCCTTCGAAGACTTCGCGGCGACAGGGCTCGGGCACAGGAGGGCTGGACTCGTCTGCCGTGCACACATACACCGGGCCCTCGGTGAGCTTGGTGAGCACCATGAGGCCGCGCTCGAAATCAACCTGACGCCCTTCGAGAACGTCCTCGACGTGAGGCGCGAGCGGGTTCGTGTCCATCGCGGTGACGAAGATCGAATGCGGCGTCGTGGCCGGGTTCGCCACGCGAGAGAATGGCCTGGCGCGCAGTGCCGTCCACTGACCGGATTCCACGAGGAGCGCGCGCACGTCGTCGCGCGTCAGCGTATTGGGATGGCTTCCCGAGAACGAGCTGAAGGAGACTTGATCCGCTGCGCCGACGCGCCCGGTCTTATCTGCGCTCGACAGCTCGATGACGAGCGAGAGGAAGGCCCGCCGCTCGCCGCGATGCACCGCCACGACCTTGCCGGAGCCCGGCGACGTGAACCGCACCCCGGGCAACTTCTTGTCTTCGATGAGGAGTTGACCGCGGCGAACGTCATCGCCTACTTTCACGTGCATCGTGGGGCGGAGGCCGGGGTAGTCGGCGCCGAGGACGGCTACGCGGTGCGGTGCATCGTGGTCTTCGATGCCGCGCGCAGGCTCGCCGAGAATCGGAAGATCGAGTCCCTTTTTCGACCTGTGTACAGACATTGCTTACGGACGAGTCCCGACAGTGTGACCTATGAGAGTGTCAACTCGACGAAAGAGCTCAGGTTCGAATCGCGGACGGAAACCGGCGATGAGAGACCGCCCAAAAGCAACAGGCCTCCGATTTCGGCATAACCTTGCGATTTTGGCACAATCGAAAAAAGATCGCAATGGACCGCCCGTGAGGACGTTTCGTTCAAAATCAACGGCTTATCGGGATTCTATATAATTGGATTCCGATGGACGAGCAAGCGGAATACCTCGACGTTCGAAGTGATTTTTGTTATTGGGCCGAAGCGGAGAGCTACGAGGACTATTTGAAGGGCTCGGATCCCAAGCGCGCGGGCCGGTGAGAGAGTCTTTACGGCGCGCATTGGGATGCGGGTGATGTCCAACGTGCTCTTGGATTACCTCATTACCAACGCGCGCCGCCGATGACGTTTCACCGACGAAAGGAGAAACCGCATGGCTGGCTCGAAGCTCCAGATTCGAGGTGATATCCAAATTCAGCTAGCGAAGGTCGGCTACGAGCTCCGACGCCTCCAGAAGGAAGTCGAGATGATAACGCTCGATCGTCCTCCCAGCGAAGAGGAGCAACACCTCCTCGAGAATCTCGAGGGGGCCCTCAAAGCCCTGAGAACTGCAGAAGATCACGCCGCGCTCGTCGGCTTCTGTCTGGATGCGCTGGATAACGACGATGCGCTCGACGACGAGTTCTAGGAACCCACTAGCGTGATTCCGCGCTGTACCCCATACTGGAAGGCGATCTCGCACATCGCCGACTTCTGCCGAAGGCTGGGAAATCTCGCCTCTGGGGTCAGGCTCTCGGCCGGCAGGGCATGGCGGTTCGGGCCAACCATGGTGGAATCCTCTGCGCAGTACAAGCGCGCGACGGGGTGGTGCCTCGAGAGCACTGCCGACGGCGGCCGGAGTCTCGAGAAAGTCCCGATCCAGAACCTCCCGTTCCGCATCGGCCGTGTCGACGAGCTCGAGCTGACGCTCCCGTTCCAGTCCGTTTCGAAACACCACGCGGAGCTCCACCTCGACAACGACGCCCTGACGTTGAAGGACCTCGGGAGCACAAACGGGACGTTCGTGAACCGCCGGCGCGTCGAGGATGCTGTGCCGCTCCAGGAGGGCGACATTCTGCACTTCGCCGAGATCGAGTTCCGGCTCGGCAGAAGCGCCAGTGAGGCGCCCACGGAAGACGGCGACGCCGGCACTCTGGCTTTGTCACGACTCGAGCTGCCCCAACAGTTCATTGGCGGCACTCGCGAGATGGCCGAGCTCCTCGAGCGCGAGATGGTGACGGTAGTGTTCCAGTCCGTCGTGTCCCTGCCGGCCGGTGAAGTGCTGGCTTACGAATGTCTCGGCCGGGGTCTCCACGGCGACCTGCCAAGAAATCCGATCGGACTTTTTCGCATCGCCGAGACGACCGATCGCGAGGCCGAGCTCAGCCGCCTCTTTCGGAAGAAGGCGGCGCTACTTGCAAGCAAGGCGGAAGACGAGCTGCCGCTTCTGTTTCTCAACACCCATCCCAACGAGATCGGCGAGCCCGAGCTCGTGAAGTCGTTGCAGGAAGTGCGCGACATCGTTCCCAAGATCGAGCTCGCCCTCGAGATTCACGAAGGCGCTCTCGCCAAGCCTCAAGTCATCGCCGAGCTCGAGAAAGAGCTCGACAAACTCGAGATCCGTCTCGCGCTCGACGACTTCGGTTTGGGAGAGCGTTTCCTGCAGCTCGCCGAGGTCCCGCCCGACTATCTCAAGTTCGATATCAGCCTCGTCAAGAATCTCGTGGATGCGTCGAGCTCGAAGCGCCGGCTGCTAGCCATGCTCATGGCCGCTGCTCGCGAAGTCGGCGCCCAGCCGATCGCCGAAGGGATCGAAACCGAGAAGGAAGCTGGCGTGTGCACCATGATGGGTTTCACGCTCGCCCAAGGCTATCTCTACAGCAAGCCCGTGCCGCTCTCCGATCTCGTCGACCTGAGCTCCGATACGTTGAAACAACCCGCGACGGAAGTCTTCAAAGAGCGCGACAAGAGCTGACACGGCTCGTGCCCGTCGATTAGAGGTAAGACAGGCGCATGACGGAAGTCATCGAGGGCCAGCGCAACTTCACGGTGGAGGAGTATCACCGGATGGGCGAAGCTGGCGTGTTCGGTCCTGCCGAGCGCGTCGAGCCGATCTGGGGGGTGATCCGCGAGATGAGTCCGAAGGGTAGGCGACACAGCGTGGCGGTTGGCCTGGCGATGAACCTCTTCGTCCGCCGGTTGGAGGCCCGAGGTGGAGTTCAAAGAAGCTCCATGGCGGCTCGCACCTCGCGCAGGAAACGGCGTGCCGCCTTGTCGTGCTCGAGTGCGTGCTCGCCGAGACGCTTACAGGCACTGACCTCGCCCATGCCTCCGCGGGCGAGTTTCTCGGTGACGCGGTAGTTCCCTACGCGAGTTCCCACGAGCTCAGTCGGAGCCTCGCTTCTTTCCGGCGCACCGTTTGCGTCTTCGCGGGTATCTCTTTTGAAAATTGGAGAGGCAGACACCATCTAAAGTAGGCTTGTTCAAACTTAAAATAGGTTGATTCACACCTAAAATAGGTGATATAATCTCCTCAATGGTACTGGAGACTCTTTTCGGTGGCAGCACTGCAGCCAAGGTTCTGATGTACCTCGAGAACTACGGGGAGGGCTACGCCAGTGCTATCGCAAAGACCTTCGAAATTCCTCAGTCGATGGTGCAAAAGCAGCTCAAGAAGTTCGAAGACGGAAACGTGCTCACAAGTCGCCCCGTCGGAAACGCTCGGGTGTTTACGTGGAATTCTAGGAATCCAACGGTAGCCCCGCTGAGGGCTTTGCTCGCCAGTTCTTTCAAATACGTTCCGCAGGACGAGATCGTTCGCTACTACCGAGAGAGGCGTCGGCCACGCCGGGCCAACAAGCCGCTGTGAGTCGAATCCACCGAGGACTCACCGTTGCCGAGCTCGCAGCGATAGTATCGGAAGCTCTCAATTCAGCCGGGATAGTAGCTGTGTTGGGCGGTGGCAGCGTTGCCACGATCTACGCTGACAACCAATGGGAATCCCGAGACCTTGACTTTATCGTGGCCCGGGTCGATCGAAAGCGAATAGCGAAAGACTTGGCGAAGCTTGGCTTCAAAGAGGAGTCGGCTGCCTGGTTTTCGCACCCCGACCACACGCACTACGTCAACACCTCGACTTGGCCAATCGTGATCGGTGAGGAAGAGATCGACGAGTGGACTACCCTGTCGACCGCAGTAGGAGAGCTTCAAATTCTCACGCCGACCCAATGTGTGAAGGATCGCTTGACGGGGTTCTACCACGGTTACGATCGGCAATCTCTCGATCAGGCCGTGGCGGTCTGCATGAATCAAGACGTGGACCTGGAGGAGGTTGAACGATGGTCCAACGCCGAGCGAGAACCTGAGAAGCTGAAAGAGTTCCTGGAAACTGTTCGCCGAGCAAAGGCCACGCAGAAGAGAAGATCCCGCTCGTACTAGAGCTTGTCCTAGTGATATCCCCGGGAAGCCGACCGAACCACGAAAACCCGCCCAAGTAAACGACGAGGCCGACGACGGCCAGCGCAAGACCGGCGCCCATAATCAGGAGGCCCAGCGACCTAGTCCCCTGGAACAGAGGTTCGTACTAAAGCTCGACGCCATTTTGTGGGCTGGCGAGGCGTGACGACGAAGTCATATTGGAATATTTCGAGGAGGAACAACGAAGCCAGCGCGCAAAAAGGGCCCGAGATTTAGGCTACGAACCTCTGTTCCAGGGGACTAGGTTCCATTCGTCCTAACCCAACCGCGACAGTCTTTCTGTCAGCAAGTCGAAGAACCCGTCGGCATCCGCGCGATGGATCCATTCGGCGTTCGGCTCGCGCCCGGTGACGCCCCAGAAGTCGACCACGGTTTCGCCCATCGTGAGTACGGACTCCGTCTCCACCTCGATGTTCACCCGCTTGCCTTGAAAGAGGTCAGGCTTCAGCAAGTACGCGACCGTGCACGGGTCGTGGAGCGGTCCGCCCTCGACGCCGTACTTCTCTTCGTCGTAGCGGTTGTAGAACTCGAGCATGCCTTGCACGTTGCGACCGACTTTGGTTCCGAGATCGCCAATCGCCTTCACGCGCTCGGGTGTCCCGAGAACTTGATGGGTCACGTCGAGGCCCATAGCGACGATCGGCCGTCCGCAGCCGAAGACGATCTTCGCGGCGTGCGGGTCGACGTAGACGTTGAACTCGGCCGACGGGGTGACGTTTCCGCCTTCGCGGAACGCACCGCCCATCAGCACGATCTCGTGAATCTTGGGAGCGATGTTCGGCTGTTGGAGAAGCGCCGCCGCGATGTTCGTGAGCGGCGCCGTGGGCACGAGGGTGATGGAATCATCCTCGGAAGCCATGAGTGTTTCGACGATGAACTCGACCGCGTGTTGCTCTTGAAGCGACATCTGCGGCTCGAAGATGTCCGCGCCATCGATTCCTTCCCGCCCATGAACGTACTCGGCGGTGACGAGAGGGCGCTCGAGCGGACTCGCATAGCCCGCGAAGACTTTGACCTCCGGTTTACCCGCAAGCTCACACAAGATCCGGGCGTTCCGCTGGGTTTTCTCGAGGGGAACGTTTCCCGCGACGGTTGTGATCCCGAGGAGGTCGAGCTCCTCGGGTGCGGCGAGGGCGACAAGAATGTTGACGGCGTCGTCTTGGCCCGGGTCGCAATCAATAATGATGGGGCGTTTCGTTGGCATTCGGCATCCTGTATCGGCGTATGCTACATTTCGCCCCCGCATTCTAGGCCGTTCTCACGAGAAGGGGAATCAGCGTGTTCGTGCCGGAAACGTACGGTCTCGCACTTCTCCTCATGATCCTGTGCATGATCTGCTGGGGATCGGTCTACGCGAGCGCCATCGCGGTCATCGCCAACGCATTCTGGAGGTGATCCTCATGAAAAAAAGGAAAGCGCGCATCGTCGTCGTGGGAAGCGCCAACGTGGACCTCACGCCGTTTACCGGCAAGTTCCCCAAACCCGGCGAGACCCTCTTCGGCAAGAGTTTCGATCTCGGCTTTGGAGGCAAAGGCGCCAACCAAGCGGTCGCCGCCGCCTATTGCGGCGCGGACGCTCACATGGTCGCGCGTGTGGGCGACGATCTGTTCGGTCCGGCGACGATCAAGAACTTCAAGAGCCTCGGCATCGGCGCCAAGCACGTGAAGTCCATTAGGGGTGTCTCGAGCGGAGTCGCTCCGATATTCGTCGAGGCCAACGGACAGAACCGGATCCTCGTCGTCAAGGGGGCGAACGACAAGCTCACGTCGAAGGCGGTGAACAAGGCGAAGTCGCTCCTGAAAAAAGCCGACATGATCGTCATGCAGTTCGAGATCCCACTCGAGACGATTTATCACACGGTCAAGCTCGCAAAGCGCTACAAGATTCCCGTCATCCTCAACCCCGCTCCGACGATGCAGGTCGACCTCGACAAGATCCAGAGCGTCGACTACTTCATTCCCAACGAGACCGAAGCCGAGGCGATTACCGGGAAGAAGGTCAAGACCGTCGACGACGCGAGGAAATGCGCCGGGCACCTGATGTCGAAGGGATTGCGCCGCGTGATCTTGACGCTCGGCGAGCGTGGAGCTCTTCTTGCCAATCGAGACGGCATGGACCTCGTACCGCCGTTCAAAGTGAAGGCCATCGACTCGACCGGCGCGGGCGATGCCTTCATCGGGAGCTTCGCCGTGTTTCTAGGCGAAGGCTACGACGAGCGCGACGCGATTGCTCGCGCGAACCTCTACGCGGCGATCTCGACCACCGGCGTCGGAACCCAGAAGTCGTTCATCAAACGACGCCGGTTCGAACGCGAGTGGACGAAGCGACGCTCCTGAAGGGCTCGCATCGCCAGGTCCGAAAAAACTCACGACGCGCTCGACTCGATGAGCTTTCGCGCAAGTAAACCTCCCAGTTGACATGATTTCCATTATGAAGACTCTATTGGTATGCCGCTGCACATGAAGACACCGCCTGCGATACCAGTAACGCCGCCCGCGCCGACCCGATCGACGCGGTGACGGGTGGGCCGAGTGTCGGATCGCGAAAGGCAAGCACGCGTCCTATCTCAGCCGCGCACTTTGCAGCCAGCGCGGCTCGGGCGTGGACGCCTGCCGCGAAATGGTCGCCATGCCCCCGGGGCCTCTCATCAACCTCGGCGAGGCGCATGCGCCGGCCGACGGTACGGAATGGATCACGTCCGAAGACTGGCCTCTGGCTGCCAAGCTCAGCGCCGACTTAATGCCCTGCCAATGTAGCCACGAAAGTGGATCCAATAAAGATCCATTCGTGATGAATCTGACAGTACCAATGTAGTGGCGCACCGAATAGACGTGCCATCCCGTTGCGGATAGGATGCCGCCTTGAGCGTGGCAGGGGTCCGACGCGAGCTCGACCGGCACGGGCTGCTCCTCGTCACCGACCCGGTGTTGCCGAGTGTCGCCGGGATTGTTGCCCGCGAGCCGGTGAAAGGATCGTGGTGGTCGCACCCTGCGTCGCACGCGATCTACGCGGTGCTGGAACGACTCGACGACGCGGAGGACACGCTCCTGGTGAAACTCATCTCCGGCAAGGAAACGTTCGTCGCCAAGACGCTGTGGCGTGATTTCTTTTCGGTGGTGACCGCCAAAGAGCGATGGCAGACGGAAGGTTTGTCCCGGGAGGACCGCTCGCTTCTCCGTCGCGTGGAATCAGGCGATCGCGTACGCGCCGCAAAAGGCTCGAAGATGTTGGAAACGCGCCTTCTCGTGCACGGCAAGAACGTCCACACCGAATCGGGCGCGCATGCGAAAGTGCTGACATCGTGGACGGTGTGCGCGCAGGAACTTCACTTCCGGTTTCGCAACCAGGACCCGGAAGCTTCGAAAACGCCCTTCGAAGAGCGTATCGACGCTTGGGCATCGGAATTCGGCAAGAAAGCAACACTACCCTGGCAAACGAGGTAACCTCCATTGAAGTTCGACCTGCACACCCAGTACTACCCCTAGATTTTTTTCGACAAGATCCGAGAGCTGTCCTCGGACTTCTCGTTCGACAAGGATCCGACCGGGCGCACCATCATCAAGCTCAAAGGCGCGCGGTTTTTCGGCATCACCCCGCCGATGACGGATCCCCAAAAGCGACTCGAGGACATGGACCGCGTCGGCATCGACGTAGAAGTCCTGTCGCTATCGACCCCGAACGTGTTCTTCGCGGACGCGGAACATCAGCCGGCGGTTGCGCGCAGGTTGAACGACGCCTACGCCGAGCTCGTCGCCCAACACCCGAAACGCTTCAAAGGGTTCGCATCGATTCCCATGGACGCTCCCGACGAAGCGGTCCAAGAGCTCGAGCGCTCGCTCGACGAGCTGAAGCTCAACGGTGTCATCCTTATTAGTAACATCCAGGGACGTCCACTGACGTCTCCCGAGTATCGGCCGTTCTTCGAAGAGGCGAATCGAAGAAAGGTGTGCATCTTCTTGCATCCCATGCTGCCGGCGAACCCGGAGCCTTTCCGCCAGTACGTTCTCGGGCCCCTGGTGGGTTTTCCTTCGGACACCACCCTCGCGACCGCGCTCATGTGTTTCGACGGGATGTTCCGTGAGCTCCCGGACATCCGCTGGATCATCGGCCACGCAGGAGGAGCGATTCCGTGGCTGATGGAGCGGCCCGACAACGGCTACCGCGATTTCGCCGAGTGGAGAACATCGACGAGCTTCCGAGCACGTACTTGAAAAAGCTATATTACGACACCGTCACCTTCAGTCCCTACACGCTCAGGATGCTCCGCGATCTCGTCGGCACCGAGCACATGGTCATGGGCAGCGACTACCCGCACCTACTCGGTTCGATCGAGCGCTCGGTATCGTCGATCGAAGCGCTTCACATCCCGGCGTTCGAAAAAGAGCGCATCTTCAGCGGCACGGCGCTTTCTATCTTGAACAACGCCTAAGGTTTGACGCCGTGCGACTCATCCAAACGCTCCGAAACCTCGGCCCCGGCATCATCATGGCCGCGACCGCCATCGGCACGAGCCATCTAATCTTGAGTCCGGTCGCAGGCGCACGTTTCGGCTACGAGCTCATGTGGCTCGTCCTGTTCTCTCACGTCTTCAAGTATCCGGCGTTCGAGTTCGGCCCCCGGTTCGCGATCGCAACGGGTACGTCATTGATTCGTGGATATCAGGACGTTCCCGGGCCGAAGAACTGGGCCGTTTGGGCTTTCCTGGTGACGACGATCCTCCAGGGCCTGGTGCTTCTCGCCGGCATGCTGTCGGTGACGGCCGCCATCCTCGTCGCGAGCTTGGGCACATTCTCGATGACGGTGTGGGTCGTGCTACTCGGTGTCGCCATCGTCCTGCTTCACCGCATGGGGAAATACCCTGCCCTCGCCGTCGGCAGCAAGATCGCGATGCTGGTGCTCGCCGTCATCAGCGTCATCGCGTTTATCGCCGCGCCGCCGCGCCTATCCGACGTCGCGCAGGCGTTTACCCCGTCCATCCCGACGGGCTCTCTCGTTCTCGTCGCCGCGATTCTCGGGCTCATGCCTACCGGTATCAACGTCGCAATCTGGCATTCCCTATGGGCACTCGAGCAGATGGACGACTGGCGCAAGGCGGCTTCCGACAAACGCGACATGCTGCGCTTGGGCTTGCTGGATTTGAAAGTGGGATACCTCCTCTCCGCCGTTCTCGCTGTGATTTTCGTGTCGCTAGGCGCGAATCTCCTCGCTCCGCGAGGCCTGACGCCGAGCGGTATCGACGTCGCCCTCACCCTGTCGCGGATCTACACCGAGGTCTTGGGCGATTGGATGTTCCCCGTCTTCATGCTCGCCGCGTTCGCCGCGATGTTCTCGACCGCGTACTCGGTGATGGACAGCTTCCCGCGGACGTTCTCCACTCTGCTGCGTACTCTTTATCCAACGAACGAAACCTTGAAACGATCGAGCGACCCCGCGTACTGGATCTTCATGGCGGTGATCTTCGCGTTCGCCATCGGAGCCAACTACATTTTTCCCAATCCTGTACGGATGATTCAGCTCATCGGCCTCGTGAGCCTGGCGGTGGCACCGATCCTCTACGGGCTCAACTACTATTGTGTAACCCGACTCATCGATGACGAATCGATGAAGCCGAAACGGTTGCTCCGTCTCTGGGGTCTCGCCGGACTCTGGTTCATGACGGCGGCCGTGGTGTTCTCGCTCTACATTCGAATGAGGTAGCCATGACTTCCGCGACTTGGACGCTCAACCCCATCGGCGTCGCCCGCACACCGTTCAAAGAGACATCCGAAATCTCGAAGGGCATCGGGGCAAAGCACACTCGCGAGGGAACGCTCGAGCTCAACCCCGATATGGAGGAAGGGCTTCTCGATATCGAAGGCTTCTCGCACCTGTTCGTGATTTGGGTCTTCGACCGCCACAAGGAGTTCGCGCTCATAGGCCGTCCCCCTACCGACAACAAACCGCACGGAGTTTTCGCGACGCGCTCACCGCGCCGGCCAAACCCCATCGGATTGACCGTGGTGCGGCTCATGGCACGCGACGGCCGACGCCTCACCGTACGAGGCGTCGACATGCTCGACGAGAGCCCGATTCTTGATATCAAGCCGTATCTGTCGAGCGTCCCCGCGGAAGAGCTGCGCCGCGGGTGGATCGCGGAAGTGGAGTCTCGTTCCGGCCGCGGTGAGGACCGGCAGTGGTCCGATAAAGATTAGCGCGGACGCTCCGTCGGGGACTTGTCACCGGGGCCCGGTAACGGCGTTTTGCGCCTGGCGCCGGCTTCTTCCTCTAGGAGCGTCGCAACGTCCGGGTAGGCGTAGATGACCGGAGCATTGTTCTGCATGAGCCCTCCGGTATCCGCGGTGGGACCGTAGTTGCTGTGCAGGTCGCGGCCGAGCATTCTCACCATGGCAGCTTGTTGCCCCCGGTGATGGGACGTATGGGCGATGCGCCGCGTCATGACCCAGGCCCGCGAGCGTTTCACCTCGAAGAAATCGACCTCCTCTTCCCACCACGCCTCGGGTTTCTCCCGAAGCGCCGCGAGACGCTTCGCCGCGTTCTCGGCGTACGTGTTCATGAATGCGAGTCGCGTCTCCTCGCTCGGGACGGGCTTGTCGGTGACGGCGATCCCGAGCATCGCCGTGAACCAGAGGTTCTCGCTCATCGACTGGTGCACCATGTGCTCGAGGACACTCCGCCCTCTCGAGTCGGAAGCGTGGGGGCGGACCTCGAGGTCGCCGTCCTCGAACATCGCCCACATGCTCAAGACCTTCTGAATCTCCGTCTGGTAGGTCTCGATGAGGAATTGATAACGCACGTTATGCCTCCTACTAGGGACCTTCAGACTCAACGATCCGTGGGAACGAGCCGCTTCAGCGCTTCGGTCCAGTTGAGGATGACGACGAGGCTGCTGTTTTGTCTCAACGCTACGTCCTCGCCGAAAAGAAATCGTTGGCCATCCGGCGAGACGTCGAATCCTTCCGTATAGGCTGCGAGCTGTGGCGCATCGAGTAGCACCCGCGGCGTCCCGGCGTTGAAGCTCGGCTCGGTACGGACGTCTACCGTCATGAGGTGCCCCTGGCTCCGGTAGAAGAGCTCACGTCCGTCGCGTGCCCACACCGGGAACGTGCCGCCGTCGGTGGAGACAGTCCACTCGTCAGGCAAGTCGGGATAAGACTGCACGTGAACTTCGTTTCGGCCCGACTCGTCCGAGACGTAGGCGAGGTGGCGTCCGTTTGGGGAAAAACTGGGCTGCCGCTCGTTGGCCGCCGTTGCGATGAAGCGCTCGGGCTCGCCTCCCATGGACAGTATCCAGACGTCAATGTTTTCGCCTGTCTGATACGACCTGTGTACCCTGACGCGTGAGGGTCGGTGACTGCGAAAGCTCGGAGTCCTCTCCACCAGGCGCCTCGCCTTCGAGTGCTTTCGCGAGTCCGTAGTCGAGTACTTTCACCGTGCCATCTTCCTTGAGCTTCACGTTCGCGGGCTTCAGGTCTCGATGGATGACGCCGGCGTCGTGGCCCGCTTCGAGCGCCTCCGCGATCTGCCGCGCGATCGCGATCGTTTCGTCGACTGGAATCGGCCCTTCTTCGATCCGCTCCGCAAGCGTCGGCCCTTCGACCAGCTCGAGGACGAGCGCTTTCACCCCCTCCGATTCTTCGAGACCGTAGATGCTCGCGATGTTCGGATGATTCAGCGACGCGAGAAGCTCGCTTCCCGCTCGAACCGCCGAAGGCGCTCGTCGTCCTTCGCGAACGCTTCGGGCAACACCTTAATCGCGACCTCGCGGTCGAGCGTATCACGCGCGCGGTAGACCTTACCCATTCCGCCCGCTCCGATGGGAGCGACGATCTCGTAGTGGGCGAGTTTCTGATTGGATGTCAGCGACACGGCGATGCAATCTTAGGCGGATTCGGGCTTGGGAACAACAGCATCGCTACTTCTTTTCCCAGTCTGTCGAGGAGGTATGAAGCCCCGAATCTCGTCTCTATCTAGCAAAAACCCGCTCAAGCAGCTCACGCGTTGACGCCGTTGACGCGCGGCAGTAGATTGGAGGTCGAGGTTGGGTTTGATCCAGGTCACAGTAACTCTGAGGGTTCCGGGCAGCGAGAACGCAGGCTATGAGGCGTTGTTTCTCGTCGACACCGGGGCGACGGACTCGATGGCTCCCGGCTCGGAGCTTCGCAACGCGGGGATCGAGCCCGTCGGTAAGATGAGCTACGAGCTCGCCAACGGAGAGGTCCAGGAGTACCCGTTCGGGCTGGCGCAGATCGAGTTCATGGGAGACGTCACCGCGGGACGGGTGATTTTCGGAGGTGCCCCCACCATAGTTGAAGGTTCGAGGTGGTGGCGGCTCCTGACACATGGTTTACCCGACTTTGGCGTGCTTGTCGAGCGCTTGATTCTCAGTGACCTCCGCTAACTTCGCTTCGAGGATCGGTAGCGATTGGTATCCAATGATACGACGGAAATTTTTCTCCGTGGCGAGCAGAGCCGAAGCGGCCCATCTCAGAACCATCTTGCCATTGCGCCAGCGGGTGACGCGACGGGTACGACCTCGCGCACCGCTGAAGCACGACTCGATGGTGTTCGTCGATCCAAGGCAGCGTTTCAGAGATGCGGGGAGGTCGAGCTCGTTGATGGTGAACATCTCGTCGAGCCCCTCCCGGATGCTCTCCGCCGCCGAGGGGTAGTCGTCCTCGAGCCACTTCGCCTGTTGCTCCAACCGCGCTTTGCCCTTCTTTGCTGGGAGCTGCCAGGCCGAACGCAGGCTCGCTTGCACTTGCGGCTTCAGCTCCTGCGGCAGATAACCGAGCACATTGCGCTCCTTGTGCTTCCTGCAACGCTGGACCTTGTTGTGGGTACCGAACACAGCGTCGACGGCGACCCGTAGCGCCTTGGAGCCATCGATCACGAACAGCCGACACCGCTCTGGGCTCAGGCCTCGTTCGACCAGGTCCTCCAGCAGCGCCTTGCACACTATCTGGTTCTCCGATGCTCCATCCCGAAGCCCCAGAACATGCTTGTATCCCTCTGTATCTACGCCGATTGCCGCCAGCGCGTGGTGCTCGCCGAAGCGAATCCCGTCCAGGTACACGACCGCGATCTCCAGCTCGTCCAGCGGATGCTCCATCAGCCCCTGCAACTGCTCCGCGCTTGCTTCCACGAACTCACGGCTCACCTCGCTCTTGCTAACCCCTACCGTCTCCGCCATCTCGGGAAGAACCGACGCGTACTTGCGCGTCGACACACCCAGCATCAGGATTTCCCAGATGCGTTGGCTCAGCCGAGACGAGTTGTTCACCGCTTCGTAGGCAGGAATCGCAACCTCCCCTCCCTCTGCCTTTCCCTTACGCCGCAGACGTGGCCGGCTCACTCTCAACTTCCGCTCCGCAAGGCTTACTACGCCACCCTGCCGGCCGTGCCAGCGAACATCGCTACCCTTCTTCCCCGGGTGTTTCTCCCCAGCCACACTTTGGGCTGACAGATCCAAGACCGCTTCGATCGTCGCTCGGCCAGCAACGTCGATCACTTCGTCGATCGCTATCTCGGTTCGCTCAATCGCATCCAAGAACGGCAACAGAGCTTGCCCCTTCGAGCTCAGTATCTCTCGAAGCTTCTTCCTGTTCTTCGCATCGATGATTTGGTAATTTGACATCGTGGTGGCTCCTTTCTTTTTCCTTCACAGCCGGATTCTATCGAACCCGGCCTTAGGAGCCGCCACTCCTAACCTTCAACTATCTCAGGGGCATCTCCTGATTTTCGGTCCCGAGGGCCGAGAGCCGCTCCTGGGGATCACGGCGCTGGAATCTGTCGGTATCACGATCGACCCAGCGAATCGGACCCTGAAACAACTCCCGGCGATACCTCTCAAGTGAAGCAAGTCTTCCCTACTGATAGCGCTGGTCATTTCTTCTGGAGACGGCGCTCGGCCCACGATCGCCAGCTTTCCGCCAGCTTTCTGAAAGCTCGGCTACGTCGAGAAGCTTTTTGACCTCGTCGCGATCGCGGCTGTAGATGCGAAAGACGACCGACGTTGACGGAAACGACTTTGGCGGACTTCATTCGATGATCAGCTCGTTCCCCAATATCGGTCGCGGCGCGACGCGCGCCAAGGTTTTCTCGCGAGCCGTCCCCACGAACTCGAGGAGGCGGGAAATGCGCGGCATGAGCGGCTCCAAGCTCAACTCGGGAAGGCCGGCTTCGTCTTTCGCTTTTTCGAGCGAACTCATCGTTTCGAGGTGAACGAGAATGTCGTCGTGCTGAGAACGGATCCATTGGTCCAAGTGGGCTTTGAACTCGTTCTCGGCAAAGGCGTCGAGCTCCTCTGGCGCATAGCCGAGAAACGAGAGCGCCGTCGGCGCGATATCGAGAAGGGTAGGCACATGCGTTTTGCCCTCGACTTGGATGACGGAGCCATCCTCGGTCGTGGCGTAGCGAGCTCGAGCTCGTAGCTCTCCCGAGCCGACACCGGGGCCGCCCGGACCGCCCGGATTGGATACGAGCATCACAGTACGCTTCTCGCCACCATGAACGCCGCCATGCCCTCCAACGTTCTCCCCGAAATTCCAGTTGGTGGCGTGCATCACGACGACATCACCAATCGCCGGGTTGTGCGAGTAGAGATACGCGCCCATCCCCCCGACGACATTGACGTAGTCGCTGTCGATCGTCCGATCGTTCCACTCGTTGTACGTGCCGAACGTCCCGTCGCCGCGCCCCCACGCTTCGTAACCGAGAGGGTCCGCATCGGAGCTTGGATCGGTTCGATAGTGGAACACGAGCGCGGACGTTGCCGCATCCTGGCTCACCGTGATCACGCCCCGATGACCTTCGCGGTCACGCACCTCCACCTCGAGCTGAGCCGGAAGGCGGGCACCGGCTGAGTACGCCTCGTTGTTCCTTCTAATAAAGATGCCTCTCCTGCCATTTCAGTGGATCCTCTCGAGGGTGAGACCGCCACAGTTTAGGTAGACGAGACTGATGAGAGCTTCGGCAGAGTGGAGTCCAAAGCTGCGGTGGCTCAGCAGCCGGATTTTGTTGTTCATTCCTTCGAGTCGGCCGTTGCTGAGTCTCCACGTGACCCACGCGATGACGCCATCGAAGTGGCTGCGGATCATCTTCGCCGCGCGTTTGACGGGCTCTATCCTCGAGCTCATAGCGCGCCGCAGCCATCCTCGGAGAAACTTCTTGGCCCATGTCTCGGTTTTGTAGGTGTAGAGGTCCATGAAGTCGTCGCGCAGAAGCATGGCGCTGTAGAGGCGACGATTAGCTCGCACCTGCTCGCGGAGCACCCGTTTGTCTTTCGCGCTGCGGTTGTGTTTGGCCTTGAGAAGGGGAAACTTGGTGTTCTTGAGGTTGCGCCGGGCAGTCCCTTTGAGCTCGCGCACCAGCTCGCGCCGGGTCTTATCCACGGCCTCGTTCAGATGCTTGACGATGTGGAAGCGGTCAAAGATCACCCGTGCCTGAGGAGCCTTTTTGCCGACGACAGTTATGTACGGCTCCCACATGTCCATGCTGACCGCTTCGAGCTCCGCGGCTCTTTGTGGTCCGAGCTTGCGGAAAAACCGCAGCAGCGTCTTGGCCTTGCGCTCCTTTCCCGCCCAGACGACCCGGCCGCTGAGATGGTCTATTACCACTGTTAAGTACTTGTGGCGTTTGCGGTAGCTGATCTCGTCCATCCCAATCACCCGCAATCCATCGAGCTCGCGCCGCTCATCCCGCTGCTCGGCAACCACTCGCTGGATGATCCGTCGCACCGAACGCCACGTCACTCGGAAATAGTTCGCTACGGCGCTGACGTCCGTCCTCTGTGCCAGCCACGCTACCTCTTGTTCGAAGCTTTTGGTAAAGCGGCTTCCCTTGTCGGCCCAAGGCACCTTTTCTCTGACCACTCCACACCGCCGACATACCACTCGTCGGATCGAGTAGCGAAGATAGGTCCGGACTCCGAACAGGTCCAAGTGCCGCCAGTAGCGATTGTAGCGATCTTTGTTCTTGCGGACCTTTCGTCCGCAAATCCCGCACAGAGGCTTCCTCCTCCGTGGTACTACATCCACCACCACTCTGGCTTTGTCCGCCTGGAAGTGGAAACCTCGGACCCACAGGCCTTGCAATCCGATGAGCTTGTTGACTAACGTAGTAACGCGCATCGCGGGAACGCTCTTTTCTCTTTCGGAAAAAAAGATTCTAGCGTTCTCGCCGATGCGCATCTACACATGGCTTACCCTCTCAACCCACGGGCCTCACCAAATGCCACTGCCCCTCAGCGGGAGACGAGGCTGTGGGAAACGCCCCCACGGTTCTGGTCGTTCAGACCTTGCTCACGACTGAGTTCTCTTCGAAGCCTGGAAGGGCGTTTTCCATAGCCTCCACTAATCGAGCCCCCCCTTCCTTATTCCATATGAATTAATCTTTCTTGTATATATATCAGGAGGGGCCTGTGGGCGCTCGTGGGAAACGCGAAGCGTTTTCCAAGCGATTGTGGAAAACGCCGCTCCACGTTTGTACGTGCTCACAACCTTTCCCTAAACGCCTCTCTCGCCCGGAGTTTCCGGCGTTTTCCACAATCGCGGCAGCGTCCATAGGCCATGCCCTCCAACACAAATCAGATCCCCCGAAACGACAGGAGAACCATAAAGATAAGGCCGACGCCCGGGTTCTCGACCAGCGCCTCCATCAGAGCGCCGTCTCGATACCTCAGAATCTCGTCGTAGCTGGGTCGACGCTCCCACGAGCAAGCTCGGTTGGCTCCGCAGACGGGGATGAAGACCTCCGCGTTGTTCCGGGCACCGCCTCCATACACCAGCCGCACGTTCCGGTCGTAGAAGTCGCGATTCGCCTCGGTCTCGGCGGCCAGGTACTCCGGACGGCTTCGGAGGTAGAGGTTTCGGAACGTAGCGAGCGCTTGCTCGGCCACGGGATCGAGAGCTTCGTCAACCTTGGGATCGACGAGAAGCCGCCTTAGAAAAAATAGCCACCAGTAGCTCTCGTGCAAGTCGGTGAGCAGCAGCTCGCGCCCTTCTCGATAAAACTCCTGCGACCACAAGCTCGCCTCTTCGGTGAGGGCGCGGACGTTTTCACTCTGCCACTCACGATAACTCTCCGGCTGGCGTAATCGGCGCGGCAGGTGCTGGTAGTCGATTCCGAGCTCGATATCGTCGGGAAGCGCCGTCTCCCGCTGCCCGGTTTCGAGCCCGAGCCGGCGATTCAGATAGGTGATCAAGCTCTCGCCGCCGGCCCGGTCTACCATGCCGTTCGCGGTGTCGACCATGCCGTGGTCGCCAAACACGATAAAAAGGGTGCGGTCGAAAAGAGATTCGCCGTCGTCGAAGCGAACGCTCTTGAAAAAATCGATGACGTAGCCAAGCTCGATGTCGACAACGATCATGGATAGAACATAACGGGGCTCCGCTCGACGACCTTCGATCAACGGGAGCTCGATGCAGATTTCGTCGGCGGCCCCCCCGCGGCCTCGAGCAACGCGGGTAAAGTAGCGTGTCTCGAAATCCCGGAGGGTCGAATCCTCGTTCAGCAAACGAAAGACGGTGCTATCCATACCATCGTCATCGCGACGGAAGCAGTGCTCGGCTTCGTCGCGCGCCGTGGTCACACCGTAGGCATGCGAGAACTCGTCGGCTGCCGCGAGCAGCAACGTCGAGAGCGCTGGAGGTTGCTCGCCGTCACGAACGATCCGGCGATGAATTTCTAGAAAACTCTTCGTCGTCGCGTCCGCTTGCTCGTGATAAGTGTGAGCCGACACGGCAGCCACGCCTTCGAGGTAGGAGCGCCCGTAATTCTCGAAAGGAACGCTTCGGCGGGCGAGGCTCATCCCGGCAACGAGATTTTGCGCGCGCGCCGCGAGAAAGTCCTGGATCGTGGGGCTCACCGGAAACTCGAGACCGAGCGCGTAGTTCAACACCTCGGCCGGGTCGAGCCAGTAGTTCGCGAACCGAAACCGCTCCCGATCGAATTGCCACCAGCCAGCGACCCTGGTATCGAGCTGCGACGTCAGATAGGACTGGATGACTTTCATCGTCTCCGATTTGTCGACGGTCGTGGCCTGGTAAGAGATGCGACCGCGCGCTCGAAGCTCAAAGAGGCGGGGAAGCCTTCCGGCCTCGAGGAGCGTCCGGGTCAAATCGGGTCGGTAGCCATCGAGGTGTAAGAGCTGGACGTGTTTACCCGCCCCTTGCGATGCGTCGCGCTTTGGTTCGGGCGGCGGGTCAGGCTCAGTGCACGCAACCGAAAGAGCAACAGAGACCGCGATCACCAATCGACGCATGAAGCCTTCAGGGTACGCTATGCACGAGCGCAATGAAACCTAACGGTGCTCCGGCTGCACCATCGTCGCGCGTTCGGTACCTTCGAGATTCCACTATCCAGCCGCCCCGCCTTCGAGGGATAATAGCGAGTTTGTGACTCGAGGCTGGGCATGACCATACGCATCAACGTCGACGGGCAGCTGGGATCCGAGCGGGACCGCCTTTTGTCCCCTCTGGACCAGGGTTTTCTGTTCGGGGCGAGCGTCTACGAAACCGTGCGGACCTATGACGGCGTACCGTTTCTGGTCGAGCGGCACCTGAAACGGCTACGCGAGTCGGCGCTCGCACTCGGGATCGACATCGTCGAGAGCGACGAGACGCTGACGCGACGCGTCTACGAGACCCTCGAAGATTCGGGAAACGCCGAATCCTCCATCCGCATCGTCGTCTCCGCGGCGTCGGGGCCATCGACTACCGCCAAGGCTCCACCAAGAAACCGACCATCGTTGTCGTGGTGCGCCCGCTGCCGCCGTTCCCCGAGAGTCTCTACAAAGATGGGGCGACGGCGTCCTTCGTGTCCATCATGCGTGCCGGCCGAGGCAATCTGAGCCCGCGGATCAAGTCGTCCAACTTGCTGAACAATCTCATGGCTCTTCGCCAAGCGCACGAGCAAGGCGCCTATGAGGCGTTGATGCTGAACCCGAAGGGCGAGGTTTGCGAAGGGTCGATGTCGAACGTCTTCGTCGTCACCGACGCTACGATCGCAACGCCACCGATCTCGGCAGGCATTCTCGAGGGCATTACCCGGGAGC
Source organism: Candidatus Marinacidobacterales bacterium (assembly GCA_965237955.1). Lineage (GTDB taxonomy): Bacteria > Acidobacteriota > Vicinamibacteria > Marinacidobacterales > SMYC01. The sequence continues at coordinate 2,467,905 of OZ250169.1, read as the reverse complement.
TCGTTGTGTCGATCGCACGCGAAGGCGGATTCTATCTCGAGGAAAGAATTCTGCTTCCCGACGAGCTTCTCGGTGCCGACGAGGTTTTCATCACCGCGTCGTCCCGACAAGTCGTTCCCATCGTGAAAGTCGACGAGCAACCCATAGCCGACGGCCGTCCCGGACCCGTTACCCAAAAACTCATCTCTCTCTATCACGAAAAAGTCCACGCGCTCATGCGCGACGCGGAGTGAAGGTAAAACGATGAAAACTGATATCGAAATATCCCGTTCCACTGACGCCAAACCCATTGGCGATATCGCGGAAAAACTAGGGCTCACCGCCGAGGAGTGGCAGCCTTACGGACGATACATCGCCAAGGTGAACGTGTCCGTTCTCGACAAACCTCCCCGAAACAAGAGCTCCAAGTTGATCCTGGTCTCGGCGATCACACCCACGCCGGCTGGCGAAGGTAAAACCACGACCAGCATCGGGCTCGCTCAAGGCTTCAACCAGCTGGACGAATCCGTGTGTCTCGCTCTTCGTGAGCCTTCTCTCGGACCGTGCATGGGGATCAAGGGAGGTGCGACCGGCGGCGGTTTGAGCCAGGTGTATCCGATGGAGCGCATCAACCTGCACTTCACCGGCGACTTCCACGCCATCACCACGGCGCACAATCTTCTCGCGGCAGCGTTCGACAACCACATTCATTTTGGAAACGCGCTCGGCTTGGACCCCAGACGGACGCTTTGGCGACGGGTCATCGACATGAACGATCGCTCGTTGCGACACATCGTCGTCGGCCTCGGCGGGCCCCTCCAGGGTATTCCGCGCGAAACCGGATTCGACATCACCGCCGCGTCCGAAGTCATGGCGATCCTCTGTCTCGCCGAGAACGAGAATGATCTGAGAGAGCGACTCGACCGGACGCTCGTGGGCTTTACCCGCGACAAAGAGCCAGTCACCGCCGACAAGCTCAACGTCTCCGGCGCCATGCTCGCTCTGTTGAGCGACGCGATGAACCCGAACCTGGTGCAAACACTCGAAGGCGTGCCGGCGCTCATCCACGGTGGGCCGTTCGCGAACATCGCCCACGGATGTAACAGCGTCATCGCGACCAAGACCGCGCTCCATCTCGCCGACTGGGTCGTCACCGAAGCGGGTTTTGGGTTCGATCTGGGCGCCGAGAAGTTCTTCGACATCAAATGTCGCTCGGCCGGGCTCGACCCCGCGTGCGTCGTGCTGGTGGCGACGATCCGCGCGCTCAAGATGCACGGTGGCAAAGATCAGAAAGAGCTCGCCGAGCCCGACGCGGATGCTGTGCGAGCCGGTCTCCCCAACCTCGACAAGCACATCGAGAGCATCCGCCACTTCGGACAACCGCCCGTCGTCGCTCTGAACCGGTTCGGCAACGATACCGACGAAGAAATCCGTGTCGTCCGTGAGCACTGCGCCGAGCTCAACGTACCGTTCGCCATCTCCGACCACCATGCGAAAGGTGGCGAAGGCGCGATCGAGCTCGCCAAGACCGTGATGGAGCAAGCGCGCGCGCATCACACCGCGTACACACCTCTTTACGAGCTGTCCGATCCCGTGCCCGACAAGATCCGCAAAGTGGCTCAGACGATGTACGGAGCCAGAGACGTCGTCTTCACCAAGGCGGCGGAACGCGATCTCGCCGACATCAAGCGGCTCGGGTACGAGAAGCTTCCGGTCTGCATCGCCAAGACACAGAGCTCGCTCTCGGACGATCCCAAGCTCCGCGGCCGTCCCGATAATTTCGAGGTCACCGTGCGCTGGTTTCAGATCAACGCCGGGGCTGGATTCCTCGTCGTCTTGACCGGAGACATCATGCGGATGCCCGGTCTTCCGCGGAAGCCGCGCGCGGAGGACATCGACTTCAGAAACGGCCAGATCGAAGGACTACAGTAGCCTCGCCAGGCTTCAAGTCTCGGGCATGCCGTCGACGAGGACGGGGTCGCTCTGCTCCATGAGGTGGGGCTTCCCGGCGAAGTCGATGACGTGGCCCGAGCGGTCGCGTTTCGTCTCCAGGTAGAAGCGATTGTGTCCGTTCGGGGGGATCACGTGCGGTAAGCGCCGGCTCACGTGAACCCCGTTGTGCGTCAGCTGCTCGACCTTGCGCGGGTTGTTGGTCATGAGCTCGATGGATTTGACGTTCAAGCTCATGATCATGTGGGCTGCAATGGCGTAATCCCGCTCGGCGTCGCGGAAGCCGAGGACGAGATTTGCTTCGACGGTGTCGAGGCCCTCGTCCTGGAGCGCATAGGCCTTAACCTTATTAATAAGGCCGATCCACCGGCCTTCCTGTCTCAGATAGAGAACGAGCCCCGTCTCGAGTCCATCAAGCATGTGGAGGTCGTCGAGTACGAAGAGCTCGGCATGGATGCGATTTTCTGCATCGATGTCGAGAAGTTTCTGGCGTTCATCGTCGTCGACGACAAGGAAAACGATTTCTTCTCCCAACTGTCCTGAATCAATTCCCCCACGACGCCATCCTCTGCTAAGACCTAACCATGCATCGTGTCGGTGTCGTACTCGCGGTGACGCTTTTTCTGTGGGCGTCCGCGTTCGTCGGCATTCGTGTCGCGATTGAGCACTACTCCCCGGGCGCACTGGCTCTCTTCCGTTTCCTGGTTGCATCAATTCTCCTCACGAGCTACATGGTCGCCAGCGGACGGGGTGCGTCTCTGCGCCGGGCAACTCGTCCGGATTGGCTCGGGTTCGCGACGCTCGGCCTCACCGGAGTGTTCATCTACCATGTCGCGCTCAATGCCGGCGAGCGTACCGTGAGTGCCGGGGCCGCAAGTCTTCTCGTCAATACCACGCCCGTATTCACGGTGCTGCTGGCGGCAATGTTTTTGAAGGATCACTTGGGCCGGCGGGGTGCGTTGGGCATGGCGATCGCGTTCGCGGGTGCGGGGCTCGTCTCGATTGGTGCCAACGTCACCAACGGTGGCGGCCTGACGCTCGAGATGGGCGCGATCTTCGTTCTGGTTGGGGCGATCTCACAGGCGGTCTATTTCATCGTCCAGAAAGACATGCTCGGGCGCTACGGCGCGCTCGAGCTCACCACAGTATCCACCGTGTGTGGATTTCTGATGCTTCTCGATGTTCACACCTGAGCTCATCGACGCGGTTACGATGGCGCCACGCTCGGCAAGCCTGGTGGCACTCTATCTCGGTATCGGACCCTCCGCGGGTGCGTATCTGCGATGGGGCACATCGTCTCGAAGCTCCCGGTTTCGAGGGCCGTCACTTTGCTCTATCTCGTGCCCGTCCTTGCGTACTTGCTCGGGTGGGCACTCTTGGGGGAGACCCCGAGCTTCTCTCCGTGCTCGGCGGCATCGCCACCATCGCCGGCGTGGCACTCGTCCATCGCGATCACGTTGATACACGGAAATGACCAGCACGTCACTCCAAGACCTCACGGGTTCACAAGTCGGCGCACTCGCGAAAACGACGGCCGAGGAAGGGTTGTCGAAAATAGGGGGCGTGGAAGTGGTTCAGCGAGACGGCATACCGGGCTTACTCTCCGCGGTGGCGAGCGGTGAGATCCGCGCCGCAGCCGGCGACTCCAGTGCCATCATCCCGGTGATCGACGACTATCCCGGGCTCGAGATCTCGCTCACGTTCGGCGAACGCCAGCACTTCGGTTTCGCAATGCGCAAAGGCTCGGGGCTCCGCGTTGCCTTGAGCAAGCACATCATGAGCTTGAAGGAGTCGGGGATCTTCTTCCGCCTGGTGACGAAACACATGGGCCCGCAAGCAAGCTCGGTGGTGCGTGCATCGCGCGCGCCGTAACGCATTTGTAAGGCGTGCCGACACCCGTTCCGTCTCGAACTGAAAACAACGCGCACAACTCGCACCTCTCCAAACAATTGTCTTCGTTCTTACGTTTGTAAGAGTTTCCGACAGATAGCGCGCTCTGGGATGTTTTTTGAAGAAACATGTGCCGCGCAGCCGCTAAGCGCTGTTATACTCGCGATCGAACTAGCGGGGGGCAGCTTGACCGTCGACGCATCTCACTTCTCTTCACGAGGACAATGATCGATCGCCGTGCGTTCGTTCGGAGTTTGTTGGCGACTCTCGTTGCCAGCACATTCAACATTTCGCTTCTGGCAGCCGCGCCCCGTCGACGCAAGCTGCGGGCGAGACGCCTGCGAAGAAACTTGAACGAGTTCTTCGAGCTGCAAGGCGAGCACTGGCATCGTGTAGAGCTCGTAGAAATTCACGAAATTTCGTCGAATCGTAATCTCGAACAGTTCTCACTCGTGTTCCGTGGCTCGATCCATGACAGCGTAACGGAGGGCATTTACACCATCAAGCCATCGAGAGGCCGGTCGTTCGACGCGACGGTCCATCCCGCGGGGAACGAAGGTGCCTTCAACTACTACATTTCGCACTTCAGTCTTATTCAACCTCGGCTCGCGCCCGCCTTGAGACGCGAGGAGCGCCGACGGCCTCGGAGAGGGGAGTAGCTAGATGTCAGAACCGTTCATTGCTCAGATCATGTTATTCGGCGGGAACTTCGCACCTCGAGGATGGGCTTTTTGTGACGGACAGCTCCTTTCGATTTCCGCGAACACAGCACTTTTTCGATTCTCTGGACGACGTACGGCGGGGACGGCAGGACCACTTTCGGTCTCCCCGATCTTCGCGGCCGAGCGCCGATCCACGTTGGCACCGGTCCGGGCCTCACAAGAAGGAATTGGGGCGAGCGGGACGGCGTGGAAAAAGTGACCTTGAACGTGAATCAGATTGCAGCGCACAACCACTCCGGGACGGCCCGGTGCTTCAACGGTCCAGGGGACAGTAACGAAGCGACTGGAAACACTTGGTCGAAAGACCTCGGCGTGAGCTTAGCCACCTACAACTCCAGTGCGCCCAACGCGGACATGGCCGCGGACACCATCACCACCCAAAACGCCGGTGGCAACCAATCGCACGAGAACATGCCGCCGTTTCTGGCGCTACATTACATCATCGCGCTCGTCGGCATCTTCCCTTCTCGGAGCTAGGGGTGGCGTGCTCGATCGAGCACCGCGCTCATGGCTCGCTCGATGTGCGCCGCCAGGCGACCGGCATCGGCATCGTCGTCGAGCATCTCGAGAACGTCGTCCGCCACCGAGCGTGATTGCTCGAACAAACAAGATCCTGGCGCGTAGCTTCCAAGGAGGTAATGCGTGAGATTTTCCGGATCACGAAAGTGGCCTTCGCCTTGCCGATCCTCCAAGATCGTCTCCACGACGCGTCGAGGGAGCTCACTCACCGGCCGGCGACCACTCCATGAAAGTGTGCATGCCGTCGTCGCAAACCGTGGCAAAGCCCAGTCGCTCATAAAAACGGCGCGCAGGACTCCCCAACTCAACGTGTATGCTCACGCGCTTTCCGGATTCTTTCGCTTCGTCCAAGAGAGATTGCATGAGCTTGGCGCCCAAGCCTTGGTTCCTCGATTCGGGAACGAGGGCGATGTCGATGACGCGGATTTCGTCCGCGCGCCGGTCGACGTAGAGACGGCCGATCGGAGCCCCATCACGCTCGACGACATCGAAATCCGCATTCTCGAAAGTCTCTCGATAATGGCGATGCTGCGCGTCGAACTGCTGCGTTACGAAGGTCTGTTTTTGCTCCGGCGTCCACGGCGCGTCCGCCAACTCTCTCGATCGCGTGCTCGCGTAGAGCCGACGCAAGAACGGGTCGTCTTCTCGCGCGATCGGGCGAAGTTCGACACTCACCTGTTCACGCTAACACGAAAAGGCGTCGGAAAGTCTGACACCTCACAAAATCCATGTAAGTCTAAACGTCCAAGGACTTGCGCGAACGCGGCCTGAAATCACGTCGGGAATATTGACACCTCTCGTAGAAGCCCCAATCCGTAACCGCTTGATGGAACGCACGTTCGGCACTTGGCATAGTGATTGCTCGGAGATCTAGTGATGAGACGATTTTTCACGACACTAGCGTTCGTTTTCCTCGCCGGGCAGCTGGAAGCGGGCTTGATCACGCAAACGCTTGGAAACGGCACACCAGCCTTCGCCGACGGCGACGCCTTGACGATCTTGGATCTCCTCGCCGCCCAGAGCGGCCAAGTGCCACCGTTCGACGCCGGCATCGGAATCGAGATCCTCGGACCGAACTTCTCGGCGGACTGGACATTCGCTTACGGGATCGCCGACCCGATTCTGAGCGCGTCAATCGTCATCGGGATCGCCGATCACGATTCGGCGGCTTCGGGGAGCCAACTAGCCTCGTTCGGGTTCGATGGACACGACTTGAGTGGAGACCTAGACACTCTGTTCGAAGCGTCGAGCTCCGGAGACCAGGTCTATAACGTCTATACAATTCCGCTGCTGCCGTTGTTATTTCCGAGCCTCGCGGATGGAGCCGCCACATTCTCGCTTGCACTTTCCGGCCCGGGCTTGGTGACGGCTCTCCCTATCTTTGGTGGTGGCGTTTCCGAAAGCTCGTTCAACGGCGCCCACCTCATCTTTTCGACTTTGAGCATTACAACCGAAGACACCGTGCCACCACCTGACGTTCCCGAACCAGCAACGACATTGCTCTTCGGCGTGCGGCGCTACCTGCGTTAGCCCGAGGCACGCCTGATTCCGGGACCCGCCCCGAAAATCACCGGATCGTCTGGATTCGCATGGGTGACCTCACTGCGGGTCACGATAGCTTTTGACGGGCGGTAGCTGGGCGCCGGTCAGGCCAGTCGGTGGCTCCTCGGCCACCACCGGCATACGCAACGTTCCGATTCCATCGATGGTCACCTCGACAACTTCGCCCGGCTGTAAGAAGCGCTAGGCGCCGCCGTGCCCATCCCGGCACCACCCGACGTCCCGTTGTTGATCACATCGCCCGGGAAGAGCGTGACGATGGACAAGGCGTACTCGACCAACTCCCACAGAGAGTGAATCATGTCGCCCGTGGTCGCTTGTTGCATTCGGGTGTCGCCGACGCTGAGCGTCTGCCTGAGGTTTTCCATCGGGTCGCCATAGAACTCCTTGGGTACGATCCATGGGCCTTGCGGCGCGAACGTGTCGTGTCCTTTGCCGACGAACCAATCTGACCGCAACGGGTTTCCTCCCGGGGCAGTGTAACCGAAGACGTAGTCCGCCGCATCACTCGCGGACACATACTTGGCGGCCCGGCCGATCACCGTGCCGAGCTCGACTTCCCAGTCGGTGCGGTCGCGGCCGTAACGGGATCACGATCGGATCGCCATTGCCGATCACGGCGCCCTGGCTCGGCTTCAGAAACACGTACGGCACGCCGCGGTTCTCGCGCCGCTGCCAAATCCGCACCGGTGAATACTTCCTGCCAGCGAAGCCCGTCGAGCGTCACCAGGACGACGTGTGTGGTGTCGAGCGCGGGCTGGCGTCGAGGCTCGCGCTCAGCGCGACCAGGCCCAACACGCTCAGTATTCTCATGATCGTTTGCGAGCCTACCACAAACCTCAGCACCTTTACCCCTCTTGACTTCCCGTGAAGAAAGCGCGAATCTAGCGCTGACAATACGCCTAGGGGTGGCCGCGCGGCCTGAGAGCAAACCCTCAGAACCTGATCCGGTTCGTACCGGCGGAGGAAACGGCACCTGGCTTTTCCGACACCACGGAGCAAGCCAGCTCGGCGCGATTCGGCCATCTCCGGTTTTTGGGAGAATGACATGTTCGCCAAGAACATCCACGATCGCCTTCCGCTCATCGGTGTCGCTCTTGTGATGACGCTCGTTGCAGTTTCCTCCAACGCCTTTGCGCAAGCCCCGATTCGGGTGCAGGGAGTCGTCCTCGCCCCCACGGGCGAGCCGGTGGCAGGAGCCCGCATCGAGATAGACGGGATGGACGGGCGAGAGAGCGTGGCCACCGACGAGATGGGACACTTCGAGATTTCGCTAACCCGCGGCGCGTGGGAGCTCAGCGTATCCCATCCCGCCTACCGGTTGTTGCACCACCGCGTGACGGTTTTGGATCAAAGTCTCGAGCTCGAGCTCCGACTCCAGTGGGTGAGCACGGTCGAAGAGTCGATCACCGTCGTCGGGATTCGAGCAGGAGAAGAAGTCCCGGTGACGAAGCGCAACATGGACCGTGAGGAGATCGAGAAATTCAGCTACGGACAGGATGTTCCGGAGCTCCTCGAGCATACTCCGTCGATGAACTGGTACTCGGACTCGGGCATCGGGTCCAACTACTCGTACTTCAGCATGCGCGGAATCCAACAGACGCGCATCAGCATGACCCTCGACGGGGCGCCCCTCAACGACCCCGCGGACCACGCGCTGTTCTTCAACAATTTTCACGACTTCCTGAGCGCTGTCGACAGCATTCAAATCCAGCGCGGCGTGGGCACCTCGTCGGTCGGCTCGCCCGCCTACGGCGGTTCGGTGAACTTCGCAAGCGCGGCGCCGCCTCGAGACAACCAGGGTGATGCTCGGTTGGTACTGGCCTCGTACGACACCACGCGCGCCTCGATCGGCTACGAGTCGGGCGTTTTCGACAACGGGCTCTACGTCTCCGGACGGTTCTCGTACGCCAAAACCGATGGATATCGCGAGCGCTCCGGCACCGAGCATCACACGTTCTTTGTGAACGCGGGTTGGCAGCAAGAGCGATCGTCCTTGTCGCTGGTCGCATTTTCAGGCGACGAGAAGTCGCAGCTTGCCTATCTCGCGGTCGACCCGGACGCCCTGAGCGAGAACCGACGGTTCAACCCGCTCACCGAGGAAGACCGCGACAACTTCGGACAGGATTTCGCCCAAATCAAGTATATGCGGGAGCTCGGCAGCGACTCGTTGCTGAGCGCGTCGTTCTATTACAACGGCGCCGACGGTTGGTTCCAATTATGGGACGATCCGGTAGCGCAAAACGACTTGCTGCGATTCGGCATCGACCAGGGATTTTTCGGCAGCATGGTCACGCTGAGTACAACCGTGGATAATCTTTCGGCGACGGTGGGTGTGCACTACAACGACTTCAGCGGCGACCATTTTCTCGATAGCGACACGGACACTCGTGTGTACAAGAACACCGGGTTCAAGGAGACAACGAACGCCTTCGGCAAGCTCGAGTACCGTCTGGGAGACACGCTCCTTTTCGGCGACGTCCAATGGCGCTGGGCCGGCTTCTCGTACGAAGGTGACGTCGAGTTGGACCCGATCGACTGGAACTTTCTCGACCCCAAGATCGGCGTGAGACAAACGCTCTCTCCGGGTTTGAGTCTTTACACCTCTATCGGGAGAGCACAGCGCGAGCCGGCGCGCCTCGATCTTCTGCTGGGCGAGGACAACGCCACCGTGCCGCATGATCTCAAAGCGGTGAAACCCGAATCGGTGGTGAACTTCGAGGGTGGCGTCAATTGGAACACGCCCTGGCTCGGCTTACAGGCCAACGTCTATCTGATGGAGTTCCGGAACGAGATCGCCTTGACCGGCGAGCTGTCCGAAGTCGGTCTGCCGCTACGGCAGAACGTCGATCGCTCGTACCGGCGCGGTATCGAAGTCGATCTGAAGTGGATGCCGATACCGAACTGGTCCGTGTTGCACAGTCTGAACGTAAGCCGTAACCGCATCCGAGAATGGACACAGTTCTACGATGTCTTCGACGAGCAGGGGACGTGGATCGGAAGCGAGCCGATCACCTACCAGAACGTGCGGCCGCTACTCACGCCCGAGCTCTTGTTTAACCTCGGCGTCGAATGGTCGCATCGCGACACCAGCATCGGGCTCATGGGTCGCTATGTGGCTGAATCCCAGCTCGACAACACCGGACTCGCCGAATTCCGGACGCCGTCGTTCACCAACGTGGACGTGCGGGCGGCGCAGAGCCTGGGTCGCTGGTGGCAAGGTGTCGACGCGCGCGTCACGCTGTTCGTCAACAACGTGCTCGACAACCGCGACCAGTTCCCTAGCGGCTACAGTTATCAATTTCTCGTTCGGAACAGCGCCGGCACTGGCATAGTCAGCCTCGACGGCATTCCCTTTTACTACCCGTTGGCGACGCGCAACTTCGTCGTCTCGCTTCAGGTCGGCTTCTGAGTCGACGTGTTGTCTCTCGAGTTAGTCGCTGTCGTCCTCACGCTGCTAGCGGTCTACCTGACGGTGCGCCAGATCATCTGGTGCTGGCCGCTCGCCATGGTCAGCGTCACACTGTACGCATTCGTTTTCTACGATGCGCGGCTGTACGCCGATATGGGGCTCCAGGGTTTGTATCTCGGGCTCGCGGCCTACGGCTGGTGGGCCTGGTTGCACGGCGGTGATGATCACGGCGAGCTCGCGGTTTCGCTGACGTCGGGCACGACCCGCGTGGTGCTCCTGTTGGTCGCAACGCTCGGCGGGATTCTGCTCGGCCATACGCTGACCCGCTTCACCAACGCGTCGCTGCCATTCATGGACTCGACGCTCACCTCGTTCAGCATCGCCGCCCAGTGGATGCAGACCCAGAAGCTCCTCGAATCCTGGCTCGCGTGGCTCGCCGTCGATGTCTTCTACGTCGGCATGTTCTTGTACAAGGAGCTCTACCTCACGGCGGGACTTTACGCGGTCTTTCTTGTGCTCGCCGCCATGGGTTTCGCCGAGTGGCGACGGTCGCTCTTGGGTGGCGAATCGGCCGCGCCGGCGTTGACCTCGTGATCCGCGTCGCGGTGGTCGGCTCCGAATGTAGTGGCAAGACGACACTCGCGGCGGCGCTTGCGGCGCACTACCAGACCGCCTGGGTGCCGGAGTTTGCACGCCAATTCGTGATCGACAACGGCGCCGCTCCCGACTACGAAGATGTCGAGGCCATCGCCCGCGGCCAAATCGTCCTCGAGGACGAGAAAGCCGACGAGGCGTCCCGTCTTCTTATTGAGGATAACGACCTATTCAGCACGGTCCTCTATAGTCACCACTACTACGGCAATTGCCCCCAGTGGATCGAGGCGGCTTTGGAGAAACGAGCCGCAGACCTCTACCTCCTAGCCGACATCGACATCCCTTGGGTCCCCGATGGGGATCAGCGCGATCGCGGCGACCGGCGTGAAGAGTTGCACGAGCTGTTCCGTGGCGCTCTCGTCGAGCGCCGCCTGACGTTTACCAAGATCCGTGGCTCACGCGGCGAGCGATTGGACGCGGCGGTGTCCGTGATCGACCGGCTGATTCTCGAACATGGCCTTAGATGAGGCGTCTCCGTTCGCGCTATGTCTGAAAGTTTTCCACTGCAAGGACTAGCACGGAAAAACAGCAAGCGCCGGTACAAAAAAACGCGTGCTGTCTGGGTGATCGGATTTGGGGAACTTCGTACACCGTCGCAACGACGATGATTCCGTCGGCCAGGAACGAGAACCACAAAGCGAGGGTTGCGTCTGAAATCTCGACGACCACTCCCGTGAACCAGCCGGCATAAACGCTCGCGGCAAAAAAAGAAAGCGCGCCGCTCGATCGTAGAGATTCAATGAACGAGTGCAACAAAAACAGCACCGACGAGAGAAGGCCAGAACCGAACGACGGTCGCTGTCGTATCAGCACCCGGATCCATGCTCCGTTACCGCCCCAGAATCTCGGTCACGCTGGCATCGATACTGGCGCAAATAGAATCCAAGTCGAGGTGATCGTCGTCCTTGCCGAAAGGCCGTTCGGCATAGTGCGCGATACCTTCGGCGGCGATGACGAAGTAAGCGATGAGGATTGTCAGAGGAATTGTGAAGTAGCTGAACTCACCCGCCAAGGACCACGGCAAATACAACAAATAAAGCAGGAGCGCTTGTCGCGAGAGACTCGAAAACGACTGTGACATCAGAGTGTTCTCGATTCTCTCGCACCCGCCCGCCACTTCCAGGAACTCGCGCGCCTCTCGGTCCAACACCCAGAGATCCGCGTCGGAGAGCTTGTCAGCGGTTCGCCACGCGGACAACAACCCGTACAACTGCTCGACGATGTAGGCCGGTACATGCTTCGGGTCGTCCTCGGTGCTCTCGAACCCTGTAACTTTCCGCAATGCCGCGTCGCCGCGCAGGTGATGTTTCAGCCCGTAGCAAAACCCGACGATGAGAGTCCTGAGCCTGCGGCTTTCCATCGCATCCGGTTCGGCAAGCGTCTTGGCCTTGATCGCGAGATTGCGGCTCACGTTCACCAGCGTTCCCCAGAGCGTGCGTGCTTCCCACCAGCGCTCGTAGGCCCGGTTGATGCGAAACATGAGAAACACGCCCAGGATGAGGGCGATGATGGCATCGACGGTGGGCGCCAGATCGAAACGCTCGGCCCAAGGCGTCGAGCCGATGAGAACGGGCAGCGCGCTGTAACCGCCGACCACCAGCGCCCAGTACCAAACGCGGCTCAGTGCGGCCGTGAAGCCGACCCGCCGGGCAACAGGCGCACGGCTCCGGAGCGGCATCGCGGAACGATATCACGAGCACGATCGTCGTCGCGCCTGATGCAAGCGGTGACGCAAGCGGTCGCTCGCTCGACGATCGAAGAGCCGCATGAGCGCTCGGCCATGTACTAGAATACAGCTCCCGAGCGTCAGAGGCGCGGGAATCAAGTGGAGGTCACCCATGAGCATACAGAAACGCTCTTTCCGGCGACTTGGCGCGACCGTCATCATCGTCGCGGCGTTCATGCCGATCGGCGCGGCGGAGAGTCAAACACCGCCTCCGATCGTCCAACCGGGTGCGCCCGGTGAGCCGAGTCGGCGGATCTCCGCGGAGGAAGCCTCCGATCTCGCTGGCATTCAATTTGCCGAAGCCGATGTGAGCTTCATGCAGGGAATGATCTCCCACCACGCCCAGGCACTCGAGATGACCGAGCTCCTCGCGACCCGGAGCGAGTGGGACGTCATGCACAAGCTCGCAAAACGCATCGAGCTCTCCCAGGAAGACGAAATCAAGATGATGCAGGAATGGCTACGCGCGCACGGCCAGGAGGTCACCGACGTGGATGCTCATCACGCGCATGGCGCCGAGCTGATGCCGGGCATGCTGACGGCCGAGGAGATGAGCCAACTCGATGGGGCGCGCGGGGTCGCATTCGATCGGCTCTTTCTCGAGCTCATGATCAAACACCACCGCGGGGCGCTGACCATGGTCGAAGATCTCCTCTCCCAACGCGGCGCGGCTCAGGACTCGCAGCTCTTCGTTTTCACATCCGATATCACTGCCGATCAGAGCATGGAGATCGATCGTATGGACACCATGCTCGCGGGCCTCTCTATCGATCCTCGGGTTCATCTCAAAGCCGGCTTTCGTGATGCTGGTGAAGCGATGTTGAATCTCGAGCGGGTTGCGACGCTTCCCAAGCCGGACGGCTTTTTCGATCCCCACGCACCTGCCGGCCTGCCCATGCCGTCGGAGAGCGATTCCGCGGATGAAGAACCCGAAGCGCAGGGCGAGCGAGACCAGGAGGAGGAACAAGACACCGAGACGGACGAAGAGGAAGGCGAGAACGCGGCCGCGGATCAGCCGGCGTTTAGGCCCGGTATCTTGAACTTCGCGAACACGGATCTTGCTTTTGCCGGAGACGTTCTGTTCGAAGGCAATTACCACGGGTTCAATACCTACAACGTCGAGGATCCGCTTTCGCCACAACTTCTCGGCTCGGTCGTGTGTCCCGGAGGCCAGGGCGATGTGTCTATCACCGGGAATCTTCTGATCATGTCGGTCGAGCAGACACGGGGCCGGCTCGACTGCGGCCTTCATGGGGTCGCGGAGCCGGTCAGTGACGTGCGTTTCCGCGGGGTGCGGATCTTCGATATCAGCGACGTGCGGATACCGAAGCAGGTTGCCGCGGTCCAAACGTGCCGAGGGTCGCATACGCACACCCTGGTGCCCGACCCGGATGACGAAGGCAACGTATACGTCTATGGTTCCGGGACGGGCACGGTGCGCCCTGGAGATGAGCTCGCCGATTGTTCGGACGCGACTCCGGGCGAGGATTCGAACACCGCTCTGTTCAGCATCGACGTCATCCGAATCCCGCTCGCGAAACCGGAAGAGGCACGCCTCGTCAGCCGACCGCGCATTTTTGCAGATCCCGAGTCCGGCGCGATCGCGGGCTTATGGAAGGGAGGCGACCATGGGCCAGGAACGCAGAAGACGACCGAAACCAACCAGTGCCACGACATCACCGTCTATCCAGAGATTGGCCTTGCGGCGGGGGCGTGCTCCGGCAACGGCATCCTTCTCGATATCTCCGATCCGGTGAATCCGGTCCGAATCGATCAAGTGATCGACCCGGGCTTCGGCTACTGGCACTCGGCGACTTTTAATAATGACGGCACCAAGGTGGTCTTCACGGATGAGTGGAGCGGCGGCGGGCGTCCGCGATGTCGTGCGTCCGATCCCAAAGAGTGGGGCGCGAACGCGATTTTCGACATCGTCGATCGCAAGATGGAGTTCCGAAGCTACTTCAAGATGCCGGCTCCGCAGACCGAGCAGGAGAACTGCGTCGCTCACAACGGCTCTCTCGTACCCGTTCCCGGGCGCGACATCATGGTTCAAGCTTGGTATCAAGGCGGAATCTCAGTATTCGATTTCACCGATTCCTCGAAGCCGGTCGAGATCGCGTTTTTCGACCGCGGCCCGATCGACGCGAAGAAGCTTATCCTGGCGGGTTATTGGTCGGCGTATTGGTACCGCGGCTACATCTACGGCACCGAAATCGTCCGGGGCCTCGACGTGCTGAAGCTCTTGCCGAGCGAGTACTTGTCGCAGAACGAGATCGACGCGGCGTCGCTGGTGTCTCCTGACGTCGTCAACGTACAACAGCAGCGGCGCATCGACTGGCCGGCGAGCCCCGTAATAGCACGCGCGTACCTCGACCAGCTCGGGCGGAGTGGTGCGATTCCATCGGAGCGAGCCGAAGCCTTGACGGTCGCGCTCGAGCTCGCCGATCAAATTCTGGCCAGCGGGACTTCAGACGACGCCGGAACTTCGGATCAGCTCGACGCGCTCGCGACCGACCTCGAGGGCGATAGCGCCGCCGCGAGCGGACGCGACCAAGCTCGACTGCACTCCCTCGCACAGACCGTGAAAGGCATTGCCGAAAGTCTACGCTGAGAACATCCGATTTCCACGAACGAGACGAGTATATGAGTGGCGGTTTGCCGAGGACGGTCATGAGCGTCGTGTCTCTGTCACGGGCAATATGGTCTTCACCATCGGTGATCGGTGATGCGTTAGTGGACGGGCGCGGTACGAAACGCGCCGGCATCAGCCAAGTCAGCGACTGCTCCTCCGGGCCGATGTATGCTCCCTCTCGGCGGCAATGACGCCGCAGCAAGGAGGACGTCATGGGAAGACCGATGACCGCAGGCGTTCATATCGAAGTATGCCCGCGTCGCATTCGAGCGGTGTTCCACGGAAAGACCATCGCCGACAGCGGCGGAGCGAGCCTGGTTTGGCGAAAGGGATGGCCGCCGGTCCCTTGGTACTATTTTCCAAAAGATGATATCGACTCCCAGCTCCTGACGGCTACTGATCACACCGACAGCCACGAGGCGATGGGCGAGGCGCGTTACTGGTCGGTGAATGTTGGCGGCCACGTTGCGGAGAACGCTGCCTTCGGCTATCCCGATTCGCCCGTTATCGAAGCGCGCGATCTTCGGAGTTTGACCTTCGGCCAAATGGATGCATGGTTCGAAGAGGACGAAGAGATCTTTGTTCACCCGCGCGATCCGTACCACCGCATCGACGTGCTATACAGTTCGCGGCACATTGAGGTTTCGGTCAATGGGGTCAAGGTAGCCGATTCACGCCGTCCGCGACTGTTGTTCGAAACCAATATGCCCACGCGGTACTATCTTCCGAAACTTGATGTTCGGATGGACATGTTGGCAGCGTCTGACACATCATCGGCGTGCCCGTACAAAGGCGTGGCGAGCTATTGGTCCTTAGCCTCCGGGGAAGTACCCGCCCAAGATGTTGCCTGGGGCTACGGCACACCTCTGTTGGCGGCCTCGAAGGTGACGGGCCTCGTCTGTTTCTACAACGAGAAGGTGGACATCACCGTTGACGGCGTGGCGCAAAAGCGGCCAAAAACTGGCTTCGCCTAGACCACGCCAAAAAGTGTTGCTCTAAGTCTTGCGACGACAGCAGCGTCGGGTGGCCAGTCGTTTCTGTCAATCGCGAACGCGCAGCGCTGGCGCGTACATAGAACTACGCGCGACAAGTGGCCGCGCACCTCGCGGCGAAGGTGCCGTGTATCGGGCAGAGGTCACGCAGGGTTTCGTAACTCGTTGCGAGTCCCATGGGGCGTCACCGCAGTTTCCTCCAAGGATGGCGAGCGCCTCGTCTGGCGCGGTACGATCTCCGACAGCTCGAAGAAAAACGCCAGCAAGATCCAGAAATGGGGCCGAGAAACTCTTCAAGAACCATCCTACCGGCGAATAAGCGTCTTTTGGAGCGTACTCTCCCAATGGCGGGCGCGCTCTTCGTTTATTGGCTGAGCGCCTACCTGGGTCGCGGCCAGCCAAACGGTGGTTCAAAGAAGGCGTTTCATGGGGGGGATATTCTACTACGCGCCCGCGAACGAGGAAACCCGCACCCAAAAAAAGGCCGGCGCCCCATGACGGGGTGCCGGCTCTCGATTGTGGTCTACGGCGCTTGGAGTTTCAGGACGCCACCGTCATAGGCGAGTGCAAGGCTGCTCTCGGTCACCTGGAACATCGACGTGGAGACGAGCGCTTCCAAGTAGTCCCGCTCGAGCGAGCCCGGGGCGCAGGCGGCGCGCGTCCATCCCATGAGCCCGAAGGAGAGGCTCGATCCACTCACTTCGTAGTCACCATTGCACACGTTGCAATCGGCCTGGATATGCGCGCGTCCGTCTTCACCGAGATCGAGTGTGTATTTCCCAGGCTCTGGTACCGGCACGACGCTGCCGTCGCTCGGCTCGAACGATTGGAGTACCCAAGACCCCAACGGATTGCCTGGATCGGCGTCCGGAGCCGTGAGCGGGGTTTCGTTCGTCTCACATCCAATCATCCAGACCAATGCCCCCGATGTCATCAATACGAGTAACACTGTTCTCACATGTCCTCCCTTTGTAACGGCGGCGGCGAGTGTCGTCGTTTCCAGGCATACCTTTTGCAAAAGCCTTGCCGTGTCCGCCGCGGGGCGGAAAACACAGGAAATCGGAGCCCGGGCGTCTTGAGAGGATGAAATCCGCCATCCGATGGATTAGGCCATCCTATCCATTCAGAGGACGTGATAAAAAATTAAGCTTGACTAGCTCTACAGCTATGTTATAGAGTGACCAGCATGGGATACGTGACAAAGCTGCAGGTGATCAAGCGAGCCAACGACACCCGTCAGTTCTATGTGATTTACCCGTCACCTTTAGCCCAGGCGCTAGAGATGGAGCCGGGCGAGGAGCTGGAGTGGGTGGTGGAGGATCGAAACACACTGATTGTGCGTCGGACGCCTAAGGCAAAGCGTGGGAGGAAGCGGGGTAAACGTGGGTGATAAGCAAACGTCACTTCCAGGCTTTCCGAGTCCGCGAAAACGCAGCGATGGTGATGACGGCGATGAGGGAGCGCGCGTGACACAAGCTCGGTTGAAGGTGGTCGATAGGGCGCAGCTGCTGCTGCGGAACGGTCGACGTGGAGCGTTTGATCCCAGAGGATCACCCAGCGCGTGCGATCTGGGAGTTCGTGGGTCGGCTGGATCTCAGCGGGTACACGGATCAAGTCCGCTCGGTCGCGGGTGGCGCAGGCCGGCCTGCGTTTGATCCTCAGCTACTGGTGAGCCTGTGGGTCTACAGCTACAGCCAAGCCGTGAGTTCGGCCCGCGCGGTTGAGCGGCTGTGCGAACATCATCCGGCGTATCAATGGCTCAGCGGAATGCAGAGCATCAGTGCGCACACGCTGTCGGACTTTCGGATGATTCATAGGGAGATCCTGGACGAGTTGTTTGTGCAAGCTCTGGGAGTTCTGAGTTCGGACGGATTGATCACGCTCGAGCGAGTCATGCTGGATGGGACGAAGGTGCGCGCGAACGCTTCGTCGAGTGGATTTCGCCGCAAGCCGACGGTCGAAGAGTGTCTGGAGCAGGCGCGTGAGGCGGTAGAGACTCTCAACGCCCAGACGGAGGAGGAATCGAGCCGGCAGATGCAGGCAGCGCAGCAACGCGCCAGGCGAGAGAGACAGGATCGTCTAGAATCAGCGTTGAAGGAGTATGACAAGCTGAAAGCCGCATAGACCGCGTGAGCACGACCGATCCCGACGCGCGGGTGATGAAGCAAGCCGAGGGCGGCTCCGCACCTAACTACAACGTCCAAGTCTCAACGGATGCCGCACACGGCCTGATTGTCGACATCGATGCCACGCAGGCCGGTAGCGATTATCAGCAGCTGACGCCGGCCATAGAACGGATTGAGCAGAGCATGCAGCGTGCGGCCCGAGCAGATGGTCGTAGATGGAGGCTACATTAGTAGCAACAACATCGCGGAGATGGCGAAGCGCGGCATCGATCTCGTCGGCCCCGACCACGAGAACAAGGCAGCAGAGGCCAATCGGCGCAAGTCGTATAAGCACCACGGCGTGAAAGCGGAATACGAGGCGTCGAAGTTTGTCTTCGATACGCAGACCAACACGTATGTGTGCCCGCAGGGCAAGCACTTACGCTACGACGCCAAGCAGGAAAGCCATGGCACGATGCGCTATCGATATAAGGCGTCTAAGCAAGACTGCCAGACGTGTCCGGCCAAAGAGCAGTGTTGTCCTCGTACGCAGCACGGCCGATCGATCGAGCGGCGCGAACTCTTGCCCGACATAGCCGCGTTCCGGAAGAAGATGCAGACCGACGAAGCCAAGGCCATCTATAAGACACGCTCGCAGGTGGCCGAGTTTCCGAATCTCTGGATCAAAACCAAGTTCGGCCTGCGGCAGTTTAGCGTGCGCGGAGTCGCCAAAGTGCGCACTGAATCTCTGTGGGTCGCCCTCACCTACGATATCTTGCAGTGGATTCGCCTCCGCTGGAGGCCGAAGATGGTATCGACACTCGTGCCGACGTGAGCGCGTTGAGCACACGCAGCCCGACTTGTTAAAGCGCTAGTCATAGAGCACCAACGAAACGCCGATACGATATCGGGTGAATCCGTACCGCGCGGACCCGACCCCCTAGTTGACAGAAGTGTGGACCAACCATCCCCATCTCCCTTGGGAAACGCGATTTTTTCTCACGTCCGGAGTGGTGACATGGAAAAACTTCCATTAGAAAGCGAAGCGGGCACGGCGGCCGCAGGCGTGATGGATTTGAAGAATCGCTTCACCCACTCGACGGGGTCGTCTTTGGCTATACGGCGATCATCGCGATCTTTACCGTCATCTTCCACGCCAAGATGCCCGCCCCCGTTTCGATATTTGCGCTGCATGTTTTCGTGCTCGCGGCAATCGTCCTGTTGCAGCCGCGCGGCGGCCGGTGGGAGACGGTGCCGCTAGCCGGTTGGAAAGGCCATGTGCGCCGTCGGCTCCGCTTCTTGCGCTCCAGCTATCCCGATTGCGGAAATGTTCTTCAGGAGTAAGGGCCCGGGAGCACGTCGTTCATCCGCTCGACGCCGCCGACGAGCGGTTCCGGACCGTAGCCGATTCGATCTCCCGCCGGAGCTTCCCCCAGATACGCTAGATCGTCGGCGTCCAGAAGCTAAGCTGGCACCAATACAGGCATTCAAGGTAGGCTATCCCCGCAAGCGATTGATATGATTGGTGAGCCGCGACGGAATCGAACCGTCAACCTACGGATTAAGAGTCGTGCTCAGGCGAGCACCAACCAGCACGAACGGAGCCTAACCGACACGAACGACTCGAAGAAGCGGTGACGGTCGTCTCCGTTGTTTCGTGGCTCCGGGGGTAGTTCTGGCACCAAGTTGGCACCAAGACTGGTGACGAGTTCGGTCCACTTCCTGTCGCACGAGGACCGCGTAGTGTGCCAATACTCAGATGAAGGCGAAATCCATCATTATTAGACACCTGCTCCGCTTGAATCAGAGGGAAAAGGGACGTTCGCGGCTGCCTTTGTCAACGTTTCGGTTCTTGAAGGCGTGGCGGTGGCGGCGCGATATCTCAGAGACGGGGACCCTCAGGACCCGCCATCGCGTTTCTGGAAACCTTCGTTCTTCGGCCGTGAAACGCGCCCGCTCCGCTTACGCTGCCTCCTGATAATAATATCGGAGAATCCCGCCAAGACGCTCCCGACACAGAATGCTCCCCTCAGTGCAGGGACTGTCGGGCACTTCGGAGATCAACCTGTTGTCGAGACCCTGGTGATTTCTTTCCATATGGTAATGGGCGACGTAAGCGCGAACGGCCACGCGAAGATGATTCTCTCCGAGCGGAACCATTCTGTTGAGGCACTCGTGTTTTATCGAACGAACAAAACGCTCCGCGTGAGCATTCAAATTCGGACTCCTTGCGGGTAGTTTCACTGTCTCCACCCCAGTCGCGCAGAGCGTGGCGCAGAATGACGCTGAGAACAGCGGGTCTCGATCGTGGATTAGAAATCGAGCGTCGCGAAGAAATCCATCCATCGCGTCCGTCAAGTTTCGCGCCATTTGCTTCATCCAATCATCGTAGGGCTGATGGACGATGCCCTCGATCTCGACGCGACGGGTCTTGAGGTCGATGACGAAAAGCACGAAGTAGCGAATCAATCCACGGGTGGTAAGCACTTCCACGGTGAAGAAATCCGTCGCAGCTATAGCTCCCCAATGGGCTTTCAGAAAGGTGCTCCAGGGCGTGCGTTTATCCCTCGCGGGTGCGGGCTCGATACCGTGTTCCGCGAGGATGCGTTTCACGGTGTTTCTGCCGACCTCATGGCCCATGTTAGCGAGAGCGCCACAAATCCTCGTATATCCCCAGCTTGAGTTTTCCTTCGCCATCGTGAGCACGAGTTCGCGTATCGTTTCTGCCACGCGAGGTCGCCCTGGACCGCGGCGATGGCTCCCATCGTACTTTGCCGCGATGAGCTCTCTATACCAACGCAACAACGTGTCGGGCGTTACGAGCTCGACGATTTCCTTCAGGTTCTCCTGCCACAAAGCCTTCGCCTTCGCTGCCAGACGTCGACGCTGGTCATCGGTGAAACGTAAGCGACGAGCGACGAGCTGCTCCCGGAGAACTCGATTCTCTTCCTTCACGTATTCGATTGCATCCTGCTGGGACCGCTTGACCCACCCGGCGAAGGTCAACGCGAGGAACTGCCATAGGTAAGGCTGCATAGGCCGCATTCTAGCCGTTCGGGGCGGCGTGGCTATCCTTACTTCGGGAAGACGCGACCCTACGAGGTGCTGCTTCGCGGCGGCCGAGTTTTGGCACACTACGGGGTCGCAGGTCTGGAAGAGCGTTCTCGCGCCCCTTTGTCGCATCCTCACGCTGTCGCGGACGACGTGGTGGAAAAGATTCTGAGAGCCCGGAAGAAACACCCGCGTTGGGGACCGCGCAAGTTGCGTGTCATCCTGCAACGGCACTATCCGCAGCTCGCGCTGCCGGCGACGAGCACGATCGGAGAGGTTCTGCGTAAGAATGGGCTCATCCAGAAGCGGCGGCGGATACGCCGAAGCTCTCCGTATGGCGATCGTCTGGGCGACTACGGGAGCCCCAATGCGGTGTGGTGTGCCGACTTCAAGGGACATTTTCCGGTTGCAGGGGAGCGTTGTCACCCCTTGACCGTGAGCGACGGATGCAGTCGCTATTTATTTGCCTGTCAGGGTCTTCACCGGCCATTGTTCAAGCCGACACGGAAGATATTCGAATCGGTATTTCGAGCATACGGTCTGCCGGACGCGATTCGAACCGACAACGGAGCGCCGTTCTCGACTCTTGCGCCAGGAGGACTGTCCAGACTTGCTGTTTGGTGGATTCGTCTCGGAATCCGTCCTGAGCGGATTCAGCCCGGCCGACCCGATCAAAACGGAAGACATGAACGGATGCACAGCACCTTGAAGTCAGAGACGGCTAAACCGCCCCGAGCGAGCTTTCGAGCACAGCAACGGGCATTCGATCGGTTCCGGGAGGAATACAACGAAATCCGCCCGCATGAGGCACTTGGTCAGGAGGTTCCTGCATCTCGCTATCAGCCCTCGAACCGCCCCTACCCTCGTCAGCTCCCGCAAATCGAATACCCGGAGCACTTCTACGTCGCTCAAACCTATCCCAACGGAATGATCTCTTTTGAGTCCAAGCAGTGGTACATAAGCAGCTGTCTAAAGTCAGAGCGCGTCGGTCTCGAGCAAGTCGATGACGACCGGTGGAAGGTTCACTTCGGTCCCGTCCCTCTCGGAATTCTCGATGTTCGAAACGCCAGGGACCGTGGATATCGCGCCTTTGGGCTTCTAGTTTCTCCCGAACGACGAAGCAAGAGGCCATACAAAAGACGAGGCCCGAAATGATCTCGAAGAGAATCCACGACACCGCAAACTGTTACCTATGTGCCCGGTCTGTTTCGTTACCGATGTAGGCGGTTGCACATTGTCACTATGTCAATGGTTGTACCGGCACGATACTACTGTTAGCCGTCCAATATCGTAGTTATTGCTTTAAAACAGCCTTAGTTATGATCTAGTGACTTGATTGGTGAGCCGCGACGGAATCGAACCGTCAACCTACGGATTAAGAGTCCGTTGCTCTGCCAATTGAGCTAGCGGCCCACTTTGGGGTGGATCTTTCGGTTGGTACGCCTGAGAGGATTCGAACCTCCGACCTTCTGCTCCGGAGGCAGACGCTCTATCCAGCTGAGCTACAGGCGCATGCCGGATCCCACCCGGGAGCCTCTAAGCATACTTGAAGACAGGCGTCTCAGGCAAGCTCAGCTCGAGACCTCTTCGAGATCGGGCTCGAGTTGCGGTTCGAGGGTGAACTCCGACTCGTCGTTGCCCTCGGACGTCTGTCCGACGATGCCGTCGAAGAGCCAGTCGGAGCCGCCTTTCAGGACGTTTTGGGCGAGGCGGTAGCCCATGTGGTCGTTGTTGGTGCGGATGCCGCGGAACGCGCGGTCGATACGGAGGCGCGATTCGGCGCAGAAGTGGTCGACGAGGGCCAGAATCTCCTTGCGATCTTGGCCGTGCTCGACGAGAGCCTGCGCTCTCGTGGCTGAGGCGGTCTGGGCGAAGAGCTCGGTCCCGATGTCGACGAAGCGCGCGAGAAGCATCTGCTCGCGCTCGAGCTTGGGGCCGTTCATGGCCATCGCGTGGAACATCTTGCGAGCCAGTTTCTTGCTCTGCCGCGCGGCGTAGCGGACGTGCTTTTTGAGCGCCGGGTCCATGCCCGAGGTTTTTGCCGTCGCCGGAAGCCACTGCTTCGGATACCACCTCAGGTAGAACCACCCGGCGCGGATCGCGGCGCGGAGACGCCGGGACGTCGGAAGCGTCGAGTTCATGACCTCTCCGGCAACTCTCAGGTGCGGGTCCAGCGCTTCACGAGCGATGAAAAGCTGCATGATCTCGGTCGAGCCTTCGAAGATGCGGTTGATGCGGGAGTCTCGCATTCCGCGCTCGATCGGCCGGGGCGTTTCTCCGCGGGCCTCGATGGATTGCGCCGTCTCGAAGCCGCGACCTCCGAGAATCTGCATGGTGTCGTCCACGATGGTCCACGCTGCCTCGGTCCCGAACATCTTCGCCATCGCGGCTTCGACGCGGATATCGGTCTTCTTGCGATCGACGAGCGCCGACGTCAGGTACGTCATGGACTCCATGGCGAACACCGTCGAGGCGATACGCGCAATCTTGTCGGCGACAGCGGCGTGTTTTCCGATGGGTGCGCCCCACTGCTCGCGCTCGTTGGCCCATTCTCGCGCCATTTGAAGCGCTCGCTTCGAGAGCCCGACGCACATCGCCGGCAGGGTGATACGACCGGTGTTGAGCGTCGTGAGCGCGACGCGAAGTCCCTTGCCCTCGGCGGCGATGATGTTCTCGGCCGGAACTTTAACGTCGGTGAAACGGATGACGGCATTGAAAAGCGCTCTCAATCCCATGAACTGGCAGCGGTGCGTGACTTCGACGCCCGGGGTTTTCGTGTCGACGACGAACGCGGTGACCCGATCGCGGCCGCCCGCGACGCGAGCCGGTGTCTTGGCCATGACGACGAGAAGTCCTGCCCGGGTGCCGTTCGTGCACCATAACTTCTCCCCATTAATAATGTAGTGTTTGCCGTCCTCGGTGGGCTCGGCGCGCGTCTCCATGCGTGCGGGATCCGAGCCAACACCCGTCTCTGTCAGCGCGAACGCCGTGATCTCTCCGCCCGCGATCCGCGGTAGAAACTTTTGCTTCTGCTCTTCGGTGCCGAAAAGAAGGAGCGGCTGGGGCACACCGATGGATTGATGCGCCGACAGCAACGCGGAGATGCTTCCGCAGTAGCTTCCCACGAGAACAGCCGCTCGCGTATACAGCTGTTGCGACAAACCGAGACCGCCGTATTCACGCGGGATCTTGATCCCGAACGCACCGATAGCCGCGAGCCCCTCGATAACGTTTTCCGGGATTTCTCCATCGACATCGATTTGATCCGGGTCGACGTGCTCCTTCAGGAACGATTCGAGCTGCGTCAGAAACGCTTCGCCACGGGCATCACGATCGGTATCCTCTTCCGGATAGGGATGGACCAGCTCGACAGGAAGATCACCCATGAACAGAGCGCCGGCGAACGTCGGGTAGTCCAAAAAGCCTTCGCGCGACTCCTCGGTCAGCTCGAGTGCTGCCTTCTTACCTTCGGACATGCCTTTGGTGTCGATGTTGTTCATCGCGGCTCTCCTTTGGACACGTGGCGGGTGATCATCTCCAACACTTCTGCGCGGCTCACGTCGAGGTCGATGCTCTCTTCGTCGAAAACCCACTGCAACATCACCCCGTCGATGGCCGCCTGAATCAACGACGCGGTCGAACGCACCGGCAAGTGGCGGAACTCGCCGCGCTCGCGCCCGGCCTCGAAAATGTGCGAGAGGTAGTGTCGCGAGGGCTCGTACGCGTCGGCGTTGAACCGATTTTCTTCCTCCGAGCTCCCGCGGCGTCCCCATAGATCGACGAGCGCCACGTAGTTGTCGCGGTGGGACTCCATGAACTCGAAGTTCGCTTCGATGTAGGCTCGAAGCTGGTCGAGTGCCGTCTCATTGCGGCCCACCCGTTCTTTGATGAACTCGGCTGGCTGGTGCAGCAAGCTTCTCAGGATTTCTTCGACGAGCTCGTCTTTGCCCGCGAAATGGTACGAAATGACCCCTTTGCTGATCCCGGCCTTCCGGGCAATCTCCGCAAGCGAGGCTTGGGAAAACCCTTGAGTGGCAATCGTTTGGATGGCCGTTTCGACGATCTGGCGGCGGCGCGCTTCCTCGATGAAGCTGAGCTTTTTCTGGCTAACAGGCTTAGGATTTGACCGCATGATCAGATCTTAACCCCACACAGCCAACCCAGTCAAACAGGTGGGCAGAACAAACCTATGGCGAATCCTTGTGTCGGCCTACGAAATCGTCCGTCGAAGCGCTAATTCCCATAAACCTGGCTATCGCATCAAATAAGTGGACCGGAAACAATCGTAGCAGCGGAATACTGTGGACCAGTGCCGGCATCTGAAGCCGCGGTCGATCGCGCTCCACAGCTTTCAAGATCTTGTCGGCGACCTTCTCCTCCTTCAGGATGGGTAGCAAGAACGAGAAGCGCGTCTTCACCCCGTCGAACATGCCGGTGTCGATGTAGTAGGGACAGACGACGGTCGTCCGGACGCCAGGCGCTCGTTTTCTCAGCTCGACTCGAAGGGATTCATCGAGCCCCACCGCGGCGAACTTGCTGGCGCAATAGTCCGTCAGGCGAGGGACGCCGATGAGGCCTGCGGCCGAAGCAATGGTGACGATATGGCCCCGGTTGCGCTCGATCATCGCCGGGAGAAACGCCTTGGTCATCCAGAAAAGCGAATGGGTGTTGATCTGGAGGCTTCTTTCGATCTGCTCGTCCGGAATCTCGAGAAGGCTCTTTCCATTCACGACGCCGGCGTTATTGATGAGGACATCGACGGGATCGGCGATACCGGCCGCCGCGGAATAGACCGCCCCTCGATCGGAAATGTCGCAGACCACCGGTTGGGCTCGCCCACCGAGGCTTGTGACCTCGGCGACCACCGCGTCGAGGCCCGCCCCGTTCACGTCCCAAAGGGAAAGCGTACCGCCTCGTTGCGCGACGCCGAGTGCCATGCGCCGGCCGAGGCCACTGGCGGCGCCGGTGATGACGACGTGCGCGTCTCGAAGCTCCGTCATATCGAGCGATTCTATCCTCTATACTTGGATGGTGCCGATCCGCGTGAAACGCGCTTACGCTCCCGCCACCAAGCGTGACGGAAAACGTTACCTCGTGGACCGGATATGGCCACGCGGCGTCAAGAAAGACGCGCTTTCGATCGAGGCGTGGCTGAAAGAGCTCGGTCCGAGTCACGAGCTCCGCAAGTGGTTCGGCCACGACCCGGCTCGGTGGGCTGAGTTCAAGAAGCGGTACTTCAAGGAGCTCGCGCGCAAAGAGGACCTCTGGCGGCCGACCTGCTCTTCGGTGCGAAAGCACACCGTGACCCTCGTCTACAGTGCACGGGACGAAGAGCACAACCAGGCGGTGGCGTTGCGGGAGTTCCTCGAATCGAGGTGAAATCCGCTCTCCAAAACCTGATCAAATCCGATCAAGCCCAGGTTCCTGCTTCATAGAGGAACGTTTCACTTCGGCGTATACCGAAGCCAGAGCGCTCCTCTCCACAGGCTTGAGGTCCGGTGGAGCTCACCGTACTAAAAAGATTCAGCGCTGCGTTCAAGTCGCGATCTCTTTCCGAACCACACTCCTCGCATCGAAACTGACGCTCTGCCAAAGTCAGATCTTTATTCAGCACACCGCACTCACAGCACGTTTTCGAAGACGCGAACCAACGGTCGCATACCTCGATGTGATTGCCGCGAAGCTCCGCCTTGTACTGGAGCTGGCGGCGAAACTCGTGAAAGCCCATGTCCGCAATCGCTCGCGCCAGACGCCGATTCGCCAACATGCCCTTCACGTTCAGATCCTCGATCGCTATGCCCGCATAGTTTTTCGTCAAGTAGGTCGTGAGTTTGTGCAGTGCGTCTTGGCGAACGCAGCGGATTCGGTAGTGTAGCCGCGCCAGAGCCACACGAGCTTTCTCGCGGTTGTTGGACCCCTTCTGTGTGCGCGACACGCGCCGAGACAAGCGCCTCAGCTTGGAAAGCTCTCGTCTCAGCGGCTTCGGTCCCGCGATCTGCTCCCCAGTGGACAACGTTGCCAGCCGGATAACACCCAAGTCCACACCCACCACTGCTTGGCTCTCGCAACGCTCAGGCGTCTCCTCGAGCTCTACCGATAGGCTCACAAACCACGTGTCTGCCGTTCGAGAAACGACCGCCGAGACCAGCTTGCCTCGAAACCGAAGCTCCTCCCGCATCCGTACCCACCCAAGCTTCGGAATCCAAACGCGCTTGCCGGCGAGCTTCACGTGATCGTTGCCGACATAGAAACTGTCGTGCACCCCCTTCTTGAACCGTGGATAGCGGGCCCTCTTGGCGAAAAAGTTCCGGAACGCCGACTGGAGATGAAGAAACGGTTGCTGGGCTGCGTACTTCGTCACTTCATAAACCCACGGGAAATGCTCGCCCTTGATGGCGTTGAACTGTTTCTTGAGAGCCAATCCCGAGGGTTGGCCGCCCGCTTCGTATTCATGGCGCCAGCGCTCGAGAGCCCAATTCCACGCGAAGCGAGCAACACCACAGGCGCGCCGCAGGTAGACTTCTTGTTGCGGTGTAGGATCGAGCTGAATCTTGTGGCTGAGCGTCGTTGGGCGTATGCAGTGCAGCGCTTTCACGAGATCACGAGTATAGGTGGATGTTGGGAGTATGTCAAGGGATCAGGAATCTGATCAAACTGAACAGACATAAGTAGATAGAAACAGATGTCTAGCAGCAGTTGTTGGCCCCGCACGCGAATTTTTCGGAACTTTTCCTCGGTCCGCTAGTATGAAGGGGTATGGAAGGGTTAGCCCGGATGGAGATCGTAGTGGTTCCCGAACCAACGGAGCGGCTGCTCGTCGCGCACCGAGAAGGTGACCGCGACGCGTTCTCGCAGCTGGTCGAGCGTTACCGCCGGCCGGTGTTCGGCTATCTCGTGCGCTGCGGCATTGCCGAAGCCGATCGCGACGACCTCTTTCAAGAGATCTTCCTCAAGATCCACCAACGCGCCGATCAATACGATAACGCACGCCCCCTGCACCCTTGGCTTTTTACCGTGGTGGCCAACACCGTAAGAACGTATCTGCGCAAGCAAAAACTGCGCAGCTACATTGTTTGGGAGCCGGCGAGTGCAGACGTCCCAGACATCAAAGACGGCGCGCCGGACGCTTAATCGTTAGCGTCCGCGCAACCGACAAAGGCCTGGCTCGAGCGAGCGATCCAAGCGCTTCCGATGCCGGAACGCGAGGTGCTGATCCTCGCAACGATCGAGAACCTACCCCTGAAAGACATTGCGTCCATCCTCGATATGCCCATCAACACGGTGAAGACCCACGTGAGGCGCGCGCGCATGCGCCTGGTGGAGAGCTACGAGCGACGCACGAGAGTGAGCCATGACTGAGAGATGTAACGAGGTTCGGAATGCGATCGCCCTCGAGGGCAAAGCGCCTGAGAACGAAGAATTCCAAAAGCACCTGAGCGAGTGTACCGGGTGCGCGCGATTTTTGAGGAACCTTCTGGCCGTGGAGAGTGAGCTGGGTGGACTCGTGACTCATGACGCCTCCGATGACATCGTCGAGAAACTCCTCGCACGCCCCGAGCTGTCCGCCAAGGCGGCTTCCCACCGAACGCTCTACTGGGCGATGGGTCTAGCCGCGGCCGCCACGATCGCGTTCGTCGCCGCACGGGTAACTTTTATGGGGCACTCGTCGTTCAGCCGCGAGTACGAAATCGCCGCCCACGTCGACGTCAAAACGAGTCAAAGCGAGGGCGACGAGCTTTCGTCCGAGGAGCAAGAACGTCTGGACTCACTCGGCTATGTTGGCGGCTCCGATTACGCAGACGTGGCGGACGATCAGCTCGACGGAAACGCGACGACGCGTGACAAAGTGATCCGCCGCGAGGAGCAGGTTGAAAACCAAGCGAAGCCGAGGGCTCGCATTCGAGAGCTGAACGAACGGGGCTATTTCCGTCCGATCGAGGACGACGCCGAGCTCGAGAAACATGAAGGTGTCGAGGACGGCGTTCCCGGTGGGATCATCGGCGGAATCGTTGGCGGTCTGCCAGAGAACAAGAACGGGAGTCTCAAGAAAGACAATGAGGCGGGCTGGCGTTTCGCCAAGAGCGGGGCCGTTTCTGGCAATCGAGTCGCGAGGACGCCGGCCGCGGCCGAGCCGGTGCTCGAGGACGCGCGAGCGCAAGATCGCGCATCGCGGACCGCGGGCCGCTCACAAGCTTCTCCGCGTGCTCAAGCACCGCCTTCGTCGAGCGTCGACGAAAGCGAAATCGTAGCGAACGAGCACGCGCCCTTGGGGATTGACGCACTGGTGTGGGAGGCTGATCCCGCAGATGAAGACGAAGTGGGTCTGCCAAACGCACCGCCTACGAAGCAAGAGCCAGTTCGCGTCGGTGGAAACATTCGACCACCGAACAAAGTCAGAGATCAGCAACCTGTCTATCCCGATATCGCCAAGCAGGCGCGGGTTCAGGGAATCGTGATCCTCGAGGCCATCATCGATCCGGCCGGGAACGTCACAAACGTTCGCGTGCTGCGCTCGATCCCGCTTCTAGATCAGTCCGCAATCGACGCTGTGAAGCGGTGGAAGTACGAGCCCACGTTGCTGAACGGCGTGCCGGTCCCCATCGTGATGACGATGACGGTGAATTTCGTCGACGAGTTCAAGAGCCAAGTCATCGCAGGCGGCGAAGTGGATGAGTACGGCAATTATCAGCGGGAAGCCGAGCCGAGAAAGCTCGTGCATGTCGACGCCGTCTATCCCGAGGCGGCGAAGCAGAAACGCCCTTCCGGCACGGTCGTTCTCCGCGCGTTGATCGACCGCGGTGGCAACGTCACCAGAGCGATCGTCCTCGAATCCGTCGGGCCACTCGACCAGGCGGCGATCGATGCCGTCCTGCAGTGGAAATATGAAGCTTCTGATCGCGACGAGCGCACCGTGACCGTACGCATCGCGTTCGAGGCGGCGCCCCAAACCGACGGGGACGCTCGGTTGTTTCTCGAAGAGCGCGAGCGGATTGACAATCTCCGCTTTCGTAACGCTCGCGGCTACTGGGCGAACACCTACTTGCCCGGCGATCCCAAAGCGCGCTTTCTTGCGATGCGCCTTCGGAACGCGCACCAGCTCGTAGCCCCTCACGTGGCGGCGCGCCCTGTCGTTCAACCTTTCGACGCTCCACGTCGCGGCGCGCTATCACTCACGCTTCACGCGGATCGCCGCGGCATCAGCGAGCCGAGCCGGCTTCTCGTCCAAGTCGGCCTCCAGGCGACGGAAAGCCACGGCCGGAGACGGCCGCCGATGAACGTCGGTATCGTCCTCGATGCGAAGCCGAACGACCTCGCCGCGGCACGCGCACTCATCGATTCGCTTCAGCAAGCGAGGGCACTTGGCGATCGGTTTCGGTTGATTCTTCCTGGGAAGGGCGAGATCGTTCCTCCCGAGTCGTTCCGCCACGGACCTCTCAGCGTCGCGCTTGACGAGCTCGAGGCGTCTAACGACCTCGAAGGCGCCGTCCGTCTCGCGATCGAGCACGTCCACGCGGGCGACGACCCGACGATGCCTCTCGGCTCGAGTCTCGTCCTCGTAGTCACACCGCGGAAGCTCGGGGACGAGCTCGACGCCCTTTCCCGGTTGGCACACCGGAGCGCCGTCGGCGGCGTTCCCGTGAGCGTCATCGGTGTCGGTGCCTCCGTCGACCGGAGTGAGCTCGAGCGGCTCGCGCTCGCCGGACAAGGACGGCGCTACTT
The DNA here is from genome assembly GCA_965237955.1 of Candidatus Marinacidobacterales bacterium. Lineage (GTDB taxonomy): Bacteria > Acidobacteriota > Vicinamibacteria > Marinacidobacterales > SMYC01. The sequence goes on along the minus strand of OZ250169.1, from coordinate 2,436,993 downwards.
TCTCGAGCAGGCACAAGACGCGAACAGCATCGTCGACCGCGAGCTCGCCGCTTCGAGCCGCGTCGTCGCACGCGCGCTCAGGCTTCGCATCAAGCTCGCGGACGGCGTGAAGCTCGTCGACGTGATCGGGTCAGTGTCTCTGAACGAGCGTCAAGCCGAGCGTGTCCGCGAAGCGGAAAAGAGCATCGACCTTCGCTTGTCGCGCAATCTCGGCATCGAAGCCGACCGCGGTGAAGACGAAGACGGCATCCAGATCGTGATCCCGAGCTTCTACGCGGGCGACGCGCACACGATTCTTCTTGACGTCGTCGCCGCCCGGCCCGGCCCCATCGCCGAGGTCACGGTGCGCTATAAAGATCTCGCCGAGCTCCGGAACACCGTCGCTAGAGCGAGTCTCGCTCTTCCGCGGTCGAGCTCGGGCGACATCGACAACATCAATAGGGGGCCGCTAGAGACCAACGTGCTCAAGAATTATCTCGCATTTCATCTTTCCGAGGTGCTCGAAGGCGCGGCCGATAAGCTCGAGCAAGGCGACCGCTCCGGCGCCATCGACGAGCTCGACGAAGTCCGTCGGCTCCTCGCGGGCTTACCGTTCGGGAGCGACGGCGAGATCGTTCGAGACGTCGCCATGCGCAGTGAATACGTCAGCATTTTGTCTTCATCCGTCGAGCCCGCGCTGGTCGCTTATCTTGCGGACTCGTTGCGATATGCAAGTGCGAGCAAGCGACGCTTGCCCGCAGCGTTGACTTAGGATTTTCCCCAGACACAGGAACGAGGTAGGACAATGAAACGCATATGGTTTGCCCTGACGATGATGGTCTTCGCCGGGCTAGGACCGGTCGAGGCTCAAGAGAACAACCCCAACAGGCCAAACGGGCCAGGACAGGTCCAGCTTCCGCTCGAGATCTACACGCAGCTCATCCAACAGGCACAAGCACCCGACGACCCGCATGCCCCGGTGAACTTCGCTTTGGGGACCGCGCGCGTGAACGTCAATGTGGGCTCGACCGAGCCGGCCGCGAGCGCGGAAGTCTCGGTCACGCTCTCGATCCAAATCTTCGAGGACGCGTGGGCTCTCGTTCCCGTGCTCCCCGCGGGAACTCCGGTGACCCAAGCGACGATCCAAGGTTCGCCGGTTCAGTTGGTCGCGACGCCAAGAGGACTCGCGTGGGCCACGAACCAAAAGGGCGCTTACACGATGCATCTCGTGTATCGCGTGGACGCGGCTTCGTCCAAAAGCGGCTACGTCCTCGGTGTGCCCCTTCCGGAAGCAGCGTCCATCAATCTCAGCGCGAAACCTTCCCGGCACGGGACTCGACGTCGCCGTCATCCCCGCCGCAGGCGTCCGGACGACACCATCCGGTGCCACCACGCGCATCAACGCCACGATCCCGACGACGCGCGGCGTCCAGATCTCATGGCGCACGCCATCGAAGCGCGGCGCCTCGTTCAGCCGAGCCCACTACCGCGGGGAGCTGAGCGGAAACGCGATCGTGTGGCGAGGTGAGTTTCGGGTGGATCTGTTCTCGGACGAAACCGCCACCCTGCGCCTCCTCCCGCGCAACGTGACGCTCACGAACCTGCAGGTGGACGGCAAAGAGGCGTCGATCCTCATCGACGGCAAACACTTCGCCACGCTCGTCAAAGGCCTGGGCGTACACACGGTCGTCGCTACGTTCCAGACACCGGTCATGAGAGCCGATGGACCTCCTCGAGTCGAGCTCGCGATCCCTAAAGTCCCGGTGTCTCGTTTCGAGCTCACTCTCCCGGGGCGCAAAGAGCTCTCCGCGCAACCGGGAACGAACGTGACGAGCCGCACGCGAGGCAACACCACCGTCGCGACGGTCCACGTGCCGCTCACCGACCAGGTCACGTTGACGTGGTCGGAATCGGTTCCCGAAGTCGTGCGTCGGGAGCTTCGCGCCAACGCGTCGCTCTACCACGTCATCTATGCCGAGGAAGGCGTGCTCTTTTCGCGGGCACGCGTGCTCTATGAAGTCCGACGCGGGGAGACGAACCGGCTCGAGCTCATCGTGCCCGGCGATGTTCAAGTCAACGAAGTCAACTCAGATGCCGGGGCGATTGCGGATTGGCGTGTCATCCGTCAGGGAGGCGCCCAGCTCTTGCAGATCTTCTTGGATCGCCAGCTTCAGGGCGAGCTCACGTTCGACGTTGTCTACGATCGATCGCTCGGTTCGGGCGATTCCGAGGCGCTTCCACTTCTCGCGGCGCCGAACGTCGGTCGCCAGCGCGGTATGGTCGCGCTTTTATCGAGCCACGATTTGACGCTCGACCCCACCGACGAAGGCGAAACCACGCGGGTCGGCGAGAACCAGCTCCCCGGCTTCGTCCGCGACGAGATCGAGCTCACCATCGCTCATACTTTCAAATACGCCGACTCGCCGCCGGCGATGACGGTGTCGGCGTCCGAGCCGGAAAGGGTCGCCGGACGCTACGACGCCCAGGTGGACTCTTTGATCTCTCTCGGCGACGTCACGTTGACGGGCTCGACCAGCATCGAGCTTCATGTGAAATCGGGCAGCGTCGAGCAACTCGATCTCGTTCTGCCGGAAGGCACAAACCTCCTGAACTTGAGCGCGCCGTCGCTCCGCACCCACCGCATCAGTGAGGATGACGAGCGTGTCATCGAGCTCGAGTTCACCCAGGAAATGGAAGGCCACTTCAAGATCGACCTTTCGTACGAGCGTATCCTCGGAGGCGAGAGGCCGAAGTCGGCGCATCGACGGTACACGTTCGCGGCGCGGACGTGGAGCAAGGCAGGATCGCGGTCGAAGCGTCGAGTGCCGTCGAGGTGGTCCCTTCCGTCGCGGATGAGCTTTCACCCATCGAAGTCGGTGAGCTTCCGCGCCAGCTCGTTCATCAAACGACGAACCCGATCCTACTCGCGTTCAAATACGTCCGCGCCGAGCCCGAGCCGCGCTTGGCGCTTCGCGTAACCCGGCACCGTGTCGTCGATGTTCAGGAAGCCGCGATCGACACCGCGGAGTACAAGACCCTCTTTACCAGGGACGGGCTCTCGGTGACGACGGCTCGTTTCATCGTCAGGAATGCTCGCAAGCAGTTCTTGCGCATCGAGCTTCCCGAGAACTCGGAAGTGTGGTCGGTCTTCGTTGCGGGCCGGGCGGAAAAACCAGCGCTTGCGGAAGCGGAAGACGACCCCGATTCGGATGACGCGCTTCTCATTAAGATCATGAATCGCACCGAGGGGTTTCCCGTGGACCTCATCTACGCCACCCGAGCCCCTTCGATCCGTCGTCTCGGGTCGGTGCGCGCGCTTTTGCCGCGACGACATTCTCGTTACCGAGTCGCGATGGGATCTGTTCCTTCCCGAAGGGCTCGACTACGGACGCCCGGGGACGAACATGGACATCCTCAGCGCCGACAACCGCGTTTCCGGCGACGAGATGAGGGCGGCGCTCGGTGGTTTAGCGGAGCAGTCGACGTCTCCGAACGTGATTGGCCCTCTCCATATCACCGTGCCCGCAACTGGAGTGCACTACGCTTTCAGAAAGCTTTACGCGAACCAGGGTGAGGTCGAAGCGTTTGCGTCCATTCCCTACACCACAGCTTCCGGAACGGCGCTCGGGCAGCTCGTGAGTCTTCTCGCGACTGGCCTCATCTGGTTGGGAGGGTGGCTATTCGTCACCAAGAGCGAGAAGTCGCACCAACGCGGGCAGATCGCTCTGATTGCAGGTGGCAGCCTCCTGCTCATGCTGGCCGTCGGCGTCTACCACGTCAGTGCGGCGCCCTCGCTGTTCGCGTCTCTCATCGCCGCCGGCGTCGTCGCCATGCCGCATGCGCGACGCGCGCGGGATAAATTTCGCGAGTCGAGGACGGTCGAACAGAACGGATAGAATACCTGGGTGAAAGCCAACGATATCCAGACGTTCGATTTAGCCCCGGGGCGGACACTGGCGCGGAAGTACGAGGTCGTGTCCCGCCTCGGGGTTGGCTGGGAAGGCGAAGTCTACAGGATTCGTGAGAAGAGCACCGGGATCGAACGCGCGGCGAAGCTCTTCTTTCCCCACCGCAATGTTCGCAACAAGGCGGCCAAGTCCTACGCTCGGAAGCTCCATAACCTCCGCGCGTGTCCCATCGTCATCCACTACCACACCGAAGAAACTATCGTGCTCCGCAAGCACGCCATCACCGTACTCGTGTCGGAGTACGTCGAAGGCGAGCTCCTCACGGATTTCTTGACGCGGCAGCCCGGAGGGCGCCTCCAACCTTTTCCGGCACTGCATCTCCTCCACGCTCTCGTCGTCGGGCTCGAGTGCATTCATCGATCGCGCGAGTTCCACGGCGATCTTCACAGCGACAACATCATCGTCGAGCGCTACGGCCTGACGTTCGACCTCAAGATCCTCGACTTCTTTCAGTGGCAAGCGCTCAAGCGCGACGGCTACCAGCACGATCTTTGCGAGATCATCCGCATGTTCTACGACGCGCTCGGAGGAGCGCGTTTCTACCCGAAACAACCGCGTGTGGTGAAGGAGATCGTGCTCGGACTCAAGCGTTCGCTGATACTGAAACGTTATCCCACGGCCGCCCACTTGCGCCAGCACTTGGAAACCGTTCGATGGGGGTGAGAGAAAAGCTCAGGAAAGACGAGGCGCGTCTCTTCTTCGAGCAAGAGCATCTCGACGACGCCGTGTTTACTGTCGGCGGCGGTGTCGTCGCGCTCCACTCCAGCCGCTCTCCGGCGAAGGATTCCCCGAACGAAGACGCTGCCGGCATCGTGGCCGCTGGAGCCGATAGCGCGGTGCTCGCGGTCGCCGACGGCGTCGGCGGGGCGCCCGCCGCACGTCAAGCGTCGGCCATCGCCATCAACTGCATCGCTCGCGCGGCACAGGAAGCGCTACGGGAAGGCCACGAGCTCCGCTACGGAATCTTGAACGGCTTCGAAGCCGCCAACGAGGAGGTCTTGGCCCTCGGTGTCGGCGCGGCGACGACGCTCACCGTCGTCGAAATCGAGGGCGCGTCGGTTCGGCCGTTTCACGTCGGAGATTCGTTCATGCTGATCACCGGCCAGCGCGGCAAGGTCAAATCACAGACGATCCCGCACTCACCGACGGGTTATGCCGTCGCGTCGGGGCTTCTCGACGAGAAAGAAGCCCTGCACCACGACGAGCGTCACGTCATCAGCAATGTCATCGGGAGCGCGGAGATGCGCATCGACGTCGGCTCACCCATCGAGCTCGCGCCAAAAGATACGATAGTGCTCGCAAGCGACGGTCTTTCGGACAATCTGCTGACACCCGAGATCGTCGAGCTCGTGCGCAAGGGTCCTCTCGAGAAAGCGTCCCGAGCGATGGCCCGGCGCGCCGAAAAGCGAATGGAGCTCGCCGACGGCAACGCCCCATCGAAGCCGGACGATCTGACGTTTCTGATTTTCCGTCTTCGTTAAGCCTGCCTAAACGTGGAAGAAAGACTCGATCTGACGTCGAAGTCTCTTGGGGTCGATCGCGGGGAACCGGTACAGGCGCGGTTGGATTGCCTCGAAGAGCTCGAGCGCTTTCTCCGGCGAGATGAGGTTTCTTTCGATCATTGCGCGGACGTCTTCCAAATCTTTCGCGTGCCCACGCTCCACCTTTGAAAGCGCCTGAGAGTAGAAATCGTAGTGATAGAAGGAGATTCGACCTTCGCGGGCGATGTACTTGCTGCGATCCTGCCAGCCGGGAAGCTCTGGGAGGAAGTCGGCAGGCGACGCTAACTCGATATTGACACTCAGCGACTCTTTCAAGTTCGGGATCGCGCGAAAGAGCGAGTCCTGCTCAGGAATGATCTTTATATCCAAATCGACCGTGCTCTGGCGCCACCCGTAGAGCACCGCTGTGACACCTCCGGTGAAGTAGACGCGGCTGTCGCTTTTCGCTTCTGCTCCGAAGGCGCGGAAGAAGGTTTGGATTAGCTCTTCGTCGACAGCCCGACGCATTCGACTGTGCTTTCGAAGCTCACCAGCCGGCGAACCAGCCCGTTGTAGCGAGAGTGAGCGGAATCGGAGTCCTCGAGGGCGAGTCGATCGTAGAGGCGCCTCTCGGGATTCGGAAACGTCGTATCCGGCACTGGAATCCCAGCAAGGCGCAGGCGTGGTGCGCCAATCGAGACGAGAAGTGACTCTACCGTCTCCCGGCTCGCCGCCAAGTCGGCGAGTCCCTTCTCGATGAGGTCGCCACCGGGAAACGCTTCGTAGCTCATATGCCTATACTAGCAGTTCATGGAGGTGGAACTAGATGGAACCCATTCACGAGCTTCTGCAGAGACGGTTCAGCCCTCGGTCTTTCGAAGACCGCTCAGTGCCTAAGGAAACGATACGCTCTATTCTCGAAGCCGCCCGGTGGGCAGCGTCGTCGTTCAACGAGCAACCATGGCGTTTCATCGTCGCGACGAAAGACGACCCTGCGGATTTTGACAAGCTTCTCGCGTGCCTGGTTCCCGGCAACCAGGATTGGGCCAAGAGTGCGCCGATGCTCATGCTGTCGGCAACGAAGCTCACGTTTACCCGAAACGACAAACCGAATCGCCACGCATACCACGATGTGGGTCTCGCCGTGTCGCAGCTCATCGTTCAAGCCACCGCGCTCGGGCTCCACGTTCATCAGATGGCGGGCTTCGACGTCGATAAAGCGCGCCACACCTACGGCATCCCCGAGGGCTTCGATCCCGTGGCCGCGATCGCCGTCAGCTATTCGGCCGAAGCGACGCCGGACTCTCGGACCCGGCGGCCGCAAGACGAGCTGGCGTTCAGCGGAAAGTGGGGCGAGTCGTTCTAATCTAGTTACCGCTAATCTTGGTGTCCGCCATGTCCTCGATGAACGTGGCGATACCGGAGTGGTCGAGCTCGCCCTTGCCATTGTTGACGAGTGCGCCGACCATTTGTTGAACGAGAGCGGTCACCGGAAGCGGCACCCCGATCTCTTTTCCGGTGAGAAGCGCGTTTGCCAGATCTTTCTGATGCAGGCGAATGCGAAAGCCGGGCTTGAAGTTCCCGTCGATCATCATCGGGCCTTTGGCATTGAGGACGTTGCTTCCGGCCAAGCCACCCCGGATGGCTTCGAAGACGGTGTTGGGGTCGAGACCGGCCTTCCGCGCCAAGACCAACGCTTCGCCGACGGCTTCGATATTGGCGGCGACGATGATCTGGTTCGCGAGCTTGGTCGTGTTGCCCGCGCCATACCCGCCGCACAGAACATAGCTCGTTCCGACGGCCTTGAGGACGGGCTCGCACCGCTCGAAGACGTCCTTCTTGCCACCGACCATGATCGCGAGCTGACCGGCGACCGCTCCCGGCTCGCCACCGCTGACAGGCGCATCGAGGGCATCGATTCCTTTCGCCTCGCACGCTGCGGCAATTTTCTGCGACATCGCTGGTGCGATGGAGCTCATGTCGACGATCGTGGCGCCTTTCCGCGCGCCCGCGAGCACGCCGTTGTCCCCGAGGATGACGGTCTCCGAGTCGGTTGAATCCGGCAACATGGTGACAACGACGTCCATGCCGTCGGCACAAGCGCTCGGAGAGTCTGCCTCTCTCGCTCCTGCGGAAACGAGCTCGTCTACGGGGGGCTTAAACCGGTCATGCACCGTGAGCTCGAATCCCGCTTTTAGAAGATTCCGCGCCATGGGTTTTCCCATGATGCCCACTCCCACGAAACCAACTTTCTTCATATCGGCCACACGCACCCTCCTTGAGAGACCCGATTATAATGCCGTTGCAGGCCTCAACGAAACGCGATCGCGTCTGATAATCTATTTCGGCTTCGATGGCTCTAGAAATAGACTTTCCTGTCCGCATACTCGCGAACTGGACCCTAGCGCTCGCGCTCGCATCGCCGCTAGGTGCTCAGGAGGAGCACGATCAACCTCCCGACCCTCCCAACGAAGAGGAGGAAAAAGAGGAGTCTGCGCCGAGGGTTCGCATCTATTGGGACGAGGGCCTCCACATCGTCGGCCTGAACCGCAACTTCACGACGTCCGTCGGTGGAATGATCCAAAACGACACTGCGTTCTTCAGCGAGCAGAACACGGACGAGGGTGAGCTAGGACGGCTCGAGAACGGCCTCGAGTGGCGCCGTGTGCGTCTCTACGCCGAAGGGGTGTTCACGCGCTTTTTCGAGTACAAGTTCATGTACGACTTCGCCGCCAACAACCCGCCCCGGCTCAAGGACGCCTACTTGAGTTATCGGTTTCCTTTCGCTCCGGTGCGCCTGCACGGCGGGCGTTTCCGGACGCGGTTGAGCCTCGAAGGAGGTACCTCGGCGCAGAACACGACGTTCATGGAGCGGGGTCTGTTGAGCGCGTTCGTACCCGCCCGCAATAGCGGGTTCCTGTTCTTGGGTGATCGCCAAAATTTCGATAGTCACTTGTGGTGGGCGGTCGGTTTCATTCAGCCCGAGATCCAAGACCCCGGTTCGACCGAAAGCTACGGCGTTTCCGGACGCTTCGCTTACGCTTGGCGCGACCAAGAGAGCCTCGACCTGTTCCATTTAGGCGTCAGCATCCTCAGCCGGCCCGTGCAAGAAACCGTGCGCTTTCTGGAGCAACCAGAGTCTCACCTCGCCCCCGCGTTCGTGGATACCGGCGACATCCTGGCATCCAACACGAGCAACTTCATAGGCGAGGCGGCGTTGGTTCGAGGACCGTTCTCCGTCCAATCGGAATTCGGCACCGCGACCGTCAACGCCACCGACACGGATAACCCGCGCTTTTACGCGATGTGCGTATACGCGAGCTACTTTCTAACCGGTGAGAGCCGGCGCTACCGGTCGACGCGAGCTTCGTTCGGCGGCATTCGGCCGCGGCGACCGTTCACGGATTTCAAAGACAGCTACGGCGCGGTGGAGATCGCATTCCGGTATTCCCATCTCGACCTCGATGACCAGGAAATCAGCGGTGGCATCTTGAACGACTTCACCGCGGCGGTGAACTGGTATCCGAACAACAACGCTCGGGTGATGGCGAACCTCATCCGCGCCAAACGCAGCGGCAGCGGCGGGATCTGGATCTTCGAGATAAGACTACAGTGGGCTTACTAGGAAAGTTCTGGCGCGCCCGGCAAGACTCGAACTTGCGACCTACGGATTCGAAGTCCGGTGCTCTATCCAACTGAGCTACGGACGCGCCTTGGGGTGGATGATGGGGCTCGAACCCACAACCCCCGGAACCACAATCCGGTGCTCTACCATTGAGCTACACCCACCATAAGTAAAAGACCGATGCGAGCTCCGCTCGCATCGCACAAGTTAACCCTCTCCCCCACCTGCCAATCTTGACCGAGAGGAATTGGGTGAGGGGAATGTCCAGATCCAGATTCCCACTCCTCTAACCCTCAAAAGCACCCCTCACCCCCGGCCCTCTCCCCTCCTAGGGGAGAGGGAGGGTCGGTGCGGCGCCTACGGCGCCGTCCTTTTTCACTGGTACGCCAGGGAGGATTCGAACCCCCGACATCCGGCTTAGAAGGCCGGCGCTCTATCCAACTGAGCTACTGGCGCAAACTAACAAAGACCGATGCGAGCCAGCTCGCATCGCACGATCTAACCCTCGCCCCCACAGGGGGAGAGGGATTGAGTGAGGGGGATGTCCAGATCCATCTCGGTCCGCAATCCCACTTCTCTAACCCTCAAAAGCACCCTCCAACACCACCCCTCACCCCAGGCCCTCTCCCCTCCTAGGGGAGAGGGAGGGTCGGTGCACCGCAGCGCTTCGCGCCGAACTTTAATACAGTTGGTCGGGGCGAGAGGATTCGAACCTCCGACTTCCTGCTCCCAAAGCAGGCGCGCTAGCCAAACTGCGCCACGCCCCGAGGGAACTTGCCATTATAGAAGGACTTAGGCCGCACGTCAACGCGCGGCGAGAAACGCTCGGAGCTTCGCCATCGCTTGGCCGCGGTGGCTAATCCGGTTTTTCTGCTCGGCGGACAGCTCGGCCATCGTCACTCCGAACGGCGGGTAGAAGAAAATCGGATCGTAGCCGAAGCCGCCATCGCCCGAGGACTCGGTCGCGATCCGCCCCTCGCAGATTCCCTCAGCGGTGAACGCGATCTCGTCGTCGTCCGCGAGCGCCACCGCACTTACGTAGCGAGCGCTGCGATCGTCTTCGACAACATCGGTAAGTTTTTCGAGCACGCGGGCGTTCTTGATGTCGTACGGCGTGTCATCGCCGAGCCATCGCGCAGAGCGAATCCCGGGCTCACCGCCGAGGGCATCGATCGCGAGCCCGGAGTCTTCCCCGACGGCCACAAGGCCAGTGGCGCGATGGTAGTAGAGCGCTTTGACGATCGTGTTGTCGAGGAACGAGGGTCCGGGCTCGACGGGAGGCTCGAGCCTGGGCCAGGACTCGAGCGTGACGAGCTCGATGTCGAGCCAACAAGACCAACAGGCTCAACAAGGGATGCCCGTTGCTCGCGAATCTTGCCGCGGCTCGTGGTGGCGAGAAGAAGCTTCAATCTTCGAGAACGTCGCGTTGGGTTTTCACGATGTCGTCGATACCGCGAGCGGCGAGCTCGAGCATCTTTCGAAGCGCATCGTGTGAGAACGGCCGTGATTCCGCAGTGCCTTGGACTTCGACGAACTTCCCCGCGCCGGTCATAACGACGTTCATGTCCACGTCCGCTCGCGAATCCTCGTGATAGTTGAGGTCGAGCAGGTACTGGTCATCGAGCATCCCGATGCTCGTCGCGGCGACATGATCCTTGATCGGATCGGCCGCGAGCTTCCCCGCGTCCTGTTGCGCACGAAGCGCGAGCGCGAGCGCGACGAACGCGCCGGTTATCGATGCAGTACGCGTGCCGCCATCGGCTTGCAGAACGTCGCAATCGATCCACACCGTTCGCTCACCGAGCTTGGGCAGATCCATCACTGCTCGCAACGAGCGTCCAACGAGCCGTTGAATCTCTTGCGTCCTGCCCGAGACCTTGCCGCGTACGGACTCTCTCGGGATACGTTCCTGCGACGAGCGGGGGAGCATGCCGTACTCCGCAGTGACCCAACCGGAGCCCCTCCCCTTCAAAAACGACGGGACCCGGTCCTCGATAGTCGCCGCACAAATCACTTTCGTGTCGCCGACCTCGATGAGTACCGATCCCTCGGCGTGCTTCAAGTAGCGCGGCGTGATCGTGAGCGGACGCCCCTCGTCGAGGCTACGGCCGTCAACTCGCTTCATCGGGAGACTCGGGGGCGGGACTCGGCGCGCTCGGATGCGGGCTTCAAGTACTCGGGTCCGCGTCCGTAAGGGATCGTGAGGTCCAGGTGTCCAGCGATACTCTGGATCTCGCGACCCTCCACGAGGATTGTCACCATCTTGATGGCGGGAAAGTTCGCAATCAATGTGTTCGACAGGCTGTAAACCGTAAGCTCCTCGGCGGAGGATCCGCCCGGATGGTTCTGGACCAGCTCGCGAGAGAAGTCCACATAAGCCACACCCTGGGATGTGATGAAGACTTCTCGGAGCTCGACGCCGCGGGGAAAGGAGGCGGAGCGACGAAGAAGTAGTTTCACGACTTGGCTGGCCTGTCGTTGCAACGACGATTCGAGTGGAATTTCCTGGTCGTCGGTCGCCAGGTTTTGCCCCGATCTCGCAAGGACGTAAAGCTTGACCTGGATGGTGCGGGACACGCTCTCGGTATCACTTGTATCCGACGTCGACTGAATCGGAACACGCCCCGCCTCACCACCGGCTGTTCCGGAAGACTCCGCGGTCGTTGTTTGCGGCACGGGCTGATCGAGCAACCAAAACGTCGCGTACACAGCACTCGCGATCATCACCACCGCGACGAGGGCCGCGATGGCGACGTGCTTCCTGGTCACCTCTGGCTCCGCTGGGCGCGGTCCGAGGTTCTCTGATATTCGAACAGGTCTTTGTAACGCAAGATCCCGCGGTAGAGCGCTTCCGCCAACTTGTCTTGATACGCGGGGGATACCAGAAGCCTCTCTTCGTCCGGATTGGAGATGAAGCCGACCTCGACGAGGACCGCGGGCATGGTCGCACCCTTCAAAACGCGGAACGAATTCTGCTTGATGCCACGGTTGACACGCTCGGTGCCGGTGACCGCCTGGAGCTCATCTTGCAAGATCTCCGCAAGCCTCGACGATTGCTTCAGATGCGCGGTCTGCGCCATGTTCCAGAAAATGAAGTCCAAGTCGCCGCCGCCGGAAGAAGATGGGTTCGCGGGCGCCGAGGTATGCGAAAGGAAGTACACCGACGACCCCCGAGCGTTTCGCCTCGGCGACGCGTCCGCATGTATGCTGAGGAACAAATTCGATTTGTTGCTGTTGGCGATCGCGGCGCGCTCGTCGAGCGAGAGATTTCGATCCCCATCCCGAGTCAAAATCACGCGGACACCAAGCCGCTCTTGAAGCATGCCGCGAAACCGTCGCGCGATCGACAACACGACGTCTTTCTCCACGGCGCCGCCCTCGCCTTCGGCTCCGGTTTCCGCTCCCCCATGGCCGGCGTCGAGGGTCACGATACGGAGTTGCTCTGGACCAACGGTCGCTGGCGGAAGCACGGGCGGAGCATCGGGCAGATAATGCGTGCCCTCGTTCCGGAAGATCTCCTCGGCGTCCGGGTTCGGCGCATCCTCGTCGTCTTCGCCGGGCTCTCCGTCTGGGCTTTTTTCAATGGCTTCACCGGCTTCACCTTCGTTTTCGTACTGTTCCTTGGAGAGATCCCACTCTACTTCGTCTACTGTGCGGACGGCCCGCGTAGGAACCCGACTCCGAACCAGATCGAGAACCAACGTGTCTCGTGGATGGCGGGCGTCCGTTTTCAACTCTCCGAAGCGTTCACCGAGATAGACGGTGACGACGTAGCCGGGCTCGTCACGCTCGAGCGTGATCCGCTCGACGACGTCATCACGAATTTCTTCCTCACGGAAGCTCGTGCTCAGAAACGGTGTGTCGATCCGGACCCGAATCGCGTCTTCATCCACCGAGTGCGTCATCGACACCGGGCGATCGGACTCGATCGCAACTCGGGTGAAGGTCGGATCGTGCCGGGTACGGATTCGAATCCGCGGGAAACTCGATCCGAGCACGAGCATCCGTTCGCTCTCTCGGAACAAGACGGCTTCGCTCGAGAGCGCCGGTAATACCTTCGTCACGAAATCGAGCGGGACGAACCACTCGTCGCCGACGAGCCGCGCCGGCGACTGGAGCAGCACAAGCCGGCCTTCCACCGGAACGAAGTTTCGCCCATCGGAGACGCGCGCGATCTTCCCGTTCGCCGACATCGTCACCGCTCCCCGCTCGGAAGCGGGACGCACGGTGGCGCCCACGAAGCTTGCGATGCCACGGATGGGGATCATCTCGACCCCGCCGAACTCGCTGATGGGGATGCTCCCGGGGCCGGCGTCGGAGATGACCGAGATTTCCTTGGGCGGCGTCTGGGCGCCGAGAAAGAGCGGGAGCGCCACGCACACGGCGACGAATCGGAACCGTCCCATTCGCTCTATCTGCCTCTAGTTACAAGATTAGCACAACCCGGGATCGCTTCTATTCCGAGACGAGCTCGCCCTTCGGTGACCGGTCGTGCTCCAAGACGTACTCGCCCAAGTGGGTAATCTGATCCTCGCCCATCAGGTAGCGCAGCGTGTTCTTCAGCTTGGTCAGCTGAATAAAGAGGTCGTGCTCCGGGTAGAGCCCCTGGGGAGCCATCGGGCTCTTGAAGTAGAACGACAGCCACTCCTGAACTCCCTTGAAGTTCGCTCGCTGCGCCAGGTCGAAAAACAGCGCGAGGTCGAGAACGAGCGGAGCCGCCAGGATCGAGTCGCGGCACAGGAAGTCGACTTTGATCTGCATCGGGTAACCGAGCCAACCGAAGATGTCGATGCTGTCCCAGCCCTCTTTGTTGTCACCGCGGGGCGGGTAATAGTTGATCCGGACCTTGTGGTAGAAGTCGCCGTAGAGGTCTGGATACAGCTCGGGTTGCAGGATGTACTCGAGCACGGAGAGCTTCGACTCTTCCTTCGTTTTGAACGAGCCCGGATCGTCGAGAACTTCGCCGTCGCGATTGCCGAGGATGTTGGAGGAAAACCAACCCGACAGTCCCAGCATCCGCGCTTTCAAACCCGGTGCGAGGATCGTTTTCATCAGCGTTTGCCCGGTCTTGAAGTCCTTGCCGCCGATGGGAACGCCTTTGTCCGAGGCGAGCTGGGCGAGCGCGGGCACGTCGACGGTGAGATTCGGTGCCCCGTTCGCGAACGGAACACCGCTCTTGAGGGCGGCATAGGCGTAGATCATGCTGGGGGCAATCGCCTCCGAGCTCTCCCGAAGGCCTTGTTCGAAAGCGTCCACGTCCTTGTGGACGTCGCTCGGACTCAAAAACGTCTCCGTCGAGGCGCACCAGATCATGACGGCGCGCTCAGCACCGATCTCTTTCTTGACCCGAGCGATATCCTCCATCAGCTGCTCGGCGAGATCCATCTTGTTTTCGCCCTTGTTGACGTGGGTTCCGTTGAGCTTTTTCACGTAGTTCTGGTCGAAGACCGCTTTGAGAGGCCGGATCTGCTCGAGCTCGTCTTTGAGCGAGTCGAGGAGCGTCCTCTCGAGCACTCCCGCATGGATGGCCGACTGGTACGCGTCTTCTTCGAAGATGTCCCAGGCCGCAAAGGACAAATTGGACAGGTTGCTGAGGGGCACGAGCTCGCGGATGGTCGGCCGGCGATTTTCCGTCCGCTTTCCGAGCCGGATGGTCCCCATTTGGGTGAGCGAGCCGATGGGCTTGGCGAGGCCTTTGCGTATGGCGTGGACGCCGGCGATAAAGGTCGTGCTTACGGCGCCGAGACCCGGCAGCAAAACGGCGAGCTTGCCGTCCGGCGGTGCGATATCGAATGGTGTTTCCTTGGCCATCGGTTCTCCTGAGGGGTTCGATAAATAAGGGTTACGAAAGCCCTCAATTGTGCCGCAGCGCGGGTCGCGGCGCAAGCTCACCGCCAAGGCCCAACAAGCCCCGACAAGGCCCCGACAAGAAAAGCCCCGTTATATAATCCGCTTCGTGAAGATTTCGACCGATCGGTGCGTGGCGTGCGGGAATTGCGTCGCCATCTGCCCCGTGGGGGCCATCGACATCGACCCAGCCATCGACCGGGCGGTGGTGGACCAGGACCGCTGCGTCGAGTGCTTCGCCTGCTATCGGGGGCTATCGACGGAGCATCTCAACCCGAAGCTCGTAAGAACCGTCCGGAAAGTCTTCAGCTGGTTCCGGGTCCGCTTCGACCCCGAGCCCGACGTCTGCCCAACGGCAGCCATCGAGCCGCAGGAGCTCGCCTGGCCTCGCGCCGTCCGACGCGCGTTCTCCGACCCGCTCGTGCCGCACGAGTCGACCGGGATCCACGGTCGGGGCACGGAAGAAGTCAAAACCAACGATGTGACCCACCGGGTAAGCGAAGGTGAGGCGGGCTTCACCATCGAGTTCGGCCGCCCTACCGTCTCGGTGCGGTTCCGGGACATCTCCACGGTGACCCAAGCCCTCGCCGCCGCCGGTGTGAGCTTCGAGGCGAACAACCCGGTCACGCATTTGATGACCGACCCCAGAACCGGTCGGATTCGCGAAGACATACTCGACGAGCGCGTGTTGTCGGCGATCGTCGAGACCAAGACCACGATGGCTCGGGTGCCGGAAATCCTGCTTCTTTTGACCGACGTCGCGAAGACGCTCGACACCATCATCTCCATCGGCGTCTCCACCCGCTGCGACGACGACGGCGGGAGCGCCCTCGAAAAAGTCCTTGCTGACGAAGGCTTCGCCTACTGGCGCGGCAAAACCAACCTCGGCCTCGGCCGCGCCCCAGAGACGAGCTGATGGCTGATCGCCGATGGCCGATGGCGCCTCTATGACGAATACACTACACCGTTACGGCGCGCCGGAAACGCTCGAGGACGACTTCATCGTGTTCGCGATGGCCTCCCGCGGCATCAATGACGAGGGCTCTGTCGAAAAGTTCCAGAAATTCCTCAACCTCGCACGCAAACACGGTCCGATCAACCTCGGCGACGCGACCAAAGGCGCCGTTTATCGGCCATCGAAAAAACTCAACCCTCTGGCACATTGGTTTCGAAAAGACGAGCGCGATCCCGATAGCCTCGTGAAAAACGTGGACCAACCGACCGTGGTCTCGGCCGTGTTCGACAATCCCGACGCGCTCACGGCGTTTCTCGTGGAGGTGAAAGCCGCCGAGCTCGGCCTGTCGATCAACATCAGCGCACTCACCGATCGTGCCGACGAGCTCGCCAAAGACGCTGGGATCACCCGCCACAGCGTTGAGTACTCGCTCGGTTTTTTTGGCGCGCTGGACAAGCTTCCCGATCGCGCCACCTTGTCCCTGGCAACCATGTGCGGGCACGGGATGATTTCGTTCAACTTCGCGAAGAAAATGATCGACTGGGTCAAAGGCGGACGCCGGAGCCCAGAGGTCGCTTCGGCCTACATGGCGCGGTTTTGCACGTGCGGCATCTTCAACACGACCCGCTCGTGCCGCATTCTGAGCGATTGCGCCCACCGTCGAGCTTGACGGCGACCGGGCGCCCCTCATCAGAAACGGAACGTGACTCCGACCGCGAACTCGAGCTGGTTGGCACAATCGGGGTCGGAGAGCTGCCAGCACCCGCCGGGCCAAAACGGACTGCACCAGATGCCGCCCGGATCCGATTTGATATAAGTCGGTGTCCAACGCCCCATGACGTTGACCCCGAAGTGCGGGCTCGCAAAGAACTTGACGCCTCCTCCCCAGGTCACCCGGCTCAAGGGCGCGGGATGACGAAGTGCCCGATGACGAGAAAGAGGATCAGTGCGGCGCACAGCGTGAAATGCGGTGCGGTGAGACGCGGGTAGCGCCACAGCCAGAACTGTCCCTTGGGCTCGCGACCCGACATCACCATGCGAGTGTAGAGGATCCGTTGGATGCTGATGAGGTTCGAGAAGAACGCGAGAATCCACAGGGTGATGTGGACGTTCCCCGCAAGGAGGCCAATGATAATGGTGACCGTACGCTCGGCCCGCTCCATGAAGCCGACTTTGCATTCTCGTATCTCGGTCTCGGCGCGAGCTCGCATGTACGAGGTCGTCGCCGTGCCCGCGACGGTGAAGCCCCACAAGACGAGATAGAGTGTCCGGTACGGTCCATGCACGTACCGAAGCAGGTACACGAGGATACCGAAGAGCATCAGAAGGTCCGTGTACCGATCGGTGACCGAGTCCAAGAACCCACCGAACGTGGTCGAGCCGCGGGAAATCCGCGCGACCGCGCCATCGAGCATGTCGAACGCGCCCGCCGCTATGAGCACCAGGCCACCGAGCCACTGCTTGCCGAAGTACATCGGCATAAAGATGAGCGACACCGCGACCGGGCCGGTAAGGGTCACCGCGTTCACCGGGATCCCTGCCCGGATGATGCCCCGGGCGATGCTATCGCGGGCGAAACCGAACACCCCGGCGACGAACTTGCTGAGAGCGACGGCGATCGCCCGCAGAAGCTCTCTCAACCCCGGTGGTTGGGGCAGCGTGGTCGCCTTGACGCCCAAAAATCTCCTCCTCGCACGGCGCCATCAGCTGCGGGCCGACGGACGGAAGTGCCACTCTAGCACAGTTTAGCCTGGTACAATCGTCCCCGATGGGCAAGACGGGCGAAAAAACCCTGCCTCTCGTCATCGTGAACCCGGCCTCTCGCGGGGGTGCCGGCGCGCGCGACTGGGCACAGGCGGCCTCGACGCTAAGCGCCCACTTCGGCCCGTTCGAGCGGCGGTTCACCGAGGCGCCCGGCCACGCAGCGGAGCTGGCGCGAGAAGAGGTGGAGGGCGGACGGCGCTTCCTCCTCACGTTCGGAGGGGACGGGACGATTTCCGAAGCAGCACGCGGCATCCTGGCGGCGGGCGCGTCCGGGTCGGGTTGCGAGCTCGGCGTTTTGCCCCACGGGACCGGCGCTGATTTCATCCGCTCGTTGTCGATGCCGACCCGGCTGGCAGACGCGGCTCGCGGCCTCCGTGACGGAAAAACTATTTCCATCGACGTGGGGCGGGTTAGATTCGCGGACGGAAGTGAGCGAAGCTTCGTGAACTCCGCGTCGTTCGGTCTGAGCGGCGAAGTCGCGTACCGCGCCAATCGATCGAAGAAGTCCGGAGTCAGCTACGCGCGCCATACCGTGGCCGCTGCCCTTCAGTTCGACTTTCCCGAAGTGCAGCTCACCAGAAACGGCACTGAGCATCGTCTTCGGGTAACGACCGTCTCCCTGCACAACGGACGGTTCTTCGGCGGCGGCATGAAGATGGCGCCGGCGGCTGATCTCACCGACGGGAAGCTGCAACTGATCCTCGTGAAGAAGATGTCGATTCTCAAGCTCCTTGGCAGCGCGCCGCTGATGTATTGGGGTGCTCACCTCGGCGTTTCCGAACTCGAGCACGGGCCGGTGAGCTACCTCGAGGCCGCGCCGACGGACGCGAGCCAATTGGTACGCGTCGAGGTCGATGGTGAATCGCCTGGCCATCTCCCCGCGCGCTTCGACGTGAAGCCGCGCGCACTTCGCATTCGAATGCCGGCTCGCTGAGCCTCGCACGTTCGCTTCACTTGGTAAAAGCGACGTTTCTTCGTGTATAGTCTCTCCACAATCAAGCGCGCTGAATAGAGGACGACTTCATGTGTCTCGCCTGCCTGGTGCGCTCGGTGAACATCCCTAAAACTTCACGAGGAGGACGGTCCGTGCCCGATTTCAGTCCCGTGATCACGCAAGCGTACATGAGGATTCTCGGGAGACCCCCCGACGCCGGCGGGCTCGAATCCTACAACCAGGCGATGAACTTTGGTCTAACCGAGGAGCAGATGCGCGAGTCGCTTCTCCGCAGCAACGAGTACGCGATCAAGAACCCAGACACGTTGCGAGCCACGTCCACATCTTCGAAAAAACGCAAGAAAGCGACGAAGAAAAAGCCCTCCAAGAAAAAATCGCGCAAACGCTAGAGCAACATGCCCAGCTTTCGGCCGATCATTCGCCACGCCTACGTCGAGATTCTCCGACGGGAGCCTGACGCGGGTGGGCTCGAGCACTACAACCGTCTCATGAGCCAGGGCATGAGCGAAGCCGACATGCGCGAAGGGCTTCTTCGAAGCGACGAGTACGCGCGGAAGAACCCGTTGGTCCCGCTGGCGCCGCGCGTAGGGCTGAACGTCCACATCCCCACGAACGCGATGCTGAACGACGTCGCCCTCAATCTCGGCGTCCGGTGGATCCGCGTGGACTTCGACTGGTACCGCATCGAGCCGAGCCAAGGCGTCTTTCGTTGGCAAGACACCGACAGTGTCATCGGCCACGCGACCAGCTTGGGACTCGATATCCTCGCGACGCTCTCGTACACGCCGGCGTGGGCGTCATCGAATCCATCGAACCCTCGCCTCGGGGATCCCCCTGCGTCGGCGACGTATTGGACCGACATCGTGCGAGCGACGGTGGAGCGCTATCGGGATCGCGTCGCGTTTTGACAGCCGTGGAACGAACCGAACATCGAAGAGTTTTGGAACGGCTCGATGGAGCGGTATCGAGCTGAGATTCTGCAGCCGGGCGCGAGCCTCATGCGTCAGTTGGCTCCGAGCGCCTCGGTGGTCGCTCCCGGACTCGCCAATGTCGGGAGCTGGCGCGATTGGTTCGACGAGGCGATGAACGCAAAGTCGCTCATCCACATCATCAACCACCATAACTATCCGCAAAACGGACGAGACGCCATCGTCGAGCTCCGCACCGACCGATTGTTCCAACCGTCGCTTCGCACGAAGATGCGCGATCACGGCGTCGACGACAAACCGTTCTGGCTCACCGAGACCGGCCGCAAGACGTCGGACGGCAACCAGCGCCAGTACTACGACGACTGTCTGCGCACGCTTCAGCAAGAGCTCTGGGTCCAACGTCTTTTCTTTTTTCACTATTGGGACGGTCCCGGACAAGGAAACGGTGGGTTCGGGATCGTGAACGAGAACTTCTCACCGAAGCCCGCGTACCACTCGTTGAGAGCCGCGGTGAATACCGAGGCCTTCGCCGAGGCGACCTGATGCCCGATTTCACGCCCATCATCGCCGACGCGTACCGGGAGATCCTCACCCGCGAACCCGACGCCGGTGGACTGTCGTTCTACAACGAACGCATGAACGCGGGCATGAGCGAAGCCGACCTCAGGGAAACGCTCCTTCGAAGCCCAGAATACGAAACGAAGCATCCCGGGTTCCGGCCGCTCGTCATCCAGGGACGGTTCAACTTCGACTACTACGGCTACACGAGCTTTGGTCTTTTCGGCCGCTCGCTCGACGAGCGGATGGCTTGGGTCGAGCGCGGACTCAACGAAGGAATCAAAGTCTTCCGCGTTTTCTCCAACACATCCTTTTGGCCGCCCGACCCGCTTCTCGATCGCGTCCCGAAACACCGCGCGGTCGATGCCAGCGGGCTACATCCCTCCGCGCAGCACATCCGTACCGTGCGCGAGACGATCGAGCGCGTCTTCGCTCCGAGCGGGGCCATCTTGGAGTACGTCATCCTGGTGACGCAGTTCGAAAGCAGAGGCCCTCTCTACCGACGTTTCCCTGAGACCGAGCAGTACGTCCTCGAGGTCGTGGATGCGTTCCAGGATCTTTCGAATCTGCTCCTCGAGCTCGGAAACGAAGTCGAAGCTCACGGGAAAGGCTGGGGTGCTCCGCGGGTGAACCGGATGCTGCGGCGAGTCACAAACCGCTGGCCCTACGTGATGATGTCGTGCTCCTCGGGGCGTGCGCCCGATGACGCCGGCTACGGCAACTACATTTACCCCACTGCAAGCTGGGCGAACATTCACTATCCCCGTCGCGATTTCCCCGAGCTGAGCTTCGGCTGGCCCACGTTCTCAGGGCCGATTGTCCCCGTTGCCGACGACGAACCAGAGTTCTATCCGCGGACGACGAACGACGATTCGGATCTCCCGCTGCTGCGCGCCCTCCTGCAAGCGCGGCGCCGGCGACTTCCCGCTCTCTTCGAGTTGTCCTCTTAAATTGTGGGGTTTTCCCCACGCTTTTCCTGCGGGTTAAACCCCCCCACTCGACATCACCGCGAGGCTCCACTTCCGGGGCTACCGTCTGAAGACTTTTGATGACGGAGCGAAGAGCCGATGCGAACCCCCAAAGCCTTTGCGTTTTATGTACTTATAGCCGCTTCAGTCAGCGCTCAAGGACGCTTGGTCGTTGACGATCCGCTGACTGGTGGAACGACTACAGGCGTCCGGGACAACGGTCCCGGCCAGTTCGTCGCCGGTGGCTGGAGGGTCACCGGCGCGTCCGACAACATCCGCTACACCCCGGCGATACCGATCGAGGCGGGAGCGATCGAATTCGACGTGACCGGCCTCCGTTTCGACGACACCCGGGAGCAGAACCACCGGGGCCAGATCCTCAGCATGTACGACGCGTCGTTCGGAGATCCCCGCCACGTCTATGCACCGGACGTCCGCCTCAACCCGTTCAAGTTTGTCTTGCAACGGAACGGCCGCGACGAGGAAGCGTACTTCGCCAACCATCTCAAGCTCATCATGAACACCGACGGCGTGAACCAGTTCGAAGACTATTCGTCCGTCGGCCCGTTTCCGTGGGACGAATCGAAAAAGTACCGCATGCGCCTCGAATGGAAAGACGGGCTGATCCGTTTCTTCATCGACGGTCGCGACACCGATCGGTGGCCGTTCGTCTACCGTAGCACCTACCGTCCAGCCATCCACGACATCCGTATCGGGACCAACACGCGCAACAACGCCATCCTCGACGCCGTCTATTCGAACGTGAAGATCTACGCTTTGGGAGCGCCCCCGGTGGAACCCATCATCAACAACCCGCGCCCGGTAGCTGACACGCTCACGCCGATCCTCGATTGGGCGTCCGAGCGTCACACCCGCTACCACGCTCGGGTTACGAGTACGCCGGATCCCGACTCAGCCATCGTATGGGACTCGGGACTTGTACCGAGCGCGAACCCTTACGTGCGGAGCGGTCCGCTGTCCGATGGCGCAACCTACTTCGCGCACGTGCGCCTTCGAAACGCACACGGTTGGGGTGCGTGGAGCGCCCCGCGGCGATTCGAGACGCGAGCGGGCGATCCTGCCGTCGTCCCGACGCACACCGAGCACGAGCTCGTCTTCCTGTCGTCGACATCGCGCCAGAACCCGTACACTGACATTTCCCTGAGAGCGACCTTCGAAGGTCCGACGCGCACGATCCGGATCGACGGCTTTTGGGATGGCGGGGCACTCTACAAAGTACGCGTTCTCCCAACGGAGCCGGGTCTGTGGAGCTGGCGCGTAAGCTCGAACGATCCTTCCCTCCACGGCAAGGCGGGAACGTTCGTAGCCGAAGCTTCGACGAGCCAAGGCTACGTGCGCGTGTCACCGACGCTTCCGTATACCTTCGAGTGGGCGGGGACGGGTGAGCCGTTCTTCTTCCTCGGCGACACGATCTGGCACATGTACTACAACTTGAGATTTCTCGACGGAACGTTCCAAAGCATGATCGACGATCGCGCCGCGCAGCACTTCAACTACGCTCACGGCGTCGTGCACGACTTTCTCGCGAGCGAGAGCGGGCCGATCTACCGCGTGCAGGATCCCGACCGGGAGATGTTCGACACCGACTGGTTGAACCCGGACTACTTCCGCCTCATCGACCACAAGATCGATTACATGAATGCGCGTGGGATGGTGGCGGGACTCTTCTTCTCGTGGGGCAACGAAGGCTACCAGGAGTACGAGACCCAGGAGCAGTACCAGCGCTACATTCGCTACCTCGTGTCCCGTTACGCGACGAAGAACGTTTTCTGGATCATCGTCGGCGAGTACGAAGAGGCCGGGGAGCTGCCTTGGTGCACAACTCGCGATCTCGGTCCACAATTGTCCTTTACTCACGGATTCGAGGTTCCCCATGAGCATTTTCAAACGCACTCAGCGGAAGTATGTGAAGAAGGCCTATCGCGTGAGGAATTGGCGTGAATATGAGGCGGGTCTACGCAACCGTGGGAGCCTGACCGTCTGGATCTCGCTCACCGCCGGCAAGCTTGTGAACTGGGACGCGCCCCGGCCGAGGAGGAGGAAACCGGGCCGTCAACGCAAGTACTCGAACCACGCCATCGAGACGGCTGTCACCCTGGGCATGGTGTTTCATCTGTCATCTAGGCAGAGCGAGGGATTGCTGCGATCGTTGTTCGCTCTGATGAAGCTAGACAATGATGTGCCCGATCACACCACGATCTCGAGGCGCAAGGCGAAGCTGGGTAAGGTCCCCTTCTACCAAGACAAGCAGAAGACGCCGTTGCACATCTTGATCGACAGCAGCGGTCTCGCTGTCCACGCCGGCCAGCTGCGCAGAGCACCAAAGAGCAGGGACTATCGCAAGCTCCATCTGTGTGTCGACGAGCAGAGTGGCGAAGTCGTCGCCGGCGAGCTGACGAGCAAAAGAGCCCGCGATTCATCGCGGGTTGCATCGCTTGTTGGACAGATTGACAGTCCCATCTTATCGGCCAGAGCTGACACCGCATACGACGCCAGCGGCGTCTATGAGGCGATCGAGAATCACAGCGCTCATCGCTCGCCGAGGGTGCTGATACCGCCGCGCAAGGGCGCCCAGCTCGCATCGGGGCCGGCGAGCAGCCGACAGCGCAATCGCAACATTGCAGCACAAGATCGGCTCGGCAAACGAAAGTGGCACACAGAATCGGGCTACAGCAAACGGAGCAAAGTCGAGACAACGTTCCATCGCTACAAGGCTATCGTGGGCTCAGCGATGCGAGCGAGAGGGTTGGCGGCACAGAGAGTCGAGGCAAGGATCGGGTGCAAGATTCTCAACACCATGACGGCGCTCGGGATGCCTGATAGCGAGATGATCGGATGATGGGAGTCGGGGCCAAGCGAGCTCTCGGCCTCTATCGGAGTTGTGCACCAAGGCAGCGAGCAACGCAGCCAGACGGGATGCATCGGCGTCCGAAAATGTGAAGTTATTCTTGCGCGGGCCCTTTAGCTCAGAACGGAAGCGCCGAGGAGCTCTTTCTTGATGTAAGCGACGGTTTCGTGAAGGGTCTCGTAGGGATCTCGGGCGTGGAAGTCGAGCTCGCGTTCCGCTTTCGAGGCGTCGAGGTACCAGAAGCGCCGTCCCATCTCGACGCTCACGCGATCCACGGGGGGTGCTTTGTCCAGCTGGCGGTAGAACGCGTCGACGGCCATCCCCGCGATCGAGTACATCGCCTCGGGCAGCTTCACTTTGGGGCCCTTCACTTTGCTGATGCGCTCGAGGCGCTCGAAAAACATCTTGAAGCTCCAGTTCGGGCCACCGAGAAGATATCGCTCCCCCGAGAGGCCTTTTTCCATCGCGCTTCGAAATGCTTCGGCGACGTCACGAACATCGACGAAGTTCACGCCACCGGGAGGGATGACGGGAATGTCCCGGGCTAGAAACCTCAACACGTCTTCCGTCGAGGAAAGCCTTTTATCGCCCGGGCCAAGAAGAAGGCTCGGGTTCAGGATGACGATCTCGGGACCGCCTTCGCATTCGCGTTTCGCGGCTTCTTCCTGATAGAGCTTGCTCGTGTAGTATGGCCAGCCGCCGATGAGCTCGAGTGGAGGCGGTGTGGTTTCATCCGGAATCGTCTCGCCGTCCTCGGTCACCGCCATCGTGCCACTCGTCGACGCAACCACGATGCGCTTCACGCCCGCGCTCTTGGCGGCGCGGCAAAGCGTCGTCGTCCCCTCGACGTGAACGCGGTAGAGCTCTCGCACGTCGTCGGGATGGCGAGATACTTTGCCGGCAAAGTGATAGATGCGCTCGACGCCGTCGACGGCTTTCTCCACCGCTTCGGAGTCAAGAATCGACCCCTCAACCACTTCGATGTCGACCTCGGGACGGCTCTCCCGTGCCAGAACACGAAGACTCTGGCGCCTTTCAAGACCGAGAAGATCGATCAGGTGTGACCCGAGGAACCCGGTCGCCCCGGTGATGAGTGTCTTAGGCATTCCGGGTTCAGGAATTATTCTTCCCTATTGTCACCGGTTGTCTTACTTTTTTTTCCGCCATGAAATATTCGTGGACGTTCTTCACGTCCACTTCCAGATCTACTTTCGTGCCGTCGCGCTCGTGCTCCACGATGCGTTGGGCGAGGAGGGCGACGGCGCGCTCGGAGTTGGAACGGGACAAGCCGTCGGAAACTCTCGCGAGCGTTTCGTAGGAGAGGAACGGTCCGACGCTCGCGCTCACGTCGCGCGATTGCGGGTACCACGTGCCCGGGGGAAGCGCCCCAAACGTCGAAAGGTGCACCGGGAGGATGCCGACTTTCGCCCGCAGCACCAGGTGTCCAATCCCGCGCTGAAACGGCTGCATCACGCCGGTACGTGAACGGGTTCCTTCAGGGAAGACGAGCACGTTGTAGCCTTGCTCGAGCAGACGAAATGCCCACTCGAGGGATTTTCGCAAAGCTCCCTTCCGTTCCATGGGAACGAGGTTGGTAAAGTTCTCGAAGATGGTGCGCTTTACTTTGTTGTCGAAGAAGTAGTCCGCGGCCGCGAGCGCGACGAGGTTTTCTCCCGCCTCACCGAGCGCCATCTTGACGAGTCCCATGTCGAGATGCGACGCGTGGTTGGCAACGACGATGAAGTGCGTGTGGTCGGGGATATTGGCTTGACCTTTGAGCTCCGCGTTCAACGCGTCACGGTAGAACCACCGTTGCACGGCGGAGAGACCTTTGCGCCCGACCTCCTGGAGAAACGGCGGAAGCTCGATCTTCTCAGTCGTCTCTTTCTTGCGCTCAAGGTCCGTGCTCCGGTGTTGCGGTCTTCGCTTTAGACTGTCGGCAAGCTCCCGGATTCCGGAGAGTGACATCAAAACATCCGGCGTCAAGCTCTCACCGGTTCGTGTCTCGATCGCGCCCGAAAGCTCGCTGTACATCAAGCTATCGAAGCCGAGCTCGTCGAGGCTCGCGTCGAGGTGCACCGCATCGCGAGGTTTCTCCGAGACCCGTGCCACGAGGTCCAAAAGCCAGTTCTTGTCGGCCTCGGACGCCGTCCCTTCCCGCACGTCGAGTTGCCGTTTTTCCTGAAGCCACGCGACGAGCTCGCGTCGTTTTACTTTGCGGGTGGCTGTGCGCGGCAGCTCATCGTTGGTGAGCTCGAGCGTCTTCACACGCTTGTAGAGCGGCAGCTTTGCGGAAACTTCTTGAACATGCGTCTCGATCTTCTTCTCGACGTCTGCTTCGTTCGAATCGCGTTTGGGCACGACCACCGCGGCGACTTGCTCGCTGACGCCGTCGGGGAGCCCGATCACCGCGAGCTCCTCGATCAAATCCTCGTTCGCGTAGAGCTCTTCGAGCTCGTCGGGATAGACGTTCTTGCCATTGCGGTCGACGATCAGCTCTTTGGAGCGGCCGACGATGTAGAGATTTCCATCCTCGTCCAACCGACCGAGGTCTCCGGTGTAGAGCCAACCGTCGCGAAGGGACTCGGCGGTGGCTTTCTCGTTTCCGTAATAGCCCGCCATCACGTTCGGTCCGCGGGCGATGACTTCGCCGACGCCTTGACGATCGGGCTCGTGGATCTTGATCTCGACGCCGGGGAGCGGCTGGCCGACGCTTCCCGACACGACCCTTCCTTCGGGCCGGGTCACGGTGAGAACCGGCGAGGCTTCGGTGAGGCCATAGCCTTCGTTCAAGTTGAAGCCGAGGCCTCTGAACGTCTTGAGCGTCGACTCCGAAAGCGCCGAGCCTCCGCTGATGAGGTAGCGGATGCGTCCACCAAACGCAGCATGCACGGGCAGGAACATGAGCGGTCCGAAGTTGAGAGGCGTCTCGTCCCGCAACAAGTAATTGCCGTCGATGAGTGCGCTCACGATCTCTTCGAGTCGTGCCGAGCGATCCGAGAAACGACCCATGATGCGCCGTTTCAGCAGATCCCACAGCGCGGGCACGCCGACGATGCAGGTCACGTGCCCTTTCTTGAGCTCACGGTTGACGTTGTCGCCGTTGACTTCGGTGAGATAGTTGATCTGCGCGCCCCGACTCAGCGGCAGGAGAAACCCGGTGGTGAACTCGAACGAATGGTGGAGCGGCAAAACGCTCAGCATGCCGTCGTCGGGGGTGATGTCGTAAACCGAGAGAAGCTTGGCGACAAGGCTTACGAAGTTCTTGTGGGTGAGCATCACGCCCTTGGGGTTTCCCGTGGTCCCCGAAGTGAAGATGATCGACGCCGTCGTTCCCGGGCTCACCGTTTTCGCCGTTTCAGTAAGTTCGGCGATGCGCTTTTGCTCGGTGGCCTCGGCGGTGAGCGCGAACACCTCGTCCAAAGTCCAGATCGCGACCGCATCATCGAGCGCGTCGCGAAGCCCGGCGTGTTTGGCGAGAAGCTCGTCACTAATAATGATGGCTTTCGCTTCGCCGAGACCGAGGAGCCGTACGATCTCTTCGGTGCCGACCTCTTTTTCGAGCGGGATGACGGCCGCGCCGGTTCTTACCACGCCGAAGTACGCCATACCCCACTCGGGGCTGTTATCCGACAGGAGCGCTATGCGCTCGCCGGCGGCGACGCCCTTACCCTTGAGAAAGGCCGCCGCGCGCAACGCGCACTCGCGGAAATCGCCATAGGTGTAGCGCTCTTCGCGCCCATCGCGCTCGATCCGCATCGCGAGGCGTCCCCCGTGATTCTTGGTGCACGCGTCGAAAAGCTCGATGAGATTCTTGTAGGTGTAGACGCGCCGCGGCTTCGCGGTCTCGGCCTCGTCGAAGCGGGGGAACACCCATTTCTGTAGCCCAGGAATGTGGATGTTCAGCCAGTAGTCGTACCAGTCGATCTCGGCCGGGGTGAACGTGAGACCGGCGTGAATTCTCGAAAACAGGGCTCGGGTGTTGTCGGTGCGGAAGACGTAGTTGTTGTCGACGATGAACGGGCGAAAGGTGTTGTAGTGCTCCTCGCCTTCGCGAGCAAACGCCTCGAAACGCTCGACCGCATCTTTCGCTTGCTCGAACAGCGGTGCCAGCGGCCCGACTTGCCGCGCGCTCACCTTGCCGAGGGCTTTCCCGACCTGCTTCGTCGCTTTGTGCAAAAGCGGCATCGAGTACTTTTCAAAACTCTCCGGCTTGACGGCTTGCGCTTCCATCCGCGCCGCAATCTCGTTGATCAAGCGGCTTCCTGAAGTTTTGTCGAGAAAATGTTGGCGTTTGTACAGGCCGAGCAAGTCCACGAGGCGGCCGAGGCGTGACGGGTTGGTATCGCCTGACGAGATTTGGTACACGAGCTCCGGTTCTTCGATCATCGTTTGCGCGCACACCGCGAGCGTTGCCGACGCCACCATGTCGACGGGGATGACGTCCAGGATGACATCCGTCTTCACCGGAAACAGGTTCTGCCCGCGCATCGCCATGCGCACGAGCGGCGCCGTCGTCGTAAAACCTTCGTTCCAGCCGGGAAAGGGAAACTCGAGCGCACTCTCCACGATCGAGGGCCGCACGATCGCACGAGCGATCCCGTCTTCGGCGGCGACGAGCTGCTCGCCCAGGCTCTTCGTGTAGGTATAGATGTTCGGCCAACCCCAGTCTTCGGCTTTCGCGATCCCGAGATCGGTCAGCCGCGTTCGGATCCAGTTCTTGCGCTCCCGGGCAATGGCGAGGTTCATGGCCTTGTCGTCACCAGGGTTACGTCCTTCCGCGAGAAAACGCTCGCGCGCGTTCTCGCGAAACCGATCGGCGAGCGATTTGTCGCGGGCTTCGTCCTTGACACGTAGCGCAAGCCGCTCGCAGTCGTCGATCTCCTTGTCGACGTTGAACTCGGAAGCCTCTTCGCCTCTCCGTGGGAAGTAGCCGATCACGGGCTCGTTCTCCCAGATTTCTCCAGAACGGTTGCCGGCGACGAAGCAGGTGCTCACGTGCACGAGCGCGGGCCGTTTCATCCTCTTGGCGAACGCGAGGGTGTTGAGCGTGCCGTTCACGTTCGTCTTGAGCGCGGCCTCGAGCGGCGGATTGAAGGTCACGCGCCCGGAGGAGTTGAGGAGCACATCGATATCGTCCGCGATCGCTTGGGCGCGCTCCGCGGTGAATCCGAGGTTCTCGTGGGTGATGTCGCCACCGAAGACGACCACTTTCTCGCGCAGGAGCTCATCGAGGCCCTTGCCGTAGCGCTTGCGCAGCGGATCGAGCGCCGGCGAGGGGACGATCGACTCCCAGAACCGGCTCTCGCTCTCGGCTTGTGAGCCCGCGCGCACCATGAGATAGACGCGGCCGATGCCGGGAACCCGGTCGAGGAGCATGCTCAGGCAGACTTTGCCAAGAAAGCCGGTACCGCCGAGCAGCAAGAGTCGGCGACCCTCGAACGTTTGTGTGATCGCGATATCAGTTGTCTTCATGCTTCGAGGCTACTCAACCTCGGGGATCATAATCGGCGGCAGGTGCAACATCGTAATCTCGGCGGAGCGGCCCATGTGAGAGCGCGCGTTGGCGATGGCTTCGGCGAGCGTCTGGGCGCGATCCCAGCCCAAAAGCTCGGGTACGTGCGAGTTCTCGGCGCCGGCGGCGATGATCTTGCTGACGTGACGCCGGCCGTTCTCGCCCCAATACCACATGAAGAAAGGATGGGCACCGTGGTACGCGTTTCCCTGCCGATACATCTGGATGTAGCTGGGGTTGGTAGCGAACTCCTCTTCGTACTTCTCTCGAAGCGTGAACGCATCGTTGGTCTCGGGCAGCAGGCGGTGGAAGAACTCGATGTAGCTCGGGTGGAACGCCGCATCGAAGTCGTCGTAGCACGGGTGGCAGAGAATGAGCACGCCACCTTTGCGTACCAGCGGCTTGCCGCGATAGAGGTTGAAGAAGTACCCCGGCCCCATCACTTGGACGAGAAGCGGGTTCAGGATCGAGTTCACGTTGTAGGGCGAGATGTAGGGAACACCGACGATCAGAATGTCGCACTGCCCTTTCACTTTGACCGCGTATTGGTCGAAGCAACGCTCGAGAGTCTTGTCGTGTACGGGATCCGTTCGCCCAGCGTAGCACGCGATCATCTCGAACGGCGACGGGATGTTGTGGAGAAACGATCGCTTCATCGCTCGTGGTAACTTCGACGTCGACCACTTCGTTGCCTTCAGCTTGATGCGGTCGAGCTCAGTGAAGTCGTCCTCGTTCTTTCCGAGAAAATCGAGCTGGTCGGCGTACATGCGGTTGTTCAATACCGTCTCGATGTGGAACACGTTGAGGTGCTCGTTCACGAGAGCACCCATGCGAACACACTTGTGGTTGAGCTCCGATTTCGCCGGATCCATGTAGCCGTCGGAATCGATGATCGTTTGCGGCTCATGGTGGTACGTCAAGCTGCGATAGTCGCAAAGGCCCACCGTGACCGATTTATGGCCGCCGTCCATGGGTACGAGGTTGATGTTGATGTAGATGACGAGATCGCTCTCACACGCGCGTCGGTTGATGAGGAGCTCTTCCCCGTGGCGCGTCTCGCCGAGACTCACGAGACCATCGGGCTCTTCGGCGTCGTGGCAGTAATAGCGATCGGGATAGAACGCGTCTTTGATCTCGCGACCCACCATCCGGCGCATCTCCGCTTCCGTCAACTTTCGGTGGAGCGAGTTGGCGATGATGATGTGGATGTCGTCGACGCCATGGTCGGACAAAAGCTCGAGCACCACTTCGAGCGCCGTCTGACGGGTATCGGGAGTCACCATCGGTGGTAGCGGCAAGCTGATGTCATCGATGGCGATGGTCACCTTCATGCCCGGCTTCAGCTGCGCGTGGAGCGGATCGCAGCCGAGCGGGTGATTGATGGCGTGGCGGATCGCACCGCGCGGGTTCGGAAGTCCCTGTATCGGCGGCTTCGGGTAGATCACCCGGGTGCCGACCGGGAGGTCCTCTTCCCAAAAGTCTTCGCCAAATTGAATGACTCGCGGCGCGGAATCGGTGTCGATGTGAACCGTACCGGGGTCGAGCTTTCTACGGAGAACCGGCATTATTGAAGACTCACGATCGGCCAATCGTGGCGAAGGGCTGTGCTCTTGAGCCTGAGGTCCGGGTTCGTCGCCGTAGGGTGTCCGACCACGGACAGCATCGGCAGATCGCTCATGCTGTCGGCGTACGCGTAGCAGTCGTTCAACGGGAGTCCTTCTTTTTCAGAATAGGTGCGGATCCACGACGCTTTGGTCGCGCTCGCCATAACCGGCGGCTTCAGCCGCCCCGTCGCCCGTCCATCCACGAACTCGAGTCGGTTGGCGGCGTACTCGGTGATACCCAAATAGCGCATCAGCGGCTGGATGGTGATGTCGAGCGCACCGGTCACTACCACCTGGCGCAAGCCGATGCTGCGGGATTTCTCGAGCAGCTGGAGAGCGCCCGGGTACACGGCGGGGCGAATGACTTCCTCGAACAGATCTTCGGACAGATAGCGCAGCCGGTCCTCGGACTGGCCTTTGTACCACTTGAAGAAAATGTCGTTGAAGACTTTGCGACTATAGGCGTCGGCAGCCAAGAACAGAGGCAGCCCCGCCACCGTCGCTGCCGTGCGATTGAGGCTTTTCAGAATGCCCTGGTCGTTGCGCGCGTAGAACGCGAACACGTGCACCAAATTGGTGCTCACCAGCGTGCCATCGAGGTCGTAGAAAGCTGCTCCTGCCACGTCGTTATCCCTACTGCGCTCAAGCAGTTAGTCGTGAAACCCTACATATTATGCCTTTCGCGCCCGGTGCTCAACCGAAAGCCTTTTTGCCCGATCGCGGGCGCCGCCTCGTGCAGCGAGCGGAGCGCCAGCCCGTTCGAAGAACGGGCGCGTTGCCAAAAGGCGTAAGTCCTAGGTACCGTTAGGGATTGACCGAACCGAGGTGCCGGCGTAGGATGGGGGATTATGTCATCGCACCCTCGGAGGCCACACCACCAATGACGCTCCGTCGCGCCACCATCACCGCGGTTGGTCGTTTCCTGCCCGACAAGGTCCTGAGCAACCACGACCTCGAGGTTATGGTCGACACTACGGATCAATGGATCCTTGCGCGCACCGGGATCCGCGAGCGCCGCATCGTGGAAAAGGGGACCGGCGCCTCCGAGCTTGCCGCTGCCGCCGCCCAGGAAGCTCTCGACAGGCGCGGCATCACCGCCGACGACGTCGATCTCATCATCGTCGGCACCGTCACCCCCGACATGATGTTCCCGTCGACAGCGTGTTTGGTGCAGGACAAGCTGAAAGCGTCGCGCGCCTGGGGATTCGATCTTTCCGCTGCCTGCTGCGGCTTCGTCTACTCGCTGACCGTGGGCTCTCAGTTCATCGCGAGCGGCGCCCACGAACGCGTGCTCGTCGTCGGCGTCGACGTCATGAGCAGCATTGTCGACTACAAGGATCGCGCCACCTGCGTCATTTTTGGCGACGGCGCAGCGGCGGTGCTCCTCGAGGCAGCCGAGGGTGACGACCACGGGTTCATCGACTACCAACACAAAATCGAAGGGTATGGCGGCCAATATCTCTACATGCCGGGCGGCGGGAGTCAGCACCCGACGTCCGAGGAGACCGTCGAGCAAAAGATGCACTACGTTCATCAGGACGGCCGGCAAGTGTTCAAATACGCGGTGCGCCGGACCTACGAAACGACGACGTCTCTTCTGAGCAAAAACGACTTGACCCCGGACGACGTATCGCTTTTCATCGCACATCAAGCGAACGTCCGCATTCTCGACGCCGCGCGTCAACGGCTCGGGCTTCCCGAAGAGAAAGTCGTCAAGAACATCCACAAGTTCGGCAATACCACCGCAGCGACGATCCCTCTCGCGCTCTACGACGCGATCGAGGACGGCCGTCTCGACAAAGGCGACTTGATTCTCTTCAGCTCCGTCGGCGCCGGCTTCACCGTCGGTGCGTCTTTGTTCCGTTGGGGCGGACTCAGAAACGGCGGCCCATGAGCGCACCCGAGAACACCAATCGCCTCATCGACGAGACGAGCCCGTACCTCCTCCAACACGCGCATAACCCGGTAGCGTGGTTTCCGTGGGGAGAAGAAGCGCTCGAGAAATCTCGCGACGAAGACAAACCGATTCTGCTCTCGGTGGGCTATTCGGCGTGTCACTGGTGTCACGTCATGGAGCGCGAGTCGTTCGAGAACGACGAGATCGCCGCGTTGATGAACGAGCATTTCATCCCCGTCAAAGTCGATCGCGAAGAGAGGCCAGACATCGACGAGATCTACATGAACGCGGTGCAGATGATGACGGGCTCGGGCGGTTGGCCGCTGACGGTGTTCCTGACCCCTCTGTTGAAACCTTTCTACGGTGGTACGTACTTCCCGCCCGACGATCGGTGGGGGCGGCCCGGATTCAAGGCGGTGTTGACGGAGCTCGCTCGCGTCTACGAGCAGGAGCGCGGTCGCATTCAAGAAGCATCGGAAGCGCTGACCGAGCGGTTGCAAACGCTCTCGTCCACGACCCGGAGCGCCCAGATCCTGACGCACGCTGTAATAGGCCGCGCCGCGCGCGAGCTCGCGGCTCGATTCGATGCGCGCGAGGGTGGGTTCTCAGCCGCGCCCAAGTTCCCGCCTTCCGGCTCGCTTTCACTTCTGCTGCGCCACTATCGCACGAGCCGCGATCCTGATGACTTGCAAATGGTCGAGCTCACCCTCGACAAGATGGCGGCCGGGGGCATGTACGACCAGCTCGGTGGCGGATTTCATCGCTACTCCACCGACGAGCGATGGCTCGTACCTCATTTCGAGAAGATGCTCTACGACAACGCGCTTCTCGTTCCCGTCTATCTCGAAGCTCACCAGGTCACCGGAAAATCCGAGTACCGTCGCATCGCGCACGAGTGTCTCGAATGGGTTCTCCGGGAGATGCAGGACGACACCGGTGGTTACTACTCCACTCAGGATGCCGACAGCGAAGGTGTCGAAGGCAAGTTCTACGTTTGGTCCAAAGACGAAGTGTCCGAACTATTGGGAGACGACGCCCAGCAGTTTTGCGAGGCCTACGACGTGACCGACGACGGTAACTGGGAAGGGAGCAACATTCTCCACCTCCCCGAGGGTCTGTCGACCTGGAGCGCCAAGCTCGATACGGCACGAGGTCAACTCCTCGCCGCCCGCGAGAAACGCATCCATCCCGGTCTCGATGACAAAGTGCTCACCAGCTGGAACGCGCTCATGGTCATAGCGATGGCGAGGGGCTACCGCGTTCTCGGCGACGCACGGTTTCTCGACTCTGCGCGCCGCGCCGTCGGCTTCATCGAATCCACTCTCTACGATGGCGAGCGGTTGCTGGCGACCTATCGCAACGGGCGCGCCAGGCTCAACGCTTACCTCGACGACTACGCGTTTTTGCTCGGCGGCTATGTCGAGCTCTTCGAATCCGACTTCGACACACGTTGGCTCGAGCAGGCGACACGGTTGGCGACGGCGTTGAAGTCGTTTTTTTTGGACGAGCACGCCGCCGGGTTCTATTTCACCGGCAAAGATCACGAGGCTCTGATCGCGCGGACGAAGACGGGTTCCGACGGCGCAATCCCATCGGGTAACGCGATGGCGGCAACCTATCTCTTGAAACTGGCCGAGTATACCGGCGAGCGGGGTCTGGAAACGCTCGCCGTCGACACGCTCCACACGTTCCAGACGCAAATGGAGCGCTCGCCGAGCGGCTTTGCCCAAATGCTTGCCGCGCTCGATTTCTACCTTTCGGAAAAACGTGAGCTCGTCGTCGTGGGTCGCGCCGATGCGGAGGCGGTGCGCTCAGCGGTTTCGCGTCTGTGGGCGATCTACGCGCCCAACGTGTCGATCGCGCTGCTGGACACGGCGGGCGACCCGCCGGATGGAATCCCGTTGTTCGAAGGCAAAGCTCCAGGAGACGCTCCGGACGTCCCCCGTCTGTACCTGTGCGAGAACTACGCGTGCCAAGCCCCGACCGACGATGTGAACTCCGTCATTTCCACGATCGAGACGTAAATGGTAAAATGGATGGACGATGAAGAAGATTATCGTTCTTATAGTCGCCGTTCTCCTTCTCCCGCTGGCAAGCACATCCACTCGAGCCGACGGGCCTAAGCTCACGCTCAAAGCGCCTCGATCGACGTTCATGCGACCATACATGCCCAACGAGCGGACTCGCCCGGTCGTCACCATCCGTGTCAGTGCTCGACTAGAAGATCTCGACGAAACCGAAGATCTCGAGAAGTACTACTGCCTCGACGAGGTTTGGGATTGGGACGACGATACCGACTCCGAGTACGCGCCGGACTGCGACCCTTACGAAGAAGGCATGGACCTCGAGACCCGGTTCAGCGCGAGCCATCAGTATCGATACCCCGGAACCTACACGGTGTGGCTGCGGCTGCAAAGAAACGGCGACACCGTGATTGCCGGCAACGTGACATTGCGGATCCGCGGGTAGTGCCCGGATGGTGCAGTCTCGAGCCATCCGGTCTCGGCAAAAGGTATTTTGGCAATTTTGGGAGTCAGGATCGAACTTTTGGCCGTGCGCGTGGTTGGGGCAATGTAGCGAAAACTCAGAGAAGCCCTGATGCCCACAGCGTTCTATCCTGTTTTTTTACAGTGACTTAACGGAAGCAACCACGTGCTGGTCCCCGCACATCTCATCGACGGGTGCTCGTTCCGAGCCGGAATCGAATTTGCTTCAATCAAATGTCTTGTACGGCAATCTCAACCTCCTGGACGCTTGAAAGAGGGCCGTGTCGTAAACCCTCCGGAGGCGGCTCCGACCGTTACTCATTGCCGCAAAAGGCTTTACGTCTCATCAGCGAATGTTCGTCGACGGGAACATCTTTCCGGCTATCGCAGTCGGGAGGCTCGAGTGGAGCTTCCGGTTCGTGGCTGGAAACGATCAGAAACAGAGCACAACAGGCCATTAACGTGCAGTTTGGGGCGATTTTGGGGCTTATCGGGACGTTTTTGCGCTTAATCGTGCAGACAATGAGAAGAAGCTCAACGCCTAGATCGCGCCTGAGGAGAAGGCGAATAGCGGAATTCGAATTAGCCAAACCTCGAATTCATCCAGCGGAGTTTTACGGAGGAAACGAAGATGACTCCGCAGACGGTCCAGTACAAGGAGCTATCCGAGTCTGGAAACCATGACAGGGAATTTGGGCCAGTTTAAGTCTGATTGGTGGAGGCCAGTGTCGGAGAGCAGCTTGCTGCTAACCGAGGCCATTCACGAAGTGGGCGCTGGCAGGCTCACAGCGTTTTGACGAGCACTCGCTGTTTCTCCCAATCGTCGGGAAGCGGATGATGCAAGAGGTAGCTCGAGGTCAGCCCAACGGGCTGGCGGCCTTCGACAATGGCGCGGACGATGTCGGGAGCCAGGAAGGCATAACGGATTGCCTTGCGCACGCGGTCCGTTGGGATGGCGTTTTCGGTGGCAATCTGCTCATAGGTTTTGCCTGCTTTGATTCGGTCGAGCCAGGAGAGGGCGTTTCTGATATTGCGCAGGAGTGTGCGGTCGACGGATTTCGTGGGGTTGCCCAGAACGAGCTTGGTCTCGACGCCGCGTCGACGCAAGCGGAACGGTGCGAGGATGCGGAGTGCATCCTCGCGAATGCGGTCAGGTCCCATAGACAGGCAATCAGCGAACGCATTGCGGTCGAGCAGGATGGACACAGAGCCGGGGCTGATATCGACCTGCCGGATAAGACGGAGCAGGGGGGCTGCCGAGGCACTATCATCATTAGTATCGGAACACAGCCCGTCTAAAAAGCGACGCACCGAGGCGAGCTCTTGCATCGTCGGAGTGTGGATCAACGAGGCCGAGAAGGTCGTGACATCCACATGCTGTCGGATGAGATGCACGACGGTCTGTTCCAGCATCGGGGCCGGGCAGTCGCCAGCCGGAGAGGTCCTTTTGACCACTGTGCTGGATGAGGCGCCGGGAGACGTAGTAGCGGAGCCGTTGCCCGTTTTTCTTTTTGGTGTGGCTCGGCGTCAGCCGGTCCCCGGTCTCGTCGAAGAGCTTGCTTGCCAGTGGGGAGGGGGCTGCGCGGCCCTTCGTCGTGCGTCTCCTTGGTTTGGCAGCCCCTGCCTGCAGCTGCGCCTGGACCGTGTCCCAGAGTTCCGGAGCAATGATCGATGGATGCTGGCCCTCGTAGACACGCCTCTGGTGCCGGATGCGGCCGGCGTAGAGAGGATTGGTCAGCAAGCAGTGGAGGTGCCCGCGACGGAACGGCAACCCGCCTGTCCGGGTTCCATCCGCGGCGAAGCGTCGCTTGGTGCGCAGTCTCAGACGGTCCGCCTCGGCCTTCACCTGCCGGAGCGTTCCGTGCTTCCGGTACAGCGCATAGAGCGTCCGGACCGTTTCGGCCTCAGCCTCGTTGATGCGCAGCGTGCGCTCGTCCTTCTCATAGCCGAGCGGTACGCGGCCGCCCATCCATAGTCCCTTGCGCTTGGAGGCAGCGACCTTATCGCGGATTCGCTCGGCCGTGACCTCGCGTTCGAATTGTGCGAAGGACAGCAGCATATGCAGCGTCAGTCGTCCCATGCTGGTCGCGGTGTTGAAGGACTGAGTCACCGAGACGAAAACCGCGCCGGCCGCCTCGAGCCGCTCGACGAGCTTTGCAAAGTCGGAGAGGGAACGGGTCAGCCGGTCGACCTTGTAGACCACAATCTGGTCGACGAGACCTGCGTCGATGTCGGCGAGCAAGCGCTGCAGGCCCGGGCGCTCCAGGGTTCCTCCCGAGAGCCCCGCGTCCTCGTAGACAGTCGGCAGCAGCACCCAGCCCTCCGCCTTGTGGCTCGCGACATACGCGGCGCAGGCTTCTCGCTGCGCATCGAGGGAGTTGAACTCCTGCTCGAGACCCTCTTCCGCACTCTTTCGCGTATAGATGGCACAGCGGATCTTCTTCATGTTAGGCCTTGCGCTTGGGCGTCAGACCGAAAAAGCGTGGTCCTGACCAGTGGGTGCCGGTGATTCGCTTTGCGATGGTAGTGAGGGACGGATAGGTTTTGCCATCGAACCGATAGCCGTTGTCGATTACCTCGACCTGGTAGGTCCGGCCATTCCACTCGCGGACGAGATGGGTACCGGGGGAAACGGATCCTGCGGGAGCGGCGGCGCCGTTGCCTGGCGTCCCGTTCGCCATGGCAGCCAGAGCGCGCCGGGTTGTGGCCGAATGCCCGCCATGGGTCCGGCACTGGCGTTTGTGCAAGAGAACGCGGCGCATGAAAACGCGAGAGAGCGAGCGTGGGGGAGCAGCCCCGAAGGCCTGCTCCCAGACCCGCCGTAAGCTGGCGAAGTCCAAACCGTCCAAAACGACGTTCCGGCCAACCCCTGTATCCTGCGGCATCACCGAACGTTCGCTCTTGTGCTCGATAAAGTCCAGTCTAATAAAGGACTTCCGGGTGCGAAGTTCACTGCCCGTAGCTCGCCCCGCAGCCCAAGGGTCGGCGGATTCCAAGGGCGTCTAAGCTGCTGATTTGTGGTCTATTTCAAGAGGGGCGAGTTTTGGCACAGGACGGGAATGCCGTCGGCAAGTGAGTGTGTTACTTCGGCCAGCAGCCGGATACGATCCGGCGCCGTTTGATGCGGGTCGCCTCGACCGTATAGACCCAGGCGAGTTCCCGGATTCCGTGGACCGTGGCGGGCACCAGCACACGGCGGTACAAGCTGGAACCGCCTGGACGGAAGCCCTCCAGGTGGTCGATGGCAGACAGGCGGGATTGTGGGTCGTCGAAGGTGAGCAGCTCCCCGTACACGGTGCCCCATGCGCCCACTGTGGTGCTTTCGGAGACCGGTCGGGGACGCCACTGCCCGGACAGGCGCGCCTGTGTGCCCATGTCGGCTAGGGGGTCTCCAGTTCCGTGAGCGAGGATGTCCTCGTCGGGCACCTCAAGAACGGGGAAGCCGGGCCCTTCGAAGAGGCGGCCCCGAACTTGGGCCTCCTGGATCGCCAGCACGCCTCGGCAGAAGGGGTCGTGGTTCCAGTACCCGCGCTTGAGCGTGCCGTAGACGAAGAGTCTTAACACGCCGGAAGTGTTCTCTTTCAGGGATTCTCTGGGTTTCACTCAGGAGTTGTCCTCCTGTCCGTGAAAGGTGACCTGACCCCACGGTTAGCACCACGTTGTATCTCAGTCATTCGGTGCTGACAATGGCTGGTTGAAGCCGGCGGAGCGGAGCCGGTTTCAACCGAATCGTTTCCGGCGCTGGCGGTCGGTAACCTAACGAGCTGTGGGGTCTGAAGCGATTGAACTCTTGCCGCCACCTTTCGATCAATACCTTGTCCTCCTTCAAGTGCTCAGGGAAACAACGTCCAGAAACGGGATGTCACGCTCCCGGGCGAAGATTTGGACCCAGGTCCTGGGGAAAGATGGATATCAATAAGGCCAGGGCCGCACCTGGACCAGAACGGGCTAGGCCAGCTACGCCGCGGTAGCCCCGAGCTCGATTCTGGGCCGCCTCCCGGATGGCTTCTTTTCCGACGCTGCACGGCCCTGTCAGCGGCCCGCTCCCCCCTTTGGCGCGAACGTGGCACTCGAAAATCGAGATTAGAGACGAAAACCGGTGCTTCCGCAATTAAGTGTTGGTAGCCGCCGCGTAACCCGTTCTCGTGCTAGAGGTTGAGCCTGATTTCGAGAGACGCAGTTCTTTCGGCGATGCCGGCTGCGCTGACCACGTGGTGCCTGACATTCAGGGACATCTTCGTGTGCACGCCGACATCCTTCTTTATGGCGTTCGCCGACACGGGCAGGCCAACTGACACTAGTCCCCTGGAACAGAGGTTCGTAGCCTAAATCTCGTGCCCTTTTTGCGCGCTGGCTTCGTTGTTCCTCCTCGAAATATTCCAATATGACTTCGTCGTCACGCCTCGCCAGCCCACAAAATGGCGTCGAGCTTTAGGCCACGAACCTCTGTTCCAGGGGACTAGCGTACCAATCACTCTGAAGTTAACTTCTCGCTCGCGACGCGTGGGCTTATACTCGCCACATGGATATGTGGGATCAACAAGATGGTGAGAGTGCGAAGGCGTGGGCGGCGTTCATCGTCTATCGTAGTATGGGCCCGAACC
Source organism: Candidatus Marinacidobacterales bacterium (assembly GCA_965237955.1). Taxonomy (GTDB): domain Bacteria; phylum Acidobacteriota; class Vicinamibacteria; order Marinacidobacterales; family SMYC01. The sequence goes on along the minus strand of OZ250169.1, from coordinate 2,396,989 downwards.
GTACGTTGCGGGCGGCGGCTGCGGCTGCTGCGGAGCTTTCACCTAGCCTGAACACTTGGAAGGGCTGGGCGAATCGTGGGGCTTGGCGTGCCCGGGCAGCGGCATGGGATGCGGCGTCGGACCGCCAGGGGATGGAGGACCACACGGTGGACGATCGACCGCAGCGGAAGCAGGACTGGGGCCAGGTGCTGGACCGAGCCCGCGCGGACTCGCGAACGCGCCCCAGTGTCAGCCGCTACCGAGTACGACGCGGCCTTCCGGAATGACGCGGGCGGCTACTTTCTGCCTGCCGACGCCAGCTCTCCTGCATTTGGTCGTAAACGTTCCCGCGCGGTTTTAAAGATAATCCGTTGTGTCCGAAACTTCCGCGCCAGATTATCCAAGTCGATGGCCTCGATCTTCGTCACGTCCAGCTTGCCCTCGACGATTGGGGCACGCTTCGCGATCTTTATGGTCTATTTCAAAAGGGCCGAGTTTTGGCACAGGACGGGGTGCGCGGTGATCTGGCGGTGGGCAAGCCTCGAATCACAATACCGGGCACAACGAAACCCTCCGGGGAGCCGGGCCAGGGACGATGGCGGATACTGTCCGGGAAGTTAGTCGCCCGTCGTGGGGCGAGCGAGACCCGGAGGCCAGAGCGGTCCGTTGATTGAAGATATTACGGACCTCATTGGGCACTCTGGAGCCCCAAGAAGGGAGGCAGATAGTGTCCAAGGTCCAACGTGATATTCGGCGTAAACTGTTAGCGGCAACTGTAAATTTCCCATTTGTGGCAACCGAAAACTGCACACTTTCTGGATTTTTGGGTCGGAAACCAGCCCTGCGGCGCGAAGTACCCTCGATTCTGCGCGGATTCCAAGGGCGTCTAAGCTGCTGATTTGTGGTCTATTTCAAAAGGGCCGAGTTTTGGCACAGGACGGGGAATAGGCGAGATCCCGCATGCCACCACATGCGGTTCGTTGTGACGAACTGGCCCGGTGACCAATTCACCGTCGCCGCATCTTTGGAGGTGATCAGTGCGTATTCTACCCGCTTTGTTTCTGTTTTTTACTTTCCATTCGGTTCTGAGCGCTCAACCGTTCCGTGAGTCCAGGACCTTGTGGGCTAGCGACCCCGCGGAAGTGCCAGCGCTCGCCAGTGAGATCGACCGGATGCTGGACACCGATCAGCTTCAGTTCAAGCGTTCGCAGACGGACGGCACTTTCCCCGGCCGGACCCACGAACGAATGAACCAGTACCATCAAGGCGTCCGGGTTTTTGGCGGACAACTCGTGTGGCAGAAGCAGTCCGGGTTGGTGCTGTCGGCAACCGGCAACATCTACGAGGCTGTCGATGTCGGCGTGACCCCAACTCTCACGGTTGCCGAGGCGGAAGCGCGTGTGCTCGCACTTGAGGGACCGGAAGCGTTCATCGGCGGCGAGACCGAACTGGTGATCCTGCCACTTACCGATAGATATGCGCTCGCGTACTACGTTCGGACACGCAGTCCAGGTGCACTCCAGGTGTCGTTTGTCGACGCCCATTCGGGCGAGCGACTTCTCACGTGGAACGATCTACATACTCAACATGAGGGCGTTGGCCTCGGGATCGGCACATGGGGAGACAGGAAGAAGATGACCTCTCAGGAGGCCGTCGGCACGTTCAGAGCCGTCGATACCATCCGGCCGTTCGGCATCAAGACCTATGCTTGGAATAATTACATGGCTGACACCGACGCATTTCTAGCGACCGACCGCGACAATGAGTGGACGGATGGAGCCGTCGTGGATGCCCATGTGTATTCCGGGTACACATACGACTACTACTTCAAACGCTACAACCGGTACGGCATTGACGACCTAGGGCTCGTCGCTACCAACTACGTTCACTTCTTACCGCAAAGCGCGGGGTTCAACAATGCCTTTTACGACTCATACGACAACTCAATGAACTATGGCGATGGGGACGGCATAGAGTCCACCTTCAACTCAGCAGCTCTTGATATTGTCGCGCACGAGATCACTCATGGAGTGACGAATCACTCCTCAGATCTGATCTACCGCAACGAGTCCGGGGCGCTCAACGAGGCGATATCCGACATCATGGGAGTGGCCACGGAATTCTTCTTTCAGCCTGTCGGGGACGGGAGACTGCAAGCTGACTGGGTAATGGACGAGGACACTTTTATTAACTTTGGAGAGTATATCCGGTCTTTCTCCGACCCATTAAGCGCAAGGTACCCGAAACCGGATCACTACAGAATCCGGTACCTCGGAGACCTGGACCGTGGGGGTGTACATATCAACTCCAGCATTGTGAACCACGCTTTCTACTTGATGGTCATGGGCGGCACCAATCGGGTGTCCGGCATCAGCGTCAACGGCATCGGGTTCGAGCAAATGGACCGGATGGAACAGATCTTCTACAGGGCCTTCATGTACTACTTGGTCCCGAGCTCCAACTTCTCCGATGCTCGTGAAGCCACGATTCGCGCCGCAAGGGAACTCTACGGCGCCGGCGTCGAAGAACAGACCGTCCGTGCCGGATGGAATGCGGTAGGTGTCCAGTGAGAAAAACATGCCTTGCTTTAGCGATAGTGCTTGCGCTCCCGGCGCTTCTTCATGCTCAGGAAGCCGAAGAACCAGAGAAGAAAGAGAAACGGGCTCAGTTCATCATCCACGCGAACTACCTTCCGACGCTCCCGAACCTTGACGAGACCACTAGCTTCACGAGGTTCCTTGAGCAAGGTTCAACCAGCCGAGTGTACTCTGGAGGCAGCGGTACAGCTATCGAGGTTGGCGGAATGTACGCGCTGGCGTCGAGGTTTTCGTTCGGATTTAGCTTCGAACTCCTTCCAGCCTTGCAGGACGGGACTCTGGACGTCTCGGAGCCGCACCCGCTGTTGTTCAACCAACACCTAAAGGCCAGCCAGACGCTCGATGAACTAGACTACTCAGAGTTCACGGTTCACACCGCTTTCGCGTACCGTATTGCGTCCGAGAGGATAGAGGTCGAGTTGTTCGCCGGTCCGAGTGTCTTCACAACGGAAATAGAATTGATCGACAAGGTTGTCCCGAAATCGGAGTACCCGTTCGACGAGATATCTCTAACTGGCGTTAGTAGCGTGACCCTGAACAACACCGCCATCGGCTTCAACGCTGGTGCTGGCTTGGCGTACTATTTCACGGAAACGTGGGGCGCGTCCTTCCTGGTACGCTTCAGTCAGGCTGACATTGAGGTCCAACGCGAGGGCGGGGAGCCTCTCGGTTTCAAAGCCGGCGGGTTACGGTTTGGAGGAGGAATCAGGATCAGGTTTTGAAGCTGCTTCCCGGAGCTTCTCTTTTATACTTGAGGATGGGAGGCTGTGGAGAAACCGATGAGCGCAGAATTGATCGCAATCCTAGCGGTTGGCGTGACGATCGGAGGTCTACTCTTCAGCAATAACCGGAAACTTCGCCGTGACATTGCTGATCTCCGTGAGCGGATGGCTCGCCTTGAGGGGCTATGTGAGGGATTCATCACGGGAACTGGGAAGAAGGGCAGCGAGGTAGCTTGATGGTGTGGCAGGTGAAGAAGCGATACAAGAAGCCGCGCACGGTGGAGCTAGTGCGCTCGACCTCGTCCTGTGCCAAAACTCGGCCCTTTTGAAATAGGCCATAAATCAGCAGCTTAGTGTCTGTGTTTGCGCCGGGGCCAAGGGCCGTAGGCTTTACAATCGTCTGGCCCGAGGGTGTTATCTTCAGGTCCATGATGACGTACCACGTGCAATTCCTACTGCTCGTTCTAGCTGGCTGGGTCAACCGCCAGCAGCAGGATGTGATCGACTACCTGCAAGAGGAGAACCGTGTGCTCCGGGCCGGGCTTCGGGGCAAGCGTCTCAGTCTCTCGGACGACGAGCGGCGCAGGCTCGCGGTCAAGGCCCAGGCTTTGGGCCGCGAGGCGCTGGCCCAGATTGCGTCGGTTGCCACACCCGCTACGCTTCTGCGCTGGTACCGCCACCTCATCGCAGCCAACTACGATGGCAGCAAGAACCGGAGTCCAGGCCGACCTCCGACGGCGAAGGACATCCGTGAGCTCATTGTGCGCGTGGCGCAGGAGAACCCGACGTGGGGATATACGCGCCTGCGAGGCGCACTCAAGAACCTAGGACATGAACTCGGACGCAACACCATCAAGAGGATCCTCGCCGAGCACGGTATCGCTCCTGCCCCGGAGCGGGGCAGGAGCATGTCGTGGAGCACCTTCATCAAGGCTCATTGGGGCGCCATCGCTGCGACAGACCTGTTCACCGTCGAGGTTGTGAACCCGTTCGGGCTCGTCCGCTACCATGTCCTGTTTGTCATCGATATCGCCACTCGCTGCGTGTGCATCGGTGGGATAACGTCGGACCCCAACGGGGAGTGGATGAAGCAAGTGGCAAGAAACCTCACTGACATGTGGGATGGTTTCCTCCTTGGCAAGCGATACCTCATCCACGACCGGGACCCGCTATTCACCGAGGCGGTACGTGGGCTGTTGAGAGATTCAGGCGTGAAGCCCCTTCGCCTTCCCGCTAATAGTCCGAATCTGAACGCATATGCGGAAAGATTCGTTCTCTCCATACGTCGAGAGTGTCTCGACCGCTTCGTACCTCTCAGTGAGCGACACCTGCGCACAGCGGTAACCGAATACGTAGTGCACTGATATGTATTGAACTGTCAAGCCCCGGCACGATCTTTTTTTATAGCATCCGATCTCCCACGCTCATCTGGTCAGGGCACGAGCAGCATGAAGCCGACGGTGAATCAACCTGAAATCCGCGTGTTGGTTAACGCCTGGCATGTATTTGCGCTGGCACAACGAGCACCGGTTCCTAGCCTAACGGTATCTCCGGGTGAGGCAACGCTGTCCTCCGCCGTTCAGGCAGGCCTCAGAGACCGTTAGCCTTTCAGGGCCTCTTCCACCGCTTGCGGAAAGATCTCGGAGACGTCACCTTCCAGGCGCAGCGTCAAGGACGGGTGATGGTCGTGATCGGTCTCGCCTCGGTTGATGACGACGTAGGGTGCCCCCCTCTCCGCCGCCATGAGCGGAAAGCCGGCCGCTGGATACACGGAGAGTGTCGATCCGAGCGCCACCACGAGGTCTGCCCGATTGGCGGCCTCGGCAGCGCGCTCAAGCTCAGAAGAATTGAGGTTTTGGCCGAAGCTGATCGTGGCGGCCTTGAGATAGCCGCCGCAGTGGCAGAGCGGCGCCCTCTTCGTCTTGCAAAATCGCTCGAAGTGAGGGTCGGGCTCAATTCGCTGCCGGCAACTCAGACATTCGATCCACCGGTTCGTTCCGTGGAGCTCGACGAGCATTTCCGGCGATGTTCCCGCTCGAGAGTGAAGACCGTCGATGTTCTGCGTCACGACGGCAGCCAGCCGGTCGGCTCTTTCGAGCTCAACGGCAGCGTGGTGGGTAGGGTTCGGCTCGGCGGAACGAAACGACGGCCAGGCCTCCAGCTTTTGATCCCAATACTCGTTGCGGGCGTCCTCGGAGGCGAGAAAATCCTGGAGGTATACGGGCTGTCTGCGTTTCCAAACACCCTGAGGTCCGCGAAAGTCCGCGATACCGCTTCCGGTGGACACCCCGGCCCCGGTAAAGACGAACACGCTGTGAGCGCTTTCGAGTAGATCGGACAGGGTTTTGCTGCTCACGTCCTGCGATTATAAGCCGCTCCGGTTGCGAGAGGACTGGTGCTTCCGCTGTTTGCTGTTGGTGATGTGTACGTATCCCTTTGCAAAAGACGCGCTTACGCTCCATTTAGCGCGCAGCGAAGGTCACGAGGCGCTATTTTGGCTGTAATTGAATGCACCGTACGTCTTAGTGTCATCTCACCAACACTTAATAGCGGAAGCACCCCGGAATGCGTTGGAACGCGCTCTCCGCGAATATCGTCTCCATTATCTGCGTGAGAGGAATCACCAGGGTCTCGGCAACCGTTTGCTAGACGATATTCCCCGGGACGCGGATGGGCCCAGCGTCGAGTGCCGCGAGCGACTCGGCAGCCTACTTCGTTATTACTATCGTGGGGCTTCGATACCGTGCTCCTTCAAGAGCCGCTTCACCGTGTTCGGCGCAATCTTGTGGCCGAGGTTGGCCATAGCTCCTTGGATTCGGTCGTAGCCCGTATGGTGCAAATAAGTACATCGAGCTCGACATCGGAGAGATTCAGGCGTGAAGCCCCTGCGCCTTCCCGCTAATAGTCCGAATCTGAACGCATACGCGGAAAGATTCGTTCTCTCCATACGTCGAGAGTGTCTCGACCGCTTCGTACCTCTCAGTGAGCGACACCTGCGCACAGCGGTAACCGAATACGTAGTGCACTATCACACAGAACGGAACCACCAAGGTCTCTGCAACGAGCTCATCACACCTCTGCCGGCAAGCGCGAATGACACTGGCCCCATCGCGTCCTGTGCCAAAACTCGGCCCTTTTGAAATACCATGGCTGTAATTCAATGCACCGTGAAGTCTTAGCGTCATTTTACCAACACTTAATGGCGGAAGCACCCATGAGGTCTGTGTGAGCAGCAAGGGCTGCCCGATCGAACAACGGCTGCCTGACCAACAGTAGGATTTGCACATGGTACGTCATGATGGATCCGAAGATAACACCCTCGAGCCAGACGATTGTAAAGCCCACAGCCCTTGGCACCGTCGCAAAACACAGACGCTAAGCTGCTGATTTATAGGCTATTTCAAGAGGGCCGAGTTTTGGCACAGGACGGGGTCGATGCGAATCTGGCTGTAGTACATCGGGCGCGGGTTGGTATCGCTCATCTTCTCCCACGTTTCGCCCTTGTCTTCCGAACGAAAGATGCCACCCTCGGCGTTCTGGACAATCGCGTAGACGATGCGCGCGTCTTTGCGATAGATATCGATGCCGATCCGGCCGGTATCGCCTTCAGGGAGGCCCTTAGCGAGCTTCGTCCACGTCGTGGCGCCGTCGGTCGTCTTGTACAGGCCGCTTTCGGGACCACCGCCGTTGAAACCGAACGCGCGTCGGCGCCTCTGGTAGGCCGCGGCGTAGAGCGTGTCCGGACTTTCGGGATCCATCGCGAGGTCGACGAAGCCGGTGTTCTCGCTGATGAATTTGGTATTTTTCCAGGTCTTGCCGCCGTCGGTCGTCTTGAAGACGCCACGTTGCTCGTTCGGCCCCCAGAGATGCCCGAGCGCCGCAACGTAGACGATGTTGGGATTCGTAGGGTGGATGCGCACCCGTCCGATATGGTGAGTGTCCTCGAGTCCCATGTTCGTCCACGTTGCACCACCGTCCATCGACTTGTAGACGCCGTCGCCCCATGAGGAGCTTTGGCGGTTCGCCGGCTCTCCGGTGCCGGCCCAGACGATCGAAGGGTCGGACGGCGCGACCGCGACATCGCCGACGCTCGATACCGGTTGGTCGTCGAAAAGCGACTCCCAGGTGATACCGTTGTTTGTCGTTTTCCAAATTCCAGCGGACGCCGTCGCCACGAAGGCAACCTTCGGGTTCGACTCGACGACCGCAAAATCGTTGATGCGACCGCCCATAATCGCCGGGCCGATATTGCGCCATTCGAGGTTGTCGAGCACGGAATCAACGGCGTCGTCCCCGAATGCGGTTGACGCGCTTACGGTGAGGGCCAGCAACGCAAGGAGAAAAAAGCGTTTCATGCTATATACCTCCCAAATCGAGGCATCCTACCCGACGTGAGACCAGACCGCTCCCGTCAACACGATTAAGAGGATGACGACATCAATGGCAAAGAGGGCGTAGGACATTCTTGCTTTACAAAAGCTTAGCACGCATTGTGACGGCGTTGACGTTGCGCCTGGTCTCGAATCCTGATTTCCAGGGGGAGCGTTTGCGCCGACGAGAGAGCGGGGCGCGGACAGACGCAACTGGCTCGCCGAAACAACGCCGTGAAGCAGGATCGTGCGCATGCCACCAACGCTATCGGGCATCACCCTGAAAGACCAGGATTTCTGCACCGGACGGAATTTATAGGAGGGACACGCAGTTCTTTCGGCGATACAGGCTGGGCTGACCATGCAGTGCCTGACGTTCCGGGACATCTTGGCTGAGGACCGCCCGGAGCAGCTAAAACGCGAGACGGATCAGGTTGCGCAGGAACGCACCATAAACACTAAGCTGCTGATTTATGGTCTATTTCAAAAGGGCCGAGTTTTGGCACAGGACGACATCTTGACCGAGCTGCGGGTCGGCTACCGCATGCCCAAGCCTGATCCTTGATGAGGGGCTTCCCCTCCATGGTCGACAAGGGCACCGGCACTGGTGACCTGACTCCCATTGCTGAAGTGAAGCAAGGTCAATCCCGTCGTGTCCGAAAATGCGGACGGAGCCGAAAGCTCGAATCCTGGAGGCGTTCTCGAGATTCGCGGAGACCAGCCGACGCGACACGGGCTCTGCGATAGGCGCTCCCGAGCAGACCTCTCCTCCAGACCATCCGTTCCGTCCAACTGGCGCGCCCGAACTCCTATGCGGCGGCGCGGTGGTAATAACTGAGCAAACCGCCCAATCGCTTACGACATCGCACCTTCCCGTGAGGACTGCCGACGCATTCTTCCGCTTCGAGCAACGAGTTCCCGAGCCCTTGATGGTTGCGCTCTCCGTGATAATGATGGATGAACTCAGTGACGGCACGACGCAGCGATGGCTCACTGAAGAAGATCATCCGCTCCAAGCACTCGCTCTTGATCGACAAAACAAACCTTTCGACATAAGCGTTCAGATTCGGCGAACAGTGCGGCAGCCGAATGACGTCCGTTCCAGCGTGCTCGAGTAAATCGCGAAACTCCGTGGTGAACTTCTTGTCGCGGTCCAGGATGAGGAATCGCTTGCCGCGCAGAAAGCCGTCGAATGGGTCGGTGAGATTCCGACCGACCTGCATCATGAACGGGCCATCTGGCCCCGGAGTGATTCCGGCAATGTGCACTTTTCGCGAAGACAGCTCGATGACGACGAGCACATAGTAGGTCACGAGCCTGCGAACTGTGGCGACCTCGACGGTGAAGAAGTCGGTCGCAGCAACGGTTTCCCAATGGGCGGCGAGAAACGTGCGCCATGGCGTTCGCTCACTTCGCTCCGGCGCGGGCTCGATGTCATGCTCTCGCAGAATATTGGCGATGGTGCTCCTGGCTACGGTATGGCCGAGATTCGAGAGGGCGCCGCGAATTCGTGTATACCGTCGTGTCCAAAAATACAAACGCGTTGTCAAGCCCTTGATGGTTGCGCTCGGTATTGTCAAGTTGAGGCTGGCGGCCGTTTCCGATGCCCAGCATGGCGTGCTCACGACGGGCTCGAGCCCAGTATCTTGGGGATCGATCGACTAGCTTTTCGTCAACTTGACAGTACCTTCCGAAACGTCCCGGCGCGTGGGTCTTGAGTTCGTTTGTATTTTTGGACAGGACGCGGAGCACGCACCCAGACCAGCAACAGATTACACGGGCTCGATGCGGACGATGCGAAGCACATTGGTGGCGTCAGGTGTGCCAAAAGGCACCCCGGCAGTGATGACCACCGTATCGCCCGGCCCGGCGACTTCCTCAAGTGCAGCCGCAGCGACCGCCTTGCGCACCATTTCGTCGAAGTCCCGTACGTCCGCCGTATGCACGCTGTGTACGCCGTAGGTTAGCGACAGACGCCGTGCGGTTGCAAGTTCGGACGTGACGCCCAGAATCGGCTGCTCAGGGCGCTCGCGGGCGGCGCGCAACGTCGTCGACCCGGAGGTCGTGTAGGTTACAATGGCGGCGGCGCCGATGGTGTCGGCCACTTGATGGGCCGCCACCGAGATCGCATCCGCGGAGGTTGCCAGCGGCCGGCGATGGTCGGCGGCCGCAATGTGACGGTGCAGCGGGTCGCGCTCCACCCGTTTAATCACCCGGTCCATGATCTGGACCGTCGCAGTCGGATAGGCGCCGACTGCGGTTTCCGCCGACAGCATCACCGCATCCGCGCCGTCGTACACCGCCGTCGCTATGTCCGAGACCTCGGCGCGCGTCGGCACCGGCGCCTGGACCATGGACTCCAGCATCTGCGTTGCCACGATCACCGGTTTGCCGGCGTCGCGGCAGGTGCGGATGATGGTCTTCTGCGCGATCGGCACTTCCTCCGGAGGCATTTCCACGCCGAGATCGCCACGAGCCACCATCACGGCATCGGCGGCGGCGACAATCTCGTCGATACGGTCGAGCGCAGATGGTTTCTCGACTTTGACCAGAACATGGGCGCGGTCGCCGATCAGCCGGCGCGCCTCGACCACATCCTCCGGGCGCTGCACGAAGGACAGGGCGATCCATTCGCACCCGAGTTCGAGTGCGAATCTCAGATCGACTAGGTCCTTTTCGGTAAGCGGCGAGATCGGCAGCATCACGCCGGGCAGATTGATGCCCTTGCGGTCGCTGAGCCGGCCGCCGACCAGCACCTGCGTCTCTACTTCTGCATTGGATTTCGAGGTCACATTCAGCCGGAGCCGCCCGTCGTCGAGCAGCATTTCGTCGCCAAGCCGGACAGCGGCGAAGATCTCCGGATGCGGCACGGAAACCCGAACGGCGGTGCCGGGCCGGTCCGAACGGTCGAGCATGAAACGCCGTCCCGGCTCAAGCTCGACGCTCCCGCCTTCGAAGACGCCGACGCGAAGCTTGGGTCCCTGCATGTCGGCCATGATACCTATTGGCCTGAGCGCATCCCGTTCCAACTCGCGCACGATCCGATGGCGCCGGGCGTGGTTCTCGGGTTCGCCATGACTGAAATTGAAGCGGAAGACATCGACCCCTGCCTCGAACAGTGCATTGATGGCCGTTGCACTTGAGGTCGCCGGCCCCAGCGTCGCGACGATCTTGGTCCTACGTTTGCGGCGCATCGTCTCCGGTGCTCCGCAAAAACTCGATCCGTCGTTGATTCCGCAGTTTAGACCTGCCAGGATTGGCCGTTTCGCGGCGAGTGGTACGTCATCATGGATCTGAAGATAACACCCTCGGGCCAGGCGATTGTAAAGCCCACGGTGCTTGCGCTGTTTACTGTTGGTGATGTGTACGCATCCTTTTGCAAAAAAGGCGCTTACGCTCCATTTAGCGCGCAGCGAAGGTCACGAGCGCTATTTTAGCTGTAACTTAATGCACCGTAAAGTCTTAGCGTCATCTCACCAACATTTGATGGCGGAAGCACCCAATCCGTATCGACTCCACTCGTCACTCGATTACAACAGCCCAATGGTGTTCGAACGGACTCATGATCTCAAAACTGCTCATGCGAGATAATCAACCTGTCCACTTTTCCTGGGCAAGGTCACGTGTAATTTTTACCAATGGAGGAGAGACCCCTGTATGGCCCGACTGACTGAGCAGGAACAACAAGAGAGCATCCGCTTTATCGAAGCTGATAAGCCCCTGCCGGACAAGTATCGCTTTTTGCTGTTTGAGGACAAGCGCGAGGTGGAACTGGTCTGGAACGGCAAGACCAGCGAGGTCTGCAATATCGTTTTGCCTTTCCAGGTGATCGAGCAGGTGGACGAGCCGCGCGCCGAGAAGCCGGAAGAGGCGGCGCTGCAAGCGGACCTGTTCGCAACTGATGCGCGGGGCCGCCAGCTCAAGGGCTGGACGAACAAGCTCATCTGGGGCGACAACAAGCTGATCCTGTCATCTCTAAAGAACGGGCCACTGCGCGAGGAGATCGAAAAGCAGGGCGGCCTCAAGCTGATATACATTGACCCGCCCTTTGACGTGGGCGCGGATTTTTCAATGGACATCGAGATCGGGGACGAAACCTTCACCAAGAAGCCCAACATCCTGGAAGAGATCGCCTACCGAGACACCTGGGGCAGGGGCGCGGATTCCTTCATCGCCATGATCTACGAACGGCTGGCGCTGATGCGCGATTTACTGGCGGAGGATGGGAGTATTTATGTGCATTGTGATTGGAGGATGAACAGTTTCATACGCCTGATGATGGATGAAGTCTTTGGCTCCGAGAATCAACTAAATCAGTTGGTGTGGAAGCGGTCGGCTCCAATCGGGGGCAAGAAAAAATCAAAAATGTTCCCACGGGACCATGATGCAATCATTGCGTACCGAAAAGGAAAAGGGAATATATTCAATAACGTCTATGTGCCGTACAGTGAAGACTACATAGCGAACTTCTTCACAAAATACGATCCAGATGGTCGCAAGTGGGCATCATATCCATTGGGTGATTACTCTGAGAAATCCATCGCCAGGTTGGAGAGTGAAGGACGCATTTACATAACGAAGAATGGGAAAAAGCGACTCAAATTCTATCTCGATGAAACCGAAGGGATTTTGGCTGACGACTTGTGGATGGATATTCGCAATGTCGGCCAAGAGCGTGTCGCCAACATTCGGGGCAAAGAAATGGAACTGATTGGCTACCCCACCCAAAAACCCGAAGCCCTGCTCGAACGCATCATTAAAGCCTCCTCCAACGAAGGTGACTTGGTTGCCGACTTCTTCTGCGGCTCCGGCACTACAGCGGCGGTGGCGGAGAAGCTGGGCCGCAAGTGGATCGTCAGCGACCTGGGCAAGTTCGCCATCCACACCACGCGGAAGCGCATGATCGGCGTGCAACGGCAGTTGAAGGCTGTAGGCAAAGACTACCGCGCCTTTGAAATCCTCAACCTGGGCAAGTACGAGCGCCAGCATTACATCGGCATGAATCCAAACCTGCGCGAGGCGGAACAGCAAAAGCAACTGGAAGAAAAGGAAGCTGCTTTCGTGGACCTGATCCTGCGTGCCTACCGCGCCGAAAAGACCGACGGCTTCCAGACCTTCCACGGCAAGAAGGCCGGACGGCTGGTGGCGGTGGGACCGGTCAACCTGCCGGTGACGCGCCTGTTTGTGGAAGAGGTGATCCTGGAATGCCGCAAGAAGCACATCACCCGCGTGGACATTCTGGGCTTTGAGTTTGAAATGGGGCTGTTCCCTAACGTGCTGGACGAAGCCCGCGCCAAGGGCATTGACATCGCTCCCAAGTACATCCCCGCCGAGGTGTTCGACAAGCGGGCGGTGGAAAAGAACCAAGTGGTCTTCCACGACGTGGCGGCTATCGAGGTCAAGCCGCACGTCAAGAAGAACAGCGTAGCGGTGGAACTGACCGACTTTTCGGTTTTCTATTCGCAGGACTCCATCGCCAGCGTGGAGGCTACGCTCAAGAACAAGGGCAGCAAGATCGTGGCGGAAAAGGGGCAGATCGTCAAGGTTAGCAAGGACGCGAAGGGCATCGTCAAACGCGAACGGCTCACCAAAAAATGGACAGACTGGATTGACTACTGGGCGGTGGATTTCGACTTTGAGAGCAAGCGAGAGATCGTCCGCATTCAGCATGACAAGATGAAACAAGTTCAGATTCCTGGGATGGGGCAGCTCGAACAGCTAGAGCTACTGGAATATGAGGAAGTCTGGACGGGGGATTACATCTTCGAGAACGAATGGCAATCCTTCCGCACCAAGAAAGACCGTTCGCTGGAACTGACCAGCGTCTTTCACGATTGCACACCGGGGGGGCGGAAGCTGGCCGTCAAGGTTGTGGACATCTTCGGCAATGACACCATGATCATCGTCGAAGGCAATGTGAGAGGGAGGGAATAATGGCGCTCCATCCCAACTTCCCCGAATCGCCTTATGCCATCCTCGACCCGTCTATCCGTTGGTTTCCGGCGGCTGAAGCCCTGCGGGAATCCAGCTCCGAAAAGCTGATGCCGCCGCTGGTGCCGCAACTGCGCAAGAAAGTGAAGGAATGGCGGGACAGCGGGTATGTGGGGGCGACCGACACCAGCAAGAGCCTGCTCAACTGGTGGTTCAACACGCCACACCTGCTCCCCCAAACCGACGGGGCTTCACTGGAAACGCTAGCCGAGTTCCAGTATTACTTCGCCCAGCGCGAGGCGCTGGAGACTATCGTCTATCTGTACGACGTGGTGGGCGTGCAGGACAAGTACGACCTGATGCGCTTCGACAGTTCCGGCACGGTCTCTAGCGGCATGTTTGACGAGACTTGGCGACGCTTTGTAGCGAAAATGGCGACCGGCACAGGCAAGACCAAGCTACTAAGCCTGGTACTGGCCTGGAGCTATTTCCACAAGCTGTATGAGCCGGAGTCGGGACTGGCCCGCAACTTCCTGGTGATCGCGCCCAACATTATCGTGCTGGACCGCATCTACAAGGATTTCAACGGTCTGCGCATCTTCTTCGCGGACCCAGTGCTACCGGACAACGGCGTGGACGGGCGCAACTGGCGCGACGATTTTCAACTGACCCTACACCGGCAGGACGAGGTGCGCATCACCCGCTCCGCCGGAAACATTTTCCTGACAAACATCCACCGCGTCTATGCCGGGGACGACATGCCCGCCTCGCCGGATGATGAAGACACGATGAATTACTTCCTGGGCAAGCGGCCTACTGGCGCGACCACTGATTCCAAAGTGGACTTGGGCATGATCGTGCGCGACATTGATGAACTGGTGGTATTGAACGATGAGGCCCACCATATTCACGACCCGCGCATGGCATGGTTCAAATCCATCGAAGACATTCACAACCGCCTGAGACACAAAGGGTCGGCCCTTTCCCTGCAAGTGGACGTGACCGCCACGCCCAAGCACAACAACGGCGCGATCTTCGTGCAGACCGTCGCCGATTACCCGCTGGTGGAAGCCATCTCGCAAAACGTGGTCAAGCATCCGGTGCTGCCCGACGCCGCCAGCCGCGCCAAGTTGACGGAACAGAAGAGCGCCAAGTACACCGAGAAATACGCCGATTACATTCACCTGGGCGTAATCGAGTGGCGCAAGGCGTATGCCGAGCACGAAAAGCTGGGCAAGAAAGCCATCTTGTTCGTAATGACCGATGACACTCGCAACTGCGACGACGTGGCCGAATACCTCGAAGGCCACTACCCTGATCTGAAAGACGCCGTGCTGGCCATCCACACAAAGAGAAACGGCGAGATTTCCGAATCAACGTCAGGCAAGAACAAAGAAGACCTGGATAAGCTGCGCGGTCAAGCCAACTCGATTGACGGGCTGGACAGCCCCTACAAGGCAATCATCTCGGTGATGGTGCTGAAAGAAGGTTGGGACGTGCGGAACGTCACCACCATAGTAGGGCTGCGAGCGTATTCGGCCCCCAGCAACATCCTGCCGGAACAGACTCTAGGGCGCGGCCTGCGGAAAATGTACCCCGGCGGGCTGGAGGAATATGTCAGCGTGGTCGGCACGGATGCCTTCATGGATTTCGTGGAATCCATTCAGGCGGAAGGCGTGGTTCTGGAACGCAAGCCGATGGGCGAAGGCACCGAGGCAAAGACCCCGCTGGTGGTGGAGATTGACAAGGAAAACGACAAAAAAGACATTGAGGCGCTGGATATTGAAATCCCCGTGCTTACGCCGCGCGCCTATCGGGAATACAAGAACCTGAGCAACCTGAACGTGAGCGCGCTGGGGCATCAGCGTGTGACCTACCTATATTTCAGCGAGGAAGAACAGCGGGAGATCGTCTTCAAGGACATCACTACCGGCGAGGTGACGCATACCACTATCCTCGACACGGCGGGCATTGCCGATTACCGCAGTGTGATCGGCTACTTTGCGCAGACCCTGATGAAGGATTTGCGGCTGGTCAGCGGTTACGATGTACTGTACGGGAAGGTCAAAGCGTTTGTGCAAGAGCAGTTGTTTGACCGTCCAGTGGAACTGGAGACCCCCAACACCCTGCGCAACTTGTCGGAACTAGCCGCTACCAAAACCCTGATCGAAACATTCAAGTAGGCGATCAACGCGCTCACCGTGCAGGACAAAGGCGACGCCGAAATCCGGGACACCATCAAGCTGCGGCAGACACGGCCCTTCGTAGCCAAAGATCAGGGCTACCTTATTCCGAAAAAGAGCGTCTTTAACAAGATCATTTGGGACAGCCGTTTTGAACTGCTGTTTGCCAGCTTCCTGGAAGATTGCAGCGACGTGGTTTCCTACGCCAAGAACTATCTGGCAGTACGCTTCAGACTGGATTACGTGAAAGCTGACGGCGACATCTCCAACTACTACCCGGATTTTATGGTCAAGCTGTCCGCCAAGCGGATTTTCATTGTGGAAACCAAAGGCCGGGAAGATCTTGACGTTCCGCTGAAGATGAAACGGCTACGGCAATGGTGCGAAGACATCAACCGAGCACAGGCGGACGCGGAATACGACTTTGCTTACGTGGACGAGGAGAGCTTTGAGAAATACAAGCCTGCCTCATTCAAACAATTGATCGCAGGCTTCAGGGAATACAAAGGGGAAGTTCTCCCTGCACGGTCCGGGTCTGATTGATGTAGTGAACTTGGCGAAGTTTCAAGCCAAGCGGAGATTGGAGGAATTGGAATTTGATCTCGTCTGTGATCTCACGCAGTAGTGCCTCAGCGTGGGCCGGTGCCGCGTTCCCGTCCTGTCCAAAAACACAAACGAACTCAAGACTGGCGCGCCGGGCCGTTTTGATCGTCATCGACCCGTGGCGAGCCTCAGATCTGGGGCGTGTCGAAGGCGATGTCGGCGATTCGGGTTCCCCGCACGCGTAGGGAAAACACCGTCCAGCAACGGGATGCCATGCTCCCGGACGGAGACCTGGATCCAGACCCGGGCCGCACCTGGACCAGAACGTGCTAGGCCAGCTACGCCGCGGTAACCTCAGCCGCGATTCTGAGGAGCTCTTGTCAATAGGTGTGCCAAAAAGTTCAGGCAGCAGCAACCTTCGACGACTCCGTTACCCTGTCTCCATCTTCAAATCGAACGCCCAGGTGAACCCGTCGTGTCCAAAAACACAAACGAACTCAAGACTGGCGCGCCGGGCCGTTTCGATCGTCATCGACTTGTGGCGGGCCCCAGATCTGGGGCGTGTCGGAGGCGATATCGGCGATTCGGGTTCCCCGTCCTGTGCCAAAACTCGGCCCTTTTGAAAGGGTCTACGCGGAAATCTGTGGGCGAATGCTGACGGAGAAATAGTGTAACTCATTGTGTGGAAAAGGTATTCAGCACTTCATCAGGTGCTGAGAAGTGATCCGTTTTTAGGATAGGCTAACCGAGTGAAAAATCCCCAGTCGATCCGCTCGCTTTTTGCGCTACCAGGTTTCGTGGCTGGCGCCCGATTGAACGGTGTATTCGGTGACCGATACGCCCGCGTCATCCAGCTCAAGAGGCGAAAAAAACAGCCGTGTGCTCGTACTGTGGGCATCGGTGCCGGGGGCGCTATGACAAGCAAGTGTGCCGGGTCCGCGACCTGTCGTTGGCAGGCTGGCGGATCTATCTGGAATACGAGCGTTGGCGCGTCAACTGTCGTGGGTGCGGTGGTGTGCATGTAGAACACTTGGACTGGCTGGCGAACAACCCGCGCTACACCCAGCGCTTTGCGACGCATGTGGGCAAGCTGTGCCGGGATATGCCGAACAAGGCGGTGGCCGAGATGGAACGTCTGCACCACACTACGGTGAAGGACCTGGATAAGCTCTACATGCAAGAGCAAGTCGAGCGGGCGGGGCTGCCGGCGCCTCGGGCCATCGGTATCGATGAGATCTCCATCCGCAAGGGACATAACTATCGTGTCATTGTCAGCGACCTGGAGCGGGCGCGTCCCATCTGGGTGGGCGGTGAGGGTCGCAAAGAAACCGACATCGATTTGTTCTTCAAGGCGCTGGGCGGGAAGAAAAGCGCCCGTATCAAGCTGGCCGCCATGGATATGTGGAAGCCCTTCCGGAACTCGGTGATTAACAACGCACCCAATGCGCGGATCATCTTCGACAAGTTTCATATCATGCGTCACCTGTCAAAGGCTCTCGATGAGGTCCGGCGCCGTGAGTACAAACGCCTCAGCGGCGAGGACCGGTCGTATATCAAGGGGCAGCGTTACACGTTGCTTTCCCGGCGGGAGAACCTGAGCCTGGACGGTCGCCGCGCACTCAAGAAGTTGCTCCAGGCCAACCGGCGCCTGAACACCGCCTATGTTTTGAAGGAGGCCTTCGGGCAACTCTGGGATTACCGCACCGAACGCGGGGCTCGCGCCTTTTTCACACGTTGGAAAGACAGCCTCAAATGGCAGCGCCTGCATCCCTACCAGAAGTTCGCCGGAATGATTGAGTCCCATTGGGATGGTATCGCCTCCTACTGTCATCCTGAGAACAAAGTCAGTCTCGGACTGGTTGAAGGGGTCAACAACAAAATCCGTGTTCTGCAACGACGCGCCTACGGCTATCGTGACGAGGGATATCTCAAGCTGAAGATCGTGGCGGCATTCCTTCCGCCATTACCCAGAAATGCCGTTTTCAACCCACACGAACCCGCGTAGACCCTTTTGAAATAGACCACAAATCAGCAGCTTAGACGCCCTTGGAATCCGCGCAGAAGCGAGGGTATTTCGCGCCGTAGGGCTGACTTCCGACCCATGGGGCTGGCGGATGAATAAATAGAAGGCACAAGGGCTGAAAGGGCGTCATTTTCGGTTTTCGTCTCTAATCTCGATTTTCGAGTGCCAAGTTTGCGCCAAATAGGGGTGCAGGGCGTTGACCGGGCCGTGCGGCAGCGGAAAAGATGCCACCCGAGAAGCCCAGAATCGAGGCCGAGGCTACCGCGGCATGGCTGCCCTAGCATGTTCTGGTCCAGGTGCGACTGAGCCTCCTTGATTTCCTTACTTGTCTCGGATTTGGCCTCAACTCCGCACTGACCTCCTGCAGTTCTTCCCCGGCGCACAGCCCGTGTGCCGCGGTCAAAACCGCAACGTCTACCACGCGCGTCTCGTCCCCTACATGTCCGAAACCGCCGACTGTTTTGGCCGGCAATTAGGTAGCTCCCCAGCAGGGATATATCATGTCTCCATGACCAGCTTCCGGATTTCGGTGACGGTTCTCGCTGTGATTCACGCGGTCTTCGCAGGATTCACGGCCCTGGTTGGAGCATTCGCTAACGGTGGAGACGTCTGGCAACGGCTGCTGGTGGTCCTCCTGCACCCTCTTGGCGCCGCGGGATTACTTCTGCTCGTGCTGCGGCCCCGCCTCGCCACGACGAAGATCCTCGCCATGATGGCGCTCCTGACGGCGAACGTGATCGCCGACCTGTGGGTTGCGCAGATGATTGCCGCGGGAAGAGTGCGAGGAGATTGGGAGCTTGCGCTGGCATTTTCGGTGGTTCCGGCCATCGGGATTGTCTACGCGTTGGCGCTGCTGCGAACTGCCCGCTAGCGGTGCGGGTAAAGCTCCGTTCGGAACCGGAGACGCACAGGAAGTAGCCGTTGTAACTCCTGGTGTGCCTTCTATTTATTCATCCGCCAGCCCATGGGTCGGAAGTCAGCCCTGCGGCGCGAAATACCCTCGATTCTGTGCGGATTCCAAGGGCGTCTAAGCTGCTGATTTGTGGTCTATTTCAAAAGGGCCGAGTTTTGGCACAGGACGGGAAGGGCTATATCCTGCCGCTGCTCTTCTTCAAAAGGATTTGCGACGTCTGGGATGAGGAAAACTCCGAGGCCACAGACACCTACGGCGACGCCTACTCGTCACAGTTCCCTGAGGTCCATCGCTTCCAGGTGCCAGAGGGATGTCATTGGCGCGACATCCGTGAGACAGCGGTGAATGTTGGAACCGCGCTCGCCCACGCGATGCAGGAGATCGAGCGGGCTAACCCAGATACGCTCTACCGCGTCTTCGGGGCCGCTGACTGGGGCAACAAGGAAAAGTTCACCGACGAGCTACTCAAGGATTTGATCGAGGGTTTCTCGTCGATCTCGCTCGGCAACACCGCCGTCGACACCGACATTCTCGGCGACGCCTACGAGTACCTAGTCGGCAAGTTCGCCGACGTCACCCGCCGCAACAAGGCTGGCGAGTTCTACACTCCCCGTAGTGTGGTACGGATGATGGTCGAGATCCTCGACCCAAAGGAAGGCGAGTCGATCTACGACCCCGCCTGCGGCACCGGCGGTATGCTGCTCGCCGCCATCGACCACGTGAAGCGTGCCGGCGGCGACCCGCGCACCTTCTTCGGCAAGGTCTACGGTCAGGAAAAGAACCTCACGACGTCTTCAGTCGCCCGGATGAACCTCGTCCTCCACGGCATCGAAGACTCCCAGATCGCCCGCGAGGACACTCTCCGCGATCCGGTCTTCACCGACGGTGCCGGCGGCCTCGCCACTTTCGACTGCGTGATCGCCAATCCACCCTTCTCACTCAAGGAATGGGGACGCGAGGTCTGGGAGAACGATCCCTGGGGCCGGGCGCAACATGGGCTGCCCCCGAACAGCTACGGCGACTACGCCTTCGTTCAGCACATGATCGCGTCGATGGCCTATGGCGGTAGCAGCCGCATGGCCGTCGTCCTCCCACAAGGCGCACTCTTCCGCAAGAGCGCCGAAGGCAAGATCCGCGAAGCCCTCCTCAAGGAAGACGTGATCGAAGCGGTCATCGGCCTCGCGCCGAACCTCTTCTACGGTACGCAGCTCGCCGGCTGCGTCGTGATCTTCCGTCGCAAGAAGTCTGCCGAGCGGAAGAACAGGGTGCTCATCATCGACGCCTCGAATCTCTTCCGAAAGGGCCGCGCTCAGAACTTCCTCGACATCGAACACGGCGAGCGGATCGTCGAGTGGTTCCAAGCCTTTGAGGATGTCGAGAACCGCGCCAAGGTCGTCACCCTCGACGAGATCAAAGAGGAAGGTTGGACGCTCAATATCTCCCGCTACGTCCTGCCGCCCATCGGCGAGGACATACCTCCGTTCCCCGAGGCCGTCGCCGCGTTCAAGGAAGCACTCTCCGAAGCTCGCGCCGCTGAAGATCACCTCCGCACCGTGCTGACCGAAGGAGGATGGCTGGAATGAGCGATCACCTCTCACAGAAGGAGCTCGAGTCCTACCTCTGGGGCGCGGCCACGCTTCTGCGCGGGCTCATCGATGCCAGCGACTACAAGCAGTACATCTTTCCGCTGCTCTTCTTCAAGCGCCTCTCGGATGTCTGGGACGAGGACTACCGCGAGGCCTTCGAGGACTCCCAGGACGAAGGCTACGCCACCGAGACCGCAAACGACCGCTTCACCATTCCCGAAGGTTCGCACTGGAAGGACGCTCGCGAGGCCTCACGCGATACCGGCCGGGCCCTTCTGGACGCCTACCAAGCCATTGAGGCCGCCAACCCGCAGCGGCTGCAGGGCGTCTTCGGCAACGCCGCCTGGACCGACAAGGCCCAGATGCCCGACGAGAAGCTCAAGAATCTCATCGAGCATTTCTCGAAGCATCCTCTGAGCCTTGCCAACGTGCCCGAGGACGAACTCGGCAACGGCTACGAGTACCTCATCAAGCAATTCGCCGACGACAGCGGCCACACCGCGCAAGAGTTTTATACCAACCGCACGCTCGTGCACCTGATGGCGCAGATGCTCGAACCCAAGGAGGGCGAGACCATCTACGACCCGACCTGCGGCACCGGCGGCATGCTCATCTCGTGCTTGGCCGAAGTGAAACGCAATGGGGGAGACACCCGTACCATTGGCCTTTACGGGCAGGAGCTCATCAATATCACCACGGCCATCGCCCGCATGAACCTCGTGCTGCATGGCGTCTCCGACTTCGACATCCGCAGCGGCAACACGCTGCACGATCCGGCCCTGATCGAGCGCGACCGACTCAAGACCTTCGACGTGGTCCTCGCCAATCCGCCGTACTCGATCAAGAAATGGAACCGCGAGGCGTGGCAGAGTGACGATTGGGGCCGCAACTTTCTAGGAACACCGCCACAGGGCCGCGCCGACTACGCCTTCTTCCAGCACATCCTTAAGAGCATGGACCCGAATACGGGTCGCTGCGCAATTCTGTTCCCACATGGGGTGCTCTTTCGGAAGGCGGAGGCTAACATGCGCCGTAACCTGGTCGCGACCGACATGGTCGAGTGTGTGCTCGGGCTTGGGCCCAGCCTGTTCTACAACTCGCCGATGGAAGCCTGCGTCGTCATTTGCCGCTCCAAGAAACCCAAGGTTCGAAAAGGCAAGACGCTCTTCATCGACGCCGTTCATGTGATCGCGAGGGAGAACACTCAGAGCTTCCTGCAATCTGAACACCAGTCGCAGATTCTCGCCGCGTACCAAGCATTCGAGAACGAGACCGAGTTCGCCGCCGTTGCGACGACCGACGAAATCCTGGCGAAGAGCGGCGATCTCACGGTTCACCACTATGTCGCTCGAAAAGCCACAAGATCGACGGCGAAGTCAACCGAGTCTCTCGCTGAGAATTGGAAACACTTCGATACAGCCGGCCGTGAGTTCTGGATGGAGATAGACGAGTTAGTCGAGACTCTGAACAGTGACGTTGCCGAGAAGGTGATCGATGCCTGAGGTGGCGACTACGAAGGCCGGCTGGACCGCCGTTGCATTCGGCGATGTCGTGCGACAGATCAAGGACAAGGTTGATCCAGAGGAATCCGGCCTTGAGCGCTACATCGCCGGAGAACATATGGACACCGACGATCTCCGCATCCGGCGCTGGGGCGCGATCGGCGTAGACTACCTCGGGCCCGCCTTCCATATGCGCTTCAAGCCTCGACACGTACTCTATGGTTCACGCCGAACGTATCTGCGGAAAGTTGCTCTAGCAGACTTTGAGGGCATTACCGCCAACACCACCTATGTGCTTGAGTCAAGAGATCCAGATGTCCTGCTGCCGGAACTATTGCCGTTCATTAT
The DNA here is from genome assembly GCA_965237955.1 of Candidatus Marinacidobacterales bacterium. Lineage (GTDB taxonomy): Bacteria > Acidobacteriota > Vicinamibacteria > Marinacidobacterales > SMYC01. Next base: position 2,374,292 of record OZ250169.1, on the reverse strand, counting down.
GCAGACCGAGCCGTTTCATGCGCACTCGAAAAGGGAATCGAAGGGATCCGTCAACCCGTATGTCAACTTCTCAGACTTGGCGAGCTACGAGTTTCTGCTGCCGCCGCTGGATGAGCAGCGGCGGATCGCTGAGGTCCTAAGTGCAGCGGAGTCGGTGGTTGAGTCGCTGCGTAACCTGAAACCATTGCTCCACGCTGCAGAAATCGGACTTCTTGAGAACGTCATGCTCGGAATGCCTTGCAGTGCACTTGTACCAGTGGCGAAACTACTCCGCGAGCCACCGCGAAATGGCGTCTCCCCAAGTGCAAACTCCGATGGAGAAGGTTTCAAAACAGTGAGTATCAGCGCGGTCAGTGACGGGCTCTTCGACTCAACCGGGTGCATCAAACACGCGAAGATCGAAGCGGACGTCGCTCGCCAGTTCTTTGTAAAGCGTGGAGATGCCTTTGTCATTCGCGGCAACGGGAATCGTCAGTTTTGCGGCAAGGTGGGCCTCAGCAACGAATCCCACGATGAACTATTCTACCCCGATCTTCTAATTCGGCTTCGTTTTGACACGAACAAAATTCTCCCGCAGTTCGCAGTAGCACAGTGGAACTTGCCCAGCGTCCACAGACGGCTTAGTGCCAGAGCCAAGTCATCAAATGGGATCTGGAAAGTCAATGGACAGGACATCCGTGCTCACAGCCTCTTCGCCCCTGCTCTCGCGGAACAGAGGAGAATAATGGAAAATCTCGCTGCGCTTCGGGCGGCTCGGTGGAATGCCCGGTCACGCGAAGGAGCCGCTAGGCGTGTCAAAGGGATATTACTGCACACGGCCTGGGGCCTGGATGGGTAGCTTTAACGAAGCCAATACCGTCGAAGCGTTCGTCCGTGACCTGCTCTGCGGCGGCGTCACGCATCACACCGCCGTCGGCCCCGGGCTCGCTCGCCGCGCGGGCCAGCTCTCCGGTCTCGGTTGGCACTACCTCTCCCACGAGAACCTCCCCCGCCAGCCCCAAGAAGCGCTCGTCGAGGACCACCTCCGTGATGCCCTCATCCGCCTGAACCCCGTCATCGCGGCCCAGCCTGATCGCGCCGCCGACGTGCTCTACCGGCTTCGGGCGATCATCATGGGTGTCCGCAGCGACGGCCTAGTCAAGGCCAACGAGGAATTCGCCGCTTGGCTCGTCGGCGACAAGTCGATGCCCTTCGGCGAGAACGGCGAGCACGTGACCATCAAGCTCATCGACTTCGAAGACCTCAAGCAGAACCATTACGTCGTTACCCAGCAGTACACCTTCCGTGCCGGCAAGACCGAGAAGCGGGCCGATCTCGTCCTACTCGCCAACGGTGTTCCCCTCGTGCTCATTGAGGCGAAGACGCCCGTGCGCTCCAGCCAGAGCTGGCTCGACGGCGCGCTCCAGGTGCATGACGACTACGAGCGCAACGTGCCCGAGCTCTTCGTGCCGAACGCCTTCTCGGTCGCGACAGAGGGCAAGGAGTACCGTTACGGCGCGATTCGCCTGCCCGTCGAGTTCTGGGGCCCGTGGCGTCTCGAGGATGACGATGCCCTGCCCTCGATGGCGCAGGTCGAACAGGCGGTCACGTCGATGCTCAGGCCCAAGGTTGTCCTCGACTTATTGGCCAACTTCACGTCGTACGCGACGCACAAGGGCAAGCAACGCATCAAGATTGTCGCCCGCTATCAGCAGTACGAAGGCGCGAACAAACTCGTCGAACGCGTGGTGGCGGGGCAACCAAAGAAAGGTTTGATCTGGCACTTTCAGGGCTCGGGCAAGTCGCTACTCATGCTATTTGCAGCCCGCAAGCTGCGGCTGCACCCGGCGCTCAAGAACCCGACGGTGGTCATCGTAGTCGACCGGGTCGATCTCGACAGTCAGATTTCGTCTACGTTCTACGCCGCAGACGCGCCCAACCTGGTCAAGGCCCAAAGCCGCAAGGACCTGCAGAACCTCCTTGGAAGTGACGTCCGCAAGATCATCATCACGACAATCCACAAGTTCGGCGAGGCCGACGGTGTGTTGAACGAGCGCGGCAACGTCATCGTGCTGGTGGATGAGGCGCACCGCACCCAAGAGGGTGACTTGGGTCGCAAGATGCGCGACGCCCTGCCCAATGCGTTTCTCTTCGGCCTGACTGGTACTCCGATCAATCGAGTCGACAAGAACACCTTCTACGCCTTCGGAGCCGAGGAGGATGCGAACGGATACATGAGCCGGTACGGCTTCGAGGACTCCATCCGGGATGGTGCTACAAAGGAGCTGCACTTTGAGCCCCGACTGGTCGACCTTCACGTGGACCAGGCCCAGATCGACGAAGAATTCGAAGCGCTTACAGCCGACCTGAGTGACGAGGAGCGAGATCAGCTGGCGAAACACGCCGCGAAGATGGCCGTACTGCTCAAATCGCCCGAACGCATCCAGACGGTCTGTTCCGACATCGCACAACACTTCGAGGAGAAAGTGGCGCCGAACGGCTTCGGCGCTCAGGTCGTCACATTCGACCGCGAGAGTTGCATACTCTACAAGCAGGCGCTAGACCAGCACCTGGCGCCCGAGGTGTCGGACATCGTCATGTCCGTGAACAGCGGCGAGGAAAGCTACCTCCCATACCGGCACGACCGCGACGTGGAGGAGAAGCTTCTCGACCGCTTCCGCGATCCCAACGATCCTTTGAAAATCATCATCGTCACGTCCAAGCTGCTGACGGGCTTCGATGCTCCCATCTTGCAGACGATGTACCTGGACCGGCCGTTGCGAGATCACACCCTCTTGCAGGCGATATGCCGCACGAACCGTCCTTATGGCCAGCTCAAGACGCACGGCCTGATCGTCGACTACCTCGGGATCTTCGACGACGTGGCTCAGGCGATCCAGTTCGATGAAGAGGGCATCACACGTGTGGTCTCGAACATTGCCGAACTCAAAGAGAGGCTCCCTGAGGCGATCCAGAAGTGCCTGGAGTACTTTCCCGGCATCGACCGGACGCTGACAGGCTACGAAGGGCTGATGTCAGCCCAGCAGTGTCTGCCGAACAACGATGTGCGTGACCGCTTCGCGGCCGACGTCAGTTACTTGGCTCGGCTGTGGGAGGCAATCTCACCCGACCCCATGTTGGGTGGGTACGAAACCGACTACCGATGGACCGTACAGGTTTACGAATCGGTCAAACCGGTTTCGAGCACGGGACAGCTGCTCTGGCACCGGCTTGGCGCGAAGACGATCGAACTCATCCATGAGAACGTTCACGTCGAGGCTGTGCAGGACGATCTCGAGACTTTGGTCGTCGATGCTGACCTCCTCGAAGCGATACTCGGGGTTGCCGATCCGAAGAAGAAGTCGAAGGAGATTGAGATCAAGGTCGCCAGACGGCTTCGAAAGCACCTTCACGATCCCCGCTTCAAGGCGCTGGCGGAACGCCTGGAAGACCTAAAGAACCGTCACGAGCAAGGGTTGCTGCTCAGCATTGACTTCCTCAAGGAACTGCTCAATCTCGCGCGCGATGTCGTGACCGCCGAGCAGGTGGCTCCTCCGATCGAGCAAGAGGAGCGTGGAAAAGAAGCTCTGACGGAGCTGTTTGAGGAAGTGAAGAACAGTGAAACGCCAATCATCGTCGAGCGCGTCGTCGCCGACATCGATGAGATCGTCCGCGTCGTGAGGTTCGACGGCTGGCAGGACACCCACGCAGGCGAGCGCGAGATCAGGAAGGCGCTACGGAAAACTCTGTTCAAATACAAGCTCCACCAGGACACCGAGTTGTTCGACCGAGCGTACGGCTATATCAGGACGTACTACTAGATTTCGCGGCGGGGGTCCCTGGGCTCCCGCACGCGCAGATCACGCCAATATGCTAGGCACCAGGTTGGCACCACTGGCCGCAGCTCATGGGAGCCAAAGGGTTTACGAGCAGATTCTGATACCGAATCTGTAGGTTGCCCTTCCAACCATGGAACGCGCGCTGGGGATAGTGCCCTGAGTTGTGCTCCGCAAAAAGTCGATCCAGCGTTGATTGCACGGTTTAGACCTGCCACGATCGGCTGCTCCGTACCGGTCGACCCGCCGACGCCACCGGCGTCTTATGAACGTGGAGAGGCTCGCTCGTGCGACTGTTTTCGAATATCCGGCCTATTTGTTCTGGACGCCAGGGTTGTCCCTAGGCGGTCGTGGAGATACTCGCTTATTCGAACGAGGTGACACCAATGCCCCTTGGAGGGTGACGTTGCGGCCGGCGATTCGGGTTCCCCCGTGCGTGGCAGGGAAACACCGTCCAGAAACGGGACGCCACGCTCCCGGGCGAAGGCCTGGATCCAGGCCTGGGGAAAGATGGACATCAAGGAGGCCCGGGCCGCACCTGGACCAGAACGTGCTAGCCGGCTACGCCACGGTAGCCTTGGCCTTGATTCTGGACCCCTCGGGCGGGGCTTCTTTTCCGACGCTGCACGGCCCTGTCAGCGGCCCGCTCCTCCCTTTGGCGCAAACGTGGCACTCGAAAATCGGGATTAGAGACGAATACCGAAAATGAGGCCCGTTCCGTCCTTCTAGCGCGTCTCTGGTGCCACCTGATCCTGTAAAACCGCGCCAACGGCGCGGAAAATCTCACCCGTCTCTGCAGTGCCACAATTGGCCAGACTGGGTGGCGGGGCTACGGGTGATAGTGGATCAGGAGCTCCTTGATCTTTCCACGCGATCGCGCGTTCGAGTTGATCGAGCGCGGCACTGCGACTTCATCGATCACCGGCGCCGGTGTGAGCCCCGTGTAGAGCTTCCGAATGAGGGCCGTGTCACTGTTGGAGAGAATGACGGACGCTCCCCTCGCCGCCATGGCCTCGAATGCCTCGGCAAGGCGCTCCTGTTCCGGGCGGTGAAAGCCGTCCCGCGTGTAGCTCGTGAAGTGGCTGGTTTCCGATAGCGGATCGAAGGGCGGATCGAGATAGACGAGGTCGCCTGCCTCGCACTCGGCGGTGATGTCGCCGAAGTCTCCCGAGCGCAACGAGGTGTTCTCGAGGGCGGTCGCTACCGCGAGCAAGTTCTGGCGGTCGACGATCTTTGGGTTATCGTAGCGCCCGATGGGAACGTTGAACTCACCCTTGCGGTTCACGCGATAGAGCCCGTTGTAGCAGGTGCGGTTGAGATAGATGAAGCGCGCGGCGCGCTCGATGGGTGCGTGCGGTACCCGGCTTCGCACCGCATAGAAATGCTCGTCGCCGTGCATCATGGCATGCGTTTCGAGCTTCGCAAGGACGTCGTCCACATGGTCACGGATGGCGCAATAGGCACCCATGAGCTCATCGTTCGAGTCGGCGATCACGTACCCAAGCCCGGGATAGCTACGCCGCATCCAGAAGAACATCGCGCCGGCACCGACGAAAGGCTCCACGTATCGCCGGAAGGTCCGATCCTTCGGGATGCGCTCGGCGATCGCACCGACGACCGAGCCTTTGCCGCCGGCCCATTTCACGAACGGATGCGGATCGGGCGGAGAGAGACGAATTTCGGCCGCGTCGCTCATGATTAGCGACGCTATTCTACAGGAGTCAGCCGACCTCTACAGGCTCCGGTTGGAGGGCTCGTGCCAGCGCTCGTATCTGGTGCGCCTCCTCGGTGTTGAGCAACAGTGGTTCACCACTTCGAGCTCTTTTCTGCTGGTGCTCACCGTCGTCGTCGTCGGTGACGCTGATTGATTTCAGCGTCATCGTGTGCAAGTTCCCGCACGACGGACAATCGTGGAGGTCTACGCGGATCCAGGTGTCGTCGTGCTCGGCGGGGTTACCCAGCTCGAGCAGGACGTCGAGCTCCTTGGCGTCCATATGGGACTTCAACTGCGACGGCTCGCACGCGGAGAGACGTGCCACGTCTTCCGAAGGCTCGCACCAAATGTCGCAGCGCTCACAAAACGGCACCGACAAAACCCCGAGCGGGAGCAGGACCGCGGGCACGAGGATCAGAAGCGCTTCGAGACCCCACAGCACCCAAAGCACGGCTCCCGTGGGGGTGAACCCGCTCATGCTCCAGGCACCCACGGCATTGATCTCGCCGAGAAGTCCCCAGACGACATCTGGCTTTTGGACGAGCGCCAAGACGTGGGCCTCGACGTCCGATTGCCGGAGCAAGAGCCACGTCCACACCGCCCAGCTAACGTAGAAGGCGCTCGACGCGGCCGTGGCCGAGGACAAGAACAGAATCCCCTCGTGGCGCACTTTCGCCCACCGGAGCGCGGCCGCAATGGTGAGGCCAAGGAGAACACCGAAGCCTATCGACAGAATGAAGGAGATCACGCCTGCAAACGGGATGTAGAGAACCACCGCTGCGTAGGCGGCGGCGAGGACCGAGCCCATCGCCGCGGCGGCAATCGTTCCGAGGATCACACTTCCGAGCGCGAACTGACCGGAGTGCTGGTAGTAGTGGTTCTGCACCATGGGTTCCTCCTGCGAATCGACCCCAACATGAAGAGGGAGGGTGCACCGCCGTTATTCGATTGTGGTGGATTCTGTATCCATGGTACCGCCTGAGCGGGGATCGCTCAAGCGAGGAGAGACGCCGTCTTAGGGCCGGCGACAAAATAAGTTCCCGTTTTCAAGACGGTCGGATGGTGTAGTTCCATTTGGGTAGAGTCTGGTCCTTTGTAACGGAAAGCGCCTGCATCCGCTCGTTAGTGATTTTGACGCCCTTCGGATAACGACGCCGGATAAGGTGTGCGCGTACTCGCAAACCGGAAGAGGTGGTGGTCGTGCGGATGTATTTGAGGATGGTTTCGTAGCTGTCGCGAGGCCTGCCTGCCCAGTTCTTGCTGATCTCGCTGAACAGACGGTGCTCCACTGGATTCCACTTGGATGTACCGGACGGATAGTGGGCTATGGTGATAGCGATGTCGTGGCGATTGCAAATCCGCGTTTGAAGCCCGTGCTTCCAACCCCGACACCGATAGCCATTGCTGCCCCCGGCGTCTGCCAATATCGCGAGGTCACGGGCTGCAGGATAGCGTCGCCGTCCTTCCGTTCGCCACCACTTCTCGATGGCATTCACGGCGAAGTCCGGGGTGTTGTACGAGCCGCGTCCATTTCACTCCCGTCATCGGATCGCCCGCGGTGTCGTGCTTCATGAGTTCTTCGATCTTGGCGATGACTTCTGGCGTTTTTTTTGCACGGCGCGCCGTCCGCCACCCTTTCGCCGAACTCCGTCGAGCTCAACATCTCTCATTAGCAATTCCCTACGACCTCTGGCTACCGTGCTCGGATCCATCCCGAGCAGTTCGGCAATCTGTTGGTCGCCACCGTGACCGAGCTTCATGGCCTCGACTCCCGCGTAGAGACGGCGCTGCTTTTCATCGAGCAGGCTGTAGAAAAGAACGATCGCAGCCTTCAACTCCACGGGGAGCACGCGGACTCCCCCGACCCAGCCCAACGTGGAAGGTGACGCCTCATGTACCTGGCGGGCCGAGAGCTGTTGCTTGCGCGTGCTCACATCGGTGGCCAGATACAGATATCGGCCGAACACCTGCTCGCGCGCCAATCTTTTCTCTCGGACCAGTTTCAACAGAGGAGCCTTGACGTCAACCTGCACCACGTCCTCGAGCTCGTCGACGTAGTAGCCTGCCTCACAGGCCGCGACCAACGCTTTTACCGTCGCAAGCAACGTCCCGTACTTCGAGAACCACACTGAGCGCAACGACCAAAGACCTTTTCGATCGAACTGGGCGATCTCGTCCAACGTGTAGTAGCTACCACGGTGGGAGTAGCTTGTCCGATACGCCAACTCATTGAGCTTTCGGAAGACGGTCGAGTCCACATCGGTCCCAACACTGCCTTCAAATCATCGAGGGTAGCTATTTTGTGCTTCCTCAACAGGCGGTCGAGATCTTCAGACTGATAGCTCGTAGGTCTCATAATAGGAGAAGTGCTCCTTGATAGGCGTAATCCTCCCTAAAATGAGGACCGTTTGTCAAACACGCGCTGGTTGCTGAAGATCTACAAATGTTCCGTTTCTAGGGAGCTTGCCAGGCTCTCGTGATGCCAGACGACATCGCGATCACGACCTGAAACAGGAAGAGTGTGCTCAAAACTAGACAGTTATTTTGTCGGCGGCCCTTAGAGCGCGTTAATGCTCGAGATGCCGAGCTCCTCGCTCACTCGCTCGGCCTCTCGTCGGGGCATTCATCAACAGGCGCTCTCGCTTCGTTCGCGCCCGGTCCTTTTTCAGCGCCCTGCTAGGGGCTCTTTTGCGCTTGTTTGGCAGCGTCGAGACGTGCTTGGGCGCGCTCGTAGTCGGCACGGGCGCGCTCCATTTCGTACGCGGTGCCGAATTGCTGCAGGCGTGCTTCGGCGCGCTCTTTCGCCGATGCGGCTCGCTCCAGGTCGATATCGCCGGCGATCTCCGCAGTCTCGACGAGGACGGTGACTTTGTTGGGAAGCACTTCGACAAAGCCCCAGTGAACGGCGACGAAGTGGTCGTCCTTGCCGATGCGGTAGCGCAGCTCGCCAGCGCGGAGCTGGCTCATGAACGGGCGATGGCCGGGGAGCACGCCGAAGTGGCCCAGGATGCCCGCGGCTTCGACTTCATCGACGTCTTCACGAACGACGACGCCTGCGGGGGTGACAATCTCGAGCTCGATGACGCTCATGCGGCGGATATCTTTTCCGCGTTCTGTTCGACTTCGTCGATGCCACCGGCCATGTAGAAGGCCTGTTCCGGAATGTGGTCGAGCTCGCCGCCGACGAGGCGGCTGAATCCTTTGACCGTGTCCTCGAGCTGGACATAACGACCAGGGCGACCCGTGAACTGTTCCGCCACGTGGAACGGCTGTGAGAAGAAGCGCTGGATCTTCCGGGCGCGGGTAACGGTAACTTTGTCGTCTTCCGACAGCTCGTCGATCCCGAGGATCGCGATGATGTCCTGGAGGTCCTTGTAGCGCTGTAGGATCTCTTTCACACTGCGGGCGACGTTGTAGTGCTCGTCTCCGATGATGCGCGCATCGAGAATGCGCGATGTCGATGCGAGCGGATCGACCGCAGGGTAGATACCGAGCTCGGCGATTTGCCGCGAGAGGTTCGTCGTCGCGTCGAGATGCGAGAATGTTGTCGCCACACCAGGGTCAGTGTAGTCGTCGGCGGGAACGTAGATGGCTTGGATCGACGTGATCGACCCTTTGTCGGTCGAGGTGATGCGCTCTTCCAAGGCTCCCAACTCCGACGCGAGCGTCGGCTGGTAACCCACGGCCGACGGCATACGGCCGAGTAGGGCGGAGACCTCCATCCCCGCCAGGGTGTAGCGATAGATGTTGTCGATGAACAACAACACGTCCTGGCCTTCTTCGTCTCGGAAGTACTCGGCGACGGTCAAGCCGGTGAGTCCCACGCGCAGTCGGACGCCGGGAGGCTCGTTCATCTGGCCGTAGATGAGCGCCGTCTTCTCGATGACGCCGGATTCGGTCATCTCAAGCCAGAGGTCGTTGCCCTCACGGGTGCGCTCGCCCACGCCGGAGAACACCGAAAACCCGCCGTGCTGGGTGGCGATGTTGTGGATGAGCTCCATGATGATGACGGTCTTGCCCACGCCGGCGCCGCCGAACAGACCCACTTTGCCGCCTTTGACGTACGGCTCGAGAAGGTCGATGACCTTGATGCCGGTCTCGGACATCTCGAGCTTGGTGCTCTGGTGGATGAATTCCGGTGCCGGTCGATGGATCGGAAGTCTCTTGTCGGTCTTGATCTCGCCTTTTTTGTCGACCGGCTCTCCGAGGACATTGATCACCCGCCCGAGTGTCTCGCGGCCGACGGGAACGGTGATCGGTTGACCGGTGTCGAGCGCCTTCATCCCGCGCACGAGCCCGTCGGTCGGCTGCATGGCGACCGTGCGCACGCGGTTCTCACCGAGGTGTTGCTGCACCTCCACGGTGACTTCGAGCTTCTCGGTAGAGAGCTCGCCCTCGTCGACGATGCGCACAGCGTTGTAGATCGCCGGCAGCTGGCCGTTGGCGAACTCGATATCGACGACATTACCAATGATCTGGACCACGCGGCCCACGTTCGTGTGTTTCCAAAGAGTCATTTTATGGCCTCGGCGCCGGAGACGATCTCCAAGATCTCCCGGGTAATCGTAGCTTGTCTCACTTTGTTCATCGTGAGCGTCAACTGTTCGATGAGCTCCTTCGCGTTCTTGCTCGCGTTCTCCATCGCGGTCATCCGCGCCGCGTGCTCGGCGGCCGCGGACTCCAAAAGCGCGTGCCACACCTGGTACTCGACGTGGCGGGGAATGATCGCGTCGTAGATTTCCGCTGCGGTGGGCTCGTAGATGTAATCACTCTCCTCTTCCGCCTTTTCGAACTCGAGTTTCTGGATCGGCAGGAGCTGCTCGACGACGACATCCTGCTGTAACACGTTCTTGAATTCGTTATAGATGAGGTACACCGCATCCACGCGCTCGTCGGATTCGGGATCCGAGTAGCGTTCGATGATCGGGCGCGCCACGGCGCCGGCGGTGTCGTACGTCAGCTCACGGAAGATGTCGACGAACTCGTGACGGATGTTGAAGGCGCGCCGTTTGAAATAGTCGCGAGACTTCTTACCGACGAGCTGAAGGTCAACCACGTCGGAGTCGACGCCTCCGAGAAAGCGCTCCGCCTTCTTCATGATGTTGGCGTTGAACGACCCGCACAGGCCCTTGTCGGCGCTCACGATGATGACGTCGACGTTTTTCGGCTCGCGGGCGCGCAGCAGGGGATGCGCTTCCGCCTCGGCGCGGGTAGCGAGGCTGTTCAGCACCTCGAGCATCTTCTTGGCGAAAGGTCTCGCCGACAAAATGGCGTCTTGGGCACGACGCAGCTTTGCCGCCGAGACCATCTTCATGGCACTCGTGATCTGCTGGGTGTTCTTGACGCTCCGGGTACGCCGCCTCAGGTCTTGAAGATTCGACATCGCCTTGATAGTTCGTCCCGCCCCGCCCGTTCCTACGCGGCGGATTCCTCGGACTCGGACTTGAACTGGCTCTTGAACTCGTCGAGCGCGATCTTGAGCTTGCCTTCGATCTCGTCGTCGAGCGTCTTCTTTTCGACGATGGCTGAAAGGACTCCCGGATGACGGTCGTCGAGATAAACGTAGAGCTCGCTCTCGAAACGCAGACACACGGAGACCGGCAGGTCGTCGAGGTAGCCTGCGTTGGCGGCAAAGATGATCGCGACTTGCTTTTCTACCGGCAGCGGTTGGTATTGGTCCTGCTTCAGGATCTCGACGAGACGCTCGCCTTTGGCGAGCTGGGCCTGGGTCGCTTTGTCGAGGTCCGAGCCGAACTGTGCGAACGCGGCCATCTCACGATACTGGGCCAGGTCGAGGCGCATGGTGCCTGCGACTTGGCGCATCGCTTTGATTTGAGCCGCGCCGCCGACACGGCTGACGGAGTTACCGACGTTGACCGCAGGACGGATACCAGCGTTGAACAGGTCGCCTTCGAGAAAGATTTGGCCGTCGGTGATCGAGATGACGTTCGTGGGCACGTACGCGGAGAGGTCGCCCGCCTGGGTCTCGATGAACGGGAACGCGGTGAGCGATCCGCCACCGTTGGCGTCGGAAAGCTTCGCGGCGCGTTCGAGCAGACGCGAGTGCAGGTAGAAGACGTCGCCGGGATAGGCTTCGCGCCCGGGTGGCCTCCGAAGGAGAAGCGACATCTCTCGGTAGGCGGCCGCGTGCTTCGACAAATCGTCGTAGATACAAAGCGCGTGCTTGCTATTGTCGAGGAAGTACTCCGCCATCGCGGTCCCCGAATAGGGCGCTAAATACTGTAGCGGCGCCGGATCGGACGCGGAGGCGTTGACGACGATGGTGTGGTCCATCGCGCCGTGCTCTTCGAGGGTTCCCACCACCTGCGCCACCGTCGAGAGTTTCTGGCCGATGGCAACGTAAACACAGACAACGTTTTTGCCCTTCTGGTTGATGATGGTGTCGACGGCGATGGCGGTTTTCCCCGTCTGCCGGTCGCCGATGATGAGCTCACGCTGACCGCGACCGATCGGGATCATGGCATCGATCGCCTTGACGCCCGTCTGGAGCGGTTCTTTCACCGGTTGGCGATCTACGATACCGGGCGCCACGCGCTCGACTGCGTTGTGTTGCTTCGTATTGATCGGGCCCTTGCCGTCGATCGGTCGGCCCAACGCGTCGACGACGCGTCCGACCAGCTCTTCGCCCGCGGGCACCTGGAGAATCGTGCGCGTGCGCTTGGCCTCGTCGCCTTCCTTGATAAAGGTCGTGTTGCCGAACAGCACCAGGCCGACGGATTCTTCCTCAAGGTTCAACGCCAAACCGAACACGTCGTTCGGGAGCTCGACGAGCTCGCCGTACATGACACCTTCGAGCCCGTGAATCCGCGCAATGCCGTCACCAGCGGAGATGACGGTGCCCACTTCGGCGATGTCGACTCCGGCTTCGTAGTCGCCAATCTGCTGTTTGAGAATCTTTGTGATCTCGTCCGCTCTGATATCCAATCCTGTTCCCTTACCTCGAATCGAGCCCATCGCTTTTTGTAGCGCGGCGCTCGCTTGAATCGTGACCTCAGAAACTCGATAACGCCTTTTCTTTGACCCGCTCGAGCTGCCTGATGACGCTGGCATCGTAGACGCGGTTAGAAACGCGCACAACGAGACCGCCGACGAGCTTCGTGTCGTTCGAGAAGGTCAGCTCCATTGTCTTGCCCAGGGCTTCGCCCAGGCCATCGGCGAGTCGCTTTTGCTGTTGGTCATTGAGTGGGTGGGCCGACGTCACCTCGCCGGGTTGGATCTGTTTGTGCTCCAGCAGTAACTTCCGGTATTGCTCGATGATGAGACCGAACACCGACATCCGCTCCCTCGACGTCAGGAGTCGAAGGAGGTTGACCGTCGCTCCCGTGAGACTCTCCCCGGAAATAACTTCGTCTAGTATCGCAACGCGGGTTTCGGCCGCGATCGCCGGCGTAGACAGCGCGTCGGCGAGCTTGGGTTGAGATTCGAGCAACGCGGCGATGTCCGAGAGCTCTCGTTCGATCTTGTCCGGATCGACCTTCTTGTCATTCTTGTCATCATCCAGGGCCACGCCGAGCAGAGCCCGAGCGTAGCGCTCCGCGATGACGAACGATCCCGCCGTAGTCACGACTGAGTCTTCTCCAAGATCTCGATGCTCCGATCGATGAGCTTGATTTGGTCTTCTTCGGTCAACGAGCTTTCGAGTTTCTCGTGCGCGAGCGACACCGAAAGCTCGGCCGCACGAGCGAGAAGTTTACGCCGTGCGGTCTCGACTTCGTTGTCGATCTCCTTTTTGGCGATCTTTCTGATACGGGCCGCTTCGATCTCGGCCGCGTTCAAGATGCGCGCTTTTTCGGCCTCGGCGGCCTTCCTTGCTTCCCGTTTGGCTTTTTCGACCTCGTCGTCGAGGCTTCCGAGTAGAGCCTTGGCCTGTTCAAGCTCAACTTCGGCCTTCGCGCTTTTTTCCTTCGCGTCGACGAGCTCGGCACGGATTTGATCCGTGCGCGCCTGGAGGTAGCCGGCGAGCGGCTTCTTGAGCGCAAAGACGAGCGCCACCGCCACGATGGCGAAGTTGGTAATCCGGGGGAGGTTGCTCCCTTCGGCAGCATAAAGAGGTGTGGCGACGCTTGTGAGGAAAAAGAAAACGGCGATGCGGTTGGCTAAGTTCATGCAACCTCTCGTCCGAGAATGCGGCTAGCGATTTGGGACGCCAGCGCGTCGGCATCGCGTTCGAGTGTCTGCACAGCTTTGTCGGTCTCGTCGGAGAGGCGCTTTATTGCGTCGGCGATTTGTTTCTGCGCGGCGTCGCGCCCCTCGTCGAGCTCGGCCCGGGCTTTTTGCTGAGCCTCCGTGCGTGCTTCGTCGAGCAGTTGGTATCCTTCGTTGCGGGTGGCTTGAACAGCGGCCGCAACTTCGGCGCGCGCTTGGTCGATGGTCTTTACGGCGTCATCCCATGCAGTGGCGGCGCGGTCGATTCGATCTTGCCGCGTCTCCATCGCTTGTGCGAGGGGCTCGAAAAAGGTGTTCTTCAGAACAAAAACGAGCCCGAAGACGAGCGCAGAGATGATCAGTGCCGTGACGTCAATGGATATCAAGCTACGGTTTCCTGATAGGGCCAAAAATACCCGACAAAGCTTCTAACTATAACACGCGCTTCTTGATGCCGTCAACGCGCCGCGCGCACCCAAGCATCACGCTTGGTCTTTTATCAACGCGGTATTGTCATTTAGAAGATACTAATTTATTCAATCGGTCACTTGGGGATACTTCGTGTGGGGTCTTTTTACCTCCCATGGCGCACTGCCCGTCGAACAATGCGCCTTCGTGCACGACGAGAACTTTGCAGTCGAGACTGCACTCGGCTCGTGCCGTCGGGTGAAGCTCGACGCGCTCACTAGCGCGCACATTGCCGCGGATGCGACCACTGACCGACACGACGGCGACATCCACCTCGGCGTTGACGTCGGCAGACTCCCCGACAACGAGGGTATTTCCCGAGCGCACCGCTCCTTCGAACTTGCCGTCGATCCGGAGTGTGTCGTGGAAGGTGACCTCTCCCGAAAACGACGTGCCCTCGTCTAGAAAGCCCTCGAGCTCACCGCTCCCTTCATCCTTTTTCCTCACGTTCCTGAAACCCCTTTCTTGGTCCGGTTGCGCGGTGTTTTCTCAAGTCCGGTTATGATCGGCCTCGTTTCCCTGCGCGGGCGCCACGCTGAATGACCTCATATAGGCGGTGGAGCTCCTCCTCGGAGTGGAAGTCGATCTCCACCCGGCCTCGCTGCTTGTTTCCCCGCCCCTGCCTTCGGATGCGGACCGCAGTACCGAGTGCTTGCTCCAGGCGACGCTCAGCCTCTCGTGTGTTCGGGTCACGCTTTCTTGATGGCTTCGGCTTCGCGGCCGGGGTCTTTACGGCGTTCACCCGTCGCTCCACCTCACGTACGCTCAGACCCTTGGCGACGATTTGAGCCGCAATCTCGAGCTGGTGCTCGGCGCTCGCGAGCGAGAGGAGCGGCCGCGCGTGCCCCGGTGACAGAAGCTGTTTCGCGATGAGCCCTCGCACGTCGCGTGGGAGCCGCAATAGCCTTAACAGATTCGCAACGGTGGATCGGTCCTTCCCCACCCGGGACGCCACTTGCTCTTGGGAGTAGCCGAGCTCAGAGACGAGCCGGCGGTAGGCCGAGGCCTCTTCGATGGGATTGAGCTCCTCGCGCTGGATATTCTCGACGAGGGCGATCTCGAGCACCTGATGATCGGCCACGTCCCGCACCAGCACGGGGACTTTCTCGAGCCCGGCTCGTTGAGCCGCCCGCCACCGCCTCTCCCCGGCAATGAGCTGGAATCGCGACCCGTCCTTGCGGACGATCATTGGCTGCACGATGCCTTGCTCGCTCATGGATTGGGCAAGCTCGGCGAGCTTCGCTTCATCGATATGCTGACGCGGTTGGTCGGGGTTGGGGTCGATCCGCGCCGGATCGACCTCGAGCAGGGCGCCGCTTTGGCCCCTTGGGTCTTGTCCCGGCTCTTCGGGTAGAAGGGCGGCGAGCCCCTTACCGAGAGCTTTTCTCTTCATGGCGCAACATCTCCTGGGTCAAAGCCAGGTAGGCTTCGGCCCCTTTGGACCGGATATCGTACAGCAGGATCGGCCTCCCGAACGAGGGGGCTTCGGCGAGGCGCACGTTCCGGGGGACGATGGCATCGAACACCATGCCCGGAAACGCTCGGCGCACATCCTCCATGACCTGCGTCGTTAAATTGGTGCGCTCGTCGACCATCGTAAACACAATCCCTTCGACCGTGAGTTGCGGGTTGAAGCTCGCCCGCACCCGGCTGACGGTCGACATCAGCGCGCTGACCCCGGACAGTGCGAAGAACTCGCACTGAAGCGGGACGAGAACGGTGTCGGCGGCCACGAGGGCGTTGACCGTCAGAAGACCCAACGAGGGGGGGCAGTCGATGAAAATCCAGTCGTACGCGTCCGCCACCGGCGCCAGGACCTCGCGCAGCCGATATTCGCGGCGCGGCTGGTCCACGAGCTCGATCTCGGCTCCGGTGAGGTTCCGCTCCGACGGTATCAGCTTCAGGCGCTCGAGCTCGGTGTCTAAGATGAGCTCGTCCGCCGGTGCGCCCTCTATTATCCCGCGGTAGATGGTGCTCCCGTTCAACGTGGTCGCGTCGACGCCGAGCCCGCTCGTCAAGTTCGCCTGAGGGTCCATATCCACGACGAGCGCCCGTTTCTCGGCAGCGGCGACGGACGCGCTCACATTGATGGCGGTCGTGGTCTTGCCCACCCCGCCTTTTTGGTTGGCGATGGCAACGATGCGTGGCATGGCTACAGTCTCGACATGGGGCGGGATTCCTGAGGATTTGAGGCCCGAGAGCATAGCACAGCCGGCCAGCTGACAGCTTCCTCTCGCCAGCGGCCCGGCAATGCGCAATGCTTAGTGCTCAGTGCTCAGTGCTCAATGTTTCACGTGAAACATCTAGGAACATCTAGGACCGGGCTCTGGCCACCAGGAGGAACCCTCCGTTCCGTACGAGCGGTATCGGGCCCGTACACCGCGCCCACGATCGCTCGAGCCGCGCGCGTGCCTCCTTCAGGCGAGCCTCACTGCTGAACCAGAGGAATCGGCCTGAAGGCGCGAGCTCAACCCCGATTCTCTCCAGCGTTTCGTCCCTTAGAGCGACACCGCGAACCGTCACCGTATCCAGGGACACGTCAGGCTTCAAATCCTCGTAGCGGGTCTGGACGACGGTCACGTTACCAAGTTGCAGCGCTCGAGCTGCCTCGTCCAAGAACACCGCCTTGCGCTCGTTTGCCTCGACCAGCGTCCACTCGAGCGTTCTCCTCGCGACGGCGAGCGGCAACGCTGGGCTCCCCCCGCCGGAGCCGATGTCGAGCGCTCGGCCTTCGTCGGGGAGCCAGGGAAGCGCCGCCAACGCTTCGGCAAAATAGCGGCGATCGCGCTCGTCCAGGGTCTTGAAACCTATGAGATCGACCGCTTCCCCCCACCGCGACAAAAGGGCGTCCAGCGCTTCTAGGCTTTCGAGTGTTGTCTCCGGCAGCCCGCGGACGTCCGCGCCCAGCGCCTTTTCGAGGCGAGCGCTGAACTCCACGGCTGTCGTGCTAGGTCGGCAGGATGACGACGCGCTTCATCACCCCGTCGCCCTCGCTTTCGGTAGTGACGCCCTCGAGCTCGGCCACCGCCAAGTGGACGATGCGGCGCTCGTAGGGATTCATGCTGCCGAGCTCTTCTTCCCGCCCCGTGAGTTTGACCCGCTCGGAGACGCGCGCAGCAATCTCTTGGAGCTCGGCCTCCTTCTGCGCGCGGTAGCCGTCGCTATCGACGACGATCCGGCGCTCACCGAGCTCGCGACCAAAGATCCGGTTCGTCAAGTACTGGAATACTTCGAGTACCTCAGCGCGGTTTCGGACCAGGATCTCCCGGTCCTCGCCATAGAGCTCCACCCGCAACGTCTCCGGATCGTCTCCATGGACCTCGACGTCCAAGGCCCAATCGAGGTGGTCGAGCATCTCGTCCACGAGCTCTCGAACTGACTCTTCGAGCGGCTCACCTTCTACCGCATCTCGAGCTTCTTCGGTCACGTCTTCCGTCCTCCCGTCGGGCAGCCGGTCAGGCCGCCGGCCCCTTTCCGCCCTTCTTACCCTTGCGTTTTTTGCCCGTCTTCACGCCCCTGACGTTTTTGTCCGGCTTCGCCGAGTGCCCGGCTATCGCCGCGTCTTTGTCCTGCAGGATGCGGTTGGTGATCTTCTGCTGCGCCATCGACACCAAGTTGTTCGAGAACCAGTAGAGCACGAGCCCCGCCGGCGCCCCTGCGAGCATCACCGTGAATATGACCGGCATGAACGCCATGATCTTGGCCTGCATTGGATCGGCGCCCGTTTGCGGCGTCATTTTCTGGATTGCGAGCTGGGTGCCGCCCATGAGAATCGGCAGCACGAACCACGGATCGTGCACCGCGAGATCATCTATCCACCAAATGAATGGTGCCTGGCGCAGCTCGATCGACGCCATCAACATCCGGTAGAACGCAAAAAAGAACGGGATCATCAGAACCATCGGGAGACACCCCGATACCGGATTGACGCCGTGCTCCTTGTAGAGCGCCTGCATCTCCTGGTTCATTTCGGCGTAACGCGGGTCGGTCGGCTTGACCTTTTTGTACCGTTGTCTAATCTTCTGGGTTTGCGGCGCGATCTTCTGCATCTTCCGCATCGAGACGAAGCTGTAGTGCTTCAGCGGCACAAGAAGGATATTGATGAGCACCGTCAGCAACACGATCGCAACGCCGTAGTTCCCCACGTAGTCGTAGATGGCCAGAAGCCACGTGCGGAGCATGAGCGCGGGATAGCGCATCCACGATCCGAACTCGATGATCTGATCCATCCCCGGCCCCAACGCTCGAAGGCGTTCGAGTTTCTTCGGGCCGATATAGAGCGTGAACTCCGCCGGTGAAGCCCGAGCGAGTAGTTGCGCGGTGATGACGTCTCGGTCAACGAGTTTCGTCTCGTTCTCCGCGCTCACGTCACGGTCCTTTTGTTGTTGGATGGTCGAGACCTCGAGCCTCGAGTCGATGCTCCCCGCCTCCGAGCGCACCGGGAGCATGAGCGCGGTGAAGTAGTGCGATGCCACGCCGGTCGCGGTGATATTGCCGAGGTCCCCGTCGCCGTCCTCGACGTCGCCCGCCGAGAACAACACCACTTCGCTACCGGTGGCGACGACGCCCTTCTCCGCTCCCGCGAAGCGGCTTGGCGCAACTTCGTTCCCGATGCCAGCCCCGTTCAGCACCGACTTCGCGATCTCTTGCCCCCGCATCTTCACCGACACCTCGACGCCGATGCGGTACATCCCGCCCACGAGCGTCAGGCGCTTCGTCACTTCGAGGCCGCGGCCGTCCGACCAGTTGAGCTCGACGACCCTCTCTTCGCCGTCGCGCAACGAAATCCGGGCCGGTGCGTCCACTTCGAACAACGCCTTCTTGACCCCCGCCGTTTGTCGACTATCGTCGAGCCGAACATCCAACGGACGAATATCCAGCTGCGCCGGTGCGTTTTGCCCCACCATTTCATAGGGGCGGCCTTCTTTGTCGCGGTATTCCTGGAGCATGAAGCTCAGCATACGCGCCCCGCGGTTGGTCAGCTTCATCTCATACATCGACGTCTCGACGACGACGTTGCGCTCCGATACGGCCGCGACCTCAGCGCCTTTGTCTACCGCGGCGGCGGCGGCGGCCTCGATGGCCTCGACGTCTTCCGTCCCCGGCGATGGCGCGCTCGCGTCGAGCGCCGGGGCGTTACCACCTGGCTCGACGTCGCGAGCGTCCTCCACTGCTGCCGGAGGCTCGAAGGGTTCCGGTGGTCGGGGCGCGGGAAAGATCCGCGGCCACAGCGACACCAGGACGAAGGTCACCCCGAAGAACAACAGCAATCGCTTTTCCATCTCGCCCATGTCGCGACGTCTCTCTATGGCACCGGATCGACGCCGCCGGGGTGGAACGGGTGGCATCGGGCAATCCGACTCACCGTGAGCCAGAGTCCTCGCATTGCGCCGTGGCGGCGGATCGCTTCGTCCGAATAGCGCGAGCACGGCGGCTCGAACCGGCACGCGCCTCGCAACAAGATGCCGACGCTGAGTTGATACGCCCGGATCGCGAAGCGCATGAGCGCGCTCAACACAACGCCATCAATAAAGGCGACGAACTCAAGGAATTTTCTCAAGCACCTTTCTCAAGCAACTTTCCTACGTTTCGCACGTACGCCGTTTCCACATCCTGGTAGCGCGCTTTCGCAATCGGTCCGCGAGCCACCAACACGACGTCCGCCGATACCTCCCGGCGTGGCCTCCTTAGGCGGAAGACTTCTCGCAACAACCGCTTTGCGCGGTTACGCGCTACCGCTCCGCCGACGCGTCGACTCGCCACCACACCCAAGCGTAGTGGCCCGGCACCTCTTGGGACGACGAAGGCTACAAAGAAACGACAGACCAAGCGCTGTCCTTCTTGATACGCCTTTCGAAAGTCTTTCCCGTGGCGGAGTCGCTCACCCGGCAAGAAGTGTTGGCTGCGGCGGGTCGTCGTCACACAGCGAGTCGGTGACGCCCTTTACGCCGACGACGCGCCAAGACGGCCCTTCCGGCTTTGGATCGCATGCGGATGCGGAACCCGTGCGTCTTTTTGCGCCGGCGCCGATTCGGTTGAAACGTTCTCTTCATATTTCTGACTCTTTGGCTTTCCTCAGTCGCACCAATGCGTTCGCTCGCGAGAGAGATTCCAGTTTCCTCAGCGCCAGAACGAAACTCAACATTTTACAGCACGGCGAAACCGCTGTCAACGTTGTGCTCTCCCCAAAAAAACCGGCGGGGATCTTTTTTCTTGTTCCCCAATCCGACCGTATGCTAGTGTACGTCCCCTGTCCGGTTGACAAACACGGGAACATTTTTCCAACGGGGATGGGGTCCCTCGTATGGCTTTTTTTCCACATTTGTTGAAAAACCTGTGGGTAACTCCCCCCTTCCGGAGCTCTGCGGTGGTGCCCCAAACATCATGTTTTGTGTATATAACCCTTTTTTTATCAATAATATAGAACATGAATCTCTGGGAAGAAATCCTTCAGAAGGTCGAATCCAAGGTCAACCGGCATAGCTTTAATACCTGGTTTCGGCCCACCCGGCTGCTGTTCGAGGCCGGGAACACGGTCGGCGTCCTCGTACCCAACGCTCAGTTTCGAGACTGGCTCAACAAACACTACTCCGGCATCATCCACGAGTCGCTCGACGAGCTTCACCGGCCCGACCTCGAAGTCGTCTTCGAGACGGACGCGCCTCGCGACGGTGCTCCTATTAACGGGGTTAACCAGACGCCGGCATCCGATCCGTCTCCCATGGGCTCGTTGCGCACTCAGACGGACGAGGGTTCTCGGCGCTCGGCCCACGACGTCCACACCCCGCCGACACTCAATCCGAAATACCGCTTCGATAGTTACGTCGTCGGCACCAGTAACCAGTTTGCCCACGCTGCCGCCCGTGCTGTCGCCGAAGCTCCTTCACGCGCCTACAACCCGCTCTTCATCTATGGCGGTGTAGGCCTCGGCAAGACCCATCTTCTGCATGCCATCGGGCACCAGATCTTGGAGCAAGCGCCGTCGTCGAAGCTCGTATATATCTCCGCCGAAAAGTTCATGAACGATCTCATCAATGCGATCCGTTACGACCGCATTCTCGACTTCCGCGACAAACATCGCTCCTTCGACGTTCTCCTCGTCGACGACATCCAGTTCATCGCGGGCAAAGAAAGAACCCAGGAGGAGTTCTTCCACACGTTCAACGCTCTCTACGATTCCCAGAAACAAATTGTCCTCTCGTGCGACGCTCTACCGCGACAAATACCTACGCTCGAAGAGCGCTTGCGTTCTCGTTTCGAGTGGGGACTTACCGCTGATATCCAAGCCCCCGACCTCGAGACCAAAATAGCCATTCTCCGGAAAAAAGCCGACGCCGAGGCGTGCTCTTTACCCGACAACGTCGCAATTTTCATCGCTTCCCGCATAAAGTCCAATATTCGCGAACTCGAAGGCTCTCTCATCCGCTTGATTGCATATGCGTCACTCACCGGGCGCGCCATCGACATCGCCCTCGCCCAGGAGGTACTCCGCGACCTTTTGCCGAGCGAGGACAAACTAATCAACCTCGACTCGATACAGAAGTTCGTCGCCGACCACTACCGCCTCAAAGTCGCGGACTTGAAAGCTCGGAACAACGCGCAGTCCGTCGCCTTGCCGCGACAGATCGCCATGTATATGGGTAAGTCGCTCACAAAAGCGAGCCTTCCGGACATCGGTAAAGCCTTCGGCGGCAAGCACCACTCCACGGTCATCCACTCCGTCCGCAAGATCAAGACGCTCCGGCAGACCGACCCAGAGTTCGACAAGGTCATCCAGGACTTCCTCGATTCGTTCCGATGAAGCGAGAACGCGTAACACCCAACCTTCCACAGATCCTTTCTAAATCCCTGTGGACCCAACTGTGGACGTCCGTGCATCCCACCTATACCCCTTTTTGTTCGACAGATCCGCACGTCCGGTCCACCGCCTTATCCACAACGAATGTTAATTATAAACCGTTTACACTCAGTCCTTTAAATACAAAAAATATTTTTATTAACAGCACCTTATTGATATAATTACTATATAGAACCTTGTTCTATATAAGGAAAGATCATTAGATGGAGTTCATAGCTAAGAAGGACGAGCTACTTCGCGAGTTGGCTCTGATTCAGGGAATAGTCGAGAGAAAAAACACGATCCCGATTCTAGCGAACGTACTCATGGAGGCCACCGATAAAACCATAGAGCTCGCCGCCACCGACCTCGACGTTGGTCTCCATTGCCGCCTCGCGGCCACAATAGGTGAGCCCGGCGCCCTGACCCTATCAGCGAAGAAGCTGTACGAGATAGTGCGTGCCGTCAACGACAGCGACATTCGAGTTAAGGAGCTCGAGAACAGCTGGGCGTCCATCGAGAGCGGACGGTCTTTCTTTAAGATGGTGGGTCTTGGGAAGGCCGAGTTTCCGTCCTTTGCAGAACCTCCGGAGGACGGGTTTACGACGATTCCAGGAGCTGCACTCCGTGAGCTCATAAACAAGACGAGCTTCGCGATTACCTCCGACGACAATCGTTACTTTCTCAACGGCGCGAGGCTTGAGTTCACCGACGACGATCTGCGGATGGTGGCGACCGATGGGCACCGGCTTGCCTACATTGCTCTGAAGCGTGACAACGGCGCCGGCGGCGGCAACGCGAGCGTCATTGTTCCGAAGAAAACGCTTCTTGAGCTCCTCAAAATTCTCGGTGATGAGGAGAAGCCCGTGGATTTCGCGCAGGGAGAAAATCACCTTTTCTTTCGCCTCGGCGAACGCCTTCTGGTATCGAAACGAGTCGACGATCAGTTCCCGGCGTACGACAAAGTCATTCCCGAAGGGAACGACAAGACAGTGACGTGTGCCCGCGATGATCTTTCAGGCGCCATCCGCCGTGTATCGTTGCTCTCCAACGAGCGTTCGCGTGCAGTGCGCTTCGGGATCGAGTCCGGGCGCGTCGAAGTGTCGTCACAGAGCCCGGAGCTCGGAGAAGCCCGGGAGGCCATCGACGCGGGCTACGAGGGAGAAGCCATCGAGATTGGGTTCAACGGTCAGTACTTGCTCGACTTTCTGAATGCCTCCGATGCAGCGGAAGTTAGCTTCGAGCTCAAGGACGATTCGTCGCAGGGCCTGCTCCGGCCGGCCGGAGACGATGAAGGAAAAGACTACCGCTATGTCGTCATGCCGATGAGGCTCTAGACGACGTTCAACGACGAGTTAGACGCCGGCGTTTTCGGCTAGGCACCCGGCTCCCTCGAGCGAGACGTGCGCCAATGCCGCCAATGCCTGGCAACGCACGAAGTACGAAAACTTAAAAAAATGGTAGACGAAACCCTAAAAGACGAAAAAGACAAGCCTCAGGCGGAGTACAGCGCTGATAATATTCGTGTCCTCGAAGGCCTCGAAGGCGTACGGATGCGTCCCGCCATGTACATCGGATCGACCGGCCTCGCGGGACTCAACCATCTCGTCTACGAAGTTGCGGACAACAGTATCGACGAGGCGATTGCCGGATATTGCACCGACGTGACTGTCACCGTCCACGTGGACAACAGCGTGACCGTCGTCGATAACGGCCGCGGCATTCCCGTGGACGTCGAGAAAAAGACGGGTAAGCCGGCGGCCGAAGTGGTAATGACCCAGTTGCACGCTGGGGGTAAGTTCGACAACGAAAGCTATAAGTTTTCGGCTGGACTTCACGGAGTCGGTGTCTCCGTCGTGAACGCTCTTTCCGAGCGGCTCGAGCTCGAGATTCGCCGGGATGGCAAGGTCTACCGCCAGTCGTTCGAGCGCGGTATCGCCGCCTCAGCGCTAGAGGTCGTCGGGGCAACCGACAAGAGCGGCACCACGATCACATTCCTTCCCGACGCGACGATCTTCGAGACCACCGAGTTCAGCTACGACACGCTCTCCCAGCGGTTTCGCGAGCTCGCTTTTCTCAACCGCGGCGTCACCATCTCTCTGATCGACGAGCGTGCGAGCAAAGAAAAAGTGTTCCATTTCGAAGGAGGCATGGTCTCTTTCGTCGAGCATCTCAACAAGAATCGGAACCCGCTGCATACGCCGGCGATTTTAATCGACGGCAAGGGCGACGGCATGGAGTGCGAGATCGCGATGCAGTGGAACGACGGCTACCAGGAAGCCTTGTTCTCCTTCGCCAACACCGTTAACACCCACGAGGGAGGCACGCACCTCACCGGTTTCCGCGGAGCCTTGACCCGCTGTATCAACCAGTACGCGTCCCAGAACAACAAGACGAAATTCCTCCAGGGAGGCATCGAGGGCGAGGATATACGCGAAGGCCTGACGGCGGTCATCAGCATGAAGATTCCGGCGCCGCAATTCGAGGGCCAGACGAAAACAAAGCTCGGTAACACCGAAGTGAGAGGTTTCGTCGAGAACATCGTCACCAAAGAAATCGCGCGGTTTCTCGAGGAGAACCCGGGAGCGGCGAAACGCATCGTCGCCAAGGTGATCGACTCCGCGCGGGCCCGGGAAGCGGCGCGCAAAGCGAGAGACCTGGCACGGCGCAAGGGCGCGCTCGAGATGACGTCTCTTCCCGGAAAGCTCGCCGACTGTCAGGAGCGCGACCCGGCGAAGTCCGAGCTTTTCATCGTCGAGGGTGAATCAGCCGGAGGCTCGGCAAAGCAGGGACGCGACCGCCACTACCAGGCCATCCTTCCCCTGAAGGGCAAGATCCTGAACGTCGAGAAAGCCCGCCTCGACAAGATGCTCGAGAACGACGAGATCAAAGTCATGATCGCCGCGCTCGGAACCGGCATCGAGGAAGACTTCAACATCGCCAAATTGCGCTATCACCGCATCATCATCATGACCGACGCGGACGTCGACGGCTCGCACATCCGAGCGCTGTTGCTTACGTTCTTCTATCGGAAGATGCCGCAGATCATCAAGAACGGGCACCTCTACATCGGGCAGCCGCCGCTCTACAAAGTCAAGAAGGGCAAGAAAGAGACCTACTTCAAGGACGACCGAGAGCTCGACCACCACCTGCTCGAGCGGGCGGTGGAAAACCGCAGCGTTCGCATCCCCGCCATCGACAAAGAGTACTCGGGCGAGGATCTCGCCCGGCGTCTCGAGCAGATGGTGACGTTTGGAAAGCACCTCGACCGGCTCAGCCAGCGAGGCTATCCGGCGGTGATCCTGAACGAGTTCCTGAGAGTTGGCGCGGACGAGAGCATGCTGTCCAACAAGGAGTGGCTCGAGGATGCCCTCGACCCTTTCCGCGAGCTAGGTCTCGAGGCAACGGTGCTGCCCGACGAAGAGCACAACCTCTTCAAGATCGTACCCGGGCAGAACAGCAACGGCTATCGCTGGGTGAAGCCCATCGGCCGCGACTTTATGGCCGCGGCCGAATACCGCACACTCTTGGAGCTCTACAAAGACGTAGAGCCGTTCGAGAACCCGCCGCTCGTCGTGAACGAAACGAACGGCGTCGGCGAAGCTCTCAACGACAAAGAGCTAGGCACCAAGGAGGCGCTCGTCGACTACTTGCTCACCACCGGAAAGAAGGGACTCACTATCCAGCGCTACAAGGGTCTCGGTGAGATGAACCCGACTCAGCTCTGGGATACCACCATGGACCCGGAGAATCGAGTGCTCCTGCAGGTCACCATTGATGACGAGGTCGACGCGGACGAGATTTTCACCGTCCTCATGGGAGATCAGGTGGAGCCGCGCCGAAACTTCATCGAAGAGAACGCCCTCGAAGTCGTCAACCTTGACATTTAGTGCTCAATGCTCGTTATGCCGAGCTCTTCGCTCACTCGCCGGGGCTCTCGTCGGCCCATTCATCAGTGGGCGCGCGCTCTTCGTTCGCGCCCCGTCCTTCGCTCGCAGGCTCGCTGCGGACGGCGGCGGGCCGGGGCTCGCGTCTTTCTTGCCAACGCGCCCGTTCTCCGAACGAGCTAGCGCTCCGCTCGACGGGCTCGCTGCACGAGGCGCTCGCGCAGGGCGCGCGGTTGTTGATCAGCGCCCTGTGAGTGCGTCTGGCATAAGAGTCAGCGGCCACCCGCGGCGAACGTAAGAAATCACGGAGACAAACATGGCTACCGCGGCTGAACGATTGCCCGTCAACATCGAAGACGAGATGAAGCGGTCCTACATGGACTACGCCATGTCGGTCATCATCGGCCGGGCCCTTCCAGACGTCCGCGACGGGTTGAAACCCGTCCATCGACGTGTGCTCTACGCGATGTATCGCGAGGGCCTCCTCGCAAACCGCGCCTACTCCAAGTGTGCCGGCATCGTCGGGGAAGTCCTGAAAAAATATCACCCTCACGGCGACTCCGCCGTCTACGACACCTTGGTGCGCATGGCGCAGGATTTCAACTTGAGGGCGCCGCTCATCGATGGGCAAGGGAACTTCGGCTCGGTCGACGGCGACCCACCGGCAGCGTACCGGTACACGGAGGCCCGGCTCAAGGCTCTCGCCGAGAGCATGATGCGGGACATCGACAAGGACACCGTCGACTTCGTCCCGAACTTCGATGGCAACACCCAAGAGCCCACGGTGCTGCCGACCGCGGCTCCCAACCTTCTCGTCAACGGCGCGGCTGGTATTGCGGTGGGCATGGCGACGAACATCCCGCCGCACAATCTCCGCGAAGTCGTCGACGGCGTCCTCTACGCGCTCGACAACAAGGGGCTCGACGACAATGAACTGACCGAAGGTCTTCTCGGCATCGTCTCCGGTCCCGACTTTCCGACGGCCGCGTTCGTCCATGGACGGCGCGGCATCGAGCAGGCCTACCGCACCGGCCGCGGCACCATCCAGCTGCGCGCGCGCGCCACCATCGAGGACACAAAGAAGGACCGTCAGTCCATCATCGTGACCGAGATCCCCTACCAGGTGAACAAAGCCAGGCTCCTCGAAAAAATCGGCGAGCTCGTACGGGACAAGAAGCTCGACGGCATCGCCGACATGCGCGACGAGTCCGATCGTAACGGCATGCGCATCGTCATCGACTTGAAGCGGGGCGAAGTTGCTCAGGTGGTATTGAACAACTTGTACAAGCACACCGCTTTCCAGACGAGCTTCGGCATCATTCTTCTCGCCATCGTCGACAACCGACCCAAGGTGTTAAAGCTCGTCGAGCTCGTGCGCCTGTTCATCGACTTCCGCCGGGACGTCGTCCGCCGGCGTACGGCGTTCGAGCTCCAAAAAGCGGAAGCGCGCGCCCATATCCTGGAGGGCTTCGTCATCGCCCTCGATAACCTCGACGCTGTCATCGAGCTCATCAAAGCCACCGAGAACCCCGCCGCCGCCCGGGCAGCGTTGATGAAGACGTACGAGCTCTCCGAGATCCAGGCCCAGGCGATCCTCGACATGCAGCTCCAGCGCCTCACCTGGATGGAGCGGGACAAGATCGTCACCGAGTATGAAGAGATCAAGAAGAGAATCGAGGAGCTGAAGGCCATCCTCGCGAGCGACGAGCGTATCGATGGAATCGTCAAAGAAGAGCTCGAGGAGGTCAAGGAGAGGTTCGGAGACGACCGGCGCACCGAGATTATCGCGAAGACGGAAGAGATCAGCATCGAGGACATGATTGCCGAAGAGGACATGGTCATCACCGTGTCCCACACCGGCTACATCAAGCGCAGCCCCGTCAGCGTCTACCGCGGACAAAAACGCGGCGGCAAGGGTCGCAAGGGAATGCGCACCCGCGACGAAGACTTCGTCGAGCACCTCTTCATCGCCTCGACCCATGCCTACATCATGATCTTCACTGACCGTGGCAAGGTCTACTGGCTGAAAGTTCACAAGATCCCGAGTGTCCATGCGGCCGGTAAAGGCAAAGCCATCGTAAACCTCGTCGCCATGCGCTCCGAAGAGAAACTCGCGGCGGTGTGCGCGGTCAAGGAGTTTCCCGAGGATCGGTTCGCCCTCATGGCCACCCGCAAAGGTGTCATCAAGAGAACGCCGCTGTCCGCGTTCAAGCATCCGACGTCGCGCGGCATCATCGCCATCGGCATCGACGACGACGATGCGCTCATCGCGGCTTCTGTGACTGAAGGCGATAGCGAAGCGGTTCTCGCGTCGCGCGCGGGGAAGGCCGTTCACTTCGCCGAGACCGACGTCCGCATCACCAGTCGAACCGCTCGCGGGGTCAAGGGGATTGCACTCGCATCGGGAGATGCCGTCGTGAGCATGGCAGTGGTCGAGCGCGAAGGCACGCTTCTCACCGTGACCGACAAGGGCTATGGCAAGAGAAGCCGCCTCGAGGACTATCGTCTCCAAAGCCGCGGCGGGAAGGGCCTTGTCAACATCAAGACCACGAAGCGCAACGGCAAGGTCGTCACCGTTCCTTACGTCACCGACGACGACGAACTGATGGTGATTACCGCCCAGGGCATGATCCTTCGGCTCGCGGTGAAGGACTTCAATATCCTCGGCCGAGCCACCCAGGGTGTACGCCTCATCCAGCTGGACGAAGGTGACCACGTCGTTGCCGTCGCCAAGCTCGCCGAGCGGGAGGACGAGAACGGGCAGTAGCCTTTGCCGGCTCGCCTACGCTACACTCGACCTCATGGGGGGTTCTACAGATACCCTCAATCCGCGCCGGCCAAATCGAACAACCTATGCCCAAAGTGGTGCTCGTGACAATCGCATGGCTCGCGCTCGCGGCCTGTAGCGATCGCTCGAATAGCCTATTTTCCGAGGCGCGGCGGGCGATGGAAGCGGATAACTACGAGGCCGCGGCGCGCCTCTACCTGGAGATCACCATCCAGGCCCCTGACAGCCAGCTCGCGGCCGAGGCGCACTACGAGCTCGCACAAATCTATTACCTTCGGCTCCGCGACGTCGACGCCGCCAAAGACATCCTCGTCAAGATGCTAGACGATTATCCGGACTCGAGCGTCGATATCGAGGCGCAGCGGTTGCTTGCACGGCTGTACGAGGAGGACCTCCAAGAGCCTCAGAGGGCGGTGAAGTTGTACCGTGCGCTTCTTGCCGAGGATCTCGACGAGAACGTCCGCCGTCAAACCTTGCTCGAGATCGCGCATTGCCACTATCGCATGGGTGAGTTCGACGCGTCGGCGAACGCATACCGTCTCGCGCTCGGGCTTCCCTACCGCCGCGACACCGACAGCGCGTACATGCGTCTCGCGAACCTCGAGTGGCTCGGTGGCTCCGCCGACGAATCGCTGCGCCTCCTGCGGGAGTTGGAGGAGCGCACCAGCGACGAGGACTATCGTCATGAGGCCATGCTCCGCGAAGTCGAAGTTTTGATGAGCCTCGGCCGATTCGCTGCCGCGCGCGAGCGCGTGTCGGTCGCGGGAGGTGCGTTTCCGGACTCCGCGGACGTGGTCGAGCTCGAGGCGCGCTTGCACGCGACCGAGCTGCAGCACCAATCGCTCGACGGCGAAGACGAGGAGGCGCTGTTGCAAAAGCTGCAGAAAAAAATAAGATGGGGTGCGGGTCGCCGGAGAGGGCCACCGAGATAGTGAGCCTGGGTGCGAGCTTGGAGGTTTCATGGACATGGACGGGTCGCGACTCATCGTTTTCGCGGTGGTCCCGGTTTGGTTGAGCGTCGGCTGCGCCGGACCTGAGCAGGAGGTGCTCGATCGGTACTTGGAGGCGAGCCAGCGGGGAGACAACGAAACCGTCGCCGCGCTCTCCATGGTCGCTTTTCCCGAGGATGTGGAATCTTGGAACATTCTCGAGATAAGCGACGAGCGCCGCGATCCTTATCTCGTCCCCGAGCTTCGGCAGATCGTGGAGACGGCCGAGGATGAGCGAGACGCTCAGTTCAAGGTGTTCGGCGAGTTCCGGCGAGAGAACTACGAGACTTTGAGACGCATCCGTGCGCGCGTCAGCGAGGAGCCCGATTACCACTTCCCCGGACGAAACGGTGAGCTTCAGGACCAGTGGGAAGTCTTTCGCCTCGAGCGCCGCCAGGTTGTCAGCAAGCTCCACGAAGCTGAGATCGCGCTCGAGCGGGAGATCCGACAGGTGAACAAATCGCTCCAGCGCGAGTCGAGTCCCGAGTACTTGACCGGAGTGGCGCTACGAAAAGATGCTCGGGTCCGGGTGACGACGGCCGCGGGTGATGGGCACTACATCATCACGTTGACGCAGTACGAGCTGAAGAATCAGTTTGATGCGTTAGTGCCTGCGCGTCGGATTATTACCGAAGTCGCGAAAGCCTACTAACCCACGACTTGAAGTTTCGCGTATTGGGCGACGAGGCGTTTCCTGCCGGCTTTGTGGAACAACACCGTCACGCGGCGGTCGGGGCCACTTCCCGAGGCGTCGAGCACTTTGCCTTCACCGAACTTGGCATGGTGGACGACCGCCCCCCTCCGAAGAGGTCCCGCATCCCCAGAGCGATCGACGGTTTGGGTTCGCGTGCCCGACGTTGCCACGAGGTCGGCGTCGGGAATTTCCGTTAGAAAGCGCGACGGCCGCCGCGCACTCGTCTGATAGGAGAACCGGCGGGACATAGCGAAGGAGAGATGCAAGCGTCGTTTCGCGCGCGTCATCCCTACATAGAAGAGGCGCCGCTCCTCTTCGAGCCCTTTCACGTCGCCGCTCGCGCGAATGTGCGGGAACAGGCCCTCTTCCAGGCCCGCAAGGAACACGGTGTCGAACTCGAGTCCCTTGGCCGCATGGAGTGTCATGAGAAGACAAGGTGTGGATCCGACGGTATCGATGTCTGTGAGGAGGCTGACGCTGTCGAGAAAACCCGCGAGCGTCGGGGAAGGCCCTGCCTCGTACTCTGTCGCCGCGGCGACGAGCTGGTCTAAGTTCTCCTTGCGCTCGCGCGCGGCCGCTTCGCCTTCACGCTCGAATTCCTTCACGAGTCCGGTCTCGGAGAACATTCTGCGGAGGACGCGGGAGGGCGTCTCGTCTCGAGACGCCGCGGCGAGCTTGTCGACGACCTCGCGAAACTGGGCGAGCCCCACGCGGGCTCGTCCGAGCAAAAGGTCGCCGGGCAGGGCCTGAAGCGCGTGGAGCGATGCGTCCCATAGAGAAGAGCCCGCCTGTTCCGCGGCCTGTTGGACGATAGCGATGCTCGCCTTGCCGACGCCGCGGATGGGCATGTTCGCGACTCGGAGAAAGCTCGCGTCGTCGTGGCGGTTCAGAACGAGCCGGGCGTAGCCGAGCGCGTCCTTGATCTCTTTGCGATCGTAGAAGCGCAACCCACCGAGCACGCGATGTGGGATGCCGCGCGCGAGAAGCTCTTCCTCGAAGACCCGTGTTTGCGCGTGTGTGCGTAACAAGATGGCCGCGTCTTCGGAATCGTTTTGTTTGCGAAGCTCGTCGAGGCGCCGGGCGACGTGCGCCGCCTCGGCGCGATCATCGACCGCGCCATAGAGCTCGGGTGGCTGACCTTCGTCGTGGCTCGCGATGAGGCGCTTACCTTTCCGCGAGCGATTATTCTCGATCACGGCGGTGGCCGCGCGCAGGATCGCACCCGAGGAGCGATAGTTGACCTCGAGCTTGGTGGTGGTCGCGTTCGGGAAGTCGGTCTCGAAGTCGAGGATGTTACGCATGTCGGCGCCGCGGAAGTTGTAGATCGACTGGTCGTCATCACCGACGACGAAGATGTTCTTGTGGGGCGCCAAAAGCCGCAGCAATCGATATTGGATGCGATTGGTGTCTTGGTACTCGTCGACGAGCACGTGTTGGAACCTGCGCTCGGCAAACGATTGCGCTCGTTCGGAGCATTCCATGAGCTCGACCGCCCGCAACAACAGGTCATCGAAATCGACCGCGCCCTGGGCGTCGAGCTCTTTCTGGTATCGGAGGGCGACTGCCTTGAGGAGGTGCTGGAAGCGGCTGTCGCCGCCGCCGCCTCCGCCGCCTCCGGCGAACGTGCGCAACTTGTGAACGGACACGCTCGACGCGATCCGCGACAAAGGAAACTCGCGCTCGGCGATACCCTCGTCGCGGCAGATGCGGCGCAGCAAGCTCTTGCGTTCGTCGTTCCCGTAGAGCGTAAACCCCGAGCGGAGTCCGATATCCTCACCGAAGCGTCGCAATAACCGCAGGCACAGGGCGTGGAAGGTATGGACGGCGGCGTCCTTCCCCGAACTCAAGATCGCGCGCACGCGGCTGCGCATTTCATCGGCGGCCTTGTTGGTGAACGTCACCGCAAGGAGGGTGTCCGGGGAAACCCCGCGACCTTCGATGAGATAGGCCATCCGGTAGACGATGACCCGGGTTTTACCCGAGCCGGCACCGGCGAGCACCAAAAGGGGACCGTCAGGCGCGGTGACGGCCTCGCGCTGTTGCTCGTTGAGGTCTTCGAGAAAATGTGGGAGAAAATGTGGCGCCATCGCCACAGTGTACAGTCTTTCCTCGGTGCCTCGATGCGCAATTTTGGTGATGTTTTTTGCGTTGATTCCCGCCGCCGTTACTCAACGGTAACGGATTTCGCAAGGTTGCGCGGCTGGTCTACGTCGCAGCCACGCCGTACGGCGATGTGGTAGGCGAGAAGCTGTAGCGGCAGGACGCTCACCATGGGCGAGACGGCGTCCGGGTGTTTCGGCAGCCGGATGACGCTGTCGCGGTCATCGTCGAGAATCGGGAGGAGCCGATCGTCACCCTCCGTGGTCACGGCGATGATCCGGGCTCCCCTCGCTTTGGCTTCGTGAATGTTGTTGGCGATCTTCTCGAACAGCGGGTTATCGAGCGCGAGCGCGACCAGAGGCATACGATCGTCGATGAGCGCGATGGGTCCGTGCTTCATCTCACCGGCGGGGTAGCCCTCGGCGTGAATGTACGACAGCTCCTTCAATTTGAGTGCGCCTTCGAGCGCAATCGGGTAGAGGTGGCCGCGCCCGAGGAACAAAAAGTTGCCGACGAGGTGGAACTCGCGAGCGACATCTATGATCGCCGGCGCCATCTCTAGCGCTTGTTCCATCAGGTGAGGCGTACGCGCGAGCTCTTCCAGCCGCTCGCGGGAATCGTCGGCGCTCAGTCGGCCGAGCTTGCCGGCAAGCTGTAGCGCGAGGAGGTAGAGCGAGACGATCTGAGACGTGAACGTCTTCGTCGCCGCGACGCCGATCTCCGGGCCCGCGTGGGTGTAGAGCGTGTGATCGCAGATCCTCGTCGCCATCGAGCCCGTGACGTTACAGATCGCGAGCGTCGTCGCCCCGGACTCGTTAGCGGTCTTGAGTGCGGCGAGGGTGTCCGCGGTCTCGCCCGACTGGGTGATGCCAATGACGAGCTGGTCCTCATCCAAGATTGGGTTTCGATACCGGAACTCGGAGGCGACGTCGACGTCGACGGGAATCCGCGCGAGCTCTTCGATGTAGAACTTTCCCACCTGTGCCGCGAGCCAGCTCGTGCCGCACGCCGCGATCGAGATCCGGCTCAACCGCTCGATGAACTCGTCGGCGAGCGCCACTTCGTTCAAGTGGACGAGACCGGTGTCGAGGGAGTAGCGCCCGAGGAGCGTATCGCGAACCGCGCGGGGCTGCTCGAAGATCTCCTTGAGCATGAAATGCTTGAAGCCCTGTTTTTCGACTTGGACGGGATCCCACGTGATCCGCTGCACCGGGCGCTCTTGCACCTTGCCGCTTATATCGACCACCTGAACGTCTCCGCGTTTGAGGATGGCGACGTCGCCATCGTCGAGAAAAACCGCCGAGCGCGTGTGGTTCAAAAACGCTGGGACGTCCGATGCAATGAACGACTCGTCGTCGCCGAGCCCGAGTACGAGAGGCGGACCGTTGCGCGCGCCTATTAGAATGTCAGGCTCGCTCGCGGCGAGGGCGACGAACGCGAACACGCCTTCGAATTCCTCGAGCGAGCGCCTGACGGCCAGGGCGAGATCGCCGGCGAAGTGTTTTTCGATCGTGTGCGCGATGATCTCGGTATCGGTCTCGGTGACGAACTCGTGGCCTCGCTCGGCAAGTTTCGCTTTGAGCTCGAGGTAGTTCTCGATGATCCCGTTGTGGACGACGACGATGGTTCCCGTGCAGTCACGATGGGGGTGCGCGTTTTCTTCGTTGGGACGGCCATGGGTCGCCCAGCGCGTGTGGCCGAGACCGTAGGAGCCGTTCAAGGTCTTGGGGTCGATCTGGCGTGCGAGATTATCGAGCTTGCCTTCGGAGCGAAGAAGCTCGAGCTTGCCGTCGCCAACGACGGCGATGCCGGCGGAGTCGTAGCCGCGGTACTCGAGCGAGCGCAGTCCTTGGAGAAGCATCTCGGACGTGGGACGCTCGCCGATGTAGCCGATGATTCCACACATGATCAGCATCCAGCATTCAGCATCCAGCATCCAGCGGCTTTCAGCTTCTTAGTCATCAGGGTTTTCGCCTTCGTTTGGCCCAGTTTTTTTTGATGATTTGTTGGCTGCGTGCCAGGGCCAGTGCGTAGGCGGGGACATCGTTCACGATACAGGAGCCGGCGGCGACGAAGGCACCTTTGCCGACGCGAACCGGAGCGACGAGTTGGACGTCGCTCCCGATGAACGCGCCATCACCGATGATAGTGCGGCTCTTCACACGGCCGTCGTAGTTGCACGTGATCGTTCCCGCACCGAGGTTGGCGTTCTTGCCGACGTGGGCGTCGCCCACGTAGCTCAGGTGCGACGCTTTGGCGCCGGCGCCGAGCTTCGCGTTTTTGAGCTCCACGAAATTCCCGACGCGTGCCGCGTCACCGACGTCCGAGTCCGGCCGGAGGTGGGCGAACGGGCCGATGGAAGCGTTTTTGCCGATACGGCTGTCGCGGATGAAGCAATGGTCGAGAATCGTGGTTTCGGTGCCGAGTGTCGCGTTGACTAGATGGCTGAAGCTTCCGATGTTGCAAGAGGTGCCGATGCGCGAGTCTCCTTCGAGAAGGACGAATGGT
This sequence comes from Candidatus Marinacidobacterales bacterium, assembly GCA_965237955.1. Taxonomy (GTDB): domain Bacteria; phylum Acidobacteriota; class Vicinamibacteria; order Marinacidobacterales; family SMYC01. The sequence goes on along the minus strand of OZ250169.1, from coordinate 2,339,326 downwards.
GACAATAGCGTACCCGCTCCGACCGAGACCTCCGGCGCGACCGAAACGCTCGTCGGGTCGGGGATGAGAACTCCGCGACGAAGGAGCGCTGTCATCGTCCGCTCGCGCAAAATGCGGTGCGCCTCGCTCCACGCCCGAGCTGAATCGACGAGGAGAAGATCCTCATCTTCGGTAAAGACAGGATCAGGTTTCAACCTCCGCGCCACTTCGTCGGCGGAGCGCGCTTTGAGGCTTCCGAGCGCGCGCCCGTCCGCCGCAATCACGACCGGCGTACCCCCGGCGCTGCGACAGAGCGCGTGGGGTCGGTTGCGGGCGGAGCCGACCAGGCGCTTGAGAGCGCTCGCGCTCAAGCAGGGGAGTCCCGCTGGCACCACGAGGACGGGGCCCCGGATCGACGCTAGCCGGCTCACGGGAAGCGATTCGAGCGCGTGCGGCGCTCCGCTTCCGACCCAAACGACCCGTCGTGGCGCCGTGGCGCGGAGCGCGTCGAGAGTGCGTTGCCAAACAGGCTTTCCGAAGAGGTTTGCCGACAAGAACTTGTTCTGTCGAATAGGCCAGAGAGTTACGGTGGTCATGCCTGCGTCATGCCTGCGTCATGTTCGTGCCGCACGAAATTGTTCCGCGCGCACCCTCGTGCGGCGGAACAGAGTCTCGAGAGCGCGAGCGCACTTCATCCCGTCGTGGCGCAGCACCGGGCCAGGATGAAGAAGGTCCTCGAGTACGAGCGGACAGGGAAGCGCGCTCTCGTCGGAGAGCTCGACGGGAACGGCACCCTCGTCGCGATAGCGCGCCAACGTTTCCTCGGGTACGGGCGCGGAGTTCGCGAGGATGTGCGACAGCTCGAGGGCCGGGGCATGCGCGAGCAGCGCGTCGACATGATCGGCGATGGAGTAGCCGGTCGTCTCGCCCGGCTGGGTCATGACGTTCGAAAGGTAGACGACGAGCGCCGCCGAGCTCTCGATCGCCTCCGCGACTCCGGGAACGAGAACATTAGGGACGAGGCTCGTATAGAGAGAGCCCGGGCCAATCAGAACCAAGTCGGCCTGCGACAGGGCTTCGAGCGCGTCCTCCGGTGGCCGGCACGTCGTCGGGTCGAGGCTGACGCGCCGGATGGGCGTCGTCGAGCTTGAGATGTTGGTCTCGCCGGCCACGCGCTCGCCGTTTTCGAGCTCGGCGATGAGCGAGACGCTTTGATTGGTCGACGGGAAAATGCGGCCGCGGATGGCGAGCACTTGGCTCGACGCGCTCACCGCCTCGCTGAAATCCCCGGTGACCGCAGTGAGCGCCGTCAGGAACAAGTTGCCGAAGTTGTGTCCGGCCAAGTCCCCGCCGCCTTCGAAACGATGCTGGAACAGCGACGAGAGGAGCGACTCGTCCTCGGAGAGTGCCACGAGGCAGTTGCGGATATCGCCGGGCGGCAGCATTTGGAACGCGTCGCGTAAACGGCCCGAGCTGCCGCCGTCGTCGGTGACGGTGACGAGAGCGGCCAAGTCCGCGAAATACACCTCGTCTTTTGACTCTCTCGGCGGAGGTGGGTCGATGAAGTGCTTGAGGCCGGCTAGCAGCGCGGAGAGCCCGGTGCCGCCCCCGATCGCGAATACCCTGAGGCCGTAAATCACAACGAGGTGGCGCTACGCCTCGACGAGGAGCGCTGCCACCTCGGCGGTATCACGGACGCCCGCGAAGTCGTCGTCGGTTTTGGCATGGAAGCGGCTCGTCGGGTCCGCGCTGATGGCTTGTTTGAGGTGCTTCGCGGTGGTCGAGGCATCCCCTGAGCGCGCGTGCGCAGCCGCCAGGCAGTACTGGATGTGTGCACTTTTGGGCTCGAGGTCGAGCGCCTTGGATAGATGTTTGACGGCTTGGGCCGCATCCCCTTCGTTCAGCGACATCACGCCGGCGTTCACCATCTCCTCGGCATTCTTCGGCCGGCGTTGCGGCGAGAGCTGTTTTTCACACACGAGGAGATACGAATGCACGCGGTCCATCATCTCTCTCTCCTCGGGGTAGTTTTCCTGTAGTTTCGCGAGATGTTCTTTGGCCTTGCCAGGATCGCCCTTGTAAAGGGCTTTCAGGGCCCGCTCGAGGCCTTCGAGTGCCTTTTGGTAGCGTTCGCTCATTGCGCGCCCCGCCTTTTTGCCCTTGGCTCCTTTGGCGCGCGTCGTTCTTTGTGCCATTCGACCTCCTTTTTCGGCAGCAGTGCCCGCGAAACCAGGCACCCTCAGAATCGGTGAGTGGGTGTCGCCGAGACACTCATGGTTGGGAGCTAAAAATTATAGATTGACACCCACCCGCAGGTCAAACTGCAACGGAAACAAGGGCGCGCGAGTCGAATGCCATCGGCAAGTGCGTTCTCTTCGCTCGAAGCCGTTCGGCGGGTCGGAGAGCGCGAGGACTTGCTCGAAGAGGCTCATTTGCTGAAGTAATTGTAGATGTCGCGCGTGGGTAATCCGTGCTCTCGGGCGAGTCGCTTCGACGCCTCGCGGGCCGACAAGCCCTCGTCGCGGAGCTCGCGGTAGCGCGGTGCGAGCGAGTCGATGGAGACATCGGTCGGTTTCGAGCCCGCCGTACTCATGACGAGCGTCATCTCGCCCTTGAAGTTTCGTTCCTTGGCCCAAGCCGCGAGCTCTCGGAGGGTGCCGTGTTGGTGTTCTTCATGCAGCTTGGTCATCTCTCGAAGCACACAAGCGGGCCGGTCGGAATCGTGGCTCGCGAGCTCAGCGAGAAGGCGCCCGATGCGGTTTCCGGCTTCGAACAGGACAATCGTTCCCGTGGTCTCTGCGGCCGCGAGGATAGCCTTGGTGCGCGCCGCGCCCCGCGATGGGACGAAGCCTCTAAACGTAAAGCTCGAAGTCGGAACCCCTGCTGCTGCGAGCGCGGCGAGAACCGCACTCGCGCCCGGCACCGAACGCACGGGGATGCCCTCCTCCCGGGCGGCGCGGACGAGTCGATAGCCAGGGTCGGAGATCAAGGGCGTGCCGGCATCGGAGACGAGGGCAATATCTTTCCCCTCGTGCAAGCGCGCGATGAGTATGGGCGCTCGCTGAGCCTCGTTGTGCTCGTGGTAGGAGAACGTTTTCGCGCGGATACCCCAGTGATTGAGAAGTTTCTTGGTGGTGCGGGTGTCCTCACACGCAACGACGAAGACCGAGCCCAGGGTATGGATCGCACGGTGCGTCATATCTTGGAGATTGCCGATCGGGGTCGAAACGACGTAAAGCGTGCCTGTCATCCTCACTCTCCACCGCCCGTGGATCGTATCAATATTGCGTGCCCCTCGCGCCTGTGGTACGTTTTTCGGTCGCACATCGAATAGGCTGCACTGTGAATACCACGAAAACCCCCCGCGTCGAGCTCTCGGTGGTTTTTCCCGCCTACAACGATGCGGGCACGATCCCGAGTATGGTGATGGCTGCACGCCTTGCTGCGCGGAAGCTCGCGGATGACTACGAAATCGTCGTCGTCAACGACGGGAGCTCCGACCATACCGCCGATGTGCTCGCCGAGCTCGAAGCGGTGTTTCCCGAGCTCCGCGTCGTCCATCACCCGGAAAACCGTGGCTACGGCGGTGCGCTCCGAACCGGTTTCGGCTCCGCCACCAAGGATTTGATCTTCTATACGGACGGCGACGCTCAGTACGATCCACGCGAAATGGAGCGTTTGTTCGAGGTTTGGGAGCCGTCGAGCGATTTCGTCAACGGCACCAAGATCGGCCGCTCCGATCCGCTGCACCGTGCCATCATCGGCCGGCTCTACCACTGGAGTGTACGCATTGCTTTCGGGCTGAAGCTCTCGGACGTGGACTGTGACTTTCGGCTCTTCCGCCGGGGGATCTTCGACAAGGTAGAGCTGACGAAAGACAGCGGCGTTATTTGCGTCGAGCTGATGAAGAAAGTTCAAGACAACGGCTATCGCATTCAGGAAGTGCCGGTGCACCACTTTCACCGCGCCTACGGCAAGAGCCAGTTTTTCAACTTTCGGCGCATCGGGAAGACGCTCATCGACCTCGGGCGGCTGTGGGTCGATCTCGTCGTCCGGAAAGTCCACCTGCAAGAACAGGATTCGAAAACCGTCGGGCATTCCGGACGGGCCGGACGTTCCGCGGGCGACACCGAGAGCGTCGTGCGCTGAGTAGGCCTCTCGCGCCGTCTCGAGCACGCAATTGACACTGGTAAACGAAGACCTCTTCCGCAAGACCTTCGAGAACAAGAAGGTTCTCATTACCGGTGGGCTCGGCTTCATCGGCTCTAACCTCGCAAAAGCCCTCGTCCCCCTCGGGGCGGACGTGCTCCTCGTCGACTCGCTCATTCCGGACTACGGCGGAAATCTCTTCAACATCGCGGACGTAGAATCCCAAGTCACCGTCAACATCGCGGACGTCCGCGATGCGAACGGGATGCGGTATCTCGTTCGGGATCAAGATTTCTTGTTCAATCTCGCGGGTCAAGTCAGCCACATCGACAGCATGGTCGACCCGATGACCGACCTCGAGATCAACTGCCGGAGCCAGCTTTCGATTCTCGAGGCGTGTCGTTACGTGAATTCCGAGGTGCGCATCGTATACGCGAGCACGCGGCAAATTTACGGTAAGCCGGTCGACCTTCCCGCCACCGAAGACCACCCGATCCGGCCGACGGACGTGAACGGGATCAACAAGGCGAGCGGCGAGAGGTACCACCAGATTTACGCCGATGTCTACGGGCTTCGCACGACGTCGCTCCGGCTCACCAATACCTACGGCCCCCGTCAGCTCATGAAGCACAACCGGCAAGGTTTTGCCGGCTGGGTCATCCGTTCGGTCGTGCTCGGCGAAGAGATCCTGCTGTACGGCGACGGCGAGCAGAAGCGCGACTTCAACTACGTCGACGACGTTGTGGATGCGTTTCTTCTCGCCGCGGCATCACCCCAAGCCGAAGGTGAAACCTTCAACCTGGGTGCGACGCCGCCGATGTCACTCCGGGCTTTCGTCGAGCTCCTCTACCAGGTGTCGGGGAAAGAGCCGACCTACAAACTGGTGCCGTTTCCCGAAGAGCGGCGCCGCATCGACATCGGCGATTTCTACGCGGACTACGGAAAGATCGAGCGCGCGTTGGGGTGGGCGCCGAAAACGCCGTTGCCGGAAGGCGTATCGAAGACCATCGAGTTTTACCGCGAGCACATCGAGCGCTATTTGAGTTGAGCGGTCGCACGGTACGGTTCAACGACCTCGCTATTCGCGACGACAATCTTTCACGCGACATCGACGAAGCCATCCGCCGCGTGGTCGCGTCGTCCTGGTACGTTCTCGGTCCCGAGGTCGAAGCGTTCGAGGAAGAGTTTCGGCGCGTGAGTGGCACCAAGCATGGAGTCGGGGTCGCGTCCGGGACCGACGCGATCAGCCTGTCGCTTCTTGCGCTCGGCGTCGGCCCCGGTGATGAAGTCGTCACCTCGCCTCTCACGGCAGCGTTCACGGCACTCGCCATCAGTCGTTTGGGAGCACGGCCGGTGTTCGCAGACGTGGACGAAGACACGCTCACGCTCTCGCCGGAAAGTGTTCGCGATCGGATCACGTCCCGTACCAAGGCAATCGTTCCCGTGCATCTTTACGGGAACGCGTGCGACATGGACGCTCTCATGAGTCTCGCGGAGCAACACGGTTTGCCTGTCGTCGAAGACGCGTGCCAGGCGCACGGTGCGCGCTACCGTGGAAAGCTGTTGGGAAGCTTGGGTCAGGCAGGGGCGTTCAGCTTCTATCCAACGAAAAACCTCGGTGCGCTCGGCGACGCAGGCTTCATCGCCACCTACGACGCAGAGCTCGCCGTGCATCTCAAACGCCTGCGAAACGGTGGACAGTCGAGCCGCTACGTGCACGAATCGATCGGTTTCAACAGCCGTCTCGATGAGCTCCAAGCCGCTGTTCTCAGAGCGAAACTGCCCCACCTCGAACGTGGGAACGAGAGGCGCCGCGAGATTTCGATGCGCTATGTCAAAGCGCTCGAGGGTACCGAGCTCGTCCCAATCGCGGTGCGAGAGGGCTCGGTGTCGGCCCGCCATTTGTTCGTCGTGAAAGCGCGGTCACGAGACGCACTCGAGGGACATCTTGGCGAGGATGGGATCCAGACGCTTGTGCACTACCCCGTCCCGGTTCACTTGCAACCTGCCTATCGTGGCCTGGAACAAGGTGAGGGGAGCTGCCCGGTTGCCGAGGCGGCGGCGAAGAGCGTCGTTTCGCTGCCTCTCTATCCCTCCATGACCGACGACGACGTGGCCGACGTCGTCCAAGCCTTACGGGCGTTGCGAGCGAGTCCCTGAAGTGAAGATGAAACGCAAACGCAGAAAGCGTCTCGCTATTCTCACTGGAGGCGGCGACTGTTCCGGCCTCAACGCCGTGATCCGAGCCGCCGTCCGATCCGCATACTCGCTCGGTTGGGAGACCGTCGGTATCCAAGAGCTGGGATCGGATCTTGGGAACGCGGTTCCGCTCGGCCGCGGTGCGCGCCGCGGTGGAAGGTCATTGGGGCCCGATGGTCGCGCTCCGGCCGCCGACGATCAAGCTGGTACCGCCCGCCAAGGCGGTCGCTCATTTTGAAACGAGTTCCGAGCTCGATCGTGCGCGCGGCGCGGGAACTCGGCATCGCATTCGGTGACTGAGAACCACTGGGATCGCGTCAAAGCGGCACTCGAGGCCGTGCTCGCGGAAAAACCAGCCAACCGTGCAGGCTTCCTGAAGCGGCTTTGCGGCCATGAGCCGGAGCTTTTTGAAGAAGTCCAAAGCCTTCTCGAGTCCTACGACGACGACTATCTCGAAAGCCCCGCGGCACCAGTGTCGTTGGCGGGGCTTGCTGAAACGGCCAAAACAGCTGAAACGCCGCCGCCCCCCAAAACGATTGGACCCTATCGCATCGTCGAGAAGGTCGGCGCCGGCGGTATGGGCGAGGTCTACAAAGTCGTCGACGACGAAGGCCGCACCTTCGCGCTCAAGCGCCTCATCCGTGAGCTCGTCAGTGATGAGGGACTTGCACGGTTGCGTCGCGAGGCGAGCGCGGCCTCGGCCCTCGAGCATCCGAACATCGTGAAGTTCGTGACCCTGATGGAGCATGAAGGCGCACCACACATCGTCATGGAGTATCTCGAAGGGCACACGTTGAAGCACGTCCTCTCGGGGGAGCGCCGGCTCGACCTCGAAGACACGCTTCACGTGGCGATCCAGGTGGCCGAGGCGCTCGCTTGTGCCCACGAGAAAAGGGATCGTGCACCGAGATTTGAAGCCCGGCAACATTCTGTTGACGTATTCGGCTCAGGTGAAGCTGCTCGATTTCGGGATCGCCAAGATGCTCGAGATTGCGCCGGCAAGGGGTCGTCCCCAGCAGAGAGACTGACCAAATCGGGCGAGATTCTAGGTACGAAAGGTTACATGGCGCCCGAACAAGCCCGGGGGGAGACCGTGGACGCGCGCGCCGACGTGTTCTCGTTCGGCTGCGTGCTGTATCAGATGCTCAGTGGGAAGAGCGCGTTCTCCGGCCACAACGCTCTCGATCGCTATGTCGCGATCGTGAACGAAGATCCACCGCCACTGAAGGAGCAGGAGCCCTCGGTACCGGATGCGTTGGATGAGCTCGTGCACCGCGCGCTTTCCAAGGAGCCCGACGACCGCCCGTCGAGCATGGAAGAGGTGTTGGTGGTGTTGCGATCGGTCAGGGATCGCTGATCCCATGGAGGCTCACTTCAGTCCCCGTGATTTCGGGAAGAAGTCGAGCCAGCCTTCCCGGTAGGCGAGAACGCCGCTCAAAAGATTGCCATCCGTATCTTCTGCCCAGGCGGTCATCGCGTCCTTGTTGTGGAACAGGCGAATGCTCTCTCCACCGAGGATCATCTGGATGGGGGTTTCGAGGCCTTCGAGCTCGTGGAGCGGCACCCATAATGCGTCGTCGTTGATCGCGAGGCCGAAGCCGAGGACAGACAGGTCGTGTTCCGTCTTCGGCTTTTTCGGCGACGATTGTCCCGTGGGTCGGTTCCGGTAGTAATACGGCCGGCCATCGACATCGGGCAGCACCATGACCCGCGTGTCCGGATGGCGCTCTTTCCAGAACTTCCACGTCGCTTGGACGGACGGGATGATGGTCAGGGGCTCACCTTCCATCGGTCCGATGACGGCTTTGCCGTGAAGTTGAGACCACACGCTGTCGGTCTCGCGATCGACGAAGAGTAGGTTGTTGTTCAAAAGTCCATCGGCAAAGTCGAACGTCAGCTCACGTTGTCCCACTTGACGGGCGTACACGACGCCCGAGCCGGTGAGAGGTCACCATGAAGGTGCCAACGGTGTGTCGCCGACGCTGTCGTCGACAATCTCGGTCAACGCCAGGAAGCGGATCGGGTACGCCATCGGTCTCCCATCCACGACGACGCCGAGCACGAGATCGTCGTCGGGGAGGGTCGATTCCGCCGCGGAAACCGAGGGCGGGTCGACCGGGACCGGGTGGACGCCGACCTCGACGTCCTCCGCGGGAGCACCAGGCCGCGGCTGCATGACACCGCGAACGGTACGCTCCTGCGCGGCAAGCGTCGATGCAGTCAGGAAGAGTAAGAAGGCGGTTGTTTTCACAGGTCACCTCATTTCAATAGTCAGTGAATGTACCCGAGAGTTTTGAGCTGTTGTTGCGCCGCGGGGTCGAGGCTTTCGAGCTCAGCGTTTTCTTCGGCGCTTCGATCGGCATTGCGAGCCGGATCCTCACGCATCCACGCCTCGAGCACGGGAACGAGCTTTCCCGCCTCGCCCGGAAGCTCATCGAAAAGGTTTTCGGTCTCATTGGGATCGTTCACGAGGTCGTAGAGCTCGTAGCGGTCGCCATCGGGGTGAGGGATGCGGATGAGCTTCCACCGTTCCGTACGTAGCATCCGCCACTTGCCCCGATTCCCGTTGAAGTACACGCGCTCGTGCTCGGGAAACATGGGACGCCTCGGCGCGCTCTCGGCGAAAGCGTTCAGGAAAGGAAGTGAGCCGCCCTCGACGAGAGGTACGAGGCTCACTGCGTCGACATCGCCGAGGGTGGCGGCGTCGATCCCCGCGAGCTCGAGTAGCGTCGGCGCCAAGTCCATGAGGCGCACTTGCTGTGAAATCTCTGTGCCGGGCTCGATCGCGGCTGGATAGTGCAGCACGAGAGGAACGCGCAGCACTTCATCGTAGAGCGTGAAATCGTGCGTGAAATAGAGCCCGTGCTCACCGAATGCTTCGCCGTGGTCGCCGGTCACCGCCACAACCGTCGTCTCTTCGATACCGAGCTCAGCGAGTGCCTTCATGATTCTTCCGAGATTATCGTCGGTGTACGCGATAGCGCCGTCATAGAGCTTACGAAGCTCGTCGATGTCTTGTGCGCTGTAGCGCGCTCCGCCGAAGAAGATGCTCCCACGTGAGCGCCGCCAGAAGGCGAGGTCCAATAGCGCTGGATTGTCGGGATAGTAAGGGAAGACGAGATCGTAGTAGGGACCGCCGGGAATATCCGCGTAGGGCGTGGGTTCGAAGGCTTCGCGGTCGAGTGCCATCATCGAGCGAAGGTGTTTCACTCGCGGCTCGTCCGCGTTCTCGTCACGGTAGAGGACCGAATACGGGTAGCTCGGTGTGTACGGAAGGTGCGGGTCGAGAAAGTGCAGCCACAAGAAAAACGGCCTCTCCGGATCACGCGCGTCGAGCCAGTCGAGAGCGGCGAGCGAGAGACTGCGCGCGTCGAGCCCCGCCGAGAATTTGTTGTTGTGGTACTCGTCGAAACCCTGGTCGAGACCGGATTTCCGGCGGAGCCATGTGTGCCGCGTCATCGCCGCCGTTTGGTAGCCGGCCGCCTGAAAGCGCTCGGCGAGGGTCTCGAGCTCGGGCGCGAGGATCGCGGGATGGTTGCGCACGCCGTGGCCGGGTGGAGCCTGCCCGGTCATGAGCGAAGCGACCGATGGAAGCGTAAACGGCGCTTGCGCCACGGTGTTGTCGAAGCGTGTTCCTCGAGCGGCGAGGCGGTCGAGGTTCGGGGTCGTGTTGCGCGGGTAGCCATAGGCGCCGACGTGATCGGCGCGGAGCGACTCGATGGTAATCAAGACAACGTTGGGTTGGGCGGGTCGCGCCGCCTCGGGCGCCCCGGGACAAGATGTACAGGCTGTACAGGCGGACATGATCAGAGGGCCCAGACAGCCGAGAACAGCCCAAAACAGGGAGTTGCGCTGCATAGGAGCGTATCCTACGACATTCCGGCGAGGTTCAACTCGGTGGCGGCATCGTCGATGGCAATGACGACGACGCGCTCGCTTCTCCGCGAGGGATCGAGGTTCCAGACAACTACCTTGTAGTTGCCCGGCGGAACTTCCGGCAGTAAGAACGCGCCATCGTTTTCGGCCACTACCGAGAACGCCGACTCGGTGACGACGACGAAAGCGGCCATCGACGGATGGATGCCGCACGACACGTCGTACACCGAAGCGCTCTCGAACACGTACTGGTAGGCACCGGTCACCGGAGTCGCCACGTTGAAGGCGGTGTCGCGCGTTTCGATGTCGATGACGTGGACGTTATGGAGCGTGTCTTCGCTGTTCTTGAATTGAACCGGCTGTCCCACCCGAACGAGGAGCAAGCGGGGATGAAACGCTGTGTTGTATTGGTCCATGACAGCGGGGTCTTCTGGTACCGGGAGCTCCATGGGTATTTCCGGCTCGAGAATGACGACGGACGGGAAGCCCCCGAATGCCCGCGGAGCCGTGCCGGTGACAACGCGACCGGTTGGCGTTCGAGTAGTGTCCTCCGGCGGCGGTTCTCTTGAGCATGCCGAGACGGTGAGGAGCCCGAGCACGCCCAACGGCAGGAGCTGACGTAACGACGATGTCAAGAGGTCTTCAGTTCGTAGTCCCTTGGCCGTGGCTGGGCGCGGGAACGGGCGCGGTCTCGAGCGCTTGCGCGGCCAACGCGATCGTACCCTCGTGGAGCGAGACGAGGACGTGGTCGCCCTTTTTGAGCTCACCGCTGATGAGCTTGGCGGCAAGGACGTTCTCGAGCTGTGCCTCGATCTCACGTCGAAGCGGCCGTGCGCCGTAGACGCGGTCGTAACCGTCGTTCGCGAGCTTGTCCTTCACCGCGTCGCTCACCTGAATCGTTAGGTTCTGCTCGGCGAGACGCTCGCTCAGATCAGCCAGGGTGAGGTCGACGATGCGCCGGATGTGCTCTCTCTCCAGCTGATGGAACACGATCAGATCGTCGATGCGATTCAAGAACTCCGGTTTGAAGACCGTCTTCACCTCACGCATGACGCGGTCTTTGATCTCTTCGTACCGTCGGGACGATACCGGGGTCGAAAAACCGATGCCCGTAGACTCGCGGGTGATGTCCTCGCTTCCGATGTTGGACGTCGCGACGATGATCGTGTTCACGAAGCTGATGGTCCGACCTTGCGCGTCGGTGAGACGACCGTCTTCGAGAATCTGGAGCAGCATATGGTAGACGTCCGGGTGCGCTTTCTCGATTTCATCCAATAGCAGCACGCTGTACGGATTGCGCCGCACTTGCTCGGTGAGCTGTCCACCCTCGCCGTAGCCGATGTAGCCGGGAGGCGAGCCGATCATTTTCGACACCGAGTGGCGTTCCATGTACTCGCTCATGTCGAGGCGGATGAGGCGGTCCTCGTCGTCGAGCAGAAACTCGGCGAGCGCTTTGGCGAGCTCAGTCTTGCCGACACCCGTCGGCCCGAGGAAAATGAACGCACCGATCGGGCGCTTCTTGCCCTTGAGGCCTGCACGGTTGCGGCGGATGGCGTCGGAGACCGCGCGCACCGCGTTCGCTTGCCCGACGATGCGCTGGTGGATGTTGTCCTCCATACGTGTGAGTTTCTGAGCCTCGGACTCCAGCATGCGGGTCACGGGGATGCCGGCCCAACCCTGAACGACACGGGCGATGTCTTCGCTGTCCACCGTCGAGTCTTGCGGCTCGCGGCTCTCGCGCCACGCTTTCATCATCTGCTTCAAGTCGGACTCGAGCCGCATGATGTTCTGCTGGCAGATCGCGGCGCGTTCGTAGTCTTGCGACTGGTAGGCTTCTCGTTGTTGCGAGATGAGCTTGTCGCGATCTCGTTTTCCGCGCCGGACCTCCGGTGGCGAATAAACGAGCTCGAGATGTTTCCGCGATCCAGCTTCGTCCATGAGATCGATGGCTTTGTCGGGAAGGAAACGATCGGCGATGTAGCGCTCCGAGAGCTTCGCGGCGGCGTCGATTGCTTCGTCGCTGAAGCTCACGCTGTGGTGAAGCTCGTAGTGGCGTTGAAGCCCCTTCAAAATATTGACGGTATCGGTGACGGTCGGCTCTCTGATGACCACGCTCTGGAAACGCCGCTCGAGCGCTTTATCTTTCTCGAGGTGCTTTTTGTAATCCTCGAGCGTGGTCGCACCGATGCAGCGAAGCTGGCCTCTCGCGAGCGCGCTCTTCAACATGTTCGAGGCGTCGAGGCCGCCTTCCACGTTGCCCGCGCCGACGACCGTGTGGAGCTCGTCGATGAAGAGAATGACCTGGCCTTGAGCTGCGAGAACTTCGTCTTTGATGGTCTTCAGGCGCTCTTCGAACTCGCCTCGGAACTTCGAGCCCGAGACGACCTCGCTCATCTCCAAGAGCAGAACGCGTTTGTTCGTCAGAGTATCGGGTACTTCCGCGTTTGCGATCCTCTGCGCGAGGCCTTCGACGATGACGGTCTTGCCGACGCCCGGCTCGCCGATGAGCACGGGGTTGTTCTTCTTGCGCCGCAGCAGGATCTGGATGAGCCGGTGGATTTCTTCTTCGCGGCCGACGACCGGATCGAGCGAGCCCTTGCGGGCGAGCTCGGTGAGGTCGGTCGTGTACTTCGCCAACGTCTCGAACTTCGTGTCACCGCGCTTGTCGTCCACGGTGCGATCACCGCGCTGGCGCAGATACGCGTCTTTGGTCCGCTCGTAGCGGAAGCCGAGATCGCGCAGGATGCGCGCCGAGAGTCCGGCGGGCTCGCGATGAAGTGCTAGGAGCATCGCCCCGAAGCCGATGAAGCGGTCGCCCATGTTGTCCGCTTCTTCTTTCGCCATCCTCAACACTTCGGCGGTTTGCGGCGACACGAGGATTTGAAGCGAGCCTTCGCGGCGGAGCTTCAGCTTGTTCCGCTGGGCGGCGAGGATGAGGTCGACGATCGATTTCTTGGTCTGTTGTGCCGGGTGCCCGAGCTCGCCGATCAGACGGAGCGCCTCCGCATCGTCCTGCTCCAATAGCCCCAGCAAGATGAATTCGGGTGTGAGCTCGTTCTGGCGAAGATTGACGAGCTCCATCGAGCCGATATTCACCGCTTCGATGACGCGCTCGGTGCAGTGGCGAAAGAGGACGTTGTTCATACGAATCCCCTGTCAGGGAGGCGCCGGCTGAGGGTAGCGCCTAAAAGGGAAGCATAGCACAGGGCGGGAGGTGTGGTGTGCGCCGATCCCGCCATACTCCTCACAACATTAGTTATAATCGTCGCTCCGCCGTGAGAATCCTCACCGTCACGTCCTCCTACCCCAAATACCGTGGAGACACGACCGCGCCATTCATCGCCTCGATCACTAAGGCACTGGCCACGCGAGGCCACGAGCTGACGGTGGTTTTGCCCGCTCGGGCGGATTTGGACCTTGAGCCCGTTGCCGGCGTCCGGTTTTGCCCCTTCCGCTACGCACCCACACAAGGCCTCAGCGTGTTCGGGTACGCCGAGGCGCTTCGCGCCGATGTTCGAGTGAAGCACCAGGCGTATCTCGCCGCACCACTCGCGCTCCTCGCGGGTGCCCGGAGCCTTCTAGCCGAGTCGGGCCGGGAGCACTACGACGTTTTGCACGCTCACTGGGTCGTCCCCAACGGTGCGATGGCGTGGCCTGCCTCCAGAGCCCGCAGCTTGCCGCTCGTCGTCAGCCTGCATGGCTCCGACGTGTTCTTGTCGGAGAAAAAAGGGCCGTTTCGCTCGGCGGCGAAGCTCGCCTTCCAGCGAGCCTCAGCCGCGACCGCGTGCAGCGACGATCTCGCCTCGAGGGCTCTTGCCCTCGGTGCGAGAGAAAGACCCGAGGTCATCCCCTACGGCGTAGACGCTCGAGAGTTCCGAGCCGAGCCCTCGGCGGGACGGAAGCTCCGGCGAACACTCGGGATCGACGACGAGGCCATCGTGATCTTCGCTGTCGGACGGCTCGTCAGGAAGAAAGGTTTTGAGTATCTGCTCGATGCCGCGGCGAAGTTGAATCGGCCAGATCGGCCAGATCGGCCAGATCGGAAAGTCCGGAAATTCGGAAAGTTCGCCATCGTGATCGCCGGCAAAGGAGACCTCGGCTCCGAGCTTGAGCGGCGGGCGGAAGCGCTTCGACTGCACGACGACACTAATGTCGACCTCGTCGGGAACGTCGAGCGCGCGGCGCTCCCGGGCTACTTCGCTATGGCCGACATCGTCGTGGTGCCGTCGGTTCGCGATGCCGCCGGGAACGTCGACGGTCTTCCAAACGTGCTTCTCGAAGCGATGGCCTCGGGAAGTGCCATCGTCGCGAGCGATGTCGCTGGAATTCCGCAAGCGATCCGGGACGGCCGCGACGGGCTCCTCGTAGCCGAAAAGGACCCCGAGGCGCTCGCGAACGCGCTCGCGAGCTTGGCTCAATCGAAGAAGAGGCGAGACGCGCTCGGCGCATCGGCACGGAAGCGGGCCGTCGAGACATTCAGTTGGAACTTGGTGGGAGAGCGCTTTGAGTCTGTTTTTCGCTCCGTCGCGGAAGCTCGCCGCCAGGCGTCTTGAGAGCGGCGGTCCCCGCATCTACGATCCGCGCGAGCGCGTCGCCCTCGGGGCGTTCGACGTCTTGTTACGCCTTCTGTCTCCCGCGCTCGGACTTCGCCCCGAGCGCGACCTTCTCGACGTTCGCGACGCGAAACGGATTCTTGCCCTTCGACTCGACCGCCTCGGAGATTTCCTCACGACGTTGCCCGCACTGAAAGCTCTTCGCGACGCCGCACCCGACGCGCACCTCGAGCTCGCCGTCGGGAGCTGGAACGAGCCGATTGCACGTCGGCTGCCTTTCATCGATTCCGTCCGGATCGTCGACACACCGTGGGCCGCGTGGGGTAAGAAAGTGCGGTTTTCAGATGCGCGCGAGGCTCTTCGAGGCCATCGAGAAAAGACCCGTCCGGACCTCGCCATCGATTTCCAAGGCGACGTGCGCGTTCTTCTATTGATGGCATACACCCGAGCGAAGCTTCGTGCCGGATACGGTGATACCGGCGGCTCGTACCTGCTTACCCATCGAGGTCGGTGGGACGAGAAAAAGAGTTGGTATTGGCAAAACCTCGAGCTCGTGCGAGCTCTGTTCCCCGACGCGGAGAGCGATTTGCGTCCCGTCAACTTTGTCACACCCGAGGACCGGGAGCAAGCGAAGCCACTAATAGGCGAGTCATCACGTCCACTGATAGGCATCCACCCGAGCGCCGGCCGCGGCTTGAAGCAGTGGGAAGTCGAGAAGTTCTCGGCGCTTGCCGACAGACTGTCGGCGCGAGCGCGCGTGATCGTCACCGGTGCGTCCGGCGATCGCGCCCTCGTCGAGACGATCGTCAACCAGGCGACATCGAAACCCGAGACGCTCGTGGGGAATGAACTGGCCACGTTCGCCGCGGTGGTCGAACGCTTCGACGTCTTCGTCACCGGCGACACCGGACCGATGCACCTGTCACACGCGGTCGGCACGCGGAACGTCGCTATCTTCGGTCCGTCGGATCCGGTGCGCTACGGGCCCCCCGATAACGATGCCGTTGGGAGACGCGTCGTGCGCCAACCCGTCTACTGCTCGCCGTGCAACATGATCCGCCGTCCTCCGAGAGAGTGTGCCCGCGCCACGGCACCGGAGTGCATCGCCGGGATTTCCGTCGAGCAAGTGCTCGATGCGGTCACGGACGCGCTCGGCGCAGCTCGCGCCAGCGACTAGCGAGCTCTTTACAAGCTTCGGGCCACGTCGGCTGCTCGAACGTGAACCCGGAAGCCAAGAGTCGTCCGGGTACGACCCGCCGGCTCTTCAAGACGAGCTCGGTCTCCGTCCTCATGAAAAAAGCACCGATCTCGAGCATCCACTTCGTTGCCGGGAGGCCGATCTTGACGCCGGTCGCGTCGCGGAGTGCTTGCATGAACTCGGTGTAGGGAAGTGGGTTCGGGGACGCGAGATTGACTGCCCCGTCCATGTCGTGCTCGAGGAGCCAATAGATCGCCCGGACGAAGTCCACCTCGTGAATCCACGACACGTACTGGCGCCCGTCGCCGGCGCGGCCTCCCAGGCCTCGGCGCACAAGGCCGACCAAGGTATCGAAGATGCCGGCTTTATCGGGGCTCATGATCATCGCCGATCGTAGCTTCACACGCCTAGTGGGAGTGTCGGGAGCGTCGTCGACTTCGCGCTCCCATGCAGCGGCAACGTCGATGCTGAAGCGCCACGTGTCGGGAAGACCGGGCTCGTTGCCGCCGAGAATGCCCGTAAGCTCATCGTTGGGCGCATCGTGGCGGTGCGCATAGATCGTCGCCGTGCTCGACTGTAACCACACCCGTGGCGGATGCTCCGCTTGGGCAAGCGCTTGGCCGATGACGCGCGTGGAGTGAACCCGCGAGTCCATGATCGCGCGGCGATTGGTCTCGTGATAGCGGCAGTCGACGCTTCTTCCGGCGAGGTTGATGACCGCGTCGGCACCCTCGAGCTCGTTGACCCAATCACCGAGCGTGGCGGCGTCCCACTCGACGGTGCGCCACCGTTTTTCCGCGTCGCGCTGCCGGCTCAAGACTACCGGTTCATGGCCGTCGCGCTGGAACGCTCGCGCGAGCACGGTACCGACGTGTCCCGATCCACCAGGAAGAACGATTTTCACTTCTTGAGCCGATCCTTAAGCCATTCGATTTCGTCGTGTCGGAAAAAACCCAACACGAAGAGAGCCGCCGGAAAAACGAGCGATGCACCGAGCTTGATCGGGATCGCTCGTTGCCACTCGAAAGGCGCTGTGGTGGACACCACGTACGCGAGCGCGGCGGCCATGGCGATGCGTGCCAGTCGTGACCATTCGAACGGGATCGGGTAGTGCTTGTTCCCGAAGTAGATCCCCATCACCGCCATCAAGCCGTAGCCTGCGACCGTCGCCCACGCGGCGCCTTCGACTCCGAATCGCGGGATCCAGAGAATGTTGAGAGCGACGTTCACGACCGCGGCGGACAGCGTCATCACCGGGAAGTAGGTCGTCTTCTTGCTGATACCGATGCCGATCGAGGTGAGTGCGTACAGGCCCTGCGTCATGTACGCGAGGACGACGATAGGGATAACCGGGTAGGTCGCATGGAACTCGGGCTTGGCCATCAAGAACAAGAGCTCGCGCCCGAAGACCGCATTCAACAGACCGCACCCGACGAGGGTCGCGAACGCGTACGTCGCGAGCCGCGCGAGCGTGCGAGCGGCGTCGGGCTTCTCCAAGTGCGCGTAGACATATGGACCCCACGCGAGCTCGAACGCCGACAGGAAGAACTTCACGCCCGTCCCCATCATGTAGCCGATGTGGTAGAGGCCCGATGCCGACAGCGCAAGGAAGAGCTCGATGAGCTTGCGATCGGACAAGTTCAAGATCTGATGCGCGAGGCCGTGGGGAACTTTGGGGAGCCCGAACGCCGCCGCTGAGCGAAGCATCGGCACCGAAAATCCAGGGGCGAGGTTCCTAACCAGCGTCGGCGACAAGGCGAGGACGAACACAAGGGACGCGGCGACATCGGCCCACAACACCCCGGCCACGCCCCAACCGCTCACCACGAAGGTGACTTTCAGCCCGATGTTGACGAAGCTTCGGAAGAGCGTCATCAGGGTGAACGACTTCGGCTTTTCTTGCATGCGGAAGAGGTTCATCGGAACGAACGCGAACGTGTTGAGGAGAGTATCGGCGGCCACGAGCACGACCCACGTCGCGATCTGGGATTGGGAGAGCTCGTCTCCGAGAAGCCAGCGACTCAACGGGCCGGCGAACACCGCACACAGCGTGGCGAGCGTCGCGCTGATCGCGAACGCAGTCGCAAACAGCGTCGTTGCGAGGAGCTTCGCATCCTGATCGGTCTTCTGCTCGTAGTAAATCCGGAAAAATCCGGCGTCGAGGCCCGAGCGGAAGAGGATTTTCGTGAGGACTCCGAACAGCAGCAGGATACCGAGGGCGCCGTAGTTGGCGGGCGAGAGGTAACTTGTGAAAACGGGGAGCAACAAGAAGTTGATCAGGTATGGCACCACGTCCGCCACGCCATAGATGGCGGAATGTTGCGCCAGCTTCTTGAGCTCCGTGTGGATCACGAAGCAATCTTACAAGGTGCGGCGATGATCCGAGCGCGCTAACGTCGAAACAAAACCCGCGTTGACGCTGCCGGGGCGCAGTTGCCTCCGGGCCCGAGTGCTGGTAATCTTCCAGGTGCCACCCTCCTCTTATTGCCCCTGAGGAAGTCCAATGGAGCCGGGCCCCAACCCCGGCGGTGGCCTTTTTGTCTTCATGGACGCCGGCGTATAAGTCTTGACTACGCAATAACTTAAATGTCCCGAAATGGAACAGGGCTGGAATAAGTGTTAAGTTATTGCTGGGAAAGGGCTAATACGCCGCCGTCAAATCCTCTCGAACGCGAACGAGTAAATCGCGGGTTTTGCGCACCCCCTCCTGCTCGCTGAGTCGCTCACCTTCGTACTCGATGCCTACATAGCCGCGGTAGCCGGCGTCGAGAACGATCCCGAGCATCCGGTCGTAGTCGGTTTCGGTCTCGTTCCCGGAGGCGTCGAAATCGTGGGATTTGGCGCTCACCGCTTTGGCGTAGGGCATGAGCTCCCGGACGCCTTGGTAGCGGTCGTACCACTCCTCGTGATCGGGATCGCCCCGGATTTTGAAGTTTCCGAAGTCGGGCAGGGTTCCCACCCGGGGGTGATCCACCCTCTCCATCACCGCCTTTAGCCAGGCGCCGTTCGAAGACAAACCGCCGTGGTTCTCGACGATGACGTCGATGCCGTAAGGATCGGCGAACTCACACAAGCGTCTCAAACCGTCCGCGGCCAGCTTCTGCTGCTCCTGGGCGTCGAGCACCGGGTTGCTGCGCGCGTTCACGCGTATCGAATGGCAGCCGAGATTCCTCGCCGCCTCCACCCACTTGTGGTGATTGGAGACCGCGGTGGCACGTGCCGTCTCGTCCCCGTCGCCGAGTTCGCCTTCATTGTCGCACATGATGAGGAGGCTTTGGACGCCCTCGCCGTCGGCGCGCGATTTCATCTCGCCCAGGTAGCTCTGCTCGCGCGCTTGGTCGAAGAAGAATGTGTTGACGTACTCGATGCCGCCGAGGCCGTAGTCCCGCTTGGCGACGGCGGCGAAGTCGAGGTGCTCCATTTCGCCGGCTCTGAGGGCTCGATGGAACGACCACTCGGCGAGGGAGATCGAATAGAGGGGCTTCGTTTGCGTTCTTGCCAGCCAGGCGGCTGCCACCAGTGACAGGAACTCACGGCGATACATGGTTCCGGGATTGTATAATTCTTTGCTTGAGCACTGATAGCGACACGATGGTGCTCGTCGGCGATGCGCGTCTGACGCCCGACGAGATCCGCCGTGTCCGTGACTTCGAAGAAACGGGTGCCACGATCATAGCGTGGCAGCACAGCTCCATTGTCCAAGACCGCTTCCCGAGTCCCGCCGTCAAGAGCGCCCTCGAAGGCGCCGGAATCGGAAGCGACACCATCGCGGAAAGGCTCGGCGCCGAACAGGACTTCGATGTTGATGATGCCGTTATTCGGTGGTTCAAGGAGTTCGGTCGCGACCGGTTTCGCGACCGGTTTCGCTATGGACCCCTGGTGTTGTGGTGGTGGGCCGAGCTCTACCTCTACCACGAGACACCGCTGCGCCTCGTGGTGCGCGATGTCGAGGCGGCCGCGCGTCTCGTCACGTTGCTGAGGCCTGGCCGGCTCGTGGTGGTGCGGCCGGTCCGTGCCTTGGAAGCCGCGGCCAAGAAGCTCGTTCGCGAAGTCGATGTGATCGGCGATACCGTCGAAGGGCCGCCTTTTTGGTTCCGGACGACGCGGCTTCACGCGGCCGACCTTCTCAAGTTGATGGGGACGGGATTGAAGTCCCTCCTCCGCCGTCGGCGGTCGCAGGAGCGAGCGCAGGTGTTTTTCTTGACCCACGGCTCCATGTGGCGCGGCGATCGCGAGATGTACTTCGACCGCATTCTCCCGGCGGTCGAGGAAAAGGTGAGCACCACCGTCGTCGCGTTCGGCCCGCCGGTTCCATTCAGAAAACGCGGTCCTGGCTCCTGGCTTCGCGATCTACTGGAAATCGGTGAGGACGATCGCCCGTATCGACCGATCCGCCGCTACTTCACGCTACCGATGAGTCTCTCGCTCGTACGCGCGTTCTCCGCGTGCCGGCGTATGTGGGAAGAGTTCCGCGCGCGTTTCGAGCTCTCACACCGGGACGTCGCGTTGGGAGCGGAGGCGCTCGCTTGCTTCCGCGATACGTTCTACCGCCAGCTGCCGTGGGCGATTCGCTCATACCAAGAAGTGGAGGCGGTGCTCGCGACCGATCGACCCGACATCGTCGTCCTCTACGCCGAGTCGAGCGGGCTCGGTCGCGCCGCAGTCACCGCGGCTCGCGTTCACGGAATCCCGTCGTTCGCGGTGCAGCACGGCATCATGTACGAGCAGTACTACTCGCACGAGCACGCGAGCTTCGAGGTCGGCGTCGACGGGGTTCCGCTTCCAACGAAGACGGCGGTATTTGGGAGCGTCGCCAAAGATCTCCTCGTCCGCCGGGGAAGCTACGACCCGGATCGCATCGTGATCACCGGCAGTCCGAAGTTCGACGATCTGGTGCAGGCGGCACAAGGATTCGACGCGAGTGCGACGAAAAAGGACCTCGGAGTCCCCGAAGGGGCGCGGCTTCTCGTGCTGGCAAGCCGGTGGACGGCGGTTTCGCCCGTCTTCCGCGAGCTCGTGGAAGCCGTGGAGCGCGTCAATAGTTCTGAGGACCTATGGTTGTTCGTCAAACCGCACCAGGCAGAGTCGAGGAAGCCGTACGACGAAGTCCTCGACGAGCTCCATCCGGTGAAAAGCCGTGTTCTATCGGCGTCGATGAACCTCCTCGAGCTCCTTTTTGCCTCGGACGGTTTGGTGACGGTAGACTCGTTTGCGTCCTCGGAAGCTCTCGTTCTGGGTCGCTCGGTCCTCGTGGTGAACTTGCCCAGCAATCTGGACGCGCTGGTGGAGCGTGGCGTCGCCCTCGGCGTTTCCCGCGGGGAGCCGATCGAAGCGGCGATTCGAAAGCTCCTCTTCGACGAGGGAGTCGCTCGAGAGCTCGAGAGGACGCGGAAGGAGTACATACAAGAGTTCGCTTTCGGTGCCGATGGCCGCTCGACCGAGCGGATTGTTGAGGCGGTCTTTAAAACAAGGCAAACATGCAAGTCTTAGGCGTCATTCCCGCTCGCGGCGGCTCGAAGTCGGTGCCGCGCAAAAACCTCGCACCGGTCGAAGGCCGCCCGCTCCTTGCCTACGTCGTCGATGCCGCTCGCTCGGCGAAGCGGCTCGAGCGCTTCTTGGTGTCGACCGAAGACGAAGAGATCGCTCAAGTTGCCAAGGAGCTCGGCGCCGAAGTGCCGTTCCGGCGTCCGCACGAGCTCGCGAGAGACGAGGTTTCAATCGTCCCGGTGGCGCGCCACGCGATGGAAGCGATGGATCGCCTCGGCTTCCGCGCGGACGCCGTATTGTCGCTCCAAGCGACGGCGCCGTTTCTCGAAGGTGAGGACATCGATCGTGCGATCGAGACGCTCGAAACCAGCGGGGGTGACTGTGTGTGCTCGGTCGAGCGAATCGAGCACGGGCACCCGTACTGGGTGAAGCGGCTCGAAGGCGATCGGATTCTTCCTTTCAACGACGCGAGTAACGACTCGTATCTACAACGACAGGATCTACCGCCGGCTTACATTCTCGACGGCGGTATGTTTCTCCGTCGTCGCGAGCTTCTCGAGAACTGGAGCGGCAAGGATTTCGGGCTCGGCAAGGACGTACGCGCCATCGTTCTCGGCGGGCTCAAATCACTTCACAGCGATGACTCGCTCGAGCTCGACATGGTGCGATTCTTCATGAGCAAGAAAGTAGGTGGACGATGAAGATTGGCGACCGTCTCGTTGGCGACGGTGCCCCCGCGTTTGCTCTCGCCGAAGTCGCGTCCGCCCATCAGGGCGAAGCGGTGCAAGCGCTTGCTCTCGCGACGAGTACCAAAGATGCGGGCGCGGACGGCGTCAAGTTTCAGCTCTTCCGCGCCGGCGCCCTCGTGGCGCCGAACGATCCGCACCGCTCGACGTTCGACCAGATCGAGTTCTCCGTCGAGGATTGGGAGAACGTGCTGAATCAAGCGAGTGCGCTCCGGATTGCGATTTTCGCCGACGTTTTCGATCGCGTAAGCCTCGCGCTCGGCGAGCGGGTCGGTATCGCAGCGTACAAGATCCATTCGACCGACATGGAGAACCCGGAGTTCATCCGCGAGGTGGCCGCGACGGGGAAACCGCTCCTGTTGTCCACCGGGGGCTCCGGACTCGGTGCGGTCGAATCGGCCATCGCGGTTGCGAGAACGGAAGGAAACGAGAGTGTGATGCTCCTGCACGGCGTGCAGAATTTTCCGACGCGCGCGGCGGACTCACACCTGCGCTTCATCGGAACGTTGAAACAGACATTCGGTCTTCCCGTCGGCTTTCTCGATCACGTCGACGGCGGCACCACGACCGCGCTCGTTTTGCCGGCGCTCGCGGTAGCGTTCGGAGCGGATCTCGTGGAGAAGCACGTCACCCTCGATCGCAGCGCGAAAGGCTTCGACTACGAATCCGCGCTCGAAAAAGATCGTTTCCGAACCATGGTAGAGCTCATTCGCGAAGCGGAAGCAGCGTTCGGAGATCCCGCCTTGACGCAAGGGGCGAGCGCTGAGCGGTACCACCGAGTGATGCGCCGAGCGGTGCTGAGCGCCTCGGAGCTTCGCGCCGGCGAGCCGGTGGAGAAAGATCAGCTAGCGTTTCTGAGGAACGAGACCGGATTCGCGCCCTATGAAGCCCCGCGTCTCGTCGGCAGGAAGCCGCGGCACGATATCCCGGCGTGGTCGCCTCTGACGGAGGACCTTTTTGAGTAGCGTTCGCTGGGAGGAAGGCAACGTCCTCATCGCGGTGTCGGCGCGCATGCGCTCGGAGCGTTGTCCCGGTAAAGCGATGGCGCCGTTGACGGGGAAACCACTCCTGACGCATCTCCTCGAGCGGTTGAGCTCGCTCGGGGGCACCTCTCCGATCGTGCTCGCGACGTCGGTGGCGGCAGAGAACGACGTCCTCGTCGAAGTCGCCGAGGCGCTCGGCATCCGGGCTTTCCGTGGCGACGAGAACGATGTCCTGGGACGGCACGTGGCACTTGTCAAAACCTTCGGCGTCGACCAAGTCGTCCGTGTCACCGCCGACAATCCGTTGACCGACCTGCCGCTCATCGAAACCCTGGTGGCAACCCACCTCGATGCCGACGCCGATTACACCTACGTCCCGGGAGACGCCCTGCTCATGGGCATCCTTTCCGAGGTGATCTCGCGGCGGGCCCTCGAAAAAAGTCACCGGGACGGCGACGACCGGCACCGCTCGGAGCTGGTCACGCTCTATATCAAGGAGCATCCGGACGCGTTCCGCGTCGTCCGCGCCGAGCTTCCCGAAAAGATCTACCGGCCCGAGTACCGTTTGACGGTCGACGAGCCGGAAGATCTCGTGCTCATGGAGCGCATCTTCGATAAACTGTATCGTTCGGGTACAGTGCTACAGACGATCGACGCGATCGGGCTCCTGGACGAAGAGCCGGAGCTCGCGGAGATCAACACGGACATCAGAACAAGCGCTGCTAACTTCCGATCGGTAGCTTTGGATAATGCTCGAGATTGATTTCGGTGGACGGCTCATTGGCGAGGGCCACCCTGCCTTCGTCATTGCCGAGGCAGGCGTGAACCATAACGGCGACCTCGCGCTCGGACGCTCGCTCATCCAAGAGGCCAAAGGCGCCGGTGCCGATGCGATCAAGTTCCAAAGCTACAAGGCCGGCAAGATCTCGACCAAAACCGCCCCGCGATACTGGGTCGAGCAGGACGATCCGGACGGAAGCCAATACGACACGTTCGCGAAGCTCGATAGCTTCGGTCCGGTCGAGCACGAAGCTCTGTTTCGCTATGCCAGAGAGTGCAAGCTCTTGTGTTTTTCGGCGCCGTTCGATGATGAAGCCGTCGACATGCTGGACGAGCTCGGGGTTCCGGGCTTCAAGATCGCGTCCGCCGATCTGACCGACCACCCTCTGCTGAAAAAGGTAGCGGCGAAAGGCAAGCCGGTCATTTTGTCGACGGGACTCGCGACCATTCCAGAAATCGGCGATGCCGTGGCCGTGGTTCGCGAACAGGGCAACGACCAGATCATTCTCTTGCACTGCACGCTCCAGTATCCGTGCAATGCGGAGAACGCGAACTTGAGGATGATGCTCCATATGAAAGCAGCGTTTCCGGAGATTCCCGTGGGCTTGTCGGACCACACTTTGGGGATCGCGGTGCCCCAGGCCGCGGTTGCTCTCGGGGCCGTCGCCGTCGAGAAGCACTACACCGTCGACAAGACGCTACCGGGAAGTCCGGACCACCACCTTTCCGTGGACCATCACGACTTGAAACGGATGATGGACGGTATTCGCACGATCGAGAAGGCGATGGGGCGCTATGAGAAAGGACCGGTAGAAGCGGAATCCGAGGCCTACCGTTACGCTCGCCGCAGTATCGTGACCAACCAGGACATTCCAGCGGGAGCAACCATCACGCGCGACATGCTGACGTTCAAACGCCCCGGCACCGGTATCTATCCGAAGTTCGTCGACGACGTCGTCGGTAGAATCGTGAAGAGCGATATTCCGGAAGATACCGTGCTCGAGTGGAGCATGATCTGAGCCGTTTATGAAGAACGGGCTCAAAGTGATCGCCGTCGTCCCCGCTCGCGGGGGCGACCCCGAGGTTCCCTACCTCAACATCAAGAAGCTCGGCGCGATCCCTCTGATCGCGCATACGCTCGAGGAAGCGAAAAAGAGCAAGTACATCGATCGGCTCATCGTTTCCACCGACGATGACCAGGTCGAACGAGTCGCGCGGGAATACGATGCCGAAGTCGTGAGACGTCCCGACGAGCTCGCGCAGAATATCTCCCAGATCCGAGAGGTCATCCGCCACGCGGTCGAGACCGTGGAAAACGACACGCGATTCGATATCGTCGTCACCCTCCAGGCGACGTCACCGTTTCGTCGGGCGGAACAAATCGATGCCGCGATCGATGAGCTCGCCGACAACGACTTCGATGCCGTCATCTCCCTCAAAGAAGTGAGGACGCTCACGTGGCATCGTCCCCAAGGCAAGCTCGAGCCGCTATTCGAGCGTCCGGGCCGACGTGATGAGCTCGAGCCGCTCTACCACGAGGACGGTGCCATCCGAGCGGTCCGACGGAACGTGTTGGAATCGAGCGAACGCTTGGGTGCGAAAGTCGGTCACATCCTCATGGACAAGATGTCCGCTCTCACCGTGCACGACATCTACGATTTCTGGCTCGCGGAAAAACTGGTGCACTTGCCGCGGGTGCTCTTCTGCGTCGACGGCGGCAGCGAGATGGGGATGGGGCACGTGTACCGGAGTCTCGCCGTTGCCAAGGAGCTGACCAAGGTCGTCGCCCACGCGGACGTCTGCTTTTTGATGCGCGCCGACCTTCCCGAGGGAGTGCAGCACATCGCCCGTGCCGGGTATACGATTCGTGTGGCGCCCGTACACGGCGTCCACACCGACACCGATGTCGATGTCGATGTCATCATTGGCGTCATCCGAGATTATTCGCCCAACATCATTATTAATGACCGACCGTTCTTGGAGGACGATTACTTGCGGGCCCTCGCGGGTCTCGGAGCGTCCACCATCAACCTCGTCGACTCGCTCGATGACATCGAGAAGCCCTCCGAGCTCGCTTCGATCATCATCGCCACGATGCAAGAGGGCGAGGTCGAGCTCGACGACTATCATGCCGGTCCCGCGTTCGCGATCTTGAGAGACTCGTTCCAGAAGAAAGCCAACGAGACGCCGACGATACCCCCGGCGATACTCGAAGAAGGGCGCAAGATCGTCCTCAGCTTCGGTGGCAGCGATCCGCAGAACTTGACGATGAAAGCGCTCTCGGCGCTCGACGGGTTGGCCGATGTCTCGGTGACGGTCGTGCTCGGTCCCGCCTATGGATATCGCACCGAGCTTGACGCGCTCGTGGCGAAACTTTCGGTGAAGCCGGAGATTCTGAAAAACGTCGAGCACATGGCCGACATCCTGTTCGAATCCGATCTGGTTCTGTGCTCGGGCGGCATGACCGTTTTCGAGATCGCGGCTCTCGGGCGTCCCGGGATCGTTTTGTGTCAGAACACGCGCGAGCGGGAGCGGATGGAGGGTTTTGCCCGCTACGGCACCATCCTTCACCTCGGGCTCGGCACCGAGGTGAGCGAAGAGACGATCCGCAAGAAAGCGGAAGAGCTCGTGAAGGACCGCGATCGGCGCGATCGGATGAGTGATGCCGGCGCCCGGCTCGTCGACGCACGGGGCGCAACCCGTGTTTACGAAGTCATGAAGAGCGCTGGCGGCAAAAGTAACAGGGGACCAGCAAACGGAGGTCGGTGGTTATGAAAGTCCTCAAAGTCCTGATAACCGGAGGGGCGGGCTTCATCGGCTCGCACCTCGCGGAGGCGCTCCTCGAACGCGGGGACGAAGTCTATGTACTCGATGATTTATCGACGGGGAGCATCGAGAACATCGAGCACCTCAAAGGGAACACGGGATTCAGTTACTCCATCGACACGGTCATCAACGAGCCGGTGACCGCGGAGCACGTCGATCGGGTGGATGTGGTCGTGCATCTGGCTGCGGCGGTGGGCGTTCGACTCATCGTCGAAAGCCCGGTGCACACGATCGAGACCAACGTCCACGGCACGGAGACTGTCTTGAAGCTCGCCAACAAGAAGAAAAAGCGTGTGCTCCTGGCGTCGACGTCCGAGGTCTACGGCAAAAGCACCGAGTTCCCGTTTCGGGAAGACGCGGATCTCGTCATGGGCGCGACCAACAAAGGTCGCTGGAGCTACGCATGCTCGAAAGCCATCGACGAGTTTCTCGGGCTCGCCTATTACAAAGAGAAGAAACTTCCGGTCACGGTGGTGCGCCTGTTCAATACCGTGGGCCCACGGCAGACCGGACGCTACGGCATGGTGATACCGAATTTCGTTCGTCAAGCTCTTGCCGGACAACCCATCACCGTGTTTGGTGACGGCACGCAGAGGCGGTGTTTTACCGACGTTTCCGACGTGGTGAGCGGCCTTCTCGGGTTGATGGATCATCCCGACGCGCCGGGCGAAGTCTTCAACATCGGTTCGGATCACGAGGTCAGCATTCTCGAGCTCGCGAAGAAAGTGAAGGCGATGGCGAAGAGCGACTCGGAGATCGTCTTCGTGCCCTACGAGAAGGCCTATGAGGAAGGCTTCGAAGACATGCCGCGACGTGTTCCCGATACGAGTAAGATTGCGGCCCTTGTCGGCTACGAGCCGAAGGTGAGCCTCGACGGGATTCTTCAGCGCGTGATCGATCACCTCTCGACGTCTTGACGGGTGTCGATGCGAGACCCATTTCTCGTCGTCGTGCTCGCCCTGGCCGCCGTGCTGCGGCTCTACGGAATCGACCACGGCCTACCGTTCGTCTATAACCCGGACGAAGCGAACATCATGGCGCGGTCGCTCGCGGTCGCTCGCGGTCTCGACCCCGAGTACTACCTCTACCCGAGTTTTTTCTTCTATTTTTTGTTCGCGGTCATGGGGGGGCTCTATGTGTTCGGATGGGTCCACGGAGGCTACGAGAATGTCGCCGCGTTCCAGGCTCGCTTTTTCGAAGACCCGACCGAGTTTTATCTCGTCGGACGTCTAATAGGCGTCGTCGCCGCGCTCGCTACCATCGTTGTTACTTACGGGCTCGTGCTTAAACACTTCGGGCGCACCGCCGCAAGGGCGGCCTCGGTGTTCATCGCGGTCGCTTACTTTCACGTGCGCGACGCGCACTATCTCAAACACGATGTCCCCAGCGGGTTCTTGTTCATCCTCGCACTTTGGGCGATCGATCGTGCGCTGTCCAAGAAAGGGCTCTGGGCGTATTTGGTGGCAGGTGGGGCACTGGGGGTAGCGTTCGCGACGCATTACTACATGATTTTCCTGGCACCTGCGTTCATCGTGTGCCATTTGGTGAGCCGCGGGTGGGAGCGTTTCGCGCACGTGGTCGCAGCGGGAGCGGTGTCGGCGGTGACGTTTTTTCTGCTGTCGCCATTCGTCGTTTTGAGATTCCCTATTGCGCTCGAGCACATGCGAGCCAACCGTCAGGTCGTCGTGGATCGAAGCCTCGAAGGCGGGCTCGCAATCTTCCCGAGCTTCGGGCGCTACCTCGAGTTCCTGGTGACGCAGGGCTTGGGTTATCTCCTGTTCACGTTGGTGCTAATAGGCTTCGTTCTCATGGCGCGAAACCACCGCAACGAGCTCGCGCTCTGGGGTAGCTTTCCGCTCTTGTTCTTCGGATTCATAACCTACACGTTTTTTGCGGGTCGCTACTTGAACCCGATCCTTCCGAGTCTGGCGGCGGCGGCGGGGCTTTCGGTGTCCGCGCTCGAAGCTCGGATGGGAAGAACGGCGGCGGTTCTCGTGGCGGTGCTTGCGTGCCTGCAGCCGCTCTATTGGTCGATCCACGTCGATCGTCTCTTTGCGAGAGAGGACACCCGCACCGTCGCCCGGGAGTGGGTCGTCGAAAACGTAGTCTCGGGGGCGACGTTCGCGCTGCAGTCGTACTCGGTGCCGCTCCCGCAGTCCGCGGAGAGCGTTCGCGATAGCCTGGAAGCGAACGGCGCCCTCGACGAGCTCGAGCGCCGCGGTAAGTACGCTTCGCTTCTCGATGTCGCACAAGCAGAGCCCACGAGCTATCCCTTGTACTTTCTCGGGAAAGGTGACGAGCTCAACCGCATCTACATCGCTTACGACGAGCTCGACGATCTCAATGGGGGATTCGATCCTCTGATCGAGCGCGGCGTTTTTGGCGTCATCCTGCGCCGAGCCCCGATTTCGCCACCGGCGGCGTTGGCGGCGGTGTTCGAGCGCGCCGCCACGGAGGGAACGCTGCTGACGACGATCTCTCCGTTCTTAGATGGCGTAGATGGAGAAGACGGGACGCCCTACTTGGACAACGAAGACTGGGCGCCGAGCGCCGGTCTATCGCACAAAGGACCGCTCATCGAGATATGGTCGCTAAAAGAGAGCTCGCGGTAGCGCTCGCCCTCGCCTTCCTCAGTGCCGGGGTTACGTTCGTCGCGACCGCCGCGCTGTATCGACGGAGTGGCGACATCGTCGTCGACTTCGAAAACGCTTACGAAGGCGGGATGATCTCGGATTTCCACAACCGCGAGCGCCTCGGCGATCAATTCTTTCGCTGGACGAAAGACGTCTCGTACCTGGATTTCCACAACCTTCCTACGACGGGAGAGCTCGCCGTCGAAGCCCGCCTCCGAGTGCGACGCCCCCACGGTGAACCGCTTCCCAATCTCGCTTTCACCGCGAATGGCGCCACCGTGCACAACACCCCGGGGCTCCCGGGAACCGTCAGCTACCATTTCGAGTTCCCATCAGACCGCTCCCATCTTCGTCTCGGTATCCGTTCTAACACGTTCGACCCGAGCGGCAAACGACCCCTGGGTGTGCAGGTCCTCGGTGTCACCGTGCGCCTTCCCGATACGCCCTTGTCGTGGGCGGCGCCTTCGGCGCTCATGGGCGTCGCCGCTGTTTTGTTGTTTGCGGCCGCGCTCGTCGCATCGGGGGCAAGCCTCCCGTCCGCGGGGGTGGCGCTACTCTTTTTGGGCGGCTTCGTCTATTTGCTAGCCTGCCACGCGTTGCGGTTTTCGCTGTACCCGTTTCATGTGGCGGCGCTCTCCGCTCTGACGCTGGTCGTCGCGGTTTTCGCCCGGCGGCTTCAGAAAGATCCGCGGCGGTCGGTCACGGGCGCGATCGCGGTCGTGTTCCTTGTCGAGATGGCGGTCGCGTTCTATCCCCTTACCCTCACTTCGGACGCCGACTTTCAAGCGAACCGCATGCAGCACTTTCTCGATGGAGATTGGCATCCGACGTCGGTGACGCAGCATGAGCCACCGTTCACCATCCCCTACCCGGTGTCGCTCTACGTCGTGAGCGCTCCCCTCGTGGGCCTCGGCCTCGAACGGGTCACCGCGCTCACCGCGACAACTTCTGCGTTCGATGTCGTCGTCTCCATCATGTTGATTCTGCTCGCGTGGCGATTTTTCGACGACGTGCGTGGCGGCGTTCTCGCCGCACTTCTCTATCAGCTCGTGCCGATGAACGCGTTGAGCTTCTCCGCAGGGAACTTAACGAATATTTTTGCCGTCGCCATGCTTACGCTCGCATTCACATTTCTATTCACGCGGCCGATCGCGTGCGCGATCTTCACTGCGTTCGCGCTCACCGCTCATTTCGGAATGCTGCTTGAAGGTGTCGTCTTGTTCCCGGCATGGCTCGCGCTCCTGTGGCTCGGGCCAACGCCGGTGAAAGACGATCGCAAACGTTTGACGATCGCCCTGACGGTGAGCTTCGTGATCGTCGGCATTTACTACCTCGGCTATGCCGAGCTCGTCACCGGCCAGTGGGGCCGCGCCGTCACCGGGGAATCGAGCGGCGGAACGGGCGGGTGGCAAGCGACGGTGTTTCCGCTCGGCTGGGTGTTCCTCGCGGTGGCGGCGCTCGGAAGCCTATCGCTGGTCAAAGCTCGGCACGCGACGACGTTCCGGAGCGCGGCGCTCGTGTGGCTCGGCGTTTCGATTCTGTTTCTCGGGATCGACCTCGCCTCGGCCGTCGAGATCCGCTACGCGCTCCAAGCGCTCCCGCTGTTGGCGCTTGTCGGCGGTGTTTATCTTTCGAGTGCTTTCGACCGCGGGCGGCTGGGCATGGCGGCAGCCTGGGGCGCCATCCTTTATATTGGCGTCATGGGTGTTCGCACGCTCCATGACGTGGCCCTCGTCCGATATCACTAGCATGTCCGAAACCGCGCTCGTGCTCGAAGACCTGTTGTTGATTCTGAGCGTCGCTTCGCTCGTCGCCATCCTCGTCAAACAGATTCACGTTCCCTACACGACCGCGCTCGTGCTCATGGGTGTCGCGGTGAGCTTTCTCCCCATCGAGATGGACGTCCACCTCAGCAAGGAGCTCGTGCTCCTCATCGTGCTCCCGCCGCTCTTGTTCCAGGGCGCACTCCATATGGACCTCGAGAGCCTCAAGAGGAATCTGATCCCGGTTGCGACCCTGGCGGTTCCCGGCCTCATCGTGGCCACGTTTCTCGTGGGCACGATGCTCCACTACGCGCTCGAAATGCCGTGGCTCAAAGGGCTTCTCTTCGGCGCGATGGTGGCGGCCACGGATCCCATCTCGGTGCTCGCGATTTTTCGTGAAGTCGGTGCGCCGAAACGACTGAAAGCGCTGATGGAGGGCGAGAGCCTGTTCAATGACGGTACCAGTGTGGTGTTGTTCTCAGCACTTTTCGCCGTGCTCTACCAGGGTGCCGAGCCGAGCGTGACCGCGATCGCGGGAGATTTCTTCAAGGTATGTTTGGGTGGCGCCGTCATCGGTCTCGCCTTCGGCTTTTCGTGCTACCGGCTGATGAAAGGCCTCGACGATCACCTTCTCGAAGTCACGCTGACGGTCGTGCTCGTGTTCGGGAGTTTTCTTTTCGCCGAGATGTTTCATCTCTCCGGCGTCATCGCGGTCGTCGTCGCCGGACTCATCATTGGCAACTACGGGAAGCTGTTCTCGATGTCGAGCCAGACGATCGAGACCATCGACAACTTCTGGGAAGTCGTCGACTTCCTCATCAACGCGGTCTTGTTCGTGCTCATCGGCTTCGAGATGAAAGCGTACGTCGGGGACCTGACATCGTTCATCCTCCCGGGACTTCTCATCGTCGGGATCGTGCTCCTCGCCCGTGCCCTCACGGTCTACCCGGTCTACTACTTCACGAGCAAGACCCATCAGGCGTTTCCATTCAGGTGGGCGCACATCATGGTGTGGGGTGGTCTGAAGGGATCGATCCCGATAGCTCTCGTCCTCGGCCTTCCCCGTGACGTTCCCTTCCGCGCCGAGTTTCTTGTCTTCACTGCCATCCTCGTCTTCTTCTCACTCGTGGTGCAGTCGATGACGATGAAGCCTCTGGTGAGGGCTTACCAGTAAGTGGCAGGCTCCTGGATCGAAATCGATCGGGAACGGCTCCTCGCGAACGTCGCCGCGTTCCGAAAACGTCTCGGCGACGTGTGTCAGCTAATGGCGGTGGTGAAGGCGAACGCCTACGGCCACGGCTCGCTGGTGGTGGTACCCGCGCTCGTCGACCACGTCGATTGGCTCGGTGTGGACTCGGTCCGCGAGGCGATGGAGTTGAGTTTGACCCGTGCCAAACCGGTGCTTGTTCTCGGTCATACCGAACCCGACTTGTTGGAGAGCGTCGTGAACCGAGGGCTGCGTCAGGTGCTGTTTCGCCGCGACACCGCCGAAGCGTTGTCCCACGCGGCGCACGAGCTGGGCAAACCAGCGTACGTGCACGTGAAGATCGAGACAGGCCTCTATCGTCTCGGCGTGCCACTCACCGAGCTCTCTAGCTTCGCACGGTACCTGGCTGGGCTGGAAGGCGTTGTCGTCGAAGGTGTCTACACGCACTTTGCCGACATCGAGGATCCAAACTCGACCTACTACCAGGAGCAGATCGAGTTGTTGCGCGACGCGCTCGCCGTCCTTCGGGCCAACGACATCGAGCCGGCGTGGGTTCACGTGTCACCGACCGCCGGGGTTTTGCTCCACGCTCCAGAGGAGATGACGATCGCTCGTGTCGGGATTGGGCTCTACGGTGTATGGCCTTCGCCGGAGACGCGCGACGCGGCACGCGATCTCAAGTTGCAGCCCGTGTTGAGCTGGAAATGCCGCATCGCGCAAGTAAAGTCGGTGCCAGCGGGCGCGAGCGTGGGATACGATCGCACCTACCGTGCGTCGTCGGAGCGGCGCATTGCGGTGATTCCGGTGGGTTACTACGACGGCATCGATCGAAAGCTCTCGGGCCGCGGCGCGGTACTCGTTCGTGGCGTGCGGGCTCCCGTCGTGGGCCGCGTTGCGATGAACATGACGATGATCGACGTGACCGAGGCATCCGCGGAGGAGGACGACGAAGTCATCCTCCTCGGCGAGCAAGGGAATGAATCGATCACGGCGGAGGAGGTCGGCGCGTGGAGCGGCACCATCGGTTACGAAGTGCTCGCGCGGCTCTCGCGAGAGCTCCCGCGCACGATCGGGTAGAATGCCGAAAGGGTAGACGTTAGGCGTGTTCGAACGACAGAAAACCGGCTCGGTGCTGTGCTCCTCGTGTGGGCAGCTCGTCGGTGTCAACGACGAGGTGTGTTTCCACTGCGGGCGCCGCAACCCGAGCATGTGGGGTTTCGGTGGCGCGTTGCGCGCGCTCGGCCGCGACATGGGCTTCGTCAAGCTCGTGATTACCGGCTCGCTCGCCTTGTTCATTGCTACCCTTGCCGTGGATCCTTCTGGAATCCGGCAGGGTGGGTTTCTGACCTTCATGAGTCCAAGTACCGAGGCGTTACGACTCTTTGGTGCGAGTGGATGGCGTCCCGTTTTCGAGCGCGGCCAGTGGTGGACAGTGTTAAGCGCCGGGTGGCTTCATGGCGGCATCATCCACATCGGCTTCAACATGATGATTGTGCGCAACTTTGCGCCTGCCGTGGCCGAATACTACGGGGCGGGTCGGATGATCATCATCTACACGGTGTCATCTGCGATGGGCTTCATCTTCAGTAGCGTCGCCCTCCAGCTGTATCCGTTCATCCCATTTGGTCGGTTTTTGGCGTTCTTCGGACTCGTCGGCGCGCCGTTGACGGTAGGAGCCTCGGCGGCCGTTTTTGGCCTTCTAGGCGCACTCCTCTACTACGGGAATCGAACCGGAAGTCGAGTCCTTCGTGAGCAGATGATCGCCTACGCGATCTTCTTCGCCATATTCGGGATCGTCATGCGCGGAGTGGACAACCAGGCCCACTTGGGTGGCCTCGTTGGCGGCTATCTCATGGCCAAGTTTCTGGATCCTCTTCAGCCTGAGCGCGGCGACCACCTTCTTGTCGCGGTGATTTGTATCGTGGCGACGGCTCTTTCGATCGTCGCGTCGGTTGCAGCTGGGCTCAAATACCTGCCAGGGTAGGGATCAGCTACTTCCAACGCTTGCGGCCGTGGTGGGCGCCGCTCCCGTTCGCGCCGAGATCCATGAGGACCGCGATGACGACGACGACGAGGTAGATCCCGGTGACGGTGCCGTTCGAGTTCACCGCCCACGCGTACGCGATGGTGGTGAGCGGCATGAAGAAAAATCCGAGGACGGGCCAAAGGTTCGTCTCGTAGGCGCGGCCGATGTAGTTGCTGGTGAGGAACATGATGAAGAGCATGAGACGGGGGAAGAGAAACGCGAAACATCCTGCGAGACAGCCCATTTCGTGCGTGAGGATAGCATGGGTTTTCGCGAGGTGTGATAACCTCCCCGCCCGATGAGCGAGCGCATGCTGCTCGGCGTCTGCGGCGGCATCGCCCAGTGGCTCGGGTGGGATCCGACGATCGTGCGCGTCGCGTACGTGCTGATCTCGATCTGCTCCGCCGCCTTCCCCGGCATCTTCGTCTACGTCTGATAAATGCCGAATGCCGAATGCCGGCACTCCTTCGCGTCTCTGCCGCGCGTGCTAGGATCGTGATCTTCAGCCATGTCTTCTGCACCCTCGATCGAGATCGGCCGGCGCTCCGAGGCCGAGCGCCCGGCGCTCGAGGCCATGTACGTCGATGTTTTCGGGAAAAAGGCGGCGGAGCAAAACCGCGCCCGGTGGCGATGGCAATACGATGAGAATCCAAACTGCCCGCCCGAGGGGCCCGAGATCTGGGTGGCCAAAGAAGACGGCCGCGTGCTCGGCCAGTACGCGACGATGCCGGTTCGGTTGAAAGTGCTCGACCGTATCCTCCGAGCTTCCTGGGGTATGGACGTCATGGTCGGGCCCAACCTTCAGCGGAAAGGAATCGGCTCGCGCCTGTTTCTCTACTGGGACCAGCAAGTGGAAGCCTCGCTCGGACTCGGGCTCTCGGTATCGTCGTACACGCTCTTCAAGAAGCTCAACTGGGAGGATGTCGGTCCGGTGCCGTGCTACTCGGCGGTCGTGGACGTCGGCGCTCTTCTCGAGCGGCGCTTCGGTGCCAATTCTACGGCGGCCGCCGTGGCTGCACCCCTGGCGAAGCTCTTTTTGTGGCTCGTGTTTCCGAGGCGCCGTAGCGATACCAAGGGCCGCGGCGACACCGTGGACGTCGGCCGGGCGGCAGAGCCGTTCGGTCCGGAGTACGACGCTCTGTGGGAGCGTGTGGCCCCGGCGTACGACTTCATTGCCGAGCGGAGCGCTCACTATCTCGAGTGGAAGTACCGTAAAGTGCCGCATATCAGCTACGATATCTTCGAGGCTCGCAAGGATGGTGTGCTCACCGGCTACGTCGTGCTGCGCGCCACCGAACGAAACGGTTTGAAGCTAGCACTCGTGGTGGATCTGCTCGCGGACCCAGACGACAAGGCGACGGTAGGCTCGCTCCTCGACCACGCGTTCTCGTGGGCGGGTGACAACGAAGCCGCCCGCATGCAAACGTTCACGTTCGATCGCAGGCTTCAGGCGCGGCTCGCGAGCAAGGGATTCATGCGCATCGAGAGCCCGATGCAGTTTTGCGTTCGCATCCATAGCGACCACGTCGACGAGCTTTTCTTCCGGGACACATCGCGCTGGCACGTCAGCTTCGGCGACTCGGATCAGGATCGAGAAGCGTGATGAAGGCGCACGTCCTTCTCGGGGTCGATACCGAGGCGGACAACCAGTGGGACGCATCCGCGCGCGAGGCTCTCCCGGTGAAAAACGCGTACCAGCTCCCCCGGCTCCAGGAAGTTTGCGATCGATACCGCGTGCCGCCGACCTATCTCGTCACCTACGAGATGGCCAAAGACGACGGCGCTCGCGGCGTGTTGAAAGAGCTCGCCGCCACCGGTCGGTGCGAAATCGCGACCCACCACCACCCGTGGTCGACGCCGCCTGCCGTGAACGGGCACCTCTACCCGCTGAACCTCTCGCCCACGCAGTTCAAAGAGCAGCTGAAGGTGCTTACCGAAGCGGTGAGCGAAGTGTCGGGGACGGCGCCGGTCTCGTACCGCGCGGGACGGAACGGGTTCACCGGTTGGCAAGTGGCCATCCTCGAAGAGCTCGGCTATCTCGTCGACTCGAGCGTCGATCCGTTCTTCAACGAAAAGCGCAAAGGCGGCCCGTCGTTCGCAGGCGCGCCGCTCGTTCCCTATTTCGTGAGCGGTGACGATCCCCGCGTCGCGGGCGAGAGTCGGCTCCTCGAGATACCGATTACCAGCGCTCTCGATCGCAAGTGGCCGCGGTGGCTCGAGAAGGCTTATGCCGATGTCACCAGTGCTTACCAGTTTCGCCGCGCGCTTCGGCTCTTGAAGATCACGCGGCCCATTTGGCTGCGACCGTCGTACTCCAAAACCGAAGACATGCTCCTTCTCGCGCGCCGCGTGCTCGATGGGGAGGCCCCGACGGCCAACATCATCTTCCACTCGAGCGAGCTCCTGGCCGGTGGAAGTCCCTACAACCAGACGGAGGAGCAAGTCGAGACGTTTTACCGTGAGCTCGAAACGCTTCTTTCCTATCTGACCGAAAACGGCGCCGTCGGCTCGACCTTCCACGAGTTCCGTGACAAGTGGGTGGCCGCGTGAAGATCTGCATGGTCACGCCCCACCTCCCGCCCGATCAAGCGGCGAACGCGCTGTTGCCGCAACTGTTGCACGACGGACTCGTGGAACGGGGGCATGAAGTGCGTCTCATGGCGTTCGAGCCCCGAGCGGGCGAGCCGACGAACAAGACCGTTCACTACATTCGCAAACCCCGTAACGGTCTCAGTCGCAAGCTGCGCCTGACCCAACTCGAGACGTGGCTCTCGGTGCGCGCGAAAGCCAAAGATGCGTTTCAGGATGTCGACGTCGTGCACGTGCACTCGAACACGTTCATGAATCAAGTCGCAGCGGCACTGGCCTATCGCGGAGGTCTACCCTTCCTGCTCACCCACTACGGGACCGAGATATGGCACTACACGCCGCGTCGCCTGCGCCGTATCGACCCGTTCTTGTGGATGAACGAGAACGCTGCACACGTCACGTTCTACAGCCGGTTGTTGCTCGAGCGTTCCATCGAGCTCGGGGTGATTCCGAAGCGGAGCGCCGTCGTCTACCCGCCAGTGGATTCTCGGTTCCGCGCACCGACAGACGCAGAGCGCGCCGAAGCGAGACGCTCTCTCGGTATCGAGGGCCCCCTACTTCTCAACGTGAAGAGACTTCATCCACTCGCCGGTCAACGCTACGCCATCGAGGCGATGCCGGCGGTCCTCAGCAAGTTTCCCGACGCGAAGCTCGCGATTGCAGGCGATGGCGAGTCGCGTTCCGAGCTCGAGCGCCTGATTAACGAACTCGGAGTTTCCGACGCGGTGACGCTTTTGGGTCTCGTCGACAACCGCGAGCTTCCGCGGTACTACCACGCGGCGGATCTGTTCGTGCTGCCGTCGCGGCTCGAAGCGTTCCCGACGGTCGCTGCCGAAGCGCTCGCTTCCGGTCTGCGCGTCGTGTCCGCGGACCATCCAGGCGGCGTAGAGCTCAGCGAGCTTTTTCCGGACGATGTGCGCGTCGTTCCCCGAGAACAAATCGAGCCGCTCGCGAAAGTGATCCGAACCGAGCTCGAGCGGGGGAAACGCTCGTCCAAGATAACGCGGGATCGCATCGAGCGAGAGTTTCGTCCTGAAGCTGCGATTCGAGCTTATCTCGAGCTCTACCAGCATGCGCGAGATTGACAACGACGCGATCCGGAGACACGGCGACATCCGGTTCCGCTCGAGCTATCACTATGCGCTCTTCGAGTACTACCGGAGCGCGAAAATCCTGAAGCGTCTCGAGTGGGACGATATCGACGTCCAAGGCCGTGTGCTCGACGCCGGGTGCGGCTCGGGCGGCATCGCGGTGTCGTTTGCCGAGGAGTGCGACCAAGCAATAGGTCTCGACATCAAGAACAAGTTCGGCGACGCAGGCGAGAAGCTCGCACGAGAGCGCGGCCTCGAAAACGCCGTTTTCGTCCAAGGGGACGGAACCAGACTTCCTTTTGCACCCGAGAGCTTCGACCTCGTTTTGTCGCACTCGGTGATCGAGCACGTCGATTCCGCGGAGGCGTATCTCGGCGAATGCCACCGGGTGCTCCGGCCGGGTGGGGTGCTGTTTCTGCAAACCCCGCCGTATCTTAGTTTCGCGGGCTCGCACTTGTCGCGGCTGAAGATTCCGATTCCGATCCACCTCCTCATGCCACGGAGCTGGGCGTTCCGGCTGAACTTCGAAATCGCGCGGAAGAAGCCGAGCTGGTTGCAGGAGCCCCGCGAGTCGAACACGTTCAAACTGATGGCCGAACGCGGAGAGACCAAAGAAGACGACCTCATCCAAAGGGTCACGGTCGCGCGGGTGCACCGGTGGCTCGAGCGGGTGGGCTTCGACGTCGTTCGCGAAGAGCGCCACGTGAGCGGGTTTTTTACCCGCAACGTCCCCAAATTCCTCCGACGCTTCCTCGAGCACAACGGGTTCACGCAGAACATCATTATTAGTAACCTGGAGCTCCTCGTGAAGAAGTCGTCATGACGTGGTTTCGCGACCGCACCGAGCTCGTCTTGGCCGTCCTCTTGTTCGGCTCTCTTGTCCTTGTGACCCCGCGCATCGCGGAATCGGACGCGGTCGAGTACTTCTCGTACCTGCCGTCCATTCTGTTCGACTACGACGTGAGCTTCGAAGACGAGTATCGGCATTTCTACGATGAAGATCCGGAGGGGCGACAAGGGTTCAAAGAAACGTTTCTCGATCGGAGCACGCCCACGGGTTTGAAGCTCAACTTCGGGCCCATGGGCACCGCGGTGTTGTGGTCGCCGTTTTACATCGCGACCCACGTCGGCGTGGTCGTTTTTGGTGCTCTCGGCGCGGACGTCGAGGCCGACGGAATGTCCCAGCCCTACCGCACCGCGGTGTCGTTGGCATCGGCGTTCTACGGAGCGCTCGGGCTCTTTCTGAGCTATCGACTGGCGCGCCGGTTTGCCGAACCGTTCACGTGCTTCATCGCCGTTGTTGCTCTCTGGTGGGCGACGCCAGTGGCGTATTACATGTACATCGCTCCGGGGATGAGCCACGCGGCGTCGCTCTTTGCCGTCGCCGTTTTCTTCAGTCTCGGGCCGTGGGTGGTGGCGTCTCCTAGCGTCCGGCGCTGGGCGATCTGGGGAGCGTCGGCCGGGCTCATGGCGCTCGTGCGCGAGCAAGACTTTTTCTTTGCGATGGCTGCGCTCGTGCCTCTCGTCGCGAGCTGGGAGCTTCGAAAAAGCGCCCAGCGCGCCGCCGCATTCGGCGTTTCCGCGCTCCTCATCTTCAGTCCCCAGCTCGTCGTCTACCAGATTTTGAACGGCCGGCCTCTTCCATCCCAGCACATCCAGAATAAAATGTTCTGGTATTCACCGCATGCGCTCGAGGTCCTTTTTTCAACCGAGCACGGGCTCTACTTCTGGAGTCCCATTCTCTTGCTCTTTACCGTCGGTGGGCTCCTGTTGCTCCGGCGCGAGCGGGTCGCGGGGATTGCGCTTTTGCTGGGCCTTCTATCGCAGGTCTACATTTCCGGGGCGGTCGACTCGTGGACGCAAGCCGGCGGCTTCGGCGCGCGGCGATTCGTGGGCGCGACGGTCATTTTTGCCGTGTGGGGTGCGACACTGTTCGCGCTTGTCGCCTCCTACACGCGCCGCGCCGGAGTGGTCGCGCTCGCGAGCGTTTTCATGCTGTGGAACGTGGGGCTGATGGTGCAGTTCGGTCTCGGTCTCATGAACCGCGACCGTTTGATTTGGCGGGAGGTCGTCAACGACCAGTTCCGAGAGGTCCCACCGCGCCTGATGTCGGTCGTGGGCCGGTACTTGTTCGCGCGGGACGAGCTTCCGGGACGTGCCCCTGATGGTGAAGACGATGAAGACGACGATGGAGATGGAGGCTGGGAGTCTTGATCTCGGAATACCTCAAAAGCGTCGTGCGTTGTCCCCTTTGCCGGGCGAGCGGCAACGGCTCCGCGCTACCTCTCGACGCGGAGACCGAGGGTATGCGCTGTCGTGAGTGCGGGCGTCGGTTCCCCGCGCTTGCCGAGCGGGGCTACCTCGATCTGAGACCGCCGGTGGATACGTTCGACGATCTCACCGATTACGCCGAGGAAGAGTTCCATCACCGCGCTGGCGT
The DNA here is from genome assembly GCA_965237955.1 of Candidatus Marinacidobacterales bacterium. GTDB lineage: Bacteria > Acidobacteriota > Vicinamibacteria > Marinacidobacterales > SMYC01. The sequence continues at coordinate 2,298,801 of OZ250169.1, read as the reverse complement.
CATCAAGCCGCTGTTCCTCTCCGCGAAAATCAAGATGGACATGATGTCGAAGATGCTCCGGCCCACGCCCGACGATCGAGTTCTCGACATCGGCTGCGGCAAAGGCCAGTTCCTCTTTTATAGCCGCGCGAGCTGCGGGCAGCTCGTCGGGATCGATGCCGGCGCGCACTTTGCGCCGGAGCCTCTGGCCACGGTGGATCTCACCCGCGGTGATGTCCGTCTTCTCCCGTTCGAAGCCGAGAGCTTCGACAAAGCGTACTCCCTCGACGTGCTCGAACATCTCGACGAAGAGGGGGTCACGTCGATGCTCACCGAAGCCCGGCGCGTGTTGAAGCCTGGCGGGAAGCTCTTTCTCTACTCCCACGTGATGATGAGCTCCCGCCTCGCGGTATTCCAACGGAGCGTCAATCGCCTCGTGCACTGGCTCGACTCCAAAGGTCTCGTCGACAACGAGCTCGAGCGGGAGCGAAAATCCGATCACCGGAACGTTCTGAGAAGCTATGCGCAGCTTGATGCGGTGCTCGAGCAGACGGGTTTCAAGATTGCCAAGATCCGCTACTACAACGTGCTCTTCAAAGCTTTGTTCGAAGACCTCATGTTGCCGCTCGTCGAGCACAACTTCTTCGCGGAGCCGTCTGGCTCGCCCGGCAACCACAACAGGCACGGCGATGATCACCATCACCATCATGAGTCCACGAAACCGGACGTCGGCCGCTGGGCACACGCGCCGCTGACGCTCGCCTCCTACATCATGAAGCTCGACGTGGCACTGTTCGGACGTATGCGCACCGGCCCGTTCTTTCTGCTACTCGAGGCTGTTTGAAGATTCTCTACGTTGCTTCCGACCAACACGTGCCCGGTCGCACCGGGGGCTCGGTACACGTGGAGGAAGTCGCTCGTGGACTATCGGAGCGAGGTCATGAACTACACGTCGTTGCGCTTGTGGGCGACGGGAAACCACCGTCGAGCTTCGAGCTGCACCCGAGCCCGACGCTCCTCGAGCATCGTTTCTTTCGCTGGACCGCGCGGCGAGGCGTGGGCGAGCTCTTGGATCGACTCGGCATCGACGCGGTCATGGAGCGCTACTACAACTTCGCCGGAGAAGGCGTCCGCGCCGCGTATCAGCGGGGAATCCCTGCACTTCTCGAGATCAATGCCCCGCTCAAAGACTACCCCGGCTCACTGAAGAGCACGTTGGACCGACTCGCTTTGCTACGACCGATGCAAAGACTGCGCGACGCGATGTGCGCGAAGGCGAGTGCGCTGGTGACGCCGCTACCTTCGATCGTTCCCGACGACGTGCCGGTTGAGAAAGTTCACCAGGTGCACTGGGGTGCGAACGTCGACCGCTTCGGACCGAACGTCGAGCGGAAGCCTCTTCCGATTCCCGACGATCGATCGGTGGTCGTGTTCTCCGGAAGCTTTCGTCCATGGCACGGGGCGGACATGCTCGTCCGGTGCGCCGCGAAGCTTCCCGACGCGTTTTTCCTCTTCGTAGGAGATGGACCGCGTCTCAGTGAAGCCATCGCTCTCGCCGACGAGCTCGGCGTGAGTGAGCGCGTGCTGTTCACCGGCGCGGTGCCCTACGACGAGGTACCGGCCTACTTGAAATGGGCGGACGTCGGTGTCGCTCCCTACCAGCCTGCGCGTCTGGGTCCAATGCAGCTCGGGTTTTTCTGGTCTCCGCTCAAAATCTTCGAGTACATGGCCATGGGTCTTCCCGTGGTCTCACTCGACGTGGCGCCGCTTCGGGAGATTGTTCGCGAGAGTGAAGGGACCTTGGTGTCCGAGGGAGACATTGACGGGATTGACGGGATGGCCGAGGCAATCCGAGTCCTTGTTGACGATACCGCCTCGGCGCGTGCGAAGGGACGCTCCGCCCGAGAACGCGTCGCGGCCGAGTTCAGCTGGAAGCGGCACTGCGAGGAGCTCGAGCGAATCTTATTGGGCCTATTGGGGTCGCCCACGAAGAAGCACGCGTCATGAATATTCTCCTGACGAGCGACGCCTTCCCTCCGGGCTCGGGAGGCAGTGGCCGATCGACGGCAACGCTCGCCGCGGCGCTCGCGCATCGTGAGCACCGTGTGCGGGTCGTCGTTGGACGTGCCGAGCCGCAAGGTCAAACCGATTGGGAAGGCATTCCGGTCTCGGAAATCTCGATCCCGAAAGCCGCGCTCGGCAGCCACGCGCGCGAGCGTGCCTACGCGGAAGGACTGGAGCAGGCAATAGGAGAAGAAGCATGGGACATCGTGCACGCGCAACACTGGATGTCGGCGATGGCGACCCGTGCGGCGTGCCAGCGGCTGCCGATGGTCGTCACCGTTCGGGACTATTGGCCGGTGTGCATTTGGTCCACGATGCTTTCGGGGACGGAGGCATGTCCGGGTTGCAGCTATGCCCGCCGGGTCGTGTGTGTGGGTCGCCACCGGCCGTTACTCTGGCCGCTCGCTCCGGTGCTTCCGCCTGTCGTCGGCGCGGAGCTCGCCCGGCGCCAACGAGTTCTCGCCGAAGCCAAGGCGGTCGTGGCCGTGAGCGAGTACGTTTCGGAAACGCTGCCCCTCGATAACGTTCACGTGGTCCCGAATTTCCTGCCAAATTTCCTGATCGCCTCGGATGTCGAGCTTCCGCGACCCGACGACGTTCCCGACCGCTACGTGCTGTTTGTCGGAAAGCTGGAGCCCAACAAAGCGCCCGATCGACTTCTTACCATCCTCGAAGAAGCTCGCGCGGACGTGCCGCTAGTGATCGCCGGAGCGGGGAGTCTGTCAGCGGAGCTTCAAGAAAAAGCGAAGAGCCTTCGATATGACGTACGGTTTCTCGGGTGGGTCTCCGAGGAGCGAGCGCTCCAGTTGATGCAACATGCCGCCGCGGTCTTGTTCCCGTCGCGTTGGCAGGAACCGTTGTCGCGAGTTCTTATCGATGGTTTGGGGGTAGGTGCGGTCTTGATCGTCGAGCCGACCGGCGGAAGCGAAGACGCAGTGGTGCACGAGGAAAGTGGACTACTCGGTCGAAACACTCGAGAGCTCGCGAGAGCGCTCGCGCGGGTGCTCTCCGATGACGCACTTTCCGAGCGTCTGCGCCGTGGTGCGAGGACGCGCGCCCGAGATCGTTTCTCCGAGGCCGTCGTGCTGCCGCAAATCGAAACCGTATACCGGAAGGCCGCCCTGTCATGAATGTCATGAAAGTCGCTTTGCTGTCGCGCGCGGTCTTCCCACTTCACGGACACGGTGGGCTCGAACGCCACGTCGGTTCGTTGAAACGCCACCTCGAGCGCGCCGGATGTGAGCTCCGCGTGTTCACGTCGCCGCCCGAACAGCCGCTGTCCGAACCGCGTGACGAGAGCTACGCGTTCGTTCCCTACCGTGCGCTACCGTGGCCACGGCGAAAGGGTTTCGTCGTGGCCGACCGGAACACGAACTACTTGATTTGGAGCCTCCGTGCAGCGCGAGAGCTTCTGAGCACGTTCGAGCCCGACATCGTTCAAGCCGATGCCGGCGCGGGATTCGGTTACGCGTTCCTCCGCAACGAGGACTCGGCACCATTGGTGTTGCATCCGCATGGGATGGAAGAGTTCAAGAGCGCGCCCGCGAAACGAGCCGCTTACCTACCGCTTCGAAGTGCTACTCGATATGCGGCGCGACACGCTGCCCGGGTCATCGCACCGGATGCTGCCATGGTGGATGACGTACAAGAACATCTGGGTGTTGATTCCGAGAAAATCGTCGTGGTTCCGAATGCGATCGACCTCGAAGAGATCGACCGCGAACGAGAGCCGGTGAGCCTGGGTGCGCTCGGAATCGACGACACCCACACCATGCTCCTCTCGGTCGGCCGTCTCGAAGACAACAAAGGCTTCGTGGGCCTCGTCAACGCCCTCGCCGATGTCGTCGATGACATGCCCGTGAAGTGGCGCTGGATCCTCGTCGGTGCCGGTCCGGCGAGGTCGAGAATCGAGAACGCCGTCCGCGCTCGAGGGATCGGGAACCAAGCTCTGTTGGCAGGGCCGGTTTCGGACGCGCTTCTCCACGCTTTGTACGAGCGCGCCGATTTGTTCGTGCACCCCACGCTCTACGAAGGGAGCTCGATGGTCACGCTCGAAGCGATGGCGCATCGTACGCCCGTGATCGCGACGAGGGTCGGGGGCATTCCCGACAAAGTCGTGGACGGCCTCTCCGGCCTTCTCGTCGCCCCCGGCGACGTCGAAGCCCTCGGCCGGGCGATTGGCGCCGCGGTGTCAGAGCCTGACATCCTGAACGAGTGGGGCAAAGAAGGCAGGAGGTTCGCGGAAGCAGAATTTTCCTGGGCCAAACGTTCTGCCGAAGTTCTTGCCCTCTACGAGAGCTTGCTCGGGCGCTAGTCCCCTGGATCTTTAATTACTGTCCAAATTCGATTTGCCATGTGTATCGAGCGTTCGCTGGGCGAACCGAGCGATGGTTTCGAGGATTTGGTCGGCGGATTTCGTCCACTTGAATGGCTTTGGGTTCTCGTTGTGAGCATCGAGATAGTCTTGTATCGCAACGCGGAGCTGAGGCACGCTCGTGTGCGAGCCTCGTCGCAAGGCGTGTTCGGTGAGCAAGCCAAAGAAGCGCTCAGCGAAGTTGAGCCAAGAGGCGTGTGTCGGTGTGAAGTGAAAGTGGAACCGAGGTCGCTTGGAAAGCCAGCGTTTGATCGCCGGTGTCTTGTGCGTGGCGAGATTGTCGAGCACGACGTGGATGTCCAACTCGCTGGGAACGGCTGCTTCGATCTCAGCGAGGAACTTCTTGAACTCTAGCGCTCGATGTCGCGCGTAGCACTTTCCGAAGACTTCACCTGTTGCGGCGTCGAGTGCGGCAAACAGGTCAGTCGTTCCATGCCGAATGTAGTCGTGGGTTTGTCGCTCGGGCTGGCCCAAGCTCATGGGCAGGACAGGTTGAGCACGCTCGAGCGCTTGAATCTGCGATTTCTCGTCGACGCACAGGACGACCGCGTTATCCGGTGGGTTCATATACAGGCCAACAACGTCGCGTACTTTTTCGACCAGTTGTGGGTCTTGCGAGAGACGAAACGATTCCGAGCGGTGCGGTTGAAGCCCGAACGTTCGCCAAATACGTCCAATCGTCGAATGACTCAGCCCAAGATGCTTGGCCATCGAGCGCGTACTCCAATGGGTTCTCCCCTTTGGAGTCGTCGCCAGCGTCTTGGTCACGACTTCCTCGATCTGGTCATCGCCGATTTTGCGAGCCGCTCCCGGCCGAGGTTCGTCGTACAACCCTTCCATTCGTTGTTCTACAAAGCGTCTTCGCCACTTGCCCACCGTGCTCCTCATGGTGTGCATCTTCCTAGCAACTTCCATATTCGTCAGACCCGCCGCGCAATCCAGCACGATCTTCGCTCGGAAGGCTTGGTGCGGCGAACTACGGCTGCGTCGCGCCAGTCGCGTCAGCGCTTCGCTTTCTTGAGACGACAGCTTCAATTCGGCTTTTCGCCGGCCCTTGTGTTTCATGCATTTAGCAGATCACAGAAGGGCCGGTGTTGTCTAGCTTTTTCTGTTCCATGGGACTAGCGTGCTGATGAGGCAAGAAGATTAACGCAAAGGCGCAAAGGCGCAAAGAGTTCAGCGTCGCTTCAGTCGACTCGACTTCTTTGCGCCCTTGCGTCTTGGCGTCTTTGCGTTTGTTTTTCTGGGGCTAGGGTCCCGCGGGCGAGTCGAGAGACCGTAGCATCGCTTCGACGAAGCGGCGGCCGGTCGGGTCCCCTCCTGCGTCGAGCGCGTCCTGAAGTGCTTGCTTCGCTTCGTCGTCCCGCCCGAGACGCTGCAGAATTTGTCCCCGAAGTTTTTGGCCTTCGAAAGAGGGCTCGATCAAAACCGCGAGCTCCGTTTGCAGGAGGGCTTCGTCGAGCTTCTCCGAGGTGAAGTACGACGCCGCGAGCTCGAGGCGGGTGTCGAGCTCGGAGTCGACGTCGACGAGGTGGGCCATGACATCCGGAGGGTACTCCGCATCGTGTTGAGAATCGAATCGACTTCGTCACGGTAGAGCGAGCGCGGCGCATGAAGCTCGAGAAGCATGTTGTCGTCCGTGTTGAGGATGGCGTCTATCGAAAACGCCTGGGTACCGTCGTCGTCGAGGGTCATGCTCACGAGCACGTCGCTCGGGTACGGCATCTCCGCCCGAGTGAGGCTCTCTTGGATAGCCGGTGTTCGATAAAAACCCTCGAGCGTTTCCAACGAAAAGCGAAGCGGCTGCCTCGCACCGATGAGAATGAGATCGCGATCCTGGAACGCGACCACGTGAGGGAACACTTGTCGGAACGTCGCGATGAGCGAGCGCGTCGATTCTTCCGATATGCCGTAGAGATGGAACCACTGGCACAGGATGCCGTCAGGCGCGAGCCGTGCGGCGGCGAGCTCGAAGAAATCGAGCGTGAACAGATTCGAGACACCGGTGATCCACGGGTTCGACGGTTCGGAGATGATCAGATCGTAGCTTTCCGTGCCACGCCGGAGCTCGTTGCGCGCATCGCCGAGGATCAACTCGACGCGGTCGTCTTCTAGCGGGTTTCCGTTTCCGGGCTCGAAAAAACGCGACGCTTCGATGACCGCAGGCTCGATCTCGAACGCATCGACCCGCTCTACCGCGTGGCGCAAAACCGCGCCTATTGTCATGCCGCTGCCCCAACCGATCACCGCAACCCGTTTCGCGTCGTGGGCGAGAAACGGAAGATGTCCCAACAACAGCTGGGTCGCGACGTCGCCGGGTCCGTTCGAGGCGTCGGTCTTGCCGTTGATCTTGAGAAGTCGAAACCGATCGATCTGCTGGACGGCCACAGTCGCCGTGGGCCCGTCGCGGTAGAAGAGAAGCTCGTGGCTCGCGACGAGCTCGCGCATCTGGCTCGCGTCGTATCGCGCGTAGGTTCTCGCGCCGCTATAGACCCCAAAGCTTTTCAACACCCGCTCGCCGCTCGGGTCGAGCGCGAGGATGATCAAGATGAACGAGCCGGCGATAGCCCCACTTGCCACCGAAAACAGGCTCGCGCGCGCGACGAGGAAGATGGCGAAGGCCAGCGAGATCACGGCCGCGCCCCGGATGGAGAACTCGATCCCGAGGCTCGCGAGCAACAGCACGGATGCCATCACCGCTCCCGTGGCCGAGCCGATAAGATTCCAGCTATACAAGCGCGCAATGCGACCCCCGATGGGACCTTCGGGAAGAGCTGACGCGGCCAACGGGAGTGTGGCACCGAGCGCGGCGGTCGACGGCAACATGAGAAACGCGGCGATGATGAATTGCGATAAAAACAGTGTGCCTTCGGCGCCTTCGATCGACGCATAGAAGTTCAAGAAAACGAATGGCAAGCTCCGCGCAACGAGAAGGCTCGCGAAAGCAAGTGTGGCCGACGCGATGAGCACTTTCGCAAGCCGGAGCAATGGGTCTCCAGTATTTGATGCCCCCAGTATTTGATGCCCGCGCAGAAATCGCGTGGCGAGCGCGGCCCCGAGTGTAATTCCAAGCAGAAACGTGGACAGCATGATGGAAACGCCGTACACCGAGGAACCGTAGACCATCGAAAGCGTGCGTCCCCAGGCGACCTCGTACACCATCGCGCTCGCACCGGAAACGGCGACGGTCGCGAGAAGCGGCCACGGCACTGAGTCTGCCGCGGCTGCGACCGGTTCGGCGATTTCCTCGGGGGATGCGTCCGTGAGGAAGCGACGGTGGGCGACGACGAGCGTCGCGACGACGAGAAAATCGAGCCCCGCACCGATCCACACGGTCGCGGTGAGTCCTACGCTCGGGAAAAACCAAAACACGGCGAGGAGAGGCCGAGCACCGCACCTGCGGTGTTAGCGGCGTAGAGCTGGCCGAGTCCGATGGCGACTTGGCGGTGGCCGAACGCGCGTACGAGAATCGGCAGCGACGCGCCCATCGCCACCGTCGCAGGCAGCAAGCTCATGAGCGCGAGGAAGAACCGGAGCTCCTGTCCTTGGACTCCGCCGATCGCAGCGAGAAGAGTCGGCGATAAAAGCGCATACGAGCCGATGAGCGCTTCGAGCGCGGCGAAGGTGAGGATGGTGTTTTTGCGTGCGAACAGTGGGTGGGCGGAAACTGCGCTTCCGATCGCCATCCCGCCCATGAACGCGCCGAGGACGACGCCGACGGCGGTCGCCGTGGTTCCGAGCGACAGGAGGAGCAGACGGGTCCACGCGAGCTCGAAAATGAGGGCCGCGAGACCGCTTATGAAGAAAGTGAGAAGAAGCAGGACGCGTCGTGGCGACACGTAGAATCATAAGTCAGCTCGCCGAGCTGATCAACGTGCGACGAGCTTTCGGGTGACTAGACGCTCCTGCTCTACGCCGTCCTATCGGTGAGGACGTCATCGTTGTACTTCAAGTAAACGATGTTCCAAAGATTTTCTTTTTGGTCCGAATCCAGAACGAGCGTGGCTTCGATGCGGGCGACCTCGCGCTTCATGAGAAAGAAGCGGCACGATTGCTCGTCGAGGCTGAACGTCGCCTGCTCGTGCTTCTCGTCGTAATCGTCGGGAAGACTCCTACCTTTCTGGCGAAGCGCCTCCCGCACCACGTCGGTGACCCGCGGACCGAGATAGCGCACTTGCCAGCTCTGGTGGCGTCGATGGTAGTTGAGGACCACTACTTTGGAGGAGCCGTCGGAAAGGTGCATAAGCGCACGGCAACCGAGCGTGCCGCGGATACCATGAGCCTCGAAACGTTCGACATCTTGATCCCAGTCGATTCCCCTCTGGGACGTGTACAGCCTCACCGCCCCCAAAACTTCTTCTTTACGAAACTCGAACTCGGTGGCGAGCTCGGCGGTTTGCCGCTTGAGCCATGGATTGACCGCGTGGATCACGACGGTGTTCAAGTATTTGAGCGCGCGATCGTACTCTTTCAAGACGCGTGCAAACTCGGCGGAGTCACGGCTCTTTTCCGTCTTTTGGGCGAGCTCGGCCACTTTCCGGTCGAGGCCACTCAGAATCTGCAGAACTGCCTTGGTGTCGCTCGCGGATTCCGCATCGGCCTCCGCGATGAGCGTCGCGAACGACGTGAGAAGTGCGAGCAGCTCTCTGGCATAGCGGAGCCGCGACAGCAGAAGGTGACGGCTCGCTTCGGTTGGTTCATAGAGTTTCTTGACGAACGAAGGGAGCGAGCGGCGTTTGCTTTTTTCGAGAAGGACATCTCGCGAGAACAGCTTGTGGAAGCTCTGATAGATGAGCGCCTGGTTCTGCAGTTGCCGTCGTAGCGTCTCTTCTGTCTCTTTGCGATTGCCCCCGTTCGGGTCGCGGCGCACGACTTCCACCGGCGCCATCCCGAAACCACTCGTGTGGCAGAGGACGAGCCCGACCATCGTGCCCTCGCTCGTCAACCAGATCTCGACGCGGTAGGGATCCCCGTCGGTTCCGGTGGCGCCAAGCTCCACGCGTTCGTTCTCGACCGCGGTCTTGAGTTGTCGAATTCCGCGGATCGAATTTCGCGAGCTCGGCGGCATCGCCGTCGGTAATGGCGTTTTGCACCTCCTCCTTGAACGACGAAAGACGTTCTTTGTCGTCCGGTCGGTACCCCATCGACATCAGCGCCTTGTTCACGTCGACGGGAAGCGGAACCGCCTCGAGACGCGTCTGACGTTCGTCGGGGCCAATGGAGCCGGGACCGAGCCTGTCGACGAGCTCGCGCGCTAGTTGCGCACGGTCGCCACGCGATACCTCGCCACCTTGGTAAAGCGAGAACCACGCGGTGAGCTCATGCGGCGTGAGCACGAGCACCGCTAGAAGACGGAGGAGCTCGCGCGAGTCAACCGGCAGGGTAGCGGGCCAATCCAAATAGCCGAGCTTCAAGAATAGGTCGTGCACCAGCGCGTAGGGGGCGCGGCTTGCTCGATGGTCTCGGTGAGAATCGCGGCGTCTTTATCATCGACCCGGTCGAGCGGGCTCAGGCGCGGGACGAGCTCCGGGTAGTTGCTGTCGAGTTGTTGTAGCAGCCGCTACTGAGCCCGGTTCAGGCGAATGACTTGCTCGATTGTGGCGAGCGATTTCTCGTCGAGATCGGATTGCACGAGTGTCTCGAAGACTTTCAAGAGCGCCGTAGTCCGATGGATGGCTGCAGGTTTCAAGCTCTCGACGATGGTGTGTAAGTAGGAGTGATCCTTGAGAACGAGGGGGCGTGCTTGCTCGACACTCTTCCTGAGCAGCGGCTTGATTGCTTCGGCGGTGTGGTTCAACGGCTCGGGAGTAGCGACGAGCTTGTCGACGATTTCTCGAAAAAGCTCCGCCCGACTCGAGAGCGCGTCGCGGGGCTCGGGTTCGGCACGCTCGCGAATAAAGTAAGCTAGCGGCACGATGATTTCATCGACGACCTTCCGGTCCAACTCCGCCCGACTTTGTGGTTCTGCTTCGGGCTCGGTGCTCATTTGGAGCCGCGCGATTTCACCGTACACTTTCCGGAAACGCTCGTCGAGCAGCCGGTAGCCGTTTCGGTATTGGGCGGCGACGAGGCGATCTCGGATCAATTCCGTATCGAGGCGAATCCCTTCGCGGGCGCCATCGAGAAGGGCCATTTCGACGGAACGAAAGAACTTGTCGAGCGCTTCGCGACAGCTCGCCCAATACTCCCCGAGGCGTTCGGTGAGCTCCTCACCGCTGGCCCTGTCGAGTGGAATCGCTTGCGCGGACGTCGGGAGCGCGAGCACCTCCACTTGCACGAGCAGGTGTTTGCGGAGGACCTCGTCTCGATAGGAGGCCAGCTCTTTGGCGAAACCTTCCCGTTGAGGAAACAGCGGCGCCGCCTCGTTGTCACGAGGCGAACTCTCCCTTGAGCTTGTCGAGCACGCGGGTGGTCATCTTGTCGATGGCTGCGTCGAGCCGAGCGGTGAAGCCGGTGTCGAGCGTGATTTCGAGAAGGTTTTTGAGCGATTGCGTCGGGATCTCTTCTTCGAGCCGCCGGTGGATTTCTTGGAGCAGATCGGTCCGGACTTCGTTCAGTAGAACCTGGGCTCGGTTGTGGATCCGCTCGGTGAGGATGAGGCGCGATTCGCGTTTTTGCGATTCGCGCCGGGCGAGGAGGACCGCTTCGATGTCGGTCTCCTCGGGTGCTGCCTCTTCATCCGGAATCTCGGGATCGGGCTGCTCCTCCTCGAGGACAGAGGTCTTCCCTGCGATGAGATTTCCGAAACGTTTGCGAAGACTTTTTAGCATCGAGCCAGCTTGGCTTGGCGTGGCTTGTTCAGAGGGATTCCCCCCTCCGTCATAAACTCTCGTGGATTTGTTGGATGTTTCTTTTATCTTACCATGGGAAACAGGTTTTTCTACCCTGGAGGGTGGCCTCCCAAGCCTAAAAATTGACAGCTGTCTCCCGCGTGTGCTAATTTTTTTGAGACTGCTTGGCAGTCACCTGGATGGCGCTATCGTCTAGGGGACTAGGACGGGTGGTTCTCAGCCATCAAACCGGGGTTCGAATCCCCGTAGCGCTACCAAGCTATTATCGGCGCCTCCCTCTCCGAGGCGCCTTTTTTGTAGCGATCGGGTGCGGAGGAAACCATATGATGGACAAGCCCGCGACACGCCAGGCTCGCCCCGCAATCCTCGTCCACGGCGGGGCGTGGGCGACACCCGAAGGTGAGCTTGAAGACCACCTCAAAGGAGTCCACCGGGCGTCGATGATCGGGTTCGAGACCATTCTCCTAAGAAACTACCGCCTGAACGACGTCGCCCGTTTGAGTGTCGATGAGAGCGAAACCGAGGTCAGCGGCGCGTTGGGTCAGGCGGCGCACGGCACGGGAGCGATCTTGAGCGTTGTAGGCGGCGGCCCCGGGGTCTTGATAGACGAGCCCATCCTTGAGAGTGCGGTAGACGAGAATGGCGAGCTTTCGAGCGGTGGCGGTGATGGCTTTGGATTTACCGACGCGATAGGCGAGACGTCGATAGTAGGCGCCGAGAGCGGTCTGTGTACGCCCGAGGCTGAGTGCGGCCATGCGGAGAATGCCAGCGGCCCGGTTTGCAGAGGGTTGTGTTTTCGAGCTGAGGAGTCGCCCGCCGGAGATTTTGTTATTGGGCGCGAGGGTAAGCCAGGAAGTGAAGTGCTTTTCAGTAGGCCATCGGTTCATATCGGTACCGATCTCGGCGAGCAAGCGAAGCGCGGAATAGGGTCCGATGGCGTCGATCTGGGAGAGGTCGACCCCGGCGATCTGGTGGAGGAGAGGCCGGAGCTCGAACCGAGGTTCGTTCACTCGGGGCTTGCGCGATTTTCGAGGCGGTGGCAAGGAGGTGTTCGGGGTTGAGCGTTGAGCTAGAAGCTGCAGGTGCGATTCGATGGCCACGTCACAGGTTTGGATCTGGAGCTGAAAAGCATCAAAGAGTTCGAGGTTCTGCTTGAGAGCGAAGAGGTGCTCGGGGCGATAGTTGCCGGTGAGTGCAGCGGCGATCTCGGCCTCGGAGGACTGACAACGGTGGTCACGGTGCTTAGCGAGCCGATGGGGGTCGGTTTGTCCGGCAACGATGTCTCGTAGAATCCGCATGCCAGTGACACCCGTGATATCAGTGACCACAAGGTGGAGTTGAAGATTCATTTGCACGAGAGCCTTCTGCATGCGCTGGATATGGGTTACCGCACTCTGAACGAGAGTCTCTCGGTGGCGGAGGTAGCCACGAAGGGCGGTGATGGCTGCTTCGGGTCGAAAGCTTCCGCGGAGCAACCCCACGCTGTGCAACTCCCGGAGCCATTCGCAATCGCTGACATCGCTCTTGCGCCCCGGGACGTTTTTGACGTGGCGCGCGTTGACCAAGAGGACCTGGAAGCCACGGGCTTCGAGGATTTCATACAGGGCGATCCAGTAGACGCCGGTCGACTCCATCGCGACGCTCGTCACGCCGCAAGTCGCGAGCCAGTCGGCGAGCCGATGAAGATCGGCCGTGAAACTCCTGAAGGAACGGATCGGTTTAGGATCGCGCTCCGGTGGAACTGCGACGAAATGCTCGGCCGAGCCGCAATCGATCCCAGCGACATTCACGTTGATTTGCTTCAGCAGGGATGGAGAAGTCCGCTTCTTGGGTTGACGACGATTGTGCTTCATCAGATGCTCCTTCATACTTCGTGAAGCATCCGGGAACAGGGATGGGCATTCGTTACATTCTCCTAAACGGGATCACGCTCACGCGTGTCACCACTGACAGTGCCGAAACATCCCCGGGCCATGCTTAGTTACGGGCTGGATCGCACCAGTGTTGAGTCGGCCTCGGTTCCCGGATGCTCCCGCTATTGTATGAAACGGACGCTCCGTGCAGCACTGGAGTTTCTACCCAGACAGATCGCGAGCCCTGCGCGTACGATGCTTAGTTGCGGCTCGGCGGTCGACGCCGTGCAAAGAGCGGTCGAGCACATGGAGGCGGATCCGACGTTCAACGCGGGCCGAGGGGCGGTTTTGAACGCACGCGGCGAAGTGCAGTTCGATGCCGCGATTATGAACGGCGAAGACTTGGAAGCGGGCTCGGTCGCGTGTGTTTCGGGTGTGCTCCATGCGGTAGCGCTCGCGCGCGCGGTCATGGAGAGCTCGCGTCATCTCATGGTGGTGGGGGACGGTGCTCTCGAGCTGGCGCGCGAGTCCGGTATCGCGACGTGTGCACCGGAGTCTCTCATCGAAGACCGTGAGCGTAAGCGCTTCGAGAAAGCGAAACGCTTCAAGAAGCCGGGAGCTCTCGACGAAATGGATGGGCTGGGTGGGCTCGCCTCTCCCGCCGACACCGTCGGAGCGCTCGCTTGTGATGGCGACGGGCATGTCGCCGCCGCGACGTCGACGGGCGGAGCACTCCTCAAGCTTCCGGGCCGTGTCGGCGATTCGCCGCTTGTTGGCTCCGGGCTCTACGCCGACGATCGGCGAGGCGCTGCGTCGTCGACGGGTTGGGGCGAAGGCATCATACGCGTCGTGATGGCACATCGCGCCGTCGAGTCCTTAACCTCCGGCATCGGGCCGAGTGAGGCGGCTCAACAAGCTATTCGGGTGCTCAAATCACGCACCCACGGTCGCGGCGGCATCATCGTCGTCGATTCGAAGGGCGAGCTCGGTTTCGCGTTCAACACCCCGTGCATGGCGCACGCTTATCTCGCGGAAGGGATGACGAAGCCCGAAGTCGATATCTGAACTCATAGGATTCAGTGAACGATGAGGTCGTCGAACCAGGCGGTTGCTTGCGAGTCGGTGTTGTCCGTGTCCACCATGAGCGCGACGCCAGTAATGCGCTCCGCGGGACGACCGAAGTAACGCTCGAAGTCGGCCGACACATCGCGTTCTTCCATAAGCCATTCCCCGCTATCAAGGTTTCCGCTACGGAGAACGATCGTAACCGCTTTCTCGGTGTAGGGGCTCGGGTAGATGTTCCCGACGGCTTCATTCCCGGCCCACACGTATATCAGAAACGGCGTGTTGCGACCGAACGGCTTGCCGTCGAACATGACCACGACTCTCGCAGCATAGTCGTCGCTCCCCAGCCGCCTTTCGTCTTTGATGTGACCGAGACTGTTCGAGACTCTCCATCGCCACGAGACGACGGTATCCTGTGTCACATCGAGATCGACTTGACGCCAGAGCGCCGAGGCTGAGTTCTGGCTGTCGATCCGAAGAAAACGATTCTCTTTCTCGCTTTCCAATCGAAACGTATTGGAGCGGCGCGCCATCGCCCGCTCCATCCACGACTTTCTCCATCCATTCTCGAAGCCCGAGAACAGATCTTCGCCGGAGCTCGAGTGTGCCGAGACGGCGAACCACAGGGCAGCGAAACCAAAGATCGATCGAAACGAACATGCCGCGCATAGTTTTTGTACGTTCCGGCAATATATTGGGCACGCTTCGCGCACATGCGATGTGAAGGCGGCAACACCCTCGCAAAGTTTGGGCAAGCCACCCGAAGAGAGTAACTTAGGTACCTTGACGCCGTCTACTGCCCTTGCTACGATGGCCGTCTCACCATAGCGCAGTGCGCGCCCTTAGCTCAGCTGGATAGAGCGACAGACTACGAATCTGTAGGTCAGGTGTTCGAATCGCCTAGGGCGCGCCATTCTTTTCAGTGACTTGTGGGCCTCGCTTTCTCGACCGAGCAAGCGATTGCTGTCGTTTTCGCTAGCCCCCTGGATCTTTGATTACTATACAAAGTTAGGCTTTTCGCCAGCCCATAAGATTCATAAGATTCATGCACTTAGAAGGGTTTCGGCAAGCTCTGCTTTATCTAGTTTGTTCTGATACAGGGGACTAGGAGACAAGCGACGATCGCAAAGGCGAAGGATCTCGAGACACCCGGATCCTCCTGAAAAAGAAAAAGTCGCGGGGCGACGGTGTGCGACTTCTCACCGAACGGCGAACCGCACTTTCCCTTTCGGGAATCCGGTCGTGTGAGATATGCTGTACTTACGCGGGATACTCAAACACATGTGGATGTGGTCCGCCTGAGCGTTGCCTTCGATCAGTTTTACCTCGCATAGCTCACGAAGGATTCGCCCACGCGTCAGCGTAGGTTTTCAAACAACACCTTCCTCCTAGACTTCGGTATGATCACAACGTGGTACTTGCATTCCCATCGCACATGCGAGAGGCTTTCTTATTCATGCATGCAGGTTCTCCTTGCGGAGGCCGCACAGGGTCTTCCCGGAGGCGGAACTAGCACTTCACGCCGCATCGCTCGAAGCTTTCTGGGTCACGCCGCCAGGAGGCGGCGGGTTCATAGGTGGCCTAACCGGCCGTCAAGCCGCGAGCGAGACGGAATAATGTGACCAGCGAACGCGCGAGAACCGGAGTGGCCTCAAAGAACCAGCGATACGCGCCGATCCACGAGCATCGCGCTCACGCGCTCGTTTCGGAGCCGGATCGCTCGAGCGATAGCGATACCTCGGCAAAGTCCATGGCTCCTTTGGGCTGGTGGACGGGCCCCGCCTCCCGTGTGGACCGCCGGCCAGACGCCATCAGGGAGGCCGTGCAGGATACCGGACGACCCGTGATCCTGATCTCGGATCGGGGCGCGTGCGCCCGAGTGACCGGCGGCACTGCGATTCTAGGAGCTGGTGTCACCGAGGGTGAAGCGTTTCCCATAATCGGCTACTCCCCGGCCAGCCCTCCCGAGCACCTTGGTGACCCGGGATTCCTCTTAGACCATGGCTTGCGCTATCCCTACATCGCCGGTGCCATGGCCAATGGGATCGGCTCGGCCGAAATCGTGGAGGCCATGGGCCGCGCCGGCATGCTTGGCTTCTTCGGCGCTGCCGGCCTGCCTCTCGAGGCGGTGGAAGCCGCCATCGACCGCCTGTCTCATTCTCTGGAGGGACGGCCGTACGGCTTCAACCTCATCCACAGCCCCAACGAGCCCGGTCTGGAGTCCGCCGTGGTCGAGCTCTACATTCAGCGCGGCGTGCACCTGGCCTCGGCCTCGGCCTATCTGGATCTCACTCTTCCTGTGGTCCGCTACCGCGTCCACGGGATTCACGAAGATTCCCAGGGACGCATCGTGACGCCGAACCGGCTCATCGCCAAGGTGTCTCGCATAGAAGTCGCCACGAAGTTTTTTTCCCCACCACCGGAGCGTCTGTTGAAGCCTCTCGTCGACACAGGAAACATCACCGAGGAGCAGGCCCGTCTGGCCGCCCGCATTCCCATGGCCCAGGACATCACCGCCGAGGCCGACTCCGGCGGTCACACCGACAACCAGCCGGCCCTGGCCCTCATACCTGCGCTGATGGCGCTCCGGGATCAGATGCAGGAACGTCATGGTTACAGTGAGACCCTGCGGGTGGGAGCCGCCGGAGGCATCTCCACTCCGATTTCAGCCGCTGCGGCCCTTTCCATGGGGGCCGCCTACATACTCACTGGCTCGGTCAACCAGTCCTGCGTCGAGGCGGGTACGTCTCAGACCGTGCGCACGATGCTCGCCGCCGCCGAGCAGGCCGACGTCGCCATGGCGCCAGCGGCCGACATGTTCGAGATGGGTGTGAAGGTACAGGTGCTCAAGCGCGGCACCTTCTTCGCCATGCGAGCCCAGAAGCTCTACGAACTTTACCGGGCGTGTGAAAGTCTGGAGTCCATTCCCGAGACCGATATGGCGGCGCTGGAAAAAAATTACTTCCGAGCACCGGTGAACGCGGTGTGGAGCCAATGCCGCGACTTCTTCGCTGAGAGGGATCCGGCCCAGCTCGAGCGAGCCGCGAAGGATCCCAAACACAAGATGGCCTTGGTCTTCCGCTGGTATCTCGGCCAGTCGTCGAACTGGGCCAATGCCGGCGATCCCTCCCGGACCATCGACTACCAGATCTGGTGCGGGCCCTCGATGGGGGCATTCAATGGATGGGTAAAGGGATCGTTCCTGGAGGAGCCGGAACACCGCCGTGTCGTCACCGTTGCGTTGAACATCTTGCACGGCGCCTCCTTGCTGACCCGTATCAATGCCCTTCGCAGCCAGGGCGTCCAACCACTGCGCTCGTGGAGCGAGTACCGGCTGCGGCCCGTGGAGGAACTACGTGTCCACTAAGTCCAGTAACACTCGGATGCAACAAGAGCCCCTGGCCATCGTCGGCATGGCCTGTCTCTTCCCCAAGGCCGATGACGTGGGGGCTTATTGGGCCAATCTCAAAAACGGTGTCGACACCATAACCGACATTCCTTCCACCCACTGGAACGTGGAGGACTTCTTCGACGACGATCCCAAGGCACCGGATCGCACCTATGCCCGTCGCGGTGGATTTCTGTCACCGGTCGCCTTCGACCCCCTTGCCTTCGGCATCGCGCCCAACGACATAGAGGCCACGGACACGACCCAGCTGCTCGGACTCATGGTGGCGAGCCAAGCTCTGGAAGATGCGGGCTATGGGGAGAAGGGAAGCTTCGATCGGGATCGGACCAGCGTGATTCTCGGTGTCACGGGCACGCTGGAGCTGGTGATTCCTCTGGGGGCCCGCTTGGGACACCCCCTGTGGCGGCGGGCGCTGAAGGAATCCGGTGTCGCCGACGACCTTACCGACACGGTGGTCCAGAAGATTTCCGACAACTATGTGGAGTGGCAGGAAAACTCCTTTCCGGGACTCTTGGGCAATGTCGTGGCCGGGCGCATCGCCAACCGGCTCGACCTCGGTGGCACCAACTGCGTGGTGGACGCGGCCTGTGCCAGCTCACTGGGCGCCCTTCACCTTGCCGGCCTGGAGCTCGCCTCCGGACGCTCTGACATGGTGCTTGCCGGAGGCATGGACACCTTCAACGACATTTTTATGTACATGTGCTTCAGCAAGACGCCGGCGCTCTCGCCTACCGGCGATTGCCGTCCTTTCGACAAGTCAGCGGACGGCACGATTCTCGGTGAGGGCCTCGGCGTCGTGGTGCTCAAGCGGCTGGCCGATGCTCGCAAAGACCAAGACACCATCCACGCTGTGATCCGATCAATAGGCTCGTCCAGCGACGGCAAGGGCACGGCGGTGTACGCGCCGGTAGCCAGCGGCCAGGCCAAGGCTCTCAGAGACGCCTACGCCGGCGCCGGGATCTCGGCCCGGAGCATCGAGCTCATCGAGGCCCATGCCACGGGCACGAAGGTGGGAGACGCCACCGAGGTCGAATCCCTTTCCGCGGTGTTCCGAGAAGCCGATGCCGACGGAGGATGGTGTGCGCTGGGCAGCGTCAAATCGCAGCTGGGACACACCAAGGCTGCCGCCGGAATCGCCGGCGTGATGAAGGCCGCCCTGGCGCTGAAACACAAGGTTCTTCCCCCGACTTTGAAAGTCACCGAGCCGCTGGATGTGCTCAGGAATGGGGGCTCACCCTTTTACGTCAACACCACGAAGAAGCCCTGGCTTTCCTCCGCAGATCATCCGAGGCGGGCCGCGGTGAGCGCCTTCGGTTTTGGCGGGAGCAACTTCCACTGCGTTCTCGAAGAAGCGGAAGCGGCCAAGGCCGCTCCGGACTTCGACGGCGAAACCGTGCTCCTGGCATTTTCGGCCGATACTCGAGAGGAGCTCGTAAGCGTCGCTCAGGCCTTTCCGTCCGATCGGAAGGGCATTGATATACGAGCCCTGCGAGGCCTGGCCGCCCGGGCCCGAAGCTCGTTCCGTCATGAGGCCGCGCACCGGCTGATCCTGGCCACGGAGCCAACCCAACTCAGAAAGTGTCTCGAGGGTGGCCTCACACTCTTGAAGACCCATACCGACAAGACTTCGTGGACTACACCGGACGGGGCCTTTTACGGCACCGGAGCGCCGGTAGGATCTCTAGCCTTCCTGTTCCCGGGCCAGGGCTCTCAGTGCGTGGGAATGCTCAGGGATCTGGCCTGTCAGTTCCCCGAGCTACTGGACAGCCTGGACAGGATGAACAGGCTGGACAGGGCCGGCAACCGGCTCAGCGATGTCATCTATCCGCACCCGGCTTTCGACGATGAGACGAAAGAGGCTCAAGAACGAGCGCTGCGCGCCACAGAGGTGGCCCAGCCAGCCATCGGCGCCGTCTCGGTGGGCGCCCTGGGCGTGCTCCAGAGGTTCGGTCTCGAGCCTGCCGCCGTGGCGGGTCACAGCTACGGCGAGCTGGTGGCTTTGCAAGCGGCGGAGGTGTTCGACGCCCAGACCCTGAGCGTCCTTTCCATGCTCCGCGGGCGGCTCATGAGCGAGGGCAACGGCGACCGCGGCGCCATGCTGGCGGTGGAGTCCGATGAGAGCACCATCGAATCCATCGTCGTCGAGGATTCACTCGCCCTGGTGGTGGCCAACAAGAATGCTCCGGCCCAGTTCGTTCTGTCCGGTCCTACCGACGAGATCCAAAAAGCGGTGAAGGCCTTCAAGAGGCGCGGTGTTAGATGCAAGCGTCTTCCAGTCTCCGCGGCGTTTCACAGCACTCTCGTGGTCGATGCCGCGGAGCCCTTTGCTACCGAGCTCGGCCGGGCCGACATCGCGGCGCCCCGGCGCAAGGTTTACGCCAACGCCACCGGCGAAACGTATCCCGATGAGGCTTCCGGCATTGCCGCGCTGCTCGCCGATCAGCTCGTCCGGCCGGTGGAGTTCGTCAATGAGATCAAAAACCTGCACCGAGACGGCGCCCGCTTCTTTCTCGAGGTCGGCCCGGGGAGCCGGCTCACCGGCTTGGTGCGGTCGATTCTCGAGGGCGAAGAACATGTGGCGCATGCCCTCGATGCATCGTCGGGCAAGCGCTCCGGAGCCGTCGACCTCGCCCGGGCTCTGGCCCGCGTTTCTGCCTACGGCTTCCGCGTCGATTTAAATCAGTGGGACCCCGAGGCGTCATCCTTGGCGTTTGCGGACGAGCGTTCCAAGCCGGCTCTCACTGTGACCCTTAGCGGCGCCAACTATGTCAAACCAAAAAAGAGGCAGGAGGCGCCGGCCCCAAGGCGAACCACCATGAGTCGTCAACCACCCGAACCCGCCAAAACCCCCGAGCCCCCCAAAGAGAACGCTGCCGCCGTCCCGCGACAGCCATCCGCTCCGGGCAGCGCTGGGCACGCCGTAATTGATGACGCGCTACGGATGACACAGGAGAACATGGCCGCGCTTCAAAAGATGCAGGAGCAAACCGCCGCCCTCCATCGGCAGTTCCTTCAGGGCCAGGAGTCGGCCCAGCGCACGCTTCAATCCTTGGTCGATCACAAGCAACGCCTCGTCGAGCAACGGCTGGGCCTGGCACCGTCACCCCTGCCTCGAGCCCAACCCGTTCCCGTGCCCGTGCCGCCGCCGGTACAGGTTGCGGCTCCGGCGATGGCACCCACTCTCGCCGAGACGCCTCCGCCGGCCGAGACGCCGAGAGCCACTTCTCCCGGGGAAACCAGCAAGCCTTCCAAAATCGATGCCGGCAAGGTGGAGGCGGTTCTCCTCGAGGTGGTCGCCGAGAAGACCGGATACCCAGTCGACATCTTGAACCTGGACATGGAGATGGACTCGGACTTGGGCATCGACTCCATCAAGCGCGTGGAAATTCTCTCGGCGTTGCAGCAACGCATTCCCGAGGCGCCGTCCGTGGGCCCCGAGCACCTCGGCACCCTGCGTACTCTTGGACAGGTCGTGGCCTTCCTCACAGAAGACGGCGCGGCCGCTCCATCGCCGGCCCCCATTGAAGCAGCGGAGACTGCTGCTGACACTGACACTGAGAGTGACACGAACGGTGGCACGCCGGCGTCGGTTTCCACCGTTGACCTCAGAATCAGCTCGAGCGTTTTGGCGGCGGTTTCGGCCAAGACGGGATTTCCGGTGGACTCCCTCCACATGAACATGGATCTCAGTTCGGATCTGGGCATCGATCAGGTCAAGCGCGCGGAGATCTTCTCCTTCCTTAGGGACAAGACACCCTCCATGCCCGAGATCGCCCAAGGCATCATCAACTCCTGGCGGACGGTGCGCAACGTGGTGGACACGCTGTCGGATGCCGTAGAAGCCCGCATCACGCCTTCATCGATTCCGGCCGAGGGTGTGGATGTAGACGAGCTCGTGCGGCGGGCTAGTGTGTCTCGAGCCAAGGCGCCAGAGAGAAGTGTCCTCGCTGTCACAGTCCTGGACGAGGCGGCGGAGCGCAAGAAGTTCTCTCTGGCCTCTGACGCCGTCGTTCTGATCTCCCGTGACGACTCCGGCCTCTCGGCCGAGGTCGCCGATCGCATGGAGGCACTGGGTCTAAAGCCCCGTCTCGTCGCGCTGGAAGACGCAGCATCCCTGGAGCCACCGTCGGAGCTAGGTGGCCTCGTCGTGGTCGGCCCGGCGAGTCCCGACAGCGACCAGTTCCTGGCCGACTCGCTGACGCTCCTGAGTCGGGTGAGCTCTGCACTGCGCCGGAGCGGCCGCTCGCGAGGCTCGGTCTTCGTCACCGTGTCCCGTCTAGACGGCTCCTTCGGATTGAAGGGCACGGGCCCCGAGACGCGGTGTCAAAGCGGCGGACTGGCCGGTCTCGCCAAGACGGCAAGCCACGAGTGGCCCGAGGTGCACTGCAAGGCCATGGATGTTACGTCGGGGGTCCATGACGCGGCCTCGCTCGCCGCCGGCATCGTGGATGAGATTTTCTTCGACGGGCCGCTCGAAGTGGGTCTCACCCACACGGGCCGGGTCACTCTGGAGCTCTCGCCCCGCGCCATCGTTCCCGGTGAATCGTCGTTCGAGCTCGGCAGGGACGATGTCATTGTGATATCAGGCGGAGCCAGAGGTGTGACAGCGGCGGCCGCCCGGGAGCTGGCCCGGGCTTTTGGATCGAAGCTCGTGCTTCTTGGGAGAAGTCCAGAGCCCACGGCCGAGCCCGCATGGCTTCATGGCCTTACCGCCGAAGCGGCCATCAAGAAAGAGATCGCAACTCGGGCAGGTGCCGGTGCCTCGCCCCGCCACGTGGGTGAAGAGTACCGACGCCTCATGGTGAATCGCGAGATTCGGCAGACTCTTGACGATGTGGCACGGACGGCCGGGCATGTGGAGTACCGCGCGGTGGATGTTCGCGACGGTGCGGCGGTTGAGGACATCCTTGCTGACGTTCGCACGAAGCTCGGACCCATCACCGGTCTCGTACACGGGGCCGGCGTGCTCGCGGATCAGCTCATCGAGAACAAGACTGAGGAGCAGTTTTCCCGGGTCTTCGGGACGAAGGTTGCCGGCATGACCGCCCTCCTGTCCGCTTTGGACGTCGAAGCCCTCAAGGTCGTGGTTTTCTTCTCGTCGTCCACGGCACGCTTCGGTCGCAAAGGCCAGGTGGACTATGCCGTGGCCAACGAGGTGCTCAACAAGACCGCGTGGCGGCTGGCCGCGAGGATTCCTTCCGCCCGGGTGGTTTCCGTGGGTTGGGGTCCCTGGGACGGTGGCATGGTCACTCCGGCCCTGGCCAAGGTGTTCCATGACGAGGGCGTGGGGCTCATCGGTCTTCAAGAAGGAAGCCGGGCGCTGGTGGACGAGATTCGCCATGGCAGCCGGGACGCCGTAGAGGTCGTGATGCTCGCGCCGCCGGAAAAGGGTGCGAGCTTGAGTGTGGCCTTCGAGAGAGAGATCGGTGTGAAGCAAGTGCCGATACTGAAGGATCACGTATTGAATGGCCGGGCCGTCGTTCCCCTGGCTCTCATCGTCGAGTGGATGGCCCATGGCGCCGTGCACAAGAATCCCGGCCTCCGCTTCCATGGATTCGACGACCTCAGAGTGCTCAAGGGACTTACCCTGGATGCCGGCGAAACCCGCGCCACCCAGGTCCTCACCGGCAAGGCCATAAAGACGAACGGCCTCGGCTTCGGCTTCCTCAGTGTTCCCGTGGAGATTCGCAGCACCGGCGCCGAGGGCAAGGAGCACCACCATGCCCGAGCGACGATTCACCTGGCGTCCAAGCTGCCCGCGGCTTCCGGCGCCCGGCTAAACACCAACACTCATCCCTACCACCGGCCGAGCGACGAGATCTATCGTGACTTGCTCTTCCAGGGGCCCGCTCTGCAGGGTATCCAAGAGGTGGAAGGTATCTCCGACGACGCCATCACCGCCCGCACCGGCCCGACGGTTCCTCCCTCCCGTTGGCTCGCCGAGCCACTCAGAAGCGCGTGGCTCGCCGATCCTCTGGCGCTAGACGTCGCCTTCCAACTGATGATTGTCTGGAGCCGGGAGATTCACGGAGCCGCCTCGTTGCCGACCTTTGCCGGGCGCTATCGTCAGTTCAGAGACTCATTTCCTGGCGACGGAGTCTCTGTCGTCGTAAAGATCAGCGAGAGCGGAAACTCCTGGGCTCGGGCTGACATGGAGTTCCTCGACAGCGACGGCGGTCTCGTGGCCCGTCTCGAGGACTATGAATGCGTCGTGGACACCTCTCTTAGTGAGGCGTTCACCCGTAATCGTCTGTCGGTCTAAGCTCCTCCCATGAAGTCCCGCGCCCCCATCGCCGTTGTTGGTATGGGCGGGATTTTCCCCGGAGCGCCGAACCTCGATCGCTTCTGGGCCAACATCGCCGCTTCAGTGGATGCTTCACGGGAAGTGCCTTCGGATCGCTGGATCCTGGATGCCGCCCGGGCCTATGACTCGGAAGTCGGCCGAGCGGACAAGGTGTACTCCACTAGAGGATGTTTCATCGAGGACTTCCATCTGGACATGCGCGATCTGGATCTGGATCCGGATGTTGTCGCCGCCCTCGATCCTCTTTTTCACCTGGCACTCCACGCTGGGAGGCAGGCCGTGGAAGACGCAGGGCTGAGTGAGAATTCCCGCGAGCGCGTGGGCGTGATTATCGGGAACATCGCGCTGCCCACCGACAGCGCTTCGAAGATGGCGCGGCAGATCCTCGGTCAGACCTTTGACGAGGCCACCGGCAGCCAGATCGCGTCAGTATCAGCCGCGACTTCTCCGGGCCGCACCCATCCTCTTAATCGGTACGTCGCCGGACTCCCTGGGGGTGTGATGGCCAAGGCCCTCGGGCTCGGTGGCGGAAGCTACACGTTGGATGCCGCCTGCGCTTCGTCCCTTTACGCTCTGAAGCTCGCCTCCGATGAACTGATCGCGGGACGCACGGACGCCATGGTCGCCGGAGGGTTGTGCCGCACTGACTGTCTCTACACCCAGATGGGCTTCTCCCAGTTGCGGGCGCTGTCTACTTCGGGTCGCTGCTCACCGTTTGATCAAAAGGCCGACGGCCTCATAGTGGGAGAGGGCGCCGGCATGCTGGTGCTCAAGCGCCTGGAAGATGCGCTGAGAAACGGAGACCACATTCACGGTGTCATCACCGGCATTGGTCTTTCCAACGACGTGGAAGGGAAGCTCTTGGCGCCCAGCACCGAGGGGCAGCTCAGGGCCATGCGGCCGGCCTATGAGCAGTCGGGCTGGTCACCGCAGGACGTGGATCTCATCGAATGCCACGCCACGGGCACACCGGTGGGCGACGCCGTGGAGCTCGAGAGCTTGACGAAGCTCTGGGCCGGGAATGACGGGCAGGCCGGCCGGTGCGTGATTGGGGGCGTGAAGTCCAACGTGGGGCATCTGCTCACCGGCGCCGGCGCCGCGGGATTCATCAAGGTTCTCCTCGCCATGAAAGCTCGGACCCTTCCTCCCACGGCCAACTTCTCTCGCGCCGGCGCGAAATTTGATCTCGAGGCGAGCCCGTTCAAGGTGCTCGCCGAGGCCGAGCCCTGGGAGACCCGAGACGGCTCCACCCCCCGCCGCGCCGCGGTGAGCGCTTTCGGCTTTGGCGGCATCAACGCCCATG
Source organism: Candidatus Marinacidobacterales bacterium (assembly GCA_965237955.1). GTDB lineage: Bacteria > Acidobacteriota > Vicinamibacteria > Marinacidobacterales > SMYC01. The sequence goes on along the minus strand of OZ250169.1, from coordinate 2,273,659 downwards.
TGCTGGTGGAGGAGTGGACCGGGGATAAGAGCCTTGTCCAAACGCCGGTCATGCGAGCGGACTCGCCGGTGGCCATTGTCGGCATGGACGCTCACTTCGGATCGCTCGAGTCACTGGAGGCCTTCACTCAGCACGTGCTCGGCGACGAACGTCGGGATCCGGAGGAGAACGGTTTGTGGTGGGGCGTTCAGGAGTCGTCTTCGTTCAACGACCGTGGACAATCGGCGGCTGAGTTCAAGGGCCATTTCATGCGCGAGCTCTCTCTGCCACTGGACCGGTTCAGGATCCCGCCGGTGGAGCTCGAGCACATGCTGCCTCAGCAGTCGTTGATGCTCGCCGTCGCCAAGGGCGCCATGGACGATGCGGGTCTCGGTACCGAAGAGAAACTCTCCACCGGGGTGTTCGTCGGCATCGGGCTGGATCTCAACACGACGAACTTCAACTTCCGCTGGTCGGTGCTCGGTTCCGAGGAGCCGTCGCGAGACGCTCTTGCCGACGCCGCGGCTCCACCCCTGATCGCCAACAGGACCATGGGTGCGCTCGGCGGCATCGTTGCCAGCCGCCTGGCCCGGGAGTTCCGGATCGGTGGTCCGAGCTTCACTCTATCCAGCGAGGAGACCTCGGGCTTCAAGGCCCTCGAAGCGGCGGTGCGCGCGCTCCAGACGAAAAGCGTGGATCAAGCCCTGGTGGGCGCCGTGGATCTGGCCGGTGACGTGAGGGCGGTGCTGGCGGCCCACGAGGCCCGGCCCGATGGGCAGCGTGGGACACCCCTACTCGGTGAAGGTGGCGCGGCCTTCGTGCTCAAGCGTCTCGAGGACGCCGAGGCCGATGGCGATCGGGTCTATGCCGTGATCAAGGGGTTGGGAAGCGCGACCGGTGGTGGCGTCGAGACGACGGTACCCACCGTTGCCGCCTATGAGTCGGCGCTCGGCCGAGCGTACGAAGAGTCGGGAATCGATCCCTCGACGGTGAGCTACATCGAGACCCATGGAAGCGGCATTTCTTGTGAAGATAGCGCTGAAAAATCCGCCTTGGAGAAACACCTTGCGACTCTTGCCGAGCGGCCGGCGACGGGAAGCGTCAAGGAGGCGGTAGGCCACGCCGGCGCCGCGTCGGGGATGGCATCGCTGGCGAAGACTGCTCTCGCCCTCTACAACCGGGTGCTCCCCGGTCCCGCCCGGCACTGGTTGAGAAACCGGGCCGAGGGGCCCCGGCGCGCCGGTGTCAGCGGCATGAGTGTCGACGGCAACTGCTGTCATGTGGTGCTGGAAGAATACGAGTCGGATAAGTTTCACCAGCCAGTAGCCGGCACGAGATGCTCAATAGGAACGGCGAGCGACGCCCTCTTTGCCATCGAGGCGGATGATGAGGTGGGACTCGCCGCCGAGAGCCGCCGACTCAGCGACTGGCTGGAGTCACAGCCCGAAAATGATGCCCGAAGACTAGCGGCGCGCTGGCATCACGAAAACCCGCTCGAGCCCAGAAAGAAGCTCGGCCTTGCCGTGGTCGCCGCACGAGGGTCCGACGTCAGCCCTCTGCTCGAGGGTGTCGACGAGACGCGTGTTTTCGAGAGCAACAAACCCTTGGCGCATGAGGGAAGCCTTGCCTTCGTTTATCCGGGGTCGGGAAATCACTACCACGGCATGGGCCGTGAGCTCGCTCTGCGTTTTCCCGAGATCCTCCATCGTCACGACGGCGAAAATCGCTACTTGAAACGGCAGATGGTGCCTGAGTGGTTTTGGGGGGCTGCGCCTCCTGAGAATGTTGACGAGCGCCACCACGCTCTCATCTTCGGCCAGGTCACCTTCGGAACCGTGGTGACCGACGTCATGAAGACCTTGGGCGTCGGCCCCGATGCGGTCGTCGGATACAGCCTCGGCGAGTCGGCGGCCCTGTTCTCCACGCGAACCTGGAGGAAGCGAGACGACATGCTGGCGCGGATGGAAGCGTCGTCCCTTTTCGTCAGCGACCTGGCCGGTCCTTGCGAGGCCGCCCGGCGCTCATGGGGTCTGGATCCCGGAATCCCGGTGGACTGGCTGGTCGGCGTCGTGGACCGGCCGGCCGAGGCGGTGAAGGCCGCCCTCTCAAACCAGAAGCATGTTTACCTGTTGATCACGAACACCTCCGATGAATGCGTCATCGGCGGCAACCGATCCGCCGTGACCAGCTTTGCCTCGTCCCTGGGGGCAAGCCTTGTTCCCGTCAACGGCGTTGCTACCGTTCACTGCGACGTGCTCGGTGAGGTTCAAAAGGCGTATCACGACCTGCATCTTTTCGAGACAACACCTCCCGATGGCGTGCGCTTCTACTCGGTGGCCGCGGGAGAGGCTTACCAGCTCACCCGGGAGACGGCGGCGGAGTCCATCACCGACCAGGCCCTTCACGGTTTCGATTTTCCCGCCGTGGTGCAAAAGGCGTACGCCGACGGCGTGAGGATATTCGTCGAGATGGGGCCCGGTGCTTCCGCCAGTCGGATGATCGATAGGATTCTCGAGGACCGGCCGCACCGGGCGGTCTCGATGAACGTCCCGGAGCAGGGCGAAATCAATTCCCTGCTCCGAGGCGTGGCCACCCTCATCGCCGAAAGGGTCCCCTTGGATCTCGGGCCCTTCATCAATAGCTCGTGGCAAGCGCTCGTGGCCTCTGCCAATCCCGCCTCACCCGAGACGACGAGCCGCGATCGCTCGCTGCAGGTCATCGTAGGAGGCCGGCCTTTCAAGGCGCCTGCCCCGGTAACCCTCCGGCCCAGCGTCGGTATCGACGACGACGACGACATCATTGGGGGGCTCCACCAAACGTTGCTTCGTACCGGCGAGGCGCACGGCACTTTTTTGCGCGTGAGCGAAGCCCTTCAAAACGGCATGGCGAAGAATTTCTTTTTTCAAAACCGCTTGCTGGACCTGCTGGAATTGTCGGGCGACGCCCCGGTGTCTACCGCCCCGGCGCCGGCTCTGGATCGGGACGCCTGTCTGCAGTTCGCCATCGGCTCCATCGCCAAGGTCCTCGGCCCCGAATTCGCGGCGGTGGACAGCCATCCCTCCCGGGTGCGTCTACCCGACGAGCCACTGATGCTCGTCGATCGCATCATGGAAATCCACGGTGAGCCGAGATCCATGAGCCATGGCCGGGTGGTGACCGAGCATGACATCCATCCCGAGGCCTGGTATCTCGATGGCGGCCGGATCCCCACCTGCATCGCCGTTGAAGCCGGGCAGGCGGATCTTTTTCTGTCGGCCTACTTGGGCATCGACTTCGTCACCCGGGGCCTCGCCGTCTACCGTCTCCTCGACGCCGAAGTGACCTTCCATCGAAGTCTTCCTCGCGCCGGCGAGACCATTCACTACGACATCGCCATTGACGAGTTCTTCCGGCAGGGCGAAACCCATCTGTTCCGCTTCAACTTCGAGGCCACGGTGAATGGGGAGCCTCTTCTGAGCATGACGAAGGGATGCGCCGGCTTCTTCACCGCGGAAGAGCTCGATGCCGGCGAGGGCATCGTTCACACGGAGATGGACCTGGGGCTCCAGCCCGGCGTGCGGCCCGACGACTGGCATTCTCTGGTCGAAATGTCGGTGGAGTCCTACGACGACGACGCCATCCAGGCTCTGCGCGACGGCGATCTCGCGGCCTGCTTCGGTGAGGCCTTCGCGAACCTGCCCGTGCAGCATCCCGCCACCCTTCCCGGCGGCACCATGAAGCTCCTGGATCGGGTGCTTCATCTCGATCCCGAGGGCGGAAGATTCGGCCTGGGGATCATCAAGGCCGAGGCGGACATCTACCCCGACGACTGGTTCCTGACCTGCCATTTCCGCGACGACATGGTCATGCCCGGCACGCTCATGTACGAGTGCTGCCTCCACACGCTGCGTGTCTTCCTGCTCCGCATGGGATGGGTGGCTTCCCGGGATCAAGTTGCCTACCAACCCGTCCCCGGCGTTGCCGGCCAACTGAAGTGCCGCGGCCAGGTGATTGCGTCCACCGAGAAAGTGCAATACGAAATCTCTTTGAAGGAAATCGGATACGAGCCGAAGCCCTACGTAATCGTGGACGCTCTCATGGTTGCCGACGGAAAGGCCATCGTGGAGATCACGAACATGTCTCTCGAGCTCGATGGCGTCGACCGAGACGCTTTCGAGAGAACTTGGGCCGCAGCCTGTACAGGCAAACCGGCCATCTTCGATACGGATCGCATCACCGCCTTCGCCATCGGCAAGCCCTCGGACGCTTTCGGTGAGCCCTACGAAGTGTTCGACCGGGACCGGGTCATCGCGCGTTTGCCCGGCCCGCCCTATCAGTTCCTCGACCGCATCACCGAGATCGACGCCGAGCCGTGGAAGCTCGTGGCCGGCGGAGTCATCGAAGCGCAGTACGAAGTCCCCCAAGATGCGTGGTTCTTCAACGCCGACCACCAGGACACCATGCCCTTCGCCGTGCTTCTGGAAGTGGGCCTTCAGCCTTGCGGTTGGCTGGCGGCTTATCTGGGCTCCGCCTTGACCAGCGACATCGATCTTTCGTTCCGCAACCTTGGAGGCCAAGGTGTGCAGCATGTTCCTCTCACCCGCGACATCGGTGTGCTGAGCACCGTCGTGAAGATCACCGGTGTGTCCAGCTCGGCGGGCATGATCGTGCAGAACTACGACTTCGAGATCCGCTCGGCCCAGGGGCCGGTCTACACCGGTGATACCACTTTCGGCTTCTTCTCCAAGGACGCCCTCGCGAGTCAGATCGGCATCCGCGATGACACTCCCTACGTCCCCACTGACGACGAGCGTCGCCGCGCCCGGGCTTTTTCAATACCTCTTGCGGCGCCCTTTCCTGATGAACGGTTTCAGATGGTGACCGACGTGGAGCTCTGCGTCCCTGGCGGTGGTCCCAAGGCCCTCGGTTTCGTGCGAGGGACGACACTGGTGAACCCGGAGGCCTGGTTCTTCAAGGCCCACTTCTATCAAGACCCCGTGTGGCCCGGATCTTTGGGACTGGAATCTCTGATCCAGCTCATGAAAGTCTTTGCGGTCGAGCGATGGGGAGCCCCGGCCGACGGCCGTCTCGAGGCGATGACACCCGGCTCGGAGCACATCTGGCTCTACCGGGGGCAAGTCCTTCCCACCGACAGCCGCGTGGTCGCCGATGTAGTGGTCACCGCCATCGATGATCGGAGCCACACCGTCGAGGCCTCCGGTACGCTTTCGGTGGACGGCCGTCTCATCTATAAGGTGACCGGTTTCAAGTTAACCTGGGGCGGTGGGGTCCCTTGAAGTACACGAAGGTCTTTGTGGAGACCATCGGATACGAGCTACCGCCGACCGTAGTCACCTCCGCCGAGCTCGAGGCTCGTCTGGCGCCGGTCTACCGGGCGCTCCATTTTCAACCCGGGCAGTTGGAAACCCTGACCGGCATCTCCGAACGCCGCTGGTGGGCCCCTGACACACCTCTGTCCCGGTCTGCCATCACCGCTGCCCGTGCCGCCCTGGACTCGTCGGCGGTTAAGCCGGGAGATATCGACGTCCTCATTTATGCCGGCGTGTGCCGGGAAAGCTTCGAGCCGGCCACCGCCTGCCGGGTGGCTCATGGTGTCGGCGTCAGCCCCGCCGCCGCCGTCTACGACCTCTCCAATGCGTGCCTCGGCGTGCTGAACGGGATGCTCGACATCGCCAACCGTATCGAGCTCGGCCAGATCCGCGCCGGCCTCGTGGTCTCTTGCGAGAGCGCCCGGGAGATCGTGAACATCATGATCGACCGGTTGATCGAAAAGCCCGACATGGAGCTCTTCAAGATGTCCGTGGCCACCCTCACCGGCGGCTCCGGGGCCGCGGCAGTGCTCCTGACCGATGGCTCCTTCGGCTCCGCGTCGACCCACCGGCTCCTGGGAGGGGTGACCCGCACCGCGCCTGAGCACTACGGGCTCTGCCGGTGGGGGATGGAGGAGACAGGACGAGAGGACGGACAGGCCACCTACGGCCAGCTCATGTCCACGGACTCGGTGGCCGTTCTGGAACACGGCGTGGCCCTGGGCCTCGAAACGTGGAAGGCCTTCTTGGGTGAGATGGGCTGGAGCGAAGCGGATGTCGACAAGACCATCTGCCATCAAGTGGGATCGACCCACCAGGCGTTCATCCTGCAAGCGTTTCAAATACCGGAGGACAAAGACTTCACGACCTTTGCCTACCTGGGAAACATGGGAACGGTGTCGTTGCCCATCACCGCGGCGCTCGCCGCTGAGCGCGACGTCCTGGCATCCGGCAACGAGGTTGCCTTCTTGGGAATAGGGAGTGGTCTGAATTGCCTGATGCTCGGGCTCGAGTGGTAGCAAGCCTCTACCCCTTCACGAGTCGCTACTATGATCGCGGCGGTCTGAAGCTTCACTACGTGGACGAGGGCGCCGGTGATCCCGTGGTTTGTCTTCACGGCAATCCCGGCTGGTCCTTCTACTACCGTGAGCTCATCAAGGATCTGAGCGGGTCCCACCGCATCCTGGCACCGGATCACATTGGCTGCGGCCTCTCGGACAAGCCCGATGACGCGCGCTATGAATACCGACTCGAGCGCCGCATCGACGACGTGGAGGCCTGGCTCGACGACCTGGACATCACGCAGAACATCACACTGGTGATGCATGACTGGGGTGGTGTGATCGCAATGGGCTATGCCGCGCGTCATCCAGAACGGGTCTCACGCTTCGTGGTCATGAACACGGCGGCCTTTCCCATCCCCGGAACCAAGGTGTTGCCTTGGTCCCTCTGGTTTTGCCGGAGCACCCGAGTTGGCGCGTTGTTCGTCCGAGGTCTCAACGGCTTTGTCAGGGGCTGGTTGATCACCGGTTGCAAGAAGCGCCGTCTCAGCGGCTCGGAGAGAGCCGGGTATCTTGCCCCCTACGATTCTTACAAGAATAGAATTGCCGTTTTGCGGTTCGTTCAGGACATTCCACTTGATCGGGAGGATCCCAGCTTCGAGTGTCTGGCTGGTGTTTCCGATGCGTTGAGCTCCCTTCGTGAAAAGCCCATGCTCATCTTGTGGGGAAAGAAGGACTTTATCTTCGACGATCAGGTGCTCTCGGAATGGACCCGCCGGTTCGACGCCGCCCACGTTGAAGTTTTCCCCGAGGCCGGGCACTTGGTTCTCGAGGATGCCCGGGACGAATCCCTTGCTCTTATCGGGGACTTTCTGAAGGCCGAACGGGCATGAGTCGCGAAGCCGGCGTCAACATCGCCTCCCACTTGCCGGCCATGGCCCGCCGCCAGCCGGACAGCCTTGCGGCGACACTTTGGTCTGGTGAATCTCTGACGTTCAAAGAGCTCGACGAAGCCAGCGGAGCTCTTGCCCGCGGGCTTCAGTCCGTGGGAATCGGCCGCGGCGTCCGCACCGTCCTGATGGTCAAGCCCAGTCTGGATTTCTTCACCCTCACCTTCGCTCTGTTCAGGTGCGGAGCGGTCCCCGTGGTGGTGGATCCGGGGATGGGCCTCAAGAACCTCGGCGTCTGCTTGACCGAAGCAAAGCCCGAGGCCTTCATCGGCATTCCGCAGGCCCATGCCGCACGCATCCTCTTGGGGTGGGCGAGAGGGATGATCCGCACCAAGGTCACGGTGGGACGCCGGTGGTTTTGGGGCGGGCATTCGCTCGAGGACGTCTCCCTTCGGGGACGGGCCGACAGCGACTACGTTCCGGTATCCACCGCGGCGGACGAGACCGCGGCCATTCTATTCACCTCGGGAAGCACGGGTGTCCCCAAAGGCGCCGTCTACACCCATGGCAATTTCTCCGCCCAGGTCGAGATGATCCGCGAGACCTACTCCATCGAGCCTGGTGAAAAGGACATGCCCACCTTTCCTCTCTTCGCCCTTTTCGATCCCGCCCTGGGGATGTCCGCCGTCATCCCCGACATGGATACCACCCGTCCGGCCCAAGTGAAACCGGAGAACATCATCGAGCCGATCCTCCGCCACGGCGTCACCAACATGTTCGGCTCGCCCGCCCTCATCGACAAGGTCGGGCGCTATGGCGAAGCCCATGGCGTGAAGCTTCCGTCGCTCAGGCGCGCCATTTCCGCCGGCGCACCGATGCCGGCCCGGGTGCTCGAGCGCTTCTCCAAGATGCTGTCGGGAGAAGCGCAGGTCTTCACCCCCTATGGCGCCACCGAATCCCTGCCGGTTTGCTCGATTGGCAGCGCAGAAGTTCTTGCGGAGACCCGGAAAAAGACGGATCAAGGCGCTGGGGTTTGCGTCGGCCGACCGGTGAACGGCATGACGGTCGAGGTGATTCGGATCGACGACGAACCCATCGCGGCGTGGAGTGAAGCCCTTCGCGTGCCCCCGGGTGAGGTGGGAGAGATCGCGGTGAAGGGCCCCGTGGTCACGCGATCGTATTTCAACCGTGAGGCCGCAACCAAGCTCGCTAAGATTGCCGTAGCCGACTCTGCCGAGTTCTATCACCGCATGGGCGATCTCGGTTACTTCGACGACGAGGGCCGGCTGTGGTTCTGCGGCCGCAAGTCCCATCGCGTGGTCACGGGTGACGAGACCTACTACACGATTCCGTGCGAGGGTGTGTTCAACGCGCACCCCGACGTTTACCGTTCGGCACTGGTGGGTGCCAAGGTCCACTCTGAGATCGAGCCTGTGCTCGTCGTGGAGCTCGAGACGGACGCGCGGGCGCCCAACGATCTTCGCCAGGAGCTACTGGAGCTCGGCGCCGCCCAGCCTCACACGAAAAAAATCCACACGCTGCTCTTCCACAAGAGCCTGCCCGTGGACATCCGCCACAACTCGAAGATCTTCCGCGAGAAGCTCGCCGTGTGGGCCACCGAGCGTCTCCGGTGAAGGCGCTGGTCACCGGCGGGGGAGGCTTTCTCGGAGGGGCTATCGCCACGAAGCTCCGCGCGCGGGGTGATGAGGTCAGGAGTTTTTCTCGGGGAACGTACGCCGGTCTCCAATCCCTCGGGGTCGAGCACGTTCAGGGAGACCTCGCCGACAGCGAGGCCGTGTCCGAAGCCGTTCGCGATGTGGACGTGGTCTTCCACGTCGGAGCCAAGGCAGGAGTCTGGGGGCCTTATGCCGACTACTTCGCAACGAATGTGACCGGCACCGAAAACGTCATCACCGCCTGCCGCCGCGAGGGCGTGCGCACGTTGGTCTACACCAGCACGCCCAGCGTGGTTTTTGGTGCTCGAGACCTGGAAGGAGTGGACGAGTCCGTTCCTTACGCCTCTCGCTACGATACCGCCTATCCCGAAACGAAGGCCATTGCCGAACGCAAGGTGCTTGAATCGAACGCCCCGGAGCTCGCCACCGTTGCGTTGAGGCCTCATCTCATCTGGGGGCCCGGGGACAACCATCTGGTTCCGAGAATCGTGGCCCGGGGTCGGGCGGGCAAGCTGAGAAAGATCGGGCGGCGGCCTTGCCTCGTGGACTCGATCTACATCGACAATGCCGCCGACGCGCACATTCTCGCTGCAGAAAAACTCACCCCCGGGGCTGCCTGTGCCGGCAAGCCCTACTTCATCTCCAATGACGAGCCCTTGCCGATCTTCGAGCTCATCAACAAGATACTCGCCGCGGCCGGAGTGCCACCGGTCACGCGATCGATCCCGGTGCCCTTGGCCGTGATGGCGGGCTGGATGATGGAGACGGTTTACCGCGTATTGTCCATCACGGAAGAGCCGCCCATGACCCGTTTCGTGGCTCATCAGCTCGCCACTTCACACTGGTTCGACATCTCCGCCGCCCGACGTGACTTGGGATACGCACCGTCCGTCACCATTGACGAGGGCCTGGAGCGCCTGAAGCGATCGTTTCAACCGACCTGAACTAGAGTTAGTCGAGGCCGAACGTGAACACCACGTTGCCGGCGGTGATGGTGACGAGCTGCTCGCCGTTCACGGCGTAGGTCATCGGCGCCGTGTGCACGCGACCGCCGACGGCGATGTGCCACAGCTCCTTCCCGTTCACGGCGTCGAGCGCGAAGAAGTACCCATCGACGGTGCCGCCGAAGACCAGATCGCCAGCCGTCGCCAGGAGGCCGGACGTCGAGCGTGACTGGATCTCGAACTCCCAGCGCCGCTCCCCATTGCGCGGATCCAAGGCGCGGATCGCGCTCTTGTATTTGTCGGCGGGCTCCACGTTCTGGGCGCCGCCGCCGGTGAACTGCTCGCCCTCCCGGTACTCTTGTTCGCGAATGAAGAACTCCTGCTCCCCGTCGTACGCGTTCACGTAGTAGAGCTCGGTTCTCGGGCTGTAGGCGGCCGACCACCAGTTCGTGCCGCCGCCGATCGCTGGCGACACGATGTTGCCGTCAGGGGTAGGGAGCTTTCCAGGTGCGCGGATGGGGCGTCCATTCTCATCGAGACCCTCGGCCCAGGTCTGTTTCGCGAACGGTGTCCCGACCAGGAACTCGCCGGTCTCGCGATCCAGCGTGTAGTAGAAGGCGTTGCGGTTGGCCCACAGCATCAGTTTGCGCGGCTCGCCGCCAAACTCGAGATCAGCAAGGATAGGCACTTGGATCGCGTCCCAGTCGTGCACGTCCCATGGCGTGAACTGGAAATACCATTGAAGCTCACCGCTGTCGGCGTTGACGGCCAGCGCGGAGTCCGAATAGAGGTTGTCGCCCATCCGCACTTCGCCGTTCCAGTCGGGGCCGGGGTTCCCGGTGCCCCAATAAACGAGGTTCAGGTCCGGATCGTACACTCCGGTGATCCACGTCGGCGATCCGCCCGTCTTCCACGAGTCGCCGGCCCAGGTCCCATGGTCGCGCTCGCCCGGGCCGGAGATGGTTACAGTCGCCATGCGCGCTCGCCGGTGTCGGCTTGGTAAGCGTCGAGGAGCCCGCGGATGCCGTACTCCCCGCCGGCGACGCCAGTAACGACCAGATCTTTGACGACGAGCGGCGCGGCGGTCTTGCTGTAGCCCTTCGGTACTCACTAGCTTTGGCGCGGGGATGTTCGTGCTTCCCCACGGGATCCATGTCGATGGCGACGGCAACGTTTGGGTGACCGATTCACAAGGAAACGAGGCGGGAACCAAAGGGCACCAGGTCATCAAGTTCAGCCCCGAAGGTGAAGTGTTGATGACGCTTGGAAAAGCGGGCGAGGCGGGCGATGGTCCCGATACCTTGAATCAGCCGTGCGACGTGATCACCGCACCGAACGGCGACATTTTCGTTTCGGACGGGCATAGCGGTCAAACCGACGACCCCCCACCGGGCTCGACCGGACGCATCGTGAAGTTCACGAAAGACGGGGAATACATCAAGGAGTGGGGAGGGATAGGCAACGCGCCCGGCGAGTTTCGCACGCCGCACGCGCTCGCGTTCGACTCTCAGGGACGTTTGTTCGTCGCCGACCGTGGAAATCATCGAATCCAGATCTTCGACCAGGACGGTAATTTCATCGACGCGTACGAGCAGTTCGGCCGCGTGAGTGGGCTGTTCATCGACGACAACGATACGCTCTATGCGATCGACTCGGAATCGAACCCGACTCGCCACCCCGACTGGAGCACAGGTATCCGTATCGGAAGCGCCACCGAAGACAAGGTCACCGCCTTCATCCCCCCGCACGAGACGGGTGAGCCTAACGGCGCCGCAGGTGAAGGTGTGGCGGTGGACCATGAAGGCAATGTCTATGCCGCGGAGGGGCCATTCTCCCGTGAGACCGCCGAAGGCGGATTGACGAAGTATCTCGAGCAGTAGATATCGAGCGAGCTCGAACACCAAGGCTCAGCTGTGCCTTGAAGAAACGAACTGGGCCGCGCCGCGTCTTTATTGATGTTGACGGCAGCGTTCGTCGGCGCGTGCCGGAACGTACCGGATTCGCCGCGTCCAATTCCCAGGCTCCGAACCTGTTCGGACGGGCCCGTCAAGGAGCGCATCCTCGCGTTTGTCGATAGCGTTTCCGACCCGACCCGTGAGAGCTACGTTCCGCCTGCAAGACGCATCGCGGTTTTCGATCTGGACGGCACGCTCATCACCGAAAGACCGTTGCATCTCGAGGTACTCGTGGCGTCGGGGAGGGGAAAGTTCTTCGCATTCGCGAGCGCACCGGAGGGTCTCGGATTTTTGCATTCGGAAACTCGACCGGAGATCGTTACGTTCTCGAGGCGACCTCCCGCGCCGAGACGAATCTCGTCTTGTTGCTGGATCACGATGATGGCGAGCGGGAGCTCGAGTATCACAGCGAGCGCATGCTCGAGCTCGCGCGAACGCGCGTGGGAGATCGTGAGCATGAAGCGAGACTTCGCCGATCTGTTTCAGGATAATTGTTTGCTCCCCGACTAGAGAACTAGTGGGCCCTTGCGCCGATACCCGCAAATTCCGCAGCGCACCGTGTAGCGCTTCTTGCCGATGACGGCGGTGAGCTCCTCGCGGCAGCGTGGGCACGTACCTGGGACGCCGCGGTCACGATCGGCGGCGGTCACGATGAACCACCGGCTTTCGAGAAGCGTCATCACGATGGGAGTGCCCACCACGATGATCGCGACAAGACCCGCGATCCAGAGAGCGTCACGACCGCGCCACCACCAAGCGAGGGCGGTGGCCCCAACGACGACGATCACCAAGGAAACACAGCCGAAGTGGAGGGTGAAACCGGGCTCTTCGTCTTGAGTCACGGGGGCTATCGATCGCCGTCCAAGACGATGTGATCGATGATCGCGGCAAGAGTCTGCGCCCGGAACGATGACAACTTGCGTCCGTTGATGAAGACCGCTGGCGTACCGGTCACTCCGAACGTCTTGCCTTGATCGATGTCGGCCTGTAGATCTCGCATGACGTCGTCACTTGCGACGCACGTCGCGAACGCCTCTGCCGACAGCCCGATCGTCCGGCAACGCGTCGAGCGCGATCACACTGAGCTCCGGTAGAGCAAAGATGGCGTCATGCATTTCCCAGAAGCGATCCTGGGCGCCTGCGCATCTCGCCATGACCGCGGCTTTGCACGCATAGAGATGACCTGGTTGCTGCATGTTGGCGTTACAGGAGATGTCCTGGGGGTAGTTCCAACCGAGATCGTCCGCGACGATGAGCACGATGTTCGGTTGATCCGCGGTGAACGCGTTGCTCGACGTCATCACCAGAAACGTCGTTAGGAGCCAGCGTTCACGGATACGCATCGATCGTTCTGCTACTCCGAGTGAAGATCGATCACCGGGCTGCGATTGAAGAAATTGAACGGTCTCAGAGTGAACGAGGTCCATTTCGTCGGCAGCACCGGCCAGTCCTCTGCCGCGGTGATGTGGCGCATGCCGAGCGTGTACCACACGACGAGATCGGTGTTCTCGACCGAACGGTCGGCACGTGTCCACACCGCGAGCCCGTCATCGCCCTTGCTCTGGTTGACGTAATCGCCACCCGCAAATTTTTGAGCTTCATCGTAGGGCGTGACCCAGACGTGGTAGTTGGTAAATGCCCCGCGCTTTTTCTCGTTTTACGGTTTGCGAGTCGATGACCCAAATACTCTTCCGCGGATGATCCGCGTCGAGCTCCTTCGGCACCACCGCGTCCTTGACGAAGCTGTTCGCGGGACCATCGACATCCAGGTCGAGACGAAAGTTGAAGAAGTGATCGTGGTAGGGCGCGACGACGTTCGGCGCGACCAGGGTGCCGTAGCGCGTGTCCGCGGCGGCGGTCGCGTCAGACATCGTTTTCGAGGCGACCGCTTTCACCAGGTCGATGCCGGTCGCTCCCACTGCGACGCGGATCTCGCCCGCCTGGGTGAACACCCAATCGAGAAAGTAGTCGTAGTTGCCGATCGTCGAAGCCATGCGCAGCACGAGATCGACTTTCGGCCGGCTCTCGTGCGTCTCGTTGATCCACTCGGCGTGACGCCACGACGGGTTGCCGTCGTTGCGCTCGAACAGGCAAATCGCGTCGTCGAGCGTCACCGGTTTGCCGTCGCCAAGCATCTGCAGCACCGCCGGAAAATAGACGGCATTCGCCGCGCAATCGCTTTGTTTCGTGAGCGACGTCGCCAGCAACCCGAGTCCGTACTCGCCGACGTCCATGAACGTCCGCCAGTACATATCCACGACTGGGTCCATGTAGGGCACGAAGATCTCGGACAAGTAGCCCTGATACATCACCGGCCGGGTCGTTCCGTCGTCTTCGTAGCCGGCGAGCGAGACCACGAGACCGGCTCGCTTGTCCATGCGGAAATGAAACGACCAGGACATGCCATCGACGGTGAAGTTGTTGCCTCGAGGCGACGAGTGCTGAACCGGCTTGAGCGGCTCTTTCAACTCGCCTGAGCGAATCCCGATCGTAGTTTGCGGAGTCGTCCGGAATTGGAATCTCACCGGTGTCGATGACGTCGACGACTTCGCGCGCGTTGAGGTCGACGATGGCGAAAACGCCCCCGATCGGCTTTCCCATGATGTTGGTCTTGGAGCCGCGTAGATCGTTACAAGGAACTTTCACGAGGCGCCGGCCTTCTTCGTCCTGGATGTTGTAATAACCCGCGGAGAGCGGCAGGCAAAACACTTGCTCGAAATCCGTAACGCCGCGTTTGTGCATCGCTTTTTGCCAGCGCGGATCGCTCACCGTCAACTCCCCCGCCAGAGACCACTCGTCTAACAGAATGCCGGGCTGCACGCCTTCCACCTCGCGCCAGTCGCTGAGCTTTTTGGCATCGAGATCGACGACGGCTTCGAACGTCCGCGGGCCCTCCTTGATGACGGCGAAAGCGGAGCGCGGTATCGGCTCACCGGGCTTCCACGTTTTGACGAAATCCTTCGACGGCTCACGGAGCGTGATGAGCTGATAAAGAGTCTTTTCGCCAACGCGACCAGACTCCGCCAGTATGTGGAGGGTTGCCTCGTATTCGACGGCCTCGAGCGCATCGAGAGGATGTCGTAGCGCCGCGGCCGCCTCAGTGCTGGTCACCGTCCACAACAGCGAGGCCAATCCAAGGAACCATCCTCGCGCAAAGAGTCTCGGCTTCATCATGTCCCCTCCCTTGTGGCGGCGCGGCGCCATTGTCGTCGACGCCTGACCGATCCGCAACCGTCGAAAACAACGAGACCGAGCGACGTTGACCGGCGTGTAGAAGACTGATACGAATAGCCCCCGTGCACCGGAGAGCATTTCTCGGTACGGGGGTCTCGACCCTGGCGGCGGCGCTTCCGGCGTGGCCCCCATGGGGCGGCGGCGCGCAGTCTGCTGGAAGCACGCGGTTTGGCCTCGACTACGCTCCGCATTTCGGGATGTTCCGGCATCACGCCGGCGAGGATCGGGTCGACCAGCTCCGGTTCATGCACGACGAGGCCAAGGGGTATCGAGGTATCGTCGGCATGGAGCACGGCAACTCGATGCCCGGCAAGGCGGGCGAGCGCGCTGTCATCGACGCCTACGTCGCTTGCGATCGAACCTAGGGCCAACATACAGTAAGCCATTCGAGTTCCCGACTGGTGCTGTAGCTAAGGAGGCAAACCATGCCGTCCGGAAAACACCGACAGGGCTCCGGTTTCAGCCGGCGGGAAGCGTTACGCTTTCTCGGTTCCGCATCCGCGCTCCCGCTTGTCCCCCCTGCTTTGAGAAACGACCCGCTCGTCCGGGTAGCCGCGGGAGCGTCGTGGCAGCCACGGTTTCTCGAACCTGGGGACGTCGAGACCGTCGCCAGTCTGTCCGAATGTGTCATCCTCGGGCCTTGGCCCCCCGGCGCTCGTGATGGGGCGGTCCTCGAGTACATCGACCTCGCTCTCAGTCGAGCCGAGCCAGCTGTCCAAACCAGTTTCAACGAAGGGCTCTCGTGGCTCGACGAGCATGTCTCCCGATCGATGCGGAAACCTTTCACCGAGCTCGACCGCGACCAGCAACACCGGTTGCTCGCGGCAATCTCGGACACGAGCCGATCCCACGAGCCAAAGGGTTACGCCTTTCTCACACAAATCAAACAATTGACGATCGAAGGCTACTATCGCTCGGAGACCGGCATCGTCGACTAGTCCGGCTCAGCGGATGGGTCGGGACGAGAAACATCCGATCTGGAAAGCCCGGCAGCTTGATGCTCGAGCTGGTCTTCGTGCAGTATTGCCGCGGCGAGCCCCATGGTAGAGAACGAAAAGAACAAGAAGTTTCACCAGGCGGATCCGTTTCACACGATCAATCCTCCGGTGCATCGAGCGTCTACGGTCTTGTACGAGAGCTACGAGGCGTTTATCGAGGCCGACCAAAAACCCTTTCACGGAAAGCTCTACGGAACGTTCGGCTCGCCGGTACAGCTCGAGCTCGAACGGGCGTTGGCGGAGCTCGAAGGCGGCTACGCATGCCGGGTGTGCCACTCGGGTTTCGATGCCATCGAGACGGTCTTGATGGCATTCACGAGAAGCGATGACCATATCCTGGTAAGCGACAACGTCTACGGTCCGACTCGCGATTTTTGTGACCGCGTTCTGGCGAAATATCGAGTCGAGGTCGAGTACTTGCCGCCTACCATCGGCGCCGATGTGGAGCGCTTCATAAAACGGAACACCAAGCTCGTGTATCTCGAGTCCCCTGGCTCCAATACTTTCGAGCTCCAAGACGTCCGCGCGGTCGTCGACGTCGTGCGGCCGAAGGACATCGTGACCGTCCTCGACAACACCTGGGCGACACCGATCTACTTCAAACCGTTCGAGCACGGTGTGGACATTTCGATCCACTCGGGAAGCAAATATATCGCAGGCCACTCCGACACCCTGCTGGGAGTGATCACGACCAACGAGGAACGATTCCAAGAGCTCCACTCCTTCTATGAATCGACTGAGCATTTCGCTTCGCCCGAGAGCTGTTACTCGGCCTTGAAAGGACTTCGATCGTTACCTTTGCGTCTGGCTCGGCACCAGGCATCGGCGCTCGAGCTCGCGAAGTGGCTCGACGAGCATCCTGCGGTCGAGACCGTGATCCACCCGGCGCTCGAGAGCGATCCAGAGCACGACGTGTGGCGACGCGACATGACCGGAGCCACGGGTGTGTTCGGGTTCATCCTCGAAAGAGAGCTCTCGCGCGCGCAGCTCTCGACGTTTCTCGACCCGCTGCAGGTCTTCGCCATCGGCTTGAGCTGGGGAGGCTTTCAAAGCCTTATCAAAGCTGAGCGCATCACCGACCGCGTGCATCCGTTCCGCTATGAAGGCCGGACCATCATTCGACTGAGTGTCGGACTCGAGGACGTCGATGTGATGACGCGCGATCTAGAAGACGCCCTCGACCGCGTCGGCTGAGCGAGCTGGGCTAAAGATACTCAGGGGTCGCCGTTGATTGATGCCGAGCTAATGACGGCTTCCGTGCTCGGAAGTTGATGCCGAGAGTAACGAAGCTCGCCGCGCTCGATTGTTGCGGTGCGTCGCGGAAAACTTCCTCCCGCCAGGTAATCTCGAAACCCTCGAAACCCGTCGAGCCAACCGCCGCCTCGAGCTCTGCTTCCAGCAGAGCGCCGGCGATTCACCCAGTCCAGAGGTCGATGCGCTCCTTGGCTTTCTCGTTCACAGGCTTTTCAACGAGGATGTCGGCGAGCTGCAATCGTCCGCCGGGCTTCAACACCCGCGACATTTCTCTCAGCGCCGCCAGCTTGTCGGGCATGAGGTTGAAAGCAGCGTTCGAGATCACGACATCGGCCCACCCATCGGACACGGGGAGCTTCTCGCCGTAGCCTTCTTTGAACTCCGCGTTGGTTACGCCTGCCTCTTGCCGAGCGTTTTCTGCCTTGTCGAGCATGGCGGGGGTCATGTCGATCCCGATGACCTTGCCGTTTGGCGCGACCATGCGTGCGGCGATGAGGCTGTCGATACCGGCGCCGCAGCCGATGTCGACGACGTTTTCTCCTGGATCGAGAGCTCCCAAACTGAACGGGTTGCCGGTTCCCGCGAACGACTCGATGGATGTCTCCGGTACACCCGCGAACAACGATTCGTCGTAGCCGAGAATGGCGGCAAGACGACGTCCGGTATGAAAGTGAAAGCCCTTGCCGGGCTCCCTTGCAACTTCCTGATATTCCTCGCGGATTGCGGCTCTAAGCGACTCGCGATCCACCGCTGGTGCTTTGGGAAGCGCGACCGTCATGGTGACTCTCCTTCGTCTAGGACTACGCAACCGGCGGCGGATCCCGCCACTAGTTTTCTTCTCGAACCGTGGGGTAGTCGATACCGAGCTGCTCCAAGTACGTATCGTACTTGTCGGAATCGTAATAGTACATCTTCATTTCGTCGCGATACCTGGCCATGATCTCCTCGTTGAGGTGAATCGCCGGCAAATCGTCGTCGGAGATGAAAGGCGCGTACTCGTGATCCTTGGTTTGGACGTTGCGGAAGTATGCGCGCGCCTCCTCGAGAACGGCAGGGTTCAGATACAGGTCGAGTGCCGTCATCGCCATGACTTTGGCGCCGGCGGTCGCGCCCTTGTGAGCGATCGGAGTCGCCATCGCGACCGCGCTCGACCAGTGATGGCCGCCCCCGCCCGTCTGGAAGTTGGACGGGAACCGAAGCGTTACCGTGGGCACGTTCCAAGAAATATCCCCGATATCGTCCGAGCCGCCGCCGGTCCGAGGCTCCTTAGCAGGCCCGGTGAGCTCGGCAAGCTCGGTCGCGAGCCCGTCGGGCTCGGCGCCCATCTCTTTTTGAAGCGCTTTCGCCAATCTCTGATCCGCTTCGCTCCACTGTGGAAGTCCCACGACTTGAATATTCTCGTACAGCGCTTCGGCGATCGCTTTGTTGAAGTGGCCCGGGTAAGCGGTGCCGAGAATGCGCCACTCCACTTCCGTGTCCGTCATCATCGCGGCCGCTTTGGCAGCTTGGTTGCCGATTTCGAACAAGCGCTGGATGTTCGGCTGATCGAGCTCTCTGAAGTAATACCAGACGGAAGCGACCGAGGGCACGACGTTCGGCTGGTCACCGCCGTTGGTAATGACGTAGTGGGTTCGCTGCGAAAGCCGCAAGTGCTCACGACGTGCGTTCATGGCGGCGTTCATGAGCTCGACCCCGTCGAGAGCGCTCCTACCGCTCCACGGCGCGCCCGCCGAATGGGACGACTCGCCCCGGAACGTGTATTCCACCGACACGAGCCCGTTGCCGCTTTTCTGGCCCCAGCTCGTTTCCAAGTTGCGGCCGACGTGCGTGAACACACATGCATCGACGTTTTTGAAGTAGCCGTCCCTCACGAACCACGCTTTCGATCCGAGCTGCTCTTCCGCAACTCCAGGCCAGAGAATGAGTGTTCCCGGAATTCCCTCGCGCTCCATGATCTTCTTCAGAACGAGTGCAGCCGTAACGTTGACCGCCTGGCCTGAGTTGTGTCCCTCACCGTGCCCGGGCGCACCCTCGATGATCGGGTCGTGGTAAGCGACACCTGGCTTTTGAGACGACTTGGGAATGCCGTCGATATCGCTCCCGAACGCGATGACGGGCTCTCCCGATCCCCAACGCGCCATCCACGCGGTGGGCATGCCCGCCATCCCCATTTCTACGTCGAAGCCATTCTCGGCGAGTAATCCGGTTAGGTAGCGTGACGTCTCGAACTCTTGAAAACCGAGCTCGCCGTAGCTGAAGATCGTGTCGACCGCGACCTGGGTAAATTTCCGCATGCTCTCGACTTCCGCCGAGGCTTCGCGCTTCAGCTCATCGAGCCGAGCGTCCGGAGAGGCGTCCAGCGACTCTGCGGCCGATGCGGATACCGAGAGCGCCAAAAGTCCGAGCGCCCAGCAGCCGTTTTGTAGCTTCATTATTAGTGTGTCCTTCATCAGCTCATTCTCCCAGGCGGGGATTCTATGCGATCTGGCAACACACCGGGTAGATGAGGTACGTCTACCGGTCTGTGATCGTCTTTTCGATGAGATCCAAAACGCCCTGGCCGTCGACTTCCATGGTGATGTTGGCTTTGGGGATGTTGTACCACGGGCCGGGTTGGCTTTAGTGACGCTCGGTGGCGGCGATCACTTCGCGGATGGCCATGCCACCGGTGATGACTCGCACCGCTCTAGCTTCCGTTCGAAATAGACTCCGATCGACGACGAAGGCCATGGCGGTCGGATCGTGCGCGTAGAAACCGTTCGTGGCGCCGACGGAGCGATAGCATGTACACGGGCTTGACCGCGCCTTCGGCGACCGGGATGTTCTTGCCGCTCATCTCGACCAGGCGAAGGGAGTTGAGCGTCAGCTCTGTCTCGACGTTGGCGAAAATCGTCGTCAGGCCGAGGACCTCGAGCTCCGTTGAGTGAAAGGCGAAGATAATGGCCAGCGCGTCGTCGACTCCGGGTCGGTGTCAATGATGACTTTTTGGGGGATGACCTTCTGGGCGGCGTAGCTCGGGAGAGTCAGGAAAAAAAACCGAACACGAGTCCGATCACGCCGCGGCCAAAATTGTGGAGCATCGTCACCTCTTGCGTCGCGAGCTTATCTGATTTTGGTGTTGCCCGGCTTGCCCTAGAGGTCTCGAGTGTCCTATTCTTCTTGAAATCCTTTCTTTAGCCGCGGAGGGCGGTGCGCCATGTCCAAGCCGACAGTGTGGTCTCGAGCCAGGACTCTCGCCGAGCGCACGCCGGAAACGCGCAACCGCTACGTCGATTTTCTACGCGCCGCTTCCATTACCATTGTCGTGCTCGGCCACTGGTCGGTGGCGGCGGCGTACGTCTCCGACGATGGTCAGCTCCAGCTTGGCGACATGTTGAGCCTTGCGCCGTGGACGCAGTGGCTCACGTGGGTTCTCCAGGTCATGCCGATCTTCTTCATCGTCGGAGGTTACTCGAACGGCATTTCCTGGGAGGCCGCGCGGCGGGACGGCAAAGACTACGCGGTTTGGATCGGCACGCGGCTGAGACGGTTGGTCGGCCCACTCGTCCCGCTTCTTTTGACGTGGTCGGCCATCGCTGTGATCGCGCACCAGCTCGGCGTCCACCCGGAGATGATCCGTATCGGCTCGCAAGCGGCGCTCATCCCGACTTGGTTCCTTGCGGTCTACATCATGGTAGCGATCACGGCACCGGCCACGCATTGGTTTTTCGGCGGTTCGGTGCGGCATCTTTCTGGATGCTCGCGTTCGGCGCTTTGATAGTCGATACGATCGCCTTTCGCGCCGACGTCTCCGGACTTCGTTGGATCAACTACGCGTTCATTTGGCTCGGCGTGCATCAGCTCGGGTACCTGTGGCGCGCTGGAAAAACCGCCGGCGCCGAGCGCGCCTGGCTTTGGGTCACAGGAGGTCTCGGAACGCTGATCTTTCTCGTCACCGTGGCCGACTATCCGATCAGCATGATCACCGTCCCCGGCGAAGCGGTGTCGAACTCGAGACCCCCGACGTTCGCGATGTTCGCTCTCGGAATTTTCCAAGGCGGTTTGGTGTTCGCTCTGGAAAAACCGTTTCGTCGATGGCTGCAACGACTCGGGCCATGGACAGCGACCGTCCTCGTCAACGGGACGATCATGACGCTCTACTTGTGGCACCTCACGGTGATGGTCCTCGTCATCGGTTTGGCTCACCTGTTGGGCGACGTGGGCCTCCATCTTCGACCGGGAACGTGGAGCTGGTGGGCGACGCGCCCGATGTGGATAGCGATCTACGCGGCGGGTCTTGCGATCTTCGTCCCCGTCTTCGGCCGCTTCGAACAAACGGCGAGAAAGGGTGCCGCTGCCTCGGTTCCCGCGTGGCGCGCCATCGCGGGCGCAGTCGGAGTTTGCGCCGGGGTCGTGATGCTGGCGTTGGGTGGTATCGGAGCGGAAGGAGCGCTCGGGCGTCGGATCGTCCCCGTCGCTGTCGTGCTCGGCGGAGCCGCGCTGATTGTCGGATCGCCTTGGCGCCGGACTGCTGACGCGTGAGCTAGGCACTAATTAGTCCGTGCGCAACGCCTCTGCGGGGTCGACGTGCGAGGCGAGGCGCGCGGGCAGGTAGCACGACACGAGCGCCGTTGCCGCGACGAGGAATGCAACGCCACCATATCGTCTGCGTCAAACGCACGTCCGAGGAAGGGTCGTACGCCGAGAACCTGGAAAAAGTCCTCGAGCGTGAGGCGCACGTCGACAAGCTGAGCTCCGCTCTCACCCCTGAGCTCTGCCTGCGCTAACTTGGGGACGGCAGTCGGTCCCTCGAAGCAAGCGTTCTGCGATTTCCAATCGAGGAAATTTGCCGGTCGAAGGCCACCACCGTCACGGCCGCGCCGCGGGTGGGCTTCCAAAACGATGACCAGGCGATCCGCGTCCGCAAACGGCAACGCTCGGAGGAGTGCGGCGTTGAGAAACGTGAAGACGACGACGGTGAGGCCCGAGATGAGCACCATCAGGAGCAGTACGAGCGCGGTGAGCCCCCGAGTTCTCAGCAGGCTACGGGTACTGTAGCGAACGTCCTGCCAGAGGAATTCCATCTGCCGCCCTTCCTCGAGGTGACTGCGTGGCTATTGTCGCAAGTTTCCTTGACCCTCGACTACCCACTTGTAGGTGGTGAGCTCTTCGAGACCCATGGGGCCTCGGGCGTGAAGCTTGTCGGTCGAGATCCCGACTTCGGCGCCGAGGCCGAAGATCCCCCCATCCGCGAGTCGTGTGGACGCGTTCCAGAGCACCGTGGCCGAATCGACTTCCCCTAAAAAGCGCTCGGCGGCCGCTCGGTCTTCGGTGATGATCGCATCGGTGTGGCGCGAGCCATAGTGCTCGATGTGATCGATGGCATCGTCCAGGCTCGCGACTACCTTCACGCCGAGCACGAGGTCCAAGTATTCTTCCGGCCAGTCTTCTTCCGTGGCCAATTTCATGTCGAGCAGTCCTCGCGCGGCCTCGTCTCCGCGTAGCTCGACGCCGAGATCGGCTAACCGGGGCACGAACTGCTCTGCGATGTCACGATGGATCAGGACTTTCTCGGCAGCGTTGCATGTCGCCGGCCGCTGGCACTTCGCGTTTTCGACGACGCGATAAGCCATGTCGAGGTCCGCGGCAGCGTCCACGTAGACGTGACAGTTTCCCCGGTAGTGCTTCAACACTGGAATCTTCGACTGTGCCGCCACCGCTCGGATGAGCCCTTCTCCACCTCGTGGAATGACGAGATCGATCAGCTCTTCGAGTCCGAGAAGCTCACCGATCTCGTCGTGACCACCGCTCACGAGTTGAATCGCGCCATCGGGGAACGTCCCCTCCATGGCGCGCATCATGGCCTCGTTGGTGTGGCGCGCTTCGGAGCCGCCTTTCAGGATGACGGCGTTGCCGGATTTGAGACAGAGCGCTCCCGCTTCCGGCGTCACGTTCGGGCGGGACTCGAAGATCATCAGGATCACGCCGAGCGGCACCCGTTGTCGCTTCAGCTGGAACTCGCCCGCGGGCTCGCGGGTTTCCGTGCGACCGACGGGATCCGGTAGCTTGGCGATGGCGTCGAGGCTCTCGGCAATCGCGTCAACGTCTACGCGCAAGCGTTCTTTCTTGGCAGCAGGAAGATCTCTCTTGCGATCCTCTTCGTTGGCGGCTTCGATATCGTGCCGGTGTTCACGGAGCGCCGTCGCCATTGCGAAGAGCGCTTCATTCTTAGGTACCGTGCTCATCGTTCTGAGGGAGCGAGCTGCTTTTCTGGCGTTTTGCGCAAGCTGGGTCATCGTCATTGCAGCAACACCAAATTGTCGCGATGGATGATCTCGTCGAACTCTTTTTGTCCCAGCGTCGTTTCAATCTCACTCGTCTTCTTGCCGAGGATGCGGCGTACGTCGTCGGCGC
The DNA here is from genome assembly GCA_965237955.1 of Candidatus Marinacidobacterales bacterium. GTDB lineage: Bacteria > Acidobacteriota > Vicinamibacteria > Marinacidobacterales > SMYC01. Next base: position 2,250,026 of record OZ250169.1, on the reverse strand, counting down.
GATAGTTCACCAACCCTTTCGCCATCGGGCCGTCCGGACCGACGACGATGACGACGTCGCCCACCTCGAAGGAGCCCTCGCACGAAGTGACGCCGACAGGGAGGAGGCTTTTCCCCCGCTCGCGCAGCGCGCGGGCGCCGCCGGCATCGATGGCCAACGTGCCCGATTCCGCGAGCGCGTGCACCCACCGTGAGCGAGAGTCGAGGTCACCCCTCGGAGCAAAAAGGGTTCCCACACGCTCGCCGTCGAGGATCGAGGTCAGTGTGTGGGTCTTGCCGTTGGCGACGACGAGGAACCCACCGGCACGAGTCACGTGTTGGGCGGCGCGAAGCTTCGTGACCATGCCACCGCTGCCGGTTCCGGGTCCGGCGGCCTTCTCCATGTCGGCTGTGATCGTGTGGACTTCGTCGAGCACGGTATCGTTCAGGTTGAAACCGTCGACGTCCGAGAACAACACGGTGACGTCCGCGTCGATGAGGCCGGCGACGAGCGCGGCGAGCATGTCGTTGTCGCCAAAACGAATCTCCTCCGTTGCCACGGTATCGTTTTCGTTGAAAACCGGCAGCACCGGTTTGTCGTGAAGCGCTGCCAGGGTGTTGCGGATGTTCAAGTAGCGCTCGCGACTCTTGAAGTCCTCGTGCGTCAACAGCAACTGGGCGACCGCGTAGCCCTCCTGGGAAAGCAAAGTGTTGTAAGCGTTCATCAGGATCGACTGCCCGACCGCGGCGGCCCCTTGAAGCTCCGGGATGGTCACCGGACGCTTGCCCTGTTGCAGCCACACACAGCCCGCGCCCACGGCGCCGGAGGAAACGAGAACGGTGCGCATTCCGGAGCGGTTCAACGCGACGAGGTCCCGGAGATGCCGCGCGATTACCGGGAGATCGAGCATACCGCGGGCGTCCAAAAGGCTCGTCGTGCCGATCTTGACGACCACCGAGGTCGCGTTCCGCAAAGACTCTCTCATGCCAGACTCAACCTAGGATTCTAAGTTGCTGGCGGCCGAGAATCGAATGCCGCCGCGTGACACCGGGCGAACGCCTCCGTCAGCCTTGGATGTGGCTGAAGGCAGGTTGGCGGTTGGAAGGAAGCGATTCCGCCCGTCTCATATAGAAGAGACCTCGGGCCGTCGAGCACACGGACGACGGCCCCGAGCGCTTGCATTGCACGAATGAAGTTGGCGCTCTGGTAAAGAGCTTTCGCTTCATCGAGCTCTTGGGCGAGGCCCGACTGGCTCGCGGCGGGCGAGACCGCGGTCGAGCTCGAGATGACGAAGACTGTGGCGACGAAAGATTGCATCATGACGTCCTCGTTCGTGGTGGAGCCGGTAAGCCGGTTGCTTCCAACGCGCACTACGATTATAGAGAGCGCTATGAGAAAAGCGAAGTCGAAGCTTTGGTGCGGCACCGCGGCGATCGCATGGATCATCGGATGTGCCACCGCGAATCAGCCTTCCGCGACTACGAGCGGCGAGCAGCGTAACGTGATCTTCATCCTCGTCGATGATCAGCGCTACGACGCCATGGGGTTTCTCAATCCGCTTCTCGAAACGCCGAACATGGATCGTCTCGCCGAAGAGGGTGTCTACTTCAGAAACGCTTTCGTGACGACCGCTCTGTGCTCACCGAGCCGCGCGACCATCCTGACCGGTCAGTACATGCACAACCACGGCGTCGTCGACAACAACGAGGCGAGCACTGAGGGGTTGACGTTCTTCCCCGAGTATCTTCAAGAAGCGGGGTACGAGACCACGTTCATCGGCAAGTGGCACATGGGCGGGGCAACCGACGACCCGCAGCGCGGCTTCGACCACTGGGTGAGTTTTTCAAGGGCAGGGTGACTACTACCCTGGTGACAATCCGAACAGGGAAAGCGTTTTGAACGTCGACGGCGAACACGTCCCTCAGAAAGGCTATATCACCGACGAGCTCACCGACTACGCACTGAGCTGGCTTCGAGAGGAGCGCGATGACGGCAAACCGTTTTTTCTCTATCTCTCCCATAAAGCGGTGCACGCGGATTTCTATCCTGCCGAGGAGTATCGCGGTCTCTACGCCGACGCCGCCATCGAGCTTCCCGCGAGTGCCGCGAACACCGCAGAAAACTACGCGGGAAAACCCATGTGGGTACAGAACCAGAGAAACAGCTGGCACGGCGTTGATTTTCCTTACCACAGCGACCTCGACGTGCGCGAGTACTTGCGTCGCTACTACCAAACGCTGACGTCGGTGGATGACAGCCTCGGCCGTATTCTCGTGTTTTTGGAGGAGAACGGGCTGACGGAGACGACGGCGATCCTGTTCATGGGAGACAACGGGTTCCTGTTTGGCGAACACGGGTTGATCGACAAGCGCAACGCGTACGAGGAATCGATGCGGGTCCCGTTTCTAGCGTACGGCCCCGGTTTGTTTCCTTCTGGGACTGTCGTCGAAGCGCTGGCGGCCAATCTCGATATCGCACCGACGGTGTTGGAGCTCGCCGGCATCGAGAACATGCCCGAACAGTTCGAAGGTGTCAGCTTGCTGTCCCTTGGGAATGCGACAGCCGGGGAAATGATGACGGGGACCGGGCGCGAGGAGTTTCTCTACGAGTACTACTGGGAATACGATTTCCCGCACACGCCGCCGACGTTCGCGATCCGTACGCCGGATTACAAGCTCATTCAGTATCACGGCGTTTGGGACACGGAAGAGCTCTACGACATGGTGAACGATCCTCGTGAAATGACGAACTTGATCGATGACCCAGAGCTGGCCGATCTCAAGGCGTCCTTGCGGCATAGATTGTACGAGCTTCTCGAGAACCAAGCGTGCGCGCACGTGGTCCCGTATACCGAGAAGAAGCACGGCGACGCCGTCCTCCGCCATGGCGGCCGCTCGAAAGCGGCCGAGTTCCCCGAAGCTTGGTTGCGCTGAGCTACTCTTCAGGCAGTGCTAGTCCACTGTATCAGAACAAACTAGATAAAGCAGAGCTTGCCGAAACCATTCTAAGTGCATGAATCTTATGAATCTTATGGGCTGGCGAAAAGCCTAACTTTGTATAGTAATCAAAGATCCAGGGGGCTAGAGCGACGTGCTCGGCGGGAAAGTCCGGTCCGCCGACCGACAACACGATGTATCGCCGTCCTTCGTGCATGTAGGTCATCGGCGCGGTGTTGACTTGCGCGGGCAAGTCGATGCGTCCGTAATCTTCGCCGGTCGCCTTGTTCACCGCGTGCGGGATCGGGCGCCACTGCGACCGTCTGCATACATCAGAAGCGATTTGGTCGTGAGGAGATGAACCGCGAGGTCAAGGGTCTCGTCCAGCTCGAACACGAGCCGTGGGCAGTTCAACGAGCTGGAACCTCGCTGAAGGCGTTAGCGTAGAAGCTAAGCCGGGTCTCCAAATCAAACAAAACATTGGAATCTCTGTGTCTGCGTCGTCGTTTTTGACGTAGTTTGACAATATATAATCAATATGACAATATATTGTCGATGATCGATCTGGTTCTCGAGGAAATCCGGCTTCTGGGCGCGCGCCAGCGCGAGCATCAAACGGAGACGGCGCGAAGCTCCGGACAGTCGAGGGCGTGCTGGCAACTGCTCGTGGCGGCCTCAGGCGGTGGCGGTACCGTCCCCCAACTCGCGAGAGGGCTCGCGCAGAGCCGTCAGGGCGTGCAAAGAGTAGCCGACGGCCTCGTCGAGAGTGGGTTGGCGACGTACGAACGCAACCCGCACCACCGACGCTCGCCGCTGCTGCAGTTGACCGAGCAAGGTGCGGCGACACTTGCGGCACTGCAACGGGAAGCAGCTCGCCGCGCACCCGACGTGGAGCAGGATATGGAGCCTGAAGACCTCGAGACGACGCTCTACGTGCTGCGCGCGTTGCGAGAAGCCCTGTAGGCGAACGCGATGCAGACGCCGGCGACGACGTAGATCAGCACCGACGAGCCGACGAAGGTTCCGCGCCCGAGCGTCTCATAGAGAACACCGCCAACGATGAGCCCGACGATGCTCGCCAGACTGCCAACGCTGCTCCCGATGCCTTGCACGGCGCCCTGAAATCTCTCACCGGCGGCGTTGGCCAAAAGCCCATGAACGATGGCCACATCAGGCCGTTTCCCAACGAGAACAAGGCGGCCCCGGCGTAGAGGACGGGGCCAGACGGGCTCGTGAAGAACAGAAAACCCGTACCGAGGATCGCCGCTCCGATCACGGTCAACGTCCGATCGGAGATCTTCGGTCCCAGCTTCGACAGGAGCGGTCCCTGAACGAGCACCGTGGTCAAGCCGAGGAACGAGTAGAACAGGCCGATGTCGGTAATAGACCACTCGAGACCTCGGACCGCGTGAACGGGAAACGCCGTATAGAAGAGGTTGAAGCCGAGAAAGATCACGAAGTAGAGGAAAAGCAGAAAAGGAACATGCGGGATCGCGAGCACTCGCTTGAACCCGACCTTCCCGCCTCCATCGATCTCGTAGCAATCCTTCAGCTCCTGCCCAAACACTTTACGGAGCGCCGTGCCTTCCGGCGGCGCTTCGAGAACGCGGGGGCGCGATTCGGGCAGGTAGAACGCGATGACGGCGGATGCAACGACCGAGATCACAAGCGCGATCGCGACGGGAACGATCTGGCCATACCGCGTCGCGCCGAAAAGCCCGGCGAGCGCGGGGCCGAGAATGAAGCCGAGGTTTCCCACCACCGCCATCTTCCCGAAGTTCATCTTCCGGTCGCTCTCTTCGGTGACGTCGGCGAGATACGCGTTCGCAACAGACACATTGCCTCCAGTGAGACCGTCGAGTGCGCGCGCGAAGAACAAAACAACGAGGGGGAGCGTGAGAGCGAACGCACCCAAGACCGTCGAATCGACGTCGACGATGGGCGTCACTGGTAGGAAAAGAGCACTCAGAAACACGATCCAGGACGCGAGTGTTCCTAGCTGGCTTAGGAGAAGGACTTTCCTCCTTCCGTAAGTATCCGACCACCGGCCAAGGACCGGTGCGCCGACGAGCTGGAACGCCGAATAGGTTGCGCCCATGACTCCGTAGACGAGGGCATTGCCCCCGAAGCGATCGACGAGCGTCACCAGAAACGGCAGGACGATGCTGAAGCCGAGCGTTCCGATGAAGTTGACGAGAAGGATGGGAAAGAGGGAGATTTGCCCCGAGCGTCCGGCTGGCATCGCCAACCTTTATAGCGACACGATCGCCCGAGAGCAAACGCCTTCGATCGTCGCGTACAGTATACTGATCGCCGCGTGGCGGGAGGGGAATGTTCGGAGACAAACGGAGATTTGCGGGGATCGTAGTCGCTGCGGTCCTCGTTGCGTCGTCCGCGTTTTCCGAGGACCTGGAAGGCAAGCTCATCACCGAGGGGAAGAATCAGTTCATCAATACCGTCGAGTATCGCTTTCTACTGATGGAGCCGCGCCCGTTCAGCTTGTCGTTCTTTACCGCGTATATCGGTCTCCAGCTCGCGGCGTTCGGAGACTTCGGTCACACATGGAACGAGTCGAACGACTTTGCCGTGAATCAGTTCATCGGCGGCTACGGGGTCGGCTTGCGGGTTTTGATACCTTTCGTGGATGAGATCCGTATGGACGTGGCTTGGGGCGCGCCGGGTGAAGGCATCACGTTCCATTTCGGCATTTACCCGAAAGTGGTGATGCAACGCGAACGGGTGCGCTAACAATGGAGCTGTACTATCACGGCACCGACCGAGACGTTGTGATTCTCTCGGCAGATGGCGGGATCGATTCCACGAACGCCGAGGAGCTCGTCTCCGAGCTCGGGAAGCTCGTCGACGCCGGGGCGCGCAAGCTCATCGTCGATTGCTCTCGCCTCGGTTTCATCTCGAGCTACGGCATCGCAGTGCTGGTACGCCTTCACAAGAAGCTGGCCGAGCGGGGTGGTGACGTGAAGCTGGCCGCGCTCGAAAGCCGAGTGGCTCGTCTCATCGAGCTCGTCGGACTCGAGCGCGTGTTCCAGATCTACCCGAACGTCGACGGCGCTCGCAACGCGTTTCGATCTGGCTCCTAGTCGTCCTTGACGCGATCGTAAACGACGCGAAACTGAATGGGTACGTCCGACAACTTGCTCTCGAGATTGAAGATCAATGCCATCTGATCACCATCACCGACGAGAGAGTAGATCTCCTTAAACACCGCCTTGTTCTCGCCGACAGCGCGACGACATCTATTGCCGCTCGTTTTGGGACCCGGAAGTCCATTCCCGCAAATCTCAGATTTTCTACGAGACGTATCGAAAGCCGCTCAAACACTTTCGCGAGGTCGACGGCTTCACTCAACACGTCTACTCGGTGCGGAACGCGTCGTGGTACGCGAGCGACGTTTTCGCCGAGCGGTGCGAACACCGAGACCGCCGCGAAGGCTTCCTCGATGAGTTCAGGTCCTCAGAGGTGCCGCCGGACAAAAGCGCGAAGTGCCTTCCGCTGAGGCCATGACGGTGGAGATCAAACGTGTCGCCAAAGCGTTCGGCGCGGACCTCGTTGGCATCACCGCCTTCGACGAGCGCTGGGTCTACACGCACAAATACAGCGCCGATACGAAGGAGGAAAAACCCAACGAGCTGCCCGAAGGCCTCGACAACGTCGTCGTGATCGCCCGAGCAGGTGGTGGTCCGGCGGCAGCAAAAGTTAAACCTTCGCTTCTTGCAGCACTTTGAGTCCCGAGCGCAGGAGCGGTCGGAACAACGCGTTACTTCGAAGCGTGATGACTCGAACCACGAGATCGACGGTCGCATCGGCGAGACGGTAGGTTCTCTCGCAGCCGCTCGAGCGATCGTGGACCCAGAAAAGAATCACACCCATGTGGTAGAGCCACAAGAGCGCGGGAAGCTCCGCGGCGAGGCTTCCGGGAACCTTCGCCGTGGAGCCGGCGACGACCTGTTCGAACAGCAACGTCGCTTGTTCGCGGACCGGCAGGGACTCGGGACTGAACGGGTTGAGCGGGCTTTCCGGGTCCGCGGCCGTTCGGAAGAGCACGCCTGCGAAACGGTGGTACGGCATGATGGTGTCGATCTTCGCTCGCATCACACCTTTCAATCTCGCCTTGAGGTCCCGTTCGCGTTCGAGGATGGGCTCGGTCGCCACCAGGTGTTCTTCGTGCGTCCGGCCATAGAAAGCCTGGATGAGACTCTCTTTCCCGGGGAAGTAGTAGTAAGCATTACCGAGGGAGACGCCCGCCTCTTCCGCGATCGCGCGCATGGTGGTCTCTTCATAGCCGCGCTCGCGGAAAAGGCGCATAGCGGTGTCGACGATGAGCGCCCGCGTCTTGCCGGCTTTCTTCGTCTTCGTGATCACACGCGGTTCCCCACAGGCTCTTTTTCAAGCTCAGGCTCGGGACGCTTCTGGATCTTGGTGAACAGGTACACGTTGAACAGGTGCATCCCACCGAGGACGAGCAGCACGAAACCGAGCTTTCTCGAAAGAGCCTCGATACTGTGTTGGACCGTGGTCACGTCGTAGCCGAGCTTCAGCGCTAGCGACACGAAACCGAGGTTGACGAGGTAGAAGCCGACGACGAGCAATTGGTTGACCGAGTCGGCGAGCGGTTCGTTGCCGGCGAACACGTCGATGAGGAAAACGCGGCCGTTCACGAACAGCGTACGCCCGACCCAAATCGTAAGCGCGACGCTGACGACGAGATACAAGATGTAGGTTCCGACGACCATGAGTGACCTCCTGCGGTGGGTTGATGTATTTTGAACATGTTCAAATTATGCAGAAACCGCGGGTATCTGTCAAGCGATTTTTGAACGAGTTCAATAAAAACTAGGTAGGGCGGTGACGGCCCGATTTCCGCATCTCGCGGTGGATAGCGCGCCACTTCTTCTTTTCGACCCGCTGCGCGGACTCGTCCTGACGCACGTGGAGAGAGCGGAGCTCTTTCTGAAGATCTCGGAAGCTCTCGAGCCGTTCCGCGGGAAGCTCGCCCGAGGCGACCGCACCGCTCACCGCGCAATCGGGTTCCTCACCGTGAGCGCAGTCGCGGTAGCGGCACTCCTCGGCTAGCTGCCGAACGTCGTCGAAGCTCTGCTCGAGCGCGCGTTCGTCCGCCCACAGCTGGATCTCCCGGATTCCGGGGTTGTCGATGAGAAGCGCCCCTCCGGGCAACACGAAGAGCTCCCGGTGCGTCGTGGTGTGCTGACCGCGCTCGTCCGACGCTCGGACCTCGCGCGTTCTTTGAACGTCGTCGCCGAGGAGTCGGTTGATGAGCGTCGACTTGCCGACGCCCGACGAGCCTACGAGTACGGCGGTCTCGCGGTGGCGGAGGTGAGCGCGCACCTCGTCGATGCCCTTTGCATATCGTCCATCCACCAAACTCGACACGATGACAGGCACGCCTATTGCAACGGTATCGACCTCGCGCTGCTGCGCCTTGAGTGATTCGGTGACGTCCGCTTTGTTGAGGAGCACGACGGGTGTCGCCCCGCTCTCCCCAACCGTTGTCAGGTAGCGCTCGAGGCGTCTCGGGCTGAAGTCGCCGTCGAGCCCCATCACCACGACCACGGTGTCGATGTTGGTAGCGACGATCTGCTCTTCGGCGCGGCGGCCCGCGACTTTGCGAGACAGGTGTGTCCGCCGGGGCAAAACTATCTCGATGCGGTTTTCCCGGAACCCGACCCAATCGCCGATGGCGGGAAGCTCGGTCGCGGACGAGGCCTCGTGTTTGAGTCGGCCGGCAACACTTGCCACGAGCTCCCTGTCGCGACCGACGAGTCGAAGAGAGTCTCCGCTGACCAGGACCACGCGAGCTGCCTCGAGCTCGGGCGGCAGCGAAGTCGAGAAGAAATCCGACCAGCCGTAGTCTTCTAGAGACACTTCGCGCTCATCATGATCAACGGGCTCAACGGGGCAAGGCCTTTGCGAGTCCTTCGGCGCGTCGCATCACTTCGTCTCGAAGTTTTTCGAGAGGCACGTAGTGTTTCTGTTGCGATGCGCGCTCGAAAAGCTCGACCACGCCTTTGTCGAGGCCTTTGGGTCCGACGACGACGCGCAGGGGCACACCGATCAGGTCGGCGTCTTTGAACTTGACGCCCGGCCGCTCGTCGCGATCGTCGAAAAGGACTTCGAAGCTCTTCTCGAGCTCTTCGTAGATGCTTTCGGCTTTTTTCAGTACGTCTGCGTTCTTCAGTGAGATCGGCGTCACGACGATATGGAAAGGCGCCACCGCCCACGGCCACACAATCCCGTTGTCGTCGTGGTACGCCTCGATCACCGCAGCGACCAATCTTTCGATGCCGATGCCGTAGGAGCCCATCACCACCGGCACTTCTTTGCCCTGCTCATTGAGAACAGTCAAGTTCATGGACTCGGAGTACCGCACGCCGAGCTTGAAGATGTGGCCGAGCTCGATCGTTCTCTTGACGGCGAGCTCTTTGCCGCAAGCAACGCAGGCGTCGCCGGGCAAGACGTTTCGCAGACTCGTCCACTTGAGCCGCTGGAGTTTGTCTAAATCACGATCGACGCCGACGTGACGAAGATGAAAATCGTCTTCGTTTGCTCCTGTGACCATGCCGCGCCGTTGTCTCAGCGCGTCGTCCGCATAGATGGGAAGCTCGGTGACGCCCACCGCGCCGAGGCTTCCGGGCAGAGCACCGAGCGCTTCCTGGCACTCCTCGGGCGTTGCCGGCCGAAACTTCGTCGTGCCGGTCGCCGCGGCGAGCTTGACCTCGTTGAGCTCGTGGTCGCCTCGCAGAAGAAACAGGGTCGGTTGATCCTCCACGATATAGAGGAGGGTTTTGATCTGTCGCTCCGCCGACGCGCCGTCGTCGAGCTCTGCGAGCGCATTGATGGTGCGGATACCTGGTGTCGGGAACTTCTCGATTTCGTTGTTGCCCTCAGGATCGTCGACGGTCGTCGCAACCGACGCGGCCTTCTCGGCGTTGGCCGCGTAGTCGCAGCTCGCGCACGTCACCGTCCAATCTTCTCCCGCGTCCGAGACGCTCATGAACTCGACCGACTCGCTCCCGCCCATGGCGCCCGACGAGGCCTGGACCGCGAATGCTCTGACGCCGCAACGCACGAAGATGCGGCGGTAGGCTTCGGCGTGCCGCTCGAAGGCTACATTGAGCCCGGCGAAGTCGATATCAAAGGTATACGAGTCCTTCATCACGAACTCGCGCCCCCGGAGGACACCTGATTTCGGTCGCGCTTCGTCGCGGAACTTCGTCTGGATCTGGAACCAAATCTGCGGCAGTTGTCGGTAGCTCCTCAGCTCGGCGCGCGCGATCGAGGTGATCACTTCCTCGTGGGTCATGCCGAGGCAGTAGTCTCCCTGACGCCGGTCTTTCAGCCGGAACATCTCGTCGCCGATGTCGTACCAGCGTCCGCTTTCCTTCCACAACTCACCGGGATGGATCACCGGCAAGTGAAACTCTTGAGCGCCGATGCGCTCCATCTCCTCACGTACGATCGCCTCGACCTTGTGCGCCACGCGAACGCCCAAGGGAAGCTTCGAGTACACCCCCGCGGCGAGCTGGCGGACGAGCCCGGCGCGAAGCATCAGCTTGTGCGAGATGGCCTCTGCGTCAGCGGGGTCGTCGCGTAGCGTGGGGATGAAGAACTTGGACCATCGCATCGGCCGATGATACCAATTTGCGCGATCCCGAGGAGCCGCATAACATCATCGCGGCCGCAATGGAGATTCGCATGCATAGGTTCAACACGCTAGTCGCTATGATGTTCGCCCTCTTGGTCTCGAGCTTGGCCCTGGGCCAGGACCAGGACCACTACTTCCCCGAGCGTCGCAACTGGGCGGAGCGCGCGCCGGGCGAGCTCAACCTGAACCAGGCACGCCTCCAAGAGGCCATCGATTTTGCCATCACTCGGGAATCGCCCGCGAACAAAGACCTGGCGCTCAACCACGAGCTCAGCGGATTCAGTCGCGAGCCGTACTCACAGCGTATCGGTCCGACGACGGTCCGCGCGCCGCTGAATGTCGTCGTCGTGAAAAACGGGTATATCGTTGCCGAATGGGGTGAGACCAAAAAGGTGGACATGACGTTCAGCGTCACCAAGACGTTCCTGTCCACGACCGTCGGTCTCGCCTGGGACCGGGGACTCATCGCCGACGTCCACGATCTAGCGAGCGACTACGATCCCACCCAAGAGCTGTTCGCAAGCGAGCACAACGACAGCATCACCTGGGATCACTTGTTGCGACAAACGAGCGATTGGGAAGGAACGTTGTGGGGTAAGCCCGACTGGGCCGACCGTCCCGTTGGCGAGTCACCTCAAGATTACCCCAACCGACCGAAGTACGAGCCGGGTACTCACTACAAATACAACGACGTCCGCGTGAACGTCTTAGCACTTCTTGCGGCGCACGTCTGGCGCCGCCCCCTGCCTCAAGTGTTGCTCGAGTACGTCATGGATCCCATCGGCGCGACGAACACGTGGCGGTGGCACGGCTACGAGAACTCGTGGGTGATGATCGACGGCCAGCACGTGCAGTCCGTGAGCGGCGGGGGCCACTGGGGTGGCGGGATGCACATCAGCGCCCGCGATCTCGCCCGCTTCGGTTATCTGTTCCTGCGCAACGGCAAGTGGGACAAAAAACGCATCATTTCCGAAGAGTGGATCCAGATGGCGCGAACGCCCGGCGTGAACAAAGGTTACGGCTTCATGAACTGGTCTCTGAACGAGCCCTACGTGAACGACGAAGGCGAGCGACGCCAGGCGCTTCCGTCTGCCCCCGAGAGCTCGGTGAGGTTCACCGGCGCCGGATCGAACATCGTCTACATCGATTGGGAGAACGATGTGGTCGTCGTGGTGCGCTGGATCCGTGGCGGTTTAGACGAGTTTATCGGGAAGGTGTTGAGCTCCATCGAGGCGCCGGATCCAACCGATAACGGCGCGCTTCGCTAGACGCCTTCGCGACGGTGCGCGAGCTCATCCGGTACGAGAACACGTACTCGAGCATTCCGTTTCTCAGTTGGACGCGGTTTTCGACCGTCAGTCCCTGCATACGCTTGAGCAGATCACCTTCGAGATAGCGCGGACACGGTCGCGCGCGTCCTTCGCGCTCCTCGTAGACGAGCGTGTCCGCGTCCCGAATCGAATACGTGGACGGTGCCGGAGGCATTTCTTTTTGTGTCGACACGAACGCGAGGATTCCCGTTCCCGCCATGCAAAACGGCTCGAGGCTCGCCATGAGCAAGTGTTGCTCTTGGGGCGTCAAGTAGTTCAGTAAATCCCACGCGAGGATCAAATCGAACCGCGTCGACTTGTCGAACGGGAGAAGCTCGGCAAACGCCTTGGCCTTCCGATCGTCGTCTTCGCTCGTGGTGGCTGCGCGCGCGGAGCGTAAGCCGCTGTAGAAGTCGGCAACTGTCAGCTGTCCTCCATAACGAGAAAAAAACTCGAGGTTCGCGGAGCGCGCGGGACCGAGGTCGAGCACTTTGAGCGTTGCGTCTTCGGATTCCGGTAAGAGACTACGGAGCCCGAGTGATTTTTGGCTGGTCTTGGCGTGGCCTTTTCGGGAAGTCGCCCGGTTGGATTCACTAAAAAACGATCTCATGGTTTTCAAAGTCTCTGGGTTGCGCTCGCCCCGTTGGCTTTGCCGGAAACGGCTCCGCTTGCTTGCGACTCCTGGCCACCGCCCGCGGATTCCATGTCGATGCTGCCTTTGAACTGCGCGCCATTTTGGAGCGTGACCTTCTTTTCTTTGATATTGCCGTGCACGCGTCCGGTCTCGAGAAGCACGACCTGTTCTCGCCCCGTCAGGTCTCCCTCGACCTCGCCGGCGACTTGAATATTCGTCGCCTTGATATCCGCCTGCACGCGGCCCTTCTCTCCTACCGTCACGCTGCCCTTCTTGACGGTAATCTTACCTTCGATCCGTCCTTCGATGAAGAGATCTTCTTCGCCGTAGAGGTCGCCTTTGATCGAGACGCTCCCCCCGATATGAGCGATACGGGCGGGCGTCGCTGGGGGCGCCGGTGTCGCCACTTTCGCCACTTTCGGCACTTTCGGATGCGTAGCACGACGTACTGAAGAGTCGTTGGCCTCATTTTTTCTCCACATGCCTTGCCTCCTGGGCAGGGATCGAAGGAGTCGTCTCTTACTCGGAAAAGCTCCGAATGAGCGGGACTACGGCCATCCATGCACAGCATCCCAGGACGAAGAATCCGAGCACGCCGACTACGAAGAGAATCGTCAAAGTGAAACCACTCTAGTCGAGGCTCGGCTTCGAAGCTGTGAGCGAGAGCAGGGGAGTTTCCCAACGAAAGGTTGTGGGGAAACCCCTACGGGCGGTCCCGAGTATGATGTGGCGACAAGGAGTTGATGATGCGAAGCGGTTTGGAAGGGCAAGTCGTACTCGTTACGGGGGCGTCGGGTGGGATCGGTACGGAAACGGCGCGTGCGTTCGCCGAGGAGGGGGCGCGGCTCGTGCTTCACTACAACTCCAACCGAGAGGCTGCCGAGGCGCTCGCGAGAGAGCTCGGCGGGGAGACCCTGCTCGTCCAGGCCGACGTTTCCGACGAGAGATCTGTCGAGGCGATGTACGCGGTGGCTCTCGGGAAGCTCTCGCGGCTCGACGCTCTCGTCGTCAACGCCGGCATTTGGATAGCTGATGAAGTGCCGCTACACGCGATGACGCTCGAGCAATGGCGACGTACGATGGACACCGACCTCACTGGGGCGTTTCTTTCGTGCCGCGGGTTCCTGCGTCACCTCGCGGACGTGCCGCGGGACGACGCGTCGATCGTTCTCGTCGCCTCCACCGCCGCGCTTTTCGGGGAAGAGAATCACACCGATTACTCGGCAGCCAAAGCGGCGATGGCCTACGGGATGACGCGAAGCTTGAAGAACGAGATCGTACGCATCGCGCCGAGGGGTCGAGTGAATTGCGTGTGTCCCGGGTGGGTCGACACTCCGATGGCCGCAGCTTCGATGGAAGATCCCACCGCGATCCCGCGCGTCACCGCGACGATGGCACTTCGCAAGATCGCTCAGCCCGAAGACGTGGCGCGCGCGATCGTGTTCTTGACGTCGCCGGTGCTTGCCGGGCATTTGAGCGCAACGATCATGCCGATTGCAGGGGGCATGGAAGGCCGCTGGTTACACCAGACCAAAGACTCGCATTAGTTGGTAGACGCCGAGCCCCGCTACCACCAGGACCACGATGACCCCGAGCAGATTCGCCAGCGCGCGATTTCGGAACGAGCCCATCAGGTTCGCGTTGTTCACGACGAACAGCAGGAAGACCACAATCAGAGGTTGCAGAAGGGCGTTCGCTGCCTGTGCGAGCACGATGGCTTCGGTTGGGCTTCGGCCGACGAGCGCGAGGACGAAGCCGGTGACGATGACGAAACCCCAAACCGCGCGGAAGCGGATCGCTTTCAGGTCGTGCTCCCAGCCGAGTGCGCCGGACGTCGCGTAAGCGGCCGCGAGAGGTGCCGTGATGGCGCTCGTGAGGCCGGCTACGAAGGGCCCGAGCTTCGAAGAAGGACCGAGCCCACGGACCCAGGCTCGCGATGTCGTCGAGCGGTGTGGCATTCACGACGACGGCGATCGTGACAAGCCCGCCGAGGGCAACCGAAAGAGTGGTGTCCATCCGCGACTCCGCGAGCGCCTGTTCTGTGGATGACTCGTCCGGCCATTTCTCCTGCACCGTGCTCGCGTGAAGAAACAGGTTGTACGGCACGACCGTGGTTCCGATGAGCGCGAGGATCGTGAGGAGGGAGCCGTCGGGCACCGATGGGATCAAACCGTGGGCGAGCTCGGCAACAGAGGGCTTCACCAGGATGGCCGTCACGAGAAACACGAAGCTCATGAGCACGACGAGCCCGACGAGGACACGTTGGATGATCCGGTACGTGCCGCTCATCAAGATCGCGAATGCGGCGGCCGCGATGACGAAAACCCAGGGCTTGCGTGAGACGCCACTCAAAATCTCGAGACCGAGGGAAGCGACGAGTAGATTCCCCGTTTCGTACGCGGCGTTTCCAAGCGTAATCGCGACGGCGACCAGGCCGAGAGAAAGGAACCGAACAACGGGTTCCGAGAAACTCTCCCGGATCGCTTCGCTCAACCCCTTCCGGGTTACGAGCCCGACCCGCGCGGCCATCTCCTTCGAAACGGCCGTCGCGATGACCGAGAAGACCACCGCCCAGAGAAGCGCGGTTCCGTAGCTCGCGCCCGCGCGTGATGCCGTGACGATCGTTCCGGGCCCGATGAACGCGGCAGCAACGAGAAGGCCGGGACCGAAGCTTCGAAGTCTCATGTGGCGGGCTGGGGTAGGATGTTTGAGGTGCTCGAACAACTGAAACGGGCAATTGAGTCGCGCCAAGATGAGATGGCGGAGCTCACCGCCGCGCTCCTCGCCATCGCTACCGAGAACCCACCCGGCCGCGACTACGAGCGTTGCGTTCGGCTTCTCGGCGAACGCGTGAACGCGATCGGATTCGAAAGCCGGATCGAGCCCGTCCCCGGAGGCGACGCGGACCCGGAGCACCCACGCTTCTGGCTACGCGCCGCGCTTGGCGAGTCCTCTCCGACTATTTACTTCCACGGGCACTACAACGTCGTGCCCGCGCAATCGCGGGATCAGTTCACACCGCGCGTCACCGACGACACGATCTTCGGCCGGGGTTCCACGGACATGAAGGGCGGCCTCGTCTCGATGATCTACGCCATGTGGGCCCTCAGGGAGATCGGAGCGCTGCTGAATGGCCGGATCGCGCTGCAGGTCGTCCCCGACGAGGAGACCGGTGGTGCGCTCGGATCGCACGTCCTGACCGAGAGAGGCCGTCTCGTCGGCGAAGACGCCGTCGCGATGATCACGGCAGAGCCGACGGGCGGAGTCGTGTGGCACACCTGGCGCGGCGCCATCACCTGCCGCATCACCGTTCGCGGCCGCCAGTCCCACGTGGGGCTCGCCTACCGTGGCATCAACGCCTTCGAGCACATGCTCGCGGTGGCGGGCGCGCTCCGCGCGCTCGAGCGCGAAGTGCACGAACGCCTGACTAGCTATACCATCGAGCCGGGAGACGCCCGCCGCTCCATCTTGATGATGGGAGGCGAAGTCTCCGGCGGCGCGAACTTCAACGTCGTTCCCGAGAGCGTCACGTTCAGCGTCGATCGTCGCATCAACCCCGAAGAGGATTTCGACACCGAGAAAAAGCGACTCCTGGATGCGATCCACTCCACCGACGGAGACGTCGAAGTCGACGTCTTCCAGGAAACCCGCCTCGCGGGCGTATCCGAGTCCGACCCCGCCGCCGCCGTTGTCCGGGAAGCCATCGCCGAAGTTCGCGGCGAGCCCGCCCGACTCGAGCTCTGTCCCGGTATTCTCGAGATCCGTTTCTACGCGGAACGCGGGGTACCGGCGTTCGCCTACGGCCCAGGCCTCCTCTCCGTGGCTCACGGCCCCAAGGAATTCATCAAGCGTCGAGACCTCGAGGACGTTGCGGTCGTCTACGCCCTCACCGCCGCCCGTTCGCTCGCCCCATGACGGGCGAGAGGCTGACGCGCCGTTTCTACCGACGCGACCCCGTGAGGCTCGCCAAGGCGCTTTTGGGCCAAATCCTCGTCCGTCGGCTCGATGACGGACAGGAGCTGACCGGTCGCATCGTAGAGGTCGAGGCCTACCTAGGCGTCAAAGACCGTGCCGCCCACAGCTACGGGGGCCGCCGCACAAAACGCAACGCCTCGATGTGGCTCGACGGCGGCCACGCCTACGTCTATTTCGTCTATGGGATGCACTGGTGCTGCAATGTCGTCGCCGAGCACGAGGAGGTGCCTACCGCGTGTCTCATCCGCGCTCTCGAGCCCCTGGAAGGGCTTGAAGAGATGAAACGGCGACGGGGCAAGGCGCGTGAGACCGAGCTCTGCTCGGGCCCCGCGAAGCTCGCGCAAGCGCTCGCCATCGATCGAAGTCTCGATGGAGCGGACCTCGTCACGAGCGAGGCGTTATACATTCGTCGAGGTCGGACGAGGCGCGCGCCAAACACCGCAGCCGCGCGCCGCGTCGGCGTGGACTATGCGAGGGAATGGTCCCGTAAAAAACTCCGGTTCTTCACGCCGGATAGCGATCATGTGAGCCGGCCCGAAACGACGAAAGGCCCCGCCCCCCGGAGGGGCGGAGCCTTGCGCGGTGCTTAGAACGGCTCAGTTCCGACGACGTCGATAGGCGGCGAGGCCACTCAATCCGAGCAGGAACAGAGCGGTCGTACCCGGCGCGGGGACCGAGTTGATGAGGTCCGCGTTGCCCCCTTCTGCGAGGTCCGCGCTAAACGCCGTGCCTGGTCCGACCGTAATGCCGCTGATCTGAATCACGCTATCGACGAATATGAAATTCTCCGGAGCCCCATCGAAGAAAAAGTCGATAAGGTCCGGGTCCTTTTCGTCCTCGCCGCTACCCGTCATGATCAGCACGCTTTCGCCAAAAACAGTCACGTTAACTGTACGTGTGAAGCGGCCTTCCAAGAGCGTGGTACCACCGGGGATGCCGCCGAGGATGCTTCCACCGACGAGCGTGAACGACGACCCGAAGTGAGAGAAAGTGTAGACTCCGCCAACGTCGCCGATGTTGGAACCAGTCCTGAAATTGAGAAGGCAGCCGTCGCAATCGATCGTGGTGTCATTGTCCGTTCCCACGCCCCGAATCGACTCGAAGACGATGTCGGTTCCGACGAGGGCTCCCCCCAAACCATCGTACGACAGCGTTCCGTCATTGTTGATTTGGTCGAAGATAAGGTTCGCGCCTTCCATCGGCACTGCGGTCAGCAAACAGGCGGCGGCGATCACGCCGATTAGCCCCGGTAACGACGATTTAGTGTCTGTGTAGTTCATTGGTTTCCTGTCTCCTTCGGTTACCCTTGTGAGCTAACTATCTCTTTAGCAAGTATGGTGCCAGCGGGCTCGCGGAAGCTTCTCTTGCGTATAAACCATTTAGTTTGTAATTGTTGAAAGACTCGTCGCTGTTGGGGGTGATGGCGAAGACGTGCCTTGTCCCTCCTTTTGTGTCAAGTAGGTCGACACCCAGGTTACCGCCTCGCACTGTATCAGCTTAGGTGTCAATGGGTTCGGAGCCTGCCCGCCGGATCGTAAGGAAGTCCGACGGTCCCCGCCCGACCGGCGCCGAAGCTGTCCCGAGGAAGCGGTTGCTAACCGTGCGATCGTCGTTGGAGAGAGAACTCCAAAGGAATCAACGGGTTCCTTCAGAGAGCTCGAACGTGAATCGGAGCCGGATCGCCCCACCCTCGAGCCTAAAGGTGATGGAGCTCCCGTTCTGAGCGATGGCTTGGCCGAACAGGACCTGCAGGCTCCCGGGTACAAGGGTCTCCGTGGGGCTGAAATCGAACCGCCAGGTCCCGGAATCCTCTGCTCCGAGCTCGACTTGAGCCTCGGCGAGGTTCTCTCCACTTTGGGCCGTGAACCTGTGAAGACGGGGGCCGGAGTTGCTCGTTTCTTCCGACCCGGTGTCGTTGACGGTGATCCGTGCTCGGACGTGCCCGTCCAGCGGGCGAACATCAATCGTGCTCCGAATGGCTGCCACTGGAGCGGTACCGTCCGTCGTTCGGAGAGTGCTGACGGTCACCGAGGCCTGGTTGTTTCCCGTGTTCGGATCCGTCGTGCCGCCGCCGCCGCCGCCGCCGCCGGTGATCCTGTGCGACCCGCCGCCGTTGAGCTGTAGCTCGGGCGCCCTTGATGCGCTCCCGCCGCTTCCAAGGCTACCGATGCTGCACTGCCCGAAACCGAGGCCGCCGACGCAGCCCGGGGCGCCTCCGAGAAACCTATCTGCGGGGGGTAGGCTGAACGTGAGTAGCACATTTGGGGCGGTGGCCGGCCCCAGGTTGGTCACGTCGACGTCGAATGTCCATATTCCTGGCCCAAACGGGCTGACCGTAATCGAGTCCAGCCGCATAACCGCGCCTCCAACCGTCGTGGTGGTCGCGATTGAGGTCGTCGGGACAGAGGTCGTCGGGACGGAGGTCGTCGGGACGGAGGTCGTCCCGCCGGTTGTCGTGCTTCCGCCGCCGCCGGCTGTTGTTGTGGTTCCGCCACTGGGTATCGATGTCGTCGTTCCGCCGGCGGTCGCGGTCGTCGTCGTGGACGTTGGCCCGCCTCCGCTCACCGTCGTCGTGGTTGTGCCCGCGGTCGTGGAGATGCCGCCGATCCCGTCCGAGGGGATGGTCGTTTCGCCGTCGCCCCCGCTGAAAGCGAAGAACGCGGCCGCACCCCCGGTGCCGCCGATGAGTGCGAGCGTGCGTCCGCTGACACCGCCTCCGCCGGTGGCAGCGCTGGTGATGCCCGTGGGGCCGATGACCGAGCTGATGCCCGAAGCTTGGAACCCGGGGGCCAACGGCGTCCCGCTCGTTGACCCGAGAGCGATGTTCGGGTTGGCGCCTGTATAAATAACAGCGGCCGGGTTGTCGCACTGGCCCGCCGGTCGCACCGGCACCCGGAACTCGTCGCTTCGTGTCGCCATGTAGCTCGAGCTGATCGATTCGAAGACGTAGACGATACCCGTCGTTTCGGGCTGGGTCTTCGGAAAGATGGCCACCCATGCTGCCTGTGCGTTCAGAATCAGGAGGTGCCCCCACCATAGTTGAAGGTTCGAGGTGGTGGCGGCTCCTGACACATGGTTTACCCGACTTTGGCGTGCTTGTCGAGCGCTTGATTCTCAGTGACCTCCGCTAACTTCGCTTCGAGGATCGGTAGCGATTGGTATCCAATGATACGACGGAAATTTTTCTCCGTGGCGAGCAGAGCCGAAGCGGCCCATCTCAGAACCATCTTGCCATTGCGCCAGCGGGTGACGCGACGGGTACGACCTCGCGCACCGCTGAAGCACGACTCGATGATGTTCGTCGATCCAAGGCAGCGTTTCAGAGATGCGGGGAGGTCGAGCTCGTTGATGGTGAACATCTCGTCGAGCCCCTCCCGGATGCTCTCCGCCGCCGAGGGGTAGTCGTCCTCGAGCCACTTCGCCTGTTGCTCCAACCGCGCTTTGCCCTTCTTTGCTGGGAGCTGCCAGGCCGAACGCAGGCTCGCTTGCACTTGCGGCTTCAGCTCCTGCGGCAGATAACCGAGCACATTGCGCTCCTTGTGCTTCCTGCAACGCTGGACCTTGTTGTGGGTACCGAACACAGCGTCGACGGCGACCCGTAGCGCCTTGGAGCCATCGATCACGAACAGCCGACACCGCTCTGGGCTCAGGCCTCGTTCGACCAGGTCCTCCAGCAGCGCCTTGCACACTACCTGGTTCTCCGATGCTCCATCCCGAAGCCCCAGAACATGCTTGTATCCCTCTGTATCTACGCCGATTGCCGCCAGCGCGTGGTGCTCGCCGAAGCGAATCCCGTCCAGGTACACGACCGCGATCTCCAGCTCGTCCAGCGGATGCTCCATCAGCCCCTGCAACTGCTCCGCGCTTGCTTCCACGAACTCACGGCTCACCTCGCTCTTGCTAACCCCTACCGTCTCCGCCATCTCGGGAAGAACCGACGCGTACTTGCGCGTCGACACACCCAGCATCAGGATTTCCCAGATGCGTTGGCTCAGCCGAGACGAGTTGTTCACCGCTTCGTAGGCAGGAATCGCAACCTCCCCTCCCTCTGCCTTTCCCTTACGCCGCAGACGTGGCCGGCTCACTCTCAACTTCCGCTCCGCAAGGCTTACTACGCCACCCTGCCGGCCGTGCCAGCGAACATCGCTACCCTTCTTCCCCGGGTGTTTCTCCCCAGCCACACTTTGGGCTGACAGATCCAAGACCGCTTCGATCGTCGCTCGGCCAGCAACGTCGATCACTTCGTCGATCGCTATCTCGGTTCGCTCAATCGCATCCAAGAACGGCAACAGAGCTTGCCCCTTCGAGCTCAGTATCTCTCGAAGCTTCTTCCTGTTCTTCGCATCGATGATTTGGTAATTTGACCATCGTGGTGGCTCCTTTCTTTTTCCTTCACAGCCGGATTCTATCGAACCCGGCCTTAGGAGCCGCCACTCCTAACCTTCAACTATCTCAGGGGCATCTCCCAGAATCATGGGGACGAAGTGCCACGCCGCGTGACGGTCCCAGCGGAAATAGACGAGGTTCTTCTGAACGTCGCCCGCGGGTCGCACATCCATGCTCACGACGACGTACTCTTCCGCCGGCCAGCAGCGTAGGGATTGGTGGATGATCTCAGTTGCTTGCTCCACGGGAGCACTTGCGGCGTAGGCAAAGGTATAGCCGAAGGTTAGCAGCACGACCAATAGAGACGCCTCGGCTAAACCCGCGACGCGCCTCAGGTCGAGGCGGTTAGGCACCATGTTGGGATTCTTCAGTTTTGCACCAACGCGATCGCGTTGTCAACAGTTTACGGTGCAAGAGGCGCGGTCGGGTCGATGACGACGAGCGCGGGTGCCTCGACGCCCTTCGCGATGAAGAACGTCCCGTCCGGGAACACAGCCTTCACTTCGTAGGCTTGCCCTCCCTCCACGCCGAAGTGGAGGATGGGCTCGTTCTGGGAGCAATAGCCGGTCGCTCCTCGCGCTTCGCGATAGCCTCGGAGGTGTGCGGGATCGTCGACGTGGCGCGAGTCGTAGACGTAAACCTTGGTGCCGAAGGCTCCGACTTGGCCCCTGGGGCCGACGAGGCGGACGCGAAGCCAGTTCGAGTCGTTGCGATCGTTTCGGAACAACGTGTTGGGGCCGCGCTTGCTCGCGATCGCGATATCCAAATCGCCGTCGCCGTCGAAATCCGCGACCGCGGTACCGCGCCCGTCGTTGCCGATTCCCACGAGTCCGACGCTCTGATGGGCGGTGAAGCCACCGGCGCCGTCGTTCGCAAAGATAGCTTCGGTGCCACCGATGTAAAAATACAAATCGCCGTCGTGATCGAAATCCGCGAGCGCTGCCGTGTAGTTGCCTCGTGGAATCTCCTGCTGAAATCGAAAGCGCCCGCCCCCGACGTTCAGGTACACCCGCGATCGATGTTTGGAAACCACGATGGCGTCGAGATCGTCGTCGCCATCGAGATCACCGAAGGACCAACCGTTGATGGCGACGTCGCCGAAGCGAATACCGAGCTCGTCGGTGACGTCGACGAAGTTCCCCCGGCCGTCGTTGCGATACATGGCGAGCGGCCCAAGAGGATCCTGTATCGGCATGTGTCCGGTGAGCGCGAGATCGAGATCGTTGTCCCCGTCGTAGTCGACGAGCATGATCCCCTGAACGGCGAGCTTCGCCGCCCGACGCCCGAACTGTGTGCCGCGGTGGTATCGCAGATCGCCCTCTCCGATGTAGAGCTGCAGAGGCGCGTTCTCCCAAGCGCTGACGACGAGGTCGAGTATGCCGTCCCCATTGATGTCACCGGCCGCGACGCCGCGCGACTCACGGTTATCGATCTCGATCCCACTGACGGCGGTGACATCACGGTAGTTGCCCGCCCCGTCGTTCCGGTAGAGCTTGTGGTTTCCCGTCCAGGTGTGGGCGTTGAACAAGTCGTAGTCACCGTCGCTATCGAGGTCGGCGAAGACCGCGGCGTGGGATTCCTCGCTGAGCTTGCCGAAAAAACCATCGTCGGCGATTCCGGCGTGGGAGCCCCGCTCGCGAAACGCGCCGCCTCCTTGATTGACGAAGAACAAGTCAGGCCGGTCTTCGTTGGGAGCGAAGATGTTAGTGATGTAGACATCGGCTCGGCCGTCACCAGTCGCGTCCGGCCACTGCACACCATGGCCACCGTGATTCCGAAGCGAGAAGAACCGTGCCGACGCCGTCACGTTGGTAAACCGGAACGGCCCGTCGGCGAACACCGGTGATCCCAAAGTAAGGAAAATCACCAAGAGGCGTGTCATGGAAACAAGAATCGTAGTCCCGCGCCCACGCTCAATCCTCCTGCGTCGAGCTCGATCTCCCGACCCTCCTCGACGAAGAGCTTCGAGCGCGCCTCGCTGTAGCGAACTCCGAAGTCCACTCCGAAGATGCTCGCAATACGGAACGTGGCGCTCACGCCGACGTTGAAGCCCATCGGCTGGCTTTCGAGCACGCGACCCTCGACGCCTTGGAACAAGACCTCGTCGTACGGAAACGCTTCTTCGTAGAGAACATCGATCAGGACCTCGGTCTTCGTTTGAAACCAGGAGGGTCCGCCGAAGGCGTCGAGCGTCAACGGGCCCCACGTTTTCGTGAACACCGCGTCGAGGTGAACCGCGGTTTCGTCGTGGGTCAGGCCCGACGCGGTGCCGGACAGCTCGCGAAAACGGTCGAAGAAAAACGGGTGTGGAAGCGAAGCGGTGTAGGACGCTTCGCGATCGTTTGCGAAACGCTGTACCGTCGCACCGACGGCAAGAGGACCCACGATACGAAACTGAGCGCCGATCTCGTAGCCTCCGGAGCGTGGGTCGCTGTACACGTTCTCGATTTGGGCCGGTTCTTTGAAGAGCTCGAACTGGTTCGTGTCGGCGAACGATAGCGTATCCGTCCCCTGGACTCCGTTGATCGTGATCGCGAGCCGATAGTGGCGCGGCGAGGGCTCGCGCGGCTGGATAATGTCAGTGTCAGTGTCCGCCGAGGGCAACGGCGTGAGCTCGCGCTCGACGATGGTGTGTTGTGGCCGCGGCGGAGGTAGCGGTGGACGCGCCGGTGGTGTCTCGGGCGGCGCGGCGACAGGCGGAGCCTCTGGGATGGTCACGACTTCGAGGGGCGCCTGAGTCTCGTTGGCGGCGAGCGTGGCCGCGACGTCCACACTGTCCCGCAGCACGGACCAACGTTTACCGGCCCGGGTCGTGATGTGGACGGCGCGCTCGGCGATCTCGACCGCTTGGACTTGGGTCCGTTGGCCATCGGTGAAAATCACCCAGTCCGCGCTCGCGGGAGCTGCAGCGAGAATACCGCCGACGAAAGAAGCGAACCGCACCATATTGTGACCTCAGGGGGTATCGACTCTAAGAGCCGCGGCCCTCGGAAGTCAACCGCGGCGGCTCAGAAGTTCGGAAGCCGCGTTTCGGCCCGGAGCGCCCGTGATGCTGCCCCCTGGGTGCGCGCCGGCGCCCCCGAAATAGAGGCCGGCGATGGGTGTTCGATAGTGCGCCCATCCAGGAACGGGTCGCATGAAGAACATCTGATCCAAGGCCATCTCGCCGTGGTGAAGGCTTCCGTCCGGAAGGCCAAGCTCGCGCTCGTAGTCGGATGGCGTCCAGAGCTTGTATTGAAGAACCGAACCGTCGAGCTCGAGCGCGTCGATTACCTTCTCCGGTGCGATCGTCGTGCCGTACGGTACGTATTGGACGAGTACACTCATCACGTGCTTCCCCGCGGGCGCGAGGCTAGGGTCGACGAGGCTCGGGATCACCGCCCTCAGAAAAGGCTCCTCGGAGGCGTGCCCGTACTTGGCGGCGTCGTAGGCTCGTTCCAAAAAGTCGAGGGAGAGTCCGACGTGGACGACTCCACCACGGGGAGCTTCTCGAGCGCTAAATCGAGCTTGGCGGTGACGCCGCGGTAGCGGATGTTTTTGATCTCGGAAACGAAATTCGGCTCGAGCCACGTCGGGTCCGTGAGCTCGAGGAACGTACGCCGCGGGGAGACACTCGATAGCACCGTGGACGCGTCGATGGTTTTACCGCTTTCGAGGACGACGCCCCGGACGTGCCCGTCGCCGACGAGAATCGTGGCAACGCCGTCGCTGGTGCGAATGACGCCGCCTTCGCTTCGGACCGCCGCCTCGAGCGAGCTCGTCAAGTTTCTCGCGAGTGCGGGGTTGTCCCCGAGTCTCTGATACAGGAACAGGGCGGCGGTTCCCGTCGACCTGGGCCCGAGGCAAACACCTTCGAGCCCGGGCCCGGCGAGAGCCCCTTTCAGCAAATCGTCTTCGAACCACTCGTCGAGAAAATCCGACAACGACATCGGCAGGATCCGCAGGAGCTCGTGCATCGAGCGGGTTCCGAGTCGCTTGAATCCCCAACCGAGACGCGCGAGCTCGAGCAGATCCGAACCACTTTGAATATCCGGCGTGGGTGCGGGTTTCGTCAAAAGCGGCCTCAGAAATCCCGCGAGCGTTTCGACGAGGGCAACGAACCGTGGATACGCGTCAGCGTCTTTCGATGAGTGCTTTCGGATTGCTCGACAGACTTCCCAAGATCTCGCCACAAGGTGAGTCCCTCGGGCGTGGACACGATCGGGTCAAGGGGAAAGAGCTCGAGGCCGTGTCGTTTCAGTTCGAGGTCCGCGATGACCGCGGACGACAAAAGACCGGCCAGATCGGGCCCCACCGATGCGCGAAAGCCGGGTGCGAGCTCGTACGTACCCGCGAGACCGCCGACCGTATCGCGCTTTTCCACCACCACGACGTCTTTGCCGGCCCGCGCAAGATAAGCCGCAGCCGTCAACCCGTTGTGACCGGCCCCAATAACAACTACGTCCGTCATGACACTTTCAACATCTCGAGAGCGGCAAGCTTCCCGGGTGCACCCATGACGCCGCCGCCGGGATGCGCGCCGGAGCCACACAGATAAAGATTGTCGAGTGGTGTTTTGAACTGCGCCCAGCCTGCCACCGGCCTCAAGAAAAACAACTGGTCGAGCGTGAGCTCTCCGTGAAAGATGTTGCCTTCGGTCAGGCCGATCTTTTTCTCCATGTCCCACGGCGAGACGACCTGACGCCCGACGATAGCGTTTTTCAGATTCGGCGCGTACTCCGAGAGCGTGTCGACGACGGCGTCACCGAACGCGTCACGCTGGTCTTCCCACGTCGTGTCCTTCAACTGGTACGGGGCGTATTGCACGAAGATGGACATCACGTGTTTTCCCAGGGGCGCCATGGATGGATCGATCGTCGATGGGATGAGGATGTCCATGTAGGGGCGGCTCGAGAAACTACCGTACTTCGCTTCGTCGTACGCGCGCTCGAGGTAGTCCATGCTGGGGCTAATCGAGATCGATCCGCGCAGATGCGGCCCGTCACCCGGAAGACAAGTGAAGCTCGGGAGCTCGTCGAGAGCGAGGTTCACTTTGCCGGACGAGCCCCGAATCTTGAAGCGCTTCACATCGGTGACGAACTCCGTCGGGAGATCCGATTCTTCGATGAGCTTCAAAAACGTGCGCTTCGGGTCGAGGCTCGACGCGATCTGGTAGGCTTCGATCTCCTCGCCGCTTTCGAGCGCGACTCCAATAGCGCGCCCGTTTTTGGTGAGGACGCGCTCGATGCCCGCGCCGGTACGAATCTCCGCACCGAAGCCTCGCGCGGTCGAAGCGAGCGCCTCGGCGACGGCGCCCATCCCGCCCTTCGCGAATCCCCACGAGCGCGAGACGCCGTCAATCTCCCCCATATAATGATGTAGCAGCACGTAGGCCGAGCCCGGGGAGCGCGGGCTCAGAAACGTTCCGATGATCCCGCTGGCCGACATCGTCGCCTTCAGCGGATCGCACTCGAACCAGCGATCGAGGTAATCCGCGGCGCTTGCCGTCATCAGTCGTACGAGATCGTAGAACCGGCGGTTCCCGAGCCCCTTGACGTGACGCGCGAGCTGAATGAATCCGACGAGGTCCGAGGGTCGCAATGAGCTAGGCTCCGGCGGGCGCATCATCAAGAGCTCTCGCACCGCGCGCGACATGTGGTGCATGTGCAAGCCGAACCGGTCGTAGTTGTCGGCGTCGTTTTTCGAGAATCGCCGGAGCTCTTGCCGCGTGCGCTCGCCGTCATGCCATCTCGCCAGATATCTCCCGTCAGGAAGCGGTGTGAACGTGCCGTCGAGCGCGAGGAGCTGCAGCCCGTGTTTCGGAAGCTCGAGCTCTTCGATGATCTCCGGGCGGAGCAAGCTGACCACGTAAGAAAAGACGGAAAACTTGAATCCAGGAACGACTTCCTCGGTGACGGTCGCGCCGCCAACCAGGTCTCGCTTCTCCAAAACGATGACGCGCCTACCCGCACGGGCTAGATAGGCTGCGGTCACGAGGCCGTTGTGGCCTGCCCCGATGACGATGGCGTCGTATTGGGACATGTCCACAATATGGTATCGCATACAATGTGGACAACAGCCCAAGTACACTTAAAACCATGGCAATTGGGACGCCGTTCCACACGAAAACCGCGCCCCTATGCACGAGCTATCGCTGGAAGCAGTGGTCCGGCTACTACGCGCCCGACGCCTACGACGATTCCCACGATCCCGAGTACCACCCCATCCGAAACGGCGCCGGGGTCATCGATGTCTCCCCTTTATATGGGTCTACGCGGGTTCGTGTGGGTTGAAAACGGCATTTCTGGGTAATGGCGGAAGGAATGCCGCCACGATCTTCAGCTTGAGATATCCCTCGTCACGATAGCCGTAGGCGCGTCGTTGCAGAACACGGATTTTGTTGTTGACCCCTTCAACCAGTCCGAGACTGACTTTGTTCTCAGGATGACAGTAGGAGGCGATACCATCCCAATGGGACTCAATCATTCCGGCGAACTTCTGGTAGGGATGCAGGCGCTGCCATTTGAGGCTGTCTTTCCAACGTGTGAAAAAGGCGCGAGCCCCGCGTTCGGTGCGGTAATCCCAGAGTTGCCCGAAGGCCTCCTTCAAAACATAGGCGGTGTTCAGGCGCCGGTTGGCCTGGAGCAACTTCTTGAGTGCGCGGCGACCGTCCAGGCTCAGGTTCTCCCGCCGGGAAAGCAACGTGTAACGCTGCCCCTTGATATACGACCGGTCCTCGCCGCTGAGGCGTTTGTACTCACGGCGCCGGACCTCATCGAGAGCCTTTGACAGGTGACGCATGATATGAAACTTGTCGAAGATGATCCGCGCATTGGGTGCGTTGTTAATCACCGAGTTCCGGAAGGGCTTCCACATATCCATGGCGGCCAGCTTGATACGGGCGCTTTTCTTCCCGCCCAGCGCCTTGAAGAACAAATCGATGTCGGTTTCTTTGCGACCCTCACCGCCCACCCAGATGGGACGCGCCCGCTCCAGGTCGCTGACAATGACACGATAGTTATGTCCCTTGCGGATGGAGATCTCATCGATACCGATGGCCCGAGGCGCCGGCAGCCCCGCCCGCTCGACTTGCTCTTGCATGTAGAGCTTATCCAGGTCCTTCACCGTAGTGTGGTGCAGACGTTCCATCTCGGCCACCGCCTTGTTCGGCATATCCCGGCACAGCTTGCCCACATGCGTCGCAAAGCGCTGGGTGTAGCGCGGGTTGTTCGCCAGCCAGTCCAAGTGTTCTACATGCACACCACCGCACCCACGACAGTTGACGCGCCAACGCTCGTATTCCAGATAGATCCGCCAGCCTGCCAACGACAGGTCGCGGACCCGGCACACTTGCTTGTCATAGCGCCCCCGGCACCGATGCCCACAGTACGAGCACACGGCTGTTTTTTTCGCCTCTTGAGCTGGATGACGCGGGCGTATCGGTCACCGAATACACCGTTCAATCGGGCGCCAGCCACGAAACCTGGTAGCGCAAAAAGCGAGCGGATCGACTGGGGATTTTTCACTCGGTTAGCCTATCCGAAAAACGGATCACTTCTCAGCACCTGATGAAGTGCTGAATACCTTTTCCACACAATGAGTTACACTATTTCTCCGTCAGCATTCGCCCACAGATTTCCGCGTAGACCCCTTTATATAAGTACGACCTCGAGGGGCCGGATGCCCTCCGTCTCGTCGACCGCGTGATCACACGCAATGCGCGCCGATGCGAGGTCGGCCAGGTGCTCTACACCGCCTGGTGCGATGAGGACGGCAAGATTCTCCAGGACGGATGCTTCCAGCGACTCGAAGAGAATGTCTTCCGGGCGACCGCGGCCGAGCCCGCGCTTTCCTGGTTTCGTTTGAATGCGAAAGGCATGGACGTCGACATCGAAGAAGTCTCGGAAAACTACGGTGCGCTCGCGCTTCAAGTACCTCGCTCACGCGACATCCTGCAACGGATTTCAAGTGAAGACCTCAAAAGCCTCGGGTCTTTCCGCCTTGTGCGCACCGAGCTCGGAGGCGTCCCGGCGATCGTAACCCGGACGGGCTACACCGGCGATCTCGGTTACGAACTCTGGGTCGAGAGCGATGCCGCCGAGAAACTTTGGGATGTGCTTTTCGACGCGGGCGAAGATTACGGCATCGAGCCCGCGGGTCTGCTCGCACTCGACCGCACCCGCCTCGAAGCGGGCTTTCCTCTCATCGACGTAGATTTCTGGAATGTCGAGAAGACGTTGATCGAAGACCAGAAGTCGACGCCGTACGAGCTCAACCTGGGCTGGGCGGTTCATCTCAAAAAGCCCTGCTTCGTCGGCAAGCGCGCTCTCGCCGAGGAAAACAAGCGTGGCCCGGCGCGTTTTTTCGTCGGGCTCGAAGTGTCCTTTCGCGAGATCGAGCGGCTCTACGAGCTCGAAGGTCTTGCACCCGAGATTCCGAACGAAGTCTCGCGCGTCGGCATTCCAGTGTACGCCGGTGGCCGTCAAATCGGGAAGGCGACGACCAGTGGGTGGTCAGTACTGCTCAAGAAGTTTCTTGTCCTCGCTACCGTCGACCGCGGCTATGAAGCGCCGGGGACAGCGCTCGACGTCGAGTTCACCGTCGAATACGTACGCCGCCGCGCAGCGTGCAAGGTCGTGCCGCTCCCCTTCTTCGACCCCGCGCGGAAGAAAAGCGTGCCATGAGGGCACGCATGGAGATCCTCGAACACTCCTTGGTGGAGCGGATTATCGACGAGGCTCTGTCGGTTCTCGAGGACACTGG
Source organism: Candidatus Marinacidobacterales bacterium (assembly GCA_965237955.1). Classification (GTDB taxonomy): domain Bacteria; phylum Acidobacteriota; class Vicinamibacteria; order Marinacidobacterales; family SMYC01. Next base: position 2,220,383 of record OZ250169.1, on the reverse strand, counting down.
CGTGCTCGACGAGCACGACGAAGCATTCGAGCCTTCTCGGAATGATTTCCCCGGCGACGACCGTGGGGGCGCTCGTGCTGCACACCGCCGAGGTCGTGAGCGGTATCGCCATCGCCGAGCGTATTCGCCCGGGAACACCGGTGCTCTTCGGAGGCGCCCCGGCGAGCTCAAAAAGCGGCTCGAGTCCTGGGGCTAGCCCTCGTACCCTAGACGGGCCGAGACGGCGTCCGCACAGGATTTGACCCGAGCCCCGAGCTCTTCCAAAACGTCGGGATGCAAACGCGCGCTGGGACCTCCGTGGCTGAGCGCCGCGTACGGCTCCAGCATCGGCGTACGGATCACTGCGCCGGCAGCGGAGTAACCTTCTTCGAGCTCCTCGCGCGCTTCGTCGAGCGCTTCGTCGAGGCGAGCGCGGTCGGTGATCGTTTTCCCGGTAAAGCGGTCCAGCGAGCGCGGCAAGAGCTCGGCCACGCGCTCTGTCGGAACAGCGGCAAGAATCGCCTTCCCCGTCGACGTCGCATGCAGTGCCCACGCGGTCCCGAGTGAAGGCGACGCTCCGGTCAATCGAGCGCCGAGCACTTCGTCGAGACTGAGCATCTTCCCTTCGGAGAGAACTTCGAGTGTCGCGGTCTCTCCGGTTTGTTCGGCCAACCGTTCGAGCTCGGGGTGTGCGTTCTCGCGCAGCGTGCTCGAGCGTAGTGCACGAACACCGAGCGCCGCAGCTGTCGGCCCGAGCCGGTAGAGACCGTTGTCACGCCGCACTAGAAGGCCTTCACTCTCGAGCGCCGCCAAAAGTCGATGGACCGTACCGCGAGATAGCCCCGTTTGCTCCGCGAGACCGGAGACGTCTCTCTCGGGCTTTTCGAGCGTGAATGCTTTCAGAAGTGCGATCGCCCGAAGGACGGCCTGCGCTCCCGAGGGTGCTTTCTTGGCCATGGAGCACTGATCTTAGCGCCTCTCCTGTCCGAATCGTATGGAGTGCGCTATTCAGCATCAAGAAAAACCACGGACAAATAGCGAGCGCACGGAAAGCTCACGATGGTTTAGGCCCGAGGCACGGTCGAGCTCGGAAACGAACGACGGAAGCTCGACCGAGAACCGCCATTCGTCGGAACGTCCTCTCTCGGCGCCCTCGGTGGCGAGAACCTCGCTCCACTCATCCCACCACCTGGCCGCACGTCGGGCAATCGCCTCGACGATCAGGACGGTGGCGCCCCGCCGGGTGGAGCTCACGAGCCGCTCGAGCAGCTTTTTCCGCGCATCATCATCATCGGAGAGCTCGTTGACCGCGAACGCCGCCACGAGCGCCTCGCCGGGCTTCGGCATCGGTGCCTCAGCGATCCGCTTTTTGAGGATGCGGGCGTTCAGATCCAGAGCACCGAGGCTCGCCCTGGCTTCGGCGACCGCCCAGGCGGATTGGTCCACGCCGACGATTTCGGCCCGGCCGCCTGCCGCCCGAGCCCACACGGCGCCGGCTGGCAAGAGCCCACATCCGAGATCCACGATCCGGCTCGGCGGCGGCTCATGCGCGTCGAGTGCAGTGACGATGTGGTGGACGAGCAAATAGTGGAGCGGCGAATAAAAGCACGCGAAAGCGGCGCGCTTGCCGGCTCCAGCGAAGACGTTGCCGCCGATACGGTTACGCTCCTCCACGTAGATTCGCGACAGCGCCACCACGCCTGTGCGGATCTCCGGGAACGTGAGCGCTTTCGTATGCCGCCGGCGAAGCCCGTCCACCCAGCCCTCGAAAGCCTCGTCGCGGGTCCGTCATCTTGTCATCTTGTAGGGAGGCGCGGCCCGGCCCTTGCGGGAATTCCCCGAGTCGAGTATTCTCGAATTCGAGCGAGGTGAGCGGCTATCGGGACGCAGCAGCGAATGATGCGACTCGCCCTCGAGGAAGCGCGCCATGCGCTTCACTTGGGTGAGGTTCCGATCGGAGCAGTGTTGGCGCACGACCAGGAGGTCATTGCGTCCGGCTTCAACCAGCCGATCCACGCTGCGGATCCGACGGGGCACGCAGAAATCGTCGCCATGCGCAAGGCGGCGCGCGAGATCGGGAACTACCGGCTTCAAGCCTTGACGCTCTACGTGACCGTCGAGCCTTGTATGATGTGTGTAGGTGCGATCGTTCAAGCGCGCGTCGGAAGTTTGGTCTATGGAGCGCCGGAGCCGAAGTTCGGCGCCGTGGAATCGTTGTTCGATTTGAATGAGATCAGGATTCCTCATCGGCTCGCGATCAGCTCGGGAGTTTTAGAACAGGATTGTAAGAAAATATTAAAAGATTTTTTCAAGTTCCGCCGCGAGAACGTCTAGGCATCAAATCTCAGGGTAATTGGGTTTCGGAGAGGTACCGAAGTGGTCGTAACGGGGGCGCCTCGAAAGCGTCTTGTCCGGTTAATACCCGGGCACGTGGGTTCGAATCCCACCCTCTCCGCCAGTTCCGATAAGGTCTGACATTCCGCTTGACTGCCACCGTCTAACTTCAACCTCTTGAAAATCGAGCTTACGTGATCGTTGCACACGGGACCTGGCTGCCTATTAAAGAACGGTTCTTCCTTTGGGGAGAGACCGAGCCGATTGAGTCGTTGTCCAACAACGGCAGAAACGGCGATCATCCGTATCAACTCGCGCGCGATCACATCCAAGCGAGTTTACTCGAAGCGCTCTCCGACGGAGAGACCCGCCTCGAGGTTGGTGACGACGGGGTCACGCTTCTTTTGCCGTCCGAGAACGGATTCCCGTTGCCTTCGCCCGAGCACCACTTTCATCGCGAGCAGCCCTCGGGTGTTACCCCACGCCTCGCCGCATGGAACATCCGAGGCGTGTCGCTTCCGCCGGAGTCAGCTCTCGCTTGGCTCGCTATGCTACCGGCTGCGGACGAGCCGTTGCCGTATCGGCTCCATCTCGGCGCGGACTTGCAGTACTGGTCCGCCGTCGCCCGGTTCGCCCTCGAGCTTCTGGCCCGGCAGCGATTCCTCCCCGCGATCGTGGCGGACGATACCTTTGCCGAGGCGCGGTGGGAGCCCCTCGTCGAAGAAGAGCTCGACCGCGTGGAAGCGCTCCGAGCGGCGATGCCACCGGTGTGCCGTGCCGTCGCCACTACCGTGGACTCGAGCCCCGAAGAATCGAGCCGCGACGTGCTCTTTTCGGATTTCCTGGTCTCGGTCGTCGATCGATTCGTACGGCGAGCAGCGTCGCGGCTCCGGGTGCGGCCGCGCTTCGTCGAGACGAGCGGTGAGCAGTTCGCATCGTCGCTTCTCGAAACCGAGGGCACGTTCCAAGGCTCGGACAAAACCATCGAAGCACTTCGAGAAGATCTTCTCAGTTGGAAAGCGCAGTTCGACGAAGAGCACGAGGTTCCTTTCCGGATCGCGTTTCGACTGGAACCACCGCGGTCTCCCGACCCGGAGCTCGCCCGAGATTTTGATGGTCAAGAGCAAGCCGAAGGCGATGACAACTGGGAGCTGCGATTCTTTCTGCAGGCGCTGGACGACGAAAGTCTTCTCGTGCCGCTCGCGCGCGTATGGGAGCACGGCGGGACGTCGTGGCGTTACCTCGAGCGCCGGCTCGAACGCCCGCATGAAGTCGTTCTCGAAGCGCTCGGGCGGGCCGCCGCGCTCTATCCGCCGCTCGAAGAAAGCTTGAAAGAGTCGCGACCCGAGTCGTTGTCACTCGATCTCGATCAGGCGTACACGTTTCTCACCGAAGGCGCGTTTCTATTGCGTGAAAGTGGCTACGGTGTCCTGGTGCCGTCGTGGTGGGGTAAACGTGAGCACGGCGTCGGCCTGAGCCTTCAAGTCTCGCCGCGCGCGCAAGGACCACGGAGCGTCGTGAGCCGGCTCGGTCTCGACGCGCTGGTGGAGTTCGACTGGCAACTGGCTCTCGGTGCCGAGAGCTTGAGTCGCGAAGAGTTTCTCGAGCTCGCCGAGATGAAACAACCCCTGGTACGAGTGCGCGGCCAGTGGGTCGAGCTCTCGCCTGCGCGTGTTCAGGAAGTCTTGAGCGCGATCGAATCGCGCCCCGCGGTTCCCGAGATGACTCTCGGAGACGTGCTGCAACTCAAGCTCGGCCGCCTCGGCGACCGCAGGCTTCCGGTGACCGATTTGCGCGCCACCGGCTGGGTCGACGCGCTCTTGTCGAAGCTGGCAGGCCATGACGAACTGCCCGACGTCGAACCACCGGCTACGTTCCGAGGAACGCTCCGGCCGTACCAAGTTCACGGCCTCGCGTGGCTCTTGTTTCTCGGACAATTCCGTCTCGGCGCGTGCCTTGCCGATGACATGGGCCTTGGGAAGACGATTCAAGTCCTGGCGCTTTTGTTGCATCTCCAAGAGGAAGGCACTCTCGAGAGACCGTTTCTTCTCATATGTCCCACGTCGGTCGTCGGCAACTGGCGCAAAGAGGCCGAGCGATTCGCGCCGACTCTCAGCGTTCTCATCCATCACGGGCTCGACCGCCACGAGGGTGAGGACTTCAAGCGCGAAGCGAACCGGCATCATCTCGTCGTGTCCACGTACAGCCTCGCGCATCGCGATTTGGAACAGCTCGACGCCGTCGAGTGGGGCGGGTTGGTGCTCGACGAAGCGCAGAACATCAAGAACCCGCAGGCGAAGCAGACCAAGGCGCTCAGGCGTTTGAACGCACCTCGCCGCATCGCACTCACCGGCACGCCGGTGGAAAACCGCCTCCAAGAGCTCTGGTCTATCATGGAGTTCTTGAACCCCGGCTACCTTGGATCCGAAGCGGCGTTCCGCCGCCACTACGCCCTACCTATCGAGCGCTATCGCGACGGCGCGGCCACGGACGAGTTCCGCCGTCTCATCGAGCCGTTCGTTCTGAGGCGAGTGAAGACCGACCCGACCGTCATCAAAGACCTGCCGTCGAAGAACGAGATGAAGGTCTATTGCACGCTCACCCGGGAGCAGGGGACGTTGTACCAGGCGGTCGTGCAAGATAGCCTCGAGCGGATCGAAGGCTCGGAAGGCATCGGGCGCAAAGGTGAAGTGCTCGCTGCTCTCACGCGGCTCAAACAAATCTGTAATCACCCAGCGCATTTTCTCGGTGACGGGAGTACGCTCCCCGGGCGCTCGGGAAAGCTGTCGCGGTTGACGGAGATGTTGGAAGAGGTGCTCGCCGAAGGCGATCGCGCTCTCGTGTTTACGCAGTATGCGGAGATGGGGAAGCTCATCGAACGGCACCTACGCACGACGCTTTCCGTCGACGTTTCGTTTCTTTACGGCGCGGTGCCCTCAGCGGAGCGCGAGCGCATGATCACCTCGTTCCAAGAGGACGACGCCGGCCCGCCGATTTTCGTACTGTCGTTGAAAGCCGGCGGATTCGGTTTGAACCTCACCCAGGCGCGACACGTGTTTCACTTCGACCGCTGGTGGAACCCGGCGGTGGAAGATCAGGCTACCGATCGGGCGTTTCGAATCGGACAGACACGATCGGTGGCCGTTTACAAATTCATTTGCGCCGGCACCATCGAGGAGCGCATCGACGAGCTTGCGGAGCGAAAAAAAAAATTGGCGGGCGCGGTTATTCAATCCGGAGAAGGCTGGTTGACCGAGCTCAACACCGAGAGTTTGTGCGAGCTCTTCGAGCTGCGCACCGAGGCGATCGAAGGCTAGGGCACTAAGTATGGCGACGACGAGCGAGACCGAGAGCGACGGCCGTTGGTGGTCCGAGCGCTGGTGGGCGGTCATGGAATCGATCGGTGTTACCCGCCGACTCGAGCGCGGGAAACACTATGCGCGCGCCGAGCGTGTTTTTTCACTCGAGATCGAGCCCGGGCTCGTGAGCGCCAACGTCCAGGGCTCGCGCTACGATCCCTACCAGGTTGAGATCGGGGTCGACGCTTTCACCGACGAAGAGTGGCACGAGGCGGTCAAAGCTCTCGCGTCGCAAGCGTTGTTCTCCGCGAAACTTCTTTCGGGAGAGATGCCGGAGAACATCGAGGAGGCGTTCTCGGGTGTCGGCCTGTCTCTTTTTCCAAACTCACCCGGCGAGCTCACGATGAAGTGCTCGTGCCTGGACGCCGTCGTGCCGTGCAAACACATCGTGGCGATCCACTACGTGCTCGCGGACAAGCTCGACGCGGATCCGTTTTTATTGTTCGAGTGGCGCGGACGAAGCCGCGGGCGGATACTGCGAGAGCTGGGACAGCAACGTGCTGCGGAAGCCTCGGGACGCCCACTCGATCGTTCGTCGACGCGCAGCCTGGAAGAGTCGATGGCCGACTACTGGAAGCTTGGTGAAAGCTTCCACACGGTGTCGATATCCGTGGGCCCGCCCGCCGTTTCCGCATCTCTTCTCAAGCGTCTCGGTGTACCGTCCTTCTGGAAGCCGCACCCTGAGATCCGGGGCGCACTGGAGCGCCTCTACGCCAAAGTCACCGAGCGTGCGATGGCACTCGCCTACAGCGGCCGAGGCATCGCCGACACCGACTCCGACAACGACACCGATTGATCGGAAATTGGCCACACAGGCACAGAGACCGAGAGCGCGGCCAAACTAACTATTCGTAGGCGATGCGTTCGGCGGCGCGGAGTCTTTCTTTGTGCTTCGAGAAGTAGGCGATGGCGAAGCCGATCCCGACGAGAAAACCGATGAGATGCGTGCGATAGCTCACCGCCGGCTCGAACGCGGTGGGAACGAGCACGATGACGCCGAAGCCGATAGCGCGAACGAGGCGCTTGCCGATACCCACACGGCGTTCCAACATCAAATAAAGAGCTAGCCAGAAACCCGCCATCAAGTACACGACCCCGGACGCCCCGACGAGCCAGGTCTGGGTGGGATAGGTGCGAAGCGCGAGCCCGGTAACGATTGCGCCGAAGAAAAGCGTCAGCCCAGGGTAAACGGACGCGCCGTAGTATCCATAGAGCAGAAACGCCAGAACACCGAGCACGACGCCGTTCGCGAGAAAATGCTGGAAGTCGGCGTGTATCAGGATCGAAGTCCCGAGTCGCCAGTACTCGCCTCGGAAGTACACGCTCTCACGGCTTGCGGGCAGCAGCGAGGCGATTCCAAATAGGTCGCTCCAATAAACGAGCGACGCCATGAACAGAACAGCGACGCTTCCGAGCGCCACCCACTGACTGCGCGGCGCCGGTTTTCTGGTGAGATAGGTCTCTTTGATGACTTTGTCACCATCGAGCCCCCACCCATCGAGCTTACTCAAACTTTACCTACCAGCCTACCAGCCTACAAGGAAGACACGAAGAACACGCAGGATTTCACAAAGGAGAAGATCATAACCTCTATCGATCAGCCGAGCGCTACGACTCCTCGTCCGGCCGTGCTCTTTGAGCAAGTGACGAAGCTGGTGGTAGGAAGGCTGGCTTGCGCGCGGTTGCCTCGCGAGTGTGGTCCGCAGTGAAGTAGATTACTCTCCGAGCGAGCCACAGCGACCACTTTGGGTTGCCTGGTGCATAATTATGCGATATAAATGAATTATTATGACTAAGAGTGCCACGAAGAAAGTCGTTCTGGCGTATTCGGGCGGGCTCGACACTTCGGTCATCGTGCCCTGGCTCAAGGAAAACTACGATTGTGAGGTCATCGCGATGCTCGCCGACGTGGGGCAGGGCGAAGACCTCGAGGCCGCGGCCAAGAAGGGCACGGACATCGGCGCCTCCAAAACGTTCGTCGAAGATTTGCGCACCGAGTTCGTGCGCGACTACGTGTTCCCGGCTCTTCGGGCCGGCGCCCGCTACGAACACAACTACCTACTGGGCACTTCGCTCGCGCGCCCGATCATCGCCAAGCGTCAGGTCGAGATCGCCCTCGACGAAGGCGCGGAGTACCTTGCCCACGGCTGCACTGGCAAGGGCAACGACCAGGTTCGCTTCGAGCTCACCTACCAGGCGCTCGCGCCCGAGCTCAAAGTGATTGCGCCTTGGCGTGAATGGGACATCCGCTCCCGCGAGGACGCCCTCGCCTACGCTGCGAAGCACAACATCCCGGTTGCTCAGAGCAAAGAGAACATCTATAGCCGTGACCAGAACCTCCTTCACCTCAGCCACGAGGGCGGTGTCCTCGAAGACCCGTGGGCTCCACCGCCCGACAACCTGTACCAGCTGACGAAATCTCCCGCCGATGCACCGGATCGGCCCGAGTACGTCGAGATCGTCTTCAACCGCGGAACTCCGGTCTCGGTGAACGGCAAAGAGCTCGAGCCGGTCGCACTCCTGGAAAAGCTCAACGAGCTCGGTGGTGAGCACGGCGTCGGTCGGATCGACATCGTCGAGAATCGTCTCGTGGGGATGAAATCGAGAGGTGTTTACGAAACGCCGGGCGGCACGATCCTCTGGGAGGCGCACCAATCCCTCGAGAGCATTACCCTCGACCGCGAGACCTCGCACTACAAAGCGAACGTCGCCAACAAGTACTCGGAGATCGTCTACGACGGCCAGTGGTTCTCGCCGCTTCGAGAAGCGATCGACTCGTTCGTTGAGTCGACTCAGGAAACGGTGACCGGCGAAGTCCTTGTGCAGCTTTTCAAAGGGCAGGCTTCGGCGGTCGGACGCCGTTCACCCGAAAGCTTGTACTCGGAGCAGTTCGCGACGTTCGGCGAGGACGATGTGTACCAGCAATCGGACGCCGAAGGGTTCATTCGGCTCTTCGGTCTGCCTCAAAAGATCCGCAACTTGGCGCGCAAGCAAAGCAAGGGGAGTTTGTCCCCCGTGCTCGAAAAGTGGCACACGAGCCGTCGCGGATGAAACTCTGGGGCGGCCGGTTCAAAAAGCCCACGGCGCCTGAGCTCGAAGTCCTCGGGAGCTCCATCGATTTCGATCGCAGGCTCGCGTTCGAGGACGTGCGCATCAACCGTGCATACGCGCGCGAGCTGAAGGCGGTCGGGGTCTTGAGCGACGACGAGCTGCAGAAAATTCTAACCGGGCTCGATCGCGTCGAGGGGAAGCTTCGCGAGAAACCTTCGCTCGATGACGAGGACATCCACACCGCCGTCGAGCGCATGCTTGGCGAAGCCATCGACGATCCCGATATCGCCGCGAAAGTCCCGACGGGACGAAGTCGGAACGATCTCGCCGTCACCGAGCTTCGCTTGTACTTGGCGAGCGCGATCCAAGCTCGCATCAACGACATCGAGAAGCTCGAGTCGAGTCTTCTCGAGCAGGCGCGCGCGAACCAGGATGCGATCCTGCCGGGCTACACCCACCTTCGCCGGGGTCAGCCGGTGGTGTTCGCGCAGTACTTGCTCGCCTACTTCTGGGCGCTCGATCGCGACCGCGTGCGCCTGGCCGCCGCGCGCACTCGTGCTCTCGGGCTTGCGCTCGGCGCTGGTGCGCTCGCCGGCAATCCGTTCGGTGTGAACCGCCAGCGGCTCGCCGAAGAGCTCGGTTTCGACACGGTGCTCCCGAACAGCATCGACGCGATCTCGTCACGAGACTACATTCTCGAGTTTTTATCGGCGGGCGCGATCCTGGGAACGAACCTGTCTCGCATGGCGGAAGACCTCATTCTGTGGTCGGGCGCCGAGTACGGCTTCGTCACCATCGATGAGAGCTTCACGACCGGCTCGAGCCTCATGCCGCAAAAGCGCAACCCGGACAGTCTCGAGCTCATCCGCGGCAAATCGGGAAGGCTCGCCGGCAATCTGGTCTCGCTCATGACGACGGTGAAAGGACTTGCGACCGGCTATCAACGCGATCTCCAGGAAGACAAAGAGCCCGCCTTCGATACGCTCGACACGCTCGCGCTCGTGCTCCCGGTGATGGAGGGCGTCGTGAGAACACTCGTCGTCAACCGTGACAAGATGGCCGAAGCGTTGTCACCGGATCTTCTTGCGACCGACCTCGCCGAGTACCTGGTCCGAAAGGACGTTCCGTTCCGAAACGCGCACGCGATCGTCGGCCAGGTTCTTGCCCGCGCTGCCGAGAAAGGTGTGCCGCCGGACGAGCTCACGCTCAAGGAGCTGCGCGAGTTCTCGCTGCACTTCGACGAGAACGTGTCTTCGGTTTGGGATTATCGGGCGTCCGTCGCCCGCCGTGACACCGAAGGTGGCGTCTCCCCTCGAGCGATCGCCGAGCAAATCGAAAAAGCCGAAAAACGCCGGTAGTTTGCTTTCGCCTCGAGCGAAAGCTACGCTCGTGCCTGGCACCCATGCGCATCCTCATGGTTCGCCTGAGCTCTATCGGGGACCTGGTTCACACGCTGCCAGCACTCTCGGCGCTCAGACGGCGCTTCCCCGACGCGACCATCGATTGGCTCGTGGAAACCCGCCACCGAGATGTGTTGTTGTCGAATCCCGACGTGAACGAGCTCGTCGAGGTCGACACCTTCCGTTGGCGCAAGCGTCTGTTCTCGCCCGCCACGTGGAGGGAGATCGCCGCAAGTGTCCGCGAGATTCGCAAGCGCGACTACGACGTCGTCCTCGATCTGCAAGGCACGATCAAATCGTCCGTTGCCGCCCGGCTCGCAAAAAGCGATCGACACGTTGGCTTCGCCACGAGCGCGCTCAAGGAGAAAGGCGCGAGCCTTTTCTACTCGGAGCGGATTGGGGTCAACGGTGCCCCGCATCACGTCATCGACCGGCACCTGCGCCTTCTCACCGTTTTCGATATCGAGACTCACGAACGGAACTTTCCCATCGTCGTTCCCGACGAGATGGACCAGGCCGCGGCAGCGAAACTCGAGTCGTTGGGATTGACCGACTATGTCGTCCTCAATCCCGGCGCCAGCTGGGTGACCAAACGGTGGGATCCGGAAAAATTCGGCGCCCTCGCGGTTGCGCTCGCGGAGGAACTAGAACTGCCGTCACTGGTCATCTGGGGGCCCGGCGAAGAGGATATTGCGCGTCGCATCGTGGAGATTTCGGGCGAGGCTGCCAAGCTCGCGCCGGCCACCGGGCTTCGCGACGTCATCCCCTACATTCGGCGTGCGCGTCTTTTCGTCAGCGGCGACACCGGTCCGATCCACCTGGCCTCGGCGTTCGGTGTTCCCGTGGTGGGGATCTTCGGACCCACCGATCCGGCGAGAAACGGTCCTTTCGGTGCGGGAGACGAAGTGGTTTGGCAGGACGTTCCCTGTGGGCCGTGCTACAAACACCGTTGCCCCGGCTACGGCAACGTGTGCATGACGTCAATCGAGGTCGACGACGTGCTGGACGCCGTACGCCGAAGGCTCCAAACATGATCGACTTCGAACGCTTGCGCGCCACGCCCCTCGAGCGCGAGCCGTTCGAGCACCTGGTCGTACCCCAATTCATTCGCTCGGAGTCCATGGCGGAGCTCGAGCGCGACTTCCCGTCCGTCCCCAAGGCCGGAAGCTTTCCCTTGAGCGAGCTCGCCTCCGGTCCCGCTTTCGGCAAACTGGTCGACGAGCTCCACGGGGACCTGCTCTCGAAAGCCGTGGAGTCGAAGTTCGAGATCGACCTCACCGGACGTCCCACCATGCTGACGGTGCGCGGGCACGCGCGTGACAAGGACGGTCGCATCCACAGGGATTCGACGTGGAAGCTCGTCACGCTCCTTATTTATGTGAACGGAGCCTGGCCGCATGAGGGTGGGCATTTGCGGCTGCTGCGTTCGACGAACAACCTCGACGATTACTTTGCCGACATCCGACCCGAGCACGCGACGGCTGTGTTGTTCCGCTGTTCGGAGAATGCGTGGCACGGGCACACGCCCTACGTGGGTGAGCGCCGGGCGATCCAGCTGAACTGGGTAGAGGATGAATCGTGGGTGCGCCGCGAGGAGGGTCGGCACCGCTGGTCCTCGAAGCTCAAGAGGATTTTTTCTGGAGCTCCCACAACTTAGCGTACTTGCTGAACGAGTAGAACGCGCCTGTCACCGCCATGATGACGCCGTTTTTCCCGTCGAGGATGCCGCCTTTCAACACCAGATCCCGGAAGATCGAAAGCGGCATGAGAAACAAGAGTTGTAACATCGACGCCCGTTTTCCCTGACGGTACAGTTCCTCCGCGGCCGTGGTCGCGTACTCGTCGTTTTTCCGCACGCGGTGGCTGATGGACTCCGTCGTGTAGTGTTGTAGTTCTCCTTGCAGTCGCTTCACCGGACCGTCGACGATTACCCGCTCGTGGACGCGGTGATCAGAGATACTTCCCTTCCCCCGTTTGAATAGACGATCGACGTAGTCGGGCCGGCCGTTTCCGAAGCGTAGCCGGTCACCACAGAAGTAGTTCACTCGGAGCATGGCGTAGCCCGCCGCGCCTTCGTCGGTCTTCGTCACCCGCTGGATCTGTTCGGCGAGCTTCGGGTCCACGACCTCATCGGCGTCGAGAAACAAGATCCAGTCGCCCTCGGCTTTCGAGAGCGCGTAGCTCTTTTGATAGCCGTAGCCTTTCCAATCGGTTTGGAGCAGCACCTTGGCGCCCATGGTCTCGGCGAGCTCTCGGGTGCCATCCGTCGAGCCGGAGTCGACGATCAAGATGGCGTCCGCCCACGAGACTGCCTCGAGAGTTCTCCTCAATAGATGTTCCGCGTTCTTGGTAATGAGAACGATCGACAGCATGGGCCCTTATAATAGCTGACCGTGGACTACCGATCTGCAGGCGTCGATATCGACGCGGCGGCGAAAGCGCTTCAGAAAGTGCGCGAATCTGCCCGCTCGACCTACCAGCCGGGAACGCTCTCCGATATCGGCAGCTTCGGCGGGCTCTTTCGGCTCGATACCGACCGCTACAAGAGGCCTGTTCTGGTTGCGAGCACGGATGGCGTCGGTACGAAGCTCAAGATCGCTTTCGCCACCGGACGCCACGACAGCGTGGGCTACGACCTGGTATCGCACTGCATCAACGACATCCTGGTTCAAGGAGCCCGTCCGTTGTTCTTTCTCGACTACCTCGCCATGGGAAAGCTCGACGGAGGCGTCGCGGCTTCGGTGGTTGCGGGGATGGCGGAGGCCTGCCGCGAGTTCAAGCTGTCTCTTCTCGGCGGCGAGACCGCGGAGATGCCCGGCTTCTACTCGCCGGGAGAGTACGATGTCGCCGGTACGATCGTAGGCGTCGTCGAGGAAGACCGCATCATCGACGGCTCGGCGGTGAAGCCGGGCGAGCGGCTGTGGGCGCTTCCCTCCTGGGGTCTGCATACGAACGGGTATTCCCTCGCACGGAAGATCTTCTTCGAGCAGGAAGGGCTCGAGCCGTCGAGCCATGTCGACGCTATCGGGGGAACGATAGCGGACGTGCTCCTCGCGAGGCATCGCTGCTACCTTCCGGATCTGGAACCCCTTCTTGATTCCGGCGCCATCCACGCGCTCGCGCACATCACCGGGGGCGGTCTCACCGACAACGTCCCTCGCGTACTTCCCGAAGGTTGCGGTGTTCGCATCGATCTCGGAAACCTCCGCCCGCTTCCGGTGTTCCGTTACCTGATGGACAAAGGAAACGTTCCCGGGGCCGAGATGCTGCGCGCGTTCAACATGGGCGTTGGCATGGTCGTGATCGCGAAGGATGATCCCAAGCTCGACGACGCCTGGCTGATTGGCGAAGTCGTTGCTGGAAGTGGCGTCGCCTACGAGGGTTCTTTGTGAGCCGAACGCTCGGGGTTTTGATCTCGGGCCGGGGCTCGAACCTGCAGGCGATCCTGGACGCGATCGCGGAGGGACGTCTCGACGCCCGTGTCGGCGTCGTCGTCAGCAACCAAGCGGATGCGCAGGGGCTAGAGCGTGCCGAAAAGGCAGGTGTGCCGACGGCGGTTCTTTCGCACAAAGACTACGACTCACGTGAGGCGTTCGATGAGGCGGTGTTCGCGCGGTTGAAAAAGCATGACGTCGACGTCGTCTGTCTCGCCGGTTTCATGCGTATCCTCTCCCCCGTGCTCGTACGCGCGTTCCCGAACCGTCTCCTCAATATTCATCCGTCGCTCCTGCCCGCGTTCGTCGGGCTCCATGCGCAACGGCAGGCCGTCGAGCATGGTGCCAAGGTGAGCGGGTGCACGGTGCATCTCGTGGACGAAGAGCTCGATCACGGCCCGATCCTGCTGCAGACCCCGGTACCGGTCGAAGAGGGAGACTCGGAGGAGTCTCTCTCTGTGCGCATCTTGGAACAGGAGCACAAGCTCTACCCTGAAGCAATACAGTTGATCCTCGACGGCAAAGTGCGCGTCGATGGACGGAGAGCTGTTATCCAGACATGACCATTATGCTTGGACCGCCGAGGCCTCTCGGCGCACGAACTCCCCCTCTCCCGCTCGCGGGAGAGGGATGAGGTGAGGGGATGGCACCTGTTACGTTAGAGAGAGTTCCGTGGATATGACGCTCGACGAGCAAATCGCTTACCTGACCAAGGGCGCCGTCGATGTCGTCCGGCCGGAGGAGCTGAAGAAAAAGCTCGAGTCCGGGAAGAAGCTGAAAGTCAAAGTCGGCTTCGACCCGTCGGCGCCCGACATTCATCTCGGCCACACGGTCCTGATGCGCAAGATGAAGCACTTCCAGGACGTCGGCGCGGAGGTCGTATTCTTGATCGGCGACTTCACCGGGCTCATCGGCGATCCGACCGGCAAATCCAAGACGCGCCCAGAGCTCACCCGTGAGGAAATCAGCCAGAACGCCGAGACCTACAAGGAGCAGGTCTTCAAGATCCTCGACCCGGACAAGACCCTCGTGGATTTCAATAGCCGCTGGCTCGGCGAGCTCGGGAGCGAAGGCTTCATCCGCCTCGCGTCCCGCTACAACGTGGCCCGTATGCTCGAGCGCGACGATTTCAAGAAGCGCTACCAGTCCGAGCAGCCCATCGCCATCCACGAGTTTCTCTACCCTCTCGCACAGGCCTACGACTCGGTTTTCTTGAAAGCCGATTTCGAGCTCGGCGGAACCGATCAGCTCTTCAACCTCCTCGTCGGCCGCGACATCATGCGCGCCTACGACCTCGAGCCTCAGGTCGTGCTCACAACGCCTCTACTCGAAGGCCTCGACGGCGTCGACAAGATGTCGAAAAGCATCGACAACTATGTCGGTGTGACGGAGCCGCCCAACGAGATGTTCGGAAAGCTCATGTCGATCTCCGACGAGCTCATGTGGAAGTACTACGAGCTCCTGACGGACTTGAGTGTCGCGGAGATTGATGCGTTGAAGGCTGCGGGCAACCCGATGCGCTCCAAGATGGATCTCGCCAGGCGCATCATCACCGACTTCCACTCGCAAGCGGCGGCGGACGAAGCCCAGCTGCATTTCGACGCGGTGATCCGCAAAAAGGAAGTTCCCGACGAGATGCCCGAGCACCGCGGCGGGGTCGAGCCGATATTGCTGTCACGGCTCTTGGCGGACGTCCAACTGGCGGCCTCGCGGAACGAAGCCCGGCGACTCATCCAACAAGGCGCGGTCTCCATCGACGGCGAACGCGTGTCCGCAGACCGTGAGATCTCCGGTCCTGGCGATTTCGTCCTGAAGGTTGGCAAGCG